>NZ_CP185342.1:6915000-7164825 GCF_059322965.1 Endozoicomonas sp. PH6C | reverse complement strand
GAACCTTTCCTCCTCGCTGAAAGTGCTTTACAACCCTAGGGCCTTCTTCACACACGCGGCATGGCTGCATCAGGCTTGCGCCCATTGTGCAATATTCCCCACTGCTGCCTCCCGTAGGAGTCTGGGCCGTGTCTCAGTCCCAGTGTGGCTGATCATCCTCTCAGACCAGCTACGGATCGTCGCCTTGGTAGGCCTTTACCCCACCAACCAGCTAATCCGACGCAGGCTCATCCGATAGCGCAAGGTTCGCTCCTCATAAAAGAAACGGGTCCCCTGCTTTCCCCCTTAGGGCGTATGCGGTATTAATCCGGATTTCTCCGGGCTATCCCCCACTACCGGGCAGATTCCTACGTGTTACGCACCCGTCCGCCGCTCGTCAGCAACTAGCAAGCTAGTTCTGTTACCGCTCGACTTGCATGTGTTAGGCCTGCCGCCAGCGTTCAATCTGAGCCATGATCAAACTCTTCAGTTTAAATCGTTTTGCTTCCTGTCCGAAAACAGTCCGCTGCTCAATCATTTGCAATTAAACGTACATGAATTACAGGTATGTTCGCTTGCTTGATCAGCATTTAAATCATTTCAGAGCAAAGCTCTGTTGACCGATGCTATTCGCACAAGCGCCCACACGAATTGTCTGATAATTTGTTAAAGAACTGGATTAAAACAAGAAGGTTTTAACCGGCTGATTCAGCGGTCAGCGCTGTTCAGCGAGGCCGCTATCTTACCGCGACCGTTTTTGTTGTCAAGCCTTGTCTTTGCCAAGAAGTCAAAGCGGCTTTCCAACCCGCTAAACTGACAAACACTTATGATTAATCAGTGTTGTTTTTCCTGCTCAGCGGCGGCGCATTCTACCGTGTCAGCCGATGTTGTCAACCTGACTTTTTATCAGGCGATTCAGTTCTGCTGCTGTGGCGACCTGCTCCGTTCGAGGAGGCGAACTATACAGAATTTTATGTGGGGTTCAACATGCGACAAAGCACTCACGTATTATCCCTTAATGCTTAAGAAGATTATTTTTGCCGCAGCTATTTTACCCTTCTGCCAGAGGTAAGAAACCGGCAACTGGGCCGACTTTCTCAGGATGAATCAAAAACCAGCTTAACAATCACGCATTGGTGGCCACAAAATACTTTGGATCTTCAATGACATTCACTTCTACCATGTTGCCTGCTTTCTTCAGAAGTTTCTGACAATCCTGACTCAGGTGCAGCAGGTGCAGAGTTCTGCCTGCCTTGGTATAACGCTCTGCGAGGGTATCAATGGCTTCCAGTCCGGAGTGATCGCACACTCGGGAATCGGCAAAATCGATCACTACATCATTGTTGTCGACTTTTGGTGAGAACTGTTCCAGAAAGTGAGTGGTGGAGCCAAAGAACAAAGGTCCATGCACTTTGTAAACACTGGAGCCTTCACGGTCTTCTTTCTTCTCAATCCGAATGTGCTTGGCGTGTTCCCAGGCGAAGATCAGGGCAGAAACAATGACACCGATAATGACTGCGACAGCCAAATCGGTCAGAACCGTCACGACCGATACCAGCACCAGAACAAAGGCATCGCCGCCGGGCACCTTGCGCATGATGCGAAAGCTACTCCATTCAAACGTGCCAATCACTACAATGAACATGACACCGATCAGGGCTGCAACAGGGATTCGCTCAATCAGAGAGGAAGCCACCAGTATGAATGCCAGCAGGAACAACGCTGCAGAAATACCCGACAAGCGTCCACGCCCCCCGGAGTTAACATTGATCATACTCTGGCCAATCATGGCACAGCCGCCCATACCGCCAAAAAAGCCGGTCACAATATTGGCTGCGCCCTGACCCATGCATTCACGGTTCGAGCTGCCATGAGTTTCAGTAATCTCGTCCACCATACGCAGGGTTAAGAGAGATTCAATCAAACCAATGGCCGCCAGGATCAGAGAGTAGGGCAGAATAATCAGAAAAGTCTCCATGCTCAATGGCACCATGGGAATACTGAATTCAGGTAATCCACCGGCAATGCCTGCTACATCACCTACGGTTCGGGTATCAAGATCAAGGCCAATGACCAGCAGCGAAACCACAAGAATGGCTGCCAGAGAAGAAGGAATCGCCGTCGTCAGTTTAGGCAAAAAGTGAATAATGGCCATGGTCAAAGCCACCAGTCCCAGCATCATGCCGAGCTCACTTCCCTGCATCCAGGCTATATCGATAACACTGCCTTCCATGAAGGTTCCAGACAACCAGCCTGTCGCACCCTCTACACCAAATTGACCCAGCTGAGCCAGGAAAATAACGATCGCCAGGCCGTTAACAAAGCCCAGCATCACCGGGTGGGGCACCATGCGAATAAATTTACCCAGCTTCAACGCCCCTGCCAGAACCTGAATAATCCCCATCAGTACAACGGTTGCAAAGAGATACTGAACACCGTGGTCGGCCACCAGACTGACCATAACCACAGCCAGTGCACCAGTAGCACCAGAAATCATGCCCGGACGACCACCGATTGCAGCTGTGATAAGACCTACCATAAACGCAGCGTAGAGACCCACTAGTGGTTCAACACCCGCAACAAATGCAAAAGCTACCGCTTCGGGCACCAATGCCAGTGCTACCGTCAGACCTGACAACAGGTCATTTTTCATGGTAGCTACCTTACTAGCTTTAAGATCGAACAACATTGCCTCCGATTCAAACAGGCAGGTGGGTGGCGAAAGATTAGTTTTTAATTATACGAGCCGAAATGGGTTTGTCGGATAGAAAACCGTTTTAAATAGCTCTATGCCCAATAAAAGGAACACTGCTCTGTTTGATAAACAGAGGCAAAGAGTTAATTTTCAGGGAGAAACATTACGTGAATTCTAAAGAAGAGACTGGCAGAAGACAACGACCAGATAGTCTTGAAAATGACGGTTCCTGACCCGTTCGATTGTTGTCAATGATAGAATCAGAATCCTGTCGTTCATTCTCTTAACTCGCTCAGAAGCATCAGCTACAGGCTTTCTGAATGCAATGGTTTATTTCCTGAATTTTATGACAACAGTGCCGGCAATTTTGTCATGCCATCCTTGCCTTTTTTTATCCACTACGATCCAGAAAAAACCCAAAAACAGGGGTAAAATTGAGATAAAGTAAGCCAGGTAGCGAATGATAGACTGAGACAGGCTTGGAGCAAGGCCGGTCTTTTCATCAACGACTTTCATGGTAATAAGCATTTTGCCCGGTGTAGCGCTCTTGTAATGCCAGAACAAGACAACCGCCATCGCCGGAAATAACCAGTTGATCATGATATCGACCGGATCCAGGAGCTGCTTTGAATCTTTCATTGTCATCTGGTTACCGTCAATCATCATGGCAAGCGGTAGAGTAATGATGATCAGAACCAGTGTATCGATCAACGTTGCCCAGAATCGGTCGAGAAATCCAGCATATTCAAAGTTGTCTGATCTTTGAGGATTTAAATCGAGCTCAGACATTATCAGTCTCCTGGTTTACAGTCATCTGTCATTAGCGGTAGAGTCGGCAAACCCAGTCAAATTCTTAGTCTGCCGGAAGGACTGCGGAACCTTCCGAATGCTATCTCAACCCTGTGAAAGCAGATCTTTAATGGATGACTCCAGTTCCTGAGGCTTGGTTGTGGGTGCATATCGCGCAACCACTTCACCCTGACGATTCAAAAGAAACTTGGTGAAGTTCCACTTAATATTTTTAGTCCCCATTAAACCGGGCGCTACTTGCTTCAGATCCTTGTAGAGATTAGCAGCACCGTCGCCATTCACTTCTACTTTTTCAAAGACAGGAAATGTGACGCCATAATTTTTTTCACAAAAAGCACCGATTTCACTACTGTCACCGGGCTCCTGTTTGCCAAACTGGTTACAGGGAAAACCCAACACCACCAGCCCCTGCCCTTGATACTTCTTGTGCAGTTCTTCCAATCCTTTGAACTGAGGAGTAAAACCACACTGACTTGCAGTATTAACAATCAACACTACCTTGCCTTTATATTCAGCCAGAGACTGAATATCTCCGTTTAACAGTGGCATTTCGTATCTCAGAACATCCATTAAGTCTATCCTTATCTGGTTTAGGAAGGTTATACCTCATTTTTTCCAAATTGGATGAAAAAAATAAAATTAGCAGGGCTTTAGTATCAGATAGAGTCACGGAACGGGAATAAAAAAAGGCGGCTTGGGACGAGCCGCCAAAACGATGAGGATATGCGAGTCACTGGTAGCTGTTTACCAGTTAATCAGGTCAAAAAGTCTAGTTTCGATAGGCGACTCCTTTCTTCTTGTCAATGAGAATGATTCTCATTCTATACCTAACCTGCCCTTTTGCAAGTTAATTTTTGTTTTTTTGAAAAATACAAGGCGCCCACGGTCACGATTATTCTGCCAGCCCTTCGTTGATCGCCTGCTCCAGTGCATCCATGGCTTCCTGAGCATCCGGACCAGAGGCTTTGACTTCTATGGTGGTGCCTCTGGTAATCCCGAGACTCAATAGTTTCATCAGGCTTTTGCCGTTAATAAATGCGCCACTTTTATCAGGGTTTCTTACGTCTATCCGGCACTCAAAAGGCTTGATAGTGGATACAAAGACCTTACCAGGACGGGCATGCATTCCATTCGGATTAAAAATAGTGAACGCCCGGCTAAGCACTTCCTTTTCCGGTGCAGGCCAGACACTCCCTCTTGACGCCATAGCTTTCAATGCAAATGGAGAGTTAGAATCAACACGTCTACGAACCCGTTCTTCAGAAATCAGCTCAGGCACTCTGGGCGGAGAATTAATAGCATCAATAACGTCCTGGGGTTTTTCTGTTTTTGCCAGAGTGCTGCATAGCTCGTCGTTACCGAGCATTCGTGTCAGCCCTCTCAAAATCTGCAGATGTTCATTGGAGCAGGCTGCTATGCCAACAGCCATGAAGACCTTTTCACCGTCACCCCAGTCAACGCCGCGAGGAAACTGGAGAATGACCACGCCGGTTTTGATGACAGCATCACGAGTGTTCGGCGTACCATGGGGGACAGCAATACCATTTCCAAGGAACGTGGAGGAAATGGCTTCACGCATTTTTAAACCAACCGTGTAAGCTTCAGTGGTATATCCGGCCTCAACCATTTTCTGGCCGACTAGCTCTATTACCTCCAGCTTATTTTCAGCAGACTGATTCAGGAAAATATTGGACAAGTTCAGTGTTAACATATGAGCCAGATCGTTACGGCAGAGTCTGGAATATTAGCTGAACTCCATCACCAGTGACGACCAGGCTTCAGACATCAGCGTATCTTTCAGCATTATCCAGCAGCGCAGGATCAATGACTCTGCATTTGTGGTGCTTCTTTCAATACACTCCGGCGCTTCCCTGACCCGATCCAGTAAAATGGCATCACCACTGCAACCCAGAAAAAATCAAAAACAGGAGAAAGATTGAGATGAAGTGGATCAGACAGCGAATAATAATAGACCCAAAGCAATGCCGGTATTTTCAGCAACAATTTTCACAATGACAATCTTTTTGTCCGGTGCAGAAGTCCTGTAATGCCAAAAAGACAACCAGCGCCGGAAAAAACCATTTGATCATGATATCTCCCGGCACTGAGGCTGCCCTGAATTTTCAATCATCAGCCAATTGCCATCAGCCGTTGGGTAGGCAGGGGCAAAGTAACGATCATCAGAAACGAGATCTTGAATCCAGCTCACAAAACGGGAGTCTCCCCATTTATAGCCATGCTACTCATCAGAAATCGTCACAAGCCCGATTCATACAAACTGTTTCACCTTTTCGGCATCAACGTAAGATCTACCACCTTAAAGTGACCTGAGCGCCCCTTTAATTGAGAACCAGGAGAGGGAACGAAACTGACGCCTCTAGGATCACGCTTGTTCATCCTGAAGTTATTAAACCCGTACCTGGGAAAGCGGATCGCTTTTGATTCTAATCTCAGATCCTCCACTACATCCCCATTAGGCAAAGCAAGTAAACCAACAATCTCGGCATTGTAGACAACACCCACCCCATAACGATTGTCGGAGGTCAAATTAAGTTCGAGCGCAGGGCCATTCGACAAAAAATAGGGGTCCAGTGAAGGGAGGGTATGATCCAATTCAGTTCGAAAGAATAAGGAATCCTGAGTGTATTGGCTAAACTGCCGACTCAGCAGCATCCAGTTCATGACAGCAAGACCATACTGAGTTTCGACATAAGAATCTTGGAGATAGGGTCCAGCATTTGTTATCTCCAGCTTGTACCGCACTTCCTTCACAGCTGCCTTATCATCACTCTTATCGGTTAGGACCAAATCCCATGTTTCGAGCGGCACGTAGAAAAGCTGTCCTGTTGCCAGTTGCTCCAGTTTGATAATACCCCAAAAGCTTTCTCCATCCAGCTGATCAATGCCGAAGCCCGCCTCGGGGTTATTCAACAGCGACTCATCGACGCAAAAGCGTTCAAGTTCACCATCTTGATCGCCTCGCAGCAGCATACTGGCCAAATTGTAGTCATACTCGTGACTGTCAGTGCTAGACATCTTTTTAAACGGTGTGACAATTTTGAGTGCAAAAGGTGACGGCGTATCACTTAAACAATACTCCTCGCCGCAAATACCTTTCGACTCCCCACAAGAAAACTGGTATCTCGACTCTTTCGTAACCTTCGAATCCGGAGGAGCCTTGGCATCAGGAGGAACCTTGGCATCAGGAGGAACCTTGGCATCAGGAGGAACCTTGGCATCAGGAGGAACCTTGGCATCAGGAGGAACCTTGGCATCAGGAGGAACCTTGGCGTCAGGAGGAACCTTGGCATCAGGAGGAATCTCGTGATCAAGAGGAGCCGCTAAAGGAGAGGCCAGGGCGGCGGGAACAGAAAAGGCCAGAGCCAAGCTCAGGCAGGAGACTCTTAACAGATTCATGACTAGAATCCTCACAGTTAATTACATACTCTTGAGGTCAATGCCACTGGCTGAGACTAGTCGATCTCTGCCTGAATGCAAATTAGTCACACGAGAAATTCAAAGAAAGGAATGTGAAACCATAATTTTTTTTATAAATGATAAGCACCGATTTCACTTGGCTTCAGACATTGGCGTACTTCTCAGCATGACCCAGCCAGCGCAGGATCAATGGCTCTGCGTTTTGTGGTGCTTCTTTCAAGACACTCTGGGCTGCATCCCTGACCTGATCCAGCAAAATGGCATCCCGTTCAAGATCGGCTACCTTGAACTGGGCAAGCCCGGTCTGTCGGGTACCGAGTACTTCACCCGGTCCACGTAATTCCAGGTCTTTTTCAGCAATGACAAAACCATCGCTCGAGTCACGCATGACTTGCAAACGCTCTCTACTTTGCTGCGAAAGCGGGGCGTGATACATCAGAAGACAGTGGCTCGCTATGCTGCCCCGTCCGACACGACCTCTTAGCTGATGCAATTGAGCCAGACCCAGACGCTCCGGGTTTTCAATAATCATCAGGCTGGCATTGGGTACATCTACTCCTACTTCGATAACTGTAGTGGCCACCAACAGATGCATGTGTCCGGATTTGAAAGCATCCATCACTTCAAGCTTTTCAGCCGCTTTCATTCGACCATGAACCAGTCCTATAGAAAGCTCAGGCAATGCCTCACGTAACTGTTCAGCCGTCACCTCAGCTGCCTGGCACTGCAAGACTTCTGATTCTTCAATCAAGGTGCAGACCCAATAGGCCTGACGCCCCTCCAAACAGGCTGAGCGCAGTCGCTCTATCACCTGATCACGGCGGTCATCGCCAATCACGACCGTATTAACCGGTGTTCTGCCCGGAGGTAATTCATCGATAACGGAACAATCCAGATCAGCGTAGGCACTCATAGCCAGCGTTCGGGGAATAGGCGTTGCGGTCATAATCAGCTGATGAGGTTGCCCACCTTTTAACTCACCCTTTTTTCGCAGCGCCATTCTCTGATGCACACCAAAACGATGTTGCTCATCGATAATGGCCAGACCCAGCTTCTTGAATTGCACGTCTTCCTGAAAGAGGGCATGAGTGCCCACAACCACAGCCGCATCGCCCCGGGCAATCTCTTCCAGAACCTGCTGACGTTTCTTCCCTTTGGTTTTTCCTGACAAATAGGCGACAGAAACCCCCAGAGGTTTCAGCCACTCTTTAAAGTTTTTTTCGTGCTGCTCAGCGAGTATTTCCGTGGGAGCCATAACAGCAGCCTGATAATCGTTCTCGACCGCCTGAAGTGCCGCCAGGGCAGCCACCACTGTTTTACCCGAACCCACGTCGCCCTGAACCAGTCTCAACATGGGATCAGGCTTCATCATATCCTCACTGATTTCCGCCAGTACTTTTTCCTGAGCTCCCGTCAGGGAAAATGGCAGCTGCTCACGAAAATCACGGGTTAGCGTCTGCCTGGGTGACATTGCATAACTTTTTACTGTTCGGATCAGGCTACGCAGCTTCTGCATACTCAGGTTGTGAGCCAGAAGTTCTTCAAAAGCCAGTCGTATTTGCGCCGGATGGCAACCTTCAGAAAGCAGTTCAACAGAAACATCGGGGGGAGGCGAGTGCAGGAACTCCACCGCATCCACCAGCGCGCCAAGCTGGTACTGCCATCTGACATTTTCAGGCAGCCACTCCTGAAGTGCATCAGGATGATCGAGTTTTTCCAGCGCCTGTACACAAAGGCTCCGAATTCTCTGCTGGTTAAGCCCTTCAGTTGCCGGATAGACAGGCGTCAGGGTTTCCTCAACATCCAGATCATTATCCGGTTTGATGACCCGGTATTCAGGGTGATAAATCTCAAGACCGCTGGCTCCTCTTCGGGGCTGACCAAAACAACGAACCTCAGTACCGGGTTTGAGGCTATTCTTCTGTGCGCTGGAGAAATGATAGAACCGCAATCCCACAGAACCGGTGCCATCACTGATGCGGCAAAGCAGACTCTGGCGCTTCCCCATCAAAACATCAGACGCTACAACAGAGCCCTGAATGACATAATCCCCTTCCGGATGAATAGCGGCAATAGGTGTAATGCGGGTACGATCCTCGTACCTCAGGGGCAGGTGAAAAAGCAGATCCTGCAGGTTGTGAATATGGATTTTTGCCAGCTTGTCGGCAAGTGCAGCCCCAACACCTTTCAGCGCTGTCACAGGAATCTCATGCAGGGGCTTCACCATATCACCTCAATAAACTGCTATTACTTTTTATTCATTTCGCTTCCGTTACAGAGCATAGCCTGAGAGCACTGGACAATGCATCTATTGCCTTGGGTCTCGGAAAACTGGCACGCCAGGCCAAAGCAACTGTCCGACTGGGTGATGGCGAGCGAAAAGGCTTTGACGACAATACATCGGGCGCATAGTGGCTACCGACCAGGGCCGATTCAGGCAGCACACTAATGCCCATTCCGGAAGCCACCATATGGCGGATGGTTTCCAGAGAAGAGGCCTCGATGCCGCTTCCATCATCACCGGCATCGTTTTTCTGAGCCAGTAGCGGACAGGCCTCCATAACCTGATCCCGGAAACAGTGGCCTTCACCCAGGAGCAGTAACTCTTCGTTCACCAGCTCTGCGGGATCTATATCCTGCTTCGACAGCCAGGGATGCCCGGCTGGCAATAAAACCCTGAAAGGATCGTCATACAAAGGCAGGGTCAATACATCAGGCTCGGTAAACGGCAAGGCGATGATAATGGCGTCCAACTCGCCCATCCTCAGTTTTTTTCGCAACACCGCAGTAAAATTTTCTTCTATATACAGAGGCATTTTAGGCGCCACCTGTGCCAACTGAGGCACAAGGTGTGGAAACAGATAAGGCCCGATGGTGTATATAGCCCCCACCCTCAGGGGAGTGCTCAACTGATCGCGCCCGGCTTTGGCAATCTGTTTGATGCCCGACACTTCTTCCAGAACTTTCCGGGCCTGACTGATCACCTTTTCCCCCATCGGGGTCACCCGTACCGAATTTCGCGATCGTTCGAAAAGTGCCAGCCCGAGTTCATCTTCCAGCTTTTTCACCCCCACACTGAGCGTAGGCTGGCTGACATGGCATTTGGCAGCAGCACGCCCAAAGTGCTGCTCCTGAGCAAGAGTCACAATATAGCGCAATTCTGTGAGAGTCATAATGATAGGCGCCTGCCAGGAAAATACCAGAACACTGTAAATTTAAACAGTTTTTTTTTCAAACTATTCCTTTGGCTTTCTGTCAAAAGCAGAGGGTGTATTACCAGAGCCACAGAGAGAAACGTCCAATTTAAGTAAGGTTACTTGCATTTCCCTGAAGATAAAGGACACTCACGGGTGTCCTTTTTTTAAAAAATGACGGGGCCGCTATGAATAAAAATGTATTGATCGCCGGTTGTGGTGATGTCGGTTGCGAGTTGGCACAGCAGCTTCTGGACACAGGTAATTACTTCGTCTGGGGATTACGCCGGAGCATCGACCGTTTACCCGGGGGCATTCATCCTGTAAAGGGCGACCTCTCGAATCCGGAGCAGCTGGGCGAATGGCCCAACAAAATTGACTATGTCGTCTATGCGGCCGCTGCCGATGGACCCGGTCAAGACAATTATCATAAAGCCTATTTAAGAGGTCTTTCCAACGTTCTTTCCCGCCTTCAGGCAGACGGCCATCGGCCAGAACGAGTGCTCTTTACCTCCAGTACCAGCTGTTACCACCAGAATGATGGTCAGTGGGTGGATGAAACCTCACCCACGAATCCTGGTCGTTATTCCGGGAAGATCATGCTGGAAGCAGAAGCCATTTTGATCAACAGTCCATTTCCTGCAACAGCCGTTCGCTTTGGCGGTATTTATGGTCCCGGAAGACATCGCATGATCAACCGGGTAAGAGCCGGTGAAGGTTGCAAAGCAGAGCCTGTCATCTACGGCAACCGTATACACCGTGATGACTGCGCCGGTATTCTGGCTCACCTGATTCAAAGTGATGAACAGAAACTTCTCGTTGACTCCCTGTACCTGGGCGTTGACCACGAACCCGCACCATTATACGAAGTACTGCACTGGCTGGCGGATCAACTCGATATAGCGCTGGATGACAACCATCCTGCTCCCCAGCCCCAGAGAGGCAGCAAACGTTGCAGCAATCAAAGAATTGTTGATGCAGGTTACACTTTCAGGTTCCCAAACTATAAAGCTGGCTACTCAGAGCTTTTAAGCTCAATGTCTTCTGAGTAATTCTTGTTAAAGGAATATGAAAAAAATCGCTTATCGGATAGAGCGCTGCGCTCAAAGGACAGACTTGGAACAAGAAGAAATATAACAACCATGCAGCCAGGAAAATGGGTTTATCTGACAAACATCCTTCCGCCTGTGGCTGAGATATTTTTAACTGCGAGCGAAAAAAGCCTGCACAGAAAAAAATACCTCAATACTCGATGGAGAGATTCCCTGAGTATAATCCCCCCGGATAGCTATTAAAAAATCACCTCAACTCCAGAATGGCATCAATCTCGACCGGAACACCTTTGGGTAACTCTTTGACGCCAATAGCAGCACGGGCAGGGTAGGGCTGAGTGAAATACTCGGCCATAACCTCATTGACCGCATTAAAATTGCTGAGGTCGGTAAGGAAAATGCCCACTTTTGCCGCATCCTGAAGTTCCCCACCAGCAGCTTCGGCAATGGCTTTCAGATTTTCAAAGCAACGTCGGGTCTGCGCCTTGAAGTCTCCCTGCTCCAGTTCCATGGTCTCCGGAATCAGAGGAATCTGGCCGGAAACATAAACGGTCGTTCCCGCCTTAACCGCCTGAGAATAGGTCCCAATGGCCTGAGGCGCATTCTCAGTGTTTATGGTCTGTCTGTTACTCATTATGCGCTCGCTTCTAAACAGAAAAGAGCCAAATAGTAAGGGACAACACGTATTTTTCAAGTCCCTCTGAAGTTTTCGCCCATAAACGAGGCTCCTAGGCTTCTCTGCGACGGTTAATGGAGTGAACGCCCTTGATCACACGAAGGCGTTTAATGATTCGGGCCAGATGGAGACGATCCCTTACCTTGATCACCAGCTGAACCATGCAGAAGCTGGCATCACGCTCTTCCATGCTGATTTTTTCGATGTTGCCCTCCACTGCAGTGACACTGGTTGCCAAAGAAGCAATCATGCCTCGGTGGTGCTCCAGCTCTACCAACAACTCGACTGTGAATTCGCCGGAAACATCTTTGTCCCAATCCACCTCCAGTACTTTTTCAGGGCTATGACGAATATCAGCAATGTTTTTACAGCTTTCGGTATGAATCACGATGCCACGGCCTGAGCTGACGTGCCCGACAACCGGGTCACCCGGAATCGGGTAGCAGCACCTGGCAAAGCTGATCACCATGCCTTCCGTGCCCCGGATCGACAGTGGTTTCTCTGAGTCAGAAGTATCGATCTGGTTTTTTTCTGCTTCCACACTGCCAGGCTCCATCAGCATACGTGCAACGACGTATGCCATGCGGTTGCCTAAGCCTATATCTTCCAGAAGGTCATCCACAGTATCGAATTTCAGCGCTTCAATCTGACCTTTCAGAACCTGGTCGTCCATATCATCAAGATGACTCTCGAAGCTGACCAGAGCCTTGTTCAACAGTCGACGACCAAGGGCAATGGATTCATTGCGCCGCTGATTCTTGAGGAAGTGACGTATATTGGATCGGGCTTTTCCGGTCACAACAAAATTCAACCAGGCGACATTAGGTCTTGCACCGGGCGCTGTGACCACTTCTACCGTCTGCCCACTCTGCAATGGTTGACTCAGGGAAGCCAGACGACGGTCAATGCGACAGGCTACACAAGTGTTACCCACATCAGTATGCACGGTGTAGGCAAAATCAACAGGAGTGGCACCCTTGGGTAATTCAAGAATATGCCCCTTGGGTGTAAAGACGTAAACTTCGTCCGGGAACAGGTCGATCTTAACGTTCTCAATAAACTCCAGTGAATCACCGGCATTCTTTTGCAGTTCCAGAACACCTTTAAGCCACTGACGTGTACGGGCATGACTGCCGGACAGCGCTTCATCTCCGGATTTATAGAGCCAATGAGCAGCAATGCCATTATTGGCCATATCCTCCATTTCCTGGGTACGGATCTGGATCTCGATGGGAACGCCATGCATACCAAAAAGACTGGTATGAAGTGACTGATAGCCGTTGGCCTTGGGGATAGCAATGTAGTCTTTGAAACGCCCCGGAATAGGCTTGTATAGATTATGAACCATGCCTAACGCACGGTAACAGGAGTCGGCACTCTCAACTATGATACGGAATGCGAACATGTCCATGATTTCGGCAAAGGACTTGCTCTGGTTACGCATCTTTCGATAGATACTGTAAAGGTGCTTTTCCCGTCCTACCACCCGGCCCATCAGGCCGACTTCTTCAAGGCGGGCAGCAATGGCTCTCTGAACCTGACCGACAAGATCCTTGCGATTACCCCGAGCCTCTTTTACTGCCTGACGTATCATTCGGGATCTCATGGGATACATGGCCTGAAAGCCGAGATCTTCAAGTTCAATCCGCAGATTGTGCATACCCAACCGGTTGGCAATCGGCACGTAAATGTCGAGGGTTTCTCTGGCAATCCGACGACGCTTGTCGGGTCTGAGAACACCCAGAGTACGCATATTGTGAAGTCGGTCTGACAGCTTGACCAGAATGACCCGGATGTCCCGTGCCATGGCCAGAGCCATTTTCTGGAAGTTTTCGGCCTGGGCCAGAGTCTTGTTTTCAAACTGCATGTGCGTCAGTTTGCTGACTCCGTCAACCAGATCGGCTACCACTTCACCGAACTGTTCGTGAATGGCAGATTTTTCAATTCCGGTATCTTCGATAACATCATGCAGCATGGCGGCCATCAGACTATGATGGTCCATGTGCATGTCTGCAAGAATCGCAGCTACTTCGAGGGGGTGGGTAATATAAGGCTCACCACTACGCCGGGTCTGACCGTCGTGAGCCTGTTCAGCGTAATAGTAAGCCCTACGAACAAGATTCACCTGTTCGGGATTCAGGTAGGACTTCAAGCGGCCGGCAAACTCTTCAATAGTCAGCAAAGCCCGCTCCTCCTGTGCAGCCATCCAGCCATCCAGAACATCTCCGGGAGAGATCTGGAGGTATTAACCCTCAACGCCAGCCAGAAACATGGCTGCTTCGTCTTCGTCTACCACTTTTTCTTCAACAGACAAAGGGGTTACCAGACCTTCTGCAATTTCGCGTAGCGCCATAACGGTGGGCTTGTCGTTTTCCCACTCCAATTTGGGGTCCTTACCACCAATCGCCAGCTGACGGGCACGCTTGGAAGCGACCATAACCAGCTCAAAGCGATTATCAACATTGTCCAGACAGTCTTCTACGGTTACTCGAGCCACTGCTCACCTCTCAAATTTGATCACTGTGGAAATGCCCTTTCCTATTCGCCCGACCGGGGTTAATGTTCTGCCTCTTTTCGGTCAGACTCCCTGGAAAGAGCACTTTTGTTCCATGGCTGAAACAGCCTGTTTTCCGACCTTACAGTTTACTTTACGACCAGAGTCCAAACAAGCCCGTGACGGGTCAGCAGCCATACTACGGAAGGTCAGTTCATCAGTCATTGGTTATTTATCGGCAACTGATTTGATTGCGTCAGATCAATAGGTCTTTCCGAAGCACATCCTTATAATGACACATCCGCTCTTTTTACTGGACAGCCACGAGACTATGACAAAGGCTAAAGAAGTAGAGATTTTCTACCTTTCGGACTTCCCTTAAAGGTAGTTATGCAGTTATTTATATAGTATCGCCGTCACCTGACATTATTATTTTGCCACCAACAAATCAGAACAAAACTTATGACAATCACGGTTAATCAGCTGACGACTCCGGAAAAGCTGGCAGCATTGCAATCAGTAATGAAAAGCCAGAACATTCACGCGTGGATTATTCCAAGCTCCGATCCACACCAGAGCGAATACGTGGCCGATCGCTGGAATGGTCGTGCCTGGCTGTCCGGGTTTGATGGCTCAGCAGGTACCCTTGTGGTACTTCAGGAGCGGGCGGCCTTATGGACCGATGGCCGTTATTTCCTTCAGGCTGAAGAACAACTGGCGGGCAGCGGCATTGAACTGATGAAACAGGGGCAGACTGATGTGCCGCCAATCAACAGATGGATAGCAGATAACCTTGAAGAAGGTCAGGTCGTTGGCTTTGATGGCAAGGTTGTCAGCCTCAGGTTCGTCAGAAATCTCAAAGGGTCGTTTGATGGCAAAAGCCTCTCCCTTAAAACCGATCTTGACCTGCTGAGTGATATCTGGAAAGACCGCCCAGCCATGCCTGCTGAGTCCGTTTTCCTCCACAGCAATGAGATGGCAGGAAAAACTCGTGAAGAAAAGCTGGCTGAAGTACGGAAAGAAATGACAGCAGCCGGAGCCGATCATGTTCTGCTCACAGCCCTGGACGACATCGCCTGGCTGTTCAACCTGCGTGGTTCTGACGTTGAATGCAACCCGGTTTTTCTTGCTTATGCTCATATTACCAAAAACTCGGCACAGCTCTTTATTGACGAGAGTCGTATAGATAAAAACGCTCTGGGAGCACTGAAAGCCTCATCTGTAGAGTTGAGAGCTTATTCAGCGATTGCAGACAGTCTGTTGTCACTCGACAATGTTGCACTGTTGATTGATCCCGCGACTACCTCTCAGTCGCTGTTTGAGGCTATTGCAGACAGCGTCGATGTTATTGAGACCACCAGCCCGGCCAGAAACCTCAAAGCGATTAAGAATCCCGTTGAAATCAAACGCATGAATGACTGCCATCGTCGTGATGGTGTCGCCATGGTGCGCTTTATGCGCTGGCTTGAAGGCCAGATTTCCACGGGAACCCTGACCGAAGTTACCCTGGATGAAAACCTTCAGGCATTTCGGGCAATGGCTCCTGAATTTAAGGGACCAAGCTTTTCGACCATTGCCGGATATGGGCCTAATGGTGCGGTCATTCACTATCGGGCTGAAAAAGACACCTGCCTTACAGTTCAGCCAAAGGGGCTTCTGCTGGTTGATTCGGGAGGCCAATACCCGGATGGCACCACAGACATTACCCGCACCTTTGCCTGCGGTGAAATGACCGAAGAGGAGAAGAAAGACTACACTCTGGTGCTCAGGTGTCATATTAACCTGGCACGGGCACGTTTCCTGCGAGGTACCCGTGGCATCCAGCTGGACATGCTGGCAAGGCAACCGGCATGGGCTGAAGGTCAGAATTACAATCACGGTACCGGTCATGGTGTAGGATATTTCCTGAATGTTCATGAAGGCCCGCACAGTGTCAGCCAATACTTCCTGGATGTGGCTCTGAAGCCGGGTATGCTGATTACCAATGAGCCAGGTATGTATCGTAATGGCAAGCACGGTATCCGGATCGAAAATATCATGCTGGTTGAAGAAGATATCAAAACCGAATTCGGCGATTTCTACAAACTGACAGACCTGACTCTGGCACCGATTGATACCCGTCCACTGTTGCTCGATACGCTCAACAATGGGGAGATTGAGTGGCTGAACAACTATCACGCCAGAGTGAGGCGTGAACTGTCTCCACTTTTGGAAGGGGAAGATCTGAAGTGGCTGACCAACGCCACGGAATCAGTCTGATCAGAGGCAACTATAGAATAAAACGGCAGCCCGATGGCTGTCGTTTTATTCCTTACTGTTCAGTTCAACAAACCCTCAATCAGGCCGGACTTGTAGTGCTGCATCCAGCCAATAGACAAGCGACGGCTCCTGATGATCGTTTGCAGGTCACGCAAAGCCAGATCAAACTCATCATTGATAACCAGGTAATCAAACTCTGCATAGTGAGACATCTCATTCACAGCCTGATTCATACGACGTTCAATCACCTCTAAGTCATCGGTGCCTCGACCGATCAAACGCTCACGAAGCGCTTCCTTGGAAGGAGGCAGAATAAAGATGCTGACGGCTTCTGGCATCAGCTTGCGCACCTGCTCGGCACCCTGCCAGTCAATTTCAAGAATAACGTCTTCGCCGGTATCCAGCTGTTCCCGTACCCAGGCTTCAGAGGTGCCATAGTAATTCCCGAAGACTTCTGCGTGTTCCAGGAACCGGTCCTGGTTCATCAGCTCCAGAAAAACGTCCTTGCTGGTGAAGTGATAGTTCATTCCGTCTGTTTCGCCGGGTCGAATCGGACGGGTTGTGTGGGAAACCGATACCTTCACATGGGGAGTCGACTGAACCATAGCCTTGACCAGACTGGTCTTGCCGGCTCCCGAGGGGGCTGCGATGATATAGAGTTTACCTTTGTTTACCATGATATCTCCAAACGACAGCAGTAAGACTGCCGGGGATTTAAATGAAACACTTCCGATGCACACTAAGTCTTTTGAACATTGCGGAGAATGATTAGAATGCAGTTTAACAGAAGCTAATAAGTCTTCTTTAGTAGAATAAGTTTTTGCAGGGGTTGCAACGAGGCCACCATGAATAATAACAAACAGCCGGTACGCCTGTTGACGCTTGAGACTTCCAGAAACGAGGCAGAGCGTTGGGTTAAACTTTTCCGCAACTCCGGCCTTCCGGCCCGCGTACAACATCTGGAAACTCTGGATGAGCTTGAAGAGGCGCTGAACACTGGCCTTTGGGATTTATTGCTCACGGTTGAAGAAACGCCCATGCTCAATGCCGAGCAGGTTTTGTCCAGCATCAGGAGATTAAAGCTCGATATTCCAGTCATTGTATCTGTTCATGATAATAAACCCGACATGATTAAGCACTGGCTGGAGAAAGGAGCAGGTGATGCCATCCATCACTGTCACGAAGAACTCATGTTGCACGCCATTCTCAGAGAAAAAGCGAGTCAGGAACGCCGACAACAATTGCAAAAGCTGCAAAAAGAGCTGAACGACCTTAAGCAGCGTTGTCAACTGTTGATGGACAATACTTCACAGGCCATTGCCTATGTTCACGAAGGCATGCACATCGATACCAACCCTTCTTACATCAAACTGTTTGGTTATGAAGACCCGGATGATCTCGCGGGTATGCCTCTGATTGATATGATCGCTTCCCAAGACCAGCCTCTGTTTAAAAATCTGATCAAGCATTTCAAACCGGGCGATGAACAGCCCGCTGTTGAGTGCCAGCTAATAAATGCTGAAGACCAGACGTTTTCGGCAACAGTCCTGTTATCTGATGCAGTGTTTGATGACGAGCCGTGCATTCAGGTCATAGTCAAAGCCAGTGCTCTCGCATCAGCAACAACGACGGTCGTTCATCAGGAAGACGATTCTATTCTGATTCCGCGAAAACACTTTACCCCGGTGCTCAACTCTGAACAGGAGCCGGAAACCCTGGCTTATCTGAGGCTCGATAACTATGACTCGATTCGGGAAAATATAGGCATTGACGGCAGCATAGCGGTTCAGGAAACAATCAGTCGGCTTCTCTGCGAACATGTACCCGAGAGCACGGCCACACACTATGGTGACGAAGTATACCTGATCAATGTCCATGAAAAGAATATTACCGATCTGGAGCCTTTAAGAAAGGCTCTGGAAAATGAACTGATCTCTGCAGGGCAGCAAACTCTCTTCACCACAGCCAGTATTGGCCTGGCTGAGAGTGGTCAGGAATGTGATGGACAAGCCATGCTGGAGCGCGCCCGTCTGGCCTGTCATCTGGCAGCCAGCAGCGGAGGTAATAAGCTCGAATTCTTTTCCCAAAGCGCTATCGATAATCAGAAAGCCTGTAATGGTGATACCGTTGCCATAATTCGTCAGGCTCTTGAAAACGACAGTTTTCGTTTGTTGTTCCAACCTGTGATCAGCGTAGCCGGAGATGGTCCTGGCTATTATGAAGTTCTGTTGCGTCTTCTTGACCAGAAGGGCAGAGAAGTCCCTGCCGGCGAGTTTATCAATGCCGCAGAAGACAGTGACCTGATGCCATTTATTGACCGATGGGTTATCCGTCAGTCCGTGAAGCTGCTGTCCAGAAAGCTCAGGAACGGTGAAGATACTCGACTGATGATTCACATCAGTCAGGCCAGTCTGGATGACGAAGAATTTACTGAGCGTCTGTCTCGCCTACTGCAAGCTGCAGATGTTCCAGGCCATATGATTATCCTGCAAATGGCCGAAAGACTGATTCACCAGCATCTCAATCAGGTTAAGTCTTTGGCGGAACGTTTGCAGCCTGTTGGCTGTCAGTTTGCCATGACCCAGTTCTCGGGCGAGTCACGCTCCATGAGAATCATGGAACACCTGGATCTGGTGTTTGTGAAACTGGATTATCTGTTCACGGAAAAGCTTGATCGTAATGACGATGCTCATCTCAGGAAAGCCACGAAAAATCTCAAGAGCCTCAATAAAGTCATTATCATGCCCGGGGTAGAAAATGCCCAGACACTGACCAGCATCTGGCAGCTGGGTGTTGATTATATGCAGGGTCATTATCTGCAACCGCCTCTTGAATCCATGACCTACGACTTCGGCAGCTAGCAGCCTGTCGGACTTAAGACTGTCCTACTGCGGCGGCAGCAAATTGGTCTGAAAGAGTTCAAAGCCACCCTGATCAATAGCGCCGTAACTGGCAAAATCAAGGTAGCCTCAGGGCATCAGGCAGCATCCGGCTGGTAGGGGGTAACGTCCAGCTCTTTCTGCTTCAGGTGCCACAGGTCGTAGTCGTTTTGCATCGCCAGCCAGACCCAGGCAGAGGGGTTATGAAATACCTTTTCCAGCCGGAGCGCCATATCTGAGGTGATGGCTCCTCGACCATTAACCACCTTGGATAGGGTTTTGTGGCTGACGTTCAACAGCTTTGCGGCTTTGGTGATGCTGACACCCAAAGACTTGAGAATTTCTTCTCCCAGTATTTCACCGGGGTGCGGTGGGTTGTGCATGCCCATCAGTGGTAATCCTCATAGTTTACAATTTCAATGCCTGATTCAGTGAGTCGGAAAGTAACGCGCCAGTTAACGCTAACGGTGACTGACCAGACACCCTGCCGCTCGCCTTTCTGAGGGTGGAGCCGAAACCCTGGTAGATCCATGTCGGATGGGGTTGTGGCCCGGTTTAACAAGAAGAGAATCCGCCCCAGTTTTTTGGCATGTTGTGCCTGTATTCCCGAGGTTTTACCGGTACGATAGAACCGCTCCAACCCCTTATACAGAAAACTGATTATCATAGCCAAAGTGTAACCTCAAAGATTCCAGTGCCAATTGAGAGATAATGATGGTCAGCCAAACCAATGAGCAGGCGCTTGGGGCTGCCATCGAACAGCAGCCTAAGGGCATCTGCCTCAAACACTGGAACAGAGTAGCAAAGGATGTTGCCGCCGTTGCGCCGAGCCAGAGTTTCCAGCTGGGTTATACAGAGGATTTCAACGCCTGGCATACTGTGGATAAGCTGTATACAAAAAGAGGTTGGGCATTCCTGTAAGGAGGAGAGGTTCAGGCCAAGGTGTTTGCTGTAATACTCTATCGTCACTAATATGTGTAAATATACAAATAATATACACATTGGTGAATCATGCGCTCGAACATAGTAATTGATGATGACTTAATGGCACAGGCATTGAACGCTACTGGACTGGAAACCAAAAAAGAAGTGGTGGAGCAAGGCTTGAAACTACTGGTAAAAACAAACGGTAAACCCTTACCTTGCAGTTGATGCATACTGGACACCAGAATAATTATCTCCTCCCGCTGACGTTGTTTAACGCCGCGCCCAGTGACGATATTCATCATCATGACTGAACGAGCAGTGAAATAAAACGGTACATAGTCATTCAGAACCCCACCTGGTGCGATAGGCACTTCGTAGCGGGTACATCTGTCCGTCATTCCGGGTTGCCAATAGAGATCCATTGTGGTGAATGAAACCCACTATTGCCGCTGTGCAGCCCATTATCCAGAATCCAAGGCAGGTTATGGCGTTGGACAATACGCCAGATCAGGGCTTTTTCCGGGTTCAGTTTGTCAAAGCCTTTAACCATTGACAGCTTCAGGTTCCTAAACAGAAACAAGGACTTTACCGGCAAGGAGGTCTTGCATCAGGCCGAGTTTTTGATGCTTAAGTTTATTAAGCAGGGTGTCTTCCATCATAACTTAAATTCTAAACTATCTGTTATTACTCCCTGAAGGAGATTGAAGGGCACTGCATTTCTGCAAAGCGATCGGCCCCAAGGTGCGCAACAGAGGTTGTTTGTTTTGCAACTTGAATGAACCTGCCTGTATCCAAATATAACTTGAATAAATGCTCGTAAAACTCCGGGTGGTGGTTCACAGTATACCTAAATCTGATGAGGGTGTTCTGAAAGCAGTAAATATCGTCTTCCCCTCTATATAATGATGATCTTCCAACTAGTTCAGGGCTTTGTCCATCATTCGATAAAATATCCTTGTCTCTCACGGAAAATACTTTTCTTTATTTCGGTATGAAATCCATTTCCATATCATCTGAGTAGTCAATAAAGCCATCAAAAACATTCGCAACTCGTAAATAGGGAGTTGTGCATTTACCAGAGTGCTTATCCGGGCTTATTGGCCTGCGTGACAGCTCCCGCATTGTCGGGCCAGGCTTCTGACTTCAAAGGCTTCGGCCAGCCTATAACGACCGGACTCACGCAGAAGCCTCCATCAGCATGGTGACGAATCTGGCGACTTTTAATTCGGTAAATTATCAATATCTTCCGGGCGCAGATGGTTCTGGGCTTTGCCTTCACGGTATTACCGGTCGGCATTAATGAGTAGCACATGCTTAGGTTCTGCTGCCCTTTCTTTGTTGGGTTGAACTTGTAGTGCTTTTGGGCTGGTATAAGCTGATTTTTTATTACAGAGTGCCTGTTAACGTTATTGGAGAGATAGCACCCGAAAAAACCGACAACTAAAGCTGGTTCGGTTTTTTCGGTTGTTTTACGGGATGGCAGTTTATTGAGCTGGTAGGCATTTCAGCCAACAAGCCATCCTGCAAGAGAACAATCAAGAGATACCGTCAATGCTTGAAGTATTAATTTCTGCTACCAATGCCTTTTGCAAGTACATGAAGGCTGATCTGGATCGGTTACCCAGCCCGGACGGAAAGCGTATTGGGACCCAGCCCATCGCTTCTGGCGATCATGTCATTGCCTGGCAGGTGCATGCGGTTCAGGGCTACCGGAATAGAAAGGAGTACACGGATGTTATTGCAGTAGAAGCCCGCAGCCGCTATGCCATTCTGTTTTCTAACCCGACGTTTTCTGATTTAAACGATTTTGCTGAGCGATTTACCAGGCGCTGGGCGAGAGAGTGTATCCATATGACCATAGAGAGTGGCGCTACCACAGAAGATGACGCTCAGACCATGTATGACCAGTTTCTGGATAGGGATAAGGTCATCCGGTTTGTCAGAAATACCGACCTCAGCGTCAATGGACATGTTACGGATGCTGAGCATTGGCTGAACCAGTCCTATGAACGTTATGGGTTGGAACAACTGAAGGAGAGTGAAGAAATCGGGTTGGGAATGCAGCGCATCAACTGCGTCCGCAAAAAAGCCAGGGCGTTTCCCGGAGCGAAACATATGGAGTCGTTTATTCCCATGTCGAGGATGGTGGATGACTGGCTGTTCCGATTTGCCAGAGGTCTGTCTGAGTGGGTATATCCGGAAACGCCGTTCGGGGACTTTCCGAACCCTTTTCCTGCTAAAGCAACTACTCTTACCGGGCAGGAGGCATCATTGGCTTTACCAGATAATGTGGTCAGCCTTGATGAGATACGTAGGCGTAAGAAGGTGTAATAGGCACAAAAAGTATGAGTGAGTACCAGTATTATGAGTTGGTGGCCGTTGACCGACAGTTGTCCAAAGAGGAGATGGGCTATCTCCGGGGGATTTCCAGCCGGGCACAGATATCGTCTACCCGGTTTTGTAACACTTACAACTACGGTGATTTAAAAGCCGACCCGAGGCAGTTGCTGAGCAGATTCTTTGATGCTTATGTTTATGTTTCCAATTTTGACTACAAGGTTTTTACCATCAAGGTGCCTCGAAATCTTATCGATGAGTCTCTGTTGCTTCGTTATCTGGTGAATGATACCAGCAGTTACACAGGGGTGGCTGGTCACTGGATCATTGAGTTTGCTTATGAAAATGAAGAAGGCTACGACGACGATTGGGATGAAGGTGATGGCTGGATGGGCAGCCTGTTGAACATTCGCAATGAGCTGATGCACGGTGACTACCGTTCACTGTATCTGTCCTGGTTATCTCAGTTGGACTGGCTGGAGCAAGATTCCCTGTCTCCCGCCATCCCACCCGGCATTGATGATCTTTCTGCCAGCCAGAATGCGTTGTGCGATTTCCTGAAACTGGATGCTCAGCGGGTTGTGGCGTCGGCCCGGGTCAAACCGGATTATGTCAGTGTTCAGCCGGAAGCACTGGTTGATCGATATGTAGCGCTACTTTCCGAAGAAACGGCCAAAACTCAGCTGAAGGCATTGTTGTTAGACGAGACCGGTACTGTACGAAGAGAACAGTTTGCCACCCTGGTTGATCAGGCTCAGGAGGTGCCCTCCAGCAGTTCGGTCACGGTTGGCCAACTGCTGGCTTCCGCCGGGGAGTTGCGGAAAAAGGCCCATGAAAAGGCCATGGAACAGAAGCTGCGGCAACAACAGGAAAAGGCCGCAACCGTAGCCGCCAATGAAGATGCCTGCTGGCGCCGGGTGGAAGAACTGCTTGAGAAAAGGGGTTCTTCTACGGTGTATTCTGAACTGTCTGCAGAGCTTGGTGATCTTCAACTCATGGCCAAAATGCTCGACAGACAAACAGCCTATGATCAAAAGCTGGCAGAGCTAAAACAACGCTATGCCAAGAAAACCAGCCACTGGCTGGGGTTAAGGCACCGGTAAACGACCGCTGCCTATTAATCAATTAGTTATCACAGACTGCCCTGAGCCCCAGCAATCATTGATTGGTTTTGAAAGGTGCGGTTTGCTTTAAAAATGTACAGTCGACAGAAAACACCAGTAAACAAGTAGACGCTAACACCATTTTTTGATGTTGTTAGTGTTTGCATGTTGTGAATTTCTCTATTATATAGACAGATATACACCATTTAAGTGGTTAAACCGTCTATATAATGGAGTGAGGGACCATGGATCAGGCCACAGCAATCCGTCGGCTATCGGCTTTTGACCGGATGGGACATTCAGTTTTTACAACCCGGGATTTGGGCAAAATCTTTATTGAAGATTCCCCGCGGGCATTACAGGCTGGACTGGTCCGACTGGTTAAGAAAGATATTCTCCGTCGGATGATGAAAGGAATTTATACACTCCCCCTGTCAAGCACCTCTGCCAGCGATCTTCTGGAGCGCATTGCCATAGCCTTGCGAAGGGGGGAGTACAACTACATCAGTCTGGAATCCGCGCTATCGGAATATGGTGCTATTTCCCAGATTCCAGTCGATCGGCTGACCATCATGACTACGGGGCGGAAGGGAGAGTATAAAACCCCTTTTGGGGTTCTTGAATTTACCCACACCCGCCGTTCAGTCGCCGATATTCTGGACAGTGCCGTTGATCGTGACAGACCGTTAAAAATCGCCACGCCTGAGGCGGCCATGCGAGATTTAAGACGTGTAGGAAGGAATATTCATCTGGTGAAGGAGGCACAGAGTTATGAAAATGACCACTGAAGATTTCTCACAGCTGGTTGAACGGATTATGCAAAATAATAACCTTGCCCTGATGCGACCAGTCGTTGAGAAAGAGCTACTTCATTACGACATTCTGTTCTGTCTTGATCAGGAAGGCCTGTTGGATCATCTGGTGTTTCAGGGCGGTACGTCGCTTCGTTTGTGTCATGGTGGTAACCGGTTCAGTGAGGATCTGAACTTTGCCGGCGGAGTGGACTTTTCATCAGCGTCTCTTGCCAATATAAAGAAGTGTATTGAGGACTATATTGGTGCCAGATATGGTTTGGTGGTATCGGTTAAAGAACCGGCGACACTCAGAAAAGAGCCTTGTTATGCACAAATGAACATTGACAAATGGCAAATCTCAATAACAACTTCTCCAGGCCGTAAAGATATTCCTCGGCAAAAAATCAAGATTGAGGTCGCTAACGTGCCTGCATACACCAAAAAAGCATTGCCACTGAGAGTGAATTATCCGTTTCTTCCCGATGGCTATGGAGACACACTGGTATTCACTGAAACCCTTGACGAAGTGCTTGCAGACAAGCTGATTGCATTACCTGCGACACAAAAATACATTCGCTACCGTGATATATGGGATCTGCCCTGGCTTCTGCAACGTGGCGCCGAAATGAATGTTGAGCTGGTGAAAAAGAAAGTGGACGATTACCGGCTTGATGACTTTGGTTCTTTTGAACAACGGCTGGATCAATTGATTCGGAATATCCCTGAGATGGTATCCGATGATCGTATGAAAACGGAAATGCGGCGATTTATACCTTCTGACGTCTATGAACGCACACTGGGTAAGGAAAAATTTTCAAGCTATTTATCAGGGACGTTGAACCAACTGTTTAGCGGATTGAAGGGAGCGCTTTATGGTAAAAGTAAGCCTCCCGAGTTCAGAATGTGATGACGGTCGAATGTTTTTTTCTGGAGTAATGATGACATATGCATAACACTAACCCACCAGTCAAGCCGTCTATGGATTATGCTCAATTGCTGGAGGCTCTGAACCGAGCCAGCACCTTCGATCTGTTCCGGCTTAACGCCATGATCGACCTGGAGCTGGAGTCGTCAGAGCGCATAGGGCGGATCAAGGCGACGCTGACCATAGGACAGAAGCTGAGCTATTTTGACAGCAATAGCAATTCGCTTCGTGACTGTGAGGTCTTGCAGCTTAGGCAAAAGCGGGCACTGGTACTGGATTTTACTGATGGTAAACGCTGGTCAGTGCCTTACTACATGCTCAATCTTGAAGGAGCCGATGCCCGTGTTAATCATGAAACCCGGCAGGGGCTGAGTCGCCATGCCATTGCTGTTGGAGATCTGCTGGGTTTTAAAGATAAGCGGGGAGAGGAACATTTTGGGCATGTCCTCCGTCTGAATACTAAATCGGTCACCCTGAGGGTAGCAGAAGGGCGGTGGCGGGTCGCTTATTCACTACTCTACCGGGTTCTGGATGGGCAGGGTGACCAGGAAGGGGAACTGTTGATTGATGGTGAGAGGGCTGATCAGTGCAGTGAGACGGTTCAGGGTTCATTACTTGAATAAATAAAAACTGTCTTCTGATCATTGAACGCCAGAACCTCGCTTAGCTGTTATCCTGACTCAACATTTGCAGGCCTTTGTCACCGAAGCCTAACAGGTAAAGTATGCTATCCAGACCCAATATTGAGACAGACTGTCTGGCGCTCTGTCTGACCAGGGGCTTGGCCCTGAACGCAACACCCAGCCCGGCCACTCCCAGCATGGGCAGGTCGTTAGCTCCATCGCCTACGGCAATGGTTTGCTCCAGAGAAATCCCCTCTCTCCGGGCGATCTGTTGGAGCAGGGTCGCCTTGCGCTCGCCATTAACGATTTCACCTTTGACTGCACCAGTCACTTTGCCATCAACTATTTCCAGTTCATTGGCAAAGATATAGTCGACCCCTAATCGCTCCTGAAGGAAGCGAGCAAAGTAAGTAAAACCACCAGACAGAATGGCTGTTTTATAGCCCAGGGCATTCAGGCTCTGAAACAGCTTCTCAGCCCCTTCTGTTATAGGAAGCTTTTCGGCTATGCCTGCCAGAACCGACTCATCCAGACCTTTCAGCATGGCCAGTCTCTCGCGGAAACTCTCATTAAAATCCAGTTCGCCCTGCATGGCCCTTTCAGTGATTTCTGCCACCCTGTCACCCACACCCGCCGCTTCAGCCAGCCGATCAATAACCTCGGCTTCAATCAGGGTAGAGTCCATATCAAACACCGCCAGTCTGCGATTTTGACGATAGATGTCGTCTTCCTGAAAGGCCACATCCATATCCATCTCCGGGGAGATGTGTAAAAAGTCCGCTCTCAATTTATCCAGATCGGGAGAAACACCCCCGACCGAGAACTCCAGACAACGGCCAGACAGTCGGGTAATCTGATCGATATTCAGCCCATGTTCAGCCGTGATATTGGCAACACCGGCGATTTGTTCTGCCGTTATATTTCTGGAAAGCAGGGTCAGGATGTAACGATTGTTGCCCTGACCGGATACCCACTGTTCATAGTCTTCATCAGAAAGGGTCTGATAATTAAACTCAAGTTCAAGCTCATCAAAGTGAAAACGCAGATCTTTCACCACGGGAGAGGCTTCCAAACCTTCTGGCAATCGAAGGATGATCTGCCATGAAAGAGCCCCCCCGGTCAGGGTGTCACGGATAATTGACTGGCGAGTATCAAGCATTTCCAGCCCCCTGTTCTGATAAGCACAGGTAGCCATGATGGTCGTTATGGTGGCCATCAGACCGGGTTTATCTTGCCCTGTCACGTTGATCAGCAGAATCTCTCTCACAGTTCACCTGACTTCTTATCGTTTTGAATGAAAAACGGCGGTAACCGGCCTTTTTCTATCGCTCATGGCGGTTAGGTAGTGCATTGTAACTCATAGAGCTCATTGCCGTCAGGCAGTGAGGAGCCCTGACGCTTTTTGTCCTATATTCTGATCTGGTTAAAAGGGGGAATCACGTCATGGACAGCTCAAATAAAACACTTTATGAGTCAGAAAAATCTGGGAATTGGAAAACAAGCTACACTGTCGATTTGTTGCAGTAATCCATCAAAGGCAATGGGTATTTACCTGCTCTGCATCAATATCCCCACTCAACACACGACAATCAGGGTTTGTGTAGCATTGCAGGTCGGAGTGATCAATAGTCGGCACCGTTCAAGCATTAGGTGTTTCCAATTTATTTTCTGCTAAGTGGGGTTTTTCAATGCGAAACAGCTTACGGCAAACATTGTTATTTTTTACTTTGATTGCAGTAGGAACAGTTAAAGGAGATTCTCCCCCAACCCCTTCGCCTGAGCCATTATCTATAGTGCTAGGCGATGGTTCCATTATTGTTGTGGGCGATATAATTTTATCCATCCATGGTTTTACTCCGTTTTTTGATTCCCAAAAAGGCTCAGTACTGCTGATTTCAGACATTAACGAAAAAGATACCATCAGACTTCGGGCAGATGGTGGCCAGTCTCTGGTTGTGACTGATCGTTCAGGTCATCTGATCCACATTGATTTGCAGGCTCTGTTAGAGAAGAAGGCTGCTTTTGTGCCTGTTGATGCTTCAATTCAGACTGAAAAAACAGGACAGTTTTTTTCGGGCATCACTATAAAGGCAAAAACATTGCCAACTGGTTTAAACGGCTTGCCGACGAGTGTTTTTTTACAAAGCAGCGATTATCGAAAGAGCAGTCAGCGAGAACAATATTCAGGCAGCCTGACTCCAGATCAGACTATTTTTTCTCTTGCAGGTCTTGGCAGCAAGGGAAACTCTCCCTTGTCAACAAGTCATGGACTTCTGGGAATAAACGACGACAAATCAATACTCTCTAACTTTCTGGATTATCCGATAACACCAACTTTTGTAGAAGTGACGGCCTTTATGAATTATGAAAACTACGCAGATACTGAAAACGTTAATGACACTATGATTCTGCTGAGGTTCCTGGTGGAGAACTTGAGAACAGTTGAATTGCTTTATTGTTTTCTAATGACAGCTTTTTTTCCTGCAGAATTTTTTGGCGAAGAAGAATTTAAGGAAAGATTCAGGATGGAAAACCAGGACCAACCGCTGAACCTGGAAAGTCTTTATCATTTTTTGATATCCAGAAAACAAAGCGAAATAGACAATGCGTCCCAAGCCGTTGAAGGTTCAACCGGGGGCGCTTCGGCAGCATTGCCGGAGTCTGAAAGCGCACTGACAGCAGTGGGTTATGCGATTGCCAGACGGATTAGAACAATGTTCCCAAGAAATACAGATGAAAAGATCAATTCTATTCTGGAACAATTGCTTGGACCAGCGGTTACTTCGGAAGAAACGTTTTCAAGGCTTCCTCAAGATGAAGCAGCACTACTAGAAGATGGACAAGATGAAACAGCGCTTCTGGAAGATTCAATACTAGCAACATATGTTGCAATGTTTATTGCGCGACTTGCCAGAGAAAGAGCAGCTAGAGCAGGTACAGAAGAGTCAGATGAAGATGAAACCTCGAGCTCGAGCACAAGCGAAAACAGTGATTTTGAAAGATGGTATGAAGAAAAATATGGTGGCAAACCCAATTGACCTGTTTGGTGATACCTATGAGTTTCTGATCTCAAACTACGCCGCCAGGTAAGTCTCTATAAGTAAACCTTTTCACTATAAGCTGTATTTTCGTCAGGTTATTAGCCAACAGACAAGCCTTTAAGACCATCAAGTAACGATTTGATCTGTAATACCTCAAATTCACATTTTGCAGCTTGATAGACGGGGCCGCCAGGAGCAAAAAGGAGTTCTTCAAATTTGACGCTGGTTTGAATAGCTGGTAACCCATTCATATGACCACATTCGAGTGCACTTTTAATAGCACTATTATGGAATAAAGAGAATAACACCTCCTCCCCATAATAAAAGTGCTTATAAATAGCACTAAAACCATCACCGGATTTATGTTCCATAACTTCTGAAATATTGCAAGGTTCAAGATACCCGAGTAATTGGATGACCTTCTCAAATACTTGAATATACTGGCTAGAATCTGTCTTTTCAAAAAGTTTATCGATGGCAATTAGACTTTTTTTAACTGAATCCAAGCGCATTATGATTCTTGACAAAGTTTCCTGAGCTTTTTTGTTTGCTGCGTCTATTTCAATGCTTGTCTGGTTAGACACTACTCTCTGTTCAAGTGACGTGCTGGTGCTGGCAACGGCTCCCAACCTCTGAGATGAGCGATCGGGATCAATCCTGTTTACAGCATGACTCAATGAAGAATCAAGATTATCAGCTACCGTTGTAGTTCTGCCAAAACTGACACCCTCTGGTGTTTCCTTCTTAGGCTTTAGCGAAAATAAACCAACAATGCCGGAATTGTTATCTACATTATTCATATTTACTGCCTTTTTTAGCTAGCTTCGTTCTCACTTAGCAAGAGCATTAAAAAAATGACTTAATAGTTTTGAGTTAATTTTGGAACAAAGGTTCATAACATTGAAGTCAGTGCAATTAACAAACCTGCGAATAAGGCATGATCTATTCGATGATTTTATATTTACGGTAAGTCAGGCCACTTTCAGACAGTTACTTGTCATTTTGTAGTATTTTGGCGCTCCCAGACCTCTTCCGGGCGAGGCTTTCGGCGAAGGTAGACTGTCCCTTTTTTACTGACAGAGCTATCGAGATCCTTGCTCCGCCTATTGCTGATTGCAATAGCCAAATCTCTGAGTGGCAGCGTATTGTTAGAAGAACATCATTTTCAGGAATGCCTCAATGACCAGAGCCCCAACAAACTGTTTTAGCTGTTATTGCAGGGTCATTGATTTTACCCCGCAGCTGTCTTTGATTCACTCACCCTGTTCAACTTTGAGTACTGTGCAAACCATATCAAACAAAACGAGTAAGCTGTAGCTCACTATAAACTGCCTTTTCGCTCAGGTTATTCGTGGACAGGTAAACCTTTAAGACCATCAAGTAACGATTTGATCTGCAATACCTCAAATTCACATTTTGCAGCTTGATAACCGGGGCCACCAGGAGCAAAATAGAGTTCATCAAATAAGGCGCTGGTTTCAATAACTTCAGCTCCCTCCTTTAAAGAATAACCTTTACCACAAGTCATGAAAACATTATGGTGTAAAGAGAATAATACCTCAGACCCATAATAAAAATTAAAATCAGTAGTACAAAAAGAATGATCACCGATTTCAACAAAGCATGTGGAATCACAGCATTCTGCAGATTGTGAAATATTGCCAGGTTCAAGATGCTCAAGTAATTGGATTAAATTCTCAAATACTTGGATATCTGGGTTATGAGCTGTATTTCTACAATATTTATCCTCGGCAATTAGTCTTTCTTTCATACCATCCAAGTGATCTATGATTGCCGTCACATTCTCCTGAGCTTTTGTTTTTGCTGCGTCTATTTCGGTGTTCGTCTGGTTAGACACTACTCTTTGTCCAAGTGACGTGCTGGTGCTGGCAATAGTTTCCAAGCTCTGGCTTGAGTGATCGGTGTCATTTCCGTTTACAACATGGCTCAATGAAAAATCAACTTTGTCAGCTGCCATTGTGGTTCTGCCGAAGCTGACACCCTTTGGTATTTCTTCCTTAGGCTTTTGCGAAAATAAACCAACAATTCCGGAATTATTATCGACGCTATTCATATTTAATACCTCTTTAGTTAGTTCCGTTCTCACTTAGCAAAAACATTTAAAATTGATTCAATAGTTTAGAGTTGGTTTTGGAACGAAGGTTCATAACATTGAAGTCAGTGCAATTAACAAAGCTGTGAATAAGGGCTGATCTGTTCGATGATTTTATATTTACGGTAAGGCGACTTTTCAGGTACTTCCTTGTCATTTTGTAGTATTTTGAGTCTCCCAGCCCTCTTCTGGGTGAGGCTTTCGGCGAAGGTAGACTGTCCCTTTTTTACTGACAGAGCTATCGAGATCCTTGCTCCGCCTATTGCTGATTGCAATAGCCAAATCTCTGAGTGGCAGCGTATTGTTAGAAGAACATCATTTTCAGGAATGCCTCAATGACCAGAGCCCCAACAAACTGTTTTAGCTGTTATTGCAGGGTCATTGATTTTACCCCGCAGCTGTCTTTGATTCACTCACCCTGTTCAACTTTGAGTACTGTGCAAACCATATCAAACAAAACGAGTAAGCTGTAGCTCACTATAAACTGCCTTTTCGCTCAGGTTATTCGTGGACAGGTAAACCTTTAAGACCATCAAGTAACGATTTGATCTGCAATACCTCAAATTCACATTTTGCAGCTTGATAACCGGGGCCACCAGGAGCAAAATAGAGTTCATCAAATAAGGCGCTGGTTTCAACAACTCTAGCTCCCAGCTTCACAGGATTACGTGTATCACCAGGACTGACAGTATTCTGCAATAAAGAGAATAACATCTGATCCCTATAATAAACATTAAAATCAACAGTACTAAAAAAATCATCACCGAGTTTAACAGAACCTGCCCCAACATTAAATCTTACAGCTACTGAAATCTTGCAAGGTTCAAGATGCTGAAGTAATTGGATGATATTCTCTAATACTTGGATATCCGGAGTATGGGCTGTATTTCTACAATATTCATCCTCGGCAATTATTTTTGTTTTAAAATTATCTAAGTGATTTATAATTTTTGACACAGCCATCTGGGGTCTTTTTTTTGCTGCGTCTATTTCGGTGCTCACCTGGTTAGATACTACTCTCTGTTCTAGCAACGTGCTGGTGCTGGCAAGAGTTCCCAACCTCTGGCTTGAGTGACCAGTATCACTTCCGTTTACAAAATGGCTCAATGAAGAATCAACTTTGTCAGCTGCCATTGTGGTTCTGCCGAAGCTGACACCCTTTGGTGTTTCCTCCTTAGGCTTTAGTGAAAATAAACCAACAATTCCGGAATTATTATCTGCTTTATTCATATTTAATACCTCTTTAGTTAGCTTCATTCCCACTTAGCAAAAACATTTAAAACTGATTCAATAGTTTAGAGTTGGTTTTGGAACGAAGGTTCATAACATTGAAGTCAGTGCAATTAACAAAGCTGTGAATAAGGGCTGATCTGTTCGATGATTTTATATTTACGGTAAATAAGCCCACTTTTCAGACTGTTGCTTGTCATTTTGTAGTATTTTGACGCTCCCGGCCCACTTCTGGGCGAGGCTTTTCAGCGAAAGTGATAAACTGAACTCTTTTTTACTGACAGAGCTATCGAGACCCATGCTCCGCCTGTTGCTGATTGCAGTAGCCAAATCTCTGAGCGGTAGCGTGCTGTCAGAAGAACCTTATTTTCAGGAGTGCCTCAATGACCAGTGTCCAACGACGTTCGTGGCTCAGTAGTTGGCTGTGATTTTAAAAAAGAGACCAATAACAATGTGCTGACGGATCAACATATCCAGCAGATTATGGCGTTCTTCGACAGCAAGGACGATGTGGAGCATGTCGCAAAGTCGGTCAGCCTTGAGACGATCGCTGACAATGACTACAACCTGTCGGTCAGCAGTTATGTGGAAGCCAGGGATACCCGGGAGAAGGTTGATATTACTCAGTTGAATGCTGAGCTGAAAACCACGGTTGGCAGGATAGATCAGCTACGCTCGGAGATTGATGCCATTTTGGCTGAGTTAGAGGGTACAGAGGTTAAGGCATGAGAAAAGACAACAAAAAATTCGTTCGCAACTCCACTGCGGAGTTTCTGATTTTTACAGCCCAGTCCGAAACGCAGAGCATTGAAGCTCGTTATGAAGATACTACAATCTGGACACGATCATTTCTGTGAGCTAACGGGTGAACTCTGTGCGTGCTTCTCAGTTTCGCCAATGGGCTACCCAAGCCCTGAGAGACTTTGCCATCAGGGGTTATGTCATCGATAAAGAGCGTATGGAAAATGGCTCCTTTCTCGGGGAAGACTACTTTGAGAGACTGCTGGAAGAAATCCGCGAGATCCGCCTCAGCGAACGCAGATTTTATCAGAAAATAACTGATATTTACTCGACCAGCATCGATTACAACAAGGATGCTCCTATCACCCGAGAATTTTTTTCAAAGGTTCAGAATAAACTTCATTACGCAATTCATGGCCACACTGCAGCTGAACTGATCAAAGAACGCGCAAATAGCGAAAAAGCAAATATGGGGTTAACCAGCTGGAAAAACTCACCCGATGGCAAAGTCCTGAAAACTGATGTCTCTGTTGCGAAAAACTATCTTAGTAAAGAGGAGATGGATGGATTGAGCCGAATCGTCAACGCCTACCTTGAACTGGCGGAAGCACGTGCCCTGAGAAAGATGCCCATGACCATGGAGGACTGGGCCAAAAGACTGGACCAGTTCCTCGAATTCGATGACCGTGAGATCCTGCACAACTCTGGAACAGTATGCAAAGGACTGGGCAGAAAGTGAATTTGAAAAGTACCGCATTGTTCAAGACCGTCTGTTTGAAAGTGACTTCGACAAAGAGATAAAAAAATAGAAGCCTCCCAAAAAAAAATGGAGGCAAGCCATGATTCCGGCCAATCAATTAAACATCACCGACCAAATAGAACTGGCCAAAGCAGAAGAAAAGCTCAGCAAGCAAAAAGCCAAACAGCTCTTGGATTCTGGTGATATCAATGGATAAATTCGACATCCTGACCCACTCCATCACCGAAGGCTTACCCCGAGAAATTGAGCTGCGCCAAAAGCAGTACGAATACTACCGTGACCAGCTGCTAAGCTTCCCAAAGCCAGAAGAGAGGGCAGCCTGACATGAGCCATAAAAACCTGAGCCTGCAAGACCAAACCACCAAATTCCTGCTTTATACCGCTCCCGGTGGAGATGTAAAGGCAGAGAGGTCCTGCTGAACAATGAGACCCTATGGCTAACCCAGAAGCGTATGGCTGAACTGTTGGGCGTGGGTGTTCCAGCTATTTCCAGGCATCTGGAGAATATCTACTCCAGTGGCGAATTGGATCAAAAAGCAACTATTTCCATTTTGGAAACAGTTCAACAGGAGGGTAAGCGGGAGGTAAAACGCAAGCTCGAGTACTACAACCTGGATGCCGTCATTTCCGTAGGCTAACCCAAGCCACACAGTTCCGCATTTGGGCGATAGCCTTAATCAAGGAATACATCATCAAGGACTTTGCCATGGATGATGAACGTTTAAAAAATGGCCGGTATTTTGGTAAGGATTACTTTAAAGAGCTGCTGGGGCGGGTGCGTTCCATCCATGCCAGTGAGCGGCGTATTTACCAGCAGATTACCGATATCTTTGCCGAGTGCAGTATCGACTATCATCCCAAATCAGACACCACTCGTTTGTTTTATGCCCATGTGCAAGACAAATTTCATTTTGCTATTACCGGTCATACGGCAGCGGAAATCATCGCTTTAAAAGCCGATGCCGACCAACCGCTGATGGGCACTAATGACCTTATTTAAACAAACGTGCGTGTTTGAAAGTCAGGTTTTAACCACATTCTCTGTTAGAATCGTGCCTATTGGCACCCAATGCGTACTTCAATGCACAAAGCTCCGCGTGATCGGCACTCTGGCAGAACAGTTCAATGGAAGCGCCTGACATAACACCTTAGGAGGTTCGGCCTTGTCATTGCCGAAAAAAATCATCACCCTGTTTGCCAGACAATCAGAAGCTCTGTCCCTTCGCCAGCAACTATTGTTGCTGTTTGGCGTGCTTTTCACGGCCCTGACTCTGTCTACCGGCTTTCTGGTCAGCAGCGAGCTGGAGTCTGCCAGCCGTCATCAGGCTGACTCCATCGGAAGCCTGCTGAGTGCCCAGACAGCCAGTGCGGCCACCGATATGCTGGTCACAGGAGACAGGCTCAGTCTCAACGTATTGCTGGGACAGCTGGTGCAAAACCCCTACGTGGCCAAGGCCGCCATATACAGCATTGATAATCGTGAAATAGCCTCTTCAGAGAGCGATGAGGTCGGTGAGAAGGGTGAAACTTATTCGTCACCGATACACTATCAGGACGTAATTGCAGGCTATGTCCGCCTGCAACTGGACAGTGAGTTACTGACCCGAAATTCCGGCGATGCTCTGACACTGATCATTACGATCAGCATCATTCTTCTGATCAGTGGATTGTTGTTGCTCTCCTTTTTCGCCTCCAATATCACTTCCCGACTTAAGCTTATTGAAAGGCAGTTGCATTCTATTCTGCAATCCCCGGCCAATCCGGTCTCCTTTAGAAATGAAGTACTTCGACTCTCTGGTTTTGTGGAAAAACAACTGACTGAAAAACTGATGGACTCCATTGAGCCGGAACCCGAGGAAGAGGAAAAAGAGGAAATCTCGGCCATTATCAGTGTCCGCAATAAAAACCTGTCCCGATTGCGGCAACTGCTGGCCCCCCACGATCTGATGAACATTATTGAGACTCAGAGCGAAGCGCTCAGGTGTGCCACTCAACATTACCAGGGCGAGTTAAGTTACACACCAGATGGCACCGGGTATATTCACTTTTCCAGTCTGGAAAGTGCTTCTTTTGCCATGGATGCCCTGAGTTGTGCCCTGTTAATACAAAGTCTTAACAGGGTGGTTGGCGAGCAGAACATCGCTTCGCTGGAGATGGGATTGGGTATCTGTATCAGTGACGGTATCTGTGATTTCCCCGGTAGCGAGCATCCCTCACAATCCGACAATGCCGCCAGTCATGCGTTGATGCTGGCGAGTCTTCCTGACTCGGAAGGTATTCACATGTTTCGTGATCAGCTCAACTGGCTGCCAGCCGGAGAGCCCGAAATAAAACTCAGTGAACAGGGCGAAGATATTGTGGAGGTCACCGGTTTACCTGCAGAACAGCAGCAAGCCATTGCGCAGGAGGCTTATTCCATCAGCCGGGAGCTGGAGCAATAAATCTGTCGTTTGTTGAAGGAAGAGTAAACTCTCTTCCTCGGATTCTCATCTCAATACCCTGTCTGGCCATGTAGGTTTTGGCATGGGTGGTAGATTATTCACCAATGGTAGTGACCAAGACATCAGGAATGGCAAGATAAAGCAGAGGCAGAATGTTTTTAAAGCTCTTTTTATAGCTATGAAAAATTACTGCGATCATCATTTGTTGGAGGCTGATGAGTGACATTGCTGTATCGGAGAGATTATGAAGTCCAATCTAACCATAGTTAAAACAGCGATAGCGATAACTATTAGTTTGAGTTTTTACGCCCACGGCAGCGGTAATTACTCACAAAACACGACACAGACGACAACGCTTGCTCCAACTCCTATATCTGAAACCCAACAAACTCTGGCTATGGTATTTCCAAAATACACGACTGTGTTTGGTATTAAGGTTCGGGGCACAGAAAAAGTGCCCGATGAGAAACTGCTTCATGCTGCGAAAATCATGGCTGAATATCTCGATAACGATGATAATGGCCTTATCGACAATCAGCAAGTGGTAGATATGTTGGTTGCACAAGAAGCCACTTTGGCAATGATAGCTGACGATTCCGAACTACAACCTGTGAGGGATAAAGTCGGAAATAAGAAGAAACTACCCAATCTGCAAGACCTGAAAGCAAGCGAAACTCACCCAAATGGCGCGGCCAGAGGTGTATTTGATGGCGCCCTCGAAGAAGTACTGCATTTGATCACCCGTCTTGGCTACAGCAAAGTTTATCCTGAAGCGCTTGGCGAGCGACATGGTTCATTGATTGCCGATGCCATGGACAAAGCTCGTGGTGGTCGGTTTGATACAATCCCGGACAGTTACCCTAAACACGCCTGGTTCACTTATGAGGATGAAAGCTGTAACTACAGTTGCATGATCACTGAATATACTTATTTTGCACTGACTTCGATGCTCGGCGGTCAAGAGTTTCCCGGTCGATTGGAAAAAATCCAAAATGAATGGACATTAAACACCAGAGCTAAAGTACAATCAGGTGACCCTGATGTTTACAAAATCCTGACTAATCAGGCCTATTCACTGCCCAGTGTATTACCAGACGGTCAGTACAACTCGGCCCATTTCGAGATAAAAATGGGTGCTGATGAGTCAACAGTGGTCAGCACAGAAGCCCATGATTCTGCGACAAAAGCAGAACAAACGTCAGTCGTGCTGCTGGTCGCTGTAATGATCATTTTTGGAAAAGTGATGCTGTACTGACTGTAAAAATGCGGGAAGGAAAAAGTTTAATTTCTTTCCTTCTTACTATTTCAGACTCTCATCTCAATGCCATGCCTGGCCATGTAAGCTTTGGCCTGGGGAATAGAGTATTCAGCAAAGTGAAAAATACTCGCAGCCAGAACAGCATCGGCCTTACCTTCCTTCACAGCTTCAACCAGATGGTCCAGATTTCCGGCACCACCCGAGGCAATAACAGGAATGTCCAGAGCATTGGATATGGCTCGGGTTATGCCAATGTCGTAACCGTTCTTTACTCCATCCTGATCCATACTGGTCAGAAGAATTTCGCCAGCTCCCAACTGTTCCATTTTCCTGGCCCACTCAATCGCATCCAGTCCGGTTGGTTTTCGGCCGCCATGGGTAAAGATCTCCCAGCGTTCAGGCTCACCTGACAGGCTGACCTTCTTGGCATCGATGGCAACAACAATACATTGGGAGCCAAAACGATCGGCAGCTTCCTGAACAAATTCAGGATTAAAGACAGCAGCCGTATTAATACTGACTTTGTCGGCACCGGCATTGAGCATGGTACGAATATCTTCCACCTTGCGAATGCCGCCACCTACCGTCAGAGGGATGAACACTTCGCTGGCCATACGCTCAACGGTATGAACCATGGTGTCGCGGTCTTCATGGCTGGCGGTAATATCCAGAAAGGTGATCTCATCTGCACCCTCTTCGTTATAGCGGCGAGCCACTTCAACGGGGTCACCGGCATCACGGATATCAAGAAACTGGACGCCTTTCACTACTCTGCCATTGTCAACATCCAGACAGGGAATAATTCTTTTCGCTAAGCCCATTGAACGGCCTCTCTATTTTTTGCAATAAACCGATTAAAGACTCAGTTGACCAGACGCAGGCATACCGGATATCGGTACTCATCTCCCCGACTGGCTTTCATGCTGGCCCGGATCACAAAAATCAGGGCAAAAACCACCGCAAACGGAATCAGGGGAAGAAAGAGCAGCCCGATCAGAACAGCATTCAGTAATCCCCAGATGGCAATCACCAGAGTCACGGTGATCTGGAAATTCAAAGACTCTTTGGCATGATGGGCAATAAACATAGACTGATCTTTTTTCTGATACCAGATCAGAAAAGGGATCAACAGGTTCGTGCCTGGCAGGACACAGCCAAACAAGGTCAGAATATGGGAGAAAACAGCCCAATTCTTCTCATTGGAATCGGGCTTTTTCATAAATGGTTGCAAAGCGTCTATGTCCATTTTTTTAAGCTCGAACGTATTTTAAGTGTCGAGCCCCCTCTAAGGATTCCAGTTCAAAAAGTTCTCAAGCAGTTTCAAGCCGCTGTCAGCGCTTTTCTCAGGGTGAAACTGCACCGCAAAGATATTGTCCCGTGCTAAAGCCACATCAAAATCAACGCTGTAGTGACAACGACCAACAGCCATCCCATCGTCATTTGCATGAGCATGATAGCTGTGGACAAAATAGAAGCGGGCATTATCTTCGATGCCTTTCCACAAAGGGTGATCACGATGTTGCTGAACCGGGCTCCAGCCCATGTGAGGAACTTTCAGTTTTTCACCGGCCTCATCCACCAGCCCCTTGCCAAAAAATTTTACTTGCCCGGGCATCAGACCCAGACAATCAACGCCACCATTCTCTTCGCTGTGATTCAACATGACTTGCATACCAACGCAAATACCCAGAAGCGGGCGCTGGCTTTCGACCACTTCCCGCACCACATCATCTACGCCTTTGGCACGAATTTCTGCCATACAATCACGGATAGCCCCGACACCGGGAAGCACCACATGATCGGCCTGCTGAATAATGTTCGGGTCAGAAGTCACCTTGACACGGGTATCGCTGCTGGCCACGTGTTCCAGAGCTTTACTGGCAGAGTGAAGGTTACCCATCCCATAATCGATGACTGCAACTGTCTTCATTTTTTTAACTCACCTGACAGCTTAATGAAAAACATACCGACTGCATCACCCTGTCTGTTTGAAGTGGACTCAAAGCTTTTTTTCGCTCATGGCTGTTTTTTGCTCATGGCTGATGATTACAGCGATCCTTTGGTGGATGGCATCTGACCAGCCATACGAGGATCCAGTTCCAGGGCCATTCTCAATGCCCGGCCGAAGGCCTTGAAGACCGTTTCTATCTGATGGTGAGCATTGCGACCGCGCAGGTTATCAATGTGCAACGTCACATTGGCATGATTAACAAAGCCCTGGAAGAACTCGTAGAACAGGTCGACATCAAACTTGCCAATCATGGCCCGGGTAAAATCGACATTAAACTCAAGGCCGGGACGTCCGGAAAAATCGATGACGACTCTGGAAAGCGCCTCGTCCAGCGGTACATAGGAGTGCCCGTATCGGGTCAGACCTTTCTTGTCACCAATGGCTTTGGTGAACGCCTGCCCCAGGGTAATACCGATATCTTCTACGGTATGGTGGTCATCGATTTCGTTGTCACCCACAGCCTTGATATCCAGATCCATCATGCCATGACGGGCAATCTGGTCCATCATATGATCAAGAAATGGCACACCAGTGTCGAACTGGCCTTTGCCACTGCCATCCAGATTGATATCAACCCTGATCTGGGTTTCCAGCGTATTTCTTTCAACACTGGCCTTGCGCTCAGCCATGATAATCTCCAATTATATCTATTCTGTACATGGAGTCTGACCTGTTATTAACACCAGACTCAAATAAAGACCATTCAAACCTGAATGCTTGCTGACTCCCGGACCTCAATCCGGCCATTATACGGAGCAGCTATCAAGCAGGCGAGCTATTCATCTCGTACTTTTTCGAAAAGTTCTGCTTCCAGCCTCTCAAGCAATCTGTCTATCTCCTTTCGTTTGTTCTGTACCAGCCTGCCACCGGAAGGCCTTTCACGGTCATTGGCCCAGTTCTGCGACCAGCCTACAGTAAAATCCACACATTGTTCAGCAAACTGAGGCAGTGAAAATGTCCTGGACTGTTCCACACACCCGGTAAGGAAATTATCGACATCCGACTGCTGGATTGGGTATTTGCCAGCCGCCCTCTTCATACTCCCGGGCTTGAGGACATAGATCCAGATTTGCCCCTTCCCGGGTAGCTGGCCACCAGCCATTGTCTTGAGTTGTCTGACACTGATGAGGGTTCTGCAGTTCAGAGTTTCATTGCGATCCAGGCTGCTGATCTGATGACCGGATGATGCCAACAACAAGCCATTGAATAACTTCCCTTCTTTTGGGGTAACACCCGGAACGGTCTTTGTCGGTGATTTTTCAACGACTCTGGCAAACCAGCCCCGCTGATAACCGCTGACCCAGACAGGGAACTCAGCCTTGTCTTTGTTGAGCTTCTTCTCCCTGGCTGCTTCCAGCATCAGCATGTCTGAAGCAACAAGGTATTGATTTTGAGTGGTATCAACCCTCGGGAAACACGCCAGGTCCAAAGCCCATGAAGAGACGGGCAAAGCCAGGCAGAACATTGTTGCCAGCCAACGTTTGACTGACATTATCCCAAAAGCGTCCATTGTCTCCATAACCCGTTCCCAACGTATTCAGGCGGCAGAGGCCGATTTTCCCCAGGCAGAGTCACGCAAACAACCTCACCACCATATTAGTCGCTGAACTGCCGCACCATAGCGAGGGTTGAACATTTCCCGGGGTCATTGCTTGCTGTTCGATGAGCCAGACAACACTTGGCGACTGAAAAATTAATTCAACACAAGACTTGCAATTATTTTTCAAACCTGATTTGTTAAAAGCAATGATCAGAAGGATCTGATTCATGTCAGCTCGAGTGCTGTTTATGGAAAAAAACATCAGGCTCGGAGTTGTTGCTACCCTGGCAACACTCACCGCTTTTTCAGCGGATGCCCTTTTATTGCCTCCAAAACCCTTGACACTGAGTTCATCATGGGATTGTCGCTCCGATCAGAACAGCGACTGGCTATGCCGAAGCAGCCAGACAGATCGTTACGAACAATCTCTGGAAACCGCTGCTTATTCTGCTTCAAATAGAAATAACGGGTACCCGGAAACTATTTCTCAGCAGCACTATGAGCCTGTCAAAGCGGAGCCAGACAACCAGTTCAAACAGGAGTTTGTGCAGCCGGACTATCCTCGGCAGGGTAACAACTACTCCTACACCTATCAACAGACGACTCCAGAACAACAACTCCGGCAGAGAGTCAACGAACTAATGGGCTCGGAACATGGGAGTTTTGTTATCCAGTGGCTCGCAACCCATACCGAAGAACCATTAAGGGATCTGCAGCGTCGTTTCCCGGTCCTGCAGCAAGCGACGATTGTCCGCTATCAGCGCAAAAACAAAGATTGGTTTTTATTGCTGGACGGACCATTCAAAGATAGCCAGTCAGCAATGACAGCCCTCAACAGTCCTCCCCGGTTGTTGCTGACCGACAAACTCTATCCCTGGACACGATCTCTGGCCAGCATTCAGAAGCTCAACCTGATTATGCCAGGTGAACTCAGAGATCCCGGTGACCCCTCACAGCCACTGAACGAACAGCGTTATGCCTACAATAATCCTGTAAAGCCGGACAATAATCGATTGTTTGCCAGTATCGCTCCCGCCTATCCAAAATTGCAGCAACAAGAAACCCATCGGGATTACAACGTCGATTCTCAGCAGACATCTGAGCCACCATTTCACTCTTCCTATCAGTCCGAGCCTTATAAAGAACCAATGGATTTGAACTACAGTGCTCCTCGTTCGCAGCGTTATACCCGGACGACTCCTGAAAAGGAGGACTTTCAGACAAAACTGCACTACCAGCAGAGCTACCTGAATGAGGGTTATTCAACGTATTCGGTCCAGGAAAAGACCAACGAATATCGTCGTCCAAAAGAAGCCAGAGAGTACCAGCAACCGGCCAGACATGACATTCTCAAAGCTTCCCGGCACAGTTACGCTATCCAGTGGCTGACTGGAACCCGAAGAGATACGCTCGAAAGAGTCCGCAGGCGGTATGCACAGTTGAGTGACACCCAGATCATCCACTATCGGAAAGGATATCAAGACTGGTTTTTACTCGTGGGTCCTCCCTATACCAGCAAAGATCAGGCTAACAGAGCACTTTCCAGCCCGGAGCTGGCCCGTATTTCTATACGCCTCTCCCCCAGAGTCCGATCGGTTAATGAACTACAAAGTCTCATTACAGGGAAGTCAGAAAAGACTCAGCAGATAACCTCCCGAAAGGTTACTCAACCGCAAGGGACAATCTTCAGTGGGCCGGGAAACAGCTATACCATTCAGTGGTTTTCTGCCAACAAGCCAGAAGCCATTGAGAAGCTGAAAAAACGATTCCCGGAATTGAAGTCTGCAGTTACGGCGCGATACCGAAAAAACCAGAAAGACTGGTATGTCCTTTTGCAAGGTCAGTTCACCAGCAGTAAAGAAGCTCTGGCTGTTCTCAATTCACCTCAACTGAAAGACGCTGTCCAGGTCCTCTACCCCTGGACCCGCTCGGTAAAATCCCTCAAGAAACTACAGGCCCGGGAAAGTTAGGGGGGGGGGGACAATATTTTCATCCCCCTTACCAACTCCTCAAACACTTGCGGTACACTATCCTGACCAAGGAATAACAATATTCTGTACCCAGAGATCCCGAGGTCTCCAATGAACCGTGCAATTAAACTCATCGCCTTTTTGGTGGCTGGCATCATAATTCTTGTTGTTGCTGCTGCCCTGATTCTTCCGAAAGTGATAGATCCCAACAATTACCGGGATGACATTTCCAAAATGGTTTACGACAATACTGGTTTGACGCTCACGATTGACGGCCCTATTGGCTGGTCGGTCTTTCCCTGGCTGGGACTTTCCCTTGAACAGGTGAATGTTAAAGGGGCAGACAACTCCGAGCTGGCCAGACTGGGGACAGCGGAAGTCAGTGTTAAGCTGCTACCTTTGTTAAGCAAAAAAGTAGAAATGCAAACAGCCAGGCTGATAGGGCTGGATCTTAATCTGGTCAGGAACGAGTCCGGCCAGGGCAACTGGGAGGTTTCCAGAAAAACAGGTAGCGAGCCTGTTGCAACAGAGACCACAACAGTTGTAACGCCCGAAGGTACCACCGAATCTACACCTCTGGAATTGGATATTGCCAATGTCAGTGTTGAAGGACTGGTGATCCGTTATGACGACGAGAGCACAGGTAAAACCTACCTGGTTGATCAGGCCGGGTTGGAAACCGGGGCAATTCGCAACAATGAGCCTTTTGACTTTAATCTGAAAGCTCGTATCAAGAGCAGTGAACCCGATCTGACACTGATGACTGGCATCACGGGTGTTCTGAAGTTCAGCCTCAAAGAGGGCACCTATGATCTGCAGGATCTCAAAATATCAGCCAACCCGGCAGCAGATAATCTTGTCGGGACAAGCACCGAAACCCTGCAAATTGTCGGCGCCCTGAACGTTCAGCAACAACCGTTGATGGTGAAAGGCCACCTGGATGTCACACAGTTCAATCCAGGCAAGTTTCTGAAAGAGATCAAGATCCTGCTTCCCCCCATGGCAGATCCCGGGGCAATGACCCAGCTGGCTTTCAAGAGCAGCTTTAACACCGATGGTAAAAGCTTCTCTGCAGGCAAACTGGATCTGACGCTTGATGGTTTCAATCTGGATGGTTTCTTCAAAATCGGAAACCTGCAACAACAGGACATGACTTTTCAGTTCAAGGGCGGTGACCTGAACCTGGATCGCTACCTGCCACCTGCCTCCGAACAGACAGAGACCAAAGAAGAATCAAAAGGCAAGTCTGAAGGTGTGCAGAGCACAGAGCCTCCGACCTTTGCGTCAGGTACTGTGAAAGAGCTTCAGCCCAACCAGGCGCTGCCACTGATTCCGGAAGACGCCCTGCGTCCTCTGAACGTCAAAGGCTCTCTGGAACTGGCTTCCCTGACCGTGGCAAAACTCACTTTTAACAAGCCTTCAGTCCAGCTTACAGCCCTGAACGGACAACAAGATATCAAGCTGGCTTCCGGCTTCTACGAGGGCACCATTGATCTGGACGGCAAGCTGGATGTTCGCAAACAGGGTAATCCTGAAATTCAGACAACAGCAGATCTGAACGCTATAAATCTGCAGGCTCTGGCTCAGCCCATACCGGCTTTGAAATCCATTGAAGGTAAGGTCAATGCAGACATGAACCTGACAACCCATGGCCAGCTTCAGAGTGTCCTGATCAGTAACCTGAACGGAAAGGTTGACTTCAATGTCGATAAGGGAGCCTTTACGGAGGCCAACTTTGACAAGATGGTGTGTGAGGGAATTGCCAGAATACGCAAGAAAGATCTGCAGAAAAAAGACTGGGGTCATACCACCCGGTTCACCCAGCTCGGAGGCAGTTTCACCATCAACAACGGGGTAGCCAGCAATAAGGATCTGACTGCTGCTCTGACCAACCTGAATCTCAAAGGTGACGGCGATATCAATCTGGTCAAACAGACTATGGATTTTCATGTGGGCCTGAACATCAGTGGCGACCGTGCTCCTGATAGTGACCCAGCCTGCGAGGTCAACGAAGACTACGTCAATGTCACCTGGCCGGTTCGTTGTCAAGGCAAGCTGGGACAGCAGGAGTGTGGTATTGATACCAAACGTCTGGCCGACACCATTGCTTCACTGGCCAGACAAGAAGTGAAAAAGCGTGTGGAAAAAGAGATTGAGAAAAAAGCCGGACACCTGAAAGATGCCCTGAAAGGCCTTTTCAAATAAAAAACCGTTTTTCCAATGCTTCCTGCTCTATCGCCCCCCGCTCATCCGTGTCGGTATCAGTGGGGGGGAATGCGAGAAGCTGTCAGCCGAAGGTGGATTCACAGAAGTAATAGAACTTGAGAATACAAATCGTTATGTTATAACATTTACAAAATAACAAGCATTGACTAGCTTTATATCACCCAACGCATTGAGCATTTTCACACTAGGAGCCTTCTGTGCCTGCAGTCAACCCGCCGGTTATTTCTACTGACTTCCACTCTCCAGCAGCCAAAGTTACTCCCTTTAAAGGAGCTATCCGCAAAAGATCAGCTTACAGCCGAATGGCAAAAGCGCTGATTCTGCTGGCAGCGTCAGCCACCGCAACTGTTCATGCTGAAGGATTCAGTCCAAATTTCAGCCTTATTCTGGACGGCCATTACAAGTCAGCTGACAGCGCTCTCAGCGAATATGAAAAGGGCTTTGGTCTGGGTCATATTGAACTGGGTGTCAGTGCGGCTGTTGATGATCTTTTCTACGGCAAGTTCACCGGTGTTGTGCATGATCACGACGGCGAAACCAAGTTCGAAACAGAAGAGGCATTTATCCAGACTCTGGCTCTGCCTGGCGGTTTTAGTGTTCGCGCTGGTCGATTTCTGTCTGATATCGGCTACCTGAATGGTCAGCACGCTCACACGGATTCATTTGTTGAAAGGCCTGCCGCTTACCGGGCAATGCTGGGGTCACACTACTATGACGACGGTGTACGCCTGAGTTATGTAATGCCTACCGATACGTTCTGGACGATCGGTACCGAAGCTTTTAGTGGTAAAAAGCTGCAGGCTGCAGATTTAACCGATCCAAAATCAGTGGGAGTCTACACCGCCTTCACCAAAGTTGGTGGTGATTTTAATGAAGAGCACAGCTGGCAGCTGGGTCTGAGCTATCTCAGAAATGACAACGGTGCCAGCATCAGCAATCATGACCATGAGCACGAAGACGATGAAGATCACGGACATGAAGAAGATGAGGGCCACAGCCACTCTCATAACGCCCAATTTACTGGCAAGAACACCTATATTGCCGATGCCGTATGGAAGTGGGCTCCTGATGGTAACTTCAAGTACCGCAGCCTGACCCTGACAGGAGAATATCTGCAAACACAGGATCTCAGCGACAACTTTGAGGGTAATGAAAAGAATAAAGGCTTTTACCTGAGCGGCGTTTATAAGATGACGCCTCAGTGGGCAGTGGGTGCTCGTTACGGGGAGTTCAAGGGCTACGAAGCCCACGAGGACCATTTCGACGAGAAGAAGCTGCAAGAAACTGAACTTATGGTGTCCTGGAGTCACTCACACTTCTCCACAGTCAGACTGCAGTACACTCATCAGACAGGTGACGGTTTCGAAAACACCAACAACATCGTAACCCTTCAGTATGTTATGTCCCTTGGAGCTCATGATGCGCACACTTTCTAAACTGTTGCTGGCATCCGCTCTGGCCTTTCCAGCATCCAGTCACGGAGCATTGACCGTATTTGCCTGTGAGCCTGAGTGGGCTGCATTGTCTGAAGAGCTCGCTACTGATACAAAGGTTTACACGGCAACAACGGCCCGACAGGACCCTCACCACATTCAGGCTCGTCCGGGACTGATCTCGAAAATAAGAAAGGCAGACATAGTCGTTTGCTCAGGTGCTGAGCTGGAAACCGGCTGGCTGCCGGTTCTGCAAATGAAGTCAGCCAACCCAAAAATTCAGACCGGAGACAAAGGGCTGTTCTTTGCTGCTGATCAGGTAGAGACCATCGGTAAGCTTGAAAAAGTAGATCCAACCATGGGCGATGTTCATCCGGAAGGAAACCCTCACCTGCATCTTGATCCTTATCGACTGCAGAAAATCGCCCTGGCCCTGGCAGAACGCATGGCAGAGCTTGACCCGGGGAACAAGGATGAATATCTGGCAAACGCCAAAAAGTTCTCAGAAGTCTGGGAGACCAATATCAAGCGCTGGGAAAAGGAAGCCGCTCCACTGAAAGGTAAAAACCTGGTGACCTATCACAGCAACTTTGACTATCTGCTGGAGTGGCTGGGTGTGAATGTTGTTGGTGACCTGGAACCCAAACCCGGTCTGCCACCTTCAACCAGACACCTGGCATCCTTGTTGGAGCTTTCTAAAAAGACGTCTATCGATGCCGTCGTGTACGCCTCCTATCAGGACAAAAAAGGTGCGGACTGGTTAAGTCAGAAAGCCGGTGTGCCCGCCACAGAGTTGCCGATGACGGTCGGTGGCAGCAAACAGAGTAAAGACCTGATCAGCTTGTATGACGATCTCATTCAAAAGCTGCTGAAAGTGACAGGCAAACCGGAAGATTCATAATGGAATGGGCTCTTCTTGCAATCATGATGCCTGCCCTGGTGGCAGGCATCATTGTTTTCAGTACACACCTGGTCCTGGGAAGACAGGTTCTGAAGCGTGGTATTGTCTTCATGGATCTGGCTATTGCCCAGGTCGCGGCTATGGGTGCCATCGTCGCTCATATCCTGACGATGACACAGGCTCACCGTCATGTTCCCCACGATGGCTCCGCAGGATTAGGAGCTTTAATGCCCTTTGCCTTTTCCATTGGTGGTGCTGGCCTGATTGCATGGCTGGCCAAATACTCAGAGAAAGAGCTGGAAGCGATTATTGGCTGCATTTATGTGGTCTCTGCTGCTTCTATCACTCTTCTTATGTCCAGTGATCCCCAAGGCGCGGAGCATATTTCCAGAGCCCTGAACGGTCATATCCTCTGGCTTGGCTGGCAGGACATGGTGGTTCCGGGATTGGCAAGTTTGGCTTTTCTTGCAGTGACAATCATGAGACCAGAAATCCTTGATGGCAGACTTTTTTACCCGCTCTTTGCCCTGATGGTCACACTGAGCGTCAAAATGGTGGGTGTCTATCTGGTATTCAGCGCCTTGATTATGCCCGCTCTGGCTGTCAATCAGTTGTCTGGAAAGAAAGCTCTTGCTTTCGGCTATCTGGCAGGATTAGCAGGTGTGATTCTGGGATTGGCGCTGTCCAGTCTTTATGACTTTCCTGGTGGTGCGACAATTGTCGTCAGCTTGACTGCCGTTTGTGTCCTATTCAGAGTATTAAACAGGCGCTGATAACTAATGAAGAGAGCCAGAAGGGCATGAGCTTCTGGCAACCAGTCACCATCTATGACCCACTCAAAAGGCCCCTGACGGAATGTCCCTTACTTCGCCCCAAAAACAGCGATAGTCCTCAGGATTCAGCTCTAATTTCCTGAGGTAATCTATGGTTTTAAGCTGAACTTCAGCTGCCGTATAGTCTTTGGAGGACTTAATATCTTCAGGCACAGACTGCAAAGGAATTTTATCCTTTCTACACTGATTAAGGTAGCCAAACCAGGCCTGTAAAAATTGGTTAATCAACTTAATTTCCTGTACCGTTTTCGGGCAACGGAAAAACCGAAATTCCAGTGTTGATAACTTCTCGACTTTTTCTGCTCCGGTAATATGCAATAAAGACATAGCCATATACTTTTCCATACAATAGTTACCAATTGAACCTAGCCCCATTTGTATGCTCGTCATATGAACAAGTTGACTATAAAAATGGGCAAATTGATCAAGCCTGTCTTTTTTTTCTGAATCAGTGCTCGCTTTATGGCTTGCTTTTTCAGTATGATTTTCTTCTATTCTTTTATTGTAACGATCAATAATTCTATTTAACCGCTTTACGGCAAATGGTTTTGTGTCTGGATTATAATCAGCAAATGTTTTATACCATTTAGCTTCATCCTGCTGTACGATTCGATCATTATTTCCAAACGCCCTCAACAGAAAAGGATTTTGTTGGATCTCAGATTCCATCGCCAGAAGCACACCAGTGTCACCCTGAGTAGCACTCATCACATCGACGTGTTTATGTCCGGAGCTATAATCAATGAATCCTTCGTTTCGCATTGAATCAGTTACTTCAATCACCTTCTCAAAAGATAACTCCGCGAGTTGATCATCAGAATGATAAGGCGTGCAGTTTATTTCAAACCACCGCCGTGAGTCATAAAAAGGGATCACTGTAAATTTACTGTTAAATCCATAGCGTACACGACGTTGTTCGTCAGTACCTTGATCAGTTAACTTTTTTTCTGATAATCGAGATAAAAAAATCTTACGATGATCACCATAACGAAGAGAACAATCATCTTTAAGATCATATTCAAGCTCTTCACCAAATTTAAGGTTTGGTCTGTTTGCCAAATCCACTCCATTGTCATTCGGTAAAGAGCAGTTATCAAACAGGGTATCGACAATGCCATCACAGCGCCGCAAAAAAATAACATCCATAACATCTCGATTAAAAAACTCTCTCAAATCACTTTTGTTTTCTCGCAAAGCAATGGTTAACAAGTTTCTGTCTCTATAATCATTATCACCACTATCAATAATTGTCTGCCTGAATTTCACAGCAAAATCAAAGATAATACCCAGCTCAGAAAAAAGACCTCTTGAAGCAAAAAGGGTTTCGAAAAATGGAAATATATCCTTCATTAATTGCTGGTAGGTAAATTTATGATTGCAATACCCAATATATGGAGTCACATCGTCCGATAGATTCTCTTTTTTGTTGAGATAATCAACTAACATGTCCACCAGACTATAACATAATCCACGCAAATCTCTTTTTGATTCCGCTGCTGCCCCTTCGGTAAAAATAGTAGTCAGGAAAGACTCTATCTCCTCAACCCGCCCCAGGCTAATGGTTTTACCCGCCACGTATTTATCAGGGCTGCTTTCAACAGTAAAACATCGATCATGGACAAGCCCCTCCTGGTATAAAATAAAATCGATAAAAATCCCTATTAATTCGTCTCTTTGATCACCTCTACAGCTTTCTTTTTCGATTACGTTGTATCTCAGTGTATGTATGAGGTTTTCAATAGTATTTCTAAAATGCCCAGCCACTGCCTCAGCTGTAAACTTCTCGCTGACTCTGGCTACATTCATTACCTCAGCACTATCCGTAGTAACGCAATGGGAAACTTTTCGCTCGGGAATAGTCTGATTGACGATCTGGTGACTGCAACCTGGCGCAATAGAGCCAAGCCTGCCTATCTTATTTATCGGTGCAAAGGATTTATCATCAAACTGCAGCTTTCTTGAAAAACTTTTGAATACTTTCTGTTCTGAATCAAAACAATCATCATTCTTTTCATCAGGACTGCTTTCATAAAGTCCGCAAGCATCTGTTCTGTTAGAATTTATATTCATTGTTCACTCCATTGAACGTATTTGATTTCTTTAGCTATGTAGATTTAGACTATTAATTCTTGAAAAAGTTCCAGAACGATAATTCATATTACTCAATGCTGATCCGCAGCATGAGGCTGATGAGCTACTTCACCCCAAAACCAGGGAGCGTTCTTATCTAACCAGAAAATCAATTTACTGATGTTGTCATGCTAACCAGATCATGATGCTGCTATCTAAAGCATTCCCATATAATTGCAGGCGCCACCCTTCATCTCCGAACACAATATAATACAGCAAGCCCAAAAATAAACATTGAACAGAGAGCGATTGTTAAGTTATCAAGCTGAGTTTTATGCTGTCGCAACTCATTTCTAACGAGTTCAAGTTCAGAATTAGTTTGCTGACTACTGGCAGTTAAGGACTGTATCAGACGATTAGTAGCCGAAGCCAGCACCACCGCCCCCTGTGCCTCTCAACAAAAGCCGCATTAACAGCCCCCGATTGAACAGAATCGTCGCACTGCCTTACTTCAGTCGCATGATGCGTGCGCCATTTATTACTGCAAGAGAATGGCAACCTGTCGACATCCCTTTGAACACAGTGTCTAAAAGACGGTTTAAAAGGTACATGTTCCATGTACGCAACCATGAGTCAGTTCTTCAAAAACTTGATTCCATATTCCTTTCAAGCTACAGCGACTGAATCGGTTATATATTGTGCCAATCACCGAACTCTTCAGGCATGTCTACCAAGGTGCTCCGGTACCAGCAAGCCAGAGAATCGACTCAATGAATAACCTGTTGTCAGCTGTTGGTCCGGGGTCGAAGACCTTACACGACAGCGTATCTTTGATCCGATCCCATTGTTCATCTTTGACTACTGTGCGAGTCATAGCAAAGCTAAATACCATACTCTAGATCACTTTCAGGTGTCTTTCCGGTCAGGCTCCTAGCAAAAACACCAGAGTGTCCTAGTATAACTATTGTCGTTACACGGCAGTAGGTTCGATTATGTTGACGCAAAAGACAAGCCAAAGCTTTATGCCAGCGTTGTTGATGGTTGTGTTCTTACTATTTCCCCTGGATGCTTTCTCCGATGGTATCAGGCAAATAGAATTCTTACAGAAAATCGGTACTGATAAGGATCCCTATGTAGTTACGGCAAAGTGGGATTCATCGGGGATGTGCGTTGACTATGTCTTGCCGCAGCATATTCAGACGATTCCGGGCTATGAGAACGGACAAACTATGAATATTCATTACCTGGATACGAGTTACTGTAGCGAATTGTCGGGCGCTGCTCAGCTGTTCGAAGTGAAAAGCGAAGATCATTCCGGAAGATCGGCTCGACTTTGGTGGGAGAAAGAGATTGGCAAGGATCCCCGTGCAAGGGTAGACGAAGGTGCAGATCCAGACGGATTAGTTTGGATTGACAATACCGATAGCAACAAAATTAAAGTCTGGGTCAGTTATGATCGCAAGAAGACTGACTGAGAATAGACTTGCCCTGCGTGGCAACTGCTCCTGCGTTGCTCTAGCTCCTGCATCCATGCAGTCGTCGGCAACTGCTCCTGCGTTGCTCTAGCTCCTGCATCCGTGCAGTCGTCGGCAACTGCTCCTGCGTTGCTCTAGCTCCTGCATCCGTGCAGTCGTCGGCAACTGCTCCTGCGTTGCTCTAGCTCCTGCATCCGTGCAGTCGTCGGCAACTGCTCCTGCGTTGCTCTAGCTCCTGCATCCGTGCAGTCGTCGGCAACTGCTCCTGCGTTGCTCTAGCTCCTGCATCCGTGCAGTCGTCGTCGGCAGCAAATTGGTTTGAACTCGCTATCCTTACAAAACCGAATTTTCATCTTCAATATACTGCCGTCTTCGCTACGGGGTCGCCTGTTAGTACGCAAAGCTGTAGTTAACAAATTGATCATTTTACACAACGCATCACCACTATCAATTTAATCGCTGACCCACTACGTGAGGCTGTTGATCGAGATGGAATGATTCAGCAGAGATGAAATAAAATGAAGGAGTTTGGGAGCCAATACCCCCCCCGCCAACTTAAAACTGACTTTAAAGTTCATAACCTGTGCTTTACATTCAATCGGTCGCTGACGGAATATCCCTTACTTCACCCCAAAAGCAGCGATACTCCTCCGCATTCAGCCCTAATTTACTAAGGTATTCAATGGTTTTAAGCTGAACTTCCTCTGCCGTATAGTCTTTGCAGGATTTAATATCTTCAGGGACGGGCTGCAAAGGGATTTTATCCTCCCTGCATTGATGAATGTAGCCAAACCAGGCTTGTAAGAATTGGTTAATCAACTCAATTTCCTGTACCGTTTTCGGACAACGGAAAAAACGAAACTCCAGCGTTGATAACCTGTTGACTCCGCGTGCTCCGGTAATATGCAACAAAGACATAGCCGTGTACTTTCCCATTATTTCGGGATCAATAGTCGTCATATGAACAAGCTGGCTATAAAAACGTGCAAATTCCTCAAGCCTCTCTTTTTTTTCCAAATGAGTGCCCCCTTTATGGTTTGGCTTTTCAGTATAATTTTCTTCTATTTTTTTATTGTATCGTTCAATGATCCTGTTTAACCGCTCTACGGCAAATGGTTTCATGTCTGGATTGTAATCAGCAAATGTTTTGTACCATTTAGCTTCATTTCTCTGCAGGATACGATCATTATTTCCAAACGCCCTCAACAAAAAAGGATTTCGCTGGACCTCAGACTCCATCGCCAGAAGTACACCAGTATCACCCTGAGTAGCACTCAAGGCATCGACGTGTTTATGCCCGGAGCTATAGTCAATCAATCCTGAGTTACGCATTGTATCAATCACTTCAATCACCTTCTCAAAAGATAATTTCGCGCGTTCATCATCAGGATGGTAAGGCGTGCAATTTATTTCAAACCACGCCGACGTGTCATAAAAAGAGACTACGGTAAAGCGATCATCAAAACCATGGCGTACACCACGTCTGTCAGTGATAGTGCGACTACTCATCCCTGTTTCTTTTAGTAGAAATGAAAAAATACGACAAAGCCGACCCTCTGTATCGGAATCTTTATTTTTAACATCATATTCAAGCTCTTCACCCAATTTAAGGTTTAATCTGTTTGATGGCTTCGCTTCATTGTCAACCCCAAAACAGGAGTCATCAAACATGGCATTGACAATAGCATCACAGCGCCGGGAAAAAATAACATCCATAACATGTCGATTAAAATACTCTCTCATATGACTTCTGTTCTCGCGCAGACCAATGGTTAAGTTGTTAGTTCTGCTAGGTTCACGCGCACTATCAACCAGTTCCTGCCTGAATTTTACGAAAAATTTAAAGACAATACAGAACTCAGAAAAAAAGCCTCTTCCATCAAGAAGGTTTTGAAAAAATGGATATATCTGCTTCAGCAATTTCTCGAACCTGATTTTATGCCACGAGTTATCAAAAGACAGAATCTTTGGGTTAACATCAACCAGTTCGTTTTCCTTTTTGTTAAGATAATCAACCAGCAAGTCCTCCAGACTATAAAGCGTTCTAGGCCAATAAGCTTTTGATTCCTCTGTTGCCCATTCGGTAAAAATAGCATTCAGGTAAGACTCTATCTCTTCAGCCCTATCCTGGCTCATGGTTTTACCCGCCAAGTATTTATCGAGACTGCTTTCATCATTAAAACACCGATCATGGACCAGACCTTCCTGAAATAAAATAAAGTCGATAAAAATCTCTGTTAATTCGTCTACTTGAAAGTATGCATAGCCTTCACTTGTGATTTTTTTGTATATCACTGAATGTATAAGGTTTTCAATGCTAGTCCGGAAACGCTCAGACACTTCCTCAGCGGTAAACGTCTCGCTGACTTCGGCTACATTTATGGCTTTACAATCATCAGAAGTAACCCAGTGGGAAACTTTTCGCTCGGGAATAGTCTGTTTGGCAATCGGATGGCTGCAGCCTGGCGCAGTAGAGCCGAGCCTTCTTATCTTATCAACCGGTGCGGAGGATGTATCCTCAACCTTTAGCTTTCTTGAAAAACTTTTGAATACTTTTTGTTCAGAATCAAAACTTTCATCAGTCTTTTCAGCAGGACTGCTTTTATGAAATCCGTAAGTATCTGCTTTGGTAGTGTCTATATTCATAAATTCCTCTATTGAACACATTTAATTCTTTGAAGCTTGAGCGCTTTAGACAATTAATTTCTGAAAAAATTCCAGAACGATGGTTCATATTACTCAGTGCTGACCTGCTACGTGAGACTGTTGATCAGGTTGGAATGATTCAGCAGAGATAAAATAAATGAAGGAGTCGGGAGCCAATAACCCCCACACCAGCGTTAAAACTGACGTTAAAGCTCATAACCTGAGTTTACATTCAATCGGACTCTGACGAAATATCCCTTACTTCACCCCAAAAGCAGCGATAGTCCTCCGGATTCAGCCCTAATTTACTGAGGTATTCAATGGTTTTAAGCTGAACTTCAGCTGCCGTATAGTCTTTGCAGGATTTAATATCCTCAGGGACAGGCTGCAAAGGAATTTTATCCTTTCTGCACTGATGAATGTATTGAAACCAGGCTTGTAAAAATTGGTTAATCAATTCAATTTCCTGTACCGTTTTCGGGCAACGGAAAAAACGAAACTCCAGCGTAGATAATTTGTTGACTCTGTTAGCACCGGTGATATGCAACAAAGACATAGCCATATACTTTTCCATGATATCGCCATCAATATAACCAAGCCCCTTCTGTATAGTCGTCATATGAACAAGCTGGCTGTAGAAATGGGCAAATTCCTCAAGTTTCTCTTTTTTTTCCCAATCAGTGCTCCCTTTAAGGCTTGGCTTTCCAGTATGATTTTCTTTTATTTTTTTATTGTATCGGTCAATAATTCTATTTAAGCGCTTTACGGCAAATGGTTTTGTGTCCGGATTGTAATCAGCAAATGTTTTGTACCATCTGGCTTCATTCTTTTGCAGTATACGATCATTATTTCCAAACGCCCTCAGCAAAAAAGGATTTCGCTGGATCTCAGACTCTATCGCCAGAAGCACACCGGCATCACCCTGAGTAGCACTCAAGGCATCGACGTGTTTATGCCCGGAGCTATAATCAATCAATCCTTTGTTACGCATTGTATCAATAACTTCAATCACCTTCTCAAAAGATAATTTGGCGCGTTCATCATCAGGATGGTAAGGTGTACAATTTATTTCAAACCACGCCGTCGAGTCATAAAAAGAGACTACGGTAAAACAATCATCAAAACCATAATGCACACCACGTTGGTCGGTGATAGCCTGATTACTCATCCCTTTTTCTATTAGTAGAGATGAGAAAATATTACAAAGCCGACCCCGTGTACGGGAAAAATCATTTTTAACATCATATTCAAGCTCTTCACCTAATTTAAGGTTTGATCTTTTTGACGGCTTCGCTTCAGTGTCAGTCTCAAAAGAGGAGTCACCAAACATGGCATTAACAATGCCATCACAGCGTCTGGAAAAAATAACATCCAGAACATGTCGATTAAAATACTCTCTCATATGACTTCTGTTCTCGCGCAGACCAATGTTTAATTTGTTGGTTCTACAAGGTTCACGCGCACTATCAACCAGTTCTTGCTTGAATTTTACGAAAAAATTAAAGACAACACCGAACTCAGAAAAAAAGCCTCTGCCATCAAGAAGGGTTTGAAAAAATGGATATATCTCCTTCAGTAATTTCTCGAACCTGATTTTATGCCAAAAATTACCAGAGGACACAATCTTTGGAGCAACATCATCCTGTACGTTTTCCTTTTTTTTAAGATAATCAACCAGCATGTTCTCCAAACCATAATCTACTCTAGGCCAATAAGTTTTCGATCCCTCTGCTTCCCATTCGCTAAAAATAGCATTCAGGAAAGACTTTATCTCTTCAATCCGCCCCTGACTCATGGTTTTACCCGCCACGTATTTATCAGGGCTGCGTTCAACAGTAAAACACCGATCATGGACCAGACCTTCCTCACATAAAATAAAATCGATAAAAATCTCTATTAATTCGTTTGTTTGATCAAATTCATAGCTTTCCCTTGCGATTTTTTCGTTTATCAGTGAATGCCTGAGGTTTTCAATGATAGCTCGGAAATGCCCAGCCACTTCCTCAGGGGTATACGTCTCGCTGACTTCGGCTGCATTTATGGACTCACAATCATCAAAAGCAACCCAATGGGACACTTTTCGCTCGGGAATAGTCTGATTGGCAATCTGATGGCTGAATGCTGGTGCTATAGTACCGATTCCTCGCAACTTCTCTACCGGTGCGGAGGATGTATCCTCAACCTGTAGCTTTATTGAAAAACTTTTGAAAACTGACTGTTCTGAATCAAAACTTTCATCAGTCTTTTCAGCAAGGCCATTTTTATGAAACCTGTAACTATCTGTTTTCGTTGTATTTATATTCATAAATCCCTCTAATGAACACATTTAATTCTTTAAAGCTCTAGTGCTTTAGACTATAAATTTGTAAAAAAATTCCAGAACGATGATTCATATTACTCAGTGCTGGCCTGCTGCATGAGGCTGATGATCGGGATGGAATGATTCAGAAGAAGTGAAGTAAATCAGGAGGTTGGGGGCCAATCACCCCAGCGCCAGCATTAAAAACTAAGACTATAGTTCATAACCTGAGTTTTACATTCAGTCGGTCGCTGACGGAATATCTCTTACTTCGCCCCAAAAACAGCGATAATACTCCGGATTCAGCCCTAATTTAGTGAGGTAATCAATGGTTTTAGCTTGAACTTCCGCTGCCGTATAATCTATGCAGGATCGGATATTTTCAGGAACAGGCTGCAAAGGGGTCTTATCCTTTCTGCACTGATGAAGGTATTGAAACCAGACTTGCAAAAATTGGTTAATCGACTTGATTTCCTGTACCGTTTTCGGACAACGAAAAAAACGAAATTCCAGCGTTGATAATTTTTTGACTCCTCTTGCTCCGGTAATGTGCAGTAAAGACATAGCCATAAACTTTTCGCTGGCATCGTCATCAATATAACCTAACCCCTTTTGTATAGTCGTCATATGAACAAACTGGCTATAAAAAGTTGCAAATTGCTCAAGCCTCTCTTTTTTTTCCGAATCAGTGCTCTCCTTATGGCTTGCCTTTACAGTATCGTTTTCTTCTATTTTTTTATTGTATCGGTCAATCATCTTATTTAACCGCTTTAAGGCAAATGGTTTTATGTCTGGATCGTAATCAGAAAATGTTTTATACCATTTAGCTTCATCGTTCTGCAGGATACGATCATTATTTCCAAATGCCCTCAGCAAAAAAGGGTTTCGCTGGACCTCAGACTCCATCGCCAGAAGTACACCGGTATCACCCTGGGTAGCACTCAAGGCATCGACGTGTTTATGCCCGGAACTATAATCAATCAACCCGTCGATGAGCATTGAATCAGTCACTTCAATCACCTTCTCAAAAGATAATTCTGCGAGTTGATCATCAGAATGGTAAGGCGTGCAGTTTATTTCAAACCATCTCATTGAGTCGTAAAAAGGGTATACGGCAAAGCTATTATCAAAACCATAACCATAAGATGCATCAGGTCCGCAAGCATTAGCATCGTGATAAATCATACCTTTTTTTTGGAGTCGACATGTAAAAGTAGCAACAGGCCGACACTTTGAGCCAGAAGGTTGATTTTTTATATCATATTCAAGCTCTTCACCGAATTTAAGATTTAATCTGCTTGCCGGTCTCACTTCATTGTCAGTCCCAAAAGCGCAGTTATCAAACATGGCATTGACTATACCATCGCAGCGCCTGGAAAAAATAACATCCATAACATCTTGATTAAAATGCTCTCTTATATCATTACCATTGAGGCGTAGAGCAATGGTTATAACATTATTGGTTTGACACGGTTTACACGCACTATCAATGATTTCCTGTCTGAATTTTTTGACAAAATCAAAGATCACAACCAGCTCAGAAAAAAAGCCATTTCCAGCAAGAAGGGTTTGAAAAAATGGAAATATAGCTTTCAGCAATTTCCCGTAAGTAAATTCAATGAGGTAAAAGTCATTTTTACAGTCAGTCTTTGGGATAACATCATCCGATACGCTTTCTTTTTTGTTAAGATAATCAACCACCATATCCCCAAAACTATAATACATTCGAAGTTCATAAAATTCTGATTCCTCTGCTGCCCGTTCGCTAAAAATAGCATCCAGGAAAGACTGTATTTCTTCAGCCCTCCCTTGGCTTATGGTTTTACCTGCCAAGTATTTATCGGGACTGCTTTCAATGGTAAAACAGCGATCATGAACCAGGCCTTCCTGGCATAAAATAAAGTCAATAAAAATTGCTGTTATTTCTTCTCTTTGATCAACTTCATAATATCCCGTTGCGATTTTCTCGTATCGCAGCTTATGTATGAGGTTTTCAATGGTATTTCGAAAACGTTCAGCCACTTCCTCTGCGGTAAACGTCTTGCTCACTCTGCTTCTTGCTTCGTCTAAGGCCTTAAAACCATCAGTAGTAACCCAATGGGAAACTTTTCTATCGGAAGAAGTCCGACTAGTCTCTCGATCACAAAAATGTGGCTGATTACAAGCAAGTACGCGCATCTGCTTTATCAATGCAGAAGATTTATCTTGAACCCATCGCTTTCTTGAAAAGCTCTTGACTTCTCTCTGCTCTGAATCATAACTCTCATCAACATTTTTTTTAGCAAAACTGCTTGCATAAAGTCCATATGCATCTGTTCTGTTAGAATTTATATTCATTGATCACTCCATTGACCGTATTTAATTTTCTTAGCTATGCGTTCTAGACTATTAGTTTCCAAAAAAATTCCACAACCCTGCCAATAATGACAGATTTCGTGTTTGATAACGGTCTTCGGGGATTAACAGCCAAACCTGAATACACTCCGGAATTGGCCGTTGAAAGAGGATCATACTCCTGAAAAAAGACTGGCAGAACACTAGAATCAAGCCAGTCATTTACTGTTCAGGTTATGCCATTTGCGGCCTGGGCTTCAGGTAAAACAGGATATAGCGAATAACAACATAAGCCACAATGGCAGTAGCCACCCAGAGTTCCATGAGCCCCAACTGAAAAAAGAGATCAGCAAAGACACCATTTACCCTGCCTTCCAGCTTAAGCAGCGCTGTGGCACCAATCACCATTGGGAAGGTGAAGGCTGCATAGCCCGGTGAAAATGGCAATCTCAGCAGCTTGATAAAAGCCATATACACCATTGCCGTCATAAAAATAGCCAGTGGCGTCAGAATACTGATCATAATCAGGCTGGGGTTATCAGTGATGGTCAGGTATCCCGCCAGAGACAGACTGGCAGGTGCCCCCATAATGGCAAAAGTAGGCAGCGCCGCATCAGGAATAGCGTTCTTGAAGATCAGGCGATAGAACATGAAGGGCAGCTTTACGAAATAGCAGAACATTCCAAAGATAAACAGCAGCCTGACCAGCGACTCAAAACCCATACCCGTACTGGTGACCGCAGCCACTATGATACCAACGGGTGGTACAAACCAACTGGGCACCATATGCTCAATATCAAAGTCCCGAATCCTGTGAGTCACAAAACCTGCCAGTAATATCAGATGTGTCAGCACGGCTGCCACCCAAAGCAAGCGTGCCGCAAATTCGGAAACGGGCATGAGTGCAGAGGCGATCACCATAGTCGCCATGGCGCAGGTTGGCATAACACTGCTGATGACGGGATGTGAAAGATCTTCACGAATCAAATGCGGGTGCAAAATAAACTTCAGCATCACCTTGAAGACCAGAATAGCGGCGATAACCGCAGCGGTCAGCTTCAGCCCCTGGGACTGGTCGGGCATGACCAGAGACCAGGCAGCACCGAGGCTGGCAATGCCTAGAGCCAAGCCTCCAAGAGGAGTGGGTACACGGCTTAGTCTTGTTACCAGACCAGCCGTGCGGCCTGGATTTGCAGTCTTATTCATCTTGCTTATTACCGAGAGTGTCTGTCATCGCACATGGCTGTTTGAGCAGCTTTTAAAAGGCATGTGAATAAAATAACCTGTTTGGTGAATAAGAAAATTCAAACTTTTAAATAATTAAGATCAGTAAGTCTTATACTTAAGAAGGCCATATACTTCCGATAAAAACAGCCTGCGTCAGAAAAATGATTAGGTTAGAGTGCAGAAGATCATGTTTCCCTCTTCGCAGTGCAAGCAGATACAAAAACTCTTTGAAGTCAGATTGAGCGGCATTTCATTGCACTTTTCATAGTAGAATGCACGACTCAATTTTCAAACCCAGACTCCTTGATATGTCGCCAGATAGCAATAATGAAGCCTTCAGCCTGCAAATACTCCAATGGTTTGATGGTCATGGCCGCAAGAACCTGCCATGGCAGAAAAACATCAACCCCTACCGGGTCTGGATCAGCGAAGTCATGCTGCAACAAACCCAGGTCGCTACCGTTATTCCGTACTTTGAAAACTTTATGGCGCGATTTCCCGAGGTTGCAGACCTGGCTTCAGCGGAGATCGATGACGTACTCCATTTGTGGAGTGGGCTGGGGTATTACAGCAGAGCCAGAAACCTGCATAAGGCGGCCAAAATGGTCATGGACACTTTTGCCGGTGAGTTTCCACGTTCTGTTGCTGAATTAACTCAGTTACCAGGGATTGGTTTATCCACTGCCGGAGCGATAGCGTCTATCAGTATGGGTATTCGTGCTCCGATTTTGGACGGCAATGTCAAAAGGGTTCTGGCCCGTTATCAGGCCATTCCTGGCTGGTCCGGACAGTCCGCTGTCGCAAAACAACTCTGGAGTATTGCTGAAGAGTATACTCCACATCATCGCAATGCTGATTACACTCAGGCGATGATGGATCTGGGCGCTATGATTTGTACCCGAACCAAACCTTCCTGTCTGATTTGCCCGTTAGAGCAAAATTGTCTGGCCCATAAAGCCGGGGAAGAAACCCGCTACCCAGAGCCCAAACCTAAAAAAGACAAGCCGGAACGATCGGTAAGAATGTTAATGGTAATTAACGAGTTTGGAGAGGTTCTGTTGGAAAAAAGACCCCCTACGGGTATTTGGGGAGGACTTTGGGGGTTTCCGGAAATCCAGATCGAGGAGGTGCTGTCTGAAGCTGCTCAAAAAATGACCGGATTGAGTCTGCAAGATTTTGAAGAGTGGCCGTCATTTCGACACACATTCAGCCATTATCACCTGGATATCACCCCCATCAAATCTTTTACTGATAAAGCCTCTGCAGTAGCGGATGGCGATCGATGGCACTGGTTTCAACCTGATCAGCCGTCCGAGCTGGGGCTGGCTGCTCCGGTCAGCAAGCTGTTAAGTAAAATCAGGATGAGCCTGTAAAGGCGATAAGCAATATGAAATTACCGGGTTAGAGTTGAAAAAAATTTCGAGTTAAACTACGCAACCCCAATGAAACAATGCCAAGTCCAACATGATCCGTAGATTTAAAGAATACGTCACAGGGTGTTTATCTGTCTCCCTTTTGATCATCAACACCCTTTTTCTCAGCCTGCCGCTGCTCTGTTTTTCTCTCTTAAAACTCGTCGTCCCTCTAAAAAGCTTTCGTCGCCTTATGGGACGCATAGCCCACTCTGTGGCGGAGCTGTGGATCAGCATCAACTCTCTCTGGATCAGAGCGCTATCAGGAACCCGTCTGAATATCAGCGGCCTGAAAGATCTGAACCCCAATGGCTATTATCTGGTCACTGCCAACCATCAAAGCTGGGCTGATATTTTGCTGATGCAACATCTGCTCAACAAAAAAATCCCCTTGATGAAGTTTTTTCTCAAACAGGAGCTGATCTTCGTTCCGGTCATAGGTCTCTGTTGGTGGGCTCTCGACTTCCCGTTTATGAAGCGTTACAGCAAAGCCTATCTTGAAAAGCACCCGGAAAAGCGTGGTAAAGATCTGGAAAATACCCTTAAAGCCTGCGAAAAATTCAAAACCATGCCGGTATCCATCGTCAATTACCTTGAAGGCACCCGTTTTAGCAAAGCAAAGCACCAAAAGCAGTCATCACCTTTCAAACATTTACTGAACCCCCGTGCTGGCGGTATCAGCTACGTGATCGGAGCACTGGGTGAGCAGGTGAGAACCCTTTTGAATATCACCATTGTTTATCATCAAAAAGACCAGCTGGGCTTCTGGGACTTCCTGTGTGGTCGAATTAAAAGCGTCAGTATCCATTTTGAACAACAAACGATCCCGGAATCATTCATAGGTCGAAGCTACCAGCAGGATGCTGAATTTCGAAATGACTTTCAGGCATGGGTCAATCAGCTCTGGGTAGAGAAAGATCAGCTCATGATGGAAATGAGTCAGCGTCAGGAAGGTGGTGTTAAATGACAATCATTGAACCTGGTAAAAAAAACTAAAACAAAGTCGTATAATCCAGCCTTCCCCCTGACTCCGAAGCCAAAAAATTCTTTTTGGCTTCGACTCTACGCTTGCTTTCAATAAAGAGATGATTTGATGGAATTCGAAGAAAATAGACCGAAGAGAAGCGAAAAAATTTGCTAGTTTTGAAGCTTCAAGATCAATTATCTTTTTTTTCTACAGATTCAATATGTGACGAAAGGAACTTTCCAAGTCTATTTTCCAGAACGTATGAATTTATGTAAGCAACAGTTTCTGACTCATCCTCTGATTCAGAATCATCCTTTGTCAAAAGTGACTGATATACAGTTCTCAATAACGAAACCATTTGCACTCTTATTTTTGAATCACACTCGTTATATTGGATTTCAGTAAATAAACTACAGTAGCCATCTATAAAATTAGTAACGAAGTCTGGAAAAGCACTCATCCAATCAGATAAAGCAGGGTCATCAAGTAGCAACACCGACCCCGGTAAAACTTGAAGAATCACTGTGTTAATATCAGTAGTTATCTGCTGTGGTGATTTTACTGATTTGTATAAACCATCTGTATCTACAAAGAACACAGAATTATCAGATTTGACGATTATATTTGAGCTATGCAAATACCCATGTACTAAGCGGGATTTCAATAAAATAAAATTGTTTTCAACATATTTATTGATTATCCCTGAGCTATGCAGAGTACCGAGAGTCATTCCAATTTTTCTATACAATATATTTAGTTTTTTTTGATTTAAACGATTTGAATACATTTTTTCTTTTATTGTACTTAATGTTTTTCCTTCAATATAAGGAAAGACAGAGTAATAAAAGGGTATTGAATCACTTAAAAGGGAAACTTCTCTCACTGGTTTTACTAACATTGAGCAAAATTCAGATATGCAGTTTGTAGATAAGTAGTCATTGATAAGTGTATTTTCTTGATAATTGCTATTTCGTGACTCTTTTATAAAAAATCTATCCGACGGGCATATTAAAGAATAGAAAGCGTCTTTAGTGACAGAGCCTTTATCAAAATTAAGGCTTTCCAACTGACATGCTTCATAATTCTCAATACCGAGAGAATTTGAAATATCAAATACGCAGTCCTGAATACTTCTGGAGTTACAGGATACCCTTTCATATGCCTTAGCAGTTGAAGACAATGACATAAGCTCAACCAAGAGGCAGGTCATTAAAATTTTTATTGTGGTTTTCATGTTAATACAAAAAATTTGATTAATAATGTTTAGACTGTTTTTTTTGAAGAAAGTTCAAACTTTATATGCCGACCGCCATCTAACAAATGCTTCCCGCTCTTTCTGGTGTCTCGTCTCTGGAGCCGACGTTTTTTATATAAGCATTCCTGAACAGCTCTCCCCTACAAGGCGATTTCCTAGTAAAATACTAGAGTATTTGTAGCAATGCCGTCGAAGGGAGTGGTGGCATTTCCGTCCTCTGATGTATGGAAAATCCTGAATGAGAACAAGCCTGGATCAGCTCAACTTTAACAACCGCTTTGGCCAGCTGCCTGACGTGTTCTACACCCGTCTTCAGGCCACGCCTCTGGATAATCCAAAGTTAGTAGCCGTCAGTCAGCGAGCCGCTGATCTGTTAGATCTTGAGCTGAGTGACACCTGCAAAGAACAGTTGACCCAGGTGGCTGGAGGCTTAAAAACTCTGAAAGGTTCCGATCCTCTGGCAATGATCTACTCCGGACATCAGTTTGGCAGCTACAATCCACAGCTGGGTGACGGACGAGGCTTGCTTCTCGGGGAAGTGACCAACAAACAGGGTGAAAGCTGGGATCTCCACTTGAAAGGGGCAGGTATGACGCCCTATTCCCGATTTGGAGATGGTCGGGCCGTTCTACGTTCCTGCATTCGAGAATACCTGGCCTCTGAGGCTCTGTTTCACCTGGGCATCCCGACCACCCGCGCCCTTTGTGTGGTGACCAGCGACACTCCGGTTTACCGTGAAACTGAGGAACGCGGATCTACCCTGCTGCGAATGGCAAAAACTCATATCCGTTTCGGTCACTTTGAGTATTTCTACTACAGCAAACAATACGATGCCCTTGAAACTCTGGCCGAATTTACCATTGAGAACTACTTTCCCGAGTGTTCCGATAAAAACGACAAATACAGTTTATTTTTCAAAACGGTGGTAGAAAAAACCATTGAAATGATTGCCCTTTGGCAGGCTAACGGTTTTGCGCACGGGGTGATGAACACCGACAACATGAGTATCCTCGGCGAAACTTTTGATTACGGACCTTTCGGCTTTCAGGATGATTTCAACTGGCACTTCATCTGTAACCACTCTGATCACTCCGGTCGCTACGCCTTCAGCCAGCAACCTGATATCGGTTACTGGAACTGTGGCCGACTGGCACAGGCCCTGGTGCCTCTGCTCGACGATGTATCCGCTCTGCAAAAAATACTGGACACCTATCCTGCACTTTACTCTGACAGATACCTGTCATTGATGAGTGAAAAGCTGGGACTCCTGGAAGAAGACCCCAAAGACTCAGATCTGATCAAGGATCTTCTGCAGTTGCTCCATGAACAACATGTGGACTACACCCTGTTTTTCCGAACCTTGTCTGATTACCATGTGGGTCAGGGAGTATCCGCATTCGTTGCTTTATGCAGCGAATCTGAGCCGCTCGGACAATGGCTGCAACGCTATGATGAAAGAGTTTCTCAAAACTCCGAGCCAGAGCAGCTGCGCCACCAACGTATGAAGCAAATTAACCCCAAATACATTCTGCGAAACTATCTCGCCCAGGCTGCTATCGAGAAGGCAGAACAAGGGGATTACGGCGAGATTGAACAACTGATGACAGTGTTGCAGTCCCCCTATGATGAGCACCCTGATCTGGAACATTATGCTCAAAAGCCCCCTGAGTGGGGTAAAAAGCTGGAAGTCAGCTGCTCGTCCTGACGGATAGTTTGCTATACCATTCCAACCTGTTACTGATTAAGAAAATGAGGATACCCATGGCTCGTACCGTACATTGTGTAAAACTCAAAAAAGAAGCCGAAGGTCTTGCTGTACCACCTCTGCCCGGACCCAAAGGCCAGTGGGTTTATGAGAACGTTTCCCAGACAGCCTGGAGCGAATGGCAAGCCCACCAGACTCGCCTGATTAACGAGAAACACCTCAACTTGCTGGACCCTGAAACCCGCAAATACCTGACCGAACAGATGGATAAGTTTTTCGCCGGTGAAGATTATGATACCGCCGATGGTTTTGTGCCTGAGCAGAAGTAAACTGATTAGGAGCCTCTACCATGAACATCAAAGACATTTCCATCTCTAACAACAAAAAGAAGCAGATCCTCTCTGCTATCAGCGACCACTCCGTCCTCTTTCAGGAAGAAAATGGCGACATTGTTGTAGATACCCGGGCCTATCAGACTTACAAGGAAGAAAAAGGGCAGGCACCGATTGAAGAAATAGCGGAACTGGAATCTCTGGAAGAATTGGCAGACTATGTCGTTTTTCAATGACAAAGCAAGCTCTGTCTGCTGCGTTACATCTCTAATCTATTGATCCAACCCAATTTTTTTGTTCAAAAGACGGAAAATCGTTGTAGCCGACTTGACTCAGAGGGGTGAAATCCGTTTAATACGCCTCGCACATGATTGCATGAAACGCCTGGGTAGCTCAGTTGGTAGAGCAGCGGATTGAAAATCCGCGTGTCGGTGGTTCGATTCCGCCCCTAGGCACCATCGATCTTCACGATGGTGCTATTAAGTCGAAAAGCAGTCTGGCCTGGGTAGCTCAGTTGGTAGAGCAGCGGATTGAAAATCCGCGTGTCGGTGGTTCGATTCCGCCCCTAGGCACCATATATAAAAGGGTTACGAGTAATTGTAACCCTTTTTTTGTGCGCCGAAAAAATTTACAGATTAATAGTGTACCTCTGAAGCGCTACTCAGACCGCCCTGGCACACCAGATGACCTTGCCCACAACTGGATTCTCTTCCACCTTTTTCAGATCCATATTCCAACGGGGATATTCAGGGTTATCACTGGTTATTTTCAGTTCATGCTGCACCTGTTTTACCCGCTTGGCCATCAAACCATCTTCGGTTTGAATAAGGTAGACAGCTTCACTATGGACTGATCTCCGGGACAGATCCACCAACACCTGATCTCCGTCCTGAAAGGTGGGCAGCATACTGTCACCGCTGATGGTGACAAATGCCAGACTTTCACCGGAAACGCCCAATTGTCGGCTCAGAAAGGTTTTATTGAAAGCAAAATAATCGCTGACTTCTTCACCCTGAACAGCTGAACCCATTCCTGCACTGGCCTGTACATCAAACATAGGAGCGAAGACAATTTCTTTACTTTCTTTAGTATCAGATATTTGTCCACTGTCGTTTTGATTGCCAGTCAGCAACCAGTTCAGGTCGACCCGAAACTCATCATAGAGACTTTCCAGATAGGCCATGGAAGGGCGGCTTGTACCCCGACAGATTTTATAGATGTGAGAGGCGGATTTGCCTGTCATTTCGGCAAACTGCTTTTTGTTTCCCTTTGCCAGACGATCAACTATCAACTGGAATCGACGCGCGAAAGCGTTTGCCATACTCTGTTTTGTCCTGGAATAAGAATAAAAGGGCAATTATACAACAGCAGATCTGATTAAACGTACACAGTTGACATCCTCCCCGCCCTGAAGAGGGTGTCGTAAAAGGGTATGGTCAGCAGGATATATCAAGATCGTCGTTCCCGCCTTCGCGGAGATGACGGTTTGAAGCTTGAAGCGTTTTAATTGACCTTTCGCGACACCCTCAATCGGGCGGGGATATAAGACGGGAACGCAGAGCGTTCCGGTTGAGTATTTGTTCGTGGTTGGTTATATTTTCCATCGGTCTGTCTCTATGCAGAGACTCACGGTGACGAAAACCAAGCACTGTTAACAAAAAATTAAGGCAGAGAAAACTGCCCAACCGCCCTTGAAGAACCAGACGAGCCCATACCTGAGTGACCCGTTAAGGCTGCGGCAAATCAAACAAAAGACCAATAAATAACCGAGGGGCACCCGGTTACTGCTGATGGAGGCTTCTGTGTAAGTCCAGTCGCTATAGACTGGCTGTAGCCTGTGAAGTCAGAAGCTTCGCCTGACAAGGCGGGGAGTGTCACCAAAGGACCGATATAATCAGCCAATGACTTTCCAGCTACGCCCTTATCAACAAGACGCTGTTTCCAGAGTGATACAGCACTTTCGCAACAGTGACGACCCTGCCCTTGTGGTACTCCCTACAGGTGCTGGCAAGAGCCTGGTCATCAGTGAGCTGGGACGCATTGCCCGTGGCCGGGTCCTGGTTCTGGCTCATGTCAAAGAGCTGGTTGAACAGAATCATGTCAAATACGAAAGCTATGAGCTGAAAGCTTCCATATTCAGTGCCGGGCTGGGCAGGAAAGAGGCTACTGAGCAGGTTGTGTTTGGCAGTGTTCAGTCTGTCGTTAGAAACCTGGATCAGTTTAATGACGAGGACTTCACGTTGCTGGTCATAGATGAGTGTCATCGGGTTTCTCTGGAGAAAACCTCCAGTTATCACAAGATTATCGAGTACCTTCAAAAGCTCAATCCAAAGCTGAAAATACTGGGATTAACGGCAACGCCCTACCGGCTTGGCATGGGTTGGATTTATCAGCATTACCTGCCCGGAAACCAAAAAGGCACCCTGCGAACGGCAGAAAAGCGATTTTTCAAAAGCTGCATTTATGAACTTCCGTTGTCGTACATGATCAAAAACAACTATCTGACACCGGCAACCTTGATTGATGCTCCTGTTGTTTTTTACGACTTCAGTCTTTTATCAAGGGACCGTTTTGGTCGCTATAGCGAAGCTGATCTGAACACGCTGCTCAAAGGCAAAGGGCGGGCGACACAACAGATCATCAATCAGGTTCTGAAAGCGTCGGAAAACAGAAAAGGTATCATGATCTTCGCTTCTACCGTGGACCATGCCCGGGAAATAATGGGCTATCTGCCAGAATCTGAATCCGCTTTGATCATTGGTGACACGGCTACTCAGGAACGCGATAACCTGATTCAGGCTTTCAAGGCTCAGAAGATCAAATATCTGGTCAACGTCTCGGTCTTAACTACCGGCTTCGACGCCCTCCATGTTGATCTGATCGCTATTCTTCGCCCCACCGAGTCTGTCAGCCTTTATCAACAGATTGTGGGCCGTGGGCTACGTTTGGCAAGAGGCAAGAAAGATTGTCTGGTTATAGATTTTGCCGGCAATCGCTATGATCTGTTCAGCCCTGAAGTAGGTAGTCCAAAGCCAGACTCCCAATCCGTTCCGGTGACAGTTCCCTGCCCTGCCTGTGGCCATGAGAACAGCTTCTGGGGCATTGTCGATGATGACGGTGATCTGATCGAGCACTATGGTCGCCGTTGCCAGGGCGTTGAAACGTTTGAAGGTCAAATCGTTCGATGCGATTTCCGCTATCGTTTCAAGGAGTGTCAAGAATGCGGTGCAGAAAACGACATTGCCGCGAGAAAATGTCATCAATGCAGAAAAACACTGGTTGATCCGGATCAAAAACTGCGAGATGCCCTTAACCTGAAAGACTGTATGGTCCTTCGTTGCTCCGGTATGACGATGGAATCTGACTCCGGAGGAAATCACCCCAGAATCAAAATCACCTACTACGATGAAGACGGAGCTGAAGTCAGCGAGTATTTCCGTCTGGACACCGCTGCACAACAAGGTGCTTTTTATCATCACTTTGGCAAACATGCGCTGATTAATCGTGCTGAGCCCTTTAGGGCAAAGTCAGTCGACTCCGTCATCAGTCAACAAAAGAAATTCCGCAAACCAGACTTCGTGATTGCCAGAAAAGAGAAACACTACTGGTCGGTCGTTGATAAGCTCTTTGATTATGAGGGCCATTACCGAAAGGCTTATGAGGCCGAGTAACCCGCCACCTCATACTCTAGAACTATTATGAAGGTGCCTGAAGCCAGACATTTATGACAGCAATAATCAGACTAAACCTCTCTTTCGACAGATTCTCTTATGTCATATTGAGAGAGTTCATGTCTGATGCGCGTGTTTAATTCATCGCGATTAAGCCGACTAAGTTCTTCGATGTGTTGGATATTCCTGCTTTTGAAATCCATAGATAAGAGTAAGATGAATCGTCTCTTGGCTAACAATGAGTCTTAGGGTAGACATTAAGCTCAAAAAAGCTTCATTTCCAGCGGCAGAACTCACCTTGAACAGCCAAAATAAAGCTTCGCGAAAAGTATCAAGGCTGAACAAGATGAGTATCGCAAATAGTAGACTAGTTCAAAAAAACTGCTGACGTGTTTCGACCGGTCTGAACTTCTCAGTATGGCGGAACAGCTTGGTTTTACTATACGACAGCGAGATATCCGCCCCTTGGACTTTATCCTTTCACTGATTGATGCCCTTGCTGGTGATGGAAACTGCGATACTCAAGCCGATCTCCACCGTAAATTTAATGAGTTGACGGGGCTGAATGTCTCCTATCGTTCCTGGGCAAATCAAGCTAAAAAAGACGCGATGCCTGCTCTTGTCCTCTGGCTATGGGTGCAGTGTCTGGAAGTCTTTACCCGCAAAGTCATGGCGTTTGATGAGGACAGTCCATTTTCAGAGTTCGAGCACATTCTGATTCATGACGGCTCATCGCAGGCTGTCTACAATGCCCTAAAGGAAACATTTCCCGGCAGGTTCTCAACGGTCAGTCCTGCTGCTGTAGAACTTCATACGACAATGGATCTTCTTACCAACAATCTGGTGCGCGTGCAGCTCACTGAAGATACCCGTTCAGAAAGAGACTGTCTGCCACCACTGCCAACCTCCATGGCTAATATCCTGATGCTGATCGATGCCGGTTATTTTGAGTTGGAACGCTTTGCTGCCATTGATGATCGGGAAGGTTCTTTTATCTGCAAGGCACCTCAGAGTATCAACCCGACGATACTCAGCGCAGTACGGGAGGATGGCAAAAATCTGAATCGCTACAAAGGGAAAAAACTTAAGGAAGTGTTGTCTGGCTTCCCTAAAGATCAATGCCTCGACCTGGATGTAGAATGGCCAGGATTCAAAGCCTGGCCATATCATTTGGTTGTCCGCTGGAATGACAGGAAACTGAAATGGGTATTCGTTGTAAGCAACCTTAACCGGGTTGAGTTCACCCTGAATGAAGTACTTCAGGCCTATCGTCTACGATGGCAAATAGAGCTTATCTTCAAAGAGATCAAGTCCTATTCAGGGTGGCATCGTTTTAACACTAAATCAGCGACACTGGTGTTTAGCCTGATTCTGATGTCCTTCGTGGTTGTGACGTTGAAAAGGTATCTTGCCCATGCTGCACAGGCGAACCTCTATGAAAGTGGAGCCATTGAAGAAATCTCGACGCATAAGGCGATGAAAAGTGGAACCCGACTGTTTGGTAATGTCATTTTATCCCTTATGAATGCAGGAAAGTCTCTGCTCTCACATACAAGGAAGCTGCTCAACTTCTGGGCAGATAATGCGAAACGTGAACACCCTGCACGAGATGGTTTTTCAGGGCGTACAAGATTAGGTCTTTGTGCTGTGGGTGGGGCTTAATGTCTACCTTAAGAGCACAGACAGGCAACATTTAATGAAAAAAATTATTGTGCTCTTTTCATTTATATTAATATTTACTTCAGAAGAAATATTGTGTGAATCAAACAGTAGAATTCCTCGATACACTGAGCCGGTTAGAAAAATAAATTCAGGTACGCTTCCATGGATAGCTGGTATTAATAATGGTTGTACTACTGTGCTCATATCTGATAAGCATTTGCTGACTTCAGCTCACTGCATTGGTAAAAAATTAGACATAACTTTTCTTAATGCTAAAAACAAGATTAAAAGAAAAGTTATAAAGTATATATTAAATAGGCTCTTCAGGGATATCTGTGGGTAAAAATGAGTCAATTTGATAGGTAGAAGCACCAGCGGCTGATTTTTGATAGTTTTTTTGTTAGCAGACAAAATAACCACAAGAGACACCGCTGATGCTAATAAAAACTATCCTCAATAAAGTTCATAAACTCAAGTCATTTGTTTATCAGGATGTGAAACTTGGCTTCTACCAAGGCTCTGAAGTATTCAATGTAGCCGTTGTTCCACGAAAGAACAGTCACGCTATCTGCTCAGGATGCCAGAAACCTGCTCCGGGCTACGATCATCTTTCTGAGCGTCGTTTCGAGTTTGTTCCTCTCTGGGGAATCAGAGTTTTCTTGCTCTATAGAATGCGCCGGGTGGAATGTAAGACGTGCGGCGTAAAGGTTGAGCAAGTCCCATGGGCTGAAGGTAAGAAGGAGCTGACCAAAGCCTATATGCAATTTCTGGCAAACTGGGCCAGAAAGCTGTCTTGGAAAGAGGTTGCCAGTACTTTCAATACCTCATGGGAGAAAGTATTTCATGCTGTGGAGTACATGGTTGAGTGGGGCAAAGCGCATCGTTCACTCGACAATATCAAGGCCATTGGCGTTGATGAAGTGGCTTACCAGGTCGGACATAAATACCTGACAGTGGTTTATCAGATTGATCGCAGTTGCACCCGGCTATTATGGGTTGGTCAGGATCGTACTGAAGCCACAATTAGAAACTTTTTCTTCTTTTTTGGCCCTGAGCGTAGTCAACAACTGAGGTATGTCTGCTCTGACATGTGGAAGCCCTATGTAAAGGCGATCGCCGAGTTTGCCAATCAGGCGCTGCATATTCTGGATCGATTTCACATTGTGGCCATGCTGAACAAGGCCATCGATGAGGTCAGGGCATCAGAACACAAACAGCTTCAGGCTGATGGCTATGAGCCTGTTTTGAAAAAGACCCGTTGGTGTCTGCTGAAACGGAAGGAAAACCTGACCGAGAAAGAAGAGATCAAGTTAAATACAGTGCTTCAGTATAATCTCAAAAGTGTCAGGGGCTATCTGCTCAGAGAGGAGTTTCAAGTGTTCTGGGGTTACATATCACCACACTGGGCAGGAAAGTATCTGGACCGGTGGTGTACAAGAGTCATGCGGTCAAAGATAGAGCCGATGAAGAAAGTAGCTAAAACTGTTCGGCGGCACAGGCCACTGATCCTGAATTGGTTCAGGGCAAAAAAAGCATTTTCCAGCGGAATTGTGGAAGGTCTGAACACCAAGATAAAACTCACTACGAGAAAATCGTATGGTTTCAGAACCTATAGATGTGCAGAAATCGCTTTATATCATGCACTGGGCAACCTGCCCGAACCAGAAATGCCCCACAGATTTTGCTGACGAGGCATTAAATAATAATTTTTTTTCTACCTCTGATTGGCCTAAATACGATATAGCAATACTCGAGTTAAACCAGCCTGTGTCAATTCCTCCTGCTGACATCGACTATACCAAATGTCCTGACCTTTATAATATTACTGACCTTATGGTTGCCCGCTGTGTCAGGATAGTTGTCCCGCTCACTGATTAACCAATAAAAGCTAGACAGTGGGCGATGGACGTTGAATATGCCTCGTTTTTCAGAGGAACGTAAATCAGCTGTTTTGAAAAAACTGTTACCACCACACAATCGCTCTGTGCCGGATGTTGCCAGAGAGGAAGGTATCAGCGAACAAACCCTGTATAATTGGCGTAAAAAACTACGGGACAAAGGATTACCTGTGCCAGGGAACGAACAAAAATCAGAACAATGGTCTGCTGAAAGCAAGTTTGCCGTGGTCGTCGAAACCGCTGCTTTGTCAGAAACAGAGTTAAGTGAATACTGCCGTAAAAAAGGGCTTTATCCTCAACAAGTCAAGGAGTGGAAGCACGCTTGTATTTCAGGTGCTGTTCAGGCTTCTCAGCGTGCAGACCAGGAAAGCAAGCAATTAAAACAAGAGCGTAAGCGCAATCAGAGCCTTGAAAAAGAGCTTCGCCGTAAAGACAAGGCGTTGGCAGAAGCTGCAGCCCTGCTGGTGCTATCAAAAAAGCTCGATGCCTTCTACGGGATAGACAGCGAGGACAACTGACACCTGTCGATAAGCGCCGCCAACTGCTGACATGGTTTGATGAGGCTATAGCAAACGGCGCTTCTCGCTGGAAGGCTGCTGAACAATTGGAAATATCCCTGAAAACACTGAATCGCTGGCGCGATGACAATGGTGCAGTGTTAACGGACAAACGCCCGGATGCCTTGCGCCCGGTACCCTCTAACAAACTGACTGAGGAAGAGGAGCAACGTATTCTGACTATCAGTAATGAAGATGAGTATGCGAGCCTGCCACCATCGCAGATCGTGCCAGCCCTTGCAGACAAGGGAGTATACGTTGCTTCTGAATCTAGCTTTTACCGTGTGTTGAAAAAGTATGGTCAGTTGCACCACCGCGGTCGTTCAAGAAAGCGATCGAAAAGCAACAAGCCGACAACCTATGTTGCTACTGGCCCTAACCAGGTCTGGTGTTGGGACATCAGTTACATACCTTCCAGGGTACGCGGCCAGTTCTGGTACCTCTACCTGATACTGGACGTTTACAGTCGTAAGATTGTTGGTTGGGAGATTCATAGCCGTGAGTCTGGTGAGTTAGCCAGTGAACTGATTAACCGGACAATGGTGGCTGAAAAATGCACTAAAACACCGCTTGTACTGCACTCAGACAATGGGGCTCCAATGACGTCGAGTACCTTTAAGGCCAAGCTTGAGGAATTGGGCATTATTCCCTCTCATAGTCGCCCAAGGGTGAGTAATGATAACGCATTTGCAGAATCGATCTTTAAAACGGTGAAGTACTGTCCTCAGTGGCCATCTCAAGGTTTTCTGACGTTAGAACACAGTCGACAGTGGATGCTGAAGTTTGAGCGCTTTTATAACAATGAACACCGCCATAGCTCAATCCGCTTTGTGACACCTGCGCAACGGCATGAGAAAAGAGATCAGGAAATCCTGAATCACCGGAAACAGGTGTATACCAAAGCGCGAGAAGCTAATCCAACGCGCTGGTCAGGAGTTATCAGAAACTGGGAGCCTGTAGGTGCGGTTGCACTGAATCCTGAGCGGTTGTCTGAAGCAAGAATTAACGAGAAAAAGGCAGCCTAAAATTCAGTTTTCGGGACAACTATCTTGAAAAACTCCGGTTGCGGGTTATGGCAATCAGCAGTTATTGCAGCTTGCATCTGTAAGTTGGGTAGGCTCCTGCAATGATGAAGTACATTTCGTTTCATATCCCGGAGATTCCCAGCCTGGGGATTCAGGTTCTCCCTTATTTTACAGACAAAACAATTCATTTATCTTGGGAATACATGTTGGAAAATTCTATCAAGACAATTTGGCAATCCAGTTTAAGCTGTCATTAACTTTTAATCGTAATTTTATAGAGAAGTATGTGCGATTAGAAAAAAGCCATGATATATATTACCCAATAAAAGGAATTTCTCTAAATGCACAAAGATGGAATTCCATTTCTGCTTCTGCTTCTGCTTCTGCTTCTGCTTCACCTATGTTATGTATTTTAATAACACCATTAACCTTGGCAATGAATTTGCCTTAATCATACCTGAATCCCCGAGTTCACATCACATAAATCAGCCTGAGAAGCCCCCAATCCATGGCTTTTCGTGTATAATTCTCTGATTCTGATTTTCACCTTCTGAGTGCGTTTTTGTGAAACTCACAATCGAGCAGTCAACTATCAAGTTTTAGACACCCGTTACGTGAATTGGGGATAACTCATTTCAACCCTGCCACCCAAAGAAGCTCATAAAAGAGCTTCTTTGGATCGCGACATGATTAATGATTGGCAAATACACTCGTGTTGCCATCCTTGGTGAAACCGATCACCTGATAAGGATCTTTGCGATCACCGTACTCCATACCTGGCGATCCCAGAGGCATACCCGGAACAGTCAGACCATTCACACCAGCAGGCTTTTCACTTAGCAAACGCTTGATGTCTGCAGCCGGGACATGACCTTCAATGGCATAATCACCGATAAAGGCTGTATGGCAAGACTCCATTCCTTTCGGAATACCGGCCCTGGCTCGATACGTGGCTGTGTTCGGCACATCATGGGACATGACCTTAAAGCCATTCTCTTCCATGTGTTTCGCCCACTGTTTGCAACAACCACAGGCAGGGGTTTTGTAACCGCTCATTTGAGGACGTCTTCAAAAATCACAACCTGACTGCCAGCCTTTCCCCTGCAAACAACGCAGGAGATACCTAACGTGAAGCAACTGACAAAACCCTTTACCCGTCTCAACCCTGAGCAGTGGCAACAGATCATTGATCAGCAAATAGCCAGTGGCTTGAGCCAGAAAGCTTTTTGCCAAACTCAAAACATAAGCCTGGCAACATTCACAAACTGGAAACGCAAACTCAGGAATTACAACAACACTGACTCCTTTGATATCGCTCAGGCTTCTGCCCCGGAATGGGTTGAAGTCCCAAACGGGCTGACTGAGCCTCCAGCCAGCTTAAACTGGCAGTTGGAACTTGAGCTGCCCGGTGGCGTTATTCTTCGTATGCGTCGCTGATCATGTTTTTTCCAGAATCTCAGGTTCGGATCTGGCTCTACAACCGGCCCACCGACATGCGTAAATCCTACGACGGCCTGTCTGCCCTGGTGAGAAACAAACTTGAAGAAGACCCACTCAGCGGCCAGCTGTTTGTCTTCATCAACCGCAAACAAACCCAGTGCAAGGTGCTGTATTTTGATCGCAGTGGATACTGTATCTGGAGCAAACGACTGGAACAGGGTCAGTTTCATACTCATGCAGGCAAATCCATCAAGCAAACAATGGCGTGGACAGATCTGAAGCTCATCCTTGAAGGCATTGATACCCGCTGCGTTCAGCAATATAAACGCTACAAACATCAACCGTCCCGTTACACAAAAGGAGAGTCAAAGGTCTATCTTTAACCGCCATGAAATTACCTGTTTCGACCCCCGGCACCACTGACCAGGACCTGCTCCAGCAGATCCTGGTCTTGCTGTCGGAGCGTGATCAGGAAATAGCTTCTCTTAAACATCAGCTGGCCTGGTTTAAACAACAGCTATTTGGTGAAAAATCCGAAAAGCGCCTGATTGAGAATCCGGACCAGCTGGCGCTGGGAGAAATCCTTCAGGACAAGCCTGAAGAGCAGGAAACTCCCACAGAAACCATCACTTACGAACGGCGGAAAAAGAATCGCCCTGAAGACTGTGTGACCGATCAGGGACTGCGCTTTACTGAAGATGTACCGATTGAACTCATCCCGATGCCTGCTGCAGAAATGAAGGGTGAAGACGCAGACCAGTACGAAATCATTGACTACAAGTACACCTATCGGCTGGCGCAGCGCCCTGCCAGCTATGTCATCCTGAAATATCAGCGCGAAGTCGTTCGCCATAAGCCCAGCCAGACGCTAACAACGGTAGCCGCACCATCAGGATTATTTGATCGCAGCTTTGCCGATGTCAGCTTTATCGCAGGTCTGCTGGTAGAGAAGTACCGCTTTCACGCACCGCTTTACCGCCAGCATCAGAAACTTGAGTCCAGTGGTATTACCATCAGCCGTGGAACCCTGACACATCTTGAGCAGCGTGCCGGGCAGTTACTCAAACCCATCGCTGACGAAGTGCTCAACAGCTGTCTGGAAAGTCATGTCCTCACTCTGGATGAAACGCCCGGAAAAGCGGGCCGTAAAAGCAAGGGCAAGATGCAAAGAGGCTACTTCTGGTGTTTTTACGGAGACCAGAATGAGATAGCTTTTACCTTCTCCACCACTCGTTCTGGCAGGGTCGTAGAGCCTTATCTGAAAGAGTATAAGGGGGTCTTGCTGACCGATGGTTATTCGGAATACGACCGCCTGTGCATGAAATATCCCAAAATCATCCATGCCCAGTGCTGGACACATAGCAGGAGGTACTTCGTCAAGTCACAAGAGGTCGAACCTGAAGCCGCAAAAGAGGCGCTGGACTGCATGGGTGCGATCTATCAAGTCGAAGACGAAATCCGCAAAGCTGGGCTGCAAGGCGAAGCAAAGCAGGAATACCGCCAACAGAATGCCAAGCCACTGGTTGATCAGTTCTTTAGCTGGCATAAAGAACAACTTCGTCGCCTGAATCTGGTGAAAAGCAACCCATTGAGCAAGGCTCTTGGCTACGTGAACAAACGGGAAAAAGAGCTACGGCTTTATCTGGATAATCCGGATGTCGCCATTGATACGAATCACCTGGAGCGAAGTCTCAGGTGTATCCCGATGGGGAGAAAGAACTGGCTTTTTTGCTGGACAGAAGAAGGGGCAGACAATGTTGCCGTGTTCCAGACGTTAATCGTCAGTTGTCTTCTTGCAGGCATTGATCCATACAAGTACTTCGTCGATGTGCTTCAGCGCATCAGTTACCATCCGGCTCGAGATATCCGGGAGCTAATCCCGCGAATCTGGAAAGAGAAATTCGGGGCCAATCCGTTAAAATCCGATCTCGATAAGTAGGGGGAGTCTATACCCTGCTTGAACGCTTACGGGGTTTTGTAGAGCATGACTGTCGGTAATGACTCCTCGGCCTTGGCCAGCATAAACGACATTAGAACAGCAGTTCCCAGGAACAGGGCTTTCAGCTTTTTCATGGTTTCACTCTCCTTTTTCAAGTGTTTCATAATTCATTGATTGATCTGAGCGGTCAGAACCTTTTCCCGGGTGTGCCATAGAAAATAGACGGCAGGCACCAGCACGAGAGTCACCACCAGTGAGCTGACAATGCCACCGATCATCAGGCTAGCCATGCGCTGCACGACTTCGGAGCCAGTGCCATTATTGAGCATGACCGGTATAAGACCGAAGAGAATGGTGCAAACGGTCATCATAATGGGCCTGCGGCAGGGGATGTAAGCTCGGCACTGATCAGATCCTGCTGACTTTTTTTGCCTTGCCTGGACTGTTTTTCATAGGCTTGAATCATTGGATCAGCAGCCAGAGCTTTTTGCTCGGCTTGAGATAGAGTCAGGCGGCCTGCACTGACTCCTGCCGATACCAATATCAGCCATGCAGCGGATACCATAATCCGTTTCAGTTGCATGTTTGTCTCCACAGCCGTGCCAATCCCATGCAGGGGACACTGAAAAATCAACGTTTCACTCTGTTTTTTAAACGACGATATTTATGAAATGCTATTCCAGAAAGGAGACATTGGCCAGATAGATATCAGGCTGGGAGCTCTGTACTGAAGATGGGGGTGCAGAAATCCAGTCCTGCGACGGTTCAGCGTCCAGCAAAATCAACTCTGCAACAATATAAAGCAGGGTAAAAGTCGGCTTACTGTCCGGGTGAGAAAACGGGATATAGCGATCCTCAGAATCGCAGCCTGGACAGGCCTGATTCGCTTTCTGCAGTTGCTCTGCCGGGGAAGGAGCACAACAGTAATGATCTGCGGACAAACCGTCAGCCATGCCGGAAGCATTGGATGACATCGTCGTGGGCATGTCTGACTGGTCAGCAACCATAGCCTGTGACGACTCCATCAGGCAAACCTGCAACAGCAAAAACATCAGCAGGGCAATCATTGCTGTGCCAATGTTCTGCCTGTGTTTCAGGTTCAGGTGAAGGATGGACATAGAATTCAGGAGATTATGGTTCAGCTTTCCAACTTAAACCATCCAGTAACTGGAAGGTCAACCCTTGAAAAGCTGAATGAGTGATGATTCAAGACTATTCTGTGCGCTTTAATCAGGCATTGTCTTCTTCTACTGCATCATAGAGACGCTCCAAAATATCAGGGACAGCGGACATCACCCGGTTCCAGCTGGGAATAAAAGGCCTTTCCATGGGGTTTTCCAAAAAGTGTTGCCCTGCTGCCATAATGTTTCTGGCAAAGAGTTCAACGGCTCGCTCTTCCGTATCACGATCGACATGCAGGCCATTCATCATCGCATCATCGTAATAAGACTCGATGAAATCCAGTGCCACCCGGTAATAAGTCGCTTTGATCGTGCGGAAGGTTTCAGTATTGAACTGAACCCCGTTGGTCGCCAGCTTCCTGAACACGGCCTTGATAATATCGTGGCTCATTTTCGACAGACCGGCATTGCGATCTTCTTCCGATAGAGGCTGATGTTTGTGATCATAAACATCGGCAATATCAACCTGACACAGCCGTTTATTGGAATAGTTTCTCTTAACTTCTGACAGTACCCCTATTTCCAGACCCCAGTCGCTGGGAATCCGGATGTCATTGAAAACACTGGTTCGCATGGAAAACTCACCGGCCAGGGGATAACGAAAACTGTCGAGGTATTCCAGATAGTCCATAGGGCCGAGAATTTTTTTCAGGGCTCGCAACAGTGGCGTCACCAGAAGACGGCTGACCCTGCCATTAAGTTTGTTATCAGCGACTCTTGCATAATAGCCCTTGCAAAAATCATAGCTAAACGCAGGATTAGCTACCGGATAGAGTAGCCTGGCCAGCAGATCTCTCTGGTAGGTCACGATATCACAGTCGTGCAGAGCCACTGCTTCTGACTTGGCTGAAGCCAGCACATAACCGTAGCAGTACCAGACGTTTCTTCCTTTACCAGCCTCTTTAGGCGCCAACCCCTTACTTTCAAGCAGACGGTCAATTTCACGAAGTCCGGGGCCATCCTGCCATAGAATCCGGTGATGCTGATTCAGCTGGGCAAAAAAGTCTCTTGAATAGGAAAATTCTTTTTCGTTGGCTCTATCCAGGCCTATAACAATCTCGGAAAGATAACCCACCTGGCTAAGCTCCTGAACAATATTATTCAAGGCTGGTCCCTGCAGCTCGGAGAACAGCGAAGGCAAGACCAGAGACATAGGGCGCTGGCGGGAAAAGGCCTGCAGCTCCTGCTCCATATCTTCAACCGAACGTACTCTCAAATTATGGAAATTGGTGATAGTGCCATTCTGGTAAAAATCGCCCATAAATGCTTTCCCTTCTTTTCGTTAGCGCTTTATGCTCTGATCACACTCTGCAGTCCAGCTCACCCGTCTTGTAAAGAGCAGTCTTTTATAGAGCCGTCTTTTGGAGGACAGACTGGCTCATGACCTTCCTGAAGTGAATCAAGAACCTCCAATACCGCTTCATTCCAACCTTCAGGCCCGACTGATTTTGTGTACTTAATATTAGACAGATGTTCTGTAATGGGCTGTTTACTTTTTTCAGAACTTACAAGAACAGGAATATCGACTACTTCCAGCATGGGCAGATCGTTGAAGCTGTCGCCCAGACCCATGGATATCCACGTCCACTCCGGAAAGTTTTTCAGGTAGTGTTTGAACAGTTTCTTCGCCGCCGAACCCTTATCCCCCTTGCCGGATACGTGATAGAAACGCCCACCCCGGGTCAGTTGTAATCCTTCTTCAGCAAGCTGCCTTTCAAACTGCTCCAATGCCTTATCACTGTCTTCCCAGACCAAAGGTTCACTGGCTTTTCGGTCTGCTGCCAGTTTAGCCTCCTCCAGGCTTAGCCCGGAGAGATCGGCTATTTCACTATGAGAGCAATCGCCAAAGCCCCTGAACCGGAAGCCGTACTGCTCGCGAAACTGTTTCAGTACCCTGCGTATCGCCTTGTAGGGTTGACCATGGAAGTAATGGGTATTCTTGTCAGTATCAGACGACTGAAAGTAGTGAGCCGGGATGGTGGTAATCATTCCGTTTTCGGTAATAAATGGATGATCCAGAGCCATCTCCAGTTGCAGAGGCAGTACCTCACTGAGGGTTTTGCTGGTATTGAAAACAACCGGAATATTTTGCTCTCTCAACTGGTCCAAAGCGGGTTTTGCCGCCGCCCAGCTGTAGCTATCATGATCCAGCAAGGTACCATCGAGGTCGGAAAATATGACCAGCTTCGTCATCGCCTTTTTGCTGTTGAACATCGACTCAAACTCTGTCCAGACGTTTTTGGTAGATGGTATTGGTGGCCTCGACAAAACCACTGACACTGCCACAGTCAAAGCGCTCACCTTCAAACTTGCAGGCAATAACACAGCCCTGTCTGGCCTGAGTCAGAATGGCGTCAGTCAGCTGCACTTCTCCGTTTATTCCGGGTTCAGTGTTCTCAATAATGTCGAAAATATCCGGTGTCAGGACATAACGTCCAATCACTGCCAGATTACTGGGCGCTTCTGAGGGGGCTGGTTTTTCCACCATATCGGTCACACGGATCAGGTTATCGCTCAGAGCTTCACCGGCAATCACACCGTATTTATCGACTTCGGATTCGGGCACTTCCTGAACAGCCACAATGGTGCAGCGAAACTGTTTGTAGAGATTGACCAACTGCGACATAACCAACGGACCACTGTCGTTAACACAGAGATCATCGGCCAGCACCACACCAAAAGGCTGATCGCCCATAAGAGTTCGTCCGCAGAGAATGGCATGCCCCAGCCCCTGCATCTGGTTCTGTCGAGTATAGGAAAAAGTACAGGCCGCCATCACTTCTCGAATGGTCGACAGTTTTTCTTCTTTGCCACTGCCAGCGATTTCCGCTTCCAGTTCATAGTTAATATCAAAATGATCCGGAATCGCCCGTTTGTTTCTGCCATTGACAAACCCCAGGTCAGTCAGACCTGCCAGCATGGCTTCTTCTACGCCATATTGAATCAGGGGTTTATCAACAATAGGCAGCATCTCCTTGGGCATGGACTTGGTGGCGGGTAAAAAGCGGGTTCCATACCCCGCAACAGGAAACAGACATTTTTTAATCATATTATTGCTCGTCTTATTGAGAAGTTTTGCATCTCATCAGGCTATAAGCAGAAGTCGTGCCAATTCAGAAAACCACCCGCCGGGCTCAACATCATTTACAATGATTGAAGGTTTTATAAATACGGGAGTGGCATGACTCCTGCTGCAAAGAAGAAAAAGTACTAAAAAAACATTGCCAAAGGGGAAGATGTATCGTGCAAAGTTACCCTAAAGCCTTCCATGAGTTTCATCAGGCCATGACTCAGCTTCTGACACTCCCTTATGGACAGGAAGCGGGCGAGATAGCCGCCAGAATTGTCCGTAGAGTTCAGTATCACCTTCATGAAAACCCTCCCAAAACAGTCACTGGCTGGTCAGAAAAAGATATCTTTCTGATTACCTATGGCGACACCCTCTATGACAACAGTGAACAGCCACCTCTTCAGGTCTTGAAGGGATTTCTTGATGGCTATCTGAACGAGGTTATTAATACCCTTCACATTCTTCCCTACCTTCCCTACAGCTCGGATGATGGCTTTTCTGTGATTGATTACCTGTCGGTCAACGAGCAGCTGGGAAGCTGGCAGGATATCGAAGCCATCGCCAGTGACTATCAGCTTATGTCGGATCTGGTGATTAACCATGTCTCCCGGGAAAGTCTCTGGTTTGCCGACTTTGTCAGTGGTCATCAGCCCGGCCGGGATTACTTTATTGAAGAAGACCCGGAGACTGATCTCAGTGAAGTGACCCGCCCAAGAAACTCCCCCCTGCTGGTGCCTATTCATACAAGGCGAGGGCTGAAACACGTCTGGGCCACCTTCAGTGAAGATCAGATGGATCTGAACTTTAAAAACCCCGATGTGCTGATACAGATGGTAGATGTCCTGCTCTTTTATCTGGCCCGCGGCACCATGGTAGTCAGGTTGGATGCCGTCGCTTTTCTCTGGAAGAAACCGGGCACTCACTGCATAAACCTGCCCGAGACCCATGCCATCGTGAAACTGTTCCGACTGATTATGGAGAGAGCCTGTCCTGGCAGTACGCTGCTGACCGAAACCAATGTCCCCCACGAGGAGAACATCAGTTATTTCGGGGAACAGGATGAGGCACACATGGTTTATCAATTTGCCCTGCCGCCCCTGATATTGCATGCACTCAATCGGGGCACAGAAAAACACCTTGTGCAATGGGCCCGTAACCTGCCCGATTACCCCGAGAGTTGTACCGTTCTGAACTTTACTGCCTCTCATGATGGCATAGGCCTGCGTCCGCTGACGGGGGTGATCCCGGAAAATGAAGTTTCAGAGCTGATCGACAGCATGCACCGTTTTGGGGGGTTCGTCAGCATGCGCACCCTTTCGGACAACACTGAATCACCTTATGAGATCAATATTGCCCTGTTTGATGCCATGAAAGGGACGAGAAGGGGTGAGGACCAATGGCAAGTGCAGCGATTTCTCTGCTCCCAGCTCATCATGCTGGGGATGCGCGGAATACCTGCTTTTTACATACACAGCCTGTTTGCCACACACAATGATTTGGCAGGCGTCGAGAGTAGTGGCAGAACCCGCTCGATCAATCGCCGCAAGTGGTTACTGGAAGAATTATTGCCTGAGCTGGAAAACCCGGTTTCGATTCGGTCACTGGTTTTCCATTCGTTGTTGAATCACATCAAAGTTCGCAAACAGGAGCCTTGCTTTCATCCCAATGCCTCCCAAACCATTCTGGATATGGCGCCGGGGATTTTTGCATTCTTGCGAACATCTCCCTGTGGCCGCCGGAAACTGGTGGCTATACACAACCTGACATCGGCCCATCAAACGTTGAACCAGCCAGACTATGTCGGCTGGTCCGATTTACTGGGCAGTGGGACCATACAGGACCTGCAACTCAAGCCCTATCAGGTATTGTGGTTAGCAAAAACGCCGTAAACCCTCGCCCAATCGAGGGTGATATTTTTTGCTGGGCGATCCGGAGCTAACAAAAGATAATAGTCGTCTAAATAAATGACCAAAGTCATCTATCTAACCCTCGAATGGCTCGTGATCACACTCTTGGGGCACAAAAAACGATAAGTACTTCTATGCGTTTTTAACAGAATCTCTTTGCCAGAAAGCGCGCTTATTTCCATGGTCTACACTCTCTCAACGGTAAACCAGGATGTAACAATAAAGTGAAACGCCCACTCTTTGCAGCACTGCTGTTGCTGTCTATCGCCTGCCAGGCGTCAATAAGACACTTTGTTGTCGAGCTTGAACAGGATGCAGGTTCTCCAGACAAAAGCTTTTCTATCAAACAGCATGACCCGCATACTTTGCCGAACACTCCTTCAATCATTGCCAGCAACAACGGTCATTCAGACCAGGATTCCCCGGCAAATGACACACCCTTCGGACCCGGTATTTTCGGGCTAATAACGATCATTATTGAGTCGGTTTCGTGGCATTTGCTTTACGCCTCCCAGTGGCTGGTTGCTTACGAACTGATCCTGACCAGCCATGACACACAAAGCTCCAAAACTTATTCACGGCTACCTTTAGAATCGTTTATCACTGTCGGTTTGTTTTTAAGCAACTATTGGAACTCCGATTCACCGATGTTCAACCCGATTGGACAACAAGAGTCGAGCCAGGATTATCCCTTTGTGATCAACACTATGGCGCTCAGCTCCGGAGAGAACCAACAACAAGGCCAACTATCGGAATCATCCACCCGGCAAGCCTCAGGAACAACCTCAGGGTTCAGAGGCACTATCACCAGCCACCAGCATTCCGACTCTGACGGCGGTGACGAAGTCCCTGAACAACACCAACATACTTTGGGTTTAAATTGTTTCGCAGATAACTGTAATGGCGTTTGTAAATTCCGACAATCAGGTGCAAGACCGAAACAAAGCTCAAGGCCCAATGAAGACTTCAATCGACAGAGCCCTCTCGTGCAACACACCTGTAAAGTGACAGTGTTCGGGGAGGGTGGTCGGCAGCGAGCATGCGGGCAAGTCTGCCAGAGTAATACAGCCCTGAAGGATCACAAAAGAAGAAAACACAGGCAACACACCTGTTACGTAACAGTCGCCATTTGCAATGGTCGACGGTGGCCATGCGGACTTGGCTTCAGGACTGCTCGGGGCCTGATGTGGCATAAAAGAATACATCAAAGACACAGGCCCGATAATCCGAACAACAATAATGGCGCCACAACAAAGCATGGAGGCTGATCGGGAATAGACTGCCCCTCACTCTTGAGACTGTCGCAAAAATGCGGCGCTGGTATGGGGTTAAAAACGCCACCGGAGGTCTGCCGGTGGTCTTATGTCTTTCCATCTTTGATGGCATCCCTGGTGGCGTCTGCTTATGTGACGAAGCAGCCCTTCTTCACTCTCGAAGATCCTCCCGCATAGTTGCTGCGTCATTCGACGTACGCGACCCTCGTTAAAATTCACGTATAGGATCACGTCACAAAATACTGACCCGGGAACCTGATGGCTTCTGTTGGGATCCGACCATCTAATATCCAATTCGTCGTCATGGTATCTACTGTCGTTGTGATCCTCCTGCTCTAGTACATGAAGAACTTCTCCGCATACTCGCTGCTCACCATCTCCCCCGACCACTATCACATCACAGAATAGTGGCGCAGTGTGGTATCGCATTTTGTGTTCTGACAGCCCCTCTCTATCGCTGCAGCGCTTCCCGCAGGGCGCCCGCTCACCACTGCTCGTTTTCATCAGCACATCACAGACAAATCGCCCGGCGGGATCAGGATCTCCACTGGTAGATGTACTGGCTGCCCCTGACCTCGCCAGGATGTCAGGTCTCAGTTGTTCTTGCCGGAGGAGTTCCTCGTATGCAAATTCTGAGAGAGTATAAGACCTTGGTTCGAATGTTACCGTTGTGAGGTGGTTTGGTGATCGGAGTTTGCAAATACCGTGACAGGAACCAAAGTGACAATTGTAACCGAAAGTATGCTTTTGTGGTTCAGGGTTTCTGTCATCGCCGTCAGAGCCAGAAAGCTGGGAGCCGCTGGCATAGCCTTTAATCTGGGCGCTGGCTGACCCACCTGTGGCTTGCTGACCGGATGATGTTGATGGCGGGTTTTGTTGGTCATTTTTTTGTTGGCTATTCCCGGGAAGCATCATGGTGATGATTGCAGGCCGGTCATCCTGACTGGCTTCCAGTTGATCCATTGGGATAAGCAGTGATGGATCGGAGTTCCAATAGTTTTTCAAAAGCCAGCCAAGAGCAACAAACGCTCCTGCAGGTAGCCATGCAAGGGACTCAATACCTAACCCCGCATAGCCGTTTGTGTCGACCATGTCTGACGAGGTATACGACAGAGTATTGAAGTCACGTTTTATAGAAAAGCTCTGGATCGGAGAACCTGCATCATCCTGCTGAAAGTCGGCAACAAAATGTCTTGTCGACGACTCAGCCTGACAGACGACAGATAGCAACACCGGCAGTAAAAACAATGCAGCAAAGATTAAGTTGTTCATCATTCTATCCGTCTGCTCTGACTTGTAGAGAGTAAGGGTAGATTGAGAAAGTGATGGATCAAGAAAATAAGCGTTTTCTGAGCTTGATTGGTAGTTTTATCGAATGAGTGTAAAACCCCGTGCTTTGAGAGCGTGTCGCAAAACTCTATCCAGCGTGGGAACGAGTTGTAACTTCAGCGGTTCCGCTGGTGTCTTATCCCGGTCAGACTCCAGCGCATCAACTTCCTCGTCCGTCAGGCCGATGTCTCGCCCGGCATTGACCAGGGCATCACCCATCAACAGTCGATCCTCAGGTTGAAGAACCTCATTGAGAATATTCCGAACCTCGGCAACCAGGCTCCGGTTATTTTGCTTAGCCCTGGCCTTCAGAGCACTGTAGAGCTCATCCGGGATATTTCCAAGCGTCATCATTGCCATAGTTTCACTCCTGCAGAGCACACTCTGTGTCAAGGCTAAGTGGATGGCAGGCCCAATTTGTCGAAGAATGCTTTGTTCCTTTCCTTCGCCGACTGTACCAGCCGGTTATAAGAAATAACTTCGATAAAGGCACCGTAACTTTTACTGTATCCAAAATACCCCATGTGGTCATGGGTTGGCGTGAGGTCGAAGATTCGGCAACGCTGCACAACTGATGGCGTTAAATCACAGATGACGTAGCAAAAGCCAGGTATATCCCGTGAATTGGGTATCAGCCTGCCACTCGCCGTTTTCGCCTGGCCTTCACGAATACGATCCAAATAGCTCAAAGCCTGCTCGATAGGATCTTTATTTTCTCCCTCTCGGGCATCGTTTCGCATGGGCCGTTTGATCTCGACCACAGTAACGGATGCCAGCGGCAAGGCTTTTTTATCGGACACCAGAATAGGATTATCACAGACATTTAACGCACACAGGTCTGGCTCTTTTCCAGAAATGTCACCGGTAACAGGCATGGAACCCAAAGGCTTGTCTGAGGCCAGATAGTCATGAAACGCGAGTCGTTCATCAATCAGCCAGAGATTACAGACATCAAACGGTGTCTGCGTGGAATCCTTACGCATTGGCATAATCAACTGATGGATTAAATCCTCACGAGCGTACTTGTCGTCATCCAACCGCTCAATATACTTTTCCAGCAAACCGATGATTGTCCGGCGGTGAGTGACGTAGTTGGCCAGGTCTGACTGTTTGAAGTCCTGTGCTTTTCTCAGGTAGTCACTCAGTCGGTTTTGATAATCTTCCAGATTGCTTTCTACCGCCGGATTCATAATTTCATGCCCTTCTTCCATCAGGCTTTTTTCGGCCTCGTAGTAGTGCCTGTGGAGAAGGGACTCAAGCTCCTTGTCCGATATTCTGGGGTCAACCACAAGTTCACGCTCATCCATATGGCTCATAATTGAACGGTACCGTGGCGCTTTCTGAGCAACAAAGGTATTCACCCGCTCCTTGCCTGCTTTCATGTTGTCGTGGAGGTAATCGGAAAGGTATTCTCTGGTTTTCTCTACGACCGCTTCCCGGATTTCGCTGAGGGAAATCTCCTGATCACTGATAAGATCCTCAATCGTTTCAGCGATATTAAATGCCGTTCTTTCAGAACGGACATGCTCATCAAGATAGTCTGAAGTGACATAGCAGGCGTAGGTAAACTCACCCGTATCATCGGATAGAGTGCCAAAGAGCCCGGGTACCCTTTTGCCAATAGACTCTTCTTTAACAACACGGTTAGCCGCACAGAGGAACATGGGGTGGTTTTTGTTCACCCCAGCCCGAAACTTAATGTGATTCAGTTCAAAAACATAGCCCTTCAGACTGACTTGTTCTGCCGTTGCAGCAGAGTGCATGCAGCGATCGTAAATGTCGCTGAGAGAAATGCTTTCGGTACCATCCTTTACAACAATGTTTGGCGTTGCCGGGCTTCTGACGTAATACCACAGGCAATGTTCCAGCAGAGCCTCGGCAATACTCAACGGGGTTTTACGGCAACTCGCGTAATACTCTTTGTCAAACCCGTCCAGTTTTAGCACCGTCCGTACTTTCTGGTCATGGACCGCCACCGGCGACTCTGTCTGAACACCCTGCCGGGATGAAAAAGAAAAGTTTCGCTGATAAAGCTTTCCTTCTTGACAGAAAACGCTTTCTACTTCGGCGATGTCGAAGGCTTTCAACCACATCAAACGCCCGATGCCCCGGCAACCCTTTCCGATCTTGTGATCTGAGTCCAGGGTTTCAAAGGACTCCATGTTGGCTGCGTTAAATCCAACTCCATTATCGGTAATGGTAAAGCCTTTGATGATTTCTTTTTCAGCCCCTTTTCCGGGGTGCATTTGTTGTTGAGGGTTACGAATAATCTCAAGAGTAATCTGACCTTCGGCCAGCCCATCTGCTTCTTCAAGGGCCTGAATCGAGTTGACTACGGCTTCAAAAACCGGCAGTAGACCATGAGTTTTCGGCAGATTAGTATTACGTAACCTTCCGGCAAGATTTGTATGAAGGCTCATTGGCACTCCCTTGGAAGCAGCCCGCATTGTTGTTTTTCACGGATTGAAGATAGCATCAAACAAAGTGATTTTTCGCTCAGTGAGAAAAGATGCACAGCAAAATAAAACCTGTTCTGCACCCGTTGCTTGAGAAGGCAGTATAGACAGAGTTACTGGAATGACTATTACAAAACATCAGAAAATGTCAGACGGGTATCACTGTTTCATCAGGAATGTAATTTGCTGGAGTCTCTGACACTCCCCGCCTCTAAAGAAGCTGGATTACGCCCTTGATTTCGTTCAAATCCCCATCGCTACTCCCTCACGACGGGGGTCAGCGCCACCTTCAAGGCCTTTGTCCGTTATCACAATGCCGTGCAGGCCACTGTTCAGTTCCCGCACCTTGACGGAGTAGCCGAGCTTTTCCAGTGTCGACTTCAGACGCTCTGCTTCGGTATCCTGCTCCAGCTCATAAACGCCAAAAGGGTTCAGCTTATGGGGCAGAGCAATGGCTTCCTGAATGTCCATTCCCCAGTCAATATGTGCGACCAGGGTTTTGGCAACATAGCTGATTATACGACTTCCGCCGGGTGAACCAAGCACCATATAAGGCTGTCCCTTTTTATCCATAACCATGGTGGGCGCCATAGAAGACCTTGGTCTTTTACCAGGTTCAACGCGATTGGCAATGGGCGTACCATCGTCATGGCTGGAAAAAGAGAAGTCCGTCATCTCATTGTTCAGCAGGAAACCGCCCACCATTAAACGGGAGCCAAAACCATTCTCAATAGTCGTCGTCATGGATAACGCATTACCCTCGGCATCGACAATGGAAATATGGCTGGTAGAAGGCAGTTCAATGGACTGATCATCGGCCTGAAGCGAAGCATGCTGCCAGACGGGTTTGCCTGCTTTAACCGTCTTTAGAGCCTGATCAGACTGAAGTTGTCTGGCTCTCTCTGCCAGATATTGGCTGTCCAGAAGCCCCTGAACAGGTACGGGCACATAGTCACTGTCGGCCAGATAACGGGCCCTGTCGGCAAAAGCCAGCCTTGATGCACCGGCAAACAGGCGCCAGGATTCCGGATTATCCGCCCCCAGGTTGGCCAGATCATAAGATTGCAGAATCCCCAGGATCTGTCCCACCGTAGTTGCGCCAGAGCTGGGAGGTCCCATGCCACAGACAGAGTATTGACGATAGGCCGAACACACCGGCGTTCGCTCTTTTACCTGATAGTTTTTCAGATCCTTCTTTGAAAGCACTCCGGGGTTCCCCTCGGCCTCTCTGATGGTTTTGACAATCCTGTCCGCCAACTTCCCTTCATAGAAGGCTTTTGAGCCTTCTTTGGCAATCAGCCTCAGTGTCCTGGCAAACTCAGGATTTTTCAGAACAGCGCCTGCCTGAAGCGGCTGTCCTTTTTCATCGAAGAAGTATTCACGGGTACCCGAATAACGGCTGAGTCTTTTTTGATCCCTGGCAATCAGGCTGGCCAGCCTGGGAGAAACGATAAAGCCTTCCTCAGCCAGTTTAATGGCCGGTTGGAAAAGCTCAGACCATGGACGTTTACCATAACGCTGATGCATCTCTTCCAGCAGCTTGACGGTACCTGGCGTACCGACTGAGCGCCCCCCCACCACAGCATCATAGAATTGCAACGGCTTGCCATCGCTGTCCAGAAACAAGGTCGGTGTCGCCTCTACAGGGGCTGTTTCCCGGCCATCAAGAGTGATCAGGCGGTTCTTTTTGGCATCGAAGTAAAGGGTGAAGGCTCCTCCGCCAATTCCGGACGACTGGGGCTCAACCAGATTCAGAACCAACTGAACAGCAATCGCAGCATCCGCTGCCGAACCACGTTTTCTAAGGACTTCGTCACCTGCCTGCACAGCCAGCGGGTTGGCTGCTACCACCATATGTTTGCTGGCTTTTACCAGACTCTTTTGTTCAAATCCCGTCGCTGCTTCAGGCGCCAGATCATCACTCAGACTCACGGCCTCTGCCTGCACCTTAAAGCAAGCAGCCAAAAGACTGGCGGTGATAACATACCGTCTGAACATTCCCCCAGACATAGCAAGACTTCCTTTCAATTAATTTTTATAAGGTCGGACCATGGTTTCAGTCTTGGCTCAAATGTGCAATGACTTTTGGAATTGAGCAGTTTAAAAAGGTGCCTACCTGACCTCACACTTAAAAAAGATAAAGTTAGGCGTTGTGGATAACTTCTTATAGCTCTCGGCGCAGAGAGACTTCATGCGCTCCGACGGCTTTCCTTCTGACAGGTGAGTGACACACAGATCTGCTGCAGCCAGACTCTCAAACCACTCTGTCAGTGAACGACGATAGAAGCTTACTCCGACAGGATGACCTACAGTATCCCACTCTTCCGTGATCAGTTCTCTTTGAAAGTAATTGCCTGAAGGTGACACTTCAAAATCCACTATCGGGTGATGGGTAGAAAAGATAAATACGCCGCCATTTTTCAGCAGGCGCTTAACATCACCGAACAGTACACTAAGGTCTTCAATGTAATGCACGGTCAGAGGACAGATAATAACATCATAACTGGCTTCTTTTTCTTCTGGCAGCCCAAGAGAAATATCCTGTGCATAAGTTCTAACGTTATCACCCAACTTCTCTTTGACGATCTCAACCATTTCCAGCGAGGCATCAATCGCAGTCACCTTTGCCCCCTGGTTGATCAAATACTCTGCATAGACGCCCGGTCCACACCCCAGATCCAGAACACTTTTTACGCCCAGTTCGGGCAGCATGGCGATTAATGATGGACGCTCCAGATGGCCATTGTAGATATTATCGATAATGGCTTTTTCGTACTCCCTGGCGAACTTTTCGTACATTTCGCTCATCCTGATACTCTCTGTCGCTTATTCTCTGTGGCCAGAAGTGTATCAGGAACAACGATTGCCACTATTCGAACAAACACCAATGAATGCCACTCAAACAGGAGATCCACCAGCCCCGCATGCTTAACATCCGAAGCCACTGACGAAATCCTTACAAGCCGTAACTTCTGTCTTGCAGCAGTCAGCTTCTATACAGCACTCTTCCAGATTAAAGGCATTGCACTGCCCTCCCTGTTCACAGCGGCCAAGAAAGGTTTCCTCAGACAGATAAAAGCCTGTGAACTTTTCAATAAAGTCATCGGAGACACTCTTTTCAGCCAGCCCGGTCGCCAGCAGACTTTTTTGCCAGGCTTTGGTTTTAGGATAAAAAGCCAGGAAGTCATAGCCTGTGTTCACCTGAATGATATGGGCACGATGCAACACGGGCAGCCAGGCCAGATCGACCATGCCCAGAGAATCACTGTTGAAGAATGGCTGTTTACTGCCCAGGTAGCTCCAGGCACGATTCAGTGCTTTCTGCTCTGCGCTCAAGCCAGGCAGCAATGGGGGATAAGCTTCTTCGAGGTATTCGGCGATGGCATCGGATTCAAACAAAGCTGTGCCATTCTCAGTGACCATGACAGGTACCTGGCCATTTGGTGAAATAGCCAGAAACCATCGGGGCTTTTCGCTCAGGCTGATGTATTCGATTTCATAAGGAATACTTTTGGCTTCCAGCATTCCGGTAATGCGTTGCACAAATGGGCAGATTTTAAAACTGTTGACACCCTCTAAAAGTAAGGGGTTTTACGCTCATTCGATAAATCATGGTGATCGCAATGGGAAAAACAGTCTCTGTAGACTACGTAAAAGGGCAAAAACTTGATGTGTACAAAGATAAAAAAGCTCTCGATGAAATGACCGAAGAAGAACTTCATGAGGCTGCATTGGAAGACCCTGATGCACAACCTTTGTCCGAAGAACAACTCAAACGCTTTAAGCGGGTAAATCCAAATCTCCCCAAGAAAGAAGCTGGAAATGGCTGACACTCCCCGCCCTATCGGGCGAGGGTTCTTAGATCGCTCCAAGAACCTTCCTGCTTCGTCACGCCTTCCCTAGATGGTTGCTTTCGCAGCCATCCCCGTTCCAGTCGCTCCACAGGCTAACCCCGCCAGCCCGGCGGTTTTGATATTCTTTGCTGCATTAATGTCCCGGTCGTGATGAGTGCGGCACTCTGGACACTCCCATTCACGAATAGACAACGGCAAGCTTTCATGGACAAACCCGCAGCCGGAGCAGCGCTTGGTGCTTGGAAAGAACCGGTCAATCTGAACAACCTTTCTTTCTGCCCACTCCGCCTTGTATTGCAACTGTCGGACAAATTCTCCCCAGTTTGCATCGGCTATGTGCTTGGCCAGCTTTGGATTTTGAATCATACCCTTCACGTTCAGAGACTCTACGCAAACAACTTGGTTCTCGTCTATAAATTCGCGGGATGCCTTGTGAGTAGCATCCATCCGGCAATCGGCAATTTTTGCATGAATGCGAGCAACCTTGAGCTTTGCTTTAGCTCTGTTGCTGCTGCCTTTCTGCTTTTTCGACAACTGACGCTGAAGGTAGGCGAGCTTTCGCTCGTAGCGTTTGGTGTGCCTTGGATTACCGGATTTTTCACCGTCTGAAGTGATGAACAGATCATTTAAGCCTAAATCAATGCCCACTGTCTTATTTCTAATAGGCATTGCTTTAGCTTCAAATTCGCACAACATAGAAACAAAGTACCGGCCTGCCCGATCTTTGCTGATAGTTAAACTGGAAGGCTCAGAAGACAGTTCTCTGCTCCAGCGGATGTTCAGAGGCTCTTTGCTTTTGGCTATAAACAGGTGGCCGTTTTTAACGCTGAAAGCAGCCTTTGTCAGCCGCATACTTTGTCTTGAATGTCTTTTTTTGAACTTGGGGTATTTCGCCCTGCCAGCCCAAAAGTTCTTGAAGGCTTCCTGCTGATCCCTGAGTGTTTGTTGCAGGATGACACTGGATACATCTGCCAGAAATGGGAACTCTGTCTTGAGCGACACAAGCCGTTTTTCTGCCTCGGAATGGGAGATAGATTGCCCGTCTTTGTAGTAGGCATCAGTGCGAAAACGGAGGGTGTTGTTATAGACAAAACGGGCGCAACCAAACGACTGGGCAAGAAGCATTTCCTGTTCCGGCGTTGGGTAGAATCGTTCTTTGTAGGCACGTTTAGTTTTCATGGCAGGGATATTACAGAAACGATAAGCACCTGTAAATAATTAAAGCTTCCGGTTCTGCAAGCCCTACACGGGCTTGTTGCTTATATCACCGCCCGATTGGGCGATGCTTTACGCAGGTCCAGGTAAAGAAATTGTTCTGTACCCTATATAAGGCACCCCGTTGCCGAATGAGCCAGGTAATCAAACCCTCAGCACATTCCTAATCAGCTCAAGGTAATACCGGCCTGCCAAAAGATGTTGTCCATTTTCACTCCGTAGTAGCGAGCGTCTGATTCGGCTTTGCGGGCGTTTGACTCGGCTTTCTGTTCTTTGAAGCGAGCGTCAGACTCGGCTCTCATGTCGGCCATTTTTTGATTGAAGTGTGCCCGGTGCTGCAAGATGGCTTCTTGCATGATGAGCACGTCTTTCTTGCTGGCGTTGTAGTCCGGGTCCAGGGAGGCACTGACTTTTGCCGCCAGCTCCTCACTGATGCCGATGTTTTTCAGTACGTTGAACAGCGTTTCCGACACATTCAGCTCCTTTTAACCGATGGAAGAGGCACAAGCCTGGACCATGGATGACTTTAACAACAAACCGCCTGGCCTGATTGCCCCTGCGGCCAGTGCCGAGGATCAACTGCCGCTGAAAACCTGAATGCGGCAGATTACCGAGACAGTGCGACAGGGGTTGGGGCAGATCGGGCAGTATGGACAGTCGTTTATAAGTCGTGCCTTTCATTATTCTGACCTCAATATTTTTTGAACTTCCACCATAAAGCCGGGTCCAACAGATCTGATCCATTTTAAATGCCCTTCCCAAGCCGGGATAAATACTAACTTTGAAGTTACGGGACAATCAGGAATGAACCCTATCGACAGCAATTCCAACCTACACGAACCACTCTCGCCAACACCTTTGCAAATTCCGCTGGAGGAGGCACCAAAGGGTGTCAGTGCAGGCAGGGAGGTCACTCCGTACTACAACCTTAACTCTCCATTCATCGATCTGCCCGATTTAGTACATTCCAAAATTATTGACTGTTTGAGTTTTCGAGAGATTACCCGTTTAGCAAGGGTATGCAAACGTCTTCACGCGCTTGTAAAAAATGATTTAGCCTTGGAAAAAGCCTGGTTTCGTCGGCTCTCTCCGCGTCACCAAGATCAACTAAAGAGCATCGTTAAGACAAAAGATGAGCAACAACTCCGTGATTGGTTGGAGTCTTTTGCGAATAAGGACACTGTCGAGTCACTTTTAAAACAACGAGGAAGGACTTATTTTCCTGTTCAGCTCCTTTTCACCATCAGTAAACTGATGTCTCAATGTGAAATATTTAACTTAAAGGCAAAAGCCGAAGTCACCCATCATGACGATATCTGCATGGCCACTTTAAGTGCCGATAGCCGCCGCTTATTGACCGCCAGTTTGGATGATACATTGAAGATCTGTGACCAGGAGACCGATGGATCATGGCGAGTAAAAGCCAGCATTTCTCTTCAGGATACGATCCTCTCAGCCAACTTCAGCCCCGATGGTCGCGATCTGGTGATCAGCAGTGGTATTGAGGCGAAAATCCATGGTATTGGTGAGGATGGATTATGGAAAGCAAAAGCCACCATTTCCCATCATGGTTTGGTCATCTTAGCCACCTTCAGTGCTGATGGTCGCCATGCGTTGACTGTCAGTAAGGATAATACGCTGAAAATCTATAGCCAGATGACCGATGGATCATGGGAGCCAAAATACATTATTAACCATAATGCTCCGATCAGGTTCGCCAGCTTCAGCGCCGACAGCCGTAATCTGTTAGTCGACAATAATTCTAACTCTTTGACAATCTATGGTCAGAAGGACGATGGATCATTGGAATTAAGAGACACCATTGCTTATAAGCGTTATCGCAAAAAAAGCTTCGACTTCAGCCCGGATGGCCGTCATCTGGTGATCTACGGTAAAAATAAAACTGTGAAAATCTATGGTCAGAAGGCCGTTGGCTCGTGGGAAGTAAAAGCCACCATTACTCATGATGATATTGTCGCATCAACCACTTTTAGCCCCGATTGCCACCATCTTGTAACCTCCAGTTACGATAACACGGTGAAAATATGTGACCTGCAGGGCAATGGATCATGGAAAGAGATGACTACGGTTTCTCATGATGATTTTGCCCAACCAATCAAGTTCAGCGCCAATGGTCGCCATCTGATCACGAGTGACAATAAAACAGCGAAAATCTATGGCCAGCAGCCCACTGGATCATGGGTAAAAGAAGCAATCATTCAACATGATGAGACGATCTTCTCAGCCAACTTCAGCGACGATGGCCAACATTTGGTGACCACCAGCCATGGTAAAACAGCGAAAATCTACGGCCGGGAGGCTGACGGGTCATGGAAGATAAAAACCACTATTGTCCACGAAATTTGCATCCGATCAGCGAGATTCAGTGCCGATGGTTGCCTTGTGGTGACCGCCAGTGACGATTACACAGCGAAAGTTTATGGTCTTTGGACCGATGGGTCATGGCTAGAAAAAGCCACCATTCAACACAACAGTGCAGTCGTCTCAGCCACCTTCAGCGCCGATAGTCGACATGTGTTGACCACCACCTCACATAGCAAGGTGAGAATCACTGAACTTCAGAAGAAGGATTGATGATCGAATGGGCATACTTTTTTGCACAGAGCCGAGTAATACCAATCGAACTTTCTAACTCCCTATTGCGCTGAAGATTTGAGCCTTAATCCTGCGTTGGCGATCGTCGCCATAGCTAAGGCTATGACTCCTCACGCCGCCTTGTCTTAAGGCTCAAATCTCCATGCTCATTGCGGGAGTTAGAAAATACGATTGGTATAAAAAACAGCATTCTATTTAAAACCCTGTTGCAATTTTTACTCTGAGCTTTCAATGAAAAAGTTTCTTTCTGTTATTTTTCCGGATCATGGCCTGTTTTTTCTTGGTTTCACTGACCTCAATATTTTGAACTTCCATTATAAAACCGGGTCCAAGTGATCGAATCCATTTTAAATATCCTTTCTATGTGAGGATAAATACTGACTTTGAAGTTACGGAGCAATCAGGGATGATCCCTATCAACAGCAATTCCAGCTTACACGAACCACCCTCGCCAACGCCTTTGCAGCCTCAACCGGAGGAGGCACCAGCGGGTATCAGTGCAGATAGGGACGTTACTCTATATCACAACAATAACTCACCGTTTTTACATTTACCCGAATTAACACAATTAAAGATTATTCGCTGTTTGGGTTTTCGAGATATTACCCGTTTAGCAGAGGTATGCCGATATTTTCATGATTTTGTTAAAGAAAATAACGCTTTGGGAAGAGCATGGAATCGCCGGTTTCCTTCACCCTACCTATATCAGCTAAAAACCACTATTAAGACAAAAGATGAGCAACAACTCCGTGATTGGTTTAAGCCAATGGCTAATACGGGCACTGTCGAGTCGCTCATTGAACGACGCAAGAATATTTATTTCCCTGTTCAGTTACTTTTCACCAACAGTAAACTGATGTCTCAAAGTAAAGAATTTGAGTTAGTGGAAAAAGCCGTAATTAGACATGATGATACTGTCTACCACGCCAGTTTAAGTCTCGATGGCCAGCATCTGGCAACTGCCAGTCGTGATAAATCAGCGAAAATTTACTCCCTGCAGACCAATGGATCATGGCAAAAAAAAGCCACCATTAGCCATGATCATACTGTTGATTCAGTCATTTTTAGCCCCGATGGCCGCTATCTGGTCACAGCCGGTTGGGATGGCAAGGCAAAAATCTACGGTCTGGAAGACGATGGATCATGGAAAGAAAAAGCCTGCATTTCCCACGAGAATATGCTCAATTCAGCCAAATTCAGTGCCGATGGCCGCCGTGTGGTGACCGTCGGTTTAAGAGATTCGGTGAAAATCATCCACCGGGAAGACAATGGATCATGGCAGGTAGAGGACACTATTCATGACGAACGGGTCTATTCGGCCAAGCTCAGCTCCGATGGCCGTCACCTGGTAGTTTTCGGTTCTCTGGATGATGTTTTAGAAGTCTATGGCCAGTCAGCCGCCGGATCATGGGTAGTAACATCCACTATTAATTTCAGGTTTAATATCCGCACGGGCAACTTGAGTGCCGATAGCTGCCATCTGGTCATCACAACTTACGCTCACACAGCGATAATCTTTGACCTGCAGGCTGATGGATCATGGAAAGAAATGGGTTCGATTGAACATGATCAGTCGATCAAATCAGCTAACTTCAGCCCTGACAGCCTCCATTTGATGACCGCCAGTGATGATGGTACGGCGAAAATCTATAGTCAGAATGCTGGATCATGGGAACAAAAAGCCTGCATTGTCCACCATGGGGGGGTCAAATCGGCAAGCTTCAGTGCCGATTGCCAGCATGTCTTGACCATCGGTGATGATGCCACAGCAAAAATCCATAGCCTGCAAACCGACGGCTCATGGCAACCAAAAGCCAACATTGTCCATAAGGATAAGATCCTCTCAGCCGCCTTCAGTTCCGACGCTTGTCATCTGGTGACGTACAGTGACGATGGTATGGTGAGAATCCTTGGCCAGCAGGCCGATGGATCATGGCTGCAAAAAACCGCCGTTCATAACAGTATACGATTCAACGCAGCCTGCTTCAGCGCCGATAGCCGAAATGTGGCGGCCATCGGTCACGAATACTCGCTGAGAATCACTGAACTATGGAAGAAGAATTAATGATCCAATAAGCGTATTTTTGCTTACGCAATATTTTGAACTTCCATTGTAAAAGCGAGTCCAACGGATCGAATCCATTCTAAATGTCCTTTTAAATTGAGGATAAATACTGACTTTGGCAATACAAAGGAAACGGTCGTGAACCCTGTAAAAAGCAGCTCGGGTATTAACGAACTACTGTCGTCAACATCTGAAGAACCTCAACTGGAGCAAGCACCAACGGGCGTCAGTGCGGGTAGGGACGTCACTCTATATCACAACAATAACTCGCCATTCTTCGATTTGCCCGAATTAACACAATTAAAGATTATTCGCTGTCTGGGTTTTCGAGAGATTACCCGTTTCGCAAGGGTATGCCGGTATTTTCGTGATCTTGTTAATCAAGGTAGAGCTCTGGAAAGAGCCTGGTATCGCCGTTTTCCTTCACCACAGCAATATCAACTAAGGTCCACCATTGAGACAAAAGATCAGCAACAACTCCGTGATTGGTTGGAGCCGTTTGCTGATAAGGGCACTATCGGGTTGCTCATGGAACAAGGAAAGAACATTCATTTTTCTGTTCAGCTCCTTTTCAACAACAGCAAACTGATGTCGCTATGTAAAGAATTTGAGTTAGTGGAAAAACTCGAAATTACCCATGGAGGTCGTGTCTACCAAGCCACTTTAAGCCCCGATGGCCAACATCTGGCAACCGCCAGTCGCGATACAACAGCGAAAATCTACAGCCGTGAGCCCAATGGCTCATGGGAAGAAAAAGCCGTTATTACCACCCATGAATATTGGGTGATATCAGCCACCTTCAGCCCCGATGGCCGCTATCTGGTAATCGCCGCTCATCGCGGCACAGTGAAAATCTATGGTCTGGAGGACGATGGATCGTGGGAAGAAAAAGCCTCCATTTCCCACGAGACATACATCACTTCAGCCACCTTCTGTGCTGATGGCCGCCGTGTGTTGACTGTCGGTTATGGTAATGATGCTTTGCTGAAAATTACTGGTCGGGGGGACAATGGATCATGGGAATTGGAGGACACTCTTCAAAAAAATTGGATCACTTCGGCCAAGCTCAGCCCCGATGGCCGTCACCTGATCATTCATACTCCCGGGTATCGCGTTATAGAAATCCAGAGTCAGTTGGCCGCTGGATTATGGGCAGTAACATCCACCATTCAGCTAGAGGATGGAAGCGACCGGGTCAAATTCAGCGCCGATAGCTGCCATCTGGTCATCAGCACATTTGCTCCTGCGGCAATAATCTATGACCTGCAGGCTGATGGATCATGGAAAAAAATGGGCACGATCAAACATGATGATTTGATCCAATCAGCCAACTTCAGCGCCGACTGCCGCCACCTGGTGACCGCCAGTAGGGATAATACGGCAAAGATCTATAGCCAGAGTGCTGGATCATGGAAAGAAAAAGCCTGCATTGTCCACTCCGGGGGGGTGAGGTCGGCAAGCTTCAGTGCCGATTGCCAGCATGTGGTAACCAATAGTTATGATGCCACGGCGCAAATCAATAGCCTGCAGACCGATGGATCATGGGCACTAAAAGCCAGCATTGTCCATAATGATCAGGTCGTCTCAGCCACCTTCAGTGCCGACGCTTGCCACGTGGTGACCGCCAGTGACGATGGTAAAGTGAAGATTTATGGTCTGGAGGCTGACGGGTCATGGCTGCAAAAAGCCGTCATTCAAAAAGAGACAAAATTCACCGCAGCCAGTTTCAGCGCCGATAGCCGAAATGTGGTGACCGTCAGTATGGATAACAAAGTGAGGATCACTGAACTTCGGAAAAAGGATTGATGATCAATGAACTTTCATCATAAAACCGAGTCCTACTGACTGAATCCATTTTAAATGTCCTTTCCAGTTAACAATAAATATTGACTTTGGAGTTACGGAGCAATGAGGGATGAACCCAATTAACAGCAATTCCAGCATAAACAGAGCCTCACCGACACCTGTGCAACCTCAAATGGAGGCAGCATCAACGGGCGTCAGTGCGGGCAGGGACGTTACTCTGTATCACAACAATAACTCTCCGTTTTTAGATTTGCCCGAATTAACTCATTTGCAAATTATTCGCTGCCTGGGTTTTCGAGAGATTACCCGTTTAGCAAAGGTATGCCGATATTTTCGCAATCTTGTTAAACAGGTTAACGCTTTAGGAAGAGCATGGAATCGCCGGTTTCCTTCATCCCATCTATATCAACTAAAGACCAGCATTAAAACAAAAGATGAGCAACAACTCCGTGACTGGTTAGAGCCATTTGCTAATAAGGGCACTATAGAGCCCCTCATTGAACAACGTAAGAATACTTATTTTCCTGTTCAGTTACTTTTCACCAACAGTAAACTGATGTCGCTATGTAAAGAATTTGAGTCAGTGGAAAAAGCCGAAATTACCCGTGGTGATATTGTCTACAATGCCAGTTTCAGCTCCGATGGCCAGCATCTGGTAACTGCCAGTCGTGATAATACAGCGAAAATCTTTGCTAAGGAGGACAATGGCTCATGGAAACCAAAAGGCATCATTTCCCATAATCGTCGGTTCTACATCGTCACTTTCAGCCCAGATAGCCGCAATCTGGTGGTCGCCAGTCGTAACAAGGGGGAAATTTATGGCCGGGAGGACAATGGCTCATGGAAACCAAAAGCCACCATTTCTGGCAATGGTCTGGTCAAATTTGCCAGATTCACTGCTGATGGGCGCCAAATGTTGACCGCCAGCACCGATAAAACGCTGAGAATCTATGGTCTGGAGACTGATACATCATGGCAAGAAAAATACACTAATTACCATAATGATTCGATCAAATTTGCCCAACTAAACGACGATGGTCGTTATTTATTGATCCTCAGTGTATCTGGCATTGTCACACTCTATGGTCAGAAGGACAATGGCTCATGGAAAGCAGAAGCCACCATGATTCATAACGGTGAGCTCATATTGCCCAGATTCAGTCCCAATTGCCGTCATCTGATGATCAGTGGTAAAGACAATACTGTGGAAATCTATAGTCAGGAAGCCAATGGGTCATGGGAAATAAATACCACCATGACTCATGATGTTCCTGTCCACTCAGCTCGTTTCAGTGCCGATGGCCGCCATCTGATAACCAAAGGTGTCCTTAAGACGCTTAAAATATGTGACCTGCAGGACGATGGTTCATGGCAAGAAACAGTCACAATTCTTAATACGGGTGTCTTCTCAACCACATTCAGCGCCAATGGCCGCCGCCTGCTGACCATCTCTAATGATAAAACGATGAAAATCTTCGGCCTGGAGCCCCCCGGATCATGGGTAAAAGAAGCCATCCTTTCTCACAAAAGCGACATCATCTCAGCCGACTTCAGTGCCGATGGCCTCCGTTTGCTGACCACCGTCGACAATAAAAAGGCAAGAATCTATGGCCGGAAGACTGACGGATCATGGGAAAAACAAGCCACTATTGTCCACAAAGGTTACGTCTGTTCAGCCACCTTCAGTGCCGATGGTTGCCTTGTAGTGACCGCCAGTTGCGATCGCACGGCGAAAGTTTATGGCTTGTGGACCGATGGTTCATGGGTAGAAAAAGCCACCATTCGACACGAGTTTTCTGTTGAATCAGCCACCTTCAGCGCCGATAGCCGACATGTGTTGACTGTCAGCGCAGATAACAAGGTGAGAATCACTGAACTTCGGAAGAAAGATTGATGATCGAATGAGCGTATTTTTGCTTACGCAATGTTTTGAACTTCCATTGTAAAACCGAGTCCAACGGATCAGATCCATTTTAAATGTCCCTTTTAACTGTGGATAAAGACTGACTTTGGAACTATGGAGCAATCAGGGATGAACCCAATTAACAGCCATTCCGGGATACAGGAACCACACCCGCCAACACCCAAGCGAAATCGACTGAAGGAAGCTGCAACCGTTGTCTGTAAAGGCAGGGACGTTACTCCTTATTACGACAATAACTCTCCGCTTTTAGATTTGCCGGAATTAACACAGTTAAAGATTATTCGCTGTTTGGGTTTGCGAGAGATTACCCGTTTAGCAAAAGTATGCCGATATTTTCGCAATCTTGTTAAACACCATAACGCTTTGGGAAGAGCATGGAATCGCCGGTTTCCTTCACCACATCATCTATATCAACTAAAGGCTGCCATTAAGACAAAAGATGAGCAACAGCTCCGTGATTGGTTGGCGCCGTTTGCTAATAAGGGCACTGTCGAGTCGCTCATTGAACACCGAAAGAATATTCATTTCCCTGTCCAGTTACTTTTCACCAACAGTCAATTAATGTCTCTGTGCAGAGAATTTAAGTTAGTGGAAACGCTCGAAATTACCCATAGTGGTCGAGTCTATGAAGCCAGTTTCAGCCCCGATGGCCAGCATCTGGTAACCGCCAGTAGCGATCACACGGCAAAAATCTACTGCTGGGAGGCCAATGGATCATGGGAAGAGAAAGCCACCATTACCCATAATCGTGTGGTCTTGTCAGCCAGCTTCAGCCCCGATGGCCGTTACATGGTCACCGTCTGTCGCGATGGCACAGCGAAAATCTATGGTCTGGATGATCATAGATCCTGGGAAGAAAAGGCCTGCATTTCCCATAAGAATTTCCTCAATTCAGCCACTTTCAGTGCTGATAGCCGCCGTGTGGTGACCCACAGTTCCTATAACACGGTGAAACTCGTTGGTCGAAGGGGCAATGGGTCATGGGAAGTAGAGGAGACTTTTTATAGAAATTGGATCACTTCGGCCAAGCTCAGCCCCGATGGCCGTCACATGATAATTCTTAATTCAATGGATCACGTTGTAGAAATTCATGGCCAGTTGGCTGCGGGATTGTGGGAAGTAACATCTACCATCCAACTAAAGGCCCCTGTCTTCCTGGCCAACTTCAGTGTCGATAGCTGCCATCTGGTCCTCAGCACTCATCGTAATCACGCGACAATAATCTATAACCTGCAAGCTGATGGATCGTGGAAAGAAATGGGCACGATAAAATATGAAATGTTGATCAAATCAGCCAACTTCAGCGCCAACTGCCGCCATGTGGTGACCGCCTGTAATGATGGTAAGGCGAAAATCCATAGCCAGAGTGCTGGATCTTGGGAAGAAAAAGCCTGCATTGAACACCCTGAGGAGGTCACCTCAACCAACTTCAGTGCCGATTGCCAGCATGTGGTGACCACCAGTGATGCCATAGCGAAAATCAGCAGCCTGCAGGCCGATGGATCATGGGCACTAAAAGCCCGCATTGTCCATCCGGGTGAGGTCGTCTCAGCCACCTTTAGTGCCGATGCTTGCCATGTGTTGACCGCCAGTGTCGATGGTGTAGTGAAAATTTATGGTCTCGAGACCAACGGGTCATGGCTGAAAAAAGCCGTTATTCAAAAAGAGACAGAACTCACCGCAGCCGGTTTCAGCCCCGACAGCCGAAATGTGATGACCGTCTGTAAAGATAACACGGTGAGAATCACTGAACTTCGGAAGAAGAATTGATAATCGAATGATGGGTATTAGTTCCACTGACCTCAATCTTTTTTGAACTTCCACTATAAAACCGACTCCAACCCAACACCTGTGCAGCATCAACTGGAGGAAGCACCAACGGGCGTCTTTCCTTCACCACACCTTTATCAACTAAAGGCCGCAATTAAGACAAAAGACGAGCAACAGCTCCGTGATTGGTTGCAGACGTTTGCAAATTCAGAAACTATCGAGTCACTCATAAAACAAAGAAAGAGTTCTTATTTTCCTGTTCAGTTACTTTTCAGCAACAGTAAACTGATGTCTGAATGTAAAAAATTCAAGTTAGCGGAAAAAGCCAAAATTACTCATTCCTTCAATTTAAGCACAGCCACCTTCAGCGTCGATGGCCTCGGTGTGTTGACTGCCAACGAGCTCAAGCGATCTGTTCTTCACACAAATACGCCCTGCGTACATTTCTCGGAAATTTTTTGTTAGCCATTATTACACATTTGTTAGCAATTATTTGGTACTAAAAAGATCTTTAGGGCTATGTTTTGCTAATGTGAGCATTTTAGATTCTTAACAGCCTAATAAGGGAAAAGGGAAAAGGGAAAAGGGAAAAGGACATGTATCAAGTAGTAAAACCAATTGTACCGCCAGGGGCAAATACTCTAACGCAGTCCAAAATGGAGCAAGAGAGTCCATCTGTAAAAAAGGATGATATAAAGTATCTTCCTTGCGCAGTAGAACACACAGGAAATTATTTTGGGACTAAGGATCTTTCATCAAGATGCATTTCTCCGGTTATGAACGAAAAAGACAATGATGATTTCTACGTCCACCTTGCGAAAAACATCGTCTTCACTCTCGACCGAACTTATTTTGATTCAATTGATGAATTATCCTGGAGAAATATCGCTGATAGCTTAAAGTTTTCAGGCATAGATACATTAGAGAAAGCTACTGCTATGGATTTGAAGGTATGTCCTCCATGTCCAGTATTTCATACATGGGCAGCGCTGCATGGCACCACCATATTTGATGGCAAAAATAATCCTGAAAGATTTAACGGATTGAATTATGTCCAAAGAATATTGAAAGAAGGAACCGAACTCAGTAAAAATGATATCCCACTGTTTATAGTATTTTCTGACAAGGCGCTTAAAGAATCCCAAATCAATGAGATGAAAGCCAGTTTCAAAGATCATGATAATATCTTATGTATCTCTCTTGAAACAGACCTGCAGTTAAAATTTCCCAAGGAATTAGATTGGCATACTGCATATATGGGTTTCATGTTTATGGATTGCATCAGAATTGTTGTATCTCAACACATTACCAAGACTATAAACTTTTGTATAGATAAGGCTAAATCTGAAAACAAAATTAATCTGGCTAATCGTTTTGAAAAACTCGGAACCAATTTTTTGTTTTATTCAGACATTGATAATCAATGGCTATCGAAACCACCTTATATAATAGCTAGCCATGGCATGTTTACTCAACCAACATTGTCAGAGACCCTGCCACTCTACGGTATAAAAGATTGCGATGCAGATAAATTATTTGATGATGATAAATCGATTTTAACCAGACACAGGTCATTTTTCTCTGACTTTCCTTACCATAATACAGGTAGAACAATAACATGGTCTTCAGACAAAGCGAAAAATCTATTTGACTATATTTTAAGTGGTGAAGCAGAATCTAATTTCAAACATCTATCAAACCAGATTGCACATATTTCATCTAAATTCAATTATCTATTACGCATTGACAAAGGAGTTTCCTGGAAAGGTGATAATAGTTGTTTTTTTGTAGCAGATCATTCTAAAGACGTTTTTTATAGGGGCGCCTCAAAGAGAGTCAGCATTATAGACCTCCATGAAAAGCCAGATGGTAAATGTGCTAATCCAGACCCATATTACAGAGAAGCACACAGTCTCGTTGGAATGCAGTTACTCAAGTATTATTCTCATGGACATGATTTCACTTGGTGGCATTAAGCATTCAAGCAGGAGACCTCCACCTGGTTGTTTTGATCAGATTTTAACGGATCGGCCCCGAAATTTTCTTTCCAAATTCGTGAAATCAGCTCTTTGATCTATTGGCGCTCTGCGGTAAAGATTTCGCTGTGACACTCCCAGCCCTGTCAGGCGAGGGTTTAAGGCGATTTTGCTAACTTTGGGGTTTTGAATGAGTCAGGCGTGAACCCTCTGAACAACAATTACAACAATGAGGGTTCACTCCCGCCACCACCCAGGGGAGCTCGACTGGAGGAAGGCGCAACGGGCGTCTGTGCAAGCAGGGACGTCAATGTCTATAACCAATCGCCATTCCTCCGTTTACCCTACGAAACAAAATCGTTGATTATTCGCTATTTGGGTTTTCGAGAGATTACCCGTTTAGCAAAGGTATGCCGATATTTTCACGATCTTGTTAGACAAAATGCTGGCAGTGCAACATTTTTGTCTATGCTCGTATTCGTTTTTCTTATTAATGGCGAATTGAGATATGCATCGTTATTTAATTCATCCATTGAGATGGGTCTTTGTATCTGTTTTGTTATTCAGCGTGCAAGTGCTGGCTACCCCCTGCAAGCATTGCGGTAAAGAGAATGAGCCCGGTAAGGACGGGCAAACGTTCTGCCGAACCTGCGATTCCGGGAAGTCTGCCGGAGCAACCAACTCTGTGACGCCTTTTCCCGATGCTTATCCGCTCAACTATAGGGTCTTGTCGATGGTCAAGAATGAAAATGATGAGTGGATTAGTCGATATCAATTCAGAAGCTCGTTTATTGATACTATTGAGCGGGGAGATGGTGATGCAGCTGCCTGGGCATTGGCTGTGATCATTGCTCGTGAACTGGTAGAAAATGCCCGTCTCATGGGTTTGGCTTATCCGCTGGGATTTGAGTTCCAGGAGGAAGATCGTCTGCAAAAGCTACGGAAGATGGTAAAGCGAAAGCAAAAGCAGTTGCATTTTTTGCAAAAATTGCATTTAGCAGTACTCGATGCAGGAGCTGAACCGGCAATAATAATAAAGAATCCAATTCATGAAAGGGCAGAAGCTTTGACTCGTCAAAGAGCCGAGACAGTAGACCTGTCTCAATGGGCGGACCTGTCAGCTATGGGAATGCATCACCTGCTCACTGCTGAGTTTCACAACTCTGCAATGACGATGAATCTTACTCCTGTTTTTCAGGCTATTCGGGACGGGAATATGATACAGCTGATCGTTACTCAAACGGCGACAGATGAGGGCAATCAGGCTGCCGCTGCCACAGCCTCACCGGTAATGCTTGCCGCTATTATTCCAGCAGCCCTCACTACGTGTCCATACGAGCAGAAAGAGTCTACGGATATGCATCTGTTATTGGGAACCCTGCCACAGCCTATCAATCAACATCATTTAATGAATGCACTCACAGCCATTATGAATACAGTCGCTGAAAACGAGCAAAATGCCGATTTATCTTTACACTTTTTTATGACCCCCAATACGTATATTCAGCGTGACGACGATTTTCGATTATCCTGCTTGCATCACGCACATCGGGTTAATCGTAATCTTCCCGTCGGCGGATGGTCATCGATGCCGCAATAATAATCTCGTCTCCAATAAGTCACACAGCGAATCCAAATTCACAGTGCTCAAAAATTCCTGGGCAATTTTTGTCAACTCATCGGATGTGAGCACCAGAGCATTGCTGGCGTTGTTTGCCTGCTGCAACAAGCGGACATCCAACACGGGTTCCTGAAAACAGAAATAGCTCTTAATTTTACCCATAAAGCTCTGGAACGAGCCTGGTATCGTCGGTTTCCTTCAACGCATTTTCAGCAACTAAAAACCACCCTCACGACAAAAGATGAGCAACAACTCCGTGATTGGTTGCAGCCTTTTGCTAATAAGGGCACTGTCAAGTCGCTGATTGAACAACGAAAGAGTATTTATTTTCCTGTTCAGTTACTTTTCAACAACGGTAAACTGATGTCTCAAAGTAAAGAATTTGAGTTAGTGGAAAAACTCAAAATCACCCGTAATGATCTTATCTACCATGCCACTTTCAGTCCCGATGGCCAACATCTGGCAACCGCCAGTCGCGATAAAACAGCGAAAATCTACTTCCGGGAGACCAATGGATCATGGCAAAAAAAAGCCACCATTACCCATAATCGTCCTGCTTCTTCAGTCATTTTTAGCCCCGATGGCCGCTATCTGGTCACAGGCAGTTGGGATGGCAAGGCAAAAATCTGCGGTCTGGAAGACAATGAATCATGGGAAGAAAAAGCCTGCATTTCCCACGAGCATGAGATCGCTTCTGCCACCTTCAGTGCTGATAGCCTCCGTGTGGTGACCGTCGGCAGAAGTGATTCGGCGAAAATTATCCGTCGCGGGGACGATGGATTATGGAAGTGGAGGACACTATCCATGCATTTTTGATCAAATCGGCCAAGCTCAGCGCTGATGGCCGTCACCTGGCAATTTACAGTACTTTTCATGATGCTGTAAAAATCTATGGCCAGCAGGCCAATGGATCATGGCTGCAAAAAACAGCCGTTCGCAACAGAATACGATTCACCAAAGCCAGCTTCAGCGCCGATAGCCGACATGTGATGGCCATCTGTCACGAATACCCGCTGAGAATCAGTGAACTTCGGAAGAAAGATTGATGATCGAATGAGCGTATTTTTGCTTAGTCCAAGTGACTGCAATGTTTTGAACTTCCATTGTAAAACCGAGTCCAACGGATCAAATCCATTTTAAATGTCCCTTTTAACTGTGGATAAAGACTGACTTTGGAGCTAAGGAGCAATCAGGGATGAACCCAATTAACAGCCATTCCGGGATACAGGAACCACTCCCGCCAACACCCAGGCGAAATCGACTGAAGGAAGCTGCAACGGCTGTCTGTACTGGTAGGGACGTTACGCCTTATTACAACAATAACTCTCCGCTTTTAGATTTGCCGGAATTAACACAGTTAAAGATTATCCGCTGTCTGGGTTTACGAGAGATTACCCGTTTAGCAAAAGTATGCCGATATTCTTAAGGTAGACATTAAGCCCCACCCACAGCACAAAGACCTAATCTTGTACGCCCTGAACAACCATCTCGTGCAGGGTGTTCACGTTTCGCATTATCTGCCCAGAAGTTGAGCAGCTTCCTTGTATGTGAGAGCAGAGACTTTCCTGCATTCATAAGGGATAAAATGACATTACCAAACAGTCGGGTTCCACTTTTCATCGCCTTATGCGTCGAGATTTCTTCAATGGCTCCACTTTCATAGAGGTTCGCCTGTGCAGCATGGGCAAGATACCTTTTCAACGTCACAACCACGAAGGACATCAGAATCAGGCTAAACACCAGTGTCGCTGATTTAGTGTTAAAACGATGCCACCCTGAATAGGACTTGGTCTCTTTGAAGATAAGCTCTATTTGCCATCGTAGACGATAGGCCTGAAGTACTTCATTCAGGGTGAACTCAACCCGGTTAAGGTTGCTTACAACGAATACCCATTTCAGTTTCCTGTCATTCCAGCGGACAACCAAACGATATGGCCAGGCTTTGAATCCTGGCCATTCTACATCCAGGTCGAGGCATTGATCTTTAGGGAAGCCAGACAACACTTCCTTAAGTTTTTTCCCTTTGTAGCGATTCAGATTTTTGCCATCCTCCCGTACTGCGCTGAGTATCGTCGGGTTGATACTCTGAGGTGCCTTGCAGATAAAAGAACCTTCCCGATCATCAATGGCAGCAAAGCGTTCCAACTCAAAATAACCGGCATCGATCAGCATCAGGATATTAGCCATGGAGGTTGGCAGTGGTGGCAGACAGTCTCTTTCTGAACGGGTATCTTCAGTGAGCTGCACGCGCACCAGATTGTTGGTAAGAAGATCCATTGTCGTATGAAGTTCTACAGCAGCAGGACTGACCGTTGAGAACCTGCCGGGAAATGTTTCCTTTAGGGCATTGTAGACAGCCTGCGATGAGCCGTCATGAATCAGAATGTGCTCGAACTCTGAAAATGGACTGTCCTCATCAAACGCCATGACTTTGCGGGTAAAGACTTCCAGACACTGCACCCATAGCCAGAGGACAAGAGCAGGCATCGCGTCTTTTTTAGCTTGATTTGCCCAGGAACGATAGGAGACATTCAGCCCCGTCAACTCATTAAATTTACGGTGGAGATCGGCTTGAGTATCGCAGTTTCCATCACCAGCAAGGGCATCAATCAGTGAAAGGATAAAGTCCAAGGGGCGGATATCTCGCTGTCGTATAGTAAAACCAAGCTGTTCCGCCATACTGAGAAGTTCAGACCGGTCGAAACACGTCAGCAGTTTTTTTGAACTAGTCTACTATTTGCGATACTCATCTTGTTCAGCCTTGATACTTTTCGCGAAGCTTTATTTTGGCTGTTCAAGGTGAGTTCTGCCGCTGGAAATGAAGCTTTTTTGAGCTTAATGTCTACCCTAAGTGCCGATATTTTCGCAATCTTGTTAAACAAAGTAACGCTTTGGGAAGAGCATGGAATCGCCGGTTTCCTTCACCACATCTAGATCAACTAAAGGCTGTCATTAAGACAAAAGATGAGCAACAGCTCCGTGATTGGTTGGCGCCTTTTGCTAATAAGGGCACCATCGAGTCGCTCATTGGTAAGCGCCAAATAAACCAGCGTACTGGCTGCCGCCCCCAAGATTTCTTATTCTTTGCCTGTCTTAACATTCCAGGGGAGAAGCTGTTCCAGTTTCTCAACGGTATCGGCGTAAGGCAGCTCTTTTAAAATATGGTTCAGGTAATTGAAAGGCTCCAGACCATTCACCTTTGCGCTTTCAATCAGGCTGTATAAAAGGGCACTGGCTTGCGCCCCTTTTGGCGTGTCTGCAAACATCCAGTTCTTGCGGCCAATAGCGAAGGGGCGGATGGTGTTTTCCGCTGCGGCATTACTGATATCCAGGTGGCCGTTGTCACAGTAAACGACCAGTTTTGGCCATTGGTTCAATGCATAGCTCATGGCTTGGTGCGACAGGCTGCCCGGGTCTAGCCTGGTTATGTTTTTCTCCAGCCATACATGAAAGTCGTCCAGTAGTGGCTTACTCTTTTGCTGACGCAGGATGGCTTTTTCTGATGGAGGAAGATCTCCTATTTCTTTCTCAATGGCGTAAAGCTTACCGATTTTGCCTAAAGCGACATTCGCCTTGCTAACGCGGGTGTTTTTCACCTTTTTGCCCGGTTTGGCTTCGCCCTTCCTGGCATCCAGAAATTTCCTGCGAACGTGGTCGAAGCAACCCGCCTGGGTGATGCCTTCTTGTTTGCATACAGCGTCGTAACTGGCATACCCGTCAGTTTGCAGGTAACCGCTGAACCCTTCGAACAGACGCAGGGGAACCTCCTTGCCTCTTGAGGGATCGTATTCAAACACCACCGATGTTTGTCCGGGTGGCCCACCAAGGCTGACCCACATATATTTGTCAGAGTTGATGGACTTGCTGGTTTCCTTGATCACCTGAATTCGGGTTTCGTCAGCATGGATCACCGAACCGGTCTTTTGATGATCTCTCATCAAATTGATGAGTGGCCGCAGTTCTGTAGACAGCCGAATCAAAGAGTTGGCCATCGTCGTCCGGGTGACAGAGCCACCGTATCGCTTGAGGATATTCTCTTGCCTGTACAAAGGCAGTGCGTCGCAGTACTTGGAGACAATGATCCAGGCCAGTGTGCAAACAGAGAGTGAAGATTTGGGCAGTGGGTGTTTTGGCAGCTCTGCAACTTTAATGACCCGCTTCTCCTGTCCATGCTCATCGACTTCTGGAAAGACTGCTTTCTCTTGCAGAATTTCTTTCACCTGAACCTTGGTCGGAACGATATCAAGCTCTTCACGGACTTTGACAAAGAAGGTATCAATGGCTCCGGCTTTTTCTTCTTCACTGAGTTCAGAGCGTTCCTGCACTCTGGGCAGAGACTCTGAAAATGACTTGCGCCCTGTTTTCTTTTTGCGTGGTTTTGGAGGCTCTTGCTCTGGCTGACCTTCAGCTTCGTCTTGCTCTCCGGTGCAGCCTTCCAGCTCCACCTCGTTGAAAATGTCGACCTGGCTGTTGTTTTTTTCAGTGCTTCTTCCGTACAGGCGGGATCGGGAGAGCCTCAGGTACTCTTCCAGTTGCGCAATGCGTTTTTTTTGAGAATCGATGACCTCTGACTTCTTTTGAATAATGTCGTCTTTTTCAAGAAGGGCATTTTCTTTTTCAAGAAGGGCATTTTCTTTTTCAAGAATGACACTTTCCTGCGAATGGATCGCCTCAAACAAGGCGACCATTTCAGGGTTAGTCTCAGCCTGATGAAAGGGCAAATCCAGTGCGGATTTCGGCTGAAAAATCAGAGTGTCGGCGGTCGATTTCATGGTCGCTATTTTACCATAAAACCCTGAAAAACAGGACTAAAAACAGCTCTCATAATGCCTTTTTTTATGGGGTTGCATGGCATTGAGATTGTAGCCGTCCAGCAGCCAGTTTAATTGTTTCCCGGTTAATGTAACCAGCTCTTCGTCCGGTTTGGGCCAGTGGAATTTGTCCTCAGACAGGCTCTTGTAATAAAGCACAAAACCATTATCTTCCCAGAACAGGCACTTGATTTTATTACGCTGCCGGTTGGTAAACGCATATAAATAGCCGTCAAAGGGGTTGTGCCCCAGCTCTTGTTCAACCAACACAGCAAGCCCACGAAATGACTTGCGAAAGTCAATCGGCTCCCGGTAGAGAAACACCTTTGGTAATACCTCTGACGGTCGCATAACCGGGGTGTTCATAGCATATCCCTCACCAGTTGCTCACAAAGCGACAGGTTACTTTCATCAATACCGGACACTGTTACACCACTGGGTAGGGTGATGGAGAGTGGTGTTATCCGAGAAGGCGCACCAGGTTCTGGTTGGGGTGTTACCTGGACAAAGCCAGAGTTGTTCGGGGTCGGTTTTACGCTGGGGGTTGTGTCGAGTTTACGCTTCCAGTATCCGAATTTGGATACCCTTATACCATGCTGTTGGCACCACGCACTCTGAGTCAAACCTGAATCCCGCCACGACTGAACACGCTCTAGCCATTCACTGTCTGCGGGTAATTTCTTTGACATATTGGCCTCCTTATATCGGGAGGCTAATCATTTCAAATGGGGTTTTGATTCTGAAGGGCGTGGGTTTATTTGGCGTTTACGCTCATTGAACACCGAAAGAATATTCATTTCCCTGCTCAGTTACTTTTCACCAACAGTCAACTAATGTCTCTGTGCAGAGAATTTGAGTTAGTGGAAACGCTCGAAATCACCCATGGTGAGAAAGTCTATGAAGGCAGTTTCAGCCCCGATGGCCAGCATCTGGCAACCGCCAGTGGCGATCACACAGCGAAAATCTACCGCCGGGAGGCCAATGGATCATGGCAAGAAAAAGCCACCATTACCCATGATGGTTTGGTCTTATCAGCTAGCTTCAGCCCCAATGGCCGCTATCTGGCCACTACCTGTTACGATGGTACAACAAAAATCTACGGTCTGGAGGACCATCGATTCTGGGAAGAAAAGGCCTGTATTTCCCATAAGGATCCCATCATTTCAGCCACCTTCAGTGCTAATAGCCGCCGTGTGGTGGTCAACATTTTCTATGAGACAGTGAAAATCATTGGTCGAAGGGATAATGGGTCATGGGAAGTAGAGGACACTTTTCATAGAGATTGGATCACTTCGGCCAAGCTCAGCCCCGATGGCCGTCACATGATAATGCTTGGTACAAAGGATTACGATGTAGAAATTCATGGCCAGTTGGCTGCGGGAATATGGGTAGTAACATCCACCATTCAACTAAAGGACCCTGTCTTCCTGGCCAACTTCAGCGCCGATAGCTGCCATCTGGTCCTCAGCACTCATCGTAATCACGCGACAATAATCTATAACCTGCAGGCTGATAGATCATGGAAAGAAATGGACAGGATAGAACATGATGAGTTGATCGAATCAGCCAACTTCAGCGCCGACTGCCGCCATGTGGTGACCGCCTGTAAAGATGGTATGGCGAAAATCCATAGCCAGAATGCTGGATCATGGGAAGAAAAAGCCTGCATTGAACACTCTGGGAAGGTCACCTCAGCAAACTTCAGTGCCGATTGTCGACATGTGGTGACCACCAGTGATGCCATAGCGAAAATCAGCAGCCTGCAGACCGATGGATCATGGGTACCAAAAGCACGCATTGTCCATCAGGATGAGGTCGTCTCAGCCACCTTCAGTGCCGATGCTTGCCATGTGTTGACCGCCAGTGTCGATGGTGTAGTGAAAATTTATGGTCTTGAGACCAACGGGTCATGGCTGAAAAAAACCGTCATTCAAAAAGAGACAGAACTCACCGCAGCCAGTTTCAGCCCCGACAGCCGAAATGTGATGACCGTCTGTAAAGATAACACGGTGAGGATCACTGAACTTCGCAAGAAGAATTGATGATCGAATGATTGCTAAGTACCTGGCCAGTTGGTTTCGCATATTCTGGCGAGTGGATTTTTTCATCCTTCAAGGCGCAACGACGGGCGCGTAGCCATAGCTACGCAACCAGAGTTGGAACGCAGAAGGGTGGAAAAAGCCGCCGTCAAGAATATGCGAAACCAACTGGTTAGGTACTTATTTAGTTCCACTGACCTCAATCTTTTTTGAACTTCCACTATAAAACCGACTCCAACAGATTGAATGCTTTTTAAATAACCTTTCCAGGCGAGAATAAAGACCGACTTTGGAGCTACGGAGCAATCAGAGATGAACCCAATTAACAGCCATTCCGGGATACACGAATCACTCCCGCCAACACCTGTGCAGCATCAACTGGAGGAAGCACCAACGAGCGTCAGTGCAGGTAGGGACGTTACTCTATATCACAACAATAACTCTCCGATTTTAGCTTTGCCCGAATTAACACAGTTAAAGATTATTCGATGTCTGGATTTTCGAGAGATTACCCGTTTAGCCAAGGTATGCTGATATTTTCGCGATTTTGTTAAACAAAACAGAGCTCTGGAAAGTGCATGGGATCGCCGGTTTCCTTCACCACATCTTTATCAACTAAAGGCCGCAATTAAGACAAAAGACGAGCAACAGCTCCGTGATTGGTTGCAGACGTTTGCAAATTCAGAAACTATCGAGTCACTCATAAAACAAAGAAAGAGTTCTTATTTTCCTGTTCAGTTACTTTTCAGCAACAGTAAACTGATGTCTGAATGTAAAAAATTCAAGTTAGCGGAAAAAGCCGAAATTACTCATTCCTTCTATGTCAAAACAGCCACCTTCAGCGCCGATGGTTGCCATCTGGTCACCGTCGGTGGGGATAAAAGGGCGAAAATCTTCGGCCAGAAGACCGATGGATCATGGGAACCAAAAGGCATCATTTCCCACAGTGATTACCTCTACTCAGCCCGCTTCAGTCCCAATGGTCGTCATTTGGTGACCGCCGGTTGCGATGGCCAGGCGAAAATATATGGTCAGGAGGATGATGGATCATGGAAAGAGAAAGCCATCCTTTCCCATATTGGTCCGGCCTATTCAGCCACCTTCAGTGCTGATGGCCGCCGTGTGGTGACTGCCAGTGCTTACAGGACGAAAATCTTTATTCAGGGGGACGATGGATCATGGGCATTAGAGAGTACTATTGAACGTGGTAGTACGGTCTCTTCGACCGTAATCAGCTCCAATGGCCATCATCTGGCGCTCTGCAGTCAAGATTACTCTGTAAAAATCTATGCTCGGGGGCCCGCTGGATCATGGGTAGAAAAAGCCAGCATTCAGCACAGTTCCGGAATCAAATCCGCCAACTTCAGCGCCAATAGCCTCCATGTTGTGACCGTCAGTAGGGACAGTACGGCAAAAATCAGTGGCCTGCAGGCCGATGGATCATGGAAAACAGCAGCCACGATTTATCATAATCATCGGGTCTCAGCCACCTTCAGCGCCGATAGCTGCCATCTGGTGGCCGCCAGTCGGGGCGACAAGGCGAAAATCCACAGCAAGACGGCCGATTCATCATGGCAAGAAAAAGCCTGCATTTCCCACACCGGAGAGATCACCTCAGCCAACTTCAGTGCCGATTGCCGCCATCTGGTGACCAGCAGCAAGGATAACACGGTAAAAATCAGTACCCTGCAGGCTGATGGATCATGGCAAGAAGAGGCCATCATCATTATCCATCAGAACAGCGTCACCTCAGCTACCTTCAGTGCCGATGGCTGTCATATGGTAACTACCAGCCTGGATGGTACAGCGAAAATATGTGGCCAGGAGGCCGACGGGTCATGGCAGGAAAAAGCCACCATTCAACACGAAAGTCAGGTCAAGTCAGCCGCTTTCAGCGCCGATAGCCGACTTGTGGTGACGGTTACTCTTTACGCAGCAAAAATCACTGAACTATGCAAGGACGATGATGATCCAATGGGCCTGATCCAACCTCAGCCTGAGGTTAGTTGTCTCCTCTTTTGATGTAGGGGCGTATGCGCGGCAGGTAGTCCAGTTCCATAGTCTATGATGTCCTTTCAAGAAATGGAAAGGTGAAATCATTGAATAAAAATCAGCGTGATTGTTTGTCTAAGATGTGGTTTGATCTGGTCAAGGTGCCCTTAGCTCTGTGTATCCTGGGTCCTTTGGTATCAGAAAGTGACCTGTTTTGGGAAATAGAACTGTTCGGTGCTGCGCTGATTATTTTCTTTGTTTATGTTGGCTTTGTAACAGGAGAAAAGTTATGACACCCAGCGATATGTATCTGCTCATGACCCTTTTTGTGGTCATTATTGCCATACCGGTCATTATCTGGATCAAGCATGAAAACAAAAAGCATTAACCCTGAACCACATCCCCCTGAAGCTGCTGCCTGAAAATCAGGTCCACATTCCATTTCATTTGCAGGTCATTAGCGAACATTTTCAGATAGCTTTGTGCCTGCATCAGATTTTCTTCCGTTTCTCCGTCCGTAATGTAGGCACGGAACATCAAGTAATTGATTACCGGGTTCAGCCAGACGGTATCCAGTTCCATGTCGGTAGGATCGTTTCCAAAGTCGGTAATGGTGACCGGAACCGGTGTTCGGTTGATCATAATATTGATGATGTGATTGGCCGCTGGCACTGGGTAGACGTAAAACACGCCGAGGCTTTTCTCGTCGTAGATAAACCGTTCCACATCCGTTCCGGTGGTGACAGACCAGTTGGCTATTAATGAATCCAGTGACTCACGGGTAGTTTTAGTGACCAATCTGCCGACATTTTCGTTGTCGATGATATCCATTAACCGTTAGGCTTCAATGGGTACACTCTGCCTTGACTTGGCCTGACAGTTAAAATTAGTCACCTGCGAATAGGTATCAGGGCGGTTCTGCACCACGGCCAGCTGAGCTAAAGCCGGTTGCCGTCCTTGTCGCAAGGGAACAAGTCTTTGTTCACTTGCTTGATCCATGACCTTGAAAAAATTTCACGGATCAGGGCTCTGTTTTTTCCTGGTTTCACTGACCCCAATATTTTGAACTTCCATTACAAAACCGACTCTAACAGATCAAATCAACTTTAGATGTCTTTTTAAGGCAAGGGTAAGTACTGACTTTTGAACTCAGGAGGGGCCAGACATGAACCCTTTGAACAACAATTCCGGCCATGACGATTTACTCCCGCCAGAACCCAAGCGACCTAGACTGGAGGAAACAGCAACGAGTGTCTGTGTCGGCAGAGACATTAATGTATATTACCAAAACCAATCGCCATTGCTTTGTTTACCCTACGAAACAAAATCGATGATTATTCGCTATTTGGGTTTTCGCGAGATTACCCGTTTAGCGAAGGTATGCCGATATTTTCGCGATTTTGTCAAAGAAAATAACGCGTTGGGAAAAGCATGGAATCGCCGGTTTCCTTCACCTCACCTCTATCAGCTAAAGGCCGCAATTAAGAGAAAAGATAAGCAACAACTCCGTGATTGGTTGGCGCCTTTTGCTAATAAGGACACTACCGAGTCGCTCATTGAACACCGAAAGAATATTCATTTCCCTGTTGAGTTACTTTTCACCAACAGTCAATTGATGTCTCTATGTAAAAAATTCAGGTTAGTGGAAAAAATCAGGATTACTCATGCTGATCTTGTCTCCGAAGCCACTTTCAGTCCCGATGGCCACTTCCTGGCAACCGCCAGTTTTGATAACACAGCAAAAATCTACCGCCTGGAGGCCAATGGATTATGGGAAGAAAAAGCCACTATTACCCATAATCGTATGGTCTTGTCAGTCAGCTTCAGCCCCGATGGCCGTTATCTGGTCACTGCCTGTCACGATGGCACAGCGAAAATCTGTGGTCTGAAGGATGATGGATCATGGGAAGAAAAAGCCATTATTCACCATATTGATCATGTCAGTTCAGTCAGCTTCAGTGCTGATGGTCGCCGTGTGGTGACTGCCAGTTTGGGTCATACGGTGAAAATCTTTGGTCAGGGGGACGATGGATCATGGCAACCGGAGGGCATTATTGACCATAGTAGTCCGGTCTGTTCGGCCATGCTCAGCACCAATGGCCATCATCTGGTGATCTGCGATGAAGATTATGCTGTAAAAATCTACGCTCAGGGGGTCGCTGGATCATGGTTGGAAAAAGCCACTTTTCAACATAAGAAAGCAATCAGCTCAGCCAACTTCAGCGCCGATAGCTGCCATCTGGTAACCGCCAGTTTTGACTGCACGGCGAGAATCTGTGGCCTGCAGGCCGATGGATCATGGCAAGAAATAAAGGTGATTCATCATAGTGACGTGATCGGCTCAGCCACCTTCAGCGCCAATTGCCGTCATGTGGTCACTGCCAGTATGGATGGCAAGGCGAAAATCTATGGCCAGAAGGCCGCTGCATCATGGCAACAAAAAGCCTGCATTTCCCACAACGGAGGGATCAACTCAGCCAACTTCAGCAGCGATTGCCTCCATGTGGTGACCGCCGGTGATGACAACACGGCAAAAATCAGTGGCCTGCAGGCCGATGGATCATGGCAAGAAGAAGACAGCATTATCCATAAGGAGTGTGTCATCTCAGCCACTTTCAGTGCCGATGGTTGTCATATGGTCACTGCCAGTGCAGATGGTACAGCGAAAATTTGTGGCCAGGAGGCCGACGGATCATGGCTGGAAAAAGCCACCCTCCAACACGAGGATGAAGGTGCAGTCCACTGGGCCACTTTCAGTGCCGATAGCCGACATGTGGTAACCGTCACCAAGTACGCAGCGAAAATCACTGAGCTATTTTTCCCGGATCAGGGCGCTTCTTTTTCTTATTTCCACTGACCTCATTTGAACTTCCATTAAAAAACCGACTCTAACAGACCAAGTCAACTTTAGGTGTTTTTTCCAGACAAGGATAAGCACTGACTTTTGAACTCAGGAGGAGTCAGACATGAACCCTTTGAACAACAATTCCGGCAATGACGATTCACTCCCGCCAGCACCCAAGCAACCTCGACTGGAGGAAGCGGCAACGGGTGTCTGTGCAGGCAGAGACGTTAATGTATATCACCAAAATCAATCGCCTTTCCTCTGTTTACCCAACGAAACAAAGTCGATGATTATTCGCTGTTTGGGTTTTCGCGAAATTACCCGTTTAGCAAAGGTATGCAGGCATCTTCGCGATCTTGTTGAAAACGATAGAGCTCTGGAAAGAGCCTGGTATCGCCGGTTTCCTTCTCAACACCAATATCAACTAGAGGCCACGATAAAGAGAAAAGATGAGCAACAACTCCGTGGCTGGCTGGCACCGTTTGCGGATAAGGACATTGTCGAGTCACTTTTCAAACAACGAGAAAGTACTTACTTTCCTGTTCAGCTCCTTTTCACCAAAAGTAAACTGATGTCTCAATGTAAAAAGTTCAAGCTGGCAGAAAAAGCCGAAATTCCCCATGCTTCTTATGTCACCACAGCCACCTTCAGCGCCGACAGCCGCCGTGTGATGACCGCCAGTGCGGATCATAAGTTGAAAATCTACGGCCAGGAGAATGGTGGAACCTGGAAAGAAATAAACACTATTACCCATGATGGTTCAGTCAGTTCGGCCAGCTTTAGCTCTGACGGCCGTCATGTGTTAGCCACCGGTTATGATAAGACATTCATTATCTACAGTCAGGCCGACAATGGATCCTGGGAAGCAAAAGCCACCATTCCCCATGTTCCCACTGCCAAATCAGTCACCTTCACTGCTGATGGTCGCCGTTTGGTGACTGCCGGTACAGATCACACGGTAAAAATCTTTGGCCAGGGAAACAATGGATCATGGGAAATAGAGGACACCATTGACCATACCACTCCGATCGAATCGGCCAGGTTCAGCGCCGATGAGAGTCTTCTGGCGATCCACGATAGACATTTCGTTGTTACAATCTATGGCAAGGGGTCCGCTGGAAAATGGGTGGAGAAAGCCACCCTTCAAGGCACCCATATCGCAATTGCCGATATCAGCGCCGATAACTGTCACCTGTTAACCAAAGGTTCAGGTGACAAGGCAAATATCTTTAACCTGCAGACCGATGGATCATGGAAAAAAGCGGCCACGATTCCCCGTGATTATATGCTCGCCAGAGCCACCTTCAGCGCCGATAGCTGCCATGTGGTGACCGCCAGTTGGGATTACAAGCCGAAAATCTATAGCCGGATAGCCGATTCATCATGGCAAGAAAAAGCCTGCATTACCCACAAGGACAAAGTCATCTCAGCCACCTTCAGTGCCGATTCCCTTCATGTGGTGACCATCAGTGAGGATAATACGGCAAAAATTAGTGGCCTGCAGGCCGATGGATCATGGCGAAAACAAGCCAGCATTACCCATAAGAACAGAATCCTCTCAGCCACCTTCAGTGCCGATGGTCGTCTTGTGGTGACCGCCAGTGCAGATGGTACGGCGAAAGTTTTTGGTCTGCAGACTGAAGGGGCATGGCTGGAAAAAGCCACCATCCGACACGAGAAGGGAGTCCTCTCAGCCGACTTCAGTCCCGATGACCGATATGTGGTGACCATCAGTAATGATAACAGTGCGAGAATCACTGAACTGTGGAAGGACGATGATGATCGCCCGACCCAACGCCTGCCTGAGGTTAGTTGTCGCCTCTTTTAATCCGTGACCTTGAAAAAATTTCCCGGATCAGGGCTCTGTTTTCTCCTGGTTTCACTGACCTGAATATTGTGAACTTTCATCCTAAAACTGAGTCTAAGTCGTTGAATTCATTTTGAATGTCTTTTTCATACAAAAAAGATAAATACTCACTTTGTAGTTTTGAAGGAGCCAGAAATGGGCCCTGTTAACAGCAATTCGGGCATTGACTCGCCGACACCTGGACAACCTCAATTTGAGGAAGCATCAACAGTTGTCAGTGCAGGCAGGGAAGTTAGTGTATACCACCAAAATCAATCCCCATTCCTCTGTTTACCCTACGAAACAAAGTCGATGATTATTCGCTATTTGGGTTTTCGCGAGATTACCCGTTTAGCCAAGGTATGCAGACATCTTCGCGACCTTGTTGAAAACGATAAAGCTCTGGAAAGAGCCTGGTTTCGGCGGTTTCCTTCACGACACCAATATCAACTAAAGGCCATGATAACGAGAAAAGATGAGCAACAACTCCGCGACTGGTTGGCGCCGTTTGCAGATAAGGACACTGTCGAGCCACTTTTAAAACAACGAGAAAGTACTTACTTTCCTGCTCAGCTCCTTTTCACCAACAGTAAACTGATGTCTCAATGTAAAAAATTCAAGCTGGCAGAAAAAGCCAAAATTCCCCATGCTGACGTTATCATCACAGCCACCTTCAGCGCCGACAGCCGCCGTGTAGTGACCACCAGTTGGGATAATAATTTGAAAATCTATGGCCAGGAGAATGGTGGAACCTGGGAAGAAAAAAGCACTATTAGCCATAATCGTGCAGTGAGTTCGGCCAGCTTTAGCTCTGATGGCCTTCATGTGTTAGCCATCAGTTATGATAAGACAGTCACTATCTACAGTCAGGCGGACAATGGATCCTGGGAAGCAACAGCCAGCATTCCCAATGTTCGTAATATCAGTTCAGCCACCTTCACTGCTGATGGGCTTCGTTTAGTGACTGCCGGTCCAGATCACACGGTGAAATTCTTCGGTCAGGGGGACGATGGATCATGGGAATTAAAGGACATTATTTACCATACCAGTCCGGTCATTTCGGCCAGGTTCAGTGCCGATGAGAGTCTTCTGGCGATCCGCGATATAAATTCCGTTGTTACAATCTACGGCAAGGGGGCCGCCGGATCATGGCTGGAAAAAGCCACCCTTCAAGGCACCCAGGAAGCAATTAAAGATATCAGCGCCGATAACTGCCACCTGTTAACCAGAACAGGTTTCGAGATAAATATTTTTAACCTGCAGGCCGATGGATCATGGAAAAAAGCAGCCACGATTTCTCATGATCATACAGTCACATCAGCCACCTTCAGCGCCAATAGCTGCCATGTGGTCACCGCCAGTCGGGATTACAAGGCGAAAATCTATAGCCAGAGTGCTGATTCATCATGGCAAGAAAAAGCCTGCATTACTCACAATAACGAGCTCTCCTCAGCCAACTTCAGTGCCGATTGCCTCCATGTGGTGACCACCAGTTGTGATAACACGGCAAAAATCAATGGCCTGCAGGCCAATGGATCATGGCAAGAAGAAGCCACCATTAGCCATGAGCACGTCGTCCTCTCGGCCACCTTCAGTGCAGATGCTCGTATTGTGGTTACCGCCAGTTTGGATGGTACGGCGAAAGTTTTTGGTCTGCAGACCGATGGGTCATGGCTGGAAAAAGCCAGCATCCGGCACGAAAACGGAGTCATCTCAGCCGACTTCAGTCCCGATGACCGACATGTGGTGACCATCAGTTATGATCACAGTGCGGGAATCACTGAGCTGTGGAAGGACGATGATGATCGAATGAGTGTAACCTGACGCCTGCCTGATTAGTGGTCTCCTCTTTTGACCCATGACCTTGAAAAATTTTCCCGGATCAGGGCTCTGTTTTTCCTGGTTTCACTGACCTCAATAGTGTGAACTTTCATCCTAAAACTGAGTCAAATGCATTTTGAATGTCTTTTTCATACAAGGATAAATACCACCTTTGGAGTTTTGAAGGAGTAAGGCATGAGCCCTGTTAACAGCAATTCGGGTATTGACTCGCCAACACATGGACAACCTCAACTTGAGGAAGCATCAACAGCTTTCAGTGCAGGCAGGGAGGTTAGTATATACAACCAAAATCAATCGCCATTCCTCTGTTTACCCCACGAAACAAAGTCGATGATTATTCGCTATTTGGATTTTCGCGAGATTACCCGTTTAGCAAAGGTATGCAGACATCTTCGCGATCTTGTTGAAAACGATAAAGCTCTGGAAAGAGCCTGGTTTCGGCGGTTTCCTTCACAACACCAATATCAACTAAAGGCCATGATAACGAAAAAAGATGAGCAACAACTCCGTGACTGGTTGGCGCCGTTTGCGGATGAGGACACTGTCGAGTCACTTTTAAAACAACGAGAAAGTACTTACTTTCCTGCTCAACTCCTTTTCACCAACAGTAAACTGATGTCTCAATGTAAAAAATTCAAGCTGGTAGAAAAAGCCAAAATCCCCCTTGCATACGCTCTCAACACAGCCACCTTCAGCGCCGACAGCCTCCGCGTGGTGACCGCCAGTTTGGATCATAAGTTGAAAATCTATGGCCAAAAGAATGGTGGAACCTGGGAAGAAATAAACACTATTATCCATGATCGTCCAGCCAAGTCGGCCAGCTTTAGCTCTGATGGCCGTCATGTATTGGCTACCGGTTATGATAATACATTCACTATCTATGGTCAGGCAGACAATGGATCATGGGAAGCAAAAGCCACCATTCCCCATGTACTTAATGCCAGTTCAGCCACCTTCACCGCTGATGGCCGCCGCTTGGTGACTGGCGGTCCAGATCAGACGGTGAAATTCTTTGTTAAGAGAGACAACGGATCATGGGAATTAGAGGAGACTATTTACCATACCAGTGCGATCGATTCGGCCAGGTTCAACGACGATGAGAGTCTTCTGGCGATCCACGATATACATCTCGTTGTTACAATCTATGGCAAGGGGACCGCTGGATCATGGGTGGAAAAAGCCACCCTTCAAGGCCCCCAGACCAGAATCGCCAATTTCAGCGCCGATAGCTGCCATCTGTTAACCTTCAGTCCAGGTCACAAGGCAAATATCTTTAACCTGCAGGCCGATGGATCATGGAAAAAAGCAGCCTCAATTTATCATGATAATTTGATCATCACAGCCACCTTCAGCGCCGATAGCTGCCATGTGGTGACCGCCAGTTGGGATCACAAGGCGAAAATCTATAGCCGTAGGGCCGATTCATCATGGCAGGAAAAAGCCTGTATATCCCACGCTAGAAACGTCAGCTCAGCCACCTTCAGTGCCGATTGCCTCCATGTGGTGACCACCAGTCACGATAATACGGCAAAAATCAGTGGTCTTCAGGCCGATGGATCATGGCAGGAAGAAGCCAGCATTACCTATAAGCGCAATGTCATCTCAGCCTGCTTCAGCGCCGATGGTTGTCATGTGTTAACCGCCAGTGCGGATGGTACGGCGAAATTTTGTGGTCTGCAGGCCGATGGGTCATGGCTGGAAAAAGCCACCATCCAGCACGCAAAAGGAGTCACCTCAGCCAATTTAAGTCCCGATGATCGATACGTGCTGACCGTCAGTTTTGATTACAGTGCGAGAATCACTGAACTGTGGAAGGACGATGATGAACGAATGAGTGTAACCTAACGTCTGCCTGAGGTTAGTTGTCTCCTCTTTTGATCCGTGACCTTGAAAAATTTTCCCGGATCAGGGCTCTGTTTTTCCTGGTTTCACTGATCTCAATATTGTGAACTTTCAGCATAAAACTGAGTCGAATTCATTTTGAATGTCTTTTTCATACAAAGATAAATACCAACTTTGGCGTTTTGAAGGAGCCAGGCATGAGCCCTGTTAACAGCAATTCGGGTATTGACTCGCCAACACTTGGGCAACCTCAACTTGAGGAAGCATCAACGGTTGTCAGTGCAGGCAGAGAGGTCAGTGTATACATCCAAAATCAATCGCCATTGCTCTGTTTACCCTACGAAACAAAATCGATGATTATTCGCTATTTGGGTTTTCGCGAGATTACCCGTTTAGCCAAGGTATGCAGGCATCTTCGCGATCTTGTTGAAAACGATAAAGCTCTGGAAAGAGCCTGGTTTCGCCGGTTTCCTCCACGACACCAATATCAACTAAAGGCCATGATGACGGAAAAAGATGAGCAACAACTTCGTGAATGGTTGGCGCCGTTTGCAGATAAGGACACTGTCGAGTCACTTTTAAAACAACGAGAAAGTACTTACTTTCCTGCTCAGCTCCTTTTCACCCAGAGTAAACTGATGTCTCAATGTAAAAAATTCAAGCTGGTAGAAAAAGCCAAAATTCCCCATGCTGGCATCAGCGAAGACACCTTCAGTGGCGTCGGCCGCCGTGTGGTGGCCGCCAGTGAGGATCATAAGTTGAAAATCTATGGCCAGGAGAATGATGGAACCTGGGAAGAAAAAAACACTATTACCCACAATGGTGCAGTCGTGTTGGCCTGCTTTAGCTCTGATGGCCGTCATATTTTAGCCGCCGGTTATGATGCGACGGTCACTATCTACAGTCAGGCGGACAATGGATCCTGGGAAGCAACAGCCAGCATTCCCCATGTTCTCAATGTCAGATCATTCACCTTCATTGCTGATGGCCGACGTTTGATGACTTTCGGCCCGGATCACACGGTGAAATTCTTTGGTCAGGGGGACGATGGATCATGGGAATTAAAGGACATTATTTACCATACCAGTCCGGTCATTTCGGCCAGGTTCAGTGCCGATGAGAGTCTTCTGGCGACCCGCGATATAAATTCCGTTGTTACAATCTACGGCAAGGGGGCCGCTGGATCATGGGTGGAAAAAGCCACCCTTCAAGGCACCCAGAACGCAATTAAAGATATCAGCGCCGATAACTGCCACCTGTTAACCAGAACAGGTTTCGAGATAAATATTTTTAACCTGCAGGCCGATGGATCATGGAAAAAAGCGGCCACGATTTCTCATGATTATGAACCCATCTCAGCCACCTTCAGCGCCGATAGCTGCCACGTGGTAACCGCCAGTAAGTATTACAAGGCGAAAATCTATAGCCGGAGAGCCGGTTCATCATGGCAAGAAAAAGCCTGCATTACCCACAATGACCAACTCTTCTCAGCCACCTTCAGTGCCGATTGCCTCCATGTGGTGACCACCAGTGTTGATAAGACGGCAAAAATCCATGGCCTGCGGGCCAATGGATCATGGCGAGAAGAAGCCAACATTAGCCATAAAAACAGCGTCTCCTCAGCCACCTTCAGTGCAGATGGTTGTCATGTAATGACCACCAGTGTGGATGGTACGGCGAAAATTTATGGCCAGGAGGCCGATGGGTCATGGCTGGAAAAAGCCACCATCCGACACGAGAGACGAATCACCTTAGCCGAATTCAGTCCCGATGATCGATATGTGATGACCCTCGGTGTTGATTGCATTGCGAGAATCACTGAGCTGCGCAAGGACGATGATGATCGAATGAGCACAACCCGGCAACTGCCTGAGGTTAGTTGTCTCCTCTTTTGATCCGTGACCTTGAAAAATTTTCCCGGATCAGGGCTCTGTTTTTCCTGGTTTCACTGACCTCAATAGTGTGAACTTTCATCCTAAAACTGAGTCAAATGCATTTTGAATGTCTTTTTCATACAAGGATAAATACCACCTTTGGAGTTTTGAAGGAGTAAGGCATGAGCCCTGTTAACAGCAATTCGGGTATTGACTCGCCAACACATGGACAACCTCAACTTGAGGAAGCATCAACAGCTTTCAGTGCAGGCAGGGAGGTTAGTATATACAACCAAAATCAATCGCCATTCCTCTGTTTACCCCACGAAACAAAGTCGATGATTATTCGCTATTTGGGTTTTCGCGAGTTTACCCGTTTAGCAAAGGTATGCAGACATCTTCGCGATCTTGTTGAAAACGATAAAGCTCTGGAAAGAGCCTGGTTTCGGCGGTTTCCTTCACAACACCAATATCAACTAAAGGCCATGATAACGAAAAAAGATGAGCAACAACTCCGTGACTGGTTGGCGCCGTTTGCGGATAAAGACACTGTCGAGTCACTTTTAAAACAACGAGAAAGTACTTACTTTCCTGCTCAGCTCCTTTTCACCAACAGTAAACTGACGTCTCAATGTAAAAAATTCAAGCTGGCAGAAAAAGCCAGAATTCCCCATTCTGAAGTTATCAACACAGCCACCTTCAGCGCCGACAGCCGCCGTGTAGTGACCACCAGTTGGGATAATAATTTGAAAATCTATGGCCAGGAGAATGGTGGAACCTGGGAAGAAAAAAACACTATTAGCCATAATGGTGCAGTCATGTCGGCCAGCTTTAGCTCTGATGGCCGTCATGTGTCAGCCACCGGTTATGAAAACACAGTCACTATCTACAGTCAGGCAGACAATGGATCCTGGGAAGCAAAAGCCACCATTCCCAATGTTCGTAATATCAGTTCAGTCACATTCACTGCTGATGGGCTTCGTTTAGTGACCGCCGGCACAGATCACACGGTGAAAATCTTTGGCCAGGGAGACAATGGATCATGGGAATTAGAGGACACCATTTACCATACCACTCCGATCGAATCGGCCATGTTCAGCGTCGATGAGAGTCTTCTGGCGATCCACGATACACATTTCGTTATTACAATCTATGGTAGGGGGGCCGCTGGAAAATGGGTGGAGAAAGCCACCCTTCAAGGCACCCATATCGCAATTGCCGATATCAGCGCCGATAACTGTCATCTGTTAACCAAAGATTCCGGTTACAAGGCAAATATCTTTAACCTGCAGGCCGATGGATCATGGAAAAAAGCGGCCACGATTTCCCATGATTATACACTCGCCACAGCCACCTTCAGCGCCGATAGCTGCCATGTGGTGACCGCCAGTTGGGATTACAAGGCGAAAATCTACAGCCGGAGAACCGATTCATCATGGCAAGAAAAAGCCTGCATTACCCACAAGGACGAAGTCCACTCAGCCACCTTCAGTGCCGATTGCCTTCATGTGGTGACCATCAGTAAAGATAACACGGCAAAAATCAGTGGCCTGCAGGCCGATGGATCATGGCGAAAACAAGCCAGCATTACCCATAAGAACAGAATCCTCTCAGCCACCTTCAGTGCCGATGGTCGTCTTGTGGTGACCGCCAGTGCAGATGGTACGGCAAAAGTTTTTGGTCTGCAGACCGATGGGGCATGGCTGGAAAAGGCCACCATCCGACACAAGGAAGCAGTCAACTCAGCCGACTTCAGTCCCGATGACCGATATGTGATGACCCTCGGTGTTGATCACACTGCGATAATCACTGAGCTGCGGAAGGACGATGATGATCGAATGAGCCTGACCCAACGCCTGCCTGAGGTTAGCTGTCTCCTCTTTTGACCCATGACCTTGAAAAATTTTCCCGGATCAGGGCTCTGTTTTTCCTGGTTTCACTGATCTCAATATTGTGAACTTTCAGCATAAAACCGAGTCCAACCTGTTGAATCCATTTTGAATGTCCTTTTCGTGCATTCAGTCTTCCAGCTGCTTAACAGTGATACCCAGAGCTTGCGCCACACGGGACAGGGTTCGTTCGGTTGGCGATTCCGTGTTCTCAATTTGGGCCATAGCCGACTGGCTGATACCGAGCCGGTCAGCCAGTTGTGTCTGGGTCAGTTTTTTATACTTGCGCCATGCAGTAATCAGGCTCAAACCCTGTAGCTGGAACCCCACCACTTCATGGGGGAAATAGGCTTCAGTGGCCTGACCAGTGAGCTGCAGCCATTGGTCATAAGGAACGACTGCAAAAGCCGGTTTACCGGAATGAGTAATGATCTGGACGTCAGTAGGTATGTTCATTTCTACGTTTAACCTCTTCTATGGTGACGATACGAACAGCACCGTCGAAGTTGAAAAAGACTCTGAAAGGTCCCACTCGTAAACGATATTCGTACTCATGGTTCGTCAGTTTCTTTATGTTCTGACAAGCCGGAAAGCACTCAAGAGCTAACACTTCTTCATGTATTTTTTTGGCTTCTTTATTAGGCAGTTTAAGAAGTTGCTTACGGGCTTTGTTGGACCAGCTTATAGTATTCATGACTTATATTATAAGTTAATTTATTAGAATTACAGTCTAACAACCACCATTTTTTCTGCCCCACGGAATGGCGGTTTTTTTATGCCTGAACTAAGCGAACATGCAAACGCTGGTACCATCAGGTGATTAACACCTGCCTGAGGCTGGTTGTCTCCTCTTTTGCTTTTGACCCACGACCTTAAAAAATTTTCACGGATCAGGGCTCTCTTTTTGCTGGTTTCACTGACCTCAATATTGTGAACTTTCAGCATAAAACCGAGTCGAATCCATTTTGAATGTCTTTTTCATACAAAGATAAATACCAACTTTGGAGTTTTGAAGGAGCCAGGCATGAGCCCTGTTAACAGCAATTCGGGTATTGACTCGCCAACTCATGGACAACCTCAACTTGAGGAAGCATCAACGGTTTTCAGTGCAGGCAGGGAGGTTAGTGTATACATGCAAAATCAATCGCCATTGCTCTGTTTACCCTTCGAAACAAAATCGATGATTATTCGCTATTTGGGTTTTCGCGAGATTACCCGTTTAGCAAAGGTATGCAGGCATCTTCGCGATCTTGTTGAAAACGATAAAGCTCTGGAAAGAGCCTGGTTTCGGCGGTTTCCTCCACGACACCAATATCAACTTAAGGCCATGATAACGAGAAAAGATGAGCAACAACTTCGTGACTGGCTGGCGCCGTTTGCGGATGAGGACACTGTCGAGTCACTTTTAAAACAACGAGAAAGTACTTACTTTCCTGCTCAGCTCCTTTTCACCAACAGTAAACTGATGTCTCAATGTAAAAAATTCAAGCTGGTAGAAAAAACCGAAATTCCCCATGCTGACTATATCAGGACAGCCACCTTCAGCGCCGACAGCCGCCGTGTGGTGACCGCCAGTTGGGATCATGAGTTGAAAATCTATGGCCAGGAGAATGATGGAACCTGGGAAGAAAAAAACACTATTACCCATAATGGTCCTGTCAGGTCGGCCTGCTTTAGCTCTGATGGCCGTCATGTGTTAGCCGCCGGTTATGAAAGGGCATTCACTATCTACAGTCAGGCGGACAATGGATCCTGGCAAGCAAAAGCCACCATTCCAGATGTTATTAATGTCAGATCAGCCACCTTCACTGCTGATGGCTGCCGTTTGGTGATTGTCGGTCGAGATCACACGGTGAAAATCTTTGCTCAGGGAGACAATGGATCATGGGAATTAGAGGAAACCATTTGCCATACCAGTCCAATCGAATCGGCCAGGCTCAGCGCCAATGAGAGTCTTCTGGTGATCCAGGATACAGAATTCGTTGTTTCAATCTACGGCAAGGAGGCCTCTGGATCATGGGTGGAAAAAGCCACCATTGAAGAAAACCCGATCGTAATTGTCAATATCAGCGCCGATAGCTGCCACCTGTTAACCAAAGATATAAATCACAAGGCAATTATCTTTAACCTGCAGGCCGATGGATCATGGAAAAAAGCAGCCACGATTTCCCATGATGATATAATCAACTTGGCCACCTTCAGCGCCGATAGCTGCCATGTGGTGACCACCGGTTGGGATCACAAGGCGAAAATCCACAGCCAGAGGGCTGATTCATCATGGCAGGAAAAAGGCTGCATCACCCACAATAACGAGATCACCTCAGCCACCTTCACTGCCGATTGCCTTCATGTGGTGACCACCAGTAGAGATAACACGGCAAAAATCAGTAGTCTTCAGGCCGATGGATCATGGCAAGAAAAAGCCTGCATTAGCCATAAGAACAGCGTCCACTCAGCCACCCTCAGTGCCGATGGTTGTCATATGGTAACCGCCAGTAGGGATGGTACGGCGAAAGTTTTTGGTCTGCAGACCGATGGGTCATGGCTGAAAAAAGCCATCATCCGACACGATAAAGGAGTCATCTCAGCCAACTTCAGTCCCGATGACCGACATGTGGTGACCGTCAGTTTTGATCCAAGTGCGAGAATCACTGAACTATCGAAGGCCGATGATGATCGAATGTGCGTAACCCACCTCCTGTCTCAGGCTGAATGCATCCTCTTTTGATCTATGACCTTGAAAAAAAATTTCCCGGACCAGGGCTCTGTTTTTTCCTGGCTTCACTGACCTCAATATTGTGAACTTTCATCCTGAAACCGAGTCCAACCTGTTGAATCCATTTTGAATGTCTTTTTAATACAAAAAGGATAAATACTCACTTTGGCGTTTTGAAGGAGCCAGGCATGAGCCCTGTTAACAGCAATTCGGGCATTGACTCGCCAACACCTGTACAACCTCAACTTGAGGAAGCATCAACGGTTGTCAGTGCAGGCAGGGAGGTCAGTGTATACCACCAAAATCAATCGCCATTCCTCTGTTTACCCCACGAAACAAAGTCAATGATTATTCGCTATTTGGGTTTTCGCGAGATTACCCGTTTAGCCAAGGTATGCAGGCATCTTCGCGATCTTGTTGAAAACGATAAAGCTCTGGAAAGAGCCTGGTTTCGCCGATTTCCTTCACAACACCAATATCAACTAAAGGCCATGATAACGAGAAAAGATGAGCAACAACTTCGTGACTGGCTGGCGCCGTTTGCGGATGAGGACACTGTCGAGTCACTTTTAAAACAACGAGAAAGTACTTACTTTCCTGCTCAGCTCCTTTTCACCAACAGTAAACTGATGTCTCAATGTAAAAAATTCAGGCTGGTAGAAAAAGCTAAAATTCCCCATGCTAACTTTATCAACACAGCCACCTTCAGCGCCGACAGCCGCCGTGTAGTGACCGCCAGTTGGGATCATAAGTTGAAAATCTATGGCCAGGAGAATGGTGGAACCTGGGAAGAAAAAAACACTATTACCCACAGCGGTGCAGTCAGGTCGGCCAGCTTTAGCTCTGATGGCTTTCATGTGTTAGCCGCCGGTTATGAAAGGGCATTCACTATCTACAGTCAGGCGGACAATGGATCCTGGCAAGCAAAAGCCACCACTCCAGATGTTATTAATGTCAGATCAGCCACCTTCACTGCTGATGGCTGCCGTTTGGTGATTGTCGGTCGAGATCACACGGTGAAAATCTTTGCTCAGGGAGACAATGGATCATGGGAATTAGAGGAAACCATTTGCCATACCAGTCCGATCGAATCGGCCAGGCTCAGTGTCGATGAGAGTCTTCTGGCGATCCGCGATATAAATTCCGTTGTTACAATCTATGGCAAGCGGGCCGCTGGATCATGGGTGGAAAAAGCCACCATTCAACGCACCCAGTATGCAATTCTCGATATCAGCGCCAATAACTGCCACCTGTTAACCAGAGCAGGTTTCAAGGTAAATATTTTTAACCTGCAGGCCGACGGATCATGGAAAGAAGCAGACACGATTTCTCATAATTTTATAGTTAACACAGCCACCTTCAGCGCCGATAGCTGCCATGTGGTCACTGCCAGTAAGGATCATCAGGCGAAAATCTATAGCAAGAGGGCTGATTCATCATGGCAAGAAAAAGCCTGTATTACCCACAATGACGAGCTCACCTCAGCCAACTTCAGTGCCGATTGCCTCCATGTGGTGACCACCAGTAATGATAACACGGCAAAAATCTATGGCCTGCAGGCCAATGGATCATGGCGAGAAGAAGCCAACATTAGCCATAAGAACAGGGTACCCCCAGCCACCTTCAGTGCCGATGGTCGTCTTGTGGTTACCCCCAGTTGGGATGGTACGGCGAAAGTTTTTGGTCTGCAGACCGATGGGTTATGGCTGGAAAAAGCCACCGTCCGACACGATAAAGGAGTCATCTCAGCCAACTTCAGTCCCGATGACCGACATGTGGTGACCATCAGTTATGATCACAGTGCGAGAATCACTGAGCTGAGGGAGGACGATGATGATCGAATGAGCGCAATCCAGCACCTGCCTGAGGCTGGTTGTCTCCTCTTTTGACCCATGACCTTGAAAAACTTTCCCGGATAAGGGTTCTGTTTTTTCCTGGTTTCACTGACCTCAATATTGTGAACTTTCATTCTATAGCCGAGTCCAACCTGTTGAATCCATTTTGAATGCCTTTTTCATACAAAAGGATAAATACTAACTTTGGAGTTTTGAAGGAGTCAGGCATGAGCCCTGTTAACAGCAATTCGGGCATTGACTCGCCAACACCTGTACAACCTCAACTTGAGGAAGCATCAACGGTTGTCAGTGCAGGCAGGGAGGTCAGTGTATACATCCAAAATCAATCGCCATTGCTCTGTTTACCCTATGAAACAAAATCGATGATTATTCGCTATTTGGGCTTTCGCGAGATTACCCGTTTAGCCAAGGTATGCAGGCATCTTCGCGATCTTGTTGAAAACGATAAAGCTCTGGAAAGAGCTTGGTTTCGCCGGTTTCCTTCACGACACCAATATCAACTTAAGGCCATGATAACGAAAAAAGATGAGCAACAACTCCGTGACTGGCTGGCGCCGTTTGCGGATGAGGACACTGTCGAGTCACTTTTAAAACAACGAGAAAGTACTTACTTCCCTGCTCAACTCCTTTTCACCAACAGTAAACTGATGTCTCAATGTAAAACATTCAGCCTGGTGGAAAAAACCGAAATCAACCATTTTAACCGTATCAGCACAGCCACCTTCAGCGCCGACAGCCGCCATGTGGTGACCGCCAGTGTGGATCATAAGTTGAAAATCTATGGCCAGGAGAATGGCGGAACCTGGGAAGAAAAAAACACTATTACCCATAGTGGTGCAGTCAAGTCGGCCAGCTTTAGCTCTGATGGCCTTCATGTGTTAGCCACCGGTTATGATAAGAAAGTCACTATCTACAGTCAGGCGGACAATGGATCCTGGGAAGCAAAAGCCACCATTCCTAATGTTAATAATGTCAAGTCAGTCACCTTCATTGCTGATGGCTGCCGTTTGATGACTGTCGGTCCAGATCACACGGTAAAATTCTTTGGTCAGGGGGACAATGGATCATGGGAATTAGAGGATACTATTTACCATACCAGTCCGGTCAATTCGGCCAGGTTCAGTGTCGATGAGAGTCTTCTGGCAATCCACGATATAAATGCCGTTGTTACAATCTACGGCAAGGTGGCCAGTGGATCATGGGTGGAAAAAGCCACCCTTCAAGGCATCCAGATCGCAATTGCCGATATCAGCGCCGATAACTGCCATGTGGTGACCACCAGTTGGGATGGCAGTACAAAAATCTATAGCCAGAAGACCTCTGCATCATGGCAGGAAACAGCCTGTATATCCCACGCCAGATGGCTCACCTCAGCCAACTTTAGTGCCGATTGCCTCCATGTAGTGATCGCCAGTAATGATAACACGGCAAAAATCAATGGCCTGCAGGCCAATGGATCATGGCAAGAAGAAGCCAACATTAGCCATAAGAACAGCATCCTCTCAGCCACCTTCAGTGCCGATGGTCGTCTTGTGGTCACCGCCAGTGCGGATGGTAAGGCGAAAGTTTTTGGTCTGCAGACCGATGGCGCATGGCTGGAAAAAGCTACCATCCGACACAAGAAAGGAGTCCTCTCAGCCGACTTCAGTCCCGATGACCGATATGTGGTGACCATCAGTGATAATTACATTGCGAGAATCACTGAGCTGTGGAAGGACGATGATGATCGAATGAGTGTAACCCGACGCCCGCCTCAGGTTGGTTGTCTGCTCTTTTGATCCATGTCCTTGAAAAATTTTCCCGGATCAGGGCTCTGCTTTTTCCTGGTTTCACTGACCCCAATAGTGTGAACTTTCATACTAAAACCAGGTCCAACCTGTTGAATCCATTTTGAATGTCTTTTTCATACAAAAAGGATAAATACTAACTTTGGAGTTTTGAAGGAGCCAGGCATGGGCCCTGTTAACAGCAATTCGGGCATTGACTCGCCAACACCTGGACAACCTCAACTTGAGGAAGCATCAACGGTTGTCAGTGCAGGCAGGGAGGTCAGTGTATACATCCAAAATCAATCGCCATTGCTCTGTTTACCCTATGAAACAAAGTCAATGATTATTCGCTATTTGGGTTTTCGCGAGATTACCCGTTTAGCCAAGGTATGCAGGCATCTTCGCGATCTTGTTGAAAACGATAAAGCTCTGGAAAAAGCCTGGTTTCGCCGATTTCCTTCACAACATCAATATCAACTAAAGGCCATGATAACGAGAAAAGATGAGCAACAACTTCGTGACTGGCTGGCGCCGTTTGCGGATGAGGACACTGTCGAGTCACTTTTAAAACAACGAGAAAGTACTTACTTTCCTGCTCAACTCCTTTTCACCAACAGTAAACTGATGTCTCAATGTAAAACATTCAGTCTGGTGGAAAAAACCGAAATCAACCATTCTAACCGTATCAGCACAGCCACCTTCAGCGCCGACAGCCGCCATGTGTTGACCGCCAGTGTGGATCATAAGTTGAAAATCTATGGCCAGGAGAATGGTGGAACCTGGGAAGAAAAAAACACTATTACCCATAACGATGCAGTCATGTCGGCCAGCTTTAGCTCTGATGGCCGTCATGTGTTAGCCGTGATAGCCTACGGTTACCGTCATACATTCAATATCTACGGTCAGGCAGACAATGGATCCTGGGAAGCAAAAGCCTCCATTCCTCATGTTCTCAATGTCAATTCAGTCACCTTCAATGCTGATGGCCGCCGTTTGCTGACTGTCGGTCCAGATCACACGGTGAAATTCTTTGGTCAGGGGGACATCGGATCGTGGGAATTAGAAGAGACTGTTTATCATTCCAGTCTGATCCATTCGGTCAGGTTCAGTGTCGATGAGAGTCTTCTGGCGATCTTCGATATAAATTACGTTGTTACAATCTATGGCAAGGGGGCCGATGGATCATGGGTAGAAAAAGCCACCCTTCAAGGCATCGCAGAAATCGCCAATTTCAGCGCCGATAGCTGCCACCTGTTAGCCTACAGTTTAGGTCGCACGGCAAATATCTATGACCTGCAGGCCGATGGATCATGGAAAAAAGCAGCCTCAATTTATCATGATAATTTGATCATCACAGCCACCTTCAGCTCCGATAGCTGCCATGTGGTGACCGCCAGTTGGGACGGCAAGGCAAAAATCTATAGCCAGAAGGCCTCCGCATCATGGCAGGAAAAAGCCTGTATCTCCCACACTAATAGAGTCGTCTCAGCCACCTTCAGTGCCGATTGCCTCCATGTGGTGACCACCAGTGACGATAATACGGCAAAAATCAGTGGTCTCCAGGCCGACGGATCATGGCAGGAAGAAGCCAGCATTCCCCATAGGCACAGAGTCTTCTCAGCCAACTTCAGTGCCGATGGTCGTCTTGTGGTCACCGCCAGTTTGGATGGTACGGCGAAAGTTTTTGGTCTGCAGAACGACGGCGCATGGCTGGAAAAAGCCACCATCCGACACGAGAAAGGATTCATCTCAGCCGACTTCAGTCCCGATGACCGGCATGTGCTGACCGTCAGTAATGATTACAGTGCGAGAATCACTGAGCTGCGGAAGGACGATGATGATCGAATGAGCACAACCCAGCAACTGCCTGAGGCTAGTTGTCTCCTCTTTTGATCCATGACCTTGAAAAATTTTCCCGGATCAGAGCTCTGCTTTTTCCTGATTTCACTGACCCCAATATTTTGAACTTTCATCCTGAAACCGAGTCGAATCCATTTTGAATGTCTTTTTCATACAAAGATAAATACCAACTCTGGAGCTTAGAAGGAGACAGGCATGGGCCCTGTTAATAGAAATTCGGGTATTGACTCGCCAACACCTGGACAACCTCAACTTGAGGAAGCATCAACGGTTGTCAGTGCAGGCAGGGAAGTTAGTGTATACAAGCAAAATCAATCGCCATTGCTCTGTTTACCCTACGAAACAAAATCGATGATCATTCGCTATTTGGGTTTTCGCGAGGTTACCCGTTTAAAACTGGTATGCAAATTTCTTTGCACACTTGTTGAAGAGGATAAAGTTCTGGAAAGAGCGTGGATTCGCAAGTTTCCTTCGCCCTACCATTATCAACCAAAGACCATCGTCAGGACAAAAGATGAGCAACAGCTCCGTCATTGGTTGGAGGCGTTTGCGGATATGGGCACTGTCGAGTCACTCTTAGAACAACAAAAGAGTACTTATTTTCCTGCTCAGTTGCTTTTCATTAACAGTAAACTGATGTCTCAATGTGAAAAGTTCAAGTTAGTGGAAAAAATCGAAATGACCCATGATAAAAAAGTCAGAGCGGTCAATTTCAGCCCCGATAATCGCCATCTGGCATCCGTCAGTGAAGATAAAACAGTGAAAATCTGCAGCCAGAAGACCGATGGATCATGGGAACCAAAAGCCACCTTTTTCCATAATCACAGGGCTGTTTTAGCCAACTTCAGCCCCGACGGCCGCTATCTGGTAACTGCCAGTCACGATAATACAGCAAGAATCTATGTTCAGCAGGACGATGGATCATGGGAACCAACAGCCACCTTTACCCACGATAATTGGGTTGCATCAGCCACCTTCAGCCCAGATGGCCGCCATCTGCTAACCGCCAGTCATGATCACACAGCGAAAATCTACGGTCAGGGGGACGATGGATCATGGGAGGTAAAAGCCATCATTTTCCATAATCATATGATTCTTTCAGCCACCTTCAGCGCTGATAGTCAGCATATGATGAGCGTCGGCTTTGATCACACGGTGAGGATCCGTAGTCAGGGGGACGATGGATTATGGGAACTAGAGGACACTATTCATGAAAGTTATGTCTATTCAGCCAGACTCAGTCCCGATGACCGTCATCTGGCGATCATCTGCGTTGATTACGCTCTAAAAATTTATGGTCGGGGGGACGATGGATCATGGGTAAAAAAAGCCCCCCTTCAACACAGGAGCACAATCACATCTGCCAACTTCAGCGCCGATAGCTGTCATCTGGTAACCGTCAGTTTAGATGACACGGCAAAAATCTTTGACCTGCAAACCGATGGATCGTGGAAAGAAATAGCCACGATTCCTCATGATTGTAACGTTCGCTCAGCCGAATTCAGCGCCAATAGCCTCCATGTGGTGACTGCCAGTGATGATAAGACCGCAAAAATATACACCCGAAAGGCCCCTGGATTATGGGAAGAAACAGCCTGCATTACCCATAAGAAGGTGGTCAACTCAGCCAAATTCAGCGCCGATTGCCTTCATGTGGTGACCACCAGTGATGATAACACAGCGAAAGTCCTTGGCCTGCAGGCCGATGGATCATGGTTGGAAAAAGCCATCATCAGGCACAAGAAAGCAGTCACCTCAGCCAACTTCAGTACCGATGGCCGAAACCTGGTGACGGTCAGTAAAGATATCAGCGTAAGAATCACCGAACTACGCAAGAAGGATTGATGATCGAATAAGCGTATTTTTGCTTAGAACCGATTAAAAAACAGTGTCAGGTGTCTTTGTGCCAGTCTTTGCTATGCTGTTCCTCTTTGACATTTTATCAAGGAGTAACCCATGAGTGCGAAACCCAAACCTCAGTCGACAGAGATTGATCATATTCGTAACACTCTGGCTGACGTAGTTGACGGCCTTGGTCAAACCCGTGGTGAGATGCACCAGAGATTTGACCAGCAAGACAAGCGCCTTGACCAGCAAGATAAGCGCCTTGACCAGCAGAGCAAAGAAATCAGCGAACGGTTTGACCAGCAAGACAAGCGCCTTGACCAGCAGAGCAAAGAAATCAGCGAACGGTTTGACCAGCAAGACAAGCGCCTTGACCAGCAGGATAAGCGCCTTGACCAGCAGAGCAAAGAAATTAGCGAACGGTTTGACCAGCAAGACAAGCGCCTTGACCAGCAGAGCAAAGAAATCAGCAAACGGTTTGACCAGCAAGATAAGCGCCTTGACCAGCAAGATAAGCGCCTTGACCAGCAAGGTTCTGATATTGCTGCTATCAAAGAAATGCTCCAAGCCTTACTCTCCCGCTAATAACCACGCCACCTAACAATTCACTTGACGGGGAAAGCTACGCTGCCCTCAGTTCTGGGTTATATCGAGAGCACAATGGCAATTTTTGCACTTGGCTCTCAATGAAAAAATTTCTTTCCATTCTTTACCCGAATCAGGGCTCTTCTTTCTCTTAATTGTTTTGAACTTCCATTATAAAACCGAGTCTAAGAGATCGATTTAATTTCGAACGCGCTTTCCAAACGGAAATAAATAATACCAATCGTGCTTTGGAGGAACCCGCCCGATATGAACCCTTTGAACAACAATTCCAGCGATGACGGTACAGTCTCGCCAACACCCAAGCGACCTCGACTGGAAGCAGTGCCAACGGGTGTCACTGCAGGCAGAGACGTTACTCTGTATAACCAAAATCAATCTCCATTCCTCTGTTTGCCCGACGAACCAAAATCTGTGATTATTCGCTATCTGGGCCTGCGCGAGATTGCCCGTTTGGCAAGGGTATGCAAATATCTTGGCGATTTTGTTGAAAACTCTAAAGCCCTGGAAAGAGCATGGTATCGTCGATTTCCTTCACAACACAGAGATCAACTGAAGACCATCTTTAAGGCAAAAACGAATCAAGAACTCCGTGATTGGTTGAGGCCGTTTGCGAATAATGAAACTATCGAGTCACTTGTAGAACGACGAGATAGTGCTTATTTCCCTGCTCTGTTCCTATTCACCAATAGTAAATTGATGTCTCTATGTGAAAAATTTAACCTGGAGACAAAAACCGAAATCATCCATTCCAGCTGGATCCACAAAGCCACTTTAAGCCCCGATAGCCGCCACCTGGTGACCGCCTGTTTGGATAATATATTGAAAATCTCTAGCCGTGAGAACGATGGATCATGGAAAGTTAAAGCCAACATTTCCCATAACGTCACATCAGCCACCTTCAGTCCCGATAGCCGCCATCTGCTAACCGCCAGTCGCGTTAACGCGGTCATCTATGGTATGGAGGAAGATGGATCATGGAAACTAAAATTCACAATTTCCCATGAAGATGGGGTCTGCTCAGCCACCTTCTGTGCAGATGGCCATCATGTGTTGACCTCCGGTTTGGATAAAAAGTTGAAAATCTATAGACTGGAGAACGATGGATCATGGCAAGCAAAGACCACTATTAACCATAATACTCAAGCCGGTCTGGCCAGCTTCAGCATCGATGGCCGTCATTTGATGATCTACTCTACATACTCTGTGACAATCTACGGTAAGCAGGCCAATGACTCCTGGAACGAAAAAGGCACCATTAACCATAATGGTTGGGTGATGACGGCCCAATTCAGCGCCGATGGCAGCTATGTGGTAACTGCCAGCAGGGATGGCAAGGCAAAAATATATGGCCTGCAGGACGATGGATCATGGAAAAAAACAGACGAGATTCAGCATGATGGCAGTGTCTATTCAGCCAAGTTCAGCACCGATGGCACTCAGGTGGTGACCGCCAGTGAAGATAAAACGACGAAAATCTATGGTCTGCTGGCCGGATCATGGGTAAATAAAGCCATCATTCCTCACGAGAGCCCGGTCCACTCAGCCATCTTCAGCGCCGATAGTCGCCATTTGTTAACTACCATTACTAACAACACGGCAAAAATCTATCGTCTGGAGACCGATGGATCATGGGTAGAAAAAGCCACCATTTCTCACAAAGACAGGATCTATTCAGCCACCTTCAGTACCTATGGTTGTCTTGTAGTGACCGCCAGTAAGGACGCAACGGCGCAAATTTATGGTCTTGGGGCCGATGGATCATGGCTTCAAAAAGCTATTATTTCCCACAGGGGTGTTATCGGTCTCGGCTCAGCCGCCTTCGGTGTCGATGGCCGGCATGTGGTGACCTTCAGTGATTACTCGGCAAGAATCACTGAACTGCAGAAGGACGTTTGATGATCGAATGTTCGTCGTCGGTGCCGCTGGCAGCAATCACTTAATCGTTCAACCTCTCATCTGGAACTCGGCAACGCCTGTAACCTCTTAATCGCCTAAAGCATTGTCACTGTAGCTGTCATTTATGTCAGGGATTTATTTTTATTATTAATCCAAGTTAAAAGAGTGATGTTTCTGAAAAGGTTTGGATACATTTTTTGTTATGCCCTGCTAAGAAAAATACAAATATTGAGGAGCCAAGAAAAAACATGGATGTTACAGAGCTTAATTCAGAACTTTTTAGTAAAGACCTGACAAGGTTTTTAAATGAGCCTGAATCAAAAGGTAGCCCAAGCTTTAAGAACAGAACCATCAAAATTGTGGTTGCTACCCGGCAGTACATGAGCGATACCATTTTAGAGAGGGGGTATGGTGATATTGCATCTGGGGTAAGGGAGTTGGGTTATGTCAGGAAACTCTTTCCTGAAGCAACTTGCTCATTTGTCTTTGAACACCATGCCGCTGACATTGATGAGCTGAATCGATTAAGATCCATTGCCACCTTTGACGACGTTAAAACCTTCATTCTGGATGGTCGCCGTCGACAAATATACCGGCCACCTGAACAGCAGCAGTTAGCCAAAGTGCATCAGGAAGAGGAAGTTTACCAATTGCTGCATGAGGCCGATTTTATCTTGCATGGCCCGAGTGGTTTGATATCGCCGTTGGCAAACAGCCATGGTGAATTTGCCAGCAAAACTGTGGGTGTTAGTGAATATGAACTCAAAAGCGGAGAATATAGTAAAAAAGGCCGTCATGGAATAGAAGAGATTGATATGGGCTTTAGCTGTCAGCGTTTATACCTGATGGAAAATACATACCCTGACACTGTATTCAAGGACGATTTACTGCGTAAGTATTGTGCTAATCCACTGAGCAAAAGCAGTGATGGGAATGACCAGAGCGTATTTTATTTTGTCTATGGTCATGCTAAATATTTTCTTGCTCAGGCGCTGAGAATTCTGCTGCTGATGGAAGCAAACAACGACAGAGATGTGGTGTTAGTCAGCTCTCAGCAGCTTAATCCGGGCCACGTCAGCGAGTATTTCTCTGAACAGCGGCCGGACTTTTTTCCCTATAAGTCTGTTAAGGTATTTAAAATCAACAGTGATGACAAAAAAGATGTGATCATGACTTTTCAAAATCCCGATGGTGAGCAGGAAAAAAATATACACATTATTACCCCTGGTCGAATAGTAAATAGTGACTTTGATCTTTTACAACAAGGTTCTGTAATCAATTGGAGTTCCGGTGATATCAGCCTCTCCGATGTTCTTGCCAAAGGAAAAATCCCAATCGTTGAACCCTATAAAAAAGAGGATCTATTTTGGGGAATGTTGAATGCAGTGAAAAAGTTTTGTGCAATTCCGGGAAATGAGCAATATGGTTCTTTGATGGGCCCTTGGAGAACGGCTTGTGCGAGCTTAGCTTATAACCCCAGGAAAAGTTCTCTCACGAAAAGCCTGGCCAGCAGAGTCTCGTTGCAACAACTGCTTGGCTCGCAATGGCAAGCGTTCGAACGTGACTTCACGGATTGGTTAAAAAAGAACAATCAAACCGAATCATTTATCCGGGAAAAAGCAGAAGCGATTATCCGGAAAACCCTCTTTGCTGAAAACGATGACAATTCCAGCAATGACAGTTCACTCTCGCCAACAACTCAGCAACCTCAGCTGGAGAAAGCACCTGCGGGTTTCAGTGCAGGCAGGGAGTGACTGTCTATGAGAAAACTCACAAAGACAGGATCTATACAACCAGCTTCAGTGCCAATGGTTGTCTTGTAGTGACCGTCCAGAATATGCGAAACCAACTGGTTAGATACTTAAAACCCGGGGTTAACCTCTTAATCGCTTAAAGCATTGTCACTGTAGCTGTCATTTATGTCAGGGATTTATTTTTATTATTAACCCAAGTTAAAAGAGTGATGTTTCTGAAAAGGTTTGGATACATTTTTTATTATGCCCTGATAAGGAAGATACAAATATTTAGGAGCCAAGAAAAACATGAATATTACAGAGCTTAATTCTGAACTTTTTAGCAAAGACCTGACAAGATTTTTAAATGAGCCTGAATCAAAAGGTAGTCCAAGCTTTAAGAACAGAACCATTAAAATTGTGGTTGCTACCCGGCAGTTCATGAGCAATAGCATTTCAAAGAGGGGGTATGGTGATATTGCATCCGGGGTAAGGGTGTTAGGTTATGTCAGGAAACTCTTTCCTGAAGCAACTTGCTCATTTGTCTTTGAACACCATGCCGCTGACATTGATGAGCTGAATCGATTAAGATCCATTGCCACTTTTGACGACGTTAAAACCTTCATTCTGGATGGTCACCGTCGACAAATATTCCGGCCACCTGAACAGCAGCAGTTAGCCGCAATGCATCAGGAAGAGGAAGTTTATCAATTGCTGCATGAGGCCGATTTTATCTTGCATGGCCCGAGTGGTTTGATAGCGCCGTTGGCAAACAGCCATGGTGAATTTGCCAGAAAGACTTTGGGTGTTAGTGAATATGAAGTCAAAAGCGGAGAATACAGTAATACGGGCCGTCATGGAATAGAAGAGATTGATATGGGCATTAGCTGTCAGCGTTTATACCTGATGGAAAATACATACCCTGACACTGTATTCAAGGACGATTTACTGCGTAAGTATTGCGCTAATCCACTGAGCAAAAACAGTGATGGGAATGACCAGAGCGTATTTTATTTTGTCTATTGTCATAATGAATATTTTCTTGCTCATGCGCTAAGAGTTGTGGTGCTGATGGAAGGAGACAACGACAGAGATGTGGTGTTAGTCAGCTCTCGGCAGCTTAATCCGGGCCACGTCAGCGAGTATTTCCCTGAACAGAAGCCGGACTTTTTTCCCTATAAGTCTGTTAAGGTATTTAAAATCAACAGTGATGATAAAAAAGATGTGATCATGACTTTCCAAAATCCCGGTGGTCAGCAGGAAAAAAATGTACATATTATTACCCCTGGTCGAATAGTAAATAGTGACTTTGATCTTTTACAACAAGGTTCTGTAATCAATTGGAGTTCCGGTGATATCAGCCTCTCCGATGTTCTTGCCAAAGGAAAAATCCCAATCGTTGATAAATATAAAAAATGGACTCTATTTAAGGGAATGGTGAAGGCAATGAAAAAATTTTGTGCAATTCCGGGAAATGAGCAATATGAACCTTTGATGGAACCTTGGAAAACGGCTAGTGCTAACTTAGGTGATCACACCACAGGTTCTCTCACGCACAACCCGGAAAAGAGAGTCTCATTGCAACAACTGCTTGGCTCGCAATGGCAAGCGTTCGAACGTGACTTCACGAATTGGTTAAAAATGAACAATCAAACCGAATCATTTATCCGGGAAGAAGCAGAAGCGATTATGCGGAAAACCTTCTTTGCTGAAAAACGACGACGATTCCAGCAATGACAGTTCACTCTCGCCAACACCTCAGCAACCTCAGCGAAAGCACCTGCGGATTTCAGTGCAGGCAGGGAGTGACTGTCTATGAGAAAAGTAAATCTTCAATTGCTGGTTGCCGTGAGTTTACACTCAAAAATAAATCAGCAGATCCAGTCGATTCCGACCAACAGATGCTCTGTAAAACAGTTTGTTTTCTTCTAATAAAGCAACTGCTTTCAAGAATAATGCATTACCTTCTTCAACACCCTTTTCAAGATCCATATAGGCATCTATATACTGCTGTTTAATATTTCTGAGGTATTCAAGGGCATGACTATCCACATAGCTGATACGGGCATTATAGCCTTTAACATTCTGTTTTTTCTTAACTCGCATTTTCTCTTTCGCTGTATTGTAAATAACCTCTGCCAGATTAAGAACCACAGTATCATAGTCGTGCCTCAAGGTCAGTTTGAACTCCCCGGGTTCCTGATAGAGTGTATCCAGGTGCACGGAAGCTGACATCGGATTAATGCCTTTGGCTAGCAGATAATCATGATATCCTTCATACATTGTGTACCTTCTGATTGACTGCTCATCAGCGAAATCACGCAACCAACGGATATTATCACCTGTCAGAAAGCAGCTTCGATGATAGGAAGCGGTTTCCAGAATATCGTCCAAAGCCCAGGGAAAAGCTTCCACGACTTCGCGAACAATCTCTAATGCAGGGCGGCGACGGACGGGTAAAGTGTCATAGTAATGATCAAGGTCAATCAAAGCGACCTTGTATTGAGTATTGCCATTGTTATCCACTGTTTGAAAAGGAGGAATATTATCGTAACGAATACGCTCTCCTGTCAGCATTCCATTAATGGTAAAGTCAGGAATTTCCCTCATGCAGGCCAGCGCCGTCAGATCCTTAATAGCATCACCATAACCTTTGCGGTTCAGACTGAACTCCATATAGTGTGAAAAACTGTCTGTTGGTACATTGACCCGCTCTGTAAGCAACATCGCCTCACCACCTACGATCACTGGGAGCATTTGTGGAACAAACAGGTGTTTCAGGCCAAAAGCCTCAAAAAATGACCAGGCAGAGACCACTCGATCTAAATTTCCCCGGTCGATTTTCAGGATATAACCAGGGTACTCATCAATGGAGTAAATGGGGCCGCGCCCGCCAGTCAGACGCCTGACTTTTTGATAGTTAACAGCTTCTGGCCTTGAGTTTAATTCCGCAAGCACACCATAAATACTTGGTTCAGAACTGGCAATAGCACTTGAAACAAAGCAGAACAGCGAGCCGACCAGATATTTTCTTATACCGGTTGGTTTCGATGTCTTTTTCATTTTTTCTACCTCGAAGGTTGGATAATTTCAGGAGATAATTTCAGGACACGCAGATTAGACATGGCAGAAAAGAAAATGTTCCCGGGAATGTGCGGTATTTTTAATTTACCGGAACTGCATCCCGTTCATAAATACGGGCATTCAGGTAAAAAATATTAACAGGCGACTTGAAAGCCTGAGGGGATGCAAATATTTTTGCGATCTTAATGAAAAAATACCTTTCTATCATTTTCACGAATCAGGACTTATTGTCAGTTTCGCTGGCCTTAATGTTATGAACCTCTATTATAAAACCGACTCCAACTCCATCAGCATTGAACAAATTTTGATTACCCTTTCTGAGCAAGGATTAAAACTGACTCAGGAGCTTTGGAGGAGCCCGATATGAACCCTTTAAACATCAATGTCGGCAATGACAGATCAACACCTCAGCAACCTCAGCGGGAGGAAACAACTGCAGGTTTCAGTGTCGGCAGGGAAGTGACTGTCTATGAGAAAAGTAAATCTCCATTCTTTGATCTGCCCGATTTAGAAAAGTCCCTGATTTTTCGCTATTTGGGTCTTCGCGAGATTACCCGTTTAAAAAGGGTATGCAAATATTTTCACGATCTTGTTGAAAATAATAAAACACTGGAAAGAGCATGGATTCGCCAGTTTTCTTCACCCTTCCAATCGCAACTAAAGACCATCGTCAGGACAAAAGGTGAGCAACAACTTCGTAATTGGTTGCAGGTATTTGCGGATATGAGCACGGTCGAGTCACTCATAGAACAACAAAAGAATATTTATTTTCCTGCTCAGTTATTTTTCATCAACTGTAAACTGATGTCTCAATGTGAAACATTCAAGTTGGTGGAAAAAATCGAAATTACCCATGATGAAAAAGTCCAGACAGTCAACTTCAGCCACGATGAACGCCATCTGGCAACCGCCAGTGACGATAAAACAGCGAAAATCTACCACCAGAAAACCGATGGATCATGGGAACCAAAAGCCGTCATTTCCCATAAGGGTGTTGTCGCCTCAACCAAATTCAGCCCCGATGACCGCCATATGGTAACCGTCAGTTACGATAAAACAGCGAAAATCTATCGTCTGGGAGACGATGGATCCTGGCAACAAAAAACCACCGTTGGCCATTATGGCTGGAGCTATTCAGTCAACTTCAGTCCCGATGGCCAACATCTGGTAACCACCAGTGACGATAACACAGCGACAATCTATGGCCTGTACGAAGATGAACAATGGGAAGTAAAAAACACTATTTCCCATAAAGTAATGATCGTTTCAGCCACCTTCAGCGCTGATGGGTGCAATCTGGTGACCGTCAGTGTGGATAGCGTGAAAATCAGTAGTCAGTTGGACGATGGCTCATGGGCAGTAGAGGGCGCTATTCATGAAAGATATATCGCTTCGGCCAGGCTCAGCTGCGATGGCCGTCATCTGGTGATCTCCGGTTTAGATGCAGGTGTAAAAATCTATGGTCAGGGGGCCACTGGATCATGGGTAAAAAAAGCCACTTTTAGTCACAGGGGCCTGATCAACTCTACCAGCTTCAGCGCCGACAGCTGCCATCTGGTAACCGCCAGTACTGATCGCACGGCGAAAATCTGTCACCTGCAGGACGATGGATCATGGCAAGAAATAACCAGGATTCATCATGATAGTGAGGTCTTCGCAGCCAACTTCAGCGCCGATTGCCGCCATGTGGTGACCGCCAGTAAAGATAACACGGCGAAAATCTATAGCCTGCAGGACGATGGGTCATGGAAAGAGCAAGCCTGTATTACCCACAAAGGGGCGGTCAACTCAGCTAACTTCAGTGCCGATTGCCTCCATATGGTGACTGCCAGTGATGACAACATGGTGAAAATCAGTGGCCTGCAACTCGATGGATCATGGCGGGAAAAAGCCACCATTGAGCACAACAATAAAGTTACCTCAGCCAGTTTCAGCACCGATAGCCGAAATCTGGTGACCGTCACTAAAGATAACAAGGTGAGAATCACTGAACTGCGAAAGAAGGATTGATGATCGAATCATTCCACTGACCTCACTCTTTTGAACTTCCATTATAAAACCGGGTCAAACAGATCGAATCAATTTTAAATGCCCTTTCCAGGCAGAGATAAATAGCGACTCTGGAGCTTAAGAGAAATCAGGCATGGACCCAATAAACAGCAATGCCAGCATTGACAATCCACTCTCGCCAAAACCTGAGCAACCTCAGCTAGAGGAAGCAGCATCAGGTTTCAGTGCAGGTAAGGAAGTGACTGTCTACGAGGAAAGTCAAAGTTCATTCCTGAATTTACCGGAAATAACGCAGCGTATAATTATTCGCTATCTGGGCTTTCGCGAGATTACCCGTTTAAAACAGGTGTGCAAACATTTTCGCGATCTGGTTGAAAACGATAAAACTCAGGAAAGAGCCTGGTATCGCCAGTTTCCTTCACCCTACCAATATCAGCCAAAGACCATTATCAAGACAAAAGATGAGCGACAACTCCGTGATTGGTTGAAGCCGTTTGCGGATAGTGACACTGTTGAGTCACTCTTAAAACAACAAAAAAGTATTTACTTTCCTGCTCAGTTACTTTTTATCAACAGCAAGCTGATGTCTCAATGTGAAAGATTTGAGGTAGTGGAAAAAATCGAAATTATCCATTTAAGACAAGTCAGAATGGTCAATTTCAGCCCCGATGATCGCCACCTGGCAACCGCCAGTAACGATAAAAAAGCGAAAATTTATGCTCAGCAAGACAATGGATCATGGGAACAAGTAGCCACCATTTTCCATCGGGACAAGGTCCTTGCAGCCAAATTCAGCCCCGATGGCCGCCATCTGGTAACCATGAGTTACGATAACATAGCGGGAATCTTTTGCCTGCCCGACGACGGATCATGGGAAGAAAAAACCATCATTCCCCATTGTGGCTTTGGCAATACAGTCAACTTCAGTCCCGATGGCCGACATCTGATAACCATGAGTGATAGTGACACAGCAAAAATCTATGGTCTGAACGAAGACGGACAATGGGAAATAAAAAACACCATTTCCCATGATTGGATGATCTTTTCAGCCACCTTCAGCGCTGATGGATACAATCTGGTGACCTTCGATGGGGCTAGTGTAAAAATCTCCAGTCAGGTGGATGATGGCTCATGGGTAGTAAAAGACACTGTTTACGAAGGAAAAATCACTTCGGCCAAGCTCAGCTCCAATGGCCATCATCTGGTGATCTCTAATGTAGATGAAGTTGTGAAAATCTATGGTAAGGGGTCCGCTGGATCATGGGTAAAAAAAGGCACTCTCCGGCACAAGAGACTAGTCAACTTTGCCGACTTCAGCACCGACAGCTGCCATCTGGTAACCGTCGGTTTAGATCGCACGGTGAAAATCTGTCACCTGCAGGACGATGGATCATGGAAAGAAATAACCAGGATTTGTCATGACGGTCGGGTCTTCTCAGCCAACTTCAGCGCCGATTGCCACCATGTGGTGACCGCCAGTGAAGATAACACGGCCAAAATCTACAGCCTGCAGGACGATGGATCATGGAAAGAACGAGCCTGTATTACCCACAAGGGGGCGGTCAACTCAGCCAACTTCAGCGCCGATGACCTTCATGTGGTCACCGCCAGTGAAGATAACACGGCCAAAATCATTGGCCTGCAGGCCGGTGGATTCTGGCTGGAAAAAGTCATTATTCAACATGATTGTGCAGTCACCTCAGCCATCTTCAGCGCCGATAGCCGACATGTGGTGACCGTCACTGAAGATAACAAGGTGAGAATCACTGCACTGCGAAAGAAGGATTGATGACCGAATCATTCCACTGACCACACTCTTTTGAACTTCCATTATAAAACCGGGTCAAACAGCTCGAATCAATTTCGAATACCCTTTCCAGGCTGGGATAAGTAATGACTTCGGAGATAAAAAGAAATCAGGCATGAACCCATTGAACAGCAATGCCAGGATTGAAAATTCACTCTCGCCAACACCTGAGCAACCGCAGCAGCAGGAGGAAGCAGCAACAGGTTTCAGTGCAGCCAGGGAAGTGACTGTCTACGAGAAAAGTCAAAGTTCATTCCTGAATTTACCCGAATTAACACAGCGTATAATTATTCGCTATCTGGGCTTTCGCGAGATTACCCGTTTAAAAAAGGTATGCAAATATCTTCGCGATCTTGTTGAAAATGATAAGTCTCAGGAAAGAGCCTGGTATCGCCAGTTTCCTTCACCCTACCAATATCAGCCAAAGACCATCGTAAGGACAAAATATGAGCAACAACTCCGCAATTGGTTGAAGCCATTTGTGGACAGGGGCACTGTCGAGTCACTCCTGAAACAACAAAAAAGTATTTACTTTCCTGCTCAGTTACTTTTCATCAACAGTAAACTGATGTCTCAATGTAAAAAATTCAAGTTAGTGGATAAAGCCGAAATCCTCCACAGAGACAGAGTCAAAACGGCCACCTTCAGCCCCGATGGTCGCCATCTGATAACTGCCAGTTTTGATAAAACAGTGAAAATCTATGTTCAGAAGGACGATGGATCATGGCAACCGAAAGTCGCCATTTCCCATGATCATAGTGTCCTCTTCGCCAACGTCAGCCGCGATGGCCGCCATCTGGTGACCGCCAATGTCGATAGAACAGCAAGAATCTATGGTCTGGAGGACGATGGATCGTCGAAAATAAAAGCCACCATTACCCATGCTCGCCGAGTCAATTCAGCCAACTTCAGCGCCGACGGCCGTCATCTGGTCACCAACAGTCACGATAGAACAGCGAAAATCTATGGTCTGGAGGAGGATGGATCATGGGAAATAAAAACTACCGTTACCCATACTTGCTGGGTCCTTCCAGCCAACTTCACTGCTGATGGCCGCCATCTGGTGACCGTCAGCAGGGATCATAAGGTGAAAATCCTTAGTCAGGGGGACGATGGATCATGGGAAGTAGAGGACACTATTCGTGAAAGATCTATCATTTGGGCCAGGCTCAGCCCCGATGGCCGTCATCTGGTAATCTTCGTTAAACATTTTGTTCTAAAAATCTATGGTCAGGGGGCTGCTGGACCATGGGTAGAAAAAAACACCCTTCAATACGAGAACTTTGCCTCTGTCAAATTCAGTGCCGATAGCCGCCACCTGGCAACCGCCGGTTGGGACGGCAAAGTGAAAATCTGTAACCTGCAGGACGATGGATCATGGCAAGAAATAGCCACAATGGTTCATGACGATCCCGTCTATTTAGCCACTTTCAGCGCCGATGGCCGCCATCTGGTCACCGCAAGCGATGATAACACGGCGAAAATCTGTAACCTGCAGGCTGATGGATCATGGAAAGAAATGACCACAATTGTTCACGATGATTCTGTCCACTCAGCCACATTCAGCCCCGATAGTCTCCATGTGGTGACTGCCAGTGATGATAACACGGCCAAAATCATTGGCCTGCAAGCGGGTGGATCATGGCGGGTAAAAGCCATCATTCAACATAATAATCCAGTCACCTCAGCCATCTTCAGCGCCGATAGCCGACATGTGGTGACCGTCAGTGACGATCACAAGGTGAGAATCACTGAACTATGGAAGAACGATTGATGACCGAATCATTCCGCTGGCCTTGCTATTTTGAACTACCATCATGAAACCGGGTCAAACAGATCAAATCAATTTCGAATGTCCTTTCCAGACAGGGATAAGTGCTGACTTTGGAGCTTAGGAGAAATCAGGCATGGACCCAATAGACAGCAATGCCAGCATTGACAATTCATTCCTGCCAACACTTGGGCAACCTCAGCTGGAGCAAGCACCAACAGGTTTCAGTGCAGGTAAGGAAGTGACTGTCTACGAGGAAAGTCAAAGTTCGTTCCTGAATTTACCGGAAATAACGCAGCGTATAATTATTCGCTATCTGGGCTTTCGCGAGATTACCCGTTTAAAACAGGTGTGCAGACAGCTTCGCGATCTTGTTGAAAACGATAAATCTCAGGAAAGAGCCTGGTATCGCCAGATTCCTCCACCCTGGCAATTTCAACTAAAGGCCATCCTCAGGGCAAAAGACGAGCAGCAACTCCGTAATTGGTTGGAGCCGTTTGCGGACAGGGGCACTGTCGAGTCACTCATAAAACAACAAAAGAGTCTTTATTTTCCTGCTCAGTTACTTTTCATCAACAGTAAACTGATGTCTCAATGTGAGAGATTCAAGTTAGTGGATAAAGCCGAAATCTCCCATAGATTCCAACTCATGATGCCCACCTTCAGCCCCGATGGCCGCCATCTGGTGACTGCCAGTTATGATAGAACAGTGAAAATCTACGTTCAAAAAGACGATGGATCATGGCAACCCAAAGTCGCCATTTCCCATGATCACGGCTTCCTCTTGGCCAGGGTCAGCTCCGATGGCCGCCATCTGGTGACCGTCAATGTCGATAAAACTTTAACAATCTATGGTCTGGAGGACGATGGAACATCGAATGTAAAAGCCACCTTTACCAATACTCGCGAGATCAATACAGCCACCTTCAGTGCCGATGGCCGTCATCTGGTCACCGCCAGTAAGGATAAAACAGCGAAAATCTATGGTCTGGAGGAGGATGGATCATGGGAAATAAAAGCCACCATTCCCCATAAGTACTGGGTCCTTTCAGCCACCTTCAGTGCTGATGGCCGTCATCTGGTGGCCATCGGCTGGGATAATAAGATAAAGATCCTTAGTCAGGTTAACGATGGATCATGGGAACTAGAGGACACTATTCATGCAGGTCGTCCAAGTTATGCAATATCTATCATTACGGCCAAGCTCAGCCCCGATGGCCGTCATCTGATGATCTTATATGTAAAATTTGTTCTAAAAATCTATGGTCAGGGGGCTGCTGGATCATGGGTAGAAAAACTCAGCCTTCAACACGGATGTAGCATCACTTGTTCCATTTTCAGTGCCGATAGCTGTCACCTGGCAACCGCCAGTTCTGATCGCACAGTGAAAATCTGTAACCTGCAGGACGATGGATCATGGCAAGAAATAACCACATTGGTTCATGACGATTCTGTCCGCTCAGCCACATTCAGCGCCGATAGCCACCATCTGATCACCGCCAGCAATGATAATACGGCGAAAATCTGTAACCTGCAGGCCGATGGATCATGGAAAGAAACAGCCACAATTGTTCATGACGACTCTGTCCGCTCAGCCACATTCAGCAACGATGGTCTCCATCTGATCACCACCAGCGATGATAACACGGCGAAAATCAGTGGCCTGCAAGCAGGTGGATCATGGCGGGTAAAAGCCATCATTCCACATAATAATGCAGTCACCTCAGCCATCTTCAGCGCCGATAGCCGACATGTGGTGACCGTCAGTAACGATGGCAAAATAAGAATCACTGAACTATGTAAGAACGATTGATGACCGAATCATTCCGCTGACCTCACTCTTTTGAACTTCCATTACAAAACCGGGTCTAACAGATCAAATCAATTTCGAATGTCCTTTCCAGACAGGGATAAGTACTGACTTTGAAGCTTAGGAGAAATCAGGAATGGACCCAATAGACAGCAATGCCAGCATTGACAATTCACTCTTGCCAACACTTGGGCAACCTCAGCCGGAGGAAGCACCAACAGGTTTCAGTGCAGGTAAGGAAGTGACTGTCTGTGAGGAAAGTCAAAGTTCATTCCTGAATTTACCGGAAACAACGCAGCGTATAATTATTCGCTATCTGGGCTTTCGCGAGATTACCCGTTTAAAACAGGTGTGCAAACAGCTTCGCGATCTTGTTGAAAACGATAAAACTCAGGAAAGAGCCTGGTATCGCCAGATTCCTTCACCCTGGCAATTTCAACTAAAGGCCATCCTCAGGGCAAAAGACGAGCAGCAACTCCGTAATTGGTTGGAACCGTTTGCGGACAGAGGCACTGTCGAGTCACTCATAAAACAACAAAAGAGTCTTTATTTTCCTGCTCAGTTACTTTTCATCAACAGTAAACTGATGTCTCAATGTGAGAGATTCAAGTTAGTGGAAAAAGCCGAAATCTCCCATAGATCCCAAGTCATGATGCCCACCTTCAGCCCCGATGGCCGCCATCTGGTGACTGCCAGTTTCGATAAAACAGTGAAAATCTACGTTCAAAAAGACGATGGATCATGGCAACCCAAAGTCGCCATTTCCCATGATCACAGCTTCCTCTTGGCCAGGGTCAGCTCCGATGGCCGCCATCTGGTGACCGTCAATGTCGATAAAACTTTAACAATCTATGGTCTGGAGGACGATGGAACATCGAATGTAAAAGCCACCTTTACCAATACTCGCCAGATCAATACAGCCACCTTCAGTGCCGATGGCCGTCATCTGGTCACCGCCAGTAAGGACAAAACAGCGAAAATCTATGGTCTGGAGGAGGATGGATCATGGGCAATAAAAGCCACCATTCCTCATACTCACTATGTCCTTTCAGCCACCTTCAGTGCTGATGGCCGTCATCTGGTGGCCATCGGCTGGGATAATAAGATAAAGATCCTTAGTCAGGTTAACGATGGATCATGGGAAATAGAGGACACTATTCATGCAGGTCGTCCAAGTCATGCAATATCTACCATTACGGCCAAGCTCAGCCCCGATGGCCGTCATCTGATGATCTTATATGTAAATTTTGTTCTAAAAATCTATGGTCAGGGGGCTGCTGGATCATGGGTAGAAAAACTCAGCCTCAAACACAGATGTAGCATCACTTGTTCCATTTTCAGTGCCGATAGCTGTCACCTGGCAACCGCCAGTTTTGATCGCACAGTGAAAATCTGTAACCTGCAGGACGATGGATCATGGCAAGAAATAACCACATTGGTTCATGACGATTCTGTCCGCTCAGCCAGATTCAGCGCCGATAGCCACCATCTGATCACCGCCAGCAATGATAACACGGCGAAAATCTGTAACCTGCAGGCCGATGGATCATGGAAAGAAACAGCCACAATTGTTCATGACGACTCTGTCCGCTCAGCCACATTCAGCAACGATGGTCTCCATGTTGTGACCACCAGCTGTGATAAAACGGCAAAAATCAGTGGCCTGCAACGGGGTGGATCATGGCGGGTAAAGGCCATCATTCAACATAATATTGAAGTCATCTCAGCCATCTTCAGCGCCGATAGCCGACATGTGGTGACCGTCACTAACGATCGCAAAATGAGAATCACTGAACTATGGAAGAACGCGCGTAGCCTTAGCTACGCAACCAGAGTTGGAACGCAGAAGGATGGAAAAAGCCGCCGTCCAGAATATGCGAAACCAACTGGTTAGGTACTTATAGCTCACTCTTTTGAACTTCTATTATAAAACCGGGTCAAACAGATCGAATCAATTTCGAATGCCCTTTCCAGACAGGGATAAGTAGTGACTTTGGAGCTAAAGGGAAATCAGGCATGGACCCAGTAAACAGAAACGCCAGCATTGACAATGCACTCTCACCAACACCTGAGCAACCTCAGCTGGAGGAAGCACCAACAGGTTTCAGTGCAGGTAAGGAAGTGACTGTCTGTGAGGAAAATCAAAGTTCATTCCTGAATTTACCGGAAATAACACAGCGTATAATTATTCGCTATCTGGGCTTTCGCGAGATTACCCGTTTAAAGCAGGTGTGCAAACAGCTTCGCGATCTTGTTGAAGATGATAAAGCTCAGGAAAGAGCCTGGTATCGCCAGATTCCTTCGCCGTACCAATTTCAACTAAAGTCCATCCTCAGGGCAAAAGACGAGCAGCAACTCCGTAATTGGTTGGAACCGTTTGCGGACAGAGGCACTGTCGAGTCACTCATAAAACAACAAAAGAGTCTTTATTTTCCTGCTCAGTTACTTTTCATCAACAGTAAACTGATGTCTCAATGTAAAAAATTCAAGTTAGTGGATAAAGCCGAAATCCCCTATAGAGACAAAGTCAAGACGGCCACCTTCAGCCCCAATGACCACCATCTGGTGACCACCGGTCACGATCACTTCTACCAGATGGGCGACCGTCGCGATAGAACAGTGAAAATCTATGTTCAGAAAGACGATGGATCATGGGAACCAAAAGTCGCCATTTCCCATGATCCTGGTGTCCTCTCTGCCAACGTCAGCCGCGATTGCCGCCATCTGGTGACCGTCAATGTCGATAGAACAGCAAGAATCTATGGTCTGGAAGACGATGGAACATCGAAAATAACAGCCACCACTACCCACACTTGCAAGATCAATACAGCCACCTTCAGCGACGATGGCCGTCTTCTGGTCACCGCCAGTAACGATAAAACAGCGAAAATCTATGGTCTGGAGGAGGATGGATCATGGGAAATAAAAACCACCATTACCCATACTATCCCGGTCCTTTCAGCCTCCTTCAGTGCTGATAGCCGCCATGCGGTGACCACCGGAAGTGATGAGGTGAAAATCCTTAGCCAGGGGGACGATGGATCATGGGAAGTAGAGGACACTATTCATCAAAAATTTATCACATCGGCCAATCTCAGCCCCAATGGCCGTCATCTGGTGATCTTCGGTGAAGATACAGTTCAAAAAATCTATGTTCAGGGGGCTGCTGGATCATGGGTAGAAAAAAACACCCGTGTCTACAGTACCATCGCCTCTGCCAAATTCAGTGCCGACAGCTGCCACCTGGCGACCGCCGGCGGGGATGGCAGAGTAAAAATCTTTAGCCTCCAAGACGATGGATCATGGAAGAAAATAGTCACAATTGATCATGACCAATATGTTATCTCAGCCACCTTCAGCGCCGATAGCCGCCATCTGGTCACCGCCAGTCATGATAACACGGCGAAAATCTGTAACCTGCAGGCCGATGGATCATGGCAAGAAATAGCCACAATTGTTCATGACGATATTGTCAACTCAGCCACATTCAGCACCGATGGCCTCCACGTTGTGACCACCAGTGATGACGACACAGCGAAAATCAGTGGCCTGCAACCGGGTGGATCATGGCTGGAAAAAGCCATCATTCAACACGATTATGCAGTCACCTCAGCAAACTTCAGCGCCGATAGCCGACATTTGGTGACCGTCAGTGACGATGACAAGGTGAGAATCACTGAACTATGGAAGAACAATTGATGATCGAATGAGCCTATTGAACTTCCATTATAAAACCGGGTCAAACAGATCGAATCAATTTCGAATGCCCTTTCCAGGCAGGGATAAGTAGTGACTTTGGAGCTAAAGGGAAATCAGGCATGGACCCAGTAAACAGAAACGCCAGTATTGACTATTCACTCTTGCCAACACCTGAGCAACCTCAGCTGGAGCAAGCACCAACAGGTTTCAGTGCAGGTAAGGAAGTGACTGTCTACGAGAAAAGTCAAAGTTCATTCCTGAATTTACCCGAATTAACACAGCGTAAAATTATTCGCTACCTGACTTTTCGCGAGATTACCCGTTTAAAAAAGGTATGCAAATATCTTCGCGATCTTGTTGAAAACAATAAAGCTCTGGAAAGAGCCTGGTATCGCCAGTTCCCTTCACCCTACCAATATCAGCCAAAGACCATTGTCAGGACAAAAGATGAGCAGCAACTCCGTAATTGGTTGAAGCCGTTTGCCGACAGGGTCACTGTCGAGTCACTTTTAAAACAACGAAAGAGTATTTATTTTCCTGCTCAGTTAATTTTCACTAACAGTAAACGGATGTCTCAGTGTGAAAAATTTAAGTTCGTGGATAAAACCGAAATTAACCACGCAGGAAAAGTCAAGACGGCCACTTTCAGCCCTGATGACCGTCATCTGGTGACTGCCAGTGCCGATAAAACAGCGAAAATTTATGCTCAGCAAGACGATGGATCATGGCAATCAAAAACCACCATTACTCATGATAATTGGCTCATCTCAGCCAACTTCAGCGCCGATGGCCGCCACCTGATGACCGCCAGTGCCGATAAAACAGTGAAAGTGTATATTCAGGAGGACGATGGATCATGGGAATTAAAAACCACCATTACCCATAATAATTGGGTCATTTCAGCCAACTTCAGCGCCGATGGCCGCCATCTGCTAACCGCCAGTCACAATAAAACAGCAAAGATCTATGGTCTGGAGGACGATGGATCATGGAAAGTAAAAGCCACCATTTCCCATGATAAATTGATTCATTTGGCCAACTTCAGTGCTGAGGGCCGCCATGTGGTGACCGTCAGTGGCGATAGAACGGTGAAGACCCATAGTCAGTGGGACGATAGCTCATGGAAACTGGAGGACACTGTTCATGAACGTTATGTCACTTCGGCCAAGCTCAGTCCCGATGGCCGACATCTGGTGATCCTCGGTGTAGATTACACGCTAAAAATTTATGCCCGGGGGGCCGCTGGATCATGGGTAAAAAAAGCGCCCCTGCAACACAAGAGCACAATCACCTCTGTCAACTTCAGCACCGATAGCTGCCATCTGGTGACCACCAGTTTAGATCGCACGGCAAAAATCTGTGACCTGCAAGCCGATGGATCATGGCAAGAAATAACCAGGATTCATCATGATGGTGCGGTCTGGGCAGCCAACTTCAGCGCTGATGGCCGCCATCTGGTGACCGCCAGTGCTGATAACACGGCGAAAATCTATAGCCACAAGCTCAATGCATCATGGGAAGAAAAAGCCTGCATTCACCACAACGGGGCGGTCAACTCTGCCAACTTCAGCGCCGATTGCCTTCATGTAGTAACCACCAGCGATGATAACACGGCGAAAATCAGCGGCCTGCAGGTTGCTGGATCATGGCGGGAAAAAGCCATCATTCCTCACAACGGGGAGGTTGTCTCAGCCAGCTTCAGCGCCGATGCCCGAACTGTGATGACCGTTTCCAGAGATAACAAAGCAAGAATCACTGAACTACAGAAGAATGATTGGTGATTGATTGTTTCACTGACCTTAATGTTATGAACTTCCATTACAAAATCGACTCTAACTGCAACAGAATCTAATCAAGCTTGAATGCCTTCTTCAAGCGAGCATAAATACTGGCTGTGGAGCTTTGGAGTAACCCGATATGAACCCTTTGAAAAACAATTCCAGCAATGACGGTCCATTCTCGTCAATACCTGAGCGACCTCCAATGGAAGGAACGTCGACGGCTGTCAGTGCAGGCAGGGACGTTAGTGTCTATCACCAAAATGAATCTTTATTCTTCTGTTTGCCCGACGAACAAAAATCTATGATTGTTCGCTATTTGGGTTTTCGCGAGATTACCCGTTTAGCAAAGACATGCAAATACCTTCGCGATCTTGTTAAAGATGAAAAAGCTCTGGAAAGAGCATGGTACCGCCGGTTTCCTTCAGAATACCAAAATCCACTGAAGACCCTCGTCAAAACAAAAGATGAGCAGCAAGTCCGTGATTGGTTGATGCCGTTTGCGAATAAGGACACTATCAAGTCACTTTTAACACAAAAAGAAAGTACTTTTTTTCCTGCTCAACTCTTTTTCACCAGCAGTAAACTGATGTCTGAATCTAAAACATTCAACCCGGTGAAAAAAATCGAAATCCCCCATACCGGGGCTATCCAAAAAGCCTCCTTCAGCCCTGATAGCTGCCATGTGGTGACTGCCGCCTCTTTTGATGCAGTGAAAATAACTGGCCAGAAGACCGATGGATCATGGGAAGCAAAACTTGCCATTGCTAATGAAGGTTTTGTCTTCTCAACCAGCTTCAGCGCCGATGGTCATCAAATGGTGGCAGGTACCGACGACCAAGCGAAAATCTGTGTTCTGGAAGACGATGGATCGTGGAAAGTAAAAGCCACCATTCACCATGATTTTGTGGTCAGTTCAGCCAGCTTCAGCACTGATGACCGCTACTTATTGACCGCCAGTTTGGATAGAACGTTGAAAATCTGTGGCCAGAAAACCGATGGATCATGGGAAGCAAAATACACTATCTGGCATAATTCACCGGTCAAATGGGCCAACTTCAGCCCCGATAGCAGTCATTTGTCGGCCTCAGGTGGAGACAAGACTGTGACAATCTATGGTCAGGAGGACGATGGCTCATGGAAAGTAAAAACCACCATTCCTCATAACGAATCACTTGCAGTCGTGAGGGCCACCTTCAGCCCCGATGGCAGTCTTGTGGTGACCGCTGGTGTCGATTGCGAGGCAAAAATCTATGGCCTGCAGGCCAATGGATCATGGGACAAAATGGCCATCATTCCCCATGATAATTTGGTCGAATCCACCACCTTCAGCCCCGATGGCGGCCATGTTGTGACCATCAGTGGCAAGACGGTAAAAATCCACGGCCTGCAAACCGATGGTTCATGGAAAGAAGAATACACCTTTGCCCATAAGGCCCGGATCACATCGGCCAGCTTCAGCCCTGATAGCATCCATATGGTGACCACCAGTGAGGATAACACGGCAAAAATTCATAGCCTGCAGGCTGATGGATCATGGGATGTAAAAGCCACTGTTTACCACGATAAGGAGGTCAAATTAGCCAGCTTCAGTCCCGATAGCTGCCTGGTAGTGACCGCCAGTGATGACAAAACAGCGAAAATTTATGGTCTGGAACCCACAGGATCATGGGGGGAAAAAGCCATCATTTCTCACAGGGGTGCAGTCTACTTAGTCAGCTTCAGCCCCGATGGCCGAAATGTGTTGACCATAAGTAATGATCACACGGCGACAATCACTGAACTAATGGAAGAACGATTGATGATCGAATGAGCGTATTTTTGCTGAAAACCGATTAAAAAACAGCCTTATATTGAGAGCACGATGGCAATTTTTGCACTGGGCTCTCAATGAAACGTTTCTTTCTATCCTTTTCCCGGGTCAGAGCTCTTCTTTTTCTTAACTCAATATTTTGAACTTCCATTACAAAACCGACTCTATTTAGACCGAAGCCATTTTGAATGTCCTTTTCTATGTGAGGATAAATATTGACTCTGGAGGAGCTACTCATGGTCCCTTTGAACAACAATTCCAGCAATGACGGTTCACTCTCGTCAATACCTGAGCGACCTTCACTGGAAGGAACGCCGACGGCTGTCAGTACAGGCAGGGACGTTACTGTCTACAACCAAACGCAATCTTTATTCTTCTATTTGCCCGACGAACAAAAATCTATGATTGTTCGCTATTTGGGTTTTCGCGAGATTACCCGTTTAGCAAAGACATGCAAATACCTTCGCGATCTTATTAAAGATGAAAAAGCTCTGGAAAGAGCATGGTACCGCCGGTTTCCTTCAGAATACCAAAATCCACTGAAGACCCTCGTCAAAACAAAAGATGAGCAACAACTCCGTGAGTGGTTGATGCCGTTTGCGAATAAGGACACTATCGAGTCACTTTTAACACAAAAAGAAAGTACTTTTTTTCCTGCTCAACTCTTTTTCACCAGCAGTAAACTGATGTCTCAATGTGAAAAATTCAAGTTAGTGGAAAAAATCGAAATCACCCATGGTGCAATAGTCAACACGGTCACCTTCAGCACCGATGGTCGCCATATGGTGACCGGAAGTGATGATAATACCGCGAAAGTTTATGGTCAGGAGGACGATGGAACATGGAAACCAAAAACCACCATTTTCCATAATGATGAGGTTTCTTTAGCTAATTTCAGCCCCAATGGCCGCCATCTGGTAACCGCCAGTAAAGATCAAACAGCGAAAATCTACGCCCTGAAGGATGATGGATCATGGGAAGAAAAAACCACCATTACCCATAGGGAATGGCTCATTGCAGCCGCCTTCAGCCCCGATGGCCGCCATCTGTTAACCGCCAGTCTAAAACAAACAGCGACAATCCATGGTTTGGAGGACGATGGGTCATGGGAACTGAAGGCCTCCATTTTCCATGAAAAATCAATCATTTCAGCCGACTTCAGCGCTGATGGGCGCCATGTGTTCACCTTCGGCGATGGTGTGTTGGGGATCCATAGTCAGTCGGACGATGGATCATGGGAAATAGAGGGCACTATCGATGAGAGACTTATCGTTGTGACCAAGTTCAGCTCCGATGGCCGTCATCTGGCGGTTTGTATTATAGGAGACGGTCTGAAAATCTACAGTCTGGGGGCCGCCGGATCATGGGTAAAAAATGACCCTCCTCTACACATAGGCAGGGTCGAGTCTGCCAACTTCAGCGCCGATAGCTGCCACCTGGCAACTGCCAGTAGAGATTGCACGGCGAAAATCTATGGCCTGCAGGACGATGGATCATGGAAACAAACAGCCCTGATTAAGCATGATGTTGTGGTCTTCTCAGCCAACTTCAGCGCCGATAGCCGCCATGTGGTGACCATTGATGGTGATAATACGGCAAAAATCTATACCCGGAATGCCGCTGGAAAATGGTTAGAAAAAGGCAGCTTTACCTTCACACAGCCGATCGACTCGGCTAACTTCAGCGCCGATAGCCGACATCTGGCAATCATCAATCTGGATCACACTGCAAAAATCTATGGCCTGCAGGACGATGGTTCATGGGTAATAAAAGCCACCATTGCCCACGAAGGTTATATCCTGTCAGCCAACTTTAGTGCCGATGGTTGCCTTGTGGTGACCGCCAGTCATGACAAAAAGGCAAAAATTTATGGCCTGAAAAGGGATGGAACATGGGTAGAAAAAGCCACCATTCAACACAATGGAAGCCTCTTCTCAGCCACCTTCAGCGCCGATAGCCGACATCTATTGACCGCCAGTGAAGAAGATTACAAGGTGAAAATCACTGAACTACAGGGGAACAATTGAGGATTGTATGAGTACAAAGCCTGATAACGGCAGGCAACATTAGACGTGTTTTTGCAGAAATGACCGAGCAAAGCGAGTGGTGGTTTTTTGTGCGAACGGTTTCTCTTAATTCCACTGGTCTGAATATTTTGAACTTCCGTTATAAAACCGACTCTAAAAGGTTTAATCAATTTTGAATGCTTTTTCCAAGCAAGGATAAATACTGACTTTGGAGCTTTGGAGGAACCCGATATGACCCCTTTGAACAACCATTCCAGCGATGACGGTTCACTCTCGTTAATACCTGAGCAACCTCCACTGGAAGGAACGTCCATGGCTGTCAGTGCAGGCAGGGACGTTAGTGTCTACAACCAAAATCAATCTTTATTTTTCTGTTTGCCCGACGAACAAAAATCTATGATTGTTCGCTATTTGGCTTTTCGCGAGGTTACCCGTTTAGCAAAGACATGCAAATATCTTTACGATCTTGTTAACGAAGAAAAAGCTCTGGAAAAAGCATGGTACCGCCGGTTTCCTTCAGCATACCAAAATCCACTGGATACTCTCGTCAGAACAAAAGATGAACAACAACTCCGTGATTGGTTGAAGGCATTTGCGGATAAGGACACTATCGGGTCACTTCTAACACAAAAAGAAAGTACTTTTTTTCCTGCTCAGCTCTTTTTCACCAACAGTAAACTGATGTCTCAATGTGAAACATTCAGCCCGGTGGTAAAAATCGAAATTCCCAATGTCGAGACTAAAAATAAAGCTTCCTTCAGCCCCGATAGCAGCCATTTGGTGACTGTCGACCTTGATCAAACAGCGAAAATCACAGGCCAGAAGACCGATGGATCATGGGTAGTAAAAACCACCACCATTCCCCATGAGAGTCTTATCTTGTCACCCACTTTCAGTCCCGATGGTCATCTGATGGTGACCGACAGTCACGACTGCCATGCAAAAATCTGTGCTCAGGAGGACGATGGCTCGTGGAAAGTAAAAGACACCATTGCCCGTGAATTTGAGCTCACCATGTCCACCCCTCTCAGTTTTTCGGTCACATCAGCCACCTTCAGCACCGATGGTCGCTGCTTATTGACCAGCTGTATGGATGGGACGGTGAAAATCTACGACCAGGAGACCGATGGATCATGGAAAACAAAATACACTATCATGCAAAATCCTACGGTCCTAGGGGCCAGCTTCAGCGCCGATAGCAGTCATTTGTTGGTCTGTGGAGAAAACAATGTAACTATCTACGGCCAGAAGGACGATAGCTCATGGGAAGTAAAAGTCACTATTAACCATGATAATTCAGTCAGGTCCGCCAGCTTTAGCGCCGATGGCAGCTATGTGGCAACCGCCAGCGAAGATGGTACGGCAAAAATCTATGGCCTGCAGTCCGATGGATCATGGGAAAAAATCACCATCACTACCTATAATGCTCGGCTCTATTCAGCCACCTTCAGTCCCGATAGCCGCCATCTGTTGACCGTATATGAGGATAACACGGTAGAAATCCATGGCCCGCAAACCGATGGGCCATGGCAAGTAAAATACACCTTTAAGCATAACGACCGGATCAGGTCGGCCAGCTTCAGCCCTGATAGCAATCATATGGTGACCACCAGTATGGATAACACGGCAAAAATCCACTGCCTGCAGGCTGATGGATCATGGAAAGTAAAAGCCACTATTTGCCATAAAGATTATGTCCTGTCAGCCGCCTTCAGTCCCGATAGTTGTCATTTAGTAACCGCCAGTCTGGATTGTACAGCGAAAATTTATGGCCCGGGACCCAAAGGATCATGGGAGAAAAAAGCCATCATTTCTGACAGTTTTGGGATCCAATGGGCCATCTTCAGCCCCGATGGCCGAAATGTGTTGACCATAAGTAAAGATTGCACGGCGAAAATCATTGAACTTCAGAAGAACGACTGATGATCGAATGTTCCACTTGTGAACTTTCATCATAGAACCGAGTTAAAACGGTCTAATCAATTTTGAATGTCCTTTCCAGGCATCCTTTCCAGGCAAGGATAAATACTGAATCTGAATTTTTGAAGGATCCGAGATTGAACCCTCTTAACAACAATTCCGGCATTGACGGTGCACCCTCGACAACACCGAAGCAACCTCGGCTGGAAGCCGCGCCAACGGGTATCAGTGCGGGCAGGGACGTTACTGTCTATAACCAACATCAATCTTTCTTCTTCCGTTTGCCCGACGAAACAAAAACGATGATTATTCGTTATCTGGGCTTTCGAGAGATTACTCATTTAGTAAAGGTATGCAGATATCTTCGCGATCTTGTTAAAAATCATAAAGCTATGGAAAGTGCATGGTATCGCCGGTTTCCTTCATCACACCAATATCAATTAAAAGCTATGATTGCGACAAAAGATGAGCAACAACTCCGTGATTGGTTGCAACCGTTTGCGAATAAAGACACTGTCGAGTCACTTTTAAAACAGCAGGAAAGTCCTTATTTTCCTCTTCAGCTCCTTTTCATCAACAGTAAACTGATGTCTGAATGTAGAAAATTCAAGTTAGCGGAAAAAGCCAGAATTACTCATTCCTACAAAATCGAAACAGCCACCTTCAGTGCCGATAGCCGCCATCTGTTAACCGCCAGTTTGGACAGGACGCTGAAAATCTATAGCCAGCAGTCTGGTGGGACATGGCAAGAAACCGCCAACATTACCCATAACGGTTCAGTCAGGTCGGCCAGCTTCAGCTCCGATAGCCATCATGTGTTGGCCACCATTTATGATAAGACAGTGAATATCTATGGTCGGGAGGACGATGGATCATGGAAAGCAAATGCCATCATTCCCCATGTTGTCGGTGCCAAGTCAGCCAACTTCAGTGCAGATGGGCGCCGTGTGGTGATTGTCGTTGAAGATCATACGGCGAAAATCTTTGCTCAGGTGGACAATGCATCATGGGAATTGGAGGACACTATTCACCTCATTAGTCAGAACGTTTCGGCCAGTTTCAGCCCCGATGGCCGTCATCTGGCGATCTACGGTTTAAATTTCGCTCTGGAAATCTATTGTCAGTCAGACGCTGGATCATGGGTAGGAAAAGCCGTCATTCCACACGATAGCCCAATCCACTCAGCCAAATTCAGCACCGATAGCTGCCATCTGGTAACCACCAGTTTCGATTACACGGCGAATATCTTTAACCTGCAGGTCGATGGATCATGGAAAAAAACAGCCACGATTCAACATGGTAATTTTATCACCTCAGCCAACTTCAGCGCCGATTGCCTCCATCTGGTAACCACAAGCCGGGATTTCACGGCAAAAATCTATGGCCTGAAGTCCGATGGGTCATGGGAAAGAATAACCACCATTACCCATAATGATTGGGTCTGCTCTGCCATCTTCAGTGCCGATGGTTGCCATCTGGTAACCGCCAGTGACGATCGTACGGCGAAAATTTATGGTCTGCAGACCGATGGAACCTGGGCAAAAAAAACCAACATTACCCATGAGGGCCCTGTCCTTTCAGCCACCTTCAGTGCTGATGGCCATCATCTGGTAACCACCAGTCGGGACTGTAAAGCAAAAATTTGTGGTCTGGAGGCCGATGGGTCATGGCGGGTAAAAGCCATCATTGAACACAGACGAACAGTCAGCTCAGCTAACTTCAGCCCCGATATCCGAAATGTGGTCACCACCTGCTATGATGACACAGCGAGAATTACTGAACTTCAGAAGAACGAATAACAGCGTAGTACAGAGGGCACGATTGCAATTTTTATACTGGATTCTCAATAGAAAAATGTCTTCCTGTCATTTTCCCGAATCAGGGCTCTGTTTTTCCTGGTTTCACTGACCTCAATATTATGAACTTTCATCATAAAACCGAGTCTAATCGGTCTAATCAATTTTGAATGTCCTTTCCAGGCAAGGATAAATACTGAATCTGAATTTTTGAAGGATCCGAGAATGAATCCTCTTAACAACAATTCCGGCATTGACGGTCGACTCGCGCCAACGCCCAAGCGACCTCGACTGGAGGGAATCCCAACGGGTGTCAGCGCCGGCAGACAGGTTACCGTAAATGACCAAAAAACACCTTCATTCCTCGATTTGTCCGACCTGACACATTCCATGATTATACGCTGTTTAGGTTTTCGGGAGATTACCCGTTTAGCAAAGGTATGCAGATATTTTCACCATCTCATAAAAAAAGATAAGGCTCTGGAAAGAGCATGGTATCGCCGATTTTCTTCACCACACCAATATCAACTGAAAACAATCTTTGCAGCAAAAAATGATCAACAACTCAGCGATTGGTTGAAGCCGTTTGCGAATAAGGGCACTGTAAAGTCACTCGTAAAAAAACGGAATAATGCTTATTTTCCGGCGCTGTTCCTTTTCACCAACAGTAAACAAATGGCTCGATGTGAAACATTCAAGCCCGTGACAAAAACCAAAATTAAACACTTTGACGATGTCAACACGGCCAACTTTAGTGCTGATAGCCGACATTTCGCGACCGCAAGTCTCGATAATACGGTGCGAATCTGTGACCAGAAGACCAATGGATCATGGAAAAAAAAAGCCATCATTAACCATTATAATTGGGTCATATCAGCTACCTTCAGTGTCGATGGCCGTCACTTGGTGACCGCCAGTCGTGATCACACAGCGAAAATCTGTGGTCGGGCGGACGATGGGTCATGGGAAGTAAAAAAAACCATTTTCCATAATAGAAGGGTCAACTCAGCCACCTTCAGTGCTGATGGCCAACGCCTGGTAACCACCAGTGACGATTGCACGGCAAAAATCTGTGCTCAGGCAGACGATGGTTCATGGGAAGAAGAGGCCATTATTCACCATCATGCTGTGGCCGATTGGGCCAGCTTCAGCTCCGATGGCAGTCATTTGTTGGTCTGTGGAGATAACAATGTAGCAATCTACGGTCAGCAGGCCAATGGATTATGGGGAGTAAAAGCCACTATTACCCATAATCTCACGGTCTTCTCAGCTGCCTTTAGTGCAGATGGCCGCCATATGGTAACCGCCAGTGGAGATAAGACGGCAAAAATCCAGAGCCTGCGGACCAGTGGGTCATGGGAAGAAGTCGCCACCATTTCCCACGATGATGCGGTTTACTTAGCCAAATTCAGTGCCGATGGCCTTTATCTGGTAACCACCAGCCAGGATGAAACGGCAAAAATCCATGGCCTGCAGAGCGATGGATCATGGAAAGAAGAAATCACCATTCAACATGATAAGGCAGTCATCTCAGCCAATTTCAGCGCCGATTGCTGCCATGTGGTGACCGCCAGTGCTGACAATACGTCGAAAATTTATGGCCTCCGGGCCGATGGGTCATGGGTAGAAAAAGTGACCATCACCCACGACGATTGGGTCCTGTCAGCCACTTTCAGCGCCGATGCATGCCTCGTGGTGACCGCGAGTTGCGACAAAACGGCGAAAATTTATGGTCTGGGGAGCAGTGGGTCATGGGTAGAAAAAGCCACCATTAACCACAAGAGTGCAGTCACCTCAGCCAAATTCAGCATGGATAGCCGACATGTGGTGACCGCCAGTAAAGATAAAACGGCGAGAATCACTGAACTGGTGAAGAGGGATTGATGACCGAATGAACGTATTATTGCTCAGAAGCGATTAGCAGACAGCGTTATGTCAAAAGCCCGATGGCAATTTTTTGCACCAGGCTCTCAATAAAAAAATGTCTTTCTATCCTTTTCCCGGATCAGGGCTCTTCTTTTTCTTAATGCCAATGACCTCAATAGTTTGAACTTCCATGACAAAACCGGGTCAAACAGATCGAATCAGTTTTGGATGCCCTCTCTAACTCGTTGGATGTCCTCTCTAACTAGACAGGTATGGTTTCCCACGCTGGTGCATGGGAACCAGAGTTATCCATTTTGAATGTCCTTTTTTATGTGTTTTTTATGTGAGGATAAATATTGACTCTTTAGCTCTGGAGGAGCTGCTCATGACCCCGTTGAACAACAATTCCAGTAATGACGGTTCACTCTCGCCAACACCTGAGCAGCCTCGACTCGAGCAAGCGCCAACGGGCATGGTTGCAGGCAGGGATGTTACTGCATATAACCAAAATCAATCTTCATTCTTTTGTTTGCCCGACGAAACGAAAACCATGATTATTCGCTATCTGGGTTTTCGGGAGATTACCTGTTTAGCCAAGGTATGCAAATACCTTCGCGATCTTGTTGAAAACCATAAGTCTCTGGAAAGAGCCTGGTATCAACGGTTTACTTCACCACACCAGTATCAACTAAAGACCATCGTTACCACAAAAGATGAGCAACAACTCCGTGACTGGTTGAAACCGTTTACGAATATGGACGCTGTCGAGTCACTCGTAAAACAACAAAAGAGTATTTATTTTCCTGCTCTGCTCTTTTTCAACAACAGTAAACTGATGTCTCAATGTGAAGCATTTAAATTAGAGACAAAGACCGAAATTACCCATCCTGAAAAAATCTTAACAGCCACCTTAAGCGCCGATAGCCGCCACTTAGTGACTGCCAGTTTGGACGGTACAGTGAAGATCTGTAGCCAGGAGACCGATGGATCATGGAAAGTACAAGTCTCCACTCCCAATAATGGTTCGTTCAAAAAGGTCATTTTCAGCACCGATAACCGCCATGTGTTGGTCGACTTTCGTCTCTGGGCGGAAATCTATGGTATGAAGGAGGATGGATCATGGGAAGCAAAAGCCACCATTGCCCATAATCATTGGATCTGCTCAGCCACATTCAGTGCTGATGGTCGTCATGTATTCACCGTCAGCCTCGATAATACGCTGAAAATCTTCGGCCAGAATACCGATGGATCATGGGAAGCAAAATACACCATTAACTGTGATACTCCGGTCATTTTTGCCAGCTTCAGCGCCGATGGCCGTCATCTGCTGGTTGTCAATACATCTGACGTTGCGACAATCTATGATCTGAAAGACGATGGGTCATTAGAAGCAAAAGCCACCATTACAGATACGAGTGGTGCCAGTCAGGCCCGTCTCAGCTCCGATGGCCGTCATGCGCTGATCCGTATTGGTTATAACACTTTGAAAATCTGCGGTGAGCAGGCCATTGGGTCATGGGATGTAAAAGCGACCATTACCCATAATCATAATATCGGCTCAACCACTTTCAGCGAAGATTGCCGCCATCTTGCAACCGCCAGTTTCGATCATACAGCGAAAATATGTGACCTGCAGGACGATGGATCATGGAAAGAAATAACCACGATTTCTCATGATAGTTTTGTCTACTCAGTCGAGTTCAGCGCCGATGGCCGCCATTTAGTGACCGCCAGTGGTGATAATACGGCGAAAGTCTATGGTCAGGAGACCCCTGGAACATGGGTAATAGAAGCCATCATTGAACACAATGGGAGTATCACCGCAACCAGGTTCAGCGCCGATGGCTGTCATTTAGTGACCGCCAGTGGTGATAAAACGGCTCAAATCTATGGCCTTGAGGCCGGTGGATCGTGGGTAAAAAAAACCACCATTGTCCACGAAGGTTGGATCCGATCAGCCACTTTCAGTGCCGATGGATGCCTTGTGGCGACCGCCAGTGAGGATAACACGGCGCAAATTTATGGTCTGGGGAAGGACGGAACATGGGTAAAAAAAGCCACCGTTCTGCACAATAAAACCGTTATCACAGCCAGTTTCTGCACCGATAGCCGACATGTGGTGACCACCAGTGAAGATTACAAAGTGAGAATCACTGAACTATTGAAGAGCGATTTTTCTTGATGCCAATGGCCCCAATATTTTGAACTTCCATTACAAAATCGACTCTATGTAGATCGAATCCATTTTGAATGTCCTTTTCTATGCGGGGATAAATATTGACTCTGAAGCTCTGGAGGAGCTGCTCATGACCCCTTTGAACAATAATTCCAGTAATGACGGTTCAACACCTAAGCAGCCCCGACTCGAGCAAGTGCCAACAGGCATGGTTGCAGGCAGAGATGTTACTGCATATAACCAAAATCAATCTTCATTCTTCTGTTTGCCCGATGAAATAAAAACCAAGATTATTCGCTATCTGGGTTTTCGGGAGATTACCCGTTTAGCAAAGGTATGCAAACATCTTCGCGATCTTGTTGAAAACCATAAAGCTCTGGAAAGAGCTTGGTATCGCCAGTTGCCTTCACCACTCCAATATCAACTGAAGACCATCGCTACGACAAAAGATGAACAACAACTCCGTGACTGGTTGAAACCCTTTGCGAATAAGGACGCTGTTGAGTCACTCGTAAAACAACAAAAGAGTACTTATTTTCCTGCTCTGCTCTTTTTCAACAACAGTAAACTGATGTCTCAAAGTGAAACATTTAACTTAAAGACAAAAACCGAAATGACCCATCTTGACGAAATCTTGGTAGCCACCTTAAGCGCCGATAGCCGCCACTTAGTGACCGCCAGTTTGGATGATACAGTGAAGATCTGCAGCCAGGAGACCGATGGATCATGGAAAGTAAAAGCCTCCACTCCCGATAGTGTTTGGGTCAAAAAAGCCATTTTCAGTAGCGATAAACGCCATCTGTTGGTCATCAGTACTCTCTGGGCGGGAATTTATAGTATGAACGAGGATGGATCATGGGAAGCAAAAGCCACCATTTCCCATAATCGTTGGATCGTCTCAGCCACCTTCAGTGCTGATGGTCGCCATGTGTTGACCGCCAGTTTCGACAAGACTCTGAAAATCTTCGGCCAGAAGACCGATGGATCATGGACAGCAAAATACATTATTAACTGTGATGCTCCGATCAAGTCGGCCAGTTTCAGCGCCGATGCCCGTCATTTGTTGGTTGTCGATACATCTGACGTTGCGACAATCTATGGCCAGAAGGACGATGGACCATTGGAAGCAAAAGCCACCATTACTGATCCGAGTCGTGTCAACTGGGCCTGCCTCAGCTCCGATGGCCGTCATGCGTTGTTCTGCATTGGACGTAACACTTTGAAAATCTGCGCTCAAGAGGCTACTGGATCATGGGAAATCAAAGCCATCATTATCCATAATCGTGTTATCAACTCAGCCACTTTCAGCGAAGATTGCCAACATCTTGCAACCGCCAGTTACGATAATACAGCGAAAATATGTGACCTGCAGGACGATGGATCATGGAAAGAAATAGCCACGATTTATCACGATCGTTTTGTCTGCTCTGTCGATTTCAGTGCCGATGGTCGCCATCTGGTGAGTATAAGTGATGATAAAACGGCGAAAATCTTCAGTCAGGAAAGCCCTGGATCATGGGTAAAAAAAGCCACCATTGAACACAATGAGATTATCGCCACAGCCAGCTTCAGTGCTGATGGCCGCCATTTGGTGACCGCCAGTCATGATAAAACGGCACAAATCTATGGCCGTGAGGCCGCTGGATCATGGGTAAAAAAAGTCACCATAGCCCACACAGATAAGGTCCGATCCGCTACCTTCAGTGCCGATGGTTGCCTTGTGGTGACCGCCAGTATGGATAAAACGGCGCAAATTTACGGTCTGAAGAAGGATGGATCATGGGTAAAAAAAGCCACCGTTGTACACAACAGAGCAGTCATCTCAGCCACCTTCTGCGCCGATGGCCGACATGTGGTGACCGCCAGTGAAGATCACAAGGTGAGAATCACTGAGCTATGGAAGAACAGTAGTTTGAACTTCCATGACAAAATCGAGTCTATATAGATCGAATCAGTTTTGGATGTCCTCTCTAAGTCCTTTGGATGTCCTCTCTAAGTCCTAACAACTCGTTCCCACGCCGGAGAGAGTTTTGCGACACCCTCGCTCTGCGTGGGAATGCATACAACAACTGAAAAGCGAACTCTGAAGCTCTGGAGGAGCTGCTCATGACCCCTTTGAACAATAATACCAGCAATGACGGTTCACTCTCACCAACACCTGAGCAGCCCCGACTCGAGCAAGTGCCAACAGGCATGGTTGCAGGCAGGGATGTTACTGCATATAACCAAAATCAATCTTCATTCTTTTGTTTGCCCGACGAATCAAAAACCACGATTATCCGCTATCTGGGTTTTCGGGAGATTACCCGTTTAGTAAGGGTATGCAAATATTTTCGCGATCTTGTTGAAAACCATAACGCTCTGGAAAGAGCCTGGTGTCGCCGGTTTCCTTCACCACTCCAATATCAACTCAAGACCATCGCTACGACAAAAGATGAACAACAACTCCGTGACTGGTTGAAACCGTTTACGATTATGGATGCTGTCGAGTCACTCGTAAAACAACAAAAAAGTACTTATTTTCCTGCTCTGCTCTTTTTCAACAACAGCAAACTGATGTCTCAATGTGAAACATTTGACTTAGAGACAAAGACCGAAATTACCCGTTCTAATAATATCTTTGCAGTCACCTTAAGCGGCGATGGCCGCCACTTAGTGACCGTCAGTTTGAACAATACAGTGAAGATCTTTAGCCAGGAGACCGATGGATCATGGGAAGTAAAAGCCTCCACTTCCGTCAATGGTTGGGCCAAAGAAGCCATTTTCAGCGCCGATAATCGGCATGTGTTGGTCGTCAGTAGTTTCAGGGCGGGAATCTATAGTGTGAATGAGGATGGATCCTGGGAAGCAAAAGCCACCCTTTCCCATAATGGTTCGGTCATTTCACCCACATTCAGTGCTGATGGTCGCCATGTGTTGGCCGCCAGTTTCAATAATACGCTGAAAATCTACGGCCAGAAGACCGATGGATCATGGGAAGTAAAATACAATATCAACTGTGATCTTTCGATCTTGTCGGCCAGCTTCAGCGCCGATGGCCGTCGTCTGTTGGTCCTTACTTCATCTTACGCTCCTATAATCTATGGTCAGAAAGACGATGGGTCATGGGAAGTAAAAGCCAACCTTAATGGTGAGAGTGGTGTCAATTGGGCCTGCCTCAGCTCCGATGGCCGTCATGCGTTGATCCAGGTTGGACATTACACTTTGAAAATCTACGGTCAGGAAGCCATTGGATCATGGGAAGTCAAGGCCACCATTACCCATAATGATATTGTCAACTCAACCACCATTAGTGACGATTGCCGCCATCTTGCAACCGGCTGTTTCGATAATACAGCCAAAATATGTGACCTGCAGGACGATGGATCATGGAAAGAAATAGCCACAGTTTCTCATGACAGTTCTATCTACTCTGTCAGGTTCAGCGCCAATGGTCGCCATCTGATGGCCCGAAGTGATCGTATAACGGTGCAAGTCTATGGTCAGGAGACCCCTGGATCATGGGTAAAAAAAACCATCATTAAACACAATGGGTGGATCACCACAACCAGGTTCAGCGACGATGGCCGCCATTTAGTGACTGCCAGTTTTGATAAAACAGCGAAAATCTATGGCCGTGAGGCCGGTGGATTCTGGGTAAAAAAAGCCACCATAGTCCACACAGATAAGGTCCGATCCGCTACCTTCAGTGCCGATGGTTGCCTTGTGGTGACTGCCAGTAAGGATAAAACGGCGCAAATTTATGGTCTGGGGAAGGATGGATCATGGGTAAAAAAAGCCACCGTTGTACACAATGAAGCAGTTATCTCAGCCACCTTCTGCGCCGATGGCCGACATGTAGTTACTACCAGTGAAGATCACAGGGTAAGAATCACTGAACTATGGAAGAAGATTTTGATGATCGAATGAACGTATTTTCAATCTGAACCGATCAGCAAACAGCTTTTTATCAAAAGCCCGATGGCAATTTTTGCACTGGGCTCTCGGTTGATCCTCGGCACTGGCCAGAGGATCAATCAGCCCAGGTAGTTTGTTCATCCATGGTCTATGCTTCAGCCTCTTCCATCGGTTAACAGGAGCTGAATGTGACGGACACGCTGTTCAACGAACTGAAAAACATCGGCATCAGTGAGGAGCTGGCGGCAAAAGTCAGTGCCTCCCTCGACCCGGACCACAACGCCAGCAAGAAAGACGTGCTGATCATGCAAGAGGCCATCTTGCAGCATCAGGCACACTTCAGCCAAAAAATGGCCGACATGAATGACAAGTTTGATACCGAATTCAAACAACAGAAAGCTGAGTCAGACGCCCACTACGAAAAACAAAATGCCAAGTTTGATGCCCGCTACGAAAAACTTAAAGCCGAATCAGACGCCCACTTCAAAGAACTTAAAGCCGAGTCTGACGCCCACTTCAAAGAACTTAAAGCCCAGTCTGACGCCCGCTACTACGAAGTGAAAGCCGACTCTGACGCCCGCTACCACGAACTGAAAGTGGACAGCACCAAGGCATACGCCGAACTAAAAACCGAAATCCACACCACCATCAACCGACAATACCTTGTCACCTTTGGCAGCGCCCTGCTAACCATCGCTTCCGTACTGGCCGTAAACTGGTACTTTCATGTTTAACAGTGCCTGACTTTCGTTTTCTTAATGGCACTGACCTCAATAGTTTGAACTTCCATGAAAAAATCGACTCTATGTAGATCGAATCCATTTTGAATGTCCTTTTCTATGTGAGGATAAATATTGACTCTGAAGCTCTGGAGGAGCTGCTCATGAACCCTTTGAACAATAATTCCAGTAATGACGGTTCACTCTCACCAACGCCTAAGCAGCCTCGACTCGAGCCAACGCCAACGGGGATCGTTGCAGGCAGGGATGTTACTGCATATGACCAAAATCAATCTTTATTCTTCTGTTTGCCCGACGAATCAAAAACCATGATTATTCGCTATCTGGGTTTTCGGGAGATTACCCGTTTAACAAAGGTATGCAGATATCTTCGCGATCTTGTTGTAAACCATAAAGTTCTGGAAAGAGCCTGGTATCGCCGGTTTCCTTCACCACACCAATATCAACTCAAGACCATCGCTACGACAAAAGCTGAGCAACAACTCTGTGATTGGTTGAAACCGTTTGCGAATAAGGACGCTGTCGAGTCACTCGTAAAACAACAAAAGAGTATTTATTTTCCTGCTCTGCTCCTTTTCAACAACAGTAAACTGATGTCTCAATGTGAAACATTTAACTTAGAGACAAAGACCGAAATTACCCATCCTGATGATATCTTTGCAGTCACCTTAAGCGCCGATGGCCGCCACATAGTGACCGCCAGTTTGGATAATACAGTGAAGATCTGTAGCCAGAGGACCGATGGATCATGGAAAGTAAAAGCCTCCACTTCCAATAATGGTTGGTTCAAAGAAGCCATTTTCAGCGCCGATAGCCGCCATCTGTTGGTCGTCAGTCGTTTCGGGGTGGGAATCTATGGTATGAACGAGGACGGATCATGTGAAGTCAAAGCCACCATTACCGATAATAGTTCGGTCATTTCAGCCACCTGCAGTGCTGATGGTCGCCATGTGTTGATCGCCAGTTGCGATAATACGCTGAAAACCTATGGCCAGAAGACTGATAGATCATGGGAAGCAAAATATATTATTAACTGTGATGCTTCGATCAGGTCGGCCAGTTTCAGCGCCGATGGCCGTCATCTGTTGGTTGTCAATACATATGACGTTGCGACAATCTTCGGCCTGGAGGACGATGGATCATGGCAAGTAACAGCCACCATTACTGATCCGGGTGGTGTCAATTGGGCCTGCCTCAGCTCCGATGGCCGTCATGCGCTGATCCGCGTTATACCAAACACTTTGAAAATCTACGGTCAGGAGGCCATTGGTTCATGGGAAGTAAAAGCCACCACTAACCATAATAATTTTGCCAACTCATACTCCTTCAGCGACGATTGCCGCCATCTTGCAACCACCAGTTCAGATAATACAGTGAAAATACTTGACCTGCAGGATGATGGATCATGGAAAGAAATGACCAGGTTTTCTCATGATCGTTTTGTCTTCTCAGTCAAATTCAGCGCCGATGGTCGCCATCTGGTGACCAGAAGTGATGATAATACGGCGAAAGTCTGTGGTCAGGAGACCCCCGGATCATGGGTAGAAGAAACCACCATTAAACACAATGGGAGGATCATCTCAACTGAGTTCAGTGCCGATGGCCGCTATTTGGTGACCGCCAGTCATGATAAAACGGCGAAAATCTATGGCCGAGAGGCCGGTGGAGCCTGGGTAAAAAAAACTACCATTGTCCACAAAGGCTGGGTCCTATCGGCCACCTTCAGTGCCGATGGTTGCCTTGTGGTGACCGCCAGTAAGGATCACACGGCGCAAATTTATGGTCTGAGTGAGGATGGATCCTGGGTAAAAAAAACCACCATTCAACACAATGACAGAGTCATTTCAGCCGACCTCTGCGCCGATGGCCGACATGTGGTGACCATCAGTGAAGATCACAAGATGAGAATCACAGAACTATTGAAGAACGATTGATGATCGAATGAAGGTATTACCAAAAGGCCGTTGGCAATTTTTGCACTGGGCTCTCAATAAAAAAATGCCTTTCTATCCTTTTCCCGGATCAGGGCTCTTCTTTTTCTTAATGCCACTGACCTCAATAGTTTGAACTTTCATGACAAAATCGACTCTATTGTAGATCGAATCCATTTTGAATGTCCTTATTCTATGTTTCTGTGCGGGGACAAATATTGACTCTGAAGCTCAGGGAGGAGCTGCTCATGAACCCTTTGAACAACAATTCCAGCGATGACGGTTCACTCTTGCCAATCAGGCAACTTCGGCGAGAAGAAGCACCAACAGGTGTCAGTGCAGGCAGGGACGTTACTTTGTATAACCAAAAGCAATCTGCATTATTCTGTTTGCCCGATGAAACAAAAAACTTGATTATCTGCTATTTGGGTTTTCGGGAGATTACCTGTTTAACCAGGGTTTGCAAATACCTTCGCGATCTTGTTGAAAACAATGAGGCTCTGGAAAGAGCCTGGTATCAACGGTTTCCTTCACCACACCAATATCTACTAAAGACCATAGCTACCACAAAAGGTGAGCAACAACTCCGTGACTGGTTGAAGCCGTTTGCGAATATGGACACTGTCGAGTCACTCGTACAAAAACATGAGAGTACTTACTTTCCTGCTCTGCTCCTTTTCAACAACAGTAAGCTGATGTCTCAATGTGAAACATTTGACTTAAAGACAAAAATCGAAATTGCCCATCCTGAAAGAATCTTAAAAGCCACCTTAAGCGCCGATAGCCGCCACCTGGTGACCGCCTGTTCAAATGATACATTGAAGATCTGTAGCCAGGAGACCGATGGATCATGGAAAGTAAAAGCCTCCATTCCCAGGAATGGTTGGGTCAATGAAGCCTTTTTCAGCGCCGATAACCAGCATGTGCTGGTCGTCAGTCGCTTCACGGCGGAAATCTATAGTATGAACGAGGATGGATCCTGGGAAGCAAAAGACACCATTCCCAATAATCGTACGACCTTCTCAGCCACCTTCAGTGCTGATAGTCGCCATGTGTTGACCGCCGGTTTGAATAATGTGGATATTGTGGATAATACGCTGAAAATCTATGGCCAGAATAACGATAGATCATGGGAAGTAAAATACATTATTAACTGTGATACTCCGAACAGGTCGGCCAGCTTCAGCGACGATAACCGTCATCTGTTGGTTGTCAGCACATCTGGCGTTGCGACAATCTATGGTCAGGAGGACGATGGATCATGGGAATTAGAAGCCACCCTTCCTGATGAGGGTAGTAACAGCTGGGCCTGCCTCAGCTCCAATGGCCGTCATGCGTTGTTCTGCGATGGATGGATGACTTTAAAAATCTATAGTCAGGAGGACGGGTCATGGGAAACAAAAGCCACCATTACCCATAATAGTGGTCTCAGCTCAATCTCTCTTAGCGAAGATTGCCGCCATCTTGCAACCGGCAGTTACGATAATACAGCAATAATATGTGAACTGCAGGACGATGGATCATGGAAAGAAACAACCAGGATTTCTCATCACGACTTTGTTCTCTCTGCCAAGTTCAGCGTCGATGGCTGCCATCTGGTGACCAAAAGTTATGATAACAAGGCGAAAATCTGTAGTCAGGAGACACCTGGATCATGGGTAGAAGAAGCCACCATTGAACACAATGAGTATATCACCGCAGCCATGTTCAGCGCCGATGGCCGCCATTTAGTGACTGCCAGTCATGATAAAACGGCAAAAATCTATGGCCGTAAGGCCGATGGAACCTGGGTAAAAAAAGCCACCATAACCCACAAAGATAAGGTCCTATCCGCCACCTTCAGTGCCGATGGTTGCCTTGTGGTGACCGCCAGTGAGGATAATACCGCGCAAATTTATGGTCTAAGCAAGGATGGATCATGGCTAAAAAAAGCCACCGTTGTACACGATAAAGCCCTCATCTCAGCCACCTTCTGCGTCGATGGCCGACACCTGGTGACTGCCAGTGAAGATTACACGGTGAGAATCACTGAACTGGAAGAACGATTGATCTACGAATGAACGTCTTTTTGCTCAGAACCGATTAGCAAACAGTGTTATATCAATAGTTTGAACTTCTATGACAAAACCGAGTCAAACAGATCGAATCAATTTAACAACTCGTTCCCACGGCATGGGAACCAGAGTTATCGATTTTGTATGTCCTTTTCTATGTGAGGATAAATACTGACTCTGAAGCTCTGAAGGAGCTGCTCATGACCCCTTTGAACAATAATTCCGGTAATGACGGTTCAACACCTGAGCAGCCTCGACTCGAGCAGGTGCCAACGGGCATGGTTGCAGGCAGGGATGTTACTGCATATAACCAAAATCAATCTTCATTCTTTGGTTTGCCCGACGAATCAAAAACCATGATTATTCGCTATCTGGATTTTCGGGAGATTACCCATTTAGCAAAGGTATGCAAATACCTTCGCGATCTTGTTGAAAACCATAAAGCTCTGGAAAGAGCCTGGTATCGACGGTTTCCTTCACCACACCTGTATCAACTAAATCCCATCGCTACGACAAAAGATGAGCAACAACTCCGTGATTGGTTGAAGCCGTTTGCGAACAGGGACACTGTCGAGTCACTCGTAAAACAACAAAAGAGTACTTATTTTCCTGCTTTGCTCCTTTTCAACAACAGTAAACTGATGTCTCAATGTGAAACATTTAACTTAAAGACAAAAACCGAAATTACCCATCCTGACGAAATCTCAATAGCCACCTTAAGCGCCGATGGCCGCCACTTAGTAACCGCCAGTTTGGATAATACAGTGAAGATCTGCAGCCAGGAGACCGATAGATCATGGAAAGTAAAAGCCTTCACTCCCGATAATGGTTGGGTCCAAAAAGCCATTTTCAGTACCGATAACCGCCATGTGTTGGTCGTCAGTCGTCTTAGGGTGGGAATCTATGGTATGAATGAGGATGGATCATGGGAAGCAAAAGCCAACATTTCCCATAATCCCTGGCTCATCTCAGCCACATTCAGTGCTGATGGTCGTCATGTGGTGATCACCAGTTTGGATAATACGCTGAAAATCTATGGCCAGAAGATCGATGGATCATGGGAAGCAAAATACATTGTTAACTGTGATGCTTCGACCAGATTGGCCAGTTTCAGCGCCGATGGCCGACATCTGTTGGTTGTCAATACATCTGATGTTGCGACATTCTATGGTCTGGAGGACGATGGATCATTGGAAGCAAAAGTCACCATTGCTGATCCAAATGGTGTCAATTGGGCCTGCCTCAGCTCCAATGGCCGCCATGCGTTGATCCGCTTTAGACCTAACACTTTGAAAATCTACGGTCAGGAGGCCGGGTCATGGAAAGTAAAAACCACCATTAACCATAATAATTTTGCCAACTCACACTGCTTCAGCGACGATTGCCGCCATCTTGCAACCGCCAGTTCCAATAATACAGCGAAAATATTTGACCTGCAGGATGATGGATCATGGAAAGAAATAACCACGGTTTCTCATAATCATTTTTTCTACTCTCTCAAGTTCAGCGCTGATTGTCGCCGTCTGATGACCGGAAGTGATGATATTACTGTGAAAGTCTATGGTCAGGAGACCCCTGGATCATGGGTAGAAGAAGCCACCATTAAACACAATGAGAGGATCATCTCAACCGGGTTCAGCGCCGATAGCCGCCATTTGGTGACCGCCAGTTATGATAAAACAGCGAAAATCTATGGCCGTGAAGCCGGTGGATCCTGGGTAAAAAAAGCCACCATAGTCCACAAAGATTGGGTCCGATCAGCCACCTTCAGTGCCGATGGTTGCCTTGTGGTGACCGCCAGTAAGGATAACACCGCGCAAATTTATGGTCTGGGGAAGGACGGATCATGGGTAAAAAAAGCCACCGTTGTACACGATGAAGCCGTCATCTCAGCCACCTTCTGCGTCGATGGCCGACACCTGGTGACCGCCAGTGAAGATCACATGGTGAGAATCACTGAACTAATGTCTTTCTATCATTCTCCAAGTTGATCCTCGGCACTGGCCGGAGGGTCAATCAGGAAAGCCGAGTCAGACGCCCGCTACTACGAAGTGAAAATGGACAGCATCAGGGCATACGCCGAACTGAAAACCGAAATCCACACCACCATCAACCTGCAATACCTTGTCACCTTTGGCAGCGCCCTGCTGACCATTGCTTCCGTACTGGCGGTAAACTGGTACTTTCATGTTTAAGCCAACTCACTCACACTCTGCGCCGCTTGCAGTTGCCGCACCGGGCTGGTGCCTGCTACTTCAATCTGTACTCCACGACCCGCATAACCCGATGGCATCCTGAAAGGCTGGTTGTTCGTAACCGCCTGCCCATGGCGCATATTTTTGTTAACAGTGCCTGGCTTTCGTCTTCTTAATGCCAATGACCTCAATAGTTTGAACTTTCATGACAAAACCGAGTCTATAAAGATCGAATCCATTTTGAATGTCCTTTTCTATGGGGATAAATATTGACTCTGGAGCTCTGGAGGAGCTGCTCATGAACCCTTTGAACAACAATTCCAGCAATGACGGTTCACTCTCGCCAACACCTGTGCAGTTGCGACTCGAGCAAGCGCCAACGGGCATCGTTGCAGGCAGGGATGTTACTGCATATAACCAAAATCAATCTTCATTCTTCCGTTTGCCCGATGAAATAAAAACCAAGATTATTCACTATCTGGGTTTCCGGGAGATTACCCGTTTAGCAAAGGTATGCAAATATCTTTGCGACCTTTTAGAAAACCATAAAACTCTGGAAAGAGAATGGTATCGCCGGTTTCCTTCCCCACACCAACATCTACTAAAGACCATAGCTACTACAAAAGATGAGCAACAACTCCGTGACTGGTTGAAGCCGTTTGCGAATAAAGACACTGTCGAGTCACTCGTAAAACAGCAAAAGAGTACTTGTTTTCCTGCTCTGCTCCTTTTTAACAACAGTAAACTGATGTCTCAATGTGAAACATTTAACTTAGAGGCAAAAAACGAAGTTACCCATCACAGCAAAATCTTAGCAGTCACTTCAAGCGCCGATGGCTGCCACCTGGTGACCGCCAGTTTGGATAATACAGTGAAGATCTGTAGCCAGGAGAGCGATGGATCATGGAAAGTAAAAGCCTCCACTTCCGATAATGGTTGGGTCAAAAAAGCCGTTTTCAGCGCCGATAGCCGCCATCTGTTGGTCATCAGTCGTCGCAAGGCGGTGATCTATGGTATGAAGGAGGATGAATCATGGGAAGCAAAAGCCACCATTTCCCATAATCGTTGGGTCCTCTCAGCCGCACTCAGTGCTGATGGTCGCCATGCGTTGACCGCCAGTATGGATAATACGCTGAAAATCTATGGCCAGAATACCGATGGATCATGGGAAGCAAAATACATTATTAACTGTGATACTCCGATCAGGTTGGCCAACTTCACCGCCGATGGTCGTCATCTGTTGGTTGTCAATGCATCTGACGTTGCGACAATCTATGATCTGGAGGTCGATGGATCATTGCAAGCAAAAGCCACCATTACTGATCCGGATGGTGTCAATTGGGCCTGCCTCAGCTCTGATGGCCGTTATGCGCTGATCCGCATTGGACATGAAATTTTGAAAATCTGCAGTCAGGAAGCCACTGGGTCATGGGAAGTCAAAGCCACCATTAACCATAATAATTTTGCTCACTCACACTCCTTCAGCGACGATTGCCGCCATCTTGCAACCGCCAGTTTCGATAATACAGCGAAAATATGTGACCTGCAGGACGATGGATCATGGAAAGAAATAACCACGATTTATCACGATCGTTTTGTCCACTCTGTCAAGTTCAGCGCCGATGGTCGTCATCTGGTGACCATCGGTGATGATAAAACGGCGCAAGTCTATAGTCAGGAAACCCCTGGTTCATGGGTAAAAAAAGCCGCCATTGAACACAGTGATCATATCACGTCAGCCGGGTTCAGTGCCGATGGCCGCCATTTAGTGACCGCCAGTTATGATAAAACAGCGGAAATCTATGGCCATGAGGCCGATGGATCCTGGGTAAAAAAAGCCACCATAGTCCACAAAGATAAGGTCCGATCCGCCACTTTCAGCGCCGATGGTTGCCTTGTGGTGACCGCCAGTGAGGATAACACCGCGCAAATTTATGGTCTGGGGAAGGATGGATTATGGATAAAAAAAACCACCGTTGTACACGATAAAGCCGTCATCTCAGCCACCTTCTGCGTCGATGGCCGACACCTGGTGACTGCCAGTGAAGATCACAAGGTGAGAATCACTGAGCTATCGAAGAACGATTGATGATCGGATGAACGTATTTTTACTCTGAGCCGATTAGCAAACAGCGTTATATCAATAGATTGAACTTCCATGACAAAACCGAGTCAAACAGATCGAATCACTCATTCCCACACGGGGAACCGCTGGGCCTGAAAGCATGGAAACCAGAGTTATCCATTTCGAATGTCCTTTTCTACGCGCGGATAAATATTGACTCTGAAGCTCTGGAGGAGCTGCACATGACCCCTTTGAACAATAATTCCAGCAATGACGGTTCACTCTCACCAACACCCAAACAGCCTCGACTCGAGCAAGCGCCAACGGGCACCCTTGCAGGCAGCGATGTTACTGCATATAACCAAAATCAATCTTCATTCTTCTCTTTGCCCGACGAATCAAAAACCATGATTATTCGCTATCTGGGTTTTCGGGAGATTACCCGTTTAGCAAAGGTATGCAGATACCTTCGCGATCTTGTTGAAAACCATAACGCTCTGGAAAGAGCCTGGTATCGCCGGTTTCCTTCACCACACCAATATCAACTGGAGAACATCGCTACCGCAAAAAATGAGCAACAACTCTGTGACTGGTTGAAACCGTTTGCGAATAAGGACACTGTCGAATCACTCGTAAAACAACAAAAGAGTACTTCTTTTCCTGCTCTGCTCCTTTTCAATAACAGTAAACTGATGTCCCAATGTGAAACATTTAACTTACAGACAAAGATCGAAATTACCCATCATCCTGATGATATCTTTGTAGTCACCTTAAGCGCCAATAGCCGCCACTTAGTGACCACCAGTGAAGATGGTACAGTGAAGATCTGTAGTCAGGAGACCGATGGATCATGGAAAGTAAAAGCCTCCACTCCCATGAATGGTTGGATCTATGAAGCCTTTTTCAGCACCGATAACCGACATGTGTTGACCGTCAGTCGTTTCAGGGTGGAAATCTATGGTATGAAGGAGGATGGATCATGGGAAGCAAAAGCCACCATTGCCCATAATTTTCGGGTCTTCTCAGCCACCTTCAGTGCTGATGGTCACCATGCGTTGACCACCAGTTCCGATACGCTGAAAGTCTATGGCCAGAAGACCGATGGATCATGGGAAGCAAAACACATTATTAACTGTGATACTCCGATCAGATTGGCCAGCTTCAGCGCCAATGGCTGTCATCTGCTGGTTGTCAATACATCTGACGTTGCGACAATCTATGGTCTGGAGGACGATGGCTCATTGCAAGCAAAAGCCACCATTGCTGATCCGGGTAGTGTCGATTGGGCCTGCCTCAGCTCCGATGGTTGTCATGTTTTGATATGCGTTGGACACAGCACTATCAAAATCTACGGTCAGGAGACCATTGGGTCATGGGAAGTCAAAGCCACCATTAACCATAATAATTTTGTCCACTCATACATCTTCAGCGACGATTGCCGCCATCTTGCAACCGTCAGTTCCGATAATACAACGAAAATATGTGGCCTGCTGGACGATGGATCATGGAAAGAAATAACCACGATTTCTCATGATATTTTTTTCTACTCTGTCAAGTTCAGCGCCGATGGTTGCCATCTGGTGACCGGAAGAGATGATAATACGGCGCAAGTCTATAGTCAGGAGAACCCCGGATCATGGGCAAAAAAAGCCATCATTGAACACAATGATCATATCACGTCAGCCGGGTTCAGTGCCGATGGCCGCCATTTAGTGACCGCCAGTTTTGATAAAACAGCGAAAATCTATGGACTTGAGGCCGGTGGATCCTGGGTAAAAAAAGCCACCATAGCCCACAAAGATAGGGTCCGATCAGCCACCTTCAGTGCCGATGGTTGCCTTGTGGTGACCGCCTGTGACGATAACACCGCGCAAATTTATGGTCTGGGGAAGGATGGATCTTGGGTAAAAAAAGCCACCGTCGTACACGATAAAGCCGTCATCTCAGCCACCTTCTGCGTCGATGGCCGACATCTGGTGACCGCCAGTGGAGATCACAAGATGAGAATCACCGAACTATGGAAGAACGATTGATGATCGAATGAATGTATTTTTTCTCGGAACCTATCAGCAAACAGCGTTATATCAAAAGCTCGATGGCAATTTTTGCAGTGGGCTCTTAATGAAATGTTTCTTTCTATCATTTCCCGGGATCAGGACTCTGTTTTTTTGCATTGAGCTCAGGTTTTCTTAGTTTCACTGACCTCAATGTTATGAACTCCCGCTACAAAACCAACTCTAAATATCGAATCCATTTTGAAAATGTCCTTTTCTACGCAAGGATAAATAATGACTTTGGAACCAGGGAGGAATCGGGTATGGATCCCATGAACAGCCATTCCAGCATCGGCGTTTCAAACCCGCCAACACCCGGGCAACCTGTACCGGAGGAAGCACCAACGGGTGTCAGTGCAGGCAGGGACGTTACTGTATATGACCAAAACCAATCTTTATTCTTCTGTTTGCCCGACGAAAAAAAAACTATGATTATCAGCTACTTGGGCTTTCGAGAGATTACCCGCCTAAAAGAGGTATGCAGATATTTTTGCGATCTTGTTGAAAACCATAAACTTCTGGAAAAAGCCTGGTATCGCCGATTTTCTTCACCACATCAAAATCAACTAAAGACCATCGTTAAGTCAAAAGATGAGCAACAACTCCGTGATTGGTTGAGTCCTTTTGCACCTCAGGGCACTGTCGAATCAATGGTAAAACAACGACTGAGTACTTATTTTCCTGCTCTGCTTCTTTTTAACAACAGCAGTCTGATGTCTGAATGTGAAAAATTCAAGTTAGTGAAAAAAAACGAAATCACCCATTTTGACGAGGTTTACATAGCCAGCTTCAGCGCTAATGCCAGCTTTATCATGGCCAGTGACGACGATGGTTCGTTGACAATCTGTGACCGTAGGACCGATGGATCATGGGAAGCAGAAGACACTATTAACCCTGGTGGTCCACTCTTTGCGGCCAGCTTCAGCTCTGATACCTGTCATCTTCTGACTTCCGATGGAGATAACTCTGAGACTGCGAAAATCCATGTTAAGGAGAGCGATGGATCATGGAAAGTAAAAGCTACCATCCCCCAGGAGGGTAGTATCATTTCAGCCACCTTCAGCCCCGATGACCGCTATCTGTTGACCGTCAATCAGTATAATTTGGTGAAAATCCATGGTCAGGAGACCGATGGATTATGGAAAGAAAAAGCCGCTTTTAAACATGATAATAGGATCATGTCGTTCAGCTTCAGCTCAGATAGCCGTCATTTGTTGATCGCCAGTTCATATAACACTGTGACAATCTATGGTCTGCAGGACGATGCTTCCTGGGATGTAAAAGCCACTATTACCCATGAGGGTAAGATCTTCTCAGCCACCTTCAGCGCCGATAACCGCCGCCTGGTCACCACCGCTGATGATCGTACGGCGAAAATCTGTGACCTGCAGGACGATGGATCATGGAGAGAAACAGCCACAATTGTTCATGACGATACTGTCTTCTCAACCACATTCAGCCCCGATAGCTGCTATTTGGTGACCGTCACTCAAAGAAAAGTCAGAATTTTTCATGATGATGCGAATTACCCAGCCAGCTTCATCGCCGATAGCCGCCACCTGGTAAACGCCAGAGAAGATAACACGGCAAAAGCCGGTAACCAGAAGGCAGCCGGATCATGGGTGAAAAAAGCCACCATTTCTAACAAGAAGGACATCCACTCAGCCACCCTTAGCCCCGATGGCCAGCATCTGGCAATTAACGGCACTGATAACAAGGTAATAATCTATGGCCTGGAGGAAGATGGATCATGGAAGAAAGAAACCATCATTTACCACAAAGGTTATTTCTCAGAAGCCACCTTCAGTCCTGATGGTACCCATCTGGTGACCTGGGCCGATAATGACAAAATGGCAAAAATTTATGGTCTGGGTCCCAAGGGAACATGGGTAAAAAAAGCCATCATTTCTCACGAAGAGGGCATCTCCTCAGCTACCTTCAGCCCCGATGGCCGACATGTGTTGACCGTCAGTGATGATTACAAGGTAAGAATCACTGAACTGCAGAAACCTTGATGAGCTAATGAGTGTAAAACCCATTGACTGCAGACGGCTATCAGACAGAAATGCTTTTTGCAGAAATGAATTTTCCCGGACCAGGACTCTTCATTTTCTTAATTCCACTGACTTCAATAGTTTGAACTTCCATTACAAAACCGACTCTAATAGAACTAATACATTTTAAATGTACTTTTCTATGCAAGGAAAAATAATGACTTTGGAACCAGGGAGGAATCGGGCATGGACCCTATGAAAAGCAATTCCAGCATCGACGTTTCACGCCCGCCAAAACCCAAGCATCCTCGACTGGAGGAAGGACCAACGAGTGTCAGTGCAGGCAGGGACGTTACCGTATGTGAACAAAATAAATCTTTATTACTCTATTTGCCCAACGAAACAAAATCTATGATTTTTCGCTATTTGGGTTTTCGCGAAATTACCCATTTAAAAAAGGTATGCAGATATTTTCGCGATCTTATTGAAAAAGATAAACTTCTGGAAAGAGCCTGGTATCGCCAATTTTCTTCACCACACCAATATCAACTAGAGACCATCGTTAAAGCAAAAGATGAGCAACAACTCCGTGACTGGTTGAGCCCTTTTGCACCTCAGGGCATTGTCGAGCCAATCATAAAACAACGGCTGAGTACTTATTTTCCTGCTCTGCTTCTTTTCAACAACAGTAAACTGATGTCTGAATGTGAACAATTCAAGTCGGTTAATAGAATCAAAACCACTCATTTCAGAAAGATCACCATAGCCAGCTTCAACGCCGATGGCCGCTTTATGATGACCGCCAGTTATGATTTTACGTTGAAAATCTGTGGCCAGAAGACCGATGGATCCTGGGAAGCAAAAGACACTATTAACCTTAATGGTCTGGTCTTATCAGCCAGCTTCAACTCCGATACCCGGCATTTTCTGATTTCCGATGGAAATAACCTTAAAGTTGCGAAAATCCATGTTCAGCAGGATGATGGATCATGGGAAGTAAAATCCACCATTTCCCATGAGGCTCCGATCTTAGCCACCTTCAGCCCCGATGGCCGCTATCTGTTGACTGCCAGTCATTATGAATCGGTGAAAATCCATGGTCAGGAGACCAGTGGAGCCTGGGAAGAAAAGGCCGCTTTTAAACATGAGGGTACGATCAAGTCATACAGCTTCAGCTCAGATAGCCGTCATTTGTTGATAGTGAGTTCAAATAACACGGTGACAATCTATGGCCAGGAGGAGGATGGATCCTGGGGCGTAAAAGCCACCATTAGCCATGAGGGCATGGTCTTCTCAGCCAGCTTCAGTGCCGATAGCCGCCGCCTGGTCACCACCGCTGAAGATCGTTCGGCGAAAATCTGTGACCTGCAGGACGATGGATCATGGAGAGAAACAGCCACAATTGTTCATGACAATACTGTCTGCTCAGCCTCATTCAGCCCCGATAGCTGCTATTTGGTGACCGTCATCAGTGGCTATAAAGTCAGAATTTTTCATGATGATGCGATCCACTCAGCCAGCCTCATCGCCGATAGCCGCCATCTGGTAAGCGCCAGTGAAGATAACACGGCAAAAGCCCATAACCAGAAGGCCGCCGGATCATGGGTGAGAAAAGCCGGCATTTCTCGCAAGAAGCGCAAGAAGGGCATGCACTCAGCCACCTTCAGCCCCGATGGCCGCCATCTGGCGATTAATGGAACTGATAACAAGGTATTAATCTATGGCCTGCGGGAAGATGGATCATGGGAGAGAAAAACCATTATTTGCCAGAAAAAAGGTTATTTATCAGAAGCCATTTTCAGTGCTGATGGTTCCCATGTGTTGACGACTGCCTATGATGGCAAAAAAGTAAAAATTTATGGTCTGGGACCCAATGGAAAATGGGTAAAAAAAGCCATCATTTCTCACAAGGAGGGGATCTCCTTAGCTACCTTCAGCCCCGATGGCCGACATGTGTTGACCGTCAGTGATGATCACAAGGTAAGAATCACTGAACTGCGGAAATTTTGATGAGCTAATGAGTGTAAAGACTTCAATATTTTGAACTTCCATTACAAAGCCGACTCTAACAGACCTGATCCATTTTGAGCCTCCTTTTCTATGGGAGGATAAATATTGACTTTGAAGCCGTTGAGGAATCGGGCATGGACCCAATGAACAGCCATTTAAGCACCGACGTTTCAAACCCGCCAACACCCAGGCAGCCTGAACCGGAGGAAGCACCAATGGGTGTCAGTGCAGGAAGGGACATTACTGTATATGACCAAAATCAATCTTTATTCTTCTGTTTGCCCAACGAAACAAAATCTATGGTTATTCGCTATTTGGGTCTTCGAGAGATTACCCGTTTAGTAACGGTATGCAAATATCTTCGCGATCTTGTTGAAAACGATAAAGCTCTGGAAAGAGCATGGATTCGCCGATTTCCTTCACCATACCAATATCAACTAAAGACCCTCGTTACGGCAAAAGATGAGCAACAACTCCGTGACTGGCTTAAGCCGTCTGCGAATGAAGACACTGTCGAGTCACTCGTAAAACATCGAGATAGCGCTTATTTTCATGCTCTGGTCCTTTTTAACAAGAGTAAACTGATGTCTCAATGTAAAAAATTCCACCTGGTGAAAAAAGCAACCATTATCCATCGTCACGATGTGGAGACAGCTACTCTAAGCACCGATAACCGCCATCTAGTGACCGCCAGTTTGGATAGTACTGTGAAAATCTGTGCCCGGGAGGCCGATGGATCATGGAAAGAAAAAACGACCATTTCCCATAATCGTTGGGTCATATCAGCCACCTTTAGTGCCGATGGCCGTCATTTGGTGACCGCCAGCCGTGATCACACAGCGAAAATCTGTAGTGAAAGAGATGATGGCTCATGGGAAGTAGAAACCACCATTTCCCATAATAGTTGGATCAACACATCGAGCTTCAGTGCTGATGGCAGCCACGTGGTGACTGCCAGTCACGATCACACGGCAAAAATCTGTGGTCGGGACGACGATGGATCATGGTCAATAAAAGCCACCATTCAACATGATGGTCCGGTCAAATCAGCCAGCTTCAGCTGCGATGGCCGTCATGTCCTGACCGCAAGTATCGATCACATGGCAAAAATCTATGTCCGGAAAGCTAATGGGTCATGGGAAGAAAAGACCACCATCGCCCATGAGGATAAAGTCTTCTCAGCCAGTTTCAGCGCCGATGGCCGATATGTAGTGACTGCGGGTGAAGATCACACGGCAAAAATCTACGGCCTGCAGGACGATAGTTCATGGGAAGAAAAAGCCACCATTAGTCATGAGGGTGCAGTCTACTCAGCCTCCTTCAGCCTCGATGGCCTCCATGTAGTCACTGCCAGTAAAGATAACACGGCAAAAATCTATGGTCTGAGGGCCTCTGGATCATGGGAAAAAGAAGCCACCATTAACCACATCAGGGCAGCCACTTCAGCCAACTTCAGCGCCGATGGCCGCCATGTGGTGACCACCAGTGCTGACAATACGTCGAAAATCTATGGCCTCCGGGCCGATGGGTCATGGGTAGAAAAACTTACCATCACCCACGACGATTGGGTCCTGTCAGCCACCTTCAGTCCCGATGGGTGCCTCGTGGTGACCGCGAGTTGCGACAAAAAGGCGAAAATTTATGGTCTGGGACACAATGGATCATGGGTAATAAAAGCCATCATTTCTCACAAGAGGCCGATTACCTCAGCCACCTTCAGCGCCGATGGCCGATATATAGTGACCGCCAGTGAAGATTACACGGCTAGAATCACTGAACTACGTGGGAGCAATTGATTATCGAATCAGCCTGAAGGGGTCATTCTGCCGCTGCAAAGTCGCCCATTCTTTACCGTTAAGGAGAGTCTTATGTCGTTTTCAGTTAAAGATAAAGTCGTGTTGGTAACAGGTGCCAATCGAGGGATTGGAGAAGGTTTTGTAAAGATTTTATTGGCACAGGGCGCTAAAACCATTTACGCCGCTGCTCGTGATCTGGATAATTTGCCGTCAGTCATTGCCCTTGACCCCCGGGTGATTAAGCCCATCCAGTTGGATGTAACGAATAACGCGCATGTGACCAACGTGAGGGAATCCGTACCAGAGCTGGATATTCTTATTAACAATGCGGGGATTGCCACAGGAATCCACACCACCGAGCCCGGAGCCCTTGAGGTGGCACGCAAAGAAATGGAAGTAAATTTATTGGGTCCAATGGCGCTGACCCATGCTTTACTGCCGAAATTAAAAGCGTCTAATCAAGCGGCCATCATTAATATTTCGTCCATTGCGGCCATAAGTAATTTCCCATCTTTAGGGCCTTATTCAGCAACAAAAGCAGCATTGCATTCTTACACTCAGGGGTTGCGAGCAGATTTAAGCGGGTTTGGGATACGGGTTTTAGGGGTCTATCCCGGCCCAACGGACACTCGCCTGGCTGAAGGCATTGAGATGGATAAACCTGCTCCTGAAGAGGTGGCAATCAGGACATTCGAAAGTTTAGATGCCGGGGTTAGTGATGTATTTCCTGATGATTTTGCCAGTCAAATGTATTCTATCTTTTTAGATAAACCTCAAAAATTAGAAGCTTTTTTTGCTGAAATGACCGCGCAAAGTGAATAATAGTTTCTTGCACGGACTGTTTCTAAATGAACAGTAATTAAGCTTAATTTTGGTGAGAACCAATTAAAAAATAGCGTTATATCGAAAGCCCGGTGGCAATTTTTGCACCGGGCTCTTAATAAAAAAATTTCTTCCTGCCATTTTCCCGGATCAGGGCTGTTTTTTTCTTGGTTACACTGACCTCAGTATTTTGAACTTTCATTATAAAACCGACTCTAACTGATCGAATCCATTTTGAATGACCTTTTTAAGCAAGGATAAATACTGACATTGGAGCTCTGGAGAAGCCCGGCATGAACCCTTTGAACAACACGTCCAGCAATGACGGTTCACTCTCGCCAATACCCAAGAGACCTCGACTGGAGGGAGCACCGACAGGTGTCAGTGCCGACAGGGACGTTGCTGTATATAACCAAAATCAATCTTCATTCTTCCGTTTGCCCGACGAAACAAAATCTATGATCATTCGCTATTTGGGTCTTCGAGAGATTACCCGTTTAGTAAGGGTATGCAAATATCTTCGTGATCATGTTGAAAATAATAAGGCTCTGGAAAGAGCATGGATTCGCCGGTTTCCTTCAGCACACCAATATCAACTAAAGACCATCGTTACAGAAAAAGATAAGAAACAACTCAGTAATTGGTTGCAGCCATTAGCGAATAAAGGCACGATCAAGTCACTCATAAAACAAAGAAAGAGCAGTTATTTTGCTGCTCAGTTACTTTTCAGCAACAGTAAACTGATGTCTCAATGTGAAAAATTTCACAGGGTGACCAGAAAAAAAACTAGCCATAATTACCAGATCACCACAACCACCTTCAGTCCCGATGGTTGCCACTTGGTAACCGCCAGTATGGGTAAGGTGAGAATCTATGGCCGCAAGACCGATGGATCATGGAAAACAAAAGCCACCATTTCCCATGAGAATTGGGTCAGATCAGCCTCCTTCAGTCCAGATAGCAGGCATCTGGTGACCGCCAGTTATGATCGCACATCGAGAATCTGTGGTCTGGGGGACAATGGCTTATGGGAAGTAAAGACCATCATTTACCATCAAGCTTCGGTCAGGTCGGCCAACTTCAGTGCTGATGGCCGCCATCTGGTGACTGCCAGTATGGATGAGAAGGTGAAAATCTATGGTCTGAAGACCGATGGATCATGGGAAGAAAAAGCCACTATCAAACATAATGGCCCGGTTACCTCAGCCAGCTTGAGCGCCGATTGCCGTCATGTGTTGGTCGACGGTTTTGATAGAAATGCCACAGTCTATGGTCAGGAGGAAGATGGATCATGGAAAGTAAAAGGCACCATTACTCATGGGGGTATTGTCTACTCAGCCACCTTCAGCGCCGATGAACGTCATCTGGCAACCGCCAGTGAAGATTGTTCGGCCAAAATCTGTGCCCTGCAGGCCGATGGATCATGGCAAGAAATAGTCAAAATTTGTCATGATGATTTGGTCTACTCAGCCACCTTCAGCGCCGATGGCAGCTATCTGGTGACCGCCAGTGAAGATGGTACAGCAAAAATCTATGGTCAGGAGACCCCCGGGTCGTGGGTAAAAGAGGCCACCATTAAACACAAACAATCAGTCATCTCAGCTAACTTTAGTCCCGATGGCCGCCACCTGGTGACCACCAGTAAAGATCACAGGGCAAAAATCTATGGCCGGGAGACCTCCGGATCATGGAGAAAAAAAGCCACCATTGCCCACAAAGGCTGGGTTCGACCAGCCGCCTTTAGTGCTGATGGTTGCCATGTCGTTACGACCGCCATAGGTGACAAAAAAGCAAAAATTTATGGACCAGGGGCCAATGGATCATGGGTAAAAAAAGCCACTATTCGACACAAGGAGAAGCTCAGATTGGCCACCATCAGCGCCGATGGCCGACATGTGTTGACCGTCGATGAATATACCACGACGAAAATGACTGAACTAAGGAAGAAGGAATAAGCTGTTCAATATTTTGAACTTCCATAACCAAACCGACTCTAATAGATCGAATCAATTTCGAATGTCCTTTCCAGGCAAGGATGAATACCAACTATAGAGCTACAGAGAAATCAGGCATGGAGCCCATTGAAAGCCATTCCGGCATTGACGGATCACTCACACCAACACCTGAACAGCTTTCACTGGAGGAAACACCAACAGGTGTCAGTGCCGGCAGGGGCGTTAGTGTATATAACCAAAATCAATCTTCATTCTTCTATTTGCCCAACGAAACAAGATCTTTGATTATTCGCTATCTGAGTTTTCGAGAGATTACCCGTTTAGCAAGAGTATGCAAATATCTTCGCGATTTTGTTGAAAGAGAGAAAGTTCTGGAAAGAGCCTGGTACCGCCGGTTTCCTTCACCACGCCAGGATCAACTAAAGACCATCGCATCGACGAAAGATGAACAACAGCTCCGTGATTGGTTGAAGCCGTTTGCCAATGAGGACACTGTCGAGTCACTCATAAAACATCAATATAAGGCTTATTTTCCTGCTCTGCTTCTTTTCAACAACAGTAGACTGATGTCTCAATGTGAAGAATTTGACCTGGTGAAAACAGCCGAAATGAGCAAATGTCACACTGTCATGTCGGCCACCTTCAGCGCTGATTGTCGCCATGCATTGATTGCCACTGTCGCTGAAGTGGTGGAAATCCATGGCCGGGAGAACGATGGATCATGGAAACTAAAAGCCACTATTAACCATAACAAAGCGGTCAGATCAGCCGCCTTCAGTTCCGATGGCCGTCATGTGGTGACCGCCAGTAAAGATTGCACAGTGAAAATCTATGGTCTGGAGGACGATGGATCATGGGAAATAAAAGCCAACATTCTCCATAAAATTTCAGTCAAGTGGGCGGCCTTCAGTGCTAATGGTCGCCATGTGGTGACTAACGGTTATGATGCCATAATGAAAATCTGTAGTCAGAAAGACGATGGATCATGGGAAGAAAAAGAATCTGTCAAGCATAATTGTCCAGCCAGGTCAACCAGTTTAAGCTACGATGGCCGTTATGTGTTGATTGTCGATACAAATAACAATGCGACAATCTACGGTCAGGGAGACGACGGATTCTGGGAAATAAAGTCTACCATTTCCCATAATTATTTTGTCACCTCAGCCACTTTCAGCGCCGATGGTCGCCATATGGCAACCACCAGTAAAGATGGTACGGCAAAAATCTGTGTCCTACAGGCCAATGGGTCATGGAAAGAAATAGTCAGGATTTCTCACTATGAGGAGGCCTACTCAGCCAACTTCAGCGCCGATGGCAGTCATATGGTGACCGCCAGCAGAGATGGTACGGCAGAGGTCTATGGCCAGAGGGCCCCTGGATTATGGGTAAGAGAGACCACCATTTTACACAATGAGTCAGTCAAGTCAGCCGACTTCAGCGCCGATGGACGCCACCTGGTGACCACCAGTGACGATCACACAGCAAAAATCTATGGTCTGGAGGCCACTGAATCCTGGGTAAAAAAAGCCACCATTCACCACAAAGGTCCGGTTCAACGAGCCGCCTTTAGTGGCGATGGATGCCATGTTATAACAACCGCCAGTGATGACAATATGGCGAACATTTATAGTCTTTGGCCCGATGGATCATGGGTAAAAAAAGCCACTGTTCAACATGAGATAGCGTCCAGATCAGCCAACATCAGCGCCGATGGCCGATATATATTGACCTTCAGTGACCTTAACCAAGTGGAAATCACTGAGCTTCGGAAGAAGGATTGATGATCGAATGAGCCTGACCTCACAGCCAGGCTCCTGCCACAACAAGATAGGTTCGCTGAGACTCGCCATTACTGATTAAAGGTGCGGGTGATTTCGCCATACAGCTTTTGTGGTTACCAGTCATCAGCTAATACAGCCATTATGCGTTTTTCTGCCACTTTTTTCTGACCATTACTGCTTTTAAAGTCTATATCTTCACATTGGTGAACCAACCCCTTCCTGTTAGTAAAGATAAAACCGCAATTTCTTTTATAACGATGTGTTTCTTTCGTACCTTCATCTGGCGAGTCAACAGCAAACTCAGGGCTTGAAGACTGGCCAATATTAAGCCCACCGCCTGAATATTCAATCTCACAATCGTTGTCATTCAACTGTACGACCAGAGTTGCCAGCCCTTTGTCGCGATGCCAGGGCATATCCACAACGTTCTGGGGTGTGAAGAAGAATCCTTCAAAACTGTCAGGATTGATTGAGGGATAGCGAATTATCCAAAACTTTATCTTTTCAACTTTTTTACCTGACCAATCTAATGAATCAGCCATATTTTCTAATGCCTGACAGCATAGCTCTTTAACAGCTTCTGAACGAGTATGAATAATATTTTTCTTGAACGCTTCTTTTTCTTTTATCTTGCCATTTTCATCAAAATGACTAATTAAGTTTTGGTTCCTCGAATGCAAAAGCGTTGAATGCCGTATGTTAGTGCCCTGATAGCTGACTAAGATACGATCAAAAATATCATTCTTTGGTATTTCAAATTCACAAGCGGTGGATTTATCAATCTCGCTTTTCAGAAAATCGGCATCAAACAATCGGCGATCTTTGTCTACTTCTTCGTTGACCATTTTTAAAAGATCTTCATCAAATAAATGGTTTACCATTATAAATTTATCACCATATTTTATATGTTTATTAACTGTCCTTTCCCCCAAAACCAGTGGAGTGGCGACATGGCTACCAGCGATTATGCCACTACCTACTCCAGCTTCTGAAACATCCTGCCTGTGCAGTCTGTTGCGCAGAGGCGATTTGCCTGCTTCTGCCATCTCTTTGAAATTATGTGTCAATGATCTAAAAAAAACAGGCACTGCCGAGCGTTTCGATAATTGTGTCGTCGACTCCCGAACATTTGACAGGCTGTTTTTAAAGGAGTTGCTCTGTTGAGGTGATGGGGTTGCGCCAAAGTTAGACGACCTTGCCAGATAGGTATTCGTGGAGTGATAGAACAAGTGCCCGGTTCCCATTTGGAGTAATAACATCAGGTCATTGATATGATCTTGCCTCCAGATTTTTTGCGACGAAATCCCCGTAGCCAGTCTATCTGATGTCGTACTGAGAGCCAGTGAAAACAGATTCTCTGAATGTTGACTTGAGTCAGTGAGCAATAAAAAGCCCGGATGATGTGTAAAAAGATCATGATCAGAGTAAACCAGTCGTGATACCGGGTTATTCTGGCTACTACTCAGGCCGATTACCGCAGCGCCTTTTTGACTTTTTAAAACATCGGTTAAAGGTGGGGAAAAAAGCTCCCGTTCAGCGGTATTGCCTGACAGTGCGTTTTCAATGGCCCGGTTAACAGCCTTTAAGGTTTGTCCATGAAAGAGGCTGTAAACCTTATCCTCTTGAAAGTGTGAGCAGAGGGTTGTGATTGTCTCTAAGTCCCATTGAACATCCGCTTCGGGTGTTCTCTCTGAATGATTGAAACAAATGTACACTCAATTTACAGCTATTATGGAGACACCTTTTCTTAGTGGTAACCCGCCATGTCTGCTTCTGTCATTGCCCGCCGAGAGAAAACTATTGTCCTTCAGATTGAGGTGCCTATCAATTCTGGGAACATGCTGAATCTTGAAGATGGTTTGCAGAGAGCACTGAATGAAGCAGGGCAGCTCGGAACCCAAGAGTTACTGAAGCTATTTGAGCCACCTAATAAAGAACCCATCGTCGTTAACCAGCAGAAGTGGAGCTACAAGGGAAAAGTGCTGAAGCACTATGAAACCTTATACGGGCGCGTACCCATGGAACGTTCTGTTTATCAGGGGGTAAGGGGTGGAAGCACTTTGGCACCGCTTGATCTTCGCACTGGAATCGTTGGCTCTGCTACACCCAAATTTGCCAAGACGCTTGCCTGGAAATACAGTCAGATGCCTGCTCCTGCTGTAAAAGAAGATTTTGAAACCAATCATCAAAGAGTACTGTCAAACTCGTACATCAAGCATTTATCCGACAGAGTAGGTGCGTTAGTCGAAGACCTGAAAGACACTCGCTACGACTTGCCATCACTTACAGAACCTGTGGAAACAATCGCTATCGGACTGGATGGCACCTGCATGCTGCTTTGTGAAGAAGGCTGGCGAGAAGCAATGTGTGGAACATTGAGTCTTTATTCTGCGGATGGCGACAGGCTCCACACCATCTATACTGCGAGCTCACCAGAATATGGCAAGCAGGGCTTCACGAGTAAGCTTAACGAGGAAATTGCAGAGCTCAAACGGCTCTATCCAAAAGCGACATATGTTGGAGTAGCTGATGGTGCCAAAGAAAACTGGCGTTATCTTAAACAACATACCACAGCTCAGATACTTGATTTTTATCATGCATCAGAATATCTGGCAGGGGCAGCAGAAGCGCTGTTTCCAACCAGTAAATCAAAGCGGCATCACTGGCTTGAAGACAGGCTTCATAGCTTGAAAAATAAGCGTGGAGCAGCCAGGAAAATACTTGAAGAAATTGAATCAGCCGAGCTTCCGAAAAAGACAATTGCACTGACCGAAAAGCGTTACAAGGCAGTGACCTACTTTACAAACAATCACCATCTGATGAAATATCACCAGGCTCTTAAGCATAACTGGCCCATAGGTTCCGGAGTGACAGAAGCGGCATGTAAGACACTGGTAAAACAACGATTGTGTAGTTCAGGGATGAGGTGGAAACCCACTGGTGCAGAAGTTCTTTTGGCAACAAGATCTCTAATCCAAAGCAAAGGACGCTGGGATCAGCTTTGGTCTAATTTCATGTCTGGGAAAATGTTAATTGACGTATGAGTCAGTTATCAAATTGAGAGAGCACCCTCCGCTTCAGCGTCAATAAGCAGGTTTATTTCCTCAGAAACCTGATCGCCACTCATCATAAGTTTTAACAGGTTATTATTGATCCCCTGAATTTGGATAGTCAGTTTATCCATACGGTTGTCAGAAAGCGTTTGATATAAATTGACCCATTCCGGAATATCTTCAGGCGGATCAATTTCAGCACTGTTTCCCGTATCATTCAGAACATTGATTTCCAGGAAAGGCTTTTGATCTTCGGGGAATACAACCTGCTGATAATAATGACTGGCCAGCCAGGGGTGCTCAGGATAGACAGGCATAATGCCTTTGCGGGGAAGTTGTGCGTCACAGGCAAGGATTTTGTTTTCTCTATCCACATATTCAGATAGCGTACTGGTCAGATAGTTAAAATAAAATTTCAGGTTGATCAGTATAAAAAATGCCCTGATCTGAGACTCCAATGTCATTGCAGATACTGCGAAAAAATCGGTTATATAAGAGTGACTGCCTGCTGACGGCTGCCTGAGAACAACCTCGCCGACGGCGGCTATGTAGTAGGGTAAAAATGCGACCCCCACAAGTGACGCAGAAGTTCTCAGTGTGGCCAGTATCTGCTGTGCCATTGTGTAAGAATCCTGGTGTAGCAGAAGGTGGGTCTGAGCTTTTAATAAATGAGGTATTCTCTGACTCGAAAGAGTAGTACCTACCGGATTTTGATTGACTGTAATGAGTGTTTCAGTATTTCCACTTGCAGCGAATGGAAGTGCAGTCAAAATTAAAATTAATGTCGTACATCTGGCTAAATTATTCATTTTTTAAATGGCTCCGAATTTACTATTTATGTTTAGTCAAATTCAGCTAACAGCTAAAGAAAGTCCCTTCTTGATGTTTTAGACAGGTTGCAACGGATTAGCATTTGATTCGCTGCAATGTGCTAGCAATGCTTCACAAACCCAGCATTGAACTAAGGTCATGAATCAACACATAGCGATATAATACTGAACAACTGGTCAAGGAGATTTCTCAGAAATACGACGGAGTTTCGTACCAGTCTATGGGTTGTGTTTTTTACCTGTTTAAATTCTGCTGCTTTCAGATTTCTCTGAAGTTTATATGAGTTTCGAAGGTTAGCTGTAAAAAAGCAGAAGTGCTTAATTTTTTCATAAAAACGCTGCTGGATTCAATTCCAGGGAACTAAAAGCCATTGTAACTGTCAATACAATTATCCTGCTTTCTGACTACCGTAATGAGCATGTCAAGGAAGCGAACAGTAATAGCTGGTATTGCGAGGAGCACCAATGCCACGTTGGTACACAGATTGCCGACACAATAGCGTAGTTACAAGGCTCGATTGCTACATCTAGTTATTTTATACACAAGAAAAGGAGATAATTCTTATGGATACTATTAAATCAACCAATTCTCAGTTCGTCTCAGATGAAACTGCTCGAAAAAGGATGACAAATTCTACAGACGATCATTCAGAGAGCGGTAAAATCTCTAAAAAAATGCCAGAATCTAAAGTTTTACCCTTCAAAAATGAGCAGTTAGTTCCAAATACTAAACCAGAAGGTATGACTTCATCAAAGCCTTATGCAGAAACAGGCTTAGAAAGGAAGGTGGATATGCTGGACTTATCCTTGGCAGATACCCGACTGGCCAAGCTGCAAAGTTCAAGTGCTGCATGCATGCCTGCAGAAGAGATTGTTAAAATGCCGGCTACCGGGCTTGATTATAGACCCCATTCTGCAAGCAATAACACCGAAACAATAAGGCCTTGGTCTGATTGTTTCGGGCAAATCTATGAATCTTTGCAAGAAAATGACCATCTAACACTTGAGAAACAATTATATGCACTTAGAGAAGATCAGATCAAAAGCCTCTTGATGGCTGAAGCCCCTAGACCTTTTCTAACTAAACATTATACCCAGAATCACGCCAGTTTACTTTTGCAAGCAGCCAGGGAATCCGAGGCAAACATAGTTTTTTTCAAGTGTTTATTTGACCGGCTGAGTACGGAAGAATTGCGGATTATGCTTTTAATGTCTGTCGATAATGGTCTGACACTATTGCATTATGCCAGCTCCGTTATAGAAGAGTCACTATTCAAGCAGCTGGAGCAGAAATTAGGTAGGGAAACACTTCTGGAAATGGTAACCCTTAAGGTAAACAATCATGCTCCTCCTATTGCATATGCCTGCCTTTATAATCAAAGTACATATCTGTTTAAAACCGCTCTCACACAAAACAGGGAATTGATAGAAAAACTCCTGAAGGGTGGTCCTGATATTGATGAAAGTTTGTTACAGTTCATGTTTGTTAATTTTGGGAATTACGTGCTAGGAAAGGCTCTAAATAATGAGGAATACTGGGAGCGTTTAAATTATCTGTCAAATTTTCTGATTGGTCAAGAATTTTTGGATGCGGTCAGATTTGCTGGCAAAAAGAATGAGTCTGTTTTTCTGACGGCCTGTAAAAACGTAAACAGCTGGGAATTTTATAAATTAATTGCGGCAAAACTTAGTGATAACAAGCTTTTTGAGCTTTGTAAATGGGAAGTGGAAACGGGCAAATCACTGTTGCACAAGTGCTTTGAAATAAATCATTCAGTTACTGTTATGCGTATTGTCAATTTAATCCAATCTGCATTATTGAGATTTAAAGTATTGTCGTTGCCCAATGCAGAAGGCGATTCCGTATTTCAACGGCTGTTAGTCGAAAATAATTTTTTTTACAGTAATAATAATGTGAAAGACATATTACGTGATATGGATTCTAGCGAACGGAATCAACTGGTTATTGGTGATGCAAATATTTGGGAGCAATCTGCCGTGAGTAGCGATCGAGCACTCAGACAGCAAGAGCGAAATCCAATAGTAGTTGCCTTGAACAAAAAAGATATGATGTCTCTGGCTGAATATCTCTGGACGCAGATTACTGACCCGCAATTACGAATTAAACTCTTACTTTACAGGTCAAAACACCAAAAAAACCTCTTCCAGCACATTTTGGAAAAAGGAGTTAGTCTGCAATGGTTCAACAAAATGCTGACAGATACCGACAGCGGAACCGGACGGGATCTACTCGCGGCTGAATTATATAAGCTTGCATTAAAAGCTGATCGCATGAAAGATGCCTCTTATTACCTAAGCCAAATCAAGGATTCACAATTAATAAAGGATGTGTCTAAAGATCATTATAAATATTTTTTAGCTAACCTCTACAAGCAGGGTAAGAAGCTTACAGAAGCTGATTTCAGCAAAACAACCTCATCTCAATGTACAGACGCTATTACATATATATTTGAACATAGCTTCTATACAAAAGAATACCCCGGGAAAAATCATTTGCCGTTACTTATGGTACAGGAGAATAGGGGTGATAAAGATGCTTTTGTCAAGTGGGTTTTAAGTCCGTTGAACGGAAAGCAAAGCCCATTGATTCAGATCCTGGAACGGTTTACTACTGCTTGTCTTGCGATCAATAGCCCTGATAAAAGTTATCTCTGGGGGAAGCTTTTTTTAGAAAGTAAAAGTGCCAAAAAAGAAATCATGTTGAGTAGGCCGATATTTCAGAAGATCATTAAAATGATGACACTGGAGCAGATAAGAGAGTGGCTTTTGCCTGAACTGGGTGGGAGTAATAATTTATACTTGCTTGTTTATAAAGATATCCTTGAGCCAATCGTGGAAAGACCGGACGGTTCAGGCAAAGCCTTTCTTGAAAAAACAGATCCGAAGACTGGTGAAAATTTATTGCATATTATTTTCAGGAGCAATCTTATTAATGAAAATTACGTAGATAAGAAAAATATGATTGATACAGTTGAATGGCTGGATAAAATCTATGGATTATCCTCGTTTTTGCAAAGTCATTCGGAAAACGATGGCTCAACCCCTTTACATGTACTCTTGGATGCAGAAGGAGGAATACGTCGCTCGAGGGCTGGATCAACACAAAAAAATATTCTGCAGCGCCTATGCCGGACAAAAACAGATCGCATTGATCTGGTTGAGTTGCTCAAACTAAAAGACAACAATGGCTGCACACCTCTGCACAAATTATTTTCCTTTTATAGAATAAATTATGAAATCGTTGATCTGTTAATTGATGAACTTGGTCTTGGAACATTTCGTGAGTTAGTGAATATCAAAGACAATCAAGATGAACCTGCTATAGATGTTGTCAAGTTTGAAAAAAAATTGAACTCTGATCCAAAATACGCCGTTCTGTTTAAAAATTGAGACTCATCGTCAATTGTATCGGTGGCAGAAAAGTCAGCTAATACTAACCCACCGGCAGTAGAAGCCAGGTCAGGGCCGATAAACATAATCACCGGCCTGACCACCGCTGGTGTAGACAGCCGGTGAAGTATGCTGATCCATGAACAGCACACTCAATCCGATATAACAGCCTCTTTCTCAATACTCTCGGTTACTGAGAGTCATGAATCAAAAAAGGCGACATCTATCCTGACACGGGGGGATACAACAAGAGGACAATCCCATGAATAAATCAAACAAGTAGAGAAAAAACAAGATAGTCATTATTTCAGTTCAGCAACCAAAAAAGCAAAGCGATTGCAATTTCAAGCGCTTCTTGTCGGTTGATTCATGTTTCGCATCTCCTGCGTTGTTTGCAGGAGAAAGTCTGGCAGTCAGGTTGTGATTTTTGAAGACGCCCTCAAATGAGCGCTTACATAAAAATGCTGCTGGATTCAATTCCAGGGAACTAAAAGCCATTGTAACTGTCAAATACTATTATCCTGCTTTCTAATTGCCGTAATGAGCATGTCAAGGAAACGAACAGTAATAGCTGGTATTGCGAGGAGCACCAACGCCACGTTGGTACACAGATTGCCGAACAATAGCGTGGTTACAAGGCTCGATTGCTATATCCAGTTATTTTATACACAAGAAAAGGAGATAATTCTTATGGATACTATTAAATCAACCAATTCTCAGTTCGTCTTGGATGAAACTGCTCGAAAAAGGATGACAAATTCTACAGACGATCATTCACAGAGCGGTAAAATCTCTAAAAAAATGCCAGAATCTAAAGTTTTACCCTTCAAAAATGAGCAGTTAGTTCCAAATACTAAACCAGAAGGTATGACTTCATCAAAGCCTTATGCAGAAACAGGCTTAGAAAGGAAGGTGGATATGCTGGACTTATCCTTGGCAGATACCCGACTGGCCAAGCTGCAAAGTTCAAGTGCTGCATGCATGCCTGCAGAAGAGATTGTTAAAATACCGGCTACCGGGCTTGATTATAGACCCCATTCTGAAAGCAATAACACCGAAACAATAAGGCCTTGGTTTGATTGTTTCGGGCAAATCTATGAATCTTTGCAAAAAAATGACCATCCAACACTTGAGAAACAATTATATGCACTTAGAGAAGATGAGATCAAAAGCCTTTTGATGGCTGAGGCCCCTAGATCTTTTCTAACTAAACATTATACCCAGAATCACGCCAGTTTACTTTTGCAAGCAGCCAGGGAATCCGAGGCAAACAAAGTTTTTTTCAAGTGTTTATTTGACCGGCTGAGTACGGAAGAATTGCGGATTATGCTTTTAAAGTCTGTCGATAATGGTCTGACACTATTGCATTATGCCAGCTCCGTTATAGAAGAGTCACTATTCAAGCAGCTGGAGCAGAAATTAGGTAGGGAAACACTTCTGGAAATGGTAACCCTTAAGGTAAATAATCATGCTCCTCCTATTGCATATGCCTGCCTTTATAATCAAAGTACATATCTGTTTTATACCGCTCTCACACAAAACAGGGAATTGATAGAAAAACTCCTGAAGGGTGGTCCCGATATTGATGAAAGCTTGTTACAGTTCATGTTTGTTAATTTTGGGAATTACGTGCTAGGAAAGGCTCTAAGTAATAAGAAATACTGGGAGCGTTTAAATTATCTGTCAGATTTTCTGCGTGATCAAGATTTTTTGGATGCGCTCAGATTTGCCGGCAAAAACAATGAGTCTGTTTTTCTGACGGCCTGTAAAAACGTACACTGCTGGGAATTTTTAAAATTAATTGCGGCAAAACTTAGTGATAACAAGCTTTTTGAACTTTGTAAATGGGAAGTGGAAACGGGCAAGTCACTGTTGCACAAGTGCTTTGAAATAAATCATTCAGTTACTGTTATGCGTATTGTCAAGTTAATCCAATCTGCATTATTGAGATTTAAAGTATTGTCTTTGCCCAATGCAAAAGGCGATTCCGTATTTCAACAGCTGTTAGTCCACGATAAATTTTTTCACAGTAATGAGGTGAAAGACACATTACGTGATATGCATTCCAGCGAACGGAATCAACTGGTTATTGGTGATGCAAATATTTGGGAGCAATCTGCCGTGAGTAGCGATCGAGCGCTCAGACAGCAAGAGCGAAATCCAATAGTAGTTGCCTTGAACAAAAAAAATATGTCTCTGGCTGAATATCTCTGGACACAGATTACTGACCCGCAATTACGAATTAAACTCTTACTTTACAGGTCAAAACACCAAAAAAACCTGTTCCAGCACATTTTGGAAAAAGGAGTTAGTCTGCAATGGTTCAACAAAATGCTGACAGATACCGACAGCGGAACCGAACGGGATCTACTCGCGGCTGAATTATATAAGCTTGCATTAAAAGCTGATCGCATGAAAGATGCCTCTTATTACCAAAGCCAAATCAGCGATTCACAATTAACAAAGGATGTGTCTGAAGATCATTATAAATATTTTTTAGCTAACCTCTACAAGCAGGGTAAGAAGCTTACAGAAGCTGATTTCAGCAAAACAACCCCATCTCAATGTACAGACGCTATTACATATATATTTGAACATAGCTTCTATACAAAAAAATACCCCAGGGAAAATCATTTGCCGTTACTTATGGTACAGGAGAATAGGGGTGATAAAGATGCTTTTGTCAAGTGGGCTTTAAGTCCGTTGAACGGAAAGCAAAGCCCATTGATTCAGATCCTGGAACGGTTTACTACTGCTTGTCTTGCGATCAATAGCCCTGATAAAAGTTATCTTTGGGGGGAGCTTTTTTTAGAAAGTAAAAGTGCCAAAAAAGAAATCATGTTGAGTAGGCCGATATTTCAGAAGATCATTAAAATGATGACACTGGAGCAGATAAGAGAGTGGCTTTTGCCTGAACTGGGTGGGAGTAATAATTTATACTTGCTTGTTTATAAAGATATCCTTGAGCCAATCGTGGAAAGACCGGAAGGTTCAGGCAAAGCCTTTCTTGAAAAAACAGACCCGAAGACTGGTGAAAATTTATTGCATATTATTTTCAGGAGCAATCTTATTAGTGAAAATCACGTAGATAAGAAAAATATGATTGATACAGTTGAATGGCTGGATAAAATCTATGGATTAACCTCGTTTTTGCAAAGTCATTCGGAAAACGATGGCTCAACCCCTTTACATGTACTCTTGGATGCAGAAGGAGGAATACGTCGCTCGAGGGCTGGATCAACACAAAAAAATATTCTGCAGCACCTATGCCGGACAAAAACAGATCGCATTGATCTGGTTGAGTTGCTCAAACTAAAAGACAACAATGGCTGCACACCTCTGCACAAATTATTTTCCTTTTATAGAATAAATTATGAAATCGTTGATCTGTTAATTGATGAACTTGGTCTTGGAACATTTCGTGAGTTAGTGAATATCAAAGACAATCAAGATGAACCTGCTATAGATGTTGTCAAGTTTGAAAAAAAATTGAACTCTAATCCAAATTACGCCGTTCTGTTTAAAAATTGAGACTCATCGTCAATTGTATCGGTGGGAGAAAAGTCAGCTAATACTAACCCGCCGGCAGTAGAAGCCAGGTCAGGGCTGATATACATAATCACCGGCCTGACCACCGCTGGTGTAGACAGCCGGTGAAGTATGCTGATCCATGAACAGCACACTCAGTACGATATAACAGCCTCTTTCTCAATACTCTCGGTTACTGAGAGTCATGAATCAAAAGAGGCGACATCTATCCTGACACGGGGGGTATGTGATTTACCAAACTTTAATGTCCACCGACAACAACAAAACGGGCAACAACCCAGACTACTCCACCGTCACAGACTTGGCCAGGTTACGAGGCTGATCAACATCTGTTCCCTTGATAATGGCCACGTAGTAAGACAACAGTTGCAGAGGTACAGTGTAGAGAATGGGCGCAACGACTTCCGGTGCTGTCTCTAATGGCAATACCTTAATTCCGTCGCCTGCCACCAGACGGGCATGGCGGTCTGCAAAGACAAACAGCTGGCCACCTCTGGCGCGTACTTCTTCCATATTGGATTTCAGCTTTTCCAACAGGTCGTTGTTGGGTGCCACCACAATTACGGGCATATCGTTATCAATCAGAGCCAATGGACCGTGTTTCAATTCACCCGCCGCATAGGCTTCTGCATGGATGTAGGAGATTTCTTTCAGCTTCAGCGCACCTTCCATGGCAATCGGGTATTGAGTGCCGCGCCCCAGGAAAAGGCTGTGATGTTTGTCGGCAAAATCTTCAGCGACCGCTTCAATTTCACTGCTCATTTCCAGCGTACTGCTGATGATATGAGGCAATTCTCTCAGGGCTTTGACGACTTCAGCCTCCTGTTCTTCGGTCATTCCGGTGTGGCGACCAATGGCCGTTACCAGCATCAGTAGGGCGGCCAGCTGAGTCGTGAAGGCTTTGGTTGAGGCGACGCCGATCTCAGCTCCGGCCCGGGTCATCAAGGCCATATCAGATTCACGAACCATGGACGAACCCGGAACATTACAAATACTCAGGGAAGCCATGTAACCCATCTCTTTAGCCAGTTTCAGAGCTGCCAGAGTATCGGCCGTTTCTCCTGACTGGGAAAGTGTGACGAACAGACAGTCTTCAGGCACAAAGAATTTGCGATAGCGGAACTCTGAGGCAATTTCTACACGACAGGGGATTCCGGCCAGCTCCTCAAACCAGTAACGGGCTACCATGCCGGCATGGTAACTGGTGCCACAGGCAACAATCTGGATAGCTTTGGTTTTATTGAGGAGTTCGATACCGTTTTTACCCAGTATGTCGAGGTTCAACTTTGTCTCACCCAGTCGGCCTTCCAGTGTGTTGGCAATGGCATCGGGTTGCTCATGAATTTCTTTGAGCATGTAGTGCCGGTATGGCCCCTTGTCACCGGCATCGTGCTCAAGATTACTTTCTCTGGCGGCACGGGTAATGCTTTTGCCATCCGTATCAAAGACAGACACCTCTGTACGGGTCACTTCAGCCACATCACCTTCTTCCAGGAAAATAAAACGACGAGTCACCGGAAACAGCGCCAACTGATCGGAGGCAATGAAGTTTTCACCCAGTCCCAGGCCAATGACCAGTGGGCTGCCAGAACGGGCAACCACCAGCCGCTCCGGGTCTTTGCGATCCATAACGACCATGCCATAAGCACCTTCCAGCCGGGGCACAGCTGCCTGAACGGCGGCGATCAGGCTGTCAGTACTTTTCAGTTCGTGGCTGACCAGATGGGCAATAACTTCTGTGTCTGTGTCAGAGACAAAGGTGTAGCCCTCTTGCTCCAGATAGTTCCTCAGTAACTCGTGGTTCTCAATAATACCGTTATGAACCACAGCGATATCTTCGCCAGAGACATGGGGATGAGCGTTGCGCTCATTGGGCTCTCCATGGGTCGCCCAGCGTGTATGCGCAATACCTGTGCCACCAGGCACCTGAGACTCATTGATCGCTTCGCTCAATTCGGAGACCTTTCCGGTTCTGCGAAGTCGTTGAAGTTCACCACTGGCAGCGATGATGGCGACACCTGCAGAGTCATACCCGCGATATTCCAGACGACGTAAACCTTCTAACAGAATGGGCGCCACATCCCTCTGCGCTACAGCACCGACAATGCCACACATAATTTTCTACCTTTGATTTGTGTTCTGCCTGATATTCAGTTCTTTTTGGTGGGACGCTGCCAGCCGTCAATGTTTTTCTGACGACTCCGGGCTACCCCAAGCTGGTCTTCGTCCAGGTTCCGGGTAATCACTGAACCCGCCGCTGTAGTGGCACCTTTACCAACAGTAACCGGTGCAACCAGTGAACTGTTGGTACCGATGAAAGCATTATTTTCAATGACGGTTTTGTGTTTGTTAATCCCATCATAGTTACAGGTCACGGTACCCGCTCCGACGTTGACACCCGCACCTATTTCAGCGTCGCCTATATAGGTCAGATGATTGACCTTGCTGCCCTCACCGATGGATGCCTTTTTGATTTCGACAAAGTTGCCCACTTTGGCATTTTCTGCCAGTTGAGTACCCGGACGCAGTCGTGCAAAAGGACCTACTTCACAGTGAGCGGCTACCTCTGCATCCTCAAGAATCGAGTGCGCTTTGATGACAGCACCTTCACCAATTCTGGAATTGCGGATGATACAGCCAGCCTCAATGACTACGTTATCGGCAATCTCGACTTCTCCTTCCAGAATCACGTTGACATCCAGCAGGATATCCTTGCCGGTTTTGACATCACCACGAATATCCAGCCGGGCAGGATCAATAATGGTGACACCGCTGGTCATCATGGCGGTAGCCAGCTGTTGCTGGAAAGCCCGCTCCAGTTCTGTCAGCTGAACCCGGCTGTTGACTCCCTCGACTTCGGTAGCCTTTTGCGGTTGAACGTGCACCACGGGGGTCTCTTCAGACACGGCTTTAGACACGACATCCGTCAAATAATATTCCTGCTGGGCATTATTGTTATCCAGCCCCATGACCCACTCACCCAACTTGCTGCCGGGAATGGCCATGATACCGGTATTCACCTCGTTTATAGCCAGCTGTTCAGGCGTTGCGTCTTTATCTTCAACAATAGCCAGCACACTGCCAGCATCATCCCGGACAATACGACCATAGCCTGATGGGTTAGCCAGATTGATGGTCAGCAGACCCAGACGCTCACCGTTACTGGCGGCCAGCAGGGATTGCAGCGTAGAGGAATGTATCAGCGGCACATCACCATAGAGCACCAGCACGACATCAGCACCTTCGCAACCTGGTACAACCTGCTGAACAGCATGACCTGTCCCAAGCTGCTCTGTTTGCTCAACCCAATTCAGGTCATAGTGTCCCAGGGCACTTTTTACCTTGTCTGCACCGTGACCAATCACGACATGAATTTCACCCTTGCCAATCACTTGCTGGGTTTGCAGGGCACTGAGAATGACATGCTCCAGCATCGGTTTACCGGCAATGGGATGAAGAACCTTGGGAAGGTTAGATTTCATACGGCTGCCTTGACCAGCAGCAAGAATGACGATATCAGCTCTCATGATTAGCTCTTAACAATAGTCTCTTGATCATTCAGAGTTCTCTCTGCGTTACCTGCCGGGGAAAAAATAAAAAGCAAAAAACCATGGCAAAACGACATGGTTCACCGCCCCCGGAAAAATCTTTGAATCTCTTAGCCTGAGCTCATTACTTTTCAATGAACGCATGAAGACAGCAGTCAGGGCAAATAACAGCAGGAAACATCAGAAACAGGTGCCCTTTTCCTACAACCCATGTCATAAGAAAAAGTGACACTTTTCTGCGGTATTCAATTTAGCTTATCCTATACAGACTGAAACACAACTGTGTTTGTCATTGGAAAATTGACAATATGAACCTGGACACATTGAAACAGCTGGGGCTCGACCAGAAGGAAATCAAGCTTTATCTGGCCCTGTTGAAGCTGGGAACCGCCTCTATCCGTGATATTGCGGCCGAAGCGGATATTAATCGCGGCACCACTTATGAGACCCTGAAAGGCCTGGCGGGTAAGGGTATTGTCAGTTACTTCCCGAAAGGAAAAAGACGGGTTTTCTGTGCAGAGCCTCCTGAAAAGCTGCTGGATCTGGCAGAAGAGAAAAAGCAGTCTCTGGAACAGAGCATTGAAGAGATGAAACAAAAGCTGATCCCGCAACTGAATCAGCTTAAACCTGACTTCAATACCGGAAACGTCCGCTTTTATGAGGGAGACAGCGGTATCGAGTTCGTTCTAAAGGACATACTGAACACGGTCGCCAAAAAAAATGATAAAAACTACTCCATTTTCTCATCCAAACCGATCCGGCAGCATCTCTATCGCCCATTTCCAAACTATACCCAGCAGCGTATCCGCAAGGGTATTAATGTCCGGGTCATTGCCATTGGTGAAGGTGGCGAGGATGCCGAGCTTTCTGAGCGCAAATGGATCAATGCCACCGGTAAAATTGATGCCAGCTATATTGCTATTTACCCCCCAAAAGTCGCCATGATCTCCCTGGCCTCGATGGACTACCCCGTTGCTGTTGTGATCGACTCTATTGAGATCGCCAACACTCAGCAAATCATCTTTGATACGCTGTGGAACACTTTGTAAAGGTATGGAAAACATTAATATCTGGGCTTCTGTATGGCAGTTCCACTGCCTGTTAGTCTACCTGACAGCCCTGTCAGTGTAATTCTCCACCCCATCAGAATCCTTATGATGCTCACGAAACCCAGCTCACCAGCGGGGTCATATATCAAGGAGGAATGACTATGATAACATCGGGAGAAATTTTAAAAGGGATCTGTATTCTTACATCCAGACTCGCCGGTGTGCCCGGCAGAGTAATTGGCCATTTTGGTGGACGCGCTGTGGGTGCCGTGGGTGGTTCTGCTATCGTTGGCGGAGCCAAGCTCTCCAACACGTTGTTCAGAACAGCTTTTGAGCCCCAGTCTGTCAATCAATACTCTGAAGAATCGGCTGAGCGCGCCAGAGTATTGGGTGGTTTCGCCTCCAAGACAATCGTTGCCCTTTCTACGGGCCCGATGCTGGCTATACCCACTGCTCTGGGCATTGTTTTTGATCTGGAGAATACAATTAAGGCAATAACGCGTTGCAGCGAACATCAGGCTTTCCTGGCTGGCATACCAGCCGTAGGTGAGGATGTGCATCCATTGGCGACTTAAACCAGAGCCTGGATGAATTGTTAACAAACCATCAGTAGCCACACGGTTGCTGATGGTTTTTTATGGAACACGGACTGGAACAACGAGAATCAGTCTCCCAACAGCACAGAGTCCAGAGCCAACACAATCATTTCGTTCAAGGATATCTGCCTGTCCTCGGGAGACATGGCCTCACCCTTGCGAATGTGATCGCTGACAGTGCAGATAGCCAGACCTTTGGCACCGTACTCAGCACATACGCCATAAAGGCCTGCGGTTTCCATTTCAACACCCAGAATGCCGTGCTTTTCCATGATGTCGAATATATGTGTCTCCGGGCTGTAGAAAAGATCCGAAGTGAAAATGTTGCCTACTTTTACCGGCATTTTTTTGTCACGGGCACTCTTAACCGCATTCTCCAGCAGGCCAAAGTCTGCAATAGCTGCAAAGTCATGGTTATTAAAGCGGATACGGTTCACTTTGGAATCGGTGCACGCCCCCATACCAATCACTATGTCGCGCAGCTTCACATCGGCAGAGATAGCACCACAGGAACCAATACGAATCAGCTTGTCTACACCGTACTCAGTAATCAGTTCCTTGTAGTAGATGGAGGCCGAAGGAATGCCCATCCCGGAACCCATCACGGATACACGACGACCTTTATATGCTCCGGTGTAACCAAACATATTACGGACGTCGTTTACCAGTTCAGCACCTTCCAGAAAGTTCTCGGCAATATACCTGGCACGCAGTGGGTCACCGGGCATCAGGCAGACGTCGGCAAAAGCACCGGGTTTGGCATGAATATGAGGGGTCATTTTATTCCTCTTGAGGGCTTTTCAAAAAGCGGGCCATGGGGCAGCATGGTATCTGTTAACAGTCAGCTCTGTTTATGGCAGAAAGCTGGTCCCGTAATCCATGGACTCCAGATCAAAGAAACTGGCCAGACTCTGACCGATATCTGCGAAGGTTTCCCGTTCACCCAGAGAAACCGGTGGAACCTTTTTGCCATAGACCAGTACCGGTATGTGTTCCCTGGTATGGTCGGTACCGTGCCAGGTGGGATCGCAGCCATGGTCAGCACTGATGATCAGCACATCGTCTTTTTGCATGGCGTTGAGCAGTCTCGGTATCATAGCGTCCAGCTCCTCCAGGGCCCGGGCATAACCCGCCACATCACGACGATGGCCAAAGGATGAATCAAAATCGACGAAGTTGGTGAAGATCAGGGAGCGATCTCCGGCTGACTCCAGCGCCTGCATAGTGGTTTCAAACAAAGCAGGAATGCCGGTCGCTTTCAAGGTTCTGGTAATGCCCTGATGGGCGAAGATATCCGCTATCTTTCCGACACTGACCACTTCGCCACCGCTGCCCACCAGCTTATCCAGCAGCGTGGGAGCCGGGGGCAGAACCGAGTAGTCCCGACGATTTCCTGTTCTCTGGAAGTCACCGGCATCATCACCTGTGAAGGGACGGGCAATGACACGGCCAATATTGTAAGGGTCGAGCAGCTCACGGGCGATTTTGCAGACTTCATAGAGTCTTTCCAGACCAAAAGTCTCTTCATGGCAGGCAATCTGAAAAACGCTGTCAGTCGATGTATAAACAATAGGCTTGCCAGTGCGCATGTGTTCTTCACCAAGAATTTCCAGAATGGTAGTTCCTGAGGCGTGACAATTACCAATAACACCGGGCAGGCTGGCTTTCTCGACCAGTTGATCCAGCAGCGCCTGTGGAAAGCTGTTTTCCACGTCTTTGAAGTAACCCCAGTCAAACAACACCGGAGCGCCCATCATTTCCCAATGGCCACTGGGAGTATCCTTGCCACTGGAAATTTCCCTGGCGTAACCGTGGGCACCGATCAGCTTTACATTGGTGTTCATGCCAGCGGGAAAAGCTCCTGAGGAATCTTTAGCCGCGTGCAACAGACCAAGACTGGCCAGCATTGGCAATTCAAGTATACCCCGTCGACCAATGTCTGCCTCGCCCTGTGCGCAGGTCCTGGCGATGTGGCCAATCGTATTGGAGCCTGCATCACCAAACTGATCGGCATCAGCACTGGCGCCAATCCCGAACGAATCCATCACCAGGACAATTGCTCGTTTCATATGAGATACCTTACCAACTCCTTGCGAGTCCCCTAATTATTACTCAGAAAAATACAGAGCAGCACAGTGATTAGTACCTAATCCATTGAAGGTCAGGAAATTAACTGAGCTGTATGCACTTTCATACGCTACTGCAATTCGGGGACTACTCTATCAGGACATTCAGAAACTTCGGAAGGCACTGGAGCAAAACAACCGCAGTCATTTGACAATACCCCTCCTCGTGACTCACGCAGAAATGGGTGTCATGAGGAGCATCATGAGGAGCATCATGAGGAGCACGAAGCCCTGCGCTCCCGGTAACTTCCGGAAAACCGAGTTGGCTGGACGATCAGGCCGGGGCCGCCTGTCGGTTAAAATTGAGCACTGCTGCGATTCGTAGACTACTTTATCAGGGGCATCCATAAACTAAAGAAGGCAGATGTTGATGAGTAACTCCATTTCTCGATTTCCCGAAACAGGAAAACAATCGGTACATTTCCGTCCTGACAGGGCTAGTCAGTGGGTTGCTGCTGTCCTTGGCCTCATCACTATGGCCTGCCCATGTTCAAAACTGCTGGCAGACAGTCCTCTACCAACGCCGGGGGGGGAGATATCTGTTGGCCATAAAACGACAAAAGATTCCAGCTTGCTGGACAACTACATTAACCATTACTCAATTTTGGGGGAAGTCCCTCCAGCTGCTCTCAGCACGGATATGACCCATCTTGTCTTTGCCATGAACTATGAAAATGAGCAAGACGAAAAAAAAGATGAGAACTCATTAGAGCCGGAGGCAGCTGCAGCACCGCAACAGCAGTCATTAATCGAGATTGCACTCCCGCTAATGAGCCCTTCCCAAGTTTCCAACATTATTCAAGGTATGAATACAGGCCTTAATGTCAACACCGTGAACGTTATGCTGGAGGGCATCCCGGAGACCCCTCCCGTTCACGGCCAGACAATTGCGAACATGATTCAGCATTTGATAGAAACACTCAGTATAAATGTCAACGAAGTCCAGAATGGTTTGATTAGCGCTCTGTATGATATCCATGGCAGCGAATCTCCTGTTGATTTAACCAAACCACAACAGCAACAGAGCCTCGCGATGTTGATAGTGAGTTACTATACAGCCCTTAATTCAAATGGAACATCTCCTCAAACCACTCAGGCTTTTTTTAGCTCATTTTTGCTTCACGCTGTCGGCTTGTCCTGTATCGGGAGACTCCATGCCAAAAAAGAAGACCTTTTAGGTTCAAAAGAACCCATAGAGGATTCCGAAGTTTTAAAAGCAAATGTTAAAGAATCCGGCTCAGTCTTTTCTACCCTTAAATTATTGGAAGAAGCGCGCCGTGATTTTTTGCTACAACTCGATAATTACGCAGAGGTTGAAAAAACTGACGCACTTCTTGATCCAAAGCTCACAGCCGCTACCAGTCTACTCAACTATCGTGTTGATAAGAACGGGATACCGCTTTATAAACGTAATAAAAAATCACACGAGCGAATGTTGAAACTAATAGGGGTACATGGTGAAAGCAACCCTGAGCTGGTTGCCTGGAACAGTCAGTTTATGACTTTGATTCACACTATAAGCATGCTTCTTGATCCTTTCGTTATCCAATTCACAGGTTCGCATGTTGACAACCTGTCGCATTATTTTTCTGCACTAAATTGGGATCATCTTATTACTGACTCTGAAGGCAAAGAGCGGAGCATATTTGAAGTATTCAAAGAGGTAGTAGGCGACGCAAAAAATAACCCTGGAAATGAAAGGCCTGAATTATTTAAAAAATTACTTCACGCCCTGAGAGAATACATAGAAAAGCAATTACAAAAAACGTTCACTGAAAATGATTACAAAGTCGTAATGGTAACTCTCGGCACAGGATTTGCCGACCTTCTGGAACAATCAAATGATATGTTGGAAATATTTGATAAGCAGATTGATGGAGCCAAAGATGACAAGGCAGCAGAAGGACAAGAAGGACAGAAGCTCAGCGAAGTAGAGAAGAAGAGGAAACATTTGGGGCAAAGGATTAACTACTTGCAAGATTTCGTCATTTGGCTCAGATCTAACTATGATTTTGACATGACGTTGCCTTATGACTCTCACAGCAATAACTCCCATGTTGGAGACTCTGAGAGTAATGATGCTGACAGAAGTAGTAATGATGCCGACGGAAGCAGTAATGATGCTGACGGAAGCAGTAATGATGCTGATAAAAGTAGTAATGGTGATGAAAGAGCCAGTCTTGAAGGAAGTTAAGCTCTAATCCTCATACTGACCGAGTGCCACCAGGCTTCCCAGCGTTCTGCCAGCTCCGAAGTGGCTGCGGTTTCGGTCGGTAAATTTCTGCCATGCCAGTGGCAATGGCTTGTTGTTTTTCAGCATTTTTGCTAATCGCCTCACCCACGGAATTCGAGCCTGCGGCCTGGCCGCCTTGTCTTATGCAAAAGTCTTGATGAACAGCCATTGAATCACAAAGCCCTATGCAGCCTGTCGGACTTAAGCGTCCGTAGCGAGGATTGCAAGAAATTGAGGATAAAAATCTCTGTTTCTGAGGAGAATAGCGAGCTATTTGACGAAGAAACAGAGATTTTTAGACCAATTTATTGCAACCGCAGTAGGACAGTCTTAAGTCCGACAGGCTGCTATGTCTTCATAATTCCTTGTATCTGCAAAACGGAGCTGGCTGTTCAGTATTGGACTATCGTACCCTTGAAATTGTGCACTGCTGCTATCCGTGGACTATTTTGTCAGAGCATACATTATCTGAAGAAGAAAAATGTTGATGGTTAACTCGATTTCGCGATTACCTGAAACGGCAAAACAATCGACAATTTTCCGTCGTGACAAGGCTAATCAGTCGGTTGCTGCTTCCATTGGCCTCATCATTATGGTCTTCTCCTATTCAAAACTGATGGCAGAAAATACTTTATCAACGACAGTGGAGGAGAGATTTTTTGAAGATAAAAGCACAAAATCGTCTGGCTTTCTGGATCACCTGATTAACCATAATGCCTACATGGGAAGAATCACTCCCTTTGTTCTCAATCCAAATTCGACCCATCTTATCTTTGCCATGAACCATGAAAATGAACGAGACCAAAAAAAGGATGAGCATTCAGAAGAAGCCGGAGCACAGCAACCACAGCCTTTAATGCACATTCCGCTCCCGCTAATAAACCATGCACAAATTACTACTATGATTCAGGTCCTGAATTCAGACCTTGATGAAGACTCCCTGCCTCCCCTGAACACTATGTTGAGCTACGTACCGGTAACACTCCCCAATGAGAACCTGACCCTTGCAAGCATGATTCAAAAAATCACACAAACACTCAACATTTTGCCTAACTATAACCAGGATGAGGTAATAAATGCTCTATATTCTATCCAAAGCACCCAATCTCCTGTTGATATAACCAAACTACAACAACAACAGAGCCTCGCGATGTTGATGGTCGCTTACTATACGGCCATCAATTCAAGTGGAGCTAACCGTCAGGAAGCTCATGTTTTTTTTAACTCATTCCTGCTTCACGCTGCTTGCTTGTCTGGTATTGAGAGACTTTATACCAAAAAAGATGACCTTTTAGGCACAAAAAAACCCATAGAAGATCACGAAGTCTTAAACGGGAATATTAAAGAATCTGCTTCAGTCTTCACTGCTCTGAAATCACTGGAAAAAATGCGCCTTGCGTTTTCGCAAGAATTGGAGGATTCCTTAGAAGCTGATGAACCCGGGACATCAGTTAATCCACTGCTGATAGCCGCTTTCTCACTGCTCAATCATGCAGTTAATATAAATGAAATGTTTATCTGTGAGCGTAATATAAGATCGTATAAACGAATGTTAAGGCTGATAAGAGAATATGATAAAAAAAAACCTGAATTAATTACCTCGAATAATCAAATCCTGTGTTTCATTCATGCCATAAGCCTGACTCTTGATCCTTTCGATATACAATCTGCAAGTGAATATGTTGACAGCCTGACGAGTTTTCTCAGTAACTCTAATAGGAATCAAACCATTACTGAGTCTGCAAGCAAAGAAGGCAAAGAGCAGACATTGTTTAAAATATTCAAAAAGGTACTATCCGACGCAAAAGACAACCCGGGGAATGAAAACCCCGCATTATTTAAAGACTTGCTTCTGGTCGTAGCAGAATACATATCGCAACAATCACAAAATACCTTTATTGATCCAAATGATTACCAGGCCATGATGGTAACCCTCGGAACAGGATTTGAGGACCTGCTGGAACAATCACACAAGATGTTGCTATTTTTTGAGGCAACTATTGTCACCGATGCCAATGAACAGGCTAATGCAGCCAAATATAACGGGGCAGCAAAGGCACAAAAGGGAAATGAACTCTGCGAAGAAGAGAAGAAGTTAAAACACCTGAAAGAACGGATAAATTACTTGGATAATTTCGTTGATTGGTTCAGGCTTAACTATGATTTTATCATGAAGACCCCTTATAGCTCTGACAGTAGTGATACTGACAGTAGTGATACTGAAATTCTTGATACTGAAAGTAGTGATGCCGACAAAGCAAGTCTTGACGGCGTTTAATTTTTTATTCATCTTCCCTGCTTTCAGACCGAGTGCCACCATCAGGTTTCCCGGAGAATGTTCGACTCGGAAGCGGTATTGGTTTCAGGCGGTCATTCCATGCTCAGGCACAAACCTATATTGAAGACGGCGTGACCGGATCTGACCTGTTCGTAAAATTGAGTACTGCTGCAATCCATGGACTACTTTATCAGGGCACTTATAAAATAGAGAAGGCCGATGTTGATGAGTCACTCCGTTTCTCGATTACCTGAGACAGTAAAGCGATTGATACTTTTCCGTCGTGACAACACCAATCAGTGGGTTGCAGCTACCCTCAGCCTCGTCGCTATGGCTTGCCCCTGTTCAAAATTGCTGGCAGGAAATCCTTTTTCTACACCGGTGGAGGAGAAATTTATTATAGGAAAAATGACAAAAGAGTCTGGCTTCCTGGAGGATTTGATTAACCATAATACTTATATAGGGAAAAACCCTCCTTCTGCTCTCAGCCCGAATACGACTCATCTTATCTTCGCCATGAATCATGAAAATCAGCAAGGTGAAAAAATGGATGAGGATTCAGAAGCATCGGAGGGAGCTGGAGCACAACAACCGCAGCATTTAATGCAGATACCTCTCCCACCAATGACCCTTGCAGAAGTCGCTACTATTATCGAGGGCTTGAATACAGGCTTTAATCAAGCCACCCTAAACACTATGTTGAGCTATGTTCCGGCGACCCCTCCCAATGGGGACCTGACAATTCTAATTATGTTGCAGCAATTGATAAAAACTCTCAACATTACGGTTCAGGATAACCAGAATGTCATGGTAACTGTTCTATCTTCTATCCAGGGTACCACATCACCTGTCGATATCACCAAACCACAAGATCGACGGAGACTCGCGACGTTGATGCTGGCTTACTATACAGCTATCCATTCAAATGGAGCATCCCCACGAGCAGCTGATGTTTTTTTTAACTCATTCCTGCTTCACGCCACTCAGTTGTCTGGTATCGAAAGACTTGATGCCAAAAAAGGTGATCTATTAGGTACAGATGAGCCAATAGAAGCTCACGAAATTTTAAAAGCCAAACTCAAAGAGTCTGCTTCAATTTTCTCTGCACTGGTGGCACTGGAAGAGATGCGCTTTGATTTTTTGGAACAAATGGAGAACCCTCTGGAAGCTGATAGATTCGGAACATCAGCCGACGATTTACAGCTAATAGCTGCTTCCAGTCTACTCAACTATGACGTTAATGAGAACGAAGAATCACTTTATGAGTGCCATATAAATTCAGCAGAACGAATGTTGATGTTAATAAAGGAATATGGTGAAAATAAACCTGAACTGGTTGCCTTGAATAGTCAGTTCATTAATTTGCTTAATGCCATAAGACTGACTCTTGATCCTTTCACTTTACAATCTGCAACTGCACTTATTCACAATATATCGAGTTATCTTAGTAAATCAAAGTCGTATCAAACCTCTACTGAGGTTAGAGGCATAATGAGCAAAGAACAGAAATTATTTGAAATATTCAGAAATATATTAACCGACGCAAAAGACAATCCGGGCAATGAGAATCCTGAATTATTTAAAGAATTGTTTGTAGCCATAAAAAAATACATATCACATCAATTGAAAAACATGTTTGCTGATGAAAATGATTACCAAGTCATAATGGTAACCCTCGGCACAGGATTTGCGGACCTGCTGGGTCATGCACGCATGAAGCTGTCAATGCTTGAGCCAACTATTGACACCAATGCCAATGAACAGGCTGATGATGCCGTGCATAGAGGAGCAGCAAAGGGGAAAAAAGGCATAGAGCTCAACAAAGATGGGAAGACGAGAAAACACCTGAAAGAACGCATAGATTACTTTATTGATTTTGTCGATTGGTTCAGGTTTTACTACGACTTTGCCATGAAGAATCCTTATGATTCTGATACCAGTGACTCTGAAAAAAGTGACTCTCAAAGCGATGACTCTGAAATCAAGATTTTGAGAGTGGTAACGCCTCACTAAGTACCTGGCCGGGAGTAGCGCCCGTCTGAGCGACCCCGTCTGGGCGACCCCGTCTCGGCGACCCCGTCTTGGCAACCCCGTCTCGGCGACCCCTTAGCGAGGACGGCAGAAAATTGAGGATGAAGGTGCAGGAACCAGATCAACGCAGGAGCAGTTGCCACGTTCCGGGGAAGGTACTTAAAATTTGGCACAGAAGCGATCCTTAGACTACTTTTTCAAGTCATTAATAAACTGGTGAAATCAGATGTTGATGAGCAACTCAATTTCTCGATTACCTGGATCAGCAAAGCGATCGATATTTTTCCACCCAGACAAGACTAATCACTCAATTACCGCGTTCCTGGGCCTCATCATTATGACTTGCTCCTGTTCAAAACTGCTGGCAGAAAGTACATTATTAACGACAGTAGACGACAGATTTATCGAAGACAAAACAACAAAATCCTTTGGCTTCCTGGATGACTTGATTAACCATAATGCTTACATAGGAAAAATCCCTCCATCTGTTCTAAATCCGAATTCGACCCAGCTTATCTTTGCCATGAACTATGCAAATGAGCGAGCCGAAGGAATGGATGAGCATTCAGAAGAATTAGAGGGGGCTGTAGCGTCGCAGCCGCAGCCTTTAATGCATATTCCCCTTCCGCCCATGACCCATGCTCAAATTACTGCCATTATCGAAGGTTTAAATGAAGGCCTTGAAGAAGGCACTCTGAACACTATCTTGAGCTACGTCCCGACAACCCTCCCCAATGAGAGTCTGACCATTGTAAGCATGATTCGGCAAGTGATAAAAAGCCTCAATGTAATAATGACCGACGACCAGAATGTGATGATAAAAGTTCTGACTCACATCCTGGGTACCGAATCTTCTGTCGATATCACCAAACCAGAAGATCAAAAGAGTCTCGCGATGTTGTTGGTGAGTTACTATACTGCCATCCATTCAAATGGGGCATCTCCTCAGGCGGCTTATTTCTTCTTTTACTCATTCCTGCTTCACGCCGCTGGCTTGTCTGGTATAAGAAGTCTCCATGCCAGAATAGGTGACCTTTTAGGTGCAGAAAAACCAATACTGGGCCACAAAGCTTTACAAGAAAATGCTAAAGAATCTGCCAAGTTCCTGGTTGGCCTGGAGGTGCTGGATGAAATGCACCTTCAGTTTTTGCAACATATGAAGGATCTCTCAGAAGCTGAAATATCCTGGACATCAATCGATTCAGTGCTAATAGCCGCGTCCACTTTGCTGAACTATGACGTTAATAAGATCGAAATCCCCATTTATTGGCGTAATGTCAAATCAGCCAGACGCATGTACAGTCTGGTAAAAGAATATTACAAAAAAAGACCTGAATTAGTTGCCTCAAATAGCCAATTTGTGAGTCTCATTGATGCCATAAACCTGATTCTTGATCCTTTCCTTATACAATCCGCATATGAACATGTTGGCAAGATTTCGAGTTATTTTAGTCAATCAAACTGGGGGCAGACCATTACTGATTCCAGAGGCAAAGAACAGGAATTATTTCAAATATTCGAAAAAGTATTAGCCGACGCAAAAAACAACCCGGAAAATCAAAGTCCTGATTTATTTCAAGAATTGCTTCTGGCCATTGAAAAATACATGGCGCAACAATTACAAAAAACGTTCGTGGATCAAAATGATTACCTGGTTATATTGGCAACCCTCTGCACAGGATTTGAAGATCTACTGGAACAGTCAGACAAGATACTGGAATTTCTTGAGGCGACTATTGTCATCAATGCCAATCAGCAGACTAATGAAGCTAAGTATGACAAAGCACTAAAGAGACAAGAAGAACTCAGCAAACAAGAGTGGCAGAGAAAACACCTGAAAGAAAGGATATTATTCTTACAGGATTTCGTTGAGTTGCTCTGGTCTAAATATGAATCTGTTATCATTACTCCCAATGACTACGACAGCAGTGACTACGAAAATAATAACTATAGCAATATTGACTATGCCAGTATTGACTACGGCAGTAGTGACTCTGAAAGCAGTGATACTGAAAACAGTCACGCTGAAAATAGTGATACCGACATTGAGGCTTCTGAAAGAAATGATGCTGACAGTAGTGATGCTAACTTAGGTGATGATGAAAGTAGTGATGCTGACAGAAGCGGTCTTGAGAGACTTGACGGATTTTATTTTTAATTTTCTTCCTGTTCTTTAAAACCGATTGCTACCAGAAACCTTCCCAGCAAATTGCTGGCTCCCAGGTGCAGGTGGTATAGATCCGTTCCTGCCTCATAAGCTCAGTGGCAATCGTCAGGTGTCCTGCGGCGTCCCGGCCCGTGAGTTTAAATCCTACGCTCTCTTTGCCACTGTCACAAATCGCTTCCAGTATGATGCAGACAGATTAAGGTTTGACATTCACAGGCACTCAAATTGAGTACTGCTGCAATCCATAGACTACTTTATCAGGGCATTCATTACCCAAAGAAGGCAGAGGTTGATGAGTAACTCCACTTCTCGATTACCCAAAACAACAAAACAATCGATATTCTTCCATCGTGGCAGGGCCTATCGGTCGGTTGTTGCTTGCCTTGGCTTTATCTTTATGGTCTACCCCTATTCAAAACTGCTGGCAGTACATACTTTATTGACACCAGTGGATGAGAGATTTGTTAGAGAAAAAACGACAAAAGCGTCAAATTACCTGAACGATTTGATTAACCATAACGCTTATTTAGGAAGCACCACTCCTTTTTTTCTCAATCCGGATACCACCCAACTCATCTTTGCAATGAACCATGAAAATGAGCAAGTCGAAATAACGGATGAGCATTCAGAAGAATCGGAGGGAGCTGGAGCACTGCAGCCGCAGCCTTTAATGGAAATTCCGCTGCCACCAATGACCCATGCACAAATTACCGACATAATCCAAACGTTGAATACAAGCACTGAAGAACGCAGGCAAATCATGAACGCTATGTTGAGCTACCTACCGATAACACCTCCCAATGAGAGCCTGACCGTTGCAGACATGATTGAGCACGTGACAAAAGCTCTCGGTGTTGTGCCGGACCCTAACCAGGATGACATAATAGAAGTTCTATATTCTATCCAGGGCACTCAATCACCTGTCGATATTACCAAGCCAGTAGACAAATTCAGGCTCGCGATATTGTTGGTGACTTATTATACCGCCATCAATTCAAATGCAGTTTCCCCTAAAGTGGCTAACATTTTTTTTAACTCATTCCTGCTTCACGCTGCCGCCCTGTCCGGTATCGAGAAACTCGATGCCATAAAAGGTGATCTTTTAGGTATAAAAGAACCCATAAAAGATTACGAAGTTTTAAAAGCAAATGTTAAAGAGTCAGCTTCGATCTTCATTGGCAAGGGAGTGCTGGAAGGAATGCGCTTTGATTTTTTGCAACAATTGAAAGATAACTCAAAAATTGTAGAATTCGAGACACCAGCCAGTTACCTGCTATTAGTTGCTTCTACTCTGCTCAACTATGGCATGATTGATAACGGAATGCCGGTTTATCAGCGTAATATGATATCAGCTATCCGGATGTTAAGACTGATCGTAGAATATGGTGAAAAAAAACCCGAATTAGTTGCCTCTAATAGTCAGTTCATCAATTTTATTAATGCCATAAGCCTGATGCTTGATCCTTACGTTATACAATCTGCAAGTGAATGTATTAACAACATGACGGATTATTTCTACCAGTCAAACTGGGATCAAACCATTACCGACAATGAAGGCAAAGAACAACAATTATTTGAAATATTCAAAAAGATCCTAAGCGACGCTAAAGACAACCGGAGTTTTTCAAGATAGTTGTCCCGAAAACTGAATTTTAGGCTGCCTTTTTCTCGTTAATTCTTGCTTCAGACAACCGCTCAGGATTCAGTGCAACCGCACCTACAGGCTCCCAGTTTCTGATAACTCCTGACCAGCGCGTTGGATTAGCTTCTCGCGCTTTGGTATACACCTGTTTCCGGTGATTCAGGATTTCCTGATCTCTTTTCTCATGCCGTTGCGCAGGTGTCACAAAGCGGATTGAGCTATGGCGGTGTTCATTGTTATAAAAGCGCTCAAACTTCAGCATCCACTGTCGACTGTGTTCTAACGTCAGAAAACCTTGAGATGGCCACTGAGGACAGTACTTCACCGTTTTAAAGATCGATTCTGCAAATGCGTTATCATTACTCACCCTTGGGCGACTATGAGAGGGAATAATGCCCAATTCCTCAAGCTTGGCCTTAAAGGTACTCGACGTCATTGGAGCCCCATTGTCTGAGTGCAGTACAAGCGGTGTTTTAGTGCATTTTTCAGCCACCATTGTCCGGTTAATCAGTTCACTGGCTAACTCACCAGACTCACGGCTATGAATCTCCCAACCAACAATCTTACGACTGTAAACGTCCAGTATCAGGTAGAGGTACCAGAACTGGCCGCGTACCCTGGAAGGTATGTAACTGATGTCCCAACACCAGACCTGGTTAGGGCCAGTAGCAACATAGGTTGTCGGCTTGTTGCTTTTCGATCGCTTTCTTGAACGACCGCGGTGGTGCAACTGACCATACTTTTTCAACACACGGTAAAAGCTAGATTCAGAAGCAACGTATACTCCCTTGTCTGCAAGGGCTGGCACGATCTGCGATGGTGGCAGGCTCGCATACTCATCTTCATTACTGATAGTCAGAATACGTTGCTCCTCTTCCTCAGTCAGTTTGTTAGAGGGTACCGGGCGCAAGGCATCCGGGCGTTTGTCCGTTAACACTGCACCATTGTCATCGCGCCAGCGATTCAGTGTTTTCAGGGATATTTCCAATTGTTCAGCAGCCTTCCAGCGAGAAGCGCCGTTTGCTATAGCCTCATCAAACCATGTCAGCAGTTGGCGGCGCTTATCGACAGGTGTCAGTTGTCCTCGCTGTCTATCCCGTAGAAGGCATCGAGCTTTTTTGATAGCACCAGCAGGGCTGCAGCTTCTGCCAACGCCTTGTCTTTACGGCGAAGCTCTTTTTCAAGGCTCTGATTGCGCTTACGCTCTTGTTTTAATTGCTTGCTTTCCTGGTCTGCACGCTGAGAAGCCTGAACAGCACCTGAAATACAAGCGTGCTTCCACTCCTTGACTTGTTGAGGATAAAGCCCTTTTTTACGGCAGTATTCACTTAACTCTGTTTCTGACAAAGCAGCGGTTTCGACGACCACGGCAAACTTGCTTTCAGCAGACCATTGTTCTGATTTTTGTTCGTTCCCTGGCACAGGTAATCCTTTGTCCCGTAGTTTTTTACGCCAATTATACAGGGTTTGTTCGCTGATACCTTCCTCTCTGGCAACATCCGGCACAGAGCGATTGTGTGGTGGTAACAGTTTTTTCAAAACAGCTGATTTACGTTCCTCTGAAAAACGAGGCATATTCAACGTCCATCGCCCACTGTCTAGCTTTTATTGGTTAATCAGTGAGCGGGACAACTATCCTGACACAGCGGGCAACCCGGGAAATGAAAATCCTGAATTATTTCAAGAATTGCTTCTGGCCATAGAAAAATACATAGAACAAAAATTACAAAAAACGTTTACTGATCAAAATGATTACCAGGTCATAATGGTAACGCTCTGCACAGGATTTGACCACCTTCTGGTACAATCAAACAGAATGGTGACATGCCTTGAGTGCAATATTTTCATCAATGCTAATCGGCATAATGATGAATGCAACCATGGCAAGGCAGCAACAGAACAAAAAGAGAGGCAAAAGAAACACCTGGAAGAGCGGATATCATACTTGCGAGATTTCGTCGATATGCTCAGGTCTAAGTATGATTTTGCTATGAAGACCCCTCTTAACTCTTACAGCAATGACTCTGACAGCAATGATTCTGGCAGCAATGATTCTGACAGTGATGACTCTGACAGTAATGATTCTCACATCAGTGAATCTGACAGAAGTGACTCTGGCAGAACTGACTCTGGCATAAGTGTCCCGGGTAGTAGCGACTCTGAAAGTTGTGATGCGGTCATGGATGACCCTGAAAGTAGTGATGCTGAGAGAGGTGCTCTTGAAAGTCTTGACGAAGTTTATTTTTAATCTTCTTCTCTGTTCTTTCAGACCAAGTGCTAATGGCCTTATGGACTGCAGCTTCCAGCATTATCCAGGTAGATTGAGGTGTAGCATTAAAAAGTGCTCAAGTTGGCCAATTCTGCATTCCGTGGACTACTTTATCAGGGAATTTATAAGTTAGAGAAAGCAGATGTTAACAAGTAACTTCATTTCTGAATTTCCTGAAACAGCAAAACAACCGATACTTTTCCATCGTGACAGGGCCAAACGGTCGGTTGCTGCTTGTCTTAGCTTTATAATTATGGTTAGCCCTTATTCAAAACTGATGGCAGCACATACTTTATTCACACCCGTGGATGAGAGATTTATTGAAGAAAAAACGACAAAAACCTCTAATTACCTGAACGATTTGATTAACCATAATGCTTATTTAGGAAAAACCTCTCCTTTTTTTCTCAACTCGAATACAACCGAACTCATCTTCGCAATGAACCATGAAAATGAGCAAGTCGAAAAAATGGCTGAGCATTCAGAAGAATCCGAGGGAGCTGGGGCACAGCAACCGCAGCCTTTGATGGAAATTCCGCTGCCACCAATGAACCATGCACAAATTACCGCCATTATCCATGAATTGAATACAGGCATTGATGAAGACATCTTAAACACTATGTTGAGCTACGTCCCATTAGCCCCCCCCAATGAAAGCCTCACAATCTTAAGCATGCTTCAGCAATTGATAAAAACTCACCACATTGTGGTTGACTTCGTACAGCTTGAAATGATGGCAATTCTAACCAAAATCCATAATACCGAATCATTTGTCGATATGACCAAACCAAAAGATCAACAGAGCTTAGCGGTGCTGATATTGAGTTACTATACAGCCATTAACTCCCCCCCTCCTGGGGGCCATTTCTTTTTTGGCTCATTCCTGCTTCATGCCATCGGCTTATCTGGTATAGAGGTCATAAAAGATGACATTTTAGGCGAAAAAGAACCCATAGAAAATCACGGTTGTTTAAAAGCAAATGTTAAAGAAGCTAATTCGGTCTTCTCTGGTCTGAAATTATTGGGAGAAATGCGTCTTAATTTTTTGCGGCAATTGAATCAACTCTCAAAAGCTGATCAATCCGAGGAACCAGTCAATTTATTGCTAATAGCCGCTACTACCCTACTCAACGATGGCATTAATCGTAACAAAATACCGTTTTATCGACGTAATATAAAATCAGCTAAACGAATATTAAACCTGACAAATGAATATGGTGAAAAAAAAACCGGATTAGTTGTCTCGAATGATCAGTCCATCAGTTTTATTCACTCCATAAGCCTGATTCTAGACTCTTTCGTTAAAAAATTCTCAGTTCTTGAGTATCTCGTTAGAGAATTCTCAAATGCAGATATTGATAGCATATCGATTTACTTTGGCAAACTAGACTTGGGTCGAACCATTACTGACTCTGAAGACAAAGAAGATAAAGAAGATAAAGAAGATAAAGAAGATAAAGAAGATAAAGAAGATAAAGAAGATAAAGAAGATAAATTATTTGAAATTTTCCAAAAAATATTAATCGGTGCAAAAGATAACCCAAAAAATGAAAACCCTGAATTATTTCAAGAATTGCTTCTAGCCTTAGAAAATTACATAGAACACCAATTACAAAAAAAATTAGTTAATCAAAATGATTATCGCGGCATTTTGATAAACCTCTACACAGAATTTAATAACCTGCTGAAACAATCACACAAGATGCTGGAATTTCTTTCAGCGAGCATTATCATCCATGCAAATCAGCAGGCTGATGTAGTCAAACATGACAAGGCAGCGAATGAACAAGAAGTAAAAGAGCTCAGCAATCACAAAAGGCAGAGAAAACTTCTGGAAGAACGCATATTATACCTGCAAGATTTCATCGATTTGCTCAGCTCTAAATATAATTTTGCTATGGAGACACCTATTAACTCTGACAGTAGTGACTCCGATAGCAGTGACTCTGACAGCAGTGTCTCCGATAGCAGTGACTCTGACAGCAGTGTCTCTGACAGCAGTGTCTCTGACAGCAGTGACTCTGGCAGAAGCGGCTCTGGCAGAAGCGGCTCTGGCAGAAGCGGCTCTGGCAGAAGCGGCTCTGGCAGAAGTGACTCTGAAAGCAGTGACTCTGACAGTAATGGATTCTGGCAGTAGCGATGCTGATATAGGGTAGTCTTGGCGAAACTTATTTTTAGACTTATTCCTGTTCTTTCAGACCGAGGGTCACCAGCAGACTTCCAAGCAAACTGCTGGCTCCGAAGCGGTAATGGTTTCGGTCGATCCATTCCTTCCCCATAATGTCAACGGCAATAGCCAGGTGCTCTGCAGCGTCCTGTGCAGTTCGGATGCCGCCCGCAGGTTTAAACCCTACGTTCTGTTTGCCACTGTCACGAATGGCTTCCAGCATGATACGGGCAGATTCGGGTGTAGCATTGACAGGCACTTTGCCAGTAGAGGTTTTGATGAAATCAGCACCGGCTTCAATGCAGATCTCACTGCCTCGACGAATCAGGGCTGGGTCCTTCAGTTTGCCGCTCTCAATAATCACCTTGAGTATCACTTTGTCTGCACAAACTTCTTTGCAGCGGCGAACCAGCTCAGCTCCAATGGCTTCATCACCGTTCATAAAGGCGCTATAAGGGAAAACAACATCCACTTCATCCGCACCATAAGCGACAGCTGCCCTAGTTTCAGTGACTGCCAGTTCAATATCATCACTGCCTTCTGGAAAGTTGCTGACAGTGGCAACCGTTACATCGTTCAGACCCAGCTCTTTCAGCGTCTTTTTGGCGATGGGAACAAATCTTGGGTAAACACAGACTGCCGCAGTATTGCCTGCAGGTGTTTTAGCTGTGTGGCAAAGATCAATAATCACTTCCGGCGTATCGTTATCGTTCAGGGAAGTAAGATCCATCAATTGCAGAGCCTGACGACTGATAGCAGTGAGATCGGTCAAGGTTCGGTCCTCTGGCTAAAGAGTTTTGGAGGTGACAAAAAAGAATAGAAAAGTGCCTGAATGGAGCCTGTCGTCAGTCGTAGTTTATCTTCAATTCCCTTAAGAACACCACCGAACCATGTGGGAAAAACTGTCAAAAACAAAAAAACCCCTACACCAAAGACGCAGAGATTTTTTTGCTGATCATCCACCTGAGTTTGCAGCGTGGACTGCATACTCGACACTTCGTGCAAGAGTTTCTGTACTGCGGGAACAGGCAACAGTGCAGTACACGACTCCTCATAACCTGAGGTTGCTCGAAGTGAAAATTATTTTAGAGAATTCCTGCCAACAGATACAGCAAGTATTTTTGGACGAGCATTCGGCTTTTTTGAATGCTGATGTAGGTGAGTCCTGTCCTGAGAGTCATCTTATATCACTGGAGGCGAGAACATTACGATAAAAAACTCTTATTTAGACTCCCTTTCTGACAACCTTAGAGATACTCTATTAACATCTGAACGTCAGTAGATAGTAGTATTCTCCTCATGATCCCAACGGAATCCCTCGAAATTGTCAGGGCCGTGGCCCACTTCAGAAACTTTACTGCAGCGGCCAAGCACCTGCATAAAGTGCCTTCAGCCATCAGCTACACCGTCCGGAAGCTGGAAGAACGGCTGGATGTGCAACTTTTTCTCAGGGATAGCAAGCGGGTCGAGCTGACTCCGGCAGGTGAACACTTTATCCAGCAGACAGGCAAACTGCTGACTCAGCTGGAGGAGTTAGAAAAAACAACCCGCCAGATGGCTTCAGGCTGGGAACATGAAATCAGGATTGCCCTGGATAACGTTGTTAACCAGGGCATGGTTTACGATCTGATTCGCGATCTTCAGGCAGTTCGTCCCGAGACCAACCTGGTGATCAATACTGAAGTTCATAACGGCTCATGGGATGCTCTCTTCCACAACCGTTGCCAGCTGGTCATTGGTGCTCCCAAAACCATTCCAGACAATATTGCTACTAACGACCGCTTTGAATGGAAGTCTATGGGATCGCTGGCATGGGATCTGGTGATGTCTCCAGAGCACCCATTGGCCAATGTTTCCGATCCGATTAGTCAGGACATGCTGAAAACTTACAGTTCGATCTGCATTCAGGATACTTCCAGAGTCTTTCGACAGGGCTACAACCTGCTGCTTGAAGATCAGCAAATCCTCCTGGTTCCCAGTTTCCGTATGGCTATTGAGTGCCTGCTGAAAGGGTTGGGCATCACCATCATGCCCAGCCACTTTGTTCAGCCCTACATTGAACAAGAATTACTGGTTCGCAAGGATGTTCTGGATATTCCCATGAACGACAGCTGCTATCTTGCCTGGAATAAGGAAGCCATGGGCAATGGTATCCGCTGGGTTCTGGACTGGCTGGGTGAAGAAAATTGGCTGAACAAAGTCTGGCTTCAGTATGACATTATGAAGCCTATGGGCTATCACGTTCCCTGAGTCAGAAATGTCAGTCAACTCTGTACTTGAATGCCAGCACAAAATTCAATAATAAGCAGGTTTTCAAGAAGGATGGGGCCAGCATTTCATATGTGGTTCGCAGGCAAGCTCTTCTTCTATAGGACCAATGACTTCTATGTTGCCATAGCAACGATCAAAAATGTTTCTGCAACCCATTTGGGTGGAGTGACCGGCAATCTGGTCCAGCGCTTCCATGCTGCATCCATATACCACTTTTGGGATTCCGGCCCAATATATTGCTCCGGCACACATTGGGCAAGGCTCTGTGCTGCTGTAGAGTGTGCATTCACATAACTGTTCTCTCGGTATCTGTCTGCAGGCATGACTTACCAGGTTCAATTCTGCGTGCCGGGTCTGATCACTTTCTGCTTCGGTAGTACATTCAGACTCCAGAACGATTTTGCCGTTATGCACCAGCACCGCACCAAAAGGCGCTTCCCCTTTGTCCAGGGCCTGAGTGGATAACTCTATAGCTCTATAGATGAAAGGCTTGTGCTCACTCATGGGAAACCCCATAGATGTTGGAGAAAAGTATTCTTATGTTAGCAGGAAGTCTCGGTTCTGCGCCGGTCAAAGCGGTTGCCCATGGCCAGAAGATTCCCCAGCAAAATAATCCCTACGCCCAACACAGAAACCGGTTTCCATTGGTAACCCTCCAGAACGGTTGAGATCAAGAGGGCTATGATGGGATAGATAATATCGACATAAGCGGTTCGGTCAGAACCTATGCGCTGAATCAGGGCGATATAAGAGGTCATGGCCACAACCGAACCAAAAACCACCAGATAAACCAGGGAAACCAGATAACCCGGACTGAAGTCAAACGTGGGTGGTACGCCGCGGAGCAAGGCCAACCCACCCATTTCCAACCCACCATAAAACATGGCAAACACTGTCACAGGTGCGACTGACAAGCCGTCTTTCTCATTGACCTCACAGGAGACACTGCCCAAGGAAAACATCACTACTGCACCCAATGCCAATGCCAGGCCCTTAAGCTCCTCAGAGTTTGCGTCAATCTTTATGATATGGGGAAAAAACACCATGAACACACCGACACTACCCAATGCCCCGCCTACAAGAACAGAACGTTTAACGGTGTGCCCCAACCAGAACCGGGCAATGACCACATTTGAATAAAGAATCCCCGTACAAATCAATGCTGAAAGCCCGCTGCTGATGAACTTTTCACTTTCGTAGACCAGCCAGTAGGAAATACCGCAAAGGAAGGTTCCCTGGAAAAAGAACCTGAGATGCTGTTGGCGGGTAAAGCCTGAAAAGCCGCCCCTGAACCGGCAAATCAGCCATAACAACAGAGCGCCCAAGAGAAACCGGTAAGCCACTGACCACATGGAGTCTACGGTCCCTAGCTGCCAGCTAACGGCATACCAGGTCGAGCCCCACACCAGAGAGCAGATACAGAAAAGAGTGGCATTGGACACGTTCTGAAATTCCCGCATCAGAATGTTGACTGTATGACATTAGGCCAATTGGAACATTTCGCCAGAGCAGTGACCGTTTTATTTTCTGATATGAGGCAGCTAAACGTTTAGTGGAACGAAAACTTTCCTTCTACCGGGGGAAGACAATGTTCCTGTTCAGACAGAATATAGTGCATGCTCTGGCACTCCCGATACAACCAGCTCTTAGCCTCCAGGGTCATTGCCAGAAATTCGGAAAACTGACTGTAACAGACACCTTTGGAGGTCATCAGGACATCGGAAGCCACCAGCAAAAGATGGCCTGACTCCAGCATCTCCAGAAACAGTTTGAGCGTCGGTAAGCCGAGATTGAGACGCGTCATATCGGCCTGTATTAAAAATGCAGAGTCGGCTTTCAAATCCAGCTCAGTTGAAAAAAGAATACCAAATGGCTCGATAAACAAACGGCTATCAAGTACGCCATCCAGAGACTGAAGGGATGAGATATGCAAGCCGTCGCAACGATCGCACGCCCAGAATTCATGACCGGCCTGATCGAGCCAGATCTCTACCTGCTGCCGGTCTGGTATTACTAATTTCTGCATCAACGCTATCTCTGTTTTGCCAACCATTTTATGAACTCTCGTCAAGCTATGAAATGGTCAGTTTGACCAGACTCTGAGGCATTCCAACTTCACTGGATGAAAATGTGCAAGCATAACTAACCGCTCTGTCAGTCATTTTGGCAGCAAATCCCTGCATACTGAGCCTACAACATGAAATAACACCACAAGGAGTACAGATTATGCAGGGATCAGGAAGAATCAGTGCCGGTATCCAAACAGCCTTATACGCTTCTGCAAGCCCGATCACAGGCATTGCTGAGGCAGTTCAATTGCTGACCACCATGGTAACCACACCCGGTGCTGTCGCAGGCTATCTGATGGGAAAACTGGTCAGCAAAGCGGTTGAAGCAGGTTGTCACAGACTCAATAAAAACCGGACCATGAAGAGCACGATTGATACCCGGAAGTACGTTTGCCGAACCGTCAGGGGGTTTCAAACTGTCGGTGCCATTTCTGGCTCTCCCCTGGTGATCATGCTGGCACTCTCTCACCCTCTATTGATGGCCTTGTATACCGTTCCTTTACTGACAACAGCCATCAAACAAACCGTTAAGCACCTGATGGCCTGCACAACGGTTTACCGGGCGTTCAGAAGATACGGGACTTCAGGAACTCTGAAGAGTGCTGCAGAACAGATGATAAACTCTGGCTTGATGGCACAGCTATTTCAAAAGGCCAGATAAAAGAAGGCACGGAGGAACATTTCAGCTCCTCCGGCAAATTTCTTTTCCTCAATTCGCGTCAAACAGCCTCATTGGGCGGGGGTGGATGTCAATTGGCGCAACAAAACCCGAGCGTTATCTGTTAGACTGCCCGCCCAGACATCGATCAATGCTACATAAGGCTTTGCTATGCGTTTTCTGGATCAGGTTCAGGCGGCTGTGCGTAAGAACAACTCTCTACTCTGCGTAGGCCTGGACCCTCTACCCGAGAAGTTTCCCGCCCACATTCAGGCGCTTGAGCAACCTATTCTGGAATTTAACCGCTTTATTATTGATGCCACTGCCGACTTAGTGTGTGCTTACAAACCCCAGGCCGCCCATTATCATGCCCGTGGTGCAGAAGACGAACTGGCCCAGACCATCGAATACATCAAGGATAATTACCCGGATATCCCGGTCATTCTGGACTCAAAACGGGGCGATATTGGCAGCACGGCTGATCAGTATGCGGCAGAAGCCTTTGATCGCTACGGCGCAGATGCGATCACCGTCAACCCCTACATGGGCATCGACACCATTGCACCTTTCAGCCGATATGAAGACAAGGGCACCATCATCCTTTGTCGAACCTCTAACCCCGGAGCTGCGGCGATCCAGAACCTGAAGGTCGGTGATGACTTCCTTTACGAAGTGATTGCCCGTATGGCCAAAGAAGAGTGGAACAGCCATAACAACCTGCTGCTGGTTGTCGGTGCTACCAACCCTGAAGAACTCAAGCGTATCCGCGCCATTACCGGTGATATGACATTCCTGGTTCCGGGTCTGGGCGCCCAGGGTGGAGACGTAGAAGCCACCGTTAAAAATGGTCTCAACAGTCAGGGTGAGGGCATCATTGTAAACTCTTCCCGTGGCATCATTTACGCTGGCAGTGATGAAAACTTTGCCGAAGCAGCCAGAGCTGCTGCCATTGAACTCAGAGATCAGGTGAATCAGTACCGTTAAACAATGACTACCCGAAGATACCCTGAACGGATATCTTTCTTTAGTTTTCAAGAGCAAGCCCACCCAGGGCTGTGAAGACGGCCCACTGATCTTGCCGGTCGATGCAGGCAGCTCCCGGTATTGGTCTGACTGCCCGCCAATTCCGACTGAACCAGATCACGACGCAGGACAACGGCATCACCGGCGGCTCCGGTGCGTCCCGGCAATAGGTTCAGCGTTTCTCGCACCTGAGGTTAGCGCTGAAGTGCTGTGAAGGGAATGACATAACAATCCTTGTATAAGCTATCCTATACTGGCTGTGATTAACGGGGAATCATGTCATGGATAATGATCAGAAAACACTTTACCAGTCCGACTTCTATCACTGGAAAAAACAGCAAAAACAACATTTGCAAAACCGTGAGTTCGACCGGCTTGATCTTGATAACCTTATAGAAGAAGTAGACGAAATGGGCAGAAGCGAGCGCAATACACTGGAATCCCATCTGGTCATTCTGGTGCTGCATCTGCTCAAATATCAATACCAAACCTTTGTGATTAACCCCAACCTTTACGAACCCAAAGAGTTCAGAAGCTGGTACGAGAGTATTTCACAGTCACGTATGACAATCAGCCGGTTAATCCGTAAAAACCCGTCCCTGAAGCACGAACAGGATGATGCCTTAATAGACAGCTACCCTGATGCCAAACAGGCTGCCATTCGTGAAATGAATAAGTACCTGCGGGAAAATCATCAATTAGATAACACCAGCTTCCCCGACAGTTGCCCGTGGACATTCGATGACATCATGGTTGATGACTTTCTTCCCGACCATCCACAGCGCTAGGAGCCTGACCGAGCATAGCGCCCGTAGCGAGGACGGCAGAAAATTGAGGATGAAAATTCGGTTTTGTAAGGAGAATAGCGAGCTATTTGACGAACAAAAGCGGATTTTCAGACCAATTTGCTGCCGCAGCACGACTGCATGGATGCAGGAGCTAGAGCAACGCAGGAGCAGTTGCCGCGTAGGGCAGTCTATTCTCGGTCAGGCTCCTAAGAGCCCGACCGTTGCCTATTCAGCCGCTTGCCTTCACAGTAGCCTTAAAACAGCAGAGCTGTTGCGAGGAATTGCAACGGAGATGCAGCTGTTCGGTACGCCATTAAAACCCTACTGTTATTGGCTTCTATTTCTTCAGCTGTATACTTGTGCGTTATTTCTGATGAGGAAGCTTCCCATGCGCAGACTCAAGAAGCTGTTCGACCAAAACCGTGAATGGTCAGATGCTGTTCGGGAAAAGGAACCTGACTTTTTTGAACAACTTTCTCAGCAACAGGCCCCCAAATACCTGTGGATAGGCTGCTCTGACAGCCGGGTGCCTGCCAATCAGATAACCGGTATGGTGCCTGGTGAGCTGTTTGTTCATCGAAATGTGGCCAATCAGGTCATTCACACCGATCTCAACTGTCTCTCTGTTATCCAGTTCGCCGTTGAGTACCTGAAGGTTGAGCACATTATAGTGACCGGCCATTACGGCTGCGGCGGCGTTCAGGCAGCGGTAAAGAACGGCAAACTCGGTCTGATTGATAACTGGCTGCGTCATATTCAGGATGTACAGCACAAACACCAGACTTTCCTGGACACTCTGGGCAGCCAGGAAGAAGTCTTTGAGCGCATGTATGAGCTGAATGTTGTAGAACAGGCTCTGAATGTTTGCCAGACCCCCATCGTCAGGGATGCCTGGCTGCGAGGACAGGACCTGACGGTTCATAGCTGGATCTATGGGCTGAAAGACGGTCTTCTGAGGGACCTGGGATTATGTGTCTCTGATCCTGAAAGCCTGCATGGACTTTACAGCGATGCCATCAGGCAGATCACCAGTGCAGCTGATGGATGATATAGATACCCTTTCATTTTCTAGATCTATCCTTCCTCTGTGAAAACCAAATCGGAAGGATAGAATCATCAGAAAGACGCTCTCTGCGGCACAACTGTTGCTGCTATCATTTTTTTCTGTCATCTCCCAGGCCAGAGTGCTTGCTCTGGCAGCAGGTGATGATGTTAAGGTGCCTTCAAAGAGAACGGAATCAGCGATTTAAACTTCGAACCGCTATCGGCTGCCCATCTGGATAGAATGACATATGACTATTTCTCGATAAAAATTCCAATATCACATCACGAGATGTTTGTACTTCCCTTTCCCCAAGACTGGCTCTGCAATATGGACAAGTTCTATTTTCCAATAACCAAGTCTCCAGGCAGTCTTCGTGAAACATATGGCTGCATGGTTCAAGAACTGTGACTGCCCTTCCGGCAAAAGGTGTGAGACAAACAGGGCAATTATCGGTCTCCTGTTGATAAGGTGCCTGATTATTTGGGCTGCCTGGTGGTGTGATTCCGTTCATATCTCTTACTCCTATCTACTGTTTTTCAAATGAATTGTGACCTTGGGTCATTGTCTATCCATTTAGTTCCCTGTGTTTGTTTATTTTTTTACGCCCGACATGGGCATGAGCTAATGGGGTGAAAGTCCCCTGTGGAAGAAGCTACATCTGACTGTCGGTAAAGATGCCCGTTGATGACAACCACCAGCTTAAGGCGAGTGGAGTCACGCGAGGATCTTTGCGCAGACAATCTGTGCGAAAAAACATAATTTGCCGGAACCAGGTGACAGGATCACCGTTTAAAGTAAGAATAAATGCATCCTTGTGGGTGAAGTTTATTCTTCACTCATAGCAGCCTTGAATAAGATAACGAACTCTAAGCCGCACGCGCTTTCCACTCCAGAGGATAAATCTATGACACCTGCAAAATATCCGTTACTGATGAGACTGCTTCACTGGCTGATGGCCATTACCATCCTGAGTATCATTGCCAGTGGCTGGTACATGGCAGGTCTATCCAAGGACGTCAGCTATAAATACGACATCTACCCTTGGCACAAGTCTTTCGGCATCCTGGTACTGCTGCTGGTTGCGATTCGTATTCTGATACGATTGTTCAGCAAAGTACCCGAGCTACCCAAAGGATTGCCCAACCGTGAGAAGGTATTGGCCAAAATCACCCATTATTCGCTCTATGCCCTGATGATTCTTGTACCTCTGAGCGGTCTTACCATGTCGGATGCAGGAGGGCGTGATGTTTTCTTCTTTGGCATCCAACTGCCCGAATTTATGGAAGACAACAAAGAGCTGGCAGGAACCCTTCATACAATCCATTCCTATATTCCCTATGCATTTCTGGCCATCATAGCCCTTCACGTGGTGGGGGCATTCAAACACCGGTTCATGGATAAGCCTGAACACGATGTGCTGGGCAGAATGTTGTAAATTTGCCAATAAGGGCTCGTTCGGGAGCCCTTTTCCAGACTCTATGCCACTCTTGATTAAATCCGCAACGAGCGCAACACTCGCTGTTATGGATAAGGTTCAAGCTACCTTGTAAAACACTTAAGAAAGACATTTCTGGCACCGTTGATATCACGATCAACGGGATTGTTGTAATTTTATTTGACTGTTAACTATTAGTGTCGTCAGATAGCCTTATTCGATAAAGCTTGAGGTTATAACCTGTTCTTAGAGTATGCATAAGAACCTGTAATGCTTCATTCCATTCACAAACCAAGCCACTGCATGCTTTCAACGAGGCTCGCTCTCCAAGACCGTCAGAAAAACACAACATTCTCAGTGTCATAATGGCACCATTAACCGAGATAAAAACAGCAAATGTTGATTCATTGGGCTCCTGAATCACCATGACAAAGGTGCCCTCTCCGATGGCATTGTCCATTATCATTTGAATTGAGTTGAACTCCTTAAGCTCATTAACCTCGAGGTCAATATTAAGGGCCATCATCGCTTGATCCATTTCCATTAAACTCAACAAGGGGTATAAATCCGGAAGCTGGGATTCGTCTAACTTCCGAGGTAACGGAATCTTTTGCAGACCTCCAGACATTTGATTCATGAAACATTGCCGAATAGCAACGTCATGCCCCGTTGAGTTATCAGAAACCAGCAACACTTCAACCTCATCGTCATCATCAAATGCCTGCAAGGCTTCCACAGCTTCTTTATCCAGGCAATTAAAAGCCTTAATGGCATTCTCCACCATGAGGTTGAACACATCATCATCAGGCAAGTGAACTTGATAAAGCTGGCCTCCTCTCGACTTATCCAGATAGCAGTTGATCGCAAAAACAAAGAGACTGTGTTTATTACTGGCATAGCCCACCACTTCACCATCCTGATTCAGAAGAAATACAAAAGCCAAACTCTGTTCAATAATAATAAGAGCGAAGGAATAGCCTCCCTGAGAATCAGGAAGCGTCAGAAAATATCCCCGATCTTTCAAAGCCTCGATTGTGCCAAGGGGTCGAGTGTATTCACTCATCCAACCAACAGAGATCAGCCCTGCAATTACATCCTGTTGGATGGCAGCCTTCACCTGAGTCAATAGCTGCTGAAATTTAAGTACCCCGCTATTTGAATTCTCGAGGACGATCTTATCCATGCCGGTCTCCAGATAACAGACATTGAAAGATGAAGCTGAGAAGGCTTTCTGCTGACAGAGAGTTTCATCGACAGGCAAAGTCTGCAACTGGATAACGCTAAAATCACACTGCCGGTTCATCCATTCACAATCAAGCTGATTTTTCTCATCAGATACAGGAGCAGGATCTGGAACATTAACAGCAACAAGAAGAGGCAGCATTTCGCTGGAAAAACCACTCAAGGACGGCTCTACCAGAGTCATCTGGCTGGTTGAAGGCCCATCAAAAGCAGCCATCCTTTCCCTGGGACCAAGCCTCGGAACAGAAGCTGACGCAGCCTCACGGACCAAAGGTCTTTCACACTGGCAAGTATTCTCAGTGGATAAATACACCTCTCTGGATTTAGGGTCTTTGCCTCTGGCACTCTTGGCATTAGACTGCCCTTTTTTTCTTATTGCGGCCTGGGCAATCAGCCTTTTTTCCCTGAACCGCTTGCCACACTGATAACATCGACAATCACAGGCACCAAGATTAAGGTCGCACTGCTTGCACCTTTGGCGACCTGATTTATCCGTTACTATTCTATCTTTCTTATAGTCATCGAATCCGTGACTGTAGAACGCTCCAAGCAACAACAATGCAAAAAAAAATATACTCAAACCCGCTCTGAGCATAAAGCCTCCTGAAACAAACCGTTCAGGCAGACTAGATAGTTAATTGACATTCGTCATGGGGAATCAGGAAATTCACTCAACTTTCCGACGAAGTGATCTGTTCCAACCAAAGCGAGTCATCAGATCAGAGAAGACAGCATCCAGCGAAGCAGACAAAAGCAGTCGTTCACGGGTAAGGGGATGAGTTAATTCAAGATCAGTACAGGCCAGTAGCAATCTACCCGCTGAAAAGTGTTTGGCAAAGTATCGATTATGAACGCCCTTCCCATGTTTGGCATCGCCAATGATCGGGTGGGCTATATGCTTCATATGCCGACGAATCTGGTGTTTCCTGCCCGTTTTAGGCCAGGCTCTTACCAGGGAGTAGCGACTGGTTGGGTATCTTTCTATGGCAAGAGGCAGCTCAACGGTCGCGAGTCTTTCATAAACAGTGACCGCCTCCTGAGCCGGTTTGTCCTGCCGGGCCTCGCGGTCTGTCATTTTATCCAGCTCTTCTTTCAGAGGATGATCAATCACGCCAGACTCTGGCGCATAACCCCTGACGACTGCCAGATAGGTTTTCTCGACCAGCCCTTCCTCAAATTGTTTTCCAACCTGCCGGGCAACCTCAGGCGACAGGGCAAACACTAAAACACCGGAAGTCGGTTTATCCAGACGATGCAGTGGGTAAACATGCTGACCCACCTGATTTCTGACGATCTGCAAAGCGAACCGGGTTTCATTCCGGTCAATCATGGAGCGATGCACCAGCAGACCCGACGGTTTATTTACCGCTACCAGCCAGTGATCCTGATAAATGATTTCCAGTGTTTCCTGGCTCTTTTCTGACATGCACGACATCCCAACAGCAAAGCTCAATATCAAAGGAGGCTACTTTCGTTCAGACAAGGTACTCTTCCTGAATATGTAAAGGTCGTCAGGCTCCCCGACAATAAACACCGTTCCCTGTCTGTCCATAGTAACCCCTTCTGGCTGCTCAATCGTATTCTTCAATCCATGCCAGCCCTTCTCAAGCACCATAACACTGACGGCCTCTCCATTTTCGTCCAGTTCTGTCAAAGAATCGGACTGATCACTGAGCACAACAAAATGCCTTGAAACCGTATCGAAGTGCATCCCTGACAGGTCCTGATTGAAAAACCTCAGGCTTTCTTCCATTTCTTCCTGCTCACGAATCACCAGCTTCCTATCTTTACCCTGCTCGGTGAAACCATCAATACGAAAAATCCGGATGGGGTCTCTCTCTTTGAGGACATAGATCGATTTTGTCTCCGGATCCCAGGCAATACCTTCAAAGCCTTTGTTGCCTCCTTCTCCTATGCCAAAGGTAAAAGTGGACGCACTGGAGAAATCGATCTCATTCGAATCCGGTTTAATGTCTACCAGCAACAATTCCTGCTGACGTTCGTTGACAACAATAAAACGATCGCCGTCAGCCCAGGCAATACCTTCTACATCAGCATTAAGATTGGATTTCAGCTTTCTCTTGAGGTTTCCATTTTGGTCGTACTCCAGGACATGGATCGAAGAACCTCCTCCGGATACAACATAAAGGGAATCGGTAACAGGACTCCACGTCACTCCGGATACCTGATCACCTGCATCAACGAGTTTCACAGGTCCGGCCACCAATTTATAATCACTCAACGCAATGGCATTTGCCCACTGTTCACTGGATACCGTATGGGACAGGTATTCATTGTAAAGTTTGTCATCGATATCGAAATATTTAATAGCAATCACGGCCACAATCAAAATGACAATGATTCCGAGGGAGAGTTTTCTGAAGTTCTTCATAATGAGGGAATAGGTCAATTTCAGAGGGGGCTTTATGGAGACCGGCAGAGCGCCGTCACATCCCCCCAAGATCAGACAAGTCAGCTCTCATAAGGCCTTCGGTACCCAGATCAAAACCTGCTACTGAAACATGAACATCAAACCAGCTTTTCAGGGCGTTGGCATCTCTCTGACAGGGCCAGCGGCCCGGATCTTCTTCCCAGGCGGAGAGCTCATTTTCCATCATGTCCCGGGCGTGGTTGGCTACTGCTGCTTCCAGGCCCTCCTCTGTTTCCTGTTCATCCAGCAGGTAGGAGCCACCTTCCAGGCTCCAGTCTTCTGGCAATTCTGTCCCCAGCCCTTTCGCCCATTCAATAAAAGGCTGTCTGGGCTTCAGGGTTACAACACAACGATTGATAAACTTCATGACTTTTACCATAAAATGCAGCTTCATCGGATTCTGGAGCCATTTCGACAAGGTCAGCTGCAATTTCCGTCCAAGGAGAATGTCTTATGAGGCATTAACGTCAACAGTGCTTCACGGACGATGCATTATGCTCTTGGCGGATGGAGAAAATCAAACCATGTAAACTAAACATACTGCCCTGCACAATGACCTGAAGCCCAGGCCCATTGGAAGTTAAAGCCTCCCAGATGACCGGTAACATCCAGAACTTCACCGATAAAGAAAAGCCCCGGCTGGATACGGCTCTCAAATGTTTTCGAAGAGACTTTCGCAGTGTCCACACCACCCAGGGTGACTTCTGCTTTTTTATAACCTTCTGTTCCAGAGGGTTTCAATTCCCAGTTTTCCAGTGCATGGGTCAGGTCCTCAAGATCAGCCGCTGTGTAATGTGCCATCAGCTTTTGACCATTGTCGGTTAATAATCTCAGATGACCTTGACCGCATAGGACTTGAGACAACCTTTTAGTCATATGTTCAGACAAGATGGTTGCCGTCTGTGCCCTGGGTCTCTGCATGGCACAGGACTGAAGCCAACTATGAATATCTGCACCGGGAATCCAATTAATGGAAACCGTATCTCCCGGATTCCAATAGGATGAAATCTGTAAAATGGCCGGCCCGCTGACACCACGATGAGTGAACAGAATATTTTCCCGGAAAGACTGTCCATTGCAGCTGGCGATCACTTCTGAGCTAACGCCGGAAAGCTCTAGAAAGTGCTTAAGCCAGGCCTGGTTCATCGTAAAAGGCACCAGTGCAGGCTTTTGTTCAATCAGTTTATGGCCGAACTGTTCCGCTATCTGGTAACCAAACCCTGTGGCTCCCATTGTCGGAAATGATAAACCACCGGTTGCCACTACCAGTGACTGACAGGAGAGTTCGCCGATGTTGGTTGCCAACACGAAACCCGAAGCTTTATTGGACTTTATGGATTCAACACGGGCTTTGGCTCGAATGGTGACGCCTGCATCCTGACACTCGCTGACCAAAAGATCGACGATATCCTTTGAACGATTGTCACAGAAAAGCTGCCCCAGCGTTTTTTCATGCCAGGCCACCTGATACTTATCTACAAGCGCCTGAAAATCCCACTGGGTGTAGCGTGCCAGTGCTGACTTACAGAAGTGCGAGTTATGCGAAAGATAATGGGCAGGTTCGATATAGAGGTTGGTGAAATTACAACGTCCACCTCCTGAAATAATAATTTTCTTGCCAATTTTGTTGGCGTGATCCAATACAAGAACATTACGACCACGATAGCCAGCTGTGAGCGCACACATAAGACCCGATGCACCGGCACCGATAATAATGGCATCATAGTCAGACTGCAGAGCTCTGGTCAGGGGCATATTTATTAGATCCCAAAAACAGATAGGGGAAGCCTTTAGCGTTGCTCCTGCCGGGAGCTAAACAGGCCCGTAAGAAACCAGAGAGCATAAACCGACTGCCTGCAACGGTTTGCCCTTTCCTTCGTTTCTTTAATCCGGGCCTGAGACACAGCTTCAATGAGTTTTCAGAATGGCCAACACATTATTAAGAAACATTTTGGCTTCCTGGCTACTGACACTCTTACGCAACTCAGCAGGAATCATACGCTGGTACGCGCGGGTATTGACTGGACGAGTAGCCACCAGAGCATTCACCATAGCAGGCTTGAGCAAACGCTGGCTTGCAGGAGTACTTGGGTAGGCTTTACGGATAGATTGAACATCAAATTCAACCAGAGCTTCAGCCAACGGACTATCGGCCACTTCAACAACCACTTCTGGCTCTGATAACACCGGAGCCACTTTGACTTCAACCTTAACTGCCTCTTTGGTTCTTACAGACTCAACAGCAACTTCTGCATGAACGTCTTCAGAAGTGACAAAACCTTGAGCCACCAAAGCTTGAGACAGCTCTTCTCGCATAACCCATACAGCTTTGCCCGCTCCGTTTTCTTCATCCAGGGCAATAACGGAAGCACCAGAGCCAGCATCTACTTCCAGAAACCCGGCAATACGCTTGCCCAGGTTGTTAACGATCATGGACGCACGTTTGGCCCCCGTCAATGTAATCACCTGCTCAGCACTGGCAGCGCGTCCGGGCAGAGAAAACCATGCTGCCAGCAGTTCAATATCTTGAGGACGAACCGCTTTATTATTGTTAAGGGCCTTCAGGAACAAATCTTGGGTGATCAATTGTTTAACCTCTAGAAAAATCCGGCTATTTTTTCAGGAAATGACAAATTATCAATCCTTATATTTGCGGATCTTTATGCTTTTTCTTCTGAGCGCAGAGGTTAAGTACCGACTTCGCCTCTTACCCGCTCATTTCAACCTGAAAACAAGCAATATAAGAAGTCGCTGAGCATTACTTGAAATTACCCCATGCTGAGATGATAATGATTCTCAACTAAAAACCTAAAATCAGTTGAACAGTTATATGGCAAGATCTCCTGCAAGAGAGCTATCTGTAAAGAGTATTGAATCCCTGAGCCCTCATATGACGCGGGTTATCCTGACCGGAGAATCTCTTTCTGATTTTCCATCGGATCAAGCCAGCGCCTACGTAAAGCTGGTATTTGATAACCCTGCAATGCCCGAGAAGCCACTTCAGAGAAGTTACACCGTGGTTTCCTCTGATCAGCTTGCACGACATTTGACGATTGATTTCGCAGTGCATTCCCATGACCGCGATCAGGGGCCTGCCGCACGCTGGCTGGAGGGTGCCAATATTGGCGATCCAGTTTTAGTATCTGGACCGGGACCTACCAAACTGGTCGACCTCGAAGCGGACTGGTTTGTTATGACCGGAGACCTGACCGCACTTCCAGCCATTCGTGCAAACATAGAGATTCTACCTGCCGATGCAAAAGGCTTCGTCGTTGTGGAAATTCCTCACCAGGATGACCAGCAAGCCATGGCCCTTGAAGCATCGTCGATCCCTGAAGGCATGGAAATTATCTGGGTTATAAACCCTCATCCAGGCCAACAAAAGGAGCTTTTAAGAGACGCTCTGGCCAACCTGCCTCGCCTGCCAGGAAATCCCTATCTATGGGCTGCCAGTGAACTGAACTCTGTGCTGGAGATCAGAAACTGGGTGAATCGAGAATCCCTGGCCCCCCGCTCTTCACGTTATATCAGCAGTTACTGGCAGCTTGGCCTTCCAGATGAAGCTCATAAGGTACAAAAGAGAGAGAGACTGACTGAGTGACAAGGGCCTCCACGCCAGAGATCTGTCGTTCAGCCACTTTCTTTAATGGACAGTCTTTGATGGACAGGAAAGTCTGAATGCACTGGAAGACACTTCGCCCGAGAACTGTCAACACCTGTGCTCTTGCCGCTTTTTTGCCACAATACAAAAACCCCAGTCGATCTCTCAACCGGGGTTTTGCTTTATTCAATGCCTGGCGATGAACTACTCTCACATGGGTAAGCCCCAAACTATCATCGGTGGGGCCGCCTAGGTGGGGGCCGCCCAGGCATGTGTCGTTTCACTTCTGTTCTGCCACATTCCTTTGCCCACAAAACAAAAACCCCGGTCAATCTCTCAACCGGGGTTCTGCTTTATTCAATGCCTGGCGATGACCTACTCTCACATGGGGAAGCCCCACACTACCATCGGCGATGTGTCGTTTCACTTCCGAGTTCGGGATGGGATCGGGTGGTTCCAACACTCTATGGTCACCAGGCAAAACTGGTCGAGCCGTTGGCTCTCGAGCTGGAAGCTTTAAGCTGGAGGCTTGAAGCTGTTTCTCGAAAACTAAGGCTCTGGAATCCAAATCTCTTTTAAGCTGTGTCGTCTATTCTTGCTCAACACTCTCGTTCACTGTGTACGGCTTCCAGCTTCCAGCTTTTGCTGGCAGCTTCGCTGCGCAAATCGCTTTGGCGTTATATGGTCAAGCCTCTCGAGTCATTAGTACGGGTTAGCTCAACGCCTCACAACGCTTACACACCCCGCCTATCAACGTCGTAGTCTTCAACGTCTCTTATGGGCCTTAAGGCCAGGGAAGTCTCATCTTGAAGGGGGCTTCCCGCTTAGATGCTTTCAGCGGTTATCCCGTCCGAACTTAGCTACCGGGCAATGCGTCTGGCGACACAACCCGAACACCAGTGGTTCGTCCACTCCGGTCCTCTCGTACTAGGAGCAGCTCTCCTCAAACTTCCAACGTCCACGGCAGATAGGGACCGAACTGTCTCACGACGTTCTAAACCCAGCTCGCGTACCACTTTAAATGGCGAACAGCCATACCCTTGGGACCGGCTTCAGCCCCAGGATGTGATGAGCCGACATCGAGGTGCCAAACACCGCCGTCGATGTGAACTCTTGGGCGGTATCAGCCTGTTATCCCCGGAGTACCTTTTATCCGTTGAGCGATGGCCCTTCCATTCAGAACCACCGGATCACTATGACCTACTTTCGTACCTGCTCGAGATGTTCCTCTCGCAGTCAAGCTGGCTTGTACCATTACACTAACCGCACGATGTCCGACCGTGCTTAGCCAACCTTCGTGCTCCTCCGTTACTCTTTGGGAGGAGACCGCCCCAGTCAAACTACCCACCACACAATGTCCCCGATCCTGCTAAAGGACCTGGGTTAGAACCTCAATATTGCCAGGGTGGTATTTCAAGGTTGGCTCCATGCAGACTGGCGTCCACACTTCAAAGCCTCCCACCTATCCTACACAAGCAACATCAAGATCCACTGTGAAGCTGTAGTAAAGGTTCACGGGGTCTTTCCGTCTAGCCGCGGATACACTGCATCTTAACAGCGATTTCAATTTCACTGAGTCCTGGGTGGAGACAGCGTGGCCATCGTTACGCCATTCGTGCAGGTCGGAACTTACCCGACAAGGAATTTCGCTACCTTAGGACCGTTATAGTTACGGCCGCCGTTTACCGGGGCTTCGATCAACCGCTTCTCTTGCGATAACAGCATCAATTAACCTTCCGGCACCGGGCAGGCGTCACACCGTATACGTCCACTTACGTGTTAGCACAGTGCTGTGTTTTTAATAAACAGTCGCAGCCACCTGGTATCTTCGACCACCGCCAGCTTACGGAGCAAGTCCGGTCACCGGCAGCGGCGCACCTTCTCCCGAAGTTACGGTGCCATTTTGCCTAGTTCCTTCACCCAGGTTCTCTCAAGCGCCTTGGTATTCTCTACCTGACCACCTGTGTCGGTTTCGGGTACGGTCCCTTTTGACCTGATGCTTAGAAGGTTTTCCTGGAAGCCTGGCATCAACCACTTCCCCACCTTGGTGGGTTCGTCATCAGTTCTCGGCTTTGTGGACCCGGATTTGCCTGAGTCCACAGCCTACGACCTTAAACCCGGATAACCATCACCGGGCTGGCCTAGCCTTCTCCGTCACTCCATCGCAGTCAAAAGGGGTACAGGAATATTAACCTGTTTCCCATCGATTACGTCTTTCGACCTCACCTTAGGGGCCGACTCACCCTGCGCCGATTAGCGTTGCGCAGGAACCCTTGGTCTTCCGGCGAGGGAGCCTCTCACTCCCTTTATCGTTACTCATGTCAGCATTCGCACTTCTGATACCTCCAGCCCACCTCCCGGTTGACCTTCAACGGCTTACAGAACGCTCCTCTACCGGTTGCAGTGGTCAGTTTTCAGTGGTCGGTCATCAGTCTTCTCATACTGACAACTGACCACTGAAAACTGACCACTGAACCCCGTAGCTTCGGTGAATAGTTTGAGCCCCGTTACATCTTCCGCGCGAGCCGACTCGACCAGTGAGCTATTACGCTTTCTTTAAAGGGTGGCTGCTTCTAAGCCAACCTCCTGGCTGTCTGGGCCTTCTCACATCGTTTCCCACTTAACTATTACTTTGGGACCTTAGCTGACGGTCTGGGTTGTTTCCCTTTCCACGACGGACGTTAGCACCCGCCGTGTGTCTCCCGTGATTGCACTCATCGGTATTCGGAGTTTGCATGGGGTTGGTAAGCCGGGATGGCCCCCTAGCCCAAACAGTGCTCTACCCCCGATGGTGAGACACGAGGCGCTACCTAAATAGCTTTCGAGGAGAACCAGCTATCTCCGGGCTTGATTAGCCTTTCACTCCTATCCACAAGTCATCCCCTGGCTTTTCAACGACAGTGGGTTCGGTCCTCCAATCAGTGTTACCTGATCTTCAACCTGCTCATGGATAGATCGCCCGGTTTCGGGTCTATTCACTGCGACTGGACGCCCTGTTAAGACTCGCTTTCGCTACGGCTTCCCTATACGGTTAACCTTGCCACAGAAAATAAGTCGCTGACCCATTATACAAAAGGTACGCAGTCATCAGTGGCCAGTTGTCAGTTGTCGGTGGTCAGTTTTGTTCAGCGTCAATTTCAACACCTCTGCAAATCTGCCCGTATTTTCCAACTTGACGACCTGGTAATCAGTCATCTGCTGTCGCTTGCCTACTGGCAACTGACAACTGACAACTGACCACTGACTCCCACTGCTTGTACGTACACGGTTTCAGGTTCTGTTTCACTCCCCTCAACGGGGTTCTTTTCGCCTTTCCCTCACGGTACTGGTTCACTATCGGTCAGTCAGGAGTATTTAGCCTTGGAGGATGGTCCCCCCATGTTCAGACAACATTTCACGTGTGCCGTCCTACTCGATTTCACAATCACTGGCTTTTCGCGTACGGGGCTATCACCCACTATGGCCACACTTTCCAGAGTGTTCCGCTAAACCAAAAATTGCTTAAGGGCTACTCCCCGTTCGCTCGCCGCTACTGGGGGA
>NZ_CP185342.1:6205000-6912500 GCF_059322965.1 Endozoicomonas sp. PH6C | reverse complement strand
AACTGCACTCACCAGGATAACTGCCAACAACTACAATTTACTGCTCTTGAAATGACACTCTGGCTACCGAGTCGGTACATCTTCAGCCCCGACCGATAGACATAGCTTACTTCTTAAGCCGCCTTTTTCAAAAGATCGGATTACACCTAATTTTTTGCGAAGAATACATGCAGCCCTCGCTGCTGAAGGCTTTCAGAAACATAAGTGTTCATAATGATAATTAACTGGAGTGAGTCACTCTTCATAATTAGAGGTGTTTAATTAGTGCCTGTCAGAAAACCCAGAAAATTCACAGCGAATTCTAACTGACATCCATTCATAGCGACTGAACTTTACTGCTACGGCAAGCAAAGGCTATTTCTTATACTCATTTGTGTGAAATATAAACAAAAACACCCTTTCCAAATCGTGCAAAACCCTCATGCATAGCACGATAAAACAAAAACTGACCGGTAACAGGCTGGAAAGCTATTGACGATCTCTACTCAGAAGAATTTTACCTAATCGCTTTAGATTGCTGGCAACAACAGCCAGCACAACGTACCGCTTAAAGCCTACAATGCCTTTATCCGGGCATTTGTCCAGGCCATTGGCTTCCAGTGCATTGATGTCTGACTCCACGGCTGAGTGTTTTCTTTTTGCCCGGATAAATTCAGGATGGAATTCTCGTTTTTTGTCATTGGCTGACAGCCTGCCTTTCTTTGGCAGAACCGGACGCTCAAGGAAGACTTCCAACTTTTCAAGATTGTCCGGGCTCCAGAAGCCCTTGTCGTAGCTCACCTGGTTCAGTGCTGGGAATCGCTTTTTAGCACCTTCTGCCATAGGCACAGTAACCTGGTCGTCTGTTTGCCTTTGCATGACCAGATGATGCAGGGTAAAACCAAATTGATCCTGTAGCACGCACACTCGTAGCCCCAGTTCTACTGGCGTACCGGTTGCCTTTGCTGATCCATTCAGTGTGAGGTTCAAAAATCGAGAATATCTTCTCGCTGTGGGGAATCTGTTCGTGCTCAATTACTCGCCGATAAATCAGAGCTATCTGGTGCTTGCCGTGAGCGATGTGGTATTTGAGATTTTCCAGCCTTGGTTCATCGGGGTGTTTCTTCACCAGCAAAGATAAGGTCACTTCTGCTCTGTAAAGAACGGAGGTGCTGTACTTGATGTATTCTATATGAGCCATCTCAATGTCGTGCTGTCGCAGGCGCTTTTTCAGCTCACAGGAAGCACCGGAATGTTTCAGGTTTCGTGCTTTGTGGTAATGCTTACGGTGCTGATTCTTGAGATATTCACGCTGGCGCCACCCCGGAAGCTGGTACTGGTCAGCAAGGGCTGACGCAAACTCGATACTTTTACGGCAAGCGTCGCTCAATAGGTTGATGTCCGTAGGAAAATGAACATCGGTTTTGACTACGAAAGAATCGGCACGGCCATGTAACGGCTCGTCTTTTTTTTAACCAGTATGTGGCCTGCTGCCACGACGATTTGGTTCACCCGATCCAGTATTTCAGGGGTGAAGTGGCTGATATTATCCTGCAATGTCTGTATATGGTAAGAGTGCGTACAGTAAGGGCCGTGGCCAAGCATTTGTCTAAGGGTGCCATGTTCATTGGCAAGCTCTCTCAGTCGGTCGAAATCGCAGTTAGTGACCAGCCGGAGTGTACCCAGTACTAAGATTTTCCAGAACTCTATGCCAGAGCGACCATTGTTCTGGTCAGTGGTGGTCATGGTATCAAGTATTGAAAGACCTGATTGCGTAGTTCGATATTTGTCCATATGAGCTGTAAAGCCCGCAACAATCGTGGAATATCGTCCCTTGATTTAGCATCGAAGGTGATGGCAGAGATATCAACCTCTCCCAGCTGCATTTGTGGGTTGATGGTTTGGCGCATAAATGTGAAAACAGCCTGTTTTGGTAAATCTTCGAGAGCTATATGGGGCTGAAGGCTTCTGTATTCAAGTGCTTGAGGGTTTTCGGACAGGCACTAATTAATCTCTTCGGGTCTTATATCCCGCCACCTAGTGTAGTGCGACCTAATTAACAGTACATAAAGACTCCTAACGGTCTACTATGGATGTTATTCCAACCACTGCCTGTTTTTACTATGCGAGTTGCCACAGAGATAATACTTGATGCTTCTGAAGAAATACGACTCAGAAAGATTACTTCATCAAATACTTGCCCTCTTCGCTTGGCCCGCCGTGCCCAGATTGTTCTTCTCTCTGCAGAAGGAAAAAGCAATCTTGAGATTGCGCAAATACTGAAGATCGGTCGTCATCAGGTCAGCCGCTGGCGTGACCGATATGCTCAGGAAGGCTTCTCCGGGATTGAACAGGATCGAGCTCGCAGTGGCCGTAAAAAGAAGATTGATGCTGCTGAGATTGTGAGTCTGACCACAAACACCCTTCCGGAAAATGCCACTCACTGGAGCACCCGAACTATGGCTGCTGTTAGCGGTATCAGTGAGAGAAGTGTTCGCCGGATATGGCATGCATATGGCCTCAAGCCTCACCTGGAAAAGACATTCAAGGTGTCCCGAGACCCGAAATTTGTGGAGAAGCTTGAAGATATTGTCGGACTCTATCTGTCTCCTCCTGAACATGCGTTGGTGCTGTGCTGTGATGAAAAAAGTCAGGTTCAGGCACTCGATCGAACACAGCCTGGCTTACCGTTGAAGAAAGGGCGTGCCGCAACAATGACTCATGATTATAAACGACATGGTACAACCACTCTCTTTGCAGCACTGAATGTACTTGATGGTGCTGTCATCGGTCAGTGCCAGCAGCGTCATACCCATGTGGAATGGTTGAAGTTTCTTAAACAGATAAATAGGGAAACGGCAAAAGACAAAGAGCTGCACCTGATTTGCGACAACTATGCGACTCACAAACACCCGAAGGTGCGAGAATGGCTGGAAAAACATCCTCGTTTTCATATGCACTTTACGCCAACGTCAGCATCATGGTTAAACATGGTTGAGAGATTTTTTCGGGATCTCACGAGTCAGCGTTTACGCCGTGGTGTGTTTGTCAGTGTGCCACAGCTAGTCAGTGCGATTGATGAATATATTGAAAAGCATAATCAAAATCCAAAGCCGTTTATCTGGACTGCTAAGGCAAATGATATCTTAGAAAAAGTCGTTCGGGCTAATCGCCGGTTAAGTTGCAAAAAGAACGACGCACTACACTAGAGCGGGGTAGTTCATCGGTGTTACATTGCCAGAAACCATCATCAAAAGGGAGGTCAATATTTTGCCTGCAACCTCCTTTTAATTGGGCCCATCATTCCCTGACCAGGATTTCAAAGGTCTTTGAATCGACTAAAGCGTGGGAGTCTCGATTCGGTGTTGCAAAAGATGCTTTACAGACTTTGCCCTTCTTAAAATATTTGCCGTAGGTATTGAAACCATTGTTCATAAAACGACAAAAATATTGCGGCACTTTGCTGACTTCTTTGCCTGAACCAGAAAAACTATACCCGGCAATAATAGCCTTATCAGGCGGCTCAGCCTCAAAAGCCTGCCAGCGAATATTACCGTCAACCACAGGAGTCAGGTAATCGGAAGCGATGCTGCCATCTTGATTGGTAGCAACATAACCACTTTTTCCACTGGTACCAATGTATCTGCAATACTTATCAGGCCCCTCTCTTACCAGTGAGCCCAGTATAAATTCTTTATAAGGCTTTTTGGGGGAGCAAAAGTATTCCTGAACTTCGGTGTTGATTATGCCTTTACCTTCTTGTGACGGCACTTTCTGCCATATTACGGAAGATGGTCTGCTTTTATGAGCCTTCTGTCGTACAGGAATAAAGTGGGACACATCGCCTACTGAGTCAGCATCAGCCGTCAGGCCTGCGCACCCATGCCCACAGCTATGAGCACCATCGTTGTACCATTCAGTCCCGGGACTGGCACCGTCTTTACACAAGGTTTCGTGACGCCAACTTTTAGACAACAGTATTGTTGACGCAAAGGGTACCGGATGCCCCTGCGATTCCTGAAATTGGTAGGTGGTATTGCCGTAAATAACATTAATCTGGTAATACTTTTTGTCGGTAACCAGAATATCTCTGGGTAGCACAGTTTCGCTCCCCAAAGATGCCAGAAAATTGTCTCTTTTTCGACTTGATAACAGACATCCGCTGACATTATCAGGTGTATTAGCCAGCATACCAACCAATCTACCGATCCCGCCGATCTTAACACGACAGAATCCGGTCAAATGCTGGTCATTGCAGCGAAACTTTTTGGTTAAAGGTGCCGGCAATGGAGAAATACAAAACTCGTCTGCAGATCCGTAGGGATTAGCCGGATCATAGGTAGTGTTTAATGGAATTAGAGCTGGTTGGACGTCACCTTCATTATGATGCAAGGGTTGGGCATCAAGAAAAGTCGCTCTTGCCCAAAGGTACTTCAACTTCTTATTTGAGTCGGTATAGTTATCTTCACTGAGATTAAAAGGAAGCAGGTTATATTGGTCGATAATGGTTTTCTGATAATGCTCAGTAGCCAGCGTGCTACGCATCGGCTCTCTGAAACCGGGACTGACATTACTCTGCGCCAATGGTGGATTATCGGGACTCTTTTTCTCAGCTTTGTCAGCTTTCTCAAGATCTAAAGCATATAGCGTAGAATAATGCCCAACCGAGAACCCCACCTCAAAAACGAACACAGATAAGCCCAATATAGCCAGTACCCTAAATAACTTTGAATCCTTTAATTGTTGTGAATACGAGTACGTAAGCAACTCACGGCCTTGCACTCCAACCACAGCGATAGCATTGTTAGTGACAGCAATAGATAACACCAGCACAGATAAAGCCCGTGAAACTCGCTTCATAGCAAAGCTCCTCCACAATAACTCTCAAAGAAGCCAAGAATGTAGTGTCTACTCCAACAGCAAATAGTATAGAAATGATTTGTAAAAACTGATCCTTATGAACAAAGTACCTGACCAGTTGGTTTCAAAGATTTTCAGGAATACACACTTCCCTTTCAACTGATTCCGTCATTCCCCGACCAGAATTTCAAAGGTCTTTGAATCAACTAGAGCGTGGGAGTCTCCACTCGGCGTTGCAAATGAAGCTTTACAGACTTTGCCCTCCTTAAAATACTTTCCGTAGGTATTGAAACCATTGTTCATAAAACGACAAAAATATTGCGGCACTTTGCTAACTTCTTTGCCTGAACTTGAATAGCTATATCCGGCAATAACAGCCTTATCAGGCAGCTCACCCTCAAAAGCCTGCCAGCGAATGTTAGCGTCAACCAAGGGAGTCAGGTAATCAGAAGCAGTACTGCCATTCTGATTGGTAGCAACGTAACCACTTTTTCCACTGGTACCAATGTATCTACAATATTTATCAGGTCCCTCTCCTGCCAAGGAGCCCAGTATAAATTCTTTGTAAGGCTTTCTGGGGGAACAAAAGTATTTCTGAACTTCGATGCTGACTGTCCCTTTGTCTTGTTGTGATGGCACTTTCTGCCATACCACAGGAGACGGTCTGCTTTTATCAGCTTTCTGTCGTACAGGGATGAAGTGGGATATCTTGCCTGCTGGCTCTGCCTCAGCTGCCAAGCCTTCGCATCGATTCTCGCTGCTATGAGCGCCATCGTTGTACCATTGGACTCCAGGACTGACTCCATCTTTGCACAGACTTTCATGACGCAAACTTCCAGATAACAGCACTGTTGATGCAAAGGGTGGTAGATTCAAGAGCCAATCCTGAAATCGATAGGAGACATTGTCATAAGTAACATTAATCTGATAATACTTTTTGTCGGTGACCAGAATATCTCTGGGTAACAGAGTTTCACCCCCCAACGACACCAGGAAATTATCTCTTTTTCGGCTGGATAAAAGGCATCCGCTGACATTATCGGGTGTGTTGGCCAACATACCAACCAGAGTACTGATCTTGCCATTGAGCATGAACTTGATTCGACAAAATCCGGTCAGTTGCTGATCATTGCAGCGGAATTTTTTGGTTAAAGGTTTCGGCAGTGGAGAGTTACAAAGCTCGGTTGCAGACCCGTAGGTATAAGCCAGATCGTATGCAGTGTTTAATGGAAACAGTGCTGGCTCGAGGTCACCTTTATTAAGGTCCTTGGGATAGACATCAAGGAAAGTAGCCCTTGCCCAGAGGTACTCCAGCTTTTTCTCTGGGTCAGCATAGTTATCATCACTAATATTAAATGGAACCAGATTGTACTGGTTGATAATTGTTTTCTGGTAATACTGAGTTGCTGGCATGGTCCGCATTACCGCATTTAAATTGCTGCTGACAGTAACAAGACTCAATGGGAAGTCCCTTGGATTTTTTTTCTCCGCGTTCTCGTCCGCTTCCGCTTCTTCAGCAGCACTGCGCCCTAGCATGAAACCTATTCCAAACATTAACCCACCAGACACCCCCATAAAACACAGCTCAGTAATAAACTTTTTATGGTTACTAAAATATGAATACGTGTACTCTAGAGAGCTTTGCACCCCAGCAAGAGCTATTCCATTGTAAATAACAGCAATGGATAACAACGTCACAGGAAAAGCCCTTAAAACTTGTTTCATATTTAAGCTCCTCGACGGCAACTGCAGTAAAGTCCAGAATCCAGAAATAAAAGGCCCCGTAATACTGGGGAAAGCTGAGAGTATAGCGTTTATTTCAGCGGCAAATTGTATATAAACGATTTATAAAAACTGATTCTTATGAAGTCTGTTGCATGGCATATGCGCTCAATGATTTTATAGTTTGATAAAGAAATAACCCTATATAGTCTCTGTCTGCTTCTCCCTTATTAAAATCAGCATTTATGCTCAATTCGCGTGAGACCCCACCGAACTAGAGGGTGTCAATTTAGGATTTACGTGCCAAACAATTTATTCCTGATTAGGGTGGTGGGCTTTATTTACGCAAAATTAGCAATACCGGCACTTTTATTAATTTCAACTATAATTGTCAGCCTTAAATAAAATCATAAACAGGATATAAGAAACTATGGATATTAAAAATCTGAGGGCAGCGTTAACAAAAACTTTATTAATAGCTGCTGTATTAAAAAAACCTCAATTTAAAGCACTTGTACTCGCTCTTTTGTATACAGCCTCTCCGGTTCAGGCAGAAAATGAAGAACAAAAGCACTATTATCAGCTGGTAAGAAAAAAACTGCTGGATATCTCTCTGCTGATTAAAAGCAGCCATTGTGCTGATTCAGCTAAAAAACTATTACCTGCAACCTATGGCTATGCCCATTGGTTGAAATGCAGAGACCATTTTAATTTTTACACCCATGTCAGGGAGGACCTGACATGGGTTGATTACAATAAAAAAACCTATCGTTACCTTGAAATGGAAAGGTCCACCGGACGCTTTACAACTCAGGCCTCTAACGTGATAAGCCTTCACGACCTGCTTGAATATGAGCCTGAAGATCCCAATGCCACGCCTTCTTTCTGGCAGTTTGTTAACCGTATAAACGTTGAAGATAAAACCGATATAACCGGGCTACTTTTTCAGTACTTCACTGAATACCCCGAAAAACTGATACAGCTTCTTAATTCAGACATTATCTATCCGCTTCCCGGTTTTTTTTCAAAACGATACAATACATCAGAGCTTTATTCAATGGCTATGCAAATAAGGCTTATGCTCATTGACAATGGGGGCTCTGTAACAAAACCGAAAAACGACTTTCTCCTGGCCTATTCGGTAACACCAGTTAGTAATCCAATGCAGACAGATCCGGCAACAGGTAGCAATCAGGAATCAGAAGAAATATGGACACAGTTGACTGATCAGGAAAAAGAATTCGTTGGAAGGCTCAACGATGCACTTCATCTGGGTATGGTTTTCACTCTGGCTGATCTGTATGAAGCTTTATCACGGGCACTAAGCACCACTAACTTCGATAATATGACAACAGCTAAGCTGTTAGACATTATTGAGAACAAGCCAGTTAATGGCGAGAAAGAACTGGCTGCCTGGGAATTGCATAAATTATCCAGCTCGGTCATTCAACTAAAGGGGGCTGTGTATGAAACCATAAAATCAACTTACATGAGCTCAGTTCCCTGGCTGCGACAGAGAAAGACAATGAGGTTGATGCGGGACCCGGACCGGGAGCTGGAACAGCAACGGAAATTTGCACAGGAACAAGAGCAGGCCCTGAGATTGTTTGTCAACCGGCACATATCAAATATTAATGCTTTACTGCGATTGCTTCCGGATCAGAATAAGACTCAATTGCCCTTTAACCCCCAGGATTCTGTTACGCTCAGTGGAGTCAGCTACTCAGCTCTGAAAAACTCTGCGAACAAATATAAAAACGGGCAAACCCGACAACAATGGTTTAGTACAGAAAATCATGTCCCCTCTTTTACATCGACACCTGATTTCTCAGATCTCAATGCCGATCATCGCAGCAGGGATGACAAAGAGAAGCCCCGGGGGTTCTTTATGGTCAGCGCGGGTAATAATAGACTTCCAGAAGGAATCAAGGAGGTCGTTGTTAACTCTCCCATTACAGCACCTGAGTTGCTCAATGAAGGGATTGCCAAGCTTGACACTGACGACATTAGCATTTCGAAAATGCTGCAGGTGATGTTCAGCATCGGTTTTCTGCGCCCCGGTTACAGTGAGATTGATGCCATAAATTTCATTGCTGCTTATAGCTACTCTCCCCTGCACAGCGCACTATGGACATTGATTTTTCATGCGATCGGCGTTGGCGACGCAACGGTTCATCCCCATATGCATTACATAGGTGGTTATAAAAGAAAATTCATATTTAACCATCTGGCGCGTGAAGATATTGCGCAGCAGCTATCGACCATCTATCAAAAACTACAAACGAATACCACAGACGGGTCTGAATATGCCCGGCAACTCAATGAATTTCTCGAACAAAAACAGCTGGCACTGGGCGATACTCCCGGCGATGGACATTGCTTTACCCATGCGTTGGCACAGCAATTACCGGGTTACGACGAAGAAAGCATAAGACGTGCGTTACAAATCTTTCTTGCGTCCCCCTCAAACTACCAGGGTTATGTTCCCGAAAGCATTATGTCCTTAGCCCCTGAACTTCTAGCCCAGATATCATCAGACGGACCAGACGGCTGGGTTGACATATCCATGGCTGCCTTCGCTTCACTGGCATTCGGCAGGAGCGTTGTTGTAATACACCCGCAATTCAACCACAGCTCTGATTTGCAGGTGACTGTGTGGAACCAGGGCCAGCCGGAAGACATTGACCCTGCCGATGTACCTCAACATATCGATAATGCGTTGATCTTAGTATTCATCAATACAAACCACTGGACTTTTGCCTATCAGCAAGATCCGTTCCCCGGTCAACCCAATATCATTAACGTTGATGAATTACCCGATCTTCCTTCTTTGGAAAATAACCTAGGGAGCAACGGTTTCCGGTTTTTCATGCAGCAATAAAAAAGACAAAATACTTCTATCCCGTTGTACCCGCGCGGGTGATTTTTTACACGTATAAAAAAACCCGGAATAAACCGGGTTTTTTTATAAGACACAAGTTGCTTATTTACCAAGCTTCTTGCGAATGGCCTGCAGAGTACGCAGCTGAGCAGCGGCTTCAGCTAGCTGAGTGGCTGCACGGGAGTAATCAAACTCACCGCTCTGATTAGTCAGCTCCTGTTCAGCCAGTTTCTTGGCCTCTTCAGCAGCAAGCTCATCCATATCGTCTGCACGCAGAGCCGTGTCAGCCAGAACCTTAACCTGGTTAGGCTGCACTTCCAGAAATCCACCTGAGATGTAGAACACCTCTTCTGCGCCGCCCTGGGTGATCAGGCGGATTGGACCCGGATTCAGATCAGTCAGCAGAGGCGTGTGGCCAGGGGCAATACCCAGGTCACCAAGAGAACCGGTAGCAATAACCATCTCTACCAGTCCGGAGAAGATCTCCTCCTCGGCGCTAACGATGTCACAGTGAACCGTGATCGCCATTTGTGTCACCTCCTCTTATGTCCTCGCATGGACGGTAGACCGGAAATGATTGAACCATTCCCGGCACGGGGTGACGCTCCTCAAAAGCAGAGCGTCCCGGCCATTACATGGACTTGGCTTTCTCGATCGCTTCCTCGATGCCACCCACCATGTAGAACGCCTGCTCTGGCAGGTGATCGTATTCACCGGCCAGAATACCTTTAAAGGCACTGATGGTGTCTTTCAGGGAAACATACTTACCAGGTGCACCGGTGAAGACTTCCGCAACAAAGAATGGCTGAGACAGGAAACGCTCAATTTTACGGGCACGTGTTACTGTCTGCTTGTCTGTTTCAGACAGTTCGTCCATACCCAGAATTGCAATGATGTCTTTCAGCTCTTTGTAACGCTGCAGTACGGTCTGCACACCACGAGCCACGTCGTAGTGATCCTGGCCGATGACCAGAGGGTCCAGCTGACGGGAAGTAGAGTCCAGAGGGTCGATCGCAGGGTAGATACCCTTGGAAGCGATATCACGGCTCAGTACAACGGTCGCATCCAGGTGCGAGAAGGTGGTCGCCGGAGACGGGTCAGTCAAGTCATCCGCAGGTACGTACACGGCCTGGATAGAGGTGATAGAACCGGTCTTGGTGGAAGTAATACGCTCCTGCAGTACACCCATCTCTTCTGCCAGAGTCGGCTGGTAACCTACCGCAGATGGCATACGACCCAGCAGAGCAGATACTTCAGTACCCGCCAGGGTGTAACGATAGATGTTGTCGATGAACAGCAGTACATCACGACCTTCGTCACGGAATTTCTCAGCCATAGTCAGGCCTGTCAGAGCAACGCGCAGACGGTTTCCGGGTGGTTCATTCATCTGACCGTAGACCAGAGATACTTTGTCGATTACGTTGGAATCGGTCATCTCATGGTAGAAGTCGTTACCCTCACGAGTACGCTCGCCAACACCTGCGAAAACAGAGAAACCGGAGTGCTCGATAGCGATGTTACGGATCAGCTCCATCATGTTTACGGTTTTACCAACACCGGCACCACCGAAAAGACCGACCTTACCCCCTTTCGCAAAAGGGCAGACCAGATCGATAACCTTGATACCGGTTTCCAGCAATTCGTTGGAAGCGGATTGCTCTGCATAGGTGGGTGGTTTACGGTGGATGGACGCTCGCTCTTCTTCACCGATAGGGCCCTTCTCATCGATAGGGTTACCCAGAACGTCCATGATACGACCCAGAGTCTTGGTACCTACAGGTACCTGAATCGGTTCACCACTGTTAGCCACTGTGAGACCGCGGGATACACCTTCGGTGGAACCCATGGCGATAGTACGAACAATACCGTCACCCAGCTGTTGCTGAACTTCCAGTACCAGATCTTTGTCTTCGACGTTCAGAGAGTCGTAGACTTTGGGAACACTTTCCCTGGGGAATTCGACGTCAACGACGGCGCCGATGATTTGTAAGATACGACCACTACTCATAGCCTTTCCTCTACCCTTTAATCTTTTATACAGCCGCCTTAGTTACACCGCTGCAGCGCCACTGACGATTTCAGACAGTTCCTGTGTGATTGCAGCCTGACGAGCCTTGTTGTACACCAACTGAAGGTCATCAATCAGATTGCCGGCGTTATCTGTTGCGTTCTTCATGGCAATCATTCGCGCGGCCTGCTCACAGGCGTTATTTTCTACTACTGCCTGGAATACCTGGGATTCGATATACCTGATCAACAGGCCATCCAGCAATTGTTTGGCATCAGGTTCATAAATGTAATCCCAGGGTCTTTTCAGTGACTCATCTTCATCTGGAACCAGAGGCAACAACTGCAATACCTCAGGAGACTGTGTCATGGTGTTGACGAAGCGGTTGTGAACAACGTACAAACGGTCAATTTCACCGTTTTCGTACTTGTCCAGCATCACTTTTACACCACCAATCAGATCAGCAATGTTGGGTGAGTCACCAATATGTGTTGTGGCTGCTACGACGTTCCCGCCGTAACTACGGAAAAATCCAACAGCCTTGCTGCCGATCAGGCAAAGATCTATTTCAGCACCCTGATCTTTCCACTGAGTCATACTCTCAATGGTTTTCTTGAACAGGTTGATGTTAAGACCTCCACAGAGGCCCCGATCCGTGGAAACGATGATAAAACCGACACGCTTCACCTCACGTTCTGTCATGAAGGTGTGTTTGTACTCGGCATTGGCGTGAGCAACATGCCCTACAACCTGACGGATACGCTCGGCATAAGGGCGGCTGGTTTCTCTCCGCTCCTGAGCTTTACGCATCTTACTCGCCGCCACCATTTCCATGGCGCTGGTGATCTTCTGCGTACCTTTAATGGACGATATCTGCGTCCGGATCTCTTTTGCGCCTGCCATTATTCAGTTCCTCAAGCCAGGCTTTCGAGGCCAGCGGCCAGTAAGCCAGCTTTACTGACCACTGACCACTGACCACTGAAAACTGTTACCATGACTGGGTGGCCTTGAACTTCTCAATAGCCGCTTTGATACCCTCTTCAATTTCACCGTTGTAATCTCCAGATTCGTTGATGCGAGCCATCAGCTCACTGAATTCAGAGTTTACAAAGCTCAACAGGGCAGCTTCAAAGTCCAGGATCTTGTTTAACTCAACGCCTTCCAGGTAGCCTTTTTCAGCGGCGTAGATGACAACACCCATGTCAGCAACAGACATTGGCGCGTACTGTTTCTGCTTCATCAGTTCAGTAACACGCTGACCGTGTTCGAGCTGCTTGCGGGTAGCTTCATCAAGGTCAGAAGCAAACTGGGCAAACGCCTGCAGTTCACGATACTGAGCCAGAGCCAGACGGATACCACCACCCAGTTTCTTGATGATCTTGGTCTGGGCAGCACCACCTACACGGGATACGGAGATACCAGCGTTCATCGCAGGACGGATACCCGCATTGAACAGATCGGTTTCCAGGAAGATCTGACCATCGGTAATAGAGATTACGTTAGTCGGTACGAAGGCCGATACGTCACCTGCCTGGGTTTCGATGATGGGCAGGGCGGTCAGGGAACCGGTCTGGCCTTTCACTTTACCATCGGTCAGCTTTTCAACATGCTCGGCGTTTACACGAGAAGCACGCTCCAGCAGACGGGAGTGCAAGTAGAATACGTCACCCGGATAAGCTTCACGGCCCGGTGGACGGCGCAGCAACAGAGAGATCTGACGATAGGCCCAGGCCTGCTTGGTCAGATCATCATAAACAATCAGGGCATCTTCACCCAGATCGCGGAAGTATTCACCCATGGAGCAACCGGCAAATGGCGCCAGGAACTGCATGGATGCCGGATCAGAAGCTCCTGCGGCAACAACTATGGTGTGTTCCATTGCGCCATGCTCTTCGAGCTTGCGTACCACGTTGGCGATAGAAGACTGCTTCTGGCCAATCGCTACGTAAACGCACTTGATACCAGTACCTTTCTGGTTGATGATCGCGTCGATGGCCAGAGCGGTCTTACCCGTCTGACGGTCACCGATGATCAACTCACGCTGACCACGACCAACAGGAACCATGGCATCAACGGACTTGTAACCTGTCTGAATCGGCTCGTCTACAGACTGACGGGCAATAACGCCTGGCGCTACTTTTTCGATTGGCGAAGTTTCAGTGGCTTCAACGGGACCTTTGCCGTCGATGGGGTTACCCAGCGCGTCAACAACACGTCCCAGCAACTGCCTGCCAACAGGTACTTCAAGAATTCGACCGGTGCACTGAACAGTCTGGCCCTCAGCCAACTGACTATAGTCACCTAATACAACAGCGCCGACGGAGTCCTGCTCCAGGTTCAACGCCATACCGTATACACCGCCGGAGAACTTGATCATTTCCCCGTACATTACGTCTTGCAGACCGTGTATACGAACAATACCGTCAGTGACACTGACGATGGTGCCCTCATTGCGGGCTTCACTGGACACATCAAGCTGCTCTATGCGGCTCTTGATGATGTCACTGACCTCGGAAGGATTCAGTTGCATAGCTTACCTGCCAAACTTTTTACTTAAAAAAAAGTAATTATGAAATCATCGCATCGGCAAGCTTGGTCAACCGCGAGCGGACACTGCCGTCGATAACGAGGTCTCCAGCTTTCACGATGACGCCGCCGATCAGGTAGGTATCTACCTGTGTATGCATTCGTACTGATCGACCAAGTCGTTTTTCAACTTTCTTTGCGATTTTGTCCTGCTGTTCATCGGACAGCGGGAAAGCCGAAGTGACGACTATATCCTGATAACTCTGATCTTGTGCTTTCATCTGCTCAAAGATCGCGTCGATCTGGGGAAGCAGAAAAATCCGTTTTTTATTCGTAAGGATCCGAATGTAATTCTCGACTTCAACCGAAAGACTGCCTTTGCACAGTTCGATAAAGGCGTCTGCCTTCATGTCCCCTGTGGTGGACGGGTCTTTCAGCATCCTGCCCACAGCCTCACGCCTGGATATACTCGCACATAAAGTTAGCATCTGAGACCATTCAAATAACTGGTCGTGCTCTTTTGCTATCTTGAATGCGGCCTTGGCGTAGGGACGGGCACATGTAGTCAATTCCATGGTCAATCCCCTTTAGAGTTCAGCAACCAGGTCATCAACCAGACGGCTGTTAGCTGACTCATCCAGATTTTCACCCAGAATACGCTCAGCACCGACTACAGCCAGGGCTGCAACCTGTGAACGCAGAGCTTCGCGGGCTCTGTTGGCTTCCTGCTCAATGTCAGCCTGCGCAGCCACCTTGATGCGATCAGCTTCTTCACGGGCCTGATCTTTAGCCTCGTCAAGGATCTGGGCAGAACGCTTGTTTGCCAGCTCGATGATTTCCTGAGCCTTTTCACGGGCTTCACGCAGTTCTTCGAGAACTTTTTTCTGAGCCAGTTCCAGCTCTTTCTGACCACGAGCTGCAGCGTCCAGTCCGTCAGCGATTTGTTTCTTACGGTCGTTGAGGGCCTGCATGATGGGTGGCCATACATACTTCATGCAGAACCAGACAAACACAGCAAAGGCGATCGTCTGACCGATGATAGTTGCATTGATATTCATGCGAACTCCAAATGCTCCAGTAAAATCTTAAAATCCTGCCTCAGATGAGCGTACTACTTCTATTTAGCAAAATAAGACGCTCCCAACAAAGTTGTTTAGATCAGCTTACCCAGCCTACGAGTACATCCAGGATCTTTATTCGGCTTTTCGTTTCGTTACGGCTCTCAGACCGGCCGTACTTCAACGCCAAGCCGGATCTTCACTGCAGCGATTACTGAACCAGAGCTACAAAAGGGTTAGCAAAGGTGAAGAACAGGGCTATACCCACAGCAATCATTGGCACAGCGTCAAGAAGACCCGCTACGATAAACATTTTGGTTTGCAGCATTGGTGCCGTTTCAGGCTGTCTGGCAACGCCTTCAAGGAATTTTCCACCCAGCAAACCAAAGCCGATAGCTGTAGCCAGAGCCGCAAGACCCAGCATGAAAGCAACACCGATTGCAGTCAGACCTACTACCAGTTCCATATTTCCTCCCGACCTATTGTGGTCTTTGTTAAATTGAAGTTTTAGGTTAGTTAACACACTACGTCAGTCAGCTGACGTACAATATCTATAATTAATGGTCTTCGCTTGCCATGCTTAGATAAACAATGGTCAAAATCATAAAGATGAATGCTTGCAGAGTGACCACAAGAATATGGAAAACAGCCCATCCAAAGTGCAAAGGTAGCTGCATGTAGCCGACCAGGGCAATCAGGATAAAGATCAGCTCACCTGCGTACATATTACCAAAAAGACGCAGAGCCAGAGAGATAGGCTTGGCAATCATGGTCACAGATTCCAGCAGGAAGTTGATTGGAATCAACAGAGCCTGCACAGCTTTGTTAGGGCTGCTGAACGGATGCAGGGTCAGCTCACCAATAAAACCACCTATACCTTTCACTTTGATCGAGTAAAAGATAATTAACATAAAGACAGAGAGGGACATACCCAGAGTAATATTCGGATCTGTACTCGGTACAATCTTCATATAAGGAATGCCCAAAGCAGAGGCCAGCCCCGGGATCCAGTCAACAGGGATCAGGTCCATCAGGTTCATAAAGAAAACCCAACAGAAAATAGTCAATGCAAGCGGGGCGATCAGGTTATTTCTGCCATGAAAAGAGTCTTTGACACTGCCATCCACAAACTCAACGACCATTTCAACCAGATTCTGCATGCCAGTAGGAACACCGGCAGATGCACGCCTGGCCACCATACGGAAGATCGAGATGAACACCACACCCAGCAGAACAGACCAGAACAGACTGTCTACGTGCAGCGCCCAGAAACCCATTTCTTTTGCTTCAGCAGCGGTTCTGGCAAAGGTCCAGGTGTCTTCCGACAGAACACCCAGCTCATTGCCATAATTGTCCACACGTTCAAAACCTGCAGGCAGCTTACCGAAGGTAAGATTCTGCAGGTGGTGGGCTATGTACTCAGTTGCAGTCGTCGCCATGAATTTTCCCGTACACCATCATCATTGTATAAATCTGTCGTCAGTAAACCTGCCTCAACTCTTAATAAGAAGAGGGGTCAGCCAGTTTACCGCCTGAATCAAAGCAAATGCACCGAACATCGTCAGGGGGTCGATTGACGGTATCCGTGTAAAAATCAGAACGAACGCCAGAACCGTTAAGGCAAACTTCCCCGCTTCACCCTGATAAAAAGACCTGACTATTTTCTGTGCCGCACTGGCTCCCCGGTATCGAAATGCTCTCCAGACCAGATAAGCATTGGGGACGCTGCATGCCAAACCACCTGACAGAGCGGATATAGCGAAAGACTTACCCAGCGGCAGCAAAAGCAATGTCAGAGATACTGTAGCCAACAGTTGAGCAACGACAACACGATAGATACGTGGCTGTTGCAGGTGCGGGTAACTGGCCCGACTGTCACTTCTAAACATCTCTTTACTTTTGACTCTCCACGTCGTCTTTACAGACACAGGCTCCTGCGCTTGACCTGAGTATCTTAACAGGTCTGATAAGTCTTGATCCGCCCCTCAGAAAATACCAGGGGTTTCAGCCTTTGCGATGTGTGAATACAGTTAAACATCAGATGGCAAAACTTCACACAACTGAAAATCTTAGAACTTTTTTTCACCCCTACGGCGCGCGAAAGTATACTAGTGACATGCACCTGCGTTCAACTAATATCTTAAAGGTTGACACTATACGACTTCGGAAGAATATTATCCCGTGAGTCCCAATGAATGACGTTCAATAGCTAATGGACCAAAAGCTCGTCATCCCATTGCAAAATAAACTCAGAGACTTTCTTGATCACGCCACTTCGATATTTTTTCCTGTTAAGTAACAGATAAAAATGACGATTCAGAGTCAGGTCAGACACGTTGATGGTCGATAGCAGACCGGCATTCCTGGCCCGCCATATAGCCAGGTTGGAAATACAACCAATACCCAACCCTTCCATAACAGCCTGCTTGACGGCTTCGGCCCGGTTAAGACTCATTATAACGTTAGGTGTACATAAACGTGTTGCCAAGACTTCATCAAACAGTTCCCGGGTTCCTGAGCCTGGCTCCCTGAGTATCCACTCTTCGTGTTTCAGGGACTGAAGATCCACGGTCTTCCCGGCCATGGGGTGGTCAGGATGACAAATAATAACAAGCTCATCTTCGCGCCAGGGGATCACTTCTATTTCCGGGTGCAGACAGCTGCCTTCAACGACGCCCAGATCAATCTCCATAGCCAATATTCTCTGCTGAATACTGCGGGTATTTTCAACCGCCAGTTCGGCCCTGATATGGGGAAATTCCTTGAAAAACCTCCCAAGAATACGAGGCATCAGGTTATTACCAATGGTAGAACTTGCATGTATCTTCAGCGTTCCCTCTTTATAGCAGCTGTCCTCTATAAACTGGGTTTCAATCTCGTTGGCCCGATCGATCAGCTCTGCTGCCATGGGTAATAATGATCGACCAGAGTCGTTTAATGCCATGGACGCACCAGCATGTCGGTCAAATAAGGGGCCTAAATGCTTTTCCAGTTCTGACAGTGCCATACTGGCAGCGGGCTGCGAAATAAACAGGGATTCTGCTGCTGCTGTAACTCTGCCGGACTGGGCGACCGCCTTAAAAATTTCAAGCTGCCTCAATGTGATACGCATTTACTGCTCCGATATCCATTGCCAGCTCAAAAAGGACGGTGAAATCCCGGGTGGCATAGATAAAATTAACACCTTAAATTTTAGGAGTTGTTATTAGTGAACAGGACACCAAAACCTGGGTTGGCCTAAAAAAATGACACCCGCAATGAAAGAGGTCCTTCGTTACACGCACATTATAAAATAGAGTACGTCATCCCTCGATAACCTTAACGACTTTTGTAATAAAACCGTCAAGATTTTTAAGTAGATTTAGGTTTTCCTCATTTGTCTATCAATTACTCACTCATAAGTGCTCATTATAAGACTCTCTTGATTTATTGATTATTCAGGGAATAAGCCTACTCCTTATAATGCAGCCACCCTCGCAGATCAATAATAACACTCATCTTAGAGTTGTTTTGAAACCGTACTCAGAAAGATTTTTATGATAATTGTCCAACAAGGAGTGGCTATGTACCAAGTATATAATGATCGAAATGTAAAGCATTGGGTTGATCTTAAAAAACAAACATCCGTTCTTGAAAAGATTGTGTACTGCAAAAAAAAGAGAAAGTATTCATCAACACTTGATAATCCTGGTGCTTTTTTCCGTGAAGCAGATAAACATTTGAAATGTTCAGGTCTTCGAAAAAGTTACCCGGTTTTGTCTGCTCCTGCGACTTATTGCAGGACAAAATTCGAACACTTTTTCAAGGCTAAATCTTGTCTGACCATGCATTGAGCTACTTTTTAATAACCGACAAACTTGCCAGTTTTCAGGAGCCCGGTAACAATAACACACAACCCATAAGTTTGACTTATATGCGCCTGTAATTTTATTGATTATCCAGAAAGACTTTCAGAACTCTATAATTCGTTCACCATCATCAAGCGCTATAAATAGCCGCTACCTTCAACCTCCGACATTGAAAGATAAGCAGCTATAAGAGGGATCAGAATAAAACACAACAAGATAAAATAAATGTACAAAATATCTATTATCAGCAGCTGGTAATGTATTAATCGATGCTGTGAAAATGGTGTCGGATTTTGTTTCTTTAAACCCGTGATCATCAGGACAAAATCCGATAGCTTTTTCCAAGCTGACCAGTGTACGACAAGGTATTAGGCTGCTTTATGCAGCCGTTTTTTTACCTGTAATAACTTCTCTTTTTTGCCGGGAGCCGTTTCAACTGTCACATTCAGGTCTATCTTGCTAGTGATGGGAGCAATGCCCCAATTATTGTTGGCACCGGGAACAGCCTGACCTTTTCCTTCGGCTAATACAATCTGCCAAAATCTGACGGTTTTCATCCGGGGAAGCGAAAGCAACAAACGCCTCTCCGGTACCTGCAATATTATCGCCACAAAACGGGCAGGTTAATTGACAATCACGCTGGTATCAGGGTTTTGCGAACAACCTGCCTAGTGTTTATTGGGTATCGGACACTTATTGAATATGCGCCAGAACCCCGTCCAGTTCATCCAGGCTATTGTAGGAAATCACCAGCTTTCCCTTGCCTTTGGCGTTATGAGTAATGGCAACCCTGGCTCCGACACGATCCGATAAGTCATCTTCCAGACGCTTGATGTCAGGATCTATTTTCATCGAGGTTTTTTTCTTGCCCTGTTCTTTTTCCTGCACCATGCGACGCACCAGAGCTTCTGTCTGGCGAACTGAGAGTCCTTTGGCCACAACCGTTCTTGCGGCTTCCAGCTGCTCCATATCAGACAGGGGCAACAGAGCCCGGGCGTGACCCATCTCCAGGTCACCGTATTCCAGCATTTTCTTCACGTCAGAACTCAAAGACATCAGACGTAAGATGTTGGCTACTGCTGCTCTGGATTTACCCACGGCCTCAGCCACTTCCTGCTGCGTCAGTTCAAACTCTTTCTGCAAGCGGGACAGCGCAATGGCTTCTTCAATGGGATTAAGATCTTCCCGCTGAATGTTCTCAATCAGAGACATCGCTATGGCTGCTTCGTCAGGAACATCCCGAACCAAGGCTGGTACCTCCGCCAGACCAGCCAGCTGTGCGGCTCTCCAGCGACGTTCTCCGGCAATGATTTCATAACGATTCCGGGACAGAGGACGAACCACAATAGGCTGCATGATGCCCTGGGCTTTGATACTTTCAGCCAGTTCTTCCAGCGCATCCGGATGCATATCCCGACGCGGCTGATATTTGCCACGCACCATAAACTCGACAGGAATCTCTTTAAGTTCCTTATTCTGAAGTGTTTCGCCTTCAGGCGTTTCTGTCGGGTTGGTTAGTTCATCGGAAACCGATGATGAGAGGTTAGCGCCTCCCATCAATGCACTTAAATTGGTGCCAAGACGTTTTTTAGCCATCAGGTCCCTGTCTTCCTTTCAGTCTTGAGCCCCTTGTTAAGAGCCTCTTGTCTGCGAACCAGCTCACCCGCCAGCGCCAGGTAAGCTACCGCCCCCCTGGAGGTTCGGTCATAAGCCAGCACTGGTTTGCCATGGCTCGGGGCCTCAGCCAGACGCACATTCCGTGGAATAACGGTACGATAAACCTGATCACCAAAATGACCAATCAGCTGTCTGGATACTTCGTTGGTCAAACCCATTCGGGGGTCGTACATAGTCCTGAGTAGCCCCTCAATATGGAGCTTCGGATTAATGGTCTGTCTGATACCGGTAATGGTTTCCATCAGGGCAGTTAAACCCTCCAGCGCATAATATTCGCACTGCATCGGGATAATAACGCCTTCTGCAGCCACCAGAGCATTCAGCGTCAGCATATTAAGCGACGGAGGGCAATCAATCAGAATATAGTCATAGCGTTCACTGACAGAAGCCAGAGCACTTCTCAGTCGGGTTTCTCTGGCTTCCATCGACATAAGCTCTACTTCAGCGGCAGTGAGGTCAGCGTTAGTGGGAACCACGTCGTAGCCCGCATCTTCAGCGTTCTCAATAGCCTGATCGATGGCGCATCGCCCGGTCAGAACCTGATAGGAGGAATACTCCAGGTCATGTTTATTGATACCACTTCCCGTCGTGGCATTTCCCTGAGGGTCCATATCAACCAGTAACACCTTTCGCTTGGTCGCTACCAGAGAGGCGGACAGGTTGATGCAGGAAGTGGTCTTTCCTACCCCACCTTTTTGGTTCGTTACCGCAAGAATTTTTCCCACTGCCAATTGCTACCGTATCGTCTTTATGTTTGTGAAAAGCTGTCTGTTTAAATTACACGTCAGCCTTCAGGATAACCAGATGCCTCTGTGCTTCACAACCCGGGACGTCAAGGGCATGGCTTTCCAGCAGGGAAATTTCTGGTCTTAGCTGCTTCAGATCGACCAGTTCCTGTTCCGGGAACAGGCCTTTCATTGCCAGAAACTTACCACCTGCCTTGATCAGATGGTGGCTGCCATTCACCATATCAGCCAGAGAACTGAATGCTCTGGACATAATAACGTCAAATGGCTGGATTGCCTCAAAGGATTCTACCCGGCAATTCGCCACTGTGATATTTTCAAGACCCAGCTCTGTTTTGGCCTGAGTCATAAAACGGGTTTTCTTACCATTACTGTCCAACAGGGTGTAGTGCTTTTCTGGATTAAGGATCGCCATAGGTATGCCTGGCAGACCGGGCCCGGAACCTACGTCCATCAGATGATCCCCTTCCATAAAGGGCGCAATACTCAGGCTGTCGTGTATGTGTCGTGACACCATTTCCAGCGGATCCCTGACGGCGGTCAGATTATAAGCTTTGTTCCATTTGGCAAGCAGCTCTACATAACCTGTCAGCAAGTCTGCCTGGCTGTCCGCCAGTATCAGAGATTGCGCAACTGCTCCCTCGCAGATGCGTTCACGTAAGGACAGAAAAGACATCAAGAAACAGTCCAGATAGGGTACATGGATTCACAGCCTCACGGCTTGATGGATAGTGTATTGCAAATAGCAGATTCAGTCGAATTCATAACCTTCTGATTGCACGTTAATTTTCATAGTCTTATTGATAAAAAAACAGTATCGAACCCGATTTGCGACTTTGCAGGCTGAAATTAAACCTTCTCGATGGTGAACAACCGGTTTGGCGGATAGGTTTAAAGAAAAGGTCGGAGTACAAATCGTCGATCAGACAAGAGATGGTGATGATAAACTCTTGGCTGTGCCTCTACTAATTTCTCTGCGAAGTCACACAATGCGTTATCAACAAACTTATGAAAAAAATAATCAAACGACTCTCACAGACTATTCTGAGCAGGCTTAAGTCAGCGGTTGATCTTTTCTCAGGTGATCCGTCAGAAACCAGATTGACTGTTAGAGAGCAGACTCAGTTAATCACTGACTTTTCACCATCGACTCTGAATATCAGGAAACCCACTCTGATCACTCAACCCGTCACGCCCTATTCGGTAAAAAAAGGACGAGTGGCTCCGCGTAATCCTCTAAAAACAAAGCGCCAGTCATACCGTGACTTGGCTCTGAAAAGAAGTAACCGATTCCCGAATCGAAGCAGGCTTGATTTCTCGACCAGAAAGTCAAGCCTGCGTCAGCGGGTCAAAATCAGGCAACCATCGAGCGTTTTTTAAGATGAATCAGTAGCAAGGAAACCGCTGCGGGCGTCATCCCCTGAATTCGGGAAGCCCGTCCCAGAGTTTCAGGCCTGTTATCATTAAGCTTCTGCTTCAGCTCATTAGACAACCCCTCGATCACACTGTAATCCAGAGCCTCAGGAATCTTTGTGCCCTCATAACGGCGCAGACGATCAATCTCTTCCGTCTGGCGATGGATATAACCTTCGTATTTGGTAGCAATTTCAACCTGCTCACAGACTTGGGGATTAGCTTCCGGTTCACCGGAGAGTGCGGCAACATCCGCATAAGTCAGCTCGGGACGACGCAGTAGTTCCTGCAGGCTGTATTCACGACTGATGGGCTTGGAGAGCTTATTGTCGATTTTTGCAGAAGCTTCGGTCTCTGGATGAATGAATGTGGTCCGAAGGCGTTCATGTTCCTTCTCAATTCGCTCTTTTTTGTCGCAGAATGCCGACCAGCGCTCATCGTCCACCAGACCCAGCTCACGACCTTTTTCTGTCAGACGCAAATCGGCATTATCTTCACGCAGAATCAGACGATATTCGGCACGGCTGGTAAACATTCTATAGGGTTCACTGGTGCCATTGGTAATCAGATCGTCCACCAGAACGCCAATGTAGGCTTCGTCCCTGCGAGGACACCAGCTCTCTTTACCCTGCGCTCTCAGTCCAGCATTTAAACCAGCCAACAGTCCCTGGGCCGCAGCTTCTTCATAGCCAGTAGTGCCATTAATTTGCCCGGCAAAGAACAAACCACCGATCGCTTTTGTTTCAAGAGAATATTTCAAACCTCTCGGGTCAAAATAATCGTATTCAATGGCATAACCCGGACGGGTAATATGCGCATTTTCCAGACCAGGGATGGAACGCACCAGATCGACCTGAACGTCGAAGGGAAGACTGGTAGAAATCCCATTGGGGTAGAGCTCATTGGTATTCAGACCTTCTGGCTCAAGGAATACCTGGTGTGAAGACTTGTCGGCAAAGCGGGTGATCTTGTCTTCAATAGAAGGACAGTATCTTGGGCCAATACCTTCAATCACCCCGGTAAACATAGGTGAACGGTCAAGACCACCACGAATGATCTCATGGGTCCGTTCGTTGGTGTGGGTAATATAACAAGACACCTGACGGGGATGCTGTTCGACAGAGCCCAGATAGGACATGACCGGAACCGGAGTATCACCCGGTTGCTCTGCCATCATCGAAAAATCAACAGAACGGGCGTCAATACGGGCAGGCGTCCCTGTTTTCAGACGCTCAACGGCCAGATCAAGATCTCTCAATCGATTGGCCAAGGCTATAGAGGGAGGGTCTCCAGCTCTGCCACCGCTGTGATTTTCCAGACCAATATGAATTCGTCCACCCAGAAAAGTTCCTGCAGTCAGGACCACACTGGTTGCAAGGAAACGAACCCCCATGTTGGTTACCACACCGGTAACCTGACTCTGTTCAACCATCAGGTCATCAGCGGATTGCTGGAATATCCACAGGTTGTCCTGGTTTTCCAGAATGTTTCGGATCGCTTCTTTATAAAGTGCCCGATCAGCCTGGGCACGGGTGGCTCTGACAGCTGGCCCCTTTCGTGCATTCAAAACCCGAAACTGAATACCCGCCAAATCCGTAGCCCGACCCATGGCACCACCCAGGGCATCCACTTCTTTCACCAGGTGACTTTTGCCAATACCACCGATGGCAGGATTGCAGGACATCATCCCCAGAGTTTCGATGTTATGGGTCAACAAGAGTGTTTTAACACCCATACGTGCAGAAGCAAGAGCAGCCTCTGTGCCCGCCTGGCCACCACCAATCACTATCACATCAAACCGGGTTGGAAAGTCCACTGCCAAGGTCACATCACCTTTGTTCGTTTATGGGTCTGGTAAAAAGGAGGCGGATTATACCTCAGCTCTTTTGTCCACAACATGCATCTTTCATGACAAATGCCTTTCCGCCTGTTTTTCCCGCTGAGGACTCGTTCAGTTAAAGGCTCTGTTCCTATTGGCGTAAAGCATAGTGCCTTATCAGCCAGGGGTTCAGTCGTAAAGCCCGAAATCTTGTATGTCGTCTTCCTACTGCTTTTAGAGGTCCTTACCTGTGAGTAACATCAAATACAATAGCCGTCTTTAACGTAGTGTTATTAGATATTTTTATTATAAATAGTGTGAGTATTTTCTGTGGATAAGCAAAAAAAGTATATATATATCAATATTTTAAAAAATGAATAAGTGTGTCAGTCTACTGTTGGAACCTTTCGGTTAAGGTGTAGTTTTCTTGTGGATAAAAGAGCCTTTTTCCACAATCGAAATTTATCAATATCTTATCCCGGTATCTATAAATAGTTTCTCTATGTAGCTTTCCACAAGGCATTTCTAACAGAACCACGCCAATGAAAGGTTGATAAAACCTGCGTTTGAAGCGTATTTAGACTTATAAAGCGGTATTTTTTATCCACAACAGGGTATGAGCGACTTCGAATAGTCGGAAGGTTTTTCGCAGACTGATAATTTCTGAAGGGATGGAGAAAAAGAAGATCAGATAAGACGCAGAGTGTTATGGAAGCTCAAGGACACCTCAACCATAAGGAAGGGCATTCGCTCAACCCAGAACCTGGTCCTGCTCTTTAGTTGGGTGGATTGACAACAATGTTTTGAACTTTCATTCCAAAAACTATTCCAAATCAATGAATGCTATTTGTGAAATATGGTATGCGAATAGAACAAAAAAGTTAGTACTTATGTTCATAAAAACTGGCGATAAGACGAAATTTCTGTAGAATGCGCGAATGATAATGTTTCCTATTTAGATTGATATTATAAAAATACGGTTGTCGTCCATGTTGAAAAATAAAGTCTCTTCAGCACTCTTAGCAGCAGGTCTTATGGCTGCATCTGCTATCTCCCTGGCCGCAGAAGTGGTTAATGTTTACTCCTATCGTCAGCCTTTTCTGGTTGAACCTCTGTTCGCAGAGTTCACCAAAGACACCGGTATTGAAGTCAACATGGTGTTTGCCAAAAAAGGTTTGAGTGAGCGCCTCGAACGTGAAGGCAAACTGAGCCCCGCTGACCTGGTATTGACGACAGACATCAGCCGACTGATGAATCTGGTTGAAAAGGATCTCAGCCAGCCCGTTGACAGCCAATCAATCAATAACGACATTCCTGCCCAGTATAGAGACCCTGAGGGTGAATGGTTTGCCCTGACCAAGCGTGTCAGAAATATCTACAGCACCAAACGTTCAGAGAAGCCGGAAGGCATCACTTACGACGATCTGGCCGATCCAAAGTACAAAGGCAAAATCTGCACACGCAGTGGTAAAAACGCCTATAACGTAGGTCTCGTTGCTGCTTATGTCGCTCACAATGGTGAGGAAGCGACTAAAGAATGGCTTGAAGGTTTCAAGGAAAACCTGGCCCGTCGCCCTCAGGGTAATGACCGTGCCCAGGTAAAAGCTATCACGGAAGGCGTTTGCGACCTCTCTATCGGTAACAGCTATTACTTCGGCAAGATGATGACCAATGAAGAACAGCGTCCATGGGCTGAGTCCGTTTACATCAACTTCCCTGATCAGAAAGGCAATGGCTCTCACGTCAACGTCAGTGGTATGGTTCTGACCAAATACGCTCCCAACAAAGACAATGCCGTTAAGTTAATGGAATTCCTGGCCAGTCAAAAAGCTCAGGCCACCTTCGCTGAAGTCAACATGGAATACCCTGTAAATCCTGATGTACCGGTTTCCAAAATGGTTGCTTCCTGGGGTGAGTTCAAATCCGACGATCTGCCTGTTTACAAGCTGGCAGAGAACTATGCGACCGCTCAGAAACTGTTAGACGAAGTCCGTTTTGATCTGTAATTAAAAGGCCTTTCGACCTTCCGGAGAGTCGGCGGCTGCTTGCTGGCTCTCTGCTTCTGACTCTGGTCTATGAGGCCTTGACGCCTTATCTTTCGATGTAAAAGCAATTCTGCTAGCAGCCTGTCGGACTTAAGCGTCCGTAGCGAGGATTGCAAGAAATTGAGGATAAAAATCTCTGTTTCTGAGGAGAATAGCGAGCTATTTGACGAAGAAACAGAGATTTTTAGACCAATTTATTGCAACCGCAGTAGGACAGTCTTAAGTCCGACAGGCTGCTAGAGTCCGGATTCCGAAAAGTCCCGGAACATATGCTTGAGTCGGTCATCAATACGGAGCCTGTAATTTTTAATATAGGAGTCACCCTCTAAATAATTCAGTACACTTTTTAACAATAATGAGCGGTCTTTGGTTTTAACCACCAGCTTTAAGCCTTCATCGTGTACTCTCTGAACAATATTTGTGAACTGCTCAATTTCAATTTTACCACCAGCAGCATCACACTCCATAAAAACAGCCTGATGCTGTGTTTTGGATAAATCGCTGAGAAAGTAATCTGAACTAAATTTTTGTGGGAGTCCGGGCAAAAGAGGGGAACCCACCTGGCGGATCTGATCTGCCGGAATACTGAGTATTCCGGCCACTTCGTCTATTGATACAGCGCGCTCAGTGATCACTGCTGCCGCCTTGCCACCGTGATACTGAGCCAGTTGCGATATTGCATCAGCAGCATGAACTTCAGTACTGCGCCACCATTGGGAACGGCGACTGGCATTCTGCAAATTGCTCAGGTAAAGAAAGTTATGAGCTTTCCTGGTTAAGGGATCAATAATGCCAGGGGTTGCATCTTTGGCAGGAATATGAACATTTGAACTGACCATGATGGCTTTGTTATGAGTCATCACATGTCTCATTGTTTTTGCCAGAAGTTTTTTGCTAAGTAAGCCGTTGGCATCATCGATGACCACCAATTCCTTTCCGGCAAGCTTTTCGTTGATCTTTTCAGCCCATAGCGTTTCATTACCCTCTGAGTCATTATACAGATTACCTGCTGTTAAATCGTCTATATAAAGGGTGTCAACACCATATTCGGCTGCTTTTTTGGCAACCGCTGTACATAGATGTGTTTTTCCTATTCCCGCTGATCCGCTCAGGAATAGTCCCATGGGTTTTTTATGCGAGGCTTCATACTGATTATTTATCACAGCGTGTGCGAACTTCAGGGCTGTATCTTTCATCAGTTTCTGCTGTTTTGAGTCGGCTTTGAATTGATCAAAATCAGAATCAAGATTTTCAATGGTGAACGGTGAAACCTGATGCACCGGCTTTGGTTCCATAGTCGGTGTGACAGGCAACACTGGTTGACAATGCCAGACTTGATCGCACTGCGACAAAAAATATTTCCAGTAATTATTACTGAAGCGAAGTGCACAAGTGATGCCAACAATGGGGTGGTCATGGGGTACTGTATGGTCTTTCAGCTGGGCATAATGCCTTTCTCCCTTTTCGATTGCACGGATTGTTTCAGGACCCTGTTGTTTATTGTAACCATCAATCAGTATTTTTTTGACTTGGTCGTAGGTTTTCGGTTCATCAAATTTATCCGGACCAAACCCCAGATAGAGATTCTGTCCGCTGCTGTTTTGCCCTGTGCATATCAGATTAAAACCTGTAGCATTACCCAATTTATGTTTCTTCGTGTAGTCACTTACGCCCGAAATGTAGATGATATCACCCTTTTTGAAATCCCGTTTTGACAGTTCCTTGTCACTTGAAGTAATGCCGGTTTCGTCAAGGTGCGAAAGATCGTAAAACAGATTATAGATAGGGTTGCTGATTTCGATCGGTGTTAAATTTTCAGCACCATTCACGAAGTCAGAAGAGCTTTGGCTAATCGTGCAGGAAATTCTAAATTTTGCCACCGGTGAACCAAAGATCCGGTTGAATTCGTCGGTGCCAATGATGGATTCAATGGCTCGATACTGACAGGCCAGCATGGTTGTCGCACAGTCTGCAATGGTAGGGCCATGAAAAAAAGCATTCAGACATTCACTGGGGGTATGCCCGTTATCCATTCCTACAAAGCTGTTTATGTAAGTCCTATCAAAATATTCTGGTAGAGTGTGTTTCACAAGGTTAATACCGATTGACAGCCCGGGAAGTTCATAGTCCATATAATCCTCATCATAAAAAACACCCAGACGTTTAGTTACTTCCAGGACTTTTGGCGAACTGGAAGCATTGTTGGTTGCCGTGACAAAGCTATTGTCCCATTGGGTAGAACTTGCGTCCATAAACGGAACTGGATCATAAAAACTTGTCATGACTGAGCTCCGCTCTTCGTATGATGTGTTAAGTTGCTGGAGCCAATGAATCGTTTTATTGGCAAATTGTTCATCCATGGGCTTATTACTGTGACTTACCGGGAAGGGTTTGTAAGAGGGAGTTATCACGTCTAAAGATTTGAAATGAATTGCCATAATAGCATCATCAGCTTTTGAGACAGAGGCATTAGAGGAGGGACAATATTGTTTTGCAGATATAACAGTACCGCTTGCGGCAGTTTTAGACTCTTCAATGATTCTTTTCCTCAGACTCTGCGTCTGCCCGCTTGAATCCACCCTTTCTTTCGGGTTGTCAGTGACGCTCATCTCACCACCATTTTTTACTGGCGAGGGCTTTACACATCTTGAGGTGGAACCTGAAGAGGTGGAAGTGGGGCTATTTTCTGTTTTTGCGTACTGGAGAGGTACACCTGACTGATGGCCGGTAGTAAAAACATTTACATTATCCATAATTAATCGTCCTTTATTAAGTTGTATCTGCTGTTAATACAGTCCTTAGCTCATTTGCCTGACCAATTTAATTCTTTATGACAGTTCTTCAGGCAATCTAAAAAGAAGGATTAAATTATCCGAATCTTGTGCTATCGCTCTATTTATTTAGACAGAAATGAAATGATTTAGTTCATTGCTAAAGGGGGGCTCAAATCAGGAATTTGAACCCTAATCTACTAAATTTCGTATTTGAAGCCGATTGGTCGAGGCCTCGGCGCCTTAGCTTCCAATCTAAAAGCAATTCTGTGGGCCGAGCCCCGAGTCAACTCTAGAGTCCGGATTCCGAAAAGTCCCGGAACATATGCTTGAGTCGGTCACCAATACGGAGCCTTTTGTTTTCAATACAGGGGTCTTCCTCTAAATAATTCAGTACATTTTTTAACAATAATGAGCGGTCTTCGGTTTTAACCACCAGCTTTAAACCTTCATCGTGTACTCTCTGAACAATATTTATGAGCTGCTCAATATCAGGTGTATCACCAGCAACATCAAACTCCATAAAAACAGCCTGATGCTGTGTTTTGGATAAATCGCTGAGAAAGAAATCGTGGCTTATTTTTTGTGGGAGTCCGGGCAAAAGAGGTGAGTCCACCTGGCGGATCTGTTCTGCCGGAATACTGAGTATTTTGGCCATTTCGTTTATTGACAGCGCGCGCTCAGTAATCACTGCTGCCGCCTTGCAACCTTGATACTGACCCAGTTGCGATATTGCATCAGCAGCCTGAACTTCTGGGCTGCGCCACCATTGGGAACGGCGACTGTCTCCTTGCAAATCGCTCAGATAAAGAAAATTATGGGCTTTGCTGGTTAAGGGATCAATAACGTCAGGGGTTGCATCTTTGACAGGAATATGAGGATTTGAACTGACCATGATGGCTTTGTTATGAGTCATCACATGTTTCATTGTTTTTGCCAGAAGTTGTTTACTAAGATATCCGCCGCTGGCATCATCGATGACCACCAAATCCTTACCGACAAGCATTTCGTCGATCTTTTCAGCCCACAGCGCTTCATTACCCTCTGAGTCATTATAAAGACTAGCTGCCGTAAGTTCGTCTATATATAGGGTGTCGACACCATATTCGGCTGCTTTTTTGGTAACCGCTGCACATAGATATGTTTTTCCTAATCCCGCTGATCCGGTCAGGAAAAGTCCCATGGGCTTTTTATGCGAGGCTTCACACTGATTATTTATCACAGCGTGTGCGAACTTCCGGGCCGCATCTTTCATCCGTTCCTGCTGTTCTGAGTCGGGTTTGAATTGATCTAAATCAGCATCAAGATTTTCAATGGTGAACGATGAAGCCTGATGCACCGGCTTTGATTCCATAGTCGGTGTAACAGACGACAGTGGTTGACGATGCCAGACTTGATCGCACTGCGACAAAAAATATTCCCATCGCTCATTACTGAAGCGAAGCGCACAAGTGATACCAGCAATAGGGTAGTCATGGGGCACGGTATGGTCTTTCAGCTGGGCATACTGCGTTTCCCCCTTTTCGATTGCACGGATTGTTTCAGGACCCTGTTGTTTATTGTAACCATCAATCAGTATTTTTTTGACTTGGTCGTAGGTTTTCGGTTCAACAAATTCATTCGGACCAAACCCCAGATAGAGATTCTGTCCGCTGCTGTTTTGCCCGGTGCATACCAGATTAAAACCTGTAGCATTACCGATTTTATGTTTCTTCGAGTAGCTTATAACACCCATAATGTAGATCAGATCGCCCTTTTTGATATCCCGTTCTAACAGTTCCCTGTCAGCTGAATAAGTGCCGGTTTCGTTAATGTGCATAAGATTGTCAAACAGATCATAGATAGGGTTGCTGACATCGATCGGTTTTAAATATCCGGCACTACTCGTGAAGTTAAAAGGGTTTTTGCTGGTGTGCGACATAATTGTGCGGGAAATTCTGAACTTTGCCACCGGTGCACCAAAGATCCGGTTGAATTCGTCGGTGCCAATGATGGATTCAATGGCTCGATACTGGCAGGCCAGCATGGTTGTCGCACAGTCTGCAATAGTGGGGCCATGAAAAAAAGCATTCAGACACTCACTGGGTGTATGCCCGTTATCCCTTGCTACAAAACTGGATCTATAACTCCTATCAAAATATTCTGGTAGTGAGTGCGGTACGAGGTTAATACCGTTTGACAGCCTGGGAAGTTCATAGTCCATATAATCCTCATCATAAAAAACACCCAGACGTTTTCTTGCTTCCTGCACTTCTGGCGAAGGAGAAGCAACGTGGGTTATCTTGACAAGGCCATTGCTCGAAAAAAGTGTGCTCATAAACGCAGCTCGATCATAAAAATTTGTCCTGACAAAGTTATTGCTCAATTGGGTAAAATCTGCGTTCATTGGCGGAACTGGATCATAAAAACTTGTCATGACTGAGCTCCGCTCTTCGTATGATGTGTTAAGTTGCTGGAGCCAATGAATCGTTTTATTGGCAAATTGTTCATCCATGGGCTTATTACTGTGACTTACCGGGAAGGGTTTGTAAGAGGGAGTTATCACGTCTAAAGATTTGAAATGAATTGCCATAAAAGCATCATCAGCTTTTGAGACAGAGGCATTAGAGGAGGGACGATATTGTTTTGCAGATATAACAGTACCGCTTGCGGCAGTTTTAGACTCTTCAATGATTCTTTTCCTCAGACTCTGCGTCTGCCCGCTTGAATCCACCCTTTCTTTCGGGTTGTCAGTGACGCTCATCTCACCACCATTTTTTACTGGCGAGGGCTTTACACTTCTTGAGGTGGAAGTGGGGCTATTTTCTGTTTTTCCTAATTGGAAAGGTACAGCGGGCTGATCGCCGGTAGAAGTAAAAGTTACACTATCCATAATTAATCGTCCTTTTAAGTTGTATCTACTGTTAATACCGTCCTTGTGGTTAGCTCATTTGCCTGGCAAGTTTAATTCTTTATGACAGTACTTCAGGCAATCTAAAAAGAAGGGGTAAATTATCCGAATCTTGTACTATCGCTCTATCTATTTAGACAGAAAGGAAATGATTTAGTTCACTGCTAAAGGGGGCTCAAATGAATTTGAACCCTAATATACTAAATTGTGTAATTAAAGCTGACTGGTCGTTTCATGGTGTGAGTTCAAATCCGACGATCTGCCTGGCTTCTTAATCTGCTAATGACTGACTTTGGTCGAGGCCTCGGCGTCTTAGCTTCCAATCTAAAAGCAATTCTGCGGGCCGAGCCCCGAGTCAACTCTAGCAGCCTGTCGGACTTAAGACTGTCCTACTGCGGTTGCAATAAATTGGTCTAAAAATCTCTGTTTCTTCGTCAAATAGCTCGCTATTCTCCTCAGAAACAGAGATTTTTATCCTCAATTTCTTGCAATCCTCGCTACGGACGCTTAAGTCCGACAGGCTGCTAGAGTCCGGATTCCTAAAAGTCCTGGAACATATGCTTGAGTCGGTCAGCAATACGGATCCTGTACTTTCGAATACTGAAATCTTTCTCTAAATAATTCAGTACATTTTTTAACAATAATGAGCGGTCTTCAGTTTTAACCACCAGCTTTAAGCCTTCATCGTGTACTCTCTGAACAATATTTATGAACTGCTCATTTTCAATTAAGCCACCAGCAGCATCACACTCCATAAAAACAGCCTGATGCTGTGTTTTGGATAAATCGCTTAGATCGTAATCAGGGCTTGTTTTTTGTGGGAGTCCGGGCAAGAGAGGGGGACCCACCTGGCGGATCTGTTCTGCCGGAATACTGAGTATTCTGGCCATTTCGTCTATCGATATAGCTTTCTCAGTGATGACTGCTGCCGCCCTGGGGCCTTGATACTGACCCAGTTGCGATATTGCATCAGCCGCCTGAACTTCAGGGCTGTGCCACCATTGGGAACGGTGACTGTCTCCCTGCAAATCGCTCAGGTAAAGAAAGTTATGAGCTTTCCTGGTTAAGGGATCAATAATGCCAGGGGTTGCATCTTTGGCAGGAATATGAACATTTGAACTGACCATGATGGCTTTGTTATGAGTCATCACATGTCTCATTGTTTTTGCCAGAAGTTTTTTGCTAATTATGCCGTTGGCATCATCGATGACCACCAATTCCTTTCCGGCAAGCTTTTCGTCGATCTTTTCAGCCCATAGCGTTTCATTACCCTCTAAGTCCTCGTACAGAGTAACTGCTGCAAAATCGTCTATATAAAGGGTGTCAACACCATATTCGGCTGCTTTTTTGGCAACCGCTGTACATAGATGTGTTTTTCCTATACCCGCTGATCCACTCAGGAATAGTCCCATGGGCTTTTTATGCGAGGCTTCACACTGATTATTTATCACAGTGTGTGCGAACTTCAGGGCCGTACCTTTCATCAGTTTCTGCTGTATTGAGTCGGCTTTGAATTGATCAAAATCAGAATCAAGATTTTCAGTGGTGAACGGTGAAACCTGATGCACCGGCTTTGGTTCCATAGTCGATGTGACAGGCAACAGTGGTTGGCAATGCCAGACTTGATCGCACTGCGACAAAAAATCTTCCCATCGCTCATTACTGAAGCGAAGCCCACGAGTGATACCAACAATAGGGAAGTCATAGGGCAGAATACTGTCTTTCAGATCTGCATAATGCGTTTTCCCCCTTTTAATTGCATGGATTGTTTCAGGACTCTGTGGTTTGTTGTAACCATCAATCAGTATTTTTTTGACTTGGTCGTAGGTTTTCGGTTCATCAAATTTATCCGGACCAAACCCCAGATAGAGATTCTGTCCACTGCTGTTTTGCCCGGTGCATATCAGATTAAAACCTATAGCAGTACCGCTTTTATGTTTCTCCGTATAGATCGCTACGCCCTGAATGTAGATGAGATCACCCTTTTTGATATCCAGTTCTGACAGTTCCCTGACAGTTGAATCAGGGCTGGTTTCGTCAATGCGGTTAAGATCGTGAAACAGATTATAGATAGGGTTGCTGAAGTCGATCGGTTCTAATTTTTCAGCAATATTCGCGAGGTTAGAAGAGTTTTTGCTGGTATGCGACATAATCGTGCGGGAAATTCTGAACTTTGAGACCGGTGCACCAAAGATTCGGTTGAATTCGTCGGTGCCAATGATCGATTCAATGGCTCGATACTGACAGGCCAGAATAGTTGTCGCACAGTCTGCAATGGTAGGACCATGAAAAAAAGCATTCAGACACTCACTGGGTGTACGCCCGTTATCCTTTGCTACAAAGCTGGATCTGCAAGTATGATCAAAATATTTTGGTAGTGAGAGCAATCCCAGGCCGCTGGCTTTTGACAGCTCGGGAAGTTCGTAGGCCTTATAATCCTCACCATAATAAACACCCAGACGTTTTCTTTCTTCCAGCAATTCTGGCACACGAGAAGAATCGTACGTAAAGGTTGCACTGGGTATACCACTGCTCGAATAGGTGTAAGTTATGACCAATGTATTAGGTATTTCACGAAATCTTGTCATGACTGAGCTCCGCTCTTCGTATGATGTGTTAAGTTGCTGGAGCCAATGAATCGTTTTATTGGCAAATTGTTCATCCATGGGCTTACTACTGTCACCTACCGGGAAGCGTTCGTAAGAGGGAGTTATCGGACGTAAAGATGCTAAATGATTTGCCACAATATTATCATCAGATCGGAAGTCAGGGTTATCAGAGCAGGGACGATTTTGTTCTGAGCCTGGTGCAGATATGACTGCACCGTCTGCAGCAGTTTTAGAATTTTCAATTTTCCTTTTCATCAGGCTCTGCGTCTGCCCGCTTGAATCCGTCATTTCTTTGGGGTGGTCAGCGACGCTCATCTCACCACCATTTTTTACTGGCGAGGGCTTTACAGCTCTTGAGGTGGGGGAGCTATTTTCAGCAGCTATTACACCGGGCAGATCCCTATAGCTATAGCCGTAGCCGGTAGCAAAAGTTTTTACATTATCCATAATTAATCGTCCTTTATTAAGTTGTAGCTGTTGTTAATACCGTCCTTGTGGTTAGCTCATTTGCCTTGCAAATTTAATGCTTCATGACAGTTCTAAAGGCAATCTCAAGAGAAGGGGTAAATTATCCGTAACTTGTACTATCGCCCTAGTATTTAGACAGAAAGGAAATGATTTAGTTCACTACTTTTATGCGAGAACCAAGCCAGGGCGGCTCCGCTTGTTCCCTGAGCAACGAACTGTGAAACAGGAACCTGCAGCGAAGGCGGGAATCCATCGCCAACGGTGGATCTCTGCCTTCTCGGGGATGACAAGGCCAGGGGGACACCGGGCAGTATGGTTCTGGTGGAGAGTCAGTGTGGATTCCCGCCTTCGCGGGAATGACGAGAATGAAGCCGGGAATGACGGATTACCCTCAAAGACCAATGATCTCACTGATATCCTCCTCACTTGGCTGATAGCCCTCACCCTGGCTATGTGTACTCTGTGAGTCTGCAATCTGCCGCATCAAGCTACTATTCTGCAGCACATAAAGGGTCTCTTGTTCCCGCTCCCAGTCATCAGCACTGAGCACTACAAAGTCTTCTCCACCGCGCCGAGTGACCTTAAGCTGAGTGCTGTTGCCCACAACCTTCTCTACAAAACTTTTCAGGTTATCCCTGAACTGATTAACGCTGACACTTTTCATAAATTACCTCTACCTTTGGTGTGCGGTATTAACGTACACAATTGAGAGCAGGCATTTAAAAGGCAAGTCTACGCCTAATTGCGTTGCTGTTTGAAAGAGAGATGCAAATTTTACTGATATTCATTCCGTTTTCTGTAAAATTGACCGCTTGGCAGAGCTCGGACAGATATTTAAACAGACTTTCATGAAACAGGTGCTTACCGCCTTAGAAACACAGGAAAATGACTTATCACCACTCTCTTTGCAGCGTGGTATTGATAAGTCATATTCAAGACAAGGCCTTTCGATCTTCTGGAGAGCTGGCAGCTGGTTGCTGGCTCTTCTGCTTTTTACTCCGTTTTTGGCTCTGGTCTATGAAGCCTCGGCGCCTAGCGGTGAGATTTTTGCTCATCTGCGAAATACGGTGCTGGGCACTTATATCCTCAACACCGTACTGTTGATCCTGGGTGTCGGTATTCTGGGTTTGATCCTTGCCCTTCCTGCAGCCTGGATCATGGCAAACTGTGAAATTCCCGGTAAACGTTATCTGCAATGGCTTCTGGTACTGCCTCTGGCCATGCCCTCTTACGTGGTCGCCTATATCTATACAGACCTGCTGGAATACGCAGGCCCTGTGCAAAGACTGCTGAGGGATTTAACGGGTTGGCAGAGTGCTGCGGATTATTTTTTCCCGGATATTCGCAGTCTGGGTGGCGCAGTCATCATTCTGGCGCTAGTGCTTTATCCTTACCTTTATCTACTGGCCAGAACCGCATTTCTTGAACATTCCCAGAGTCAGATGCTTGCCAGCCGGTTGCTCGGATGCTCTCCTGTTTCCAGTTTTCTGAGGGTCTCAATCCCCATGGCCAGACCGGCTATCGTCACCGGCCTTGCCCTCATGGGTATCGAAACACTGGGTGATTTTGCCACGGTTGATTACTTTGCTGTACCGACTCTCACGACAGCTGTCTATGATACCTGGCTGGGTTATGGCAGTTTGAATGCCGCTGCCAAACTTTCAGCTATCATGCTGGTTGCAGTGATGCTGCTGATCTCACTGGAAAGCTTCAGTCGCAGGAGACAACAGCTGTACCAGAAAAGCACCGGGCAGGACCACAGGAAAGCCTCCGTTTTGAGGGGTTGGAAAAAGGTCCTGGCCCTGCTCTGGTGCTGGATGCTGGTCATATTGGGCTTCCTTCTGCCTGCTGCTATTTTGCTGGATTACGTTTTCCGATATTTCAGTGATTCCTGGAACCAGGAATGGCTGACTTACAGCCTCAACAGTTTGAAGGTTTCATTAACCGCAGCCACATCTGCAACACTGGTCGCCTTATTTCTGGGACTGTATCAGCGCCTTCAGGGCAGTCGCTTTGCCAATATTCCTTCCCGGTTGGTTTCTAGCGGATATGCCTTTCCCGGAAATGTTCTGGCGATTGCGGTGTTAACCCCATTAACCCTGTCTGACCACGTTTTGAATGATTTGATTATGGCCTTTGAGTTACCGCCCGTTGGCCTTATTTTCAGTGGCTCGATATTTGCGCTTGTTTTCGCCTATACCGTTCGTTTCTCTGCCGTGGCCGTTGGCAGTGTTGAATCCAGCCTGGGAAGAGTTTCCCCGTCTCTGGATATGGCCAGCCGAACACTGGGATGCAAGCCTTCAGAAATGGTGAGACGCGTTCATATTCCCATGATTCGCAAAGGCTTGTTGACCGGATTTCTGCTGGTTTTTATCGAATCCATGAAAGAGCTGCCGGCGACTCTCCTTTTAAGACCTTTTGGCTTTGAGTCACTGGCTACCCGGGTTTTCCAGTTTGTTTCCGATGAAAGACTGGAAGAGGCTGCTCTGGCAGCATTGATAATGGTACTGGCCGGGCTGATACCACTGATACTTCTGAACCGTTCGCTGGAGGCAGAACAAAAATGACCGCCCTGACTATTGCTGGCCTGAGCTGCCGTTATGAACAGACAGAAGTACTCTCTAACCTGAGCCTTGAGGTAGAACAGGGAGAAATTGTTTGCCTGCTGGGTCGAAGCGGCTGCGGTAAAACCACACTTTTAAAAGCCATTTCAGGTCTTCTTCAGCCTTTTTCAGGGACCATTTCCCTGCACGGTCAGGTCGTCACTTCAGTCCATGGAACACTGCCCCCGGAACAGCGTGGAATGGGGATGATCTTTCAGGACTACGCTCTGTTCCCTCATCTGAACGTGTTTCAAAATATTGCTTTTGGTTTGAAAAACCTTTCCCGCAGAGATGCCCGTAAGCGTGTGGAAGCCATGCTGGAGCTGGTCAACCTTTCTGGCCTGGACAAGCGCTATCCACATGAACTTTCTGGCGGCCAGCAGCAACGTGTTGCCATTGCCAGAGCCCTGGCTAACAACCCTTCCTTGTTGTTGCTGGATGAACCTTTTTCCAATATTGACAGTCAGGTAAGACAGAAACTGGTGAGGGAGGTCAGGGATATTCTCAAGCAACAGAAAGTCACTGGACTGTTTGTCACCCATAATCGTGATGAAGGTTTTGCCTTTGCCGATTCCGTTGCCATTATGCACAACGGCAATATTCTGCAACGAGGTCACTCTTTCGACGTCTATAATCGCCCGGCATCTCGTTTTGTGGCAGAGTTTATGGGGTCTGGCAATCTCCTGCCCTGTGAAGTAATAAACAGTCGTACTGTTTCAACACCAGTCGGTGTCGTTGAGTCATCCACTGATATTTCAGCAGACCCCGGTCAGACTGCGGAGCTGTTTATCCGCCCACAAATGTTTTCGATTGAAAGGTGTCGGTGCGAAAAACCGGTGAATCCTGCCCAGATCAAAAGCCAGCAGTTTATGGGAACCCGATTAAGGACCGAGGTTAAGCTGAAAGAAAATGTTCTGGTTGTGGAAAACTCAACCCCGTTCCCGGAAAGCACACCTGTGGATATTTCGGTAAGACCTCACGACCTGCTTCTGTTTGATAAGAAAGGGGATTCAATCTGATGCTTCAGAGTTTATGTTTTACCCGCTGCAGCCAAGCCTGAGTATCCTGAAAACAAAATCAGGTTGTCAGGCTGATCCGAACTGCTTCTATGAACCATTCATGCCCGCTCTCTCTGTCAGGCCATTGTCGTCTTTGAAAATGTGACCAGATTTCCCACTATGTTTGTGGGTAGAGTTCCGTATAATGACCCACAACTGATACCACTTTCGCCGGGCTGCCGAGACAATTGTTTAAGCAGTATAAACGACGGATATAAATTGGTTTCTGTAAACCACAAAGATAATAAATGGCTCAAAGTCTATCAAAACTTATGAGCCAGATAAGAAACTGGCACAGCCGGGTGGGACAAGTGATTAGCTTTAAACTCAATGGACAAACAGTCAATGTAGACGCACCGGGCGATACACCCTTGCTTTGGGTGGTTCGCGAACATTTAAAAATGAAAGGTACAAAATTCGGTTGCGGTATGGGCTTATGTGGTGCCTGCAGCATGTTAATCGATGGTGTGAGTTCCCGAACCTGCATTATGCCCGTTCAGGCCGTGGCCAATAGAAATATAACCACCATTGAAGGCATTGGTAATCCAGAAATGATGTCCACTTTACAGAACGCCTGGGTAGAAGCCGGTGTTCCACAATGTGGCTATTGTCAGAGTGGGCAAATCATCAGTGCTACCGCATTACTAAGCCAGAATAAAAACCCCAGTGACAGTGACATCGACAACGCCATGAGCGGCAACCTATGCCGCTGCGGTACTTATCCTAATGTGAAAAAAGCCATCAAAAATGCAGCAGCAGATTTAAGAAATGGCAAAGGCCGTTTGCACGCCGTGCAACTGTTTGATCCAAGGGCAACTTCTTCACTGGAAACACAGGAAGTGCAATCATGAGTGTCACTGAACAAAACAAATTGCTAACGACAAACGATCAGACATTAGAAAACAGCTCCCGCCGTAGCTTTCTTAAAAAACTGGGCATTATTGGTGGCGGTCTGGTCGTTGGAATTCCCCTGGCTGCCTGTGCCAGCAATAAATCCCCGAATACTATGAACGGTGATCTGCAACCCAATGCTTTGCTGCAAATTACCGGCAATAATGAAATCTATTTTTATCTTCCCCGCTCGGAAATGGGACAGGGCGTATTCACAGGCCTGACCACAGTGCTGGCAGAAGAACTCGACGTTCATCCAGATAAAATCAAGGTTAAACAGGTTGGCGCCTGCGAAGAATATGCAAACCCGGAATATGGGCTGCAACTAACAGGTGGCAGCAACAGTATTCGTACTCATTTCATTCCGCTTCGCCAAATGGCGGCAAATGTTCGTATGGTTATTCGACAAGCTGCAGCAAAGGTACTTCATTTGTCAGTTGATCAAATTCAAACTGATAATGGAATGATTGTAGCCAAAGGTAAAAAGCTACCTTACGGTGCATTCAGCGAAGCGGCTTCTCAATTGAGCCTTCCTGAAGAAACACCCATCAAGAAAAGAGCAGACTTCAAATATATTGGTAAATACTCAAAACGTCTTGATGCTGTAGCAAAAAGCACAGGCTTGGCGGAATTTGGTTTGGATGTAGAATTTGAGGGCCTGCACCGGGCTGTGTTAAAGCGTTGCCCGGTATTTGGTGGCACTGTGAAAAGCTTTGATGACAGCAAAGTGAAAAGCATGCCCGGCGTAAAAGCTGTTGTCAGAATCTTCAACGGTGTAGCAGTGGTTGCTGATCATTACTATCAGGCAAAAGCGGCCTTACCTCTGTTAGACGTGCAGTGGGAATTACCTGAAACCCTTTCAAACTTTTCCAGCGCTGCCACTGAAGCAGGTAACGGTAAACAACTCTTTAAAGAAGCTTTGGATAGCGATGAAGCGGATAATGCACACGAAGAAGGAGAGGGTCGCAATGCCTTAAAAACTTCCGACACCGTTGTATCTGGAGAATACTGGGCCCCTTTCCTGGCTCATGCCACCATGGAACCCATGAATTGCACTGCGAAATTCACGGGTGACAAATTAGACATTTGGACAGGAAGCCAAAACCCCGGAATTGCCGCCAAACTGGGTGCTTTTTATGGTGATGTAGCAAAAGATGATGTCACGATTCATAGTACATTCCTCGGGGGAGGATTCGGACGTCGTATATCAAGCGACTTTGTTGCCGAAGCCGTTTCCATAGCCAAGGCATCAGGCCTGCCAGTGCAACTGATCTGGAGTCGCGAAGATGATACAAAACACGACTATTATCGCCCTGCGACTCTGGCTAAGTTTCAAGTTGGCTTAGATAAAGACGGTAATATTGACAGCTGGAACGTTAAGCGCTCTGGTGCAAACGTCATACCTTATACCATGGATGAACTGGCCGATGCCATGATGCCAGCATTCCTGCCTGACGGTATGGTCGACTGGATCAGTAAAGCCGGTTATGGCCTGTTTGATGGCTGGACGGTAGATCCTACTTCAGTAGAAGGCTTATTCGAAGACTATGATGCCGACCATAAATCCGTTGACCATGTCACGGTTGATCCGGGACTACCCATAGGTTTCTGGCGAAGTGTTGGTCACTCATTCAGTGGTTTCTTTAAAGAAAGCATGATGGATGAAATCGCCATTTTGCAAAAACAGGATCCTGTCGCCTATCGCCTTAAACACCTGAAAAATAATCCTCGATTGGCGAACACTCTAAAAATTGCTGCCGACAAAGCGGGCTGGGGAAAACCTTTACCAGAAGGTCATTATCATGGCGTAGCAGCTCATACTTCGTTCCTGTCATATGTGACAGAAATCGCACAGGTATCTGTGAACAACGGCCAGATCAAAGTTCACAAAGTGACTTGTGTGGTAGATTGCGGTCTGGCGGTTAACCCCGAAATAGTTATCCAACAAATGGAAAGTGGCATCTTATTTGGCTTAACCGCTGCTCTTTACGGAGAGATCACACTCAAAGACGGTGCAGTGGTTCAAAGTAACTTCCATGATTACCCGATACTGCGAATGCATGAATCACCAGAAATTGATGTGGTCATCGTTGACAGTGATGAAGCACCAAGCGGTGTAGGTGAACCAGGCCTGCCGCCAATTGCAGCGGCTGTAGGCAATGCCATCTTTGCAGCAACAGGTAATCGTTTAAGAAGCTTGCCTCTTAAACTCAGTTAATTTGTCGAGCTTGGTCCCTCAACATCACGAGGGACGGAATCCTGCCCGGAATGAATAAGCAAAGGTTCAATATGCAAGGTTCACAATTAGAGGTTCTGAAAGGTTGTTTATCTTGTCTTGAACAGGGTGATGAAATCTCCCTGGTCAGTGTCGCTAAAACCTGGGGCACCTCCCCCCGACCGGTAGGTTCCCTTTTAGCGGTAAGTTCTTCTGGTCGCTTTTTTGGAAGCGTCAGTGGCGGATGTGTTGAAGAAGATTTAATTGCACAGCTAGCCCAAAACCCTGTCAGATTCGTGCAAAAAATCATGTACGGAGAAACTGCTGAAGAACGTCACCGATTCGGATTACCTTGCGGAGGGACCCTGGAACTCATGGCAGAGCCTCTCAATGAAATGGCAGACGTTAAATTGCTTGTTGATCACATTGAAGCGAGAAAAACCTGCTTAAGAAAAGTGAGCCTTGAAACGGGTCAAGTCATTTATACGCCCTGGAAGCAACAGGAACCAGAGTTGTCACAAACCCACTGGCAAAACGTCTTTGGACCAACCTGGCGATTAATGGTGATTGGTGCCGGTGAAACCGGCCGATATCTGGCTGAATTTGCACAAGGCCTTGGATTTGAAGTTTTGGTTAGCGATCCAAGACCTGATTACCGAAGCAACTGGCCCTTAAAAGACTTGCCGTTATTAAAAGGCTTTCCCGATGATGTCATTCAGGATTTAAATGTCGATGTCCGCACTGCCATTGTCGCAGTAACCCACGACCCGAAAGTAGATGACATGGCCTTACTAACGGCATTAAAAAGCGATGCATTCTATGTTGGTGCTCTTGGCTCAAGACTCAACAATCAGGAGCGTCGCAGACGACTCAGGGAGCACTTTGATTTCAGTGATGCTGAGGTTAACCAGCTCCATGGCCCGGTTGGATTAAATATCGGTAGTAAATCCCCCGCAGAAATTGCACTTTCTATTCTTGCTGAAATCACTGCCATTAAAAATGGCATACAGCCTGGTAAGGCGCTGGAAAAGAAAGAAGATCAAATAAGTCAGACGACCGCCTGTGACATCAGCTAACATCGAAAAATTCAACCCTTGCGAGAAAATAACAGCGGTTATCTTAGCTGCAGGCAAAGGCTCGCGATTTAATGGCCATAAAATGATGCATGAGATTAACGGCATCCCAATGGCCATTCTTAGTGCGTTGAATGTCCAGCCCCATGTTAATCAGGTTTTAGTGATCGTCAGGCCTCAGGATGACATTCTTAAACATTCATTAGACAAATACGGTCTTGCTTACACTGAAAACCCTGACTTTGAAAGAGGTATGAGCTCATCCATTGTTATAGCTATTAACAATATTCCTGAAGATCAAAACATCCTTCTCTGCCTGGGAGATATGCCTTACATTGAATTTGACACCTACAGGCAGCTCATAAAAAGCTTTAAAAACAATGAGTACAAGAAAATCATCAGGCCAATCTATCAATCTGAAGATTCAGATCCCGTCCCTGCTCATCCCGTTTTATTTCCGGCTTTTCTGCAATCTGATTTAACATTGCTCAGTGGTGATGAAGGTGCTAAATCTATTCTCAAAATCCACAAACCGATTTTGCTGGAAACTTCTGACGAAGGTGTGATCAGGGATATTGATTATGCTTGAGGCCCTGAAATGAGCTTAGGGAGATTTAACACATACAGGGGCCTTTCAGGCTCCACTCAGATCCGTCATACTGACGCCCTGAAAACTGATTCGGAGAAAATCTGATGTTGGACTTCCTTTTCACAGCGATTGATGACCGGGTCATTGATTTTGAAACATTAAAACTGCACGAAAAGCCTAATCAATATCTGGTTTTGCCAGAAGGCAATTTTTTAGCAGAGCCCCATCAGATCAGCCCTGTTCTGAACGTCAGTGTCACAGAGCTGCAAGAGCGGTTTTCAGACCTTGCCCAAAGTCAGGATAAGTTAGAAGTGTTGCGCACCAGTGATGATGGTCAGCAAGTCGACTATGTCCAGAGAACCCCTTTCATGGGCTATCCGGATACCATTACCGTACGTTTTTATAGTCAGGGGGAAGATACCAGCACACTGGCCATTTACTCTCGCTCACATTATGGTTACTCCGATCTTGGCGCGAACAAGAAAAGAATTACGCTCTGGCTCGACAACCTGAAAGCCTCTCTTAAAGCGCCAAAAGAGCATTAATTTATTTGGCAACGTACCCAGACTAACCAAAGATCATTTTGCCAGATGTTAACCATTATTGACGAAAACAGGAGATGGGATTTCAAATGATTATTGACCATCCCGAATGGTTGCTGATGCTGCTGGCTCCGCTGTTTATCGGTTTAATGTTGGCAGAATATTTCATCGGCCAAAGGGGCGGAATACTACCGGAAAACTCCGCCTATAAACTGCCAGAAGTACTGTGTAATTTCTCATTAGCAGGTATGCATCAGCTGGCAGATATCGTTACAGGTCTGGTGATCGTCAAACTCTATTTCTGGCTTTTTGGCTGGAAGTTACTAGAGATTGAAATGAACGCTGCTACCTTTGTCGCTTTGCTGATCTTACAGGATTTCTGCTACTACTGGTTTCATCGCGCCAGCCACAGGATACGCTGGATGTGGGCAGCCCATGTCGCACATCATAGTTCGCAGAGAATGAATTTCAGCACCGCGTTTCGTCAAAGCCTGATGTACCCAATTGCCGGTATGTGGCTGTTTTGGGTTCCTTTGGTCATCATTGGTTTTGAGCCTAAATGGGTTATCTTTGCAGTGTTGCTTAACTTAGGGCTTCAGTTCTTTGTCCATACCCAGTGGGTTCGCAGTCTTGGCAAGTTCGAGCTTATTTTTAACACACCGTCCCATCATCGGGTTCACCACGGTATCAACTCTCATTACATTGATAAAAACTATGCCGGTGTTCTGATCGTCTGGGATAAGCTATTCGGTACCTTTGAACCAGAAGTAGAAACTGTGCGCTACGGGGTCAGTAAGCCTGTCAACAGCTATAACCCTCTGACTGTTACCTTTTCTGAATGGCGGGATATGTTCAGAGAAGCAAAAGGCAAACACCTGACACCAACACAGCGTCTGAAGATCTTTCTTGCTCCACCAGGTGATAAACCCGCAGAGGCAAAGCCTGAAACTTCAGAGCAAAGGTTAAAAAAGTAAACTGAACCTCTGCATTCACTTACTTGCCAATACAGAACGAGGAGAAAATCCTGCCCAGCAAGTCATCGCTGGAGAACTCGCCGGTGATCTCGCCCAAGGCCTTCTGGGCATGTCGCAAGTCTTCAGCCAGAAGTTCACCTGCCCCCATGTATACAAGCTGCTTCTGACCGTTATCCAGAAACTCCTCTGCTCTTCGCAGCGCATCCAGATGTCTGCGCCGGGCAGAAAAACCACCCTCCATGGCGCCCTCATAGCCCATACAGGCTTTCAGATGCTCTCTGAGAGCGTCCAGGCCGTGTTCTCTCATGGCACAGGCCCTGATCAGGGGGACCCCTTCAACGTCCTCTATGCCTGCCTGTTCGCCTGTCAGGTCAATCTTGTTACGGATCACAGTGAGCTTTTCTCTGGAAGGCAGTCGATCAACAAACTCAGGCCATATGTCGTGAGGATCGGTTGCGTCAGTGGTTGATCCGTCCACCATCAGGAGTACTCTATCAGCGTCTTCTATTTCCCTGAAGGCACGTTCTACACCAATCTGTTCGACTTTATCATCTGTCTCTCGCAGACCGGCGGTATCAATGACATGCAAGGGCATACCATCGATATTGATGTGTTCCCTGAGGACATCACGGGTGGTACCGGCAATGTCCGTTACAATAGCTGACTCCCGTCCTGATAACGCATTCAAAAGGCTGGATTTACCGGCATTGGGACGTCCGGCAATCACTACGGTCATACCTTCACGCTGAATGGCCCCCTGATCCGCTTCTCTCATGACCAGGGCAAGATGGCTGATGATGGTTTTGAGATCGCCTGCCACTTTGCCGTCGGCCAGGAAATCAATCTCTTCTTCTGGAAAGTCGATGGCGGCTTCAACGTAAATTCTCAGTTCAATCAGGGACTCGACCAGTTCGTTGACTCTCCTGGAGAAAGCGCCTTGCAGCGATCTTAATGCCGATCTGGCTGCCTGTTCTGAAGTACTGTCGATCAGATCTGCGATGGCCTCAGCCTGCGCCAGATCCATCTTGTCATTCAGAAAGGCTCTTTCGGAAAACTCTCCGGGATTGGCCAGCCTGACCCCAAGGGCATTAATTCTTTTCAACAGTAAGTCCAAAATGACAGGACCACCATGTCCCTGGAACTCTATGACATCCTCTCCAGTAAATGAATTTGGATTAGGAAAGTAAAGAGCCAGTCCTTCGTCCAGAACCTCATCCTGCTCATCGTAAAAAGGACCGTAATGAGCGTAACGAGGCTTGGGCTCCATTTTCAGAACCTCTCTGGCAACCCACAAAGCTTCAGGGCCTGAGACCCTGATAATCCCCACCCCACCTCTTCCGGGAGCGGTTGCCTGAGCGGCAATAGTGTCTTTATGGAGTGCACTGAGATCGGACATAGCAATTACTGGCTGAGAAATGAGAAAAATGATTAGTCTAATCTAAGGTGGCTGCTGGTGCCATGGCCGTCATGGATCTAAAAAAACGGACCATTGCGGTCCGTTTTTTTTGAGATTTTCAGACTCAGGAGCCTTCTTTCTCGATCTTTTTGGTAATGATGTATTGCTGAATAATCGACAGAATGTTGTTGGTTACCCAGTACAGTACCAGACCTGCCGGGAACCACAGGAAGAATATGGTAAAAATCAGCGGCATCAACTTCATCACTTTAGCCTGAACAGGGTCAGGAGGTGTCGGGTTCAGCATCTGCTGCGCGAACATGGAAGCCCCCATGATCAACGGCAGGATGAAGTAAGGGTCCATCTGGGACAGATCCTGAATCCAGCCAAGCCAGGGTGCCTGACGCAGCTCTACAGCCTCCTGCAACACCCAGTAGAGGGCAATGAATACTGGCATCTGGACAAGAATCGGCAGGCAGCCACCCATTGGATTGACCTTCTCTTTCTTGTACATCTCCATCATGGCCTGAGACATCTTCTGGCGATCGTCGCCGTATCTTTCTTTCAGCTCCTGCATTTTTGGCCCCAGCTTGCGCATTTTAGCCATAGAACGGAAGCTGGCCTGATTCAGTGGATAGAATACCGCTTTCACACAAACTGTCAGCAGGATAATTGCCCAACCCCAGTTGCCTACCAGAGAATGGATAAACTGCAGCAACATGAACAGTGGCTGAGCCAGGAACCACAGTATGCCGAAGTCCATGGTCAGCTGCAGACCATCCGCCAGATTCTTCAGGGCAGGCTGATCTTTAGGACCAGCATAAAGCGTTGCACCGGTGACGACTTTCTCACCAGGATTGACTACCAGAGGGTCGTTGTAGAAACCCACCCTATAGTATTCATTGTTACGGGATTCCTGAGTGTAATAATTGTGAGGCTTGTCCTGAGCGGGTACCCAGGCACTGACAAAGTAGTGCTGAAGAATGGCTGCATAACCACCCTCGACTCTTTCCTTGAAAGGCTCTTTTCGGAAATCATCGAAAGGCAGCTTTCTGTATGGCTCATCAATAGAACGAACAGCCGCCCCCAGGTAGGTATTCATGGGGGCGCTGGAGTTTACTGAGCTTGGGTCTTCTGAACCATCCCGCTTCAGCTGAGCATAGAAAGTGTCACGCCATTCCTTGTCGCTGTTGTTGGCGATTTCGTAAGCCAATACGACTTCATAGGAGCCGGGCTTAAAAGTATAACTTTTGGTTACCTGAACTTCGCCAGTGCTGCGAGTCAGTTTAACCGTCAGCTGGTCCTGACCGGCTGGCAAGGTGTAACTGGTCTGTGCAGTGCTGTAGAGGGGTCTCTGATTCTGATCGTTGGTGGGACCATCAGTAGCAATCAGGCCGCTTTGGGCAGTGTAGACACAGGTCACTTCACCCGGTGTGCAGTTGGGCCTGTTAACCAGTAGCTGGAAAGGCGTAGCTTTCTCGCCTTCTTCAGGCAGCCAGGCTGGGTATTTGGGCAGGCTGAGTCCGACAATGTCACCACCGGCGGGGTCAATCTGAAGGTTCAGTGTGTCTGTTTTAACGTTGATCAGTTGAGCAGAAGTCTGAACCTCGTCATCCAGAATTTCCGGAGAGGAAGATGATGGTGAGATAGTGGGTAAATCAGAACCACTTTGAGAAGTGGAGACATTAGCCACAACAGCATCGCTGGCCGGCCGGGTCTGATTGTAATCTTCATTCCATTGCTGAAGTGTAAACACACCAACAACGGCTATAGCACCTATCAAGAGTGTTCTTTGCAGATCCATGATGTCCGAGCCAAAGAGTCTTGGTGATGAATATGATCGTCTGATGACCGGTGTTGCTTGTCCAAGGGAGCAGGCACCGGATCATAACCTCCTGGATGCCAGGGATGGCAACGCAGCAGTCGTTTCAAGGTCAGAAAACTGCCTTTCAGAAAACCATGATGTTGGAGAGCTTCCTGTGAATAGCTGGAACAGCTGGGGTAAAAGCGACAATGCCTGCCCATGATAGGGCTCAGGCAGAAACGGTACACCTTGATCAATCCCATGGCAGAGCGTCTGGGCAACAACACGAGAAAATTAATCACAGGTCTGGTCATGTCGACTTTACTCTGTCTGTGCCGAATAGACAGGAAACGCATCGGCTGATTTGAGTGGAGACAGTATGACTGGCTTTCTGAAGAGTGACTGGAGGTAGTTTCTACCCCCACTGTCACGCAGCCCCATAGAGTGCCTGTTTCAGGCAATGGTCTCCATTCAGGAAACCTTCTGCTCGTTCCGACGTCTGGCCAGTTTAAACCATTGGTGGGTGAGCAGTTTATTGATATCGCAGCTTTCCAGCTCACCCAGACCTCTTCTGGCCAGAACAACAATGTCCAGATTTCCCAGTTCCCCCTTATGGAGGCGAAAGGTTTCCCGAATGTGTCGTTTGACTCGATTGCGGCCGGTAGCTTTACGGATATTTTTTTTGGCGATCACCAACCCCAGGCGGGGGTGGTCAAGCTCATTCTGGCAAGCCAGTATCAGTAAATGGCGACTACTGACCTTGATATCCGTACGGTCGAAAACCTGCTTAAAATCAGCTGCTGAGCAAAGTCGCAGATCGCGACCAAAAGCGAAGCTCACCTGTCAGTCCAAATCAGGCAGCCAGACGCTTGCGACCTTTGGCACGGCGACGGTTGATTACCGCACGACCGTTCTTGGTAGCCATGCGAGCACGGAAACCGTGAGTGCGCTTGCGCTTAAGATTACTGGGCTGAAATGTTCTTTTCATGACGTTACTCGTTTTATCAATTTACAAAAAGACGGGCATTCTAAGTAATTGAGGGATAAGCGTCAATTTGCATTTGTCAAGAGTTTGCCACCCGGGCTCAGGGCTCAATCCTTAGAGGGCAGCCAGCTCTTTGCGGATATTAAGTAGGGTTATCGTAAAAGTGCATTTTTATAGGGGAAATTACGTCCTTTATATATAGGGAAAAATAACACACCACTAATTTCAAATGATATTTATGAATTAAAAATCTTTTGAGAGTCATTCTGGAAAATTAAGTACATATAATTCATATGTACTTGAGTGATGGTGTTTTGTTTTTTTAATAAATATTAGGCAACACTTTTTATGTGGATAAGTCCTGTAAAGCCTTTTGTACACTGGGTTTGTTCGTGTGTGTGAATGTGTAGAAAATAAGCGACTATACTGTTCTCTGCCTGCTCACAGCCTGTGTATAATTTGGTACCTTATACACAGTACGTCGATGCATCATACTTATTCACAGCTCACTCATCCTTCATCAGCCTTTGTGAACACAGCCTTTTCCACATTATTTTTTCATCACTGATTGCCTCTTTTTTCGTCTCTTTTTGCTTATAGAGTGTTGATAATTAAGTAAAAAGATTATTTTCTGGCCATGCTTTCAACAAATTTAAGGTGTGGATAACTTTTCCCTGAAAGGATACAATTGAAGCTGTTTTTTGGCCTGTTCTTCTTGCGTATCTGCACTGTTCTGCTGTGGAGGAATAGGTGTTTCTGGACAGATTCTGTTTCCTGCCATTAGCGAAGTCTTCCAGCAGGCAGGCTGACCGGCTTCCATTTCACCCATTTTCAGGAGAGCGCCCGTGCCCTTAGAGCTCTGGCAAAAGTGTGTGGACTTGCTTCAAGATGAACTGTCCTCACAGCAGTTCAATACCTGGATTCGCCCATTGAAAGTCATGGGTGATGAACACGATCTTTGCCTGCTGGCTCCTAATCGTTTTGTCGCAGACTGGGTGAAAGAGAAGTTTCTGCCGCGCATCGAAGAGATACTTGATGAACTGACTGATGGACAGGCTCCGGCGGTGGCACTGGCCGTCTCGAACCGTCGCCCCCAGTCTCTCAGCCGAAGGAGTGCTTCGCCTGCCAGCAGTCCTGTACGCCCTGAACAACCCAAGCCTGTCGTAGAAGAAAAGAAGGCGGTGACCCGGGAGCTGGTGTCCAGCCTCAGTGAAGCATCGGGCCTTTCTACTAGTAAACCTGTGTCGTCTGAAAGTGTTGAGCCCCATGCCATACCCAAGAAAGTCAATCCTCTGAAAGCAAAAGAGAACACTGCCAGCAGTCATTCTGCCAGGAAAGAAGAACCTTCTTCCGGACGACAAATAGAAGTCGAGGGTTCAATAAAACATAACAGTTCCCTGAATGCCCACTTCACCTTTGATACCTTTGTTGAAGGTAAATCGAATCAGCTGGCACTTGCAGCAGCCCGTCAGGTGTCTGAAAACCCGGGAGCTGCATACAATCCACTGTTTTTATACGGCGGTGTAGGCCTGGGTAAAACTCACCTTATGCATGCCGTGGGTAATTCTCTGGTTCGTCAAAACCGTAATGCCAGAGTCGTATATTTACATTCCGAACGATTTGTTGCCGACATGGTCAAGGCGCTGCAATTAAATGCCATCAATGACTTTAAACGCTACTATCGCTCCGTTGATGCCCTGCTGATTGATGACATCCAGTTCTTTGCCGGTAAAGAGCGCTCACAGGAAGAATTTTTTCATACCTTCAATGCCCTGCTTGAGGGGGGGCAGCAAATGATTCTGACCTGTGATCGTTACCCCAAGGAAATCAGTGGTGTGGAGGAACGATTAAAGTCCCGATTTGGCTGGGGCCTGACGGTCGCAGTGGAGCCTCCCGAGCTTGAAACCCGAGTAGCCATATTAATGAAGAAGGCAGAGCAGCAAAAAGTTGATTTACCCCATGAAGCGGCTTTCTTTATTGCCCAGCGAATTCGATCCAATGTTCGTGAGCTGGAAGGCGCTCTGAAACGGGTGATTGCCAGTGCTCATTTTATGGGGCGCAAGATTGATATTGATCTCATCAGGGAGTCCCTGAAGGATCTGCTTGCCTTGCAGGATAAGCAGGTCAGTATCGATAATATTCAAAGAACGGTGGCTGAGTATTACAAGATCAAGGTAGCTGATATTCTATCTAAACGTCGTAGTCGTTCTGTGGCCCGGCCCAGACAGATTGCAATGGCTCTTTCCAAGGAGCTGACCAGTCACAGTCTGCCTGAAATTGGTGACGCCTACGGCGGACGAGATCATACCACTGTGCTTCATGCCTGCCGTAAAGTGAAAGAGCTGGTGGATGAAGACGGTGAAATCCGTGATGATTACAAAAATCTTTTGAGATCTCTGACTAGCTGATTTTGATTCAGCCAGCAGATATTTAATGAATTCAGGAAGAAGGTCATTGTGACTTACTTCCAGATAGCCAAGAGAAAGGAAAGCGATGAAATTTACCATTAATCGGGAAGCATTGCTCAAGCCACTTCAACTGGTGGCGGGTGTTGTTGAGCGCAGACAGACTCTACCTGTATTGTCCAACGTCCTGATGGTGGTGGACGGTGATCAACTCTCTCTGACAGGTACTGACCTGGAAGTAGAACTGGTCGGTAGAGTGACACTGGATGAGGTCTCTGAGGGCGGAGAAATTACCGTTCCAGCCAGGAAGCTGATGGATATCTGTAAGTCTCTTCCGGAAAACGCTTTGATTGAGTTTTCTCAGGATGATCAACGAGTCAAACTGAAAGCAGGCCGTTCTCGTTTTACTTTGTCGACTTTGCCCGCCAATGAATTCCCAAGTATTGACGAAGAACCGGGTTCAATGACCTTTACCATTGGTCAGAGCCGTTTGCGCCGATTGATTGATCGTTCTGGCTTTGCCATGGCGCAACAGGACGTTCGTTACTATCTGAATGGTATGCTGATAGAAGTCAGCCAGAATACACTGCGTTTTGTTGCTACTGATGGCCATCGTCTGGCTATGTGTACCGTTGATGCTGATATTAATCAGCAAGACCGTCACCAGGTTATCGTCCCGCGTAAGGGGATTATGGAGATGGCCCGTCTTCTGACAGAAGGAGACGAGATGGTTCATATTACTTTGGGTGCCAACCATATCAGAGCGAAAACCGGAGACTTTATGTTCACCTCCAAGCTGGTGGATGGGAAGTTCCCGGATTATGACCGTGTTATTCCCCGTGGTGGTGACAAGATTATTATTGGAGATCGTCAGGAGCTTCGTCAGGCTTTCCAACGTGCTTCCATTCTTTCCAATGAAAAGTATCGTGGTATTCGCCTGATACTTTCCGATGGCTTGCTAAAGGTGATAGCAAATAACCCTGAGCAGGAAGAAGCGGAAGAAGAAATCAGTCTGGCATACCACGGTGAAACTCTGGAGATGGGCTTCAACGTCAGTTACTTGCTGGATGTGTTGTCTGTTATCTCAGGTGAATCCGTGAAGATTACCCTTTCTGATCCTAATAGCAGTGCCCTGCTGGAAGAGTCTGACGCCAGTGATTCCAGTTATGTTGTTATGCCTATGAGACTTTAATGAAGGTGTTTTTACCATCATTGAAGGCCTTTTTAGTGTTCTGGGTCTTTTCAGAAAAAAAGGTCCTCTTATCATTGAAAGCCGTTGTGAAAAGTCTCATCTCTGAGGTTTGTTCAAGCCGATGACGATTCACAAGCTGATGATTAAGGATGTCAGGAATCTGGCATCCGCTACCTTCTCCCCTTCCCCGGATATCAATATTCTCTACGGTCTTAATGGCAGTGGAAAAACCAGTATTCTCGAGTCTATCCATCTCTTGGGTTTGGCTCGATCTTTTCGAAGTGCCAGACTTAAGCCGGTCATTCGTCATAAAAAGGGTAAGTGCACGGTATTTGCGCAAATTCAATCCAATAATGACCGACTGATACCGGTTGGCGTTTCCCGAGATATGGAAGAAGAGAATTTTCAAATTCGGGTCGCGGGTGAAACGCTTAAGTCAACGTCCGAGTTGGCCAGACTTCTACCTTTACAAATTATTAATCCCGATACTTTCAAACTTTTGGAAGGTTCACCCAAGCAAAGAAGACAGTTTCTTGATTGGGGAGTGTTTCACGTGAAACACCATGAATTCTTACCTCTTTGGAAGCGAACTCAAAAAGTGCTTAAACAGCGGAACAGTTTGCTTCGGCATGGTAAAATAACAGGTTCATCCTACTCATCTCAGCTGTCTGTCTGGGATGAGGAACTGGTAAAAGCGGCTGAGGCTGTGGATCAACTCAGACAGCAATACTTTGATCAACTGACACCCGTTTTTCAGGATGTTCTAAACCAGCTGACCTCGCTGGGTGATATCAAGATAAGTTATTACCGGGGTTGGGACAGAGAACGACGTCTAGCTGAGGTGTTAAAAGAAAATACAGTTCGTGATTTTCAGACCGGATACACACAATCAGGGCCACAACGAGCAGATATAAGGGTGCGTCTGGAAGGAAGTAATGCTGTTGATATTCTTTCTCGTGGTCAGCTGAAATTAGTCGTTTGTGCGTTAAAGCTGGCACAAGGTTATCTCTTTTCAAAAATGACCCGTAGCCAGTGTGTTTTTCTTGTGGATGATTTACCTTCAGAGTTAGACGCTCCCCACAGAAAAGCTATGTGCAAGATATTACAGAATATGCAGAGTCAGGTATTTATTACCTGCGTAGAGCCGGGCGCACTGGTGGATTGCTGGGAGCCTGAAATCAATCTGAAAGTGTTTCACGTGAAACAGGGATCTGTGAACTTGGAATCTGGGCGTGAGATTCGCCAGACTGAATCGCTGGAGAAAGAGTATGAGTGAACAAAATTACGATGCGTCCAATATTAAAGTGCTGAAAGGTCTGGATGCAGTTCGTAAGCGCCCGGGCATGTACATTGGTGATACCGATGATGGTACCGGCCTTCACCACATGGTTTTTGAGGTGGTAGACAACTCGATCGATGAGGCCTTGGCAGGCTTCTGTGATGAAATTGCCGTCATTATCCATCCGGATGAATCCATTACCGTTCGTGATAACGGTCGGGGAATCCCTGTAGATATCCACGAAGAAGAAGGTGTCTCCGCCGCAGAAGTGATCATGACGGTACTCCATGCCGGCGGTAAGTTTGATGACAACACCTATAAGGTCTCTGGTGGTCTGCACGGTGTTGGTGTTTCAGTGGTAAACGCCCTTTCCAAAGAGCTCAAGTTAACCATTCGCAGGAATGGTCAGGTTCATCAGCAGGTCTATTCTCACGGTGTTCCACAGGAATCTATGAAGGTGATAGGAGAGACTGAAAAGAGCGGTACAGAGGTTCATTTTGTACCTTCTGAGGAGACTTTCTCCAATATTCAGTTCAGCTATGACATTCTGGCAAAAAGACTGAGAGAGCTCTCTTTCCTGAACTCTGGTGTTTTTATCCGCTTGATTGATGAGCGTACAGGTAAAGAAGATCAGTTCCGTTATGACGGTGGTCTGAGTGCATTCGTTGAATATCTGAATACCAATAAGACCAATATCAACAAGGTCTTCCACTTCACAAAAACAAGGGAAGATGGCATTGGTGTAGAGGTGGCATTGCAGTGGAATGATGGCTTTCAGGAAAACATTTTTTGCTTCACCAATAACATTCCTCAGCGTGATGGTGGTACCCACCTTGCCGGCTTCAGAGCCGCCCTGACCCGAAACCTGAACAGCTACATTGAGCGCGAAGGTTTTGCTAAAAACCAGAAAGTTTCCACTTCCGGTGATGATGCTCGTGAAGGTCTCACAGCGATTATTTCGGTCAAGGTTCCAGACCCCAAATTCTCATCCCAGACCAAGGACAAGCTGGTTTCTTCTGAAGTGAAAACAGCTGTTGAGCAGGAGATGAGCAGTTATCTTGCGGACTATCTGATGGAAAACCCACAAGAAGCCCGAGCGGTTGTAAACAAGATGCTGGATGCAGCCAGAGCCCGTGAAGCGGCCCGTAAGGCCCGTGAAATGACCCGCAGGAAAGGCGCTCTGGACATAGCTGGACTGCCCGGAAAGTTGGCTGACTGTCAGGAAAAAGACCCTGCTCTCTCCGAACTTTACATAGTGGAGGGTGACTCTGCGGGGGGCTCTGCCAAACAAGGTCGAAACCGGAAAACACAAGCCATCCTGCCACTGAAAGGTAAGATCCTGAACGTTGAAAAAGCACGCTTTGACAAAATGCTTTCCTCCCAGGAGGTTGGTACCCTGATTACCGCAATGGGGTGTGGCATTGGTCGTACAGAGTTCAATATTGAGAAACTGCGCTACCACAACATCATCATCATGACCGATGCTGATGTTGACGGCTCTCACATTCGAACCCTGCTATTGACATTCTTCTTCCGTCAGATGCCAGAATTGATTGAAAATGGCTATGTCTATATTGCTCAGCCGCCTCTCTATAAAGTGAAGAAAGGCAAACAGGAGCAATACCTGAAAGACGATATTGCACTGGATGACTATTTAACCCAGTCTGCACTGGAAAATGCCACACTGCATGTCAATGAAAATGCACCGGGTATTGGTGATGAAGCTCTGGAATCTCTGGTAAAAGAATACAGAAAAGTCATTGCAACCATTGAGCGTCTGTCTCGCATTTACCCTTCTGAAATCATGAAAGAGATGATTTATCTGGATGCAGTTTCCCAGGAAGACTTGAAAGACCAGACAAAAATGCAGTCCTTGCTGGATACCCTGAATACTCGCATTCAGGAGCTGAAGCTGGCTGGTCGTGAGATGAGCTTTGAGCTGTTTGAAGACCGTGAGCATCAGGTGTGGTTGCCCAAGGTCACTATCATTTCTCACGGTGTGCCAACTGAATATATCTGGAATGTCGACTTCTTTGGTTCCGGAGACTACGGCTCTATCAAAGCCCTGGGAGCCAAGCTACAAGGCTTGCTGGAAGAGACCGCATTCATCCAGAAAGGTGAGCGCAAAAAAGCGATAGAAAGCTTTGAGGAAGGTCTGGAATGGCTGATGACTGAATCGACCAAACGCCACAACATTCAGCGCTATAAGGGTCTGGGTGAGATGAATCCCGAACAGCTTTGGGAAACCACCATGGATCCGGAAGTAAGAAGAATGCTGAAGGTGACCATTGAAGATGCTATTGCAGCTGACCAGATCTTCAATACATTGATGGGTGATCAGGTTGAGCCTCGAAGAGACTTTATTGAGTCTAATGCGTTGAACGTGGCTAATCTCGACATTTAATACCTCATCCTCACAGGCTCAGGGGGCCATGAAAAGTGGCTCTGAGCCCAATCTATTAATCCTCTTCCGGGCAAATAAAGTTATGCTGCGCCGTTAATGTATCAGCAGTATACTTTAGGCCTCTGATTCGACAGTTGATAGCCATGAACCATTCAGTAATTCGTGCAGAACTCGAAGAAGCCCAGCAGGTTCTGGAGCGTTTTCTCAATGATGAAACCTGTATTGATGCCATAGACCGCGCAGCGAGCCTGTTGGCGGAATCCTTTAAGCAGGGTGGAAAGGTTATCTCCTGTGGTAACGGAGGCTCCCATTGCGATGCCATGCACTTTGCTGAAGAGTTGACTGGTCGCTATCGTGATAACCGCCCTGCCTACCCGGCCATTGCTATCTCTGATGTCAGTCACTTGTCCTGTGTCTCCAACGATTACGGTTATGACTATGTATTCTCACGTTATCTTGAAGGTGTAGGCTTTGAAGGTGATGTACTGTTCGGGCTCAGTACCAGTGGTAACTCTGGCAATATTTTAAAAGCGATTGAAGCAGCCCGAAAAAAAGGGATGAAAGTGATTCTTCTGACGGGTAAGGATGGTGGGAAAATGGACGGTCTGGCGGATATAGAAATCCGGGTGCCCCACTTTGGTTATGCAGACCGGATTCAGGAAATTCACATCAAAGTCATTCATATCATAATTCAATTGATTGAAAAACACATGGCTGCCTGATACTCATTTGATAAGGCTCTAAATCATTCATCACCTGTTACCCTATACCCGGTGATGAATGATGTTTTTGCTTAAACCTGTTTCGATTTCCCGTTCATGATGTCGAGTGTATTGGCAATCCAGTTCCGAGCCTCATTATTAATCTCCAGCGCCGTCCTGTCTGTGGTTTCTATGACCGTTCCTATATGAAGCTGAATGGTACCGGGCTTTTTCAGAAAGCTGTTCATAGGCCAGCAAGCAGCAGCATTATGGGCAATGGGTAGTACATTAACCCCGGCCTTTCTTGCCAGATTGACACCACCTCTTGAAAATTTGCCTAACTGACCATTAGGGTTACGGGTTCCTTCCGGAAAAATAAGAACCCAACGACCGTTGTGTAAGGCATCAGTACCCTGCTCTACTACATCATTTAATGCGGCCCTGGGGTCATCGCGATTAATAGCGATCGGTTTAATGAGTCTGATTGCCCAGCCAAAGAATGGAATCTTAAATAACTCTTTTTTAAGAACCGGAGCCTGAGGACTGAAAAGCATCTGCAGGAAAAAGGTTTCCCAGGTGCTCTGGTGATTACTGATCATGACACAGGGTGTATCAGGAATATTTTCCTTCCCGTGCACTTCATACTTTATCCCACAGATAAATCTGGCCAGTCCCATAGCCATCATCGCCCAGTACTTCACCAATAATTTGTGGCGTCTATTAACAGGAACAAAAGGAATAGCAAAAAACAGTAAAATGGACCAGAAAACGGTGAAGGTGGCCAGCAGAAAATAAAATAACGCTGTTCTTATATATTGAACGACGAATGTCATTTAAAACCTATCTTGTTTATCCTTGAATACTGACCTGTGACGGTTCGAGAATAAAGCGGGTAAATGCAGCCAGGTCTTCAAATACTGGTACATTATGGAGGCCTTCCCCTTTATTCATCGTTCTGACACCCTTGCCGGTTTTCACCAGAGCTACATTGCACCCCATTGCCTGCCCTGCCTGAAGGTCTCTGAGAGAATCCCCGACCACCCAGGCAGATGATGCGGGTATGTTCAGGGCTTCTTCGATCTGTTCAATCATGCCAGGCAAAGGCTTTCTGCAGCGACATTGATCGTCAGGGCCATGGGGGCAGTATCGAATACAATCTATCTTGCCTCCTTCCAAGGCTAACAGATCCAGCATTTTCTGATGCATGGCCTCAAGGGTTTCTTGAGTAAAGTAACCTCTGGCAAGGCCTGACTGGTTGGTTGCAATGGCAATGGAATACCCTGCCCTGCTCAGTCTGGCGATGGCTTCAATACTGCCTGGTAGAGGAATCCACTCAGCCACCGAACGAATGTAGTGATCGGAGTCTTTATTGATGACTCCGTCGCGGTCAAGAATGATCAGTTTACTCATAATTTCAGTCAGCAGGCTTCATACCTGAAAAACTTTTCCAAAAGATAGAAAAAGTGCGGCATAAATGCCGCACTCCACTTTATCAAGCTTTAGTCAGAATTTCTGCAACAAAGGCAGTCCCGAGTGCAACCTACAGTAATGAAATATCCGCAACGTGTAAGAAAAGGCTGCGTAATTGTTTCAAAAGAGCATAGCGGTTCAAACGAACCTGCTGATCTTCAGCATTGACCAATACTTCATCAAAGAAGCGGTCTACAGAGTCCTTCAGTGGCGCCAGACTTTCCATAGCGACTGTGTATTGTCTCTGTTCCAGAATCGGTGCAGCTTTTTCTTTACTGTCGGCGAGCGCTGTGGCCAGAGCCTTTTCTGCGGCTTCTGTCATCAGTGCAGGGTCAACGGAGTCAGGAATGACCAGATCTCCGGCTTTTGCCAGAATGTTGGAAACACGCTTGTTGGCTGCAGAAAGGGTTTCGGCTTCGACCATCTGACTAAAGCGATGCACTGCCTTGACACGTTGATCAAAGTCGAAGGGGCGTGATGGTTTCAGGGCCTTAACAGAAAGGAAGACTTCAACAGGAATCTGTTCGTCCTGATACCAGGAGCGGAAACGCTCCAGCATGAAATCCAGAACAGTTTCTGCCAGCTCTTCATTATTTGCTAAAGCTTTTCCGCTGGCTGCTGGCAGCTCAACCCCTTGTGATTGATAACCTTCGACAGACTGATTAATGAGATCACGCAGGTCCAGATCCAGCTTCTTCTCAACAATAATTCGCAGGACACCCAGGGTGGCCCTTCTCAGAGCAAACGGATCTTTATTGCCTGAAGGTGGCTGATTGATGCCAAAGATGCCGGTGATGGTATCGATTTTGTCAGCAATCGCTACGGCACAACCTGTCAGGCTAGAGGGTAGCTCATCACCTGCAAAGCGTGGCATGTACTGTTCGTTCAGAGAGAGGCATACCTCTTGTGGTTCACCATCGTTTGCACCGTAGTATTGCCCCATGATGCCCTGCAGCTCCGGGAATTCCAAAACCATTTCTGAAGTCAGATCTGATTTGCAGAGTTCTCCGGCTCGGACAGCCAGCTGTTCCTGCCCACCTTCCTGTTTAGCGATAAAACCCGCCAGTTTTGCAATGCGGTCGCTCTTATCGAACAGCGATCCCAGCTGTGCCTGGAAAACGATGGGTTTCAGGGTCTCCCTGCGTGCTTCAAGCGTGTTTTTTTTGTCTGTATCAAAGAAAAATTTGGCATCTGCGAGGCGAGGTCTTATTACCCGTTCGTTACCGGATACTACGTGTTCAGGCTTCAGGCTCTCGATATTTGCAATGGTTATAAAACGGGGAAGCAATGTTCCTTCCCGAGATGGCTCTTTTGACAGGACGTGGAAATACTTCTGATGCTCCTTCATGGAAGAAATCAGGGCTTCAGCAGGGACTTCCAGAAATTCTTCATCAAAACGACCGGACAGAGCAACAGGCCACTCATTCAAAGCGGTCACTTCATCCAGAAGGTCTTCATCGATAACCGCTTCGCCACCTAATCCGGCAGCCAGCTCCGTTACCTGTGTTTTAATGAGACTGCGTCTTTCTTCAAAGAGAGCCATCACCTTACCCTGCTCTTTCAGAAGGTTCTGATAATCGGCAGGCTGGTTAATGGTCAGAGGCTGGTTCCCATAGAATCGGTGGCCTCGAGTCTGGTTACCTGATTTCAGGCCCAGAATTTCGCAATTGACTACCTCTCCACCCATCAGCATGACTAACCAGTGGACAGGGCGAACAAATTCGGTGCGCTGCGCACCCCAGCGCATTCGCTTGGGAATAGGCAGTTCATTGAGAGACTGACTGACCATGTCTGGCAGCAGTTGAGTGGTGTCGGAACCTTGCTGAACCCCACGATAGACAAGCCAGGCACCTTTATCGGTTTCCAGCCTCTCCAGCTGGTCGACAGACACTCCATTAGAACGGGCAAAACCCTCGGCTGCTTTAGTGGCCTTGCCTTCTGCGTTGAAGGCGGCTTTTATAGCAGGGCCGCGGCGCTCAAGCTGCTGATCAGGCTGAGCCGTTTCCAGCCCTTTTATCAGCAAAGCCAGACGACGAGGTGCGGCAAAGGCTTCATAACTGTCAAAAGACAGCTGAGCACTCTTCAGGCGATCAACAATGCCGCGAGTGAAAGCATTGGAAAGGCTTTTAAGCGCTTTTGGAGGCAGCTCTTCTGTTCCCAGCTCGACCAGGAAATCTTTCTGACTCATTACTTCTTCTCCTGTGTCTTGCTGTCTTTCAGACTGGCCAGAACTTCTGAACGGATATCCTCACTGGCCAGCGGGAAGCCGAGGTTATGGCGAGCGTCAAAGTAGGCTTTGGCTACAGCTCTGGCGAGCGTTCTGACTCGCAGAATAAAGCGTTGACGCTCTGTCACCGAGATGGCGTGGCGGGCGTCCAGAAGGTTGAATGTATGGGAAGCTTTCAAGACGTACTCATAGGCAGGCAGAGGCAGGCCAGCTTCGACCAGACGTCTTGATTCACCTTCATAAAAATCGAACTGATGGAACAGTTCCTGAGTGTCAGCATGTTCAAAGTTGAAAGTAGACATCTCTACTTCCTGCTGATGGAAGACGTCGCCATAAGATACTGTGCCCTGTGGGCCTTCAGTCCAAACCAGATCGTAGACGTTATCAACACCCTGAATGTACATGGCCAGACGCTCAAGACCGTAGGTGATCTCACCAGTCACCGGATAGCACTCAATACCACCCACTTGCTGGAAGTAGGTGAACTGTGTGACTTCCATGCCATTCATCCAAACCTCCCAGCCCAGACCCCAGGCGCCCAGTGTGGGGGATTCCCAGTTGTCCTCTACAAAGCGAAGGTCATGCACCAGTGGATCAATGCCCAGCTCTCTCAGGGAGTCCAGGTAAAGTTCCTGAATGTTATCCGGAGAAGGTTTCATTACCACCTGAAACTGATAGTAGTGCTGAAGACGGTTTGGGTTCTCACCATAACGACCATCTGTTGGACGACGGCTGGGCTGCACATAGGCAGAATTCCAGTTTTCCGGACCGATAGCGCGAAGGAACGTCGCTGGATGGAAGGTGCCTGCACCCACTTCCATGTCCAGCGGCTGCATAATGACACAGCCCTGGCGAGCCCAGAACTGCTGAAGGGCCAAAATAAGGCCCTGGAATGTCTTGATATCAGGCGTGCTTTGAGAAGTCACAGTACTACCTCATGGAGGCTCAAATTAGGCTTTAATTTTCTGGAAACAGCAGCGGATTATAACGTTTTGGCTCTGGAGCGGATACCGTTGTATCCCTCTGGAAATGAGGTCGTTGTGAATAAGAGGGCAATAATATCCGGAAAACTCCACGGGACAGGATCATGGAGTTCTGAAGAAAATGTGGATAAGCTGTTAGCTGTTGTGAATAACTTTTCCCGTCTCAGTATTTCCAGAATGTGGGTGTGAATAGTACCAGCAGTGTGAAGATTTCCAGACGACCCAGCAGCATGGCAAAACAGAGAATCCATTTCGCGGTATCAGGAAGCGTGCTGTAGTTTTCGGCGGCTTCTCCCAGGGCAGGGCCCAGGTTATTCATGCTGGAAGCGACGGTAGAAAAAGCGGTAGTCAAATCAACACCCGTTGCCATCACAGCCAGTATCATAACGGCAAACAGGAATACATAGGCGGCAAAGAACCCCCAGACCGCCTCACCGACTCGGCTGTGAACAGCCTTGCCACCGAGTTTGATGGAGTAAACGGCGTTAGGATGAACCAGACGACGAAGTTCTCTTACACCCTGTTTGAAGATCAGCAGTACACGAATCACCTTAATCCCTCCTGCCGTCGAGCCTGCACATCCCCCGATAAAACTGGTCATAAAGAGAAGAAGTGGCAGGAATGTTGGCCAGGCTGAGAAACCGCTGGTGGCATAACCGGTCGTCGTGGCAGCAGAAACCACCTCAAAAATACCGTAATCGAGGGAGTCTGCCAGATCATAAGTGGCAGAGAAGTAGAGGCCTGCCACTGTAATCAATGAAACCACCAGAAGGATCAGCAGGTAAGTGCGAAACTCAGGGTCTTTCCAGTAATGGTAAGTAGATTTATTGCGCCAGGCGAAAAAGTGGAGGGCAAAGTTAATACCGGCTACCAGCATAAAGAAAGTAGCCGTGGCATTAATCAGTGGTGATTCAAAATAGCCAATACTGGCATCGTGGGTTGAGAATCCACCAATGGCTATGGTCGAAAAGCTATGGCTCACAGCATCAAAAAGGTTCATACCTGCCAGCCAGTAACCCAGGGCACACACTGCCGTTAATGTCACGTAGAGCAGCCAGAGTGCTTTCGCGGTTTCTTTAATTCGGGGCGTCAGCTTGTTGTCCTTTATAGGTCCCGGCGTTTCTGTCCGATAAAGCTGCATCCCTCCGACGCCCAGCATAGGCATGATAGCGACAGCCAGAACAATGATCCCCATGCCTCCCAGCCACTGCAGTTGCTGGCGATAAAAGAGGATCGATTTGGGCAGGTGATCGATGCCCGTCAGTATCGTAGCGCCAGTGGTGGTCAGGCCCGACATGGACTCGAATAGGGCATCAGTGACGCTGAGTCCCGGGTCTGTCATTAATAAAAGTGGCAGGGAACCCATGCCTCCCAGGACCACCCAGAAAAGAACAGTGATAATAAAGCCGTCACGGGGGCGAAGGTCCGATTTAATTTTTCTGAAGGGAAACCAAAATAAGAAACCGATAAGAAAAGTCAGAAAAAAAGTATATAAAAACAGTGAAATTTCAGATTCCCCATAGATCATCGCCACTGCCAGAGGTGGAAGACTGGAGAAGCTGAATAGCATCAAGAGAATACCCAAGACGGGCAAAACGACAGAAAACTGCATAAGACCCTGTTTTTCTAGTTATACAGACAACGGCCATGCCGTCTGATTCAATTATCAATAAGTACACAAGACTGGTACCACCCCATCGGACCCCCCAGATGCGGTAATACCTCCTAGTCATGGGTGTCATTTTTCAAGTCTGGTAAAAAATAAACCGCTGACTCTAATGTCGAAATGTATCGTTTAAAAGAACCCCAGTCCAACCTGAAAGAGTTGTTCTACTTCGTGAATACGTTTCTTGTTGGTCAGGAACAGAATGATATGATCCCCGGACTCTATACGAGTAGTGTCGTGTGCAATCAACACTTCATCGTTTCTGACTATGGCTCCGATGGTTGTTCCGGGGGGCAGCACGACCTGTTGAACCGTTTTACCGACGACTCTGGATGAATTTTCATCGCCATGGGCAATGGCTTCAATGGCTTCTGCTGCACCACGACGAAGTGAGTGAACATTGACAACGTCCCCTCTTCGTACGTGTTTAAGAAGACTGCCGATGGTGGCCTGCTGTGGAGAAATCGCAATATCTATCTCGCCGCCCTGGACCAGATCAACGTAGGCAGGGTTATTGATCAGGGCCATGACTTTTCGGGCGCCCAGTCGTTTAGCCAGCATAGCGGCCATGACGTTGGCTTCATCATCGTTGGTCAGGGCACAAAAGACATCCGTCTCTTCGATGTTTTCAGAAATCAGCAGCTCTTTATCGGATGCATTGCCATTGAAAACCATGGCTTTGATCAGCGTCTCAGACAGGAACTGACAGCGCTCCATATTCTGCTCAATGATTTTTACCTTGAAATCATTTTCAGCCGACTGAGCAAGGCGCAAACCAATGTTACCGCCACCGGCAATGATGATGCGTTTGTAATCATCATCCAGCCTCTGCAGTTCACTCATGACAGCCCGGATATGACAGCGGTCGGCGATGAAGAATACTTCATCGTCGGCCTCGATCACTGTGGTCCCCTTGGGCATGATGGCCTTGCCACGGCGGAAAATTGCAGCCACACGGGTGTCAACGTTGGGCATATGTTCACGCAGGTAGCGCAACTCCTGCCCGACCAATGGACCGCCATAATAGGCTCTCATGGCCACCAGCTGGGCACGGCCATCGGCAAAGTCGAGAACCTGAAGGGCACCGGGACGTTCAAGAAGGCGTCGAATGTAGTTGGTCACCACCTGCTCGGGGCTGATCAATACGTCGATGGGCATAGCATCATCGCCAAACAGATTATCCCTGTTCAGATAAGCCGCCTGACGAATACGGGCAATCTTGGAAGGTGTGTGAAACAGGGTATAGGCAATCTGACAGGCCACCATGTTCACTTCATCGCTATTGGTTACCGCCACCAGCATGTCAGCATCATCAGCACCGGCCTGTTTGAGTACAGAGGGGAAGGAGGCCATACCCTGAATAGTCCGGATATCAATACGATCCTGCAACTCCCTGAGAAGCTCCCCGTTGGCATCCACTACCGTGATGTCGTTCTCTTCACTGGCCAGGTTTTCAGCCAGGGTTCCGCCTACTTGTCCGGCACCGAGAATGATGATTTTCATAGACTTTCCTGATGGCTTTTTATTGGCTGAAGGCTGTTTGTCTGCTCAGAGTGCTCAATGGTTTCGTCAGAATCATGGTCCACTTTTTTCAGCAGGCTGTAGAAAAAACCGTCACCTGAACCGGGCAGAATCTGTCGGCCAAAGCCGGTATCCAGTCCCCATTCTCCTGGAAAGGGTTGCAGTTCGGCGTCTTCCTGATGTTCGAGGAAGGCGGCAATCTGTTTGCTGTTTTCAGCAGGCATGATGGAACAGGTTGCGTAGAGCAGTGTGCCACCGGGCTTGAGCAACGACCACATGGTATTAAGAATCTTGCCTTGAAGCTCAGCCAATGCATCAATGTCTTCGGGTTTGCGAAGCAGTTTAATATCCGGATGGCGGCGGATGACACCGGTTGCCGAGCAGGGGGCGTCCAGCAGAATATGATCGTAACTCTGTCCATCCCACCACTGCTCGGGCTGAGTACCATCACCGGTCATGAGTCGGGCCTTCAGGCCAATACGATCAAGATTTTCCTGCACACGAGCCAGTCGCTTCTCATCTATATCCAGAGCATCGAGTTCAATGCCCGGGAACATTTCCAGCAGCTGGCAGGTTTTGCCTCCCGGAGCACAGCAGGCATCGAGAACCTTGTCACCTTTTTTAACAGGCAACAGGTTTCCGGAAAGCTGAGCAGATTCATCCTGAACACTGACCACACCGTCCGAAAAGCCGGGCAGCTGATCCACCGGGAGAGCCCGCGTCAGGGTTATTGCCTGGGGAGACACCCGAGAAGACGAAGCCTGAATGCAGTCATCCAGTAATTTTTTCAGGTATCGATCACGCTTTAAATGCCGCTCATTGACCCGCAAGGTCATAGGTGGAGACTGATTATTGGCCCGGGTGATATCCTGCCAGTGCCCGGGCCAGGCATTGCGGATTTTGCCGACCAGCCATTGGGGGTGAGCTGTAAGACAAATGTCGTTGGATTCAGCCAGTGCATTGAGCGCTTCTTCCTGACGCTGTGCAGAACGCAGAACACCATTCACAAGACCTCGGGCCCAGGCTTTACCCATCATGCGGGTGACCTGAACGGTCTCCCCAATAGCGGCGTGTGCCGGAATGCGGGTGTAGAACAACTGGTAGAGCCCCACCAGAATCAGACTGTGAATCGTCTGCTCTTTTGCTTTCAGCGGTTTGTCCATCAGGGTGCTGAGCCAGCTATCCAGTCGAAAATAGTAACGCAGTGTGCCGTAAGAGAGCTCTGCCAGAAGCGGTTGGTCTTTCTTGCGCAGGGCTTGCTGATATTCAGGTAATACCTGGCTCAGGGATTCACCGGAAACAACGCGGCTGATTACTTTGGCTGCTGCCAGTCGAACGGAAGATTGCTTGGCCATCAGTTGAATTTTTTCCCGGGTACAAACATATCCCTGCGGCTGTTGAGCAGGTCCTGCACTGGCATGGCACGGCTGCCAGATAACTGCACGTTAGTGAGACGCAGTATGCCTTCTTCAGTGGCAATATCCAGGCCAGATTTGTCAGCCTTGATCAGGGTGCCGGGTGCCAAATCATGGTTTCCTGTAACAGGCTTTGCCTCCCAGACCCGAATGGCATTACCTTCCAGCTCTGTTGTCGCCACTGGCCAGGGGTTGAATGCCCGTATCATACAATCAAGATCAGTTGCTGATCTGTTCCATTGAATACGGGCTTCCTCCTTGCTCATTTTATGGGCGTAACAAGCATTACCATCATCCTGCTTTTCTGCACGGATAGTGCCTTGAGCAATAGCATTGACGGCTTCAATCAGAGCCGGCTGCCCTACTTCGATCAGACGGTCATGCAAATCGGAAGATGTGTCTGTTGTGTGAATCGGACAGCGGGCTTTAACCAGCATATCGCCAGTATCCAGACCTTCATCCATCTGCATGATGGTGACACCGGACTCTTCATCACCCGCAGCAATAGCCCGTTGAATAGGAGCTGCTCCACGCCAGCGTGGCAGAATTGATCCATGCACATTGATGCAACCAAAGGTTGGAATCTCCAGAACACTTTTCGGAAGTATCAAACCATAGGCCACTACAATCATCAGATCAGGTTTGAGCGCAGCGAGTTGTTCCCGGGCGGCGTCATCTTTTTTCAGAGATTGTGGCTGAAACACCGGGATGTCATGTTGCAACGCCAGCGCTTTCACCGGGCTGGGCTTGAGTTTTCTGCCTCGTCCCGCCGGTCTGTCGGGCTGGGTGTATACGGCAATGACTTCATGCTGACTGTCCAGAACCGCCTGAAGGTGGGCGCTGGCAAAATCCGGAGTACCGGCAAAGACAATACGAAGACTTTTCATTAGGTTTTCTAAAGGCTCGACAGAACGATTGGGATGGCGGCGATGATAGATAAAGTAAGGGCCTGAGTAAAATCTGAGTCTCCCGGAGCGGCTTTTCCTGCATTATCCGGGAGATCATCAGAGTCATTAAGCTGTGGCAAGGCGCTTGTTCTTCACCAGCTTTTTGCGAATACGTTCTTGCTTCAGTCGGGACAGATAGTCCACAAACAGTTTGCCATTCAGGTGATCCAGCTCATGCTGTACGCAGACAGCAGCCAGACCATCCAGGTCTTTTGAGTACTCGTTTCCGTCTCTGTCCAGTGCGGTCAGACGAATCTCAGCCGGACGATCCAGCAGCTCGAAAAATCCCGGGATGGACAGACAGCCTTCAGACAGATCCGTCAACTCTTCAGTTAGAGGTTCGAATGTTGGATTGATCAGAACCATTGGTTCGTTGCCATCATCGGAAAAGTCCATCACCACTATGCGCAGATGAATATCGACCTGAGTGGCTGCCAGACCAACGCCTTTGGATTGGTACATAGTTTCCAGCATGTCATCGACGATTTTACGAATATCGTCGTTTACCTCGGCCACGGGCTCAGCAATAGTGCGAAGTCTTTCGTCAGGGTATTGAAGGATTTCCAGAAGCGCCATGGGGATTCTCAAGCTGTTTCATTAAATTAAAAAGTAATTTTAAATTTCTTTTAGGTATATAGGTAGTTTTAAGTGCGAATGTTCCATTTTTTAAGTGCTTATTGACGGATAGGCGATGAACTTAAGGAGGAGCTATCTGTGTTTTGAGCGCCGTTATCAGGAGAAATGATTAGATGACTGCGGGCTTAGCAGGAGTGTGGCATCGGAGTGTGATTTCCATGACCGTGCCAGGAGGCTTGTAATCAGTCAGATATCGGCAAGCAAAGTTAAATTCCGGTGCTCAGGGCTTTTGCCACCAGGTGCTGAAGCTGGTGGTGTATTCCGGCAGTTGCTCAGGCCAGCCAAATTTGTCCCAGTGAGCCACCCTCATGTAAGTGGAGTGCCACTTAGGGATGCCGTAATAGTTCCATAGCAGCACCCGGTCCAGTGAGCGTGTCAGGGTTTGGAGTTCCTGTTGTGAATTCACTTCAGTCAGTTTCTGAAGGAGTTGATCTACGACCGGATGGTCAATGCCGGCAAAATTTCTGGAGCTGTTGTCATGGGCCCGGCTTGAATGGAAATAATCGAACAGTTCCAGGCCCGGCGAGAGTGTCTGCGGCAGTAATTGTGCAATCATATCAAAATCCCGGGATCGCATTCTGGCGTAATACTGGCTGGAGTCCATGACCGTGTATTTCATGGTGATTCCTATGGACTCGAGGTTTTTCTTGAAAGGCAAGAGATAGCGGTCAGTAGCGTGAGTGGTTTCAATAAACTCAAAAACAAAAGGTTGTTGAGTGATGTTGTTGATCAGCTGATTGTTTTTCAAGGTCCAGCCTGCCTCTTTCAATAAGGAAAGGGCTTTCCTCTTTTGTGTTCTTAGCTGTCCATCTCCTGACGTTATGGGAAGGAGAAATGCCTGACTGACAATCGGGTTCGGTAATGAGGGAGTTAATGACGCTAGTAGCTTCTGCTCTGCGGGGGTTGGCTTATCAATAGCTCCCAGAGAACTGTTGGGAAAGTAGCTGTGAGAACGACGGTAGGCATTATGAAAGATCACCCGGTTCGTCCATTCATAATCAAACATCAGGGTAATGGCCTGGCGAACCCGGACATCCCTGAATAATGGACGACGGGTATTGAAAAAGAAAAAGCTGCTGCCATAAGCCATCTGATGGGGAATGGTTCGTTTTTTTATACGTCCGTCGATGACAGCGGGGAAGTCGTAGGCGAATTGCCAGTTCTTGGCGACGACTTCAAGATGCAGATCGTGGCCACCGGATTTGAAAGCTTCCATGGCTACCTGAAAATCGCGGTAGAAGTGAATGGTCACCGTGTCGAAATTATATTTCCCCTTGTTAACGGGTAAGTCCCTGCCCCAGTAATCCTCGACCCTTGAAAACACAATCAGCTTGCCGGGTTCCACATGACTGACTCTGTAGGGGCCGCTGTTTAAAGGTGGAGTGAGGGTTGATTTATCGATGGCCCTGTTCTTCCAGAAGTGGGCTGGCAGAACGGGAAGCTCCGCTGCATGGAATAACTGTTGGCGGGAACCCGGCTGTTTAAAGTTAAAGCGGACTTTTCTCTGACCTAGTGCCTCCACAGAAGCAATGGAGTCCAGTTGCATTTTGTATTGGGGGCTTCCTTTTTCACTGAGGGCTTTGAATGAAAAAATTACATCTTCCGAAGTGATCTCATGCCCATCATGGAAACGAGCTTCGGAGCGAAGGTTGAAGATAATCCATTGATTATCATCAGGGTATTCAACGCTTTCAGCGATCAATCCGTAGGCCGATCTGGGTTCATCTCCCGAAGGCGCATACTGTCCTGATCCCACCATCAATGGCTCGTTCAACTCGGTAAAGCCATAACGCATGTAGGCAAATGAAGGCAGGCCGGAAAGTGTATTGCCCTGGGGAGCGTAAGGGTTCAATGAGTCAAAGGTACCATGGGCAAACAGGCTAACATTTCCTCCCTTGGGCGCTTGGGGATTCACATAGTCAAAGTGTTTGAAACTGGCCGGGTATTTAAGGTCGTGAAAACGCGACAGGCCATGGGACTTGTGAATGGTCACTTCCCCAAAGAGCAGTGAGCTAATCAGTAATAGCCAGCCTGTCAGAAACAGTCCTGTTGTGTTCATTTTTTTATTGAAAAACCTATGAAAGTCTAATCCCACCGCTCCATTATTAAAGGGTACCAAGCACCACCAACTCCACCAATAAGATGCAATCATGTGATTTTCAAATATATATCACATTCGAATTAATGGTTGGCACGACTTATTAACTTTTTGAAATCGGAATGTTATCGATGGAGTGGTGAAAATTGGGGCAAAAAAGGAACTTTTTCAATTTAAAGCTATCTAAATAAATATTAATTAAAGGGAATGTAATTATGGATCCATCAAGCCGTATTTCACAATATTTGTCGTGTTTGCCAATATCGTGTCTAAGTTCCAACTCCCTGACCAGTCGGGCAACCACAGCTGGACATCGCAATACTTTTTGGAAAGGAAGGAAAGTCGATAAAATGGTCCCATTGCCGGAGTGTGGTCATACATCCCTGTCTTTGAAAGCTATGGAACGTCAAAATGGTAGCAATTTCTTCATTCACACCATTTGGGATATAGCCAAAAGCGGCGACTATATTCGCATCTTCGAGGATGAGCCAACAAAATTAGAGCTCCTTGACTCTACTGAGAATAGAACAGAAATTGCCATGTCGGATACCGGCTTTTCAAAAGGCATTCATATTCTGGACATTGAATGGTTGAAATTATGGCGAGGCTCTCATTCGGTAATTGGGGTCGCACTGGCGGGTACCCCTGACCATGGAGAGGGATACACAAACCTTCTAGGTAGCACAGAGTCCTCATGGGGCTGGAATATAAAAAACAACAAACTGCTTCATAATGGCCAAACTATAGGCAATTACCCCAAAGACGAATCAAACAGTACATTTGCAGCGCCGAAAACGATAAGCTGCATAATAGATATGAATGCAGGGACCGTCGGCTTCAGAATCAACGGGAAGTATTTGGGAGATGCGTTTTCGGGGCTAAAGCATAAAACCGTTTTTCTGGCTGTGAGCGTTACTTGTATTGGCGCAAGGATCGCTATCAAATATATCAAAGGCTCAAATACCCCCCTTTCGCTACAAGAACTGTCAAAGTTGTCAGTCAGAAGTCGGGTTCAATTTGAAGAGCAGATTGCCCACCTTCCTACCGCTCCACCATTAAAGAGATTCATTGCTGATAAAGAAATGACAGACGACGTTGAAGGTTACGATAGCAATAGTAGCTAGCAAAGCATATAACCTTTGTTGGCTGTTTTAACAGGTATTTTCTTCACTTTATTCTTGATAGTTACCTGCCGACAGTTTCAAGCCCTGCTATTCCTCAGGCAACCAGCCATCTTTCATCACCTGCTCATAGGTCCATGAGCATTCTTTTGGAAAAGTCCTGGTGGGGAGGCCGGTTTGCTTAACCGCCAGTACAACCGCCCTTTTATAGGCCTTGCTGAAAAGTTCAGGTACTTTCGGCCCCAGACTTGGATTCTCCTCGAGCAGTTCTTCAACATCCTCCCTGTGGAGAATAATGGAGTCCTGCCAGTTTCTTGATCGACGCTCTGGTTGAAACTGCCATTTGAGGAGATGCATAAGTAGTTGCTTCAGGTGGCTGGTGAGTGACCGGGGCTCATGCCTACCCATATCGTCAACTTCCTCAATGAGATGTTCCAGATCAAGCTGGTCAAACTGACGGTTTATCAAAAGTTCTTTTTGTTGTTTGACCCATTGGTAATAATCAGTTTTATAAAGGTTTTCCATATATCACCTCCCTAGCTGCCTTCCAGCCTTCCTAATGTAGGCAAAAATCACTGCTTTGGATAGTTTCCTGATTTGCTCTGAAGTACAGAAAGGCCGTTGCCGGTCGAGAACAATAGTGACTCAGATTTGTCCCTGAGCTTTTGTTTTATCGGCTATGGGTGCAGTGGAATAAAAAAGATAAGTCACAATTTTGTGGGCAGATTTTCTTCATATTGAAGGGTTTGATTGCCCGATGACAGGACCCGTTGATAAACTGCTGGAATAAAACCAACAACAAGTGCAAGGGATCGGTAACCAATGAGAAGCATAGTACTGGGCGTTCTTCTGCTCTGCCTGTCGTCATCAGGGATAGCTTACGAGAGTCCGATCAAGTCAGATTCTCCCCGGGATTACATGGTAAAAAAAGGGGATACGCTGTGGGAAATTTCCAACCGCTTTCTGAAAAGTCCCTGGCTATGGCCTGAAATCTGGCACGCAAACCCCCAGATTCATAACCCTCATCTTATCTTCCCCGGTGATCTGGTGAGCCTGGTTTACATCGATGGTCGTCCAAGGCTGACGATTGTCCGTCGTGGCGAGAGTGGCAGAACCATCAAGCTCAGCCCGAAAGTAAGAACACTGCCTGCTGAATCCGCAATTCCTGCTATCCCGCTCAGCGCAATCGATGCCTTTCTCAAGAGCAGCCGGGTATTTACCTCTAAACGGGCGTTAGAAAGTGCTCCTTATATATTTGCTTCCAGACAGGAACGAATTATAACCGGCGCGGGAGACAAGGTTTATGTCCGGGGACAAATAGGCTCTCTGGACAAGAGTCTCGACATTCTCCGAGCCGGAGACGTTCTGAAAGATCCTGACAGCGGTGAAGTACTGGGTATTATTGGCCATCAAGTGGCCGATGCTTCCCTGCAAAAAGTCGACAATGGCATTGCCAGTCTGAAGATCCAGACAAGCCAGCAGGAGGTTAGGCCTGGTGATAAAGTGTTGCCAGCAGACACCTTCAGCCTTCAAACTACCTTCTTCCCCAGAGCACCTGATGCACCGGTGGAAGGTAAAATTGTTTCTGTGGTTGATGGGGTGAAAAAAGTCGGTCAGTTCAACAGCGTTATTATCAATCGGGGTATCCGGGAAGGTTTGCGTCAGGGCGATATACTCAATGCCTACAAGAATCTGAAGGTTAAGGATCAGATCAGTGGAGAAATGGTCAATCTGCCTCCTGAAAGAGCCGGTATGATCATGATTTATCGTACTTTTGAAAAAGTGAGCTATGGTATTGTGCTGACTGCCTATGAAGAAATAGGTGTAGGAGACACTCTGAAAAGCCCCTGAGGTGCAATGACTCAGCAAATCCATGATTCCATCTGGCAGCCTTTACGCAAATGGCTGCTGCTTTCCTTTCAGCCCGGATTAGGTGCGGTTCGCTTCAATGGTCTGATCCGGGAGTTTGGTTCTGCAGACGCTATTCTGTCAGCCTCTTATCAGACATTGAGAATGGGGCTGCCGGAAAAACTGGCGGCGCAATTATCAGGGAATCCTGAGACCCCCGATATTCTTGAGCGTCTGAACCATTGTCGACTCTGGCTGGAATCCAGCCAGGCTCATCACATAATTACCCTGCAATCGCCTCAATACCCTGTTGCTCTCAAAGAGTTAAGTGACCCGCCTCCCCTGCTTTACGTGATCGGTAATATCGATCTCTTGAATGAGCCTCAGCTCGCCATTGTCGGCAGCCGCAGACCGACTCCCCAGGGGCGTCGACTCGCTCAGGAGCTGGCTAAGGAACTGTCTCGAAAAGGACTGGTTATTACCAGTGGTATGGCATTGGGGATAGATGCAGCTGCGCATCAGGGAGTGCTGGGCAGTTATGGCAGTACCATAGCGGTTCTGGGAACCGGGGTGGATGTGGTTTATCCAAGAAGCCATGGCGACCTGTATCAGGCTATAGCAATCCAGGGCGCTCTCGTGAGCGAATTTCCCCTGGGGACGACACCAAACCCCGGACATTTTCCAAGAAGAAACCGCATCATCAGTGGCTTGTCATCGGGTGTATTGGTGGTTGAGGCAGCACTGAACAGCGGATCCCTGATTTCAGCCAGACTGGCTGCCGAGCAGGGGCGCGAAGTCTTTGCTGTACCGGGTTCTGTGTTAAATCCTCTCAGCCGTGGCTGTCATAAGCTCATAAAGGAAGGGGCTGTTCTGGTTGAATCGGCTGAGGATATCCTGATTGAGTTGCAGAGCTATCTCCGGGCTTTTGTTGAACCCTCTCATAAACCTGAATCCGCCAGCTCTGACTTGTCAGGGTTACAAAGAGTCATTCTGGAAAGCATGAACGGTGAAGCCGTCAGTGTGGATCTGATCTGCCAGATATCAGGGCTCTCGTTTGACCAAATCTCTGTCATTCTGACTGAAATGGAGCTGGAAGGTTTTATTGAGTCGGTGCCTGGTGGTTATATCCGGACGGGGTAGCCACCTCACTTCCTCACTGGCTCTTGCCTCATACCGGTCAATAAGAGCCTCAACCTACATGGCCTCTGCGATATATCGTAAGTGCGTCAGGTCGCAAAGCGGAGTCATCCCCATGCGGGAAGCCCGCAAGCCATCGGGTTATAACTCGCCAGTCCAAGTCGCAAAAACGCTGATATTCACTGATAATTTAAATCTTTCACTTCTGGTACGATATATCACAAACATTAGTACCAGAAATGAAATATCTATGACTTTTGAAGATTATTATCAAAAGCTTCCCATCAAGAAGAAGTTAAGTAACGTAAAACAGATCATCCTGAAGCGTGTATGGGGAAAAAACAGTGCTCCTTTTCCTAAGCCTTGGGTATCTTCTGCTGAACTGCTTGAACTGACAAGACAGAAGTACTTTGATCGTCGAACCAGAGAGTTAAGAGATGCATTGGGTTGTGACCTAGAATCTGCTTATCAGGAAGAATTTGAAGGCCATGCCTGGCGTTTAAGATCAGACATTCTGACTGCTCCACAAGTGAGGGAATATCTTACGAAAGCGCAAAAAGATCTTCTTTTTTTTGAAGCTGAAAATACCTGTGCAACCTGTGGTACTCAGACCGAAGCGGGGGTTAGAGGTTTGCAAGCGGACCACAAAATACCTCTCTCCCGTGGAGGAACTAATGACTTAGAAAACTGGCAGCCTATATGTAACAACTGCAATGTCGAGAAAAGGAGGGCTTGCGAAGGATGCAATTTGAATTGTCAGACCTGCTCATGGGCTTTCCCTGATAAACATGGCGTACCTTCCATGTTGTATCTCAGTGAGCCTGTACTTAAGGTTATTGAGAGTATCAGCAAGACTGAATCCATCAGTCGGGAAGAAGCTATCAGAAAAGCTGTAGAAGCTTATCGAGAAGATATTCTGACCAGAAAGCATGCATAATTGGGAATTACCGCTCATGCAAATGCTTGTTAGTAATTAGCCTACTTGTGCAGCGAGATCTTGATCCTTAAACATATCCATTGTTTCAAAGGCTCGATGTGATGACACCAACTTACGAACCGGTGCTTTCTGAAGAAGCGCCTTCCTGATTTGTCTACCTAAAGCCGCAGCAACAGGAGCAGGAAATGCATTTCCGACTTGTCGATAAGCATGAGTCTTTCCACCAAAAAACTCCCAATAGTCAGGGAAACCCTGAATCCTTGCAGCCATTCGAATATTCAACAACGGCATTCCTTCGCAACCAGGCTGGATCGTTCCATCTCTTTTGAGAACGCCTATGAAACCTTCTCCCGGAATTTCATCGTCATTGGCAACTCGGTGAGCATTTACACCAAGCTCTTGCCACTGTCGTTTGGCTCTCGTAGGCCCCAGATCAGGTCCTCCATGTTTTTTGGATCCACCTACGAGTGTCGGAGCTATTTTATCAGCCTTCTTTTTCCATTTATCAGCGCCTTCCCAACCATTGGATGACATGAGATCACAAAGAGCTTCACCTACAGTTTTAGGTCGCTTATTTAGAGGTTGAGGCCAGTGAAAATGCTTAAAGTAATCCGGCTTCATTGCCACCAGTATAACTCTGGGCCTTAACTGAGGTACACCAAAGTCACTGGCTTGATGCAGCTTCCAATCAGAGAGATAACCCATCTCAAAAAGCTTACTAGATATTTCATCCCGGTAATCTTTGAACTTATCTTCCAGAAGACCCGGAACATTTTCCAGCATCACGGCCTTTGGTTGAACCTTCTGAATAATCTCTAGTGCTGTAGGGAAAAGATCACGTTCATCATTACTACCAAGCTGCATGCCGGCTTTACTGAATGGAGGGCATGGCACTCCCCCTGCAACCAGATCAATTTGCCCCCGGTAATCTTCAGCTTCATGTTTTGCAAAGTGCTTTAGGTCACCCTCAACGATATTGTCCCACCCCAAGCCGTGAGTCTGATTATTGAGGTGCAAGGTCTGACTGGCATGATGATCGATTTCAATGAGCGCCGCATGGGAAAAGCCTGCCTCATGCAAACCTATGGCTTGGCCGCCGGCACCGGCGCACATTTCAATCGTTTTCATCAAAAAGCCTGTCTTGTGCTCAAAATGATAATTATACCAACTTCGCCTGTATGAAAAAATCACTCCAACTCGAGATAATTTATCAGTGCCCTCATTCTACGCTTCCGCTGTCTTTCATCCTTGGTTCTGGACGACATACTTTTGCTGTAGGCTTCGACATTTTCATTATCAGAGTCTCGGGTGCGAAGTTTTGTATAGAATTCAGCAAGCTTTCCCTTAATATCGTCTGGCTTTATACCTTTTCTTTCACAAAAATCGGACAGGCACCAGATACCATAAAGATGTGAAACGCCGCCAACATTGAACTTTTTATACTCAATATCTAAAGATTTCATAAGGTGAGTAACTTGGGAAAATCTAGCTTCAATACCACTCCAGTCCAGGGTTGCTTTATTGTACTTTTCATAAAGCTCATCCAATATATCCTGGTTAGCGTGCAAAGGTCTTCCCTCAATTTGCTGGAACATTATTTCCGAGATAAATTCATAATGCTCCATCCTGGCAACGTCTGTTCCTTTCAGCCGATCTTTCCAAAATGGCATTTCAGACACCCTTTCAATAAGGTTAAGAAGCAGACTTCCATGGTACTTTGATCTTCTCAGCTCCTGCCCCTTCAATGGCTCTCCGTTACGGTTTAGTCTGTCAAATATATTGTCTATTACCTCTTTGTCTGAAGTATCTATGTACTCAATAGGAACAACATATCTCCAAAACCGTTTTTTATACTCAGTCAAATCCTTTTCATCTAAATCCCTGAAGTACACTCCGGCTATTTTTTCATCATAAAAAGGGGTGTTTTCAAACTCATCTGACGCCGGTATTTCATTTTTTAAAAACCGAACTATAGATGTCAAACGCTGTTTTCCGTCAATGACATCATATTTTGTTTTACCGGTATCATCGTCTATCTTTTGATGTAAAAAGATAGGCGGAATAGGGAAGTTTTTAAGTAAACTATCAATAAAAAATGACTGTTTTTCATCGCTCCAGACACTATCTCTTTGATAAGCAGGGTCGAAATTGTATTTCTTCAGCAGATAGCTCTCCCAGAAGTTAGCCACCGTGATCGTGTTAGTTTCTCGCATCAGGCTGACTGACATTTCATTTTCTCCTTGAGAGTTTCAGAACTGGAATATGTAACAAAATTGCTGAATATGCTTGTTAGTACTGCATTGATTGTTCTTTGAGGAGCAGGGTTTACCATAGTCACGTCGAGCAAGGGATCACACCCCATAAACAGTTCGTCAAGCTCAGACCTGTCTACATGCCAGTAGGATAAGCCACAAATAATCATTTCATCATCCTTGCCCAGCCGATCAGCCTTAAGCTTTGCTTCAGCTCTAATGGGGAAAGACCATGTGCGACGAAAACGCTCTGAGTCACCTGCTGGGGGAATCAGGGCTGTGATAAGGTGATTATCATCCAGGTCATCATAACCTACCGAAAATTCCTCAGTAGAACCATCCTGAAGCTCACGGTCGTACTTTATTCCATAAGAGTCCCTGGAAGACTTGCTCTCATGAAGAAAACTAATTGAGCCATGGGGCTTGAGTATTTTTATCCTCGCATTCTCTACTCTGTCGCCTATAAGCCCAACTTTATAGGGTATCTTGAAACGGTCCAGAAGGCGCTCTAGCCAAACATCGTAATTGTATGTAACAACCACTATTTCGCTATAGCTATCTGACTCACTGGCATGCCTTATAAACTCAAGCCAAGGCCAGCTCTGAGCTGAGTCCGGTATTACTGGCACTTGTTTGTTATAAAAAACAAACAAGTGCTTAATGTATTGGATCAATTCCTTGTAGGCGTGGATATAGATATCATTTGGTCGGCCACTCAGGCCAAACTCATCAGGCTTCTTCTTTGATGCATAGACATTTACGCAGGTGATGATATCCTCGATCAGATCCATCGCATCCTTGGCACTCATGTTTGGTCTTGCACCTAGGTTCCATAAGTTCGGACAGTGTTTAAACGACAGAAAACCGGGCATTCCTGTCGCAGGCCAAGGGACCTCGGTACCTCTTCGAAACAAATTGATTACGTCTATGTCATCAAACCGACCAATATGTTTCAGGAAATCTATGGTGAACCCGTTACCCAGAATCAAGAACAAATTCTTACTCAAAAAAAATCCTTGTATTCCTGTTGAATGAATTATGTTTGCAGGCAAAGACGATCTTGTTTGCGAGCATTTACATCTAAACTTCTAACCACTGCTTCAGTTTTGGCTCATCGAAAATGACCTGCTCAAACTCTTCTGGCGACTCTGCCTCAGACCGCACGTCCACAAACTCCTGATAATCATCATCTTGTGACGTTTTCATTTCCATAAGGCAGTAACGCAGGCTGTCGTCAATTTCCCGGTGTCGAGGATCTTCTGGAAGCACGCAGATTTTCAGAATTTTGTGACCCTGAACGTACACGAAGGAAGGGCCGGTATCGTTACGGTAAGACTGGTCTTTAAAGTAGACCGGGATACGGATGCCCAATGGGTAATCCTTGCCAAACTCCTGCTTGTACGTTTCCATTACTACCCCTGAATTAAATAGTCTTAAAGGCGCTTATTTTAAACCTTGCAGCGCACTGTGTTAAAAATATTTTTGTGTTCCAATTTTGCATTACAGACCAAACTTCAAAACAGACACAAAGATCAGAATCTTCACGGTCATTAACCAGAAAAGTGGAGTCTGTAAGTCGATCATTACCGACTAGACTGTGGACTGGCGAAGTCCGGAAACGCATCAAGGGCAGTTTTCCTGCAGCACAGCGAAATGAAACCATGAACAGGTTTCATGCCCATGGTATTAGTTTGTAGAACCCGATTCACATTGGGGGGGCTTATTCTCAATTAGTGTGGGCCTGGGTTTCAATCTGAACAAAAAACAATCATTTTCCCGACCATTGAGATTTTATTGCAAGATTTTCTAATGCTTATTCGCTCAAACGTACAAGTCTTCTTATAATCTACCCCGAATCATCCACCGACCATTACACGGCTTACAGGAGTTTGAGATGGAAGTCGGCATTATCATGGGGTCCAGGTCAGACTGGCCAACGATGAAACTGGCAGCAGAAATGCTGGATCGGTTTGGAGTCCGCTATGAAACCAGAGTGGTTTCAGCACACAGGACTCCCCAGCTGTTGGCTGATTACGCCACTGGTGCCAAAGAGCGCGGCCTCAAAGTCATCATCGCAGGCGCAGGCGGTGCGGCTCACCTGCCCGGTATGGCTGCAGCTTTCACCAGCCTGCCTGTTCTGGGTGTGCCAGTTCAGTCCAAAGCACTGAAGGGTATGGACTCATTACTGTCCATCGCCCAGATGCCCAAAGGGATTGCCGTAGGAACTCTGGCCATTGGCGAGGCAGGTGCAGCCAATGCCGGTATTCTGGCCGCTCAAATCATTGGTACCCACAACGAAGCGGTCATGGCTAAAGTAGAAGCTTTCCGTAAAGAACAAACGGACACGGTTCTGGCTAATCCCAATCCGGCTGAGGATTAATCTGATGCAGGTTTTAGTGCTGGGGGCCGGTCAGCTGGCGCGAATGATGTCATTGGCTGGCGCACCGCTGAACATTCAAATCAGTGCTTATGATGTAAGCAGCGAAACAGTGGTTCACCCACTGACTCAAATGACCACCGGTGATGACCTGGAATCGGCAATCAGGCAGGCTGATGTCGTTACCGCAGAATTTGAGCACATTCCCCTCGATATTCTGGCTATCTGCGAGAAAAGCGGTAAATTCCTGCCATCTACAGAAGCTATTGAGGCCGGTGGCGACCGCCGAATCGAGAAAAAACGGCTGGACGATGCAGGCGTTCAAAATGCCCGATACTTTGTCATTCAGTCATACGAAGACTTCCGGAAAGCCATTGAGCACGTGGGGCTGCCCATGGTGCTCAAGAGTGCTCTGGGCGGCTATGACGGTAAAGGGCAGTGGCGGTTAAAAGAGGCGGATCAGGCTGATGCCATCTGGACAGAAATGGCCGAATGTATTGCAGCTACAGAGCATCAGGCTATTGTTGCCGAAGAGTTTGTCCCTTTTGATCGTGAAGTCTCACTGGTCGGTGCCCGAAGCGCAGATGGAGCGGTTGCGGTCTACCCTCTGGCCGAGAATGTACATACCAACGGGGTGTTGAGTCTTTCTACTGCGATCACTGATCAGGCTTTGCAGGGACAGGCAAAGCAGATGTTCATTGCAGTAGCAGAGAGTCTGGACTACGTCGGAGTGCTGGCTTTGGAGTTCTTTGATGTCAATGGCTCCCTGCTGGTCAATGAAATAGCGCCAAGGGTTCACAACTCCGGGCACTGGACTCAGCAGGGAGCTGAAACCTGTCAGTTTGAAAATCATCTGCGCGCTATTTGTGCAATGCCCTTGGGCAGTACCCGTCTTATCCGTGAAACCACTATGATCAACATTTTGGGTGAAGACACGCTTCCCGATGCTGTGATAGCAATGGAGGGGGCTCATATTCACTGGTACGGCAAAGGAAAACGGCCTGGTCGCAAAATGGGCCACATCAATGTTTGTGGTGGGAGTACCGTCAGTGTGCAAAACAAGCTCTGTGAGCTGACGCAATGGCTCGATCAGGCAGCCTACCCTGCGCTGCATGAACGTGTCGGAAAGTCATTAACAGAAGCCTGAGTCAGTCCTGATCAGCTAGCGGCGTTTTTACAGCCTTGCTAAACTCCGCTACTCGCTGATCAAGTTGATGAAACGCTATGTCTAAAGTTCAGGCTGTTATCGAACAGGGGGGGGTCATAGCCTACCCTACGGAAGCGGTCTGGGGGCTCGGATGCGACCCCTGGAATCGGGAAGCTGTTTACAAGGTGCTGGCTATTAAGCATCGCCCTGTTGAAAAAGGGTTGATACTGGTTGCCTCATCTCAACAACAGATTGCTCCCCTGCTTTCCAACCTGACCGAAGCACAGCTTGAAACCTTATCAGCCAGTTGGCCGGGGCCTTATACCTGGCTACTGCCTGATACTGAGCGATGGACACCGGACTGGGTTCGTGGAAAGTTCGATACGGTCGCTGTCAGGGTCAGTGCTCACCCGGTGGTTAAAAAGCTCTGTGAACAGGCCGGGCAGCCACTGGTATCCACTTCTGCCAACCGGGCAGGAGAATCTCCTCTAATGACTGAGCAGCAGGTTCAGGAACAGATGGGAAACCTGGTATCTCTGATTGTTTCCGGTGAAACGGGCCCACAGACCGAACCTTCTGAAATTCGTGATCTTCAGACAGGACAACTGATTCGGGCCGGTTGATTCCGGCTCTGTTAAACTGCGTCTCTTTTTTATCCAGCCAGCCCAGGGAGTATTATGGTGACCGATGCCCAAACCGGAAAAGCCACAAGTCCGGAAAACAGCAGCGAGCCTCTAGACAGCCATGAACAGGTAGAGAGGGTCAGGCGATACCTGCTGTCATTGCAGGACGCTATCAGTAACGCCCTGGAAAAAGAAGACACTGGTACTGTTTTTCGTGAAGAAACCTGGGATTACCACGGTGGTGGTGGTGGCCGTGCCCGGGTTATTGAAGATGGTTCTCTGTTTGAAAAAGGTGGAGTGAACTTCTCCCACGTAAAAGGCGATAAACTGCCCCCTTCCGCCACCGCAAAAAGACCCGAGCTGGAAGGCCGGAGTTTTCAGGCCATGGGGGTCTCTCTGGTGATTCATCCCAGGAATCCGTTTGTGCCAACGTCTCATGCCAATGTTCGTCTGTTGATTGCCGAAAAAGAGGGGGCTGATCCGGTCTGGTGGTTCGGCGGTGGCTATGACCTGACACCCTATTACGGTTTCGAAGAAGACTGCATACACTGGCATCAGGTGGCCAGATCCGCATGCGAACCTTTTGGCGGAGAGGTCTATCCCCGCTTCAAAAAATGGTGTGACGAATACTTCTTCCTGAAGCATCGGGACGAGCCCCGTGGTGTCGGCGGTCTGTTCTACGATGATCTTAACGAGTGGCCATTTGAACGCTGCTTCGAGTTTATGCAGGCGGTAGGCAACAGTTATATCGACGCTTATCTGCCCATCGTTCAGAGGCGTAAGGACACTGAATACACAGAACAGAACCGTTATTTTCAAGAGTACCGGCGCGGGCGTTATGTTGAGTTTAATCTTGTATACGACCGTGGCACACTGTTTGGTCTGCAATCCGGTGGCCGCACCGAGTCTATCCTGATGTCTCTACCGCCTGTTGTGCGCTGGGATTACAACTGGCACCCTGAAGACGGGACAGAAGAGGCCCGTTTGTACAATGAATTTCTGAAACCCAGAGACTGGGTCTGATATTTAAAGTGACACTCCCCGAGAAAAAACAATGGCCATACCTGTTGATCATTACGCTGTGATGGGAAACCCCATTGAGCACAGCAAGTCGCCCAGAATTCATGCCATGTTTGCAGAGTCTGTGGGGCACAGGCTGAGTTACAACGCCCAACTGGTTCCGGTTGATGGCTTTGAACAGGCCGTTAAACGCTTTTTTGATAACGGTGGTTACCTGGGGCTGAGTGTAACGGTTCCTTTCAAGGAGCAGGCCTGGCAGCTATCAACTGTGCGAACGGCGAGGGCTCAGAAAGCCGGGGCAGTTAATACCCTCTGGCTGGATGAACAAGGTGCTCTCAACGGAGACAATACCGATGGACTCGGTCTGGTTCAGGACCTGACGGTCAACAATGGTGTTTCAATCAAAGGAGCGCGGGTGCTGGTTCTTGGGGCTGGTGGTGCGGTAAGAGGTATCCTTGAGCCGATCCTTGCACAGGAGCTGTCCGAAGTGGTGATTGCCAACCGCACTGTCAGCAAGGCCGAGGCTCTGGCAGACCTGTTTCCGGAGCAACCCGTAAAAGCTTCCGGTTTTTCAGAACTGGAAGGTCATTTTGATATTATCATCAATGGAACCTCTGCCAGTTTGCATGGCGATCTGCCTCCGGTTCCACCATCAGTCATTGCTGCTTCGACCTGTTGTTATGACATGATGTATTCAGCTTCTTATACAGTATTCAACCGTTGGGCATTGGATCAGGGGGCGGGAACCGTGATTGATGGTCTGGGTATGTTGGTAGAACAGGCCGCAGAGCAGTTTGCTATCTGGAGAGGTGTCCGTCCGGAGGCCATTCCTGTTCTGGAAATGCTCAGAAATGAGCTCTCTGGGGGTTAAACGACTGAGCAGCCAAACTCCGAGGCTGGCGAGATCATGAAGGTTACAGGCGATCCGTAAGCTCGAAAGAAATGACCCCCGACGATTTTGCTAACCGTTCTATGGAGCAAGAAGTAAGGGAATTACTGGAAACCCATTACCCGAAAAAGCTGGATACCCTTGAACGCATCAAAAAACCGCTGGAACCAGCTGCCGGAAACTCATCACGAAGAAACGAGCGAGTGGCGAAACGAAGGGCGTCCCTTAAAAACTAATTCACGATAAAAAGCTGCTAAAAAAATACCCTGCTATCGCCATAAAGCCAGAGATGAACATTCGTAGTGCCTGATTATAAGAACCTGCAAAGCATTGCAATTTTTAAGGCAGAATCCTGTGTAGGTTCTTCCACAAGGGGCTTTCAGCCCATAAGTTCATGTCCATGCCGGGCGTACCAAAAAAATAAGCACAGGGAACTAAATGGATAGAAAATGATCTAAGGCTACAGGTTATTTGAAAAACAGAGATAGGAGTAAGAGATATGAACGGAATCACACCACCCAACAGCCCAAATGATCAGTCAGCACGTTATCAAGAGCTGAGCGAAGATTGCCCTATTTGTTATGCACCTTTTGCCGGAAGTGAAGTCAAGGTTTTCGAACCATGCACCCATATGTTTCATGAAAGATGCCTGGCGACCTGGCTAGTGAATAATAGAACCTGTCCTATGTGCAGAAGTCTCGGGGAAAGGGAAGCACAACCAGTGCCCGCCACGCCATTCTCTCAATTTGGGGGCAATAACAATTTGTATGGGGATAGTGTACATGTGGTTACGCATTCAGTTGATGAACGGCAAAGGTTTCGCTTTTATGGTGGGCTTGAGACGTCTCATTTCTCTCCAGATGAGGGAGTTCTCCCCAGATAGGTCTGGCAGTATGTGGCTTGAAGTGCAATCTGGTCAAACATTGTGGATTAACAATGACTAAAAGAAGTCAGTTAGGTATTTCTATGGGGGCACCTGGCCAGGGTTGCTACTTTCTGGTGGATTGAGGTTTCACTGAAATAACATCACCACCCGACCAGTGCTGCTTATATTCAAGTTGCCACCTGAACTCATACCGTCCTTGATCAAGAATGGTATTGTTCAGACCCGATTTGGCCTTGACCTTGACACCAGGGTTTTCAGTCGTACCTTTCGCTGGCCTGGACATATAGGATACCTTTAAATCCTCAATGACAATCATTGCTTGATTCTTGCTGTGAATCCGGTTGATACCTGCTGGATATTTCCGGTTTTTTCGCCGAACAGCTGTTGTTTAAAAGAGGCCAGCTTTTTATCCCGCCTGTTGGGGATGAAGCACTTTGAGCATTTACGATCGTGGCGATATCGTCCGGGTGAATCTAAACCCAGTGTCGGGATCTGAAGTGCAGGGAGAGAGCCGACCTTGTCTTGTACTCTCCGTAAACGCATTTAATCGCTTGGGCTCTATGCTGGTTGCCCCAATTACCCAGGAAGGTAATTATTCCCGTGTGCAGGGTTTTACTGTTCCATTGATGGGAACGGGAACAGAGACTCAGGGAGTGGTGCTCATTAATGGTGTGAGGATGATTGATCTTGGGGCAAGGCAATCAAGGAAGGTTGAGAGCGCCCCTGAAACACTGGTTAATGAAGTCCTGGCAAAGCTTCAAACTGTTATTGAGTAGCGTCCTGTGACAAAACGAATCAGAAATAGAAGGACGGATCATCCAGGGAAATTGTAAGGTTCTGTGTTCTGGAGCTTATGAATCTTTCGGCGGCTGAGGCTGCAGAAAACCTGAATATTTCCAGAAATCTCTCATCAGGTTTCATGAGGATTTTGATAAATGACTGAGCAGCCAAACGCAATTTCCATTCCAGAACTGCAAAAAGGCGACCTTCTGTTTCAACTGCGCAAGGGAGGAGAGCTGGAGTGGGTTATCAGCAGACTGTTTGCCGGTTACAACGGCATGGCTCTGAATCATGTCGCCATTGCTATGGAAGGCGGGGAGCTGGTTGAAGCGGTCATGCCAAAGGTTCAGACAGTAAGTCTGAATCAGTTTATCGACAAATCCGTATGTGATGGACTGGGGCGGCCTTGCATTCTGATGGCTCGTCTCAAGTCTCCATGGCTTGCTTTAGTTGATGAAGCGTTGGCCTTTGCTGATGAGCAATTGCACTCGCCCTATAACAGAAACTTCTCTCCGGAGGGTCATGCTCAATCCGATATCAGTGACCGAGCCTGGTACTGCAGTGCTCTTGTTTTGGAAGCGTTCAGGTCTGCCAACAAGGGAGAGCCGGTATTTCCGGAAACCCCCATGGGGTTCCGTGATCTGGAAACCGGAGAAATATTCCCCTACTGGATAGACTTCTATCAGAAGATGGGACAGCCGATACCTGAAGGAGAGCCAGGCTCACACCCTGCCCTGCTGTCATGTTCCGATAAGCTTGAAGTGGTCAGAGTGGTAGGACAACTCCCTGCCAGGCAGAGCACCAACGGGCAGCTTGCCTGAGCCGGATGGTTGTCAGGTGGCTTTTGATTGGGCTGCCTGAAGATAAAGCATCTCGAGAGCAATCGTAGCACCAGCCAGAGCGGTAATATCGGCGAGATCGTAAGCCGGCGCGACTTCAACCACATCCATGCCCACAATATCCAGACCTTCAAGACCTCTGAGCAGCTGTAAAGCCCGGTCCGAGGTCAGGCCGCCACAAACCGGGGTTCCGGTTCCCGGAGCAAAAGCCGGGTCCAGGCAGTCGATATCAAAGGTCAGGTAAACACGGCGATTACCTGTTCTTTTACGTATATTGTCAATTATCTCTGCCACTGAGGTAATGTTGACGTAACTGGCATCCAGAATATTGAAGGGGGTGTTCTTGTGATCGTAATTGGTTCGAATACCCACCTGGGTCGAAGCCGAGGTATCAATCAACCCTTCAACCTGGGCATGATAAAACATGGTTCCGTGGTCGAACTTACCACCCTGGTCATAGTCGTCGGTATGAGCATCAAAGTGAATCAGTGCCAGAGGTCCATAATGTTTGGCGTGGGCTCTGAGCAAAGGCAGGGTAATAAAGTGATCGCCGCCAAACGTCAGCATACGTTTGCCAACAGACAATAACCGGTCGGCATGTTGGAACAGGGTATCGCTCATATCCTGTGCGTTGCCGCATTCAAAGACCAGATCACCGCAGTCAGCCACAGAAAGATGATCTTTCAGGCTGAAGAACCAGGGCCAGCGTTTGCCCTCCCAGGTCAGGTTGACTGAAGCCTTGCGAATAGCCTCAGGACCAAAGCGAGCGCCGCTGCGCCCTGTAGTCGCCAGATCAAACGGAACACCGGTAATGATCAGGTCTGTACCAGACTGAACAGGGTTGAAATCCATTGGCAGCCGCAGAAAGCCAAAGGCATTAGCGTAAAGGGAGTGGTCTTCCTTCTTTGTCAGCGTAGTCATGATCTTATCCCGTCAGCTCCACGGCCTGCAGTGAGCGCTGCTCTGTGTGCTGGTAATGATTAAAACTCATTTCATAGCCACAGGCCAAAGGCAGAAGGCATTCTGTCAGGCAGCTGAACTCGCCATTTTCCCGCAGGGGAGCTGGTGCATTAAAGCCAATCAGGTCCCAACTGCCCGGGCGCAGGGCTTCCAGCAGACTTTCCAGAATAGCAGCGTCTTCCATATTCAGGTTGGTCTCAAAACTGACATAGGAGCTGTCTTCCTGAGGTGTGATATGGAAAGTGGCGTAACGATCACCTCTGATGGCGTTGAGAGAATAACCAAAAGGTTCAAAAAGCCAGTCACTCAGATCAAAACCGGGCAATATTTCTTCCAGTCTGAGTAGTTTTCGGATACCTTCAATCGTTTGCCCTTCACCGCGCAGATATTGAGCGCTCTCACCTTTGATGTGATACATCAGTAACTCACTGGTCTGGTCATCGGCCCTGGGCTGGTAGGGACGATTCAGATGGAAGATATAGTTGTGATGACTGTCCAGACTGCCAATACGAAAAGCACTACCTTTCAAATCAGATTGAATCCGGTGAATATCCTCTTCAAAAGAGGTTTTCTGCAGATGTGAAAGGTACTCATTTTTGCGCTGAAAGCTGGCAAACAGAATGTGTTCGTCAGCCACATGTTCCAGAAAAAACAGGAAGGCATCGACCAGAGTTGTGGTTCCACAAGTCAGCATCAGGAAGCGGTCTTCCCAGACAAAGAGGCTGGATTCAGACAGCAGGTAAGCGTCGCAGTAGTCATTGCTCAGGGTCGTCAGAATGTCCGCCTGAGCCTTGGCTACCATATCGGACCAGAAGTTTTTGCCCAGCCCACGCAGCGAACCGGCTTCAGTCGCTATAATGACTTCTACTTTTTTTTCAGAGCCTTCGAAGAACATCACAGCTCAATTCCTCCCAGGTGTTCAAGGTAGGTGTAACCCTTCAAGCCCGCTTCCAGCTCTGCCAGCACAGAGGCCCGGCTGGATTCCGGCAGATACTCTTCCACCAGTTTCTTGTAGGTATGCAGGAAGCTTTCCGGCTTCAGATTGACGTACTTAAGAACATCTTCCACTGTGTCTCCGGTCTGGAAATCAAACATCTCGACTAATCCCAGTTCCGTGACACGAACAGATACCGTGTCGGTGTCGCCAAATAAGTTGTGCATATCACCCAGAATTTCCTGATAGGCGCCAATCAGGAAAATACCAATCATATAAGGCTTATCCGGGTGCCACTCAGGTACCGGCAGAGTGGTTTCAATGCCCTGACCATCAACGTACTGGTCGATGGTGCCATCGGAGTCACAGGTAATATCCAGCATAACGGCCCGCTTTTCCGGCGGACGGTTCAAGCCGGAAAGTGGCAGCACCGGGAAAACCTGATCAATCCCCCAGGCATCGGGTAGAGATTGAAACAGTGAAAAGTTGACATAGAATTTGTCAGCCAGTTTTTCACTCAGCTCATCAATCAGAGGTCTGTGAGAGCGGTTTTTATGAGACAGACGTCTGGACAGCTCATAACAAATTCTCAAATTAATACTTTCTGCCCAGGCTCTTTGCTCAAGATCCAGCAGACCGATTCCGAACTGTGTATGAACCTCTGAAAGGTCACTCTGAGTGTCGTGGAACAGCTCAACCAGTGCCCGTTGCTCAACACCTTTCACCAGATCTTGCCAGGAGCGCCACATGTTATGGAGAAGTTGTGGGGCCTCTTTGCCCGGTGCATCAGGTTCTTCCGGCTCGTAGCTTTCAACACCCACTACGTCGGTGATCAGGACGGCATGGTGAGCCGTCAGGTTTCTACCCGACTCGGATATAATCCTGGGTACAGGAATGGCCTGTTCGGCGCAAAGGTCTCCCAGGGTATAAACGATATTGTTCGCATATTCCTGGAGGCTGTAGTTCATGGAGCAGTTACTCTGGCTTCGGGTTCCTTCGTAGTCCACAGCCAGACCGCCACCCACGTCCAGACAATGGATCGGTGCACCCAGGCGATACAGTTCTGCATAAACTCTCGCGCATTCGCTGATGCCCTTGCGTATATCACGAATATTCGACATCTGGGAGCCCAGATGGAAATGCAGCAGCTGCAAAGAGTCCATGTTGCCACTGTCTTTTAGTCGCTTGATGACATTCAGTACCTGGCTGGCAGACAGACCAAACTTGGATTTCTCGCCACCACTGGCCTGCCATTTTCCCTTACCCTGGGAAGCAAGGCGAACACGAAGCCCCAGTCTTGGGGTGACACCGAGTTCTTTGGCTTCTTTCAGAACCATTTCCAGTTCGGTGATTTTTTCCAGAACGATATAGACCTGATGCCCCAGTTTTTCACCAATCAGTGCCAGACGAATGTATTCCCTGTCTTTGTAGCCATTGCAGACAATGACAGAGCTGGCACGCTTGGCCATGGCCAATACCGCCAGCAACTCAGGTTTACTGCCAGACTCAAGACCCAGTTGGCGATCCTGCCTGGCGGCCTGGCTTTCCAGAATCTCTTCAACCACGGCTCGCTGCTGATTCACCTTGATGGGGTAAACCGCAAGGTAATCATTGCGATAGCCATATTCTCCAATGGCCTGGTTAAAGGCGTCACACAGTGTGTTAACCCGATCGTGGAGAATCTCCGGGAAACGTACCAGGATCGGTAATGATGCACCTTTGCGGACCAGTTGGGCGGCAATATTATTGAGACTGACTGCCGGTCTGCCCCTGGGCAGATAAACGACTTCACCATCGTCGTTAATATCGAAGTATCCCTGGCTCCAATAGCGGGCGTTGTACGTGGAGCGTGAGGCTTCAACGCTCCATCCGCTTTCTCTGATCACCGCGTCAGGGTTGTTTATCGGGCCTTCCGGAAAGCCGGGCATCACTGGGTTAGTCATTGACCTTCTGTATCGCCTTTTCTACGTATCCGGGCAGAGCAAAAGCTGCCTTGTGGATAGCGGGAGTGTAATAATGTGTTTCGACACCGCAGGCTTCAAAACGTTCAGTCACCGTTGCCAGAGAAACGTGACGGGCTTCGGGATTGTCGGAGCCCCAGGCAAAGGTCATGATACCACCTACATAAGTGGGTACAGCGGCACTGTAGAAGTAGCAGTCCTTCATATAATGGCCCAGACGACGGCTGGTGGTCTCTACTTCATCCAGTTGCATAAAGCAGACGCCGTTCTGAGCGACAAAGATGCCACCTTCTTTTAGCAGACGTTTGCAGCCAGCATAAAACTCTGTAGAGAACAGCACTTCACCGGGACCGATGGGGTCTGTACAGTCAGAAATGATGACGTCAAAGCTGCCGTCAGGTGTTTTTTCACAGTCACTGACAAAGTTGATGCCATCGTCAATCACCAGTTGGGCCCGTGGGTCTTCGTAAGCGCCAGCGGAGTGATCAGGCAGCCATTTTTTACACATATCGACCACTGCGCCATCAATCTCAACCATAGTGACGTGTTCAATGCTTTTGTGCTTGAGCACTTCACGCAGGATACCACCGTCACCACCACCGATGATCAGAACACGACGGACGTTACCGTGAGTCAGGATCGGCACATGGGTCATCATTTCGTGATAGATAAACTCATCTTTTTCTGTAGTCTGGATAACACCGTCCAGTGCCATCATGCGACCAAACATCTTATTGTTGAATATGACCAGATGCTGGTGTTCGGTTTTTTGTTCGAACAACATCTCATCGACGGAAAAGCTCTGGCCGTAGCCATTATAGAGGGTCTCAAGGTATGTGTTGTCTTTTAGCATGATGCCTTTCCTTTTAAAACCAACCTTCAATAACGGGAAGGTCCAACCAGCCAGTCAGGACAGGGATAGAGAAACTGGAAATTAAGAACCAACAGTGAATGGGAAGCACTTATTAAGCGTTTCACTCTGCCGGAAGGCTCGATCGTTGATCAAGCTCAGGGCTGTTTAGAATGCGCGAATTAAACCCTTGAAATGCCCAGATGACAACCCCTGAAACATAATTAATCAGTACGCTTCAGGGGTGATGTCGGGTTTTCAACCATTCAGTCTGACCGGCTTGCGGAGCCATGGGCTTCGTCCCAAACCAGCTGACAGGCAATATGACTGAGTGATTTAAATTCATTATATCTTTATTGGAAATCCATTTTAGTCTTAACTAAAATCCATAATAGTCTTAAATGAAATCCATTTTAGTCTTAACTAAAATCCATAATAGTCGGGTTTAAAATCCATTTTGGTCGAAAATATGCCCTACATTACCAGAGCTCTTGAACGGTACCTTCAGGAATGTCTGACTGATACACCCGTAGTGGTGATAACCGGCCCAAGACAGTCTGGAAAGACTACTCTGAGCAAGCATCTTCTGGAGCTGCCCGAGCTAATAGAAAAGGGTAGTTATCTAACTTTGGATGACGAGAATATTCTATCCATTGCCCGTGATGATCCTATTGGCTTGCTGCGTCATCAATTACGCCCTGTCATTATTGATGAAGTTCAGAGGGCTCCTGAACTGGTACGTACTATCAAATTGTTAGTAGATGAAGATCGTCAGCCTGGTTCTTTTATTCTGACCGGCTCTGCTGATCTTATGACGCTGCCCACACTGGCAGATTCTCTGGCTGGTCGAGTTGAGTTCGTGACCCTGTATCCGTTCAGTCAACCTGAGCTGCAACAGTCTTTATTCAGCAGTGATGAAAACGATATTATTAAACAACTCTTGTCTCCAGATTTTGTTCCAAAGCCCTTGATTTCTTTTGGATACGATGACGTTATCCCGGCGATTGTCTGCGGCGGTTATCCTGAAGTTCAGCAACGTTCACCAGGACGGAGGGCTCGTTGGCATCTTTCCTATAGCGATGCCATTGTTCGGCGAGATATCAAAGAAGTGTTCCAGCTGCAAAAGCTGGATGAAATGGCTCAACTACTGAAACGGTTAGCCTCTATTTCATCAAATGCTTTGAACTATGCCAGTCTTGGAAAGGCTGTGCAGATGGATATTAAATCGGTACAGAAGTATGTTTCGGCATTGGAAAATCTTTATCTGGTGAAGCGAATTCCCGGTTGGCATCGCAATGAGCTGAAACGAAGTGTCAAGCAGGCCAAAATACATTTTGTGGACACTGGACTGCTTTGTGCGCTGAGAGGTATCAATGAAGATTCGCTTCAGGCTGATAAAAACCTGATGGGTCCAATGATGGAAACCTGGGTTTGCTCAGAATTGCTGAAAGCTATCGTTGTCAGTGATGAGGACTGTCAATTGTTCCATTACCGTGACAAAAACAAGCGAGAGGTGGATTTTATTTTGTCCGGACGTAGCGGACGAGCGACAGGTATTGAAGTGAAAGCAGGCTTAACGATTAAGAAGGAAATGTTTGCGGCTCAGGAAATGCTGATAAAAACAGGATGTATTCAACGAGGTGTTATCGTCTATAACGGAGACAGGGTACTACCCTTCTCGGATCAGCTAGTGGCTGTGCCAGTCAGTTACCTGTTTTGTTCTGCAGGTTTATGAGAAAGGGAGCCATATCTGCGTCAGCAGATATGGCAAGAAGTAAAGATTCAGGCCTTGGGACAGGCACCGCAGTCAGCAGCGCTTTAGTGTAAGGATGACGGGGGCGACATATATCGGCTCGGCTTTGGCGGTCTCTACTTCATTACCCAGGTACATCACCAGTACCCGGTCACTGATGTGCTTGACTACGCCCAGGTCATGGGCAATAAAGATCAGTGACAGCCCCATCTGTAGGAATCTTTCTTCAGTTCGCCTTTGCTCCCCTTTTTGTTTTTGCCTAAAGTGGAAGAGCAATGGAGGTAGCTTATGGAAAACCTGTACGAAACTGACTTTTATCGCTGGAAAGAGCAACAGAAAGATCACTTGATCAACCGGCGCTTTGATCAACTTGATCTGGAGAGAGTCATTGAGGAGTTTGATGATATGGGCAATGATCGAAACACCCTTCGATCCAGGCTAACGACTCTCTTGCTGCACTTGCTCAAATACCAGTACCAGACTCAAGTCATTAATCCGGTGCTTCCAGAGCCTTATAACTGCCGTAGCTGGAAAGGCACTATCCGGGAACAGAGGGAACAGCTGGTCATTCTGCTTCAGGACCGTTCCCACTTGAATCATAAAGTCTGTGAGGTATTTGACGACGCTTACGCCAGTGGTAAGAAACTGGCTATTCAGGCCATGAATGATTACGTCCAGCCCCATCAGAGACTGGATGAGAGCAGTTTTCCAGAGAGCTGTCCCTGGGATTTTGAGCAAATCATGACAGAGAATTGGTTGCCGGAAGGCTAACTGCTCACCTGTCTAATGGCAGGTGAGTCGTCTTGCCGTTCAGTTAATCAGGCTTTGGGACAGGCCGCAAAATGCTGGTTGCCAACATCCATCAGTTTTGGACGATGCTCGGCGCAGCTGGCTTCTGCTATCGGGCAGCGGGTCCTGAAGACACAGCCGCTGGGTGGGTTGATAGGCGATGGCAGTTCACCTTCCAACAGTTCAATCTCCTTCTCTTTTTCCATTTTCGGATCAGGGACAGGCACCGCCGACAACAAAGCTTTGGTGTAAGGATGACGGGGGGCATCATACATCGGCTCGGCCTTGGCGGTCTCTACCTCATTACCCAGGTACATCACCAGTACCCGATCACTGATGTGCTTGACTACGCTCAGGTCGTGGGCAATAAAGATCAGTGACAGTCCCATCTGTTGCTGAAGCTCTTTCAGCAGGTTAACCACCTGTGCCTGGATGGACACGTCCAAAGCACTTACCGGCTCATCACAAATCACCAGTTTCGGCTTGAGAATCAGTGCCCGGGCAATACCAATACGCTGACACTGACCACCAGAGAACTCGTGGGGATAACGGTTAATAACATTAGGCAGCAGGCCCACCCTGGTCATCATTTCACGAACCCGGGAAAGAATCTCATCTTTCGAGAGATCCGGGTAATAGTTGTGAAGAGGCTCGGCAATGATATCGCCTACGGTCATTCTCGGGTTCAGTGACGCCAGAGGGTCCTGAAAAATCATCTGGATATCCTTGCGGATACTTTTCATGGCTTTTTCCGGTAGCCCGGCAATATTGTCGTCCTGCCAGAGAATTTTACCCTCCGTAGCCTTCACCAGACCAATGATCGAGCGGGCCAGTGTTGATTTGCCGCAACCGGACTCACCTACGACACCGAGGGTTTCTCCTTCGAAGAGATCAAAACTGACACCATCAACGGCTTTGAGGACCGGGGATTTCTCCCAGGGCCAGTTTTTGGCTTTATGAATCGGGAAATGAACCTTAACATCCCGAACTTTCAAAATAGGCTGAGGGCTCTCTATAGCTTGCTGAGGGCTTTTTATAGCTGGCTGAAGGCTCATGCTGCCACCCCCCTGCCGGAAGTATTTACGGGGTTGTCGGGTGTCCAGAAACAGGCTTTTTGACGACCTTCGCCAAAGCTCTCCAGTGGCGGCGCTTCCTGCTGGCAACGTGGTATGACGTGGGGGCAACGCTCCTGGAAAGGACAGCCCTGTGGAAGGCTCAACAGGTTCGGAGGATTGCCCGGAATAGTGGGCAGAGTTTCACCCTCTGTATCCAGTCGTGGAATCGCACCCAGCAGGCCTCGGGAGTAAGGATGACGAGGATCATAGAAGACCTCGTTGGTGGTGCCATATTCCATGGTACGGCCGGCGTACATCACCAGTACCTTGTCACAGATGCCGGCCACAACCCCCAGGTCGTGAGTGATCATAATGATGGCGGTGTTAAACTCGGTCTTCAGCTCATTCAACAGCTCCATGATCTGGGCCTGAACGGTGACGTCCAGTGCGGTGGTCGGTTCGTCAGCAATCAACAGTTTGGGACGACACAGCAACGCCATGGCAATCATAACCCGCTGACGCATGCCGCCTGAAAATTCATGGGGATACATATTCATTCGCTTGCGAGCCTCAGGAATTTTTACCGCATCCAGCACTTTTACGGATTCTTCAAAGGCTTCTTTTTTGCTTATGCCTTCGTGAAGTTGTAAAACTTCCATTAATTGAGGCCCTACTTTCATGTAGGGATTCAGTGAGGTCATGGGGTCCTGGAAGATCATGGAGATCTTTTGGGCACGAATACGGTTCAGCTCTGTTTCACTCAGACCGAGAATGTTCTGGCCCTCAAATTTGGCAGAACCCTCAATAATGCCGTTTTTGGCGAGCAGTCCCATGAGGGCAAAAGCGGTCTGACTTTTACCTGACCCGGACTCTCCTACCAGACCCAGTGTTTCGCCGGCGTTCAGAGAAAAGGTCATATTGTTTACGGCTGTGACATCCCCGTCGGGTGTCGTAAATCGAACCCGCAGGTTATCGACATCTAATAGTTGCATATCAACGATCCTTCGGGTCCAGGGCATCACGGAGCCCGTCGCCAATAAAGTTGAAACAGAACAGGGTAATCACCAGAAAAGTGGTCGGGAAGGCCAGCTGCCAGACCGCCACTTCCATAGAGATGGCGCCTTCGTTGACCAGTGCGCCCCAGCTGGTCATGGGTTCCTGTACACCCAGTCCCAGGAAGCTCAGGAAGGATTCAAACAGAATCATTCCGGGCACCAGCAGGGAGGCGTAAACCACCACAATACCGAGCAGGTTAGGAATCAGGTGACGGAAAATAATCTGGCTGGAATTGGCGCCACTGATGATGGCTGCTTCGACAAACTCCTTGCTCTTCAGGCTCAGGGTCTGACCCCTGACGATACGCGCCATATCCAGCCAGGAGACGGCCCCTATGGCAATAAAGATGAGCAGTATGGAGCGTCCGAAGAAGGTGATCATCAGGATAACCAGAAACATAAACGGAAAAGACTGAAGAATTTCCAGGGCCCGCATCATCAGGTTATCAACACGGCCACCCAGGAAGCCCGCCATGGCACCGTAAATGGTTCCGATAATAACGGCCACCAGAGCCCCCAGTGCACCCACCATGAAGGAGATTCGTCCGCCTTCAAGGGTCCGTACGAAAAGGTCCCGGCCGAGGTGGTCGGTACCAAAGAAATGTCCGGTTTCCATAGAGGGTGGTGCAGCCATATTGGCCCAGTCAATTTCTTCATAAGTGAACTGACTGGCCGCAGGGCCAAAGATAATGAGCAAGGTGACCGCTGCCAGAACAATCATACTGGCGACAGCGGCCTTGTTACTCAGAAAGCGTCGGCGGGCATCGGCCCAGAGGCTGCGCCCTTCAATCTCCAACCGCTCGTTGACAAGCTGTTCGGAGAAGTTTTCCACAGCCTTGTGGCTCTCTTTTTTCACCATGTTATTCACAGTGCCGGTTTTCATGGAAATAGACGCCATGGTTTAACCCCCCACCCTGATTTTTGGATCGATCAGCCCATAGAGAATATCGACGATAGCGGTGAACAGGATGGTCAGTGAACCAATGATGATCGTCAGTCCCAATACCAGTGAGTAATCCCGATTCAGTGCTCCGTTGACAAAGTGCTGGCCCATGCCCGGCAGGCCAAACACGGTTTCAATCACCACTGAGCCGGTGATAATGCCGACGAAAGCCGGACCCAGATAAGAAACAACAGGCAGCAATGAGGGTTTCAGGGCATGTTTGAGAATAATGTGATGCTTTGGCAAACCCTTGGCCCTGGCAGTACGAATAAAGTTGCTGTTCAGGGTTTCAATCATGCTGGAACGCATGATTCGGGCTATTGCCGCTACATAAAGAATACCCACGGCGGCGACAGGAAGAATCATGTTCTGCCAGCTACCATCGTTCCAGCCACCCGCAGGCAACCACTTCAGGCTGATGGAGAAGATCAGTACCATCAGTGGCGCAATCACAAAAGAAGGAAGTACGACGCCCACCATGGAGAACGTCATAATGGTGTAGTCGATCCAGGAATTTTGCTTCAGGGATGCCAGAGTTCCCAGTCCAACCCCGACAATAACGGTGAATAAAAACGCCAGTGAGCCAATGGTCAGGGAAACCGGAAAGCTCTGGGCCACCAGTTCGTTAACAGTGTAATCCTTGTACTTGAAAGACGGTCCCAGGTCGCCCTGCAGAAGGTCTTTCAGGTAATAGGCAAACTGTTGCCAGAGCGGCTTGTCGAGGTGGTACTTGGCTTCAAGGTTGGCCAGGATCTCCGGTGGCATATTGAAATCGCCCGTGAAAGGGCTGCCCGGAGCCATCTGCATCAGAAGGAACGACAAAAGAACGAGAATGAACAGTGTCGGAATCGCAACGCCGATGCGTTTCAGAATAAATATAAACATAGGTACACTCTTTGTTAGTCTTAGACGACTATGTGTCCCTGACTGTATGTAAAACTTGTTTCCATGCAGGAGAGGCTGTTACCAAGCCTCCGGTTGACCGGCTTCAGTCCGGCAACCGGAGGTTTTGCGACATCCCTCAAGAGCGTGGGAACCAGGGGTTTTCCACGCCAGAGAGATTAATGCTTCTTGATATACAAATCTCTGGTGTAAACGTTGTCCTCAACATTGCTCATTGGGTAACCACCGACGTATGGCTTAACCAGTCGGCTGGTTACGTATTGGTAGATAGGAGCGACAGGCATCTCATCAGCCAGAACTTTCTCGGCTTCAGTGTAGAGATGGGAGCGCTCTTCGTCGCTGGTCACAACTCTGGATTCCGCCATCAGCTTGTCATACATCTCGTTAACAAACCTGGAGTCATTCTGACCGTGGGTGGAGGTATTCAGATCCAGCATGGTAGAGGCTTCATTGTAGTCGCCGATCCAGCCGCCACGGGCTACTTCGAACTTGCCGTCGTTTCGGGAGTCGAGGAATGTTTTCCACTCCTGATTAACCAATGTTGTTTTCACACCCAGTGGCTTCCACATCTGGGAAATGGCGATAGCGATTTTTTTGTGAGCTTCGTCAGTGTTGTACAGGATTTCCAGTTCCAGCGGCTTGTTTGGGCCGTATCCAGCTTCAGTCATCAGGCGTTTGGCTTCTGCATTACGCTCTGCCTGGGCCATTTTGCTGTATTCAGTGGTTGGTGGTACAAAGCCGCTGATGGTATCAGGGGTGAAGGTGTAAGCAGACTTCTCACCCTGACCTTTCACGTATTGGGTGATCGCATCACGATCGATGGCGTAGGACAGAGCCTTACGAACACGGGCATCGTCAAAAGGTTTACGTTCCGTGTTAAAGCTGTAGTAGTAGGTACCCAGGTATGGAGTTACCTTCACTTCACTGGGTGCCTGCTTTTTCAGGGACTTGAAGTGTTCAATAGGAATCACGTAAGTCATGTCCATTTCGCCGGCCTTGTAGCGGTTCAGCTCTGGAGTGTTCTGGAGAGGCAGGTATGTCACCTTGTTGATAACGGTTTCATTATTGTTCCAGTAGTTATTGTTACGCTCCAGAACGATTTTTTCGTTTACACGCCAGTCAGCCAGTTTGTATGCACCGTTGGATACCATGTTGCCCGGGCGGGTCCAGCTGTCTCCCAGCTTTTCAACAACTTTCTGGGGAACAGGGAAAGTGGTCTGGTGAGCCAACATTTTGATGAAGTAAGGAACAGGCTGTTCCAGAGTGACCTGAAAGGTTTTGTCGTCAATAGCTTTAACGCCCAGACTGTCTGCTGGCTTCTCGCCTTTGACAATAGCAGAAGCGTTAACGATGGTTGGGATTTCCATGAACCAGGCATAACGGGAGGCTGTTTCAGGATCAACCGCGCGCTGGAAAGCAAAGACAAAATCGCCCGCTGTTACCGGGTCACCATTGGACCATTTAGCGGTGTCACGAATTTTAAATGTAAATACTTTATTGTCTTTGGAAACAGTCCAGCTTTCAGCCTGTCCCGGGATAGTGTTGCCTTCAGCATCCTGAGTTACCAGGCCTTCAAACAGATCTTTGGTGATGTTAGAACCTGGAACACCTTCTACTTTCTGAGGATCGATAGAAGCAGGTTCTGAGCCGTTACCGCGGACCAGTTCCTGGGCCTGTGCCAGCTGTGTGCCTGCTGGAACGATAGCGGCGTTGGCACTGGTGACGGCCATGAGGCTGGCGGTCAGAGTCAAAGCCGGAATACCGGCAAGTGTCAGAGCCTTGAACGGCTTCTTCATATTGTTGTCCCCTTCATTCGATGACCGGTCTGATAACGGTCAACGCATAATTCTGATTGGAGTTATGGTAATGGGCGGGTGTTGTTGCTGCTGACGGATGTGTCAGAGCAAGACGAGTAACACACGATCCTGTGTATTGCCGTTTTATAACACCTTGTTCAATGTTCTCAACCTGAGTAAAGAGTCATCTACTGGTGGTTGTTTTTATTTGATGGACTACTGTCGTCAATTCCGCCGGGTGTAGCATTGATCCCGAAAAACAGATCACGGAAATCTTCCCCAGCCCTGGTCATCGTCTCTTCGGATTATGTGTTTTTAATACAGAAAAACCGAATCACAGTGGTCGGGTAACCGAATATAACTAAAAGTTGTAAAAAGGATCAAGAAGGTTTTTGAACGTAAGTGCGTAAAAATTGAATCGTTCAAAAAAGTTAGACTTGTTGAAATTTACAAAAATACAGATGAATAAACTTACTTTTCTTTGATCTATGGTTATAAGTTTTTTTCATAAAGGTAATGAAGTTTTTTTATGCTGGCGAAGTTACACTTTTTTTACAGCGCAGCAGGCGATAAGTATTTTGTATGGAAGATATAAATTAAGAATAATTTCACGGGTTCTGACGTTGGAGGCTGACATGTGACAGCCTCCAAGCGGTTGGGAATCATCCCAGATATTTGGCAATACCATCCATAAACATTTGCACAGAAAGCATCACCAGAATCATCCCCATCAATCGCTCAATAGCGAATACACCACGGTTGCCCAATACTCTCATAAATTGATTTGAGCACATCAGGATGGCTGCGGATGCAGCCCAGGCGATCAGCAATGCCGTCACCAGTTTAGCCTGTTCTCCCGGGTGCTGATTACCCAGCAGAATCAGGGTGGCCAGTATGGAAGGACCGGCAATCAAAGGGATGGCCAGAGGTACGATGAAAGGCTCGCCATCGGGGGTGTCACCCATGATGCCACCCCCTCGGCTGGGAGGGAAAATCATCTTGATGGCGATAATAAAGAGGATAATCGCCCCTGCAATACTGACCGCTTCCTGCCTGAGATGGAGTACCTGCAGCATGGCATCACCGACAAACAGGAAAATCACCAGAATCAACAGGGCGATCAGCATTTCCCGCATCAGAATTTTGACCCGGCGCCTGGGGGGCACAGCTTTTAGAACAGAGATAAAGATTGGCATATTGCCGAGCGGATCCATAATCAGGAACAGCAATATGGCTGTGGAGTAGATTTCCATCGGTTCAGCTTAAACTCAGAATTAGAATAAAAAAATTGAGCGGGCTTATAACATCTGGCCTTTAAAAAAACCAATCCTGATTTGTCGGTTTTACACGACAAAGCCCGGCCATTAAAATCTGGCGGGCTTTTTGTGGAGGGTAAGTTTTCGGAAGTGATTAGTTTTGTGTATTGGGAATTCTCTGACGAATGAGTAACTCGAGCCGATCAAAACGCTCATCGACCTTGTCGAAACGCTCATCGACCTTGTCAAAACGGCGATCGACTTCGTCAAAGCGCTTGTCATGTTCGTCAAAGCGCTTGTCATGTTCGTCAAAGCGCTTGTCATGTTCATCAAAGCGTTGGCGGGTTTCCCTGACGAACTCGTTGTGTTGTTCATCCGCCCTTTTGAACCCTGCGTGGGTAGCTTCTGTCAATGCGGCTATGCAGGCTTTCACACCAGCGAGATCCGTCTTCACCCCGGAAACATCTAACTTCAATCCGGCAATATCATGCTGATTAGTGAGTTCGATGTTTTTTATATCTGCACACACCCTGGCCAGACTGTGCACATCTGCGTCAAGGCTTCTATGCTGGATTTCAAGCTTTTCAAGTCTTACTTCTAGGGACATGAATTATGGAACCTGTTTACGTGAATGGAGCTGACAGCATAGCAGCCCCAGTCAATCTGCATAGGCTCAAATAACAAAATTCTTTTGGCTCAGCAACAATGCCAGTCTGGCCTGTTTATCTTTCATATATCCAGAATGCTGTTCAGCGGTTTGGGCGCTGAGGTTTTCATGAAATTTCTCAGCCTGCTTTTCAGCGTTGTAGATTTCCTGCTTGTCCAGTTGGCTGTCTGCGATCCAGTGGGACTGTTGAGTGGCTGCTGTGTTGATGGGCTTGATGGCTTCGCTCATGGTGAATCTCCCCAAATCATGTATTGATATGGGAAGATTAGGTCTGGATAGTTCAAGCGTCTGTAATACTTTGGGCGAAAATAAATTTTAATTATATTAAATTTATTTTTAATAACCTTTAAAGGCCCAGGTATTCGTTTTTCAACTTCACATAGTTGTCCGCACCGTAAGAGAATAAGGCCTTCTCTTTTTCAGTGATCGGGCGAGCCTTCTGGGCTGGATTGCCTTTGTATACAAACCCGCTTTCCAGTCGCTTTCTCGGTGGCACCAGGCTGCCCGCAGCGACAATCACTTCCTCCTCGACCACAACGCCATCCATCACCACGGCCCCAATGCCAATCAGGCAACGATTGTGGATCGTACAGCCATGCAGGGTGACCTTGTGACCGACCGTCACTTCATCACCAATAATCAACGGATAACCATCAGGGTTAAAAGCGCTGGCATGGGTGATATGCAACACCGAACCGTCCTGAATACTGGTGCGTGAGCCGATGCGGATGCGATGCATATCTCCGCGCACCACCGCCATGGGCCAGACGGAGCTGTCTTCACCAATTTCTACGTCGCCCAGGATCAGAGCGGTTTCGTCAATAAATACCCGGTCACCCAGTGTTGGGGTATGACCTCTGAAGGTTCTGATGGATTGGCTTGTCATAGTGTTTGGCTTCTTTGCTTGCTCTTGGTCTGGGCTTTAAGAGGAAAACGGTCAGGAGATTCAATCATTGTTTCAGTAAGATCAACATCAATATCTGGCCAATAGAAGTGACCTTTTCTGAGTTCTTCAACGTTGATGATTGCGCTAACTGGCTGGTCCTTGAACCATGGAAAATCTTCGTAAGACATGAACAGCTCTTTGCCACTGGTCAATAGCCAGATGCCATGAGATGAGATATTTGTCACTTCAGTTCCGGAAGTGCATATTCCATGCGTTGATGATGGCATAGTGCTTCTCCTTGATCAGTTTCTCAATCTCTCAGAAAAAACGATACCCCTTCTTCTTGAATACAGTTGGACTCATCTCATGCCTCAATAGTTTCTCAGACAGGGAAAGTTAGAACAACAATTGCTCAAACTGAAAGAAAGTTATGCCTTTTAGACAACTATTGTCGCGAAGCAGAACGCTTTCAAGTATTGCATTGTCCTTGAAAACCGATAATCCTGCACCCATAGACATAAAAAGAACGATCAGTTTGGACAATAAACAGCGAGCATCTGAATTATGAGCAACCCACTGCTGGAAAACTGCGAACTGCCTCCTTTTGCCAAGATTAAACCAGAGCATATAAAACCGGCTGTAGAGACCATTATTGCCGAAAGTGAGCAAGCGGTAGACGCACTTCTGGCAGATAAAAATCAAACCTTCAGCTGGAAGACGCTTCAGGAACCCATGGACAGTCTGGGAGACAGGCTTAATCAGACCTGGTCACCGGTGGGTCATATGAATGCTGTCGTCAATACCGATGAGCTAAGAGATGCTTACAATGCCTGTCTTCCCCTGCTTTCCGAATATTCAACATGGCTGGGTCAGAATCAGGATCTCTATCAGGCCTATCTGACGCTGTCTGAGTCAGAGGGGTTCGAGAATCTGGATAAGGCTCAGAAAAAAGTCATTACCGATAATCTGCGGGATTTCAAACTGGCGGGTGTTGCCCTGCCGCAAGAGAAAAAAGCTCGTTATGGCGACATTCAAAAACGTCTTTCTGAACTGACCAGTAAGTTTTCTGACAATGTTCTGGATGCCACCATGGCCTGGTCCAAACTGATTACCGATGAATCAGAGCTGGCCGGCCTGCCTGAATCCGCATTGGCAGGCGCCAGACAGTTGGCTGAGTCCAAAGGTCACAGCGAAGGCTGGATGCTGAATCTGGATTTTCCGAGCTATTTTCCGGTGATCACCTACGCAGACAATCGTGAGTTGCGGGAAGAGGTTTATACAGCGTTCAGTACCCGGGCATCGGACCAGGGTCCGAATGCGGGTGAATTTGATAATTCAGGCAATATTAATGAAATCCTCAAGCTACGTCAGGAGCTGGCCGAACTGCTGGGGTTCAACAACTATGCGGAATACTCACTGGCGACCAAAATGGCTGACTCCACTGACAAGGTCGTTGCGTTTCTGGAAGATCTGGCCAGTAAGAGCAAGCCTCAGGCAGAAAAAGAACTGAATGAACTGAAAGCCTTTGCCAAAGCAGAACACGGTGCTGAAGATTTGCAGGCCTGGGACATTGGCTACTATGGCGAGAAGCTCAGACAGCAGCGCTACGCTATTTCTCAGGAAGAGTTGCGTCCCTGGTTTCCGTCAGAAAAAGTAGTGAATGGCATGTTCTCTGTCGTGGAACGCCTATTTGGAATTACCTTTGACAAGGTCACCGACGTTGAAACCTGGCACAAAGATGTTGGCTTTTTCAATGTTATTCGCGATGGCGAAGTGATTGGTCGTTTCTACCTCGACATCTATGCCCGTGAACACAAGCGCGGTGGTGCCTGGATGGGTGAGTGCCGGGTGCGTCGCAGGATTGGCGACAAAGTTCAGCTGCCAGTGGCTTACCTGACTTGTAACTTCACGCCACCCGTTGGTAATCAGCCAGCCCTGCTGACCCATGATGAAGTTGTGACCCTGTTCCATGAGTTTGGTCACGGTTTGCATCACATGCTGACCCGGGTCGATTATTCTACCGTATCCGGAATCAATGGCGTAGCCTGGGATGCAGTCGAGCTGCCCAGCCAGTTTCTTGAGAATTGGTGCTGGGAAGAAGATGGTCTGGCTTTGATCTCCGGCCATTTTGAAACGGGCGAGCCTCTGCCTGAAGATAAACTGGATAAATTACTGGCCGCTAAAAACTTCCAGTCCGCCATGATGATGGTGCGTCAGCTGGAGTTCTCATTGTTTGATTTCAAACTGCATAAAGACTTTTCAAAAAGCGTGAGTGAAGGGAAAACGGTTCAGGCGGTATTGGATGAAGTTCGCGGTCAGGTCTCTGTGGTTATGCCTCCGGCCTTCAATCGTTTCCAGCATGGCTTCAGCCATATCTTTGCTGGAGGATATGCGGCGGGCTACTACAGCTACAAATGGGCTGAGGTATTGTCTGCGGATGCTTTCTCCCGATTTGAAGAAGAGGGTATATTCAACCGCCAGACCGGTGAGTCTTTCCTGCATGAAATTCTGGAAAAAGGCGGTTCTGCGGAGCCCATGGAGCTGTTTGTAAATTTCCGGGGCCGGGAGCCAGAAGTGGATGCTCTGTTGCGCCATTCGGGTATCTCTGCCTGAAAAGAGAATTTTGAATGAAAGGCTCTGAGATCATGGGATCTCGGGGTCTTGGTATTTCTTTATGTGCTATAGGCATTTATGCGCTGTGGCACCTGTTTGCTGTAGGCCTCAGAGCTATGACAACGAAAAGATTTATTGCCGGAGCCGTCTGTCCATCCTGTGGTCAGCAGGATTCGGTGAGGATGTACACCGAGAACGGTGAAAACTATCGCGAGTGCGTGGAATGCCATTATTCGGATGTGATGGAAAAAGATCCTTCTCTTGCGGGGAAACCACCAGTGACGAGGGTCTCCCCAGAAGACAGGAAGTCGGATGATGATGCTAAAAAGGAAAGCGCTGTTCAGATCGTAAGAATACTGGATCAACAACCCTGAGTTCGAAATCAGATGTTATGATAAACCCTCACAGCTGTGCTGCTTTGCAAATGCGCCATGGCTATTGGAGTTTAACAAGCGATGTTCAAATACAGTCCTCTGCATTAACCTCTACTTCATCGTCAGTGCCCCGGATCAGGCTGCTGACGTAAACTTCAGTTCAATACCCATACGGCTGGACAGGCAATTCCATTTTGACCAGGCCGTTACCCACTGCTCCGGATTGCGGTTGTTGACGAAATCCTTGAACATGCGATCGTTATAAAGCTCCTGCGAACGAATCATGTGCCTGACCGTCTGCTCAACGATTTTGTCCAGCTCATTGCCAAACTCTTCACCCAGAATGGCATGAATGATCAGGTTGGCCCAGGTCATGTTCATCGGGATCAGGGGAGAGCCGATTCGAGATAGGTAACTGTCGTTTACTTCCTCAATCAGTCGATGCGTAAAGTAGGCTTTATCCAGCAGATCAAACAGCCCCACATTATTTTGGGACTGCAAAACCGGTGCCAGAAAGTTCTCTTCGGCAATGCTTAGAAAAGGGGAAATGAAAGCCTCAATGTCCAGTTCCTTTGAAGCCTGATCCAGCGCTTCAAGAAAGTCAGGTACATGATCAATGTATTCAACTGCAAACTTCAGCAGTGTCTCACTGGCCATGTCGTCGGGAAGTTCGATTGTGTGGTGCAACTGCTCCACCTGTTGACAGACAAGCGACTGAAGGTGGCTTGAGCCCTCTTCATGCTTTCGGGCACAATCGATCAGATTATTAATTGCCTCTACGTCCATGATTGTCTCCGTTGCGGTTGCTATTAATTTGGGTACTGCAACGTCACCGTGAAGGTGTTAAAAAGACCATAGTACCAATAAGAACTCAAGCTTTTTTAAATACCTCTTTTTCATAATACAAAGATCTTTTATTCATTAAATTAGAATTTAAAAAAGACTGTAAATTACGACAAAAATGAAAAAGTGCAAGCACTTGTGCAGTCAAAAAAATGACACACTACATATGCTTAAACAGGCTTTAAAAATGGGTTCTGACCTGCCCACTTCGAGGTGTAAAAAAATATATCGTTAAGAAGCTGAATGGATGTTTGTATCCGTAATAGGTGTCACAAAGTTGTGTCGACCCAGTAAGAGTGATCGAAGAAAGTCTAAATAGGTATTTTTTCCATTGAATTCACGTTACCTTATTTTAAACGACAAGTGGCAATTTTTTATTAAAGGTATTTTTTGACAAGACTCTTTTCATTTTGTGCAATCATGTTGTTTAATGAGGTTCTGGGACTATACTTGATGAGCGATCATTGTCAGGTTGAATGAATCACTCAATGCGTCTCACGGGTATTGTTATTTGCAGGGTGTTCCTGTGCAGTAGGTTTTGCAGGTCGGGTCCGAAGTAGTATGACGTTGTCGGTTACTTAGCGCTCTCTTGCGATTGAATATTGGCACTTTGACTTTCCGCAGATAGCCTGAACCGGGTTGTTTTTTTCTCCACAGCGAAAAAGAAATAACAGGTAGACGGTTGGCTGAAATCTCTGTAAATCAGCAGCTCTGGTAGTTAGCTCTGATAGTTAAAGTGTATTGCAGTTTTTCTGGCAAGATGCTGTGTGGCTCCTGTCCGGTAACGACAACTAGTCAAGTCAGTAAGCATTGCTCGGGGATGTCCGGATGCTTGCTGCCCCGTCGCCTCTGAAAGCAAGACTTGGGTCTGCTGAACAATAATAATAAGTCACCGCCTTGTCTGGGCGGACAGTCAGGGGATGTAAGGGAATGATGCAGCACGCACTAGCTCTCTTTCTTTTGATAAAAACTGCCATGAACGGGACGAAAAGCATGAGCGGTAAATATCGCCCATCCCGGATGGTGCCAGTGGCGGGGTTCCGGTATGGTGCCATTTTTCGAATAGTCCGGTCGTTATTGTCGCTCGGATTAGGAAAAGTTCTGGTTTCTTCCACTTGTTTAACTTCCAGAAAACGACCCTCTTCTATTGTTTCCGGGGGAGACGGTCAATACTTTCTGGTTTTTCTGACCACACTATCAGGTTTTATGATGCCCAGCCATCTGTTGGCTGATTGGAAAGTCAATATGACCGAGGGGGTTACGGCAGTCAGTCGTTCGGTTTACGACTTGCACATGACCATATTTATTATCTGTGTGGTCATTGGCATTGTGGTATTCGGTGTTATGTTTTACTCCATTTTCATGCACCGTAAATCAAGAGGCGTTAAGCCCCATCCCTTCCATGAAAGTACGATTGTAGAAATACTGTGGACGACCATCCCACTATTAATTCTGGTGGGCATGGCGATTCCGGCAACAAAGACACTGATTGATATTTACGATACGGATGAAGCTGAAATTGATATCAAAATTACCGGGTATCAATGGAAGTGGCAGTATGAGTATCTGGGAGAAGGAGTGTCCTTCTTCAGTAATCTCAAAACTACACCGGAACAGATTTATAACGTTCGCAGCAAAGACCCCAACTATCTTCTGGAGGTTGACGAACCACTGGTATTACCTGCGGGTAAAAAGATCCGTTTCCTGGTTACTGCCGCAGATGTTATTCATTCATGGTGGGTACCTTCATTCGCCGTTAAACGGGATGCTATTCCGGGTTTTATTAACGAAGCTTGGACCAACGTCGAACGTCCCGGAATTTATCGTGGTCAATGTGCAGAACTGTGTGGGAAGGATCATGGCTTTATGCCCATTGTAGTGGATGTCAGGTCACCGGATGACTATGAAGACTGGTTGTCAGAGAAGAAAACACTGGCCGCTAAAGAGCGTGAGTTAACCAGTAAAAACTGGACTATGGCCGAGCTGATGGAGCGCGGAAAAAACACCTACGAAAGAGTCTGTGCGGCCTGTCACCAGGTCAATGGTGAGGGTATGCCGCCCCTGTTTCCTGCTCTCAAAGGATCAAAAATGGCTGTTGAGAAAGATCAGGTCAAAGCGCATATCGATATTGTCGTGAACGGCAAGAAGGGTACCGCCATGCAGGCCTTTGCTGCCCAGTTGAGCGAAGTCGATCTGGCGGCAGTCATTACCTACGAAAGAAATGCCTGGGGTAATAATACCGGTGATCTGGTCACGCCGAAGCAGATTCTGGAATACAAAAATACCGGGGAGTACAAAGCGACGGATGCTGAAGCTTCAGGCGGGTCTGCTGCCGTCAGTAAGCCAGCGGTGAATGAGCCGAATACTAATACACATCAGGCTGGACTGTGAGGAATGCAACCATGACTGCTGTGACAGACACATGCGCAAATGACAAGCCAAGCGAGCATCATGACCAACACGGTCCTGCCAGGGGATTGATGCGCTGGGTGCTAACCACGAACCATAAAGATATTGGCACCATGTATCTCTGGTTCAGTTTTATTATGTTCCTGACCGGCGGTGCTATGGCGATGGTGATCCGGGCGGAACTGTTTCAACCAGGGATGCAGATCGTAGATCCCGGCTTCTTTAACCAGATGACCACCATGCACGGTCTCATCATGGTATTCGGTGCGGTCATGCCTGCCTTTGTCGGCCTGGCTAACTGGATGATTCCATTGATGATCGGTGCGCCAGACATGGCGCTGCCAAGAATGAATAACTGGAGCTTCTGGATTCTGCCTTTTGCAGCCGTGATGCTGATCAGCACACTGTTTATGGAAGGCGGCGGTCCAAACTTTGGCTGGACATTCTACGCACCGCTGTCAACCACCTATGGACCGCCGTCAACCACCTTCTTTATCTTTGCCATCCACATGCTGGGTATCTCGTCCATCATGGGGGCGATCAATATCATCGCCACCATTCTGAACCTGCGGGCACCCGGCATGACCATGATGAAGATGCCGCTGTTTGTATGGACCTGGTTGATTACTGCGTATCTGCTGATTGCTGTTATGCCGGTACTGGCCGGTGCTGTGACTATGATGCTGATGGACATCCACTTTGGCACCAGTTTCTTTAACGCCGGCGGTGGTGGCGACCCTGTTCTGTTCCAGCATATTTTCTGGTTCTTCGGACATCCGGAGGTGTACATCATGATCCTGCCTTCCTTCGGGATTGTGTCAGCCATTCTGCCAGCATTCGCCAGAAAACCCCTCTTTGGCTATACGTCAATGGTCTATGCCACCGCAAGTATTGCTTTTCTGTCGTTTATTGTCTGGGCGCACCATATGTTTACCGTAGGTATTCCGCTGGTGGGTGAACTGTTCTTTATGTACGCCACCATGTTGATTGCTGTGCCTACCGGAGTGAAGGTCTTTAACTGGGTTACCACTATGTTCAGGGGCGCCATGACCTTTGAAACCCCCATGCTGTTCAGTATTGCTTTTGTGGTGTTGTTTACCATTGGTGGTTTCTCTGGGCTGATGCTGTCTATTGCCCCTGCTGACTTCCAGTATCACGACACCTATTTTGTCGTGGCTCACTTCCACTACGTACTGGTACCCGGTGCAATTTTTGCCATCTTTGCTGCGGTCTATTACTGGTTGCCCAAATGGACAGGTCATATGTATGACGAGACGCTGGGCAAGACGCATTTCTGGCTGTCCTTTATCGGTATGAACCTGACCTTCTTTCCGATGCACTTTATCGGGCTGGCGGGTATGCCTCGCCGTATTCCGGATTATGCCCTGCAATTTGCCGACTTCAACATGATTGCCAGTATCGGTGGCTTTATGTTTGGAACCACGCAGCTGCTGTTCCTGTTTATCGTGATCAAATGCATCAGGGGCGGCGAGAAAGCCAAGGCTCAAAGCTGGGAAGGTGCAGAAGGTCTGGAATGGAGCCTGCCTTCGCCAGCACCTTACCATACCTTCACCACACCACCGGACGTGAAGTAATGAGTGAGAAGGATGATACCCCGGCCGACCTGTCGCGGAGAACTGTCATCAAGACTGGCTTGGTGGCTGGCGGTATGTTTGGTTTCGGCTTTGCCATGGTTCCCATATACGACGTGTTTTGTAAGGTAACGGGACTCAACGGCAAAACCGATCCGAATCCATACCGCTACAATGCCGAAACGGCTGAGGTGGATACCAGCCGGAAGGTGAAAGTGCAGTTTGTGGCAACCAACAATGCTGAGATGAGCTGGGACTTCAAACCCAGCGTCACAGAGGTGGTGGTTCACCCCGGGCAGGTTGGCGAGCTGGAGTTCTTTGCCCGCAACCCGACCAGCGAACGAATGATCGGTCAGGCCATTCCCAGTGTTTCACCGTTTCAGGCTACCAACTATCTGCACAAGGTAGAGTGTTTCTGCTTCACCACCCAGACATTGGAAGCAGGCGAAGAAAAAATCATGCCGCTTAGAATTATTGTGGATCAGGCATTACCCCGGCATATCACCAAACTAACGTTGTCGTACACCTTGTTTGATGTGACGACAATGGGAGAGAGGACACTGCCGTCCTGAGGAGATTCTGATGGCTCAAGAAGGTGAAGGTACCTATTATGTTCCGGCCCAGAGCAAGTGGCCGATCATTGCCTCGATAGGTCTTTTTACCATGCTGTTGGGTGCAGGCATGATGATGAACGACATGTCTGCCGGGGTAAAAGATTCGTTTGCACATTATGTGTTTTTCGGCGGCTCCCTGATCATGGCCTACATGATCTTTGGCTGGTTCAGTAATGTCATCGAAGAGTCCCGCAAAGGTCTTTACAGTGACCAGATGAACCGCAGCTTCCGCTGGAGTATGGGCTGGTTTATCTTCTCCGAAGTCATGTTCTTTGCGGCTTTCTTCGGAACGCTCTTTTATATCCGTTACTTTGCCGTTCCCTGGCTGGCCGGCGAGGGAGACGGTGCTTCCACTCATGAACACCTCTGGCCAGAGTTTGAAGCGGACTGGCCGCTGATGACCAACCCGGATAATGAAACATTCCCGGGAGCCCGTGGGGTCATCGATCCATTCCATCTTCCTCTGCTGAACACCCTGTTACTGGTCGCTTCCAGTATTACCCTGACGATTGCACACCATGCCCTCAGAAAGGCGGAGAGAACCAAGGTGAAGGTATGGATGATTCTCACCCTGATTCTGGGTTTTACTTTCCTTTACTTTCAGGCTGAAGAATACGCTGAAGCCTACAATGAGCTTGGGTTGACCCTGAGCGCGGGTATCTATGGCTCAACGTTCTTTATTTTGACGGGTTTTCACGGGGCACACGTCACCCTGGGTGCCATAATGTTGCTGATCATGCTGATTCGTATCTATAAAGGGCATTTTGAGCCGGATAACCATTTTGCTTTTGAGGCATCCAGCTGGTATTGGCACTTTGTTGATGTGGTCTGGCTCGGCCTGTTTATCTTTGTTTATCTGATATGAGGAGAGCCCGACATTTCCGGGAAGAGGTGGAAACTAACGACTTTCGTCGTTTAGCGGTACAGCCAGGGAGCGTTACTGTGAACATCTCCAAACAGCCAGGCCACCACAATGATCAACATGATCAGGGCGGTCAGGCCAACCCGGGCGGTGAGTGAATTTACCAGTTTGGCGGAACCGCCATCACCTTTAAGTAGAAAGTACATGCCTCTGCCCAGGCAGAAGAGTACGGCAAGAAAAAGAACAACAATAATAATTTTTAACCACATATTACGCTCCCTGCTGATGCCTGAGTTGATGAAAAACGGTTTGCTTAACCGATTGTTAAATCAATCTGTGTCGCACATGTTTTTTCTTACGTTAAAGGCATTCAGATCAGAATAACAGCGGAGTTTGGTAGAGCACCCGATGTTGAAGTATAGCTATCGATCCCTTAAGAGCTATCGCGTTAAGTTGTCGCTATTGGTGTTGCTGCTTTTGCCCCTGCTGATCAAACTGGGGTTCTGGCAGATGTCCCGATACCAGGAGAAGCTTGAGCTTGAGCAGACCCTGGCAGAACGACAGACCATGCCCGCTCTCAGCCTGTCTGATATCAGCCGCTACTCTGATGCCATGTATCTGCCAATAAACGTCCGTGGTCGCTTTATTTTCGGTCGGGCTTTTTTTCTCGATAACCAGATTCACGAAGGTCGTGCCGGTTACGACCTGATCATGCCTTTTCTGGCCAATGATGGTCAGTACTTGTTGGTCAACAGAGGCTGGATACCTGCTCAATCCAGAGACAGTTTGCCGGAAATCAAGACACCTGATGGAGAACTTGAGTTAACGGGCAAACTCTATCGGTTATTGGGGAATCCGTTCACGCTGGGTGAAGATATCTGGCATGAAGAGTGGCCCAAACGTATTCAGGCCATCCACTTTGACCGAATGGGGGAAGCATTGGGGCAGACGCTACCTCTATATATTCTGAAGCTGGAACAGAATCAGCCCGGCGCTTATCTGATACGCCCCCTGACAATGAAAACTACCTCTCAGAAACATCTCGGCTACGCTATTCAATGGTTCCTGATGGCTCTGGTCCTGCTCTTTCTCTATCTCTGGCAGATGCTATGTTCAGGCTTGGGTCAAAGCCAACAAAAGCACCATAAAGAGGTGTCCGCAGCTGATGCAAAAGAGGATGATTCACTGTGATTAGCAGAATTTTTTGTTTATGTGGCCTGCTGTTTTTTATATTCCTTATTCCGGAAAATGGATTTGCAGAAATTCGCCACGCCTGTTTTATTGTTAATCCCACCAGTAATAATGGCCAGGGGGAAAAAGTCTGGGACAGTATTAAGGAAGCCCTCGACCATTACCAATACTATAAAGCAAGCGGCTCTATGGACCAGGCTGCTTCTCTGGTAGGGCCGACATATGAAGTGTCTTTTACGGAGCACCCTGGTCATGCAACGGAACTGGCACTTCGGGCATACCAGAACTGGCAGCAAGGGCAGCACGCTTATGGAGATCAGTTATTGATCGTTGCTGTTGGCGGGGATGGCACTGTCCATGAGGTGGTTCAAGGTTTAGAAAATCGTCAACAGCAAGTCGTTATAGGGGTTATACCGGCGGGTACGGGGAACGATATAGCAAGAACACTTCGTTTGGGTAATCCCATGCATGCCCTTCGGAGTCTGGTTTATGGAAGACCTACACCTTTTGGTGCCTACAAAATTGAAGGTTGTCAAAGAGGAACTTGCGAGAAGAAAACGGTTTTGGCAGTGGATGAGTTTGATCTGGGTGTGACGGCTCAGGCGACAAAAAAGAAAAACGAACACGACAGTGGCGAGCGACCAAGCCGACTGCTGAGATGCTCTCCCAGAAGAATGGTCTATACAATGTCAGCCCTCAGTTCAGCAATGAGATGGCATGCACCTACAGTCGATTGCAGTATTGATGGCGGTAGCAGCTTCAATATCCCCCTGAATCTGCTGGCAGCGGGAACTGGGCCAACGATTGGAGGTGGAGTGAGACTTTTTAATGGTATGCGTCCGAACAGTGACCAGGGACAGATGCTCTACAATCAGCGGAGGGCTCACCCGATTTCGACACTTTTTCAGATGACCATGCAGAGATTATTCAATCGGTCAGCTCTGCAACAGACTTGGTTTACTCAAATGGACATTGGGCACGGTCAGGCACCTCAGAATATTCAGGTTGACGGTGATATTTTGCTGCAAACCCCGGCACAAGTAACCTGGGTGCCAGAAGTATTCCAGTTTATGAGACCCCCTGAACCCGGTGATTTCGGTTATGAGGCAATGCGTCGTGAAGAAGAGCTGACTTTACTTGAATTTTTTAAACGTTAAGCAGGGCTTGAACATTACACGGAAAAACTTCGTCTAAGCTGTCTAATGGTTTTTAATGCTGGGTTCTATGGCAGATGGAGACATCAGTCTTCTGGAAGCTGGCAAAAACCACATAAAAAAAGTCCCGATACTTACAGAAAATAGGATGGCTCAACGTGACTGGCAGAATTTTTTATTTATATGGACTGCTGCTTTTTGTATTTCTTGTTCCGAAAAACGGATTTGCGGTGATTCCGGGAAACCCATATCCAGAGATTCCGAAAAGCATATTGGCAGATATCCGCCACGTCTGCTTTATCGTTAATCCAGCCAGTAATAATGGACAGGGTGCGAGAGTCTGGGAAAGTATTGAACAGGCTGTCAATCATTATTTCACAGCAGTAGGCTCACAGGACGAGGCTGCTGCTCAGGATCGAGCGACATTTGAAGTGTTTTTTACGGAATATGCAGGTCATGCAACGGATCTGGCAACGCAAGCTCATCAGAACTGGCAGCAGGAGCATCAGGAGCAGCGGGAGCAACAGGAGCAGGAGCTGCAGGGGGACGAGCATAAATTATTAAAGAAGAAGTTATTATATTATAAAGAAGCCGGGAGGAAGGCGTTGAAGTCCGCCTCGGCCAGGCAGTTATTAGAGAATCAGTTGTTAATTGTTGCAGTGGGTGGGGACGGCACTGTGCATGAGGTGGTTCAGGGTTTAGAAGCTCATCGACAACAAGTTATTATTGGGGTTATACCGGCGGGTACGGGAAACAATATAGCAAGATCACTTCAATTGCGTGACCCGATGCATGCCCTTCGAACACTGGTTTATGGAGCCGTTCAACCTTTAGGTGCGTATAAAATTGAAGCTTGTGAAAGAGGAAGTTGCCAGAAGAAAACGGTTCTGGCAGTCAATGAGTTTGATCTGGGAGTGACGAATCAGTTAACAAAAAGGAAAAATGATTACGGGAGCGGTGAACGATCGGGTCGACTGATGAGTTACTCACCCGGAAATATGATCTATCCACTCTCAGATCTCGCATCAGCAATGAGATGGAATACACCTATGGTCAAGTGCAGCATTAATGGGGGTAGCAGATTCCATATCCCTCTGAATATACTGGCCGGAGGGGTCACGGGGCCTATAATCGGAGGCGAATTTGGCCTTCAGGATGGTGTCAGAGCAGACAGTTCGCAGGGGGAGCTGCTTTATGGTGAGAAGTGGGATCCCCCCTTTTGGGCACTTGTTCAGGTGGCTATGCAGAGATTATTCAATTGGTCAGGCCTCAAACGGGCTCAGTTTAATCAACTGGACATTGAGCACGTGAAGGAACCACCTCCGGATATTCAGGTTGATGGTGATATTTTACTGCAAACACCGGCACGAATAACCTGGTTGCCGGGAGTGTTCCATTTTATGAGACCTCCCGTATATGGTGATTACGATTATTTTGACATGTACTTTGAAGAAGCCGAGGACGAAAGAGCGAAGAAAAAGCAGGATTCCATGTAAATTTTGAGTATTGCAGTGGGACTATTTCTCAGAAACACCTCGGCTACGTTATTCAATGGCTGGGTCTGTGTCTCCGGTAAATGCCTCTGTCGGGCCCGGACAGAGCCAACAAAAACAGTTACCCGTGACTGACAGAAAGGGGATGGTTTACTGTGAATAGTCGAGTTTATTATTCATATGTTCTGCTGCTTTTTGTATTTCTTATTCCTGTAAACGGATTTGCAGCGATTCGCCATGCCTGCTTTATCGTCAATCCTGCCAGTAATAATGGTAAAGGTTGGAGGGTTTGGGACAGAATTGAAGAAGCGGTCGACCAGCACTACACAGCAGTTGGCTCACAAGACCAGGCTGCAGCTGCGCTACAAGCGACATATAACGTTTTTTTTACAGAACATGCGGGTCATGCAACGGAACTGGCAATGCAGGCATATCTGGACTGGCAGCAGGGGCAACATGATCAGGAAGATCAGTTACTGATTGTTGCTGTTGGTGGCGATGGCACTGTCCATGAGGTGGTTCAGGGTCTTGAAGGTCAACCACAAGTTGTTATTGGTGTTATACCGGCGGGTAAGGGAAACGACATTGCGAAAACACTTCGTTTGGGTAAACCGATGCATGCCCTTCGGACATTGGTTTATGGCACTCCTATGCCTTTTGGTGCCTACAAAATTGAAGGTTGTGAAAGAGGCAGTTGCGAGAAGAAAACGGTTCTGGCAGTGAATGAGTTTGAGCTGGGTGTGATGACCCAGACGAAAAAAAAGAAAGATGAACACGACAGTGGTGAGCGACCAAGCCGACTGCTTAGATATTCACCAAGAAGTATGGCCTATCCAATGTTAGCCTTCAGTTCAGCAATGAGATGGAATACACCCAATGTCAGGTGTCGTTTTGATCGTGGAAGCTATCATGATATCCCCTTGAATTTTCTGGCAGCGGGGACAGGGCCGACGGTAGGAGGCGGACTTACCCTTTGTAACGATATGGGTCCGTCCAGATTCTTTGGAGAGCTGCTTTATAATCAGCACAGGACTCATCCTGTTTGGACACTTATTCAGATTAACATGGAGACAAGCACGCACCTCATTTGGAGACTTATCAAGATGACCATTGGGAGATTATTCCACTGGCCAGGTATGCAGCGGCTTTGCTTTACTCAACTGAATATTGAAAACGAGGTTGAGACACCTCTGTCTATTCAGGTCGATGGTGATATTTTACTGCAAACACCCGCACAAGTGACCTGGCTGAGGGGGTTGTTTCAGTTTATGAGACCTCCCGAACATGGAGAACTCGGTCATGCCCTGATGTATCTTGATGAAGTGGAGGATTAAAGAGCCAGGAAAAAGCAGGGTTCCATTTAAATTTTCAGTGTGGCTATCAGACTATTTCTCAGAAAAACCTCAGCTAAGCTATCCAATGGTTTTTAATGGCTGGGTTTGTATCTATGGCAATTGCCACCGCCAGGCCCGGATCAATGCCAACAAAAACAGGTATCCGTGACTGACAGAAAAGGGGATGGTTTACTGTGAGTAGTCGAGTTTTTTATTTATATGTCCTGCTGCTTTTTGTGTTTCTTATTCCTGTATATGGATTTGCAACGATTCGTCACGCCTGCTTTATCGTCAATCCTGCCAGTAATAATGGTAAAGGTTGGAGGGTCTGGGACAGAATTGAAGAAGCGGTCGACCAGCACTATACAGCAGTTGGCTCACAAGACCAGGCTGCAGCTGCGGTACAAGCGACATATAACGTTTTTTTTACAGAACATGCGGGTCATGCAACGGAACTGGCAATGCAGGCATATCTGGACTGGCAACAGGTGCAACACGATCAGGAAGATCAGTTATTGATTGTTGCTGTTGGTGGCGATGGCACTGTCCATGAGGTGGTTCAGGGTCTTGAAGGTAAACCACAAGTTGTTATCGGTGTTATACCGGCGGGTAAGGGAAACGACATTGCGAATACACTCCGATTGCGTGACCCGATGCATGCCCTTCGGACATTGGTATATGGCGCTCCTATGCCCTTTGGTGCCTATAAAATTGAAGGTTGTGAAGGAGGCAGCTGCGAGAAGAAAACGGTTCTGGCAGTGAGCGAGTTTGATCTGGGTATGGCGACCCAGATGAAAAAAAAGAAAGACGATCACAACAGTGGTAAACGACCAAGCCGACTGCTCAGATACTCACCCGGAAGTATGGCCTCTGCAATGTTAGCCATCAGTTCAGCGATGAGATGGAATACACCCATAGTCAGGTGCACTACTGATAATGGCAGGTTCAATATTCCATTGAATTTTCTGGCCGCGAGTACAGGGCCAACGTTCGGAGGTGGAATTGCTCTTTTTAACTATATGCTCCCGATCTGTACGCGGGGAAAGCTGCTTTACAGTCATCAGAAGACGCATCCCATTTGGACACTTATTCAGATGACTATGGAGAGATTACTCAATTGGTCAGGTCTGACTCGGACGACTATGCAGAGATTACGCAATTGGTCAGGTCAACGGGAGCTTGTTTTTACTCAATTGGGCATTCAACATCAGGATGAGACACCGCTGTCTATTCAGGTCGATGGTGATATTTCACTGCAAACACCGGCACAAATAACCTGGTTGTCGTCAGCGTTCCGGTTTATGAGACCTCCCGAATATGGAGAACTCGGTTATGCCCTCATGGACCTTGACGGAGCCGGGGATGATCCGGATTCCTTTTATATTTTGAGTGCAGAAATGTGACTATCTAATCAACTGGGTATTATAAGAATGAAAAGAGTAAAGAAAGCAAAAAGTCGCTGGCAACTGGCTCTGGTTATTCTCATGCCTTCTCTGGCAATGGGTTTGGCTTGGTACTTTTATTTCTTTGGAACACAGTTTGTGCCGGATGGTCGTACGAACAAAGGTGAACTGTTGTTACCCCCTGCCAGCTTCCAGAGTATGACGCTTGAGAAAAATAATGAAATGTTTGATCTGCAGGGGCTGGAGGGACGTTGGGGGGTTCTGGTGTTTGGTGACGATGCCTGTTCTGATCAGGCCTGTCAGGAAGCGCTCTATCAAACCCGTCAGGCGCATCTGGCGCTGGGTAGAGACAGTGACCGGGTCGTTCGGGTGTTCATTTCTTCCTCATCGAATCCTGAATTAAACAAGCGTTTACTCAGCGAACACCCTGATCTGATCTGGTTAGGCAGTCGTAAAGAATCGGTGTTGAAGGCTCTGGGTAAAAACCCGGGTGAAAAAAGAGAATGGCCAACCAATGGCTTTTACATCGTTGACCCCCTGGGGAATATCATGATGAAGTATCAGCCAGGGCAGTACGGTGGAGATTTATTAAAAGACTTAAGGAAGTTGCTTAAAGCATCAAACATCGGCTGACATTGAAAGGTGTTCTATGACGACAGCGTCTATTAAAAAAACAAGAAGCCAGACAAAACGACAGAGAACGGGTTTTTATCTCTCCCTGTTTGCAACCTTGCTGGCCGCTGTGGTTGTCGGGTTAGGGGCTTATACACGACTGGTTCACGCAGGACTGGGTTGTCCTGACTGGCCAGGTTGTTATGGCTTCCTGACAGTACCTGAAACAGCGCAGGAAATAGCCATAGCGGAAACACTCTTTCCCCATGCCCCGGTAGAGGTCGACAAAGGCTGGGCTGAAATGGTGCATCGGTATGTCGCAGGCTCCCTGCTGCTGCTGGTTTTGATGATCGCCATTCAGGCCGTCCGGAACAGGAAAGAGCCGGGACAGCCATTAAAACTGCCTTTATTGATTCTGGGGCTGATTATTCTGCAGGCGGCTTTCGGCATGTGGACTGTGACATTAAAGCTCTGGCCCCAGGTGGTGACCGCTCATCTTCTGGGTGGCTTTGCTACCTTTAGTTTGTTGTTTTTACTGACCCTTCGTTTATCCGGATTGGTTTGGCCAAAACTCCCCTCCTCTGGCCAGAGAGATCGGCTGCGAGGCTTAGCCGCTGTCGGACTGCTGGTGTTGATTTTACAGATCACACTGGGAGGCTGGACCAGCTCCAACTACGCCGCCCTGGCCTGTCCTGATTTTCCTATGTGTCAGGGGCAATGGCTGCCTGAGGCTGATTTTGCCGACGGTTTGAATGTCAGCCAGTCTATTGGTCCGAATTATCTGGGTGGAAAAATGGACTCTGAAGCCCGGACTGCTATACATCTTTTACACCGATTAGGGGCACTGGTGACTACGGTGTTTCTGCTGTTCCTTTTTGTACAGGTACTTCGATATAGTAATACACAGTTGTCTAATAACCGAAACAGCCTGAGAGTGCTGGCCACTTTGATGCTTCTGGCTCTGCTGCTACAGGTCATTTTGGGGGTCAGTAACATCCTGGGCAGCCTGCCACTTTCAGTGGCAGTGGCCCATAATCTGGGAGGTGCTGTTTTGCTGTTGACACTGGTGGCTCTCAACTTCCGTATGAACATATCTGAAGGATTCAGTGAGGTTCAATCATGAGTAAGGTCATTCAAAAGAGCAGTAGTGCATCCCTGCAGGAATCCGCTCACTGGCGTGATTATCTTGAGCTGACCAAACCCAGGGTGGTCGCCCTGATGGTTCTGACGGTAGTGATTGGTATGTGCCTGGCAACGCCGGGCATGGTGCCCCTGGATATTCTGCTGTTTGGTAATCTGGGCATTGCTCTCTCGGCCGCTTCCGCTGCGGTGATCAATCATGTGGTCGATCGACAGATTGATGCGGTTATGGCCAGAACCCACAAGAGACCGGTAGCCACAGGGCGTGTTGAGCCACTTCAGGCTTTGTTGTTTGCCTTTACTCTGGGTGTGCTGGGCATAGGGATTCTGGTGTTTCTTGTCAACCCTTTGACCGCCTGGCTGACACTGGCCTCACTGATGGGTTATGCCGTGATTTACACTCTGATTTTAAAGCGTGCTACTCCACAGAATATTGTCATTGGCGGGATTGCCGGTGCCTCCCCTCCCCTGCTGGGATGGACGGCAGTGACCGGACACTTTGAAGGACACGCCCTGCTGCTGGTCTTGATTATTTTCGCCTGGACGCCTCCTCACTTCTGGGCTTTGGCTATTCATCGCAAAGCTGAATATGCCAGGGCGGACATTCCCATGTTGCCGGTGACTCATGGAGAGGCATACACCAAACTGCATATTTTGCTGTATACAGTGATCATGATTCTGGTCAGTGTTCTGCCTTTCCTGACCGGCATGAGTGGTACTGTTTATCTGGCGGGTGCATTGATTCTCGGGGGGCGCTTTCTTTACTGGGCTATTGCTCTGTTGCGAGAAAGCAGGCCCCATGCCGCCATCAAGACGTTCAAGTATTCCATTACCTATTTGATGTTGCTCTTCGTGGTATTGCTGGTGGATCATTACACGTTCTATTTGTGGCTTTAACAGGCATAGGCTTGAAAGCAGCCACAGTTTTTTTCGAGCTGTATACGAGCCGAGGGCTTTTTTTATGAGCTTAGGGCTCCAGAGGATTGTCCATGGAATCTGGGATCAGAAACAACGTGAATAAAACAGTATTGATTCTGGTGGCCATTGTTGCGGTCATTATGGGTCTGACGTTCTACAAGTACACAAACAAGCCATCGTTGACACTGGAAGAGTTACAGCGAATGGGTACAGTGGTTTTCGACAAGCCACGCACCTTTGAAATGAAGGGTATGGTGGATAACAAGGGGCAACCTTTTACCCAAGCCAATCTCGAAGGCAAATGGTCCCTGGTGTACTTTGGTTACACCTTCTGTCCGGACATCTGCCCTACTACGCTGGGTCAGTTGAACCAGATGGATAAGCTGTTGAAGAACGATAACCCTGAAATGGCAAAGAAAATGCATTATTTCATGGTGACAGTAGATCCACGCAGGGACACAGTAGAGAAGCTTAATGGCTATGTCCCACATTTTAACCCTGATTTTGTGGGTGTGACGGGCTCCCAGAAAGCTATCCATAACCTGGCCGTGCAAATGAACATCCCCTACACACCGGTCATCGATCCGGAAGATGAATACTATCTGGTGGATCATGGCGCTAACCTGGTCATCATCAATCCAAAGGGGGACTACCACGGCTTTATCCGCCCGCCTCTGGATTCAGAAAAACTGACACGGGTAATGGTGGGTGTTGATGAGCTGTACCAGGAATAACTCTGTTATCGGTTATCAAGCTTCCGGGCCAGGAGGACTGGCCCATCGGTCAGCTGCGTTTGAAACTCAGACCCAAAACAAAAATCAGGAAGCTACAGACGACAACGGAAGGTCCTGACGGTGTATCCAGTTGCCAGGATGCAGTCAGTCCTCCTGCCACGCTCAGCAAGCCTATGATGCCAGCAATAATAGCCATCTGTTCCGGTGTTCGGGAAAACCTCTGGGCTGTTGCGGCCGGGATAATCATCAGTGAAGTGATCAAAAGCACACCAACAATTTTCATGGCCACAGCAATCACAAGGGCCATCAGTAAGGTCAGAATCAGTTTGGTTCTTCGCACCGGAAAACCTTCAACCTGGGCCAACTCTGCATGAATAGTCATGGCCAGAAGAGGTCGCCACAGCAGGGCCAGAGTGATGAGAACCAGTGCGCCGCCGCCGTATATCCAGAACAGGTCTGTGGGCGAGGTCGCCAGAATGTCTCCAAACAGGTAGGACATCATGTCGATCCGGACGTTCTCGGAAAAACTGATCGCAACAAGACCCAGAGAAAGGCTGCTATGGGCAAGAATCCCCAGGAGTGTATCGGACGCCATTTTTTGTTGTTCCTGCAGCGAGACCAGGAGAACCGCAAGAAACAGCGAGCACACTACAATGGCCAGATTAAGATCAACATCGAGCAGCAGCCCCAGGGCTACGCCCAGAAGTGCCGAATGAGAGAGGGTATCGCCAAAGTAGGCCATCTTTCTCCAGACGACAAAACAACCCAGAGGCCCTGCCACTATAGCAACCCCTGATCCTGCCAGCAGTGCGGTAAGGAGCAGTTCAGACATGAGTGCTCCCGGTGTTTTTCTTGTGAATGATATGACCATCAACAGTATGTTCGTGGTCATGGTGGTGGGCGTAAACAGCCAGTTCCTCGGACTCTCCACCAAAAAGTTTCAGATAGGCCGGGTGTTGACGAACCTGATGAGGGTGACCTGAGCAACAGAGGTGCTGGTTAAGGCAAATGACCCGATCTGTTGAGGCCATCACAAGATGAAGGTCATGGGAGACCATTAAGACAGAGCAGCCGTCTTTCAGCTCAGGGTTATTGCCATTTCTGAGTTCGGTGATCAGGTGATAAAGCTCTTTCTGACCATTGACGTCTACTCCCTGAACCGGCTCATCGAGCACCAGAAGATGAGGTTTGTTGAGCAGTGCCCGGGCTAACAATGTTCTCTGAAGCTCTCCGCCTGAAAGCGAATGAACCGGTGAGTTGATGACGTGGGTTACTCCGGTTCTTGCCAGTGCCGAACGAATCTGTTTTCCTGATTGTCCGGTCAGAGAAAGAAAGCGTTTAACGCTCAGGGGCATGCTTTCGTCAACATGTAATTTTTGTGGCATATAGCCGATACGCAGGCCTTCTTTCATGGTCCGGCTACCGGAATCAGGTGTCTGCAGGCCCAGAACAACTCTGACCAGTGTCGTTTTACCGGCCCCGTTCGGTCCTATCAGGGTCACGATTTCACCCGCTTTTACGTCCAGAGAAATATCGGAAACGACTTCTCGTTCCCGAAACGCAACATGGATGTTGTTCAATCTGATTAACGTCTCTTCAGACATAGGTGTATTCAGATCCTTTGTGGTTACTGTTTTATGGCCAGACGTTTTTTTACAGGCAGAGGCTTGGTCTGAACTCATAATGACTCTTGGAATTTCTGGCAGCTTGAGCACAAACCTGTGAGTTCAATCGCAGTGTCAACGATCTTGAATCCCTGATCAGAGGCACAGGAGCTAATCGACTGGTTAATGGCCTGATGATCGATTTCCTGTGTCACGCGGCACTTCTCGCAGATAAGAAAACAGCTGTTATGTTTTATGCCGGGATGCGGGCAGCCAATAAAAGCGTTAAGAGAGGAGAGACGGTGAACCAGGCCCTGCTCCAACAAGAAGTCCAGGGCGCGATAAACCGTGGGGGGTTGAGCTACCCGCTCTTCCTGCTTCGTCAGTTGGGCAAGAATCTCATAGGCTCCAACGGGTTGATGGCTCTGCCAGACCAGTTCCAGTACTTTCTCACGGAGATGGGTCAGCCTGACTCCCCTCTGTTGACAGAGTATACGAGCCTCCTGCAAGGCTTCTGATATACACACATGATGGTCGTGATGCTGGTGGACACTGATCATGATAATGAAAGGTAGCTGGTGAACGATGTTATATTATAACCAAACTTCTATCCATAATCGAAAGAGTATTCATTTCGAACCGGGCGGGAGGTCAATTTCGTCAGAGCTGACGGGCTGATTCTGATTTTCAATTCTCTGGCGTTTGCGTTTTGGCTCCTCGCTATGCATCCTGCGACCGTGGGCATTAAGGCTGGCAGAAGAAGCAAACCGGCGATTACAGTCTGGTTTGTCACAGGCATAGGGCTTTTCCATAGTATGTTTACTGCGAGTGTGGGTATCACGCTCGGTTGCAGTAACGAACTGGCGATCACAGTCTTGCTCGCTACAGGCATAAGGCTTTTCACTGGCATGCACCCTGAAAATGTGGGCATCACGGTCGCAAATAAAAGCGAATCGACGATCACAGCCTGGATCGATGCAGGCATGGGGCTTTTCCCTATTATGCATTCTGCGAAAGTGCATGTTGCAGTCGGAATTGGAAATGAACCGGCGATCACAGTTTGGATTGCTGCAGGCATAGGGTTTTTCCATAGTATGCATCCTGCGAATATGTCTATCACGCTCCGTTGCAGAAGCGAACCGGTGATTACAGTCTGGATAGGTGCAGAGATGAGGCTTTTCCCTGGCATGTATCCTACGAATGTGGGCATTGCGGTCGGAAATAACAGCGAACCGGCGATTACAGTAAGGATCGGTGCAGGCATGAGGCTTTTCCCTGCCATGTATCCTGCGAGCGTGGGCATTTCGGTTGGAAACAGAAGTGAACCGGCGATTGCAGTCTGGAGCGATGCAGGTATGGGGCTTTGCTGTTTCTGAGGCGGCTTCGGGGAAATTGGCTTTTGTAGGGGTATCAAAGTAGAATTCGGGGTGCTCACAAAATGATTCACCACAAGTACGGCAAGGCTCGATATTTTCATGATGGTTTTCTTCTGTCTCCGCGTTTTCTGATGTGTCTTCGCTCGTGCCTTCATCCTCATTTTCCTGATTCTTGGTATTCTCAGGACTTGATTGGCCTTCATTGCCTGTCGCTCCTTCACTGTTTCCATCACCGGGCGAGGCTCTGCTTATTTGGCTTTGATCATCGGAACAGCGCGGCAGGCAGTAGCGGGTATCAGGCTTTAAGGGTGTCTCCTCGTGAGCTGGCTCTTCATATCGAATATTTGCATCATTGGAGTCATCAGGCTCATTCCCACTCTCTTCAAAGACATACCACTCGATAGTTTCATCCTCTCCGTCCTGTTTACCCTCACGTACCTGCCCATCTGTGCATTCCCAATAGCTGCGAAATAACTTCGGCCATCTGCCCTGTTTGTAAGCTTCAGTCCCCGAGTCAAACTCAGGGAATACACTCTGCCCGGCAAGGGACACTGAAGTTGATGATGGGAGTGATGCGTTGAATTTCAGTTGTGAAATACTCTGGGGAGATAGTCCGAGCTTGATGCTTTTGGTGGGCTGGGGCCGGACACGGGCTGGATCCTTGTTCCCGAAACACAGCTGTTCTCCCTGGATTTTCGTAGTTATGCAATGTGTGTCAGGGAATGGAAGGACATTCGCTTCTTTGAGGTATATTGCTTGCGTGGATGTGACCTCAACAAAAAGTTGTTGGGTGGTCAAAAGTGTTCTCCCGTGCGCCATAAAAAAGGCAAGATATTCGTCCATGCTGTAGCAATTTGAGCTGACTTTGCTGAAGGCCGCGATCCAAATCAGCAAGAATTTTTTTACAGCTTGCAATGTTCGAGTTTTCCTTTGAATGTAAGTTGAAAACTCAGGTTAGACAATCTTGGTGATAGTGAGGCGTTTTAAGCAGAAATCATTGCAAAATCGTGAACAGGTAGCAGCCTGACGGGAATCCCGCACCCACTGAGAGTAAAGGCTTAGCCATCTACTCCCATTTAAAAATAGTCCAGGATGGAATCAGCATTTCGGGTTTGGTGGGATCTATAAAGTTACCCATATGATCCGCTGCGACCAGATAGTAAGGTTCGCCAAACTCGGGGGTGACATGGATCCCGTAAAGAAAGCCATTAATTCGGTATTCCTTTATGATTCCTTGGCTGCCGGGACGAATGACTACGGTAGTGTCATCCCTTTGCTCAAGATCTTCCGGACGCAGGTTTTTAGGAATTTTTTCAAAATCTTCCTTGCTGATCGTTGTCGATTCAGGTTGAACGACTTTGGGAGGCTTTTCCAGAGCAGCTTCTGTCGGGTTGGATGACGGTGGAGAGTTGGCGCAGCCGAGAAGAAATAAAGACATGATTGCAGCAAAAGCCATTGAACCTGTTACTGATTTCATAGCATGCCCCAAGTAATAACCATGTGTCCGTTTGCAAAAAGAGATTAAAATAGCAGTCTACTCCAATATTTGGGAGGCTGTAGCCGATGGTGTTCAGTTATATAAATGTCTGAATGCTACTTTTGCGACAGTCTCTTTAACCAGAGATCAATTCAGCAATGTCAGACCAAGCCAATCCGCCCCTTGTGCTCGTAGATGGATCTTCTTACCTCTATCGGGCTTTCCATGCTTCAGAACGAGCGAACCTGAGAACATCAGACGGTCGTCCAACAGGTGCTATCCGTGTGATGACGAACATGCTGAAGAGTCTGCTTAAGGAGTATCCGGGCAGTCCTGTAGCGGTCGTCTTTGATGCCAAGGGGAAAAACTTCCGGCATGATCTGTACGAGGAGTACAAGGCAACCCGCAAGCCTATGCCGGACGATCTGCGCTCACAGGTCCAACCGATTCACGAAATGGTTCGAGCCCTGGGTATGCCGTTGTTGATGATTGAGGGTGTGGAAGCAGACGATGTCATTGGCACTCTGGCAAGAGAAGCCACTGAGAAAAAAATTGCTACCGTCATCTCAACCGGTGACAAGGATATTGCGCAATTGGTTTCTGAGCATGTCACTTTGATCGACACCATGAACGATACCCGTACTGATCTGGATGGCGTTGTGGACAAGTTTGGTATTCCAGCGCACCTGATTATTGATTATCTCGCCCTGATGGGAGACTCCAGTGACAATATTCCCGGCATGCCAGGGGTTGGTCAGAAAACCGCTTTGGCTCTGTTACAGGGGATTGGCAGTATTGACGAGATTGCCAAACGTCTGGATGAAGTCCCTGCCCTGGGCTTCAGGGGCAGCAAAAATTTTGCTCCCAAGTTTGAAGAGCACCAGGATATTGTGCGGCTTTCCCGGGATCTGGCCACTATCAAAACCGATGTCCAGCTGCCTGTTGCAATTGAGGACCTGAAAGCGGAACCGGTAGATAAAAATGCTTTGCTGACTCTCTATAAAGAGTATGAATTCCGTTCCATGATCGCTGAACTGGAAAAAGACATGGACGGAGGCGTAGAAACTGGGTCGGCCAAGCCAGCTGTACACGCTGAATATGAGACGGTTCTCGATCAAGAGACTTTTGGCCGCTGGCAGAAAATATTGAATGACTCGGAGCTGTTTTCTTTTGATACCGAAACCACCAGTCTGAATTATATGGAAGCAGAACTGGTTGGACTCTCTTTTGCTGTAGAAGCGGGTAAGGCCGCCTACGTTCCGGTGGCCCACGACTATGTTGGCGCACCCGGTCAGCTGGATAGAAACTGGGTGCTGGAGCAGCTAAAACCGCTACTGGAGAATCCTGAAAAGAAAAAAGTAGGCCAGAACCTGAAATACGATAAAAGTGTGCTGGCTAACTATGATATCAGTCTGGAAGGTATCCATTGGGATACCATGCTTGAGTCCTATGTGCTGAACTCAACCGCTACCCGCCATGATATGGATAGCCTGGCTCAGAAGTACCTCGACCATCAATGCATCTCTTTTGAAGAGATTGCAGGCAAAGGTAAAAAGCAGCTCACTTTCAACCAGATTGATCTTGAAATAGCGGCGCCCTACGCGGCGGAAGATGCCGACATTACCCTGAGACTGCATGAAACGATTGCCCCTCAACTGGAGCATGAGCCGTCTCTGTACTCTGTATTTCGTGATATAGAAATGCCCCTGGTAGCTGTTATGTCGCGGATGGAAAGGCAGGGAGCCCGAGTTAATGGCCACCTGCTGGCGCAGCAGAGTATGGAGATTGGCGAGCGTCTACATGAGCTTGAAAAGCAGGCTCATGATGCAGCGGGAGAGCCTTTCAACCTGGCGTCTCCCAAACAATTGCAGGCGATTCTGTTTGAGAAGCTGGGTCTGCCGGTCATCAAGAAAACACCGAAGGGGCAAGCTTCCACCGCTGAAGAAGTGCTTCAGGAGCTGGCACTGGATTATCCCCTGCCAAAACTTCTGATTGAACATCGTGGCCTTAGCAAGTTGAAGTCGACTTACACCGACAAGCTGCCCCAGATGATCAATCCGGCCACTGGGCGAATTCATACTTCTTATCATCAGGCGGTGACAGCAACCGGTCGTTTGTCCTCCTCTGATCCTAACCTTCAGAACATTCCTATTCGTACCGAGGAAGGACGCAAGGTTCGCCAGGCCTTTGTCGCTCCTGAAGGCTATCAATTGATTGCTGCTGACTACTCACAGATAGAGCTGAGAATCATGGCTCATCTTTCTGATGACGCCGGTTTGTTGGAAGCCTTTGCGCAGGGTCTGGATATTCACAAAGCCACAGCTGCGGAAGTCTTCGGCGTTGCGCTGGATGAGGTCACTTCAGAGCAGCGCAGAAGTGCCAAGGCGATTAATTTTGGTCTAATCTACGGAATGTCTTCTTTCGGACTGGCCAAACAGTTGGGTATTTCCAGAAAGTCAGCACAAGAGTACATCAACCTTTATTTCGATCGTTACCCTGGTGTGCTTCATTACATGGACCGAACCAGAGAGTCTGCCAAAGAAAAAGGGTATGTTGAGACCTTGTTTGGACGCAGGCTCTACCTTCCCGAAATCAATGCTCGCAATGGTATGCGTCGTCAGGCAGCGGAGCGGACTGCGATCAACGCCCCCATGCAGGGAACAGCGGCAGATATCATAAAAAGAGCGATGGCTCATGTGGATCAGTGGCTTTCAGAGAGTGAATTGGATGCCAGAATGGTTATGCAAGTCCACGATGAGCTGGTGCTGGAAGTAGCAGAGGATCAGCTGGAGATCGTAAAAGCCGGTGTTGTGGAAAAAATGTCCCAGGCTGCAGACCTGAAGGTTCCCCTGGTGGTAGAAGCGGGCTCCGGATACAACTGGGATGAAGCTCACTGATGCATCAATGAGGGTAATGTTTCCACGAAAGATTTGAAGATGTGAAAAAAATATTATTTTTTTTCACATCTTCGGGAACTTTTTTGAATTTTGATTGTCTCAGTATATGTAGGGAGGCGAAAAGCCTTTCTGCAAACTCCTTGTGTGTTTAGTGTTGGCAATAAAAGCAACGCTGTGTTTCCCGACACAGTCTGCGAGGAACCGGTTACCTCCCCCCTTGGTAGCCGGTTTTTTTTTCCTGATGACCTGTCAGAAAAAAAATCAAAAATATTTTCATCTATCGGGAACTTTTTAAAAATTCAGTTGTCAAAAGTTGTATAGCGAGGCAAAACCTTGTTACCAAGTCCTTGTGTGTATGTTGTGTGTGTGTTGTGTGTGTTTTGTGTGTTGTGTGTGTTTTGTGTGTTTTGTGTGTTTTGTGTGTGTTGTGTGTATGTTGTGTATGTTGTGTGTGTTTAGTGTTGGTATTTAAAGCAGTGCTGTGTTCCCCGACTAAGCCTGCAATGAACCAGTTACCGCCCCCCCCTTTGGTAACTGGTTTTTTTTTGCCTCGAAGAGCGTCAGGCATTGGACGAGTCTCGTTTGGAAGCTGGATTTACAACTGTAAGGTTTCTGTTCGGGTCGATAGTCCGATGTGAGAGAAATTCCCCTCCCTTTTCTCTCACTGCAATCTGTGTGTTTGATCTCTCCTTGTCAAGGAGCTTGGCGCTCCAGCCATCTTCCCCCGTTGGCTGGAGCTTTTTTTATTCCAGCGCTTCGTCATCCAACAGCAACCAGGTATCCAGACGTTGTGCCAGTTGATCAACACCGGTTTTCTTAAGGGCAGAAAAAAGTTGTATCGAAATTTGCGGATATTCCGAGAGTTCTCTTTTCAGGTTGTTCAGGGCCTGTTTTGCGACACCGGACTTCAATTTGTCACTTTTGGTTAAAAGAATATGCAGTGGCATTCTGGATTCAATGCTCCACTGGAGCATCATTCGGTCAAATTCCTTCAGAGAGTGGCGGATATCAACCAACAGTACGAGACCCACCAGAGATTCCCGGTTGGTTAAATAATCATCAAGATGTTTTTGCCATTCGATTTTCACAGCTTCCGGTACTTTGGCGTAGCCGTAACCGGGAAGATCAACCAGATGGATGCTCTCTTCGATATTGAAGTAGTTGATCAGTTGGGTGCGCCCGGGAGTTTTACTGGTACGGGCAATTTTTGAGCCCGTCAGGGTATTCAGCGCACTGGATTTACCTGCATTGGAGCGACCAGCAAAGGCAACTTCCCTGCCATTGTCGGGCGGGCACAGTTTCAGCTTGGGAGCGCTGGTCAGAAATTTGGCCTTGCGATAATTTAAACCGGTTCTGGTTTCACTCATGTGTCAGACCTGTCAGGTAGCTCCCCAGGAGCCTGACCGAGAATAGACTGCCCTACTGCGGCGGCAGCAAATTGGTCTGAAAATCCGCTTTTGTTCGTCAAATAGCTCGCTATTCTCCTCACAAAACCGAATTTTCATCCTCAATTTTCTGCCGTCCTCGCTACGGGCGCTAGTCTCGGTCAGGCTCCTGGTCCGGGAGTTTCGCTATAGAAATGAAAAGTTGGCGCAATTTTGCTTGACTTGTGGGGCAAATGGAATAGCCGCGAAGTATTTGCCGACAATTGGCAACCGCTGGTCGCAGGCTAAATGCCCCCAAAAAAAACAGTTTGTCTGAACACTGGCGAATTTACTGGGCTCAACGACCTATCGGAAAATAGCATTAAGGTATATAATGGCCATCGTTTTGAGGCATATGCAGCCATTTTAATCCAGCTTTTTCAGAATAGAGGCCGAGCACAGGTCGAAAAAAGTAGCTGAATAAAGAGGATGTTTGTAAAGACAGAGGGGTCTCCGCCTTTACAATCAGACGCTGAGCAGCTGACTGGAAGGGTTGGGATAATAACAGTCACTCATGGCAAGTGCCGTAGCTGGGTCAGGTTAATGAAAAAAGTTATTTTCGGTCTGGTAGTGTCCTTGGGGGTATCAGGTGTGGCATTTGCGAAGGGGGATGCAAATGCTGGAAAAGCCAAAGTGGCAACCTGTACCGCCTGCCATGGAGCAACAGGTGTAAGCCTGGCGCCCAATTTCCCCAATCTGGCAGGACAGGGCGAACGCTATCTGGTTAAACAGATTTCAGACATTAAAGCCGGTAACCGGAATGTTCCGGAAATGGCGCCTTTTGTAGGGCAGCTTACAGAACAGGATATCGAAGATATTGCTGCTTTCTATGCGAGCCAGCCTGCGCCAAAGGGGATAGCCGATCCTCAACAGGTGGGGCTGGGTGAACAGCTGTACCGCTTTGGTGATCAGAAGAAAGGCATTCCTGCTTGTGCAGCCTGTCATTCTCCAACGGGTCAGGGTAATTCCCTGGCAGGCTTCCCGAAAATCAGTGGTCAACACGCTCAATACACCGCCAAGCAGTTGCGTGATTTCCGAGAAGGTGAGCGTGTTAATGACGGTGATACCAAAGTGATGAGAAGCATCGCTGAAAAACTGAGCAACAAAGAAGTAGACGCTCTGTCGAGTTACATCAGTGGTCTGCGGCAATAGCGGCGGCTGGTTGAGCAGAACTGATGTCTGGCGATTCAGCCGTAAGCACAAAAAACGGTTTGCAATGATAAGTTGTAAACCGTTTTTTTATGATTGGAAGAAAGGTAGAAAAATTTTTCTTTGTATGGGCTTTTTAACGTAAAAAATTTTTTATCAATAGTCCGACATTCAACAAGAATTTGCCTTGAAAATACCTTATCTTTCCTGATCGATACGATAGGATAACAGAGAGGGTTACCTCTGCTTGGACTCACTGCCCAGACTTCTGTTAACTTGTCACTCTGATAGATCATTATAAAAGCCTTGGAGTGTTTTTAGATGCCAAAACAACTGAAATTTTTATGGTTGGCTCTGGTTTTGCCATTAATGGCGCAGGCTGCTGTGCAAGACAAATATAAGGAAGGTCAGGACTATCGGGTACTGCCTGATCCGGTTCAGACTTCAGTGAAGAAAGGCCAGATCGAAGTGGCTGAAGTCTTCTGGTATGGCTGCCCACACTGCTACACTCTGGAACCCATTGTTGAGCGTTGGAAGCCTTCTCTGGAAAAAGACACCCGCGTTCTTCGTACGCCCGGTTTCTTTGGTCCAAACATCTGGAAAACCCATGCCCAGCTTTACTACACCTTGGAAACCATGATACCTGAAGAGAAAAAACTGAACGAGATACACAAAAGTATTTTTGTTGAAATCCAGAATAGAAATAATCGTCTTGGCGACGTAAAAACTATGGGTAATTTTCTTCAGGAGCGCTACGGCATTAATTCCAAGCAGTTTGCAAGCTTCTATAATTCCTTCGGAGTTCTGAACCTGATGAATCAGGGGGGGGCAAAAATCAGAGGTTATCATCTCAATGGTGTTCCAGCTTTGGTAGTCGATGGCCGATATGTAATTGAGCCCAGAGTTGGGTTGGAAAACATGCCCGTTATTGCTGACTTCCTGATCAAGAAAGTGCGTGATGAGCGTGCAGCCCAGCTGAAGCCTAAGGTTAAGGAAGAGTCAAAGGCAAAAAGCTGAACATTTTGACCTCTTCGACAAAATGGATGCCGGGCTGACCAGCATCCAGAATTCAGGTTTAACTGATGCCGATTAGAGCTTTCAAGGGGGCCTTGTCTTCTCGCTTGAAGAGGGACAGAGCTCCGGGATCTGTTCACTGCAGTGAGCTGGTCTATAACCCCCGATCACAAAAGCCCGGACACATTCGTCTACTGAGTTTTAATATCCAGGTAGGCATCAACACCCAGCAATTTCGTCACTATCTGACTCGCAGCTGGCAACATCTGTTGCCTCATTCCAGACGCGCAAGAACACTGGATCAGATTGCTGCCGCCCTCCCTGATTTTGATCTGGTAGCTCTTCAGGAAGCCGATGGTGGCAGCCTCAGAAGTGGCTTTATCAATCAAACCGAATACCTTGCCCTGAAATGCCAGTTTCCCTATTGGTATCACCAGTTGAATCGGAATCTCGGAAAACTGGCGCAGCACAGTAACGGATTGCTGAGCCGATACAAACCCATCATTCTTGAGGATCATAAACTGCCAGGATTGATTCCCGGACGGGGAGCTATCGTTGCCCAGTTTGGTGACCAGGGGGATCCTTTAGTTGTGGCGATGATGCATCTGGCTCTCAGCCAGAGGGCCAGAAATAATCAGCTTTCTTATATCAGGGATCTGGTCAGAACTTACAATCATGTGATCCTGATGGGCGATATGAATACCCACGCTGAACAACTGCTAAACAACTCACCCCTGAAAGATACTGACTTGCAGGCTGTTCACTCAGAACTGAACACTTTTCCCAGCTGGCGTCCCAGTCGTTCACTGGATCATATTCTGGTCAGTCCTTCCCTGACAGTGCATCAGGTCGGTGTACTGAATCTGCCAATTTCAGATCATCTGCCCATCGCAGTCGAAGTGGAAGTACCGAAGAGTGTCATTTTGGAAACAACATCATGACCGCCAGGAAAATAGGAGTTTTGGGTTCTGCTTTTAATCCGCCGACGTTGGGGCATCTGGATGTATTGGAACAGGCCCGACAGCAGTTTGACCTGATATTGCTGGTGCCCAATGCTGCCCACGCTTTTTCCAAGTCGATGTTACCGTTTCATCATCGGGTGGCCATGTGCCAGCAGCTGGTGAATGCGGTACAACTGCCTCAATGTCAGATAGAAGTCTCAGACATTGAGCAGAAAATGCTGGCAGATAATCCCGAAAAACCGGTATATACCTTTGATTTGTTGGAACTCCTGGAGCAGAAATACCCCGGGGATCAGCTGGGTTTTATCAGAGGGCCCGATAATGCCGATCCCCGGATCTGGAAACGCTTCTATCGGTCTGAAGAGATTGAACAACGCTGGCAGGTCTTTACTGCACTGGAACGACAGAATATTCGAAGCACTCAGGTAAGAGAGCTGTTAGTTTCAGGAAGTTCTGACGATAACAACAAGGAAGCCGTGGCTGCTTTGCTCTTGCCTTCGGTTCATGATTACATTCTTCAGCATCATTTATATCAATAAGGTGTGCCATGAAATTATCTGGTCTGGGAGTCGAAGACGCTCATGTTGAAAGTGAAGAGCGAGTCTGGTCTGGATTTCTGAAGCTATGCCGATATAAAGTCAGGCATGCCCTTTTTCAGGGGGGGTGGAGTAAGACTCTGGTTCGGGAAGCGGTTTTGCGAGTGCCATCTGTGGGTGTACTTCTCTATGACCCTTTTCTGGAAAAAGTCGTACTGGTCGAACAGTTTCGCATAGGCCCTCTGATGAGCGATGATGACCCCTGGTTGCTGGAAATTGTTGCGGGCATATCCGAGCCGGGTGAATCTCTGGAATCGGTTGCCATTCGTGAAGTGAAAGAAGAAGCCGATTGTGAAGTGAAGCATCTTTTACCGGTATCCAATTTTTACGTCAGCCCCGGCGCAACCAATGAACGTTTCATGCTCTATTGCGGCATTGTTGATGCCTCATCGGCAGGTGGGGTTTACGGACTGCCGGAAGAAGGCGAAGATATCAGAGTGCATGTGTTGGCAGTAGAAGAAGCCTGGCAGATGGTTGAAGATGGTCGTATTTCCAACGCTCCGGCTATCGTTGCCCTGCAATGGTTAAGGTTGAACCATGGAGAACTTAAAGATTATGTTCAATGAAGCCAGGCCCGGATTTTTAATACTGATTCTAACTGCAGTGCTGGCCCTGACAGGCTGTCAGTATGCAGGTTTTAATGACTCAGGTGGTCTGGGTGGTACGGCCGCTTCTTCAGGTCTGTATCGTGAAGGTCTGCCAGGTACCGCTAATTGGGCCGTCCTGCCTTTTATCAATCACAGCGAAGCCTCCAGTATCACTACTCAGGTAGAAAGAATACTGATGGTTAATTTGCCTTCACGGGGTATTGAAGAAGCCCGCTTGTATCCTGAGTCAGAAGTGACGACTGCCTCAAAATCGCTGGAAGCGGCTCATCGCTATCAGAATGGCAAACAGTGGGCTATGCAAAATGATATCAGCTTTGCAATTGCCGGTGAGATTTTCGAGTGGTACTACGATGACAGTGGCAGGCCCAATGTTTCTATGGGACTGACGGTTATTGATATCCGCAGTGGTGAAGTGATCTGGGATATAAACGGTGCCAGTGAAGGCTTGCAGGGTGACGATCTGTTTGATATCAGCCGGGGTTTGATATCCGATTTGCTAGAGTCTTTACCTATCAACCGGCGTATTTAGGAGCAGCAGGATGCTATACGCACTCAAAGATGAGAAAGGTGAAATTCAGGCGGTTGCTGACCAGCCGCTGACTGACGATTGGGAAATCGTCAATCTTGAAGATGAAGCCGTCCATAACTTCCTGCAACGAAACCCGACCATCGGTGGCAAGGTCATGCAGGCGGCGGATGCCGACTTTATCCGGGTACTTGAAGATTTGATTGACCTGCTCATTGATAAGCAGATCATTCAGTTTACCGAGCTGCCAGATCCGGTTCAGAAGAAGTTATTGAACCGTCGCCGGTATCGTGAAGAGTTACGTGATCAGGATGATACGACCCATCTGATTGATGGCGGCGATGAGATCTTCTAGTTTTATCAGCACCTATTAGAAATCTGGCCGCGCGTCGTCTTGCGGGCATTTTCTGTTGGCCAGCCTTCTGCCCATTCTTCCTGATACTCAATCGACTGATTGGGAATTATCAGACTTTTATCTTCCACCCTCACAGGGAAAAGCTTCCCGTTAAGGTGATCCAGTTCATGCTGCATTATCCGGGCAGTAAAGCCTGAAAGGTTGCTTTCCTGCCGCTCTCCGTGTTCGTTATATCCAACCACTGTGATGCTTTCAGGGCGCTCAATCCAGGCTCTCATGCCCGGAACTGAAAGGCAGCCTTCCCAGGTCCAGCAGGTATTTTTACTGAAATCGGTGATTTGTGGATTGATCCAGAATGCAAAAGGGATGTCCGGAGCCTGTGGATATCTGAACCGGTTAAGTTCTGAAATACCAACACTGAGAACACGGGCGGGCCAACCTATCTGGGGGGCGGCAAGTCCTACTCCAAGGGTACTTAATTGCTTCAGCTTGAGAATCTCAAGGTTGTGCTGAAAGTCATCTGAAGTTATTTCTCTGACGTCGACCTGGGGTTGTTCCTGAAACAGCAGAGGGTGGCCCATGAGTAATACATTTGGATCTTGATTCAGTCTCATCACAATAGATTCCGTAATAAAAATACGCTGTCTGTTTTATAGCCTAATATTGATTCAGCAAAATAGCCCGAGGAGCTGTGTGTCTATGTCAGGAACCTATATACGCGCCAAACATTCATCATCCCCGAAGTCATCTGCGAGGGTTCTCTGACAACAACTTATGCAACATTTCTACATAGGCGTCGATGTCGGCTCCGGCAGTGCCCGGGCGGGATTGTTCAATGCAAAGGGAGAGAAAATTGCCCTGGCCGTCAGTCCAATCAGGCAGTTTCGCCCTGCCGCAGACTTTGTTGAACAATCGTCGTCTGATATCTGGGAACAGGTCTGCAAGGTTGTAAGCACCGTTTTGAAGGATTCAGCTATCAATCCGGAACAGGTAAAGGGCATCGGGTTTGACGCAACCTGTTCCCTGGTCTCTGTTGATGCAAATAATAACCCTGTGACCGTTTCGCCCACAGAACGGGATGATCAGAATATCATCATGTGGATGGATCACCGGGCATTAACCGAGGCAGCCGAAATCAATGCCACCAACAGTGAGGTTCTGAAGTTTGTCGGTGGCGAAGTCAGCCCCGAAATGGGACTGCCTAAACTGAAATGGTTAAAACGTCACCTGCCGAAGCATTATGAACGCACTGCACGTTTTTTCGACCTGTCGGATTACCTGGTTTACCGCTCCAGTGGCAAGGACCTTCGGAGCACTTGTACCAAGGTGTGCAAATGGACTTATCTTGCCCACGACCAACGTTGGGATACCTCTCTGTTTCAGCAGCTGGATCTGGAAGACCTGATTGTCGATGAAAAAATCGGTCAGACAATCATTGATCCCGGTTCGCCTGCTGGACAGCTGACTGATGAAGCAGCAAAAGAGCTGGGGCTGACAACCAGTACCATCGTTTCAGTTGGCATGATTGATGCCCATGCAGGAGGGCTTGGCATTATTGGCGACCAGCCTGAATCAACACTGGCCATTATTGGCGGAACTTCTTCCTGTCATATGGCCGTTAGCAGCAAACCTGTCTTTGTTGATGGTGTCTGGGGACCATATTGGGGTGCTATGGTGCCGGGCCTGTGGCTGAATGAAGGAGGACAGTCGGCCGTCGGCTCTCTGATCGACCACGTTATCCGCGACCATGCTTTTTATCCTGAACTCATGAAACTGGCTGAGCAGCAAAAGCGCAGTACATATGAGATTCTGAACCAAGAGGTGGCCCGCCTTGAGTCTGAAAATCCCCATTTTACCGCCCATTTCCATCTGCTGGGCTACCATCATGGCAACCGTTCACCTCGGGCTAACCCTTATTTAAAAGGCATGGTTTCAGGCTTGTCATTAAATGAGGACCTGACCGAACTGGCTAAAATTTACATGGCTGCTATCCAATCAGTGTCCTACGGCACACGTCATATCATTGAGACAATGAACAATGCCGGGCATCAAATAAATCGCATACATATGTGTGGCGGAGTTACAAAAAATCCCTTGTGGCTTCGTGAACACGCTAATGCGACGGGTTGCGAAATCATCCTGAGTAAAGAGGACGAAGCGGTGATCCTTGGTTCTGCCATGCTGGCGGCAACGGCCTGCGGTGATTTTGCCGGGTTAAAGGATGCCATGTCCGCTATGTCATCCACAGGCAAGGTTATCAAACCCCAAACATCAACCCGGGCTTTTCATGATGCCAAGTACAAGGTTTTTCAAGAAATGTTCGAAGACCAGATGAAGTACAAAAACATTATGAGTGAATTTTAATCAGACAAAGACGGCCTAAGGAGGTTTAAATTGTGACTGCTTTAACCCTGACCCTGCCTGAGAAAAGACAACCTGTTGCCCTGCAAAATAAAGAAGTCTTTGTTATTGCAAATGGCGATCTCAGGGATACTGCGAATCAGACATGCTGGGATGTTCAGCAGTCTTTTGAGAGAAAACTGGAGGCGGTCTTGAAAGAGAAGTTTGATTTCAGTGCCCGCCGCGCCCATCCCGTAAAAGAGGAACAGGGACACGGATTCATCAGCAACCAGCGTGAAGGCTCTGATGTTCTGGCCTCGATTAACCCTGAGGCTCCGGTTATTGTGCTGATGACCGCGTGGCAATACTCGCATCACATAGCACCCTCTCTGGTTCATCACAGGGGCCCTATCCTGTTGCTGGCTAACTTCGATGGCACATGGCCCGGTCTGGTGGGGGCATTGTGTATGGCTGGCACCCTGACCAGTCTTGGCAAAGATTACAGCCGCCTGTGGTCCGAAAACTTTGATGATGATTTCTTTTACATGGGTCTGCAAGCCTGGCTGGAAAGCGGACAGATTGAACACGATACCTCCTACCTGAAAGAGATCACCAAAGAACACCCTGTGACTGGCACTGAAGCCGGTAAAATAGGTCAGCAGGTGGGAGAATACATTCTCGAAAACAAGGAGATTATGGGACTTTACGACATGTTCTGCATGGGCATGATGAACGGCGTATTCCCACATGAATGCCTGGTCAGGATTGGTATGCCCATTGAGGCATTATCCCAGTCCGCGCTTTTGCACGACATGAGTCTTGTTTCAGAAGAGCTGCGTGAGGAGTGTTTGCAATGGTATGTCGATCGCGGTATGGCCTTCAAATTTGGTAGCGATGCTGCCACCGAGCTGACCCGCGAGCAGGTAAAAGAGCAGTGCGCCATGATGATTGCCATGGCTCGTGCGACCAAACGTTTTGGCCTGACAAGCGTTGGGGTTCAGTATCAACAGGGTTTGAAAGACAGTTGTGCTGCCTCGGACTTTGCAGAAGGTGCCATCGGCTCAACCGCCCGCTTTCCGATTAAAGACGACAATGGAGACGTGATTTCCGAAGGCAAGCCCATTCCCTGCATTAACGAGGTAGACATGGGGACCGCTATTCCACAAACCATGCTGTTTCGCCTGCTCGACAGTCTGGGTCTGCCATCGGAGACAACGCTGCACGATATTCGCTGGGGCAGTGAGTTTGAAGGTACATTTTATTGGGATTTCGAAATTTCCGGCTCTGTACCTTTCGAACACATCAAGGGGGGAATCGGCGGTGCTATCGGTCACCGACAGCCTGCCATGTACTTCCCCTTAGGCGGCTCTACGGTGAGCGGCCAGAGTAAAGCAGGCAGGTTTGTGTGGGCTCGAGCGCACTATGAGGGTACAGACGTTCACATGCATATCGGTACCGGTACGGCCTTCGAACTGCCTCAGGAAGAGTTTCAGCGTCGTCTTAATGCAACCTGCAAAGAGTGGCCTTTGATGAACTGTGTACTGGACGGAGTGGGTCGTGACGACCTGATGGCGGGTCACCAGAGCAACCATATTTCTATTGCCTATGTGCCGCAAGAAAATCTGAAACAAGTGATTCAGGCATTTGCCACACAAGCCCTGACTCAAAACATACGTGTTCATTTAGCTGGCGATATTGCCATTTGAAACTCTGGCAGAGGTGTGACATTAGGGCCAGCTAATGAATAAGATAATCCTTGAGTAAAGGTTTTATCTGTGGATAACCTGTTAAAAGATGTGGAAAAAACTGTCATTGATGTGTGCATAAATGCAAGGAGGCGTTATGAAACTGGAAAAGTGTCCCTGTTGTCTGGGCGAAGCAGAGTTGGCCAGCATGATGGTTGGGGACACTGAAATGTGGCAGGTGACCTGTTCAAGCTGCGGGTTATCCACAGAGCTGGATGATGACCAGACCTTTTCGGAAGAACGATGGAATCTGCGTCTGGAGCGTTCAAAGTTGAAAATGTGGGTAACCCTGCTGGCTTCCCTGCTGCCTTTTCTGGCAGTAGCCGCGTTTCTTGGTGGCAGTTTTATGGGGCTCAGGCTTCAGTAAATACCCCGATCACCTGTCAATTGCAGGTTCACGGGGCTCTTTTTAACGGGGCTCTTGTTAAATTGTAATTACTGCTTCAGGCAGCTGACGATGGTGTTGGTCAAACTGTCCATAAACTCGATATAACCATCAGGGCCGACAGCGACATCTGTGGCCAGAGGGTCGAGCACAGCAACATGGGCGTTGGTGTCTTCAATGATCCTGTCAATATAAGCAGGCTGGAACTGCGGTTCACGGAAAACGCAGCTATTACCGGCTTTTTTAAGCTTCTCTTGCAGATGAGTCAGATGTTTCGCACCCGGCTGCTGTTCCGGGTTTGCAGTGAAATGATCGACAATATTCAGCTCGTAATGCTTCTGAAGGTAACCATAAGCATCATGGAAAACGAACATGGGCTGATTATGGTAGTCAGTCAGTTTGCTGATGTTGCGCTTATCTGCTGCCTGTACCGCTTTTTTGAATGCGTTGTAATTATCTGTGTATTGCTTTTTATGCCCAGGGTCCAGCTCACTCAGCTTCTCTGACAGGGTTTTGGCTATCGCTATGGCGTTATCGGGGCTTAGCCAGATGTGGACGTCATACTCGCCGTGGTGATGATGGCTTTCCCCGGCATGGTCATCATGGTTCTCATGATCATCATGATCTTCTCCGGCATGATCATCGTGGTTTTCTCCACCATGATTATCATGGTTCTCTTCTTCGCCTTCATTAATTTTCAGAAGCTTTAACTCACTTTCCTGCATTAAAGGCACGGAGGTCGCTTTTATTGAACCTGACAGGGTTTTATCCAGAAAGACTTCCATATCGGGTCCGACCCAGAAAACAAAATCGGCTTCATAAAGCTTTCTGGCGTCTGAAGGCTTCAGGCTGTAACTGTGGGGAGAAGCACCAGCAGGAAGTAACACGTCAGCAGAAGTAACACCTTCGGTGATGGAAGCCGCAATCAGTTGTAAAGGTTTAATAGAGGTCAGTACTTTGGGCGGTTCATTGCTCCAGACCGACAAAGAGAGAAAAAGGCCAGCCAGCCAGAGTATTATCTTTGGTTTTCTTGAGGAAATCATAGGGAGGCAACTGTATTAGTATCTAAAAAAAACGTTATACTATAACACTTCTGGTAGTAAATGCCCGTGTTTTTCTAACAAATCGATTTGTTGTTTGTTTTCTAGCTCGCAAATAAGATGGTTAATGGCTGCTAAACAGACAACGGCAAGAGAGTCAGATTATATCAGGATTGCGATAGAGAAAGCGGTGGGAAAGTAAAATCTGGAATGGTCAGCAAAATCTCAGCCCCTTGATAAGGGGCTGAAAAAATGAATGGTCAAACATCACCCCAGTAGCTGTCGCCGAAGAACGAGCTGAGTTTTTTGGTTTCTTTTCTGTCTTCCAGGGCCCTTCGAATCTGCAGTGCGCGCTTTGAACCTTTATTAGGTAAATCGTCTCGAACAATTTCTTCTTCCTGAAGATAATCTTTCTTAAGCTGTATATCTTTGTTAGCCATGGCGGCACCTCTTTGTTCTTTTTGATTTTTATTGTTTTTATGATGCTTTCTGACAGTTACGAAATTATGAAAAATGTTTGAGAAGAACAAGAGAAAAATACGACAAAGTGTGTGAGATATGTCTCACGGTAGTGATTTTTAGCAGAATTGTCTTAAACCTTCGTCCAAACGAGAGTTTACGACGATGTTGCTAAAACCTTGTACAATTCCTTAACGGCTCTGGTTGCGCATTGAGCAGCCGGACTGCATGGTTTTTATCTAGCTGGAAAGAATGCTGTCTATGGACGTAACCCCTATCATTGACTCCCTGAACGATGCCCAGCGACAGGCGGTCACAAGTCCTCCGGGTTCACTGCTGGTTCTGGCAGGAGCTGGCAGTGGTAAAACCCGGGTACTGGTGCATCGTATTGCCTGGCTGATTCAGGCTGAAGGCATGTCGCCCTACTCCATTATGGCAGTGACTTTTACCAACAAGGCAGCGGCAGAGATGCGAAGCCGTATCGAAGAACTGCTCGGGATTCCACCTCGTGGCATGTGGGTTGGAACTTTCCACGGGCTGGCTCACCGGTTGTTGAGGGCTCACTTTAAGGATGCAGGCTTGCCTGAGAACTTTCAGATACTCGACAGCGATGATCAGCTGAGGGTGATCAAACGTCTGATGAAGGCCATGAACCTTGATGAACAGAAGTGGCCTCCCCGTCAGGCCCAATGGTACATTAACAGCAAGAAAGATGAAGGGCTCAGACCTGACTATATCGATCCGGGTTATGATCCTTTTGAAAGAACCATGCTGGATGTTTACCGGGCTTATCATGACTATTGCAACCAAACAGGTGTTGTTGATTTTGGTGAGCTGCTGCTACGTTCACATGAGCTCTGGCTGAAAAGACCGGATATTCTTCAGCACTATCAAGAGCGATTCCGTTACCTGCTGGTGGACGAATTTCAAGATACTAACGCCATTCAGTATGCCTGGTTGAGGATCTTGACCGGTGATCAGGACAAAATGATGATCGTCGGTGATGACGATCAGTCGATCTATGGCTGGCGTGGTGCCCGTATTGAAAACATACGACAATTCTCAAAAGACTTTCCGAAAGCCCAAACCATTCGTCTTGAGCAAAATTATCGCTCTACCAGTAACATCCTGCGTGCAGCCAATGCAGTGATTGCCAATAACCCGGACAGGCTGGGTAAAGAGCTCTGGACCAGCGGTTATGAAGGAGAGCCCATCCAGCTTTATGCCGGTTTTAACGAAATGGATGAAGCCCGATTTATCACCGATCGTATTCGTGAGGCTTCTGAACAGGGCATGGCTCGCAGTGGTATAGCGATACTTTATCGCTCCAATGCCCAGTCCCGTATTCTCGAAGAAGCCATGCTCAGGGCTTCCATTCCCTACCGAATTTATGGTGGTCAGCGGTTTTTTGAACGGGCGGAAATCAAGAATGCTCTGGCCTATCTGAGACTGGTCAGCTCACCTGATGACGACACTTCCCTCGAAAGGGTTATCAATATTCCTACTCGTGGCATTGGTGAAAAAACCGTTGAAAAACTCCGTGAAACAGCCCGTTCACAGGGCCTGAGTTTATGGGGTGCCGTCAAAACTGTTGTTGCCGCCAGTGCCATTGGTGGCAAAGCCGGTCGTTCTCTGGGTGAATTTGTTGACTTGATAGAAAGCCTGAGTGCTTCAGGTGATGAGCTGAATCTGGGGGAGTTGGCCGACCATGTAATATCCGTCTCTGGTTTGATTGATCATCATGAGAAAGAGAAAGGGGAAAAAGGTCGTGCCAGGGTAGAAAACCTGGAGGAACTGGTCACCGCCTGCAGCGAATTTGATATTGAAGACTTCGATCAGGATGAAGAGACAGAGCCCATGTCTCCGCTGGCAGCATTTCTGGCCCACGCGGCTCTGGAAGCCGGAGACAATCAAGCTGACCCATTTACAGACAGCGTTCAGATGATGACCCTTCATTCAGCTAAGGGTTTGGAGTTTCCGCTGGTTTTTCTTGCCGGTCTGGAAGAAGGTCTGTTCCCCCATAAGATGTCTCTGGAAGAAGGTAACCTGGAAGAAGAAAGACGACTCTGTTACGTCGGGATTACCCGGGCTATGGAAAAGCTCTATCTTACCTATGCAGAGAATCGCAGACTCTACGGGAGTGACACCATGAATCGCCCTTCCCGCTTTATTCGGGAAATTCCCGGCGAGCTGATGCAGGAAGTGCGTCTGGGTGGATCAATTACTCGTCCGGTTTCTGTTCAAACATCTGACCATGGATTGGCTTTAGGCCAGCGTGTTCATCATGATGTCTTTGGTGAAGGGGTGGTCCTGAATTATGAGGGTGAAGGCGGCCAGGCCCGGGTTCAGGTCAACTTTGATTCGGAAGGTTCAAAATGGTTGATGATGGCTTACGCTAACCTGAGTCCGTTGTAGGTATAAGCATCTGGTCAGCGACCTGGATCTTCCCCCGTCTAAAGAGGGTGTCGCAAAACCCTGGTTCCCAAGTTTTCAGACCCTGTGGGTCCCTGCATGGAAACGAGAGCTTTGCGACAGCCTTAATTCAGGTGAGGAGTGCCGCAATTGATTTTGTAGCGTGATTCACAGTGCGTCGTAGTAATCCCCCCACTTTTGTCTGAAAAACACGTTACAGTACTGTAACTCCAATTCTAATGGCGATTCGTTGGTGACATTGACATAAGGGTTAAGTTCCAATGTGACTACTACTGACTCTCCCGCCAGCAGCTTATCGTACAGTGCTCGTTTTCGCCCTTCATTCTCTGAAGCTGGCATTCGTATAATGATATTTTTTTTGCAGTTTGGTGCAGGTATAGGAAAGTATTTTTTGGGCACCAATATTTCAAATTGACCACCCTGGTTAAAACCATAGTGCTCGTTAACCCTGTACTCGCCAGACTTCAGTTCATATTGCATATGATAATAGTCAGAGTATTTGCCCGGGTTTACTTTTATCCATTCTGCATAAGTTATTGCAGTGAATAGCAGCATGAATAGGGTTAAAATTCTGTTCATAAGTATCTGGCCAGTTACTTAATGATCATTTGGTGTCAAGCATAATTACATCATAACCAGGAATAAACTCGCCCTCAATAAGATGATGGTGATGGTTTTTTCGCAAATTGCGAACATAATAGATAATACCAGCAGCTATAGTAGTTAAAACGAACCCCACGGGGATTCCAACGGCGATTCCTGTCTCTATTCCCTTACTGTAATCTCGTGATAATTTTTTCCAGTCGGGGTTGGGATAAAGACACTCCTGTTGAGGCGGTTCTTGAGATATTGGCTGATGTATAGCGATGGGTGAGTTGAGTCTATTGGCAAGATCTGCTTTTTGGGTTCTGGTATCTCCGGGATAGAAAGTATGCGTTTGCGAAAATGGGCTTTGGGTGGATGCTTCTACCACCTCAGGGTCGGAGAGATTTGCTTTGACAACCAGGTCTGTGGTTAGCGTGTGGAAAGTTTTTAGAGAGCGTGTCACTTCTATATCACAAAGATAACGACCAGCATCAGTTAAATTGACTCCGTGCATAGTCACAGCGAAGGTGTAGTTTCCAAGATTGGAAAGATCCAGTGAAATATTTTTCAGATTGGAAAAACTCAGCGATGTGTTTCCCGGACTGGAAAAATTCATCGGTACTTGTCTTTCGGCATTTTCATAGGAAATACTTTCTGCCTTGTCTTTCTGCCAATAAAGGTAGGTTTCGATACTGCCATTTTTTTGCTGGGGGCCAAAGCGAACCGAATCCAGTGATGGTATCTCATTATCAACAGTGGGGTTGAACCTATACTGGAATCTGGCTTCATTGCCCTCAAGAACAGCAATGTTTGGATTCACTGGCCCATGATGAATGTGTCTTAGTTCAAGATCGCAGCTGAACATAACTGGTGGGAAGGAGTCATAACGGATGCGTGCGCCATAAAATCCGGCCTCTTCTGGCTGTACATCCTTAAAAAAGATTTTCAGATTAGCGCCTGCCGCATCTCCTTTGTAAGAATAAGAAAACCGTCCTTCGTAACCTTTTCTTGTATCCAATGTATGATTTTCTAACTTCATCATAAAAAAATCGACCCACTTATATTGACGATTCCAGAGCCCAAACCAAATCTCCTCTTTTTCATCAAAATTCCCTGTCGGGCAAGGGCCATGATCAATCCTGACAAAAAGAACAACTGTGCCTTTAAAATATTCATGCAACTGTGGCTCAAACTGACAGCTACCTTCGCAAGTTTTAAGATTTTTGGCATCTGCAAAGCCGCTATTTTGATTGTCAGGACGGTTAATAGCGGAGTGGAGAACAAACATGGTTGCCAGAGATTGTAGCCAGGAATTAGAGTTTAAATATGGAGAAGAACGGGCATAAGGTGAAACAAGTGGCAGCATGATGAGCATCAACACCAGACTGTAATTTGAATATCTTAATTTTTGAATAAACATAACATCGCCTTTCAGGTATCAAATGGATTGAAAACTGCTGATTGGTTTTTGACAGATAATGAACTCATGGCATTGAGCGTAGACGAGAATCCGGATCACAGCAGGCAGGCAAAACAGACCCATGTATCCTTTGATGCATGCCACTGAGTATTACAACATTTCTGAGAACTTTGATTGTCAGCCTGACGGGGTAATCCCGGTCAGGCAGTCCAGACAGGTTATTTCCGAAAAATTCATGGCTTCCAGGGCAGGCAGCAATGATGTGACTGATTTGTTTGAGCCCGTATAAAGGAAGCGATGTTCAACAGGCCCTTCATGATGGGAATAATGCACCTCCAGCAAAGAGGCCACTCTGCGGGCGATAGCTTCACCGGAATCAATCCAGGTAACGGGGGCGGGTACGACAGAATCCAGAAGTTCCTGAACCAATGGAAAATGGGTGCAACCCAAAACGATACAGTCTGGCCAGTTAGTGCCATTGAACAGCGGTTCAATAATCTTTTTCAGATCATCAGGGTTTATTTTTTCACCGCGCAGATGTTGTTCAGCAAGGTGCACCAGTTCACTACTGCCTACCCGAATCACCTCACAGTCTCCTGCGAATTCATGGATCAGCTGACTGGTATATTCTCTTCCAACGGTTCCCGGCGTGGCCAGAAGGCCAATGCAGCGTTTTTTTGAAGTCTGGCTGGCAGGTTTGATGGCTGGCACAACGCCAACAACAGGAATTTCGAGCAGCTGGCGGGCCCTGGGCAGAGAAACTGTGCTGGCTGTATTGCAGGCGATGATGGCCAGGGAGGGGTGAAAGTTATTAACCAGCCGTGACAGGCAATGAAGAGTTCGGTCAACCACATCATTTTCAGACTTTGGGCCATAGGGAAAACCTTCACTGTCAGAGCAGTAAATCACGGACAGAGACGGCAGTTTCTCCCTGACTTTCTGGTAGATGCTGAGACCTCCGACTCCGGAGTCAAAAATGACGATAGGCTTCTGTTGCATAAGATGACAGAGGTACCGGTTCAATGAAAATAAACAGCATAGACTAGAGCCTTTGTTTCTCTTTGAAAATAGTTGCTTAAACTTAGTTTCTGCATCCCCATCATTTGTTTTCGATACTGACGGTTCTCCTTGGCATCAATGGCCGAATTGACCAGTCCAAAACCACGGGCAAAGCCCCCGGCAAAGGCATCTGTGCTTTGGTAATTCATTTTGATTCCCTTCTGCTATTTGCCTACAGTGGAAGGGCAATGGAGGTGATTTATGGAAAACCTATACAAAACCGATTACACCCAATGGCTCAGCAAGCAACGGGAGTTACTGGCTCAGCGGCAATTTGACCAGCTCGACATAGACAATCTTCTGGAGGCGATGGAGTACGAGATGGGCAACAGTATCAAGGCTTTTGAGTCTCATTTAACTATCTTGTTGCTGCATCTACTCAAATACGATTATCAGAAACGAGTGTTAAAAGACCCTTGGGTGGAAAGTATGGTAGCCCATTTATGGGTCACTAGTATTGGGCAATCAAGAGTTCAGATCAATCGCCATTTAAAGGGTGACCGCTGTCTGGAATCCAAGGCTGATGAGCTGATAACCGACGTTTATCAAGATAGCAAAAAGCTTGCAGTTAAGGAGATGAATCAACACGCCCGTAGTGAAAGCCAGAAACTTGATAGAAGCAGCTTCCCAGACCAATGCCCGTGGACCTTTGAACAGATCATGACAGAAGACTGGCTACCGGAGACAGACAATGACTGATTTATACAGAACTGACTACCACAAGTGGCTAGGACAGCAACGGGATTTGCTAGCCCAGCGACAATTTGACCAGCTTGACATCGACAATTTGTTGGAGGCTATGGAGCTACGAATGGGGGATTATGCCGATAATCTGGAATCTCATCTTGTTACTCTGGTATTGCACTTACTCAAGTATCATTACCAAACCTTTGTTATTAACCCAAACCTGTATGAACCCAAGACTTTTAGAAGCTGGTTTATCAGTATTTCCAATGCACGTAACGACATTAGTGATTTAATTAAAAAACACCCACACCTACAACCCCGGCAGGACGAGTCTTTATCAAACAGTTACCCTAAAGCTAAAAAAAGAGCTATCGAGCAGATGAACCTATTCATAACCAACAAACGTTATCTTGTGAACAACAACAGCTTTCCAGACCAATGCCCATGGACGTTTGACCAGATTATGACAGAAGACTGGCTCCCCGACGACTAAAACAGCGCAGCAGCCCCAATCCCCGCCACCGTCCCAATGGTGCCAAAGAACCCACCCTGGTTCAGGGCACTTTGCTGATCCGCCACCACCTCCAAAACACATAATCAGTTCTCCTTGCCAAAGTATCCGTCACAAGTGATGCAAGTCACTAATGCTGATCAACTAAGTCCAATTCTTTGTCTGGACTATCTTCCTGGAGCGTTCCTATGTTTGAAGAATCTGGATCGACGTCGGACTGTTCTTGATCGTTCGTCAGCAAGGAGGCCGTGTCAACATCTGTGACAGTTGTTTCTGTTTCAGAAGATCCCTGAGCAGAAGGGACAGGTGCTTCTGTCAAAGCTTTCCCTGAGCCATCTGACATGCTGGTATGGGAATCATCTGGCTGCATCTTTACGTCTTCTAAAATATAACCGCGACCGTACAGCTCGCCATAAGATTTCAGGAACATCCAGTGACGGTAGCCACCACCTGCATCACTTGTAGCCCCGGAGTCCGTGTCAGGAGTGGTGACGGTTGTTTCTGTTTCAGAAGATCCCTGAGCAGAAGGGACAGGTGCTTCTGGCGAAGCTTTCCCTGAGCCATCTGACATGCTGGTGTGGGAATCATCTGGCTGCATCTTTACGTCTTCAAAAATATAACCACAGCCGTACAGCGTGCCATAAGATTTCAGGAACATCCAGTGACGGTAGCCACCACTTGCATCATTTGTAGCCCCGGCGTCCGTGTCAGGAGTGGTGACGGTTGTTTCTGTTTCAGAAGATCCCTGAGCAGAAGTAACAGGTGCTTCTGTCGAAGCTTCTCTTGAATCATCGGATTTGCCAATGAGGTTTTTCAGCTTCTGTATAAGATGTCTTATGCCTATAACTTTAAATTTATCACCAATAGCATCCTGGGCGAGCACTAAAGCGTATCGCAGCTTCTCGAGTTCTTCCTGTGGCATATCTTTCGGAATCTCTGCTCCAGAGTATGCCTCAAAAGAAAATGCATTAAATCTTACGCCTTCAGGTGCATAAATTACTGTAGCTTTTTCCCTGTCAGAGAAGGTCCAGCCTTGTCGCTCGTAGACTTCACTAACCTTGTCTAAAAGCAAAGAGATGTCATTCATTAAAGAGATATAAACATAATCAGACTCGTTTCTGTCTTCTGGAGGAGTACGGGAATAATCGGTTGCTCTTTCCGGTGGATCATTGTCTTCACCGCCTGAGCCAGCCCCAATACCTCCACCACTGCCGATATTACCTGTTCGAAAGTCAGTGAACCCGCCAAGAAGAGGTGCATAGGCAGGCTTTTTCACTTCACCTCCCTCACCTTCTTTTCCAGTATCTGCGTCCATAGGCTCTTCGGAGGAATAAGGATCGCTGATAATGGTTGCTTTACCATGCCCTGAATAGACCAGCCAGGCATATTGGCTCAGGGGAACACAGTAACTGCTGCCCCTGCAGAAGCTTGTGTTGGGATAAGTGGGAAAAAGAGTCATGTCGGGAAAAATAAAATACTCATTTACTTCAGCCTGTTTCAGCACTCCCCCAGGGAAAGCTTCTTTTCCTTCCAAGCCGTCAGGATGTTCATTCAGGTGCTGGATCAGGTTGACAATCAGTTGAAGAACTTCCGGCATTAATAAGATAGCCGGGACCAGGAATGAGTGATAGGGTTCGGAAATCTCAGAATTGCTGAATTCAGAAATAATGAACGTTTTTCCATGAAAAGAAAATCTCATGGTGTTGAACTGAGAATCAAACACCAGCCTTATCTTGTTCAGTCTGAGAATATCCAAATGATTCAGATAGACCTGCTCTAATGCAGATGTTGTTTTGGAAGTTCTATCTGCGACTTTAAATGCAGTGACGAAAACACCTTCATCGGCTTCAGATATCTCAATAGAGGAGGAGCCGAAAGTGGCAACATTTAATGGAAGAAATGTTTTTGTTTTACTCAGAGGGGACGCTTCAGGTTGATAAAAAAAAGTATCAGTCCATTGTGCTTCAGGAAGCTTCAATACTTCTATAGGTGATAGGTATAAGTCCGTTGTTTTGGGTTGGTAGTTATAAGAAATCGAATGATGGACCAGGTCAGACCATTGTCCTGCTTCACTGTAAAATGACACAAGGAGAGGGACTATCGGAAGCAACCGATACTGCATTTGTATACTCCACTTTAGTACCTAACCAGTTGGTTTCGCATATTCTGGACGGCGGCTTTTTCCATCCTTCTGCGTTCCAACTCTGGTTGCGTAGCTATGGCTACGCGCCCGTCGTTGCGCTTTGAAGGATGAAAAAATCCACTCGCCAGAATATGCGAAACCAACTGGCCAGGTACTTAATCAACATTATTTATGCAAAGGTTATTTTTAGCAGTAGTTGATCGATATGCAAAAAAATTGTTTTTTATTTGTCTTCCAGCCATTTGGCAGAACTGCTTTCAAGGTTTGTGACGATTTAGCTGATTACGCTTGGAGGTAAAGATTTTTCAGGATACACTCATTCAATAGGTCAGCAAGGAAGCGCAACTGATGAAAATCAATCCGTCTTCTACTTCCACTGCACTGGACTATGGTGAAAACCCAGACAAAAGCTCAGGCGATCAGGGTGAAGGTTCTCATCAGGCGGGCGATGAGTATCAGCCAAAAGTCCCTCAAAAGGAGCGGGGGCTCAACTCTGCCCGAAATCTGCGATCCCGAAAAGCTTCAAAAAAACGCAATAAGAAGCGTGGGGCCCGAAAACTTTCTGAGCGTCGGGCCCGTCAAAAAGACAAAGACGAGTATCAAAATGACAGCGAGTCTGATGTCTAAATCTCATCAATGTTGATGAGTAACCTCCTTTCTTTGGATGACATACCTTTGCGCAGCTCTCTGTTTTTTGAAGGGCCAGAACTGACTACGGACTCTTCTTCATCCTTCGCTACCAGCAATGGAGCTGTGTCAGGAGGCATGACTGTTGTCTCTGTTTCAGCTGATTCCTGATCAGAAGTTGCAGGTGCTTCAGGTGGTGGTGTGGATGGTTTCTGCGACGCTTCCTTTGATTCATCGAATTGAACGCTTTGGTCATCCGTCAGCTTCTTCCAGCTTCTTTTACCATGATTTATACGATAAAAACGGCCTCTGAAATTTGCGAATTTTTCTATCTGGACAGTTTCGATGCGTCTGCCTTTTTCTGCATTACGATTCAGTCTGGCAATTGTAGATCTTTCCAGATCAGACCTTGATTGAGCATCTCGCTCGTCAGCTTCATCATCTTCAGGTAGCAGGAAAGAAGTTTCGTCATCTTCAAATTCGTTTCTGTCTTCTGGAGGTGTTCTGGAATAATCTGTTGCTCTTTCAGGTGGATCATTTTCTTCACCGCCTGAGCCAAGCCCGACGTATCCATTTCGGACATTACCGACCCGGAAGTTAGTCAATCCGGCAGGTGCTGGTCTATAGACCGTTTTTTTCCCTCTATCGCCATTACCTCTTTTTCCTTTTTTTCCATCCATAGGCTCATCGGAGGAATAAGGATCACTGATAATCGCTGCTTTCCCATGCCCTGAATAGACCAGCCAGGCATATTGACTCAGGGGAACACAGTGACTGCTGCCCCTGCAGAAGCCTGTGTTGGGCTGAGTGGGAAACAGAGTCATGTCGGGAAAAATGAAATACTCATTCTCGTCAGCCTGTTCGAGCATTCCCCCGGGGAAAGCTTCTTCTCCCTCTATACCATAAGGGTGTTCATTCAGGTGCTGGACCAGATTGACAACCAGTTGCAGGACTTCGGGCATTAACAAGATAGCCGGGACCAGGTATGAGTGATAGGGTTCGAAAATTTCAGAATCGCTGAATTCGGAAATAATGAAGGTTTTTCCATGAAAAGAAAATTTCATGGTGTTGACCTGAGAGTCAAAAATAAGACTGATTCTGTTCAGTCTGAGAATATCCAGTTGATTCAGATAGACCTGCTCTAATGCAGGTGTTGTTTTGGAAGTTCCTTCTGCGTCTTTAAATGCACTGACGAAAACACCGCCATCGGCTTCAGAAATCTCAACACAGGAAGCACCAGCTGTAGCAATGTTCAATTGAAAAAGTGTTTTTGTTCCACTCAGGGGGGGGGGTTCGGGATGATAAAATAATTCATCGGTCCATGGTACTTTGGGAGCTTCCGACAATTGAAGTAAATGTGGAAGATTCCGGTCCATTATTATTTTGGGTTGGTTGTAATAATAAGAAGTTGAATACTGGGCTAAGTTAGGCCATTGTCCTGCTTCACTGTAAAATGACACAAGGAGTGGGACTATCGGAAGAAACCGATACTGCATTTGAATACTCACTTAATAAATTTTATTTATGATGACAATGTATTTAGCAGCAGTTGATTGATATGCAAGAAAATTGGTTTTTATTTGTTAGATGCTGCGACATCCTTCCTGATTCGGGTAGTTGAGCATTCAGCGGCCCTGTGGTCATATGGGCCGGTTATCTGCACAGTTTGGGTTAATGGGAAGTGAGGCTATGGTGAAATCAGAAAACTACGATGTACTGGTGGTTGGCGCAGGTATGGTGGGTGCCGCAATTGCTTGTGCTCTGGGTCTCAAAGGTATTCGTATTGCAGTTTTTGACCGGGCCTTACCGTCAGCATTCAAACCTGATCAGTTGCCGGACCTGAGAGTGTCGGCACTGAGCTATGCATCAGAGCAGATTCTGAAAAACCTGGGAGTCTGGCCATACCTGCAAACCATGAGAATGTGCCCATACCGACGCATGGCTGTATGGGAGAAATTGCACTTTCCGCCCGGCAGTGAAACGGATAAGCGTCCTAATCAAACCGTATTCAACGCAGCAGATATCAGGCACGACCAGCTGGGTTTTATTGTCGAGAATCGCATCACTCAGCTGGGTCTTTTAAAAAGGCTCAAAGATATAGAGTCGGTATCCTTGTTCGCCCCGGCAACTATTGAAAGTATGAATCTAAAGGGTGAAAAGCCTGAAATCATGCTGCAGGATGGAAGTGTATTTAAAGCGGATCTGCTTATCGGGGCTGACGGTGCCCAGTCCAGAGTCAGGGAGCAAGCCAATATTCGTCTTGACACTCGTGAATATGAGCAACAGTGTCTGGTGGCTACTGTAGAGATTGAAGGCGGCTTGCAGGACATTACCTGGCAGGCTTTCACGCCTACCGGACCGGAAGCCTTTCTGCCACTGCCCGATATCGACAGCAAAAGTTATGCGTCTATTGTCTGGTATAACTTGCCTGAGAATGTCCAGAAACTCATGAAACTTTCGGACACTGACTTTCTGGAAGAGCTGTCATCGACTTTTCCCAAAGAGTTACCACCGTTGCTTAAGCTGCATGGGAGAGGCTCGTTCCCGCTGGCCCGTCGTCATGCCATGAACTATTTCACTAATGGAGTGGTGTTGGCAGGCGATGCCGCACACACCATCAACCCTCTTGCGGGTCAGGGGGTCAATCTGGGCTTTCAGGATGTTGCCTGGCTGGCAGAAGTACTGACTGATGCCTTTCAAGCGGGTGAGTCGCTGGGTAGCCAGAAAGTACTGTCGCGATACGAAAAAGCTCGTCGCAGAGACAATCAATTGATGATGAGTACTATGGATGCTTTCTACCTTGCTTTCAGCAACAACAGTTTGCCCCTGAAGGTTTTGAGAAACGTTGCATTGAGTCTTGCCGCTAAATCAAAGCCTGCCGTGAAGGAAGTCATGAAATACGCCATGGGCATTTCCGGGCGACAGGCTGAATTAGCAAAATCGTCGTAAATTTTTGACAGGGTAGGAAGTGTCAGAAAAAAGGCCTGAAAAAACAGGCCTTCATTTATTAGTGCACTTCAGTCCATTATGTCACTGCTTCAGACAACGTCTTTTGGAGAGCTCTGCCGCCGGACTGGAGGCCAGTGTAGCCACCAGATCTTTGGCAAAGTACTCTCTGACCTCACCAGTGTCCATCAGTACCTTGATCCGACCATTTCGCAGGCATTGATATAATCGCCCCTGCTCGCAGGTGATTCGATCTTTAACTATCAGATTTCCGGCCATCTTCCTAACCTTGTTACTCAACCATCTGAACGAAGTTCCCTGTTATGAAACTTGCCGTCACAGCTCTTTGAATGTTTCTCATCTCTGTCATCTTTACCCGCGAGGCTATTCCATACTGCTGATCAGGCATTAGAATCTCGGGAACCCATATTATCGGGCCTCAGTCCTGACTCTTTAGTGACAGTTTTGCTACAGATAAATTAATTGAAAAGTCCGAACCAACGCGCCGATAAGGACGGTAATGAAGTCAGCGTTCGGAATGTTTATGAGCTTTCAATCAGGCATGTTAAGCCGACTTTTTTTACCTTCTATCATTGTAATGCTGATCTATGGTTTCTGGGTCAGCCCCGAATTTCGCGAGATAGCGGCTGGTGTTGCTATTTTTTTGTTTGGCATGGTTTATCTGGAGCAGGGCTTCAAGGTCTATACCGGAGGGCTTCTTGAAGCTCTGCTCAAGAAAACTACCGATAAGGTCTGGAAAAGCCTGTCCTTTGGTGTGATTTCCACCGCTTTTTTGCAATCCAGCTCTTTGGTTTCGGTTATCGTCATTTCCTTTCTCAGTGCCGGACTGATAGGCCTGACGGCAGGAATCGGGATTATTTTTGGTGCAAATCTTGGCAGTACAGCCGGTGCCTGGCTGGTGGCTGTTTTTGGCTTGAAGGTTAAATTGTCAACCTATGCCATGCCCCTTTTAGTGATAGGAGTGCTCCTGAAATCCAACAAGTACAAGAATATTAATGGATTAGGTTACATCCTTCTTGGTATAGGCTTTCTGTTCCTCGGTATCCACTACATGAAGGTGGGCTTTGATGCCTTCAAAAGCTCCATTGACCTGGCTGAATTTGCCATGCAGGGCTTTTCGGGGGTGCTGGTGTATACCGGGTTAGGTATGCTGGCCACCATCATTATGCAGTCAACCAACGCAACAATGGTTTTGACATTCTCGGCTCTTGCTGCAGGTCAGCTCAGCTATGAGAATGCCCTGGCCCTGGCCATCGGCTCAAATATTGGCACCACGATTACGGCCATCCTTGGAGCCATCAGTGCCAACGCAGAAGGTAAAAGGCTGGCTGTTGCCCACCTTGCTTTTAATGTCGTCACGGCCACCATTGCTATTGCTGCTCTCAAACCTCTGATGGGGGCAGTGGACTATCTGGCTTCTGTTTATGGTATTGCCGCGAATAATTACACCTTGAAGCTGGCCATCTTTCATAGCCTGTTCAACATCATTGGTATCGTGACCCTTTTGCCCTTCCTCAATAAAATGGTGCATTGGCTACAGATGCTCTTTACCGAGAGCACTCCGCAGGTTCCATTAAATCTTGCGGGGGATGAATCTTTGAAGGTTGAAAGAGCTATTTACCTGAACCCGGTCACTCTCAGTTATCCCGATACCGCATTGAGAGCCATTACCAAGGAGTGTGGACATCTCTATCGCAATACTCTTGAGTTGATCTGTTATGGCATTTATCTCAGCGGTGAAAAGCTTCGTGAGTCTGACAACCTCGAAGAGTTGGTTCAGAGCTGGCGCAGGGATGACCAGCCCTGGACGATCAAGGAACTTTATATTCGCCACATAAAGGGTATCTATGCGGATATTGTCCAGTATTCTGGTGCCCTGGAAGGTAAACTCCCCAGGCAGCAAGCTCAGGAGCTGTTTGCCCTGAAGGTGGCCTGTCGTGATTTTGTTCAGGCCATCAAGCACGTCAAGCATATTTACAAGAACATGGGCAAATACACCCAGTCGGAAAATGAGCAGATTCGGGAACAGTACAATCAATTGAGGCTCTGTCTGGCTTCCGTTCTAAAGCTGGTTGACATTTTGGGCGTTCGTCGCAGTTACAGCCATATCCGTGAACATGCGGAACAACTGAAGAAAGAACTCAGGGAAAGAGACGGGCAAACCAACGAGACTCTGAACGAACTGATTCGCTCCGGACAGGTCGACCCATTTATTGCAAGCTCACTATTGAACGACAGCGCTCATGTTCACGATGCCTGCACAAACCTGATTGACGGTGCCGTCATCATGCTCACAAGGGACAGGGAAGAGTATCAGGAATTTGATATGTCTTCCGAACAGCCCCCCGATCCATCAGTTCACAGTTAATTTGAAGCCGACCTTATTCAGATACATTTTTTCTCGTTCAAAGTCGGCTGCTGTCAGGGGGTGATCTCCTAACCAACCTGATTCAAAGCTAACATTCAGAGTACGGTGACCCGCTTTTAAATCATAATGGGAGAAAGCCCCGTCCCGTATATGATTGAGCACAATCCCCAGACGCAGGAGCACAGTCAGCTTTAACAGCAGGTTGCTGTCTGAATGTTCAAGCAAGCCTTTCGGAATGGCTCTGCGATGCCCATGCACCAGCAGAGCCAGCTTTCTCTGCTGCTCTTTATTGAACCCCATCAGATCCGAGTGCTGGATCAGATAAGCGCCATGACGGTTGTATTGTGCATGTGAAATATCCAGGCCTACCTCGCACACCAGTGAAGCCCAGTTCAATAACTCCCGATCAGAAGCCACCAGTCCCCAGCTCTTTCTGACCTGATCAAAACAGGCCTGTGAGTAACGGTTAATCCCTTCTGCATTGGTCAGGTCAACATGATAGCGTTTCATCAATGCCGACAGGGTCCGGCCCCTGACATCCTCATGACGGTCCCGACCCAGCATGTCGTAAAGAACGCCCTCCCGAAGAGCACCCTCTGAGTATTGCATCCTTTCTATCTCGAAAGCGTCAAAACAGGCCATCAAAATGGCCAGCCCGGCAGGGAAGATAGCCTGCCGATCCGGTTTCAGGCCAGGGAAACGGACTCTGCCAGTGTGACTGAATTCCAGAACCTGACTTTTGAGCATGTCCATTTTTTCATGGGTAATAATTTCACCATGGCCCATGGCTGAGAGAATCGAACTCACTGCCCGAATAGAGCCAGAGGAGCCCACCGCATCCACCCAACCAAGATTTTTGTAGGCTTGTTCAATATTCAGGAGTTCCAGGCGCGCCGCATAATAAGCCGACTGAAAGCGCTCGGGGGACAGCTCTGCGCCGGGAAAAAACCGGTCGGTATAGGCCACACAACCCATATGAAGACTCTCGAGCAGTCTGGGTTCGAAGCGCTCACCTACAATCAGCTCGGTGCTGCCACCACCAATATCGACCACAACTCGACGATCATTGTCGTCTGATTGAGTCTGGGCTACGCCCAAATAGATCAGACGGGCCTCTTCCCGACCGGCAATAATTTCAATAGGATGATTGAGGATTTTTTCAGCTTTTTCGACAAAATCGCTGCTGTTCTTCGCTTTTCTAAGGGCATTGGTGCCAACGACCCTAAGTGCCTGAAAGTGCCTTCCGGACATATACTGGGCAAACTGTGCCAGGCAATTCAGTCCTCTTTTCATGGCCTGCTCAGAAAGACAATCATCCTCACTCAGACCGGCAGCCAACTGTACTTTTTCTCCAAGTCGTTCAATCGGCCTGATTTCCCCCTGTTCCACTCTGGCGACAATCATGTGAAAACTGTTGGAACCCAGATCAATAGCTGCCACGAGAGGCTGGCTGTTGGACTCAATACGACCCTGGTCTGTCATAATGTTCTTCTTCGACACTCCCGCAGCAATCAGTCCGGTTTTTTTCACCCGGGGCCCGTTGAGCTGACGGTTGGTTGAATAATCAGGCCATGACCAGACAATCAGTTTTTGTCATGCAAATCATGGTGCTGGCTAACATAAACCAGCAATATAACAGAAGGCTCTGGTTACAGCACATTTACTGTCAGCCGCACATTGTTGTATACCGGGCTGCTTGCGCTTAAAGCTTCTGTTTACAGGTTTTGGCAGAGATTTCGTGAAAGGAAAAAAGCCATACTTTCAAGTTTCTGATGATGAAAAATAAACATCCCATGAGTCATCAATTACAGGCTGCAAAATCTGATTCATGCTGACAGCCGTATACAAATAATCATAACTCTGTAAACTACCACCCACAATAAAATCAGAGTGATCGAATTTGTTTCCGGGATCATCCCTTTGCTATGATTCGGGCTCTGACATTAAGCAAAATGGCTAGGAGATCCATTCCATGAGCGAAATTGTCAATGTGACAGACGCTACCTTCGAAGAGGACGTGCTGAAGGCAGAATGTCCTGTACTGGTCGACTATTGGGCTGAATGGTGTGGTCCCTGCAAAATGATCGCGCCCGTACTGGACGAAATCGCACTGGACTACGACGGCAAACTGAAAATCTGTAAACTGAACATTGATGACAACGAAGCCACACCTCCAAAGTATGGCGTTCGAGGCATTCCAACACTGATGCTGTTCAAGGGTGGCAATGTTGAAGCGACCAAGGTTGGAGCCCTGTCCAAGTCTCAGCTGACAGCATTTCTTGATAGCAACCTGTAACAGAATCAATCTTACGGCTTTAGAGATTTCAGAAGCTTTCTGATACTCCCGGCCAAGAGATTTCTGGAAAAAATCAGCCGGATGAAGTCGAATCATCCAGCTGGTTTCACAGCATTGTGTGATATCACAAAGCAATGAGTCAGGATAGTCCGGCGCCCATCCATCATCGTCAGAATGAGGCTGATGAAAATCAAAAACACAGATACGAAATAGCTGTTTTCATGCTTGCTCCGAAGGGAAATATTTCTCAACAAAAAGTTTCTGAAAAGTTGACGTAGCAGGAGTTCTTGATTATTTTCCAGAAAAGGATATAGACTGTTAATTCGGGAGTTATTAGATCTGCTTGTTTCAGGTAAGCCTGTTGAATGCTTTTCTGGAGCTTTGAAGGTCCTTCTGAACAGCAGTAGTGGATACTCCGGCCACGTTTGTTTCGAGCTAGCCTTTACGATGTGGTTACAGCTTGAAAGCCGTTTTTATGAGCTTAGGCAGGCATCGATATTAAACGATGCTGAAAATAATAATCTCAATAATATCTGATCTTCCTGCAACTACGACGGCCATTACCTTTCAATTTAACGTTCGCGAACTCTTATGCATCTTACCGAACTGAAAAAAAAATCTGTTCCTGAACTTCTGGCGATCGCTAATGAAATGGGCCTTGAAAATCTGGCCCGTTCCCGGAAGCAGGACGTAATTTTCTCAATCCTGAAGCGCCACGCCCGCAGCGGGGAAGACATCTATGGCGATGGTGTTCTTGAGATCCTGCAGGATGGCTTCGGCTTCCTGCGCTCTTCCGACAGTTCTTATCTGGCGGGTCCTGATGATATTTATGTTTCACCCAGTCAGATTCGTCGATTCAATCTGAGAACCGGTGATAGCATTGCGGGTAAAATTCGACCACCTAAAGAGGGTGAACGCTATTTCGCACTGCTAAAAGTCAATGAAATTAACTTTGACCAGCCAGAAAACGCCCGTAATAAAATTCTATTTGAAAACCTGACCCCGTTGTTTCCACAGGATCGTCTGGTCATGGAGATGGGTAACGGCTCCACCGAGGATTTAACAGGCCGAATTATCGACCTGGTGGCTCCAATCGGTAAAGGTCAGCGTGGTCTGATCGTGTCCCCCCCTAAGGCTGGTAAGACCCTGATGCTGCAGAATATTGCAGCTAATATCACCCGTAACAACCCCGAATGCCACCTGATCGTTCTGTTGATTGATGAGCGTCCGGAGGAAGTGACCGAAATGGCCCGTTCCGTGCGTGGTGAAGTGGTGGCCTCGACCTTTGACGAGCCTCCATCGCGACACGTGCAAGTGGCTGAAATGGTTTTGGAAAAAGCCAAGCGACTGGTTGAGCATAAGAAAGACGTGGTGATCCTGCTGGACTCCATTACCCGCCTGGCTCGTGCCTACAACACAGTTATTCCTTCTTCCGGTAAAGTTCTGACCGGTGGTGTTGATGCCCACGCTCTGGAGCGTCCCAAACGTTTCTTTGGTGCTGCCCGTAACATTGAGGAAGGTGGCAGTCTGACCATTATGGCTACCGCCCTGGTGGACACTGGCTCGAAAATGGACGAAGTGATCTTCGAGGAATTCAAAGGTACTGGTAACATGGAACTGAACCTCGACCGTCGCATCGCTGAAAAGCGTGTTTTCCCTGCCATTAACTTCAACAAGTCCGGTACTCGTCGTGAAGACTACCTGACCACAGAAGAAGAATTGCAGCGCATGTGGATTCTGCGCAAGATCCTGCACCCAATGGACGAAATCGGCGCCATTGAATTCCTGCTGGACCGCATGAAGCACACCAAGACCAATGAAGAATTCTTCCAGTCTATGAAGCGGAAGTAATCCATCATTATCCGGGGACAGGTCAGCCTGTCCCCATCTTCTCTCAGCCTCAGCTTTAACTTCCAATGAAATACAGGGACCTACGGGACTTCATCAAGCTGCTGGAAAAGCAGGGTGAACTCGTCAGAATCAAGACCGAAGTCGATCCGTATCTGGAAATGACCGAAATCAGCGACCGAACGCTTCGCAAGAAAGGGCCGGCACTGCTGTTCGAAAATCCAAAAGGTTATGACATGCCGGTACTGGCCAATCTGTTTGGCACAGAGCGCCGGGTGGCTCTGGGTATGGGGCAGGATAATGTCAGTGCGCTGAAGGAGATAGGTCAGCTCCTGGCATATCTTAAGGAACCCGATCCACCCAAGGGCTTCCGTGATGCTTTGACAAAGCTGCCTGTCTTCAGACAAGTGTTGAACATGGGGCCCAAAGTGGTCAGTAAAGCCCTCTGTCAGGAAGTCGTGCTCAAAGGTGATGAGATAGATCTGAACCGGATTCCTGTTCAAACCTGCTGGCCCGGCGATGCGGGCCCTCTGGTCACCTGGCCTCTGGTCATCACCAAAGGCCCTGGAAAGGATCGACAGAACCTCGGAATTTATCGGCAACAGCTGATTGGTAAAAACAAACTGATCATGCGCTGGCTCTCTCATCGTGGCGGTGCTCTGGACTTCAGGGATTGGCATCAGCAATACCCTGACAAGCCTTTCCCCGTAACGGTAGCTCTGGGTGCTGATCCAGCTACTATCCTGGGGGCAGTAACCCCAGTGCCTGACAGTCTTTCAGAGTATGCCTTTGCAGGCCTGTTAAGAGGCAGTAAAACCGAACTGGTTAAAAGCATCACCAACGATCTTCAGGTACCTGCCAGTGCCGAGATTGTTCTGGAAGGGCATATCTATCCGGGAGAGATGGCAGACGAAGGCCCGTTCGGTGATCACACCGGTTACTACAACGAAGTGGAACGTTTTCCGGTCTTTACCGTAGAGTGTATTACTCACAGAAGAGATCCCATCTATCACAGCACCTACACAGGCAGGCCTCCCGATGAGCCCGCTATCCTGGGAGTGGCCCTGAATGAGGTATTTGTCCCCATTCTGAAAAAGCAGTTTCCGGAAATCGTGGACTTTTATCTGCCTCCGGAAGGCTGTTCTTACCGAATGGCGGTGGTGACCCTGCGTAAGGAATACCCGGGTCATGCCAAGCGAGTCATGCTCGGTGTATGGTCATTCCTCAGACAATTTATGTATACCAAGTTCGTTGTTGTCACCGACGATGATGTCAATGCCAGAGACTGGAACGATGTCATCTGGGCCATGACGACTCGAATGGATCCCAAGCGGGACTGCGTCTTTGTTGAAAACACTCCCATTGATTATCTGGATTTCGCTTCACCCGTTGCAGGTCTTGGTTCCAAGGTGGGTTTTGATGCTACGAATAAATGGCCCGGAGAAACCGATCGGGAATGGGGGCAAACCATAACCATGACGCAGGAAGTCAAGGAACGGGTTGATGCACTCTGGGGTGATTTGGGTATAGACTGAAACAATTACAGCTCTTGATTATCACTCGGTTACCCGAGCTAGCAGCCTGTCGGACTCAAGCGCCCGTAGCGAGGATTGCGAGAAATTGGTCTAAAAATTTCTGCTTCTGAGGAGAACAGGGGGCTATTTGACGAAGAGGCAGGAATTTTTAGACCAATTTATCGCAACCGCACGGATGCAGGAGCTAGAGCAACGCAGGAGCAGTTGCCGAGTAGGGCAGACTTAAGTCCGACAGGCTGCTAGGAGGCTGACCGAGAATAGCGCCCGTAGCGAGGACGGCAGAAAATTGAGGATGAAAATTCGGTTTTGTGAGGAGAATAGCCAGCTATTTGACGAACAAAAGCGGATTTTCAGACCAATTTGCTGCCGCCACAGTAGGGCAGACTATTCTCGGTCAGCCTCCTAGAGAGTTACTTCTTAATACGGTCATCAGGGAAACCCCGGGCATTCCTGCTGGCTGTGATATTCGGGAGGGAGGTATTGTGCAGATAAGCGAGTCTTCCAGGCTGCGGTGCTCAGTTGCCGATACTCAGCTTCTCAGTTCCGACATTTACCGTATCAAACTGACTGCTGAGTCAGACTGCTTTCCTGGCTATTATCCGGGTCAGTATCTTGTTGTTCACCTTCAGAATAATGAAAACAATTGTTTTTCTATTGCTTCAGCGCCGCAAAAAAACCAGCAGCATCTGGAGCTGCATATTCAACAGCTGAAAGGCAGTCCAAACTCTCAACAGCTCTTTCGGGAAATAAAAGAAGGTGTGCTGAACGTCAGTTTGCCTCTAGGGAATTGCCATCTCCCTGACTCAATCGACAAACAGCAGCCCCTGCTTTTCGTTGCCGCCGGCACCGGCTTCTCCCAAATGAAAAGCATGATTGAGTATTGCCTGCGTCACCATCATCACGGTGAGATGCATCTTTACTGGGGAGCCAGAACACCTGCAGACTTCTATCTGCCCAACCTCCCTGTGCAATGGTCTGGCCAGGGCGTTCATTATCATCCGGTAGTTAGTGAAACCCATCATGAAGATGACTGGTGTGGGCGCCATGGGCTGCTGTATGAAGCGATTCTGGTCGATCGCGAAAAGCTGCTCGATTGTCAGACCTATATCAGTGGCTCACCACAAATGGTTTATGCGACATATGACGTAATGATTGGAGACGGATTCCCGGAAAAAAACCTGCACTCTGACGTTTTTGACTACGCACCAAGAAAATAATATCGTCACAAATCTTGCTACCCTTCTGAATTGCAAATATAAACCCTGACCCATTAGCACAGTAATAAAAAACACTGCCGTAATTTATTTGCAACGAATGGTAATTGCGCAACTCTTGTCTATATTCATAGTCGATCGTCATAACACCCAATCAATATACGGAGATTTTATGCAATCTTCCGCTGCCAAAGTTCAGCAGACGGCTGTGAGAAGCAGTCGTGTGCGCCAGAAAAATATTAAGGTCATATTGCAAGCTGCAGAGGACGAATTCGTTCTTAGTGGCTTCAAAGGAGCTTCAATCAGGGATATTGCAACCAGAGCCGGGTTGCCAAAAGCCAATATTCATTATTACTTCAACAGCAAGGTCGATCTGTATGGTGCTGTTCTTGGCCATATTATGGAACTCTGGGAAGCGGTTTTTTCCGGCTTGAACATAGAGGATGATCCGGCTTCAGCCTTTCGTCAGTACATACAGGCAAAAATGCAATACTGTCTGGCTCACGCCAACGCTTCCCGTATATTCAGCAGTGAGATCATTCATGGTGGGCAACATCTTAAAGAACATTTTGAGTACTTCAAGTCATGGATCAAAGAGAAATCACGAGTTATTGAATCTTGGATAGAGCGAGGCAAAATGGACCCTGTCGACCCTTTGCACCTGTTATTTACCATCTGGGCTACCACCCAATATTATGTGGATTACAGCCCACAGGTAGCCTGTGTTATTGGTAAGGAGGCTCTGTCCGATGAGGATTTAGAGGCTGCGACAGAGCATCTTTGCAACCTCATCATCAAGGGGTGTGGGATCAGAAGTTGCTGATCGCAGTCACTGGGTGCAAAGACCGTCATGGGTTTTTAACGGTCGTCAGCGACGGCTGTAAAAACCTGTGACCGGATGACTCAGGCATCGAGCTTAACAATCCTCCTCCTCCTTCTTGTTCGCCCGAATAACCTCAACACTGTCCACTTTCTGGAAGCCTCGGGGCAGCTTATTGCCTCTGCGACCTCTCTCTCCGTGGTAATGCTCAATATCTGCCGGTTTCAGAGTCACATGCCGTTTGCCGGCGTAGAGAACCAGAGCATCGCTCGAGTTCATCACCGCCAGATGAACCATCAATTCGATTCGATCCGATGCCCGTGCCGCAGGAATATTAATGATCTTGTTACCTTTGCCTCTTGCCAGCTTGGGTAATTCAGATAGCGGGAAGATCAGCATACGCCCTTCGTTGGTAATGGCAGCCAGCACCTGGTCTTCGCCCGTTACCGGTATAGGTGACATGACCCGGGAATACTTGGGCAAAGTCAGCAGAGCCTTACCGGCTTTGTTCTTGCTGACCATATCAAAATGCTGAACGACAAAGCCATAACCAGCATCGCTCGCCAGCAAATAACAGTCATCATTGTCACCGACACACAGCCCTTCAAAGGTCGCCCCGGAAGGTGGATTGACACGCCCGGACAGCGGCTCACCCTGGCCTCGCGCAGAGGGAAGAGTATGAGTTAGAATAGAATATGCACGACCAGTAGAGTCTATAAATACCGAAGACTGGTTACTCTTGCCCTTGGCAGACAGTCGATATCTATCCCCTGCCTTGTAGTTGAGACTGGCGGGGTCAACCTCATGTCCTTTGGCACACCGCACCCAGCCTTTTTCAGACAGCACGACAGTCACTGGATCAGATGTCATCAGGTCAGTTTCCGAGAGAGCCTGGGCTTCCTGTCGAACCTTCAAGGGTGAACGACGATCATCACCAAACTCTTCGGCATCGGCCTTGATCTCTTTTTTGACCAGGGTTTTCAGTCGACGCTCGGAACTGAGGGTCAGCTCAAGATTTTTGCGTTCGTTTTCCAGCTCTTCCTGTTCAGCACGAATCTTGATCTCTTCCAGTTTGGCTAACTGGCGCAGCTTGATTTCCAGAATGGCATCCGCCTGAAGCTCAGAGAGGCCAAATCGAGTCATTATGACTTCCCTGGGTTTGTCCTCATTGCGGATAATTTCGATGACTTCATCAATATTCAGGAAGGCTGCCAGTAAACCTTCAAGAATATGAAGTCTGGCCAGTACTTTATCCAGACGGTGCTGCAGGCGACGTCTGACGGTATCGGTTCTCCAGACCAGCCACTCCTTCAGCAGGGTATCCAGAGCCTTGACCTGAGGCTTGCCATCGACACCGATCATGTTCATATTGACCCGGTAGGTCTTCTCAAGATCGGTTGTGGCAAACAGATGGTTCATCAAACCATCGACATCAATACGGTTGGAGCGGGGAACAATCACCAGCCGAGTAGGATTCTCATGGTCTGATTCGTCCCTCAGGTCTGCGACCATTGGCAACTTCTTGGCCTGCATCTGAGCGGCTACCTGCTCCAGAATTTTGGCTCCGGAAGCTTGATAGGGCAGCGCTGTAACAATGATTTCTCCGCCTTCCTGCTGATAGACGGCTCTCATTCTCAGAGAACCTCGTCCCTGCCCGTAAATCTTCAGAATTTCTTCGCGGGGTGTGATGATTTCAGCTTCGGTGGGGAAGTCCGGTCCCTGAACATGCTCAACAAGCTCGGCAGTGGTTGCCCCCGGATGATCCAGCAGATGAATACAGGCGTTTGCCACTTCTCTCAGGTTGTGAGGAGGAATGTCGGTCGCCATACCCACTGCGATACCGGTGGTACCGTTCAACAGCAGATTGGGCAATCTGGCAGGCAAGATGGATGGCTCTTCCAGTGTTCCGTCAAAGTTAGGCACCCAGTCTACCGTGCCCTGTGCCAGCTCACCGAGCAGTACGTCAGAATAACGAGTCAGTCTGGACTCGGTATATCGCATGGCAGCAAAAGACTTGGGGTCATCCGGCGACCCCCAGTTACCCTGACCATCTACCAGCGGATAGCGGTATGAGAAGGGCTGCGCCATCAATACCATGGCTTCGTAACAGGCAGAGTCGCCATGAGGATGAAATTTACCCAGAACATCACCCACAGTACGGGCTGACTTTTTAAACTTGGCGGTATTTTTCAGTCCCAGCTCACTCATCGCATAAACAATACGACGTTGTACTGGCTTCAGGCCGTCGCCAATGTGGGGCAGAGCGCGATCCAGAATGACATACATGGAGTAATTCAGGTATGCGCTTTCTGTATAGGCCCTCAGTGACTGACGTTCTATTCCATCGTCACCTATGAAGGTCTGTTCCATTCTCTATAAACCTTGGGAGCTTTAAAAATGTGCTAATCGGAATATGATAATACCCTGATCGCAGATAGGACAGTGGAATGGGCTCATTCATCCCTCTGAATATCTTGAAACGTATGGATTCTCCCAGCCCTGAACCTCGGCAATACGAGCATTACGCTCAATTTCCCAGTCGGCTGCCGGATAGAGCCGGTCCCAGGCCTCATAGAGCTTTTTCTGACTTTTACTGATTCTGAAGGCGTAACGGCCTGCCATATACAGATAGATACGGGCAATCTGGCCCCGTTGTGTTATCGGTGGTTGTGCTTTTCGCTGCTTGAAATTGACTTTAAAGTCACACTGGCCATACATGTTGGGCGTATCTTGCAGAAAGCCGAAGCGGTAGTTGGATCGATCGCCATTCACCTCTCCTACGGCGGGCACCATATTGTGGAGATCCGATTCCATTTTGCGAAAATCGGGATTCTCGCCACAGCGCTTACGACCCCCTTCCTGCCAGCACTGGAGCTGATGACCAAATTCCCAGGCCGGTACAACATGTTCCCACTCAATCCTTGAAGCACGGTTTGGTTGTTTTCGTACCTCGTAGCCGCAGGATTGCAGGTCAGGCACCAGTTTCTTGCCGCGGACGGTTATATCACAACCGCAATAAAAACTGGTGAGGTGATCGGAATAGATTTTCACCGCTTCCCGCTTGGCCTGAGAAAAACTGGAGGGTGCAGACCAGGCAGAAAAAGGAAGCTGAGCAACGGAAAATACAATCAATAAACGAGAAGCAATGGACACGAATCAGACTCGGACATAAAAGACACAGGTCTTATTTTATTAAAAATTAGCCCTATGATTCCATATATGTTTCAGAATAGCCCTGACGTCTACTAAGTACCTGGCCAGTTGGTTTCGCATATTCTGGCGAGTGGATTTTTTCATCCTTCAAGGCGCAACGACGGGCGCGTAGCCATAGCTACGCAACCAGAGTTGGAACGCAGAAGGATGGAAAAAGCCGCCGTCCAGAATATGCGAAACCAACTGGTTAGGTACTTACGTATTGCGGCATCATAAAGACTGGTTGACACGGAAGAGTAGAAACCGATGAAAATTGTCATTGCCCCCGATTCCTTTAAAGAGTGTCTAACGGCTGCCCAGGTAGCCTCTGCGATCGAAACCGGCTTTAAGGAAATTCTTCCTGATGCGCAGTACGTCAAAGTACCTGTTGCTGACGGTGGCGAAGGAACACTTCAGTCACTGGTTGATGCCACGGGTGGACATTTTATAGAAGTGCCCGTCACAGGCCCTCTGGGTCATCAGATTCAGGCTGAGTTTGGCATACTGGGTGATGGCACAACCGCTGTCATTGAAATGGCCAGGGCGTCCGGACTGGAGTTGGTAAGTCCTGATCAGCGTGACCCGATGATTGCGACCACACAGGGTACCGGTGAGCTGATCCTCAGTGCGCTGGACAGGGGCGTCGACAAAATAATTGTCGGGATCGGTGGCAGTGCAACCAATGATGGTGGTGCCGGTATGGTGCAAGCTCTGGGGGTTCGTTTATTGAACGACCAGGGCAAGGAGTTGCAACGCGGTGGTGGTCAGTTATCAAGCCTGAGCAAGATCGATGCCTCTAACCTGGATCAGCGCCTGCAATCAGTAGAGATTATTGCTGCCTGCGATGTTGATAATCCGCTGACCGGTGACAATGGAGCTTCCGCTATTTTTGGTCCGCAAAAGGGAGCAACACCCGATATGGTCAAAGTTCTGGATCAGTCCCTTGGTCATTATGGCCTGATTATGGAACGCGACCTGGGTGTCTCTGTCTGTGACAGGCCGGGTGCCGGAGCAGCGGGTGGCATGGGGACGGCATTACTGGGTTTTCTCAATGCCCGGCTGGAGCCGGGTATTGAAATCGTCATGGCTGCTGTTGACCTGGCTGAAAAAGTCAAAGGGGCCAATCTGGTCATTACAGGTGAAGGCCGCATTGATGGTCAGACTGCTCAGGGAAAAACCCCAGTGGGTGTGGCCCGTGTTGCCAAATCATTGGATCTTCCGGTAGTGGCATTGGCCGGTTCAGTTGGGCAAGGGGCAGAGGCCGTTTATGCTCAGGGGATCGATGCCTTGTTTCCTGTAGTTCACGGAGCGGTGACTCTTGAGCAGGCACTGATGAAAGGAGAAGAAAACCTGATCAGGGCTGCCAGAAATCTGGCTGTAGCTTTGACAATGAAGCTCTAGAACGCTCAAGAGTGTGGGAGCGAATTGTTAGAGTTTTTTGACAGTCTCATAGTTTAAAACTGTGATTTACAAGACTAGCAGCCTGTCGGACTTGAGCGTCCGTAGCGAGGATTGCGAGAAATTGAGGATAAAAATTTCTGATTCCGAGGAGAATAGCGAGCTATTTGACGAGGGAGCAGGAATTTTTAGACCAATTTATCGCAACCGCAGTAGGACAGTCTTAAGTCCGACAGGCTGCTAGCGCGAGAGTTGCAATCAGGCATCAGGGTTTAACGCGGTCTTTGATTTTTTAATCCTTCAGTCCCTGGCAATAGCGGTAGAAAAATCTGAAATTTTGGAAATTGAATTCACAAACAAATAATTTGATCTATTTTTACCAATTGGCCTGAGTAAGTCGTAAGCTGATCTATTGTAAGCGCCAAATAAACCAGCGTACTGGCTGCCGCCCCCAAGATTTCTTATTCTTTGCCTGTCTTAACATTCCAGGGGAGAAGCTGTTCCAGTTTCTCAACGGTATCGGCGTAAGGCAGCTCTTTTAAAATATGGTTCAGGTAATTGAAAGGCTCCAGACCATTCACCTTTGCGCTTTCAATCAGGCTGTATAAAAGGGCACTGGCTTGCGCCCCTTTTGGCGTGTCTGCAAACATCCAGTTCTTGCGGCCAATAGCGAAGGGGCGGATGGTGTTTTCCGCTGCGGCATTACTGATATCCAGGTGGCCGTTGTCACAGTAAACGACCAGTTTTGGCCATTGGTTCAATGCATAGCTCATGGCTTGGTGCGACAGGCTGCCCGGGTCTAGCCTGGTTATGTTTTTCTCCAGCCATACATGAAAGTCGTCCAGTAGTGGCTTACTCTTTTGCTGACGCAGGATGGCTTTTTCTGATGGAGGAAGATCTCCTATTTCTTTCTCAATGGCGTAAAGCTTACCGATTTTGCCTAAAGCGACATTCGCCTTGCTAACGCGGGTGTTTTTCACCTTTTTGCCCGGTTTGGCTTCGCCCTTCCTGGCATCCAGAAATTTCCTGCGAACGTGGTCGAAGCAACCCGCCTGGGTGATGCCTTCTTGTTTGCATACAGCGTCGTAACTGGCATACCCGTCAGTTTGCAGGTAACCGCTGAACCCTTCGAACAGACGCAGGGGAACCTCCTTGCCTCTTGAGGGATCGTATTCAAACACCACCGATGTTTGTCCGGGTGGCCCACCAAGGCTGACCCACATATATTTGTCAGAGTTGATGGACTTGCTGGTTTCCTTGATCACCTGAATTCGGGTTTCGTCAGCATGGATCACCGAACCGGTCTTTTGATGATCTCTCATCAAATTGATGAGTGGCCGCAGTTCTGTAGACAGCCGAATCAAAGAGTTGGCCATCGTCGTCCGGGTGACAGAGCCACCGTATCGCTTGAGGATATTCTCTTGCCTGTACAAAGGCAGTGCGTCGCAGTACTTGGAGACAATGATCCAGGCCAGTGTGCAAACAGAGAGTGAAGATTTGGGCAGTGGGTGTTTTGGCAGCTCTGCAACTTTAATGACCCGCTTCTCCTGTCCATGCTCATCGACTTCTGGAAAGACTGCTTTCTCTTGCAGAATTTCTTTCACCTGAACCTTGGTCGGAACGATATCAAGCTCTTCACGGACTTTGACAAAGAAGGTATCAATGGCTCCGGCTTTTTCTTCTTCACTGAGTTCAGAGCGTTCCTGCACTCTGGGCAGAGACTCTGAAAATGACTTGCGCCCTGTTTTCTTTTTGCGTGGTTTTGGAGGCTCTTGCTCTGGCTGACCTTCAGCTTCGTCTTGCTCTCCGGTGCAGCCTTCCAGCTCCACCTCGTTGAAAATGTCGACCTGGCTGTTGTTTTTTTCAGTGCTTCTTCCGTACAGGCGGGATCGGGAGAGCCTCAGGTACTCTTCCAGTTGCGCAATGCGTTTTTTTTGAGAATCGATGACCTCTGACTTCTTTTGAATAATGTCGTCTTTTTCAAGAAGGGCATTTTCTTTTTCAAGAAGGGCATTTTCTTTTTCAAGAAGGGCATTTTCTTTTTCAAGAATGACACTTTCCTGCGAATGGATCGCCTCAAACAAGGCGACCATTTCAGGGTTAGTCTCAGCCTGATGAAAGGGCAAATCCAGTGCGGATTTCGGCTGAAAAATCAGAGTGTCGGCGGTCGATTTCATGGTCGCTATTTTACCATAAAACCCTGAAAAACAGGACTAAAAACAGCTCTCATAATGCCTTTTTTTATGGGGTTGCATGGCATTGAGATTGTAGCCGTCCAGCAGCCAGTTTAATTGTTTCCCGGTTAATGTAACCAGCTCTTCGTCCGGTTTGGGCCAGTGGAATTTGTCCTCAGACAGGCTCTTGTAATAAAGCACAAAACCATTATCTTCCCAGAACAGGCACTTGATTTTATTACGCTGCCGGTTGGTAAACGCATATAAATAGCCGTCAAAGGGGTTGTGCCCCAGCTCTTGTTCAACCAACACAGCAAGCCCACGAAATGACTTGCGAAAGTCAATCGGCTCCCGGTAGAGAAACACCTTTGGTAATACCTCTGACGGTCGCATAACCGGGGTGTTCATAGCATATCCCTCACCAGTTGCTCACAAAGCGACAGGTTACTTTCATCAATACCGGACACTGTTACACCACTGGGTAGGGTGATGGAGAGTGGTGTTATCCGAGAAGGCGCACCAGGTTCTGGTTGGGGTGTTACCTGGACAAAGCCAGAGTTGTTCGGGGTCGGTTTTACGCTGGGGGTTGTGTCGAGTTTACGCTTCCAGTATCCGAATTTGGATACCCTTATACCATGCTGTTGGCACCACGCACTCTGAGTCAAACCTGAATCCCGCCACGACTGAACACGCTCTAGCCATTCACTGTCTGCGGGTAATTTCTTTGACATATTGGCCTCCTTATATCGGGAGGCTAATCATTTCAAATGGGGTTTTGATTCTGAAGGGCGTGGGTTTATTTGGCGTTTACGATCTATTTCTCAGGCGTTCCGGAAATCCGACAGCTTGATCGGAATCAGGCCGGTAAAGAACAATAAGAGTTATACCAATCGTATTTTCTAACTCCCGTGATGAGCGTGGAGATTTTAGCCTTAAGACAAGGCGACGATCGCCAACGCAGGATTAAGGCTAAAATCTTCAGCGCAATAGGGAGTTAGACAGTTCGATTGGTATTAAAAGAAAAATACTCTGCAACGAATTGCCTATTGCTGAACACTTTTAAGAATGAAGTCTAAAAATATCATTAAGGTAGGTCTGCTGCTCACCTTATTCCTGAGTCCGACACTCCGGGCATTGACGCCTTCAGTTGTGATCGTAGGTGGTGGGCCTGCAGCCATGACGGCCGCCCAGACGATTGCCAGATACAACCCAATGGTCAGGATACGGGTGATAAAAAGTCATAAGAGTCAGGGGCAGCTTGAAGGGGCGGGTACTATTGAGAACTGGCCAGGTAGCCTGACAATCACGGGGAGAGGCCTGCAACAGTTGATGGAAAACAAGGCAAGGAGCAGTCCTAATGTCCAAATCATTGAAGATCATATCGTTGCCACTCAACTGAAGGGAAAAATGAAGATTTTACAGGGGGAGCGCTCCGTCTATTATGCGCCCCTTGTTATATTGGCATCGGGGGCAAAACCGAACCTGCCGACGATTCTGGAGCCCTACAAAGGCAACGGAGTATTTACCTGTACCGATTGTGATGGTCCCAGGTTTGCGGAAAAAGATGTTCTGGTGGTGGGTGGAGGAGCCTCAGCCATTGAACAGGCCATCAGCCTGCTCAGCCTCAATGCCAAAAAGGTGCATCTGGCCGTTCAAGGCAGTAGCTTCAAGGCAGAAAGCATCTTGATTGATCTTCTCTACAATGCACTGGAGAGAAGGAAGAAGGCTCTTTTTCTCTATTTCGAACATAATCTGGAGTCTGTTTACATCAATCAGGATGGCTTGTTAAATGCCACTACATTGAGTTTTGAGGGTGGCAGGCGCAAGCTGAGTCTTCCCATTTCTGGCGTGTTCTCAGCCATCGGACAGAAACCTCAATCCAGTATGTATCCTGATATTTGTCTGAATAACAAGGACTATATCCAACGCTATGATCTCAACCAAACCCCATGGTCCCAGCCCTTGATGAAGAGCAGCATACTGACACTGGGTTCTGTTGATAGCCCCTTTGTTACTCTCCTGATGGCTGCTGCCAGGGGAACCACCACTGCCCAGTGGCTGAATAAAACGGTGACAAAAAGTATCTGGCCGAAAAGGAGGGTCGCTATTCTTGGCGCAGGAATTGGCGGAAAAACCGCTGCTTTATATGCCAGTCGATCGGGATTTGATGTTGTTCTCATTGATACCCGAAACAGAAAGCCATTGAAAGGCTTCTGGCCAGTCCCCGACAATGAATCCAGCCTGCTCACAAGTCTGGATAAGCAGCTTCTCAAGTTATCCGTTTCTGCAACAACCGTAGATACCATTACCTTGACGCCTTTAGAAAATCTCTACCATGTTCAGGCTGACAGCCGTTCCATCGTGGTGGATGGCATCATTGCAAACACACTGGAATACGCGCCGGAGAGCCTGGGAATTGGCTCAACAGCGCCCGAGAGTCTGGATAACGAATACCGTTGGAGCCATACCTGTCAGAGCGGCGTGCTGACTGCCGGGGATGTTGCTGTCCAGCACGACCTGCCCAGACAAGCAATAACGGCCTCTTATTCTGGCTACCTTGTCGGCTTGCGGGCACTGGAAGAAATCCTGATGATGGAAGCGCAAGAAGCACTTCTCGATAGACCCTGAGCAACAACCGTCCAGCCTGTTCATTATTTGTTGTGGGGAAAGACAAAGAAAATGCATGGGCCGGTGGCATTTTTGTTAGTTGTTCTTAACAAGAAGTTCTTAACTTTTACTCTAAAGCCGACTTTACTTCACAGCGTTAATTTTGAATATTTTCTAATCGAGGACAAATACTCACTTCGAAGACTCCGAGTATGAATAGAACAGATAATAACAACACCGTTGGCGGTTCAGTTCCCCAGAGACCTTTTCAATCTACATTGGCGCAAGCACCAACTGGGGTCAGTGAGGGCAGAAATGTCACTCTATCTGACGAGAGTAAATCTTCACTGCTCAATTTGTCCGTCGACACACATTTGCAAATTATTGGCTGTTTGAGGCTTAGGGATATTGCTCGTTTAAAACAGGTATCTACCTACTTTCGAGAAGTGATTCAAGAAGATAATTCGCTGGCAAAGGCGTGGTATCGGCGTTTTTCTTCAAGGCACCAGTTTCTACTTAGCACGATCGTCACTTCAAAAGACGATGATCAGCTCCGTTGTTGGATGGAGCGGTTTATAAACGATAAAGATTTAATCGAATCACTCATACAACGCCGAAGCAGTCCTCATTTACCTGCTCTGCTTCATTTCACTAATGCTGAACGAAAATCTCAATTTAGAACCTTTAAGTTAGCGACAAAAACCACTATTTCAGATGATGGCCTTGTCAACTCGGCCTGTTTCAGCGCTGATGTTCGCCATATGGTGACTGCCAGTTATAACGGCACGGCGAGAATCTTTGGCCTGGAGTCCGATGGATCATGGAAACCAAAAGTCCTCATTCTTAACTTCCATTCATCATGTTCAGCCAGCTTCAGCGCCCATGGCCGCCATGTAGTAGTCTCCAGTGACAACGGCACAGCACGTATCTATAGTCAAGAGGTCGATGGTTCATGGGAACGAAAAGCCGTTATTGTTCATGAGGACGCTGTCTATTCAGCCACCTTCAGTCCCGATGGTCGCTATTTGGTAACCATCAGTGCAGATGGTGAGGCGAGAATCTACGGTCTGGAAGCTGATGGTGCATGGGTAAAAAAAACCGTCATTTTTCATCAGGATCACTTTGTATCAGCAACCTTTAGCGCCGACGGTCGCTATGTGACGACCGTCGGTAGAGATCACACAGCGCAAATTTTCGGCCTGGAGGACGATGAATCATGGCAACCAAAAGCCATCATTCGGCATAATACTTCAGTCAGGTCAGCCAGCTTTAGCGCCGATAGCCGTCTTGTGGTGACTGTCAGTCGCGATCGCAATGCCAAAGTCCATTGTCGGGAGATAGACGGATTATGGCAAGAACAAGCCACTTTACCCAATGATCTCTCGGTCGCATCAGCCCGCTTCAGCCCCGATAGCCGCCACGTGGTGACTGTCGGTGACGATAACCTTGCGAAAATCTATAGCCAGAAGGATGGTGGATTGTGGGAAGAAAAAAGCATCATTTCCCATAATGGTTCGATTCAATCACTTAACTTCAGTGCTGATAGCTGCCATGTGGTGACTGCCAGTGCTGATGAAACGGCGAAAATCTATAGCCTGAAAGCCGATGGGTCATGGGAGGAAAAACAGACCGTTTTCCATGAAGATTGGGTTAGATTGGCGACCTTTAGCCCTGATAGCTGCCATCTGGTGACTGCCAGTGACGATGGTATGGCGAAGATCTACGGCCTGAAGGACGATGGGTCATGGGAGGAGAAAGCGACCATTCCTCATAGTGGGTGGGTCTATTCAGCGGCCTTCAGTACTGATGGCCGACATGTGGTAACTGCCGGTGACGACGGCGCGGCAAAAATCTGCGGTCAGATGCTCGATGGAACCTGGTTAGTGAAAGCGACCATTTCCCATGATGGTTATGTCCGATCAGCCACCTTCAGCGGCGATGGCGGCTATGTAGTGACCGTCGCTGACAATAATTGGGACCATGATGGTCGTCGAACCATGAAAATTACCGAACTTTGGGTGGAAGATGAACCCCTGTGTGAGGATATATGTCGCCTCTTTTGATTCATGACACTCCTCAATAGACCCTGAGCAACATCCATCCGTTCTGTTTAAGTAACTGTTAGGTACTTATCATTGGTTGCGGAGAAAAACACTGAAAATGCATGGCAGCATTTTTGTTAGTTGTTCTTACCAACATGTTGTGAACTTTTATCCTTAGACCGACTCTACATTGCCTCATTAATTTTGAATTTTCTTTCTAATCGAGAACAAATACTCACTTCGAAGATTCCGAGCATGAATAGAGTAAATAATAACGGCACCCTTGGCAGTCCAGTTCCCCTGAGACCTCATGAATCTATATCGGCGCGAGCATCGAAGGGAGTCAGTAAGGGCAGAAACATCAATGTATCTGACGAGAGTAAACCTTCACTACTCAATTTGTCGGTCGACACGCATTTGAAAATTATTGGCTGTCTGAGGCTTAGAGATATTGCCCGTTTAAAACAGGTATCCAGCTACTTTCGGGAAGTGATTCAAGAAGATAATGCGCTGGCAAAGGCATGGTATCGCCGTTTTCCTTCATCACACCAGCTTCTGCTTAACACAATCGTCACTTCAAAAGATGATAATCAGCTCCGTTGTTGGATGGAGCGGTTTATAAACGATAAAGATTTAATCGAATCACTCATACAACGCCGAAGCAGTCCTCATTTACCTGCTCTGCTTCATTTCACTAACACCGAACGAAAGACAAAATTTAGAATATTTAACTTATCTACAAAAGCCACTATTTCACACGATAGGCCTGTCAACTCAGCAAGTTTCAGCGCGGATGCCAGCCACATGGTGACAGCCGGTCGAGACGGCGCGGCGAGAATCTTTGGCCTGGAGGCCGATGGATCGTGGATACCAAAGGTCCTCACTCTTCAACGCTATTCAGTATGTTCATCCAATTTCAGCGCCAATGGCCGCCATGTGATAATCTTCAGTTTCAACGACGGCACAGCGCGTATATACGCACAAGAGGCCGATGGTTCATGGGAACGAAAAGCCGTTATTGTTGAAGCTGTCCATTCAGTCACCTTCAGTCCTGATGGTTGTTATTTGGTAACAGGCTCTTGGTGTGGCAGGGCGGTAATCTATGGTCTGGAGGCCGATGGTACATGGAAAATAAAAGCCAGTATTTCCGATTGGGAATGCTTACCGACCTTTAGCTCCGACGGTCGCTATCTGGCGATCGTCGGTAACGATCAGACAGCGCGAATCTTCGGCTTGGAAGACGATGGATCATGGCAACCAAAAGTCATCATTCGGCATAATAGTCCAGTCATCTTAGCTTGCTTCAGTCCCGATGGCCGCCTTGTGGTGACTGTCAGTGGCGATCGTAATGTGAAAGTCCATGGCCAGGAGATAGACGGATCATGGCAAGAACAGGCCACCTTACACCATAATCTCCCCGTTGCATCAGCCCGCTTCAGCCCCGATAGTCAGCACGTGGTGATCAGTGGCTATAGGTTTGCGAAAATCTATTGTCAAAAGGACGATGGATTATGGGAAGAAAAAAGCACCATTCCCCATAATGGTTCGCAATCACTTACCTTCAGTGCTGATAGCCGTCATGTGGTGGCTGCCTGCGCTGATAAGACGGCGAAAATCTATGGATTGAAAGCCGATGGGTTATGGAAAAAAAAAGAGACCGTTTTCCATGGATGTTGGGTTAGTTTGGCGACCTTCAGCCCTGATGGCTGCCACTTGGTGACTGCCAGTGACGATGGCAAGGCGAAGATCTACGGCCTGAAGGACGATGGCTCATGGAAGGAGAAAGTGACCATTTCTCATAGTGGCAGGGTCAATTCAGCGACCTTCAGCACTGATGGCCGACATGTGGTGACTGCCAGTGATGACGGCACGGCGAAAATCTGTGGTCAGATGCTCAATGGATCCTGGTTAGTGAAAGCGACCATTTCCCATAATGGTCGCGTCAGATCAGCCACCTTCAGCGCCGATGGCGAGTATGTGATGACCGTCGCTGAAAATGATTGGGACGAAAATGGTAGTCAAACCGTGAAAATCACCGAACTTTCGGTGAAAGATGACATCCTTGAGGATATATGTCGTCTCCTTTGATCTATGACTCTTCAGTTTCCGTGCCGTGCACGGTTATCCATAACTCTGTTCAGGGTAATTGAACAAAAAAATGTCTTCAGTATCTATCATCCGGTCTGTTCATTATTTGTTGCGGAGAAAGGCAAAGAAAATGCATGGGCTGGCGGTATTTTTGTTAGTTGTTCTTACCAACATGTTATGAACTTTTATCCATAAACCGACTCCACATAACCGCATTAATTTTGAATTTTCTTTCTCATCGAGAACAAATACTCACTTCGAAGATTCCGAACATGAATAGACTGGAAAATAACGGCACCGTCGGCGGTTCACCTCCACCAGAATCCTATCAGACTATATTGGCGCAAGCTCCAAAGGGAGTCAGTAAGGGCAGAAACATCAATGTATCTGACGAGAGTAAACCTTCACTACTCAATTTGTCCGTCGACACGCATTTGAAAATTATTGGCTGTCTGAGGCTTAGAGATATTGCCCGTTTAAAACAGGCATGTAGCTACTTTCGAGAAGTCATTCAAGAAGATAATGCGCTGGCAAAGGCGTGGTATCGCCGTTTTCCTTCATCACATCAGTTGCTACTCAGGACAATCGTCACTTCAAAAGATGATGATCAGCTCCGTTGTTGGATGGAGCGGTTTATAAATGATAAGGATTTAATCGATTCACTCATAGGACGCCGAGGCAGTCCTCATTTACCTGCTGTGCTTCATTTCACTAATACCGAACGAAAGTCTAAATTTTGGACATTTGAATTAGCTACAAAAGCCACTATTTCACATAATAGGCCTGTCAACTCAGCCAGTTTCAGTGCTGATGCCAGCCACGTGGTGACTGCCGGTCAAGGCGGCGTGGCGAGAGTCTTTGGCCAGGAGGCCGATGGATCGTGGATACCAAAAGTCCTCACTCATCAAAGCGATTTTGGCTGTTCAGCCAGTTTCAGCGCCAATGGCCGCCATCTGGTAATCTTCGGCTACGACGGCACTGCGCATATCTATGGTCAAGAGGCCGATGGTTCATGGGAACGAAAAGTCATTATCGTTCATGAGGGCGTTGTCTTTTCAGCTACCTTCAGTCCCAATGGTTGTTATTTGGTAACCAGTAGTTTGGATGGAACGGCGATAATCTCCGGTCTGGAGAGTAATGGTTTATGGGTAAAAAAACTCATTATTCTCCGTCATGATCCAGATGCTTTGGTGAATTTCAGTGCCGATGGTCGCTATTTGGCGATCATCGGTGAAGATAACACGGCGCACATCTTCGGTCTGGAGGACGATGGATCATGGCAATGGAAAGCAATTATTTGCCATAATAGTGCAGTCAGGTCAGCCTGCTTTAGCGCCGATTGCCGTCATGTCGTGACTGTCAGTAGAGAGCACAATGCGCAAGTCCATGGCCAGGAGATAGGTGGGCCATGGCAAGGAGAAGCTATTCTACCCCATGCTCCCCCAGTCAAATCAGCCCGCTTCAGCCCCGATAGCCGCCACGTAGTGACTGTCGGTGACGATAATTTTGTGAAAATATTTAGTCTGAAGGAGGGTGGATTATGGGAAGAAAAAGGCATCATTTCCCACAATGGTTCGATTCGATCACTTAACTTCAGCGCTGATAGTTGCCATGTGGTGACTGCCAGTGCTGATAAAACGGCGAAAATCTGTGGCCTGAATGACGATGGGTCATGGGAGGAGGAAGTAACCATTTCTCATAGGAATTGGGTCATTTCAGCGATTTTCAGCCCCGATGGCTGCCATGTGGTGACTGCCAGTGTTGATGGTATGGCGAAGATCTATGGCCTGGACGCCGAAGGGTCATGGGAGGAGAAAGTGACCATTTCTCATAGGATGTGGCTCAGTTCAGCGACCTTCAGCACTGATGGCCGACATGTGGTGACTGCTAGTCGTGACGGTACGGCGAAAATTTGTGGTCAGGTGCTTGATGGAACCTGGTTAGAAAAAGCGACCATTTACCATGCTGGTTGCGTCAGATCAGCCACTTTCAGCGCCGATGGCGACTATGTGATGACCGTCGCTGACAATGATTGGGACGATACTCGTGGTCAAACCGTGAAAATCACCGAACTTTGGGTGGAAGATGATCCCTTTGAGGATATATGTCGACTCTTATGATCCATGACACTTCTCAATAGACCCTGAGTAACATCCATTCGTTCTGTTTATCATTGGTTGCGGAGAAAAACACTGAAAATGCATGGGCTGGCGGTATTTTTGTTAGTTGCTCTTAACAGCATGTTATGAACTTTCATCCTTAAACCGACTCTACATAACCGCATTAATTTTGAATTTTCTTTCTCATCAAGAACAAATACTCACTTCGAAGATACCCAGCATGAATAGTGTAAATAATAACGGCACCGTTGGCAGTCCAGCTCCCCTGAGACCTCATCAATCTATATCGGAGCGAGCACCAGAGGGGGTCAGTGAGGGCAGAAATATCACTGTATCTGACGAGAGTAAACCTTCACTACTCAATTTATCCGTAGACACACATTTGAAAATTATTGGCTGTTTGAGGCTTAGAGATATTGTCCGTTTAAAACAGGTATCTACCTACTTTCGAGAAGTGATTCAAGAAGATAATGCGCTGGCAAAAGCGTGGTACCGCCGTTTTCCTTCATCACACCAGTTTCTGCTTAACACAATCGTCACTTCAAAAAATGATAATCAGCTCCGTTGTTGGATGAAGCGGTTTATAAACGATAAAGATTTAATCGAATCACTCATACAACGCCGAAGCAGTCCTCATTTACCTGCTCTGCTTCATTTCACTAATACCGAACGAAAGTCAAAATTTTGGAGATTTAACTTAGCTACAAAAACCACTATTTCACACGATAGGCCTGTCAACTCAGCCAGTTTCAGTGCTGATGCCAGCCACATGTTGACTGCCGGTCAAGACGGCGTGGCGAGAGTCTTTGGCCTGGAGGCCGATGGATCGTGGATAGCAAAGGTCTTAAATCATAGCCATGAAACATGTTCAGCCAGATTCAGCGCCAATGGCCGCCGTGTGGCAGTCTTCGGTGACGACCGCACAGCGCGTATCTATGATCAAGAGGCCGATGGTTCATGGGAACGAAAAGCCGTTATTGTTCATGAGGCCCCTGTCTATTCAGCTACCTTCAGTCCCGATGGTTGTTATTTGGTAACCAGCTCTTATAGTGGGGCGGGAATCTATGGCCTGGAGGCCGATGGTAAATGGAAAATAAAAGCCAGCATTCCCGATCAGCAAGGTTTGTATTCACCGATCATTAGCTCCGACGGTCGCAATGTGGCGATCATTAGCAACGATCAGACAGCGCGAATCTACGGTCTGGAGGACGATGGATCGTGGGAACCAAAAGCCATCATTCGGCACAATAGTTTAGTCGTGTCAACTAGCTTTAGCCCCAATGGCCGCCTTGTGTTGACTGTCAGTGGCGATCGCAATGCGAAAGTCCATGGCCAGGAGATAGACGGATCATGGCAAGAACAAGCCACCCTATACCATGATCTTTCGTATTCATCAATCCACTTCAGCCCCTTTGGCCGCTTCAGCCCCGATAGCCGCCACCTGGTCACTGCCAGACATAATTTTGCAAAAATCTATAGTCTGAAGGACGATGGATGGGAAGAAAAAGCCACCATTCCTCGTAAAAGTTTTCTATCAGTTATCTTCAGCGCTGATAGCCGCCATCTGGTGAGTGCCAGTGACGATGGTGTGGCGAAAATCTATGGCCTGAAGGCCGATGGGTCATGGGAGAAAAAGGATACTATTTTCCATGAAGATACGATCATATCGGCTACCTTCAGTTCTGATAGCTGCTATTTGATGACTTTCGGTGGCGATAAGGCGAAGATCTATGGCCTGAAGGGCGATGGATCGTGGCAGGAGAAAGTGACCATTTCTCATAAGGGGAGGGTCAATTCAGCGTCCATCAGCACTGATGGCCGACATGTGGTGACTGCCAGTAAAGACGGCACGGCAAAAATCTGTGGTCAGATGCTCGATGGATCCTGGTTCGTAAAAGCGACCATTTCCCATGCTGGTCGCGTCAGATCAGCCACCTTCAGCGCCGATGGCGAGTATGTGATGACCGTCGCTGACAATGATTGGGACAATCGTAATAGTCAAACCGTGAAAATCACCAAACTTTCTATGGAAGATGACATTCTTGAGGATATATGTCGCCTCTTTTGATCTATGACTCTGCGTTTCCCGCGCTGTGCACGGTTATCCCATACCTCTGTTCAGGGTAATTGAACAAAAAATGTCTTCAGTATGTGTCATCCAGTCTGTTAATCATTTGTTGTGGAGAAAGACAAGGAAAATCCATGGGTTGGTAGCATTTTTGTTAGTTGTTCTTCTTAAGGTAGACATTAAGCCCCACCCACAGCACAAAGACCTAATCTTGTACGCCCTGAACAACCATCTCGTGCAGGGTGTTCACGTTTCGCATTATCTGCCCAGAAGTTGAGCAGCTTCCTTGTATGTGAGAGCAGAGACTTTCCTGCATTCATAAGGGATAAAATGACATTACCAAACAGTCGGGTTCCACTTTTCATCGCCTTATGCGTCGAGATTTCTTCAATGGCTCCACTTTCATAGAGGTTCGCCTGTGCAGCATGGGCAAGATACCTTTTCAACGTCACAACCACGAAGGACATCAGAATCAGGCTAAACACCAGTGTCGCTGATTTAGTGTTAAAACGATGCCACCCTGAATAGGACTTGATCTCTTTGAAGATAAGCTCTATTTGCCATCGTAGACGATAGGCCTGAAGTACTTCATTCAGGGTGAACTCAACCCGGTTAAGGTTGCTTACAACGAATACCCATTTCAGTTTCCTGTCATTCCAGCGGACAACCAAACGATATGGCCAGGCTTTGAATCCTGGCCATTCTACATCCAGGTCGAGGCATTGATCTTTAGGGAAGCCAGACAACACTTCCTTAAGTTTTTTCCCTTTGTAGCGATTCAGATTTTTGCCATCCTCCCGTACTGCGCTGAGTATCGTCGGGTTGATACTCTGAGGTGCCTTGCAGATAAAAGAACCTTCCCGATCATCAATGGCAGCAAAGCGTTCCAACTCAAAATAACCGGCATCGATCAGCATCAGGATATTAGCCATGGAGGTTGGCAGTGGTGGCAGACAGTCTCTTTCTGAACGGGTATCTTCAGTGAGCTGCACGCGCACCAGATTGTTGGTAAGAAGATCCATTGTCGTATGAAGTTCTACAGCAGCAGGACTGACCGTTGAGAACCTGCCGGGAAATGTTTCCTTTAGGGCATTGTAGACAGCCTGCGATGAGCCGTCATGAATCAGAATGTGCTCGAACTCTGAAAATGGACTGTCCTCATCAAACGCCATGACTTTGCGGGTAAAGACTTCCAGACACTGCACCCATAGCCAGAGGACAAGAGCAGGCATCGCGTCTTTTTTAGCTTGATTTGCCCAGGAACGATAGGAGACATTCAGCCCCGTCAACTCATTAAATTTACGGTGGAGATCGGCTTGAGTATCGCAGTTTCCATCACCAGCAAGGGCATCAATCAGTGAAAGGATAAAGTCCAAGGGGCGGATATCTCGCTGTCGTATAGTAAAACCAAGCTGTTCCGCCATACTGAGAAGTTCAGACCGGTCGAAACACGTCAGCAGTTTTTTTGAACTAGTCTACTATTTGCGATACTCATCTTGTTCAGCCTTGATACTTTTCGCGAAGCTTTATTTTGGCTGTTCAAGGTGAGTTCTGCCGCTGGAAATGAAGCTTTTTTGAGCTTAATGTCTACCCTAAGAGTTGTTCTTACCAACATGTTATGAACTTTCATCCTTAAACCGACTCTACATTCCTTCATTAATTTTGAATTTTCTTTCTAATCGAGAACAAATACTCACTCTGAAGATTCCAAGCATGAATAGAGTAGATAATAACAGCACCGTTGGCGGCTCAGTTCCCCAGAGACCACATCAATCTATATCGGCGCGAGCACCAGAGGGGGTCAGTGAGGGCAGAAATATCAATGTATCTGACGAGAGTGAACCTTCACTACTCAATTTGTCCGTTGACACACATTTGAAAATTATTGGCTGTTTGAGGCTTAGAGATATTGCCCGTTTAAAACAGGTATCCAGCTACTTTCGAGAAGTCATTCAAGAAGATAATGCGCTGGCAAAGGCATGGTATCGCAGTTTTCCTTCATCACACCAGCTTCTACTTAACACAATCATCACTTCAAAAGATGACGATCAGCTCCGTTGTTGGATGGAGCGGTTTATAAACGATAAAGATTTAATCGAATCACTGATACAACACCGGAGCGATCCTCATTTACCTCCTCTGCTTCATTTCACTAATACCGAACGAAAGTCTCAAACTAGAACCTTCAAATTAGCTACAAAAGCCACTATTTCACATGATAGCCGCGTCAACTCGGCCAGTTTCACCGCTGATGCCAGCCACGCGGTGACTGCCAGTCAGGATGGCACGGCGAGAATCTTTGGCCTGGAGGCCGATGGATCATGGAAACCAAAAGTCGTCATTAATCAGGAGGATACATCATTTGATGCCAGCTTGAGCGCCGATGGCCGCCGTGTGGTTATTTTCGATTACGACGGCAGAGCGCAAATCTATGGTCAAAAGGCCGATGGTTCATGGGAACGAGAAGTCATTACTGTTCATGAGGACGCTGTCCATTCAGCCGCCTTCAGTCCTGATGGTTGCTATTTGGTAACCAACAGTCAAGATGGCATGGCGATAGTCAGCGGTCTGGAAGCCGATGGTACATGGGTAAAAAAAACCATGATTCCCAATCAGAATTTCTTTCATCCAGCGACCTTTAGCGCCCAGGGTCGCCATATGGTGACCATCGGTGGCGATCGTAATCAGACAGCGCAAATCTCCGGCCTGGAGGACGATGGCTCATGGCAACCAAAAGCCATCATTCGGCACAATTATTCAATCAGGTCGGCCAGCTTCAGCGCCGATAGCCGCCTTCTAGTGACTGTCAGTAACGATCCCAATGCGAAAGTCCATGGTCTGGAGATTGACGGATCATGGCAACCACAAGCCTGCATCCGCCACAGGAGGTCAGTCAAGTTAGCCAGCTTCAGCCCCGATGGCCGCCACCTGGTCACTGCTGACGATTTATTTGCGAAAATCTCTAGTCAGAATGACGATGGATTATGGGAAGAAAAAGGCAACATTTCCTATCATGGGATTCAATCACTCATCATCAGCACTGATAGCCGCCATGTGTTGACTGCCAGTCAAGATGGTATGGTGAAGATCTATGGCCTGAAGGACGATGGATCATGGCAGGAGAAAGTGACTATTTCTCATAAGAGTAAGGTCTATTCAGCGACTTTCAGCACTGATGGCCGACATGTGGCGACTGCCAGTGATGACGGCACGGCGAAAATCTATGGCCAGAAGGACGATGGAACATGGCAGGAGAAAATGACCATCTCTCATAAGAGCAGGGTCTATTCAGCGACCTTCAGCACTGATGGCCGACATGTGGTGACTGCCAGTGATGACGGCACGGCGAAAATCTGTGGTCAGATGCTCGATGGATCCTGGTTAGTAAAAGCGATCATTTCCCATCACGGTCAAGTCTTGTCAGCCAGCTTCAGCGCTGATGGCGACTATGTGATTACCGTCTCTGATAATGATCAGGATGTTGGTGGTCAAACCGTGAAAATCACCGAACTTTGGGTGGAAGATGAACCCCTGCGTGAGAATATATGTCGCCTCTTTTGATCCATGACACTCTGGCCTCCACACTGTGCACGGTGGTCCTACGACCCTGAGCAACATCCATCCGTTCTGTTTGTCATTTGTTGTGGAGAAAACACTGAAAATGCATGGCGGCATTTTTGTTAGTTGTTCTTAACAAGATGTTATGAACTTTCATCCTTAAACCGACTCTACGTTACCACATTAATTTTGAGTTTTATTTCTCATCAAGAATAAATACTGACTTTGAGGATTCCGAACATGAATGGACTAGAAAATAACGGCACCACCAGTGGTTCACCTCCACCAGAACTCTATCAGTCTATATTGGCGCAAGCTCCAACGGGTGTCAGTGAGGGCAGAAATATCAGTGTATCTGACGAGAGTAAGCCTTCACTACTCGATTTGTCCGTCGACAAGCATTTGAAAATTATTGGCTGTTTGAGGCTTAGAGATATTGCCCGTTTAAAACAGGTATCTAGCTACTTTCGAGAAGTCATTCAAGAAGATAATGCGCTGGCAAAGGCATGGTATCGCAGTTTTCCTTCATCACACCAGCTTCTACTTAACACAATCATCACTTCAAAAGATGACGATCAGCTCCGTTGTTGGATGGAGCGGTTTATAAACGATAAAGATTTAATCGAATCACTGATACAACACCGGAGCGATCCTCATTTACCTCCTCTGCTTCATTTCACTAATACCGAACGAAAGTCTCAAACTAGAACCTTCAAATTAGCTACAAAAGCCACTATTTCACATGATAGCCGCGTCAACTCGGCCAGTTTCACCGCTGATGCCAGCCACGCGGTGACTGCCAGTCAGGATGGCACGGCGAGAATCTTTGGCCTGGAGGCCGATGGATCATGGAAACCAAAAGTCGTCATTAATCAGGAGGATACATCATTTGATGCCAGCTTGAGCGCCGATGGCCGCCGTGTGGTTATTTTCGATTACGACGGCAGAGCGCAAATCTATGGTCAAAAGGCCGATGGTTCATGGGAACGAGAAGTCATTACTGTTCATGAGGACGCTGTCCATTCAGCCGCCTTCAGTCCTGATGGTTGCTATTTGGTAACCAACAGTCAAGATGGCATGGCGATAGTCAGCGGTCTGGAAGCCGATGGTACATGGGTAAAAAAAACCATGATTCCCAATCAGAATTTCTTTCATTCAGCGACCTTTAGCGCCCAGGGTCGCCATATGGTGACCATCGGTGGCGATCGTAATCAGACAGCGCAAATCTCCGGCCTGGAGGACGATGGCTCATGGCAACCAAAAGCCATCATTCGGCACAATTATTCAATCAGTTCGGCCAGCTTCAGCGCCGATAGCCGCCTTGTGGTGACTGCCAGTAAAGATCAAAATGTGAAAGTCCATGGCCTGGAGATTGACGGATCATGGCAACCAAAAGCCAGCATCCGCCACAGGAGGTCAGACAAGTTAGCCAGCTTCAGCCCCGATAGCCGCCACCTGGTCACTGCTGTCGATAATTTTGCGAAAATCTCTAGTCAGAATGACGATGGGTTATGGGAAGAAAAAGGCACCATTTCCCATGTTCACTCGATTCTATCACTTATCATCAGCACTGATAGCGGCCATGTGTTGACTGCCGGTTATGATGGTATGGCGAAGATCTATGGCCTGAAGGACGATGGAGCATGGCAGGAGAAAATGACCATTTCTCATAAGAGCAGGGTCTATTCAGCGACCTTCAGCGCTGATGGTCGGCATGTGGCGACTGCCAGTGGTGATGGCACGGCGAAAATCTATGGCTTGAAGGACGACGGAACATGGCAGGAGAAATTGACCGTTTCTCATAAGAGCAGGGTCTATTCAGCGACCTTCAGCACTGATGGTCGACATGTGGTGACTGCCAGTGATGACGGCACGGCGAAAATCTGTGGTCAGATGCCCGATGGAACCTGGTTAGTAAAAGCGATCATTTCCCATCACGGTCAAGTCTTGTCAGCCAGCTTCAGCGCTGATGGCGACTATGTGATGACCGTCTCTGATAATGAACAGGATGATGTTGTAGATGTGAAAATCACCGAACTTAGGGTGGAAGATGAACCCCTGCGTGAGGGTATATCCCGCCTCTTTTGATCCGTGGTTCTGGCCCCCACGTTGTGCATGGGTATCCATTCTCCTGTTCAGGCCATTTGAATAAAAATGTCTTTTATTGGACTCCTCAACAAGGCCTGCTGCAGGTCTTCGATCGATGATTGGCCTTGAATCAATAAATGACAAACCTGTTGGTAATGCCTGAACTCCCGAAAGGCACCCTGATGGAAATAGATGATGATGGTCATTATTTCAGTGAGCGACAGTTTTGATATATCACTTTTGCTCTATTGGCGTCGCAGACGAGTTGCTTATGCTGCCCGGTTGCAAAACTCAGGCAGAAATCATCGACATTACAGAATACATTGGCCATAGACACGAAGCCTTTGGTAGTTGTCTATGGTTTGGTATCTTGACGTTAGCTAAGATGTCTGGAGGTTTTCTGCGTTGAACTCATCTTAACTCATGGATATAAGAAAAAAGCATTTCTCAATTGACGCGTTTGCTATTTAACTGATGATTACGACTGGATTCAGGTATCCACATTATGAATTCACCTTACTCTGTAGATAACTATCAAAGGCCTGTCCTGAAGTCTCCCAACGGCTCAAGGAGAATTTTATTGCATTCTTGTTGTGCACCTTGCGCCTGCGAAATCATTAGTGCCATTAAAGCCTCTGGTTTTGAGCAGACGGTATATTTTTATAATCCTAACATTCATCCTCTGGAAGAATATGAGTTAAGGAAAAAAGAGAACAAGCGTTACTGTGAAAAAAATGACATCAACTTTATTGATGCCGACTATGATACTGAAAACTGGTTTGATCGTGTCAAGGGTTACGAGGACGAGCCGGAGCGTGGAGAAAGATGTTCAATATGCTTTTCGATGCGTTTTGAGAGAACAGCGTTGTATGCTTTTGAACATGGGTTTAATCTCATCTCCAGTACATTGGGTATTTCTCGCTGGAAGAACCTTGAGCAAATCAATCGCTGCGGCGTTGAAGCTGCCGGTCGGTATCCGGACCTGACGTACTGGACTGTTAATTGGCGCAAACAGGGTGGCGCTTCAAGAATGATTGAAATTTCCAAAGATGAGCATTTCTATCAACAGGAGTATTGTGGCTGTGTGTATAGCCTGAGAGATACTAATCGTTGGCGAATGAGTCGGGGTCGCCCTAGAATTAAACGACTTATCACGTTTTATGGTGAACGCTGAATGGTGCCTTCACAAGCTGACGGCATTTGTTTGATACACTGAGGTCTGATGATGAATATATTTGATGAACTTCTGCATCGTCTGGGTAGTAAAACCAGAATCCGTTCTCTCTTCAAGGATATGGGTATGGATGAGATGGAGCGCATCATTAACCGGTTGAATGAGGTGCTGGAAGAAAAAAATCAGGAAAAAGAAGCCGCTGATATAAAAAGAAAACAAAAGCTTCAGAGCGTAGAAGAGATCAAGAAAGTCATGGAGGCCAAAGGTCTTTCGATGTCTGATCTGAATCTTTTGCAAGAGGTAGGCAAGGAAGGCAAGCGTAAGAGAAACGTCTCCAAACATAACTTTGAGTTTCAGACAAACTCCGGAGACACGGTGCGTTGGTTCGGTTCAACAACAGGGCGCCTGCCCAAAGATTTTCAGGACTATCTGGATCGTACCGGTAAAAAGCGGATTGAATGTGTTATTGAAAGTGAGTAGTTGTTGATGATGGTAATAGTATCTGCCAGTGGGTTTTATCAGGCTTGCAGATGAGTTATCAGAGAACGCATCCATAAAGACAGATCACTGATGTCGTCCAGAATCAGAAACAGCAGGGCGACATCCACAGGATCTATTTCGCTTTCCGTCAGACAGGTTTGTTCACGAATTTCGTGACAGGCCTTTCTGAGCTCATCGACATCACAGGCCAGACTTTTCCTGTAGCAACCTTGAGATTTGTTGTGCTGCTTTCTGAATCCGCCCTTGCTGAGTTCATTTGATTTGATGGCGGCCTGCTTTAATTGATTCGCCGTCTTACCAAAGTGCCCGGTCAGGTTATTCAGCGGAATAATCATTTCGGCTGGCAATCGAAGGGGGCGGTAGCTTAGTCGTTCTGAAAGTCGAAAGATCTGATGGGCGAGCTGGCTCTGTGCCTGCAGTGTATCTGCGATTACTTCCCTGGGTTGAGCCGTCAGCGATGGTTTTTGCAACCGGGACAGCACCTCTTGCTCCATGGCTTTAAGCTGATGTGGGAGTTCTTTGATCCAGGGCTTGCTGGAAGGGATCGGCGTGTTTTCATACACAAAACCTTGAAGTTCTCGGTTGAGGTGCAAAAGTGCATTCAACACGGCATTACGATGTCGTAACAAGGGTTTGAACGGTGAGCCTGAGAAGAGGCTGGCAAAGGTTTCAAGATCCATAAGGCCGTTATCGGCCAAGAGTCTGACGAACTTAAGTGTCCCCGTTGCGGGCGCTATTCCCGGTTTGGCTCGATTACCGAAGTACATTGAGTTGATATGGCGGTTAGCACCGCCGTCGGGGCAGTGCTCTCTGACATCAGGACAGGTAACGAACCAGCAAAGACATCAAGCTTTCCCTGGCTTGAAAGAGTGCCAACAGGACCTATAGCAAGCAGTTTGGGGAGCTTCGATAAATTTTCCAGAAGAGTCAGACGACTGTGCCCTGTCTCACTATCACGATGACTTATCGTGATAAAAGGCGTCTATCCAATAGTGCTGGATTGTGTGTGGTCACCAGGATATCGATATGACGTTGTTCCCCAATAGACCTCAAAACGCTCAAAAGGACATTGGATCTTGAAGGATGAAGACCATTATCAATTTCTTCTACTACCAGAAGGCTGTGCTCGGGGCGGGTGAGTAAGGCAACCAGTATGGCCAAAAACCTCAATGTACCATCTGACATACCTCTGGCATCAACGGAAACCTTCTTGTCGCCCCAGAACTCATCACAATATAACATGGCATCGGATTTGAAACGGCCAACAGTTTCAGAGTATATCCGACCAATGTCCTTTTCTGGCAATAAACTGACATGCTTCGTCAATGTCTCTTCAATGTGCTGTTTTTGTTGCACATCAAGAGCCGCAATGATTCCGGCCATGTTGGCTGCATCGCTATCCAGATCTTTTGACAAGGGGGCATAATTCCTCATGTGAGATGGGATAGGGTCAAGAATAAAAATACTTGTTAGTGCCCCGATAACGGCTTCAACCCCATCGGTAATATCTTTACTCAGATTTTGAGAGAATGCTTCCGGGTGTAGCTGACTCAAAATAGTGGATTGTCGTGTCGAGGGTCTGGGTTTACCTTGTTTTCTGTTGTAGAGACGGGCTGTAATAGCAGGTGCATCAAGTCCGCAATCATCAGTTCTGAATAAAAATATATCTGAGGAGATGGCTTGGGCTCGTGGTCTGTACTTCACTCGTCTCAAGCTTTCTGAGGCAATTTGTGGTAAGCCCTCAATATTGACTTCGAGCCTGTAAATATAATCAATGAGTTCATTGCTTCCAGAGGCTTTTACTTCCAAGGCAAACTGTTTTGTACCCGAACGACATACCCAGTCTACGCTGCCACGCAATCCCGGGAAATTACTGTCTCCCTGAAGAATAACATTCAAAGGCACACTTGATGCACTGAGGTTCAGAAATAGTAAGGCGTCCAGTACATTGGACTTACCACTGGCATTGGTGCCGATGAGAACTGTGAGAGGGTCTATGTAAAGGGTCGAGCTTTCGAAGCTTTTCCAGTCTTCTACTCGGATTTCTTTTATCATAAAGCTACCGTTTGCTTGATCTGCTGGGAGAAAGGCTTTCTTGTCTTTTTCTTTTGACACTACTCCAGATAGTAAGTATTGGAACGTTTGGAATGTATGGTGGATTGAGGTTTGACCAAACTGGTCCAAAATAGACAACTCGGTTACAGAGTAGTTGCAGGTTATATTAAATCGTAATGTATTTGAACGTAAGAAGAAGCTGTGGAGGAAAAATGGGCCCGACAGAGCATCGGGCCGGAAAGAGCTCAGGATCTTACTTGATCTTGTACTCTTTATATTCAACGTGCTTGCGTACAACAGGGTCGTACTTTTTGAACACCAGCTTGTCTGGAGTGTTACGCTTGTTTTTGGTCGTGGTGTAGTAGTGACCTGTGCCAGCTGATGAAACCAGCTTGATTTTTTCACGAATACCTTTAGCCATGACTTATTGCTCCCGCTATCTTAAACTTTTTGACCGTTAGCACGCATTTCGGACAGAACGGTGTCGATACCTTTCTTGTCGATGATGCGCATGCCTTTAGCGGATATACGCAGGCGAACGAAACGCTTCTCGCTCTCTACCCAGAAACGCTTGTGGTGCAGGTTTGGCACGAAACGACGCTTGGTCTTGTTGTGCGCGTGGGAAACGTTGTTTCCGGTAACCGGGCGCTTGCCGGTAACCTGACAAACTTTGGACATAGTAGTGGCCTCTCAAACCAAAAAAACCCAGCCATGAGGCCGGAGGATTCCGTTATTCTTTTTCGGGCAGGTCTGCCCAATGTTAAGAGTCAGAACTCTCAGCAGCTACCCATATACAAAGACCGCGCTTTATACCAAAGTCAAGGCTTTGGTGCAAGTTGGGCGCTATAGGCGTTTTCCGCCTGTTGGCTCGAAAGCCTTCTCCTTACTGGCTCCTGAAAAACTGAAAGAGTCAGTTCTTCAAGGGGCGCGGTCTGAATTATCCACAGATTTGAACAGAATCTGTAGTGGTAAAAATCGATATTTGCGGTGTCAGGGTATCTGATTATCACGTATCTGTGTTGCAGGAAGTCTATTGGATCTCTTCAGCATTATACCCATCATTATACCCATCGCTTGCCAGATTCACATAAGGCCTTGCTCGGCCAGAGAAGCCGACACACCTTTGCCAATAATAATGTGGTCCAGTAGCCTGATATCCACCAGGGCCAGTGCTTTCTTGAGGGCTTCGGTAATTCTTATATCAGCCTGGCTGGGCTGCGGATCACCTGATGGGTGATTGTGGCTGGCTATAACCGCCGCCGCGTTGAGTTCAAGGGCTCTTTTTACCACCTCTCTGGGGTAGACAGGCGCTGCATCGAGTGTGCCCTGAAAGAGGGTTTCCAAAGCCAGAACCCGGTGACGGGTGTCCAGAAACAGGCAGGCAAACTCTTCTCTCTGACAGCCCCTGAAATGGAGCTGAAGGTATTGACGGGTGGCATCCGGGCAGTTGATCGTGCTCTGCTCAGACATTTTTTCTGAGAGTACTCTCTGGCAGATTTCGAGAATGGCACTGAGTTCAGTCGCCTTCGCTTTCCCAAGTCCTTTTAAAGCTTGTAATTGCGCAGGTGTTGCACAAAGCAAACCATCTAACGACTGAAAGCGCTGAATCAGCTGGTTAGCAAGAGTCAGCACATGAGTGCCTTTGTAGCCGGTACGTAGCAGAATGGCCAGTAGCTCGGCATCACTCAATACGGCAGGCCCCCGGGAGATCAACTTTTCCCTGGGGCGTTCCTCTACCGGAAGTGCTTTAATGGCTGTGTCCTGAGGTTGATGAGTCATAAGGTCAGAAGTATCGACTGTTAAGTTGGTGTTATTTCAGACACAATAAAATCCGAAAAATTCCCTGATTTATCCCGTGATAGCCTCTATCGTTAGCTAAGTGAAGAAGGTAATCCAAATCTAAAAACCCTTTTGGCTGTGTTTAAGGCTCTGGGAGTTTCTATGAATATCGGAAAGCCTTTGCAGATGTAAGCTTATCTCGTTCCCACACTTGGACCCACAGGGCCTAAAAGTATGGGAACGAGCCATTTCCGTTACCGTATCTCTGAAACCAGAGGGCTTTGTGGTCATTGGCTCACTCGCCCGCAAGATCCCACTTGACGGGGACAGCCGCTGCCGGTCAGTTCTGCGGTTATGCATTCAGCGCCATAAAATAATTATTTTTCCAGCTTTAAAGTTCCGTCACCTAATAAAATTCTACCGTTGTAGTACGGAAGAGCATGGTTTGCCCAAGAATAATTTTTTATGAAACTTTCACCTATGACCATATTCATTGAGTTCACATAATGTGCATGTACTTGACTAATTGCGCTTGCAAGATGAGACCTTGCTGAAACAGCCAACACTCTACTATATGGGGAAAAAAGAAATGCAGATGCAATATTGTTCTTATCTGGAAATCCGCCGTGGCAAGAATAAAGATCAATAAAGCTGCTTTTTGAATGGGAATTGTAAAGGATATCTAGAGCTTTAATATGCTGATTATTTACAGAAATTAAATCCCTATTACCATGAACGTTAATTTCAGTTATGGTTGCGTTAGATGCATTCACAGCTTTCCAAAAATCATCCGTACTATAAACAACATTGGGTAAATAACTTCCCAAGGAATATAAAGCATGTGCATAGTAATCAAGTGTATCAAGGTAAGACTCAATTGATGATATTACATTGATATGGTTATTCCAATAATAGTTGCTTTTTCGATATTCATGGTTCCGCTTAAAGTAATTCTTAAGCAGCGCTACGTTATCTAGATTTGTTACCAGGCTAGGATCGATACGGCTCACCCAAAAATCTGGTTTTATCGAGAAAAAAAATGAATTAGCAAAAGTGCACTCACTACAACTGATTAAATGATCATCTTCATATGGGAAATTGCCAATTAAGACTACACCTTTCATTTTTTGCATTGAATGTTGTAAGACTAATTCTTTATGGAATTCGCTATATGAATAATATCTTTTATCTTTAAAAAGAAAATTAACATTCCAACCTTCTGATTCAAGGTCATTTTTGTAAACCTCTAGCTCTTTTTCAAGTGAAGATGCATAACTAGTATCAGTAATAACTAAAACCATATCATTTTGGGCTAATGCAGAGTTCATCGTAATAAAAGTGATGAACAAAAAAAACAAACTTTTCATAATCAAACTATCCATAGTAATTTCCATATAAATACTTAGAGCTTCTTATGTGGAATAAGTTTCTATGATTTGTTAGTCAAGAAAACAGTATTGAAAGAATGCATAACAAAAAATTCCAGCAGATGTCTTCGGTGCTGCTGAATCGAGTCTGGTCAGTCTTCCGTGCAAGTGAGCAGGGTTATTAAATTTCTGTCCCCAAAAAGATCTGGGCTCATCCTTCATCCTGCCCAATTTCATGTAAAAAAACGGGTTCCCATTTATATGTTTATCTAAGAATTCCAGTAACACTCTGCCAGTGTACGTCTCTATGCACATCGCTTTTAACTCAGTGCGAATGCAACATAATAACAGCATTGTCTGGGACTCGCTGACGCTCACCCGACACCACCTTTGACGGCTCGACTTAATCAGGCAGCATACTCTCAATAAAACCAGCTGTTATTGTGTTTCCGTCTTTGGCTCTATCTGAGTCTCTGTTGGCTCATTTAGAAAATCCGTGAGCTCTTCAAGACCTTTTTCAAATTTCGAATGATCGTCTTCGCTTAACTCAGATAAACGCTGAAAAAACAAAGTAGATAATTTTTGGTATAATACTCTGCTGATATCGTCTCTTGCTGGGTAATGTTCTTGTGATTTTACGAATGGAGCTGCAAAAACTAAAAATTTTGGACTTGCCGGACCCCTTTGTAGTGCAACAATCATTGATGCCTGAGACTCTGGTCTGGTAAGTGCCTGTGACAGAGGTTCTTGCTCAATACAAGTTTTATGATCTGCTGAACTTGCACCATGATGTACTCGTGCTCGCCGCCTACAAACCGGGCATAATAGATCCTGATGAGTTGATCGTAATGTATCTATACAATCCTTATGAAAATCATGTCCGCAGCAAAGGCTGGTACTTTGCTGACTACTGTTAATTTCATGCAGACAAATTGGACATACGTCAGCGTATCCTGTGCTGATTGTCAAACTTAAGTTGAAAACTAAAAAAATAAACAAGCGCATAAAGAGCTACACCATTTTGATTTGAATCAAGAGAACAAGCATTAAAAAATTTCTTAAGGAATGCATCTACTTCACAGTCTCTGAAATTATTAAGTGCTACTTTCAGATTTGTGCACTACTTATAGTGGCCAGTGTCATGTTCGTCCAGATCAAGTTTCATAAATGCTGAATCTTATGCTACTTCGGATAGGGCATACCTTTAATGTTCTGGAATTGATTCTGTTGTCGCCCAGAGCTTCAGCTCCCAAACGTTTTTTTCCACTGGCAGCAAAGCATAAGCGGGTCATGGTTCTCATGGGCCCACTTGAGAAACTGACTGGTGCTGTCTACCTGGTCGTCGTTAGGCGACAGAGGGAAGATGGTCAGCTTGATCGCATAGTTCGATAACCAGGGAGTCACTTCCGGTAAAAAAGCATGCCTACTTCAAACAGGCTTGAAAGCTACCGCTGGCGACTCAGCTTGGCCACAAGAACACAAAAATGATCAATGAAGTTTACGCAAAATGGACGCCTTCAAAGTCTAAAGATGAGTCCAGAAGAATCTGGCAGACAATGACTGATCAAGGTCATCTATCTAATGCCTGCCTTATAAATTAAAATAGCCCGAAAATAGACCCAAAGGTTTAAAGGAATTGAGAAATCCCCTTTATTTATCGAACATAGGCCTACTATGCAACGTTTAAGAAATAAACGGATCTTGCTCGGTGTAACAGGTGGCATTGCTGCCTATAAGAGTGCCGAGCTGATTCGCATGCTTCGCAAATGGGATGCGGATGTCCGGGTGGTCATGACCAAAGCTGCCTGTGAATTCATCACGCCTCTGACGCTTCAGGCCCTTTCCCTCAATCCGGTCCACCTGGATCTGCTGGATGCCAGAGCTGAAGCCGGAATGGGCCATATTGAACTGGCCCGCTGGGCTGACGTGGTGCTGGTGGCTCCGGCCACAGCCGACTTCATTGCCCGACTCACAAGCGGTCAGGCCGATGACCTGTTGACCACACTCTGTCTGGCGACCAGCGCTCCTATTTGTCTGGCCCCTGCCATGAATCAGGGCATGTGGCGTGACCAGAGCACACAGCAGAATATAGAACTGTTAAAAGAGCGCAGCGTTAGCATCTTCGGGCCTGACGATGGCAGTCAGGCCTGTGGTGATATTGGTCCGGGCCGAATGCTGGACCCTGAACTGATTGCCCGGCATACCGCTGAAATGTTTCAACATGATGTATTGAGTGGCCTGAATGTTCTGATTACCGCCGGACCTACCCGGGAAGCTCTGGACCCGGTGCGGTTTATTTCCAACTACAGCTCTGGAAAAATGGCATACTCTCTGGCGGTCGCGGCCGTGGAAGCCGGTGCATCGGTCAAACTGGTCAGTGGCCCGGTTGCCCTGGAAACACCCGACCGGGTTGAGCGCATTGATGTCATCAGTGCCAGAGATATGCAACAGGTTGTTCTGGATAACATCGAAGGGGTTGATATCTTTATTGGCTGTGCAGCGGTCTGTGATTATCGTCCAGTTGAAATCGAGAAAGACAAGATCAAGAAGAACCCTGACGATCCTTCTGAAACGCTGGAGATCAGGTTAGTCAAGAATCCGGATATCGTTGCATCGGTGGCCGATCTGGAAGAACCTCCTTTCGTTATCGGGTTTGCGGCAGAAACCCGAAATGTTCTGGGTTATGCAATAGACAAACTGCGTCGCAAGAAACTGAACCTGATTGTTGCCAACGACGTGTCAGATGATGAAATAGGTTTCAGTAGTGACAATAATGAAGTGACTATTCTGGGTGAAGATTTTGAAGAGCCCATACCAAGAGCTTCCAAGACCGTTCTGTCCAGAAAGATTCTGAAAATTGTCGCGCGTCGTTTTGGCAAATGGGAAAGAGAATACAAAAACACGTCAGGTGACCAATGAAAGCACTGAAAACCCGAATTCTTGATACACGACTGGGTTCTGAATTCCCTTTGCCAGCCTATGCAACGGATGGCTCTGCAGGGATTGATCTCAGAGCTATGCTGGAAAAGCCGTTAACACTGGAGCCGGGGCAGACCGAGCTGCTGCCTACCGGTATGGCCATTCATATTGAAGACGCTGCTCTGGCTGCCATGATCCTGCCTCGTTCCGGGCTGGGACATAAGCACGGTATTGTCCTGGGTAATCTGGTGGGCTTGATTGACTCTGATTATCAGGGGCAGCTGATGGTTTCCTGTTGGAACCGGAGTCGTTCGACTTTCACCATCGAGCCCGGTGAGCGCATTGCTCAGCTGGTGCTGGTGCCGGTGGTTCAGGCCAAACTGGATATTGTTGACAGCTTTGATGAAACTGATCGCGGTGTCGGTGGCTTTGGTCATTCTGGAACTCGATAAATCAGTATCGGCAATGCGAGCCAGTGCCTGAGCCGAAAGTGTCATAAAGAGTCGAACTTTTGCTCTGGTATTTTTTCGGCTGATTGTGTTTTGTGAGGAGTATTGATGGATAAAGCAACCCAACTGCCATTGCATGATCGGGCCCGGGTGCTCACAGAGGCTCTGCCTTATTTACAGCGTTTTGCAGGTAAAACCATAGTCATCAAGTACGGTGGCAATGCTATGGAGAGTGAAGAGCTTAAAAATGCCTTCGCCCAGGGTGTCGTCATGCTGAAAGCTGTGGGCATCAATCCTGTTGTTGTTCATGGGGGCGGCCCTCAGATCGGGTCCATGCTGAAACGCCTGAATCTGGAAACCCGCTTCGTGCAGGGAATGAGGGTGACAGACTCCAGTACCATGGATGTTGTCCAGATGGTGCTCGGTGGTTTGGTCAACAAGGAAATAGTCACGCTGATAAATAACAACGGTGGTCGTGCAGTGGGTGTCACCGGTAAGGATGGTCGCTTCATCCGGGCACGTCGTCTGCAAGTGACTCATAAGACACCGGAAATGTCTGCACCGGAAATCATAGATATTGGCCATGTGGGTGAAGTGGAGTCCATCGATACCGGTATTGTTGAGATGCTACAGAACTCGGACTTCATTCCTGTAGTTGCACCTATCGGTGGTGATGATTCGGGTCTGTCTTATAATATCAATGCCGATCTGGTAGCGGGTCATCTTGCAGAAGCTCTGAATGCGGAAAAGCTGTTACTGCTGACTAACACTCCGGGGCTACTCAGTAAAGACGGTGAATTGTTGACCGGACTGGATTCCGTGCAAGTTGAGAAGCTGATTGCTGATGGCACGATTTATGGCGGTATGCTACCAAAAATCCAGTGTGCCCTGAGTGCAGTCAGTAATGGGGTAAACCGGGCTCATATCATTGATGGAAGAGTTCCCCATGCCCTGCTACTGGAACTTCTGACCGATCAGGGTGTGGGTACCCTGATTACTGGCGGTCATGCGTGAACAGCCTCTGAGAAAAGAGACAGTGATCTTTACAGTCAGAGGTCAGCGGCATTTTCGGCTCAAGGCTGTTTGGAGGCTGAAAATTTTTTCACGGACTTAGTAAGAGTGTGTCGAGAAGTAATGGATAAAACCAGAAAGTTTTCCCGAAAGGATCAAATTCTGCAGGCACTGGCTCATATGCTGGAAAATGCCCCCGGGGAGAGGATTACTACCTCGTCTCTGGCCAGAGAAGTGGGGGTGTCTGAAGCAGCGCTTTACCGCCACTTTCCCAGCAAGGCCAAGATGTTTGAAGGACTGATAGAGTTCATAGAAGATACTCTGTTCTCAAGGGTTAATTTGATAATGGAAGAAGAGCAACAGGCTTTGCGACGCTGCGGCATGATGCTGCAACTTCTGCTGGGTTTCTGTGAGAAAAACCCTGGTTTGACTCGTATTCTCACAGGTGATGCTCTGGCTGGAGAGCCTGATCGCCTGAGACAGAGAGTCTTCAAACTGTTTGACCGGTTGGAAACCCAGATCAAGCAGGTCCTGAGAGGTGCTGAATTAAGTGAGGGGCTGAGACCTCAAGCTACTCCGGGTGCTATGGCTAATATGTTGCTCTCCATTGCTGAAGGACGTATTTGCCAGTACGTGCGCAGTGAGTTCAAACGGAAGCCAACTGAGCAGTGGCTCGCACAATGGGAAGTGCTTGCAACTGTCGTCTTCAGATAAGCACGATGTGTCAGTGGGCGACTCAGTGATCGCCCTTGCTGCTTTGACAGCCGTCTGCGTTTAGACTGGCGCAAGAGACTGTCAAAGCAGCGAAACAGGCCGGCATGATCGAAGAGAGCCGCTTATTTCTGATGCCAGAGATTGTTATGAGACTCCGTAACGTCCCCTGTATTCCCTGATGGCAGGGGCATACATCTTTATATCTTTATTCTCTTCGGCATACGACAAAAGGTCATTCAGTGTGACAATGCTGACCACAGGGATGGAAAAATCTCTCTCAACTTCCTGGATGGCTGACAGTTCGCCCTTGCCTTTTTCCTGACGGTCCAGAGCAACCATGACTCCCGCCGGACTGGCAGGGCTCTGATCAATAATTTCCATAACTTCACGAACAGCAGTACCCGCTGTGATCACGTCATCCACAATAATGACACGACCTTCAAGGGGGGCTCCGACGATATTGCCTCCCTCGCCGTGTTCTTTAACTTCCTTGCGGTTGAAACACAGGGGCGTATTGAGGTTGTGATGCTCAGATAATGCTACTGCAGTGGTAGTGGCCAGAGGGATGCCCTTGTAGGCCGGACCAAAAAGAATATCGTACTCAATACCAGAATTGACCAGGGCGTGAGCATAGAACTGCCCCATTTTACTGATGGCTTCGCCAGTGTTGAAAAGGCCGGCATTAAAGAAGTAGGGCGATTTTCTGCCAGATTTGAGGGTAAACTCACCGAAGCGAATCACCTGTTCTTGCAGGGCGAAGTCTAGAAATTCTCTCTGATAATCGAGCATGATCTATCAAGTGCTTATTCGAAAAAAGGTAGCTTTATTTTACCGCGAAAATTCTTCTCATGCAGGCTCTGAAGCGATTTACATGATTCCGGTCAAATAAAGTTTGGGTCACTGGCGCCGCTTGCAGCAGGACGAACCGTCAACCTGTAGGAGGCTTTTATAAAACCCCATAAAATGGATCGGAAATGCTGAACGCTATTCTTACGACAGTGAGTTTGTAATTCTGTGTTTAGCCTTAAGTAAGAAGGTCAGTAAACTGTATGGGAACCCTCAATTTTGAAAATACCTTTGCCAACTATCCATGGGTGCAGCTATTCTCGAAAGTAGTGTCTTTAAATGAAAAAAAGCCAAAGTGATGTTTTGATGCCTGACGACAGTGCACTGCTCTGATATTTTGAGAAGCTGTTGCAGCATTTATGCGGATAAACATATCGGCGACAACCCTGTATCATTCTTCAGTTAAAATTCCCTCTTTTCCTGTACTCTGTGTAGTTGAACTTTTACCTTGGAAATGCAGCACTTTTAACTATTAAGTCATTTCCAGGGTTTAATCAGGGCTGTATAAGGCTGGTCCCGGATCCGGGAAGCAATGCTCTGGTTATGGAGAGAGACCTGTGACTATTCAGGTTATGAGTCGATTCCCAAGTCATTGGAGGCCGTCGCAAAAGTGCTGTGCCTGGCTGATACTGCGTTAAAAGGTGATTCAAAATGCTCATTTACTCCTTGTAAACTTCGCTTTTTGCCACTTTTTTTCCCTGTCTCGGCTTTGTCGCTACTTTTGCAACACCCTCATTGGCGTGAGGCAGATGCAGGATTAAGCCTGTTTTAATGACTGTTGACTCAGGTCGACAGTTCAATCAGGTAGTTTGCTTTATGCCGGGCCAGGTCTGGTTCAGGTAAGGTGTAGTCAATAATGAGAGTTATCAGCTTTAATTGCGAAGGCATAAAAAACGCGCGTGAAAAAGGTCTGTTTGGCTGGTTGATGGACCAGGATGCCGATGTCATCTGTTTGCAGGACATTCGTGAGGATGAGTTTGCAATGGAAGAAGACCAGTATCAGCTCAAAGGACATTTCTGTTATGCATACGGTGGTTATGACAGGAAAGATTGTGGCGGTGTAGCCATTTATACACGTCAGGCGCCCAAAGCTATTATCAGCGGGCTTGGTTTTTCCGAGGCGGACGAAACAGGGCGTTATATTCAGGCTGACTTTGACAAGATCAGTATTGCCAGCATGCATGTGCCTGAAGGTCATGATGCTGCCAGCCAGAACTTCAAGTATCGCTTTCTGGACAATTACTCCCATCATCTGAACAAACAGCGTCGCAAGCGCCGTGAATTCATTATGGCGGGTACCTGGAACATTGCTCATCGCAAGATTGATGTGGCCAACTGGCGCGATTCTGAAGAAGTTTCCGGTTTTCAGCCTGCTGAACGTGGCTGGATGGAAGGTCTGCTGGGTGATATGGGCTTCTTTGATGCTTATCGTGAAGTGGATCGTGAGTCTGGCAAATACAGCTGGTGGCAGGATGAGTTTCTGCGTCATGATAATCTGGGCATGCGTATTGATTATCAGATCATCACGGCCGGGATGCGTCACAGTGTCTTGAATGGTGGTATCTACAAAAACCAGATTTTCTCCAGTCACGCGCCGGTCATCATCGATTTTGACTGGGAGCTGGAGAGCTGATCTGCACCTTCTTTGTAGCTGTTTGTGTCGATAATGTCAGACGGGTTGCCTGACAATGTTTGTCGGCCAGGCTTTATCAAAAAGTTCTGATTTGAAAAATCTGCATTCTGTTCAAGCTCGATAACGAAACGTCTTGTCAAAGGTTTAGACTGGCAGACGACAGACAACGACAGTAACAGCAGTGTCGCAAAGAGTGAGTGTTTAATAATTCTATCCTTGCCTCCTGATCTACAGAGAGGAAGGATAGATCAAGAAAATAAGTGTGTTTTTTTTGTCTTTCCCATTAAAGGGCGGGTATCAGTTCAAGGGATGAGGTCATTATCCTGGTTCACATCAACAGGCTTGCGTTTTCGATGAATTCTTTTGTGATTCGAAAGGGCTTTAGCATTCTGACTGACCCACCCGCATGGCCGTGGCTGGCGATCCATCCCGAATACTGTCAGGTTACAGGTTTTTTGTCCGGTGTGGATTCTTTTGTGATTCCACAGAGCTTGTGCATTCGGAAAGACCATTCCGCACGGTCTTGACGGCCCATCCTCGCTGACTAACATTATGTCACAGGTTTTTTGCCCGGTGTGGTATTTGGTTTTGTGATTCGACAGGGCTAGCGCATGCTTGTTGATCTTCCCGCACAGTCGCTGCTGGCCATCTTCCCCGGTAACGGTTGCATCGCAGATTTGTTGACTGCTGTGGACGCAACTTTTGTGATTCGACAGAGCTTTAGCATTCTTGCAGATCATTCCACATGGCAGCGGCTGGTCATCCTCCCCGACGACTATTACGTCACAGGTTTTTTGCCCGCTGTGATACCGGTTTTTGTGATTCGCCATGGATGGAGCATTCTTGCACACCTTCCCGCATGGGTACAGTTGGCCATTCTCTCCGGCCACGGTCGTGTAACAGGTCTGTTGCCCGCTGTGAACTCTGAATTTGTGAGATGCCAATTTTTTGGCATTATTGCAGACCATTTTGCATGGCCGCAGCTGACCATCTTCCCCGATGACTCTTACGTCACAGGTTTTTTGCCCGGTGTGATATTGGTTTTTGTGATTCGCCATGGCTTGAGCATTTTTGCACACCTTCCCGCATGGGTAAAGCTGGCCATCCTCTCCAACCAGGTTGACATAACAGGTTTGTTGCCCAGTGTGGACGTACCTTTTGTGATTCGACAGGACTTGTGCATTCTGGCAGACCATTCCGCATGGCCGCAGCTGGCCAGCTTCCCCGACGACTCTTACGTCACAGGTTTTTTGCCCGGTGTGATATTGGTTTTTGTGATTCGACAGGACTTGAGCATTCTTGCACACCTTCCCGCATGGGTAAGGCCGACCATCCTCTCCAAACACGTTGACATAACAGGTTTGTTGCCTGGTGTGGACGTACCTTTTGTGACTCGACAGGGCTTTAGCATTCTGGCAGACCATTCCGCATGGCTCAAGCTGACCATCCTCCCCGACTAAAGTTAAGTCGCAGGTTTTTTGCCCGGTGTGGTATTTGCTTTTGTGAGAAAGAAGTGATTTTTTATTCTTGGAAACCCTCCCGCATTGTCGCAGCTGGCCGTCATCTCCTATCAGAATCACGTTGCAGGTTGCTTGTCCGACAGGGGGAGTTGTATCGGCTGCCTCTGAAACCATTGAGTTTGAGGCAACCCCATCTGAGGCGACCCCGTTTACGCTATTGGATGGGTCGGAAGATTGTCGGAATCGACAAACATCGTCACAGGGATAGACAAAACAATTTAAACCCAAGGTATGGAAGGATTGTCCAGGGTCTTCATTACCGCCGCCAGTGTCAGAATACAGTAGGCCGCTGTAATAGCCTGTAATATGAGTAGTGGCCTGTGAGGTATTCTGGCCCGGTGATTGTGATGACTGATATTGTGGTTGGTCCTGTTCAGTGCCAGGCATCATAGTGGTGATCGCAAACGGGGGATTTTGACCCGTCTCCTGTCCTTCAATTGGGTTAAACAGCGATGAGTCGGGGTTCCAATAGTTTTTTAAAAGCCAGCCGACAGTGATAACCGCTTCTAGAAGCAGCCATGAATAAGGGGTTGGGCACTGAGAGGTTTTTTTTATCCAGTAACTGTCAGGTTTGTGTCGTTTTTTATCAGTCTGTGAATCGGGTTCTGTATAGCCGTTTGTGTCGGCAATCTCAGACGGGTTGCCTGACAATGTTCGTCGGTCAAGCTTTATCAAAAAGTTCTGGTTTGAAAAATCTGCATTCCGTTCAAGCTCGATAACAAAATGTTTTGTCAAGGGTTTAGCCTGGCAGATGACAGACAACGTCAGTAACAGCAGTGCCAAAAAGAGTAAGTGTTTAATAATTCTATCCTTACCTTCTGGTTAACAGAGAGGAAGGATAGATCAAGAAAATAAGTGTGTTTTTTGTGTCTTCACTCATGAAAGGGCAGATGTCAGTCGCAGGGCTTGGGAAATCATCCCGGTTCACATCAAAAGGTCTTGCCCTTTCGATGTGCTCTTTTGTGATTCGACAGGATTTTTGCATTCTCGCAGACTGTCTCGCATTTAACAGATAGCTGCCAGGCTGTCGGTTATCAATATCCTTTCGTCCCATCGGGTTGTGCCAGACCGGCAGGCGGTCTGGATCAAGCGGTTTATTCTGCCAGAGCCTCTTTCTGCAGGTTAACCAGGTCATTAATGCCTGCTTTAGCCAGAGCTAACATGGCTGTCATCTCGTTTTGACTGAACGGTGCTGCTTCAGCGGTACCCTGAATTTCAATGAAACCACCCTCTTCTGTCATGACAACGTTCATATCGGTTTCAGCGTTGGAGTCTTCCGGATAATCCAGATCAAGAACCGGGCTGCCTTTGTAAATACCTACAGAAACAGAAGCAATCAACTGAAGGAATGGATCATTCTTGATGATCTTTTTCCTTTGCATATGGCGGATCGCATCAACAAGAGCCACGCAGGCACCGGTAATAGAGGCTGTACGGGTACCACCGTCTGCCTGGATAACATCACAGTCGATGGTGATGGAATTCTCGCCCAGTTTTTTCAGGTCAACAGCAGCACGCAGTGAGCGGCCAATGAGACGCTGAATTTCCAGAGTGCGGCCACCCTGCTTGCCTCTGGCGGCTTCGCGGCCCATGCGATCTGTGGTTGATCGGGGCAGCATACCGTATTCGGCGGTCACCCAGCCTTGTCCGGAACCTTTAAGAAATCGGGGGACTGACCTGTCGACAGACGCTGTGCAGATCACTTTGGTGTTGCCAAACTCAACCAGCACTGATCCTTCAGCGTGCATGGTGTACTCACGAGTGATTTTGATGTTGCGTAACTGATCCGCAGTTCTTCCACTAGGACGCCGCATTGTCTTACCTTCTACCGCCGGGAATATTAAAAGCGGAATTATAACCAACGCCGACGTTGGGCTCTATGTTTGCCATAAAATAACCATTAATGGCCGGAAGTTGATCGAGGCTTGATACTGCTTGCTGTTGATGTATCCTGCAACACCGGACCACAAACTTTCGCTCTGAAAAAATACCGGGTGGTTCCCGTTCTGCTTCCTGATCCGGGTTGATCAGGATTCCGACATCTTCAAAGGCGGCACTCGGGGCGGTTGCTTTTCAGTGCAGTAATTTATGCTCAGCCGATGTGGCTGACGGTTCTTTTTACAGGGATACTTATGACTTCCAGTATGACGGCATTTGCCCGCACTCAGGTCCAGGAGGGCTGGGGCAGTCTGGTGTGGGAAATTCGTTCAGTCAATCATCGCTACCTGGAGCCTCATTTTCGTCTGCCAGAAGCTGTCAGGGAACTAGAACCTGCATTGCGAGAAGCATTGAGAAAGCATCTGCACAGGGGTAAGGTCGAATGTTCATTAAAGCTGCAACTGGCAGAAGGTCAGCAGCAGATGAACGTCAATGAATCGGCCCTGGAAGCTCTGCAGTCAGTGGTCAACAAAGTTGAAACCTACTTCATCAATGCTTCCGGCGTAAATCCTCTGGAGGTCTTGCAATGGCCCGGCATTATGGACAATGAAGAGACCAATATGGCTCCGGTTCATGCGGCGGTTATCAAAGCCTTTGAAGAGGCTCTGATACAGCTGTCGGATTTCCGTCGCAGAGAAGGGGGCGAGTTGGAGAAGTTCATCCGTTTAAGGCTGCAAGGCGTGACCGAAGAAGTAGAGAGCGTGCGTTCTGTTCTCCCTGATTTGTTGGAGTCCCAAAGACAAAAAATCATGGATCGTCTGAAAGAAGCCAAGGCTGAACTGGACCCGGATCGACTGGAACAGGAATTAGTGTTTCTGGCTCAGAAAATGGATGTCGATGAAGAGCTGGATCGTTTGTCGACCCATGTTTCTGAAGTTAAACACACCCTGGGCAAGAAAGGAGCTATCGGGCGCCGACTTGACTTCCTGATGCAGGAACTCAACCGGGAAGCCAATACGCTGTCCTCAAAATCCATCAACGCAGGTCTGACACAAAGTGCCGTTAATCTTAAGGTGTTGATTGAGCAGATGCGGGAACAGGTTCAGAATATCGAGTGAATTGTTCTGGTATCAGTTTTGAACATCGTTAAGTGCTAACCATGGCGCCTCCTGCGTTCTGGCGACGGTGGAAGTGTCACTCAGACGACATCTTTTTAATTTTATCCATCGATATCGATTGCCAGTACGGGCAACCGGTGTATCGCCAGTTTTGAATGACGCCTTTGGAAGAAGTAGTAAACGACTGTCGACAAGTGCTCATCAGGTAGGCTGAGCCCCAGTTAGAGACCCAGCTATAAACTTTATTACCATTCTTCAGTTCCAGCATGGAACTGGGGGCTCCCCAATTACTGATGGCTTCTTCTACGTGGTGGCCGTGCCAGGAATCCATGACCTCCTGAGTGGTGCTACAGCCTGTCAGAAGGAAGATGAATGGTAGTACATATTGCAAAGAATGGTTGCTGAACACTTTATTGCCCCTGCTTCGATCTTCAGGGTTGAATCGAAAAAAGTATAGAAGCGATCAGTACTGATCTTCCAGCAGCCGAAATTTGAACTGTCTATAGCCTGGTGAACTGGAGATGCATTCCAGCAGTTGTCCTTTTCGGATTTTGTCTCCCTGAAGCAGAGTGAATTTCAGTCCACTTTTGAATGAGACCCTGGGCGTTATCAGGGTGGGCATATCATTCACGGCTGGCATGACCGGTAGAAGGAAAGCTCTCTGATAGTGACTGGTGTCCATGTTTTTTTTCAGAGGCGTAAGCGCACAGGGTTTTGTTGAGGCAGACAGAAGTTCCAAACCTATGAGCAGATCTTTTTGATTATTCACCTGAACCCAACGGACTGCGGCCAGTAACCAGTTTTGCTGGCCGGTTTCCCTGACGGCCAGAAGCTCCCCGGTTCGCAGTTGGCGTTCAAGATCACCACTGGTGCTCAGGCAGTAACCCCCTGCGCAGGTATTGATGATCGAGCAATCATAGACGGGATAGAGAGAGCCCTGATTGCCTGAGCGGGTAAATTGAATGGGTGAAGTGCTCGTGGACATCTTTGTATCTTCATCCGTATGGGTGTCATGGGCTTCGGACCAGGCATCACTACTGTCATTGGAAGAGAAGCTACTCATACCGGATTGGTTATGGGCGATATGTCCGGAAACCATTTCATCAAACGACTGCTGGCCGTGCAGGAAATAATGAACAGCGCTGAAGCCAAAGCAGATTTCACAGCTGTCTGAGCTTGTCTGACGTTGGTGTTTTCGTTGCCCGGGAAGGCTCCATGCAGCTGCCAGATGATCAATGACCCGTTTTGTCAGAGCTCCGGGTTTTTCTTCCGAGACCGATTCGCTCAGCTTTTTGAGGTGCGCGGTCAGCAGCCTGGAATCCAGAGCCATAAGGTGATCATTTTTTTCTCCTTCCAATAGAGAGCTGTAGAGCAGCCCTTCATCGGAATCCAGATTGACCACAAAGTGCGACCGGCTATTTTCAACCGGCTCGAGTTTGCTGTGCGGTGCCCAGAGACAGAGGGCCTTGAAAATCTGTCGGATTTCCTGAGGTCTCAGCTGGTTGGATCGGGAGCGACTGAGTAGCAATGCACGCTTATACAGATCTGAAAGAGACAGTTTTCTGGCCTTGGTAGTGATGGCATCCTCTAGGCTGAAAGTGTCCAGATTTTGTGTGCGGGCAGTAAAGTACAGGGTGTGCATTTCCAGCCACACCCGCTCGGGAGCAGGTCGATAATACTCACAGGTAAAGAGCAGAATGGAGGCACTTTCAGTCAGTGAGCGGTGCAATGCGGCGCCCAGAGGGCTGGAAGCATCCTCCTGGTTCTGGCTGCTGCGCACAATCACTTTGTAGACTCTCAGCAGTCTGAGCAGCAGTTTCAGACAATTATCGTATTCTACCTGCTGAGCATCGTTAAAAGTGATGATATCTTTCAGAACCTGATTCTGACTCTGATGAACCAGAAAATAAACGACGGGTCTGAATTGCTCAACCAGAGACCACTGAAGAGAAGGCTGTACTTTGAGGCGAGCCAGCTCTTCCAGTGCCTGCCCTATTGATTTAAACGACAAAGATCTATCAATTTTAGGCAGCTCACTGAGCCATTGATGAACTCCGTGCACATCGGTCTGGCTGAACGATAAAGTGTTCAGGCTCTGAGACGGGAGCTGCAGCGGAATCCTTTCGTTCTGCGCGTCCATGAAATCATCCTGATTGTCTGCCTGTTAAAAATCCTTTAGGACCATTTCTTATATTAAGATCACGGGCTTAAAGAATCCAGCGTGACAGACAGGCTAATTAACCGGTATGGGGGTTTTGCTGGCTTCTCCTGCTACTTCTTTGACCAGCCTGGGGACCAGGTAACCCGGACATTTCTGCATCAGCTCGTTAACGAGCACTTTGGCTCTTTCTTCCGTTACGTCAAAGTGGGCGGCACCCTGAACCCGGTCCAGAAGATGCAGGTAATAGGGTAGAACTCCGGCATTGAACAGGGTGTGACTCAGATCGGCCAGTGATCCGGAGTCATCATTGATGCCTTTAAGCAGCACCGTCTGGTTCAATACTGTTGCACCCGCTTGTCTCAGCTTTTGCAGCGCTCGTTCAACCTGTTCATCGATCTCATTGGCGTGGTTGCAGTGAATCACCATAACGGGTTTCAGCCTTCCGCCACAAAACCAATGAAGCATTTCTTTGGTGACTCTCTGGGGAATAACAATAGGCAGTCGGGTATGAATTCGAAGCGTTTTCACATGGGGTATATCGGACAGTGTCTCTACCATACGAGCAAGGCGACTATCCGTGGTAGCCAGTGGATCTCCGCCACTTAATATGACCTCATGAATACTGTTCTGAGTGCGAATGTATTCTATCGCCTGCATCCAGTTGTCTCCGCCCAGCCGGTTGTCCTCATAAGGGAAATGTCGCCGAAAGCAGAAGCGGCAGTTTATGGCACAGGCTCCGCTGATAATCAGAAGCAGTCTTCCCTGATATTTATGAATAATGCCCTCGGTCGGGTTCTGAGACTGTTCTGCGAGAGGGTCGAGACTGAACCCACTGACTTCCTCACACTCTTCACCCAGAGGCAGAACCTGTCTGAGCAAAGGATCGTACTGGTCACCCCGGGTCATCCGATCTATAAAAGGACGTGGAATCCGCATACGAAAAGACTTGTCGCTTTTGATGGCCCCCGGCAACAAAGTGTCTGGAAGATTCAGAATGTTGAGCAATACTTCAGGGTCGGTGACTGAATCAGCCAGCACTTTTTTCCAGTTGTCTGGTTGCTCTTCAGGAAGCATAAAACGGGTTGATAGCTTGTCAGTATGCACACCGTCCTCGTAACGGGTTATCATAGGGGTTTTCATTTTGCTGGTAGTGTCCGATGGCTAGTTATAGTACCAACGAATTTCGTTCAGGTCTCAAAGTGATGCTGGAAGGTGATCCCTGCGTCATCATTGAAAACGAGTTTGTAAAACCGGGTAAAGGTCAGGCCTTTAACCGCGTCAAGTTCCGCAACCTGATGAGCAACCGTGTCTGGGAGCGTACCTTCAAGTCTGGTGAAAGCATCGAAGCGGCAGACGTGATGGACTATGACATGGAGTACCTCTACACCGACGGTGAATTCTGGCACTTCATGATGACTGACGGTTCTTTCGAGCAGCACGCTGCCAGCAAGGAAGCCGTGGGGGATACTCTCGATTGGCTCAAGGAGCAGGAAGTATACACCGTAACCCTTTACAACGGATCTCCTCTTTCTGTGAGCGCACCTAATTTCGTAGAACTGGAAGTCATTGAAACCGATCCGGGCCTGAAAGGTGATACTGCCCAGGGCGGCTCCAAGCCAGCCAAGCTAAGTACTGGCGCTTCCGTGAAGGTGCCTTTGTTTATCACTGAAGGTGAAGTTCTGAAAATCGATACCCGAACTGGTGAGTATGTGGGTCGTGTGAAGTAATTGACCGTTACCTCCAGCCTTTGGCTGGAGGGCTTCTGCATCGTGCGCCGCTGTAATTGTTTGTGTCCCTCTGACAGCTAGCATGTGACTCATTTCGACCAATGGAGTATGACTTGCATGTCATCCGATAACTGGAAGCCCTCTGCCTCAATCTCGACACTGCAAGAAAGAGCCCGGCTGTTCACCAGAATTCGGCAATACTTCGACGAGCAGCAAGTCATGGAAGTGGATACGCCCATGCTTTCTGCCAGCGCGACTGTGGATCTTCATATCGACAGTTTTGTCACTACCTTTTTACCTATCGGTGAGGGGGGGGAGCAAACCTGCTACCTGCATACATCACCCGAGTTTCCAATGAAAAGGCTTTTGGCTGCGGGAAGTGGTGATATTTATTCTCTGGGTCGAGTGTTTCGTAATGGAGAGGCAGGCGGGCGCCATAATCCTGAATTCACGATGCTTGAATATTACCGACTCGGAATGGATTCGCACCAGTTAATGGATGATATGACCTCACTCCTGTCTTCAGTGACAGCTTTTAAAGAGATAGAGAGAGTCAGTTATGGGGGCATTTTTCACGAAAAACTGGGACTGAATCCTCATGGGGCAACAGATGAGGCGCTTTCTGATCTGGTTAAAAAGCATGTCGATGAGGCACTCTCAGGCCTGGAAAGAAATGATTGTCTTGATCTGTTGTTTTCAAAGAAGATTGAACCGGAGCTCGGTGTCGGTGAGGCCGGTGAGCTTAATGGCGTTTACGTCTACGACTACCCAGCCAGTATGGCTGCTCTGGCGAAGCTTCATACAAATGATCAAGGGGACCGGGTGGCAGCACGATTCGAGCTTTTTGTTAACGGTGTTGAACTGGCCAATGGTTACCACGAACTGACCCATGCTGAAGAGCAGCAGATGCGTTTCAAAACGGAGCAGGCTAATCGTAGAGAACTGCGCAGACCAGTTTACCCTTACGATCATCATCTTGTTGAAGGCTTGAGGTCAGGTATGCCCGATTGCGCTGGTGTCGCTATGGGGCTTGATCGCCTCCTGATGTTAATGCTGAACAAAAAGAAAATTGCAGATGTCGTTGCGTTCGATTTCTTCAGGGCCTGAGCAAACAGATCGTCAAGCCGGTTTTCAAGCGACATTTGTCGTTGGAATGATTGGGTGCCTGAATAGCACTATTGAGTATTAGGTATTAATCCTCTGTTGCCATAGTCGGTTTCAGACGTATAATTCATTCTACTTATCAGGCGCAATATTCCATTACTGGCAGACGGCATTGCAATCAATAAAATATTGGTTGACAGTCTGGTTTGGCGGTGTAGAATGCGCCGCCGCTGAACAGGAAAAACAACACTGATTAATCATAAGTGTTTGTCAGTTTAGCGGTTTGGAAAGCCACTTTGACTCCTTGGCAAAGACAAGGCTTGACAACAAAAACGGTCGCGGTAAGATAGCGGCCTCGCTGAACAGCGCTGACCGCTGAATCAGCCGGTTAAAACCTTCTTGTTTTAATCCAGTTCTTTAACAAATTATCAGACAATTCGTGTGGGCGCTTGTGCGAATGGCATCGGTCAGCAGAGCTTTGCTCTGAAATGATTTAAATGCTGATCAAGCAAGCGAACATACCTGTAATTCATGTACGTTTAATTGCAAATGATTGAGCAGCGGACTGTTTTCGGACAGGAAGCAAAACGATTTAAACTGAAGAGTTTGATCATGGCTCAGATTGAACGCTGGCGGCAGGCCTAACACATGCAAGTCGAGCGGTAACAGAACTAGCTTGCTAGTTGCTGACGAGCGGCGGACGGGTGCGTAACACGTAGGAATCTGCCCGGTAGTGGGGGATAGCCCGGAGAAATCCGGATTAATACCGCATACGCCCTAAGGGGGAAAGCAGGGGCCCCGTTCTTTTTTAAAGAGCGGACCTTGCGCTATCGGATGAGCCTGCGTCGGATTAGCTGGTTGGTGGGGTAAAGGCCTACCAAGGCGACGATCCGTAGCTGGTCTGAGAGGATGATCAGCCACACTGGGACTGAGACACGGCCCAGACTCCTACGGGAGGCAGCAGTGGGGAATATTGCACAATGGGCGCAAGCCTGATGCAGCCATGCCGCGTGTGTGAAGAAGGCCCTAGGGTTGTAAAGCACTTTCAGCGAGGAGGAAAGGTTCAAGGTTAATACCCTTGAGCTGTGACGTTACTCGCAGAAGAAGCACCGGCTAACTCCGTGCCAGCAGCCGCGGTAATACGGAGGGTGCGAGCGTTAATCGGAATTACTGGGCGTAAAGCGTGCGTAGGCGGCTTGTTAAGTTGGATGTGAAAGCCCCGGGCTCAACCTGGGAACGGCACCCAAAACTGGCAAGCTAGAGTGCGGAAGAGGAGTGTGGAATTTCCTGTGTAGCGGTGAAATGCGTAGATATAGGAAGGAACACCAGTGGCGAAGGCGACACTCTGGTCTGACACTGACGCTGAGGTACGAAAGCGTGGGGAGCAAACAGGATTAGATACCCTGGTAGTCCACGCCGTAAACGATGTCTACTAGTCGTCGGGGATCTTGCATTTCTGGTGACGCAGCTAACGCGATAAGTAGACCGCCTGGGGAGTACGGCCGCAAGGTTAAAACTCAAATGAATTGACGGGGGCCCGCACAAGCGGTGGAGCATGTGGTTTAATTCGAAGCAACGCGAAGAACCTTACCTGGCCTTGACATCCTGCGAACCTTTTAGAGATAGAGGGGTGCCTTCGGGAACGCAGTGACAGGTGCTGCATGGCTGTCGTCAGCTCGTGTCGTGAGATGTTGGGTTAAGTCCCGCAACGAGCGCAACCCTTATCCTCAGTTACCAGCACTTCGGGTGGGCACTCTGGGGAGACTGCCGGTGACAAACCGGAGGAAGGTGGGGACGACGTCAAGTCATCATGGCCCTTACGGCCAGGGCTACACACGTGCTACAATGGTGCATACAGACGGTTGCCAAGCCGCGAGGTGGAGCTAATCTGAGAAAGTGCATCGTAGTCCGGATTGGAGTCTGCAACTCGACTCCATGAAGTCGGAATCGCTAGTAATCGTGAATCAGAATGTCACGGTGAATACGTTCCCGGGCCTTGTACACACCGCCCGTCACACCATGGGAGTGGGTTGCTCCAGAAGTAGCTAGCTTAACCTTCGGGAGAGCGGTTACCACGGAGTGATTCATGACTGGGGTGAAGTCGTAACAAGGTAGCCCTAGGGGAACCTGGGGCTGGATCACCTCCTTAAACGACGACCGACCTTCCATAAGCGTTCACACGAATTGTTTGATAACACCAACGACGAAAGTCGTCTGGTGTTGTTTTGTTCTTTAAAAAAGTGTGTTTAATGAATCGGTTGTTTTAGCATTGCGCTGAACCAGCAGGATTGGGTCTGTAGCTCAGTTGGTTAGAGCGCACCCCTGATAAGGGTGAGGTCGGCAGTTCGAGTCTGCCCAGACCCACCAATCATGATTCGGAATATGGGGCTATAGCTCAGCTGGGAGAGCGCCTGCTTTGCACGCAGGAGGTCAGCGGTTCGATCCCGCTTAGCTCCACCATTAATCCGAACGACTCATTCATTAAGCGTATTTTGCTTCATTGTCCCCTTCTTTAACAGAAAGCGGACAATGCGATCTTTAACAATGTGGAATCCAAACTTAAATTAAGCTGAGTTGATTTAAAAGACGTGAGTCTTTTAATGAAATTCTTGCTGAGACACTCTCAAGTGTAGGGCGTTCAGTTGTCAGTGGTCAGTTAACAGTGGCCAGTGATGAACTGAAGATCGTTAAGGTAGTTATTGCCTATAACCATCAGTTGCCACGAATCGACTGACCACTGGTCACCGACAACTGACAACTGAGATCTCGAAGAGATCGCTTTGGGTTATATGGTCAAGTGACTAAGCGTACACGGTGGATGCCTTGGCAGTCAGAGGCGATGAAGGACGTGGTAATCTGCGAAAAGTCTTGGGGAGCCGATAAACAGGCGTTGATCCAGGAATGTCCGAATGGGGAAACCCACTCACACAAGTGAGTATCCTTTACCTGAATACATAGGGTTTAGGAGGCGAACCCGGGGAACTGAAACATCTAAGTACCCGGAGGAAAAGAAATCAACCGAGATTCCCCCAGTAGCGGCGAGCGAACGGGGAGCAGCCCTTAAGCAATTTTTGGTCTAGTGGAAGGCTCTGGAAAGTGCCGCCATAGTGGGTGATAGCCCCGTACGCGAAAAGCCAGTGATTGTGAAATCGAGTAGGACGGCACACGTGAAATGTTGTCTGAACATGGGGGGACCATCCTCCAAGGCTAAATACTCCTGACTGACCGATAGTGAACCAGTACCGTGAGGGAAAGGCGAAAAGAACCCCGTTGAGGGGAGTGAAACAGAACCTGAAACCGTGTACGTACAAGCAGTGGGAGTCAGTGGTCAGTTGTCAGTTGTCAGTTGCCAGTAGGCAAGCGACAGCAGATGACTGATTACCAGGTCGTCAAGTTGGAAAATACGGGCAGATTTGCAGAGGTGTTGAAATTGACGCTGAACAAAACTGACCACCGACAACTGACAACTGGCCACTGATGACTGCGTACCTTTTGTATAATGGGTCAGCGACTTATTTTCTGTGGCAAGGTTAACCGTATAGGGAAGCCGTAGCGAAAGCGAGTCTTAACAGGGCGTCCAGTCGCAGTGAATAGACCCGAAACCGGGCGATCTATCCATGAGCAGGTTGAAGATCAGGTAACACTGATTGGAGGACCGAACCCACTGTCGTTGAAAAGCCAGGGGATGACTTGTGGATAGGAGTGAAAGGCTAATCAAGCCCGGAGATAGCTGGTTCTCCTCGAAAGCTATTTAGGTAGCGCCTCGTGTCTCACCATCGGGGGTAGAGCACTGTTTGGGCTAGGGGGCCATCCCGGCTTACCAACCCCATGCAAACTCCGAATACCGATGAGTGCAATCACGGGAGACACACGGCGGGTGCTAACGTCCGTCGTGGAAAGGGAAACAACCCAGACCGTCAGCTAAGGTCCCAAAGTAATAGTTAAGTGGGAAACGATGTGAGAAGGCCCAGACAGCCAGGAGGTTGGCTTAGAAGCAGCCACCCTTTAAAGAAAGCGTAATAGCTCACTGGTCGAGTCGGCTCGCGCGGAAGATGTAACGGGGCTCAAACTATTCACCGAAGCTACGGGGTTCAGTGGTCAGTTTTCAGTGGTCAGTTGTCAGTATGAGTAGACTGACAACCGACCACTGAAAACTGACCACTGCAACCGGTAGAGGAGCGTTCTGTAAGCCGTAGAAGGTCAACCGGGAGGTGGGCTGGAGGTATCAGAAGTGCGAATGCTGACATGAGTAACGATAAAGGGAGTGAGAGGCTCCCTCGCCGGAAGACCAAGGGTTCCTGCGCAACGCTAATCGGCGCAGGGTGAGTCGGCCCCTAAGGTGAGGTCGAAAGACGTAATCGATGGGAAACAGGTTAATATTCCTGTACCCCTTTTGACTGCGATGGAGTGACGGAGAAGGCTAGGCCAGCAGGGCGATGGTTGTCCCTGTTTAAGGTCGTAGGCTGTGGACTCAGGAAAATCCGGGTCCACAAAGCCGAGAACTGATGACGAACCCACCAAGGTGGGGAAGTGGTTGATGCCAGGCTTCCAGGAAAACCTTCTAAGCATCAGGTCAAAAGGGACCGTACCCGAAACCGACACAGGTGGTCAGGTAGAGAATACCAAGGCGCTTGAGAGAACCTGGGTGAAGGAACTAGGCAAAATGGCACCGTAACTTCGGGAGAAGGTGCGCCCCTTTTGGTGACCGGACTTGCTCCGTAAGCTGAAGGGGGTCGAAGATACCAGGTGGCTGCGACTGTTTATTAAAAACACAGCACTGTGCTAACACGTAAGTGGACGTATACGGTGTGACGCCTGCCCGGTGCCGGAAGGTTAATTGATGCTGTTATCGCAAGAGAAGCGGTTGATCGAAGCCCCGGTAAACGGCGGCCGTAACTATAACGGTCCTAAGGTAGCGAAATTCCTTGTCGGGTAAGTTCCGACCTGCACGAATGGCGTAACGATGGCCACGCTGTCTCCACCCAGGACTCAGTGAAATTGAAATCGCTGTTAAGATGCAGTGTATCCGCGGCTAGACGGAAAGACCCCGTGAACCTTTACTACAGCTTCACAGTGGATCTTGATGTTGCTTGTGTAGGATAGGTGGGAGGCTTTGAAGTGTGGACGCCAGTCTGCATGGAGCCAACCTTGAAATACCACCCTGGCAATATTGAGGTTCTAACCCAGGTCCTTTACCAGGATCGGGGACATTGTGTGGTGGGTAGTTTGACTGGGGCGGTCTCCTCCCAAAGAGTAACGGAGGAGCACGAAGGTTGGCTAAGCACGGTCGGACATCGTGCGGTTAGTGTAATGGTACAAGCCAGCTTGACTGCGAGAGGTACATCTCGAGCAGGTACGAAAGTAGGTCATAGTGATCCGGTGGTTCTGAATGGAAGGGCCATCGCTCAACGGATAAAAGGTACTCCGGGGATAACAGGCTGATACCGCCCAAGAGTTCACATCGACGGCGGTGTTTGGCACCTCGATGTCGGCTCATCACATCCTGGGGCTGAAGCCGGTCCCAAGGGTATGGCTGTTCGCCATTTAAAGTGGTACGCGAGCTGGGTTTAGAACGTCGTGAGACAGTTCGGTCCCTATCTGCCGTGGACGTTGGAAGTTTGAGGAGAGCTGCTCCTAGTACGAGAGGACCGGAGTGGACGAACCACTGGTGTTCGGGTTGTGTCGCCAGACGCATTGCCCGGTAGCTAAGTTCGGACGGGATAACCGCTGAAAGCATCTAAGCGGGAAGCCCCCTTCAAGATGAGACTTCCCTGGCCGCAAGGCCCATAAGAGACGTTGAAGACTACGACGTTGATAGGCGGGATGTGTAAGCGTTGTGAGGCGTTGAGCTAACCCGTACTAATGACTCGAGAGGCTTGACCATATAACGCCAAAGCGATTTGCGCAGTGAAGCTGCCAGCAAAAGCTGGAAGCCTGAAGCTGGAAGCCGTACACAGTGAACGAGAGTGTTGAGCAAGAATAGAGAGATAGCTTAAAAGAGATTTGGATTCCAGAGCCTTAGTTTTCGAGAAACAGCTTCAAGCCTCCAGCTTAAAGCTTCCAGCTCGAGAGCCAACGGCTCGACCAGTTTTGCCTGGTGACCATAGAGTGTTGGAACCACCCGATCCCATCCCGAACTCGGAAGTGAAACGACACATCGCCGATGGTAGTGTGGGGCTTCCCCATGTGAGAGTAGGTCATCGCCAGGCATTGAATAAAGCAGAACCCCGGTTGAGAGATTGACCGGGGTTTTTGTTTAATCGTATCCCATTACTCTCAAAACTTTTTCCTTCTTTGGTGCATGTTCACACAAAATGCACCGATTCACTTCTTTCCCATCAACTATTTTCTTCAGGTACTTGCCATCCTGTAAATAGTTAACTTATTAAAAATCAAATTGTTAAGTGATAAATCAAAAGACAGGCATCTTTTTTGCTGTGCAGGACTCGACGAATAATAAAATTAGCGAGATGGAATTATATGGCTTATATCGAACCCGATCAGTTTGTCAAAAAAATGGTGGACTCCGGTGAGTCAAAGATCTTTATGTCAACCAAAGATACTTTTATTCGAGCCTTCATGGCAGGAGCTATTCTGGGATTGGCGGCTATCTTTGCCATTACAGTGACTATCAATACTGGCTCACCGCTGATCGGAGCTCTGTTGTTCCCGATTGGTTTTATCATGTTGTATCTCATGAAATTTGACTTGTTGACCGGCGTCTTCACCCTGGTTCCTCTGGCGTTAATTGATAAACGACCCGGTGTGGATATGCGAGGGCTTCTCAGGAATTGGGGTCTGGTATTTCTAGGGAATTTTGCCGGAGCACTGACTACTGCTTTCTTTGTGTCGTTTATTTTGACCTATGGCTACAGCATTGATGGTGGAGCCATAGCTGCGAAAGTCTCCGCCATTGGTGAGTCGAGAACATTGGGCTATCAGGAGCATGGTCTTGCAGGTTGGTTAACGATTTTTGTTCGGGGAATGCTCTGTAACTGGATGGTATCAATGGGGGTTGTCGGCGCCATGATCTCAACGTCTGCAGGTGCAAAGATGGTGGCCATGTGGATGCCTATTATGCTGTTTTTCTTCATGGGCTTCGAGCACTCTATTGTCAATATGTTCCTTTTTCCCTTCTCAATGATCATGGGTGGTGAGTTTACTGTGATGGATTACCTGATCTGGAATGAACTGCCTACCGCTCTGGGGAATCTGGTAGGAGGTTTCCTTTTGGTTGGCCTGCCACTTTATTTGACCCATGTAAGAACCAGCCCGGAGCGAGGACTGGCTTAACGTATCAGAGTGACTGCCTCTCTTACATAAAGAGGTAGTCACAAAAGTTGTCTTGAGAAAAAAGAAAAGAACGGAAGGAATTTTACGTGGTGGCTCAGGTTTATTGCCGGGGCTCTGTAACCGCAACGCTCTCAAGAAAATCCATGATAGTCTGAACATCCTCCAGTTCACCCTCCTCATTCCAGAGCACTGCGATGGAACCTGCCCGGAAGCTCACCCTGACAGCGGAAGCAGGTAATTTGGAGAGCTTTTCAGAGTCGACTCTGGTGTTTTCAGACCAGCGTCCATCGGCTTTTTCCAGAACGATAAGGGGATCATTATCTTCAGTCAAAGACACAGTGGAATACTCAAGCCATGGGCTCTGCTCGATAATGGCAGATTTAGGTAAAAGGTCTTTGTCTTTGATTTCCCGACAGGTAAAGCCAGACAAGATGGCTTTGTTTCTAAGCTTCATACGACGCCTGTCTGACTTAGAAGGCAGGAGCCACATGAAGTTACCAATAATAACCAGAGCAATGAGTGCGATTATCCAGATCATGTCATTATTCTACTGTAGCGTTTTTCTTCTAGTTGCCATGAAAAGCATTTGGATTTTTCGGTTACAGGTTTGATAACCCAATACTAATGCCCATAGCAAATGTCTATGGGCAGGGATAGTACCATAAGGAATTAAAATAAGTTACTGACCAGCAGCAGGACTGATTTGCACCTATGATCAGTAAGTCCTAACTGTGTTCTGTATCACTGACTGAGGCGATTAAAGCAGATTCAGGAGCTTGATAATAGATTGATGTCTCTAAAATTACTCCAGCTGTGAGCCCTATCAGCGGATCTGATTCATTATCCGGATTAAAGTAAAAAAAGTAAGGATATCGTTGAACTTTATAAAAAAATAATAATCTAAGGGTTATACTTAAGGTAGACATTAAGCCCCACCCACAGCACAAAGACCTAATCTTGTACGCCCTGAACAACCATCTCGTGCAGGGTGTTCACGTTTCGCATTATCTGCCCAGAAGTTGAGCAGCTTCCTTGTATGTGAGAGCAGAGACTTTCCTGCATTCATAAGGGATAAAATGACATTACCAAACAGTCGGGTTCCACTTTTCATCGCCTTATGCGTCGAGATTTCTTCAATGGCTCCACTTTCATAGAGGTTCGCCTGTGCAGCATGGGCAAGATACCTTTTCAACGTCACAACCACGAAGGACATCAGAATCAGGCTAAACACCAGTGTCGCTGATTTAGTGTTAAAACGATGCCACCCTGAATAGGACTTGATCTCTTTGAAGATAAGCTCTATTTGCCATCGTAGACGATAGGCCTGAAGTACTTCATTCAGGGTGAACTCAACCCGGTTAAGGTTGCTTACAACGAATACCCATTTCAGTTTCCTGTCATTCCAGCGGACAACCAAACGATATGGCCAGGCTTTGAATCCTGGCCATTCTACATCCAGGTCGAGGCATTGATCTTTAGGGAAGCCAGACAACACTTCCTTAAGTTTTTTCCCTTTGTAGCGATTCAGATTTTTGCCATCCTCCCGTACTGCGCTGAGTATCGTCGGGTTGATACTCTGAGGTGCCTTGCAGATAAAAGAACCTTCCCGATCATCAATGGCAGCAAAGCGTTCCAACTCAAAATAACCGGCATCGATCAGCATCAGGATATTAGCCATGGAGGTTGGCAGTGGTGGCAGACAGTCTCTTTCTGAACGGGTATCTTCAGTGAGCTGCACGCGCACCAGATTGTTGGTAAGAAGATCCATTGTCGTATGAAGTTCTACAGCAGCAGGACTGACCGTTGAGAACCTGCCGGGAAATGTTTCCTTTAGGGCATTGTAGACAGCCTGCGATGAGCCGTCATGAATCAGAATGTGCTCGAACTCTGAAAATGGACTGTCCTCATCAAACGCCATGACTTTGCGGGTAAAGACTTCCAGACACTGCACCCATAGCCAGAGGACAAGGCAAAAAAAAAGACACCCATAAATTTGCTTTACCATCCACCTAGTCTACTTTTTCACCCATCACTGATTTTTTACCCAGACAGGTGAGTCCATGGCACAGGCCCGTAATACTCTAGTTGATCCCAGCTCAACGCCTTATTACCACTGCACGGCAAGATGTGTTCGTCAGGCTTACCTCTGTGGAGAGAACCACCTGACTGGCAAGAACTATGAGCATCGCCGCCAATGGGTGGTGGATAAACTCCGGGAACTGGTTTCAGTCTTTGCTATCGAAGTCTGCGCTTACGCTGTCATGTCGTAAGCGCCAAATAAACCAGCGTACTGGCTGCCGCCCCCAAGATTTCTTATTCTTTGCCTGTCTTAACATTCCAGGGGAGAAGCTGTTCCAGTTTCTCAACGGTATCGGCGTAAGGCAGCTCTTTTAAAATATGGTTCAGGTAATTGAAAGGCTCCAGACCATTCACCTTTGCGCTTTCAATCAGGCTGTATAAAAGGGCACTGGCTTGCGCCCCTTTTGGCGTGTCTGCAAACATCCAGTTCTTGCGGCCAATAGCGAAGGGGCGGATGGTGTTTTCCGCTGCGGCATTACTGATATCCAGGTGGCCGTTGTCACAGTAAACGACCAGTTTTGGCCATTGGTTCAATGCATAGCTCATGGCTTGGTGCGACAGGCTGCCCGGGTCTAGCCTGGTTATGTTTTTCTCCAGCCATACATGAAAGTCGTCCAGTAGTGGCTTACTCTTTTGCTGACGCAGGATGGCTTTTTCTGATGGAGGAAGATCTCCTATTTCTTTCTCAATGGCGTAAAGCTTACCGATTTTGCCTAAAGCGACATTCGCCTTGCTAACGCGGGTGTTTTTCACCTTTTTGCCCGGTTTGGCTTCGCCCTTCCTGGCATCCAGAAATTTCCTGCGAACGTGGTCGAAGCAACCCGCCTGGGTGATGCCTTCTTGTTTGCATACAGCGTCGTAACTGGCATACCCGTCAGTTTGCAGGTAACCGCTGAACCCTTCGAACAGACGCAGGGGAACCTCCTTGCCTCTTGAGGGATCGTATTCAAACACCACCGATGTTTGTCCGGGTGGCCCACCAAGGCTGACCCACATATATTTGTCAGAGTTGATGGACTTGCTGGTTTCCTTGATCACCTGAATTCGGGTTTCGTCAGCATGGATCACCGAACCGGTCTTTTGATGATCTCTCATCAAATTGATGAGTGGCCGCAGTTCTGTAGACAGCCGAATCAAAGAGTTGGCCATCGTCGTCCGGGTGACAGAGCCACCGTATCGCTTGAGGATATTCTCTTGCCTGTACAAAGGCAGTGCGTCGCAGTACTTGGAGACAATGATCCAGGCCAGTGTGCAAACAGAGAGTGAAGATTTGGGCAGTGGGTGTTTTGGCAGCTCTGCAACTTTAATGACCCGCTTCTCCTGTCCATGCTCATCGACTTCTGGAAAGACTGCTTTCTCTTGCAGAATTTCTTTCACCTGAACCTTGGTCGGAACGATATCAAGCTCTTCACGGACTTTGACAAAGAAGGTATCAATGGCTCCGGCTTTTTCTTCTTCACTGAGTTCAGAGCGTTCCTGCACTCTGGGCAGAGACTCTGAAAATGACTTGCGCCCTGTTTTCTTTTTGCGTGGTTTTGGAGGCTCTTGCTCTGGCTGACCTTCAGCTTCGTCTTGCTCTCCGGTGCAGCCTTCCAGCTCCACCTCGTTGAAAATGTCGACCTGGCTGTTGTTTTTTTCAGTGCTTCTTCCGTACAGGCGGGATCGGGAGAGCCTCAGGTACTCTTCCAGTTGCGCAATGCGTTTTTTTTGAGAATCGATGACCTCTGACTTCTTTTGAATAATGTCGTCTTTTTCAAGAAGGGCATTTTCTTTTTCAAGAAGGGCATTTTCTTTTTCAAGAAGGGCATTTTCTTTTTCAAGAATGACACTTTCCTGCGAATGGATCGCCTCAAACAAGGCGACCATTTCAGGGTTAGTCTCAGCCTGATGAAAGGGCAAATCCAGTGCGGATTTCGGCTGAAAAATCAGAGTGTCGGCGGTCGATTTCATGGTCGCTATTTTACCATAAAACCCTGAAAAACAGGACTAAAAACAGCTCTCATAATGCCTTTTTTTATGGGGTTGCATGGCATTGAGATTGTAGCCGTCCAGCAGCCAGTTTAATTGTTTCCCGGTTAATGTAACCAGCTCTTCGTCCGGTTTGGGCCAGTGGAATTTGTCCTCAGACAGGCTCTTGTAATAAAGCACAAAACCATTATCTTCCCAGAACAGGCACTTGATTTTATTACGCTGCCGGTTGGTAAACGCATATAAATAGCCGTCAAAGGGGTTGTGCCCCAGCTCTTGTTCAACCAACACAGCAAGCCCACGAAATGACTTGCGAAAGTCAATCGGCTCCCGGTAGAGAAACACCTTTGGTAATACCTCTGACGGTCGCATAACCGGGGTGTTCATAGCATATCCCTCACCAGTTGCTCACAAAGCGACAGGTTACTTTCATCAATACCGGACACTGTTACACCACTGGGTAGGGTGATGGAGAGTGGTGTTATCCGAGAAGGCGCACCAGGTTCTGGTTGGGGTGTTACCTGGACAAAGCCAGAGTTGTTCGGGGTCGGTTTTACGCTGGGGGTTGTGTCGAGTTTACGCTTCCAGTATCCGAATTTGGATACCCTTATACCATGCTGTTGGCACCACGCACTCTGAGTCAAACCTGAATCCCGCCACGACTGAACACGCTCTAGCCATTCACTGTCTGCGGGTAATTTCTTTGACATATTGGCCTCCTTATATCGGGAGGCTAATCATTTCAAATGGGGTTTTGATTCTGAAGGGCGTGGGTTTATTTGGCGTTTACGTCATGTCAAATCATTATCACGTGGTTTTGCACATCAATCAGTCATCTGCCAGAGGCTGGTCACGGGACGAAGTGCTTCACCGTTGGACGACCTTGTTTACAGGCCCACTTCTGGTGCAAAGGCATTTGGCTGCTGACAAACTGGGCAGCGCTGAATTGGCCCGTATTGATGAATATGCTGAGGAATACCGGCGTCGTTTAACGGATATCAGCTGGTTTATGCGTTGTCTGAATGAATACCTTGCTCGTGAGGCCAATAAAGAAGACGAGTGTAAAGGACGCTTTTGGGAAGGTCGCTTTAAAAGCCAGGCACTGCTGGACGAAGCAGCGTTACTGACCTGCATGACCTACGTTGACTTGAATCCGATTCGGGCTGGAAAGGTAGAAACACCGGAAGAATCAGACTACACGTCGATTCAGGAACGCGTAGAGCAGGTTACAGATTCTGAGACTAAAAATCAGCCGCTGACCCTGAAACCTTTTTGTTTGCAGGGCCAGAATACGGACGTTGCCCTTCCCTACCTTCTTCATGACTATCTGGAACTGGTTGACTGGAGCGGTCGCATTGTCAGAACAGACAAGAAAGGTTCCATCCCGTCATGCACCCCTCCTATTCTTGAAAGATTGGAAATTGATCCGGATGAGTGGCTGAAAACCATGCAATGGAATAATCGTTTTTATCGGGCAGTTGGCCGTCTGAAGGCGATGAAGGCTTATGCACTTGAAGCCGGACAGAAGTGGCTTCGAGGTTTAAACGCCTGCAGTCGTTTGTATCTGACAAGTTAGCTTAGAAGTCAGTTAAGAAATTAAACACTTTCTCTTTATCCCTCCTCGACTTTAAGTCGGAATAAGTTTGTGTCGTCTGAATCATGGACTGAGCAGCCTCTGTTCGTCGAACGCTCATGTGTGGCTCGCTGATAGGCTATTCGAAGATAGGTTTTCAGATCCTTTTTTGGGAATGCAGTTTTTAAATGTCTTATTTATTTAATGGGTGCCCTATTTTTTTTTCTATTTTTTTTATGGGTGTCTTATTTTTTTTCTATTTTTTTTTCTATTTTTTTTATGGGTGTCTTATTTTTTTTTTTTTTTTATTTTTTTATCTTATTTTTTATCAGGATCCGATTCCATTCCCCTAGCCAGCCGTTCAATGATAGGGCAGTCCGGCATATTGTCTCCATGACAGCATTGGGCGAGCTGTTGCAGGCTGTCACGAATCACCTGCAGTTGACTGATCTTAGCCTCGACATCGACTAATTTTTTCAGGGCCAGTGATTTTACATCAGCACTTTTACGATGTTTGTCGTTATACAGATCCAGAAGGTCCGAGCACTCTTTCAGAGTAAAGCCCAGCTCTCTGGCGCGGCTAATAAAAGACAGTTCTCGTATGTGTGATTCATTATAATCACGGTAACCGTTATTGAGACGATGGGCAGGTGAAATCAGGTTCAGACTTTCATAGTAACGAATGGTTTTGGCGGTCAGTCCAGTGGCCTGCGCTGCTTTGGAAATATTCATGATTCAGGCTCCCTAGCAGTTGGCTTGAAGCGTCTCAGACGATTGGCGTTGCTGACCACTGTGACCGATGACAGAGCCATGGCTGCTCCTGCAACAACAGGATTAAGCAGCATTCCTGTGAAAGGGTATAGCACTCCGGCAGCAATCGGGATACCGAGAGAATTGTAAACAAAGGCGCCAAACAGATTCTGTTTAATGTTTCCCAGAGTTGCCCTGGACAGCTCGACGGCGTCGGCCAGTCCATGGAGTGAAGAGCGAATCAGGGTGATATCTGCCGATTCAATGGCAACATCAGTCCCTGTGCCTATGGCAAAGCCAACGTCAGCACGGGCAAGGGCCGGGGCGTCGTTTATACCGTCACCTGTCATACCGACCTTGTGCCCTTTTTCCTGCAACTGCCTGACATAGCGCTCCTTGTCTTCAGGCAGAGTTTCGGCTCTAAAGTCATCAATGCCCACCTGTTGAGCAACAGCGGCGGCAGTCAGCTTGTTATCACCGGTCACCATCAAGACCCTGATGCCCAGTTTATGGAGTCTTTCGATAGCTGCTTTGGAGTCTTTTCTTATCGGGTCGGCGACCGCTATCAGTCCCGCCAGTTGATGATCCACAGCCAGATACATGGGGGTTTTACCCTGATTGGCCAGTGACTCTGATGTGGATGCCAGAAGCGTGACATCAATGCCATTGGCAGCCATAAGCTTTTCATTACCCAGCAGCACAGACTTTTCTTGAACACACCCGCTCACTCCTTGCCCTGTGACTGCATGAAAATCGGATACGGGTGAAAGTGACAACGATTGCTGTCTGACAGAATTGACAATAGCGTCAGCCAGGGGATGCTCCGATGCACTCTCAATGCTGGCGGCAATCTGCAGAATTCTGTTTTTTTCTTCCTCAGTGTCTGCCGTGATGCTGATTCGTTCGGTCACTCTGGGATCGCCTTCGGTGATAGTGCCTGTTTTATCCAGCACTATGGTGGTCAATTGACTGGCCTGCTGCAAAGAGTCTCCCTTGCGAATCAGCATTCCCAGCTCAGCGGCCTTGCCAACACCGGCCATGACAGACATAGGAGTAGCCAGACCCAAAGCGCAGGGGCAGGCAATAATCAGAACCGTGGTGACTACCACCAGTGCGTGCGCTAATACCGGCGCAGGCCCGAAAAAGAGCCAGACAGTGGCTGCCAGAACAGCAATGACTATCACAACGGGTACAAATACAGATGAGATCTGATCTGCCATCCGGGCAATGGGGATTTTTGAACTCTGGGCTTTTTTCACCAGGGCAATGATATGGGCCAGAGCGGTTTCACTGCCCACCTTTTCTGCCCTGAACAGCAAGCTGCCATTTTTATTCAGGGTGCCTGCTGAAACTGCGTCGTCTGGTGTTTTTTTCACAGCCAGTGGTTCGCCTGTGAGCATAGACTCGTCCACGAGACTGCTGCCTTCAACGACAATGCCGTCTACCGCGATATTCTCGCCGGGTCTGACTCTGACGATGTCGCCTTTTAAAACCTGGTCTGTGGGGATATCTATTTCCTGTCCATTGCGTACGACTCTGGCCGTTTTGGCCTGAAGCCCCAGCAGACGCTTAATCGCCTGACTGGTTTTGCCTTTGGCTCTTAACTCCAGAGCATGGCCCAGATTGATAAGACCAATGATCATGGCACTGGCTTCAAAGTAAACATGGCGAGCGGCAGACGGTAGAAGGTGAGGAAACAATACGACGACCATAGAGTAAAGCCAGGCTATGCCTGTGCCTATGGCAATCAGGGTATCCATATTGGTGTTGCCATGCTTCAGAGCTTTCCACATGCCGGTAAAGTAGTGTTTACCTGAGAACACCAGAACAAAAAGAGTGGCAAGGCCAACAATCCCCCAGGCGAGTTGCTGAAAGGGCGTGTTTATGCTCATTTCGCCGGTGACGACACCCCAGATCATCAGGGGAATGCCCAGACTCAGAGCAATGGCGGTATGTTTTAGCAGGTGGCGATACTGTTTTTTGTCTTCCTCTTCCTGTTTCAGCTGAAGATCACTGTCAGGTGTCAGCACGGTGCCGGGATAACCGGCATGTTCCAATGCCTGCAGAATGACGCCAATTTCAGATTGCCCCTGAACAGAGCAGGTTTTATCGGCCAGATTGACCGATGCACTCTCAACACCCGGAATCTTTAGAAGAGCCGACTCGATTTTGCTGACGCAGGAGGCACAGTGAATAGTCGGTATAGAAAATTGTCGTTCAGAGTCGCAGGGTATCACTCGCGCTTCAAATCCGGCTTTTTTCAGGGCTGAAATCAGAGAGGACGCTTCAGCACTGCCTTTGACCATAGCCGTTTTGTCTGCAAAGTTAACACTGGCTTCATTCACGCCAGTCACTCCTTTCAGGGCCTTTTCAATTTTGCCGACACAACCGGCACAGTTGACTCCGGAGAGGGCCAGCTGAATCTGTAGAGATTTCATGGTGTTTCTCCACGAGATTGATTTAGAGGGAAACTGTGTACAGGATAACCCTTACCCTGACTGGAAGGTAAAGAGGTGGTAGAGAAGATATGCCATAATCCGCAGCTAACATCTACACAACCGCTTACCGCTACGCCGAGCTCAAAGAGCTGACTGCCCGGGAACTGGATTCATCCTAAATTCTGGTGCTTCTCGAAGTTTTGCAATGATGCTCGCTGGCTCTGCTATGCTGATCAGCGCAACGACAACATGGGGTAAGATTATGTCGGTTGAGTCGAGACTGGAAAAACTGGAAGAGCAACACAGACGGTCAGCAAAACGCCCGACAACTGCCGGGCATTTAATTTCAAAAATGATAAGCAAGCGAAAACTGGACAACATTCAAATCCATATTGGGCCGTTTGATATAGGCATTGGAGTAGTGAAGCAACTTGGCGCCCAGGTCAAAACTTTTTTCGGAACCCAGAAGAACCCCGGCACCCAGCATGGTTTCAAACTGTAAATGAGTGCTTTTTTCTAAAGGCTGGTCGCCTTTGTAACGGATCTGGGTGTCGCTGATCCAGCCAACGCCCAGACCTGCATCGAAGTAATACCGTCCTCTGGGACTCTTGAATTGCCATACCGGAGTCACGAAAATGCCATGGATATCATCGTCACCTTTCGAGCTGTGGGAGGGTCTGGCATCGAGTTTATTGTCCCAATAAGAAACCGAGGTATCGAGAAGAAAGCGATCATTCCATTCTGAATGTTCGAGAAGTCCTTCGTCACTTAAATGCCATCTGAGTGCCAGACGAGTGTCCTTAACCTCTATTTTACTGGAAAGATCCGGCCCGTAGCTGAAATGAATACTTTCGGGTTGTGCGACTACCGACGTTGAAAAAACAGATAGCACCAAAGGTACTGCCGACAGAAAGGCTGTGTTATTGAATTTCATGATCCTTATGCTCTTGTTTTATTTATTGAGCCCGCTACCAGAGTTTGCTGCGCAATATTCTTGACGCCAAGTGGGAGGGGGCTTCCTACTAACTTACACTAAGGAGTCAGCCAATAAGACCAGATTTTTGCAACCTTGTTCTTTTTCAGCAAAGCCAGGTTGATATGCAGGCTGTTATCTCACACAGTTCTGGGCTTTTTATGACTCAAAAAATGAAGGGACCGATGAAGTATCAGATGATGAAGCTGAGTTTGGTTATTACCATTCGAACTAAAAGAGGCGATCTGTTGGCTTCACGAGAGTGTAACAGTGAACCATTACCATCAAATCGGTCGATTTGATCTGGATCAAGATCAGGGCCGTTTTGCTGTAGCCTCTATGCACTGAAGGATGAAGAATAATTCGTTGTTTTTATAAGTATTTACACGTATGGTGAATTTTTTGTACCTATGTACCACTATATGTACCACTGTTAGTGGCAATTGGGAAAACAAGAATTTTAATGCCGACTTAATCTGCATTGGACTGATAAACGAATTAGATGAATAAGTTGTACCATGTCACCAAGCCTGCTCAACAGACTGAAAGCCTTTGGCCCTCTGTCCTCGCCTGACTTGAACATTGCCAGTGTGTTATCACAGACTGGGGTGCGGCGACTGATTATTGGCTGTGAAGTGCTGCTGGTGATTCTTCTGACTCAACAGCTGGCTCGTCTTACCTGGCAACTCATGGAGGGTTCTGGCAGCGCCAGGATTCAGTCGTGGCAACCTCAATCGACAGTGGTAAATCGTCGCCAATCGGAACAGGATGCCTACCCCGCACTGAATGATTTCCATCTGTTTGGTCAGGAGCCTGTCAAGCTGACACAAACGGATAACCCTGGTATTGACCCCAACGCTGTTCCCAAATCCCGCCTCTCTGCAAAAGTCACCGGTATTGTTGCCAGTTCAGTTCCTGCTGATTCCGTTGCGGTGATTCGTTCCAGTGGCCGTGATCGCACTTATCGAATCGGTGAAAAGCTTCAGGGCTCCAATGCGGAAGTGAAAGATATTTATGAGGATCGGGTGATTGTATCGAACCGGGGCAAGCTCGAAGCACTTTTGCTTTACCCCGATGAAGCGGATCGAAAAGTAGAAAAAAGAGACAGTGGTCGTCTGATAGAAATTCGTCAGCAACTGATCTCTGATCCGGACTCTTTTACGGATTTTTTTCATATCACCGAGGCTCAGAAGGATGGTCAGCTGGTCGGGTATCAGATAACCCCTGGCAAGTTTACTGACGTTTTTCGTGAGTCAGGCCTGAAGCCTGATGATATAGCCCTGTCCATTAACGGATATGACCTGAGTGACAGCAACGATACCATGAAGCTGCTGCAGGAAATCAAGCAGCTCACCCAGCTATCGATGACCATTGAACGGGGTGGTCGTCTCTATGAAATAGAAGTCAAACTATGAGTGTTAGAGGAAAGACAGGGTTATTAGTATTACTCCCTGAATTGCTTAGCGGGGCCATTGCCCGGAAATGTGTGAACCAGAATGCCGTGAGACGGCTGCGCAGACAGATCTGCTCAATGATGGCAGGACTCATACTGGTTTCAGCGTCTGCTTTTGCCAGTCAGGCTTCAGCTGACTATCAGCGTTATTCTGCCAGTTTTGAAAAGGCCGATATTGCTGAATTTGCCAGTACGGTCAGTGCCACTCTGAACAAAACCATTATTCTGGACCCCGCTGTTCGTGGCTCTGTAACGGTGCGTTCCTATGACAAGCTCAATGCTGAACAGTACTATCAGCTCTTTTTGAACGTTCTGGAAGTTCATGGTTTTGCCGTTATTGAACAAGAGAATAATGTTCTGAAAATTGTTCAGGACAAGAACGCAAAAATGTCGTCTATTGCGCTGGCCGACCGGCAAAACACGGGTCAGGGTGATGAGTTCGTTACCTGGGTGCTTCCGGTTCAGAATGTGCCGGTGAGAGAACTGTCTCCGTTATTGCGCCAGCTCAATGATACTGCAGGCAATGTGGTTCATTACGATCCCTCCAATATTCTTCTGCTGACTGGCCGTGCAGCTAATGTGAAGCGTCTGGTTGAAATTGTCAGACGAGTAGATATGGCCGGCAACCGAAACTTCTCTGTTATCCAGCTCGAGTACGCTTCTGCTTCAGAAATGCAGCGAATTCTCACTTCCCTGCTGCAGGAAAAAGGTGGTAAGGGCGGCGCGTCCCAGGTGACCGTGGTTGCTGATGATCGTAGCAACCGCCTGATTGTTGCCGGTCAGGCAAGACAACTGCAAAAAGTGAATCGTATTGTCTACCAGCTGGATGCCGAACAGGAATCCTCCGGTAATACCCGTGTCTTCTATTTGAGGTATGCCAAGGCGGAAGAACTGAAAGAAGTCATGGAAGGTGTCGGGCAAACGGTTCAGGCAGAAAAAGACAGCGGTAAAACAGTTGTTCGTAATAACCAGAAATTCAGCATCAACGTTCATGAGCAAACCAACGCTCTGGTGGTCACCGCTCAGCCAGACATTATGAAAAGTCTGGAAAGTGTCATCAAGCAGCTTGATATCCGTCGTGCCCAGGTTCTGGTCGAAGCCATTATCGTTGAGGTAGCCGATGGTGATGGCATTAACCTCTCCTTCCAGCTGGCCAATGCTAACAACGGCAGCATGATGCAGTTTAATGATGGCCGAACGGTACCGATTGGCGAGATCATGGCCGGTTTGAAAGAGGCAGAGGACGTGCCGGGCTCAACGGTCATCGGTGAAAATGGCACCACTATTAACCCTGATCAGCCGGGCGATTACACCAGATTATATGATGCTTTGGCCGGTGTTTCCGGTGCTGCATTCAGTATCACATCCGGCGACTGGACAGCCCTTTTGCAGGCTGTTACCAGCTCAACAAAATCCAATGTTCTGGCGACTCCCAGCCTGATGACGCTGGATAACGAAGAATCTTCTTTCATAGTGGGTGACGAAGTTCCTGTTATCACCGGTTCCGCCTCCAGTTCAAACAACGATAATCCTTTCCAGACTGTAGAGCGTAAGGAAGTAGGTGTGAAGATGACCGTCAAGCCCCAGATCAATGAAGGGGATTCGGTGATGCTGGATATTACTCAGGAAGTGTCTGGTGTTAATGGTACGACTTCCGTCGATGTCACTTTCTCCAAGCGTGAAGTGAAAACATCCATCATGGCCCGCAGTGGTGACACCATTGTTATTGGCGGACTGCTGGACGAAGACGTGCAGGAAAGTGTTTCCAAAGTGCCACTGCTGGGTGACATTCCCTACCTGGGGGCGCTCTTCCGCTCCACCTCCAGCGAGGTGAAAAAGCGTAACCTGATGGTCTTCCTGAGACCTACCATCATTCGTGACGATAACATCCTGACCAGTATCAGCGGTAAGAAATACAGCTATATGCGTGCCCGCCAGCTAGATCGTCGTGATCAGGGCGTTGAGTTGATGCCTGATGCGAGAACTCCGGTCCTGCCTGAATACCCTTCTAACTCCGATCTGATGAACAGAGCGCGCCAGAAACTGGATGAAGCCGATCGGAAAGAAAAAGAGAAAGAAAAAAACGACAGGGAAGACGATGACAAGGTAGCCAGTAAACAGTCGGAGAAGAACGATGCTGAGTCCGGCGATAACAGTTGATCAGGAAACCGAAGTCCTTGCTCAAGGTACTCCTGCGGGTGTTCTTGAACTGCCCTTTGCCTTTGCCCGTAACTTCGGTGTTCTGCTGGAACAAGAGCCGCAGGGCAGCCCCTGCCTGTACGTCAATGGCCAACCATCCAGAGCAGCCATTGCCGAAGTTCGTCGATTTGTTGCGGGTCCGATAGATATTAAATCACTGTCCGAGGGTGAGTTTGAAGCACGACTGTCGGCTTATTATCAAAAAGACTCATCGGCTGCCCGACAGCTGATGAACGATATCGGCAATGATGAAGGTCTTCACTCTCTGGCAGAGGAATTACCCGACAGCGAAGATCTTTTAGATGCCGATGATGGTGCCCCGATCATTCGCATGATCAACGCCATGTTAGGTGAGGCGATCAAGGAAGGGGCTTCCGATATTCATATCGAAACCTTCGAAAACTGCCTGGTCATTCGCTTCCGCGTCGATGGTGTATTGAGAGAAATCCTTCGACCCCAGCGTAAGCTGGCGGCATTGCTGGTATCCCGTATCAAGGTTATGGCCAAACTGGATATTGCTGAGAAGCGGGTGCCTCAGGACGGTCGTATTTCTCTGCGACTGGGTGGCCGTGCCGTTGATGTCCGGGTATCGACACTGCCTTCCCGTCATGGCGAGCGAATCGTATTGCGTTTGCTGGATCGCAACAGTGTCCGTATGGATATGTCCAGCTTAGGCATGACGCCTGATATTCATCAGCACATCCGTGAGGCTTTGCATAAACCTCACGGCATTCTTCTGGTCACAGGTCCGACCGGTTCTGGTAAGAGTACGACACTGTACGCTGGTCTCACAGAAATCAATGACACAGAGCGCAATATTCTCACCGTTGAAGATCCTGTGGAATACGATCTCGAAGGTGTGGGTCAGACACAGGTCAACCCCAAGGTCGATATGACCTTTGCCCGGGGTCTGCGTGCCATCCTGCGTCAGGACCCTGATGTGGTGATGGTGGGTGAGATTCGTGATCTCGAAACCGCAGAAATTTCTATTCAGGCCTCCCTTACCGGTCACCTGGTATTGAGTACCCTGCACACCAATACGGCTATCGGTGCTGTCACACGCCTGAGAGATATGGGCATTGAGCCTTTCCTGCTGTCATCCAGTTTGCTGGGCGTTCTGGCCCAGCGTCTGGTTCGTACCCTCTGTCCTTCCTGCAAAGTAGCCAGAGAGCCAACGCCTCATGAGCGAAAGCTGATAGGAATGGACGACTCTGACAGCAGACCCGTTCACGAAGCCAGCCCTGAAGGTTGTTCCGAGTGTCATGGCGGTGGCTATAAAGGTCGAACCGGCATTCATGAGCTGTTTCTGGTCAGCGATGAAGTTCGTAGAATGATTCATGAGGGTGCCGGTGAACAGGCTCTGGAAGACGTGATTCGCAGGACCAGCCCCAGTATCCAGAAAGATGGCTTCCGTAAAGTTCTTGCGGGTATGACTTCCATTGAAGAAGTACTGCGGGTGACCAGGGAGGAATAATGGGCGTATTTGCTTACGAAGCCCTGGATAAAAAGGGTAAAAAACGCAAAGGGGTACTTGAGGCTGATTCTGCCCGCCAGCTCCGTCAGCAGTTGCGCTCCGAAGGTCTGGCTCCGGTGACCATTAATGAATCTGAGCAAAAGAGCAGTGGTGAACGTGCGTCGTTTACTCTGTTCGAGAAAAAAGCCAGCCCGGCTGAAGTCGCCATGCTGACTCGTCAGCTGGCCACTCTGGTTGCGGCTGCCATTCCTCTGGAAGAGTGTCTTCAGGCCTTGTCTCGTCAGGTTCAGAAATCCCATCTGAAAGCTATGATCACCACCGTCAGAGCCAAGGTACTGGAAGGCCGGACGCTGGCTGAAAGTCTGGCGATTTACCCGAAAACCTTCGACACACTGTATTGCTCAATGGTGGCGGCCGGTGAAAAGTCCGGTCATCTGGATACGGTTCTGGAGCGGCTGGCAGATTATACCGAACAGCGTCAGCTGATCCGGGGTAAGCTGATTCAGGCCATGATCTATCCCGCTATTCTCACCATAGTAGCGGTCTCGGTCATCGCCATTTTGCTGGCAACCGTGGTACCCACCGTGGTGGAACAGTTTGCGGATCTCGGGCAGGACCTGCCAGCCATGACTCGTGCCTTGATTGCCATGAGTGACTTTGTTCGGGATTACGGCTTCGGTGTACTGGCTGGCCTTGTCGTTCTGTTATTCATGCGGCAACGTCTGCTGGTTAATCCCGAGCGGAGACTGACCCACGACCGATGGCTGTTGAAAATGCCCGTTATGGGTGAAGTGGGTGCCGGTGTTGATACTTCCCGTTTTGCCCGGACATTGAGTATTCTCAGCAGCAGTTCAGTGCCCCTTCTGGAGGGTATGAGAATCTCGGCAGAAGTCATGTCCAACTCTTTTATCCGGAAATCACTTGAACAGGCTTCGGAGCGGGTGAGGGAAGGTTCCAGCCTCTGGATGGCGCTGGATCAGACACAACTGTTTCCACCCATGATGCTTCATATCATTGCCAGTGGTGAAAAATCGGGTGCGCTGGAACAGATGCTGGTTCGAGCAGCGGACAGTCAGGATCGACAGTTTGAAAACCAGGTGAATATTGCCTTGGGTGTTTTTGGCCCTTTGCTGATTGTCTCCATGGCGGGCATGGTTCTGTTTATTGTGATGGCGATTCTGACCCCGATGCTGGATCTTAACTCACTGGTATCAGGTGGTTAACAGTCAGTATGGGGTTTTCAGTAAAGAGCTTTTCAGAAGAGAATATGAGCCTGACACAGATCGGGCCATGTGACATTAGGAGTGAATGACCAATGACTACGAAAAAGGCACATCGACAACAACAGCGGGGTTTTACCCTGATCGAGATCATGGTGGTGATCGTGATTCTCGGTGTCCTGGCCAGCATGGTGGCCCCGAATGTTCTGGGTAACAAAGAAAAGGCAGACCAGCAGAAAGCTGTCAGTGACTTAGTGACGCTGGAAAACGCACTGGATATGTACAAGCTGGACAATAATCACTTCCCATCGACTCAGCAGGGTTTGAATGCTCTGGTAGAACAGCCTTCCGGCAGCCCTCAACCCAGGAATTACCGTGACAACGGCTACATCCGTCGTCTACCCCAAGACCCATGGGGTAATGACTATCTGATGCAGTCTCCCGGTGAATTTGGTGATATCGATATCTTCTCTGCCGGTCCTGATGGCCAGGCGGGCTCTGAGGATGACATCGGCAACTGGAACATGAATTCCTGATGAAAAGTGCCGGTTTCACCTTGCTTGAAATCATGCTGGTTCTGGTACTGCTGGGCATTGCTACCGCTGTCGTATTGCCCACTCTGGAACCGGCTGACAGTTCCGCACGTTTAAAAACGGCTGCGGATCGATTTGCTGCTCTGGTGAAAACTGGCCACGAAAAGTCATTGCTCAAAGGTAAAGACCTTGGGGTCAGGTTTACCGACAACGGCTATCAGTTTATGGAGTGGCACGGAGACAAATGGCAGTTAATGCAAAATGACCGATTGCTCACAGAGAAAGAGCTTTCAGAAGCCATCAATCTGGATTTTATGCCGGGTGAGCTGATCTGGCAGGCTGCTCTGGATGCTGAAGAGCAGCAGGATAGTGACTCGTTTTTTACTGACTCAGGGCTGTTTGAAAACGAAGCCAGCAAGAAAAAGCCTGAACTCTATATCTGGTCCAGCGGTGACCTGACCCCGGCGGAAGTGCGGTTCCAGTCAGCCAGCGACATTCGTCGTTTTTTTAGTGTCATAATCACGGAAACCGGAGAAGTAACCGTGGTCAGTGCAGATGAGTACGACAAGACAGGTGGCCGGGGCTGATAAATGAAACGTTATTCAGGTTGTTCCCGATGTTCCCGACAGGTCAGGGGCTTCACTTTGTTAGAAGTGTTGATGGCCATGACTATTCTGGCCATCGCCGGTATCACGGTGCTCAGAACCAGCAGTGAAAGCCTGGATAACAGCCAGTACCTGAAGAACAAAACCATGGCTCGCTGGGTAGCCGACAATGAACTGGTCGATCTCTACCTGAAGGATCAATGGCCATCCCAGACCTGGAAAAAAGAAACCCGTGAGCTGGCTGATCAAACCTGGCATGTTCGATACCGAAGTGTGCGTACGGCGGATGACAATTTTCGGGCCATCCAGGTCGAAGTCCGACTCGACCGTGATGAGAAGAAAGCCGCTCTGGCCAGTCTGCAAACTTACACGGTGAAGCGGTCTTGAAGTCATTGAATGTCATGCAACACTCGACCCAACGCGGTTTTACATTGCTCGAAATGTTGGTGGCCCTGACCATTTTTGCACTGGTCAGTATGAGTGCCTGGCAGATTCTGCAGGGGATTATGGGTGCTCGGGATGTTGCCAGCGATCACCAGAGTCGTATTCGGGAAATTGACTACGCCATGATGGTCATGGAGCAGGACTTTCGGCAAATGATTGATCGGGGTGTGCGGGTCGATGGTGAACTGACGGATCAGAGTCTGTTTGCCGGTAGAGACATGCTGGAATCCGATGACGAGGCGGCGGCCTTTATTCGTCTGGGCTGGCGCAATCCGCAACAGAAACTCCCCCGCTCCGAGTTGCAGAAAGTCAGCTATCGGCTCAAAGCCGGAGTGCTCGAACGTCAGCACTTTTATGTGCTGGACCCGGAGGAGAATGCAGAACCTGTGGTCAGGGATCTGTTAACCGATGTCCGCTCACTTAAATTTCAGTACTTTATTAATGGCCAATGGCTAGAAATGCTCGGCAATACCCTGCCCCAAGGTATGAAGATTACGTTTGAGCTGAATGATCTGGGGGTCATCGAGCGGCGCTACGTGCTTTCCGGGAACTGGGAAGTTCAGGAGCAAGATTCATGACGAGCCTGATTTCAGATAAAAAGAATACAACGTCTTTTCAGCGTCGTCAGTCGGGTGTCGCATTGCTAATTGTTATGTTCGTATTGACGTTGATGGTGCTGATAGCGGCAGAGATGACTTTTGGATTTTCCCTGCAAATGCGCCGGACAGCCTCCCTGCAACAAATGGAACAGGCACGCTGGTATGCATTGTCTGGCGAAGAACTGGCAGTCAAAGTACTTCAGGACGGGTTTGATGAAAGCGAAGAAACCGTGAATCTTGGTCAAACCTGGGCCACGGGGGAAGTGACTTTTCCGATGGATGGCGGAACAATCAGGGGCGAAATTTTCGACGCTCAGGCCTGTTTAAACCTGAATGCTTTGCAGGCTCCGGATAAAGAAGGGCAGACCTCGGTTGAAGTCAAAGTGTTTCAATCCCTGATGGAAGCTTTGGGAATTGAGTCCTATCAGGCCGAGATCATTGCACAATCAACCAGAGACTGGGTAGATAATGACAACACCCAGGGGTCAGGCATGGGCGCGGAAGACAGTTATTACCAGTCTCTGCCAGTGCCCTATCTGGCCAGTAATACCAGTATGAGATCGGTTTCGGAGTTGAGAGCGGTAAAAGGCGTCAATGCCAGAATAATGAGAAGGGTCAAACCTTTTGTCTGTGCATTGCCGGCCACTGAAATGAAGATCAATATCAATACCCTGTCGCCGGACCATGCGCCGGTGCTCAGCGCCCTGTATTGGGGTGAGCTTCCCTTAGAGCAGGCAAAAGAGGTATTGGAACAGAGGCCGGAGAATGGCTGGAGGAGTGTCGATGAATTTATTCAACAACCCTCTCTCTCCAACTTCAGTGCCGAAAACACCCATGAATTGATGTCGGTGGACAGTCAGTATTTTGCAATGACTGCAACCGCTTCTTATGCGGACACCAAAGTCCGAATAAAGAGCCTGTTGCGGCGGGAAGAAGAGAATAAGTTCAGCGTCATTCGCCGAGAGTTTGGAGGGCTTGAGTGAGCCAGTATCTTATCATCAGGCTGCCCGGAGATCCCGGCCAGCCCGTTCACTGGCAATGCTATCCAGTAGAGCAGGAGCCAGTGATTCAGGTAACCGAAGGGGAAAACGCTACCTCTGGTATTCTGCCGTCTGTTGAAGACCTGGGAACACTGATGGAGTCATTCCCGGATACCAAAACCATTGCCCTGGTTCCCACGGAGCTGGTCAGTGTTCACTGCCTTCAGGTTGAAGGCAGACTAAGCAAGGCGGTATTAAAGTCACTGCCTTTTCGTCTGGAAGATGATCTGGCTGAGGATGTGGATGATCTTCATATTTCGGTTATTGCCAGAGAAGGAGCTCAGGTTTATCTGTCAGTGGTCGCTCATTCGAAAATGGCTTTCTGGTACGAAGCACTGAATCAGTCCGGCCTTAAAGTCAAAACCCTGATTCCTGAAGCCCTGGCTCTGCCCTGGACCGAGGGAGAGTGCTCGGCGCTGGCCATGGATGGACGCTGGATACTCCGGGATGGCCGCTGGCACTGGGCTGCCTGTGATCCATCCTGGCTGAGCTTCTGTCTGGCAGAGGACGACTCAGAAGAAACGCCCCTGAAAGTGAACTGTTTCAGCGAACTACCAGAGGACAGGCCGGGTGAATGGCGTCAGGAAGCTTCGGGCTCTGCTCTGGAAGTATTGGCAGCGGGTGCGGTGAGCGCCACCTCACAGAAAAACAGTGCCAACCTCTTGCAGGGCGTCTGGCAGGTAGAGTCATCCGTCATCAAAAGCCTGAAACCCTGGGGGCTGGCTGCCGGACTTCTGGCTTTTACCGTCATTCTGTTTATGGCTCAGGCGGTAGTGAAGTCGGTACAGTTGGAACAACAGGCTGAACAGCTTAATGCACAGGCGCATAAGATCTACAGTGACATGTTCCCCGGTGAGCGGATTGTGCGTCTGCAGTCGCAGATGCGGCAGAAGCTTATGGCCTTGAAAAGTAGCAACAGCGATGACTCGGGTCTGCTGAAACTGCTCGATCAGACTGCCCCGCTGTTTAAACAATATCCGCAACTCAAGCCGGTTACTTTGTCGTACAACCAGTCTCAGCAATCACTGCGGGTGGAAGCTACTGCGAAGGATTTTGATACTTTTACGGCATTTCGGGAAGAGTCGGGTGAGCAACTGGTGATCACGGTTGAAACACTGGAGAAGCGTGGTGATATTGCCAATGGTACGCTGATCATCAAGGCGAGTGATTCATGAATAACATTGCGGAAAGCTTCAATGAGCGTTGGCAACAGGCTCAAAGCTACTGGCGTGGTCTGAGTCGACGCGAGCAGCAACTCTGTATGGTAGCAGGGGCGTTTATTATTGTCTGGAGCATTTGGCAGGGTATTTTAAACCCTTTGTCAGAACGTCAGTTAGCTGCCGAGCGAAAGCTGGTGGCCAGTCAGAAGTTACTGGCTTCTGTAGAGAAACAGGCCAACGAGATCGTCAGTCTGCGTCAGGGTCGGCCTGACAAGAGCCGCTATCTGGTGTTACCTCTGGACCAGTTGGTGAACAGAACCGCAAAAGATTTTGATCTGCGCATCACCGGGGTTCGAACCGTTCGAGATTCATTGCAGGTCGATCTTGATACAGTGGGCTTTGATCGTTTATTGGCATGGCTGGTCAATCTTCAACAGCAGGGTGGGGTTGAGATCAGGGAGCTGGAGGTAGAAGCCGCCGAAAAGCGCGGTCATGTGATCGTTAAGGCTCTGAGATTGGAAAGAGCCTTCAGCGCAGAGACAGCCTTCAGCGCAGAGACAGCCTTCAGCGAGAGTTAAGACATATGAAGAAAATCATTTCTCTGGCTGCACTGGCCGTTGTTTCTTACTCAGTTTTTTTGCTGGCAGGGTTGCCAGCCGCTTTTGTCTGGCGTCACGCACCCAACATGTTGGGGATTGAGCTGGAAGGTCTGTCAGGTTCAGTCTGGTCGGGTTCAGCGCAGGAATTAACCATCAATGGTATCGAGCTTCAGGAAGTCAGTTGGGATTTCCAGCCTTCTGCACTGCTCACCGGAAAGGTCAGCGCGGACCTCGAGGTCGGCGATAACTTGTCTGCTGTTGTGGGTCAGGCGACAGTGACCTACAGTCCTCAGGGTGTGATGGTTGAAGACCTTGAAGCAGACGCCTCGGCAGGCTGGTTACAGCAGCTTGCAGCCATGCCAGTTCCGGCAACAGCCAAAGGTAATATCAATCTGGTGGTAGACTCCCTGGTTTATGAACAGGGTCGGTGTGTCGAGCTGGATGGTCGTATGGAATGGGAAAGAGGGCGAATCAGCAGTCCTCTGGGTAACGTGGAACTGGGTAAAGCAGATGCTGATCTCACCTGTAAGGGAAATACTCTGGAAGGTAAAATTAGCCAGTCATCCGAGTTTCTGACAACAGATGCCGTTTTCAGCTTTAATCTTAACGGCAGTTATTCATTGAACGGGAAAGTGTCTGAAGGTGAAGCTCTGCCGGAAACCATGAAAGATGGAATGAAGTTTCTGGGAAGGCCGGATTCTCAGGGGCGCTTCCCTTTAACATTCAGAGGGGGCATCCAGGGGGTATTCTTATCCAACCGACCGAACAGATCAAAACATCAGTAACTTGCTAGTATTCCCCAGCGTTGATCAGGAGATTCACACAGTCGGTATTGCCCATCTCGATTGCTATGGACAGTGGGGTGGCGCCGTCCGAAGTCCTGGCGGCATTGAGATCCGTCTCGGCGTTGATGAGGATTTCCACGCAGTCGGTATTGCCTTTCGCAGCAGCAACGAACAGCGGGGTGGTGCAATCCTCAATTTGCGCATTGATATCTGCCTTGGCTTCGATCAGGATTTTCAGGCTGTCGTTGTTGTTTTGCTGAGCAGCCATGAACAGCGGGGTGGCGCCATCCGAATTCCTTGCGTTGAGAGCCGCCCCTGCGTTGATCAGGAGTTTCACGGAGTCGGTATTGCCTTTCGCAGCAGCCATGAACAGTGCGGTGGCACCATCCGAACGGGCAGCGTCAAGCTTCGCCCCAGCGTTGATCAGGCGTTCCACGACATCAGTGCGCACGCTGATGGATGCCAACATCAAGGCGGTGAAATCAGCAGTCATAACGGCATTGACATTGACTCCTTCTGCCAGTGTCCTCTCCACCTGATCCAGATGCCCGTTTAAACAGGCATCAAAAAACGTTTGATCGGGGAAAAATGTATCCGGGTGAGATTCACTGGTGTTCTGATTCACCATAGGCATCGGGTTTTGCCGACACATCGCGCACTGGCGTGAGCCGATGGGCTGATCAGCAAAACACTTTGAAACACAGTCCAGATCGAAGCGGTGACCACAACATTGGGTTTTGACGACCACAGGCGCTTGACTTCTGCCGTGGAAGGGAGCCAAACAAATAGGACAGTGATCGGCCTTCAGTGTCCATGGGGAGAGGATAGCGAAAAGTGCCACACATAAGTAGAACATCTGTGTTGGTCAATAAGCCGTGTGGGTTAGATACAGAAAAGCATATTAGTTCATTTATACGGCTATCAAAGTTCGCTGTGGCCAAACAATCACCTGTTTCAAAAACTCAGAAGATGGGAACAGCCGAGAGCCCTGTTTACTGGACAGCATGACACTTTTCTTTTGTTTCCTTCACTGCCATTGTTCCCATCTCTGCCTCAGCGTTGATGAGGAGTTTCACGCAGTCGGTATTGCCCTTCTTGGTTGCGATGGACAGCGGAGTGGCGCCAGTCTTGGTGCGGGCGTTGATATCCGCCTCGGCGTTGATCAGGAGTTTCACGCAGTCGGTATTGCCCTTCAGGGCTGCGGTGAACAGCGGAGTGGCGCCATTCGGCAGGGCAGCGTTGAGATCTGCCCCGGCTTCGATCAGGATTATCAGGCAGTCGGTATTGCCTTTCTGGGCTGCGATGAACGTTGGGCTGGCACCACCCTTAATCCGGGTGTTGAGATCTGCCCCGGCGTTGATCAGAAGTTGCACGCATTCGATGTTATTTTCCTGGGCAGCGACGAATAGCGGGGTGGCACCATTCAGCAGGGCAGCGTTGAGATCCGCCCCGGCGTTGATCAGGAGTTTCACGCAGTTAGTATTGCCTTTCGCAGCAGCAACGAACAGCGGGGTGGCGCCATCCTCAATTTGCGCATTGATATCTGCCTTGGCTTCGATCAGGATTTTCAGGCTGTCGATGTTATCTTGCTGAGCAGCCATGAATAGCGGGGTGGCGCCATCCGAATTCCCTGCGTTGAGAGCCGCCCCGGCGTTGATCAGGAGTTCCACGCAGTCGGTATTGCCTTTCGCAGCAGCAACGAACAGCGGGGTGGTGCCACTCTTAGCCCTGGCGGGGCTGAGTTCCGCCCCGGCCTTGATCAGGAGTTTCACGCAGCCAGTATTGCCTCTCGCAGCAGCAACATACAGCGGGGTGGCGCTAGCCTTAGTCCGGGCGTTGAGATCCGCCCCGGCATTGATCAGGAGTTCCACGCAGTCGGTATTGCCCTTCTCAGCAGCAACGTACAGCGGAGTGACGCCATCCAAAGTCCGGGCGTTGAGATCCGCCCCGGCGTTGATCAGGAGTTTCACGCAGTCGGTATAGCCCTTCAGGGCAGCGATGAACAACGGAGTGGCGCCATCCGAAGTCCGGCAGATGTTGAGATCCGCCCCGGCTTCGATCAGGATTATCAGGCAGTCGGCATTACCGTACACAGCAGCCATGAACAGTGCGGTGGCACCATTTGAGCGGGCAGCGTCAAGGTTCGCCCCAGCGTTGATCAGGCGTTCGACGACATCCGTGTGCCCTCTGCTGGATGCCAACATCAAGGCTGTGGAATCAGCAGTCATAACGGCATTGACATTGACTCCTTCTGCCAGTGTCCTCTCCACCTGATCCAGATCCCCGTTTAAACAGGCAAAATAAAACGTATGATCGGGGAAAAATGTATCTGGGTGAGATTCAGTGGTGTTCTGATTCACCATAGGCATCGGGTCTTGTCGACACATCGCGCACCGGCGTGAGCCCATGGGCTGTTTAACAAAAGACTGCGAAATACATTCCAGATCGAAGCGGTAGCCACAACATTGGGCTTTGACGACCACAGGCACTTCACTTCGGCCATGGAAGGGAGCCAAACAAATAGGACAGTGATCTGCCTTTAGTGTCAAAGGTGAGAGGGTAGCGAACAATGCCGCAAATAAGTGGAACATCTGTGTTGGTCAATAAGCCGTGTGGGTTAGATACAGAAAAGCATATTAGTTTATTTAAACGGCTATCAAAGTTCACTGTGGCGAAACAATCACCTGTTTCAAAAACTCTGAAGATGGGAAGTCTGAAAGCCATGTTCACTGAACAACACAACACTTTTTTTGTTCCCTTCTTTAACCTCTGTTCACTACCTCGCCCCAACGTTGATCAGGCGTTTGACGACGTCTATGTGAGCCTCGATGGATGCCAACATCATACTTCATGCATCAAATGTGTGATCAAGAGCCGTATGACGGGAGACTGTCAGGTATGGTTCCGTAAGAAGCCTGGAGATGAAATTTCCCCTTGCTTACTCGACTCAACCAGCGGCTTGAGCGGCTTCTGTTTTGATTGTTTGACGTTTTAACCCACGATCAAGTCATTCAACGGTAAGCAGACAAAGTCGTTGTTTGAAGGTGGATCGTATTCGCAATAACAAAGAATGGCGCGTCTGCTTTAAATGGCATCTAACCAACTGCGCCCTATACACCCTGGTGAAATCCTCAGGGAAGATTACCTTAATCCTCTGGGTATGAGTGCCAACGCACTCGCTATAGCGCTGAGAATACCAGCCTCGAGGATTAATGATATTGTTTTGGAAAGACGCGCAATAACGCCTGATACTGCCCTGAGGCTGGCAAGATACTTTGGTGGCGACGCACAGAGCTGGCTTAACCTGCAAACGGCCCATGACCTCAAAGTCACCGCAGCTGAACTGGGCAATAGTCTTGAAGCTATTGAGCCGAGAGTTGCCTGACATGACGTAGGAAGGAATACCTCTAAACCTGCCCTAATCTTCTGGTAGCCAGTCTTCCTCGATAATCTGATCGTATGTCCAGGGACACTCTGCCGGAAAGCTGCCATCATCAAGCTGCTGATGCTTCTGGACGTAGCGGTTCATTTGTTTTATGGCCAGACGTTTGGCGTGGGGGTAGACACTGGACAGTGCTTCATCGGTCAAACGTTGCAGGGATGGATTTTTACGAATAAGTATCCATATATCACTTCTGGCCCGATCAATGCTGCCGAACCATTCCCGACAGTTGTAGGGCTTCGGCAATACGGGATTAATTACCTGAGTTTGGTAACGGTATTTCAGCAAGTGCAGAAGCAGGGTTTTCAGGTGTGATTCAAGGGTACTGGATATATCGCCCATTTGCAGAGTCATTGCCTCCAGTAGATTAGGGATGTCCAGATCGTCAAATTGCCTGTTTTTAAGCAGTTCCCGTTGCTGGCTGATCCAACTGTGGTAATCAGTTGTATATTGGTTTTCCATCGTCAACTCTGCACCAGTCAATCCATAATCATCCAATGTAGACCAGAAACCGGAGGTAATGCAAAGCCACTCCGTCAGATGCCATTGACAGAGGCAGGAAGTTGGTTTTTTGATCGTAGGAAAGGTTACCTGAACCTGCGTAAAGCATCGCCCAATCGGGCGGTGATATAAGCAACAAGCCCGTGTAGGGCTTGCAGAACCGGAAGCTTTAATTATTTACAGGCGCTTATCGTTTCTGTAATATTCCTGCCATGAAAACTAAACGCGCCTACAAAGAACGATTCTACCCAACGCCGGAACAGGAAATACTTCTTGCCCAGTCGTTTGGTTGCGCCCGTTTTGTCTATAACAACACCCTCCGTTTTCGCACTGATGCCTACTACAAAGACGGGCAATCTATCTCCCATTCCGAGGCAGAAAAGCGGCTTGTGTCGCTCAAGACAGAGTTCCCATTTCTGGCAGATGTATCCAGTGTCATCCTGCAACAAACACTCAGGGATCAGCAGGAAGCCTTCAAGAACTTTTGGGCTGGCAGGGCGAAATACCCTAAGTTCAAAAAAAGACATTCAAGACAAAGTATGCGGCTGACAAAGGCTGCTTTCAGCGTTAAAAACGGTCACCTGTTTATAGCCAAAAGCAAAGAGCCTCTGAACATCCGCTGGAGCAGAGAACTGTCTTCTGAGCCTTCCAGTGTCACTATCAGCAAAGATCGGGCAGGCCGGTACTTTGTTTCTATGTTGTGCGAATTTGAAGCTAAAGCAATGCCTATTAGAAATAAGACAGTGGGCATTGATTTAGGTTTGAATGATCTGTTCATCACTTCAGACGGTGAAAAATCCGGTAATCCAAGGCACACCAAACGCTACGAGCGAAAGCTCGCCTACCTTCAGCGTCAGTTGTCGAAAAAGCAGAAAGGCAGCAGCAACAGAGCTAAAGCAAAGCTCAAGGTTGCTCGTATCCATGCAAAAATTGCCGATTGCCGGATGGATGCTACTCACAAGGCATCCCGCGAATTTATAGACGAGAACCAAGTTGTTTGCGTAGAGTCTCTGAACGTGAAGGGTATGATTCAAAATCCAAAGCTGGCCAAGCACATAGCCGATGCAAACTGGGGAGAATTTGTCCGACAGTTGCAATACAAGGCGGAGTGGGCAGAAAGAAAGGTTGTTCAGATTGACCGGTTCTTTCCAAGCTCCAAGCGTTGCTCCGGCTGTGGGTTTGTCCATGAAAGCTTGCCGTTGTCTATTCGTGAATGGGAGTGTCCAGAGTGCCGCACTCATCACGACCGGGACATTAACGCAGCAAAGAATATCAAAACCGCCGGGCTGGCGGAGTTAGCCTGTGGAGCGACTGGAACGGGGATGGCTGCGAAAGCAACCATCTAGGGAAGGCGTGACGAAGCAGGAAGGTTCTTGGAGCGATCTAAGAACCCTCGCCCGATAGGGCGGGGAGTGTCAGCATTGTATTCATCGCGCATTGTGTGATGAATATAGCCGAGCATAATTGCGCTCAGTTCAGAGCAACGGTTCTGAGTATGTTCTGTCGTATCAGCCATTCAAACTGACTGTTTTTTTTCTTCCCGTTAATGGAAGCTCCGTGAATAAAATCTTCATAAAAATTCTATTGTTTGTTCTGGTTCTGGCCGGAGCCACTGTCCTGTACCTGAAGTTTAAACCGGTTGAAAAACCGGTCACTCCGGCACCGGAGCTGACTCAACTGTTGGAAAGAGCTCAGCTTCAGGCGGAAGAACTGACCATGCCAAAGGCAGAACCCATTAATCTGGCAGACTGGCAGCTGCTGATGCAGCAGGTGGCTGACCAGAGCGGTTTACAGATTGGTGTCAGAGAGGGCAATGCCCAGCAGGCTGAAATCTATATCAGGGAGGGATCGGTAGCGTCCTTTGTGAACGGGTTTGCGGATATGTATGCCAGAGGGCTCAGAGTTCAGAGCATACGATTGCTGGAAACCGGTGAGCCAGCGCAGGTTAAGGCTGAAACAGTGAAGCTGTTGGTGAGCCCTTAGGAATAATGGCAATACCTCCCACGACTTTTCTCAGGCTAATGTTCTGACTCTTGGCCGAAGGCTAATGCCGTCTATCCGACCACGGCATAATGTTTGTCCAGAGTACTGTATCCCAGCCCTGTCTCTTTCCTCACTTCAATACGTGTGGGAATCCTTTCTTTCAACGATTCAATATGCGAGATGACCCCTACCATCTTTCCTGAAGCGTTCAGGTTATCCAGGGCATCCAGCGCTATTTCCAGTGTCTCCTGGTCCAGTGTGCCGAAGCCCTCGTCCAGAAACAGGGAATCAATGCTGGTTTTGTGACTGACCAGATCGGACAAGGCCAGTGCCAGTGCCAGACTGACCAGAAAGCTCTCTCCTCCCGAAAGAGTTTTGATGTCCCGGGCGGTATCCCCCTGCCAGGTATCAATGACTTCGATGCTGAGGGCTTCGACCGCTTTTCTATGCAGCTGGTAACGACCATGCAGCCTTTGTAAATGCTGGTTGGCCAGATAAATCAGATGATCGAGTGTCAGTCCCTGGGCAAATTTACGAAACTTGTCGCCTTTTGCCGAGCCGATCAGACTATTGAGATGTTCCCATACCGCAAACTGCTCTCTCTGTTTGCTGATTTCATCTACCCAGTCAGACAACTGCTGACGCTTTTTCTGGTCTTCGGTGAGCGCCTGTCGAATTTCACCCAGTCGTTGATTGTTGAGGCTCAGTTCTGCTGTCTGTTGTTTCAGGCAGGTCAGGATTTCTTCAGCGGCTTGTTTAGTCAGGGCCTCTTTCAATAGTTTTTCCAGAGAGGTTTCTGCCAGTTTGAAACGTTCGGTACTGCTGGCAATGGCTCTGTCCAGAGTGCTTTTCAATGCTTCCAGTTCGCTACGTTGTTCAGGAGCAAGCAGAGCCTGCTGAAACTGTTCGCTGGAATCAAAGGGGCTGTCTTCCAGAGTGGTCTGCCAGTGTGCTTCTTTTTGCTCCAGTTCGGACTGGTGAGTTTTCTGGTCATTGAGATGTTGCCCGATAGAGCCGGACAGCTCGCTCTCAGCGCGCATTGTCGTTTGCAACTGCGTTTCTGCGTTTTTAAGGTTTTGTTCGGCGGTGACTATGGCCTGCTCGATCCTGCTGCGTTCCTCTGTCACCTTCAGTTCTCCAAACAACGTGAACCGCACGTCTTTGCGATCAGCCTGCTCTCTGTCGATCTGATCCAGTTGCCGGTTTAATTGATCGGCCTGCTGTCGGGACTGAAGCAGATTCTGCTCAAGCATTTGCATCTCATGATTGAGCGTTTGCAATGCCTGCTGTTGTTCAAGACTCTGCTGATGGCATGTTTGCCAGCGATCTTTCAACGCTTTCTGGCTCATAAGCCAAGTGTCCTGCGTTTCCAGTGCCGGAAGCGCCGTTGCCATTGACTGATTGAGGGCTGCTTCCAGCTGGCCCAGTTCCTGTTCGTGTCGGGATAGCTGCTGCCTTAGTGTTTCGATCTGTTCTGACGCTTGACTCAGCTGTTGATGCAAAAGAGCCAGTTGCGACTGTTTCTGATCAAGCTGCTGCTGTTCCCGGGTAGCCACCTTCTCGGCACTTTGCAGTTGCTGGTTGATTGCGTCCAACTGCTTGACCTGTTCATTAATGGCTATCAGCTGCTCTCTGGTGCTGTCCAGCCAGCTATGAACCGATTCAGAGTCAGAGATATTGAGTTGAATCTGCAGTGACTGACAAAGCTGCTGCCATTCTGTCTGCGTCGATGCCTGTCGGTCCTGTAATTCGAGAATGCGTTTTTCTGAAGTGTTGCACAGCGTTTTCAGTTCTGTTTCCAGCTGCTTTTTCCGGGTTCCCTGTTGTTCCAGTTCTGTCACAAGCCGCTTCTTTTCTTCCTGCCGATGTTGAGTGGAGTCGACGTCTACCTGTTGATAACGCTGCACAGCAGGGTGTGCTGTTGAGCCACAGAGTGGGCAGGGGTCGCCTTCTTTCAGGTGATGACGATGTTCACTGAGACTGGCAATTTTTTGCTCTTGAAGTAGCAGGGTTTCCAGATCTTTCAGATGCTGAGCTTCTTTTCTGTAAAGGTCCCTTTGTTGAGTCAATTCTGTCTGAACAGTGGTGAGTTGCCGTTTGTTTTCGTCCAATGTCGTTTTTTCTGCACGCAGGCTGACCTGGCTTTCCAGATGTTGCTTAAGCAGAGTTTTCAACTGCTGGCATAAGGGTACTTTCTCCATCAGGGCGTGTTGTTGTTGCCTGAGTAAAGGCTCTTCCTGACCCTGAAGCCAGTGTTGACGCTGAGCCTGCTTTTGCTCAAGCAGGTCACGGGACTGGGCTAATTGTTCCTGACTGACTTTTTGCTGTTCCAGCAACTGCTCGTGCCGGGTGCTGTCCTGCTTATTCCGGGTATGGTGTTCTTGCAGCCTGTGTTTAAGCTGATTAATCTGCTCTATCAGAGACTTTCTCTGATCAAACTGCGAATGCCAGAGAGGCAGCTTCTCTGCCAGTTTCTCATGATGAGTATGTTGAGCCAGATATTCAGAAGCCTGTTTCAGAGAATGCTGAAGCTCTTGTCGACTCTGTTGCAGTGTTGAGTGCTTTTCTTGCTGGCTCTGAAGCGCTTTACCGAGTTCTTTCTGTGCTTCATACAGCTCGGCCTGAATGCGTTGGGCCTCGGCTATTTTAAGATCCAGAGGAATGATCTGATCTGCGATCAGTTGCTCGGTTTCCACTTTTTGTTGTTTGACCTGTCTGAGGTTTTCCTGCGCACTTTTGCTGGCCTGTTCTTTTTCTGTCAGGGTTTGCTTGAGTGTTTGCTCTTTCTCCAGCAATTCATCCACCTGTTTCTGACGCTGAGCTGCCGCTGCCTTCAGAGTCGATAACTGATCATAGACAGGCTTTATTTCCAGGGCAGGAATCGATTCGTCCAGCTTTTTCAGCGTTTCACGGTTGGCTTCCTGCTGTTCCAGATTTTGCTGGAGTAACTGCCGGGATGTTTGCTTTTCTTGCTCAAGCTCTGCTTTCTTTTCCAGCCAGATATGTTGTTTGTTCAGTTCATCCGTCTGGCTCTGTATCCTGCGGTTGGATTCCGTCAGGTCGGTCTGTTCTTCAGTGAGCTTTTCCAGAACACTGACGTCCAGTAGTTCAACGCCTTCGGTTCTGGCCTGAAGCAGGTTGAGTGTTTCCTGTTCTGCCCGTGCCCGCTCAAACACCCGGCGGGAAATTTCTCCGTAGATATCCGTGCCTGTCAGCTCTTCCAGAAGCTCGGCCCGGTCATTGGCGCTGGCCTGAAGAAAAGCAGCAAATCCCCCCTGGGCCAGCATCATGGACTTGGTGAAACGACCAAAATCAAGGCCGGTAATGTTACTGACGATCTTTAGTTTGTCCTGGATGCGGCTGGTAATGATGGTGCCATCCAGTTTCGCCAACTCTACCTGTGGGCTTTGTAATTTACCGTCTGCCTTGCCTCTGGCCCGCCGCTGGGACCAGAAAGAACGATAACCCTGTCCCTGAACTTCAAACTCCACTTCCGCCAGTGATTCTGACGTATGACGTGTCATCAATTCGTTATCGCTGGCAGAAACTGTGCTAAGTCGGGGAGTCTGGTGATAAAGAGCCAGGCAGATGGCATCCAGTAGCGTGGTTTTTCCCGCACCTGTAGGACCGGTGATGGCAAAAAGACCGTTGTTGCGGAAGTTGTCTTCCGTGAAATCAATTTTCCACTCACCTTTGAGCGAGTTGATGTTTTTCAAACGTAAACTGAGGATTTTCAAGCTATCAATTCCTTCTCGTCCTCAAATTCAGAGGTTTTGCTGTCATCATCCGTTTCATCCAGAGTGGCAAGGATTTCATTAAACGCCCGGTTGAGACTGGCTGTGCGTTGTTCATCAAGATCTTCGTCGTTCAGTCGCCGGGCAAACACTTCAGCGACATCAAGTTCGTCGAGTGTTTCTTTGCATTCGCTATGTAAAGCCGTGCTGTTGATTTCACGCTTTCGACGGACTCTTAAGACTTCCAGATTTCTGCCCTCCAGCATGATCTGAATAGGCTTTTGCAGATCGGTGAGGTAGTCGTCAGTGCTGACTTCCAATTCCAGCCAGGTGGTGAGTGGAGAGTCGTCATTGATCTTCTCCAGCGACTGTTGAATGGTCTTCAGGCTGCCTTTCAGGCTTTTCAGGGAACGAAAGGTGGGCACTGCCAGTTCATTGATTTCTGGCGCAGTGCCAGGCTCAAGGTCAACCAGCACCACCTGTTTAGGGCAGGACGTTTCATCAAAGCTGAGCGGAATAGGGGAGCCTGAGTAACGGATATGTGCCTGATCCGAAACCTTCTGGGCGCGGTGCAGGTGCCCCAGGGCTATGTAGTCTGCCGGAGGGAAGGCACTGGCCGGAAAAGCCGACAGGGTGCCAATATAAATATCCCGCACCGACTCAGACATTTGTCCACCGACCGTGGTCAGGTGTCCTGTAGCCACGGTTGGCAGGTTTTTGTCAGAGGCCAATTCAAATACTTTTTGGTAGTGCCTGGCAATTGCGTTCTGCAGAGCCTGTTGTTTATCGGTGTCACTGTCACCAGCCTGACTTTCCAGAACATCTCTGGGTCGGATAAACGGTATAGCGCATACCACTGCCCCGGGTTCTCCCTGGTGGTTCTTCAAAACTACTATCTGGTCATCCGGGTTATCTGTAACGCCACCCACCACGTAGGTATTCAGGCAGGCCAACAAATCTCTGGACTCATTCAGGGTTGAGACCGAGTCATGGTTGCCACCGACAATAATCAGCTGCTGACAGCAAGTTTTCTGCAGGTCGACAATGAAACGGTTGTAGAGTGTTCTGGCATAGCTGGGCGGCGTTCCGGTATCAAAAATATCACCGGCAATGATGATGGCATCCACAGAATTCTCTTCAACGGTTGTCAGCAGCCAGCAAATAAATGCCTGATGTTCAGGCTCACGGCTCTTGCCTGTAAAGTGCTGGCCAAGGTGCCAGTCAGACGTGTGGAGAATGCGCATGTATTGAAGACTAACCAGAAAGAGAGGTGGACTGTAAAGAATATACTTTTTGAGTCAGGACTGTCAGTTTTATTAAAGAGGCCGCTGGTGGGTTCGGAAAGTAAAGTATCCAGCTGCTCGAACTGTTTCAGAGAAATTCGTATCTTTTGCACGAAACATTGATCTGTGAGATAGGCCGTTATCTGTAGAAATGATAGTGTAACCGCTTACATCATGCCGAAAACAGGGTGACAAATGTCCATCGTCCGGCTAAACAGAATTCAGAAGGTCCACAACCGGAAGATTAAACCATGCGCTTAATTCCTCTATCCGCAAAATCCGACGTGGGCAAATGGGCCGCCAGGCACATTGTCAGACGGATCAACAAGTTCAAGCCAACGGCAGACAGACCCTTTGTTCTGGGGCTGCCCACAGGCAGTACGCCTCTGGCTACCTACAAGAACCTGATTGAGATGAACCATGCCGACGAGGTGAGCTTTGAGCATGTAGTGACTTTCAATATGGACGAATACGTGGGCATTCCCGCCGATCATCCGGAATCCTACCGTACCTTCATGTTTAAGAATTTCTTTGAACATATTGATATCCGACACGAAAACATCAATCTGCTCAATGGAAATCCGAAAGACCTGGAAGCCGAATGCCAGCGTTATGAAGACAAGATCAAATCCTGTGGCGGCATTGATCTGTTTATGGGTGGAGTTGGTCACGATGGCCATATTGCCTTTAACGAGCCAGGCTCTTCCCTGTCTTCACGTACCCGTATCAAGACCCTGACTGACAAGACCCGTCAGGCCAATTCCCGTTTCTTCGAAAACGATATCAATCAGGTACCCAATCTGGCTCTGACCATTGGTGTAGGCACACTGATGGATGCCCGTGAAGTCATGATTCTGGTCACTGGTGCGGATAAGGCTTATGCCCTCCATGCTGCGGTAGAAGGCTCTGTGAACCATTTGTGGACCATTTCTGCCATGCAGATGCACCCGAAAGCCATGATCGTCTGTGATGAAGATGCCACCATGGAACTGCGAGTCAAGACCCTGAAATACTTTGCCGAGCTGGAAGCTGAAAATATTCGCGGCCTCTGATTTTCGGGCGGGTTCTGTGCCAGTGCAGCGGATTAACAGACTCACTGGATCAGGGCAGAAATGCCGGTATTTGGAAAGTCATTCAGGACGGCCATTTCCAGAATTGATTCTCTTGATCTGTAATGGTGGGGTGGCTTAACAAAATATTTTTTACGGTAAAAAAAGCAGTTATAGAAATGAGTATCTATAATTGAGCGGTGGTCTAATCCGGAAATATCATAAAGTGTCTAGCTTCTCATTCTACCGCTTTGCAAGTGATACATTTTGTTGTTAGACGAAAGTGGGCTGGCAAGAAGTAGGCATGTGACGTTCGTTTATTTTTGTACAGTTCAATAAACGATGGCGCCAGTATCATTGATGCGAAATTGATTCTGGTGAAAGCGACTTAATGATATTTCAGGGTTATCACATCAGAAGAGGCTTTTTTTAATCATGAAAGTTTTACTGGTTGTACCCGTTAGTATACTTCTTTCCGGTTTTGCGTCTGCGGCAGATGTGGTTTTCAGAGATGAAACGGTGGGGCTCGGTTACGGTTTCAGTGCCAAAGCTGATGGCTTTGCGTACAGTGGACTGACACACTTCAGGAAGGTGAATGGCTTGTCGGTCAAACTGGATTTTGTCGAAAAGTCTGGTGTTTACATTCCCGTCAATACCAATATCGGTTTCCAGAATGTAAATGATGATGCTCATCCCACTGATGCCAGGTATCCTCAGGGTAGTGTCGGTTGGTCCTTAGACAGTTCCGATGTGTATAAACCTACTTACACTTTTAGTGTGTTTGCAGGAGGTAGATTTTATTATCCTGATGAACAGCCATACCAGGTTACACTGTCTGTAGATGGTAAAGAATACGGTCCTGTGAAAACAGACAGTCAAAGTAACTGGTCACCCACTTATTTTCATAACGTGCCCTTCGCGGAGAGTAGCAGACTGACTATAGTTCTGTCCCCGCTGCCTTTAATCCAGCTACCTGAAGGTGCAGTACCCGAAGGTTCAGTAGCTGAAGGTGCAGTACCTGAAGGTGCAGTACCCGAAGGCGCAGTACCCGAAGGTGCAGTACCCGGAGCTTCAGTACCCGAAGGCTCAGTAGCTGAAGGTTCATTACCTGAAGGTTCAGTACCCGAAGCCTCAATACCCGAAGCCTCAATACCCGAAGCTTCACCTGAAGCCGTGGTTTCTGAAGCCTCAGCCTCTGAAGCCCCGGTGCCTGAAGCATCAACGCCTGATATCTCATTATCTGAAGCTCCAGTGCAAGGGAGGCAATATGATGAGCATTAAGTGTTGCGGGTCATAATTTCAGGCAGGGTCCCTGTTCTGTCGACATCTGTTTGTTTCTACCCGGATAGAAGAATAGCTTTCTATCCGGGGGGGCAGATCAGAACTGCTTAAGAATACCTTCGACGGTACTGTGGGCATCTCCGAAAAGCATACGAGAATTGTCTTTAAAGAACAGGGGATTCTGGACACCTGCATAGCCTGTAGCCATAGAGCGTTTGAATACCACGACTCTTTCTGCTTCCCAGACACGAAGTACAGGCATGCCTGCAATCGGGCTGCCCGGATCTTCAGACGCCGCCGGGTTTACAGTGTCGTTGGCACCAATCACCAGGACAACATCCGTTTCGGTAAAGTCGTCGTTAATCTCATCCATCTCTTCAACGATATCGTAAGGCACTTTTGCCTCGGCCAGCAAAACGTTCATATGACCTGGCAGACGACCAGCCACCGGATGAATACCAAAGCGTACCTTAATATTCTGGGCCAGCAACTTATTGACCAGTTCTCTCAGGGGGTGCTGAGCCTGGGCGACAGCCATTCCGTATCCGGGAGTGATGATCACGCTGGAAGCGCTTTTGAGCATTTCAGCGACTTCTTCTACATTGACCTCGGTGTATTCACCCTGTTCCTCACCTTCCGCTACAGTACCAGCTTCGGTGCCAAAACCACCGAGAATTACCGATATAAAGGATCTGTTCATGGCTGAACACATCAGGTAGGAGAGAATTGCGCCTGAAGAGCCCACCATGGCACCTGTTATAATCAGCAGGTTGTTGCCCAGCATAAAACCAGTAGCAGCAGCGGCCAGGCCGGAGTATGCATTGAGCATGGAAACCACAACCGGCATGTCAGCACCACCGATGCCCATAACCAGAGTGATACCAAAAATAAAGGCCAGACCTGTCATGATGATCAAAGCCAGAATGCTGTCCTGCTGTACGTAGATAATCCCCATCACAATGGCCAGAACAATCAAAGCCAGGTTGGTCCAGTGGCCACCAGGCAGTGATACGGGACGGCTGTTGATGTTTCCATTCAGTTTCAGGCAGGCAACAACCGAACCACTGAAAGTGATTGCACCGATGATGATGCCAATGAATATTTCAATGCTGTGAATCAGTTGATCAGTAGACGACACCAGCTCGGAAGCCGCCTTGACCAGTGATTCTGAAGATTCAATCGCACTTGAAAAGCCGATCAACACCGCTGCCAGCCCGCCAAAACCATTCAGGATGGCGACCAGCTGGGGCATTTCGGTCATTTCCACTTTCCTGGCCAGGAAGAGGCCTGTGGCTGTTCCGACAATCATCATAATGGTGACAAAGGTAAAGCCTTCGAGGTGTGCATAACCCAGTGTGGCCAGAACGGCGATGACCATACCGACCATGCCATAGAGACTGCCGCTCTTGGCAGACTCCTGACGGCTCAGGCCTGCCAGACTCATGACAAACAGCAGCGCTGCTATCAGGTAGGCGGACGATAATAATCCTTGTGACATTCCTGTTTACTCCCGCTGCGATTAATTATCTCTGATGAACATCTTGAGCATCCGCTGGGTCACAGCGAAACCACCGACAATATTAATCATGGCCACTAACAGGGCGATGCCCGACATAGCCAGAATAATATTGTTGTCACTCCCCATTTGCATCAGGGCACCGATCACAATAATGCCGCTGATGGCGTTGGTCACACTCATCAGAGGTGTGTGCAGGGCAGAAGTAACATTCCAGATGACGTAGTAGCCGATAATGGACGACAGAACGAATACAGTGAAGTGTTCCAGAAAGCTTGCCGGAGCTGAATGGGCAACCCATCCGAAGATGGCGGCACCTGCGGCGATCAGGGCAGGTTTCAGCCAGGGACTTGAAGGCTTCTCTTTCTTGACTTCATCAACCTTTGGCGTCGGTTTAGCTACCGGAGCTGCACTGACTTTAACAGGCGGTGGAGGCCAGGTAATGTTGCCCTCTTTCACGACAGTGAGACCACGGACTACTTCGTCCTCAAAGTCGATGACCAGGTTGCCGTCTTTCTCAGGTGTCATCAGTTTCAGCATATTCACCAGGTTGGTGCCGTATAACTGCGATGACTGGGTTGGCAGTCGGCTGGGCAGGTCGGTGTAGCCGATGACGGTAACACCATGCTTGACCACAACCTTGTCTTTTTCTGTGCATTCACAGTTGCCACCGGTCTGGGCAGCCAGATCGACGATAACACTGCCTGGTTTCATGGCTTTAACCATGTCTTCCAGAATCAGCTTGGGTGCCGGTCGACCGGGAATCAGGGCGGTGGTGATAATGATGTCGACCTCTTTGGCCTGTTCCATGAACAGGGCCATCTCGGCATCAATAAAGGCCTGGCTCATTTCCTTGGCATAGCCGTCGGAAGAGTCTTGCTCTTCCTCGTAATCCAGCTCAAGGAATTCAGCGCCCATGCTTTCTACCTGTTCCTTAACTTCAGGACGAGTGTCGAAAGCCCGAACAATAGCACCCATGCTGCCAGCCGCACCCAGGGCAGCGAGACCTGCAACACCGGCACCAATGACCATGACCTTGGCAGGTGGTATTTTGCCAGCAGCGGTAATCTGACCATTAAAAAAGCGGCCAAAGTGATGGGAAGCCTCAACAACAGCCCGGTAACCGCCAATATTAGCCATGGAGCTCAGTGCATCCAGTGACTGGGAGCGGGACAGACGGGGTACACTGTCCAAAGCCAGCACGTTGATGTTGCGCTGGCTGAGTTTGTTCATAAGCTCTTCATTCTGGCCGGGCCAGATAAAGCTGGCGAGGGTAGCGCCGTCTTTTAATAGAGCTATTTCGTCGTCTGTTGGTGCGTTCACTTTCAGAACGATATCGGAACCCCAGACTTCTGAGCGTTCTGCGATTTGAGCGCCAGCTTCTCTAAAAGCCGCATCATCAAAGCTGGCTTTGATACCAGCTCCACTCTCAACGATGACGTCATAACCGAGCTTTTGCAGCTTGCCTATTGTATCAGGCGTAGCGGCTACCCGGTTTTCGTTTTCCTGAATCTCTCCAGGGATCCCTATCCGCATATCGGTCACCTAGTGTAGCTATAAAAATGTTCTGGCAGACGTGGGCTGCCGATCAGTAGTTGTGCCTTCACCGTCGTTTTTCATCGTACCCGTACTGAGCACGACAATGGATCAAAGCTGTCTGTCTATACGGGAGTCGACGCTTGTCAGAACACTGTGTTTCTTCTGACCCTTCTTTCATAACCTGGGCCTCTGTGATCCGGCTCAATCCGGACTTCATCCATGAGAGGTACTCGGGCATGAGTACTGATCACGTATAGTATGTGATTTTAAGTTAAAAGGGTAATTAACTATATAGGTGGTATGTTTTGTGTGTGGAAATCTTTCGGGTTTTCGGTTTTTACGTGCAGTCATGTTCGAGTCTCTGTGGGTGTGTGGAGGTTGTTATGGATAATTTTGAAATGAGAATTTTTGATAATTTATTCGTAAATAGTGAATAAATTTTCTTGTTAAAAGGGGTGTCGTACGTAATAGTTTGGTAGGTTGTGTTAAGGTTTGATCCCAGTGTCCGGCGTCTACGGACACCGTCCGGGGTGAGCTGATCCTAAGTCTACTCAATGAATCAGGGCTTTGCTCAGTCAAAATAAATCAGGGCAGCGAGAAGCTGCCCTGAATGGTTGCGTGATATTTCACGCGGGGGAGGCGAACTATTTAGCCTGACTGTTCAGCTTAGCCGAACTGGTTCATGGTATTGTCTTCACCGGCCGCTTTCAGTGCAGCATCACCAGAGAAGTATTCTTTGTGATCATCACCCATGTCTGAGCCAGCCATATTTTGGTGTTTAACACAGGCAATACCCTGACGGATTTCTTTGCGCTGAACGTTTGCAACATATCCCAGCATGCCCTGATCACCAAAGTACTCTTTAGCCAGGTTGTCGGTGGACAGCGCGGCAGTGTGGTAAGTTGGCAGAGTGATCAGGTGGTGGAAGATGCCTGCTTCACGGGCAGCGTCTGCCTGGAAGGTACGGATCTTCTCATCAGCCGCCTGGGCCAGTTCTGTTGCGTCGTACTCTGCACTCATCAGTTGAGCACGGTCGTAAGCAGAAACGTCTTTACCTTCTTCGCTCCAGGCATCGAATACCTGCTGGCGGAAATTCAGAGTCCAGTTGAAGGACGGTGAATTGTTGTAAACCAGCTTAGCGTTCGGGCAGGTTTCACGAATCTTGTTAACCATCTCGGCGATCTGGCCAACGTGAGGTTTTTCGGTCTCAATCCACAGCAGGTCAGCGCCGTTCTGCAGAGAAGTGATGCAGTCCAGAACGACACGGTCAACACCGGTACCCTGACGGAATTGGAACAGGTTGCTGGGCAGACGCTTGGGACGAACCAGCTTGCCGTTACGGTTAATGATCACATCACCGTTTTTCATGTTTTCTGGAGTGACTTCTTCAACATCCAGGAAGCTGTTGTACTGGTCACCCAGATCACCAGGCTGGTTAGTTACTGCCAGCTGCTTGGTCAGGCCAGCACCCAGGGAGTCGGTTCGGGCAACGATCACCCCGTCGTCTACACCCAGTTCCAGGAACGCGTAGCGAACAGCGCGAATCTTGGCCAGGAAATCTTCGTGAGGAACGGTTACCTTGCCGTCCTGGTGACCACACTGCTTCTCGTCGGAAACCTGGTTTTCGATCTGGATACAGCAGGCGCCGGCTTCAATCATTTTCTTAGCCAGCAGGTAAGTGGCTTCTTCGTTACCGAAACCAGCGTCGATGTCGGCAATGATGGGCACAACGTGTGTCTGGTGATTATCGATCTGGCTCTGGAGATCTGCTTCTTTAGCGGTATCGCCAGCCTTGCGAGCAGAGTCGAGTTCGCGGAACAGACCGCCCAGTTCACGGGCATCAGCCTGGCGCAGGAAGGTGTAGAGTTCTTCAATCAGGCCAGCTACTGACGTTTTCTCGTGCATGGACTGGTCTGGCAGAGGACCAAACTCGGAGCGCAGTGCAGCAACCATCCAGCCAGACAGGTAAAGGTAGCGACGGTCAGTGTTGTTGAAATGTTTCTTGATAGAAATCATCTTCTGCTGACCAATGAATCCATGCCAGCAGCCCAGGGACTGGGTGTACTTTGCAGTGTCTGCGTCGTAAGCCGCCATGTCTTCGCGCATGATTTTGGCGGTATAGCGGGCAATATCCAGACCGGTTTTGAAACGGTTCTGCGCTTTCATGCGAGCAGCGTATTCGGGATTGATCGCTTCCCAGGAAGAGCCCTGAGTAGCTTTCAGTGAAGCAATTGCGTCAATATCATTCAGGTAGTTTGACATAATCAGTCCTTCCGTTTTCACGACGTTATCAGCGTGTTTTGATGATCGGCGTTTTTAGTCAGAGACATGCCGATCCGGTGACTGCATTCTGTGATTTGTGAACATTTGTGACAATCCTGTTGTTTTTATCTTTGCTATTTATTTTGTGAATAGTGGTGTTTTTTTATACGGCATCAGAGAAGTGTTGACACTGAATAGCATTATTTTTCTGTTTAATTATTACAATAAAAACAGGTGCTTATGTTTTTTTCTTTGGAAAGATGGCGGAATATGCGACCATGGAATTGTATACATTGTGTGTTTGATTATCTTGCAAGGGTTTCTTGATAAAATTCCTTTTTCTGGTTTCGTTTGTGATTTTTTGATAATTGATATTTCAGGCGGGGGGATACTCCTTGAGCAGATATCACAAAGTCACTCAATACCTGCTCTATAAAGCGACGCGGCAAAAGTCTTCTATGGCTGGTGCTTTTATGCACTAATCACAGCCTCGCGAAAGGCTGCGCGAGGAATCGGGGAGTCAAAGCTGCAAGCCGATGGCAGAAATCCCATAAAAGGCTGAGTCCCGAGGGCAATCCTGTCACCTTCCTGCATGGTTTAGCTCGGATGTCTGGAACTTCTCCGGCAAGAGGATCATTCCAGCTATCCATCTGCCCAATCCTGGGGCAAATACCTTGTTAAAGAGGTTTCGCAGGGGCGCGAACAAGACGGCTTAGCCGTCAGAAATATGCCTCATCCTTCTGCCATTAGCGAACATCCTTTGGAATGGTCTTCTGTGCAAGCCTGCCCAGCTTCCACACCTGACTTACCACAAGGCAATCTTGATCATGAATTAAAAGAGTTTCTGAAAAGGTTTGCCGAGTGTATGAGCAATGGGCAACCATTGCCGGTCAGTGACTATAAACCATTCATCAAGTACTTCGGGAAGTTGCCGCCTAATGCTGACCCTGATCAGCTTGATTCTGAAGATTACCTCCTGAAAATTAAAGAAGATCCTTGTTATATAGAGCAGGTACCCCAGGAAAAGTTAACACCAGATTTGTGTGTGCAGGCATGCACGAGACTTAATTATGGGAATTTGCAGTATGTTCCTGAAAGGATTAAGACCGATGAATTCTATCGGGCTCTGGCACTTGAAGAATGTAATGCGCTTAACTGGAGAACCTGAAAAAAGATTGGGTGCCATTGTGGGTCAAGCCGACTGAAGACAAAGCTCCTGGGAATGCAGACATTGTTAACCAGGGAGCTCACTGGTGTAACAACAATATTGATGAGGTGGTTGTAGCAGATCTGTTTATTAAACAGCAATCACAGCCGTCACCGGCACTGACTCTCGACTTGTGGGGAACTAAAGAGCCTTCAGCTTCAAAAGATAAGAGACCAGAGACATATTCTTCTGTCTCTGCCGTAAGCAGTGGAGTCAGGGAAAATCAGGCGAGTCTTCTCGAACAGGAGATAATGCAGGAAGGTATTCAGAAAATCCTTGAAAGTAGTGTCGAAGTTTCACCAAACTCTCAGGATGAAGTCGTTGCAGAGATAGTTCGGACAGAACTTAAAGAGCAACATTTGGAGTCTCTTTATGATTATTTCCTGAAGCACCTGTACCCTTTGTACAGCAACCCCATCGCATCTGATGAAATATCCCAATATCTTGGGTTGCACAAGAGCCAGGTTAAAGAATGGCTGATTCGTGCAGTAGAGGGCGGCGTTTTAGTCAGGAAAACACGACCTGTTCGTTATCAATGGAATAAACCGGTGTAGCTTGTTCCGATGATTCTGAGTTGCGGTACAAATGACCTGTAAACGTCAGTTCTTTATTACCACAGCTTAGTTATCATTCTGCAAATTCGCTGTCATGAGAAGTTGCTTTTGAGCTGAATGTTTGTTGATTTATGAAACCTGTATAGGACCCTGACTCGCTTTCTGCAAGCTACTTTTCGTAAATCAACTTGAGATCAGCAGTTATTGAGACACACCGTACCCTCACAGTAGGAAATTTACACGACTGTGAGGGTATGGATCAGGATAGGCAAAGTTGCCAAATTATTACGATTTGTCGAAATTATTATAAGTTGTCAAAACTTTTGTGGTTCTCCAAGAAAAAGGATCACCTCATAGTGACGAATTCTTCCGCAGAGGTCGGATGGATAGCCACTGTATTATCAAAGTCTGCTTTGGTTGCACCCATTTTCAGTGCCACTGCAAAACCCTGCAGCATTTCGTCGGAGCCATGACCGATGGTGTGAATGCCAACAATTTTCTCTTCTTTACCCAGGGTAACCAGCTTCATGCGGCTTGGCTGACGGTGACTGGTCAGCGCACTATACATGGCGGTAAAGCCGCTGGTGTAAACCTTAACGTTTTCCTCACCATGACGTTCAATGGCTTCGCTTTCGCTCAGACCCACGGTGCCAATCGTAGGGTGACTGAAGACGACAGTCGCAATATTGTCGTAGTTCAGGTGTTCTTCGGGTTTGTTGTTGAAGAGTCTTTCTGACAGACGACGTCCGGCTGCCACTGCAACCGGTGTCAGTTCGATCTTGCCAATGTTGTCACCTACCGCATAAATACCAGGCACATTGGTGTTCTGGAACTTGTCGACAGGAATGTAGCCACGCTCATCGGTTTCGACACCCGCTGCTTCCAGATTGATGGAGTGGGTGTGTGGCTTACGACCTGCAGCCCAGATAACCGTATCAACTGTCAGGCTGTTGCCATTTTCAAGATGGATGGTCAGGCTGCCATCACTTTCTTTGGTGATCTCCTTGGGTACAGAATGTGTGTGCAGGGTCGGGCCTTCCGCTTCCATGATCTCAACCAGAGTATCGGACAGCATGTCGTCGAAGTTGCGCAAGGGTTTGTGCTTGCGAACCAGAAGGTGGGTTTCACTGCCCAGGGCATGGAGGACCCCCGCCAGTTCGACGGCAATGTACCCAGCCCCCAGCACTGCAACACGCTCAGGACGTTCTGTCAGTTCAAAGAAGCCGTCAGAGTCAATGCCGTATTCAGCGCCTGGAATGGATGGGACAGCAGGCTCACCACCGGTGGCGATGGTAATGTGATCAGCCGTGTATTGAACACCGTTCACTTCAACGGTTTTGGCATCCACAAAACGACCGTAACCTTTTATGACGGTTACTTTGTTGTTACCCAGTACCCGGTCATAGGACTGATGAATACGACTGATGTAGGCCTCACGGCTTTCAACCAGCTTGCTCCAGCTAAAGTTTTTCAGGATTTCTTCACGGTTCAGATCAAAACCGTAATCCGGACCATAGTGGATGGCATCGGAAATCTGTCCTGCAAACCACATGGCTTTTTTGGGAACACAGCCAACGTTTACACAGGTGCCGCCGAGGTATTTGGCTTCAATAAGACCAACTTTTTTGCCGTACATGGCAGCCCGATTAGCAGTACCTATGCCGCCGCTACCACCACCAATGACCAGGTAGTCAAAATGAGTATCTGTAGTCATGATTATTTCCGATAAATTCCAAGTGCGATTATAAAGACACTATATGGGCAATCTCTCGAATTTAAATCTCTCAGGGTCAAAATCCCCGTTGCCCGGGGTATTCTCAGTTTATGAAATTCTGTAAGCGTTACGTCAATATCTCACTGTTACGGGACTACTTCCCACAGGTAACACATTCAGGCTGGATAAAAATACCTATTGGGGTAGGGTCTCGCGTCGGATTGTACGTATGCCAAGGGGTGTGGCCAGTTTCCAAAAAATTGGCACGTCGATTGTATACATAGGGTCGAAAGCAAGAAAAACTGCCGAAAATAAAAACAATAATGAGGCAGATGAATCGACTGACAAAAACAATAATAAAAGTCGATGACCGTACAAGCGGATTGGTTTATAGGGTGTTTTTTTGTGGTGTAGCAACCAACAGGGAAACCGGAGCTGAGAAGAATTGCAGAAGCAACGCGAGCATCCGGACATACATGGAAGGATAATAAAGCCATTATCCACACAGCCTGTAAACCAATCCGCTTATTTTTATGTTCAATTACCTTCCGTTAAAACTCTCTATTCCTTCATCTCCTTGTTTCTGACTGACGACTGTCAACGCTCGTTTAACGTTCTGAATTTATGTTGCCGAACAGTGGTTCTGATGAGTCAGGCTTACAGGAGGCTGAATTGCTGAACTGTGCAGCAGGGATGGGTGAGTTTGAGGAGGTGGGAGGAGCGTAGCCTTGGGGCTACGCTCTGCTGTGGTCAGTGATCAATCAGGCAGTCCGGACCTGCTGCTCACCGATGTGGTGGAAGTCGATGTTCTCATCGCTTTCACCGGCTTCAAGATCGTTATAAACCTTCAGATCCATCTCGCCTTCGCTCTTGGCAACGATACAGGTTACAACACTGTCGCCTGTTATATTGACAGCGGTACGTACCATATCCAGCAGGCGATCTACACCCATGATCAGGGCAATACCTTCCAGAGGCAGGCCTACCTGCTGTAGAACCATCGCCAACATAACCAGACCCACTCCGGGTACACCCGCAGTACCGACAGAAGCCAGAGTGGCTGTGACGATCACCATAAGATAGTCACCCATGCTCAGATCTACACCAAAGGCCTGGGCGATAAAGACCGTCGCAGCACCCTGCATGATGGCGGTACCGTCCATGTTGATGGTACTGCCCAGGGGGATGGTGAAAGAGGCCACCTTATTGCTAACACCCATACGACGAGTTACGCCTTCCATAGTGACCGGGATAGTGGCGTTACTGGAGGCTGTGGTAAAGGCAAACATGAAGGCATCCTGCATTTTCTTCAGGAAGATGCGCGGACTCAGACCTGTAGTGATTTTTAACAGACCGCAGTATGTGATGAACAGCTGCAGAGCCAGAGCCCCCAGAACGACCAGGAAATACTGAATCAGGTTACCGATAGCACCCAGGTCAATTGAGTAGAACAGCTTGGCCAGCAGCCCCATCACACCGTAAGGTGCCAGGTTCATGATCAAAGTAGTCAGCTTCATCATGACTTCGTTCAGAGCCACAAAAATCTTGACGATAGGCTCAGCAGGTTTACCCGCAGCAGCAATGGCAATACCGAACAGCAAGGCAAATACGATGATTTGCAGTGTGTTACCGGAGGCCATGGCTTCGATAGGGTTAGCCGGGAACATGCCGATGATGACTTCAGACAGCGAAGGTGCGGTGGAGGCGGCATAAGAAGAAGCGCTTTCCAGGTTGGCACCTTCACCCGGGCTGACAAGCAGAGCCAGACCCATAGCCAGACTGATGGCAATACAGGTCGTAAGCAGGTAAAAAGCGACTGTTTTTCCGCCCAGACGACCCAATACTGTTACGTCTTTGAGGGAGCAGGTGCCGCATACGATGGAGGTGAATACCAGAGGTACTACTATCATTTTCAGAGCGGTCAGAAATATTTGACCTATGACGTTGAATACGCCATTTACCAGGTAATGCTCAATAAAAGTATTACCTGTAAACTGACGCATTATCAGGCCAATAGTCAGGCCTGCCACCATGCCGATCAGCACTTTGGTTGTGAGTGAAAGTCGAATCCACTGCTTCATATTTATTTCCTATGTTACCAAACACGTATCTCTCATTGTTCGCTTGTCTTTGTGTTGCGAGAGAGAATTATGCCGGAGGCATGTCAGATCAGACTTTCTTGGAGGTCTTATTGCTGAGTAACCCAAGCGATTTCTTTGAACGCTTATGGAATTAAACTGACCCGCCGGTTTTTTCGGCAGGGTTGTACCGATCAAAAAATTGAACCGGAGTCCCCGATTTCTCTTACAGCTTAAGTTTGTTTGGTACGAAGCAGGTTTGATATAGATCAATAAAGGGATAAATAGTGATAATAACCCGCTATTTATGACACTATTTCTCGATTTATATTGAATATCTGGTGGATATAACTACTTCTTGGCGGCTTTTTTTAAAATGTTATTCAGTCTGGTCTGATTGGGCCTTGAAATGAGCGCCCAAGCTTTCAGGGGTTCATGATAGCGATAAAAAAGGCAGAGTAATGGGATAAAGAGAGACCAATTACACGTCTTGCGACGTGCAATTGGAGAGTGATGCTGTTATCAGAAGGGCAATCTGGCAGAAGTGCAAGCTAGCAGAAAGACATGCGAATGCGACGATACTCGGGGCTCCAGCGTTTTGTTCTGATCTTTTGTTCCAGATCAGTCAACTCAGTGATCGGGGCCAGACCGTCCTTCTGGGCCTGAAGAGCAACAGCGAGAGCAATATCGTTGGTGACATGCTGAATGCGATTCAACAAAGGCAGAAGAGGTGCTTCTCTGCTCACCAGAGCAGGAGAAGCGAGTGCCAGTGTTTCTACAGCAACGTCGAGCATCTTGTCAGTAATGCGACAGGCGCCGGAAGCCAGCACACCCAGACCCAGACCGGGGAAAATATAGATATTGTTGCACTGGGCAATCGGGTAAGCGCGGTCATCGAGCTGAACCGGCTCAAACGGGCTGCCAGTAGCAATCAGAGCCTTGCCGTTAGTCCATTTGATAATGTTTTCGGGCAGAGCTTCTACCTGACTGATCGGGTTCGAGAGTGGGAAGATAATGGGCTGCTCATGGTTGATCGACATGTTCTCAATAATGTCCTGAGTGAACAGGCCGGTTTGACCGGAAACACCAATGATGGCGTCTGGCTTGGCAATGCGAACGACATCCGCCAGAGACACTGCGCCCTCGGCTGACCAGCCTTCAATATCGGCAAAACGCTGAGTCAGCTTCTGCTGGAATGGACGGAGGCCTTTCATCTGGTCGTGCACCAGGCCGTCACGATCAACCATGTAGATGCGCTTGCGAGCTTCCTCGTCAGACAGTCCGCGGCCCACCATCAGACGGATAATTTGTTCAGCGATCCCACAGCCTGCAGAGCCTCCACCCAGGAAAGCAACGCTCAGATCTTCAATGGATTTGCCAGCAGCCTTGGCTGCAGCCATCAGGGTAGCAGCAGTAACAGCGGCCGTGCCCTGAATATCATCGTTAAAGGTGCAGAGCTGATCACGGTACTTTTCTAGCAGAGGCGTAGCGTGGTTGATCGCGAAGTCTTCAAATTGCAGCAGGGCGTTTGGCCAGCGACGTTTAAGTGTCTGGATAAACATATCGACAAATTCGAAATAATCGTCCTCACCGATGCGCTCATGTCGCCATCCCAGGTAATTGGGGTCTTTCAGCAGCTTTTTGTTGTTAGTGCCACAATCCAGAGTAATGGGCATTGTCAGGTTGGGCGTAATGCCACCCACGGCAGAGTAAAGAGATAGTTTACCGATGCAGATACCCATACCACCAATACCCTGGTCGCCCAGACCCAGGATACGCTCACCATCAGTCACTACGATGACTTCAATGTTGCGCTTGAAGTTTGCCAGCATGGCATCAATCTGAGCGCGCTCAGGGAAAGAGATGTAGAGGCCGCGAGGACGACGATAAAGATCGCTGTATCGCTGACAGGCCTGACCTACCACAGGGGTGTAGATGATAGGCAACATTTCCTGAAGATGACGCTGAACCAGAGCGTAGAAAAGCGTTTCGTTGGTATCTTGCAGTGAGCGCAGGTAAATATGTTTGAGAATAGGAGTGGGCTTGATTGCAAAAGATTTATAGGCGCGGCGACACTGCTCTTCCAGTGTTTCTACACGGGGTGGCAACAGACCATGGAGGTCCAGTTCGCTGCGTTCTTCAAAAGTAAAGGCAGTGCCCTTGTTCAGCAAAGGATTTTCAAGAAGCATACGACCTGAAAGGCCAGTATGAATGCTGTTGGAATCTAGGTCGGTCATTATTCAGTTCCAGTGGTGGTTCTGGAGAGTGCATCAGATGTTAAACCCACAATGAAATTAGCTGCACTTCGTGCAATGTGTGGGCTATGACGGACAAACCCCTGGATTCTGGACTTTATACCAGCTTGCAAGGGTGTCTATCACTGTCAATAACGGCCGCTTAGGATAAATCCTGATCTAAATCTTAAATAGACAGGAAAAGCCGAAGCACCCATGCGTGTTTGTTACAGGATTCGCCTCTGTCGATGGCACTAATTGTATTAATCCGGCATGAGCTGATATTTTTAGCCCATGGCGGCTTGAACTCAATCTACTTTTTACAATGTAACTCTTATATGACTGAACTCCATCAGCCCTGTTGTACTGAATTACCAGAAATGTCTTCAGAGCAGTTGGCCAGGCTGGCCTCACTTTTCAGGCTGCTGGGGGATGAAGGGCGCCTCAAACTGGTTATGGCCTGTATTGATGAACCACAACCGGTCTGCTGCCTGTCAGAAATATCAGGTATGTCTCAACCACTGACCAGCCATCACCTCAAAGGGCTCAGAGAAGCCAGAATTCTCAAATCTTCCCGCCGTGGTAAACAGGTATTCTATGAGCTTGATGACCATCATATACGGCATGTTGTGTTGGATCTTGCCAATCATGTTATGGAGCCCTCCGACTGAGAGTCTAGAGTTTTACTGCACTTGGCGAACAGTATCTTTGGATGGCCGCATTCTAAACTTTACCGTTCATCGGACGACTCTAATAAACAGCCGCAAGCTAAGACAATCATCCCCGCATTCATGGCGATGATGTCCAAATTTGATCGCAAAAAGTATCAGCCAGGGAGGCGCAGTGGTGTCCGATTCAGGGAAAAATAAAGATACCCGTCAGAATGCACGACAAGGATTGGGCAGGTTTGATGTACTGGAAACAGAGGAAATCAGAACCTCAGGTCTTGATGGAAAAAGTACCATTCTGCTGAAAGGCTTGGGTGAATACAGTATTGCTATCGACCCGGCCAGAGAAGCTCGAGTCGTGACCAATACTCCGGCATCTGATGATTTTGCGAGTGAACTTCTCGATCTTTTACATCCCGGTATGAACTTTCCTCCCAGACAGGTACTCAAAGGTGCAGTGCTGGAGGGCAGAGATCTTGAAAGGGTCTGTTTTAATCAAACGGACTTGAAGGGCAGTAACTTCAGAAAGGCACAGTTGCGGGGAGCCCGATTTAAAGGCTGTAATTTGTCCGGGGCTGATTTCAGAGGTGCCGATCTGAGGGGTGCCATCTTCGAAGATTCTTCCCTGGAAGGTGCTGATCTGAGGCATTGCCGGCTGGATGAGGCGCGTTTGGTGGATTGCAATCTGTTTGCTGTTAATTTTGACCAAAGTTGTCTGGATAATGCTGTCATTGATAGCTGCAATATGGGGGCTCAAAGTTTTCATAACAGCTCATGCATGGGTTTAAAGATGCACAACAGCCAGATTATTCACGGATTTCTGGATGATGCGAACTTTACCGGCTCCCAGCTCAGGAATATAGAGTTCAGGGATTGCACACTGACAAGTACTCACTTCAATAACGTTTTAATGGAAGACTGTCAGTTCAGAGGCTGTGACAGTTTTCAGGAAGGGCCGGTGTTTTCGGGTGGCAATTTGAACAAGGTGATTATGACCGACTGCGAATTCAATGTTCCCAAGCTGGTCAGGACCCGGATTTCGAACAGTTATTTTACCCGGGTCGATATGGATTCAGCTTTAATGGAAGGCACCCAGTTTAACGAAGTGATTTTTGAGCAGGGTCAGTTCAGGGAGTGTTACAGTTTGGAAGAAAGCCCATCATTTGTCCACTGTCGTTTGGATCATGTTACTATTGATCAGGCAGAGTTCAATCATGCAAGGTTTGATCGCAGCTCTTTTATTGGTGCCATGATTCGGGATTCTGATTTTGGAGCCTGGACCATGAACCACACAGGTCTGGATGGAGAAACTTTAATCGAATGACTGTCGAATCAATCGATTTGAAGGTTGCCGTCACTAATCAGGTTGTTAAGGATTTGTGCGTCGGTACTGCCTCCCCCGTAGCCTGAGAGATCAACACCTTCCAGCTTAATCTTCTGGGTAATATCACCGTCAGCGTCTGGCATCACCTCGATGGTGGTGTCGCCGTTATCAAAGTTCAGGCTCAGGTACTGGTCCAGGGGCGTTGAATTATCCACCAGGACATCACTTAGATCTATAATGTCCCCGCCGGAGCCTGTGTTAAAGTCCTTGATGACATCCTCGGCAGGAGCAGCGGCTGACCCCAGGTCAGAAGAGAGCCAGACGAAGGTGTCGCTGTCATCGCCCCCCGTGAGAATGTCATCGCCTGCTCCGCCTGTGATGATGTCCTCACCCGCACCACCAAAGATCAGGTCGTCCCCGGCACCACCGAGCAGAGTGTCTGCGCCTCCCTCACCTTTGAGAGTGTCAGACTGCGCTGTACCATCAATAATTTCTCCGGAATCAGTACCCACCAGATCAACATCGCCAATCTTTAACACCACTTCAGAGTCATCAATACTCGCCCCGTGATGACCACTCAGGTTTTCCTGGTCTTTAGCGCCGTGTTCAAAATAAACATAGCGGACACCGGCACCATAATTACTGAAGGTATTAGCAGCCTTCTGCCAGTTGTCAGTTGCGGTTAATGTTCCAGTGTCGTAGGAGGTAATGACGTTATTGCTAGCGTCCCGCAGTTCAACTTTCAGGTAATAATCATCGTTGGCACCGTTATCTTTAAACCAGTCGCTGACACTGATGTCAGGAGCAGAATCCAGATATTGTTCGGTAAAGCCTTTGGCCAGAAGGTCAACTGTTTGTGACTTCTTAGCCCAGGCATTGGATGTAACCCAGCTCTGACCGTCGCCGTCATGACTGCTGTTGTTTGAACCCCAGCCATCTCCACCGTTGGCAATAATATTCCAGCCAGAGGTGCCATTCTCGGCACTGCCATTAGTCAGAAGGTTTTGAGAGTAAGTGCCTCTCACATTAAGGCTGAATGTCTGTGGATCACTGGAAAGGCTGCCGTCACTCAACGTAAAACCAAAGCTGGTGCCAAGATCCGGATCAGTGGCTGGCGCGGTATAGGTCAGATTGCCAAGGTCTGCTGCGGTAATAACCTGATTGGCTGTCACGGCAGCACCATTCAATGTTAGAGCGCCGGAAGCCGGCAGAGAGGTGATGGTAATGGATTGCAGGGTGTCACCGGCATCACCATCGGTGAAGCTGAAATCTTCGGTACTGAATGTGTAACTGTCCGTCTGTTTTAATAAAAGGCTGTTGTCTGATGATACCGGCTTGTCGTCTACCGAGTTGACCCTGATGGACAGGGTTTCACTGACAGACGAACTCTCACCGTTACTTTCTGTCGTGGTGGCAGTGATCGTCAGGTTCATGGTGTCCGTGCTGTTTGGCGGCGGTGTTATCTGCAGATTAGCGAAGTCCCAGCCGGAAATATCGACAGCGGTTCCATCTGCTGTTATCGAGTGGCTGCCATCAGTGAGCACTGCTCCGGCAGGTACGCCATCGGCAGAAACGGTTAGCGTTTCAGAACCATCGGTGTCGACCAGGGTAATGCCGAGATCGGGCAGATTGAAAGCGGTATCCTCATCCGTAGCATGCACTTTGGTGATCCTGACATCGTCCAGACGGAAGAAGCTCATGTCCTGGTCGAATCGGAGTTCTGTGCTGGAATTACCCGAAGCGTGTAACAGGATGGTTTTGGTTGATGTCTGGGTGTGTAAACCAGGGCCTTCTACGTAGTGTCCAACATTATGTCCATTCCATTTTACCCAGATATTTGTGTTTCTAGAGTTGTCTACATGATGATGCAGAGTAAAGGTTAATTCGTAGAACTGAATTGAACTGTCACTGGTATCAATGATTCTGTAGGCATCAGTATTATGCCAGTTGTACAGTTGATTGTTCTGAACCAGTGCGCTGTTGATACCCCAAGGGTTGTAGCGTTGCCAACCATCGGCGTTGTTGCCATCAAAGTTACTATTCAATACTTCAGCGCTGAGATCATTCATGGTGACGCTGTCCGCCACCGCTGCCACATCAAATGTCCGGGTATACTCGCCAGAATAGCTATTACCATCGTGTACTTTAAATCCAATAGATGTGTAGTTATCACCGGCTTCGTTACTGTCTGGCTCAAATACCAGATGACCTGCTTCAATATCCGCTTTGCTGATGACCTGATCTTGCGTCACAGCAACACCATTCAGCTTCAGGGTTCCCTCATCAGGTAAGGTTGATACCTTGATCTGGGTAATGGCAGCCGCTTCCTGATCGCTGTAACTCAGATCGGTCAGAGTGAGGGTATAGCTGGTATCCTCATTGGTAGACAGCGTGCTGCTGTTGACATAAACCGTATAGTCGCGAGTACTGCTGAGCTGGCCATCGCTTACCTGCACCCTGATGGTATGAGATGCGTTGCTGTCATGATTCAACAGTGTGCTGTCAGCCACTGAAATTTCACCGGTTGAACTGTTAATGGTGAAACGGCCACCGGCATCGTTGGTCAATGAGTAAGTCAGCTGATTACTGGCACTATCAACATCCGTTGCCGCTACTGAGCCCAAGACAGTGCTGTTGGGAGTTTGTTCGATGACGTAAAAGGCATCACTAACGAGATTTTCTACGGAATCAGCTTGATAGACGGCTTTGACCTGGTGAGCGCTCAGGTCAGAATTGAAAATAGCAAGATCGCCTATTGAACCGTCCAGATCGCCATCATTCCAGTGACTTTTACCGATATAGTTGCCTGATCTGACAATCTCCGGAGGCGCAGCCCCGTTGAGATTCTCCCCGGCCAGCTCACCGTTTTTATAGACCCGCATTACCCCGTTATCATCAACAGTAGCGGTCACGTGAACCCACTCACCTGCGGTAAAGAAGTTGTTGATATGGAGCTGACCGTCTGCGGGGTAGCCTGCCCCGTCATAGATTTCAAACGCCAGTGTATTACTGGTGCCGACATGGGCAAGGAGAATATTGTTGTTGGCAGAACCATCAGCGAAGTCCACTATCCTCGACCAGTTCTGGCTCAGGCTGTCGTATTTTACCCAGGCAGAAATGGTCATGGCGCCACCCACTTCAAGCCCGGAGATTTCGCCACTGCCGGAAGTACCATCCATTTCAAAGGCCTGACTGCCGTTACGTCCACTGCTCAATGTGGCACTGCCACTGAGGGTCAGGTCGTTACCGTTACCTGATTGGTCCTTGTTATCTGAGAAACTGTAGGCTGCTTCAATTCCGTCGATGAGAGGACTACCCGATAATTCAGGGGCATCGTTGACAGCTGTAACATCGATTGACCAGAAAACATCCGTTGTATCGGAACCATCCGAAACGGAGATTTTGACAGACAGGCTGCCAACATCAGGATCGTCAGGTGTTCCGCTGAAGGTTCGGGTTGCGGCATCGAAAGTCAGCCAGGCAGGCAGAGGATTGCCATTGGCCAGGCTGGCACTGTAAGTCAGTATGTCGCTATCATCATCGGAAAAGGCATTGGCCGGTATGGTGTAACTGAAAGCAGATGCTTCCGCCACAGTCTGATTATTAAGGCTTCCAACCAGTTCCGGAGCATCATTTGTATCGCTGAGCTGTATGGCGTAGTTCTGTTGTGATGTTAGTTGACCGTCACTGACCTGAACGGTAATGGCGTGGCTGCTGGATGTTTCATAATCCAGCAGACTGCCGTCGGCAACAGTAATCTGTCCGGTAGCGCTATTGATAGCAAATCGGCCACCTGCATCATCAGTCAGACTGTAAACCAGGTTGTCACCTTCTACGTCGGTTGCTGTGACAGAGCCTACTACGGTTCCATTTGAGCTGTTTTCAACGGAAGAGAAAGGATCAAGGTTTTTACCCGTAACAGTATCCAGGAATCCGGAGACAGCACTACCACTGTTCACGGCTATATCACTGATGCCATAGCCAGTATCGCTGTTGGACGTCGCTACGGATGTCGCTGTACCGGCTGTTTCAAAGTAGGTGGCTTGCTGTGCGCTACTGAGGCTGTTCCAGGTGGCCAGATCGGTGTATTTGGCTTCAATGGTTTTGAAGTTGAGAGTACCATCCTGATTCTCTGAGATCTGGACTTTGACCCCTTTGCCGTGACTTCCGTCTGTTTTGGTCAACCAGACAGAGTCACCCAGCTCGAAGCCATTCGGCAAATTAAGAGAATCAGCAGACTTGTTGGTAATGGACGCTCCACCCCAGACAAAATCTATTTTTTCGACTTCGGCTACAGGTGCAATGGGTGCATCATTAACCGCCGCAACATTAATCTTGAATTGGTCTGAAACACTGAGGACCCCGTCACTGGCAGTCACTTTAACGATGATTTGTCCAAGATCCGGATCATCGGGTGTTCCGGAAAAAGTGCCACTGGCTGGATCGAATGACAGCCAAACGGGTAACGGACTGCCATCACTCAGTGTGGCGGAATAAGTCAGGTTGTCACCGTCTATGTCGGCAAAAGCGTTTGAAGGGACCTGGTAGCTGAATGCCTGTTCTTCGGTTGCAGACTGATCGGCCATACTCGCATCAATAGCCGGACCGTCATTGGTGCCGTTAATGGTAATAACGATATTGTGGGTGGTGCCGTCCAGAGACCGAACCGTCACAGTCTCGGTCAGGGTGTCACCATCGCCCAGGGCCTGAATGTCGGCATGGCTGTTACTGGCCGAATAGCTCCAGCTACCACTGGCATTAATGTTCAGTGAACCGTAGGTGCCGGTGATGGTCTCTGCAGTGAAACTGGCTTCACCACTGTCCCCATCGGTGACACTCAGGCTGCCTGAGGTGGTCAGGGTGTTGCCGTCGTCCTCAGTGACGCTGCCGCTGTCATCGCCAGTGATTACTGCCGCATCGTTGGTGCCAGTGATGGTGATTGTCACCTGTTGATCGACCGTGCCGCCCTCGCCATCGTCGACGGTGACGGTGTAGGTCTGAGTCAGGGTTTCACCCGCCTTCAGGTAATCAGTGTCGGCATCGGCAACACTGAAGGTCCAGTCGATGCGGCCACTGCCGTCGCCCTGGGTATCATCCGCTACGGTAGCTGTCAGGCTGCCCAGATAACCATTAGCCCCGGCGCTGACGCTGACAGTTTGCTGGTCTGAAAGATCGACATCGGCAATGGTGAAGGAGCCAGTGTCGGTCAGGCTATTGCTGTTCTCACCGGCGCCGCCATCGACGATCTCAGTGACTGCCCCGGCAACATCGGTGGCACTGCTGATAGTCGGTGCGTCGTTGGTACCAGTAATGGTGATCGTTACCTGCTGATCGACCGTGCCGCCCTCGCCATCGTCGACGGTGACGGTGTAGGTCTGGGTCAGGGTTTCTCCCGCCTTCAGGTAATCAATGTCGGCATCGGCAACACTGAAGGTCCAGTCGATGCGACCACTGCCGTCGCCCTGGGTATCATCCGCTACGGTAGCCGTCAGACTGCCCAGATAACCATTAGCTCCGGCACTGACACTGACGTTCTGCTGGTCTGAAAGATCCACATCAGCGATGGTGAAAGAACCTGTATCGGTCAGAGTGTTGCTGTTCTCGCCTGCCCCGCCGTCGACAATCTCGGTGGCGGCACCGGCAACATCGGTGGCACTGCTGATGGTGGGGGCATCGTTTGTGCCGGCGACAGTAATAGCTACATTGTGGTTGTCACCGCCTGCTGTAGTGACTGTGAAGGTTTCACTTAAGGTATCGCCGTCACCCAGTCCCTGGATTGCCAGAAGTGTGTTATTAGCCGTATAAGTCCATTGTCCGCTGGCATTAATGACAAGATCACCATAAATTCCGGTTAGGGTTTCAGCTTGAAACAGGGCTTCACCCTGGTCAGCATCAGTGATGGTGAGAAAGCCTGAGGTTGTCAGGGTGCTGGCATGATTGTCTTCAGTGACGGTTGCCGTATCAAGACCTGTTATCTGTGCGTTGTCGTTTGTACCGGTGATGACCAAAGTGGCTGTTTGGGAAACTGAGCCACCATTGCCGTCCTCGATGTCATAGCTGAAGACAATGGTTTCAGTCACTCCGTCGGGAAGATAGTCGTAGGCGCCGGGGTCAACGGTAAGGGTGTTGCCATTGATGGTGATGCCAGAGTCATCACCGGATGACAGGGTGATCTGGGTCACGGAGAGATTATCACCAGTGTCAACATCTGCAGCAGTCTCAAGCAGGTCTATGTTGAATGAAGCCGAGTCTTCAACAAAATTTTTCGCAATGGCAGAGCTGACTGTTGGGTCATCATTGATCGGTGTAATGCTGAAGTCGAAAGTCGCTGAAGATGAGAAGAGGTGACCATCACTGACTTGAAATTCGAATGAGGCGTACAGGTTGCCATGTGCGTTTTGAGCTGGCTCAAATTTCAATCGGCCTGCTAAAAGTTCGTTCCTTGTCACTTCTTTGCCTGCACTGACAGCCGATCCGTTAAAGAGCAGCTCACCTGCCAGGGGCAGCTGTGTGATTTTGATACTTTGCAGTGTCATTCCGGCATCCGGGTCAGAGAAGGCGAAGTCGGATGTGCTGAAGATATAAGGTGTATCTTCGTCGGAAGTCACCAGTGTACCTGCCGTAACAGGAGCATCATTGACGGCAGTTATCGTGATGGTACTGGTGGCTACATGGCTGCTGTCATGGCCGTCATTAACGCTGAAGTTGATGGTGCGATCAGCAGTAATGGGTGAGTCAGAACTGTTTGAGTAGGTCACCGTTCTCAGTGCTGCCTGATACTGCGCGACCGTTTTGGTTCCAGAGAGCGTCATGGTACCGGTTGATGAGTCCCAGCTTCCGGAAATCCCGTTGTGATCGATGAAAGCCAGACTGTCTTCAGCTGAACTGAAATTGCTGCTGATCGTGATTGTGGCGCTCTCTATTGTGGCAGAGTCAATATCTGTCAGAGTGATATGACTGTCTATTACTTGATCGCCGTCGTTTTCAGTGTAAGCAAGAGTGCCACCTGCAGTGACAACTGGCGCATCGTTAGTACCATGAATAGTGGCAGTGACAATATGCTGTGTACCATCTGCAGTCTGTACCGTGAAACTGTCTGTTATTGAGTTTCCGTCGTCCAATGTCTGAATGGCGCTCTGACTGTTATCAGCACTGTAAGTCCAGCTGCCATCAGCGTTAATGGCTAATTGTCCATGGCTTCCTGAAAGTATTTCAGCCTGAAAAACAGCTTCGTTGGCATCAACATCCGTAACGGTTAGGTTGCCGCTGGTGGTTAAAGTGGCGTTATCGTCTTCCGTGACGGTGCCGGTATCAACTCCGGCAACCACTGCTGCGTCATTGACAGAAATGACGTCAAGAGTCGCTGATGCTGTGGCTTCATCGCCTGAGGTTCCATCAAAAACAGTGAAGTTAAAAGTAACATCGTCAGCGAAGTAATGGGCAGTGGGTGTGTAGCTCCAGGTGCCGTCATGATTGTTCGCCAGACTGCCTGTGGCATGGTCTGCCAGGGTGACGGATTGAATACTAAGGCTATCCCCATCAATATCACTGGCTGAAGCCAGAAGATCAGCAGCAGTGATGACAAAAGAGGTATCTTCCGGAGTTGATCCCAGATCAAGATTCCCCGCAACGGGAGCATCGTCTACCGGATTGACAGTGATCGTGAAAGTCTGGATATCAGAAGACAGGGCACCGTCGTTCACTCGGAAATTAAAGTGGGTGTAGTTGTCTGCACTTTGATTGGCTACAGGAAGGAACGTCAGTAAGCCCGCCGAAATGTCAGCCTGACTGATGGCGTCGCCAACAGATACCAGACTGCCGTTGAGTTCCAGTGAGCCACTGGCTGGAATAGTCTCAATGACGATCGCTTTCAGCGTGTCACCGTCGTCCTGGTCAGTGTAGGGAAAGTCATTCAGGGTGAAACGATAGAGGCTGTCTTCATCGATAGTGGTCGAACTGTCTGTGGCCACAGGTGCTTCGTTGATGTCATTGACTTCAAGGGTAAAATTCTCTGAATAGGCGGCACCATCAACATCGGTGGTTGTTACCTTAACATCAACGGAGTCATCGGTTTCGTGGTCAAGGGCTATGCCTTCTTTCAGCTTGAGATCGCCGTCTACCACTTCAAAGCGATGGTCATCGACGGTGTAGGTGTGAGTATCAGAAAGGTCTTTGTCTGTGGTAGACAAAGTACCCACAACCGCACCATCCTGATTTTCATCAATGCGGGTACCGGAGAGTTCAATATCTTCCGGATTATCATTGATGCCCTCAATGGTAATGGACGCACTCTGACCGACAACACCACCCTGCCCATCCTCTATTTCATAGCTGTACTTGATGGTTTCAGATTCGCCTCCAGCGAGATGCTCATAAGAAGACGCATCCACATCAAGACTATTACCATCGTCGGCGATAGTAATACCTGAAGGATCCCCCGCTGTTATCCTGAGAGAGACGGCATTGAGGTTGTCTGATGAATCCAGATCGAACGCACCTGCCAAGAGGTCAACGTTAAAGTCATCGCTGTTCTTATCGAAAGTCTGAATGACGGCTTCCCTGATCTGTGGCTGATCATTGTCGCCAGAGAGTGTAATAGTGACAGACTCTAAAACGGACTCGCCCTGGGAATTCGTGACCAGGTATTCGTAGGTCAGGGTTTCTGTTTCGCCAGCAGCCAAATATTTATAGGCTTCGGGGTCAATACTGAGACTGTTACCATCCAGGCCAATACTGACACCGGCCTCGTTGCCCTCAGTCAGGCGTAATTGAGTCACCGAGAGGGTGTCTGAAGGGTCCTTGTCAAAAGCCTGAGAGAGCAGATCGATGGTCGTTTCTTCATCACTCTGGACAATCTCGGCCAATACCGGCTTTGCAGTTTCCGAGGTATCCTTGATACTTTCGTTGTTGTCACCTGTGATGGTGATATCGACAGAAGCCTTTGAACTGGCACCGCTGCTGTCTATGGCTTCAAAGATAAAAGTAACAACCGTTTGCTCACCTGCTGCAAGGTAATCGAAGTCACTCCCGGGCAGGAATCGAAAGCTGCCATCGTCATTGAGTATCAACTGTCCAGAGTCAGGAGTTGTGACCAGACCGAACTTTAGAGCTTCTCCGGTGTTGGCGTCGTAGGCCTGAAGCTTGCCTTCAAGCTCTGTCGCGCTCTCACTGCTTCCCATAATCATGTTTTGAGCGGTGGGCGCGTAATTGACAGGAGAGGAGCTGGCTAATTCTTCATTGTTCTTTTCGGCTGCAAGCAGTGGTTGAATGGATTCAGACGGTTGTCTAATTTCTTCTGATGATTCCGATAGCGGCTCAATCTCTCTTTGTTCTTCTAATTCTGTGGCATCTCTCTCCAGAACAACGACTTCACCGGATAAGCCATAGCTTGCTGTCGGGCCGGGGTCTTGAGAGGACCTGTCAGGTTCTTCTGATGAAGAGGGTTTAGACACTTCAACAGGGGCAATTGCGGCAGAATCTGCCCTTTCTGCAATAGCATCCAGTATCTCTTCCGCTTCTGATGAGTCATCAGGATCAGATGATGCAGGCAGAAGCATACTCTGCTGCATAATCAGCTGAGACTGCCCCTCCAGCTCAATGACTTCGCTATTAACAAGAAGAATAGAGACAGGGCTGCCGGACTCAGAGACTACCTTGTCATTGAGATAGAGGGGATCCCCTTCCTGAAGAATACGTTTGCTGCCATCAGGGGCGATGGCGAATACATCACCATCGGTTTTCTGAACGTGGCCGATGACAGGCATGGAACCATCAGAGTTGGGAGGCATATTCCTTTCCTGAAGCGTCTATCGCTCAGTCAGAGCATTCTGTCTGGCCCTGAGAATTGGTTTCATCAAATATTCCATCAGGGTTTTCTCTCCGGTGATAATATCGATGTTAGCCTTCATACCCGGGATGATTTCCAGTGGCTTTTCAGGGTTGCCAAGCTGATTTTCATGGGTTCTGACGCGAACGATGTAGAAACTTTCTCCTTTATCATCCTTTATCGTGTCAGCGCTTATATGCTCTACCAAGCCTTCAAGTCCACCATAGACGGCAAAGTCGTAGGCGGTCAGCTTAACGACAGACTTCATGCCTTCCCTGAGAAAACCTATATCTTTTGGAGCGATCTGGGCTTCAACCAGCAGGGATTCCTCTACCGGGACAATTTCCATGACATCCATTCCGGGCTGTATAACTCCGCCTACGGTTTTAACATTGATCCTTTTAACAATGCCTTCGACCGGCGAGCGAAGCAGTGTCCTGACTACCTGATCTTCCAGACTGGTTTGTGTTTCAGACATCTGGTCCAGTTTGACTTCAACGTCTTTCAGCTCCTGAACCACTTCTTCCCGGAATTTGACAGTCAGTTCTCGCTTACGTGCCAGGGCCTCCTGATAGGCTGCATTCAGCTTGGGAATGGAGAGTTCTGTCATCTTCTTCTCAGAGGCCAGATCGTTGACTCTCTGCCTGAGCTGAATCATTTCTACGTGAGAAATAACGCCTTGATCAGCCAGAGGTTCGGTCAATTCCAGCTCCTCTTCTCCCAGCTCCAGACTGGTGGTTAAAAACTCCAGTTGTGACTCGGAAGCGGTCAGTTCGTGCTTGGCCTGAGAAGCTTGTTTGTTGACAATATCAAGCTCGGCTTTAAGACCGGCATCTCGTCTCTGGTAAATCTGTCTCTCTCGATCCACATAATCCTGGTAATGACTTAATTCGGGAGGAAATTTCAGTGGCTTGCCGGACAGTTCAGCACTGAGCCTGGCGGCTTTGGCCAGCTCACTGTAATACTCAACGGCACCTTCCCTGAAGGTGGACTTGAAGCGGGTGTCGTCCAGTTGCAGCAGCGGCTGCCCTTCCTTGACCAGCTCACCCTCCTGGACAAAAAGCTCTTCCAGTATGCCGCCTTCAAAGTTTTGAATGACCTGCAGATGAGAAGAGGGAACGACCTCTCCCATGCCCCGGGTGATTTCATCCAGTGGTGCCAGACTGGCCCAGGTGATGGCAGAGCCAATAGCCAGCAGCATGGTGTAAATAAGCAGCCTGCCGCCTCTTGGGGCTTTCATTAACATGGCAGCGCTGGTATCAGACATGTACTCCAGATCTTCTGCACTGACATTGTCTTCCAGTGAAGAAGTATTCTTCAGGTTTTCATCTTCTTCACTCTGCCTGTTCCGTTCTTCCAGCTCTTCGAGCACGGCTTCTTCGGTCAGAACTTCATGATCATCAGAACTCACTTCATACTCTGCCTCCCGGGACGGAGTTGTTGATTGAGTATTCGAAGTCTCATGAGGCTGATCTTCTGGTATTTCAGAAGTGTTTTTATCGTCCTTGTACTCGCTCATTGCACGATCCTGTTCAATCCATTCAAGGTCATTGGCAGCTCATTGCTGGCTGCAGGGTTACTCGATTTTGAGTTTGCCTTGCTTAAGGGCTGCGTGAACCTGATCCTTGGGTCCGTCCGCAACAATCTTTCCGTTATCCACCAGGATCAGGCGATCAACCAGCTCCAGCATGGAAGCCTTATGAGTGACCAGAACAATGGTTTTATCCTTGCATTGCTTTTTTAGTTGTTCTTTGACTCGCAATTCGGTGGTGTTATCCATGGAGCTGGACGGTTCATCAAGAACCAGGATTGGTGGGTCCATCAACAGAGCTCTGGCTAATGCGATACTCTGTCGCTGCCCGCCTGAGAGATTTTGTCCTCTTTCGCCCACGATCATATCCATGCCGTTTGGATGTTTGTTGGCGAATTCGGTAACACCGGATATTTCAGCCGCTTTCAGCAGAGCAGCGTCGTCAACGAAGCTGGCGCCGAGGGTGATGTTTTCCTTGATACTGCCATAGAACAGGGTGATGTCCTGAGAGACACAACCAATGCTGCTACGAAGGTCTGAAGGGTTGATCTGCCTCAGGTCAATACCATCGACCCGGATGGCGCCTTCATTGGGCTCATAAAGGCCAAGAATCAGCTTCTCTATCGTGGTTTTGCCAGAACCGATGCGACCGATAATAGCTACTTTTTCACCGGGCTTGATGTGCAGATTGATGTTTCTGAGGGCCTGGATCTCCTGACCCGGGTATGTGAAATCAACACCATCAAATTCAATGCTTCCGGCCAGCTCAGGACGATTGACATAGTCACGGTCTGCCGGACGTTCTACCGGCATGTCCATGATATCGTTAAGTCCATCCAGGGCTGATTTAGCCTGATTGTAACGAGTGGCAAGGCCTGCTACCTGAGCCATGGGGGCGAGGCATCGGCCTGACAACATAACGGTTGCAATCAGGCCACCCATACTGAGGTCACCCTCAGAAATCAGGAAAACACCGTAGCACACCAGCGCAATGTTACACATCTGTTGAACATAAGCGCTGACAGTGGATGCGGAAGAGCTCAATAACTTGGTTTTGATACTCCAAGTGGCTATGTGGCCGACCGCTTTTTCCCACTTGTACTGAATCTCGCTCTCTGCCTGGGCAATTTTCAGGGCTTCCATGCCTGAGAGGCTTTCAATCAAGGTAGCGTTTTTCTGGGAGTTGGAGCGCAGGGTTTTCTCAACGGAACGCTTGAGAGGAGCTTGAATAGCAAAACTGTAAATGGCAATCAGGGCCATACAGAGCAGGGGAATGTAAGCCAGTGGTCCACCCAGAATTAAAATCACCATCAATATGATCAGGGTGAAAGGGAGATCCACCAGGGCAATCACTGTTGATGAGGTGATAAACTCCCGAATGCTCTCAAATTCCTGAAGGCTCTTGGCAAAGGAGCCGACCGAAACCGGTTTGGCCGACATGCTCAAACCCAATACTCTCTCCATAACCCGGGATGAGAGCAATATGTCCGATTTTTTCCCGGCCAGGTCAATAAAATAACTTCGAATCATTTTCAGTACGAAGTCGAAGCTGAAGATAATAATGGCACCCACTGCCAGCACCCAGAGAGTATCAAAAGCCTGGTTAGGTACCACTCTGTCGTAAACATTCATGACAAACAGCGGGCTGGCCACCACAAAAATATTGATCAGTAGGGAAGCCAGCAGGACATCACGATAAATTCTCCAGGAGCCAAGAATCGTCCCCCAAAACCAATGTCGGGAGCGAATATTCAGCGTGGTGGGAGTACGCTTGTCATATCGGTGCTTTTCGCGAACATAGATGGTGTAGCCGGTATAGTACTCTTCCAGATCCGGGAGGTCGATGTTCCTGACACCTTCTCCGGCTTCAGGAATAATCACTCGGGCATTACCTTCTTCATGATCAATATCAATCAGAATGCAGGCTTTACGTTCCTTCAGAAAAAGAACAGCAGGCGTGACCAAAGGAGAGATATCTTTCAATGCTCTTTTGTGAGTTTTCGACGCAAGGCCCGCTCTTTGGGCTGCTCGGGAAAACAGCTCTGCGGTCAGTTTGCCATTTTCCAGAGGTAGTCCGGCACGAAGAGAGTCGTGAGAAAAGGGCTTTCCATAATGCTTGGTTAGAATACTGAGGCATTCCAGTAAAGGATCAAACTCCTTTTGGCCGCTCTCGGGTATGCCCCACTCTTCGTTTGCATCTTCTGCAGCTGCACTGTAATTCATAGTTCATTGCCAATGAAATAAAAAATAAATAACAGAGGTACTGCTTATATCTGTTAAAAGGTTTCTGAATTAATACTAGCGTAGTTTATTGGTCTTAAATGATTAATAAGAAAGTAATTAAAGAGTGTCTTATATCTGACGTTTAATTGTTGTTAATGACATAAAATACTAAATATGATGCTTTTTCGGCATGGAGGCGAGTTGTGAGTCTTGAAGGAATTAAATCTTTTGCTGCAAGTCATTTAAGCCTTTCCGGTTTTAAAAATGATTGTAAAAAATTATATGGGAAAATTTTTGGAAAACTGGTTCACGTTCTTGAAGCGTTAACGACGGCTTTGGATAAAGTCAGAAAATCCTCAAGGACCGGATTGTCATTTAATAAGTCTATTTATAAACGCAAAACCAATCCCCGGAGTTTGGGGGGCAAGCCTCAATACCTCAGCCTTGAAGGAAATGAGCAGAAAGCAAGATGGTTGATGGTTGACTTTCTGGAAAAACTGGTTGAAACAGGTGCTGGGATCGAAGACCTTTCCTCCGATAAGGCTAAAGCATTGACAAGTGAGTTATTGGAGATCCTTCTTGAGCTGGACGCTACTGTTTTTAAAGCAATTTCCATTGCTAAAGGTCGTAAAGTCGGATCAGATGCTATGGGCCGGGCAATGGGCGCTCTTTTTAACGAGGTTGAAGGTTCAATAGTTGGTAACGAAAAATTAAAAGCGCAATTAGGTGAAAAAGGCTTTTTATATCAATTTGTTCGTGCCTGTGCACAGCTGAATGTTATTGAGGTGGATGTGAAATCAGACGATGATGAACTATTCAAGGCTCCTGCAATCAATTGTATGAGCATAAAAGCTTGCAACTTTCTGCATAATACTTTGCTGCTTTACTACGAGATGACGGGCATCGATCTTCATGATGAAAAAGAATCATTACAAAAACAAGTTGATAAAGTGTCTGTCGACGATAAAGATCTTTGGGGCATGAGTGAGGTCATTTTTAACAGACTTCGTTTGGAAGATTGAGTCGGTTTCGATGGGTGCGGTGTTACCTTAAAAAAACCGAGTTCGTAACGCCTCGGTTTTTTTTCAATGGGATTCAGAGATTTTAGCGATGAATTCTTATCAAACACCTCTTCCTGAATTCTTTTAATACCAATATGTCGTACATCTCTGCCTTTCACGAGATAGATAACGTATTCCGCCAGGTTGCGGGCATGATCGCCAATCCGTTCCAGTGATCTTAATACCCACATAATATTCAGAACCCAGGTACTGTTAGAGCTTAAAAAATTGTCATATAAACTGATTGAGCTACTCTTAACTGCCATTCTTTAATATTTGATGAATGTTAAATAGGGAATTGACAATGGAAAAAAACGTCAGATTGATTATTTTATGCCTTCTCTGCTTGCTATCATCTTATTCAAATTCAAAAGATTTACGCTTTACTTGGAAGCTGGAACATAACGGTAATTCACTACTAAGTGGTACAACTGTAACCTCCACCAGAACCATTCATAGCGATTCGCACACAGCAGGCGATCATTCACCGGTGTTAGATGATTACAACCAATCCTGTAATGTTTGTGCAGTGGATGAATATGTCATTTATGACATCATCTCTTCCACTCTGATGGTTATTGATCAGAACAACCTTGGTCATATTATGCCGCCACCTTTTGATACTTTATTGGGGAATGTGCAAACTGGCAGTTATTCTATTCAACATAGCTTTCATACTCAATACACACTGAGAAGTCAAACGGCATCAGCAGCACATGTGGCTGCTAAAGCATTCTGTTGCGCGTTCTGTTTTCCTATATATTTGAAGATCTGGACAAAAAATGCGCCTACTAGATCATACGATGAGTTGGACAGAATCAGAGTAATGAGAGCAGTAATACCAAAAGATTTGCCGGAAGATGTCTCTATCCAAAAATGCTCTTTATCTCATAAGGCTGTTAGCAGTGATAACCAAATATTTTCATCGCCAAACACACTGGTTACAGACAGCAAGACTAAAATATTTGACCTTTTCCTGGATACTCCAGAAACACAAAAATGGATAATAGAGCATCTAAACCCATCGACCAACAAGAGGTTAGAATTGATAATACCTCAGATATCCCGTACAGCTGTACCGGCTGTAATTCTTGTACGAGAGCAAAACACCGCAAATAACAGACGAAACAGACGAAGCCGGAAACCATCACATTTTATAACAGTAAATTTAACGAATGGAATCAAAATAGAATACCACTTTAATCGAGTATCCGACAATGGCATTCCGGTATTGGCGATTGTGATTAGCGCTCATGGTTATACGCTGACACTTGCGGTTGATAATTACGATGTTATCGCTAACCAACCCCCTCCACATTATGAAGAAATAGATGTTGTAGCTAACCAACCCCCTCCACAATATTCAGAGTTAGCAGAATCCTGTCATTGTAACGGCGCATGTAATTGTGCTGGTTCAAGGGAAAATGATACCGAAGATTCAGATGATCAGATTCATATTAGTATTCTGAATCAAGATCTTTTTTTCTCAAACAGCCAATAATGAGCCTGTAAATAAGTATCTGCCGACGATAAAGATCTTCGGTTCATTACTGACCTCATTTACGAGAGATTTCGTTTGCAAGATTGAGTAATACCTTAAAAAACCCGAGTTCGTAAAGCCTCGGGTTTTTATTCAATGGTATTCACAGAGTTCAATGATCAACTCTTATCAAACACCTCTTCCTGAATTCTTTTAATACCAATGTGTCGTACATCTCTGCCTTTCACGAGATAGATAACGTATTCCGCCAGGTTGCGGGCATGATCGCCAATCCGTTCCAGTGATCTTAATACCCACATAATATTCAGCACCCGGGTAATGGATCTTGGGTCTTCCATCATGTAGGTGACCAGTTCCCGTGTGGCACTCTTGTATTCCCGGTCGACGGTTTTATCTTCCTTGGCAACCGCCAGAGCAAGATCGGCATCGAAACGGGCAAAAGCATTCAGTGCATCCTGTACCATCTGTCGTACATGGTTACCAATATGGCGGGTCTCGATATAACCTTTGGGCGCTTCGCCCTGTTCAGTGAGACTGATGGCAAAGCGGGCAATTTTTGCCGCCTCGTCACCAATTCTTTCCAGATCGGTCGCGGCCTTGGAGCAGGCAATCACCAGACGGAGGTCACTGGCTGCTGGCTGGCGTCTGGCCAGAATGCGGGAACATTCTTCATCAATGGCCAGTTCCATGAAGTTAATGTCGGTGTCTTTCTCGCAGACCTCAACAGCCCCTTCGCTGTCAGCATTGATCAGGGCATTGATCGCGTCGGATACTTGCTTTTCAACCTGCCCGCCCATGGACAGGAGGTTGTTTCGTAACTCCTCCAGTTCATGATTGAATTGCTGGGAAATATGATGGCTAAGAAGTTCGCTTTTGGTATCCATGAGTTTTCCAGGTGCTTTCTTGGCAATAGCTATGGCATTTAGCCGTAACGACCGGTTATATAGTCTTCAGTTTGTTTCTTTTGTGGGTTTGTGAACAGCGTGTCCGTATCATCGAATTCAATGAGCTTACCCATATACATAAATGCTGTGTAATCAGAGACGCGAGCAGCCTGTTGCATATTGTGGGTAACGATGGCAATGGTGAATTTGGACTTGAGCTTGTTAATCAGCTCTTCAATTTTTAATGTTGAAATGGGGTCCAGGGCTGAAGCCGGTTCGTCCAGCAGCAGAACCTCAGGCTCCACAGCAATGGTTCGGGCGATCACCAGACGCTGTTGCTGACCACCGGACATGCCCAGGGCGCTTTCATGGAGGCGATCCTTAACTTCATCCCAAAGTGCTGCACTGCGCAGGGCCCACTCTACGACTTCATCCAGAACACGCTTTTTGTTGATGCCCTGAATGCGAAGACCGTAGGCGACATTTTCATAAATACTCTTCGGGAAGGGGTTTGGCTTCTGGAATACCATGCCAACACGACGGCGGAGGTCCGCGACATTGACGCCCTTCTGATAGATATTCTGGTTATCCAGCTGAATTTCACCTTTGACGCGGCAGCCTTCCACCAGATCATTCATTCTGTTCATACTGCGCAACAGCGTGGATTTACCACAGCCTGATGGACCAATAAACGCGGTTACCCTGCGTTTCGGAATGGTCAGGGAAATATCGTGCAGTGCCTGCTTCTCACCGTAAAACAGGTTCAAATTTCTGATATCCAGACATTTTTCTTCCTGCTGCAGGCTGAGCTTGCGACGGCTACGTCCCAGGCTGTCGAGATTAAACGCCGGAGTTGAGCTGGTCTCCTCGGGAGTGGCTCTACTCTTTTGGTTCTCTGTCCGGGTGGGTGTATTCAAGTCCAGTGCCTCATCCAGCATGATGTTACCTTTAATTAAACCTTCCTGGCTCAGTCAGGGAAACTTTTTTGTAGCAAATTAATCTCACGCTTCCAGACTCTTGTATTTTTCACGCAAATGGTTGCGAATAGCTACTGCTGAAAGGTTAAGAACCGCGATGACAATAACCAGCAGCAGAGCGGTGGCGTAAACCAGTGGTCTGGCCGCTTCTACGTTAGGACTCTGGAAGCCGACATCGTAAATATGGAAGCCCAGGTGCATGAATTTCTGATCCAGATGCAGGAAAGGATAATTAGTATCCAGAGGCAAGCTGGGAGCCAGTTTCACCACGCCAACCAGCATCAGAGGTGCAACTTCCCCAGCGGCACGGGCAACAGCCAGGATCAATCCTGTCATCATGGCAGGGCTGGCCATGGGCAGAACGACTCGCCAGAGTGTTTCTGCTTTGGTCGCCCCCAGCGCCAGACTGCCCTCACGGACAGAGCTTGGAATGCGTGATAGCCCCTCCTCGGTGGCAACAATAACAACAGGTAATGTTAATAAGGCCAGAGTAATCGATGCCCAGAGTAATCCCGGTGTACCAAAGGTCGGTGCTGGCAGTGCTTCCTGGAAAAATAACTGGTCAATCTGGCTTCCGGCAAAATAGATGAAGAAACCAAGACCAAATACACCGTACACAATGGAAGGGACGCCCGCCAGATTGTTTACGGCCACGCGAATAGTTCGGGTCAGCCAACCCTGATTGGCGTATTCACGGAGGTAGACCGCCGCTATTACACCAAAAGGGGTCACGATGATCGACATCAGAATCACCATCATGACCGTACCGAAAATGGCCGGGAAAACCCCTCCTTCCGTGTTTGCTTCTCTGGGGTCGTCAGTGATAAATTCGCCGACTTTGTCGAGATAGAAAAGTATCTTCCCGGTCAGGGTCATGGCATTGGGTTTATAGGCCCGGACGATTTTGCCAAAAGATTGCTCAATCTCTGTACCATCAATGGTTGTAACCACCAGACTATCACGATTGAAAGCCACATAAAGATCACCCAGCCTGGCTTCCATCACCTTATATTCAGCCTGAAATACCCTGCGTTGTGCTTCGATATCGGCGAGGGCCTGAGGGGTATCTGTACCATTAAGTTCGAGGGCTCGCTGTTCCAAACGGAGACGCTCCAGCTTGCTGTTGACTGAACCTATTTCGTGCTTTTCGATGGCGTAGATTTCGTCGTAGATAGACAGGGCTCTGTTCAGTCTCTTCTGGAACTCTGGCCAGGCTGCTTCACCTTCTACAACAACTTTGCCATCCTGTTTGATGTTGTTCAGATAACCGTAGAAGTTACCCCACTCCCTGCGTTCCAGAGCAATGATATTTTCAGGGTAACGGCGATTCTCAAGCCAAAGATCAATGACCCAGGCAAAGTCTGAGCCTGAAACATCTCTGTTACCGACTTTCAGCAGATCACGGGTCAGTGTTTCCATTCCCTTTGGTACCGGCAGACCTGCCGCCTCAAGGCGGGTTGCAGAAACAGTTTCAGTGTCTGCTATTTCTCCAGCAATCAAGCGGGCTTCCTGGCCGGGAGGGGCATAGTCTGCCACCAGAATTTGTGCTGGCCAGAAGTGACCCAGACCCCGGATCGCTATCAAACCCAGAAGGCCGACAACAAGAATCACACTGATGGCCACCGCTCCGGCATTAAGCCAAACCCAGGGGGAGCCAGTCTGGTACCACTTGGTTATTTTATTACTCATGTTCCGGCTCCTTCCTTAAAGCGAACTGTACTTCTTGCGCAGTCGATGACGAACCATCTCGGCAGCGGTATTAACGACAAAGGTGAACAGGAAAAGCACCAGTGCAGCAAGGAATAGAATTCGATAGTGGCTGCTGCCGACTTCGGATTCAGGCATTTCAACAGCAATGTTGGCAGCCAGGGTTCTCATGCCTTCGAAGATATTGGCGTCCATGATGGGCGTGTTGCCGGTAGCCATCAGTACGATCATCGTTTCACCCACGGCGCGGCCCATACCAATCATCACGGCAGAGAATATGCCCGGGCTGGCGGTCAGCAATACCACCCGCATCAAGGTCTGCCAAGGCGTCGCACCCAGTGCCAGGGAGCCATAACTCAGATGTTTGGGAACACTGAAAATGGCATCCTCTGCGATAGAAAAAATGGTGGGGATCACTGCAAAGCCCATTGCCAGTCCCACTACCAGAGCATTGCGCTGATCGTAAGGAATGCCCAGATCAGAGGTCAGCCAGGTTCTCAGGTCACCATCAAAGAAGGTTGCTTCAATGGTACCGTTCAGGTTCATGGCAATAGCACCACTGATCAGTACCACAGGGATGAGCAGGGCTGCTTGCCAACCGTCCGGGATGGCGTGGCGGATTTTACCGGGCATGGAGTCCCAGGCAAAAGCAAAGAGCAATATGCCGATTGGAACAATCAACAAGAGTGCAAATATTCCTGCCAGACTGTTTTCGATCAGGGGGGCCAGCCAGAGACCGGCCAGAAAACCCAGAATGACCGTAGGCAGTGCTTCCATCAACTCAATGACAGGCTTTACTTTACGACGCATGGCTGGCGCCATGAAGTAAGCCGTATAGATGGCTCCGGCTATTGCCAGAGGTGTAGCCAGTAACATGGCGTAAAAGGCGGCCTTGAGAGTGCCGAAGGCCAGAGGGGTCAGGCTCAGCTTTGGCTCAAAGTCATTATTCGATGCAGACGACTGCCAGATATATTCAGGTTTCTCATAACCCTCATACCAGACTCTACCCCAGAGAGCCGACAAGGATACTTCCGGATGTTCATTTTCAACACGCCAGAATTCGGTAGAGCCATTGCTACTCACCAGCATATAGTTGCTACGGGGGGCAATAACCAGTTGCTCAACAGGACCGTCGGTCAGCTTCTCAGTCAGCAGGGTTCTGTTGGCTGTGGTGTAGAAGATGCCAACATTACCCTTGTCATCGGCTGCCAGAAAGCCCTTGCGGCGATGCTCAGGCACTATCTGCATAATAGGTTCACCGGCCAGCTCGAACTCGCGAATTCTTTGCAGGTGCCACTGGTTTTGTTCATCTCTGACCATGAACCACTGGCTGACCATGCCGGTGTCATCGCCTATCAGCAGAGAAACTCCACCCAACAGGAATGTCATGGTTGTTACTCTGGCCGAGTCGTTAGTCAGGTCAGTCTCTGACACGACGTGAGGCTGATTGATGTTGCTGATATCGATCAGTGTCAGGCCATCAGCACCGGATTGAACAAAAAGCCAGTGCTGATCCGGAGCAATCAGTACATCGTGAACAGGTCCATCCACTTCGGGCAGAGTGACACTCATTTCTTCAAGCGTGACTTCTTCCGTCAGGAAGTTTTCTTCCTTGCTAAAAGCGGTCATATAGAGGCGCTTGTCACCATAACCGGTGAGTAGCAGCTGATCTTCACTATCACTGATACTCAGGTGTGAAACAGCCTCATTATCCGTTATCAGATCAATCGCTTCCTCACCATATGGGTAGGTGACCCTTGGCGTGATCAGCCTCTTGTCATCAGGCCAGGTAATTTGATAGCCGTGCTTGAAAATGATGACCTGACCATTACTCAGACCCGCAGCCAGGAGGTTGCTATCGGATGGATCATTGTTAATTGTGGTGACTGAGGTCCCGGCAGGAAGGGGCAGGGAATAGCGATATTTCTGCCCTCCGGTTCGGGTGGATGAAAAAGTCAGGGCACCGTCGGCAGTGATGGAAAAAGCCAGTTCAGCCTGTTCTTCCATACTCTGATAGAGAGGGCGCTGCTCCCCTGTGATCGTCTGTGTCCAGGTACTGCTTTGTTCAATTTCTGCACTTTTGAATAAAGGCCCAACTTCGTACAGAAGATAGATGAAGATCAGCAGAATGGCGGCAATAACACCGAGGCCACCGACGGCTACACCCCACCGGGTCAGGTGATCTTTGAGAAAGCGAAGTGACTGATGACGTTTATGAGCCGGGGTGTTGTAATCGACACCAGGGCTGTCTTCTATTATTGGTTGGTACATGGCACTGGTCGCAGAGATTATTGAGCGTACCTTAAAAGGTCTGTGTTACAGAAATATGACAGAATTGAAAAAAATGGGAGTTGAGTACTCAAGCCGCCACTCTGAGTATCTTGGAACAGTATACCTGGTATTGAGCGATAGATAGCCGTGACCGGACACGCTGTCTGAAAAATACCGCAGCCAAACCGCACTCTATTCAGTATCAGCTACACTGAGGCTCCAGCTGAAGAAAAGCGAAAATTTGTGTGCAACTTAAAACCGTTTTCTTTCATATTTACATTCTTGATCTCTCTGGCAGCCAGTGGATTTGCTGCTGACAACTCTCAAGGACTTCTTATTGGTATTCCCGCAACGCAAGAAGGAAAGGCAAAGCAATGGTTTGATGCGCCCTCACAAGCAAGGTCAACTGATGACGTTAAAGTTTCCCTCCTGTCATCTCTGTGGCAGTGGCTAATGTCTTCGGAGAATGTTAGTGAGAAAAGAGAGAAAAATAGCACAGGTTTTACACTGCCGGAATGGCCCACATCAACACCTGAATCCGCCTTGCGATTATCAGGAGGCAGATTTCCACCCGACCCACCACCTCCACCATTTATGCCGGGTATTCCTGGCAAGGGATTGTTTAATAGGCCTGACTGGCAGTTTGACTACCTGTCAGCTCTGTTCAAGATCGGGCAGTGGTTGAAACAATGGTTTTATGATGGATATCGCAGCACTCCCGGTCAATCCGGACAATTCGTCAGTGACAAAGATTTATCTGCGGCTTTGGCAGGGATTACACAGAAGAGGGCGTTCAACAGGTCGTTATTCAGTCAGGTGCCGTTAGATATCTCGGAACTGCTTGCTCAACTATCGGGGAAAGGTTTGTCTGGTCACAGGCAGATGCACCAGCCAGAAACAGTTATGTTATATCCCGTATTTATGCTGCCTCAATCTGATTTGGATGACTTTGAAGAAGCGCAGGGGGTTGAATATGTTGGAGAAACTTGCAAAGTATGCCGGAATAACTTTGAAGAATCTGACGACCTGGTGAAAACGTCGTGTTTGCATTTGTTCCATATGGACTGCCTGAAACGGTGGCTAGCAAAAGAAATTAACCTGAAAGGCAACCATTTATGTCCATATTGTCGGCAGGATCAGAGTGCTCTGGGTGACTTTCTGATCCAGAAAGAAATGCAAGAGGTGGCTCATATTGTGACGGAAATGCTTTTAGAAAGAGGGACCTGGCCTGAAAATGACAGGTATATCTATGAAAGGCTGATCCGTGCGGGAGCCAGCAATGATCCGGCCATCGCTGAGCAGATACAGGCACTTTGGCCATTAGTTAATTTTTACTCAGTGCAACATATGGTGTCCCAAATGCAGTCAGGGAGTGCGACCTGGCCTGACAATGATGGGCATATCTTTTTAGAGTTGAGAATGGCAAAGAGTATCGATGATCCGGAAATTGCTGAGCAGGTGCGGTCACTTTGGCCTTCAGTTTGTTTGTACTCCCTGCAAAATCTGATCTCACAAATAGAAGCAGGGAGAAGGACCTGGCCTGACGATGAGCGTGATATCGCTCTGAGGTTGAAGATGGCACAAGATAGCAAAGATCCGGCCATTGTTGAGCAGGCACGGGCACTTAAGCCGGCAGCTTATTTGTACTCCGTGCAGCATCTGGTGTCACAGGTGCAGGCAGGGACAAGAACCTGGCCAGACGATGACGGTGGTATCTTCAGAATCCTGCATGTGGCGTTATTTGGTACTGATGCAACCAGTATTGAGGCATGGAGGGTATTAAATCCCGATAGTATACCCACTGCCGCGCCAGCAAAGGCACTTTATCCATTTGTGAATTTTTACTCTGCACAGCGTCTGTTGTCACAAGTACAGGCAGGGAGAAGGAGCTGGACTAAAGAAGATTACATCCATGCGGGGGCGTTGAAAAGACTGATAGAAGATAGCCCTGATCCAGCCATTGCTGAGCAGGCACGGGCCTTGTATCCATTAGCCAATTTGTACGCTCTACGGTATCAGGTGTCAGAAATGCAGGCAGGGAGAGATACCTGGCCTGTTTATGACAGGTATTTCCATACCATGTTAAGTATTGCAAGAGATAGCAATGATCCGGCCATTGCTGAGCAGGCACGGGCACTTGAGCCAGCCGTTAATTTTTACTCCGTGCAGAACCTGGTGTCACAAGTGCAGGTGGGGCGAGAGATCTGGCCACTTGAGGACAGTTATATCTATACAAGGTTGAGAAGTGCACAAGGAAGCGATGATCCGGCCATTGCTGAGCAGGCGCGGGCACTTGAGCCTGCCGTTAATTTTTGCTCCGTGCAGGACCTGGTGTCACTAATGCAGAAAGGATTAAGGACCAGCTGGCCTGAAGATGATAATGATGTCTATTTAAGGCTGAGTAGTGCAGGAAAATGCACTGATCCGGCCATTGCTCAGCAAGCGCGGGCACTTAAACCATTAGTTGATCATTATAAGAGTAAGTCGTCAGGGAATTGATTCCAGGCTGCTTTTTCAGCGAGACCTCTCTGCTTCAATCTGGTTATCAGTGGGTAACGATTCTCTACGAGTGTACACAGATTGTACCCATGAGGAAAAGTCGTTGTAACCGAAAGCTTTGAACCTCAGCCTTCTGGCAAGTTCAGTCTGTCTGCTCAGGTCTTAGAGTTTTGTGACGACCAATGTCGTACTACTCTTCATAGGGATCGACATCCATATCGGAATCAACATCCCACCCTGCTCCATAGGTGTCGCTGGAACATTCCAGGGTGCCCGCAGGCTCCGTTGAATGATTATTTATTGGCGAAGATTGCGAAATTGGGAATAACCCGGCTAATAGGGCGTCAAAAAACGAATGTCCACCAGCTTGTGGCTGAAAGGTTTGTGATTCTGTCATCCCGTGATGAGTTTGGTTCGCCGAACTTACTTCGGATTTCAGCGACTCTTCAGTTGATCCACCACCGTCGTATTGTCCGAGTCTGCAAAAGCCATTGCAGGAATCGAAGGAACAATTAAAACTCATAGTATGGTTCCCAAGCTCCCTAAGATAACCATCAATGTCGCTTACCATAACGCCGTATGGCCGAAATCGCTCAAGGGGGAACTTTGTGGCAAGTGAACGTGTCCAGACAATTTTCACCATAGGTTCAGGCCAAGTCGCGGGGTCAGGACCAGCCAAAAGATGGCTGATTGATGCTGAGTTTTCTGGTTCGCGAAATGCAATTCTTGGAATGTGAATACCCAAAGAACGACCGGTTCCCAGCTTATCTCTTTGCGTTTCTGTCGTGTCATGATGAGTGTGGCCCGTCGAACTTCTTTCAAAACCCTGTGACAGGAATCGACAAACACCATGACAGGAATCGACGAAACAATTTAAACCCAAAGTATGTTGGGATTGTTTGGGGTCCTGGTGACCGCCCCCAGAGTCGGAAGACATGAGGCTGGAGAAAGCAGCTGTATGATGGGGAGTTATTCCTGAGGCTTGCGATTGAGATGGCTGGCTTTGTGGCTGACTTTGTGGTTGGTTTTGTTGCCCGTAGTGTCCTCGGCCATACATAAGCAAGCCGAAAGCAGCCATTGCCTCTACTACGGGTATCCATGAATAAGGTTTGGCGCCCAGAGGGGTGTTGCCGAACTCGACAATAAAATGTCTTTCTGATGATTCGGCGTGACAGGTAACAGTCAGCCACGCCAGCAATAACAGCAATGACGAAGAGAGTGTTTTTTTCAAAACTTAATCCTTACGTCTGTTTTGTGTTTTTCCTGAAGGGGGAATTTAGAACAAGAGATTGATAGATCAAGAAAAAAAGCATTTTTCAATATCTCAGGCAGGTGTGCCCGCACTATGAGCTACACTCAGGCTCCGACTGAAGAAAAGCGAAAGTTTGTGTGCGACTTAAAACCATTTTCTTTTGTAAGTTCTTGATCTCTCTGGCAGTCATTGGATTTGCTGCTGACAACTCTCAAGGACTTCTGCTCGTCGTCGTAAATGGGACGTCTGATCAAGAGGCTTATCTGATATCCGATTTTGTCTACTTTGTGCCTGAAGGCGCTCTGCTCTTGCCCTCACCAGTAAGGTCAACTGATGACGTTAAAGGCTCATTTCTCCAGCAGCCCGTTTTACTCTTGTCATCTCTGTGGCAGTGGCTAATGTCTTCGGAGAATGTTAGTGAGAAAAGAGAGAAAAATAGCACAGGTTTTACACTGCCGGAATGGCCCACATCAACACCTGAATCCGCCTTGCGATTATCAGGAGGCAGATTTCCACCCGACCCACCACCTCCACCATTTATGCCGGGTATTCCTGGCAAGGGATTGTTTAATAGGCCTGACTGGCAGTTTGACTACCTGTCAGCTCTGTTCAGGATCGGGCAGTGGTTGAAACAATGGTTTTATGATGGATATCGCAGCACTCCCGGACAATTCGTCACTGACACAGATTTATCTGCGGCTTTGGCAGAGATTTCACAGAAGAGGGTGTTCAGCAGTTCGTTATTCCGTCAGGCGCCGTTAGATGCTTCGGAACTGCTTGCTCAACTATCGGGGAAAGATTTGTCTGGTCACAGGCAGTTGCATCAGCCAGAAACAGTTTTGTTGTATCCCGTTTTTATGCTGCCTCAATCTGATTTGGATGACTTTGAAGAAGCGCAGGGGGTTGAATATGTTGGGGAAACTTGCAGAGCATGCCGGAATAACCTTGAAGAATCTGATGACGCGGTGAAGACGTCATGCTTGCATTTGTTCCATATGGACTGCCTGAAACGGTGTCTAACAGAAGAAATTAACATGAAAGGCTACCGTTTCTGTCCATATTGTCGGCAGGATCAGAGTGCTCTGGGTGACTTTCTGATCCAGAAAGAAATGCAAGAGGTGGCTCATATTGTGAAGGAAATGCTATTAGAGAGAGGAACCTGGCCTGAGAATGACAGGTATATCTATGAAAGGCTGATTCGTGCAGGAGCTAGCAGTGACCCGGCCATCACTGAGCAGATACAGGCACTTTGGCCATTAGTTAACTTTTACTCTGTGCAGCACCTGGTGTCACAAGTGCAGTCAGGAAGAGCGACCTGGCCTGACAATGATGGGCATATCTTTTTAGAATTGAGAATGGCAAAAGGTATCGATGATCCGGAAATTGCTGAGCAGGTGCGGGTACTTTGGCCTTCAGTTTGTTTGTACTCCCTGCAAAATCTGATCTCACAAATAGAAGCAGGGAGAAAGACCTGGCCTGACGATGAGCGTGATATCGCTCTGAGGTTGAGAATGGCACTGGGCAGTAATGTTCCGGCCATTGTTAAGCAGGCACGGGCACTTAAGCCGACCATTTTTCTTTACTCTGTGCAGCAACTGGTTTCACAAATGCAGGCAGGAAAAGGGGTCTGGCCAGACGATGACCGTGGTGTCTTCCAAATGCTGAATGTTGCCTTTTTTGGTACTGATGACCATTTCTTAGCACGCCTGAGTGTTGGGTTAAATCTTGGGTCATATGGTACTGATGGAACCATTAGTAAGGCATGGAGGGAATATGGCGATAATGTTGCCACTTCTGAGCAGGCAAGTGCACTTTATCCATTAGTGAATTTGTACTCTGCGCAGCATCTGATATCACAAATACAGGCTGGGAAAAGAAGCTGGGCTGGAGATGAGAGTCATCTCATGGGGTCGTTGTGGAGATTAGTAAATAACCCTGATCCAGCCATTGCTGAGCAGGCATGGGCTATTTATCCATTAGCTAATTTGTACGCTTTACAATATCAGGTGTCACAAATGCGGGCAGGGAGAGAGACCTGGCCCGATAATGACTGGCATATCCATGAAGAGTTGAGGATTGCAAAAGCTAGCAATGATCTGGCTGTTGCTGAGCAGGCAGAAGCACTTGAGCCATTGGTTAATTTTTACTCTGTCAGGAATCTGTTGTCGCTGAGGCAGGTTTGGGGTGATATCTGGCCTGATGACGACAGTGATATCTATACAAGGTTGAGAAGTGCACAAGGAAGCGATGATCCGGCCATTGCTGAGCAGGCACGGGCACTTGAGCCAGCCGTTAATTTTTACTCCGTGCAGAACCTGGTGTCACGAATGCAGAGAGGATTAAGGATTAGCTGGCCTGAAGATGATAATAGTGTCTATTTAAAGTTGAGTAGTGCAGGAAAATGCACTGATCCGGCCATTGCTCAGCAGGCGAGGGCACTTAAACCATTAGTTGATCAATATAAGAGTAAGTCGTCAGGGAATTGATTCCAGGCTGCTTTTTCAGCGGGACCTCTCTGCTTCAATATCTCAGGCAGGTGTGCCCGCACTATGAGCTACACTCAGGCTCCGACTGAAGAAAAGCGAAAGTTTGTGTGCGACTTAAAACCATTTTCTTTTGTAAGTTCTTGATCTCTCTGGCAGTCATTGGATTTGCTGCTGACAACTCTCAAGGACTTCTGCTCGTCGTCGTAAATGGGACGTCTGATCAAGAGGCTTATCTGATATCCGATTTTGTCTACTTTGTGCCTGAAGGCGCTCTGCTCTTGCCCTCACCAGTAAGGTCAACTGATGACGTTAAAGGCTCATTTCTCCAGCAGCCCGTTTTACTCTTGTCATCTCTGTGGCAGTGGCTAATGTCTTCGGAGATTGTTCCTGAGATAAGAGAGAAAAATAGCACAGGCTTTGCACTGCCAGAATGGCCCACATCAACCCTTGAACCCACCTTGCGATTATCAGGAGGTGGATTTCCACCCGACCCACCACCTCCACCATTTATGCCGGGCCTTCCTGGCAAGGGATTGTTTAATAGGCCTGACTGGCAGCTTGACTACCTGTCAGCTGTGTTGATGATCGGGCAGTGGTTGAAACAATGGTTTTATGATGGATATCGCAGCACTACCGGTCAATCCGGACAATTCGTCAGTGACAAAGATTTATCTGCGGCTTTGGCAGGGATTACACAGAAGAGGGCGTTCAACAGGTCGTTATTCAGTCAGGTGCCGTTAGATGTCTCGGAACTGCTTGCTCAACAATCGGGGAAAGGTTTGTCTGGTCACAGGCAGGTGCATCAGCCAGAAACAGTTATGTTGTATCCCGTTTTTATGCTGCCTCAATCTGATTCGAATGACTTTGAAGAAGCGCAGGGGGTTGAATATGTTGGGGAAACTTGCGGAGCATGCCGGAATAACTTTGAAGAATCTGACGACCTGGTGAAAACGTCATGTTTGCATTTGTTCCATATGGACTGCCTGAAACGGTCGCTAACAAAAGAAATTAACATGAAAGGCTACCATTTCTGTCCATATTGTCTCCAGGATCAGAGTGCTCTGGGTGACTTTCTGATCCAAAAAGGAATGCAAGAGGTGGCTCATATTGTGACGGAAATGCTTTTAGAAAGAGGGGCCTGGCCTGAAAATGACAGGTATATCTATGAAAGGCTGATCCGTGCAGGAGCCAGCAATGATCCGGCCATCGCTGAGCAGATAAGGGCACTTTGGCCATTAGTTAATTTTTACTCTGTGCGGCATCTGGTGTCACAGGTGCAGGCAGAGAGAGCGACCTGGCCTGAAAATGATGGGCATATCTTTTTAGAGATGAGAATTGCAGAAGGTATCGATGATCCAGACATTGCTGAGCAGGCGCGGGTACTTTGGCCGTTAGTTTGTTTGTTCTCCCTGCAACATCTGACGACACAAATACAAGCGGGGAGAAGGGCCTGGCCTGACGATGACCGTCCTATCTATCTACGGTTGAGAATGGCACTGGACAGCAATGATCCGGCCATTGTTGAGCGGGCCCGGGCACTTAAGCCAACAATTTTTTTGTACACCGTGCAGCATCTGGTGTCACAAATGCAGGCAGGAACAGGGGTCTGGCCAGACGAAGAGGATGAGCATGCTGTCTTCGAAATGCTGAATGTTGCCTTATTTGGTACTGATGACCATTTCTTGGCAGGCCTGAGTGTTGGGTTAAATCTTGGGTTATATGGTACTGATGGAACCATCGCTGAAGCATGGAGGGATGGTGATAACCTGGCCACTTTTGAGCAGGCAAGTGCACTTTATCCATTGGTGAATTTGTACTCTGCGCAGCATCTGATGTCACAAGTGCAGGCTGGGAAAAGGAGTTGGCCTGGAGACCGGAGTGAGTTCATGGGGTCGTTGAGTAGATTAGTAAATAGCCCTGATCCGGCCATTGCTGAGCAGGCACGGGCTATTTATTCATTAGCTAATTTGTACGCTTTACAATATCAGGTGTCACAAATGCGGGCAGGGAGAGAGACCTGGCCCGATAATGACTGGCGTATCCATGAAAATTTGAGGATTGCAAAAGCTAGCAATGATCTGGCTGTTGCTGAGCAGGCAGAAGCACTTGAGCCATTGGTTAATTTTTACTCTGTCAGGAATCTGTTGTCACTGAATCAGGCATGGGGAGATATCTGGCCTAATGACGACATTGATATCTATACAAAGTTGAGAAGTGCACAAGGAAGCGATGATCCGGCCATTGCTGAGCAGGCACGGGCACTTGAGCCAGCCGTTAATTTTTACTCCGTGCAGAACCTGGTGTCACGAATGCAGAAAGGATTGAGGGTTAGTTGGCCTGAAGATGATAATAATGTCTATTTAAGGTTGAGTAGCGCAGAAAAATGCACTGATCCGAACATCGCTCAGCAGGCACGGGCACTTAAACCATTAGTTGATCAATATAAGAGTAAGTCGTCAGGGAATTGATTCCAGGCTGCTTTTTCAGCGGGACCTCTCTGCTTCAATATTCAGGCAGGTGTGTCCGCACAATGAGCTACAATCAGGCTTCCACTGAACAAATGCGGAAGTTTGTGTGTGACTTAAAGCCGTTTTCATTCATATGTACACTCTTGATCTTTCTGGCGACCATTGCAGTCGCTTTTGGGGTGCCGATAGCTGAGGCTTCGTTTAACTGTTATTTTCTGAATCGCGATATTTATATTCCCGCAACGGAACAGGGAAGCTTTGTATGTATCAGCCCTGAATGGCAAGTAGACAGAACCGCCAGTAAGGAGAGTGACCGGGCAACAGATAGCAACCAAGTAAAGCAGGCAGAAGGGCAATGGTTTGATCAGCCCTCACCGGTCTGGTCAATTGATGACGGTAAAGGTTCATTTCTCCAGCAGCCTGGTTCTCTCCTGTCAGCTCTGTGGCAGTGGCTGATGTCTTTAGAGAATGTTTTTGAGAAGAGAGAGAAAAATAGCACGGGTTTTGCTCTGCCTGAATGGCCCACATCAACACCTGAATCCGCCTTGCGATTATCAGGAGGCGGATTTCCACCTGACCCACCACCCCCTCCTCTATTTATACCGGGCATTTCCGGCAGGGGATTGTTTAAAATGCCCGACTGGCAGTTTGACTACCTGTCAGTGCTGCTCGGGATCGGCCAGCGGCTGAAACAATGGCTTTATAATGGATATCCGACCACTTCCGGTCAATCCAGACCATTCGTCAGTGACAAAGATTTATCTGCGGCTTTGGCAGGTATTACACAGAAGATGGCATTCAACAGGTCGTTATTCAGACGGGTGCCGTTAGATGCCTCGGAACTGCTTGCTGAACTATCGGGGAAAGATTTGTCTGGTCATGGGCAGATGCATCAGCCAGAAACAGTTATGTTGTATCCGGTATTTATGCTGCCTCAATCTGATTCGAATGATTTTGAAGAAGCGCAGGGGGTTGAATATGTTGGGGAAACTTGCAGCGTATGCCTTCTTAATTTAGAACAATCTGACGACGTGATGAAAACGTCATGTTTGCATTTGTTCCATCTGGAATGCCTGAAACGGTGGCTGACAGGAGAAGTTAACATGGAAGGGAATCGTTTCTGCCCATATTGTCGGCATGATCAGAGCGCTTTGGGTAATTTTCTGATACTGAAAGAGATACAGAAAGAACTGCAAGAGGTGATTCATATTGTGATGGGTATGCTACTAGGGAGAGGGACCTGGCCTAAAAATGACCATAGTATCTTCGTAACGTTGAATGCTGCGCTACTTTGTAATGATTCAGCCATTGTAGAGCAGGCGCGGGCAATTTTTCCATTAGCAAAATTGTACTCTGCGCAGCATCTGGTTTTGCAAGTGCGGGCAGGGAAAAGAACCTGGCCCGCAGATGAGGGTTTTATCCATCTAGGGTCGTTGAGAATGCTGGTAAATATCCCTGATCCGGCCATTGCAAAGCAGGCGCGGGCAATTTATCCATTAGCTAATTTGTACGCTGTACAGCATCAGGTATCTCAAGTGCAGGCAGGGGATGATACCTGGCCTGATAATGACAGTTATATCCGTACACGGTTGGGTATTGCGAGGGATTGTAATGATCTGGTCATTGCTGAGCAGGCAGAAGCACTTGAGCCATTGGTTAATTTTTACTCTGTGCGGCATCTGTTGGCACAAGTGCAGGCGGGGAGAGAGACCTGGCCTGATAATGACAGATATATCTATACAAGGTTGAGTAGTGCACAGCGAAGCAATGATCGGGACCTTGCTGAGCGGGCACGAGCCATTGAGCCAACCGTTCATTTGTTCTCTGTGCAGCATCTGGTATTACAAATGCAGACAGGAAGAAGAACCTGCTGGCCTGAAGATGACAATAATGTCTATGTAAGGTTGAGCAATGCAGAAGATAGCGGTGATCCGACCATTGCTCAGCAGGCACGGGCACTCAGGCCATTAGTTGATCAATATAAGAGCAACTCGCCAGAGAATTGATTCCAGCCTGCGTTTTCAGGGATATTTCTTCACTTTATAGTTATTTGGCCTGCTAATTCTCTATTTGCGCGAAAAATAAACCAATTAACTACAATCTGGTAATGCCGCTATTGTCCATGCTTCACTATAGATAGCCGCTGGCCGTTATAACGATAAAATACAATTTGGAATTAATATGAACGCAGTGATTCTGGCGGTTGCTTTCATGCTCGCGTTGAGCTTGTTGCGCGTTAATGTGGTTCTGGCACTGTTTGTGGGGGCTCTGGCCGGGGGAGTGATCGGTGGTCTGGATATCTTCCAGACTCTGGAGGCATTCTCCAGAGGTTTGGGCGGTGGCGTAGGCATTGCTATCAGTTACGCCATGCTGGGTGCTTTTGCTGTGGCCATCGCCCGCTCCGGCATACCTGAGTGGATGGCTGGAAAGATCATCCGCAAAGTAAAGAACAGCAACAACTCGCACAATAATGTGAAGCTAAAGTACAGCCTGTTTCTGGCGCTTGTGTTGATGGCTTTTTCTTCCCAGAACCTGATACCTATCCACATAGCCTTTATTCCCATACTGATTCCTCCCTTGTTATCGGTATTCAGTGCTATGGCGATTGATCGTCGTCAGGTGGTCTGTCTTCTTACCTTTGGCCTTACCGCGACCTATATGATTTTTCCTGTAGGCTTTGGCAATGTCTATCTGAATCAGATTCTTGGTGGCAATCTTCAGGAGAATGGGCTGGATATTGAACTGAGCCAGATGCCGCTGGCGATGGCGATTCCCGTTTTGGGTATGTTCCTGGGGTTGTTGCTGGCTGTTTTTTTCAGTTACCGAAAGTCCAGAACCTATCGTGTAGAAGAGACCATTTTGATTCATGAACAAGATATTCAGTTAAGCAAGCCTGCCATTATTACCTCTGTCATAGCCATTGTTCTGGTGCTGGTGAGTCAATTGACAACCGGGTCCATGGTTCTCGCTGCTGCACTGGGCTTTATTACCATGGTCATTGGGCGAGTCGTCTGCTGGCGGGAAGCAGATGAGGTATTCAATGAGGGTCTGCGCATGATGGCAGCTTTTGGCTTCATCATGATCTCGGCCGCAGGTTTTGCGGAAGTGCTCCGCTCAACAGGTGATATTCCAGAGCTGGTGAGTCAGGTACAGATGTTTGTGGGAGGCAGTCAGGCTCTTGCGGCCATTCTTATGCTTCTGGTCGGGTTACTGATCACTATGGGTATTGGCTCTTCGTTCTCTACGGTTCCGATTATTGCCACCCTTTATGTGCCACTGGGCATGGAACTTGGATTTACGCCACTGGCGATAGCCTGTCTTGTGGGAGTCGCAGGAGCATTAGGTGATGCAGGCTCCCCGGTTTCAGAATCTACCATTGGTCCCACTGCCGGCTTGAACGTGGATGGTCAGCACGACCACATCCGGGATTCGGTGATTCCCACCTTTTTACACTTCAATATTCCGATGATTATTTTTGGCTGGATTGCCGCCATGATTCTTTGAGTACCCGCCATAAAAACGGGGCCAGATGGCCCCGTGTGGATCACTCATGAATCTGTGATTACAGATCGAGTTCAGACAGATACTTTTCAACCACCTTGGCAGGCAGAGGGATGTAACCGTCTTTAACGACGACTTCCTGACCCTGCTGAGACAGTACCATCTTCAGGAATTCGCCTTCCAGAGGGGACAACTTCTTGTTGGGCTGCTTGTTAACGTACACGTACAGGAAACGAGACAGTGGATAAGAGTTGTTGACAGCGTTAGCGGGCGTTGCCTCAACGAATGGCTGACCGGCTTTCTTGGCCAGAGGTACAGTACGTACGCTGGAAGTCTGGTAACCGATGCCGGAGTAGCCGATGCCGTTTACAGAAGCACTGACAGACTGAACCACAGAAGCAGAACCAGGCTGTTCATTTACGTTGTTACGGAAATCACCTTTGCAGAGGGCTTTCTTCTTGAAGTAACCGTAGGTGCCGGATACAGAGTTACGGCCGTACAGCTGGATTGAGCGGTTTTTCCAGGCTCCGTCCAGACCGGCAGCACCCCAGGTACTGATGTCTTTGTCGTCACCACACTTGCGGGTGGAGGAGAAAATAGCGTCCACTTGAGCCATGGTCAGACCCTTGATTGGGTTGTCCTTGTTGACGAAAACAGCCAGAGCGTCAATGGCAACCGGAACAGCAGTGGGCTTGTAGCCATGCTTCTTCTCAAAAGCTTCCAGTTCCTTGTCTTTCATCTTGCGGCTCATGGGGCCGATGTTGGACGTTCCTTCCGTCAGAGCGGGTGGTGCAGTAGAAGAACCGGCAGCCTGAATCTGTACGTTCACATTAGGATATTCACGCTTGAAATCTTCTGCCCACAGAGTCATCAGGTTAGCCAGAGTGTCAGAGCCGACACTGGACAGATTGCCTGATACACCACTGGCTTTCTTATAAGTGGGGATCTCAGCGTCAATCTGACTGGCAGAGGCAGCCTGGATTCCGGTCGCAAGGGCAATTGTTGTTATTAGAGCTTTAAGCTTCATTCGTATCTCTCCTAAAGGGATTTTTTAGCCTCTCTTATACAGCTACAGGCATTTGTTTACTGGCAAGAACTATAAGATGAAAATGTGACAGTTATATGAACGACAGTGAAGCTTTATATTCGCAATAGTCATAATGTAAAATCACTGACTTTAATTCCAACTTGATTGTAGATTACTGATGAAATGCCAAGACAGGTACGAGCCCGGCTTGCAAAGCATGCCTCCTGTGCCAGTTTCTATTCGCTGAGTGTTTTAGCTACAACGCTAACTGAGAAGAGAAGTAAAATACCTTTAGCTGGAAAAGCTTCACGATCAGGAAGATCCCGGGCGCAAGAAACAACTGACATTATATATAAGGATTTTCAGAGTCGGTTGCGCCAAAAAAATAAAAACATCAAGTGCTAGAGAACAATATGGAACTGAACAATGATCTTGCTCCCGGACCTCAGGGAGAACTGACGCTGAAAGTGCTGGCAGACTACCAATCTGTTAATACGACAGGCGATGTCTTTGGTGGCTGGGTGGCCATGCAGATTGATCAGGCTGGCGCAATCATGGCCAGAAAGATTGCCACAGGACGTGTTGTCACCGTTAGTATCGGCAGTATGAGTTTTATGCGCTCAGTTAAAATGGGTGATATTCTTGCGCTGTTCACCCGGGTGACAGAGGTCGGCAAAACGTCAATTCGGGTGGTCGTTGAAGCCTGGGTGGAAGATAAACGCGGTCGCGCCAAGCTGACTGAAGCCAATATGGTTTTTGTAGCCATTGATACACAGGGCAGAACGTCTCGAATCCAGAGCGCCAAAAGCCCTTAGGATTTGAGGCAGTTTCAGTCTTGGTTCCAAAGAACCAGCTTTTCTGATAAAGATGCAAGTGAAACAGGTTTGTCCAGAAAATCGTCCATACCGGCAGACTTACAGGCAATCTTATCCGATTCCGAGGTGTTGGCTGTGAAAGCGATAACCGGTATTCCGGCATAGTGTTGCCCGGAGGCTCTGATTTTTTCAGTGGCTTCCAGACCACCCATGATGGGCATCATGCAATCCATGAGAATCAGGTTGAAGGCCTCTGAAGTCTCAAGAATGTCCAGTGCTTCCTGACCATTCTGGGCCACTTTGCAGCTGCAGCCCAATTTTTCAAGCAGCTTTTTGACCACCATCTGGTTTACCTGGCTATCTTCCACCACCAGAATATGGAGGCTGTAGGTTTCCCTGACTGACACTGGCTTTCCTTTGCCTGTGGCCTGATTTCTCTACAGTCAATATCTGAAGAAGTGCCGGGTTCTTTAGGATCAGATGCAGGATGTTGCCAGACTAAAGCGGTCAGTAATAGCTAATTCAAGCCGATCTCCCTGCTTCAGAGGACCAACGCCGGCCGGAGTGCCAGTGAGGACAATATCGCCGGGTTCCAGTGTGAAGTGACGGCTTATGTAGCTGATCAGCCCCGGAATTGAGGTCAGCATATGGGCTGAAGTGTCTTCCTGACGTGTCTGCCCATTAATTTTAAGGCTGAAGTGAATGTTATTGAGATCGGGCAGGTGCTCTTTGGCAATAAACCCTGAAACGGGGCAGCTGCCATCAAAGGCTTTGGCCACTTCCCATGGCAGTCCTTTTTCTTTTAGCCGGGACTGAACATCCCGGAGTGTCAGATCCAATGCCAGCCCTATTGCCTTGATGGCATCAATGCTCTCATTCTCGCTGGCATTCTGGAGTCGGGTGTCCATCAGAATTGCTATTTCTGTTTCGTGGTGAACTTCACCGCGATCGACGGGAATGGCAAAGGGTATTTCCAGAGCTGTCAGTGATGTTGAAGGTTTGATAAACAACACGGGATCCTCGGGCAGCGGATTGTTCAACTCCCGAATGTGCTCGGCATAATTTCGGCCGACACACACCACTTTGCCGGCCGGCAGATCAATGCGGTCGCCACTTAGCCAGTGATGCCTGTACTTCATAGGGCGTCCTTCTTGCTTGTTTGTTCTTGTGTTTTTATTTTGCTCATGGCCTGGCACATCGCTAGTATTTATCAGCCGGGTACGACTGCTGAAGCTATCATTCACAGTACAAATATTGTGTTTTCCAGATTAACCTGATCACAGGAGCACGTCATGTCTGAAGAACTCCACCTGAATATCCAGAATCTGCATGACCTGCTTGAAGGACAGCCTGTGGACGAATGTACTGCAGGGGCTCTCAAGCAAATTACCGATGAACTGCAGCTGGCTCTGGCTCAGGCAGAGGGCGATATTCCTCTGCAGGACTACAACGAACAGCTCGAGCAGGAAGCGATCAAGTTTTCCGAACAACATCCTGCATTGTCTCAGGCTATCAGACAGATTCTGACTACGCTATCAAGCATAGGTGTCTGAAACAGAAAACACATAATAACTGCTCTGCACGCGAGGTTTAAGTCCTGTAGTGGTGATTGGACAAGGAACATCTGATTCATACACTCAAGGTAAGGGCTTTTCTCTTTTTTATGCTATTATCCACACCCCGGTCGGTTCTGAAACCAGATGACTCGGGTTGTATTCAGCCATTGACAGTATTTCCCACTCGATTTGGCTGAAGTACTTTTCAAGGTAGATTAAAAGACATCCGAGCTATTGTTATGCCCTCTATTTCCCTGGACAAGAGTAAGATTCGATTCCTTCTTCTGGAGGGGGTTCATCAGTCTGCTGTGGAAGTGCTTGAAGCTTCCGGCTACACCAATATTGATTATGTTTCCAAGTCCTTACCAGACGATGAGCTGAAGCAGCGGATTTCCGAAGCGCACTTTGTAGGCATTCGATCCCGAACCCAGCTGAGTGAAGACGTCTTTGCTGCAGCCCAGAAGCTGATCGCTGTTGGTTGTTTCTGCATCGGTACCAACCAGGTAGAGCTGGATGCTGCTACGTCACGGGGAATCCCGGTCTTTAATGCACCTTATTCCAACACTCGCTCTGTTGCTGAGCTGGTTCTGGCTGAGGCCATTCTTCTGTTGCGGGGTGTGCCTGAAAAGAATGCCGTTGCTCACCGGGGTGGCTGGCAGAAGAGTGCCGCCAATTCCTATGAAATTCGCGGTAAAAAGCTGGGTATTATTGGCTACGGCAGTATCGGAAGCCAACTAAGTGTTTTGGCTGAATCTATGGGCATGGACGTTTATTACTACGATGTGGTGACCAAGCTCTCCATCGGTAATGCCAGTCAGGTCGGCAGTCTCAATGATCTGCTGTCCATGTCTGATGTTGTCAGCCTGCACGTTCCTGAAACACCCGCCACTCAATGGATGTTTGGCGAAGAGCAGTTTGCGGCTATGAAGGAAGGCAGTATTCTGATCAATGCTTCTCGCGGAACTGTTGTCGACATTCAGTCCCTGGCTTCGGCGATTGAAACGGGCAAGTTGCTGGGGGCTGCAATCGATGTTTTCCCGGAAGAACCACGTTCTAACAGTGATGAGTTTGTCAGCCCTCTGCGTGGACTGGATAACGTCATTTTGACACCTCACGTGGGTGGCAGTACTCAGGAAGCGCAGGAAAATATTGGTCGTGAAGTCTCCGAGAAGTTTGTTATGTACAGTGATAATGGTACAACATTGTCGTCTGTTAACTTCCCTGAAGTCTCATTGCCTGGGCATCCGGACAAGCATCGTATCCTGCATATTCACAAGAATATCCCCGGAGTTCTGGTAGCCATCAACAAGGTTTTCTCCCTGAACAATATCAATATCAGCGGTCAGTTCCTGCAAACCAATGAATCCGTGGGTTATGTGGTCATTGACGTAGATGCCGATCACAGTGACATTGCGCTGGAGAAGCTGAAAGAAATCGACGGCACCATTCGTTGCCGGGTTCTTTACTGAGTTTGATTTAGCCGGGCCGCAGGCCCGGTTTCAAGGGTTAGTCATCGTCAACTCTCAGGCAATCCAGATCGCCTTCCCAGTTAAGCTTTCCACGATATTGTCTGATCAATTCTTGCCTGCTCAGCTTGATCAAAAGCCTGAGTCCTTTTTCAATAGCCTCACGCTTCGTTTTTAACCCGGTTATTTCAAGGGCATCACGCATGAGCGTTTCATCAATGACTGTATGGATTCTCATAAAAGCGTCTCGTATAGAGCATATGTTGAGTTGATTCTCTGGATATGTTTTAGACTGTAAATCAGAAGTCGGGAGAGAATTTCTTAATTGCTTTGAAGTCTTCTGAAAATGTCGATAAACAGCTCCTATGGAAACAATTGATCCCGTCAGTTTCTTGTAATGTGTCTTACACTCAACAGGGACATGCAGTATCTTTAGCTGTCGGACTCCAAGTTGAGTCTCCAACCTACTCAGAACAATATACAGGCTTTTGGAGAAGCGCTGTTTTGACGAAACTCTCTCATCTCTGGACTGATTTCAGAACGGATCCTCTTGGGGCTATCCGTGACTGGCAGAATGCCAGAACCACCTGGCTGATCATGCTGCTGACGGCTGTTTTTCTGGAGTCTGTAGCCCTTTATTTTCAGTACGTCATGTATTTGGACCCTTGTGAACTTTGTGTTTATCAGCGTCTGGCTGTATTGCTCATTGGCCTTGCAGCCCTGATCCTGCTGGTGGCGCCACGAAACAAACTGGCAAGAGGTCTCGGATACATCATCTGGATTGCCGGTGCTGCCTATGGGTTGGATGCTTCGATCAAAATGCTGGGCTACTACACGTCTGCAGACTTGTTCATGACCTGCAAGGCTCTGCCTAGCTTCCCATTCGATCTGCCGCTTTATGATTGGTGGCCTCAAATGTTCCTGCCGTCCGGTTTCTGCGGGCAGGATGGCTGGCTATTCCTGGGAATGAATATGGCTCACTGGATGACGTTTATCTTTGGCGTTTATATTGCAGCTTATATGCTTTGTCTGATCAGTCTGTTCAGGAAATCAAAGTAATCGAGTAAGCACACCTTCGGGCGCCCCGGAGTATATGTTCCAGGCGCTCAACCCTTGCCATCCCCTCAAAAAGTTCTGCAAACACTTTTAATTCTGACTGGCAGATTTGAACATTTTCTATTGTTTACTTTGCCGCCGCCGCACGAGTGCACGGATATTCCAGTTCCGTTGACCTGCGTTTTATCACGTAAATCGAGAGTAAGTACTCAACCATACGAAATCATATTTTCTGACTTATTGTTCAGGCACTCGCGGCAACTGCTCCTGCGTTGCTCTAGCTCCTGCATCCATGCAGTCGTGATGCGTTGCAACTCTGGTCACATAGCTTGCTATGTTCCCGTCGTTGCGCCTTGCAGAGCACCTGTCCAATAAGCCAGAAATATTCGATTCCGTATGGCTGAGTACTTAAGAACTTCAACATCAGAATTCCTCTCGATCTCTCTGATCCTGAGAGGCTCGTTCAGCCATAAACTCATCGGTGACGCCTTCTGCAGGGTCTGCATTAAAGAATGAGTCCCAGGTCTTTCCCAAAGGAGAGAGAATTCGATCATTGCCACGAACCCTGACGCTGACTTTTTTGACGCCATCAGGAAATTGGGTTTCTGCGGGGAGTCGAATAGCCTGTGTCCGGTTGTTAACAAAGACAGTACCCTGAGCCATCGTTGCCACCTTTAGGTTGATGATATATGCAAAATTTTTATCTCAATGACTATATGGCAAGTTTTAAAACTTTGGGACTGACAGAAAAACTGACCTCAGGCTGATTGGGCATTCAGTTTGCTGGTCAACCAGTTCAGGTAATCATCAATGGTTTCGTCCAGCTCATTGGGCAAGTGGTGTCGGGCATCTTCTAAATAGTAGACACTGGGCTGGGTATAGAGCTTCTCAAGTACAGGAATATTGTGTTTGGCATCGACCGTACGGTCGAATGTACCCTGCAGAATAAGTGGGCTGACCGATGATTTTATCTTGCTGGACTCAATGCGCCTGATCCAGCGATCCATCGCCAGTACCCATTGTATGGGCAGAATGGTGGCGGACAGAGGATCGTTGTGGGACAGCTCCAGAAACGATTTTTTTCTGGAATTCCGGGTGTAAGTTCGGGGCAACTGGGTAATAAACAGTTTCGCCAGTTGCAGCTGTAATCGTCCCAGTGTCCACTTCCAGGGCCTGACCAGGGGAGCGGATAAAATGACCTGTTGGAAGGGACTGGCCTTATTATCGGCCTCCCGGTTGATCAGGCAGTCTGTCAGGATCGCGCACCCTGTACTCTGGCCAAAAGCGTGCCAGGGTTTGGGCAGGTTGCCTTCACAATACATCAGTATGTCTTCAAGAATCAGAGTGTAAACAGAAAAATCCGGGATAGTGGCGGGCTTGCCGCTGGAGAGCCCATGACCGGGCAGGTCATAGGCCAGAACATTGAAGCCCTGCTCCAGCAGGAAGCGGATGATTCGGGCGAAGAGTCCAACATGGTCGTAGTAACCATGAAGAAGAAAAAAAGTGCCTTTGGCATCGGACTTCTCAAACAGATGGCAGGCCACCTTGTAGTTGCAGCTGTCGATCGAGCCCATCGAGTGGCGAATATCCGCTGATCCGGCTTCAAAATTGATACCATAGAAATCAAGGTATGCTTTGATGTCCGGATTCTGGCCAGCGATTGAATCCCGGGCTCCCGGAGGAAAAACCAGAGGTTTGATCTGTTCCTTAAGGTTTTCAGGATTCAGCATAGGGTGCTTTGTTCCTATGTTGGGCTCAGGGCTATCGTTAATCCTGAACGGGTTGCACCTTTCATCAGGCTTTTTCCAGATCCTCGAGCCTGACTTCTATTTGCTTCTCGGAAACGACTTCACAGACGGTATCGCCTTGTGTATTTCGCTGCATTTTGATGTATTGCACCAGAATCATACCCCGAGCAGAACCGACGTTATTTATAAACGTCATCTCCAGTTTTTGATAGAGAGGATGATTCATAATGACTTTGTCACCTTTTTTAAAGCTGACCCCTCTGCCTGAGCCCGTGCCTTCACTTTCTGCCTGACTATTAAGCGTTTCGACAATTAACCGGATATCCTTGATCACTTCATGGCCATTAGGGATAGGTTTTGGCAGCAGGACTTGCACATCCTGCTCCTGACTTTTGCTCAGGCGACCATCTTTATGGAGCTGGCGGGTAATCCGGTTAAAAGAGACGATCTCGCTGACGCCACGGGTGGAGCGTATCTTATGGAAACGATCCAGATCCTTGAGGTCCAGGTAAAGAAATACATAACCGGGAAAGAGAATCTCTTCCTTCAAAAGGCCCCTGACTCGAACCTTTACTATCGGGCCGTATGCATCAAATCCCTGGGTTTCGAGGTTTTCCTGAGCTCTCTGCTCCTGGCGAGGTCTGGTTTTAAGCAGGTACCATCCCTCTTGCAAGCACTCTTGATTCTGCATACATATTCCCTGAATGCTTTCTGCTATATAAAACGAAAGTGCAAATAACCTGATGCGGAACCATCTGACAGTGACTTTTAACGGTCACGCGCTAACTGTCACATCAGTAACGGCTATTGAACTGATTGCACTTCGATCTGAGCAGCCACATCTCGATGTCTATTAAAAGTGCCTCATTATAATTCCCATGGTCGAACTATGCACCGCTTAACATCCACATTGCTGTATTTAACCAGACGATAACCAGCGCGGCCTTGGGGTAGCGTGAATGGCGTTTGTGGAGAGACACTGCGGGACTGAGTGCACGGCTTGAACCTTCTATTTCGACAGGTGCTCTCTGATAACCATTGGCGGCAATAAACTCTTGAATTTCATCGGACAGCAGGAAATCCACCAGAGTTCTGGCGGCAGCTTCATGCTCTGTGGCCTTGAGAATGACCAGTTCCTGAAGCAATGGCGTATATAGTTTTTGCGGGACCATTGTTATACCTACAGGTAAGTCAATTTTATTGCCATTGCTGTCGGTTTTTGTTACCAGGGAAGCAGCCACGAAACCTGCACGGGTAGTATCTTTTATAAGCTTCCATATCGTTTTGACAAAGCGGCGGATAACCAATTTATTCTGGTCTCTGAGCGTTTGATAAAGACCATATTTCTCAAGGACTGATTTAGCTGCATGCCCGTACGGGGCATAAACCGGCTCTGCAATGTAGATGGCTGGTGGGTCGGTTTCTCTGATGTAGGTTTTTATATCGTCAGGTTCTACCACGACATTCTGGCCGTGCCAGAATGCCAACAACCCCTGTGCATAAATCTTTCTGGAATTTTGTAAAACCTTACCCTGTTGCTCCAGTTCTGCCGTATTTATGTTGTCAGCAGATAGAAACAGATCAATCTTCTCAGAGTCATCACTGACCAGCGTCTTCAGGCCCCCTGAAGATCCATAAAAAGTCAGCTCCAGGGTATGCCCGAACCGTGACTGGAACTGATCTTTCAAGATCTCCAGAACATGATAAAAATTCGATGCGACAGCCACCCTGATGGTATCAGCGTTTGATGGGGGGCTGATGGAAAGCAGGCACCCAACAATGAAAGCGTGAATAGGTAAGCCAGAAATAGCTTTGTATTCAAAGGAAGTTTTAAGGTATTTAACAAAGCAGATATAAAACAAGATTTTTCTCCAGAACTCAGTGAGCGAGCTATAGAGCCTAGTTCAGATTGAGGGAAAGGACAGTCAGAAGATATCTGACTGTTCAAAGACTGTTATTGACAGACTCACTCTGCAAGGTTTTGCGGTACCCTGAATCGGGCGGGTATATGTGAGGTCTCCAAAAAATATTGATATTTCAGTACTAACAGAGGGCGTCCCCATGGCTTTCTGAGCCTCGAGCTCAGTTTAGATAAAGAGATGGGGCTTGCCGAAAAGATACGCCACTGCCAATCTCAAATGGACCAACGACGGTGGTAACGATCTGGCCTTCGCCCCGTGGTATGAGCTGGGCTTGGAGTACGGCGAAAAAGAAGGTGACCGGATAAACGATCATCATGTAAGCTTGGCGGATAAGCGGAACGCGAGGGAGAGTGCGGGTGAGTATGATAGATACGCTGACCATCCGGGGTTTCCAATCTATCCGTCAGCTGGACGATCTCCGACTGACCCGCCTGAATGTGCTTATCGGTGCCAATGGTGTGGGCAAGAGTAACTTTGTCAGTTACTTTCGGATGCTGCATGAACTGGTGGAAGAGCGGTTGCAGGTTTGGGTGAGTAAGCAAGGTGGGGCTGATCGGGTGTTGAGTTATGGGGTGAAGGAGACGGCTCGCCTTCAGACAGCAATTCACTTCAGTCTGAATCGCTATACAGCCGAATTGGAACCCACATCAGACGATGGCCTTACCTTTTGCCGGGAAGAACTCTATTTTAACGGACCACTGTATGGAGTGGCTCGTCCAAATTTAGGTTCTGGTCACAAAGAGTCCAACTTAAAAAAAGAGACTCAAGCGAAATCAACCGTTGCTTCATTTTGTTATGCGGCGATATCCGGCTGGAAAGTTTTTCATTTTCACGACACCAGCGAAACTGCAGCGATTAAACGCCTGGGTGCCGTGCATGACAATGACTATCTGCGTCCAGATGCAGCCAACCTGGCGGCTTATCTATTTAGACTCAAAACGGAAATCCCAGACGTCTACAACCAAATTTGTAAAACAGTCCGCTTGGCTGTGCCGTTCTTTGACGACTTTGTGCTGAAACCAACCCAGTTATCTTCTGGCGAAGAGCAGATTCGCCTGCTTTGGCGGCAAACCGGTAGCGATTACCCGCTGTGGCCTAGCCAACTTTCTGATGGTTCTATTCGCTTTATTTGTCTGGTGACAGCATTACTGCAACCCAATCCGCCCTCCACCATTATTATTGATGAGCCGGAGTTGGGTCTGCACCCTTACGCCATTAATCTGCTGGGCGCCTTATTGCGCTCTGCTTCGAAACGGATGCAGGTGATTATTTCTACCCAATCCGTACCCTTGCTTAATGAGTTTAAGCTGGATGAACTGATTGTGGTGGAACGGGAAAATGGTGCCTCTATCTTTAAGCGTCTGGATGCGGATAAGTTTGAGAGTTGGCTGGAAGATTACTCCGTAGGTGAACTGTGGGAGAAAAACATTCTCGGTGGTAGACCATCAAAATGAGTTCTCAATCTCCAATCAATGTTCATATCATTTGCGAAGGGCAAACCGAAGAAGCGTTTGTTAACGATCTTCTGGTGGAGCCTTTTGCATGCAAGGGTATCTATCTCAGACCCGCTCTGATTGGTAGGCCCGGGCATAAAGGCGGAAATTTCAAGTTTGACCGCCTTTATCCTGATGTACAAAAACGGCTCTCTAGTGACAGGGCCTGCTATTGCACCACGTTCTTCGATTTTTACGGTTTGCCGGAGTTTTTTCCCGGTAAAAACAGCCTTAACGCGCAATCATCGATAGAAGGTAAAGCCCAAAGTTTGCAAACGGAACTCATGGAAAGGCTCACCGAAAAACTGGGAGCTGATGCTATGCGCCGGTTTATTCCTTATGTGCAGATGTATGAGTTTGAGGCACTGCTGTTCAGTGATCCGACAAAAATGGCAGAAGGGATGGATAAACCTGATCTGGCAAACTCTTTCGCTGAAATTGCCCGAGACTTTGCGACACCCTAAGCCATCAATAACAGCCCACAAACCGCCCCCAGTAAGCACATCGAACGCCTTGTACCCGGTTATGAAAAACCATTAATGGGGGTACTGGCTGCATTGGAGATCGGTTTGGGCATAATGCGGGAGCGATGCCAGCTGTTTAATGGCTGGCTCTGCCAAATCGAAGCATTAGCAAAATCGCCGTAAACCCTCGCCCAATCGAGGGTGGGGATATAAGGCGATTTTGCTAAAATCCTATCCTGTTGTTCCAGTTCTGCCGTCTTTACATTATCAGCAGATAGAAACAGATCAAACTTCAGAGCGTCATCACTGACCAGTTGCATCACTTCAGATTCTGGAAAAGCAGTCAGAAGGTGTCTGACTGCCTAAAATTCAGAGAGCATTATTTTACTGACAGGCTTCTTCCAGCATCGCCACTGCCGGGAGCTTCTTGCCTTCTACAAACTCCAGGAAGGCACCGCCGCCCGTAGATATGTAGGATACCCGGTCTTTAATTCCATACTTGTCGATTGCGGCCAGAGTATCACCTCCACCGGCGATAGAGAAAGCGTCAGACTCGGCTATGGCCAGAGACATGGAGCGAGTGCCTTCACCAAACTGGTCAAATTCAAAGACACCCACAGGGCCATTCCAAAGAATGGTTTTAGAGGACTTCAGAACTTCATTGAACAGTTTCTGGGTTTGGGGGCCTACGTCAAAGATCATGTCGTCGTCTTCTACTTCTGATACCTGTTTAACGACAGCGGTTTCATTTTCATCAAATTTCTTACCGCAAATTACATCTACAGGCATAGGTACGTTAACCTTTTCCATCAGTGCCCTGGCATTAGGGATCAGATCTTCTTCGTAAAGGGATTTACCGACATTGTGACCGGCAGCAGCGAGAAAGGTGTTGGCGATACCGCCGCCCACGATCAGCTGGTCGCAGACGTCAGACAGGGATTCCAGTACCGTCAGTTTGGTGGAAACTTTGGAGCCACCCACGATGGCACACATTGGACGCTCAGGGTTTCCCAAGGCTTTACCCAGGGCATCCAGTTCACCCGCCAGCAGGGGGCCTGCACAAGCAATTTCAGCAAATTTACCCACGCCGTGAGTGGATGCCTGAGCACGGTGTGCGGTACCGAATGCATCCATTACATAGACATCGCACAGGGCTGCCATTTTTTTAGACAGTGCTTCATCATCGTTCTTTTCACCCCTGTTGAAACGCACGTTCTCAAGAATGACCAGTTCACCCTCGGCAACGTCAAAACCACCGTCGACCCAGTCTTTGATCAGGCGAACCTCTTTGCCTAGCAGGTTGCCAATGTAGTCTGCAACAGGCTTCAGGGAGAACTGTTTGTCGTACTCACCTTCTGTCGGACGACCCAGATGAGAGGTTGCCATGACTTTGGCACCGGATTCCAGAGCGCGCTTAATGGTGGGCAGAGAAGCAAGGATTCGTGCATCGCTGGTGACTTTGCCATCTTTGACCGGAACGTTGAGGTCTTCACGGATCAGGACTCGTTTGCCAGCCAGATCCAGGTCGGTCATTTTCAATAGGTTCATCAGGGTCTCTCCCTATGCACGGGGTCAATGAAGATTGACTGCTGTCTGGATGAGACAACAGTACTGAAGGGTAGAATTGGCATGGACAATAGCACAAAAATATGGCGCCCGGTACGTACCTTTAGCCTGATATGAACCAAATCAACAGGCTTTCAGGAGTTAACGCGGGACAACAAAAATTCCATTGTAAAATCGTCGGTCAACAGACTCGGAAGGAAGGTTTAACAGAATTGGACAGAATGTGTGATCAGTTGCTGAACCGGCATTTATACAAAAGCTGAAAGGGCTGCACAAAGCAGCCCTTTTATTAAATGTATCGATTACAGACCTGCTGCAGTTCTCAATGCGTCAGCCTTGTCGGTGCGCTCCCAGGAAAATTCTTCCTCTTCACGACCAAAGTGACCGTATGCCGCAGTAGCCTGATAAATTGGACGCTTCAGGTCCAGCATATCGATCAGACCTTTAGGACGCAGATCGAAATGCTCACGAACCAGCTCTTCAATTTTGGTATCAACAATCTTGCCAGTACCGAAAGTATCAATAGAGATAGACGTGGGCTCGGCAACGCCAATCGCATAAGATACCTGGATCTCGCACTTGTCAGCCAGGCCAGCAGCCACAACGTTCTTGGCCACGTAACGACCTGCGTAAGCAGCAGAACGGTCAACCTTTGACGGGTCCTTGCCAGAGAAGGCACCGCCACCGTGACGAGCCATACCACCGTAGGTGTCTACAATGATTTTGCGCCCTGTCAGACCACAATCACCTACCGGGCCTCCAATCACGAAAATACCGGTTGGATTAATGTGGTAACGGGTCTCTTCATGGAGCCATTGCGCAGGCAGAACCGGCTTGATGACTTTTTCCAGAATTTCTTTCTGCAGTTCTTCCTGGGAGATGTCAGGGTGGTGCTGTGTCGACAGCACCACGGCGTCCACACTTTGTATTTTGCCTTCGCTGTCGTAACGCATGGTGACCTGGCTTTTGGCATCCGGGCGCAACCAGGGCAGGGTACCGTTTTTACGCAGCTCGGCCTGACGCTTAACCAACGCGTGAGAATAGTAGATAGGGGCAGGCATCAGTACCGGTGTTTCATTGGTCGCGTAACCAAACATCAGACCCTGGTCACCCGCGCCCTGTTCATGCCCATCTGTTTCATCAACACCGACAGCGATGTCCGGAGACTGTTTGCCAATAGCATTCAGAACGGCCACACAATCACCGTCAAAGCCGAGGTCACCATGGTTGTAACCAATGTCAGTGACCACTTTACGAACCAGTTCTTCGATATCAACGTAAGTGTCGGTACGCACTTCACCCGCTACAATCACCATGCCGGTTTTTACCATGGTTTCAACCGCGACACGGGCTTCCGGATCATCCTTGAGGATGGCGTCCAGAATAGCGTCGGAAATCTGGTCGGCAATCTTGTCCGGATGACCTTCGGAAACCGACTCGGAAGTGAATAGCGTGTAATCTGCCATAGTCGTCTTTCGCCTCTTGAAACTATTCAGCCCAGGGTTTAAAAAACCGCCTGACCTGAATCTGAAAACCATTACGCAGCCCCAGATACTGGGACTCACCTATTGCCAGACCTGCATCCAGTGCCCAACCGTCAAGGTCTTCAACACTGAATCCAAGCCACAAATCGCCACAGGATTCCCGCACCCAATCCTGATTGTGACTGCTGAGTTCACTGACCAGCATACTGCCACCGGGCTTCAACAGTTCTGAAACGCGGGTGAAAATACCAGAAGGGCTGGCTACATGGTGTAACACCATGTTAGCCACTATGCAGTCAAACTGACCTTCCAGCGCATTCAGGGTATCTATTTCCCCATGAATGCACTCAACGTTTTTCAGACCCCGCTCTTTTACCCTCTGTTGACTGATGGCCAGCATTTCTGCGGAATTGTCCACAGCATAGACCCGCTGAAAATTCTCACTCAGCGTTGCCAGGAAATCGCCCTCACCCGGTCCCAGCTCCAACACCCGCTGATGGTCAGGCAGTTCAGTTTTTTCCAGAACGTCGGCCACACATCGGGCGTAGAGATCATGATCAGCAATGAGTTCCTGATGCTGACGAAACTGATCCACATTACGGGCAAAGAACGCCATGGATTGCTCCGCCCTTTGGCCTCTGACTTTTAATAGACGACCGGTCAGGGAAGGCGACAACGACAAAGTGTCGACCGCTGAAAAAAGGGAACGCATGACATCACTACTGATTCCTTCCGGAGGGGGCAGCGCCCGGCGGTAAAAAATGGTATTACCTTCCTTGCGGGTACTCACAAGTCCGGCCTGAGAGAGAACCTTGAGATGGTGGCTCATGGCAGGCTGACGCATATCGAAGAGGCTGCTGAGTTCAAGCACCCCGAAAGAGTCTGTGCTCAGAACTCTCAGGATTTCAAGCCTCAGTACGTCGCCATAGGCTTTTCCCAGAGCGGCAAGCTGTTCGACTGATCCTGATTCCGACACGCAAGGCTCCTCACCGCTGCACCGTTGACTTCTCGCAGACGGCCAGAAGATCCTATTCCGTCTATCCAGGGCGGAAGTCTAGCAAGCAGTACATGGTATATCAAAACTTTTTGATATAGATATTCATACGGGACGGGGTGATTTAACCTATGTCGACCTGCCGAGTGGGTTTATCACCGCGACAATGCAAATTGAGTGTGCAAATTGGATGCAAGCAATAACCTTAGTTGACCCGGATGAATTTGCTTTGATTTTCCGTTGACTCGTCTATTAGTGTAGGGCTGAGAATTGACCGCGAATTCACCGGAGAGGCCAGATGCTTACGGTTACCCAATTGGCCAGAATGTTCGATATATCACGTACTACCATTCTCTACTATGAGCGTGAAGGTCTGTTAATGCCTCACACTCGATCCGGGAATGGCTACCGATGGTATGGGCAATATGAAATCAAGCGCCTTGAAGCGATTATGGCTTATCGTGCTTTCGGAATACCGATCAGCAATATTGTACGGCTTCTCGACGGTGAAGACGAAATGGAGCAGGAACGCATTTTGCGTGGCCAGCTGATGGCTCTTGAGCACGAGATCCAGAAGTTGCGTCAACAGCAAAAGGCTATCGTGTTGCTTCTTAAACAACCTTCATTACTGGAGCAAAATATGGTCAACAAAGATCGTTGGGTAGAGATTATGAAAGCGGCCGGGTTCAGCGAGGAGGATATGAAAAGCTGGCATCAGCAGTTTGAAAAAATGGAGCCGCAGGCACATCAGGAATTCCTGGAGTCCCTGAGCATTGATAAAGAGGAAATCGATAAAATCCGCGTCTGGTCCAGACAGCCTTGAAGACACCCGATATTTTCAGAGTCGAGGGTATCAGTAAAATGTTCAGGTGATTCAGGATAGTCATATATAGCGATTTCAGTTTCCGACTGAAGGCATTAGAATAGCGCCAATTTTAAAACAGACTGGATCTTCGGAGCCCTGATTCCTATGTCCTCACGTCGTGAGCTAGCCAATGCCATCCGCGCCCTGAGTATGGACGCTGTACAGAAAGCCAAGTCCGGACACCCCGGTGCCCCAATGGGTATGGCTGATATTGCTGAAGTATTATGGCGTGATTATCTGAATCACAACCCGGCTAACCCCCAATGGGCTGACCGTGACCGTTTTGTTCTGTCCAACGGTCATGGTTCCATGCTGCTTTACTCTCTGCTGCACCTGAGCGGTTACGATGTGTCTGTTGAAGACCTCAAGAGCTTCCGCCAGTTGCACTCCAAAACCGCAGGCCACCCTGAGTATGGTTACGCTCCGGGCATCGAGACCACTACCGGTCCTCTGGGGCAGGGTATTGCCAATGCTGTGGGTATGGCTGTTGCTGAAAAGACCCTGGCTGCACAGTTCAACCGTGAAGGTCACGAAATTGTTGACCACAACACCTATGTCTTCATGGGCGACGGCTGCATGATGGAAGGTATCTCCCACGAGGTGTGCTCGCTGGCAGGGACTCTGGAACTGGGCAAACTGATCGTTTTCTACGACGACAACGGCATCTCTATTGATGGCGAAGTAGAAGGCTGGTTCACCGACAACACCGTTCAGCGTTTCGAATCCTACAACTGGCACGTTGTTCCAAATGTTGACGGTCACGATCCGGAAGCGATTCGTGCTGCTATTGAGGCCGGTCGTGCTGAAAAAACCAAACCTACCCTGATCTGCTGCAAGACTGTCATCGGTTTTGGTTCTCCCAACAAGGAAGGCAAGGAAGATTGCCATGGTGCACCTCTGGGTGACGAAGAGATCAAACTGACCCGCGAGCGTCTGGGTTGGGAACACCCTGCTTTTGAAATCCCGTCCGACATCTACAGCCAATGGGATGCCAAAGAAGCCGGTGCTGCCAAAGAAAGCGCATGGAACGAAAAGTTTGCTACCTACCAGGCTGCTCACCCGGAACTGGCTGCTGAATACCTTCGTCGTCAAAAAGGCGAACTGCCTGCTGACTTCTCTGCAAAGGCCGATGATTTCATCAAATCCTGTCAGGTAGAAGGTGAGAAAGTGGCCAGTCGTAAAGCTTCCCAGAATACTCTGAATGCTTTTGGTCCTTTGTTGCCTGAACTGCTGGGTGGTTCTGCTGACCTGGCGGGCTCAAACCTGACCTTGTGGAGCGGTTCCAAAGGCGTTAAACCTGCTGACGCCAGCGGCAACTATGTCTTCTACGGTGTGCGTGAATTCGGCATGACCGCGATGATGAATGGTATTGCCCTGCACGGCGGTTTTATCCCTTACGGTGCCACCTTCCTGGTCTTTATGGAATACGCCTGCAATGCTGTGCGTATGGCCGCTCTGATGAAGCAGCGCGCTATTCTGGTTTACACTCACGACTCGATTGGTCTGGGTGAAGACGGCCCTACTCACCAGCCGGTAGAACAGATTGCCAGCCTGCGCATGACACCAGACGTGAATGCCTGGCGACCCTGTGACACCGTTGAGTCGGCGGTGGCCTGGAAACATGCGATCGAGCGTGAAGATGGCCCTACTGCACTGATCTTCTCCCGTCAGGGGCTGCCCTGTATGCACCGTGAAGCTGATCAGGTGGCCGACATTGCCCGTGGTGGTTATGTACTGAAGGATTGCGAAGGCACTCCCGAACTGATCCTGATCGCTACCGGTTCTGAAGTGGAACTGGCCATGAACGCTGAAGCTGCCCTGACTGCCGAGGGTCGCAAGGTTCGCGTGGTATCCATGCCATCTACTGACGTCTTCGATGCTCAGGATGCGCAATACAAGCAGAGTGTTCTGCCTCTGGAAGTCCCTGCCCGTATCGCGATTGAAGCCGCAGCAGCTGATTTCTGGTACAAGTACGTTGGTCTGGACGGACGGATAATCGGCATGACCACTTATGGTGAGTCTGCGCCGGCCGGTGACCTTTTCCCATACTTCGGGTTTACTGTAGAAAATATTGTTGCTGCGGCTGAAGAAATTCTGGACTGATAAGTACTTGGAAATCATTGCTCTGAATGGCTTTTAAAAGTCTTTGAAAAAACGGCAGATGATTGATATCAACTGCCGTTTTTTTTGTTCTGCTATAAGAAGAAGTTTCTCGATTTTAATTGTGAAACGGTAACCCAGGTTTGTTTTCCATTAAAAATTGTATTCGTTAAATGCTTTTTCAATTCTTCAATACTTTTAGGCGTTAATTTATCTATAAAAGTTTTTTTTCGTGGTCCGGTTTTCCCCGAAAATAGATGTGAAGCCAGATCATTTAAAATTGAAGATTTATCAGAAAAAATGATTTTGAGAAGGATCTTCTGAGAGAGAGCTAATTCTGTATCAATGTCAGCAAGAGTTGCGGGTGCATCATTTGCTCTGTGAATCTCATGTAGTGTTTCTATGATCTCATCAATTTCATCAGCAAGTTCTTCTGGCAGTATAATCTCTTTGTTCATCGTTCTTGCTGATCTTTTTTCCCCAGCGTGTAAATCTTTTAGATTCAGCTTTTTAACCCTGTCGATTATCTTGTTTCTTTGTTCTTCGGTTGTTTTTTCCACATCTGACTTGCTGAAGTCTATTTCAGAGTCTTCCTTATTTTTATCGTAATCGAATAAAAGTTCTTCTCCTGGTTTAATATCTTTTGTAGTGACAACTCTCAGTTGAAGACTGTCCTGATCCCCCCATTTTACAGTCATACTGCCTGAATAGCGTATAACGATATTGGGATCCTTGGAGTGATTAAGGAATCGGATATCCTTATTACCGTCACGACCAATTTCAATGGCCGGTCTGCCAGATTTTGCAATAGACGCGCCCGACCATACGACAAAGGAGTCATTTTCCGGGAATTCGACCTTACTGTTCACAGTGTTCATCGTAAAGACATGATATTTGCGGGTACAAGAATTACGGATTCTGTACACCAATGGTCCTTCGTAGTCACATACTTCCTCATCCTTTTTGAAGCTCCGGGTAGCAATGACACCGGTACCGTGAACCACGCCTGCTGTTGAGGTTTTGATACCGGGAGTGGATTCAGTGCCTGGAGATGATGGTGTTGTTGCTCTTTCTGAATCCGGAGATTCAGGGGAATACATCGCTTCTTGTCCATTAGTAAAAGGGTTCCCATTATTCTGAGTAAAACGGAGAAGTTCAGAAGATATCAAGTCGCTGAAAGATGACAGGCTTTTTATGATGTTTGAATAATTTTCTCCGGGCACTACCCTGGTCTTTCTGGCTTTTAAAAGAACCATTGTATGGTTAAATATCGTCTCCGTATCATCAAAACAACCACTATTGCAACTGGATGGCAGAGATTTCCCGGCTGCTGCGTTTCCTTCAACTTGCCGCAAGCATGATTTCTTTGCCGGTGGAGCAGCCGTGTCTTTTTCGTCAAATCGACGTAAGGTTGGCATTTGGCGAAGATCTGATCCAGATCCAGTGGGTTGCATTGATATATCCTCAATGGTTTTCTTGATATTTCACTGTTATTGACCGTAATAATCGTTTTAAGTTCAAAAGCGTCTCAGGTGCTACCTCAAAAATAGTGATCTACCCAATTCATAATTATTTGTATCGCTGTTTCTTTACAAAAGTGGTCAGCCACGTATTCAGCCATCAACCCGTGGTTATGTGCTGCGTCTACCCATGTTCGGATGAGCACAACGGTAGATTGGTCTGAAAAAAACAGCCATCCCAAAAGTGCTTCTAACGCTGGAAACTCTGTTCCCATACAACTATTTCCCATCTGTTGGAAGGGGTATAAGTACTCATCCGTACGGAATCGAATATTTCTGGCTTATTGGGCAGATGCTCTGCAAGGCACAACGACGGGAACATAGGAAGCTATGTGACCAGAGTCGCAACGCAGCAGGACTGCATGGATGCAGGAGTTAGAGCAATCCAGGATCAGTTGCCGCGAGTGCCTGAACAATGAGTCAGTAAATATGATTTCGTATGGTTGAGTACCTAACCGCAGAGCTGACTGGCAGCATAGCTGTCCCCGTCAGGTGATTCGTTAGGTGGCGTGTTACTTTTTGGCCAGGTGGTTTACGATTGTTATGAGCAGTTCTTCAGACTTGTCGAAGCGCTTGTTGACATCTTGTTTGAAGATATATAAATCTCTTTTGTAACCCATCTGTTCTTCAAGTATTAGCGACATTGTGCCTTCCATACCAAGCAAAAGCTTGTCGTATTGCCCAATGCGGTCTTGGAGGGAATGAACTTCATCTTTTAACTCGGCTATCTCTGCCTTTTCTACGGTCATCGGTCAAACCTCATTATTATTGACTGCAGAGCAATCATAGCAGAGATTAACGAGAAGACACCTAAAAAACTAAAACCTGACTGTAATTTGAGGCTCTCTTGATTTGGCAGATCAATGGATTTGACTTAAGGTGTTAATCATTTCATAGCAAGAGCTGTTAGATTCAAGCATTTAAGAAGTTAACTGGAGTAGATGCAAGAAAAGTCATGGGTTATACACCCATGATTATCTCTCTAACATAGCTCTGATAATAAACTGGGCATGAGAAGGAGGTATATTATTATTTATCTCAATATTTGTTACTCCAGAGTCAGGAAGGAAGGCAATTGCAACATCGGGTTCTCTAAAAGGTGGTAAATTCCTTTCATTACGATAGTCTGTGAGTAATTTTTTGATTGCAGAGAATGAAGCGCCATTATCTTTGTGACTAAACGCACTATTAAGAAAGTCAACACAATGGCCCGCTCCATCAACAATTTCAGTGTTGGCTTCCCACCTTAATAATTGCTCCACAACATTTGCATGTCTGCCAATCACTGCAAGCATGAGTGCTGTTCGCCCACTAGTTCCATTGACTACATCAAACGTCTGATCTAATTGTTCCTGATTCACATACAGAGCCTTCACTAAATCCAGTTTTCCGAATCTGCAGGCAAGAGCAAAAGGAGTAATGGCAAAGTAGTAAAGATTATTAACAACAGGAAATGATCTTGTGCACTTGGAAATTTCATCGGCCCCATACTCGGATATCAACCTTTTAGCTTCTGCAATATCAGCGTCGGTACTATCAGCGTTTGTAATGACCGATACGAGTCTATCTACAAACTCTTCGAGCTTGTCACGGCCTGTAGAGGTAGCCATGGCACCACTTTTCATCGTTTTGCACGGTTGAGATTCGGTATCCGGGTCATCAGGGGATGTACTTTTCTGTGCATTGAAATTATTCCCACAGTCGCTTCGATCAGCGTCATATGCCTGAGAAGACAGATCAATGTTTCGATCCGCTAAGGGAGTAGCAGATGCCTGATTATATCCTTGTGAAATCATTTGTGACTGTGGTTCAGTGATTTTGACACCGACACCTAAAAAAATCGCACCATTCTCATCCAGTGTAATTGAAACCTTCACATCAATATGTAGTGGTTGCTGAATGCTAGTCATTGGGATATCCATATCTAAACAACTCCGTAAGTAATTGTGTTTGAAAACGACTGTGAGTTTTGATATCACAATAAGTTAGACAATACTAATTAACTGAAGTTCCTTCTTATATTTCGAAAACGCAAATTTCTCAAAAAGGACGAGTCATTCAGGATAACACACCATGTCTTGGTGCTAAGATATTCCTCGCAGCGTTAATGTTAAAATTCTCCGTATGATCACAAACAAGGCATTTAAAACCTGCCTGTAATTTGAGGCTCTCCTGATTTGGCAGATCAATGGATTTGACTTAAGGTGTTAATCATTTCATAGCAAGGACTGTTATATCCAAGCACCTAAGAAATTGACCGGAACAGATGCAAGGTAAGTCATGGGTTACACACCCATGACTATTCCTTGGATAAAGATTCATCTGTCTTCCGTCGTCTGTCTTCTGTCATCTGAAACTTACACCCCCCACGACTATTCACTGGATAAAGATTCGAGAAGGTTCGGGTTTTCAGAAAAGAGGTGTTCCAGTAGCTCCGGGGCTTCACGACGGAGACGACTGACAAAACCCGGATTTTCAGAAAAGAATTTTTCAAGTGCTTTCGGCTGTGTAGTAAGGAGATATATCAGAAACTCCGGGCTTTCACGACCGATCTGCATGAGACAACCCGGGTTTTCAGAAAGGTATTGTTCAAAAATTTCCGGATGTTCAGAAAGGGCTGCTGGAAAGTTAATAGTAATACCCATTTCCCCAGTATCTTCAATGTAATAACCATCCGCAGCGGGTTCTTTATAAGGTGGTAGATTCTTTTCTTTGCGATAGTCTACTAATAATTCTCTGATTTTAATGTATGTATCTTGCCTGCTTCTGTTAAAAACTGAATTAAGCTCATCAGCACAACGGTTATTTTCATCAAGAATTTGAGGATCAGCCCCCAAGTCTAATAATTGCTTCACTACATCTGCATGGCCATGATTAACTGCAAGCATGAGTGCCGTCCTTCCATTAACCCCATTTTCCATATCAAATGCCTGGTTTAATTGTTGCTGATTCACGTACAGAGCCTTCACTAAATCCAGCTTACCGAATCTGCATGCAAGAGCAAAAAGAGTAATAGCAGGGTAATGTCTAGTGATATTTGTATGATAAGAAAACGGGACTGTTAACTTGGCAAGTTCATCGGCACCGTACTCGGATATCAACCTTGCGGCTTCCGAAGTATCAGCGTCAGTGCTTTCAGGGTCTGTAATCACTTTAACAAGGCTCTCTGCAAAAGGCTCCAGATTGTCGCGCCCGGTAGAGATAGCCATAGCCTCACCTTTCATTGATTTGCAAAGTTGAGATATGGTGCCCGAGTCATCAGTGAATGGCCTTTTTTGTGCTTTGAAACTATCACTACAATCACTTTGAGCCGCTTCATTTGAAGTTGAAGCTTGTGCATACGCTTCAATATCACGATCCACGATGGATCTAGCAGAGTTTTGGGTATCACTTTTTGGTAAATTTACTTGTGTTGGTAGCTCCAAAGTTGAGAAAACGTAAATCGAAGAAACCTTATCATTCTTATCCCGTGTAACTTTAGTAGTCACTTCTTTAGTAGTCGCACCATCATAATTTAATGGACCAATGCCAGCTTTTGATGATATATCCATATTCAAACATCTCCGTAAGTAATTTTATGTAAATAAGTACCTGGCCAGTTGGTTTCGCGTATTCTGGCGAGTGGATTTTTTCATCCTTCAAGGCGCAACGACGGGCGCGTAGCCATAGCTACGCAACCAGAGTTGGAACGCAGAAGGATGGAAAAAGCCGCCGTCCAGAATATGCGAAACCAACTGGTTAGGTACTTAATCTTGGGAATTTCATCCCGTTGTCACGTATAGACAGCGATAATCAACCAAGGTTCCCTCTTAGTTTTGAAAAAAACGCAAATTGCTCAAAAAAGACCGGGAGGCTGAGAACTTAATGTGAGTTTGTAGACCACTTCAATCAGCTCGTTGACGCCCTTCTCTCTCAGGTTGGTTGATGCCGGTGCGCTGTGTGTGTCCAGCTTAATTACTTCAAACTGCGGTGAATAAAGTGCTCTGACTTCATGCTCCTCTACTGAGAAAGGCGGGCCGGGCACCAGGTCCTGATCGTACTCAACAGTGATTAATAGGCCTTCTTGTAAATGGGGCGCAGCGTTTGCCAGATGGTTGACGTACTGCTGTCTCATCTCCTGGGGTAATGCAACCAGAGCAGCACGGTCGTAAAAAACGGTGCTTTGGATGGAACCTTCCGGCAAAGCAAAAAAATCACCTTCGAGGATATGGATATCATCGGCTTGCCAATGTCGGTAACCCTGAGCCTCTTTCACTGCCGGTTGCAGTGCCTGTTCCTGATAGAAGGACTCAACCGCTGTTTTTACCAACTCGGTGCCGATCACTTCCAGCCCCTGCTGCCTGAGCCAGACCATATCCAGGCTTTTGCCACACAATGGCACCAGCACTGACCGGGCTTCTGACAGGTTCAGTTGTGGCCAGTATTTCAATAATGTCGAGTTGAACTCAGATCTGTGGAAACCAATCCGTCCTTCTTTCCAGCGATTAACCCAGTCAGGATTGCTCATTGTGTCCTCTCATGCATTTAAGTCGTGTTTGGTTTGATTTTGGCGATCAGCACCGACGAAACACTGACAACGGCGAAGCTCAAGAGCCTATACCAGAGTGCAACCCTGATATTATAAATTTACCTATCAAATATATTTTTTTATGTCGATAAGATTTAAGATAGCGGTGTAAAATCGCCATCTCTTCTGTATACGACAGCGAACTTATTTTTATTCCTCAATCCTGCGACGGCAGTGTCGCAACCTTTCACTTGTGCAGCTCAAACAGAAGGAATACAGCACAAACATTTAATGATTTCAGCGCCTCATCCGCTTGATCGAAGGAAGTACATGACCATCAATATCGAAAGCAGTCCTGAGCCAAAAGCAACCAGGCAAGAAGATAAAAAGCAGGGCATTTCAATGAGCCATAGCCGTGACAGGCTACTTTTCATATTGACCCTGGGCGCTTTAACCGCACTTGGCCCTATGGCAGTGGATCTCTATCTCCCGGCAATCCCCGCGATAGCAGAAGATATGGGAGAACCCCTGAGCATTATCCAGTATACACTCAGTGCCTACACCGTAGGCTTTGCCCTGGGACAGCTGTTGTACGGACCTCTCTCAGACCGCTTTGGTCGCAGAAAAATCATGTTTCCGGGTCTGGTTGCTTTTCTTGTTACCAGTGTCTTGGCTTCGCTCTGTGAAAACGGCTTGCAACTGATTATTGTCCGGGTTCTGCAAGCTATGGCCGCCTCTGCGGTTATGGTCACTATTCCTGCCATGGTTCGGGATCTGTTCTCAAGGCAGCAAAGCGCAAAGATTATGTCGTCTATTTTAATGGTCATGACAATAGCTCCTCTGATTGCCCCCCTGCTGGGAGGTCAGATGCTTAAATTCATGGGTTGGGAAAGTCTGTTTATTTTTCTGGCTGTCATGTCCGCACTTGCCATGGTGCTGGCCGCTTCAAAAGTTCCGGAAACCCTCCCGGAGGAGAAAAGACTGGTGATTCCTGCCAGTCAGCTGTTCCTGATCTATTTGTCCGTCCTGAAAAACCGGGAAGCTATGGGCTGTATCCTCTGCCATGGGTTTTTCTTTGGCGGTATGTTTGCCTTTATTGCCGGCTCACCCTACGTGTATATCGAGCTGTATGGGGTCAAGCCAGAGCATTACGGCCTGCTGTTTGCTGTCAATATTATGGCCATGATGGTCATGAATATGATCAATATCCGTCTGATAGATCGCCTGCCACTGTTCACTATCCTGAAAACAGGGAGCATTCTAGCCAGCATCAGCGCAGTAGTGATGTTGGTTAATGCAAAGTTTGAGATCGGCGGGCTGGTTGGGTTGATGATTCCTGTCGTGATTTACGTCAGCTGTATTGGTCTGACAGGCCCTAACTCCAACGCTCTGGCCCTGTCTCACTTTCCAAGGTCTGCGGGCACAGCCAATGCTATGTCCGGTGCACTTCGCTTTACCATTGGCGGTGTTTCTTCTGCGGTGGTTGGTCTTTTGCATAATGGAACTGATGTACCTATGACAGCGGTAGTAGCCGTTTGTGGTTTGCTCTCTTTCGTATCCTTGCTAATAGTCAGGAATAAGGGTGTGCCATTGGATGAAGTGATGCCGGAAGACACATCCGATTCTGAAGTCCGGACTTCCGCCTGATCGTCAGGAACAAGCGCCCTGCCCTGGCAACAAGGTAGGGCAAATATTTTTTATCCCTTCACAAGTTGCGCTTATAATACCGCCTCAATTCAGCAGTAATGAGCCTGACAGCAAGACTATGTTTCGAATAGCCATCAACGGGTACGGCCGTGTCGGCCAGTGTGTTCTTCGTGCTCTTTACGAGAATGGTTATCGCAAAGACTTGCAGGTTGTCGCCATTAACGAGTTGTCCGATGAGGACACCCTGACCTATCTGACTCGCTATGACACCACTCACGGTCGCTTTCCAGCCAAGGTAGAATCGGAGGAAAATCAGCTCATAGTGGCAGGCGACCGGATTCAGCTTATTCACGAAGCCCGGCCTGAAAATATTGACTGGAAAAGTCTTGATATTGATCTGTTGCTGGAGTGTTCAGGGTCTTTCAATGACAGGGCAATGGCAGAGCAACACATAGAGAGTGGAGCCAGAAAGCTGCTTTTTTCACAGCCCGCTCAACCGGATGTAGACGCCACTATTGTTTATGGTATCAATGAGCAGGATCTCAGTCGTGATCAGCGCATTGTCTCCAGCGCTTCGTGCACCACCAATTGCATTGTTCCTGTTATCAAGACACTGAATGACGCCCTTGGTATTGAGTACGGTAGTATCACAACTATTCATTCAGCGATGAATGATCAACCGGTGATTGATGCTTATCATCACAGTGATCTCAGGCTGACCCGCAGTGCGTTGCAGTCCATCATCCCTGTAGATACCGGCCTGGCAAAGGGCATCGACAGATTGCTTCCTGACCTTGGGGGGTGCTTCGAAGCCAATTCAATCAGGGTGCCCACCATTAATGTTTCCTGCATGGATCTCTGCGTTCATGTCAATCAGGAGACAACCGGAGAGGAAGTTAACCGGATTCTGGAACAGGCTACCCATGGACATCTGGAGGGGATTCTGGGTTTCTCTAATGAACCCCACGCATCCGTAGACTTCAACCATGATGCCCGCTCATGCGTGGTCGATGGTACCCAGACCAAGGTGACTTCAGGCAAGCTGATCAAGCTGCTTTGCTGGTTTGATAACGAGTGGGGGTTCTCCAACCGTATGCTGGATGTGGCCAACCACTGGCTGAGGCAATAGGAAAAAGCTGGCCGGTTGATTGAATTCCCGACCTGTTGCTTATTTGAAATCTATATCAAAAAAAATTGATATAGGTTGGTGCGACTGTTAGACTTCAACCTGTTTTCGGTAATTACGCATAACAGGATCATACCCATGAGCGCTACTCCTGCAGTTGTTCAGAGCTTTACTGACTATCGAGTTGCCGACATTTCCCTGGCCGAGTGGGGTCGCCGCGAAATTCAGATCGCAGAAGGTGAAATGCCTGCACTGATGACTATCCGCCAGAAGTACCATGATCAGCAGCCTCTGAAAGGCGCGAAGATCATGGGCTGCATTCACATGACCATTCAGACCGCTGTACTGATTGAAACCCTCGTCGATCTGGGGGCTGAGGTCCGCTGGTCTTCCTGCAACATTTTTTCCACCCAGGATCACGCTGCTGCAGCAATAGCTGCTGTGGGTATTCCTGTATTCGCCTGGAAGGGGGAGACGGAAGAAGAATTCTGGTGGTGTATCGAGCAGACCATTCTGACAGAAGAAGGCCAGCCCTGGGATGCCAATATGATTCTGGACGACGGTGGCGACCTGACTCTGATGCTGCACGACAAGTACCCTGAAATTCTGGATAACATCCACGGTATCTCCGAAGAGACCACCACCGGGGTTCATCGTCTGCTGGAAATGCTGGAAAAAGGCACTCTGAAAGTACCAGCGATTAACGTTAACGACGCGGTTACCAAGAGCAAGAACGACAATAAATACGGCTGTCGTCACTCACTGAATGATGCAATCAAGCGGGGTACAGATCACCTGCTGGCGGGCAAAAAAGCCCTGGTTATCGGTTACGGTGATGTTGGTAAAGGTTCTGCGGCTTCCCTGCGCCAGGAAGGCATGATCGTTAAGGTCACCGAGATTGATCCTATCTGTGCCATGCAGGCTTGCATGGACGGCTTTGAAGTGGTTTCTCCTTACATCAACGGTGTCAACGATGGCACTGCTGCCAGCATTAACAAAGACTTGCTGGGTACTACCGACATGCTGGTAACCACCACCGGTAACTTGCATGTTTGTGATCGTGAAATGCTGAAAGCGCTGAAGAGTAGCTGTGTCGTCTGCAACATTGGTCACTTTGATACCGAAATTGATACGGCTTTCATGAGAGAAACATGGGAGTGGGAAGAAGTTAAGCCCCAGGTCCACAAGATTTGGCGTGACAAGGGCAGCAATGATCATCTGATTCTGCTCTCGGAAGGTCGCCTGGTCAATCTGGGTAACGCCACAGGTCATCCATCGCGTATCATGGACGGTTCATTTGCCAACCAGGTCCTGGCCCAGATTCATCTGTATGAAGAAGGCTTTGCCAATCTGCCCGCTGCCGAGAAGGCTGATAACCTGTATGTGAAGGTTCTGCCCAAGAAACTGGACGAAGAGGTGGCAAGCTACATGGTTCAGGGCTTTGGCGGGGTAATTACCCAGCTGACCCAACAGCAGGCAGACTACATTAATGTCGCTGTTGAAGGTCCATTCAAAGCGGATGAGTACAAGTACTGATCTGCACTGAGCCTGCGTCTCTGCGCAGGCTCCTGACGCTTATAGAGAACCGTAAGCGACAGAACAGTGATAAAGGTTTTAATTAACGATGACAACTAACGATAAAAAGCTGACAATCAGCTTTGAATTTTTTCCGACCAAAACGGAAGAGGGTGCTAAAAAGCTCGATCAGACAGCGATTGAGCTCTCCAAATGTCAGCCAGAATTCTTCTCTGTGACCTATGGTGCTGGCGGTTCCACCCGAGACAGAACCCTTGATACCGTCATAAGCGTTCGCAACTGCACTGATATTCCTGCTGCGCCTCACCTCTCTTGTGTGGGCGATAGCAAAGCGCAATTGAAAAGTTTGCTTGAGCAATACCAGAGTCTGGGAATTAATCGTATTGTTGCTTTACGCGGCGATCTGCCATCGGGTATGGGGCGCTCAAACGGTGAGCTGCAGTATGCCAATGAACTGGTGGAATTTATCCGGGCCGAAACCGGTGATCATTTTCATCTGGAGGTTGCTGCTTATCCGGAAGCCCACCCCCAGGCGCAAAACTTTGAAGTGGATCTGATGCACTTCAAACGCAAGGTTGATGCCGGTGCCAGTTCAGCTATTACCCAGTACTTCTTTAACGCTGACAGCTATTTTAACTTTGTTGATCGTGCCACAGGTCTGGGGATTGATCTGCCGATTATCCCGGGTATTATGCCTATCACCAACTACACCCGTCTGGCTCGTTTCTCCGATGCCTGCGGTGCAGAAATTCCACGCTGGATTCGCAAGCAGCTGGAAGCCTACGGTGATGATATCGGCAGCATCAAGCAGTTTGGTGAAGAGGTAGTTACCCGGATGTGTGAAAGGCTCATTGAGCAAGGGGTTCCGGGGTTGCATTTCTACGCCCTGAATCAGGCTGCACCCTCCAGAGTCATCTGTCAGAACCTCAGGCTGGTTTGATCCTGCGGCCAACGCTTCTGGCCGCACGCAGTCCATAGCCTTTCTGTACTCCTGAGAATTACGGCCTCGCCATGAGAACGTCATGAGAAACCCTCGAATCTATACCGATCAGCCTCTGGCAAAAGATCAGGTCGTTGAGCTGAGTGACAGTGCTGCCAATCATGTCGGTAAAGTCCTGCGCATGAGGCCTGAAGAGTCTCTTATCCTGTTTAATGGGCAGGGCGCTTCATGGCAGGGTAGAATCAAGTCTGTGGCAAAAAAAAACGTTGCAGTTGTCCTGGAAGCAGAAATAAGCCTGGTCACGGAATCCCCCTTGAAAGTCCACGTCGGGCAGAGTCTTAGCAGGGGTGAACGAATGGATTACGCTATCCAGAAGGCTACCGAGATGGGCGTGACCGAAATAACGCCGCTCTTTTCCGAGCGCTGTGAAGTCAGGTTGAATGCCGAGCGCCAGGAAAAGCGAGCCAGACACTGGCAACAAATAGCCATCAGTGCCTGTGAGCAGTGTGGCTTGAACAGAGTTCCGGTGATTCACTCGCCAGAGCCTGTTGCGGATTGGATGGCAAAGCAAAACGCTGACCTGAAATTTGTGCTTCACCATCGAACCGATAAAAAACTGGAGGGATTCGTTCCTCCAGAAACGGTTTCTCTTTTGATCGGTCCCGAAGGTGGCTTGACTCAGGAAGAAATTACCAGCGCCGAGTCGTCAGGCTTTCATGCCCTTGCACTGGGCCCGAGAGTCCTGAGAACGGAAACCGCCCCGGTCACTGCAATCAGTGTGATGCAGTATCTCTGGGGCGATCTGTAAACATTGCCGAGAGCTGTTGTTCCACTTTTTCAAGATCAGGAATGGCAGCAGGAATTTCCTTGATAATGACCCTGAATGTTTCTGCTGAACCTGTATCTGCCTCGATAGCGGGTTGAACGTCACCCGCTGTCAGATCTAATGTCCTGGGGATACCCTGTATCACCATGCCATAAAAAGGCAGCTGCTCATTTCCGGTACTGCTGTGCATTACTGCAATCCGTGCCGTTGCAGAGAACTCTGCAAAACGACCACCGTTGATTCGTTCAAAGGAAATCAGGGGTAGTGTTTGTCCCCGCCAGTCAATTTCACCGAGAAACCATGAGTTTTTCTCTCTGTTACCCGATGGACGACTGTAGTCTACAACATCGGCAATACAGGAGGCAGGCAGCAGAAGTGGCTTCTGCTGCATCGGGATCAAACGGGACTTCAGGCTTCTGCTTTCCATAGGTTCAGGACTGCCCGTCATGACGCTACTCCTTTATTCATTGTTGTGAGCTTTGGCACTGATCAATTGCTCGATGGAGGCCAGCATTTCATGTTCCTGGAAAGGTTTACCCAGATATTCATTAACCCCCAGGCTGAAGGCTCTGGCTTTATGTTTCTCACCAGTTCTTGAGGTGATCATGATGATCGGCAAAGACTTCAGGCTGTCATCATTACGCACGGCACTGGCCACCTCATAGCCGTCCATCTTCGGCATTTCGATATCCAGAAGCATGATGTCGTAGCGGTTTTCAGCCAGTTTGGCCAGGGCTTCGATACCATCCCTCGCACTTTCAACCAAATAGCCATTACGTTCTAACAGACGGGTGGTCACTTTACGTACAGTAACCGAGTCGTCTACTACCAGAACACTTTGGATGGTTTCTGCTTCTTCATCCATCTGGCTGGCCAGTTCTACAGAGTGCTGTTCAATCCGATGTCTGCGAAGCAGTGTGACAGGGTCGATAATGATGGCAACACGACCATCACCAAGAATGGTGGCACCGTTGACACCGACCAGACCTGCGAACTGCGGGCCCAGACTTTTGGCAAAGATTTCAGTACCGCCAATGATTTCATCCACATGCAGGGCCAGATTCTTGCCGCCCCGCTCGATGATCACAACCGGGCACTGCCCGGACTGAATTCTGGGGGTTGCATCGCCCAGAATTTCACCCAGGAACATGAGCTGGTGTTCGATACCCCCATAATGCAGAGGGGTGTTGTTCTGGTAGCAGTCGATCAGGACACTGGGGTCCACTACCGTAATACCATCAATGGACTGCATGGGCAGGGCGTAAAGGTTGTCTGCAACCTGGACCATCAGAGCACGGTTTACCGACAGCGTGAAGGGTAGACGGAGCTTGAAAGAGGTTCCCTTGCCAGGCTCGCTGTCAATCTGAATACTACCACCCATCTGACGTATTTCTGTATTGACCACATCCAGACCTACACCCCGACCGGAAATCTGGGTGACAGATTCCGCAGTACTGAAGCCTGGTTCCAGGATCAGCTGAGCAATTTCCTGGTCGGTCAGCTCATCTTCCGGAGTGATCAGATGTTTTTCCAGTGCCTTGGCGTGAACAGCCCGAAGATTGATGCCCCGGCCATCATCGGCCAGTTCAATAACAATATCGGCACCATCCCGGGCAATGGCAAGCGTTAGATTGCCGGTTTCCGGTTTGCCCAGTGTCAGGCGGTCCTTAACGGAGGCTTCAATACCATGATCAATGGCATTTCGCAGCAGGTGTTCCAGTGGTGCGAGGGTCCGCTCCAGCATGGTACGGTCCATCTCACCTTCAGCATTGCTGACATTCAGGTGAATCGGCTTGTCGAGCTCAGTCGACAACTGACGGGTAATTTTTCGCAGGCGTGGCAGTAGACGACTGAATGAAACCATTCGGGCCTGCATCAACTTTTCCTGAAGCTCTATCAGCGTTCTGGACTGTTGAAGCAGCAGGGTTTCTGCATCACGATTTTTTTCCTGGATGTCTTCCTTCAGGTCCTGGAGGTCAGTCGCGGACTCAACCAGAGAGCGGGACAGCTGGGTCAGTTCTGAATACTGGTCCATTTCCAGGGGATCAAACTCAGGATTACTGCCGTACTCTTCTTCAAAGGTGGAAATAATCTGGGCCTGGGTTTCGGTATCCAGACGACGAAGCTGTTCTTTTACCCGGTCGATGGTACTGTTCATCTCCTCAAGAATGTTCCCCATGTCCTGAATCTGCTGCTCGATTCGGCCACGATGAATACTCGACTCACCGGAAAGGTTGATCAGCGATTCCACAAGCTGCGCAGGGACACGAATCATCTCAACACCTTTGAAGGTATTGGCTGCGCTGCTGGTAACCGGTGTGTTTATTCGTGTTGATGCAGGGGCAGTCTCTTGTGCGATCATTTCAGGCGCACTGGTACTACTCTCTATGGATTCAGACACTCTGGTGACGCCTGTGTTCCGATTTTCTTCATCAATAACCAGAGCATCGTCTATTACTATTTCTTCGGGCTGCTCGCAGGTCGTGTCAGACTCTTTTTTGACCTGACCCAGGTAGTCAGGGAGAGCTTCTACGTGCGCTTCAGCCGTTGCAAGAGAGGGTAGTTCTGCTTCATAGTCATGATTGAGAGTCCATTGCTCCAGCTGTTCTACCATCGGGATGACAGTATCGGGTGACTGCTGATTTTTCAGGGCAAGCAACATCTGGTCAACCTGATCATGAGCAGCCTGTAGCAGGTGTATCGGTGCTTTATCTGCAGAACTTCTGCCCGTGGCAATAGCACTGTAGATAGCTTCGATGGCATGACTGAGGTCACCCAGTTCCGGCTGGTCTGCCATTCGGGCACTGCCCTTGAGGGTATGCAGAGAGCGCTGCAGATCGGTCAGAGATGTCAGGTTTTGACGATTATTCAGCCAGTCTTCCAGAGCATGATGGCAATCTTCTGCCAGATCAGAGGCTTCTTCCAGGAACAGTTCCAGCAGTTCAAGGTCATGCTCTTCCACTTCTTCTTCTGTTTCAATGGTGAGAGCAGGTGACATCCCTGAAACTGAGGGCTTCAGAAGCAATTCTTCAACATCTTTGGCATCTTCAGCATCTTCAGCATCTTCAACAACGACAGCAACTTCAGCCTCTGGCTTAACAGCAGGTTGCTCTTCAATGGCAGGTTTTTCTGTCAGCGACTCCAGGATGATTTCTTCAACTTCAGGGTTCTCAACCACTGGCTCTGGAGACGGTGCCTCCTGAACAATCTTGTCAATTTCAATATTTTCAGGGACGGCTCCTGCCTGAATCGGTTCAGCGATGAGCAGAGCTTCCAGAGACTCCCTGAGTTCTGTGAATACTGATTGCGGTGGAACCGGGGTTTGCTGGGCCGCAATCATATTCATCATATCGACCATGGCTTCGAAGCCGTTGGACAGAGGTGCCGCAAGAACCCCGGGTAGATTGTCTTCGTACTTATCCAGATAGTTCATAACATCCAGAAGCACGTCACATAGCTCAGTCAGAGCGGTGAGTCGTGCTTCGGTTGCCCGTTCGGCCAGTGCTGTCAGTTCTTTCTGGAACATTACCAGCTCATCTCTGGGCAGAGCGATGCGCCAGGTAGAGAGGTACTCATCGGCATCCAGCAGTAAACCCAGGTCGCTGTGAGCAAACAGCCGGGTGTCCTGACCGCCAGTGTATTTTCTGTTGGTAGACTGTGCTTTATGCTGTTCGGTGATGAGCTGGGCATGAAGCGCTTCCAGCCAGGACAGGTAATTTTCAGAATCCAGTACCGGTTGTCTGGGTGACAGGGCCAGCTGTTCGAGGCCATCCTGAATGAGCTCAAGACCCTTTTCCAGCATACTGATCACCCGGTCATTGGCCGGAATCAGGTGGGCTCTGAAATCCTTGATGTTCTTTTCAAGGGCAACAATGATGCTGGCCAGCGGCGCTATTTCTGCCATCAGGGCTATGCCCTTCATGGTGTGGAGAGAGCGTTGTACCTGATCACTGATCTGGCGCTTTCCACCCTGGACTTTCACCTGCTCAACAAAGGATTGAACGACTTCCAGATGAGCTCTGGACTCGCCGAGGAATACGTTGAGCAGCTGGATGTCGTAAGCTTCCTGTCCGACAGATTGCGAAACGTCTTTCTCAACATCTACATTTATTTCTGGCTCAGATGATGGCTTGGATAGCGCATCAATAATGGCCCGCTCTGCTGCCTGTGGGACAGGTTCTTCCGCTCGTTCAAAATCGATATCCGGGTCATTGGCGATGGCGTCATCAATGGACTCTTCCTCGTCCTCAATGGTGTATGCTTCACCTCGGGACAAAGCGTCAGCCTGTTCCATGCAAACCAGAACTTCATGGGTCAGAACCTGGCTCTGCTCAGCAAAGTCGGAAATCAATCCTGGCAGCATATGGGTAACGCGGCTAACCAGATTGCTCAATTCAGGGCTGTTGTGAACGCTTCTCTCGATCAGGCGGTTTAACATGTTCTCGATGGACCAGGCCAGTTCACCCACAACGCTCGCACCCACCATACGACCACTGCCTTTCAGAGTATGAAAAGCCCTGCGGATATCTTTCAGGGTGTTCAGATCATCCTGATGATTGATCCAGGTAGTTACGTCTTCGGTCAGCTGCTTCTGAACTTCGCCAGCCTCTTCAATGAAGATGATCAGCAATTCATCGTCGATGATGTTCTCTTGTTGGTCCTCTTTGACTTCGACTTGCGGAGTGAGGGCTTGCGCCTGCTGCGGTCCAGCCAACCGTGAAGCTTCACCCGGAGCCTCTGCCTCAACGCTGCTGTTGCTAGTGAACTTGAACTGAACTACATCGTATGGACTGACTTCGACGGGTCTGTTTCTGTTGGTCAGGGTCAAAGAAGTCTTAACTTTCAGATCAGTGGTTTTTGCAGAACTTTGTTTTTCTTCCGTTGAGGGCTCTTGTACTTTATTTTCGTCCAGAGTGATGGGCATCGAGCCGTCGAGAAAGCTCTGCTCATCAATCAGCAGTTCAAGATCTGTCTCACGCAGGGCAGACAGGCTTTTGTCTGCAACATCCAGAATGGCGTCATGTTCTTTCTGATCTCTGTCACCCAACCTTTCAAGGTAGTATTCAATACTGGTCAATGCATCAGCCAGGTGTTCCAGTTCCATCTTTTCAGGTGTTTTACCGTTTTCTATCCACTCTTTCCTGATGTGATCTGAACAGGCTCCGACCAGAGCAGCGGCCCGGGTCAGAGGTGTCATGGACAAACCGCCTTGCACTTTACGGAGCAGTTCGGGTATCGGGCTCAGGAGATCCGGGTGATGATGACTGTCCACAAAATCGACGATGGCATCTTTGCCCTGCTCAAGATAGTGGCGAGCCTCTTTGACAACCGCCTGATAGACCTCTTCCAGCAGGGGTGCGCCTTCGCCTGCCTCCAGACTTTCACCTGCAGCATACCTGGATAGCGCAGTTTCAAGGTCAAGAATGGTGCCAGCAACGTCCATCAGATGCTCTTCAGCGTTCTGACCGGTATTGATCACACTCTGGATCAGTGCTTTTTTCTGCTTCAGGCGATTTTTCAGATCTTCCATGCCCAGGATGGTCAGGGTATCTGCCACCTGCTGCATGACCGGCAGCTGGTTTTCCAGAACCAGTGGATCAGGATCGGTTGAGAGAAGGTAAAGGTCCAGTGCTTCCTTGATACCTGTCAGCTCGTAGTTCAAAGCTTCAACAACAGGTTTTGTAGCATTCACGCCCGTCAGAACATCGGAAATACCTGCCTGAGCTCGTTTCAGCTCATCTTTCAGGTTATAGCGTGATTTCAGTACTCCAGTGAAACCCCCACGGCCTTCGGAAGTGGCAATGTTGTACAGCAACCCCCGGAACAGTGCATCATTTGGATGACTATTGACAAAGGGAGCGCCCTGTCTGATGAACAGACGGATCTGGCCATCCAGTTCCCTGAGCAGGTTAGCAACATGGATGTTCTGTTCGATCGACTCATTATCCAGCCCTTCAGTCAGCGCAATACTGGCTTCCCAGAGAGGAGAAAGAGGGGTGCCCCAGGAAAGGTCCTGAAGTTTGGCAAACAATTTGGCCAGAATTTTAATCTGCTGAGGTCTGTTCTGATCTCGAAGATAGCCTGCCAGTGTTAGCTGATACTTCTGTCTTATTTTTCTCAGTAACGGTGTCAGTCCGCTCCGTTCAAGGCTTTCCAGTTGTGGTGACGCAATAGGATCGATCAGCGAGCGGGTATCCGGAAAGAAAAAAGTAGCTTCCGGGAGAGGATCTTCACCTCGCAGACGTCTTAGTTCATTGATCAGTGGCAGAAGTGTCAAGGGACGATCAACGCCACTGTTCAGAGTTTGTTGAATGTAACCTGTCAGCTGCAGAGTGGCCTGCATCAGGACTTCCAGAGCCATTCTGACATCAGGCACTCGCTCACTGATCAGGGCCTCGGACAGTTTGCTCATTTCCAGACTCAAGTGGGTTGCGCCTACATGCTGCAACATTTTGAGTGTGCCATGAACCTGACTGAATGCGCTCTGCCCGGCATTGATGTGGGCTGGGTTACCTGGCTCTTGCTGGTAATTTTCCAATGCCTGGCCAGCTTCAATGAGCGTCTGCTCAATCTCTTCCTTAACCCAGTCCAGGCCTGCATAATCCTGTTGTTCAGCCATTGCCGGCCCCCGCTATTCCGTGCCAGCAACCTGGGCTGCTGGAATAAAAATACTCATCAAACGGTGATTTCGTCTTCTTGCGCTCTAGTCACTGCTTCATTTTCTGCTACCGAAGGCAGGCGGAAGCCGGATACAGACTGACGCATTTCCAGAGCCATTTCTGCCAGGTTGCCTACTGAACCGGCTGTTGCTGTGGTACTGGAAGCTGTATGGGTGGTGATGTCCCGGATGGTGGTCATACGCAGGGCTATCTGTTCTGCTGAGCCTGTCTGCTTCTTCGCTGTGTCGGAAATGTTCCGGATCAGGTCGGCGAGGTTACTGGATACTCTCTCAATTTCTTCCAGGGCAACACCCGCATCCTGTGCCAGTCTGGCACCGTTTACCACCTCGGAAGTGGTTTGTTCCATGGAAATAACGGCTTCGTTGGTATCGGTCTGGATGGCCGATACCAGTGCTTCAATCTGCCTGGTCGCGCCGGATACTCGTTCCGCAAGACGCTGTACTTCATCCGCTACCACCGCGAAGCCCCGACCGGCTTCTCCCGCCATGGAGGCCTGGATGGCGGCGTTCAGGGACAGAATGTTGGTCTGGTCTGCGATATCGTTGATCAGGGCAATGATGTCACCGATTTCCTGGGAAGACTCACCCAGCCGCTTGATACGCTTGGAGGTGTCCTGAATCTGTTCGCGGATAGTATCCATGCCCTCGATGGTATTACGAACCACCTGACCACCGCTGGTGGCAATTTCTACTGATTTTTCCGCTACATTGGCTGACTCGGAAGCGTTCTCGGATACCATGGTCATTGATTTGGTCATGTCATTGACCGCCTGACTGGCATAGTTTATTTCCTCTGCCTGATGCCCTGCTGCTTCAGCCAGTTGTTTCGCGGTACTCTGTGTTTCCTGAGCTGAGGTATCTACTTCCACCGCCGTTTCGTTGATGGTTTTAACCAATGCCCGTAGCTGTTCAATAGAGAGGTTAATGGAGTCAGCGATGATACCGGTAAAGTCTTCGGTTACTGTCGCCTGTACTGTCAGGTCACCGTCCGCAAGGCCATCCATTTCATCGAGCAGTCGCTGGATTGCAGCCTGGTTGGCTTCGTTCCGGGCTGCAGTTTCAGCCAGACGCCTGCGGGTGTCTCTTACGATGGCCATGGCGATTATCAGCACAGAGAGCAGGGCAACGACACCGGCAATACTGATGACCGTGTTGTTGATCAGGCGCTGGTCAGTCAGACTCTCGAAAGTGTCCACGAGAATAGAAGTCTGTTGCAGCAGTTGCTGGGAGTCTGTGAAAATCTGGTCAGAAGCGGCACGCACCTGGAACAGTTCCGGGGAGGTCTCCAGAATCTCGTCAACACTGCCTTCTACAAATCCGAACAGGTCGGAGATTTCGGCCAGACGATCAGTGGCTTCTTCATCGGTGACCTGACTGATACGCATGGCCAGGTTACCTTCCAGCATACCGTTCAGTACCCGACCAAACAGCTTGGCGTCACGACCAAAGCTGTCTGCAGCCATGATGGAGTCTTCACCCCCTTCCAGTACTTTTGAGACACTTCGAATAATACGTTCTGCGAGCCATGGCTGACGCTGTGCCAGTGCGATCTGCTCATTGGGAGCATTGCTCTCGAGGAGAATCTCTACCACCTCATCATACTCAACCTGCAGCTGGGGAATAGTTTCACCCAGTGTTTTTGCCACTTCGTGCAAAGCTAACACGGTTTCTTCTGCAGCCAGAATGTTATCTGCCTCTATTTTCAGTTCAGACCAGGCAGCGTCCAGTGTTTCGATCCGTGCTTTAGCGATACTGTCACCGGGGCTGAGAAATGGAGCAACAGAAAGCCTGGTGTCTTTCAGGGAGCTAAAACGTGCATCGAACTCATTGCGTGCTTCACGCAACAGGACGAAAGCTTCTTCTTTACCGGCCGATGCCTCGGTGGCACTGGTCGCAATACGCTGAGAGAGTACCCGGAGCTCACCGGCGTCAGTCAGGTGCTGTTGATCAAGTTCACTTTGCTGGCTGAGATAAATAAATGAGCCGGTGATTACGGAAAGAGAGACTATTAACAGGATAATCGAGGCCAGAATGGCTCGGCTTGCCCCTGCTCCCTGGGCTTTGGTTGCGGTATTGCCTTTCATTATTGTGGTCCCCGGTGACTTCTTCGGAATGCTCGCTTTTTGGATTGTTTTTATTCGAATACTTTTTATCGTTTGACCCCTTTCGTCACCTGTGGTGAAGAAAGACGGTTCCTGTCACTTATCCAGCATGAAGCTGATTACGCTATGGCTGCTTTCAGAAAGCGGGGATCATTCACCAACCGCTGTGTGTTGAATACCATGTAATCTTTTTCTTGCTGGTAATGACCAACGGTAAACGGTTTAACTTCGTCAAACAGATAGTCAGGTACTGCATCAGTGAACTGGCTGGTGGAAAAATGCACCATACCCTGCACCTCATCAACGATGAGACCAACTGATACTTCCCCCTGCTCGACAATCATAATCCGGTTGGCCGATTTACCGCTGTCTCTGGCCTGACCCAGAAACTCTCCCAGATCTATGATCGGAATTAAACGTCCACGTACGTTTGAAATGCCCTTTGCCCAAGGTTGAACTCCCGGCAGGGGTGTAGTGGATGGAACGGGCAGAATGGCCGTTACCTCACCAACCTGCAGTGCAAATTGCTGGTTATTCAGTGTGAAGCCAAGACCACTCCAGGACTCAACCTGTGTTTGCTTTTCAGGAAGCTCAAAAGCATGTTTGCTGATCCTGGCATCCAGCTCTACCAGTGCCTCAAAGGGGCTTGTTTGGGAGGTATTCATGCAAGTTTGGTTTCCAGAACATTACCCAGTGTTTTGAGCAGTGTTGCTTCACGGATAGGCTTGGTCAGATAATCCTTTGCGCCTTGCCTGATTCCCCAGACCCTGTCGGTTTCCTGATCTTTGGTGGTGACAATCACGACCGGAATATGGGAAGTATTGTTATCTTTAGACAGTTGACGTGTAGCCTGAAAACCATTCAGACCAGGCATGACAATATCCATTAACACAGCATCGGGATGTTCGGCCCGGCACAGTGCTACACCGTCGGCACCGTTTTCTGCAGTCAGCACACTGTGTCCGTGTTTTTCGAGCATGGCTTTCAATTGGAACAACTCAGTGGGTGAGTCATCAACAATGAGAATGTTTGCCATTATTTTCCCCTGTTACTGTTTTTGCCCAAATCCTCAGGGCCAAGCTTTTTTCATTGTTATTAGCCGTTCTTTTTTACCATGGAAATACCGAATGTTCTTCGTTGCAATCTGGGTATTTCCCTGTGCTGGCTGCAGACTGTTTCTGTTTCGAAATAATCAGGTTCCTGCCAGAACCAGTGGTTAGAAGGCACAGTACATGTTTATAACAGATTTTTTTAACATTTTTTACTACGAAAATGCAGCTCACGAGGACTTTGTTGCCTTATTAATTCTCTGCACGGAGCCGCATCAAGGCTCAGGGCTGTTTTTATCAATCATTGACTGGACAGAAATGTCTGATAGTACCCAGTAGTTCATCTTTGCTGAAAGGTTTGGTCAGGTAATGATCGGACCCGGCCACACGGCCTTTCGCCCGGTCAAATAGTCCGTCCTTACTCGATAGCATGATGACAGGGGTTTCCCGGTATGAATGATTGTTCTTGATCAGTGTGCAAGTCTGGTAGCCATCCAGGCGTGGCATCATGATATCAACGAAAATAATGTTGGGCTGGTTTTCAGCAATTTTTGCCAGGGCATCAAAACCATCAGTGGCTGTTACCACTTTACAGCCTTCTTTTGTCAACAACGTTTCTGCGGTTCTGCGAATGGTTTTACTGTCGTCTATCACCATGACTTTCAGTTGCTCAAGACTGACATCCCGCTTCTTATGACTTGCCGGTGATGCAGCGTTTGACTCATAGCTGTTCATGCTTCTGTCCATATACACTCTGATCACCCGAACCCTGATCCTTTGGCTTCAGATGCTTTTATTTTTATTTACCATGAAAATGCTGATCGGATGTCAGTCTTTCCGCTCATGGCAGTTTTTTTGCACCCTTCTCAATCCTGATTGAGAAGAAGAGTATTGATGACTCAAAATTTTTGAACTTTTTTATGTCCATTCTGAAAGGAATTTATTTCATTCAGACTTTCCCATCTTTTAACACAATTTGCCGGTGAATAGCCAGACGGCGAGTGGCTTAATAGCCTGACAAACGGGGGGGAATTCACTAAAGCCAACTCCTTACAAGCCGATGTATTGGGACATCGTTCAACTGAACTGTCTGGCGGAGGGGGATGCTTATGAAATTCAGTCCGATATCGTCTTTGAGGCAGGTGCACCTGCTTCGCCTACCCCGTTTATGCCTGTTGGGCATGTCTCTGGCCGGTAGTGTTTTATTCAGCAGTCTTTCAATGGCAGAGACCCTGAGTGAGGTGATCAATAAGGCTCTGGTCAGCCACCCTCAGGCTCAGGCTGGCTTGAGTCGGTACCGGGCCGCTATTGAAAATATTGATGTAGCCTGGGGAGGCTGGTGGCCTTCTGTCGATGTCACCACAGGGATTGGTAAGCAGAAAAAAGATTATCCAAAAGAAATCACTAGCGACCAGGATGGTGTTACCTTCAACAGGCGAGAGGCCTCTTTTTCTATTAGCCAGAATCTGTTTTCCGGATTTAATACCAGCCGCAGTGTTGACCGGGCTCGACATAGTGCTGCTGCAGAATACCTGCGTCTGAGGAATACTCTGCAGGATCTGACTCTGGACATCACCGATGTCTACCTGAAGGTTCTGGAAAGAAGGGATATGGTGCAGCTGGCCGAAGAGAATCTGGAACTCCACAATTCCATTCTCAAGCAGATCGCCCAGCGCAGCCGTCAGGGTGTTGCCAGAAGTTCAGACCTGAACCAGGTTGAGGGAAGGGTAGCAAGAGCGACTGTGAATGTGATAAATGCCCGCAATAATCTCATGGATGCCGAGAGCGAATATTACAGTCTGGTAGGCGCCATGCCAGGCGATCTGAAGCAGCCAGACACCTACGAGCTGGCTGTTTATGAAAGTTTTGATGAGGCTCTTCAGGCCAGCGTCAAAAGGCATCCGGGCATCCTGGCGACGGAGAAGGACATCAAGGCTTCCGAGTCAGAGGAATCTGCGACTGACAGCAGCTTTTTTCCATCATTGGATATCAATATTGATAAGAGCTGGAAACATAATGCAGATGGTCAGCTGGGCACTCACGCAGATACAACGGCTGTACTGAAGCTCAGTTATAACCTTTTTCGTGGCGGTTCTGACAGGGCCCGTTCCAAAGAAAGCGCCTACAGGACCCAAGAGAGCAGGGCCCAACGGGACAGGATGCTGAGGAATGCCGAAGAAACCTTGAGGTTGGCCTGGTCTGCCCGTGAGTTTATTGGCGAGCAGATGGAGCACCTTCGTCTCCATGAAGCATCCAGCAAAAAAACCGTTAAGGCTTACCAGGAGCAGTTCAATATCGGTAAACGAACTCTTTTAGATTTATTGGACAGCGAAAATGAACTTTTCCAGTCCAGCCGCAGTTTGACCAGCGCAGTCTATCAGGAGCTTTTCGCACGATTCCGGATTGTTGCTGCTACCGGTGAGCTTCTCGATAATCTGGAGATTATCCTCCCCGCAGACTGGCAAGAGCAGGATTAACCCTTTCAGTTTGCTGCACCGGAGCGAGCCATTGCTCTGGTGCTGATTTGATCTAATCTCTCCAAGTCGTGATTATACTAATCAAACTTTCCCACTCGTGAAATCTTCTACTAGCCTTACTGGGGAAAATAAACAGGTCTGCTCAACTGGTAAAAGCGGTTCCAGAGGATCATTCAATGAAAATACTTGCTGTAACGGCCTGCCCAACCGGTATTGCTCATACCTATATGGCTGCCGAAAAACTCACCGAAGCTGCACTCAATCAGGGACATGAGATCAAGGTAGAAACCCAGGGGGCTATGGGCATTGAGAACGAAATCACGCCTCAGGATGTAGAAGAGGCTGACGTCGCACTTCTGGCAGTGGATATTACGGTGGATGGTGAGGATCGTTTCAGGGATCTCAGGATCATCAAGGTGCCTGTATCAGAAGCGATCAGGAACCCGGAAGCGGTGATGGCACAATTGGGTCAGGGGTAAAGCGCGGTCAGTACTCGTCCTCAAGGTCATCCTGATTGTCCCAATCATAGAAGTTCTTCAGATGCTCATAATTGAGCATCCACTCCCTCTGTTGCGAGTACTCACCGGCAGCAGTGGGAGCGGCGGGGGGGATGACTTTACCAATAAATTCCAGAGGTTCTCCCTCTTGATAGACCTGAAAATCAGTGACTTCCCCTTGGTCTTTGAGGCCTTGTAACCAGTAATGACAGAGGTCAGCCAGGTCGATTGAGATATCAGTTGCCTGATCCAGCCGATTTTTTTCGAATATCAACTGTTTGAGCATCTGATAAATCTCAAGATCCTCTACTGCTATCTGTTTATTAAACCGGCTCATTTCAAGCCTCTCAATATCCCGGACTATTGAGGCTGGAAGACTGTTGGTGAGCCCTGCTTCGGACTGTTCGAAGCCGATATGAAGACGGGGCTGATGGCTGCCAGTGACGTCCATGGCAACTACTTCGGCAACTTTCGGGTGCACATCTTCAAAATCAGTCAGCAGCTTTTGACAACGTTCTCTCTCTGTATCACTGCCGTTGCCTTTGAGGAGCTTAGTGGTATTTGGCGAGGTAGCAGCGAGTCCCACCTGATAGGCATAGATGGCTTCTGTGGGAAACTCCTGGGCTGCAGGATGCTCATACTTTCGCATCAAATTCATGAGTATGGGGAACAACATCGCTTTTCTTGCTGAATGTGCCAAGCTCTGGCGGTTGTCGTTTTGTCCCGGTAATAAAGCCGGAGTCCCGACAGAAGCTTCTTCCATGAGCGGGTCGTCCACCCTTAACAGAACGGCCATATCTCCCTTTGCGTCAAAATCTCTGGCGGGAGTGCCCTCTTGATAAAGTTCTTCTTGATAGTACTTAAGCGTTGCGATCACCGGGTCATTGATCGGAGTCGCCAGATCCGGCTGTGGGTCTTCTTTCAAAGACGCAAGTTTCAGTTTAGAGGTCAACGGGTCAAACAGAAGTTTCTCACTATGGTCATCTGTCTCCGAAAGATGTTGTGGCACTGCATACATACCAGGCCTGTGGCTATCAGGTCTGGAAAACTCTGGTGATTTCTCCAGCAAGGTTGGTTCAATGCGAATACCTCTTCCTTTCAAATTTGGTTGAGGTAAGGGAAGCCCCATGTCCAGCAAAGTTTGCCCGCTGCTTTCCAGTTCCCTTTTTGCTTCGGCGAGGTCCTTTTGCAGAGCGGCTTTTTTTTCTGAGGTGTAATACTGGCTGACTTCCGTAAACGTCTTTGCCAGTGATTCCCTGATTACTCTTGCAGTCTGAGGATCTCCCATGTTCTCGTCGGCAGGGATAATATTGGTCATCTTGCCATTACTGCCAACGTGAATGATCAGAAGAGGAGTCTCGCTACCGTCAGGGATGCCTGAAGCAATCTGTTGGCTCAAGCTGGCTGCAGATCTGGCCAGCGTTGCGCGGGTTTCAAGAGCTTCTACCCTGAAACTTTGCTGAATGAAATGCTTTTCGGCTTCTTCCGGGGTTGTCGGAGAAGGAGTGGCAGGCCCGGGCCTGGTGTTGGGAACAGGTGCGGTTTTTGCTGTTTTTCGCTGTCCCAGAGACGTTTGCGGCAGATGACTCTCTCCCCTGGGAAGCACAGGCCTGGTTTCATCACCTGGTTGACTGCCCGGCCCATTGGGTGGCTCTGAGCCATGAACGGGAGGCTTATGGGGATGGGAAGGAGGTATGCTCATAGTATGTTTCCGTTGAAAACCGGTCAGAGGCCATATTCGTATTGGACTTCCCTGATCGTATTGCGATCAGGACTGATTACATCAAAGTAATCTCTAATACCCTCTCGAATGGCATCTGCTACTTCCTCCTCACTGGCTTCAGGGTGACGATAAATATCGTCAACAAATACGCCGGTGCGAAGAACAGGTAGGGTGGGGTGACCTTCCCGGGCTGCCCAGTGGTTGTATTTGTCCTGTGTAGTAACAAGATTTTTAGCGGTTAGCCGGACACTTTGGAGAAAGTGATCTTTGTTATCAAAATGGACACTAGAACCGTTCGGAGGCACCACATAAATCATGGCGCGGTTCTTCCTGATACCGACCGGACAGTGCTCATCCTTGAAAACGTTGACAAGGACAGTCCCCTGATTTTCCCGTTCGTCGGTGACGAAACCATACATGGCTGCCAGAGGCGTACCATCAGTGAACTCTTTGTTAGAAAAGACAATTTCCGAGAGTCTTTCGCCGTCTTCAATTTCTGAGCGTCCTTCGCCCTCTTCAATTTCTGGGTGTCCTTTATTCACTTCTCCTTTATTCACTTCACCCTCCGGTTTTGCCAAAAAGCCCTGCTGAGCCTTTCTTATGGCTTTTTGCTGGGCAGAGGTGAAAAATTCTCGAAACCGGGCATTTATTCCGTCGGCTTCTTCTCCAAATAGTGAGTCGATAGAACCTGCGTTCACAGAGGCGATATTCCCTGTTTGCCCGTGATCAGCCTCAGTCTCCCTCGTCAGGTAGATATCTGAAAAGTCACCTCCCAGGTTCACGGGTAGCTGGCGCTCTAAGGGCCTGACAAAAATGCTAAGCGGTTCGTTAGGTCCAGTTGGCCTGATGCGGGTGTCTTCATCAGGAATGTCAAAAGGCATAAACGGTCTGGTTGTGGAAGGGGGCATGCGTTTGGAATCATCTTTTGGAATCAAAAGAAACTGACCTTCAGCCGATTGTTTGCCGTCGGGTTCGCCGGGGTTAATTGGTCTTGTCGGAGCTCGCGCGGTGAACTGGTTTTCGTCAATGACCAGTGTGATTTTTGGGATTGGGGGAGTAGGTGCAGTGCCACCGTTCTCTTCGATGTCTCTGCTGATATGAATCAGTTTTTCTTCGGTGTTTTCTATCTGTTTTCTGAGTGCAAGTTTCTCTTCGGGACCATTCTTCTGGTCAATCACTGTGAGTTTTTTCTGCAGTGACTCCCTGAGTTTGATGGCTTTTTCCGAGTCGGGTGGCAGCTCAGGGTCTGGCGGTAAAACGGAGGTCATTTTGCCATCTTTTACGTAAACAATTTCAAAAGGCAGGTTATCCTGAAACCGTGATGGATCATGAAGGTGATTTTTCAGGTCAGAGATGTAGTCCAGAAAATCGCGCTGGGCCTGAAAGCAAAGAATCTGATTGAACTGTTCATGGTATTCACTCTCCAGCCCGTTTAACAGACTGAGCCGGGGCGTGGCGAACATCGGTAGCATTTTGCGTCTGCTGATCGGGGTATCAGGTGCTTCACTGTGACCACCGGGGAGTGCATTGGGTTTTGTGTGCGGTGTGATCTCTCCTGTGCCTGACGAGGAGGGAATTTGAGACTCGGGCACAAACGGGATAGATCCCGGACGCTGCGAAGGAGGTATATTTCCGCTACCAGTTGACATAGCTTATTCCCGAATTAGTTGACCTTAAAATGCTTTTCTGTACTCACGAGTGTTTAACTTATTGCTTTGTTATCGGTCGGTAGAAGCAACAAATGAGATAGGGAGATGAAATCGCTATAATGTCGGGCTAAATGAACCCGGCAATGCTCGCAGTCTCCTATATCAGAGGCTGGCAGCACAGGCTGGAAAGGCGGTCAGTTATTCCCGATCGGGCACCGGAGCTGACCAGTCAGGAGCGAAAGCAACCGATAGAGCCGTTGATGAGTAAACAAGATACAGCCTTGAACCAGAAAGAAGCCGTGAGCCAAAAAGACTGTGCTCAGCGATTTATATTTGAGAATGCCGACCTTCGCGGAGAGATTGTCTCTCTTGACAGCAGTCTGACAGAGTCTCTGGCAGCCCATGACTACCCGGTAAATGTCAAGGCGTTGCTGGGAGAGCTGGTGGCTGCTGCCGTCCTGCTCAGCTCGACCCTCAAGTTTGAAGGTATTCTGAGCCTGCAGGCCAAGGGTGATGGTCCCCTGTCGTTGTTGATGGTTGAGTGTACCGATCAGAAAACTTTCCGTGCTCTGGCGCGCTGGGACGAAGAGAATACCGACAAGCTGACCGCAAAAGGCCTGTCAGGTCTTCTGGGGAATGGTCAGCTGGTAATGACCATTGATCCTCACAAAGGTAATCGTTATCAGGGCATTGTGCCTCTGCATCATGAAACCCTTGCAGAAGGTCTGAATGCCTATTTCAAACAATCCGAACAACTGCCAACCCGTTTCTGGTTGGCCAGTAATGGTGATCAGGGAGCAGGTATTCTGTTGCAGGCTTTGCCAGCCAGTATTGAGCAGGAAGAAGATGAGCGTCAGGAATCCTGGCGTCGTATGGTCATGCTGGTGGATACGGCAACCGAAGCAGAGATGCTCGAGCTGGAACACGAGACTCTTTTGCTCAGACTGTTTCATGAAGAAGAAGTACGGGTTTTCGATCGTCAAGCGGTGACCTTCAGCTGCAACTGTTCACGTCCTCGCAGTGCAAAAATACTGGCCAGTCTGGGTCAGGAAGAAGCTGAGTCCATGGTAGCGGATCTCGGAAAGATCGAGATGGGTTGCCAGTTCTGTAGTCAGACTTATACTTTTACGGTACAGGATGTGGCTGAGATCTTCCGGGGTAATGAACCCAAGACGCACTGAATGGCCTCGCAGCTTTTGCGAATCCTCGCTTTGGCCGGAGAACTTCCGGCCAAATCCTCACTCCATTGAACTCAGACAATCAAACTTTAACAGAGAAACAGGCTATTTAAGCGTTTATCTGAACCAATATATCCCCTATCATAGGTGCCCCTTCATCGGTTATCATAGAATCACAAATGCAAACATAACAACTTTTTTTGAAGCTTGGGAGAGCTCTTAATGGCAGAAGTTAGCGCAAATGTTGAGCTGAACAAAGAAGCTCTGGCCAGTCTTGGTATCAGAGACGTGGCGGACATTGTTTACAACCCGTCCTACGAGCTTCTATTTGAAGAGGAGACACGTCCTGAGCTGGAAGGTTATGAGAAAGGCGTGGTAACCGAATTGGGGGCTGTTTCTGTGGACACGGGCATTTTTACCGGCCGTTCCCCTAAAGATAAGTACATAGTAAAAGATGATACGACCCGCGATACTCTGTGGTGGTCTGACCAGGGTAAAAATGACAACAAGGCGATCACCCAGAGCGTCTGGACTGATCTGAAAGGCCTTGTGACCCAGCAGTTATCCGGCAAGCGTCTGTTCGTGATCGACGGTTTCTGTGGTGCCAACGAAGAAACCCGCCTGAGTGTCCGTTTCATCACTGAAGTAGCCTGGCAGGCACACTTCGTTAAGAACATGTTTATTCGTCCTTCGCAAGGAGAGCTGGAAGGTTTCGAACCTGACTTCGTGGTCATGAATGGTGCCAGGTGCACCAATCCAAACTGGCAGGAGCAGGGCCTGAACTCTGAGAACTTCGTAGCCTTTAACCTGACTGAGCGGGTTCAGATTATCGGTGGTACCTGGTACGGTGGCGAGATGAAAAAAGGTATGTTCTCCATTATGAACTACCTGCTGCCACTTAAAGGTATGGCTTCCATGCACTGCTCAGCAAATGTTGGTAAAGACGGCGATGTTGCAATATTCTTCGGCCTGTCCGGCACCGGTAAAACCACCCTGTCTGCTGATCCAAAGCGAGCGTTGGTAGGTGATGATGAGCATGGCTGGGATGACGATGGAGTCTTCAATTTTGAAGGTGGTTGCTACGCCAAGACCATCAATCTGAGTAAGGAAAACGAGCCGGACATCTTCAACGCTATTCGTCGTGATGCGCTGCTTGAGAATGTGACGGTCCTTGAAGACGGTACGATTGATTTTGCCGATGGCTCCAAGACGGAAAACACCCGTGTCTCCTATCCGATTGAACACATTGAAAACATTGTTAAACCTGTCTCAAAAGCAGGTCATGCGAGCAAAGTGATCTTCCTGACGGCTGATGCGTTCGGTGTGCTGCCTCCGGTATCCAGACTGACACCAGAGCAGACCAAGTATCATTTCCTGTCTGGTTTTACAGCCAAGCTGGCCGGTACTGAGCGTGGCATTACTGAGCCAACGCCAACCTTTTCTGCGTGCTTTGGGGCAGCTTTTCTAACCCTGCATCCGACCCGATACGCTCAAGAGCTGGTTAAAAAGATGGAAGCTAATGGTGCCAAGGCTTATCTGGTTAACACCGGTTGGAATGGCACTGGCAAACGTATCTCCATCAAGGCTACCCGTGCCATCATCGATGCCATCATTGATGGCAGCATTGATGAAGCAGAAACAGTGACAGTTCCTTACTTTGGTCTGCAAGTTCCAACTCAGGTTGAAGGGGTGGAAGATGGCATCCTGAATCCTCAGGATACCTATGAAAACAAGGCGGATTGGGATAATAAGGCCCGTGATCTTGCTGATCGCTTTATCACCAACTTCAACAAGTTTACTGATACCGACGAGGGCAAGGCTCTGATCGCCGCTGGCCCGTCACTGGACTGATGCAAATAAAAACTGTCGTTCAATAGGTGTTGTAAATGCTATTGTCCGGCAGTTTTTTTATGCGCGCAGTTTTTCCATAAAAAGGAAAACAGCCCGATGCTATCCGTTATTTTACCTTTCGGAATCATCAATTGGCTGACTATTGGTGAAAGACAGTGATAGGGTAGTTAACCTTTCTCAGGCTAATGAGTCTGGCGATAAAGCCATAATAAAAAAACAAGATTCACCCCGATCTTGTAATAATTCCATCCATTTACTGGAAATTTGATGATTTAGTGCCATCCTGTTGATCTGCTTTTAGTGCAATCTGAGAGAAGCGATTTTTTAACATCACTGGTATGAATACATGCTCTTGATGTAGTTTCTCGATGTCTATTGCATGTTGTTTACACAAGTCAGGCTGCAAGTAATATTTGCATTGCTTAGCGAGTTTTACTGAGCTTGTAAAAATTTAATATGGTCATTAACTGATAGAGTTTTGTTTTATGTTAAAAAAAAGAACTTTGTCTAACGTAGTCCATTTTCTTATATTGCTTCTTGTTTTTTTAATATCGGCAGCAGGCCACTGTGATGAGACTTATCACATGTTTTCCCAGCCTTATGCCCCCCCGTTGATCAATGAGCTGAGGCCACTCCCACCCAATGTTTTGAGCATGATGCTTAATTTTCATGGAATACAGGGCAAGAGTGTAGTGTCGGTGGATTTATCTGGCCATGAGCCTTCAATAAGCTATGAAAAGTTCATGCGCTGGGTAGATACATTTTTCTTATCCGGCCGCTTCAAGGATTATTCCTGGATAGTCAGGCCAGTGACTGATGGGGCTGGCACATCAAAAGAGTCATCAGAGACTGTGCCCAGCAATAGTAATGAGGTGGAAAATGGTGGCCATTCAGAAACACAGCAGTCAGCAGCAGATCCAGACACTCAGCAGTCAGCAGCAGATCCAGACACTCAGCAGTCAGCAGCGGATCCAGACACTCAGCAGTCAGCAGCGGATTCGGGCACTCAGCAGATAGCAGCAGATTCAGACACTCAACAGCCAACGACGGAAAATGAGTCTGTTGTAGACGAAGCTCCTGTTGCTAAGAGAAAAAACGTCAGCAAGCGACGTAACAAAAAAGCGGTTAAAAATTCAGCTAACACTCCCGAGGTTGAGTTGAGGCTACAGGCACTCAAAGTTGAGGCAGCTTTTCAGGGAATAACATGGGAAGAGGTTACCACAGATCATATACCTGAAAATTGTCCTTTGATCGTATGGATGATAATGCATGAAGTTGATGATGCACTAAGGTCTATCCCGAGCTCTGACGAAGCCAATGAGGACTTCTCCGAAATGCTGGCAAAGTTCGACCCGGCATTAGAGCTGGTATTGAGAGCAATGTTGGAGGTAACTGAAGGCAGCAGAATAGCAAAACTCGCCAAGCTCTGGATCAAACATGGGCTCATAAAAAACAACAATCATTTGGATGTTGAAAGTTGGCTGCTCAAGGAAAAGGATTTGTCTTATTTTAACTTTGAAATTGAGGATGTATCTCTGTTTTACGAAAATCGTTTAAGATCATGGGGAAAGGACTACATGATTCACAACGGGGTAACATCTAAACAATTGTATGCTAATAAGTTGAACAAAAAAGATTTCCGTTCGCAGGTATTATGGAACCTTCTTTTTCACTTTAGCGAAATAGAAGGATACATAGAGAATAAATCCCTAGCTGAATTTAAAGTGTTCGAGAACACTATCCTGTCTGTTTTAGATGATTTGTTCCGAGAGACCAACAATATGAAGCACACTGAATTGGCTCTGATGGTATTATGGCTCGACATGGAAATTGACAGATGCAATATCGATTTTAATTGGAGGGATAAACTCTGTGAACTCAGGATAGACAGAAGTAGTGCTGCAGGCTTGAAGCGTCGGCAAAAAAAATCACTATCCAGCCATGCTGCCAAAAAGCGTAAATCAGAGGATGATGATAAAGATAAAGGAGAGGTAAAACGCAAGCGTTCTAAAGACACGGATGAAAACCCTGTTTCAACCAAGTCAGGGCGTAAAGTCGTTGTTCCAGTGCGATTCAAGGAATAGATTTGCACAGAAGTTAAGGCTGCCTCTTTCACAAACAGACAAAGAAGGATTAAGATAACGCTGGTCGTTTTATCACTAACTTCAGCAAGTCTACTGATACCAAAGAAGGCAAGGTCCTGTACGCTGAAGACCTGCCGCTGGACTGATGTAAAAAACTGTCGTTCAATAGGTGCTTTGGTGAGCAGTTGTCCGGCAGTTTTTTGCCGGGAGCTTTTGTACAGCAAGGAAGGTCCACAGAAAGGAAGACAACTCGCTGCCATCCGTTATAATTCGCCTTTTCGATAAATTCAAAGCTAACAATTGAGTGGGTTTTATGGAGATCATCTTTCAGCGTATTGCTGAAGAGCTGAACGTTCGTCCTGCGCAGGTCACCAGTGCTGTTGCGCTGCTGGATGATGGCGCTACAGTCCCTTTTATTGCCCGTTACCGTAAAGAGGCTACTGGTGCTCTTGATGATACCCAACTGCGTACGCTGGAAGAGCGTCTGAGGTATCTTCGTGAGCTGGAGGAGCGTCGTGAAACGGTTCTGAACAGTATTCGGGATCAGGAAAAACTGACGCCTGAACTGGAAAAGGATATTCGTGCTGCGGACACTAAAACCCGCCTTGAAGATCTTTATCTTCCTTACAAGCCGAAGCGCCGTACTAAAGGTCAGATCGCCATTGAAGCCGGTCTGGAGCCACTGGCTGATCGATTGTTCAACGAGCCGGATACTGATCCGGAAGCAGCCGCCGCTGATTTCGTAGATGCTGATAAAGGCGTTGCTGACAGCAAGGCGGCACTGGAAGGCGCACGCTACATTCTAATGGAAAGGTTCAGTGAAGACGCCGAGCTGCTGGGTAAACTCAGGGATATGCTATGGAGCCAGGGTGTTCTTTCCAGCCGTGGTGTTGAGGGTAAGGAAGAAGAGGGAGCGAAATTCCGGGATTACTTTGAGCACGATGAGCCGATCAAACAGGTTCCTTCTCATCGCGCCCTAGCTATTTTTCGTGGCCGCAATGAAGGTGTGCTCCAGTCTGGCATTCGTCTCGAGAATGAACCTGAGTCGCGCCTGGAAACACATCCCTGCGAAAAAGTCATTGCTGATCACTGGGATATTTCAGATCAGGGCAGAGCGGCTGACAAGTGGCTTAAAGATGTCGTGCGCTGGACCTGGAGAGTTAAGCTCCTTACTCAGCTTGAAACCGATTTGATGACCCGTGTCCGTGAAAGTGCAGAGGAAGAAGCGATCAAGGTGTTTGCCAAGAACCTTAAAGATCTGCTTTTGGCAGCCCCTGCAGGTCTGCGCCCAACCCTGGGTCTTGATCCGGGTTTGCGTACGGGTGTCAAAGTGGCTGTCGTCGACGCTACGGGCAAACTGGTAGAACACACCACCATCTTCCCTCATGCTCCTCAGCGCCAATGGAAAGAAGCTCTGGGAACTCTGGCCACTCTCTGTCTGACACACGGTGTTGAGCTGGTCAGTATTGGCAACGGCACAGCATCCCGTGAAACGGATCGTCTCGTTGCTGAGCTGATGAGAGCTTATCCAAAACTGGGGTTGACGAAAATTGTCGTCAGTGAAGCCGGGGCGTCGGTTTATTCTGCTTCTGAACTGGCAGCTCGTGAATTTCCTGACCTGGATGTTTCTATCCGTGGTGCAGTATCTATTGCCCGTCGTCTGCAAGACCCACTGGCTGAGCTGGTTAAGATTGAACCTAAAGCGATTGGTGTGGGCCAGTATCAGCACGATGTCAGTCAGACTCAGCTGTCACGCTCTCTGGAAGCAGTCGTTGAAGACTGTGTAAACGCTGTCGGCGTTGATGTAAATACAGCTTCCAGTGCCTTGCTGACTCGTGTGTCCGGTTTGAACAGAACACTGGCAGATAACATCGTTGCTTTCCGTGACCAGAACGGTGTGTTTTCTGATCGTGAAGCGCTCAAGAAAGTGGGTCGTTTTGGTCCCAAAGCCTTTGAACAGGCAGCAGGTTTCCTGCGCGTCATGAAGGGGGAAAACCCACTGGATGCTTCAGCGGTTCACCCTGAGTCTTATCCTGTTGTGGAGAAGATTGCCCGTCAGTCTGAGCGTGCAGTGCATGGCCTGATTGGCGATTCCCTGTTCCTGAGGTCTCTGGATCCCAAAACATTTACGGATGAAAGCTTTGGTCTGCCCACCGTGACCGACATTATTTCTGAACTGGATAAGCCGGGACGTGACCCCCGTCCGGAATTCAAGGCGCCAGAATTCCAGGAAGGCGTTGAAAAAATCAGTGACCTGAAGCTGAACATGGAGCTGGAAGGCGTTGTCACCAATGTAACCAACTTTGGTGCTTTTGTTGATGTCGGTGTTCATCAGGACGGTCTGGTTCATATTTCTGCGCTGTCCAATAAGTTTGTAAAAGATCCCGCTGAAGTGGTTAAGGCCGGTGATATCGTCAAGGTGAAAGTCATGGAAGTAGACGTCCAGCGCAAGCGCATTGGACTCTCTATGCGCATGAATGACAAAGCGGAAGAAGTGACTCAGGCCAGTCGGCAACCTCGTGGTGAACGTTCCGGTGGCACAAAGCCTCAGAGTCGTGGTAGCAAAAGAAACAACCATCAGGCTAAAAAAGAGCAGTCCGCCGGGTCTTTTGCTGACCTTTTTGCCAATGCTAAAAAGCTGAGAAAGTAAATAGGCAACAGGAGCAGCCCCCAGGAGGCTGCTCAAGGTCTCGAAGGTTTCGCGGTCATTCGATGGGTGCAAGGCCGATTCTAACGTTATATAGTCCGCCCTAAGAAATGATTACCGCCTTCTGCAATGCTCGCAGGCTCCTAGGCGACCCCTTAGCGAGGACGGCAGAGTGTTGATCTCGAAAAAACGCATCTGGATTGGAATTGTATTTTGACTAGCCAGTATGAGTGTCGTCTGCAACTACTACAGCAGTCGTCCAACCAAAACCTGCTCAGTGGTATACAACACGGAATCGAACGTGAAGGCTTGCGGGTATCGGCTGATGCACGTTTGTCGCAGTTTTCTCATCCGGAAGTGCTGGGTAAGACCCTGACGCACCCCTATATTACGACTGACTACTCTGAAGCTTTGCTGGAGTTCATCACTCCGGTCTACTGCAAGGTGGAAGATGTTATGAAATTTCTGGAAGAGCTGCATAGCTACACCTGCAAAAACCTTGATGGTGAATTGCTCTGGGCGGGCAGTATGCCAGCTCTGCTGGAAGGTGAGCAGAGCATTCCTATTGCCCGTTATGGTGACTCCAATTCAGGCAAAATGAAGACGATCTACCGTGAAGGGCTGGCGCATCGATATGGCAAGGCGATGCAGACTATTGCCGGCATTCACTATAACTTTTCCTTGCCAGAATCATTCTGGCAGTTGTTGTCTGATGCTGAATCTTCAGATCGTTCTCTGGAAGATTTCCAGTCAGAATCCTATTTGGCAATGATCAGAAACTTTCGTCGTTATTCCTGGCTGCTGATGTATCTTTTCGGCGCTTCGCCCGCTGTCAGCAAGAGTTTTTTTACTCAGGAAAAAGCCTTCGAGTCGTTGGCACAGCTGGATGAAGACACCTTGTATTTACCCTGGGCAACTTCTTTGAGAATGAGTGATCTTGGCTATACCAATAATGCCCAGTCATCCTTGAGTATTTGTTACAACACTCTGGGAGAGTATGTTTCCAGTCTTGCTAAAGCCATTAAAACGCCCTATCAGCCTTATGAAGAAATCGGACTCAAAAATGGCGATCGTTATCTACAGCTGAATACTAACCTGCTCCAGATTGAGAACGAATATTACAGCAACATTCGACCCAAGCGAATTGCCAAACGGGGTGAGAAGCCTCTGACCGCATTGTCGAACTATGGTGTTGAATACATTGAAGTGCGCTGCATGGACATCAATCCCATGGAGCCACTGGGTTTGTCTTCGGCTGATGCTGCTTTTCTGGACGTGTTCCTGGTGTTTGTCGCATTGATAGACAGTCCTGAAATTGATCATGCAGAGTGTCAGAGAGTGACTGAGAACTTTGCCCTGACGGTTTCAGAAGGAAGACGTCCCGGACTGAAGTTAAATGATGAGCAGGGTCCGGTCCCTCTGACTGACTGGGGATTGTGTTTAATCGACATGATGGTGCCCGTTGCCCAGATGCTGGATAAGGCAAATGAGTCTCATCTCTTCTCGGAATCTCTGGCTCAACAGAGAGCGAAGCTGCTGAATGCTGAGAATACACCTTCAGCCAGAATCCTGCAGGCACTGAAAAACAGCGGAGACAGTTATATTGATTGGATGCTCAAGCAGTCTGAAGCACACGCCCGCTATTTCAGTCAGCAAAATATTCAGCCTGAAAGGTTGGAGTATTTTGGGCGCATAGCCGCCGAATCAAGGGAGCATCAGGAGCGATTGAAAGCTTCTGATACGACGCATTTTGATGAGTTTCTGAAACGTTATTTTGAATCTGAATGATTCGTAATTTTTTGAAAAACCGGATCTGGTGAGTAAGCAAATGACCATCAGATCCCATCATATTCTCTCACGAACGGGGCTTTTTTCTGACCAGAAAAAGCTTTCTTACCTAGGTAAAAGTTGTTTTTTACTGGTTACTTCTATTTTGTTTTACCGTGAAAAAATTTTCACCCGTGAGGGAGACAAAAAACTGTTTCAGCTGCTCATGGCTGATTTACGCGATCGATCAAGCTCTGTTTTTTGAATCGCTCTGGAACTCACCGAACGGGAGTCAGAATCCCATTTTTTTGACTGCTTTATTAAATAATTTTTTTGAATCAAGGCAGGCCCTTTTATCTTTTATAGAATTAAAAAACCCTAAAAACCCTGAAAAAAACGACTTTTGGTGCGATCGTACAAATATAATCAAGATCGAAATTGACTGTAAATTGAAATTACCTCTTGCCGCAAAAAATCCACTGTCATAACCTAGCAACTGAGTCGCCGTTTCCAAGCAGCCTGTCGGACTTAAGACTGTCCTACTGCGGTTGCAATAAATTGGTCTAAAAATCTCTGTTTCTTCGTCAAATAGCTCGCTATTCTCCTCAGAAACAGAGATTTTTATCCTCAATTTCTTGCAATCCTCGCTACGGACGCTTAAGTCCGACAGGCTGCAAGGGGCGAGAAAGTGATCCCGTTTCAAGTAGATGAGATCCAAACGAAGAGGAATAGTCATGCTGGAGGGGTGCAAAACGGCCAGAGAACGTTGGGGTGGCGTATCGGAAATCATTGACCGCTGGCTAAACGAGCGGCAAGCGCTGATCGTTCTCTACTGCTCAATCAATGGAGTGAATCAATTTCACGATGATAAAAGACCTGTTGCAAACAAACTGAAAGAAATGTGCCAGATTCTGGTTGATTATGTTTCAGCGGGTCATTTCGAAGTTTACGAACAACTGATTCAGGAAGGTATAGATTTTGACGATGGGGGAGTAGAAATGGCACAGTCCATTTTGCCGAAACTGGAAAAAAATACGCAGGCTTGTCTGGATTTTAATGACGGTTGTGAGTCCCTCAGCAGTGTCATTATGCTGCAGACCCACCTGTCCGAACTGGGTGAAGCTTTAGAAGAACGGTTTTCTCTGGAAGACCAGATGATTGAAGTGCTTCACGAATCCCACAGAGAATTGCTTGCCTCGCAATAATACCGCTGGCAGATAGTCCGAATATCTGCCAGCAGTATTAAGGAAACTGCTCAACCTGCGGTGGTCTGATTACTTCTTTTTCCCTTCTTTTCCCTGCGAGTCTTTTTTCACACTCAGCAACTCAACTTTAAAAATCAGCACCTCATTAGGCCCAATCCTTCCGGGAATACCTCCGGGACCATAAGCAAGCTCTGATGGAATATAAAGCTCCCAAACGGAACCTTCCTGCATCTGTTTCAGACCTTCAGTCCAGCCTTTGATGACCTGATTCAGTTTGAACGTTGCCGGTTGGTTTCTGCTGTAAGAACTATCAAAGACTTTGCCATCCAGAAGGTGTCCTTCGTAATGGACAGTCACTTCACTGTTCTCTGTTGGTTTGATGCCTCGACCGCTCTTAATCACTTTGTACTGAAGGCCACTTGCCAGTGTTTTGATACCCGACTTTTTGGCGTTATCTTTCAGGAAAGCCTGACCCTTTTCAAGGTTCTTTTTTGCCTCCTCTGCCAGTTGAGCCTGATGCTTTTTCTCCTGATCCTTACGAGCCTTTTCGATCAGCCTGAACATTTCCTGCTTGTCAAAAGCCAGTGGTTTGTTCTCCAGAGTATCCTCAACTCCCCGGGACAATGCGTCCGCGTTAATACCCTCAAACTGCTTAAGTTGCTCGGCTAAAATTGCACCCAGACTGTAGCTTAGTTTGTCTGCTTCTGTTTCCAGAGCAGCAATTGACTGCAGGGAAAAGGACATCAGAACGATGCCAGTAAGCACTTTTAGTGTCATGAAGTTTCTCTTTTTATTTTGAAAGTGCAGCTCTTTCTGACGTTGCAGTTATTGGTGTCATGTTCCGACCAAGCTGCACTTCCGGCTCATGGCTATTTGTGTTAGCTCGACTCACGAAGGGTCAGATTTTTTTTTGGTACAAGTGTTTCTCTATCTTTCTGCAAACACAGAGAGATAGCAAGTGTTATGGAACATTACTTTTACAAAAAGGCCTTAAATTAAAGGGTTAAATGACTTTCGCCGATGATAAAACGAAAGACGACAAGTTTTTTTTGAAGGAAAAAAAATAATTTTATATAAAAAAATGCATAAAAAAATTTGCAGTCGTGTGATAAGCACTCTATTTTCTAATTAAAACTGGATATAAATTATTCAGCTTTTATATAGAAGTACTTCTAAAGGCAATGACGAGGGATGACCAAATGCCTGTAGCTAAAAGGAAACCAGCCGCTAAGAAGGCTGTAAAAAAACCAGCCGCTAAAAAAACTGTGGCAAAAAAGCCAGCAGCTAAAAAACCAGTCGTTAAAAAAACTGCAGCGAAAAAAACCACTCGCAAGGTAGATCCGGTTAAGAAACTGGAAAAAGAAATTGAAGCACTCAAGAAGAAATTGGATAAGGCTAAGGAGTCTTTGAAGAAAGCAAAGACAAAAGCCAAAGCTGACGCCAAGAAAAAAGCTCCGGCTAAAAAGGCTGCTGCTAAAAAGAAAACGGTAGCGAAAAAAACCACTGCCAAGAAAAAGGCCCCAGCTCGTAAAGCAGCTGCCAAAAAAACGGTTGCTAAGAAAAAGGCACCGGCTCGTAAAGCAGCAGCCAAGAAGGCTGTAGTTAAGAAAAAAGCCCCAGCTCGCAAGACCGCTGTTAAGGCTCCAGCCAAGAAAAAAGCCAAGAGCTAATCGCTACAGCTGTATATGCAGGAGAGGGAGCCTCTCCTGCAATAATTCTAAATATCTCTCTCCCTCTCGCCATCTGTCTGCGAGTACTTTTTTGTGGCAATGATTCCGTTGCCACTTTTTTGGAAATAACCTGACCCGAATTTTGACCTCGAATTGCCTGATCACTCTGCATGATATTAACGTCTCGTTGTATAGAAATCCCTGTATCCGCAGTGGTTTGATATTCCCGTAGGAATGCCAGTGAAACAGTGTTTATAATGCGCGCCATGATTAATTTGAACTCAGTCAGTTTATTGCGCTCTGGCAAGGTTTTGCTGGAAGAAACCAGTGCAATAATTCATCACGGCCAGCATGTTGGGCTGGTAGGAGCCAATGGGTGTGGCAAGTCGAGTCTGCTGGCCCTGATTATGGGAAACCTGCAAGCGGACAAGGGCGATGTCAGTATCGACACCGGTCGCGGGATTGCTCACATGGCTCAGGAGGTTCTGGCTCTGGACCAGAGAGCCGTCGATTATGTGTTGGATGGAGATGAGACACTTCGGAAAATAGAAAAAGCCATTGAGCGTGCCGAACGAGACGAAGAGCACGGCAATCTTGCTGAACTTCACGAAAAGCTGCTTCAGGCAGATGGCTATACGGCGCGTTCTCGCGCTGAACAATTGCTCCATGGTCTTGGATTTTCCCATGAACAAATTGAGCGTAGCGTAAAAGATTTCTCTGGTGGTTGGAGAATGAGATTGAATCTGGCTCGTACCCTCATGTGTCCTTCAGACTTACTGTTCCTTGATGAGCCAACCAACCACCTTGACCTGGATGCCATTGTCTGGCTGGAAAGTTTCCTTAAACGTTATCAGGGCACACTGATTATTATCTCTCACGACCGTGATTTTCTGGATGCAGTGATTGATATCACCCTTCATATCGAGCATCAGAAACTGAATACCTATCGTGGCAATTATTCTGCTTTTGAACGCATGCGTTCTGAACGTCTTCAGCAACAGCAGGCTGCTTTTGAAAAGCAACAAAAGCAGCGTGCTCACATGGAGAAGTTTGTTGAACGGTTTCGTGCTAAAGCGACCAAGGCCAAACAGGCACAGAGTCGCTTGAAAGCGCTGGCCAGGCTGGAAGAAATAGCACCGGCTCATGTCGATTCGCCTTTCAGCTTCAGCTTTCCTGATCCTGAAAAAATATCTTCACCGCTGTTGACCCTGGAAAAAGCCGAACTGGGTTATGAAGGCAGCACACTTATCAAACTGAAAATGAATATCCTGCCTGGCAGTCGCATCGGTTTGTTGGGGGCTAATGGCGCGGGTAAGTCAACCCTGATCAGGACACTGGCAGGAGAGTTACCCCTGGTAGCTGGCCAGAGGCATGATGGAGAGCACCTGAGAGTGGGATACTTCGCCCAGCATCAATTGGAAAAGCTGGATGCCGATGCCAGCCCATTGCTTCATTTACAACGAATGTCGCCTGAGGCGCGGGAACAAGAGTTGAGAAACTTTCTGGGTGGCTTTGGTTTTCATGGTGACAAGGCCCTGGAAACGATTGCAGGCTTTTCTGGCGGTGAACAGGCGAGGCTGGCATTGGCAATAGTAGCCTGGCAAAAGCCTAACCTGTTATTGCTTGATGAACCGACCAACCATCTTGATCTTGAGATGCGTCATGCCCTGACTATGGCTCTACAGACGTTCGAAGGAGCCGTGATACTGGTGTCGCACGATCGTAGTCTCCTGCGCAGTACTACAGATGATCTTTTTCTGGTTCATGATGGCCGGGTTGAAGCTTTTCAAGGTGATCTGGAAGATTACAGCCTCTGGTTGACTCAGCAGCGCCAAGAAGATAAATCAGAAACCCTTTCTGAAACGGTTCAATTGGCGCACTCTGCACAAGCCCGCAAAGAGCAGAAGCGTCTTGAGGCAGAGCGTCGCAAACAACTCAGGCCGATGAAAAAGAAAGTGGAGTTTCTGGAGCAAAAACTGGAGAAGCAACAATCTTTGCTGGCGGATTTGGAGTCTGAGCTGGCCAGTCCGGAACTCTATGAAAGTTCAGAAAAAGAGCGTTTGAAATCTTTGTTGGATCAGCAGGCTCAATACAAAAAAACGATTGCACAAATCGAAGAAGATTGGATGGAAATGCTGGAGCAACTGGAAGCAATGGAAAGTGAGTAGGCATCTTTTGCCGCCTGATAATCATCAGGCGGCATAATCAGGGAATGTCATACAGAGGAGCAGGAGTTTTCAGAGATCGATCGTAGTCTTTCTCGCAACCCTTTTTGCCTGGCGCAAAATGGGCAGGGACTCCATTCCGGAAAAGCGGGTCATGAATCTGAAGTATGACCTTATTATGCTTGCTCGTATGCCACTTCTTCAGCTTCGTCGGATACACTGTCCAGTTTGCCCAGCAAACTACCCACCCTTTCGCTCCAGGAGCTCAGTTCCTGTTTGAGATGAGTGTTTTCATCTTCCAGACGGGTATTGGTTGAACGCAATTCCTCTAGCTCCATTCGAGTGAGTTCAAGTTTGTCGATCAGGTTCTGAAGTTTGTTTTCAAGTTGGCCTAAGGATTCAATGGACATAATTGTTACTTTTTCACCAGGAATAGTTCGGACGAAATCAGCTTGTCTGTAACCAACAGCCGCCAGCCTGTTTTGTAAGCAGCAGTCCGGCAGGCACCTGTGCAAGTTAAGGGTGGTTTTTGCACTGGCTCTACGATAGCACATACTTCTGGCTAAGTTCAGATAAGTTACTTATATGCAGGCTATACTTGCGAAGTAATTACAAAAGATTGCGAGTGATAGGGGAATGTTTATGACTCTGTTCTGAATTGAATCTATCGCTACTGAAATGCTTTAAAAACGACGATCATTTTATAATGCCCGGGCAGTCTGCTACCGACATACCGATCGTCTCTTCAAATTCTTTTCCAAAGAGGCTTTTGCGACAGCCTCCAAAGTCGGGACAGCAGGGACGTGTTCGCGGTAATTGAGACCTTGGCGTGGTCTAGCGGAGTTTTAATGACGCCAGTTAGAAATTTTGATGCTTTTCAGAGTTGCACAGGACAGCCAAGTGGGTCCTGTGCGATGAGGTGAGATGCCTCAAGGAGTTTTGCATGAGCGAAACTGCACTACCTGACGCAACCATTGTCTCTGTTCTCAATGTCGAAGACGAGGCCATGAGGGCCTTTTACATCTCCCTGACCTGTAATCAGAGTGTTGACGAATACATTCATGATCAGCATCTTTACTTTTCTTCACGTCAGGTAGAAGGTGTTTTTCTGAGTCATCTGCTGGCTTTGACGGAATTGGCCCTGGATCGCTGCTTTCTGCTCACTCGATGACGGCAATGAGTATTTTCAGGTTGAACTGACTCTTGTGATACCGGGCTTGCGTACTGACAACTACCCACCAAATAGATACACTTCCCAGCTGCGAATGTAAATGCAGATCGTGCTTTCGGGCTGACTGAGGTCAGTCTGATGTTCGTGCGTACCTGAGGACAATTTGCAAAAAGCACCATGAGCAAAAGAACCGTTTTTCATCACTTGATGTGCTGGAAAGTGTTTCACGGTAACAAGTGATAGATAAGTAACTATGCCAGAAACTATTCCCCCTGACTCGGTGGGCCTGGTCGAACCCGAAACGGTTCATTTTGATCAGCCCCTTCAGTTAAGTTGTGGCCAGACCCTGAACGAATATGACCTGGTAATTGAAACCTACGGTGAGCTGAATACCGAAAAGAGTAATGGTATTTTGATCTGCCATGCGCTCAGTGGCCATCATCATGCAGCCGGTTACCACAGCATGGAAGATCGCAAGCCTGGCTGGTGGGATAACTTTGTTGGACCGGGTAAACCTCTGGATACCCGGCATTTCTTTGTTGTCAGTCTGAACAATCTCGGGGGCTGTCATGGCAGTACAGGCCCAACCAGTATCAACCCGCAAACCGGCAAACTTTACGGCTCTGATTTTCCCATAGTAACCGTAGAAGACTGGGTCGAGAGTCAGGCCAGACTGGCAGATCATCTGGGTATTCGACAATGGGCTGCCGTTGTGGGTGGCAGCCTTGGCGGTATGCAAACGCTTTACTGGTCTACGGCTTATCCTGAACGACTGCGTCATGCTGTTGTTATTGCTTCTGCACCGAAACTGTCGGCACAGAATATTGCTTTTAATGAAGTGGCTCGTCAGGCCATTCGCTCCGATGAAAACTTTCGGGATGGCCAATATCTTGAAGAAGGAACCCTGCCCAAGAACGGACTGGGACTGGCCAGGATGGTAGGCCACATTACCTACCTGTCGGATGACGCCATGGGACAAAAGTTTGGGCGTGAACTCAAGAATGAAGAGTACAGTTTCGACTATGGTGTTCAGTTCCAGGTAGAGAGTTATCTTCGCTATCAGGGAGAAAATTTCTCTGGCAGCTTTGATGCCAACACCTATCTGTTGATGACCCGGGCTCTGGATTATTTTGATCCGGCCCGGAAGTTTAATGATGATCTTGCACAGGCTTTGTCTCCGGCTAAAGCACGCTTTTTGCTGGTTTCATTCACTACCGACTGGCGATTCTCCCCGGAGCGTTCCAGAGAGATCACCGATGCGCTTCTCAAGGCGGGCAAGCAGGTTTCTTACCTGGAAGTGGATGCCCCCCAGGGCCATGATGCTTTCCTGATGAACATTCCCCGATACGTGAATGCCGTTTCAGGCTATATGAAACGAGTCGCTGACGAATGCAAGGAGACTGCCGTATGAGTACCCGTGTTGATTTTGCCATCATCAGTGACTGGATTGGCCAGGGCAGTCGGATTCTTGATCTGGCCTGTGGTGAGGGGGCTCTGCTGGCGGATCTGGGGAGAAACAAGCAGGTCAGGGGTTATGGACTGGAGATTAATCCACAGAATATCCAGAATTGTATTCAAAACGGCGTCAATGTTCTTGAGCAAAACATTGACCAGGGTTTGGGCAATTTTGGCGATCAAAGCTTTGATACCGTGGTGATGACTCAAGCTTTGCAGGCTCTGCAGTTTCCTCATCTGGCACTGGATGAAATGCTTAGAGTGGGTCGGGAATGCATTGTCACCTTCCCGAACTTTGGTCACTGGCGTTGCCGCTGGCATCTGGCTACCAAGGGCAGAATGCCGGTATCCAAATTTATGCCTTATACCTGGTATGACACGCCTAATATACACTTTTGCACGTTTAAGGATTTTGAAGATCTTTGTCGTCAGAAAAAGCTGAAGATCATCAATCGTATGGTAACCGATAGCGCCAACAGGGGAGGCTGGAGAACCCGCCTGCTGCCCAATCTGATGGGGGAAGTGGCTATCTATCATTTGACTCGAGGAGAGTGAAGTCATGGCTTGTGTAAGGCTGCTTAGTTTACTGTTGGCGCTTGCCGTTTTTTCAGGAGCCCATGCTGCCGGGGTGCCTGAAGCCCGTGTCATGAATGACAAACCGGCTCGGTTTGGCGATTATGAAGTCTATTACAGTGCCTTCCCCAGCACCTTTATTCAGCCGGGCATAGCCAAAACGTATGATCTGGAGCGCGGCCCAAAAAATGGTCTGGTCAATATGGTTATCAGAAACGTCAGGGACAGCGACGAAGGCAAGGCGGTAAAAGCCTCTTTTGATGGTAATGCCGTCAACCTTCTGGGTCAGCAGTCGGCTCTGAATTTCAAGGAAATAAAAGAAGGTGATGCCATCTATTACCTGGCAGGTTTCCGGTTCAGTAATGAAGAAATGCTAAAATTCACCATCAAAGTACACCCTGAAGGCTCCAGTCAGAGTCATACCATTCAGTTCAGCCAGAAATTTTACGAGGGCGGCCAGTGAGTTCGTTGGTAAAAAAAGAGCCAAAAAAAGTGGTATTGGCCAGTGGTAATCAGGGCAAGCTGAGGGAGCTTCAGCAGATGCTCTCGGGGCTCGACTTTGAAGTCTTGGCTCAAAGTGAATTCAGCGTAGATTCTGTTGAGGAAACGGGGCTGACCTTTGTGGAGAATGCTTTGATCAAGGCCAGAAATGCAGCAAAAATTTCTGGCCTTGCAGCCATTGCTGATGACTCCGGGATTGAAGTGGATGCCCTGAATGGCCAGCCAGGCATTTACTCGGCACGATTTGCCGGTGAAGATGCCACTGATAAAGCCAACAACCAGAAGCTCTTGCAGAGCCTGGACGGATTACCCAAAGAGCAGAGAACCGCTCGTTTTCACAGTGTGCTGGTTTACCTGCGTCATGCAGAAGACCCAACCCCTCTGATTTGTCACGGCAGCTGGGAAGGCTACATTCTGGGGGCGCCTGCAGGTAATCAGGGCTTTGGTTATGATCCGCTTTTTTATGTACCTGACCACAAGTGTGCAGCGGCTGAACTCAGTCGGGAACAGAAAAACAGTATCAGCCATCGGGCAAAAGCCATGGCGCAGCTTCTGGCGCAGTTAAAAGAACGCTGCTGACTGACGACTTTTTTCTTTATGCGGCCGGTGATGTCATCTGGCTGCTTTAATCATCTGACCTGATTTTCAATATGCTCGAACTCCCTCCATTGAGCCTTTATGTACACATTCCCTGGTGTGTCAAAAAATGCCCCTATTGTGACTTCAACTCCCATGCACTCAGTGATGGTATTCCTGAAGAAGCTTATGTCAACGCCCTGTTGGAAGACTTTGACAGCGAAGTGAGTTCTCTCCAGGGGAGAGCCCTGCATACGATTTTCTTTGGTGGCGGTACTCCCAGTTTGATGTCTGCCAAAGGCTTTGATCGTTTTCTCTCTGAGCTGGAAAAGCGAATCCGTTTCTCGCCGGGTATTGAAATCACCATGGAAGCCAACCCCGGCACCTATGAGCATGATCGGTTCAAAGATTATCGAAAAGCCGGTATCAACCGATTGTCATTAGGGGTTCAGAGTTTTCAGGATGAAAAGCTCAAGGCGCTGGGCCGTATTCACAGTTCGGAAGAAGCACGCAAAGCGATTGAGTCCCTCAGGGGGATGGGCTTTGATAACTTCAATATTGATCTGATGCACGGACTGCCCGGGCAAAGCATTCAGGATGGCCTGTCAGATCTGGAAAAAGCGGTTGCACTGGAGCCGACTCATATTTCCTGGTACCAGCTCACCATTGAACCCAATACGGTTTTCTATTCAAAAACGCCCATCCTGCCAGAGGATGATACCCTCTGGTCGATCCAGGAAGAAGGGTGGGATCTACTGGCAGAGGCGGGCTATCAGCAGTATGAAATTTCGGCCTACAGCCGACCCGGCAAGCAGGCAAAACATAATCTGAACTATTGGCAGTTTGGTGACTATATCGGTATTGGTGCAGGGGCCCATGGTAAGATCACCCAGCGGGAGACGGGCAGGATTTATCGAAACTGGAAAACCAGAATGCCCTCCGATTATCTGGCAATGGATAAGCCCTTTGAAGCGGGCAGCAGGATATTGGGTAGGGATGATCTGCCGATTGAGTTTATGATGAATGTTCTGCGCCTTAACCAGGGGGTTGATCACTCATTGTTTGTGCAGAGAACCGGAATGGCACTTTCTGACATAGACGTTCAATGTCAGCTGGCGATTGAAAAAGGTTTGCTGGAGCAGGATCGACTACAGCCAACAAAGCAGGGGCGACTCTTTCTGAATGATCTGTTGGCTTTGTTTACGGATGGGTGATTTTCCCGCTCGAATAACGCTGGGCGCGATTTTTTGGAATCTGTTGCGAATTGTTTACGCACTCAAAACGGAGGGTGAACTATGGAATGGATAACAGACGGCATTATTTTTCTGTCAAAGTTGGCTCGTGAACATCTTGGTGTCATCGCTATGGCCCTGACAGCGGTAGCCGTGGCATTTGTGGGGCGTTTTATTGCCTCATGGAGCAGTGGCTGGATGAATCGGCTGCATGCTGCAGTGAGAATCCCTGCAAGAGCTGTTTTGAATCTTGCCCTGTTTGGCGCCATCTTCTATTTTGTGCCTCAGTGGCTCGGCAATTTACTGGGCTACTTCAATCATTACACTCTCGCTCCGGTATTGCTGGTAATCGCAGTCTGTGTCGGGATATTGTCGGAGAAGCTGGGGCATTGAGAAGAGGAGCAGCGATTGAAACTCTGCCCCTTCTGCATGGGGTAAAGTTTATTCTGATCTCTCGAACAACAGATCCCAGACTCCGTGACCCAGCCTGTGACCGCGCTTTTCAAACTTGGTCAGCGGTCTGAAATCTGGCCTTGGTGCGTATTGACCTTCACTTTCCTGATTTTTAAACCCTTCAGCGGCCGTCATGACGTCCATCATTTGTTCGGCGTAGTTTTCCCAGTCTGTGGCCAGATGAATAACGCCACCCAACGCCAGTTTCGGTCTGATGGCTGCAATAAATTTGGGTTGAATCAGGCGACGCTTGTGATGACGCTTTTTGTGCCAGGGATCAGGGAAATAAATCTGAACTCTGGACAGGCTGCCGTCGGCAATGCAGTCGCGAAGCACTTCAACGGCATCATCGCAATAGCTGCGAACATTGGTGACGCCTGCCAGCTGGGATTCATTCAACAGACTGCCAACTCCCGGGCGGTGAACCTCAATACCGATAAAGTTTTTGTCGCTTTCGGCTTTTGCCATAGCCACCAGTGACAGTCCCATGCCGTAACCGATTTCCAATACGACAGGTGCCTCCCGGCCAAAGGCTTCACTGATGTTTAATGGCCCGTCTTCTTTCTGAAGACCCCACTTGTCCCAGCATTCATCCCAGCCACGACGCTGCCCTGTGGTCATACGACCTGCGCGCAGGACAAAACTTTTGATTTCCCGACGTTTAGTCGGATCAGGAGTGTGATCAGGATCAACTGAGCTGGTCATGAGAGGTACATAATCTGCAAATGAAAAAGTCGGCGTAAGATACCTAAACTGTGTTGACTTGGAAACCTTTGGCTACCGGATTCAGGTTTGCTCTTTATTGTCATCTGAATGGTCAGGCAGTAAGCCGTAATGGTGTTCAAGGTTCTCTGTGCCTTTGTTCGAAATATATAGCACAGTTTTTCCAACTTCTTCATAGGCAGTTTTGATTTCTTCAAGATCAGATTTGGCTTTATTTGACAGTCCTGATCCTCCCATGAGTACATGACCATTACAGTCAGGATTTCGCTTTATATCCCCAGCAAACTTCACTATGGTGTCAGGGGACAGTTTTCTATCCGTTGTTTTTACATCAATTCTTGTTTTTTCTCTTGGGGCTCTGGACAAGTCTGGCGATTGCAAATTTTCATCCCCGGCTGCAACTCTATGCAGATATGAGAGTAAGCCTTCAGGGTGCTCCAGGACTAAATCCGCACCACCATCGGCGGTATTCGTATTTGTGTGTCGGGTGACATCGCAGTCTTCTTCAGTTTTAACAATATTGGCGAGCGTTATAAGGACTCTCATTTCACCGTCCTTACCTTTATTTTTACTCATGAACCTTTATCCAACCTTGAGTACAGCGGAGTCATCCTTTCTGAACTGGTCGTGCTTTAACTTGAACACGTTTATCAAGTTGGTGAGTGTTCTAAAACGGCTAATTGAGTCTTCAATATCCTCTGAGCTAATGGGGTCAGAGTACTTGGAAGGGAGGTTTTCAGGAGCATCAGGCTCCATCTTGCCATGTAACTTTTTTCCATCTGATTTTAAAATGGATAAAAAAATTTCTTCCAGCTTTCTGATAGCGGCTTCAACATCTGAGTCATTAAAGCAGTCTATTGAATAGTGATCTTCAGAGCCCAAAGCTTCAAAGATATTCTTTTCTGTGAAGGAAAATTGATTCTTTAATTCCTCGAGTAAGGATGAAGTGACAAAAGCTGTTTCAATGAGGTCAGCATTGGTTTCGTAGAGCTTTCCATCATTGGCTGCCTCGTATTTAACGAGATTAATACTCAGTGACATGGTTGACCTCCTGTGGAGTCTGGATCAATCAAAAAGCAATGCTCACGTCTCCCTTCAACAACCGGATCAAGGCAGCCAGTCGTCTCCCATTATTTGCTCAAAAGTCCAGGGGCAATCATCCGGGAAGCTGCTGGCATTGAGTTTTCTGCTTTTTTGCTTGATGTACCTGTTCATTTGTTTGATGGCATCGATTCTGGCTTCTGCGTAAGCATCATGCATCAACTGGCTGGTTTTGGTCTGAAGAGACGGACTTTGTTTGAGTAATTTTCGGATTTCACGCCTGGGATTATCCATGCCGGGGTACCAGGTATGGACGACCATTTCAGCTATCCATCTATCCTCCAGTTGATAGGTTTGGTATTGATATTTCAATAAGTGAAGGAGAAGGGTAGTCAAGTGAGACTCTATCGATCTTGGCTCACTCTTACCCATATCCCCTACTTCCTCAATGAGGTTTTCCAAATCAAGCTGGTCAAACTGGCGGTTAATCAAGAGCTGTTTTTGCTTCTGAACCCATTGGTAAAAGTCTGTCTCGTAAAGATTATCCATAAATCACCTCCATGAACTTCCTAATGTAGGCAAAAAGTACGAGAGCATCAAAAACATTAATCATAAAGTTCGGTGACAGCAAAGATGGCCAGAAAAAGCCAACCCAGCATCAACGAGATGCCACCCAGTGGGGTGATCGCACCCAGCCAGCCAATTCCGGTGATGGCAAGAATATACAGGCTACCGGAAAAGAGGATGATACCCGCGAGAAACAGCCTGGCGCTCCATCTCAGCTTTCTGGAGTCTTTGAAGTGGAGGGCAAGAACGGCAACAAGAACCAGAGCCAGACTGTGGTAGAACTGGTAATCCGTCGCTGTTGCCCAAACGTCTATGTAGCGTTCGGACAGCTGATCTTTCAGAGCATGGGCCCCGAACGCGCCCAGAGCTACAGACAAAAAACCACAAAGGGCACCGGGTAACAGGTAGAGTCGGGTCATTTTTTATCCGTAACTTTTGTCGGCAACAGATCAACAACACTCCCCGCTGCAAGTCTCAATCCTTCCTGAAAGTACAGAGAGCTTTTTTCATGATCTTCCATATGAGCCATAAGGCGGCCCAACTCGTTATAGGTATCAATCCGTTTGCTGAGTCTCAGGCTGGCTTCAAAGTATTCCCTGGCTTTACCCCAGAGTTCATTACGGAGAGACAGACGACCCAGGGTCAGTAGCAGGTCGGCGTCGTTAGGTCTTTCATTGAGCATGGCTTCGGCAAAATGCAGCTGCTTCTTCACATCCCTGCCCTTAATCTTGCCGTAGAGCAGAGCCATGTCGCTGCAGTAGTGTTTCTTCAGGTTTTCTCTGAGCAGAGCTTCTGCTTTCTCTTCTGCTCCCAGATCTGTCAGGCACTTCGCATATCGATAGATCATGGCAGAGTTGTGTTTTTGACTGGACGACAAACTGTTCCAGATTTGAGTTGCAGGTTTTATTTTCTGCTCCAGAGAGGTAAAACTGCGGCCATTGTTAAAGGCTTGATTGAAAAGGGCCTCAAAGCACTGAAGCTCAGTGGTGCGATACTCTTTATCGGAAACGATTTTTTGCTTTTTCAGCTTGGGTAACAGGGCTGCAAGTGATTGCCAGTCATTCAGACGGGTATAAACCTGCTTCAGCATCTTCAGGACGTAGGCATGTCGTGGAACCTGCTTGTGCAGCTTGGTCAGAGTGGCCAGTGCCTGCTCCAGTTGACCCGATGACAGTTGCAGCTGAGCCTGGGTAATACCAATAGCCAACTCTGCACCGGGCTCCTTGTGATCGGCTCGGCGAAGGTATTCGGCAGAGGCTTCAGGGTCATCATTTTCATGAGCCGCTCGGGCGGCAGCAAGATAATTCAGTAAGGGTGACGAGCCGTAGTCCGCTGCCTGCGAAAGCAGTCGCTCAGCTTTTTTCCAGTGTCCCTGAGTGAACTCGACAAAGCCGCGGGTTGTTAATTTACGGGCTCGCCTTTCTTTGGCGCCCGAAGTCATTGGATAGATAAAACCAGTGACGTCGAAAATCAGTTTCAGGATAATCCAGACAAGCCATAACGCACCTATGGCAAGACCTATCAGTAGAAACAGTCCCCACAGTGTGCTTTCGAACGTAGTCGTGTTGTAAGAGATAAGCACATAGCCGCTGTCACTGATCATGGTATTTGCCAGACCAAAAGTAATGCCCAGAATCGCCAGGAAGATGATAAAACTCTTCATTTCCGGGGCTCCTCTGAAGAATTAGCAGGTGCTTCTGAGGGCTGAGAATGTTCTGTCCGGTTTTCTGTGGTTGTCTGGTCAGTCACTTCAGGTGCTTTTTCGGCTGGACTGATCTGGACAGTCTGAGCACTCTTTGCAGATTCAGTTTGTCCTGTCGTATTTTTTTTATTCTCCGGGGTATCGTTCAACTGGCTGGATTTCAGCAAGCTCAAAGCACGGCTGATATTGATGGTTACAGGTTTTACGGTGATTTTGTCTAAAACCTTCAGCTCGTCCAGCATTGCGGTCGCCTGAGACCCTGAAAGGGGAAAGTATTTTTCTATCCAGTTTGAAGCCTGATGCAGGCTACTGTTGTAGATAGCCTGGTCTCTGGAGAGGACTGACAACTTGGCCTGTTCCAGCATCAACTGAAGGTTTTGGCGAATAATAATATTCTCTTGGGGTGTCAGTAGTGAGGTGATTTTCTGATCGCGATCCGGAGTGAACCTGAACAGGCTGACAAAGCTCTCCCAGGTATTATTCAGCATTGAGAGGGCGACAGTCTGCCACTTGGCAGTTTCTGTAGATGGAGTGCCTGCGGATGGCATGTCAGAAGATTTTGATACGGTTGCTAAAGGTTGTTGCAGGGTCTTTTTTTCCATCAGGGGCAATTGGTCAATCTGCCGGGTGAGCGCTTCGAGCTTCAGGTAGAGCCCTTCCTGATCGAGATCCGGGAGACTGTTGAGAGAAGCTATATCTTCTGCCAGTGCTTCCCGAACGGGATACAAATTATAGTTGTCCAACTCAAGCAGCATCTTGTCAGCACTGTTAAGGAGAGCTTTGGCTGATTGGATATCAGATGACATGAGCAGACGCTGGTTAGCGAGACTGAGCAGGTATTCTACTTCTGCCAGCTTCCAGCCATCCAGACTGCTACCGGTGAGTTCCTGAAGGTTTTTGGTCAGGCTGTCGGTGCGACTGAGCAAACGTTCACTTCGACTTTCCTGTTCGCTCAGTTCGGTTTTGATAGGCGTGAGATCACTGTTTATTTCAGCGAGCCTGGCCTGAAGTCGCGCAATCTGGGTTTGCTGCTGTTCCTGCCCCTCAATAAGGGAGGGTTGTTTCTGCTCCCAATGAATGAGCCGCCAACCTAAACCGCCGCTCAATCCCAGTGCAATGATTGCAAGCAACACGGCCAGGACAGACAGCTTTCGTCCTGGCTTTGATGCTGATTTTTGAGGCTGTTTTCTGGAGCCTGCTGAAGTTGGCTTGCTTTCCTGTTTTTTGGAAGGCCCTGCTGACCTGGCCAGTTCTTTCGGTTCGGTCTGCTCGAGTTTACTGGCGTTCTGATCTTTCTTGCTCACGTTAACCCTTCGCTGTTAATCAGGTTCAGTACCGAGATCATGGCGTGATTGTCGGCGCCGCGAGCGGTATAAACCCGTTTGAATGCTTGAGCCTCTGGCATTCTGGCAATTCTATCGCTGGGAACCACCAGACAGCACTCTTGGCTTAAAGCCGGAGAAAGGTAGTCTGCGGTATTGGCCAGAATCTCACCACTACTGGTCAGTATGACATTAATAGCATGATCTTTGATCAGCCTGTTCAGATAATCTTCCGGGTAATCGGGCTTCTGGCGTTCATAAAGTTCCAGGCAATCCACCTGGGCTCCCCGATTTCTGAGGGTGTTCTCCAGCAGTTCTCTACCACCTTTTCCTTTCAGAATCAGTATTTTTTCTCCGCTGACCTGCTGAAGGCTCTCCAGTCGCAACAGTGCTTCACTGTCACCGGGCTTTTGTCTTATCTCCGGGTAAGTCGCATCAATGCCATTACTCTTAAGCCATCGTCGTGTTTTTGGGCCGACGGCATACCAGTGGATCTTCAAAGGCATTTGTGGCCAGTAGTTCTCTATATGTTCCAGACCCAGCCTGGCGGCATTCTGACTGATCACAACGACTTTACTGTACTGATCGAGCTGTAAAATCCGGTCTCGCAGTGTCTGGCTCTCTGCCAGCGGTTGGATTTGGATCATTGGTAAAGACCATGCCATGGCCCCCTGGTTCTGAATCATGGCAACCAGTGGCTCTGCCTGCTCCCTGGGGCGGGTAACCAAAGCCCTTATCTCACGGCTGTTTATCATGACACGGCTCACATTAATGCAGCAACTCTGCGAGAATTCGGTCTGCACCCTGTGCCAGCAAGGATTCTGCCAGCCGGACCCCGCCTTTCTCACCATCGGAAGGTGCACAATAGACTTCTGCGCTCAGTATGACTTTGCCATCCGGTTGACCCACAAGGCCCCGGATGTAGAGCTGGTCGTCGATGAGTTCAGAGTAGCAACCAATGGGTACCTGACAGCCGCCATTTAATTTTCGATTCATGGCTCTTTCTGCAAGGACTCGTGTTGCAGTTTCTTCATGATGCAATGGAGCCAGAAACTGTTTGATCGATTCATCGTCAGAACGAATCTCAATACCCACTGCACCCTGACCCGCCGCTGGCAGACTGAGTTCAGGGGGCAGGGCCGATTTGATCCGACTTTTCATCCCCAGCCTGATCAATCCTGCCGCTGCAAGAATGATGGCGTCGTATTGGCCATCGTCCAGCTTGGCCAGACGTGTGTTGACGTTGCCCCGCAGGAATTCAATCTTTAGATCCGGTCTTTTTGCAAGGATCTGACATTGGCGGCGCAGGCTGGATGTACCCACGATGGCGCCCTCAGGCAGATCGCTCAGCTGGTTGTAGGTGTTGGAAACAAATGCATCCAGTGGGTTTTCGCGAGGGCAGATAACACCCAGCTCGAGCCCTTTTGGAAACTCCATAGGTACGTCTTTCATGGAGTGAACGGCGATATCAGCCCTGCTCTCCAGCATAGCCGTTTCCAATTCTTTTACAAACAGGCCTTTGCCACCGATTTTGGCCAGAGGTGAATCCAGAATCCGATCACCCTTGCTGGTCATCTTTACCAGCTCCACCCGGATACCCGGATGAAAGTACTCCAGACGCTCTTTTACGTATTCAGCCTGCCAGAGGGCCAGGGCACTTTTTCTTGTCGCGATGCGGATGGTTTTCATGGGGAGGTTTTCAATCAATAAACTTTCAATCTACAAAAAAGGGCAACGATGGCTGAGTGGTCCTATGAAGACTGGGATAATACGATAGTCTGTAGTTGTGACCAACCGTTACTTTTCCTGAAGGCAGTTGCGGGAGGTTAAAATAGCACTAGCTTGTTATTCCAGTGGAGGCGCTTATGACAGACCTTTATAAAACCGATTACATGCTCTGGATTGAAGAACAGAAAAAGCTGCTGACTGCCAGGCGTTTTGATGAGCTTGATCTTGAAAATTTGCTGGAAGAGTTAGCTGATATGGGAAAGAGTGAGCCAAGAGCTTTCAAGAGACACCTTATTCAGCTACTTAGCCATTTGTTAAAATGGGACTTTCAGCAGAATCAGGTCAACGACCTCAGGGATATGGATCATTGGTTTCGCAGCTGGGTAGATACAATTCAAATTCAGAGGTATGCCGCAGCAGCGGTCCTGGCAGATAATCCCAACCTGCAGTCAAAGCAAGAGGCTATCTACCTTGAGGCTTACCAGCAGGCCCGAATATTGGCTGCCAAGGGGTTAAACAGTTATGTGGATTCAAGACATTTTACCGCAAAAGACTTCCCCGAAGACTGCCCATGGACACTTGAGCAGGTTATGGGCGAAGACTTTTTACCACAAGCCAGGCTCAGTTAAGCCTGGCACCCGTAGGCCTCACAGTGATTGCATAAACTTCTTCATCAGTGGCACATGCCGACGGCTTACTGAAAGAAGCTTTTCGACACCACTGAGCTGGATAGAGTAGTGACCCTGCTCGTCACGAATCATCCTCTCTATGGCTTTTCTGGCCACCAGAGCGTTCCTGTGGATTCGAACAAATCTGGAACTAAACTCGGACTCCAAGTCTTTCAGTGGGTCATCAATGAGTACTTCACCGTTCTTGTGATAAACCGTGATGTATTTGCTGTCTGCCATAAAGTAGTAGATATCATCCAGAGGAACCAGCTCTATCCCTCTGAGCGTCTTGGCTGCGATATGGCTGCGGGCGTTATCATTCAGATCATCTTTGAGGCTGGCCAGCTGCAATCGATTAACTTTAGCGGCTCCGGTCAGCGCTTGTTGCAGATCTTCAAGCTTGACAGGCTTCAGCAGATAGCCAACCGCCTGAACCTGAAAAGCTTCAATGGCGTGAGTGTCATAAGCGGTACAGAAAATGATAGCAGGTGGACGCTCCAGCTTGCTGATATGAGCGGCCGCCTCCAGGCCTCCCATAACAGGCATACGAATATCCATCAAGACAATGTCTGGCTGGTATTTACGACACAGCTCAAGGGCTTCAATGCCATTACCTGCATCGTACTCCAGAGCCTGAAAGCCCTCTAAACGTCCCAACAAATGTCGCAGACGGTCTCTTGCCAGCGGTTCATCATCGGTGATCAGTATGTTCATGGTTATCGCCACCGTAAGGGTAAGTGATCAATGTTTCAAACTCCTGGGTATTTCCACTCTCACCCTCAAACAGCTGAGCTTCTACACTGGCTTTGTTACCAAAAAGCATATTCAGTCTGGAGCGGATATTTGCCAGAGCCAACTGATTACCCTGAGCCCCTTTGGCAAAACTGGAAGGGCTACTCTGGACCGGGTTTCGGACTCTGATAGTGATGTTATCGTTGCTCCTGCGAATATCTACACTCACAGTGCCACCTTTTTCCAGTGGCTGGATGCCATGATAAACCGCATTTTCAACAATGGGCTGCAGAGTAAGGGGCGGAATGTCAACCTCTTCAGGGGTTAACTCAATATTCCACCGGGTTTGCAGGCGGTCTCCCAGCCGGTGCTGCTCAATTCTTAAATAGCGCTGACAGAGCTCGATTTCCCGACTCAGGGTAATATTCTTGCCATGATCCTGAAGGCTGGAGCGAAAGAGGTCCGATAAATCTTCAACGGCCTGCTCGGCCTTGTCCTGGTCAATATGAATCAGACTGGCAATGATATTCATCGAATTAAAAAGAAAGTGAGGGCGGATTCGAGCCTGCAAAGCCTCAAAGCGAGCGGTGTGGCTGGCTTTCTGCTCTTTTCTGGCTTCCTGTTGAACATAGAAATAGCGCAGCAGCATGGCTGTGATGATGAGGGCAACAGTGACATGTCTGATCAGCTGGGTCCATTCCGGGTAGGTGTCAATAAAAGCATCCCGCCACAGAAACCATTGGGCTGCGAGCGTGAATATCAGCGTGGTGGTAGCCACGACGCCAAGACAGCTGCTGATGATAACTGTAAGCTTCTGACGCTTCAGAATGGGCCTGAGTCGGCAAAGAACAGCACCTGAGACCAGAGAGATCCACTGGACAAACATGGAAGTCATGGCCAGACGGTTCCAGTCAAGATCACCCGGGCCGGGTAAAGTGAGTACCTGAATAAGGACAAAAAGCTCGGAGACCAGAACCAACAAAAAGACGGCACCGGGAGAGCATAAATCCGGCAGGAAAAAGTCGTCTTCATCCTGGTTCCTGGTGGTTTTAAATGGCAAGAGGGAGCATCCTGTCTCTGGTATTTGAAAATTTATAAAAATTCACAAAAATAGAATAATTATTCTTATTTGGTTGGGTGCGCTATGTAAAATCACCCGGTTACCCTTATAATGCCGCAGCCAGCTTCAGTCATCCACAGGCTGGCTATAAAAATCAGAACAATGATGCTGCTGGCATCAAGAAATCAGCCTGCAGAACGCAAAACAGCCATGAGCTAACCAACAGCCATGAGCCAACAAAGAAAGAGGTAGAACATGTCTGATAGCAGCAATCAGCAGTGGGGCGGAAGGTTCAGCGAGGGTGTGGATGCATTTGTTGCTCGATTCACCGCCTCCATTGATTTTGATCGTCGCCTTTATCGTCACGATATAGAAGGCTCGATGGCTCATGCTCGAATGCTGCAAAAATCAGGCATTCTGAGCCAGGATGAGTTGTCAGCCATTCTGGATGGGCTCGAAAGCATTCTGAAAGATATAGAAAACAACAACATCGACTGGTCTATCGAGCTGGAAGATATTCATATGAATATTGAAGCCAGACTGACAGACAGAATTGGTGATGCGGGTAAGAAACTGCACACCGGCCGTTCCAGAAACGATCAGGTGGCGACCGATATTCGTCTGTGGCTCAGGGAAGAAATTGACCATATAGGTGATGAGTTAAAACGTTTGCAGACAGGTCTGGTCAATCTGGCAGAGCAGGAAGCGGACACCATAATGCCGGGCTTCACTCATCTGCAAACCGCACAACCCGTGACATTTGGACATCACCTGATGGCCTGGTATGAAATGCTGGTAAGAGACAGTGAGCGTTTACAGGACTGTAGAAAGCGGGTCAACGTATCGCCTCTGGGAGCAGCTGCACTGGCAGGCACAACCTATCCGATTGATCGTGAATTCACTGCCAAGGCTTTAGGTTTTGATCGCCCATCCAGAAACTCACTGGACTCTGTCAGCGACAGGGACTTCGCCATAGAATTTTGTTCGGTGGGTGCACTGCTGATGACGCACCTGTCGCGTATGTCCGAAGAGCTGGTACTTTGGACATCAGCCCAGTTTAATTTTATTGATCTGCCCGATCGTTTCTGTACCGGTTCATCCATCATGCCCCAAAAGAAAAACCCGGATGTCCCCGAACTGGTAAGAGGTAAGACAGGAAGGGTGAATGGCCACCTGATCAGCCTGCTGACGCTGATGAAATCTCAGCCACTGGCCTACAACAAAGACAATCAGGAAGATAAGGAACCACTGTTTGATACCGTAGATACCCTAAAAGACTGCCTGCGAGCCTTTGCCGATATGGTTCCACATATCCAGTCCAGGAAAGAAAACATGAAAGAGGCGGCTCGCCGCGGATTCAGCACCGCGACCGATCTGGCAGACTACCTGGTCAGACAGGGCATGCCATTTCGCAACGCCCACGAAGTGGTTGGCAAAGCAGTGGCCTTCGGCATTGAGAAGAACAAGGACTTGTCGGAGATGACTCTGGAAGAACTCACGGTCTTCTCAGACTCTATTAAGGAAGATGTGTTTGATGTGTTGACGCTGGAAGGGTCTGTTGCTGCGAGGGATCATATAGGCGGGACTGCGCCGCAGCAGGTGAGGTTGGCTGTGAAGCAGGCTTTAAGTCAGTAATTTCCTTCATTTGCCTGAGCGCTGAACATGTATAAGAAGTCCTGTTTTTCTATACAGATCCAACAAATATGTATAGAGAATTTCGGTTTTCTATACATGTTCTGATAACCTGCATAGAAAATGGCACTTTCCTATACATATTGGGAGTAACTGTGGCCCCCCCTTACCAACCGACAGATCTGCCCCTGCCCCGGGAAAATGAACTGGAAACACGGCAGGTATTAAAAAAACTGGCTTTGGCCCACCGGCATCTGGCAGAACTGAAAGGTGTAGTACGCTCCATCCCCAATGAAACCATTTTGGTCAGCACCCTGACGCTTCAGGAAGCCAAAGACAGCTCAGAGGTGGAGAATATTGTCACAACTCATGATGAACTGTTTAAAAACGACCTGACAGCGTCACCCTACAACCCTGCAACCAAAGAAGTTAAAAATTACGCCAGAGCATTGAGTCGTGGCTTCGACACCGTCAGGAAAACAGGGATGCTTCGCTTTCAGGATATTCTCGATATCCAGCAAACACTGGAAGAAAACCGGGCAGGCTTACGCAAATTGCCTGGAACCGAATTAAAAAACACCTCTACGGGTGAAGTTGTCTACACCCCTCCTCAAAACCCGGAAAGGGTTGAGTCACTGATGACAAACCTGGTGGCTTATCTAAACGACCATGGGCTTTCGGACAATGATCCACTGGTAAAAATGGCGGTTATTCACTTCCAGTTTGAGAGTATTCATCCATTTTACGACGGGAATGGCCGAACAGGTCGAATTATCAATATCCTTTACCTGATCACTCAACAGTTACTGGACCTGCCAGTGCTCTACTTAAGCCGTTATATTATTCGCAACAAGGCTGAGTACTACTCACGATTACAGGCAGTGAGAGATCATGAGGAGTGGGAAGGCTGGTTACTGTTCATGCTTGAAGCCGTATCAGAAACATCGAAAGAAACCACAACTCTGATTGATGAAATAAAAAACCGGATGCAGGCTGTAAAGCATAGAATGCGTGAAGAACTCCCCAAAATTTACAGCCAGGATCTGCTCAACCATCTGTTCAGCCACCCTTACACAAAAATAGAGTTTATTGAGAAAGAACTGAATGTCAGCCGACTGACTGCCACCAAATACCTGAATCAGCTGTGTGACATGGGGTTTTTGAACAAGCAAAAAATGGGGCGAAGTAATTATTATGTTAATGAGCCCCTGGTTACACTGTTCCTGAATATTGGTCAGTGATTGGAGGGCGATTCTCTGGCGAGGTTTGTTAAAATGTCCTGTTAGTAAAGGTATTACAGATTTCTGCATGTAAGAAGTGGTCGGCAAAGCAGTGACCTATGGCCTTGAGCAGGAAAAGGATTTGTCAGAGGTGAGCCTGGCAGAGATCACCGTTTCTCAGACTTTATTAAAGAAGATCTGATGTGTTGACGTTGGGGGGCTGTTGCTGCAATGGGTCATATTGGGGTAGCTGTGTTTGGGCAGAGGTTGGCTGAGAAGTCGGCTAGGCAGGGTGACGATTCTTTATTTATCGTCATTGAGAGGAGTAAACTTTATGATTTATTCCTCTCTCCAGATTAATAATTTGTTGGCATACAGGTGATACCCATCTCTTTGTAGTGAGATATTATATTTTTGAGGATGGGCAACTTAGTGTAGTTAAACAGGTCCTCACCCATAGAAATGACTTCAGATTCATCCCCATAAATCAACTTTGCTGAAACTAATGCTGTACTAGCAAAGCCAATAATGTAGTCGTACTTTTTTTTGACCATTTCTAGCTCAATGGGCAGTGAATTAGTATATAAATTAAATCTTTCAGAATAAAATTCAATATCTTGATCATTTCGATTGCCTGGATGTGGGATGAACAGGACATCTTTTATATTTTTACTTTGTACAAAGTCTAATAGGTTTTTTTTTAATATTTTTGATGACTCCTTACTAATGGCTCCCCAGCTAGAAAGAGACTGTCCAATAATAAGTGCTGATTTTGAAGAAGTATTTTTCTTTTCTAAAAAAAACTGCGTTTTAAAAGGTGGTAGTTTCTTACCTTTTTGCTTAGGTATGCTTTTTTCCATTCTGGGTAAAGTATATACAGTGCTGACTTGATCACTTAGTATACCGTGTCGATCTGTAGTAAACGGAGTGTATTTTAATCCCATAGCTTTATCAAAAACCGATTTCCCTCTTTTAATAACGCGATCTTTTTTATTCTTTGATAAAGGAGGTATTACTAGATTTGCAGTACCATCAGGTATGATATTGAAAGTGACTTCTTTTCCTGGGAGTTTTTTTTGTGAGGCTGCTATCAGATAGTTATACCTTGTGCTCGATATTGATTTTACATGAAAATTAACTTTATTAGGGTTTCTCTTTTTAATCTCAGAAAAAATGGTTTTAATGTTGCTTAGGACTGATAGTCTTCGTGAAAAACTTGAATTCTCTTTGAAAATCAGATGGTGTACGTTATTTAGCCCATACTCTATGGCTGCATCATGGTGCTGCTTTTTAAAGCAAAAAAATAATGACTCAGTGTTCTGAGATATAAGTATTGAGCTTATTAGCTGGAAAGATGAGTTTACGATAAACACATTAAGTGATTTGGACTCTGATCTCATGTTATATAACCATATTTTTTAATGTTATAAAAATATTGTCGCTTAGTTATAAGCTTGACGTAAAAATCTGGTGTTGAAAGGTCGACAAGCTACGATAGATAAGGCGGAATTTCAATTTGATCTTAGTGTTAAATAAAGTATTTTTTATCGCTAGATGTTAGTAATACGTGATTTTTCTGTTTGTGTAAATAGGTGATTTCCGTATACTTGTGGGTTTACATATATTTAGTGGTTTCGCCCAGTGACTCCTCTTAGATCTACCTTTCTTGGTTGAAAGGTAGATCTGGTAGGTAAACATTAATAGATGATTTTCTTTTATATATTTAATACTATTGGTTTTAATCATAAAGGGAAGAGTGGGTTGTCTTTCATTTTTTGATAGAACGTTTTCTAGTTTTTAGGTTCAAAGAGAGATAATAAAAATTCAGCCTGAACTAAATCATCGATATGATCAATGTCAATAGAGTGCTTACGTGTCATTTTTAATGGGACTACAGGCTCCTCGAATAAATTTAGTGTTTTGAGGAACTTTGAGCAGTTGGATATGTAAATTGCACCGTTTATTAGGTAAGTTTTTTCTAGCTTCTGTCTGGAGCTTGTTAATTGAGACCAGTCAAAAACTGGAGTCATAAAACCATTACGAAAATATAAATGTTTTTGTATTGGGTGTTCCGATTCAGTAACGCTTACTAAGCTTTCTGCTACAGAGTTTTCGTATAGATCTACAGCTTCTCGTATATGGCTTGAATTACGAAGGGGTGAAGTGGGTTGCAGTAGAATAAAGTTATTGGTTTTTATTAATTCTTTTGAAAGCTCCATTAGTGAATGCCTTATAACGTCTATACTGCTTGCATCATCTGTTGATAACTCTTTTGGGCGGTCAATGACTTGAGCACCCCACTGAAGGCTTATTGTTTTAATTTCTGGACAGTCTGTAGTTACAATAATGTGCTCAAAGCATTTACTATCGATAGCTGCAATTATGGTATGAGCGATCAGGGGTTTGCCCGCTAGTTCAAGCACATTTTTTCGAGGTAATCCTTTTGAGCCCCCTCTTGCAGTTATAATTGCAGTGTACGTTTCCTTAAGCATCAAAAGAATCCTCAATAGTTTTTTCAAAAGAAAAATCAACATCATTGAATAGTTTCTGACCAGAATTACTCCATAATTTCTCTCTGGTTATTACTTCCATGAATTTCTCGGTACTTTTTCCTTCACCGAAATAATCATCTTTATTGAGTTTTTCTGAATGAATTGCTTTTTGGATTGCAGAATAAATTTTATCACTGTTATAGTCTACATTTATAATGCTTTTGGCAAAGTATCTTGCATTCTGTCGATTACCTATATTGACTGAAGGTAAACCATAGAATGGAGTTTCTCGAATACCTGCACTGGAGTTGCCAATCATACAGTCAGCATTTTTTAAAAGCGTAAGGAAGAACTCGAAGCGAATAGAAGGGTAAATTTTGAAATTTTCTTTTTTTCTCAATTGTTCATATGCGTCGAGAATATAATTTGAGCCTTCATCATTGTTTGGGTAAATAACTACGAAGTTTTGTTTGCATTGTAAAAGAGCATTGATAAAAGCATTCACATTTTTGGGCATGTTATTTATATCTGTTGTGACAGGATGAAATAATACCAAGCTATAATTTTTAAAAGTTATATCGTAATGCTCTTTTACATAATCAAGATCCGGAAGGTTCGTTGCTAACATAGCATCTATATCTGCTGATCCAATATTGTAAATAAACTCACGTTGTTCTCCCATCTGAATTAGTCTTTTTACTGCTTCATCGTTACTAACCATATGTAAATGTGAGAGTTTGGATACAGAGTGACGAATCGATTCATCGATTGTTCCTGATCGCTCTCCTCCTTCAATATGACAAACCAGAGTATTGGTTAATGCTCCTACAATCGCTCCCGCCAAAGCTTCAACACGATCACCGTGAATAACCAGCATGTCAGGCTTATTTTCGTGGATATACCTCGAAAGGCCTTTGATGGTAGTTGCAAGAATCATTTCCATTCTATCACCAATATGCTGGTTCATGAATGTAAAGGTTCGCTTAATACCGGCCTCATATACTTCATTAGCTGTATATCCATACTTTTGTAAAGTGTGCATTCCTGTAATAAAAACTTGACACTCAAAGTTCTCGTGATTATCAACCGCAATCATTAGTGACTTCATTTTTCCAAAGTCTGCCCGGGTTCCGGTGAGAAATAAAACTTTACGTTGTTTCATTGAATCGTACATTATGAATAGTTGATAATAAAAAACTGCCGATCCAAAAGTCGGCAAGTGACGAAAAATAAGGAGTTACTTTACATCAGATCTTTTAATATGTTCATCTGCTTTGATGTTGCGAGTAGCTGTTTTTCCCAGTAATGACTCATAATCTTCAGCAAGAATTTCACCAGTCCCAGGTCGTTTTACCCAGATATTTTCTTTATTGTAAGTCTCACCCTCTTTGATTTCCTTGATCGACACAACTGTTGAAAATGCGAAATCAATTGTTGGCTGTTCTTCTTTAACAGGATGCTTACTTCCACCTAATGTCTTATGGATGATTTTTGTACCTCGAATGAGTTCAGCCATAGTTCTTGTGTCATTTGAGCATACAATATCAGGCCCTGGTCGATTCATATTATCGGTAAAGTGCCTTTCCAGGATGCTTGCACCAAGTGCGACGGCGGCAAAACATGCATAATTATCAGTAGTATGATCTGACAAACCAACTATCGCATCTGGAAACGCTTCCATCATTTCGCTCATTGCACCCAGACGAACAAGCTCTGGGGGAGTTGGGTATACATTTGTACAGTGAAGTAAGGCGTAGGGAACAGCGTGCTTTTCGAAAATAGCCACTGCTTTTCGAATACTATCGATCGTATTCATACCAGTGCTTAGGATAATTGGTTTGCCGAATGAGGACACATGATCAATCAGAGGGTAGTTGTTGCACTCTCCAGAACCAATTTTGTAGGCAGAAACATCCATTCGGTGTAGTCTGTCCGCAGCAGCGCGTGAAAAAGGTGTACTTATAAAAATCATCCCCTTGCTTTCAACGTACTCTTTTAGCTTGATTTCATCTTCTTCACTAAGTGCGCATCGGTCCATGATTTCATAGATTGATACATCGGCGTTTCCTGGGATTACTTTTTTTGCCTCTGCACTCATTTCATCATCAACGACATGTGTCTGATGCTTGACAACTTCCACGTTTGCTTCTGCAGCGGCATCAACCATTTCAAATGCTGTTTTAAGTGAGCCCTCATGATTAATGCCTATTTCAGCAATAACCAGCGGTGTGACACTTCGGCTGATACGTCGATTTTCAATATAGAATTCTTTCATTTTTAACCTTTAACAGCTCTAAATCTTGGAAGGAATGCCCGTGTTATGCATAAAAAAATGGTGTTTTCCGATATTCTGGGAGAGCTACCGCACATGGGTGAGACTATATGAGTATGGTTATGCAGTGGTCAAGTAAATCAGACACCCGATTGAACCACTTTTTGCAGTATCTGTTTCTTGACATCGACTGGACTCATGGCATCAAGATGCGAATACAATCTGTTGTTGTAGAGTAACCGGTCATTCCAGTGCATCTTTATTTTCACGTCATTCTCAACCAGCCGTCACCCACCGGCTGAAGCCCTCAAACAGCCTTTCAATGAACTCTAAACACAGCAGGCTTTGAATAGGGTCGCATGCCGCTACACTACGCACACTTAGCTTTAGCAGAGATTATTCCGTGTTGGGGAGCTTATTCGCAGGCCCCAAGGTAGCAGGTAGAATGATCAGCTACTGATTTCCCACCAGCAAAAGGCCTATCTTTCTATATGTTTTTATTGCCACCCCAAAGATTTTGTTTTTTCACAAGCCTGATCACATCAAGGGCGAGTGCTTTCTGGGCCTTTTTATCAAATCGCTTATAAACGAAGTTGTAGTGCCTGAAAAAAAGGATCCTATCCTTAGCGGTGAAATGTTTGAAGGATATTCTCTTAGTCAACTGAACCAGGTTCTTTTTCACCAATGTAAGAGGCACTACAGAGTGGTAGCTGTTGCGCTCAATATCAATCATGACAAAACGTGGAGGAAGGTCCGGTTCCATCAAAATATTGCCTGCGCACAGGTTTCCATGAACAACAACGGACTTGTGCATCTGACCAATGTAGCGGCCATAAGCTTTGATCCATTCTTGACGCATTGGCTCATCATTTCCAGTTTTTTTCACCGGATACTCAGCGACAGAGCCAGATGTATCTGAAGCTTTTATTAGATAATGACGATGGTTTTTGAACACACCTGTTGCAATAACTTCAGGAACTACAAAACCTGCGCTAATAGCTATACGAGCTTGTTTAACCCAAGCTTCACAGCGAGTGCCACGAAACTTCATCTTAAGCTTTTCCAGAAAACTTTTAGGAATAAACTTTTTGAAGTAGCAAGCAGGACTGCCGTTATAGCGTGCCATTTTGGCCTGTTTGGAACAGCTGACCCACTCCCAATTCTTAGGAAGAATATTGTTCTCAAGTTGGGAAACATCGTGTTCAAAGTTAGGCTGCATAGAACGGCTTTTTTGCTTATTGGCTCAGACAATCTGCTGGAGCGAGAGTATACCAGATCATTGGTTTGAGGAACGATCTATCCCGAAGCCTCTACCAGTCTGGATCAGAGTCTACGCACATCCCAGTTGCAAAACCAGTTCTGATCGTCATGTAATCGCCGTCTCACTGTTTCTGGCTTTAAAAAATACCCGGGAATGACATTTTCCAGTTGGCGCAGGCAGTTCCGAGGAAAAAACGGTACGAAAGCCATTAAGTGGCAAGAGTAATTGTCGATGGCGGATATAAGCAGCAGACAAACCAGAGGAAACTGTATGCCTGCAGTTCAGCCATCTAAAGCACAGACCCATTATCTACCCAAAGATAATGACTATGTTTATTCTCACAACCGCTTTGGTCGTGGTTGCCATTATATTGGCCGGTTTCTGTCCCGACCGGTTTCGCTGGTCGCCGATTCGGCAACAAAGCTGTTTGCCCATGAACGGCCGGGCAAAAGCAACACGACTTCCGAGAGTGAAAAACAGAAGCAAAATGTACCACTGTGGGCCAGGAAAGTAGCCCGGGCGACTGCTGTCACGCTATTTCTGGTGCCCTCGCTGGCATTGGGAATGATGGGGTTCTCCCTGCGCATGATCGGCAATCTGTTCAGGAACGAAATTTCCCTGATTCAGTCTGCAGTTCCACCCGCCGTTTATGATCCTGAGCGGGGCCTGCATTTGATGACCTATAACATTGGCCTCATGCCCTCGTTTATCCGTAATCTGAACGACCTGCGCTCATCGCAGCAGCGCAGTCAGGAGATTGCCGAAGCATTAACCCGCAATCCTGACGTTACTCCTGATGTTGTCTGCTTCCAGGAGGCATTTGACCAGCAGGCGACGAAGCAGCTCTGTAAGGATCTCAGTGGCCACTACCATCATATTGTTCACAGTGTTGCCCCCCGTGAAACCGGATTGAGTAGTGGTCTGGCCATTGCCAGCAAATATCCCGTAAAGGAGGCAACATTCCGGCCATTCTCTGATCTGGCTGCAGAAGACCAGCTGGCCAATAAAGGATTGCTGCGGATCGTGCTGGATCTCGGTAACGACAAAACGGCCGTGGTTTATAATACGCACCTTCAGGCCAAAGACGGAAAAACCTATGAGACGATTCGCTATGAGGAGTTGCTTCAGGTAAGAGACTGGGTTGAGGAGGATAGCAATAACGACAGGCGTAATGACGTACATCATCATGGCACCTTCCTGATGGGAGACCTGAACAGTGCACGGTCAGACGAGCAGGGGGTGATGAGTAAAAAGTCGGAGTATGAAAACGCCATGCAGGCGCTGGGGGAAAAGTTTTCCAACAGTTATTACGATACCCATGATAAAGAAAATGATACCCGGTTGGCTGAGCGCAGCGAGTCATTTTTTGTCAATAGCGACCAGGATACCATCAAGCCGGAAGATCGTCAGGAGCCGAATGGCTCATGGTATCTTGGAGCCGGAAACAGAATAGATAAACCTTGGGGCAGCAGGCGCTGGAAAGAACATCCCAAGGTGGCAGGGCAGTGTATTTATGACTACCAGATGGTGTATGGGGACTCCGAAGAAAAATGGGCAACCCATGCAGAAATACGGCAAATGGGACTTGATATTGATAACAACCTGGAAAGCGGGTTATCTGACCATTTGCCAGTTTCGGTTATCTACCGGGAAACGAAAGGATTTTCTGCTGCCATTGCCGGTTTGAAGCCGGAGGATTTTAACGCCCCGGAGGTCAGGGAACTGGTTAATAAACTGAAGCATGCCTATGGTCATCAGCCCAGTGATCAGATTAGTGAGAATATACGTGATCCAGAGTTCGCAGGCGTCAATCCCTTGCGTAAAATTGCTAGACTCAGGGATCAGTACAAAAGGGAATCTTTGATTGTGAACGAGCTTAACCAGCTCGAAAAAATAGTCAGGCAAAGTATGAATCCTGTTTCCGGAACGCCTGGGTCGAACACCGGGTAAACCTCAATTTCTGAAATGCGGTTTTTTACAAGTCGTGCTTTCCAAAATCCATGTTTGTTACAATAGTTGGTCTGCAAAGGTATAACGGATTCATGCATGAGCCAGCTGTTACATCAATTACTGTTTGATCAGGCCGAAAAAACACCTCTGTCTCGGGCTTTGGGGGTGAAATCTCAGTGGTATGATTATGCTTCGGCTGCCCTGCATGTAAAAAGTGTGGCTTCAGGCTTGCAGAGTCTGGGCTTATCGAGGCACGAAAGAGTCGCTGTTTATCTGCCAAAAACCGCTGAAGCAGTATTCAGTTATTTTGGAACAACGGCGGCCGGTGGCGTCATGGTTCCTGTCAATCCGGTGTTAAAAGCACCTCAGGTGTTGCATATTCTGACGGATTGCAAGGCCAGTGTTCTGATTACTAATAAGGCTCGCTTCAAGCAGATTGAGGCCAGCCTGACCGATTGCCACGATTTGAGTCATATTGTTTTGGTGGATGGGCACTCTGAAGAGGAAAGTCGTGTTCAGGTTATTGCCTGGTCAGATTTCCTGAAGGAAGAGAATACCTGGTTTCAACCCCTCTCTATTGATATGGATATGGCCGCGATTCTCTACACCTCAGGGAGTACCGGCAAGCCCAAGGGGGTCGTGCTTTCTCATCGTAATATGGTGACCGGAGCTTATAGTGTCTCAGAATACCTCGAAAATACTCATCATGACCGACTTTTGTGTGTACTGCCGTTTAGCTTTGACTATGGTTTCAGTCAATTAACCACCGCCTTTGCCTCCGGTGCCAGCTGTTATCTGCTGGAATATCTGCTGCCCGGAGATATCATCAAACAAGTGGCTCAGCAGAACATTACCGGCCTGGCTCTGGTGCCACCCCTTTGGGTTCAGCTTTCTGAAATGAGCTGGCCTGAAGAAGCAGCAGAGAGTCTGAGGTATTTCACGAATTCTGGTGGAGCCATGCCATCGTCAACCCTGGATGCGCTTAGAAATAAATTGCCACAGGCTTCACCTTATTTAATGTATGGCCTGACAGAAGCCTTTCGATCGAGTTATCTGCCACCCGAAGACGTAGACCGTCGCCCAGGCTCCATGGGCAGAGCCATTCCCAATGCTGAATTACTGGTTATCAATGAGCGTGGACAACCCTGTAAACCCCATGAGCCGGGAGAACTGGTGCATCGGGGTAGTCTGGTGGCACTGGGCTATTGGAATGATCCTGAGCGAACCAAAGAGCGTTTCAAACCCGTGCCTTTGTCGATTCAGGAAATTCCAACCCCTGAGCTGGCTGTCTGGTCGGGTGATACTGTTACTCAGGATGAAGACGGTTATTTGTATTTCGTCGGTCGCAAAGATGACATGATCAAGACATCAGGCTATCGGGTGAGTCCCGGTGAGCTTGAAGAGCTAATGTACGCATCTGAAATGGTATTGGAAGTGGCTGCTATTGGTGTTTCCCATGACCAGCTGGGTCAGGCCATCGTACTTATCGTGGTATCTGCGACAGGTGAGCCTGTTGAAGAGAAAGCAGTTATCAAGTATTTCCAAAAACACATGCCAACCTATATGGTGCCTTTGCGGGTTATTACTCAAAGTGCCTTAGACAGAAATCCTAACGGCAAAATAGATCGAAAAGCCTTGGCTGCAGAGTATGAAAATCTGTTTGTATCCGGAGAAAATAAATGAGCAAGCAGCATGATCGTCTGCAGAGAATTTCAGTCAGGAATAATCATCTTCAGGTCGCTGGCCGTCCTGCTCAGCAGCTGGTGGCCATGGCCGACGGAACACCTTGTTACATATACGACAGAAAGTCTCTCACTGAGCGGGTACAGTCCCTGCGTTCGGTGATGCCATCTGACTTAAAGTTGCACTATGCGATCAAAGCCAATCCAATGCCCGCTGTTGTTTATCATCTGGCAGGTCTTGTGGATGGCCTGGATGTGGCTTCCCAGAGGGAAATGATGGTCGCTATAAGTTCGGGTATCGATCCTGAATCCATTAGCTTTGCCGGGCCAGCGAAGAGAGTAGAAGAACTCAGGGCTGCTGTGGCCGCCAATATCGTGATTAATGTTGAATCCAGTTTGGAACTGGAGAGGCTTTACCAGCTTTCCTCTGAGTTGCAGATAAAGCCCAAGATCGCTTTTCGCGTCAATCCTGATTTTGAACTCAAGTCTTCTGGCATGAAAATGGCCGGAGGCCCGAAGCAGTTTGGTATAGATGCAGAATTAATGCCTGACGTGTTATCCGGGTTGGATACCGAAAAAGTAGACTTTTATGGTTTTCATATTTATTCCGGGTCACAGAATCTGAATCCGGATGCGTTGATTGATGCTCACGGGAAAACATTTGAGCTGGCTGCACGACTTTGTGAGTTGGCTCCAGTCCCGGTTCCGCATGTCAACATAGGTGGCGGCTTGGGGATTCCCTATTTTCCGGGTGAGCAGGCGCTGGATGTTGTCCCTGTTGCTGATCATCTGAAAAAGCTGATGGAGGCTCGCTCGGGCCGATTAAAAAACGCCGAGATAGTCATGGAGTTAGGCCGATATCTGGTCGGTGAAGCGGGCTACTACTTCTGCCAGATTACGGATAAAAAAAAATCCAGGGGGCAAACCTACCTGATGACCGATGGCGGACTGCATCATCACCTGTCGAACTCTGGCAATTTTGGTCAGGTTATCCGTAAAAACTACCCCGTGCTGATTGCAAATCGCATCGAATCGGAAGGGAAAGAAATCGTTGAGATCGTTGGACCTTTATGCACGCCTCTGGATATTGTTGGGGCTAAGCTGGAGCTGCCTATAGCTGAAGTGGGTGATCTGGTTGTTGTACTTCAGTCGGGCGCCTACGGAGCCACGGCCAGTCCGCAGAAGTTCTTGAGTCATCCTGAAGTGAAAGAGATTTTGATTTGAGATGGGTCAGTCGATAGCAACGGGTTTGTGAATAAAACAGGTGAGGAAGTATGAAAACTGTTCAGGTAGAGGTATCGGAATTTCGAGAAAACTTGCAAGTTTGGCTTTCCCGGGTCATTAGCGGAGATAGTCTTGCCTTGTTCAGGCATGGCAAAACTGTTGCCCGTATTATCCCTGAGCCAGATGGGCGGAGTGAGGCCAGGAGCAGACTAAACAACATGGCTTCCCGGTGTCAGATGGATGATGTTATTTCCCCAATTGGGGAAAGCTGGGATGCAGAGAAGTGATCATACTTGATAAGCATGTGTTGATATTTGACGCTATTGCTCCAGAAAGGCTGTCAGTTAAAGCGAACAAAACCCTTGAAGCAGGAAGAGAAAAAGGTGAACTCGCATGCTGTGATATTTCTCTGTGGGAAATTTTTATGCTATCAGCAAAAAAAACGTCTGACCCTGCCATTGGATATTGGTGACTTTCTAAAAGATGTTATTAGTGCTAACAGGCTTCCTATATCACCAGAGATTGCAAAACTCACTTTCGGCTCTTGTTTTAGCCATAAGGATCCTGCTGATCGTCTCATTGGTGCCACCGGGGAGACCTCCGGCTAACCGATTTATGTTGTATTTGCACTGTATCCCAAATGATCTACATTACGCTGTGCGAAGCAATCTGATACGTAGAGGTACTTACAATGAGCAAGAGCCCAATGATCCGTGCCAGAATAGAACCTGATGTAAAAGAACACGCTGAGGCGATATTCAGGAAACTTGGACTGAACGCAACTGACGCAATCACTTTGTTTTATAAGCAGGTGAGTTTGTGTAATGGATTGCCTTTAGATGTTCGTATACCTAATGAAGAAACCCTGAAACTTTCGAAGATACAGACAAGGGTGTAGGTTTGACTCGATATAATTCTATGGCAGAAGTGTTTGATGATCTGGACAAAGAATGATGCTTACTCCAGTAAGGTCAAAGAAATTCAAAAAGGATTATAAAAAAGTCGAGCGCCAGGGTAGGGATATACAGAAACTTAAAAAGATTGTTCAATGACTGTTAAGGCATATCTCATTTGTTGGCCTCTTGTTTAATGCCGTCCAGAAAGCTTTCCGGCAGCCGTAAGGATATGGTCTTGGTTGAAGGCTTCAGGTTCGGCAAGGTAACAGCTTCAGCCTTGCTCCAGTCCACATAATCACTTGAGTCGTGGTGTTCCCAGAATGCCCGCTCTTGTTCCTCGGTTTTGAAATCAGGTTGTTTTCGTGTATCGCTCATAGGTCATCCTCTCTTTTCGGTGCATGTCCCTGGCCAGAGAGGCGTTTATCATTGATGCTTACGAGACTGGAGAAGCTTCTTATATTGCCAAGGCTCCAGGGGCTGTTGCCCGGGCTGAGGGCATGGGCAACGTTGCCAGGCAAGCCGAACTTTCCAGGGAGCAAAACTGTATAGCTCATTCAGCGAAGACGGAAACTCAACACTGAAAACTATCCTGAGCATTATGCAGGCTCTGGGTTTCAGTATTACTCCAAAATCTCAAAAAGCTTGTCACAGCGGGGCTGTTTCGGATCAAAAACGGACTCAGGAAGCCTGATTAATATAGCCCAACAAACTACCAACCGTTTCGAAGATTGTCGCATCGATATCATCATCTGCTACGTTGATGCCAAAAGACTCTTCCATGGCAGTGATCACACCCACTACAGCCATGGAGTCAAATGCCGGCAAAGCGCCCAGTAACTCAGTAGATTCGTCAAAGTCGCTGGTATCGACCTCAAGAATATCTGATAAAAGGGACTTAAGTTCTTGAATTTTTTCCATATGATTTACTCAATGCTGTCAACTTTCTTGGCTAAAGGATAATAAAAAATGGTCGTAAATTTAAAAAGTTTTTTTGGAGAGAGAAAGGAAAAATCAATGCAGGATGTAGCCTAGTCCAAAAAAAACTATAGACAATAATATGTATGAAAGCTGCCTTCGTAATTTCTTTTTTGTTTTTTTTGTTTTTTCTCTGGGGTCTTCTACATGCTGTCCAAAGCCAGTATGCAGGACTGCATCATTCTCAAGAATAACAGCGTAATATCCTTTGGCTGCATAATGTATTGATAGAGCCTTCTCGCTAGGAAAGTTATCATAAGCGGTTATTGCTCTGTAATCCGAAACCCTTCGTAGCCCTGGATTAAACGAAAAACCTTGCCACTCTTTTTTATCTGAATTTATCCTGTAAAAGTGGTTTTGACCAATAGACTCTCTCTCGCCTAGAGAATGGTAAGGACTATGTATACTAATATCGTGATAGAAGCTCCTTAACCACACCTGCAAAACATGTGAATTACTTTCTAGGATTTGAAGTGAATCTTCAATATAACCTGGACGATAAAAACTCCAATCATCTTCGCAATGAAAGATATATTTAGTATCTACTTTTAAATAAGCCTTATCAATAGACTTTATTTGACCTAGTTTTTTTTTGTTTATTATGATGTCAGTGTATGGTTTTATTTCTTCTGGTATATAGTTAGTTATTTTATCGGAGCCGGAGTCTTCTATAACAATTAGTCTTTTTATAGGATAAGTATTGGTGTCAAGAAAAGATTTTATTGTCTCTTTGAGGTGAGAAAAACGACCACAACTAGTAATAACAACGGTCACATTACTATCATCAGAAAATGAAAATTTCATAAAAATCCTGATAGGTTAACTGTATTTTTTGGAAGTGGGAAAGGTCTTTGCTGTAAGGCCATCGAGTATTGCCAAAGGAAACCAAAAAAGCAGCCATTCAATACCTGGGTTTGTGTATAGTTTACTTCCATCAAATAAAAAACAGACTGATGCAGCCACAAAGCCATAAAGCCATGGGTTAGGTTTACTAATAAATAAAAGAAGGGCCTTCGTTTGTAAAGCTAATATACAAATTAAGCTGAGTATACCGAAGTAAATAAGTTGAGAACTATAAATGCTGTGAGGGTGATTGATAGCTACACCATTATTTAAAACTGAGGAAAGCTCGTAATTTATTCCACACCCAAATAGAAAATTACAGTTTTTTAAATATTCAGAGATTGTAATAATATAGAGCTCAATTCTATGGCTAGAACCTCTTTCAATTAATCTGTCAAAGATTCCTAGTCTTAATGCCAAAAATAATAAAGAGATAATTGCTGCAAAAGCTATAGCTATTCTTATTTTTTCTTTTATGTTTTGAGACGAAAATAAAATAAAAATAGACAAAGCTAAAAAAGCACCGAGATAACCGGCAAGCCCAGTTCTAGTTTGAAGTAAGACCTGCATACTTATCGATAATATAAGAATAATAACTGAAATCAGGTATTTTTTCTTATCGATTAGTATGGCTATACCAGTCGTTGTAAAAAATGTTAAAAGCATAGATGCCATTATGGGATTACCAAGACGAAATATCATATGTAAATTCGGTCTGGAAGATAACGGATATCCTTTGATGAATAGATGAACAAAGAAAAGAGCTAAAGAAAACAGTAGTGAAGCAAACATCATTAAAATAGCCAGTTTCTCTATGTCTATAACATTCTCTCTAACTAATGTGCTGGCTACAACCCAAAATGATACAAGATAGATAAAATACTTTATCGCTTTCACTGGGTTGTGAGGGGTTGTAACGAATAACATTATCGTTAATGAAATTAAAGCAATAGGGAATAGTGATCCTGTCGAATAAAAGGTTCGACCTTTTGTTAAAAGAGATAATAAAAAGGGCAGCAAGACCATAGAATAAAAAAAATTGTTGCCAGTTTTATTTGATATAGGGAATAGAAAGCTGATCAGAAAAAAAATGAGTCCAAAAGTTATGAACTTTATTATTTTTAACGACCATTTGTTTTGCTCGGGAAATTTTATTTTTGATGTGTAAACCATAATATGGAAATACCATAGGCCAGCTAGTTATTAGTTTGTTCAATCCTGTGGGAAATGACATAATTCTATATAAAAGAGTAAATACTATTGAATGATCTTTAAATATAATTGAACTGCTAGTGAATGATGTGTATCAGAAGCTCTGGCACAATGAAGTGAAAAAAGAATGAATAAAGGCCATACGATGTAGATAGACAAATCTGCGCTGGTTACAATATTTTTTGCCCCAGAAAAATTTTAAATTCTAGTCAAAGAGTGATCATAATCGTGCCATTTTTGTTAAAGGGTAAATCGAATAAGTGGTATGAATAATCGATTTCATGTGGCAGGAAGTTCATAGCTAAATCGCTTGATGCCAAAAATTGCTTTAGTTACTTTTTTTCTTAGGGGTGGAGCTAAGGCTTCGGCAATTTTCTTACCTATTTTATCGAAAGAATATTCCCTTTCAGCTAATATCTGACCGTTTACGGATATAGACAAAGCTTTTTCTGGTTTTTTTCTTAGTATATTAAGCTTATGTTTCAGCTCATCCAAAGAACTGTAGAGAACTATATTTTCCATATCAACAAACCCAAGAGCCTGATTTTCATCCTCACCTTGGTTATATGAAAAAAGAACACATCCACATGCCATGGCTTCGAAGTTTTTAATCATGTACTCTCCAAAACCAATATCGGCACTGATAAAGAATTTAATTCTATTTAGGGCTTTACAGTAATCTTCTCCTGAAGCTGTACGTACGATCTGAAGGTTTTCTTCCTCTTTTAGTTGGAGTAACCATTTTTTGCGTAGCCTATAAGTTTTATGTTCAATGCTTCCAAGAAATGCCAATTCAATATCACGTTCGAGTTTTTTATTTGAAAGAAGTTTTTGATCATACCCCTTTGGTACGAAAACAGCATCAAAGTTTTCAGATTGAAGTTTTTTTGTCACAGAATAGCCTGAGCTTATAATTCTTGACCAAGGTAATGCCCGATAGTGTTTGCTAAATTTCCCTTTGTATTTGCAGTCTATGTAATTTTGATAAGCATCATGCTCGAGAATAACCAAATTAGGAATAGTCCTAATAAATGAAACTTGTTGTATTTCTTTTTTGAAACGAAGAAAAAATACTATCCGATCATACTCTTGATAAGAGATCCTTGAGAAGAAATCTTTTAAGCTGCTCTGCTCTGTGGCGGTCATTTTGTAGATGGTTAAATCGCTAACCTCTCTTTCTATAGCCTCATATAGAGTATCTAAAATAACCCTCTGTTCTTTTTGAACTAGTAATAGTGTCTTCATTTAGATGTTTTCTCTATTGTAAAACTTACATAAAGATCTAGCGATATGAAGGTCTCTTTCAGTATTAATGTCAAAGAATTCATTCTCTGGAAGTGAAAATAAATATGGTGTTTTTCCGAAAAAGTATTTATTTCTGAGCATATCATCTCTTTGTTGAATGAAAATTCCACCATCTTGCATATAATATGGTTCTATATCTTTAGCCAGAGTATGTTTTTCCTGATATGGGTTATAATTAAGTGGTTTTTTTTCAGTGCTCCATAGATGCTCTTGTAGTGAAATAACTGATAATAGTGAATTATAACCATGTTTTTTTGATTTAATAAAATCTTCTATGGCCAAGTCATAGGTACTTGGGGTAATTGATGGATTGGTGCAGTGTGCCCATATAATTAAGTCAGTCTCAATAAGTGAAAACATGTTTTCAATCATTTCGTTTTCACTGCTTTTTTTTTCATCACAGTAATAATTTTCTCTTTTTATTGTTTCTGCTCCGCAATAAACTGAATGACGAAGAATTTTTTCATAATCTGATCCTATCGATATTTTGACACTTGCTTAACTGGAGTATTTTTCTTGCAAGTCAGCTATGATCTCTTAAAATTGCAAAGCCTTATTTTTACCCTTAAAATTCCTTAGTGGGCTTCTGTAACTACTGTTTTTTTCATTGGTATGCCTTGTTAAAAATCAAATGAATTTTGAGAAATTTACTTTTTCTAGAATTTTATTACTAAGCTTGCTGTTCTCAGAGAAGTTATAAAATCGTACACCTGTCTTTTTAGTCACTGTGTTCTGTGTTTAGGAACTTAAATGAAGGTTCTATGAAACGACTAAAACTATCATCTAGCGTCGAAGGGAGTGCTTTTTCACTCTTTTCATAGAAACGTTCTGTACCCTGTAAATCTAAACCTGAAAAGAATATCTTTTTACCTCCCATATAATGGGCTATTTGTGCAGCAGCATAAGGTATGGTTCTTGCGGAAAAGTAGCCTTTCGTAATATCAGTAGAAAACCCCAGAGTTCTTTTTTTAGCACTAAATATTGCTGTTCTACTCTGGTATATATTGTCGTCAAAAAAACCTTTTATATAGTTAATTAGTGGGCTTTCTTTAGTTTCCGGTTTTTTTGATCGTTTAAAGATAACTATAAACTTATTGGACTTAGTAAACCTGGGGTGGTTTTTATATAGAAAAGTTAAAATGTCGGGTGAAACAAAACTTACTTTAGAATTGCTGATGCCTTCTAATACTAGCTCAGTTCTTTTTTGTGCGACGTTCAGGTCATCTATCACGAAGTAATCAGGTTTAATATCAGATTTAAGTAATAACTGAGCTGATCCGTTGACTGCAAAAAATGTAAAGTTATGGAGCTTTGTGGGATCTATATCAGTAGCAGAAGGTCCTGACGCCAATATAAGGACATTATTATTTATGCCTCGTCAGCAAAATCTGTGGGGCATTTCTGGTTCGGGCAGGTTGCCCAGTGCATGATATAAAGCGATTTCTGCACATCTATAGGTTCTGAAACCATACGATTTTCTCGTAGTGAGTTTTATCTTGGTGTTCAGACCTTCCACAATTCCGCTGGAAAATGCTTTTTTTGCCCTGAACCAATTCAGGATCAGTGGCCTGTGCCGCCGAACAGTTTTAGCTACTTTCTTCATCGGCTCTATCTTTGACCGCATGACTCTTGTACACCACCGGTCCAGATACTTTCCTGCCCAGTGTGGTGATATGTAACCCCAGAACACTTGAAACTCCTCTCTGAGCAGATAGCCCCTGACACTTTTGAGATTATACTGAAGCACTGTATTTAACTTGATCTCTTCTTTCTCGGTCAGGTTTTCCTTCCGTTTCAGCAGACACCAACGGGTCTTTTTCAAAACAGGCTCATAGCCATCAGCCTGAAGCTGTTTGTGTTCTGATGCCCTGACCTCATCGATGGCCTTGTTCAGCATGGCCACAATGTGAAATCGATCCAGAATATGCAGCGCCTGATTGGCAAACTCGGCGATCGCCTTTACATAGGGCTTCCACATGTCAGAGCAGACATACCTCAGTTGTTGACTACGCTCAGGGCCAAAAAAGAAGAAAAAGTTTCTAATTGTGGCTTCAGTACGATCCTGACCAACCCATAATAGCCGGGTGCAACTGCGATCAATCTGATAAACCACTGTCAGGTATTTATGTCCGACCTGGTAAGCCACTTCATCAACGCCAATGGCCTTGATATTGTCGAGTGAACGATGCGCTTTGCCCCACTCAACCATGTACTCCACAGCATGAAATACTTTCTCCCATGAGGTATTGAAAGTACTGGCAACCTCTTTCCAAGACAGCTTTCTGGCCCAGTTTGCCAGAAATTGCATATAGGCTTTGGTCAGCTCCTTCTTACCTTCAGCCCATGGGACTTGCTCAACCTTTACGCCGCACGTCTTACATTCCACCCGGCGCATTCTATAGAGCAAGAAAACTCTGATTCCCCAGAGAGGAACAAACTCGAAACGACGCTCAGAAAGATGATCGTAGCCCGGAGCAGGTTTCTGGCATCCTGAGCAGATAGCGTGACTGTTCTTTCGTGGAACAACGGCTACATTGAATACTTCAGAGCCTTGGTAGAAGCCAAGTTTCACATCCTGATAAACAAATGACTTGAGTTTATGAACTTTATTGAGGATAGTTTTTATTAGCATCAGCGGTGTCTCTTGTGGTTATTTTGTCTGCTAACAAAAAAACTATCAAAAATCAGCCGCTGGTGCTTCTACCTATCAAATTGACTCATTTTTACCCACAGATATCCCTGAAGAGCCTTATTTATAGAGTCTTTAAGGTAAATTGGATTATCAAGACTAATCTTGTTTTTTTTGTTGTTAGAAATGAAATAAGGTTTTCCATTCTTGGAATAGTCTAGGTTGAATTGTATGCTCATGCTGATCACTATTACTTCTAACTATTTTTATATTATCTTCTTAGGGTTGTTGAATTTTTATCTTGAGATCTTTCAAACTTTTCACGTGACTCTCAGTAATTATGAAAAACAATGATGTTATTCATTTATCCTAAAAAGATGCTAGAAAAAATAAATGAGAAAAGGTGTTTTCAAAAGTATAGAGAGATTATTGCTGTTTTTAGCATGTTATTAGCCCTGTAAGCATTTAGTTTATTTTCCAATGGTTGACAGAGCCCATAAAATCTTCTGCAGTAATCTCTAAACTGAATCTTTGTAGCGCTAGCTGATATATTCCATTGTTTTCACTTTGGTAAAGCTCCAGAAGTGTGTTCGCTATGCTCTCAGTGTCTCCTGTTGGGAATAGATTACTTTTAAGAATTTCACCAGGCCCTCCACAGTTTGATGAAGCCACAGGTATACCTGCTGCCATAGCCTCAAGAACTACCATGCCAAAGGGTTCATGATCTGAAGTAAGGATAAAACTATTGAATGCTTTGAAATATTTATAAGCATCTGGGACAACTCCAGTAAAGATAACCTTTTTCTGAATGTTTTCTTTTTTAGCTAACTTTTTCAGATCACTCTCCAGTTTTCCTTTACCAATAATAACCAGAGATGCATCTGGCATTGATTTTACGGCTCTGGCAAAAGCTTTGATTAAAGAGGCCTGGTCCTTATCAGGGTGCAAGCGACCAACATTACCAAAAATGTAGCCGTCTGCTGGCAACCCAAGTAGTTTTCTGGATTCTTCTCTTGACAACTGTTTGTCTTGGATTGCTTTTATATCAATATGATTATATTGATATCTGATTTGTCCCGAAGGAAAAAATGGCAGGGCTTGCTTGATATTATTGCAAACAGCGTTTGATACCCCAAGAAGAAAGAGTCGTTTCCTGTTGAGATAAGCGAAGGCGCGTCGCCTCCAGCGATTGAATACACCAAAGGCATGACAAACGCCAATAACAGGTATTTCGGGAAGATGGCAGGCAATGTAAATAGCTTTATAACGTTGAGCTACAACAAATTCTGGAGTGGTCTCATTATATATTTCCTTTACCTGAGCGATCTGTTTTCTTTTAGCGCCTCTTAAGTCTTCTGAACTATTTTCCAGAAAAATCACTTTATCAGAGTCTGTATAGCGGGCTATTTTGCTGTCTTTTTTGCCGGTAAGAAAGACAGTTAGTACTTTGTAGTTGAGTTTTTTCAGGAGTCGGGTGTACTGTCTGGCAATATCATGGAAGGGCATGTCATATCCATGACAGAGCTGAAGCACCCATCGTTCTTTCGTTTTACTGGTCATTAATGAAAAAACTCATGCATCTGTAATAAATAATTGTTTTGCGACAGGATAATTCACCCAATTACGGGCAAACCTTTCAATATCTTTTTTATGCAGGCGTTGGAAGCATTTTTCTGTTTTGCAAATAATGGCTTGATCAAGATCTATTGTCATCATTCGTTCTGGCGTCAACATAAAGTTGGTAGCTTTCATATCACCATGAAAAACTCTGCCACTCTTTAGTGCTTCAATAATATCCAGAAGCTTCTGGGCCTGCTTCTGGACAAAAGGCGTAGCTTCTTCCTGTTGCGTAAAAAATGAAAGTGCATCCCGGGCTTCGACGTATTCTGTTATCAGGTAGCTGCAGGTAATAAACCGACCTATTCTGTACTCGAGCAATGCAATAGGCTTGGGTGTGTCAACTCCCAGAAGGCGCAGCAGGTAGTGAGCAATGTACCAGGCATTGCGCGCACGAGACTGTCTGAATCCACGTACGTATTTATGAATGAGACCTTTCTTGCTTTTGTAGCGTTTAACAAAAACCTTTCTGCCGTTGTCCAGCAATACAACGGCAACGGTATTAGTTCGACCTCGCTTGAGTACCTGGCCTGAGTTGATAAAAGCATCAGGGCTGTTAAGAAAAGTATTGAGAGCGTCGCTGTACTCGGTTCGATCAATTACCTGGAACCGTCTGAAGCTGGATTTGGCTATGAAGTCTGTACAAGTCCTGAATACTTTTTCAAGATAACGCTCTCGCCATCTTCTCTTCTCGCGTATTGCGGTTTCAAAATCATAACGATCAACTTTAATCGGATTGATGGCCAGATAATCAGGCAGGCACTGCAGCGACAGCCTGTCATACTTTGGAAAAAGTACGGAGAGAAAAAGCGCCAGGTTATCCAGAGCTTTTCGAGGGTGTGCTGTCATTGACAGATGCTGTGTACCACCACCATCAATCAGGTAGAGTTGATGGCCTGCCACCAGAAAGTTATCAAGATGAGGGTCATTATGGATTATTTTCTGACGGTGCAGCCTGGCAATCGCTGTTACCACTTGTTTCAGATAGCTGAAGCGCTGAGCTTCAGATAAATTGCTTCGCCAGAGTTCATCCAGTGACTGGCTCTTATCCAGAAACTTAGTCGTAATAAAGGCAAAACCATCTGCCTGACACTGATTCAGTATGCTCGGCGTGGACACTCCTGCTTGCTGAAAACCTTCAATACCTGCAAGCTCTCTACGAAAGTGTCGTTTTGCTGAAGAACCAATAAAACATTTCAACAATACCGTTTGATCATCCAATAAAGCCTTGGCTACAAGTCGTTTACCGGGTAACCAGCGAAAGTTGGTAAGTATATTGATTGGTCCATGGCCAGGCAGCTCAAGTGAGAAGGGTATTGAAGGAGGGGCCGCCCTGCTGACAAGTTCATTAAAATGAATTGGGCTCATTCCCTGCCCTCAAAGAAGCCCAGTATCTTTGTAATGAGCTTTTTGTCACTCTTATTCAGTTGGTTGACTCCGGCATATTGCTTATAAAAAGAGAGCCGCTGGCTTTGACTGAGCACTTCTTTTGCTACCTTATCAAGGCAAGCCAAGTCTTTTACGATATTTCTCCTCAGCAACCAGCCGGACATCTGTGCACCGGCAGGGCAATCGATCAGAGCTATTACAGGGTTTTCTGTTTTCGTAACAAGAATATTTCGCCACTTTAAGTCAGTGTGAATAAAATTATTATCGTGCAGCTTTTTGGTGACAGCGGCAACTTGACTGATAACAATACCCATCCATTGACGGCTATAAAGTTGTGGTAGATCCTGATCTACCAGCATTTTCAAATTCCAGGTGTTTTCAACTTCCCGGGTAATCAAAGCACCTCTGGTCATTACTCCATGCTTCTTTTCTTCTCCATAAGCGACTACAGGAGCTGCCGGTACACCAATTTCATGAAAAAACAGCATATTTTCCCACTCTGCCTTAATACGGCTGCGCCCGATGTAGCGTCTGAGTCCTTTGCCAGCCCTGGTATAGCGTTTCACATAATAGCCGGTGTTATCTATCTCAACTCTTCGGACATTGCTAAGGGTGTCCTGTGTGACGTGCTGACCAGAAAGGGCAAAAACTTTGTCGAGATTTGAAAAGGCCGCAGCAGCTGAAGAGTTTTGATACTCCTGACTTACTGTCCAATCGGATTTTGTCAGCATTTATGTCCCATTTCTTTTTGGCGCATTCGCTTGTACAGTTTTGTCGTTTTCATTTCTGCTGTTTTTCACCGGTTCAGATATTGTGCCAGAGCTTCTCTCAAAGGCATGCTGTTTCACGCCTCTGGTATATCGTTTCAGGTAGTAGCCTTTATCACCAATCTCAATACGGCACATTGAGCTGATAATATCCCGGGTGGTTTCGCACCAATCACGGTATGAGTGCTCTCGAGCGAAGCGACTGCATTGCCAACCGGTGTGTTATTACAGGATTTCGTCAGTGTTCAACTGGATGACTTTGGCTCCTGTTGCCAAGGGGCAGTTATTTGCCTTTGACAGAGAGAGTTATGGCTCTTATATGTTAGGGGTTTTGCCACTTGAAGCGAACTCTGTGGAAATTAGAAGTGTGAGGTAGCTTTTTGTTGTATTGAAGGCGTCCAGAGATAATACCGGGAAAAATGCCTATTGCTTGAGAGAATTGGCTGATAGCAGCTTTAGTGAAAACCCCTTCTTTCAAGAAAGCAGAGTATTCACTTTCAGGAATTAATATTGTCTGTGCAAATTTATCTGCTTCAGACTCTTGTCTGATATATTGTTGATCTTTAGAATCATTTTCCAAGAATGTAATTCTTTTATCATGTAGCAAAATGTGTCCAATTTCATGCAATAAACTAAACCAAAATATATCAGACCAACTACCTCTCATAGACATCATTATTACCGCCTTGCTTTTGCCTATCCAGTAAGTTGCACCTGTAGTATAAGTTTTTGAGAAATGCGGGATGACAACTAATGCTATGCCACAATCGGCAAGTAAATTACTCAGCTTTTCTAACAGAGTATTCGGCTCTGTTTCAAAAGTAAGCTCTCTCAAAACTGGGAGAGATTGCTGAAGTTTTACTTTATCAAACTGCCTGACTTCTGTTTTGGATGCAAGAACATGGCCAGCTCTAAGCCAAGCTGCCAGAGCTTCATGAGAAGTACTTTCTTTCTTATTCTGCCTGAATGCAGGAGCGTATTCCTTCACAGAAGTAATATGGAAGAGCGAGGAAACACCAAAAAATTTTCGGAGTTCTTTGACTTTCTCCAAAGGTTTTCTTGTTTTTTCAACAAGGCCTAATTTTGCTATCTCTGTATATGGGTAGGCAGAAGCTAATTGTAGCTCGTCTTCTGCCTTCTTTTCATCTGCATCCCTTGCCATTACCAAGCGATATTCGGACTCAAGATTGCTCCAGAAATACGCAGGCACACCGACAACTTGCTCAAGCTGAAGAGCGGTTTCTGGTGTGATAGCCTTTTCTCCTTTGAGAATCTCATTGATGGCTTGAGGAGGTCGACCCATTCTACGAGCTAGCTCTGCTTGGGTAATATCCATCTCTTCAAGCACTTCCTCCAAATACTCACCTGGGGGAATGGCCAAATCGGACACGTAAGTCTGTTCAGTCATCATAGTGCTTGCTCACTTCTTCAATCATTGCGATATTCAGCGTGTCACCTTCGACGGTGAATATCAGTCTATAAAAACCCGTCAGATTAATAGCATACTGCCCTTTTCTGTCCCCCTTGAGAGGGTGACATTTTAAGACTGACAATCTCATTAGATCATCAAGACTACCTGCTGCTTTGATCGTGTTGATACGAAGAATGTACTTCCGCGCAACCTGATCACCAAACTCTCTAACTGCCTGATTACTCTTCAAAAAGCACTTTTTAAGCTTGTTGCTTCGGAACTTGACTACCAAACCGAGACACCGTAAGTATAGACACAACTTAACCAATATAGTTCACCTTTAGGGTGAAGACTATACATCGCAGTATTGGGGGCCTCGGGAAAATACTCAGGGCCATGAGTTTGGAGAGAAGCCTAACGCCTGGGAGCCCTTCAGTCACCAGAGCACCGCACGTCATGACCCCCCTTTAGCTCGCCTGCCCATAAGCGATCACTTTGGCTGCAGGAAATGAAGGCTTAGGGCAAAGTTTTAAGCGTCATTTTTTCCCGCTTTTCGTTCCATGCGCTGATACAGTTTTACGGCTTTCTTCTCAATGCGATTGAGCAAAGCGCTGTATTTTTTTAATGTGTCTCTGAGAGACAGCCCTGTATAGGCTTTCAAAAAACGAAAAACATCATTTCGGGTGATGCCATAATCCATCGCAGAGAAGTAGAGTCCAGATAAGTCTTTCAGTCGCCAGCGCTCGGGAATTTTATCCCGAATCTGGGCCCGGTGAAGGTCAATCAGATAAAACTTCAAGTGTTTCGGATCGGGGGTCTGGGTTTCAGGCATCATGAAATGGCAAAGATAGTAATCACGATGATTGACGCCATTATCATGGAGTTTTTTGCTGATTTCTGCCAGCTTCAACGTTATAGCTTGCTTCAATCGAAAGGAAGGAGGAGCGGTTTTCCAATGCTCGCAAAAATCCTCCAGAGTGACCATATTCGCCAGCTCTTCTGTCACCAGAAAAGAGCGACGTGTGGCAGGGTTATTCCCGGTTTCTCCATAGGCGACAGGTGTCATAGTATCAATGCTAATCTCATGGAGTTTGTTCAGAGCTTCCCACTCGTTTCTGGCGCCAAGAACGGGTTTACGCAAATGCACAAAGTTTTCAAGAATTTCAAACCAGCCCACACCCCCATGTACTTTGGCAAAATAGCCTTTGCCATTCAGTTCAAATCGAAAGGTACGGCGAGCTTCAAGTGCTCTGTAGACCTCTCCATCCATTGTTTCCAACAGGGATTGGGGGTCCTTGCCTTGCCAAGCTTTTTTAAAATCGTCTCTAAGATATAGCATTAAGAAATCGAGAAGTGGCCAGACTTTCGATCAGCCTGTTCAATAATGATATCAGCGGCCCGCTCAGGCAGGCTATACAGGTCCTCAGAGCGACTGAATGCAATGGCATTGTTTTGCCATTCCAGCCAATGCTCTGAATCAAGCATTGTGCTGACAGCCTCATTCAGAGAAACCTGATTAAACGGACTTGGTAATACAGTGCCTGCTTTGGCGTCTTCGATATAGTGCGCATAGCCACAGACATCGGTGGTCAGCACAGGCAGCCCGGCAACCAATGCTTCTAGCAGAACGGTGCCGGTATTCTCGTTGTAAGCTGGATGGATCAGCAGGTCGGCACTCAGCAGAAATCGGGGGACATCATCTCGGCCAGCAAAAAAGCGAAGCTGTTGCTCAATGCCCAATTGTTTGGCCAGTGACTCAAAGGGTTTTTGTTTGTCTTGACCTATCACAAAGAAACGAGTGCTCTGTTTTTGACAAGCGGGCAATGAAGCAATAGCCCTGATGGCTCGATCCAAACCTTTGGTTTTGAAGCCTGAACCCACCATCAGAACGAGCTTGTCCCCATCAGTGAGTGAAAACTCTTTTCTGAATTCTGCCCTTACGGCCTCGGCATTTTCAGGTCGACATCGATCCTTTGAAATACCCGGAGGCAGCAAATGAATGCGCTCTTCAGGGGTATGGTAATACCGCTGAAAGACAGGCTTTTGCAGTGCAGATATCAGCAGGGAAACGGTTTTGCTTTCCTGAGAGAAAACCGCTTCCTCAAAGGCTTGGTAATATCGAAAGCGTGGTGTGAGTCGATACCACCAGCCTTTTGATTGGGCTTTGTCCAGATAACAGGTGTCAGCGGCATAATAAACATCCAGCCCCGGCATTTTATTAAACCCTGTCAAAATGACTTCTGGCTGGTCGGCTAATGTTTTGCCGATCTGTTGTTGGAAGCTCTTCATCCTGACATGGTTTGAATGACCGTTGACTTTAAGAACCCGGATATCAAAACCGTCAGGCTTTTCGCCCTGCCAGCAGGTGGTAAAAACAAGAACTCTATGGCCTCTTTTCTGGCATTCAAGCGCAATCCTCAGAAAATCTCTCTGTAATCCCCCAAAAGGAAAATACTTATAAAGCGCAAAAGCCAATATCATGAAGACGCCTCTTGCAGAAGCTTCTCCAGGTAGGGCCAGACATAATCCGGGGTCATAGGGGTGAAAATGTCCGGGTCGGCTTTTGGAAGCTGGCATTCAGGGCACTGGTCAACGGTCAGATGAATCTGTGTGCTTCCGTAGGCTCCCACCCGGTCAGGACGGGTCGGGCCGTATAGAGATACAGCGGGTGTTTCCAGAGCTGCCGTCAAATGGCCCAGTCCTGTATCCACAGCAACCGCCGCTTTAGCATTTGCTATGACCCCGGCAATTCCACTCAGGCTAAGGCGTGGCAGTACTTCAATATTATCGGAACATTTTGCAATGCAGTTGGCTCGTTCTTGTTCTTTTTCGTTGCCCCAGGGAATGACGATATGCATTCCCGCTGCCTGAACTTTATGGGCCAGTTGGCACCAGTAAGTTTCTGGCCAGTGTTTGCTGGGCCATGTGGTGCCATGAATAAAAACGACATAGGGTTTATTTTGAATCAGGTCGCCATCGAATCGGGATTGGTCGAGCAAAAACTGTCCGGGTTCTGTTGGCAATTCGTAGTCCAGTGATTTGGCAAACAGCTGTCGTACACGCTCGACGGCGTGTTGCCCCCAGTTAACCGTTTTTGGGAAGTCATAAAACTTGGCTGAAACAGGCTCCCGTGCTGAGTTTTTATCCAGTCCGAACTTGGGTCCTCGTGCCATTCGCGTAATAAGAGCGCTCTTCAATAATCCCTGGGCATCGATAACTGCATCGTATTCTCTGAATTTAAGATCTTTGCGAAAACGACGCCACTCGCCTGAGTGGACTGTGTTCAGGATCGATTTTCGCCATCTTCTCACCGCGACAGGTATGACTTTATCGACAGCAGGGTGCCAGCGCGGGATTTCTGCAAATCCTTCTTCTACGACCCAGTCAAACCGGATGCCCGGAATCGCTTTGGCAGCATCGGTGAGGGCTGGAAGTGTGTGAATCACATCGCCCATGGAGGTGGTTTTTACAATAAGAACTTTCAACCCTGAATCTCCAGAGTCTGTTCACCAGACAGTCGTTCCAGGGCGTCCAGAACCATTTCGGGTCCCAGCTTTTTCATGCAGTCCATGTGTTCCAGAGGACATTCACGTTTAAAGCAGGGGCTGCATTCCAGTCCCAACCAGAGTGTTTCACTGTTGTCGTTCATTGGCGGGGTATGAGCAGCAGTGGTCGAGCCATAAACAGCCACCAGAGGCCGAGAAAGTGCAGCGGCAATGTGCATAAGGCCAGAGTCATTGGAAACCACAGCATGGGCCAGAGACATCAGGTCAACGGCATCCGCCAAAGTGGTTTGTCCTGCCAGGTTAAAACAACGTTTATGCAGATTTCTGGGCAGGTAGCCCATGATTTCCTGGGTGACGGCATGGTCTTTTTCAGAGCCGAACAACCATATTTGCCAGCCTTTCTGAGCCATCGTCAAGGCCACTTCGCCATAGTAACCGGCAGGCCATTGTTTCGAGGGGCCAAACTCAGCGCCAGGACAAAGCGCCAGAATGGGCAAGTCATCAGACAGTTGATAGCGATGCAACGCTTTGGCAACACTCTGGCTGTCAACACTCAAGGCAGGTTTGGGTAGAGGGGAGGGCAGTGGCGACTTATCCGGATAGGCCAGAGCAACAAAGCGTTCAACCATAAGAGGGTATTGCTCTTTGTCCAGAACTCTCAGGTCGTTAAGCAGGCCATACCTCATTTCTCCCCGCCAGCCAATTCTGACAGGAATGCCGGCAAGGAATGGAATCAGGGCAGACTTTAGTGAATTGGGCAGAAGAATGGTCCGGTCATACCCTTGTGCTTTCAAGTCTCTGGCTATTCTTCTAAGCGCGGCCAGATTCAGGCTGCCATGGCCTAAGGGCATATCAATCCCGTTCCGGACTTCAGGCATGCGCTCAATGATGGGGCGGCTCCAGCCTGGTGCCAGTACGTCGATGACAGCCTCTGGATGTTGTCGTTTCAGGGCAATGAACAAAGTTTGAGCCATTACCATATCCCCCACCCAGGAGGGACCGACAATCAAGTACTTCACGTTGCTGCAGTTCCTGTTTCTGGGAGGCTCCCGTAGCCTCCTGGGGATCGATCCGGAATCGATCTCTTGTAATTGGGCACGCTACCGCCCTCAGTGAGAGCACGCTGTCACCGATGGCAGAATAAGCACACTGGACAGTGTCCAGTTTCAAATATGCAGGGTACCCCGTCTGAAGATAGGCCGGGGATACATTATACCAATCGAACTTTCTAACTCCCTATTGCGCTGAAGATTTGAGCCTTAATCCTGCGTTGGCGATCGTCGCCATAGCTAAGGCTATGACTCCTCACGCCGCCTTGTCTTAAGGCTCAAATCTCCATGCTCATCACGGGAGTTAGAAAGCACGATTGGTATTACATCCATGTAAATAAAAAGCGGCGTAGATTATACGCCACTTTTTCTGATCAATAACTCAGTAATTCTTACAGCTTATGGAATGAAAGCCAGTGATTCAGATCACATGAGCCAGCCACTCAGCGTATGCTTCCCGCTGGCCCTGAACCTGATCAAAGTACATAGTTTGCAGCTGTTCGGTGATGGGGCCACGTTGACCACTGCCGATGATGCGGCCATCGTGCTCGCGAATAGGCAGTACTTCAGCGGCTGTTCCGGTGAAGAAAGCCTCTTTGGCAATATAAACTTCGTCACGGGTAATGCGCTTTTCCCTGACTTCCAGACCCAGTTCCCCGGCAAACCGGATAATGGTGTCACGGGTAATTCCTTCCAGACAGGAAGTCAGCTCAGGTGTGTAGAGAATACCATCTTCTTTGACAATGAAGATGTTTTCACCACTGCCTTCCGCCACGTAACCTTCGTTGTCCAGCAGCAGAGCTTCTTCGCAGCCGCTGTCCAGTGCTTCACGCAGTGCCAGCATGGAGTTCATGTAGTTACCATTGGCCTTGGCCTTGCACATGGTGATGTTAACGTGGTGACGGGTGTAGGAAGAAGTACGGATTTTGATACCTTTCTCTTTAGCGTCAGGGTCCATGTAAGAAGGCCAGTTCCATGCAGCAACGATGCAGTGAACAGTTAGCCCTTCTGCACGAAGGCCCATACCTTCAGAGCCCAGGAAGCACATGGGGCGGAGATAGGCACTGTCAAGACCGTTCTCACGAACCACCAGCTTTTGAGCTTCGATCAGCTCTTCACGGGAGTAAGGGATCTTCATACCCAGGATATGAGCACTTCTGAACAGTCGATCCGTATGTTCTTCCAGACGGAAAATAGCAGGACCTTTGTCGGTGTTGTAGGCTCGAACACCCTCAAAGACGCCCATGCCATAGTGCAGGGTATGGGTCAGAACGTGGGTTTGTGCTTCTCGCCATGGAACCAGCTTGCCATCAAACCAAATAACGCCATCTCTATCGGCGAAGGACATGCGAAAACTCCCGATGCAATCCAGTAATTTTAACCATGAGAATGTAGCTAAGTTCATCGCCAAATGGGCAGCTTTGTTTTCTCACGGTGGTATTGTGATTTTATTGAAGACCCTTAGTGAAAGTCTTGTCATCACTTTGGGTGACAAAAGTCTTTCTGTGCTCATGGTTGTTTCGTGTTCATGGCTACTCAGCCCGGTGGGTCTCAAGCCAGGCTTGCAGGCCGCTGTGGGTAAGGCGGCCATGATTCTGTCTGTGCTTCGGTTATCTGCAGGCAGACGAGTATTGGATCATACTTTGCTACTGATTCCAAACCGCCGGGACATTCATTCCAGCCATAGCTGCCAAAGCGCTTCAACCTGACGGGTGAAGGGCTCCACCAAGGGGATTTCCACAAAGGATGGCTCGTTTTGCAAAGCTTTCAAGTGAGCCGCTTTTCTCAAGACTTTATAAGCTTCTCTAAGCCCTTTGCCTTCACTGGCTGTCAGGTAGCCGACTTTTTCCAGTGACTCCGAGATTCGAATGTTATCCGGAAATTGCGCAATTTCCGGGTGGGCGTGAGCATGGGCTAATACGGCGTATTGCATAAGAAACTCAATATCGACAATGCCGCCGCGATCGTGCTTTAGATTAAAGAGGGGTTGCCCCTGTTCATCCCGTCGGGACTTTGTCAGATGCTCTTGCATTTTATGGCGCATCCTGATGACCTCTGCCTTCAAGGTGGCAGGGTCCCTGCCAATGGCCAGAATACTTTTGCGAAGTGATTCAAACTTTGCTGTCAGCTGTTTATCGCCAGCTACTGCCCTGGCCCGGACCAGAGCCTGATGCTCCCAGGTCCAGGCGTCATTGCGCTGGTACTTTTCGAAAGATGTGAGTGAACTGACCAGCATTCCTGAAGCGCCTGAAGGGCGCAGACGCATGTCGACTTCATAGAGTCTTCCGGAAGGGGTTTGAGCGGTGAGAATGTGTATGATTCTCTGTCCCAGTCGTGTATAGAAGGTAGAACTTTCTATGGAGCGCGAGCCGTCTGTTTCTTTATTGAGAGCGCCGTTATGCACGAACACCAAATCCAGGTCCGATCCCGGACTGAGTTCAATGCCACCCAGTTTGCCGTAGCCAATGATGATAAAGCCAGGATCGCAGATGGAACCGTCTTCACCCACAGGGTGCCCATGTCGCTCAACCATGGTTTTCCATGCGAGGCCGACCACTTGATCCAGCAAGGCTTCGGCAATCCAGGTCAGGTAATCGCTTTCCTTCATTAAGGGTAATGTACCAGCAACCTGTGCTGCCGCTACTTTCAAAAGATGTGACATCTTGAAGTAGCGCAGCGCTTCCATCTGGGCCTCCAGATCATCTTCCGGAATATGAGTCAGTTGTTGTCTGAGGTCGTGCTCAAGTTCCGCTTTTTTGGGTGGGTTATAGAGATCACCAATATCCAGGAACTCATCCAGCAAGGCCGGATGTCGGGCAATCTGGTCTGCTATCCAGGGGCTGGCGGTACAGAGGCTGATCAGGTGCTCCAGAGCTTTGGGGTTTTCCATCAGCAAAACCAGGTAAGCCGTTCGGCGTAAAACACTTTCAATAAGCGGAAGAATTCGGGTCAGTGCCAGATCAGGCTGTTCGCTACGACCGATATGTTCCAGCAGCGAAGGCATGAAGTGGTCAAGTCGCTCACGGCTTTGGCGGCGGATTCTGGTGATGGCTCTGCCATCCCTGAGCGCTGACAGACGTTGCCTCGATGCTTGTGGCTCTGAAAAGTGGTTCTCCTGAAATTGTTTTAATTCCTCGTCTTCGTTGAGATTGCCCTGCCAGAGTAGCTTCCAGTGCTCCTGAACCGTCTGTTCCTGATCGTTGGATGTATCCGGTAAGGACACAACCTCATCAAAGTGTCCCAAGACCTGCTCTCTGTGATGATCCAGCTTACTCATCAGGGAAGACCAGTCCTGGTGCCCTGCAATAAAAGCAATTCTTTCCTGTTGCAGGGTATCGACCGGCAGTTCCTGAGTCTGTCTGTCTTGCAGCGCCTGAATAGCATGCTCTAGATTTCGAAGGTATATGTAGGCTTCAGTTAACGCCTGTGTAACGAACTCTGGCAGGTAATGCGGCGAGAGTCGGTTGAGAATGTTGAGCAGTCCCTTTTCCTGAAGGCTTCGATCCCGGCCACCGTGGATCAGCTGAAATGATTGGGCAATAAATTCAATTTCTCTGATGCCGCCGGGACCTAATTTGATGTTGCCCTGCATGCCTTTGCGCTTTACTTCTCTTTGAATCAGGGCCTTCATATCCCTGAGTGCAGAAATAGCACTGAAATCAATGTACTTTCTAAAAGTGAATGGCTTCAGAATGTTGAGCAGATTCTGACCTTCCGGGATATCTCCGGCAATGGCCCTGGCCTTGATCATGGCATAGCGTTCCCAGTCTCTGCCCTGATCCTGATAATACTGCTCCATAGCGGAAAAACTCATGGCCAGTGCACCGCTGGTACCATAAGGCCTCAGTCGCATATCAACCCGGAATACAAAGCCGTCCACCGTTTGATTGTCCAGGACTTTGATCAGACGTTGCCCAAGCCGGATAAAGAACTCCTGATTATCCAGAGAGCGAGCTCCACCCAACGTTTCACCCTTATGGGGATAGGTGAACATCAGGTCGATGTCGGAAGAAAGATTCAGTTCCTGCCCACCCAGCTTGCCCATGCCGAGTACGATCATCTTTTGTGGTTGAGGTGTTTCTCCATAGGAAGCCCCCATCGGGGTACCCCAGGTTTTGCAGGCTTCTTCATACAGCCAGTCCATTGACTGATCGACGCAGGCATCCGCCATGGCAGAAAGATCCAGTGTGGTTTCCTGCATGGAGCACAGACGGTTGAGGTCACGCCAGATGATTTTGACCATCTCACGGTTTCTGTAGACCCGGAGTTGCTGCATCAGGTCATTTTCGTTGAGGACTTCCTGAGTCAGCAGGCGGAGGGCATTCTGATGCCTCTCGGGTTTGGGGTTTTTTAATAAATCCGGATTCTGATGGAGTTGGAAAACAAGATCCGGATGCTTCAGGCATTGTTCAAAAGCAAAGTCGCTGCCCGCCCAGGTTTTATAAAGTTGGCAGAGAAAATCGGGAGATAATGAGTCAGATCTGTCAGCCAGATCTTTTGCCCGACAGGTTTCCAGAAACTCGTCCCATTGCTTGTTCAGGATGCTTTTTACCGATGCAGGGCAGTTCATTCGCTCAAGGCTTTTGATTGACTCAAGGCTGTAATCTGGCGACGCCATTAGTGGAAGCCCTCTTTAGCAAGGTGGGTGAGCAGTGCTCGAACTTTGGGGGTTGAGCCACGGTGACTGGGATACAACGCATATAAGTCCACAGGCTCGAACTGCCAATCGGGCAGAATATTGATGAGCGTACCTGCTGCCAGGGCATGCTTTGCCATGTACTCTGGCAGTTCGGTGATACCCAACCCCCTGATGGACATTCTCATCAGCATGGAAAAGTCATCGCAGCGTAGACTCGGCTCAAACTTCAGGGTTCTATTTTCTTGTCCGCAAAAGAGATGCCAATCGGGATTGCGCTCCTTTGCACTCATCAACATTAGCGGGTGCTCTAATAAGTCGCCCGGCGTTTTGATTTTATGTTTTGCAAAACCCGGAGCCGCATAAAGACGCAGATGGATGGAGCAGAGTTTCCTGGCAATCAGTCCAGAGTCTGGCAAGTCTCCAATTCTAAACGCCAGATCGTACCCCTCTTCAATCAAATCAACACGTCGATTAGTCAAACTAAGATCAAGTTCAACCTCAGGATAGAGTTGGCAGTATTCGGCAAGGTGGTCACCAAGCAGTGACTGTCCAACCCCGAGAGAGGTACACACTCGCAAACGGCCCTGAGGTTTTTCCAGCATGGATTCCACTGCACTGCCTGCGGCTTCATATTCCTCTTTGATTCTTTTGCAGTACTGATAGTAGCGCAGACCGATTTCAGTCAGATGCAAGGTTCTGGTTGAACGCTCCAACAGCCGCACACCCAACCGGGACTCCAGCCGGGTGATCTTGCGGCTGATGTTGGATTTCGGCGTATTCAGTACTTCTGCTGCCTGAGTAAAGCTGCCTCTCTCGACTACCGTTGCAAACACCATCAGATCATTAAGGTCAGTCATTTGTTATCAAATATTGAACAGTGTTTTGTATGAATGAATATATATCAACTTTGGATAACAAACTAATCTGGTTTCATCACTGACCGGAAAACAGGGATTGAGCGATGGAAATTTTGACCTTAGAGCAACTACCACAGGGCGGTTTTGCCGGACTGGAAGAAAAACAGGTCGTCACAGATCAGCGAGTATTTGGTGCTCGAAAGCGACCTGAGACGGCCAACGGCATAGGTAACTTCATTTATCTTGCTGATGCCAGCTTCTTGCCCCACGGCGAGACAGGTATGCACCCCCACCAAGAGATCGACGTCATCAGTGTGATGGCAAAAGGCCGGATAAGCCACGCTGGATCTTTGCAACACGGCAAAGGTTTAGTGGCCCCGGAGGCGCAGGTACAACGAGCGGGAGGTGAAGGGTTTGCACATAACGAAGTGAATCCGGATGAAACCCCCAATCAATTGATTCAACTGTGGGTTCTGCCAGAAACAAAGGGCGAGCCAGCGGGTTACAAGGCTTATACCCCGGAAACCAATGTCAGAACACGTATCTATGGAGGTAGTAAAAAACAGACGAAAACGTTTGATAGCCACACCGTGGTAGAAATGGTTCAGGCCACCGAAGGATACCAGACAGAGCATAGCGGTGAGGTTTTGGCTTATCTCAGCACTGGCAAGGCAAGCATTAATGGCGAAACCATTCAGGCTGGCACTTTGGTAAGAGCGACGGAATTGAGCTTTGTTGCCCAACAAGAGAGCCAGCTGATCCTGATTTTTACCGAATCTTTTGAATGAAACAGAGCACTGATAAGGACATGACCATGACAACAAAATACTCTGAATTTTTAACGCCGGACAACGCTGTATTGACAATGATCGACCATCAGACGGGTTTGATGGTCGGGCTGGGTGATGAACACCCGACGGTGCTGAAAAACAACATTGTTGGCCTGACCAGAACGGCAAAAGCCATTGGCTTGCCATCGGTGGTGACTGCCAGCTTGCCTGAGGGGCCAAATGGTCCGGTGATGCCTGAAATTACCGACGTACTGGGTGGGGAAGTGATTGAGCGTGAAGGGCAGATCAATGCCTGGGATAGTCTGGCGTTCAGGCAAGCCATTGAGAAAACAGGCCGCAAAAAAATCATCATGGCCGGTGTCGTAACGGACGTATGTTTATTATTTCCGGCATTGTCCGCCATTGAAGAAGGCTACGATGTGTACGCCGTGATCGATGCCTCGGGCACCTGGAATAAAACGGTTCAGGAAGTCACGATACAGCGTTTGACCCAGGCGGGTGTGAAAGTGACGGCCTGGGCTTCGGTTCTGGCAGAGCTGATGAACGACTGGCGCAGTGAATATGGTGAAGCGTTGGGGCAGGTATTGGCTGAGCATACGACCAAATACGGTTATGTGATGAACAGTTATTTCGCAAGAGGATAGTCATGGGTGGCGAGCTCAACAGCTCGCCAGTTAACCGTCATTGGGTAGCACTATTTTCACGACTTGTTGAGGCAGTGTCCTTATCCGGAATTAAAGAGTTCTTAAGCTGGTTAACCAGTCTTTGTAAATGCGTAATATCTTTTATATTTCTTACTGAATAATAAACATATTTATAAGTGTCTGTGGGTTCAGTTGTGAACAATCTGGAGTATTCAGGGGAGGGATTGTCCTGAGTTATCCTGTTGCCATCTGCATCTTTAAAACAAGCCTCCCAGAAAAGATCAATGGCTTGATCTCGTTTGTTGGCGGAAAGGGCAAAGAAAATTAATGCAAAATTACCAACCGCCTCATACTTGTCTTCCAAGGATGAGCCTTGTTGAAGAATAATGTTTACACGCTCTGTCTCTTGACGGGCAATCTTCTCTACCAGAGCCTGTCGATCTGTATTCAAGCCTTTGATGACATTTTCTTTGAACTGATGCAAGTTAAAGCTTTTACGTGCATGAAATTTTCTTGACATCCTGGCTATACGGACAAGGGAGTGGCAGAAGCCAAAGCGGAAGGTGTGGGTACAACTGGCACAATAATCAACAATATATTCATAGTCTTCCCCAAGGGCGTTGCACATTGCAGCAGCAAGATGTACATATACGTCGCCGATTGCCTGTTTTTCCGTGAGCCTTTTGCAATTCAGCACAAACATAATTGGATTGACGAAAGACTTTTCTAAAACTTTGAAAGGTATTTCTTCATCATCCTCTGAAAGATCAAGATTGGGTTGATGAGTATTCGGGGACGGGTCATAACCTACATGACCAAACGACGGACGAGGTATCGGATGTTCAGTCTCTCTTTGAGCACGGGAAGGAGAGTTTCGCTGGCCCCCTCCAGCCAGCTTGCTACTACCGGATGGCGGTTGGACTTGACAAACGCCATGACAGGAACCGACGTAACAATTGAAACCGTAAGTGTGCCGCTGTTGTTCAGGGCCCCGGTTACCGCCGCCAGAGCCGGAAAAACTAAACCAGAAAGGAGGGCCTCTAAGTTGGGTGGTTGATCCAGAGGCCTGCTGACCGGATGATGCTGATGTTGGGTTTTGTTGGCCACTATTTTGTGGACCACTTTGTTGTTGACCCTGCCCGGGTAGCATCATAGTGGTGATGTCAAATGGGTGATCCTGACCTGACTCCGATTGATCCACTGGGCTGAACTGCGGCGAATCGTAGTTCCAATATCTTTCCAATAGCCAGCCAACGGTGACAAACACTTCTAATGGTATTCTTGAATAGGGTTTCACGTTCAGAGCGGCGTCACTGTTGGTCATCATCAGTTCATTAGCAACCAGAAAATGAGCGGCGTGAATCAATGGCCAGGAGACCGACTCAAAAAAGGCAGTTTCTACCCCATAACCACCTGGTCCAAGTGGTTTGTCATCAGGCAGAAAAGTTGACTCTGCGCAGCCGTTAGTGTCGGCAAGGTGTAACGGGGTACCCGGCAATTTATGTTGGTCTGGCTTTATAGACAAGCTCTCTTTTGAAAAGGCTCCATCCTGTTTAAACCCGAGAACAAAACGTCTTGTCAATGGTTCGGCCTGACAGACGACAGACAACCATGTAGACAGTAACAGCAGTGCCATAGACAACGAGTTTTTCATTAATCCCACTTTGATAGTCTGTTGCTTGTAGTAGTGCTTAGGCATTCATTTTCTACAGGGCAAAGTTAGACCAAGAAAGTGATAGATCAAAAAATAAGCGTGTTTTTTTCAAAAACAGACAGTGTCATCCCTGACCTATGCTGGAATAAATCTATCATTCACCATCGGTTTTCTGGTTGGGCTTATTTTCACAACTTGCTGAAGCAGTGCCCTTATCCGGAATTAAATAGTCTGCAAGCTGATTAACCAGTCTTTGTAATTGAGTAATATCTTTCATATTTCTTACTGAATAATAAACATATTTATAAGTGTCTGTGGGTTCAGTTGTGAACAATCTGGAGTATTCAGGAGGGGGATTGTCCTGTGTTATCTTGTTGCCATCTGCATCTCTGTAACAAAGCTTCCAGAAAAAATCACCCGCTTCTTTTAGATGATTGGCGGAAAGAGCAAAGAAAATTAATACAAAATTACCAACCGGCTCATATTTATCTTCCATCGATGAGCCTTGTTGAAGAATAATGTTTACACGCTCTATCTCTCGACGAGCAATCTTCTCTACAAGAGTCTGGCGATCTGTGTTCAAGCCTTTGATGACATCTTGTCTGAACTGGTGCAAGTTCAAGCTTTTATTTGTATAAAAGTCTTTTACCACATTGGCCATACAGCTAAGGGAGTGGCTGAATCCAAAGTTGTAGTTATGGGTAATATTGGCACAACAATGAACAATGTATTGATATTCTTCGCCCAGGGCATTGCACATTGCAGCAGCAAGATGTACGTATTCGTCGTCAGTGTCGTGTTTATTCACAAGGACTCTGTAATTCAGAAAATTTAAAATTGGACTAACGAAAAATTCAGATACAAGTCTGGATATTTTTTTGTCAATTCCTGAAGGATCAAGTTGTTCAGAATCTGATAAAGCCCGGGTTTCTCGAAGAGCCATTCTGGCAGTACACTCTTCAAGGCTGGGTAAATGAGGATTTCGGGACGGATCACTACCTATGTTACCAAACAACAGACGAGCTATCGAAGGTTCAATCTCTCGTCGCGCAGGGGAAGAAGAGGCTTGCTGGCCCTCTTTATCTGAATCACTGCTATCGGGTTCTGAATCCCTGCTATCGGGAGATGATCGTAGTTTACAAATGCCATGACAGGATTCGACATGACAATTTAAACCGTATGTATGTTGGGGTTGTTCAGGGCTTTCGCCACCATCGCCAGAGTCGGAAGGCGTAAGCTTGAGAGAAGAGCCTCCAGCTTGGGTGGTTGATCCAGAGGCCTGCTGACCGGATGATGCTGATGTTGGGTTTTGTTGGCTACTTTGTTGTTGACCCTGACCCGGGAGCATCATAGTGGTGATTGCAAATGGGTGATCCTGACCTGACTTCGGTTCACCTATTGGGTTGAGCTGCGATGAATTGTTGTTCCAATATCTTTCCAAAAGCCAGCCAACAGTGGCAAATACTTCTAATGGTATCCTCGAATAGGGTTTGGGGTTCAGGGCGTCACTGGTGGTCATAATCAGTTCATTAGCAACCAGAAAATGAGCGGCGTAAATCAATGGCCAGGAGATCGACTCAAAAAAGGCGGTTTTTACCCCGTAACCGCCAAGTCTGAGTGGTCTGTCATCACGCGGAAAAATTGACTCTGCATAGCCGTTTGTGTCGGCAAGGTAGGTCGGGTTGCCCGGCAATGTCTGACGGTCTGGCTTAATAGAAAAACTCCCATCTGGCAAGCTTCCATCCTGTTGAAACCTGACAACATAACGTTCTGTCAATGGTTTGGCCTGGCAGACGACATATAACCACGAAAGCAGTAACATTAGGGCGACATAGAACGAATTTTTCATTAGATCCCACTTTGATCGACTGCTGTTTGTATTGCATAGGTATTCATTTCCCAGAGAGAAAAGTTAGACCAAGAAAGTGATAGACAAAAAAAGAAGCGTGTTTTTTTTAGTCGTAAGCGCCAAATAAACCAGCGTACTGGCTGCCGCCCCCAAGATTTCTTATTCTTTGCCTGTCTTAACATTCCAGGGGAGAAGCTGTTCCAGTTTCTCAACGGTATCGGCGTAAGGCAGCTCTTTTAAAATATGGTTCAGGTAATTGAAAGGCTCCAGACCATTCACCTTTGCGCTTTCAATCAGGCTGTATAAAAGGGCACTGGCTTGCGCCCCTTTTGGCGTGTCTGCAAACATCCAGTTCTTGCGGCCAATAGCGAAGGGGCGGATGGTGTTTTCCGCTGCGGCATTACTGATATCCAGGTGGCCGTTGTCACAGTAAACGACCAGTTTTGGCCATTGGTTCAATGCATAGCTCATGGCTTGGTGCGACAGGCTGCCCGGGTCTAGCCTGGTTATGTTTTTCTCCAGCCATACATGAAAGTCGTCCAGTAGTGGCTTACTCTTTTGCTGACGCAGGATGGCTTTTTCTGATGGAGGAAGATCTCCTATTTCTTTCTCAATGGCGTAAAGCTTACCGATTTTGCCTAAAGCGACATTCGCCTTGCTAACGCGGGTGTTTTTCACCTTTTTGCCCGGTTTGGCTTCGCCCTTCCTGGCATCCAGAAATTTCCTGCGAACGTGGTCGAAGCAACCCGCCTGGGTGATGCCTTCTTGTTTGCATACAGCGTCGTAACTGGCATACCCGTCAGTTTGCAGGTAACCGCTGAACCCTTCGAACAGACGCAGGGGAACCTCCTTGCCTCTTGAGGGATCGTATTCAAACACCACCGATGTTTGTCCGGGTGGCCCACCAAGGCTGACCCACATATATTTGTCAGAGTTGATGGACTTGCTGGTTTCCTTGATCACCTGAATTCGGGTTTCGTCAGCATGGATCACCGAACCGGTCTTTTGATGATCTCTCATCAAATTGATGAGTGGCCGCAGTTCTGTAGACAGCCGAATCAAAGAGTTGGCCATCGTCGTCCGGGTGACAGAGCCACCGTATCGCTTGAGGATATTCTCTTGCCTGTACAAAGGCAGTGCGTCGCAGTACTTGGAGACAATGATCCAGGCCAGTGTGCAAACAGAGAGTGAAGATTTGGGCAGTGGGTGTTTTGGCAGCTCTGCAACTTTAATGACCCGCTTCTCCTGTCCATGCTCATCGACTTCTGGAAAGACTGCTTTCTCTTGCAGAATTTCTTTCACCTGAACCTTGGTCGGAACGATATCAAGCTCTTCACGGACTTTGACAAAGAAGGTATCAATGGCTCCGGCTTTTTCTTCTTCACTGAGTTCAGAGCGTTCCTGCACTCTGGGCAGAGACTCTGAAAATGACTTGCGCCCTGTTTTCTTTTTGCGTGGTTTTGGAGGCTCTTGCTCTGGCTGACCTTCAGCTTCGTCTTGCTCTCCGGTGCAGCCTTCCAGCTCCACCTCGTTGAAAATGTCGACCTGGCTGTTGTTTTTTTCAGTGCTTCTTCCGTACAGGCGGGATCGGGAGAGCCTCAGGTACTCTTCCAGTTGCGCAATGCGTTTTTTTTGAGAATCGATGACCTCTGACTTCTTTTGAATAATGTCGTCTTTTTCAAGAAGGGCATTTTCTTTTTCAAGAAGGGCATTTTCTTTTTCAAGAATGACACTTTCCTGCGAATGGATCGCCTCAAACAAGGCGACCATTTCAGGGTTAGTCTCAGCCTGATGAAAGGGCAAATCCAGTGCGGATTTCGGCTGAAAAATCAGAGTGTCGGCGGTCGATTTCATGGTCGCTATTTTACCATAAAACCCTGAAAAACAGGACTAAAAACAGCTCTCATAATGCCTTTTTTTATGGGGTTGCATGGCATTGAGATTGTAGCCGTCCAGCAGCCAGTTTAATTGTTTCCCGGTTAATGTAACCAGCTCTTCGTCCGGTTTGGGCCAGTGGAATTTGTCCTCAGACAGGCTCTTGTAATAAAGCACAAAACCATTATCTTCCCAGAACAGGCACTTGATTTTATTACGCTGCCGGTTGGTAAACGCATATAAATAGCCGTCAAAGGGGTTGTGCCCCAGCTCTTGTTCAACCAACACAGCAAGCCCACGAAATGACTTGCGAAAGTCAATCGGCTCCCGGTAGAGAAACACCTTTGGTAATACCTCTGACGGTCGCATAACCGGGGTGTTCATAGCATATCCCTCACCAGTTGCTCACAAAGCGACAGGTTACTTTCATCAATACCGGACACTGTTACACCACTGGGTAGGGTGATGGAGAGTGGTGTTATCCGAGAAGGCGCACCAGGTTCTGGTTGGGGTGTTACCTGGACAAAGCCAGAGTTGTTCGGGGTCGGTTTTACGCTGGGGGTTGTGTCGAGTTTACGCTTCCAGTATCCGAATTTGGATACCCTTATACCATGCTGTTGGCACCACGCACTCTGAGTCAAACCTGAATCCCGCCACGACTGAACACGCTCTAGCCATTCACTGTCTGCGGGTAATTTCTTTGACATATTGGCCTCCTTATATCGGGAGGCTAATCATTTCAAATGGGGTTTTGATTCTGAAGGGCGTGGGTTTATTTGGCGTTTACTTTTAGTCTGCCCTGCGCGGCAACTGCTCCAGCGTTGCTCTAGCTCCTGTATCCGTGCAGTCGTTTGGCGGCAGCAAATTGGTCTGAAAATCTGCTTTTGTCCCTCAAATAGCTCACTATTCTCCTCACAAAACCGAATTTTTGTCCTCAGTTTTATGCCATCCTCAATAGGGTTACGGTGTTGTCTGGAAGGTCGCTATTCTCGGTCAGACCAAGTTAAGTGCCAAGCTTGGCACACATGCCTGCTTCAGCTAAGCCACCGAAGGTGCCGTTGGTAGGGTCAAAGCCCCTACACGAACTGGAAGCATTTGCTATACGAAACTTACATCCGATATTAAGACCTGTGAGGAGTTACTGATTATTCTCAATCCTGAATAATTTGTCGCTTTGAGAGAGCTTAATAATAAAATAATCTTCATTATTGAGTTCTGGCGGTAATTTATCCTTCAAAATTGAAGCAACAAATTGTATACCATTTTTATTTACAACCTCTGCGATTTTAACGAGCTGGTTATCATGCATGAGTTCCTTTTTATCGTTTAGCAAGAAGTGCATACAAGGTATGTTTTCATTATCAGCAAAAAGTGTATAGGCTATATCAAAGCAAGAGATTTCGCCCTGTTTTTTACCTGAACTAAAGTTAGTATTAAAGGCACTAAATTTGTAAAGCTTTTGCCCCTTTTTGTTAACTACTTTATCGTATTTAAGTGCGTATTTTTCTCCGTATAGAAACTCTGAAGTCGTGGAGAAATATTCGTTAAACCTGTTGATTTTTTGCTTGACAATCGATTCAAAATCATCAGAAAACAGCAATTTGTCTATGTTATTTAGTTTTAGTTCATATTTACTGATGTTATCTTCGACTTCATTAAGCTGGCTTATGATACTTTCATATTCGCCCTTATCTCTGAACTTATTATTAAGTTCAGCAATAATTTTTTCCATTTCCTCAAATGAATCAGTTTTTGAAATAATGTCAGTAAGCTCTATTTCTTGTTGTAAAAGCTTTCGTAAATCTGAGTCTTTATTGATTATTTTTTTTTCAAGTTCAGGGAGTTCTTTTGAAATGTACAATGCTCGCTCATTAACCATTTGGTTATGATATAAAACCAAATCTTCAAATGTCTTTTGAATCGGTGCGATGTTACTAGAAGCTTGTCTGTATATATGCTCAAGCTGTGACAAATCTATATTTGAAACAGTTGACTCAAGTTCACTCTTAGTTTCTTCTATAAGATTCTTTCTTATATTAAGATTCCCAATCTCACTACTAATCTGATTTATCTTATATCTAAGTTCATTTAAATTTTTAAGGTCATTTTCAAAATTTTCATTTATGTTAAGTGAAGATTTCTCTTTCTCTAAAGATTTTATTTCTAGTTCAATAAGTGCAAGTGCAGTTTCGTATGCAGATTTTGTCTGTACTTTTTCAAGACGGTTTTTGAAAGTGCTTTCCTGTTGTATTTTGTAAAGAATCTCCTGTTTACTGTTCCCTTCTGAGAAATTACAACCTAAAAGGAATAAATAAAGAGATTCGTATTCAGCATCACTAGTATATTTATTAAGTGTTTTTAGAGTATTTGAAACACTCAGGTCACTATAACGAATGTTATGTGAAATAATCTGGCGGAATGTGGGTTTTTTATTGACTTGCTCTGGAAAAAAAAGCTCCGTAAGTTTGTCTTCAAAATCTTTCTCTGTGTATGGTATTCCGTCAATTTTCCTAACAGTTTTCTTTCTTGAATGGAAGTTTCGTTCAATAACTACTGATCTGGCTTTTTCATCATCAAGATTTTCGGTTAAATGCAGAGATGCAGATATATTGTTCTCTACTAGATAGTCCCTGACAAGGGCGTAAATTTGCTTGGTGTTTTCAGGGTCTTCGTAAATGGTCTTGGACTTTGCTCCCAAGCAAAAATCTATCAGTTTTAAAACAGTAGTTTTTCCGACGCTATTTCCGGTTATTTGGCCATTGCTCTCATCAACTATGAGATTTATACCTTTATGGAAAGGTATTTCACGGATAACCTCTAAAGGACTGGAGATCACGATCTTTTTTATGAACATAGCTCAACTTCACCATAGTTCAGTACAGCAGCGTCAATTAGATATAACCAATCTAAGCACAAGATAAACAACGGAAACGACATCTCGCTAAAGTTCTTTGCTTTTTCATATAACTCAAGCAAATCCATTTTTCCGCTCTCCTGGAGAGTTTTGAGCACGACCGCACCATTATAGTAAATGCTATTTTCTGGGTGAATATCATTGGGTAGTAGCATACTTATAGCCTTCTGGATTTTCCATTATTTTACACCGAATGAATGCATCGACCACTAATATATCGATACATAATTCAAGTTCATCTATAGGAATTTCTGAATAATTTGAACTTTCAAGCACTATATTTTTCAGTACGTCAACGACATTAAAGAATATAGTGTCAGGTGCTCCTGCTCCTTTAGCCTGTATATATTCACGTTTAATTTTTGCTAAAACCGAAGTGCTTTTATTACTTCCAAATTTATCGAATTCCGAATATTTTGAATCAACTTTCCCGTGATAGAGACTGTATTCTTCAATCAAGTATTTAGCCTTGACTAATTGGTTGTGTTTAATCTTTCGATCTATTTCAAACTTGTGTGTCGGAGTGCTTTGGTTTTCATCACTCCATCTTTCTTTTGCCAGTATATTGATAATCAAAGCTAAGTTTGAATCAAGCTTCACTATATCTAGATCATTACCAAGTTCAGTTTTGATGAAAGCATAAATTTTTTTTTGTTCCGTTACACCTTTTTGTAGAACCTCATTTAATATAGATTTTACATCTAGGATTCCCGAGGCCTGATCAAATAAGATTCCGTTTGGATTTTTAATAGATGCTTTCCTTAACATGGAAGCATCCTTTGAAATTGAAAGAAATAAGAATGTATATGACGAAAATTTTTTAACGATATCTTTGTCTAAGGCAGACTCTAACTTTCGGTTTGTACAACTTGCTGATACTTGAACAACTATCTTGTTCTTGTGGTCGATAAGATCGATTGCTTCAACATTTTGTGATGATTTGTTAAGGTTTTCTAGAGCATAACCATAAACTAGATTTAACAGATGTGAGTAAAAGCTCTCGGAATGCATATGAAGATACAGCATGTTCAACTTGCCGTTAGTATCGATTCTAAGTGCAAGTGTATGAAGTTTTTCATCAATATAATCGTAATACGCGGTCCTATTCATTACCAACTCTATTCAATTAAAATCATAAAAAAACTTAATTAGAAGGAGCAAATCTTACATCACTCTCTTCCAGTAATGATACTGTTATTTATAACATATTAGAGCTTAATAATGTATTGATAATTTCCACCACCTTAATTTATTTGTTAATAAATCTATATTTAAATCATCACGTCTAATCTAAGAATCGCTTCTATTGTAGTGCTAAACACACCACGGCGTAACTGCTCACTCTTGAGATCCCGAAAAAATCTCTCAACCATGTTTAGCCATGATACTGAAGTTGGCGAAAAATGCATATGAAGCGAGGCTGTTTTTCCAGCCGCTCTAGCACCTTTGGGTGTTTGTGTGTCACATAGTTGTCGTAAATCAGGTGCAGCTCTTTGTCTTTTGCCGTTTCCTTGTCAATCTGCTTAAGAAACTTCAGCCATTCCACAGTGTTGTGATCCTACTGGCTAAGTATCTGAAGAATTAATCTTTCTGAGTCGTGTTTCTTTAGAAGCGTTAAGTGTTATCTCTTTGGCAACTTGCATAGTAAAAACAGGTAGTGGTTGGAATGACATTCATAATGGCTACTACAAACATTTATGTAACGTTAATTCAGTCACATTACATTAGTTAGGCTTATTTTCACGACTTGCTGAAGCAGTGCCCTTACTCGGAATTAAATAATCTGCAAGCTGGTTAACCAGTCTTTGTAAATGAGTAATATCTTTTATATTTCTTACTGAAGAATAAACATATTTATAAGTGTCTGTGGGTTCAGTTGTGAACTCTTCGGAGTATTCAGGGGAGGGACTATCCCGAGTTATCTTGTTGCCATTTGCATCTGTAAAACAAACCTTCCGGAAAAAATCACCCGCTTCTTTTAGATTGTTGGCGGAAAGGGCAAAGAAAATTAATACAAAATTACCAACCGGCTGATACTTATCTTCCATCGATGAGCCTTGTTGAAGAATAATGTTTACACGCTCTACCTCTTGACGGGTAATCTTCTCTACAAGAGTCTGGCGATCTGTATTCAAGCCTTCGATGATATCTTCTCTGAACTTATCCAGGTTCAAGCTTCTATTTGCATAAAAGTCTTTTACCACATCAGCCATACGACTAAGGGTGTGACAGAAGCCAAAGTTGACGGTGTGGGTAAAACTGGCGCAACAGTCAACAATATATGCATATTCTTCACCCAGTGCATTGCACATTGCAGCAGCAAGATGTACATATTCGTCGTCAGTGTTGTGTTTATTCACGAGGACTCTGTAATTCAGAAAATTTACAATTGGACGAACGAAAAATTCAGTTAAAAGTTCGGATACTTTTTCGTCAACCCTTGAAGAAAGATCAAGTTCTTCAGAATCTGATGAAGCCCCGGTTTCTCGATGAGATACTCTAACAAGACTCTCTCCAAAGCTGGGTAAATGAGGATTTTTGGACGGGTCACTACCTATGTTACCAAACAACAGACGAGCTATCGAAGGTTCAATCTCTCTTCGGGCAGGGGAAGAAGAGTATTGCTGGCCCCTTTCAGCTGACTCACTACTTCTTGATGGCGGTTGGACTTGACAAACGCCATGACAGGAACCGACATAACAATTGAAACCGTACGTGTGCCGTTGTTGTCCAGGGCCCTGGTTACCGCCGCCAGAGCCGGTAAGCTTGAGCCCGAAAAAAGCTCTGCGAGAGGCCTGCTGACCGGAAGATGCTGATGTTGGGTTTTGTTGGCCACTATTTTGTTGGCCACTTTGTTGTTGACCACTTTGTTGTTGACCCTGCCCGGGAAGCATCATAGTGGTGATCTCAAATGGGTGATCCTGAACTGACCCTGGTTGATCTATTGGGTTGAGCTGCGGCGAATTGTTGTTCCAATATCTTTCCAATAGCCAGCCAACGGTGGCAAACACTTCTAATGGCATCCTCGAATAGGGTTTGGGGTTCAGGACGTCACTGGTGGTCATCATCAGTTTATTAGTAACCAGAAAATGAGCGGCGTAAATCAATGGCCAGGAGATCGACTTAAAAAAGGCGGTTTTTACCCCGTAACCGCCAAGTCTGAGTGGTCTGTCATCAGGCGGAAAAATTGACTCTGCATAGCCGTTTGTGTCGGCAAGGTAGGTCGGGTTGCCCGGCAATGTCTGACGGTCTGGCTTAATAGAAAAACTCCCATCTGGCAAGCTTCCATCCTGTTGAAACCTGACAATATAATCTCTTGTCAACGATTCGGCCTGACAAACGGCAGACAACCACGAAAGCAGCAACAGCAGTGTCGCAGAGAACGAATTTTTCATTAGAACCCACTTTTAAAGCCCGTTGTTCGCAGTGCTTGGTTATTCATTTATCGGTAGAGGAAAGTTAGACCAGAAAAGTGACAGATCAAAAAAATAAGCGTGTTTTTTCAACGACACCATAGGTACAGCAGGGGCCAGATTCTGTTCCCGGTACAGGTTTCGCAGACCTTCTTTTTCGGCATCGATGATGAGCTGGCCAGCAAGGTCAGTGCTTCCCTTGATCCTGAATACAATGCCAGTAAAAAAGATACGCCTCTCTGGCAAGCTATAGCTGCCACTGCAATGAATCATGGTCGATTTAATGATGTTCTGGACATGGAAGAAAGAGAACAGGTTGCCAGTGAGATTGATCCTGCTCAGCAGCTGAGCATCAGCTTTAAAACAAGCTCCAGCTGGAAGCAGAAAATTGCTTTTCCATTAGCTGGCATCAAAGCGGATCAAAGTCGGCTCCGGGGTATCAGCTCATGGCAGGAAGATACGCCAATATAGTGAGAGGTTTACACTAATTCGATGAATCGTCAGCATTTTTCTTTTTCCAGTAGGGAATTTCGACTTTTCTCTGCGTAAATTCAGAGTAAAGTCCAGCGCGGAAATTGCTATTGGGGTATGCGCTGATAGAGTTTTTTCTTGTTTGATAATAATTATGTCATGGGAATTTCATGGATAAATGTAATGATGTAGCGGCTTTTGATATATTTCTGTAACTTTACTGTGCCTAAGTACTGGTACTCATTGCGGATTTTGCTTATCTTGTAGTTCAATTACAAAATTGATCGAAATCAATTTTCTGAAGTTTTAAGCTCTGTCTTCTTTGCACCCGGTTAAATCTCCATCCAGGGCCAATCGTCGGGCTGGAAGCCTGATGGCACGGTGGTCGAACCTTACGCTCAAGCAGACAGGACAGATTTTTCATAGATAACAGTTTGGCGCTGGGAGCCGCGACAGGGGTAGCCCTCGAGCAATCTTTTCTTGTTCGGACTCTTCGGGCTTACGCCTTTTGATGATTCGTTTTCACTGGTGGTATGGGCTGAAAAAAACGGCCCCTTAGAGCCTCGACTATCCTGACAGACAGAATTTCACTGGCTCATTGATGAATAACCGCCTTATGAAAATGTGGTTGTCCATCTCAGATTGAGGCGATTTATTTGCTCAAGGCTGAGTTGCTAAAGTGTACTCCTGTCCGGGTAATCGTAATGGAAAGATGCATCAGTGGCTGATGATCCCTTCACAGATGCTTTTTTTTAGAACTGGTTACAGCGCTCAATTCTCGGAGCAAACTATATGCACGACATTGATCCCATCGAAACCCGGGAGTGGCTGGAAGCCCTGGATTCCGTTCTGGAAAAAGAAGGGGAAGACCGGGCTCATTACCTGATGACCCGACTTTCCCAGCATGCCAGAGCGAAAGGCACCCAGCTGCCCTACGCGATTACTACCCCTTATCGCAACACCATTCCGCCTGAGAAAGAGGCGAGAATGCCGGGCGACTTGTTTATGGAACGCAGAATCCGTTCCCTGGTTCGTTGGAATGCGTTGGCAATGGTCATGCGTGCTAACCAGAAAGACAGTTCACTGGGTGGCCACATCTCTTCCTTCGCTTCCAGTGCAACCCTGTACGATATCGGCTACAACTACTTCTTCCACGGTTACAACAATAACCGTGAAGGCGATTTGGTTTACTATCAGGGGCACACGGCTCCGGGTATTTATTCCCGTGCTTACCTCGAAGGTCGTCTGAGTGAAGATCAGCTGGACGGTTTCCGTCAGGAAGTAGAAGGCAAGGGTCTTTCATCCTATCCTCACCCGCACCTGATGCCTGACTTCTGGCAGTTCCCTACCGTATCCATGGGTCTGGGCCCATTGCAGGCCATCTATCAGGCACGCTTTATGAAGTACCTGATCAACCGTGGTATGGCCCCGGAGCAGAACCGTAAAGTCTGGGCTTTCCTGGGTGACGGTGAAATGGATGAGCCGGAATCCACAGGTGCAATCTCTCTGGCGGGCCGTGAAAAGCTCGACAACCTGATCTTCGTGGTGAACTGTAACCTGCAGCGTCTGGACGGGCCGGTTCGTGGTAATGGCAAGATCATGCAGGAGCTTGAAGGCGTATTCCGTGGCGCTGGCTGGAACGTGATCAAGGTGACCTGGGGTCGTCACTGGGATCAGCTGTTTGCCCAGGACAAAGACGGTGTGCTGCAGAAGCTGATGGACGAAGCCGTCGATGGTGACTATCAGAACTGTAAGGCCAAGGGCGGTGCCTGGACACGCGAACATTTCTTCGGTCGTTACCCTGAAACCAAAAAGATGGTGGAACACCTTTCTGACGATGATATCTGGCGTCTGAACCGGGGCGGTCACGATCCATACAAGGTTTACGCAGCCTACCATGCTGCGGTAAACACCACCGACAGGCCAACGGTTATTCTGGCCAAGACTGTAAAGGGTTACGGTACCGGTACCACGGGTGAAGCCTCCAACGTCAGCCACAACGTCAAGAAACTGCCTATCGATGACCTGAAACAGTTCCGTGACCGTTTCGACCTGCCGATCAAAGATGAAGATCTGGCCAGCCTGCCTTACTTCAAGCCCGCAGAAGACAGCCCTGAGATGGTTTACATGCGCAAGCATCGTGAAAAACTGGGTGGTTTCATTCCTCAGCGTCGCGAGCAGTCGGATGTGCAGTTGGAAATTCCTGACCTGAGTGCCTTCGACGCTGTTCTCAAAGGCAGTGGTGAACGAGAAATCTCAACCACCATGGCCTACGTACGTGTTCTGGCGGCTCTGGCGAAAGACAAGAATGTCGGTAAGCACATCGTACCGATTATTCCTGATGAAGCCCGGACTTTCGGTATGGAAGGCATGTTCCGTCAGCTGGGCATCTACTCTGCTGAAGGTCAGATGTATGAGCCGGTCGACTCTGATCAGGTGATGTTCTACAAGGAGTCCAAACAGGGTCAGATTCTGGAAGAAGGTATTAACGAAGCCGGTGCCCACGCTGCCTGGATCGCGGCGGCGACTTCGTACAGTAACAACAATGTACCCATGATTCCTTTCTATGCCTTCTACTCCATGTTCGGTTTCCAGCGAACCGGCGACCTGGCCTGGGCTTCAGGCGACATGCAGGCTCGTGGTTTCCTGATCGGCGCGACTTCCGGTCGAACCTCTCTGAACGGCGAAGGTCTGCAACACCAGGATGGTCACAGCCACATTCTCGCTTCCACTGTTCCTAACTGCATCAGCTACGACCCAACTTACGGCTACGAGCTGGCAGTGATTGTTCAGGACGGTCTGCGTCGTATGTATAGCGACAACGAAAACGTGTGGTATTACATTACCACTATGAACGACAGCTATAGGATGCCAGCCATGCCAGAAGGCGATGGCATTATCGAAGGTATTGTGAAAGGTCTGTACTGCTTCGAGGAAAACGCCGGAAACGACGGCCTGAAAGTACAGCTGATGGGCTGTGGCACTATTCTTGAGGAAGTGCGTGCTGCTGCTGACATCCTGCGTAACGACTTCGGTATCGAGTCTGATATCTGGAGTGCCACAAGCTTCAACGAACTGCGTCGAGATGGTATGGCGGCAGCTCGTCACAACATGTTGAACCCTGATTCCGGGAAGCGTGCAGGCTGGGTCGAACAGCAGCTGACTGGTCGCAAGGGTCCGGTTATTGCCGCCTCTGACTACATGAAGATCTACGCCGACCAGATTCGTGAATTCGTACCAGGTACTTTCATTGCCCTGGGCACCGATGGCTTTGGTCGTTCCGATACCCGTGAGAAATTGCGTGAGTTCTTCGAAGTGGATCGTTACTTCGTTGTTATTGCTGCCCTGTACGGTCTGGTAAAAGACGGTGAATTGGAAGTGTCTGTTATGAAAGACGCTATGAAAAAGTTCAACATCGACGGCGACAAAGCTAACCCACTGTACTGCTGATTTCATAAGGTTATCCCGAATGAGCGATGAAATAATCAAGATCCCCGACATCGGCAGTGGCAGTGCAGAAGTTATTGAAATCTGCGTTGCACCCGGTGATTCAGTTTCTGCCGATGACTCCCTGATTGTTCTGGAGTCAGACAAGGCATCCATGGAAGTGCCTGCACCCCGTGACGGCAAAATCTCCGAGATCATGGTCAAGGTAGGTGACAGTGTGTCTGAAGGTGATGACATGCTGAAAATGACGACAATTGTCGTAGATAAGGAAGGTTCCGTAACTACCAGCGAAGCAGCTCCAGCTCCGGCTGCACAGCCAGAGCCTGCTCCAGCTGCTCCACCAGTCGGCAGCAGCATTCAGGACGTTCTGATTCCAGACATCGGGGCAGAAAACGTCCCTGTTATCGAAATCTGTGTTGCTATAGGTGACGAGATTTCTGAAGAAGATTCTCTGGTCGTTCTGGAGTCTGACAAGGCGACCATGGAAGTTCCTTCACCTTTCTCTGGCATAGTAAAAGAGATCTGCGTGAAAGAAGGCGACGAGATGAGTCAGGGCGATCTGGTGGTGAAAGTGGAAACCACAGGTGCTGCTCCTGTTCCGGCTCCTCAGACGGAAGCCCCTCAGCCTGCCGCACCAGCTCCAGTCGCAGCGCCTGTTGCGGGTGGCGTTCAGGAAGTGACGGTGCCCGATATTGGTGCCGAAGACGTCCCTGTTATCGAAATCTGCGTAGCCGTGGGTGATGAAATCGCTGAAGAAGATTCCCTGATTGTGCTGGAATCTGACAAAGCGAGTATGGACGTACCTTCTCCTTTTGCCGGTGTTGTCAAAGAGATCTGCATTAAAGAAGGTGACAAGCTCAGCCAGGGCAACCTGATTGCCAGGATTGAGACCCAGGGCAGTGTTGCTGCTGCGCCTCCGGCTGCTCCCGCGCCACAGGCTTCTGCTCCGGCAGCATTGGCTCCTGCGGCTGCCAAAGCACCAGCACCTGCTGCTCCGGCTTCTGCTCAGAAACTGGTTGAACTGGAAAAAGCCAATCGCAATGTCCATGCCGGTCCAGCGGTTCGCAGGCTTGCCCGTGAGTTTGGCGTTGCCCTGGAACGAGTAAAAGGCACAGGCCCACGCAGCCGTATCCTGAAAGAAGATGTTCAGGCTTACGTTAAGGCCATGCTGTCTGAAGCTGACAAGCCTCAGACAGCTGCCGTCACAGGGGGGATGGGTATTCCTCCGGTGCCTGCCCAGGATTACGCCAAGTGGGGTGAAATCGAAGAAGTGGCCCTGAATCGTCTGCGTAAAGTAGCAGCTCAGAACTTCCAGCGCTCCTGGCTGAATGTGCCCCACGTCACACAGTTTGATGAAGCGGATATTACCGAACTGGAAGCTTTTCGTAAGGCCAACAAGGCAATGGCAGAAGCCCGGGGCACCAAGCTGACTCCGTTACCTTTCTTCCTGAAGGCTGTGGCTTACGTACTGAAAGAGATGCCGGTATTCTGCTCTTCCCTCAGTGAAGACAGTGAGTCGGTTATCTACAAGAAGTACATCAACATTGGTGTTGCTGTAGATACTCCTGACGGCCTGCTGGTACCGGTCATCAAAAATGTTGACCAGAAAGGTATCTGGGATCTGTCCAGAGAGTGTATCGAACTGGCTGGCAAGGCCCGTGACAAGAAGTTGAAACCGGCTGAAATGCAAGGTGGCTGCTTCACCATCTCCAGCCTGGGTTCAGTCGGTGGTACCGCCTTTACCCCCATCGTGAATTCGCCTGAAGTCGCTATTCTGGGTATCTCCAAGGCATCCATGAAGCCTGTCTGGAACGGCAAGGACTTTGATGCACGCCTGATGTGCCCGCTGTCACTGTCGTACGATCACCGTGTGGTTAATGGTGCTGATGCCGCCCGCTTCACCACCCTGCTAAGTAATCTGTTGTCAGACATTCGTCGTTTGCTGCTGTAATCCCGGGATTCCGGTGAGTAAAAGAGCCCCAACTGTTTTGCAGTGCGGGCTTTTTTTACCCGGTACAATTTTTTTGGGAGAAAAGCACGCTTGCTTTCCTGATGTAACACTTTTTTGGTCTAAACCAGGCTTAAAGCCCGCATCCAGAGGGAATAGTCATCTGACCCATTGAATAAAAAGTCCGCAGCTGTTTTCATTAGTGGGCTCTTTCTTGTCTGATGCAACCTTTGGTTTTTTGAGAGAAAATGAGGCTTGTTTTCTTGATCTATCACTTTCTTGATCTACCTTTCATGCCAACAAATTCGAGTGCATTGTTACGACAATGAAGCAACTGTCTGTTGCAGCACTGCTGCTGATGCTCTTGTCGTTGTCTGTTATCTGCCAGGCCGAACTGTTGGCAACTCGTTTTATTGTCGAGCATACACAGACATCTCGGAGCTTTTCTCTTAAGCACGTCCTGAATTCGTTGTCGGGCACCCCATCGGACGTTGCTGACACAAACGGCTTCGCAGAGTCAATTTTTCTGCCTGATGACAAACCACCGAGATTTGTCGGTTACGGAGCAAAAACGACCTTTATTGAATCGATTTCATGGCAATTGTTTTACGCCACAAATCTGTTGGTTGCTTACGAACTGATTCTGACCACCAATGACGCCACTCCGGGCGGCAAACCTTATTCATGGATACCAGTAGAGGCGTTTTTAGCTGTCGGCTGGCTTTTGAAAAGCTATTGGAACTTCGATTCATTGCTGTTTAACCCGATGAAACAACAGGTGGCAAGTCAGAACGACCCGTTTGCGATCACCATTATGATGCTCCCCGGGCGGGGTCAACAACAAAATGGTCAACAACAAAGCCGGTCATCATCCTCATCCGGTCAGCAGGTATCAGGGTCAACCACACATGCTACGGGCTTTTTCAACCCATCGTCTTCTGATTCTGGCGGCGGTAGTGGAGGCTCTGAACAACAACGGCATACCTTGGGTTTAAATTGTTACGTCGATTCCTGTCATGGCGTTTGTAAACTCTCACAATCATCTGATAACTCAGCAGAAGGGCCGCTGATTTCTGTAGTGAATTCTTTAGAGAATTCGACCGCCCATATGGAAGCCACACCCGGACAGGTCTCATCCCCGGATATCACTAGTCGATCCTTCACATCGCCACTGGTTTATTTCGATAGAAACACATTTATTCCAGTTACTGATGCCCCCCCAGATGAGCTCTATAATCAATTCTTTGTTGATTTCTCTGACATTCACCGCATTGATATCAACCTGACAAATGGTTGTATGAGTCCGAGGTCGCTATTATGGGTATCTCCAAGGCATCCATGAAGTCTGTCCGCAATGGCAAGGGCTTTGATGCAGGTCTGATCTTCTGTCATTGTCCCCGGATTTTAGTTTCGTGCCTTCCGTCCTCTCGTCTATCCTCACTGCTCCTATCCCCGGAAAATAAAGGATAGAACCATTAACAGCTTACTCTCGCACGTATTGGTCTTTTTGTCTTTCGTCTGCCCGGCTGAGCCGCAGACTCATCGTTTTATCGTTGAGGTTGATCAAAATGAGGCTTCGACAAGCCAGAGTTTTTCTATAAAAACTGAGCCGGACCTATTAACTGCAATGCCAATGACTGATTGGAGGCTGATGCAAAACGAAGTATCACACACGATCAGCACAAATGAATATTCGGGGTCAGGCATGCTGTCCGATGACCAACCCTCCAGGCGAAACAAACTTCAGATCATCACTTTGATGTACGGAACGGGCGGCGGTAACTATTCCCGGACAACAGGGTCAGAGGATCATGGTCAGTCATTCAATAGACATTCAGAAAAATCACATTATTTATACGACAATGACCATAATGATGAAAATTCGGGCCAGCCCACCCACTCTCGACATAGCCTTGACAAAAATTGCCATGAACAGCCCTGTTGTAATCAACAGGGAGTCTGTATCTTCGCTCCTTCCGCAAGTACCCGGTGTCGTTCAATCTCAGATGACTCTTTCGCTTGCACAACAGATGTCTATTGGCAAGCAGGCGATCAGGAATCTGGCTCGGTAAGCCATCCTGCTGAAGCACCGACAGTTGTCTCAGAAGCTGACAGCACAACCGGTGGGTCATTAAAATTAAATCCACCTCCTGCGGAAAAACAGAAAAAGGCAGTCACCAAAAAATACCAATGTCATCACCCCGGCTGTAAAAAATTATTTAGCTCTCAAGCCTCATTGCACACTCACAAAAGTCAGTATCATTGCGGAGAGCGGACCTGCCTTGAGTGCCAGAAGTCCTTGCCAAACGCTCAAGCCCTGGCGGTTCACAAAAGAAAAGATCACACCGGAGAGCAAACCTGCTCTGAGTGCAAGACGACCCTGCCAAACGCTCAAGCCCTGTTGCTTCACAAAAGAAGAGACCACACCGGAGAGCAAACCTGTCCTGATTGCCAGAAGCTCATGCCAAACGCTCAAGTCCTGTCGACTCACAAAAGTCTATATCACACCGGAGAGCGAATCTGCCCTGAGTGCCTGAAGACCCTTCCAAACACTCAAGCCCTGTCGGTTCACAAAAGAAAAGATCACACCGAAAAGCAAACCTGCCCTGAGTGCCAGAGGACCCTGGCAAACGCTCATGCCCTGTCGGCTCACAAAAGTCAATATCACACAGGAAAGCGAACCTGCCCTGAGTGCCAGAAGACCTTGGCAAACGCTCATTCCCTGTCGGCTCACAAAAGTCAATATCACACAGGAAAGCGAACCTGCCCTGAGTGCCAGACTACGCTGCCAAACGTGAAAGCCCTGTCGGCTCACAAAAGTCAATATCACACAGGAAAGCGAACCTGCCCTGAGTGCCAGACTACGCTGCCAAACGTGAAAGCCCTGGCGGCTCATAGAAGAAAGGATCACACCGGAGAGCAAACCTGCTCTGAGTGCCATAAGTCCCTGCCAAACAGTCAAGCCCTGTCGAATCACAGAAGGCAACACCGGAAACGAAAACTTGATGATGCAAAGTCAAGTGATTGATTTCTGATTGTCATTTCGCGCTGCAAGCTTTTTTTTGACCGAAAAGATGCCTGTTTTCTTGATCAATCACTCTCTCGGTCAGGCTGCAACATTGAAAAGAAGTTTTGTTGTCGAATTTGAACAGGGTGGAGATTCTCCAATCCGGAGATTTGCCATAAAGCCTGAGCAGCTTATATTGTCAGGCAATCCGTCATACATCTCAGACACATACGCCTGTCGGGGACCGGCTTTGCCGCCTGATGACAAACCAAAAAGAATTGGCGGTTACCGAACCTGCCCCGGTTCTGGTGATGAGGATGATTTTAAGGCTAATTAAAATCGGTCGGGACATAACGACCAAAAGTAGACAGGGCAGCAGCAACATCGAAAAATACGCTTATTTCCTTGAACTACCGATTTCTTGATCTATCTTTCCTCTTAAAAAATAAGAACTGAATATTATAAGCTACAGACTGGAATGTAATGAAAAACTCTCTGTCTGCGGCACTGCTGTTGCTGCTTTATTCGTTATCTGTCATCTGTCAGGCCAAACCGTTGACAAAGAGTTTTGTTGTAGTGTTTGAACGGAATTCAGGTTCTCCAGACGGGAACTTTCCTACAAAGCTTGGCCAGCATGGACTAGCGGGCAACCCGTCATACACTGCCCAGACAAATAGCCATTCTGGTTCAAATAGGCTACTTGATGACGAACCACACAGACTTGGCGGTGATGGGTCAAAAACGACCCTTAGTGAGTCGATTTCATGGCAGCTGTTTTACGCCACTCATCTGCTGGTTGCTTACGAACTGATCCTGACCAATAACATTCCTTCAGGCGCCAAACCTTGTTTAAGGATACCAGTAGATGCATTTGTCGCTGTCGGCTGGCTCCTGAAAGGCTGTTGGAACGCCAATTCAGCGCTGTTCAACACAATGGATCAACTGGGTGCGGCTTCTATGATATTACAGGAGGATGACCCATATGCGACCATCACAATGACGTACCTCGAACATGGTCAACAAAAAAACCAGAAACGAAATCAGCCAACAGTATTATCAACTGATCAGCAGGCCCCCGGGGCAAACAGCCAAATTAAAGGTTCTTTCAACAGCCCTCAGCATTCCGGCTCCGGTGGCGGTAACGAAGGCTCTGAACAAAGCCGACATACGTTGAGTTTAAATTGTTTCGTCGATTCTTGTATTGGTGTTTGTAAACTTCGATCACCACTCCGAAACAGAGAGTCAGCTGAACGCTCGCTGAATTTCCCAGATAGTTCGGTATGCGACACTCTTCATGCTGATCCAGCCGATTTTCACTGTGAACAGCCCCCCAATCGAGAGAACTCTACATCGACTGATCCTGCCACATTGAATGAACCCCCCGTTTATATCATTTCTGAGTTTGGTACATTACTTGACCCTCCTGTATATATTATTTCTGATTTTGGCACATCGATTGATCGCTCTGTTTACCTCCCTGATGATGTCGACAGAGAGATGGATCCTTCTATTTATCTCCCTGATGATGCCGACACTTTGATGGATACTTCCAATTATCTTCCCGATGATTTTGAGATACTGGTTGACCTCTCTGTCGATCCTCCTGATGATTTTCCTGTCACTCAAAGCATTTATCTCAACTCAACAAATAGCCAGTCACTTATAAACTCAATGAATGCAGTTGCAGCCTCTATAAAGAATAATGAAAGGGAAGATATCTCTGACAAATAATGTTCATCGAGAATGGCCAGCAGCAGAAATGCCGTGATAACTTCAACTGATGCTGACGGGGCACGTCTTGCCAGGCACTTAACCCCTGCCGAGACAGTGGCTGACGCGGATGCTCAGAGGTTGCCACGCGGGGTAACCGAAAACGCCACCCTATTGACCAAGAGCAGAATGATTTTTTATATACGATGTACCTTTCATCCGGTGTAATTTTTGGTTTTTGACAGACAACATACTTATTTTCTTGATCTATCACTTTCCCGATCTATCTTTCTCTTCTACAAAATAGAATGCACGAATGGAATGATGAAAAACTCACTCTTTACGGCATTCCTGTCCGTGCTGTTGCTGTCGTCCATGGTCTGTCAGGCTAAAACACTGACAAGACGCTGTGTTGTCGAGCTTCAACAGGATGCAGGTTCTCTAATTGGTAACTTTTCCATAAAACGTGACCTTAATACGCTGTCGTTTACTCCGTCAGACATTGTTGGCACAAACGGCTATTCAGGATCAATTTTTCGGCCTGATAACAAACCACACAGACTTGGCAGTTACGGACTAAAAACGTCTTTTATTGAGTCGATTTCGTGGCAATTGATTTACGGCACGAATTTGCTGGTAGCATACGAACTGGTTCTGAGTACCCGTGCCGCTGCCATGAGCACAAAACCTTATTCATGGACACCTGTAGAAGCGTTGGTCGTTGTTGGTTGGCTTTTGAAAAGCTGTTGGAACTCCGATTCACCGCTGTCTGACCCGATAGAACAGCTAAAGGCAAGTCAGGATGACCCGTTTGCGATTAGCGCTATGATGCTACCCGGACAAAACCCACACCCTCGCTCGGAAATCCAAAATAACGCACATATCCAAAATAATTTTCGCGGCCAAATTAACCAGCAAGAACACGGACCAGCTAGTCCCACTTTATACCAGACAGATTCAAGGGCACCCGATATAACTCGTAGCAGGAGAATCGAATGTGACGTGATAATGGTCGCAGAGGATGGTCAACGGCAGAGATGCGGGAAGGTCTTCAGGACTGTTCAGGGGCGGTCGCTTCATGTAAGAAGATCCCACTGCGTGCCAAAATTCTGTTACGCGCTAATCATCCTCAATGATGGCAGGCGGCGGCCATGCGAGATGTCCTTCAGGAATCAAGAAATGCTGTCGCGTCACAGAACACAATGCCACATTGAGCCAGCATTTTGTGACCTGATAGTGGTCGGGGAGGATAGCGAGCAGAGAGTATGCGGGAAGGTCTACAGGAATATCGCGGAGCAGCAGGGTCACAGCTTGTTGAACCACGAAGGTGAATGGGATATTAGATGGTCGCATCCCGGTAGAAGGGACCACATTATTGGGTCACACTTCTGTGACATGGCAGGGCTCGTCGACGATGGCGAGGGGAGGCAGGTGTGGCAACTATGTGGAAGGATCTTCAGTACTCTTGAAGAGCTGTATTGTCACAGAAGTGGATATCACCAGAATTGATGTCGTGCTGGGTAGAATTATTAAACACGCTTCAATTTCACCTATCTTTCTATTTTTAACCGAACAACAGTAGACGTCATTTACACTCTGGTCAGGAATAGCTTGTATTCTGGCATCTTATTCCCGGCAAACTTTCACCTGCTGCAACCTTTGGTTTTTGACAGAAAAACAGGTTTATTTTCTTGATTTGACACTTTCTCTATCTATCTTTCTCTTCTATAAGTCAGATGCGGGAATGGAATGATGAAAAAGTCACTCTGCGTGGCACAGCTGTTGCTGATTGCTTCGTTATCTGCAATCTGTCAGGGTGCATCGTTGAAAAGTCGATTTGTTGTGGGCTTTCAAAAGGATAATGCAGGTTCTTCAGTCCAGAATATTTCTATAAAGAATGGCTCTTATACACTGTCGTGCAATCAGTCTGCCAACAATGGCGACTATGCAGGCTCAGCTGCTCTGCCTGATGACAAACAACGCGGACTTGGCGGTTATTGGTTAACGACCCTTATTGAGTCCGTTCCGTGGCAAGTGATATACGTTGGCAATATGCTGGTTTTTTGTGAACTGTTCGTTACCAACAATTTTGCTCCTCACCAGAGAGATAATCTACGCCGGGAAGCGTTTATCGCCGTCATCTTGTTTGTTAAGTACTATAGCAATCCTGATTCACCGCAGATGGGTCAACCGGAGGCGGGTCAGGATGAACCATTTGCAAACACCAGCATGATGCTCCGCAGAAATGGCCAACAGCAAGGCCAACAACAAAGCGACCAATCAGAATCATCCAGTCAGCAGGCCTCAGGGGCAAACACCTCCCCTCTGTCACCGGCTCCCTGACTTCTGACTCTGGTGATGGTAGCGGGGATCCTGAACAACACGAGCAGTAAACTTTGCTTTTAAATTGTTTCGTCGATTCCTGCCAGTGCAGGTTTGGGGAAGAGGTTTGGGGACATCCAATCAGCGACATGAATTATGTTGTTTTATCGAATGAGCGTAAAACCCCGTACTTCTAGAGGCTGTCAATGGAGTTAAGTATGAGCTTATTTTTCATCTCAAGCACTGGTGACTTTGGCAGATATTTGAAGGTATTGGGAAAATATGAACTGTGTCACTAGCGGAATCGACAGAATGAAACTGGTTCTAAGCTCTGAGGATTGTTGGGGAAGTACAAAGCTTGTAGTCATTGGTTTGCTCTGTTTGACACTATCCACCTTGACGGTTGCCGATACAATGTCGAATGGAATCTTTCAGTTAATCAACCAACGGTTGAATTATATGCAGGATGTCGCCTTATCCAAGGCCAAAAGCCACAGTGCGATTGAAGACTTGGCCAGAGAAAAGCAGGTGCTTGAGAAAGCATTGGTCGATGCGCAGCAGGCAGGTTTACAACCGGACTCTATTGTTGGTTTCTTTCAGGCACAGATGGATGCTGCCAAGGCGATTCAATATCGCTATAGGGCTGACTGGTTATCTACCCATCCTGAAAATAGTGAATATCGGGATTTAGCTTCTGAGGTCAGGCCAAAGCTTTTGGAGCTTGGTGATGAAATTGTGGTTAGAATCAGCGAATACCTGAAAGGTGGAGGGTCTTTTGATAATAATCTGCAGAAAGACTTTGTCAGAACGGTGAATACAAAGCATTTATCTGAAAACGATAAAAAGAAGATGTTTGAAAGTCTTCAGAGGATACGTTTGATCAAGAGCTAGTGCAGTGCGTTGAAACCTGTAGTGCATAGCATTTTCAAACCAGTCATGAGTCCGCTTGGCTCGTTGCTCAAAAAGCGTACTCCCGGCTGCACAAGGCGAAATAGTCTCAAGTTTCTTTCGGTTTTTGACTGAGCAACCCAGGAGCAGTTGCCGCGTAGGGCAGTCTATTCTCGGTCAGCTTCCTGGTGCAACCTTTCGTTTTTGACAAAAAACACGTTTATTTTCTTGATCTGACACTTACTCCTTCTATCTTTCATGTCTATAAATCGTATGCACAAATAGAATGATGAGAAACTCACTCTATATGGCACTTCTGTTACTACTTGTTTCATTATCTGTCATCTGTCACGGCGAATCGTTGAAAAGACGGTTTGTTGTCGAGTTTCAGCGGGGTGGTGCAAGTTCTCCAATCCAGTATTTTAGTATAAAGAGCGACTCTAACACACTGTCGTGCAACCAGTCAGACATTGCCGACAAACCACAGGGAATTGGCGGTTGTGGGCTAAAAACGACCCTTATTGAATCTCTTTCGTGGCAATGGGTTTACGCTATCAGTCCGCTGGTTGCTGACGAGTTCCTGATCACTAATACAGCTCCTCAATTCAGAGCTAATCTATGGTTAAGCGTTGGAAGCTTTATCGCTGTCGGCTGGATTATTAAAAGCTATTGGAGCCCCGATTCATCGTTGTTTAAACCGATGGGGCAACTGGAGGCAAGTCAGGATGACTCATTAGCGAACACTGCCATGATGCTCTCCGGAAATGGTCAACAGCAAGGCCAACAACAAAGCCAGCAACAAAGCGAGCAATCAGAATCTTCCAGTGGGCAGGCCTCAGCGTACAGCCCCCAAATTCAAGGCTCTGTCACCGGCTCCCTGTCTTCTGACTCTGGTGGCGGCAACGAAGACCCTGAACAACACCAGCAGCATACTTTGGGTTTAAATTGCTTCGTCGATTCCTGTCATGGCGCTTGTATATTCAGACCGTCACCCGAGAACAGTGAGTCAGCTGAATTGCCACTGAATGTTGAGGAAAGTTCGACAGGACAAACAGGAACAACACCAGAGCAAAGCCCATATCCTTGCCCGGAATTCCCAAATAACGTTGAGTCCCAAAATAATTCTCACGAGCCAATGAGCCAACAAGACCCCATTCCGGTTAACCCAACTGTAAGCCCGGCAAATGCAGGAGCTGCCAATACAGCCCGTGACAGGGGATACGAATGTGACGTGATACTGGTCGGGCAGGATGGCGAACAGCGACCATGCGGGAAGATCTTCTGGAGTGCCAAAAGGCTGTCGTGTCACAAAATCAGATTCCACACCGGACTAGGTGCAGGGACAGCCAATGCAAATCGTCTCAAAACAGTTGTCTGTGACAGACCAGTGATTTTGAGGAATGGCAGGCGAATGCCATGCGGTAAGCACTTAAGGAATAAAAAATTGCTGTCGAGTCACAAAATGAGATACCACGTTGAGCCAGCATTCTGTGACCTGATAGTGTGCGGGGAGGATGGTGATCAGCGATTATGCGGGACGGTCTTCAGAGATAGTGTACAGCAGCAGAGTCACAGCCAGTTATATCACGAAGGTGAATGGGATATCAGATGGTCGCATCCCGTAAGAAGTGACCACATTATCGGTTCACATTTTTGTGATCTGGCTGTGTTAATGGATGATGGCGTGGGGGGGTTGCTGCGGCGACTATGCGGAGTGATCTTCAATACTACTGAAGAGCTGCTTCTTCACAGGAGAACATTCCACCAGAAGCAATACCCGTCTGAATGAAATAATCGAAGGGTTTGAAAACGTTCCAATCTCACATATCTTTTGATTTTTAACCGAACGACGGTAGACGTCATTTATAATCAGGTCACGGATGAATTGTATTCCGGCATTTTCTTCCCGGCAAATTTTACCTGATGCAAGCTTTGATTTTTGACAAAAAACCGTTTTTTTTGATTTGTCACTTTTTCGATCTATTTTTTTCTTTACAAATTAGAATGTAGAGATGGAACAATGAAAAACTCGCTCTTTGCAACACTGCTGGCGATAATACCTGTCTTCTGCCAAGCCGAACTGTTGACAAGGGGTTTTGTTGTCGAATTTCAACCGGTTGCAGGCTCTTCAACCCAGAGTTTTTCTATAAAGAGTGACCCCAATACACAGCCGCACATCCCGTCAGACATCGCTGACACAAATGGCGATCCAGATTCAGATTTTCTACCTGTTAATAAGCGACATGGGCTTAGCGGTTATGGGTTAAACACAGCCTTTATCAGGTCCATTCCATGGCAATGGCTTTACGCCACAAATCTGCTGGTTGCTTACGAAATGGTCCATAACGATGCTCTGGGCGCCAAGCCAATATCATGGCTACCTTCAGAAGCTTTTGTCCTTGTTGGTTGGCTTTTGAAAAGTTATTGGAACCCCGACTCACTAGTGTTTAATCCACTGGAAAAACCGGGGGTGGCCTCTATGATGTCGCAGGGGGATGAGCCTTTTACTATCACCAGGATGATGCTTCCCGGAAATAACCAACAACAAAACGGCCAACGAAACCAGCAGCCATCATCATCCGGTCAACAAGCCTCAGGGACCACCTCCAACCAACCTGGCAGTTATTCTACCAGTCCTCTGTCTTCTGGCTCTGGTGGTGGTAACGAAGGCTCTGAACAACACCAGCATACTTTGGGTTTAGATTGTTACGTGGATTCCTGTCATGGCGTTTGTAAACTCCGATCATCAACCGATAGCAAAGCGTCCGCCGAAGGGCCGCTGAATACTGGTGTTTTTCCAGCTCAATTCTTCACTCAACGCACTGATATCAATCAGACAATCGACCTTGCTAGCGTGACTATTTCATCCATAAATCCAGAAATGGTGTGCATCCTGCTCAATCAAGGGGTTAATGCAAATGCCTTGGGCCACGACGATCCACTACTGCATTATGCATTGCGGGCTGGTCAGAGTAATACTGTCAAAATTCTGTTGGCTCGTGGTGCTGACCCCGATGCCCCGGACCACAAAGGCCACTGTCCGCTATGGTTTGCGATAAGGGATGGACATGCTGAAATCGTTGAATTACTGCTTCATAGCGGTGCCAGTCTGTACCATTCCGGTTACTTTGACCGTGCGCTGCTGTTGTGCTGGGCGATACGCAGTGGTCCGCAAATGACAGCCACCCTTCTGGCCAACGGCGTGGAACCAAATGATCCCAATGGCTTTCTCTTTCCATTGTCTCTTGCGGTAAGCTCACGTGATCTGAAGGTGATCAAGCTCCTGCTGGCCAATGGTGCCAATCCAAATGTTCGTGATTCTGAGGGCGTTAAAGTTATCCATCAAGATCTGCATGATAGGCTAGTTTATGGGCATGGGGATGGGTATGGGTATGGGTATGAGTATGAGTATTATTCAGAAGGAGTAGAAATCGTCACCATTTTGCTGGCCGGGCACTTTGTTCCATTTGACCAGCTATGGGTTCCCCCGAATGTCAGTAATAAGCACAATAAGCCCGATTTGAGCTTACTCCATCTGGCTGAGAAGAACGGGCATATCAAAGTTGCTAACATCCTGAAGAATTATACACCTGTACCTTATCAACCGGCATCGCTACAGTGTTGGGCCCGTGCCTCTATCCGCAAGCGGCTGGTGCAGAACCGGGCTAATTTTTGGCAGACCCTGTGCGCCGATTCCAATTGCCTGCAGCTGCCCAAGCACCTGAGAGCTTTTGTTTACCGACCGCTGTCCTTCTAGCAAAAACATCATAAACCCTTGCCCAAACGAGGGTGGGGATATAAGAGCGGACAATACAGGTCGCGGTAAAAGGCTTTGTGATTTCCCAGTGTGGACTGAAACTCAAAACACGCATCCAATCTCACATATCTTTCGATTTTTAACCGAACGACAGTGGACGATAATTAGACTCGGGTCGGGGATGGTTTGTGTTCTGGCATCTTCTTCCTGAAAAATTTTTACCTCATGCAATCTTTGGTTTTTGACAAAAAACGCTTTTTTGATTTGTCACTTTCTCTAACTATCTTTCTTGTCTGTATACCATATGCACGAGTGCAATGATGAAAAACTCACTCTATGTGGCCATGCTTTTACTGCTTGCCTCATTATCTGTTATCTGTCAGCCCTACCCGTTGACAGAAAGTTTTGTTGTTGAGTTTCAAAAGGATGATGCAGGTTCTTCAATCCAGACTTTTTCTATAAAGCATGACCTCGCTACTCTGTCACGCAACTCGTCAGATATTGCCGACACAAAGGGCTATGCAGAGCCCGATTTATCGCCTCATGATGAACCACATGGACTTAACGTTTACAGGTTAAAAGCCATCCTTATTGAGTCCATTTCATGGCAATTGATTTACGCCACTCATCTGCTGGTGGCTTACGAATGGGTTCTGACCAGCAATGCCCCCCCTTTGAGTGGCAAACCTTATCCATGGCTATTTGTAGAAACGTTTTTAGCTGTCGGCTGGCTTTTGAAAAACTATTGGAAGCCCGATTCATCGCTGTCTGATCTGATAGATCAGCTGAAGGCAAGTCAGGATGACCCGCTTGCAACCATTAATATGATGGTACTTCCTGTCCATGAAAACGGCCAACAAAGTCGGCCATCAGAGTCACCCGGTCAGGAAGCCTCAGGGGCAAGCAGTACCGGACTCTCAGGCTCTCTCACCCGGCTCCTGTCTTCTGACTCTGGCGGCGGTAACGAAAATCCTGAACAACACCAGCAGCATACCCTGGCTTTAAATTGTTACGCTGATTCCTGCAATGGCGTCTGTATATTCCGACTATCATCTGATAGCAGAGAGTCAGCTGAAGGACCGCTGAATTCCGAAAAAAGTACGACAGGAGATACAGGCTCAACACCCGGACAAAGTTCCTGTCCCCGCCCGGAAATCTCTTACAATCTTCAGATCCAAAATGATTTCGACGGGCAAATTAACCAGCAAGAGCCCATTCCAGCTAACCCAAATTTGCGTCCAATAATTGCAGGGGTAGCCAACAGAACTCGTAAAAGGAGAAACGAATGTCACGCGATAGTGATCGGACAGAATGGAGAGCAGCGGCCATGCGGGATGATCCTCAGGAGTGTCAGAATGTTGTGGCTTCACAGAGGCAAACACCACGTCAGGCCACATTTCTGTGACGTGAGAGTGCCTGAAGAGAATGGCGGACGGCGGCTTTGTGGGAAGATCTTCGGGAATACTGCAGAGCTGCTCCGTCATAAATTAAGGCATGCAATAATGCAGAATAGAAGACTTCATGGAAGGCGTTGAGAGTACAAGCCCGGAACGCGCCATGATCTCACATAACTTTCGTTTTTTTAACAGGACAGAGGAGTTTTTGTCTACCCTGAACAGGGGGATATCCTGCCCTCTTCCTTGTCGGCGAATTCTTACCCGGTGAGACCTGTGGTTTTTGAAAAAATGCTTTTTTTCTTGCTCTATCAATTTTCTGATCTAACTTTTCCGTTTAGAAAAAACACAAAACAGATGTAAGGATTGAATTTTGAAAAAAACACTCTCTTCCTCATTGCTGTTATTGCTGATGTCAGTGGCTGTTGTCTGTCACGCTGAACCGTTGAAAAGACATTTTATTGTCGAGTTTGAACAGGGTGAAAGTGTCCCAAAAGGGAGCTTCTCTATAAAGTGTGATATTAATTCATTGTCGTGCAATCCGTCACACTTTGCCGACATAAATGATGACGCAGAATCAATTTTACCGCCTGGCGACAAATCAGGCAGTGTTGGCGGCTTCGGCGCAACAAAGTCCCTTGTTGAATCGATCTCGTGGGAGTTGATTTTTGCCACTCATCTGCTGGTTGCTTACAAACTGGTTCTTACCACCAGCGACAACCCTGTGAGTACCAAGGCTGATTCATGGATACCTGTAGAAGCATTTGCTGCTGTCGGCCTGCTTTTGAAAAGCTATTGGAACCCCGATTCACTGCTGTTTAACCCGATGGATCATCGGGAGGCGACCTCTGTGATGACACAGGGGGATGACCCATTTGTGATCAGCACTATGATGCTCTCCGGAAATGGCCAGCAAAAAAGCCAACCACAAAATGAGCAAACCAGTTCATCCGGTCAGCAAGCCTCAGGGACAACAACCAGCACCGGGGTTTCAGGCTCTATCACCGGCTTACTGACGTCGGGCTCGGGCGATGGTGGCGAAAGCCCTGAACAACCCCAACATACTTATGGTTTAAGTTGTTACGCCGGTTCCTGTCATGGCGTTTGTCAACTCCGATCATCACCCCGTAGAACGGCGAATAATGAACAAAGTTTGTTTAGCCAGGTTGTAGAGGGGCTTCTCACTCCCGTCCTGTATTTGGCTGGCATCTATTTTACCCCCTGCGCAGCGCGGACTGGCCAAACGAAACGTTCAGAGGGCCATAGACAACCCCAACATACTTACGGTTTCAATTGTCACATCGATTCCTGTCATGGTGAGTGTAAATTCCGAGCACCATCCGATGGCTGAGACCCGGCGGATACACTTCGTACCGGGCCAATGTTCTACAAAATCTGTGATGTGTGCGGGGCACCCTGCTTGGATGCTCACGCCCATAGAATTAAACTTCATCGCGAGTGCTGATAATGATGCAGTTACTCAAGCGACATTTTCTTACCCGGTGCGACCTTTGGTTTCCAGAATCGTTCCTATGTTGGGACCCACAGAGCCTAAGAGCGTGAAGACCAGAGTTTTACGACACTGTTTGAGCATTGGAACAAGTGGTTGTTTTTGAAAAAATACTTGTTTTCTTGATTTATTAATCTCTTGGTCTAACTTTCCTGTTCAGAAAAAGCACAAAACGCATCTAAGGATTAAGTTTGAAAAAAACACTCTCTTCGTCATTGCTCTTATTGCTGGCGTGGCTGGCTGTTACCTGTCACGCCGAATCGTTGAAAACACATTTTATTGTCGAGTTTGAACACGACGGAGTCGTTTCGGAAGGAAGCTTTTTTGTACAGCGTGATCTTGATGCGTTATCGTATAATCCATCATCCGTCGCAGGCATAAGTGATGACGCAGGACTAATTTTGCCGCCTGATGACAATTCACACAGAGTTGGCGGTTATGGTGCAACAAAGTCCCTTATTGAATCGATCTCGTGGGAATTAATTTACGTTAGTCATCTGCTGGTTGCTTACAAATTGATTCTGACCACCGGCGACACCCCTCTGAGCGCCAAATCTTATTCATGGATGCCCGCAGAGGCGTTTGCCACTCTTGGCTTGCTTTTGAAAAGCTATTGGAACCCCGATTCGCCGCTGTTTAACCCTATGGATCAACTGGACCCGGTACCTATGCTGGCACAGGGGGATCACCCGGTTTTGATCACCACCAAAACAAAACCCGAAAATGGCGAAGGACAAAACGGGCAACAAAACCAACCACAAAGCCAGCCATCTCAATCGCAAGCCTCAGGAACAACTCCCCATCTTACAATTGCTTTGTCCAGCCTCATTTCTTCTGGCTCTGGGGGCGGTAATCAGGGCCCTGAGCAATCCCGGCATACTCTGAGTTTCAATTGTTATGTCGATTCCTGCAATGGCTTTTGCAGACTCCGACAATTCGGTAGCAGTGAATCAGTTGCAGGGGCGCGGAGTTCCGAAAGAAGTTCGACGGGGCACACTAATCGTGACATGACAGGAACGCCAACCTATCAGCTGGGAGTCGGTAGTTCTATACTTATTGTCATTCCATCAATCGCATTTCGCGACCGACAAAACTCAGTAGCAATCGGCCATCTTGCGGCTGGTTTCGACCCCTCGACTACCAGTGAACCTTGGGTTCGTACCGTCATGTCACGCTCAGAAGTCGGCAGGTTCCCATTTGATCGATTTCGGCCATATGGCGTTATGGTAAGCGACGTTCATGGTCATCTTAGGGAGCTTGGGAACCACACTATGGGTTCTAATTGTTCCTTCGATTCCTGCAATGGTTTTTGCAGACTCCGACAATCCGGCGATAGTGGATCAGCTGAAGGGTCGCTGAGATCCGAAGGAAGTTCGGCGGGCCACACTAATCGTGGCATGACGGGAATGCGAAACAATCAACTAGGAGTCGGTGGTTCTTTGCTTATTGTCATTCCATCAATTGCATTTCGCGAACGACAAAACTCAGCAGCAATCGGCCATCTTGTGGCTGGTTTCGACCCCTCGACTACCAGTGAACCTTGGGTTCGTATCTGCATAGGACGTTCAGAAGCTGCCAGGTTCCCACTTGATCGATTTCGGCCATATGGCGTTATGGTAAGCGACACTCATGGTCATCTTAGGGAGCTTGGGAACCATACTATGAGTTCTAATTGTTTCTTCGATTCCTGCAATGGCTTTTGCAGACTCGGAGAATCCGGTGGATCAACTGAAGTGTCGCTGAGATCCGAAGGAAGTTCGGCGGGCCGAACACAAACCTTTCAGCCACAAGCTGGTGGATCTTCGGTTAGTGTCATGCCATCAAGTTCAAGTGGTGAAGGACAAAACTGGCGACAAAGCCAGCCATCTCAATCGCAAGCCTCAGGAGCAAGCTTACATTTTCTGCCTGGTTTCAACCTCACGTCTTGCGGCTTTGGCCGTGGATCTTCGTTTCTTAACGCCCTATCAGCCGTGTCATTATCAATTTCGCGACTTCCGCCAATAAGCGACGCTCATAATCATTCAACGGAGCTTGCGGGCATTGCGGAAGATTCCAGCGATACCCATGGAGCAGGGTGGGATGTTGATTACGATATGGATGTCGATCCCTATGAAGAGTAGTCCACAGTGTTCAATAAACCTGTGAATTGTTCCCGGGCTCCAGAGGTTGTCACAAAGCTCTGGTTCCCACGCTGGGACCCACAGGGCCCGGGCGTAGGAATGCGTTGCGAGAGTTATGCGATACCGGCAAAAGCCAGAGGTTTGGGGGTCTCAAACTTTATTACAATGCAGCAATGAAGTTTTTCAGGGTAATAATAATCAAAACCAGTACCATCAGGGAAAAGTCCAATCCTCCCAAAGGCGGAATTACCCGTCTGATCCTGCTGCTCAGAGGCTCGGTCAGTTGATGCAGCAGCATCAGGCCCGGGTTGTAACTGCCGGGTGCTACCCAGCTGGCAATAGCGATGACGATCAGGCTGAACATATAAATGTTCAAAACTTCACCTGCCAGCTCCTTAAGGCTGACAATCAGCACCTGGGGAAAAGGAATCGCATTAGCGGCAATACCCTGAACCATAAAGAGTACGTAAACCAGCAGTATCTGCAAGATCAGGGCAAGGACCAGAGCAGCCAGATCCAGACCACCCATTCCCGGAATTACTTTCCTGAGAGGATTCAGTAGCGGCGAAGTGACTTTGACAATGGCCTGGGAGATGGGGTTATAAAAGTCTGCTTTAACCAATTGCAGCAGAAAGCGCAGCAGTACAGCCATGATATACAGACCTCCCAGGGTCTGTATCAGAAAGACGAGGCTGGAGGAGAGTGCTGACATAAAAATCCTTCGTGTTTAAACAGCCATGGTTAAATAAAAGTGAGCAAGCCGGGGAAGCAAGGTGGCTTATGTGGCTGAGCCCAGTGTCCTGACCAGTTTACTATGAAACTTCCGGGTGCGGGAAATAGAGGCTCCTAGTCAGCCAGTTGTTCTGCCAGTTCCGCACCCCTTTCTTTTGCGGCCTTAACCGCCTTGTAAACCACCGCTTCAAAGCCTTCCTGTCGGAAGGTTTTCAAAGCCCGTTCAGTGGTTCCGCCGGGAGAGGTGACTCTTCTGCGAAGCTCGGCAGCATCAACACCACTCTGAACGGCCATGTTTGCAGCTCCCAGAGCGGTTTGCAATGAAAAACGTTCAGCGGTTTCATGATCCAGCCCCAGCCTGACCCCGGCTTCTGCCATGGCTTCCATCATCAGGAAAAAGTAAGCCGGACCCGAACCTGATAAGGCGGTGATGGTATCGACCTGTTCTTCTTTGTCCAGCCAGTGAAGAATGCCAATGGGTGAAAAAATCTCATTGGCAATGGCTTTCAGTTCATCCGTTACCCGGGGATTGGCGAACAGGCCTGTCGCACCACAATGCAGAAGTGATGGCGTATTGGGCATACTGCGGACAATGGGCAGGCCGCCGCCAGTCCAGACATCCAGACTATCCAGGCGGATACCGGCAGCTACAGAAATAATGAAGGGCTTATGCGCCTGAAGCACGGAGGCCAGTTCAATCAGAACCGCTCTCATCATCTGAGGTTTAACAGCAAGCACCACAATTTCAGCCTTTTCTGCTGCTTCCAGATTGCTGGTAGAGGTATGAATACCGAGTTGGTCAGAACATTTTCTGGCACTTTCCTGCGTTTGGCAGGAAGCGAATATTCTCTCTTTCGGCCAGCCGTGTTCAATCAATCCACCCATGATGCTGCTGGCCATATTGCCAGCACCGATGAATGCGATGGTCTTATTGGTCATTCCTGACTCCTTGATGGTTCTGACTTCTGGCCCCGAAAAGAGCCGTACCAATGCGAACCATGGTTGCCCCTTCAGCAATGGCTGCCTCCAGGTCACTGGTCATTCCCATGGACAATGTGTCCATAGTTAGATGGTGCTCACGGTTAAGAGATTCAAGGGCATTTGCCAGCTTTTTAAAGGGAGCCCGCTGTTTAACTTCATCTTCTTCCGGTGCGGGTATTGCCATCAGTCCGCGCAGCTGAAGCCTGGGGAGTTGGGATATGGCTGCTGCCAGTTCAGGAAGTTCTGTCAGAGTGACCCCGGATTTACTTTCTTCTTCGCTGATATTGACCTGAAGACAGATATTCAGGGGCGGAAGTTGTTCCGGGCGCTGATCATTGAGTCGTTGGGCAATTTTAAAACGATCGACACTGTGTACCCATTGGAAGTGACTGGCAATATCGCGGGTTTTGTTCGATTGGATCGGTCCGATAAAATGCCAGACCAACCCTTCCAGATCGCTGAGTTGGGTTATTTTATCCACAGCCTCCTGCAAATAGTTTTCGCCAAAATCCCTCTGACCCAGCTGCCAGGCCTCGGCAATCATCCCGGCAGGTTTGGTTTTACTGACTGCCAGAAGTTTTACCTGACTTTCCCGGCCGCTGGCTTGCTCAGCTTTGTGAATTCTTTCAAAAACCTGGTCGAATTGACTTTTTAATAAGGTCATCAGCCTGTACAGTAGTTGGTTAATAGGTAGAAACCGATATTTCGGTTGAACATAAGAAGGAGTCCCGGTCTATTTTACCTGCGTCCGGGTTTCAGGGGGAAATTCATGGACATAACCGAACTGCTGGCCTTCAGTCACAAGCAAGGCGCTTCGGATCTTCACATCTCAGCCGGCCTGCCACCCATGATTCGTATAGACGGGGATATTCGCCGGATTAACCTGCCTCCCATGGATCACAAGCACGTTCACAGCCTGATCTATGACGTCATGAACGACAAGCAGCGAAAAGACTACGAAGAGAAGCTGGAAACTGACTTTTCGTTTGAAGTCCCCGGCGTCGCCCGCTTTCGTGTCAACGCCTTTAACCAGAGCCGCGGAGCCGGTGCTGTATTTCGTACTATCCCCAGTAAAGTGCTTTCGATGGATGAACTGGGCATGGGTCAGGTGTTCAAGGATATTGCTCTGAAGCCCCGGGGGCTGGTACTGGTGACGGGCCCTACAGGTTCCGGTAAGAGTACCAGTCTGGCGGCCATGATGGATTACATCAATGACAACAAGTATGAGCATATACTAACCATCGAAGACCCCATTGAATTTGTTCACACCTCCAAAAAATGTCTGGTCAACCAGCGGGAAGTTCACAGGGATACCCACAGTTTCAGCGACGCACTGCGCTCGGCACTTCGTGAAGACCCCGATATTATCCTGGTGGGTGAGATGCGCGATCTTGAAACCATTCGTCTTGCGCTGACGGCTGCAGAAACCGGTCACCTGGTTTTTGGAACTCTGCATACCACCTCCGCAGCCAAGACGATAGACCGTGTGGTGGACGTATTCCCGGGAGCTGAAAAAGCCATGGTGCGCTCCATGCTTTCAGAATCCCTGCAGGCAGTTATCTCCCAGACCCTGCTCAAGAAAAACGGCGGCGGACGTATGGCAGCCCACGAGATTATGATCGGTACTCCTGCTATTCGTAACCTGATTCGCGAAGACAAGATTGCCCAGATGTACTCTTCCATCCAGACCGGAGGTGCCCTGGGTATGCAGACACTTGACCAGTGTCTCCACGAGCTGGTGAGAAAAGGCTTGATTGCCAAAGATGTGGCTCAGGAAAAAGCCCGGGACCCGGAAAACTTTTAACCATGGATATCAATCGTTTACTAAAAGTGATGGCCGAAAAGAAGGCCTCTGACTTATTTATCACGGCTGGCTTTCCACCCAGTTTTAAACTCAATGGCAGGATTGTTCCTGTCACCAGGGAACCTCTGGCACCTGCCATGACCCGGGACATGGTCTACGGTGTGATGGATGAGGATCAAAAAGCCGAATTTAATCGCGAGCATGAATGCAACTTTGCAATATCAGCCTCTGGAATAGGCCGCTTTCGTGTCAGTGCTTTCTACCAGCGAAATTTGGCTGGCATGGTATTGAGAAGGATTGAGACCCAGATCCCGACACTGGATCAGCTGAAGTTGCCGAAGGTGATTAAAGACCTTTCTATGACCAGAAGAGGCCTTGTGCTTTTTGTTGGGGCGACCGGTGTTGGTAAATCGACTTCCCTTGCGGCGATGCTCGGGCATCGGAATGAACATGCCTGCGGGCACATCATCAGTATTGAAGACCCGATCGAATTTATCCATCAGCATCGCAAATCCATTGTCACCCAGCGTGAAGTAGGCATTGATACAGAGTCGTATGCCGTGGCTCTGAAAAACACCCTGCGACAGGCACCGGATGTCATCATGATTGGTGAAATAAGGACCCGTGAAACTATGGAATATGCCCTGGCATTCGCAGAGACAGGGCATCTCTGTCTGGCGACACTGCACGCAAATAATGCTAATCAGGCACTGGAAAGGATCATCCATTTCTTCCCGGCGGATCGTCATAGTCAGATATGGATGGATTTATCCCTGAACCTGAAAGGCCTGGTTGCCCAGCAGCTGGTGAGAACCCGGGATGGCAAAGATCGCCGGGCAGCCGTTGAAGTCCTTCTCAATACACCCTTGATTCAGGATACTATCCTTCACGGCAATGTTCATGAACTCAAGACCATTATGAAGAAGTCCCGCGAGCTGGGTATGCAAACCTTTGATCAGGCGTTGTTTGAGCTTTATAACAATCGAGAAATCACCTACGAAGAAGCTCTGGCGCATGCGGATTCACCCAACGATCTGCGTCTCATGATCAAGCTGGGGCCAGAGGCTGATGGGGAGCATCTGACCAAAATGGCAGACAAGCTTAGTTTGCAGCATGAGGAGATCTATTAGAGCCCGATTGAAGCCCGGTATCAGAGCCCCTTGAGGGAGGGAGTATCGTAGTCCGGGCACTCTTTAATGTAATTCTGTTGAAGGGTTACAAAATCCTCTTTGGTGAAAATATCGGTATGGATGTCTGCTTTGGTGAGACGGTTCAGGCAGCGTTCCTGCTTTGTCGCCGTTTCACGCAATTCTCTTGGCAGCAGAATGACGTTCACCAGCTCTCTGTTGCCTTTCATATCCACCTGCTCCACTAAACTGCCTATGCAACATAGCGCACAATCTGGCAGGCCTTTCGTCATTCGCTGTGCGTAGTCTGCCTTCATCCCGTAACCAACGAGCGCACTGGGTGTTACTTTGCGCCGGATCTCAAATTTCTGAGGCGAAATAATAGACAGGTGTTCAATACTTCCGAAGCAGCGATCACCGCCTTCAACGAGCAAAGTCTGGGTCAGTGTCGTGTTATTGGGGACCTGCTTTTGCAGTGAGATACCCTCAACCAGAAAAGCATGGCTAAATGTGCCGCTGCCTCCGTAACTGACAGAATAACTCATCAACACCTGCTGGTTTTCCATCTGCCCAATCAATGTATAGCTGGAATAAGTGGGTAAACCGGTTTCACTGTTGTATTCGGGTTGATCATTTTTTTCAAAAACAGCCTGCCATGGGGTAGGCTGCTTGAAAGGGTAACTGAGGTATTTGTTCATGCAGTCATTCAGGTCGATGGTCTTCTTGCCTGACGACTGGCTGCCTGCTTCCAGATTGGCGAAAGGTTCAAAGCAGAGAGGGTGAATAATGTCCCTCTCACCGGCCTGGGATTTCAGGCACAGGGTAGCCAGAAACAGAATAAACAGAGTTGAAAGAGCGTAGCTAGAGTACCGGGTTGTTCTCATCGTTCATCCAGCCTTCCAGTATGATTTGTGCTGCCATACCATCGACGGGACTAGAGCCATAGTGCCCACTGTGGCCCAGTTTGTTTGCCCAGTCTTTGGCTTCAAAAGAGCTTAGACGCTCATCCGCTTCGAAGAAAGGCAGGTTGTAACGACCATGGAGACGTTTGCCGAACTTTCTGGCTCGCATCGACATCGGGGACTCGGTGCCGTCCATATTCAGAGGGATACCCACCACGACGGCATCCGGCTGCCATTCTTCAATCAGCGCAGCAACATCGGTCCAGTTTGGAATACCATCTTTTGCTTTGATAGAAGGTAATGCTGTCGCCGTTCGAGTCACAGCCTGACCGACAGCCACACCAATATTACGTGTACCAAAGTCAAAGCCCATCAGGGTATTCAGTTTTTTTTCAGTCATGTTTTCTTTAACGTTGCCAGAGTGAGCCTTTTGCTGAGGGGGGCTATGAGTGGCCAACCTGATCAGAGAGCAGCCGAAGATCGACGCCCAATGAGTTGGCGGCAGCATCCAGACGTCGCTGGAAAGGCGTTTCGAAAATAATCTGTTGATTGGCCTTGCAGGTGAGCCAGGCATTATCAGACAACTCTTTTTCAAGTTGACCGCCACCCCAGCCGGCATAGCCCAGGGCCACCAGTGAAGCATCAGGGCCTTCATCCCGGGCCATGGCGAACAGAATGTCCCTGGAAGTGGTTAGCGCAAGCCCATGACTGATTTCAAGACTGGAATCCCATCGATCGCTGCCAGAGTGGAGAACAAAGCCCCTTTCAATCGCCACCGGGCCGCCGGCATAAATGGTGTCGGGACTGAGAAAGCATTCGTCCGCATCGCTGATGCCTACCTGACTGAACACTTCACCCAGCGTCAGATCGGTCGGGCGATTAACGATGATTCCCAATGCGCCGCCGGGATTGTGTTCACAAACCAGAGTCAGAGTACCCGCAAAAGAAGTATCTGCCATGCGAGGCATAGCAATCAGGAAGTGGTTTTTGAGGCTTTGAAAGGTTTCACTACTCATGGTGGGAGTATCAGGGCAAACGGTCCCGATGGCAAATAAAGTGCTCAATGAATATTCGCTCAGAAACCTTACTGGCTAAATAGTCTGTCACCTTTTTCAAAGCGCCAGGTACGAATGATCTCGACAATGTCGTAATCCCGTAAATCGTCAGTGAAGGGTGCGTAGGGAGAAGCTAACCTGACAATTCGGAGAGCCGCATCATCTAAAACGCTGTAACCCGAAGATTTTAAGATTTCGACACTGGACAGAGTGCCATCACGGTTAATTGCCACCATCATACGGAGCTCGCCGTACAGTTGTTGTTGGCGGGCTTTGGCAGGGTAGTTCAGGTTACCGATACGTTCGACCTTCTGTTTCCAGGCATTTTTGTAAGCGGCACCGGGCTCAAGCATGGTTGAGGCTGAGGTCAGTCGTTTCACATTAGGGCGCCTGGCATAGGCCTGGCGCTGGTCACTGAGTTGAGCTTCGAGGCTGGCAATCTCCTGACGCAGATCGATCTGTTTGCTGAACTCAGCCTTTTTGGGCTGTTCATCTGTGGGCTGGTCAATAACGTCAGTGTCCTGAACTTTTTTTTCACTCTCAGCCCGGGTAACGACCTGAGATGTTTTCTTTGCTTGCGTTTCAGGCGCAGCAGCTTCCTGTGGCTGAAGCTCAACCTCGTTGATTTTGTTGTCCTGTATGTCGGCTTTTCGGTCGGTAGTGGGTGTGGCTTTTTTTTCAAGTGTGCCACTGCCCTGCTGATTCAGCTGGGCCAGGAAGTCGGCATCTTCCGGCTTTTTCTGGCTCTTGTAGGTCGCAAGGGTGACTTCAAGCGTTTTCGGAGGTGGAGCTTTGTCTTCAAGTCCAAAAGACAGACCGAGCACAATCACGGCATGAATAGCGGCTGCCATAAAAACGGTAAAGCCTAGGCGGTCGGCAGAAGAAACGGTCGTCATTGACGGAGTGGGCCTCTTGGGTAGTGCATCCTGAATCTTATAGTTGATCTCCCTGGGGCCTGGAAGGTTATCACAATACCTCACCAGCTACATAAGCATTGTCATCAATGAGCATAGGGTACGCAAGTACTGCTTGCGGGGTTTGGGGACATATTTCCAATGGGTATAGGTGTCAGGCCTACTCACTTGCCGTATGGTAACGAAAATTGTGTATTATTGAGGTCTGAGAAAGTTCGGTACACCCATCATTATGAAATTTACATTTAAAAATCTGGGGTATGTGGATCAGGGATCAATAGAGTTGGGAGATATGACTCTGATCTGTGGTCCAAATAATGTCGGCAAAACCTGGCTCAACTACGCTATGTATGGCTTGTTGAAAGATTACCCTTTTATAGCCTCGTTTAATCTTGAACCTGAGATTTTTAAGAATTTGAAGGAGCATGGAACTGCAAAGCTCTCGTTGACAGACTATGCGGGAAAGCTCGATCAGATTCTCAAGAACATGTCTGATCGTTTTAGCCACAATCTTGGGAAGTACTTCAACACGGATTCCGACCTGATGTCGAAAGCCAGGGTGGGTCTGAAGCTTGAAAACTATACGCTGGATTTGAGTGAAAATATCCATCGAGTAGTGAGATTGGGTAGAAAGGATGTGCTACTTGTCTCTAAAGAGGCAGGGGATAATACTCTTATTGTCACGCTTCAGGATACTGATTCAGATCTACCTGAGCCTGCCATTATTGATATTGTAGAGCGGGAGCTGGCCAGGACGCTTCTTGGTGCTTGCATATTGACACCTTTTGTACTGACTTCTGAAAGGACTGGTATTTCTCTTTTCTATAAAGAGCTGGATCTTAGTAAGAATATTCTGGTTGAGCATTTGTCCGATAGCAGCAAAAAGGGGATTAACCCATTCAAGTTGTTGAATAGTATGCGTTCCAGATACGCAGAACCTATTAAGGATAATATCGATATTATTCGTGATACTGATAATATTGCAAAGAAAAAAAGTTTTCTTAAAGAAGATAAAGCAGGTGAATACAAGCCTGTTTTTGATGCGTTAAGAGAGATTATTGGTGGCGGTTTTAAAACTGTAAATGACCAGGTCCTTTATCAACCTGTTAAAGAGCGAAACAGGGATAAAACTGCTCTACCCATCTATCTGGCTTCTTCTTCGATTAAGTCACTGTTTTTGTTGGATCTGTATATCAATTCTATAGCTGAAAAAAACAGTGTTCTGATTATTGATGAGCCAGAGTTAAATCTTCACCCAGATAAGCAAAGGCAAATGGCCAAGTTACTGACCAGGTTAGTTAATGCTGGTATTAAAGTTGTTATGACTACTCACAGCGATTTTCTGGTGCGTGAAATAAATAACAGAATCATGCTTAATGTTGATTTCAAAGGGCGATCCCACCTCATGAAAGAACATAAGATGGTCAAAGAAGATATATTACGGCCAGAACAGGTTAAGGCGTACACAGTACACTCTGATCATAAAGTTCATCAGTTGGAGGTCACTGAAGAGGGTATTGATACCGATGTTTTTGATCAAAAAATAGAGGATGCCAATACATTGCAAGATGACATTTATTATCAGATGTATTGAATTCAGGGGCTTGGTTTTATGAGATCTGAATTTCTTGCTTTGCTTGCACCAGAGGTTATATTGCCCATAGTGGAAAGGTCAGGCATGCTTACAGTTACTGTTAAAGAAACTGGAGCAGATGCAAAACTCAGGAGTCTGGAAATAACAGGCCTTACTAATGGAGATATTGCTTTTACTCTGGATTATCGGTCATCTGGTCGTTTGAAAGCATGTTTTAAACAGCTTTCATGCTATCTAAATGTTCAGCATGACAAAGTTAATAAAAGCTGTGATTTTGTTATTTTGACAAGAAACAAAGGGAGTTTAATTGCTGTTGTTGGCGATATGAAATCAAATAAACCAAGAGAAAGTGAGTTAAGGCTACAGCTTCAGAACTCTGAGCTTTTTGTTGAGTATCTATTTTCTCTTGCTAAAACATGGCACTCGGTTAAAGAAGAATTATCCTTCAAGAGGGTTTGTGTTCATACCGGAAAGTCAATGATTAAGAAAAGATTAACAAGGGTAAAAAGATCATCCAATAAAGAGGATGGTAAAGTACACTTCCATTCAGTTCGAGGCAGGATAGCAAGAATACGGCTGAACGAATTAATAGAATGAATTGATACAAGCCGGGCTTATGTCTCCATCCTCACAGTACGGGGTTTTATACTCATTAGATAGTTTTACTTGAGTAAAACCCTGTCGTGGTTGTACTTGAGTAAAACATCAGGAGAAAAGTACCATGACATCTATAGCTGTCAGAAAGTCCGGTGGAGCAAGTATCGTCAGTATACCCAAAGCTGTACTGAAAACCTTGGGGATAAGAGTAGAGAAATCGCCGGAATCAATCATCGATCAAGTAGACAAGATAGCGAAGTTAATTATCTCCTGAAAGCTTATTAATCGCTATCGATTGTTAGTCTTGCCAACAGAGTTGTCATTATAGTCAGGATGACTTTTCTATATCTTTTTAAAACATATTTAAGTACCTGGCCAGTTGGTTTCGCATATTCTGGCGAGTGGATTTTTTCATCCTTCAAGGCGCAACGACGGGCGCGTAGCCTTAGCTACGCAACCAGAGTTGGAACGCAGAAGGGTGGAAAAAGCCGCCGTCCAGAATATGCGAAACCAACTGGTTAGGTACTTACTGCTTATCCAAAGTGATAGGTATCTTGATTAACTTCCACGGAGGTAATTGATATGAATACTCAAGGATATTCAGCTGCCACTTATATTCATAGATTGGATAATATGATGATCGACCGAACACTCATTGATGGAATTAGTGGGTTCGAAGGTGGTGAGAAAAAAGCAATATTTTACTCGGAGCAAGCAAATAGAAATTACCATGTTTCTGTCCGCCCCAGTAATCATACATATAGATTTGTTGATGTCGATGTCACCGCTGAAACAGGCAGGAAAAATATTTTTAGCCGTATTATTGGTGCAGTTTTTGACGCATTTAAAAGGTTTGATGAAAATAAGATGAAAGTTTTTGGAACTCGTGCGCACCAGATGAAGAATAAACTTGAAAATGATATTCTGAATAAGGCTATAGATACTGCTATTGGTCGAGCTAAAGATATTTGCAATAAACCTGACGACGATAAAAAGATTATCGAAGATGGATTTAAAGCCGCAACTCAGTTTAATAAAAAATTTGGTATTATAGAGGTTGAAAATGAAACTCGTTTTACCCTGGCAAAATCTCTTTTTAAAAAATATGGTGATGATTCTTTGCTTCTTGAATTGTATCTGGAAATTAAAAGCCATGTCTTGTGGTTTGAAGAAAACCCTATGCGCCTTTTAGGCAACGAAGCCTGGTTGTATTACAACAAAATGGAATCCAGGCTTCTTAAAATCGAAGAAATATTGAATCGAGAAATTTATGTCAGGTTCAAATGAATTGGACTGGTTTAGATTGAAATGATTTTCGATGAACATGGGGGGGGTAAAAAAATCCCCCTCCTTTTTTTAACTCGTTTCCACGCTGGAGCATGAGAACGAGAAACCTTCTTCCCGGTGAATTTTACCCGTTGCAACCTTTGGTTTTTGACAGAAATATGCACTTATCCTGTTATTGGTCTACTTTGCGTGAACAGAAATAAAAAGTGTATGGACATAATGTTGAAAAAAATACTTCCTGCGGTGCTTCTTTTGCTGCTCCCGATGTCCGTCGTTTGCGGGGCCGAGGAGCTGGTAAGACATTTTGTTGTCGAGCTTGCAGAGGATCAGGATACAGACCGGTTTTTTTCTATAAAGCCTAACCTGAATTCATTGTCGGGCAGCTCATCAGGCATTGATGACACAAACGGCCTCACAGACTCGGGTTTACTGGCTGATTTCACACCCGGTGGGCTTAACGGTTACGGGTTAGCAGACACCTTTACCGAGTCAATTTCATGGCAATTGTTTTACGCCACTCAACTGCTGGTCGCCTGCGGACTGGCTCTGACCAACCATGAAGCCCCCTTGGGCTCCAAACCTGATTCGTGGCTACCTGAAGAAGCACTTATCACCGTCGGCTGGCTTTTGAAAAGCTTTTGGGACCCTGATTCATTGTTGTTCAAGCCAACAGATCAACCGGAGGCAATTTCTATTTCGACACAGAGAGATCATCCGTTTGCGATCACCACCATGGTGCTGCCCGGGCAGTGTGAACAAAAAAATGACCCGGCAAACCAGCCATCAGCATCATCCGGTCAGCAGGTCTCAGGAACAACTAACCAACCTGGAGCTTCTTTCATCAGCCCTCTGGATTTCGGCTCTGGCGACGGTAACGGAGACCCTGAACATCAACACCAACATACTTACGGTTTAGATTGTTACGCGGGTTCCTGTCATGGTGTTTGTCAGTTACGACCGCCATCCGATGGCAGTGAGCTGGCTGAATCAGGCGATGATGAGTGCCCTATATGCCTTCAAAAGTTCACTGATTTGTATGTTGTTTCCTGTTGTTCGAAGAAAATTGACAAACACTGTTTGCGAAGGATATTTCAGACCACTCGGCGATCATTAATAAAAGCCTGCCCATTTTGCAGAGCAGACATGAGTTCTACAGCACAATTACCGGATTTTGCAGTAAGCGGAGAGGCGCAGCAGGACTTACCAGGTTCTTATAACGAGCCCCAGCCCCCTTTTACCATTTCCACACAGGCGGCTTATTTCGCTGCCACATCAATAGCAGGGGGGCACCTGACCTGTGGCTTGGCCACAATCAACGAAGATGGCATGGTGCGGCCATGCAGGGCGGTCTTCACGAATGCCTCAGCCCTGTTGGCTCACGCAAGACTAGATCACACCCAAGTGCAAACCTGCCCCGAGTGCCATATTACCCTGCCAAGTGCTCAAGCCCTGAGGGACCACAGGAGAAGAGATCACACCGTTGAGCAAACCTGCCCTGAGTGCCAGATGACCCTGCCAAGCGCTCAAGCCCTGAGGGACCACAGGAGAAGGGATCACACCGGTGAGCAAACCTGCCCTGAGTGCCAGAAGATCCTGCTAAACGCTCAAGCCCTGAGGGACCACAGGAGAAGAGATCACACCGGAGAGCTAATCTGCTGCCCTGATTGCCGGAAGATCCTACCAAACGCTCAAGCCCTGTCGCTCCACAAAAGAAGAAATCACAGGAGGTAACCAATGGTCGGAGAGGGTGGCCGGACGCGGTCATGCGAATATTTAACCGTTGCAACCTTTGCTTTTTGACAGAAATATGCACTTATTCTGTCGCTGGTCTACTTTGCGCGTACAGAAATAAAAAGTGTAGGGACGTAATGGTGAAAAAAACACTTCCTACGGTGCTTCTTTTGCTGCTCCCGTTGTCCGTCGTTTGCGGGGCCGAGGAGTTGGTAAGACCTTTTGTTGTCGAGCTTGCACAGGATCAGGTTACAGACCAGGTCTTTTCTATGAAGCCCAACCTGAATACGTTATTGGACAGCTCGTTAGACATTGACGACGCAAACAGCTACACAGACCCGAGTTTACTGGCTGATGCCACATCAGGTGAACTTAACGGTTACGGGTTAGCAACAACCTGTATTGAGACGATTTCCTGGCAGTTACTATACGCCACTCAACTGCTGGTTGCCTACGGACTGGCTCTGATCACCCATGAAGCCCCACCGGGCTCCAAACCTGACTCGCGGCTACCTGAAGAAGCACTCATCACCGTCGGCATGCTTTTAAAAAGCTATTGGAACCCTGAATCATCACTGTTCAACCCGGCAGATGAACCGGAGGCGGCATCTATTTCGACACAAGAGGATTATCCGTTTGCAATCACGACAATGGTACTTCCCGGAAAGAGTCAAAAAGAAAATGGCCAACAAAGCCAGGCGTCAGCATCCTCCGGTCAGAAGGCCTCAGGAAAAATCACCCGCCTTAGACGCTTTTTCGCCAAGCGCCTGTCTCGACGTCGCGACGGTAAAGAAGACCCTGAACAACCCCAACATACTTATGGTTTAGATTGTTACGTCGATTCCTGTAATGGCGTTTGTCGATTCCGGCCACCACCCTCTGGCGGAGAGATGGCGCAAGCCGTTGAGAATTGTCCCGTATGCCTGGACAAGCTTACTGATGTGATTGCAACTCCCTGTTGTTCGCAGAAAATTGACAAACACTGTTTACAAAAGGTAATTCTGAGCACTTCACAATGTTCCTGCCCACTTTGCAGAGGGAACCTGTCTTCATTAGCGCAATTACCGGATTTCAGATCATGCTCAGAGGTACAAAGGGACTACAACGAGCTCACGACTGTCAGCTCCTCACAAACGGACTCTTCCGTTAACACTACCCAGCATAATAGGCACAATTTGGGGCCTGCCTGTTTCGTCGATTCCTGTAATGGCGGCATTTGTCGACGCCTGCCACCATACCATCGTAGAAGGGTGGCTGAAGCAGAAGCTCGTCCCATTGCCCCAGCGTTCTTTTTCGTTGGCACTACGCAGCATAATTTGCATACTTTGGGTTCTAACTGTCCCGTCTATCCCTGTTATGGCATTTGTCGACTCCTGCCACCATACCGTTTTGAAACAGAAGGTCGGGCCAGTTCCTCACAGAGGGCCTCTTTCGCTGCCATAACAAGAACTTCCGGGCGACTAATCTGTCGTGTGACCAGAATCGACGAAGATGGCCAGCGGCAGGTATGCGGGCGGCTCTTCAGGAATGTCGTGGTCCTGGTGGCTCATAGAGAAGATCACGCTGGAGAGCGAACCTGCTCTGAGTGCGAGAAGCTAAGCAGGAGAGCTCTTTGGGATCACTTAAGAAAAGATCACAGCAGGTAACGAGTGGTGGGAGAGGGTGGCCAGCCGTGGGAACGGATTTTCAGACCAATTTGCTGCCGCCGCAGTAGGGCAGACTATTCTCGGTCAGCCTCCTGGACAGCTTTTCCTCAATCTTGTCCATCAACCTGTCACCAATGCTAATACCAAACTGGTCATCCAACTGTCGTATACAGGTGGGTGAAGTGACATTGATTTCGGTCAGATATTCTCCGATAACATCCAACCCCACGAACAGCAGACCCTTCTCTTTCAATACTGGCGCCACCTGCTCTGCGATCCAGTAATCTTTTTCGGTCAGCTTCTGGCCCACACCACTGCCGCCCGCGGCAAGGTTGCCACGCAGTTCACCTTCAGCCGGGATACGTGCCAGAGCGTAAGGTACCGGTTCACCGTCGATCAATAGAATGCGTTTGTCGCCTGCCTTGATCTCGGGAATGTATTTTTGGATCATGGCCTGTTGTTGCCCGTGTTGGGTCAGGGTTTCAACAATCACACTGAAGTTCTGATCATTCGGGTGAGTTCTGAAAATAGACGACCCTCCCATACCATCCAGCGGTTTGAGAACCACATCGCCGTGTTTTTCGGCAAAAGCTTTCAGGTGTCGTGCACTGCGGGCCACCATGACCGGGGGTGTACACTGGGGGAACAGAGTGGCAAACATTTTTTCGTTGCAGTCACGAATACTCTGGGGTTTGTTGACCACCAGTGTGCCAGCGGCCTCAGCCTGTTCAAGCAGATAGGTGCTGTAAATAAACTCCATGTCAAAAGGAGGATCTTTACGCATCAGAATCACGTTCAGAGTGCTCAGCGGCTGCTCTTCCCGATCTCCCAGAGAATAAAAGTCATGCGGATTGTAGCGGGCCTGCAAGGGACGCATACTGCCATAGGCGACACCCTCTGACTGATACAGGTCTTCCTGCTGCATATAGAACAGCTCCCAGCCTTTTTTTCGGGCTGCGACCAGCATCGCCAGAGTACTGTCCTTTTTGTATTCGATGGACTCAATAGGGTCCATCACGACGCCGAGTTTAATTGTCATTGCAAGTCCGGGGCGATCAAAAACCGCAGTGTATCCTTAATTGAGTCCTTCATCTATTTTGCAGATGCAGCCAGGGCCTCTCCCATCCTGATCTTCGATCCGGCTTCGAAGGATTCAAGCCAGTCAACCTGATCTTTGCCAAAGAGCACAATGGCAGTAGAGCCCATCTTGAATCGGCCCATTTCATCACCCCGTTTCAGGGAGACCTGTTCTGCCGAGTCTTCGCCGTACTCAAAGGTACGAACTTTTTTTCTGATGGGGGTCACCAGTCCGGCCCAGACGGTTTCAATACTGGCAACAATCATGGCACCGACCATGATAACAGCCATCGGTCCGCGCTCAGTATCAAAAATAGCCACGACACGTTCATTTCGGGCAAACAGGTTTGGAATGTTTTCAACAGTGCCCTGATTCACCGAAAACAAACGACCCGGAACGTGGATCATTTTTCGCAGAGTGCCACCGAAAGGTGAATGAACACGGTGGTAATCACGGGGAGAAAGGTAGATCGTGGCGAACTTTCCACCCATGAATTCCTGGCCCAGATCACTGTCTCCGCCCAGCAGTTCAATCAGGCTGTAGTCGTGCCCTTTGGCCTGGAAAATCCTGCCATTCTCGATGTCGCCGAGCTGGCTGACTTCGCCGTCAGCAGGGCTGACGATCAGGCTTTCGTCTTCAGGCAGGGGTCGCACCCCTGATTTCAGGGAACGGGTGAAGAAATCGTTAAAGTGAAGATACTCTTCGGGGGTTTCGCGATCAGCCTCGCTCATATCAACATCATATTGTTTGATGATGCGGCGGATCAGCGCATTCTTGAACCTGGGGCAGGTGCTCTCAACAAAGCAATATACCGCCCGTGAAATAAGGTGGTGCGGCAGAAAATATTGGATAAAGGCAAAAAATTGTTCTTTCACAGTCAGGACTCATCCTGTTTTTAAGAGTATTGGATTGTAATGGTGAGAGCAGGGGCTCACAAGTAGACGCTGAGTAGACAGAAACGGCACTGCTTAAGATTAAACAGTGCCATTATTCCTCAGGTTTCGACGGGGGTATCGGGCAGATTGCCCCACTCTGACCAGGAGCCGTCGTAAGCTTTGATAGAGAGACCCAGAGACTTGCCCACCAGATAGGTAAAGCCCGAGCGATGATGGCTCTGACAATGGGTAATGACGTTTTTGTCCCGGGTAATGCCCAGCTGTTCAAGAATATCGGCGATGTCGTTGCGAATTCTGAGGTTACGGTCATGATCCATGGCCAGTGTCCATTCAAGGTTTACGGCACCCGGAATGTGCCCCCCTTTTTGTGAGAAGCGTTTTTCACCGCGATATTCATCAACTGATCGGGCATCCCAGATCACAGTGTTTGAGTCTTCCAGTGAATTCATGATGAGCTCTTTGTTGGCAATCACAGAGTCATCAATCTTCAGATCAACTTGTGTCGGTTCAGGGCGGTTAATGGTGCTTTCGGTGGGATGACCTTCTTTCAGCCAGACGTGTGCACCACCGTTCAGGTAGCTGTATTTCTTGTGTCCGATCACATCCAGCGTCCAGATGAAACGGCCTGCCCAACCACCGCCTTCGTCATCATAAACAACAATGTGTTTGTTTTTGCTGTAGCCAATGTTGGAGAGCATCTGGTTCAGCTGTTCAACGGCAGGAAGTTTGCCCGCTGCCGGTTTTACACCGGAAACCATGTTCTGTGGAGAAATGCTCAGGGCACCGGGAATGTGGGAGTGGCTGTATAGTTGCGGGTTGCAAAGGTCTACTATCAGCAGGTCTTCGTGCCCCAGCAGAGGTTCCAGCTGATCAGCTTCAAGGATCAGTGGCAGATCGTCTATTGAGTTCATTGTACTTCTTCATTCATGGCTGATGAGAAAAAGGCGATAGCCTATGCTAACACGGACCCGTCAGAGGTCCAGAGAGTCGACAATCTGTTTATAGCTGAACATTCGTTCTTCCAGAATTTCGCCATCTTCCAGAGCCTGCTTCAAGGCACAACCCGGTTCCTTCTCATGTTGACAGTCTCGGAATCGGCAATGACCAAGGTAGGGTCTGAATTCCCTGAAACCTTCAAGAACCGACTGGGCATCAATATGCCAGAGGCCAAATTCCCGAATGCCGGGTGAGTCAATCAACATGCCACCTGCGGGGAAATGGAAGAGCTTTGCGGCAGTGGTGGTATGCATGCCTTTGCCGGTGGCTTCGGAAAGGTCACCGACACGGATATCAACACCGGGTAAGAGTGCATTAACCAGGGAGGACTTTCCCACACCACTCTGTCCAACAAAGACACTGACATGCTCATCCAGCAGAGCCTTGAGAGGCACCAGTCCATCTTCTGAGCGGGTAGAAGCCCGCAGGACCTGATAACCAATGTCTTCATAAACCGCCAGCATATCGTCCATCAGTTCCATGCCTTCTTCATCCAGCAGGTCGATTTTGTTCAGCAAAAGAACCGGTTCAATGCCAACCGTCTCGGCAGCAACCAGATAGCGGTCAATCAGATTGGTATGAGGAATGGGCACAGGCGCTATGACCAGCACGATATAGTCAATATTGGCGGCAACGGGTTTGATTCGACCATGGTTGTCAGGCCGGGTGAGCAGGCTGGTGCGACCTTCGAGGGCGACCACCACCCCGGTTTCGTCTTTCAGGGACGGACGCCACACCACCTGGTCTCCGGTGACCAGGGGTGGGAGGTTGGTCCGCAGGTGGCATCGACGAACAGCACCGGTTTGGCCCCATGGCTCGATATCCAGGGTTGCACCATAGTGGGCGATGATCAGACCTTGTTGTTCAGGTCCCAGGTTATCATCCTGTATTTTTTGCTCAATAAGCTCTTCCCGCTTCCTGGCGCGGGCAATGCGTTCCTGCTGGACTTTCTCTATGCGCCATTTCTGTTTGCGCGTTAGTTTGCGCTTACTCATGGTTTACTCAAGGTTTTACCTGGTCTGCTGGATAGATTCTGGCTTTTCATGGCAATGGCCAGAAATAGCCTTTGTCTCGCTGATGCCCACATCTTTAAGTGGATAGACAGAAGGTGCCAATCGATACTGAGCTACGGAGCGGTCAGAAGGAAGCGAGTGTAGGTTTCACGGAGAGATTATGATCGGTTAGACTAAATAAGTCAGCCATGGCTTTCTTCATTTGCCGATATTTTTTGTGAAAATGTTACAGAATCGGTTTCAGGGCTATTTCAAACCTTTGAATTCAAGCCGTATTCATTGTTGGGCTGGCACATCTTTCTAAAGGAAATCGGGTGCTTGATGGCTAAAGCAGATAATCTTGTCTGGATCGACCTGGAAATGACGGGACTTGATCCCGAACACGACCAAATTCTGGAAATTGCGACCATTGTTACAGATGATCAGCTGAATTTTATTGCTGAAGGCCCCGTGATAGCGGTGCATCAAAGTGATGCAGTCCTTGCGAATATGAATGAGTGGTGTATCAAAACCCACGGTGAAACGGGGTTGACCCAAAGAGTCCGTGAAAGCCAGATCAGTCTGACTGAGGCCGAGCAAATGACTCTGGCCTTTCTCAGACAGTACTCCAAGGTCGGTGCATCACCCATGTGCGGGAACAGCATTGGTCAGGATCGCCGCTTTCTGAACTGCTACATGAAAGAGCTTCATGAGTTTTTCCATTACCGTAATATTGATGTCAGTACGTTAAAAGAGCTGGCAAGAAGGTGGCAGCCTGAGCTGCTTGATCAATTTAGCAAAAAAGGCACTCATCTGGCGCTGGAAGATATTCGTGAATCCATAGAAGAACTCCGTTTCTACCGCCAACACTTTATTCAATCCTGATCAGTTAATCAGAACAGTGGCTCTTAACAGTGGCTCTCAAAAAGAGCGGCTGTTCTTTTTCGTTATTGCAGCAAAGACCTGATAGCTTCAGTCAGACATATTGGTTAAACTGCCCACCTCGCCAAGTCTTCAGCCCGGTTCTGCTGAATGACGCCAACCGGGAATGTTTCATGAGTTTTGACTCGCTGGGGTTATCAGCTCCCATCCTCCAAGCTGTCACAGAGCAAGGTTATGATGCCCCTTCGCCTATTCAGTCTCAGGCTATCCCTGCCGTACTTGAAGGCCATGACGTCATGGCAGCGGCCCAGACAGGTACCGGTAAAACAGCAGGCTTTACGTTGCCCATACTGGAGAAGCTGGCAAAAGGACCTCGTGTCCAGGCCAATCAGGTGCGGGCGTTAATTCTGACGCCGACCCGTGAGCTGGCCGCTCAGGTAGCTGAAAGTGTGGAAACCTATAGTCGCCACCTTCCTCTTCGCTCAACCGTGGTATTTGGGGGCGTCAAGATCAATCCCCAGATGATGAAATTGAGAAGAGGCGTGGATGTGTTGGTGGCAACGCCAGGCAGGCTACTGGACCTGTTCAACCAGAATGCTGTGAAGTTCAAACAGCTGGAGGTGCTGGTGTTGGACGAAGCCGACCGTATGCTGGACATGGGCTTTATTCGTGATATTCGCAAGATTCTGGCAATCCTTCCCAAAAGCAGGCAGAGCTTACTGTTTTCAGCGACTTTCTCCGATGAGATTCGAAATCTGGCAAAAGGTCTGGTGCGTTCGCCGGTAGAGATTTCGGTCACACCGGGAAATGCCGCCGCTAAAACCGTAGACCAGTGTGTTTACCCTGTGGACAAAAACAAGAAAGCCGCACTGCTGACTCAGTTGATCACAGAGAATGACTGGCGTCAGGTGCTGGTATTTACCCGAACAAAACACGGTGCCAACCGGCTGACACGGCATCTTGAGGGCAAGGGGGTCCAGGCCGCAGCTATTCACGGCAACAAAAGCCAGAATGTCCGGACAAAAGCACTGGCTGAGTTCAAAAGCGGTGAAATTCGGGTTCTGGTAGCCACTGATATTGCTGCACGTGGGCTGGATATTGATCAGTTGCCGCAGGTTGTTAACTTTGATCTTCCCAACGTTGCCGAAGACTATGTTCATCGGATCGGCAGAACAGGCAGGGCCGGTGCGACCGGACAGGCAGTTTCTCTGGTGTGTGCTGACGAATTCAAACAACTGGTGGCAATTGAGAGGTTAACCCGTCAGCTGATTGATCGACAGGAAATTCCGGGGTTCAAGCCTGTGAATGCACTGCCAGAATCCAGACTGGATACCCGCCCTCCCAGGCGCAAGAAACCCAAAAAGCCAAAGAAACCCAGAGTAGAGCATCAGGATGGGCAGCGCTCAGGGGAGGTTTCCAGGGGCCATAAACCCAATACATCTGTCAGACGTAAGCAAAGGGACACCAAAGAGGCACCCGGAAAGCCAAGGTGAAGAACACCAGGTTCCAGGGCCGTTTAAATCTTTGGTGAATCCCTTCAAACAGGTGACTGGGAAATATGCTGGTGACGTATCAGCCACTGTCCGGAATGATTTTCCAGAAAAATAGTGACCCTGATATGAGCACCTTCGGAACCTTTCACGGGTAGCATCATGCAGAGACAGGCTGCTTCGCCATAGTGATAGACAACCGGTTCTGCTTTAAATTCTGCTGAGAAGGATTCTCCGGCATTAAAGTAGTCTGTCAACCGTTGTCTCAATGCTTCCCGTTCATTCAAATTGACATGCAGTCCGAAGCTGTGGGGCTCGTCGTCTGTGACAAACAGCGACATGATGCCACGGACGTCTTTAGTCTGAATGTAATGGTCGTATTGTTTGACAATATGAAGAAAGGGCGTGAGTGAATCACCCGATAACTTGACAGACATGATCAATAACCTCTGGAATCTGCGTCTCAGTAGCTCCTAAGGGTAGTCCATGCACAGATTTAATCTTGAGCATTTGGGTTGTGTTGTTTAAGTGCCCATTGCACATGTTCTTTTACCAGTTCCGAGGGGTAGTTCTGGCGCTGATGAAGTGCTGACATGACTTTATCCGTTGTGGGGGCGTTGCCTAAACCTACTGCCAGATTCCGTAACCAGCATTCAAAGCCCGCACGTCGGATCGGTGAGCCTGCGGTGCGCTCCAGAAATTCTTCTTCTGTCCACAGAAAAAGATCCGCCAGATCACTGTTATCCAGATGGTGACGAGGCTGAAAGTCAGTTTCCTGTGTGTGTCTGGCAAATCGATTCCAGGGGCAGGTAAGCTGACAGTCATCACAGCCAAAAATTCGGTTACCCATTTTGCTGCGAAGCTCTTCGGGTATGGGGCCACTGTTTTCAATAGTCAGATAGGAAATGCACTTTCTGGCATCCACTTTGTAGGGCTCGACAATCGCCTGGGTAGGGCAAACATTCATGCAGGCGGTGCAGCGGCCGCAATGGTTCTTCTCATAAGGTTCGTCCGTGGGCAGAGGTAAATTAGTAAAGAGTTCTCCCAGGAAAAAGAAAGAACCTGCCTTACGGTTGATAATCAGTGAGTGTTTGCCCATCCAGCCCAGACCCGCCTGCTGGGCGAGAGGTCTTTCCATCACGGGAGCACTGTCAACAAATGCCCTATAACCGTGGTTCGGGGCCACTGCTTCTATTTTCTTTCCGAGTTGGGTTAAGCGTTTGCGAATCAGCTTGTGGTAATCACGTCCCAGGGCATAACGGGAAACATAGGCTTTTTCCGGTTCATTAAGAATCTTGATGGTTTCGGTTTCTGCGGGCAGATAATCCATTCTGGCGGAGATAACCCGGATGACACCTTCATGAAGCTTTTCAGGATGGCACCTGAGCTCCTTGTGTCGCTCCATGTACGCCAGATCACCGTGGAGTCCCTGATCCAGCCACTGCTGAAACTGTTTTTTGTCCCGCTCCGGGATTCGGGCTTCTGTAATACCCACATGCTGGAAGCCTAAATGTCTGGCCCAAAGACGAATATCGTCAGCCAGCTTTTGATAATCAGGGCTTTCAGAAGAGTCGTTGGAGATAGACACGTTGATCAGTTGCTGCCGGGAAAAAATCTGAGATTATAGACGAGCATTCTAACACACCCCTTGTCGAGAATAATGGTAAACCCGCAAAAGCGTAATCCTGAGCTACTTCTTAGACGGAATCGAAGCTGTTTAGCTGTCGATATTAAGGTAATCTATCAAGGTAGGAGTGAGTGCTTATGTACGATAGCGATCGAGTTGGCATCTTTGACCGGCTTTATACTGCAGAACAAGTTCGCCGGCTTGATGATGTAGCAATCAATGATTTTCAGATCAATGGCTTTGAGCTGATGAACCGGGCTGCCCGTGCGGCTTTTCGCTCTCTGATGAACCATTGGCCAGACCTTCTTCTTGGCAATCGGCTTCAGGTCTTCTGCGGTGGCGGGAATAATGGTGGAGATGGTTATCTGGTGGCCATGCTGGCGGCTAAGCGGGGGATTTCGGTTTCAGTGAATTTCCTCTCTTCTCCGGAAAAACTGTCAGGAGATGCCCTGTCAGCCTATAAAGCCTGTATCGCAGAGGGTGTTGATGTTGATCCTTATACACCGGAGACGCCGCTGTCCGGTGACGTATTCGTCGATGCCCTGCTGGGAACGGGGCTGGGAAGAGACGTTGAGGGTCGCTATCGAGACGTTGTCATTCGCATCAATGAATCGGGTCGACCTGTTCTTGCTGTTGATATTCCATCCGGTCTTTGTGCTGACAAAGGCATCGCTATGGGCGTTGCCATAAGGGCAGATGTGACGGTGACATTCATAGGTATGAAGCTGGGGTTGCTTTCAGGCAGGGGAAAAGAGCTGTCCGGGCAGGTTGAGTTTGCTGATCTGGGTGTGCCGGGGGAGGTTTATGAAGCCGTGCCGAATGAAGCTCTGAGGTTGTCAGAAAACAGACTAAGTCGCTGGCTTCAGCCCAGAGCCAGAGATTTACATAAAGGCGACAATGGCCATGTTATGGTGGTGGCCGGGAACCATGGTATGCCCGGTGCTGCCATTATGTCGGCAGAAGCTGCATTATATTGTGGTGCTGGTCGGGTCACAGTGGCTACCCGTCAGGAGCATCTTTTGGCTCTGGCAGCCCGACGTCCCGAGTTAATGGCCTCGGCCGTTTCGGGTGCAGAAGATCTTCGCGTGCTCCTGGAAGGGAAAAATCTGCTGGTTGTGGGACCCGGTCTGGGAAAAGATTCATGGGCCCGCGAACTCCTTGCTGAAGTGCTGAAAGTTGAGTGCCCTGTGGTAATTGATGCCGATGGTCTCAATATCATTTCGGAAGATCCGGCGTTGCTTAAACGTCGAAAGTACCCGATGATTCTCACACCCCATTCCGGCGAAGCGGCGAGACTGCTGGAAACTCAAACTTCAACCATTAATGGCGACCGGGTTAAAGCTGCAAAAGAACTCTTTAACCGTTTCGGTGCAGTGGTCGTGTTAAAGGGGGCCGGCACGCTTATATACGACGGAAAAATCCTGAATCTGTGCCCGGATGGTAATCCGGGTATGGCTGTGGCGGGTATGGGGGATGTACTCAGCGGTGTGATTGCCGCACTGGCAGCTCAGGGCTTAGAGACCCATAATGCAGCAGCTTTGGGGGTCTGGCTGCATGCGACAGCTGCAGACCATCTGGCGGGGCTGCAAGGCGAACGAGGGATGCTGGCACTGGAAACTCTCCCTCACATAAGAAGTCAGCTGAATAAAATTGCAAAACAGCCTTGAGCTATTGAGACAGCCTTGAGCTATGGACACAACAAATAATGAACGGGTGCCCATACCCGTTCCCGTAAAGATAATAGTGAGTGTATGGAAGGCAGGATTGAGCTGCTGATTGATAATGAGCAGGAAATGGTTCAGCTTGGCAACAAGCTGGCTGAAGTAAGCAGTGGTCATGCCGTCATTTATCTGGTTGGAAACCTGGGAGCCGGAAAAACCACTTTATGCCGGGGTATTCTGCATAGCCTTGGTCATCAGGGGGCGGTGAAAAGCCCGACTTATACCCTGGTGGAGCCCTACTCAGTTGACGGTCAGCAGGTCTATCATTTTGACCTTTATCGACTGGCTGATCCTGAAGAGCTTGAGTTCATCGGGGGGCGGGATTATTTTGAAGAAGACTGTCTGTGTCTGATCGAGTGGCCCTGCAAAGGTGAGGGAGCTCTGCCGGATGCCGATCTGGAAGTACAACTGGATTACAACCTGCCCGGACGCAAGGCTCTCATCAAAGCGGGAACCGAACGTGGGCTGGGTATGTTGAGAAAACTGCAGGGACGGCAGGAGGGAGAATGTCGTCGAGGATAAGGAAGTTCTTTTTTGCTGCTCTGTTGCTATTGCCTCTGCCATTGTTTGCAGCCCAGGTTGACGATGTCCGTGTCTGGCGATCGCCTGATAAGACCCGTCTGGTATTTGATGTCTCCAGTGAAGTCGCTCACTCGCAATTTTTTCTGGACAACCCCCGAAGACTGGTGGTGGATATTCGTGGCACCCGGAAGCCCAAAAGTTCAGTCAATCCCCGTCTCGGCTCGACTCCTATCAGCAAGATTCGTTATGGGGTTCGAAACAAGAAAGATTTGCGGATTGTTCTGGATCTGAGAAATAAGGTCACCAGTAAAAGCTTCCTGCTTAAACCCAATGCCACATACGGCTATCGTCTGGTGGTAGATCTCTTTGATGATCGGACAAAAGCAGCAGATCCGGTAAAAGAGCCCATTAAAACATCTTCCAAAAGAGATATTGTTGTGGCGATTGATGCCGGCCACGGTGGCGAAGATCCGGGGGCACTGGCCTATGGAGGGGGGCATGAAAAGGTCGTCACGCTGAACATTTCCAAAGACCTCGCCGCTCTGTTGAACAAAGAGCCCGGCTTCAAGCCTGTTCTGGTAAGAACCGGAGACTACTATATCCCCCTGCGTGAACGTGCCGCTATTGCTCGTAAAGCAGGAGCCGATCTGTTTATTTCCATCCATGCTGACGCTTTTACAGATCCTCGTGCGAATGGTGCCTCGGTGTATGCCCTGTCCAGGGGGGGAGCAACATCAGAGACTGCCCGCTGGCTGGCTCACAGAGCAAACTCGTCAGATCTGATTGGTGGTGAAGGGGGCATATCCCTGAGTGACAAAGACGATATTCTGGCGGGTGTTTTGTTGGATTTGTCCATGACCTCAACACTGTCTTCGAGTCTGGAAGTCGGTGACAAGGTGCTGAAGAATATCGGTACGATCAACAGGCTGCATAAAGAACAGGTGGAGCAAGCTGCTTTTGCTGTTCTGAAGTCTCCCGACATTCCCTCTATTCTGGTGGAAACAGGCTTTATCTCCAATCCCAAAGAAGGGCGTAAACTGAAAACCCGAAGCCATCAACGTGCTATGGCCCGACAGATATTCAAAGGCGTGAAAGGCTACTTTGTGAAGAAGCCTCCGCCCGGTACGCTGATCTCCGGGCTCAAGGCTGAGGGTAAAATAGATACTCGTCCAGACCAGTATGTGATCCAGGCCGGTGATACCCTGTCAGAGATAGCCAATCGCTTTGATATCAGTCTGAGCTCATTGAAAACAGCCAATAATATCAGTCGATCAGATCGGATCAGAACCGGGCAGATGTTGGTGATTCCCAACTGAAAGACGCCTGAAGATACCGTCAGTAATGCTGACAGGCTGGTCAGTCTCTTCCCGGATTTTTTCCTGTAAAGTGCCATTGTATGGAAAATTCAGGGAGGATTCGGCTATGCATCTGAGGGCTTCAGTTAACTTATTACCCACCCATCTGAATCAGGCATCAACCGATGAGCTGTCGGCTTATGGTTCTCAGGACAACCTTCTCAATGAGAATAACCGGGTCAACCGGTCCGGGCATCGGATTTTCAGCGATACCTTCACCAGGCTCGATAGTCGGTCCATTGCACAGTTTGAGAGTCTGACACTTTCTTCCCCTGATCCTGAAAAGCCTGATGCCGATCTGTCAGATTTACTGGAATCCTATGAGGTGATTTCAGAGTACCCTGAGGTAGATTCAGCCCTCAGGATCATGTCTGGACTGGCTGCCACTTCTACACCCCGGTCTGTTTCTGTCAGGTCTGAACAGCTCTTGGCTTTAAGGCCGCGCTTATTGGTGCCTGAGCAGATCTGGAAGCAGAAAGAAATACAAAAGCAACCTGAAGCTCAGAAACAAGAGGGCACTTTGGCAGAAGAGACTGAAACCCCGGCAGAACAGACGATAGAACAAAAAGAGCCGAAAGAAACTCCGGTGATTGATGCGCTGACCGGCCTGCCCGCAGAAGAGCTTGAAAATAAAGTCTGGGAGTTTCTGGTCAAAGTTGTCGGTATTGCCTCCCCCGCAGGCAAAACAATTAAGGGGGCCGCAACCCTTGTCGTCTCAAAGGAGAAAATAGAGAAGTTTCAGACAGGGCTTAAGAATATCCTGAAAGGTCAGGTTCATTATGAAGTCAGTGAAAACATAGGACGTCGTATGCTTCAGCTGTCAAAGGTTTGTGGTTCTACCAGTCCATCACTGCCAGTACTGACTCTGTTGGGGTACACCATTCCGGGCTATCGGATTGTACCGGCCATGTTGACACTCTGGCGACTCAAGGATTTCAGGGATGAGATGGCTGCGCTCTACTACGACCAGAATGCCATGCCTGCGTTGACGGACTTTACCTTGAGCTGGATGCCAGCTTTATTATCCAGTCTCTTCTAACGACTTGGCAAAAGTCGATAGAGGCTGATAGTCTTTCTGGCAATAAAACCGGACTGACTGACCTGCCTTTTATGAAACCTATTCGTTTACTCGATACCCGACTTGCTAACCAGATTGCTGCCGGTGAGGTGGTTGAACGTCCCGCATCGGTTGTTAAAGAACTGTTGGAAAACAGTCTTGATGCCGGTGCCAAACGAGTGAATGTCGAGGTAGAAAATGGTGGTGTCAAATTGATCCGTATTCGTGATGACGGACATGGCATTGCCAAAGATGATCTGGCACTGGCTCTGTCGCGACACGCCACCAGCAAGATTTCTGAACTGGAAGATCTGGAAGGTGTCGGGACTCTGGGCTTTCGTGGTGAAGCCCTTGCTTCGGTCAGCTCGGTTTCACGCTTAACATTAACGTCACATGTTGATGGTCAGGAGTCTGGCTGGCAGGTTCGTACCGAAGGGCGTGACATGGAGGCTATTGTTAATCCGGCACCCCACCCCGTGGGTACAACGATTGAAGTCAAGGATCTGTTTTTTAATACCCCTGCAAGGCGTAAATTCCTGCGGACGGAAAAAACCGAGTTTTCCCATCTTGAAGAAGTCGTGAAGCGTCTGGCACTGTCCCGGTTTGATGTTGGGTTTGGTCTCAGACATAACCAGCGCAGTATTCATCAGCTAAGACCCTGTAACACTCAGGCTGAGAAAGATCGCCGGGTGGCTTCCCTTTGTGGTCCGAAGTTTATTGAAAACTCGGTGATTGTTGATGTTAATGTTTCCGGGCTCAAGCTTTGGGGCTGGGTAGGATTGCCAACGTTTTCCCGTTCCAGTGCTGATCTTCAATACTTCTTCGTCAATGGCCGCGTGATCAGGGATAAACTGGTCGCACACGCTGTTCGTCAGGCCTATCGCGATGTTCTCTATGGCGGCAGGCATCCAACCTTTGTCTTGTATCTTGAGCTTGATCCGGCGCTGGTGGATGTCAACGTTCACCCCACCAAGCATGAGGTTCGATTCAGGGATGGTCGAACCGTCCATAATTTTCTGTTCAGTACCCTGCATCGTGCTCTGGGAGAGGTGTCTCCAGAAGATCAGTTGCCACCAGCCGCTCTCTCTTCACAACCCCAGGCCCGGGCTTCAGGTGTTGAAGGTGGCGAGTTCAAAAGTCAGGAAAGTATGCCGCTGTCGCCAGCTCCAGCAACCGCTTCCCATTCTTATGGTGCGTCTTCCGGGCAGCCATCAGCATCGGCAGGTGCAAGACAGGCAAGAGAAACACCTCAGCCAGATCAGATTCAGAAGCAGATTCAGGTCTACAGTGAACTCTATGCTTCTGGTGCCACTGAGCGAAGCTCTGTCCAGGAAAGTCAGCCACTGGCCGTCAATGATGCGCCAGCTGCTCAGCCTGCATCTGTTAATCTGCCAGAGCAGACAGCAGATATACCCCCCTTGGGTTTTGCCATAGCGCAGTTGAAAGGTATTTATATTCTCTCTGAGAACGAGCAGGGGATGATTCTGGTGGACATGCACGCTGCTCACGAGCGCATTACTTACGAGCGGATGAAAGTTTCCTGGCATGCCGATGGTATTAAAGCCCAGCCCCTGCTGGTGCCAAAATCAATAGCTGTCAGCGATCGTGAGGCGACCTGTGCAGAAGAGAATTATGAGTACTTCAAAAAGCTTGGATTAACACTTGAGCGAATGGGGCCGGAAACGCTACTGGTTCGACAAGTGCCGGTCATGCTTCACAATGCTGATGTTGAAAAGCTGGTTCGTGATGTTTTGTCAGATCTGATGCAGCACGGTGACAGTGATCGTGTGGAAAGTCAGATGAATGAAGTGCTGGCCACCATGGCCTGCCATGGTTCGGTAAGAGCTAACCGTCGTCTTTCCATCGAAGAAATGAACGCTCTGCTCAGGGATATGGAGCAGACGGAACGCAGTGGACAGTGTAATCACGGAAGACCTACCTGGACGTTATTGACACTGGATCAGTTGGACAAACTGTTTTTACGAGGGCGTTAGGAGCCGATACTCACACAGCCGTCATTCCCGAATAAGAGCGTGTCGCAAAACGCTAACAATTCGTTCCCACGCTGGGACCCACAGGGCCTGAAAGCATGGGAACCAGAGGTCTTGCGACAGCCTCAGAAGCGGGAATCCAACATTCGTTGTACTCCTGCTTTCGTGGGGGTGGCGGAATGTGAGTAAGTTAACGATATAAGGCTCAGACGCACTAGATCGACCAGGAAATACCCAGTTGCAAGGCCTGATAATCGGTCTGATGGTCATCAGCCTTGCTGAACTGGTAGCTGCCGTAAACTTCCACGTCGTTTGTCAGGCTGTGCCCTACTCTTAACTTCATTCGCCAGGCATCTTTGCTACTGATATCAGCGGGTAAATAGGCCATCCGGGGAGTTAATTTCTGTCGCAGTTGAATGGTTCTCAAGTCGTCATCATTGAGATCCTTGTTGTAGTCAATCTGAATACCAAGACGTGTTTTGTCGTTTATCGCATCCAGAAAAACACCTGCTGCGGCATTTTTGAAATCCAGCTCCTGATCACCGAATACCATAGAGGACAAGTTATTTTCGGACTCGGTAAAACCGTCGACCGATGATTTATGATAGCTGGCGGAAACAATAGGGCCTGCCTTTAGCTGTCCATTGTCGTAGAGTGCATAGCCTGCGTCCATGCTTAAACCATAGAGTTTGCCCGAGCTGGAGCTGCTTTCTTTGCGTGTCAAGGCACCCAGATGGAAACCACGCTTGTTGTCGTAATCGAGGTCAAGATAGTTCAATGCCGTATTGGAAAAAAACCTTTCCCCCTGATAACTGGTAAAAAGGCTGCCACCAATACTGTTGGTTTTATAGTCGGACTGCTCAGGTTTGTAGTGTGTTTCAGCGCCCTGTAAGGCGACACCCAGCTTGAATTCTTCTGTCAGTTGATAGTGTAGGCCTGCATGGATTACGAAACCCTTATTGTCATTGGCTTTCCTGGCAACAGCGTCATAAATCTGGCTTTCTGCGCCGGCTCCGCCACCAAAGAATGACAGGGTACCCGGCTCTGCGTCTTTCCAGCGATGCAGTGCCAGCTCATTAAAAATACTGCTGTCCAATGTGGTTGAATGAGAGTCTGCGATTCTTGGCAGGCTGCCGACTTCGGTAGCCGCCCTGATGGCTGACAAAATGTAATCGCTCCCTATTTTGTGCATAGCGCTGCTGGGGTGCAGGCCATCCCAGAATATGGACTTCTGTGCAACCCCGGTGATGATGCGATCTCTATCGTCTCCGCCCATAACTGTAGCGGGATCGGGCTTTTCGCAGGGTACGCCTGTGGGAACGCCCGCAACCATACAGGTGATGTCTGCGTTTTCAGGGGAAAGATCAACAAAACCAAAGGCTGCCGGGTTATCGGATACCTCTTTCACCAGACCATACAAATTCAGATAGAAGATATTGGCAGTGGACTTCTGGAGTTCTGTGAGGACGGCATCATCAATCGCTTTGCTGACCATTCTGAGTTGATCACGCGTACCAGCCAGCAAATGTTCTCCTCCCGGCGTTTCTCCAAGGTTGGGAACATTAAGCATAATGATATAACGAGCGCCATAGCTATGGAGTGCATTGGCAGTGCCTACCAGGTCCTGAGCGGCTTTCAGGGGAGTTCGTAAGTTGTTTGTCACGAATTCAACATCATTGCTACCGCCCAGAATCATGTACATGGCTTTTTTATCTGCCTGTCCATGGCTTCTCATGAAGAAACTGTCTTGCGTCTGATTCTTGAAAAAATCCAGATTTAAAGGCACATAAGGGGTATCTGACGTGACGGATAAAAGGATTTCCTCACTGGAGTTGCCACTCACGGAAAAATTATTGCCGCCATCCATAGAGGGGCGAAAATCAAACCCCATTGTGCCGGCAATATTCTGGTTGTATAAAGTTTTGTCTGAGAACTTTAATGGAACCAACCGTCCGGCATAAGGGACTTTCAGATTGCCGGTATCTGAAATACTGTCTCCAAAACTATAAAACTGACTATAAAGTTCATTAGCTTTTACAGGGGATAGCATTAAGGAAAAGGCTGCTACTGAGAGTACTTTTCGGTAAGAGGGTGATAAAAAGGGGACTGCTTTCATGATAAACCCGTGTTTTTGATCAGTTTGTGTCAGTCATTCCATTGTTTGTGTGTTCCAAAAAAATTGAGAAGCCTGTCCGAGAATAGACTGCCCTGGTGTGGCAGCAACAAATTGGTAAAAAAAATTTTAACATCTTCGCTTAGACTTGCGGAACTCTTTGGTAAGTTTTCAGTCCAAAGCTTTTGATCATGGGAAGGCTTCGGGTACACTCAGCTCCCCGTTTTTTCTGATAACGCATTATTTTTCTGTTTATGGCATCCGAACCGCTTTCTTTTGAAGAAAAACAGCCACAGACTCTTTCTTCTGAAGAAATACAGCCACCGGCTATTTTTCTGATGGGGCCCACTGCATCGGGCAAAACGGATCTGGCTATCCAGCTGGCGGAGAGACTGCCCTGTGAGTTGATCAGTGTTGATTCGGCACTGGTCTACAGAGGCATGGATATAGGAACGGCCAAGCCCTCTGCACAGGAACTGGCAAGGGCTCCTCATCGGTTGATTGATATCCGCGACCCTTCCGAGCCATATTCTGCAGCTGACTTCCGTGAGGATGCTCTCAGGGAAATGACGGAAATTACTAATAAGGGAAACATACCTCTCCTTGTGGGAGGTACCATGCTCTATTTCAAGGCGCTTCGAGACGGTCTGGCAACTTTGCCAGCGGCAGATGCCGGGATCAGGGAAGCGTTGATGAGAAGGGCTGAGTCTGAGGGCTGGCAGGCGCTCCATGACGAGCTTCAGACAGTTGATCCTGTAGCCGCTCTTCGTATTAGACCGACGGATACTCAGCGTCTGCAAAGAGCTCTGGAGGTCTATTATGCCACAGGCAAGGTGATTTCCCGTTGGCATCAGGAGCAGGCAACCAGTCGACTGCCTTATAATCTGGTGAATCTGGCCATTGCTCCCGGGGATCGATCAGTGCTCCATCAGCGCATTGAAACCCGCTTCAAACTTATGCTGGAGCACCATTTTGTGGATGAAGTCAGGGCTTTATACGAGCGGGGAGACCTGGATATTTCCCTGCCTTCTATCAGGGCGGTTGGTTATCGTCAGGTTTGGGGGTATCTTCAAGGAGAGATGGACTATTCCACCATGCTGGAAAAAGGGATAATCGCTACCCGACAACTGGCCAAGCGACAGTTGACCTGGCTCAGAAGCTGGCCTGATATTCATTGGCTGGACAGTTTGTCGAAAAACCGGTTGGAAGATGCCTTGAAATGGCTGAAGCCCGTCCTTAAATAAGGAATAATAAGAAAGTGATTTCTGTACAAGTCTCCTGACCTCAGCTTTGTATTGGTTAAAGCATTAACAAAGTGCATTGGAAAAGGCTGGTACGTGAGCACCTGCAATAGTTTCTGCAGGTCCGGTATGAGTAGCTAGTATTACCTATTGATGGCAGTGTGGGGCATCGCTTACTGTTGCCCAGCTAAATTTCTGGGCTGTACACAGATTGAACAATCAGGTACTGGCACTGCCGGTCGAGCGAATAGCCCAACTAGAAGTGAACAATGGCTATTCAAAACCCGAGAATTAATAAGGAGTACAGAAATGTCAAAAGGGCATTCTCTACAAGACCCTTACCTTAATGTGCTGCGTAAAGAGCGCGTGCCGGTTTCTATTTATTTGGTAAACGGCATTAAACTCCAGGGACAGATCGAGTCTTTCGATCAGTTTGTAATCCTTCTGAAAAACACCGTTAGCCAGATGGTTTACAAGCACGCAGTATCAACTGTAGTGCCAAGCCGCCCGGTTCGACTGCCAATGCAGGGTCAGGAAGGTATGGGCGAGCACGACGAGCAAGAATAAGTTTTGCTGATTGATTAAAAGGCGCTTTATAGCGCCTTTTGACGTTTATGAGTTTCATAAACAGGTCGTGTACGATTGAAACATTTTAAGCATGAAAATTGTTTTATGGAAAAAACAGCTGTGTAGAAAAATAACCGGGCAGTATACTATTGGGGCTGGCAGTCTGTTTTAATGGTCAATTCAGACCGTCTCAATATTTCCTGTTCTGTTAATGAATGGTTAATAACCCCTATCGAAAGAAAATAATTTCAGGAGTTTTGTTTGTTTTTTGAGCGCCATGAAGGTGGTGAAAGTGCAATCCTTGTTCATCCGGATATGAGTGAAGACAAGGAACGGGAAGATCCGCAGGAATTCATGGAGCTGGTTCGTTCTGCAGGTGTTGAAACCCTTGCTTTTATCACGGTGAATGTCCGGTCTCCTTCTCCCCGCTATTTTGTCGGTCCCGGTAAAGTTGAAGAAATCCGTCAATCTGTGCTTCAGCACAAAGCCGAAGTCGTTCTGTTTAACCATGCCCTGTCACCCAGTCAGGCCAGAAACCTTGAAAAAGAACTGGAATGCCGTGTCATTGACCGCACCGGACTGATACTGGATATTTTTGCCCAGCGTGCCAGAACCTTTGAGGGTAAGCTGCAGGTTGAATTGGCTCAGCTTGAATATATGAGTACCCGCTTAATCCGCGGCTGGACTCACCTTGAAAGACAGAAAGGGGGGATTGGTCTGCGGGGGCCGGGTGAGACCCAGCTGGAGACCGACCGCAGATTGCTCAGGGCAAGAATCAAAAGCATCACCCGTCGTTTGGAAAAAGTTCGTAAACAGCGTGACCAGGGACGGCGTTCCCGAAAGAGGGCAGAAGTGCCGCAGGTCTCTCTGGTAGGTTATACCAATGCGGGCAAGTCGACATTATTTAATAGCATGACTCAGTCAGACGTTTATGCACAGGATCAGTTGTTCGCAACACTGGAGCCAACGTTGAGAAGGCTGGATCTTGCTGATCTGGGGCCGGTGATCCTGGCAGATACGGTTGGATTTATTCGACACCTGCCTCATAAACTGGTGGAAGCCTTTCGGGCGACACTGGAGGAAACCCGTCAGGCAGATTTGCTGTTGCACGTGATCGATGCCCATGATCCGGAGCGTCTGGAAAATATCAGGGAAGTGCATGAAGTTCTGAAAGAAATTGATGCCAATGAACTACCCATTCTTCAGATTTATAACAAGATTGATCTGCTGGCTGAGGTGGCGCCAAAAATCCAGCGTGATGATAATGGACAACCTGAAAGAGTCTGGGTCTGTGCAAAAGACGGTGCAGGTCTGGAGTTAATCGGTCAGGCCATCACCGAATTGCTGGGCAATGATATGATTCAGGGGCGTCTGATGCTTCAGGCCAATCAGGGAAAAGTGAGGGCACGCTTGTACCAAATGGGTGCTATCCAGACAGAAGAGTATTCTGACAAAGGTGAACTGTTGCTGGATATCCGCATGCCAAGAAGTGACTTCGAACGGGTGGCAAAACAGGAAGGTTTACAGACAGGTTGTCTGATTGAAGGGTAGGATTATTGTTAATGAATAGTCAGCAAGGTGTCAGGAAGTTGCGGCGATTACTAATATGAGCTTGCACTTCCTGCTCTCCAAACTCTACAATCTGGCCTAGGAGCCTGATGGACTTAAGACTGTCCTACTGGGGTTGCTTAAGTCGGACAGGCTCCTGGAGGACTTTGTGACTCAGGGCGGTTTCGTACTCAAAAGTTTTGGTCCGATGGGCTCCCGGAGCGACACAATCAGCCTTGGTCTGTCGCCGAAAGTTGTGGTATCCGGATTTGCTGAATGTACACTGTTTCAGTCAAGCCTTTGGTTCACACGACCGGAAAGACGCCATGCCTGTCCGGGCAAGGTCAGGTTCACATATCTGTCAGGCCGATCGCCTTATGGATTTTACGCACTGCTGTAAAGAGAGTTACCCTGTCGTTGCGACAAAGGTCAGCTTTACAGCGAAATAGTTTGCTCACAGAGCCAGTTTGGACGATGCAAGTCCTGACGCACCAGCTGGGCAAAGAATTCGTTACTGACTCTACGGAGACATATATGGCCTGGAACGAGCCGGGTGGAAACAGCCAGGATCCATGGGGTAGTGGAAATAATAAGGGTGGTGGCAAAAATCAGGGACCACCTGATCTGGATGAAGCATTCCGCAAACTGCAGGACAAACTGAACTCAATGTTTGGTGGTGGCAAGAGTGGGGGTGGTTCAGGTAAAGGGAGCAGTAATTCCGGTTCCTCCTCAGGAATGTTTATCGGAATCATTGTTCTGGCAATTGTTGCCTACCTCTGGAACGCAATTTACACCGTCGATGAAAAAGAGCGCGCCGTTATTCTGCGCTTTGGGGTATATACCGAGACCGTTGGTCCGGGTCTTCACATATACTTCCCGCCCTTTGAAAGCAAGTTTCTGGAAAAGGTGACCGAACTCCGTACCTATAACCTGAGACAGCAGATGCTGACTGAAGACGAAAACATTGTTGAAGTCTCCATGTCTGTCCAATACAACATTGAAGACGTTAAAAATTATGTTCTGAATGTTGCCAAGCCTCTGATGAGTCTTGAGCAGGCCACCCAGAGTGCGCTGCGTCATGTGGTCGGCAGCTCCGAGATGTACCAGGTACTGACCCAGGGACGTGAAGTTCTGGGGCAGGAAGTTCGTGCCCGTTTGCAGGAATACCAGGAAAACTATGGGACGGGTCTGCGCATCGGTAAGGTCAACATTGAAAGTGCCCAGCCTCCAAAAGAAGTTCAGGCTGCTTTTGATGACGTAATTCGTGCACGGGAAGACGAGCAACGTGCCAAGAACAAGGCGGAAGCTTACGCGAACAAGATTATCCCTGAAGCGCGTGGTAAGGCTCAGCGGACCATTGAGGAAGCTAATGCTTACCGTGATGAAGTCATTGCCAGGGCTGAAGGTGAATCAGATCGTTTCTCCAAGCTCTTGACAGAGTACAAGCGTGCACCTGAAGTGACACGTGAGCGTCTCTACATCGAAACCGTTGAAGAAGTCCTGAAGGGCACCAGCAAGGTACTGGTGGACGTCAAGGGTGGCAACAATATGATCTACCTGCCACTGGATAAATTGACCCAGGGCAAGTCATCCATGCCAGCCCAGCCAGCTGAGCTGAGCAGTCAGGATTTGACTGACATCAGTAATCGCGTTGCAGAGGAGTTGAGCAAGCGAGTGAACAGTGCACGAAGCAGTGGGAGGGTTGGTCGATGAGTCAGAAAGGTTTTACAGCTCTGATCGCTGGTCTGGTCATCCTGGTTCTGGCCTGGAGTTGTCTCTTTGTCATCAGCGAGCGTGAGCGTGCAGTGCAACTGCGTTTTGGTCAGCTGGTGAACCCTAACCTGAAACCGGGTCTGCATTTGAAATTCCCGTTTGTAGACAACGTGCGTATTTTCGATGCCCGTCTGCAACATCTCGAAGTGCCATCAGAACGTTTTCTGACACTGGAACAGAAAGCGGTTATTGTGGACTCTTACATCAAGTGGCGAATAGCAGATGTCGCCAAGTTCTACAAGGCGACAGCCGGCGACATTTATCGTGCCAACACGCTGCTTTCCCAGCGTGCTGAATCCAGAATGCGTAACAAGTTTGGTGGTTTGACACTGAATGAAGTGGTATCCGGTCAGCGTGACAAGCTGATGAATGATATCACCAGCAACCTGGATAAAGTGGCCAGAGAAGAGCTGGGTGTGACTGTTGTGGATGTCCGGGTTAAAAAAGTAGACCTGCCACCTCAGGTCAGTGACTCGGTCTTCGAACGTATGTCTTCCGAGCGTGAGAAAGAGGCTCAGGAATACCGCTCCAAAGGTCAGGAAATGGCTGAAGGTATCCGTGCTAATGCGGACCGGGAACAGCGCGTTATTCAGGCAGACGCCTACAAGGACGCAGAGATTGTTCGAGGTGATGGCGATGCCAAGGCGGCAGAAGTTTATGCCGGGGCTTACCGTCAGGACCCTGAATTTTACGCATTCTATCGTAGCCTTCAGGCTTATAAAGAGTCCTTTGACAGTAAAGGCGACATCCTGTTGCTGGAACCGGATAATGATTTCTTCAACTATCTGAACAGTCACTCAGGTAGCAAAAAGTAAGCGGACAGTTTGCCGGGCAGGGCATTGCGGAAGTTCGGATGAACTGAAGCAGTGCCTCTGCCCTTGATGGCTGACCAGAGACCTGTGAGTATGTTGCAACCTCGGCCATAGCCTGCCTATTGCCTTCGGCTTCTTCACGGGGTGAGGGCTCCCCTCTTATCCTGCACAGCGAAACAGGCTACGAATAGAAGCTCTGTAGGGGGCAGTTTCGTAAGGAATCCTGATATAAAAGGGTGAGTGGCTACTCTCCAGCAGATATAGCTGCAAGCTTATTAACTCAAGCTGAATGATTCCCGGCTTCACTCCCGTCATTCCCGCGAAGGGGGCTGTCGCAAAACTCTAACAACTCGTTCCCAAGCTCTGAGGCTGTCGCAAAAGCCCAACAAGCTCTGCGTGGGAACGCATACCTCCCCTGAAAAGCTGACTCTGCAGTGCGAGATGGGTATCGCTTCCCACGCTGCAGCATGCGAACCAGAGTTTTGCAACAGCCTCCCTCGCGGGAATGACGACTTCCTTCGCGAGAATGTCGAACTCCTACTTAGCGACCATCATGATGTTGATTTTGAACTGACCAAAGTCTCAGTTGGTGTGATCCAGACAGACAACCCAGTTTCCTTTGGTCACCATCTTTGCCAGTCAATGGGTGCGTTGCACGAAAGCTGACTGCTTGAGGTAATAGGCTTGCAGAATACTTGCTATCGGTCACCTATTCACCCTTTCATACCAAGCTTTGTCTCGAAATCGTCGCTACAGAGGAATAGGAAGTTAGCAGAATTGTGGTAGATATTTTGGCGCTCGCATACTGGCCAGAAAACTGTCTGTGAGGAAAGTTCCTGAAAGAACATTAGGTGGTTAGACGAGAGCACAACAACCATCTCTTGTCATACGATAATGAGATGGTTGTTTTAGCTGAATATGAGTTAAATAGCGGAGCTATTTTAAAAACTCTATATTTGAGGAAGATTATATCTTTGCTCTATTGAGCTTCTAATATCATTTCGGTCTATTTTTTTAAGGGTACTTAGGAAGTCTCTGAAGGTAATAGGTCGACGAGAGCCTCGCTTCCATTGGTACAGCATTGCCATCACCTTATCGAAGAGTTGTCTGTTATCATGATCTATAGCATCTAATTGGGGTTCTCTAAAACCTCCTTCCGTACGTCTGGCAAACATTTTCCATTTAGTACCTATCTCGTAACCATAATCTATGAATATTTTTTCTGGTAAAGGTGAGTCCAGAGTGTATCCTGTTGTTTGCTCACGCTGGGGTTCTGCCGCTGTTCGCATAGCAGCCAGTCCGCTGACAGGTGTGGATGGCTGTTCCTGAGCCAGTTCATCAGCCAATTCTCTGGGAATCTCGCCAAAGACGAAAAACATACTGTTTAAGAACGCATTTTTTTGCTCTGAACTGGTTGAGTTCAGTAAATTAATAAGTTCTTTTCTGGCAGTCTTGGCAAAATAAAGGAAAAGCTGACGTTGATCCTGAGAAAGTTTGTGCATAAACTCGCCACATTCCACGAGTGTTGTGCTTAAAATAGCCAAGCCGGTGAATATAGCCATAACTTGTTCAGGTGTGGATGGATTATTGTCAGAAATATAAAATCCAACGCCATAAAGTGTTTGAGATTGCAAATTCCTTTCTAATTTATGTACGTTAGATTCAGTAATAAAGGTATGTTGTCCAAAGCCCCAGGGGATAATATCCAGCTGACCATCTCTATAATTCGGAAAGCCAAAACGATAATCTCTAAACAGTTCTCTGGATAACTCGCTTAAATATCTGAATGTGTCATATGTCGAAGGAACCGTTTTCTCTGCCAGTAAATCACTGGTTTGTTTGAATATTTGATAAATAAAATCCATTAATTCTTTTTTCTTTTGGTTATCTACTTGTGAATATACGAGATTATATAACTCGTTATGTGTCGCAAGATTATTGCTTATCAGCTCACTGGCTAATTTGTTTTCTGTGAATTGATTCAAAAAGGCCTGGGTCTCAAATATGTCCCGGTGACGGGCCAGTGTCTTAACAATTCTTGCTATTTCAACATGCTTGTCGATTCCATGATTCTTAGCCAGCACACCGACCTGTAGAATCAAGTTACCAGCAGATATTGAACCTCTGGAAAATTTAACCCAGTACTTGTGAAATTTTTCCAGAGTCTCTTTATGCTGTAAAATATTTTCAGTTAGAAGGTTATAAAGTTCATACTTTTTGTAGAAATGGCTGGAGTGAAAAATATCCGACTCTCGTCTTTCATAGACCAGTTCACCGAGCCATCGTGTTAGTCTGATCGCTGAGGTATCAACCCACTCTGCCACGGCTACCGGTATTTCCTTACTTGTTACAATAGGAGGCGGTTCGCTGAGATCCCGCTCAAATGCAACCATGCCAGCATTAGCGCAGTCGAAGCACATATTGTTAAAGACTACAGGTTTTTGTCTCTGACAATGTTGGCAATACACGTTGTTGGGTGCCCCGCCGGAACCATCGTCTTCCCCATTTCCGCTTTCACCGAAGAGGCGTCGATTATGATGACTGTAGGCCTCCTGAGATTGCCTGTAGGAGGGAGGTTTCAGATCAACTCTGGCATCTTTTGCAGTGGTTTCAGTACCTTTCGGGCAACTTATCCCCGTTGGACAGCTGCCCGGAAATACTGAAACACTAATTAATTGCTTAGGGCTTAAAATGAACTCTTGTTCTGTATAAACACGATAGTCTTCTGTCTGTTCCGGGTTGTTGCTCTGGTAATGATCAAATGCTGCTTCCGGATTATCCGGATTCCTGAGCAATGCCATAAAAAGTCGCGGATTCCGCTCAAGGTTTGCACCCTTTATCTTATTCCACAGATGTTGTGAAATAAGGATGGTCTGCTCATTCCAGCCACGCTTGATTTTGAGAACAATCCGGGTATCCCAAACTCGTTTCTTAACAGCCTGACCGTTAGTGTCGGGGAGACGCACCAGGACTATTCTACTGACCAGTTCACTCATCAGTTCAAAAGAGTAAAGGGGAGCCATACCACCTCCCGGCCTTTTTTTAAATAAATCGTCTGAATCATCGCCGCCACCAAAACCGCCACCGCCGGAGTTTGTGTATAGCTCGCTGTTATCTGCGGTCTCAGGGGTTTGAGGTACTACAGAAGGCCCATTGAAACGGCTGGTATCGTCAGGATTATTGAACCCGTTTTCCGGAACCTGAGGGTTACGGAAAAAAATATCGACAAATGATAGCTTTTTATTGTCGGAAGTATTGTTACCAGAAGTGTTGCCACCGGATGGTGACGGTAGACCGGTGCTTTGTGAAAAAATACCACTACACTCTGGTTGTATACGCCATGCATTATTGTCTTGAACCGACAGGACCAACGACGCTTTACCAGCCGGTAAACGCCATCTGGCTAAATATTCATGTTGCCAGCCACCACTGTCTGGTGTCAGTTCGACCACTCTCATTCCTCCGGCCTGAATATCAGGCATACCCTGCCCTGTTAAAGCCTCTGTAATTACTGGTGGGGAGGGAAAATTTCCTGCGGATAACGAGGGAGGGGTTCTGAAACAAAAATGAAAGATATCGCCTGCTTTGCTATTCAGACGGATATAAAGCTGATTTTTTTCCAGTTCAATTGTCTTGCCTTTATCATCAGCAGTTTTAAGATCGTAAACAAGGTGAAGAGACGGATTGTTCTCTATAAACGACATTTTATTAATAAATTCTGTTGTCTTCGGGGATTTGAAGGAGTCCCCCCATCCCGCCCAGCTCAATAGATCGGAAACAGCAGAACTATGACCGGAGACCGGCAAAATGACCGACAGAGCGAATAACAGAAACAGGCGAGCCATAGTGAGAAATCTTTTTACTTTCATAATTGAATTTGCCCATAGATTTTTATTGTTGAGGCATAACAATAGACCCTAAATCTGAAGCTGTATTATTTATCTCCCATCTGTTCATGTTCAACGTGCCAGCTCAGAAGAATTGCACGGGAAGACATAAACGGTAATTTCACGTTTTTTGTGTTTTTCAAAATCGAAGCTATCCTGTTTCATGGCTTAAGAATTTTGGGAATGAAGAAAAGATACAGAGGCGATCTATTCTGATCGCAGGCGACTGATTATGCTTCTCTTGCGCAGGTACAGTTGTAGTTGCGAGTCCTGTCTGCTGATAGAGCCTGTCGTTCAAAGCTGTCGTTTATCAATTATTGGCAATTTTGTTAACATATTTGTCGGCGTCGGGGATACAAAAATGGCAATGCGCCATCCAGAATCAGCGGTAGAGTGAGGGCCTTGATTGAGTTTCATTATATCCGGATGATCGCTTCCCAACGGACAGGCTCACAAAAAGCGGGTTGCGATCTCTGACGATGAAGAAATGAAACAGTGCTTTTGCTCTTGCCGGTTGATCAGAGACTGATAAATTATCGACTACTGGTCGTGAAGTCTGCTTCAGCCAGTGGTATGATACCGCAAACCGGGTTCTGCCCGGTTTTTTTGTGGACCTGTCCGGACTAAAAGCTTTGGGGAGTCATCCTGTGGATATGTTGCAACATCTGGGCATAGCCTTGAGTCTGATGCTGGTTCTGGAAGGCGTCTTGCCTTTTTTGTATCCCCAGCGCTGGCGCAATATGGTCACAAAGTTGTCAGAGATTGATAACCGGCAGCTGCGCATGGCAGGTTTTGGCAGCATGTTGGTAGGACTCATAATTCTGAGTATGCTCACGTAAAAGCGGAATAGTTTATCGCTCCAGGAGCCTGTCAGACTTGAGTTGTCCGCCTCAGGACAGCCTTTAGTCCAACAGACTTCTGGCACAGTGGTAAAAGCGAAAAAAAGAGGGCTGTTATGACCGTCGCAGATCGCTGGTTATTGCCAGATGGCATTGAGGAAATTCTTGCTCCACGAGCACGTCAGGCAGAAATGCTTCGTCGTGAGATGCTGGATTTATTCGATTGCTGGGGCTACGAGCTGGTGATTCCTCCTCATCTGGAGTTCATGGAGTCACTGACAGCTGGTCTGGGCCGCGATCTGGAGTTGCAGACGTTTAAAGTAACAGATCAACTCACGGGTAGAACGATGGGGTTAAGGGCGGATACCACGCCAGCTGTTGCCAGAATTGACGCCCACACCCTGAAAGCAAAAGGGCCGGTTCGACTTTGCTACGCGAGCAGCGTGTTTCACACTCGTTCAGCGTCGTTGGGAGCCACAAGGTCGCCCATTCAGCTGGGTGCAGAACTTTATGGTCATGGCGGCGTCGAGAGTGATATTGAAGTCATTTCCCTGATGCTGGAAACACTGGCAGCGATCGGTATTGAGTCTGTGAACCTCGATCTGGGTCATGTGCGGATCTATCGTTCACTGGTGGAGTATGCCGGACTGAGTGAACAGCAGGAGCAGAAACTGTTTGATGCTCTGCAAAGAAAAGCGGTGTGTGAAGTATCTGAACTGCTGGCCAGCTGGCAAATCTGTTCGGGCACCGCAAAGATGTTTAAAGCGCTGACATCCCTGACAGGTCATGCCAGTGTCATCAATGATGCCCGTGCGGTTCTGAAGGACGCGCCTGAGGCTGTTTTCAAAGCGCTCGACCAGCTGGAAGTGATTGCCGGCAAGGTCGCTGAGCTTTACCCGTCAGCTAACCTCTACCTCGATATGGGTGAGTTGCGCGGTTATAACTATCATACAGGCGTCGTGTTTGCTGCGTATGTTCCCGGAAAGGGACAGGCGATCGCCAAAGGCGGCCGATATGACGGCATTGGGCGGATCTTTGGCAGAGCCCGCCCTGCTACCGGTTTCAGTACAGACCTGAAGACGTTAATTGAGCTGAAGAGCCTTCCGGATCTGAAAACGGATGCCAGTGACGAACGAATGACGATATTTGCCCCTGTTGCTGCAGATCCTGCTGTTGTAAAGAAACTGCGTCGCCAGGGACAACGGGTAGTTTACCAACTGCCTGAACAAGAGACAGACGCTGCAGGCACGGGTTGCGACCGGCAGCTGGTCTGCCGTGACGGAGAGTGGGTTGTAGAATAACCCGGAAGTCTGATCGAAATTGATTTCAGTTAAACTTCTCCGGCCTGTCACAGATGCATGAGAGTCGGTTCAGAAAATGTTTTGAACTGAACTTTGTCATGTCTGTTTATTTTAGAAAGTAAGAGACCGTTTACCATGGGTAAGACTGTTGTCGTACTCGGCACTCAATGGGGTGACGAAGGTAAGGGCAAAATCGTTGACCTGCTGACTGAGCAGGCAGAAGCGGTTGTGCGTTTCCAGGGCGGCCATAATGCCGGCCATACATTGGTGATCGACGGTGAAAAAACCGTTCTGCACCTGATTCCTTCCGGTATTCTGCGCGAAGGCGTTGTATGCTACATCGGTAATGGCGTAGTTCTGTCTCCTGAAGCTCTGCTGAAAGAGATTCACAAGCTGGAAGAAGGTGGCGTTCCTGTTCGTGAACGTCTGCGAATCAGCCCGTCCTGCCCGCTGATTCTTCCTTATCACATTGCCCTGGACCAGGCCCGTGAATTGGCACGAGGCAAGGACAAAATCGGTACCACCGGTCGTGGTATTGGCCCTGCCTACGAAGACAAAGTAGCTCGCCGTGGACTGCGTGTTGCCGATCTTCTGCATCCTGAGCGTTTTGCCCAGAAACTGAAAGAAGTCATGGAGTACCATAACTTTGCTCTGGAGCACTACTACAAGGCTGATACAGTAGATTTTCAGAAGACTCTGGATGAAGCACTGGCCATGGGTGAACAGATCAAACCTATGATTGAGCGTGTGACCGACAAGGTTCATGAGCACCATGGCAAGGGTGACAACATTCTGTTTGAGGGGGCTCAGGGCTCTCTGTTGGATATTGATCACGGTACCTACCCATTCGTCACTTCGTCCAACACCACAGCCGGTGGTGTTTCTACCGGCAGTGGTTTTGGCCCTCTCTATCTGGACTACGTTCTGGGTATTACCAAGGCTTACACGACTCGTGTCGGTTCTGGTCCTTTCCCGACCGAGCTGTTTGACGATGTGGGTATGCACCTGGCCAGGAAAGGCAATGAGTTTGGTGCGACCACTGGCCGTCCCCGTCGTTGTGGCTGGTTTGACGCTGTGGCTCTGCGTCAGTCTGTTCAGATCAACTCCGTATCCGGTCTCTGTCTGACCAAGCTGGATGTTCTGGATGGCCTGCAAACTATCAAGATCTGCACCGGTTACAAGAATGCCCGGGGTGAGTCCATTACGACCCCTGTGGATGCAGAAGAGTACGAAGCAATTCAACCGGTTTATGAAGAAGTGCCCGGCTGGTGTGAGTCTACATTTGGTGCCAGGAGCCTGAATGATCTGCCGGAAAATGCCCGCGCCTACATCCGCCGTCTGGAAGAAGTGGTGGGAACACCTATCCATATCGTTTCTACCGGCCCGGATCGTGTAGAAACCATTATTCTGGAACAGCCTTTCGGCTGATCCGGTCCCCCGCCGGATTTACTGGCGGCGGGGGCTTCTTCGCCATCAGAACCTGTAAGAAACACCGGCCATGTAAACCAGTGGGTCCAGTTCTGCGTCCAGCTTGTAGCGGTGTCCAGAGTCGTCCCTGAACTTCGCTGTGGTATTGATGTCCATATACCATACAGCAGCATTCACGGCCCAATGCTCGTTCAGTTGATAGTCAAAGCCCAGTTGTCCACTCAGGCCCAATGAACTGTCCAGTTCCAGATCGCTGAAGGTATCACTGGCGGAGCCTTTGAAATCTTCACTGAAGAAAACGGTGTAGTTCAAACCAAGTCCCAGGTAAGGCTGGAACCTGGCGTTTTTGTCCATCGGGTAGTATTGCAGGCTCAAAGTCGGTGGTAAGTGTTTAACTTCGGCAAAATCTCCCAATCCTGCCAGATCACCTTTTCCTTTCAGAGTGTGTTTGAACGGTGTCGCTGCCAGCAGCTCAACACCAAACTTATCCGACAGCATGTAGGTAAAGGAGAGTCCCAGCTGAGTGTCATTATTGACGTCAACTGTTTTGTTTTTTTCCTCAAACCCGTTGGTTTTTAATCCCCCACTGTCAACATTGGTCTGAACGCTGGCTACTCCGCCCCGGAAAATAAAATCTCCGGCCTCATAAGCCTGAGCAGAGGTAGCAGAAACAGCAATTGCTGCAGCAATAGTGAGTGAGAGAACGTTTCTGTTCATGGTGGTCCCTTGTAGGTGTGTGTAGAAAGTTTCTTTGTTAACTATTAACATTTTAATTAGTTGTTCGTGGTGCAATATTGATCTGAATCAATGCATCGTCGTGTCTGCCAACGCATATGCGGTAGGAATTAAGTTGAAAGTGTGGGCATACTAAGCAAAGATGCGCGCTAGTTACCCGGAGTAGGGTTACACTGCATACAGACATTATGTGATCACAGAGAGGTTAATAAACCCTATGCCCAAAAAAGGGTGGAAAGAACTGGACTCCCAGGCTGCTGATGAAGCAGCTCGCTACGACAACCCGATTCCCAGTCGTCTTTTTATTATGGAGACTCTGGAAAAGAGAGGGGCTCCGGCAAGCCATAAGTTACTGTGCCGTGAGTTGGGTGTAACTCTGCCTGAGCAGCAGGAAGCTTTGTTATTCCGCCTTAAAGCTATGATTCGTGATGGTCAGCTACTGGAAACCCGCAAGGGAACCTACGGTCTGTTGAGTAAAATGGATCTGATCAAAGGGCGTATTCAGGGTAATAAGGACGGCTATGGATTCCTGATTCCTGATGAGGGCGGCGAAGATTACTACCTCTCATGGCGTGAAATGCGCAAGGCTTTTGATGGTGATCGTGCGGTCATTCGTGAAACCGGAGTGGACCGCAGAGGACGACTTGAAGGTCAGATTGTTGAAGTCATAGAGCGTAATACCACCCAGTTGGTGGGTCGCTTTTACATAGAAAACGACAATGTTTTTGTCGTACCGGAAAACTCCAGAATTGATCGCGAAATTCTCATCAAGCCGGGCCCTTTGATGCCCAGCCATGGGCAATATGTTCTGGTTGAAATCCTTGAGCAGCCTGGCCGACGTGTTCAGCCGATGGGCCTGATCAAAGAAGTGTTGGGTGAACGACAAGATGCCGGAATGGAAGTGGACGTTGCATTACGCACCCATGACATTCCTCATGAGTGGCCTCCTGAAGTGGAAGAGCAGGTGGCCCGGTTCAAGCCGGAAGTGGCTGAGCGGGACAAAAAGCACCGTGTTGATCTGAGAGAGACGCCTTTCGTTACCATTGATGGCGAAGATGCCCGTGACTTTGATGATGCAGTCTACTGTGAACCCAAAAAAAGCGGCGGCTGGCGTTTATTTGTAGCCATTGCTGATGTTTCCCATTACGTGAAGCCCGGAACAGCACTGGACAAAGAAGCCTATAACAGGGGCACTTCTGTCTACTTCCCGGGACATGTTATTCCCATGTTGCCGGAAGTATTGTCAAACGGGCTCTGCTCTCTGAATCCTGAAGTGGATCGTCTGGCCATGCTGTGCGAAATGACCATCAGTGGCAATGGAAAAATTTCCGGTTACAAGTTCTACGAGGGTCTGATCCGCTCCCATGCCCGTCTGACTTATACCCAGGTTTGGGAAATGCTATCAAAGCCACTCAGTGATGAGGGCAAGGCTTTACGTCGCGAACGAAAAGCGGTTCTTCCCCATGTAGAAGAACTCTATAACCTGTTCAAGGTTCTGAAAAGTATTCGTTCTGACCGTGGCACTATTGATTTTGAAACGGTAGAAACACAGATCGTTTTCGGTCGTAACCGAAAAATCGAAAAGATTGTCCCTGCTGTCCGCAATGACGCGCACAAACTGATTGAAGAATGCATGCTTTGCGCCAATGTCTGTGCGGCCAAATTCCTTCAGAAACACAAGATTCCCGGGCTCTATCGCGTGCATGAAGGGCCTTCTATGGAGAAGCGGCTCAATCTGAACAGCTTTATTGCCAGTCTTGGCTTATCGCTGCCTGCTGGCAAGCTGAAGCCCGCTCACTTTCAGGCTTTGTTGGCATCGGTTAAAGATCGCCCCGATTACAATGTGATCCAGACAGTGGTCCTGCGTTCTATGAGTCAGGCCGTGTACACTTCGGATAATCAGGGGCACTTCGGACTGGCTTTTGACGAATATGCGCACTTCACTTCGCCGATTCGTCGTTATCCTGATCTGCTGGTGCACAGGGCTATCCGTCATATTATTCGTTCTTCTGTTGAAACCCGGCATGTTGTTCGCGTGGGTGCCAGAGAGATGAATAAAAAGACCATTTATCCCTATGATGGCAGTGAAGTGCTGGCCATGGGAGAGCACTGTTCTGCGACAGAACGCCGGGCAGACGAAGCTACACGGGATGCTATGGATTGGCTGAAGTGCGAGTACATGCAGCAGCATATCGGACAGACGTATTCCGGTGTCATTTCGTCCGTTACAGGCTTTGGCCTGTTTGTCGCCCTGGATGATATTTATGTAGAAGGTCTGGTACACGTCACTAGCCTTCCGGATGATTATTATCATTACGACGCTGTTCATCATCGTATGGTGGGTGAAAGAACCGGCAGAAGCTATCGATTAGGTGATGATATCGAAGTCATGGTGGCCAGCGTCAATCTGGATGACCAGAAAATTGATTTCGAATTATCCACAGGTACTGCGCAGAGACCTTCACGTTCCCGCAAATCGCGAAAAAGCCCCTCAAAAGGTGGCAAGCCATTAACCAGTGTGGCCAAGAGTCGGGCCGCAAAAAGAGCTTTACTGGATGCAGCAAAGTCTGAAGAATCGGGCAAGAAAACTACAGGTAAAAAGAAAAAAACCACTCGCAAGCAAAAAGCCAAGGCTAAAAGTACCGGCAAGAAGTCCGGTAAATCCTCAGCCGGTAAAAAGCCAGAAACGAATAAAAAGTCGTCTGCAAAACCGGCCGACAGACAGCCGAGAAAGAGAAAGGCTAAGTGATTTGAAAGCGGTCAGGCGGCAATTTCCAATTTGACGCCTAATGATTTCAGCAATCGGTGAACAGCAAGTTGATCTTTCTTTGTAATCTGCTCTGACATTAACCAGAATCTTGAGTATTATCCGGGCTAAATAGCCTATTCCGAGTGTTAAGATGTCAGTCAACACCGACACAGGAAACAACCTCATGGCCAGATATAGCCTGGCTGAAGAGATTGCAAACAGTATCACCCACGGTCTGGGCGCTCTGCTCAGTGTGGCCGGTTTGACCCTTTTGGTAACCTATGCTGCCGAACAGCATGATGTCTGGCGCATTGTCAGCTTCAGTATCTATGGGGCAACGCTAATACTGCTCTTTCTATCTTCCACGCTCTATCACAGTATCCAGCATGAGAACACCAAGAGGGTCTTCAAGCTGCTGGATCATTGTTCCATCTACCTTCTGATCGCCGGAACCTATACCCCGTTCTTACTGGTCAGCATGAGGGGAACATTGGGCTGGATCATGTTTGCCATTATCTGGCTGTTGGCTATTGCGGGCATTGTTTTTAAAGTCTGGTTTGGTCCACGCTTTAAAAAACTTTCGGTAGCCACTTATATTTTGATGGGCTGGCTGGTTCTTTTTGCGTCAAAAGAGTTGGCCAGCAAGGTATCGCTGGAGGGTATCTGCTGGCTGTTAGCGGGTGGCCTCTCTTATACTCTTGGGGCGGTTTTTTACCTGTGGAAAAAGCTGCCCTTTAACCATGCTATCTGGCATGTTTTTGTTCTGGGCGGTAGTGTCTGTCATTTCTTTGCTGTTTTTTTTCACGTACTGCCTGCCGGTTAGTTCCAGATCAGGCTATGGGGCAGAACTGTTGTCAGTGCTCGTGTTAGTGTGAGGTGGCAGGCAGCCATTCATCGCTTTTTGTAGTCATGGGGTGTTACCAGTTTCGCCGTAAAGCCTCGCCCAATGCGGGCGGGGATATAAGGCGGGAACGCGTAGAGCGTTCCGGTTGAGTGTTTGTAGGTAAACTGCTACCTTTTGTCCTGTCTCTTGTAGACCTACCGTCGGGCAGACGGGATGTTAAGTCTGTGGAGTTTGTGTGAGACTTGGGGAGCATGGGGCTAGGCGCCCCCGTTGATTCGCCATCGTAAAAGCTCCCACTGCGGAACTTTTATGCGATAACCAAGCCTGTTCCCTGAGCAACGAACTATGAAACAGAAACGTTCTTGAGCGATCAAGAACCCTCGCCCGATTGAGGCTGTCGCAAAACTCTGGTTCCCATGCTCCAGCGTGGGAATCCATACTTATCTCGAGCTGCAGAGTCCGCTTTTCAGGGGAGGTATGCATTCCCACGCAGAGCGTGGGAACGAGTTGTTGGGCTTTTGCGACAGCCTCGATAGGGCGGGGAGTGTCAGGACCTTGACCTGTACCAGATGACCCTCAATGGTGTAGATCACAGGGTATTGTTTATTCAAGCGTGAAGAACGGTATCCATTCCACTGAAGCCTTCGGCTCTGCTAATATGCATTCCAATCCTGATTCCAACCCTGCATGCGAATTCCCGTAATGAGTGATGATGTTGTTTTTGGCCTGCACGCTGTGCAGAGCCTGTTTGAGCATTCTCCTGAAAAAGTTTTGGAACTTTTGATCCAGAAAGGTCGCACTGATAAGCGCATTAATGCGCTGGTGGAGGAAGCCCGCAACCAGGGCGTGACGGTGCGTTTTGTCGAGCGCGCCCGATTGGACTCGAAAGTTGAAGGGGTGCACCAGGGTATATTGGCCCGTGTTGCGCAGGCGAAAGTTTACCGGGAGGGCGATCTGGAAGATCTTCTGAACACGCTGGATGAGCCGCCTTTCCTCTTGATACTGGATGGCGTGACCGATCCTCATAACCTGGGTGCCTGTCTAAGAACCGCTGATGCCGCCGGTGTTCACGCCATGATTACGCCCAAAGACAAATCTGCCACCCTGAATGCGACGGCTCGAAAAGTGGCCTGTGGCGCAGCAGAGAATGTCCCGCTGGTACAGGTGACCAATCTTTCCAGAACCATGGATTGGCTGAAAGATCGTGGCATCTGGATGATTGGCACCGCCGGTGAAAGCGCTTGTGATCTTTACAAGACAGACCTCAAGGGGCCCCTGACCCTGGTGATGGGTGCTGAGGGTAAGGGAATGAGAAGACTGACCCGTGACAAGTGTGATTCTTTAATCTTTATCCCCATGACAGGGTCAGTCAGCAGTTTGAATGTTTCTGTAGCGACAGGTGTCTGCCTGTTTGAGGCGGTTCGCCAAAGACAGTCATAGAACTCCGAAATTCTCAGGATGGTTTTTCTCTCAACAGAGCGTCCAGATGTTCAATGACTACAACCCAGTCAGCGTCTTCATTGTATGCCTGTTGAATAAAAGCCTGCTGGCTGTCTGAAAAGAAGTCGGCATGCTCAATTTTTACCCGATGGGGCATTTTTTTATGCTCTTCGATGAAGGCATTGATTTCTTGGTCGCTGCTGGGCAATCCAAGCTGATCAAACAAATCGTTCATGGTGTGATGAGCAGGTTCCATTGAGACCTCCTGATGGAATCTGTTTTCGTAACGTCATGATAGCAGGCCACTGTCTTTTGAAAAGATAAAACCGAATTCCAAAGGTAAAAAATGTGAGTACAAAAAAGAATGTCGTTTTATTGGATCGGGTTACTCTGGGTGACGGCGTATCACTGGAAGCGTTTCAACAGCTTTCATTACCGCTGGAAATATACGATCAGAGTCAACCAGAAGATATAGTTGAACGTTGTCGTGATGCGGTAGCGATTTTCACCAATAAAGTGGTGATTGATGAGTCGACACTCTCTTCACTCCCCAACCTTCGATATATCGGAGTAATGGCAACGGGAACAAATAATATTGATCTTGCTGCGTGTGATCTGCGAGGAATTAAAGTCCAGAACGTAGAAAGTTACAGCACCGCATCTGTTGCCCAACATACCATGGCTTTGATTCTGTCTCTGGCGGGCTCTGTTCCTGCTTACACCCAAGATGCTACCAACGGCAGCTGGGAAAAAAGCGACAGATTCTGTCTACTGAATCATCCGATCATGGAACTGGAGGGTAAAACACTGCTCATTGTCGGTTATGGTGACTTGGGTAAGGCCACTGCCAGGCTGGCAGAAGCTTTCGGTATGAATGTGTTGAAGGCTAAAGTGCCAGGTTCGCCGACAACCTCTGAAGACAGGTTGGAGTTAGACGAAGGATTGAAACAGTCAGATGTCGTCAGTTTGCATTGTCCTTTGAGCGAAAGCACTGCCAACCTGATGGATCAGAGAAGACTGTCACTGATGAAATCCGGGGCTATTCTGATCAACACCGCCAGAGGCGGGCTGGTAGACGAGAGTGCTCTGGTTTCGGCACTGGAAGCAGGACGACTGGGAGGCGCCGGGTTTGATGTGTTGACAGAGGAGCCCCCCAGACACGGAAATATCCTGCTCAGCACGTCTCTGCCAAATTTGATGGTCACTCCCCATTGCGCCTGGGGAAGTCTCGAGTCGAGACAACGTCTGGTCAATTTTGCGGCAGAGCACTATATACGTTTTCTTCAGGAGTAGGAGTCAGTTTCCTTTACGAAACTGGAAAGCCATCGGGTATCCAGACCATGCACGCGAGAAGAGTCAAGGCTCAGCTACAAGCCATCGACACTGCAAACGTAATTGATGATATTGACCTTCCGGGCTACGGCCTTCATCCACTGGTAGGAGACAGCAAAGGAGTATGGTCAATAACAGTTAAAAAAAACTGGCGCATCACATTCGAATTTACTGATGGCAATGCATACATATTGAACTACGAGGATTATCACTGATGAGAATGCACGATCCACTCCACCCGGGAGAGTTTATAAAGCAAACCTACATGGAACCAGCCAAAGTTAGCTGCAGGCAACTGTCTGAGGCTCTGGAGGTCTCACCCTCAACTTTGAACAGGATTTTGCAGGGAAAAAGCGCTATATCCACTGAGATGGCCAGAAGACTTTCCATGGTTATTGGCAGAACTACGGAAAGCTGGCTGGTTATGCAGAACAACTACGACATCTGGCAATCAGAGCAGTCAGTAAAGCTCAATACTCTGAAGCCTTTCAAATTTTCTTTTGCGTGATCACTCAGGCCCTTTTTTGGAATCAGGGGTATAGGTAAAGCGATAGAAAATATCCACAGCCTGAGCCAGACCACTGACGACCTGAAGATAGAGTCTGGGCATGAGTTCATAGCGAACTTTCACTTCGCTGACTGAGTCAAAAACCCCTGCACCGTATTGCAGGCGGAGACCGGGGGCTATGTAGCCACCAATGGTGATTCGGGTATCATCGCCACTGCCTTCAGTATCCAGAGAGACATCGCTGAAACCAAAGGATTCACCAAGCGATGTGGCGATACCACCAAATCGGGAAACACCAAGCCCTACCAGCATCGCCTGGACACCGGAACTGTCATCTCCTTCCAGACCCCGGCCTCGCAGCAGATAGGAGAGCTGCTCCTGTTGCGGCATTTCCGGGCTGGAATAAACGGTCCACTCAGGTTTTTTTACAGAGCCACTGACCTTGATGCCGACCTCAACATTATCTTCGATGGTTTCCGGATTTCGAATGGCATTGACCAATAGATAGGGGGAATCGATAGGCCCCTGAAAAATGATTTTTCCTTCCTTGATCAGTAAATCCTGGCCCAGCTGGTGGTAACGACCTTCAATTAAATTAATGGTGCCGCTTCCTTCCAGGGGTTTGTCAGGAAGCTGTAGAAGATCCAGATGCCCTGCCAGTCTGGCTTTGAGACCGAAAGCATTGAGCCGGATATCGTCTCCCAGTATGACTCGTACCTTCATCGAAAACAGCTGTAAGGCCTGTTCGTGGAGCTCAGAAGTTTGTCCTTCCTGCACTATTACTACATCATCTGAGACTGAAACTGCACTCTCCGGAAGACTGTTGATGGTAATGCGACTCCAGGGAATTCGGATAATACCCGTCAGTGTTATCTTTTCAGACAGTGTCAGCTTAAGGTCGGGAGAAACTTTGATCTCCCCCATGCCAGGGTATTTAACATCCAGGTTTTGCCCTTTCAGGGTGATGATACCGGCAGGCTGCCGAAAATCTTTCCAGCTTAGCTGACCTCCCAGATCCAGTGAGCCCTTACCTACCTGCATTTTGCCTTCTACTGTGCCTGAGTCACCGTTCACATTGAGGTAAGTATTAAGTTCAGAAACGCTGACAATGTCTCGTGTGGTATTGGCATAACCATTTTCAATGGCCAGTCGGCCATAAAAAAGAGGTTTGGCAAGAGAGCCTTCCAGTCGGCCCCGGGCAGAAAAAGTACCTTTCAAATCGCTAACTTCAGGCAAGAAAGGCGCAAATATTTCCAGCAATAATTGCTCAATATTCAGCTGGCCACTGAGGGTTTTCCGGTTTTTCAGATCATTGACGGCTATGGTCAGGTGGCTGCGTCCCAACGTGTCTGAGAGGAAGTTTAGGGAGCTTTGCAACTGATTGTTGACGATTCTGGCTTCCATGTTGAGCTGGCTGTAATCGCCGGACAGATCATAAGCCTGAAGTTTTCCGGGGCTTGAAGAAAGCTTTAACGACAGTTTCGGCTGGTTATCCTGCCAGCTTGCTTCCCCTTTTGAGTTAAGCATCGCCTGCCAGCCAAAATCGGTGGGAAAAAAGGCTTTGAATCTTTCAGGTGCGAGTTGCTCAATGTGAAAGGAGAGAAGTCCTGAATCTTTGCCCAAGTGGCTGGATTGAGCACAAATACTGGAAGGGGATGATTCCAGACAGAATTCAGAGAATGAAGCGCTGGCTGCCGAGGCTTTGATATCAACAGGCTTTTTCAGTGACCAATCTCCGAATTCTGTGTTCAGGTCACTGCGGGTGAGCTGTCCCTGCCATTGTTCGTTGTGGTAGCTGCCAGCCAGGGTGATGATGCTCTTGAGCTCTTTACCCTGGGTTGAGAGCCGAACCTGATGTTGTTTTTCATTGCCTCTGGCTTCAAGCAAGATCTGGTTAAGCGTGTGTGTGCCCTGTTTCAGTGCCTCTATGCTGATGCGAGCCTGCCCCAGAATCTGTTCTTTCTTTACAATTTGACCTTTTGCCGAGAGGTCTTTGACGACTGTGTCCAGATAACGAACTGAAGAGCTGTCCAGTTGAAAGTTCAATCTGGGTTGCTTTTTGCTCCCGGATACATGGATTAAACCTTTCACCTCACCCTTAAGGCCGGGATAAAGTTCTGCCAGTTTTGAAGCATTGAGTTCTGCTTCTATGTCCCATTGTTTATCAATAAGACCATGAGCGTTTAACTGGTTTTCACCGACTTTGGCATTGAGGTGATCTACCTTCCAGTTAAAAAGATGATTGATGTCCAGTGTGCCGGAGAGCGAGACGGGTTTGTCCCTGAGTTCTCCGGTGATATCCATTTCAGAAATCACCAGGTGCCAGATTTTACCGTCCAGATTAAAACGGCTTTTCATAACGCCATCCAGTCTCGCAGGATACTGAGGTAAGAGGCTGGCTGTGTTCAGACTGTTGAGATTCACCTTCCCATTCCAGGCAATCCCCTTTGTCCAGTTCAGTCGGCCTGAAAGATCTGCATCACCTTCAGGGGTTGAGAGATTGAGACGATGGATCGCAATATGCTCAAGGTCTCCCCGTGCCTGGAGTAAGACCTTTACCCGGATTTCTTTATGAGTCCCGGAAGTGGCCAGGACATTGGATTTGGCCGTGGCGCTGGCATCCAGTTGATAGTCGGCCAGAGAACCTTGAAGGCTGGCCTTCAGATTTTCTGGTTGGAGCTTTTTATCGAAGGAGGCTGGTTGAATTTCAACGGTTGCTGACAGTGGATAATCGCCGCTCAGTGTTATTTTCCCGTGCAGGCTGGCTTTGCCCAAAGCATGTTCAACCTTGAACTCTTGGATATTGATTTGCGATTGCCGGGCATCAGACGACAAAAGTATATTACTGACTTCTTCCTTAATCTCACCCTGTTCATAAGTGCCTTTATCCAGAGTCAGCTTTTTGACAGTGATGGGCAGAGGTAGCTCTATCTCTGGCAATATCAGTCCGTCGCTGGCAGGTGTTTGTGCTTTATCAGGCGCTGGTAGTTTAATTAAAAGATTTTCCAGTCCCAGTTCATCAATGACCAGTCTTCCTTCGAGCAGCATTTGTGGTTGCCACTGCAAAGAGAGTCGGTTAGCTGTGAACGCCATATCCTGATCCACCCAGCCTGGATTCTGGAAGACAAGGCCGTTGGAAATTGATCCCTGAACCAATTCACCGTGAAGTTCAGGTAATTGTGAGCGAGCCAGGTTCCACAGCCAGAGGTTGCCGGTATGAGTCAGCAGCAAAAACAGCATCAGGCAGAGGAGAGTGACAAGAGAGGTTAAGATACCCAGAGCCGTCTTCATATTTCTGGCCCCATAGAAAAGTGCAGTCTATAAGGGGTGCCAGGTTCACTGACAGCGAAGGCCAGATCCAATCTCAGCGCGCCCAGTGGGGTTATCCAGCGGATGCCGAAGCCGACTCCGGTTTTCCAGTCGTCCCTGTAGTCATTGGTGGCAGTCCCGTAGTCAACAAAAACAGCGGCTCGCCAGTGTTCCAGAAACTGGTAATTGTATTCCACACCGAGCGCAGTCATATATTTTGCCCCCGTCAATTTATCGTTGTCGTCTTTGGGGGCAATGCTTTCATAGTCATAGCCTCTTACCGTCTGGTCACCTCCAGTGAAGAAACGAATAGAAGGGGGTATTTTGCTGACGTCGTTTATCCAGATAGCACCTTGTTCAATTCTACCAATGAAACGGTGTTTTTCTGCCAGTGTTGTTAAACCTTTAGTACGGCCCCATAGCTTCACAAAGTTCTGATCAGAGGCAAAGAGCTTATCCGAAAATTCTGCCGTGGACATGATCAGGTAGCCGCTCCGGGGGTCGAGCTTCCCGCCTCTGGCGTGGCGTCGGGTCATGGAAATGCCCGGGATGACCAGAAAGCTTTCGCCACTCTGAAGGCCCTGTTTGTAGCTTTCGTATTGAATTCTTAAAAACAGGTCTCGGTCCCAGCCATGTGGGTTTTTTTTCCATTTATGGATGGACGTCGATCCAAGGTTACTGATGGTGTCTTCCTGTCGCTTATATTGATAACCCACCTGAAGGTCATAGAATTCAGTTAATGGGTTGCCGTAGGGGATTTTATAGCTGGAAGTCAGTTCGGCTCTTGGGGCTGAGAGCAGAGCCTCATTGGTCAGGCTGTGCCCTTTGTCATTGATCATGGGGATATCCCAGGTCAAAGAAAGCCTGGGGCCTTCGTCAGTAGAATAACCGACACCGGTTTCAATCTCATGATACCTCTTGGGAATGACACCGATATAAACAGGGACATGGTAGTCTTCGGTTTTATCCCGCATGGGGAGGATATCGATTTGCTGGAAATAGCCTGTTGAGGCCAGCTCTTTGTTCAGGTTGCCCAGCTGAACCGATTGATAGTTTGAGCCGGGCTTGAAGGTCAACATTTTCTCGATCAGGGCTTGGGTATTTTCAGGGATTTCTCTATAAACAATGTTCCCAAAGCGGTAACGCCTGCCAGAGTCAAAAACCAGTTCGACATCCGCCGCATTTTCTTGTGGATAAACTTTGACTCTGTGGGTTTGCATCTGAGCGTCGAAAAAACCGAGAGACTGGGCCTGGGTGTTAAGCTCCGTTTTAAGTTCTTCATATTCTCCGCTATTGAAGACAGTACCTTTTTTAAGGGGGGAGCGTTTGACGATCCTCTTGAACGACCGGTTTTTTCGGGCCTCTCCTTTCAGTTCTATTTTGATGGTGCGGATAAGTACGGGTTGTCCCGGATCAACATGAATCTTGAGCTGGTCAGTATCTTTGCCATCCATCTTCATGGAAATGGTTGGGTTGAAATAGCCCAGGGCTTGCAGAGATTTCTGAACGGCCTCAAGAATACTGCTTTGATAGCCAGGCAATTCTCCGGGCTCAATAGCAGGCAAAGTTTGCAGAAAGCGTTCGGCATTCCGCTTCAGCCCGTCTTCCAGACCCTTAATCTCATAGGTCAGATGGGATCGGGCCTGGCAAACAGAAGGAAGGGCTGAAAGCAAAAGTACGATAATCGATAGAAATTTATTCAGTTTACCCACTGGCGACCATTTGTTGAGAGTAAAGTTGTTGAGAGAAAGTGGCGGGACTGACCGATATCGTAGAAGGTCTGTCGATCTATCTCAATAAAAAGCAGCGTCAGGCAGTAGATTCCCGGATTCTCATGCGTTTTAACGTCGGCCGCCATCGGTTTATAATTCTTGCAACCATGGTCACACTTCTCTAAAATCCTCCGCTCTTTGTAAGCTGGGCGTGGTGTGCAGGCATCTTTCAGGTGACTGTCATCTCCGATCCATCTCCTTGCCTTACTGCTCTGTGAATGGAACCTGTGTTTCACTCAGTGTGGGAGGCTGTTTAACCCGTAAGGAGCAAATAATGCGTCATTACGAGATTGTTTTTCTGGTACATCCTGACCAGAGCGAGCAAGTACCAGGCATGATAGAGCGTTATACACGCGCTATCAGCGAAAACGGCGGTCAGGTACACCGTCTTGAAGATTGGGGCCGTCGTCAGCTGGCTTATCCAATCAACAAGATCCACAAGGCTCACTACGTTCTGATGAATATCGAGTGCAGCAATGAGATCCTGGACGAACTGACAGATAACTTCCGTTATAACGACGCAGTTATCCGTAACATGGTGATCCGTCGTGATGAGGCCGTTTCCGAGCCATCCATCATGATGCAGGCTGAAGAGAAACGTGAACGCCGTGACGATCGTCGTGAAGATCGTCGTGAAGAGCGTCGTGAAGAAGCTGCTGAAGCTCCGGAAGCTGCTGAAGAAGCTGCCGAGTAAGTCGTCCTTGATACTGCTTTAGCTCAAGGCTGTTTCAGCCCAGGCTGGCAGGATTAAGAACATCACCATTTGTTGAATTCAAGGAGACGTTGCAATGGCACGTTTTTTCCGCCGCAGAAAGTTCTGCCGTTTCACCGCTGAGGGCGTGAAAGAGATTGATTACAAAGATCTGAACACCCTGAAAGCTTATGTTTCTGAAACTGGCAAGATTGTACCAAGCCGTATCACCGGTACCAAAGCCCGTTATCAGCGTCAGCTGGCGACAGCTATCAAGCGTGCGCGTTACATCGCACTGCTGCCATATACTGATCGTCACTGATCAGTCGGCAAACTCTGGAACTGAAGGTATTGCTTGATGCGTAAACTGGCGGAACTGGCAATGAAAAGCCCGAAACATTCCTTGTTTCTGGCGGTCATATTTGCCTGTATTCCCATGCTTTTCTGGTTGAGTGCGGCTATTGTATCTCTGGTGATACTGCGTCGCGGCATTGACCACGGACTGAAAGTCCTGATTTGGGCTTTGTTACCCGGAATAGCCTGGGCCGCCTTTGGTCAGTACAGCGTATTGATCGGGTTGGCAACCACAGCGTTGCTGGCTTGCGTCCTGCGCCAGACTGTCTCATGGCCGAAAACCCTGTTGGCTGTTGTGCCGCTGGGAGGCCTCGTGGCTTTTGCCATGTACCAGATATCACCGCAGATGATCAGCGTCATGGCTGGCACTGTGATGGAGTTTCTGAAAAAGAGTCTCCAGGGCAGTAGCAGTCTAGAGGCTCTGCAACCGGGTGAACGTCTGAGACAGGTCCTGGAGTACGGCGTAGCGGGTGCTCTGGCCTGGGTGCACATACTGTTTTGTGTCCTGGCTTTGATGCTGGCGCGCTCCTGGCAGGCCGATCTCTATAACCCCGGAGGATTCGGTGAAGAATTCCGCAAGGTGCGGTTACCCGCAGCTGTCGGGGTAGGTCTACTGACCATCACTTTGATGGGGTCGGCACTGTCACCTGTGATGACTGCCCTGGTACCCATCGCATCGTTGCCACTGTTTATTGCAGGTCTGGCGCTGGTCCATGGGCTGGTAAAACTGCGTCAACGGGGCAGCTTCTGGTTGATTGGACTGTATATGCTGTTGATCACCCTTACGCAACTGGCATACCCGGTTATTGTTTTGACTGCTTGTCTTGACAGTCTGTTTGATTTTCGCAACCGCGTGAGTAAGCAGATTCAGGGCTGACAGGCACTAGGTATAAGGTAAGAGGCTAGCGATGGACGTTATCCTGCTTGAGAGAGTTGCCAACCTTGGCAACCTGGGCGACAAGGTAACCGTTAAAGCCGGTTACGGTCGTAACTTTCTGATTCCTTTCAGCAAGGCTGTGCCTGCTACCAAGGAAAATGTTGAAGCTTTTGAAGCTCGTCGCGCCGAGCTGGAAAAGGCTGCTAACGAAAAGCTGGCTGCTGCCCAAAAGCGCGCAGCTGAAATGGCTGAAATCGAACTGACCCTGACCGCCAAAGCGGGCGACGAAGGCAAGCTGTTCGGTTCTATCGGCTCACGTGATCTGGCTGAAGCCATCACTGGTGCTGGCGTTGAAGTAGCCAAGAGCGAAATTCGCATGGGCGAAGGTCCCATTCGCGCTACTGGCGAATACGACATCGCCATCCAGCTGCACACCGACGTTGCAGCGACTATCAAGGTATTCGTTGAAGCTGAATAAGTTCGGTTGTAACCACGCCTGATAGAAAAATACCCGTGGGCTTAGGTCCACGGGTATTTTTTTATGTGCCTTTTGTCCTGCCTCTTCATTCGCCGTCATTTCAGTCAAAAGATTGTTTTAAATCTGTCATCTTAAATACATTTCACTGTAATTCTTGTGTCGTTTAATGAGCCTGCTTTAGAGGATATTACACAACAAATAAAGCTGGCTTGAACGAGTAGATATTACATGAGCAAATATACTTTTGATCCGACGGTGTATAACTCCAGTGATAACAGGCCGATCTCGGCAGTGCTGGAAAAAGAACTCTCCCGCCGCGGTGTTCTGAAACGTGGGGGTGCGCTGGCAGCATTTAGTGCACTGGCCAGCTTTGGTTTAACGGGCTGTAACGATGACGACTCTGACGATGTTTTTTCATCAGAGCTCTCTCTTGGCTTTGACTCTATTTCCGGCTCCAAGACCGATGCTGTGTCTGTACCTGCTGGCTACTCCGCTCAGGTTCTGGCGCCGTGGGGAACGCCACTGAATGATTTAGCGGCAGAGTGGAAAGATGATGGCACCAACAGTTCCACCGATCAGGCGAATGCTACTGGCATGATGCATGATGGGATGCATTTCTTCCCCCTTGAAGGCAGCAGTACTGAAGGTCTGTTGTGTATAAACCATGAGTTTATTGATCAGACGCGACTGCATCCGAATGGGGCAACTGACAATAATGGTGTACGTCCTGCTGAGGAAGTTCGCAAAGAAATTAACGCTCATGGTGTTTCAGTGGTTCACATCAAACTGACTGATGGCGTCTGGGATGTGGTTAAAAACAGCAACTACAACAAGCGTTACACTGCAGGCTCTGAAATGGATCTGACCGGGCCGGTGGCAGACAGTGATCTGCTGATTACCAAATACACGGATGAAAAAGGGAATAAAGCCCTTGCCCGGGGCACCAACAATAACTGTGGTAATGGTCACACTCCCTGGGGGACTTATCTGACCTGTGAAGAAAACTGGCCTGGCTATTTTACCCGTTCCGATGACCCGTCTAACTGGACTGAAGAACAATTACGTCTGGGTATCAGTTCCAGGGGGACCCGTTATGATTGGGATACTGTTCTATCTTCTGACGAAAACGAAACCGGCGAGTTTGCCCGTTTTGATGTAACTCCGGGCTCCGGAGATGAGACTGAGGATTTCCGTAACGAAGCTAATGGTCACGGATACATTGTAGAAATAGACCCCTATAATCCACAGGCTAAAGCGATTAAACGGACGGCTCTGGGTCGCTTCCGTCACGAAGACTGCTCATTTGGCAAACTGGAAGAAGGTCAGCCCGTTGTTTTCTATTCTGGCCATGACAGCCGGTTTGAGTACATCTACAAGTTTGTTTCCAAAGAGCTCTGGGACGCGGCAGATGCTGACTCTGAAGATCGTCTCGCCACCGGTGCAAAGTACATGGATGAAGGTACTTTGTATGCCGCTCGCTTTGATGAGGAAGGTCAGGGTGTGTGGTTGCCCCTGACTCCCGATGCCACCACTAAAGACGGTGGAAGGTTAGGTGATATCTCAGGATTCACGACTCAGGCTGAAATTATCCTGAACACGCCGGGTGCAGCTGATCTGGTAGGCGCTACCCCCATGGACCGCCCCGAATGGACTGCGGTAGATCCGAAAACCGGCTCTGTTTATGTGACACTGACAAACAACACTGATCGTGATAACCAGGACGGCAATTCTGATACCGACACCAACGTGGCCAACCCTCGTGAAGGAAATGAGTATGGCCATATTATTCGCTGGAATGAAGGGGCTGATCCAAGCCAGTTTACCTGGGAGTTCTTCCTGTTCGGCTCTTTTGCATCTGAAAGTGCCCTGGTGAATCTCTCTGGATTGAATGAAGCCAATGAATTTGGCAGCCCGGATGGTCTGGCCTTTGATGACCGTGGTTTGTTGTGGATTCAGACAGACGGTGGTGTCAATGAAAACACCAATGACCAGATGCTGGCCATTATTCCATCTGAGCTAAGCAGTACTAGTACTGAGGACTTGTTAGCCGTTAACGCCGACAACCAGGAGCAACTGAAGCGTTTCTTTGTCGGGCCAAATGGTTGTGAGGTGACTGGTCTGGCGTTTACACCGGATCACCAGAGCTTCTTCCTGAATATTCAGCATCCATCGAACTGGCCTGCCGCCGGGTCAACCGATGCAAAGGATGAAAGTGGTGCGAACAGGGCGCGTTCTGCCACGGTGGTTGTTATGAAAGACGGTGGTGGTGAAGTGGGGGTTTAATAGCCGTCACCTGACTGCCAATTTGACAAAGCCGATGATTGGAATGCTCATCGGCTTTTTTTTGTGAAAAACATTTTGTTATGTCGTTTTCCATTGGCTGGTGGCGGAACAAAACCAGCTGATCAGGTACTTATATATCATTGCGCCAGAGCCAATCCAGTGGCACCGCCATGCAGTTTTTTGTCTTGAGTGGCAGTGCATTGTTACCACAATAAATCAATACGCCACCTTTAAAGTGTTTGTCGGCCTGGTCAGCAAGTCGCCTTAAGCCTTCTCCGTCTTTTTCCTGAATACTGATAGCTTTTTTAATTTCTATACCGTAGATATCACGATTGTGTTCGATGACCAGGTCTACCTCCACCTGATCTTTATCCCGGTAATAACTGAGGTGGACAGGGTCATCCAGCCATTCGGTCAGAGCTCTTATCTGCTGTATTACAAAACTCTCCAGAATGGGACCGAAGGGGGTCGAATAGTGCTGCCATTCTTCAGCTTTCAGTCGATTCAGCCTGCTTGCCAACCCACTGTCTGCGATATGAATTTTAGGTGCTTTTATCAGGCGTTTGGCAGCATTATTATGCCATGCTGGCAAACGGTAGAAGAGAAACAGGTGTTCCAGAATACCGATGTATTTATCGGTGGTCTCGCGTCGTATTTTCAGGTCAGTGGCGATACTACTGGTATTGAGCAGATTGCCAGTACGAAGAGATAGCAGCTCAGCCAGCTTCAGCATTTCATCTTCGTCACGGATGTTGGCAATATCCCGAATATCATTTTGAATAATGGTCTGAAGATACTGATTAAACCATTGTCCTGCACGATGGGGTGTGCGGGTGTTGGGCTCAGGAAAGCCGCCCCGACAAACCCGTTCAGCGATACCATGAATTTCTTTTTGCTCACCTTTGATAGAGGCAGACAGGGCTTGTGTGAAGAGTCGTTGTAAAAAGACGGGAGGAGTTGATTCTTTTTCCGCTTCTGTCAGTGGATGCAGATGCAAAATTTCAATACGCCCAGCAAGCGATTCTTTGACTCTGGGCAATAACATCAAGTTGGCTGAGCCTGTCAGCAGAAAGCGGCCAGGTTTGCGATTGCGATCAACTTCAGCCTTGATGGCAAAGAGCAGCTCTGGAACCCGTTGGACTTCATCCAATGTCACGTATTCAGGCAGGTTCTGTACAAATCCAGCTGGGTCGTCTTTGGCGGCTTGCAATACAGAAGCATCATCAAAGGTCAGGTAAACTCGCTCAGAGTAAAGCTTCCGACAAAGAGTTGATTTGCCCACCTGACGAGCCCCGAGCAGGCAGACTACAGGAGTATCCTGCAAGGCCTCTTCTATTTTTGGTTGTAAGTAGCGTGGGAAATTTGGCATCAGAAGGTGTTTCAAGTTTCGGCTAATTGTCTATTACTCTAGCGTCTATTTGACGGTTTATAAAGCGTCTAATTGCCTATTTAGCTTCCGGCCAAATGTCGGTTTATTTCTTTTTCTACTTTTTTATATATTAAAAACAAGTAGTTATATCGGTCTTTTGGTAGCTTAAGTATATGGCTTTTTGCAGGCCGAAAATGGCCTGCTATCGCTTTAAATCTTGCCAGGCTTTCCCGATAAATACGGACCTTGGCGCAGGGTCGTTCTCAAGAAGACTTTTTCATAAAAGGCGTCATCCTGGCAAACAAAAGTCCAAGTTCAAACAACATCCACATAGGTCCAGCCAGCAGGCTCTGGGAGATAACGTCGGGTGGTGTCAGAAGCATACCGATCACAAAACAGCCCACCACGATATAAGGACGTTTCCTGGAGAGGGATTCAACGGTGCTCATGCCAGACCAGATCAGTAACAGCGTTGCGACAGGGATTTCGAAGGCCAGCCCGAAGGCAAAAAACAGTTTAAGAATAAAGTTCAGGTAGCTGCTGATGTCGGTCATCATGGTGACCGTTTCAGGCCCGGTCGTGGTAAAGAAACCAAAGATCAGTGGGAACACCACAAAATAGGCAAAAGCGACACCGGTATAAAAGAGTATGACGCTGGTTATGAGTAATGGAATGGCCAGATGCTTTTCATTCTTGTACAGGCCGGGAGCAATAAATCCCCAGACCTGATGGAGAATAAAGGGAATGGCCATAAACAGGGAGAGCACAAGACTGAGTTTAAACGGAGCAAAGAAAGGGGAGGCTACATCGGTGGCTATCATACTGGTGCCTTCGGGCATTAGCAGGCGCAGAGGCTCGGAAACCAGCTCGTAAATGTCATTGGAAAAGTAAAACAGCCCGACAAAGAACAGCAGGGTAATCACCATACTTTTCAGCACACGAGTACGTAACTCAAGCAGATGCTGAATCAGGGGTTGTTCCGATTGAACCGTTGGGGTTTCAGTCTTCATAAATGTCTCGGCAGGCATCAAATAGAGGCAGTGTTCAGGCTGCCTTTATTTTGGAATCGGATGGTTTGGAGAGGTTTTCAGTAGCTACGGTTGCTTCCTGTTTTAGAGATCGAACCTGTTGATTCAGCTCCTCCAGCTGAAGATCCTGCTTGATCTCATCGACCTTTAGCTCTCTATTGACCGTTTCTCTTATAGTGCTGGCGCTGCTGCGCAGATAGTTGATCCACTGCAGACTGGTTTTTATCGCGTAAGGCAAGCGCTCAGGCCCCAGAATCACCAGGGCGAGCACTGAGATAACCAGCAGTTCGGCAAAGCCAATATCAAACACGCTGAAGTCCTCAGGCTTTGTTATGACTCAGTTCCCTGCTCTTTTCGGTGTCCTGGCTATTGCCCGCAGGGATTTCTGCTGAACTTGAGTCATCGCTGATGCTCTTCTTGAAGCCCTTGATCGCTCCACCCAGGTCACTGCCAAGACCCTTAAGTCGTTTGGTGCCAAACAGCATGACAAGGATCAAAAGTACGATTAACAGTTGCCAGATACTGATACCGCCAAGGCCCATAGTGATTCTTCCTTTATGATTCTTTGAAAATGGTCACTATAGCGTTTCATTATGGAGAAATTATGACAAGTCCCTGACTGTTCTGGACACTTGGGATTCACCCTCAATCAAATCGAATGCTTCAGCAGTCAAATAAAATTGCAACAATCGCAAAATCAATTACGCTAGCAGCCTGTCGGACTTAAGCGTCCGTAGCGAGGATTGCAAGAAATTGAGGATAAAAATCTCTGTTTCTGAGGAGAATAGCGAGCTATTTGACGAAGAAACAGGGATTTTTAGACCAATTTATTGCAACCGCAGTAGGACAGTCTTAAGTCCGACAGGCTGCTAGACACAAGATAAGTCATTAAAAAGTGAATTTATCTTGTGGGTTTCAGCTACAAAGCTCGCCAAGATTGAAGGCGTAACCAGCCAAACTATAAGGCGCAAGATCGAAAGCGGTCACTACGAAAAAGTGAAGCAAACCAGTGGTGGTCACTTCCGCATATTCATTAGCCAGTAAAGGAAGATATGCTATGCAAGAGTCAGTTCTGGAAAGCAAAAATCCAGCATCGACACGCAAAAGCATATCTTACTCCAAAAACATCCTGACGCAGAATTTATCAGCGACATTGCCAGTGCTTTCAACTTTAAGCGAAAAGGACTGCAAACCATTCTGGAATCACCGGTGTGCGGAAATCCAACCCATATTGTGGTTGCCACAAAAGATCGCCCCACAAAAGATCGCCTTGCCCGATCAGGGTTTGGACTCATCAAATGGCTTGTTGAATTATCGGGAGGACACATCGAGGTTTTGGATGACCCGGATAACGCCAGTGAGTCATTCGACACCCAAGAGCTTATCGGTTTCATTACCTCATTCTGCAATAGCCACTACGGGAAGCGATCTGCTAAAAGACGCAAAGGACGCAAAGATAGTAGCGTCAAAAAAGATCAGGTTTTACCCAGAGAATGAGCAAGCCTATCACGATGCCCTGATACTCTATCGCAGGTCGTACAACCTTGCTGTTGAGCGTTTCCGCAACGATGACTATAAAGATGCCAGCGGAAAATTCATCAACATGCGACCTGCCATTAAAGCTCAAGTGAAGCAAGAGCAAAAAGAAAGTGGCAGGGCTTATAACTCGCTTGTTTCTGATAATGGAACACTGGCGGCAGCGGCTACATTCAAAGCGGTCTGCAAGCACAACAAGAAGCTCAAGGGAGCTAAAGAGGGCTTTGCAGAAATCAGTTTCAAAAGCCGCAAAGGTAGCAGGCACTCATTCTCTATTGACCGTTTGCCAAAGGGATTAAATCCCTGCGTACAGGCTCTTGGCAAGATTCACCTGACAGAAGATGTGCCAGCAGAAGCGATTGGCAAGTCTTGTGTCATAACCTACGACAAAGGTCGCTGGTTCATTCAGGTTCAACAACATATTGAACTAAATCCCGAAATCCAAGGGAAGGTTAGATGCGTTGGAGTTGACCCCGGAGTTCGCACCTTTGCCACTTGCTACAGCGAAAAAGAGGCGTTGATAGCGGGTAATAACGTTGCAAAAACAAAGCTGTTCCCACTGATGAAGCAAGTGGACAGCTTGATCAGTCAAAAGCAAAAAATCCTGAACACGCAGAAGGGCGTTGAGTTCCCCGATATGCCCCAGTGGGCAAGAGATCGGATTATTCATTTCAACAGGGAAATTGACCGGCTGAAATGCAAAAAGGATGACATTGTTCTTGATCTGCATAACCGGCTGGCGTTCGAGTTGGTGTCGAAGTACGACGTTGTATTTTTGCCAACCTTTGAGACAAGAGGTATGGTCACACGCAAAGATAAGAAGGTTCGCACCATTCGCCGTAACACCTGCCGCCAGATGCTTGACCTCAATCACTACCCATTCAAAAAGCGGCTTAAGTGGTACGCAAAAAAGTATGGAAAGCATGTGGTTGATTGCAACGAAGCCTATACATCCAAGACTCGATCATGGAACGGTACCATTGACGAAAAATTAGGTTCTTCCAAAATTATTAAGGGTGAGGGCTTCACCGTTGATCGTGATATCAACGGTGCCAGAAATGTCTTTCTTAAGTGTTTGACAAGGTAGCTTGAACCTTAGCCATAACAGCGAGCGTTGCGCTCGTTGCGGTTTTAATCAAGAGTTTAGTCACCCATCAAGTTGCTGTATTCTGTAAGCTCCGATTTTGGTATTCATGAATCATGCTGGAAGCACTGCCCCAAGAAAGCGAACTGCCCATTGATGAAGCAACCGTAAGCCTGAAGACCCCTCCTCATTCCATTGAGGCGGAGCAGTCTGTGCTCGGTGGCCTGCTGCTGGATAATGAAGCCTGGGATAAAGTGGCCGACAAGATCACGGCTGACGACTTTTATCATCCCCGTCACAAAATTATTTTCTCGTCGATGGCTAAATCGGCGAATGAGACGCTTCCCTTTGACCCCCTGACACTGGCCGCCACCCTGGAGAATCAGGACGAACTGGAACAGGCCGGTGGTATGGTGTACATCACCGAGCTGGTGGCCAATGTTGCCGGTATTGCCAATATTGAGGCTTACGCCGGCATCATTCAGGAGCGTTCTGTTTTCAGAAAGGTGATCAATGCCAGTCAGAAGATGGCTGAAAGCGCCTACAATCCGGAAGGTCGGGACAGCCAGACAGTACTGGATGAAGCTGAACGACTGGTTTTCAACATCGCTGAAGAGCGCCCCAAAACCGGTGGCCCGGTGGGTGTTCGGGAAATCCTGGACAACACGGTTCAGAAAATTGATGAGCTTTTTAACGCTGGTGATGCCATCACCGGTATCACCACAGGCTTTAGTGATCTGGACAATATGACCTCGGGTATGCAGCCGTCGGATATGATTATTGTTGCTGCCAGGCCGTCGATGGGAAAAACGACGTTCGCGATGAACCTGGTCGAAAACGCCCTGCTAAATACCGAAAAAGTCGTCATGGTCTTCAGCCTCGAAATGCCCTCTGAGCAGCTGATGATGCGTATGTTGTCCTCTCTGGGCCGAATCAATCAGGGCAAAGTGCGTTCCGGTAAGCTGGAAGAAGACGACTGGCCGAAGCTGGTGTCAGCGGTGGAGAAAATCAAGGACAAAAAACTGTTTATTGATGACACCGCAGGCATCAGTCCTTCAGAAATGCGTTCCCGTATCCGTCGTGTAGTTCGTGAACATGGTGACATGGCCATGATTATGATTGACTATCTGCAGCTGATGCAGATTCCCGGTTTCAGCGAAGGTCGTACCAACGAAATTTCGGAAATTTCCCGATCCCTGAAAGCCATCGCCAAGGAGTTTAACGTACCGGTGATTGCGCTGTCTCAGCTTAACCGGTCTTTGGAGCAACGCCCCAACAAGCGTCCGGTCAACTCCGACCTCCGTGAATCCGGAGCGATTGAGCAGGATGCCGACGTCATCATGTTTATCTACCGTGACGAGGTCTATAACCCGGATACCGAGTTTAAGGGTATTGGTGAGATCATCATTGGTAAGCAGCGTAACGGCCCTATCGGTTCAGTAAGATTGGCCTTTATTGGTCAGTACACCCGGTTTGAGAATCTTGCCCCCGATGCTTATGTCAACTTTGATGATGAATAAGCAGGAAGTTATAGGTGTCGAACCTGTTCAGAAATTTGCGACTGATATTCTCGAAGGAGGAAAGGTTGCCTTTAATCAACGTCGTAAAAAGTACGGATTTAATTGAATATGCGCAAATCAGAGCTACTGGAAATTATTGCCAATGGCGAAAACTCAGGCGTTGAATTCAAGCGAGATGATATTCGTCCTGAGCAGCTTGCTGAAGAAGTAGTAGCGATGGCTAACCTCAAAGGAGGTATGCTGCTACTGGGTGTGGAAGATGACGGCTCCATTAGCGGTATAGCACGAGACAGACTAGAAGAATGGGTGATGAACGCTATTGCAGATAAAGTTCATCCCATGTTACTGCCTTACTACGAAGAAGTTCAGCTTGATTCTGATAACCGTGTTGCTGTGGTCAGCTTTACGGAAGGGGTATCAAAACCCTATGTGTTAAGGCATAAAGGCCGTGAAGATGTCTTTATTCGGGTTGGTTCAACATCCAGAAGAGCCACAAGAGAGCAACAGGCAAGATTGTTTGCCAGCGGCGGAATGCTCCATACCGAAGCTTTGCCTGTAGCAGGCTCCAGCTATAACTCTCTGGATCATGAACGACTGTCTGATTATCTGAAAAATGTTCTCGCAGACCCTGATATTCCCCAGAATAAGTCTTCATGGGTTAATCGGTTAATTGGATTAGGGTTTATGGCTGAGGGTATCAGCTCTCCAGTTTGTACTGTTGCGGGTATGGTATTGTTTGGTACTTCCCCCAGACGTTATTTGAGGCAGTCCGGAATCAGGGTAGTTGCGTTTGATGGAGAAGATAAAACCTATCAATCGAAGATTGACAAGATATTGGATTTTCCATTGGTTGGACTCTGGAAAGAAGATGAAGCGGGTGAGCGTCGTTTGTCAGAGATGCACTTTGGGCTTATTGAGAGGCTCGTTGATCTGATTGAACCCTATATCAGCGAAGAGTCTGGAGAAATAGACAGTCACTTTCGCAGGGAAAGGCGCTGGTACTACCCTAAAGCAGCTGTAAGGGAACTGGTTATTAACGCTCTTGCGCACAGGGACTGGACCCGGTCTGTCGATATTGAAATAGGTATCTATAATGACCGTCTGGAATTAATCAGCCCCGGCACTTTACAGAATTCTATGACCATCGAAAAAATGTTGGCGGGTCAGCGCTCTCCGAGAAATCCTATTGTAGTTGAGGTTCTCAGGGATTACGGCTATGTCGATGCCAGGGGAATGGGTGTGCGAACTAAAATCGTACCTCTCCTGAAACAATATAACGGGAACGAGCCGCACTTTGAACTAACGGAAGACTACCTCAAGACAACCTTCTACAAGAAAAAGTAGGAAAAAGTAAGAGGAAGGAAAATCTGCGACATATTGTTGGGCAGTAAGCGCTCATTTGAGGACGCTGCCCGTTTTTGGCAGGGAAAAGCTTTCTGAACACGAAATTAAGACTCTGGCTCACAGCTGTTTTATTGATGACACCGCAGGCATCAGTCCTTCAGAAATGCGTTCCCGTATCCGTCGTGTGGTTCGTGAGCATGGTGACATGGCCATGATTATGATCGACTATCTGCAGCTGATGCAGATTCCCGGTTTCAGCGAAGGTCGTACCAACGAAATTTCGGAAATTTCCCGATCCCTGAAAGCCATCGCCAAGGAGTTCAACGTACCGGTGATTGCGCTGTCTCAGCTTAACCGGTCTCTGGAGCAACGCCCCAACAAGCGTCCGGTCAACTCCGACCTCCGTGAATCCGGAGCGATTGAGCAGGATGCCGACGTCATCATGTTTATCTACCGTGACGAGGTCTATAACCCGGATACCGAGTTTAAGGGTATTGGTGAGATCATCATTGGTAAGCAGCGTAACGGCCCTATCGGTTCAGTAAGATTGGCCTTTATTGGCCAGTACACCCGGTTTGAGAATCTTGCCCCCGATGCTTATGTCAATTTTGATGATGAATAAGCAGGAAGTTATTAACGCTCTTGCGTGCAGAGACTGGACCCGGTCTGTCGATATTGAAAAAGGCATCTGTGCTTTGGTAATTCATTTTGATTCCCTTCTGTTAATTGCCTACAGTGTTAGGGCAATGGAGGTATTTATGGAAAACTTGTATGACAAAGATTATCACCAATGGCTTACCCTACAGCGGGAGCTACTTGCTCAGCGACAGTTTGACCAGCTTGACATAGAGAATTTGATGGGGGAGCTGGAGTTGGGCATTAAGGACCATATTCGTGAGTTAAAAAATCGTTTAGCTACTTTGATAACTCATCTTCTGAAATGTGATTATCAAACAAGTGTATTAATAGGCACTGTAGCAACTGAAAGAGTACCAAGGGTATGGTTAATTACTATCAACAGATCAAGAAACAACATTAACAAACTTATTGCGGATAATCCTTGTCTAAAACCACAAATAGAAGATGTACTAAACAGTACATATCCTGACGGTAAAAAAGATGCGATTAAAGAAATGAATATTTATGTTAATAAAAATCAAAAGTTAAATGAAAATAGTTTCCCGGATCAGTGCCCGTGGTCTTACGAGCAAATAATGACTGAAGACTGGTATCCGCTAAATGGCGTCAATATCGACGACTGAAGGTTGGCTGCCGGAGGCTGACAATGACTGATTTATACAAAACCGACTACACCCAATGGCTGAGTCAATAGCGTGAACCTTCTACAAGAAAAAGTAGGAAAAAGTAAGAGGAAGGAAAATCTGCGACAAATTCTTGGGCATGTCGGTGAGGATATAAGGGGTTGGCTCACTGTGTATGCCACCCTTGCTACAAGCGTGAGGCATTTATATACCACATAATGGGCAGCTTCGAGGATGTTCTGCTCTCGCTTTACTTAAACACAGTGTGCAAAACCAGTGGTACACACAAGCTGATGCTCCCGGGTATTGGACTTGGTTTAAACAAATTGCACAACTTTCAGCCAAAAGATAAAAGCTTGCGTAGTCAACAAAATATGAAAACACGTAAGTAACAATTCCATAGCCAAAAGAATGACCTAAAATGTACAATGTATTCAACCAGCTCTTTTCTCTCTCGTTATCAGCTTCCAGAAAATGTAAGTTCAAGATGTAATCTTGCAACGCTGATTTAATATCAGGCTCATTGCTATGGTAAAGTTCAAAGTACCCATGCTGTAAATTACAAATATTTAACAGCTGGGTTTTTGCTCGTTTGTTACCCATATTGATAGTCATAAACTTACTGAGCCCTTCTCCCGTCACTACGTTTAGACTGTATTTTGATAAAATTTCAATTTGCAATAATTTCTCGGGATTCTTTAGCTCAATGCAAACATTTGTTAAAACAAACCTGTTAAGAACACTAACTGCTTTTTCTGCTTTTTCCTCTTTTTCTAAATTTTTATCTTTATTTGACATGCATGAAGTTTCAAACCACCAATCCCCTTTTTGGCCATATGTTGAATCTAAATGCATGAGGTTATGCTCTGATGATATGTTTTTTAAATCTATGCTTAACTTTAATTTTCCGTCAATAGAAACAGGGTAAATAATTGAATTGTTCAATATCTGAATACAGTCTGAATTATTTTCACTTTGCAATAATGTTTTATTCAGTAATTCAAATTCTAAAATGATGCCATAAGCATAATTACTTTTAATAATTTTTGGTTTCAGTGATCTGGAATTACGATCAAGATGTCTTGAAGCAAATATTCTATCAATCAGGTAGTCTTTCGTAAGAATTGTTGAAATTACTGACAACGTCGTAAGGTGAAAAGGCCTGATATTCTGATCGAATCCCAGATTATAGTGCTCCTTAAGCTGTAAGTAATTAATGGTTGTTATAACTGGGAGCAATACAGAATTAATTCTCACAATATTCTCTATGTGAATTTCTTCGAAATAAGCAAACAAAGTGCTTGAGTAAAAACATAGGCAAAAGGTAAGTAAACGCATTTTTATTTACTAAATCAAAAGTGTTCAGAGTATATAGCAAAGCCTAAAAAAAAATCCAGTCGACTGCCTTTGGCATTAGTCGGAAGAAGTGTGAAAGTTTTTTCTATTTTTCCAGTGGATGATTCACGAGCCAAAATCCACGCTAGCCTTGGCTGTGATCGGAGATAGCACTATTTTAGTTGCTCTATTCTCGTTCGAAATTCTATCAACATTGTCGCTGACGGCGGGGCTGCCAGGATAACAAATACAGGCAAAGGGTTGGCATGTTGTGTTCGCCACCCTTACTGCAAAGGTTACAGGTTCTAAAAAACAAGCTCGCTCCTGGGTGAAATTTTGTCTCGCATTTTTATAACTTGTTTTTGCTTAGACTCTTCATTAATGAAACTTCTGCTTAATAATTGTCGTGTTTCTAAAGGAAGCTGATCATGCCAGATATCAGGATCCTCAGATAAAGCTTTTGCATCAGACTCGTTGAAATCATCTGAGAAGCAAGCATCGTTAAACTTATAAGTTAACTCGTAATATTTATCGTTTAGAGCGCCACATTTTATTTTCAACTGTATTTTTGATAAAAATAGTGCAGCATTGATAAGGCGTGATGATGGAGGCTCATAAAAACGTGTTCCTTTTTTATGGACGCTATCAAAATCGATTAATTTTATTTTATTTTTCAGACAAATCATATTTTCAGGTTTGAAATCCCTTTGCGTAACACTTATCGACTCAAGATGATTTAAAATCTCAAGAACTTGGAAAATAATTTCATGAAATTGTGAAACTGATAATTTTGAGAAGTTTTCATCTAAAAATTGATAGAGGTTGCTTTTCCCTAATTCCATCACAATGTACATTTTGTCATCTTCTTCCAGAACGCCAAAGTATTCAACAATATTAGGGTGGGGATTGGCTATTAAGGTTTGTATCGTCTTTTTCTCATCAATAGCATTCTCCGCTTTCCAACCTATCAAAGGAATAACTTTTATGGCTATATCACATTTACGTTCAGTTACGCACTTTGACCGATACACATCACCGCATGCGCCACCATCAATTTTATCTTTAAACTCGAACATATGAGCTTTTGGTATACATCCCTGTGCAAAGCCATGAAAACACTTATCTTCACTTTTACTTTGTACATCAATTTTCATCCTTTTAGAGGCTAAGCCTGAAATATCCATATTAACTCCCTGATTTAATTCATCCCTGTGGCACAGACTCTGAAACTGGCGTCATGTTGCAATCAATAACGAATGCTACTAAAACATGAAAAACCATTTGAACCCAATAAACATATTGGATTCAAATGGCTGCGTAATAACAGGCGATTTGATAGGATTTCTAATGTCAGAACTCATCTTTTTTGGATGGTTTTAATGCGCAAGCTACCTTTTCTGCTGCATTTTCTCCATTATCCCTGTTGTATAAACGTGTTTTCATAACATCAGAACTAATATCAATTTTCATTACACGCCCAGCGAGATAATCAAAATATAATTCATGAGAAGCTCGCTTGCTTAATAGCTCTTTGGCTTGATCTACAGTCATTGGAGCAGGATCATAGTGGAGCATTCCCAATCCTTGAGGTTTAGCTCTATTATAAAGAGCTGCCAGTAGTTCAGCTTTATCAAGAGTGCTTATATTCACTCTATTATGAGCAAAAACTATATCGCAAGTTTCAGATACAGCCTCCGCACTAATTGCCAGTGTTGCCATCAATATCATTAGCGTAAATTTATTTTTCATGGACTCTAGACCCTTTTTGTGAAACCTTAAAAAAATTAGACAACACCCAGCCCAGAAGGTTCCAAATAAAAATGACCATCATCAAAGCAACCAAAGAAACAAGTCCATAGATCATGGTTGGAAGCTGGTTAAAGTTTCTGTCGCCAGATACGGCGGGTTTTCGATATAACAGGAGGTCTTTTGGTATTGCATGTTGGTTGTTTATGTCATTCTTGTTTAAAACCAGACAGAAACCATCAACATCATAGAATACACTCATCATAGGCGCAGGAGCCCTGTCAGCTATCTATAGTCTGCAACCGAAAGATGGTTAAATCGCCGGGGCTCTTGTCTTTTTTAAATCGAACTCAAGTTCAATGAGCGCATTGCTGAGAAAGGCCCGATAACATGAAGCAAGGTATTCGGTTAGTGTTAGTCCTGGTTACCATGATGCTTCCTTGTACAGGCTATTCCGGAGATGACAGATACGACGCTTACCTGCCTTTGACAGAATTAGCGCTCATGCAAATGTTCAAAACCTTTATAGGGGGGAGCTCCTCCAGAAGCCTTTTCAATCTTGAAGAGTTTTCATTATGGTCATTTAACAGGGATCACCATTCATCTGACGGATTTCTGGGAATTGACGAGCAGACTGTTGATGGTCAGCTGAGAGTGACCGCCAGGTTCCAAATTACTGCAGTGAATACTCCCCCTGATATGAGACTCCGACCATCAAATTTCATTGAAATGGGGGCCAGGAGTAAGGCTTACTTTACGTCTGTTTTGCAATTGTTGACTGAATATTTTCGGACGCACTTCAACACTGATAAAGTTTATTATCTGGGCCGAGCCAATCTTGGTCGTAATCAAGGATCAGCAGTAGTCGAAGGCCCTGATTATCATAATTATGATAGTGACTATGCTTTGGGTGGATTTAGTGACAGCAGTGATGATGAAGGAAAAGCTTCTGAAGAAGATACTGAAGCTGGAGCAAGCAAAAAAAAGTATAAATGTTATGACCATTCACATATTGATGTCTGTAGTTTATCTGAAACTCCTGAATATTGGGATGCTGAAATGATGATCAACATGAAAAAAGGCACTATCACTTACAAAGCCTTACTGCTTTATTCAGGTTTTCTCAGGCCTGCTTTTGGACCAGAACCAAGCAGCCCTAAACGAAATGATAGTGGTGAAGAATATCGTGAAATCGGAGATCTGATTGAACAGACACGTCAATGTATTGATCTATACAACGGCGGGCTCGATGAAGGGCTAAGCGAGTATCTGCCACATGAGCCAACCCCTCCGTCTCAGGATTGATGGCATCTTTTTTGATTCATGACTCTCAATAACCAGATGCTTTCGCCCGTTGCTGCCCGCAGCGGTGCGGCGTAACCAGGCGTTTTCGTCCCGCCAGAGCGTAAGCTTCAGACAACCACGAGATGTTGCTATCACAAGTTGGAAAAGGTGCTGCAAATTGGGTTTTGCGGGAGTGCTGACCTCGATGATATAGATGAAATTATCAAAGGCCATCCTCTGTATCACGAGCTTCATGGGAAAAATGTGGAAGTGGAAACCTAAACGTTAAGAACAGACAGCTCTTCTGTGTTAAATACAAGCGAGGTTAGGTTAAAGAACACAACCATGTAAGCGCAGAAAACTCTGCAATCGCGCCAAAGCGATGGCGCAATTATGGCGCAATTAGATACAATACGCCATAATCGCGCCAAAGAGCTTCAAAGTTGCATCACATTCATGAATACTCTCGATGATTTATACCAGGCTATCATGCAAGCCAACAAGCCAGTCTCTATCTCTGAACTGCTTGCTGCTCACCCAAATCTTACCCGCCGAACAACCCAGCGCTGGTTAAACAGTTTACTGGCCGAAAGCAAGATTACTGCTCTTGGTGAGGGACGGGGCAGGCAATATCAGGTATTTAGTCTATCTCAGGCAAATCAGGATAATGATCAATCTGACGAATTTCCTGCATTTATTCCACTGTCGCCAGACAGTAAGGATATTCTGTCTTATATAGAGCAACCTTTCGAAGCCCGACAACCCATTGGATACCAGCGAGAATTTCTGGACATATACCAGCCCAACAACACCTACTACTTATCAGCTCCCATACGCCATCAGCTCTGGCGCATGGGCGACACTAAGCAAACATCACAACCCGCTGGCACATACGGTCGTGCAATTCTGAACCGTTTCCTGATTGACTTATCCTGGGCATCCAGTCATCTGGAGGGTAATACCTACAGCCGTCTTGATACTGTCCGGCTTATAGAAGACGGTCATGCAGCTCAAGGAAAGGCAGCTATCGAGACACAGATGATTCTGAATCATAAAACAGCCATAGAGTTGCTGGTTGATAATGCAGAAACCGCTTCATACAACCGCTTTACCCTATTAAACCTTCACAGTTTACTGTCCGAAAACCTGTTACCTAACCCTGCCGATGAAGGCCGGATTCGACAGCATCAGGTAGAAATAGGTAAAAGTGTTTTCAGGCCACTGGCTGGCGAAGTCATTATCAGTGAACTGCTTGATATTCTGTTGCAAAAAGCCAGTCAGATTGAAGATCCGTTTGAGCAGTCTTTTTTCATGATGGTCCACCTGCCCTATCTGCAACCTTTTGCTGACGTGAACAAACGGACATCACGTCTGGCAGCTAACCTGCCATTAATCCGGGCCAATCTCTGCCCTCTTACTTTTCTGGATGTACCGGAACAAGCCTATAGCTGTGCGACTCTGGGCGTCTATGAAATGACCCGGATTGAATTGTTACGTGATCTCTATCTATGGGCTTATGAACGCTCAACGCAGGAATATCTGGCGATCAAACAACAACTGGCTGAGCCTGATCCCCTGCGACTTAAACATCGGGACTTGGTTAAAAAAACGGTTAAAGAAATAGTTCTCACTCCGGATTCCGATCCTGTAGATCTGATTAAAGCCCTGTTACCAGAAGAGATTGAAGAAGCCTCACGCTCAGATTTGTCATCGCTGATTATTGAAGAACTACGTCGTTTACACGAAGGTGTATTAGCCCGTTACGGTTTAAGACCATCCCAGTTTAAACACTGGCAGGAAGTACAAAAAGAAAGTTAAATTGATCAGCTGGCAAGGGCTGACCGATCAGATTGGATGCTGGTTTCAACTGAATAAACCTTTATTAGCCCGCCAGGTTTCACGTAACTGTTTACCTATCAGCTTTTGGGTATCCGCCTTGATGTCGAACAATCCGGCCTGATCGCTCCAGCTGTGCACAGACTCAACCACTTGCTCGATCACTCGTCTGGCTTGATTCCAGTTTGCAAAATTTGCCTGGCTGGCCAGTTTCTGTATGACCTCTAGTGGCGGCTGGGAACCGTATCCCATATAGGCTGTCATGTGGTTGTTGTAGGGTGTTGGGCTGAAAGTTACGTCATAAAAAGGTGCCAGTGACCAACGACCATGGTCATCCATTAAAAAAGACCAGTTTTTCGTATGGTCATCCTGATTCATAGCAAACAAGTTGAATATGGCCCTGGCAAATTGCTCCTGTGCCACTGCCGGATTCTGGCACAATATCTGGCTCACTTTCAGCAAATCCTCATAATCCATTGAGGGTTGCCGAAAATCGGCATCCATAAGACCACACAGTGTTTGCATATGAAAATGCCCTTGCTGAGACGGGTGGTCTGAACAATCAAATCGCTTCAATGCCAGCCAGGCTTTTGCACCAGAGTTTCCAGTATCATGAATAAGGTGCCATTGCGGTGTCGTCAATCCAGCTCGTTTTGCCAGAGTTAACCAGAGTGCTTCACACAGGCTTTCTTCATGCCCGAGGGGAAGACTCTTGGCAGTAAATTTTACCAACCAGGGGGTTAGGTGACTTTGTGGCTTAATGCTGACATAGCGGGCATTATCGGAATCAAGCCATACCGATACCTTGGGTCTGGCCCCCCCCGAACCACCAGCCTGAGCCAGGACAGGTAATATATCTTCAGTCTCACCTTCAAAAACCTGTTGAGCCTCCTGTCCCAACAGCGCAATGTCTGATAAGGAGTGATCATTCTCAGTGGCATGATCCATAGCCGGTGTATAACTCAGGCTACCCATCCCTCTCTCACCGATGAATGCCAAACGATCCATCGGGGTTACCTGATGTGGAAGTATGCCCTGTTGTCGGAAGGCTCTATCCATCAACAGCAAGCCCCAGCCATCAGGCAGAGAATCGGCAAAAACTCCCTGTAACCCTTGGTGTGGCTGTCTGGGCCCGCGACTCAAGGTAGCTTCAAAGGGCAAGGTGAAAGGAGACAAACTATGAAAACGACTGAGATAGCTCTCATCATATTGAAAGAAAATACCCTGTTGATTCTGAGCCAACTCACCGACTTTATGCTTTGTCCCGTCACTGAACCTGCGATGTACACTGAGTTTTCGAACCCTCATGTTTTTAATACCTCGCTGATACTAACAGGCATAGACTCGGCTTTTTCTGTCAATGCAACCAGGGCTTCCAGCTGATCAACCGCCTGCCAGAGCAAAATGAACTGCCGCAACGATATTTGCCCGGTTAACTCAAATTTTTTGATCGTTGATGCTGGCACAGAACTCCGCTCTGCCAGACTCTGTCGGGACCATTTTTTTGCCTTTCTTCTGTCCATAACCGCAGTGGCCAGCTGCTGCTGAACATCAGTGGGTGTTAATAATGACAATAAGCTCATAGTGAGTCACATCCATGGAACATGGATACTATTATAGCTATTTTTAGGTAAAATACGAGATTTTGGACATTACTGTATCCAATCAAATTGAAAGAAAACTATCATCAGAATGAGCAACCCATCTACGAACTGAGTTCTTTCCGTTACCTGAGTAAGCAATACCCTGTTAAAAACGCTACAGTAGCCCAGTTACGCAAATAATGAGATGACAAACTAATGGCAACAAACTAATGACAACAAACTACGGTCAAACCTGGTGGGGCGAACAATGGCTGTTAGCCTTTAACGGCATTGATTACAGCAACCGTCTGCCCCGTGGGCGCCGCTATGCCGGTAATGGCTCGGTATCCAACATTGAGCTTAAAGGCACCTCAACTCATGCAGATGTTCGGGGAAGAGAACCAAGGCCCTACAGGGTCAAGGTTCATCTACCGGGTTTTACCACTAACCAGCAACAAAGCATTTTAATGGCCGTCAGCCAGAGTCCGGCCCTGCTCGCTAAGTTACTGAACCGGCAACTCCCCGCTCAGATGCTGACGTTGATGGAAAAACAGAACATCCCCCTGTTTCCCAAACACTGGGATGATATGAAAGCCAGCTGTTCCTGTCCTGACTGGGCAATGCCATGCAAACATATTGCCGCCGTCATCTACCTGATCGCCAATGAGATTGATAAAGACCCGTTTATGGTGTTCAAGCTTCACGGTATGGATTTATCCAAAGCTATTGAAAAACAAACCGGCATGTCCCTGGCGAAGGCCGACACACCGCCACAGGTGATGTCTTTCTGGCAACGCGAGCCAGTGTCTGAAGACTGGCAGTTGCCAAAAGCCCCAACCTTTGAGTTGCTGGATCTGGCCACCATTGAGCCATTGGGTGAGAGGATTCAGGGCATTCTCACACCAAAACCCTTGTTTTATGGCAAAGAATTTAAAACCGTATTGACTGACTTTTACAAACGCAGCGCCCGTTATGTCAGCCAATACGAAAAACAACAGGCGACGGAAAATACGCTGGATATTGCTGACTTCAGCCTGACCCAGCTGGTGATCGACAAGAATGGCTGTTTCCACTCAGCCCGAAGCAAAGATAATGGACAGGCTGTATCGGAACCGAACGAATGGATCAGTCTGCTGGCATCGTTACGCAATATTCACAGCCCTGAACGTAGCCGATATTTTCACAAAGCTCTGCTCTGGCAGTGGCTCTATCGCCTGAGTGTCAAGCTGGTACAGCAACATGCTTCTATTCCGGCCGTCTTTATGCAACAGGATGACCTGACGCTGATACAGTGGCAACCAGCACTGCTCAGTGAACCGGTGAAAAACCAGCTACAGATATTCTACGACGTGTGTCCACCGGATTTCGTGGTATTAGAAACAACGCAGAAAAACCGCAAAAAGCCTCAGCTGCATTATGCAGACAGCCAAACCCAGATCCATCTGGCCATCAACGCCGTCATCAGCTTCTTTATGGAACAGGCCATGGAAGCAGCGCCCGATAAATACTGGGAAGAAGATATCTGTCGTCTGTTTTTTTGCCGGATCACCCTGCCTGTTTAACCAGTTTGAAACGCTGGCTTACCCCAAGGTCATTCGCAACTGGCTGAACCGGCTATCACTGGGAGAGCGGGCGCACCGTCTGCACCTGCTGGTGGAAGAAGTGGATAGCCCGGAAGCAGATGACCAGATAGCTGACCAGCTATCGGTAGATATCAGGGTTGAACAGAAGCAGACCATGTTGACGCTGCCCGAACTGTTTAAAGAGGGTTCATTATCTGAAACCAAAGTAAGCGTGCTGACCGACCTGGCATTACTGGCAGATTATATGCCTGCTATAGAACAGCTTTACCAGACCCAAAAAAAACACCGCCCGCTGCATTACACACTTCAGGCCTTCACACCCATATTCAGGGAAACCCTACCTGCCCTGCAAATGCTGGGTATTCAGCTGGTACTGCCCAAACGACTGCAAAAGCTGGTGTACCCTCAGCTCAGTTTGTCATTGTCAAAAAGTGACAGTGATAATGCCGTCAGTTATATGAACCTTGACCAGCTTTTGCAGTTTAACTGGCAAGTGGCTTTGGGCGACCAGCGCATTGAGGTCAATGAGTTTAACCAGTTGCTTCAGGGCGCCGACGGTCTGGTTAAAATGCTGGATCAATACGTCATGCTGGATGACAGCAAATTGCACTTGATAAGCAGGGGTTAGTAAAAATAAGTGTGATATATTTTGATATATCACACTTATTAATATAAATTTATAAAACTTGGAATGATCGCATGGAGCTGGGTATGAGACACACCGCCAAATTATTTATGAATGGTCGAAGCCAGGCCGTTCGGTTGCCCGCTATCTACCGGTTCGATTGCGATGAGGTATATATTCGGCGTGATCCTGAAACGGGTGATCTGGTCATTTCCAAAAAGCCTGGAAGCTGGGCGAGCTTTTTTAAAATGTTGGACAATATAAACGTTCCTGATGATTTTATGAAGGAGCGCGATAATGAAGCACCGCAGGAACGGGATCTCTTTTAATGCCTGAAGCAACTCGTTATATGCTGGATACCAATACGGTCAGCTACATCATCAAAGGTAAATCTGCACAAATACGCGAGCACTTGCTGAGTGTTCCCATGGTCAATGTATGCCTGTCTGCTATTACTGAAGCTGAGCTGCTACAGGGTCTGGCAAAAAAGCCAGAGGCCACACAACTTGCCGTTGCGGTAAATGAGTTTTTGCTCAGGGTTGAGATTTTACCTTGGGATTCCAAGGCTGCCAAAGCTTATTCTGAACTTCGTACAGCTTGCGAGAATGAGGGCAAGTCCTTGGGTAACATGGATATGCTGATTGCCGCCCATTCCAAGGCAGAAGCAAGTGTATTGGTGACAAATGATAAGGCGTTTTACAGGATTGGCCATTTATTGTTACTTGAAGACTGGACCCTGACAGTCAAATAAAATTGCAACAATCGCAAAATCAATTACGTTAGACACAAGATAAATCATTAAAAGGTGAATTTATCTTGTGGGTTTCAGCTACAAAGCTCGCCAAGATTGAAGGCCTGACCAGCGAAACTATAAGGCGCAAGATCGAAAGCGGTCACTACGAAAAAGTGAAGCAAACCAGTGGTGGTCACTTCCGCATATTCATTAACCAGCAAAGGAAGATATGCTATGCAAGAGTGAGTTCTGGAAAGCAAAAATCCAGCATTGACACGCAAAAGCGTATCTTACTCAAAGAGCACCCTGATGCAGAATTTATCAGCGACATTGCCAGTGCTTTCAACTTTAAGCGAAAAGGACTGCAAACCATTCTGGAATCACCGGTGTGCGGAAATCCAACCCATATTGTGGTTGCCACAAAAAATCGCCTTGCCCGATCAGGATTTGAACTTATCAAGTGGCTTGTTGAATTATCGGGAGGACAAATCGAAGTTTTGGATGACCCGGATAACGCCTGTGAGCCATTCGACACCCAAGAGCTTATCGGTTTCATTACCTGATTCTGCAATAGCCACTACGGGAAGCGATCTGCTAAAAGACGCAAAGATAGTAGCGTCAAAAAAGATCAGGTTTTACCCAGAGAATGAGCAAGCCTATCACGATGCCCTGATGCTCTATCGGAGGTCGTACAACCTTGCTGTTGAGCGTTTCCGCAATGATGACTATAAAGATGCCAGCGGAAAATTCATCAACATGCGACCCGCCATTAAAGCTCAAGTGGAGCAGGAGCAAATGCAAATGAAACCTTGTTTTCCGGACACAATAATCAACAACTCACCTATTCCCGTAAACTGAAAGCACGGGTTCATCCAGATTAGCCATCTGTTCCCTCAGCTCCAGAATATGTTCTGACCAGTAACGCTCGGTATTGAACCAGGTAAATGCCATGGGAAAGGCCGGGTCCGTCCAGCGTTTGGCCAGCCAGCCGGAATAGTTGATCAGCCTCAGGGTTCGGAAGTATTCCACCAGATTGAGTTCTATGGGGTCAAACTCGTGAAATTCCTCATAACCTTCCAAAAGCTCTGCCAGTTGAATGGTCTGGCTGGCCCGGTCACCGCTCAGAAACATCCATAAGTCCTGAATAGCGGGTGCCATGCAGGTGTCGTCGAAATCGACAAAGTGAGGGTTATCATCTCGCCAGAGAATATTGCCGACATGAGCATCGCCATGCACCCGAATCATTTTCGGGTGGTATTGGGCTTCGATTCGCGCAAGACGATCCAGAATGTCGCGGGTCAGGGTTTCATAAGCTTCTCTGAGGGTGGTGGGAATAAAATCATGATCCAGCAGCCAGGTGACATTGTCGATGCCGTATCTTTGCAGATTAATGGCCGGACGATGCTGGAAAGGTGCCGCTGAGCCCAGTTTATGTAACCTTCCCATGCAACGACCCAGCACCAGCAGATGATCCAGGTTATCCAGTTCCGGTGGATAGCCTCCCATGCGTTTGAACAGGGCAAACCGGAAGCCCTCAAATTCATGTAAGGTTTCCTGATTCTCGTTCCGAAGAGGGGCCACAATCGGAAATTCCATGCCCTGCAGTTCCAGCGAGAAGGCGTGTTCTTCCAGAATCTGCTCCCGGCTCCAGCGCTCCGGGCGATAAAACTTGGCAATAATCGGCAAGCCATCTTCAATCCCAACCTGGTAAACACGGTTTTCGTAGCTGTTCAGAGCCAGATTTCTGGCGTCACACAGGTATCCCTGGCTTTCCACTGCGTCCATCACCCGATCAGGCGTCAGTCGCTCATAAGGGTGTTGGATATCTGAACTCATAGAAGGCTCCCATCATCGTTTGCTGCTGAAGTTTACTACGAAACTCGTCTCGGCAGTGTCAGGTTTACTGACCTTTTTGTCAGTTTCTCAGAAAACTATTTCTATTTTTGGTGAGTCTAAAAGTTATTCATGATCATTTGAGGAAAGCGGAAATGGATGTTCAAAGCGCTTATTTTCCCGGCAACAGGTTAGCGACTGATCAGGGTCGTTCCCGGAATCCCTGTGACATCATTGTATCGGCTGTTTATTACGTACTGGGTAAGCTCAGGCTGATTAACGTGCCTGAGGAGATGGTGGCCTCCAAAGTCGTCTATAAGAATGAATACTTCTCGGTGACCTCAGAGCTCTGGGAGTCCCCTGTGGGTCAAAATATCTACATGAGAAAGTGTGTTGTGCTAAGAGGGGCTGAACGGCGTCTCAGGATTGAAAAGGAGCTTCTCAGAGCGGCTCAGGGTCCGAATATTGTCAGGCTCATTGAAACAGAGGACGACACTATACTGATGCCCTTCGCAGGCATGTCACTTGAGGAGATTTTGCATTTTAATAATAGAAGGATGCCTCTGCCTATCTTTGAGACCTTTGCCCGACAGTTAATGAAGGGTGTTGCTCACCTGCATGATGCAGGGATCTGGCATCTGGATTTGAAACCAGAAAATCTGGTAGTCGATGATCAGGACAATCTCTCCATCATTGATTTTGGTCTGTCTCAGTATGCGGGTCCGATTGAAAGGTCAGAAGTAAGTACAGAAGGCTATAAACCTCCTGAAATGTTTTATAAGGGACCTGAGGTTATTTCCAGTAAAACCGATATTTTTTCAGCAGGAGTTTCTCTCTTCAAAATGTTGATGAATAAAAAGCTTTTTCCAGAGGACTTCGATAAGAGCGTAATGGTGAGGCAAGACGTTTATTATGAGTACCTGAATGAGCAATTAAAAGAGGTAGAGTCCATTGACGTAAGCCTTGGCGTATTACTCAGGTTGATGCTGGCCTGGTATCCACAGCATCGGCCTGATGCAAAGAAGATACTGGGCTACTTCATGAGATCCAGACCCTAAGTACCTGGCCAGTTGGTTTCGCATATTCTGGCGAGTGGATTTTTTCATCCATCAAGGCGCAACGACGGGCGCGTAGCCATAGCTACGCAACCAGAGTTGGAACGCAGAAGGATGGAAAAAGCCGCCGTCCAGAATATGCGAAACCAACTGGTTAGGTACTTAACATCAATAATGAGCCTTCCAGTCGGTAAAGCGCCTGAAGACGCAGTCCTGATCCAATAAGCCGTTGGAGCTTACTCCGAAACTCACCTCAAAAGAGTTAGCTTTACTGACCTTTCTGTTAGTCCTTCAGGAAACTTTTTTAATTGTTGGTGACTCTTAAACCTGAATCAATATCAATAAGGACAAAACAAACAATGAATGCTCGCCTCCCTGCTATTACTGGCAATGGTTCACAGACAATAGTTGCCCAAGGTGCTTCTTCTAGCGGCAATAGTTCACCGACTGATCAAGCTTGTCTCAGGAATCCCTGTAACATGGTTTCATCAGCTTATCACTCAGTGCTGGGAAGGCTCAGGCGGACTCATGTGAATGAGCATGTGAATGGGCTAATGCTGGAATCAAAAGCAATCTACAACAAAGACTACTTCATTGTGAGGCAAGAGACCTGGGAGTTCCCTGAGGGCAGAAAAATCTACGCGAGAAAGTGTCATAAGAACAGAGAGGCTGAAAAGAAGCTCAGAAGAGAAAAGAAGATGCTCAGGGCTGCTCAGGGTCCGTGTCCGTATATTGTGTCGTTTATTGAAACGAAGGACAAAAATCTGTTAATGCCCTACGCAGGCAAAACACTTCACGATATTTTGAAACGGGATCCAGGTCGAGGGCTACCAATTCACGAGTTTAGGCACTGTGTCAAGCAACTAATCCAGGGTGTTGCTCATCTACACCGTTTGGGGATCTGGCATTTGGATTTGAAACCCCTCAATCTGTTAATGGATGACAATGACAAACTCACCATTATTGATTTCGGTTATTCTCAGCATGCTGGTCGAGCTAGACGGGATTACCTGTGCACAGAGGGCTATAAACCTCCTGAAATGTTTTATCGGGGACCCAAGACCATTTCTGAGAAGACCGATATTTTCTCAGCGGGGGCTGTTTTTTTCGAGTTGTTGATGAATAAGCAACTTTTTGATCAGGTTCATTCTTTCTTTGAACCAAGCGTGAGATTTATGATGAACAAAGACTCCTATTACGAGTACCTGGACGATCGACTCAAAGGAGTTGAGGCCATTGATAAAGGCTATGCGGAATTAATAAGGTCAATGCTGGCCTGGAATCCAGAGCACCGGCCTTGTGCTCAATATGTGCTGACTTATTGCATGAACTCTTGACGAGAGAGGTTAAAGACCCAGCGGGGGTCAGGTGTCCTCGCCAGACACTCGCCTCAAAAGGGTTAGTTTTACTGACCTTTCCGTTACTCCTTCATAAAACTTTTTTTACTTTCGGTGTCTCTAAAGCTTGCATCAATCAGGAAAAAGACAAAAAAATGAATATAAGAATGGTTGCTCATATCCCTACTCTTACTGAAAGTGGGTCGCCAACAATAGTCGTTCAAAGTTCTGCTTCTAACGGTAATAGTTCACCGACTGATCAAGGTTGTCTCAGAAATCCATGTAACATCGCTTCATCGGCTTATCACTTCGTGTTGGGCAGGTTCAGGCGGACTCATGTGAATGAACATGTGAATGGTCGAATGCTGGACTCAAAATTACTCTGTTATAGTGGGTGCTTCGTTCTGAAGCAGGAGACCTGGGAGCTCCCTGAGGGTAGAAAAATCTACGCGAGAAAGTGTCTTAACAACAGAGCAGGTAAAAAGCTTCTCATAAATGAAAAGAAGATGCTCAGGGCTGCTCAGGGTCCGAATATTGTGCCGTTTATTAAAACGAAAGACAAAAGTCTATTGATGCCCTTCGCAGGTGAACCACTTATCTGTATTTTGGCTCGGGATCGGGGTCGAGGGCTACCACGACCCAAGTTTGAGAGCTATGCCCAACAACTCATGCAGGGTGTAGCTCACTTACATCATTCAGGGATCTGGCATTTGGATTTGAAACTCGCCAATGTCTTAGTGGATGAGAGCGACGAAGATAAACTCACCATTATTGATTTCGGTCTGTCTCAGCGTGCTGGTCGTGCTAAAAATAAGGATCCGGGCACAATGGGTTATAAATCTCCTGAAATGATTTGTTGGGGACACAAGGCCCTTTCTGCGAAAACCGATATTTTTGCAGCAGGGGTTATTCTTTTTGAGTTGTTGACGAATTACAGACTCTTTCCTCACTCTATTAATTTCCTTAACAAGGGATATGTGGCGAAAGAAGACTCATATTACGAGTACCTGAATAGACGACTGCAACTATTGGAGGATATTGATAATCACCATGCGCAATTAATAAGGTCAATGCTGGTCTGGAATCCAAAGGACCGGCCTGATGCCGATGAGGTGCTGGGTGATCTCTTGAGATACTGACTGTGACATCAAGAATGAGCCTTCCAGTCGGTAAAATGTCTGAAAATAGAATCCTGACCCAATAGGCTGATCATTGTTAGCTACTGTTGTTTACTCCGAAACTCGCCTCAAAAGGGTTAGCTTTACTGACCTTTCCGTTACTCCTTCATAAAACTTTTTCTACTTTCGGTGACTCTAAAGCTTGTATCAATCAGTAAAAGGACAAAAAAATGAATATAAGAATGGACGCTCATATCCCTACTCTTACTGAAGGTGGGTCGCCAACAGTAGTCGTTCAAAGTTCTGTTTCTAACGACAATAGTTCACCGACTGATCAAAGTTGTCTCAGGAATCCCTGTAACATCGCTTCATCGGCTTATCACTACGTGTTGGGCAGGTTCAGGCGGGTTAGTGTGAACGAGCAAATGCCGGGCTCAACAATAACTAATCTGAATGGGCAAATGCTGCGCACATCTTATGAGTATGATAACGGATACTTCTTTGTGAGGCGTGAGGTCTGGTGCTTCCCTGAGGGTGATAAAATCCTCATGAGGAAGTGCAGCCATGAGAGCAAATTGGCTAAAAATTATCTCAAACATGAAAAGAAGATGCTCAGAGCTGCTCAGGGTCCGAATATTGTGCCGCTCATTGAAACGAAGGGCACAAACATATTGATGCCCTACGCTGGCGAAACACTTCGCAATATTTTGGATCGGGATTCGAGCCGAGGGCTACCACTGCCCAGGTTTGAGAACTATGCCCGGCAACTAATGCAGGGTGTTGCACACTTGCATCATTCAGGGATCTGGCATTTGGATTTGAAAACCGCCAATGTGGTAGTGGATGAGGATAACGATGACAAACTCTCCATCATTGATTTCGGTGTGTCTCAGCGTGCTGGTCCGGCCAGGCAGGAGGTACTCTGCGCAGAAGGCCATAAACCTCCTGAAATGTTTCATCGGGGACCCAAGACCCTTTCCTGGAAAACCGATATTTTTTCAGCGGGGGTTATTCTTTTCAGGTTGTTAACGAATGACAGACCCTTTCCTGGTGTCCTTTCTATCTGTAGACCGACCTGTGGAGTGATGATGGAGAAAGACAGATATAACGAGTCTCTGGACGATCAAATGAAAAAGGTGGAGGCTATTGATGAACGCTATGGGAAATTAATAAGGTCAATGCTGGCCTGGAATCCGGAGGATCGGCCTGATGCAGGCGAAGTTCTGGGTTTTCTCATGGGATCTTGAAAAGAGAGGTTAAAGATCCTGGCGGTAGTCAGGTGTTCTCGCCAGACACCAGATATCGACACGTTCCACGCCCTGCTTTTTCAGAAGTCGGGCGATTTCCGTGACTGTTTCTCCGGTCGTGACAACATCGTCCACTATAGCGAGGTATTGATAGTTTGACTTGTCCGTCATGGAGAAAGCATTCCTGATATTGCTCCTGCGTTTTGAAGCCTTCAGACCCTGTTGGGGAATTGTGTGCTTCTGTCGTTTGATTAGATGGGCTTCCAATTTTATTTTCTGATAGGGCTGAAGGTTTTTAACCAGTTGCCTTGCCAGCAGCAGTGCCTGATCGAAGCCTCTTGTCCGTAGACGTTTATTGTGCAGCGGAACCGGCAGTATTGCCTGAGGCCACTCCCGGCCATCGTAGTGGTGGATCAGATTTCGAGTCAATTGATCGGCTACAGGTGGAAGGTAGATCAGTTGCTGATGGTATTTGATCTGTTTGAGAAGATGGTCAACGGGAAACTCGTAATTAAAGGCAGAATAACAGGTGTCGAATACCGGTTTCTTCTGGAGACAACGGGCGCAGAGTTCCAAAGCATTAAGTGGAACAGGAATGCCACAAGACTGACAGTGTTTTTCTGCAACAGGCAGTGACTTCATGCAAAGGCCGCAAACGGGCTGATTCATCGGCGTATCGGCCCGGCACAGCAAACAGCTCATGGAAATGAACTGTTTAAGATTTAACCACTTGTAAATATTGTTACGTTTTAACAATTGACGCATAGTTTCAATTAATTATCATCGATCCTGTTTTTGATCTTGATTTCTGATATTTGGTCTGACTTACAACAGAGAGCTTCTTCCCGGAAGAATCAGTGAAAAACATGACTAACCTTGCAAGCCTCAAGGACTCAGGTCCCAGCACACTTCGCCACGACTGGACACATGACGAAGTCGAAGCCCTGTTTCAAATGCCGTTCAATGATCTGATCTTCCAGGCTCAGCTGGCCCACAGAGAACATTTTGATCCCAACCGGGTGCAGGTTAGTACACTACTGTCCATCAAGACAGGTGCCTGCCCGGAAGACTGTAAATATTGTCCCCAGAGTGGTCACTACAACACCGGACTGAACAAGGAAAAGTTGATGGCAGTGCGCAAGGTTCTGGAAGAAGCTCGCCGCGCCAAAGCTTCCGGGGCGACCCGCTTCTGCATGGGGGCTGCCTGGAAAAACCCACCTGAGAAGGACATGCCCTACATTCTGGAAATGGTGAAAGGAGTCAAGGAAATGGGTCTGGAGACCTGTATGACCCTGGGTATGTTAGATGACGATCAGGCTGCACAGCTGGCCCGGGCTGGTCTGGATTATTACAACCACAATCTGGACACCTCACCAGAGTTTTACGGCAGCATCATCACCACTCGCACTTACTCAGATCGTCTTAATACCCTTGCCCATGTGCGTGATGCGGGAATGAATATCTGCAGTGGTGGTATCGTCGGTCTGGGTGAAACAGAAAGAGACCGTGCCGGTATGTTGATCCAGCTGGCCAACCTGCCCAAACATCCGGAGAGTGTGCCCGTGAACATGTTGGTTCGCGTCGAAGGTACGCCTCTGGCGGATGTCGAAGCCGTCGACGGTATTGATTTTGTTCGTACCATCGCAGTTGCCAAGATCATGATGCCTGCTTCCTGTGTGCGCCTGTCTGCCGGTCGTGAAAACATGAGTGATGAGCTGCAGGCTCTGGCTTTTCTGGCAGGCGCCAACTCAATCTTCCTGGGTGACAAACTGCTCACGACGGCTAATCCCAAAGAGAGCCAGGACCGACAACTCTTCGACAAACTGGGTATCAACAGAAGTGACGCCAACGGACTGGAAGAGCAGACGCTGGAGGCCATATGCCCTCTGCGCGGGCAGGACTCTTTATTTAATAATGAGTTGAATAATGAACAGTATTACGACGCCATGGGTCAGCAGGCTTCCTGATGGCTTTTGACCTTGAGAAGGACCTTCAGGCCCGGCGGACCCGGGGCCTTTACCGGACAAGGAAAACGCTTGAGGTCCCTCAGGGGGCAGAAGTGGTAGTCGATGGCAAGCCCTATCTGGCTTTCTGCAATAACGATTATCTGGGTCTGGCTAATCATCCGGGCATCCGTGCTGCCATGGTTCGAGCCACTTCTGAGTACGGTACCGGCGGCGGCGCTTCCCATTTGGTCATTGGCCATAGTCGTGCCCATCATCAGCTGGAAGAAGAGCTGGCAGAGTTCACCGGTCGTGAGCGGGTTTTGCTGTTTTCCAATGGCTACATGGCGAATCTGGGGGTCATCACTGCCTTGCTGGGTAAAGAGGATGCGGTTTTTCAGGATCGTCTGAATCATGCTTCTCTGCTGGATGCCGGTTTGTTATCCGGGGCAAGGTTTCAGCGATATCTCCACAAAGATCTGGCAAACCTGGAGACCCGGCTGAACCGCACCGATGGGCGGCGCAAGCTGATTGTTACTGACGGCGTTTTCAGTATGGACGGTGATCTGGCTCCTCTGAAAGCCTTATCAGAACTTGCCCATCGACAGGGTGCCTGGTTGATGGTGGATGATGCCCATGGCTTCGGTGTTCTGGGTAACAACGGCGGCGGAGTTGCTGAACATTGTTCTCTGGGTCAGAGAGACTTGCCGGTCCTGGTAGGAACTTTGGGTAAAGCGTTTGGTACGGCAGGCGCTTTCGTTGCAGGGAGCGAAGCCCTGATAGAAACTCTGATCCAGTTTGCCCGAACCTACATCTACACCACGTCAATGCCTCCAGCCATTGCAGAGGCAACGAGAGTGAGTCTTGGAATTCTGAAGGAAGAAAGCTGGAGACGAGAGCACCTGGACAAGCTGGTTCAATACTTCAGAAAAGAGTGCCAGCAGATGGGGCTGAAACTGATGGACTCGCACTCTCCGATTCAGCCTGTTATTGTCGGGTCTGCAGATACCGCTGTAGCCATGAGTGACGCTCTGGCAGCACAGGGTATCCTGGTGACGGCCATTCGACCCCCTACGGTTCCTGAAGGAACTTCAAGGTTACGCATTACCTTCAGTGCAGCTCACAAACAACAACATGTAGAACAGCTACTGCATGCACTGGAAAGAACAGTACGCCCATCACAGGAGGAAGTAGCGTGAGTTTACCCATTGTTCTGGTTAGTGGATGGGCGATGCCTGCAGCTGTCATGGAGCCTCTGGCGAGTGCTTTGGACGGCGATGGTCGAGTGTCTGTGGTGCAGCTGCCGGGCCTGGTCCGGGAGCGCAGAAAATATGACTGGAAGCAACTGCTGGACTACCTCGACATGCATTTGCTGGACCCTCCCGTCATCCTGGTTGGCTGGTCCTTAGGAGGCACTTTGGCTTCTATCTACGCCAGTCAGAATCCAGACAAGGTAGCCGGTCTGGTGACACTGGGCTGTAATCCCTGCTTTGTCAGAAACAAGGACTGGTCAGAAGCAATGCTGCCACAGACCTTTGAAAGTTTTTATGCCGGAATGCAAGAAGATTCTGCGGCCACCGTTGACCAGTTTTCCCTGCTCTGCTGCATGGGTAATGGCAATCGAAAAGAGGTCGCCAGACATTTGCAAAACGCGATTCGCCGGGACGCTGACCTGGAAGCAACCATTCTTCTGCAATTGCTGAAATTGCTGGGTACCAGTGACGTTCGTTCACAGCTGGCTGATATCCGTTGTCCGGTATTGCATTGTTTTGGCAAGGATGATGCGCTGGTGCCCATTGATACCGGCAAGAGAATCGAACAGGACTACCCGGGTCACAAAGTTCTGATGATGGAAGGCGGTCATTGCTTTTTCCTGGACCAGGGCTCTGGTGCCATCAGACAGGTAGCGGATCAGGTTAATCGCCTATGCAACCGAAGCTGAAAGCGGCTGATTGTGGGGCAGAAGCCCGCATCAACAAACAACGTGTTGCTGCCAATTTCAGTCGTGCTGCCACCACTTATGACTCCGCTGCAGTGCTTCAGAAGCGTGTAGCAGCCAGAGCCATGATGGGGCTGCCAACGGATATTTGTCCTGAGTATGTATTGGATCTTGGTTCAGGTACGGGCAGCCAGACTGGGTTACTCTCCGGACATTTCCCCGATTCCCATGTAACCGGTTTGGATCTGGCCATGGGCATGCTCAAGTTTGCCCGGTTGCAGTGCGACTCAGCTTCCTGGTGTTCAGGTGATATTGAGTCACTGCCGTTTAAGTCAGAAAGCTTTGACCTGGTGTTCTCCAACCTGGCCATTCAATGGTGCTCATTTGAGACGGTGCTGAAGGAAATCTATCGGGTACTCCAACCGGGTGGGGTCTTTGTTTTCTCCAGCCTGGCCAGTGGCACTATGGTGGAGTTGCAAGAAGCCTGGCGACAGGTCGACAGTCATGTCCATATCAACGGCTTTGACAGTTTTGAAAAGCAAAGGCTGTGGTTGCTTGAATCAGGCTTCAGGCAGCAATCTTTTAAGCAGCAGACTGAGACGCTTTACTACCCCGAGCTGTTTCAGATGTTGAGAGAATTAAAAGCATTGGGGGTCAATACCGTGCATGGTCGGCCATCCGGTTTGGTAACCCGGAGGCGATTGACCCAACTGCAGGAAGCCTACGAGTCTTTTCGGGCGGACGCCGGTTTACCCCTCTCCTATCAGGTGTTGTACGGAATTTTAAGAAAACCAGCCCATGCCTAGAACGTTTTTTGTCACCGGCACCGATACGGATGCCGGGAAGACTTTTGTCACCTGTGCAATGTTGCAGGCTGCCCATGAGCAAGGATTTAAAACACTGGCCCTGAAACCGGTGGCTGCGGGCTCCGATGAGACTTCAGACGGTCCAAGAAATGCTGATGCTCTGAACCTGATGAGTGCCATGAATGTCAAGTTGAGTTATCCACAGGTTAATCCGGTTCTTTTTGAAGCACCCATTGCCCCTCATATTGCGGCACAGGAAGAAGGTCGGCGAATCACTGTCGATCGTCTGACCGGCTTTTGCCGTGGAGCCTTGATGACCCGCCATGATCTTTCCTTCATTGAAGGCGCGGGCGGCTGGCGAGTCCCTCTGAACGACCGGGAAATGCTGGCCGATCTTGCCAAGGCGATGAACCTCCCGGTGATTCTGGTAGTAGGAATGAAGCTCGGATGTATCAGTCATTCCCTGCTGACGGTCGAATCCATTTTGCAAAGTGGTTGTCAGCTGGTGGGTTGGGTGGCCAATCAGGTGGATCCTGACATGAGCCGCTTTCAGGAAAATGTTGAAGCTCTCAAGCAGTCAATTCATGCGCCCTGCCTTGGCGTTGTTCCCTGGTGTTTTGAAGATCAGCCGGGTGACGCGGTAGCCAGTCTTGATCTCTCTCCTTTAACTGTCTGATCTTTTGTGAACTACTTTTTTCCTACCTTGCCCCGGCGTTGATCAGGAGTCTCGCGCAGTCAGCATTGCCCATCCCGGTTGCGATGGCGAGAAGAGTGGTGCCATCCGACAAGACGGCGTGGAGGTCAGCCCCGGCGTTGATAAGGAGTTCCACGCAGTCGGTGTTATCTTCTTGTACAGCCATGAGCAACGGGGAGGCACCATCCTCGATCCAGACGGCATTGAGATCGGCCCCGGCGTTGATCAGGAGTTTCACGCAGTCGATGTGATTTTCTTGTGTAGCGATGAACAGTGGGCTGGCGCCATCCTCAGCCCGGGCGTTGATATCCGCCCCGGCGTTGATCAGGAGTTCCACGCAGTCGGTATTGCCCTTCTGGGCTGCGATGAATAGTGGGGAGGCATCATTCTCGATCCAGACGGCATTGAGATCGGCCCCGGCGTTGATCAGGAGTTTCACGCAGTCAATGTGATTTTCTTGTGTAGCGATGAACAGCGGGCTGGTGCCATCTTTGATCCGGACGGCGTTGATATCAGCCCCGGCGTTGATCAGGAGTTTCAGACAGTCGGTGTTATTTTCTTGTGCAGCGATGAACAGCGGGCTGGTGCCATCCTTAGTCCGGGCGTTGAGATCAGCTCCAGCCTTGATCAGGAGTTTCACGCAGTCGGTGTTATTTTTCAGGGCAGCGAAGTGCAGTGGGGTGGCATCCTCCTCATTCCGAGCGGTGTCGACGTCCGCTCCGGCGTTGATCAGGCGTTCGACGATAGCCTTGTGCCCCCGGTAGGATGCGATCATCAGGGCAGTGTAACCTTCATGTGTAGCGGCATTGACATTGATTCCTTCTGCCAGTGACTTTTCCACCTGATCCAAATCCCCATCATAACAGGCATCATAAAACGCCTGATCGGGGAAAAATGTATCCGGGTGAGATTCACCGGTGTTCAGATTCACCACAGGCATCGGGTCCTGCCGACACATTGCACAGCGTCGTGAGCCGATGGGCTGATCAACAAAACACCTCGAAATACAGTCCAGATCGAAGCGGTGACCACAACATTGGGTTTTGACGACCACGGGTGCTTCACTTCGGTCATGGAAGTAAGCCAGACAAATAGGACAGTGATCAGCCTTCACTGTCGAGAGGGCAGCGAGCAATGTCATCCACGAGAAGAACATCTGTGTTGGTCAATAACTAGCACCGGTTAGATACAAAAGAGCAGGATAGTCCATTTATATGGCTAACAAAGTTTGCTGTGGCTAAATAATCACGCATTGCAAAACTCAAGAAGATGGGTACACCTGAGAACCCTGTTTACTGGGCAAGATCACATTTTTCTTTTGTTTCTTTCACCGCCCCTTTTCCCTTCATTGCCCCGGCGATGGTCAGCAGGTTCACGCAGTCGGTATTGCTTATCTCGGTCGCGATGGACAGCGGGGTGGTGCCATCCGACAAGGCGGCGTTGAGATCGGCCCCGGCCCTGATCAGGAGTTCTACGCAGTCGGTGTTATTTTCTTGAGCAGCGATCAACAGTGGGGTGGCGCCACTCTCAGTCCGGGGGTTGAGATCCGCCCCGGCGTGGATCAGGAGTTTCACGCAGTCGATATTGCCGCGCAGGGCAGCGATCAACAGCGCGGCGGCGCCATGCTTGGTCTGGGCGTTGAGATCTGCCCCAGCGTGGATCAGGAGTTCCACGCAGTCAATGTGATTTTCTTGTGCAGCCATGAACAGTGGAGTGGTGCCATTCTTAGTCTGGGCGTTAAGATCCGCCCCGGCGTTGATCAGGAGTTTCAGGCAGTCGATGTGATTTTCTTGTGCAGCGATGAACAGTGGGGTTGCGCCACTCTTAGTCCGGGCGTTGAGATCCGCCCCGGCGTTGATCAGGCGTTTCACAAACTCGGTATTGCCCTGATGGGCTGCGATTAACAGCGAGGTCGCACCATCCTCAGTCCTCCGGGCGTCAAGATCGGCCCCGGTGTTGATCAGGAGTTCTACGCAGTCGGTATTACCCTTCAGGACTGCGGTAAGTAGTGGGGTGATGCCTTTCCTGGACCGGGCGTTGATATCTGCCCCGGCGTTGATGAGGAGTTTCACGCAGTCGATGTTATTACGCAGGGTGGCGATGTACAGCGGGGTAGCGCCATCCCTGGGCCTGACAGCGTTGAGATCCACTCTGGCATTGATCAGTATTTTAATGCAGTCGGTGTTATTTTCTTGTGCAGCCATGAACAGCGGGGTGGCACCATCTTTGATCGGGACGGCGTTGATATCAGCCCCGGCGTTGATCAGGAGTTTCAAGCAGTCGGTGTTATTTTCTTGTGCAGCCATGAACAGCGGGCTGGTGCCATCTTTGATCCGGACGGCGTTGATATCAGCCCCGGCGTTGATCAGGAGTTTCAGACAGTCGGTGTTATTTTCTTGTGCAGCGATGAACAGCGGGCTGGTGCCATCCTTAGTCCGGGCGTTGAGATCAGCTCCAGCCTTGATCAGGAGTTTCACGCAGTCGGTGTTATTTTTCAGGGCAGCGAAGTGCAGTGGGGTGGCATCATCCTCATTCCGAGCGGTGTCGACGTCCGCTCCGGCGTTGATCAGACGTTCGACGACGTCCGTGTGCTCCCTGATGGATGCGATCATCAAGGCAGTGTAACCACCATGCGCAGGGGCATTGACATTGACCCCTTCTGCCAGTGACTTTTCCACCTGATCCAAATCCCCATCATAACAGGCATCATAAAATGCCTGATCGGGGAAAAATGTATCCGGGTGAGATTCACCAGTGTTCAGATTCACCACAGGCATCGGGTCCTGCCGACACATAGCGCACCGACGTGAGCCGATGGGCTGATCAACAAAACACCTTGAAATACAGTCCAGATCGAAGCGGTGACCACAACATTGGGTTTTGACGACCACAGGGGGCAGACTTCGGCCATGAAAGCAAGCCAAACAAATAGGACATTGATCGGCCTTCAGTGTCCATGGGGAGAGTAAAGAGAGCAATGCGATCCGTAAAAAGAACATCTGTGTTGGTCAAACAAGTGGCAAGGGTTTGATACAAAAAAATTATGGTAGTTTATTTATGGGCCTATCAAAGTTCGCTGTGGCTAAATAATCACGCATTTTAAAATACAGAAGCCGACAACAACTGAAAGCCGTGTTCACTGGATAATACAACGACTTTCTGTTGTTCCCTCCCTTGCCCCGGCATTGATCAGGAGTCTCGCGCAGCCAGCATTGCCCATCTCGGTTGCGATGGCGAGAGGAGTAGTGCCATCCGACAAGGCGGCGTTGATATCTGCCTCGGCCCTGATCAGGCGTTTCAGACACTCTATATTGCCATCCCGGGCTGCGATGAACAGCGTGGTCGCGCCATCCTCAGTCCTTCGGGCGTTGAGGTCAGCCCCGGCGTTGATCAGAAGTTCCATGCATTCGGTATTGGCCTTCCGGGCTGCAATGAATAGCGGGGTGGTGCCATCCTTACCCGGGATGTTGATGTCTGCCCCGGCGTTGATCAGGAGTTTCAAGCAGTCGGTGTTATTTCTATAGGCAGCAACGAACAACGGTGTGGCACCAAGCTTGGTCCAGACGGCGTTGAGATCCGCCCCCTCTTTGATCAGAAGTTTAACGCAGTCGATGTGATTTTCTTGTGCAGCTATTAACAGTGGGCTGACGCCATCCTTAGCCCGGGCGTTGAGATCCGCCCCGGCGTTGATCAGGAGTTTCAGGCAGTCGGTGTTATTTTCTTGCGCAGCGATGAGCAGCGGGGTGGCACCATCCTGGGTCAGGGCGGCGTTGAGATCTGCCCCGGCGTTGATCAGGAGTTTCAGGCAGTCGGTGTTATTTTCTTGTGCAGCCATGAAAAGCGGGCTGGCGCCATCATTATTCTGGGCGTTGAGATCAGCCCCGGCTTTAATCAAGAGTTTCAAACAGTCGGTGTTATTTTCTTTTGCAGCGATAAACATTGGGGTGGCGCCTCTCTCATTCCGGGGGTTGAGATCCGCCCCGGCGCTGATCAGGAGTTTCAGGCAGGCGGTGTGATTTTTTCGTGCAGCGATAAGCAATGGGGTGGAGCCACTCTTGTTCCGAGGGTTGAGATCCGCCCCGGCGCTGATCAGGAGTTTCACGCAGTCGATGCTATTACGCAGGGCTGCCATGAACAGCGGGCTGATGCCGTCTTCAGTTCGGGTGTTGATATCAACCCCGGCCTTGATCAGGGCTTTCATGCAGTCGGCGTTATTTTCCTGGGCAGCCAAGAGCAGCGGGGTGACGCCATACCCAGGCCCGGCATTGAGATCTGCCTTGGCTTCGATCAGGGCTTTCACGCAGTCGGTATTGCCCTTCGCAGCAGCGATGAGCAGCGGGGTGATGCCATCCTCAGTTTTGACGTTGAGGTTCGCCTTTGCTTCGATCAGGGCTTTCACGCAGTCGGTATTGCCCAACTGGGCGGCCATGAACAGTGGGGTGGAGCCATCCTCAGCCACCGCATTGAGATCTGCACCGGCCTTGATCAGGAGATTCACGCAGTCGGTGTTATTATTCTGGGCAGCGAGGAACAGTACCGTGCCACCATCCCCATCGGCGGCGTTGGGATTCGCCCCGGCGCTGATCAAGAGTTTCACACAGTTGATGCTATTTCTCAGGACAGCGATGTACAGCGGAGTGATGCCATCTTCAATTCTGGTGTTGATATCCGCCCCTGCCTTGATCAGGAGATTCACGCAGTCGGTGTTATTTTCCTGGGCAGCGAGGAACAGTGCCGTGGCACGAGCCTCACTGGTGGCGTTGAGATTCGCTCCGGCGTTGATCAGGCACTCGACGATAGCCTTGTGCCCCCGGTAAGATGCGATCATCAAGGCAGTGAAATCATCATGCGTAATGGCATTGACATTGACGCCTTCTGCCAGTGACCTCTCCACCTGATCCAAATCCCCGTCTAAACAGGCATTAAAAAACGCCTGATTGGGGAAAAATGTGTCCGGATGAGATTCACCGGTGTTCAGATTCACTACAGGCATCGGGTCTTGCCGACACATAGCGCACTGGCGTGAGCCGATGGGCTGATCAACAAAACACCTTGAAATACAGTCCAGATCGAAGCGGTGACCACAGCATTGGGTTTTGACGATCACAGGGGCTTCAGTTCTGCCATGAAAGTAAGCCAAACAAATAGGACAGTGATCGGCCTTCAGTGTCCACGGTGAGAGGATAGAGAGCAATGCGATCCGTAAGAAGAACATCTGTGTTGGTCAGGCAAGTGGCCAGGGTTTGATGCAGAAAAATTATGGTAGTTTATTTATAGGCCTATCAAAGTTTGCTGTGGCTAAATAATCACGCATTTTAAAATACAGAAGCCGACAACAACTGAAAGCCGTGTTCACTGGATAATACAAGGCCTTTCTGTTGTTCCCTTCCTTGCCTATCTTTCCTGTCTGGCCCCGGCGTTCATCAGGAGTCTCGCGCAGTCGGTATTGCCCATCCCGGTTGCGATGGCGAGAGGAGTGGTGCCATCCGACAAGGCGGCGTTGAGATCGGCCCCGGTGTTGATCAGGAGTTCCACGCAGTCGGTATTGCCCTTCTGGGCAGCGATGAATAGCGGTGTGGTGCCATCCTCGCCCGGGATGTTGATATCTGCCCCGGCACTGATCAGGATTTTTACGCACTCGGTATTGCCCATCTCGGCTGCGATGTGCAGGGCAGTGGTGCCGTATTTAGTCCGGGCGTTGAGATTCGACTCGGCGTTGATCAGGAGTTTCAGGCAGTCGGTGTTATTTTTGTGTGCAGCGACGTGCAGCGGGGTGCCGCCATGATTATTCTGCTTGTTAAGGTCCGCCTCTGCTTTGATCAGGAGTTTTACAATATCGGTGTTATTTTCTTGTGCAGCAATGAACAACGGGGTGGCACTCTCCTTGATCCAGACGGCGTTGAGATCCGCCCCCTCTTTGATCAGGAGTTTCACGCAGTCGGTGTTATTTTCTTGTGCAGCCATGAACAGTGGGCTGGCGCCGTCCTTAGTCCGAGCGTTGATATCCGCCCCCTCTTTGATCAGGAGTTTCAGGCAATCGATATAATTTTTTTGTGCAGCGATGTACACAGGGCTGGCTCCATTCTTAGTCCGGGCGTCGATATCCGCCCCCTCTTTGATCAGGAGTTTCAGGCATTCGATATGATTTTCTTGCGCAGCGATGTACACAGGGGTGGCACCATCGTTATTCGGGGTGTTGATATCCGCCCCCTTTTTGATCAGGAGTTTCACGCAGTCGATGCTATTGCGCAGGACGGCGACAAACAGCGGGGTCATGCCATCTTCAAATCGGGCATTAAGATCCGCCTTGGCCTTGATCAGGAGTTTCATGCATTCGGTGTTATTTGCCTGGGCAGCCAAGAGCAGCGGAGTGGTGCCATTCTCAGGACCGGCATTGGGATCTGCCTTGGCTTCGATCAGGAGTTTCACGCAGTCGGTGTTGTCTCTCGCAGCAGCCATGATTAGCGGGGTGTTGCCATCCTCATCCTTGGTGTTGAGGTTCGCCCTGGCTTCGATAAGGGCTTTCAGGCAGTCGGTACTGCCCATCTCGGCAGCGATGGACAGAGGGGTAGCACCATTCTTGGCCCCAGCATTGAGATCTGCCCCTTTATTGATCAGGAGCTTCAAGCAGTCGCTGTTATTTTCCAGGGCAGCATAGAGCAGTGGGGTGGCGCCATCCTCATTCCGAGCGGTGTTGACGTCCGCTCCGGCGTTGATCAGACGTTCGACGATATCCGTGTGCCCCTTGATGGATGCCAACATCAAGGCAGTCAAACCATTCGTCATAACGGCATTGACATTGACGCCTTCTGCCAGCGACCTCTCCACCTGATCCAAACCCCCATAATAACAGGCATCATAAAATGTCTGATTGGGGAAAGATGTATCCGGGTAAGATTCACTGGTGTTCAGATTCACTACAGGCATCGGGTCTTGCCGACATATCGCGCAGTGTCGTGAGCCGACGGGCCGATAAACAAATTGTTCTGAAATACAGTCCAGATGGAAGCGGTGGCCACAGTGGGTTCGACATTGCGTTTTGAGGACCACTGGTGGCACATCGTGGCCACGAAAATCAGCCAAACAAATAGGACAGACACTATCCTCCGGCTTTACGTCATTTCCCATGGAGGGGAGGGCGAGCAAGAGCAATGCCATCCATAAGTAGAACATCTGTGAAACGAGCTGGATAGTATGAATTTGACTTAAGAACATTAGGATAGTTCATTTATGTGGCTATAAAGTTCGCTGTGGCTAAATCATCACCTATTTCAAAAACTCAGAAGATGGGAACACCTGAGAGCCTTGTTCACCGGACAACCTAACGCCTTTCTTTTGTTCTTTTCACCGCCTGCGTTCCCTGCCTTGCCCTGGCATTGATCAGGAGTTCCACGCAGTCGGTATGGCCCATCCCGGTTGCGATGGCGAGAGGAGTGGTGCCATCCGACAAGGCGGCGTTGATATCTGCCTCGGCCCTGATCAGGCGTTTCAAACACTCGATATTGCCTTCCCGGGCTGCGATGAACAGCGGGGTCGCGCCATCCTGAGTCCTGCGGGCGTTGAGATCGGCCTCGGTGTTGAGCAGGCGTTCCACGCAGTCGGTATGGCCCTTCTGGGCTGCGATGAATAGCGGGGTGGTGCCATCCTCACCCGGGATGTTGATGTCCGCCCCGGCACTGATCAGGATTTTTACGCACTCGGTATTGCCCATCTCGGCTGCGATGTGCAGGGCAGTGGTGCCGTATTTAGTCCGGGCGTTGAGATTCGACTCGGCGTTGATCAGGAGTTTCAGGCAGTCGGTGTTATTTTTGTATGCAGCGACGTGCAGCGGGGTGCCGCCATCATTATTCTGCTTGTTAAGGTCCGCCTCTGCTTCGATCAGGAGTTGTACAATATCGGTGTTATTTTCTTGTGCAGCAATGAACAACGGGGTAGCACCCTCCTCGATCCAGACGGCGTTGAGATCCGCCCCCTCTTTGATCAGGAGTTTCACGCAGTCGGTGTTATTTTCTTGTGCAGCCATGAACAGTGGGCTGGCGCCATCCTCAGTCCGGGCGTTGATATCCGCCCCCTCTTTGATCAGGAGTTTCAGGCAGTCGATATGATTTCTTAGTGCAGCGATGTACACAGGGCTGGCGCCACTCTCAGTCCGGGCGTTGATATTCGCCCCCTCTTTGATCAGGAGTTTCACGCAGTCGATGCTATTACGCAGGACGGCGACAAACATCGGGCTCATGCCATCTTCAGATCGGGCATTAAGATCTGCCCCGGCCTTGATCAGGAGTTTCAGGCAGTCGGCGTTATTTTCCTGGGCAGCCAAGAGCACCGGGGTGATGCCACTCTTATGCCCGGCATTGGGATCTGCCTTGGCTTCGATCAGGGCTTCCACGCAGTCGGTCTTGCCTTTCGCAGCAGCGATGAGTAGCGGGGTGTGGCCAGCCTTATCCTTGACGTTGAGGTTCGCCTTCGCTTCGATCAGGGCTTTCACGCAGTCGATGTTGCCCAACTGGGCGGCCATGGACAGTGGGGTGGAGCCATCCTCAGTGCCAGCATTGAGATCTGCCCCGGCCTTGATCAGGAGTTTCATGCAGTCGGTGTTATTTTCCTGGGCAGCAGCAAACAGTGCCGTGGCACCAGTCTCACTGGCAGTGTTGAGATTCGCTCCGTGGCTGATCAGGCGTTCGACGATAGCCTTGTGCCCCCGGTAAGATGCGATTATCAAGGCAGTGACATCATCATACCTAACGGCATTAATATTGACTCCTTCTGCCAGTGACTTCTCCACCTGATCGAAATCCCCGTCATAACAGGCAGTATAAAACGTCTGATTGGGGAAAAATGTATCCTGGTGAGATTCACCGGTCTTCAGATTCACAACAGGCATGGGGTCTTGCCGACACATCGCGCAGTGTCGTGAGCCAACGGGCTGATGAACAAAGTGTCTTGTAATGCAGTCCAGATGGAAGCGGTGGCCACATTGGGTTCGACATTGGGTTTTGACGTCCATTGGCGCCACATCGCGGCCATGGAATTCATCGTGACAAATAGGGCAGACATCGGCCTCCGACTTTACGTCAGCTCCAATGGTGAGAGGGGGGCGAGCAATACCATCCATAAGTAAAACAACTGTGAAAGCAGCAAAATAATATAGATATGACATGAGAGCCGGTAGGATAGTTCATTTATGTAGCTGTAAAGTCCGCTGTGGCTAAATAATCAACTATTTCAAAATATCTGATGCATATCTGCCGCAATACCGGCACCGGGTCATGCCGACCTGTCGCACACCGGCCTCATTCACCTTCCCTGCATTGCCTCTGTTGCCTGCCTGGTCCCGGCGTTGGTCAGGAGTCTCGCGCAGTCGGCATTGCCCATCTCTGTTGCGATGGCGAGAGGAGTGGTGCCGTCCGACAAGGCGGCGTTGATGTCTGCCTCGGCTCTGATCAGGCGTTTCAGACATTCGATATTGCCTTCCCGGGCTGCGATGAACAGCGGGGTCGCGCCATCCTGAGTCCTGCGGGCGTTGAGATCGGCCTCGGTGTTGAGCAGGAGTTCCACACAGTCGGTATGGCCCTTCCGGGCTGCGATGAATAGCGGGGTGGTGCCATCCTCACTCGGGATGTTGATGTCTGCCCCGGCACTGATCAGGCGTTTCACACACTCGGTACTGCCCATCTCGGATGCGATGTGCAGTGCCGTGGTGCCGTATTTAGTCCGGGCGTTGAGATCTGCCCCGGCGTTGAGCAGGAGTTTCAGGCAGTCCGTGTTATTTTTTTGCGCAGCGATGTGCAGCGGGGTGCCGCCATCATTATTCTGCTTGCTAAGGTCCGCCCCTGCTTCGATCAGGAGTTTTACAATATCGGTTTTATTTTCTTGTGCAGCAATGAACAACGGGGTGGCACCCTCCTTGATCCAGACGGCATTGAGATCTGCCCCCTTGTTGATCAGAAGTTTCACACATTCGATGTGATTTTTTTGTGCAGCGATGAACAATGGACTGACGCCGTCCTTAGTCCGGGCGTTGATATCCGCCCCCTCTTTGATCAGGAGTTTCAGGCAGTCGATATGATTTTCTTGCGCAGCGATGTACGCAGGGGTGACACCATTGTTATTCGGGGCATTGATATCCGCCCCCTCTTTGATCAGGAGTTTCACGCAGTCGATCCTATTACGCAGAACGGCGATGAACAGCGGGGTCATGCCGTTTTCAGTTCGGGCATTGAGATTCGCCTTGGCCTTGATCAGGGCTTCCATGCAGTCGCTATGACCTCTCGCAGCAGCGATCATCAGCAGGGTGCTGCCAGCCTCGGTCCGGACGTTAGGATCCGCCCCGGCGTTGAGCAGGAGTTTCACGCATTCGATGTGATTAGTTTGTACCGCAATGAAAAGCGCGGTGACGCCATTCTCATTATTGGTATTGAGATTCGCCTTGGCTTCGATAAGGGCTTTCAGGCATTCGGTATTGCCCATCTCGGCAGCGATGAACAGAGGGGTGGCACCATTCTTGGCCTCAGCATTGAGATCTGCCCCTTTATTGATCAGGAGTTTCACGCAGTCGGTGTTATTTACCTGGGCAGCGTAGAGCAGTGGGTTGGCGCCATCTTCATTCCGAGCGGTATTGACGTCCGCTCCGGCGTTGATCAGACGTTCGACGACATCCGTGTGCCCCCTGATGGATGCCACCATCAAGGCAGTCAAACCATACGTCATAACGGCATTGACATTGACGCCTTCTGCCAGCGACCTCTCCACCTGATCCAAATCCCCGTAATAACAGGCATCATAAAATGCTTGATTGGGGAAAGATGTATCCGGGTAAGGTTCACTGGTGTCCAGATTCACTACAGGCATCGGGTCTTGCCGGCACACCGCGCAGTGTCGTGAGCCGATGGGCTGATAAACAAATTGTTCTGAAATACAGTCCAGATGGAAGTGGTGGCCGCAGTGGGTTCGACATTGGGTTTTGACGTCCACTGGCGCCACATCGTGGCCATGAAATTCAGTCAAACAAATAGGGCAGACCTCGGCTTCCGACTTTACGTCAGCGCCAATGGGGAGAGGGGGGTGAGCAATGCTATCCATAAGAGTTGAACATCCTTGATAACTAATAAATAGTTCGAGTTAGACATAAAAAAAGTACGATAGTTCATTTATTTGGCTATAAAGTTTGCTGCGGCTAAATAATCACCTATTTCAAAAGCTCTGAAGATGGGAACACCTGAAAGCCTTGTTCACCGGACAGCATAATGTCTTTCTTTTGTTTCTTTCATCGCCTCTGCTCCCCCTCAGCTCCGGCGTTCATCAGGAGTCTCGCGCAGTCGGCATTGCCCATCCTGGTTGCGATGGAGAGAAGTGTGGTGCCATCCGACAAGATGGCGTTGATATCTGCCTCGGCCCTGATCAGGCGTTTCAAACACTCGAGATTGCCTTCCCTGGCTGCGATGAACAGCGGGGTCGCGCCATCCTCAGTTAGACGGGCGTTGAGGTCAGCCCCGGCGTTGATCAGGAGTTCTACGCAGTCGGAATTGCCCTCCCTGGCTGCGTTGAACAGCGGGGTTGCGCCATCCTCAGTTCTTCGGGCGTTGAGGTCAGCCCCGGCGTTGATCAGGAGTTTCAGGCAGTCGGTGTTATGTTCTTGTGCAGCCATGAACAACGGGGTGATACCCTCCTCAATCCAGACGGCGTTGAGGTCGGCACCGGCGTTGATCAGGCGTTTCACGCAGTCGATGTGATTTTCTTGTGCAGCGATGAACAGTGGGCTGGCGCCATCCTTAGCCCGGGCGTTGATATCCGCCCCGGCGTTGATCAGGAGTTCCAGGCAGTCGGTATTGCCCTTCTCGGCTGCGATGAATAGCGGGGTGGTGCCATCCCCACTCGGGATGTTGATATCCGCCCCGGCGTTGATCAGGAGTTTCAGGCAGTCGATGTTATTTTTTTTTGCAGCAATGAACAATGGGGTGGCACCATTCACGAGCCAGACGGTGTTGAGATTGGCCCCGGCGTTGATCAGGAGTTTCACGCTGTCAGTGTGATTTTCTTGTGTAGCGATGAACAGTGGGTTGGCGCCATCCTTAGCCCGGGCGTCGATATCTGCCCCGGCATTGATCAGAAGTTTCACGCAGTCGCTGTGATTTTCCTGGGCAGAGAGGAACAGTGCCGTGGTACCAGTCTCAGAGGCGGTGTTGAGATTCGCTCCGGCGTTGATCAGGCATTCGACGATAGCCTTGTGCCCCCGGTAAGATGCGATCATCAAGGCAGTGAGATCATCATGCGTAATGGCATTGACATTGACGCCTTCTGCCAGTGACTTCTCCACCTGATCCAAATCTCCGTAATAACAGGCATCACAAAACGTCTCATTGGGGAAAAATGCATCCGGATGAGATTCACCGGTGCTCAGATTCACTACAGGCATCGGGTCTTGCCGGCACATCGCACACTGTCTTGAGCCAACGGGCTGAGAAACAAATTGTCTTGAAATACAGTCCAGATGGAAGTGGTGGCCACATTGGGTTCGACTTTGGGTTTTGACGTCCACTGGAGCCATATCCTTGCCATGAAAATCAGCCAAACAAATAGGACAGACTTTATCCTCCGGCTCTACGTCAGTTCCCATGGAGGGGAGGGCGAGCAATACCATCAATAAGTAGAACATCTGTGAAATCAGCTAAATAGTACGGATTAGTCACAAGAAAAGCAGGTTAGCTCATTTGTGTGGCTATAAAGTTTGCTGCGGCAGGGCATTGCCGCCTGGGAGAAGGAATACCAGTGCTTTAGAGGGTGACGCAAAACTCTGGTTCCCATGCTTTCAGGCCCTTTGGGTCTCAGCATGGGAACGAGTTGTTGGCGTTTTGCAACACCTTCCTTACGGCGGGGAAGATGTCAATTTTTCTGCATTGCCTCTGTTTTCTGCCTTGTCTCGAGAGAGGTCAGGTAATTCTGGCAAAGGGTATGGCCCATCCTGGTTGCGATAGCCAGTGGGGTGGTGCCATCCGACAAGGCGGCTTTGGGATCTGCTCCGGCTTGGACAAGGAACACCAGGCAAAAGGCATTGCCCTCCTGAGCTGCGAGGTACGCCGGGGTGTAGCCATCCGTAGTTCGGGCGTTGGGATTCGCTCCGTTTTTGAGCAGGAGTTGCACGATTTTGTTGTTATTATTCAGGATCGCGATTAGCAAGGGGGTGCAGCCATTCGGCAAGGCAGCGTCGACATCCGCTCCAGCTTCAATAAGTTTTACCGTGCAGCAGGTGTTATTTTCCTTGACAGAGGTTAGCAAAGGGGTAGAGCCATCCTTGTTTCGGGCGTTAAGGTCCGCTCCAGCTTTGATCAGGAGTTTGAGGTTGTCGACGTGATTGTTCTGGGCAGCCAGGGACAGTGGTGTGGCGCCCAGGGAATCGGCGGCATTGACTTTCGCCCCGGCGTTGAGCAGGAGTTCCACAACGGCAGGGTTATTTTTTCTGGCAGCCAAGAGCAGTGGTGTGGCACCATCCTCAGTCCGGACGGCGTTGACCTGCGCCCCAGACCTGATCAGGTGTTCGACGACCTCCTCGCTCCCGGTCAAGGATGCTATCATCAAGGCGGTGAGATCATCAGTCATAACGGCATTGACATTGACTCCTTCTGTCAATGACTTCTTCACCTGATCCAAGTCCCCTCTATAGCACGCACTTAAAAACACCTCGTCGGGGAAAGATTCATCCGGGTAAGTTTCGCCGGTGTTCTTATTCACCACAGGCATGGGGTTTTGCTCGCACACCATGCAGTGGCGTGAGCCGATGGGCTGCTTAACCACATGCTTGGAAATACAGACCAGATCGAAGTCGTGGCCACATTGGGTTCGACATGGGGTTCTGGCAGCCAGAGCCGCCACATCGCGGTCATGGAAATCAACCGGACAAACAGGACTGGCATCGGCCTTCGCCGCCTCTTTTTCCGCCACGGCGTTGCTTAGCACTTTCTCGCAGTCGTTATTGCCCAGCCTGGTTGCGATGGACAGTGGGGTGTCACCATTGGGCAAGGTAGCATCGGGATCCGCGCCCCTGCCGATCAGGCGTTTCACAATATCGGTGTTATTTTCTCTGGCAGCGAAGTGTAGCGGGGTGGCGCCTAACTTATTCCGGGCGCGGGGATCCGCCCCTTCGTCGAGCAGGAATTGTACGAAGTTGGCATTGCCCTTATGGACTGCGTTGAACAGCGGGGTGTCGCCATCCTCATTCCGGACCTTGAGATCCGCCCCATTCTCTAGCAGGAGTTTAACCATATCGGCGTTATTTTTTTGGGCAGCCAAGTGCAGCGGTGTGGTGCCAAACATAGTGGGAGTGTGGACATTAGCCCCGGCTTTGATCAGGCGTTTCACGCAGTCGATATTATTTTTCAGGACTGCGATGGCCAGTGGGGTGGTGCCATCGGGCCAGGCAGTGTCGAGATCCGCCCCATTGTTGAGCAAAAGTTCCAGAATGTCGGTTTTATTGTCCTGGGCAGCGCAGAACAGCAGGCTCCTGCCATACGCAGTGGGCTTATTGACATTTGCCCCGGCATTGAGCAGGTGTTTCACGCAGTCGATATTATTTTCCCGGACTGCGATGGCCAGTGGGGTGGTACCATCGGGCAGGGCAGCGTTGATATCCGCCCCATTGTCGAGCAGGAGTTGCATGCAGTCGCTATTGCCCATCTCGGCTGCTAAGAACAGCGATGTGGCGCCCTTCATATTCCAGTCGTCGATATCCACCCCTTTCTCGAGCAGGAGTTTCACAATATCGGTGTTATTTTTTCGGGCAGCCAAGTGCAGCGGGGTCTCGCCATCCTTATTCCGGGCGTTGAGATCCGCCTCGTTTTCGAGCAGGAGTTTCACAATATCGGTGTTATTTTTTCGGGCAGCCAAGTGCAGCGGGGTGTCGCCATCCTTATTCCGGGCGTTGAGATCCGCCTCTTTTTCGAGCAGGAGTTTCACAATATCGGTGTTATTTTCATGGGCAGCCAAGTGCAGCGGGGTGAAGTCAATCTTATTCCGGGCGTCGAGCTCCGCCCCTTCCTCGAGCAGGAGTTTCACAATATCGGTGTTATTTTTTCGGGCAGCCAAGTGCAGCGGGGTGTTGCCAAACACATTGGGCGTCTTGACATTCGCCCCGGCTTTGATCAGGCGTTTCACGCAGTCGATATTGCTCTTCAGGGCTGCAAGGTGCAGCGGTGTGCAGCTACTCTCATTCCGGGCGTCGATATCCGCCCCTTTCTCGAGCAGGAGTTTCACCATATCGGTTTTATTTTCATTGGCAGCGAAGTGCAGCGGAGTGGACCTGCTAAAGGCTTGGGCAGCGTTAACATCTGCCCTGTGTTTAATCAGTTGTTTGGCGACGTCTGTGTACCCCATAAAGGATGCCATTATCAAGGCAGTGTAATTATCCTTCATAGCGGCATTGACATTGACTCCTTCTGCAAGTGACTTTTTCACCTGATCCAAATTTCCATTCAAGCAGGCAACTGAAAACACCTGGTCGGGGAAAAACTTGTCCGGGTGAGATTCACCGGTTTTCAAATCCAACACAGGGAACGGGTTCTGTCCGCAATGCAAGCAGCTGCGTGAGCCTATGGGCTTATAAAGAAATAGCCATGTAAGGCAGGCCAGATGAAAGTGGTGGCCACAGCGGGTTTGACATTCCTGTTTGAGGTCCACAGCCGCCACATGGCGTCCGTAGAACTTACCGGGACAGGCAGAACAGATATCGGCCTTCGGCGTTACGTCAGCGCTCATGGGAAGAGCGTGGGGATTAATGCCGTCCATAACCAGAACCTCCTTGTTATTCAATAAGTTATATAAGTTAGACACAAAAAAAGTACGATAGTTCATTTTTATGGCTACAAAGTTTTTTGTGGCTAAATCATCACGCATTGCAAAACTCAGGGGATGAAAACACTTGAAAGCCGTGTTTACAGGATGATGCAGAGTCCTTCTTCTGTTCTTCTTGTCTTAGCCTCGTTAATGACTTCCACGCAGTCGAAATGGCCCATCATGGTTGCGACGTACAGCGGGGTGGCGCCATCCGAAGTCCGGGGGGTGTTGAGATTTGCCCCGTTGTCGATCAGGAGTTTCGCAATTTCGGTGTGATTTTTTTGTGCAGCGAAGAACAGCGGGGTGACGCCATTCTCATTCCGGGCGTTGATATCCGCCCCGTAGGTGAGAAAGAGCTTCATGCATTCGATATTGCCATTCTGTGCTGCGATGTGCAGCGGGGTCATGCCAGAGGATAAGACGGCGTTGGGATTCGCCCCGGCGTTGATCAAGAGTCTCACGGAGTCAATAGAGCCCGTCTGGGCCGCCATGGACAGCGGGGTGTGGCCATCCTTAGTCTGGGGGAGGTCGAGTTTCGCCCCCTTACTGATCAGCAGTTCCACAATGTCGATGTGATTGTTTTGCGCAGCGAAGAACAGTGATGTAACGCCTCTCTCAGCCATAGCGGTGTTGACGTTCGCCCCGTTGTTAATCAGGACTTCGGCTAATTCTGTGTGCCCCTCAGCGGATGCAATCAACAAGGGATTGAAATCATAACTCATAACGGCATTGACATAGACTCCTGCTGCCAGTGACCTCTTCACCTCATCCACATCCCCATTCCAGCAGGCACGGGAAAACACCTGGTCGGGAAAAAACTCGTCCGGGTAAGATTTACCGGTTTCCGTATCCAACGCAGGGAACGGGTTTCCTCCGCAATACGCGCAGCTGCGTGAGCCTATGGGCGTATGAACAGATTGCATCGTAAGACAGTCCAGATGGAAGATGTGGCCGCAGTGGCTTTTACATTTAGGGTTGTGTTGCGCAGGCGCCACATTGCGCCCATGGAACTCAGCAAAACAAATATCACATTTATCGGGCTCCGACGTTAATTCAGTGCTGATGGGGAGAGGGGGGTGATTAAGAGTAATGACATCCATAAGTAGAACCTTCATGTTATTAAAGTAAGTTATACGAATTAGACAAAAAAAAAGTAGATAGTTCAGTTTTGTGGCTACAAAGTTTTTTGTGGCTAAATAATCATGCATTGCAAAACCCAGGGGATAAAAACACCTGAAAGCTGTTTTTACAGGATGATGCAGAGCCCTTCTTCTGTTCCCCTGCTTCTCTCGGCCTCGTTAAGCGCTTCCACGCACTCGGTATGGCCCATCCTGGTTGCGATGGACAGCGGTGTGCTGCCATCTGGCAAGGCGGCGTTGGGATCTGCCCCAGCGTTGAGCAGGAGTTCCAAACATTCGGTATGGCCTCCCTCAACAGCTGCGAACAGCGCAGTGGTGCCGTGTTCAGTCCGGGCGTCGAGATCCGGCCCTTTCTCGAGCAGGAGTTGCACGCAGTCGATCTTGCCTCTGAGGGCTGCGGCGTACAGCGGAGTGACGCCATTCAACAAGGCGGTATTGGGATTCACCCCTTTGTCGAGCAGGAGTTTCACGCAGCCGCCAGAGCCCTGCTGGGCTGCCATGGACAGCGGGGTGGCGCCATCCGAAGTCCGGGGGGTGTTGAGATTTGCACGGTTGTCGATCAGGAGTTTCGCAATTTCGGTGTGATTTTTTTGTGCAGCGAAGAACAGCGGGGTGACGCCATTCCCATTCCGGGCGTTGATATCCGCCCCGTAGATGAGCAAGAGCTTCACGCATTCGATATTGCCTTTCTGTGCTGCGATGTGCAGCGGGGTCATGCCAGAGGATAAGACGGCGTTGGGATTTGCCCCGGCGCTGACCAAGAGTCTCACGGAGTCAATAGAGCCCGTCCGGGCCGCCGTGGACAGCGGGGTGTGGCCATCCTTAGTCTGGGGGGGGGGCGAGTTTCGCCCCCTTACTGATCAGGAGTTCCACAATGTCGGTGTGATTGTTTTGCGCAGCGAAGAACAGCGATGTAACGCCTCTCTCAGCCATAGCGGTGTTGACGTTCGCCCCGTTGTTAATCAGGACTTCGGCTAATTCTGTGTGCCCCTAAGCGGATGCAATCAACAAGGGATTGAAATCATAACTCATAACGGCATTGATATAGACTCCTGCTGCCAGTGACTTCTTCACCTCATCCACATCCCCATTCCAGCAGGCACGAGAAAACGCCTGGTCGGGAAAAAACTCGTCTGGGTAAGATTTGCCGGTTTCCGTATCCAGCGCAGGGAACGGGTTTTCTCGGCAATACGCGCAGCTGCGTGAGCCTATGGGCTTATGAACAGATAGCATCGTAAGACAGTCCAGATGGAAGATGTGGCCGCAGTGGCTTTTACATTTAGGGTTGTGTTGCGCAGGCGCCACATTGCGGCCATGGAACTCAGCAAAACAAATATCACATTTATCGGGCTCCGACGTTAATTCAGTGCTGATGGGGAGAGGGGGGTGATTAAGAGTAATGGCATCCATAAGTAGAACCTTCATGTTATTAAAGTAAGTTATACGAATTAGACAAAAAAAAGTAGAAAGTTCAGTTTTATGGCTGTTGAGTTTGCTGCGGCTAAATCATCACGCATTGCAAAACTCAGGGGATGAAAACACCTGAAAGCCGTGTGTGCAGGATGACGCAGAGCCCTTCTAGTGTTCCCCAACTTGTCTCGGCCTCGTTAAGGGCTTCCACGCACTCGGTATGGCCCATCCTGGTTGCGACGGACAGCGGGGTGGTGCCATCCGGCAAGGCGGCGTTGATATCTGCCCCAGCTCCGATCAGGCGTTTCAAACATTCGGTATGGCCTCCCCTGGCAGCTACGAACAGCGCAGTGGTGCCGTATTCAGTCCGGGCGTCGAGATCCGGCCCTTTCTCTAGCAAGAGTTGCAAGCAGTCGATCCTGCCTTTAAGGGCTGCGGCGCACAGCGGAGTGACGCCATTCAACGAGGCGGTGTTGGGATTCACCCCTTTGTCGAGCAGGAGTTTTACGCAGCCGCCAGAGCCCTCTTGGGCTGCGATGGCCAGCGGGGTGGCGCCATCCGAAGTCCGGGGGGTGTTGAGATTTGCCCCGTTGTCGATCAGGAGTTGCGCAATTTCGGTGAGATTTTTTTCTGCAGCGAAGAACAGCGGGGTGGCGCCATCCTCATTCCGGGCGTTGACATCCGCTTTGGCGAGGAGCAAGAGTCTCACGAAGTCGGTAGAGCCCTTCTGGACTGCAATAGTGAGCAGGGTGTGGCCAGACGACAAGACGACGTTGGGATTCGCCCCGGCGATGAGCAAGAATCTTACTGGGTCGATAGAGCCCACCTGGGTCGCTACGGACAGCGGGGTGTGGCCAGCATTAGTCTCGGGGATGTCGAGCTTCGCCTCCTTACTGATCAGCAGGTTCACAATGTCGGTGTAATTGTTTTGAGCAGCGAAGAACAGCGGTGTAACGCCTGTTTCAGCCATAGCGGCGTTGACGTCCGCCCCGTTGTTAATCAGGACCTTGGCTAATTCTGTGTGCCCCTCAGTGGATGCAATCAACAAGGGATTGAAACCATGACTCATAACGGCGTCGACATAGACTCCTGCTGCCAGTGACTTCTTCACTCCATCCACATCCCCATTCCAGCAGGCACGTAAAAACACCTGGTCGGGGAAAAACTCTTCCGGGTAAGATTTACCGGTTTCCGTATCCAACACAGGGAACGGCTTTCCTCGGCAATACCCGCAGCTGCGTGAGCCTATGGGCTTAAGAACAGATAGCATCGTAAGACAGTCCAGATGGAAGATGTGGCCGCAGTGGCTTTCACATTTAGGGTTGTGTTGCGCAGGCGTCACATCGCGGCCATGGAACTCACCGAAACAAATATCACATTTATGTGCCTCCGACGTTAATTCAGTGGTGATGGGGAGAGAGGGGTGATTAATGGCATCCATTAGAAGAACCTCCATGTTATGTAAGTTATACAAATTAGACACAAAAAAAGTACGATAGTTCAGTCTTATGGCTGTTGAGTTTGCTGCGGCTAAATCATCACGCATTTCAGAACTCAGGAGATGGAAACACCTGAAAGCTGTGTTTACAGGATGATGCAGAACCCTTCTTCTGTTCCCCTGCTTCTCTCGGCCTCGTTAAGGGCTTCCACGCACCCGGTATGGCCCATCCTGGTTGCGATGGACAGCGGGGTGGTGCCATCCGGCAAGGCAGCGTTGATATCTGCCCCGGCCAGGATCAGGCTTTTCAAACATTCGGTATGGCCTCCCTCAGCGGCTACGAACAGCGCAGTGGCGCCGTATTTAGTCCGGGCGTTGAGATCCGGCCCTTTCTCGAGCAGGAGTTGCACGCAGTCGATCCTGCCTTTAAGGGCTGCGGCGTACAGCGGAGTGACGCCATTCAACAAGGCGGTGTTGGGATTCACCCCTTTGTCGAGCAGGAGTTTCACGCAGCCGCCAGAGCCCTGCTGGGCTGCCATGGACAGCGGGGTGGCGCCATCCGAAGTCCGGGGGGGGGTGAGATTTGCCCCGGCGTTGATCAGGAGTTTCGCAATTTCGGTGAGATTTTTTTGTGCAGCGAAGAACAGCGGGGTGACGCCATTCTCATTCAGGGCGTTGATATCCGCCCCGTAGGTGAGCAGGAGCTCAACGCATTCGATATTGCCATTCTTTGCTGCGATGTGCAGCGGGGTCATGCCACAGGACAAGACGGCGTTGGGATTCGCCCCGGCGATGAGCAAGAGTCGCACGGAGTCGTTAGAGCCCTGCAGGACTGCCATGGACAGCGGGGTGTGGCCATCCGTAGTCCGGGGGGAATCGAGTTTCGCCCCCTTATTGATCAGGAGTTTCAAAATATCGGTGTGATTTTGTTGTGCAGCGAAGAACAGCGGGGTAACGCCATCCTCAGCCATAGCGGCGTTGATGTCCGCCCCTTGGTTAATCAGGACTTCGGCGAGGGTTGTATGCCCCTCACCGGATGCCATCAACAAGGCATTGAAATCACCCTTCATAACGGCATCGACATAGACTCCTTCTGCCAGTGACTTCGTCACCTGATTCAAGTCCCCGTGAAGACAGACATCATAAAACCTCTTATCGGGGAAAAACTTATCCGGGTAAGATTCGCCGGTTTTCATATTCAACACAGGGAACGGCTTTCCTCGGCAATACGCGCAGCTGCGTGAGCCTATGGGCATACCATAAAATAGCCTCGTAAGACATTTCAGATGGAAGAGATGGCCACAGTGGGTTTTACATTCGGGGTCGTCTTCCACAGGCGTGACATCTCGACCACGGAACTCAACGAAACAAATATTACATTCATCGGCCTCCGAAGTTACTTCAGTGCTCATGGTGAGAGCAGAAAGACTAATTGTATTCATAAGTAAAACCCCCGTGTAATTTAATGAGTTATACAAATTTAGACACTAAAAAAGTACGATAGTTCAGTTTTATGGCTGTTAAGTTTGCTGTGGCTGAATCATCACGCATTTCAGAACTCAGGAGATGGAAACACCTGAAAGCTGTTTTTACTGGAGAACACCGCGCCTTTCTTTTGCTTCCTGGCTTTTCCCGGTCGCGATAAGGACTTTTACGCAGTCGGTATTGCCCATTCTGGTTGCGATGGACAGCGGGGTGGAGCCATTCCTGGTCCGGGCGTTGAGATCCGCACCGGCGTTGATCAGGCGTTTCAGGCATTCGGTATTGCCTCTCAGGGCTGCGATATAAAGCGGGGTGATACCATTCGACGAGGCTTCGTTGGGATCCAGCCCGGCGTTGAGCAGGAGTTTCACGCAGTCGGTATTGCCTCTCAGGGCTGCGATGTACAGCAGGGTCATGCCACTCGACAAGGCTGCGCTGGTATCCGCCCCGGCGTAGATCAGGAGTCTCGCGCACTCGGTGCAGCCCTCCTGGACTGCGATGGACAGCGGGGTGGCGCCATCCGAAGTCCGGGGGGTGTTGAGATCCGCCCCGGCACCGATCAGGAGTCTCGTAATGTCAATGTCATTGTTTTTTGCAGCGAAGAACAGCGCGGTAACGCCATCCTCAGCCCGAGCGGCGTTGACGTCCGCCCCGTTTCTAATCAGGAGTTCGGCGAGGTCTGTGAACCCCTCACTGGATGCAATCATCAAGGCGGTGAAACCAGCATTCATAACGGCATTGATATAGACTCCTTCTGCCAGCAGCTTCTGCACCTGTTGCAAATCCCCGGAACAACAGGCACTACGAAACATCTGATCGGGGAAAAATTTATCCGGGTAAGATTTACCGGTGTTTATATTCAACAACGGGATCGGATTTTGTCGGCAAAGCTTGCAGCGGCGTGAGCCTATGGGCTCATCAACAAATTGCCCCGTAATGCAGTCCAGATGGAAGTAGTGGCCACAGTGGGTTTGACATTTGGGGTTGAGGTTCACAGGCGCCACATTGCGGCCATGGAACTCACCGTGACAAATAGAACAGACATCGGCTTCCGACGTCAATTCAACGCCCATGGAGAGAGGGGAGGGAGCAATAGCATCCATAAGTAGAGTTTCCGTGTTATTTAGTGAGTTATACAAACCAGACATAAAAAATTACGATGGTTCAGCTATATGGCTATATCAAAAAATCGGAAAATGAGAACACCTGAGAGCCGTGTTTACCGGATAACTAACGCTTTTGTTTTGTTCCCTGCTCTGCCCCGGCGTTGATCAGGAGTTTCTCGCAGTCGGTATTGCCCATCACGGTTGCAATGGCCAGTGGGGTGGTGCCATCCGACAAGGCAGCGTTGATATCTACCTCGGCCCTGATCAGGAGTTTCATACACTCGCTATTGCCTTTGCGGGCTGCGATGAACAGCGGGGTCGCACCATCCTCAGTCCTTCGGGCGTCGAGATCGGCCCCGGCGTTGATCAGGAGTTCCACGCAGTCGGTATTGTCTTGTGCAACAGCGGCGTGCAGCGGGGTGGCGCCATTCTTGATCCGGGCGTTGAGATCCGCCCCGGCTTCGATCAGAATTTTCAGGCAGTCGACGTTATTGTTCAGGGCAGCGATGAACAACGGGGTGGCGTCATCTTTGGTTCGGGGGTTGAGACCTGCCTTGGCGTCGGCCAGGAGTTTCACGCAGTCGGGGTGATTTTCCTGGGCAGCGATGAACAGCGCGGTGGCGCCATCCTTATTCTGGGCGTTGAGGTCCGCCCCGGCGTTGATCAGGAGTTTCGCGCAGTCGGTATTGCCTTTCTGGGCTGCGATGTATAGCGGAGTAGAACCATCTTTGATGCGGGCGTTGAGGTCCGCCCCGGCTTCGATCAGGAGTTTTACGCATTCGCTATGGCCTCCTGCAGCAGCGCTGAACAGCGGAGTGCAGCCACTCGACAAGATGGCGTTGGGATCCGCTCCGTCGTTGATCAGGAGTTTCAAGCTGTCGATGTGATTTTCTTGTGCAGCGATGAACAGCGGGGTGACGCCATGCTTATTTCGCGCGTTGAGATCCGCCTTGGCTTCGATCAGGGTTTTCACACAGTCGCTATGACCTCTCGCAGCAGCAATGATTAGCGGGGTGCTGTCATCCTTGTTCCGGGCGTCGGGGTCTGCCTTGGCTTTGAGCAGGGCTTTTACGCAAGTGGTATGGCCTTTCGCAGCAGCGATGAACAGCGGGGTGGTGCCATCCTCAGTCCGGACGTCAGGCTCTGCCCCGGCGTCGAGCAGGAGTTTCACGCACTCGGTGTGATTTTTTTGTACCGCAATGAAAAGCGGGGTGACGCCATCCTCAGTCTTGGCGTTGAGATCCGCCTTGGCTTCGATCAGGGCTTTCACGCAGGCGGTATTGCCCATCTCGGCTGCAATATAGAGCGGGTTGGCACCATCCTTGAAGCGGGCATTGAGATTCGCCCCGGCCTTGATCAGGAGTTTCAAACAGTCGATTTGATTTTCCTGTGCCGCAATGAAAAGCGCAGTGATGTCACCATCCTTAGTCCTGGCATTGAGATCTGCCTTGGCTTCGATCAGGGCTTCCACGCAGTCGGCATGGCCTTTCGCAGTAGCAACGATCAGTGGGGTGAAGTCATCCTTAGCCCTGGCGTTGAGGTCTGCCTTGGCTTCGATCAGGGCTTTCACGCAATCGGTATGGCCATTCGCAGCAGCGATGAACAGTGGGCCGGTGCCATCTTCATTACGAGTGTTGATATCGACCCCGGCGTTGAGCAGGGCTTTCACGCAAGCGGTATGGCCATTCGCAGCAGCGATGACAAGCGGGGTGCTGCCATCCTTAGTCCTGGCGTTGAGGTCCGCCTTGGCTTCGATCAGGAGTTTCACGCATTCGGCGTGATTTTCCTGTGCAGCCATGAGCAGCGGGGTGGCGCCACCCTTGGTCCGGGCATTGAGATCCGCCCCGCCTTCGATCAGGAGTTTCATGCACTCGGTATTGCCCATCTCGGCTGCGATGAGCAGCGGGGTGGTGCCATCCGGCAGGGCAGCGTCAAGATCTGCCCCGGCTTCGATCAGGAGTTTCACGCAGTCGATATTGCCCATCTCGACTGCCATGAGCAGCGGAGAGGTGCCATCCAGCAGGGCGGCGTCAAGATCTGCCCCGGCTTCAATCAGGAGTTTCACGCACTCGGTATTGCCCATCTCGACTGCCATGAGCAGCGGGGTGTTACCATCTTTAGTTCGGACGTTGAGGTCTGCCTTGGCTTCGATCAGGAGTTTCAGGCATTCGGTATTGCCGTTCTGGGCTGCCAGAAGCAGCGGGGTAGCACCATCCTTAGTCCCGGCGTTGAGATCCGCCCCGGCTTTGATGAGGGCTTTCACGCACTCGGTATTGCCTTTCGAAGCAGCGATGAGCAGCGGGGTGGCGCCCTGCCTGGACTGGGTGTCGAGATTCGCCTTGGCTTCGATCAGAGCTTTCACGGACTCGGTATTGCCTTTCGAAGCAGCGATGAACAGCGCGGTGGCGCCATGGGAAGTTCGGACGTTGCTATCTGCCTTGGCTTCGAGCAGTCTTTTCAGGCAGGCGGTGTTATTTTTTTGTGCAGCTATGATCACTGCGGTAAGACCGCTCTTAGCGACGGCGTTGAGATTGGCTCCGGTGTTGATCAGGCATTCGACGATCGCCATATGCCCACTCATGGATGCCATCATCAAGGCAGTGAAATCATCATACGCAATGTAATGGACATTGACATTGATTCCTCCTGCCAGAGTTCTTTCCACCTGATCCAAATCCCCTTCAAAACAGGCACGAAAAAACGTCGGATCAGGGAAAAACGTATCCGGGTGAGACTCCCCGGTGTTCAGATTCAACACAGGCATCGGGTCTTGTCGGCACATTGCGCACCGCCGTGAGCCGATGGGCTGATCGACAAAACACTTCGAAATACAGTCCAGATCAAAGAGGTGGCCACAACATCGGGTTTTGACCACCACGGGCGCTACAACACGACCATGAAAATGGGTCAAACAAATAGGGCAGGGATGTGCCTCCTCTGATACTTCAGTATCACTGGGGGAAGGGTTGCGAGCAATGCCGTCCATAAGTACACATCTGTGTTAGTGAATAAGCAATGCCGGTTGGACACAAGAAAAGTAAAATAGTTCAGCTACATAGTTATAAAATTTGCGGTAGCCAAATAATCACCCATTTCAAAAACCCGGAAGATGGGAACACCTGAAAGGTCTATTTACTGGATAGCACAAGAGCTTTCTTTTGTTTTCCTGACCGCCACTGTTTCCTACTCTGCCCCAGCGTTAGTCAGGAGTTCCTCGCAGTCGGTATTGCCTTTCGCAGCAGCAACGAAGAGCGGGGTGAGGCCAGTCTCAGTGCAGGCGTTGAGATCTGCTCCGGCGTCGAGAAAGAGTTTCACGCAGTCGATGTTGCCTCTCATAGTGGCAATTAACAGCGGAGTGGCGCCATCCGACGTGGCGGCGTTAAGATCCGCTCCGGCGTTGATCAGGAGTTCCACACAGTCAGTGTTATTTTCCTGGGCAGCGATGAACAGCGGTGTGGCGCCATCCGACATGGCGGTGTTGAGACTCGCCTTGGCTTCGATCAGGGCTTTCACGCAGTCGGTATTGCCTTTCCAGGCTGCGATGAGCAGCGGGGTGGAGCCATCATCGGTCTGGGCGTTGAGATCCGCCCCGGCTTCGATCAGAGCTGTCAAGCAGTCGATGTTATTTTTTTGGGCAGCGATGAACAGCGGGGTGGTGCCATCCGACAAGGTGGCGTTGAGATCCGCCCCGGCGTTGATCAGGAGTTTCACACAGTCGGTATTGCCTTTCGCAGCAGCAACGTAAAGCGGGGTGGCGCCATTCCTGGTCCGGGCGTTGAGATCCGCATCGGCGCTGATCAGGAGTTTCACACAGTCGGTGTTATTTTTTTGTGCAGCGATGAACAGTGGGGTGGTGTCATCTTTATTCCGGGCGTTGAGGTCCGCTGCGGCATTGATCAGGCGTTTCACGCAGTCGGTATTACCGAACTCAGCAGCGATGAACAGCGCGGTGGCGCCATGGGAAGTTCGGACGTTGCTATCTGCCTTGGCTTCGAGCAGTCTTTTCAGGCAGGCGGTGTTATTTTTTTGTGCAGCTATGATCACTGCGGTAAGACCGCTCTTAGCGACGGCGTTGAGATTGGCTCCGGCGTTGATCAGGCATTCGACGATCGCCATATGCCCACTCATGGATGCCATCATCAAGGCAGTGAAATCATCATACGCAATGTAATGGACATTGACATTGATTCCTCCTGCCAGAGTTCTTTCCACCTGATCCAAATCCCCTTCAAAACAGGCACGAAAAAACGTCGGATCAGGGAAAAACGTATCCGGGTGAGACTCCCCGGTGTTCAGGTTCAGCATAGGCATCGGGTTTTGACGACCACAGGTACTTCACTTCGACCATGGAAGTTAGCCAAACAAATAGGACAGTGATCGGCCTTGAGTGTCCATGGGGAAAGAGTAGCGAGCAATGCCACATATAAGTAGAACATCTGTGTTGGTCAATAAGCAGCGTGGGTTGGATGTAAAAAAGCATGTTAGTTCATTTATTTGGCTATCAAAGTTTGCTGTGGCCAGATAATCACCTGCTTCAAAAACTCAGGAGATGGGAACACCTGAAAGGTGTATTTACTGGAGAGCACAAGATCTTTCTTTTGTTTCTCTGACCGCCACTGTTTCCTACTTTGCCCCGGCGTTGGTCAGGAGTTTCAGGCACTCGGTATGGTCATTCTGAGCTGCGATGAACAGAGGGGTAGCACCAGTCGTAATCCTGGCGGCGTTGAGATCCGCTCCGGCTTCGATCAGGATTTTCAGGCAGTCGGTATTGCCATTCTGCGCTGCCATGTACAGCGAGGTGGCGCCATCTTTATTCCGGGCGTTGAGGTCCGCCCCGGCGTTGATCAGGAGTTTCACACAGTCTGAATTGCTTAACGCAGCAGCAACGTGCAGCGGCGTGATGCCTTTCCTGGACCGGGCGTTGATATCTGCCCCGGCGTTGATGAAGAGTTTCACGCACTCGATGCTATTACTCAGGGTGGCGATGTACAGCGGGGTGGTGCCATCCCTGATCCTGAAAGCGTTGAGATCCGCTCTGGCATTGATCAGTATTTTAACGCAGTCGGTGTTATTTTCTTGTGTAGCAATGAACAACGGGGTGGCGCCATGCTCAGTTTGCGCGTTGATATCCGCCCTGGCGTTGATCAGGAGTTTCACACAGTCGGTATGGCCTTTCGCAGCAGCAACGTGCAGCGGCGTGGCGCCAGACCTGGTCCGGGCGTTGATATCTGCCCCGGCGTTGATCAGGCGTTTCACGCACTCGGTATTACCGAACTCAGCAGCGATGAACAGAGCGGTGGCACCATTAGAACGGGTAGCGTCGTGGTTTGCTCCCGTGTTGATCAGGCGTACGACGACATCCGTATGCCCACTGTGGCATGCTAACATCAAGGCTGTGAAATCATCAGTCCTAAAGGCATTGACATTGACTCCTTCTGCCAGTGACCTCTCTACCTGATCCAGATCCCCGTTAGAGCAGGCAAGATAAAACCTCCAATCGGGGAAGAATGTATCCGGGTGAGATTCACTGGTGTTCTGGTTCACCACAGGCATCGGGTTTTGCCGACACATCGCGCACCGGCGTGCGCCGATGGGCTGATCAACAAAGCACATCGAAAGGCAGTCCAGATCAAAGCGGTGACCACAACATTGGGTTTTAACGATCACAGGCGCTCCACTTCGGTCATGGAAGTTAGCCAAACAAATGGGACAGTGATCGGCCTTCAGTGCCCATGGGGTGAGGGTAGCGAGCAATACCACATATAAGTAGAACATCTGTGTTGGTCAATAAGCAGTGTGGTTTGGATGCAAAAAGCATGTTAGTTCATTTATTCGGCTATCAAAGTTTGCTGTGGCCAGATAATCACCTATTACAAAAACTCAGAGGATCGGAACACCTGAAAGTTTTGTTTACTCGATAGCACAAGGCCTTTCTTGTTTTCCCCTCCTTTAAAGGTGATGTCTGAAATTTCAGTCGATTGCACTTTGATATGGCAAGAGTTTTCCGGACACTTTTTTACACTGCATAGGCAAACTTCTATTCGTACTCGAACGGCGCCAGGTAGCCATTGGCTGAGTGCTTTCTCTGGCGATTGTAAAACACTTCGATATACTCAAAAATTGCTTACTGTGCCTCCTTCGCGCTGCCTATCTGCATCTTCTTGAAACCCGATATCTGAAAAAAGTCACCAGAGTTCAGAAAGACTTCGACAAAGGTGATGTCTGAAATCACAGGGTATATTCCGAACATCGAACTCACATTGACTTTGCACTTTCCTCAACTATCTTTCCTGACTACAAAATCAGCAAGAGATTCATCGAATAATGGAACAATTGCTTTTTGCGGCACCTCTGTTGCTCTTTTTCTCTTTGCCTGCCATCTGTCAGGCAGACTCGTTTACAAGACATCTTGCTGTCGAACAGTTTGTCGCTGTCGGCTGGCTTTTAAAAAACTATTGGAACCCCGATTCATTGCTGTTTAACCCGGGGGATCAACTGGAGGCAAGTCGGGATGACCCGTTTACAATCATTACCATGATGCTCCCCGGACAAAACAAACAACAAAGTGACCAACAAAACCCGTCATCAGAATCATCCAGCCAACAAGCCTCAGGGACAACCGGCCATGTCAGAGGCTCTGTCAGTAACCCCCTGTCGTCTGGTTCTGGCGGTGGTAATGAACATCCTGAACAAGACCTGCATACGTTGGATTTAAATTGTTATGCCGGTTCCTGTCATGGTGTTTGTGAACTCCGACAAAAATTCAATAATATTACGTTAGCTGAAGAGTCGCTGAGTTACGCAGAAAATTCGACAGGACACAATCATCATGAGATGACAGAAACACAGCCCTCTCAGCCGCAAGCCCGTGAGGGTGCCGAAGAAGCGAGCAAAATGGATGAATCAAACGCAGAAGCTTGTTGCAATATTTCACAATTCATAAATTTCCTGGATTATTTAAAAGATATTCTCATTGAAAATGGTGCGCAATTTAGAGCGTCAAGCCCTGTAGAATTCAATAATGCCATCGATTTACTTAAATCTCTTAACCCTTCCGATATTTCAATAGTTCAAGAGAGAGACCCGATTCGTGACTTTTCAGACTGTGAAGACGGTTGTGAAGGCGATTATAGGGACATTCGGTCTCTCGTCTTTTATAGGGGTGAGCCGTTATTTACAGTAACAAAGACTGACAGTGAAACTAGATTTGAAGGACGCTGTACATATGGGGAATCGGCATATATTGAAATCACAAAGTTATTTGTTGAACTCCATGTTCGTTATGCTCTCAGATTCCTATCTTTTTAAAGGCTGAATTTTGAGAGATTTAAGGAATGTTGAAAAAAATAAGTCTCAAACTGTAGAGTCCGCTTTTCAGGGGAGGTATGCATTCCCACGCAGAGCGTGGGAACGAGAAACGGGCGCTACAACACGGCCATGAAAATGGGTCAAACAAATAGGGCAGGGATGTGCCTCCTCTGGTACTTCACTATCCCCGGGGGCAGGGGGGCGAGCAATGCCGTCTATAAGTAGAACATCTATATCAGTCAATAAGCAATGCAGGTTGGACACAGGAAAAATATGATAGTTCAATCAGGTAGTTATTAAATTTGCATTAGCCAGATATCACCTATTTCAACAACCCGGAAGATGGGAACACCTGAAAGCCGTGTTTACTGAACAACACAACGTCTTTCTTTTGTTTCCTTCTCTGCCTCTGTTCCGAACTCTTCCCCGGCGTTGGTCAGGAGCTTCACGCAATCGGTATTGCCCATCGCGGTTGCAATGGCAAGTGGGGTTGTGCCATCCGGCAGGGCAGCGTTGAGATTCGCCCCGGCCCGGATCAGGAGTTCCACGCAGTCGGTGTTATTTTTCTGGGCGGCGATGAACAGCGAGGTGGCGCCATCCGATAGAGCGGCGTCGGGATTCGCCCCGGCATTGATCAGGAGTTCCAGACATTCGGTGTAATTTTCTTGTGCTGCCACGAACAATGGGGTGGCGCCCTGCCTGGTCTGGGCGTTGAGATCTGCATTGGCTTCGACGAGGATTTTCAGGCAGTTGAGGTTATTTTTCAGGGCCGCCGCGATGAACAGCGGGGTGACGCCATTCTTGGTTTGGAGGTTGAGATCCGCATGGGCTTCGGTCAGTATTTTCACACAGTCGGCGTGATTTTCTTGTGCAGCCATGAACAGAGGGGTGGCGCCACCCTCGGTCTGGGCGTTGAGATCCGCCCCGGCTTCAATCAGGAGTTTCAGGCAGTCAGTATTGCCATTCTGGGCAGCGATGAGCAGCGAGGTGGCGCCATCCTTAATCCGGGCATTGAGATCCGCCCCGGCGTCGATCAGGGCTTTCAAGCAGTCGGTATTGCCCAACTTGGCTGCGATGTACAGTGCGGTGGCACCGCTTTTACAGACGGCGTTGAGATCCGCCCCGGCGTTGATCAGGAGTTTTACGCAGTCGGTGTTATTTTCTTGTACAGCGATGAACAGCGGGGTTGCTCCACCCTTGGTCCTGGAGGTGTTGAGATCCGCCCCGGCGCTGATCAGGAGTTTCACGCAGTCGCTATTGCCCTCCTGAGCTGCGATGAACAGCGGGGTTGCGCCATCGTTGATCCTGGCGGCGTTGAGATCTGCCCCGGCGTTGATCAGGAGTTTCACGCAGTCGGTATTGCCGTTCTGGGCTGCCATGAACAGAGGGGTGGCAGCATCCGTAATCCTGGCGGCGTTGACACCCGCCCCGGCGTTGATCAGGATTCTCAGGCAGTCAGTATTGCCGTTCTGGGCTGCCGTGAACAGAGGGGTGGCACCATACGTAATCGTGGCGGCGTTTTGATCTGCCCCGGCTTCGATCAGGATTATCAGGCAGTCGGTATTGCCGTTCTGGGCAGCGATGAACGCAGGGTTGGCACCACTCTTGGTCACGGCGTTGATATCTGCCTCGGCTGCAATCAGGATTTTCAGGCTGTCGATGTTATTTTTTTGGGCAGCGATAAACACCGGGGTAACGCCATCCTCAGTCTGGACGTTGAGATCCGCCCCGGCGTCGATCAGGAGTTTCATGCAGACGTTATTGCCCCTTTGGGCTGCGATGAAGAGCGGGGTAGCGCCACCCTTAGTCAGGGCGTTGAGATCCGCCCCGGCGTCGATCAGGAGTTTCATGCAGACGTTATTGCCCCTTTGGGCTGCGATGAAGAGCGGGGAGGCGCCATCCTCAGTCTGGGCGTTGAGATCCACCCCGGCTTCGATCAGGATTTTCAGGCTGTCGATGTTATTTTGTTGAGCAGCCATGAACAGCGGGGTGGCTCCGCCGCCAGTCCGGGCGTTGAGATTCGCCCCGGCGCTGATCAGGCTTTTCACGCAGAGGGTATTACCACAATCAGCAGCGATGATCAGTGCGGTGGCATTATTCGAAAGGGTATTGGCAGTGTCGGGGTTCGCCCCAGCGTTGATCAGGTGTTCGACGACTTCCGTATGCCCCCAGAGGGATGCTATCATCAAGGCACTGAAACCAGCAGTCATAATGGCATTGACATTGACTCCTTCTGCCAGTGACCTCTCTACCTGATCCAGATCCCCGTTAAAACAGGCAAGACAAAACCTCCAATCGGGGAAGAATGTATCCGGGTGAGATTCACTGGTGTTCTGATTCACCACAGGCATCGGGTTTTGCCGACACATCGCGCACCGGCGTGCGCCGATAGGCTGATCAACAAAGCACATCGAAAGGCAGTCCAGATCGAAGCGGTGACCACAACATTGGGTTTTAACGATCACAGGCGCTCCACTTCGGTCATGGAAGTTAGCCAAACAAATGGGACAGTGATCGGCCTTCAGTGCCCATGGGGTGAGGGTAGCGAGCAATGCCACATATAAGTAGAACATCTGTGTTGGTCAATAAGCAGCGTGGGTTGGATGCAAAAAAGCATGTTATACCAATCGTACTTTCTAAATCCCGTGATGAGCATGGAGATTTGAGCCTTAAGACAAGGCGGCGTGAGGAGTCATAGCCTTAGCTATGGCGACGATCGCCAACGCAGGATTAAGGCTCAAATCTTCAGCGCAATAGGGAGTTAGAAAGTTCGATTGGTATTAGTTCATTTATCTGGCTATCAAAGTTTGCTGTGGCCAGATAATCACCTATTTCAAAAACTCAGAAGATCGGAACACCTGAAAGTTTTGTTTACTCGATAGCACGAGGCCTTTCTTGTTTTCCCCTCCTTATCTTGCCCCGGCGTTGGTCAGGAGTTCCACGCAGTTGGTATTGCCCATCTCGGTTGCGATGGCGAGTGGGGTGGTGCCATTCGACAAGGCGGCGTTGATATCTGCCTCGGCCCTGATCAGGAGTTTCAGAACCTCGGTTTTACCCTCCTCAGCGGCGATTAAAAGCGGAGTCGCACCATCCTCAGTCCTTCGGGCGTCGAGATCGGCCCCGGCGTTGACCAAGCGTTCCACGGAGTCGCTATTGCCCATCTCGGCTGCGATGAATAGGGGTGTTCTGCCATCCTCAGTCCTGGTGTCGAGATCTGCCTCAGCTTCGATCAGGAGTTTCAGGGAGTCTATGTTATTTTCCTTGGCAGCGATTAACAGCGGGGTGGCGCCAACCTTAGTCCGGATGTTGAGGTCCGCCCCGGCTTCGATCAGGTGTTTCACACAGTCGGCGTGATTTTCTTGTGCAGCCAAAAACAGCGGGGTGCCGCCATCCTTGGTCTGGGTGTTGAGATCTGCCCCGGCATTGATCAGGAGTTCCACGCAGTCAGTATGGCCATTCGCAGCAGCGATCAGCAGCGGGGTGCAGCCTTCCTTATTCCTGGCGTTGAGGTCAGCCTTGGCTTCGATCAGGGATTCCACACAGTCGGTATTGCCATTCTGGGCTGCGATGTACAGCGGGGTGGCACCATCTGACAAGCTGGCTTCGAGATCCGCCCCAGCGTTGATCAGGAGCTTTACGCAGTCGCTATAGCCCATCGCAGCAGCGCTGATCAGCGGAGTGCAGCCATTCGACAGTATAGTGTTGGGATCCGCTCCGTCGTTGATCAGGAGTTTCATGCAGTCGATGTGATTTTCCTGTGCAGCGATGAACAGCGGGGTGACGCCCTCCTTATTTTGTGCGTTGAGATCCGCCCCTGCTTCGATCAGAGCTTTCAGGCAGTCGATATGACCTCTCGCAGCAGCAATGATCAGCGGAGTGCTGTCTTCCTTTGCCCTGACGTTGGGGTCTGCCTTGGCTTCGATCAGGGCTTTCAGGCAATCGGTATAGCCTTTTGCAGCAGCGATGTACAGCGTGGTGGTGCCATCGTCAGCTGGGGCGTTGGGATCCGCCCCGGCGTTGCACAGGAGTTTCACGCAGGCGGTGTTATTTTCTTGTACAGCGATGAGCAGCGGGGTAGCGCCATCTTGAGTCAGGGCATTGAGTTTTGCCTTGGCTTCGATCAGGCGTTTCACGCAGTCGGTATTGCCTTTCGCAGCAGCGATGAACAGAGGAGTGGAGCCATCCGACAAGGCGGCGTCAAGATCCGCCCCGGCTTCAATCAGGATTTTCACGCAGTCAATATTGTTGTTCTGGGCAGCGATGAGCAGCGAGGTGGCGCCATCCTTAGTCCGGGCATTGAGATCCGCCCCGGCGTCGATCAGGGCTTTCACGCAGTCGGTATTGCCCATCTCGGCTGCGATGAATAGTGGGGTGAAGCCATCAGACAAGGCGGCGTCGAGATCCGCCCCGGCTTCAATCAGGAGTCTCACACAGTCAGTATTGCCATTCTGGGCAGCGATGAGCAGCGAGGTGGCGCCATCCGGCAAGCTGGTGTTGAGATCCGCCCCGGCGTCGATCAGGGCTTTCAAGCAGACAATATTGCCCATCTCGGCTACGATGTACGACGGGGTGGTGCCATCTGGTAAGGCAATGTTGGGATCCGCCCCGGCGTTGATCAGGAGTTTCACGCAGTCGGTGTTATTTTCTATTGCAGCGATGAACAGTGCGGTAGCTCCGCTCTCACAGACGGCGTCGAGATTCGCCCCGGCGTTGATCAGGCATTCGGCGACCGCCATATGCCCCCCGATGGATGCCATCATTAAGGGCGTGTAATCATCATTCGTAATGTCATGGGCATTGACATTGACTCCTTCTGCCAGTGACTTCTGCACCACATCCAAATCCCCTTCAAAACAGGCACGAAAAAACGTCAGATCGGGGAAGAATGTATCCGGGTGAGATACACCGGTGTCCAGATTCAACACAGGCATCGGGTCTTGCCGACACATTGCGCACCGTCTCGAGCCTATGGGCTGATCGACAAAACACTTCGAAATACAGTCCAGATCGAAGAGGTGGCCACAACATCCGGTTTTGACGACCACAGGCGTGACACTTCGGCCATGAAAGTAAGTCAAACAAATAGGACACTGATCGGCCTTGACTGTATATGGGGAGAGGGTAGCGAACAACGCCACATATAAGTAGAACATCTGTGTTGGTCAATATGTAATGCGGGTTAGATACAAAAAAGCATGTTAGTTCATTTATGTGTCAATCAAAGTTTGCTGTGGCTAATCCGGACGGTGAAAGCAAAACCTGAAGAGATTAAGTATGCCATTTGCTTCAGTCCAAGCTGAAAGTGACCTGATCCTGCTTAACATGTAGTTGTAAAGTGAGACGACCTCCTTAAGGCGCTGGGTCTGCGGTTGCAGGTGTTGGGCTAACATGGATAAAGCGTTAACTTGTGCTATACCTGATAGCTGGCAAACCTTAATTAACGTGCATACAATAATTCTATGAAGTATGAATACGATGCCGCCAAGGATGCCGTCAACCGGGCTAAGCATGGCTTGTCGTTGTCTGAGGCTGAGCGCTTGGAGTGGGACACGCTTAAGGCATGGGAAGATCATCGCTATGACTATGGAGAGCAGCGTATGGTTGGTTTTGCTTCCAGAGGTAAGCGCCTTTATTGTGTGGTGTATACCGACCGGGGCGAGAAGCGCCGCATTATTTCCCTGCGAAAAGCCAATAAACGAGAGGTACGAATTTATGCAAATCAAGACTAAATCAGGGCGCTGGCTTGAGCTGCCCACCGACGAAGAAGAGGCAGCCATCAATGCAGGCATTGCCGCTGATCCTGACACATATGAACTTACTGACGAGGAGTTCAAACAACTACGACCAGTGGGGCGACCCAAGGCCGAACAGACCAAGGAGCGGATTTCTATCCGGCTGTCACCCGAGGTGGTTGAATTTTTCCGCGCCACTGGCAAAGGCTGGCAGACCCGTATGGATGAAGCTTTGCGTGAATATGTGGTCAGGCATTCAGGGTGACAGCTTGCAGTCTCCCCCTGCTTTGGTTTCACCAGATCCCCAGCCAGCCGAAACGCCACTTCTCGGGCTCTGGCAATCAGAAATCGATTCAACCGGCTGACACAGCGTTCTTCCTGATCCTGCTCGGCGCGGAGCTGGGCCAGAAGGCGGGTGTCCAGCTTTACTGAATAGCACAAGGCCTTTCTTGCTTTCCCGTCCTTACTTTGCCCCGGCGTTGGTCAGGAGTTCCACGCAGTCGCTATTGCCCATCTTGGTTGCGATGGACAGCGGGGTAGTGCCATCCGAAGTCCTGGCGGCGTTGAGATCCGCTCCAGCTTCGATCATGAGTGTCACAAAGTCGCTGTTATTCTCTTGTGCAGCGAAGAACAGCGGGGTGGCGCCATCCGAAGTCCGGGGGGTGTTGAGATTCGCCCCGGAGTCGATCAGGAGTTTCCCAATGTCGGTGTTATTTTCTTGTGCAGCGTAGAACAGCGAGGTGGCGCCATCCGTGGCCCGGGCAACATTGACGTCCGCCCCGTCTTTTATCAAACGTTCGACGACGTCTATGTGCCCCTCACTGGATGCTACGATCAGGGCAGTGAAATCATCAGTCATAACGGCATTGACATAGACTCCTGCTGCCAGTGACCTCTCCACCTGAATCAAATCCCCGTCATAACAGGCATCATAAAACACCTGATCGGGGAAAAATGTATCCGGGTGGGATTCACTGGTCTTCTGATTCACCACAGGCATCGGGCATTCCCGACACATCGCGCATCGGCGTGAGCCGATCGGTTCAAAAATGAATTGTTTCGAAATACAGTCCAGATGGAAGCGGTGGCCACACTGGGTTAGACATTGGGTTTTGACGTCTACTGGCGCCACATCGCGGCCATGGAAATTAGCCAAACAAATAGGACATACATCGGGCTCCGACGTTACGTCAGTTTCCATGGGAAGAAGAGTGCGAGCCATGCCATCCATAAGTAGAACATCTGTGTCAGTCAATAATGCAGTGTTGGTTAGACATAAGAGCAGTACAAAAGTTCAATTGTGTGACTATAAAGTCCGCTGTGGCTAAATAATCACCTGTTTTAAAAACTCGGAAGATGGAAACACCCAGAGGCGGGTTTATCGGTTAACACAACGCCTTTCTTTCCTTCATCGCCTCTGTTCCCTACTCTGCCCCGGCGTTGATCAGGAGTTTCACGCAGTCGGAATTGCCTTTTGCAGCAGCAACGAACAGCGGGGTGGCACGATCCGTAATTCTGGCAGTGTTGAGATCCGCCCCGGCATTGATCAGGAGTTTCACGCAGTCGGAATTGCCCACCAGGGCTGCGATAAACAGCGGGGTGGAGCCATCCTCGGCCTGGGCGTTGAGATCTGCCCCTGCGTTGATCAGTATTTTCAGACAGTCGGTATTGCCCTTCAGGGCTGCGAGGAACAGCGAGGTGGCGCCATTCTCAGTCCGGACGCTGACATCTGCCCCGGCATCGAGAAGGAGTTTCACGCAGTCGATGTTGCCCTTCTGGACTGCGATGATCAGAGGTGTGCAGCCATCCGACATGGCGGCGTTAAGATCTGCCCCGGCGTTGATCAGGAGTTCCACGCAGTCAGTGTTATTTTCTTGAGCAGCGGTGAGCAGCGGTGTGGCGCCATCCAACATGGCGGCGTTGAGATTCGCCTTGGCTTCGATCAGGGCTTTCACGCAGTCGGTATTGCCTATCCAGGCTGCGATGAGCAGCGGGGTGGAGCCATCATCGGTCTGGGCGTTGAGATCCGCCCCGGCTTCGATCAGGGCTGTCATGCAGTCTATGTTATTTTCTTGGGCAGCGATGACCAGCGGGGTGGTGCCATCCGACAAGGCGGCGTTGAGATCCGCCCCGGCGTTGATCAGGAGTTTCACGCAGACAATGTTATTTTCCTGGGCAGCAATGAACAGCGATGTGGCGCCACTCGACATGGCGGCGTTGAGATCTGCCTCAGCTTCGATCAGGATTTTTACGCAGTCATCGTTATTATGATGTGCAGCGATGAGCAGCGGGCTGGCGCCATTCGACAAGGCGGCGTCGACGTCCGCCCCGGCTTCTATCAGGCGTTGGACGACAGTCTTGTTCCCGTTTTGGGATGCCAACATCAAAGCAGTGAAGCCACCAACCATAACCGCATTGACATTGACTCCTTCTGCCAGCGACCTCTCTACCTGATTCAGATCCCCGTTTAAACAGGCATTATAAAAAGTCTGATCGGGGAAAAATGTATCCGGGTAAGCTTCACTGGTGTTCTGATTCACCACAGGCATCGGGTTTTGCCGACACATCGCGCACTGGCGTGAGCCGATGGGCTGATCAACAAAGCACATCGAAAGACAGTCCAGATCGAAGCGGTGACCGCAACATTGGGTTTTGACGACCACAGGCGCTTCATGACGGTCATGGAAGTGAGCTAAACAAATAGGACAGGGATCAGCTTCCAGTGTCCATGGGGAGAGGGTAGCGAACAATGCCATACATAAGAAGAACATCTGTGTTGGTTAGTAGTGTGGGTTGGATACAAAAAAAGGAATGGTAGTTCATTTATATGGCTATCAAAGCTTGCTGTGACTAAATAATCACCTGTTTTAAAAAAAATTCAGAAGATGGGAACACCTGAGAGTCGTTTTTACTGGACAAAGTAACGCCTTTCTTTTGTTGCCTTCACGGCCTTTGTTCCCTACTTTGCTCCAGCCTTGATCAGGGCTTCCATGCAGTCGGTATTGCCCATCGCGGTTGCGATGTAGAGTGGGGTGGCGCCATCTGAAGTCCTGGCGGCGTCGAGATCTGCCCCGGCATTGATCAGGCGTTCTACGCAGTCGGTATGGCCATTCAGGGCTGCGATGAACAGCGGGGTGGCACCATCTGAAGTCCTGGCAGCATTGAGATCCGCTCCGACGTGGATCAGGGTTTCCATGCAATCGGTATGGCCATTCAGGGCTGCAGTGAACAGCGCGGTGGTGCCATCAATAGTCCGGGCGTTGAGATTCACCCCGGCCTTGATCAGAAGTTTCACGCAGTCGGTGTTATTTTTCTGAACTGCGATGAACAGCGGGGTGGCGCCGTCCGAAGTCCTGGTGGCCTTAAGATCCGCCCCGACCTGGATCAGTATTTCCACGCAATCGGTATGGCCTAGCCAGACTGCGATGAGAAGCGGGGTTGCACCATTCTTATTTCTCGCGTTGAGATCTGCGTTGGCTTCGGTCAGGGCTTTTACGCAGTCGGTATTGCCTCTCAGGGCAGCGACGAATAGCGGGGTTGTACCATTCTCAGTCCTGGCGTTGAGATTCGCCCCGGCGTTGATCAGGAGTTCCACGCATTCGATGTTATTTTCCTGGGCAGCGAAGAACAGCGGTGTGGCGCCATCCAACAAGGCGGCGTTGATATCCGCCCCGGCGTTGATCAGGAGTTTCATGCAGTCGGTATTGCCCTCCTTGGCAGCGATCAACAGTGCGGTGGCACCATTTGAAAAGGTGGCGTTAACATCCGCCCCGGCGTTGATCAGGAGCTTCACGCAATCGATGTCATTCTCCTGGACAGCAAAGAATATTGCGGTGGCTCCACCTGTGGAGGTGGCGTTGAGATTCGCCCCGGCGCTGATCAGGCGTTCAACGATTGCCTCGTGCCCCCCGTCAGATGCCAACATCAAGCCAGTGAAATCATCATGTATAACGGCATTGACATTGACTCCATTTGCCAATGACCTCTCTACCTGATCCAAATCCCCGTCATAACAGGCATCAAAAAACACCTGATCGGGGAAAAATGTATCCGGGTGAGATTCACTGGTGTTCTGATTCACCACCGGCATCGGGTTTTGCCGACACATTGCGCACTGGCGGGAGCCAATGGGCTGATCAACAAAACACTTCGAAATACAGTCCAGATCGAAGAGGTGACCACAGCATTGGGTTTTGACGACCACAGGCGCTTCACTTCGGCCATGGAAGGGAGCCAGACAAATAGGACAGTGATCGGCCTTCAGTGTCCATGGGGAGAGGGTAGCGAACAATGCCACATATAAGTAAAACATCTGTATTGGTCAAGAAGCAGTGTAGGTTTGATACAAAAAAGCATGTTAGTTCATTTATATGGCTATCAAAGTTCGCTGTGGCCAAACAATTACCTGTTTCAAAAACTCAGAAGATGGGAACACCTGAGAGCCCCGTTTACTGGACGGCATGACGCTTTTCTTTTGTTTCCTCCGCCGCCTCGGTTCCCAACTCTGCCCCGGCGTTGATCAGGAGTTTCATGCAGTCGGTATTGCCCATCGCGATTGCAATGGAGAGCGGGGTGGTGCCAGTCTTAGTCCGGGCGTTGAGATCTGCCCCGGCGTTGATCAGGAGTTGCACGCATTCGGTGCTATTTTCCTGGGCAGAGATGAATAGCGGGGTGGCGTCATCCAAAGTGTGGGGGGTGTTGAAATCCGCCCCGGCTTCGATCAGGAGTATCAGGCAGTCGGTATTGCCGTTCCGGGCTGCGATGAACGTTGGGTTGGCACCACTATTAATCCGGATGTTGAGATCTGCCTCGGCTTCAATCAGGATTTTCAGGCTGTCGATGTTATTTTCTTGGGCAGCCATATACACAGGGGTTCCGCCATCGTCAGTCCGGGCGTTGGGATCTGCCCCGGCGTTGATCAGCATTTTCACGAGGTCGGTATTGACCTCCTGTGTTGCGAAGAACAGCGGGCTGGCGCCATCCGACGAGGCGGCATTGATGTCTGCCCCGCCACCGATGAGGCTTTCCACGCAATCGGTATGGCCTTTCCAGATTGCGATGATAAGCGGGGTGTTGCCAGTCTTGGTGTGGGCGTTGAGATCCGCCCCGGCGTTGATCAGGCGTTTCACGCAGTCGGTATTACCGTACTGAGCAGCGATGAATAGTGCGGTGACACCATTCGAACGGGCAGCGTCAAGGTTTGCCCCAGCGTTGATCAGGCGTTCGACGACATCCGTGTGCCCGAAGCTGGATGCCAACATCAAGGCAGTGAAATCATCAGTCATAACCGCATTGACATTGACTCCTTCTGCCAGAGACCTCTCTACCTGATCCAGATCTCCGTCAAAACAGGCATCATAAAACGTCTGATCGGGGAAAAATGTATCCGGGTGAGATTCACTGGTGTTCTGATTCACCACAGGCATCGGGTTTTGCCGACACATCGCGCACCGGCGTGAGCCGATGGGCTGATCAACAAAGCACATCGAAAGACAGTCCAGATCGAAGAGGTGGCCGCAACATTGGGTTTTGACGACCACAGGCGCTTTACTTCGGCCATGGAAGGGAGCCAGACAAATAGGACAGTGATCGGCCTTCAGTGTCAAAGGGGAGAGGGCAGCGAACAGTGCCAGACATAAGTAGAACATCTGTGCCAGTCGATAACTGCTGCGGCTTGGGTACAGAAAAGGAATGATAGTTCATTTATGTGTCTCTCAACGTTTGCTGTGGTTAAATAATCACTTGTTTCAAAAACTCAGAAGATGGGAACAACCAGAGCCGTGCTTACGGGCCATGTACCAACTCAGTCCGAGACCGACATTACGGCGGCACGGTTGGCGATTGTGGGTCAGTGCGATGAGGATAAAAGACCGCATTTGAATACCTGCCTAAAACGGATGGCCGTAGTACCTAAAGTGGAAAATCCACAAGGAGGCTCACATGAGAAAACAATGGAAGGGAACGCCAGAAAGCAGAGGCCATGAAGCTCGCCTGCGGTGGATTAGAAAAGCAGGTGGCAAGATTGATAAGAACAAAGCAGTAATGAAGATGCTTAAGAAAAGTATTAGAAAATGGAATACTAAACGCACTAAAAAACAACCACATAAATAGCTGCAAAAACATTACCAGCCGATGATTCAGGAATGAGCCAGCCCTAGCATGGCGACAATCTGTTTGGGTTCTCTGGCGAGCAGGTTCAGCAATACACGGGCAGGGCCGTTCGGTTTGCGGTCACCCCGCTCCCAGTGGCGAAGGGTGGGGAGTTTTACACCTACAGCCTGGGCAAACTCTTCCTGAGTCATATCGAGCTGCTGGCGAATGCCTTTGATGTCCAGGGGTGTCACCTCATGGACGATCGCACCTGTATTCTCACCTTTTGTGTAGGCTACGGCCTCTTCAAGGCCCTGGATAATGCTGTTCGCTACGCTTGCCATTTTTTCCATCCTCTTTCGAGCAGAGTGACTAACTGTTTCACGGTGTTGCGGTCTGCCTTTGACAGGTTTTCCTGTTGGTTTTTCCCATAAACCGTGAGCAGGAACAGGGGCATTGATGGGTTCTTGTAGAAGTGAATAATCTGCACTCCTCCACTCTTGCCTGATGCACCTCTTCGCCACCGGAGCTTACGGATGCCGCCTGTACCCTTCATGATCTCACCAGCCTCAGGGTTTGCCGCCAGGTAATCAATGATATGGCGGCGTTCCTCACTGGATAGAAGGCTCTCAGCTTCGTCCTGATAGTTTTTCAGCTCAGCGACCGTATGCATTAGAATGTAATCCAATGGATTAGTTCAGGCAAAGTATAATGGTTGGTAAGAAAGATGCAAGCCGGTGGTTTTTCGCACTTCACCTGACTATTTAACGGCCAACCCTGATAAAGCGTTTGCTCCAGCCTTTATCAGGGCTTCCACGCAGTCGGTATTGCCCTTCGCGATTGCAATGGAGAGCGGGGTGGCACCATCTGTAGTCCTCACAGCATTGAGATCCGCTCCGGCGTTGATCAGGAATTTCACGCAGTCGGTATTGCCTTTCGAAGCAGCAAAGTGCAGCGGGGTGGAGCCAGTCTTAGTGTGAGCGTTGAGATCCGCTCCGGCGTTGATCAGGCGTTCCACGCAGTCGGTATTGCCAATCGAAGCAGCAACGTGCAGTGGGGTGGCGCCAGTCTTATTGTGGGCGTTGAGATTTGCCTCGGCATTGATCAGGAGTTGCACGCATTCGGTGTTATTTTTCTGGGCAGCGATGAATAGCGGGGTGGTGCCAAACTTATTCCGAGCGTTGAGATCCGCCTTGGCTTCGATCAGGATTTTCAGGCAGTCGATGTTATTTTGCAGAGCAGCTATAAACAACGGGGTGGCGCCATCCAGCAGGGCAGCGTTGAGATCCGCCCCGGCGTTGATCAGGAGTTTCACGCATTCGATGTTATTTTTTTGTGCAGCGATGAACAGCGCGGTGGCGCCTTCCTCAATCTGAGCGTTGAGATCCGCCCCGGCGTTGATCAGGAGCTTCACGCATTCGATGTTATTTTCTTGTGCAGCGATGAACAGCGGAGTGGCGCCATCCTCACTCCGGGCGTTGAGATCCGCCCCGGCGTTGATCAGGTGTTTCACGCAGTCGGTATTACCGTATTCGGCAGCGATGAACAGTGCGGTGGAGTTATTCGAACGGGCAGCGTCAAGGTTTGCCTCAGCGTTGATCAAGCGTTCGACGACATCCGTGTGCCCCCAGCTGGATGCCAGCATCAAGGCAGTGAAATCAGCACTCATAACGGCATTGACATTGACTCCTTCTGCCAGAGACCTCTCCACCTGATCCAGATCCCCGTTTAAACAGGCAAGATAAAACGTCTGATCGGGGAAAAAAGTATCCGGGTGAGATTCACTGGTGTTCTGACTCACCACAGGCATCGGGTTTTGCCGACACATCGCGCACTGGCGTGAGCCGATGGGCTGATCAACAAAGCACATCGAAAGACAGTCCAGATCGAAGAGGTGGCCGCAACATTGGGTTTTGACGACCACAGGCGCTTCACTTCGGCCATGGAAGGGAGCCAGACAAATAGGACAGTGATCGGCCTTCAGTGTCAAAGGGGAGAGGGCAGCGAACAGTGCCAGACATAAGTAGAACATCTGTGTTGGTCAATAATCCGTGTGGGTTAGATAGAAAAAAGCATGTTAGTTCATTTTTATGGCTATCAAAGTTGGCTGTGCCCAAACAATCACTTGTTTCAAAAACTCAGAAAATGGGGACACCTGAGAACCATGTTCACCGGGCAACATAAATTCTTGCTTTTGTTGCCTTCACGGTCTTTGTTCCTTTGCTCCAGCCTTGATCAGGGCTTCCATGCAGTCGGTATTGCCCATCGCGGTTGCAATGGAGAGCGGGGTGGCACCATCCTCAGTCCGGGCGTTGAGATCTGCCCCGGCGTTGATCAGGAGTTTCACACAGTCGCTATTGCCCTTCCGGGCCGCCATGTGAAGAGGAGTGGCACCATCCTTAATCCTGGCGATGTTGAGATCCGCCCCGGCGTTGATCAGGAGTTTCAAGCAGTCGGTGTTATTTTCCTGGGCAGCCATGAACAGTGCGGTGACCCCATCCTTATCTCGGACGTTGATATTCGCCTTGGCTTTGATCAAGGCTTTCATGCAGTCGGTATTGCCTTTTGCAGCAGCGACGAAAAGCGGAGAGGTGGCATCCCTGAGCCTGACAGCGTTGGGATCCGCCCCGGCTTCGATCAGGATTTTAAGGCATTCGCTATTGCCCTTCCGGGCCGCCATGTGAAGAGGAGTGGCACCATCCTTAATCCTGGCGATGTTGAGATCCGCCCCGGCTTCGATCAGGATTTTAAGGCTGTCGATGTTATTTTTTTGGGCAGCGATAAACAGCGGTGTAGCGCCATCCTCAGTTCGGGCGTTGAGATCTGCCCCGGCGTTGATCAGCAGTTTCACGCTGTCGGTATTGCCCTCCTGTGTGGCGACGAACAGCGGGGTGCCGCCATCCGAAGTCCGGGCGTCGAGAAGCGCTCCCGCTTTGATCAGGCGTTCCACGCATTCGGTGTTGCCTTGCGCAGCAGCAACGAACAGCGGGGTGCCGCCATCCAAAGTCCGGGCGTTGAGATCCGCCCCGGCGTTGATCAGGAGTTCCACGCAGTCGGTATTGCCTTGCCCAGCAGCAACGATCAGCGGGGTGGTGCCATCCTCAATGTGCGCATTGATATCCGCCTTGGCTTCGATCAGGATTTTCAGGCTGTCGATGTTATTTTGTTGAGCAGCTATGAACAGCGGGGTGGCACCATCCGAAGTCCCGGCATTGAGAGCCGATCCGGCTCCGATCAGGATTTTAAGGCAGTCGGTATTGCCGTTCTGGGCTGCCATGAACAGCGGGGTGGCACCATCCGAAGTCCTGCCGCTGAGAGCCGCTCCGGCTTCGATCAGGATTTTAAGGCAGTCGGTATTGCCGTTCTGGGCTGCGATGAACGGTGGGTTGGCACCACTCTTAATCCGGGTGTTGAGATCTGCCTCGGCTTCAATCAGGATTTTCAGGCTGTCGATGTTATTTTTTTGGGCAGCGATAAACAGCGGGGTAGCGCCACCCTCAGTTCGGGCGTTGAGATCTGCCCCGGCGTTGATCAGAAGTTTCACGCAGTCGGTATTGCCCTCCTGTGTTGCGATGAACAGCGGGGTGACGCCATCCAAAGTCCGGCAGATGTTGGGATCCGCCCCGGCGATGATCAGGAGTTTTACGCAGTCGGCATTGCCTTTCGCAGCAGCAACGTGCAGCGGGGTAGCGCCAGTCTTGGTGCGGGCGTTGAGACCCGCCCCGGCGATGATCAGGCGTTTCACGCAGTCGCTGTCACCGTACTCAGCAGCGATGAACAGTGCGGTGGCACCATTTGAACGGGCAGCGTCAAGGTTTGCCCCAGCATTGATCAGGCGCTCGATGACATCCGTGTGCCCTCTGTTGGATGCTAACATCAAGGCAGTGAAATCATTAGTCATAACGGCATTGACATTGACCCCTTCTGCCAGAGACCTCTCCACCTGATCCAGATCCCCATTTAAACAGGCACGATAAAACGTCTGATCGGGGAAAAATGTATCCGGGTGAGATTCACTGGTGTTCTGATTCACCACAGGCATCGGGTTTTGTCGGCACATCGCGCACCGGCGTGAGCCGATGGGCTGATCAGCAAAACACCTTGATATACAGTCCAGGTCGAAGCGGTGGCCGCAACATTGGGTTCTGACGACCACAGGCGCTTCACTGCGGCCATGGAAGGGAGCCAGACAAACAGGACAGTGATCGGCCTTCAGTGTCCATGGAGAGAGGGTAGCGAACAATGCCACACATAAGTAGAACATCTGTTGGTAAATAAGCCGTGTAGGTTAGATACGGAAAAGCATATTAGTTCATTTATACGACTATCAAAGTTGGCTGTGGCCAAATAATAACCTGTTTCAAAAACTCAGAAGATGGGAACGCCTGAGAGCCATGTTCACTGGGCAACATAAATCCTTTCTTTTGTTGCCTTCACGGTCTTTGTTCCCTTGCTCCAGCCTTGATCAGGGCTTCCACGCAGTCGGTATTGCCCATCGCGGTTGCAATGGAGAGCGGGGTGGCACCATCGGTAGTCCTGGCGGCATTGAGATCCGCCCCGGCGTTGATCAGGCGTTTGACGCAATCGCTATTGCCTTTCGCAGCAGCAATGAACAGCGGGGTGGAGCCATCCGCAGTTTGCGCATTGATATCCTCCTTGGCTTCGATCAGGATTTTCAGGCTGTCGATGTTATTTTGTTGGGCAGCGATAAACAGCGGGGTAACGCCATCCTGAGTCCGGGCGTTGAGATCTGCCCCGGCGTTGATCAGGAGTTTCACGCAGTCGGTCTTGCCCTCCTGTGATGCGATGAACAGCGGGGTGGCGCCATCCGAAGTCTGGCAGATGTTGAGATCCGCCCCGGCTTTGATAAGGAGACTCACGCAGTCGCTATTGCCTTTCGCAGCAGCAATGAACAGCGGGGTGCTGCCATCATCAATTTGGGCATTGAGATCCGCCTTGGCTTCGATCAGGATTTTCAGGCTGTCGATGTTATTTTGCTGAGCAGCCATGAACAGCGGGGTGATGCCATCCGGAGTCCTGGCGTTGAAAGCCGCCCCGGCTTCGATCAGGATTTTAAGGCAGTGGGTATTGCCCTTCTGGGCTGCCATGAGCAGGGGGGTGACACCACGCTTAATGGTCGCAGCGTTGAGATCCGCCCCGGCTTCGATCAGGAGTATCAGGCAGTCGGTATTGCCGTCCTGGGCTGCCATGAACAGAGGCGTGGTACCATCCTCAATCCCGGCGGCGTTGAGATTCGCCCCGGCTTCGATCAGGAGTATCAGGCAGTCGGTATTGCCGTTCTGGGCTGCGATGAACGCTGGGCTGGCACCACTCTTAGTCCCGATGTTGAGATCTGCCCCGGCTTCAATCAGGATTTTCAGGCTGTCGATGTTATTGTCTTGGGTAGCGATAAACAGCGGAGTAGCGCCATTCTGAGTCCGGACGTTTAGATCTGCCCCGGCGTTGATCAGCATTTTGACGCAGTCGGTATTGTCCTCCTGTGATGCCATAAACAGCGGGGTGCCGCCCTTCGAAGTCCGGGCGTCGAGAAGCGCTCCCGCTTTGATCAGAATTTGCAGGCATTCGGTGTTGCCTTTCGCAGCAGCAACTAATAGCGGGGTGGTGCCATCCGACAGTGCGGCTTTGGGATCAGCCCCGGCGTTGACCAGGCGTTTAACGCAGTCGGCATTGCCGTACTCAGTAGCGATGAACAGTGCGGTGGCGCCATCCTTGGCCCGGGCGCTGAGATCTGCCCCGGCTTCGATCAGGATTTTAAGGCATTCGGTATTGCCTTTTGCAGCAGCCATGGACAGAGGAGTGGCACCATGCTTAAACTCGGCGGTGTTGAGATCTGCCTCGGCTTCGATCAGGATTTTGAGGCTGTCGATGTTATTTTTTTTGGCAGCGATTAACAGCGGTGTAGTGCCATCCTCAGTTCGGGCGTTGAGATCTGCACCGGCGTTGATCAGCCTATTCACGCTGTCGGTATTGCCCTGCTGTGTGGCGATGAACAGTGGGGTGCCGCCGTCCAAAGTTCGGGGGGCGTCGAGAAGCGCTCCCGCTTTGATCAGGAGTTCCACGCATTCGGTGTTGCCTCTCTCAGCAGCAACGAACAGCGGGGTGGCGCCACCCGACGGGGTGGCGTTGAGATCCGCCCCGGCGTTGATCAGGAGTCTCACACAGTCGGTATTGCCTTTCTGTGATGCGATGTACAGTGCGGTGGCACCACTCCAAATGGCAGCGTCAAGGTTTGCTCCGGCGTTGATCAGGAGTTTTACGCAGTCGGTGTTGTTTTCTTGTGCAGCGAGTAACAGCGCAGTGGCACCATCTTCATGCCGAGCGGCGTTGACATCCGCCCCGGCATTGATCAGGCGTTCGATGACGTCAGTGTGCCCCACACCAGATGCCCACATCAAGGCAGTGAAGCCGTCAGTCATAACAGCATTGACATTGACCCCCTCTGCCAGAGACCTCTCCACCTGATTCCAATCCCCGTGAAGACAGGCATTATAAAAAATCTGATCGGGGAAAAAAGTATCCGGGTGAGATTCACTGGTGTTCTGATTCACCACAGGCATCGGGTTTTGCCGACACATCGCGCACTGGCGTGAGCCGATGGGCTGATCAAAAAAACACCTTGTTATACAGTCCAGATCGAAGAGGTGGCCGCAACATTGGGTTCTGACGACCACAGGCGCTTCACTGCGGCCATGGAAGGGAGCCAGACAAACAGGACAGTGATCGGCCTTCAGTGTCCATGGGCAGAGGCTAGCGAACAATGCCAGATATAAGTAGAACATTTACACTGGTCAAATAATTTGTGCGGGTTGGATATAAGAAAGGGAATGATAGTTCATTCGTATGGCTATCAAAGTTGGCTGTGGCCAAATAGTCTCCTGTTTCAAAAACTCAGAAGATGGGAACACCTGAGCCCCGTTTACTGGACGGTATGATGCTTTTCTTTTGTTTCCTTCACTGCCTCTGCTCCCATCTTTGCCTCAGCGTCGATGAGAAGTTTCACGCACTCGGTATTGCCCATCTTGATTGCTATGGACATTGGGGTGGCGCCGTCCGAAGTCCTGGCGGCATTGAGATCCGCCCCGGCGTTGATGAGAAGTTTCACGCAGTCGGTATTGCCCGTCTTGATTGCTATGAACAGAGGGGTGGCGCCATCCTTAATCTTGGCGGTGTTGAGATTCGCCCCGGCTTCGATCAGGAGTATCAGGCAGTCGGTATTGCCGTTCTGGGCTGCGATGAACGGTGGGCTGGCACCACTCTTAATCCGGATGTTGGGATCTGCCCCGGCTTCAATCAGAATTTTCAGGCTGTCGATGTTATTTTTTTGGGCAGCGATAAACAGCGGAGAAGCGCCATCCTCAGTCCGGGCGTTGAGATCTGCCCCGGCGTTGATCAGCATTTTCACGCAGTCGCTATTGCCCTCCTGTGATGCGATGAACAGCGCGGTGCCGCCTTTCGAAGTCCGGGCGTCGAGAAGCGCTCCCGCTTTGATCAGGAGTTCCACGCATTCGGTGCTGCCTTGTGCAGCAGCGACGAACAGCGGGGTGGTGCCAGTCTTGGTGTGGGCGTTGAGATCCGCTCCGGCGTTGATCAGGAGTTTCACGCATGCGGTGTTATTTTCTTGTGCAGCGACGTAAAGCGGGGTGGCGCTATATTCAGTCTGGGCATTGAGATCCGCCCCGGCTTCGATCAGGATTTTCAGGCAGTCGATGTTATTTTGTTGGGCAGCGATGAATAGCGGGGTGGTGCCATCCGAAGTGTGGGGGGCATTGAAATCCGCCCCGGCTTCGATCAGGAGTATCAGGCAGTCGGTATTACCGTTCTGGGCTGCGATAAACGTTGGGTTGGCACCACTCTTAGTCCGGATGTTGAGATCTGCCCCGCCACTGATAAGGATTTCCACGAGATCGCTATTGCCCTCCTGTGTTGCAAAGAGCAGCGGGTTGGCGCCATCCGACGAGGCGGCATTGATATCTGCCCCGCCACTGATAAGGATTTCCACGCAATCGGTATGGCCTTTCCAGACTGCGATGAGAAGCGGGGTTTCGCCACTCTTGGTTCTCGCGTTGAGATCCGCCCCGGCGTTGATCAGGAGTTGCACGCAGATGGTATTGCCTTTCACCGCAGCGGCAAACAGCGGGGTGGCGCCAGTCTCTGTGCAAGCGTTAAGAGCTGCCCCGGCGTTGATCAGGCGTTTCACGCAGCCGGTATTACCATACTCAGCAGCGATGAACAGTGCGGTGGCGCCATTCGAACGGGCAGCGTCAAGGTTCGCCCCAGCGTTGATCAGGCGTTCGACGACATCTGTGTGCCCGCTGATGGATGCCAACATCAAGGCATTGAGATCAGCAGTCATAACGGCATTGACATTGACCTCTTCTGCCAGAGACCTCTGCACCTGATCGAGATCCCCGTGAAGACAGGCATTATAAAAAGTCTGATCGGGGAAAAATGTATCCGGGTGAGATTCACTGGTGTTCTGATTCACCACAGGCATCGGGTTTTGCCGACACATCGCGCACCGGCGTGAGCCGATGGGCTGATCAACAAAGCACATCGAAAGACAGTCCAGATCGAAGCGGTGACCACAACATTGGGTTCTGACAACCACAGGCGCTTCACTTCGGCCATGGAAGGGAGCCAAACAAATAGGACAGTGATCGGCCTTCAGTGTCCATGGGCAGAGGCTAGCGAACAATGCCACACATAAGTAGAACATCTGTGTTGGTCAATAAGCCGTTTGGGTTAGATACAAAAAAGCATGTTAGTCCATTTATATGGCTATCAAAGTTTGCTGTGGCGAAATAATCACCTGCTTCAAAAACTCAGAAGGTGGGACCACCTGAGAGCCCTGCTTACTGGACAGCATGACGCTTTTCTTTTGTTACCTTCACTGCCTCTGCTCCCAACTCTGCCTTAGCGTTGATGAGAAGTTTCACGCAGTCGGTATTGCCCATCCCGGTTGCGATGGACAGCGCAGTGGCGCCATTGGGTAGGGCAGCGTTGAGATCCGCTCCGGCGTTGATCAGTATTTTTACACAGTCGCTATTGCCCTGCTGGGCTGCGATGAAAAGGGGAGTGGTGCCATGCTTAGTCTGGGCGTTGAGGTCCGCCTCGGCGTTGATAAGGAGTTTTACACAGTCGGAGTGATTTTCTTGTGCAGCGATGAACAGCGGGGTGGTGCCTTCCCTAGCCCGGGCGTTGAGGTCCGCTCCGGCTTCAATCAGGAGTTTCAAGCATTCAGTATTGCCTTGCGCAGCAGCGACGAACAGCGGGGTGGAGCCATACGAACTCCGGGCATTGAGATTCGCCCCGGCGTCGATCAGGCGTTTCACGCAGTCGGTATTACCCTTTTGGGCAGCGATATACAGCGGGGTGCCGCCATCCGTACTCCGTGCGTCGAGATCCGCCCCGGCGTTGATCAGGCGTTTTACGCATTCGGTATTGCCTCTCTCAGCAGCAACGAACAGCGGGGTTGCGCCATGCTCATGCCGAGGGGTATTGACGTCCGCCCCGGCATTGATCAGGCGTTCGACGACCTCCGTGTGCCCACAGCCGGATGCACATATCAAGGCAGTGAGACCATAGGTCATAACAGCATTGACATTGACCCCTTCTGCCAGAGATCTCTCCACCTGATCCAGATCCCCGTTTAAACAGGCATTATAAAATGTCCGATCGGGGAAAAATGTATCCGGGTGAGATTCGCTGGTGTTCTGATTCACCAAAGGCATAGGGTCTTGCCGACACATCACGCACCGGCGTGAGCCGATGGGCTGTTCAACAAAAGACTTTGAAATACAGTCCAGATCGAAACGGTAGCCACAACATTGGGCTTTGACGACCACAGGCGCTTCACTTCGGCCATGGAAGGGAGTCAGACAAATGGGACAGTGATTGGCCTTCACTGTCGATGTGGAGAGGGTAGCGAGCAATGCCACACATAAGTAGAACATCTGTGTTGGTCAATAAGCAGTGCGGGTTAGATAGAAAAAAGCATATTAGTTCATTTTTATGGTTATCAAAGTTGGCTGTGGCCAAATAATCACCTGTTTCAAAAACTCAGAAGACGGGAACACCTGAGAGCCCTGTTTACTGGACAGCATGACGCTTTTCTTTTGTTACCTTCACTGCCTCTGCTCCCATCTCTGCCTTAGCGTTGATGAGAAGTTCCACGCAGTCGGCATTGCCCATCTTGATTGCTATGGACATTGGGGTGGCGCCGTCCGAAGTCCTGGCAGCATTGAGATCTGCCCCGGCGTTGATAAGGAGTTGCACGCATTCGGTATTGCCTCGCGCAGCAGCGGCGAACAGAAGGGTGGCGCCATCCTCAGTCCGGGCGTTGAGATCTGCCTCGGCATTGATCAGGATTTTCAGGCATTCGGTATTGCCTCGGGCAGCAGCGGCGAACAGAGGGGTGCAACCTTGAAAACTCCGGGCGTTGAGATCTGCCTCGGCGTTGATCAGGAGTTTCAGGCATTCGGTATTGCCTCGGGCAGCAGCGGCGAACAGAGGGGTGGCGCCATAGGAACTCCGGGCGTTGAGAAGCGCTCCTGCTTTGATCAGCAGTTTCAAGCATTCGGTATGACCTCGCACAGTAGCAACGTACAGTGGGGTGGTGCCATCTGACAGGGCAGCGTGGAGATCCGCCCCGGCGCTGATCAGGCGTTTCACGCATTCAGTATTACCGTACTGAGCAGCGATGAACAGTGCGGTGGCACCATTCGAACGGGTAGCGTCAAGGTTCGCCCCAGCGTTGATCAGGCGTTCGACGACATCCGTGTGCCCCCGGCTGGATGCCAACATCAAGGCAGTGAAATCAGCAGTCATAACGGCATTGACATTGACTCCTTCTGCCAGAGACCTCTGCACCTGATCGAGATCCCCGTGAAGACAGGCATTATAAAAAGTCTGATCGGGGAAAAATGTATCCGGGTAAGCTTCACTGGTGTTCTGATTCACCACAGGCATCGGGTTTTGCCGACACATCGCGCACTGGCGTGAGCCGATGGGCTGATCAACAAAGCACACCGAAAGACAGTCCAGATCGAAGCGGTGACCACAACATTGGGTTCTGACAACCACAGGCGCTTCACTGCGGCTATGGGAGGGAGCCAAGCAAATAGGACAGTGATCGGCCTTCAGTGTCCATGGGGAGAGGGTAGCGAACAATGCCAAACATAAGTAGAACATCTGTGTTGGCCAACAAGCAGTGCGGGTTAGATACAAAAAAGCATATTAGTTCATTTTTATGGTTATCAATCTTCACCGCCTATGTTCCCTACCTTGCCCCGGCGGTGATAAGGAGCTTAACGCAGTCGGCATTGCCCATCTTGATTGCTATGGACATTGGGGTGGCGCCGTCCGAAGTCCTGGCAGCATTGAGATCCGCCCCAGCGTCGATCAGGAGTCTCAGGCAGTCGGAATTGCCTTTTGCAGCAGCGGCAAACACTGGGGTGGCGCCATCTTTAGTCCTGGCGGTGCTGAGATCCGCCCCGGCCTTGATCAGGATTATCAGACAGTCGCTATTGCCCTTCTCGGCTGCCATGAGCAGAGGGGTGGCACCATCCTTAATCCTGGCGGCGTTGAGATCCGCCCCGGCTTCGATCAGGAGTCTCAGGCAGTCGGTATTGCCGTTCTGGGCTGCGATGAACGGTGGGCTGGCACCACTCTTAATCCGGATGTTAAGATCTGCCTCGGCTTCAATCAGGATTTTCAGGCTGTTGATGTTATTTTTTTGGGCAGCGATAAACAGCGGAGTAGCTCCATCCTTAGTCCGGGCGTTGAAATCTGCCCCGGCGTTGATCAGCATTTTCACGCAGTCGTCATTGCCCTCCTGTGATGCGAAGAACAGCGGGGTGGCGCCATGCGAAGTCCGGGCGTCGAGAAACGCTCCCGCTTTGATCAGGAGTTCCGCGCATTCGGTGTTGCCTTTCGCAGCAGCAACTAACAGCGGGGTGGTGCCATCCGACAGGGTGGGGTTGAGATCAACCCCAGCGTTGATCAGGCGTTTCACGCAGTCGGTATTACCATACTCAGCAGCGATGAGCAGTGCGGTGGCACCAGTCGAACAGGTGGCGTCGAGATTCGCCCCAGCGCTGATCAGGCGTTCGACGATGTCCATGTACCCCCTGCCGGATGCCAACATCAAGGCAGTGAAGCCACCCATCATAACAGCATTGACATTGACCCCTTCTGCCAGAGATCTCTCCACCTGATCCAGATCCCCGTTTAAACAGGCATTATAAAAAGTCTGATCGGGGAAAAATGTATCCGGGTAAGATTCACTGGTGTTCTGATTTACCACAGGCATCGGGTTTTGCCGACACATTGCGCAACGGCGTGAGCCGATGGGCTGATCGACAAAACACCTCGTTATACAGCCCAGATCGAAGCGGTGGCCGCAACATTGGGTTTTGACGACCACAGGCGCCACATTTCGGCCATGGAAGGGAGCCAGACAAACAGGACAGTGATCGGTCGTCAGTGTCAAAGGGGAGAGGGTAGCGAACAATGCCACACATAAGTAGAACATCTGTGTTGGCCAACAATCAGTGCGGGTTAGATACAAAAAAGCATATTAGTTCATTTATACGGCTATCAAAGTTTGTTGTGGCCAAACAATCACCTGTTTCAAAAACTCAGAAGATGACAACACCTGAGAGCCACGTTCACTGGACAACATAAATCCCTGCTTTTGTTGCCTTCACGGCCTTTGTTCCCTACTTTGCTCCGGCCTTGATCAGGGCTTCCATGCAATCGGTATTGCCCATCGTGGTTGCAATGGAGAGAGGGGTGGTACCATCTGAAGTCCTGGCGGCGTTGAGAAGTGCTCCCGCTTTGATCAGGAGTTCCATGCATTCGGTGCTGCCTTTCCCAGCAGCAACGAACAGCGGGGTCTCGCCATTCGACATGGTGGCGTTGAGATCCGCCCCGGCGTTGATCAGGCGTTTCACGCAGTCGGTGTTATTTTCATGGGCAGCGATTAACAACGGGGTGGCGCCATCCTTAGCCCGGGCGTTGAGATTCGCCCCGGCTTCGATCAGGATTGTAAGGCATTCGGTATTGCCCTTCTGGGCTGCCATGGACAGAGGAGTGGCGCCATCCGACCTGGCGGCGTTGAGATCAACCCCGGCGTTGATCAGGTGCTTCACGCAGTCGGTATTACCATACTCAGCAGCGATGAACAGTGCGGTGGCACCAGTCGAACAGGCGGCGTCGAGATTCGCCCCAGCGCTGATCAGGCGTTCGACGATGTCCATATACCCCCTGCCGGATGCCAACATCAAGGCAGTGAAGCCACCCATCATAACAGCATTGACATTGACCCCTTCTGCCAGAGATCTCTCCACCTGATCCAGATCCCCGTTTAAACAGGCATTATAAAATGTCCGATCGGGGAAAAATGTATCCGGGTGAGATTCACTGGTGTTCTGATTCACCACAGGCATCGGGTCCTGCCGACACATCGCGCACCGGCGTGAGCCGATGGGCTGTTCAACAAAACACCTTGCTATACAGTCCAGATCGAAGCGGTGACCACAACATTGGGTTTTGACGACCACAGGCACTTCACTTCGGCCATGGAAGGGAGCCAAACAAATAGGACAGTGATCGGCCTTCAGTGTCCATGGGGAGAGGGTAACGAACAATGCCAGACTTAAGTAGAACATCTGTGTTGGTTTAATCACATGCTTCCTGACCGTCTTTGATTTGCGAACAATGCCAGACTTAAGTAGAACATCTGTGTTGGTCCACAAGCCGTGTGGGTTAGATACAGAAAAGCATATTAGTTCATTTATATGGCTATCAAAGTTCGCTGTGGCCAAACAATCACCTGTTTTAAAAACTCAGAAGATGGGAACACCTGAAAGCTTTGTTTACTGGATAGCACAGGGCCTTTCTTGTTTTCCCGTCCTTACCTTGCCCCGGCGTTGATCAGGAGTACCAGACATTCGATATTGCCTTTCGTTATAGCAGCGTGCAGCGGGGTGGTGCCACTCATAGTGCGGGCGTTGAGATCCGCCCCGGCGTTGATCAGGAGTTTCACGCAGTCGGTATTGCCTTTCAGGGCTGCAACGAACAGCGGGGTGGTGCCAGTATTAGTGCAGGCGTTGAGATCCACCCCGGCGTTGATCAGGCGTTTTACGCATTCGATGTTATTTTCTTGTGCAGCGATGAACAACGGGGTCACAGCGTCCTTAATCCTGCCGACATTGAGACCCGCCCCGGCTTCGATCAGGATTTTAAGGCAGTCAGCATTGCCCTTCTGGGCTGCCATGAGCAGAGGGGTGGCACCATCCTTAATCCTGGCGACGTTGAAATTCGCCCCGGCTTCGATCAGGATTATCAGGCAGTCGGTATTGCCGTTCTGGGCTGCGATGAACACTGGGCTGGCACCACTATTAATAACGGTGTTGAGACCTGCCTCGGCTTCAATCAGGATTTTCAGGCTGTCGATATTATTTTTTTGGGCAGCGATAAACAGCGGGGTAGCGCCATCCTCGGTCTGTAAGTTGAGATCTGCACCGGCGTTGATCAGCATTTTCACGCAGCCGGTATTGCCCTCCTGTGTTGCGATGAACAGCGAGGTGGCACCATAGGAGGTCTGGGCGTTGAGAAGCGCTCCCGCTTTGATCAGGAGTTCCACGCAGTCGGTGTTGCCTTTTGCAGCAGCAATGAACAGAGCGGTGGCGCCATCCGACAGGGTGGCGCTGAGATCCGCCCCGGCGTTGATCAGGCGTTTCACGCAGTCGGTATTACCGAACTCACAAGCGATGTACAGTGCAGTGGCACCATCCTTATTCCGGGTGTTGAGAGCCGCCCCGGCTTCAATCAGGATTTTCAGGCTGTCGATGTTATTTTTTTTGGCAGCGATAAACAACGGGCTAGCGCCATCCCGGGTCCGGACGTTGAGATCTGCCCCGGCGTTGATCAGCATTTTGACGCAGTCGGTATTGCCCTCCTGTGATGCCATGAACAGCGGGGTGGCGCCATTCGAAGTTCGGGCGTCGAGAAGCGCTCCTGCTTTGATCAGGATTTGCACGCATTCGGTGTTGCCTCTCGCAGCAGCAATTAATAGCGGGGTGGTGTCATCCGACAGTGTGGCCTTGGGATCAGCCCCGGCGTTGATCAGGCGTTTCAGGCAGTCGGCATTACCGTACTCAGTAGCGATGAACAGTGCGGTGGCGCCATTCGAACGGGCAGTGTCAGGGTTCGCCCCAGCGTTGACCAGGCGTTCGACGACATCCGTGTGCCCGCTGATGGATGCCAACATCAAGGCAGTGAGACCATCAGTCATAACGGCATTGACATTGACGCCTTCTGCCAGAGACCTCTCCACCTGATCCAGATCCCCGTCTAAACAGGCACGATAAAACGTCTCATCGGGGAAAAAATTATCCGGGTAAGATTCACTGGTGTTCTCATTCACCACAGGCATCGGGTTTTGCCGACACATTGCGCAGCGGCGTGAGCCGATGGGCTGATCAACAAAACACCTCGAAATACAGTCCAGATCGAAGCGGTGGCCGCAACATTGGGTTTTGACGACCACAGGCGCTTCACTTCGGCCATGGAAGTGAGTCCAACAAATAGGACAGTGATCGGCCCTCAGTGTCGATGGGGAGAGGATAGCGAGCAATGCCACATATAAGTAGAACATCTGTGTTGGTCAGTAGTATGGGTTGGATACAAAAAAAAGAAAGGTAGTTCATTTATATGGCTATCAAAGCTTGCTGTGGCCAAATAATCACCAGTTGTTAAAAACTCAGAAGACAGGAACAACTGAGAGCCCTTTTTACTGGACAGCATGAAGCTTTTCCTTTGTTTCCTTCACAGCCTCTGTTCCCACCTCTGCCTCAGCGTTGATGAGGAGTTTCATGCTGTCGGTATTGCCCATCTTGATTGCTATGGACAGCGGGGTGGCGCCATCCGAAGTCCTGGCAACGTTGAGATCTGCCCCGGCGTTGATCAGGAGTTCTACGCAGTCGGTATTGCCATTCAGGGCTGCGATGAACAGCGGGGTGGCACCATCTGTAGCCCTGGCAGCGTTGAGATCTGCCCCGACGCGGATCAGGATTTCCGCGCAATCGGTATGGCCATTCAGGGCTGCGATGAAAAGTGGGGTGACGCCATCCATAGACCAGACAGCATTGAGATCAGCCCCCCCAGCGATAAGAGTTTCCACGCAATCGGTATGGCCTTCCCAGACTGCGATGTGAAGCGGGGTGCCGTCATTGTTAGTTCTCACGTTGAGATCTGCGTTGGCTTCGGTCAGGGCTTTCACGCTGTTGGTATTGCCATTCAGGGCAGCGATGAATAGTGGGGTTGTACCCTTCTTAGTCCGGGCATTGATATTCGCCCCGGCCCTGACCAGGATTTTCACGCAGTCGGTGTTATTTTCCTGGGCAGCAAAGAACAGCGGGGTGGCACCATCCGATAAGGCAGCGTTGATATCCGCCCCGCCGTTGATCAGGAGTTTCACGCAGTCGGTTTTGCCCTGCCTTGCAGCGATCAACAGTACAGTGGCACCATCTGAAAAGTTGGCATTGAGATCCGCTCCGGCGTTGATCAGGAGCTTCACGCAATCAATGTTATTTTTCTGGACAGCAAAGAATATGGCAGTGGCACCCGTTGTTGAGGTGGCGTTGAGATTCGCCCCGGCGTTGATCAGGTGTTCGACGATTGCCTTGTGCCCCCCGTAAGATGCCATCATCAAGCCAGTGAAATCATCAAGCATAACGGCATTGACATTGACTCCTTCTGCCAGAGACCTCTCCACCTGATCCAAATCCCCTTCATAACAGGCATCATAAAACACCTGATCGGGAAAAAATGTATCCGGATGAGATTCACTGGTGTTTTGATTCACCATAGGCATCGGATCTTGCCGACACATCGCGCACTGGCGTGAGCCAATGGGCTGATCAGCAAAACATTTCGAAATACAGTCCAGATCGAAGAGGTGACCACAACATTGGGTTTTGACGACCACAGGCGCTTCAACTCGGCCATGGAAGGGAGCCAAACAAATAGGACAGTGATCGGCCTTCAGTGTCCATGGGGAGAGAGTGGCGAGCAATGCCACATATAGGTAGAACATTCTGTGCCAGTCGATAAGTCGTGCGGCTTGGGTACAGAAAAGGAATGATAGTTCATTTATGTGTCTCCCAAACTTTGCTGTGGTTAAACAATCACCTGTTTCAAAAACTCAGAAGATGGGAACACCTGAGAGCCATGTTCACTGGGCAACATAAATCCTTTCTTTTGTTGCCTTCACGGCCTTTGTTCCCTACTTTGCTCCGGCGTTGGTCAGGAGTTGCACGCAGTCGGTATTGCCTTTCGCAGCAGCAAGGTGCAGCGGTGTGATGCCATCTGAAGTCCGGCAGATGTTGAGATCTGCCCCGGCGTTGATCAGGAGTTTTACGCAGTCGGTATTGCCTTTCGCAGCAGCAATGAGCACCGGGGTGCTGCCATCCTTAATTTGCGCATTGATATCCGCCTTGGCTTCGATCAGGATTTTCAGGCAGTCGATTTTATTTTGCTGAGCAGCGATTAGCAGCGCAGTGGCGCCATCCTCAGTCCGGGCTGAGAGATGCACTCCAGCGTCGATCAGGAGTTTAACGCAGTCAGTATTGCCTTCCTGAGTTGCCATGAACAGTGGGGTAGTGCTATCCGACGCGGTGGCGTTGGGATCCGCCCCGGCGTTGATCAGGAGTTTCAAGCAGTCGGTGTTATTTTCTTGTGCAGCGATGAACAGAGCGGTGGCGCCATCCTTATTCCGGGTGTTGAGAGCCGCCCCGGCGTTGATCAGGAGTTCCACGCATTCGGTGTTGCCTCTTGCAGCAGCTTCGAACAGTGGGGTGGAGCCATCCGAAGTCCGGGAGTTGTCGAGATCCGCCCCGGCGTTGATCAGGAGTTTCAAGCATTCGGTTTTGCCTAGCGCAGCAGCGGCGCAAAGAGGGGTGGCGACATACGAAGTCCGGACGTTGAGATCTGCCCCGGCGTCGATCAGGATTTTCACGCAATCGGTATTGCCATTGGCAGCGGCGGCGAACAGCGGGGTGACGCCATCGGGACTATGAGGGGGGTTGAGATCTGCCCCGGCGTTGACCAGGAGTTTCATGCAGTCAACATTGCCTTTCGCAGCAGCGGCAAGCAGCGGCGTGGCGCCATCCGAAGCCCGGGCATTGATATTCGCCATGGCTTCGATCAGGATTCTCAGGCCCTCTGTATTGCCCTGTATAGCTGCGCTGAACAGCGGCGTGTCGCCATCCTTATTTCGGGCGTTGATATTCGCCTTGGCTTTGATCAGGACTTTCATGCAGTCGGTATTGCCTGTTGCAGCAGCGGCGAAAAGCGGAGTGGCGGCATCCGTGATCCTGGCGGCGTTGAGATCTGCCCCGGCGTTGATCAGGAGTTTCACACAGTCTATCTCATTCCTTTGTGCAGCGATGAACAGCGGGGTGGCGCCATCCGACAAGGCGGCGTTAAGATCTGCCCCGGCTTCGATCAGGGCTTTCACGCAGTCGATATTGCCTCTCGTAACAGCAGCGATCAGCGGGGTGTCGTCAGTCTTAGTCCGGGTGTTGACAACTGCCCCGGCGTTGATCAGTATTTTCACGCAGTCGGTGTTATTTTCTTGTGCAGCGATGAACAGCCCAGTGGCGCCATCCTCATGCGGGGCGGCGTTGACATCTGCCCCGGCATTGATCAGGCGTTTGACGACGTCAGTGTGCCCCCCACCGGATGCCAACATCAAGGCAGTAAAGCCATTATTCATAACAGCATTAACATTGACTCCTTCTGCCAGTGACCTCTCCACCTGATCCAGATCCCCGTTTAAACAGGCAAGATAGAACGTCTGATCGGGGAAAAATGTATCCGGGTGAGATTCACTGGTGTTCTGATTCATCAGAGGCATCGGGTCTTGCCGACACATCGCGCAACGGCGTGAGCCGGTAGGCTGATTAAAAAAACACCTCGAAATACAGTCCAGATCGAAGCGGTGTCCACAACAGTGGGTTTTGACGACCACAGGCGCTTCATTGCGGCCATGGAAGGGAGTCAAACAAATTGGACAGTGATCGGCCTTCACTGTCCATGAGGAGAGGCTAGCGAACAATGCTACACATAAGTAGAACATCTGTGCTGGTCAATAAGCCGTGTGGGTTAGATACAAAAAAGCATCTTAGTTCATTTTTGTGGCTATCAAAGTTGGCTGTGGTCAAACAATCACCTGTTTCAAAAACTCAGAAGGTGGGAACACCTGAGGGCCCTGTTTACTGGACAGCATGAAGCTTTTCCTTTGTTTCCTTCACTGCCTCAGTTCCCAGCTTTGCCTCGGCGTTGATGAGGAGTTTCATGCTGTCGGTATTGCCCATCTTGATTGCTATGGCCAGCGGGGTGGCGCCATCCGAAGCCCGGACGTTGAGATTGGCTCCGGCTTCGATCAGGAGTTTCACGCAGTAGGTATGGCCCATCTGTGCAGCGATGAAAAGCGTGGTGGTGCCATCCGACAAGGCGGCATTGAGATTCACCCCGGCATTGATCAGGCGTTCGACGACGTCCTTGTGCTCCCAGCCGGATGCCAACATTAAGGCAGTGAGACCATTAGTCATAACGGCATTGACATTGACTCCCTCTGCCAGAGACCTCTCGACCTGATCCAGATCCCCGTTTAAACAAGCAAGATAAAAAGTCTGATCCGGGAAAAATGTATCCGGGTGAGATTCACTGGTGTTCTGATTCACCACAGGCATCGGGTTTTGTCGGCACATCAAGCAACGGCGTGAGCCAATGGGCTGATCAACAAAACACCTAGAAATACAGTCCAGATCGAAGCGGTGGCCGCAACATTGGGTTCTGACGACCACAGGTTCTACATTTCGGTCATGGAAGGGAGCCAAACAAATAGGACAGGGATCGGCCTTCAGTGTCCATGGGGAGAGGCTAGCGAGCAATGCTACACACAAGTAGAACATCTGTGTTATTCAATAAGTAGCTCGGGTTAGAGACAAAAAAGCATGATAGTTCATTTATATGGCTATCAACCACAATATGGGTTGGATTTCCGCACACCGCTGATTCCAGAATGGTTTGCAGTCCTTTTCACTTAAAGTTGAAAGCACTGGCAATGTCGCTGATAAATTCTGCGTCAGGATGTTTTTGGAGTAAGATGCGCTTTTGCGTGTCAATGCTGGATTTTTGCTTTCCAGAACTGACTCTTGCATAGCATATCTTCCTTCACTGGCTAATGAATATGCGGAAGTGACCACCACTGGTTTGATTCACTTTTTCGTAGTGACCGCTTTCGATCTTGCGATTGTTGCAATTTTATTTGACTGCAAAACCCGGAAGATAGGAACACCAGAAAGCCGTGTTTACTGGATAGCACAACGCCTTTCTTTTGTTCCCTTCCTTGCCTACTTTGTCATGGCGTTGAGCAGGATTTCCAGGCAATAGGTTTTGCCCTTCAGGGCTGCTGCGGACAGCGGGGTGCATCCATTCTTATTCCGGGTGTTGAGATCTGCTCCGGCGTTGATCAGGAGTTTCACGCAGTCGCTGTTACCTTTTGCAGCAGCAACGTACAGCGGGGTGGCGCCATCCGAAGTCCGGTAGATGTTGAGATCCGCCCCGGCGTTGATCAGAAGTTCCACGCAGCCGGTATTGCCTTTCGCAGCAGCAATGTACAGCGGGGTGGCGCCATCCGAGGTTCGGCAGATGTTGAGATTCGCCCCGGCGTTGATCAGCAGTTTCAGGCTGTCGGTGTTATTTTTCAGGGCAGCGATGAACAGTGGGGTGTTACCATTTTCAGGCCGGGTGTTGAGACTCGCCCCGGCATTGGTCAGGAGTTTTACACAGTCGGTGTTATTTTCTTGGGCAGCGAAGAATAGAGGGGTGGCGCCATTTTTGGTTCGGGCGTCGAGATTGGCCTTGGCTTTGATCAGGGCTTTCACGCAGTCGGTATTGCCTTTCGCAGCAGCGATGAACAGCGGGTTGCTGCCATCCGAAGACAGGGGGATGTTGAGATTCGCCCCGGCGTCGATCAGAAGTTGCACGCAGTCGTTTTTGCCCTCCTGAGCTGCGATGTATAGCGCAGTGGCGCTATTCTTAGTCCGGGCGTTGAGATCTGCCCCGGCGTTGATCAGGAGTTTCACACAGTCGGTATTGCCTTTCGCAGCAGCGGCGAGCAGTGGGGTGGCACCATCCGTAATCCTGGCGGCGTTGAGATCCGCCCCGGCATTGATCAGGAGTTTCATGCATTCGGTGTTATTTTTCTGGGCAGCCATGAAGAGTGGGGTGGTGCCATCCTCAGTCCGGGCGTTGAGATCCGCCTCGGCGTTGATCAGGAGTTTCAAACAGTCGGTATTGCCCTTCAGGACTGCGATGAACAGCGGGGTGGTGCTATCCGAAGTTCTGGCGGCGTTGATATTCGCACCGGCGTTGATCAGGAGTTTCACGCAGTCGGTATTGCCCTCCTGGACAGCGATGAAAAGCAGGGTGGCACCGTTCCTGGTTCGGGCGTCGAGATCTGCCCCGGCGCTGATCAGGAGTTTCACGCAGTCGGTATTGCCCTTCGCAGCAGCAACGTATAGCGGGGTGGCGCCATCCGAAGTCCTGGCGGCGTTGACATCCGCCCCGGCGTTGGTCAGGTGTTTTACGCAGTCGGTATTACCGTATTCAGCAGCGATGAGCAGTGCGGTGGCACCATTCGAACGGGCAGTGTCGAGGTTCGCCCCAGCGTTTATCAGACGTTTGACGACATTCATGTGACCCCGGCAGGATGCCAGCATCAAGGCAGTGAAGCCACCAGTCATAACGGCATTAACATTGACCCCTTCTGCCAGAGACCTCTCCACCTGATCCAGATCCCCGTTTAAACAGGCGCGAAAAAATGTCTTGTCGGGGAAAAATGTATCTGGGTGAGATTCACTGGTGTTCTGATTCACCACAGGCATTGGGTCTTGCCGACACATGGCGCACCGTCGTGAGCCGATGGGCTGATCAACAAAACACCTCGAAATACAGTCCAGATCGAAGCGTTGACCACAACATTGAGTTTTGACAACCACAGGCGTTTCACTTCGGCCATGGAAGAGAGCCAGACAAATAGGACAGTGATCGGCCTTCAGTGTCCATGGGGAGAGGGTGGTTAACAATGCCACACATAAGTAGAACATCTGTGTTGGTCAATAAGCAGTGTGGGTTAGATACAAAAAAGCATATTAGTCCATTTATATGGCTATCAAAGTTTGCTGTGGCTAAATAATCACGCATTGCAAAACTCGGAAGATGGGAACAACTGAAAGCCCTGTTTGCTGGATAGCACAACGCGTTTCTTTTGTTGCCTTACTTGCCTCAGTTCCCTACTTTGCTCCAGCCTTGATCAGAGCCTCCACGCAGCCGTTATGGCCTTTCAAGGCAGCAATGAAAAGTAGGCCGCCATCCATAGTATTGGCGGCATTGGGATCTGCCCCACCACTGATCAGGATTTCCACGCAATCGGTATGGCCTTGCCAGACTGCGATGAGAAGCGGGGTGACGCCATCCGAAGCCCGGGGGGTGTTGAGATCCACCTCGGCGTTGATCAGGAGTTTCAAGCACTCGGTGTTATTTTCTTGTATAGCGAAGAACAGCGGTGTGGTGCCATCCGACCTGGCGGCGTTGAGATCCGCCCCGGCGTTGATCAGGCGTTTCACACAGTCGGTATTGCCCATCTCGATTGCGATGAACAGCGGTGTGGCGCCATCCTCAGTCCGGGCGTTGAGATCCGCTCCGGCATTGATCAGGAGTTTCAGACAGTCGGTATTGCCCTTCAGGGCTGCCATGAACAGCGGGTTGGCGCCATCCGAAGTCCTGGTGGCGTTGATATTCGCCCCGGCGTTGATCAGGAGTTTCACGCAGTCGGTATTGCCCTTCTGTACAGCGATGTAAAGCGGGGTAGCGTCAGTCTTAGTGCGGGCGTTGAGAGCTGCCCCGGCGTTGATCAGGAGTTTCAAACAGTCGGTATTGCCCTCCCGTGCAGCGACGAAAAGCGGGGTGGCGCCATTCTCATCCGGGACATCGAGATCCGCCCCGGCGTTGATCAGGAGTTGCACGCAGTCGGTAATGCCCTCCTCAGCTGCGATGTATAGCGGGGTGGCGCCATACGAACAGCGGGCGTTGAGAAGCGCTCCCGCTTTGATCAGGATTTCCACGCAGTCGGTATTGCCCACTTCGGTTGCGACGGACAATGCAGTCGCGCCATCACTATTTCTGGCGGCTTTGAGATCTGCCCCAAAGTTGAGCAGGAGTTTCAGGCATTCGGCATTGTCCTCAAGGGCTGCGATGAACAGCGGGGTGGCACCATCCGATAAAGCAGCGTTGGGATTCGCACCGGCATTGAGCAGAAGTTTCACGCAGTCAGTGTTGCCTTTCTGAGCTGCTTGGAACAGCGGGGTGCGGCCATTCGGCAAGGCAGTGTTGGGATTCGCACCGGCGTTGAGCAGGAGTTTCACGCAGTCAGTATTGCCTTTTTGAGCTGCTTGGAACAGCGGGGTGCTGCCATCCACAGACCGGGCGTTGAGATCCGCTTCGGCGTTAATCAGGAGTTTCACGCAGTCGGTATTACCTCTCATAGCAGCAACGAACAGTGGGGTTGCGCTATACTCATTACCGGCGCTGAGGTCTGCCCCGGCGTTGATCAGGAGTTTAACACACTCGGTATTGCCTCTCGTGGCAGCGGCGAACAGCGGGGTGACGTCGTCCGAATTTCGGGCATTGATATCCGACATGGCTTCGATCAGGAGTTTCAGGCAGTCGGTATTGCCATTCAGGGCTGCGATGAACAGTGGGGTGGCACCCGCTACCACACCCCCGGTATTGAGATTCGCCCCGGCGTTGGGATCCGCTCCGGCGTTGGCCAGGAGTTTCACGCAGTCGGTATTGCCCTTCGAGGCTGCGATGAAAAGCGGAGTTGCGCCATCCGAAGTTCTGGCGGCGTTGAGATTGGCTCCGGCGTTGATCAGGAGTTTCACGCAGTCTGCATGACCGAACTCAGCAGCGACGAACACTGCGTTGGCACCGTTCGGACGGGCAGTGTCGAGGTTCGCCCCAGCGTTTATCAGGTGTTTGACGACATCCACGTGACCCCTGCTGGATGCTAACATCAAGGCAGTGAAGCCACCAATCATAACGGTATTGACATTGACTCCTTCTGCCAGTGACCTCTCCACCTGATCCAAATCCCCATATATACAGGCACGATAAAACGTCTGATCGGGGAAAAATGCATCCGGGTAAGCTTCACTGGTGTTCTGATTCACCACAGGCATCGGGTTTTGCCGACACATCGCGCACCGGCGTGAGCCGATGGGCTGTTTAACAAAAGACCTCGAAATACAGTCCAGATCGAAGCGGTAACCACAACATTGGGTTTTGACGACAACAGGCGCTTCACTTCGGTCATGAAAGGGAGCCAAACAAATAGGACACTGATCGGCCTTCAGTGTCCATGGGGAGAGAGTGGCGAGTAATGCCAAATATATGTAGAACATTCTGTGCCAGTCGATGAATGGTGCGGCCTGGGTACAGGAAAGTAATGATAGTTCATTTGTGTGTCTCTCAACGTTTGTTGTGGCTAAATAATCACCTGTTTCAAAAACTCAGAAGATAGGAATACCTGAGAGCCATCTTCACTGACACGATGCTTTTTTTGTTTCCTTCACCGCCTCTGTTCCCCACTCTGCCCCGGCGTTGATAAGGAACTTCACACAGTCGCTATTGCCCATCTCGATTGCTATGGACAGTGGCGTGGCGCCGTCCGAAGTCCGACAGATGTTGAGATCAGCCCCGGCGTTGATCAGGAGTTTCACGCATTCGGTGTTGCCCTTCACAGCAGCAATCTGCAACGGGGTGGCGCCATCCGAAGTCCGGCAGATATTGGGATCAGCCCCGGCGTTGCTCAGGAGTTCCACGCAGTCGGTATTGCCTTTCGCAACAGCAACGTGCAGCGGGATGGTGCCAGTCTTATTTCGAGCGTTGAGATCCGCCCCGGCATTGATCAGGAGTTTCACGCATTTGGTGTTATTTTCGTGTGTAGCGATGAACAGCGCAGTGGTGCCATCCGGCAAGGCGGTGTTGAGATCAGCCCCGGCGTTGATCAGGAGTTCCACGCATTCGATGTTATTTTCTTGGGCAGCGATGAACAGCGGGGTGGTGCCATCCTCAATATGCGCATTGATATCCGCCTTGGCTTCGATCAGGATTTTCAGGCTGTCGATGTTATTTTGCTGAGCAGCCATGAACAGCGGGTTGGCACGATCCGTAATCCTGGCAGTGTTGAGATCCGCCCCGGCGTTGATCAGGAGTTTCACGCAGTCGGAATTGCCCCTCAAGGCCGCGATAAACAGCGAGGTGGAGCCATCCTCGGTCCGGGCGTTGAAATCCGCCCCGGCGTTGATCAGTATTTTCAGGCAGTCGGTATAGCCCTTCAGGGCTGCGATGAACAGCGAGGTGGCGCCATTCTTCGTCCGGGCGCTGACATCTGCCCCGGCGTCGAGAAGGAGTTTCACGCAGTCAATGTTGCCCTTCTGGGCTGCAATGAATAGCGCTGTGGCGCCATCCGACAAGGCGGCGTTGAGATCCGCCCCGGCGTTGATCAGGAGTTCCAGGCAGTCTGTGTTATTTTCCTGGGCAGCGATGAACAGCGGTGTGGCGCCATCCGACATGGCGGCGTTGAGACTCGCCTTGGCTTCGATCAGGGCTTTCACGCAGTCGGTATTGCCTTTTGCCGCAGCTATTAACAGCGGGGTGGAGCCATCTATAGTCCGAGTGGCGTTGAGATCCGCCCCAGCTTCGATCAGGGCTGTCAAGCAGTCAATGTTATTTTCCTGGGCAGCGATGAACAGCGGGGTGGAGCCATCCGACAAGGCGGCGTTGAGATCCGCCCCGGCGTTGATCAGGAGTTTCACGCAGACTATGTTATTTTCCTGGGCAGCGATGAACAGCGGTGTGGCGCCACCCGACATGGCGGCGTTGAGATCTGCCTCAGCTTCGATCAGGATTTTTACGCAGTCGTTGTTATTTTGCTGTGCAGCGATGAGCAGCGGGGTGGCGTTATTCCAAGTCCGGGAAGCGTTGACGTTCGCCCCGGCTGCTATCAGTCGTTGAACGACGGCATTGTTCCCGTTATTGGATGCCAACATCAAAGCAGTGTAATCATAAGCCATAACCGCATTGACATTGACTCCTACTGCCAGTGACCTCTCCACCTGATCCAAATCCCCGTTTAAACAGGCATGATAAAACGTCAGATCGGGGAAAAATGTATCCGGGTGAGATTCACTGGTGTTCTCATTCACCACAGGCATCGGGTCTTGCCGACACATCGCGCAGCGGCGTAAGCCGATGGGCTGATCAACAAAACACCTCGAAATACAGTCCAGATCGAAGCGGTGACCACAACATTGGGTTTTGACGACCACAGGCGCTACATGACGGTCATGGAAGTGAACTAAACAAATAGGACAGGGATCGGCTTCCAGCGTCCATGGGGAGAGGGTAGCGAGTAATGCCAAAGATAAGAAGAACATCTGTGTTGGTCAATAAGTAGTGTGGGTTGGATACAAAAAAGGAATGCTAGCTCATTTATATGGCTATCAAAGTTTGCTGTGGTCAAACAATCACCTGTTTCAAAAACGCAGAAGATGGGAACACCTGAGAGCCATGGTTACTGGATAGAATGAGGCCTTTCTTCTGTTCTCTTCCCTGCCTCAGTCCCCTTCTTTGCCCCAGCCTTGATCAGGGCTTCCACGCAGTCGATATTGCCCAGCTCGGTTGCGATGGACAGCGCAGTGTCGCCATTCTCAGTGTGGGCGTTGACATCCGCCCCGGCGTTGATCAGGAGTTTCACGCAGTTGGTATTGCCCTTATAGGCTGCGGCGTGGAGGGGGGTGGCGCCACTCTTAATCCGGCTGTTGAGATCCGCACCGGTATTGATCAGTAGTTTCAAGCAGTCGATATTGCCCTCCCGGGCAGCAACGAACAGAGGCGTGGAGCCATCCGACAAGGCGGCGTCGGTTTCCGCCCCGGCGTTGATCAGGAGTTTCACGCAGTCGGTATTGCCCTTATAGGCTGCGGCGTGGAGGGGGGTGGCGCCACTCTTAATCCGGCTGTTGATATCCGCACCGGTATTGATCAGTAGTTTCAAGCAGTCGATATTGCCCTCCCGGGCAGCAACGAACAGAGGCGTGGAGCCATCCGACAAGGCGGCGTCGGTTTCCGCCCCGGCGTTGATCAGGAGTTTCACGCAGTCGGTATTGCCCTCCTGAGTTGCGATGTATAGCGGGGTGGCGCCATTTTTATTTGGGGCATTGATATTCGCCTTAGCTTCGATCAGGGCTTTCAAGCAGTCGGTATTTCCTCTCGCAGCAGCGGCGAATAGCGGAGTGGCGCCATCAGCAGTCCGAGCGGCGTTGACGTCCGCCCCAGCATCGATCAGGAGTTTCAGGCATTCTGTATTGCCTCTCTCAGCAGCGGCGTACAGAGGGGTGATGCCATCCGAAGTTCGGGGATTGATATCCGTCTCGGCGTTGATCAGTATTTTCACGCCGTCGGTGTTATTTTTCAGGGCAGCGATGAACAGCGGGCTAGCGCCATTCCTGGTTCGGGCGTTGGGCACTGCCCCAGCGTTGGTCAGGAGTTGTATGCAGCCGGTATTGCCTTTCGCAGCAGCAGCGAACAGCGGGGTTGCGCCATCGGAAGTTCGGTTGGCGTTGAGATCCGCCCCGGAGCTAATCAGTATTTTCACGCAGTCGGTGTTATTTTCTTGGGCAGCGATGAATAGCGCGGTAATGCCATCCGACGAGGCGGCGTTGAGATTTGCCCCGGCCTTGACCAGGAGTTTCACGCAGTCGGTATTGCCTCTCAAAGTAGCAACGTGCAGCGGGGTGGCGCCAGTATTAGTGTGAGTGTTGACCTCCGCCCCGGCGTTGATCAGGCGTTTCACGCAGTCGGTATTGCCCTCCTGTGATGCGATGAACAGCGAGGTGACGCCATCCTCAGTCCGAGCGTTGACGTCCGCCCCGGCTTTGATAAGGCGTTCGACGACCTCGTGGTCCCCAATGGATGCCAACATCAAGGGAGTGAAATCATCAGTCATAATGGCATTGACATTGACTCCTTCTGCAAGAGACCTCTCCACCTGATCCAGATCCCCGTTTAAACAGGCAAGATAAAAGGTCTGATCGGGGAAAAATCTATCCGGGTAAGATTCACTGGTGTTCAGGTTCACCACAGGCATCGGGTTTTGCCGACACATTGCGCACAGGCGTGAGCCTATGGGCTGATCAACAAAACACCTTGAAATACAGTCCAGATCGAAGCGGTGACCACAACATTGGGTTGTGACGACCACAGGCGCTTCACTTCGGCCATGGAAGGGAGCCAGACAAATAGGACAGTGATCGGCCTTCAGTGTCAAAGGGGAGAGGGTAGCGAACAATGCCACACATAAGTAGAACATCTGTGTTGGTCAATAAGCAGAGTGGGTTAGATACAGAAAAGCATATTAGTTCATTTATACGGCTATCAAAGTTCGCTGTGGCCAAACAATCATCTTGTTTCAAAAACTCAGAAGATGGGAACACCCAGAGCTGTGTTTACCGGCTAACGCAACGACTTTCTTTTGTTTTCTTCACCGCCTATGTTTCCTACTCTGCCCCGGCGTTGAGCAGGAGTATCTGGCAGTCGGTATTGCCTTTCGCAGCAGCAACGAACAGCGGGGTGGCGCCAGTCTTAGTGTGGGCGTTGAGATGCGCCCCGGCTTTGATCAGGATTTTAAGGCATTCGGTATTGCCCTTCCAAGCAGCAACGTGCAGCGGGGTGGCACGATCCTTAATCGTGGCAGTGTTGAGATCTGCCTTGGCTTCAGTCAGGATTTTCAGGCTGTCGATCTTATTTTGCTGAGCAGCCATGAACAGCGGGGTGGCGCCATACTCAGTCTGGACGTTGAGATCCGCTCCGGCGTTGATCAGGCGTTTCACAGAGTCGGTATTACCGTACTCAGCAGCGATGAACAGTGCGGTGGCACCATTCGAACGGGCAGCGTCAAGGTTCGCCCCAGCGTTGATCAGGCGTTCGACGACATCCGTGTGCCCTCTGTTGGATGCCAACATCAAGGCAGTGAAATCAGCAGTCATAACGGCATTGGCATTGACCCCTTCTGCCAGCGACCTCTCCACCTGATCCAGATCCCCGTTTATACAGGCACGATAAAATGTCTGATCGGGGAAAAATGTATCCGGGTGAGATTCACTGGTGTTCTGATTCACCACAGGCATCGGGTCTTGACAACCACAGGCGCTAAACTTCGGCCATGGAAGGGGGCCAAACAAATAGGACATATATCGGCCTCCAGTGTCGACGGGGAGAAGGCAGCGAGCAATTCCATACATAAGTAGAACATCTGGATTGGTGAATAAGTGGTAAGGGTTAGATACAAAAAAGCATTAAAATCATTCCATCGCTTCCATGATGAATGGTGGTGCTTCCCTGCTCCAAACTATCTGTAAAATATCGTTGAAAGGATATTGCAGCAGAAATCGTCATCAACACTGCAACCAGAGAAATGGTATGTAGAGAAACGCAAGGTCATTTTTATAATGGCGTTCCATGAAGTGTCTTCGCCTGAGGATGGCCACAATGATTGACTGCAAATGCTGATAAAAGCATAGCGACTACAAGAAAACCGGCAAATCCTCCGAGGAATGCGTACAAGGCGGTGTAATCGTTATCAGGACGCACTGGAAAGAATACATTGTTCCAGTTTTCGTTCGCATATTCATTTTCAGTGTGAATTTTAGTCAGCTGATGAATCCCGGCCCCATCAATTCTGTACTCGAGTAAATAGCCATTGCCATCACTGAGTGAAAAATAACCAGGCTCCAGTTCAAGATTTAATATGGCAAGAGTCATGCCCTCTTTATTTTTGATAACAATTTGAGTGCCGACATTTTCGGGAATGGCTTCCGAAGCGTCTGGCATGAATCGTCTCGTTGAGGACAGTATGGATGAGGATGGTGCCGAAGAAGACATTGTTGCTGAAGGGCTGATTGTTGTATACGCCATACCATTGTTATCAGACATTGCAACTGACGTTATTGCATCCTCTGATTTCCAAGCCACTTCGATTGAATATTCAAGCTCTTTTTCCAAACTCAGAATGGGTTTGAAGGACTTAAACTCACGCCCTTTTGGCATTAAACCCTGTAGTCCAGTTGTATTACGGGAAGTCAAATTAGTATTTATAAGAGTGTCGTTTGCAGACAGATCTGAATGAGGTGGTAGAGCCGTGCTATTGGTAGCAGTACCATTGATTGCAGAAGCTGATGTGTCAGACTTGTATAAAACGTCTTTCAACAAGATGGGTGTTGGCGTTGAACTGAAAACAGTATTATCAATAACACTGTCTTCATTGTCCTCATAGTAACCAAGATATAACTTTGAGGAGTCTTCTGGATTTTCGATTAAAATGAGATGAAACAAAGTTTTCAGTGATGCATGCCCCCTGAGTGTGTAGTAAAGAAAATCAGACTCTTTAGTCTGAAAGCGGACTTTTGATTCAATTTTGTTTATTGGCTGACTCCCTCGAGCGGACTTCCCCAGCGGATTTATGGAGACAGATATTTTTTTAGAGGTGGACAGGGAGTAGCCTCTCATGAATTTTGCAATTTTAACTCTGGCTCTTGATACTGATGATTTTATGTAGCTTGTCACTTTGTGACCGCTTTTTTTTGAACCGCCACCCTTGTGACTGCCACCCTTGTAACTGCCTCCTTTTGAACCGCTACTTCTTCCACCTCCTGAGGAACCTCCGCCTCTGCGGGCCTCTCTTCTGTCTCTTTGAGAAACTACACCGCCCTCTTCAGGAGCGGCATACTCCCGGGGATCGTATTGCAAAAGGCCATCTGCACTGATCTCATTATTCACAGCCCAAAGGGAAGAACAAAATGGAAGTATCAAGGCCAGAAAAAGGCTTGAAAGTATTTTCATGATTCTATGGACCGCCTGTAGGATAAATACCAAAAGAAAAGGGTAATCCCCGTACCTAACCGATTGCTTGAGAGACTGCCGGAGCAGAGGGAAGCTTAGACATCACATTTTTACCTGTCCAATCAAAACACTTGTAGATTTCCATGGAGTTTATTGAATGGTGCTAATGTTCAATTTTTAAAAATATGATCGTTCGCACAGGTATGGTCGATAAAGCTTGATAGTTCATCTACATCGCTTACAAAGTTCGCTGTGGCTAAATAATCACGCTTTGCAAAACTCGGAAGATGGGAACACTTGAAAGCCCTGTTTGTTGGATAGCACAACGCCTTTCTTTTGTTGCCTTCCTTGCCTCAGTTCCCTATTTTGCTCCAGCCTTGATCAGGGCTTCCACGCAGTCGATATTGCCCTTCTCGGTTGCGATGGACAGCGGAGTGTCGCCAGCCTCAGTGCGGACGTTGATATCCACCCCGGCGTTGATCAGGAGTTTTACGCAGTCGGTATTGCCAATCAGGGCTGCGATGAACAGCGCAGTGGCGCCATTCTCATTCCGGGCGTTGAGATTCGCCTCGGCTTCGATCAGGATTTTCAGGCAGTCGATGTTATTTTGTTGGGCAGCGATAAACAGCGGGGTGGCAACATTCATGGGAGCGTTGAGATCCGCGCCGGCTTTGATCAGGAGTTTCACGCAGTCGGTATGGCCTTTCCAGACTGCGATGAGAAGCGGGGTGGCACCATCCGTAATCCTGGCGGCGTTGAGATCCGCCCCGGCGTCGATCAGGCGTTTCACGCAGTCGGTATTGCCCTCCTGTGCAGCGATGAAAAGCGGGGTGCTGCCATTCTCACTCCGGGCATTGAGATCTGCCCCGGCGTTGATCAGGAGTTTCACGCAGTCGCTATTGCCCTCCCGTGCAGCGGTGAACAGCGGGGTGCTGCCATCCGAAGTCAGGGAGGGGTTGAGATTCGCCCCGGCGTTGATCAGGAGTTTCACGCAGTCGGTATTGCCCTCCTGAGCTGCGATGTATAGCGGGGTGGCGCCATCCTCATTCCGGGCGTCGATTTCCGCCCCGGCCTTGATCAGGATTTCCACGCAGTCGGTATTGCCTATCCCGGCAGCGATGAAAAGCGGGGTGACGCCATCCGAAGTCCGGACGGTGTTGACATCCGCCTTGGCGTTGATCAGGAGTTGCAAGCAGTCGGTGTTATTTCTCTGGGCAGCGATGAAGAGCGGGGTGTCGCCATCCGACGAGACAGCGTTGACATCCGCCCCGGCTTTGATCAGGAGTTTCAAACAGTCGATGTTATTTTCCTGGGCAGCGATGGCTAGCGGGGTGGCGCCACCCTCAGAGCGGGCGTTGAGATCTGCCCCGGCGTTAATCAGGAGCTTCACACAGTCGATGTTATTTTCCCGGGTAGCGATGAACAATGGGGTATTAGCAGTCGAACGGGCGGCACCGTCGAGGTTCGCCCCGGCGTTGATCAGGCGTTCCAAGAGGGCCTTGTTCCCGTTTTTGGCTGCCAGCATCAAGGCAGTGAAATCATGAATCATAACCGCATTGACATTGACTCCTTCTGCCAGAGACCTTTCCACCTGATCCAGATCCCCGCTTAAACAGGCACGAAAAAATGTCAGATCGGGAAAAAATGTATCCGGATGAGATTCACTGGTGTTTTGATTCACCATAGGCATCGGGTCTTGCCGACACATCGAGCACTGGCGTGAACCAATGGGCTGACCGGAAAAACATTTCGAAACACAGTCCAGATCGAAGCGATGGCCACAACATTGGGCTTTGACAATCACAGGCGCTAAACTCCGGCCCTGGAAGGGAACCAGACAAACAGGACAGTGATCAGCCTTCAGTGACCATGGGGAGAGGGTAGCGAGCAATGCCACGTATAAGTAGAACATCTGTGTTGCTCAATAAGCAGCTGGGTTAGATACAAAAAAGCATGATAGTTCATTTATGTGGCTATCAAAGTTTTCTGCGAATAAATAGTCACTCCTTTGTATGACTCTGAGTCTGGGAACACCTGAACGCTGTTTTTACTGGATAGCAAAATGCCCTTCTTTTGTTCCCTTCCTTTCCCTGGCCTCGATAAGGGCTTTCACGCAGTCGCTATGGCCCAACCTGGTTGCGATAGACAGTGGGGTGGCGCCATCCAAAGTCCTGGCAATGCTGAGATCTGCCCCGGCTTCGATCAGTGCTTTCAGGCATTCGGTATTGCCATTCTCAGCAGCGACGAACAGCGGGGTGGCGCCATCCAAAGTCCTGGCAATGCTGAGATCTGCCCCGGCTTCGATCAGTGCTTTCAGGCATTCGGTATTGCCATTCTCAGCAGCGACGAACAGCGGGGTGGCGCCACCCGAAGTCGTGGCGGCGTTGAGATCTGCCCCGACGTGGATCAGGATTTCCACGCAATCGGTGCAGCCCCTCCAGGCTGCGATAAATAGCGGGGTGGCGCCATCCATAGTCCTGGCGGCGTTGAGGTCTGCCCCGGCCTGGATCAGGATTTCCATGCAATCGGTATAACCTCTCCAGATTGCGGTGACAAGCGGGGTGGTGCCACTCATAGTGCGGGCGTTGAGATCCGCCCCGGCGTTGCTCAGGAGTTGCACGCATTCGGTGTTATTTTTCTGGGCAGCGATAAACAGTGGGGTGGCACCATTCACCAGGGCAGCGTTGAGAGCCGCCCCAGCGTTGATCAGGAGTTTCACGCAGTCGGGGTTATTTTCCTGGGCAGCGTAGTACAGCGCGGTAGCACCGGTCGAACGGGCGGCATTGAGGTTCGCCCCGGCGTTGATAAGGCGTTCGACGACGTCCGTGTGCCCCCCGTGGGATGCCAACATCAAGGCCGTGAAATCATAAGCCATAACGGCATTGACATTGACGCCTTCTGTCAGTGATCTCTCCACCTGATCCAAATCCCCGTCATAACAGGCATCATAAAACGTCTGATCGGGGAAAAATGTATCCGTGAGAGATTCACCGGTGTTTTGATTCACCAAAGGCATCGGGTTTTGCCGACACATCGCGCAATGGCGTGAGCCGATGGGCTGATTAAAAAAACACCTCGATATACAGTCCAGATCGAAGAGTTGGCCGCAGCATTGGGTTTTGACGACCTCAGGCGCTGCATCACTGCTACGGAAGTAATCCAGACAAATAGGACATTGATCGGCCTTCAGTGTCCAGGAGAGGGTAGTGAGCAATGCCATCCATAAGTAAAACATCTGTGCTGGCCAATAAGTAGTTCGGGTTAGGTACAAAGAAGCTATGGTAGTTCATTTGTATGGCTATCCAATGTTCCCTACTTTGCCCCGGCCTTGATCAGGAGTCCTACGCAGTCGGTATTGCCATTCAGGGCTGCTGCGGACAGCGGGGTGGCGCCGTCTGAAGTCCGGAGGGTGTTGACATCTGCCCCCGCGTCGATCAGCAGTTTCATGATGTCGGCGTTACCATACTCAGCAGCGATGAACAGTGCGGTGGAACCATCCAAACGGGCCACTTCGAGGTTCGCGCCGGTGTTGATCAGGATTTCCACGCAATCGGTATGGCCCTTCAGAGCTGCAAAGATCAACACGGTGGTGCCATCCGTAGCCCGGGTGTTGAGATTCGCCCCGGCATTGATCAAGAGTTTCATAGAGTCGGCGTTATTTTCCTGGGCTGCGACAAACAGTGGTGGCACACCATTCGGAGTGGCGGCGTTGAGATTTGCCTTGGCTTCAATCAGGAGTTTCAGGCTGTCGATGTTATTGTGTCGGACCGCCACGAGCAAAGCATTGGAGCCAATCTTGTTCTGGGCGTCGAGATCTGCCCCGGCTTTGATCAGTATTTTCACACAGTCGGTGTTATTTTTTTGTACAGCCATGTGCAGTGGGGTGTAGCCATTCTGGGCCCGGGCGTTGAGATTCGCCTCGGCTTCGATCAGTGCTTTTACGCAGTCGGTATTGCCTTTTCCGGCAGCGATGAACAGCGGGGTGACGCCATACTCAGACCGTGCGTTGACATCCGCCCCGGCGCTGATCAGGAGTTTCACGCAGTCGATGCTATTTTCCTGAGCAGCGATGGACAGTGCGGTGGCACCAGTCGAACAGGCGGCGTCGAGGTTCGCCCCGGCGTTGATCAGGCGTTCGACGACGTCCTTGTTCCCGTCACTGGATGCCAACATTAAGGCAGTGAAGCCACCAATCACAACGGCATTGACATTGACTCCTTCTGCCAGTGACCTCTCCACCCGATCCAGATCCCCGTTTATACAGGCTAGATAAAACGCCTGATCGGGGAAAAATGTATCCGGGTGAGATTCACTGGTGTTCTGATTCACCAAAGGCATCGGGTCTTGTCGGCACATCGCGCACCGGCGTGAGCCCATGGGCTGTTCATAAAAAGACCTTGAAATACAGTCCAGATCGAAACGTTGGCGACAACATTGGGTTGTGACGACCACGGGCGGTACACTTCGACCATGGAAGGGAGACAGGCAAATAGGACATTGATCGGCCTCTGGTGTCGACGGGAAGAAGGCAGCGAGCAATGCCATACATAAATAGAACATCTGTATTATCAATGAGTTGTCCGGGTCAGTCACAAAGGAGTTATGATAGTTCATTGGTATGGCTATCAAAGTTTGCTCTGGCTAAATAACCACGCATTGCAAAACTCGGAAGGTGGGAACACCTGAAAGCCCTATTTTGCTCCAGCCTTGATCAAGGCTTCCACGCAGTCGGTATTGCCCAGCTCGGTTGCGATGGACAGTGGAGTTTCGCCAGTCAGCATGGCAGCGTTGAGATCCGCCCCGGCGTTGATCAGGAGTTTCAAACAGTCGATGTTATTTTCCTGGGCAGCGATGGACAGCGAGGTGGTGCCATCCGTCAAGGCAGCGTTGAGATCCGCTCCGGCGTGGATCAGGCGTTTCACGCAATCGGTATTACCATAGTTAACAGCGAAGAGCAGTGCAGTGGGACGAGTCGAACCGGCAGCGTCGAGGTTCGCCCCAGCGTTGATCAGGCGTTCGACGACGTCTATGTGCCCCAGGCCGGATGCCAACATCAGGGCAGTGTAATCATCAATCATAACCGCATTGACATTGACTCCTTCTGCCAGAGACCTCTCCACCTGATCCAGATCCCCGAATAAACAGGCACGAAAAAATGTTCGATCGGGGAAAAATGTATCCGGGTGAGATTCACTGGTGTTCTGATTCACCAAAGGCATCGGGTCTTGCCGACACATCGCGCACCGGCGTGAGCCGATGGGCTGATCAGTAAAATATCTCGAAATACAGTCCAGATCGAAGCGTTGGCGACAACATTGGGTTGTGACGACCACGGGCGGTACACTTCGACCATGGAAGGGAGACAGGCAAATAGGACATTGATCGGCCTCCGGTGTCGACGGGAAGAAGGCAGCAAGGAATGCCATACATAAATAGAACATCTGGATTGGTCAAAAGTGTTAAGGGTTAGATACAAAAAAAGTATGTTAGTCCATTGGTATGGCTATCAAAGTTTGCTACGGCTAAACAATCACGAATTTCAAAAATCCAGAAGATGGGAACACCTTAAAGTCGTGGTTACCGGATAACAAAACTCGATGCTTTCATTCCTTTCCCTTTCCTGGCCTCGATAAGGACTTTTTCGCAGTCGTAGTTGCGTCAAATATCCTGAGCCAGTTGCCGTTCTGCCGGATCGTCGCTTGCGCTCAAAAATAGTAAAGCCCGAAGCGCATTAACTTTATTGTTCATGTCCTCTCTCTGAATCTTGCGATCATAGAATTCTTTCCGCATCCCCATCATTTCTTTGCGATACTGACGGTTCTCTTTGGCATCAATGGCCGAATTGACCAGCCCAAAACCACGGGCAAAGCCCCCGACAAAGGCATCTGTGCTTTGGTAATTCATTTTGATTCCCTTCTGTTATTTGCCTACAGTGGTAGGGCAATGGAGGTATTTTTATGAATAATTTATATAACACTGATTATCATCAATGGCTGAGTCAGCAAGTAACCCTGTTGAAAACTCAAAACTTTAATCAGTTGGATTTAGAAAACCTGATTGAGGATTTAGAGTTGAGCATTAAGCAAGACCTTCGTGTACTGGACAGTCACTTGGTAATTCTTATACTTCATCTTCTCAAAATAGACTACCAAACCAGTGTGTTGAGAGACAGTATAGCTACTGAAAGAGTACTTAAGGGTTGGGTGGTTAGCATATGCAATGCAAGACGTGATATTGATAAATTAATAGAAAAAAATCATTGTCTTACAGCAAAAATTGAAGAGGTTTTAAGTGAAGCTTATCCTGATGCCAAAGAGAGAGCCGTTAAAGAAATGAACATCTACGGCAGTAGCGAAACGCAACGACTGAATGACAGTAGTTTCCCGCCTGAGTGTCCGTGGTCATTTGAACAGATCATGACTGAAGACTGGTATCCCCTTAATGGCGTCAATCTCCACGACAGAAGACTGGCTGCCGGAGGCTGACCATGAGTAACCTATACAATACCGATTACCACCAATGACTGACCCAGCAGCGTGAACTGCTGACCAAACGACAGTTTGACCAGCTTGACATTGACAATCTGTTGGAGGCTATGGAGCACGAAATGGGTGGTATTACAGGCACCATAAAATGTCCAATCGGGGAAAAATGTATCTCAAAAATCCAGAAGATGGGAACGCCTGAAAGCCGTGGTTACTGGATAACACAACTTGATGCTTTCATTCCTTTCCCTTGCCTGGCCTCGATAAGGACTTTTTCGCAGTCGTAGTTGCCTCTCTGAATCTTGCGATCATACAATTCTTTCTGCATCCCCATCATTTCTTTGCGATACTGACGGTTCTCTTTGGCATCAATGGCCGAATTGACCAGCCCAAAACCACGGGCAAAGCCCCCGACAAAGGCATCTGTGCTTTGGTAATTCATTTTGATTCCCTTCTGTTATTTGCCTACAGTGGTAGGGCAATGGAGGTATTTATGGAAAACTTGTATGACACTGATTACCACCGATGGTTGAGCCAACAGCGGGATCTGCTTGCCAAACGACAGTTTGACCAGCTTGACATTGAGAATTTGTTGGGAGAGCTAGAGTTGGGCCTTAATGATCATATTCGTGAGTTAAGAAATCTTCTTACCAATCTGATTCTTCATTTACTTAAATGTGAGTACCAGACGACGGTACTGAAGGATGGTTGCAATATGTATTTCATTCATAGTTGGTTGACCAGTATTGACAATTCAAGATCAGAAATCGAATCCCTGATCGAAGAGAATCCTTGTGTACGATCCAAAGTGGATGAAACACTATCTGAGGCTTACCCCAAAGCCAAACAAAGAGCGATCAGGGGAATGAACAGCTACGCCAGAAGCGAAGCACAACGCCTGAACAATAGCAGTTTTCCCAATGGGTGCCCCTGGTCGTTTGACCAGTTAATGACAGAAGACTGGTATCCGCTAAATGGCGTCAATATCCACATCCACGACTGAAGACTGGCTGCCGGAGGCTGACAATGACTGATTTTACAAAACCGATTACACCCAATGGCTGACCCAACAGCGTGAACTGCTGACCAAACGACAGTTTGACCAGCTTGACATTGACAATCTGTTGGAGGCTATGGAGCACGAAATGGGTAGTGTTACAGGCACCATAAAATGTCCAAGCGGGGAAAAATGTATCCGGGAGAGATTCACTGGTGTTCTGATTCACCACAGGCTCTTCACTTCGACCATGGAAGGGAATCAGACAAATAGGACATTGATCAGCTTCCAGCGTCGACGGGAAAAAAGCAGCGAGCAATGCCATACATAAATAGAACATCTGCATTATCAATAAGTGGTCCGGGTTAGATACAAAGAAGGTATGGTAGTGCATTGGTATGGCTATCAAAGTTTGCTGTGACCAAATAATCACGAATTTCAAAAATCCAGAAGATGGGAACACCTGAAAGTCGTGGTTACTGGATAACACTCCGACTTTCTTTTGTTCCTTTCCTTACCTCATTTCCCTACTTTGCCTCGGCCTCTGTAAGGACTTTCACGCAGTTGGTATTGCCCATTTCGATTGCGATGGACACTGGGGTTGAGCCATCCAAAGTCGTGGTGGCATTGAGATCCGCCCCGACGTGGATCAGGATTTCCACGCAATCGGTATAGCCTTTCCAGGCTGCGATGAAAAGCGGGGTGGCGCCATCCGGAGTTCTGGCGGCGTTGAGATCCGCCCCGGCGTTGATCAGGATTTCCAGGCAATCGGTATTGCCCTTCAAAGCTGCGACGAAAAGCGGGGTGGTGCCATCCAAAGTTCTGGCAGCGTTGGGATTCGCCCCGGCGTTGATCAGGCGTTCGACGACGTCCGTGTGCCCCATAATGGATGCCACCATCAAGGCAGTGAGACCATTAACCATCACGGCATTGGCATTGACTCCTTCTGCCAGTGACCTCTCCAATTGATCCAAATCTCCGTCATAACAGGCATCATAAAATGTCCAATCGGGGAAAAATGTATCCGGGTGAGATTCATTGGTGTTCTGATTCACCACAGGCATCGGGTCTTGCCGACACATCGCACACCGGCGTGAGCCGATGGGCTGATCAAGAAAACACCTCGTAATACAGTCCAGATCGAAGCGTTGGCGACAACATTGGGTTGTGACGACCACGGGCGCTAAACTTCGACCATGGAAGTAAGCCAGACAAATAGGACATTGATCAGCCTTTACTATTGACGGGGAGAGGGTAGTGAGCAATGCCACCCATAAGTAGAACATCTGTGCTAGCCAATAAGTATTATGGGTTAGGTTCAAAGGGAGTATGTTAGTTCATTTGTACGGCTATCAAAGTTTGCTGCGGCTAAATAATCACGAATTTCAAAAATCCAGAAGATAGGAACACCTGAAAGTCGTATTACTGGATAACACAGCACTTTTCTTTTGTTCCCTTGCCTTTCCTCTGTTCCTTATTTTGCTCCGGCCTTGATCAGGGCTATCGCACACTCGTTATTGCCCTTTAGGATTGCGATGGACAGCGGGGTGGCGCCATCACTGGTTCTGGCAGCGTTGAGATCCGCCCCGGCTTTGATCAGGAGTTTCACGCAGCTGTACTTATTTTCTTGGGCAGCGAGGAACAGCGGGGTGGTTCCATCCGGCAAGGCGGCGTTGAGATCCGCCCCATTTTTGATCAGGAGTTTCATGCAGCCTCTATTGCCCTTAAAGGCCGCGATGAGTAGCAGCGTGTTGCCATCCCTAAACCGGGTGTTGAGATCTGCCTCGTCTTTGATCAAGAGTTCCACACACTTGACATAGCCTCTTGAAACAGCGATGAACAGTGGGGTGGCGCCATCCGAAGTCTTGGGGATGTTGCGATCTGCCCCGGCCTTGAGCAGGTGTTTCACGCAGTCGGTATTGGCTCTATCAGTAGCAAAGTACAGTGGGGTGACGCCCATAACCGTTCGGGCGTTGATATCGGCCCTGGCCTTGAGCAGGCGTTTCACGCAGTTGGTTCTGCCAAGCTGGGCAGCTATCATCAGCGCGGTGGCGCCGTCCTCAGTCCGGGCGGTATTGACGTCCGCCCCGGCCTTGATCAGGCGACCGACGATCACCTCATCCCCCTCACTGGTTGCCAACATCAAGGGAGTATTCTTATTCATGACGGCATTGACATTGACGCCTTCTGCCAACGCCCTATACACATCTCTCCGGTTCCCGTATTCACAGGCCCGGTAAAACATCAGATTGGGGAAAAATTTAGCCTGGTGATATTCACCGGTGTTCAAATTCATCACAGGGAACGGGTCTTCCCGACAATACGCGCACTGGCGGTGGTCTATGGCTACTTTAAGAAATAGCTGCGTAATACAGTCCACATGATAGCGGTGGCCACATTGGGTTTGAAATACAGGTTTGACGCTCACAGCCGTCACATCGCGACCATGGAAATCTTCCAAACAAATAGGACAGGCATCGTTCGTCGACGTTACGTCAGTTCCCACGGGGAAAGGGGAGTGAGTAATGGCATCCATAAGTAAAACCTCCTCGTTATTTTATTCAATGAGTTATCCACATGAGTCTTAGACACCAAAAAAGTACGATAATTCAGTTTTATGGCTGATAAATTTGCTGTGACTAAATAATCTCGCATTGCAAAACACAGAAGCTGGGAATACCTGAAAGCTGTGTTTAGCGGGTAACACAACGCCTTTGTTTTGTTCTCTTCCTTGCTTCAGTTCCCTACTTTGCTCCAGCCTTGATCAGGGCTTTCGCGCAGTCGGTGTTGCCTTTCCGGGTTGCGATGGACAGCGGGGTAGTGCCAAGCTTAGTCAGGCTGTTGAGGTTTGCCCCGGCGTTGATCAGGATTTCCACGCACTCAGTATTGCCCCTGATGGCTGCCGCGAACAGCGGGGTGGAGCCATCCGAAGTCCTGGCGGCGTTGAGATCCGCCCCGACGTGGATCAGGATTTCAAGGCAATTGATATTGCCTTTCCAGGCTGCGATGAAAAGCGGGGTGGCGCCATCCCAAGTCTTGGCGGCATTGAGATTCGCCCCAGCGGCAATCAGGTGTTTTACGCAGTCGATATTGCCCATCTGGGCTGCCATGTACAGAGGGGTGGCGCCATCCGAAGTTCTGGCGGCGTTGAGATACGCTCCGGCGTTGATCAGGAGTTTCATGCAGTCGGCGTTATTTTCTTGTGCAGCTACGAACAGCGGGGTGGAGCCATTCTGCATCCGGGCGTCGAGATCCGCACCGGCGTTAATCAGGATTTCCACGCAATCGTTATTACCTTTATAGGCTGCGGAGTGAAGCGGGGTGGTGCCATCAGTCCTGGGGCGGTTGAGGTCCGCCTTGGCTTCGATCAGTGCTTTCACGCATTCGATATTGCCTTTCCAGGCTGCGACGGAAAGTGATGTGGCGCCATCCGAAGTTCTGGCGGCGTTGACATCCGCCCCGGCGTTGATCAGGCGTTTCACGCAGTCGCTATTACCCGCGTTAGCAGCGAGGAACAGTGCAGTGGCACCACTCGAAAGGACAGTGTCGAGGTTCGCCCCAGCAATGATCAGGCGTTCGACTACGTCTATATGTCCCATAGCGGATGCCAACATCAAGGCCGTGAAATCACCATTCATAGCGGCATTGACATTGACTCCTTCTGCCAGCGACCTCTCTACCTGGTCCAGATCCCCGAATAAACAGGCACGATAAAACGTCTGATCGGGGAAAAATGTATCCGGGTGAGCTTCACTGGTGTTCTGATTCACCAAAGGCATCGGGTTTTGTCGGCACATCGCACACCGGCGAGAGCCGATGGGCTGATCAGCAAAACACCTCGATATACAGTCCAGATCGAAGCGTTGGCCACAACATTGGGTTTTGACGACCACAGGCGCTTCACTTCGACCATGGAAGTCAGCCAGACAAATAGGACATTGATCAGCCTTTACTGCTGACGGGGAGAGGGTAGTGAGCAATGCCACCCATAAGTAAAACATCTGTGTTGGTCAATAAGTAGCTTGGGTTAGATACAAAAAAAGTATGGTAGTTCATTTGTATGACTATCACAGTTTGCTGTGACCAAATAATCATGAATATCAAAAAACACGAAGATGGGAACACCTGAAAGCCGTGGTTACTGGATAACACGACGACTTTCTTTTGTTCCCTTCCTTGCCTCGAACTCAATAAGGACTTTCACATAGACGGCATTGTCCAATTTGGTTGCAATGGACGGCGGGGTGGAGCCACCTTTAGTCCAGGGCGTTGAGATGCTCCTCGGCTTCGATCAGTGCTTTCACGCATTCGGTATTGCCTTTCGCAACAGCGGCGCCTAGCGGGGAGGCGCCATCCAAAGTCCTGAAGGCATTGAGATCCGCCCCGGCGCGGATCAGGATTTCCAGGCAATCGGTATAGCCTTTCCAGGCTGCGATGAAAAGTGGGGTGGCGCCATCCGAAGTCGTGGCGGCGTTGAGGTTAGCCCCGGCGTTGATAAGGATTTTCAGGCAGTCGGCATTGCCGTTCTGGGCTGCGATGAAAAGCGGGGAGGCGCCATCCGAAGTCATGGCGGCGTTGAGGTTAGCCCCAGCGTTGATCAGGAGTTTCACGCAGTCGGAGTTATTTTCCTGAGTAGCGAAGTACAGCGCGGTAGCGCCACTCGAATGTTCGGCGTTGGGGTTCGCCCCGGCGTTGATAAGGCGTTCGACGACGTCCATGTGCCCTCCATAGGACGCCAACATCAGGGCCGTTAAATCATTAGTCATAACGGCATTGACATTGACTCCTTCTGCCAGTGATCTTTCCACCTGTTCCAAATCCCCGTCTAAACAGGCACGAAAAAATGTCTGATCGGGGAAAAATGTATCCGGGTGAGATTCACTGGTGTTCTGGTTCACCAAAGGCATCGGGTTTTGCCGACACATCGCACAACGGCGTGAGCCGATGGGCTGATCAATAAACCACTTTGAAACACAATCCAGATCGAAGAGTCGGCCACAACATTGAGTTTTGACAACCACAGGCGCTGAATCACGGCTTTGGAAGCAAGCCAAACAAATAGGACATTGATCGACCTCCGGTTTCCAGGGGGAGAGACCAGCGAGCAATGCCATCCACGAGAAGAACATTTGTTTTGGTCAATAAGCACGGGTTAGATCCAAATAAGCATGATAGTTCATTTACATGGCTATCACAGTTTGCTGTGACCAAATAATCATGAATATCAAAAAACCGGAAGATGGGAACACTTGAAAGCTGTTTTTACTGGATAGCAAAATGCCTTTCTTTTGTTTCCTTCCTTTCTTTGGTCGCAGTAAGGGCTTCCACGCAGTCGGTATGGCCCAACCTGGTTGCGATGGACAGTGGGGTGGCGCCATCCGAAGTCCTGGCGGCGTTGAGATCCGCCCCGGCGTTGACCAGTGCTTTCACACATACGGTATTGCCTTTCTCAGCAGCGGCGAGCAACGGGGTGGCACCATCCGAAGTCCTGGCGGCGTTGAGATCCGCCCCGGCGTTGATCAGGATTTTCATGCAATCGGTATGGCCTTTCCAAGCTGCGAAGAAAAGCGGGGTGGCGCCATTCGAGGTCATGGCGGCGTTGACGTTTGCTCCGGCGTTGATAAGGCGTTCAACGACGTCCGTGTGCCCTCCGGAGGATGCCAACATCAAGGATGTGAAATCATCGGTCATAACGGCATTGACATTGACTCCTTCTGCCAGTGACTTCTCCACCTGATCCAAATCCCCGTCATAACAGGCATCATAAAAGGTCTGATTGGGGAAAAATGTATCCGGGTACGATTCACCGGTATGCCAATGCAAAACAGGGAGCGGGTTTTGTCGGCAATACCCGCACTGGCGAGAGCCTGTGGGCTGAATAACAAATTGCCTCGTAATGCAGTCCAGATGGTAGAAGTGGCGACATCGGGTGATGACGAACACAGTCTCTCTACTACGGCTATGGTAGCGGTAGCAATCCAGACAAATTTCAAGTAGATCGGCCTTCAGTGTCCATGAGAAGAGGGCAGCGATCAATGTGACCTTTAGGTAGAACATCTGTACTAGCCAATAAGCAGCGCGGTTTAGGTCCAAAATAATCATGATAGTTTATTTGTATGGCTATCAAAGTTTGCTGTGACTAAATAATCACGAATTTCAAAAACTCAGCAGATGGGAACTCCTTAAAGCCGTGTTACAGGATAATGCAGTACCCTTCATTTGTTCTCTTCGGAGTCTTGGCCTTGATAAGGGCCAATGCGCAGTCGACGTTGTCCATCTCGATTGCGATAGACAGCGGGGTGGCGCCATTCGAGGTATTGGCGGCGTTGGGATTCGCCCCGGCGTTGATCAGGAGTTTCACGCAGTCGGGGTTATTTTCCTGGACAGCGAAGTACAGCGCGGTAGCACCACATGATCGGGCGGCGTTGGGGCTTGCCCCGGCATTGATAAGGCGCTCGACAACGTCTGTATGCCCCCCATAGGATGCCATCATCAAGGCCGCGAGATCATCAGAGGTAACGGCATTGACATTGACCCCTTCTGCCAGTGACTTCTCCACCTGATCCAAATCCCCGTCATAACAGGCATCAAAAAAGGTCTGATCGGGGAAAAATGTATCCGGGAGAGATTCACTGGTGTCCAGGTTCACCACAGGCATCGGGTCTTGTCTGCACATCACGCACCGGCGTGAGCCGATGGGCTGTTCAGAAAAACATTTCGAAATACAGTCCAGATCGAAGCGTTGGCCACAACATTGGGTTGTCACGACCACAGGCTCTTCATTCGGCCATGGAAGGGAGCCAGACAAACAGGACATATGTCGGCCTCCAGTGTCGTCGGGAAGAAGGCAGCGAGCAATGCGATACATAAGAAGAACATCTGTGCTAGCTAATAAGTAGTAAGGGTTAGGTTCAAAGGGAGTATGGTAGTTCATTTGTATGGCTATCACAGTTTGCTGTGGCTAAATATTCAAGCATTTCAAAAACTCAGAAGGTGGAATCACCCTAAAGCTGTGTTTGCTGGATAACACGATGCCTTTGATGTGTTCTCCTCCTCTCCTCAGTTTCCTACTTTGCCCCAGCCTTGATAAGAGCTTGCACACACTCGGTATTGCGCATCTCGGTTGCGATGGACAGGGGGTAATGCCATTCGGCAAGGCAGCGTTGAGATCCGCCCCGGCGTTGATCAGGGCTTTCACGCAATCGGTATTGCTCATCAGCGCTGTGCTGGACAACGGGGTGGCGCCATTCTTATTCCAGGCGTTGAGATCTGCTTCGGCTTGGATCAGGATTTTCAGGCAGCCGGTATTGCCCTCATAGGCAGCTATGAATAGCGGGGTGGTGCCATCCTCATTGCGAGCGATGTTGACGTCCGCCCCGGCATTGATCAGGCGCTCGACGACGTTCATTTGCCCATAACAGGATGCGAGCATCAAGGCGGTGAAACCATTAGTCATAACGGCATTGACATTGACGCCTTCTGCCAGTGATCTCTCCACCTGCTCCAGATCCCCGTTGGAGCAGGTGATATAAAATGTCTGATCGGGGAAAAATGTATCCGGGTGAGATTCACTGGTGTTCTGATTCATCAAAGGCATCGGGTTTTGCCGACACATCGCGCAACGGCGTGAGCCGATGGGCTGATCAACAAAACACCTCGAAACACAGTCCAGATCGAAGAGTTGGCCGCAACATCCGGTTTTGACGACCACTGGCTCTTCATTACGGTTATGGAAGTTAGCCAAACAGATAGCGCATTGATCGGCTTTTAGCGTCCATGAGTAGAGGGCAGCGATCAATGTCATCCATAGGCAGAACATCTGTACTGGCCAAGAAGTCGTGCGGGTTGGGTACAAAGAAATTATGGTAGTTTATTTTTATGGCTACAAAAGTTTGCTGTGACTAAATAATCACCTATCTCAAAAGCTCAGAAGACAGGAACACCTGAAAGCCGTGGTTACAGGATAACGCAGTACCCTTCGTTTGCTCTCTTTGCTCTCTCGGCCTCGATAAGGGCTTCTGCGCAGTCGTTGTGACCCTTCTCATTTGCAATGGACAATGCAGTTGCGCCATCCCTAAATCTGGCGGCTTTGAGATCTGCTCCAAAGTTGAGCAGGAGTTTCAGGCACTCGACATTGCCCTTCTCGGCTGCGATGAACAGTGGAGTGACACCCTCTGGCAAGGCAGTGTTGGGATTCGCACCGGCGTTGAGCAGGAGTTTCACGTACTGGGTATTGCCCTCTTGAGCTGCCATGTAGAGCGGGGTGGTGCCCTCTGAAGTCCCGGCGGCGTTGAGATCCACCCCGTGTTTGATCAGGAGTTTCACGCACCCGGTGTTATTTTCTTGGGCAGCGAGAAACAACATGTTATAGCCACCGTTAGTCCGGACGTTTAAATCCGCCCCGGCTTTGATCAGGATTTCCGCGCAATCGGTTTTGCCTTTCCAGACTGCGATGGACAGTGGAGTGAAGCCATCCGAAGCTCTGGCAGTGTCAAAAGCCGCCCCTTTTTCAATCAGAAGTTGTAAACACTTGGTATTGCCCTTCAGTGCTGCGGTAAACACTGGGGTGGTGCCCCACAAGTCGGTGTTGGGGTCTGCCCCATCGGCAATCATGATTCGCACCTTTTCGGTATTGCCCTTGAGGACTTCGATGAGCAGTGGAGGGATGCCTTTGAGATCCGCCCCTTTGTCGATCAGGAGTTGCGCACACTCGGTATTGCCCTCCAGGACTGCAATAATAAGCGCGGTGGCACCATCCTCAGTTCTGGTAGCGCCGACCTTTGCCCCAGCTTTGAGCTGGCGTTCGACGACTGCCCTGTTCCCACTACAGGATCCCAGCATCAAGGCAGTGAGACCATATTTCATAACGGCATTGATATTGACTCCCTCTGCCATTGACTTATCCACCTGATCGTAATCCCCTTGAAGACAGGCATCGTAAAACGTCTCGTCGGGGAAAAATTTATCCGGGTAAGATTTACCGATTTTCTTACCCACCACAGGCATCGGGTCTTGCCGACACATTGCGCACTCGCGTGAGCCGATAGGTTTTGTAAAATACTGACTCGTAAGACAGACCAGATGGAATGTGTGGCCACAATGGGTTAGACATTCGGTTTCGTCGGCGTCCACTGGCGCCACACCGTGGCCATGGAAATTTTCCAAACAAATAGCACAGACATCGTCCTTCGAACTTACGTCAGTACCCATGAGGAAAGGGGAGAGAGTATTGATATTCATAAGTAAAACCTCTGTGTTTTTTTAAGAAGCTATCTTAAGGTAGACATTAAGCCCCACCCACAGCACAAAGACCTAATCTTGTACGCCCTGAACAACCATCTCGTGCAGGGTGTTCACGTTTCGCATTATCTGCCCAGAAGTTGAGCAGCTTCCTTGTATGTGAGAGCAGAGACTTTCCTGCATTCATAAGGGATAAAATGACATTACCAAACAGTCGGGTTCCACTTTTCATCGCCTTATGCGTCGAGATTTCTTCAATGGCTCCACTTTCATAGAGGTTCGCCTGTGCAGCATGGGCAAGATACCTTTTCAACGTCACAACCACGAAGGACATCAGAATCAGGCTAAACACCAGTGTCGCTGATTTAGTGTTAAAACGATGCCACCCTGAATAGGACTTGATCTCTTTGAAGATAAGCTCTATTTGCCATCGTAGACGATAGGCCTGAAGTACTTCATTCAGGGTGAACTCAACCCGGTTAAGGTTGCTTACAACGAATACCCATTTCAGTTTCCTGTCATTCCAGCGGACAACCAAACGATATGGCCAGGCTTTGAATCCTGGCCATTCTACATCCAGGTCGAGGCATTGATCTTTAGGGAAGCCAGACAACACTTCCTTAAGTTTTTTCCCTTTGTAGCGATTCAGATTTTTGCCATCCTCCCGTACTGCGCTGAGTATCGTCGGGTTGATACTCTGAGGTGCCTTGCAGATAAAAGAACCTTCCCGATCATCAATGGCAGCAAAGCGTTCCAACTCAAAATAACCGGCATCGATCAGCATCAGGATATTAGCCATGGAGGTTGGCAGTGGTGGCAGACAGTCTCTTTCTGAACGGGTATCTTCAGTGAGCTGCACGCGCACCAGATTGTTGGTAAGAAGATCCATTGTCGTATGAAGTTCTACAGCAGCAGGACTGACCGTTGAGAACCTGCCGGGAAATGTTTCCTTTAGGGCATTGTAGACAGCCTGCGATGAGCCGTCATGAATCAGAATGTGCTCGAACTCTGAAAATGGACTGTCCTCATCAAACGCCATGACTTTGCGGGTAAAGACTTCCAGACACTGCACCCATAGCCAGAGGACAAGAGCAGGCATCGCGTCTTTTTTAGCTTGATTTGCCCAGGAACGATAGGAGACATTCAGCCCCGTCAACTCATTAAATTTACGGTGGAGATCGGCTTGAGTATCGCAGTTTCCATCACCAGCAAGGGCATCAATCAGTGAAAGGATAAAGTCCAAGGGGCGGATATCTCGCTGTCGTATAGTAAAACCAAGCTGTTCCGCCATACTGAGAAGTTCAGACCGGTCGAAACACGTCAGCAGTTTTTTTGAACTAGTCTACTATTTGCGATACTCATCTTGTTCAGCCTTGATACTTTTCGCGAAGCTTTATTTTGGCTGTTCAAGGTGAGTTCTGCCGCTGGAAATGAAGCTTTTTTGAGCTTAATGTCTACCCTAAGAAGAAGCTATACAGATTTAGATACAAAAAAAGCACGATAGTTCAATTTTATGACTATAAAGTTTGCTGTGACTAAATAATCACCCATCTCAAAAGCTCAGAAGATGGCAACACCTGAGAGCTGCGGTTACCGGATAAAACAACGCCTTTTTTTGCTTCCTTCCTTGCCTCAGTTCCTTACTTTGCTCCAGCCTTGATAAGGGCTTGCGCACACTCGCTATTGCCCATCTCGGTTGCGATGGACAGCGGGGTGGAGCCATCCGAAGTTCTGGCGGCGTTGAGATCCGCCCCGGCGTTGATCAGGATTTCCAAGCAATCGTGATTACCTCTGCGGGCTGCGACGTGAAGCGGGGTGGCGCCATCAGTCCTGGGGAGGTTGAGGTCTGCCTTGGCTTCGATCAGTGCTTTCACGCATTCGGTACTGCCTTTCCAGGCTGCGACGGAAAGTGGTGTGGCGCCATCCGACGTTCTGGCGACGTTGAGATCTGCCCCGGCGTTGATCAGGTGTTTCACGCAGTCGCTATTACCCATGAAAACAGCCATGAGCATTGCATTGGCGCTACTCGAAAGGACAGTGTTGACGTTCGCCCCGGCAATGATCAGGCGTTCGACGAGGTCTGTGTCTCCTATAGTGGATGCCAACATCAATGCCGTAAAATCATTAGTCATAGCGGCATTGACATTGACTCCTTCTGCCAGCGACCTCTCCACCTGATCCAGATCCCCAGATAAGCAGGCAAGATAAAACGTCTGATTGGGGAAAAATGTATCCGGGAGAGTTTCATTGGTGTTCTGATTCACCAAAGGCATCGGGTTTTGCCGACACGTCGCGCAACGGCGTGAGCCGATGGGCTGTTCAGAAAAACATTTCGAAATACAGTCCAGATCGAAGCGTTGGCCACAACATTGGGTTGTCACGACCACAGGCTCTTCACTTCGGCCATGGAAGGGAGCCAGACAAACAGGACATATGTCGGCCCCCAGTGTCGTCGGGAAGAAGGCAGCGAGCAACGCCATACATAAGAAGAACATCTGTGCTAGCCAAGTAAGTAGTAAGGGTTAGGTTCGAAAGGAGTATAGTAGTTCATTTGTATGGCTATCACCGTTTGCTGTGACCAAATAATCACCCATCTCAAAAGCTCAGAAGATGGGAACACCTTAAAGCCGTGTTTACAAGATAACGCAGTACCCTTCATTTGCTTTCTCGGCCTCAACAAGGGCTTCTGTGCAGTCGTTGTTGCCCTTCTCAATTGCGATGGACAATGCAGTCGCGCCATCCCTATATCTGGCGGCTTTGAGATCTGCTCCAAAGTTGAGCAGGATTTTCAGGCACTCGACATTGCCCTTCAGGGCTGCGATGAACAACGGGGTGGCACCAGTTGGTAAGGCAGTGTTGGGATTCGCACCAGCGTTGAGCAGGAGATTCACGCACTGGGTATTGCCCTCTTGAGCTGCCATGTACAGCGGGGGGGTGCCATCCAACAAGGCGGCGTTCGGATCTGCCTTGTCAGCAATCAGGAGTCGCACCTTCTCGGTATTGCCCTTAAGGACTTCGATGAGCAGTGGAGGGATGCTTTTGAGATCCGCTCCGAAGTCGATAAGGAGTTGCGCACACTCGGTTCTGAAAGCCGTGGTTACTGGATAACACAACGCCTTTCTTTCGCTGCCTTCCTTGCCTCAGTTCTTTACTTTGCTCCAGCCTTGATAAGGGCTTGCGCACATTCTGTATTGCTCATCTCTGTTGCGATGGACAGCGGGGTGGCGCCAGTCTTGGTCTGGGCGTTGAGATCTGCCCCGGCGTTGATCAGGAGTTGTACGCAGTCGGTGTTACTTTCTTGGGCGGTGATGAACAGTGCGGTGACCCCACGCTCAGTTCGTGCGTTGAGATCCGCCTTGGCTTCGATCAGGGCTTGCAGGCAGTCGGTTTTATTTTCCTGCGCTGCGAAGAACAGCGGGGTGGCGCCCGTCTTGGTCGGGGCGTTGAGATCCGCCCCGGCGTTGATCAGGGCTTTCACGCAATAGGTATTGCCCATCTGTGCTGCGGCGGACAACGGGGTGGCGCCATCCTCGGTCCGGGCGGCGTTGAGATCAGCCCCGGCGTTGATCAGGCGTTTCACGCAGTCGATGTTATTTTCTTGTGCAGCGGTGAACAGCGGGGTGGCGCCATTCTCGGTCCGGGCGTTGAGATCTGCTTCGGCTTCAATCAGGATTTTCAGGCAGCCGGTATTGCCTGTCTGGGCAGCTATGAATAGCGGGGTGACGCCATCCTCATTCCGGGCGATGTTGACGTCCGCCCCGGCGTTGATCAGGCGCTCGACGACGTTCATTTGCCCATAATAGGATGCGAACATCAAGGCGGTGAAACCATTAGTCACGACGGCATTGACATTGACGCCTTCTGCCAGTGACCTTTCCACCTGATCCAGATCCCCATTGGAGCAGGCGCTATAAAACGTCAGATCGGGGAAAAATGTATCAGGGAGAGATTCACTGGTGTTTTGATTTACCACAGGCATCGGGTTTTGCCGACACATCGCGCAACGGCGTGAGCCGATGGGCTGATCAACAAAACACCTCGAAACACAGTCCAGATCGAAGAGTTGGCCGCAACATGCGGTTTTGACGACCACAGGCACTTCATTACGGTTATGGAAGTTAGCCAGACAAATAGCACATTGATCGGCCTTTAGTGTCCATGAGGAGAGGGCAGCGATCAATGTCATCCATAGGTAGAACATCTGTACTGGCCAAGAAGTAGTGAGGGTTGGGTACAAAGAAATTATGGTAGTTTATTTTTATGGCTATAAAAGTTTGCTGTGACTAAACAATCACCTATCTCAAAAGCTCAGAAGATGGCAACAGCTGAGAGCTGCGGTTACCGGATAAAACAACGCCTTTTTTTTGCTCCCTTCCTTGCCTCAGTTCCCTACTTTGCTCCAGCCTTGATAAGGGCTAGCGCACACTCGATATTGCCCCTCGCGGTTGCGATGGACAGCGAGGTGATGCCATCCGAAATCCGAGGGATGTTGAGATCCGCCCCGGCGTTGATCAGGAGTTTCACGCAATTGATGTTATTTTGTTGAGCTGCCATGAACAGTGCGGTGAGCCCATCCTCAGTTCGTGCGTTGAGATCCGCCTCGGCATTGATCAGGAGTTCCAAGCAGTCGCTATTGCCTTTCACAGCAGCGGCCAACAGTGGGGTGGAGCCATCCGAGGCCCGAGGGATGTTGATATCCACCCCGGCGTTGATCAGGAGTTTCACGCAGTTGGTGTTATTTTCTTGTGCAGCCGCGAAGAGTGGTGTGGTGCCATTCTTGGTCCGGGCGTTGAAATTCGCCCCGGCGTTGATCAGAAGTTTCACGCAGTCGGTATTGCCTCTCATAGCAGCGGCGAACAGTGGAGTGGCGCCATCCGAAGTCCGAGGGATGTCGAGATCCGCCTCGGCGTTGATCAGTATTTTTACGCAGTCGGCAAAGCCATTCACAGCAGCCAGGAACAGCGAGGTGGTGCCATCCCCATGCCAGGCGGTGTTGACGTTTGCCCCGACATTGATCAGGCGTTCTGCGACATCAGCGTGCCTCCAGCGGGATGCCAACATCAAGGCAGTGAGACCATTAGTCATAACAGCATTAACATTGACGCCTTCTGCCACTGACCTCTCCACCTGACCCAGATCCCCGATTATACAGGCAAGATAAAACCTCTGATCGGGGAAAAATGTATCCGGGTGAGATTCATTGGTGTTCTGATTTACCAGAGGCATCGGGTCTTGCCGACACATCGCGCACTGTCGCGAGCCGATGGGTTGTTCAACAAAAGACTTCGAAATACAGTCCAGATCGAAAAGTTGGCCACAACATTGGGTTTTGACGACCACGGACGCTTTACTTCGGCCATGGAAGTGAGCCAGACAAATAGGACATTGATCAGCCTTCACTGTCCAAAGGGAGAGGGTAGCGAGCAATGCAACACTCAATAAGTAGAGCATCTGTGTTGGCCAATAAGTGGTCCGGGTCAGGTACAAAGAAACTATGATAGTTCATGTATATGGCAATCAAAGTTTGTAGTGACTAAATAGTCACCAATTTCAAAAACGCAGAAGATGGGAACACCTGAAGACCTTGGTTACTGGATAACACAACGTTTTTTTTCCGTTCTCGCATGCCAGCATCAAAGCAGTGAAACCATTATTCACAATGGCATCGACACTAATTTTCTCTGTCGATGACTGCTCCACCTGATCTGATTCCCCCGCAAAACAGGCTTAAAAAAACACGCGATCGGGAAAAAATCATCCGGGTAAGATTTGCCGCTGACCTCATTCACCACAGGCCCTGCATCAAAACTCTCGACCATGAAAATCAACCGAACAAACAGGAAAGGAAAATGAACAATAGTTGACATTTACTGTAAGCGATCGTAACTTTCAAACGACTGTTTGAAACTGTTGCTATAATTTTACAATCTGTTTCATAAATAAACACTAAAACATAAGACAACCCAGAGGTACCGTTATGCCAGACTATAAGGCCCCCCTGCGCGATATCCGGTTCGTTCGTGACGAGCTCCTGGGATATCAGGAACATTACGCCAGTCTCCCCGGCGGAGAAGAAGCTAGCCCTGATATGGTAGACGCCATCCTTGAAGAAGGTGCCAAGTTCTGTGAACAGGTTCTGGCCCCTTTGAATCAGGTCGGTGATGAGCAAGGCTGCACCTGGTCCGAGGACGGTGTAAAAACACCAGACGGTTTTAAAGAGGCTTACCTGCAATACGTTGAAGGCGGCTGGCCTTCACTATCCAGTGATCCAGAATACGGTGGCCAGGGTCTGCCTTACTCTCTGGGTCTGGTTCTCAGCGAACTGATGGGAGAAGCCAACTGGGCCTGGGGCATGTATCCCGGACTCAGTCATGGTGCCATGAATACTTTGGAAGCCCATGGTACTGAAGAACAGAAGCAAGCTTACCTGACCAAGCTGGTATCCGGTGAATGGACAGGTACCATGTGTCTGACCGAGCCTCACTGCGGTTCTGACTTGGGTATGCTGCGAACCAAAGCCGAGCCTGCCGCTGATGGTACTTATAAAATTTCAGGTACCAAGATCTTTATTTCTGCCGGTGAACACGACATGGCAGACAATATTGTCCACATCGTTCTGGCGCGTCTGCCGGGTGCTCCAAAAGGTACCAAAGGGATCTCGCTGTTTATCGTTCCCAAATATCTGCCTGGCAAGCACGGTGAGAGCAATGGCGTAAGTTGTGGTTCCATCGAGCACAAGATGGGGATTCACGGTAACGCCACCTGTGTCATGAACTTTGACGAAGCAACCGGCTTCCTGATTGGTCCGGAAAACCGTGGTCTGCACTGCATGTTCACCTTCATGAATACTGCCCGCCTGGGTACGGGTATTCAGGGCCTGTCCCACGGTGAAATCGCCTTCCAGGGTGCTCTGCGCTACGCCCGCGAACGTCTGCAAATGCGCTCCCTGAGCGGTGCCAAGAACACTGAAGGTCCGGCTGACCCAATTATTGTGCACCCTGACGTACGTCGGATGCTGCTGACCATCAAATCCTTAACCGAAGGCAATCGTGCCCTTCTTTACTACACAGCCAAGAAAGCAGATCTGCTGCACAGTCCTGATGAAGCAGTGCGTGAACAGGCTGATAAGGAACTGGGCTTCCTGACACCTATCGTTAAGGCTTTCCTGACCGAAACCGGTTTTGAGTCTGCCAACCACGCACTTCAGTGCTACGGTGGCCACGGCTATATCAGTGAATGGGGTATGGAGCAGAACGTTCGTGACTGCCGTATTTCCATGCTGTATGAAGGAACTACCGGTATCCAGGCTCTGGACCTGCTGGGAAGAAAAATCTTCCAGAGCGGTGGTGAAACCATGAAGCCATTTACCAAGGAAATTCACAAGTTCTGTAAAGCTCACGCTGAAAACGAAGACCTGAAAGCCTTTGTTGAGCCACTGGCTGCCTTGAACAAGGAGTGGGGCGATCTCACCATGCAGCTGGGCCTGAAGGCGATGGAAAATCCTGATGAAGTGGGTGCGGCTTCCGTCGACTTCCTGATGTATTCCGGTTATGCGACTCTGGCTTATATGTGGGCTGATATGGCTCGCCTGGCCAAGGAGAAGCTGGCTGAAGGTACAACTGAAGAAGGCTTCTACAAAGCCAAGATTCAGACTGCACGTTTCTACTTTGAACGTATCCTGCCAAGAACACAGGCTCACAAATCTGCCATGTTGTCAGGCACAGCGAATCTGCTGGATATGGCTGAGGAAGATTTCGGTGAACTCTAATCCCGGATAAGAGTTTTCTGACAGGGGGTTGCTTCGGCAGCCCCTTTTTTTATGTCTGAACACTAGGAAGTTTCATCGAGAATAACAAAACTGAGGAGGGTAACGGGAAGAGCGATTAGCATCACAATGTGTATAACCGGATTAATCAGCATTAACAGTCCGGCTGCGATCCAGATGTTTTTGACAATCTTTTTCTTGGCTCGATAAGAGCCAGTCAAGGTTCGACGATAAAAGTGACGTTTATCGGGCAGCTGATCCTGCATCCAGTCTGGCTGCCATGTGATTTTCAGCATCATGCTGATCAGGGTTATAAGATACCGCATAAACATTCCTTTGAAATATGCGCAGTTATTTAATAAAAATGCAGTCTGGTGATTTTTTTCCAGACACTGTTTTGAGTCTAATGTTTTTTGCCTAACCTCCAACGCTGGTCTATAAAAAAACACGGCATTAGTCCTTTTTCAAAGTCCGTGGAGATATAAGTACCTAACCGGAGCTGTATTAGGCGAGGCGATGAGCAAGCAGAAAACACTAATAAATCCCTTATCGGGCTTTTTTAAGCAATCCATTAATTCTTTCTTACAGATATTTCTTCTTTTGATACCCTGCGGCTTGAAAGTGCAAGCGGCTGAAAATAATGAAATGAACTACGAGCTTCGGGCTCATCAGGGGCATTTGCAATGGTTAGAGCCGACAGACATTCTATTGGCTGTTGACACAGACCTTAAAAACTTGCAGATCAGGGATGAGGGCTCGCATGGGAAAGAAGAACTCGTTTCAGTCACTGCAGACACTTCTTTGCCTTATGACAGTTTTAACAAGGAGACAGATTGGGTCGATCAAATTTGGGGTCGTCCTTCCAGAGATCATCTTTACCTGGGCATGTGGACCTTTCATCTTGAGGGTGGTGATGATCAGGAAAGCAACAATAAGCTGATCGCTTTCTCCTATGAAGGTTATTACGGCGCAACTCTCATTAATACTCACTGTGACAGAGTCTGGTCTGGAGGTGTGCAGCGAACTCTGTATCAACAAAAATATGGAGCCTTTGATATAGAGGCAGGGTATCGCGCAGGGATTGTCTATGGATATAAGGAATATCTAAGCCGTGTCTTCCCTCTGGTTCAGGCCGTACTCGACATCGACTATAAGGGGTTTGGTGTTGAGTTATCCTATGCGGCGGTGGTTTTCTCTGCGGGTTTTTATTACCGTTTCTAATGCCCTGAACGTTTGCCACCCTTATCAAAAAATACCACAAATTGGAGATGTCGTTTTTTTGTAGTTAAAAATTCAAACGTTAGTTTAAAACATTCCTTTTAGCCCCTGTTCCTCTGGGGTAAAATGACCGGACACTGATTAAAAACATTAAAATTTCAGGAGTGTCCCCCATGGCAGACTATCAGGCACCTCTCCGTGATATGCGCTTTGTAATGTACGAAGTGTTCAATACCGACAAGCGATGGAGTCAGTGGCCTGCTACCCAGGAAGTGGTTGATCGTGAAACGGCTGATGCTTTCCTGGAAGAAGGTGCCAAACTGGCTGCGAGAACAGTGGCTCCTCTCAACCGGGAAGGTGATGAGGAAGGTTGCCACTGGAGTGAAGAAGGCGTTACCACTCCGAAAGGCTATAAAGAAGCCTATCGGTTGTTTTCAGAAGCTGGTTTGACAGGCATCGCGGGCAATCCCGAGTATGGTGGTATCGGGATGCCAAAAGCACTGAGTGCACAATTTGATGAAATGTTCAGCAGTGCCAGCCTGGCCTTTATCCTCTACCCGAGCCTGACATCCGGTTCTGCGCTGGCGATTGATGCCCACGCCAGCGAAGAGCTTAAGTCCCTTTATCTTCCCAGACTCTATTCCGGCGAATGGACGGGAGCTATGTGCCTGACTGAGTCACACAGTGGAACAGACCTGGGTATAATCAGAACCCGGGCGGAAGATAATGGTGACGGTTCCTACAACATTACCGGCACCAAGATTTTCATTACTGCCGGTGAGCATGATCTGACAGAAAACATCATTTATCTGGTTCTGGCCAAATTGCCCGATGCACCTGCCGGACCCAAAGGTATTTCCATGTTCCTGGTACCCAAGGTAAATGTGAATGAAGATGGGACTCTGGCAGATAGAAACCAGGTTCACTGTGGTTCTCTGGAACACAAAATGGGGATCAAGGGTTCAGCCACCTGTGTCATGAACTTTGATGGCGCCAAAGGTTACCTGGTGGGAGATGTTAACAAGGGTCTTAACGCTATGTTCACCATGATGAACTATGAGCGACTCTTTGTCGGTATTCAGGGACTGGGCACCAGTGAAATGTCTTATCAGTCAGCTCTCGAATATGCTCTGGACAGAGTTCAGGGCCGGGCAGCTACCGGTCCGCAACAGCCTGAAAAGGCTGCCGATCCGATCATTGTGCATGGCGATGTTCGAAGAATGCTGCTTAACATGAAAGCTCTGAACGAGGGTGGGCGAGCTTTTTCAACCTATGTCGCGAATCTGCTGGATACCGCCAAGTTCAGCCCGGATGAAACAGAAAGAAACCAGGCTTCAGATCAGGTGGGCCTGTTGACCCCCGTTGTGAAAGCGTTCCTGACCGATATGGGCCTTGAAAGCTGTGTTTCCGGTCAGCAGGTATTTGGTGGTCATGGTTACATTCGTGAGTGGGGACAGGAGCAACTGGTCAGGGATGTTCGTATTGCCCAGATTTATGAAGGCACCAATGGCATTCAGGCACTGGATCTGCTGGGTCGCAAGATCGCTATGAATGGTGGTACCTCATTCAAACAATTTGCCGCTAATGTCAGGCGTTTTATTGCTGAAGGACAAGGCGATGAGTTCACTGCTCCTCTGGAAGCAGCTCTGGTCAAACTTGAGACCCTGACAGATGATCTGCTGAGTCAGGCTGCCAATGATCCGAATGTGATTAATTCCAGCTGTAATGATTATCTGCATGCGTTTTCATACGTTTGTTATGCCTGGATGTGGGCGATGATGGTAAGAGAAGCTCAAGCCAAGTTGTCAGCAGGCACTCAGGAAGATGAATTTTATCAGGCCAAGATTATTACTGCCCGATACTTTTACCAGCGTTTATTGCCCAGAATGGAAGGTTTACTCGTTTCTGCAGCTTCTGGAACAGAAGCGCTTTATGAATTGTCGGCTGAACAATTTTGATAGCGAATAGTTTCCACATTTAATCAATCAATAAAGCCTTTCTTCACTCGGGTGTTGAAAGGTTTTTTCATTTTTGGGTAATTGTCTATGATTAAAGTACTGGGCTATCAATCTACATGGAATGTAGAGGCAGGGACGCAAAATAATGAGCAGGATGCTCACAGGGAGTCAGCCCGGTATTCATTAACCTCGCAATGCGAGGTTTTTCTTTTCTGGGAAAAAATTAATTATGGCTCAGAGTGATTTAAGTGCCTCAGTGGTTTTAATCAAAGCCTCTTCGAGCTCAGGAATTAAGTGAATGGCATTGGAGAGCTGATTATCTTTGCCCATTTTTTCCACTTCCAGTGCAATACCCGTCAACAGTGTTGCACCAAAGTTATTACTACTGGACTTTAATGTATGGGCTGCCCGAATCATAACCTGTAAGTCTGCTTCTTTTGAGGCGTTCTGAATGTCTTTCAACAGTGATGGAGCATCTTCAAGATAGCTTTCAACAAGGCTGTCAAATTCGTCTTCCATGATGTCTTTCAGGGTATCCAGAGTGGCCATATCCAGAATCGGGTCTTGATCTTCTGTTTCAAGGCTTTCTTCCAGCTCAAGGCTGTCTTCTGTTTCTATCTTTTCGGAAACAGGTTTAATATCTGATTCGAAATCATTGTCATTAAAATCATTAATCAGCCATTGGCTCAGTTTCTCTTTGAGGGTATTGGTCTTAATGGGCTTGCTCAAATAATCGTCCATGCCGGATGCCAGACATTTCTCCCTGTCTCCCTGCATGGCATTGGCAGTCAGGGCAATAATGGGAGTGCGTGGCAGGTTATGAGCACTTTCTCGTTTTCTTATCAGGCCGGTGGCTTCATAGCCACTCATTGCCGGCATCTGGCAGTCCATGAGTATCAGATCATAAGTCTGATTATGGCTCATACTGACTGCTTCATTGCCATCTGCTGCAATGTCAGTTTGATTTAATCCGATTTTTTTTAACATACTGACAGCGACTTTCTGGTTAACCAGGTTGTCCTCAACCAGAAGAATTCGAATGTGATGACTAAAGGCATTCTCGTCGACAGTCAGTCCTGTTATGTCTTGCGGAGCATGACTGGTATTGTCAGGCTTGAGTGTCTGAGAGTCAGATACATTCAGGTCCAGAACAAATGAGAACGTAGAGCCCAGGTTCAAAGCACTGGATACCTTGACCTCACTGCCCATCAGCTCTAGTAACTGTCTGGATATCGTGAGCCCCAGGCCGGTACCACCAAACTTGCGGGTGGTGCTACCGTCGGCCTGGGTAAAGGCTGAGAACAGATTGGTCAGTACATCGGGTGCGATACCAATACCGGTGTCTTTTACTGAAAATTCCACTTTGACCCGGTTTTCCCTGGCTTCCAACATATTCAGTCGGACAATCACCTCACCTTCTTCAGTAAACTTGACAGCATTACCCACAAGATTGGTGAGTACCTGTCTCAGTCGTACCGGATCTCCCTGCAAAATAGCAGGTAGATCTACATCGGTATAACAGCTTAAATCCAGACCTTTTTCTCGGGCTTCGACTGCCAGAAGGGCACAGATATCCTCAGCGATCTCTGCAGGGTTCATGTTAATGGATTCAATATCCATCTTTCCTGCTTCAATTTTGGAAAAATCGAGGATGTTGTTAATAATCAGCAGCAACACATCTGCGGAGTTATAGGCAGTCTCCAGAAAGTCCTGCTGTGCTGGATTAAGGTGTGTATCTTTTAACAACTCCAGCATACCCAGAACGCCATTCATAGGCGTGCGGATTTCATGACTCATATTGGCGAGAAAAGCGCTTTTAGCCTTGGCTGCTTCAAGGGCTGCTTCCTTGGCTTCATGCAGTTCAGAAATATTATCTTTAAGTTCGCGGTTGGCACTGTGTAACTCTCTGGTTCTTTCGGCAACAGAAGCTTCGAGATTTTCGCGATGTTGTTGCAGTCTCTTGTCCCGTTCTTTTATCTGCATCAGCATTTCGTTGAAGCAGTCGTACAGCTGACCAATCTCATCGTTATCAAATTTTTGAACCTGATGATCATACTGTTCGTTTTTGGTCATCTGGGAGATGGTGTTGGCTAGCTCAGTAATGGGTTTAGCCAGTAATCTCTGCAGTTTTGAGGCAAGAATAGAGGTCAGAATGATAGAGATCAGGGCGGCTAACAAGGCTAAAAAAAGGTTTTCAGTCAGCTCTATATACAGAGGTGACAGATCACCCTGAATGTAGATAGCACCAATCAATTGTTGATCGAGAACAATGGGGCGGTACAAGTGGAGACGGGTACTGCTGAAAAGAGTAACAGGACGTTCAGGGTCTTTTATTGAGAAGGCCCAGGGACTTTGATTGGAACGATGATAGGCAGCAATCTCTTCACCGTCAGCATTTAAAAGAAAAGCGGATTGAACATGGGGAGCGCTGCCAAAACCGGTTAACAGTTTTTTGGCAGAGTTTTCATCCCCAAAAAGCAGAGCGGCATGAGCATTGGAACCTACAACCTCTGCCAGAGTTTCCATATGTTCAACCAGAGAGGCCCGAGACTTCATAAGATCGCTGATACTCTGAATGGACAAAGTTACCAGAAGTACCGCATACGCCGTGATGAGCATGGCATAACGCAATTTTCGCTTGATAGGCAGATTTCTGAACGTCACCATGATTGATTGCTTGACTGAAAAAGGTTTTCATCCCGAATGGGATGAAAACGAGTGACTAATGTTTTTCGTGTGGCTTTTTTACTCAATGACTTTGGCCAGACTTTTTAGTTGAGAGCTGATCTTCAGACCTGACTTATCCACAGAGGATTTGTTAATGGTGAAGTTGATCTTCTTCCCCTTCCGAGCCAAACCAATTAATCCACCCTGCTCGGCAAATGAACGACCGTCACTTATGGTTAGAATAGGCTTGCCATTAAGACTACGGGTCATTTTTGAAGAGGAAGCCTGGTCAATGCTGTGGATATACAGAATGTCGCACAGCTTATCCACAGGCGCATTCAAATCTTTTCGGGTGACAGAAAGGCGTCTGCCCATACTGCTTTTACGGTTAATTTTGACCAACTCACTATTAATTGAACCTTCTCCAATAATACAGAGAGTGAGGCTTTGCTTTTTCTTTGGCCAGCTCACGAATTTGGTGATTTTATAAACAATGGCTGTTTTGACCTTGTCCTCCGGTGTGCCAGCTTTGACTGCACTGGTAAAGAACATCACCGACAAACTGGCCGTTATCAGCAGCAGTCTTATGTTTGATTTGATCATGTTGATTGGCATCGGCATGAAGTAATCCTCCTTCATCCGATTAAAATTGCCAGCGAATCTGGGCGTACCATGATTCCCGGGTTTCTGTTGGTGCCATACCACTCAGAGGTTCGTAGAACTCCCGGTGGTGATTCCTGAAGAGATTCTGTCCCACAATTGAGAACTCAAGACCGTCCCCAAGCTTTTTCGCGACTCGCATATCCAGCGATGTGTTGGCTCCGATACTGGCATTTTTCAAGTTGTCCATGTAGCGGACCCAGAAGTCAAAATACCACTGATTAGGCAGGTTCATTGTGGATCGAATGTTTGCTGTGTTGGAGGCACTCAGACCTTCGACAATTCTTTCATTGGTTTCCAGAAAGTCTGCTTGTGACTGATTTGGTGACGCATCCACCTGAAGCCAACTGTAGGTAAACTGCAGCTTCCACCAGTCTTTTGCATGCCAGTCCGCAACGACTTCAAGTCCGTAGGTTCTGGTATCCAGGCCATTGATCAGTGTGGTAGGTAATCGAACGACGCCGGGAACCGGACAGAGATTAAGCATTGAACCCGATGCTGGCGATGGAACTCTCAGTGCAGCAGTGCCATCAGGGCATACAGTCGTGTCTACGTAAGCGATGATATCTTCGTACTGGTTGTAAAACGCGGTGATATCGAGGCGAAAGCTGTTACCAAACTGTTCACGGTAACCTACTTCCAGAGCGGTCAGCTTTTCTGACTTCAGGTCTGGATTACCCCTGATCGGAATCACGTAAGTAAGATTATTGGAATTTTCAATCGTAATACCGTCGGTCTGTAATGCGGTCTCACTGATGGAGGGGGTTTTTACCGCCTGAGACAGAGCCGTCCAGAAAGTTCTGTTTTCAGTGGGTTTCCAGGTTAAACGGGCATTAGGCTGAACCTCATAGCCTGTGAAACTGTTGTGCTCGAAACGTGAGCTGAGGGTGAAGGTCCACTGTTCATTAAGCGTGATGTCATCCTGTATGAAGGCACTGAATAACTCTGTCTTTTTCGAGTCTTTGCCCTCAAGCAGGAACATATAAGGAGTGTTGTCTACCTCATACCAGGTGGTTCTGTAGCCGAGTCCCCAGACCAGATCGTGTTTGCCCCAGAACTGATAGTAGTGCTGAAACTCAAAATCAACCGTGTCACGTTTTTCGGCAATCCGGTAATCAAAGTTCTGGTAGTTGTCGTAGATCGCCCTGAAGGAGAAATCATGAGTTTCACTCAGGGTTCTTTTCCAATAAGCGCCCAGATTACCACCACGTTGATCCCGGCTGAGCCCACTGACAATAAAGCTGTTGGTCATTTGTGGAATCAGTGGCTGAGATTGATCAAACAGGCGTAAGGGAGGTCGGGTGGTCCCTTCGTAAAGATCTCCCTGAACAGTCATCTCTGAGTCAGAGGTTGTTTTCCACTCTGATTTGAAACCGGCTCTGCGCATATTCCAGTCATCTGAAGTATCTTTACCTTCAGCGTCGAGCTGGCCATCCCGTTCGAAGGCTTTCGCATAAACGCGGTAGAAACCGGTTTCGCCAAACTCGCCACCATGGCGATAGGCTCCGAAGGCCTTTTCCTGAGTGCCTGCGCCGGCTGAAATCAGGTTCCCCTGGGTGTCTGCTGCTTTCTTGGTAATGACGTTAATGACACCGTTGACGGCATTGGCTCCCCAGAGTGCTGCTCCGGGTCCCCGGATAACCTCGATCCGGTCGATGTCTTCCATCACGGTGTCCTGAACATCCCAGTTCACACCAGAAAACAGCGGGGAGTAAACGGTTCTGCCATCAATCAGAACCAGCAGTTTGTTAGCGAAGATGTAGTTAAATCCGCGGGTACTGATTGACCAGGTGTTGGCGTTGAGTTTTGCCACCTGCATGCCCGGCACCATTCTCAGGGCTTCTGGAATGGAAGTGACGCCGCTGCGACGAAGGTCTTCATTGGTGATGACATAGATAGCGGCAGCGGAATCCATCAGACGCTGCTTTTTTCGGGATACCGACGTGACATCTGGAATCTCCATGGAAATCAGCTCTTCAAGGCTGAGTTCAAAAAGATCCTCGTCTTCCTGTGATTCGGCGATAGCCTGGCTGCCTGCGAAAATACATGAGGCCAGCAGTGTGGGTAGAAATTTAGTGTTCAAGGTTCCGCTCCGTGGATTTAAATCCCAACACTGCTGAAGTTGAAGATTCAAAAAAAGGTCTTCTTTAAACCCTAGCTGACCTGTAGAAATTTGAATTGGAAAAGCCGGATTCTGCACATTGGGCAGATAAAGGTGCTTTCCAGGGGATAAAGGGTGCAGGCTCGAAAGAGCCTGCGATTGGCCATTTATTCGTCTCTGGCATCCAGTACAGCAGCACCGGCATCGAGAATGCCGGCGCCACAACGACGGGTATTACAGGTACCACCAGAAAAAGAACGGGCATTGAGTTTAATGATCTCTTCCACTCTGGCCGGTGTGATATTGGGGTTGACTGAGTATATGAGCGCCGCTACTCCGGCAACATGGGGAGTGGCCATGCTGGTGCCCTGATAATACTCGTAATTATCCCGGGTAGCCGAAGTGGCACCCGCATTGGCTGTGGAAAGGATACCGTTTCCGTAATAGCGAGTCTCTCCACCAGGTGCTGAAATATCCACATGACTGCCAAAGTTTGAATACCAGCTGCGGTTGCCGCTGCGATTAATAGCACCCACTGTAATCACATTTTGACAGTTGGCTGGCGTGACATAAGCGGCGTTGGTGTTTTCATTACCCGCTGCGACAACGACGGTCACCCCGGCATTGACCACTTCATTGATGGCATTTTGATAACTGCGGGGGCAGCCGTAGGAATAACCACCGAGACTCATATTAAGGACTTTTACCGGGTTGTTATTACGAGTCATGCCGTAAACATCCAGTCCGGCTGCCCAGCGCATGGCATCAATAATATCTGAGGTGTAACCGCCGCATCGGCCCAGGGCGCGCAGAGGCATGATTTTGGCATTCCAGGCAACACCCGCCACGCCAGTGCTGTTGTTTGATTCTGCCGCAATGGTGCCGGAGACGTGGGTTCCATGCCAGCTGCTCTCGGTGGGGGACGATGGCACCGGTTCTCCATTGGCATAGCCACAGGCTCCGGCTGAAGTGACAGCATCGCCTGAATCAGTGGCATTAGTGTCACGGCCGCCACCGTCATTGGCCATCCACGCCTGTGATATGAAATCATGGCCTGACACTACATTGCCATCCAGATCCTTGTGATAGACGATGCCAGTATCTATAACGCCCACAACAACATTCGCACCTGTTGTCGTATTCCAGGCGGCGGGCAGATTAATGCCTGCTGTGGATTCAAAATAATGCCATTGCTCGTTGTAGCGTGAATCATTGGGCACGCGCATGATTTGCATAATGTAGTCTGGTTCAGCGAAGGCAATCTGAGGATCGTCTTCCAGACCCTCTGCCAGTGCCTGGACCTCATTAATGTTCAGGCTGCTGCCAATCTCAAGAATGTCTTTCTGCTTACCCGCAGCAACACCAAAGGAGCCATAACTGACTCCCTGCTTGATGAATGCCATGGCATTGCCTTCGGTGGGTTTGGGGTGATATTTAACAATGATTCGGTCGGTAACCTGACGGGGAGCTGTCGCGTTTTCTATTTCCTGGCTCGAGGCCATCAGGGGAGTGAATCCGAGAAAAGTCAGTATTAAAGCAATCCTTGCTTTCATGGCGAGATATCCTTACCTCTGGTTATTATTGGCGTGGTTAAATCAGTATGGTTGAAGATAAACAGCACGACACAGTATCTTCAAAAGAAGTGTCAGCCGGTCTGTAGTTATCTTCATCAATTTCTACTGAGCTTGGAGAGGCCGTTGATAAAGTGGCTGAAGGTTCGCCGACTATTTTTGTAGCTGCATAGATATTCGATTTAGAGATATAAATTCTCCAATAAATGGCAAAAATTACTATATAATTTAACTGAACGGTGCCAGCAGAAAAGCAGCCTTTGTCTGGGATTGCAGAAGTTCTCTCAGAGAAGTCTATCGAGTTCTTTTTATCAGTATCTACTCTTTCGACTGGGATGGCTGAATCGGTGCCAGCGATTTCGCTCAACTTTCTTCCTGGTGTTGTATCAACAATGGAAGCATGAGCGGAAGCTTTTCAGGCAATATCCGGATACGGAGTCATTGTCCGCAGGGAGGCGAGGATGATCCGCACTGCTTATTATGAAAATGCCACTGTTTCTAATCCTGAAGCTATTTTTATAGTCTGGTGTGAACGGCATTTTTTGCTCATGGCTGTATTAGCCCTGATGTTACTGTTCAGTTGCAATGCCATTGCTGACAAGAACATTTATACCGGCTGGTTCAGTAATAAAGCCGTCAGTGGTTACGATACGGTAGCTTACTTTACGGAAGCAAAAGCCGTTAAGGGCAATGCCCGGTTCAAATACAAGTACATGGGGGTAGAGTGGTACTTTTCCTCAGAAAAACACCTGAAGATTTTCAAGAAATCGCCCGATAAATATCGGCCTCAATACGGCGGTTACTGTGCCTGGGCTGTCGCCGAGAAAAAGCAAAGAGCACCGGGTGATCCGAATTATTGGAAAATTGTGGATAATAAGTTGTATCTGAATTATGACGCAGACATTCAGGGAAAGTGGCTGAAGGATATACCGGGCTTCATCAGGCTGGGGGATGCGAACTGGCCAACAATGATGGCTCATTAATCCAGGCAGCGCATGATTCAACAGCGAGGTCCTGGTATCTCGCTCATTTCTCAAATGCATATCGTCACAGTGTCTTCATATCCTGTTCACTGAATTGTCATTAACCCTTTCTAGTCTTGCTAATAAAGTTCAGCTTGTTCATTAAAAAAACAGGAAGCTGGCCAGCCTTATGAGCAGGAGCAAAGCGTTGTAGCTATCTACAGAAGAGGTATGGCTCAAATAGGCCCATAGCTAAAAAAGCGAGAAAGGGAAAATAGGATGACTCCTCAACGTTCTCCGTTCAGACTTCCACAAAAAACACGGTCTGGCTTGCCTGAGGCTGCTGCCGAGTGGCTCCTGGGCCTGAAAACCATCGACCAGATTTATAAAAGAGAGGTGAATGAAGAATACCCCTCAGATGATTTTCTCAAGCTGGTACTGAAAATATTTAATATTCAGCATCAGGTGGCTTCAGGGCATCGGGATTCAATTCCGGCGACAGGCTCATCCGTTATAGTGGCCAATCATCCTTTTGGCGGAATTGAAGGCGTAGCCCTTGCTGATTTATTGTTGCAGGTTCGTCCTGATGTAAAAGTGCTGACGAATGAATTGCTGTGTCGAATTCATGAATTGAAAGAGCTGTTCATAGGCGTGGACATCATCAGCACCGATGCCCGAATGAAAAATGTAAATGCCATCGAAGAAGCCCGAAAATGGGTGGAAGAGGGTCATCAGCTGCTGATTTTTCCTGCCGGAGAAGTGTCCAGTCTGGATCTCTCTCTGAGGCAGGTCACCGATCCCAGGTGGAGAAATACCGCTGCCCGAATTATCCGGCAAACAATGGCCAAAGTGACACCGGTATTCATCGAAGGCCAGAATGGTTGGTTATTTCAGGCCATGGGATTGATTCATCCCCGTTTGAGAACGGCCAGATTGATCAGGGAGCTTCTAAACAAAAGAGGTTCAACCCTGAGCTTTCGCATAGGTCGAACACTGGATTATTCAGACTATCAATCCATGAGTTCTGACTCGGCACTGACCAATTATCTGCGTTTGAATACATACCTGCTATCCACACATGATCCGGCACAGACAAAACGGGTTTCCATGCCTCCAAAAGAACGAAAAATGCAGCCCATTGTCGATCCTGTTTCCCCTGAAAAGGTGAAAGCCAATGTTCAACAGTTGCCAGAGGAGTGCCTGCTGCTGGAAAAGGGTGAAATGAGTGTTTATTGTGCCGGTGCGGAGCAGCTGCTTGAAGTCTTGCCGGAAATTGGCCGTCTCAGAGAGGTGACCTTCAGAGGCGTGGGAGAAGGTACCGGTAAACCCAGAGATCTTGATCAGTATGATGAGGACTATCTGCATCTGTTTCTCTGGAATCAGAAAGAAGAAAAAATTATGGGAGCTTATCGGATCGGCCAAGTTGATCAGGTCCTTCGCTCCAGAGGCATCCATGGCATTTATTCCCGCAGTTTATTCCGCTACCACGCTGAGTTTATTCACAAGCTGGGCAGTTGTCTGGAGATGGGGCGGTCGTTTGTAGTGCCTGAATATCAGAGGAGTTTGAGTGCCCTGATGATGCTCTGGAAAGGGATTGGTGCCTATGTAGTTGCCAATCCATGTTACAAGGTACTGTTTGGACCCGTCAGCATCAGCAGTGATTACAGAGAGGTTTCCCGTCAGTTAATGGCGGGCTGCCTGTCTGTGAATAACTCGGACACTGTGCTTCGTGATCTGGTTCAACCGACAACCCCTCTGAAGCCGGGTAAAGAGCGCTTTTGGAATCAGTCCGATTTGATGGGATTGACGGATTTTGAAACCCTCTCTTCTCTGGTTCAGCAAATTGAGAAAGACAAGAAAGGTATACCGATCCTGTTAAAGCACTATTTGAAACTGAGCGGTGAGCTGGCAGCTTTCAATGTTGATCGCGACTTTAACAATGCCCTGGATGGATTGATTATTGTCGATCTTCTGAAAGTGGACGAAAGAACGCTTAATAAATACATGGGAGCCGCAGGCGCTAAAGCTTTCCTCGAATATAACCGGCCTGCGGCATAAGGCCTGTACTTTCGCTCACGGGTGCTGTGAATCAGTCATTGTTTGGGTGGATTCTTCAGTGCGGGCTCGATGCTGTCTGGTGGAGGTAGCTACACCAAAATTGACGGGCAAACTGACGCCCTCCTGCGTCAGTATCAGGGCGATCAGGGCAAGATGATGGGTGGTATGATTCTGCAGAAAGAGCAGCTCTCTGATGATACTGCTGCTGGTTTCAATGGGACTTCCCGAGTTCGTGACAGCCACCACTGATACGGTTTCGGGGTAATGTGACATATTCTGGCTACCGAGCAGGATGCGGAGATTTTTCAGGTAGTCCATGGCCTGCTCTATTGATTCTTCCAGCAGCTGATTCCGGGGACGATTGTCATAATCAATAGCACCGTAATCGAGCCCTTTGAAAAAGCAATGATAGAACTCAATAATGTGCCTGACATGGGTACCTACTGAACTCGACGAAAGCGATGTGCTCTTTTTATATTGCTCTTCGGAGAGATGGAGGAGCACTGACTCCAGCTCGGAGAGCGTGTTTATATTAAACTGGCGGGCATCGGTTAGTGTCATGATGATTCCAGATTTTTTTGTCGCGGATTCAGTCAGTCTGTCACAGTGACAAGCTCTTTGTACAGGTTCCAAACATGGGTCATGCCAACAGAATGTATTCGTCTTGAATGAAACATTGGCGAAGCCATAGTTTCTGGTTAGAATGCCTACCCTGATAAAAACAACAGCCTTTTCGACTACCTTCAGATAGTTGTGCGTTGCCGTCAGTCAGTGGCCAGCCTTGTGACTGGTAGCGGCTGAGAAGAATCAAATTGTTAAGTGACCAGAGGAATTTTCGATGAGCAGCATTCCATCCGAACTGCGTTATGTACGTTCCCATGAGTGGATCCGAATCGAAGAAGACGGTACTGCCACCATCGGTATTACCGATCACGCCCAGGAAGCTCTGGGTGATGTTGTGTTCGTTGAGCTGCCAGAAGTGGGGTCTATTCTGGCTGCTGAAGATGAAGCGGGTGTGGTTGAGTCCGTAAAAGCCGCTTCTGACCTCTATGCACCCATCTCTGGTGAAGTTATTGCCATTAACGAAGCGCTGGAAGAGGCACCTGAAACAGTGAACGGCGCACCCTACGATGAAGGTTGGTTCTTCAAGGTCAAGATCACCGACGAAGGTCAGCTGAGCGAACTGTTGGATGCTGAAGCCTACTCAGAATTCGTAGAGTCCGAGGCCTGATACAGGGCCGGGTTTGACGTTTCAAAATGAATGATGATCAGCTGCTGCGCTACAGCCGACAAATACTTTTGCCTCAGATCGATATTGAGGGGCAGGAGCGCCTGCTCAACGCCCATATAGTGATTGTTGGTATTGGCGGGTTGGGCTGTCCGGCAGCCATGTATCTTGCAGCAGCCGGAATCGGAAGACTGACTCTTATTGACCCGGATGTGGTGGATGCCACCAACCTGCAAAGACAAATTGCCTTCTCTACCGATGATATCGGACAATTTAAAGTGCATGCAGCGGCGGCAAGAATCAGCGCCATGAACCCGGGTGTTGAACTAGACCTCATTCCCAAAAAGCTTACAGAGCAGGAATTACTGAGTCTGCTGGAGAACAGCGATCTGGTTCTTGATGCTACTGATAACTTTGACAGCCGATTCATGGTGAATCGTTGCAGCGTTCGTTTGGGAGTGCCACTGGTCACGGGTGCAGCTATTCGCCTTAATGGCCAGTTAACGGTATTTGATCGCTGGCAGGAAAATGCACCTTGTTATCGTTGCCTTTACCCAGAAAAGGTAGCTGAAGAACTCAGCTGTTCGGAATCAGGCATTCTGGGACCTGTAGTGGGAACGATCGGTACCATGCAGGCACTGGAGGCGGTCAAGCTTCTAACAGGAGCGGGTAAAACATTGAATGGCAGACTGTTGATGTTTGATGCTGCCAGTATGGAATGGCAAAGCCTTCAGCTGATTGCCGATCCGGATTGTCCGGTGTGTGGCCAGGGAGAGAAGAAGGGCTGAGAGTTTCAGCCCTGATAGTTTTTCACTTCACTGAGCAGACGTTTTTTGTGCTCATTGTCAAGTTCATTCCAGTGGGCCCCGATTAAAGCACCTTCCATTGCATAAAGCAGTACTTTTGATACTTTAAAGCCTCTGTCTCTGACTTTGCAGTAGGCTGCCACGGCGCCTACTTCATGAAGCTGTTCAAGAGTTCGAATACCCACAGCGTTAAGCCACTGCACTGAAGTTTTACCAAGATTTTTTAATTCGATCAGGTCAGTTGCCATACCGGTTTTCCAAATCGTCCCAAGCGTCCATGGAGGGTGTGCTTGATATTTTTCTGAAAGTCAGAGGGAAATTTCTTTTAATGAGTTTAATGATAGACGAGTCTTTGAAGCTGCTCAGAAAACGGCAGCCGAAGAAGGAAAAATAGATCAATTCAATTGCATCGTCAGGTCAGTGAGCAGTTTTTCACGCCAATGCTTACAGGCTGTATCGAGTACTATAGTGTGTTCTTTTTCCTGATCCGAGAGCGGTTCCTCCCACTGACGTTGCTGTTTGATCAGACCTATGGTCGCCTCGGAAGCATCGGTGTTGTTGAATTGACGTTTAATAATTCGGCGTTTAAGAACATCATCGGGTGCCATGCATTTGACAATAAAATAAGGGTATTGAAGTTCGATGGCAGGCTGGCAACATAACGCTCTTTCCTTAAATTTGAGAGAAGCGCCATCAATAACAACAGAAATACCCTGACTTAACAGAGAGCGAGCGGCTTCCTGAATGGTTAAATAAGTTTTTTGGGTGGCGTCCTGTGTATAAATACTCAGCCCGGCTTCATGGCTCGATGCTTCAGGCTTGAGACCAAATAATCTTTTCCGCTCGATATCTGTTCTCAGCATGATGCAGTTGGCGTGTTTCACCAGTTCCCGACCTGCTGATGTTTTTCCGGAACCCGATAGTCCCTGCATAATGGCAAGAAATGGTTTTTTAGTCTGGCAATAGCTTTCAGCCAAATTGGCATACAGGCGATATTCAGCAAGCGCTTGTGATGTCAGTTGATCGTTAAGATCATCATACGATCGGAGCAAGACGATCCTGGCTTGAACCAGTGCTTGGTAGACCCTGTAAAAACTTAATAAACCCAGGCCCCGAAAGTCCCCGCTGATATCCATATATTTATTAACGACAAAAAAAGTTAACTCACAGAGCCCTCTGGCATCCATATTCACACAGAGGAAGCCAAGATCAGCCATGGAGTCGGTGCCGCCCTCCCGTTCTCGAATCAGGGGCCGCAATGCTTGATAGCGGTCCGAGGACCACTTTTCCACTCTGGCAAGCTGCGCAATATCTTCTTCCTGATCCAGCAAAGGTCTTATCTGATCGAAGTTTTGAGCTACCGGAAACCAGACGTGCTCTTCAGAGCCAGGGTGCTGATGGGTAGTAATGACTTCAATTTCCTGATGAAAATAAGCCAGTTGCACGGCCATATCCAGCAAAGGTTCGAGAGTTAATTGTCCCGATAAGCTGAGGGCGTCCAGCCAGTTCTCCTTTAGAAATGGGGGCATCGCTATAACATTCGATAGATTGGGAATGGTCACTGAGTATAGGCAGAGGGCTTGATTAAAGCCTCAATAAAGGAAAATTAAACGCAGGGGTTGTGGTAAACATCATAACTGGAAGCAATACTTTTTACTGATTGCGCCGTGGGAAAGTAATCCGAGATAAAAACACGGCAAACCATAGAGCTATTGCGGAAAGCTATGGCGTATAATCTCGCACCATGGTCACAAAGAAAAAAACACCGTCCCGAGGCAAGCAGTCGTCAGGACGAAAGAAGAAAGCCCAGAATGCAGGGGGGCTCAGGCGCTGGTTTCCGGTTCTGGTAAAGCTGGGAGTAGTCGGCCTGATTTTGCTTGCTGCCTATTCGGTTTATCTGGACGCTGTTGTTACTCAAAAGTTTGAAGGCAAGAAATGGGCGATTCCTGCCCAGGTGTATTCTCGCCCTCTGGAGCTTTATGAGGGACAGCTCCTCAACCCGAATGAGCTGCAGGCTCAACTTCGCCGCCAGGGTTATCAGGCCGTCAGAGATGTCAGGCGACCCGGTACCTTTGCCCGCTCCGGGAATCGTTTCACTATTTACAGCAGGGGTTTTCATTTCCCGGATGGTGCTGAACCTTCCCGTTATGCCAGTGTCGTATTTTCTGGTAATGAAGTCGTCAGTCTTAGAGGAAAAGCCGCCGAAAATATTCCATTGCTAAGATTGGACCCTCAACTGATAGGAGGCATTTATCCCTCAACCTTTGAGGATCGCATTCTTATCCGAGAATCCCAGGCACCAAAGCATCTGACCAAAGCCTTGTTAGCGATAGAAGACAAGAATTTTTATGACCACTGGGGGATTTCACCGAGCTCGATAGCCAGAGCATTTCTGGTCAATCTGAGAGCAGGAGGGGTCATACAGGGTGGGAGCACACTGACTCAGCAGCTGGTCAAAAACTTTTATTTGAGCAATGAACGAACCCTGACCCGAAAAATCAATGAAGCGATCATGTCGGTGCTACTGGACTTTCATTATTCTAAAGATGACATTCTGGAAACCTATTTGAATGAAGTATACCTGGGGCAGCACGGTCGGCGGGCTATTCACGGCTTTGGTCTGGCCAGTCATTTCTACTTTGCTCAGCCCATTCAGGAGCTAAGTACTGCCCGTGTTGCTCTGCTGGTGGGGCTGGTTAAAGGTCCCTCCTATTACGATCCAAGACGTTTTCCCGGAAGAGCAAAGGAGCGCAGAAATCTGGTACTCGATGTGATGGCAGATGAAGGCGTTGTGTCTCGCTCTGAAGCTGAACGATCCAAAAAACTGCCTTTGGGCGTTGTGACCCGTGAACAGCTTAATACCAGTGCTTATCCCGCGTACATTGATATGGTGAAAAAACAGCTCAGGGAAGATTACGACGAACGTGATCTTACCTCGGAAGGCCTCAGAATTTTTACCAATATGGACCCCATTATCCAGCGTTTTGCGCAGGCAAGTATGACTGATACTGTGGATCAACTTGAAAAAGATAATCCTGATCTGCAGGGAGCCATGGTGGTGACCTCCGCCCAGACCGGCGATCTTCTGGCGGTAGTAGGCGACAAAAATCCGGGTTATGTCGGTTTTAACCGGGCTCTGGATGCACGGCGCCCTGTAGGCTCATTGCTTAAGCCAGCAATCTATCTGACGGGGCTGGAGCAGCCTTCGCGCTATACGTTAACGACACCTGTCAATGATTCTCCTATCCAGGTAGATGACGGACAGGGCGGACTCTGGAAGCCTGCCAATTACGATGGCAAGTCCAGAGGCATAGTGCCTTTGCAAGAGGCACTGGCCAGGTCTTACAATCAGGCGGCAATCCAGACCGGTATGGCTCTGGGTCTGAATAATGTTCTGAACACTATTGAGCGTTTGGGGATTGAGAAAAACCTGCCACCCTATCCCTCCGTCATGTTGGGAGCCGCATCCCTTTCCCTTATGGATGTCGCCTCCATGTACCAGACCATCGCCAGTGGCGGCTTCAGGATGCCATTGCGGGCCATTGATGCGGTAGTGGATGCCCGTGGACAACCCCTGAGGCGCTACAGTCTCTCGGTTGAGAGAGCTTTCGACTCTGCTCCTATGGAGCTTTTGCGACATGCCATGGGTCAGGTCATGAGAGAAGGTACCGGGCGTCGTGCATACTGGAGTATCAGTCAGGATATTCAGTTAGCAGGAAAGAGTGGCACCACCAATGACCTGAGAGACAGCTGGTTTGCGGGTTTTACCGGAAATCTGATGGCAGTGGCCTGGTTAGGGAATGACGACAACAGTCCGACCAACCTGACTGGCAGTAGTGGTGCTCTCAGAGTCTGGACACGTCTTATGCAACAGGTGCCAATCAAGTCGGTGCAGCCTTTGAACAGTGAACAGATTGAGTACGTCTGGACAAAACCGGCAGAAAATGTAAGAACAGGGAAGAGCTGTGAGGGAGCGGTAAAAGTCCCTTATATAAAGGGTTCAGAGCCCGAGGATTATCAGGGCTGTGGTCGAACTGTGATTGAGCCCGCCAAAACTCTGTTTGATTCTATAAAATCATGGTTTGAGTGAATGCCTGTAGCGAGACAAAAGTGAAACGATTAATACCTCTGCTCTTTGCAGTCCTCTTAACAGGGTGTTCTGGTATGGGTCATGTGACGTATATGCCACCCTCAGATGTAGAAACTACTTCTCCTCATGGGAGTCGAACGGATGCTGTTGGTATTCTGCTGGATCAGGCATCGAGTGCCATGGCGGAAAATGATCTGAACACTGCTGAAAGTTCCCTGTCCAGAGCCATGAGAATCAGTCCAACCGATCCATCGGTGTATTTCCTGTTGGCGCAACTCAGGAAAAAACAGGGACATTATGGTCAGGCCCGAGAGCTGGCAGACAGAGCTCTGAGTCTGGGGCCGGAATCAGGTCTTAGACGACAGATTAGTAGCTTTCTGACTTCACTCGATTAAAGCGAACGTATTCAGGGAAGTCGCGTGCACTTATCGTTTGAATCCACCGTTGCATAACCCTCTTTGGAGCGGAGAGGATGTCAATCAATTTTCATAGTAAAATACGGTTTGGGTTTTCATGGTAAAAGACAGTTGATGAGTACAGAAGTAAGAGAACTATTGATAGCTCTTGAAGCAGAGTTAAAAAGACTGGACTGCTGGCAGGCTTCGCCACCTTCAGCTCAGGCGCTGGCCAGTACAACGCCTTTTTGTATGGATACCATGGGATTTACTCAGTGGCTGCAATGGCTGTTTATTCCCCGGGTCCATGCCATTCTTGATCAGGGGGCTGACTTGCCGAAAGGCTCGAACATCAAGCCTTATGCAGAAGAAGCTCTGATGGTGGAGAAAATAGAAGCCACTCATTTACTGGTGCTGGTGGAGCGGTTTGACTGTTTGATGAATTGATTTGGATCGCAGGTCAGATGAATACAGACAAAGCGGCAGACAGTATTCATCTGAAGGACTTTACACCGTCATCAGTCGTCTGACTTCCTTTTCATTCATCTCACTGCCTGCTCCTGACAGTACCAGTTCACCACGATCCAGTACGGCATATTGATCTGCCAGATCCCGGGCAAATTCAAAGTATTGTTCTACCAGCAGTATGGCTATTTCTCCCCTGTCCCTGAGCATTCCTATGACGGATTGAATATCTTTGATGATGGAAGGCTGAATGCCTTCGGTTGGTTCATCAAGAATTAATAACTCCGGTTGGGTGACCAGTGCCCGGGCAATAGCCAGTTGCTGTTGTTGGCCACCCGAGAGGTCGCCTCCACGACGATGTCTCATCTCCAGCAAGGCAGGAAAAAGGTCGTATATTTCCCGATCAACTCTCCGCTGAGGACGCGGCAGACAGGCAAATCCTGTTTCCAGATTTTCCTGAACCGTGAGCAGAGGGAAAATCTGTCGACCCTGGGGTACGTAAGCAATTCCCTGACGGGCCCGCTGGTGTGAAGTCAGATTATTGATGGACTGACCCTTCCAGAGTATCTGCCCGGACGAGGCTGAAACTCGCCCGGCAACAGTATTCATTAATGTGGTTTTACCCACACCGTTGCGACCCATAATACTGGTGACCTGACCTTTATCCGCTGTCAGGGAGACAGACTTCAGTGCCTGACTGGCACCGTAAAAAACATCTATGTTCTGAACTTCAAGCATATTATTCTCCAGCACAGCGCTGCTTTTTGGCCTCAGGCTATCTCCCCAGATAGACGTCGATGACTTTTTGATCTTGCTGAACATGATCCAGCGACCCTTCTGCCAGGACACTGCCTTCGTGAAGTACCAGAACCTTACAGTCAAGCGCTTTGATAAAGGCCATGTCATGCTCGACGACCACGACGCTTCGCTCTTCAGACAATTCTCGAAGCAGGTCAGCGGTTCTGAAGGTTTCTTCATCTGTCATACCGGCTGCAGGCTCATCAATCAGAAGAAGCTCGGGGTCCTGAAGCAATAACATACCGATTTCAAGCCACTGCTTCTGACCGTGAGACAGGGATGCTCCAATAAAGTCACGGCGATCCTGAAGGCGGATTCTGCCGAGTGTTTTGTCAATCTTTCTATGACCCTCTGCAGAAAGTGCTTTGAACATAGACTCAAAAGGTGAACGACGACCTTTAAGAGCCAGCTCCAGATTTTCCCAGACCGTCAGGCTCTCGATGACAGAAGGTTTCTGAAACTTTCGGCCAATTCCCAGATTGGCCACTTCTGCTTCATCGTGTTGTGTGAGATTGATAGAACCTCTTGAAAGCCTTGAGCGGCTCTTGTTAAGCAGCCTTGAGCGGCTCTTATTAAGCAGCCCTGAGCGGTTTTTATTAAACAGCACCTCTCCGCTATCAGGTCGGGTTTTACCAGTGATGACGTCCATCATGGTGCTTTTACCGGCACCATTAGGGCCAATGATGGCCCTGAGTTCACACTGGTTGATTAAAAAAGACAGGCTGTTCAGGGCTTTGAAGCCATCAAAGCTGACTGTCACATTGTCAAGATAGAGAAGAGTGTTATCCGATATATGCTTATCAACCACGATCGGCTACCTCCTGTTCCCGAGTCCGGGCTGATGGTTTCAAAAACTTTTCACGAACTTGACTGAATAAACCAACAACGCCCTTGGGTAACCAGAGTGTTGTGACGACAAACAGTGCACCCAGTGCAAACAGCCAGGCATCGGGCATCGCTCCGGTAAACCAGGTTTTGGCATAATTAACGAGCAGTGCGCCTATGATTGCACCATAGAGTGTTCCTCTGCCACCAACGGCCACCCAGATCACCAGTTCAATAGAGTTGACGGGGGAGAACTCACCCGGATTAATAATGCCTACCTGTGGCACATAAAGTGCGCCTGCAATGCCGGCCAACACAGCAGAAACCACAAAAGCAACCAGCTTGTAATGTTCAACCCGATAACCCATAAAGCGGGTTCTGCTTTCGGCATCTCTGACAGCCATCAGAACTCTTCCGTAACGGGAATTCACCAGCCATCGACAAATCAGGTAGCCCAGTCCCAGGGCCAGCGCTGAAAACATCAACAGAGCGACACGGGTTGTATCACTTTGCAGGCTGAAGCCCAGAATATCTTTAAAGTCGGTCAGGCCATTGTTGCCACCAAAACCGAAATCATTCTGGAAGAACATCAGCATCAGGGCATAAGTCAGTGCCTGAGTAATGATGGACAGATAGACGCCGGTGACTCTGGAACGGAATGCCAGCCAGCCAAACAGGAAAGCGAGAATGCCGGGAACCACAGCCACCATCACAATAGTAAACAAGAAAGAATCAAAACCCTGCCAGTACCAGGGCAGTTCCTGCCAGCTTAAAAACACCATGAAGTCCGGCAGCTCAGGATTGCCATAGACACCACGGTCACCAATCTGACGCATCAGGTACATCCCCATGGCATAGCCACCGAGGGCAAAAAAGGCACCATGGCCGAGACTGAGGATGCCGCAATAACCCCAGACCAGATCGAGAGCCAAGGCCAGAAGGCCGAGACAGAGATATTTTCCAAGCAGTGTGACGGTATAACTGCTGACATGCAGGGCAGAGCCTTCAGGTGCCAGAAGGTTGAGCCCGGAGACCATGATGCTAATGACAAAAACCGCTATCAAAAGCCATTTGCCTGCTGGGTCGTCCAGAAGAAAACGACTGAGAGGACCTTTTCCATGCATCTTTTGCCTATGGCTGTTTTTTGGCTCATGGCTCTTTGACGACAATGTTACAGAACTCACGGATCAATCCTCCACCGCACGACCCTTGAGGGCGAACAGGCCTTTGGGTCTTTTCTGAATAAACAGAATAATGAAAATCAGTACCAGGATTTTGGCAACGACTGCACCTGCCCAGGGTTCCAGCAACTTATTGACGACACCCAGGCTCATGGCTGCCACCAGTGTGCCCCAGAGATTTCCAACACCACCAAAGACCACCACCATGAAAGAGTCGATGATGTAGTTCTGGCCGAGATTTGGACCCACATTGGTTAACTGGGACAGGGCAACACCAGCAACGCCGGCAATACCGGAACCAAGGCCAAAGGTCAGTGCGTCAATACGGTGGGTGGGAATACCCATAGAGTTGGCCATGGCGCGATTCTGGGTAACTGCCCGCACATTCAAACCAAATCGGGTGTAGCGCAGGATAAACAACAGAGTCAGAAAGACGGCCAGACTGAAGCCAATGATGTAGACTCGGTTCCAGGTCAGAGATAAAGCTTCATTGATCACCCAGGAGCCGCTTAACCATTCCGGTGTTGAGACTGCCTGGTTCAGGGGAGAGAAGACGGTTCTTACGGCCTGTTGCAGTATCAGACTGATACCAAAAGTGGCCAGAAGCGTTTCCAGTGGGCGACCATAAAGGTGACGTATGACCAGTCGCTCAATCAAAATACCGACGGTACCAGCAACAACAAAGGCGGCAGGAATGGCAATAAACAGAGATTGTTCCAATAATGATGGAAAAGCTGATTGAATGACAAAAGTCGTATAAGCGCCAAGCATCATCATTTCGCCATGGGCCATGTTGATAACCCCCATAACACCAAAAGTGATCGCCAGACCAATGGCAGCCAGAAGTAATACCGAACCCAGACTCAAGCCAAAGAAAACACTTTCTATTGCGGAGTAGTATTCCTGTCTTCGATCCATGTCGGCCAGTGCGGTGTCTATGCCCAGAAGAATTTCTTTGTTCTTAGTCTCTGTTTTCGCTGATTCCAATACTGAACCAACAAAGGGATCATCAGACTCAGACAGAATTTCAAGGCTTTGGAGCTTGAGTTCATCACTACCCTGTTGGATCTGATATAAGGCAACCGCTGTTGTCAGAGCTGAATGAACATCCTCATCGGACTCCTTCTCCAGCATGGTTTTGAGAATGGCCAATGTGTCAGCCTGAAGGTTTCTGGATGTTTCCTTAACTGCCTGAAGGCGCTTTTCCGGGTCTTCAGACTTGAGGTCCCAGAGAGCCAGAGCGGTTCTGATGGAGTTTCGCAGCCGGTTATTGATTCTGATTTTTTTCAAGCTGCGCTTTTTGACTTCACCCAGGGCTTCATCGGTAATCGGGTCAGCAATGAGATACAGTCGACCTGACTTATTGCCCGTGACCAGACGACCCGTGCTCTTTTCAATAAACAGTTGGCCAGATAACCAGAGGGTTAACAGTTTCTGGCTTTTATCATCACCTTTGGCAGAGAGATGGGTTACGGTGGTCTCCAGTTTGTCCCATGACTTCTCACTCAATTGTCTGGCCAGCTCTTCATTGCTTGTGGTGTTGCTATTGGCCAGAGCCTGTGAGGATGAGACAAAGACAAAAAGAAGACAGAGGCATACTAAAGGCAATACTTGCCAGAGTCTCCAGGTCATAAAATTTCCAGTGAATAACTATGTGTTGGCCTGTCTTGTATTGGACAGGCGTTTGGTGATGGCATGAAAAAACTAACTTCTCATGCCATGTGATACCAATCGAACTTTCTAACTCCCTATTGCGCTGAAGATTTGGGCTTTAATCCTGCGTTGGCGATCGTCGCCTTGTCTTAAGGCTCAAATCTCCATGCTCATTACGGGAGTTAGAGAGCACGATTGCTATGACTTCAACAAAAGACGACTAATCAGTAGTTCTGACCAGAGCAGACACCTGATTCCAGGTTGTAGTTGCCACACTTGATCGGGGCTGACCAGTCAGCAACAATTTTCGAGCTTTCGGGCAGATATTGAGTCCAGGCATCACCAATGACGCCCCCTTTGGTTTCCCAGACAATTTCAAACTGGCCATCGTCCTGAATTTCGCCAATCAATACCGGTTTGGTCAGGTGATGGTTGGTGTTCATCACAGCAATACCACCCGTCAGGTTGGGAACAGTGATGCCATACATGGCCGAACGGACGGCATCAACGCTGGTGGTTCCTGCTTTTTCAACGGCTTTTGTCCACATGTTGAAGCCAATATAAGTGGCTTCCATTGGATCATTGGCAACACGCTCTTCATTCTTGGTAAAGGTCTGCCAGGTTTCGATGAACTCATCGTTGATATCACTCTCGGCACTCATAAAGTAGTTCCAGGCTGCCAGGTGGCCTACCAGAGGTGCAGTATCTATACCTGACAGCTCTTCTTCACCAACAGAGAAGGCAATCACCGGAATCTGTTCAGCAGCAATGCCCTGATTAGCCAGTTCTTTATAGAAAGGTACGTTGGCGTCGCCATTAATGGTGGAAATAACCGCCGTTTTTTTACCAGCTTTACCAAACTTCTTGATATCAGAAACAATGGTCTGCCAGTCAGAGTGACCAAAAGGCGTGTAATTGATCATGATGTCCGACTCTTTGATACCCTTGCTCTTCAGGTAGGATTCCAGAATCTTGTTGGTGGTTCTCGGGTAGACGTAATCAGTACCGGCCAGAACAAAACGTTTGACGCTGCCGCCCTCTGAACTCATTAGATAATCAACCGCAGGAATAGCCTGCTGGTTAGGCGCTGCGCCGGTGTAGAAAACGTTTTTGGATGACTCTTGTCCCTCATACTGAACCGGGTAGAACATCAGGCCGTTTAACTCTTCAACCACTGGCAGAACTGATTTTCTGGATACGGAAGTCCAGCCGCCAAAAATGACATCGACTTTTTCTTTTGCCAGCAGCTCACGCGCTTTTTCTGCAAACAGAGGCCAGTCAGAGGCAGGATCAACAACAACCGCTTCGAGTTTCTTACCCAGTAGTCCACCTTTCTTATTCTGCTCGTCCACCATCATTAAAACAGTGTCTTTTAATGTGGTTTCACTGATCGCCATGGTGCCTGACAGAGAATGTAAAACACCTACCTTGATGGTATCTGCAGCCTGGGATATGACCGAAAAAGAGAGGGCGGCGGTTGCTGCAGAAGCTACAACCAGGCCCTTCGAGAGTTTTTTGAGGGAGCTCTTCATAGTTTTTATTAATCCTGTTTTTTATCCTTATGTGCGACAGTGTGACAGCAATGTGCATGCCAATATATTATGTAACTGTCGTTCATTAGGAAAAGCTCTCACTTCTAACAGTTGAGTTAGAGTTAATTTCTTAATATCGTCTTGACAGTAGATGCCTTATTTCAGAACATCCTCGATCACCAATATGGTGCCTATGTATTTTTTTGGTGCTATTTAAGCTGACTTTATGGTCAAGAATGTCAGCAGTCGTATAAAAATAAAATGGAACATCTTTTGCAGGCCAGAGATGACCTTTAACAGTAAGGGCAGAAGTATGGGGCTGGCATTCAATCGACACTCTATCCCGCGATCCAACCCGGATACTGATTCCGATCAGGGTGACGTTGCGTCCGGAGACAGCGGCTGGCGTGCCGGAATTGCTGTGGAGCTGAAATACATGGACGGCCATACCCGCATGGGCCGCACGCGCCATTATGGTCCCCTGCGGATTCAACGTCCGTTCTGGCCAGAAGGTAAAGACCTGGCGCATCTCTATATTCTTCACCCGCCAGGAGGGTTGGTGGCCGGTGATGAGCTGATTCAGAGTTTTGAAGCCCACTCTGGTGCATCCGGACTGGTGACTACTCCTGCTGCAGGGAAAGTCTACTTTAATGGTAATGGCCGTCTTCAGAAACAGCTGACGTCCATGGTCGTTCAAGACAATGCCTGTCTCGAATGGTTGCCTCAGGAAACTATTATTTTCAATGGTGCAGAAGCGGAACTGAATACATCCATTGAGTTGAACGGCAATGGCTGCTACGCAGGCTGGGATATCGTTTGTCTTGGTCGTAAAGCCAGTGGCGAAGCCTTTGAGCAGGGCAGGGTGATCCAGAATCTTCACCTCACTCGTAACGATCAGCCACTTTATCGAGAAAGGCTGGAGCTGGCAGCGGGCTCACCTCTTGCTCAGTCCGTTCTTGGTCTTAATGGCCAGCATGTATTCGGTACACTGCTCATGACCTTTGAACAAGACCCCGGTTGTGATCATCTGCATGAAAGGCTGGAAGCCTGCGGAGGCTCTAAATGTACAGCCATTACCTGGCGAAACGGGGTTTTTATTGCTCGCTATCTGGGCAGCTCACCTGAACAGGCCAGAACACTGTTTACCTGGCTTTGGAATGAGCTTCGTGGCCAATTGAATGGCCGGAAAGGTTGCAAGCCCAGAATCTGGAATACCTGATTGTTGATGCCTATAACCTACCAATAGCGCATTAAAAGACCACAAGGATAAATTGGAGGGCTCTCATGGAGCTGACCCCCAGAGAAAAAGACAAATTGCTGTTATACACAGCGGCACTGGTTGCTGAACGTCGCCTTGGCAGGGGAGTAAAGCTGAATTACCCGGAGTCCATTGCGCTGATTTCGATGCACATAATGGAGGGCGCCAGAGACGGCAAGACAGTTGCTCAGCTGATGAATGAAGGGCGTGAAATCCTGACTCGTGACCATGTCATGGAAGGCATTCCCGAGATGATTCATGAAGTTCAGGTAGAAGCCACCTTTCCGGACGGCACCAAACTGGTGACGGTTCACAATCCCATTGCGTAGAGCAGGAGGTTTTATGATTCCAGGAGAGGTCATTGCCTGCGAAGAGGCAATCGAGATTAATAAAGGGCGGGAGACCTGCGTTGTCTCCGTGGCCAATACTGGCGACAGGCCAGTACAGGTTGGTTCTCATTATCATTTCTATGAAGTGAACCCGGCACTGGCTTTTGATCGGGAATCCACTCTCGGTTTCCGGTTGAATATCCCGGCAGGAACCGCTGTCCGTTTTGAGCCTGGTCAGGATCGACAGGTTGAATTGGTGCGTTTTGCCGGAGAAGGCAAAATCTATGGTTTCCGAGGTGATGTCATGGGTGAGCTTGAGCAGGGAGATAAATAATGGCCAGAATGGAACGTCAAACCTATGTGGACATGTTTGGTCCGACCGTAGGCGACAAAGTACGTCTTGGTGACACGGATCTGTTCATCAGTCCGGAGAAAGACTTTACCGTTTATGGCGACGAAGTGAAGTTTGGAGGCGGCAAGGTTATTCGTGACGGTATGGGCCAGAGTCAGAGAACAGGTGCTGATGTTGTGGATACGGTCATCACCAATGCTCTGATTCTGGATCACTGGGGCATCGTAAAAGCGGATATTGGCATTAAAAACGGCCGGATAGAAAAGATAGGCAAGGCCGGCAACCCCGACGTGCAGGCCGGAGTCGACATCATTATTGGTCCCGGCACCGAAGTGATTGCCGGCGAAGGTCAGGTTGTCACTGCGGGGGGGATTGATGCCCATATCCACTTCATCTGCCCCCAACAGATAGAAGAAGCCCTGGCTTCCGGGGTCACCACCATGCTCGGTGGCGGCACCGGACCTGCTACAGGGAGCAATGCGACAACCTGTACACCCGGTGAGTGGCATATGAGTTCCATGCTGCAGGCTGTGGACAGTTTACCTATGAATATCGGTTTTCTTGGCAAAGGCAACGCCAGCATACCCGCAGCACTGGAAGAGCAGGTTCTGGCGGGAGCCATGGGGCTCAAGCTTCATGAAGACTGGGGGACCACTCCAGCCTCTATTGACTGTTGCCTTGGAGTGGCAGAGAAATACGACATTCAGGTAGCTATTCACACCGACACCCTGAATGAATCCGGCTTTGTTGAAGATACTATTGCCGCATTTAAGGGCAGAGTTATCCACACCTATCATACCGAGGGTGCCGGAGGCGGACATGCTCCCGATATTATCAAGGCCTGTGGTGAAGACTTTGTCCTTCCGTCGTCTACCAACCCGACACGTCCATACACCATCAACACGGTTGATGAGCATCTGGATATGCTGATGGTTTGTCACCATCTCGATCCGAACATTCCTGAAGATGTGGCTTTTGCCGACTCCCGCATTCGTCGAGAAACCATTGCAGCAGAAGATATTCTACATGACCTGGGCGCTTTCTCGATGATTGCTTCGGACTCCCAGGCCATGGGGCGGGTCGGTGAAGTGGTTTGTCGTACCTGGCAGACGGCTCATAAAATGAAAGTTCAACGGGGATTATTGCCTGAAGACTCATCGGCGGGTGTGGATAACTTCAGGGCACGCCGTTATGTGGCGAAATACACCATGAATCCGGCAATAACCCATGGTATTTCTCATGAAGTGGGCTCTGTCGAGCCGGGTAAGCTGGCTGACCTGGTGCTTTGGAAACCGGCATTCTTTGGCACTAAACCTTCTCTGGTATTAAAGGGTGGAGCGATTGCCATGGCACCTATGGGTGATCCCAATGCGTCTATCCCGACACCACAACCGGTTCATTACCGACCCATGTTTGGGGCTCTGGGTAAAACCGTTTCTGCTACCTCTCTTTCGTTTGTTTCGCAGGCCGCTTTTGAAAACGACATTGGCCGTAAATTAGGATTGAATAAAGTCGTTTCTGCGGTAAAAAATACCCGAACGATTCGCAAGAAAGATATGTTGCTGAACACCTGGCAGCCCCATATGGAAGTGAATCCAGAGACCTATGAAGTGCGTGCCGATGGCGAGCTGCTGGTCTGTGAACCGGCCAAAGTCGTACCTCTGGCACAGCGCTACTTTCTTTTTTAATCATTTTTTACCTGAACCTGCGTAAAGCATCGCCCAATCGGGCGGTGATATAAGCAACAAGCCCGTGTAGGGCTTGCAGAACCGGAATCCTTAATTATTTACAGGCGCTTATCGTTTCTGTAATATTCCTGCCATGAAAACTAAACGTGCCTACAAAGAACGATTCTACCCAACGCCGGAACAGGAAATACTTCTTGCCCAGTCGTTTGGTTGCGCCCGTTTTGTCTATAACAACACCCTCCGTTTTCGCACTGATGCCTACTACAAAGACGGGCAATCTATCTCCCATTCCGAGGCAGAAAAGCGGCTTGTGTCGCTCAAGACAGAGTTCCCATTTCTGGCAGATGTATCCAGTGTCATCCTGCAACAAACACTCAGAGATCAGCAGGAAGCCTTCAAGAACTTTTGGGCTGGCAGGGCGAAATACCCTAAGTTCAAAAAAAGACATTCAAGACAAAGTATGCGGCTGACAAAGGCTGCTTTCAGCGTTAAAAACGGCCACCTGTTTATAGCCAAAAGCAAAGAGCCTCTGAACATTCGCTGGAGCAGAGAACTGTCTTCTGAGCCTTCCAGTGTCACTATCAGCAAAGATCGGGCAGGCCGGTACTTTGTTTCTATGTTGTGCGAATTTGAAGCTAAAGCAATGCCTATTAGAAATAAGACAGTGGGCATTGATTTAGGTTTGAATGATCTGTTCATCACTTCAGACGGTGAAAAATCCGGTAATCCAAGGCACACCAAACGCTACGAGCGAAAGCTCGCCTACCTTCAGCGTCAGTTGTCGAAAAAGCAGAAAGGCAGCAGCAACAGAGCTAAAGCAAAGCTCAAGGTTGCTCGTATCCATGCAAAAATTGCCGATTGCCGGATGGATGCTACTCACAAGGCATCCCGCGAATTTATAGACGAGAACCAAGTTGTTTGCGTAGAGTCTCTGAACGTGAAGGGTATGATTCAAAATCCAAAGCTGGCCAAGCACATAGCCGATGCAAACTGGGGAGAATTTGTCCGACAGTTGCAATACAAGGCGGAGTGGGCAGAAAGAAAGGTTGTTCAGATTGACCGGTTCTTTCCAAGCTCCAAGCGTTGCTCCGGCTGTGGGTTTGTCCATGAAAGCTTGCCGTTGTCTATTCGTGAATGGGAGTGTCCAGAGTGCCGCACTCATCACGACCGGGACATTAATGCAGCAAAGAATATCAAAACCGCCGGGCTGGCGGGGTTAGCCTGTGGAGCGACTGGAACGGGGATGGCTGCGAAAGCAACCATCTAGGGAAGGCGTGACGAAGCAGGAAGGTTCTTGGAGCGATCTAAGAACCCTCGCCCGATAGGGCGGGGAGTGTCAGAATAAATAGCCCAAAGCCAATCAAGCAAAGGAAAATAAGAAATGCTGAAGTTAACCAGGCGCCTGCAGGAAACTGATGTTCAGCACAATGATGAGCTATTGCTGCCATTTGATGAGCGCAAGAGAGGTCGTTTAAAAGCGACCACCCAAGGAGGAAGAGCAGCGGGAATATTCATCGAGCGCGGCGATGTTTTAAGAGACGGCACCCTGCTTCAGGCAGACAGCGGTGAAGTCGTATTGATTCGAGCCAGCGATGAAGAGGTCACAACCGCCAGTTGTGAGAATGCCCTGACGTTTGCCAAAGCCTGCTATCACCTTGGCAATCGCCATGTTCCGTTACAGATAGGTAATAACTGGCTTCGATTCCAGAAAGATCACGTTCTGGATGAAATGGTGATGTTACTGGGGCTGACGGTAGATCACACGGAAGCTCCTTTTGAGCCCGAAAGCGGTGCTTACGCCAGGGGGCATAGTCATCACCATCATCATCACCCTGGTGAGCACAGCCATGAGCCGGTAGAAAACCATGAATACTGAGGCATTACTTGGCCTTTTGCATCTATCCAGTCCAGCCCTGCCTGTTGGGGCTTTTGCTTACTCTCAGGGTCTGGAAACCGCTATTGATCGGCAATGGTGTTTTGATCGTGAGTCCACCTGCCATTGGGTCTCTCAGTTGCTCGGGCAGGGAATGGGTCGTCTTGATGTTCCGGTATTCTTTCGACTTTACGACGCTTTCCGGTCTGACGACAGGCCATCAGTTGAGCACTGGAACCGTCAATTGCTCGCCTTTCGAGAAACTCGAGAGCTTTATGATGAAGACTGTCAGGTGGGCAGGGCATTCAAAACCTGGCTGAAGTCTTTATTCCCGCAAGAATCCAGAGCGGACTGGCTGGAGATACCCTCCCAGGCAGCTATGTTTGCTTTATCGAGTTTATGTCACGGTATGGAGAAAGACATTGCCGCTATCGGACTGCTTTGGTCATGGTGCGAAAACCAGGTGACAGCAGCAACCAAGGCGGTACCCCTGGGACAGACCGATGCCCAGAAAATTTTGCACCATCTGGCCAGTGAAATTGGCCCTGTGATCGAGAGCGCCAAGACGATTCATGATCACGAATTGGGGAATAACCTGGTGCATTTCGCCATGGCCAGCAGCTGGCATGAGCACCAGTATTCAAGATTGTTCAGATCCTAGGAAGAAGAAATATGACTAGCAAGCAGACTCAAACCCTCCGCGTTGGTGTCGGTGGTCCTGTGGGGTCCGGTAAAACAGCACTGCTTACCAAACTCTGTGCATCCATGCGCCAGCATTATAATCTGGCAGTGGTGACTAATGATATTTATACGAAAGAAGACGCGCAGTTTCTGATTCGTCATGAGGCGTTGGAAGAAGATCGCATCATTGGCGTTGAAACCGGTGGATGCCCTCATACGGCTATTCGTGAAGATGCATCCATGAATCTGGCAGCGGTGGATGAGCTTTGTCAGAGACATCCGGGACTGGAAATGGTTTTGGTGGAGTCTGGTGGCGATAACCTCAGTGCAACCTTCAGCCCTGAGCTGTCCGACCTGACCATCTACGTCATTGATGTTTCCGCAGGAGACAAGATTCCTCGTAAGGGAGGGCCGGGTATTACCCGTTCTGATCTGTTGATCATCAATAAAACCGATCTTGCACCTATCGTTGGAGCCTCTCTGGAAGTCATGGACAGGGATGCAAAAAAGATGCGCGGAGATCGTCCTTTCCTGTTCACCAACCTGAAAGCGGAGCAGGGTGTCCGTGAAGTGATCGACTTTATCGTTGACAAAGGCATGCTGGAAGCGAAAATGCCTGAAAAACAGGATCACGAACCCACTGCCGTGAGCGTATAATGTCGCATATTCACCGTTTGCGGTAATAAAAATAGACAGGAGTAGTACGATATGAAAAAACTGAGAACTGTTTCTATAGCCACTGCCGCCGTGTTGGCCTCTTCTCAGGCCTTTGCTCATCCGGGAGACCATTCAGAGGGAAGTGTTTTCTCATTGCTGATGCACTTTCTGACTGAGCCCGATCATATGGTCTTTATCGGCGTCACCGGTGCCCTGGCGTGTTTTTCCTACCGTATCTATAAAAAGATTACAGGTAAAAAACGTCAGAGTTAAATGAACGAAGCCGGGCAGTTAAGCCTGCCCGGTGGTTATTGTGGCCCTGCTCAGAAACAGAACTGTTTCATTTGCTGATGAATTCTCTCCTTCTCCCTTTCCCGGTCTTCGTCATTCAGTATTTCAAAACTGCCATCGGCTTTGTCCAGACGTACCTGATCATCACTGTCGAGTGTCTCGAGGTTGGCTGAAAGAGTCTTACAGTAAGCCAGAACTTCGGGATTTTGACGGGTTTCAGAAGGATTCTTCGGGGTGGACTCAGATTCAGCGGAAGGGGGCGGGTCTTCAGGCTCTTCTTTATGCTCGTTCACCGTTGAAATGATCTCGGTATCAACATTAACCAGTGGCGGTCTGGAGGAGTAGTGAGCTGTGCCCTTTTCATCAATCCACTTGTAAATTTTTTCTGCCTGAACGGGTAGGCTCAGGCAAGCCATCAGGAGCAGTAAAACCAGAGCTTGTATTGCTTTCATGCTGATTATCCTTAAGTGCTTGATTTATTATTGGAAACATCACCGAGCCCGGCTTTTAGCCTGATGATAGTGAGCTAAAGCTGTTTTTCTGGCTCATGATTGTTTGCAGTCATTACTCTAAATGTAAGCAATTTCTGGCAGAATATTGAAAAAGCTTTAACTTGTTGATTTATTTGAATTATTTTTATCAAGGGAAACTGTATTTCAATGAATACACCCTCTGATATACCCTAAAAACCCTCAAAATAGCCCCAAGCCATTAGAGGGGGTCGCGAAACTCTCTCCAGCGTGAGAACGAGTTGACTCCCGTTATTCACGGCTTCATTCTCGTCATTCCCGCGAAGGCGGGAATCCACACTGACTCACCACCAGAACTATACTGCCCGTTGCACCCCTGGCCTTGTCATCCCCGAGAAGGCAGAGACCCACTGTTGGCGCTGGATTCCCGCCTTCGCGGGAATGACGACTTCAGAGCGTGAGAAGGAGCTGTTGAAGTTTTGCGACAGCCTCAATAAACAGAGGACTCATAAACAGGCCAATCAGGCACCTCTGTTTTAATGGCGCCAGCCTCAACCAGGGCTTTGCTTCCCACATCCACACCTTCTCCCAGGACAGTGTTCTGACTGCCATCTCTGAGGGTCACTTTGCTGGTTCCATTACCATTTTTTGCTGTCACTGTGACGATGGTTTTTGCCCCTTCCGGGATCAGTGAGTCGCCCAGACAATCTGAAAGGTAGAGCAGGTTGTCGAATAAGGTGCATCCCGATATTGAGTAGGGTATACACTGCGGTCGGGCGTGACCGTCTAGCTGTATGAATGCCCGTCGTTTTGGGCGGGGAGGATGTCAACTGAAACTGACGGTTACTGATGATGTACTCGTCGTGTCCTTTAAGGAGCTATAGACGATGAAATGTCCAGCATGTTCTGGGGCCGATCTGGTGCGTGACACTCGTGATTTGCCTCACAGTTACAAAGGTGAAAGTACTTCTATCCCGGATGTTACCGGAGGTTATTGTCCGGCTTGTGGAGAGGTCGTTCTTGACGCCAGAGAATCAGAGCGGGTTAGTGCGGCGATGGTTGCTTTTAATAAACAGGTAAACGCTTCCATAGTCGACCCGGGCTTTATTGCGAATGTCCGTAAAAAGCTGACTCTTGACCAGAAAGAGGCCGGAGAGATTTTTGGTGGAGGGGGTAACGCATTTTCCCGATACGAAAATGGCAAAACCAAACCACCACTTTCACTGGTAAAACTGTTCAGACTGCTGAACAATCATCCAGAGCTTTTGTCTGAAATTCGTAGCTGAAATACTTTCTAGTTACTGTGAGACAGCCAAACGTCTTTGCTGGAAACAGGATTTTACCTGGTCGTCACGCAGGATCTCTTCATAGAGCTTTAGGTCACGGCCTCGTTGTTGTAAGACACTGTCAGGGTTGGGCAGTAACAATGTCGTATAAGCTTTGGCCATGCGTATGCCATGGTCGGCCTTTGCGATTTCCACGAGAGTTGCTTTCCCTGCCATGATAGTATCCTTCTTGGTACGGCTGTTAGTGATATTATACTGCGTGTGCAATATATCCCTATGTTAGGTGTCTTTGTACCAGTCTCTGCTACGCTGGTTACTCCATTCACAACGAGAGTAGTCCCGATGTCGTTAGAAGTCAGGATAGAGCAACTTGAGTCACATTTTGACTCACTGGATAGTGCAGTTCGTAGTCTCATTGAGATCACTGGTGATACACACCAAGAGATACTGGCAACAAGACGGGAGATGCGAGAGTACCAGCAGGAAAATCGGTTGCGCTTTGCACAGCATGACCGTGAACTCTCAGAAATTAAAACTGCGATTGGTGCGCTTACTGAAGCCACCTATGCAGGCTTTAAATGTAGCGACAAAAAAATAGAACGAATAAGGATAGATTGCGCGCAGCCGCAATCTTATCCGGTTGTTGAACAAGCCCGGATTTGACAGCCACTCGGAATGGTTTATGGGAAATAGCTTTTTCTCTGGCAGCCTTTATAGCTGATGCAGGTTGGTTTTGGCTTTTGTTATGAGCGCGTCCCTGCCCAAGCTATTAATTGAGCATTGTCGTAAAAATATGTATTCAGATTGTGCTGGCTCTCCCCTGTTGAGTGAATTTAAGCCCTTTTTTATCGGTCAGGTGAAACCTGTGAACCGGAATGCTATGACTTTCATATCGCAGCCACAGGTTCTGCAGGCGTGTTTTGGTCGGATGATAGGTTCCAGAGGTTTCAGCATGACTTGCAAGATCAGCTGAATCAGGTTAAGTCTGCGTTTAGCCCGACAGTGCAGGAATCCGTAGTCACGGACTCGTCTCAATCCTTTGGGCAGAACATGCTGTAAAACCAGCCAGAGAAAGCCTTCTCCTTTTATGGTTCGCTGCTCTTTTGCACCGGTTTTACTGTTCCGATAGATGAAAGTCACTTGTCCGTCATCATGACCTGTAATCTGCCGGTCAGCAATAACGCCCCGGTAGAGATATCTGGACAAGTATTTCAAAGCAGGTTCGCCTTTTCCGACGTGCTGACAATTCACCACCCAGAGTTCGGGCAGCGATTTTTTAAGCGTTGGTGTCAGTAAAGCCGCTTCATTCAGAGCTTTCAACAATCGTCCCCGGAAGACTCTGGCCAGGTTGTTACTGTTGAACAGGTAGTTACCCTTGAGCTTTCGCCATTCACGACGGCGGGTATTAATACCACCACCTGGAACTACAAAGTGCACATGAGGGTGGTAATCAAGTCGACGACTGTGGGTATGTAATACGCCGGTCATTCCGAGCTGCCCGTCCAGACTTTTGTGATTGCAGCCAAAGCTTTTCAGGGTTTCAGCTGCTTTCCTGAACAACAGGTCATAGACTTGACGCTGGTGTTGCCATGCGATTTGCCGCAATTGTGCAGGCAGAGTAAAAGTCACCATGAAATACTCAACAGGGAGCAGTTTTTGCCGCTGCCTTGCCAGCCACTCAGTGGTATCGGTATTCTGGCAGCGATTGCAGCTACGGTGACCGCAGGACATCGGACGTTGATCACGGCGCTGGCAGGCAGTGCATTCCAGCAGTGTCATTCCGGCAGCAGGTGTCCGGCAACTTCGGATGGATTTAAAGGCTTTCTGGTGGCCAGGCAGTAGTTTATGCCGGTACTTTTTCAAATCTGGCCGTAGTGATCGGCAATAACAGCGAGGGTCATGATTATTTTCCCCCAGCCCAAGGTCGTCCATCAGGTGGTTGATCATCCGGTGGCTGTTGATTTCCACGGTTTCTGTCGGGCGGGTATAAAACGCCGCCTTGCCTTCTGGTGGCGCCACCCCTTTGTTCATCGCAGTCGAGATGGGCGATGCCAACTGCGCGCAACTCCTGATCAACGCCGGGGCGAATGTCACTGCCGTCTTGTCAAATGGCGACACCCTGATGCCCATCGCAACCAGGCTGGGCTATATTGACTGCATGAACCTGCTGATCAATGCCGGGGCACTGTGGGGAGTAGAGGCGGTGGATGACCAGAATGCAGGGATAGAATGATTAAACACTCACTCTATGCAGCACCACTGTTGCTAATGGTATTGTCCGTCGTCTGTCAGGCTCAAGCGCTGACAAAACGTTTTGTTATCGAGCTTGAACAGAAAACAGGTTCTCCAAACCAGAACTTTTCTGTAACACCTGGCCTTCATACATTGTCGTGTATCATCTCAGACATTGCCCACACAAAAGGCTATGCAGGATCAGATTTATCGTCTGATGAGAAACAAGGCAGACTAAGCGGCTACGAGCTAAAAACAAAGGTCACTGAATCAATTCCGTGGCCATGGCTTTACGCCAATTATCTGCTGGTGAGTTACGAACTGATCCTGACCACCAGAAATACCCCACTGAGCTCCACCTCGCATTCATGGCTACCTGTAGAAATGGTTGTCGCTTTCGGTTCGCTTTTAAAAAGTTATTTGGATATGTACTCGCCGTCGTATAATACGATGAAACTAAAAGGGCTGCGTCAGGATCACCCGTTGGCAGCCATCATTACGGTGCCCGGCTCTGGCAATAACCAGCAACAACACCCGCCATCAGAGTCTTCTGGGCAGCAGGCTCAGGAAGCCACCGCCGATCCTACAGGCTCTTTCAGCAACTTCCTTTATTCTGATTCTGACTCTGCCGATGGTAGCGGAGGCTCACAGCAGCATCAGCATACTTTGGGTTTAGATTGTTTTGTCTCTCCCTGTCATGGCGTCTGTCAATTCCGACCATCATCCGATAGCAGTGAGTCTGCTGAATGGCCGATGAATTCCGCAGCAAATTCGACAGGCCACACAGCAGCAACGCCCGGACAAAGCTCATGCCCACATTTGGACAATGGACACTGCCCGGAGTGCGCAGGCCATGTGAATAACACAGATGTACTACTCATGGATGGCATTCCCCGCCCCGCCGTCTCCGTGGACACTGACGTACCGCCGGAGTCCGATCCCTGTCCTATTTGTATGATTCACTTCCATTACCGTGATGTAGCGCTTGTGGTCGTCAAAAGCCAATGTTGTGGCAAGCGCTTCGATCTGGACTGTATTACGAGGTGTTTTGTTCAACGCCCCATCGGCTCTCGCCGGTGTGCAATGTGCCGGCAAAATCCGATGCCTATGGTGAATGAGAACACCGGTGAATCTCACCCGGATAAATTTTTTCCCGATCCGGCGTTTTATCGTGGCTGTTTTGAGGGGGATTTGGATCAGGTGGAGAAGTCACTGGCAGAAGGAGTCAATGTCAATGCCGTTATGAATAATGGTCGTACTGCCTTGATGTTGGCATCCATCCGGGGGCACAGGGACGTCGTCGAATGCCTGATCAACGCCGGTGCGGATCTCAATGAGCGGACCATGAATGGCGCCACCCTGCTGATCATCGCTGCCAAGAGGGGCCATGCCGACATCGTGAAACTCCTGATCGAAGCCAAAGCGGATTTCAACGCCCGAAATAAAGATGGCACCTCCCCGCTGTACATCGCTGCCCAGGAAAATAACACTGACTGCGTAAAAATCCTGATCGAAGCCCGGGCGGATCTCAACGCCCGGCCTGACAATGGCGCCACCCCGCTGACCATCGCTGCCCAGTATGGCCATGGCGACATCGTGAAACTCCTGATTGAGGCCGGGGCTGATCTCAACGCCCGGAATAAGAATGGTTCCACCCCGCTGATCAATGCTGCCGGGAAGGGCTATACCGACATCGTGAAACTCCTGATCGAGGCCGAGGCTGATCTCAACGCCCGGAATAAGAATGGCACCACCGCACTGATCATTGCTGCCCAGAATGGCCATACCGACATCGTGAAACTCCTGATCGAGGCCAAAGTGGATCTCAACGCCCGGGCTAAGAATGGCGGCACCGCACTGTTCATCGCTGTCCAACAAAATAACACCGACTGTGTGAAAGTCCTGATTAACGCCGGGGCGGATCTCGACGCTGCCATGACGAATGGCACCACCCCGCTGATCATTGCTTCAGCCAAAGGCAATACCGACTGTGTGAAAGTCCTGATTAACGCCGGGGCGGATCTCGACGCTGCCATGACGAATGGCACCACCCCGCTGATCATTGCTTCAGCCAAAGGCAATACCGACTGTGTGAAAATCCTGATCGAAGCTGGAGCGGATCTCAACGCCCAGACTAACAATGGCACCACCCCGCTGTTCAAGGCTGCCCAGAATGGCCATGCCGACATCGTGAAACTCCTGATCGAAAGCCAAAGCGGATTTCAACGCCCGAAACAAAGATGGCACCTCCGCGCTGTACATCGCTGCCCAGGAAAATAACACTGACTGTGTGAAAGTCCTGATTAACGCCGGGGTGGATATTGACGCTGCCACGTCGAATGGCGCGACCCCGCTGCTCATTGCTGCTGCGGAAGGCAATACCGACTGTGTGAAAATCTTGATCGAAGCCGGAGCGGATCTCAACGCCCGGAATAAGAATGGTTCCACCCCGCTGATCATTGCTGCCGGGAAGGGCTATACCGACATCGTGAAACTCCTGATCGAGGCCGGGGAAGATCTCAACGCCCGGAATAAAAATGGCACCACCCCACTGATCATTGCTGCCCAGAATGGCCATACCGACATCGTGAAACTCCTGATCGAGGCCAAAGTGGATCTCAACGCCTGGGGTAATAGTGGCGGCACCGCACTGTTCATCGCTGCCCAGGAAAATAACACTGACTGTGTGAAAGTCCTGATTAACGCCGGGGTGGATATTGACGCTGCCACGTCGAATGGCGCGACCCCGCTGCTCATTGCTGCTGCGGAAGGCAATACCGACTGTGTGAAAATCTTGATCGAAGCCGGAGCGGATCTCAACGCCCAGAATAACAATGGCATCACCCCGCTGTTCATGGCTGCCCAGAATGGTCATACCGACATCGTGAAACTCCTGACCGAGGCCGGTGCAAGGTAGGTAACAGAGGTTATGCACTTATGATACGAATTCAGGGTCATAGAGAAAGTGAAGTTGGATCACTTTCACCTCAGCACCACAGTTTATGCGGCAGGGCTGAATGTTTCTCCGGGGCAGTTGAGAGAACGGTTAACTGCATAACTTGCGTTATTTCCTTGATCTATCCTTCCTCTCTCTATGCCAAAATGCAGGGATAGAATGATTAAACACTCACTCTATGCAGCACCACTGTTGTTAATGGTATTGTCCGTCGTCTGTCAGGCTCAAGCGCTGACAAAACGTTTTGTTGTCGAGCTTGAACAGAGAATGTGTGACAGCCAAACGTCTTTGCTGGAAACAGGATTTTACCTGGCCGTCACGCAGGATCTCTTCATAGAGCTTTAGGTCACGGCCTCGCTGCTGTATGACACTGTCAGGGTGGGCTAGCAATGTCGTATAAGCTTTGGCCATGCGTATGCTATGGTCGGCCTTTGCGATTTCTCCGAGAGTTGCTTCCCTGCCATGATAGTATGCTTCGTGGTACGGTTGTTAATGATATTATACCGAGTGTGCAGTATATCCCTCAGCTTCGGACGCCGACCGAAGGGCGGTCGGGTGGCGAAGCCACGAATTGGAAGCGTTTGGTATGTTGCGTTTGCACTGTACCCCAAATGATCGTAAGCGCCAAATAAACCAGCGTACTGGCTGCCGCCCCCAAGATTTCTTATTCTTTGCCTGTCTTAACATTCCAGGGGAGAAGCTGTTCCAGTTTCTCAACGGTATCGGCGTAAGGCAGCTCTTTTAAAATATGGTTCAGGTAATTGAAAGGCTCCAGACCATTCACCTTTGCGCTTTCAATCAGGCTGTATAAAAGGGCACTGGCTTGCGCCCCTTTTGGCGTGTCTGCAAACATCCAGTTCTTGCGGCCAATAGCGAAGGGGCGGATGGTGTTTTCCGCTGCGGCATTACTGATATCCAGGTGGCCGTTGTCACAGTAAACGACCAGTTTTGGCCATTGGTTCAATGCATAGCTCATGGCTTGGTGCGACAGGCTGCCCGGGTCTAGCCTGGTTATGTTTTTCTCCAGCCATACATGAAAGTCGTCCAGTAGTGGCTTACTCTTTTGCTGACGCAGGATGGCTTTTTCTGATGGAGGAAGATCTCCTATTTCTTTCTCAATGGCGTAAAGCTTACCGATTTTGCCTAAAGCGACATTCGCCTTGCTAACGCGGGTGTTTTTCACCTTTTTGCCCGGTTTGGCTTCGCCCTTCCTGGCATCCAGAAATTTCCTGCGAACGTGGTCGAAGCAACCCGCCTGGGTGATGCCTTCTTGTTTGCATACAGCGTCGTAACTGGCATACCCGTCAGTTTGCAGGTAACCGCTGAACCCTTCGAACAGACGCAGGGGAACCTCCTTGCCTCTTGAGGGATCGTATTCAAACACCACCGATGTTTGTCCGGGTGGCCCACCAAGGCTGACCCACATATATTTGTCAGAGTTGATGGACTTGCTGGTTTCCTTGATCACCTGAATTCGGGTTTCGTCAGCATGGATCACCGAACCGGTCTTTTGATGATCTCTCATCAAATTGATGAGTGGCCGCAGTTCTGTAGACAGCCGAATCAAAGAGTTGGCCATCGTCGTCCGGGTGACAGAGCCACCGTATCGCTTGAGGATATTCTCTTGCCTGTACAAAGGCAGTGCGTCGCAGTACTTGGAGACAATGATCCAGGCCAGTGTGCAAACAGAGAGTGAAGATTTGGGCAGTGGGTGTTTTGGCAGCTCTGCAACTTTAATGACCCGCTTCTCCTGTCCATGCTCATCGACTTCTGGAAAGACTGCTTTCTCTTGCAGAATTTCTTTCACCTGAACCTTGGTCGGAACGATATCAAGCTCTTCACGGACTTTGACAAAGAAGGTATCAATGGCTCCGGCTTTTTCTTCTTCACTGAGTTCAGAGCGTTCCTGCACTCTGGGCAGAGACTCTGAAAATGACTTGCGCCCTGTTTTCTTTTTGCGTGGTTTTGGAGGCTCTTGCTCTGGCTGACCTTCAGCTTCGTCTTGCTCTCCGGTGCAGCCTTCCAGCTCCACCTCGTTGAAAATGTCGACCTGGCTGTTGTTTTTTTCAGTGCTTCTTCCGTACAGGCGGGATCGGGAGAGCCTCAGGTACTCTTCCAGTTGCGCAATGCGTTTTTTTTGAGAATCGATGACCTCTGACTTCTTTTGAATAATGTCGTCTTTTTCAAGAAGGGCATTTTCTTTTTCAAGAAGGGCATTTTCTTTTTCAAGAAGGGCATTTTCTTTTTCAAGAATGACACTTTCCTGCGAATGGATCGCCTCAAACAAGGCGACCATTTCAGGGTTAGTCTCAGCCTGATGAAAGGGCAAATCCAGTGCGGATTTCGGCTGAAAAATCAGAGTGTCGGCGGTCGATTTCATGGTCGCTATTTTACCATAAAACCCTGAAAAACAGGACTAAAAACAGCTCTCATAATGCCTTTTTTTATGGGGTTGCATGGCATTGAGATTGTAGCCGTCCAGCAGCCAGTTTAATTGTTTCCCGGTTAATGTAACCAGCTCTTCGTCCGGTTTGGGCCAGTGGAATTTGTCCTCAGACAGGCTCTTGTAATAAAGCACAAAACCATTATCTTCCCAGAACAGGCACTTGATTTTATTACGCTGCCGGTTGGTAAACGCATATAAATAGCCGTCAAAGGGGTTGTGCCCCAGCTCTTGTTCAACCAACACAGCAAGCCCACGAAATGACTTGCGAAAGTCAATCGGCTCCCGGTAGAGAAACACCTTTGGTAATACCTCTGACGGTCGCATAACCGGGGTGTTCATAGCATATCCCTCACCAGTTGCTCACAAAGCGACAGGTTACTTTCATCAATACCGGACACTGTTACACCACTGGGTAGGGTGATGGAGAGTGGTGTTATCCGAGAAGGCGCACCAGGTTCTGGTTGGGGTGTTACCTGGACAAAGCCAGAGTTGTTCGGGGTCGGTTTTACGCTGGGGGTTGTGTCGAGTTTACGCTTCCAGTATCCGAATTTGGATACCCTTATACCATGCTGTTGGCACCACGCACTCTGAGTCAAACCTGAATCCCGCCACGACTGAACACGCTCTAGCCATTCACTGTCTGCGGGTAATTTCTTTGACATATTGGCCTCCTTATATCGGGAGGCTAATCATTTCAAATGGGGTTTTGATTCTGAAGGGCGTGGGTTTATTTGGCGTTTACAAATGATCTTCAATGACACTGTACAGAACAATATGACGCATGGGGTACTTAAAAATGAGCAAAAGCGCAATGATCCGAGCCAGAATAGAGCCTGATGTGAAGGAACATGCAGAAGCGATATTCAGGAAACTGGGGCTGAACGCAACAGATGCAATCACCTTGTTTTATAAGCAAGTAGGTTTGTGCAATGGATTACCTTTTGATGTTCGTATACCTAATGAAGAAACCCTTAAAGCCTTTGACGACACAGAGAAAGGAGTAGGTTTAACGCACTACGAAAACGCTCAGGAAATGTACGATGACTTGGATATTTAATGATGCTAAAGCCAGTCAGTACGAATCAATTCAAAAGGGACGTTAAAAAAGCAAAGAAGCAGGGTAAAGATTGCTCAAAATTAAAGAAAGTCACAGATCAGCTCATAGAAGATAGACCACTTGCAGCGAGATACAAAGACCATTCCCTGACTGGTAACTATCGCGGCTATCGAGAATGTCACATAGAGCCAGACTGGTTATTAATCTATGCAGTGGTAGAAGATAAAATATTCTTTGAGCGTCTGGAGTCAGATTCTGAATTGTTTAGGTAGCAACATAACCCTATGTTAGGTGTCTTTGTACCAGTCTCTGCTACGCTGGTTACTCCATTCACAACGAGAGTAGTCCCGATGTCGTTAGAAGTCAGGATAGAGCAACTTGAGTCACATTTTGACTCACTGGATAGTGCAGTTCGTAGTCTCATTGAGATCACTGGTGATACACACCAAGAGATACTGGCAACAAGACGGGAGATGCGAGAGTACCAGCAGGAAAATCGGTTGCGCTTTGCACAGCATGACCGTGAACTCTCAGAAATTAAAACTGCCATTGGTGCGCTTACTCAAGCCACCTATGCAGGCTTTAAACGTAGCGACGAAAAAATAGAACAACTAGAATTACTCATCCGTCAACACCTCCCAAACAACTAACACGCCACCTAACAATAAAATCCAGTGGATTGCATGTCGGCAACCACTGATTTAAGGGGTTATGCGGCTATACTGAGCCCGGCAAGTCAATCCTGATTGTTTTTCATGGCTTGTTTGTAGTTGATCAGGGCATTTATTATGAAAACTTCTTGTCTCTATGTTTTATTGCAAATTGTAATTATTAGTTCACAGGCTGTTATCTCATTGCTTGCTGATGAGTCATACCAATCTGTCAATACTACCGAAGATGGAGTTACAAAATGTCCACCTTACTTTTCATTTAGTTTTCGTAATGAAGGGGGAGGGTTTACCGAGCATAATGTTTTTATTGATTGTAAAAATCTAACGTGGTCTACCTGTAGTGAAACGTTTAATTCTGCTACATGTATTAGTCCACGCACACAGACAATATGCAGTTTAGAAACTTCTGAAGATGGCGTATCTATGTCTTGCCCGCCCGACTGTTATGATGATTGTAAGTGTAAAATTGATACTCAATATAGCAATTTTCTGCCTACGGATCCATGTGTCCCGTACGTTAATGACAAAAATTGCCCTGTATCTTTTTTATACGTTAGACATGAAAATTTGACTTGGACGTCTTGTCATGAGAGTCATGCGGTTGGCACTTTTACTAACCCAAAGAATAAAGATGTTTGTGTTATGGTTGTTGACTCTTGGGGAAGCACCGGTTCGTGTCTGTGCCCGTCTTGGGGCACCAGGAGGTGTAAATGGGATAGGGACCTCAAGGGATTTCTTGGAATACTTAGTTATGATGACTGTACCATGTTAGAGATAACTAATGACGGATCATGTGCCATTCCGCACTTTAAATACAAAGAGTTAGTATGGGACTTTTGCGCAAAAGGCGATGGTGCTGGAGAATGTACAAATGTTTTTCCAGATGTACCAGAACAATGCACTGTCAAAATAAGTACTGTTTGCGAAACTGGAGCTGAAAGTTGCGGGATAATTAACTGTGGAGAGAATAATGATTGTGTCGCCAGCTGGAATATGCCTAATAGACCGCAGTTTTACGACTTTCCGGAAGGGTGTATGGGCAAATCCATTAATTTTCCCTTTGATAATAATAAAATCATTATTCCTGCTGTAGTTGGAAGTGTCGTTTTTGTTGGAACGGCGTCAGTCATCGGAGCAGCCTGCTATTTTTATCACCGATATAAACGACAAGGTTATCAGTCTGTTCATTGATCAGAACAAACAGGGGCAATGCCGCATAATAGATACTCCCAGTTCTTTCGTTTCGCTCACCCAACGACGCCATTGGCGGCTCGGCTTAACAGGACGGACCTGACTTACGAATTCTGGCGATATACTTCGGGTCGTTCTGCTGACGATCACTATAAAAATGGGCATGGCTACGTTCTCAGACTAAAAAGATAAGACAACGTTAAAGTTGGACGTTCGCAGTCGTTCGAGTCTGGATGTTGAGCTAAAGCCAGAGGGTGAGTGACAGGGTGGTGATTATCATGACTACTTATCTTTACCACTAAAATGTAAGCAATTTCCGTAATTCTGCTCTGTCGGGCTATTGACTCTGCTTCATTGAAGGTAAAGAATGTGTCCTCCTGGGACTACCTGATCAGGTGAACTCAGGGGTTTATGCGACAATCCGGGGGACTTATCCATTCCCTGATAAGAGCATTCCTTGGAATGCTGGCAGATGAGCCTTGCCGGGCGTCATCTGTCAGATTCCTGACCCTACCCATACAGGAATGTTGAGGCCTTGAATACAGTGTGTACTGCTTTGTCCGCTGTCAAAAAAGAGAGGCCGGAGTCCCTAACCGCTCAGGCAGCATGGGCTGTATATGAGCATTAGCTCAGCGGCGTCAAGCCGATTCATTTCTAATAATTAGTACTGCCGAGGGTAAGCAAACGTGGAGCTTTTATCCGGCGCGGACATGGTAGTCCGTTCATTGGCTGATGAAGGGGTAGAGTACATCTATGGGTATCCTGGTGGAGCCCTGTTGCACGTCTATGACGCGATTTTCAGACAAAAAGCAGTCACCCATATTCTGGTGCGCCACGAACAGGCGGCTACCCATATGGCTGACGGCTATGCGCGGGCTACAGGTAAGCCCGGAGTAGCGCTGGTGACATCCGGGCCGGGCGCTACCAATACAATTACCGGTATTGCCACAGCCTACATGGACTCTATTCCCATGGTGGTAATTTCAGGTCAGGTGCCATCCGGCTTTATCGGGACTGACATGTTTCAGGAAGTGGATATGGTGGGTATTTCCAGACCTATCGTTAAACACAGCTTCCTGGTGAAGAAAGCTGAAGATATTCCGGAGGTTATCCGCAAGGCGTTTCATCTCGCCCAGACCGGACGACCCGGTCCTGTGGTGGTTGATATTCCCAAGGACATCACCGACCTGACCAAAAAATACGAATACAAGTATCCGGAAAAGGTCAAAATCCGTTCTTACAACCCGCCCGCCAAGGGTCATAACGGGCAGATCCGCAAAGCGGTTGAACTGCTTATGAAGGCTCGCAGGCCGGTTATTTATGCCGGTGGTGGTGTGGTTCTGGGTCAGGCTTCAGAGTTGCTGACAGAATTGGTCAAAAAGCTGGACGTACCGGTAACCAATACTTTGAATGGTCTGGGAAGTTTTCCGGGGTCTGATCGTCAGTTTGTCGGGATGCTGGGAATGCACGGCAGCTATTGTGCCAACAAAGCCATGCATGAGTCCGACCTGATTCTGGCGGTGGGTGCCCGTTTTGATGACCGGGTAACCAATAACACTGAAAAGTTCTGCCCGAATGCCAAGATCATCCATATCGATATTGATCCGGCCAGTATTTCCAAAAACGTTGTGGCTGACATCCCCATCGTGGGTCCGGTCGATGCTGTTCTGGAAAACATGCTTGCCCAGATAGACGAATATCAGGGCTCTCAGGACAGTGTTGCTCTTGCCGAATGGTGGGCAAGCGTTGATTCCTGGAGAGAAAAAGGTCTGTTCACTTATGAAAAAAGTGACGGCATTCTCAAGCCCCAGCAGGTCATTGAGTCCCTTTATCAAGTCACCAAAGGTGATGCCTTTGTGACCACCGACGTAGGTCAGCATCAGATGTTTGCTGCCCAGCATTATCGGTTTAACAAGCCAAATCGCTGGATCAGCTCCGGTGGTCTTGGCACCATGGGCTACGGCCTGCCAGCGGCCATGGGTATCAAACTGTCCTTCCCTGAAGAACAGGTTGCCTGTGTGACCGGTGAAGGCAGTATCCAGATGAATATTCAGGAACTGTCAACCTGCTTGCAATACGATTTACACCTGAAGGTGATCAATATCAATAATCAGGCACTGGGTATGGTACGACAGTGGCAGGATATGCAGTATGACAGCCGTTACTCTCACTCCTACATGGAGTCTCTGCCTGACTTCGTTAAACTGGCGGAGTCATACGGCCATGTGGGTATAAGAGTCACCCGCCCGGAGGAGCTGATGCCTGCGATGGAAAAAGCCTTCTCTCTGAAAGATCGTCTGGTATTCATGGATATTCAGGTAGATCCCGATGAGCATGTCTATCCGATGCAAATCAAGGATGGTGGCATGTGTGACCTCTGGCTCAGCAAGACGGAGAGAACCTGATGAGACGGATTATCTCTGTACTGGTAGAAAACGAACCGGGTGCTCTGTCACGCATTGTCGGGTTGTTTTCCCAGCGTAACTACAACATTGAAACCCTGACCGTTGCACCTACGGAAGATGCGACACTGTCTCGTCTGACAGTGACCACTTCCGGTAATCCACAGGTGATTGAACAGATTACCAAGCAGCTGAACAAGCTCATTGATGTGGTCAAGCTGGTGGATTTGACCGAAGGTCACCATGTTGAACGTGAGCTGATGCTGATCAAGGTTCGTGCAAGCGGTCCGCTGAGAGCTGAAGTGAAACGCACAGCGGATATCTTCAGAGGTCAGATAGTCGATGTCACCAGCTCGGTTTATACCATTCAGCTGGCCGGTACCCAAGAGAAACTGGATGGCTTCATTGCCGCCATCGGCCAGGCTCAGGTGCTGGAAGTGGTTCGTAGTGGTACTACGGGCATTGCCCGTGGCGAGAAAGTTTTGAGTTTGTAACCTTTCTTTTAACTCCTCTCATATTGATAGCTCTCCGGCTCTGACCGGAGAGACTTTCTCTTGTGAATGCTCCCCACCCTGTCGGGGCTGTCGCTTTAAAGATTTTTTCGGCTGTGCAGATCAGGTGACTCCTTACCTGCTGAGTCACCCCGACACAGGAAAGCAGATTCTTATATTTCATCATGGTGAGACCCTTGTCGCCTGGCATCTGGGTACACCCTTGTCATCCAAAAATAAGGTGGTTTCCAGGCGAGTAAAAAACAATCCATTTGAGCTGAACCTGACCGAAGCGTTTGACCTCGACACGACGAACTCAGCCGTTTATAACATCCCCCAGTCGGGATGGTCTGCTCAATTTCAGAGACTCTTTTTCAAGTAGCATTCTTGAACCGTATTCTTTAAACAGAAGTTGTTCTGTAATTATCTATACTGGATGGCATTCTAAATCATGCACTGGAAATATCGATGGCTGGATATCTGGTTGGACGGAAGAATATTTTAAAGGCATTCGTCGTATTTTTTGCGCTTTCCGGGCACACTCATCTTCAGGCCGGGATGAGGTTATACAAAGACACTATCGTGGGGCTGGCGATTCTGGCAGGAGTGACAATAGGAATATCGTATTATGTGTTCAGGGAAGATGAATTCATTTTTTATGTCAGTAAAAAACAGGTAGCTACGGGCCACCCTGCCCACCCTTTATTTATAGGCGTGGTAAATTATCAAACTAACCGTTGGATTGTTACCAGTAAGGTGATCGGTAATACAGAAGAACCAGAGTTCGTTAAGCTGTCTGATGTAGAGTACTGGGGGAATGGCCCTAAGGCAGTGATTGAGCAGAGACTGAATAGCCTGTTCAGTCATCTTGAAAAGGATTTTCAGAGATGGAAGAATCTCACTCAGGCCAAACCGGCAGGTGTGCCTTCTGGTTTTCTGCACTACTCATCCCTGATCGCCAGCAACTGTGAAGCCATAAATACTGGTAGCAGAACCTTCAAGGCATTCCATAAATCTGCAGACGATTATCTTGATAGCCGCGCAGTCTGTCAGAACTGGCTGGACCGCTTTATTGACTGGCATTCCTATTTTGCCGCTTACTACAATAGGTCAATCCCGGTGGTTCTGGTGCCCGACTGGCGAGAAGCAAAAGGAATTACCTCTGACGAATCGACACCAAGTACAGTGATTGGTGGTCATTTACAAAGCAGTGTCGCTTATCTATTTAATGCCAATTATGACTTTCGCATGTTGAGTTCTCTTTATGGCGACTCTGATCAGGAATTAATAGTGGTAACGGATCAACCCGGTTATAAACTGAAGAGGATTAGTTGGTGGCCGCCGCGGCAATACGACATCTTCCTGCCAGAACATCAGAAGCTTGTCTGGACTGAGCATGTACCTTGTGACTCAGTGACCGGGGGCTGTCGTTTCAAAAATTTTTCCTGGAGTGCAGGACAAGTGACTCCCTACCTTCTGAGTAACCATAATACAGGAAGCAAGATTCTTATATTTCATCACGGAGAGACCCTTGTAGCCTGGTGTCTGGGCAAGCCCTGGATTGCCGAAAATAAAGTGGTCATGAAGAAAGCAAAAAACAATCGATTTGAACTGGACCTGATGGAGGCTTTTGATCTGGACTCAGGCGGGACATCGAACTGATAGGGCTGTTCTCAGAAAATCGACTAAAGCAGCTCCCAGAAGGCCCGAATCAATGGACTTTTGAGTTTCTTGTCCAGCACACAGAGTCCCACATCATAAGCAGCCAGCCAGGGGGTGATATTCAGAATCTTAACCTTGTCAGACAGTGGGCTGTTATCCAATACAATCTGCGGTACTACGCCGACTCCAAATCCCAGGCTGACCATGCTGACAATGGCTTCATTACCAGCGACCTGGGCATATATTTTTGGCTTGATGCCTTTGGCTGAAAACCAGTAATCAACCCGCTGTCGCCCAATACCTTTTTCTGACAGGATCATGGGCGTTCTGCTCCACTCTTCAACCGTCCCTGGGGTAGAAATTTCTCCCGAAGCAGGGCCTATGAAGACCAGCGGGGAAAGTCCGATGCTGTGAAACTGAATCTCCGAGGATAAATTATCCGGGCGGGCAGAAATGGCTATATCTTCTTTTCCAGAGGTGATCAGGTCAATGGCTGAGTCAGGGTCGCCGGTATGAAGCTTTATTTCAATGCTCGGATAGCGTTGTCGAAAGCGCTTGAGAATGTCATAAAGAAAGCTGTAGCTGGCGGTTACGGAGCAATATACACTGATCTCACCCTTCAACTCTTTCGATTCGGCTATCAATTCGTTGCGAATCGCTGACCACTGAATCAGGGTTTCCCGTGCATATCTCTCGAACTTAATGCCTTCTGCGGTAAGGCTGACACTGCGATTGTCCCGTTCAAACAGGTATACCCCCAAATTATTTTCCAGATGCTGAATGCTTCGGCTCAGGGTAGATGGGCTGACATGACAGGCTGCACTGGCACGGCCGAAATGGAGCGTTTCAGCGAGACTCAGGAAATGCCTCAGTGGTTTCAGATCCATAATGATCGTTTTTCACCCTCACTTATGGCGGTTTTTCACCTTTGCTCAAGGCTGTTTCGTAATATGAAACGTTATATTGCAAATATATCATTTTACGAAATGATCTGTCTGCTTTAATCTCCAAATCAACGTTTTCAGCCCGGACAAGAAAAGATAATCCAGGGCGTTTTATTCAGGAGTCCATCATGAAAGTTTATTACGATAAAGACTGTGATCTTTCCCTCATCCGTGGTCAGAAAGTATCCATTATTGGCTATGGCTCTCAGGGTCATGCCCATGCCAATAACCTCAAGGACTCCGGGGTAGATGTCACCATTGGTCTGCGTAAGAGCTCCGCTTCTGTTGCCAAAGCCGAATCTGCAGGCCTAAAGGTAATGGACGTGGCTGCTGCAGTCGCCCAGGCTGACCTGGTCATGATCCTGACTCCGGATGAATTCCAGTCTCAGCTTTATAAGAGCGAAATTGAGCCTAACCTGAAGCAGGGTGCAACCCTGGCATTTGCTCACGGTTTCGCTATTCACTACAACCAGGTTGTTCCTCGCGCCGATCTGGACGTTGTCATGATTGCCCCTAAAGCACCGGGTCACACTGTGCGTTCCGAGTTTGTTAAAGGCGGCGGTATCCCTGATCTGGTTGCTATCTATCAGGATGCTTCCGGAAAGGCTAAAGATCTGGCCCTGTCGTACGCCTGTGGCGTAGGTGGTGGTCGTACCGGTATCATCGAAACTACTTTCAAAGATGAAACCGAAACCGATCTGTTTGGTGAGCAGGCTGTGTTGTGTGGTGGTGCGGTAGAGCTGGTTAAGGCCGGTTTCGAAACACTGACCGAAGCAGGTTATGCTCCTGAAATGGCTTACTTTGAATGTCTGCATGAGCTGAAGCTGATTGTCGACCTGATGTACGAAGGCGGGATCGCCAACATGAACTACTCCATCTCCAACAATGCCGAGTATGGTGAGTATGTAACCGGCCCAAGAGTCATCAACGATGAATCTCGTAAGGCTATGCGTGAAGCCCTGAAAGACATCCAGAACGGTGAGTACGCCAAGAAATTCATCACTGAAGGTGCAATGAACTATCCGTCCATGACTGCTTATCGTCGTAACAATGCTGCTCACCCAATCGAAAAGACCGGTGCCAAGCTGCGTGAAATGATGCCCTGGATCACCGAGAATCAGCTGGTTGATAAAGATAAGAACTGATTGTTAAAATCAACTTTTCAAAAAAGGCGCCTTGTGCGCCTTTTTTAGTTTAAAAAGCACAAGTTTTTCTGATTGATGACGCTGTTCGTAAACTAGTCTACTTCGCGACTATGGAAGCTCCCGGGAAACGAACAATGTCTGCCAGGCATAGGAAGCCAGCCATAAATCGATTCATGATCGAATTTTGAATAATGGCTAACGGATGATGATTATTTTGGGCAGAGATACAGTTAAAGCTCTAGTCTCTTTATTTCCGGAGCGCATTTTACAATAGTTGCGATGGTTGTGAATTAAGAGACAGTCGGCAAATTTTCTGGAGCGGTACCTTGAGAAAAAAAATTGCCCATTTGAAGACCCAACCTAACATTGTGGCAATACTGGGGTTGGTCTTAGCGACACTCTGTTGGGGGGGCAACCTGGTTGCGGGCCGGATTAGTGTGGGAGATATCCCTCCCGTCGCGCTGTCATTCTGGCGGTGGGTTCTGACTCTTCTGATCCTGTTTTCGTTTACCGGAAAGAAACTGATTCAGCAGAGAAAGCTGATTTTTCAGAGTCGTTATCAATTACTGATCCTGGGATTCTTCAGCATTACCTGCTTTAACACATTGCTTTATATCGCAGCTCAATCTACACAGGCGGTAAACCTGGGCCTGATACAAATAGCACTGCCCGTGATTACTATGATTCTCGCTATTCCTCTGTTGAAGACTTTTCCTAAAAAAAGGCAGTTGTTTGGTATGGGAATGGCTATTCCGGGACTGTTGACGATTTTCAGTAAGGGAGAATGGTCATCGATGGCCAGCCTGGACTTTGGCAGGGGAGATTTAATCATGCTTTTCGCTACCTGTTGCTGGGGCTCTTATACGGTTTTGCTCAAGCGTTTTGAATTGCCTTTGTCCGGGGCTCATCTGTTGACCATAATGGTCGGGATTGGGGTGGTGATCCTCTTGCCTTTTTACCTTTGGGAGCTATCGATGAGAGGTGGCTTTACCGTGAGTCCGAAAGCACTTTTTCTGATCAGTTACTCAGTTCTTTTTGCTTCATTGGTCGCCTATATGTCATGGAATTTCGGCGTGTCTTTACTCGGGGCAAATAATGCGGCTATGTTCAACTTCCTGATCCCTGTGTTTTCAGCCATGTTCGCTATTCCCATCCTTGGAGAGACGCTTTACCAGTACCACCTGATAGGGGCAGGGTTGATCTTTACAGGATTGTGGATAACCAACAGGAAATATTCTTCAACAGACAGTCCGGGTTAGACTCCCTATGTGAATAGATAAGGGCTTAAGCCAGTGCCAATGATTCAAGAGGTTTAAAAGATCACAGACATATTTTTTTGGAGCAGTAACTTGAGAGAAAAAATCGTCCATTTGATTGCTCATTCTAACATTCTGGCAATACTGGCGGTGGTGTTAGCGACTCTCTGTTGGGCGGGAGAGAATCTTGTTGCAAACCAGATGAGTGTAGAAGGCATTCCTCCCATCGCATTGTCATTCTGGCGGTGGACTCTGGCTTTTCTGATCCTGTTTTCGTTTACCGGCAAGAAACTGATTCAACAGAGAAAGGTAATCTTTCAAGGTCGCTATCAACTGCTGGTCCTGGGGTTCCTCGGCATTTTCTGCGCTAACACACTGCTTTACATCGCTGCTGAATCCACACAGGCAGTGACTTTGGCCTTGATTGAGATGATTCTGCCCGTCATTACAATGATCCTGGCGGTTCCTCTGCTGCATGTTTTTCCTAAAAAAAGGCAGCTTTTCGGTATGGGAATGGCAATTCCCGGACTACTCACGATTTTAAGTAAAGGAGAGTGGTCAATGCTGGTCAGTCTTGATTTTGGCAGAGGAGACATGATCATGTTTCTTGCTATGTGCTGCTGGGGTCTTTATACCGTTCTGCTCAAGCGTTTTGAACTGCCTTTATCCGAGGCTCAGCTGCTAACCACACTAATCGGAATTGGGGCGATGTTCCTTTTGCCCTTCTATCTCTGGGAGCCTGCATCTGAGCGCAGCTTCTCCATTAGCCAGGATGCACTTTATGTAATCATTTACGAGGTTTTGTTTGCTACTCTGGTCGCCTTTCTTTTCTGGAACTTCGGCGTGTCTGTGCTGGGACCAAGCACTGCAGCCATGTTTCACTTTTTGATACCCGTGTTTTCAGCTATGCTCGCTATTCCCATTCTTGGGCAGACGCTTTATCAGTTCCACCTGATAGGGGCAGGATTGATCTTTATGGGGTTGTGGATAAGCAGTAGGTAATACCAATCGAACTTTCTAACTCCCTATTGCGCTGAAGATTTGAGCCTTAATCCTGCGTTGGCGATCGTCGCCATAGCTAAGGCTATGACTCCTCACGCCGCCTTGTCTTAAGGCTCAAATCTCCATGCTCATCACGGGAGTTAGAAAGCACGATTGGTATAATATTCTTCAACAGACAGTCCGGGTTAGACTCCCGAGCAATCTTTCCCCACCCAAAGTGAAGCAAGATTGCTTCGATCACTCATGACTGTTGCAAGGTGGCAACGAACTTGCGTGACTCATCAATGGAGCGCTGCATATCTCTTAGCAGGCGATCAATGTCCAGCTTAATGGCACCAAATTCACCCTTGAGTGCCGCAATAGCCCGTGCATTGAGGTTGTGTTTCAGATACAAAACCTGATCCCGGAAGGCATTCAGAACCGGTTGCATGCGCTTTTCTGATTGTTCCATGCTGGCCAGCATTTTTTTGTACTGATGACGGGTTTCATTCAGCTGCAGTTGACTGGCACGACGAAGACTGCCGCTGGAATAGAGTTCCAGCTCTGCTTCCCACTCTTCAAAGAGTGCATCCGAGACATCTTTAACGTCCCGGATGCGCTTACGAACCTTATCTGCAGAAGCTTCGCTGTCCTCGAACTCAGCATTAAGCTGATCATAAAGCGCCTCCAGATCACCACCATTAAAATTGACGACGCTGCGAAACTGTTCCAACGCTGAGCTGAATTGCTCTTGAGCTTCTTCCTGAGCGGCCTGAGAGCTCTTGATGCGGTCCACCAAAATCTCGCGCTTGTAAACGCCTACCTTTTCCATGGCGCTGTAATAAGTACTCTGGCAGCCTGTCAGAAAGACCGACAAAATAAGCAGCAGGACGGGTATTCCTGCCCGGAATGCTGAGAACATAGCGCTAATCTTCCTGATTTTTAATGGCGTCAATGACTTTCTGGTTGCGCTTGTCTGCCAGGTGACTGTTAACAACAAACAGGGCATGAATGATTCCGGGAATCCAACCCAGCAGGGTCAGAATAATATTAAGGATCATCTGACCCGGCTTGCCACATAAAAGAACGGCTATCGGTGGCAAAAGTATTGCCAGAAAATAACGCATAACGTCTCCCTGAGTGTGTTTTGGTTGCAGCCAGAATATGCGAAACCAACTGGCCAGGTACTTAGTAGTTTATTGCTGAGCAAGAAGATCAAGCAGTCTCAGCACTTCTTCCTGAAGATTTCTGGAGGCCAGGGCCAGGTTGGAAGCGAATTCTTCTGCTGTGCCATGCTTACTGTCCATCAGGTCTGTCACCGATTTTACCGCAACCACTGGCGTCTGGTAATGGGAAGCTACCCAGGCAATGGCTGCGGCTTCCATCTCTTTGTTGACCATAGGTTCCTGACGCAGAATGGCTTCATCGGTCGGACTCATATCGAGAGAGTTGCCGGTGCAGACAACAGAGGTGGGCAAATCCAGTTTTCGGGCCAGATCCACTGCCACTTGGCACTGAAAATTACCGTCGCCGTAGGCTTCGTAATGTTCGCCCATGGGGATACGACGGTCAAAGAAACGAATACGCTCGCCAATATAAACGTCACCAACTTTACAGCCCTTGTCGGAAAAACCTCCACAGGTTCCGGCATTGATGACCAGGTCCGGTGACAAGAGGCGAAGTGCTTCGTATGCCGCCAGGGTTGCTGGCTGGGTACCGACATTTTCTACACCGTGAACTGAGTCGGAACCGTTGGTAATCAGATTGATGTTCAGATTCTTATACTCACCCGCAAAGGTTTTGCAGGGTAGCAGGGGATTTATGTCGTCTGTTTCGGCCAGGCCCAGTTTCTCAATGAGTGGCGCTGCTTCCTGTTTCATGGCCACAACCATTGTAATTCTTTTCATAGCTATCAATTTGGTTGGTAATGAAATTCTATAGTTTCCTGTTATAAGAAGTTAATTCCAATAAGTAAAACCTTATATTTTTATCTGCCTTTCTCCCCATGCCATTTCGGCATTAATCCTTCGCTTTAGGCATTTCACAAGCTCCCTGGGAGTCGTAATTATATGACCATAGTTTCTAGTGATATTGCTAATCTTGCAGTCACCAATTAAACGGAGTATGTCGTGTTAGGAGTACTGGGCGGAATGGGGCCTCTGGCTACCGTAGACTTTATGCAGAAAATCATTGCTTTGACACAAGCCAGTAAGGATCAGGAGCACCTGCCCATGCTGGTGCATAATGTCCCTCAGATTCCAGATCGCAGTGCCTGCATTCTTGAAGGTTGCGAGGACCCTTTTCCGGCCTTGCTGAGAGGTTTGAGAAGTCTTGAGCGAGGCGGTGCCCAGTGTGCAGTGATTCCCTGTAATACTGCACATTTCTGGTTTGATAAGCTGCAAAAACAGGCTCGGATTCCAATGATCAGTATCCTGAGTTGTGTTGAACAACATATCCGACGAAATAATCTGCGCAAAATAGGTGTTATGGCGACCAGCGCTACGGTTTCAGCCATAATGTACCAACGGCAGATAGAGAACGATAGTCGTGAATGTCTGATACCTGATCAGGGAATGCAAACGCTGATGATGGATGCCATCTACGATATTAAGGCAGGGCGTCTGGAGCAGGGCAGTCAGTGTATGAAAATGGTTTTTGATGATCTGGTTAGTCAGGGCGCTGAAGCGGTTATTCTGGGCTGCACAGAAATTCCTGTAGGTCTTGCCGACGTTATGAAAACAAATCCCGGACAGTACATTGATGCAACAGCGCTGTTAGCCGGAGCCTGTGTTGGCTGGTACAGTCAGCAGGAAGAGAAAGAAGCTGCTTGAGGAGCGGGGGTAAGTTGAACTGAAGTCTGGGAGTCGTGCTTGAATGAATCTGGAAACCAAGTGGCTGGAAGATTTTCTGGCATTGGCCGAGCTGAGAAATTTTTCCCGTGCTGCTGATTTTCGAAACATCACACAACCTGCTTTTGGTCGAAGAGTTCGTTCTCTGGAACAGACGGTCGGTTTTGAGCTGGTAGACAGGGGAACGGTTCCCATCAAACTGACTCCGGAAGGGCGTTTGTTCAGAACAACGGCCAGGAACCTGCTTCGTCAAATGGAAGAGGGTCTGGGTCAGTTACAGGGTGTCGTCTCCGGGCAGGCCATTGACTTTGCTGCAGCTCATTCCCTGTCGGTGACTTTGTTACCGGAATTGATTCAGCAGGTGAGTGAAGATGAGCAATTACTGCAAACCAGAGTAGAAAGCATTGATGTTGATCTCGCGGTAGAGGCGCTGCAGGAAGGTAATTGTGATTTTCTCCTGGCGTTCAATGTTGACGCTTTAATGCAGCCGCCCTTTGAATATCTGAAACTGGGGATGACGCGTCTTTTGCCCGTTTGTCTGCCTGATGCTCAGGGAAAACCAATGTTTTCTGATAGTGATCCTGACACTGTACCCTTACTCCGATATAGCCCCAATGCTTTTATGGGGCGCAAGGTCAATAGTCTGTTGAGTGCATCGGACGTTCCCGTACTCTTTCAGACGGTAATGGAGTCTTCCCTGACCAACCTGCTCAAGGAAATGGCTCTTAAAGGCAAAGGGGTTGCCTGGTTACCGGATTATTCCGTACAGGATGAGCTGAAGTCTGGTCAGCTGGTTCCCTATTCTGAAAGAGCTGACTGGACGGGCTCTATAGAAATTCTGCTTTACCGAAACACAGTTCGGCTGCATGCCAGAGCTGAAAGGTTATGGACTGAGTTGAGCCAGCGTTGTGAGTCAGGATGGCAACTGATGGAAGTCTATTCCCTGTCAGGCTCCTAGCGGTTATGCAGTATCCATACCTTTCATGATAGAGTGTGTTTTTTTCACCTTTATGTCGATGAGCAGATGCTGAAATGAGCGATAAACCGAAACGACCCGAAAATGAACAAGATGCAGTGGACGGTCTGTTTCCCGTCGATGAGCACTTTGAAGAGGTGGTCGAAGGTGGGGAGACAGTTCGCCACAGAGGCATTTATATACTGCCTAACCTGTTTACAACAGGTAATCTGTTCTGTGGCTTTTACGCCATTATCAGTGCCCAGGCGGGTTTTTTTACCCAGGCTTGTATTTCAGTCTTTGTTGCTATGATTCTGGATGGCCTCGATGGTCGTGTTGCCCGGATGACCAACACCCAGAGCAAGTTCGGTGCGGAGTACGACAGTCTGGCAGATATGGTGACCTTTGGTGTAACGCCTGCCATGGTCGCCTACAGTTGGGCCCTGAATGATCTGGGTAAAGTGGGCTGGATGGTTGCCTTCATTTATGCAGCCTGTGCTGCTTTGCGTCTGGCCCGTTTCAATACTCAGCTGGAAGTAACAGATAGCCGCTATTTCACCGGTCTGGCCAGCCCCGCTGCAGCAGCACTGGTCATTGGTATGGTATGGGCGCTGAGTGATTTTGGTATCGACGGCAACATGATGGGTATTGCATTGCTGGGCGCTCTGATTACAGGTCTGGCTGGTGTGCTGATGGTCAGTAATTTTCAGTACAACAGTTTCAAGAAACTGGACCTGAAAGGACGGGTGCCTTTCATTTTTATGATTGTCATGGTTTTGGCTTTTGCCGTCGTCTTTACCGATCCACCCAGAGTGCTGATGCTGATTTTTCTGAGTTATGCCTGCTCCGGACCCATTATGTTCCTGGTAGGAAAAACCAGAAAACAAACGGCTCCTGAATGACTCAAGAGCCACGCGGTTTTACTCTGGTTCCCATCCTGCAGAGTGTGGCTACAAGTTGATCAGCGCACAGTGGTTCCTTTTCTCTGTCTCTCCTGCCATTGAGTATCCAAATCGACTCGGGCAGAAGACGGAGGCAAGATATCTGCCTCCCGGATGAGGTCTGCCGCCCTCTCCGCCACCATGATCGTAGGGGCATTCAGATTGCCATTGGGAATGGTTGGGAAGATGGAGGAGTCCACTACTCTCAGTCCTTCCAGTCCTATAACTCTTGTCTTTGGATCGACCACAGACATGTTATCCGTTCCCATCTTGCAGGAGCAGGATGGATGATAGGCACTTTCAACGGATTCCCGAACAAAGGCATCAATCTGTTCATCGGTTTGAATGCTTTCTCCCGGCTGTATTTCTGAGTCACGGTATTCATCGAACGCCGGTTGGTTGATGATTTCCCGGGTCAGACGAACGCATTGTCTGAAGCCTTCCCGGTCTTCTTCGTGGGACAGATAGTTGAACCGAATACCGGGGTGAACATCTGGATTGGCTGACACCGCTCTCACCCAGCCACGGCTTTTGGGTTTGTTGTGGCCGATATGAACCTGGAAACCATGCCCGTCAAAAGCACTCCTGCCATCATAGCGCATTGCCGCTGGCAGGAAGTGGTATTGCATATCAGGCCATTCAACGCCTGCTTTTGAACGGATAAAACCACAAGATTCAAAATGATTGGTCGCACCCAGCCCGTCTCTCATGAACAACCAGCGAGCACCAATGAATAATTTACTGAGCGGGTCGAGTTTGCCGTTGAGAGTAATGGGCTTTTTGCAGCGAAACTGAAAGTAGAATTCCAGATGATCCTGCAAATTTTCACCTACACCAGGCAATTCGTGTTGAACTGCTATATCTGCGTCTTCTAATACCTTGCGAGGGCCTATTCCTGATAATTGAAGAATATGAGGTGAGCCAATAGAGCCTGCCGAAAGAATGATTTCTTTAGTGACCTGCACTTTTTTGATGAGACCTTTATGTTTATATTCGACGCCTGTAGCCTTTTTGCCTTCCAGCAGGACACGCTGAACCTGGGCATGGGTAACCACCGTTAAATGACTTCGTTTCATTGCCGGGCGAAGATAGGCGTTGGCAGTGGACCAGCGTATACCGTTCTTAACAGTCATGTGCATGGCTCCAAAACCTTCCTGTCGAGCACCGTTGCAGTCAGTGGTTTCCAGGTAGCCTGCTTCTACCCCGGCCTTTATAAAGGTGGAGTAGAGAGGGTTTTTCATTTCATTACCATTATTGACCGCTAATGGACCACTGCCTCCCCGATAGTCATCGGCACCGAAAGCCCAGGTTTCTGCTTTACGAAAATAGGGCAGGCAGTGGCGGTAATCCCAGTTGGTAGCTCCGTGCTGATGCCATTCATCAAAGTCTTTAGCATGGCCCCGAACATAGACCATGCCATTGATGGAAGAGGAACCACCCAGCACCTTACCCCGGGGGCAGTGCATACGACGGTTGTCGAGAAAGGGTTCAGGCCGGGTTATAAACTGCCAGGCATACTTTTCGGTATTCATGGGAATGGACAGAGCCGCAGGCATTCGAATAACGATGCTCTTGTCACTGCCACCGGTTTCAATTAGCAGAACACGACTTTTGCCGTCTTCTGTCAGGCGATTGGCCAGAACGCATCCGGCAGAACCGGCTCCGACTATGACATAGTCATATTTTGTCATGCTCGTGCACCTTGAATGCGAAGTTAAAAAGGACTCTCCAGAGGTGTCATACCGACATACACTGCTTTGACCTGGGTGTAATGCCTCATTGTTTCAACACCATTTTCACGACCTATACCGGACTGCTTATAACCACCTACTGGCATTTCAGCCGGTGAGGTACCGTAATGGTTGATCCAGCAGATACCTGCCTGAAGCTGCCGAATAACCCGGTGGGCACGGGTGATATCCTGAGTAAAGACTCCGGCTGCAAGGCCCAGTTCGGTGTCGTTAGCGCGGGCAATGACCTCTGCTTCATCTTCGAAGGTGAATACCGTCATTACGGGCCCGAAAATCTCCTCGCGGGCAATGGTCATATCATCGTGGCAATCGGTAAAAATGGTGGGCTCAACAAAAAGGCCATCGGCTGCTGTCGAAGGACTGACTGCTTTGCCTCCGGTCAACAAAGTGGCGCCTTCCATAATGCCCTGGTGGATGTAGTTAAGAACCCGTTGATGGTGTTTTTCTGATATTAGCGCACCCATGTTGGTGCACGGGTCCATAGGGTCGCCCAGCACAATATTGCCTTCAGTACGCTGCCGTAGTTTTTCTATAAATTCGGGATAGATACTCTTGTGAACATAAACCCGTGTAGCGTTTGTGCAGACTTCGCCCTGGGTATAGAAGTTACCGAGCATGGCTCCGGAGGTGGCATTCTCAAGATCAGCATCCTCAAAGATAATCAGAGGGGACTTTCCGCCCAGCTCCATGGTGACCTCTTTCAATGAAGAGGCCGCACCGGTCATGACTTTTTTACCGGTGCTGACCTCTCCTGTGAAAGAGACCTTGGCAATCTCCGGATGATGAGCCAGCCAGGCACCGACTTCCCCGTCGCCCTGAATGACATTGAAGACGCCAGCAGGCATGCCTGCCTCGACAAATATCTCAGCCAGTTTCAAGGCACCCAGAGGCGTCTCTTCAGAGGGTTTGAAAATCATACTGTTGCCGCAGGCCAATGCGGGTGCAGCTTTCCAGCAGGCAATTTGCAGAGGGTAGTTCCAGGCACCTATTCCGGCACAGATGCCCAGTGCTTCGCGGCGAGTGTAATAAAAGTCATCACCCAGGCACTGCTGATTGCCTTCAATGGAAGGGGCCAATCCAGCAAAAAACTCAATGGAGTCTGCGCCTGTAACCACATCAACTACGCTGGCTTCTTGCCAGGGTTTACCGGTATCGAGAACTTCAATTCGAGCCAGTTCATCGTTGCGCTCACGCAAAAGACTGACAGCACGTTTCAGGATTCGACTGCGCTCCATACCCGTCATTTCTGACCAGATTTCAAAGCCTTTTTGAGCACTGACAACCGCAGCCTGGCGAATGCTGTTATCGGCTTTCTCCACGGTATAAATGGTTTGACGAGTTGCGGGATTGATCACCGGAAATGTTTCTCCGGTCTCATTGGCCAGGTATTGGCCGTCAACAAAATTCTGATAGCAGGGTGATAACACAGCTAACTCCCTTGTTTATGCAGAGGTGCAAAGTTAAGGACTCTGTAATTCTCAGGGAACGACAGTAGAAACACCGATTTAATTTTATGTGAAAATGACAAAAAAGCTGCTAAGTGATCAAGTGGCTATGGGAATGTAATATTTGCAGCTGATATGACGTCTATATTTTCATTTTCGAAATGTGAATCTGCGCCATTGAAACCAACGTAAATGGTAAAAAAGAGAATTTCCCGGGAGAGTATCGATGCTGATCAAGACCAGAAAGTCAGGAGACATTCGCAGCAGTGAAATAACCTCAGAAAGTGTTTACAGGGAGCGTCGTCGTTTTTTGAAAATGGGTGGGCAGTTTGCCTTTGCCGGTATGGGGCTGGCTCTGACTGGCTGTACTGATGCTGCAGATCCCAGGTCAGCCAGGAAACCAGGGGGTGCAAACGATGATAAGGTTCCACAGCTCTCTGCTCCGGATTGGCTGCAAAAGAAAGTAGCCAGCTATCAATCCAGTCGTTTTACCACCGATGAAGCTTTAACCCCTTATGCCAGTGTGACTGGCTACAACAACTTTTACGAGTTTGGCTATTCAAAAGACGACCCTGCCAAACACGCTAAAAATATGAAAACTGATCCCTGGTCGTTAGTGGTTGACGGAGAGGTTGAGAAACCCGGGAAATACACGCTGGAAGATATGCTCAGACCCCATGATGTTGAAGAGAGAATCTACCGTCTTCGTTGTGTAGAAGCCTGGTCTATGGTCATTCCCTGGATCGGCGTGTCACTGGCCGACATGCTGAAGCGTTTTCAACCTACTTCCAGGGCAAAGTATGTTCAGTTCGAAACACTCTATGATCCTGAACAGATGCCGGGTCAACGCTCCCGTTTCAGTTCCATCGAATACCCCTATGTCGAAGGGCTGAGAATGGATGAAGCTATGAATCCACTGTCTTTTATGGCGATTGGTGTTTATGGCAAGACTCTGCCACCGCAAAATGGAGCCCCTCTAAGACTGGTTGTCCCCTGGAAGTATGGCTTCAAGAGTATCAAGTCCATTGTTAAAATTTGTTTTACTGAAACCATGCCACGAACCACCTGGGTTAAATCAGGCCCCAGCGAATATGGCTTTTATGCCAATGTGAATCCCGAAGTCGATCATCCGCGCTGGAGCCAGAAACAAGAGCGCAGATTGCCTAACTCCATCTGGGAGCCAAACCAGATTGAAACTCAAAAGTTCAATGGTTATGGCGAAGAAGTGGCCCAACTCTATAAGGGAATGGATCTCAGGAAGCTTTATTAAAGGTGATGTTATGGACTGGGTTGCAAAGTTAAAGTGGTTTGTTTTTCCACTCTGTCTGGCACCATTGGTCTGGCTGATCAATGCTGTTATCACTCATCAACTGGGACCCGACCCGGCAAATACAGTGACCCGTGATTTGGGTGAGTGGGCTTTAATCTTCCTTTGCATTAGTCTGGCGGTTACCCCGGCAAGAAAAATTACAGGTGTTAACAAGCTGATCCGGTTTCGGAGAATGTTCGGACTCTTCTCGCTTTTTTATGCACTGTTGCATGTGGTGGCTTATGTTGCCTTTATGCTGGGCTGGCAGTGGCAAACACTGTTGGAAGATCTATATCAGCGTCCCTATATAATAGTGGGTGCTGTTGCGATCCTGATTCTCTCAGCACTGGGTGTCACATCCACCAGGGCCATGATGCGCCGGTTAGGGAAAAAGTGGGTGAAGCTGCATAAGCTGGTCTATCTGGCTGCAGGTCTGGCGGTTCTGCATTTTGTCTGGCTTTCAAAAAGTGACTATACCGAAGCGGTAATATTTGGTTCTGTAATGGCAGGCCTGATGCTGTTTAGATTGCCCGTCAGGGGCCACCGCTAGTAGCAGGCTTTATACCTTTTATCAATGAAGAAATTTCGCACAGGTCCTTTCGCTATATTGAGAGTTACGGTTACAAAGGATACAGGTGTGATGAAACAGAAATCTCTTCTTGTGCTTCTGATGGTTCTATTCAGTCCTGTTTGTTTGAGTCA
>NZ_CP185342.1:5255000-6200000 GCF_059322965.1 Endozoicomonas sp. PH6C | reverse complement strand
AGGTGGGGAAGTGGTTGATGCCAGGCTTCCAGGAAAACCTTCTAAGCATCAGGTCAAAAGGGACCGTACCCGAAACCGACACAGGTGGTCAGGTAGAGAATACCAAGGCGCTTGAGAGAACCTGGGTGAAGGAACTAGGCAAAATGGCACCGTAACTTCGGGAGAAGGTGCGCCGCTGCCGGTGACCGGACTTGCTCCGTAAGCTGGCGGTGGTCGAAGATACCAGGTGGCTGCGACTGTTTATTAAAAACACAGCACTGTGCTAACACGTAAGTGGACGTATACGGTGTGACGCCTGCCCGGTGCCGGAAGGTTAATTGATGCTGTTATCGCAAGAGAAGCGGTTGATCGAAGCCCCGGTAAACGGCGGCCGTAACTATAACGGTCCTAAGGTAGCGAAATTCCTTGTCGGGTAAGTTCCGACCTGCACGAATGGCGTAACGATGGCCACGCTGTCTCCACCCAGGACTCAGTGAAATTGAAATCGCTGTTAAGATGCAGTGTATCCGCGGCTAGACGGAAAGACCCCGTGAACCTTTACTACAGCTTCACAGTGGATCTTGATGTTGCTTGTGTAGGATAGGTGGGAGGCTTTGAAGTGTGGACGCCAGTCTGCATGGAGCCAACCTTGAAATACCACCCTGGCAATATTGAGGTTCTAACCCAGGTCCTTTAGCAGGATCGGGGACATTGTGTGGTGGGTAGTTTGACTGGGGCGGTCTCCTCCCAAAGAGTAACGGAGGAGCACGAAGGTTGGCTAAGCACGGTCGGACATCGTGCGGTTAGTGTAATGGTACAAGCCAGCTTGACTGCGAGAGGAACATCTCGAGCAGGTACGAAAGTAGGTCATAGTGATCCGGTGGTTCTGAATGGAAGGGCCATCGCTCAACGGATAAAAGGTACTCCGGGGATAACAGGCTGATACCGCCCAAGAGTTCACATCGACGGCGGTGTTTGGCACCTCGATGTCGGCTCATCACATCCTGGGGCTGAAGCCGGTCCCAAGGGTATGGCTGTTCGCCATTTAAAGTGGTACGCGAGCTGGGTTTAGAACGTCGTGAGACAGTTCGGTCCCTATCTGCCGTGGACGTTGGAAGTTTGAGGAGAGCTGCTCCTAGTACGAGAGGACCGGAGTGGACGAACCACTGGTGTTCGGGTTGTGTCGCCAGACGCATTGCCCGGTAGCTAAGTTCGGACGGGATAACCGCTGAAAGCATCTAAGCGGGAAGCCCCCTTCAAGATGAGACTTCCCTGGCCTTAAGGCCCATAAGAGACGTTGAAGACTACGACGTTGATAGGCGGGGTGTGTAAGCGTTGTGAGGCGTTGAGCTAACCCGTACTAATGACTCGAGAGGCTTGACCATATAACGCCAAAGCGATTTGCGCAGCGAAGCTGCCAGCAAAAGCTGGAAGCTGGAAGCCGTACACAGTGAACGAGAGTGTTGAGCAAGAATAGACGACACAGCTTAAAAGAGATTTGGATTCCAGAGCCTTAGTTTTCGAGAAACAGCTTCAAGCCTCCAGCTTAAAGCTTCCAGCTCGAGAGCCAACGGCTCGACCAGTTTTGCCTGGTGACCATAGAGTGTTGGAACCACCCGATCCCATCCCGAACTCGGAAGTGAAACGACACATCGCCGATGGTAGTGTGGGGCTTCCCCATGTGAGAGTAGGTCATCGCCAGGCATTGAATAAAGCAGAACCCCGGTTGAGAGATTGACCGGGGTTTTTGTTTTGCCCTATAAAATTGCAAAAGAACTGGTCGTTGAACGACACATGCCCGGGCTGCATTACCGATGGTAGCGCGAGACTTCCCCATGTAACATAATCGTCGGGAACAATCTGGAAGCCGGTGTTCAGAACCTGTTTGTTGGCACCTTTTAAAAGTAAAGGGCTTTCGTTTATTCGATAAAGCCTGTTCCTAGCATGTGAACCTTGCCAGTCATAATCCATTCTATCCCGGTGCAAAGCAAATCAATGGGTTCGGAAGAGAAATTTGGGTTGCCATTCAGTATCTGTTTTAGTTGAGCTGAGCCAGACTATCCGTAAAAAAACGGATTGTCTGGCTATTCTTTCCGCTCAAACAGTTCATCCATGTCTGAGTTGCTGAGATCCCGGTCTCTGAAAGGATAATCAGAGCGCCCAATCAAGATCGTGTCTGTATGTCAGTGCTTAGATGCACGATTCACTTTCAAGGAGTTAGCCATGAACCTGAACGACTCTGGTCTTTTTAAACAGCAGGCTTACATCAATGGAAATTGGCTCAGCGCCATAGAAACGCTCCCCGTTGATAACCCGGCTACAGGCAAGGTGATTGCCCACATTCCGATGCTGAGCGCTTCAGATGTTCAAAGTGCAATAAAGGCTGCAGAAAAAGCCTTTATTGAATGGCGAGCAAAAACTGCAGCAGAGCGTTCGGGTTTACTTCGCAAGTGGTACCAATTGATTCTGGATAATAAGGAAGATCTGGCCACATTGATGACCGCAGAACAGGGTAAACCGCTGTCAGAATCCAGGAGCGAAGTGGCGTACGGGGCTTCTTACGTAGAATGGTACGCCGAAGAGGCCAAACGAGCTTATGGTGATCTGATTCCTGCTACCAAAAACAGCCAGAGAATTATGGTCAAACGGGAACCGGTAGGCGTGGTCGCTGCAATAACGCCGTGGAATTTTCCCAATGCCATGATCACCCGAAAAGCAGCTCCGGCCCTGGCTGCAGGCTGTACCATTATTATCAAGCCTTCCGAGCTGACGCCTCTCTCGGCTTTTGGCCTGACAGAACTGGCAGAGCGCGCGGGTATTCCAGCAGGTGTCATTAATATTGTCACAGGAGATGCCAAAGCAATTGGTGCTGAGTTAACGGGTAGTTCTATAATACGAAAACTGTCGTTTACAGGCTCGACAGCTGTGGGCAAGTTATTGATGAAGCAATGCGCCGATTCTGTTAAAAAAATCTCAATGGAGCTGGGTGGTAACGCGCCTTTCATCGTTTTTGATGATGCCAATATTGATCAGGCGGTTCAGGGGGCCATAGCCTCCAAGTATCGAAATTCAGGCCAGACCTGTGTTTGTATGAATCGTCTCTTTGTGCAGGACGGTATCTATGATGAGTTCGTTGAAAAGTTTTCCGAGGCAGTCTCCAGACTTACAGTAGGTTCCGCAACGGACGGAGACTTTGATCTGGGGCCATTAATCAACGAGGCTGCAATGCTGAAGATTAGGAGTATTGTCGATGATGCATTGGCCAAAAAAGCTCGATTGCTCACAGGTGGTCGCTCTCATAATCTTGGTGGCCTGTTCTACGAGCCAACTGTTCTCACGGATGCTTCCATAGAGATGAAGTGCTATCAGGAAGAGGTGTTTGGACCCATAGCCCCTGTCTTTCGGTTTCAGTACGAAGAGGACGTGGTCAAAATGGCTAACGATAGTCAATATGGTTTGGCTGCGTACTTTTATGCCAGTGACATTAGTCGTGTATTCAGGGTGGCCGAGGCACTGGAGTATGGTATGGTGGCTGTTAATGAGGGTGTGTTATCCACAGAGGTAGCTCCGTTTGGGGGCATCAAGGAGTCAGGTATTGGTCGGGAAGGGTCAAAGTATGGTCTGGACGAGTATCTGGAAATGAAATATGTACTGTTAGGAGGCATCAACGCTTCCTGAGAGCAGTCAGAAGCCTTACATCATCAAAGGTGGTTTAGAGAAGATTAAGGTGCCAGATCAGTAAGCCCGAGGTTGGCGGTCGGGCTTAAGCCCGATCTGGCAAGAAGTGATTGAATGGATTAATCCATAGTCAATCATGCGGCCACAGCAGCATCGCCTTCAAAACTGTTTCTGATCAGGTAATCAAAAGCACCCAACGAGGCGTTGGCGCCGCTGCCCATAGCAATAATAATTTGCTTGTAAGGTGCGGTTGTCACGTCACCGGCCGCAAAAACACCTGGAATCGATGTTTCGCCCCGGCTATCAACAACAATTTCGCCGCGTGGGGTTAATTCCATTGCTCCTTTAAGGAATTCGGTATTGGGTACCAGACCAATCTGAACAAAAATACCTTCCAGTTCTAAACTGACTTCGTCGTCAGTATTACGATCTTTATAAGTCAGGCCATTTACTTTATTGCCGTCGCCCAGTACTTCTGTCGTCAGTGCGCTGGTAATGATAGTGACATTCTTTAGAGAACGCAGTTTGCGCTGGAGTACTTCGTCAGCTCTTAACTGGCTGTCAAACTCAATCAGAGTGACCTGGGCAACAATGCCTGCCAGATCAATAGCCGCTTCAACACCTGAGTTACCACCGCCAATCACCGCAACACGTTTGCTCTTAAAGAGAGGCCCGTCACAGTGAGGGCAGTAAGCCACTCCTTTGCCCCGGTATTCCTGCTCGCCCGGCACATTCATCTCTCTCCAGCGGGCACCGGTTGCCATCAGTACCGTTTTACTTTTCAGGCTGGCGCCACTTTCCAGTTGGATTTCTATCAGTTCTCCGGCACTGCGGTTGTTTTCAATCAGGGCGCTGGCGCGCTGGTTACTCATAACATCCACATCATAGGCAAGAACGTGCTGCTCCAGATTGGCCACCAGTTTCGGACCTTCTGTTTCCTTAACGGAGATAAAGTTTTCTATGGCCATGGTATCCATAACCTGCCCGCCAAAGCGATCGGCCACCAGACCGGTGCGAATGCCTTTGCGAGCGGCATAGATAGCGGCGGCCGCCCCGGCAGGACCGGCACCTACAATCAGCAGGTCATAAGGATCTTTATTGTTAATGGCCTCTGCCGCACGTTTTTCAGCGTTCACGTCCAGTTTGGCAACGATTTCTGCGGTACTCATACGACCATGACCAAATGGCTTGCCGTTAACAAATACGGCAGGTACGGCCATGATCTGTTTTCCATCCACCTCATCCTGAAACAAGGCTCCGTCGATCATGGTGTGCTGGATACCAGGATTCAGCACAGCCATCAGGTTCAGAGCCTGCACGACCTCAGGACAGTTCTGGCAGGAGAGGGAAATATAGGTTTCAAAATTGAACTCGCCTTGCAATTGTTTGATCTGATCGAGCAAACCAGCTTCCAGTTTGGCTGGATGACCGCCACTCTGGAGAATGGCCAGTATCAATGAGTTAAACTCGTGCCCCATAGGCAGCCCGGCAAAGCGGATTGCAGGGCGATTGTCCTGACCTTGAATGGCCATGGAAGGTTTTCTTACCAGATCGTTGTCGTTTTTACTTAACGTGATCTGGCTGGAGAGTGATTCAAGGTCTTTAGCCAGTGAAGCCATTTCCTGTGATTTCGCAGAGTCATCAAGAGACACAACGATCTCAACAGGTTTTTTCAGGCTCTGAAAGTAAGCTTCCAATTGCTTTTTGATGTTTGCATCTAACATGATTGACTCGCTTGATCGTTTCGATTGGGTTCAAGCTCCCTGTTATTGAATGATGGCAGGGAGCCCGAGCGTTTTAGATTTTGCCGACCAGGTCCAGGGAAGGTGCCAGTGTTTCTTCACCTGGTTGCCACGCAGCCGGGCATACCTGACCAGGGTTTTCTGCGATGAACTGAGCCGCCTGAATCTTGCGAACCAGGTCTCCAGCGTTACGGCCAATACCTGAATCGTTGGTTTCAACGACTTTGATTTCACCTTCGGGGTTCATGACAAAGGTGCCCCGCAGAGCCAGACCTTCTTCTTCGATCATGACTTCAAAGTTGCGAGTGATCTGACCTGTTGGGTCGCCGATCATTGGGTATTTGATCTTGTTGATGGTCTCAGAGCTGTCGTGCCAGGCTTTGTGAGTGAAGTGGGTGTCTGTGGAGACAGAGTAGACTTCAACACCCATGGCTTGAAGCTGTTCGTAGTGGTCGGCCAGGTCGCCCAGTTCAGTGGGGCAAACAAAGGTGAAGTCTGCCGGGTAGAAGAAGACAACAGACCACTTGCCTTTCAGGCTCTCTTCGGTCACTTCAACGAAGTCGCCATTGTGAAAAGCAGTGGCTTTGAACGGCTTGATTTGAGTATTAATGAGAGACATGGTTTATTCCTTCTTACTGATAGTCATTTTGTTTTTTAGTCAGCCGTTTTCGGTGGCGACATGGAAAGAATATGTTGATCTGGTTGATTGGTATAATTAATCATTCAAATGCTGTTAATAGTATTAATCTATTAAATGGCTGTCGGGTTATATTTCTTCGCCCGTTCCAGTATCTTTGAAGGAGTCGATTTAAAACAGCTCAGGGAAGGCTATGGTGCGACAGGGATGCATGTTGACGCTGATATTGGGATCAGTAAGCGTACTCGGTGCTCAAGATCATCAACCTGGCGAGGTACTCAAAGACTGGCTTAAAACTTATCAGCTATCAGACAGACCCACTGTGGATATTGAAGGACCCGGGATTCATTCAGACCTCAGTCAACTTGGGAAAAAACTCTTCTTCAGCCCCGATCTTAGCCTTGATGGCAAAGTGGCTTGCTCGACCTGTCATCACCCGAGGCTGGGTGGGGCAGACAGTCTGGCTCTGCCCGTTGGAGTGACCGTTGATGATCCTTTTCTGACCGGGCAGCCGAGGCTGGATCAATTAATTAAGCTCAGTCCGGACGACTACGTTCGTCATTTGATTCCACGTAATTCTCCCACGGTTTTCAATGTCTCTCTTTATCGAAAGAATCTGTTCTGGGACGGTAGGGTCCAATATGTGGATTCTGACGTTTCCAGTCGAAAGATAAAAGTCGGTGGTGGTTATTCCGAACTTCCCACCAGTCGTTATCAGACCCATAGCCTGCTCCAGGCTCAGGCCAGGCTGCCGATGGTGTCACCTTTTGAAATGAAGGGGCTGTCCGATGCCAGTCATAATAACCTGGAGATACATCAGCTCATTGTGAGTCGGCTGGCTTCAAGTGATGAGTGGTGCAGACAATTCAAAAGCGTTTTTTCTCCGCAAGACGCCAATGTTTCCTGTGAAGCGGTGGTTCAAATTGACACATTGACAGAGGCTCTGGCGGCTTTTCAGGCAGACTTGGTATTGATTGAAAACCGCTTCTTTGGATTCCTCAATAATAAAAATAAGCTGTCAGAATCTGAAATGAAGGGCGCCCGACTGTTCTTCACTGCGGTCAGTAAGGGTGGGGCTGGTTGTTCAGGCTGTCATTCAGGGAGTCATTTCGCGGATGAACAATTCTACAATCTGGGCATAGAACCTTCAGGTCCCGGGGTGAATGGCAGGGGATTGGACTACGGTAGAAGCAATATCGAACCTGACAGTGACACTTTTTCATTCAGGACGCCGAGCCTTTTGAATATTTCACGGACAGCCCCTTATTTTCACAACGGCAGTGCAGCGACCCTTTCTGAAGCCATTAAAGCTCATATCAGAAACAAGCCTGAAAAGAGCCTGTCTGATAGCAATAAGGGTGACAGTAATAGGAGTGATGTCGCTTATATGAAGCGTTCATTGACGATGATTCGGGAAAAAGCAGTGCAATCTCCCTTTCAGAAGCTTTTACCCGAAGCGCTCTCCGATCAACAAGTAGATCAACTATCAGCCTTCCTGGAGACGCTGACGGACCCCTGTTTGCTCGATGAGTCCTGCTTTCAAGTGTTTATTGATGATCAGCCGATCGTGACGCCTTTTACCAGGCCAGTTTCTTTAGAAGAGTCTTCAGCAGAAAAGTTATCAGCTGTACCCAGACAGACCGTTGATAAAATCGAAATTCGTACTCCGTCGTTTGAGAAGTGTGTTGCCACTCCGGCGGTTATCCCGGCAGCAAAAACTAATCAGAACAGGCTCTGGTTTAGAGAAGCAGGTGCTGAAAAGGGCATTGACCACAGGCGCAAAGTCGGTCTGATAAAGCCTGGATGGATCATGGATGTGATTAACTGGGGAGGAGTGAGCGCCGCAGATTTGAATCGAGACTGTCTGGATGATCTGGTCTTCGCTGATAACGATAATAGAGTTTGGGTTTATTACCAGCAGTCCGATGGCCAGTTCAAGCAGCAAAACATCCTTTTGAAGGGGGTAGAGCTTAAGGGTGTGATTACTCCACTGGTAGGGGATCTTGATGGCGATTACCAGCCGGATCTTTTCCTGGGTAATGATGGACGATTTTATCCACAGGTGGTTTATGATTTTACTCGAGCCCCTGAGTCTCTGGTCTTTTCTGATGTCTCGGGACCGGCACTGAATGCCAGTTTTGGTGATCTGGATCAGGACGGTGATCTGGATGCCGTGATGGCATTCTGGCGCACTTACAAGTCGGTCAGGCAACCGCAAATATGGCGCAATTCTGGTTATCGTCAGATGCAGCCTGCTGATTCTAAAGTTCCTGAATTAAGAGAAAGTTATGGGCCGGTTACTTTAAATGATGGCCTGATTCATCAGAAACATGAAGCGCCAGTATTCGGTGGGGACGACTTTACCTTTACCCCTAATTTTGCTGACGTTAATCAGGATGGTATTTCTGATATTCTGATGACAGCCGACTTTTTTACCACGCAGCTTTGGAAGAATACCGGCACTGAGTTGCAGGATGTCACCGATATCAGGGAGATCCATGGTAGTTTTGGTATGGGAGCAGCGATTGCGGATTTTGATAATGATGGCGATCTGGACTGGTTTGAAAGCAGTATTTTCAGCCTTAGTCAAAGCAGCAGTTATACGGGCAACCGCTTGTATCAGAATGAAGGTGACTATCAATTCCGGAATGTCACGGAAAATTCCGGCCTTCGCGAAGGCGGTTGGGGCTGGGGAAGCTGTGCGGCGGATTTTAATAATGATGGTCTGTTGGATATCTTTCATGCCACTGGCTACGGTAATATTCCGGAAACAGCGACCTATCCCAGCCAAGATTATAAGACACTGGCCACGCAAATTCTGAATAACCACAGTGAGTTTCAGCAATCCAGAGCACGACTATTTATTAATTTGGGTGAGATGACCTTTAAAGAGCAGGCTCTGGAAGCCGGGCTTGAAAAGGCTATGGATGGCAGGGGAATCAGTTGTTTTGATTACCAGCAGGATGGCGATATTGATATCGTAGTGAGTAACTGGGAAGGTTCTCCCGATTTTTTTGTCAATTCAAATCCGGACAATCATCACTGGCTTTCTGTGCGACTCATCGGCCCTCCCGGTAATACGGAAGCGCTTGGGGCTAAAATAAGGCTGTATAGCCAGGATGGGACACAGTTCCGTGAAGTCCGTTTTGAAAATAACTTCGTTTCTACCAATCCCAGGCAGCAGCACTTTGGATTAAAACAATTAGAAAAGGTAGATCGGTTAGTCATTGACTGGCCAAAGCCTTATTCAGCCAGGACGGTTCTGGAAAACCCCCGAATTAATCAGCGACACCTTGTTTTTCATCCAGTATTAAATCAGCAGCCTCCATCGGGCACGAACAGGTGAGACCCGAGAGACTCAAAAACTTTTCCAGTTATCTTATCTCTCGGTATTCTTTTTAAAAGCAAGTCTAAGAGCAAGTTTTGCGAACAAAGAGATAAGGAAACAACTTTAACTTCTCATCGGCAGTCAGGTTATTCATCTGTTTAATATTTCTATCGGGAATGCCATCGGGGTCCGGGTGACTGGCCAGAGCCTTTTCCAGACTGTCTTCCCGGATAATATGCAGTAGAGGGTAGGGGGAGCGGTTAGTCAGGTTTTCATCATCATCCGGGTTGGTATCGGCGAAGCAGTAGTTTGGGTGAAAACTGGCTACCTGGAACTGACCTTCCCAGTGGAAGCCGCGAAGCAGGGCATCCACATGATGCAGAAACTGGTTGTAGTCATCAAAATCCTGAAGCATGTCCGGAATGACAATCAGGGTGGTTTCCAGTTCACTGGCCGGTGTTTCGGCAGCCAGCGTAAGTTCAGACTGCAACGTCTCCAGCAGGGCTTCTTCCGAGGTATCCCTTGAGAGGGTGATACGAATCTGGTTGTGCTGCTCTGGCCAGGCCGCAAAGGGGCAGAGATCCAGGCCGATCACTACCTCTTTAAGCCATTGGCTGACTGCTTCAATCTCTTTACTCATGAGGTGAAGTCCGGGTTAATGTGTTACGAAGTATGGCAGAAAGCACGTTTCTGAGCACGAAAGTGGCAGGGATAGACAACAGTGCTGCGCTGTTGATTTCAGTAAAAATACCGTAATGTTCACCAGTAATTATCTAACCTGTGCTGATGAGAGAGCGTGCATGTCTGCAAGTGAAATGGCTGTGGCCATTCTTTTAGTTCTGGTCTGTTCCGGATTATCCTGGCTGTTTGCCAGACAGAGAGCGGCCGCCGAATTGGCAAAGTTGGCTGCACAAATCCAGCAGCAGGATCACAGAATTTCTGAACTTGTCGCAGAGCAGGAACAGCATTCCATTGCCAGAGAAAAGCTGCAACACGACAATCGTGACCTGCACATTTTAAAAGGAAAACTGGAAACTCTGTTGTGTAATGAAAAGCGCAGAGTTGAAGAAAAGGAAGAGCTGATCAGGAAAGGTCTGCTTAAACAGCAGGATGAGCAGGAGGCCAGGTTCAGTGCAGAAAAGCAGGTCAGGGAGCTGAAGGTCAGGTTGGAAGAGCAGCAGTTGCAAAATGAAAAGTCATTGCGGCAGCTGGAAGACAATAAACAGGCGCTCAAGGAAGAATTTGGCAATCTGGCTAACGAGATTCTGGAAGCCAAGAGTCAATCGGTTTCACAGCAGCATCAGGCAGGTCTGGAAAATCTGCTAAAACCTTTTAAAGAACAACTGGGTGAGTTTCGCAACAAGGTCGAAGAAGCCAGAAAAGCGGATAATGAAGGTCGCGCTGCACTCAAACAACAGCTGGAAACCCTGCATAATCTGAACCAGAAGATCACCAATGAAGCAGGCAACCTTGCCAGAGCCCTCAAAGGTGATAAAAAGTTGCAGGGCAACTGGGGGGAATTGCAGGTTGCAAAGATTCTGGAAAGCAGTGGCCTGATTAAAGGGCAGGAGTTCGAGCGGGAAGCCAATTTCAGGGATGAAGAAGGCCAGAACAAGCGGCCTGACTTTATCGTCTATCTACCGGAACAAAAGCATCTGATCATTGACTCCAAAGTTTCACTGGTGGACTATCTGAGTTATGTCAATGCCGAAACCGATGCTGAGCGCGAAGCTGCTCTGAAGCGACATATACAAAGCATCCGGAATCACATCCGGAGTCTTAACGAAAAAGATTATCCCTCGCTGCCAGAGGTTAAAGCTCCTGACTTCGTCTTTATGTTCATGCCTGTTGAACCCGCTTTCATGGTGGCCTTCCAGCATGACCAACAACTATTCAATGAGGCTTTTGAGAAGCGTATTGTGGTTGTGACACCCACCACGCTGCTGGCCACGCTCAGGACAGTGTCTAATCTCTGGACGATAGAAAGACAGAATGCCAATGCCCGAAAACTGGCTGACAAGGCTCGTCAGGTGTACGACAAGCTTCGTGTTTTTGTTGAAAAGATGGAAAAGCTGGATCAACAACTGACCAGTGCCAGAAGCACTTATGATGACGCTATGGGAAACTTGAAGCATGGTCGGGGGAATCTGATATCTCAGGCGGATCAGTTCCTAACCCTGGGAGTGCGTGTTAAAAAAGAGCTGCCCAGACAGACGCTGGAAACAGCTGACCTGGGAAGCGATAGAGTCATTGAGTCTGATCAGCAATCTATTCAGGGTGATGAAGTTTGATAAAACTGTTTATCGGTTTTCTGCATCGACACTGGATTCGAAAAAAGCGTTTCCTGGATAAACTGGAATCTGGAAGGGAGTAGCCGGTGCTTTTTAAAAACCCGGTAGATTGTTTCATAAGCAGGTTGAGGCAGCGTGACAACCTTGATTCTTTCAGGAAAAGCGTAAGATCTGACGGCTGATTCAGGCAGCACCGTAAACCCCAGTCCCGCTGCTACCGGTTCAAGTATCAGGTTAATCTGGTTGATGTAGCCTTGGGCAGGGAAGTCAGAGATGCCCCTGAAGGCGTCAGGAAAATTTTCCTGAAGCAGCAGGCTGGCATGATGTTCTGCGTCCGGGTGATGAATCATGCCCAGTGTCTGCAACTGTTCATATTCCTGAAGTTGGAAGTTTGCAGGCACGACCAGACAGACTTGTTCAGTCATGACAGATTCAGCTTCCAGGCTGCTGGATTCCGGCTTCTGGCTCATATACCCACAGTCCAGACTGTTGTTCAGCAATTCAGATTCAATCCGGTGGTTCGGGGCAATCTCAAAAAATATTTTCAGGCCAGGGTATTTTTTCTGGGCGTTGATGAGTTTCGGGTAAAGAGCCAGACCCAGAGCCCCGGGTGAAGATAGACGACATAAGCCGGAATGGGGGTCGTCCTTGTTCAGAGTCTCCCTCAGGTTTTCTTCACCTTCAAGTATTTTAAGGGCAAAGCGATACACCATTTCACCGGATGGAGTCAGCTCAAAGTGTTTGCCCTGGCGGTTGATCAGACTTGTCTGATAGTGACTTTCCAGCTTTTTAATGTGCTGGCTGACTCCGGGTTGGGTCATAGCCAGAAGGTCTGCGGTTCGGGTAAAGTGGCCCTGTTCGGTCAGAGTGATGAAGGTTCTCAGCCAGGCGGGATTTACCATAATAAAATATTATCAAAAATATCATAAATGATAATTTTACGTTTTTTGGTGAGCTTTTTAAACTGCAGCTATTGATGAAAAACGGATGGAGTTTGTTCAATGTCTAATACAGTTTACCCTCGTACCTTTTCCCACATAGGTATCTCAGTACCGGATCTGGAGAAAGCCGTTAAGTTCTACACCGAAGTGCTGGGCTGGTACCTGATTATGGAGCCCACTGAGATTGTAGAAGATGATAGTGCTATTGGAGTCATGTGTACTGATGTTTTTGGTCCTGAGTGGGGATCATTCCGTATCGCTCACCTGTCAACAGGCGACAGAATCGGTGTAGAGCTTTTCGAATTCAAGAACTACGAAGAGCGCGACAATAACTTTGAATACTGGAAACCCGGTGTCTTTCACTTCTGTGTTCAGGACCCGGATGTTGAAGGTCTGGCAGATAAAATCGTTGCCGCAGGTGGTAAGCAGCGCATGCCGGTAAGATACTACTACCCGGACGAAAAGCCCTATCGCATGGTTTATATGGAAGACCCGTTCGGCAATATTCTGGAAATCTACAGCCACAGCTACGAGCTTATATACTCTTCCGGTGCTTACACCAAGAGCTGACGTTGGGTTCACTGCTTCTGATTTTTTTAGCCGGTAAAGAATAATCTGCCCAAGGATCTGATTATTTTTTACCGGGTCAAGATTGGGCCGAAAAGTTAATATGATGACTGTCGAGTTGTTATAGATGACCTGCCTGAGATGATTGGTGTCCTGTGGTCTGCAGCCGTTTAATAGACCAGAAGTCCCGGTTTATGGAGTGAAGCAATGAAAAATGTACTGATTACCGGCTGTTCATCCGGTATTGGTCTGGCGTTGGCCCTGGAGTTGGATCAGAGGGGGTATAAAGTCTGGGCTACAGCAAGAAAGCTGGAATCAATCAAACATCTGTCAGATAGAAGTATCAGGACAGCAGAGCTGGATGTTACCGATGAAAATCAGGTTGGCAGGATACTGAAAGAGATTCAGGAAGAAGAGGGTAAGCTGGATGTTCTGATCAATAATGCAGGCTATGGCGGAATGGGAGCAGTGGCTGAATTACCCAGAGAAGAACTTCTGAAGCAATTTGAGACCAATGTATTTGCACCGGTGTTGTTAGCCAATAAAGTTATCAAGAAAATGTGTACTAATAAGGAAGGAACAATCATTAATATTGGCAGTGTTTCAGGAGAAGTTACCACGCCCTTCTCAGGGCTTTACTGCGCTTCAAAAGCTGCCTTCAACGCCTTTTCCGATGCTATGAGGATGGAGCTTCAGCCGTTTGGCATAAGAGTTCTGACCGTATTGCCCGGAGCGATCAAATCCCGTTTTGCAGAGAATGCCAATGAAGCTCTTGACCGGGTTTTTTCTGAAGACTCCCTGTATTTTCCTATCGAAGAGGGAGTCAGAGCTCGAGCGAATGCCTCTCAGGATAGGCCCACCCCTGCCAAAAAAGTAGCATCAGAGATTGCTTCATGGCTGGAGTCATCAAACCAGCAGGGCATTTTAAGAGTGGGCAATGGCAGTTGGGCGCTGCCCGGGCTAAAAAGATGTCTGCCTGTTTCATGGTTTGAGGCTATTCTCAAACGCAAGTTCGGACTTAGCCGTTTAACAGTTAAGTAATTGTCCTAAAAGTAGAAAAAAAGTGCATTTTGGCTTTGCCTTTCAGACGGTCCTGCTATAAAGTACGGCTCCGTTCGCAGCAACAGATGCGGGCGACGACAATGGTGAGGTGTCCGAGTGGCCGAAGGAGCACGCCTGGAAAGTGTGTATACGGAAACGTATCGAGGGTTCGAATCCCTCCCTCACCGCCAGTGAACAATTTAGTATTACGCGCTCGTAGCTCAGCTGGATAGAGTACCTGGCTACGAACCAGGCGGTCGTAGGTTCGAATCCTACCGAGCGCGCCATCTTCAGAAAGCCCTATTTTTATAGGGCTTTTTGTCGTTTTGGGGGGTGGTTTCTGCCCTGCCTATCTCGCCTTTTATCATTTTTTGGTCGTCTAATTTTCGCACTGGCAAAAACCGTAAAAATGCCCATTTTTGGCCATTTTGAGGCCTTTTTCTCTTTCTCTTCTCTTAAATCCGCACTTTTCAAAATTCTTGTGCGTACTTTGATTTTCCCTTTAAAAACAGTTGGATATCAGTGGTTTCAGGGTGTTTGGACGGGTGTTGGGTTTGCACTTTATTAGCGATATGTGTGGGGGACGGTCGGCGAACTTTATGATTAAAAATCGAGGGGTAAAAAGGAGGGAGTACATCAATCCTCCGGTATACCCAATGCCTTCTTCTGCTCCGACCACAAGAGTGGAAAAGGCTTCATAAAATCAGCCAGTACCAAACCTCCCAGGCTGCGACCATCAATAATGGCTTCCTGAATCTCTGACGACAGAGTGGTCAGCCGGAGGATTTTCGAGGCATAGCTTTCACTGTTGATTCCTTCCTTTTTGGCCAACACTTTCAGGTGCTTCTCTTTTCCTGTTTCCAATGCCTTCAACCACCGATGCGCCCTGACCAAAGCATTCCTCAAAGCCGGATCGACCTCTTCCAGTGCCGGACGACCATCCGGTGTGATGATCTGGCTCTTGCCCTTGCGGTTGATGAACTTGATGGGGATATGCACCAGAATACAGTTCTCATCTTCGAGATAGGTGCGGGTCGCTTTGCCGGTTACTTTTATGGCCATGTCACTTCTCCTTGTAACTCATGGGTGATGGTGGGTATCCCTTCCTGGTGGAACCGAATCTCAATGCCCTGCTGATGGACGTCTATTCGGTTGACCAGCAGTTTCATTAAACGGCGCTGCTCTTGGGGAAACAGAAGATTCCAGATATCCGATAGGTCGTTCAGGGCTTCCCTGACTTGATCTTCATTGAACGTTTCCTGATCCGTCAGCATCTGCCACGTGGTGAAAATAATCTCTGGCTGCTTCAGTAAATCCCGTAGACTTTCCACCACCAAAAACTCGATTTCCTTCGCGGGCAAGGTAGGCAGGTGTGAATGTTTGTGGCCGTGCCTCCGGGCCACGCTACTGACGTAGTAACGGTGCAATTTGCCCTTGCTGCGGGTGGCCGTAGGTATCAGGGCTTCCTGTTCAGGACCGAACAGAAACCCCCGCAGAAAGGAAGGACTGTGCCTGTGTCGGCTGTCTGACTGCCGGTTCGAGCTGTTGCTCTGGAGAATGGCCTCCGCCCTCGCCCAGACCTCCGGTTTGATGAGGGCTTTATGCTCACCCGGGTACCATTCACCCTTGTGTCCGATCTCACCTTTATAGAGGCGGCTCTTAAGTAGTTTGTAGATGGCGGTGCGGGTGAACTTCTTGCTTCCGACCACTTGGCCACCTTTGCGTGGCAATCGCTTGGTTCGGAAGCCCATTTCATTAATCCGTTCGGCGGTTTCAACCTGTGAGCGGGTTTCAATAAAGATCTTGAAGATCTCCCGAATAATCACCGCCTCTCCTTCATTGGGGATCAGCTTGCGATCCACCACGTCATAGCCCAGCGGTGGCGTCCCACCCATCCATTTACCCTTCTTCTTGGAGAGCAGAAACTTGTCCCTGATGCGCTCCCCAGTGACTTCTCTTTCAAACTGGGCAAAGGACAATAGAATATTAAGCGTCAGTCGTCCCATGCTGCTGGTGGTATTAAACTGCTGGGTGACAGCGACGAAGGATACTTTATGCTTGTCGAACACCTCCACCAGCCGGGCAAAGTCAGCCAGCGACCTTGAGAGGCGGTCCACTTTATAAACAACCACTACATCAATCTTTCCCGCTTCCACATCTTTCATTAATCGCTGAAGCGCAGGCCGTTCCATATTGCCACCGGAAAAGCCGCCATCGTCGTATTCATCCGGCACCAGAATCCAGCCTTCCTGTTTCTGGGAGGTGATATAAGCTTCACCCGCTTCCCTTTGGGCGTGGAGTGAATTGAATTCCTGCTCCAGACCTTCTTCCGAAGACTTGCGGGTATAGACCGCACAGCGCTTGATGTCCTTGATCTTGCTTTTACTTTTTCCCATGGCTTTTTCCCCGCTCATGGCTGCTTCCTTTCAGTCCGAAGAACACCGGCCCAGACCAGTGACTTCCAGTAATCAGCTTGGCGATCCCGGAAAGACTCCGGTAGATTTGCCCCCGGTACTCGAAACCTTCCCTGGTGACAATCACCTCATGGGTCTCACCTTCATACTCCTTAACAATCCGGGTGCCTGCGGGTGGTTTGTTGACCCTGGCCTTGGGCACAGCTTTGTCTTTAGTCGATGGCTTTTGCAGTCGCTGTAATTGCTTCTTGTGCTTCTCGGAAAGGCTGCCCAGTTCCAGCTCCTGAACCCGAAAGGCCAATCTTTGTCGCAGCAGTCGTTTATTGAGCCTGGGGGCTTTGGTGCCATAGAGCTTTGGCCAGAGTTCCAGCAGTGCCTTGGTGGACATCTTCTGAATAGCGGCCACCTTGGCCGCCAGACTTGACTGTTCAGATAATTCATTCTTCATTGTTGGACTCCTGTCGTTGAACCGTATGAGACATACAGACTCTGGTTCCGGCATTAGTCCAGTTATCTTTCTCTCTTTCGGTGTTTTCCGGCTCCTGCTGCTTTATATGGCGACGTTCAATAGCGACAGCCAGAATCTGGCAGATAGCCAGGGTATTGGGGTGCGGCTGGTGGCTTGATGGGGTTTTGTTCATGTTGGGCTCCCATCCCTGGGTGGTGCGGATTTATTGATTATTGTCGGAAGCTCTGAAGCTTTTGTAAAAGGGCAATTTGACCCCGTTTGTACCCTCCGATCTGCTATCTGTTATCCCTGTCTTTGAATGTACTCTATTGACCGAATAGCTGATTATTTATACAGTGTTTAATCCGTACGAAGTTAAGGGTTAACTCACGCCATGGCAAGGAGCCAGTATGAAAGCAGTCCAACAAGTACTGCAAGGCGCTGATCTGGAGTCAGATACCTTTTTTGAACTCTGCAAGATTGACCTCAACGCCGTCTCTCCGGGTACGACCCGCATCATTACTCCCAAAGAAGTCTACAAAAATATTCTGACGCTGGATGAGCAAGACCAGGCTCGTTTGGAGTATGTGGCTATCCGGATTGTTGGTCTGGCCTGTGAGGTCGGACAACAGGTTATGAGTGACTTATCTCATAATTTCATCAGCAATCCATACGACAATGCCCTTCGGCTTCTGGCAGCGAATGAAAGCGACTTCAGGAAAGCCGAAGAGATCCGCTATGTGGAGTATCACCGACATCATGGTCGCATGTGGGATGGCTATTACCTTCCCACTCCGATGCCTCTGGATAAAGACGTTGATCTGACTGACTTTGTGCAGAAGCTCAGAGATCAGTTCAACAATGACAAGCTGGTGATCAGGCGGCAGAAGCGACAGCGTCATAGTGACCATCAGGGTTTGGTCACTGTGTTGCAGTTCATCATTTATCGGGAAGGCTTACCGGTCAGCTTCGAAGTGCTCGATGAAGAAGGCAAGGATGTAGTACTGAAAACCATTCACCCCGCTCGTGAATACGCAGTGACGTATGAGCCGGAGACCGGTGTTATTGAGCTCTACGCAGAGCAGGTAGCCATTCGTAATCTGCTGAAGAAAGCCTTCTGTGAGTCGGTTCTGGAACAGGAAGACAGCCCTGAAAAGCTGAAGCTTAGGCAGATCAACCTGGAGATCTTTCGCCAGCGACCTGATTTTGAAGATAGCTTTGATCTGAAGCACGGAGTCATGGAAGTGACAGTCAAGAATATTGACATTCAGACATTGCCCGGGCGGGGTGGTGCGATCTTAAAAGCCACTTCAAGAAAATTCTTTGACAAGGATGCCTATCAAACCATCGAAGACCTTGGGATCAACCTTCTGAATCCGAACAAGCTCCGTATTCGGGGCGTGACTCTGGCATTCCTTTGTGAAGCTGTGGGCAGCCTGCCGAAAGAAACGATCACGGTTAAGTTGAGAGCCCCCAACGGTTGTTCATTACGGGATCTGTCTCAACGAGAACGCTACTTGAATCATGATCTGCTGGTGCAGATGGGGGTTCTTCTGGAGGACAAGGATGATGAAGCGACAAGCGTTTGATTTTTTACAAAGTTGTTTTGAGGCAGCTACGGATAAAGAGCGAATCAGTGAGCTGAAGTTCTATTACCCTGAGTGCTGGCAAGACATCATTGGCAATAATGCCTTTATCCCGAAAGGCCCTGCCGATGACCGGCTGATCATGGTGGATTATCCTGATGACTTGCAGGACGGCTATCGTCAGGTACACAGGGTCAAGGATGAGTTTGTCTACTATTACAACGGCTGCCAAAAGGTCACAGACGATGAGTTGAGGATGTACAAATTCCGAATGGAATGGTTCCCTGAGTGGCTGGCTGAAAAGCTCAATCTGGATCAGGCAGTACCCATACTGGACGACCGGGTCTGGAAGCTGGGAGAGATCAAAGGCGTCACTGTATTACTGGTTCGAGAGCTGAACCCGAATTTTGATGACATTGCTGACTGTTTGTTTGCACAATCCTTATCCTCCTGTGTAGTGATTTCCAGCCAAAAGCCCAAGTCCCGCTATATGATTTTACCTCCTGGGTTTCAGTTACTGCCTCTGGATGAGTTATTGCCGAAAGGTCCGGTCGCTGTCGACTATAATCGCTTTCTTTCGTATGTTGATCCGGATCAGGCAAGACTGGAGCGGGAAGGCATTATCTGGGATGAGCATAACGGGATACTGAGAGTGTTGGGCCTTGATCCCTGGCTACTGAAAGGTGGGCCAGCCCGTTGCCAGCTGGTGAATCAGTTGGTGCAGGCCGGTAAAAGAGGGGCTCCTCGAATTCTGACCCAGTTACTCCTGGAAGAGTCCAGTTCCAGTAATCTCAGCCAGTTCTTCCACAAGGAACCTCGCTGGAGAGATTTTATCGGCTACGAGCCAGGAGCTTCAGGACGATGTTGGTTAAAGGCTTTTGAAGAACTGGAGATGTTTCAAACATCTGAAGCTTGATCAATAAATCACAATGACATTAATACCGGCCCCTGAGCCGGTTTTTTTTGCATTAATTTCAGCAAAAAACCTCCTCCTACAGTTTCTCCTACAGCTCCTACACTTCTCCTACAGTAATTCCCCCAGTATCAGTCTTGCATGAACACGAAAAGCACGGAGGTCATCATGCAAGACACACTACCGGGAGCCGTTGCTCCTACACTTTGTCCTACACCTGAAAATCAGGTGGTTCATCTGGACTCACTCCAGCTGTCCAAACGCCTCAATATCAGCATCAAGTCTCTGGCCCGAATGCGACAGGACGGCACCGGTCCCCGCTTTATGCGGATCGGAGCCAGAATCCTGTATCGCCTGTCGGATGTTCTGGAGTACGAGCAGTCTCGGCTCTATAACGCAGTGGGCTCACCGGTGATGGAACAGGAGGGTGAGTCATGAGCAGTGAGCTGGAAAACATCCAGAATATGGGAATCGCAGAACTGGCAGCTCGTTCCGGAGCGGAGTTGGCGACGCTGGTCAGGGATACGGATAAAGCCCTGGCGCAACTCCAGCTGCAAAAAGACTGGCTGGAGTCAGTGATCGCCTACAAGTATGTCTACAAGGCTTCCCAGGTTCGAGCTCAGTTGCAGCAGGACTTCGGAACCATCAGTTTTGATGACGAAGGAACGCGTGTGCTGGTGGATTTGCCCAGAGAAGTCAACTGGGATCAGCAGAAACTGAAGACAATAGCCCAGCGGATTCAGGAACAGGGTGAAGACCCATCTGAGTTCCTGGATGTTCACTACTCGGTGCCTCAGGAGAAGTTTGATCTCTGGCCCCAAGAGATTCGTCGATCCTTCGAGCCAGCTTTGCAAGTGAAGCCAGGTCGTTGCACTTACCGGCTGGTGGGAGGTGTGAAATGAGCCTTCCCATTCTCAATGCAGACCAGCGCAGCGAGGAGCATAAGGGCATCAAGTGCGTGCTGCTGGGCAACAGTGGGGTGGGTAAAACCACCCAGCTGTTGAGCCTTAACCCGGACACCACTTTGTTTGTGGATCTGGAAGCGGGTGATCTGGCGGTGCAGGAATGGCCCGGTGATGCCCTTCGACCAGCCACTTGGCCGGAGTTCCGAAACTTTGCCGTCTATCTGGCGGGTCCTAACCCAGCGCTTCGGGACGACCAGGTGTACTCGAAAGCACATTATGAGGCTGTGTGTCGCAAGTATGGTGACCCTGAGTCGTTGGAGAAATACGACACCTACTTTATCGACTCCATCACAGTTCTGGGCCGACTCTGCTTCCAGTGGTGCAAAGGCCAGCCCCAGGCGTTCTCCGAGAAAACCGGCAAGCCGGATACTCGGGGCGCTTATGGCCTCCACGGTCAGGAGATGATTGCAGCCCTGACCCACCTGCAACACGCAAGGGGAAAGAATGTGGTCTTTGTCGCCATCCTCGAGGAGCGGGTGGACGACTTTAACCGCAAGCTCCACCAGCCGCAGATTGAAGGCAGTAAAACCGGTCTGGAGCTTCCCGGCATCGTTGACCAAGTGATCACCCTGGGTAGTCTGCCCGATGAAGAAGGCAACCTGCGTCGTACTTTTGTTTGCCAAACCCTTAACCCCTATGGCTACCCGGCCAAGGATCGCAGCGGTCGTCTGGATGTATACGAACCGCCCCATCTCGGACAGCTGTTTACCAAGATCCGCAGTGGGTCAAGGCAGCCTGTTCAGTTTGAAACTCAACCTCAAGGAACGGAGAAATAACCATGAGCCAACAAAGAGCTATGACACGTTGGAACGACTTTAACGATGCTACCGATCAGGGCAGCTACGATGTCATTCCTTCAGGCACTCTGGTCAAGGTACGTATGACCCTCAAGCCAGGAGGCTACGACAAGCCCGAAATGGGCTGGACCGGTGGTTATGCTACTTGCGGCGATACCGGAGCTATCTACCTCAATGCTGAGTTCACTGTGCTGGAAGGCCAGTACGCCAGGCGCAAGATTTGGTCACTGATCGGGATGCACAGCCCCAAAGGTCCGGAGTGGGAAAACATGGGCCGGTCTTTTGTCCGGGGTGTTTTGCAATCCGCCCGCAATATCAAGGCCGAGGATAACAGTCCACCGGCTTATAAAGCCCGACAGTTGAAATCGTTGTCAGAGCTGGATGGTATTGAGTTCGTCGCCAAAATCAGTACTGAAAAGGATCAGTATGACGACCCCAAAAATGTCATCAAGCAGGCCATCACACCGGAGCACAAGCAATATGCCCAGTTGATGTTTGGTCAGGTTGCTCCTCAGGGGAATCCACCTGCTAATCAGCTGGGTGGCCACCCTCAGGCTCAACTGCAATCCCAGCTCTACAGTCCTCCGGACTCAGCGCCTCACCCGGCTGAAAGCTACAACAACCAGTGGGATTAAGGCCCTCACGCCCACCTGCGGGTGGGCTTTTCCCTACAGGGACTGTGACAATGAAAAACGAATGGCTTGATTTTAACGATGCCCAAGAGCAGGGCACGATGCAGAAACGGGATGCGGAAGACGTTAAGCGTCGTATTCAGGAACGAATGCCAGAGTACCTGGCCTGGCTCTTTCCCAATGGCAAAAAACGAGGTCAGAAGTTTGTATTGGGCAACGTCCAGGGCAAGAAGGGCAAGAGCCTGGAAGTGAAGCTGGGCAGTGGACTTTGGCACGACTTTGAAAGCGGTGAAGGCGGTGACATTATCAGTCTGACCGCAGCGCATCAGTCTCTTGATCCTCAAAGGGACTTTCCAGAAATTGTAGAGCTCATGGCGGAGTGGCTGGGTATGCCGTCATTCACGCCACCAGCTACGGTTAGTCACCAGGAAGAATATGAAGACTTGGGTCATCACACAGGCAAGTGGGACTACCAAGATGCCGAAGGCAATTTGATTGCTTGTGTTTACCGTTATGACACACCAGATGGAAAGGAGTTCAGACCCTGGGACGTCAAGACCCGTAAAACCAAAGCTCCTAATCCGAGACCGCTTTATAACCAGCCGGGCATCAAGGTAGCGGACGAAGTACTGCTGGTGGAGGGTGAGAAAGCAGCTCAGGCACTGATTGATACTGGTTATTGTGCTACAACTGCCATGAACGGTGCCAAGGCTCCAACGGATAAAACGGACTGGTCTCCGCTTAAAAACAAACGAGTGCTGGTGTGGCCCGACCATGATGAGGCTGGATTGCTTTACGCCCAGCAGGCGGCACAGGCTATTTCTGATGCTGGTGCGGCCTCCGTCATTATCTTAAAACCACCTGAGCAGCAACCTGAGAAGTGGGACGCAGCAGATGCTGTGGCAGAGGCATTCGATATTCGTCAATGGATGATTACCACACGACGAAAGACGATCAAGGAGTCTGTGCCCGTCTATCGTTTTGGTGAGTTGCTGGATGATGAATCCCCCATGCCAGAGGATTTGTTGTCTCCGAGGATATTGACGCCTGGTGGCATGTTGGTGCTGGGTGGTGCTCCGAAGGTAGGCAAGAGTGACTTCCTGCTTAACCTTCTCGCGCATATGTCGGCAGGCTTGACCTTCCTGGATATGCGCCCCAGTCGTCCCCTGAAGGTGTTCTATCTACAGGCCGAGGTGCAATACCACTATCTGCGTGAGCGGGTGAAGCAATTACCTCTCAAGGACTTCCAGCTTAACCGGGTTCGAGAGAACCTGGTGATGACAGCCCGGTTAAAACTGATCCTTAATGCGGTGGGCTTGCCCATCATCGCCAGAGCGATTCAGCAGGCTTTTTCTGAAGGACCTGATGTCATTGTTATTGACCCCATCAGGAATGTGTTCGATCCGGGGCCGGACGGCAGCAGCGAAAATGATAACAACGCTATGCTATTTTTTCTCAAGGAGCGAGTGGAGCAACTGCGGGATATCGTCAACCCGGACGCAGGCATAGTGCTCGTTCACCACACCCGAAAGATGAGTAAACGACAGCTTGAGGAAGATCCTTTTCAGGCGCTTTCCGGGGCTGGCAGCCTAAGAGGTTACTACACCTCCGGGATGTTGCTGTTCAGGCCGGAAGAGCTGGAGCCCGAGCGGATGCTGTATTACGAGTTGAGAAATGGTCCTTCACCGAAAGCTCAGAGGATCATCAAAAGAGATGGGCAATGGCGGGAAGCACCTCCCAACAGTATGCGTCTGGCGGGTGAAGAGTTAGGCAAGAAGCACGATGCAGAGCGCATCAGGAAGCGGGAAGTGATCGTTAACTTGCTCTACCAGGAAGCACTGAAAGGCAGGGTGTTCACCGTTAACCAGTTCTCTGAGCAGTTTGAAAACCAGCTGGGCCTGGGTGGCAAAACGACCATCTATGATCGAATTCAGGTGTTGGCTACCAAAGGCTATATCAAGTTTTTCCGGGATTATGACGAGTATAATTTGCCTGCTCCAAAGCGCAGCAAACTGGGGTATTTATGTGTTGATGGCATGGCCTATGGCGTGGATGGCGAGGCATTATGCAGCATCAGGCCAACGGATTTCAAATGCCCCAATACTGGCACATTGCTGCCTGTCGAAAATCCGGATGTTTGGGTTTACCAGGACGCCCTGTAGAAGTCAGAAACCGACTGAAAATGGCCTTTCAGAATTCGGCCAGATTTCAGAATTCGCAGAATTCAAAAAAATTGAAATCTGGTTGAGAACTTATTTTTAAAAGGATTTCAAACGGTTATGTGGGCTTTTTAGAATTCAACTCAGCTTTTCCGAATTCTGGAATCCGAAGTCTGTAAGTGATTGTTTATTAAGCAATATTTTCTAGTTTTCAGAATTCAACAACACCGTATATATAAATATATACAGGCGAGCCTCCTTCAGGTCGGCCTTGCCTGTATAACAAAACCACAGGAGCTGAAGTCATGGAGTGCAAGGATGAACTGGCCCATCGCTATCGGGAAGCCTGGCTGGTGGCACGACGAGTGTCGTCAGGTATTAATCTCCGGTACTCCGCTTTCTGGCCGGAGATCAATCCCAACCGCTGGGAGGTCTACCAGGGAGAAAACAAAATCCTGAGACTGCCTGAGCCCTCGGAAGACGAAGTGGATCGCATGGTGAAGTGTATGCGCTGGTTGCGATGGGTCAGCGAGGAGGAACGCAAGCTGATCTGGCTTCGTGCTTCGGGATTGCCCTGGCGAGTGATTGCTGACGACCTCGGGGTGAATCGAAAAACAGCCTATGGGCACTGGTGCAAGGCCATAAACCGGATTTCTATCCACATTTTACAAAAAAATTCAGGGTAATTTGACCCGTGTAGAGTGTTTAAAGAGGCGTTTGTCTGTCGTTGTCGCTTAAAGTCCGTATATGGAGGATTGGACACTTTTGCCAAATTTGACAAGAATTAACGCTAAGCTCGAAGCGAAGTGCACCTGAACCTCACACCTCCCCGGTCTGAGGTTTTTTTACGTCTGGAAATCACGGAAGAACCATGGCCAGAATCCTTGTCGAAGCCATAGAACATCGCCCCGTCGCCACCCTGGTGCCCTACGCCAACAACGCTCGCACTCACTCCGATGAGCAGGTGGACCAGATTGCCCGGTCCATCGAGGAGTTCGGGTTTGTCAATCCGGTGCTGGTGGGCAGTGACGATGTCATCGTAGCCGGTCATGGTCGTCTGATGGCGGCGAAGCAGCTGGGTATGGAAACCGTGCCGGTGATTGTGTTGGGGCACTTGAGTGAAACCCAGCGCAGGGCGCTGATCATTGCCGACAACCAGATCACGGCCAACTCAGGCTGGGACGAAGCACTGCTCAAGCAGGAACTGGCAGAACTGGATGCCCTGGATTTTGACCTGGACCTGATGGGCTTTTCCGATGAGGAGTTGGAAGGTCTGTTGCTGGTGGACGAACCAGAAGGGCAGACCGATGATGATGAAATTCCTGAACCGGAAGAGCATCCCGCCAGCCAGTTGGGTGATCTTTGGATTTTGGGAAGCCATCGGGTGCTGTGTGGCAGTGCTACCGAACAAGCCGATGTGGAAGCCCTGATGGCAGGCCAGCTGGCGGATATGGTGTTCACCGATCCACCTTACAACGTTGACTACGCTAACCCTGAGAAAAACACCCAAGCCAAAAAAGATCGCCGGATCAAAAACGACAATCTCGGCTCTGAGTTCCACGCTTTCCTGCTGGCCGCCATGACCAACCTGCTCGGAGTCTGCAAGGGGGCGATTTATATCTGCATGTCGTCGTCTGAACTGGATACGCTCCAGAAAGCTTTCCGGGAAGCCGGTGGCAAGTGGTCCACGTTTATCATCTGGGCCAAGAACACCTTCACCCTGGGGCGCTCCGATTATCAGCGACAGTATGAGCCAATCCTCTACGGCTGGAAGGAAGGCAACGAACATTTCTGGTGTGGAGCCAGAGATCAGGGTGATGTCTGGTTCTTCAGCAAGCCTGCCAGGAATGACCTTCATCCCACTATGAAACCCGTCGAGCTGGTAGAGCGAGCTATTCGCAACTCTTCCAAAACCCACGACATTGTGCTGGATCTGTTTGGCGGTTCCGGCTCCACACTGATTGCCTGCGAAAAGTCACACCGCAGTGCCCGGCTCACCGAACTGGACCCCAAATACGTGGATGTCATCGTGCGTCGATGGGAGGAGTACACAGGCAAGGAGGCCTATCTTGAATCCAATCATCTGACCTTTGAACAAACCAGAGAAGAAAGACATGGAAGAACTTTCAAGGCGACTGGATCAGATTGATTCCAAGCTCGACAAACTGAGCGATGCCGTTTCCCGTCTGTCCATGATCGAGGAACGAATCACTCACCAGACCAACAACCTTACCCGTCAGGATGAACGCCTGGACGAGCAGGAGAAACGCATCCGAAAACTGGAGTTTCAGGCCAGTCGCCGGGGTGTGATGCTGGGCTATATCGAGCGCTTCGGTTGGATCGTGCTGACTGCTGCTATTGGCCTGTTGGCTTACTTTCTTAAAACATAAACTCAGGGGATGAGTCATGGGCAAGCGTAAGGAAACTAATTACATCGTCGTTCATTGCTCGGACACCCGAGCCAACCAACACGTTACTTTTGACGACATCAAACGTTGGCACACCATGGAGCGGGCCTTTCTCGATATTGGTTACCATTGGGTGATTGAGAGGGATGGTTCCGTAAAGCAGGGTCGTCCTATTGAAGACTGGGGTGCTCATGTGAAATACCACAACCATGAGAGTGTTGGCATCTGTTTGGTGGGTGGCCTGAATGAACACAATGAGCCAGAAGATAACTTCACTCCGGAACAGAAGCGAATGCTGAAGCTTCTGGTGGCTGGCCATCAATCTATTTATTCAAACGCTGTCGTGCATGGTCATCATCACTTTAGTAAGGTGAAGACCTGTCCCAACTTTGATGTGCACCAGTGGCTCAGACAGGAAGGACTGCTGGGAGGCAAACGGTGAGTCTGGTGGCTGCCATCCCGGTGATCGGGAAGGTCATCGACAAGCTTTTTCCTGATGCTAACAAAGCCAGGGAAGCCAGAGCGGAATTGAGCAAGATGCTGCTCAACGGTGAGCTGAATGAACTGGAGCAAAAGGCTGGCGTTGTTAAAGCCGAAGCTCAGGGTGAAAGCTGGCTGCAAAGGAACTGGCGACCCATGGTGATGCTGGTCTTTACGGCATTAGTCGTGTGTCGCTGGATGGGTTGGTCAGCACCGAATCTAACTGAGGCAGTGGAACTGAAACTGTTCAGCATTATCCAGATGGGTATTGGCGGATACATAGCCAGCCGGGGACTGGAAAAGGTGGTCAGCACAATTAAACACTAACTGAGTTCTTTTAATGGAACGTGTCTGGTCGTTCGGTTAGTTGGGATGTGTAAGTCCAAATAGGATGAAGCAGAGGTTTCTATTTTCGATACAGGCTTGATATAAGCGTGTACCTCTGACAAGGATGAACAACCGCCAGCCACTACTTTCATGCCTTTTTTTTGGTAGAAGCCAACAACATCTCTTGCTGCCAGTAGCTTCAGTGTTGAGATATTTGCATTTTTTGCGTAATCCATAGCGCAGTCACAAAGGTATGAACCCAGCTTTTTACCCTGGAAACTGGGAGTGACAGCAAGCTTGCTCAGCCAAAGCTCAGAAGGCTTACAGTCTGCTGTCTTTTTTAAAGAAACGAAACCGGCCAGCTTTCTATTTCTAATGCTGTGTAATTCAAATATCACGTCATCTTTATATCTATCCGAAATCCTTTGTGATTGGGTATCACGAAGAAAAGTTTTCATGAAAGTCCTATGAGATCGTGGAATCTTGTAGTTTTCAGACCTTCCAAAGTTAACAGAATAGGATTCATCAGAAAGACCTTTGATAGCTTCAACACGAAAGCCTTTGTATTTGGCTCGCTCTAAAAGCTCCGTTGATAGCTGTTTGTTTTGGAGTGGTTTAACCATTGTATCAATGCTTGAGATCATCCCTGTTTCCTCATTGCCTGTATCGGTAACTTTTGACAATAAATCTACAAATAAGTTCAGTGGTAGTTGTGTTTGCTAAAGGAAGAAAGGTGACAAGAACATGGAAAGGCTGAGGCTTAATTTAAGCCGCTCTGAGAGCTTCTTTTTAAATACAGGGAGCGTCTCGGGATCGAAGAGAACGCTTGATAAACATCTTCTGACGGCTTTTCCGGGGTCCCTGGGAGGCGTCTTCTAGTGCGGGTATGCATCAGCGCGGAAAAGCGCCAGCGACAGAGTGAAAATCGGGGTTGACAGCGGTTGACATAATCTCATGCAGGCCAGTAACCATAAGGGTTTCAACGTCAACTAAATTATTTTCTGTCAACCTGCTTACTCCCGGTTGACGTTCAGATTGTCAACCAGAATTCGTTGATCCAGATCAATTCTTTTGTTTCGGTAAATACGTAGCCTGCCGCTATTCAGGGTGGATTGTTTCGGAGTCTGGCAATAAGAACACTAAACGCCAGCTCTCTGGATAAGAATAAACACAGCCAAAATAATAATAAAAACCGCTCACTGCTGATAATCAGCACTTGTCATTTTGCTCCGAGCAATATTTTTTATGTCCGTATACGGGAGATTGGCATTGTTTTCAGTATCTCAGCGGGTTGGAGGAAATGGCATAGTGCTTAAAATGGAGCCATCAACAATCAGGCTAAGACCTTTAGTTGAGTGAATCATTATCCCAGGGATGAAGTGATACGGTGTCACAGTGATGTGAACCGACGGAAGCCCTAAGAAAAAAAGCAGGATGCCAGGGACTTTATAACGACCCCGGTTGTTCTCTTCAGGCCTCGCTTTGTGCGGGGATTTTCTTTTTTTGTGATTTATAAACTGCTCATGAATGGAGCAATAGCGACCGTCACCAGCCGCCTTGCAATTCAGGAGCGGGTGCTCATGAAGTCTCACCCTGAAAGAGCGCTTCCAGCCCGGCGGTGATCCGGTAAATGCGATCCTTGCCTTCAGGCTTCTCAGATTCAATGGTCAGCCCCAGTCGTTTTTTCAAGGCTCCTGCCAAGGTGCCGCGAACGGTGTGCTGCTGCCAGCCGGTCTCGCGCATGATTTCGTCGATCTCAGCGCCCTCGGGTCGGCTCAGCAGCTCAATCACCTTATGGAGCTTGATGCCAGTGCGGATCTTGCCTTTCCGAGCAGGTTGGTCGTCTACCGGGAGGCCAATGGCTGCCTTGCCCTGCGGACTGATGTCGTAGGTGTCAGCCTTTTTCATGGGGATCAGAAAGCCTTTGCTGGTCAGACTGTCCAGCACTTTCTTCCGGGCACCACCCTTCAAGGTGAGTGCGGAGGTATGGAGAGTTCCTGTCTCAGCGGCTTGCTTCAGAACAGTCTCTTGGGTAGCAGTGAGTTTTGTCGTTTTCATGGTGCTTCTCCTTTTGGGGTTATTGTTTTTGGCCTTGTTTCAGGCCCAATTGATAAGCCTGTTCCAAAGCCTTTCTGACTTGCCAGACGGCGACTTCCTCGAAGTCTTCCGAAGTGTTTCGGGTTTTGAGGGTGTCCATTAGCAGGGTCTTTTGGGCGATGTTTTCCAGGGCTTGTTCGGTCTTCTTATTCATGGCCTGTTTCCTTTTTGATGCTTGTTTGCGTTATGTACAGTAAGGCTCCATAACCGGTGGTTATCAAGGAAAAAACTATTAATAATCAATAGCTTGTCGGAAACAGGAGGGCGCATCCGGCCAAAGCGGGACAGAGGAGGTTATACAGATCGCTATGACACTCATCTCGCAATCGGAATTCGCCAAACGTCAAGGCTGGAGCCGCCAATATGTGGCCAAATTGGTCAAGTCCGGCAAGATTCGTCTGCACAAGGGCAAGGTCAATCCGGATGAGGCCTTGAAGGCCATCCAGGCCCAGTCTGAGCCCTCGACTGTGCTGAGAAAACCTGCTTCCCGAGATACCCTGCCAGTGGTCCCCACTGATTCAAGACAGGCGGTGGATTTCGTTACGGCTCGAACCATGCGGGAAGCTTTCAGGGCCAAGATGGCGAAGATGGAGTACGAGGAAAAGGCCGGAAAGCTCACCGAAGCCAGCAAAGTTCGAGAAGATGCTTACCGGGCAGCAAGAATGCTGAGGGATGCTTTGTTGGGCATCCCGGATCGACAGGCCGATGTCCTGGCGGCAGAAACCGATCCTCGCAAAGTACGGCAGCTGTTGATGGATGAACTGGAAGCAATCCTTTCTGAGTTGAGTGGCCCATGACTTCACCTTATCTGGATGGTTTTTTTGCAGGTCTGAAACCTGACACACGACTGACCGTTTCAGAGTGGGCCGATGAATATCGCATTCTGCCAATGAAAGCGGCCAAAGAGGCCGGACGCTGGCGAACCGCTCGGACGCCTTACCTCAAAGAAATTATGGATTGTCTGTCACCCTCTTCGAATGTGGAACGTGTCGTTTTTATGAAAGGTGCACAGGTCGGTGGCACCGAATGTGGCAATAATTGGCTGGGCTATGTGATCCATCATACGCCCGGTCCCATGATGTATGTGCTGCCGACGTTGGATATGGCCAAGAGAACCTCCAAGCAGCGCATAGCGCCGATGATTGAAGAGATGCCGATTTTGCGGGAGCGGGTGAAAGACCCTCGTTCCCGGGATTCTGGCAATACTCAGATGGTGAAGGAGTTTCCTAATGGTGTACTGATCATCACCGGAGCCAACTCCGCCACAGGCTTACGCTCCATGCCTGCCCGCTTTCTGTTTCTGGATGAAGTGGATGCCTACGAAGATGATGTAGATGGGGAAGGCAGTCCTATCAATCTGGCCATTAAACGGACGGCGACGTTTTCCCGCAATCGAAAAATCCTGATGGTGTCAACACCTAATATTGCCGGGGCCAGCAAGGTTGAATCGGCTTATCAGGCCAGTGACCAGCGACAATACCATGTGCCTTGTGTGAATTGTGGGCACATGCAACCCATTGAGTGGCAGCAGATAAAGTTTGAAAACCAGAACCCGGAAACGGCTTGTTTTGAATGCATCCAGTGTCAACATCGTATGCAGGAACATAACAAACCCAGATTACTGGAGAATGGGCAGTGGGAGCCTCAGAATCCAGAGAGTGACGGCAAAATCCGGGGCTACCATCTGAATTCACTCTACAGCCCTAATGGCTGGTACAGCTGGAAAGATGCAGTAGCGGATTTTCTGGCGGCCAAAGATGATCCGGTTCTCTTGAAAGACTGGACCAATACCGTGTTGGGCCAGACCTGGCAGGAAGCCGGAGAAACCGTCGATTACGAATTACTTTACCAGCGTCGTGAGCACTATGTTGCTGAAGTACCTTGGCCAGTAGAAGTGCTGACCTGCGGTATCGATGTTCAGGATGACCGGGTGGAGTATGAAGTAGTGGGCTGGGGTGCCGGTGAAGAGAGCTGGTCTATTGATTACATCCGGCTCTATGGCGATCTGAGTCGCCCGGAAATCTGGAAGATTCTGGCAGACAAACTCAGAACGACTTATCGGCGGCAGGATGGGGTATTGATGAACCTCGCCCAGATTTGTGTGGACTCAGGCGGTCACTTTACCGATGAGGTCTACGCCTTCTCCCGCAAGCAAGGTGCTGACTGGCTGATCCCGATCAAGGGTGCATCCCAGTCTGGCAAACCCATCGCCACTTTCCCGAAAACACGAAACAAGAAAGGCGTCTACCTGACTCTGGTGGGCACCGACACGGCCAAAGAACTGATCTATCAGCGTTACCGAATTCTTGAACCTGGCGCTGGCTATTGCCATTGGCCGGTGAAGGATTGTTTTGATGAAGATTACTTCAAGCAGGCCACGGCAGAAGAGAAGGTTCGCAAGTATAAGCACGGGGTCGCTTATTTTGAATGGGATGCTCGCAAGAAGCGTAATGAAGCGCTGGACTGTCGGGTTTATGCCCTGACGGCAGTGCGTATTTTGCAGCAACACCGGGGATTGGATCTGGAGCAGTTGGCTGCTCAACGTCCGGAGCCAGAAATCAGGGTAGAAGCGTCTGAATCAGAGGCTCTGACTCAAGCCCGATCCCGACGATTTTCTCGCAGTAGCTACCTGAATAATGGATAACGCATGATCACAGAAGCTGAATATCAGGCTTTGAAACGAGCCGTGTTACTGAGAGAAACCCGCACCGTAGAATTTGAAGGTCGCAAAGTGGAGTATGCCAGTTTCTCAGAAATGGAAAAGCGACTGCAGGCCATTGAGCGGGAATTGATCAAGCAACAGAAGCGACCCCGGCAATATGGGGTCTATTCGTCAAAGGGTATTTAATTTCCCAAGCCGAAAAGGATACAAAACCAAATGACGGTGGCAAAAAGAGCTATGAAGGCTGCACAAGCAAAAGCCAGTATGGGGTCTGTTAACCATAATGTGGATTCGGCCCACAAAAAGTAGCAGGTTCCTAAAAATACAATGAGAGCTGGTAGCCACATAAACCATAGGCGAAGTGAAAGGCAGAACCTTTGCCTCCAAGTCAGCGGTTCATCATGGAAGGAATGTTGTTCAGCGTGATCAAAGAAATAATCGCCCAGCTCAGGGATATCAGAGGTGTCAATGTCTTCATCTGACATTGCTTCCAAGCGTTTCCAGTCGGTGTCTGTTTTCTTTTTCATAGTGATTTTTACATTAGCACAGCTTTCGGGAATGATTGAATGGGCTTGAAACAACGTATTGCAGGCTGGCTACTGCCCGAACTGAAAAACCTGGCTTATACCTCGGCAGGTCAGGGGCGAAGAAGTCAGAGTTGGATTGCGCCTTCTACCGGCCCCAATAATTCACTGACCGGAAATCTTGGAACCCTGATCAACCGCTCTCGGGCTGCGATTCGTAATGATCCCTGGGCCGCTTCCGGGCTGGAAAAGCTGGTCGCTAATATTGTCGGCACTGGCATCAAGCCCAAGTCAGAAGCCCGGGATGATGGGTTTCGTAAAGAGTTACAGGCCCTGTTTCTGGACTGGACCGATGAATCCGATGCCGATGGCCAGCTCGATTTTTATGGCCAGCAGGCTCTGGCCATGCGCTCGGTACTGGAGGCCGGAGAGTGCTTTGTTCGCTTCCGTCCTCGCAAACCCGGCAATGGTTTGAGTGTGCCGCTGCAGCTGCAATTGCTGGAAGCGGAGTTTGTCCCCTGGGATTACCACGATGATCTGAAAAAGGGTCATAAGATCCGTGCAGGCATTGAGTTTAATGCCATCGGGCAGCGTGTCGCTTACTGGATGCACAAGCAGCATCCTTCGGATTACACCACACTGGATACTGCCGACCTGCGACGGGTGCCTGCCGATCAGGTGTTGCATCTTTATGAACTGCTGCGGCCAGGCCAGCTGCGTGGTCAACCTTTATTGAGCCAGGTACTGCTTCGAATGTATCACCTGGACAAATTCGATGATGCCACGCTGCTTCGGCAGGAAATCGCCAACCTGTTCACCGGCTTTATCACCAAACCGGCTCCGGAAACGGAAAAGGTCGATCCGCTGACTGGTCGGCCCATTGTCTATGACCTGCAAGGTGTTCCTATGGTAGCGATGGAACCGGGCACCATGCAGGAGCTGTCACCGGGTGAAGAAATAACGTTTAACACACCACCGGGAGCGGCCAGCAATTACCCAGACTTTATCCGTCAGCAACTGATGGCGGTGTCGGCGGGTATTGGCCTGCCTTATGAGATCCTGTCCGGCGATATGAAAGGCGTCAGTGACCGGGCTTTACGGGTGGTGCTTAATGAGTTCCGCCGTCGTATTCAACAGATCCAGCATAATTTGATGGTATTCCAACTTTGTCGCCCGGTCTGGAAACGATGGCTGGAACTGGCCGTACTCAGTGGGGCGATTTCAGCCCCGGACTTTCATCGAAACCCAACGCACTATCGCAAGGTGAAATGGATTCCCCAGGGCTGGGCTTATATTCATCCGGTTCAGGATGTGCAGTCCCAGAATCTGGCAGTCCGCAGCGGTTTTAAATCTCGCTCGGAAGTGGTGTCTGAACAAGGCTACGACAGCGAACAAATTGACGATGAGATCGCAGCAGATAACCAGCGAGCCGACGAGCTGGAGCTGCAATACGACAGTGATCCCAGAACTCAGGGAATAAACAACACCATCATGGAAGAGGAACCCGAGAACGATGAACAAAAAGCCGCTCAATAAGAACCGGGCCTGGTTCACGTTGAAAAATCAGTCCGGCCAACCGGCGGAGTTGCTGATTTACGATGTAATTGGCGATTGGGCAGGCTTATCTGCCCGGCAACTGGTCAGCAGCCTGAAAGATCTGGACACGGATGACATTACCGTTCGGATCAACAGCCCCGGTGGCTCAGTGTTTGACGGAGTCGCCATTTACAACGCCCTGCGTTACCACAAGGCTAACATCCATGTCCGGATTGAAGGGCTGGCGGCCAGTATCGCCAGTGTCATTGCTATGGCAGGCGACACCATACATATGGCTGAAAATGCCTTGCTAATGATTCACAATCCTTTCGGCTGGGTCGGAGGTGATGCCGGTGAGCTGCGCAAAATGGCGGATACGTTGGACAAAACCACGGAGGTCATTGCCCAGACCTACTGCAATCGCTGTGAACTGGATCTGAAAGCCATGCTGAAACTAATGGATGAGGAGACCTGGTTCACCGCCACTGAAGCCCAAGGCCATGGCCTGATTGATGAGGTGGAAGCGCCGGTAAAAATGGCGGCCCATTTTGATCTTTCCAGCTTTATGCATCCACCTCAGCCCGCAAACTCTGAATCTGAAAATGGGGATAAAGGCGCTCATGCCCTGGCAGTGATGACCTTGTGTAATCAGGCCGGTTACCCGGAAATGGCTGAAACTTTTGTCCGCCAGCAACAGGGTGTCGAAGACGTCAAAGCTCGCCTGGCGGAATGTGAAACGATCAAATCCCTGTGTGCAGCAGCGCACTGTGAAGATCGAGCCGGACAGTTTATCCAGTCTGGCAAGACGGAAGCTCAGGTACGCACTGAGCTGTTTGATCTGCTCTTGCAGGATGACGACAGCATCAATAACCAGCTGACACCCAATCAGCAGGATAAAAAAATCCAGCCTCTGGTGGATACCCAGGCCGTTTACCGCAAGCGTAACGGTCAATCGGCAGCCTGAAACCACTCACCCTTTCTTAATTTTCCCTTTCTCACTCAAAGGAACTGAACCATGCCTGTGATGACAGAGCCGGTGCATGCTGGCGAATTTATCGTGTCCGAAGGAAACAACAGCATCAGCCGCGAGCTGGTCGAACTGGCTCCAGATCTGGCGCTACTGCCCGGAACCATTCTTGGCAAGAATACCTCTACAGATGTTTATGGCCCTATTGATCCGGCAGCTGTCACAGGTTTGCAAATGGCGGCTGGAGTGCTTTGGGATCATGTCATTACCGATGCCACAGGCGGCGAGGGCGTCATCATTGCCCGACTGGCAGAAGTGGATCAGGAGTTACTGGTCTGGCCGGAAGGCATCACTGACGAAGAAAAAACGACGGCGGTTGAGGAGCTGTCGTCACTGGATATCATTCTCAGGACAGGAGAGCAGGGATGAACTTGCTGGATATTTTTAACAACGATGCCTTCAGTCTTACCAGCCTGACTGCAACTCTGAACGATATGCCCTATAAGCCTGGGCGTATCGGTGAACTGGGGCTGTTTACTGAAAGTGGCATTAACACCACCACAGCCATTGTGGAGTCACGGAATGGTGAATTGATCCTGCTACCCACTTCCGAGCGGGGTGCTCCGGCTGCCCAGGCTCGCGGAGGCAAGCGCAAGGTACGCAGTTTTGTGATCCCTCATATTCCCTATGACTCCACCATCATTGCTGACGAGGTGCGCAATGTCCGGGCCTTTGGTTCTGAGAGTGCTTTGGAAGGGGTGAAAACGGTGGTTAATGATCGACTGTCGTCCATGAATGCCAATCATGAAGTGACCCTGGAGCACCTTCGACTGGGAGCCATCAAGGGACAGATTCTCGATGCCGATGGTACCAGTGTGATCTACGACCTGTTTCAGGAATTCGGTGTCACTCAGCAAACCCATACCTTTAAATTCAGTGCGGCTGAAACGGATATCCGGTTAGAGTGTGTGGCTCTTCGCAGGAAGGTAGACACGGCTCTGGGCGCTCAGCCTTACACTGGATTAAGAGCCTTCTGTGGTGCTGATTTTTATGATGCTCTGGTCGGACACGATTACGTCAAAGATGCTTACCATCGCTATCAGGACAGCGTTTTACTGCGCAATGATCCCAAGACCGGATTCCGGTTCGGTGATATCGATTGGGAAGAGTATCGTGGACAGGTAGGCGATATTCCTTTCATTAAACCGGATGAAGCTTACGTGATCCCGGAAGGCACCGGCATCTTCCGCACCTGGTTTGCCCCAGCGGACTTTATCGAAACCGTGAATACCATTGGTCTGCCACGGTACGCGAAACAGAAAATTCTCGACTTCGATAAAGGCGTGCAGGTCCACACTCAGTCCAACCCACTGCCCATCTGTCTTAAGCCAAGAGCCGTGATCAAATGCAAGATGAGCTAAGTGATCTGAATCGGCAGGTACTGGCTACCTTTGGGGAGGTTGTCACATTGAAAAAGTCAGATGACAGTAGGCTGGAAGTGACGGGCATTTTGACTCGGGAGCTGATGCCTACCGGTCCTTATGAACAGGTGTTGCAAGAGGTCACTACATTGGCATTGCCCAATGATGTAAAGGTGAGTCGAGGTGATGAGGTGATCTCTGCAGCACAACAATGGACCATTGACCGGAAACTGAAAGGCGATGGTCAAATGAACTGGTGGTCACTCCATGAAGCTGGAGCTTGAGCTGGATGACAGCATTGACGAGTTGATCCATTACTTCAAGAACACTCCGGAAACTCTCCAGCTCGCCATTCGAAGATCATTGAGGAAGTTAACCCGTTTTGCTGAACGACGAACCCTGAGAGCATTAGCTCGAGAGCAAGGCATTACTCAAAAGAAGCTAAAAGAGCTGGGCCGGGTCAAGGTCAATCTCCTGCAACCGGGTGAGCGAGGGAGTGAAGGCTATAGTCTGGTGATCTGGATTGGTGCCTGGGATATACCGGCCCATTATCTGGGCAAACCCAGACAGACCAAACAAGGTGTCAGAACTGGCAAGCATTTCTGGGGAGGGGCTTTTTTAATGCAGCCGGTCAATGCTACACACTCGATGGTCTTCAGGCGAAAAGCCAACTGGCGGCATAAATACCAGCGCTCCAAAAAATCCGGGCGCATGATGTGGATGGGCTTGCCCCTGGAAAAGAAGACTTTGCCGATCCTGAACAGTGCCATTCAGGTGCTGGAAAAGCTTCAGCCCATTTTACTGGAGCGGTTTGCCACCCTGATGCAGCAAGAACTGAATTTCATCGTCAACGGAGCCGGTCATGCTTAACCCAGAACAACAACTGGTTAGCCTTTTGGTAGGTGTTCTGGAGACAGTGTGTAATCAGGTATTGTTGGGCTATGCTGCCACCGGCATTGAACAGGGTCTGAAGCCGCCAGCCGTACTGGTGCAACTGGAATCAATCAGTGAGTTACAACAACAGGGCAGCCGTCGTAAAGATCAATGGCTTTTTAATCTCAGCGCTGTGGTGCCGACCAATGACCGGGCAACTTATGCCTTGCTGGAGCTCTCCAGAACGATTCGCCAAGCCCTGAGCAATGATAAAGCCCTGTCAGAACATTGCCGCAAGCTGACCTTCTCTGAAACCCAGTTTGATATTGCTCCCAGTCAGGGACAATTGTCCTTTGCAGATATCACCCTAACCCTCGAAACCGTCTTTTAAATCCTCTTCAAGGAAGGAGAATTCTATGTCCACCATCGACCGCAGTTTTATTGGTGCAGGCAGTATCCATATTCAGCCTTACGACAAATCCGCACCACTGCTGCCCATTGGCAATGTCAGTGAGTTTAACTTCAGCTTTGAAGAAGATCGTAAAGAGCTGAAAAACTATCTGGGCGGTGGTGGCAATCGCAATGTTATCAGCCGAGTGTCGGGCATTACCGCCAACCTGGTAGCCCATGATTTCACTGCCAGTAATATCTCCCTGGCACTTCGAGGCAGTGTTACTGAGGCTGCGATCACCCCGGTGACTGATGAAGCGCAAGAAACCTATGGTGTGGCGGGTGAATTAATTCCTTTCGGGCATTTACCTGATTTGAGTCAGACCATCACGGTAAAAGACAGTCTGGATACCGTATTGGTAGAAGGTGATGACTACCAACTGATGAAATCTGGCATTCAGGTCATTGAAGGTGGAGGTATTGATGACCAGGGCATCAAGGTTAGTTACACCCCGCTCAAGGCTAATATGGTTCAAGCACTCGTAGAGTCCGGGCGGGAGTTTACCTTGTTTATGGAAGGATTGAATGATGCTCAGGAGGGCTTGCCCTTCAATATCCGGGTGCATCGGGTGAAGTTCTCTCCGGTACAGAATCTGGGTTTTATCTCGGATGACTTCGCCAGCATTCCCCTACAAGTCGATGTGCTGGCGGATACGGCGATTTCAGGGAATGGGCTGAGTTCTTTCATGCAGCTGGATCTGGCGGGCTAGTCGCTAAAATTCCCACGTGTTCCTTTTGATGGACAACACAAAATCTGTGCGATAAACGAGGTGCACTTTTCTTTTTTGGTGCTAATATGGTGCATATATGAACCAAGGAGAGAGTCTCATGCCCAGACAGAGCATCACGTTTACCGAGCCCAACGATGAGTGGCTCAAGGCTCAGGTTGACAGCAAAGAATACAGTAGTAAAAGCGATGTCATTAATGACCTGATCAGACAAGCCCGATCCAGAAAAAGTGAACTTGAAGCGATTCGTGAAGCACTGATCAAAGGAGAAAACAGTGGTATTAGCGAATTAACTCCTGAAGACATAGTGACCCAGGTACTGGAGCGAAAACGTAAAAATGGCGAGTTATAAGCTATCAAATGAAGCTGCTTTGGATATAGAACGTATCCTTGAGTTTGGCATTGATAACTTTGGTCTGGATCAGGCACTTCATTACCACGATAGCTTGCAGGCCCGTTTGACAGAATTAGCGAATTTTCCACTTCACTACCCGGCAGTGGAGCATATCCGCAAGGGATACCGTATGAGTGTGTACGGTTCTCACTCCATTTATTACCAAATTCAGGAAGATTATGTCCTGATTGTTCGGATTATGGGGAGACAGGATATCTCTGAAACATTTCAGGCGTAAGACGGCTATCAGTCTGCAGATCCACACCCACCACCTTTTCACGACACTGATGTCGCTCCTCAACTGTTTTAGTTTTATTCCATGGAGAGAACCATGTCATCCATTAAGGAATTCGCCATTCGGCTGGTCCTCAAAGCCAAAGATACCCTATCGAAAACCGTCCTCCAGTCAGTAACCACCCTCGAGTCCATCCGCAAAGAAGCCCAAACCCTCAAACAAAAACTGTCTGATTTGCAGAAGCAAGATCGTCTTCTGTCGTCTTTCCAAAAACAGACAGCAGCCGTTCGAGATACAGGCAAAGCCTACCGGGAAGCGGAAATCAGGGTTGAGAAACTGGCCAGAGAGTTTCAACAGGCTGAGAAACCTTCCCGGTCTCTTAAGCGTTCTCTGGAGTCCGCTCGTAAATCCGTGGTGTCAGCCAGCCGTTCTTACAAGGCTCAGCGCCAGAAGTTATCTGAGCTGCGCGGCAGTTTGGAGCAGGCAGGGCTTTCCAATAAGAATCTGTCTGTTCAGCTGCAGCGTCTGCAAAAGGAGCTGAAAGAGACGTCTTCCGCTTTGCAGAAAGTGGATGCCAAAGCCAAGAGTTCCGCTCACTCCTTCAAACGTTCCGGCCTCAGGCAATTATCCCGAGATGCAGATCGCGCATCAGGCAGTATAGGGCGTTTGTCTCAACGATTGGGAGCTCTGGTGGCTGCCAGTGTCGGGTTATATACCGTCAAACGAGCTATCCAGGGATTGCTGGGAACAGGTGATCAGTTTGAACGCTTGCGGGTGCAACTCAATGCCGTGATGGGCTCGGTGGCTGAGGGTGAGCAGGCCATTCAATGGATCAAGCAGTTTACCCGTGAAACCCCTTATCAGCTGGAGCAGGTGGCGGAGGCTTTTGTACGACTGAAGGCGTTCGGTCTTGATCCCATGGACGGTAGTATGCAGGCCATGGTGGATCAGGCTTCCAAGCTGGGCGGTGGCATGGAGCGTCTGAATGGGATTTCCCTGGCGGTTGGGCAGGCCTGGGCCAAGCAGAAGTTGCAGGGCGAAGAGATTCTGCAACTGGTAGAGCGGGGTGTTCCGGTTTGGGAGTTGCTGGAAAAAGCCACCGGTAAAAATGTTCAGGAACTGCAGAAGCTCTCCACAGCGGGCAAACTGGGTCGGGATACCATTGCCCTGCTGATCGAGGAAATTGGCAAGAGCTCTGCCGGGGCTGCCGCTGAGAATATGTCTCTGTTGTCCGGTTATGTCAGCAACCTGAAAGACAGCTGGCAGAACTTTCTGGATGAAGTGGCCCAGAGCGGCGCACTGTCTTATGCCAAGGATCAGCTAAAAAGTCTTTCGGACCAGATCAGTATTATGTCTGGAGATGGTCGTTTGTCTCGACTGGCTCAGTCCATCAGCGATGCGTTTGTGCAGATGGGTGAAGCGATCAAAGCCAACTTTACCGGGCTGACGTTTGACGGTGTGGTGACCAGTTTTCAATCTGCGAGTCAGCGTATTGCTTCTACTCTGGCCAGTCTCAACAATACCTTTACTCTGACGGGTAATGCTGTCCAGTTGTTGTTTAATGGCTTTACCCTGGCCGTGAAGTCTTTTGGTCTGGTGTTCAGTGAAGTTATCTCATCCGTTTCCGGGGGGATGGGCAGTCTGTTGGATGCATTAGGTGCGACAGAGTCGGCCCAAAAACTCCAGTCCTTTGGTGAATCACTGAAAGCGGTGTCGGCGGGTTTCAGGGAAGCGGTGAAAGAAGATGTGCAGGACATTAACAACAGCTGGCAGTCACTGGGTGAAGTGATTATTCAATCCAGCCAAAGTACCCAGCAAGCTATCCGTAATGAGAGCCAGAAAACGACAGCGTCCGTCGAGGAAGACGTTGTTAAACTTAACTCGGTCTACGTTGAATCCGGTCAAACCGCCAAGAAAGCCTTCAGCGATGCCGCCGATGCCCTGAAACAGATCAATGCTGCCGAAACCCGCACAGAGCTGGCTGATCTGGCCGTAAAACTGTCTCAAGCTTTCGCGGACGGTACCCTGACCCAAGAACAATACAACGAAGCATTAGCGGCCAGCACAGAGAAGCTGGCCGAGCTGGAAGACGGTGCCCGGTCTGCAGCAGGGGCTGCCCGGTCATTGGGCGATGCCGCGAATAAGGCCGGTGATAAACAGGCACAGGGGGCAGAACGTGCATCCGGCACACTCAATGGTTTAGTGGGTTTTTACAACAACATCACCTCCGAGCTCTACGGTTTGAGTGCTCAGGCAGAAGACACTTTTCTCTCCATGCAAGGCGCTACCCGGATTGATTCCACAGACACCCTGGGTGAGCTGGGACAGCTGAAAGCAACACTGGCTGAAACCAAAGAGGAACTCCAGGCTATGGTCACTGCCAATGTCGGTCTGGATACCACCGGCATCGGAAGCTGGATGAAAGAAACGGCCACCAATGCCGCTTCAGTAAGAGCAGAATTCTATGAGCAGAAGATCGCTCTGGAAGACTTGGTGCAGAGCTATGAAAACGGCTCTGTGTCGGCCCAACAGATGGCCAGCGATGGTCAATACCTGGCTGACAAACTGAACCTGCTCGACCAGCAAGACCTGGACCGTTTGAATCAATCCATCGAGCAAGCCAATGACAGTATGCAACGGCTGTCAGACAGCACCCAAGGCACACTGGACAGCCTTCAGGATGAACTGGATCGCCTTCAGGGTAAGCAGGACGATATCGAGCAACGCCGCTATGAAGCCCGAAAGAAAGACCTCGAACTGGAGCTGGCCATCGCCAAACAAGAAGGTGACTCAGAGGCGGTGAGTAACCTGCAGAAGGCGCTCTCGCTGAATCAATCGATCCGGGCCGAGAAGCAGCGACAGTACCAGCTTCAGCAACAAGAGAAAGTACAAAAGCAAAGGGAGCAGCAAGCCCAACAGGAAAAATCACGTATTCAAACCCAAAGGCAACCCACCCAAAGTAGATCACCAGAGAAAGTCATTCGACTGGAATATCCGGGAGGTCAGGTGGATGTTGGCGTTAAGCCGGGTGATGAAAAACGACTGCTGGAAGCTCTGAAAAATGCCGGAATGAGGTCTGCCTGATGACACTGGATACCATCACACTGCCCGACGATTTGTTATGGATTAATGAGTTCGACTGGAACCCTGTGGCCCAGAGCCAGGACCGCAGCCTGACCGGAGGCTTGCTGGTTCAGGAGCAGTCAAAACAATCGGGTAGACCCATAGAGTTATCGGGAGGTTTGGACGCCGGTTGGGTAGATCGTTCAACAGTCGTTGAACTGCAGTCTCTCAGTGAATTAGCCAATAAAAGCATGCTTCTGAAACTTCCTGATGGGCGTCAATTTACTGTCATTTTTGACCGAACTAGCGGTAGCCCAATTGAAGCAAGGCAGGTTCTACCTTCTGCATATCCTGATGACCATCATTTTTATCAGCTCTCTCTTCGATTATTGGTAGTTCAAGGCACATGAAATGGTTATCTCGACAACTATACTGTCAGGACTAGCAGAACAAGGAAGTCAGCTGATGGATATAAGGAAAACAGAGGGAAAGTCGGTTACATTTTCTGAACCCGAGAAGTCTGAAGCGCCTGAAAATGATGCTTCTTGGGAATCTCGAAAAGTTGAAAAAGCCTGCAAAAGAAAACCAGAAGAAACCAAACAAGAAGCTCCAGAGTCCAAAAAGAGTAACTTGCAGCCAACTGCAACATCTGTTTCAGATAAATCGTTGTTGGAAAGAGAACTGGAAGAAATCAACACTGCTTTAGCAGAGGCAAGGTTAAATCCTAATTCGGTTGCAGACGAAGAAAGGGCTCGAAAGGATAAGGTTTGGTACACTTCAATTGTTAATCGGATGAAAGGTAAAGGGCTTTCTCTGGAATATTTATCCAATAAAAACTCAGAAGAAGTGATGGCATTTTTGCTTGAAAATAAAGTTATTACGCAGAGTACGTCCATGCGTATAAGAATGCAAGGAGTTGACTTGGAAGGCTCTCCGTACTGGTAATTGAATTTTTGTTTAATCCTTCTTCAACATAAAAACCACTCTTGAGGGTGGTTTTTTTTCGTCTAAAGAAAAGGAATTTCTATGCCCATTAACAACGATGACGTAAAACTCTTTGAAAGCCAGCGTCTCACTGACGAGCAAGACGGAGGCGGGCGGGCCACTGGCACTGTAGTGATCGACGGTAATGTGAATAACCTGTTCCAGGACATCTCCCGGATTGACCGCACCATCGGTGACGTCGCCCTGCGAAAAGCCTACATAGGCATCAGCACCGACAACAACGACGCCTATCTCGGCAGTCATATCATCCTCACCGACGCACCGGATGACGACAATGTTAGTGTGCTGTTGTTCAACACCGACAGTCAGACCGATGAGCGCAATGCCGCCCGGGATCGGATCGAAGCCTATGTGGTGCCTGGCACCTCTGCCAGCTTTGAACTGCTGGGTGATCAGCTGGTAGGTCAGCGCAGCATTGTCGGCATTCAGCGAGAAGAAAAAGCCCTGCCGGAAATTGGTGAAGTTTATCGACTGTACAACAGTGACAGTAAAAAAGAGCAGTACGTCCGCATCACCAAAGTAGAGCACCGCATCGAAACCTTCACCTATGCCTACAGCGAAGGCAGCTACGTCGACTTTGAACGTCGGCGGCTGGATATGGAAATCAGTACGGCCCTGATTGATCGCTTTGCCGGCGGCACTGCGACACCTGCAGGGACCGTCATGCCAGTGGATGGACAAGGAGCCAGTGAAGCGAAGACCTCAGTGCAGTCGACACAGATTGCAGACACCTCTCGCTACTACGGTATCCAGGCAACCAAAGCAGCCATTACCCAGGGCGATCTGACCCTGAAGGTCAACAGCGTTTATTCACCTCTGGTGCCCAGCGCCCGGGTTGAAAGCCCGGTGGTTGATCAATACGGCGGCTACACCGCCAAGAGGATGGTGGCCACCTCCTCCAACCAGCGCAATGTCAGCCTTTCATTTGTTCACCTTTCCGGTAACCAAAGTCGGGCCTTTCTGCAGACCGGAGCCTTGCCAGGAACTGTGACGCTGTCGTTAGAAGGTGGCACCTTTGAAGACGACAAGACGGGCCAGCTGGTACACAAAAGCGGCTCCAATAACTACAGCAACCTGACCATTGACTATGAAAGTGGTGAGCTGAACGTCTGGCGAAACAGCAGTTACTATACCAGTACGGCTACTGCCCTATACCAGCCTGCCACAGGCATCACCGGAGCCGCCATCAGTGGCACTCTGGACATCACTGCCCAGAACCGTGGCTTTAACTACACCTTCAACTTTGCCGAGGCCAAGCCCAAGCCTGGCACTCTGGTGGTCAGCTATATCTCTCTGGGCAAGTGGCAAGACCTGAGCGATCCGGGCAATGGCCTGCTGGCTGGTTCAGGTTCGGGCACTATGGACTTCAGCACTGGCAGCGTGGCGGTAACTCTCGACGGTTTGCCCGATCCCGACAGCAAGCTGGTGTTCAGTTATATCGCCCAGGCGGATGACGAAATCACTCTGCGAACTGGCTCGGTGGCGGTGGATAAATTTTCGTTTCGGCACACCACTGCGAAGCCAGGTATCAAGCCGGGCAGTGTCGTCATCACCTATCTGGCCAGTGAGCAAACCAAGACCCTGACCGATCAGGGCAACGGCCTGTTGACGGGCGATGGCTCAGGCAGTGTCTACTACGCCTCGGGTGAGCTGGGCTTTGTGTTGAATGCCTTGCCAGACCAGGGCACCGAGATCGAGATTCAGTACGAAGAAGGCGCAGTAGCCGGTGGCATTGTGGATGTGACAGTGGATGGTTCCGGTTTAATAACCGGCACCATTGCGGGTGCGCCTCTCTTGCCAGGCTCCGTTCAGGTTCAGTTTGCGGTGGATCGGCAAAGTAATGTGCCACAGCATGCAGGCAGTCGCAGCAGTGACTACACCACCTACCAGACCACCTCCCAGAGATTTAAAAGCTACGGTGATGATGGCAATGGCAACTGGCGTGATATTGCCGGCACGATTGATTATCAGACGGGGAATTTCACCCTGCAGGCGACAGAAAACTACAGCTATCCGGAGTACACACTCAGTAGAGAGTCCTACAAATACAGACTGAGTTACTCCAACACCACCAAGACTGAAGTCTTCACAGGCAACACAGTAACCAGCAAGGCCCAGAGCAACAGCCTCAGCCATCAGGCAAATACCGATACTCTGAGTACGCCAGAGCTGACCATCGACCTGCTGCCACTGATTGAAGATCCACTGCTGCCCGGCAGTGTCATTCTGGAGTGGAACGGTGAGCTCTACTTTGATCGAGACGGTGTGCTGTACAAAAACGTCAGCAGTCAGACGAATGCCGGATCATCGGTAGGAACCCTTGATTACACCGGAGGCTTGGCGACACTGACCGTCTATCCCCCTGGTACCGTCAACACAGCAACAGTGCAAGCAGCTACCACCATCTCCGGAGGCTTTAAAGTCGATGCAGTGGCTTTCAGAACACCAGGTGCACCCATCCGGACGGGCAGCCTGCAGCTCACTGCAGTGCGTGTGGATAATGCCGAGATCATCACCGCCACCGCAGACTTTAACGGCGACATCAACACGTCAGAGGTTCAAGGCTCCATGGATGCCACCACCGGCTGGTGTGAGCTGACCTTCACCGATGGCACCGATCCTATCTATGTCATTCCACAGAGTGTGCGCTACAACTGCATTGTGGAAACCAGCCTGCCATTGGATGCTGAGCTGATCGGTCTGGACCCGGTAAGGCTGCCACCCGATGGCCAGGTGCCGATTTATCGACCGGGAGATATTGTGGTCATCAGCCACACCCAGAATACCGATGCAGGCACACCCACAGCGGGCCAACTGGTCACCCTGAACCGTGATCATCAGGCAGAGATCACCGTAGAGGACAGCCAGGGCCAGGCCCTCGATCCAGCCCAATACACGACGGATCGTGAAGCAGGTACCGTTACCTTTGCCGATCCACTGCTGCTTCAGGATGCAGAGAGCAACAGTCTGACAGCGCCGTTTACCATCAAAGACCGTGTCGAGCATATGAGCGTGGCCAGCGACGTGCAGATAAATGGCGAGATCACCATCATCGCTCCGTTGCCCTGGAACTTACCCGCCAATGAAACTCTGGTCAGCAGTGCCGTGGTTTATGGAGATCTGCAAGCCAGGGTTCACAACTTCTTCAGTCAGAAAGTCTGGGACGGTGGCGATCCCAACTGGACCGATGAGCGCATCGGCGATAACACCACTGCCCAGTACAACACCATCAACTACCCATTGGTGGTGACCAACAAGGGAGCCATCTTCGGCAAGTGGGCGATTATTTTTACGTCCGGTTCCGCCTTCCAGATTGTGGAGGAGAAACTCGGGATTATTGATACGGCCACCACTGCCGCTGATGCCGCACCCATTAATCCGGAAACCGGTACACCTTACTTCACTATCAAGGCCCAAGGCTGGGGAAATGGCTGGGCTGTGGGCAATGTTATTCGTTTTGATACAGACGGTTGTCTGGCTCCGGTGTGGATCTGCCGAACCGTACTGGCCGGGCAGGGCACAGAAACCAGTGACCAGTTCACATTGCAGATTCGGGGGGATGCTGACTGATGGCAGGGATATGGTTCGCTAAAGAGAACACTCTGGGTCGGCTGGAAGGCCCCGTTACGGACAAGAATGCAGGTATTTATTTTGGCTCAAACAGGAGGCTTTATTTCTACGCTTTGATTTATATAGACAGCAGCAATGCTGACAAGAACATCCCGTTGCTGACCACCTTGTCTGATTCCAACAATAGCCCGTCCCGCTATAAGACCCGAATCTATTGTGAGAATGGCCAGATCAAAGTGTACGGCACCCGAGACAGTACATTAGTACTGAGAGGATACTGCGATAACGTCATCCCAATGGACGAACTGGTTGAAATAGTGGTTCAGGGAGATTCAGGAGGTGGTAGTAATGCAGTTAATATTTACTATAACGGTGTCGCCCAAAGCGTATCCTCCAAATTCGGGAGGTACAGCATTTTTGACCGATATACCCAGGTCATTCTGGGCGGAGATACGACAGCGACCGGGAATGCAAAGGGAGTGCTGATCTCAAAATTGGTCATCACTGATGACTGGGATAGTCCACCTGTCGCACCACCACTAATCCCTAATAGTACGGGGGTAGTTTGGACTTCTGACTTTGAAGATGTCAATGCACCACTGAAGATTAAGGGCCAGTCAAACAGTCAGGAATACGAACTAGTCTGGACAAATACCGACAACACCACCGTCATCTGGACCGACACCAACGCTCCACCTTCTTCAGGCAGCGCCGGTGGCATCATCATCCCCGGCAATGGCAACACCACGCGCATCCAGGGCACCGTTATGAAAGACGATTTGCCAGTGGCTCGCCGGGTCTTTGCCATCACTCAGGCACAACTGGAAGTCGATGGCAGCCAGGAAACAAAACATGCGGTTCTGAACAGTGTGCTCAGCGACAGCATCAGTGGCAGTTACTCTCTGGACACCAGCCCCTATGAAGGAGCCGTGATTGTGGTGGCCATGGATAACTATGGCGAAGTTTGGCAAGGCAATGTGGTCTACGAGGTAGGCGACGTTATCCGCCCGGTCGACTTCCAGGGTTATGTTTACCTCTGCACAGTGGCCGGTACAGGTGACAGCACCGAACCCACCTGGTGGTTTGATGACAGTGTTCAGGCCATTGGCACCGCGCAATTCAAAGCCAAGCCCTACACTCGTCCACTGGCTCATGGCCCGGTGATACCCGAGATCGTACCGGAGAGTTAAGTGGCCTACTTTCCTGAGAAGACACAAGACTTCAACTTTACCCGGGAGGCTTATCAACCCGCCTCCCACTTTAAGTTTTATCCACAGCCCACCTATGCCTTTATTCCACCGCCCACTGTCGTCAGTGCCTGCCAGAGCCAGTGGCAGACAGGCAACACCTATCAGGTATCTGCCCGGGGACTGTTCCAGCACTCAATGACGATTCAGGCCAGTGTTCAGCAAAGTAGTCATCAAGGCACCGTTCTGGAAGCTCCACAGCTCGGACTGTTCTGGGGCAAGGTGCCTGAATTGGGGGAAGCAGTCAGAATTAGTCATCAGCAAGCCAGTGATCACCAGAGTCAGCAACAGGCTCTCTGGCAGCAACCGCCTGCCAAAGAACTCAGCATCGATGAGTCCAGGGACCAGAGTATCCAGCCAAGAGAGCAGCAAAGTTCTGAACAGTGGCAGCAAGGCAGACAGATAGATCGGCAGAATACAGAGCGTTTTGATCGCAGTGACGAGTATGGCGCAGTCCATCAAATCACCGCCAGTGGCTACCAGGTACCAGCACCTGCATTGCTGAACTTTACCTTTGCGGCCAAACGTTACTCACCATTAACCACCCCAGACGTGTATTTCAATCTGGGCGAGAGTGCTCCCAATAGGGCCATTCAACCAAGAGACTCTCTGCAGCAGTCAGCCTTCAGCAGTAACCGCACTCAGGATGAACCCGTCATCATCCCGTGGGGACCCGGCAGAAAAGCCAAAGATGACACAGTCGACAGTGACTATGGCTGTGAGATCGATGTCATCGAAAAGCCACAACCCGAAGAACCAGAGATCAGGGAGACCTATCTGCTTATGAACACCATCAGTGTGGTGACGCTGCCCGACAGGACACCGATCGAGATGAGTAACATGGATATCAGCCTCGACATCGATAGCTTCAGCTGGGCACTCAGTGGGGAACTTTGGGGAGCCAGCAGTCTGGCATTAGTGGAACCCGATCAGGACGGCCCCAAACAGATCGAGGTCAACATCAATGGCTGGAAGTGGATCTTTATTGTGGAGCGATACACCGGCTCAAGAGCGTTCGGTCAAGAAAAATACTCGATATACGGAACCAGTCGTACACAGCTGCTGGCAGCACCCTACGCACCCCAGCGCAGCAAGTCCAACAGCAGCAACCTCAATGCAAAACAGGCGATCACTGAAGAGCTGGACAACACCGGCTTTTCTGCACTCTATCCGGAACTGGATGATTACAGCACACCCGACTGGATCATCCCTGGCGGCAGCTTCAGCTACCAGAGCGAAACCGCCATGACCGTCATCGCTCGACTGGCCAGCACTGCAGGTGCCGTGATCATTCCTTCCAGGGATGCTGACCAGCTGAACATCAAACCCCGTTATCCAGCCAGCCCCTGGAGTTGGAATACTGCCACCATGAACAAGATCATACCGGCCAGCATGGTCATTAACCTCAGTGCCAGCTGGAGGCCAGAGCCGGAATACAATGCGGTCTACGTGTCGGGCACCCACACAGGTGTTGCAGTCAACGTCAAACGCCAGGGCACTGCAGGTGATAATCAAGCACCAGACATTCTGGAAGACTGGCTGACAGAGACACAGGTGAATACTGAGCGAGGCAGGAACGAACTGGCCAAAGGTGGCCATCAAAGTATCACCACATTGGAGATACCTCTGACGGATGCGAATATGGCTCCCGGGTTGATTGAGCCGGGGCAGTTGGTTGAGGTGCGGGATACTCTTAATGGAGCGAGTGGTAATTGGCGAGCTTTGTGTTTGTCTACCGCTGTCAGAATTGCAATAGGCAAAGTAACACAGGTCATAGATTTAGAGAGGCATTTCTGATGGCCACCACCAACACCTGGCGGCAGTTCAAATCACTGATTCCTGAAGGAAGCAAGGTGATAGCTACTATCACCGCACTCAATGGCAATGGAACCAGTCAGGCTCAGCTCAGGGATGGTTCAGTGGTGACGGTGAAAGGAGAGTCTGTGGGAGTAGGGCAGAAGGCTTTTATTCAGGGAGGAGAGGTGAAGGGCTCTGCGCCGGATTTGGCGCAGTACGAGGCAGTGGTTTAAGGTGGATCGTCACCAAATAGCAGCCGATAATGCTGCCTGAAGTTCATTTCTCCAGAAGGCATGTCCCCCAAGTACCTCCAGAAACCAACAATCTCACGAACTTTTGCCATATCAATGTGATCACACTCCACCATCAATTTCATGAGATCAAGAGTTCGCATGGTTTTGATGTTCAATGCTTGAGCGACTTCAAGCATATCTTTGTCATCTGTGACTACAGCTATACCCATCACATGGGCGTACGCAAGATAACGGGCATCAACTCTTGATGGGCCTGGAGCAAGCTTAGTGATGTAATCCCAAATAAAACTATAGGTAGCTTCGATTTCTTTCTTCTCTTTTCTACCAAGGTTGGGATAATGTTTGCGATTCTCAACATGTTCTGGGTCTTCAGCCCAAGAGAACTTGCTCTTCAGGCGAGCATTTTTGCCGAGTTCTTCGTCAAGTTCAGGAAGCACGTATAAACAATACTCCTCCTCCCCAAACGCCTGAAAGAGCAGTGGGTGAATACTTTTGGCAAGACGAAAATAACTATTGGAATCGATCAGGATTTTGGACTGTGACATCAGGTTAACTCGGCATAAAGAGACTTCGCATCAATTAACCCTATATCTAATACCGTCTGAATATAACTTTCCGATTTTCCAGTTGCTTTCAGGTATCGAGAAAGAACTGAAAAGAAGGGGCTTTCGAATCTCTCTGTCACAAGGTTGATGTACATCTCTGGTTGTACGGGAGCATGTGTAATGAGTGCATCTATCAAGTTGGGGAATTTTTTATTGAAATTGGTCGTTGCCCCATGAATCGATTTCAACTCCAGTGGAGCCAGGCTGTTATGTTCAGCATAGGCTTTAACCTGTAAGAAAATGGCCAGGGGAGAAATAACATACTTCTCAGCCAGTTTCTTGATAGCATTAACCTGAGCTCCCGGATGTTTTCCCTTAAGCTCTCTGTAGCATTGCTCAGCATGCTGGTTTGGAAACAATAAAGCACCAGCAAAAGCATCGGCAAAATCTTCCCCTTCATCACCGCGCAAATCAGGAGCCAGAGCATGACCTAATTCATGGGCCATCCAGAAAAGGAAGTCATGTGTGTTAACGTCAAGATTAAGATAAATCCATGTAGTCATGGATTCGGGAAGATAGACATGGGTAGCATTTTCATGCCTGTCTTTTTGTCCCCACATTACAGGAATCAGAACCGTCTGCAATTTGCGGAAATAACGGATCAGATGTTTAAAATCCAGAATGTCTTCTGGCCCCACACTGATATCCTTTCGGACTTTTTCAGAAACCTGTTGAAGGTAATCGTATTCAAGCACAGGATTTTTTAAGACCAGAGGCTTGGTCAGGTTATCGAAAGTAAGGTAAGGTGCCAGTTTCTCAAGATACCGCCCCATGCTGACAAATTTCTGAAAGTCTTCGTCTCTGGTTTTCGTCCCCTTCCTTTTCCGAAAGGCCACTACCGGAGCATTCTTATCTTCCTGAACAACCAGTTCGGAAAACGACAGGCCCAACAGCATACCCATCCGTAATAATTTATCCGGTTTAGGAAATGAGCTTCCTTTGAGCCATTTAGATACAGCTTCCCTGGAGACCTCGAGCATTTTGCTAAGAGAGGACTGATTGAAGCCTTTTTCGCTCATTGCGGCTTCCAGAGCGGGAATGTTCAGTGATTTTTCCATAGGGTGCCAATAGTATATGGTTGTCAACTTCTGTCAACTTCTATTCGAGTATGGACCGGAAGCAGGGCTATATCAAACAGGAAGGGAAGTTTCGTTAGCCATTCTGACAGCCTTGTCAGAATACCTGGTTTAAAAGAATTAAAGGGTCACCTATTTCAATGCCAATTTTTTCGTTAAAAAGAGTATCATATTTTTACTTTTGACTATTGTGCCTCAAGGAAAGTCTGAAATTGGCTACTACAGATACAGAGCATTCAGCGCCTCTACCTCGTGTAGGTATGCTGGCTACCGTTCGAAACAGGCGTGGGGTTATCTCTGCAGTTGAGTCTATCAGTGAAGGTAAATCCTCTGCATTGTTGCATCTCGTTACCGTAGATTTCAGTGACGCTGAGGGTGATGCACAGGAATCACTTTTGTGGGAACGAGAGCGCAGCCCTGTAGTTCTGAAACCTAACGCACTACCGCGAGTAGATGCTGATCTGCCAATGGCCATGGATGAATTTATGGCACTCCAGCGAGCGACAAGATGGAGTGCATTAACCCCTTTTCTTTCTGCCCACTCCCCGGAGCAACGGTCAGAGCCTGTGCCCACTGCACCGGTTTATGGTGCCGTCAGCGTTGACGACTTTCAGCTGGTTCCTTTGGCCAGGGCTATGCGCATGCCCCGGGTATCTTTACTGCTGGCCGATGACGTCGGACTCGGTAAAACCATTGAGGCCGGATTAATTCTGGCTGAGTTGATACGAACACGCCGAATTCGACGAGTATTAATTATCACTCCGGCATCCCTGCGAACTCAGTGGCAGATGGAGATGGAAGAGAAGTTCTCACTGGGATTTGATATTGTCGACAAGGTTTCCACTCATAAATTACAGCGGGAAATGGGGCTGGATGCCAACCCTTGGCGGGTACTGCCTCGTATTATCACTTCCTATCACTATCTTCGTCAGCCGGATGTGCTCGAGCAGTTTATTGCAAATTGCGAATCAACGAAGGTGCAGGGAAGTGCTCAGCTGCCCTGGGATTTGTTAATTGTTGATGAAGCCCATAACCTTATGCCTTCTAACTTTGGTGCAGATAGCGATCTGGCCAAAATGCTGCGGTTGCTGACCCCTTATTTCGAGCATCGGTTATTTCTTACTGCAACTCCCCATAACGGCCACACCCGCTGTTTTTCCGGCTTGTTGGAGCAACTGGACCCGGTGCGGTTTACCCAGGCACCCAATTTTACCGATAAAGAGCGGACCATGATTGGCGATGTGCTGATCCGCCGCTTGAAAAGCGAAATCAACGAGCAAGATAAGAACGCAGGCCGGGTGCCTCGTTTTGCCAAAAGGCATCTTGAACCATTGCCACTGTATATGCTGCGGGACGAGAAGCAGCTGGCGGAAGCGGTGCGGCGATTCTGTGATGGGCTTAAAAGGATGATACAGTCTGCACCGGAAGCACGCATGGTGCTTAATTTTGCCATTGAGATTTTGCGAAAACGGCTGCTTTCCAGTCCGGTGACCTTTGCGGATAGCTGGCTTCGGTTCAAGGCGGGTCTGGAAGAACATGAGGCGCTTCAGGCCTCAGAGGTCTTGGCTGCCCGCCGTGCCACGGAAGAAGATATAGACGACGACAAAGAGCGGGAAAGTCGTGGTCAGCATGCGGTGCATGTCATCGGGGCATGGATACATCCTTATGTTGAAATCCTGAAAACAGAAATAGACGCCATTGATGCGTCACTAGCTGCATTGGGTCTGAACCAGTTACCCGTGGTCAGTTGTGTGCCCACTTCAGACAGTCGCTTTGATCGGCTGCTGGAAATGATCGACAAGGAGCTTCGTAACGCAGATCAGTGGAAGCCTGATGAGCGGTTGATTATTTTTACCGAATACAAGACGACGCTTGACTACCTGGTGAATCGCCTTAATTCCAGTTTTAGTAAGGATGAGAACAAGGTTGTACAACTTTTCGGCGGCATGGGTGAAGACGAACGGGAAGCCATCAAGCAGGCCTTTAACGATCCTGATTCTGCTGTCAAAATTCTGGTGGCTACAGATGCGGCATCCGAAGGTCTCAACCTTCAGTACACTGCCCGCCTGCTGATTCACTACGAAATTCCCTGGAATCCGTCTCGGCTGGAGCAGCGCAATGGTCGTATTGACCGGCATGGTCAGTCTCGTGATGTCACCATCTATCACTTTACCAGCGACGATGACGCTGACCTCAGTTTTGTTGCCCGGGTCTTGAATAAAGTCAACGACATTCGTGAAGACCTTGGCTCTGTTGGCGAACTCTTCGATGTGGCTTTTCAACGGCGCATGATGGAGCTTAATGAAGATGCCGAAGTACTGGAAAGCCTTGAGCTTCAGATTCAGTCGCGGCGGGGTGCGGCAGATGATGCCCGTGTTCAGACGCAAGAGCGGGGAGGCGCTGAGAAACAGCAACTGATGCAGCTGCTAGTGGATCTTGATCTGTCACCACAAACCCTTGAGCAGACCCTGGCCATTGCCATGGGGCTTGGAGCTAGTCGGAAGATTCTGGATGGGCCGGACCTCCGGGGGCGCATGCGACTGAAAACGCCGTTACCCAGTCGCTGGCAAGCTATCGTTGATGATACGTTAAGGCTACCCGCGCTGCGGGGTATTACCGGTGCCATGCCCTGGGTGGTATTTGATAATCAGTTTTTTATCGACAACATCAACGGCCGTCCAGTCTTTCGGCCTTCGCCGGACACAGTGCTCTTGCATCTGGGTCATCCATTGTTCCGTCATGCCTTGAATACATTTGCCCGTTTACGCTTTCCCGGAGGGCAGAACGAGTTTCAGCCACCGAGTCGCTGGGTGGTCACCACCGGTGACGTTCCAGAAGGTGCGGACGCTCTGGTTCTGCTGACGGTAGAAGAAATGGCGGTCAATCAACTAAGGGAAACCTTCCATCACTGGACACGGACACTGGCCCTGCCGGTACATGGCGATACCCTCGGTGAGCCACTGCCTTATGCAGGCCCCTGTCATGGCAATGGTACTGCTCAACCGGCACAGGACCAGACTGAGCAAGCCCGTGATATTTGGGATGAGGTGGATAAAGAAGTTAAAAGCTTTATCAACCGTTTTCGTGGAAACATTTCCCAGCATATAAAACAGGCATTGAAATTGGCTTATGGCGATGCCAGAACCCGGGAGAGGGAAGCGTTTGAAAAGCGCATAAAAGAAGTTCAGGCCCTTAAGGGCAATCAAAGTATCGAAAAGCTGAAACGGGAAATTGATGAAGAACGTCAGGCATCAATCCAGTTGGACATTCTGGAAGATGCCGATGCGGTTGCAGAAAAACGCCTCCGGGATCTGGAAGATGAACTCAAACGACGGCAGGGGCAGTTTGGCGATTTGCTGGAACGCCTGAAAGCCGAGAAAGATCGGGTTTTAAAGTATGTATTGCCCCAGCGTTATAAATTGCGCGGGGAGGCGCAGGTATTCCCTGTGACTATTGAAATTCGTCTGCCGGAGGCACGTCCATGAGTTTGCATAACGAAGCCTGGGCCGCTCTGAATCACGGTGGACTCCTGATTTCCACTGCCAGACTGGCAGACTACTTCCCAGATACCCTGTCGCCATTGCCTGACTGGCAGATTGAGAAACTGCGCCGGGCGCTGACGGCCTTTGATGGTACCAACGAAACCCTGGCTCCGCTGCTGGATTACTTTCTGCAAAACCTGACGGGCCTGCCCGCAAACGAGTGGCAAAAAGCCCAGAATGTTGAAGCCCACTGGGCTATTCGCAGCTTCACCGGAGTCCAGGTTAAGCCTCGTCGTTTGTGGGTTGGACCTAATGGTGAAACCTTGCCGGTGTTTGTCCCGGAAGAGGGGGCTTCCCGGCAATTTTCCGGTCGCTTGGGGGTTGGTCGATCCCGGGTTTTGCTGGGGCGGGTGCTTGAGTGGCTAAGGCGGCAACAGCAACCCCTGGCGTTGGTGACCAATGGTCGTCAATGGCGGCTGGTGCATGCGGGTCAGGATTATGATGCCTGGTGCGAATGGGATATCGACCTGTGGTTTGTGGAAGGGCAGCCCGGTCCCCAGACGTTGGCCTGGCGCTGTCTGCTGAATCGGGAAACACTGTTGGCCCCACAAGGGCAGAGCCTGCTGCACAAAGCCATCAGCGAATCCCGCAAAGGGCAGGCAGAATTGTCTAGCGTTCTTGGCGAGCGGGTCCGACAGGGGGTGGAAGAATTAATCACTGCCTCCCATGCAGCCATCGAACAGGCCCGGCAGGAAGGCCAGCAGCTGGATTATAACGATCTGTACGTTGCAGGCTCACGCATTATTATGCGCTGCATTATTGCCCTGTTTGCCGAAGCCCGTGCGTTATTGCCGGTGGATAATCCCATCTATCAGCAGGCTTATGGTTTGGAGGGGTTGCGTCAGCAACTGGATCGTCGTGCCGGTGGCCAGGGTAGTGAGCGTCTCAGCCGAAGCCACAGCGCTTGGCCCCGATTACTTGGGCTGTTCAATCTGGTTCACTTTGGCTCCGCCCATCCGCAGCTCACCGTACCCCAATACGGCGGGGCCCTGTTTCAACCCGGCAATGCGACCAGTGATGACCCGATTAGCCGGGCACTGGCACTGCTCGAAGGCGTTACCAACACCATCAGCGACCGGCAGATGCATAAGCTGCTGCGACTGTTGACCCGTACCCGTATGAAAGTGCGTCAGGGACGGGCCAGCCGGTGGGTAGATGCGCCAGTGGACTTTTCCACACTGTCGTCTGAATACATCGGAATCCTCTATGAGGGGTTGCTCGACTTTGAATTAAAACAGGCGGCTGAGAATGATCCGGTGATTTTTCTAGGGGTTGGCAATCAGCCTGCCTTGACGCTCTCCCAGCTGGAAGCCATGGATGACAAAACTATCAAACAGCTGTTTGAAGCGTTGAAAAAAGCTGTCAGCGCTGGGGATGACAGCGAGGAAGAAGAGAGTAATGACGAGCAGGAGGCGGAAGATTCTGTCACAGAAGACCATGAAGACGCCCCAGATGCCACTGAACTGGAGGCAGAAACGCTTGCCGCCGAAGACGATGACGACACCCTGCAGTTGAGTGAGGATCATCTTGACCGGGCTCAGGCATGGCTGGAAAAAGCCGCGCTGCTGGCCGGGCTGGTGAAAAAGCCTCGGGGTAAAAAGGCCGCAGCCCGGGCGGAACAGCAGGAGATGTTGAGCAGAGCTACCAAACAACTCTGTGTTCGTTTGGTGGCACCAGGGCAGTTCTACCTGGTGCGCTGGGGTGGCACCCGTAAGGGGGCAGGCACCTTTTACACCCGGCCACAGCTGGCGGCTCCCACCGTCCGCCGCACCTTACAGCCGTTGGCTTTTGATGCCCTGCGCAGTGAAATTGATCCACGTACCGGGCTGGAAAACATCGTGGAATGGCAGCCCAAGCCGCCGGAAGCGATTCTTGCCCTGAAAATCTGCGATCCTGCCATGGGCTCCGGTTCTTTTTTGGCGGGTGCTTTGCGTTACCTGACTGATGCATTGGTTCAGTCCCTTTATGAACATGGGCTGCTGAAAAAGGATGAAGAGGGCGGTGTGCCCCGAATGGCCGACGGTCAGCTGGCAACCCTGCTCAGTGACGAGTTTACCAAATTGAATCCGGCCCATCCCGATTTTGAACAGAGCCTGAGGGCACAACTGAAGCGCCATATTGTTGAGCGTTGTCTTTACGGCGTTGACCTTGACCCACTGGCGGTGGAGCTGGGACGCATGGCGCTGTGGGTAGAAACCATGGATCGGGATCTGCCCTTTGGTTTCCTAGATCACAAGCTCAAGGTGGGTAATGCTCTGGTAGGCACTTGGTTTAACAGCTTCCGACATTATCCGGCCATGGCCTGGCAGCGGGAAGGGGGCGACAAGGATTACCAGAAGAACAAGCCCGGTAACCTGATCAACCACTTTTACACGAATGATAAAGGCAAGAAAAAGGGCGACGTCTTTACCGATGCCATCAAAGCGCGGGGCAAGAACGTTCAGCCACAGCTGATGGCCATGTTAAGCGGGCAGATGGATTCCGATGCTTCACTGGATGCCAATACTGTTCACGATGAGTTGTTCAAGGTATTCCGCAAATTGCATCGACTGCCGGTGCATGCCAGTGAAAAGCGCGCCACACTTTATCGGGAGCAGGTGCTGAACAATCCTCACTACCATGCTATCAAACAACGTATGGATTTGTGGTGCGCCCTTTGGTTTTGGCCCGGCGACCAGATTGAACGGGCACCTTTGCCCCTGGACTTTGCCAAACCCGCTGAAGATGTGCTGGAGATCGCCTCGGAGCCTGACCGAGAATGGCGTAACTAGTGTAGTGCGACCTAATTAACAGTACATAAAGACTCCTAACGGTCTACTATGGATGTTATTCCAACCACTGCCTGTTTTTACTATGCGAGTTGCCACAGAGATAATACTTGATGCTTCTGAAGAAATACGACTCAGAAAGATTACTTCATCAAATACTTGCCCTCTTCGCTTGGCCCGCCGTGCCCAGATTGTTCTTCTCTCTGCAGAAGGAAAAAGCAATCTTGAGATTGCGCAAATACTGAAGATCGGTCGTCATCAGGTCAGCCGCTGGCGTGACCGATATGCTCAGGAAGGCTTCTCCGGGATTGAACAGGATCGAGCTCGCAGTGGCCGTAAAAAGAAGATTGATGCTGCTGAGATTGTGAGTCTGACCACAAACACCCTTCCGGAAAATGCCACTCACTGGAGCACCCGAACTATGGCTGCTGTTAGCGGTATCAGTGAGAGAAGTGTTCGCCGGATATGGCATGCATATGGCCTCAAGCCTCACCTGGAAAAGACATTCAAGGTGTCCCGAGACCCGAAATTTGTGGAGAAGCTTGAAGATATTGTCGGACTCTATCTGTCTCCTCCTGAACATGCGTTGGTGCTGTGCTGTGATGAAAAAAGTCAGGTTCAGGCACTCGATCGAACACAGCCTGGCTTACCGTTGAAGAAAGGGCGTGCCGCAACAATGACTCATGATTATAAACGACATGGTACAACCACTCTCTTTGCAGCACTGAATGTACTTGATGGTGCTGTCATCGGTCAGTGCCAGCAGCGTCATACCCATGTGGAATGGTTGAAGTTTCTTAAACAGATAAATAGGGAAACGGCAAAAGACAAAGAGCTGCACCTGATTTGCGACAACTATGCGACTCACAAACACCCGAAGGTGCGAGAATGGCTGGAAAAACATCCTCGTTTTCATATGCACTTTACGCCAACGTCAGCATCATGGTTAAACATGGTTGAGAGATTTTTTCGGGATCTCACGAGTCAGCGTTTACGCCGTGGTGTGTTTGTCAGTGTGCCACAGCTAGTCAGTGCGATTGATGAATATATTGAAAAGCATAATCAAAATCCAAAGCCGTTTATCTGGACTGCTAAGGCAAATGATATCTTAGAAAAAGTCGTTCGGGCTAATCGCCGGTTAAGTTGCAAAAAGAACGACGCACTACACTAGATCCCCAGAGGCTCTCTAAAATTTCAGGATGAGCAAAAAACATCCAATTTTTGGTGTAATTTTGCTCATTTTTGCAAATTTAGGCCTTTTCACAGCCTTTATGCCGCTTTTTTAACCCCTTTTAAATTCTCAAGACGGATTGATCCCGTTGAAGCGGCCTTCACAAATTTTTTGAAATTGTGTGCCGTGCATACCAGTGAGAACTCTGCTTCTACCTTCTCTTTACCACGAAGGCTAAAACTCCTGAACCCTGAGTTTTTTATATGACCAAACGGTGGCTCTGCAATGACCTTACGACGCTCATAGATTGCTTTCGCACTGGCTGTCTCCATTTTCTTGTTCATACGTTGCCGCGCGGGCTCAAACTTGTCTGTGCGGATGACCCTGCCAGCATCCTTTTTTGAGCCACTGCATTGTGAACGGTAAACACACTTCCTGCATGCGTCCTTGTTCGCCCGGTAACTCTGCCTCTTGGCCTTGCTGTCTGGGTTAGTTATCAGCTTCTCCCCAGCCGGACAGATAAACACATCCATTTCTGCATCGTAGTCAAAATCTGCTTTGACAAACTTACGCTCAGAGTCCTTAAGCTGGGTATCTGCTGGCTTCTCTTTTCTGTCGGTGGCTATGTAGCCATCTATTTCATGCTTATCCAGCACATGCAGGTTTGGCCCTGAGAAATAACCATTATCCATGCTCACCTTATCCACAACAGCACCATCGGTTGTCTCAGACAGTGCTTCCAAAGCAGGCTCTGCCTCCTGAACATCATTGGCTTGCTGGCTGATGTGCTGGCCGACGATGATCTGATTATCAGCATCTACGGTGATTTGAGCATTGTAGCTGTACTCACAGTAACTTTTCTTGCTCATGATCCGGGCATCATGGTCTGCAAAGCTTATCTGCCTTTTGTCGTCAATAGGCTCATCAGGGTTCAGGGCTTTTTCGCGTTCTTCAAGGGCTTCTTTGGCCGCTTTGATTTTTTTCAGACGCTCCTCTTTAAACTGGAGGTCTTCAGGAATGCTGTAGCCGTTGCTTGCTTTGTAGGCGTCGTCTTCTTCCTGGTCGCACTGACTGGCTTTTTTGATCAGCTCATCCACTTCTGCACTGAGTTCTGCCTCTTTAGCCTTGAGCCTTCCGTAGGTCATGGCCTTGTGCTTTGAGCTGTTGGCTTTGAACTTGGAGCCATCCAGGCTGATATGGCCCAGTGATGCCATTTTGAGCTCCATGGCCAGTTTGACGGACTGTTTGAAGCAGTCATGAAAAAACGACAGATTTTCCTTACGAAAATCTCCCAGAACCCTGAAATTTGGGCAGTTCATTTGTGAGATATACATGAACGCCAGATCTTGTCGACACCGTCGCTCAATCTGACGGGAGCTGAAAACACCATGGCTATAGGCGTAGATCAGAATAGCGACAATGAGCTTTGGAGGGTAAGCGTGCTGACCAAGGTGGTGATATTTTTTTTCAACCTCAGACGTATCGATGTTCTGAAAAATGCTTTCATAAACGAAACAATCATGGTCTTTGGGAAGCAGGTCGAAAATGTTGGTTGGGAACAGCAGATGCTGGTCAAACTCAACAGGGCTGTCCTTGAATTTTGGTGGTGGTGACATCTGGCATCATCGGAGTTGGTTTAAGGCTTATCATAACAGATAAGCCTATTCTCGGTCAGGCTCCTCGGCGGTGGCCCGGGAAAAACGCTTCTTTCACTGGGAACTGGAATTTCCCGATGTCTTTACCGCTAAACAGGACGGCTTTGATGCGGTGTTGGGTAACCCGCCCTGGGAGATTCAAAAGCCCAATTCCAAGGAGTTTTTCTCCAACCATGATCCGCTTTACCGGGCTTATGGCAAACAGGAAGCACTGGCCAAACAGCTGGAATATTTCCGCAACCGGTCACAGCTGGAGCATGACTGGATTGCCTATAACGCAGGGCTCAAGGGTATGTCTAACTGGGCCAAATACGTGGGCCAGCCCTTTGGCGATAAGGTGAATGAAGATAAAAAAGGCAAAAAAAAACATGAACTGAACCTGGGTGGGGGTTCCCGAGACAGCTTTAAGGCGTCACAAGCGTTGCATAAAAAATGGCAGAAAGAGCGTGCGAGACATAAAGGTTTTGCCGATACCGCCCACCCTTTTTTGCACCAAGGATCGGCAGACCTGAACACGTACAAGCTATTTCTGGAGCTGAGCCATGCGTTGCTGTGTAGGGCAGGTCGCCTGGGAATGATTGTGCCCAGTGGTATCTACACCGATAAGGGCACCACGGCATTGCGGGAACTGTTTCTGGAGTACTGTGACTGGCAGTGGATATTTGGTTTTGAAAACCGGGAAAGGATTTTTGATATTCATCGCTCTTTCAAATTCTGCCCGCTGGTTATCCGGAAAGGGGGAGAAACCGGAGCCATTCGGGCGGCCTTTATGCATCGCAATATAGATGACTGGGAACAGGCCGAACGCCATGCTCTGGCCTACCCCCGGGAACGGGTGCTGGAGTTCTCGCCTTATTCAAAAGCCATTCTGGAAATTCGCAGTGAGCAGGATTTGCGGGTGCTGCAGAAAATCTACGCCAATGGTGTGCTGCTGGGGGATAAAAGTGAGCAGGGTTGGGGTATAAAATATGCCACTGAGTTTCATATGACCAACGACTCCAAACTCTTCCCGCCTCGTCCCAAATGGGAGGATAAGGGCTATCAGCCGGATGAATACGGTCACTGGCTGAAAGGTAACTGGCAGGATTACAGCGGGCCGGAGGATATTCTGGATCGGGAATCGGGGCTGGTGTTGTCTCGGGATGGTACGCAGGCCTTGGCGGTTGAACAGATTGAGGATGTTGCGTTGCCGCTTTATCAGGGCGGAATGGTAAATATTTATGATAATAACGCATCAGGCTTTGTTGCTACCGGCAGTACTCAAGCCACATGGAATCCTATGAGCTTTGGTTCAAAAGAAATCAACCCTCAGTTTCTTGTGTCCCTCGTGGATTGTGAAAAGAAAAAGGATCGGTATAGCCCTGGATTGAAACTTGGTTTTAGAGATATAGCCAGAAATACAGACAAACGCTCTGCTATAGGTAGTCTGATTAACGGCTTTCCTTGCGGTAATACGCTGGGAGTATTCTCTTCTACAGAAGAAAAAATGGTTTCGCTTGCATATGCATTTTCAACAATTTGTTTTGACTGGGTTGTCAGGAAACGACTGGGTGGCACGCATATAAATTTGTTTGTTGCGGAAGAGTGTACTGCATCAGCATCTTTTAAAAGCAACTTGGCCAAGTTTATCGGGCCATTCATCAAACTGACATTCCCTGATATAGCTGATGCAAATATTTGGAACAGCTTTAATGCTTTTCTTCAAAAAGATATTTCATGGAGGAAGGTGTGGGCTGTTACTGATTATGAACGTACAAGATTAAAGGTCATCCTTGAAGCAATGGCTTTTAGCTTTTACGGATTGGATATAAATGATGCAGTCGAAATTTTAGAGGATGTTGACCACACACCGAAAAACTTGAGAAGTGAAGCCTTTTGTAAAACGCTAGAGTCTCGTGGCTTTTGGCGTATCGATAAAGATAAGGACCCTGAACTCCGCCACACGGTCCTGTCCCTAATCGCCTTCCACGATCTACAGGAAAAAGGCCTTGATGCTTTCCTTTCCCAAAATAACGGCGAGGGCTGGCTGATCCCTGAAACCCTTCGCCTTGCCGATTATGGCCTGGGCCATGATGCCAAGGCTAAAGAACACCAGCCTGTGGCAGAACGTCTTGGCCCCCGCTTCTACGACTGGCAGCTCAACGAAGATGTGGAACGCAGCTGGCAGGAGTGCGAAGCCCATGCGGCACTGATTCGCCAGATTGTACCGTTGCCAGATGCTACCGGGACAGATACTAACGACCAAAGTCGTCAGAAACCCAAACAGAATATGCAAGAAGTGCTGTTTCCATGATGAACCCGATTACCTACACCGAAACGGTGGTCAGTGACTTTCTCCGTTATCAGCTAAGCACTTACGCCTTTGCCGACGACTCGTTGTATCAGCAGATGCGTGAACTGCTCAATCTGGAGCAGACCCGAGGCACACCCTTGTTGCAGGGGCCTTATATTTCATTGTCCCGGACGTTCCTGAAAGGGGTGACGCTGGATCAGCTGGTGGATGACGGGGTATTGCATCCCCATATAAAACAGCTGTCGCCTTACCCGTCAGCCTATAAACACCAGGAAGAGGCGTTTTGCGCTATTCATAACGGAAAAACGACACTGGTTGCTACGGGTACCGGCTCTGGAAAGACTGAGGCCTTTTTGTTCCCCATTATTAGCCGCTGTCTGCAGTTGCGGGATGAGAACGCAGAGGCGGGTGTAACGGCGGTGATTGTTTACCCCATGAACGCCCTGGCCGAAGACCAGCTCCAGCGAATGCGGGAACTGCTGGTGGGTACCGGGATTAGCTTTGGTATGTATGTGGGCAAAACGCCCAAAAAGGAATCGGACATCAGTGGTGTGCGTCTGCCAGCCGGGAGCACCGTGGTCGATTATCACAACAAACTGGAGGAAATGCGTCGGCAAAAAATGGACGTCGCCCTGCACCCGGCAGAGGAACGGGTGAGCCGGGAAGCCATGCGCTCACCGGGCCAACAGCCCAGGATATTGCTCACCAACGTCAAACAGCTGGAACTGCTGCTGACCCGGCAGCAGGACTTGGAATTGTTCGATAATGCCCGCCTTGATTTTATGGTGTTTGACGAGGCCCATACCTTTACCGGTGCCGGTGGTGCGGAAACCGCCTGCTTGATTCGTCGCCTGCGTGCTTATTGCGGCAAGGATGAACAGAGTACAGTCTGTATTGCCACCTCGGCCACCATTGCCGATCCTCGAAAAGGTGCGGAGGCGGGTCGTGATTTTGCCAGCCGTTTTTTTGGGGTGGATGGTGAGAAAGTAAAGTTAATCGGGGAAGCCTATGAAGAAGATACCTGGGGGGAGCCCCGTACCATCAGCGCCCCCTTTACCGGAAACCAGTCACTGCAGTTGCAAAATGTTTTGGCCCTGCTTAGCCAGCTGCATCGACCCGATGTGAATGAATCAGATCTTCAGGTGTTTCGGCTGTGGTATCAAAGCACCAGCGGCATCCATATGACCGGCAACAACTGGCGGGAAACCCTGAATCACTGGCTTAGTCATAACGAGGTGGTTTATCAGATCGCAGAAGCCTTGCGCAAGCCAAAGGCAGTTCAGGGATTGTTGGAATCTTTGAGCGATACGCTGGGACGAACAATTACCGAAGAAGAGGTATTAATCTGGCTTGCTCTGGGTGCTGCCGCCCGAAGTGGTGACCGGCCCTTGTTGCGGCCTGTGGTGCATGGCTTTGTCCGTGGTATTGGTGGGGCTGTGGTCACGTTTCCCGATAGCGATAGCTTGTCCGCCCGGTTGAGCCTGTCGGCAGAAGATGCCTTGAGAGAGAACCCGGATCTTAAGACGTTCCCTATCTCCAGCTGCACCACCTGTGGCCAGCACTATTTTGAGCATGGCCTGGAGGATTTTAACTTTACCGGCGATGTGCCCGGCGGCGGTTCTGCCGAAGGCAAAGGCCGGGCTTGGCGTGGGGCAGACATTAACCTGACCGGCGTGCGGGCGTTGTCGCTGGATCATCAGGTAGGGCGAGATGAGGATGAACCGGCCCGGACGCAGGCGCTGCTGGTCTGCCGTTACTGTGGTACTGCCCACGATCAGGAGTTAAGCGAATGCGTAGGTTGTGGCCGGAACAAAGCGTTTAAATCCCTCTATTTTGTTCAGCAGAAAGAGGAGTCTATCGGTCACCTGGCTCGCTGTGTTTCCTGTGGTGCCCATGGGCGGCGATCCAGTGGCAAATATCGTGAACCAGCAAGACCGGTCAGGGCAACGGCTGTGGCAGATGTCCATGTACTGGCACAAAGCATGATCCACCGGGCCGAACGTCGGCGGTTGCTGGTGTTTGCGGATAATCGACAGGATGCTGCATTTCAGGCTGGCTGGATGCAGGACCGCTCCCGGCGCTATCGCCTGAGAGAACTGATCTATAAAAAACTGCGGGAAGGCGATATCTCCATCAGTGACCTGACCTTGTGGATGGATCAGTATCTTGACGCAGATGATGAACTGTCCCGGGCGTTGATTCCTGAAGTCTGGCGTGTTGAGCCCAAGTCAAAGGCGGGACAGGCCCATGGCCAGGAACGGAAGTGGTTTTTAAGGGTTCAGATTATTCGGGAGATTACCCTGGGTGCACGGCAAAGTGTCGGTCTTGAGCCGTTGGGTCGTTTAAAAGTGCTCTACCAGGGTCTGGACCCGGAGCTGCCCATGATTCTGAAATGGGCTAACCGGTTGGATTGCAAGGCGGAACAACTGGCCGATGGCATTGCCTCCTTACTGGACGCCGCCCGGTCACGTCGGATGGTGTTTGATTCAATTACCAAAGTGTGGTCGAAATTCTGGCTGGAAGGGGAGCTGGAAGTACAGCGTGGTTTTATCCCGATGATGCGGGATGTTCCGGCAGGGCTGGTATTTGAGCGGGACGGTCAACATGATGAGCGTCGTATCCGGCAGTGGTTTAGTCGTCATGGCAGCGTTGCCAAACAGGCGGCGGCCAATTGGGGCGTATCTCCGGACGATACCGAAGCTTTTCTCCGGGATGTCTGGAACCTTTGTACGCAAGAGCTGGATCTTCTGGTTCCGGTTCAGCTGAAGGGGGCACGGGGTAAAAATCTCCCAGGTTGCCACGGCAGTATGCAGGTGGATGTTGATCACCTGGTGCTGGTGCCGGGGCAGGGCATGTATCGCTGCCAGACCTGTCGTCGTTTACATGGTCGCTCTAACCCTGCTGATGCCTGCATGGCTTGGCGTTGTAGAGGCAAGTTGGTGCATGAGGATGAAAATCCTGATAACTATGACCTGCTGCTGCTGGATCAGGAATTTGCGATGCTGCGAGCGCGGGAACATTCGGCACAGATTCCGGGGCCTGAAAGAGAGCGTATTGAGAATGCGTTCAAAGGGGATAGTGAACGTATCAACACGCTAGTCTGCACTCCCACACTGGAAATGGGGGTCAATATTGGTGCCCTGGATGCGGTACTCATGCGTAATGTTCCCCCCTTACCCGCTAATTACTCGCAGAGAGCCGGGCGAGCGGGGAGACAGTTCCGGATGGCTTTGGATCTGACTTATGCACGGGCTACCAGTCATGATCGGGCCTACTTTAATGAACCGTTAAAAATGCTGGACGGTCTGGTTGAGTCACCCAGTTTCAACCTCCGTAATTCAGTGATGGTGGCCAAGCATGTGCATGCGACGGTGCTGACCACGTTGCTGAAGATGTTGCGAGAACAAAACCTGCTGCCCAACGAACATGAGCAGCTGAAGGTGGCGCTGGATAGCTGTTTGCCCGGACAGATTAAGCCTTATCTGTTTACTGCCGAGGGTTTTGTCAGGGACGAGCCGATGGTGGTCAAACTGCTGGCAGACCAGATTAAACGATACAGGGTGGAGTTATTGAATGCTGTCCAGTCAGCATTCAGTCAGGGGTGGCCCGAGGCGGATAAAGAGGTAGTAGCACCTGATTGCCTTGCAGCAACCATTGATCAGTGTGCGGATGAATTACAGGCAGTGATTAACCGTCTGTTTCAACGTCTTCAGTGGGCTCTTGGGCAATTGGCTCGTTTGCGGCACGTAGCGGAAAACAAAGGGGCTTTGGATTCCGATGAAGAAGCCTTGCGGGGCCGTTGTGAGCGGCTGGTAAAAAAACTGAAAGGTGAAGCCCAGCGCTTTCGGCAGCAGGCGGAAGGGGTTGATGAAACCAATACCTACGGCGTTTTGGCCGCAGAAGGTTTTTTACCCGGCTATGGCCTGGATACTGGAGCGGTGACACTGACCCATGTGGCTCCCCGCTACGGTTCCAATATTTCCGATTGGGAAATTCGCCGTAATACGGCGCTGGCCGTCCGCGAGTACGTACCGGGTAATCTGATTTATGCCAATGGCCATAAATTTGTCCCAAGAACTTTTCATCTTATCCCTGAAGAACCCCTGGTTTTTTCTGTGGATGTGGCGGCGGAGTCGATTCAGGAAACCGGTCAGGCAAATAACAGCTCCCCGGCCCAGAGCAGTTCTATGGGAGCGACGTCAATTCTCGGCATTGCGGTATGTGATGTGGACGCCCCGCACCATTCGTATATTTCTGACGATGAAGATTACCGTTTTCAAATGCCGGTCGCCGTGTTTGGCCAGAATCAGGGACGGCACTCCGGCGGTAAAAATTACGAGTGGGGCAAGTCTCCAGTGCAACTTCGGCATGGTATGCATCTGAGGCTGGTCAATGTTGGTGCTTCGGGGCAGGTGAAGAACGGCGGTTTGCTGGGGTATCCGATCTGTCTGGTTTGTGGTGCCAGCCGGTCTGCGATGAGCACACCCACTGAACTGGAAAAATTTAATGAGTTCCACACCGAGCGGTGTGGTCGACCGATTCAGAACATCAGTTTTTATGCAGAGGTTGTGGCTGATGCGTTGGTAATACCAGACTGCCATTCACAGGAAGTGGCTTACAGCATTACGGAATCATTGCGGCAGGGGGCAGCGGAGGTTCTGGATATGGAAATATCTGATTTGCAGGTGCAGGTGCTGGGAAAACCAGGGGTAGAGGAAGTGGATGCACTTCTTTACGACCCAATGCCCGGTGGCTCTGGTTTGCTGGAGCAGATTCTGAACCACTGGCCTGAGATTATTGCAGCGGCCCATGCGCTGGTGGACGAGTGCCCGTCAGCTTGTGACACTTCGTGTATTGACTGTTTGCAACACTTCCGGAATTCGTTTTATCACGATAAGTTGAATCGGCATACTGCCCTTGAGTATTTTCTTGATTGGGGCGACTCAATTCGCTACGACCATGATGTGCCCCCAGTTTTGCCTGCAGATGATGGAACTAAAAAGCCGGGTAATTCGCCAGAGCAACAACTGGTTGCCTTACTGAATGCTGCAGGTTTGTCCCAGTTTGAGACCGAACGCCCAATCCAGCTGTTGGGCAATGTGGTGACCAGGCCGGATGCTTACTTCCATGAACCCAACGATATTTACGAAGGGGTTTGTATTTATCTGGATGGTATGAGTAAACACTTGCATGGTAATGCTCAGACGGCGGCAAAAGACCGGCAGATAAGGGATGAATTACGGAATACAGATTATGAAGTGATTGAGATTCAGTATCAGGAGCTGTTTGATAAAACGATGATGCGTGCGCATATGCGTCGTATTGCCAGAGCGGTTGTTAACAGGAAAAAGGCAAAAGAGCTGGAAGCGGATGATAGCTGGTTTGACACAGCGGCTGCCACTGCGGCACAACCGACCGAAGCTGACGATACCGCCAGTCCCGCACAGGTACTGAAACTGGTAACGCCTTCGGATGAAAATTTTGAACCTTATGTTAATTGTGTGCCTATGGTCGCCCTTAAGGCTGCGGCGGGTAGCTGGAGTGATGAGCAGGCCGGGATAGAGGGGTTGGCCGATCACGCAGAACATTGGGTCAGTATTGAGGATCTGCCTTTAGCAAAAGGTATGTTTGTGGCACAAGTGGTAGGCTACTCAATGGAACCGGAGATACCAGCGGATAGTTTTTGTCTGTTTCGGTCGGTGCCAGGGGGGTCAAGACAGGGGCGTAAATTACTGATCTGGCATGCAGGCGTTGCTGACGAAGAAACCGGTGGTGAATATACGGTAAAAGTTTATTCCAGCGAAAAGGTTGCTAGGGAAGAAGATAGCTGGCAGCACACCCGGATTACTTTGAAGCCGCTTAACCATGACTATCAACCGATAATTCTGGAGCCTGAGTCTGAAGGGGATGTATTGGCTATTGCGGAGTTTGTTTGTGTTGTGGATTGATTTCGCTAACTGGTGTGGGATCACGAACTTCAGATGAATCAAGTAGCGGGTCAAAAACTGTTGTATTGACCCGTTATTTCTTTATTTGGGAATAAAAATGGTTCGATAGAGTGGTGCAGTATAACTAAATGTTGGTTTTAGTTTGACTCTTATCAAAAAATTCCGCCACCGGTTCCCCACCCACCGCCAGTGAACAATTTAGTATTACGCGCTCGTAGCTCAGCTGGATAGAGTACCTGGCTACGAACCAGGCGGTCGTAGGTTCGAATCCTACCGAGCGCGCCATCTTCAGAAAGCCCTATTTTTATAGGGCTTTTTGTCGTTTTGGGGAGTGGGTTTTTCTGGCTCTCTGTTTGTTTGATAATCATCCCCTGTCTTATAACTGCGTACTTGGAAAATTCCTGAAAAAGCCGATTTTTGGCCATTTTTGGGCCGTTTTTTCTCTCTCCTCTCTAAATAACGTACTTCGGCTACTTTGAAGTACATTACTTGATTTCCTCTTTATAATCAGTGATTTGAAGGTGTTTTTTAGTTTCTGGGACGGGTGTTGGGTTTGCACTTTTATAGCGGTGTGGGCGGGGTGTTGTCGGCGAACTTTTTGATTATTTTTTACTGCTTTTTTTCTCCACAGAGGAACTGTATTTGTTCTAAAGTGTACAATATTTTATACAGAGTGCTAAGCTGTTGGATAACGAAAAGCAGATTTTCTGGATGGGTAGCTCCCTGGAAGACCCGCTTGAATTCCTGGGTATGGCCAAGCGAGAAGCGGGTTATCAATTAAGCCGGGTACAGCATGATCTTGACCCTGAACACTGGAAGGATTTCAAGACAGTGGGAGCGGGTGTCAGGGAAATTATCATCTCGGAAGAAGGTGGTGCTTTTCGAGTGATGTATTTGGCCAAGTTTGAGGAAGCTGTATACGTGCTTCACAGTTTTCAAAAGAAAACCCAACAAACCAGTAAGCACGACAAGCAAGTAGCAGCTCGCCGTTACAAGCAGGTTCTGGCAGAACGGAGCAAAAGGAGGAAGGACGGATGAGTATTAAGAACATCGGACATACGACACCAACAGGTGGCAACGTTTTTGCCGACCTGGGCTTTTCCCCTGAAGAAGCAAAGAAACTGAAAGAGGAAGCTGAGGGTAAAATTAAGGCGGATCTCAAGATTCAACTGATGGTAGAAATTACAAAGGCCATCAGAGATCGCCAGCTGAAGCAGGAAGAAGCTGCACGGTTGTTGAATGTGAGCAGACCCAGAGTCTCTGATGTGATGACAGGGAAGGCCAGCAAGTTCACCATTGATGCATTGGTGGACATGCTACAAAAACTGGGTCTTTCAGTGACACTCAAAGTCGCTTGAGGCAGGGAGGGAGTGAGTCAATCTTCCGATACCCCCAAAGCCTTCTTCTGCTCAGACCAGAGCAAGGGGAAAGGGCTTCATTTTCTATAGAAGTCTGCGTCTATGCTGTATGTCTTTTCGATCACAGGGGCAAAATCCGGCTAAGGCGTTGCCTCATATACTTTACGATTATCTTGAGCTGGTTGACTGGAGTGGGCTTGCAGTCCGATCCGATAAGAAAAGTTCAATCCGATCAGATATCCCACCCATTCTGAGCCGACTGGAAATTGATTCAAATGAATGGCTCAAAACCATGAGATGGAATAACCGCTTCTATCGGGCAGTGGGCTGGCTAGAAGTCATGAAAACTTTTGCTCGGGAAATGGGGCAGCAATGGGTACAGGGGTTGTTTACCTGTAGTCGTTTATTTTCATGGCGTAAGCTGATTGTCCGACTTTTCCGTTGTTAGTTTGTTGCTCCTGTCATCTGGGGAACTCTGCTATTTCTGATTTTTCCCCTTTTTAAGTGATTCGCTTGTTGTTTGTTATGGTAAACGATTAATATCCTCATTTGAGAGGCTGTCAGGGCTTAATGGACTGCTGGGCTCGCGGCTTTTGGGTTGTTGCGGAACATAATCAGCCTTAACCTTCGAGATATAGCTTCACATTTGCTTTTTTTGCAGCTTTCGCTAGTGCATCATCCAGAGTAGCAAGTGGCAGTCCTTCACGAATAGCCAATTCTAAATAGGCTGCATCATAACTACTGAGATTGTAATTTCTGGCAAGCCCCAGTGTTCGACTAAACGCCTGATTAGACGTTAATGGATCGGCGAAAATAGGCAGATTTTCCAGTTGAGCAAGAAAACCTTCAGACAGGGCAATGTCTATATCACCTCTGCGCTCTGACCGAGACACTACATTACACACTTCCAGATGCCAGAGATTTGGGACAATTGCATCAACCGAAGCCAGTGCTGCCATAACATCTTCGGCATACTGCTGATCAGAAGTATCTTCTGTTTTCAATAGCCAGCGCATTGTTACAGAATTGTCTAACACGAAGTCTGTCTTCATCTGCGACCTTCTTCACGAAGAGCTTTCAAATCTACATCAGATATTGTTGGCTTCTTCATCTTTAGTAGATTATTGATGGCTGCTTGAGCCTTCAAACGACTTTTTGCTCGACTGGGGATGAGGTCAGCAATCGGTTTGCCACGGTTTGTTATAGTAAAAGCTTCTCCAGCCTCAACACGGCGAAGAATTTCTGGGAGTTTGGTTTTGGCATCATAAGAGCCAATTTCTTCAAGCATTTGAGTAGCCTCTTTTTTTTGGTTTATATAGACCAGTATACTAGTCTATTAATGTTATGCAATAAAGAAAAAAGAACACCCTTATATTTGACAAATAAGCCAGCTTGCCCAGTTTTTCCCTGTCGCTGATATTTAGTTCCGGCAGGAGAGGTTATTCCTGTGCACGAAGTTCTTTGATCGACCCAGGTTCCACGCCTTATTATCACTGTACAGCTCGATGCGTGCGCAGAGCGTATTTGTGTGGAGAGGATTATTTGACGGGCAAGAACTACGGGCACCGTCGGCAGTGGATTGTAGATAAGCTCAGAGAACTGGTTTCAATCTTTTCTATAGAAGTCTGTGCCTATGCTGTTATGTCTAATCACTACCATGTGGTTTTGCATATCAATGAGAAACCTGCCAGAGAGTGGGCAAGAGATGAAATTTTGAGTCGATGGACAAGGCTTTTCACAGGGCCGCTTCTGGTTCAGAGGTATCTTGCTGCTGACCAGCTGAGTCATTCGGAACTGACTCGTGTGGACGAATTTGCTGAAGAATATCGAAATCGTTTAACGAATATCAGCTGGTTCATGCGTTGCCTAAACGAATATCTTGCCCGTGAGGCTAACCAGGAAGATGACTGCAAAGGTCGCTTCTGGGAAGGACGGTTTAAAAGTCAGGTGTTGTTGGATGAGGCAGCATTGTTAACCTGCATGGCCTATGTTGACCTGAATCCGCTCCGTGCCGAAATGTCGGAAACTCCAGAAGGATCAGACTACACGTCGATTCAGGAACGAATTGAAAATTTGGCAGGTTCTGATACCCGAAAGCAGCCAGTCCCCCTTATGCCTTTTCGATCACAGGGGTAAAATCCGGCTAAGGCGTTGCCTTATATACTTCACGATTATCTTGAGCTGGTTGACTGGAGTGGGCGTGCAGTCCGATCTGATAAGAAAGGTTCAATCCCTTCAGATATCCCACCCATTCTGAGCCAACTGGAAATTGATTCAAATGAATGGCTCAAAACCATGAGATGGAATAACCGCTTCTATCGCGCAGTGGGCAGGCTGGAAGCCATGAAGACTTTTGCTCGGGAAATGGGGCGGCAATGGGTACAGGGGTTGTTTACCTGTAGTCGTTTATTTCATGGCGTAAGCTGATTGCCCGACTTTTCCGTTGTTATTTGTTGCTCCTGTCATCTGGGGAGCTCTGCTATTTCTGACTTTTCCTCTTTTTGAGTGATTCGCTTGTTGTTTGTTTTGATAAACAATTAATATCCTCATTTGAGTGGCTGTCAGAGCTTGATGGACTGTTGGGCTCGCGGCTTTTGGGCGGTGTTTATTACGGTTTATTTTATATGGATGTCCTATTTTTTTATATGGATGTCCTATTTTTTTGATTTTTTTTGTTTTTATATGGATGTCCTATTTTTTTTTTTACCGCTGGTAATATCTCCCTGGCACTTCGAGGCAGTGTTATTGAGGCTTCTATCACGCCGGTGACTGATGAAGCGCAAGAAACCTTTGGTGTGGCGGGTGAATTGATTCCTTTTGAGCATTTACCTGATTTGGATCAGACCATTACGGTAAAAGACAGCCCGGATACCGTATTGGTAGAAGGTGACGACCACCAACTGATGAAATCTGGCATTCAGGTTATTGAAGGTGGTGGTATTGATGACCAGGGCATCAAGGTCAGTTACACCCCACTTAAGGCTAATACGGTACAAGCCCTCGTAGAGTCCGGGCGAGACTTTACCTTGTTTATGAAAGGGTTGAATGATGCTCAGGAGGGGTTGCCCTTCAATATCAGAGTACATCGAGTGAAGTTCTCTCCGGTACAGAATCTGGGCTTTATCTCGGATGACTTCGCCAGCATTCCCCTACAAGTCGATGTGCTGGCGGATACGTCGATTTCAGGGAATGGGCTGAGTTCTTTCATGCAACTGGATCTGGCGGGCTAGTCGCTAAAATTTCCACGTGTTCCTTTTTGATGGGCAATACAAAATCTGTGTGATAAACGAGGTGCACTTTTCTTTTTTGGTGCTAATATGGTGCATATATGAACCAAGGAGAGAGTCTCATGCCCAGACAGAGCATCACGTTTACCGAGCCCAACGATGAGTGGCTCAAGGCTCAGGTTGACAGCAAAGAATACAGTAGTAAAAGCGATGTCATTAATGACCTGATCAGACAAGCCCGATCCAGAAAAAGTGAACTTGAAGCGATTCGTGAAGCACTGATCAAAGGAGAAAACAGTGGTATCAGCGAATTAACTCCTGAAGACATAGTGACCCAGGTACTGGAGCGAAAACGTAAAAATGGCGAGTTATAAGCTATCAAATGAAGCTGCTTTGGATATAGGACGTATCCTTGAGTTTGGCATTGATAACTTTGGTCTGGATCAGGCAATTCATTACCACGATAGCTTGCAGGCCCGTTTGACAGAATTAGCGAATTTTCCACTTCACTACCCGGCAGTGGAGCATATCCGCAAGGGATACCGTATGAGTGTGTACGGTTCTCACTCCATTTATTACCAAATTCAGGAAGATTATGTCCTGATTGTTCGGATTATGGGGAGACAGGATATCTCTGAAACATTTCAGGCGTAAGACGGCTATCAGTCTGCAGATCCACACCCACCACCTTTTCACGACACTGATGTCGCTCCTCAACTGTTTTAGTTTTATTCCATGGAGAGAACCATGTCATCCATTAAGGAATTCGCCCTTCGGCTGGTCCTCAATGAAGTGGTCTAATGACACCGGACACCTCGTTAAGCACAATAGTGCAACCAGTAACGAGGTTCATAATGGCAACGCGAAAACATTATTCTCAGGAATTCAAACTCAAAGCTTTAAAACTGGTTACTGAACAAGCTCAGTGCCTACAGCAGTCGCCAGAAGTCTAGGAATTTGTGCGACTAACCTCCGTCGTTGGGTTCGACTCAGTGAAGAGAAGAAAGAGCTGGCTTTCCCCGGCAAAGGCCATCAGGCCCTGACGACTGAACAGCAGAGAATCAAAGAGCTTGAAGCTGAAAACAAACAGCTGAAAATGGAACAGGAAATCTTAAAAAAAGCCATGGCCTTCTTTGCGAAAGACCAGCTGTAAGATACGCCTTCATACGGCGGGAGAGGAAGGCCTATCCTGTCGTAACGCTATGCAAAGCACTAAAAGTTAGTCGCAGCAGCTTCTACGAATGGAATAAACAACAGGCAAAAAATCAACAGATTGACCCGGAGATGTTTCGCCTGGAGGCAGATGCCCGAGAGATTTTTGCTCAATCAGGTGACTCTTATGGAAGTCGTCGAATGGCGAAAGCCCTGCGTTCAAAAGGTTACAGCATAGGGCGTTATCAGGCCAAAACCCTGATGCAACGGCTTGGCCTGCGGGTTCGGGTGGTCAAAAAATTCAAGGTGACAACCAACAGCAAACACAAACTGCCAGTGGCGGCAAACCTTTTGAATCGTGAGTTTTCAGTTTCAGCACCCGACAGAGTATACGTAGCTGATATCAGCTACCTCTGGACTCGTGAAGGCTGGGTTTATCTGGCGGCTGTCGTTGATCTGTTTTCGCGGAAAGTCGTCGGTTGGTCGATGAGTAACCGTATGACGACAGAGCTGCCCCTGGAAGCTTTGAGAATGGCTTACTGGGGCAGAAAGCCTGGAGATGGTGTGATGCACCATTCAGATCGTGGCAGCCAGTACGCGTCTCTGGAGTATCAGAATCAACTCAGGGAGTATGGGATGGTCTGTAGTATGAGTCGCAAGGGTAATTGCTGGGATACTCTGTGATGGAGCGGTTCTTTGGCAGCCTGAAAAGGGAAAGAACGGATCATTATATTTATGATACTCGGGCAGAAGTAGAGGCACATGTTATTGATTACATTTTGTTCTACAACAATAACAGATTGCATTCCTATCTGGACTATATGAGTCCAGTAGACTTCGAGAAGCAAAAATTGAAAAAAGCAGCTTAATCAGGTGTCCGTTTTTATTTGACCACTACAGAAGAGCCCGGTGTGGGAAATCCGCACGCCGGGATCTGAGGGGGTTGGAGCTACAATTGGTAGCTCCTTCTACCCGGTGAGCGTAGCTGTGAAGCTACGCCCTATCTCGATCATGGAGTGATTTTTACGGCTCCTTGCCTGTTTGAAAATAATCCAAAGACCTACGCTGTCAACTTTCACCTTCCACAGGTTCTGACCAGGCCTGTTGCATCATTTTTACCTTAATCATTCCGTCAGAATAGATATCGCTTTCCACGGGAGCTTTACTCTTTAATTGCTCACTGACTTTGTTGAGAATATTGTCGCTCAAAGCATTCAAGTCATCACGATAGGAAGCTGTCAGAGTTATAAATGCATTTTTCAGATGGATATCATTTCCAGATAAATCCGGAGCGTATAAAACGATTCTAACCAGTGCTGAAGCGATCAGGTCAGCCGCTTTGTCTGTTTCTTTGTCAGCCATTAAAAAACGGGCTTCTGAAAAACAATGAATGACAGATGTAATAATTTGTACGAGCTGGGTGCGGGCATCCAGCTCTGGTTTTCCAAAGTAGAATTTTTGACGTCGATAAGACTGCGTTAACTCTTCATTGGCAGAATCTGCTGCCATTTGCTCATCCTCGCTATGGGATGCCGCAACATTCAACATGGCCTTGCGGGAATGGGCATAAATTCTTTTTCTGAGAGGATCTGTTGTTCCGAATTCAAAAACATTGGCCAAAAAGTTAGCTATAGACCGCGAAACCAGATCCATGCTGTGGAAATAAGCTTTAATGGACGCCTGCACTACAAAGCCTGCTATACCAAGCATATATTCACCATAAACTGCCCAGGAATCCAGGACATCCTGAGCATATTCTGTATCTTCCTGATCACATTTAATACCCCAGTTATTTAATATATCCAGATAACTATCCTTAATGGCTTTGTCACCATAGTTTGAATCCAGCTCGGCAAGATGGAGTAAAACCTGTCTTGCATAAAGGGGCATCAGATTTTTTTGTTGTAACATGTTCAGAGCATTGCCCAATCGTGCGTTGGCCAGGGCAGAGATGACCTTACTGCTGGTTTTAAATTCCGGATGATAATATCTGAGAGCGTAAGCAGAGTATGCGACAACTCTGGCTGAGTCAGTGTAATTTTTCTCCTGATCCGTCAAGAGTGTGTTCGCCAGTAACCAGCATTTTACCAGCATGGCTTCCATCGTCATTTTATAGGAGCGACTGGTTTGGGCTTCAATACTGAGTTTCCGGTGTACAACATTCACCTTGGCAGCAAGCTCGCTCTGAATCTCCTGATCTTCCGGGTCAAGAATGCCGGTTGTGCTGCCTATCCCGTTTTTAACGACAGTTTGCAGATGCACAATGGCAGGTTCACCCACTGAACGAAGTCCGAACTCTATCATTGAGAACAGGAAATAATAACTAACCAGTCGCCAGAAATGTTTTTGCCCGGTTTTCTTTGGATCAACTTTATCAATGGTTAAAGGTTTGATTAGCCCCATTATCATTGAGTACCCGAGAGCGGCACCATGTATTGTTGCGGTAGTCACGGTCTCTCTGCTGGGCAAATATTGGTAATAAAATGGAGATTCTTCTTCGGGTTCAGTCAATCCCTCGGGTAGACACCCTTCTGCAGGGCAAATGTCAGTCTGGTTGTTGGTTGCCACTGAATGGGATGTAACAGGTTTTGCGCCATCCAAAGAAATCTTTGCCCAGCTTTCGCTGAGTTCCTTGTACCCTTCACAATCAGAACATGCAGGGTCGAGAGTTATAACCTGTTTATAGATCTTGTTAACCTCTGATACCGATTTAATGGGCTGGTAAGCTATCAAAAGGCTTCTCATAAGTGTGTCTTGGGCGTTTACTTCAACGATCTCCCGATAATTCTGGACCAGGGCACCGGCTAAAACAGCGGCTTTTTCAGAGGGGTTTCTGTAGGCATCCGCAAAGTGAATAATCAGTAACTCCATCGCCCTTTGACTATTTGATCGGGCGAAATTGGGCTGCTCAGCCAGAATCATCCCCGCTTTTTTTTGCAGAGTACTGAAATACTGGTTGGTATATTCAGCGATACCGGATGTTCTGTTGACCGATGACCCAGTATTAATAGCACCCCAGTTTTCAAGGGAGCGCCTTGATTGGGAAGCAAAGCGTTCCATATTTTCTTTTGTGGTTGACAGCCCGACTATTTTGGAAAAATGTTTAGTTATCACCTGAATAGCGATATGTTTTTTATCAGCGAAATAAAGGAAAGTTCCGGGTACAGAAACCCCTAAAATAAAAATACTTGTTCTGATTTGATCTTTCGAAACACTTTTTAGCAATGACTTAATAAGCCCTGTTTCCTCAAGGTTAGAATGAGAGGCAAGCACTTTTAACTCATCTATCGCATCGTTTTCATATTGAAGGCAATCAATACTCCCAACTTTCCACTGATTCAGCATATCGCAATACCTGAGACCCATAGTGGCCGAATGTTCCATCAGTGGATCCATAACCTTCAGGTAGTGCGTTACTCGAGATCTGAAGCCAGGATGCTGACGCCAGTCAATGGCCCGGCTGAAGCTGGCGTAAACACTGTCGAAAACATCAAGGGCTGTCGCCTCCGGATGAAGGTAAACCATAGATAGAGCACTAAATGCCATCAATGCTGCAGCGCGATCTTCATCGCCTCTGGACATAGCCAGGCTCGCAGAAGAAGACACTGTATCAATAATGTCGAGTAGCCGGAAATAGGTTTTTCTGGCCTTTTGCGCATGAAGGCTCAATATTGAAAATGTTGATAATGAGCGGTAGAGCAAATCAGATTGCAGTTCGTCTGTCTTTTTAGTTATATGACTGTCCGATAAAGCTTTATAGCTGATACTTTCGAGGCGGGCACTGATATTATCAGTGAGGTGTTGGCTCATAGCTCTTTGTACATTATTGCTGTGAATCTTTAGTAGCTTATAGAGAAAGTTATAGCCTTTAGAATCCAGATACTTATCAAGAGAAGTGATCGCTACCTCTGAACCAAGGGGGATCAGCCCCCAGGCGACACCTGTCTTTAAATGATCTGTTATGTAAAATTGATGATCGTCATCATCCTGCTTCTCTGTGCCTAAAGCAGATTGACCAAACAGCACGAACGTGATGATCAAGTTCACCGTGATTTTGTTCATTAGTCACCTGATAGGTTGAAAAAACCAGTTTTAACCATTGGCTGTTGATATTCATAGTAACGTGACTGCCCCCCTACCCTCTCGAAAGTGTTGCGTAAGTTCTGGTTCCCATGCTCTCAAGCCCTGTGGGTTCCATCGGGGAAGCCCATACCTTCACTGAAAGGAATAAAAAATGCGTTCCCACAGAGATCATATTAATGAGTTTTCGAACTTTTGCGAAAACCTCAATTGAGCGAGGGTTTACGGCACTTTTGCAATAACTATAGTTAGAAAAAAGTTGTCGTATTTAACCTTTTCGTCTAGATAAAGTGAGTTTGTCTCAGAATTCACCAGTCACAAGGCGATAAAATGTCAGATAATACTGAATTCAGTAAATGGAGAGCGAGGCTTTGGCCCGTCTACGTTTATGAGCTTAAAAAGCTACTTCCGATGATCCTGATGTTCTACCTGATACTCTTTAACTACACCATATTGCGAGACACGAAAGACACTCTGGTAGTTACTGGTGCTGGTTCAGGAGCGGAGATAATACCTTTTTTAAAATTATGGGTGAATGTACCTTTTGCAATAATATTCACAGTTACATACGCAAAGCTGAGTAATATATTTGAGAGGAGAACTTTATTTTATTTAGTTATATCCAGCTTTCTGTTGTTTTTCTGTTTTTTTTCTCTGGTTCTTTATCCCGCTCGGGATATGCTTCATCCAACAGAGTTTGCAGATTACTTGCAGAGTATTTTGCCGCCTGGATTTATGGGATTGATCGCTGTTATGCGTAACTGGACGTTTTCTCTTTTCTACGTCATGTCTGAGCTTTGGGGAAGTGTCTGCCTCTCTCTGATGTTCTGGGGCTTTGCCAATCATATTACCCGAGTCTCAGAATCCAAACGATTTTATGCGCTTTTCGGCATGATGGGTAATTTGGCATTACCAACGGCAGGACTGTTTGTCTACTTTGCTTCACAGACTCGTGAAAACCTTGCTGAAGGTGTTGACCCCTGGGGTTACTCCCTGAATTTAATGACGGGTGTCCTTACTATTGGTGGCATTTTGATTATGGCGACTTACTGGTGGATCAACCGGTATGTGATGACAGATCCAAGGCTTTATAAACCTGATGAGATAGCAAGCTCCAATAAGGAAAAATTATCCTTATCCCTGAAAGAAAGTTTTATGCATATTATCAATTCAAAATATCTGCTTTGTATTGCCCTTTTGGTTATTGGATATGGTGTCTGTATCAATATTGTTGAAGTCACCTGGAAAAACCAGCTACGCATGCAATATCCAAACCCCCATGAATACAATCAGTTCATGGGATTATTTTCCACCTGCACAGGCATTGTGACTATTTCCATGATGCTGTTTTTTACTAACAATGTTATCCGTCGCTTTGGCTGGACAATAGCTGCACTTTGCACTCCGGTGGTTTTATTAATTACCGGAACTTTGTTTTTTTGTTTTGTTTTATTCAGGGATATCGTACCCGATATTTTATTTCTGGCGCTGGGCACCACTCCATTGATGCTAACCGTCATATTGGGGGGTGTACAAAATATCATGAGTAAATCGACCAAGTACTCCTTGTTCGATCCCACCAAGGAAATGAGCTACATCCCACTTGACCCTGAAGAGAAAGTGAAAGGTAAGGCGGCAGTTGATGTTATTGGCAATCCGACCGGTAAATCAACAGGCTCAGTCATACAGCAAATATTAATAATTTATTTGGGTTCACTGGCGGCTATTGCTCCTTACGTAGCTATTATCGTTCTGCTCTTTTTTGCTATATGGATTGCCGCAGCCCGCTCACTAGGGCACCAATTTAATGAACTCTCGAGGTCAAAGAAAAAGTCGTCTGGGGCACAAGCTCAGGAAGCTGCCGACAGCTCGGAAGTACCTGTTGGCAAAAAACTTGGTCCGGCTGATTACTGAGGCATTTTTCAGAGTGCCTTAATACCTGACCAATCTTGGCGAAGGTGAAATTGATCCTGGTCGGTCAGTCCTGATGTCGGGTTTTGCCATTAAGCAAGTATGACCGTAATTAAAATGTCAAAAGGTAGCTATTGTGCAATCCACAGTAGCTATGTAGCAGGTTTTAATATGCACTTAAAATCAGGTTTGCAACCATTAGTGTTTTTTGCTTCAGGATTTTGGAATACTGCAGTTTTATCGGGTGAATCTTTATCAGATAATGCGCCTTTTATTAATAATACGACACTGGGCGGAAAGCTTCGGACTGTATATTACGATGTAGATAACACTGTAAAAGACTCGACACTTGGAGCTTGGGCGGGAGGCTTATGGCTGGATTTGAGTTCCAGTCTGGGTGACATAGTAGGATTAGGAGCCAGTTTCTATAGCGCTGTCAAGTTGTATATGCCCGAAGAGAATGCTTATTCATATCAGCTTTTAAATCGTGATAATGAGGGGTTCAGTAAACTGGGGCAAGCCTATGTCGAAGTAAAATTACCGTCAACTTACGAAGACCGATCACTCAGCTTTAAGGCGGGACGACAGAATTTACGTACCGGACTGATTTCCGGCTCCAGCTCAAGAACCGTTCCCAGCAACTGGAATGGGTATAATCTCAAAGGCACGATTGAAAACCTGGAAATCGGTTTTGCTCTGGTTGATCAAATGTCACTTAGAAATCAGGCAGGTTTTCATAGTCTGATGAACTTTTCCGGTGAAAAAATTGATTACATCATAGGTGCTGAAGCGATCTATACACTTCAGTTTTCCAAAGAGCGTGAATTGCGGCTTAAATATCGCAATGCTTTTGCCAAAGAATTTTTAAAGGCACACAATGGCGATATCTTGTTTACCACATACGCAGGACAGAATCTCAAAATTAACTTGGGGGGTAGTTATTATCAAACCCAAAAAAGTGGTCGTCTCTGGCAGGGTGCAGGCTGGGGTGGCTCGCCATTATTTGACGATAAAGCCAGTGTTATCAACCTTCACGGGGGTTTGGCTGCTGGTTCATGGCATTTTCGTGCAGGAGTCAGTCATTTTAAGGCACCATCCAGCGTAAAAGCTTCAGGCAATGCTTACACTCCACCCGGTGCTTATTATTATGATTTCGGAGCAAACACCCACGGGTACTGGGACATTAACACTTCAGGTTCTGCAGAAGATATGTTGTATGACGGTGAAACCGCATGGATGATGGGTGTTACTTATCATTTTTCAGAATCCTGGCTCAAAGGGCTGAAGGCAGGTTATTCATTTCATTATGGCTCCGGTATGAAGGTTAGCACCCCCGGCGGCCAAAAAATAGCTGTCGCAGAACAGGAACACGACATTCATCTGGTTTATGCCTTTCCGAAGACTGTATTGGAAGGGTTGAAATTTAAACTGAAATACGGTCTTTATCGAAATGATAAGGCATTACGAAAAGCCATTCACAAAGAAGAAAACGATTTGCGTGTCTGGCTTGATTATGATTTCCGGATTTTCTGATTTCAGCCGGAGGTGCTGTCGCCTTATGGAGACTTAATGGCTGCATAAAAGAGCCGACAACGTTCCATTTCAGCCTGATATTTCCTTTTAAAGGATGGACTAAGGGCTGACAGCCTTTTCCAGCTCGCTGAAACCATTACCCTGGGATCAACAACCCGGCAACGAAGATTTTCAAAGGTTGTGCTAGCCTCATTTGCATCAGTCGTCTCATAAACCCGGTACCAGGCTGATTTTATTTTTTCGACAAGAGCGGCAACCTTTGTATCTTCGCTGCTTAGCATGGACTGCCATACTTCTCTATCTCCCATCTGGTATTTGATATCTTCCAAAGTCAGTTCATTTATAGATATCATGCGTCTGATTGCCTCTGTCGTCCATTGGTAAAGTGTCCGTCCCCAGGCGGTGACAAATATATTCTTGTTGAGCTCCAGGCTTGCATCTGCAAGTAACTGGGCTGAATCCTGACTGCTAAAATACCAGTGGTTAGTTAACGGATCATGGTGAAGGGACTTTATGATCTGATCGATCTGTTCCCGGGTTAAAGTCTTCCTTCTGGCTGAGCCTTGTAATATGTAGTCCAGCCGGTCTGCGCATATATCCGGCAGCTCTCTTTCGAGCATTGTAAATTGAATGTTTTCTGGGACTACGTCGTCAGGCGTTAGATCATGATTTTTTAATATCAAGGCAACCCCGTGCTTTTCTAAAAAACCTCTAAATAGCGAATCATGGTAATCAGGATTTCCTGCAGAGCTTGTAGTAAAAAGGTAATCTGAGACATGACTGAATGCTGTGTGAGATATATCGTGGAGCAACCCGCTGACCTGCTCCTCAAAAGGAGCCCCGAAATAATTCAGAAGATAAAGTACTCCAAGGGAATGGTCATAACGGGTATAAGATTCATTGTTATGCCCCTGAGAGTCAACCAGCTGAATAATTCCATACTGGTTAATGTTCTTCAGTCGTTTAACAGGTTGACTGTTCAACAGTTCTGACAATAGAGGAAACTGGGCACGATTAAACTCCAACACGCCATAATAGGTTTCTATCTGCTCATGGTCGTTGCTATGGGCTTTGGCCAGGAATCCCAAAACACATAAATGGCCTAAAAGCAGGTACCACGAGAAGCGTTGGAACTGCTGGTGGCAGCACTGAGACAGAGTATGACAGGTTATCATTTGATGCACCTTAAAACACTGGTAAACCAAAGTTAGCTCTAAAGCGGTGTTTGCCAGTATAGTCGCCATTTCTGCCCTTTTTATCTAAACTGGCTGTTAGTTAAAGAGAGTGTGCAAGTAATCCAGGGGAGCGTAAAATTTCTTCCATAGATTCCATTCCGACTCCCTGAGACTTTCTTCAAGTGAGATACCATAAACTGCATTGTTTGAAACGCTATTGATCAAAGCAAGAGCCAATGTAGAAGCGAGGATAATGTCGAGGTTTTTCAATAAATGTTTTGAGTCCATTTGTGAGCTACCGTTGTAGACTCTTCGTTTATTGTGATTATTGATCCAGTCCGGCTTTCATCGTCTTTAACGGAATTGCAGTCGTATTTGCGACCTTCTACCTGTATTACGGTTTGAGTAGAGCGCGTGATTTGTGCGACAATGCTCTTGCCAATGAGATTAAACAAGAATTATACGAGAATGGACTTCAAGCATGGCAGCATTACTTTTCTATAAAGACCCTGCACCACTCAATCGTGATCTTCACAAGGCACTGAGATACCAATCTTCCGGAGATTATTCATTTACCGATAGTGTAAATTCTGTACCTCTGACGGGTATTGAGTTTTTTGAAGCCAGTCGAGATATGCCTGTGCTTTTCAGCAAAGATGATGAAGGACGTTTTTTTCCTCTGGCGCTGCTTTCACTGATGGATGCCGGCCATAAACAACTGGATGGCGAAGGACGCTGGGAAGACAGTTATGTTCCAGCCTTTGTCAGACGCTATCCTTTTGCTCTCACCGATGAGGGAACGGTTTGTTTTGACAAGGAATCTGCTCAAATTGGTGGTGAAGAGGGTGAGGCACTCTTTAATGACGAAGGTGAAAACTCTGAAACCCTGAACAACATCATCCAGTTTTTGAACAACTACGACCAGCAGTACAAAAATACTCGCGCCTATTGTGATGAATGCAGTGAGCTGGAGCTGTTCTCACCTTTTAATCTTCAGGTCATGGCCGATAAGGATAATCCCCTGAGGCTGGAAGGGCTGTATGTCATCGATGAGAAAAAGCTGGCCGGGTTGCAGGAAGAAAAAATAAACGACTGGTTCAAGGCTGGCTGGCTGGCCTGGAGCTATGCGCACCTGCACTCTCTGGGAGCGCTCAAGCGGTTGCTGAAAAAACAACAGTAAAACTGCAGTCATTGAGAGTTAAAACAGACGGGGGCTTGCCCCCTCTTCTTCGTCTGGGGCGCCTGAAGGACAGCGTCAGGAATAAAAAAAAAAGGAAAGGGATTCTATGACATGCTTTAATCGCACGCTGTTGTCGACCTCTATTGGCCTGGCTAACAGGGCAACATTCAACAAGGTTCCCTGGCCGGTAGTGACCGGTGCTCTGTTTTCTGCGCCGGCAATGGCAGTGGATAACGACATTCGTGCCGTAGATGGAATCACCTCGTTGTCCAGTTCCGGTAATGTCCATACCATTACTTCCACAAAGCGCTCCAATGCTTCCGCCATCAATGTCTTTGACAAGTTTGTAGTCGGCACTTCCCATACCGCTAACCTGACAGTACCTGCTGACGCCAGTAATCTGGTCAATATCGTCAGGGGCTCCGATGCGCCGGAAGTACACGGTATCCTGAACAGCTACAAGAACGGCTCCCTGGGCGGTAATGTGGTATTCGCCAGCTCAGCTGGCTTCATCGTAGGTGAGACCGGTGTCGTCAATGTCGGCAAGCTTTCTATAAAAACACCCGATAGCAGTGAAATCGCTGCGCTTCTGTCCAATGGCGCGCCGGTAGACAGTGAGGTCAGTGATCTCCTCGGTAACAGTTTCAGCGTCTCTTCCTCTGGCCTGGTGAGAATCCAGGGCAAGATCAACACAGCTTCAGGCATAGACATCTACGCCAACACCATTGATGTTGATGAAAAGGCTATCATCATTGTCGGCAATGCAGCGGCTGCCAGCGGTGTCAGCAACTATGGACAAAACAACGATTACACGGCGGTTAACGTCGATGACCTGACTATTCCAAACGAATTAAAGGTCGATGGCGGCACTATTGTTCTCAAGGCTTCCAGCAGCGCAGACGCTGCCATTAACCTTTCCGGTGATCTTTATGCCGATGGTGGAATTACCATCACGGCTGAGAAAATTTCCGTCAACTCGGGTTCCACTCTGGATGCAAGAGACGGCGCCAGTCTGGCTTCGTCCGGCAGTATTCAGTTTCAGGCTGATGGTAGCGCTTCTACGACACTGACTCTTAATGGCGGTAGCAATCGTGTACTACTCCAGAGTGGTTCTACAGCTTCTCCGGAAACCAATGATTCCGGCATTAACCTGATTGGCAGTGTTCTCTCTGATGGATCAGTGACAGTTACCGGTGACAAGGTTCAGATGAATTCCGGCAGTTCTCTGGATGCAGAGGGCAGTGTAACGGTCACGGCTGCTACTCAGGCCAGCGTCAGTGGCACTTTGGCTGCGGAATCGGGCATCAGTATTGACTCCAAAGATATAGATCTGAACAGCGGCAGTGTTCTCGATACTCGAAACTCAAGCGACACTGCCCGGGGTGATGTAACGCTCACGGCTTCAGCCAGCCAGGATGTCAGCCTGGCTTCTGCCAGCGCGACAACCAACATTGATTTCAGTGGTCAGGTGTACGCCGGAAGTCTGACCGCAAGCGCCAAATCAAAAGCTGCCAGCAGCATCAAAGAGGAACCTGGCGTAGCCATGGGCTCGGTGGTGGGTGGTGCCCTTGCCGGAGCGTCATTTTACCTGATGGACGCCGATGCTGAAGCAACGGTCAACGTCAACAGCGGCGCCAATATAAACGCCAGTGGTAATGTTTCTCTGGCATCGGAATCCCATGCTGTTTCCGACGCTTCCGCCATTACCCTGGGCAATGCTCTGCCCGGAGCACTGGCGGCAGTTTACGCCACCAGTGACGCCACCAGTACTACCCACGTGAAGTCAGGAGCTACGATTCAGGCGGGAGGAAACCTGGACGTTTCTGCCCACAACGAGTCCTATGTGGCGGCCACAGCATTCAACCTTATTGCTGAAGATGCCAATAAGGTAGTGATTGCTGCCGCCGTCGGGGAATCCGATGTAGACGCAACCGCCAAGATTGACAGCGGCGTTACCCTGGACGCCAACAATCTGGTGGTAGCCGCAGAGAACCAGAATTACTACCATATCTCTGCTTCTGCCTATGGCCTGAAAGCAACCCGCTATGGTGTTGCGGTTGCTGTGGGTGATTTTGATACCAATGCTACGGCCGAGCTGGGCAGTAGCCTTGGAACCGATCAGGATAAGACGGGAAATGTTACCATCACAGCCCTGGACCGGACTCTGAACCAGAGGGTTCACTCCGGTGTGACAGTGGGCAGTAACCTGTTCATGCGCACCATCGGCTCCAAAGCCATCAGCGGGGTTTCTGCGTTGCAGAATGGTGTCCACAACTTCACCACCAAATACCTCCCGATAGGGCACTCTGCTCCCACCGATGAAACGGGCAAGGTCAGCTTCAAAGGCGGCCTGGCATTTTCCCTCAATCTTTCGGATCACGATGCCTACAGTTTCCTCGGCACCAATGTATCAGGGCAGACGGATGCACCACATATTATTGCGACTGGCAATATTCTGGTTGCCAGCCAGACCGATCTGGGCAGCGATAATCAGGCCGTTGCGGGTGGTAACAACAATGGTGCCCTGGGAGGCGACCAGGGCGGTTACAGAACTTCGGCAGAAGCGGCTGTATCGGCTCCCAAAGAGAATTCCAGTGGCAGCAACCAGACTCCGGCATCGGACAAAAGTCTGGCGCTGGCCCTTAACCTTGCCATTAACGACAGTGACGCGGTAGCAGAAGTCGGCCAGTGGGTACAGATCGATGCGGCTAATCTCGGTGTCATTGCTCTGCAACATATGCCTATTGTCTCCACCTACGACAAGTGGGACACCTTCTCTGATGTCGTCGGCAAATTTAACGGTGTCGGCGGGTTACAAAACAATATTCTGACCGGTTTCGCTAATGCCGGTGCTGCAGCTGATAAAGAAGCCTACGGCGGCAGCTTTAATGTCCTGTGGAACGATATGGACACCAAGGCCTGGGTAGGCGACAAGGCCAAAATAACGACAACCGGTACGGGCAACTGGAGTGCGAGCAGAGAACTGAAGGCCAACAGTGAAGTTCCCGGAATTCTGGGTAGCAGCAAGGTCTTTAAAGACGTCACCTATACCTTCTCTTTTGATGACTCGGTAGCGGTCAGGGCCTACAACCTGATGGAGACCGCCACTGTTGCTGGTAATCTCGGTAGTCTGGGGCTGATACCGAACGCAAACGGCACCAATGAAAAAGGTAAGTCGGTTGGCGGCTCCATTTCCTATATCCAGCAGTCCGGCTCAGCCGTGGCGGGTATTGGCAAAGCCACGGTCAATGCCAGTGGCAATGTGGGGGTGTACGCAGAAACCGACGAACGTCACTTCCTGGTGACGCCTTCCTCCGGGCAGTCCAGTGGTATTGGCTTCAGCGGCGTTCTTGGTTTTCTCAATTCGGAAGTGTTGACTCACGCATCCCTGCACAATCAGGCTCAGCTGAGCGCTGATAATCTCGTTATCATTGCTGATCATGAATTTGGCAACTGGGCGGCGGCTGGTGCCTTCAGCTGGTCAGACCAGTCAGCGGTTGGCATCGCTATAGCGGCGAACGTTTCCCAGGGCGATACCAAGGCGTTTATTGGTGACAATTCAAAGGAATACAATAAGGTCAAGTTCCAGGACAAAAACAATAACGAGACCGATAAACCTTCCCCAAGTTCGCCAACTGCACCTGATCCAACAAAAGGCATCGTCGTTAACTCGGTCGGCGTGCGTGCCCGCTCAACAGGTACCAACGGATCTCTGGCGGTTGCCGGAGCATTAACCACTGAGCCCAGTGATGAGCCCGGCATTGGCGCCAGGTTCGAGAATTGGTACAACGGCCTGTCTTCCAAGCTGGCTGCGAATTACACCGGCGCTACCGGAAGCAGCAGTGATTCATCGATAGGCAAATCGTCAGAAAGCGGCAAGAACGACGACAGTGGCTCAGGTTCTGGCAAAAGTTCTGCGGAAGTCTCCAAGGATCAGCTGGGCCTGACAGGGGCGGGCAGCTTTACTGTCTCCGTCAACAATATGGACGTCAAGGCCATTATTGATGGTGCTGCCATCAGCGGTCACCAGAACGGTAACAGCTACAACGATGTCGATGTTGACGTTCAGGCTCTGGAAAAAGTGATCTCGGCTTCTGCGACAGGTTCAGCAGCGCTGTCTATGCTGGGAGCAAATTCGCCTACCAATCAGGATACTATTGCCGGGGCTATTTCCTATCAGATCAGTTTCAATGATGCCCTGGCCTGGATTAAAGACTCTGTCATCACTTATGCCGATGACGTAAATGTCCAGGCATTGCACGGTGGTGAACTGACTTCCGTCGCCCTGGCGCTATCTGTCACCAGGCCGGACTCTTCCTCTGGCCAGACACGTAATGGTGCGCTGTCCATCTCGGGTGCCCAGATATACGACGGCACATCAGCACGGATTGAAGGTTCGTCAATCAGCTCAAATCAGGGGGCGAATAATGATCTTGAAGTCTCCGCCTATAACAACAGTTATGTGGGCGTAGGGGGCGGTACCCTTTACGGCGGCGGCAAGCAGGGGGCCGGTCTGGCCATTACCTTTGCCGAGATTAATGATCCGTCCGCCATTCCCGGAGACGCCAACCCGGATGGTAACAATGTTCTCAGTACCGCCTATGATGAGGATGTTTATGACGGTGCAGCCACCGAAGCCATCGTTGACTTCAGTGGTTCCAACCGCTCTTATCTCAATAACTTTGACCGGGTCGACATCAGTGCCCGCAGCCTGAACCGGATCGGTATTGGCGCCGCAGGTATTGGCTATAACAATAATCAGGAAGATTCCCTGGGCTTCCAGGGCAGCTTTGCCATAGGTTCCATCGGTGCGGATACCAAGGCGCTGATGAAAGGCACCAACATCACCGGGGCGGGTGTCGTTAATCTTAATGCCAGTGGTGAGAAAGACGGCGATCTTGACAAGATTCTCAGTGACCTCGGCTCCAGCAATACTAACAAGGATTACGACTTCAGCGGTGCTGAAGCCATGGACAATACCAACGTCCACACCAGTGAAGACGGTAGCGGCTCGACTTACAACTACTCCTCAGAAGGCAAGCGCATCATTGCTGTGGCCGGTGCTGTTCAAGCTGGTAAGAAGAATTTGGGTATTTCCTACGCCCATGCGGATGTGAAAAGTGAAACCAAAGCCCGCATGGAAGACGTCAATATCAATAAGTCAGGAGCCGGGGCAGACGTTAATATCAATGCCCGTGACAACTCCCTGCTCTACAGTGTTGCCATTGGTGTGGGTGTAGGCACTGGCGGCTTCTCCGGTGTCGGCTCTGTTGCGGTTAACCGCCTGAATAACCAGGTCTTGGCTGAAATTGGTGACTGGAACGGTTCCGATAAGGGGACCATCAACGCCAGTGACTTGTCTGTGGTCGCCCAGAATGACATGGATCTGATTAACGTCGCTGGTTCAGTAGCGGTGGCCAGTGGTCAGGGTGGCGCTACTGCCGGAGGTCTGGCAGTAGCCCTGAATCTTGTAGGTACTGACGAGCATTCAACAAAAGCCAGGGTCAGCAACACCAGCCTCAAGGTGGATGAGGATCTTACCGTCAGGGCGCTCAGCGGAACATCCAATGATCATAATCTGCTGGTGGGCAACGCCATCGCTATAGGTGCCAATCTTGGGCAGAGTGGTATTGGCTTTGCCGGCGCAATTTCTACCAACAATGTCGATCAATCCATCGAAGCCGGTATTAAAGACACCGCCACCAATCGTTCCAGCGCAGCATCTTCAACCAGTGGCGGTGATGTCGTTGTCCAGGGTCAGGATTACAGTGATAGCGTAGCCACAGCCTGGATGGGTGCTGGCTCCGGCAATGGTTCCGCCGGTGGTGTCGCCATTGCTACCAACCGTGTCGATTCAGATGTCACGGCAGAAGTGCTGGGTAACAAAGGCAACCCTGGCAGTACAACACTCAAGGCGCAAAACGTTACTGTTGACGCTTTCCGTCGTAACTGGCTGCTAACCATCGACGCCGGTGTTGCGGCTTCCAAGCAGGTATCCCTGGTCGGCTCCGTGGGAACCGGCGTTATAGACGGCAATGTGACAGCAAGAATTGCCGACGATGCCCGAATAGATGCCTGGAACAATGTCTTGGTCAATGCTGATGCGATGAGCGTCAATCTGGTGGGCAGTGGTGCTGTTGGCATTGGTGTCGATGCTGGCGCTGGTGCTGTTGCCATCTCTACAGCGATGGAATACGGCAAGACTGAAGCCTACATTGACGATGCAGTAGTGATTGCCAGAGGCAAGGGCAGCACTATGCAGGTGGATACCGGTGATCTCAAGGGCTATGGTGATCTGCCGGATCTTTCTACTGCCGGTGACAGTTCCAATCCGGATGCTGTCTCCATGGGTGACCTGACTTCCGGCTTCAACACGTTATCTGTGGAGCGCACCAAAGAATCCGTCAACGGTCTTGTTGTTAACGCAACGTCCAGAACCAAGCAGCGAGCGATTACTGTCGGCGGTGCTGGTGGCAAGGCCGTTGCTATCAATGCCAATGTTGCTACTAACGGCACCTATAACGCTACTAAAGCTTACATCAAGGATGCCACCATTAATTCCGGCGTTTCCGGTGAAGATGGTGCAGATGTCTATGTTCGTGCCAATGCTCATGAAGCGGGACTGGCTGTTTCTGCAGGTGTTGCCGTTTCTGGTGGCGGTGAAGCCGCTGGCGCGGGAGTTGGTGGTTTTGCCACCAATGACCAGAAGCGTTCCAGTGAAGCCACGATTGAAAACAGCACTGTTAATGCGGATAAAGTAACCATTGACGCCAATACCTCGAAACTGGCTCAGGCCGTTTCAGCGGGTGTGGCAGCCGGGTTAGGCGCAACCGGTGGCCTGGGTGGCGCTGCTTCAGTGGTTATCACTGAACAGGCCGGTAACACGCGTGCCTGGTTACGAGGTGGCACAACCAATGCCAGAGAGGTAGTGGTTGTCTCCGACAGACGTCAGGAAGCCAATGTCGCCGCCGGTGCAGCCGGTATCGGTACGACAGTGGGCGTTGGTATTGGATTGGCCGTCAATATTGTGGGTGGTGATTCGAAAGCCACTATTGGCAATGATCTGGACGATAACGGCGATACCCTGACTACCGCAGTGAACTCAGATACGGTTACAGTGGATGCTGATCGGGTTTCCAGTGCAAAAAGTTATGTCTTTGGTGCTGGACTGGGTGGCGGCTATGGTGTCGCAGCGATGATCAATACTACGGAGTTCCGTGGCGAAACACGTGCTGCAATTCATGGTTATCTCAAGAATAGCAACCTCACCACAGACATTCGTGGCAGTGACGGCACTTCTGCCGCCACTAATGTGACCGTTAATGCTCAGGAACTTCAGGATGCTGATCAGTGGGCTGCGGGTATCGGTGCTGGCGCCAGTTTGGGTGTGGGTGCTGTGGCGAATGTGGTGCTGGGACGTTCCCAGGTCTACAGTGAAGTGGTTGGCTCGGACATTGAAGCGGGCACACTGGATATTGACGCCAATGCCCAGCGCCAGTCCGATCTGATCAGTGTTGCCGGCGCTGCATCTACTAACGCTGCGGCGGCGTTGAGTATCGGTCTTGCTCTTTACGGTCAGGGTGATACGACAGCCGAAGATGGCACCAACGCTGAAGATGAGTTTGATCCAAGCCGAAACGAAGCCAACACGGTTCTGGCTACGGACACTGCCAGCTATAACAGACATTTGTCTGATGAAGAAATTGCTACGCTGGAAGCCGACAACAATGTCACCATCACTCGCAGCCAGGCGCCTTCTACCTCAACCACTACAGAATCAGGTAAGTCTCTCAAGCTCAGTGGTGAAAGTGTCACTGCTGCCCGGATCAGTGGCGGCAAGATTGATGTCGATACGCTTAACGTCAACGGTCGTACGCTGCAGCACAGCTACCAGGGGCTGGGCGCAGCTCAGGCCAGTTCTGTGGGTATTGCAGGCGTGGTGGGTATCAGTCGTTCCTATGAAATGAACATCGCCACCGTAGACAGCAATGTCAAGGCAGACAATGCGGTGATCGGCGCAAGCCTGGAGAATGCCAGCAGCGATGACGGCGCTCTTGAAATGAAGAGCTTTATTGTTGGCCTGGGTGGTACCAGCGTCGTTATTAACTACACCGATGCGCGCAGTGAAAACCGGGTTGTGGCCGGAATCAACTCAGCAGAGGGTAACGACACCGGAGATCTTGAAGTTACCGCTACCGATTCCACTGATATTCGTCTTGGGGATGTCAGCAGCGGTAAGCCCTCATCGGTTACCGATGGTTCCCTGAACATCAATATTGGCGCCGGGGCTCTTGGGGTCAGCATTGGCTATGCAGAAAAGGACAGTGACATTGATGCCTGGGTGGGTGAAACAGGCAAGCTGATTGACGGCTATAACAACATCACCGTTTCTGCCCTCAACGAAGGTATGGTGAAGAGCACAGGCTTCGCTCTGGCAGGCGGTTTGTTGGCAGGAGTTCAGGGGGTTGTGACTGACGCCCGCGATGATTCCGATGTAAAAGCGACAGTTTACGGCACCATTGATACCGGCTCTGATTCCAGTGCCGTTAATATCAATGCCCAGTCTGCATCGGAGCTTTACTCCAGTGCTTATGGTGTCACCGTTGCGGCGGGTGGTTCCATGGGCGGCTCTTTTGCTTATGCCATTGCTGACACTAAAGCGGAAGCCGAAGTGGCTGACGGAACGGTATTTAACGGCAGTGGTGAAGTTATTGTTCGCTCCGAGACCGGCAGTGGCGCGGACGGTTATCAAAGTGCCTATGCTGCAGCCTTTGCCGCTTCCGGTGGTTTGCTCCTTGGTATTGCAGGCAGTGAAGCCAGGGCCACTAACAAGTCTCAGTCTATCGCCAGAGTAGGTGATGGCGTGTATCTGCCGTATTCCGACTTCACTGTGAATGCCCGTCATACCGGGGTGCAGATTGCTGATGCCGACGGCTACTTTGTTGGTCTGGTGGCCGGAGGCTATCAGACAGGTGTTGCTCAATCTTTCAGCTCAAGCCGGGTTGAGTTTGGCAAGAATCCGATAGCTGCCCTGGAACGTCCGGGTGACCTGACTCTGGACGCCACCAGTTACAACCAGAACCAGAGCTTTACCACCGCAGGCGGTGGCGGCTATTACTCTGGCAGTGCTGCAGAATCGGTTATGGATGCTGGTGATCACAGCAATGGCAATGAGTCCGCTGCGGTCAAGATTGATGACTGGTCTGGCAACTATCGGATTGTTCCTGTCGATGCCGGTGGTGTTTATATTTCTGCCAGCAGTGAGACGGAGTTCTTTGCCGGAACCGATGCTACCACCGTTTCTGTAGTGGGTGGTTCAGGCGCAACTTCTCTGGTCGAGGTGGATACCAATGCCAGGGTGGAGCTGGGCGAGAATGTCAGCTTCTCGGCGCTGGATATTGATATTGACGCTTTCAACAGCGCTTACCAGATTCAGAATCCTTACTTCAATGGCTTTACCTCTTCTATTCACGGCGCGGGCGGTGGTGCCGCCAACGGTACTGCGGGACTTTCCTACCAGGATCTGAAAAACCTCGCCGCCGAAGTGGTGGTGGGTAAAAACGCTGTGCTGAAGATTTCTGACCTGGCCTGGATGGACAGCACTTACGACCACAACATTATGTTGGACGCCAACACGGATTTCTTTGTCTACGACGAGTCCAAGCTGGAAATCGGTGGTGCCTTGCAGGGTGCAGGCGCTGAATCCGATGTGGATGTCAAAACCCGCAACAAAATCTCATTGGGTGAAGGGGCTGAACTTTATAACCCAAGGGGAGAGATTGGTATCGGCACTTACTCCCGGGGCAGTGCCGTGTCCCAGGCTAATGTAACCGTCTGGGCGGCAGCTGGTGTTGCCGGTGGTGTCAGTACCGTTGATCTGGATGTTCTTAACCAGATTGATATTGGTAAAAATGCCATTATCAATGGTTATGGTAATGTCGGAATCTACAGCGGCCGTGGCAGTAATTACTTTCAGGAGAATCAACTGACAGGTAATGCCCTGGCCAACGTCTATAACTGGACGGCTATTCCTATTCCGGCTGGCAACAAGGCAAAATCCAACATCACCCTGAATAACAAGGTGAACTTTGCTGATGGTTTTGACATTGGTTCCGACAGCCATGTGTTTATTGAAGCCAATGAAGGACAGGTCAGTTCCACGCACCGTGGCATTGAAAAGAACCCCTACCTGGAGCTGTTCAGTTCTGAAACCAGCTTTGGCAGCAGTGACTCCAGCACCAGTAATATTCTGACCTTTAACGGCAATGGTAAGGTAGTTGCCGGGCAGTACGCCTATCAGTGGGTGGAAATAGAGTCCGACGGCACCATTAATAAGCAGCTCTACCGTTATGGTACGGCAGCCCGGATGAATGAGAAGTACTCCAGCCGGGCAGAACTGGAAGCCTACATCAAGGATCTTCAGGATCGCGTTGACCTGCTGGAGTCCTGGGACGGTTCCAGCATCCTTATCGATGGGATTACAGTGAGTGATGGCGATGGCGAAGATACCGGCAGCTCATCCGGCACCGGCTCCGAGAGCATCGTCGATGGTGGCACAAACCCTTACCAGGATGAGATCAATGAGCTGAAGTCAGAAATTGTACTGCTGTCGGCTATCGTCAATGATCTGTCTGCGAATCCGAACGATGCCATCAGGGTGGCGGATGTTCAGGCTACAGCAGGGAATATCAACCTGGTGGCAGACACCATTACACTGGCTGGCAGTAACAAACCTGACTTTACTGCCAAAGGCGACGCCTACATCAAAGTGGAGAACAAGACCGATGAACATTTGCTGCTGGAAAACCTGAGCATTACCAATCAGACCGGCGGTAACGTGTTTGTCACTGGCGGTGCCTCGCTGGGCAGCAATTATATCTTTGAGCAGTCCGGCAGTGATTTCACGTCGAAGACTGGCATTGATATCAGCCATGCGCCAACCGGCGCCAACTACCTTGACTCTGACGTTATTATTAATGGTGATATCTCTAACCTGCTGTCCAGTGTCAATATTGATGTGGCAGAAGGCGATCTGATTCAGCAGGCTACCATCGAAGCTAACGCCATTAACCTGAACGTAGAGAACGGCAGCCTGCTGCTGAATTCCAACAAGCCACAAACTTACGGTCGTGATCCCAAGGCGCTGGTCAACTACACTGCTGGCTGGAAACCCTCCGCTGAAGGTTTTGTGCAGCTTTATCTCAACGACAAATACAGCACAGCCATCAATGCTACTGGTATTAATGACTTCAATAACTGGTTTACAGGCCGTGCAATCCGTCATACCGACGACCAGAAGAGTTATTACCAGGGCGGTAGCTACGGCTACGACGAGATGAACATCTACTTCAACTGGGGCTTCAGCGACAGTAAAGAATACAACGGCAGCGATGCAGTAGTATTCGAAATGCGCACCAACAGCAGCAGTCGTGGCGGTAGCAAGTGGAAGTTCAAGCCTGTTCAGAATTTACAGTCCAAACTTGAGCAGAGCGCTACCTACTCCCAGGTAAAAAGCAGTCTCGGCGGAACCGGCACTTCGATTATTGGTGAGAAGGTTGTTATTAATGCCGAGCGTCTGGATATCAACGGCAAGATCATTGTCGGTACCGATAACTCCTGGTCTGTGGATGTGGGTTCAGGCTTTGATGCGACCGTCGCCGATTACATCAGGGACGCCGGACTTTCTGCCGGCGATGTGATTAATATCAGGCCCGGCGAAACCAAAGCTCTCTGGGTCAAACATCCGTCTCTGCCCGGCCTCAAAACCCTGAAATACTATAACTTTGATGTGTCGTCCAGTAATGGCACCTCCGGCATCGGTCTGACTTATGATGTTGCTACCGGCAAGCTCAGGGCTGATGATATTCCGGTCAGCGGCGGTGGCTATGTGGCTATCAGGGCTAGAATTTCCTCAACCGGCGAAGAAGGTAATATTACCGTTAAGGACGGTCTTGGCCAGATTGACATCAATAACGACTCCAGCAAGCAGCTGGTGCTCGGTACTATCAGTGCCGGAGACGATGCCACTGGTGTTATCCGCATTACCGACCTGAACAAAAGAAAAAATGGCAGCTATTACAGTGAATGGTTCGTTCACTCGCCCGGCAACAAAATCAGACAGTATGAGACCGACGCCTGGGCGGTCAGTTATGACGAATCCAATTATGTGAAGAGCCTTGGCGGCACCGGAACAACGTCGACCATGACCTACAACCCCATGGCCGGACAGCTGTTTTATATCCGTGAAGGGGCGACAGTGGTGCGTAGCTTCGATCCGCCCGGAGACAGCTCTGCGCCTTATGATGGCAAGTCTATCGATGGCTACTTCGCGAAGTACCCGAACACCCTGGGGGACTGGTATTACGAAACCAACTGGAACACTGAAACCAGCTATTACACCACCTGTTCCTACAAGCCGGAAGCCTGTTCCAATGGCACAGCCAGTAATTACCTGACCCAGGTCTATGACCGTGGTGGTGAGTACGTCTGGGGGGTGAAGTGGGGCCTCAGCTACGACAAGTACTACGGCAGTAACATGACCAATGTCGATCCCGTGGTTTACGTTCCCTATCGTATGTGGATGGATGCTCACACCTATGTGAAGGCGGACAACGCGATCAGCTTCCAGTTCACTGGTTCGGCTAATGGCTTTATTGACCTGACCTCAAAATCTTCTATAGAGCTGACCGGTAACGTTTATAACCCCAGTGGCACCACGAATATCAGCACGCTCAATAATCTGATCACTTCGGGGTCCACCGCCATTACCTCTGACGTGACCACCATTGCGGCCAGAGGCAGCATTGGCAGCCAGGATAATGCACTGGCGATCATTACCGACGAGTTGGGCCTGAGCTCCAGTCATGGTTCTCTTTACTTCAACGTGACAGGCGCCGATGGTGATGTCGAACTTCGACATCTGAAAGCCAAATACGACATTGTTGGTGTTGTTGACAAAGGCATTGTGGCCAAAGACAGCAGTACGATTATTCAATCTGACCGTCTGGATCTGACCAGCTCCACCGGTGGCATTGGTAAGGTCGGAACCATTGGCAATACCGGTACCTACCAGTTCGTCAATATTTCCACCACCGGCACAGTGAAACTGAATGCCGCTACTGATATTGCTGTTAATCAGGCCAATGGCGACCTTGAGCTCTACAGCGCCAATGCTAACGAAGAAGTGGTGATCAAGCTGGGTAATGGCCGGATTACCAACGGTATTGGCCGACTGGACAAGACCGATGAAGAGCTGGCTTATGATGCTGCGGTATGGGACAGCCTGAACCTGCTGGATGATGACGCCGGTGCTGTGACTGTGTCGTCTTACGAAAACCAGTTCACGCACAAGTACCATACCTACTGGATGATCAAGCAACGTCTGTCTGACGACAGCGATGCCGGTTTCACCATCGATCCCGCCTTTGTTGAAGCCCTGAAAGTGCGTTACAACACCACTGACGAAGTGGAACTGACCAGTCTGGTGAAGGCCGACTATCAGGGACTTGAACAGTGGTTCGCAGATCAGGTTGCTGCCGCTGATGTTTTCGACAAGGCTGAAGACGCCATTGGGATTGAGCAGAAAGGTACTCTCTTCGGTTATGACTATGGCAATCTGCTCACTGGCAGTTACGATCAGAGCTATCGCCTGACTCTGGCGAAAGACTCGAGCTGGTACACCGGCATGGTGGATGGTGCAAAGTGGAAGCAGAGCCAGCTGGATATCAGTATCTCTGCAACAGCGCTGAATGGCGATGCTTCAAGCCAGCTGACCAACAGGGAGGCCAACATCAAGGCTTCCGACATTCACCTGATTGCCAATGGCGGCAGTGTCGGTGAAAACCTGAATGACCTGGTCTTCAGTGTCAGCCGTGATGGTTCCGGAACCATTACCGACGCCCAGAAAGCGGCTCTGCTGGCTGCCGGTGCCGGTGATATTTCAACGACAGTGACCCAGAACAATGTAACGTTCAACGTCAAGCAGGTTGACCCGATCAAGATCGATATGTCCGGGGAACTCTACGCATCGGCCACCAAAGAGATCTACATCGAGTCCAAATCCGGCCTGACCCTGGGCAGTCTGGCTTCTTCCGGTAACGACATTCGTCTGGTGGTGGATGGTGCCATTGAAGCTAAATCAGGGCTGACCAATATAACTGCCCGTGACCTGTTTATCGCTAATACCCGTGGCGATATTGGCTCACAAAGCAATGCCGTGAAGCTCAATCTCACAGGAGCGCTCAGACAGGCGGGTGCTGCATCGGATATGTACCTTCAGGGTGTGGGTGGTGATCTCTATCTGGGATCAATCAGTGCTGGTGGCCTGCTCTCCATAGCCAACGGTAATGATCTTCTGTCGTACAACAACGACAGCTTCCTTGCTGCTGAGTCATTCAATCTGGACGTCAACAGCCACGATCTGGGCAGCAGTTCCGGGGCGTTGAATCTGATTATGACAGGTACGGGTACTTTCCGTGCTGACGCAGGCAATGCCTGGCTGAACGTGAAGGACTCCAGCCTGTTCACGCTGGGGCAGGTTGATATCGACAAAACCTTGTCCCTCAGCGCAGTGGGCGCCCTGGCTCTGCAGGGGAATATTGACGCTACTGACCTGACTCTGGATGTGGATGGCGCTCTGACCAGCGGTGGTTACACAATGACCGTTGGGAATGACGCTGACATAGATGCCGACAGCATTGACCTGGGCGCCATGAACGTCAGAGTGGGCAGTGCGAATATCTACGCCCAGTCTGGCGGCCTCACTCTGGGTGATGTCACTGCATCCAAAGGTTTGTTGACGCTTCTGGCTAATGGTCAGCTGACTCTGAATGGTGACATTGTCACTCAGGGTGGAAATCTTCTGGCTGACGCCAACAGGATTGCGATGGATTCTCTGGCCTCTGTGACCAGCTCCGGCAATATCACCATGACGGCGTCAGACAGCATGAACCTGTTTAATCTGACAGCCCGCAATGGTGTGATTGACCTGACTGCCAGCAACGGTTTTGATGCTCAACTGGGTTCAATTACCGCGACTCGTCTGGATGCCCGTGAGGTAGACATCGAAACCCAGGCTGACCTGACTCTGATTGACACAGTCGCAACCTCTACAGGCAATATACTGCTTACCTCAGGTGGCGATATGTTCCTGAATGCGGATATCACCAGTGACCAGGGCTCCATTATTCTCGATGGACAGAAGGGACTGTATGCCACTCGTCGTATAAAGTCTGGCCAGAATCTTCAGATCACCACCAAAGGCAACCAGGAGCTGAGCACTCTGGAGGTTGGCGGTAACCTGGATATTGATCTGGAGGGCGGCTCAACCCTTAGTATTGCCTCTGCTACTGTTGCCGGGCTTGTGGACATTCTCTCCAGTGGCGACCTGACGCTGTCCGGTTCTCTGGCTGCGAGCGATGTGAGTATTGAAACAACCGGTGGCCTGACCTCTGGCGGTTCCATCAGCTCTTCAACAGGTTCCATGACCCTGAAGATGGGCAAAGGTCTGAACGTTCAGGGTGACATCGGTGCTTTCAGCAACATGAATATTGTTGCCGTTGAAGGTGTCACTATGGCAGCCGGCAAGAGTATTACCGCCGGTGGTTACATGGACATTAACGCCGCCTTCATCAATATGAGCGACAACAGCCTGATAAAATCCGGCGCTGACATGAAGCTCTATACACCGGGCTCCATGCTGCTGGGCACTCTGGAAGTGGGTGGTAACCTGGATATCGATATTGAGTCGGGTGCCGAGCTTGCTATCAGCAGTGCGACGGTTGCGGGTATCGTCGACATTCTTTCCAGCGGTGATCTCGATCTGTCCGGCTCTCTGGCAGCCAGTGACGTCACCATTGAAACCGCAGGCGAACTCACTGCCGGTGGTTCCCTCAGTTCTTCAGCTGGTTCCATGACCCTGAAGGTAGGTAAGGGGCTGAATGTTCAGGGTTATATCAGTGCCTTCAATGATATCGACATTGTTGCTGCAGATGGGCTGACAATGGCCTCTGGCCGAAGCATTACCGCTGGTGGCTACATGGACATCAATGCCGCCTTCATCGATATGGGCGACAACAGTCTGATGAAATCCGGTGCTGACATGAAACTCTACACACCGGGCTCCATGTTGCTTGGCGTTCTGGAAGTAGGCGGTAATCTCGATGTCGATATTGAATCAGGCTCCGTGCTTGCCATTGATTCTGCCACAGTTGCGGGAACCGTTGATGTACTGTCCAGTGGCGACCTGACACTGTCCGGCTCTCTGGCTGCAGCGGACGTGAAAATAGAAACCGCAGGTGATCTGACTGCCGGTGGTTCTATCAGTGCTTCTGCAGGCGCCATGACGCTGAAGATGGGCAAGGGGCTGAATGTTCAGGGGGATATCAGCGCTTCCAGCAATATGAATATAGAAGCGGTTGAGGGTGTCCTGATTGCTTCAGGCAGAAGCATGAGCGCGGGTGGCAACCTTGATCTCAAGGCTGCTTTCCTCGAGATGGCAAGTAGCAGAATTCTCTCCGGCGGCAACATGCAACTGACCACCAACGGTCTGATGGATCTTTCCGAACTGGTGGCAGGAGGTAATCTGACCCTGTTCAGTGGATCTGGACCGATTCTGTTCAACAAGTCTGTTACTGCTGGTGGACATACCAACATCAGAACAGGCAGCCCGGTTGTCTTGAGACTGTCTGCGTTTTCAGAGCCAGGCGCAGTGAATCTGGCAGCGGGAGAAAGCATTACCTCAGCCGGTGGCATCTCAATAGACACAGACACTCTGGTGCTGGGTGACAACAGTCGTTTGAATTCCGGGGATGGCGTCACTGTGTTGCTCAACACTTTTGAGATGGGCGACGATGTGGAAATTTCTGCTGTCAATGACATCGACATGACGGTTCAAAGTCAGGTCGTTCTGAATGGCCCGGTAAGTTCCAGCGCGGGTTCCATTCGAATTACCGGCGCTGAAGGTCTCGATATTCTGCACAGCCTCAATGCGGGTCAGGATATTGTTCTGACTGTTCCTGAAACCCTGGTTCTGCCTACCGAAAAACACCTGCTGGCTGGACGCAGCATCCGTGTGACTTCTGACTGGCTGGATCTGCAGGGCAATAACAATCTGCACGCAGGGGCAAACCTGACACTCAGCAATAATGGTATGAGCTTGCCTGACACGACCAGCCTGAGAGCGGGCGGTGATATGGCATTGCTGACCAGTGGTCTGGTCAGATTGAATGGTCAGGTGCAGCAGACAGGAGGCTCTTTCCAGGTCAACACTGACAGTGACATCCAGCTTAAGCAGGACATCAATGCCGGTCGACATATTCTGTTGACTACGCCTGAAGATGTTTATCTGGAAGTGGGTCGCAGCCTGATTTCCGGAGAGGACCTGCGGGTTGAGTCCGACGGCCTGTATCTGGGACGAAACACTGTGCTTGATGCCGGTGGCAACCTGGCGCTTATTAATAATACGCTGTCACTGCCTGACAGTGTGCAGATCAGCGCGGGTGGCGATCTTGAGCTTGAGACCGATGGAAGGCTCTATCTGACCGGTACCATTGGTGATATTGGCGGCTCTCTGCGGATTCGCACCGATGAACTGTATCTCTATCAGGATCTGAATGCCGGCGAGAGCATCGAGCTTGATACCAGCTACCGCATTTATCAGCAATACCGCAGGAATCTGGTCGCTGGAGAAGATATCAGTCTCAGTACTGACCGTTATTACACCGGCTATCGTAGCAGCCTGACGGCCGGGGATGATATTTCTGTGTCTACCCGGGATGGACTCGACTTTTACTACGTCAGCGCCGGTGGTGATTTCGCTGTTGACAGTGCATACGGTGATGTTCACTTCAAGGAGTCTGTCACAGCAGGTGGAGACATGAGTGTTGAGTCTGGCCGTAGTGTCTATCTCTCGTCATGGAAAGACATCACTGCGGGCTCTCTCGCTGTGGGAACGGCCAATCAGTCCGGAGCTTATCGTTTCTCGGTGGGGTATGGCAGCACCATCGAGACAGAGGGCGACCTGCTGGTGAACACCACCTACAGCCAGGACTATCAGGAACTGATCGTTGGCGGTGATTTCACGGCAAGGGCTGAATATGGCTCTATCCATTTCCGGGACTCTGTGACGGCAGGTGGTGCTGTGAACCTCCACTCGGGAAGGGATATCTACCTTTCAGCCTGGGAAGGTCTTAAGGCCGGATCACTGACCATCGGCACTGAAGGTCAGGAAGGGGCTTACCGATTCACGGTTGGATACGGTTCGTCTATCGAAACCGACGGCGATCTGTTTGTGAACACCACTTATTCCCAAGACTATGAAGCTCTGAATATTGGTGGAAACTTTGTTGCCCGGTCTGCTCATGGAAATATTCACTTCGATGAGTCAGTCACTGCGGCGGGCTTTATTAATCTGGAAGCTGGTCGGGACATTTACCTGTCATCCCACAATGACCTCACAGCGACCTCTCTTTCCGTAGGGTCAGAGAGTCAGGTGGGAGCCTACAACTTCTCGGTTGGTCACAGCAGTACCATCAAACTTGATGGTGACCTGTTGGTTCATACCAGACACGATCAGCAGTATCAGGCAACAAACGTCGGTGGCAGTGTTAATGCTGTGGCTGAGCAAGGGCGGATTTACTTTGCTGACTCCGTGATTGCTGCAGGGGATATGCAACTGCAGGCAGGACGTGACATTGACCTTTCAGGCCGAAGTGTCCTCAGCGCCAACTCTCTGACCATTGGCAGTCAGGAGCAGGCCGGGGCATACAACTTCTATGCAGGGTACGACAGCCGTATTGAGATTGCTGACGACATGTTCATACACACCACAAACTACCAGTCTTATCGTGATGTGACGGCTGGCGGTGATTTTGACGCCATTGCACATAGCTGGATCAATTTCAATGGTGATGTAAACGTCGCAGGAGCGATGAATCTTTATTCCGCAAGGGATATCCATCAGGCTTCACACACTGATTTGAAAGCAGGCTCCCTTACCGTTGGTTCAGAAGATTCGGTCGGTGCCTATCGCTTCAGCACGGGCTATGACAGTGTTATAGAAACCGACGGTGATCTCTTCATCAGCACCACGTCTTCCCAGAATTACCGTGCGCTGACTGCAGGAGGCGACTTCACCGCCAGGGCAGGATGGGGAGATATTGACCTGGGTGGATCAGTCATTGCTGAAGGTGCTGTAAGCTTGTTCTCCGAGAGGGACATTAGTCTTTCGGGCTGGACAGACCTTAAGGCGGCCTCACTGACAATAGGTTCCTCTGAGCATTACGGAGCTGATCGTTTCTCAATGGGCTATGAGAGTTCCATTGAATCCAGTGGCGCGGTAACCATTCATACCCGCGGTAACCAGTATCTCGGCAGTCTGACATCCCACGCTGATGGATTGGCCTTTGCTCTCACCTCTGCAGAAGGCGGCATTTACGGAAACAATGAATACAGATTCAGTAAGTGGCGTGATGCCAGTCACCTGACAGCCAGCAACGGAGAGGCTGTTCTTCAGGCTGCTACAGGTATCGGGCATCCGCTGGTGGTTGATCTGCCATGGCTTTCAGCAGAAACTGAGAGTGGCAATATCAACATTCTGGCCCGTGCCGATCTTCAGGCCAGTCTGCTTAAGACGACCGGTGGCAATATCTACATGACAACTCTGGGCTCACTGTCCATTGATGAACTGGAAGGTAACGCCTGGCTGGTGGTGGGTGATCTCCTGTTTGCCGGCAAAATGACCATGGAACGTGGCTCGATTCGTGCTGAAAATGGCGTGGAGGTTGAAGAACTCAGTCTGACTGGCAGGCATGGCGTCAGCTTTTACGCACCTGATATCCGGGTGACTCAGGTCGATGACGAGGGCACCAGTACGGAAGTCGATACACAGCACTATGCGTATATCAAGCCTGCCTCTGAAAGCCGCAGTTGGGGATGGGGGAGATTTTTCTAGGGTGTAATTGGCCTGTCCAGTGATGGGCAGGCCTGGGAGTAGATGTACTTGGACGCGTATAACAAGAAAAATAATGCTTGCAGAAAGCGACTTTTCTCTAAATTCCATTTCTCGTTGAATGCAGCCGGGCTGGCTTTATGCAGTCTCTGGCTGCAATCAACGGTCACTTTGGCCACACAACTACCGCTGCCAGATCCTTCGGGAAATCTCAGCAGAGACATTGAGAAGCAGAAAGAGCGCCTGGTTGAGCCTGAACTGAGAAAAAAGACGCCAACTGTGAAGAAGGATCAGGAGCCGGAAGCGGTTCAGGAAAGCGGTGGTCCAATGCTTCTTTTGCAGGGCATTCGCTTCACAGAATCCAGACACCTGTCCCGAGAGGAATTGCAGTCGCTGGCGGAGCCCTGGCTGGGCAAAGAGGTCAATTATCAGGATCTGCAAACCCTGCTTGGAGCTGTCAATACACTCTACAAGAGCAAAGGCATTTACACAGCTGCTGCAGTGTTTCCGGAACAGAAAATAGAGAATGGGCTGGTCAGTATCAGACTGGTAGAAGGTCGCTTTGGTGAACTCGTTTTTGCTGGCGAAGTAGAAGAGGATGACAGAGAGTATTTTCAGAAGTGGATCAATACAGACTGGCAGAAAGACTCCATCGATGTCGAAGCGCTGGAGCGGGATATCCTGTTTTATAACCGGGTTCACGGCCAGAGATTGCAGTCAGAGCTTAAGGCCGGTCAGGCGTTTGGATTGACCGATGTCGTTGTTCAGATTCCTGAATCGGAAGAAGGAGCGTCGCTCTATTTTGATAACCACGGCACTGAAAACGCCGGAGAAGAGCAGTTGAGTCTGCTCTACCAGAAAACGTCGGTGTTCAGCCACGGCGACAAATTATTGGGCTATGGTCTGACGTCTGATGGACTCAAGTCATTCAGCGCCAGCTACAACCTGGTCTTGGGCGAAGAGGGCTGGAGACTGGGAGGCAGTTTCCAGTACACCGACAGCGAGCTCGAAATCACAACAGTTGATGTCGACGTTACAGGTGACACGACACGTTACACCCTGGATGCCAGTTACCTGTTCTGGTCCGACATTGATGGCTGGCTGAACCTGCTTTTTTCAGCCAGCAGTACCCGTTCGGAAAACGCTGTTGCGGATGAACCTTTGTCGAACTACCGTAATGATCAGCTGCAGTTCGGGCAGGAATTGAATCTGCTGGACGACAACTGGCAGGTTAATGGCCGACTGCTGTTCAGCAGACTGCGCAGCAAGTCCATTCTGAATGATGATGTGCGGTACCTGAGTTTGTTGAACCCGAGCCTGACACTGATCTACAACTTTGACTCGCCACTCTATGTGCTGTCTTCATGGGAGGCTCAGTGGGCCAGTGAAGCAACTCTGTCTTCGAGCCTTGGCTTTGCTCTCGGAGGGTTGTACAGCATTCGAGGCTATAACAACAGTGCTGTGACCGGCGACAAAGGCTGGCGTCAGCAGACAGAGCTGCACTACTCTGGCCTGTCCTATCGACAGAGCGCAATCGAACCTTTTGTCTTTCTTGATCATGGCGAGACAAGGATGCCCGGTTCCCACGAAAAACTCACCTCCGCTGGCCTGGGGACAAAAGTCTCTGCCGAATGGGGCGCTCTGGAAATCAGCGCCGCCCAGACGCTTGAGCCGGTGGGTGTCTCAGGGAATGACTTTCGGGTTTATGCGCGGTTTAGTCTGACCAGCTGGGATTGAGATGCTTTGATCATCAAACAGGTTGCCAGGACGCCTCCCTAAATAATAAGAGGGAGTCACAGTAAAAAAAGCAGTGATGGAAATGAGTATCTATACTTGAGCGTTGGGTTAATTCGGGAATCTGATAAAGCGAAGTACTTCTCTTTCTTCTGCTATCTGATTGACGACACGTTAGTGTCGAGTGAGCTGGTAAAAATCCGACTGGTGACGTTCGTTTGTTTTTCTACAGATGGATAAATGGTGACTGGAATTTTTTATGTGACCTTGGTCTGGTTAAAGCAGCTTCATGATATTCCCGGGTTATAACATCAGAAGAGGCTTTTTTAGTTATGAAAGTTTTAATGGCTATTCCTGTTGGTTTACTCCTTTCCGGTTTCCTGTCCACAGCATCGGCAGCAGAAGTGACATTCAGAGATGAAACGGTGGGGTTAGGCTATGGCTTTAGTGCAATAGCTGCAGGTTTTCAACATAATGCTTTTAGATATTTCAGGAAGGTGGGTGGCTTGAAGGCCACTTTGGACAGTTTTATTAAGTCTGGTGTTTATCTTCCCATCAGTACCAGTATCAGTCTCCAGAATGTGAACAATGACCTTCATCCCACTGATGCCAGGTATCCCAAGGGGACTGTGGCCTGGTCCCTTGATAGTCCCGATGTTTATAAGCCCACCTATACTTTCTCTGTTTTTGCAGGTGGCATATTTTATTATCCTGATGAGCAGCCGTATATGATTACACTGTCAGTGGATGGAAGGGATTACGGTCCAGTGAAAACAAACAGGGAGAGTAACTGGTCTCCCACTTGCTTTGAGAGAGTACCTTTCTCAGATAGCAGTGATGTGGTTATAACTCTGTCCCCGATAGCTCAAAACGAGCCTCAGAATAATGAACTTTGAGTCTCAAACATTCCGGACAGTTTTTCACTATCGGGTTCATTTCTTCAGGGTGTAGAGCCTGATTATCTTCACGGATGCATAACGAGCCAGAACCCTCGCAGCCTGTCGGACTTAAGCGTCCGTAGCGAGGATTGCAAGAAATTGAGGATAAAAATCTCTGTTTCTGAGGAGAATAGCGAGCTATTTGACGAAGAAACAGAGATTTTTAGACCAATTTATTGCAACCGCACGACTGCATGGATGCAGGAGCTAGAGCAACACAGGAGCAGTTGCCGAGTAGGACAGTCTTAAGTCCGACAGGCTGCTCGCCCATAACTAAGCGTGATGGGCGGGGAATGGCGCTTAACGCACTTCCGGAACAGCGCTGAGCAGCTTACGAGTGTAATCATGCTGAGGTCTGGTCATTACATCTTCGGTATGGCCCTGTTCGACGATTTTGCCTCCCTTCATCACCGCGACCCGGTGAGCGAGATGAGGAATGATTGAAAGATCGTGAGTTATAAACAGGTACGAGACTTGCAGCTCTCTTTGCAACTCCAGCAACAAATCCATGACTTCTGAGCGGATAGATACATCCAGTGCGCTGGTAGGTTCATCACAAATGATCAGGTCAGGTTCAACCGCAAGCGCCCGGGCGATGGCTATGCGCTGACGCTGACCACCAGAGAACTCGTGGGGATAGCGATAGCGGTGCTCAGGCTCCAGCTGGACCCTCTTTAAAAGCGATTCAACACGTTGCTCCCTTTCAGCTTTGCTCAGACCCATCTGCAGGCTAATCATACCTTCTTCGATAATGTCACCCACCGTCATACGTGGGTTCATGGAAGAATAAGGGCTTTGGAAGATGACCTGGATTTTTTTGCGAAGGGGCAACATTTCCCTGCGGGAAAGCGCGTGAATTTTCCGGTGGTTGTACCAGATCTCACCACCGGTCGCTTTTTCCAGGTTAAGAATGGCACGACCAGTGGTGGATTTGCCACAACCCGATTCGCCTACCAGGGCCAGCGTTTCACCTTTGGCGATGGAGAAGCTGATGCCATTAACCGCTTTGGTGTAATCGTGAACTCTCTGGAGGATTCCCTTACGAATGGGAAAGTGAACTTCCAGATTATCTACCTTCAACAAGGGAGTGGGATGGGTCTGAGGCCGGTAAGCGTCCATGTCAGGCAGGCTGTTAATCAGACGACGGCTGTATTCTTCACGAGGATTCTCAAAGAAATCATCACAGCTGCCTTCCTCAATGATCTCACCCTGATACATAACACCAACACGATCAGCGGTTTCACGAACTACGCCCATATCATGGGTAATCAACAATACCGCCAGGTCACGGCTAATGGTTAATGCTTTTACCAGCTCCAGAATCTGCTTCTGAATGGTGACATCCAGGGCGGTGGTGGGCTCATCCGCCAGCAGAATATCCGGCTCACAGGCCAGAGCCATAGCAATCATAACCCGCTGCTGCTGACCTCCGGACATCTGGTGGGGATACCAGTCTACACGTTTATCCGGGTCAGGAAGGCCGACTTCTTCAAACAGTTGGACAGTGCGTTTTCTGATCTCGTCACCGGTCAGATTGGTGTGTATTTTCAGGGTTTCTGCAATCTGGTCACCCACTTTTTGAACCGGATTCAAAGAGGTCAATGCATCCTGAAAGATCATGGCGATCTTTTTACCACGAACGGAGCCCATTTCCTGCTCGGTCAGGGCAAACAGGTTGGTATCATCTTGCCGGATTATTCCCTGAGTGATTTTCAGAGCATCGGGCAGCAGACGCATGATTGACAACGATGTTACCGACTTGCCACTGCCTGACTCGCCAACCAATGCAAAGACTTCACCCTTGTTCAGTTGGAAACTGACGCCTTTTAGAATCCGGGTATCGGGTTCATGTCTGAGGACAACATTAAGATTGGATACCTGCAGTGCCGGTTCTTTGCTCTCGGCCGTTTTGGCCATGTTCTCCCCTGAGGATTCTGTAATGCTCATATCAGGCAGCCTCCAAATGGGTTTTGGGGTTAAAGGCGTCACTGACGAGGTCCGAGAAAAGGTTGGCTGCCAGCACCAGAACAAACATCAGGGTAAAAGCGCCTGCAAGGTTCCACCAGACGGCGGGTACCCGACTGAGTTCTGCGCTGCCAGTGCTGATCATATTACCCCAGCTGTGCATTGAAGAGTCGACTCCCACACCGATGTAGGCAAGCACTGCCTCGGCCATTACCAGACCACTGAAGTCGAGAACAAATATGATCAGAATGATATGGGTAACATTGGGCAGAATGTGTTTGCTGATGATTCTGGCATGACTGACGCCGAAAGCATGGGCAGCCTGGACATAGTCAAGTTGACTGATTTTCAAGGTTTCCGCTCTGAGCAGACGACAGAGGGTGGCCCAGCTGGTGACTCCGAGAATAAAGCATAGGCCGATGAATTTGGCATCACCTTTTTCGAGTCCGGTACTAAAGTAATCAGGGTTCAGGTCAATCCATATCTGGAACAGCAGAGCGGAGGCTGCAATCAACAGAAGACCCGGAATAGAACTGAGAGTGGTATACAAATACTGAATAATGTCGTCTACCCAGCCTTTGAAATAACCAGCGGCTATTCCAAGGGAAATGGCAATAGGCATCATGATCAGAGTAGCCAGAGTGCCAATCAACATGGCGGTGCGAATACCTTTGAGGCATTTGTAGAGAACATCGTTACCTGCTTTATCTGTGCCCAGGATGTGATAAAGGCAGCCGATGTGAATCATCCAGGTGAGCAGGCAAATAATAATTGCCAGGGTTATATAGGCCGTTTTCCACGGGTAGATGCTGTTTTTACCTTTCATCCAATAGGCATGGGCAGCAATCAGAAGAGCGCTGAACAACAGGCCAGTGAGAAGCGCCTGAAATGATTGCAGGGCAATATCCACAAGCCTGTCATCAGAGGATTCCAGATGCTTACCTGCATGTTTCAAGCTGGCATAATCCCGGTAAGTATTGCCTTGTTCATCTTGCATATTTTCCTTGGAGTATGATTTCAGTGAGAAGGGGGCTGAATAGGTTTTTTCCTTGTCCTCCCCCATTTCGCCCAGCACCAGATCCAGAACACTGTTTATATGACTGGAGTAATAAACGTCACTTTTATGCTGACCTTCAAGAGGTTCGATCGCCTTGCGAAAATGCAGTGAATCCAGAACACCTATGACAATGTAGGTAAGAATAATCAGAAAGCAGGACATGCCCAGTCGGGAACGAAAAACTCTGCTCCAGCGTTCACGACTCTCGTTGTTGCGAATGATACTGACAATGAATGCGATCATGGCTGCCAGTAGGATAAACAGCAATGCATCACTCCATAAAATAACCGGTTTCATGGATGTTCTCCTAATTCAGCCTGACACGGGGATCGACCAGTGTGTATGAAATGTCAGTGGCAATCAGGCCTATGATGTAGAGTACTGAGCCAATAAACACCATTGTTCTGACAATGGCGAAGTCCTGGGATTTCAGGGCATCAATCATGTAACTGCCCAGGCCTGGGATGCCAAAGAAGGATTCCATCACCAGGCTGCCCATAAACAGCATTGGAATGACAATCACGATATTGGTCAGAATCGGGATCATGGTGTTGGGCAGAATGTGCCGGAACAGGACGCTGACTTCGCTTACCCCTTTTGCCCTGGCCGTGCGGGCGTAATCCTGATCCGCTTCCTCCAGGAACAGTGTCCGGTAGAGTCGGGCTCCGGCTCCGGTACCGGCAATGACACCAATAACAACCGGAAGAATCAGAAACCTGAAGGAACCCAGTCCGGGCTGGAAACCCGACACAGGCACCAGGTTCCACAAACGGGTGACCAGATACTGGCCACCAATGATGTAAAACAGGTAAGAGACAGACATCAAGCCAACAAAAGAGACCACAAACACTTTCTCAAGTCCGGTATTGCGGAACATAACCACTAAAAGGGCTATGCTGATATTGACCCAGAGTCCGATGAGCAGTGTTGGCAGGGCAAACATGACGCTGGGCCACACGCGCTGGGAAACATCGCTGGTAATATCCCGACCGCTCTCCGACCGTCCAAAGTCGAAGCTGAAGAGACTGATGGATTTGTTGAAAAAGATGGTTTCTGTCAGTGCTTTCAGACCTTCTTCTTCGTGATTGAAAAACAGTGGCTGGTGGTAGCCATTCGTCTCTTTCCAGAGTTCAATGGCTTCCTCGGTGACGTATTTATCCCCCAGCTGAGCTCGTGCCATATCGTCAGGGCTGTTCACCACAAAGAAGAGTAAAAAAGTAATCAGATTGACACCAATAAGAATAGGAATGGCGTAAATCAGTCGTCTGATAATATAAGCAAGCATGGTAGAACGTCCTTAAACCTGAAAATTATTCTTCAGCCTTTTATTAGCTGTCGGTATTTATGACCAGCTTCTGGCGTCGTCTATAGGCGCGAATAGCAGGGATAAACAAAGCGACAAAAACACCCATGCCTGCCACCAGAGGGACAAGATTGGGTTGGTTCCATTCAGCCTGTTTTTGTTTTCTCACTTCTGAATCGATCTTCAGGTATTTAAGGGTAGCCTTGGAGATGCCATGACGTTTGGTATTAGAAACCCACTGGTTATTCAGGTAATACTCTTTCGGGTATTCGCCAGTAAACCAGGGAGCATCAGCGCGAACCTGATCCAACATTTCGGCGATTAACCGATTTCGCTCAGGACCGGGCTGCATGGTCTTCATCTGCTTGTAAAGCCTGTTATAGCGAGGATTGTTATAGTTGGCATTGTTGTTGCCGTCACATTGACAGGCGACAGGGCTTTGAGGGCCATAGAGCAAGAACAGAAAATTCTCGGGATCAGGGTAATCGGCCAACCAGCCATAGGAGAACATTTGGTGGTTCCCTGTGCTCATTTTCTCTTTATAGCGATTCCAGTCTGTCGCTCTGAGTTCTAACTCTATGCCGAGTTTTTTGAGCTGGCGTTTTTGCCAGTCTTCACGGCTTTTGCTGGTGGCTTGGGCCTGGACATCCAGATAGAGCTTCAAAGGCTCACCTGTTTCAGCATCACGACCATTGGGGTAGCCCGCTTCAGCCAAAAGCTGTTTGGCGTATTCAAGGTCTTTGCGAACGGCCTTGCCATTTTTCCAGTCGTGGGTGAAGGGATTGATGCCTGCCTCTGCTTTCAGAGAACCTTCAATACCGGGAGGAATGGGCCCCATGAAAGGAATGGCGGAGCCGTTTCGGAATATTTCTATATATTCTTCAGAATTCCAGGCAATGGAGATGGCCTGACGCAGCTTTTGCTTTTTCGGGGAGTAACCACCCACCACATTGTCCAGCATATTGAAGCCCATGTAGTAGACCGCAGGCTTAACATCCTGGGACAGAGTGATCTGTCTGTCTTGCATTTCGTCGGTAAGCTCTACACCCTCGGGGCCGATGGTCAAGGCCTGGTCAAAGTTTTGGGTGACGTTGCCGTGGTTTTCTCCTGAGCGATCGTAATATCCCTGCAGGAATTTGGTCCACATAGGCAAAACTTCTTTGTCCAGGCTGAAAATGGCTTTATCTATGAAAGGTACCTTTGCTCCGGCATCAGCAAGCAACCCTGCCTCTTTATCACCGGGGGCTCCTTCAGTGGGATAAAAATCATCCCTGAAGTTAGGATTTCGTTCCAGAATGATTTCCCTGTTAGGGTCATTTCTGGTCATCATGTAGGCACCTGTGCCGACTGGATACCAGTCCAGAGTCAGGTTGTTGTCTTTGAACCCGGGGTTGTTATAGAAGCGATCCGCCTCCCAGGGGACAGGTGCAAAAAAGTGCATGGCCAGCCAGTAAGAAAACTGGGGGTAGATGCCTTTTATAGTAATAGAGAAAGTCCGCTCATCAACTCTTTCCAGTCCCCTCATTTTGAATTCACGAAGATCCAGCCACCCGTCTCTTTCAACAGTTTTTAATTCCTCGGTCACTTCACTCATGCCGTCTATATACTGAGCAAGGAAGCCAATTAAGGGTGCTTTATTGTGAGGGTCGGCAATCCTTTTGATCTGATAGAGAAAGTCGTCTGCGTCCAGCCCCCGAGTTGCTGTTTGACCAAAGTCGGAAAGAGCTTTGTAGTTTACGGTTTCACTTTCATCGTTAAAGAGATAGACGTAATCGCCTTTACCGTTTTTGGCGAACGCCGGGTGAGGCTGATAAACAATACCTTCCCTGAGGGTGATGGTGTATCGACTGAAGGCAATGTCAGGGCTATCAAAGGTGGTCTCCTCGTGGTTGGCGTTAAGAAAACGAACCTCTGGCATGGATTCAGCCACCAGAGGTTGCAGTTCATAAGGCCTTTTCAGAAAGTGATAACCAAGAGGAGGCTCGTAGATCTGGTCGATCAGCATACTTTCATCAGTGCTGTACGAAATAGCCGGATCAAAGTGCTGGGGTGGGAGTTGAAAATTGGTGTAGTAGACAGTCTGGTTTTGATGACCAGAACTTTCCTGATGAGGATTATTCCAGGGACCTGAACAGCCCGTCAGCTGAGTGGTAGCTATGAGTGTGGCAGCCAGATATCTGGTTGCTTTCTGGTTCATAATAACTTCATCCCCGTTTTCTAATAATTGTTCGTCGATGTCAGAGTTACTGAGTCATTTTCAAATCAAGGCAGAGACTGCCCTCTGGAGGCGATATAAAGCTTGTACCAGTCTTCCCTGCTTAGATGAACTTCCATCGCCTGAGAGCATGCACGAATACGATCTTTATCCGTTGTGCCAATCACAGGCTGGATGCTGGCCGGGTGCCTCATCAGCCAGGCCAGAGCAATGGCTTCTCCGGAAGTCTGATAGTCTTCAGCCATCTCGGCAACCTGTTTTGCAGTGGCCTGAACGGCCGCTGGTTCCTTACTGGTATCTTTTCCGATGAACAGTCCCTGATCCAGACAGCCCCAAGCCTGAAGCTGAACGTTATTTTTACGACAGTAATCAATCATTCCCGGCGTAAAGCCAGTGTCGGCACTCTCACTCATGGCGACCAGTATCCCGTCTTCCACAAAGTCACAACGGGCAAGACTCATGGGCAACTGGTTGACGATCAAAGGTTGTTCGATGCAGGAGTGAAGGTAGGCGATTTGATGCTGGTTCATATTGGAAACACCAAAGTGTCGTACTTTTCCGCTGTCGTATAAGCGAGTAAACGCTTCGGCGATTAAATCGGGTTCCATCAGCGGGTCAGGGCGATGCAGTAAAAGAATATCCAGATACTCTGTACCCAGCCTTTCGAGAATGCCATTGACACTGAACTCTATCCATTGGGGAGAAAGGTCGTATCGACCGGGGTTGTCGTCGTCGGCAAAGCGAATGCCACATTTGGACTGGATGATCAGGTCCTGGCGAAGTTTTGGCTCCGCTTTAATAACGTTGCTGAATGCCTGTTCTGCTTTGCCCATGGTATAGATATCAGCATGGTCAAAGAAGTTAATGCCACACTCCAGTGCTGTATTCACGGCATTATGGGCCAGAGTGTGGTCGTGATCGGAAATAGGATTATTGTTCCACTCACCTCCCAGGCCCATACAACCATAAATCAGTCGGCTGGCTTTAGGAATGTGAATCTGAAGCGGGAAACGATTCATACTCAGCTCCCTTCTTAAGGACTATTCGGACAGCTCAAGGCTGTTCGGAAAAACTCATGGCTGTGTTGGCATTACTATGGCTGTTTGTTGGGTATTCAGTCAGTATTCAGAGCACTACTTCTTTTGTCTGGCTTCAAAAGCGGCCAGCTGTTCCTCCGATGCGGGCTGCTGATGCTTTTCTTTCCATTGGGAATAGGGCATGCCATAGATACGTTCTCTGGCTTCATTGTCGGACACTTCAACACCCAGATCGTCAGCAGCCGTTTTGTACCACTTGCCCAAGCAGTTCCGACAAAAGTTCGCCAGAATCATCAGGTCAATATTCTGCACCTCTTTATTATCGTCGAGGTGCTTCAGCAGGTGGCGAAAAGTAGCTGCGTCGAGTTTGTCCTGAGTTTCCTGATCAATCTGTGTATTCATCACATCTTCCTTATAAGGTTGTCAGGCAGTGTAAGAAATTGTGGGTCAATAAAAAAGCCCCAGAATCTTCGGGGCTTTCTTCCCGATTATTGCTACCAGCTCCGGCACCATTGCAGCATTTCTAAGCTGCAAGATTGGCTTGGAATCAATCCCTGAATTAAACCACCAGAGGTAGCACACTTTTCGTGACTTCACGAAAAGGGTCAGGGCTTTTGACAGGCTTGATGCATATAACTATATTTGTAGCAATTTGATACAAAAAGTAGGATTTGAAACGTGCCAAGCACACCCTTACGACTGGATGAAGAGCTGGTGACCGCTGCAACCCTTGTTGGCAAGGTCAAAAAACGCTCGGCGGCAAAACAGGTGGAATATTGGGCCTGCCTCGGCAAGATTGCCAAGGAAAACCCTGATCTGCCCATTAATTTCATTGAAGATATTCTGGAAGCCGAAGAAGAGCGCAAACAGGGACTGGTCTCGGAGTACCGTTTTGGCTAAGGCAGAAACGATACTCCAGACAGCCCGGTTTGCAAGAGCCGTGAAAAAACTCAAGCCCAACCAGAAAGCGGATCTTGATACAGCTATCAGAGCCGTAGCCAATAATCCCGATATTGGCGATAAGAAGAAAGGCGTCCTGAGCCACCTCCAGGTTTATAAATTCAAAATGGCAAAACAATTGACCCTGCTGGCTTATTATTTTGACGACGGCAAGCTGGTACTGGAGCTGATCTCCTTTGGCTCCCATGAAAATTTCTACCGGAACCTTGAGCGGCATGAGCGCCAGTGATGCGGTTAAAAAAAATATTGGCTATATATTAGCAAATATTGGCAAGGCCACTTTTTGCCATCCCCATCAACCGAGCAAGGGTCAATAAAAAAGCCCCGAAGAATTCGGGGCTTTTTTTTAGGGGTTATCTGGACTTTTTATTAGCTGAAGGCTTTTTCCGGGCTACCGGCTTTTTGCGGGGTGCTCGGTTATCCCACTGACCACCACGGGCCTTCTGGAATTTTCCCGCAGGCTTTTTGTTGTGTGGTCGGCGGTTGTCTTTGCTCTGTTCTTCCGCAGGTACCAGTTGATTGGGGCCATCGCCAATCAGTTCGGAGCGGTTCATCTTTCTCAGGGCGTTACGGAGGACATCCCAGTTTCTGGAGTCGTGATAACGCAGGAAGGCTTTTTGCAGACGACGTTGTTCCAGCTCTTTGGGAATATAAAGTCTGTCACCCTTGTAATTAAGCTTCTTGAGCGGGTTACGACCGGAATAGTACATAGCCGTTGCCAGAGACATAGGCGACGGATAAAAGGTTTGTACCTGGTCGACACGGAATTTGTGACGTTTCAGCCAAAGCGACAGGTTCATCATATCTTCGTCTTCACAACCCGGGTGGGCGGCAATGAAGTAAGGAATAAGATACTGCTTTTTTCCGGCTTCTTTGGAGAATTTGTCGAACATTTTCTTGAAAGCGTCGTAGGTGCCCATGCCGGGTTTCATCATCAGGTCCAGAGTACCTTTCTCGGTATGCTCCGGCGCAATCTTCAGATACCCACCGACGTGGTGCGTGACCAGCTCACGGACGTATTCCGGATCTTCTACTGCCAGGTCATAACGAAGACCCGAAGCAATGGCGATTTTCTTGATGCCGGGAATGGCACGGGCTTTTCTGTACAGCTCTGTCGTTTGCTTGTGTGAGGTTTCCAGATTTTTGCAGATACCCGGGAACACACAGGAAAGACGGCGGCAACTGGCCTGAATCTCTGCACTCTTGCAGTTCAGGTGATACATGTTGGCGGTTGGGCCACCGAGGTCAGAAATCTGACCGGTAAAGCCAGGCACCTTGTCCCTGATCTCTTCCAGTTCCTGCAGGACGGATTCCTGGGAACGACTCTGGATGACCCGACCTTCGTGCTCGGTGATGGAGCAGAAGGTACAGCCACCAAAGCAGCCCCGCATGATATTCACGGACGTTTTGATCATGTCGTAGGCCGGAATTTTTACATCACCATAGGATGGGTGTGGCCTGCGCTGATAAGGCAGGGCAAAGACACCATCAATCTCCGGCGTTTCCAGAGGAATGGGAGGCGGGTTTACCCAGATTTCCCGGTTGCCATGTCTCTGCACCAGCACCCGGGCATTATGGGGGTTGGATTCCTGGTGCAGCACTCGGGAGGCATGGGCGTATAGCGCGGGATCTTTACGCACTTTTTCAAACGACGGCAGACGAATACAGCTTTTGCTGGTATCAAAGTCAGTCTTGCGGTGCAGCGGAAGTGGAACAATGCGGACAGGCTGAATATCCGGCTCCTGTCTTTTTTTGGATTCGCACTCTTCTTCTTGCACATATTCGTATGGGTTGGTGCCATAGGCTTCTTCCAGAGATCCCGGATCTCTTGGCCAGTCGATACGGGTAGAGTCTATTTCGGTCCAGCCTTCTGGTGTGCCAGGCTTAACGACAACCGTACCGCGAATATCATCCATATTTTTGATATTAACGCCCGCAGCCAGTTTGTCCGCCACCTCGGCCATGGCTCGCTCAGCGTTGCCATAGAGGAGGATATCTGCAGTGGAATCCATCAGAACAGAACGGCGCACTTCATTACTCCAGTAATCATACTGGGCAATCCTGCGAAGGCTGGCTTCAATACCGCCAATAACGACGGGCACATCGTTATAGGCTTCTTTACAACGCTGACTGTAAACAATCACCGAGCGATCAGGCCGTTTGCCCGGCTCTGCATCCGGTGTATAAGCATCGTCATTTCGAACTTTCAGGTCGGCGGTGTAGCGGTTGATCATAGAGTCCATGTTGCCACCGGTGACACCGTAAAACAGGTTGGGCTTACCCAGACGCATAAAGTCTGCTGTGTTGCTCCAATCTGGCTGGGCAATAATGCCCACCCTGAAGCCCTGGGATTCCAGGAAACGGCCAATGACTGCCATACCGAAGCTGGGGTGATCTACGTAAGCATCGCCTGTGACAATGATAATGTCGCAGGAATCCCAGCCTAACTCATCCATCTCTGCTCGGGTCATGGGGAGGTAAGGCGCTGTGCCATAGCATTCAGCCCAATACTTTGGGTAGGAAAACAGTTCCTTGGCAGGCAACGGTTGCTGCAGGGAGGAGTGACTCATGAATGTTCTGGTTTTATCTGCTCTTTCTGAAGGGGCACTATTTTTTCAAAAAATGCGTCGCTTTGATAGCACGAATTGCAGCCAGGGGATGAGATGAAACCGAAGTGATGTGGTGATAAACCATCCCTGCCTCGGTATGAACATCATTGATTCATGGCAAAGGCAGGGTGGTCAGGTACTTACACAGAGGTGAAGCGCTTGATCAGGCTCAGTTCACCGTCTGCATCCTTCATGGAAGAGAGCACCTCGTCAGGAACACCGGATATGTCATCGACAAACCTCTTAATATCCTTTGCCTCTGTAAGCTCTTTATCACCGGTTGACGCACTCATGCTGTCTCCGATACTGCTATCCAGTCCCTGAGAGCCCAGAATCTCTTCTGCCAGAGCAGGGTCTCCGCCTTGCAGTGCGTTGATAGCTGCCTCAAGCTTTTTCTTGGCTTCTTCCGATTCTGCCTGTTGCTGGAGAGTCTGGAGCAGAGCCTTTCTTCTCTCAAAGTGATCAAGACCTTCGCTGGCAATCTGAAGGCCTTCAGTGGCATCGCTCACTGGAGAGCCGGATTCATCAGAGACTTCTTTGCGTTTTTGGGTATCATCGGTTTTTGATGGGTGATTATCGGTTTGTTCAGAGGTGCCGATTTCCACCATGGAAGCTGGCATAAAGGGGCTTGCATGTTTGATAAAGCTTGCATTGGCCTCCCCGGTCTGCTGCAGCATAAAGTCGATTTCATTTTTAGAAAAGATACTTAGATGAGAGTTGTCTTTGCCGGGGTTGACCTCCCGGTCAATCATCAGTGCGGATTCCCACAGCATGACAGGCGGGAACAGGAAAGACAGGGCTTTCAGGAAAATATTTTCAGGCTTGGCTGTAGCCTCGGCACTGGCGCTGTTAACCTCTTCAATGTGTTCCCGGATACGCTCGATATTACTATCATGCCGCTGCTGAGCATCAAGGGAAGCCATCTCAATCTTGTTTTCAGCGTATTTAACCGAGCTGTCTTCCAGGCTGGCATTGATCTGAGCCAGTATTTCTTCGAGCTTGTCGGCGGTCAGTGTGCCCTCAATATGCTCCATTTGAAGTTGATCTACGGAATGACCAATGTGCTGCATGACCCGAGGAGAGGCTTCCACCACCCGTGACAGTTTGGCTTCGGTATCCAGAACAGTCTCACCTACCGCCATAGTCACTAACTCTGGTCGGCTAATGGTAATTGAGTTCGGGCTTTCACCAAACATGCCGCCAATCTCGCCTCGCAGTTTGGCTGTGGTTTGTTGGGTTAAATGCTTTTCAAGGTCATCCAGTTGGCCCGCATTCATTGAGTCGGGTTCTGGAATGGAAGGAGCCTCTGAACCACCGGGAGGCAGAACAACCTGATCTTCCCCGGTTCTGACTGATACCGAGTTCTTGTTTTCATAGCCCTGTGAGACAGGGTTAGTCTTCTCAATCTCTTTTAGAGCTTCTGCCTGCGTTGGGACTAAAATACCATCATTGCGATTAACTGAATCGACCATCAGGACAGCCCTCCCTTATCGTCCTCAAAGGTCTGGAGCAGATTCTCAACTCTTTTCAGCTCCAGATGATTAAACTGATGTTTTCTGGCATCTTTCAAGGCGCTTTTATAAATCACTTCAGCAATGCCTCTTTCCTTCAGAGCCAGGTAGCAATCAGCCATATAGACTTTGGCCAGTGGATTACTGATATCCATTCGCGCGGCGTATTCGAGGGTTTTAATGGCCTGACCGTAAGTTTTCAGCATCATCTGACAGGAACCCAGGCAAAGAAAGTTGCGGGCATTCCAGTGGTCATAAAAGCAGAGATATTGGAAGATTTTGGCAGCCTCTTCAAAATGACCATTCTGGTACTGGTTGTAGCCATGGGAATAAATGGACTCAAGGGCCTTCTCACTCATCTGGTTGGCTTCTGCCAGTGTTCCTCCAGTGAGCAGGTATTCGGTGATAGTGGCCAGTTCCTGACTGTGAGGGGCCTGAAAGATCTGTTTCGACATCGACGGCATCCTTGCTGGTATTTCAAATGACTGTTTCTAAAGGTATAGCATCTGCTTTCAGGAGACTCCTGCCTGTGAAGACGAAAGTTATAAAAAGGCCTAATGAGTGGTTCACGATCCTTTCTTGGACTTATCGTCTGCCTTTTTGGGTTTGGCTTCCTTGGTAAACAACTGGTAATCTTCCTCAAAACCGGATTGAAAGTAATGCTCCATAGAAGCAAACCATTGGTGTTCTTCTCCGGAATAAGTGGGGTATTCCAGATGCAGGTGGGGTTCCGGGTTTGTCCAGAGGTCGAGTTGCTGGGGCCTAACCAGACCTGGCCGAAAGTAGAGCCTGTTGCTCAATGGCAGGTTAGCCTGAACAGGAATGTTCAGAGCATCTGACAGAAAGGTAAAGTCAACGCCAAAGTACCCGGAGTCTTTCAGAAAAGTACCCTGCTTCACTCTTGCCAGCATTGCTTTTACATTCAGCTTCTCAGGCACAGCTTTGCCATCAGGTGTTTTTCCGGTCTCATTGAGCACTTCAAGATAGTCACAGAGCCTTGTCTGGAGTTTCAGGCCCAGTTCACCGGGATCGGCATTTTCCTCTTTAACAGCGGTGGCTTGAGGTTCTGTTGGAGCTTTTTCTCTTTGCCCCTGCCGCTTTCCTTTTTTGCCTTTTCTGGATTTTGCAGCGGTCAGATTTTTTTCCTGAACGCTTTCTGAATCGTAGAGTTTCATGGGTGCAATGAGCTTGTGCTCTATGATCGAAAAGCCCAGGGCGACCATCATGTTCTCGGGAATAGGCAGCTTCAGGGGTAGCAAAACCCCATGAGCTTCTTCAATATCAGCAACTGATGGGGTTTCTATCTCCCCTTCGTCGGAGTCCTTTGAAAACTCAGCAGTAGCTACCGGAGGGGTTGCCATGGATGAGGTTGCCGGTTCGGGCAGAGAGCCCTGTGCAGAATCATTACTAATTTCAGGCGCAGGGCCCGGATCATCAGGGTTCGGGGTCTGCTGTTTGTCTTCAATGGAACCAGGGCTGGTTTTTTCATCCGGCGTCGGGGTATTTTTTTTCGCGATTGAAAGCGTCTGTCGGACTTGAGCCGCCTGTTCACATGTAAGGGTTTTTTCCAACATTCCCATACTGGTATCGAGCTTTTTGCCGAGTTCTTCCAGATCCTTGATGTGATCGCTTAGCTCGCGATGTCGTTCTGAGTCACTTCTTAACTCGCTGCGCCGCTGTGAGCCAACTTTTTTAGATAGCTTGTAATGCTGAATCATTTGACCCCGACGGGCATAAATATCTGGAATGTCCTTGCAGCATTGAATAACGGCTTTTCCCTGTGCAACCAGGTACTCCATGTCATTGTGAAGGTCCACTAGTGCATCAACAAACTCTGGCTGATCCTCATTAAGGCTAAAGAAAATCTCCTGCGCTTCTTTGACGGCCTTGTTCATGATCAGGGTGTTGATACTGATTTTCTGCATATTAAGCTTGAACTGCCTCAGTGCTTTCCTGAATTTGATGTCTTTCTCCAGCTCAGGCGGACCCTGATTTTCCAGAGCTTCACTGAAGGCATAAACGGGCTCAATCATTTTGTGAACAGACTCCAGTTGACGCCGAAGCCTGGAGGTCACCATGTCTGCATAACTGTAGTGAGCCTGAGCCTTGTCAAAGCCGCTGACCCGGGGATGTTGAATCACTTTTTTGAAGATATTGTTCAGAACGCCAATAGGCTCTTTTCGGGCAAACGCCTCGGTAGCCTTGCTCAGAGTACTTTCCAGGTCATAGGGCTTTGGCTCAGGGGGCTCCGGTTTCTTCTCTGCGGCTGCGGCCTGTGTGGCCTGCTTTTTTTGCCATTCGGCCTCCTGTCTCTGTTCTTCTTTTTCCCGACGTTTTTTTGCTCTGGCCACCAGTTTTTCTTTGATCTGCTTTTGTTCCTCTTCTTCTTCTCTAATCAGGTCGGAAGCTATCTGAACGACCCCTGCTTCGCGCTCACGAAGATCCTTTATTACTAATTGGTAGTCGTTGTTGATCCGCTCAAAAAGGTACACCAGCGCAGCCCATAGGTCGTCAGTTAGCATTTTTTTCTTGTTAATGGTTCTGATCAGGGTTACTAACTCAGTTAACGGAGCTACAGTCCCTTCCAGCCGTGCTTTAAAATGGGCCAGTGGTTCAGGGCGGTCATAAAGATAGGCTAGCGATGTAATTAGGGAATGGCAGAGTGAGAAAACATCCTGTGGGGCAAAGTCAGGATTATTTGCTTCCATCTGTTTCCGGAAGAACTGTAAGAAGCGCTCAGCTTGTTTGGGGTTGTCTGCCAGAATGGCGGCATTGATCAGATGCTTGACTCTCCAGCTACACAGCTTCACTACTTGTGGCTGCTCCGGGTCGAAGTCAGTCAGCCACTGGATGAAGCAGCAGGAATGGGTCGCCAGCATTTGACGAAGTTTATCCTTACCGTCAGTGGGCATGTAGTCATCCATGGCCAGATCAGCCAGCATGGCTGCCCCGAAGGCCGCTCTATCGTGGGCATTAAGGCTTTCTTCAAGTTTTGAATATTGTTCAAGCCCCAGCTGACATTGAATGACTTCCTGGTACATTTTCATGCATTCAATGGACTGGGGCAAAAAGTCTTCTATCCTTTGGCGGAAGGTTTCGCTCCCTCGTATGGCATCAAGTTTAGGAATCACTTTGAGAGCTGTGCTAAAGCGTATTCCACAAAGACTGGCATAAAGGAGTATCCGTTTTTTCTCTTGCCAGTACTCCTTGTAGCGTTTGTCAGAATTTCCCAGAATGACGAGGTCTTTCAGGAGATTCTGTTCCTCTTCGCTGACCCGTCGCGATCTGGCAGCTCTTCTGGCGGTGCTTTCCAGTTTTCCATACGCTCTGTAATCCGACTGGAGCACTTGGTACATCCGGTTCACATTAGAAAAATGCGCATCCAGTAATCGTTTCATCTCTACGAACAGGACCTGAGTGGACTCTTTGTAGCCATCGTAAAGTTCACATTTAAGTTCGGGTACCCCTTCATTTAAGCCATTCTCTATTAGAAACGCTGCAATGGCTTTCCGGGACTTTTCGACCTTGTAGCCCATTTCGGCCATTTCATCCGGAGTGTATTTCTTTCTGCTGACACTTCGTTGCGACAACTGCTCGTCCTTGCCAGCTGCGACAGCTGCTCTGGCTACCAGATTTTCGCCGCTGGTGGGAGTGATAGCACGATGATGATGTTCACCTGTGACTTCGCTTTCCTGTTCAGAGCCCATTAAAGATTGAGGAGGGGGAATATTCCCTGTTTGGGGAGAGGGCTCACCCCGGCTTGTTCCGTCCACCGTAACCTGCCATTTTGTTAGTTAGTTTTTTTCAGTCTGAAAAGTCTAGCAGATTTGTCAGAATAGGCAGGAAGCTGACTCACAGGAGCCAGCTCTATGTGAGGGATAGGTCAGATATCCCAGTGCAGACCCAGATTAAAGCCCTTGATGCTTTCATCGTTATAGATGCCCTTGGTGCCATCCATATCGATTTCGTAGAGGCGGTAGCCAGCCTGCAGTTTCAGGTCGGCAAACAGGTAAAAACGGGCACCCACTTCCAGATCGTTAAAGTCAGTATCTTCAGAGCGACCTGCGAACAGCTTGCTGTAAAAGCTGATAGTGCTGGCCTGAAACAGCTCCACATCGGCAGTTAACATGGGGATTGTATCGCTGAATGAGGCGTCCCGGTATTTACCGCTGTCAAAGCGACGAACCCCCAGACCCAGGTCCAGGGCAATATTGCCATTATCCAGAATTTCGTAGTAGCCGGAGGCATCGTAACTGTCGAATTTCAGCTTGTCATGATTGAGTTTGCTATAACCTGCCGCGAGATTGGGGAGCAGTGGGATGGGGTGCTCTATCTGTCCGTAAACAGTGTGAAAGTCACCGTGATCGGCAGTATTCCAATAGTTGTAACCCAGTTTTGCGCCAATAATATCTGCCTGGGCAAGGGTAGAGCTGGCCGCCAGGATGACAGCCGTCAGAATCAATTTTTTCATTTGTCGTTATTGCTTAGATAAAAATAACAAAATTACCGTTTGTGAGCACTGGCTCCCATGCTGACTTTTACCTATAGCCAATGCTCAGTGATATTTCATGTCCCTGAGGGAGAGGATGTGGCGATAAATCCTAACTTCGTCTATATAACTGTGTCTAGAAAAAGATAACTCCAAAAGCTCTAAGGCAGCCGGTTCTGAATTATCAATTTTTAGCAGTGGTGAACTCTGATGCGTTTAGTTCAAATGGCTTTATCCAGTCTGACTGGGGCTTTCCTTTCACTGTCCATGGCACATGCGGAAGCAAATGCAAATAAAGCGTGTTGGCTCTCTACCTATTCCAGCAGCTCGTATAACGTCGATGCCCTCTCTGAAATCATTGAGTCTATGGACGATGTGCCACTTTGTGTGACGAATTCGCCGACACGCTCTGGTATTGAGGTTGGGCATGTGTCTCTTGAGGGGGTAGAAGGCGCCGAGGTTCTGGCCTGCTTGTATAAGGATGCCAACGGAAATAGCTCTTACGGTTATGAGTTTCAGTGGCTATTGGCCAATTACACTCAGTTACAGGAAGCAGAAACCTCTAATCCCTATTTGAAGGACCCTGCGGGAATTAGTACTGAACTTTTTCTATCAAAACGTTTTTTTGAGTTTTGTGATCTACCGACAGGTGAGCCCGAGGTTGATGCTAAGGATGCAGAGTATCAGGGAGAATCAACCCCCGGTGGTGGAGACAAACCTACCCAGGAACACGAGCCTGCCACGCAGGGACTCAGGTTCTGTACGGGTAGCGGAACTGAAGAAGTTCGTGGAGAAGAGCACCGTTACTTCTCTTTTGGTACTAAATCAGCCGATGGCGAGCGCTGTGAGCTGGGTGGGTCTCGTTATTACGAAAATCAGGTTTTCTCAGACCTGGCATCGGAAAATCAGGTATGCAGGTTCCCTGAATATGTTAAAGGCAACATTGATGTCTGCAAGTTTGATATAGGGACTCATAACGGCCATTACTGGATTCGGGACGGTCAGGAAATGAAGCATTCTGCCAGGGATCTGGGTGAGTGTGCCCGTTTCAACTACGAACCAAGGTTCTGCATGGATATGAAGGGTCACTGCATTATTGGCAGAAAAGTCAAACACGATAGTGATCACAACCGCAACTACTGTTATGTCTGCAATGAACAGATAACTCAGGAAGCGAAAAAACTGGACTGGAGCAAGATCAAGTGTATTACCCCTTGATTTAAGAGGCGGTTTCCAAAGATCCCGGCTCATAACACAAATTGGATGTGTTATGGGCCGTGAGCACTTAAAACACGGGAGTTATCAGAGTCTGCGAACTTTAAACTTCCGGCCCTTAATTCTGCCCTGTTCAAGGCGAGCCAAGGCTTTTCGGGCATTTTCTCTTTTAATGGCCACATAGGCGACAAAATCAAAGATATTGATTTTGCCAACTTGATCTCCCGGAATGCCAGCGTCACCAGTAAGAGCACCCAGAATATCACCAGGGCGCACCTTGTTCTTTTTTCCTCCGTCAATAGCCAGTGTCACCATTGGGGCTTTTGAGGGTGGCTGTGTTGCTGGCTTCAGTGCTCTGTGGTCACCAAAAGTCAGTTCCGTCCGCAGGATATCGGCAATAGCATCCAGCTTGTATTGCTCACGGGAGGTGTGCAGGTTTAGGGCCAGCCCTTCCTTACCGGCACGACCTGTTCGCCCGACTCTGTGGACATGGACTTCCGGATCTCGACTCAAGTCATAATTGATGACGGCGGCCAGGTCATCAATGTCCAGACCCCGGGCTGCGACATCGGTAGCAATCAGAACATCGGCACTCTGGTTTGAAAATCGGACCAGCATCTGGTCTCGTTCTCGCTGTTCCATATCACCATGGAGTACCAATGGCTTGTAACCCTGATCATAAAGATATGTTCCAACTTCTTTACAGGTCTGTTTGGTATTACAAAAGATGACAGCAGAACCGGGCTGATAATGGTTGAGCAGTTTGCAGAGGGTTTCTGATTTATCACCGTTCTCAGCTTGATAGAAAAACTGTTGAATGTGCTGGTGAGTATGCACTGACGCAACGGTGACTTCTTCAGGTTCAGACTGGAACTTTTGGCTCAAAGCCCTGATCTGTTTGGGGTAGGTAGCTGAATAAAGCAGTGTTTGCCTGTCTGGTGGGGTGTGATCCAGAATGTTTTCAATGGCATCAATAAATCCCATATCCAGCATACGGTCGGCTTCATCCAATACCACCGTCTTTAGATGCTCGATAGTCAGTGTTCGCTTACGCAAATGATCCTGAATTCTTCCCGGTGTACCGACGACGATATGGGCACCATGGGAGAGTGAGCTGATCTGTGGACCAATAGGTTGCCCACCACATAGGGTAACGACCTTGATGTTCTGCCGGTAGCGAGCCAGTTTTCGAATCTCGTTGGCGACCTGGGTTGCCAGTTCACGAGTCGGGCTCAGCACCAGTCCCTGGCAACCAAAAAAGCGTTGATGAATGCCCAGTAGCATAGCAATGGCAAAGGCTGCCGTTTTACCACTGCCGGTTTTGGCTTTGGCAATCAGGTCTCTGCCAGCCATGGCCAGAGGTAAGCTTTTTTGTTGGATAGGGGTCATTTCCCGGTAGCCAATCTGCTCCAGGTTGTGCAGCAGCGCTTCGGGCAGCGGCAAGTCGGAAAAAGGTTGTGTACTCAAGGTTTACTCTCTACCGTGAAAAGTCTGCATCATTCAAATCTGTGCGGCAATGCAGTTTGGGCCCGGATTATAACAGAGCTGAGGAAAAAGCGCGGACGTGGGCTTAGAGATAGATAGGTGCCAGAGTAAAAATCTGTATCAGCGGCTTAAACTGGTTGATGATCCAGTCAAACAAGGCGCCTATCTCTCTCCTGTCTATGAGGAAGTGCTGTCCTGACAGGCTCAGCATAACATCGCCCGATGCTTCAGGCTGAAAGTTAATCACAGTGACCTGTTGGTCCGGGGTTATCAATTGAGCGATAAAGGGGGTTTGTGCTCCGGTCAGTGCTTCGACATTCTGCAAAGCATCACCTTCAGCTGGATTTTGCTGGAAGCCATAATCTGGCATTGATAGCGCAAGTTTGGCCTGATCCTGAGTCTTTTTAAGTTCCCGTATAGCGCCAGTATGTTCGATAGGAGCATATTCTTGTGAAGAAACCCCCAGTCGTTGGATATGTTCGATGATGGCGACTGTTAGAGATTGAGTCAGTATAGCCCCGGCAGAAGCGCCTTCTGATGACGGGGCGGGATCGTCTGGGACAGCCTCGTGAGTAAAAACAGCCAGTTCTGTCACCCCTTCATGGTACACAAAAGCACTTAGGAGGAGGGGCAGGTTTTCGATACAAATGGGCGAACTCTGCAGACCCAGCTCTGTAATAATCAGAGCCTGCTGGTTTTCTACAGGGTGAATATGGATAACCGTGATCATCCCGTCTTTTTGGGTCATCCGGATAATAAGGTATTTACCTGAAAGCAAAAGCGACTTGAGATTCAACAGGGATTGAGCTGCAAATTCGATATTAAAATGCGACAACAGTGGGAGCAGGACAGGCAGTTCCACCTTGTCTCTCAGCAGCAACATGGCTTCCCCGGGTGGAAGGGCTGAAGCATGAGTGCCTGATATTCCATAACCTCTCTTTTCAAGTCGTTCAATAAGGTTGTAAGCAATAGATGAACCTTCTAAATCCTGCACAGAAGTCCGCACGGTTTGAAACTCTTCATGACCTCCTTGTTCGGCGGGTTCAATAATATTGTGAGCAACAGATGGAGTGGTTGTCGTTATCATTTCAGCAGGCAATGATTCGACGGCCAGATTTTCGTGGGGGTCATCGTGAGTGGGTAAGCTGGTCTTGTGCTCTGCCGTCCCTTCAAAGCTGTATTTGGCAGTGGCTGGCAGCGATAAACCGGAACGTGAACTCACCATGGCAGAAGAAGAAATATAGCCGCCTGTTGCCTGCCCCGGATCGAGTAACAAACGGGCCCTTTCCATCAGGTCCGCCAGTGAAGAGGTATGATCTCTAACGTTGTAATAGGGGCTTTGTTCAGCTTCCGTCGATACCGTTTCAGCAGCATAGCCATAGGTTAGCTGAAACTCCATATCATCTTCCAACTTATTGATTTCATCTGACATGCACTGAAGACAGAAGTGCCCCCCGCTGCCGTCCGGTTCCATAGCCATGCTGTGTTTCGAACACACAGGCATGTCACAGGAGGGCCTGTCAGCTGCTTTTGCCTGATACGTTGATGCCGCTACACACAGCATCAGTACAAAGCTCATAAAGAAAGCAATTCTGACTGAAAAGAGTTTGACAGAAAATAAGGAGTCCATTGCCGTAGTCATTCATAATTTTATTTTGATAATCCGACAAAGCGTAGAATAAAAATTGTCATATTGCTCAGGTAAAAATTGGTCAGAATGACCGTTTGCACACTATGGAAGAGGGCGGTATCTGGATTTTTGGAGGTAGACGGGTGAATAAATCAGGGAATTGACCGACTTATAAACAGAATACTTCCAAGGAACAGACCATGAGCAAACAACCCTCCTCAACAGAGCTGGAAGCGGGGGCTAACCCTTACATCTGGCTGACTGGGCTGATCTCAGGGGGGGCATTGTTTGTGATGACCCTGGTGCTGCCTGCACCTGAGAATATGCCTGTTGCTGCCTGGCAGTGTGCTGGTCTGGCACTGATGATGGCGGTCTTCTGGTCCATGGAAATACTCCCTATTTCAGTGACCGCACTGTTACCTCTTCTGCTGGCTCCGTTAGTTGGCCTGTTATCTCTGGATAAAGTCGCTTCGGCTTATGCACACCCTGTCATCTATCTGTTTATGGGAGGCTTCATGCTGGGTCTGGCTATGGAGCGCTGGAACCTGCATCGGCGGATTGCGCTTTTGACCATGCTGGCTTCTGGTACCGGTGAACGTCGGCAGGTCATAGGGTTCATGCTTACCACCGCCTTTATCAGTATGTGGGTGTCCAATACTGCAACGGCCATAATGATGTTACCCATTGGTATGTCAGTGATCGCAATGATGAAAGAAGAACGGGGTTCTCACGGACACTTTCCTGCGACTCTGCTTCTGGCTATTGCCTATGGCGCCTCCATCGGCGGCTTTGGCACTTTGATTGGAACACCACCCAATGCCCTGTTGGCGGCTTTTCTCAGCGAACAATACGGCATTGAAATTGGCTTTGCCCAATGGATGCTGGTAGGTATGCCTGTGACGCTGTTAATGCTGCTGGTCACGGGCTGGTGGCTCAGTTCCGGGGGCTATGAGCTTCGTCCGGGAGAAAATGAATCTGTACGCCTGTCTTTAAAAGAGCAATTAGCTGAAATGGGTTCCTTAAGCAGGGCTGAAAAATGGGTGGCAGTAATTTTTACTACGACCGCATTATGCTGGGTTTTCCGACCCTGGCTGTCCGGCTTTTTACCAGACATAAAGCTGACTGACACTGCCATAGCCCTTACTGGTGGGCTGCTGATGTTTATCATTCCCGTCCGCTGGGGTGAAAAGCTCGACTTTCTTCTTAACTGGAAAGATATTCGCAGGTTGCCTTGGGATGTTTTGCTGCTGTTTGGAGGCGGTCTGAGTCTGGCGGCAATTATCCGTAAAACAGGGCTGGCAGAATGGATTGCCAGCAACTTCCAGGTATTGGATGGACTGCCTACCATTGCCGCCATAGTCCTGGTGGTTTCTGTGATTATCTTCCTGACTGAAATTACCAGTAATACAGCGACTACGGCTGCCTTCCTGCCGCCTCTGGGTGCGCTGGCTGTCTCCCTTGGCCTGGACCCGGAAGTTCTGGCTATTCCGGCAGCCATAGCCGCCAGTTGTGCCTTTATGTTGCCCGTTGCCACTCCCCCCAATGCAATCGTGTTTGGTTCGGGGCTGTTATCGATTCGTCAGATGATTCGAAGTGGCCTGATTCTGAATCTGGCGGGTATCGTGATTATTACTGTTTTGTGCGCTCTGCTGGTGGACAGGGTCTTCTAGCCAGAAAATCTGAAGTTTTAGACTTCAGACGCAAAAAGGTAAGCGGTAAATGCTGCCCAGCTCAGAGCCAGTAAAAGCCAGGGCAGCCAATGCTGTCTATAGCGGGTCAATTCCTTAGTGATGGTTTCAGTTTCTGCGGCAGGGTTCTCTACCTGCCTTTTAACTTTTTTCAGGTGTTTGTCGAGTTCTCTGGCTTTGGCTTTTTGCTGCTTTTTATAGTGCTCAATGCCTTTCTGGATGCCCTGGGCGATCAGCCTGGTCTGCTCTTTGCTCTGGCCGGGTCGCTGGGTGGCCCTGGCTACAGACATAGCCTCTTCACGGGTTTTGGATGAATCGGTTTTCTTCCGGGGGCTGGCCATATCGTATAACAATCTTGGGGAAGGGAGAGACGGATAATAGAGCAAGACCCCGACGAAATCAGCTCAGATTTCTATCTTTTGTGTGATGCGCGTTGGATCACATAGAGTTTCATATCAAAGCGGCACTGCAGAGCACCCAGGCTGGCCAGCTTTTCTTTCTGGGAAGGTTTGACATGCCAGTAATGTGGGGTCATTGCCAGTAAGTCCATGATATCTTCTGCTGAATTCAGCTGCATACTGCCTTGAACCGCTTTTGTTTCTGTCAGGTTAAAACTTTCAGGAAGTTGATCAAGCAGTTTATCCACAGGGTAAGGCCTAACCGCTTCGTAGATAACCTGACGAAGTTCCAGCAAGTGCTTCTCTCCGGGAGACATCACCAAAACATGCCCTTCAGGCTTTAACAGCCGCGCAAATTCGTTCCAGTCGCATCGTGAAAATACACTTGCAATGACGTCAACTTCCTGGTCTTTAACGGGAATGTCATTAACACTGGCAACCAGCCACTGGACAGTTTTGCTTCTTTTGCAGCAGGCCATTATGGCAGGCCTGGAGATGTCAATGCCGACTACTGCGGCTCCCGGAAACGCCTGTTGCAGCCTTTCTGTGTAATACCCTTCACCGCAGCCGGCATCAAGAATAGACCGATTACTTTCTGAAAATTTCTCAAGGCTGTCCAGAGTTTTGGCAAGTGAATCAGCCACTGGCTGATAGTAGCCTTTGTCCAGAAAACGGGTTCTGGCCTGAACCATTGTTTTGTCATCGCCGGGGTTTTTGCTGCGTTTTTTATGCCCCGGAAGAAGATTGAAATACCCTTGTCTGGCTCGATCAAACTGGTGATTCCGGAGGCAGCCCAGACCCGTACCGGAGGTGTGGAATGAATGTGTCAGAGATTCGTGGCAGACGGGGCAGCGCAGAGTCAGGGTCATGATTACCAGTAAAGGTTTTTTTGATAATGCAAATGCAGCGCATCCGGGCCTTTAAGCCACTTCCACGATTTGCTGGGAACTGGATTTAGCTCAGAGCTGCTCGAGCCGGGAAGTTTACTGTAATTACTGCTTTTTGCCATGAAAAAAATGTCCGCAGCGCCGAACATTAAATCAGCTATGACTTCTAATGGCCTAATTCAGGGCGCTTATTTCAACAGCGGATGATTTTCTGGCAGTTGGCGAGATATCCACAGCGCCAGTTTGCGTTTCATGCTTGGTTCTGACTCTTCCCCTTTCACCAGAGGTTGTATCAACTTGTCATGAACCAGCAGGCGGTATAGATATTCAACTTTTTGCTTGGCGGAATCTGTCGGTTCAAACTGACCTACTTTGCGTTTTTGGGCATAAATAGCTCCGACTCTCAGAGCTTCTTTGACCAGCTCGCTTTCATTTTTGAGTTTTTTCATTGGCTACCCGGTTTTGTTCTCCAAGGTTCACAATAAAGGGTACATCATAATAGCTCAACTGATCTCATGCTCCCGAGTAGTTTGCACTGAGGACCTGCCTGAGGTAAGCAATTCCAGAGTTAATTTGAGTACTATTGGCTAAATCCGGCACCAGACCCTGTTGTTTTTTCTTACCATGGAATAGCCACTCAATGGACTGCAAAGAATGTTTTGGGTTTTTAGAGGGTGTCACCGATAAAAACACCCTGTCAGACCCTTAAATTCCACTTCTTAAAAAGAAAATTCAGACACCAGAGTGGCCCGACCAGCAGAAACTGAATGTCTTCAAAGAAAGAGGGTTTTTTGCCCTCTATCTTGTGGCCGATAAACTGGAAGATCCAGGACACCCCAAAAACAGTAATGCTCAGGGTCAGTAAATACTCACCAAGGCTGGCGGCGATGCAACTCATAACTGCGTATAAGGCAATTATGGCCAGAGATAAAGGCAGAGACAGCATAAAGTAGAAAATCAGGGTCATGGCCATGACCACAATGACCGCAGCAGGGCTGAAAGACCAGACAATGCCAATAATACTGAACATAATTGCCGGAACGCAGATCCAGTGAATCTGTTTGTTGGTGGGGTCCTGGTGACTTTCACCATAGGCTTGGAGCCATTCACTCAGGGGTCGTATTTGCATAGGGGGCCTCATTCTAATGAAACCTGCTAAAGCAGCGTTTTTGTTATTCTTGTCTTTATTCTGCGTAATGCCTGCTACTGAACCCAGTGGCAGGCATGTCAATGATACCTCGCACCATGGAGTTGTTCACAATGATTTTAAAATGCGTCACTGTTTTTCAGAGTTAGCCAGTTATCAGGAGCACTGCTTGCCTTACTGACAAGGAGTGTTTCCTGCTGATTCTGATTCATGGCTGCGATCAACGGTTGTGTGGTCTTTTTAAATCGCTTCAATGCATCACCTTGCAAAGGTTCACCGGTTGGCAGTCTCGCGGTCATAGGATCCACTGCCTTGCCATCGATAAACAGTTCGTAATGCAAGTGGGGACCAGTGGACAAACCGGTATTTCCGGTTTTACCAATCAAATCGCCTTTGCGAACCTTTTGCCCTTCTTTCACATGCAGTTTGCTCAGATGAAGGTACCGGGTGACATAGCGACTGCCGTTTCGCATTTCGATAAAGTGACCGGCTGCCGGGTGATTGGTTTTTGCTTTGACGATGACGCCGTCAGCTGGAGCATAAATGGCAGTTCCTACGGGCACAGCCCAATCTGTTCCATTGTGCGGGCGAATCTGGCCGGTGATGGGATGCTTCCTGGCTGGATTAAAACCGGAACTGACCCGGCCCTTTTTACCCAGAGGGTACCGGGAGAAAGAGCTGCCGAGTATTTTTCCTTCCGGTGTATAGTACTTCCCATCGCTGTAGCGAACCGCCGTGTGGATTTCGTCCTTCTGATAGAGTCGGGCAGCCAGAATGACACCGCCAGCTCCCTTCTTGTTTTTCAGGGAATTGTCAGTCAATAGTTTAAAGCGATCACCAGCCTTCAGATCTTTACTGAAATCAATCTTATATCGGAAAATGGCCGCAAACTTATGAATGAATGAGCTTGAAACACCCGCTTTTCGTGCACTCCGGTAAAGGCTCCCCTGAATTTCGCCGGTAAAAGTTTTGAACAGTTCAAAAGCAGCGGGTTCATGCCTGTCAGTGGAATGAGCAAAAGCAATCTTTGAGAAAGACACTGAAAGTATCAGAGCGGCAGGCAAGCTGCGTCTGACTTTGATGGTGAATGATTTGCTGGTCGAGCGATGAGGCCTGTCAAACAGTCTGGTGCAGGCTTTATAAAATGAATCGGCAGGCATTCATCAGGACCCCCTGTGGAAAACTGCAGGCAGTATCACAGCCCTCGAAAAAGTGGACTATGGAGGCTTCTCCTTAATAGGTCTGTGATCAGGATAAGCGATAACACTGGCTATCGGGATTTTTACCAGGCCGACATCGGACAGGAAAATAAAAAGGGAACAAACGAAGTGATCGAATGTGGACTTTCGTACAATCGGTTGTTCTTTCAGAGGTTTCTACTTAGAACAAAATCCATCTATCAGTATTTTTATATATCAGTAAGCAATAATTCTGCTTTTCTAACATTTGCACGTCTGTATCATGTGGCCGCTTTAATGGGTGAACGCACTCATCAATAGGCGTTTTCGCCCGTTACCCTGTTGTTCTGGCTCCCGCTATGGGCATGAATCCCTTGTTTACTTTTTTCCTGTAAAAACTCAACTCCGCCAGCCCTCAGAAAGGAGGCTGGCTCTCAAATCTCATGGTTTCTGCCGTGGCAGGGTGTTTGAATGTCAGAAGGCTGGCGTGCAGGCGCAAACGGTCAGACGCTGCTCTGGCTTCATCATGAGCGTAAAACTCACAGCCCAGAATAGGGTGTCCCAGCTCAGCCAGGTGAACCCTGAGTTGGTGAGACCGTCCTGTCACGGGCTCCAGCCAGACCCTGCCGTGAGTGCCATCACCCGCTACGGAGTAATACCGGGTCAGGGCCTTTTTTCCCTGCTCATGATCCACCTTTTGTCTGGGTCGGTTAGGCCAGTCGCAAATCAATGGCAGGGATATCTCTCCGGAGTCTTGTTCCGGCGTTCCCCAGACTTCTGCAATGTACCCTTTCTCCACTTCCCGATCCTGGAACTGTCGGCTCAGTTCTCTGTGGCTGGCTGCATTCAGGCCGAACACCATGAGCCCGGATGTGGACATATCCAGCCTGTGGACCACCCGGGTTTCCGGCTCAATGGCAAGCAGGCGCGCATGAGCGCTGTCGTTATCGTTGGGTGGACGACCGGGAACGCTTAACAATCCCGCAGGTTTAACAACAACCACCAGTTCGGAGTCACGGTACAGCTCAGTCAAAGGTTCCTGACAGTGAGGCGCAATAAAGGTCATGCAAAAAGGTCAATAATGAATGTGCGGGCATTATGCAGGGATTGAGGGGGGGATGAAAAGTAAGACTTCTAATCACTGCTGCTGTCACCACCGGTAAAGCCTACGCTCGTAGTATCCAGCTTAAGGACTCTGCCCGACAAAGTGAAACCTGACATTGAGTTTTCATAGCTCATCTTTTCTTAGTATTATATCTCTTTCACTTGAGCAAATGCTTGAATCTGTCGAGGGCCAAATTTTTTTGTTTTCTTTTAAATTGGAGTCTCTAAAAAATAATCTCTGATTGTGAAGGTAGTAATCAAAATCTTCCCAGCAAATGACTAATTTCCCAGTAGCAATTTTTTTTAACCGTATGTAAGCGGTCATTCTTCCAGGCATTTTTCTTAATTCTTCCAGATTGGTTTCTTTTGTTAAAAAAACACCATTCAAGTCGGGATTTTCAGGGGGAGAAGCTGAAATCCATAAGGCGCTATGACTTAACATTCCCTCATCTGTTGTTACATTCATAGTGTAGGTCCCATAACTACCATCTCTCATTACCTGGCCGATCTCGATACGACCATCTTCATCCTGCATGGAGAGTATGAACAGTTTTTCAGAAGCGAAGGTATTTAGCTCATGAAATTCCAGATTGATATGATCAAGGCTGGCACTCTTACCATACCATGAGCCCAATAACTCAAAATAATTAATTGTTGGTCTGGCATAAGAAGACGATGTCAAAAAAATCAATATAGAAAGAAGCATGATTCTTATCATAAATAAATCTCATTACTTCGAATGCAGTCCTCATTGTAAAAAAGAATTTGCAAAATTCCAGAAAACATAACAAAAAAATTCCAGTGGACTGTCAAAGGTTATGCACAGGGTCGATAATGAATGTGCGAGCATTATGCAGTCCCCCGCTACAACATAGTTGTCGTTTTATGTCACGATACGGAAGTACCGACAATGAACTCAATCACTGGCGACTTTCTTAACGAAGCGAGCGACAAAACGTTCTATAAATTCCGGCACTTTTCTGAAAATAAGGGCACAGATCAGCAGATTGAGTACACCAAGTGTCAGGAAAAACTGTTCAATGGACAGCTCCAGTAACCCCAGGAATACCATGCCAGAAAGGGCACTGACCACCATATAGAATGCATTCTGAACATTCAGGGCAGCAATCGTCTGTGCACGACGGTTCGCAGGTGTTCTCTGCTGAACCATGGCATACAGAGGAACAATAAACAGGCCGCTGAAAAAACCAATCATGCCCAGATCCAGCAAAACCCTCAGATTCTCACTGTTTTCCATAAAGGCACTAATGGTCAGTAAGTTTGCCGTTATGGCAGGAGTGACAGCAAAATACAAATCAATTCCGAACAGGCTCAGACCCAGGGCACCAATGGGTACAATACCCGGCTCAATATGACCTTTGGAAAGTCGTCCACAGAACAGCGAACCGGCAGCGACGCCAATGATGAATATCGCCAGCATGACACTGACGACTTGTGGACTGCCTTTCAGGGTCTCGCTGGCCAGGTTGGGAAGCTGTGTCAAATAAGCAGCCCCCAGAGCCCAGAACCAGGAAATGGCAATAATGGATTTGTGAACGCTGTCGTTTGATCGGGTTTTCCGGATTATAGTCAGGGTCTGCTGAAAGAGGTTCCAGTTGATTTTCAGGTCGGGATCAGCCGCTGCAGCCCCCTGTATAAATAGAGACGCCAAATAACCCAGAACGGCAAACAGAACGACAGAAACGGCTACCCAGACAGTAGCATCAGTCTGTTCAATCAAAATACCTGCACCCAGCGTACCCGCCAGTATGGCAACAAAAGTACCCATTTCTACCAGAGCATTGCCGCCAATCAGTTCATTTTCATTCAGGTGCTGGGGAATAATGGCGTATTTAACCGGCCCGAAAAAAGCGCTTTGAACCCCCATCAGGAACAGCAGAACCAACAGGATCAGGTAGTTCTGGGTAATGATAAAGCCGGAAGCGACCGCCATGGTGACAATTTCCAGCAGTTTGACCCGGCGGATAATCATCGACTTTTCATATTTGTCACAGATCTGCCCGGCAGCACTGGAAAAAAGAAAGAAAGGAAGAATAAACAGGCCAGCAGCCAGGTTGATGTATAGATCTGAGTTAAGTGGCAGGTTTTCTGCTGCAGCGAATGCCGCCATCAGTAACAGGCAGTTTTTATAGAGGTTGTCGTTAAAAGCACCCAGAAACTGGGTCAGGAAAAAAGGTAGAAAGCGTCTTTTACCCAGCAGTGCCAGCTGACTCTGTTGCCTCATGTTAAAGCCTCGTTATTTTTTATGACAGGCTCAATGAGTCACAAATTGAGCTCAAATTCACGCTTTTCAAAAACTCATCGGCAATTATTCTCATCTTATCAGATCTGAGTACCAGAGCGTTATTGGCGTTGAGAACCTGCCTTAAGTAGGAGTCTTCAATAGAAGAGTTTGCGGAAGAGCCTTGAACCCTGGACATCATGGCACAGAGCTCTTCTGGTGAAGATGGGGCATGAGAGCCACATTGGTAATCATTCTTGGGCATGATGACAGCACCGACCCAACAATACGTCAGGCAGCCGCCTTTCGAGTGTGTCAATTCATACAGGTAATGACTGAAGGCCTGCTGAATCGCTTGCCTGCATTTGTCTTCTAAGATGTCAGGAAGATTTTTCTCTTCATCCGACAGCTCTAATGACTTCAGACTAGATTCGTAACTTCTGCGAATGGATTGGTGCGTTTTTTTCATAGCAAGCATACTTCTCTTATATTCTTCTTTTTGAGCTTGATTTTGTTGTTGATCCATGGCTGTTTCAAGCTCTTCAATCCTATTTCGCCCAGAGTTGATGTAATCTTCAAGCGCTGCCGCAGTTTTCTTATATTGATTGATTCTTTCCAATTTCGCCTTCAAGTCCGGATTGTTCTCTACTTTTTGTTGGAACAGAGCCTTGACCTTTTCTTTAATCACTGTGTCGCACCAGAAAGATCCCCCTATGATAATCACCGGACGGTGATTCTTCTTGCCTGAGACTGATTGTGAAAACGCAGGACGGTGCACCAGCATTCGTTCTATATTGGGAATGCCCTCAGGTTGGTCTGTCCAGGCGTTCTGTATAGATGAGCTGATAATGCTATCTTCCAGGTATCGTGAAACCCCGTCATGACAATGAGTGATGAAAAAGCCATAACCTTCCCTCTCCCGGAAGCGCTCATAAGCCAACCGCCATACCTGACTATTTTTTTCTCTGGACCATAATTTCCTATACCACTTTTTCAGGCAATGGGTAGCTTCGACCTTCAGTTCATCGAACTTTGCCAGCTCCCTCAATAGATCATAATAATAACTGGCCGATTCAGTATGGCCCCCATTGGTCGGCACTGGGTCCAGCCAACCTGATTTCAGGGCTTCATGGGCAAAGTGAATAACCGCAGGGTCGGTCAAGATCCTGCGTTTCAGAATCTCCACTATTGATTTAAACCATTCGTAAGGGTCTGCACCGCCCTGAACAATCATTTTTGAGTGCAATAACTTGAGTTGTTCAGTGACCTGATCTCCATCATTATTGAGCAATATTTCTCTGACTGTCGCCGTCATCGGGGACTCAATCCGGGCTAAAAAATAGCCCCCTTCGATCAATTTCTTCTCTGCATCGCCCAATGCTTCTTGCTCCAGTAACATTGAGACACCCATGGAAAAACTGGTTAGATCTTTTTGTTTCCAAAGTTTCAAGACCATTTCGGCGGTGCCTGGATTGGTTTCCGGCAATTCACAGTCTGCCTCATCGGCGTTGTCCAGTTCTTCGAGGCTCTCACCATAGGCTCTTTGATGTTTTGCTATAACAGCATCTTTCAAAAGACCTATAAAATTCGCTAACGCAGCGCTGACAGCACTTTCCATTCTGGTGGGCGTGCCAGAAGCATTTGCCATTCTGGTGGGCGTGCCAGAAGCATTTGCCATGCTGGTGGGCGTGCCGGAAGCATTTGCCATTCTGGTGGAAGTGCCGGAAGCATTTGCCATTCTGGTGGAAGTGCCGGAAGCACTTTCCATTCTGGTGGGCGTGCCGGAAGCATTTTTCTCTCTGGTGCCTGTACCGGAAGCATTACCCTTTCTGGCGGGCGTGCTGGGAGCATTTGCCTTCCTGTTAGGCTGGAATTCAGGTTTGATTTCCTTTTCCTCTACAGGTTCCCCGCCAAAAGACTCAGACTCCCAGGTTCGACCACCATCCACTGAATACTCGCCAAAGCCGTGGTTGAGGCTATTTATTTGCCGACATGGAATCCCGAAATAACGGCAAAAAGCAATAAAAACAGGCACTCGATGACGACAGGAGCCTTGCCGCTGGGTGACGAGGAAGTGAAAGAGGTTTTTTTTGCGTTCCGGTTTAGCTTTACCGGAAAACTGTCGGCAATAGTCCGAGATCGCCTCAACTCGTTGTTTTGTGGTTTCTGCGTTTTCTATTGCCCGCAAAATCTGCTGTATTTCCGGCGGGTGATCGGCAATGGTCTTGAAAAGTTCGTTCAGTACGCTTTTCATACCTTCTGAGCAGTGGGCATCAAGACGTGCTGATGGATCTGACCCTTCAGATTGGGCTTCATTAGCCAATGTCTTTTTGCCCGGTTTTCTGGATTCCACGACATAGTCGAACTGAATACTCTGATTGGCTCCGGTGCCGAGAATAATCACTGTGTGAAGCCCGGTATACCGATCCCTTATCAGTTCATATGGCAAATTGGGTTCCATACGCAGTGCCACAATATAGTCATCAGGCGTCAGGCTGGGCAATACATATTGGCCTCTTTGTGGGGGTGATTTATAGCTTGCCAATGTTTGATCACTGGTTAATGTCACTGGCTGGTCATGCCCGGGTAACGGGTCTGGTGTGAGGGTTTCGACTCCCTGAATGTGTTGATCATTAATATCGATACATTCGATATCACCCTTAACAGTCACACGAATATTCATCACCTCATAGCGATACATACTGGGAGGGGGGTTCTCAGTATTGAAGATTTTATGCTCTTCTACTGTTGGCTTCGTTAGTCTCTCAAAGTCCGTTTCCCGATCCAATGCCCGATTCACCGTCGTTTTGTTACCATCACTCGCAGCCAGGCCGCAAAAGTCAGTTTCTTCAGCCAATGCCTTAACCTGCGTCTCTTCGTTAATAGAATCGTTCAACATCTGGTTCGGCAGGTCACTCATCTGATGCCAGAATGCAGGCCAAAATTGAATGTCACGGGCATTCCATGTCTCTATCAGCTTATCAGCCTCCCGAAGATAAGGCTGGCAGGCCGGTGTTTTCAGGGTTTGTTCCTCTTCTTTCGTCATGGAGAATACGTCATCGGCCTTCACGCCGGTGCGGCCAAACTCATCATTAAACCAGCGTTGCTGCCAGTGTCGGTAAAGTGCCCGGGTGAGAATATCGCCGGACTGATACGGCTTCAGGGAGAGACCAGATGCCTGCCATTTGGCCTGAGCCACCCTCCTGATGATTTCCGCTTTGACTTCCTCTTCATTCGGACGCGCCTTAATACGAATTTCGTGGTTTTTTTCATCAATACTGTCGAGGTTACTTTTTCGTATCAACCACGGCCGATCAATGTTGGGTATGCTTTGGATGAACCATTCGCAAAGTCCGGAATCAAACTTACTTTTACCTATGGCGAGAGCGGGTGGTTCTGGCAGATTCTCCAGCGACAGTTCGGCTGCCATCAGATAAAGTCGGTAGTGCTTATCGAGGCATTGAAGCAATGCTTTTTCGGTAAAATCGCCCCCTTTGTCAACCGCTCTGGCGACATTCTGTAAATCAAGGCTGGTCGGCTGCAACGGCAGGTTTTTCTGTTGCAGGCAGGCCCTTAATCGACAGTGTTGCTCAGTCAGCTTTTTAGCCGCAGTTTTCCCTTCCGGAGTCAGTGGCAACACTTTCCCGGCAATGGTCTGCAATTCGGTCTGGTTGTACTGCCGGATCGGCAAATGTCTGAAACGCCCTTTCAGAGCCGGTGATAAGGGTTTTCGTCCGCTGTACTCAGGTGGGTTGATGGTGGCAAACAGGTGGAAACCCGGATGGGCATCACCGGCCAGAATATCGTTCAACTCACCTTCCAGATGCTGGCTGTCGATCAGATTCATTTCTGAAATCACCACGATGCCGCCTTCCACTTTTGCTTTCTGGATCGCTTCACACACTTTATCCCAGGAACAATCACAGGCATTCAGGAGAAAGACGTCCGGCCTGGATTCTCCCCGTTGCTCAGCTTGCAGTCTGACACTTTCAATCATCAGGTTCAGCGTGACATCCTTACCCCGTCCAGCCGGGCCTTCAACCAGCGTCGCCTGACGGCCGTCGTGTTTTCTGTCGTGATGGTAAGCCTGCTGACAGCGACTTAAATCCTGTCCCAGATGTTGCACCAGATCAATAACTGCCGATCCGGAGGTATCAAACTCAGGCCGGAATTTTTTGGTGAATGCTTCGAAGTCCCGCTGAATATCTGGCAGGGTGTGGTTATGAACTTTATCGCGCAGGGTGTTGTCCAGTTCGTAACGGGCAGCAAACCAGATTTCCAGTGCCGAAAGGGCATCCTGTTGAGTCTCGCCGATTTCGGGACCCAGTACATCCCGGAAACTTTGTTGGATCAAACTGTTTACTTGCTCACAGCTGGCACTGTCTCCTTCGGATAACGCACGATCCAGATACCAGCCCACCCAACTGCAGATATCGGTTAAATCCCTGGGGGTAAACTCATGGTCGGGCAATAGCTCCTGATAATATTGCCACAGTGCCATCACACTCTTGCTGGCCTTATGTGCAATACCGTTTATTTGATGGCGTTGTAAATGATTGAGCAAAGCCGGTTCCACTACTCTGTCCCGAAGGAAAGCCTGATCCAGACGTGGGTAGTAAGCCCTGGGCAGTTTCTCTTTCAGGGTCGGGGCCATTTGGCGCCCGGCGTAATGATCGGGGTTGCCAGTGAGAATCACCCGGTGTTTTTCGCTGACCCTGACAGGATGACCATTCACATAAATGCAGGGTTTCGGTTCCCACAAGCCGTTCAATGACGCCAGCAGTCCGGCTTCGGCCAGGTTGGCTTCATCCAGAACCAGGGTTACGTATTCTCCGTCTTTGTCGGATTTGGTATTGGCCCATTCCATCAATGCCCGGTTTTGCTGCACCATAGAGCGGTCGCCGTCGGCGTGTTGTTGCCACTGCCAGCGTTTTATCAGGGTCTGTTCGCTGTCAGAAGGTCCAAGGGAAATGATCTTGGCCTGTCCTGAAGCCTTTGCCATTTTGGCGGAAAAGTAGCTTTTCCCAGTGCCGGTTTCCCCTTCAAGGAATATAACGGGAGAGTCGGTAAGACGGTCATGGAGTCGGGATAATCGACGACTTTCACGATCCTTCTGACTCATCTCGCCATGATAAAGATCCCGGGCCAGTGCAGACAGAGGCTCATCAGAGGAACCCTGCCATTTCAGTGATTCAGACAGTCGATTTTCTATGCGTTCGATGCCTTTTGCCTCAGAACTCGCTGTTCTGGCGATGTGAAAACAATCGCTGGCTAGGCCGTGGATGGCATCGGATCGGGTCTGCCCTGAGTGCAAAGGTAACTGCCAGCCACAAGCCAGTGCATCTTGCAAACGTTTAATCTGTCTTGTTGGCTCGATGGTTAAGGATTGCCAGGGCTTTGTTGCCGCTGGATTGACTGCCAACTGATACGCTATAGCATCCCGTTGTTTTTCAGGCGCGTGGGCCACAATTGTGGCGCAGAGCTTGTCCAGAAATTCTTTTTCAGCCTGCCCTGACAATGGTTTTTCATAGGACAGACGTAATTCGGTACCTTTAAATACTGCCGGGTCAAAGGCTCGGGCCAGTGGCCACAGGTTCTGCCTGACAAACGTTCTATCCAATCGCGGGGCGCTATTTATGACGGCAGCTAACTGATCCGGGTCTACCGAGGCGGCTTGATCCTCATCCGGTAACAAGTACCAACAGGCCACTTTCATAAAATCACGCACGGACGGATCCTGCCGGGTTCCATGGGTGATGACGCTATTGATGGCCCTGCGCCAGTGGCAGGACAGGCGCTGTTTGGAGTGGTCAACCTGCTGTGCCCGGCGGGCAGCCAGTATCAGGCTATTCAACAACTCTTCGGTGATTTCAGGCAGAGGGTTACAAAGGTGGGCAGGAACGGTTTTAAAGGCTTCGTAAAGTTTAGCAATTGCTTGTTCTGGCAGCTCAGTCTGCGGGATTTGATGCTTGCGAGCATTAATATGCCAGAGATCGATCTCAGGACAGGGTTTACCCATGGCGACCATCAAATTGACTACTGAAGACGGACTCTTCGCAGACTCAGGCCAAAGCAGGGTGACATGTGCTTGTGGGTACGCCTGTAATTGGCCATTCACTAACAGAGGTTGCCCTACAATCAGGGGTTCCAGAAGCTGCGCAAGTGTTGGATTAGTCTCCATTCCCAGGAATACAACCGGCTTGCCAGAGGTTAATGCCTTCTGCAACTGACTCTGACGTTGTCCAAAATGCGCCTTTTGTTCGGAAGTAATATGAATGTTATCAAATAGCTGGCTGAAGCTGGTCTGTTCATTGACTTGAATAACCAGAGGCACTTCCTGCTGACTATTTATCCAGTGACTGGTCTGGGCATGATGCTGATACGTCACGGTACTAAAAGCGCGTTGATCTTTGATTTTTTGCTGCAGCTGACAGCTGCTGGACGAAGAGTGCTTATCGTTTTCTGCCAATCCCAGGGCTTCTGGCTGCCGTTTTGAATCAGCCACCTGAAGCCGGGGCTCCAGGCCTGTTGTTTCGCGAATAGTCTGCAGTGAGCCCAGCAAACGGAACCAGTCTGCCTCAGTGAGGGCAGACGTTACGGTGACTGCACCACCTGCCTGAATTTGTTCCAACAGACGGATGTTAGGGACTGCGTAGCCTTCCGGTGCAATGGCAATCGGGCTCAGCCAGTCCCTGATATTACTCTGGTTAATAATGATCGGTTTTTCTGATGTGCACTCGCTATCGTCACCCTCTTTGACAGAAGAGTGGGACAGACTTTGGAACAGTGAATGAAGCTCGTTATCCCCTACCGGCATCTGATAAAACTGAACATCGTCGGGTAACGGACAGATCTTCCCATTGCTCTCAAAGCACTGTTGCGCCAGCATCTGACGAATGCTCTGTTCAAAGGCCAGATCTTTCCAGTCAGCCCCCTTCAAAATCACCCGTTGCCCGGTCTTCAATGACTCAAGCCTGCCGGGGATGTGCCGGATTCGCCCCTGTTTATCCACGCCAGGGCCGCCGAGCAGCAACGGTCGCCAGTGACTGTGCAGGTGGCAGTCAATAAGAACGGTATTGTCGTCATCCGTGGTACTTTCAGCAGAGGGGAGTTCAGCCAATAGCGAAGGAAGCTCGTCGATCTCTATCGATGAGTCATAGTCGGTCTGTGCTTCGAACTGCCAGGTATTGCCCGGTCGATTAATTCGCCGCCAGAAATCAGCACCGGGTGCGTCTTCACGCCGGCCAACCAATGCCAACTGTTCAGGGTCTGCCAACACTAGCAGAGCAACGTGTTCGCCCAGAGGGCGTTTCTTCTGGCTGACATTATCGAACAGACAGGGGTTATCCGGGTCCAGTAGATCGTTAAGTTTAGGCAGTTCCTCACTGGTGAGCTTTCGGATATCGATCACCAGGGTCAATGGCTGTGAACTTTCAAAGAGCTTGCCCGGACTCAGAGTGTGGCGGCCCTCTTCGGAAATGCTCAACCGGCTCACCAGGTTGGCCTGTGAGAGGTCGTCGGGGTGAGAAATAACCGTAACATCCTGATGTTCATCGCAGGTTCTGGCAACCAAAAGCTGTCGAACCTCGTCATCACTGTCGACAAAACGAAAATCGAAGGAATGAGTCGCCTTTTGGAGCGAGGAATCCGCAGAGATGGTTCTCACTTTGTCAGGCAAAGTCTCCGAAGAGGACGATCTCTTTAGTCTGGACCTTACTTCAGAGCAGATTTCTACATCCTGCTTTTCCTTTGACGATACATCCAGCTTTGCCATCTTGGCTGCCATGCCATCATCAAGCAGGCCAGGATCAGAAACGCGTTTTTTGGTACTTCCAGCAATCTGGCCATCCATAGTCAATCTCCCTCTCAACTGTCATTTGAAGTTATTGAAATTGTTTAGTGGTAAGACCTTAAGGTGTGATTAAAGTTCCATTTTAACGATCTCGAAAAACTGATCATGACCAAACGGTTATCAGGTATCCAGTGACTCAGAGAGTGAATTCAAATTCACGCTGTTCAAAAACTCTTCGGCAATGGCTGTCAGCTCAGCGGATTTGAGTATCAGAGCGTTATTGACGTTGAGTGCCTGCCGCAGGTAGGCATCCTTAACAGAATTCTGAAACGTTAAAGAGCTATGAAAACTACACATCATGACTAACAGCTCTTCTGGTGAAGACGGATCATGAGCGCCATAGTAACGTTGATCCTCGCAGTCCCCGAAGAGAGCATCTCCCCAACAATAGGTTAAACAACCACCTTTCGAGTGTGTTACTGAATACAGGTATTGAATGAAAGCCTGCTCAATCATGGGCTTGGATTTGGTTTTTATATCATCCAGAAGCTTTTGGTCATCCCACGACACCCCATGGGGATTTAGTTTGATTTCTTCCAATAACGGTTTCAGGTAAGGGCTGTTATTGATTATTCGTTGATACAGGGAATCAACCTTTTCATCAAACACCGTATCGCCCCAGTGAGGTTGCCCCATGATAATCACTGGACGGTGGTTCGCCTTGCCTGAGGTTAGCTTCACAAACGCAGGATGATGCACCAGCATTCGTTCTATATTCGGAATGCCCTCAGGTTCGTCTGTCCAGGCGTTCTGTAGAGATGAGCTGACAATTTTATCTTCCAGAAATGCTGAAAAACCTTCATAACAATGAGTGATGGACAAGAAGGCATTACCATTTTTTTCCTGGTAGCGTTGATAAGCCATCCGCCACTTCTGGCTATTTTTTTTCAACGAAAATAACTGCTTATACAACTTTTTCAGGCAATGGGTGGCGCCGACCTGCAATTCATCTACACCTTCCAGACGCACCAAAAGGTCGTGATGTATATTGGCTCCCATAATCTTGCTATCGTAGTCCGGCACAGGATCCAGCCAACCCCATGCCATGGCTTTACGGGTCAATTGAAGAACCGAAGGCCTGCTCAGGTTACTTTTATGAAGTAGATAGACCATTGAAGCCAACCAATTGTAAGGGGTGGTGCCGACCTGAAGAATAATTTTTGAATGGAGTGACTTGAGTCGTTCACTGACCTGATCTTTATCACTGCTGGACAATATTTGATGGATTGCCTCCGATATGGGTTTAAATTTCAAATTGAAATGATCAAACTCTTCTTTCTCCAGTGACTCGATCACTGAGACACCCATGGAAAAAGCGGATAAACTTTTTTCCTTAAAAAGGTTATTTAATAATTCGGGAATACCTGGATTGCTTTCTGGCAAAGCATCGTCTGTCTCAAGGGTTTTTTTCATTTCCTCAAGACTCATTCCAGAGGCTGCAGCCAACGTATGCTGTTGTGCTAAGTCAGCTCCTTTCAGCAGATTCTTAATCTTCTTTGATGCAGTGCTGGCATTACGGACTTTCCTGGTGAGCTGGAATTGAGGAGTGATTTCTTTTGGCCGTATTGGTGCTCCGCCTAAATCCACTGACTCCCAGGTTTGGCGTTCATCTAATGAGTACTCGGCAAAGCAGTGGATACGGTTATTAATTTGCCGACATGGAATCCCGAAATAACGACAAAAAGCAATAAAAACAGGCACACGATGACGGCAGCTACCTTGCCGCTGTGTTACGAGGAATGCAAAGAAATTTTTAGCACTCTCTGGTTGAGACGCACCGGAAAACTGTCGGCAATACTCAGTGATTGCCTCAATACGTTGCCTGGTGTCTCCAGCATTTTCTATTGACCGCAAAGGCTCCTGTATTTCGATTGGTTGTTGTTCAATGCTCTTAAACAGTTTCTCCAGTACAGTAATCATACCTTCTGAACAGTGGGTGTCTAACCATGTTTCTAACCATGTTGATTGTTCTGGCCGGGCTTCTTTTCTACCCGGTTCTCTGGGTTCTACGATATAAGCAAATTGAATACTCTGTTCAGCATTGATCCTGGAAACAGGCATCTTGGAAACAAACATCTTGGAAACAAACAATGTATGTAGCCCGTTATATCGGTCTCTGATCAGGGTATATGGCAAATCGGGTTCTATACGAAGGGCTACGATATGATCGTCGGGCGTCAGGCTGGGCAATGCAAACTGGCCATTTTTCGATGACCAGGTAAAGGTCGCCAGCGTTTGCTTGCTGGTTAATGTCACTTCCTTGTCAGGCCCCGGTAACCGCGCAGGTATGAGGGTTTCGACCCCCAGAATGTGTATACCATCAAGACTGATTTGTTTGATATTACCCTCAGCAGTCACGTAAGTATCCACTGCCCGCCAGCGGTACATCGCAGGAGAATGGTAGCGCGTATTAAAAACCTCATGAACGTCAACTTTTGGTTTCTCCTGACATTCATAGTTTGTTATCTGGTCCAGTGCCTTAGCCTTTTTCTCGAGGACTTCTGGATTGTATTTTTCAGAATTGTCCATCCAATGGTTTGGCAGATCACTTATCTGATGCCAGAACGCAGGCCACCATTGAACTTCATCAGCTTTCCATGCCGCTATCTGCTTATCAGCCTCGCGCAGATAAGGCTGGCAAGCCGGCATTTTCAGAGTTTGCTCCTCTTCTTTCGTCAGGGGAAATATAAGATTAGCTTTCACGCCCGTCCGGCCAAACTCACGATCAAACCAGCTTTGCTGCCAGTGTCGGTACAGTGCCCTGGTGAGAATATCGTCCGACTTGTCTGGCTCCAGGGAAAAACCGGATGCCAGCCATTTTGCCTCAGCCACCATCCCGATAATTTCTGTTTTGGCTTCGGCTTCATTCAGATTGGCCTCAATACTTATTTCATGGCGCTCTTCATCAATGCTTTTGTGATCACAGTTTCGTATCAACCAGGGGCGATTAATTCCCTTTACTGTTTGATTGAACCAACTGCAAAGTTCAGCAGCAGGTTCTCCTTTACCTATGGTCAGAGTCGATGGCTCTGGCAGTTTCTCCAGCGACAGGTCTGCTGCCATCAGATAAAGCCGATAGTGCTGATTGAGGCATTGATGAACGGCTTTTTCGCTAAAATCGCCAGCACTGTTGATAGCCCTGGCAACATTCTGTAAATCAAGGCTGGTCGGTTGCAATGGCAGTTTTTTGAGTTGCAGGTAAGCCCTTAAACGACAATGTTTTTCTGTTAGAATCTTGGCGGCGAATGTCCCTTGTGAGGACTCTGGCAACACTTTTTCGGCAATGGTCTGTAATTCGGTCGCGTTGTACTGCCGGATGGGCAAATGCCGGAAACGCCCTTTCAGCGCCGGTGATAAGGGTTTTCGCCCGCTATACTCAGGCGGGTTGATAGTGGCAAACAGGTGGAAACCCGGATGGGCGTCACCGGCCAGAATATCGTTTAACTCACCTTCCAGATGCTGGCTGTCGATCAGGTTCATTTCCGAAATCACCACGATGCCGCCTTCAATTTTGGCCTTCTGGATCTTTTCACACACTTTGTCCCAGGAACAATCGCAGGCATTCAGGTAAAAGACTTCCGGCATGGACTCTCTCTGTCGCCTGGCCTCCTGTCTGACACTTTCAATCACCAGGTCCAGCGTGGCATCTTTACCCCGTCCAGCCGGACCTTCAATCAGTGTTGCCTGACGACCGCCGTGTTTTCTGTCGTGATGATAAGCCTGCTGACTGCGGCTTAAATCCTGCCCAAGCCACTGCGCCAGTTCACGAACTGCCGATCCGGAGGTATCAAAGTCTGGTCGGATTTTTTTGCTGACTGTACTGAAGGTCTGCTGCATATCCAGCAGGGTCTTGTTATGAACTCTGTCGCTCAGGGTGCTCTCCGGTTGGTAACGGGCAGCGAACCAGATTTCCAGTGCTGACAGGCCATCCTGATGAGCCTCGGTGATTTCAGGCCCCAGTACATCCCGAAAACTATGTTGGATCAAACTGTTTATTTGCTCACAGGTCACACTGCCGCGAGCGGGTAGGGCACGATCCAGATACCAACCCACCCAACTGCAGATATCGGTTAGATCCCTGGGGGTAAACTCATGCCCGGGCAACAGCTCCTGATAATATTGCCAGAGTGCCATCACACTGTTGGTGGCACTGTGTGCAATGTCGTTTATTTGCTGCTCCGGCAGATACCGTTGTAACTGATTGACCAGAGCCGGTTCCACCACCCTGTCCCGAAGGAATGCCCGGTCCAGGCGTGGGTAGTAAACTCTGGGCAGTTTCTCTTTCAGGGCCGGGTCCATTTGGCGCCCGGCGTATTGACCCCCGTTACCGGTAAGAATTACCCGGTGTTTGGGGCCGACCCTGACAGGATGACCATTCACATAAATACAGGGTTTCGATTCCCATAAGCCATTCAATGAAGCCAGCAATCCGGTCTGGGCCAGGTTGGCTTCATCCAGAACCAGAGTGACATAGTGTCCGTCTTTGTCGGATTCGGTATTGGCCCATTCCATCAACGCCCGGTTTTGCAGGACCATAGAGCGGTCGCCATCGGCGTGCTCTTGCCACTGCCAACGTTTCATCAGGGTCTGTTCGCTATCAGAAGGTCCAAGGGAAAGTACCGACGCCTGTCCTGAAGCTTTCGCCATTCTGGCAGAAAAGTAACTTTTCCCGGTGCCGGTTTTTCCCTTCAGGAAGAGCACGGGAGAATCTGCGAGTCGATCATGGAGTCGGGATAATCGGCGACTTTCACGATCCTTCTGACTCATCAAACCGTGATAAAGATCCCGCGCCAGTGCTGACAGGGGCGAACTGGCAGAACCCTGCCATTTCAGTGATTCAGCCAATTGGTGTTCTATGCGTTCAATGCCTTCTGCCTGAGAATTCGCTGCTCTGGCCCTATGAAAACAATGAGTGGCCAGAGCGTGAACGGCGTCGAACCGGGTCTGCCCGGATGGCAAAAGTAATCGCCAGCCACAAGTCAGTGCATCTTGCAAACGCTTAATCTGTCTTGATGGCCTGATGGCTAATAGTGAGTAGGGCACTGTTGATTCCAGATCGACTTGCAACTGATAGGCTATGGCATCTCGTCGTTTTTCAGGTGCATGGGCCGTGATCATGGCACAGAGCCTGTTCAGAAATTCTTCTGCGCCAGACTCCGGAAGTGGACTTTCGTAGGACAACTTTAATTTTTCATTAAATAATCCCACGTCAAAAGCTCTGGCCAGTTGCCAGAGGTTCTCTATCACAAACCTTCTATCCACCCACAAGGCACTGTTGATGATGGCAGTTAACCGATCCGGATCTACCCAGGCGGCTTGACCCTCGTCCGGCTTGTTATGGGCATCTGGCGTCTTATCCGGTAACAAGAGCCAACAAGCCACTTTCATAAAATCCCGCACTGGCGGACATTGCCGGGTGCTGTGGGTGATGACGCTATTGATAGCCTTGCGCCAGTGGCAGGGCCGCATTTGTGGAGACTGGTCAACCTGTTGTGCCTGCCGGGCAGCCAGTATCAGGTTATTCAACAACCCTTCGGTCATTTCAGGCAGAGGGTTACAAAGGTCGGCAGGTACGGTTTCAAATGCTTCATAAAGTGAGTAGAGCGCTTGTTCTGGCAGCTCGGCCCGGGGGATACCCTGCCTTAGAACATTGATGTCCCAGACACCAACCTCTGGACAGGGGTTACTCGTGTCAACCATGGAGTTAACTATTGAAGATCGACTTCTTGCAGACCTGGGCCAGAGTATTGTGACATGGGCTTGTGGGTACGCCTGTAATTGGCCATTCACTAACAAAGGTTCGCCAACAAACAGGGGCTCCAGAAGCTGCTGAAGCGTTGGATTACTCTCCAGTCCCAAGAATACAACAGGCTTGCCAGTGGTCAATGCCTTCTGCAACGCACTTTGACTGCGTCCAAAATGTGCCTTTTGTTCCGAGGTGATATGGATATTATCAAAGAGTTGGCTAAAGCCGGTCTGTTCACTGACCCGAATAACCAAAGGTGCTTCCTGCTGATTATTTATCCAATAACTTGCCTCGACATGTTGCTGATAAGTGACAGTATCAAAAGCTGCGTGATCTCTGACATTTTTCTGTAGCTGACGGTTCTTGAACAGAGATTGCTCATGGCCTTCTGCCAATCCCAGGGATTTTGGCTGCCGTCTTGAATGAGCCACCAGCAGTTGGGGGGGCAGGCCTGTCCTCTCGCGAATAGTCTGCAATGAACCCAGCAAACGAAACCAATGTGCCTCAGTGAGGGGAGACGTTACGGTGACTGTCCCCCCCGCCTGAACCTGCTCCAACAGGCAGGTGTTAGGGACTGCATAGCCTTCCGGGGCAATGGCAATAGGGCTCAGCCATTCCGTGATATTACCGCAGTTAATGATGATCAGGTTTTCGGGTACCTGCTCTTTATCAAATCCTTTTTCACCTTCTTTCTCACCTTCTTTGTCAGAAGAGTGAGACAGACTTTGGAACATTGAATAAAGCTCGTCATTCCCCAGCGGCATCCGGTAAAACTGAACATCATCGGGTATCTGACAGATCTTCCCATTGCTCTCAAAGAACTGTTGCGCCAGCATCTGTCGAATCGTCTGTTCAAAAGCCAGGTCCTTCCAATTGGCCCCTTTCAGAATCACCCGCTGTCCGGCCCTCAGAGATTCAAGCCTGCCGGCGATGTGCCGGATTCGCCCCTGTTGATCCACACCGGGGCCGCCCAGAAGTAACTGTCGCCAGTGACTGTGCAAGTGGCAGTCAATAAGAACCGTATTCTTGTCATCCATGGCGCTTTCAGAGCAGGGCAGTTCAGTCAATACCGGGGAAACTTTGTCAATTTTCATCGATGGATCATTGCCGGTCTTTGTGTCGAACTGCCAGGTATTTTCGGGTCGATTAATTCGCCGCCAGAAATCAGCGCCCGGAGCATTGGTCCCCGAGGCGTCATCACGCTGGCCAACCAATGCCAGCTGTCTGTGATCTGCCACGACCAGCAGAGCAACATGTTCTCCCAGAGGGCGCTTTTTCTGGCTGACTTTGTCGTAAAGACAGGGGTTAGCCGGGTCCAGTAGATCGTTAAATTTTGGCAACTCCTCGCTGGTGAGCTTTCGAATATCGATCACCAGAGTGAGTGGCTGGGAACCTTCAAACAGCTTGCCTGAACCCAGAACCTGGCGGCCATCGTCGAAAATGCTCAACCGGCTCACCAGATTAGCCTGTGAAAGGTCATCGGGATGGGAAATAAGGGTAACATCCCGATGTTCATCGCAGGTTTGGGTAACTAAAAGTCGTCGAACCTCATCATCACTGGCGACAAAACGAAAATCGAAGGCATGGGAAGCCTTTTGCAGCGAGGAATCCGTCAAGGATACGGTTCTCGCTTTCTCTGGCTTCATCATTTGAGTTGACGATATATTGAGTTGCTCATTGAGACCAGAGCAGATGGCTATTATCTTTGAAGATGAATCAACCAGCTTTTTTGTTTTCTTGGCTGGCGCGCTAATTTCGCTAATTTTTAGAGCATTGGCATCAGTTTTTCTATCAATAGGATAACCATCCATAGTCAAACTCCCTCCTGTCAAATTAAGGACTGCATCGAAATTGTTATATCATTCGACCTTCAGACAGGATGAGAGTTCAAAAAAATTGAAAAAAAAGACACCCAAAACAAAAAAAAAGACACCCAAAGCAAAAAAAAGAGACACCCATAAAAATGAAATGAAAAAAAGAAACACGAAAAAAAAGACACCCATTAAATAAATAAGACATTTAAAAACTGCATTCCCAAAAAAGGATCTAAAAACCCATCTTCGAATAACCTATCAGCGAGCCATACCCCGCTGTGTCAGGATAGTTGTCCCGCTCACTGATTAACCAATAAAAGCTAGACAGTGGGCGATGGACGTTGAATATGCCTCGTTTTTCAGAGGAACGTAAATCAGCTGTTTTGAAAAAACTGTTACCACCACACAATCGCTCTGTGCCGGATGTTGCCAGAGAGGAAGGTATCAGCGAACAAACCCTGTATAATTGGCGTAAAAAACTACGGGACAAAGGATTACCTGTGCCAGGGAACGAACAAAAATCAGAACAATGGTCTGCTGAAAGCAAGTTTGCCGTGGTCGTCGAAACCGCTGCTTTGTCAGAAACAGAGTTAAGTGAATACTGCCGTAAAAAAGGGCTTTATCCTCAACAAGTCAAGGAGTGGAAGCACGCTTGTATTTCAGGTGCTGTTCAGGCTTCTCAGCGTGCAGACCAGGAAAGCAAGCAATTAAAACAAGAGCGTAAGCGCAATCAGAGCCTTGAAAAAGAGCTTCGCCGTAAAGACAAGGCGTTGGCAGAAGCTGCAGCCCTGCTGGTGCTATCAAAAAAGCTCGATGCCTTCTACGGGATAGACAGCGAGGACAACTGACACCTGTCGATAAGCGCCGCCAACTGCTGACATGGTTTGATGAGGCTATAGCAAACGGCGCTTCTCGCTGGAAGGCTGCTGAACAATTGGAAATATCCCTGAAAACACTGAATCGCTGGCGCGATGACAATGGTGCAGTGTTAACGGACAAACGCCCGGATGCCTTGCGCCCGGTACCCTCTAACAAACTGACTGAGGAAGAGGAGCAACGTATTCTGACTATCAGTAATGAAGATGAGTATGCGAGCCTGCCACCATCGCAGATCGTGCCAGCCCTTGCAGACAAGGGAGTATACGTTGCTTCTGAATCTAGCTTTTACCGTGTGTTGAAAAAGTATGGTCAGTTGCACCACCGCGGTCGTTCAAGAAAGCGATCGAAAAGCAACAAGCCGACAACCTATGTTGCTACTGGCCCTAACCAGGTCTGGTGTTGGGACATCAGTTACATACCTTCCAGGGTACGCGGCCAGTTCTGGTACCTCTACCTGATACTGGACGTTTACAGTCGTAAGATTGTTGGTTGGGAGATTCATAGCCGTGAGTCTGGTGAGTTAGCCAGTGAACTGATTAACCGGACAATGGTGGCTGAAAAATGCACTAAAACACCGCTTGTACTGCACTCAGACAATGGGGCTCCAATGACGTCGAGTACCTTTAAGGCCAAGCTTGAGGAATTGGGCATTATTCCCTCTCATAGTCGCCCAAGGGTGAGTAATGATAACGCATTTGCAGAATCGATCTTTAAAACGGTGAAGTACTGTCCTCAGTGGCCATCTCAAGGTTTTCTGACGTTAGAACACAGTCGACAGTGGATGCTGAAGTTTGAGCGCTTTTATAACAATGAACACCGCCATAGCTCAATCCGCTTTGTGACACCTGCGCAACGGCATGAGAAAAGAGATCAGGAAATCCTGAATCACCGGAAACAGGTGTATACCAAAGCGCGAGAAGCTAATCCAACGCGCTGGTCAGGAGTTATCAGAAACTGGGAGCCTGTAGGTGCGGTTGCACTGAATCCTGAGCGGTTGTCTGAAGCAAGAATTAACGAGAAAAAGGCAGCCTAAAATTCAGTTTTCGGGACAACTATCTTGAAAAACTCCGATACAGAAGCATCCCACGAAAAGAGGCTGCTCAGGCCATGATTCAGACAACACAAAACTATTCCGACTTAAAGTCGAGGAGAGATAAAGAGAAAGTATTTAATTTCTTAACTGCCTTCTGCACTAACCTGTCAGGTACAAACGACTACAGACATTTAAACCTCGAAGCCACTTCTGTCCCGCTTCAAGTGCATAAGCCTTCATCGCCTCCAGACGGCCAACTGCCCGATAAAAACGATTATTCCATTGCATGGTTTTCATCCACTCATCCGGATCAATTTCCAGTCTTTCAAGAATACGAGGGATATGCGACGGGATGGAACCTTTCTTATCTGTTCTGACAATGCGACCACTCCAGTCAACCAGTTCCAGATAGTCGTGAAGAAGGTAGGGAAGGGCAACGTCCGTATTCTGGCCCTGCGAACAAAAAGGTTTCAGGGTCAGCGGCTGCTTTTTAGTCTCAGAATGTGTAACCTGCTCCACGCGTTCCTGAATCGACGTGTAGTCTGATGCTTCCGGTGTTTCCACCTTTCCAGCCCGAATCGGATTCAAGTCAACATAGGTCATGCAGGTCAGTAACGCTGCTTCGTCCAGCAATGCCTGGCTTTTAAAGCGTCCTTCCCAGAAGCGTCCTTTACACTCGTCTTCTTTATTGGCCTCACGAGCAAGATGTTCATTCAGGCAGCGCATAAACCAGCTGATATCCGTTAAACGACGCCGGTATTCCTCAGCATATTCATCGATACGGGCCAACTCAGCGCTGCCCAGTTTGTCAGCGGCCAGATGCCTTTGCACCAGAAGCGGGCCTGCGAACAAGGTCGTCCAACGATGAAGCACTTCATTCCGTGACCAGCCTCTGGCAGATGACTGATTGATGTGCAAAACCACATGATAATGATTCGACATGACAGCGTAAGCGCAAACTTCGATAGCAAAGACTGAAACCAGTTCCTGAAGTTTATCCACCACCCATTGGCGGCGATGCTCGTAATTCTTGCCAGTCAGGTGGTTCTCTCCGCAGAGGTAAGCCTGACGAACACATCTTGCCATACAGTGGTAATAAGGCGTTGAGCCGGGGTCAATCAGAGTATTGCGAGCTTGGGCCATGAACTCACCTGTCTGGGTAAAAAATCAGTGATGGGTGAAAAAGTAGACCAGGTGGATGGGAAAGCAAATTTATGGGTGTCTTTTTTTCTTTTTTTTCTTTTTTCTTAAACAAATTTATGGGTGTCTTTTCTTCTTTTCTTCTTTTTTTCTTTTTTCTTGGGTGTCTTTTTTTTTTGTGGGTGTCTTTTTTTCTTTTTTTTCTTTTCTTTTTTTTTCTTTTTTTCTTTATCAGGTCTCTAATGACTCATAAAGCGAGATCAAATTCACGCTGCTCAAAAATTCTTTGGCGATGGCTGCCAGCATACCGGGTTTGAGCACCAGAGCATTACTGACGTTGAGTGCTTGCCTTAAGTAGGCATCTTTAAACCTGTGCTCACATTCGCGAGAGCTATCAATTTCAGACATCATGGCGTATAGCTCTTTTGGTGAGGATGGAGCATGAGTGCCATAGTTGTCGCTCTCCTGAGTCTCAGACCCTATGCGAGCTTCGGCCCAACAATACATTAAGCTACTGCCTTTCGAGTGTGTTACTCCATACAGGTAATGACAGAAGGCCTGTTGTATCGCTTTCTTGCATTTGTCTTTTAAATGATTCAAAAGTTCTTTGTCCTTTGATGACGAAGTAAGGGTCTTTAAACTAAGGGTGTAATTATTCAGGAGTTCATTCCGTTTTTTCTTATATTCCTCTTTTTGAGCCTGAGATTGTGTATTGCCCCCAGCTTCCCTGAATGCTTTGTCCAATGCTCGCAAGTTATGGGCGCATTGATCGCTGTTTACATGATTTTTATTGATTCTTTCCAATACCGCCTTCAAATCGGGGGTGTTCTTGATTTTTAGTTGAAACAGGGCTTCGATTTTTTCATTACTCACACTGTCTTGCCAGGAAGGTTGCCCCAGGATAATTACCGGACGGTGGTTTGTCTGCCCTGAGATGAACTTCGAAAATGCGGGTTGTTGCGCCAGCATTCGTTCTATATCAGGAACTCCCTCAGGTTGTTCCGTCCAGGCACTTTTTACAGATTGACTGGCAATGTTCTCTTCAAGCAGTCGCGAAAACCCGCCATGCCGATGTTCGACGAACATGACATCACCTTCTCTCTCCAGGAAGTCTTTATAAGCTAACTGCCATACCTGGTTATTTTTTTCCCTGGACAAAAATTCCTGATACCACTTTTTCAGGCAACGGGTGGCTTTAACCTTCAGTGCATCGATTTTTTGCAGACGCACCAACAGATCGTGATGTTCATGAGCCCCCACCATATCGGTCGGCAGTGGATCCAGCCAACCCAATGTCAGTGCTTCATGGGCAAGGCGAATAGTCGAACTATTTATACAAGGGAATTTCAGTATATCCACTATTGCACTCAACCACTTTTGTGGGCTTACTCCGGCCTGATCAATCAATTTTGAATGGAGTGACTTGAGTGGTTCAGTGACCTGATCTTCATGCCTGAAGATCAATAATTCTTTTACTACTTCTGACACAGGTTTAGTGTTATGCCTATCGCCGCGAATAATATGACTGGGAGGCAGATCCTCGTGACCAGTCCAAAGACTATTAATGAGAGATTTATCGTCGTAGTCGAACCAAGGCTTACTATCGGGAAATCCATTCTTGCGATTGGGGTGAGTCTCACTACTGAGCAATTCATGCTTGACATCGCTCAATTCTTTTGTATCCAGCGACTCAATCATTGCGACGCCCAATGAAAAACTGGCTAAATCTTTTCGCCTCCAAAGTTCCTTAAGTACTTCGAGAGTGTCTAGTTGGGATACCGGCAATGTAGTGTCTTGCTCAAGGGCTTTGCTCAATTCCTCAGGGCTCAAACCAATGGCTTGAGCCAGAGCTGCCTTTTGTGCTAAATCAGCATCTTTCAGGATATCCTTGATTTTCTTCGACTGAGTGCCAGAACCACTGACCTGCTTGCGAGGCTGGAACTTGGACAGGATGTTTATATCCCGAGTAGGCGCCCCGCCCAAATCCGCTGACTCCCAGGTTTGGCCTCTATCTGCAGAAAACTCTGCAAAGGCATGGGTATAGCTTCTGATTTTCCGACATGGAATCCCAAAATAACGACAAAGAGCAACAAACACAGGCACACGATGACGACAGCGCCCCTGCCGTTGTGCTACCAGGAAGTGAAAGTAATTTTTCGTTTTTTTCGGCTCAGCCTTACCGGAAAACTGTTTACAATAGTCCCTGATCGCCATAATGCGTTGCCTTGTATTTTTGGCGTCTTTTATGTTCTGCAAAGGTATCTGTACTTCGGTTGGTTGCCCCTTAATGTTATCAAACACTTCCTTCAGTACGCTTCTCATCCCTTCTGAACAGCGGGTGTCAAAACGTGTTGATTGTGCGGGTCGGACTTCTTCAACAGGTGTTTTTTTGCCCGCTTTTCTGGATTCTACGATATAAGCCAATTCAATATTCTGGTTGTCTTTGGCTTCCGGAATAAACAGTGTGTGAAGCCCGGTATATCGATCCCTGAGCAGGGTATATGAAAAACCGGGTTTCATACGCAGGGCCACGATATAGTCTTTAGTCGTCAGGCTGGGCAATTTAAGCTGACCATTTTTTGATGGCCAGGTAAAAGTTGCCAGCGTTTGATCTCTGGCCAATATCACTTCCTGGTCAGGCTCTGGCAACCTTGCAGGTACGAGGACTTCGGCTCCCTGTACGTGTTGATCATTAATACTGATCTGTTTGACATTGCCCTCAGGAGACACATAAACATCCTCTGCCAACAGGCGCATCATTGCGGAAGGAAACTGCGTCGTATCAAAAATTTTATATTCCTTAACGGTTGGCCTTTCCTGGTTCTCATAATTCGTTTTCCGGTCCAACTTCGGAGCCTTTTCCAGGTGGGCCTCTGGAAGGTATTTTTCAGGAGTTTTATCAGCGCTGGCAGGCAAAGTTTTGTTAACAGGTTGTGGCTCACGGTTCGTTCTCTGATCCACTGCCGGAACCTGTTGCTCCTGAACTTTTGGCATGTTTTGTTCAGGCGTTTTATCAGAGCTGATAGTCGATACTTCATTAACGGGTTGTGGCTCACGGTTCGTTCTCTGATCCAGTGCCGAAGCCTGTTGCTCCCGAACTTTTGGCAAGTTTTGTTCAGGCGCTTTATAAGCGCTAACAGCTGGAGTTTCGTTAATAAAATCGTCTACAAAATGGTTCAGCAGACCACTGATTTGACGCCAGAATGCAGGCCACCATTGAACTTCACCGGCTTCCCATGCTTCTATCCGCTGATCAGCTGTCTGAAGATAAGGCTGGTTAATAGACAATTTCAGCGTTTGTGACTCTTCTTCCGTCAGGGGGAATAGGCTACTGGCGTCCACGCCCGACTGGCCAAACTGACGATCAAACCAGCATTGCTGCCAGTGTCGGTAAAGTGCCCGGGTGAGAATGTCGTCCGACTCGTCCGGCTTCAGGGAAAGACCGGATGCCTGCCATTCTGCCTGAGCTATCCCCTTGATGATTTCCGTTTTGGCTTCCTCCGGAGTCAGTTGGGTCTTAATACGAATTTCATGGTTTTTGTCATCAATACTGTTGCAATCACTTTTTCGTATCAGCCACGGACGACTAATGCCCGATACCATTTGATTGAACCAACGGCAAAGTCCGGAACTAAATTCACTTTTCTCCATGGCAAGAGCCGGTGACTCGTGCAGTTTCTCCAGTGATATATTGGCAGCCATCAGGTAAAGCCGGTAGTGCTGATTGAGGCATTGATGAACGGCTTTTTCGCTAAAATCGCCTCCTGCGAAGACGGCCCTGGCGACATTTTGTAAATCGAGGCTGGTCGGCTGCAATGGCAGTTTTCTGCCTTGCAGATGAGCCCTTAAAAGACAATGTTTTTCTGTTAGCTTTTTAGCGGCGGATGTCCCTTCTGAGGACTCTGGCAACACTTTCCCGGCGATGGTTTGTAATTCTGCCGGGTTGTATTGCCGGATGGGCAAATGTCGAAAACGCCCTTTCAGCGCCGGTGATAAGGGTTTTCGCCCGCTGTATTCTGGCGGGTTGATGGTGGCGAACAGGTGGAAGCCCGGATGGGCGTCACCGGCCAGAATATCGTTTAACTCACCTTCCAGATGTTGGCTGTCGATCAGGTTCATTTCTGAAATCACCACGATGCCGCCTTCCAGTTTTGCTTTCTGGATTACTTCACACAGTTGCTCCCAGGAACAATCACAGGCATTCAGTAGATGGACCTCTGGCATGGATTCTTGCCTTAGTCTGGCCTGCTGTTTGGCGCTTTCAATCACCAGGTTCAGCGTGGCATCCTTACCCCGTCCGGCCGGGCCTTCAATCAGGGTCGCCTGACGGCCGTCGTGTTTTATCTCGTGATGATAAGCCTGCTGACAGCGACTTAAATCCTGTCCAAGCTGTTGCGCCAGTTCAATGACTGCCGATCCGGAGGTATCAAACTCAGGTCGGTTTTTTTCGGTGTATTCCATGAAGGGCTGCTGTATATCATTCAGGTTCTGTGTACGAACTTTGTCGTTCAGGGTGTTGTCCAGTTGATAACGGGCAGCAAACCAGATTTCCAGTGCCAAAAGTGCATCCTGATGAGTCTCGGTGATTTCGGGACCCAGCACATCCCGAAAACTTTGCCGGATCAGACTGTTCACTTGCTTACAGCTAACACTGTCTCCTTTAGATAACCCACGGTCCAGATACCAGCCCACCCAACTGCAGATATCCGTTAAATCCCTGGGGGTAAACTCATGCTCGGGCAACAGTTCCTGATAGTACCGCCAAAGTGCCATCACACTCTCGGTGGCTTCATGTGCAATCTTGTTGATTTGGTCGTAGTCCTGCAGATGCCGCTGTAGCTGCCTGACCAGAGCCGGTTCCACTACTCTGTCCCGAAGGAAAGCCTGGTCCAGGCGGGGATAGTAAGCCCTGGACAGTTTCTCTTTCAGGGCCGGGTCGAGCTGGCGCCCGGCGTAATGATTCGGGTTACCGGTGAGAATCACCCGGTGTTTTGGGCCGACCTTGACAGGTTGACCGTCTATATAGATACAGGGTTCTGGTTCCCATAAGCCATTCAATGATGCCAGCAACCCTGCTTTGGCCAGGTTGGCTTCATCCAGTACCAGGGTGACATAGTGTCCGTCTTTGTCGGACGGGGTATTGGCCCATTCCATCAGAGCCCGGTTTTGCTGTGCCATAGAGCGATCGCCATCGGCGTACTTTTTCCAGTACCAGTGTTTCATCAGGGTCTGTTCGCTGTCGGAAGGTCCAAGGGAAATGACCGCAGCCTGTCCTGAGGCCTTTGCCATTTTGGCGGAAAAGTAGCTTTTCCCGGTGCCGGTTTCTCCCTCAAGGAATAGAACGGGAGAGTCCGTAAGCCGGTCATGGAGCCGGGATAATCGACGGATTTCACGATCCTCCTGACTCATCTCGCCGTGATAAAGATCCCGGGCCAGTGCTGACAATGGCCTATAAGCAGAACCCGGCTGTAGCGAATCGGACAGTCGATTTTCTATGCGTTCAATGCTTTCTGCGGGATTCTCTGTGACATATTCTCCTCTGGCAATGTGGAAACAATCGATGGCCAGGGCGTGAATGGCATCGGATCGGGTCTGCCCCGGTAGTAAAGGTAAGTGCCAGCCGCAAGCCAGTGCATCTTGCAAACGTTTAATCTGCCTTGCTGGCCTGATGGCCAACGATTGCCAGGGCTTTGCTGCCGCCGGACTTATTTCCAACTGATACGCTATGGCATCTCGTTGATGTTCGGGCACATGGGCCAGAATTATGGCAGAGAGCCTGTCGAGAACGTCTGCTTCACTCCACTCTGGAAATGGACTTTTATAGGACAGTCGTAATTCGTTACCTTTAAATACTGCCGGGTCAAAGGCTCTGGCCAGTGACCACAGGTTCTGTTCCACAAACACTCTATTCAATGGCAGGGCACTGTTGATGATGGCGTTTAACCGATCCGGGTCTACCGAGGCGGTTTGATCCTTATCCGGTTTCTCATCAGCATCCGGCGTCTTATCCGGTAACAACTGCCAGCAAGCCACTTTCATAAAATCACGCACGGACTGATGCTGGCGGGTGCCATGGGTGACGACGCTATCGATGGCCTTGCGCCAGTGGCGAGGTAAAAGCTGTGAGGCATGGTCAACCTGCTGTGCTCGTTGGGCTGCCAGTATCAGGTTATTCAACAACCCTTTGGTCATTTCAGGCAAAGGGTTACAAAGGCCGCCAGGGACGGTTTCAAACGCCTGGTAAAGTTGCTTAAGCGCTTGTTCTGGCAGTTCAGTCCGGGAGATACCATGCTTGCGGGCATTGATATCCCAGAGATCGACCTCGGGACACGGCTTACCCGCAGCAACCAGCGAACGAAATACTGGCGATGGGCTTATCGCAGACTCAGGCCAGAGCAGGGTGACATGAGCCCGGGGGTAGGCCTGTAATTGGCCATTGACCAGCAGAGGCTGACCCATCATCAGAGGTTCCAACAGCTGCGCCAGGGATGGATTTTGTTCGAGCCCCAGGAATGCCACTGGCTTGCCAGCAATTAATGCCTTCTGCAAGTCACTCTGGCGTCGTTCAAAATACGCCTTTTGTTCTGAGGTGATATAGAGATTATCAAATAGCTGACTTAAGCAAGTCTGTTCATTGACCCGGATGACCAGAGGTGCTCCCCGGTGATCATTGATCCATTGGCTTGCCTCGGCATGTTGCCGATAAGTGACTGCTTCAAAGGCATCATGATCTTTGATTTTTTTCTGTTGCTGATGGTTCCCGAACAAAGGGCGCTCATCTGTTTCTGTCAATCCCAGGGCTTCCGGCTGCTGTTTCCAGTGGGCTACCTGAAGTCGGGGCTTCAGGCCGGTGGTCGCGCGAATAGTCGCCAATGAGCCCAGCAAACGAAACCAGAGTGCCTCAGTGAGGGGCGAGGTTACAGTGACGACACCACCCGCTCGAACCTGTTCCAACAGACAGGTGTTAGGGACTGCATAGCCTTCCGGGGCAATGGCAATGGGGTTCAGCCATTGGGCAATATTACTCTGGTTAATAATGATCGGGCTTCCTGACGCGTTCTCTCTGTTGTCATCTTCTTTGACACCTTCTCTGGTAAGAGAGTGGGACAGACTTTGAAACAGTGAATGAAGCTCGTCATCCCCTACCGGCATCTGGTAAAACTGAACATCGTCGGGTAACGGACAGATCTTGCCATTGCTTTCAAAACACTTTTTCGCCAGCATTTGCCGAATCGTCTGTTCAAAGGCCAGATCACGGCAGTTGGCCCCTTTCAGAATCACCCGTTGTCCGGCTTTCAAACACTCAAGCCTGCCGGGGATGTGCCGGATTCGACCCTCTTGATCCACTCCGGGACCGCCCAGCAGCAACTGTCGCCAGTGACCGTGCAAATGGCAGTCAATTAAAACGGTATTGCCGTCTTCCATAGCACTTTCGGCAGAGGGGAGTTCAGTCAATACCGGAGGAACTTTATCGATATCCATCGATGAATCATTGGCGGTCTGTGCCTTGAACTGCCAGGTATTTCCCGGACGATTAATTCGCCGCCAGAAATCGGCACCCGGAGCGCCAACCGACCTCAACTGTTCAGGGTCTGCCAGGACCAATAGAGAAGCATGCCCGCCAAGGGGGCGTTTTTTCTGGCTGATTTTGTCATACAGACAGGGGTTATCCGGGTCCAGCAGATCGTTAAATTTGGGCAGTTCTTCGCTGGTGAGCTGTCGGATATCCATCACCAGAGTGAATGGCTGTGAACCTTCAAACAGCTTGCCCGAGCGCAAAGTATGACGACCCTCTTCGGAAATGCTCAGCCGACTCACCAGGTTAGCCTGTGAGAGGTCATCGGGGTGGGAAATAACAGTAACATCTTCATTACAGGTTCTGGCAGTCAAAAGCTGTCGAACTTCATCATCACTGGCGACAAAACGAAAATCGAAGGAATGAGTCGCCTTTGGCAGCGAGGAATTCGTTGAAGAGACGGTTCTGACTTTGTCAGGCACCGTCTCCAAAGATGGCGATCTTTTTAGTTTGGACCTTACTTCAGAGCAGCTTCTTACAGTCTTCTCTTGTTCTGATAATAAATCCAGCTTTGCTATCTTGGCTGCCACGCCATGCCCGCCATGATCAAGAAGGTTAGGATCCAGAGCGTGTTTTTTTGTACCTTCATCAATCTGACCATCCATAGTCAATCTCCTTACTGCGATCTGAAGAACCAAGTTGAAGTTGTTATATATTTTGACCTTAAGATTAAACGTAAGTTCCATTTAAATAGAGAGCCGCAACCATGGCAGATGCGACGGCCTCACCTGATTCAGTGCAGCCGAACAGCAGGCTGGGCAACCCTATAGAGGGGTAACAGTCAAAATCGAACTTTAATCCCATCCTAAGGTCAAACAATCAATCAGTTTCAATACAGTTCTTCAAAAGACATCAGGAAGGGAGATTGACCATGGATGGTGGAATAAGGGAAATAAACAAATCGGTTTTTGATAGTGGCTCTGATACTGGCGTACCATCCAAGAAACCAAAGCTGGAATTATCAGCAAATGATGTCGGGATCTGCTCTGATGTCATGGCCAAACTCAATGTATCGTCACCTCAGATTAAGTCACCCGACCGGACAAGAACCGTATCCTCAACGGATTCCTCATTCTGCAAGACCCCTCATGCCTTCGATTTTCGTTTTGTCACCAATGATGATGACGTTCGTCGGCTTTTAGTTGCTCAGACCTGCGATGAACATCGGGATGTCACCCTTATTTCCCACCCCGATGAGCTCTCACAGGCTAATCTGGTGAGCCGGTTGAGCATTTCCGAAGAGGGTCGCCACACCCTTTATCCGGGCAAACTCTTTGAAGGTTCGCAGCCACTCACCCTGGTGATCGATATCCGAAAGCTCACCAGCGAGGATCTGCCCAAATTTAACGACCTGCTGGACCCGGATAACCCCTGTCTGTACGACAAAGTCAGCAAGGAGAAGCGCCCCCTGGGCGAGCATGTTGCTCTGCTGGTGCTGGCAGACCCTGAACAGTTGAGACCGGTTGGCAGGCTTGAGGATATACCGGGGGCCGGTGCCCCGGGGGCTGACTTCTGGCGGCGAATTAATCGACCGGACAATACCTGGCAGTTGGACGCAAAAACCGGCAATGATCCATCGATGGAGATCGACGAGGTTCCAAAGCTACTGGCTGAACTCCCCTCTGCCGAAACTGTCATGGACGACAATACCCTTCTAATTAACTGCCACTTGCACAGTCACTGGCGACAGTTGCTGCTGGGTGGCCCCGGTGTGGATAAACAGGGACGAATCCGGCATATCCCCGGCAGGCTTGAGTCATTGAGGAGCGGACAGCGGGTGATTCTGAAAGGAGCTGACTGGGAAGATCTCGCCTTTGAACAGACCATTCGACAGATGCTGGCGCACCAGTGCTTTGAGAGTAATGGGAAGATCTGTCCATTACCCGACGATGTTCAGTTTTATCAGATGCCGGTTGGGGATGACGAGCTTTATTCACTGTTCCAAAGCCTGTCACACTCTCATGAAAAAAAATGTGACAAAGGACTTGATAAAAAGCACGCACCTCAAAACCCAATCGTTATTAACCAGAATAATATCAGGGAATGGCTGAGCCCCATTGCCATTCACCCGGAAGGCATTGCAGTTCCTAATACCAGCCTGCTGGAACAGGTTCGGGCCGGTGGTGCAGTTACCGTAACCTCTCCCCTGACTGAGACTCTCTGGTTTCGTTTGCTGGGTTCATTGCAGTCGATTCGCGAGACAACTGGGGTAGAGCCGCTGCTTCAGGTGGCTCATTCAAAACATCAGCCGAAAGCTCTGGGATTGGCAGAAAATAATGAGCAGCCTCTGTCTTACCTGCAGGAAAAAATGAGGGCTCGCTCCGCCTTTAATACCTTCACCCATCAGCAAGCTGCCCAGGCCAGCCATTGGCTCAATAATCATCCGGGAACCCCTCTGGTGATCCGGGTCAATGAACAGACCAGTTTCAGCCAGCTATTTGATAATATCCATATCACCTCGGAACAAAAGGCATATTTCGGACGCCGTCAGAGTAAATTGCAGGAGGCATTGACCGCTGGCAAGCCGGTGGTATTGCGGGGGCTGGAAACTAATCCAATTCTTCAGCAGCTTCTGGAGCCTCTGGTTGTTGGCCAACCTCTGCTGGTCAATGGGCAGTTACAGGCCTATCCACAAGCTCATGTCACAATGCTCTGGCCTGAGTCTGTAAAAAGCCCATCGTCAATATTTCGTTCGATGGTTGCCAAGGGTAAGCCCTGTCCTGAGGTGGATCTCTGGGAGATCAATGCCGTCAAACATAGAATCTCCCGGGCTGAACTGCCAGAACAGGCGCTTTATAAACTTTACCAGGCGTTTGAAACCGTACCTGCTCACCTTTGTAACCCGCTACCAGAAATGACCGAAGGGTTGTTGCAAAACCTGATACTGGCCGCCCGGCGGGCACAGCAGGTTGACCAGTCCTTAAAGCTTTTACCCCGCCACTGGCGTAAGGCCATCGATAGCGTTATCACCCATGGCACCCGGCAGAACCCATCAGTACGGGATTTTATGAAAGTGGCCTGTTGGCACTTGTTACCGGATAAGACGCCAGATGAGGATCAAACGGCTTCGGTGGACCCGGATCGTTTAAACGCCATCATCAACAGTTCCCGGCGGTTGGATAGAAAGTTTGTCAGGCAGAACCTGTGGCAACTGGCCAGAGCCTTTGATCAGGCAGTATTTAAAAGCATCGAATTACAACTGGTCTATGAATATCCATTTCCAGCATGGGGCGAAGAAAACGTTCTCGACAGGCTCTGTGCCATGATCCTGGCCCATAGGCCTGAAAAACAACGAGATGCTTTAGCCTATCAGTTCGAAATTGATCCGGAGGAAGCAGAAGAACATCCACCGTTAGCCATCAGACCATCAAGACAGATTAAACGTTTGCAGGATGCACTGGCTTCTGGCTGGCAATTAATTTTGCCATCGGGGCAGACCCTATCCGATGCCCTTCATGCTTTGGCCGCCGATTGTTTTCATGGGGCCAGAACAGCGAATTCCAAGACAGAAGGCATTGAACGTATAAAAAATCGACTGTCTGTATCACTGACATGGCAGGGTTCCGCTGCTATGCCTTTGTCGGCACTGGCCCGGGATCTTTATCACGGCGAGATCAGTCAGAAAGATCGTGAAAGTCGTCGCTTATCCCGACTCCATGAGCGGTTTGCGGACTCTCCCGTTATCTTCCTGCAGGGAGAAACCGGAACCGGGAAAAGTTACTTTGCTGCCAAAATGGCGAAAGCTTCAGGACAGGCTGCGGTGATTTCTCTTGGACCTTCCGACAGCGAACAGACCCTGATGAAACGCTGGCAGTGGCAACAACACGCCGATGGCGACCGCTCTATGGCGCAGCAAAACCGGGCGTTGATGGAATGGGCCAAGACTCCGTCCGAGAAGGATGGACACTATGTCACTCTGGTTGTGGATGAAGCCAACCTGGCCAAAACCGGATTACTGGCATCATTGAACGGCTTATGGGAACCGCAACCTTGCATCTATGTGAATGGCCATCCTGTCAAAGTCAGCCCAAAACACCGGGTGATTCTCACCGGCAACCCGGATCATTACGCCGGGCGCCAAATGGACCCGGCCCTGAAAGAGAAGCTGCCCAGGGCTTACTACCCACGGTTAGACCAGGCATTCCTTCGGGACAGTGTGGTGGAACCGGCCCTGGTCAAGCATTTACAACGGCATCTGCCAGAGCAGCAAATAAACGACATTGCACACAGTGCTACCAAAAGCGTGATGGCACTCTGGCAATATTATCAGGAACTCTTGCCCGACCATGAGTTTACCCCCAGGGATTTAACCGATATCTGCAGCTGGGTGGGCTGGTATCTGGATCGTGCCCTGCCCGCTTGCGGCAGTGTGACCTGTGCGCAAATAAACAGTTTGATCCAACACAGTTTTCGGGACGTACTGGGGCCGGAAATCACTGAAACTCATCAGGATGCCCTGTCGGCACTGGAAATCTGGTTTGCTGCCCGTTACCACCCGAACAATACCCTAAGCGACAGTGTTCGTAACCAGACCCTGTCAGATATTCAGCAGAACTTCTGTACAGTCACCAGAGAATTCCGACCAGACTTTGATACCTCCGGATCGGCAGTCTGTGAGCTGGTGCAATGGCTCGGACAGGATTTAATTCGCTGTCAGCAGGCTTATCACCTCAACAGAAAACACGACGGACGTCAGGCGACACTGATTGAAGGCCCGGCGGGACGGGGCAAGGATGCCACGCTCAACCTGGTGATTGAAAGTGTCAGACAGGAGGCCAGGCGACAGAGAGAGTCCATGCCAGAAGTCTTTTACCTGAATGCCTGCGACTGTTACTGGGACAAAGTGTGTGAAAAGATCCAGAAGGCCAAAATTGAAGGCGGCATCGTGGTGATTTCGGAAATGAATCTGATCGACAGCCAGCATCTGGAAGGGGAGTTAAACGATATTCTGGCCGGTGACGCCCATCCGGGTTTCCACCTGTTTGCCACCATCAACCCGCCTGAGTACAGCGGGCGAAAACCCTTATCACCGGCGCTGAAAGGGCGTTTTCGGCATTTGCCCATCCGGCAGTATAACCCGGCAGAATTGCAGGCCATTGCCGAAAAAGTGTTGCCACAAGACCCGCAGGGAAAAATCGCGGCTAAATGGTTGACTGAGAAACATTGTCGTTTAAGAGCTTACCTGCAACGGGAAAAACTGCCATTACAGCCAACCAGTCTTGATCTGCAGAATGTCGCCAGATCGGTTAACAGAGGGGGTGATTTTAGCGATAAAGCACTCCATCAATCCCTCAATCAGCACTACCGGCTTTATCTGATGGCCGCCAACAGATCGCTGAAGAAACTACCCAATTTATCGGCTCTTGCCATGGGTAAAGGAGCGCCTGAGCCTGAGCTGAGCCATTGGTTCTACCAAACGGTATCGGGCATTGATCGTCCTTGGTTGATTCGACTCAGTGATCGCAACAGCATCGATGAAAAACACCACGAAATCCGTATTACCAGTCATCTGAATAAAGAGGAAGCCAAAACAGAAATTATCAGGATGGTGGCCCAGGCCAGATGGCTGAAATCCGGTCTTTCCCTGAAGCCGAACCAGTCGGACGATATTCTCACCCGGGCACTGTACCGACACTGCCAGCAACACTGGTTTACCCGTGCGTTTGAGGGCACAGGCGTGGATGCCAATAGCGTCTTTCCTCTGACGGAAGAAGAGGAACAAACGCTGAAATTACCCGCTTCCCAGCCTTTTCTTCAGGAAGCTGAGCGGCGGATAAGTGCATGGAACTCCAATGCCATTCAATTGTGGCCCGGGTTTTGGCATCAGCAAATGGGTCAGCCAAGCCATTGGGTTGAGGTTTCTGAAAAATACAATCCGGAAGTTCACGAGAAACAGGCTTCGACATTGGACCAGAACACGAATTATGAGGACCGGGCGAAGCCAAACGTTATCGATTATAAAGTCTTTGATAGCCGAGATCCTTCCCATATGTACCGCTGGTGGGCAAGGGATATTAATGTCACTGTTGAGGGTGACGTCGAACTGATCGACATGAGTGATCAGGACATTCAGAGAGTCGAACCCCTCACGCCTGCACGATTGCCAGAGTATGGTCTGGAAGTGACATTAACCGGATATCAAACGCTGGCGACCCTGAGTATGCGATCAAAAAATGGTCAATATGCATTGCCCAGCCTGACGCCTGACGACTATATCGTGGCCCTGCGTATCAAACCCGATTTGGACTTTAAACTGGTCAGGGATCGATGTACCGGGCTTCACACACTGACTATTCCAGAGGCCAAAGCCAGCCAGAGTATTCTGATCGCTTATATCGTAGAAGAGAGAGAACCGGGCATAAAATCGCCTGATAAAGAGGCCCTGTCAAAACGATTAACAGCTTCTGACACCCACTGTTCAGAAGGCATGAAAAAGGTACTGGACGAACTGTTTGCACCCACCAACCAACACCCAACCGAATTACAGGAGCTTTTGCAGGCCATAAAAAACGCTAAATCCAAGCTACTACGTATTTGTGCGATCAATAACTATTGCAGACAGTTTTCCGGTAAGTCTGAACCAGAGGAAAGTCAGAATTTCTTTCAATTCCTGGTAACAGAGCGGCAAGGTAGCTGTCGTCATCGTGTGCCTGTTTTTGTTGCTTTGTGTCGTTACTTTGGGATTCCCTGTCGGCAAATGGACAATTCTGTCCACTGCTTTGCCGAGTATTCCGAAGATGGAGGCCAAACCTGGAAATCGTTGGATTTGGGCGGGGCCCCTGCGCAGACAATAGAAATCAGTCCTGACTTCCAACCCACCGGGAACTTCAGTGATTACGCCAGGGCATCAAAGAAGATCAGGAATCTGCTGAAAGATCTTCTGAAAAGTGCTGATTCAGCACAACAGCAAGCTCTGGCCAAGGTGTTTGACATGAACCTTGAGGAACTGAAAAAAGCCCTCGAGACAAACCGTCCATTACGGCAAGCCCATATGACTGTTTCCCAAATGGTAGAGAGGCTTTGGAATCAACAAGATTTAGCCGGATTTACCATGGGTGTCTTAATGCTGGAGTCGCTGGAGACAGAAGCCTTGGGCGATGACGAGAAGGCATTGGTCTGTCCCGGGTCCAGAAACCATTATAACGGAAGGCCGATGTCGGACGCAGTAAAAGCAATATTGTCCAACAGTGATGAAGATCAGGTCACTGAACCACTCAAGTCATTACACTCAAAAATCATTGTTCAGGGTGGAGCAAGCCCTCACCAGTGGTTGAAGGCAATGCTGGATATTCTGCACTTAGCCAGACCTTCGGTTACTCTCTTTGCCCGTGAGGCCGTGGCATCGGGTTGGCTTGATCCACTGCCGTACGATAAGAATTATCCCGAGCTGGCCTATGACTTTCATTATCTATTGATGTATATGGAAAAATACTCCGATGAACTGAAAGTTGAAGCCGCCTGTTGCCTGAAAAAGTGGTATCAGACGTTCTTGTCCAGGGAAAAAAATAGCCAGTCATGGCAATTTTTTTATGAACGCTTGCGAGAGAACACAAGTGATACCTCCACCTTTTTCATCACTCATGGTCATGATGGGTTTTCGTCATTCCTTGAAGGTAAAATTGCCAACTCGTCTGTAGAGACCGCCTGGACGGACAATCCTGAGGGCATTCCGAACATAGAACGAATGCTAGTGCACAACCCTGCATTTGTGCAGTTCATTTCCGGCAAGGCAAACCATCGTCCGGTGATTATCACAGGAAAACCTGACTGGGACGCAACATTGATCAAAGACAAGGTCATAGCCCTTTGTCGACAAAAAGTTGAGAAACGCCCGGACTTGCAGCCGTTAGAGGAAGAAAAACTTGTGGATAATTTAAAAGACAAGTGCAAGCAAGCGATTCAGCAGGCCTACAGTCATTATCTGTATGAATTAACACACTCGAAAGGCGGTAGTTTAACGTATTGCTGGATCGATGCTTACAACTGGCGAACCAAAGATAGAGGCAACTATGGCACTCACGATCCCTCTTCACCAGGAGAGCTTTACAGCATGATGTCAGAAATAGACACCTATTCCCTTATGCACGACTGTATTGAGGATACCTACCTGAAGCAGGTACTCAACGCCAATAACGCTCTGGTACTCAAACCCCGTGATATGACAAAAATTGCCGAAGAGTTTTTGAGTACCGTGAATTTGAATTCGCTTTGTGACGCATTGGATACCTGATAACCGTTTGGTCATGTTGAGTTTTTCGAGATCGGAAACTTCCTTTAATGGTTGTTGCCCGGTGCACCCTGGCCTTGTCATCCCCGAGAAGGCGGAGTCCCACTGTTGGCGCTGAATTCCCGCCTTCGCCGGAATGACGAACTCCTCCGCAGGAATGGAAACATTAACTGAGTACCTGATTCAGTGCAGCGGAACAGCAGGCCGGACAACCCTGCAGAGGGGTAACAGTTGAAATGGAACTTTAATCACACCTTACAGGTCTAAACACTAAGAAATTCAACGCAGTCCTTCAGATGTCAGGAGGGAGATTGACTATGGATGGTCAGATTGGCGAAAAAAGAAAAAAACTTGTTATTGAAAGTGGCGTGCCAGCCAAGAGAGAAAATCTGGATTTATCGTCAGAGATTGCAAAGATTTGTCCGGAAGTAAAGTCCAAACTAACTCTATCGCCACCTTCGATGAGGTTGCCTGATAAGGTGAGAACCGTATCCTCAATGGATTCCTCACTCTGCAAGGCCCCTCATGCCTTCGATTTTCGTTTTGTCACCCGTGATGATGAGGTTCGTCAGATTCTGGTTTCCCAGACCTGTGATGACCATCGGGATGTCACCCTTATTTCCCACCCCGATGAGCTCTCACAGGCTAATCTGGTGAGCCGGTTGAGCATTTCCGACGATGGTCGTCAGACTCTGCGTTCAGGCAAGCTGTTTGAGGGTTCGCAACCATTCACCCTGGTGCTGGATATCCGAAAACTTACCAGCGAGGAACTGCCCAAATTTAACGATTTACTGGACCCGAATAACCCCTGTCTGTACGACAAAGTCAGTCAGGAGAAACGCTCTCTGGGCAAACACGTTTCTCTGCTGGTAGTGGCAGACCCTGAGCAGTTGGCATCAGCTGGCAAGCACGACAAATCGCAGGAGGCCGACGCACCGGCGGCAGGCGCTCCGGGTGCTGATTTCTGGCGGCGAATTAATCGACCGGGCAATACCTGGCAGTCTGAACCAAAGACTGACAATATCCCAGCCAAAATTCCTCCGCTGTTGGCTGAACTCCCCTCTGCCGAAGGCGCTATGGATGACGACAATACCGTTCTTATTGACTGTCACCTGCACAACAACTGGCGACAGCTACTGCTGGGCGGCCCCGGTGTGGATAAAAAGGGACGGATACGGCACATCCCCGGCAGCCTTGAGTTATTGAGGGCCGGACAACGGGTGATTCTGAGAGGGGCTGACTGGCAGGATCTGGCCTTTGAACAGACCATTCGCCAGATGCTGGCGCAGCAGAGCTTTGAGAGCAATGGCAAGGTCTGCCAGTTACCCGACAATGTTCAGTTTTATCAGATGCCGGTAGCGGATGACGAGATTCACTCTCTGTTCCGAAGCCTGTCTCACTCTCGTGACAAAGAGAGTGACAAAGAAGATCACAAAGAGCAGGCACCACGAAACCCGATCATCATTAACCAAAGTAATATTGCTCAATGGCTGAACCCGATTGCCATCGCCCCGGAAGGCTACGCAGTAGCCAATACCTGCCTGCTGGAACAGGTTCGGGCCGGTGGCGCAGTTACCGTGACGTCTCCCCTCACTGAGTCACTCTGGTTTCGTTTGCTGGGTTCATTGCAGACGATTCGCGAGACGACCGGCCTGAAGCCCCGACTTCAGCTGGCCCATTGGAAACAGCAGCCCAAAGCCCTGGGATTGACAGAAAGTGATCAGCATCCTCTGTCCAGCCCAAAGGAAAAAGCCGGAGATCACGCCACCTTTAATTTCGTCACTTATCAGCAGCACGCCCAGGCAAGTCTCTGGATCAATTATCATCAGCCAGCCCCTCTGGTCATCCAGATCAATGAACAGACCAGCTTCAGCCAGCTGTTTGATAATATCCATATCACCTCGGAACAAAAGGCCCATTTTGGACACCGTAAGACTGCATTGCAGGAGGCATTGACCACTGGCAAGCCGGTAGTATTTAGAGGGCTGGAAAGTAATCCAACGCTTCAGCAGCTTCTGGAACCCCTGGTAGTCAGGCAACCTCTGCTGGTGAACGGCCAGTTACAGGCCTATCCAAAGGCTCATATAACATTGCTCTGGCCTGAGTCAGCGAAAAGCCCGTCTTCAGTATTTCATTCGATGGTTGCCACGGGTGAGCCCTGTCCTGAAATCGATCTCTGGGAGATCAATGTCGTCAGGCATGAAATCTCACGGGCTGAGCTGCCAGAACAGGCGCTTCACTCACTTTACAGAGCATTTGAAACCGTACCCGGCGATCTTTGTAACCCTTTACCTGAAATAACCGCAGGGTTGTTGAATAACCTGATACTGGCTGCCCGGCGAGCGCAGCAGGTTGACCAGTCCTTACAGCTTTTACCCTGCCACTGGCGCAAGGCCATTGATAGCGTCATCACCCATGGTACCCGGCAGAACCCATCAGTACGGGATTTTATGAAAGTGGCCTGCTGCCACTTGTTACCGGATAAAACGCCGGATGCCGATGAAAAACCGGATGAGGATCAAACCGCCTCGGTAGACCCGGATCGGTTAAACACCATCATCAACAGTGCCCTGCCTTTAGATAGATCGTTTGTGCAACAGAACCTGTGGTCACTGGCCAGAGCCTTTGACCCGGCCGTATTTAAAGGTAACGAATTACAACTGTCCTATAAAAGTCCATTTCCAGAGGGGGGTGAAGCAGACGCTTTTGACAGGCTCTCTGCCATGATCCTGGCCTATATGCCCGAACATCAACGAGATGCCATAGCGTATCAGTTGGAAATAAGTCCGGCGTCAGCAAAGCCCTGGCAATCGTTGGCCATCAGGCCAGCAAGGCAGATTAAACGCTTGCAAGATGCACTGACTTCTGGCTGGCAGTTATCTTTGCTATCGAGGCAGACCCGATCCGATGCCATTCACGCCCTGGCTAGTGATTGCTTTCATAGGGCCAGAACAGCGAATTCTGAGGCAGAAGGCATTGAACGCATAGAACATCGACTGGCTGAATCACTGATATGGATGGGTTCTGCGGATAACCCCTTGTCAGCACTGGCCCGGGATCTTTATCACGGCTCAATGAACCAGAAGGATCGTGAAAGTCGACGCTTATCCCGACTCCATGACCGGTTTGCGGATTCTCCCGTTATCTTCCTGCAGGGAGAAACCGGCACCGGGAAAAGTTACTTTTCCGCCAAAATGGCGAAGGCTTCGGGACAGGCTGCGGTCATTTCTCTGGGACCCTCTGACAGCGAACAGACCCTGATGAAACGCTGGCAGTGGCAACAAAACACCAATGGCGACCGCTCTATGGCGCAGCAAAACCGGGCATTGATGGAATGGGCCAATACCAAATCCGACAAAGACGGAGCATACATCACCCTGTTGCTGGATGAGGCTAATTTGGCCCAAGCCGGATTGCTGGCATCATTGAACGGCTTATGGGAACCGCAACCCTGCATCTATGTCAATGGTCATCCTGTCAAGGTCAGCCCAAAACACCGGGTGATTCTCACCGGTAACCCGGATCATTACGCCGGGCGCCAAATGGACCCGGCCCTGAAAGAGAAACTGCCCAGGGCTTACTACCCCCGGTTAGACCAGGCATTTCTTCGGGACAGAGTGGTGGAACCCGCTCTGGTCAAGCATTTACAAGAGTATTTGCTGGAGCACCAAATAAACGACATTGCACACAGCGCGAGCAACAGTGTGATGACACTCTGGCAATATTATCAGGAACTCTTGCCCGTCCATGAGTTTACCCCCAGGGATTTAACGGATATCTGCAGTTGGGTGGGCTGGTATCTGGATCGTGCCCTGCCCGCTCGCGGCAGTGTCACCTGTGGGCAAATAAACAGTCTGATCCAGCATAGTTTTCGGGATGTATTGGGGCCGGAAATCAGCGAAACTCATCAGGACGCCCTGTCGGCACTGGAAATCTGGTTTGCTGCCCGCTTCGAACCGGAGAACACCCTGAGTAACAGAGTTCATGAACACACCCTGCGGGATATGCAACAGACCTTCACAACAGTCAGCGAAAAAATCCGACCAGACTTTGATACCTCCGGATCGGCAGTCCGTGAACTGGCGCAACGGCTTGAACAGGATTTAAGCCGCTGTCAGCAGGCTAATCATCACGACAAAAAACACGGCGGCCGTCAGGCAACACTGATTGAAGGTCCGGCCGGGCGGGGTAAGGATGCCACGCTGAACCTGGTGATTGAAAGCGTCAAACAGCAGGCTGAACAACGGCAAGAATTGATGCCGGAAGTCTTTTACCTGAATGCCTGTGATTGTTCATGGGACAAACTGTGCGAAAAGATCCAGACGGCAAAAATTAAAGGCGGCATCCTGGTGATTTCAGAAATGAACCTGATCGATAGCCAGCATCTGGAAGGCGAGTTGAACGATATTCTGGCCGGTGACGCCCATCCGGGTTTCCATCTGTTTGCCACCATCAACCCGCCTGAGTACAGCGGGCGAAAACCCTTATCACCAGCGCTGAAAGGGCGTTTTCGACATTTGCCGATCCGGCAGTATAACCCGGAAGAATTGCAGACCATTGCCGAAAAAGTGTTGCCAAAGGACCCGCAGGGAAAAATCGTGGCTAAACGCTTGACTAAGCAACATTGTCGTTTAAGGGCTTACCTGCAGCAAAGAAAGCTGCCATTGCAACCCACCAGTCTTGATCTGCAGAATGTCGCCAGAGCGGTTAACAGAGGGGGTGATTTTAGTGATAAAGCACTTCATCAATGCCTCAATCAGTACTACCGGCTTTACCTGATGGCTGCCAATATATCACTGGAGCTACTGCCACCATCGGCTCCTGCCACGGCTAGAGGAGCGCTTGACCCTGAGCTGAGCGAATGGTTCTACCAAACGGTATCGAGCATTGATCGTCCCTGGTTAATACGACAAAGTGATTGCAACAGCATTAATGAAAAACGCCATGAAATTCGTATTGATGACCTTCTGGATAAAGAGGACGCCAAAACAGAAGTTATCAAGAGGCTGGCCCAGGCCAGATGGCAGGCATCCGGTCTTTCCCTGAACCCTAATGTGTCGCAGGATATTCTCAACCGGGTACTCTACAGACACTGGCAGCAAAGCTGGTTTAATCGTGAGTTTGGCCAGTCGGGCGTGGACGCCAACAGCGTATTTCCCATGACGGAAGAAGAGGAACAAACGCTGAAAATGCCGACTTCCCGGCCATGTCTTCAGAAGGCTGATCAGCAGATAAGCCAATGGAACTCCGATGCCGTTCAATTGTGGCCTGCGTTCTGGCTTCAGATAAGTGGTCAGCAGAGCCCCTGGGTTGAAGATTCTGAACAATGCACCCCAAAAGTCCGGGGAAAGTATTCTCCGCAACTGGACTGCAAAACGAACTACGAGAACCTGGAGAAACCAAAAGAGACAGACTACAAAGTTTTTGATACGAAGGAGATTCCTTCCGATTTGTATCGCTGCAGGGTAGTGGATATTGATGTGACTGCTGAGGGTGACATCAAACTGATCGAGATTAATGATCGAGACACGCAGAGGGCAGAAACCCTAATGCCTGCCCGGTTGCCGGGGCGCGGCCAGGAAGTGATACTTGCCAGCAATCAAACGCTGGCAACCTTTGAACCGTCATCGAAGAATGGCCAGTTTGCATTGCCCAGCCTGACGCCTGATGACTATATCGTGGCCCTGCGTATCCATCCCGATTTGCCATTTACCCTGGTCAGGGGTCGATATACCGGGCTTCACACGCTGTTTGTTCATAAGGCCAAAGCCAACCAGACTATTCGGGTGGCTTATGTCGTAGAACCCAGAGTACCGGACAAAAAAACATCGGCTAAAAAAGCCCGAACAGGACGATCAATATGGCTTGACAACCGCTGTTCAGAAGAGATGAAAAAAGTACTGGACGGAGTGTTTACCACCATTGATCAACAAGCATCAGAAATACAGGAGCCTTTGCGGAAAATAGCAAACGCTCAAGGCATGACACAACGCATTCAGGCAATCACGGAGTATTGCGAACAGTTTTCAGGTGAGGCTGAACCAGAAAAGGGCAGAACCAATTTCTTTCGATTCCTGGTGACACAGCGGCAAGGTAGCTGTCGTCATCGTACGCCTGTTTTTGTTGCTCTTTGTCGTTATTTCGGGATTCCATGTCGGCAAATCAATAACTTTGTCCACTGCTTTGCCGAGTATTCCCCGGATGGAGGCCAAACCTGGGAATCGGTGAATTTGAGCGGGGCAGCAACAGAGTCAACAGAAATCACCTGTAAATTTCAGCCCACAAGGAGGGTCGATGATCCCGGCACTGTGTCAAGGAATATTAAGGTTTTCCTGAAAGATTTCCTGAAAGGTGCTGATTCAGCACAACAGCAAGCTTTGGCTAAAGCTTGTGTTATGAGCCCCAGGAAACTGAAAAAAGCCCTTGATAAGCAAAGTGCATGGCCAGACCCGAATCTGAGTTTCTCCAATATAATAAGGAATCTCTGGGAGAGAAATGATTTAACCGGCTTTTCCATGGGTGTCTCAATGATAGAGTCGTTGGGGACGAATGCACTGAACTTTTTCGAGAAACCATGGGACTATAGTCCTATTGCCAAAGATTGGCATATTTATAAATCAATGTTAGAGACAGTCAAACAACTATTGTCCAACAGTGATGAAGATCAGGTCACTGAATCACTCAAGTCAATCCATTCAAAAATGATTGCTCAGGCCGGTGCAAACCCTCAGCAGTGGTTGAGATTATTAGTGGAAATACTGGAAGGCAGCGACCTGACCAAACCTTCGGTTATTCACTTTGCTCATGAAGCCATGGAGTCGGGTTGGCTGGATCCACTGCCAACCAATAAGAACCACTCTTCACTGCCCTATGCACTTCGTACGCTATTGGTGCATCTGGAAAAGGTCGATGAACTGAAGGTTGAAGCCGCCCGTTGCCTGAAAAACTGGTATCAGGAATGCTTGTCCAGGGAAAAAAACAGCCTGGCGTGGCAGTTGTTTTATAAACGCTTACGAGAGAAAAAAGAGAATACCTGTCACTTTTTCATCACTCACAGTCATGATGGGTTTTCGTCACTCTTTGCAAATAAAATTGCTGACTTGTCTTTACAGGTCGCCTGGACGGATGAACCTGAGGGCATTCCAAATATAGAACGAATGCTGGTACACACTCCTGCATTTGCGCAGTTAAGCTCGGGCAAGGCGAACCACCGTCCGGTGATTATCACGGGGAAACCTTCCTGGTGCGACACAGTGATTAATAAAAAGGCCGAAGCCCTGTTTCAACAAAAAGTCGAGAACAGCCGGGATTGGCAGCCGTTATTGGAAAAAATCAATCGATATAAGGCAATCGAGGAAGAACGACGCCTCAATTCAGAGCAATTAACTATTGAGCAAAAAAAAATGTATAGGGAATTCTCTGTTCCCTGGGAAAGTGAAGAATTCAAAAAGAGGACAGACAAAGTACGTCTTGAGGTAAAGAGAAAACAACATGATATCGACGTGAGATACAAAGCCGCTATGGAGTCCCTTGAGATGTCACCGGGGGAGCAAAACCTTGTGGATAATTTAAAAAACAAATGCGTGCGAGCTATTCAACAGGCCTTCAGTCATTATCTGTATGGATTGACACACTCGAAAGGCGGTAGTTTAACGTACTGTTGGATCGATGCTTTCGTTTGGGGCGAGGGCTATAGAGGCAATTATGGCGCTCATGATCCCTCCTCACCAGAAGAGCTTTACACCATGATGTCTGAAACGGATAACGATAGGTGGTCTGAGAAAACCATTAGGGATAGCAACTTACGACAGGCACACAATGCCAGTAATGCTCTGGTTCTCAAATCCGACGAGCTGACAAAGATTGCCGAAGAGTTTTTGAACAGCGTCAATTTGAATTCCCTTTGTGACGCCCTGGATACCTGATAACCGTTTGGTCATGTTGAGTTTTTGAGATCAATGACTTCCTTTAATGCTTGCGGGTAACTATCCAAATGAAACTTTAATCCCATCCTAAGGTCAAACAATCAATCAGTTTCAATACAGTTCTTCAAAAGACATCAGGAAGGGAGATTGACCATGGATGGTGGAATAAGGGAAATAAACAAATCGGTTTTTGATAGTGGCTCTGATACTGGCGTACCATCCAAGAAACCAAAGCTGGAATTATCAGCAAATGATGTCGGGATCTGCTCTGATGTCATGGCCAAACTCAATGTATCATCACCTCAGATTCAGTCACCTGACACGGCAAGAACCGTATCCTCAACGGATTCCTCATTCTGCAAGACCCCTCATGCCTTCGATTTTCGTTTTGTCACCAATGATGATGACGTTCGTCAGCTTTTAGTGGCCCAGACCTGCGATGAACATCGGGATGTCACCCTTATTTCCCATCCCGATGACCTCTCACAGGCTAACCTGGTGAGCCGTTTGAGCATTTCCGAAGAGGGTCGCCACACCCTTTATCCGGGCAAACTCTTTGAAGGTTCGCAGCCACTCACCCTGGTGATCGATATCCGAAAGCTCACCAGCGAGGATCTGCCCAAATTTAACGACCTGCTGGACCCGGATAACCCCTGTCTGTACGACAAAGTCAGCAAGGAGAAGCGCCCCCTGGGCGAGCATGTTGCTCTGCTGGTGCTGGCAGACCCTGAACAGTTGAGACCGGTTGGCAGGCTTGAGGATATACCGGGGGCCGGTGCCCCGGGGGCTGACTTCTGGCGGCGAATTAATCGACCGGACAATACCTGGCAGTTGGACGCAAAAACCGGCAATGATCCATCGATGGAGATCGACGAGGTTCCAAAGCTACTGGCTGAACTCCCCTCTGCCGAAACTGCCATGGACGACAATACCCTTCTAATTAACTGCCACTTGCACAGTCACTGGCGACAGTTGCTGCTGGGTGGCCCCGGTGTGGATAAACAGGGACGAATCCGGCATATCCCCGGCAGGCTTGAGTCATTGAGGAGCGGACAGCGGGTGATTCTGAAAGGAGCTGACTGGGAAGATCTCGCCTTTGAACAGACCATTCGACAGATGCTGGCGCACCAGTGCTTTGAGAGTAATGGGAAGATCTGTCCATTACCCGACGATGTTCAGTTTTATCAGATGCCGGTTGGGGATGACGAGCTTTATTCACTGTTCCAAAGCCTGTCACACTCTCATGAAAAAAAATGTGACAAAAACTGTGAAAAAGAATTTGATAAAAAGCACGTACCTCAAAACCCGATCATCATTAATTGGAATAATATCAGGGACTGGCTGAGCCCCATTGCCATTCACCCGGAAGGCATTGCAGTCCCCAATACCAGCCTGCTGGAACAGGTTCGGGCCGGTGGTACAGTCACCGTCACCTCTCCCCTGACTGAGGCTCTCTGGTTTCATTTGCTGGGTTCATTAAAGACGATTCGCGAAACAACCGGCGTAGAGCCGCTGCTTCAGGTGGCTCATTCAAAACATCAGCCGAAAGCTCTGGGATTGGCAGAAGATGATAAGCAGCCTCTGTCTAACCTGCAGGAAAAAATGAGGGCTCGTTCTGCCTTTAATACCTTTACCTATCAGCAAGCTGCCCAGGCCAGCCATTGGCTCAATAATCATCCGGGAACCCCTCTGGTGATCCGGGTCAATGAACAGACCAGTTTCAGCCAGCTATTTGATAATATCCATATCACCTCGGAACAAAAGGCATATTTCGGACGCCGTCAGAGTAAATTGCAGGAGGCATTGACCGCTGGCAAGCCGGTGGTATTGCGGGGGCTGGAAACTAATCCAATTCTTCAGCAGCTTCTGGAGCCTCTGGTTGTTGGCCAACCTCTGCTGGTCAATGGGCAGTTACAGGCCTATCCACAAGCTCATGTCACAATGCTCTGGCCTGAGTCTGTAAAAAGCCCATCGTCAATATTTCGTTCGATGGTTGCCAAGGGTAAGCCCTGTCCTGAGGTGGATCTCTGGGAGATCAATGCCGTCAAACATAAAATCTCCCGGGCTGAACTGCCAGAACAGGCGCTTTATAAACTTTACCAGGCGTTTGAAACCGTACCTGCTCACCTTTGTAACCCGCTACCAGAAATGACCGAAGGGTTGTTGCAAAACCTGATACTGGCCGCCCGGCGGGCACAGCAGGTTGACCAGTCCTTAAAGCTTTTACCCCGCCACTGGCGTAAGGCCATCGATAGCGTTATCACCCATGGCACCCGGCAGAACCCATCAGTACGGGATTTTATGAAAGTGGCCTGTTGGCACTTGTTACCGGATAAGACGCCAGATGAGGATCAAACGGCTTCGGTGGACCCGGATCGTTTAAACGCCATCATCAACAGTTCCCGGCGGTTGGATAGAAAGTTTGTCAGGCAGAACCTGTGGCAACTGGCCAGAGCCTTTGATCAGGCAGTATTTAAAGGCATCGAATTACAACTGGTCTATGAATATCCATTTCCAGCATGGGGCGAAGAAAACGTTCTCGACAGGCTCTGTGCCATGATCGTAGCCCATGCACATGAAGAAAAACGGGAGGCTATAGCGTATCAGTTGGCAGCCGATCCGACGGCAACAAAGCCCTGGCAATCCTTAGCCATCAGGCCATCAAGACAGATTAAACGTTTGCAAGATGCACTGGCTTCTGGCTGGCAGTTATTTTCGCTACCAGAGCAGACCGCCCGATCCGATGCCATTCACGCCCTGGCCACCGATTGTTTTCACATTGCCAGAAGAGAATATGTTACAGAAAATTCTGACTCAGAACGCATTGAACGCATAGAAAATCGACTGTCTGAATCAATGAAATCTCAGGGTTCCGCTGATCAGTCTCTGTCAGCACTGGCCCATGATCTTTATCATGGCAAGATGGGTCAGGAGGATCGTGAAAGCCGTCGATTATCCCGACTCCATGGCCGACTTAAGGACTCTCCCGTTATCTTCCTGCAGGGAGAAACCGGCACCGGGAAAAGTTACTTTTCCGCCAAAATGGCGAAAGCTTCAGGACAGGCTGCGGTGATTTCTCTTGGACCTTCCGACAGCGAACAGACCCTGATGAAACGCTGGCAGTGGCAACAACACGCCGATGGCGACCGCTCTATGGTGCAGCAAAACCGGGCGTTGATGGAATGGGCCAGTACCGAATCCGACAAAGACACTGAATACATTACTCTGGTTCTGGATGAAGCCAACCTTGCCAAAACCGGATTACTGGCATCATTGAACGGCTTATGGGAACCGCAACCCTGCATCTATGTGAATGGTCATCCTGTCAATGTCAGCCCAAAACACCGGGTGATTCTCACCGGTAACCCCGATCATTACGCCGGGCGCCAAATGGACCCGGCCCTGAAAGAGAAACTGCCCAGAGCCTACTACCCACGTCTGGACCAGACTTTCCTTCGAGACAGGGTGGTGGAACCGGCTCTGGTCAGGCATTTACAAGAGCATCTGCCGGAGCAGCAAATAAACGACATTGCACAAACTGCCACTAAAAGTGTGATGGCGCTCTGGCAATATTACCAGGAACTCTTGCCCGACCATGAGTTTACCCCGAGGGATTTAACCGATATCTGCAGTTGGGTGGGCTGGTATCTGGATCGTGCCCTGCCCGCTCGCGGCAGTGTGACCTGTGAGCAAATAAACAGTTTGATCCAACACAGTTTTCGGGATGTACTGGGGCCGGAAATCACCGAAACTCATCAGGATGCCCTGTCAGCGTTGGAAATCTGGTTTGCTGCCCGTTACCAAACGAACAATACCCTGAGCAACAAAGTTCATGACCACACCCTGCAAGATATGCAGCAAACCTTCAGTACAGTCAGCAGAGAAATCCGACCAGACTTTGATACCTCCGGATCGGCAGTCTGTGAGCTGGTGCAATGGCTTGGACAGGATTTAAGCCGCTGTCAGCAGGCTTATCACCTCAACAGAAAACACGACGGACGTCAGGCGACACTGATTGAAGGCCCGGCGGGACGGGGCAAGGATGCCACGCTCAACCTGGTGATTGAAAGTGTCAGACAGGAGGCCAGGCGACAGAGAGAGTCCATGCCGGAAGTCTTTTACCTGAATGCCTGCGATTGTTCCTGGGACAAAGTGTGTGAAAAGATCCAGAAGGCCAAAATTGAAGGCGGCATCGTGGTGATTTCGGAAATGAATCTGATCGACAGCCAGCATCTGGAAGGTGAGTTAAACGATATTCTGGCCGGTGACGCCCATCCGGGTTTTCACCTGTTTGCCACCATCAACCCGCCTGAGTACAGCGGGCGAAAACCCTTATCACCGGCGCTGAAAGGACGTTTCAGACATTTGCCGATCCGGCAGTATAACCCGGAAGAATTGCAGACCATTGCCGAAAAAGTGTTGCCACAAGACCCGCAGGGAAAAATCGCAGCTAAATGGTTGACTGAGAAACATTGTCGTTTAAGAGCTTACCTGCAACGGAGAAAACTCCCGTTGCAGCCAAGCAGTCTTGATCTACAGAATGTCGCCAGAGCGGTTAACAGAGGGGGTGATTTTAGCGATAAAACACTCCATCAATACCTCAATCAGCACTACCGGCTTTATCTGATGGCCGCCAACATCTCTCTGGAGGAACTGCCAAAATCATCGGCTCCTGCCATAAGTAAAGGATCGCTTGATCCTGAGCTGAGCGAATGGTTCCACCAAACGGTATCAGGCGTTGATCGTCCGTGGTTGATACGACAAAGTGACCGCAACAGCATTAATGAAAAGCGCCATGAAATTCGTGTTAATACCCTTCTGGATAAAGAGGACGCAAAAACAGAACTTATCAAGAGGGTGGCCCAGAACAGGTGGCAGGCATCCGGTCTTTCCCTGAAGCCGCGTGAGTCGGACGATATTTTCATACAGGCACTTTACAGACACTGGCAGCAATGCTGGTTCGCTTGTGAGTTTGACCTTACGAACGTGGACGTTAATAGCGTATTTCCCCTGACGAAAGAGCAGGCACAAACGCTGAAAATGCCGACTTACCAGCCTCATTTTCAGGAGGCCGATAAGCAGATACAGTCATGGAAGGCCCATGACGTTCAATGCTGGCACGCATTTTGGCATCAGATCAGTGATCTGCCGAACCGTTGGGTAAACGATTTTATTAACAAAGCATCCGCTATTAGCGCTGACGACGCTCCTGAACCATACGACCCGGAAGTCGAGGAACAAAAAGCCCCGGCATTGGACCGAAGCACGAACTATGAGGATAAGGAGATAACAAAGGTTGAATCTTGTAAAATTTTTGATTCGCACCATCCCCCTAAGATGTATCGCTGGGAGGCATGGGATATTCGTGTCACTGCCAGGGGTGAAATCAAAAAGATCAATCTTGATGATAAGTACCTTCTGGGAGTCGAAACCCTCACACCTGGGCGGTTACCAGGGAATGACAGGAAAGTGACATTAACCAGAAATCAAACGCTGGCAACCCTTGAGATATCACCAAAGAACGGTCAATGTCCATTGCCCAGCCTGACGGCCAGTGACTCTATCGTGGCCCTGCATATAGAACCCTGTTTACCATTTAAACTGATCAGGGACCACTATACCGGGCTTCATACCCTGTTTATTCCTCTGGCCGCAGTCGGCCAGAGTTTTCAATGTACTTATGTCGTAGAATCCGCAAAGCCGAGCGGTAAAACGGGTGCTAAAAAAGCCCTTTTTGACGTCCAGTGTTCAGAAGGCATGAAGTCTGTACTGAAGGAACTGTTTGATAACATCGACGAACAACCCGCCAAAATACAGGCACCGTTGCACAAAATAATAGGCGCTGAAAACATCAGGCAACGAATTAGCGCAATCATGGAATACTGCAAAAAGTTCTCCGGTGCAGCTAAACCAGAAGAGAGTGAAAATTTCTTTCGATTCCTGGTAACAAAGCGGCAAGGTAGCTGTCGTCATCGTGCGCCTGTTTTTGTTGCTTTTTGTCGCTATTTCGGGATTCCCAGTCGGCAAATAGAGAGCCTCACGCACGTCTTTGCCGAGTATTCCGTGGATGGAGGCCAATCCTGGGAGTCAGTGGATTTGGGCGGGGCGCCCGTGGAGGCAACAGTAATTATACCTCGCTACAGGAAGCTCAATGATTGGAGCATTAAATCAGAGAAGCTTAAGGATCTCCTGAAAGGTGCTGATTTAGCCCAACAGCAAGCTCTGGCCAGGGCCCTTGAGATGAACCTTGAGGAACTGAAAAAAGCCCTTGAGACAAATCGTGCCTTACCGCAAGCCAATCTGACTGTTTCCGAAATGGTAAGTAAACTTTTTAAGCAAAAAGATTTAGCCGGTTTTTCCATGGGCGTCTTAATGGTGGAGTCGGTGGAGACAGAAGAATTAGCTGCTGCCGAGAAGGCATTGGCCCTTTCCGGGTCTGAAAACTTATTTGTCACAAGTCCGATGTGGGGAGCAGTAAAAGAAATATTGTCCAACAATGATGGAGATCAGGTCACAGAATCACTCAAATCATTACACTCAAAAATGATTGTTCAGAGCGGAGTGAGCCCACACCGATGGCTGAGATCAATAATGAATATATTGAATACCAACTTAACCGGACCTTCGGTTATTCGCTTTGCCCGTGAAGCCATGGTATCGGGTTGGCTGGACCCACTGCCGAACGATAAGAATTATCCTCAGCTGGATTATCAACTTCACTGGCTATTGGCGCGTCTGAAAGGCATCGATGAACTGAAAGTTGAAGCCGCCCATTGCCTGAAAAGGTGGTATCAGGCGTTCTTGTCCAGGGAAAAAAACAGCCAGTCATGGCAATTGTTTTATAAAAGCTTACAAGAGAAAAGAAGTGATACCGCTACCCTTTTCATCACTCACGGTCATGAAGGGTTTTCGTCATTCCTTGAAGGTAAAATTGCCAACTCCTCTTTAGAGACGCACTGGACGAATGAACCTGAGGGCATTCCGAATATAGAACGAATGCTGGTACACAACCCTGCATTTGCGCAGTTCATTTCCGGCAAGGCAAACCATCGTCCGGTGATTATCATAGGAAAACCTGAGTGGTACAACAACGTGATCCATTACAAGGTCGAAGCTCTTCTTAAACAAAAAGTTAATAAACGCCCGGACTTGCAGCCGCTAGAGAAGAAAACACCCGTGGATAATTTAAACAAGTGCAGGCAAGCGATTCAGCAGGCCTTCAGTCATTATCTGTATGAATTAACGCACTCGAAAGGCGGTAGTTTAACGTATTGCTGGATCAATGCTTTCAAATGGGGGACCCTGGACAGAGGCAACCATGGCGCTCACGATCCCTCTTCACCGGGAGAGCTCCACACCATGATGTCAGAAATAGATGCCAATTCCCTCATACATGAATGTATTGAGGTTACCTACCTGAAGCAGGCATTCAACGCCACTAACGCTCTGATACTCCAATCCAATGAGCTGACAAAAATTGCCGAAGAGTTTTTAAACAGCGTGAATTTAAATTCGCTCTGTGACGCATTTGATATCTGAATGATTCCCGGCTTCACTCCCGTCATCCCCCGCTTCACTCTCGTCGTTCCCGCAAAGGCTGGACAACCCTACAGAGGGGTAACCGTTAAAATGGAACTTTAAACCCATCCCAAGGTCAAACAATTAAGTAATTTCAATACAGTCTTCCAAGGGACATCAGGAAAGGAGTTTGACTATGGATGGTCGGATCAGGGAAATAAACAAATCGGTTCTTGATAGTGGTGCGTCTGACGCTATCGTACCAGCCAAAAAACCAAGGCTGGAATTACCAGAAAATGATGTCGAGATCTGCTCCGATGTCATTGCCAAACTCAATGTATCGTCACCCCGGATTAAGTCACCTGACCGGGCGAGGACCGTTTCCGCAACGGATTCCTCACTCCACAAAAACCCTCATGCCTTCGATTTCCGTTTTGTCACCCGTGATAATGAGGTTCGTCAGATTTTAGTTGCCCAGACCTGCGATGAACGTCGGGATGTCACCCTTATTTCCCATCCCGATGAACTCTCACAGGCTAACCTGGTGAGCCGGCTGAGTATTTCCGAAGGGGGTCGCCACACCCTTTATCCGGGCAAACTGTTTGAAGGTTCACAGCCATTGACCCTGGTGATCGATATCCGAAATCTCACCAGCGAGGATCTGCCCAGATTTAACGACCTGCTGGACCCGGATAATCCCTGTCTGTACGACAAAGTCAGCCAGGAGAAGCGGCCTCTGGGCAAGCATGTTGCTCTGCTGGTGCTGGCAGACCCTGAACAGTTGAGATCGGTTGGCAGCCCTGACGACGCATCGGCGGTCGGCGTACCGGGGGCTGACTTCTGGCGGCGAATTAATCGCCCGGACAATACCTGGCAGTTCGACGCAAAAACCGTCGATGACCCATCAATGGAAATCGACGAAGTTCCTCCGCTACTGGCTGAACTCCCTTATGCCGAAAGCGCAATGGACGACGACAATACCCTTCTTATTGACTGTCATTTGCACAACAACTGGCGGCAGTTGCTGCTGGGCGGCCCCGGCGTGAATAAACAGGGACGCATACAGCATATCCCCGGCAGGCTTGAGTCATTAAGAAGCGGACAACGGGTGATTCTGAAAGGGGCCGACTGGCAAGATCTGGCCTTTGAACAGACAATACGACAGATGTTGGCGCAACAGTGCTTTGAGAGCAATGGCAAGATCTGTCAGTTACCGGACGCTGTTCAGTTTTATCAGATGCCGGTAGGGAATGACGAGCTTCATTCACTGTTTCAAAGCCTGTCCCACCCTCGTGAACAAGAGGGTGTCACAAAATCTGATAAAGAACAGGCACCTGGCAACCCGATCATCATTAACCAAAGTAATATTGCCCAATGGCTGAGCCCGATTGCCATCGCCCCGGAAGGCCATGCAGTACCCAATACCTCCCTGCTGGAACAGGTTCGGGCCGGTGGTGCCGTCACCGTGACGTCTCCCCTTACTGAGGCTCTCTGGTTTCGTTTGCTGGGTTCATTGCAGACGATTCGCGAGACCACCGGCCTGGAGCCCCGACTTCAGGTAGCTCATTCAAGACAGCAGCCGAAAGCCTTGGGATTGGCAGAAAACGATGAAGACTCTCTGGCCAGTAAATGTCACCTGGAGGAAAAAATCAGGGCTCAAACTGACATTAATACCCTCATTTATCAGCAACCTGACGAGGCAAATTATTGGGTTTATCGTTACCGGAACACACGTCTGGTCATTCAGGTCAATGAACAGACCCGCTTCAGCCAGCTATTTGATAATATCCATATCGCCTCGGAACAAAAGGCGCATTTTGGACGATGTCAGAGTGACTTTCAGAAGGCATTGATTTCTGGCAGGCCGGTGGTATTCCGGGGGCTGGAAACGAATCCAACCCTTCAGCAACTTCTGGAACCTCTGTTTGCCGGGCAACCTCTGCTGGTGAATGGCCAATTACAGGCCTACCCGAAAGCCCGTATGAAAATACTCTGGCCTGAGTCTGCAAAAAGCCCATCTTCAGTATTTCATTCGATGATTGCCACCGGTGAGACCTGTCCTGAAGTCGGTCTCTGGGGTATCAGTACCGTCAGGCATAATATCTCCTGGGCTGATCGGCCAGAACAGGCGCTTCATAAACTTTACGAAGCGTTTAAAACCGTACCTGCCGACCTTTGTAACCCGCTACCAGAAATGACGGCAGGGTTGATGAACAACCTGATAGTGGCTGCCCGGCGGGCACAGCAGGTTGACCACTCCCCTCAGCTCCTGCCCTGCCACTGGCGCAACGCCATCAATAGTGTCATCACCCATGGCACCCGGCAGAATCCTTCAGTACGGGATTTTATGAAAGTGGCCTGTTGGCACTTGTTTCCGGATAAGACGCCGGATGAGAATCAAGTCGCCTCGGTAGACCCCGATCGGTTAAATGCCATTATTAATAGTGCCTTGCCGTTGGATAGAGCGTTTGTGGAACAAAACCTGTGGTCACTGGCCAGAGCCTTTGACCCGGCAGTATTTAAAGGTACCGAATTACAGCTGTCCTATAAAAGTCCGTTTCAAGGATGGGTTGAAGAAAAAGCTCTGGACAAGCTCTGTGCCATAATCATGGCCCATGCACCTGAAGAACATCGAGAGGCAATAGCCTATCAGTTGGAAATCGATCCGGCAGCAGCAACGCCCTGTTTGGCCATCCGCCCAACGGCACAGATTAAGCGTTTGCACGCGGCACTGGCTTCTGACTGGCAGTTAACTCTGCCATTGGGGCAAACCCGATCCGATGCCATCCTCGCCCTTGCCAGCGATTGTTTTCGCATGGCCAGACCAGCGAATTCTGAGGCAGAAGGCATTGAACGCATAAAACATCGACTGTCTGAATCACTGGCATGGCAGAGCTCCGCTGATATGCCTTTGTCAGCACTGGCCCGGGATCTTTATCACGGCGAGATAAGTCAGAACGATCGTGAAAGTCGTCGCTTATCCCGACTCCATGACCGGTTTGCGGACTCTCCCGTTATCTTCCTCCAGGGAGAAACCGGCACTGGGAAAAGTTACTTTTCCGCCAAAATGGCGAAGGCTTCAGGACAGGCTGCGGTCATTTCTCTTGGACCATCTGACAGCGAACAAACCCTGATGAAACGCTGGCAGTGGCAACAACACGCCGATGGCGACCGCTCTATGTTTCAGCAAAACCGGGCGTTGATGAAATGGGCCAACACTCCATCCGACGAGGATGGACACTATGTCACTCTGGTTCTGGATGAGGCCAACCTGGCCAAAACCGGATTACTGGCATCATTAAACGGCTTGTGGGAACCAGAACCCTGCATTTACGTGAATGGTCATCCTGTCAAGGTCGGCCCAAAACACCGGGTGATTCTCACCGGTAACCCGGATCATTACGCCGGGCGCCGAATGGACCCGGCCCTGAAAGAGAAACTGCCCAGAGCTTACTACCCCCGCCTGGATCAGGCATTCCTTCGGGACAGGGTAGTGGAACCCGCTCTGGCCAATCATTTACAACGGCATCTGCTGGAGCAGCAAATAAACGACATTGCACACAGTGCCAGCAAAAGTGTGATGGCACTCTGGCAATATTATCAGGAACTCTTGCCCGACCATGAGTTTACCCCCAGAGATTTAACCGATATCTGCAGTTGGGTGGGTTGGTATCTGGATCGTGCTCAGCCCGCACGCGGCAGTGTGACCTGTGCGCAAATAAACAGTTTGATCCAACATAGTTTTCGGGACCTACTGGGGCCGGAAATCACTGAAACTCATCAGGATGCCCTGTCGGCACTGGAAATCTGGTTTGCTGCCCGTTACCAACCGGAGAACACCCTGAGCGACAGAGTTCGTTACAAGACCCTGTCAGATATTCAGCAGACATTCGGAACAGTCAGCGAAAAAATCCGACCAGACTTTGATACCTCCGGATCGGCAGTCCGTGAACTGGCGCAACAGCTTGGGCAGGATTTAAGCCGCTGCCAGCAGGCTAATCATCACGACAAAAAACACGGCGGCCGTCAGGCAACACTGATTGAAGGACCGGCTGGAAGGGGCAAGGATGCGACGCTGAACCTGTTGATTGAGACTGTCAGAGAGGAGGCTAAACGACGGTGTGAGTCCATGCCGGAAGTCTATTACCTGAATGCCTGTGATTGTTCCTGGGACAAACTGTGCGAAAAGATACAGACGGCAAAAATTAAAGGCGGCATCGTGGTGATTTCAGAAATGAATCTGATCGACAGCCAACATCTGGAAGGAGAGTTAAACGATATTCTGGCCGGTGACGCCCATTCCGGCTTCCACCTGTTCGCCACCATCAATCCACCTGAGTACAGCGGGCGAAAACCCTTATCACCGGCGCTGAAAGGGCGTTTTCGACATTTGCCGATCCGGCAGTACAACCTGACAGAATTACAGACCATTGCCGAAAAAGTGTTGCCACAGTCCTCACAAGGGACATTCGTCGCTAAAAAGCTGACAGAAAAACATTGTCTTTTAAGGGCTCACCTGCAAGGCAAAAAGCTGCCGTTGCAGCCCACCAGCCTCGATTTACAGAATGTTGCCAGGGCTATCAACCGAGGTGGCGACTTTAGCGAACAAGCACTTCATCAATGCCTCAATCAGTACTACCGGCTTTACCTGATGGCCGCCAATATCTCGCTGGAGGAACTGCCAGAATCATCGGTTCCTGTCATGGGTAAAGGAGCGCTTGAAACTGAGCTGAGTCAATGGTTCTACGAAACGGTATCGAGCATTGATCGTCCGTGGTTGATACGTCAAAGTGATCACAACAGCATTAATGAAAAACGCCATGAAATTCGTGTCAATACCCTTCTGGATAAAGAGGAAGCCAAAACAGAAGTTATCAAGAGGCTGGCCCAGGCCAGATGGAAGGCATCCGGCCTTCCCCTGAACCCGGATCAGTCCGACGATGTTCTCACCCGGGCACTTTACCGACACTGGCAGCAAAGCTGGTTTGTTCATGAGTTTGACCAGACTGGCATTGACGCCAATAGCGTATTTCCCCTGACGGAAGAAGAGGAACAAACGCTGAAAGCACCCGCTTCCCAGCCTTATCTTCAGGAGGCTGATCAGCGCATAAGCAAATGGAAATCCGATGTCGTTCAATTGTGGCCAGCGTTTTGGAATCAGATAAGTGTTCAGCCGAACCGCAGGGTTGATTATGCTGAAGAATACCAGCCGGCAGTCCACTGGAAAGATGTTTTTACATTGAAGTGGAACACGAACTATGAGAACTGCGAGCCAAGACATCATGAAGACCATATAGTTTTTGCTACGAAGAAACTTTCTTCCACTATGTATCGCGTTTGGTTAGATGATATTAATGTGACTGCTGAGGGTGACATCGAACTGTTAGAGATCAGTGATCAACAGCTACAGAGGGTTGAAACCCTCATGCCTGCAAAGTTGCCGGAGTATGGACAGGAAGTCACATTAGCCAGCAATCAAATACTAGCGACTTTTAAATGGCCATCGAAGAATGGCGAATTTGCATTGCCCAGCCTGACGCCTAACGACCATATCGTCGCCCTGCGTATCGAATCCGATTTGGCATTTACCCTTGTCAGGGGTGGCTATACCGGGCTTCACACACTCTATATTCCGGAGGCCAGAGCCAACCAGAGTATTGAGGTGGCTTATGTCGTAGAAACCAGAGAACCGGACAAAAAATCATCGGTTAAAGAAGCCCGAAGAGAACGATCAGTAAGGTTTGACACCCGCTGTTCAGAAGGGATGAAAAAAGTACTGGACGGAGTGTTTACGGCCATTGACGAACAACCATCCGAAATACGTGAGCCATTGCGGAAAATAGCAGACGCCCATGGCACGAAACAACGCATTGAGGCAATCACTGAGTATTGCAAACAGTTTTCCGGTAAATCTAAACCAAAGCGCACAGAAAATTTCTTTCAATTCCTGGTAACACAGCGGCAAGGTGACTGTAGTCATCGTGCGGCTGTTTTTGTAGCCCTTTGTCGATATTTCGGGATTCCATGTCGGAAAGTTAGAAACTATATTCACAGCTTTGCCGAGTATTCCCTGGATAAAGGCCGAACCTGGGAGTCGGTGTCTTTGGGCGGGTCAAAATCAAAGAAAACAGAAATCACCTACAATTTCCAGCCCATCATCCAGCTTGATGATCCCGGCACTGTTTCAAGGAAGATTAAAGGACACCTGAAAGCCCTCTTGAAAGGTGCTGATTCAACACAACAGCAAGCTCTGGCTGAGGCTTGTGTTATGAGCCCCGGGGAACTGAAAAAAAACCTTGATACGCACACTGCCTGGCCAGAAGCGAATCTGAGTTTCTCCAACATCATCAGGAACCTCTGGGAGAGAAATGATTTAACCGGTTTTCTCATGGGCGTCTCGTTGATAGAGTTGCTGGGGACAGACGCACTGAGCTATTTCGAGAAGCCATGGCGCGATAATGTGACTGACAACGAATGGCATATTTATCAATCGATGTCGGAGGCGGTCAAACAAATATTGTCCAACAGTGATGAAGATCAGGTCACTGAACCGCTCAGGTCGATCCACTCAAAAATGATTGATCGGGCCGGAGCAAACCCTCACCAGTGGCTGAGATCAATAGTGAAGATACTGGAAGACAGTGACTTAACCAAACCTTCGGTCATTAACTTCGCCCGTGAAGCCATGGAATCGGGTTGGCTGGACCCAATGCCGATCAATGAGTACATCTCTTCACTGCCCCGTGAGCTTCATCAGCTATTGGTGCGTCTGGAAGACGTCGATGAACTGAAGGTTAGAGCCGCCCATTGCCAGAAAAAGTGGTATCAGGAGTTCTTGTCCAGGGAAAAAAATAGTCAGGAATGGCAGTCGTATTATAAAACCTTACAAGGGGCAAGAAGTGGTAACTATGGCGTTTTCATCACTCAGGGCCATGATGGATGTTCGTCATTCCTTAAACGTAAAATGGCCGATTCATCTTTACAGGAAGCCTGGACGGAAGAGCCTGACGGCATTCCGAATATAGAACGAATGCTGTTGCACAATCCTGCATTTAAGCAGCTAATCTCGGGCCAGGCGAACCACCGTCCGGTAATTGTCATGGGGAAACCTCTCTGGAACGACACAGCAATGTATGAAAAGACCCGAGCCCTGCTTCAACATAAAATGGAGAATAGCCCGGGCTTGAAGCAGTTATCGAAAAAAATCAATCAATATGAGGCGCTCAAAAAAGAAAATAACCTCCGTGCTAAGCAATTTTTGAATGATTTGCAAAATCAGATGAACACACTTTTTCTTTCCGGTGGCCCATCAACTCCAGACGCAATAGTGAATCTGGTTGAGCAAAAACAGAATAGTCTCTTTAGAGACTACAAATCCAATGCAGAGTCCCATGAAATATCAGAGGAGGAGAAAAAACTTGTTGATAATTTAAAACACCAGTGCGAGAAAAAAATTAAGCAGGCCTTCAGTTATTTTCTGTACGAATTGACTCACTCGAAAGGGGGGTGTTTATCGTATTGTTGGGCCAATTCCTGCCTCTGGGGAGATCTTCGTCATAGAGGCAATTATGGCGCTCATGATCCCTCCTCACCAGAAGAACTGCATACCATAATGTCTCAAACGAGAAACGATCCCTTGTTTGAGAAATCCATTAAGGATGACTACTTGCGGCAGACACTCAACGTCAGTAACGCTCTGGTGCTCAGATCTGATGAGCTGACAAAAATTGCCGAAGAGTTTTTGAACAGTGTGAATTTGAATTCGATGAGTGACGCATTGGATACCTGATAACCGTTTGATCATGTTGAATTTTTTCGAGATCAATGACTTCCTTCAATGATTACGGGTAATACCAATCGTGCTTTCTAACTCCCGTGATGAGCATGGAGATTTGAACCTTAAGACAAGGCTGCGTGAGGAATCATAGCCTTAGCTATGGCGACGATCGTCAATGCTGGATTAAGGCTCAAATCTTCAGCGCAATAGGGATCTCCAAATGGAACTTTAAACCCATCCCAAGGTCAAATAATTAAGTAATTTCAATACAGTCCTCCAAGGGACATCAGGAAAGGAGATTGACTATGGATGGTCGGATCAGGGAAATAAACAAATCGGTTCTTGATAGTGGCGCGTCTGACGCTGTTGTACCCGCCAAAAAACCAAGGCTGGAATTACCAGAAAATGATGTCGAGATCTGCTCCGATGTCATTGCCAAACTCAATGTATCGTCACCCCGGATTAAGTCACCTGACCGGGCGAGGACCGTTTCCGCAACGGATTCCTCACTCCACAAAAACCCTCATGCCTTCGATTTTCGTTTTGTCACCCGTGATAATGAGGTTCGTCAGCTTTTAGTTGCCCAGACCTGCGATGAACGTCGGGATGTCACCCTTATTTCCCATCCCGATGAACTCTCACAGGCTAACCTGGTGAGCCGACTGAGCATTTCCGAAGAGGGTCGCCACACCCTTTATCCGGGCAAACTGTTTGAAGGTTCACAGCCATTGACCCTGGTGATCGATATCCGAAATCTCACCAGCGAAGATCTGCCCAGATTTAACGACCTGCTGGACCCGGATAATCCCTGTCTGTACGACAAAGTCAGCCAGGAGAAGCGGCCTCTGGGCAAGCATGTTGCTCTGTTGGTGCTGGCAGACCCTGAACAGTTGAGATCGGTTGGCAGCCCTGACGACGCATCGGCGGCCGGCGTACCGGGGGCTGACTTCTGGCGGCGAATTAATCGCCCGGACAATACCTGGCAGTTCGACGCAAAAACCGGCAATGACCCAGCGATGGAAATCGACGAAGTTCCTCCACTACTGGCTGAACTCCCCTCAGCCGAAAGCGCAATGGACGACGACAATACCCTTCTTATTGACTGTCATTTGCACAGCAACTGGCGACAGTTGCTGCTGGGCGGCCCCGGTGTGAATAAACAGGGACGCATACAGCATATCCCAGGCAGGCTTGAGTCATTAAGAAGCGGACAACGGGTGATTCTGAAAGGGGCCGACTGGCAAGATCTGGCCTTTGAACAGACAATGCGACAGATGTTGGCGCAACAGTGCTTTGAGAGCAATGGCAAGATCTGTCAGTTACCGGACGATGTTCAGTTTTATCAGATGCCGGTAGGGAATGACGAGCTTCATTCACTGTTTCAAAGCCTGTCCCACCCTCGTGAACAAGAAGGTGTCACAAAATCTGATAAAGAACAGGCACCCGGCAACCCGATCATCATTAACCAAAGTAATATTGCCCAATGGCTGAGCCCGATTGCCATCGCCCCGGAAGGCCATGCAGTACCCAATACCTCCCTGCTGGAACAGGTTCGGGCCGGTGCTGCCGTCACCGTGACGTCTCCCCTTACTGAGGCTCTCTGGTTTCGTTTGCTGGGTTCATTGCAGACGATTCGCGAGACCACCGGCCTGGAGCCCCGACTTCAGGTAGCTCATTCAAAACAACAGCCGAAAGCCTTGAGATTGGCAGAAAACGATGAAGACTCTCTGGCCAGTAAACGTCACCTGGAGGAAAAAATCAGGGCTCAAACTGACATTAATACCCTCATTTATCAGCAACCTGACGAGGCAAATTATTGGGTTTATCGTTACTGGGAAACACGTCTGGTCATTCAGGTCAATGAACAGACCCGCTTCAGCCAGCTATTTGATAATATCCATATCGCCTCGGAACAAAAGGCGCATTTTGGACGATGTCAGAGTGACTTTCAGAAGGCATTGATTTCTGGCAGGCCGGTGGTATTCCGGGGGCTGGAAACGAATCCAACCCTTCAGCAACTTCTGGAACCTCTGTTTGCCGGGCAACCTCTGCTGGTGAATGGCCAATTACAGGCCTACCCGAAAGCCCGTATGAAAATACTCTGGCCTGAGTCTGCAAAAAGCCCATCTTCAGTATTTCATTCGATGATTGCCACCGGTGAGGCCTGTCCTGAAGTCGGTCTCTGGGGTATCAGTACCGTCAGGCATAATATCTCCTGGGCTGATCGGCCAGAACAGGCGCTTCATAAACTTTACGAAGCGTTTAAAACCGTACCTGCCGACCTTTGTAACCCGCTACCAGAAATGACGGCAGGGTTGATGAACAACCTGATAGTGGCTGCCCGGCGGGCACAGCAGGTTGACCACTCCCCTCAGCTCCTGCCCTGCCACTGGCGCAACGCCATCAATAGTGTCATCACCCATGGCACCCGGCAGAATCCTTCAGTACGGGATTTTATGAAAGTGGCTTGTTGGCACTTGTTACCTGACAGGGATCAAGCCGCCTCGGTAGACCCGGATCAGTTAGCTGCCATCATCAATAGCGCCCCGCGGTTGGATAGAACGTTTGTGAAGCAGAATCTGTGGTCACTGGCCCGAGCCTTTGATCCGGCAGTTTTTAAAGGTAGCGAATTACAACTGACCTATAAAAGTCCATTTCCAGAATGGGGTGAAAAAGAAGCTATTGACAGGCTCTGTGCCATGATCCTGGCTCACGCGCCTGAAAAACAACGAGATGCTATAGCGTATCAGTTGGCAGTTGATCCGGCGGCAACAAAGCCCTGGCAATCCTTAGCCATCGAGCCAGCAAGACAGATTAAACGTCTGCAAGATGCACTGGCTTGCGGCTGGCAGTTACCTTTGGACTCAGAGCAGACCCGATCCGATGCCATCCACGAACTGGCCAGCGATTGTTTTCACATAGCCAGAACAGCAAACTCTAAAGCAGAAGGCATTGAACGCATAGAACATCGCCTGTCTGAATCACTGAAATGGACGGGTTCCGCTGATGAGCCCCTGTCTGCACTGGCCAGGGATCTTTATTATGGCGAGATGAGTCAGGAAGATCGTGAAAGCCGTCGTTTATCCCGACTCCATGACCGGCTGACAGACTCTCCCGTTATATTCCTTGAGGGAGAAACCGGCACCGGGAAAAGTTACTTTTCCGCCAAATTGGCGAAGGCTTCGGGACAAGCTTCAGTGCTTTCCCTTGGACCTTCCGACAGCGAACAGACCCTGATGAAACGCTGGCAGTGGCGACAACACGCTGATGGCGACCGCTCTATGGTGCAGCAAAACCGGGCGTTGATGGAATGGGCCGAGACTCCGTCCAACGAGGATGGACACTATGTCACCCTGGTTCTGGATGAAGCCAACCTGGCCAAAACCGGATTACTGGCATCATTGAACGGCTTATGGGAACCGGAGCCCTGTATTTACGTGAATGGTCATCCTGTCAAGGTCGGCCCAAAACACCGGGTGATTCTCACCGGCAACCCGGATCATTACGCCGGGCGCCACATGGACCCGGCACTGAAGGAGAGACTGCCCAGAGCTTACTACCCAAAACTGGACCAGGCTTTTCTTCGCGACAGAGTGGTGGAGCCGGCTTTGCTCAAGCATTTACAACGGCATCAAATAAACGACATTGCACACAGTGCCAGCAAAAGTGTGATGGCGCTCTGGCAATATTATCAGGAACTCTTGCCCGACCATGAGTTTACCCCCAGAGATTTAACCGATATCTGCAGTTGGGTGGGTTGGTATCTGGATCGTGCTCAGCCCGCACGCGGCAGTGTGACCTGTGCGCAAATAAACAGTTTGATCCAGCAAAGTTTTCGGGATGTACTGGGTCCCGAAATCGCCGAAACTCATCAGGATGCCCTGTCAGCACTGGAAATCTGGTTTGCTGCCCGTTACGACCTGAAGAACACTCTGAGCGAAAGCGTTCGCAACAAGACCCTGTCAGATATTCAGCAGACATTCGGAACAGTCAGCGAAAAAATCCGACCAGACTTTGATACCTCCGGATCGGCAGTCCGTGAACTGGCGCAACGGCTTGGGCAGGATTTAAGCCGCTGCCAGCAGGCTAATCATCACGACAAAAAACACGGCGGCCGTCAGGCAACACTGATTGAAGGCCCGGCGGGAAGGGGCAAGGATGCGACGCTGAACCTGTTGATTGAAACTGTCAGAGAGGAGGCTAAACGACGGTGTGAGTCCATGCCGGAAGTCTATTACCTGAATGCCTGTGATTGTTCCTGGGACAAACTGTGCGAAAAGATACAGACGGCAAAAATTAAAGGCGGCATCGTGGTGATTTCAGAAATGAATCTGATCGACAGCCAACATCTGGAAGGAGAGTTAAACGATATTCTGGCCGGTGACGCCCATCCCGGCTTCCACCTGTTCGCCACCATCAATCCACCTGAGTACAGCGGGCGAAAACCCTTATCACCGGCGCTGAAAGGGCGTTTTCGACATTTGCCGATCCGGCAGTACAACCCGGCAGAATTACAGACCATTGCCGAAAAAGTGTTGCCAGAGTCCTCACAAGGGACATTCGTCGCTAAAAAGCTGACAGAAAAACATTGTCTTTTAAGGGCTCACCTGCAAGGCAAAAAGCTGCCGTTGCAGCCCACCAGCCTTGATTTACAGAATGTTGCCAGAGCTATCAACCGAGGTGGCGACCTTAGCGAAAAAGCCGTTCATCAATGCTTTAAACAGCACTACCGGCTTTACCTGATGGCCGCCAATATCTCGCTGGAGGAACTGCCAGAATCATCGGCTCCTGTCATGGCTAAAGGAGCGCTTGATCCTGAGCTGAGCGAATGGTTTTACCAAACGGTATCGGGCATTGATCGTCCTTGGTTGATACGACAAAGTGACCGCAACACCATTAATGAAAAACGCCATGAAATTCGTATTAACAGGCTTCTGGATAAAGAGGAAGCGAAAACGGAAATCATCAAGAGGGTGGCCCAGGCCAGGTGCAAGGCATCCGGCCTTCCCCTGAACCCCGATCAGTCGGACGATGTTCTCACCCGGGCACTTTACCGACACTGGCAGCAAGGCTGGTTTGTTCATGCCTTTGACCAGATTGGTATTGACGCCAATAGCGTATTTCCTCTGACGGAAGAAGAGGAACAAACGCTGAAATTACCCGCTTCCCAGCCTTATCTTCAGAAGGCTGATCAGTGGTTAAGCAAATGGAAATCCGATGTCGTTCAATTGTGGCCTGCGTTTTGGAATCAGTTGAGTGGTCAGCGTAACCATAGGGTTGACGATTCTGAAGAGTACGATCCGGCAGTCTACTGGAAACACGTTTCACCGTTGAACTGGGACACGGACTATGAAAACTGCGAGCCAAGACATCATGAAGACCATATAGTTTTTGACACGGAGAAAACTTCTTCCGATATGTATCGCTTTTGGTTAGAGGATATTAATGTGACCGCTGAGGGTGACATCGAAATGCTGGAGATCAGTGATCAACAGATGCAGAGGATTGAAACTCTCATGCCTGAAAGGTTGCCGGGACATAATCAGGAAGTGACATTAGCCAGCAATCAAACGCTGGCGACTTTTAAATGGTCATCGAAGAATGGCGAATTTGCATTGCCCAGCCTGAAGCCTGACGAACATATCGTCGCCCTGCGTATCGAAGGCGATATGGCATTTACCCTGGTCAGGGGTGGCTATACCGGACTTCACACACTGTACGTTCCGGAGGCCAGAGCCAACCAGAGAATTGAGGTGGCTTATGTCGTAGAAACCAGAGAACCGGACAAAAAATCATCGGTTAAAGAAGCCCTGAGAGAACCATCAACAAGGTTTGACACCCACTGTTCAGAAGGGATGAAAAAAGTACTGCACGGAGTGTTTACGGCCATTGACCAACAACCATCCGAAATACGTGAGCCATTGCGGAAAATAGCGAACGCCCATGACACGAAACAACGCATTAAGGCAATCAAGGAGTATTGCAAACAGTTTTCCGGTAAGGCCAGACCAGAGGAAAATGAAAATTTCTTTCGATTCCTGGTAACACAGCGGCAAGGTCGCTGTAGTCATCGTACGGCTGTTTTTGTAGCTCTTTGTCGTTATTTCGGGATTCCATGTCGGTATGTTAGAAACTACACTCACGGCTTTGCCGAGTATTCCCTGAATAAAGGCCAAACCTGGGAATCGGTGTCTCTGGGCGGGGCAAACGGGGTTACGACAAAAATCACCTATAATTTCCAGCCCACCAGGCAGGTCGAAGATCCCGGCGCTGTTTCAAGAAAGATTAAAGGACATCTGAAAGCTCTCCTGAAAGGTGCTGATTCAGCACACCAGCAAGCTCTGGCCAAGGCTTGTGTTATGAGCCTCGGGGAACTGAAAAAAAACCTTGATAACCTCAGTGCCTGGCCAGAAGCAAATCTGAGTTTCTCCAACATCATCAGGAACCTCTGGGAGAGAAATGATTTAACCGGCTTTTCCATGGGCGTCTCCTTGATAGAGCTGCTGGGGACAGACGCACTGAGCTATTTCGAGAAGCCATGGGACCTTAATGTGATTGACGACGGTTGGTATATTTATCAATCGATGTCAGAGGCGGCAAAACAGATATTATCCAACAGCGATGAAGATCAGGTCACTGAACCGCTCAGATCGCTCCACTCAAAGATGATTGATCAGGCCGGAGCAAACCCACACCAGTGGCACAGATCCATAGTGAAAATACTGGAAGACAGTGACCTAACCAAACCTTCGGTTATTCACTTTGCCCGTGAGGCCATGGAATCGGGTTGGCTGGACCCACTGCCGATCGATAAGAAGAACTTTTCGCTGCCCCGTGAGCTTCATCAGCTATTGGTGCGTCTGGAAGACGTCGATGAACTGAAGGTTAAAGCCGCCCATTGCCAGAAAAAGTGGTATCAGGCGTTCTTGTCCAGGGAAAAAAATAGTCAGGAATGGCAGTTGTATTATAAAACCTTACAAGGGGTAAGAAGTGATAACTATGACTTTTTCATCACTCAGGGTTATGATGGATGTTCGTCATTCCTTAAACGTAATATTGCCGATTCATCTTTACAGGAAGCCTGGACGGACGAACCTGAGGGCATTCCGGATATAGAACGAATGCTGTTGCACAACCCTGCATTTAAGCAGCTAATCTCGGGCCATGCGAACCACCGTCCGGTAATTGTCATCGGGAAACCTCTCTGGGACGACACAGCATTTGCTGAAAAGACCCAAGCCCTGCTCCAACATAAAATGGAGAATAGCCCGGGTTTGAAGCAGTTATCGAAAAAAATCAATCAATATGAAGCGCTCAAAAAAGAAGAAACCCAACATCGTAAGCAATTTCTGAATGATGCGCAAAATCAGATGAAGACGCTTTTTCTTTCCGGTCGCCTGTTAACTCCAGAGGCAATTACCAATCTACTTGAGCAAAAAGAGGCTGAGCTTAATAGCGAATACAAATCCATTGCAGAGTCCCATAAAATATCAGAGGAGGAGGAAAAACTTGTGGATAATTTAAAAGACAAGTGCAAGGAAGCAATTACGCAGGCCTTCAGTTATTTTCTGTACGAATTGACACACTCGAAAGGGGGTTGTTTATCGTATTGTTGGGCCAATTCCAGCTTCTGGGATATCTATTTTAGTAGAGGCAATTATGGCGCTCATGATCCCTCCTCACCCGAAGAGCTGGATACCATGATGTCTGAAACGAATCACGCTCCCTTGTTTGAGAAATCCATTAAGGATGACTACTTGCGGCAGGCACTCAACGTCAGCAACGCTCTGGTGCTCAAATCCGATGAACTGACAAAAATTGCTGAAGAGTTTTTGAACAGCGTGAACCTGAATTCGATGAGTGACGCATTGGATACATGATAACCGTTTGACCATGTTGACACCCTCCCCGACACCCTCGAAGGAGGCTGTCGCAAAAGCCCAGCAACTCGTTCCCACGCTCTGCGTGGGAATGCATATCTCCCCTGAAAAGCGCACTCTGCAGCGCGAGATGGGTGGCGATCATTGACGTCTTTCAATCGTCACGGCTGACCGTCAAAAATGAACTTTCGTACTATCTAAAGGTCAAATAACTAAACAACTTCAATTCAGTTCTTCAGATAGCAGTTGGGAGATTGACTATGGATGGTCGTATTGGTGAGAAAATAGACAGTAACCCTGTTCCTGGTTTTGCCGTGTCTGAGAGTGGTGAAAAGAGTGGCGAAAAGAGCCGCGTGCCAGCCAGGAAAGCAGAGCTGGATTCATCATCAAAGAAAGCAAAAGCCTGTTCTGTTGTAACTCCCGAACTCAATAACCCCTTTCCTTCGAGGACGTTGCCTGACAGAGCGAGAAGCGTATCCCCAATAGATTCATCACTCCAAAAGGCCCCTCATGCCTTCGATTTCCGTTTTGTCGGCAGTGATGATGAAGTTCGTCAGCTTTTAGTTGCCCAGACCTGCGGTGAACGTCGGGATGTTACGCTTATTTCCCATCCCGATGACCTCTCACAGGCTAATCTGGTGAGCCGATTGAGCATTTCCGAAGAGGGTCGCCACACTCTGCGTTCAGGTAAGCTCTTTGAGGGTTCAAAGCCACTGACCCTGGTGATGGATATCCGAAAACTCACCAGCGAGGATCTGCCCAAATTTAACGATCTGCTGGACCCGGATAACCCCTGCCTGTATGACAAAGTCAGCCAGAAGAAACGCCCTCTGGGAGAGCATGTTTCTCTATTAGTCCTGGCAGACCCTGAGCAGTTGGCATCGGTTAGCAGGCGTGATGACGCACCGGCGGCCGATGCACCTGGCGCTGATTTCTGGCGACGAATTAATCGACCGGGCAATACCTGGCAGTTCGACACTCAGACCGGCAATAGCCCATCGATGGAGATCGACAAGGTTCCTCCCTTATTGCCTGAATTCACCAGTGCCAAAAGTGCTACGGATGACGACAATACCGTTTTAATTAACTGCCACTTGCACAGTCACTGGCGACAGTTACTGCTGGGTGGACTCGGGGTGGACAAACAGGGGCGAATCCAGCACATCCCCGGCAGGCTTGAATCATTAAGGGCCGGACAGCGGGTGATTCTGAAAGGAGCCAACTGGGAAGATCTGGCCTTTGAACAGACGATTCGTCAGATGCTGGCTCAGAAGTGTTTTGAGAGCAATGGCAAGATCTGTTCATTACCCGACAATGTTCAGTTTTATCAGATGCCGGTGGGAGATAACGAGCTTCGTTCACTGTTTTTCAGTCTGTCCCCTTCTCTTGAAAAAGAACAAGCATCACGCAACCCCATCATCATCAACCAGAGTAATATTGCCCAATGGCTGAGTCCCATTGCCATTGCCCCGGAAGGCTATGCAATCCCTAACACCTGTCTGTTGGAACAGGTTCGGGCGGGGGGATCAGTTACCGTAACCTCTCCCCTTACTGAGGCACTCTGGTTTCGCTTGCTGGGTTCACTGCAGGCGATTCGCGAGACCACCGGCCTGGAGCCCCGACTTCAGGTGACTGATTCAAAACATCAGCCGAAAGTCCTGGGATTGACAGAAAAGGACGAGGTCTCTCTGTCCTGCCCACAGGAAAAAAACAAAGATCAGATCGCGTTCAGCACCCTCACTTATCAGCAATCTGCCCAGGCCAGTCATTGGATCAATAAGCAGCCGGACTCACCTCTGGTCATTCAGGTCAATGAACAGACCCGATTCAGCCAGCTATTTGATAATATCCATATCACCTCGGAACAAAAGGCCCATTTTGGACATCGCAAGACTGCGTTGCAGGAGGCATTAACCGCTGGCAAGCCGGTCGTATTCCGGGGGCTGGAGAGTAATCCAACGCTGCAGCAGCTTCTGGAACCCCTGATTATTGGGCAACCTCTGCTGGTGAATGGCCAGTTGCAAGACTATCCAAAAGCTCGTGTGACAATACTCTGGCCTGAGTCTGCAAAAAGCTCATCTTCTGTATGGAGCTCGATGGTTGCCAGGGGAAAATCCTGTCCTGCGTTCGATATCTGGGATATCAATGCCCGCAAGCATCGTATCTCACAGGCTGATCTGCCGGAACAAGTACTTCACTCCCTTTACGAAGCCTTTAAAACCATACCTGGCAACCTTTGTAGCCCTCTGCCAGAAATGACCGAAGGGCTGTTGAATAATCTGATACTGGCTGCCCGGCAGGCACAGCAGATTGACCACTCCCTACAGCTCCTGCCCTGCCACTGGCGCAAGGCCATCAATAGCGTCATCACCCATGGCACCCGACAACATCCGTCCGTGCGTGATTTTATGAAAGTGGCCTGTTGGCACTTGTTACCCGACAGGGATCAAGCCGCCACGGTAGACCCGGATCAGTTAGCTGCGATCATCAGTAGCGCCCCGCAATTGGATAGAAAGTTTGTCAGGCAGAACCTGTGGCCACTGGCCCGAGCCTTTGACCCGGCAGTCTTTAAAGGTATCGAATTACAACTGTCCTATAAAAGTCCATTTCCAGAGCAAGTTGAAAAAGAAGCTATGGACAGGCTCTGTGCCATGATCCTGGCCCACGCGCCTGAAAAACAATGGGATGCCATAGCCTATCAGCTGGCAGTCGATCCGGCGGCAACTAAGCCCTGGCAATCCTTAGCTATCGAGCCAACCAGACAGATTAAACGTTTACAAGATGCACTGGCTTCTGGCTGGCAGTTACCTTTGCACTCAGGGCAGACCCGATCCGATGCCATCCACGGCCTGGCCAGCGATTGCTTTCACAGGGCCAGAACAGCGAGTTCTGAGACAGAAGGCATTGAACGCATAAAAAATCAGCTGTCTGAATCACTGAAATGGCAGGGTTCCGCTGATGAGCCCCTGTCTGCACTGGCCAGAGATCTTTATCATGGCGAGATGAGTCAGGAAGATCGTGAAAGCCGTCGTTTATCCCGGCTCCATGACCGGCTGACAGACTCTCCCGTTATCTTCCTGCAGGGGGAAACCGGCACAGGGAAAAGTTACTTTTCTGCCAAATTGGCCAAGGCTTCGGGACAAGCTTCAGTCATTTCCCTTGGACCTTCCGACAGCGAACAAACCCTGATGAAACGCTGGCAGTGGCAACAACACGCCGACGGCGACCGCTCTATGGTGCCGCAAAACCGGGCGCTGATGGAATGGGCCAATACCAAATCCGACAAAGGCGGAGAATACATTACCCTGGTGCTGGATGAGGCTAACCTGGCCGAAGCCGGATTGCTGGCGTCACTGAACGGCTTATGGGAACCGGAACCCTGCATCTACGTGAATGGTCATCCTGTCAAAGTCAGCGAAAAACACCGGGTAATTCTCACCGGCAACCCCGATCATTACGCCGGGCGCCAAATGGACCCGGCCCTGAAAGAGAAACTGCCCAAGGCTTACTACCCACGTCTGGATCAGGCTTTCCTTCGGGACAGAGTAGTAGAACCGGCTTTGCTCAATCATTTACAGCGCCACAAAATAAACGACATTGCACACAGGGCCAGCAAAAGTGTGATGGCACTGTGGCAATATTATCAGGAGCTGTTGCCCGACCATGAGTTTACCCCCAGGGATTTAACCGATATCTGCAGCTGGGTGGGTTGGTATCTGGATCGAGCGTTGTCCGAAGGCGACAGTGCCAGCTGTGAGCAAGTGAACAGTTTGATCCAGCAAAGTTTCCGGGATCTACTGGGTCCCGAAATCAGCGAGACTCAACAGGATGCCCTTTCGGCACTGGAAATCTGGTTTGCTGCCCACTACCACCCAGACAACACCCTGCGCGACAAAGTTCATAACCACACCCTGCCAGATATTCAGCGGGACTTCGAAGCATTCAGCAAAAAATTCCGACCTGAGTTTGACACCTCCGGTTCGGCAGTCATTGAGCTGGTGCAACGGCTGGGACAGGATTTAAGCCGCTGTCAGCAGGCTTATCATCACGACAGAAAACACGGCGGCCGTCGGGCAACGCTGATTGAGGGTCCGGCCGGACGGGGTAAGGATGCCACGCTGAACCTGCTGATCAAAAGTGTTAAACAGCAAGCTGAAGAACGGGGAGAAACCATGCCAGAGGTCTTTCCCCTGAATGCCTGTGATTGTTCCTGGGAGCAACTGTGTGAAGTGATCCAGAAAGCAAAAGTCGATGGCGGCATCGTAGTTATTTCGGAAATGAATCTGATCGACAGCCAGCACCTGGAAGGTGAGTTAAACGATATTCTCGCCGGTGACGCTCATCCGGGCTTCCACCTGTTTGCCACCATTAACCCGCCTGAGTACAGCGGGCGAAAACCCTTATCACCGGCGCTGAAAGGACGTTTTCGACATTTGCCGATCCGCCAGTATAACTCGGCAGAATTGCAGACCATTGCCGGGAAAGTGTTGCCAGACTCCCCAAAAGGGAAATCCGTCGCCATACAGCTGACTGAAAAACATTGTCGTTTAAGAGCCTGCCTGCAACGGAAAAACCTGCCGTTACAGCCCACCAGTCGCGATTTACAGAATGTCGCCATGGCTGTCAAAACAGGAGGCGATTTTAGCGAAAAAGCCCTTCATCAATGCCTCAATCAGCACTACCGACTTTACCTGATGGCCGCCGACCTGTCGCTGGAGGAACTGCCAGAGTCATCGACTCTTGCCATGGCTAAAGGAGCACTTGATGCCGGATTTTGCAAATGGTTCAACAAAACGCTACCGGACATTGATCGTCCGTGGTTGATACGACCCGGTAACCTCGACAGTATTGATGAAAAAAACCATGAAATTCGTGTTAAGGCTCGTCCGAATAAAGAGGAAGTCAAAGCGGAAATCATCAAGAAGGTGGCTCAGGCCAGATGGCAGGCATCCGGTCTTTCCCTGAGGCCGGATGAGTCGGACGATCTGCTCATCCAGGCAATCTACCGACACTGGCAGCAACGCTGGTTTGCACATAAGTTTTGCGAGACGGGTGTGGATGCTAATAGCGTATTTCCACTGACGCAAGCACAGGAACAAGCGTTGAAATTACCGGCTTCCCAGCCTTATCTTCGAGAGGCGGATCGGCGGATAGAGGCATGGAACTCTGACGCAGTTCAACTATGGCCTGCGTTCTGGCATCAGATAATTAATCTCCCGAGGCATCAGATAAGTAATCTGCCGAGCCATCAGGTTGACGATCATAGTAAAGAAGCTTTAGCGGTTGGTAATGATAACGCTCCTGAAAAATACCGTCCGAAAGCCCACTCGAACCTGGCTAAGACATTGAAATGGATAAAAAGCTATATAGACCCACCTTCCAGGAACCGGCCTGATCATCAGGCATTAGACCGGAGAACAAACAATAGAGGCCCTGTGAGTGGAACATCTCCTGTCAGCCAGCCTGATCATCAGACATTGGACCGGAGAACCATCGATAAGGGCCCGCTGAACAGAGCGTCCGGTCAGTCTGATCTTCTGGTATTGGACCGTACAACGAATTATGAGAAGCTGAAGCTGCCAGAAGTTAAAGACTATAACGTTTTTAATACACAGAAGTATCCTTCCTTTATGCATCGCTGGGAAGTATTGAATATTGATGTGACTGCCAAGGGTAATGTCGAAAAGACCTTTCTTCAGGTGCAAGGCCTTGAGGGGTTCGAAACCCTCACACCGGACCCGTTACCAGGACGTTACCACATGACACTAGCCAGCAATCAAACGATGGCAAGCATTTTGTTATCATCGAAAGTTAATCTTTTTTCATTGCCCAGCCTGACGTTTAACGACTACGTCGTTGCCCTGCGTATATCAACCGATTTGCCATTCACCCTGTTCAGGGATCTCTATACCGGGCTTCACATAGTGCTGATTCCAAAGGCCAAAGCCTACCAGAGAATTGAATTTAATTATGTCGTAGAAACCAGAAAACCGGGCAGAAAAACAGCTCCGCAATCAACCCGACCAGAACGATCAACACAGCTTGACGCCCGGTGTTCAGAAGGTATGAAAAACGTACTGGGCGAAATGTTTATGACTATTAAAGAACAACCGACAGAAATACAGGAGCCTTTGCAGAAAATAAAAGACGCCAAAAACACTGAGCAACGAATTGAGGCGATCACGGAGTATTGCCGACAGTTTTCCGGTAAGGCTAAACCATCGAGACATGAGAATTTCTTTAAATTTCTGGTAACACAACGGCAAGGGGACTGCCGTCATCGTGCGCCTGTTTTTGTTGCTTTTTGTCGTTATTTCGGGATTCCATCCCGGCAAGTGAATAGCCAAATCCACGCCTTTGCTGAATATTCCGTTGATGAAGGCCAAACCTGGGTGTCAGTGGATCTGGGCGGGGCGCCTGTCGAGAGAATAGATTTCAAACCTGACGTCCAGCCCAGTACCAATGTCAGTAGTACCAGCACTGAGTTAAAGAAGCATAAGGCTTTCCTGAAAGATTTCCTGAAAGGTGCTGATTTGTCACAACAGCAAACTCTGGCTAAAGCCTGTGATATGAGCCTTGAGGAACTGAACAAAGCCCTTGATAAAAACAGCGCATTGCCAGAAGCCAGGCTAATTATTTCCAACATAACCGGGAACCTTTGGGAACAAAGAGATTTAATCAGTTTTTCCCTGGTTGTCTCAATAATAGTGTCGCTGGGGAAAGAGGTATTGGACGATTGCCAAGGGCAACTTAAACAAATATCGGAGGCGGTGAAAGAAATATTGTACGACGGTGATGAAGGGCAGGTCATTGAACAACTCAAGTTACTCCATCCAAAAATAATTAATGAGGACGAACTGGACGCTATAAGTTGGTTTTTTTCAATGGTAGAAATACTGAAAGATAGTGACCTGACCAAGTCATCGGTTATTCGCTTTGCCCTTGAAGTCCTGAAATCAGGTTGGCTGGATCCAATGCTGGCCGATGAGTACTCTTCTATATACGCCCAAAATCATAACCTATTGGTGTGTCTGAAAAGCGTCGACGAACTCAAGGTTGAAGCCACCCATTGCCTGAAAAAGTGGTATAAACAGTTATTTTTCAGGGAAAAAAATAGTCAGTTATGGCAGAAGGCTTATGAATGCTTCCAACGGAGAAAAGGTACCTCGTTCGTCGATCATTGTTATGATGGCTTTTCATCATTCCTTGAATATGAAATTACCAATCGACTCTTAAAGAACGCCTGGACCGACGCACCTGAGGGCATTCCCAACATAGAACGAATGCTGGCGCACCAGCCCGCTTTTCCGAGTGTAACCTCAGGCAGGGGGAACCACCGTCCGGTGATTATCCTGGGGAAACCTTCCTGGCAGTGCGCACAGATTAATACTCATGTCGGATTCATGATTGATCAAAAAACCAGGGACTGGGGCAATTGGGAATTAAGTCGGAGAAAACGTGATTCTTTACGCAACCAATCCGCGCTGGCGATTCAGAAGGCCTTCAGTCATTATCTGTATCAATTGACAAACACAAATGGCGGCTGCTTAACCTATTGTTGGGCGGATGCTTCCTTCGAATCGTGCTATGAGCGACACTCCTACGGTGCTCATGACCCATCCTCACCAGAAGAACTCTATGCCATGATGTCTGAAATTCAGAGCTCTGAATGCTTTGAGGACTCTCTGAATGATGACTACTTACGGCAGGCACTCAACGCCGATAACGCACTGGTGCTGAGATCCCGTGAGCTGACAACTATTGCCAAAGAGTTTTTGCACAGTGTGGATTTGTTTTCGCTTTGTAACCTGTTGAAAATCCCATAGAACGATTTGGGAACCTGATAGCAGTCTTTTCAAGGGTCACGGCTGACTGTCAAAAAGGAACTTTCGTACTATCTAAAAGTCTAATAATTAAACAGCTTCAATTCAGTTCTTCAGATAGCAGTTGGGAGATTGACTATGGATGGTCGTATTGGTGAGAAAATAGACAACAACCCTGTTCCTGGTTTTGCCCTGTCTGAGAGTGGTGAAAAGAGCAGCGTGCCAATCAGGAAAGCAGAGCTGGATTCATCGTCAAAGAAAACAAAAACCTGTTCTGTTGTAACTCCCGGACTCAATAAACCCTTTCCTCCGAGGACCCTGCCTGACAGAGCGAGAAGCGTAGCCCCAATAGATACATCACTCCAAAAGGCCCCTCATGCCTTCGATTTCCGTTTTGTCGCCAGTGATGATGAAGTTCGACAGCTTTTAGTTGCCCAGACCGGCGATAAACATCGGGATGTCACTGTTATTTCCCATCCCGATGACCTCTCACAGGCTAATCTGGTGAGCCGTTTAAGCATTTCCGAAGAGGGTCGTCACACTCTGCGTTCAGGTAAGCTCTTTGAAGGTTCAAAGCCATTAACCCTGGTGATAGATATCCGAAAAATCACCAGCGAGGATCTGCCCAAATTTAACGATCTGCTGGACCCGGATAACCCCTGCCTGTACGACAAAGTCAGCCAGAAGAAACGCCCTCTGGGTGAGCATGTTTCTCTATTAGTCGTGGCAGACCCTGCACAGTTGAAATTCGTTGGCCGACGTGAAGATGCGCCCGCAGCCGGCGCTCCGGGCGCTGATTTCTGGCGACGAATTAATCGACCGGGCAATACCTGGCAGTTCGACACTCAGACCGGCAATAGCCCATCGATGGAGATCGACAAGGTTCCTCCCTTATTGCCTGAATTCACCAGTGCCAAAAGTACTATGGAAGACGACAATAGCATTTTAATTAACTGCCACTTGCACAGTCACTGGCGACAGTTACTGCTGGGTGGACTCGGGGTGGACAAACAGGGGCGAATCCAGCACATCCCCGGCAGGCTTGAATCATTAAGGGCCGGACAGCGGGTGATTCTGAAAGGAGCCAACTGGGAAGATCTGGCCTTTGAACAGACGATTCGTCAGATGCTGGCTCAGAAGTGTTTTGAGAGCAATGGCAAGATCTGTTCATTACCCGACAATGTTCAGTTTTATCAGATGCCGGTGGGAGATAACGAGCTTCGTTCACTGTTTTTCAGTCTGTCCCCTTCTCTTGAAAAAGAACAAGCATCACGCAACCCCATCATCATCAACCAGAGTAATATTGCCCAATGGCTGAGTCCCATTGCCATTGCCCCGGAAGGCTATGCAATCCCTAACACCTGTCTGTTGGAACAGGTTCGGGCGGGGGGATCAGTTACCGTAACCTCTCCCCTTACTGAGGCACTCTGGTTTCGCTTGCTGGGTTCACTGCAGGCGATTCGCGAGACCACCGGCCTGGAGCCCCGACTTCAGGTGACTGATTCAAAACATCAGCCGAAAGTCCTGGGATTGACAGAAAAGGACGAGGTCTCTCTGTCCTGCCCACAGGAAAAAAACAAAGATCAGATCGCGTTCAGCACCCTCACTTATCAGCAATCTGCCCAGGCCAGTCATTGGATCAATAAGCAGCCGGACTCACCTCTGGTCATTCAGGTCAATGAACAGACCCGATTCAGCCAGCTATTTGATAATATCCATATCACCTCGGAACAAAAGGCCCATTTTGGACATCGCAAGACTGCGTTGCAGGAGGCATTAACCGCTGGCAAGCCGGTCGTATTCCGGGGGCTGGAGAGTAATCCAACGCTGCAGCAGCTTCTGGAACCCCTGATTATTGGGCAACCTCTGCTGGTGAATGGCCAGTTGCAAGACTATCCAAAAGCTCGTGTGACAATACTCTGGCCTGAGTCTGCAAAAAGCTCATCTTCTGTATGGAGCTCGATGGTTGCCAGGGGAAAATCCTGTCCTGCGTTCGATATCTGGGATATCAATGCCCGCAAGCATCGTATCTCACAGGCTGATCTGCCGGAACAAGTACTTCACTCCCTTTACGAAGCCTTTAAAACCGTACCTGGCAACCTTTGTAGCCCTCTGCCAGAAATAACCGAAGGGCTGTTGAATAATCTGATACTGGCTGCCCGGCAGGCACAGCAGGTTGACCACTCCCTGCAGCTCCTGCCCCGCCACTGGCGCAAGGCCATCAATAGCGTCATCACCCATGGCACCCGACAGCATCCGTCCGTGCGGGATTTTATGAAAGTGGCTTGTTGGCACTTGTTACGGGATAAGACGCTGGATGAGGATCAAACCGCCTCGGTAGACCCGGATCAGTTAGCTGCCATCATCAATAGCGCCCAACGTTTGGATAGAAAGTTTGTCAGGCAGAACCTGTGGCCACTGGCCCGAGCCTTTGACCCGGCAGTGTTTAAAGATGCCGAATTACAACTGTCCTATGAAAGTCCGTTTCCAAAGCAGGGAAAAAAAGACTTTATGGACAGGCTCTGTGCCATGATCCTGGCCCACGCGCCTGAAAAACAACGGGATGCTATAGCCTATCAGCTGGCAGTCGATCCGGCGGCAACAAAGCCCTGGCAATCCCTGGCCATCAAGCCAACCAGACAGATTAAACGTTTGCAAGATGCACTGGCTTCTGGCTGGCAGTTACTTCTGCCATCGGGGCAGACCCGATCCAATACCATTCACGCGCTGGCCACCGATTGTTTTCACATATCCAGAACAGCGAATGCGGAGGCAGAAGGCATTGAACGTATAAAACATCGACTCTCTGAATTACTGAAATGGCAGGGTTCCGCTGATGAGCCCCTGTCTGCACTGGCCAGGGATCTTTATTATGGCGAGATGAGTCAGGAAGATCGTGAAAGCCGTCGTTTATCCCGGCTCCATGACAGGCTGACAGACTCTCCCGTTATATTCCTGCAGGGGGAAACCGGCACAGGGAAAAGTTACTTTTCTGCCAAATTGGCCAAGGCTTCGGGACAAGCTTCAGTCATTTCCCTTGGACCTTCCGACAGCGAACAGACCCTGATGAAACGCTGGCAGTGGCAACAACACGCCGACGGCGACCGCTCTATGGTGCCGCAAAACCGGGCGCTGATGGAATGGGCCAATACCAAATCCGACAAAGACGGAGAATACGTAACCCTGGTTCTGGATGAAGCCAACCTGGCCGAAGCCGGACTGCTGGCGTCACTGAACGGCTTATGGGAACCGGAACCCTGCATCTACGTGAATGGTCATCCTGTCAAAGTCAGCGAAAAACACCGGGTAATTCTCACCGGCAACCCCGATCATTACGCCGGGCGCCAAATGGACCCGACCCTGAAAGAGAAACTGCCCAAGGCTTACTACCCACGTCTGGATCAGGCTTTCCTTCGGGACAGAGTAGTAGAACCGGCTTTGCTCAATCATTTACAGCGCCACAAAATAAACGACATTGCACACAGGGCCAGCAAAAGTGTGATGGCATTGTGGCAATATTATCAGGAGCTGTTGCCCGACCATGAGTTTACCCCCAGGGATTTAACCGATATCTGCAGCTGGGTGGGTTGGTATCTTGATTGTGCTCAGCCAGCAGTTGGCAGTGTTACTCCTGAGCAAATCAACAGTTTGATCCAGCAAAGTTTTCGGGATGTGTTGGGTCCCGAAATCAGCGAGACTCAACAGGATGCACTTGCGGCACTGGAAATATGGTTTGCTGCCCGCTACCACCCGGACAACACCCTGCGCGACACAGTTCATAACCACACCTTGCCGGATATTCAGCGGGACTTCGAAGCATTCACCAAAGAATTCCGACCTGAGTTTGATACCTCCGGATCGGCAGTCATTGAGCTGGTGCAACGGCTGGGACAGGATTTAAGCCGCTGTCAGCAGGCTTATCATCGCGAGATAAAACACGGCGGTCGTCAGGCAACGCTGATTGAAGGCCCGGCCGGACGGGGTAAAGATGCCACGCTGAACCTGTTGATTGAAAGTGTCAGAAAGCAGGCTAAGCAACGGGGAAAAACCATGCCAGAGGTCTTTCCCCTGAATGCCTGTGATTGTTCCTGGGAGCAACTGTGTGAAGTGATCCAGAAAGCAAAAGTAGAGGGCGGCATCGTAGTTATTTCGGAAATGAACCTGATCGACAGCCAGCATCTGGAAGGTGAGTTAAATGATATTCTGGCCGGAGACGCTCATCCGGGTTTCCACCTGTTCGCCACCATTAACCCACCTGAGTACAGCGGACGAAAACCCTTATCACCGGCGCTGAAAGGACGTTTTCGGCATTTGCCGATCCGCCAGTATAACTCGGCAGAATTGCAGACCATTGCCGGGAAAGTGTTGCCAGACTCCCCAAAAGGGAAATCCGTCGCCATGCAGCTGACTGAAAAACATTGTCGTTTAAGAGCCTGCCTGCAACGGAAAAACCTGCCGTTACAGCCCACCAGTCGCGATTTACAGAATGTCGCCATGGCTGTCAAAACAGGAGGCGATTTTAGCGAAAAAGCCCTTCATCAATGCTTCAATCAGCACTACCGGCTTTACCTGATGGCCGCCAACCTGTCCCTGGAGGAACTGCCCGAATCATCGACTCTTGCCATGGCTAAAGGAGCACTTGATTCCCGACTTTGCAAATGGTTCAACAAAACGCTACCGGACATTGATCGTCCCTGGTTGATACGACCCGGTAACCTCGACAGTATTGATGAAAAAAACCATGAAATTCGTGTTAAGGCTCGTCCGAATAAAGCGGACGTCAAAGCGGAAATCATCAAAAGGATGGCCCAGGCCAGATGGCAGGCATCCGGTCTTTCCCTGAAGCCGGATGAGTCGGACGATTTGCTCATCCAGGCACTGTATCGGCACTGGCAGCAACGCTGGTTTGCGCATAAGTTTTGCGAGATGGGCATGGACGCTAATAACGTATTTCCACTGACGGAAGAACAGCAACAAACCCTGAAATTAACGGCTTCCCAGCCTTATCTTCAAGAGGCGGATCGGCGGATAGAAGCATGGAACTCCGATGCAGTTCAATTGTGGCCTGCGTTCTGGCATCAGATAAGTAATCTGTCGAGCCAACAGGTTGAGGATCATAGTAACGAAGCTTTAGCGGTTGGTAGTGATAAGGCTCCTGAAAAATACCGTCTGAAAGCCCGCTCGAAACTGGCTAAGTTATTAAAACGGAGAAAAAGCCTTAAAGGTCCGGAGAGCAGAACGCCTCCCAACAAAGAGCCTGATCCTCAGGCATTGAAACAGAGAAAGAACAATAAAGGCCCGGTGAGCAAAACATCTCCCGTCAGACAGCCTGATCCTCAGGCATTGAAACAGAGAAAGAACAATAAAGGCCCGGTGAGCAAAACATCTCCCGTCAGACAGCCTGATCCTCAGGCATTGAAACAGAGAAAGAACAATAAAGGCCCGGTGAGCAAAACATCTCCCGTCAGACAGCCTGATCCTCAGGCATTGAAACAGAGAAAGAACAATAAAGGCCCGGTGAGCAAAACATCTCCCGTCAGACAGCCTGATCCTCAGGCATTGAAACAGGGAACGAACGATAAAGACCCAGTGAGCAGCACTCCTCCAACCGACCATTATTCTCCTGCGTTATTGGACCAGATAACGAACTATGAGAATCTGGAGCTGCGACAAGTTAACGATTATAAAATTTTTAAACCGCATAACCAGCCTTCCCATATGTATCGCTCGGCGGTGCGGGATGTCAAAGTGACTGCCTGGGGTGATGTCGAACTGACCTTTCTTGAGGTTCAAGACATTGAGGGTGTCGAAACTCTCAGTCCGGATCCATTAACAGAGTGCGACCAGGAAGTGACCTTAGCCAGCAATCAAGCGCTGGCAAGATTTTCGGCATCATTGGGGAAGGAACGTCTATTTATATTGCCCAGCCTGAAGTTTTACGACTATATCGTTGCCTTGCGTATAGAACCCGATTTGTCATTTACGCTGTTCAGGGATCAATATACCGGGCTTCACTTATTATGGATTCCGGAGGCCGAAGCCAACCAGCGTTTTGCCTTTGATTACGTCGTAGAACACAGAGAACCGGGCAGAAAAACACTTCCTGAAGAAGCCCGGCCAGAACGATTGACAAACCTTGATGCCCGGTGTTCAGAAGGTATGAAAACCGTATTGAACAAACTGTTTAAGACCATTGAAAAACAACCGACCGAAATACAGGTGCCTTTGCAGAAAATAAAAAACGCCAAAGACACAGAGCAACGAATTGAGGCGATCACGGAGTATTGCCAACACTTTTCCGGTAAAACCACACCAGCGGGCCATAAGAATTTCTTTAAATTTCTGGTAACACAACGGCAGGGGAGCTGCCGTCATCGTACGCCTGTTTTTGTTGCTTTCTGTCGTTATTTCGGGATTCCATCCCGGATAGTGAATAGCAATATCCACAGCTTTGCTGAATATTCCGTGGATGAAGGCCAAACCTGGGTGTCAGTGGATCTCGGCGGGGCACCCGTCAAGAAAACAGACATCGAATCTGTCCGCCAGACCACCACAAATGTCATTCATTCCAGCAATGAGTTAAAGAAGCATAAAGCTTTTCTGAAAGATCTCATGAAAGGTGCTGATTTGTCACAAAAGCAAACTCTGGCTAAAGCCTGTGATATGAGCCTTGAGGAACTGAACAAAGCCCTTGATAAAAACAGCGCATTGCCAGAAGCCTGGCTAATTATTTCCAACATAATCAGGAACCTTTGGGAACAAAGAGATTTAATCAGTTTTTCCCTGGCCGTCTCAATCATCGTGTCGCTGGGGAAAGAAGCATCGGGCGATTACAAGAAGCAACTTGAACCGATATCGAAGGCAGTGAAACGAATAATATTGTACCGCGATGATAAACAGCGTGTCATTGAACAACTCAAGTTACTCCATTCAAAAATAATTAATCAGGATGACCTGAGCGCTCACCATTGGTGTTCCTCAATGGCAGGAATACTGGAAGGTAGCGACCTGACCAAGCCATCGTTTATTCGCTTTGCCCTTGAAGTCCTGAAATCGGGTTGGCTGGATCCAATCCTGAACGATGAGACATATATAGAAAACGCCGATAAACATCATAGGCTATTGGTGCGTCTGAAAAGCGTCGATGAGCTCAGGGTTGAAGCCACTCATTGCCTGAAAAAGTGGTATAAGCAGTTGTTCTTCAGGGAAAAAAATAGTCAGTTATGGCAGAAGACTTATGAAGACTTCCAACGGAGAAAAGGTACCTCGTTCGTCGATCATTGTTATGATGGGTTTTCATCATTCCTTGAATATGAAATTACCCATCGACTCTTAAAGAACGCATGGACAGACGAACCTGAGGGCATTCCCAATATAGAACGAATGCTGGCGCAGCAGCCCGCTTTTCCGAGGTCAATCTCTGGCAGGGGGAACCATCGTCCGGTGATTATCCTGGGGAAACCTTCCTGGGAGTTCACATCGATTTACAAAAAGGCCGGAGATCTCTTGCAAAGTCAATATGCGGTCATTTTGGATCGTAAAGGGATAGTAGACCCGCTGCTTTTAAATAAAGAATTCGAGGATTTGATTCAAAAGGCCTTCAGTCATTATCTGTATCAATTGACACACTCAAAAGGCGGCTGCTTAACCTATTGTTGGGCCGATGCTTACATCAAATGTTGCAACGAGAGATACTCCTATGGTGCTCATGATCCATCCTCACCAGAAGAGCTGTATGTCATGATGTCTGAAATTGACGGCTCTAAATGGTGTATGGACTCTCCATCCAGATTGTTTGTGGACTCTCTAAAGGGTGACTATTTACGGCAGGCACTCAACGCCGATAACGCACTGGTGCTCAAATCCGATGAGCTGACAATCATTGCCAATGAGTTTTTGAACAGCGCTAATTTTGATTCGCTTTGAGGCGTGATGGGTTTCTGGTAGCAGTCTGTTCATGATGAATTTTTCGAGATCGGTAATTGCCTTCAATGATCACGGCTCACTGTCAAAAAGGAACTTTCGTATTGTCTAAAGGTCAAACTACCAAACAACTTCAATTCAGTTCTTCAAATGGTAGTTGGGAGATTGGCTATGGATGGTCGTATTGGTGGGAAAATTGACAACAACCCTGTTTTTGATATTGGCCTGTCTGAGAGTGCTGAAAAGAGTGACATGCCAGCCATTAGAGCAGAGCAGGGTTTACCGTTAAAGATTACAAAGGTCAGCTCTGGTATCACCTCCAAACTCAGTAAATCGTCACCTTCGACAACCTTTCCAGACAAAGCAAGAATCGTTTCCGCAACAGATTCCTCGCTCCAAAAGACCCCTCATGCCTTCGATTTTCGTTTTGTCGCCAGTGATGATGAGGTTCGACAACTTTTAGTTGCCCAGACCAGCGATAAAAATCGGGATGTCACCCTTATTTCCCATCCCGATGACCTCTCACAGGCTAATCTGGTGACCCGGTTGAGCATTTCCAAAGAGGGTCACCACAGTCTGCGTTCAGGTAAGCTCTTTGAAAGTTCAAAGCCACTGACCCTGGTCATGGATATCCGAAAACTCACCAGTGATGAACTGCCCAGATTTAACGATCTGCTGGACCCGGATAACCCCTGTCTGTTCGACAAAGTCAACCAGGAGAAACGCCCTCTGGGTGAACATGTTTCTCTGCTGGTCTTGGCAGACCCTGCACAGCTGGCATCGGTTGGCAGGCGTGATGACGCATCGGTGGCCGACGCACCGGGGGCTGACGCACCGGGCGCTGATTTCTGGCGACGAATTAATCGACCGGGCAATACCTGGCAGTTCGACACTCAGACCGGCAATAGCCCATCGATGGAGATCGACAAGGTTCCTCCCTTATTGCCTGAATTCACCAGTGCCAAAAGTGCTACGGATGACGACAATACCGTTTTAATTAACTGCCACTTGCACAGTCACTGGCGACAGTTACTGCTGGGTGGACTCGGGGTGGACAAACAGGGGCGAATCCAGCACATCCCCGGCAGGCTTGAATCATTAAGGGCCGGACAGCGGGTGATTCTGAAAGGAGCCAACTGGGAAGATCTGGCCTTTGAACAGACGATTCGTCAGATGCTGGCTCAGAAGTGTTTTGAGAGCAATGGCAAGATCTGTTCATTACCCGACAATGTTCAGTTTTATCAGATGCCGGTGGGAGATAACGAGCTTCGTTCACTGTTTTTCAGTCTGTCCCCTTCTCTTGAAAAAGAACAAGCATCACGCAACCCCATCATCATCAACCAGAGTAATATTGCCCAATGGCTGAGTCCCATTGCCATTGCCCCGGAAGGCTATGCAATCCCTAACACCTGTCTGTTGGAACAGGTTCGGGCGGGGGGATCAGTTACCGTAACCTCTCCCCTTACTGAGGCACTCTGGTTTCGCTTGCTGGGTTCACTGCAGGCGATTCGCGAGACCACCGGCCTGGAGCCCCGACTTCAGGTGACTGATTCAAAACATCAGCCGAAAGTCCTGGGATTGACAGAAAAGGACGAGGTCTCTCTGTCCTGCCCACAGGAAAAAAACAAAGATCAGATCGCGTTCAGCACCCTCACTTATCAGCAATCTGCCCAGGCCAGTCATTGGATCAATAAGCAGCCGGACTCACCTCTGGTCATTCAGGTCAATGAACAGACCCGATTCAGCCAGCTATTTGATAATATCCATATCACCTCGGAACAAAAGGCCCATTTTGGACATCGCAAGACTGCGTTGCAGGAGGCATTAACCGCTGGCAAGCCGGTCGTATTCCGGGGGCTGGAGAGTAATCCAACGCTGCAGCAGCTTCTGGAACCCCTGATTATCAGGCAACCTCTGTTGGTGAATGGCCAATTGCAGGCCTATCCAAAAGCTCATATCAAAATACTCTGGCCTGAGTCTGCAAAAAGCATATCTTCAATATTTCATTCGATGGTCGCCAGGGGTGAGCCGTGCCCTGAGGTCGATCTCTGGGGTATCAGTGCCCGCAAGCATGGTATCGCCCGGACTGACCTGCCAGAACAAGCGCTTCACTCACTTTACCAAGCTTTTAAAACCATACCTGGCAACCTTTGTAGCCCTCTGCCAGAAATAACCGAAGGGCTGTTGAATAATCTGATACTGGCTGCCCGGCAGGCACAGCAGGTTGACCACTCCCTGCAGCTCCTGCCCCGCCACTGGCGCAAGGCCATCAATAGCGTCATCACCCATGGCACCCGACAGCATCCGTCCGTGCGGGATTTTATGAAAGTGGCTTGTTGGCACTTGTTACGGGATAAGACGCTGGATGAGGATCAAACCGCCTCGGTAGACCCGGATCAGTTAGCTGCCATCATCAATAGCGCCCAACGTTTGGATAGAAAGTTTGTCAGGCAGAACCTGTGGCCACTGGCCCGAGCCTTTGACCCGGCAGTGTTTAAAGATGCCGAATTACAACTGTCCTATGAAAGTCCGTTTCCAAAGCAGGGAAAAAAAGACTTTATGGACAGGCTCTGTGCCATGATCCTGGCCCACGCGCCTGAAAAACAACGGGATGCTATAGCCTATCAGCTGGCAGTCGATCCGGCGGCAACAAAGCCCTGGCAATCCCTGGCCATCAAGCCAACCAGACAGATTAAACGTTTGCAAGATGCACTGGCTTCTGGCTGGCAGTTACTTCTGCCATCGGGGCAGACCCGATCCAATACCATTCACGCGCTGGCCACCGATTGTTTTCACATATCCAGAACAGCGAATGCGGAGGCAGAAGGCATTGAACGTATAAAACATCGACTCTCTGAATTACTGAAATGGCAGGGTTCCGCTGATGAGCCCCTGTCTGCACTGGCCAGGGATCTTTATTATGGCGAGATGAGTCAGGAAGATCGTGAAAGCCGTCGTTTATCCCGGCTCCACGACCGGCTTATGGACTCTCCCGTTATCTTCCTGCAGGGAGAAACCGGCACCGGGAAAAGTTATTTTTCAGCGAAGATGGCCAGGGCTTCGGGACAAGCTTCAGTCATTTCCCTTGGACCTTCCGACAGCGAACAGACCCTGATGAAACGCTGGCAGTGGCAACAACACGCCGACGGCGACCGCTCTATGGTGCCGCAAAACCGGGCGCTGATGGAATGGGCCAATACCAAATCCGACAAAGACGGAGAATACGTAACCCTGGTTCTGGATGAAGCCAACCTGGCCGAAGCCGGACTGCTGGCGTCACTGAACGGCTTATGGGAACCGGAACCCTGCATCTACGTGAATGGTCATCCTGTCAAAGTCAGCGAAAAACACCGGGTAATTCTCACCGGCAACCCCGATCATTACGCCGGGCGCCAAATGGACCCGACCCTGAAAGAGAAACTGCCCAGGGCTTACTACCCACGTCTGGATCAGGCTTTCCTTCGAGACAGAGTAGTGGAACCCGCTTTGCTCAATCAGTTACAACGGCATCAAATAAACGACATTGCACACAGTGCCAGCAAGAGTGTGATGACACTCTGGCAATATTATCAGGAGCTGTTGCCCGAGCATGAGTTTACCCCCAGGGATTTAACCGATATCTGCAGCTGGGTGGGTTGGTATCTGGATCGAGCGTTGTCCGAAGGCGACAGTGCCAGCTGTGAGCAAGTGAACAGTTTGATCCAGCAAAGTTTTCGGGATGTGTTGGGTCCCGAAATCAGCGAGACTCAACAGGATGCACTTGCGGCACTGGAAATATGGTTTGCTGCCCGCTACCACCCGGACAACACCCTGCGCGACAGAGTTCATAACCACACCTTGCCGGATATTCAGCGGGACTTCGAAGCATTCACCAAAGAATTCCGACCTGAGTTTGATACCTCCGGATCGGCAGTCATTGAACTGGTGCAACGGCTGGGACAGGATTTAAGCCGCTGTCAGCAGGCTTATCGTCACGAGATAAAACACGGCGGTCGTCAGGCAACGCTGATTGAAGGCCCGGCCGGACGGGGTAAAGATGCCACGCTGAACCTGTTGATTGAAAGTGTCAGAAAGCAGGCTAAGCAACGGGGAAAAACCATGCCAGAGGTCTTTCCCCTGAATGCCTGTGATTGTTCCTGGGAGCAACTGTGTGAAGTGATCCAGAAAGCAAAAGTAGAGGGCGGCATCGTAGTTATTTCGGAAATGAACCTGATCGACAGCCAGCATCTGGAAGGTGAGTTAAATGATATTCTGGCCGGAGACGCTCATCCGGGTTTCCACCTGTTCGCCACCATTAACCCACCTGAGTACAGCGGACGAAAACCCTTATCACCGGCGCTGAAAGGACGTTTTCGACATTTGCCGATCCGCCAGTATAACTCGGCAGAATTGCAGACCATTGCCGGGAAAGTGTTGCCAGACTCCCCAAAAGGGAAATCCGTCGCCAAACAGCTGACTGAAAAACATTGTCGTTTAAGAGCCTGCCTGCAACGGAAAAACCTGCCGTTACAGCCCACCAGTCGCGATTTACAGAATGTCGCCATGGCTGTCAAAACAGGAGGCGATTTTAGCGAAAAAGCCCTTCATCAATGCTTCAATCAGCACTACCGGCTTTACCTGATGGCCGCCAACCTGTCCCTGGAGGAACTGCCCGAATCATCGACTCTTGCCATGGCTAAAGGAGCACTTGATTCCCGACTTTGTAAATGGTTCAACAAAACGGTACCGAACATTGATCGTCCCTGGTTGATACGACCCGGTAACCTCGACAGTATTGATGAAAAAAACCATGAAATTCGTGTTAAGGCTCGTCCGAATAAAGCGGACGTCAAAGCGGAAATCATCAAAAGGATGGCTCAGGCCAGATGGCAGGCATCCGGTCTTTCCCTGAAGCCGGATGAGTCGGACGATTTGCTCATCCAGGCACTGTATCGGCACTGGCAGCAACGCTGGTTTGCGCATAAGTTTTGCGAGATGGGCATGGACGCTAATAACGTATTTCCACTGACGGAAGAACAGCAACAAACCCTGAAATTAACGGCTTCCCAGCCTTATCTTCAAGAGGCGGATCGGCGGATAGAAGCATGGAACTCCGATGCAGTTCAATTGTGGCCTGCGTTCTGGCATCAGATAAGTAATCTGTCGAGCCAACAGGTTGAGGATCATAGTAACGAAGCTTTAGCGGTTGGTAGTGATAAGGCTCCTGAAAAATACCGTCTGAAAGCCCGCTCGAAGCTGGCTAGGTTATTAAAACGGAGAAAAAGCATTAAAGGCCTGGAGAACAGAACGCCTCCCATCAAAGAGCCTGATCCTCAGGCATTGAAACAGAGAACGAACAATAAAGGCCCGGTGAGCAGTGCTCTTCCAACCGATCAGTCTTCTCCTGCGGTATTGGACCAGATAACGAACTATGAGAATCTGGAGCTGCGACAAGTTAACGATTATAAAATTTTTAAACCGCATAACCAGCCTTCCCATATGTATCGCTCGGTGGTGCGGGATGTCAAAGTGACTGCCTGGGGTGATGTCGAACTGACCTTTCTTGAGGCTCAAGACATTGAGGGTGTCGAAACTCTCAGTCCGGATCCATTAACAGAGTGCGACCAGGAAGTGACCTTAGCCAGCAATCAAGCGCTGGCAAGATTTTCGGGATCATTGAGGAAGGGTCGTCTAGCTACATTGCCCAGCCTGACGTTTAACGACTATATCGTTGCCTTGCGTATAACACCCGCTTTGCCATTTAAGCTGGTCAGGGATCGATATACCGGGATTCACACATTACGGATTCCGGAGGCCAAAGACAACCAACGTTTTGACTTTGCTTATGTCGTAGAACACAGAGAACCGGGCAGAAAAACACTTCCTGAAGAAGCCCGGCCAGAACGATTAACAAGCCTTGACGTCCGGTGTTCAGAAGGTATGAAAACCGTCTTGAACAAACTGTTTAAGACCATTAAAAAACAACCGACCGAAATACAGGTGCCTTTGCAGAAAATAAAAGACGCCGAAGGCACAGAGCAACGAATTGAGGCGATCACGGAGTATTGCCAACAGTTTTCCGGTAAAACCACACCAGCGAGCCAAAAGAATTTCTTTAAATTTCTGATAAAACAACGGCAAGGGAGCTGCCGTCATCGTACGCCTGTTTTTGTTGCTTTCTGTCGTTATTTCGGGATTCCATCCCGGATAGTGGATAGCAGAATCCACAGCTTTGCTGAATATTCCGTGGATGAAGGTCAAACCTGGGTGTCAATGGATCTCGGCGGGGCACCCGTCGAGAAAACAGAGATCGAATGTGTCTACGAGTCCACCAAAAATGTCATTCATTCCAGCACTGAGTTAAAGAAGCATAAAGCTTTCCTGAAAGATCTCATGAAAGGTTCTGATTGGTCACAACAGCAGACTCTGGCTAAAGCCTGTGATATGAGCCTTGAGGAACTGAAAAATGCCCTTGAGAGAGACAGTGCATTGCCAGAAGCCAAGCTAATTATTTCCAACATAATCGGGAACCTTTGGGAGAAAGGAGATTTAATCAGTTTTTCCCTGGCCGTCTCAATCATCGTGTCGCAGGGGAAAGAAGCATCGGGCGATTACAAGAAGCAACTTGAACCGATAATGGAGGCAGTGGTAAAAATATTGTCCGACGGTGATGAAGGGCAGGTCATTGAACAACTCAAGTTACTCCATTCAAAAATAATTAATCAGGATGACCTGAGCGCTCACCATTGGTGTTCTTCAATGCTAGAAATACTGGAAGACATTGACCTGACCAAGCCATCGGTTATTCGCTTTGCCCTTGAAGTCCTGAAATCGGGTTGGCTGGATCCAGTACTGAACGATGAGGAATATATAGAAGAAGCCGATGAACATCATACGCTATTGGTGTGTCTGGAAAGCGTTGATGAGCTGAGGGTTGAAGCCACTCATTGCCTGAAAAAGTGGTATACGCAGTTGTTGTTCAGGGAAAAAAATAGTCAGTTATGGCAGGAGGCCTATGAAAGCTTCCAACAGAGAGAAGGTGATACCTCGTTCGTCAGTCATTGTCATGATGGTTTTTCATCATCCCTTGAATCTGAAATTACCAATCAATTATTACAGAACGCGTGGACAGACGAGCCTGAGGGCATTCCCAATATAGAACGAATGCTGGCGCAGCAGCCTGCTTTTCCGAGGTTAATCTCGGGCAGTGGCAACCACCGTCCGTTGATTATCCTGGGAGCACCTCACTGGGAGAGCACATCGATTAACAGAAAGGCCAAATTTCTGTTTCAAGCTGAATATGGGGACATTTTGAAACCTGAACAGCAGATAGATGTGGAGGATTCAAAAAACAAATGCACGCAGGCGATTCAGCTGGCCTTCAGTCATTATTTGTATCAATTGACACACACAAAAGGCGGCTGTTTAACCTATTGTTGGAGCGATGCTTCCATCCAATGTTGCGGCGAGCTTCACTCCTATGGTGCTCATGACCCATCTTCACCAGAAGAACTGTATGCCATGATGTCTGAAATTAAGGACTCTGAATTGTCTGTGGACCCAAAGGAAGACTACCTACGGCAGGCACTGAACGCCGGTAATGCACTGGTGCTCAGTGCCGGTGAGCTGACAAAGATTGCCGAAGAGTTTTTGAAAAGCGTGGATTTGGTTTCACTTTCTTACGCGTTGAGAACCTGATAGTAATCTGGTCATGATGAGTTTTTCGAGATCGGTGATTTCCTTCAATGATCACAGCTGACTGTCAAAAGTGAACTTTCGTATTGTCTAAAGGTCAAAATACCAAACAACTTCAATTCAGTTCTTCAGATGGCAGTTGGGAGATTGGCTATGGATGGTCGTATTGGTGAGAAAATTGACAACAACTCTTTTCTTGGTATTGCCGTGTCTGAGAGTGGCGAAAAGAGCGACGAAAAGAGTGTCGAGCCAGCCAGGAAAGCAGAGCAGGATTTACCGTTAAAGGTTGTAAAGGTCTACCCTGGTATCGCCTCCAAACTCAATAAATCATTACCTTCGACAACCTTTCCAGACAAAGCAAGAATCGTTTCCGCAACAGATTCCTCGCTCCCAAAGACCCCTTATGCCTTTGATTTTCGTTTTGTCGCCAGTGATGATGAGATTCGACAGCTTTTAGTTGCCCAGACCAGCGATAAAAATCGGGATGTCTCCCTTATTTCCCACCCCGATGACCTCTCACAGGCTAATCTGGTGACCCGGTTGAGCATTTCCAAAGAGGGTCGCCACACTCTGCGTTCAGGCAAGCTCTTTGAAAGTTCAAAGCCACTGACCCTGGTCATTGATATCCGAAAACTCACCGGCAATGAACTGCCCAAATTTAACGATCTGCTGGACCCGGATAACCCCTGTCTGTTCGACAAAGTCAACCGGGAGAAACGCCCTCTGGGTGAACATGTTTCTCTGCTGGTCGTGGCAGACCCTGCACAGCTGACATCGGTTGGCAGGCGTGACGACGCGCCTGGCGCTGATTTCTGGCGACGAATTAATCGACCGGACAATACCTGGCAGTTTGACACTCAGACCGGCAATAACTCATCAATGAGCATCGACGAGGTTCCTCCAGTAGTACCTGAATTCACCAGTGCCAAAAGTACTACGGAAGACGACAACACCGTTTTAATTGACTGCCACCTCCACAGTCACTGGCGACAGTTACTGCTGGGTGGCCCCGGAGTCGACAAACAGGGGCGAATCCAGCACATCCCCGGCAGGCTTGAATCATTAAGGGCCGGACAGCGGGTGATTCTGAAAGGAGCCAACTGGGAAGATCTGGCCTTTGAACAGACGATTCGTCAGATGCTGGCGCAGAAGTGTTTTGAGAGCAATGGCAAGATCTGTTCATTACCCGACAATGTTCAGTTTTATCAGATGCCGGTAGGGAATAACGAGCTTCGTTCACTGTTCCAAAGTCTGTACCCTTCACTTGACAAAGAACAAGCATCACGCAACCCCATCATCATCAACCAGAGTAATATTGCCCAATGGCTGGGTCCCATTGCCATTACCCCGGAAGGCTATGCAACCCCTAACACCTGTCTGTTGGAACAGATTCGGGCGGGGGGATCAGTCACCGTAACGTCTCCCCTCACTGAGGCACTCTGGTTTCGCTTGCTGGGTTCACTGCAGGCGATTCGTAAGACCACCGGTCTGGAGCCCCGACTTCAGGTGGCTGATTCAAAACATCAGCCGAAAGTCCTGGGGTTGACAGAAAACGATGAGGTCTCTCTGTCCTGCCCACAGGAAAAAAACAAAGATCAGATCGCGTTCAGCAGCCTCACTTATCAGCAATCTGCCCAGGCCAGTCATTGGACCAATAAGCAGCCGGATTCACCTCTGGTCATTCAGGTCAGTGAACAGACCAGCTTCAGCCAGCTATTTGATAATATCCATATCACCTCGGAACAAAAGGCCCATTTCGGACACCGTCAGACTAAGTTGCAGGAGGCATTAACCGCTGGCAAGCCAGTTATATTGCTGGGACTGGAAAACAATCCAACGCTTCAGCAGCTTCTGGAACCCCTGATTGTTGGCCAACCTCTGTTGCTGAATGGCCAGTTGCAAGACTATCCAAAAGCTCGTGTGACAATACTCTGGCCTGAGTCTGTGAAAAGCCCCTCTTCAATATTTCATGCGACGGTCACCACGGGTGAGCCGTGTCCTGATGTCGATCTCTGGGATATCAATGCCCGCAAGTATGATATCGCCCGGACTGAACTGCCAGAACAAGCGCTTAAACAGCTTTACAAAGCCTTTAAAACCGTACCTGTCCACCTTTGTAGCCCTCTGCCTGAAATGACCGCAGGTTTACTGAATAACTTGATACTGGCTGCCCGCCGGGCACAGCAGGTTGACCACTCTCTACAGCTCCTGCCCCGCCACTGGCGCAAGGCCATCAATAGCCTCATCACCCATGGTACCCGACAGCATCCTTCAGTGCGGGATTTTATGAAAGTAGCCTGTTGGCACCTGTTACCGGATAAGACGCCGGACCAGGATCAAGCCGCCTCGGTAGACCCGGATCGGTTAAACGCCATCATCAACAGTGCCCTGCCATTGAATAGAGTGTTTGTGGAACAGAACCTGTGGCCACTGGCCCGAGCCTTTGACCCGGCAGTCTTTAAAGGTATCGAATTACAACTGTCCTATAAAAGTCCATTTCCAGAGCAAGGTGAAAAAGACGTTATGGACAGGCTCTGTGCCATGATCCTGGCCCATGCGCCTGAAAAACAACGGGATGCTATAGCCTATCAGTTGGCAGTCGATCCGGCGGCAACAAAGCCTTGGCAATCCTTATCTATCGAGCCAGCCAGACAGATTAAACGCTTACAAGATGCACTGGCTTGTGGCTGGCAGTTACCTTTGCACTCAGGGCAAACCCGATCCGATGCCATCCACGGCCTGGCCAGCGATTGTTTTCGTATGGCCAGAACAGCGAGTTCTGAGACAGAAGGCATTGAACGTATAAAAAATCAGCTGTCTGAATCACTGAAATGGCAGGGTTCCGCTGATGAGTCCCTGTCTGCACTGTCCAGGGATCTTTATCATGGCGAGATGAGTCAGGAAGATCGTGAAAGCCGTCGTTTATCCCGGCTCCATGACCGGCTGACAGACTCTCCCGTTATATTCCTGCAGGGGGAAACCGGCACCGGGAAAAGTTACTTTTCTGCCAAAATAGCCAGGGCTTCGGGACAAGCTTCAGTTATTTCCCTTGGACCTTCCGACAGCGAACAGAGCCTGATGAAACGCTGGCAGTGGCAACAACACGCCGACGGCGACCGCTCTATGGCGCAGCAAAACCGGGCGCTGATGGAATGGGCCAATACCAAATCCGACAAAGACGGAGAATACATTACTCTGGTGCTGGATGAGGCTAACCTGGCCAAAGCCGGATTGCTGGCGTCACTGAACGGCTTATGGGAACCGCAACCCTGCATCTATGTGAATGGTCATCCTGTCAAGGTCAGCGAAAAACACCGGGTGATTCTCACCGGCAATCCCGATCATTACGCCGGGCGCCAAATGGACCCGATCCTGAAAGAGAAACTGCCGAGGGCTTACTACCCACGTCTGGATCAGGCTTTTCTTCGGGACAGAGTAGTGGAACCCGCTTTGCGCAATCAGTTACAACGCCACCAAATAAACGACATTGCACACAGTGCCAGCAAGAGTGTGATGGCACTCTGGCAATATTACCAGGAGCTGCTGCCCGACCATGAGTTTACTCCCAGAGATTTAACCGATATCTGCAGCTGGGTGGGTTGGTATCTGGATCGTGCGTTGTCCGAAGGCGACAGTGCCAGCTGTGAGCAAGTGAACAGTTTGATCCAGCAAAGTTTCCGGGATCTACTGGGTCCCGAAATCAGCGAGACTCAACAGGATGCCCTTTCAGCACTGGAAATCTGGTTTGCTGCCCGTTACCAACTGGACAACAGCCTGCGCGACAAAGTTCATAACCACATCCTGCCAGGTATTCAGCGGGACTTCGAAGCATTTACCAAAGAATTCCGACCTGAGTTTGATACCTCCGGATCGGCAGTCCGTGAACTTGCGCAACAGCTTGGGCAGGATTTAAGCCGCTGTCAGCAGGCTTATCATCACGACAGAAAACACGACGGACGACAGGCAACGCTGATTGAAGGCCCGGCCGGACGGGGTAAAGATGCCACGCTGAACCTGTTGATTGAAAGTGTCAGAAAGCAGGCTAAGCAACGGGGAGAAACCGTGCCGGAAGTTTTTCCCCTGAATGCCTGTGATTGTTCCTGGGACACAGTGTGTGAAGCGATCCAGAAAGCAAAAGTAGAGGGCGGCATCGTAGTTATTTCGGAAATGAACCTGATCGACAGCCAGCATCTGGAAGGTGAGTTAAATGATATTCTGGCCGGTGACGCTCATCCGGGCTTCCACCTGTTTGCCACCATCAACCCACCTGAGTACAGCGGGCGAAAACCCTTATCACCGGCGCTGAAAGGACGTTTTCGACATTTGCCGATCCGCCAGTATAACTCGGCAGAATTGCAGACCATTGCCGGGAAAGTGTTGCCAGACTCCCCAAAAGGGAAATCCGTCGCCAAACAGCTGACTGAAAAACATTGTCGTTTAAGAGCCTGCCTGCAACGGAAAAACCTGCCGTTACAGCCCACCAGTCGAGATTTACAGAATGTCGCCATGGCTGTCAAAAAAGGAGGCGATTTTAGTGAAAAAGCACTTCATCAATGCCTCAATCAGCACTACCGGCTTTACCTGATGGCCGCCAACTTGTCGCTGGAGGAACTGCCGGAGTCATCGACTCTTACCATGGGTAAAGGAGCACTTGATGCCGGACTTTGCAAATGGTTCAACAAAACGCTACCGAACATTGATCGTCCGTGGTTGATACGACCCGGTAACCTCGACAGTATTGATGAAAAAAACCATGAAATTCGTGTTAAGGCTCGTCTGAATAAAGAGGAAGTCAAAGCGGAAATCATCAAGAGGGTGGCTCAGGCCAAATGGCAGACATCCGGTCTTTCCCTGAAGCCGGATCAGTCCGGCGATATCCTCATCCAGGCACTGTATCGGCACTGGCAGCAACGCTGGTTTGCACATAAGTTTTGCAAGACGGGCGTGGACGCTAATAGCGTATTCCCCCTGACGGAAGCACAGGAAGAAGCGTTGAAATTACCGGCTTCCCAGCCTTATCTTCGAGAGGCGGATCGGCGGATAGGGGCATGGAACTCCGATGCAGTTCAATTGTGGCCTGCGTTCTGGGATCAGATAAGTAATCTGCCGAGGCATCAGACAAGTAATCTGCCGAGCCATCAGGTTAACGATCATAGTAACGAAGCTTTAGCGGTTGGTAATGATAACGCTCCTGAAAAATACCGTCCGGAAGTCCGCTCGAAGCTGGCTAAAGCATTGAAATGGAGAAAAAGCCATAAAGACCCGGTCAGCAAAACGCCTTCCAGCAACCGGACTGATCGTCAGGCATTGGGCCAGAAAACCAACAATAAAGGCCCGGGGAGTACTAATCTTCCTATCAACCAGTTTTATTCCGAGGTATTGGACCGGGGAACGAACTATGAAAATCTGAAGCTGCAACAAGTTAATGATTTTAAAATTTTTAAGACGGATCACCATCCTTCCTATATGTATCGCTGTATGACGCGGGATATTAATGTGACTGCCTGGGGTGACGTCGAACTGAGCAATCTGGAGACTGAACGCATTGAGGGGATCGAAATCCTCATACCGGACCCGTTACCAGAGCATGAACAGCAAGTGACCTTAGCCAGCAACCAAACGCTGGCAGACTGTTCAATGACATTGCTTAATGGTCGTCTAAATCGATTGCCCAGCCTGACGTTTAATGACTATATCGTTGCCCTGCGTATAACACCCGCTTTGCCATTTATACTGGTCAGGGATCGATATACCGGGCTTCACACAGTCTTTATTCCGAAGGCCAAAGACAATCAGGTTTTTACATATACTTATGTCGTAGAACACAGAAAACCGGACAGAAAAACACCTCCTGAAGGAGCCCGGCCACAACGATTAACACAGCTTGACGCCCAGTGTTCAAAAGGTATGAAAACCGTACTGAAAAAGCTGTTTAAGACCATTGAAAAACAACCGACCGAAATACAGGTGCCTTTGCAGAAAATAAAAGACGCCAAAGGCACGGAGCAACGAATTGAGGCAATCACGGACTATTGCCGACAGTTTTCCGGTAAAGCCAAACCAAAGAGCCATAACAATTTCTTTAAATTTCTGGTAACACGACGTCAGGGGAGCTGCGCTCATCGTACGCCTGTTTTTGTTGCTTTCTGTCGTTATTTCGGGATTCCATCCCGGATAGTGGATAACAAAATCCACAGCTTTGCTGAATATTCTGTGGATGAAGGCCAAACCTGGGTGTCAGTGGATCTGGGCGGGGCGCCTGTCTCGTCAACAGACATCCAATCTTATTTTCAGCCCACCATAAATGCCAGTCATTCCATCACTGAGTTAAAGAAGCATAAGGCTTTCCTGAAAGATCTCATGAAAGCTGCTGATTGGTCACAACAGCAAACTCTGGCTGAAGCCTGTGATATGAGCCTTGAGGAACTGAACAAAGCCCTTGAGACAAACAGTGCATTGCCAGAAGCCTGGCTAATTATTGCCAACATAATCTGTAACCTTTGGGAGAAAAGAAATTTAGTCAGTTTTTCCCTGGCCGTCTCAATCATCGTGTCGCTGGGGAAAGAAGCAACGGGCGATTACAAGGAGCAACTTGAACCGATAGCGTGGGCAGTGAAAGAATTAATATTTTACTGCGGTGATGAAGAGGCTGTCATTGAACAACTCAAGTTACTCCATCTAAAAATAATTAATCAGGACAACCTGAGCGCTCAGGATTGGTCTTATTCAATGGTAGAAATACTGAAAAATATTAACCTGACCAAGCCAACGGTTATTCGTTTTGCCCTTGAAGTCCTGAAATTGGGTTGGCTGGATCCAATAGTGACCGATGAGGAATATACAAAAGAAGCCGGTGAACATCATAGGTTATTGGTGCGTCTGGAAAACGTCGATGAACTCAAGGTTGAAGCCTCTCATTGTCTGAAAAAGTGGTATAAGCAGTTATACTCCAGGGAAAAAAATAGTCAGTTATGGCGGGAGGCTTATGAAAGCTTCCAACAGAGAGAAGGTGATACCTCGTTCGTCAGTCATTGTTATGATGGTTTTTCATCATCCCTTGAATATGAAATTACCAGTCAATTATTACAGAACGCCTGGACAGACGAGCCAGAGGGCATTCCCAATATAGAACGAATGCTGGCGCAGCAGCCCGCTTTCCCGAGGTTAATTTCGGGCAGCAGTAACCATCGTCCGTTGATTATCCTGGAGGCACCTTATTGGGAGTGGACATGGATTGACAGAAAGGCCGAACTCCTGTTTCAAGCTAAATATGGTGACATTTTGGAACCTGAACAGCAGATAGATGTGGTGGATTTAAAAAACAAATGCACGCAGGCGATTCAGCTGGCCTTCAGTCATTATCTGTATAAATTGACACACACAAAAGGCGGCTTCTTAACCTATTGTTGGACCGATGCTTCCATCCAATATTGCGACGAGCGACACTCCTATGGTGCTCATGACCCATCCTCACCAGAAGAACTGTATGCCATGATGTCTGCAATTGAGGTGATTGAGGACTCTGAATTGTTTGAGGACCCAAAGGAAGACTACCTGCGGCAGGCACTGAACGCCGGTAACGCACTGGTGCTCAGTGCCGTTAAGCTGACAAACATTGCCGAAGAGTTTTTGGACAGCGTGGATTTGATTTCACTTTCTTACGCGTTGAGAACCTGATAGTAATCTGGTCATGATGACTTTTTCGAGATCGGTGATTTCCTTCAATGATCGCAGCTGACTGTCAAAAGTGAACTTTCGTATTGCCTAAAGGTCAAACTACCAAACAACTTCAATTCAGTTCTTCAGATAGCAGTTGGGAGATTGGCTATGGATGGTCGTATTGGTGAGAAAATTAACAACAACTCTTTTCTTGATATTGCCGTGTCTGAGAGCGGCGAAAAGAGCGGCGAGCCAGCCAGCAGAGCAGAGCAGAATTTACCGTTAAAGATTACAAAGGTCAGCCCTGTTATCACCTCCAAACTCAATAAATCATTACCTTCGACAACCTTTCCTGACAAGGCAAGAATCGTTTCCGCGACAGATTTCTCGCTCCCAAAAACCCCTTGTGCCTTCGATTTTCGTTTTGTCGCCAGTGATGATGAAGTTCGACAGCTTTTAGTTGCCCGGACCAGCGATAAAAATCGGGATGTCTCCCTTATTTCCCACCCCGATGACCTCTCACAGGCTAATCTGGTGACCCGGTTGAGCATTTCCAAAGAGGGTCGCCACACTCTGCGTTCAGGCAAGCTCTTTGAAAGTTCAAAGCCACTGACCCTGGTCATTGATATCCGAAAACTCACCGGCAATGAACTGCCCAAATTTAACGATCTGCTGGACCCGGATAACCCCTGTCTGTTCGACAAAGTCAACCGGGAGAAACGCCCTCTGGGTGAACATGTTTCTCTGCTGGTCGTGGCAGACCCTGCACAGCTGACATCGGTTGGCAGGCGTGACGACGCGCCTGGCGCTGATTTCTGGCGACGAATTAATCGACCGGACAATACCTGGCAGTTCGACACTCAGACCGGCAATGACTCATCAATGAGCATCGACGAGGTTCCTCCAGTAGTGCCTGAATTCACCAGTGCCAAAAGTACTACGGAAGACGACAACACCGTTTTAATTGACTGCCACCTCCACAGTCACTGGCGACAGTTACTGCTGGGTGGACTCGGGGTGGACAAACAGGGGCGAATCCAGCACATCCCCGGCAAGCTTGAATCATTAAGGGCCGGACAGCGGGTGATTCTGAAAGGAGCCAACTGGGAAGATCTGGCCTTTGAACAGACGATTCGTCAGATGCTGGCTCAGAAGTGTTTTGAGAGCAATGGCAAGATCTGTTCATTACCCGACAATGTTCAGTTTTATCAGATGCCGGTGGGAGATAACGAGCTTCGTTCACTGTTTTTCAGTCTGTCCCCTTCTCTTGAAAAAGAACAAGCATCACGCAACCCCATCATCATCAACCAGAGTAATATTGCCCAATGGCTGAGTCCCATTGCCATTGCCCCGGAAGGCTATGCAGTCCCTAACACCCAACTGTTGGAGCAGATTCGGGCGGGGGGATCAGTCACCGTAACGTCTCTCCTCACTGAGGCACTCTGGTTTCGCTTGCTGGGTTCACTGCAGGCGATTCTCGAGACCACCGGCCTGGAGCCCCGACTTCAGGTGGCTGATTCAAAACATCAGCCGAAAGTCCTGGGGTTGACAGAAAAGGACGAGGTCTCTCTGCCCTGCCCACAGGAAAAAAACAAAGATCAGATCGCCTTCAGTACCCTCACTTATCAGCAATCTGCCCAGGCCAGTCATTGGATCAATAAGCAGCTGGATTCACCTCTGGTCATTCAGGTCAGTGAACAGACCAGCTTCAGCCAGCTATTTGATAATATCCATATCACCTCGGAACAAAAGGCCCATTTTGGACACCGTCAGACTAAGTTGCAGGAGGCATTAACCGCTGGCAAGCCAGTTATATTGCTGGGACTGGAAAACAATCCAACGCTTCAGCAGCTTCTGGAACCCCTGATTGTTGGGCAACCTCTGTTGCTGAATGGCCAGTTGCAAGACTATCCAAAAGCTCGTGTGACAATACTCTGGCCTGAGTCTGTGAAAAGCCCCTCTTCAATATTTCATGCGACGGTCACCACGGGTGAGCCGTGTCCTGAGGTCGATCTCTGGGATATCAATGCCCGCAAGTATGATATCGCCCGGACTGAACTGCCAGAACAAGCGCTTAAACAGCTTTACAAAGCCTTTAAAACCGTACCTGTCCACCTTTGTAGCCCTCTGCCTGAAATGACCGCAGGTTTACTGAATAACCTGATACTGGCTGCCCGCCGGGCACAGCAGGTTGACCACTCTCTACAGCTCCTGCCCCGCCACTGGCGCAAGGCCATCAATAGCCTCATCACCCATGGTACCCGGCAGCATCCGTCAGTACGGGATTTTATGAAAGTGGCTTGTTGGCACTTGTTACCGGATAAGACGACGGATGAGGATCAAGCCGCCTCGGTAGACCCGGATCAGTTAGCTGCCATTATCAATAGCGCCCCACGACTGGATAGAAAGTTTGTCAGGCAGAACCTGTGGCCACTGGCCCGAGCCTTTGATCCGGCAGTATTTAAGGACACTGGATTTAAAGAATTACAACTGACCTACGAAAATCCATTTCGACAAAGGGGTGCAAAAGAGATTCTGAACAGGCTCTGTACCATAATCGTGGCCCATGGGCCTGAGCAAAAACGAGATGCATTAGCGTATCAGTTGAAAGTCGATCTTGTGGAAGCGGAACCCTGGCAATCCCTAGCCATCAGACCAGCCAGACAGATTAAACGTTTGCAAGATGCACTGGCTTCTGGCTGGCTGTTACTTCTGCCATCGGGGCAGACCCGATCCGATGCCATTCACGCGCTGGCCAGCGATTGTTTTCACATGTCCAGAACAGCGAATGCGGAGGCTGAAGGCATTGAACGTATAAAACATCGACTCTCTGAATCACTGGAATGGCAGGGTTCCGCTGATATGCCCCTGTCAGCACTGGCCCGGGATCTTTATCACGGCGAGATAAGTCAGAAAGATCGTGAAAGTCGTCGCTTATCCCGGCTCCACGACCGGCTTACGGACTCTCCCGTTATCTTCCTGCAGGGAGAAACCGGCACCGGGAAAAGTTACTTTTCTGCCAAAATGGCCAGGGCTTCGGGACAAGCTTCAGTCATTTCCCTTGGTCCTTCTGACAGTGAACAGACCCTGATGAAACAGTGGCAGTGGCAGGAACACGCCGACGGCGACCGCTCTATGGTGCAGCAAAACCGGGCGTTGATGGAATGGGCCAGTACCGAATCCGACAAAGACGCTGAATACATCACCCTGGTTCTGGATGAAGCCAACCTGACCCAAACCGGATTGCTGGCATCATTGAACGGCTTATGGGAACCGCAACCCTGCATTTACGTCAATGGTCATCCTGTCAGGGTCAGCGAAAAACACCGGGCGATTCTCACCGGCAACCCGGATCATTACGCCGGGCGCCAAATGGACCCGACCCTGAAAGAGAAACTGTCCAGAGCTTACTACCCACGCCTGGATCAGGCATTCCTTCGGGACAGGGTGGTGGAACCGGCTCTGGTCAGGCATTTACAACGGCATTTGCTGGAGCAGCAAATAAACGACATTGCACACAGGGCCAGCAAGAGTGTGATGGCACTCTGGCAATATTATCAGGAGCTGTTGCCCGGACATGAGTTTACCCCCAGGGATTTAACCGACATCTGCAGCTGGGTGGGCTGGTATCTGGATCGCGCGTTATCCAAAGACGACCGTGTTAGCTGTGAGCAAGTGAACAGTTTGATCCAGCAAAGTTTCCGGGATCTACTGGGTCCCGAAATCAGCGAGACTCAACAGGATGCCCTTTCGGCACTGGAAATATGGTTTGCTGCCTGCTGCCACCCGGACAACACCCTGCGCGACAGAGTTCATAACCACACCCTGCCAGATATTCTGCAGGACTTCAGAACATTAACCAAAGAAATCCGACCTGAGTTTGATACCTCCGGATCGGCAATCATTGAGTTGGTGCAACAGCTGGCACAGGATTTAAGCCGCTGTCAGCAGGCTTATCATCGCAAGATAAAACACAGCGGTCGTCAGGCAACGCTGATTGAAGGCCCGGCCGGACGTGGTAAGGATGCCACCCTGAACCTGCTGATCAAAAGTGTCAAACAGCAAGCTGAAGAACGGGGAGAAACCATGCCAAAGGTCTTTCCCCTGAACGCCTGTGATTGTTCCTGGGACAAAGTGTGTGAAGCGATCCAGAAAGCAAAAGTCGATGGCGGCATCGTAATCATTTCAGAAATGAATCTGATGGACAGCCAGCACCTGGAAGGGGAGTTAAACAATATTCTGGCCGGAGACGCTCATCCCGGCTTTCACCTGTTTGCCACCATCAACCCGCCTGAGTACAGCGGGCGAAAACCCTTATCACCGGCACTGAAAGGACGTTTTCGAAATGTGCCGATCCGGCAGTATAACCCGACCGAATTACAGACCATTGCCGGGAAAGTCTTGCCAGAAAACGAGCAGGGAAAAACCGTGGCTAAAATGTTGACTGAAAAACATTGTCGTTTAAGGGCTTACCTGCAACGGAAAAACCTGCCATTGCAGCCCACCAGCCTCGATTTACAGAATGTTGCCAGGGCTATCAACAGAAGGGGCAATTTTACCGAAAAAGCCGTTCATCAATGTCTTACTCAGCACTACCGGCTTTATCTGATGGCCGCCAACCTATCGCTGAAGGAACTGCCCGAGTCAACGGCTCTTGCCATGAGCAAAGGAGCAATTCATTCCGGGCTTTGCCAATGGTTCAACCAGGTGGTACCTGGTATTAGTCGTCCATGGTTGATAAGAAGCAGTGATCGCAACAGTGTTGATGAAAAAAAACATGAAATTCATATCGACTCTGATCTGATTGAAGAGGAAGCCAAAACAGAAATAATCAGGATGGTGGCTAAGGCAAGGTGGCAGGCATCCGGTCTTTCCCTGAACCCCGATAAGTCGGACGATATTCTCACCCGGGCACTTTACCGACACTGGCAACAATGCTGGTTTGATCGTGTGTTTGGCCAGATGGGTGTGGAAGCCAGTAGCGTATTTTCCCCGACCGAAGAAGAGATACACACGCTGAAAATATCAATTAACCAGCCTTATCTTCAGGAGGCTGATTTGCGGATAAGGGCGTGGAAAGCCGATGACGTTCGGTGTTGGCCTGAGTTCTGGCATCAGATCAGGGATCTGCTGAACCATTTTGTTAGCGATTATATTAACAAAACCTCAGCTGTTGTTGGTGATAAGGCTTCCGGGCAATCCCTGCCACAAGTCCACGAGAAACAGGCACCAGCATTGGCTCAGAGAAAAAACCATAAACCAGATCCGGCTCGGACATTGGACCAGAATACCGACTATGAAATTCAGGGGAAGCTACCCGTTGACGATCATATGATTTTTAATATGCAGAGCCATTCTTCCGCGAATTATCGGTGGTGGGCAAAGGATATTTATGTGTCTGCCCAGGGCGATATCCAGCAGATCAATATTAATGATCTACAGATGCAAGGGGTCGACGTTCTCATACCTGCCCGTTTATCAGAGCATGACCAGGAAGTGACATTAGCCAGTGACCAGACCCTGGCGACCTTGGTGGTGAAATCAAGAAATGGTCAATATGCCTTGCCCTGCCTCACATTCAACGACTATATCGTAGCCCTGCGCATGAAACCCGAGTTGCCATTTACTCTGTTCAGAGATCGTTATACCGGCCTTCACACAGTTTCTATTCCAAAGTCCAGAATCAACCAGAGCATTAAATTTGCTTATGTCGTAGAGTCCGGAAAAGCGGGCAAAAAAACACGTACTGAAGAAGTCCGACCAGCACAATCAACACGTTTTGACGTCCGCTGTTCGAAAGGTATGAAAACAGTAATGGAGGGAGTGCTCACGGAGATTGAAGAACAACCACAAGAAGTGCAGGAGCCTTTGCAGAAAATAAAAAGTGCTAAAAACACGACGCAACGCATTGAGGCGATCAAGGATTATTGCCGAGGATTCTCCGGTGCTGCCACACCAGAGCGCAATAAAAATTTCTTTCACTTCCTCGTAACACGGCGTCAAGGGAGCTGTCGTCATCGTGTACCTGTTTTCATTGCTTTTTGTCGTTATTTTGGCATTCCGTGTCGGCAAATGAATAATCGTATCCATTCCTTTGCGGAGTGTTCCCTGGATAGAGGCCAAACCTGGGAGTCAGTGGACTTGGGCGGAGCACCTGAAGAGGTAACTGAAATCACACCTGAATTCCAGCCCACCAGGTGGGTCAGTAGCTCTGGCACTGAGTTAAGGAAGGCTACGAATCTCCTGAAGAATGTCCTGAAAGACGCTGATTTAGCACAACTACAAACTCTGGCCAAAGCCTATGGTATAAGCCTCGAGGAACTGAACAAAACCCTTGAGACAGACCATGCCTTGCCAAAAAAAAATCTGAGTACTTTCGAAATAGTAAAGAACCTCTGGGAGGAAAAAGAGTTAACCGGTTTTGCCATGGGCGTCTCAATCTTGCAGTCGTTGGAGACAGAAGTATTGAGCGAGGACGATAAAGCATTGGTCGGTAAAGTGATTGGCGGCGGAAGACCCCCCTATAAACCAATGTCGGAGGCACTCAAACCAATATTGTCCAACAGTGATGAAGATCAGGTCACTGAACTACTCAAGTCACTCCATTCAAAAATGATCGACCAGGCCGGAACAAGCCCTGACCAGTGGTTGTGCTCAATAGTGGACGTATTGGCAAACAGTGATTTGACCCGTCCTTCAGTTATTCACTTTGCCCGTGAAGCCCTGGAATCGGGTTGGCTGGATCCAGTGCCGACCTATAGCAAATATGTTATGACGGCCGTTGAACATCATAAACTCTTGATGCGTCTGGAAGAGGTCGAAGAACTGAACACTAAAGCCGCTCATTGCCTGAAAAAGTGGTATCAGGTGGTGATGTCCGGGGAAAAAAATAACCAGCAATGGCAATCAACTTATGAAACCTTCCAGGAGAGAAAAGAGAATGCCTTCTTCATCACTGATCCTCATAACGGGCATTCGCCATTCCTTAAAAATGTAATGGCCAGTCTATCCGTCGAGATTGCCTGGACGGACAAACCCGAGGGCGTTCCGAATATAGAACGACTGCTGTTGCACAACCCTGCCTTTGTGCAGTTAAACTCGGGCAAAGGCAACTACCGTCCGGTGATTATCCTGGGGAACATCTCACTGAACAGCAAAGTGATTAATGAAAAGGCTGAAGCCCTGTTTCAACGGAAACTTGAGAAAAGCCCGGACTTGAAACAGATATTGGAAAAAATCAATCAATATGAAGCAATGGATCGACGATGCTTTAATGCTCTGAAAGCAACGGATAGTCAGAAAGAAAGGCTTGATATCATCAACAAGTACCAACCCATCCTGAAGTCCCTTGAGGTACCATTCAGGGACAAAGTTCTGGTGTCTGACTTAAAAGACCAATGCCGGAAAGCGATTCAACAGGCCTTCATTTATTACTTGTATGAAATGACACATTCGAAAGGGGGGGGCTTAACCTATTGTTGGGCCGATGCTTTCATCCTGGCGGAAGACGATGATGGCCACTGTGGTGCTCATGCTCCATCCTCACCAGGAGAACTGTATGCCATGATGTCTTTAATCAAGAGCTCTGACTGGTCGCAGGAAGCTATTAGGGATGACCACTTGCGGCAAACACATAACCTCAGTAACGCCCTGATTCTCAAAACCAATGAACTGACAAAAATTGTCGAAGAGTTTTTAAACAGCCTGAATTTGAGTTCGCTTTGTGATGCTTTGGATACCTGATAACCGTTTGCTCATGTTGAGTGCTTCACTCCCGTCATTCCCGCGAAGGAGGCTGGACAACCCTACAGAGGGGCAACAGTTAAAATGGAACTTTAATCTCATCCTAAGGTCAAACGATTAATCAGTTTCAATGCAATCCTTCAAGGGACGTCAGGAAAGGAGATTAATAGTGGATGTTAGGATCAGGGAAATAAACAAATCGGTTCTTGATAATGGCGCGTCTGACAATATCGTACCAGCCAAAAAACCAAAGCTGGCATTACCGGCAAATGATGTTGAGATCTGCTCTGATGTCACTGCCAGGCTCAAGGTATCGTCACCACTGATTTCGTCGCCTCACAAGGCGAGAAGCGTATCCTCAACGAATTCCTCGCTCCCCGGGGCTCCTCGTGACTTCGATTTTCGTTTTGTCGCCAGTGATGATGAGATTCGACAGCTTCTGCTTGCCCGGACCTGCGATGAACATCGGGATGTCACTCTTATTTCCCACCCCGATGACCTGTCACAGGCTAACCTGGTGACCCGCTTGAGCATTTCCGGCGACGGTCGCCACACGCTGGGTTCGGGCAAGCTGTTTGAAGGTTCACAGCCCATGACTCTGGTGCTGGATATCCGAAATCTCAACAGCGAGGATCTGCCAAAATTTAACGATCTGCTGGACCCCGATAACCCCTGCCTGTACGACAAAGTCAGCCAGCAGAAATGCCCTCTGGGCGAACACGTTGCTCTGCTGGTGCTGGCAGACCCTGACCAGCTGGCATCGGTTGGCCAGCGTGAAGATGCACCCGGTGCTGATTTCTGGCGGCGAATTAACCGACCGTTCAATACCTGGCAGTTCGACGCACAGAGCGGCAATGCTTCGGCAATGGACATCGACCAGGTGCCTCCTGTATTGGCGGAACTCTCCGCTGAAGGCGCCATGGATGATGGCAATACCCTTGTTATCAACTGTCACCTGCACAGTCACTGGCGACAGTTGCTGCTGGGTGGCCCTGGCGTAGATAAACAGGGACGAATCCAGCACCTCCCCGGCAGGCTCGAGTTATTGAAGGCCGGACAACGGGTGATTCTGAAAGGGGCCAACTGGCAGGATCTGGCCTTTGAACAGACGATTCGGCAAATGCTGGCGCAGCAATGTTTTGAGAGCAATGGCAAGGTCTGTCAGCTACCCGACAATGTTCACTTTTATCAGATGCCGGTAGGGAATGAAGAGCTTCGTTCACTATTCCAGAGCCTGTCCTGCTCTCTAGAAAAACAAGACGACAAAGGATCTGATCAGGAGCAACCACCACAAAATCCGATCATCATTAACGAGAGTAATATCAGGGAATGGCTGAGCCCGATTGCCATCGCCCCGGAAGGCTATGCAGTCCCTAACAACTGTCTGTTGGAACAGGTTCAGGCGGGCGGTGCTGTCACTGTTACGTCTCCCCTCAATGAGGAAAACTGGTTTCGTTTGCTGGGCTCACTGCAGACTATTCGCGAAACCACTGGCCTGGAGCCCCGGCTCCGGGTGGCTCATTCAAGACGGCAACCGGAAGCCCTGGGATTGAAAGAAAGCGATAAGCACCCTTTACCCGGGAGCGTTCAGTTACCGAAAAAAGTCAGCGATCAGGCTGCCATTGACAGCGTCACTTATCAGCAACATGCCCAGGTCAGACACTGGATCAATCAGCAGCCGCAAACACCTCTGGTCATCCAGGTCAATGAACAGACAGGCTTCAGCCAGCTATTTGATAATATCCATATCACCTCGGAACAAAAGGCGTATTTTGGACGACGCCAGAGTAAATTGCAGGAGGCATTAACCGCTGGCGAGCCGGTGGTATTCCTGGGACTCGAGCGTAGTCCAGCGCTTCAGCAACTGCTGGAACCTCTGGTTGTGGGACAACCTCTGCTCGTGAATGGTCAATTACAGGCCTACCCAAAAGCTCGCGTCACACTGCTCTGGCCTGAGTCTGCAAAAAGCCCCTCATCAGTATTGAACTTGATGCTTGCCACAGGCAAGCCCTGTCCCGGGATCGATCTCTGGGATATCACTGCCTCCAGGTATGAGATATCGCGGACTGAACTGCCTGAACAAGCACTTAATGAACTTTACGAAGCCTTTAAAACCGTACCCGCCCACCTGTGTAACCCTTTGCCTGAAATAACTGAAGGGTTATTGAATAACCTGATACTGGCGGCCCGACGGGCACAGCAGGTTGACCAGTCCCCAGAGTTCCTGCCCCGCCACTGGCGCAAGGCCATCAATAGTGTCATCACCCATGGCACCCGGCAGAATTCGTCCGTCCGTGATTTTATGAAAGTGGTTTGTTGGCAGTTGTTACCGGATAAGATGCCAGATGCTCATGGGAAGCCGGATGAGGATCAAACCGCCTCGGTAGATCCGGACCAGTTAAATGAAGTCATCAATAGTGCCCCGCACTTAAACCGAGAGTTTCTAAAGCAGAACCTCTGGCCACTGGCCAGAGCCTCTGACCCGAAAATCTTTAAGCAAGCAAAACTCTACTATCAAAGTTCATGTCCGGAATGGGATGTAGAAGAAATTCTGGACGGGCTCTGTGCCCTGATCGTAGCCCATACGTCTGCAGAACAACAAGACGCAATGGCCTGCCAGTTGAAAGTCGATCCGGCAGCAACAGAGACCTTTCAATCGTTAACCATCAGGCCATCAAGACAGATTAAACGTTTGCAAGATGCGCTGGCTTGCGGATGGCAGTTAAACCTTGCGTCTGGTCAGATCCGATCCGATGCTATTCAGGCTCTGGCCAGCGATTGTTTTCATATTGCCAGAACCGCGAATACGGTCACAGCAGGTATTGAAGAGATAGAAAATCGTCTGCCTGAATCACTGGAGTGGACGGGTTCCGCTGATAATCCTTTGTCAGCACTGGCCCGGGATCTTTATCACGGCGAGATAAGCCAGAGAGATCGTGAAAGCCGTCGATTATCCCGACTCCATGACCGGCTTACGGACTCTCCCGTTATCTTCCTGCAGGGGGAAACCGGCACCGGAAAAAGTTACTTTTCCGCCAAAATGGCGAACGCTTCAGGACTGGCTGAGGTCATTTCCCTTGGACCTTCCGACAGCGAACAGACCCTGATGAAACGCTGGCAGTGGCAAGAGCATACCGATGGCGATCGCTCTATGGCGCAGCAAAACCGGGCGCTAATGGCATGGGCCAATACCGAATCCGACAAAGATGGAGAATACATCACCCTGTTGCTGGATGAGGCTAATTTGGCCAAAGCCGGATTACTGGCGTCATTGAACGGCCTGTGGGAACCGGAACCCTGCATCTATGTCAATGGTCATCCTGTCAAGGTCAGTCCAAAACACCGGGTGATTCTCACCGGTAACCCTGATCATTACGCCGGGCGGCAAATGGACCCGGCCCTGAAAGAGAAGCTGCCCAGGGCTTACTACCCACGTCTGGACCAGGCTTTCCTTAGGGACAGAGTGGTGGAACCGGCTCTGCTCAATCAGTTACAACGGCATCTGCCGGATTCTCAAACCAGCAGGATTGCGCAGAGTGCCACCGGGAGTCTGATGGTGCTGTGGCAATATTATCAGGAACTGCTGCCAGACCATGAGTTTACCCCCAGGGATTTAACCGATATCTGCAGTTGGGTGGGTTGGTATCTGGATCGTTCGTTATCCACCGGTGAGACGGTTACCGGCAAGCAAATGAACGCTTTGATCCAACAAAGTTTTCGGGATCTACTGGGCCCTGAAATCACCGAAACAAATCAGGATGCCCTGTCAGCACTGGAAAGCTGGTTTGCTGCCCGTTACCAGCCGGAGAACACCCTGAGCGACAGGGTTCGTAACAAGACCCTGTCAGATATTCAGCAGACCTTCAGAACAGTTACCCAAAAAATACGACCAGACTTTGATACCTCCGGAGCGGCAGTCTTTGAGCTGGTAGAACGAATTGGACAGGATTTAAGCCGCTGTCAGCAGGCTTATCATCGCAAGATAAAACACGGCGGCCGTCAGGCGACACTGATTGAAGGCCCGGCCGGGCGAGGTAAAGATGCCACGCTGAACCTGGTGATTGCAAGTGTCAAACAGCAGGCTGAAGAACGGCAAGAATTGATGCCGGAAGCCTTTTACCTGAATGCCTGTGATTGTTCCTGGGATAAAGTGTGTGAAGCGATCCAGAAAGCCAAAGTGCAGGGTGGCATCGTGGTGATTTCGGAAATGAATCTGATCGACAGCCAGCACCTGGAAGGTGAGTTAAACGATATTCTGGCCGGTGACGCCCATCCGGGTTTCCACCTGTTTGCCACCATCAACCCGCCTGAGTACAGCGGGCGAAAACCCTTGTCACCGGCACTGAAAGGACGTTTTCGACATCTGCCCATTCGGCAGTACAACCCGGCAGAATTACAGACCATTGCCGAAAAAGTGTTGCCAGAGTCCTCAGAAGGCACATTCGTCGCTAAACAGCTAACAGAAAAACATTGTCTTTTAAGGGCTTACCTGCAAAGCAAAAAATTGCCATTGCAACCCACCAGCCTTGATTTACAGAATGTTGCCAGGGCTATCAACAGAGGTGGCGATTTTAGCGAAAAAGCCGTTCATCAATGCCTCAATCAGCACTACCGGCTTTATCTGATGGCCGTCAACCTATCGCTGGAGGAACTGCCCGGCTCTTCGGCTCTTGCCATGGGGAAATGTGAATTTAATTCCGGACTTTGCCATTGGTTCAATCAGACAGTACCGAACATTGATCGTCCATGGTTGATACGAAGCAGTCATCTCAGCAGTGTTGATGAAAAAAAACATGAAATCCGTGTTAACACTGAGCTGGATGAACAGGAAGCCAGAACGGAAATCATCAAGAGCGTGGCTCGGGCAAAGTGGCGGTCATCAGGCCTTCCAATGAGGCCCTATGACTCGGACGACATACTCACCCAGACACTTTACCGACACTGGCAGCAAAGCTGGTTTAATCATAATTTTGGCCACACCGGCGTGCACGCAGATAGCGTATTTTCCATGACGAAAGAACAGAAACTGACGCTGATTTTATCAGCTAACCAGCCTTATTTTCTTGAGGCTGATCGGCGAATCAGTGCATGGAGCGTCGATGGTGCACAATGTTGGCCTCTGTTCTGGCATCAGATCAGTGATCTGCCGAAACATCTGGTCGATGATTTTATTAACGAAACACCACAAGACATGTCAAAAGTCAGCGAGAAACAGGCGCCGACATTGCATCAAAGTACCAACCCTGAGCCACAGTCTGTTTACCAGGCATTGGCTATTGACAGTGATAAGGCCTATGAAAAATACAATCCCGAAGCCCTCGAAAAAGAGGCTCCAACATTGGACCGCATGACGGACTACCAGAACAAGAGTAAACCAAAAATCAAGCGTTATATGATTTTTGACACTAAGGACTTTTTTCCCGCTCATTATCGGTGGCGGGCAAGAGATATTTTTGTATCTGCTGCGGGCGACATCAAATGGATCGATATTAATGATCGTCACATGCAGGGAGCCGAAGTCATCATACCGGGTCGGTTACCGGAACCTGACCAGGAAGTGACATTAGCCAGCGATCAGACGCTGGCGACCTTTGAGCAGCCATCGAACACTTGTCGATATGCCTTGCCCGACCTGAAGCCTGACGACCGAATCGTGGCCCTGCGCATAACACCAGCATTGCCATTTACCCTGATCAAGGACCGATATGCCGGGCTCCATACACTCTATGTTGCGAAGGCCGAAGATAACCAGACTATTCAATTTGCTTATGTCGTAGAACACAGAGAAGCGGGTGAAAAAACACTTGCTGAAAAAGTCCGACCCGCACAATCAACACGGTTTGACGTCCGCTGTTCAGAAGGTATGGAAGCAGTACTGAAAAAAGTATTTACCCGAATTGACCTGCAGCCAACCAAAGTACAGGCGCCTTTGCAGACAATAAAAAACGCTAAAAACAGCAGGCAGCGCATTGAGGCGATCAAGGACTATTGCTTGGGGTTTTCCGGTGGTGATATGCCAGAGGATAATAAAAATTTGTTTCAATTCCTGGTAACACAGCGGCAGGGGAGCTGTCGTCATCGTGCGCCTGTTTTTGTTGCTCTTTGCCGTTATTTTGAGATTCCATGTCGGCTAATTGCTAACAAAAACCACGCCTTTGCAGAATGTTCCATAGACAGCGGTCAAACCTGGGAGCCAGTGGATTTGGGCGGGGCACCTGTTGAGGCAATAGAAATCTGGCCTGACTTCCAGCCCAGCAAGCGGATCAGCGGTTCCGGCACCAATTCAAAGAAAATCAGGGATCTCCTGGAAGGAGCTGATTTAGCACAACAGGAAGCTATAGCTAAAGCCCTGGGAATGAGCCTGGAGGAGCTGAAAAAAGCCCTTGAGGCAAACACTGCATTGTTAGAAGCCAATCTGACACCTTTCAAATTAGTAGTGAGGCTTTGGAGGAAAAAAGATTTGGCCGGCTTTTCCATGGGTGTCTCAATCCTGGAGTCGCTGGAGAGAGACAAATCAGACTATGTCGAGCAGGCATTGATCGGTAATATAGATTGGCGAGGAGATAATCCGATGTCGGAAGCCGTAATGCAAATATTGTCCGACAGTGATGAGGACCAGGTCTCTGATCAACTTAAATCACTCTATTTAAAAATGATTGTTCATGGCGGAGCAGAGCCGCTCGCCTGGTTGAATTCAATAGTGAAAATACTCAATGGCAGTGACTTGACCAAACGTTCGGTTATTCAATTTGCCAGTGAAGCCCTGAAATCGGGTTGGCTGAATCTATTGCCATTAGAAAAATACCAAATTAAGAAGACAGTTAAACATCATCAGCTATTGCTGCGTCTGGAAAGCGTCGATGAACTGAAGGTTGATGCCAGCCGTTGTCTGAAACACTGGTATAAGGAGTCATTCTCCAGGGAAAAAAATAGCCATATCTGGCAGTTCCTATATAGCGACTTCCAAATAAAGAAAAAGTATGTCTTGCTCGTCACTCATAGTCATGACGGGGTTTCGCCATTCCTGCAAAGTAGAATTGCCAGCTTGTCTTTGCAAAAATCCTGGACAGACGAACCCGAGGGTATTCCGAATATAGAACGAATGTTGGTACATGACCCGGCGTTTGAGCAGTTGAGCTCGTTCAAGGCGAACCACCGTCCGGTGATTATCATGGGGCAACCTTCCTGGGACGACACAATGTTGAATAAAAAGGTCGAAGCCCTGTTGCAGCGAATTATTGCCAACAGCCCGGACGACCTGGAGCCGTCGGATGAGGAGCGAAGGCTGGAAAGTGATTTAAAAAACAAATGCACTCAGGCAATTCAGCAGGCCTTCAGTTATTACCTGTATGGACTGGCAAACTCGAAAGGCGGTTACTTAAAGTATTGTTGGGCTGACGCTGTCATCGGGCCTTATAAAAGCAGCGACCACCATGGCGCTCACGATCCATCCTCACCGGGAGAGCTGTATGCCATGATGTCCTGGATTCATAGCTCTTACGAGTTCCAGGGAAGTGTTGAAGATGCCTGCTTACGGCATGCGTACAACGCCAGCGATGCTCTGGTGCTGAAATCCGTCGAGCTGACAATTATCGCCGAAGAGTTTGTAAACAGCGTGAATTTGAATTCGATTTATGACGCATTGAAGAGCTGATAACCCTTTGGTCATGATGAATTTTTAGAAAGATTTCCATCAATCGTTACGGCTAACTTTTCAAGCGGAACTTTAGTCCTATCTTACGGTCAAATAATTAAACAGTTTCAATTTAATCCTTCAGATGGCAGTAGGGAGATTAGCTATGGATAGTCGTATTGGTGTGGAAAAAAACAACCCCGTTACTCTTGGTGACGTGCCTGTCAGTGACGTGCCTGATAGCGCAGTACCAGGCAAGAGAGCAAAGCAGGGTTTACCATCAAAGATTATAAAGGCTTGCTCTGGTATCGCTTCCACAGTCAATGAATCATCACCTTCGGTAAACTTTCCTGACAAAGCCAGAATCGTAGCCCCAACGGATTCTTCACACCATAAGGCCCCTCATGCCTTCGATTTTCGTTTTGTCACCAGTGATGATGAGCTTCGAAAGCTTCTGGTTGCCAAGACTTGCGATGAACATCGGGATGTCACCCTTATTGCCCATCCTGATGATCTCTCTCAGGCTAACCTGGTGACCCGCTTGAGCATTTCCGGCGACGGTCGCCACACCCTGGGTTCGGGCAAGCTGTTTGAAGGTTCACAGCCCATGACTCTGGTGCTGGATATCCGAAAGCTGTCTAGCGAGGATCTGCCAAAATTTAACGACCTGCTGGACCCGAATAATCCCTGTCTATACGACAAAGTCAGCCAGAATAAACGCTCTCTGGGCGAACATGTTGCTCTGTTGGTGGTGGCAGACCCTGAGCAGCTGGCATCGGTTGGCCAGCGTGAAGATGTACCGGGGGCCGACGCACCGGGGGCCGATGCACCGGGGGCCGACGCACCCGGTGCTGATTTCTGGCGGCGAATTAATCGACCGGGCAATACCTGGCAGTTCGAAGCACAAACCGGCAATGCTCCGGCAATGGACGCCGACGAGGTGCCTCCGGTATTGGCGGAACGCTTCGCTGAAAGCACCATGGATGATGACAATACCCTTGTTATTGACTGTCACCTGCACAGTCACTGGCGACAGTTGCTGCTGGGCGGCCCTGGCGTAGATAAACAGGGACGAATCCAGCACCTCCCCGGCAAGCTCGAGTTATTGAAGGCCGGACAGCGGGTGATTCTGAAAGGGGCCAACTGGCAGGATCTGGCCTTTGAACAGACGATTCGGCAAATGCTGGCGCAGCAGTGCTTTGAGAGCAATGGCAAGGTCTGTCGGTTACCCGACAATGTTCAGTTTTATCAGATGCCGGTAGGGAGTGACGAGCTTTGTTCACTGTTCCAAAACCTGTCCTGCTCTATAGAAAAACAAGATGACAAACAAGACGAAGGACTTGTTCAAGAGCAACCACCACAAAATCCGATCATTATTAACGAAAGTAATATCAGGGAATGGCTGAGCCCGATTGCCATCGCCCCGGAAGGCTATGCAGTCCCTAACAGCTGTCTGTTGGAACAGGTTCAGGCGGGCGGTGCCGTCACCGTTACGTCTCCCCTCAATGAGGAAAACTGGTTTCGTTTGCTGGGCTCGCTGCAGACCATTAGCGAAACGACCGGCCTGGAGCCCCGGCTTCAGGTGGCCCATGTAAAAGGACAACCAAAAGCTCTGGGACTGACAGAGCACGATGAGCATTCATTGCCCGGGTTACCGAAAAAAGTCAGCGATCAGGCTGCCATTGATACCTTCACTTATCAGCAACATGCCCAGGTCAGACACTGGATCAATCAGCAGCCGCAAACACCTCTGGTCATTCAGGTTAATGAACAGACCAGCTTCAGCCAGCTATTTGATAATATCCATATCACCTCGGAACAAAAGGCGTATTTTGGACGACGCCAGAGTAAATTGCAGGAGGCGTTAACCGCTGGCAAGCCGTTGGTATTCCTGGGACTCGAGCGTAGTCCAGCGCTTCAGCAACTGCTGGAACCCCTGATTGCAGGACAGCCTCTGTTGGTGAATGGTCAATTACAGGCCTACCCAAAAGCTCGCGTCACGGTGCTCTGGCCTGAGTCTGCAAAAAGTCCCTCTTCATTATTGAGCTTGATGCTTGCCACAGGTAAACCCTGTCCCGAGATCGATCTCTGGGATATCACTGCCTCCAGGTATGAAATACCGCAGACTGAACTGCCTGAACAAGCACTTAATGAACTTTACGAAGCCTTTAAAACCGTACCCGCCCACCTGTGTAACCCTTTGCCTGAAATAACCGAAGGGTTATTAAATAACCTGATACTGGCGGCCCGGCGGGCACAGCAGGTTGACCAGTCCTTAAGGCTTTTACCCCGCCACTGGCGCAAGGCCATCAACAGCGTTATCACCCATGGTACCCGGCAGCATCCGTCTGTGCGTGATTTTATGAAAGTGGTTTGTCGGCAGCTATTGCCAGATGAGAATCAAACCGCCTCGGTAGACCCGGATCGCTTGAACACCATCATCAAAAGTGCCCTGTCGTTAGATAGAGAGTTTGTGAAGGAGAATCTGTGGCCTCTGATCAGAGCCTTTGACCCGACAGTCTTTAAACAGTCAAAACTCTCTTGTCAAGACTCATCTCTGGAATGGGATCAGGAAGAAGTTCTGGACAGGCTCTGTGCCCTGATCGTAGCCCATACGTCTGAAGAAAAACGAGGTGCAATGGCCTGCCAGTTGAAAGTCCGTCCGGCAGCTGCAAAGACCCATCAATCGTTAGCTATCAGGCCATCAAGACAGATTAAACGTTTGCAGGATGCGCTGGCTTCTGACTGGCTGTTAAACTTGCCATCGGGGCAGACCCGGTCCGATGCCATTCAGGCGCTGGCCAGCGATTGTTTTTACATGGCCAGAATGGCGAATTCTGAGGCAGAAGGCATTGATCGTATAGTACTTCGGCTGTCTGAATCATTGAAATGGACGGTCTCCACTGATATGCCTTTGTCAGCACTGGCCAGGGATCTTTATCACGGCGAGATAGGTCAGAAAGATCGTGAAAGCCGTCGATTGTCCCGACTCCATGACCGGCTAACGGACTCTCCCGTTCTGTTCCTGCAGGGAGAAACCGGCACCGGGAAAAGTTACTTTTCTGCCAAAATGGCCAGGGCTTCGGGACAAGCTTCAGTCATTTCCCTTGGACCTTCCGACAGCGAACAGACCCTGATGAAACGCTGGCAGTGGCAACAACATGCCGATGGCGATCGCTATATGGTGGAGCAAAACCGGGCGTTGATGGAATGGGCCAATACCAAATCCGACAAAGACGGAGAGTACATTACCCTGGTTCTGGATGAAGCCAACCTGGCCCAAGCCGGATTACTGGCGTCATTGAACGGCTTATGGGAACCGCAACCCTGCATCTATGTGAATGGTCATCCTGTCAAGGTCAGCCTGAAACACCGGGTGATTCTCACCGGCAACCCGGATCATTACGCCGGGCGCCAAATGGACCCGGCCCTGAAAGAGAAACTACCCAGGGCTTACTACCCTCGCCTGGATCAGGCATTCCTTCGGGACCGGGTGGTGGAACCGGCTCTGGTCAAGCATTTACGAGAGCATCTGACGGAGCAGCAAATAAACGACATTGCACACAGTGCCAGCAACAGTGTGATGACGCTCTGGCAATATTATCAGGAACTCTTGCCCGACCATGAGTTTACCCCCAGGGATTTAACAGACATCTGCAGTTGGGTGGGTTGGTATCTGGATCGTGCTCAGCCCGCTCGCGGCAGTGTGACCTGTGGGCAAATAAACAGTTTGATACAACACAGTTTTCGGGATGTACTGGGCCCTGAAATCACCGAAACACATCAGGACGCCCTGTCGGCACTGGAAGTCTGGTTTGCTGCCCGCTACGAACCGGAGAACACCCTGAGCGACAGAGTTCATAACAAGACCCTGCAGGAAATGCAGCAGACCTTCAGTACAGTCAGCGAAAAAATCCGACCAGACTTTGATACCTCCGGATCGGCAGTCCGTGAACTGGCGCAACGACTTGGACAGGATTTAAGCCGCTGTCAGCAGGCTTATCATCACGACAGAAAACACGGCGGTCGTCAGGCGACACTGATTGAAGGTCCGGCGGGGCGGGGCAAGGATGCCACGCTGAACCTGGTGATTGAAAGTGTCAGAAAGCAGGCTGAACAACGGCAAGAATCCATGCCGGAAGTCCATTACCTGAATGCCTGTGATTGTTCCTGGGACAAACTGTGCGAAAAGATCCAGAAGGCAAAAGACGATGGCGGCATCGTGGTGATTTCGGAAATGAATCTGATCGACAGCCAGCATCTGGAAGGTGAGTTAAACGATATTCTGGCCGGTGACGCCCATCCCGGCTTCCACCTGTTTGCCACCATCAACCCGCCTGAGTACAGCGGGCGAAAACCCTTATCGCCGGCACTGAAAGGACGTTTTCGACATTTGCCCATCCGGCAGTACAACCCGACAGAATTACAGACCATTGCCGAAAAAGTGTTGCCAGAGTCCTCACAAGGGACATCAGCCGCTATAAAGCTGACAGAAAAACATTGTCGTTTAAGGGCTCACCTGCAAGGCAAAAAACTGCCATTACAACCGACCAGCCTTGATTTACAGAATGCTGCCAGGGCCATCACCAGAGGTGGCGATTTTAGCGAAAAAGCCGTTCATCAATGCCTCGATCAGCACTACCGGCTTTATCTGATGGCCGCCAAACTATCGCTGGAGGAACTGCCCGGGTCATCCGCCGTTGCCATGAGGAAAAGTGAATTTAATTCCGGACTTTGCCAATGGTTCAATCAGACGGTATCGAACATTGATCGTCCGTGGTTGATTCGAAACAGTCATCTCAACGGTGTTGATGAAAAAAACCATGAAATTCGTATCAAGACTCGTCCGATTGAAGAGGAAACCAAAACGGAGCTCATCAGGATGGTGGCTCAGAAAAAATGGCAGGCATCCGGTCTTTCCCTGAATCCGGATCAGTCGGACGATATTTTCACACAGGCACTTTACAGACACTGGCAGCAACGGTGGTTCGCTGATGATTTTAGCCTTACCGAAGTGGACGCTAATAGCGTATTTCCCCTGACCAAAGAACAGGCACAAACACTGAAAATGTGGGACTGCAAGCCTTATCTTAAGGAGGCTAATAAGCAGATACGGGCATGGAACTCCCGTGACCTTCAATGCTGGCCCGCATTTTGGCATCAGATCAGCGCTCTGCCGAACCGTTTGGTAAACGATTTTATTAAGGAAGCATCAGCCATTAGCGGTGATGAGGCTCCTGAACCCTACAATCCAGAAGTCGAGGAAGAAAAAGCTCGGGCATTGGATCGAAGAACGAACTATGAGGATCGGGATAATTCAGGGACTAAGCTTCAAAAAGTTTTTAATACGCAGCATCACCCTAGTATGTATCGCTGGGAGGCAAAAGATATTCGTGTCACCGCCGGGGGTGAAATCAAACAGATCGATCTTGATGGCAAACACTTTCTGGGGGTCGAAACCCTCACTCCTAAACGGTTGCCAGGGAAAGACCAGGAAGTGATATTAACCAGAGATCAAACGCTGGGGACCCTTGAGGTATCACCAAGGAATGGTCAGTGTCCCTTACCCAGCCTGACGGCCAGTGACACTATCGTGGCCTTGCGTTTAGAACCTAATGTGCCATTTAAACTGACCCGGGACCAATACACCGGGCTTCATACACTGTTTATTCCTCTGGCCAAAGCCTACCAGAGTTTTCAGTGTACTTATGTCGTAGAACCCCGAAAGCCGGGCGGAAAAACGGCTGCTAAAGAAGTCTTTTTTGACGTCCAGTGTTCAGAAGGCATTAAGTCCGTACTGAAGGAACTGTTTGATAACATCAACGAACAACCCGCCAAAATACAGGCACCGTTGCGCAAAATAATAGACGCTAAAAACATCAGGCAACGAATTAACGCAATCACGGAGTATTGCAAAGAGTTCTCTGGTATCGCTAAACCAGATGAGAGTGAAAATTTCTTTCGATACCTGGTAACAAATCGGCAAGGTAGCTGTCGTCATCGTGCGCCTGTTTTTGTTGCTTTTTGTCGCTATTTCGGGATTCCCAGTCGGCAAATTGAGAGCCCCAAGCACGCCTTTGGTGAGTATTCCGTGGATGGAGGCCAAACCTGGGAGTCAGTGAATTTGGGCGGAGCGCCTGTCGAGTATACAGAAATCGCACCTGACTTCCAGTACAGCAGCAAGGCCGGTAGTTCCAGCCGCTGGCCAAACAAGATTAACATTAACAATCTTCTGAAAGGTGCTGATTCAGCACAACAGCAAGCTCTGGCTGATGTTTTGGAGATTAGCCAGAAGGCGCTAAAAAAAGCCCATAAGACAAACACTGCATGGTTAGAAACCAATCTGAAACCTTTCGAAATGGTACTGAAGCTTTGGAAGAAAAAAGATTTGGCCAGCTTTTCCATGGGTGTCTCGATCTTATTACTAAAGACAAAAGTATTGAACCTAAATTCAGCGCTGGATTTGATCGGTAATGTTTATGGCGAAAATAATCGAAGATATAATCCAATGACGGAAGCCGTAATACAAATATTGTCTGACAGTGATGAAGATCAGGTCTCTAATCAACTCAAATCACTCTATGTAAAAATGATTGTTCAGGACGAAGCAAACCCTGAGTATTGGTTGAGATCAATAGTGAAAATACTGAACGTCAGTGACTTAAGCAAACGTTCGGTGATTCAATTTGCCGGTGAAGCCCTTAAATCGGGTTGGCTGGATCTGGTGCCGGTAATAATATTCCAGGGGCAGGAGAAAATTGAACATCATAAGCTATTGGTCCGTCTGAAAAGCGTCGATGAACTGAAGGCTGATGCCAGTCATTGCCTGAAACAATGGTATGAGGAATTATTGTCAAGGGAAAAAAACAACCACCGTTGGCAATTCTTTTATAGCAACTTCCAAAAGAATAAAAAGTATGCCTCACTCGTCTCTCGCAGTCATGATGGGGGTTCGCCATTCCTTCAAGGTAAAATTGCCAGCTCGTCTTTGCAAAAATCCTGGACACACCAACCTGAGGGTATTCCAAATATAGAAAGATTGCTGGCACATGATCCCGCGTTTGAGCAGTTAAGCTCGGTCAGGGCGAACCAACGTCCGGTGATTATCCTGGGGCAACCATACTGGAACGACACAACGATGTATAAAAAGGTTGAAGCTCTGTTGCAACGAATGATTCCCAGCGACCCGGACAACCTGAAGCCGCTTCTTGCAAAAATCAATCAATATAATCAGATCAAAAAACAATTTGACGATGATATGGAAGCACTGAAGAAAGAACATAGTTATAGAGAATGCAGGCACTCCGGCTTTTTTGATAAGCGATATCAAAGTGAAAAAAATGACTATGAGAAAAAAAGGCTTGAGATTGAAAACAGGTATAACTCTGCTCTGAAGCTCCATGAGTTGTCGATTGAGGCGCAAGAACCGCAGAGTGATTTAGTAAACAAATGCATTCAGTCAATTCAGCAAGCCTTCAGTTTCTACCTGTATAGATTGGCAAACTCGAAAGGCGGTTACTTAAAGTATTGTTGGGCCGATGCTGCTATGGGGCTTCATGCTGTCAAAGGGCCTAATGATGGAAAATGCTGCCACTATGGCGCTCATGATCCATCCTCACCAGAAGAGCTGTATGCCATGATGACCTGGATTAGAAGCTCTGACGAGTTCCAGGAATCTGTTAAAGATGCTTACTTACGGCAAGCGCAAAACGCCAGCGATGCTCTGTTGCTGAAATCCGGTGAGCTGACAACCATCGCCGAAGAGTTTTTGAACAGCGTGAATTTGAATTCGCTTTCTGACGCATTGGAGAGCTAACAACCTCAATATCCCAAAAGACCAACCCATTTGTGATGGATACGGGTAATACCAATCGTATTTTCTAACTCCCGCAATGAGCATGGAGATTTGAGCCTTAAGACAAGGCGGCGTGAGGAGTCATAGCCTTAGCTATGGCGACGATCGCCAACGCAGGATTAAGGCTCAAATCTTCAGCGCAATAGGGAGTTAGAAAGTTCGATTGGTATAACTATCCTGACGGAACTTCCATCCTGTCTGAAGGTCATACCATTAAACAATGGCAATGCTGTCCTTCAAATAACAGGTAGGAGATTCACTATGGATGGTCGTATTGTTGGGCAAAAATGCAAACCTTCTGCTGATAATAGTTTATCTCCAGCCAAGAGACAGGGAGGAGAATCATCATCAAGGATTGCAGAGGTCTGCTCTGGTGTCACTCCCCAAACCAAGACATCATCAAATCCGGTGATGTTGCCTGACAGAACGAGTTCCGTATTCTCTATGGATTGCACGCTCCCAAAGGCCCCTTATTCTTTTGATTTTCGTTTTGTCGCCAGTGATGATGAGGTTCGACGGCTTTTAGTTGCCCGGACCGGCGATGAGAATAGAGATATCACCCTTATTTCCCACCCCGATGATCTTGCACAGGCTAACCTGGTGAGCCGGTTGAGCATTTCCGCCGATGGTCGCCACACTGTGAGTTCGGGCAAGCTGTTCGAAGGTTCACAGCCACTCACACTGGTGATGGATATCCGAAAACTCAACAGCGAACAGCTGCCAAAATTTAATGATCTGCTGGACCCGGATAACCCCTGTCTGTTCGACAAAGCCAGTCAGAAGAAACGCCCTTTGGGTGAGCATGTTTCGCTATTGGTCGTGGCCGCCCCTGAACAGTTGGCATCGGTTGGTCTGCGTGAAGATGCACCCGCAGCCGACGCTCCCGGTGCTGACTTCTGGCGGCGAATTAACAGGCCGGGAAATACCTGGCAGTTCGAGGCTCAGACCGACAATGCCCCATCAATGGACGTAGACAATGTTTCTCCACTATTGGCTGAACTCCCCAGTGCCGAAAGTGCTATGGATGACGACAGTACCGTTCTAATTGACTGTCATAGGCACAACAGCTGGCGACAGTTGCTGCTGGGCGGGCCGGGAGTGGATCAACAGGGGCGAATCCGGCACGTCCCCGGCAGGCTTGAGTGTTTGAGGGCCGGACAACGGGTCATTCTGAAAGGGGCCAACTGGCAGGACCTGGCTTTTGAACAGACGATTCGACAGATACTGGCGCAGCAGTGCTTTGAGAGCAATGGCAAGATCTGTGGGTTACCCGACGATGTTCAGTTTTATCAAATGTCGGTAGACAATAATGAGCTTCACTCACTGTTTCAAACCCTGTCCTGCCCGGGTGACGCTTCAGGAAACCCGATCATCATTAACCAGAGTAACATTAGTGAATGGCTGAACCCGATTGCTATTTCCCCGCAAGGCTATGCAACCCCTAACAACTGTTTGTTGGAACAAATTCGGGCGGGTGGTGTAGTCACTGTAACCTCTGCCCTTAATGATGCACTATGGTTTCGTTTGCTGGGTTCATTGCAGACTATTCGCGAAACGAGTGACCTGGAGCCCCGACTTCAGGTGATGCACTCAAAACAACAGCCGAAAGCCCTTGGATTGCCAGAAAACGATGGGCAGCCTCTGTCCAGCCTGCTGGAGAAAACCAGAGAGCAAACTGCCTTTGATATTGTCACTTATCATCAACAGGCCCAGGCAAGCCAATGGATCAATTATCAGCAGGAAGCACCTCTGGTCATCCAGATCAATGAACAGACCAGCTTCAGCCAGCTCTTTGATAATATCCATATCACTTCGGAACAAAAGGCTCATTTTGGGCGACGTCAGAGCGGGTTGCAGAAGGCATTAATCGCTGGCACGCCGGTTTTATTGCGGGGACTGGAAACTAATCCAATGCTTCAGCAACTTCTGGAACCCCTGGCTGTAGGGCAACCTCTGTTGGTGAATGGCCAATTACAGGTCTTCCCAAAAGCCCTTGTCGAAATACTCTGGCCCAAGTCCGTGATGAGCTTCTCTTCGGTATTGGATTCGATGGTCGCCACGGCTGCCCCATGTCCTGACTTCGATATCTGGGATATCAATGCGGACAGGCATGGTATCCCCCGGACTGAATTGCCAGAACAAGCACTTTACTCAGTTTACAATGCGTTTAATACCGTACCTGCTCATCTTTGTAACCCTTTGCCTGAAATTACCGAAGACTTGTTGAATAACCTGATACTGGCTGCCCGACGGTTACAGCAGGTTGACCAGTCACCACTGCTTTTACCCGGTCACTGGCGCAAGGCTATCAATAGCGTCATTACCCATGGCACCCGGCAGCATCCGTCCGTGCGCGATTTTATGAAAGTGGCTTGTTGGCATTCACTGCCTGATGTTCATACGACGCCGGCTAAGGATCAAACCACCTCGGTAGACCCGGATCAGTTAGCTACCATCATCAACGGTGCTCTGCGATTGGATAGAAAGTTTATGAAGCAGAACTTCTGGCAACTGGCCCGAGCCTTTGATCCGGCGGCATTTAAGGGCAGTGAATTACAAGTGTGCTATGAAAGTCCATTTCCAGTAGAGGGTGAAAAAGAAGTTCTGGACAGATTCTGTGCCATGGTCCTGGCCCATGCGCCTGAAGAAAAACGCCAGACAATGGCCTATCAGCTGGCAGTCGACCCAGCAGCGGCAGAGCCCTGGCAATCGTTAACCATCAGACCTACAAGACAGATTAAACGTTTGCAAGATGCACTGGCTTCTGGCTGGCAGTTAACTTTGTCATCGGGGCAGACCCGATCCGATGGCATTCAATCTCTGGCTGGCGATTGCTTTTACATAGCCAGAACAGCCAATTCTGACGCAGCAGGCATTGAGCACATAAAAAATCGACTGTCTGAATCACTGGCATGGACGGGGTCTGTGGATAAGCCCTTATCGGCACTGGCCGAGGATCTTTATCACGGCCTGACGAACCAGAAGGATCGTGAAAGCCGACGATTATCCCGACTCCATGAACGGTTCGCGGATTCTCCCGTTATCTTCCTGCAGGGAGAAACCGGTACTGGAAAAAGTTACTTTTCCGCCAAAATGGCGAACGCTTCAGGACAGGCTGAGGTCATTTCCCTTGGGCCATCTGACAGCGAACAAACCCTGATGAAACGCTGGCAGTGGCAAGAGCACACCGAGGGTGATCGCTCCATGACACTGCAAAACCGGGCGCTGATGCAATGGGCCAACACTCCGTCCGGGAAGGATGGACACTATGTCACTCTGGTGCTGGATGAAGCCAACCTGGCCAAAGCCGGATTGCTGGCATCATTGAACGGCTTATGGGAACCGCAACCCTGCATATACGTCAATGGTCATCCTGTCAATGTCGGCCCGAAACACCGGGTGATTCTCACCGGTAACCCGGATCATTACGCCGGGCGGCAGATGAGCCCGGCCCTGAGAGAGAAAATGCCCAGAGCTTACTACCCACGGTTAGACCAGGCATTCCTTCGGGACAGGGTGGTGGAACCCGCTCTACTCAATCAGCTACAGCGACATCTGCCGGAGCAGCAAATAAACGACATTGCACAGAGTGCTGCCAAATGTGTGATGGCACTCTGGCAATATTATCAGGAACTCTTGCCCGGGCATGAGTTTACCCCCAGAGATTTAACGGATATCTGCAGTTGGGTGGGTTGGTATCTGGATCGTGGGTTATCCAAAGGAGACAAGGTTACCTGTGAGCAAATAAACAGTCTTATCCAACATAGTTTTCGGGATGTACTGGGGCCCGAAATCACCGAAACTCATCAGGATGCCCTGTCAGCACTGGAAATCTGGTTTGCTGCTCGTTACCAACCGGAGAACACCCTGAGCGACAGAGTTCGTAACAAGACCCTGTCAGAGATTCAGCAGACCTTCATTACAGTCACCCGAGAAATCCGACCAGACTTTGATACCTCCGGATCGGCAGTCTGTGAGCTGGTGCAACAGCTTGGACAGGATTTAAGCCGCTGTCAGCAGGCTTACCATCACGGCAGAAAACACGGCGGCCGTCAGGCGACACTGATTGAAGGCCCGGCCGGGCGGGGTAAGGATGCCACGCTGAACCTGGTGATTGAAAGTGTCAAACAGCAGGCTAAGCGACAGGAAGAGTCGATGCCGGAAGTCTTTTACCTGAATGCCTGCGATTGTTCCTGGGAAAAAGTGTGTGAAGCGATCCAGAAGGCAAAAGTCGATGGCGGCATCGTAGTGATTTCGGAAATGAATCTGATCGACAGCCAGCATCTGGAAGGTGAATTGAACGATATTCTGGCCGGTGACGCCCATCCGGGCTTCCACCTGTTTGCCACCGTCAACCCGCCTCAGTACAGCGGGCGCAAACCCTTATCACCGGCACTGAAGGGGCGTTTCAGACATCTGCCCATCCGGCAGTATAACCCGATAGAACTGCAGACCATTGCTGCAAAAGTATTGCCACAGAACCCGGAGGGGAAAATCCTGGCTAAAGAGCTGTCGCAGCAACACTGTCGATTAAGGGCTTACCTGCAACAGCAAAACTTGTCGCTGCAGCCGACCAGTCTTGATCTGCAGAATGTCGCCAGGGCGGTTGCAAGAGAGGGCGCCTTGACCGACAAGAGACTTCTTCAATGCTTCAATCAGCACTACCGGCTTTATCTGATGGCCGCCAAAATATCGCTGGCGGAACTGCCCGGGTCATCGCTCCCGAATTTAGGTGAAGGAGCGCTGGAGTCTGATCTTTGCCATTGGTTCAATGAAACGGTATCGGGCATTGATCGCCCCTGGTTGATACGACACAGTGACCGCAACAGTATTGATGAAAAAAACCATGAAATTCGTGTTAACACTTGTCTGCATCCAGAAAAAGTCAAAACGGAAATCATCAAGAGGGTGGCTCAGGCAAAATGGCAGGCGTCCGGTCTTCCCCTGAAGCCTCAACAGTCGTACGACATACTCACCCGGGCACTCTACCGACACTGGCAACAGAGCTGGTTTGGTGTTCAATTTGGCCAGACGGGCGTGGACGTTAATTGCGTCTTCTCCATGACGAAAGAAGAGCAACAAACGCTGAAAGCACCGGCTTCCCTGTCTTATGTCCGCAAGGCTGATCAGCGGATAGCGGCATGGAACGCCAATGAAGTTCAATTTTGGCCCGGGTTCTGGCATCAGATCAGTGATCTGCCGAACCAATGGGTTGACGACTCTGAAAGATACAATCCGGAAGTCGAGGAGAAAAAAGCCAAGACATTGGACCAAATGACGAATTATGAGGATCTGAAGAGAGAGCTTAACGATTATAAAATTTTTGATACGCAGGACCATTCTTGCCACATGTATCGCTGGCAGGCAATTGATAATTATGTGACGGCTAAGGGGTATGTCAAACTGATCGATCTTGATGATGAACATCTTCAGGGGTTCGAAACCCTCATACCAACATCGTTACCTGGGCGTGACCAGACAGTGACATTAGCCAGAGATCAAACGCTGGCGACCCTTGAGCTGTCATCAGAGAATGCTAATGGTGAATATCCATTGCCCAGCCTGAGGGCTAACGACTATATCGTAGCCCTCAGACTGGAACCCAATTTGGCATTTACCCTGGTCAGGGGTCGATATACCGGGCTTCACATACTGTCTATTAAAGAGCCCAGAGCCAACCAGAGTATTCAGTGTACTTATGTCGTAGAACCCAGAGAATCGAACAACAAAACAGCTGCTAAAGGAGTCCGGCCAGAACAATCAACACATTTTGATATCCACTGTTCAGAAGGTATGAAAACAGTACTGGACAGATTGTTTGAGACCATTATTGAAGACCTGCAAGACCCAACCGAAGAACAGCTGCCTTTATGGAAAATAAAAAACGCTAAAAACACGACGCAGCGCATTGAGGCGATCAGCGAATATTGCCGACAGTTTGCCGGAGATGCGCAACCAGAGAGCAATAAGAACTTCTTTGAATTTCTTGTAACACAGCGGCAAGGTAGCTGTCGTCATCGTGTGCCTGTTTTTGTTGCTTTGTGTCGTTACTTCGGAATTCCCTGTCGGCAAATTAATAGCCGGACCCACGCCTTTGCCGAGTATTCTCTGGATGAACGGCAAACCTGGAATTCAGTGGATTTGGGCGGGGCGCCCGCAAATACAACAGAGATTGAATCTGTCTTCCAGACCACCAGGAGGATCAGTGTTTCCAGCACTGAGTCAAAGAAGATTAAGGATCTTCTGAAAACAGCAAATCTGGCACAACTGCAAGCTTTGGCTAAAGCCCTTGACATAAATTTTGAGGAACTGAAAGAAGCGCTTGAGACAAACAGTGCATTGCCAGAAACCCATCTGAGTCTTCCTGAATTGGCAAGGAAGCTCTGGGAGCAAGGAGATTTAACCAGTTTTTCCCTGAGTGTCTCAATCATAGAGTCAATGGATACAAAAACATCAGGCTATCTCATGAAGCAGCTGACCGGTGTTCTTGATGGCACCAGTGAGCATACCGGTAAAAGGATGTCGGAGGTGATAGCACAAGCATTGTCCGAGAGTAATGAAGATCAGGTCATTGAACCACTCAAATCATTACACTCAAAAATGATTGTTCAGGGCAAAGCAAACCCTCGGCAGTGGTTGAGTTCAATGGTGGATCTGCTGAAAAACAGCGACCTGAGCAAGCCTTCGGTGATTCACCTCGCCCGTGAAGCTCTGAAATCGGGTTGGCTGGACCCACTGCCAACCTCTGACGGCGAAATTATAGATGCTGACGAACATCATGAACTATTGGTGAGTCTCGAAGGTATCGATGAGTTTAAGTTTAAAGCCGGACATTGCCTTAAAAAGTGGTACAAGGAATTATTGTCCGCAGAAAAAAATAGCCAGCTATGGCGGTTAACTTATGAAAGCTTCGTAAAGAGAGAAGGTACTGACTTGATCGTTGATCATTCTCATGATGGCGTTTCGTCACTCCTTGAAAATAAAATAGCCAGCCCATCTATACAGATGTCCTGGACAGACGAACCTGAGGGAGTTCCTGATATAGAACGAATGTTGCTGCAACATCCCGCGTTTGGGCAGTTAATCTCGGGCAATACTGACCACCGCAGGGTGATTATCCTGGGGGAACCTCACTGGGCAGAGACAATGATTGTTGAAAAGAGCGAAGCCCTGTTTCAACGAGTCGTTGAGAACAGCCCGGAATTGCGGCAGTTATCGGAACAAATCAAAACAAAGTCCCCTGGTGTGCCCTATGAAGACGAAAGGCTTGAGGAATTAAAATGCAGATGCTTCCCAGTAATTCAGCAGGCCTTCAGTCATTACTTTTATAAAGTGACACACTCAAAAAACGCCAGTTTGACGTATTGTTGGGTGAATGCTCACATCAGGAGGTCCCAATACAATTACAACTATGGCACCCATGATCCATCCTCACCAGAAGAGCTGGATGCCATGATGAATGAAATTGTTAGCGATTATAAGTTTGAGAAATCGATTAAGGATGACTGCTTACGACAGGCACTCAACGCCGATAATGCTCTGGTGCTCAGAACCGACGATCTGACAAAAATTGCCGATGAGTTTTTGAACACCGTGAATTTGAATTCGATGTTTGACTCAGAATATTTATTCCTCTGATGACAACTGTCCTTACGGAACTTCCATCCTTTCTGAAGGTCTTACGCTTAAACATTTTCAGTACAGTCCTTCAGATAACAGGTGGGAGATTGACTATGGATGGTCGTATTGTTGGGCAAAAAAGAAAAGCTTTTCCCGCTAATAATGTCACGCCCGCCAAGAGAGCGACAGAGTATTCATCGGCAAAGATTGCAGAGGTTTGCGCAACCCCCCAACTCAATAGATCCTTACCTCCGATAATCTTGCCTGACAGGGCGAGAAGCCTGTTCTCAGCCGATTCCCCGTTCCCAATAGCTACTCATTCCTTTGATTTTCGTTTTGTCGCCAGTGATGATGAGGTTCGACAGCTTTTAGTTGCCGAAACCGGCGATAAATATCGGGATGTCACCCTTATTTCTCATCCCGATGACCTCTCAAAGGCCAACCTGATGAGCCGGTTGAGCATTTCCGGCGATGGTCGCCACACTCTGCGCTCAGGTAAGCTGTTCGAAGGTTCGCAGCCATTAACTCTGGTGATGGATATCAGAAAACTCACCAGCGCTGAACTGCCGAAATTTAACGATCTACTGGACCCGGATAATCCTTGTCTGTACGACAAAGTCAGGCACAGGAAACGTCCTCTGGGCAAGCATGTTTCTCTATTGGTGCTGGCGGCTCCTGAACAGTTGAGATCGGTTGGCAGACGTGGGGAAGCACCGGGGGCCGATGCACCGGGGGCCGATGCACCGGGGGCCGATGCACTGGGGGCCGACGCACCGGGGGCCGATTTCTGGCGGCGAATTAATCGACCGGGAAATACCTGGCAGTTCGATACTCAGACCGGCAATACCCCATCAATGACCAGCTGCAAGGCTCCCCCGATATTGCCTGAATACCCCAGTGCCGAAATTGCTCTGGATAATACCGTTCTTATTGACTGCCACTTGCACAATAACTGGCGACAGTTGCTTCTAGGCGGCCCCGGAGTGGATCAACAGGGGCGAATCCGGCACATTCCTGGCAGGCTTGAATCATTGAGGACCGGACAAACGGTGATTCTGAAAGGTGCCAACTGGCAGGATCTGACCTTTGAACAAACGATTCGACAGATACTGGCGCAACAGCGCTTTGAGAGCAATGGCAAGGTTTGTCAGTTACCCGACAATGTTCAGTTTTATCAAATGCCGGTAGGGAATGACGAACTTCATTCACTGTTCCAAAGCCTGTCCCGCTCTCGCGACAAAGAAGGTGACAAAGAAGCTGACAAAGGGCCTGATAAAAAGCACGCACCACCAGGCCCGATCATTATTAACCAGGTTAATATCAGAGAATGGCTGAGCCCGATTGCCATTGCCCAGGGAGGCTATGCAGCCCCTAATACCTGTCTGTTGGAGCAAATTCAGGCGGGTGCTGCAGTGACCATAACGTCTCCCCTCACTGAGGCTCTCTGGTTTCGTTTGCTGGGTTCACTGCAGACTATTCGCGACACAACCGGCCTGACGCCCCGACTTCAGGTGGCTCATCCGGGACAGCAACCAGAAGCCCTGGGATTGGCAGAAAACCATGAACAACCTCTGTTCAATATCAGAGATCAGTCTGCTTTTAATGCAGTCACTTATCAGCAACAGGCCCAGGTAAGTCACTGGATCAATCATTACCCGCAAGCCCCACTGGTTATTCAGGTGAATGAACAGACCAGCTTCAGCCAGCTTTTTGATAATATCCGTATCACCTCGGAACAAAAGGCACATTTTGGACGACATCAGAGTGGCTTGCAGCAGACATTAACCGCTGGCAAGCCGGTGGTATTGCGCGGGCTGGAGACAAACCCAACACTTCAGCAACTTCTGGAACCCCTGGCGGTTGGGCAACCTCTGTTGGTCAATGGCCAATTACAGGCCTACCCGCAGGCTAATGTCACCCTACTCTGGCCTGAGTCTGTGCAGAGCCCCTCTTCAATATTTAATTCGATGGTCGCCACGGCTAACCCCTGTCCTGAGGTCGATCTCTGGGATATCAATGCCCTCAGGCATGGTATCTCCCGCACTGAACTGCCGGAACAGGCACTGCACTCACTTTACGAAGCGTTTGAAACCGTACCTGCCCACCTGTGTAACCCTCTGCCAGAAATGACCGAAGGCCTGTTGAATAACCTGATACTGGCTGCCCGACGAGCACAGCAGGTTGACCAGTCTCCTCAGCTCCTGACCCGCCATTGGCGCAAGGCCATCAACAGCGTCATCACCCATGGTGCCCGGCAGAATCCGTCAGTGCGGGATTTTATGAAAGTGGCTTGCTGGCACTTGTTACCGGACAAGACGACGGATGCCCATAAAAAGCCGGATGAGAATCAAGCCGCCTCGGTAGACGCGGATCTGTTAGCGACCATCATCAGTAGCACCCCGCGACTGAATAGAAAGTTTGTCAGGCAGAACCTGTGGCAGCTGGCCCGGGCCTTTGACCCGGCAGTCTTTAAAGATGCCAAATTACAACTGTCCTACGAAAGTCCATTTCCAGTACAGGGTGAAAAAGAAGTTATGGACAGGCTCTGTGCCATAATCCTGGCCCACGCACCGGAAAAACAACGAAATGCTGTAGCCTATCAGCTGGCAGTCGATCCGGCGGCAACAAAGCCCTGGCAATCCTTGGCCACCAGACCAACCAGACAGATTAAACGTTTGCAAGATGCACTGGCTTCTGGCTGGCAGTTACTTCTGCCACCGGGGCAGACCCGATACGACGCCATCCACACTCTGGCCAGCGATTGTGTTCACATGGCCAGAACAGCGAATTCTGAGGCAGAACCCGTTGAACGCATAGAAAATCGGCTGTCTGAATCACTGAAATGGTGGGGTTCTGCCGATGTGTCCCTGTCCGCACTGGCCCGGGATCTTTATCACGGCAAGATGAGTCAGGAGGATCGTGAAAACCGTCGATTATCCCGACTCCATGACCGGCTTAAAGACTCTCCCGTTATATTCCTCGAGGGGGAAACCGGCACCGGGAAAAGCTACTTTTCCGCCAAAATGGCGAGGGCTTCAGGACAGGCTGCGGTGATTTCCCTTGGACCTTCTGACAGCGAACAAACCCTGATGAAACGCTGGCAGTGGCAACAACACGCCGACGGCGACCGCTCTATGGCGCAACAAAACCGGGCATTGATGGAATGGGCCAATACCGGAACTCACAAAGACGAAGGCTGTGTTGAAGGAAGCTATATCACCCTGGTGCTGGATGAGGCTAACCTGGCCCGGGCCGGATTGCTGGCGTCATTGAACGGCTTGTGGGAAGCGCAACCCTGCATTTATGTGAATGGTCATCCTGTCAGGGTCAGCGAAAAACACCGGGTGATTCTCACCGGCAACCCGGATCATTATGCCGGACGCCAGCTGGACCCGGCCCTCAGGGAAAAACTGCCCAGGGCTTACTACCCACGCCTGGATCAGGCTTTCCTTCAGGATAGAGTGGTGGAACCGGCTCTGGTCAATCAGTTGCAACGGCATCTGCCAGAGCAGCAAATAAACGACATTGTACGCAATACTGTCGGAACTGTGATGGTGCTCTGGCAACATTATCAGGAGCTGTTGCCTGAGCATGAGTTTACCCCCAGGGATTTAACGGATATCTGCAGTTGGGTGGGCTGGTATCTGGATCGTGCGCTGCCCGCAGATGACCCCGTTACCTCCGGACAAATCAACAGTTTGATCCAACAGGGCTTTCTGGATGTACTGGGTCCCGAAATTACCGGGACTCATCAGGATGCCCAGCTGGCACTGGAAATCTGGTTTGCTACCCGTTACGAACCGGAGAACAGCCTGAGTGACAAAGTTCATAATCACACCCTGTCAGATATTCAGCAGGCCTTCAAAACATTCAGCCAAGAGATCCGACCTGAGTTTGATACCTCCGGATCGGCAGTCATTGAACTGGTACAACGGCTTGGACAGGATTTAAGCCGCTGTCAGCAGGCTTATCATCTCAACATAAAACACGACGGAAGACAGGCGACACTGATTGAAGGACCGGTCGGACGGGGTAAAGATGTCACACTGAACCTGGTGATCGAAAGTTTCAGACAGCAGGCTGAACGACGGGGAGAATCCATGCCGGAGGTCTTTCCCCTGAATGCCTGTGATTGTTCCTGGGACAAGGTGTGTGAAGCGATCCAGACGGCAAAAGTCCATGGCGGCATAGTGGTTATTTCGGAAATGAATCTGATCGGCAGCCAGCATCTGGAAGGTGAGTTAAACGATATTCTGGCCGGTGACGCTCATCCGGGTTTCCACCTGTTCGCCACCATCAACCCTCCTGAGTACAGTGGGCGAAAACCTTTATCACCGGCCCTGAAAGGGCGTTTTCGACATTTGCCCATCCGGCAGTATAACCGGGCCGAATTGCAGACCATCGCTGAGAAAGTGTTGCCACAGACCCCAAAAGGGAAAATGGTGGCTGAATGGCTGACTCAGCAACATTGTCGATTGAGGACTTACCTGCAACGCAATAACTTGCCGTTACAGCCCACCAGCCTTGATTTACAGAATGTCGCCAGGGCTGTTATCAGAAGGGGCGACTTTAGCGAAAAAGGACTTTATCAATGCCTCGATCAGCACTACCGACTTTATCTGATGGCCGCTGACCTGTCAGTGGAGAAACTGCCTGAGTCATTGGCTCTTGCCATGGGTAAAAGTGAGCCTGATTTCAGACTTTGCCAATGGTTCAACCAAATGGTATCGGGCCTTGACCGTCCGTGGTTAATACGACGCAGTGATCTCAACAGTATTGATGAAAAACGCCATGAAATTCGTTTCAAGGCTCGTCTGACTGAAAAGGCAGCCAGAACGGCAATCATCAGGATGATGGCTCAGGCAAAGTGGCTGGCATCTGGTCTTTCCCTGAAGCCCGATCCGTCGGACGATATTTTCACCGGAGCACTGTACCGATACTGGCAGCACCGCTGGTTTAATCATGAGTTTGGTCGGACAGGTGTAGACGCTGATAGTGTATTTCCCCTGACCGAAGAGGAAAAACAAACGTTGAAATTACCGGCATCCCAGCCTTATCTGCGAGAGGCCGATCAGCGGATAGTCCCATTGAACGCCCACGAAGTTCAGTTATGTCCCGGGTTTTGGCATCAGATAAGGGATCTGCCAAACCATTGGGTGGAGAGGTCTATGAGCGAAGCGTTCGAAACCGGCGATGATAAGGCTCCTGAACAATACGATCCGGAAGTCCAACAGAAACAGACTCCGACATTGGACCAGGACACGAACTATGAAAATCAGGAGAAGCCACCCGTTAACGTCCATAAAATTTTTAATACGCAGACCCCTTCTTTCCATATGTATCGCTGGTGGGCAAAGGAGATTTACGTGACTGCTGAAGGTGATGTCAAACGGATCGTCATTAATGACAAACCCACTCTTGGGATTGAAACCCTCATACCTGCCCGGTTACCAGGGCATGATCAGGAAGTGACATTAGCCGAAGATCAGACGCTGGCGACCCTCAAGAGATCATCCTGCAACGGTCAATTTGACTTGCCCAGCCTGACGCCTGACGACTATATCGTGGCTTTGCGTATCGAACCCGATTTGCCATTTACCCTGGTCAGGGATCGATATACCGGGCTTCACTCACTGACTATTCCAGAGGCCAGCGCCTGGCAGAGTATTCAATTTTCTTACGTCGTAGAACCCAGAAAAACGAGCACTAAAGGAACCCGGCCTGAACGGTCAATAGATTCCGACAGCCAGTGTTCAGAGGCTATGAAAAATGTACTGGATGAGCTGTTTACGACCACTGACCAATACCCAGCCGAAGTAGAGGCGCTTTTACAGACAATGAAAAGCACTGAGGACACGAGGCAACGCATTAAGGCGATCACTGACTATTGCCAGCAGTTTTCTGGTAAGGCCCGACCCGAGAGTAGTGACAATTTCTTTCAATTCCTCGTCACACAGCGGCAAGGTAGCTGTCGTCATCGTGTGCCTGTTTTTATCGCTTTTTGTCGTTATTTCGGGATTCCATGTCGGCAAATAAGCAACCTTGTCCACAGCTTTGCTGAGTATTCTGTGGATAGAGGCCAAACCTGGGAGCCAGTGGATTTGGGCGGTGAGCCTGTGCAGACAACAGAAATCACACCTGACTTCCAGCCCACCCGGAAGAGCGGTAGTTCCGGCACTGCATCAAAGAAGATCAGGGATCTCCTGAAAGGAACTGATTCAGCACAACAGCAAGCTCTGGCCAAAGCCTGCGGTATCAGTTTTGAGGAACTGAACAAAGCCCTTGAGAGAAACAATGCATTACCAGACACAAATCCAGGTACTTTCGAAATGGTTAAGAATCTCTGGAAAGAAAAAGATTTAGCCGGTTTTTCCATGGGTGTCTCAATGTTGGAGACAAAAACATTGGGCCATCTGGAAAAGCAATTGATCGGTGATGTGCATGACCCCGATGGGTATACCTGGAAACCGATGTCGGAGGCAGTCAAACCAATCTTGTCCGGCAGTGATGCAAATCAGGTCATTGAACCACTCAAATCATTGCACACAAAAATGATTATTCAGTGCGGAGCAGACCCCTGCCAGTGGCTGAGTTCAATGGTGGATATACTCAAATACAGTGACTTGGACAACCCTGCGGTTATTCACTTTGCCTGGGAAGCACTGCAATCGGGTTGGCTGGATCCATTGTCTGTCTACGAACACCATATTGTGGGAGCCCATGAACATCATGATCTATTGGCGTGTCTGGAAGGCATTGATGAACTCAAGGTTAATGCCGCCCACTGCCTGAAAAAGTGGTACAGGGAATTGTTGTCCAGGGAAAAAAATATTCAGGTATGGCGTCTGGGTTATAAAGACTTCCGGAGTGAAGAGGGTAATGTCCCGTTCATCACTCATTGTCATGGCGGATTTTCACCATTCCTTGAAGATAAAATGGCCAGTCCATCTTTACAAAACACCTGGACGGACGAACCTGAGGGCATCCCGAATATAGAACGAATGCTGGAGCAGCTCCCCGCATTTGTGAAGTTAATCCCGGGCAAGGCGAACTGTCGTCCGGTGATTATTATGGGAAGACCTTCCTTCCGCAGCGAAGTGATGGATAAAAAGATCGAAACCCTGTTAACCAGGAACAACCCCGACTTGAAGCAGTTATTGGAAAAGATCAATCAATATGAGGCAAAGGAAAAACAACTCCAGCATGAGCTGGATGCATTGGATAGTTCTTATCCTGATAGTGAAATGGAATTTGACTGCATGGAGAAAAAAAAACGTGCCATCAAACGCAAATACGAACCCACTCTGAAGTCCCTTGAAGTGTCATGGGAGGACAGAAAGCTTTTGCATGATTTAAAATACAAATGTACGCAAACAATTGAGCAGGCTTTGATTCATTACCTGTATGAAGTGACACACACAAAAGGCAGTTGCCTGACGTATTGTTGGGCCAATGCTTACATCGGGGACTCCAGGGACCCCGACTACTATGGCGCTCATGACCCGGCTTCAGCAGAAGAGCTGTTTTTCATGATGTGTAATATTGATAGTTCTTTATCGTTTCAGAAATCTATCAAGGATACCTATCTAAAGCAGGCACTCAACGCCAATAACGCTCTGGTGCTCAAATCCGATAAGCTGTTAAAAATTGCCGAAGAGTTTTTGAATCGCATCAATTTGAACTCGATTTATGAATCGTTGGATATGTGTCAGGTGTCTCTTTGCAATACCTTGGCGGCCCCCTCTCAATGTCTGCTACGCTGACTGCTCCTACAACAAATGATAACGGTGCAGTATGTCACTGGAACATCGTGTAGAGAAACTTCAATCCTATTTTGAATCGTTGGATAACGCTCTGCACCGGTTCATCGAGATTACATGGGAAACACAGAAGATTGTGCTCGAAAACCAGCGAGAGAACCGGCTCATGTTTGAGCGGCAAGACTGTAAAATTGAGGCTTACCAGTCTGAGAACCGCAAAGGTTTTGACCAGCACGACAAACGTTTTGACAAAATAGAAGAAACTCTCGCCATCATCGTAAACCACCTTCAGAAACAGCCTTGCCACCAAACAACTCGCTTGTCGGGGACTGGCTTTGCCAGCCCGTCAGCTCTGGTGTTAGCGGCTACCCAAGATTTTAACTGAGGATGTAAATGAAGATAGAAGAACATATTTATCGGTCGGAGTCTTTTGTAGAGCTTATCGAAGACGCAGTTGAATTTATGATAAATACGCCGTTTGAAAAACTTCCACCGGAGGTCAAATTCGCAGGCGGTGGCGTATATGCACTATATTACAAAGGGGATTTTCCACAGTACAGAAAGATCTATAGCAAAACTCCAGATCTTCCAATTTATGTGGGTAAAGCAGTACTGCGGGGATGGAGGCAAGGTCGGGGTAGTCTTAAAGAAAATGATTCCGCTTTATACAGAAGGTTAAACGAGCACGCGAGAAGCATTAATGCTGCGGAGAATCTTCAGATTGAAGATTTTTCATGCAGGTTTATCGTGTTACAAGATCAGGAAGCTGACCTTATAAGTACTGTGGAAGCGGCGATGACTCGCAGGTATAATCCTCTTTGGAACTCTCATATAGATGGGTTTGGCAATCATGATCCCGGTAAGGGCAGGTATGAGCAAGCAAAATCTGAATGGGACGTGCTTCATCCCGGCAGAGTTTGGGCTGATCGACTAAAAGGTACGCCACCGAATGAGAATAAAGTTGAAGAAAAAATAGGTATTTATCATGTCCAAAAATCAACCTAACTCAGTCGAGCTATTTTCTGGAGCAGGCGGGTTAGCTTTGGGGTTGGCAAACAGTGGCTTTAAGCATGAAATGCTCGTTGAATTTAATAAAGATGCTGTAAACACATTGTTAAAGAATCATGATGAGGGACAAGCTCAAATAAAAAGCTGGGATATCCAGCATGAAGATGTAAGAAATATATCATTCCAAAAATATAGAGGCAGTCTTTCTCTCGTTGCAGGTGGCCCTCCCTGCCAACCATTTTCTTTAGGTGGAAAGCACAAGGCGTTTAACGATAACAGAGATATGTTTCCTCAAGCTGTTCGAGCAGTAAGAGAGTCAAGGCCTGACTCTTTTATATTTGAAAATGTTAAGGGATTGCTGAGAAAAAATTTCAGCACATATTTTGAATACATAATATTGCAATTATCCTACCCAAATATCTCTAAGGCAGATGGCGAAGACTGGGAGAGTCATTTAGCGAGACTCGAAGAAACTCATACGAAAGGCAAATATAGAGGTCTTAAATACAATGTCGTGTACAGACTTCTGAATGCTGCAGATTATGGTGTTCCTCAAAAAAGAGAGCGAGTTTTCATTGTTGGCTTCCGTAATGATTTAAATGTCGAGTGGAGTTTTCCCAAGGCTACTCACTCTCAAGATGCATTGTTATGGGATCAATGGGTTACTGGAGATTACTGGAAGCGCCTCAAGGTTTCTAAATTCGATAGGCCAAAACTAAATCAAAACCCAGAGAAAATTGCTTCACGTCTTCAAAAAAAGTACGGGCTATTCCAACCTGAAGAAAAACCATGGGTTACTGTCAGGGAAGCTATACGAGATTTACCTTCGCCTAAAAAAAAGAATGATTTTAACAACCATGTATTTAAAGATGGTGCCAAATCATATCCTGGTCACACAGGAAGTCCCATCGACGAGCCTTCTAAAACATTAAAAGCGGGAGATCATGGTGTCCCCGGCGGGGAAAATATGGTTCGCTTTAATGATAATTCAATTAGGTATTTCACCGTACGTGAGGCTGCAAGAATTCAAACATTTCCTGATGATTATCATGTTGCCGGAGTATGGAGTGAGTGCATGAGGCAAATTGGTAACGCCGTTCCCGTCACACTAGCTGAAGTAGTAGCAAAGAGTGTCTATCAAGTCATTGCCCCTAACAAGTCAAAGCACTCGGTGGCAGCATAGCTGCGCCGGTGTTTGCGGCGTTAGGCTCCATACCAAATTCGAGAACTTGGCTTTTGACTCGTATTGAGCAATAAGCTGCGTAAGTGGTAACTGGCGAGTTAACTTCGAATTTCGTGATGGCAATGCGTAAATCCTTAATTATGAGGATTATCATTAATGTCTATGCACAATCCGCCCCACCCTGGAGAATTCATTGAGTCTGTATACATGGAGCCTCACGGGGTCAGTTGCCGTTACCTTGCTGAACAGCTCGGTGTAGCCGCTTCTATTTTGAATAGAGTTATCAAAGGCAAGAGTGCAGTTTCACCAGAGATGGCGCTGAGGCTTTCCAGAGTATTGGGCCGCACACCTGAAAGCTGGCTCAGTATGCAAGACAATTATGAAGCCCGGATTTGACAGCCACTCAGTATGGTTTAAGGGAAATAGCTTTTTCTCTGGCAGCTTTTATAGCTGATGCAGGTTGGTTTTGACTTTTGTTAAGCTCAGCGCGTCACTGCCCCGGCTATTAATTGTGCATTGTCGTAAAATTATTTGTTCAGATTATGCTGGCTCTTCTCTGTTGAGTGAATTTAAGCGCTTTTTTTATCAGCTCTGTACCGGTTCATCGAGATTACTGGGGAAACACAGAAGATTGTGCTCGAAAACCAGCGAGAGAACCGGCTCATGTTTGAGCGGCAAGACTGCAAAATTGAGTCTTACCAGTCTGAGAACCGCAAACGTTTTGACAAAATAGAAGAAACTCTCGCCATCATCGTTAACCACCTTCAGAAACAGCCTTACTACCTAACGAACTGGCATCACTGGGACGGTTTTGACGCCCGTGTGCTCTGGGTTATGTTTCTCATCAATCCGCCTCAATGCCGTATTTTTTTTACGGCAAGTCTTCTGGAATGTGTTAGAGTACAAGAATTCTATTGGTTATATGAATACATGGTGCATGTGATGCTTAAAAAAATATCTGTAAGGGGGTTTAGGAATTTCAAGGATTGGTATGAGTTCGATCTTGAGACTAAGAAAAATTATGAATTTAATACTGAGACGATTAAAGACGGTATAGTTAAAAATTCCATAGTTTATGGACAAAATGGTAGTGGAAAATCGAATTTGGGGCTGGCTATTTTAGATCTAACTTGCCACATTAATGACATTCCTGTTATGCCATCATTAAATATGAATTATTTAAATGGCGACAATGAAGAATCAAGCATTGCTGAGTTTATTTATATATTTAAGTTTGGAAAGAACATAGTTGAATACGCTTACGGAAAAGATTCTCCTGGCCTTACAACTTATGAAAGTTTAAAAATAAATGACAAGGTGGTTATTTGTTTTAATCGTGATGAAGAGAGTTTTATAGAAACAAATCTGTTAGGAACAGAAACTCTTAACAAGGATTTATCTGAAACAAACATTTCAGCCATTAAGTATATAAAATCCAATGCAATTCTTGATAAAAATCATATTGAATCCAAAATTTTTAAGAGATTCATAGAGTTTGTTTCTGGTATGGTTTTCTTCAGAACACTATCACAAAATGCCGATTATTACGGTCAATTATTAGACAATAAAAGCTTGTCTAAAGCCATTATTGATTCAGGGAAATTAGCTGATTTTGAAGAGTTTCTCAATTCTGCTGGAGTTGATTGCAAGCTAAAAGCTGTTGGGGAAGGTAGTGAAGAACGAATTGTTTTTGAATTTAAAAATCATACAATCGAGTTTGGATTAGCAGCTTCCACAGGTACAATGTCGCTGGGTATCTTCTATTATTGGTGGCTTAAATTAGATGGCAATAAGTTAACTTTTGCTTATATTGATGAATTTGACGCCTATTATCACTTTTCATTATCAAAAATGGTTGTCAAAAAGTTAATACAGGCAAGTTGTCAAACAATACTTACAACTCACAACTTAAGCATTATGTCAAATGACTTATTGAGGCCTGACAGTTATTTTATTCTGATAGATAAGCAATATCCATTTTATAAGCTTGTTGATAAAGACTTAAGAAAAGCACACAACCTGGAGAAAATATACAAGGGTCTAAAGTATGATTCCTAAGAGTAATATTTTATGTGTTTTCGAAGGTGAAAAGCGCTGAAATTAAAAATAAAAAGCTCTTTGCACATAACTGTGTATGGAAAGGTTTGCTTGTGGTGTGTATGCATGCATATACTTCTGTTATGCAAGTTTAGGGAGGTCGAATGACTTCGGACGAACTAAGAAAAGAACTTGAAGCCAGGGGTTGCAGGTTCTTAAGGCAAGGCAAAGGCTCTCATGAGATATGGATAAACAAGGAAGGGAAAAGAACTTCCGTTCCTCATCCGAAAAGGAAACTTGGAAAGGGGCTTGTAACAAAGTTGCTGAAATGGGCAGGGGAGTGATCTCCCCCTCAGAATCGATAAAGAAATTATATTAATGTGAGGCAAGACATGTTATTTAAAATTGGTATAGAAAAAGCGGAAGACAATAACACAGCCTATGGTATTGTAATTCCTGCTCTGTGCAATGATAAATACTCAGCCTATTCTTCAGCTGATGAGTTTGATGATATTGTAAAAAATGCAAAAGATGCCGCATTTACAGTTATGGAAGAGATGGCTCTTAATGGAGAATTAGATCTATCTCAAATTGCATTATCAAACAAACAAGATTATTCGAATAATCCTGATTATGAAGATTTTACCGAATGGGCTTTTATAGATATTGAAGTAGATGAAGTTCTGGGAAAGCAAAAAAGAATCAATGTCAGCATGTCTGATCTTCTTATTGCTCATATAGATCAAATCGTTAAGAGTGGTGGAAAGTACAAAGATCGAAGTGATTTTTTGACGCAAGCAGCATTACATCAAATAACTGGTGCAACCTTATAACAAGTAAAACCATCTCCTGACAAACGACATGTACACGGACAAAAAATAGAACGCGCATAACGAACTCGCTTGACGGGGTCAGCTACGCTGCCCGTCAGCACTGGGATACCAGTTCATGATGCGTTTTTTGAGATCGCTGACTTTCTTCTCCGCTGACTTTCTTTCCTCACCAGGGATAATCATCAAAACGGAACTTTAGTACTTTCTTAAGGTCAAATAATTAAACAGCTTTAATTTATTCCTGCAAATGACTGTAGGGAGGAAGATTGACTATGGATGGTCGTATTGGTGAGAAAATAAATTACCCCGTTCCTGATGGTGGCATGCCAGCCAGGGGAGCAAGTCTGTATTTATCGTCAAAAAATACGGATGTCTGCCCTGGTGTAACGCCCAAACTCAATGGATCGGCACCTCCGGTTGCGTCGCCGGACAGAGTGAGAACCGTATCTTCAAAGGACTCCGCGACTCAAAGGCCCCCTCACGCCTTCGATTTTCGTTTTGTCGCCAGTAATGATCAGGTGCGACAGCTTTTAGTTGCCCAGACCCGCGATGAACATCGGGAGGTCACCCTTATTTCTCATCCCGATGACCTCTCACAGGCTAACCTGGTGAGCCGACTGAGCATTTCCGGTGATGGTCGCCACAGGCTGTATCCGGGCAAACTGTTTGAAGGTTCACAGCCATTTACCCTGGTAATAGATATCCGAAAGCTCGCCAGCGAAGCACTGCCAAAATTTAACGACCTGCTGGACCCCGATAACCCCTGTCTGTACGACAAAGTCAGCCGTAAGAAACGCCCCCTGGGCAAGCATGTTTCTCTATTGGTCGTGGCAGACCCTGCACAGTTGGCAGCAGTTGGCCGGTGTGAAGGCGCATTGGCGGCCGGCGCACCGGGTGCTGACTTCTGGCGGCGAATTAATCGACCGGGCAATTCCTGGCATTTCGATGCTCAGACCGGCAATGCCCGGGCAATAAACATCGACAGTGTTCCTCCGGTATTGGCTGAATTCTCTCCCGCTGAGAGCACCATGGATAACGACAATACCCTTGTTATTGACTGTCACCTGCACAGCCACTGGCGACAGTTGCTTCTGGGCGGCCCCGGAGTGGATGAAAAAGGGCGAATCCAGCACCTGCCCGGCAGACTTGAGTCATTAAAAGCCGGACAACGAGTGATTCTGAAAGGCGCCAACTGGGATGACCTGGCCTTTGAACAGACGATTCGACAGATGTTGGCGCAACAGAGCTTTGAGAGCAACGGCAAGATTTGTCAGTTACCCGACAATGTTCAGTTTTATCAGATGCCGGTAGGGAAGGACGAGCTTCATTCATTGTTCCAAAGCCTGTCTCACTCTTATAAAGAAGATGACAAAGGACTTGATAAAAAGCACGCACCACGAAACCCGATCATCATTAACGAGAATAATATCACGGATTGGCTGAGCCCCATTGCAATTGCTCCCGGAGGCTATGCCACCCCTAACACCTGTCTGTTGGAGCAAGTTCGGGCAGGTGGTACCGTCACCGTAACGTCTCCCCTCACTCAGGCAGAATGGTTTTGTTTACTGGGCTCACTGCAGACTATTCGCGAAACGACTGGTCTGGAGCCCCGACTTCAGGTGGCGCATTGGAAAAAGCAACCGAAAGCCCTGGGATTGACAGAAAACGATGAGCATCCTTTGCCCGGGAGCCATCAGTCACAGAAAAAAGTTAAAGATCATGCTGCTTTTAATACCTTCACTTATCAGCAACATGCTCAGGCAAGTCATTGGCTGAATAATCAGCGGGGAGAACCTCTGGTTATTCAGGTCAATGAACAAACCAGCTTCAGTGAGCTATTTGATAATATCCATATCACCTCGGAACAAAAGGCCCATTTTGGACGACTTCAGAGTAAATTGCAGGAGGCATTAATCGCTGGCACGCCGGTTGTTGTTCGGGGACTGGAGAGTAATCCAAGGCTTCAGCAGCTTCTGGAACCTCTGGTTGTGGGACAACCTCTGCTAGTGAATGGCCAATTGCAGGCCTACCCAAAAGCTCATGTCACAATACTCTGGCCTGATTCTGCAAAAAGCCCGTCTTCGGTATTTCGTGCAATGGTTGCCAGGAGTAAGCCGTGTCCCAAGGTTGATCTTTGGGGTATCTGCGCCTCCAGGCATGGTATCGCCCGAACCGAGGTGCCAGAACAAGCACTTGATAAACTTTACGAAGCGTTTAAAACCGTACCTGTTGGCCTTTGTAATGCTCTGCCTGAAATCACCGAAGGGTTGTTGAATAATCTGATACTGGCTGCCCGGCGGGCAAAACAGGTGGACCAGTCCCAACAGCTTTTACCCCGCCACTGGCGCAAAGCCATCAATAGCGTCATCACCCATGGCACCCGGCAAAATCCATCCGTGCGTGATTTTATGAAAGTGGCTTGTTGGCAATTGTTACCGGATAACACGCCGGATGCTCATCAGAAGCCGCAAGAGGGTCAGGCCGCCTCGGTAGACCCGGATCAGTTAACTGCCATCATCAACAGTGCCCGGCATTTGGATAGAGAGTTTGTGGAGCAGAACCTGTGGCCACTGGCCCGAGCCTTTGACCCGGCAGTATTTAAAGGTACCGAATTACAACTGTCCTATAAAAGTCCGTTTCCACAATCGGCTGACAAAAAAGCTCTGGACAGGCTCTGTGCCATGATCCTGGCCCATGCGCCTGAACAACAACGACAGACCATAGCCTATCAGTTGGAAGTCGATCCGAAGGCAACAGAGCAATATTCATCGTTAACCATCAGGCCAGAAAGACAGATCAAACGTTTGCAGGACGCACTGGCTTGCGGCTGGCATTTACCTTTGTCACAAGGGCAGATCCGATCCGATGCCATTCAGGCTCTGGCCACCGATTGTTTCCACATGGCCAGAACAGCGAATTCTGAGGCAGAGCGCATTGAACGTATTGAAAATCGACTGTCTGAATCACTGAAATGGCAGGGTTCCGCTGATATGCCCCTGTCAGCACTGGCCCGGGATCTTTATCACGGCAAGATAAGTCAGAAAGATCGTGAAAGTCGTCGATTGTCGCGACTTCATGACCGGCTTACGGACTCTCCCGTTATATTTCTGCAGGGAGAAACCGGCACCGGGAAAAGTTACTTTTCAGCAAAGATGGCAGAGGCTTCAGGACAGGCTAAGGTCATTTCCCTTGGACCTTCCGACAGCGAACAGACCCTGATGAAACGCTGGCAGTGGCGGGAGCAAACCGATGGCGACCGCTCTATGATGCAACAAAACCGGACTCTGATGGAATGGGCTACTATCCCACAGGACACAGATGGAGAATACATTACTCTGGTTCTGGATGAAGCCAACCTGGCTAAAACCGGATTACTGGCGTCATTGAACGGCTTATGGGAGCCAAAGCCTTGCATCTATGTCAATGGTCACCCTGTTCCGGTCAGCCCAAAACACCGGGTGATTCTCACCGGCAATTCGGATCATTACTCCGGGCGCCAGCTCGATCCGGCCCTGAAAGAGAAACTGCCCAGGGCTTATTACCCACGCCTGGATCAGGCTTTCCTTGAGGACAGGGTGGTGGAACCGGCTCTGGTCAATCATTTATCACAACGGCATCTGCCGGAGCAGCAAATAAACGACATTGCACACAGTGCCACCAAGAGCCTGATGGCTCTGTGGCAATATTATCAGGAGCTGTTGCCCGAGCATGAGTTTACCCCCAGGGATTTAACCGACATCTGTAGCTGGGTGGGTTGGTATCTGGATCGTGCGTTGTCGGAAGGCGACAGTGTTAGCTGTGAGCAAGTGAACAGTTTGATCCAGCAAAGTTTTCGGGATGTACTGGGTCCCGAAATCAGCGAGACTCAACAGGATGCCCTTTCGGCACTGGAAATCTGGTTTGCTGCCCGTTACCACCCGGACAACACCCTGCGCGACAAAGTTCATAACTACACCCTGCCAGATATTCAGCGAGACTTCGAAGCATACACCAAAAAATTCCAACCTGAGTTTGATACCTCCGGATCGGCAGTCATTGAACTGGTGCAACGGCTGGGACAGGATTTAAGCCGCTGTCAGCAAGCTTATCATCACGACAGAAAACACGGCGGACGACAGGCGACGTTGATTGAAGGCCCAGCCGGGCGGGGTAAGGATGCCACGCTGAACCTGATGATTGAAAGTGTCAGACAGCAGGCCAGGCAACGGCAAGAATCCATACCAGAGGTTTATCTCCTGAATGCCTGTGATTGTTCCTGGGATAAAGTGTGTGAAGCGATCCAGAAAGCAAAAGTGGAAGGCGGCATCGTGGTGATTTCGGAGATGAATCTGATCGACAGCCAGCATCTGGAAGGTGAGTTAAACGATATTCTGGCCGGTGACGCCCATCCGGGTTTCCACCTGTTTGCCACCATCAACCCGCCTGAGTACAGCGGGCGAAAACCCTTATCACCGGCGCTGAAAGGACGTTTCAGACATTTGCCGATCCGCCAGTATAACTCGGCAGAATTGCAGAACATTGCCGGGAAAGTGTTGCCAGACTCCCCAAAAGGAAAATTCGTCGCTGCATGGCTGACTGAAAAACATTGTCGTTTAAGGGCCTGCTTGCAACGAAAAAACCTGCCGTTACAGCTCACCTGTCGCGATTTACAGAATGTCGCAATGGCTGTCAGAACAGGAGGCAATTTTAGCGAAAAAGCACTTCATCAATGCCTCAATCAGCACTACCGGCTTTACCTGATGGCTGCCAACCTGTCGCTGGAGGAACTGCCGAAGTCACCGGCTCTTGTCATGGGTAAAGGAGCACTTGATTCCGGACTTTGCAAATGGCTCAACGAAAGGGTATCGGGCATTAGTCGTCCATGGTTGATACGACGCAGTGATCGCAACAGTATTGATGAAAAACACCATGAGATTTGTTTCAAGGCTGGTCTGACTGGAAAAAAAACCAAAACAGAAATCATCAGGATGGTCGCTCAGTCACAATGGCAGGCATCCGGTCTTTCCCTGAATCCGGATCCGTCGGACAATGCTCTCACCCGGGCACTGTACCGACACTGGCAGCAAAGCTGGTTTGATCGTAAGTTTGACAAGACGGGCATTGACGCCAATAGCGTATTTCCCCTGACGGAAGAAGAGGAACAAACGCTAAAGTTACCCGCTTCCCAGCCTTGTCTTCAGGAAGCTGATCAGCGGATAAGCACATGGAACGCCAATGCAGCTCAACACGGGTCTGCGTTTTGGCAACAGATAAGTGATCTGCCCAACCAGCAGGTGAGCGATTATGCTAACAAAGCCTCAGCCATCAATGCTGACGAGGCTCATGAAAAATTCATCCAGGAACTCTCCGAGAAAGATTTCATAGGCCTGGAACGGGACACGGACTATGAGTGCGAGGAGAAGCCACGAATTAAGGATGAAATAGTTTTTAAAACTCAGCACCATCCTTCCCATATGTACCGTTGGCGGGCAAGTGATGTTTGTGTGTCTGACACGGGTAATATTAGAACGGTCGATATTAATGACCTGCACTTCCTGGGGGTCGAAACTCTCACACCTGACCCTTTACCAGGGCGTGATCAGGAAGTTATCTTAGCCAGCAATCAAACCCTGGCGACCCTCAAGATGTCATCAAAGGATGGTGAATATGAATTGCCCAGTCTGACGCCTAATGACTATATCGTGGCCCTGAGTATAGAACCCGATTTGCCATATACCCTGAAAAGAGACAAATATACCGGGCTTCACACGCTGTTTATTCCAAAGGCCAACGCTAAGGGGCAGCGTATTCAAATTTCTTATGTCGTAGAATCCAGAGAACCGGACTTGGAAGCATCGGCTAAAGAAGCTCGCTCAAAACGATCGATAAGGTTTCACACCCGCTGTTCAAAAGGGATGAAAAAAGTACTGAAAGGACTGTTTACGAACATTGACCAACAACCACCCGAAATACAGGAGCCTTTGCGGAAAATAGCAGACGCTCAAGACACGGCAGAACGCATTCAGGCAATCAAGGAGTATTGCCGGCAGTTTTCCGGGGTGACTAAACCAAAGCGCGGGGAGAATTTCTTTGAATTCCTGGTAACACAGCGGCAAGGGCGTTGTCGTCATCGTGCGCCTGTTTTTGTCGCTCTTTGCCGTTATTTCAAGATTCCATGTCGGCAAATGTTTAACAATACCCACGCCTTTGCCGAGTGTTCCGAGGATGGAGGCCAAACCTGGCTGTCAGTGGATTTGGGCGGAGCGCCCACAAAGAACACAAAAGTGATACCAAAATTTCAGCGCATCAGAACGTTGCAAAGTTCCAGTGCTGCGTTAAAAACAATTAAGAATCTCCTGGAAGGGGCAGATTTATCACAACAGCAAACGCTGGCCAAAGCCATGAATACGAGCCCCGAGAAACTGAGCAAATATTTTCTGACAAACAGTGCATTGCCAGAAAGCATTCCAAGCATTTTCGAGATAGTAAAAAAACTTTGGGGAGAAAAAAATTTAACCAGTTTTGCCATGGGTGTCTCATTGTTATCAGAGACAAAAGCGTTGAGCAATGACGAGATGAATTTGCTCGGTACTGTGACTCGCGACGATCAGGATGAGAACAGTAAAAGTCATAATGATAAACCGATGTCGAAGGCTCCGTTAAAACGCCTCATAGACGCGAGGTATGAATTCGATTCTGTGCAAGTCGACGATTGGGAATGGTACAGGAGGAATCGCGACTATGAACCGATGTCGGAGGCAGTCATACAAATCTTGCTCGACAATGATGAAGATAAGGTCACTGAACAACTCGAGTCATTGTACTCAAGAATGATTATTCAGGGCGGAGCAAATCCTAACAAGTGGTTGAGTTCAATGGTGTCTATATTGCGTCAGAGCGAACGGACCAAACCTTCGGTTATTCACTTTGCCCTTAAAGCCATGGAATCGGGTTGGCTGGATCCAGTGCCAGATTATCAAAGCGATATTATCGATGCACGTGGACATCATGAGCTATTGGAAGCTCTGGAAGGTATCGATGAACTGAAGGTTAAAGCCACCCATTGTCTGAGAAAGTGGTATGACGCATTGTTGTCCAGGGAAAAACACAGTAGTGTGTGGCGTTTGAATTATGAACACTACCAGAGGCAAGAACGTGATACCTTGCTCGTCACTCATTGCCATGACGGGTTTTCGTCATCCCTTGAAAATCAGATGGCCCATCGTTCTATACAAGACGTCTGGACGAACAATCCTGAGGGCATTCCTGATATAGAACGAATGCTGGTGCAACAGCCTGCTTTTCCACAGTTAAACTCGAGCAGGGATAAAGACCGTCCGGTGATTATAATCGGTTGCCCCGACTGGGGCGAAATTGCAATTAAGGAAAAGGTTCAAGCCCTGCTGCAACGAAAAGCAGAGAACAGGCCGGAGTTTAAGCAGATATTGGAAAAAGCCAATCAGACTCTGCCCCCCCTCAAGGTGTCGGGTGAGGAGAAAAAAATTCTTGATGACTTCACAAACAAATGCGAGCAAGCGATCAGACATGCCTTCAGTCATTATCTGTACGAAGTGACACAGTCAAAAGGCGGTCGCTTAACGTATTGTTGGCTTGACACTGTCATGCTTTCTCGCATGAACCATGACAGCAATAACTTTTGCTATGGCGCTCATGATCCATCCTCACCAGAAGAGCTGTTTGCCATGATGTCTGATATGAGTTGCTTTAGACAGAAAGAGAAACTTGTTAAGGACGCCTACTTGCAACAGGCACAAAACGCCAGTGACGCCCTGGTGCTGAGGTCCGATAAGTTGACAACCATTGCCGAAGAGTTTTTGAACAGCATGAACCTGAATTCGATGTCGGATTCATTGGGTATCTGATCATAAGTACCTGGCCAGTTGGTTTCGCATATTCTGGCGAGTGGATTTTTTCATCCTTCAAGGCGCAACGACGGGCGCGTAGCCATAGCTACGCAACCAGAGTTGGAACGCAGAAGGATGGAAAAAGCCGCCGTCCAGAATATGCGAAACCAACTGGTTAGGTACTTAGTCTGGTCACGAAGAGTTTTTAGAGGTCGTTGACTTCCTTCAATGTTACAGGCAACTGTCCAAATGGAACTTTAATCCTATTTTAAGGTCAAATAGTAATAGAGTTTCATAACACTCCTGCAAAGGAAAGCAGTAGAGGGGATTGACTATGGATGGTCAGATCAATGGAAAAACAAACAACCCTGTTTTTAAGGCTGAAAGGCCTGATGGCGGCATACCACCCAAAAGAGCAAAGCTGGATTTAAAACCAGAGATTGCAGAGGTCACTGGTGTAACTGCCAGACTCAATATATCGCCAACTTCGAGAGGCCTGCCTGACAAAACGAGAATCGTATCTGCAATGGATTCGTCGCTCCAAAAGTCTACTCATGCCTTCGATTTTCGTTTTGTCGCCAGTGATGACGAGGTTCGACAACTTCTGATTGCCAAGACCTGCGATAAACATCAGGATGTTACTGTTATTTCCCACCCCGACGACCTCTCACAGGCTAACCTGGTTAGCCGGTTGAGTATTTCCGAAGAGGGTCGCCACACTCTGCGTTCAGGCAAGCTCTTTGAAAGTTCACAGCCATTGACACTGGTGATAGATATTCGAAAACTCACCGGTGAAGAACTGCCAAAGTTTAACGATTTACTGGACCCGGATAACCCCTGCCTGTACGACAAAGTCAGCAACAAAAAACGTCCTTTGGGCGAGCATGTTTCGCTATTGGTGTTGGCAGACCCTGCACAGTTGGCATCAGTTGGCCGACGTGACAAGGCGTCGGGGGCCGAGGCACCCGGTGCTGATTTCTGGCGGCGAATTAATCGACCGGGCAATACCTGGCAGTTCAACGAAACGACCGGCAATGCCTCATTGATGGATATCGACGAGGTTCAGTTATTGGCTGAACTCCCCTCTGCCGAAAGTGCTATGGATGACGAAAATACCCTTCTTATTAACTGCCACTTGGACAGCAGCTGGCGGCAGTTATTGCTGGGTGGCCCCGGAGTGGATCAACAAGGGCGAATCCGACACATCCCCGGCAAGCTTGAGTCGTTAAAGGCCGGACAACGGGTGATTCTGAAAGGCGCCAATTGGCAGGATCTGGCCTTTGAACAGACGGTTCGACAGATGCTGGCGCAACAGTGTTTTGAGAGCAACGGGAAGATCTGTCCATTACCCGACGATGTTCAGTTTTATAAGATGCCGTTAGGCAATGAAGAGCTTCATACACTGTTCCAAAGTCTGTCTCACTCTGATAATGAAGAAGGTGACCAGGAACTTGATAAAGCCCATGCATCAGCAAACCCGATCATCATTAACCAGAGTAATATCAGGGAGTGGCTGAGCCCGATTGCCATTGCCCCGGAAGGCTATGCAATCCCTAATACCAGCCTGTTGGAACAAATTCGGGCAGGTGGTGCTGTCACCGTAACGTCCACCCTCACTGAGGCACACTGGTTTCATTTGCTGGGTTCACTGCAGACGATTCGCGAGACGACCGGCCTGGAGCCCCGACTTCAGGTGACTGATTCAAGACAGCAACCAAAAGCACTGGGATTGACAGAAAACAATGAACAGCCAATCACAGATCAAGCCACTTTTAATACCGTTACTTATCAGCAACATACCCAGACAAGTCATTGGCTAAATAATCAGCAGGAAGCCCCTTTGGTCATTCAGGTCAGCGAACAGACCGGCTTCAGCCAGCTCTTTGATAATATCCATATCACCTCGGAACAACAGGCGCATTTTGGACGACAGCCAAGTAAATTGCAGGAGGCATTGAGCACTGGCAAACCGGTTGTATTCCGTGGACTCGAGCATAACCCAAGGCTTCAGCAGCTTCTGGAGCCCCTGGTTATTGGGCAACCTTTGTTGGTGAACGGTCAATTACAAGCCTACCCACAGGCTTGTGTCACCTTACTCTGGCCTGAGTCTGCGAAAAGTCCTTCTCCGGTCTTGCATTCGCTGGTCGCCAAGGGTAAACCCTGTCCTGAGGTCGATCTCTGGGCTGTCAATGCCAACAGGCATGAAATCCCCCGGGCTGAACTGCCAGAACAAGCGCTTAATAAACTTTACCAGGCGTTTAAAACCGTACCTGCTCACCTTTGTAATCCTCTGCCTGAAATAACCACGGGTTTGTTGAATAACCTGATGCTGGCTGCCCGTCGGGCACAGCAGGTTGATCAGTCCCCGCAGCTCCTGCCCTGCCACTGGCGCAAGGCCATCAATAGCGTCATCACCCATGGCACTCGGCAGCATCCGCCCGTGCGTGATTTTATGAAAGTGGCTTGTTGGCAGTTATTGCCTGATGAGGATCAAACCGCTTCAATCGACCCGGACCGCTTAAATGCCACCATCAACAGTGCTCTGGCGTTGGATAGAAAGTTTGTGAAGCAGAACTTTTGGCAACTGGCCAGAGCCTTTGACCCGGTGATATTTGAGGACACCAAATTTGAAGGATTTCAACTGTCTTATGAACGTCCATCGCAACTGGATGATAAAGACAAAGATCTGAACAGGCTCTCTGCCATGATCCTGGCCCATGCGCCTGAAGCACAACGAGATGCAATGGCGTATCAGTTGGAAATCGATCCGGAGGAAGCAGAGCTCTGTCAATCGTTAGCCATCAGGCCAACCAGACAGATTAAACGTTTGCAAGACGCACTGGCTTCTGGCTGGCATTTACTATTGCCGCCCGGGCAGACCCGATCCGACGCCATTCACGATCTGGCTACCGATTGTTTTTATATTGCCGCAACAGCAAATTCCGACGCGACAGGCATTGAACATATAGAAAATCGACTGTCTGACTCACTGGAATGGAAAGGTTCCGTTGATAACCCCATGTCAGCACTGGCCCATGATCTTTATCACGGCGAGATGAGTCAGAAGGATCGCGAAAGTCGTCGATTATCGCGACTCCATGACCGGCTTACAGACTCTCCCGTTATCTTCCTGCAGGGGGAAACCGGCACCGGAAAAAGCTACTTTTCTGCCAAAATGGCGAAGGCTTCAGGGCAGGCTTCGGTGATCTCCCTTGGACCTTCTGACAGTGAACGGACCCTGATGAAACGCTGGCAGTGGCAACAACACCCTGACGGCGACCGCTCTATGGCGGAGCAAAACCGGGCATTGATGGAATGGGCCAAGACCGAATCCGACAAAGACGGAGAGTACATCACTTTAGTGCTGGATGAAGCCAACCTGGCCCAAGCCGGATTACTGGCATCATTGAACGGCTTATGGGAACCGCAACCCTGTATTTACGTGAATGGTCATCCTGTCAAGGTCAGCCCAAAACACCGGGTGATTCTCACCGGTAACCCGGATCATTATGCCGGGCGCCAGCTCGACCCGGCCCTGAAAGAGAAACTACCCAGAGCTTACTACCCACGTCTGGACCAGGCTTTTCTCATGGGCAGGGTGGTGGAACCGGCTCTGGTCAAGCATTTACAAGAGCATCTGACGGAGCATCAAATAAACGACATTACACGCAGTGCCAGCAAAAGTGTGATGGCGCTCTGGCAATATTATCAGGAACTCTTGCCCGACCATGAGTTTACCCCCAGAGATTTAACGGATATCTGCAGTTGGGTAGGTTGGTATCTGGATCGTGCTCAGCCCGCTTGCGGCAGTGTTACCTGTGGGCAAATAAACAGTTTGATACAACTCAGTTTTCGGGATGTACTGGGCCCTGAAATCACCGAAACACATCGGGATGCCCGGTCAGCACTGGAAATCTGGTTTGCTGCCCGTTACCAACCGGAGAACACCCTGAGCGACAGTCTTCGTATCAAGACCCTGTCAAATATGCAGCAGACCTTCAGTACAGTCACCAGAGAAATCCGACCAGATTTTGATACCTCCGGATCGGCAGTCCGTGAACTGGCGCAATGGCTTGGACAGGATTTAAGCCGCTGTCAGCAGGCTTATCATCGCAAGATAAAACACGGCGGCCGTCAGGCAACACTGATTGAAGGCCCGGCAGGACGGGGTAAAGATGCCACGCTGAGCCTGGTGATTGAAAGTGTCAGACAGGAGACTGAGCGACGGGGAGAATCCATGCCGGAAGTCTTTTACCTGAATGCCTGTGATTGTTCCTGGGACAAAGTGTGTGAAACGATCCAGAAGGCAAAAGTGGCAGGCGGCATTGTGGTGATTTCGGAAATGAATCTGATCGACAGCCAGCATCTGGAAGGTGAGTTAAACGATATTCTGGCCGGTGAAGCCCATCCGGGTTTCCACCTGTTTGCCACCATCAACCCGCCTGAATACAGCGGGCGCAAACCCTTATCACCGGCGCTGAAAGGGCGTTTCCGACATTTGCCCATCCGGCAGTACAACCCTGCAGAATTGCAGACCATTGCCGGGAAAGTATTGCCAGAGTCCTCAGAAGGGACATTCGTCGCCAAGATGCTAACAGAAAAACATTGTCTTTTAAGGGCTCAACTGCAAAGCAAAAAACTGCCATTACAACCGACCGGCCTTGATTTACAGAATGTCGCCAGGGCTGTTAACAGAGGGGGGGATTTGACCGAAAAAGCCGTTCATCAATGCCTCAATCAGCACTACCGCCTTTTTCTGATGGCCGCCAACATATCGCTGGAGCAACTGCCAGAGTCATCAGTTACTGCCATAGGTAAAAGTGAGTTTGATTCCGAACTTTGCGAATGGTTCAACCAAAGGGTATCGGGCATTGATCGTCCGTGGTCGATACGACGCAGTGATCGCAACACTATTGATGAAAAACACCATGAAATTCGTTATGCGGCTCGTCTGACTAAAGAGGAAACCAAACCAGAAATCATCAAGATGACAGCTCAGGCCAGGTGGCGGGCATCAGGTCTTTCACTGAAGCCGGATCAGTCGAACGGTATGATCACCCGGGCACTGTACCGACACTGGCAGCAACGCTGGTTTAATCATGAGTTTGGCCAGACAGGTGTGGACGCTAACAGCGTATTTCCCCTGACGAAAGAAGAGAAACAAACACTGAACATGCCAGCTAACCAATCTTATTTTCAGGAGGCTGACCAGCTGATACGCGAATGGAATTCCAATGCTGCTCAATGGTGCCCTGCGTTTTGGTATCGGATAAGTGGTCAGCTGAACCCTTGGGCAGAGGATTCTGAAAAATACCTGCCACACGTCCAGGAGAAACAGGCTCCGGCATTGGATCAGAGAACGAACCATGAGCCGCGACCTGGTAAAGAAACATTGACTATTGGTAATGATAAGGCTCCTGAAAAACACATTCTCAAAGTCGACACAAAAGGGTCTCGATTATTGGGCAGGGAAACGAACTATGAAAGCCTGGAGAAACCAGTACGTACCGACTACAGAGTCTTTGAGCAGAGAAAGTCTCATATGTATCGCTGCCGGGCAGAGGATATTGATGTGTCAGCTAAGGGTGATATCGAACTGATCGACATTAGTGATAGACACATTGAGGGTTTCGAAACCCTTACACCTGAACGGTTACCAGGGCGTGACCAGCAATTGACATTAGCCAGCAATCAATCGCTGGGAACCCTTGAATGGTCATCGAAGAATGGTCAAGTTATATTGCCCAGTCTGACAGCTGACGACTATATCGTGGCCCTGCGTATAGAGCCCGATTGGCCATTCACGCTGATCAGGGACCAATATACCGGGCTTCACACACTGACTGTTCATGGGGTCACAGCCAAACAGAACATTAGAACGACTTATGTCGTAGAACACAGAGAGTCGGGCAATAAAACAGCTGCTAAACGAACCCGACCAGATGGATCAACACATTTGGACACCCGCTGTTCAGAAGGTATAAAAACAGTACTGGACAAACTGTTGGACCAACAACCCTCCGAAGTACATGAGTCTTTGCGGGCAATAAAAACCGCTAAAACCACGAAACAACGAATTATGGCAATCAAGGAGTATTGCCGACAGTTTTCCGGTGATGCCAAACCAATAAGCAAGGGCAATTTTTTTCATTTTCTGGTAACACAGCGGCAAGGGAGCTGTCGTCATCGTGTGGCTGTTTTTGTTGCTTTTTGCCGTTATTTTGGGATTCCATGTCGGCAAATGAATAGTCATATCCACAGCTATGCCGAGTATTCCGGGGATAAGGGCCAAACCTGGAAATCAGTGAGTTTGAGCGGGGCACCTGCACAGTTAAAAAAAGTCAGACCGTATTTCCAGCCCTTCATGAAGGGCGCTGATTCCAGCACCAGGTCCGGGAAAATTAAGGAACTCCTGAAAGATTTCCTTAAAGAGGCTGATTCGGCACAACAGCAAACTCTGGCTAAAGCCTGTCGCATGAGTCTGGAAGAACTGAACAAAGCCCTTGAGAGATACAGTGCATTGCCTGAAAACAATCTATTTTTTGCTGGAATAGTCGAGAGACTTTGGGATGAAAAAGGTCTAACCAGTTTTTCCATGGGGGTCTCATTGCTGGAGTCACTGGAGACAAAAGAATGGGGCCGTTACGAGAAGCGTTTGGTCGGAGGTAATTTATATCCGATATCATGGACAGTCAGACAACTATTGTCCAACAGTGATAAAGATCAGGTCACCGAACTACTCAAGTTATTGTACTCAAAAATGATTGTTCGGTGGGAAACAAGTCCTCTGATTTGGTTGAGTGTCATGGAGCAGATACTGAAATGCAGTGACTTGGCCAGGCCTTCGGTTATTCACTTTGCTCTTGAAGCAATGAAATCAGGTTGGCTGGACCCACAGCCGGAATACATTGAGCAGTTTATAAAGGCTGTTGATCACCATCAGCTATTGATAAATCTGGAACGCGTCGATGAACTGAAGATTGAAGCCGCTAATTGCCTGAAAAAGTGGTACAGGGAATTGTTGTCCAGAGAAAAAAATAGCCAGACCTGGCGTTTGGTTTTTCACAATTTCCAGAATAGAGAAAGTGATGCCATGTTGGTCACTCACTGTCATGGTGGGCTTTCGTCAACCCTTGAGGGTGACATCGCCAGCTCATCGTTAAACGCCGCCTGGACGGACAATCCTGAAGGCGTTCCGAATATAGAACGAATGCTGGTGCACCATCCCGCGTTTCCGAATTTAATCTCGGGCAAGGCGAGCCACCGGCCGGTGATTATCATGGGGCAGCCTTCCTGGCAAAACACGATGATTAATGAAAAGGTCGAAGCTCTGTTTCAACTAATCGTTGAGAACAGCCCAAACTTGAAGCAGATATTGGAAAAAATACATCAAAATAAGTCAGCGCAAACACCATTTGGCAATGCTCTGAAAGAATTGGATATTCACAATTATGATAAAAACTGCGACAAACCAGTAACCTCTCAGGCTCAAGATCTTTTGCCTTATCTAAAAGACAAATGCGAACGGGCAATTCTCCAGGCCTTCAGTCATTACCTGTATGGAATAACGCACTCGAAAGGCGGTTGCTTAACCTATTGTTGGGCCGACACTTCCAACAAAGGTTTCATGCTTAAGGAATATGGCACTCATGATCCATCCTCACCAGAAGAGCTGTATGCCATGATGATCACAATTGATAGCTCTCCCGGGTTTCTGAAATCTTTTCAGGACGCTCGCATAAGGGAGGCACACAACGCCAGTGATGCTCTGGTGCTGAAGTCCGATAAGCTGACAACCATTGCCGAAGAGTTTTTGAGCAGCGTAAACCTGAATTCGATGGCTGACTCATTGGATATCTGATCATAAGTTCCTGGCCAGTTGGTTTCGCATATTCTGGCGAGTGGATTTTTTCATCCTTCAAGGCGCAACGACGGGCGCGTAGCCATAGCTACGCAACCAGAGTTGGAACGCAGAAGGATGGAAAAAGCGCCGTCCAGAATATGCGAAACCAACTGGTTAGGTACTTAGTCTGGTCACGATGAGTTTTTAGAGGACGTTGACTTCCTTCAATGTTACAGGCAACTGTTAAAATGGAACTTTAATCCTATTTTAAGGTCAAATAGTAATACAGTTTCATAACACTCCTGCAAAGGAAAGCAGTAGAGGAGATTGGCTATGGATGGTCAGATCAATGGAAAAACAAACAACCCTGTTTTTAAGACTGAAAAACCTGATGGCGGCATACCACCCAAAAGAGCAAAGCTGGATTTAAAACCAGAGATTGCAGAGGTCACCGGTGTAACTGCCAGACTCAATATATCGCCAACTTCGAGTAGCCAGGCGGTCAAAACGAGAACCGTATCCACAACAGATTCGTTGCTCCAAAAGGCTCCTCATGCCTTCGATTTTCGTTTTGTCGCCAGTGATGATGAGGTTCGACAACTTCTGATTGCCAGGACCTGCGATAAACATCAGGATGTTACTGTTATTTCCCACCCCGACGACCTCTCACAGGCTAACCTGGTTAGCCGGTTGAGTATTTCCGAAGAGGGTCGCCACACTCTGCGTTCAGGCAAGCTCTTTGAAAGTTCACAGCCATTGACACTGGTGATAGATATTCGAAAACTCACCGGTGAAGAACTGCCAAAGTTTAACGATTTACTGGACCCGGATAACCCCTGCCTGTACGACAAAGTCAGCAACAAAAAACGTCCTTTGGGCGAGCATGTTTCGCTATTGGTGTTGGCAGACCCTGCACAGTTGGCATCAGTTGGCCGACGTGACAAGGCATCGGGGGCCGAGGCACCCGGTGCTGATTTCTGGCGGCGAATTAATCGACCGGGCAATACCTGGCAGTTCAACGAAACGACCGGCAATGCCTCATTGATGGATATCGACGAGGTTCAGTTATTGGCTGAACTCCCCTCTGCCGAAAGTGCTATGGATGACGAAAATACCCTTCTTATTAACTGCCACTTGGACAGCAGCTGGCGGCAGTTATTGCTGGGTGGCCCCGGAGTGGATCAACAAGGGCGAATCCGACACATCCCCGGCAAGCTTGAGTCGTTAAAGGCCGGACAACGGGTGATTCTGAAAGGCGCCAATTGGCAGGATCTGGCCTTTGAACAGACGGTTCGACAGATGCTGGCGCAACAGTGTTTTGAGAGCAACGGGAAGATCTGTCCATTACCCGACGATGTTCAGTTTTATAAGATGCCGTTAGGCAATGAAGAGCTTCATACACTGTTCCAAAGTCTGTCTCACTCTGATAATGAAGAAGGTGACCAGGAACTTGATAAAGCCCAGGCATCAGCAAACCCGATCATCATTAACCAGAGTAATATCAGGGAGTGGCTGAGCCCGATTGCCATTGCCCCGGAAGGCTATGCAATCCCTAATACCAGTCTGTTGGAACAAATTCGGGCAGGTGGTGCTGTCACCGTAACGTCCACCCTCACTGAGGCACACTGGTTTCATTTGCTGGGTTCACTGCAGACGATTCGCGAGACGACCGGCCTGGAGCCCCGGCTTCAGGTGACTGATTCAAGACAGCAACCAAAAGCACTGGGATTGACAGAAAACAATGAACAGCCAATCACAGATCAAGCCACTTTTAATACCGTTACTTATCAGCAACATACCCAGACAAGTCATTGGCTAAATAATCAGCAGGAAGCCCCTTTGGTCATTCAGGTCAGCGAACGGACCGGCTTCAGTCAGCTCTTTGATAATATCCATATCACTTCGGAACAACAGGCGCATTTTGGGCGAGAGCCGAGTAAGTTGCAGGAGGCATTGAGCGCTGGCGAACCGATTGTATTCCGGGGACTCGAGCATAACCCAAGGCTTCAGCAGCTTCTGGAGCCCCTGGTTATTGGGCAACCTTTGTTGGTGAACGGTCAATTACAAGCCTACCCACAGGCTTGTGTCACTTTACTCTGGCCTGAGTCTGTAAAAAGTCCGTCTCCGGTCTTGCACTCGCTGGTTGCCAAGGGTGAACCCTGTCCCGAGGTCGATCTCTGGGCTATCAATGCCAACAGGCATGAAATCCCCCGGGCTGAGCTGCCAGAACAAGCGCTTAATAAACTTTACCAGGCGTTTAAAACCGTACCTGTCGGCCTTTGTAACCCTCTGCCTGAATTGAACGAAGGCTTATTGAATAACCTGATAATGGCTGCCCGGCGGGCACAACAGGTTGATCAGTCCTCAACGCTTTTACCCCGCCACTGGCGCAGGGCCATTAATAGCGTCATCACCCATGGCACCCGGCAGAATCCACCCGTGAGGGATTTTATGAAAGTGGCTTGCCGGAGCTTGTTACCGGATAGGACGCCGGATAAGGATCAGCCAATCTCGGTAGACCCGGATCAGTTAACGGCCATCATCGACAGTGCCCCGCAGTTGAATAGAGCGTTTTTGGAGCAGAACCTGTGGCCATTGGCCAGAGCCATTGATCTGACAGCATTCAAGAACGGTAAATCTAAAGGATTACTGTTGTCCTATGAAGAACCAGTTTCCGTTTGGCATAAGGAAAATTTTCTGGACAAGCTCTGTGCCCTGATTGTGGCCCCTTTGCCTGATGAACTTCGTCAGGCCATGGCGTATCAGTTGAAAGTCGATCCGGAGGCAGCGAAACGCTATCCACCGTTAACCATCAGGCCATCAAGACAAATTAAACGTTTGCAGGATGCACTGGCTTCTGGCTGGCAGTTACGTTTGCCACCAGGGCAGACGCGATCCGATGCCATTCAGGCTCTGGCTACCGATTGTCTTAATAAAGCCATAACAGCGAATTCTGAGGCAGAAGGCATTGAACGCATTGAACACCGATTGGCTGAATCACTTATATGGGCAGGCTCCACAGACAATCCCCTGTCAGCACTGGCCCGGGATCTTTATCACAGCGAGATAAGTCAGAAAGATCGTGAAAGTCGTCGATTATCCCGACTTCATGACCGGCTTACCGACTCTCCCGTTATCTTCCTGCAAGGGGAAACCGGCACCGGGAAAAGTTACTTTTCTGCCAAAATGGCCAAGGCTTCGGGACAGGCTTCAGTCATTTCCCTTGGACCTTCCGACAGCGAACAGACCCTGATGAAACGCTGGCAGTGGCAACAATACGCTGATGGCGACCGCTCTATGGTGCAGCAAAACCTGGCATTGATGGAATGGGCCAATACCAAATCCGACAAAGACGGAGAGTACATCACTTTAGTGCTGGATGAAGCCAACCTGACCCAAGCCGGATTACTGGCATCATTGAACGGCTTATGGGAACCACAACCCTGCATCTATGTGAATGGTCATCCTGTCAAGGTCAGCGAAAAACACCGGGTGATTCTCACCGGTAATCCGAATCATTATGCCGGGCGCCAACTCGACCCGACCCTGAAAGAGAAATTGTCCAGAGCTTACTACCCACGCCTGGATCAGGCTTTTCTCAGGGACAGGGTGGTGGAACAGGCTCTGGTCAATCACTTACAAGAGCATCTGACAAAGCATCAAATAAACGACATTGCACGTATTGCCAGCAAAAGTGTGATGGCGCTTTGGCAATATTATCAGGAACTCTTGCCCGACCATGAGTTTACCCCCAGGGATTTAACGGATATCTGTAGTTGGGTGGGTTGGTATCTCGACCGTGCTCAGCCCGCTCTTGGCAGTGTGACCTGTGGGCAAATAAACAGTTTGATACAACACAGTTTTCGGGATGTACTGGGCCCTGAAATCACCGAAACGCATCAGGATGCCCTGTCGGCACTGGAAATCTGGTTTGCTGCCCGTTACCAGGCGGAGAACATCCTGAGCGACAGAGTTCGTAACAAGACCCTGTCAGATTTTCAGCAGACCTTCAGAACAGTCAGCGAAAAAATCCGACCAGACTTTGATACCTCCGGATCAGCAGTCTGTGAACTGGCGCAACAGCTTGGGCAGGATTTAAGCCGCTGTCAGCAGGCTTATCATCACGACAGAAAACACGGCGGCCGTCAGGCAACACTGATAGAAGGTCCGTCCGGGCGGGGTAAAGATGCCACTCTGAACCTGGTGATTGAAAGTGTCAGACAGCAGGCCGAAAAACGTCAAGAATTGATGCCGGAAGTCTATTACCTGAATGCCTGTGATTGTTCCTGGGACAAACTGTGCGAAAAGATCCAGAAGGCCAAAATTGAAGGCGGCATCGTGGTGATTTCGGAAATGAACCTGATCGACAGCCAGCATCTGGAAGGTGAGTTAAACGATATTCTGGCCGGAGACGCCCATCCGGGTTTTCACCTCTTTGCCACCATCAACCCACCTGAGTACAGCGGGCGAAAACCCTTATCACCGGCCCTGAAAGGGCGTTTTCGACATTTGCCCATCCGGCAGTACAAAGCGACCGAATTACAGACCATTGCCGCGAAAGTGTTGCCAGAGTCTTCACAAGGAACATTCGCCGCTGAGATGCTAACAGAAAAACATTGTCGTTTAAGGGCTCACCTGCAAAGCAAAAAACTGCCATTACAACCGACCAGCCTTGATTTACAGAATGTTGCCAGGGCTATAAACAGAGGTGGTGATTTTAGCGAAAAAGCCGTTCATCAATGCCTCAATCAGCACTACCGGCTTTACCTGATGGCTGCCAACCTATCGCTGGAGGAATTGCCGGAGTCTTCGGCTCTTGCCATGGAGAAAAGTGAATTTGATTCCGGACTTTGCCATTGGTTCAATGAAACGGTATCGGGCATTGATCGTCCGTGGTTGATACGAAGCAGTCATCTCAACAGTGTTGATGAAAAAAAACATGAAATCCTTGTTAACACTCAGCGTGATGAAAAGGAAGTCAGAACGGAAATCATAAAAGGTGTGGCTCAGGCAAAGTGGCAGTCATCAGGCCTTCCCCTGAAGCCGGACGAGTCGGACGATATTCTTACCGGGGCACTCTACCGACACTGGCAGCAACGCTGGTTTAGCAATCATTTTGGCCGGACGAACGTAGACGCTAACAGCGTATTTCCCCTGACGGAAGAACAGCAACAAACGCTGAAAATGTCAGCTAACCAGCCTTATCTTCAGGCCGCTGATCAGCAGATAGGGGCGTGGAAAGCCGATAAAGTTCAATGGTGGTCTGTGTTCTGGTATCAGATCAGTGATTTGCTGAACCATCTGGCAGACGATTTAATCAACGAAGCATCCGCTATTGGTGGTGATAAGGCTCCTGAACAAGACAAGCCAGAAGTCCACGAGAAACAGGCTCGGGCATTGGATCAGAGAACGGAGCCTGCGCCAGAACCTGTTAACGAAGTCTTGACCACCAGTAGTGATAAAGTTCCGCCACAAGTCCACGAGATGCAAGCTCCGGCATTGGATCAGAGAGCGAACCTCGAGTCACAACCTGTTAATAAAACGTTGACTGTCTACGGTGATAGCACTCCAGAAAAATACATTCCGGAAGTCCATGAGAAAGAGGCCCCGGTATTGGACCGAAGAACGGACTATGAGAATGAGAAAGAGAGCGAGCGACAACTTGACGATTATATAATTTTTGATGACCCGGACCATTTTCCCGGGATTTATCGGTCATTGGCAGAGGATATTTATGTATCACCTGAGGGCAAAATCAAAAGGATCAGTATTAATGATAAACACATGCAGGGAGTCGAAGTCATCATACCTGCACGGTTACCAGAGCATGGCCGGGAAGTGACATTAGCCAGCGACCAAACACTGGCTACCTTTTACATGTCATCAAAAAATGGTCAATTTATATTGCCCAGCCTGACAGTTAAGGACTACATCGTGGCACTGCGCATAGAACCTAATCTGGCATTCACACTGCTCAGGGACCGATATACCGGCATACACACACTATTTATTCCAGAAGCCAAAGCCGACCAGAGCATTAAATTTGCTTATGTCGTAGAACCCAGAGAAGTGGGCAAAAAAACACCGGCTGAAAAAGTCCGGCCAGCACCATCAAGACGTTTTGACGCCCACTGTTGCCAGGGTATGAAAACAGTACTGGACGACGTGTTTCAGAAGATTGAGAAACAGGCATCCAAAGTAAGGAAACCTTTGCAGAAAATAGCAAAGGCTGAAGACACGGAGCAGCGCATTAGGGCAATCCAGGATTATTGCGAAGACTTTTCCGGTGTTGCTGTACCAAAGCGCAATAAAAATTTCTTTCACTTCCTGATAACACGCCGACAAGGCAGCTGTCGTCATCGTGTGCCTGTTTTTATTGCTTTATGTCGTTATTTTGGCATTCCATGCCGACAAATATCCAATGATACCCACGCCTTTGCAGAGTGTTCGCCGGACGGTGGCCAAACCTGGAAATCGGTGGATTTGGGCGGAGCGCCTGTCGAGGTAACAGAAATCCTCCCTGAGTTCCAGGACACCAGAAGAGTCAGTGTTTCCGGCACCGAGTTAAAGAAGACCAGAGATCTGCTGAATGGGCGTCTGAAAGGTGCTGATTTAGCACAACAGCAAACTCTGGCTGAAGCCTGCGGAACAAGTCCTGAAGAACTGAACAAGGCCCTTGAGGCAGGCTGTGAATCGCCGGAAACCCTTCCAGATATTTTCGAAATAGTAAAGAAACTCTGGCAGACAAAAGATTTAACCGGCTTTTCCATGGGTGTCTTAATATTAGTGTCGCTGGAAACAAAAGCATTAGACTTTAACGAGAAGGAGTTGATTCGTACTGTCTTTAACAATGATCAACCGTTGTCGAAGACAGTCAAACACATCTTGTCCAACAGTGATAGAAATCAGGTCATTGAACCACTCAAGTTATTGCACTCAAAAATGATTATTCATGGCTCATTAAAACCTGGGGACTGGTTTATCTTAATGCTGAATATTCTGAGTGACATTGATCTGACCCCTGCGGTTATTGACTTTACCTGGGAAGCCCTGGCATCGGGTTGGCTGGATATACTGCCAACCTATAAATGCCTGGAGGCCGGTGAACACCATAAGCTATTGGTTCGTCTGCAAGGTGTCGATGAACTGAAGGTTCAAGCCAGCCATTTACTGAAAAAGTGGTATAAGAAATTATTCTTCAGAGAGAAAGATAGCCAGACATGGCAAAGGGCTTACCATTCCTTCCAAACAAGTAAATCAGGGGCCTTTTTTGTCACTCGTTGTCATCATGGTTTATCGCCATCTCTGGAAAAAAACATTCTCACCTCATCTTTACGCAACGCCTGGACGGACCAACCCGAGGGCATTGCGAATATAGAACGAATGCTGGTTCACCATCCTGCATTTCCGAAATTAATCTCGGGCAAAGCGAACCACCGTCCGGTGATTATCATGGGGAGGCTTAACTGGATATCTGGCTTGAAAGTGAAGCATAAAAAGGTCGCAGCCCTGTTACAACGAATCGCTGAGAACCGCTCAGACCTGAAACATTTGTTGGAAAAAAACAGTCAATTCAGCTTATCTTCAGGGGAAGTAGCTCTCATAAATGATTTAAAAGACAAATGTATGGAGGCGCTTAAGCAGGCCTTCAGTCATTATCTGTATGAAGTAACACACCTGAAAGGCGGTTGCCTGACCTATTGCTGGGGCGATGCCCACATAGATGGATGCTGGGATAGCAACAGGTATGGCGCTCATGACCCATCCTCACCAGAAGAACTGAATGCCATGATGTCTGCAATCAGAAATGAAGAGCTTGAGAAATCTATTCAGGATGACTACTTACGTCAGGCACTTAACGCCAGTGATGCTCTGGTGCTCAAAACCAATGAGCTGAATACCATTGCCGAAGAGTTTTTGAACAGCGTGAATTTGAATTCGCTTTGTGAGGCATTGGATACCTGATAACCGTTTGGTCATGATGCGCTTTTCGAGATCGGTAACTCCACTCCCGTCATTCCCGGCTTCCCTCCCGTCATTCCCGGCTTCCCTCCCGTCATTCCCGGCTTCCCTCCCGTCATTCCCGCGAAGGCGGGAATCCACACTGACTCACCACCAGAACCATACTACCCGGTGCCCCCCTGGCCTTGCCATCCCCGAGAAGGCAGAGATCCAACGTTGGCGCTGGATTTCCGCCTTCGCGGGAATGACGACCCTTTAGTGCCGCACAGGCCCAAAGACTCTATAACAGCAGGTTGGACACCCCTACAGAGGGGTAACAATTAAAATGGAACTTTAATCACACCTTAAGGTCTAACCATCAGACAGTTTTAATAAAGTCCTTCAAATGACAGTTGAGAGGAAGATTGACTATGGATAGTCAGATTGCCAGAGGTACAAAAAAACACGTTCCTCATCCTGGCCTGCCTGATTATGGCGTGGCAGCCAAGATGGCAGAGCCGGGTGTATCGTCAAAGGAAAAGCAGGATGTAGAAATCTGCTCTGAAGTAAGGTCCAGACTAAAGAGATTGCCCTCTTCGGAGACCTTGCCTGACAAAGTGAGAACCCTCTCCGCAACGGATTCCTCGCGCCAAAAGGCGACTCATTCCTTCGATTTTCGTTTTGTCGACAGTGATGACGAGGTTCGACAGCTTTTGATTGCCAGGACCTGTGATGAACATCAGGATGTTGCTGTTATTTCCCACCCCGACGACCTCTCACAGGCTAACCTGGTGAGCCGGTTGAGCATTTCTGAAGAGGGTCGCCACACTCTGAGTTCGGGCAAGCTGTTTGAAGGTTCACAGCCATTGACTCTGGTAATTGATATTCGAAAGCTTACCAGCGAAGAACTGCCAAAATTTAACGATCTGCTGGACCCGGATAACCCTTGTCTGTTCGACAAAGTCAGCCATGAGAAGCGCCCTCTGGGCCAGCATGTTTCTCTATTGGTTCTGGCAGACCCGGCACAGCTGGCATCGGATGGCAGGCGTGATGATGCACTGGGGGTCGGCGCCCCCGGTGCTGATTTCTGGCGACGAATTAATCGGCCGGAAAATACCTGGAAGTTCAACGCGCAGACTGACAATGACCCATCGATAGAGATCGACAAGGTACCTTCGGTATTGACTGAACTCCCTTCTGCCGAAAGTGTTATGGACGACGACAATAGTGTTTTAATTGACTGCCATTTGCACAACAACTGGCGACAGTTGCTGCTGGGCGGCCCCGGAGTGGATAAACAGGGGCGAATCCGGCACCTGCCCGGCAGGCTTGAGTCATTGAGGACCGGACAACGGGTGATTCTGAAAGGGGCGGATTGGGAAGACCTGGCCTTTGAACAGACGATTCGACAGATGCTGGCGCAACAGTGTTTTGAGAGCAACGGGAAGATCTGTCCATTACCCGACGATGTTCAGTTTTATCAGATGCCGGTGGGGAAAGACGAGCTTAATTCAATGTTCCAAAGTCTGTCGCACTCTTGCGACGAAAAAGACTCCGCTCCACGACCCCCGATCCTTATTAACGAGAGCAATATCAGTGAATGGCTCAACCCGATTGCTATTGCCCCGGAAGGCTATGCAATCCCTAATACCAGTCTGTTGCAACAAATTCGGGCAGGTGGTGTAGTCACCGTAACGTCCACCCTCACTGAGGCACACTGGTTTCATTTGCTGGGTTCACTGCAGACGATTCGCGAGACGACCGGCCTGGAGACCCGGCTTCAGGTGACTGATTCAAGACAGCAACCAAAAGCACTGGGATTGGCAGAAAACAATGAACAGCCAATCACAGATCAAGCCACTTTTAATACCGTTACTTATCAGCAACATGCCCAGACAAGTCATTGGCTGAATAATCAGCAGGAAGCCCCTTTGGTCATTCAGGTCAGCGAACAGACCGGCTTTAGTCAGCTCTTTGATAATATCCATATCACTTCGGAACAACAGGCGCATTTTGGGCGAGAGCCGAGTAAATTGCAGGAGGCATTGAGCGCTGGCGAACCGATTGTATTCCGGGGACTCGAGCATAACCCAAGGCTTCAGCAGCTTCTGGAGCCCCTGGTTATTGGGCAACCTCTGTTGGTGAACGGTCAATTACAAAGCTACCCACAGGCTCATGTCACTTTACTCTGGCCTGAGTCTGTAAAAAGTCCGTCTCCGGTCTTGCACTCGCTGGTTGCCAAGGGTGAACCCTGTCCTGAGGTCGATCTCTGGGCTATCAATGCCAACAGGCATGAAATCCCCCGGGCTGAGCTGCCAGAACAAGCGCTTAATAAACTTTACCAGGCGTTTAAAACCGTACCTGTCGGCCTTTGTAACCCTCTGCCTGAAATGAACGAAGTGTTACTGAATAACCTGATAATGGCTGCCCGGCGGGCACAACAGGTTGATCAGTCCTCAACGCTTTTACCCCGCCACTGGCGCAGGGCCATTAATAGCGTCATCACCCACGTCACCCGGCAGAATCCGCCCGTGAGGGATTTTATGAAAGTGGCTTGCTGGCAATTTTTACCGGATAAGGATCACCTTCCCTCGGTAGACCCGGATCAGTTAACGGCCATCATCAACAGTGCCCCGCAGTTGGATAGAGCGTATTTGGAGCAGAACCTGTGGCCACTGGCCAGAACCATTGATCTGACAGTCTTGAAGGACAGTAAATCTGAAGGATTATCGCTGTCCTATAAAGAGCCAGTTTCATTTTGGCATAGGAGAAATTTTCTGGACAGGCTCTGTGCCCTGATTGTGGCCCTTGGGCCTGAAGAACATCGTCAGGCAATGGCGTATCAGTTAAAAGTCGATCCGGAGGCAGCGAAACGATATCCACCCTTAACCATCAGGCCATCAAGACAAATTAAACGTTTGCAGGATGCGCTGGTTTCTGGCTGGCAGTTACGTTTGCTACCAGGGCAGACGCGATCCGATGTCATTCAGGCTCTGGCCACCGATTGTTTCCACATCGTCAGGACAGCCAATTCTGAAGCAGAAGGCATTGAACGTATAAAACGTCAACTGTTTGAATCAATGGCGTGGCAAGGTTCCACTGATATGCCCTGGTCAGCACTGGCCCGGGATCTTTATCACGGCGAGATAAGTCAGAAGGATCGTGAGAGTCGTCGATTGTCCCGACTTCTTGATCGGCTTACGGACTCTCCCGTTATCTTCCTGCAGGGAGAAACCGGCACCGGGAAAAGTTACTTTTCTGCCAGAATGGCGAAGACTTCAGGGCAGGCTTCGGTGTTGTCTCTTGGACCTTCTGACAGCGAGCAGACCCTGATGAAACGCTGGCAGTGGCAACAGCATGCCGATGGCGACCGCACTATGATGCAGCAAAACCGGGCATTGATGGAATGGGCCAATACCAAATCCGACAAAGACGGAGAGTACATCACTTTAGTGCTGGATGAAGCCAACCTGACCCAAGCCGGATTACTGGCATCATTGAACGGCTTATGGGAACCACAACCCCGCATCTATGTGAATGGTCATCCTGTCAAGGTCAGCCCAAAACACCGGGTGATTCTCACCGGTAACCCGGATCATTATGCCGGGCGCCAGCTCGATCCGGACCTGAAAGAGAAGCTGCCCAGGGCTTACTACCCACGTCTGGACCGGGCATTCCTTAGGGACAGGGTGGTGGAACCGGCTCTGGTCAAGCATTTACAAGAGCATCTGATGGAGCATCAAATAAACGACATTGCACACAGTGCCAGCAAAAGTGTGATGGCGCTCTGGCAATATTATCAGGAACTCTTGCCCGACCATGAGTTTACCCCCAGGGATTTAACGGACATCTGCAGTTGGGTGGGTTGGTATCTGGATCGTGCTCAGCCCGCTCGCGGCAGTGTGACCTGTGGGCAAATAAACAGTTTGATACAACACAGTTTTCGGGATGTACTGGGGCCGGAAATCACCGAAACGCAACGGGATGCCCTGTCGGCACTGGAAATCTGGTTTGCTGCCCGTTACCAGGCGGAGAACACCCTGAGTGACAGAGTTCGTAACAAAACCCTGTCAGATTTTCAGCAGACCTTCAGTACAGTCACCCGAGAAATCCAACCGGACTTTGATACCTCCGGATCGGCGGTCCGTGAACTGGCGCAGCAGCTTGGGCAGGATTTAAGCCGCTGTCAGCAGGCTCATCATCACGACAGAAAACACGGCGGCCGTCAGGCAACACTGATTGAAGGTCCGGCGGGGCGGGGTAAAGATGCCACTCTGAACCTGGTGATTGAAAGTGTCAGACAGCAGGCCGAAAAACGTCAAGAATTGATGCCAGAAGTCTATTACCTGAATGCCTGTGATTGTTCCTGGGACAAAGTGTGTGAAAAGATCCAGAAGGCCAGAATTGAAGGCGGCATCGTGGTGATTTCAGAAATGAACCTGATCGACAGCCAGCATCTGGAAGGTGAGTTAAACGATATTCTGGCCGGTGTCGCCCATCCGGGTTTTCACTTGTTTGCCACCATCAACCCGCCTGAGTACAGCGGGCGAAAGCCCTTATCACCGGCGCTGAAAGGGCGTTTTCGACATTTGCCCATCCGGCAGTACAATGCGACCGAATTACAGACCATTGCCGAAAAAGTGCTGCCAGAGTCCTCACAAGGGACATTCGCCGCCAAGATGCTAACAGAAAAACATTGTCGTTTAAGGGCTCACCTGCAAAGCAAAAAACTGCCATTGCAACCGACCAGCCTTGATTTACAGAATGTTGCCAGGGCTATCACCAGAGGTGGCGATTTGAGCGAAAAAGCCGTTAATCAATACCTCAATCAGCACTACCGGCTTTACTTGATGGCTACCGACCTATCGCTGGAGAAACTGCCCGAGTCTTCGGCTCTTGCCATGGGGAAAAGTGAATTTGATTCCGGACTTTGCCGTTGGTTCAATGAAACGGTACCGGGCATTGATCGTCCGTGGTTGATACGAAACAGTCATCTCAACATTGTTGATGAAAAAAAACATGAAATCCTTGTTAACACTCAGCGGGATGAAAAGGAAGTCAGAACGGAAATCATCAAAAGTGTGGCTCAGGCAAAGTGGCAGTCATCAGGCCTTCCCCTGAAGCCGGACGAGTCGGACGATATTCTTACCGGGGCACTCTACCGACACTGGCAGCAACGCTGGTTTAGCAATCATTTTGGCCGGACGAACGTAGACGTTAACAGCGTATTTCCCCTGACGGAAGAACAGCAACAAACGCTGAAAATGTCAGCTAACCAGCCTTATCTTCAGGCCGCTGATCAGCAGATAGGGGCGTGGAAAGCCGATAAAGTTCAATGGTGGTCTGTGTTCTGGTATCAGATCAGTGATCTGTTGAACCATCTGGCAGACGATTTTATCAACGAAGCATCCGCTATTGGTGGTGATAAGGCTACGGCATTGGGTCAGAGAACGAACCACGAGCCACAGCCTGTTAATAAAGGGTTGACTATCTACGGTGATCGCGCTCCAGAAAAATACATTCCGGAAGTCCATGAGGAAGGGGCTCCGGTATTGGACCGAAGAACGAACTATGAGAAAGAGAGCAAGCCACGAATTGACGATTATATAATTTTTGATAAGCCGGGCCATTTTCCCGGGATTTATCGGTCATTTGCAAAGGATATTTATGTATCTCCTGAGGGCAAAATCAAACGGATCAGTATTAATGATAAACACATGCAGGGAGTCGAAGTCGTCATACCTGCCCGGTTACCAGAGCATGACCGGAAAGTGACATTAGCCAGGGACCAAACACTGGCCACCTTTTACGAGTCATCAAAAAATGGTCAATTTATATTGCCCAGCCTGACAATTAACGACTATATCGTGGCACTGCGCGTAGAACCCAATCTGGCATTCACGCTGCTCAGGGACCGATATACCGGTATACACACACTATTTATTCCAGAAGCCAAAGTCGGCCAGAGCATTAAATTTGTTTATGTTGTAGAACCCAGAGAAGTGGGCAAAAAAACATCGGCTGAAAAAATCCGGCCCGCACAATCAAGACGTTTTGACGCCCACTGTTGCGAAGGTATGAAAACAATACTGAACGACCTGTTTGAGAACATTGAGAAACAGGCATCCGAAATAAAGAAACCTTTGCAGAAGATAGCAGAGGCTACAGACACGGAGCAACGCATTAAGGCAATCAAGGACTATTGCGAACACTTTTCCGGTGTTGATGTACCAGAGCGCAATAAAAATTTCTTTCACTTCCTGGTAACACGCCGACAAGGCGCCTGTCGTCATCGTGTGCCTGTTTTTATTGCTTTATGTCGTTATTTTGGCATTCCATGCCGACAAATATCCAATGATACCCACGCCTTTGCAGAGTGTTCGCCGGACGGTGGCCAAACCTGGAAATCGGTCGATTTGGGCGGAGCGCCTGTCGAGGCAACAGAAATCCGCCCTCACTTCCAGGACACCAAAAGAGTCAGTGTTTCCGGCACTAAATTAAAGAAGACCAGGAATCTGCTGAATGGGATCCTGACAGGTGCTGATTTAGCACAACAGCAAACTCTGGCTAAAGCCTCTGGTATGAGTCCTGAAGAACTGAAACAGGCCCTTGAGGCAGGCTGTGGATCGCCGGAAACCCTTCCGGGTAGTTTCGAAATGGTAAAGAATCTCTGGGGGAGAAAAGATTTACCCGGCTTTTCCATGGGTGTCTCAATATTATTAGTGTCGCTGGAAACAGAAGCACACAACTTTGACGAAGTTCTATTGGTTTGGAGTGTTTTTGACGAAAATAAACTGATGTTGGAGACAATCAAACACATCTTGTCCAACAGTGATAAAGATCAGGTCACTGAACCCCTCAAGTTATTGCGTTCAAAAATGAGTATTTGGGACATAGCAGGCCCTGAGGACTGGCTAAACCCAATAATGAAAATTCTGAATGACATTGAACTGACTCCTTCGGTTATTGACTTTGCCCGGAAAGCCCTGGCATCGGGTTGGCTGGATATACCGCCGACCTATACGGGCCTCGTAAAGGCCCATAAACACCATGAGCTATTGGTACGTCTGCAAGGTGTCGATGAACTGAAGGTTAAAGCCAGCCATTTACTGAAAAAGTGGTATAAGAAATTATTCTTCAGAGGGAAAGATAGCCAGTTATGGCAAAGGGCTTACCATTCGTTCCAAACAACAAAAGCCGGGGCCTTTTTTGTCACTCATTGTCATCATGGTTTATCGCCATTTCTGGAAAAAAATATTCTCAGTTCATCTATACGCAACGCCTGGACGGACCAACCTGAGGGCATTGCGAATATAGAACGAATGCTGGTTCACCATCCTGCATTTCCGAAATTAATCTCGGGCAAAGCGAACCACCGTCCGGTAATTATCGTGGGGAGGCCTGACTGGAGCTATGGCCTGGAAGCGATGGATAAAAAGGTCGAAGCCCTGTTACAACGAATCGCTGAGAACCGCTCAGACCTGAAACATTTGTTGGAAAAAAACAGTCAATTCAGCTTATCTTCAGGGGAAGTAGCTCTCATAAATGATTTAAAAGACAAATGTGAGGAGGCGCTTAAGCAGGCCTTCAGTCATTATCTGTATGAAGTGACACACCTGAAAGGCGGTTGCCTGACCTATTGCTGGGGCGATGCCCACATAGATGGATGCTGGAATAGCAACAGGTATGGCGCTCATGACCCATCCTCACCAGAAGAACTGAATGCCATGATGTCTGCAATCAGAAATGAAGAGCTTGAGAAATCTATTCAGGATGACTACTTACGTCAGGCACTTAACGCCAGTGATGCTCTGGTGCTCAAAACCAATGAGCTGAATACCATTGCCGAAGAGTTTTTGAACAGCGTGAATTTGAATTCGCTTTGTGAGGCATTGGATACCTGATCATAGTTTGGTCCTGATCAGTTTTTCGAGATCGTTAAAATGGAACTTTAATCACACCTTACAGGTCTAACCATTTAACAATTTCAATAAAGTCCTTCAAATGACAGTTGAGAGGGAGATTGACTATGGATGGTCAAATTGCCGGAGGTACCAAAAAACGCGTTCATGATCGTAGCCTGCATGATCATGACGTGGCAGCCAAGATGGCAAAGCTGGGTATATCGTCAGAGGAAAAGCAGGATGTAGAAATCTGCTCTGAAGTAAGGTCCAGATTAAAGAGATCTCCCTCTTCGGAGACCTTGCCTGACAAAGTGAGAACCATCTCCGCAACGGATTCCTCGCTCCAAAAGGCGACTCATTCCTTCGATTTTCGTTTTGTCGACAGTGATGACGAGGTTCGACAGCTTTTGATTGCCAGGACCCGTGATGAACATCTTGATGTTGCCCTTGTTTCCCATCCTGATGACCTTTTAAAGGCTAACCTGGTGAGCCGGTTGAGTATTTCCGAAGAGGGTCGCCACACTCTGGGTTCAGGCAAGCTGTTCGAAGGTTCACAGCCATTGACTCTGGTAATGGATATTCGAAAGCTTACCAGCGAAGAGCTGCCCAAATTTAACGATCTGCTGGACCCGGATAGCCCCTGTCTGTACGACAAAGTCAGCCAGGAGAAGCGCCCCCTGGGTCAGCATGTTTCTTTATTGGTTCTGGCAGACCCTGCTCAGCTGACATCGCTTGGCAGGCGTGATGACGCACCTGGCGCTGATTTCTGGCGTAGAATTAATCGACCGGAAAATACCTGGCAGTTCAACGCACAGACTGGCAATGACCCATCAGTGGAGATCGACAAGGTACCTCCGTTATTGGCTGAACTCCCCTCTGCCGAAAGTGTTATGGACGACGACAATAGTGTTTTAATTGACTGCCATTTGCACAGCAACTGGCGACAGTTGCTGCTGGGCGGCCCCGGAGTGGATAAACAGGGGCGAATCCAGCACCTGCCCGGCAGGCTTGAGTCATTGAGGGCCGGACAACGGGTGATTCTGAAAGGGGCCGACTGGGAAGATCTGGCCTTTGAGCAGACCATTCGACAGATGCTGACGCAACAGTGTTTTGAGAGCAACGGGAAGATCTGTCCGTTACCCGACGATGTTCAGTTTTATCAAATGCCGGTTGGGAATAACGAGCTTCATTCACTGTTCCTGAGTCTGTCGCACTCTCTTGTCAAAGAAGGTGACAATAAAGACTCTGCTCTACGAATCCCGATCATTATTAACGAGAGTAATATCAGTGAATGGCTGAGCCCGATTGCCATTGCCCCGGAAGGCTATGCAGTACCAAACAACTGTCTGTTAGAACAGATTCGGGCGGGAGGTTCAGTCACCGTAACGTCTCCCCTCACTGAGGTTCTCTGGTTTCGTTTGCTGGGATCATTGGTGACTATTCGCGAGATGACCGGCCTGGAGCCGCAACTTCAGGTAGCCCACTGGAAAAAGCAACCGAAAGCCCTGGGATTGACAGAAAAAGATGAGCGCCCTCTGTCCAGGCCACAGGAAGAAATCAGAAATCAGGCCGCCTTTCATTTCGTCACTTATCAGCAATACGCTCAGGCAAGTCACTGGATCAGTGAACAGCAGGAAGCCCCTCTGGTCATTCAGGTCAATGAACAGACCAGCTTCAGCCAGCTCTTTGATAATATCCATATCGCCTCGGAACAAAAGGCGCATTTTAGACGACATCCAAGTCAATTGCAGAAGGCATTAACCACTGGCAAACCGGTTGTACTGCTGGGACTGGACAGCAATCCGGCGCTTCAGCAACTTCTGGAACCTCTGGTTGTTGGGGAACCTTTGCTAGTGAATGGCCAACTGCAGGCCTACCCAAAAGCTCGTGTCACCCTCTTCTGGCCTGAGTCTGCAAGAAGCTCATCTTCAATAGTTAATTCAATGGTTGCCACAGGTGAACCTGGTCCCGAGCCCGATCTCTGGGATATTAGTGCTCATAAACATGGTATCTCCCGGACTGAGCTGCCAGAACAAGCACTTGATGAACTTTACGAAGCCTTTAAAACCGTACCTGCCCACCTGTGTAACCCCCTGCCTGAAATGACCGAAGGATTGTTGCACAATCTGATAATGGCTGCCCGGCGAGCACAGCAGGTCGACCAGTCGCCACGGCTTTTACCCCGCCACTGGCGCAAGGCCATCAATAGCATCATCACACATGGCACCCGACAACATCCGTCAGTGCGTGATTTTATGAAAGTGGCTTGTTTGCAGTTATTACGGGATAAGGATCAAACCGCCTCGGTAGACCCGGATCGCTTAAACGCCATCATCAAGGGTGCCCCCCGGTTTGATAGAAAGTTTGTGACTCAAAACCTGTGGCCACTGATCAGAGTGTTTAATCTTGCATTCTCAGAGGGCAAACGGTCTGAAGGCTTGCATCTTTCCTATGACTCTCCCTTTACACGGTGTCATGAAACAACTGAAAAAAAATTTCTGGACGAGCTCTTTGGCATGATCCTGGCCCATGCTCCTGAAGAACAACGAGATAAAATAGCGTATCAGTTGCAAGTCGATCCGGAAACGACAGAGCAATATCAATATTTAGCCATCATGCCATCAAGACAGATCAAACGTTTGCAAGACGCACTGGCTTCTGGCTGGCAATTATCTTTGCAAAAAGGGCAGACCCGATCCGATACCATTCACGCCCTGGCCACTGATTGTTTTCATAGCGCCAGAACAGCGAATTCTGAGGCAAAAGGCATTGCACGCATTGAACATCGACTGGCTGAATCACTGAAATGGACGGGCTCCACTGATATGCCCCTGCCAGCACTGGCCCGGGATCTTTATCACGGCGAGATAAGTCAGAAAGATCGTGAAAGTCGTCGATTATCCCGACTCCACGACCGGCTTACAGATTCTCCTGTTATCTTCCTGCAGGGAGAAACCGGCACCGGCAAAAGTTACTTTTCCGCCAAATTGGCAAAAACTTCAGGACAGGCTGCGGTCATTTCCCTTGGGCCTTCTGACAGCGAAAAAACCCTGATGAAACGCTGGCAGTGGCAAGAGCACACCGATGGTGATCGCTCCATGAAACTGCAAAACAGGGCGCTGATGGAATGGGCCAACACTCCGTCCGGGAAGGATGGACACTATGTCACTCTGGTTCTGGATGAAGCCAACCTGGCCAAAGCCGGATTGCTGGCATCATTGAACGGCTTATGGGAACCGGAGCCCTGCATTTACGTGAATGGTCACCCTGTCAGGGTCGGCCCAAAACACCGGGTTATTCTCACTGGCAACCCGGATCATTACGCCGGGCGTCAAATGGACCCGGCTCTGAAAGAGAAACTGCCGACAACTTACTACCCTCGCCTGGATCAGGCATTCCTTCGCGACAGAGTGGTGGAACCGGCTTTGGTCAAGCATTTACAACGGCATCTGCCGGAGCAGCAAATAAACGACATTGCACACAGTGCCACCCAAAGTGTGATGGCACTTTGGCAATATTATCAGGAACTCTTGCCCGACCATGAGTTTACCCCCAGGGATTTAACCGATATCTGCAGTTGGGTGGGCTGGTATCTGGATCGAGCCCTGCCCGCTCGCGGCAGTGTGACCTGTGGGCAAATAAACAGTTTGATACAACATAGTTTTCGGGATGTACTGGGGTCGGAAATCACCGAAACTTATCAGGATGCCCTGTCAGCGCTGGAAATCTGGTTTGCTGCCCGTTACCAACCGGAGAACACCCTGAGCGACAGAGTTCAGGAACACACTCTGCAGGAAATGCAGCAGACCTTCAGTACAGTCAGCGAAAAAATCCGACCAGACTTTGATACCTCCGGATCGACAGTCCGTGAGCTGGCGCAACGGCTTGGACAGGATTTAAACCGCTGTCAGCAGGCTTATCATCACGACAGAAAACACGGCGGTCGTCAGGCGACACTGATTGAAGGCCCGGCCGGACGGGGCAAGGATGCCACGCTGAACCTGGTGATTGAAAGTGTCAGAAAGGAGGCTAAGCGACAGGGAGAGTCCATGCCGGAAGTCTTTTACCTGAATGCCTGTGATTGTTCCTGGGACAAAGTGTGTGAAGCGATCCAGAAGGCAAAAGTCGATGGCGGCATCGTGGTCATTTCAGAAATGAATCTGATCCACAGCCAGCATCTGGAAGGTGAATTGAACGATATTCTGGCCGGTGACGCCCATCCGGGTTTCCACCTGTTTGCCACCATCAACCCGCCTGAATACAGCGGACGAAAACCCTTATCGCCGGCGCTGAAAGGGCGTTTTCGACATTTGCCCATCCGGCAATACAACGCGGCAGAATTACAGACCATTGCCGAAAAAGTGTTGCCAGAGTCCTCAGAAGGGACATTCGCCGCTAAACAGCTGACAGAAAAACATTGTCTTTTAAGGGCTTACCTGCAACAGCAAAAACTGCCGTTGCAGCCGACCAGTCATGATTTACAGAATGTGGCCAGGGCCGTTATCAGAGAAGGTAATTTTACCGAAACCGGCCTTCATCAATGCTTCTATCAGCACTACCGGCTTTATCTGATGGCCGCCAACCTGTCGCTGGAGGCACTGCCAGAATCACCGGTTCCTGCCACGAGTGGGACTGAACTTGTTCCTGAAATTTGCGTCTGGTTCTACCAAACAGTATCGGGCATTGGTCGTCCGTGGCTCATACGACGAAGTGATTGCAACAGTATTGACGAAAAAAACCATGAAATTCAAATTGATACTCATCTGGATGAAGAGGAAGCGAAAACCGAAATCGTCAGGCGTTTGGCTCAGACAAATTGGCAGGCATCAGGTCTTCCCCTGAAGCCGGATCGGTCCGACGATATTTGCACCCGGGCACTCTACCGATACTGGCAGCAAAGCTGGTTTAATCATAATTTTGGCCGAACAGGCGTGGATGCCAATAGCGCATTTCCCTTGACGGAAGAAGAGAAACAAGCACTGAAAATGCTGGTTTCCCAGCCTTATCTTCAGGAGGCTGATCAGCGGATAAAGGCGTGGAATTCCAATGCAGTTCAATGCTGGCCTGAGTTTTGGGAGCAGATAAGGAATTTGCCGAACCGTCTGTTTGGCAATTCTATGAACGAAGCGCTGGCTATGGGCGATGATAGCCCTGCTGAACAATACATTCCAAAAGTCCACGGGAAACAGGCTCCGGCATTGGATCAGAGAATGAACTATAAGCCACAAACTATTAGCGAAGCGTTGGCGATTGGCGGTAATAAAGCTCCTGAAAAATACATTCCGCAAGCCCATAGCAAACTGACTCGGGCATTGGATCGGGAAACGGATTATGATCTCCGGAAGGAAGCAACAGATACGGATTATAAAATTTTTGATACCTGGAGGTATTCTTCCCGTATGTATCGCTGTTCGGCAGAAGATATTTTTGTGACTGCCAGGGGTGATATCATGCGGATGAATATTAATGATATACACATTGAGGGAGTCGAAACCCTCATGCCTGAGCGGTTGCCGGGGCCTGACCAGAAAGTGACATTAGCCAGCAATCAAACGCTGGCAGTCGTTAACTGTTCACCGAACAAACGTCAACATACTTTGCCCAGTCTGAGCCCTTACGACTATATCGTGGCCTTGCGTATAGAATCTGATTTACCATTCACCCTGATCAGAGACGAATATACCGGGCTGCACACGCTGTTTATTCCCGAAGCCAAAGCCGACTCTGGTATTCAAGTGGCTTATGTCGTAGAACCCAGAGAAGTGGTTAAAAAAACACCTGCCAGACGAACTCAACGAGAACGTTCAACACTTTTGGACACCCACTGTTCAAATAATATAAAAACCGTACTGAACAAACTGTTTGCAAACATTGCCGGACAGCCAGACGAAATACAGAAACCTTTGCAGACCATAAAAGACGCTAAAGGCACGATGCAGCGCGTTCGGGCAATCACGGACTATTGCAAAGGGTTTTCCGGTACGGCTCAACCAGAGCCTAATAAAAATTTCTTCAAATTTCTCGTCACACGGCGGCAAGGTAGCTGTCGTCATCGCGTGCCTGTTTTTATTGCTTTTTGCCGTTATTTTGGGATTCCATGTCGGCAAATAAATAGTTTTATCCACAGCTTTGCAGAGTATTCTCCGGATGGAGGACAAACCTGGAAATCAGTGGATTTGGGCGGATCGCCCGGACGGACAAAAACAATGACACCTGACTTCCAGCGCAACAGGAATCTCAATGATTCCAGCACTGAGTTAATGAAGATTAAGGAGTTTCTGAGGGATATCCTGAAAGGGGCAGATCTGGCACAACAGCAAACTCTGGCTAAAGCCTGTGATATGAGTCTGGAGGAACTGAACCAGGCCCTTGAGACAAAAAGAGCGTTGCCAGAAACCAATCTGGGTATTTCCGAAATCGTCAAGAACCTTTGGAAGGAAAAAAATCTGACCGGTTTTTCCATGGGCGTCTCACTTCTGGAGTCACTGGAGACAGAGGCACTTGACAATAAAAAGCAGGGATTGGTCGGTTTTATGGTTGACAACGATGGGAATGTCATCAGACCGATGTCGGAAGCAGTCAAACATATATTGTCCAACACTCATGAGGACCAAATCACTGAACAGCTGAAGTTACTTCATTCAAAAATGATTGTTCAGGCCGGAGCGAGTCCTGTCAATTGGTTGGATTCAATAGTGCATATACTGAAGGGCAGTGACCTGGCCAACCCTGCGGTTATGCGCTTTGCCCGAAAAGCCCTGAAATCGGGCTGGCTGGAAACACCGCCGCACGATGATTGGAACGCCGGAAATACCCATGACCATCATCGGCTATTAGTGCGTCTGGAAGCTGTTGATGAACTGAAGGTTGAAGCCACCCGCTGTCTCAAAAAGTGGTACAGGGATCTTTTGCCCAAGAAAAAAAATAGCCACATGTGGAAGACAGGTTATGCAATCTTCCAAAAGAAGAAAGGTGACACCTTGTTGGTCACTCATTGTCATGATGGGTTTTCGCCATTCCTTAAAAATAAAATAGTCCTCTCATCCTTGCAGACTGCCTGGACGGACGACCCTGAGGGCACGCCAAATATAGAACGAATGCTGGTGCGCCATCCTGCGTTTGAGCAGTCAAGCTCGGGTAAGGCGGCCCACCGTCCGGTGATTATCCTGGGGCAACCTTCCTGGGACAACACAATGATTAATGAAAAAGCCGAAGCCCTTTTTCAACGAATAGTTGAGAGCAGCCCGAACCTGAAAAAACAGCTTGATGCCAAAAGCAGGAACAAATCCGCAACAGAACCCTCTGAGCTATCACCCGGGGAGCAGAAACTTGTGGATGATTTACAAGACAAATGCAAGAAAGCAATTCAGCACGCCTTCAGTCATTATCTCTATGGAGTGACGCACTCGAAGGGCGGTTGTTTAAACTATTGTTGGGCCAATGCTTCTATATTTGGCTGCTTCACAGATTTATATGGCGCTCACGATCCATCCTCACCAGAGGAGCTGAATGCCATGATGTTTTCAATCAATAGCTCTCCCTGTTTTCAGGAATCTGTCAAGGATGCCTATTTAAGGCAGGTACAAAACGCCAGTAACGCTCTGGTGCTCAAATCCGATGAGCTGACAAAAATTGCCGGAGAGTTTGTGAACACCGTGAATTTGAATTCGATTTATGAGTCATTGGATACCTGATAACCGTCTTGCCATGATGCGTTATTCGAGATAGGGGACTTCCCCCAATGGCAACGAATAACGACCAAAATGGAACTTTACTCCCACCTTAAGGTCTAATCGTTAAAGAATTTTCAAATGACAGTTGAGAGGGAGATTGACTATGGATGGTCAAATTGCCGGAGGTACCAAAAAACGCGTTCATGATCGTAGCCTGCATGATCATGACGTGGCAGCCAAGATGGCAAAGCTGGGTATATCGTCAAAGGAAAAGCAGGATGTAGAAATCTGCTCTGAAGTAAGATCCAGACTAAAGAGATCGCCAACTTCAGAGACCTTGCCTGACAAAGTGAGAACCATCTCCGCAACGGATTCCTCGCTCCAAAAGACGACTCATTCCTTCGATTTTCGTTTTGTCGCCAGCGATGACGAGGTTCGACAGCTTTTGATTGCCACTACCCGTGATGAACATCTTGATGTTGCGCTTATTTCCCATCCCGATGACCTTTTAAAGGCTAACCTGGTGAGCCGGTTGAGTATTTCCGAAGAGGGTCGCCACACTCTGGGTTCAGGCAAGCTGTTCGAAGGTTCACAGCCATTGACTCTGATAATGGATATTCGAAAGCTCACCAGCGAAGAGCTGCCCAAATTTAACGATCTGCTGGACCCGGATAGCCCCTGTCTGTACGACAAAGTCAGCCAGGAGAAGCGCCCCCTGGGTCAGCATGTTTCTTTATTGGTTCTGGCAGACCCTGCTCAGCTGACATCGCTTGGCAGGCGTGATGACGCACCTGGCGCTGATTTCTGGCGTAGAATTAATCGACCGGAAAATACCTGGCAGTTCAACGCACAGACTGGCAATGACCCATCAGTGGAGATCGACAAGGTACCTCCGTTATTGGCTGAACTCCCCTCTGCCGAAAGTGTTATGGACGACGACAATAGTGTTTTAATTGACTGCCATTTGCACAGCAACTGGCGACAGTTGTTGCTGGGCGGCCCCGGGGTGGATAAACAGGGGCAAATCCAGCATCTTCCCGGCAAGCTTGAGCTATTGAAGGCCGGACAACGGGTGATACTGAAGGGGGCCGACTGGGAAGATCTTGCCTTTGAACAGACCCTTCGACAGATGCTGGCGCAACAGTGTTTTGAGAGCAATGGCAAGATCTGTCAGTTACCCGACGATGTTCAGTTTTATCAGATGCCGGTAGGGAAGGACGAGCTTCATTCACTGCTGCAAAGTTTGTCCCACTCTCATAACAAACAGGGTGACAAAGGACTTGATAAAGAGCAGGCACCAGCAAACCTCATCCTCATTAACGAGAGTAATATTGTTCAATGGCTGAACCCAATTGCCATCGCCCCGGAAGGCTTCGCAGTTCCTAATACCTGCCTGTTGGAACAGGTTCGTGCCGGTGGTGTCGTCACCGTAACGTCTCCTCTTACTGAGGTAGACTGGTTTTGTTTGCTGGGCTCACTGCAGACGATTCAGAAGACAACCGGCCTGGAGCCCCGACTTCAGGTGGCTCATGCAAAAGGACAACCAAAAGCCCTGGGTTTGACAGAAAACGATAAATACCCTCTGCCCAAACCACCGGAAAAAGTCAGAAATCGCGCTGCCTTTGATACCGTGACTTATCAACGATCTGCCCAGGCAAATCATTGGATCAATGGTCTCCCGCAAGCCCCCCTGGTCATTCAGGTCAATGAACAGACCAGTTTCAGCCAGCTATTTGATAACATCCATATCACCTCGGAACAAAAGGCCCGTTTTGGACAAGGTCGGAGTGCGTTGCAGGAGGCATTAACCGCTGGCAAGCCGGTGGTATTGCGGGGGCTGGAGACTAATCCAACGCTTCAGCAGCTTCTGGAACCCCTGATTATTGGACAACCTCTGTTGGTGAATGGCCAATTACAGGCCTATCCAAAAGCTCATGTCACCCTGCTCTGGCCTGCGTCTGCAAAAAGCACGTCGTCAATAGTTAATCTGATGATCGCCAAAGGTAGCCCGTGTCTTGAGGTTGACCTTTGGGATATCAATGTCGTCAGGCATGGTATCCCACGGACTGAACTGCCAGAACAGGAGCTTTATAAACTTTACGAAGCGTTTAAAACCGTACCTGCCCGGCTTTGTAACCCACTGCCGTCAATAACTGAAGGGTTGTTAAACAATCTGATACTGGCTGCCCGGCAAGCACAGCAGGTTGACCAGTCCCTGCAACTCCTGCCCTGCCACTGGCGAAAGGCTATCAATAGCGTCATCACCCATGGCACCCGACAGAACCCGACTGTGCGTGATTTTATGAAAGTGGCTTGTTGGCAATTGTTACCGGATAAGAATCAGACCACCACGGTAGACCCGGATCAGTTAACGGCCATCATCAACGGTTCCCGGCGGTTGGATAGAAGGTTTGTGAGGCAAAACCTCTGGCCGCTGACCCGGGCCCTTGATCCGGCAGTCTTGACGGATAACCCGTTTGAAGGATTACAACTGTCCTATGAAAGTCCACTGCCCGGGTGGGCTCAAAAAGAAGTTCTGGACAAGGTCTGCGCCCTGATCGTGGCCCATGGGCCTGAGGAACAACGACAGGCCATGGCGTATCAGTTGAAAGTCGATCCGGAGGCAGCGAAACTTTATCTACCCTTAACCATCAGGCCATCAAGACAGATTAAACGTTTGCAGGATGCACTGGCTTCTGGCTGGCAGTTAAACTTGCCATCGGGGCAGACCCGGTCCGATGCTATTCACGCGCTGGCCAACGATTGTTTCTACATCGTCAGGACAGCCAATTCTGAAGCAGAAGGCATTGAACGCATAAAACATCGACTGTTTGAATCAATGGCTTGGCAAGGTTCCACTGATATGCCCTTGTCAACTCTGGCCCGGGATCTTTATCACGGCGAGATAAGTCAGAAGGATCGTGAAAGTCGTCGATTATCCCGACTCCATGACCGGCTTACCGACTCTCCCGTTATCTTTCTGCAGGGAGAAACCGGCACCGGGAAAAGTTACTTTTCTGCCAGAATGGCCAAGACTTCAGGGCAGGCTTGGGTGCTGTCTCTTGGACCTTCTGACAGCGAACAGACCCTGATGAAACGCTGGCAGTGGCGACAACATGCCGATGGCGACCGCTCTATGGTGCAGCAAAACCGGGCACTGATGGAATGGGCCAAGACCGAATCCGACAAAGGCGGAGGCTGTGTTGGAGGAGAGTACATAACCCTGGTGCTGGATGAAGCCAATCTGGCCAAAGCCGGATTACTGGCATCATTAAACGGCTTATGGGAACCGCAACCCTGCATCTATGTGAATGGTCATCCTGTCAAGGTCAGCGAAAAACACCGGGTGATTCTCACCGGCAACCCCGATCATTACGCCGGGCGCCAAATGGACCCGGCCCTGAAAGAGAAACTGCCCAGGGCTTACTACCCCCGCCTGGACCAGGCATTCCTTAGGGACAGGGTGGTGGAACCGGCTCTGGCCAATCATTTACAAGAGCATCTGACGGAGCAGCAAATAAACGACATTGCACACAGTGCCAGCAACAGTGTGATGGAACTCTGGCAATATTATCAGGAACTGCTGCCAGAGCATGAGTTTACTCCCAGGGATTTAACAGACATCTGCAGTTGGGTGGGCTGGTATCTGGATCGAGCTCAGCCCGCTCACGGCAGTGTGACCTGTGGGCAAATAAACAGTTTGATACAGCAAAGTTTTCGGGATGTACTGGGCCCTGAAATCACCGAAACGCATCAGGATGCCCTGTCAGCACTGGAAATCTGGTTTGCTGCTCGTTACCAACCGGAGAACACCCTGAGCGACAGAGTTCATAACAAGACCCTGGAGGAAATGCAGCAGGCCTTCAGTACAGTCAGCGAAAAAATCCGACCAGACTTTGATACCTCCGGATCGGCAGTCCGTGAAATGGCGCAACGGCTTGGGCAGGATTTAAGCCGCTGTCAGCAGGCTTATCATCACGACAGAAAACACGGCGGCCGTCAGGCAACACTGATTGAAGGTCCGGCGGGGCGGGGCAAGGATGCCACGCTGAACCTGGTGATTGAAAGTGTCAGACAGCAGGCCGAACAACGGCAAGAATTGATGCCGGAAGTCTTTTACCTGAACGCCTGTGATTGTTCCTGGGAGAAACTGTGTGAAAAGATCCAGAAGGCAAAAGTCGATGGCGGCATAGTGGTGATTTCAGAAATGAATCTGATTGACAGCCAGTATCTGGAAGGTGAGTTAAACGACATTCTGGCCGGTGACGCCCATCCGGGTTTCCACCTGTTTGCTACCATCAACCCGCCTGAGTACAGCGGGCGAAAACCCTTATCACCGGCGCTGAAAGGGCGTTTTCGACATCTGCCCATCCGGCAGTACAATCCGACAGAATTACAGACCATTGCCGAAAAAGTGTTGCCAGTGTCCTCAGAAGGGACATTCGTCGCTAAAAAACTAACAGAAAAACATTGTCTTCTAAGGGCTCACCTGAAACGCACAAAACGACCGTTGCAACCGACCAGCCTTGATTTACAGAATGTTGCCAGGGCTATCACCAGAGGAGGCGATTTTAGCGAAAAAGCCGTTCTTCAATGCCTCAATCAGCACTACCGGCTTTATCTGATGGCCGCCAACCTATCGCTGGAGAAACTGCCCGGGCCTTCGGCTCCTGTCATGGGGAAGAATGAATTTAATTCCGGACTTTGCCAATGGTTCAATGGGACGGTATCGGACATTGATCGTCCGTGGTTGATTCGAAACAGTGATCTCAGCAGTGTTGATGAAAAAAAACATGAAATTCGTATCAAGACCCGTCTGACTGAAGAGGAAACCAAAACGGAACTCATCAGGATGGTGGCCCAGACCAGATGGCAGGCATCCGGTCTTTCCCTGAAGCCGGATCGGTCGGACGATATTCTCAGACAGGCTCTCTACAGACACTGGCAGCAACGCTGGTTCGCTGATGATTTTAGCCTTACCGAAGTGGACGCTAATAGCGTATTTCCCCTGACCAAAGAACAGGCACAAATACTGAAAATGCCGACTTGCCAGCCTTATCTTCAGGAGGCTGATAAGCAGATACAGGTATGGAAGGCCCATGACGTTCAATGCTGGCCCGCATTTTGGCAGCAGATCAGTGATCTGTCGAACCATTGGGCAAAGGTTTTTATCAACCAAGCATCAGCTATTAGCGGTGACAGCGCTCCTGAACCCTATGATCCGGAAGTTGAGGAGAAAGAAGCACCGGCATTGGATCGAAGAACGAACTATGAGGATCAGGAGATACCGAAGATTGAACTTTGTGAAGTTTTTGATTCGCAGCATCCCCCTGAAATGTATCGCTGGCAGGCAATAGATATTCGTATCACTGCCAGAGGTGAAATCAAAAAGATCAATCTTAATGGTAAATACCTTCTGGGGGTCGAAACCCTCACACCTAAAAGGTTGCCAGAGAATGACCAGAAAGTCGCATTAACCGGAGATCAAACGCTGGCGACCCTTCGGGTATCACCAAAGAATGGTCAATGTCCATTGCCCAGCCTGACGGCCAGTGACTCTATCGTGGCCCTGTGTATAGAACCTAATTTGCCATTTAAACTGATCAGGGACCACTATACCGGGCTTCATACACTGTTTATTCCTCTAGCCGCTGCCGACCAGAGTTTTCAATGTACTTATGTCGTAGAACCCGGAAAGCCGGGCAAAAAAACGGCTGCCAGAGAAGCCTTTTTTGACGTCCAGTGTTCAGAAGGCGTGAGGTCCGTACTGAAGGAAATATTTGGAAACATCGGCGAACAACCAGCCAAAGTACAGGCACCGTTGCAGAAAATAATAGACGCTAAAAACATCAGGCAACGAATTAGCGCAATCACGGAATACTGCCAACAGTTCTGCGGTGCAGCTAAACCAGAAGAGAGTGAAAATTTCTTTCGATTTCTGGTAACAAATCGGCAAGGTAGCTGTCGTCATCGTGTGCCTGTTTTTGTTGCTTTTTGTCGCTATTTCGAGATTCCCAGTCGGCAAATTGAGAGCCTCAAGCACGTCTTTGCTGAGTATTCCGTAGATGGAGGCCAAACCTGGGAGTCTTCGGATTTGGGCGGGGCGCCGGTGAAGGTAACAAAAACTACACCTTTCTACCAGGCTGCCGGGAAGGCCGGGAAAGCCAGGAAGGCCGAAAAGGTCAGAAAGGCTGGTGATTTCAGCACTGAATTAAAAAACCTGAACGATGCTGACTTAGCACAACAGCAAGCTCTGACTAAAGCTTCTGGTATGAGCCCTGAGGAACTGAACAAAGCCCTTGAGACAAACAGCGCATTACCCAATCCAAGTACTTCCGAAGTTGTACAAAATCTTTGGAGGGAAAAAAATTTAGCCGGTTTTTCTATGGGTGTCTCAATATTAACAGAGACAAAAGAACTGAGCGCTTCAGAAAAGAAATTGATCGGTAATGTGCCCAACCAATATGGGAAGCCCCATAATCCGATGTCGTCGGCAGTAAGACAAATATTGTTAGACAATGATGCAGATCAGGTCATTGAACAACTCAGGTCATTGCACTCAAAAATGGTAGTTGAGGAAGAAGCAAGCCCTCTGCAGTGGTTGGGTTCAATGAATAAAATACTGCTGTACAGTGACTTAACCAACCCTTCGGTTAGACACTTTGCCAATAAAGCCCTGCAATTGGGTTGGCTAGATCCACTGTCGTTCTACAAAGAAAAAATTATCAGAGCCGGTGAACACCATTGTCTGTTGAAGAGACTTGAAGACGTCGATGAACTGAAGGTTGCAGCCACAGATTGCCTGAAAAAATGGTATCAGACCCTGTTGCACAGGGGAAAAAACAGCAAGCAATGGTGTCATTTTTATAGCGACCATCAAGAGAATAATCTCGATGCCTTGTTGATTACTCACTGTCATGATGGTTTTTCAAAATCCCTTGAAAATAAAATCGCCCACCGAGCTCTAAACAGCCGCTGGACTGACCAGCCCGGGGGCATTCCGAATATAGAACGAATGCTGGTGCATCAACCTGCTTTTGAGCAGTTGATCTCGGGCAGGGCGAACCACCGTCCGGTAATTATCGTGGGAGGCAATTTTTGGTGCAACACAGTGATTGATGAAAAGGCCGAAGTCCTGCTCCAACGAAAAGTTGAGAGCAATCCGGAATTGAAGACATTATCGGAAAAGGTCAAAAAATATAAGGCGATAGAACTGGAATGCACCAGAGCTCTGGCCGACTTGGATGAAGAGAGAAAAAACGCCTACAAACTCTGTTTTTCTTGTTGGCAATATCAAAATAAATTAAAAGAAATCGTGAAAAAACAGCTTGAAATCGAAAGCCGCTACCGACGCATTCTGGAGACCCTTGGGGTATCAGATAAAGAGAAGTCCCTTCTGAGAGGTATAGAACTCAAATACTCAGAAGCGATTTGTCAGGCCTTCAGTCATTATCTGTATGGAGTGACACACTCAAAAGGCAGCTCTTTGACCTATTGCTGGGTCGACGCTTCCTTAGGGAACTCCTGCTACAAAAACTCCTATGGTGCTCATGAGCCATCCTCACCACAAGAGCTGTATGACATGACGCGTCATATTAACAGCTCTTTATCGTTTCAGAGTTCTGTAGAGGATACCTACTTAAAGCAGGCACAAAACGCCGGTAACGCTCTGGTGATCAAATCCTGTGACTTGACCAAAATTGCCAACGAGTTTTTGCACACTGTGAATTTAAATTCGCTGTATGAGTCATTGGATACCTGATGAGTACTTAACCATTTGGCCGTGATGAGTTTTTTGAGATCGGTGATTTCCTCCAATAGTCAGGGTTATCTCTTTAAATGGAACTTTCGTTCATTTCTAAAGTCTAAACATTAAACACTTTCAATTTAATCCTTCAGATGTCAGGAGGCGGACTATGGATGGTCGTATTTGTGGTAAAAAAATAAAGGCGCCCGTTCACGATACTGCCACGCCTGCCAAAAGAGCAAAGCTGGATTTACCGCTAAGTATTGCCAAGGTCACCAGTGTAACTGCCAGACTCGATAAATTGTCAATTCCGGGTGTGATGTCTGGTAAACCGAGAAGGGTATCCTCAACGGACTCATCGCTTCAAAAGATCTCTAATGCCTTTGATTTTCGTTTTGTCGCCAGCGATGACGAGGTTCGACAGCTTTTGGTTGCTACTGACGGTGATGAACATCGTGATGTTGCCCTTATTTCCCATCCCGATGACCTTTTACAGGCTAACCTGGTGAGCCGGTTGAGTATTTCCGAAGAGGGTCGCCACACTCTGGGTTCAGGCAAGCTGTTCGAAGGTTCACAGCTATTGACTCTGGTGATGGATATTAGAAAGCTCACCAGCGAAGAGCTGCCCAAATTTAACGATCTGCTGGACCCGGATAACCCCTGTCTGTACGACAAAGTCAGCCAGAAGAAGCGCCCTCTGGGCCAGCATGTTTCTCTATTGGTTCTGGCAGACCCTGCACAGCTGGCATCAATTGGCCATAGTGGCAATGCCCCCGGTGCTGATTTCTGGCGACGAATTAACCGACCGGAAAATACCTGGCAGTTCAACCCACAGACTGGCCATGACCCATTGATGGAGACCGACAAGTTACCTCCGTTATTGGCTGAACTCCCCTCTGCCGAAAGTGCTATGGACGACGACAACACCGTTGTTATTGAATGTCACTTGCACAACAACTGGCGACAGTTGCTGCTGGGCGGCCCCGGAGTGGATAAACAGGGGCGAATCCAGCACCTCCCCGGCAGGCTTGAGACATTGAGGGCCGGACAACGGGTGATTCTGAAAGGGGCCGATTGGGAAGATCTGGCCTTTGAACAGACCATGCGACAGATGCTGGCGCAACACTGTTTTGAGAGCAATGGCAAGGTCTGTCAGTTACCCGACGATGTTAAGTTTTATCAAATGCCGTTGGGGAATAACGAGCTTCATTCACTGTTTCAAAGCCAATCCCGCTCTTGTTACAAAGAAGGTGATAAAGGAGTTGATAAAGATCAGACACCAGGAAACCCGATTATTATTAACCAGGGTAATATCGCCCAGTGGCTGAACCCGATTGCCATTGCTCCGGAAGGCTTCGCAGTTCCTAATACCTGCCTGTTAGAACAAGTTCGTGCCGGTGGTGCCGTCACCGTAACGTCTCCTCTCACTGAGGCAGATTGGTTCTGTTTGCTGGGCTCACTGCAGACTATTCAGAAGACAACCGGTCTGGAGCCCCGGCTTCAGGTGGCTCATGCAAAAGGACAACCAAAAGCCCTGGGTTTGACAGAAAACGATAAATACCCTCTGCCCAAACCACCGGAAAAAGTCAGAAATCCTGGTGCCTTTGATACAGTGACATATCAGCAAGATGCTCAGGCAAATTATTGGATCAATGGTCTCCCGCAGGCACCTCTGGTCATTCAGGTCAATGAACAGACCAGTTTCAGCCAGCTATTTGATAATATCCATATCACCTCAGAACAAAAGGCCCGTTTTGGACAAGGTCGGAGTGCGTTGCAGGAGGAATTAACCGCTGGCAAGCCGGTGGTATTGCGGGGGCTGGAGACTAATCCAACGCTTCAGCAGCTCCTGGAACCCTTGATTATTGGACAACCTCTGTTGGTGAATGGCCAATTACAGGCCTATCCAAAAGCTCATGTCACCCTGCTCTGGCCTGCGTCTGCAAAAAGCCAGTCGTCAATAGTTAATCTGATGATCGCCAAAGGTAGCCCGTGTCTTGAGGTCGATCTTTGGGATATCAATGTCGTCAGGCATGGTATCCCACGGACTGAACTGCCAGAACAGGCGCTTTATAAACTTTACGAAGCGTTTAAAACCGTACCTGTTCACCTTTGTAACCCACTGCCAGAAATAACTGAAGAGTTGTTGAACAATCTGATACTGGCTGCCCGGCGAGCACAAGAGGTTGACCAGTCCTTGCAACTCCTGCCCTGCCACTGGCGAAAGGCTATCAATAGCGTCATTACCCATGGCACCCGACAGAACCCGACTGTGCGTGATTTTATGAAAGTGGCTTGTTGGCACTTGTTACCGGATAAGAATCAGACCGCCACGGTAGACCCGGATCAGTTAACGGCCATCATCAAAGGTTCCCGGCGGTTGGATAGAAGATTTGTGAAGCAGAACCTCTGGCGGCTGACCCGGGCCTTTGATCCGGCAGTCTTGATGGAGAACCCTTTTGAAGGATTACAACTGTCCTATGAAAGTCCACTGCCCGGGTGGGCTCAAAAAGAAGTTCTGGACAAGGTCTGCGCCCTGATTGTGGCCCATGGGCCTGAAGAACATCGACAGGCAATGGCTTATCAGTTGGCGGTGGACCCGCAGGCAGCGAAACACTGTCTACCCTTAGCTATCAGGCCATCAAGACAGATTAAACGCTTGCAGGATGGGCTGGCTTCTGGCTGGCAGTTACACTTGCCATCGGGGCAGACCCGGTCCGATGCCATTCAGGCGCTGGCCAGCGATTGTTTTTACATGGCCAGAACGGCGAATTCTGAGGCAGAAGGCATTGATCGTATAGTACTTCGGCTGTCTGAATCATTGAAATGGACGGTCTCCACTGATATGCCTTTGTCAGCGCTGGCCAGGGATCTTTATCACGGCGAGATAGATCAGAAAGATCGTGAAAGCCGACGATTATCCCGGCTCCATGAACGGCTTACGGACTCTCCTGTTATCTTCCTGCAGGGAAAAACCGGCACCGGGAAAAGTTACTTTTCTGCCAAAATGGCCAGGGCTTCAGGACAAGCTTCAGTCATTTCCCTTGGACCTTCCGACAGTGAACAGACCTTGATGAAACGCTGGCAGTGGCGACAACAGGCCGATGGCGACCGCTCTATGGTGCAGCAAAACCGGGCGTTGATGGAATGGGCCGGTACCCAATCCGACAAAGACGGTGAATACATTACCCTGGTTCTGGATGAAGCCAACCTGGCCCAGACCGGAATACTGGCATCATTGAACGGCTTATGGGAACCGCAACCCTGCATCTATGTGAATGGTCATCCTGTCAAGGTCAGCAAAAAACACCGGGTGATTCTCACCGGCAACCCGGATCATTATGCCGGGCGTCAAATGGACCCGGTCCTGAAAGAGAAACTGCCCAGGGCTTACTACCCCCGGTTAGACCAGGCATTCCTTCGGGATGGAGCCGTGGAACCCGCTCTGGTAAAGCATCTACAACGGCATCTGCTGGAGCAGCAAATAAACGACATTGCACACAGTGCCAGCAAAAGTGTGATGACGCTCTGGCAATATTATCAGGAACTCTTGCCCGACCATGAGTTTACCCCCAGGGATTTAACAGACATCTGCAGCTGGGTGGGCTGGTATCTGGATCGTGCTCAGCCCGCTCGCGGCAGTGTGACCTGTGGGCAAATAAACGGTTTGATACAGCAAAGTTTTCGGGATGTACTGGGCCCTGAAATCACCGAAACACATCAGGATGCCCTGTCGGCACTGGAAATCTGGTTTGCTGCCCGCTACGAACCGGAGAACACCCTGAGCGACAGAGTTCATAAGAAAACCCTGGAGGAAATGCAGCAGGCCTTCAGTACAGTCAGCGAAAAAATCCGACCAGACTTTGATACCTCCGGATCGGCAGTCCGTGAACTGGCGCAACGACTTGGACAGGATTTAAGCCGCTGTCAGCAGGCTTATCATCACAAAAGAAAACACGGCGGTCGTCAGGCGACACTGATTGAAGGTCCGGCGGGGCGGGGCAAGGATGCCACGCTGAACCTGGTGATTGAAAGTGTCAGAAAGCAGGCTGAACAACGGCAAGAATCCATGCCGGAAGTCCATTACCTGAATGCCTGTGATTGTTCCTGGGACAAACTGTGCGAAAAGATCCAGAAGGCAAAAGACGATGGCGGCATCGTGGTGATTTCGGAAATGAATCTGATCGACAGCCAGCACCTGGAAGGTGAATTGAACGATATTCTGGCCGGTGGCGCCCATCCGGGTTTCCACCTGTTTGCCACCATCAACCCGCCTGAGTACAGCGGGCGTAAACCCTTATCACCGGCGCTGAAAGGGCGTTTTCGACATTTACCCATCCGGCAGTACAACGCGGCAGAATTACAGACCATTGCCGAAAAGGTGTTGCCAGAGTCCCCGGAATGGATATCAGTCGCTAAAAAGCTAACAGAAAAACATTGTCGTTTAAGGGCTTACCTGCAACAGAGAAAACTGCCATTGCAGCCGACCAGTCTTGATCTTCAGAATGTCGCCAGGGCTGTCTTCAGAGGAGGCGACTTTTCCGATAAAGCACTTCATCAATACCTCACTCAGCACTACCAGCTTTTCTTCATGGCCGCCAATCTATCGCTGGAGAATCTGCCCGGGTCATCAGCTCTTGCCGTGGAGAAAAGTGAATTTAATTCCGGACTTTGCCAATGGTTAAATCGGACAGTATCGGACATTGATCGTCCGTGGTTGGTACGAAGCAGTCATCTCAGCGGTGTTGATGAAAAAAACCATGAAATTCGTATCAAGACTCGTCCAGCTGGAGAGGAAACCAAAAGGGAACTCATCAGGATGGTGGCCCAGACCAGATGGCAGGCATTCGGTCTTTCCCTGAATCCGGATCAGTCGGACGATATTTTCACACAGGCACTTTACAGACACTGGCAGCAATGCTGGTTCGCTGGTGTGTTTGACCTTACGGACGTGGACGCTAATAGCGTATTTCCCCTGACCAAAGAGCAGGCACAAACACTGAAAAGGCCTGCTTTCCAGCCTTATCTTCAGGAGGCTGATAAGCAGATACAGGCATGGAAGGCCAATGACGTTCAATGCTGGCCCGTATTTTGGCATCAGATCAGTGATCTGCCGAAGCGCTGGGTAAACGACTTTATTAACACAGCATCAGCTATTGGCGGTAACGACGCTCCTGAACCCTACGACCCGGAAGTCGAGGAACAAAAAGCTCCGGCTTTGGACCGAGAGACGAACTATGAGGATGAGGAAACGCAAAAGGTTGAACTTTATAAAGTTTTTGATTCGCAGCATTTCCCTGAGATGTATCGCTGGCAGGCATGGGATATTCGTGTCACTGCCAGGGGTGATATCAAAAAGATCAATCTTGATAGTAAACACCTTCTGGGGATCGAAACCCTGACATCTGACCAGTTGCCAGGGAATGACCAGGAAGTGATATTAACCAGAAATCAAACGCTGGCGACCCTTGAGATATCACCAAAGAACGGTCAATGTCTGTTGCCCAGCCTGACGGCCAGTGACACTATCATGGCCCTGCATATAGAACCCTGTTTGCCATTTAAACTGATCAGGGACGACTATACCGGGCTGCATACACTGTTTATTCCTCTGGCCGCAGTCGGCCAGAGTTTTCAATGTACTTATGTCGTAGAACCCACAAAGCCGGGCAAAAAAACGGCTGCTAAAGAAGCTTTTTTTGACGTCCAGTGTTCAGAAGGCATGAGGTCCGTAATGAAGGAACTGTTTGATAACATCAACGAACAACCCGCCGAAATACAGGCACCGTTGCACAAAATAATAAACGCTAAAGACGTCAGGCAACGAATTAGCGCAATCACGGAATACTGCGAACAGTTCTCCGGTGGCGCTGCACCAGAAGAGCATAAAAATTTCTTTCAATACCTGGTAACACAGCGGCAAGGTAGCTGTCGTCATCGTGTACCTGTTTTTGTAGCTTTCTGTCGTTATTTCGGGATTCCCTGTCGGGAAATTAGTAGCCGCATCCACAGCTTTGCCGAGTATTCCGTGGATGGAGGCCAAACCTGGGGGGCAGTGGATTTGGGCGGGGCGCCCATGGACATAATAGAAATTACACCTGACCAGCAGTCTTCCGGGGAGGTCGTAACGTTTAGCACTGATTCAAAGATCGGGGATCTGATTAAGAATCTCCTGAAAGATGCTGACTCAGCACAACAGCAAGCTCTGGCTGAAGCCTGTTATATGAGCTTCGAGAAACTGCACAAAGTCCTTGAGACAAACAGTACATTGCTCGATAAATATCTAAGTACTGGCGGATTGGTAGAAAATCTTTGGAAGCAAAGAGATTTAGTCGCTTTTTCTATGGGTGTCTCGATCTTGATATCTATGGGTGTCTTGATCTCGATCTCGATCTTCTCGATCTTGATAGAGACAAAAGCATTGCGCTCTTCAGAGGAGCAATTGGTCGGTGATGCGTTCGACCACTATGGGAATCCCCTTGATCGGATGTCGGATGCAGTAATAAAGATATTGATGGGCCATGATGCAGATCAGGTCATTGAACAACTCAAGTCATTGCACTCAAAAATGATTGTTGAGGGCGGAGCAAGTCCCCTGCAGTGGTTGGCTTCAATGAATAAAATACTGCGATGCAGTGACTTAACCATCCCTTCGGTTATTCACTTTGCCAAAGCAGCCATGCAATTGGGTTGGCTAGATCCACTGTCGTTCTACAAAGAAAAGATTATCAAGGCCGATCAACACCATTATCTGTTGGAGTCACTTGAAAAAGTCGATGAACTGAAGGTTGCAGCCACAGATTGCCTGAAAAAATGGTATCAGACCCTGTTGCACAGGGAAAAAAATAGCAAGATATGGTGTGATTTTTATAGCCACGAAAAGAATGAACGCGGTGCCTGGTTCATTACTCACTGTCATGATGGTTTTTCAAAATCCCTTGAAAATAATATCCCCGAGCGATCTTTACAGATCCGCTGGACCGACCAACCCGGGGGCATTCCGAATGTAGAACGACTGCTGTTGCGCCAACCTGCGTTTGAGCAGTCGATCTCGGGCAGGGTGAACCACCGTCCGGTATTTATCATGGGAAATATTTTATGGCACAACACAGTGATTAATGAAAAGGTCGAAGCTCTGTTGCAACAAAAAGCTGAGAACAATCCGGAATTGAAGACATTATCGGGAAAAGCCAAAAAATATCAGGCGATAGAACTGGAACGCAACAGAGCGCTGGCCGACTTGGGTAGTAAGCGAGGTCAAATTGAATTAGAAGAATTCAAGAAAAAACAGCTTGAAATCATAAGCAGCTACCAACAGATTCTGGAGCCCTTTAAGCTATCAATTAAGGAGCAGCTCCTTCTGGAGAAATCAGAAAAAAAATGCAAAGAGGCGATTTATCAGGCCCTCAGTCATTACCTGTATGGAGTGACACACTCAAATGGCGGCTCTTTGGCTTATTGCTGGATCGAGGCTTTCTTAGGGAGCTCCTACCATACAGACTCCTATGGCGCTCATGATCCATCTTCACCAGAAGAGCTGTGTTGTATGTTGTCTTCAATCCAAAGTAATTCTGTGTTAATTCAGTCTCTTGAGGATGACTACCTACGACTTGCACAAAACGCCAATAACGCTCTGGTGCTCAAACCCACTGAGTTGACAAAAATTGCCGACGAGTTTTTGAACACTGTGAATTTAAATTCGCTGTTTGAGTCATTGGATACCTGATAACCAACTGGTTAGGTACTTAACCATTTGGCCATGATGAGCTTTTTGAGATCGGTGATTTCCTCCAATAGTCAGGACTATCGGAACTTTTTTCCAACCCTAAGGTCAAATTACTGATGACTTTCAATGTCAGTTTTTTAATGACAGCAAGGAGATGGACTATGGATGGCCAGATTAGCACAGGTACAAAAAAACGCGCTCTTGATCTTAGCCTGCCTGATGATGGCGTAGCAGCCAAGATAGCAAAGCTGGATTTAGCGTTAAAGGAAAAGAAGGATGTAGGAATTTGCTCTGAAGTAAGGCCCAAACTGGAGAGATCACCGTCTTCGGAGAGGTTGCCTGCCAGAACGAGAACTGTATCCTCAACGGACTCCTCCCTGCCAAATCCCGCTCATGCCTTCGATTTTCGTTTTGTCGCCAGTGATGATGAGGTTCGACAGCTTTTGGTTGACCAGACCTGCGAAGGCCGGGACGTTACCCTGATTTGCCATCCCAATGACCTCTCTGAGGCTAACCTGCTGAACCGATTGAGCATCTCCGCTGATGGTCGCCACCTTCTGCGTTCGGGCAAGCTCTTTGAAGGTTCGCAGCCATTGACCCTGGTGCTGGATATCCGAAAACTCAGCAGCGATGAACTCCCCGTATTTAACGATCTACTGGACCCGGATAACCCCTGTCTGTTCGACAAAGTCAGCCAGAAGAAACGCCCTCTGGGCGAGCATGTTGCCCTGCTGGTGCTGGCGGACCCTGCACAGTTGAAATCAATTGGCAGCTCAGACGAGGTGCCGGGAGCCGATTTCTGGCGGCGAATTAATCGCCCGGGCAATACCTGGCAGTTCGATGCTCAGAGCGACAATAAAACCGATAATAAAACCGATAATGTCTCATCGATGGCCATCAATAAGGTTCCTCCACTGTTGCCTGAATTGCCCAGTGCCGAAAGCGCCATGGACGACGACAATACCGTTTGTATTGAATGTCACTTGCACAGCCACTGGCGACAGTTGCTGTTGGGTGGTCCCGGAGTGGATCAGCAGGGGCGAATCCAGCATATCCCCGGCAGGCTTGAGTCATTGAGAGCCGGACAACGGGTCATTCTGAAAGGTGCCAACTGGCAGGATCTGGCCTTTGAGCAAACGATTCGGCAGATGCTGGCGCAACAGAGCTTTGAGAGCAATGGCAAGCTCTGTGGGTTACCCGACGATGTTCAGTTTTATCAAATGCCAGTGGCGGAGGATGAGCTTCATTCAGTGTTTCAGACCCTGTCCCGCTCCAGTGACAAAGGGTTTGGTAAAGGGCAGGCACCACAAAACCCGATCATTATTAACCAGAGTAATATTGCCCAATGGCTGAGCCCGATTGCCATAGGTCCGGAAGGCTATGCAGTCCCCAACACCTGTCTGTTGGAACAGCTTCGGGCAGGAGGTGTGGTCACCGTAACCTCTCCTCTCACTGAGGCACACTGGTTTCGTTTGCTGGGTTCTCTGCAGACTATTGGCGAGACCACAGGCCTGAAGCCCCGACTTCGGGTAGCTCATTCAAGACAACAGCCGAAAGCTCTGGGACTGGCGGAAAACGATGCGCACTCTCTGGCCAATAACCGTCACCTACAGGAAAAAATCAAAAAGCAAACCGACATTAAAGCCTTCATTTATCAGCAACCCGCCTTTGCAAATTATTATGTCAATCGTCACTGTGGAGAGCCTCTTGTCATTCAGGTCAATGAGCAGACCAGCTTGAGCCAGCTATTTGATAATATCTATATCACCTCGGAACAAAAGGCACATTTCGGACGCAGTCAGAGTGACTTGCAGAAGGCATTGACCACTGGCAATCGGGTGGTCTTCCGGGGGCTGGAGAGCAATCCAACCCTTCAGCAGCTTTTGGAACCCCTGATTGTCGGGCAACCTCTGCTGGTGAATGGCCAATTACAGGCCTATCCGAAAGCTCAGGTGACAATACTCTGGCCTGAGTCTGTGAAAAGCCCATCCTTAGTATTTCGTTTGATGGTCGCCAAGAGTAAGCTGTACCCAGAGTCCGACCTCTGGGATATCAATGTCCTCAAGCATCATATCCGCCGGGAAAAACTGCCAGAGAAAGCCCTTCACTCACTTTACAAAGCGTTCAATACTGTACCTGGATACCTGTGCAAACCCCTGCCAAAAATGACCGCAGGGTTGTTGAGTAACCTGATACTGGCTGCCCAACGAGCACAGCAGGTTGACCATTCCTCAGAGCTTTTACCCCGCCACTGGCGCAAGGCCATCAATAGCGTCATTACCCATGGTACCCGTCAGCATCCGGCGGTGCGTGATTTTATGAAAGTGGCTTGTTGGCACTTGTTACCGGATAAGGATCAGGCCGCCTCGGTAGACCCGGATCAGTTAGCTGCCATCATCAATAGCGCCCCGCGACTGGATAGAAAGTTTGTCAGGCAGAACCTGTGGCCGCTGGCCCGGGCCTTTGACCCGACCGTGTTTAAGGATGCCGAATTACAGCTTTCCTATGATAGTCCGTTTCCAGAGCGGGGTGAAAAAGACCTTATGGACAGGTTCTGTGCCATGATCGCGGCCCATGGGCCTGAGGATAAACGAGATGCCATAGCCTATCAGTTGGCAGTCGATCCGGCGGCAACAAAGCCCTGGCAATCCCTGGCCATCAGGCCAACCAGACAGATTAAACGTTTGCAAGATGCACTGGCTTGTGGCTGGCAGTTACTTTCGCAATCAGGGCAGACCCGATCCGATGCCATTCACGCTCTGGCCTCCGACTGTTCAGACATTGCCAGAGGAGAATTTGTCACAGAGAATCACTCAGAACGCATTGAACGCATAGAAAATCGACTGTCTGATTCACTGCGATGGTCGGGTTCTGGTGATAGGCCATTTGTCACAGAGAATCCTGACTCGGAACGCATTGAACAAATAGAAAATCGACTGTCTGATTCACTGCAATGGCCGGGTTCTGGTGATAGGCCATTGTCAGCAATGGCCCGGGATCTTTATCACGGCGAGATGGGTCAGGAGGATCGTGAAAGCCGTCGATTGTCCCGGCTCCATGACCGGCTTAAAGACTCTCCCGTTATATTCATTGAGGGAGAAACCGGCACCGGAAAAAGTTACTTTTCAGCGAAGATGGCAAAGGCTTCAGGACAGGCTTCGGTCATTTCCCTTGGACCTTCTGACAGCGAACAGACCCTGATGAAACGCTGGCAGTGGCAACAACAAGACGACGGCGACCGCTCTATGGTTCAGCAAAACCGGACATTGATGGAATGGGCCAATAGCGAATCCGACAAAGATGGAGAATACATCACCCTGGTGCTGGATGAAGCTAACCTGGCTGAAGCCGGATTGCTGGCATCATTGAACGGCTTATGGGAACCGCAACCTTGCATCTATGTGAATGGTCATCCTGTCAAGGTCAGCGAAAAACACCGGGTAATTCTCACTGGCAACCCCGATCATTATGCCGGGCGTCAGCTGGACCCGACCCTGAAGGAAAATCTGCTCAGGGCTTACTACCCACGCCTGGATCAGGCTTTCCTTCGGGACAGGGTGGTGGAACCGGCTTTGCTCAATCATTTACAACGCCATCAAATAAACGGTATTGCACATAAGGCCAGCAAGAGTGTGATGGCACTGTGGCAATATTATCAGGAGCTGTTGCCCGACCATGAGTTTACCCCCAGGGATTTAACCGATATCTGCAGCTGGGTGGGCTGGTATCTGGATCGTGCGTTGTCCAAAGGCGACAGTGTTAGCTGTGAGCAAGTGAACAGTTTGATCCAGCAAAGTTTCCGGGATGTACTGGGTGCCGAAATCAGCGAGACGCATCAGGATGCCCTTTCGGCACTGGAAATCTGGTTTGCTGCCCGTTACGAACTGGACAATAGCCTGCGCGACAAGGTTCATAACCACACCCTGCCAGATATTCAGCGGGACTTCGAAGCATTTACCAAAGAATTCCGACCTGAGTTTGATACCTCCGGATCGACAGTCCGTGAACTTGCGCAACAGCTTGGGCAGGATTTAAGCCGCTGTCAGCAGGCTTATCATCACGACAGAAAACACGACGGACGACAGGCAACGCTGATTGAAGGCCCGGCTGGACGGGGTAAAGATGCCACGCTGAATCTGCTGATCAAAAGTGTCAAACAGCGAGCTGAAGAACGGGGAGAAATCATGCCAGAGGTCTTTCCCCTGAATGCCTGTGATTGCTCCTGGGACACAGTGCGTGAAGCGATCCAGAAAGCAAAAGTTGATGGCGGCATCGTGGTGATTTCGGAAATGAATCTGATCGACAGCCAGCATCTGGAAGGTGAGTTAAACGGTATTCTGGCCGGTGACGCGCATCCGGGTTTCCATCTCTTCGCCACTATCAACCCACCTGAATACAGCGGTCGAAAACCCTTATCACCGGCGCTGAAAGGACGTTTCAGACATTTGCCGATCCGGCAGTATAACCCGACCGAATTACAGACCATTGCCGAAAAAGTGCTGCCACAGAACACCCAGGGGAAATTCGCGGCTGAAAAGCTGACCCAGCTACATTGTCGCTTGAGGGCTGACCTGAAACAGAAAAACCTGCCGTTACAGCCCAGCAGCCGTGATTTACAAACTGTCGCCAAGGCTGTTACCAGAGCGGGCGATTTTAGCGACAACGGACTGCATCAATGCCTCAATCAGCACTATCGGCTTTACCTGATAGCCGCCAGACTATCGCTGGAGGAACTGCCAGAGTCATCAACGCTTGCCATGGATAAAGGCGTGTTCGATTCCGGACTTTGCCAATGGTTCAACAAAACAGTACCCAGCATTGATCGTCCGTGGATGATACGACTCGGTCACCTCGACAGTATTGATGAAAAAAACCATGAAATTCGCATTAAGGCTCGTCCGAATAACGAGGAAGTCAAAGCGGAAATCATCAGAAGGGTGGCTCAGGCCAAATGGCAGGCATACGGTCTTCCCCTGAAGCCGGATCAGTCGAAGGATATGCTCATCCAGGCACTTTACCGACATTGGCAACAACGCTGGTTTGCTCATGAGTTTCGCGAGACGGGCGTGGCTGCTAATAGCGTCTTTCCCCTGACGGAAGAACAGGAACAAACGCTGAAAATGTCAGCTAACCAGCCTTATCTTCAGGAGGCTGATCAACGGATAGGGGCATGGAGCTCCGACGCGGTTCAATTGTGGCCTGCGTTTTGGCACCAGGCAAGTGGTCAGCCGAACGACAGTCTTGACGATTCTGAAAAACACATCCTGAGAGCCCTCAGGAAAAAGGATACGATGTTGGACCGGATAACTAACTATGAGCATCTGGAGACGCCACAGTGTTATAACTATAAAGTTTTTGATATCGAGTCCCCTTCATCCACGATGAATCGCTGGTGGGTAAAGGATATTAATGTGACTGCAAAGGGTGATGTCGAACGGCTCGATATCAATGATCAAGACATTGAGGGGTTTGAAACCCTGACACCGTCCCAGCAACTGCCAGAGACATTAACCAGAGTTCAAACACTGGCAAAATTTAAAACGTCATCGAAGAATGGTCAGTATCTATTGCCCAGCCTGACGCCTGACGAGTCTATCGTGGCCCTGCGTATACAACCCGAGATGGCATTTACCCTGATCAGGGGTCGATATACCGGGCTTCACACGCTGTCGGTTCCAGAGGCCAAAGCCGATCAGTTTGTTCACGTGACTTACGTCGTAGAACCGAGAGCACCGGGCAAAAAAACACCGGCTGAAGCAGCCCGGGCAGGACGATCAACACGGCCTGACGTCCACTGTTCAAAAGGTATGAAAAAGGTACTGGATGGATTGTTCAAGAACCTTGCCGATCAGCCATCCGAAATTCGGGAGGGCTTGAAGACAATAAAAAAAGCTAAAAACACAAAGCAACGTATTAAGGCGATCACGGACTATTGCACACAGTTTTCCGGCAAGACTCAGCCAGAAAACAATGAAAATTTATTCAAATTCCTGGTCACACAGCGACAAGGTAACTGTAGTCATCGTGTGCCTGTTTTCGTTGCTTTTTGTCGTTATTTCGGGATTCCATGTCGGCAAATCACCAATCCTGCCCATTGCTTTGCTGAGTATTCCCCGGATGGCGGTCAAACCTGGAAATCGGCGGATTTGGGCGGTGCAACTGTAGTGACAAGAGAAATCAAATCTGACTCCCGGCCCCTCTGGAAGTTAAGGGATTCCAATCATGTGTCAGCAAAGCTTAAGAATCTCCTGAAAAGGGCTGATTTTGCACAACAGCAAGCTCTGGCTGAAGCCTCTGGCATGAGCCTCGGGGAACTGAACAAAGCCCTTGCTTCAGAAAGTGCGTGGTCTGCAACGAATCCGGGTCCTTCCAGTATTCTGAAGAACCTCTGGGAGAGAAAAGATTTAGCCGGTTTTTCCATGGCTGTCTCATTGATCGAGTCTCTGAAGACAGATGCATTGGCCTGGGGCAAGAATGAATTTAAAGCAATATCGGAGGCAGCAAGACATATACTGTCCAACAGTGATGAAGATCAGGTCACTGAGCTTCTCAAGTCACTCCGTTCAAAAATAATGGGTCAGGCCGGAGCAAGCCCTCATCAGTGGTTGAATTTAATAACGGACATACTGGTAGACATAGACTTAGCCAAACCTTCGCTGATTCACTTTGCCTATGAAGCCATGGAATCAGGTTGGCTTGAACCACTGCCGGTCAATGTGAAACATCCTGCACTGACCACGAAACTTCATCTGTTATTGTTGCTCCTGGAAAACGTAGACGAGCTGAAAGTTAAAGCCGCCCATTGCCTGAAAAACTGGTATCAGACATTTTATTTCAGGGAAAAAAATAGCCAGGCATGGCAGTTGTTTTATAAGCGTTTCCAGGAGAATAAAGATGATACCCGCGCCTTCATCACTGATAGTTATGATGGGTTTTCGTTATCCCTTGAAAAAAGTATTGTCGACTCATCTTTACAGGAGGCCTGGACGGACCAACCCAATGGCATTCCCAATATAGAACGAATGCTGACGCACAATCCTGCATTTGTACAGTTAATCTCGGGTAAGGCAAACTGCCGCCCGGTGATTATCCTGGGGCAACCTTGCTGGAGTAGCACAGTGATTGATGAAAAGGCTAAAGCCTTGCTTTATCAGGAAGTTGAGAACAGTCCGGTATTGAATCCGTTAATGGAAAAAATCGATCAATATCTGATAAACGAAAAAGAAAAACTCCACTATCTTGGGCAAGAATTAGACGAGATCTTTGCACAGTTAATAGGAATGAGTGTTCGCAGCAACATTACAAACATGGACGAATTACTGCTTCAAGTTAAGGAAACACCAATTGCTACGCAAAACAAATACGAAGCCGAGCCCTCTAAGTTATCACCTGAGGAGCAAACACTTGTGGATAACTTAAAAAGCAAGTACTCCCGGGCGCTTCGTCAGGCCTTCAGTCATTATCTGTTTGGATTGACACACTCGAAAGGCGGCTCCTTAACGTATTGTTGGTGCGATTCTGTCGCCCTGGCCAAGATCTCGGTTAGCGGTTCTCATGGCGCTCATGATCCCTCCTCTCCGGAAGAGCTGAATGCCATTATGGAAAAATTGGATCCTTCTCTGTCTCGGGAAAGTCTCAATGATGACTACTTACGGCAGGCACAGGACGCCAGTAACGCTCTGGTGCTGAGATCCGCTGAGCTGACAACCATTGCCGAAGAGTTTTTAAACAGCGTGAACCTGAACTCGCTTTATGAGTCATTGGACACCTGGTAACCGTTTGGTCATGATGAGTTTTTCGAGATCGACTGCTTCCTCCAATGGTGACGGCTAACTGTTCAAGCGGAACTTCCATCCTGTCTGAAGGTCATATCATTAAACATTTTCAATGCGGTCCTTCAGATGACAGGAGAGAGATTGATTGTGGATGGTCGGATTAATGAGAAAATAGACAACTCCGTTCGTAATACTGGTGTACCAGACAACAGAGCAAAACTGGATTCATGGTCAAAGGCTGTAAAAACCTGCCCTGAAGTAATCGCCAAACTCAACAGATCGTCAACTCCGATAACATCGCCTGACAGAGCGAGAATCGTATCCTCAAACTCAAAGACCCCTCACGCCTTTGATTTTCGTTTTGTTGCCAGTGATGATGAGGTTCGACAGCTTTTAGTGGCCCAGACCGGCGATGAGCATCAGGATGTCACCCTTATTTCCCATCCCGATGATCTCTCACAGGCTAATCTGGTGACCCGGTTGAGCATTTCCGACGATGGTCGCCACGCGCTTCGTTCAGGCAAGCTGTTCGAGGGTTCAAGACCATTAACACTGGTGCTGGATATCCGAAAGCTCACCAGCGGGGATCTGCCAAAATTCAACGATCTACTGGATCCGGATAACCCCTGTCTGTACGACAATGTCAGCCAGAACAAACGTCCCCTGGGGGAGCATGTTTCCTTGCTGGTTCTGGCAGACCCCACACAGTTAGCATCGGCTGGGCAGCGTGACGAAGCAGCGGGGGCCGACGCACCGGGGGCCGACGCACCGGGGGCTGATTTCTGGCGCCGAATTAATCGCCCGGAAAATACCTGGCAGTTCAACGCACAAAAAGCCAAAGTCCCTCCTGTATTGGCTGAGCTCCCCCCTGCTGAAAGCGCTGTGGATGACGACAATACCCTTCTTATTGACTGTCACCTGCACAGCAGCTGGCGACAGTTGCTGCTCGGCGGCCCTGGAGTGGATAAAAGGGGACGAATCCGGCACATCCCCGGCAAGCTTGAATCATTAAAGATCGGACAACGGGTAATATTGAAAGGAGCCAACTGGAAGGATCTGGCATTTGAACAGACGATGCGACAAATGCTGGCGCAAAAGTGCTTTGAGAGCAATGGCAAGATCTGTCATTTACCTGACGATGTTCAGTTTTATCAGATGCCGGTAGGGGATGAAGAGCTTCATTCACTGTTCCGGGCCCTGTCCCACCCTGATGAGGCAGGACTTTCCCATAACCCACCGGGAAACCCGATCATTATTAACCAGAGTAATATTAGCGAATGGCTGAGCCCCGTTGCCATTAACCCGGAAGGTTATGCTGCGCCTAACACCCGCTTGCTGGAACAGGTTCTGGCGGGCGGTGCAGTCACCGTAACCTCTCCCCTCAATGAAGCACTCTGGTTTCGTTTGCTGGGTTCACTGCAGACGATTCGCGAGACAACAGGTCTGGAGCCCCGACTTCAGGTGGCTCATTCGAGACAGCAGCCGAAAGCCCTGGGATTAGCAGAAAACGATGAGCAGCCTCTGTCCATCCCACAGGAAAAAACCGGAGACCAGGCTGCCTTTGAAACCGTCATTTATCAGCAAAATGCCCAGGCACGCCATTGGATCAATGATCACCCGAAAGCACCTCTGGTCATTCAGGTCAATGAGCAGACAAGCTTCAGCCAGCTATTTGACAATATCCATATAACCTCGGAACAAAAAGCCCATTTTGGACGATGTCAAAGTGATTTCCAGATGGCATTAACCGCTGGTAAGCCGGTAGTAATCCTGGGACTCGAGACTAATCCTGCACTTGCGCAGCTCCTTGAGCCCCTGGTTGTTGGACAACCTTTGTTGCTGAGTGGCCAATTACAGGCCTACCCGGACGCTCATGTCACCCTACTCTGGCCTGAGTCTGCAAAAAGCTCCTCTTCAGTATTGAGCTCTATGATTGCCATGGGTAAACCCTGTCCTGAGGTTGATATCTGGGAGATCAATGCCCTCAGGCATGGTATCCACCGGGCTGAGTTGCCAGAACAAGCGCTTAATGAAATTTACGAAGTCTTTGAAACCGTACCCGGCGGGCTTTGTATACCTCTGCCAGAAATCACTGAAGGATTGTTGAATAACCTGATACTTGCTGCCCGCAGAGCACAACAGGTTGACCAGTCGACACTGCTCCTGCCCTGCCACTGGCGAAAGGCCATCAACAGTGTCGTCACTCATGGTGCCCGGCAACACCCATCCGTGCGTGATTTTATGAAAGTGGCTTGTTGGCACTTGCTACCGGATAAGACGCCAGATATCAATAAGAAGTCAGATGAGAATCAAGCCGCCTGGGTAGACCCGGATCGCTTGCACGACATCATCATGACTGCCCCACGGTTGGATAGAGCGTTTGTGAAGGAAAATCTCTGGCAACTGGCCAGAGCCTTTGACCCGGCAGTATTTAAAGCCCAGCAATTACGACTGAGATATAAACGTCCATTTCTGAGCGATGAAGAAGAAGCTCTGGACAGACTCTGTGCCCTGATCGCGGCTCACGGGCCTGAAGAAAAACGGGATGCAGTGGCGTATCAGTTGGAAGTCGATCCGGCGACAGCAGGACCCTCTCAACCCTTAGCCATCAGGCCAGCAAGACAGATTAAACGTTTGCAGGATGCACTGGCCTGTGGCTGGCTGTTAATTTTGCCAGCAGGGCAGCTCCGATCCAATGTCATTCACGCTCTGGCCACTGATTGTTTCCATATTGCCAGGGGAGAATATGTCACAGAGAATCCTGACGCAGAGCGCATTGAACGCATAGAAAAACGACTGCTTCAATCAATGCAATGGACGGGTTCCAATGATCAGTTCCTGTCAGCACTGGCTCATGATCTTTATCACGGCGAGATGGGTCAGAAGGATCGTGAAAGTCGTCGATTATCCCGACTCCATGACCGGCTTACAGACTCTCCCGTTATATTCCTTGAAGGAGAAACCGGCACCGGGAAAAGCTACTTTTCTGCCAAAATGGCGAAGGCTTCAGGACAGGCTGCGATCATTTCCCTTGGACCTTCTGACAGCGAACAGACCCTGATGAAACGCTGGCAGTGGCAAGAGCACGCCGATGGCGACCGCTCTATGAAGCTGGAAAACCGGACCTTGATGGAATGGGCCGGGACCCGATCCGACAAAGGCGAAGGCTGTGTTGGAGGAAACTATATCACCCTGGTGCTGGATGAAGCCAATCTGGCCAAAGCCGGATCGCTAGCGTCATTGAACGGTTTGTGGGAACCGGAGCCCTGCATCTATGTGAATGGTCATCCTGTCAAGGTCAGCGCAAAACACCGGGTGATTCTCACCGGCAACCCGGATCATTATTCCGGGCGCCAGCTGGACCCGGTCCTGAAAGAGAAACTGCTCAGGGCTTACTACCCTCGGTTAGACCGGGCTTTCCTTCGGGACAGAGTGGTGGAACCGGCGCTGGTCAATCAGTTACAACGGCATCTGACAGGACTTCAAATAAACAAAATTCTACCCGGTGCAACCGGGAGTGTGATGACACTCTGGCAGCACTATCAGGAGCTGTTGCCGGATCATGAGTTTACCCCCAGGGATTTGACCGATATCTGCAGTTGGGTGGGTTGGTATCTGGATCGTGGGTTATCCAAAGGAGACAGTGTCAGCTGCGAGCAAGTAAACAGTTTAATTCAACAAAGTTTCCGGGATGTACTGGGTCCCGAAATCAGCGAGACTCAAAAGGACGCTCTTTCGGCACTGGAAATCTGGTTTGCCGCCCGTTACCCACTGGATAACACATTGAGCGACAATGTTCGCATACAAATCCTGAACGATATACAGCAGCCCTTCATGCAATTCGCTGAAAAAAACCGACCTGAGTTTGATACCTCCGGATTGGCAGTCATTGAGCTGGTGCAACGGCTGGGACAAGATTTAAGTCGCTGTCAGCAGGCTTATTATCGCAAGGTAAAACACGGCGGCCGTCAGGCGACGCTGATTCAGGGTCCGGCCGGACGGGGTAAGGATGCCACGCTGAATCTGATGATCGAAAGTGTTAAACAGCAGGCCAGGCAAAAGGGAGAAACCATGCCAGAGGTATTTCTCCTGAATGCCTGTGATTGTTCCTGGGATAAAGTGTGTGAAGCGATCCATAAGGCAAAAGTGGAAGGCGGCATCGTGGTGATTTCAGAAATGAATCTGATCGAAAGCCAGCATCTGGAAGGTGAGTTGAACGATATTCTGGCCGGTGACGCCCATCCGGGTTTCCACCTGTTTGCCACCATCAACCCGCCTGAGTACAGCGGGCGAAAGCCCTTATCACCGGCTCTGAAAGGCCGTTTCAGACATTTGCCGATCCGGCAGTATAAGCAGACCGAATTGCAGACCATTGCCGAAAAAGTGTTGCCTCAGACCACGGAGGGGAAATTCGCGGCTGAAAGACTGACTCAGTTACATTGCCGATTAAGGGCTTACCTGCATCGGAAAAACCTGCCGTTGCAGCCGACCAGCCTTGATCTGCAGAATGTCGCCAGAGCTGTTACCAGAGGGAACGATTTTACCGAAAACGGACTGCATCAATGCCTCGATAAGCACTACCGGCTTTACCTCATGGCAGCCGACCTGTCGCTGGAGAAATTGCCAGAATCATCGGCTCTCGTTATAGGTAAAAGTAAGCTTGATTCTGAACTTTGCTATTGGTTCAACCAAAGGGTACCGGGCATTAGTCGTCCGTGGTTGATACGACGCAGTGATATCAACAGTATTGATGAAAACAATCATGAGATTCGTATTGAGGCTGAGCTGAGTAAAGAGGAAGCCAAAACGGAAATTATCAAAAGGGTGGCCAGGGCCAAATGGCAGGCATCCGGTCTCTCGCTGAAGCCGGATGAGTCGGACGATATTCTCACCCGGGCACTTTACCGACACTGGCAGCGACGCTGGTTTACTCGCGAGTTTGGCCGCACGGGCGTGGACGCCAATAACCTGTTCCCTCTGACAGGAGAACAGGAACAAACGCTGAAAAAATCAGCTTGCCTGCCTTATCTTCGGGAGGCTGATCAGCTGATAAGGGCGTGGAACGCCAATGAAGTTCAATGTTGGCCTGCGTTTTGGCAACAGATAAGTGATCTGCCGAACCATTGGCTTGACAGTTCTGAAAAATACAATCCGGAAGTCCATGAGAAAGAGGCTATAGCATTGGACCAGGAAACGAACTATTCGCACCTGAAGCAGCGGCAAATTGTCGACCATAAGATTTTTGATACACAGAGCTTTCCTTCCAATATGTATCGCTGGCAGGCAGAAGATATTTATGTGACTGCCGGGGGTGATATCAAACTGATCGATATTAATGATCAACATATTCAGGGAGTTGAAACCCTGATACCTGACAGTCTGCCGGGGCCTGACCAGGAAGTTACACTAGCCAGCGATCAAACACTGGCGACCCTGATCATCTCATTGCACAAGGGTCGATGTATCTTGCCCAGCCTGCAGGCTAACGACTATATCGTCGCCCTGCGTATAAAACCCGAGTTGCCATATAATCTGACCAGGGATCGATATACCGGTCTCCACACACTCTCTGTTCCTGAGGCCGAACCCTTCCAGCGTATTGAAGCTGCTTATGTCGTAGAACCCAGAGAAGCGGGCAAAAAAACACCCGCCAAAGTAGCCCTCCCGAAACAGGCAACACGCTTCGACGCCCACTGTTCAGAAGGCATGAAAACAGTACTGAACAGATTGTTCAAGACCATTGAAGGCCTGCAAGACCCAACCGAAGAACAGCGGCCTTTATGGCAAATAAAAAACGCTAAAAACACGACGCAACGCATCGAGGCGATCAAGGGCTATTGCCAACAGTTCTCCGGTAACGCCGTAGCAGAGAGCAATGAAAATTTCTTTCAATTCCTGGTAACAAAACGGCAAGGAAGCTGTCGTCATCGTGTGCCTGTTTTTGTCGCTTTATGTCGCTATTTCGGGATTCCGTGTCGGCAAATTGGCAACTTTACTCACGCCTTTGCCGAGTGTTCTATGAATAGAGGCCAAACCTGGGAGTCAGTTAACTTGCTCGGGGCGCCTGCCGAGGTGACAGAAACCCCGTCTGTCTTCCAGCCTACCAGGAGGGTCAGTGGTTCTGGCACTGCGTCAAAGACACTGAAGGAGCTCCTGAAAGGCGCCGACCTGGCACAACAGCAAGCTCTGGCTAAATCCTGCGGCATCAGCATTGGGGAATTGAACAAAGCCCTTGAGACTAACGGTGCATTGCCAAAAGCCAGTCTAAGCACCTCCGATATGGTAGACAAACTATGGCAGGAAGGAGATTTAGCCAGTTTTTCCATGGGTGTCTCAATATTATTGGAAAAAGATGCATTAAGATATCACGACAGGATTTTGATCGCTGATATCTATAACGACGATGAGAATGAACATAAAACGATGTCGGATGCAGTAAGAAAAATATTGTCCAACGATAATGCCGATCAGGTCATTGGACAACTCAAGTTATTGTACTCAAAAATAATTGCTCAGGGTGGATCAATCCCTACAAGGTGGTTGAGTTCAATGAATAGTTTATTGGATAGCAAAGCCTTAGCCATACCTCCGTTTATTCGCCTTGCCCATGAAGCCCTGGTATCGGGTTGGTTGGATCCACTGCCCACCTACCATAACCATGTTATGAATGCCGCTCAGCATCATCAGCTATTAGTGCGTCTGGAAAGCATCGATGAATTGAAGGTAAATGCCAACCATTGCCTGAAAAAGTGGTATACGGAATTATTCTCCAGGGAAAAAAATAGCCATGAATGGCGATACGCTTTTGCCTATTTACAAAACTACGGAGATTATTCCTTTTTCGTCACTCATTGTCATGGTGGGTTTTCGCCACTCCTTGAAAATAAAATGACCCACTCATCTTTACAGACCGCCTGGACGGATGAACCTCAGGGAGTTCCGAATATTGAACGAATGCTGGTGCATCAGCCTGCTTTTGTGCGGTTAAACCCTGGCACGGCGAACCACCGTCCGGTGATTATGCTGGGGCAACCCTTTTGGTTCAACAGCGGGATAATTGAAAAGGCCAAGGCTCTGATCCAACTAAAAGCTGAGAATAGCCCGAGCTTGAAGCAGTTATTGGAAGACATCAAAGAAAAACCTGATGAGGAATCACCTGACCTTTTGGAAAATTTTAAAAAACAATGCTGGGAAGCAATTAAGCAAGCCTTCAGTCATTATCTGTATGGAGTGGCAAACTCGAACGGCGGTTGCTTAACGTATTTTTGGACCGATGCTTACGCCGGGTCAGACTCCTGTGGCGCTCATGATCCATCCTCTCCAGCAGAGCTGTATGCCATGATGTTTGAATTTGGTACCCCCTCCTTTTTTCAGAAATTTATCAGGGATGACTACATAAGGCAGGCACTCAACGCCAGTAATGCCCTGGTCCTGAAACCCAATGATCTGACAAAAATTGCCGGAGAGTTTTTGGACAGCCTGAATTTGAATTCGTTGTCTGAATCGTTTTAAAAACTATAAAACTTTTGTCCAATCTCATGGTCAAATCATTAACCCGTTTCAATAAAGTCCTTTAGATGGCAATTGGGAGATTGACTATGGAAGGTCAGATTAGTGGAGAAATTAAGGGAACCATTCCTGACAATGGCGTGCCAGCCAGTAGAGCAAAGTGGGATGCACTATCAAAGAATAATGTAGATATCTGCCCTGATGTCACTCCCGCACTCAATGAATCATCACCTCTGATGAGGCTGCCAGACAGGCCGAGAAATGTATCCTCATTGGATTCAACGCTCCAAAAGCCCCCTCGTGCCTTCGATTTTCGTTTTGTCGCCAGTGATGATGAAGTTCGACAGCTTTTGATTGCCAATACCTGTGATGAACATCAGGATGTTACTGTTATTTCCCATCCCGATGACCTCTCACAGGCTAACCTGGTGACCCGGTTGAGTATTTCCGACGATGGTCGCCACGCTCTGTATCCGGGCAAACTGTTTGAAAGTTCTCAGCCACTGACTCTGGTGATGGATATCCGAAAACTCAACGGCGAAGAACTGCCTGAATTTAACGACCTGCTGGACCCGGATAACCCCAGCCTTTACGACAAACTCAGCCAGAAGAAACGCCCTCTGGGTGAGCATGTTTCTCTGCTGGTCGTGGCAGACCCTGCACAGTTGATATCGGTTGGCCAGTGTGAGGGTGCACCGGGGGCTGATTTCTGGCGGCGAATTAATCGACCGGAAAATACCTGGCAGTTCAACGCACAGACCGGTAATGGCCCGTCAATGAATATCGACGAGGTTGCTCCGCTATTGCCTCAACTCTCTGCTGCTGAAAGCGCTACGAACGATGACAATACCCTTGTCATTGACTGTCACTTGCACAGCCACTGGCGACAGTTGCTGCTGGGCGGTCCCGGTGTCGATCAACAGGGACGAATCCGGCACCTCCCCGGCAAGCTTGAGCTATTGAGGCCCGGACAACGGGTCATTCTGAAAGGAGCCAACTGGCAGGATCTGGCCTTTGAACAGACGCTTCGACAGATGCTGGCGCAACAGTGCTTTGAAAGCAATGGCAAGATCTGTTCTTTACCCGACAATGTTCAGTTCTATCAGATGCCGGTAGGGAGCGAGGAGCTTTATTCACTGTTCCAAAGCCTGGCCGACACTCCTGACAAAGAAGGCCACAAAAAAGGTGAAAAAGCACTCGATAAGGAGCCCGCATCAGGCAACCCGATCATTATTAACCAAAGTAATATTAGCCAATGGCTGAATCCTGTTGCTATTGCTCCACAAGGCTATGCAGTCCCTAACACCCTTCTTGTGGAAGAGGTTCGGGACGGTGGAACTGTCACCATAACTTCTCCCCTCACTGAGGCACTTTGGTTCTGTTTGCTGGGCGCACTGCAGACTATTGGCAAGACGACCGGCCAGAAACCCCGACTTCAGGTGGCCCATACAAGACAGCAGCCGAAAGCACTGGGATTGAAAGAAAGCAATGAACACCCTTTGTTCAGAAGCCTTCAGCCACAGAAAAAAGTCAGAGATTATCCTGCCTTCAGAACCGTCACTTATCAGCAATATGCCCAGGCAAGTCATTGGATCAATCATCACCAGAAACCACCTCTGGTGATTCAGATCAATGGGCAGACGAGCTTCAGTCAGTTATTCGATAATATCCATATCAGCTCGGAACAAAAGGCACATTTTGGACGACAGCAGAGTCCATTGCAGGAGGCATTAACCGCTGGGAAGCCGGTCGTATTGCGGGGGCTGGAAAGCAATCCAACGCTTCAGCAGCTTCTGGAACCCCTGCTGGTTGGACAGCCTCTGTTGGTGAATGGCCAATTACAGGCCTACCCGGACGCCCGTGTCACCCTGCTCTGGCCCGAGTCTGCGAGAAGCTCCTCTTCACTATTTAATACAGTGGTCGCCACGGCTGACTGCTGTCCTGAGGTCGATTTCTGGGAGATCAATGCCCGCAAACATGGTCTCTTCCGGACTGAGCTGCCAGAACAAGCGCTTAATCAACTTTACGAAGCGTCTAAAACTGTACCTGGCAACCTTTGTAACCCTCTGCCTGAAATGACCGAAGGGTTGTTGAATAACCTGATACTGGCTGCCCGGCGGGCACAGCAGATTGACCAGTCGAAACAGCTTTTACCCTGCCACTGGCGCAAGGCTATCAATAGCGTTATCACCCATGGCGCCCGGCACAACCCGCCCGTGCGTGATTTTCTGAAAGTGGCTTGCTTGCAATTGTTACCGGATAAGACGCAGGATGCTCATGAACAAGCCGCCTCGGTAGACCCGGATCAGTTAAATGCCATCATCAACAGTGCCCCGAAATTGGACAGAGCATTTGTGATGCAAAACTTCTGGCAACTGACCAGAACCATTGATCCGACAGTATTTAAGGACACTGAATCCAAAGGATTACTTCTGTCCTATGAAAGTCCAATTTCATCGTCGGATAAGAAAGAAGCTCTGGACAGACTTTGTGCTCTGATTGTGGCCCACGGGCCTGCAGAACATCGACAGGCGATGGCGTATCAGTTGAGTGTCAATCCGGCGGCAGCAAAGCGATATAAACAGTTAGCCATCAGACCATCAAGACAGATTAAACGTTTGCAGGATGCATTGGCTTCTGGCTGGCAGTTAATTTTGCCATCGGGGCAGACCCGATCCAATGCCATTCACACTCTGTCCAGCGATTGTTTTCACAGGGCCAGAACAGCGAATTCCAGGACAGAAGGCATTGAACGCATAGAACATCGACTGGCTGAATCACTGGCATGGCAAGGGTCTGCTGATATGCCCTTGTCCGCACTGGCCCGGGATCTTTATCGCGGCAGGGTGAGTCAGAAGGATCGTGAAAGCCGTCGATTGTCACGACTCCATAACCGGCTTACAGACTCTCCTGTTATCTTCTTGCAGGGGGAAACCGGCACCGGAAAAAGTTATTTTTCAGCGAAGATGGCGAACGCTTCAGGACAGGCGTCAGTGATTTCCCTTGGACCTTCTGACAGCGAACAAACCCTGATGAAATGCTGGCAGTGGCAGGAACACGCCGATGGCGACCGCTCTATGGTGCAGCAAAACCGGGCACTGATGGAATGGGCCAGGACCAAATCTGACAAAGACGCTGAATACATGACCCTGGTTCTGGATGAAGCCAACCTGACTCAAGCCGGATTACTGGCATCATTGAACGGCTTATGGGAACCGCAACCCTGCATCTATGTGAATGGTCATCCTGTCAGGGTCAGCCCAAAACACCGGGTGATTCTCACCGGTAACCCGGATCAATACTCCGGGCGCCAAATGGACCCGGCCCTGAAAGAGAAACTGCCCAGAGCTTACTACCCACGCCTGGATCAGGCATTTCTTCGGGACAGGGTGGTGGAACCGGCTCTGGTCAGGCATTTACAACGGCATCTGTCGGGGCATCAAATAAACGACACCGCATACGATGCCAGCAAAAGTGTGATGGCACTCTGGCAATATTATCAGGAACTCTTGCCCGACCATGAGTTTACCCCCAGGGATTTAACGGATATCTGCAGTTGGGTGGGTTGGTATCTGGATCGTGCGTTATGCAAAGGAGACAGGTTTACCTGTGAGCAAATAAACAGTTTGATCCAACATAGTTTTCGGGACGTACTGGGGCCGGAAATCAGCGAAACTCATCAGGATGCCCTGTCAGCACTGGAAATCTGGTTTGCTGTCCGTTACGAACCGGAGAACAGCCTGAGCGACAGAGTTCGTAACAAGACGCTGTCAGATATTCAGAAGGCCTTCAGAACAGTCAGCAAAAAAATACGACCAGACTTTGATACTTCCGGATCGGCAGTCTGTGAACTGGCGCAACGGCTTGGCCAGGACTTAAACCGCTGTCAGCAGGCTTATCATCTCGACAGAAAACACGGCGGTCGTCAGGCAACACTGATTGAAGGCCCGGCTGGACGGGGTAAGGATGCCACGCTGAACCTGATCATTGAAAGTGTCAAACAGCAGGCTGAACAACGGCAGGAATTGATGCCGGAAGTCTTTTACCTGAATGCCTGTGATTGTTCCTGGGACAGAGTGTGTGAAGTAATCCAGAAGGCCAAAGTGCAGGGTGGCATCGTGGTGATTTCGGAAATGAATCTGATCGACAGCCAGCACCTGGAAGGCGAATTGAACGATATTCTGGCCGGTGACGCCCATCCGGGCTTCCACCTGTTTGCCACCATCAACCCGCCTGAGTACAGCGGGCGAAAACCCTTATCACCGGCGCTGAAAGGGCGCTTTCGACATTTGCCCATCCGGCAGTACAACCCGACCGAATTACAGAACATTGCCGAAAAAGTGTTGCCAGAGTCTTCTGAAGGGAAATTCGCCGCTAAAAAGCTGACAGAGAAACATTGTCTTTTAAGGGCTTACCTGCAACAGAAAAACCTGCCATTGCAGCCTACCAGCCTCGATTTACAGAATGTCGCGAAGGCTGTTACCAGAGAGGGCGATTTTACCGAAGACAGCCTTCATCAATGCCTCAATAAGTACTACCGGCTCTATCTGATGGCCGCCAAAATATCGCTGGAGGAACTGCCTGAGTCATCGGCTCTTGTCAAGGATAAAGGAGAGCTTGATTCTGAACTTTGCCGTTGGTTCAACGAAACGGTACCGGGCATAGATCGACCCTGGTTGATACGAAGCAGTGACCACAACAGTATTGATGGAAAAAAACATGAAATTCATATCAAGACTGATCTGACTGAAGAGGAAGCCAGAGCGGAAATTATCAAAAAAGTGGCTCAGGCCAGATGGCAGGCATCTGGTCTTTCTCTGGAGCCGAAGAAGTCGGACGATATTCTCACAAGGGTACTTTACCGACGCTGGCAGCAACGCTGGTTTGAAGGTGTGTTTTGCCAGATGGGTGTGGGCGCTGATAGCGTATTTCAACTGACGAAAGAAGAGGAACAAACGCTGACATTATCGGCTTTCCGTCCTTACCTTCACGAGGCTGATAGGCAGATAAGTGCGTGGAACGCCAATGCCGTTCAATATTGGCCTGCGTTCTGGCATCAAATGAGTCATCTGTCGAAGCATGGTGTGGACGATCATACTAAAAAAGCGGTAGCTATCGGCGGTAATAAGGCTCCTGAAAAATGCATTCCAGATATAAACGGGGAACAGACTGAGTTCCTGGACCGGCTCACGAACTATAAGCACCTGAAGAAGTCACAACTTGACGATCATAAAATTTTTAATACTCATTACCCCCCTTCCCGGATGTATCGCTGCCAGGCAAAGAATATTGATGTGTCTGCTGAGGGTGATATCGAAGTGAGCGAGATCAGTAAGAACATTCTGGGGGTCGAAACCCTAACGCCTGAACGGTTACCGGGGCCTGACCAGGAAGTGACGTTAACCAGCAAGCAAACACTGGCCACCTTCATAGCGTCGTCAAACGATGGTCAATATGTATTACCCAGCCTGACGCCTGACGACTATATCGTGGCCCTGCGTGTTGAACCCGATCTGGCATTGAGCTGGCACAACTGGGCAATGAGTTTCTTCAGTCAACCTGTAGAACCCGAATATACCCTGCTCAGGGACCGATATACCGGACTTCATACACTGTCTATTTCAGAGGCCAAAGGCAAAAACACTCTTCGAATTGCTTACATTGTAGAACCCGGAAAGTCTGGCGAAAAAACAGCGGCTAAAGAATTCCGACGAGCACAATCAACACTGTTTGACAGCCACTGTTCAGAAGGTATGAAAACAGTACTGGACAAACTCTTTGAGACTGTTGGTGAAGAGACTATTGGTGGACACCCACGCAAAATAGAGAAGCTTTTACGGACCATAAGAGACACTAAAGACACAACGCAACGCATTAAAGCGATCACAAAGTATTGCCAACAGTTTTCCGGTGAGGCTAAAGCAGAGAGCGGTGAAAATTTCTTTAAATTCCTGGTAACAAAGCGGCAAGGGAGCTGCCGCCACCGTGTGCCTGTTTTTATTGCTTTTTGTCGTTATTTCGGGATTCCCTGCCGGCAAATTGATAGCTTCGTCCACTGCTTTGCTGAATATTCTGTCGATAAAGGCCAAACCTGGGAGACAGCGGATCTAGGCGGGGCAACCAGAGAGAAAACAGAAACCCTGTCTCACTTCCAGTCCACCAGGAAAGCCCCAAGTTCCGGCACTGCAACAAAGAAGATTAAGGAACTCATGAAAGGGGCTGATTTAGCACAACAACAAACCCTGGCTAAAGCCTGTGGCATGAGCCTTGAGAAACTGAACAAAGCCCTTGAGAAAAACAGTGTATTGCCAGAAACCCATCTAAGTATTCCCGAAATACTGCAGAAACTTTGGCAGGAAAAAGATTCAACTGGTTTTTCCATGGGCATGTCAACGATCGCTTTACCAGGGGAAAAAGCGTTGGACTATTACAGGGAGCCATTTAATCCGATATTGGAGGCAGTCAAACGCATGCTGTCTAACAATGATGAAGATCTGGTGATTGAACAGCTCAAGTCATTCCATTCAGAAATGATTAATCAGGGCGGAGAAAGAGCCCAAAAATGGTTGAGTTTAATAGTGAATATACTGAAACGCAGTAACTTAACCAGGCGTTCGGTTATTGACTTTGCCCGTGAAGCACTGGCATCGGGTTGGCTGGACCCACTGCCGATCTACTCAGGGGATACTATAGAGGCCTATCAACATCACGACCTATTGTTGCTTCTGGAAAGAGTCGATGAACTGAAAGATAAAGCCGCTCTTTGCCTGAAAAAGTGGTATGGAGAATTATTGGCCAGAGAAAAAAATAGTCAGTTATGGCGGCTGGCTTATCAACGCTTTCGACAAGCAAGAGGTAATGCCTTTTTCATCACTCATTGCCATGAAGGTTTTTCATCATTCCTTGAAGATAAAATCAGCCGCACATCCCTAAAGAAAGCCTGGACGGATGAACCTAAGGGAATTCCGAATGTAGAAAGAATGCTTTTGCACCAGCCCGCATTTGAGCAAATAAACTCGGGTAAAGTGAACCACCGTCCGGTGATTATACTGGGAAGACTAAAGAACATTCCAGCGATACTTAAAAAGGCCGAAGCCCTGTTTCAACGGAAAGTTAAGAACAGCCCGAATCTGAAGCAGATGCTCGAAAAACTCAATCAATTCAATGCGGAGACACAACGGCTCCAACATGAACTGGATAGTCCCTGTCCCGGAAGAGATCGTGACAAAAGCGTGCCTTATGATGTTACAAGCGATGATCTTATTGATTGCGATAACGATAGCGATATTGACTGTGTGGATATGGACGATAGTTCGAGGGGTTCGTCAGGTAAGCAAGTTCAAGATCAGGAATATAAGCACAAATGCATAGAGGCAATTATTCAGGCCTTTAGTTATTACCTTTATGAAGTGACACACTCGAATGGCGGCAGCTTAACCTATTGTTGGGTCGATGCTTACATCTCGTCTGATATCTACCTGGGTCACTGCTATGGTGCTCATGATCCATCTTCACCAGAAGAGTTGTTTGCCATGATTTCTTGTATTAAGAGCGGATTCTTTTGCGAATTCGTTCAGGAAACTCTTAAGGAAACCTACTTGAGGCAGGCACTCAACGCCAATAACGCTCTGGTGCTCAGAACCGATGAGATAACAAAAATTGCCGAAGAGTTTTTCAACACCGTGAATCTGGATTCGCTTTGTGACTCATTCATGTAAACCCTGGGCGTGTTTTCCTCTCTGATGACCACTATCCATGCATATCTCATGAGGCTATCGCATCTGCCATAGTTGCGGCTGCCTGTTTAAATGGAACTTACGTTTAATCTGAAGGTCAAATTATAAAACAACTTCAACTTGGTTCTTCAGATAGCAGAGAGGGTGATTGACTATGGATGGTCAGATTGATAGAGGTAGAAAAAAACACGCTCTGTATCCTAACCCCCTTGATCGTGGCGTGGGAGCCAAGATAGCAAAGCTGGATGTATCGTCAAAGCAAAAGAAGACTGTAAGAAGCTGCTCTGAAGTGAGGTCCAGACTAAAAAGATCACCATCTCCGGAAACCTTGCCTGACAGACTGAGAACCGTCTCTTCAACGGATTCCACGTTCCAAAAGGCGACTCATTCCTTCGATTTTCGTTTTGTCGCCAGTGATGATGAAGTTCGACAGCTCCTGATTGCCAGGACCTGTGATGAACATCAGGATGTTACTGTTATTTCCCACCCCGATGACCTTTCACAGGCTAACCTGGTGAGTCGGCTGAGCATTTCCGAAGAGGGTCGTCATACTCTGCGCTCAGGCAAGCTCTTTGAAGGCTCACAGCCACTGACTCTGGTGATGGATATCCGACATCTCACCAGCGATGATCTGCCTAAATTTAACGATCTGCTGGACCCGGATAACCCCTGCCTGTACGACAAAATCAGTCGCAGGAAACGCCCTCTGGGTGGGCATGTTTCTCTATTGGTCGTAGCAGATCCTGCCCAGCTGGCATCGATTGGCGAGCGTGATGACGCACCCGGCGCTGATTTCTGGCGGAGAATTAATCGGCCGGGAAATACCTGGCAATTCGAGGCACAGACCGGCGATGACACATTGATGGATGTCGACGAGGCTCCTCCGGTATTGCCTGAATTCACCAGTGCCGAAAGTGCTATGGATGACGGCAATACCGTTCTTATTGACTGCCACTTGCACAGTCACTGGCGACAGTTGCTGCTGGGCGGCCCCGGTGTGGATAAACGGGGGCGAATCCGACACATTCCCGGCAGGCTTGAGTCACTGAGAGCCGGACAACGGGTGATTCTGAAAGGGGCCAACTGGCAGGATCTGGCCTTTGAACAGACCATTCGACAGATGCTGGCGAAAAAGTGTTTTGAGAGTAATGGCAAGAGCTGTCCGTTACCCGACCGTATTCAGTTTTACCGGATGCCGGTAAGGAATAACGAGCTTCGCTCAGTGTTCAAGAGTCTTTTCCACGCTCGTTTCAAAAAAGGTGTCAAAAGAAAGAACGCATCAAGAAGCCCGATCATTATTAACCAGAGTAATATTACCCAATGGCTGAACCCCATTGCCATTGCCCCGGAAGGCTATGCAATACCTAACACCCGTCTGTTGAAACAGATTCGAGCCGGTGGTGTCGTCACGGTAACCTCCCCCCTCTCTGAGGCACTCTGGTTTCGTTTGCTGGGTTCACTGCAGACGATTCGCGAGACGACCGGCCTCAAGCCCCAGCTTCAGGTGGTTGATTCAAAACGGCAGCCGAAGGCATTGGGACTGGCAGAAAACAATGAACATCCAATCAGAAATCACACCGCCTTTGATACCATAACTTATCAGCGACCTGTCCAGGCAAGTTATTGGATCAATAATCAGCCGGAAACCCCTCTGGTCATTCAGGTCAATGAACAGACCAGCTTCAGCCAGCTATTTGATAATATCTATATCACCTCGGAACAAAAGGCGCATTTTGGGCGACATCAGAGTCAATTTCAGATGGCATTAACCGCTGGCGAGCCAGTGGTATTCAAAGGGCTGGAAAGTAATCCAACCCTGCAGCAGCTCCTGGAACCTCTGGCTGTTGGCCAACCTCTGTTGGTGAATGGTCAATTACAGGCCTACCCAAAGGCTCATATCACCCTGCTCTGGCCTGAGTCTGCGAAAAGCCCCTCCTCAGTATGGAGTGCAATGATTGCCAAGGGTAAGCCGTGTCCTGAGGTCGATCTCTGGGATATCAATGCTCACAAGCACGGTATCTGCCGAACTGAACTGCCAGAACAAGCGCTTAATGAACTTTACAAAGCCTTTGAAACCGTACCTGCCCACCTGTGTAACCCTCTGCCTGAAATAACCGAAGGGTTGTTGAATAACCTGATACTGGCTGCCCGACGGGCAAAGCAGGTTGACCATGCCGCACAGCTTTTACCTCGCCACTGGCGCAAGGCCATCAATAGCGTCATCACCCATGGCACCCGACAGCATCCGCCCGTGCGTGATTTTATGAAAGTGACTTGTTGGCACCTGTTACCGGATAAGATATCGGACACCCACAAAGATACTGGATAAGATATTAGACACCCATAAAAATCCGAATGTGGATCAAACGGCCTCGGTAGACCCGGACAGGTTAAATGCCATCATCAATAGTGCCCTGCAATTGGATAGAGCGTTTGTGAAGCAAAACCTTTGGCAACTGGCCAGGGCATTTGACCCGGTAATATTCAAGGACACCGGGTTTCAGCTGTCCTATGAAAGTCCAATACCAGGGTGGGCCCAAAAAAAAACTCTGGACAGGCTCTGTGCCATAATCGTGGCCCACAGGCCTGAAGCACAACGAGATACAATGGCGTATCAACTGGAAATTGACCCGGCAACCGCAGAGCCCTGTCAATCATTGACCATCTGGCCAAGTAGACAGATTAAACGTTTGCAGGATGCTCTGGCTTCTGGCTGGCAGTTAGCCCTGCCACCGGGGCAGACCCGATCCGATACCATTCATACTCTGGCCACCGATTGTTTTCATAGGGCCAGAACAGCGAATTCTGAAGCAGAAGGCATTGAACGCATTGAACATCGACTGTCCGAATCACTGAAATGGACGGGCTCCGCTGACAGGCCCGTGCCAGCACTGGCCCGGGATCTTTATCACGGCGAGATTAATCAAAAGGATCGAGAAAACCGTCGATTATCGCGACTCCATGACCGGCTTGCGGACTCTCCCGTTATCTTCCTGCAGGGGGAAACCGGCACCGGGAAAAGTTACTTTTCCGCCAAAGTGGCGAAAGCTTCAGGACAGGCTGCGGTGATTTCCCTTGGACCTTCTGACAGCGAACAGACCCTGATGAAACAATGGCGGTGGCAGGAACGTGCCGATGGTGACCGTTCTATGGCACAGCAAAATCGGGCCCTGATGGAATGGGCCAGTATTAAACCCGACAAAAATGACAAATTCGTCACTCTGGTGCTGGATGAAGCCAACCTGGCTAAAACGGGATTACTGGCGTCATTGATTGGCTTATGGGAGCCGGAACCCTGTATCTATGTGGACGGTCAACCTGTTCTGGTCGGCACAAAACACCGGGTAATTCTCACCGGCAACCCGGATCATTACTCCGGACGCCAACTGGACCCGGCTCTGCAAGAAAAGCTGCCCAGAGCTTACTACCCTCGTCTGGACCAGGCTTTCCTTCGGGACTGTGTGGTGGAACCGGCTCTGGTCAATCATTTACAACGGCATCTGCCGGAGCCTGAAATAAACGACATTGCACGCAGTGCCACACAGAGCCTGATGGTGCTCTGGCAATATTATCAGGAGTTGTTGCCCGAGCATGAGTTTACCCCCAGGGATTTAACGGACATCTGCAGTTGGGTGGGTTGGTATCTGGATTGTGCGCTGCCTACAGCTGCCCCTGTTACCTCTGAGCAAATCAACAGTCTGATCCAACAAGGTTTTCGGGATCTGCTGGGTCCCGAAATCAGCGAGACTCATCAGGATGCCCAGTTAGCATTGAACATCTGGTTTGCTGCCCGTTTCGAACCAGACAACACACTGAGCGACAAAGTGCATAACCAGACCCTGCCGGATATTGAGCAGGCCTTCATAAATTTCACCGAACAAACCCGTCCTGAATTTGATACCTCCGGATCGGCAGTCCGTGAACTGGCAAAACGGCTTGGACAGGACTTAAGCCGCTGTCAGCAGGCTTATCATCTCAACAGAAAACACGACGGTCGTCAGGCGACTCTGATTGAAGGCCCTGCTGGACGAGGTAAGGATGCCACGCTGTACTTGATGATTGAAAGTGTCAAACAGCAGGCAGAAGCACGGCAAGAATCCATGCCGGAAGTCTTTTACCTGAATGCCTGTGATTGTTCCTGGGACAAACTGTGTGAAAAGATCCAGACGGCAAAAATTAATGGCGGCATCGTGGTGATTTCGGAAATGAATCTGATCGACAGCCAGCATCTGGAAGGTGAGTTAAACGATATTCTGGCCGGTGATGCCCATCCGGGCTTCCACCTGTTTGCCACCACCAACCCGCCTGAGTACAGCGGGCGAAAACCCTTATCACCGGCGCTGAAAGGGCGTTTCAGACATTTGCCGATCCGCCAGTACAACCCGGCAGAATTACAGACCATTGCCGGGAAAGTGTTGCCAGAAACCCGGGAAGGGAAAATCCTGGCTAAAAAGCTGACGCAGCTACATTGTCGCCTGAGGGCTTACCTGCAACGGAAAAACCTGCCGTTGCAGCCTAGCAGTCTTGATTTACAGAATGTGGCCAGAGCCGTCATCCAGGGAGACGATGATACCGAAAAAGGCCTTCATCAATGCTTCAATCAGTATTACCGGCTTTACCTGATGGCCGCCGACATATCGCTGGAGGAGCTGCCCGAGTCATCGTCTCTTGCCATGGGTAGAAGAGAGTTTGCTCTTGAACTGAGCAAATGGTTCAACCAGGCACTGCCGGACATGAATCGCCCGTGGCTGTTACGACTCAGTAATCTCAACAGTCTTGATGAAAAATGCCATGAAATTCGTATTAATGCAGATCTGAATGACAAGGAAGCCAGAACGGAAATCATCAGGATGGTGGCTCAGGCCCGTTGGCAGGCATCCGGTCTTTCCCTGAATCCAGACGGGTCCGACGATATTCTCAACCAGGCACTGTACCGGCACTGGCAACGATGCTGGTTTGCCCGGGAATTTGACCAGGCAGGCGTGAATGCGAACAGTGTATTTCCCCTGACGGAAGATGAGGAACAAACGCTGAAATTACCGGCTTCCCAGCCTTATCTTCGCGATGCTGAGCAACGGATCGAGTCATGGAACGCCAAGGCATCTCAGTTATGGCCTGCGTTTTGGCGCCAGATGAGAAGACTGCCGAACCCTGTTAACAAAGCGCTGGCTATCAGCGTTGATAAAGCGGCTGAAAAATACGACCCGGAACTCCACGAGAAAGAGTTTGAGGCATTAGACCAAATGACGAACTATCGGCATCAGGAGATGCCACAAATTGATGATCATATCGTTTTTGATACCCGGGACTTTACTACCGAGATGTATCGTTGCTCGGCAAACGACATTTTTGTGTCTGCCAAGGGTGATATCACACCGATCGAGCTTAGTAATAAACACCCTATGGGGATCGAAATACTCATGCCGGACCCGTTACCAGAGCATAACCAGTTAGTGGTATTGGCCGACAATCAAACGCTGGCGACCTTGAACGTGACACCGGACAATGGTCAATATGCATTACCCAGCCTGACGCCTGACGACTATATCGTGGCACTGCGTATAGAGCCCGATTTGGCATTTACCCTGGTCAGGGACCAATATACCGGGCTTCACACACTCTCTGTTCCTGAGGCGAAAGCCAACCAGAGTATTCGAGTGACTTATATCGTAGAACCCCTGGAACCGGGCGAAAATACATTGGCTGAAGGATCCCGATCAGAACGATTTGACGCCTGCTGTTCAGAGGGTATGAAATCAGTACTGGACAAAGTGTTTGAGAATATTGACGGACAATCAGGCAAAGTACGGTTTCTTCTGCAGAAAATAAAAGACTCTAAAAACACAAAGCGACGAATTAAGTTAATCACGCGTTATTGCCAGCAGTTCTCCGGTAATGCCATACCAGAGCGCAAGCAAAATTTCTTTGAATTTCTCGTAACAAAAAGGCATGGCAGCTGTCGTCATCGTGTGCCTGTTTTTATTGCTTTTTGTCGTTATTTCGGAATTCCCTCACGGCAAATGAATAGCAGTTTCCACAGTTTTGCTGAGTATTCCCTGGATGAAGGCCAAACCTGGAAGTCTGTGCATTTGGGCGGGTCGCCTGTTCTGAAAACAGAAATCCCATTTAACTCCGAGCCCACCGGGAAGGAAAATGGTTCCGGCACTGAGTCAAAGATGAGTATGGATCTGCTGAGGAAGATTATGAACGAGGCAGATTTAGCACAACAACAAGCTCTGGCTGAAGCCTGTGACATAAGCCTTGAGGAACTGAACAAAGCCCTGAAGACAAACAGTGAATTGCCAAAAAAAAATCCAAGTACTTCCGAAATACTAAACAACCTCTGGAAGAAAAAAGATCTACCCGCTTTTGCCATGGGCGTTTCAATAATCAAGTCGCTGGAGACAGGGGCATTGGGCTATTACGAGAAGGAATTTAAACCGATATCGGAGGCATTGAAAAAAATATTGCACAAAAGTGATGAAGATCGGATCACTGAACGACTCAAGTCGCTTCATTCAAAAATGATTATTCAGGACGGAGCATGCGTTCAACCGTGGTTGGGCTTAATGGTGGCAACACTGGAAGGCAGTGACCTGGACAAACCTTCAGTTATTCATTTTGCTGGTGAAGTCCTGGAATCGGGTTGGCTTGATCCAGTACCGAACTATAATAAATCTGTCGTAGGAGCCTTTCAACATCATAAGCTATTGCTGCGCCTGGAAAATATCGATGAACTGAAGGTTAAAGCCAGCCATTGCCTGAAAAAGTTTTACAAGCAGTTATGGTCCAGAGAAAAAAATAGTCAGGTATGGCGTTTGGCTTATGAACGCTACCTGGAGATAGAAGATGATGATGACTTCCTCGTCACTCATTGCCATGATGGTTTTTCGCAATACCTGGAAAATAAAATTGTCAGCTCATCTCTACAGTTCGCCTGGACGAAAGACCCTGAGGGCATTCCAAATATAGAACGAATGCTGACGCAAGATCCCGCGTTTCTGAAACCAGACTCGGGCAAGGTCAATCACCGTCCGGTGATTATCATGGGACAGATTTTCCGGAACGATGAAGCGACTGGTCACAAAGTCGAAGCCCTGTTTCAAAAGATTGTTGAGAAAAGCCCGGAATTAAAGAATACATTACAAAAAATCAATACCCGTATGGCAATGAAAAAACAACGCATCAATACTCTGAAGGCATTGAAAAAAATGAAGAAAAAGTTTCAAGATGATTTAAAGCATAAATGTGCGCAAGCGATTGGGGAGGCGTTCTGTCATTATCTGTATGGATTGACACACTCGAAAGGTGGTTGCTTAACCTATTGTTGGGCCGATGCTCGCTCTGAAAACTCCGCAGACTCAGGCTACTGCGGCGCTCATGAACCATCTTCAACGGATGAGCTGTATATGATGATGCTGTATTTTAATAGTTCTTCAGCATTTCAGAAATCTCTTAAGGATGCCTACCTGCGGCAGTCACTCAACGCCAATAACGCTTTGGTGCTCAAAGACGATGATATGGGCAAAATTTACCAAGAGTTTTTCAACACCGTGAATCTGGATTCGCTTTCTGACTTTCTGATCTATGAAGGTGACCAGCCCCTCATCTGCAAAGCATAGTTTCTTTCAGCGCACTCAAAATGGCGTCATTCAGTGACAGCAAGCAATGAATCATACCTTCGCAGTTCAGTGATTTTCACTGAATGGTCGCTGGAGGCAGTTACCACAAGGCGACTATCGATACTGAAGTTGGCCGATAAGACCCAGTCATTATGGTAAATGCAGGCTTTTTCTGACCATAACCCATCGGTGCCCAGACCAATGATTTTCGCTGTTCCGTCCCTGCTGGCAGTCACCACATGGCGGCCATCAGGACTAAAATTGGCTGATAAAACTCCGTCTTTATGGTAAATATTCACTTCTTCTCGTTCCCATGATCCATTCGCTGTCTGGCGATAGATTCTTGCTGTGTCATCTTCACTGGCCGTCACCAGATAACGGCCATCGGGGCTAAAGACGGCTGAGTGGACATAGCCACTATGGCGAATGGTCTTTTTTGGTTCCCATGATCCATCGGCCTTTTGAGCAAAGATTTTCGCTGTGTTATCCCTTCCGGCAGTCACTAAATGACGGCCATCGGAGCTGAAGTTGGCTGATAAGACCCATCTATGACGTTCTGTGCTGGTTTTTTCTGAATGGGATCCATCGCCCTTGGGGCCACAGATTTCTGTCGTTTTATCGCCAGCATCGGTCATACGAACAGCGGGGTTAAAGCTGACTAATTTCATCGGACCATTTGGGCGAACAGTAGCTTCGCTTTCCCATGATCCATCGTCCCTGAGGCCATAGACTTGCGCTGTTCCATCATTACTGGCAGTCAGCACATGGCTGCCGTTGGCGCTGAAAGTGGCTGAATAGACAAGGTCACTATGGGAAATAGTGCGAACTGGTTTCCATGATCCATCTTTCTTATAGCCATAAATTATCGCCCTGCCATCATCACTGGCGGTCACCACATAGGAACCATCGGGGCTGAAGCTGGCTGAATTGACCTTGCTGGTATGGCGAATGATGTCTATCAATTCCCATAATCCAGCAGCCGTTTTAACGTAGATTTTTGCGGTGCCATCGTCGCTGGCGGTGACCAGATGGCGTCCATCGACACTGAGGCTGGCTGAGTTTACACAATTCGCTTCGTTAATAGTGGTTGTATCTAAAACAAATGTCTCACATTCAGACATCAGCCTGGACAGGGTGAAAAATAACAGAGCCGGCACATAAACCCTGTCCGTTTTGCGATCTGTGATTGACTTCACTAATGCCTGATCATTCGTGAACGACCTAAACCAATCACAAAGTTGGTCAACATTTTTTGTATTGATGGTTGTCCTTAGTTGATACTGCAATGGTGAAGGAAACCGGCGATACCATGCTTTTGCCAGAGCATTATCTTGATGGATACCATTGCGAAGGCGTTTACATACCCGTTTTAAAATGACAACATCCCGAAGTCGCAAACGGCTGAAAATCATGGGGCTTGATAAAATAGAAAAATATTGAAATGGAGGTCTGTTCTTTTTTTCTTGATCAGCAACAGCGACGGATCTAGCCGCACTGACACGAGATAATGCACGTTCCAGTTCGGCTTGTCCGGTTGGTGGCGGGTTAGGTTGTGCAATGCTGGTGTTATTATCTATTCCATGCATCCCTGAATTCTCCAGAATAGGTATTTATCTTCGATCAACAAGGAACATTCAATGTTGATGCTGAGCTATATGGAAAATTGGAGTCAGTTTTAAAATGAAAGTTCATAACATGTTGTTAAGTGCAACTAACAGAGTTTCTGTCTTTCAGCGCACTCAAAATGGCGTTACTCAGTGACAGCAAGCAATGAATGATTGCTTGGTAGTTCAGTGATTTTCACTGTGCATCACGCTAATCACCTGATTCTCTATAGAGGAAAAGTGAATTTCCTTATCAAGCAGTCAGGTGGCAGTTCGATAAAACGGAGATGCAGTACGCTATATATTGCGATAAGTAAAGTGACGCTCTATCTTTACTATACGAAAAATGTAAAGAAATAAGCCTGTGCCTAAACTCAGTGCCAAACGGCAAATCACTATCCCTGCCGGTCAGTGTGAAGAACTTGGCATCCAGCCAGGAGATGAAATCGACAGCTTTATCGTCGATGGTCGGATTACCTTGATCAAGAGGCATAAAGGGGCAGCAGAAGGGTTTCTGAAGCACGTCAAGACCAAGCAGGACATCTCAGACGACGATTCACTTCAGAGTGGTTTGTAATGATAGTCATTGATAGCAATATCCTGCTCCGATACTTGCTGAACGATGATGAGAAGCAGTCAGCACAGGCCGCCCGGTTGATTCAGGGAGAAGAAAAGGTTCTGGTGACTGATGCTGCTCTGGTTGAGACAGTCTGGACGCTGAAAGGTAAAAAATACCAGCTTGCCAAACCTGAAATCATTGAGACCGTTTTGCAGCTTTTTCAGAAAATCAACCTCTACTTTGAGGACGGCCAGGTTGTTTGGAAAGCCCTGACTGACTTCAAGAACGCAAAGCCTGTAAAAGGCAAGGAAGCCGACTTTGCTGATGCGCTTATTGTGTGCAAAGGTCGAAGCGTGATTGAGAAGCAGAAAGAGGTACTCAATGGCTCCTTCACTTTTGACAAAGCTGCACAAAAACTACCTGGAGCCAAGGCTCCGAAGAATTAGAATCAGGGATTATCTACAGCTCGTCTTAGAGCTCGTCATTTGGTGTTGCAGGCCTGCACCATGGTTTATCTTCGCATAATCCACCTACGCACCTTTCAGAACCGCAGAAGGTGTCATCCGGGCATGGATCCCAGTATGTAAATGCTGAGCATCTGAAGGCGCCACAGCCATTACCATTACAATTGTGACAATGGGTGGTGACCGCATCGGAAGGACATGAATCCGGCACAGCATTGAGTTCAATAAATGGTGAGCTGTGGTCTTGTGGTCTTTTTGCGCAGTTTATTCTTTCGTAACGGTGATCATAGACAGCTTTGACGAGATCCCGTTTTCCACATGTCGTACTACCATTGTCGTTTTGCTCATAACCAAAGGATATTTTACCTTCTTGTTTGTCGACATATGCACATATTGGTTCGTTAGCCTTAGAACAGTTTTCAGGCGTTCTCATAACGTAATAATAATTTTTTGAGCCCGGGATAGTGACTTCTGTTGTATGGATATGCATGAAACCATCAATGGCATAGAAATCTGCGTCCAACCAATCATAGTTTGTGAACTCTTCTTGCATAGAACCATTTGCATGATATCTGCAGACATGTGTGCTGGATTTTTCTGATGTTATCGTAGTGACATAACCAATACGCTCTTTACACTCTTCAGGTTTGCCGGGGTCGTTGGATAGGTTGTCAGCATTTTCAACATTGCTGACGAAACATAACAAAACTGTTGGCTTCAACTTGCTGATATCCTCAGGAAGCATGCTGGGTGGCCTTCGGTATTCGTCGATAGAATCATTCTTAGCCAGTGTCTGAAGAGAAAGAACAGAGACCAAAAACAGGGCTAATGACCCTGTTTTTTTCAGTGAGTTGAATAACATCAGACATTCACTCTTTCAGGAGGTGAAATTCTCTTATAGACAAGGATACAAAGAATGACAAACGCTCGATTTAAACGTCGGGAGAATAGAGACCATCGCATCTGCCATGGTTGCGGCTCTCTATTTAAATGGAACTTATGTTTAATCTGAAGGTCAGAATATAAAACAACTTCAACTTGGTTCTTCAGATAGCACTAAGGAGATTGACTATGGATGGTCAGATTGATGAAGGTACAAAAAAACACGCTCTGAATCCTAACCTTCTTGATCATGGCGGGAATGGCGTGGCAGCCAAGATAGCAAAGCTGGATTTATTGTCAGAACAAGAGAAGACTGTAAGAAGCTGCTCTGAAGTAAGGTCCAAACTAAACAGATCGCCATCTTTGGAGACGGTGCCTGACAAAGTCAGAACCGTTTCTTCAACGGATTCCTCGCTGCCAAAGGCGACTCATTCCTTCGATTTTCGTTTTGTCGCCAGTGATGATGAAGTTCGGCAGCTTTTGACTGCCATAACCTGTAATGAAGATGTTACTGTTATTTCCCACCCCGATGACCTCTCACAGGCTAACCTGGTGAGTCGGCTGAGCATTTCCGAAGAGGGTCTTCATACTTTGCGCTCGGGCAAGTTGTTTGAAGGCTCACAGCCATTCACTCTGGTGATGGATATCCGCAAGCTCACCAGCGAAGAACTGCCCAAATTCAACGATTTACTGGACCCGGATACCCCCTGTCTGTATGACAAAATCAACCGGAAAAAACGCCCCCTTGGCGGGCATGTTTCTCTATTGGTCCTGGCAGACCCTGCACAGTTGGCATCCATTGGTCAGCGTGATGACGCGCCCGCAGCCAGCGCTCCCGGTGCCGATTTCTGGCGGCGAATTAATCGGCCGGGAAATACCTGGCAGTTCAACGCACAGACTGGCAATGACCCATCGATAGAGATCAACCAGGTTACTCCGGTATTGGCTGAACTCCCCTCTGCCGAAAGTGCTATGGACGACGACAATACCGTTCTTATTGACTGCCACTTGCACAACAACTGGCGACAGTTGCTGCTGGGCGGCCCCGGAGTGGATAAACAGGGGCGAATTCAGCACCTGCCCGGCAGGCTTGAGCTATTGAAGGCCGGACAACGGGTGATTCTGAAAGGGGCCGACTGGCAAGATCTGGCCTTTGAACAGACCATTCGGCAGATGCTGGCGCAACAGTGTTTCGAGAGCAACGGGAAGATTTGTCCGTTACCCGACGATGTTCAGTTTTATCAGATGCCGGTGGGGAAGGACGAGCTTCATTCACTGTTCCATAGCCTGTCCCACTCTCTTGCCAAAGAAGGTGTAATAGAAGGTAACAATAAAGACTCTGCTCCACGAGTCCCGATCATTATTAACGAGAGTAATATCAGTGAATGGCTGAGCCCGATTGCCATTGCCCCGGAAGGCTATGCAGTCCCTGAAAACTGTCTGTTAGAACAGATTCGGGCGGGTGGTGCAGTCACGGTAACCTCTCCCCTCACTGAGATTCTCTGGTTTCGTTTGCTGGGTTCACTGCAGACTATTCGCGAGACCACTGGTCTGGAGCCCGGACTTGAGGTGGCTTATTCAAGACGACAGCCGGAAGCTCTGGGCCTGACAGAAACCGATGACTACCCTCTGTCCAAACTTCAGGAAAAAATGAGCAAGCACCTGGCCTTTCGTGCTGTCACTTATCAACAACCTGGTCAGGCAAGTTATTGGATTAATAAGCAGCGGCAAGCCCCTCTGGTCATTCAGGTCAATGAACAGACCCGCTTCAGCCAGCTCTTTGATAATATCCATATCACCTCGGAACAAAAGGCTCATTTTGGCAGTAGTCAGAGTAAACTGCAGGAGGCATTAACCGCTGGCAGGCCGGTGGTATTGCGAGGGCTGGAAACTAATCCAACGCTTCAGCAGCTTCTGGAACCCCTGGTTGTCGGGCAACCTCTGTTGGTGAATGGCCAATTGCAGGCCTACCCAAAAGCTCATATCACCCTGCTTTGGCCCAAGCTTGCAAGAAGCCCATCTTCACTGGTTAATTCAATGGTTGCCATGGGTAATCGGTGTCGCCGGGTCGATCTCTGGGATATTAATGCCCACAAACATGATATCCCCCGGACTGAGCTGCCAGAACAAGCGCTTGATGAACTTTACGAAGCCTTTAAAACCGTACCTGCCGACCTTTGTAACCCTCTGCCTGAAATGACCGAAGGATTGTTGCACAACCTGATAATGGCCGCCCGGCGAGCACAGCAGGTTGACCATTCCCCACAGCTTTTACCCCGCCATTGGCGCAAGGCCATCAATAGCCTTATCACCCATGGTACCCGGCAGAATCCTTCAGTGCGTGACTTTATGAAAGTGGTCTGTTGGCACTTGTTACCGGATAAGACGCCGAATGCCCATGAGAAGCCGGATGAGAATCAGACCGCCTCGGTAGACCCTGATCGGTTAAATGACATCATCACCAGTGCTCCACGGTTGGATAGAGCCTTTGTGGAGCAGAACATCTGGCTACTGGCCAGAGCTTTTGACCCGGGAGTACTTAATGAAGAATTAAAACTGCGCTACGTAAGTCCATTGCCATCGAGGTATGAAGAAAAAGAAGAAGTTCTCGGCAGGCTCTGTGCCATGATTGTGGCCCATGCTCCTGAACAACAACGGCAGGCAATGGCACAAGAGTTGGCAGTCGATCCGGAGTCAACAAAGCATTATCAATCCTTAGCCATCAGGCCATCGAGACAGATTAAACGTTTGCAGGATGTACTGGCTTCTGGCTGGCAGTTACCTTTGCCGTCAGGGCAGACCCGATCCGATGCCATTCAATCTCTGGCCACCGATTGTTTTCATATTGCCAGAACAGCCAATTCTGACGCAGCAGGCATTGAACTCATAGAAAATCGACTTTCTGAATCACTGAAATGGACGGATTCCGCTGATACCTCCTTGTCAGCACTGGCCCGGGATCTTTATCACGGCGAGATAAGTCAGAAAGATCGTGAAAGTCGTCGATTATCCCGACTCCACGACCGGCTTACAGATTCTCCTGTTATCTTCCTGCAGGGAGAAACCGGCACCGGCAAAAGTTACTTTTCTGCCAAAATGGCAAAAGCTTCAGGACAGGCTGCGGTCATTTCCCTTGGACCTTCCGACAGCGAACAAACCCTGATGAAACGCTGGCAGTGGCAAGAGCACACCGATGGTGATCGCTCCATGACACTGCAAAACCGGGCGCTGATGGAATGGGCCAACACTCCGTCCGGGAAGGATGGACACTTCGTCACTCTGGTTCTGGATGAAGCCAACCTGGCCAAAGCCGGATTGCTGGCATCATTGAACGGCTTATGGCAACCGGAGCCCTGCATTTACGTGAATGGTCACCCTGTCAGGGTCGGCCCAAAACACCGGGTTATTCTCACTGGCAACCCGGATCATTACGCCGGGCGTCAAATGGACCCGGCCCTGAAAGAGAAACTGCCCACAGCTTACTTCCCTCGCCTGGATCAGGCATTCCTTCGCGACAGAGTGGTGGAACCGGCTTTGGTCAAGCATTTACAACGGCATCTGCCGGAGCAGCAAATAAACGACATTGCACACAGTGCCACCCAAAGTGTGATGGCACTTTGGCAATATTATCAGGAACTCTTGCCCGATCATGAGTTTACCCCCAGGGATTTAACCGATATCTGCAGTTGGGTGGGCTGGTATCTGGATCGTGCCCTGCCCGCTCGCGGCAGTGTGACCTGTGGGCAAATAAACAGTTTGATACAACATAGTTTTCGGGATGTACTGGGGCCGGAAATCACCGAAACTTATCAGGATGCCCTGTCAGCACTGGAAATCTGGTTTGCTGCCCGTTACCAACCGGAGAACACCCTGAGCGACAGAGTTCATGAACACACTCTGCAGGAAATGCAGCAGACCTTCAGTACAGTCAGCGAAAAAATCCGACCAGACTTTGATACCTCCGGATCGGCAGTCCGTGAGCTGGCGCAACGGCTTGGACAGGATTTAAACCGCTGTCAGCAGGCTTATCATCTCAATAGAAAACACGGCGGTCGTCAGGCGACACTGATTGAAGGTCCGTCCGGACGGGGCAAGGATGCCACGCTGAACCTGGTGATTGAAAGTGTCAGACAGGAGGCTAAGCAACAGGGAGAGTCCATGCCGGAAGTCTTTTACCTGAATGCCTGTGATTGTTCCTGGGACAAACTGTGCGAAAAGATCCAGACGGCAAAAATAAAAGGCGGCATCGTGGTGATTTCGGAGATGAACCTGATCGACAGCCAGCATCTGGAAGGAGAGTTAAACGATATTCTGGCCGGTGACACCCATCCGGGTTTCCACCTGTTTGCCACCATCAATCCACCTGAGTACAGCGGACGAAAACCCCTATCACCGGCGCTGAAAGGGCGTTTTCGACATTTGCCCATCCGGCAATACAACGCGGCAGAATTACAGACCATTACCGAAAAAGTGTTGCCAGAGTCCTCAGAAGGGACATTCGTCGCTAAAAAGCTGACAGAAAAACATTGTCGTTTAAGGGCTTACCTGCAAAAGGAAAACCTGCCGTTGCAGCCGACCAGTCTTGATCTACAGAATGTCGCCATAGCCGTTAACAGAGGGGGTGATTTTAGCGATAAAGCACTCCATCAATGCTTCAATCAGTACTACCGGCTTTACCTGATGGCCGCCAAACTATCGCTGGAGGAACTGCCAAAATCATCGGCTCCTGCCATGGGTAAAGGATCGCTTGATCCTGAGCTGAGCGAATGGTTCTACCAAAGGGTATCAGGCATTGATCGTCCGTGGTTGATAGGGCGCAGTGATCGCAGCGCTATTGATGAAAAACGCCATGAAATTCGTATTAACGCTCATCTCGATAAAGAGGAAGCCAAAACGGAAATCATCAAGGAAGTGGCTCAGGCCAGATGGCAGGCATCCGGTCTTTCCCTGAAGCCGGATGAGTCGGACGATATTCTCACCCGGGCACTGTACCGATACTGGCAGCAATGCTGGTTTAAGCATGAGTTTGTCCACACGGGCGTGGACGCCAACAGTTTGTTTCCGATGACGGAAGAAGAGGAAGAAACGCTGAAAATGCCGGATTCCCAACCTTGTCTTCGGGAGGCTGATCAGCGGATAAACACATGGACATCCAATGCCGTTCAATTATGGCCTGAGTTTTGGCATCAGATAATTGATCTGCCAGACTATTGCATTGGCAATGATAACGCGCCTGAAAAATACGATCCTGAGGTCTTCGAGAAACAAGCTCCGGCATTGGACCGGAGAACGAACTATGAGGTTCTGACGACACCAGATCCTGAGGATCATATAGTTTTTGATACGGATAAGAATATTTCCCATATGTATCGGTGTTCGGCACTGGATGTTTACGTAACTTCTGAGGGTAATATCAAACTGATCGATCTTAAGGATATACACATCAGGGGGGTCGAAACCCTCATGCCTGAACGCTTACCCGGGCCTGACCAGACACTGATATTAGCCAGCAATCAAACGCTGGGAACCCGGGAGTTGTCATCGGACAATGGTCAATATGCATTGCCCAGCCTGACGCCCAACGATTATATCGTGGCCCTGCGTATGGAACCCGATTTGCCATTTACTCTGGTCAGGGACCAATATACCGGGCTTCACACACTGTCTGTTCCTGAGGCCAAAGTCGGCCAGAGTATCAGAGTGGTTTATGTTGTGGAACCGAGAGAGCCGGGCAAAGCCACGCGCGCCAGACAAACCAGACCTGCAACAGATTTGGACACCCACTGTTCAGAAGGCATGAAAACAGTACTGGACAGGGTGTTTACGACCATTGACCAACAGCGTCGAGCCAAAGAACGGGAGCCTTTGCAGACCATAAAAGACGCCAAAGACACTGAGCAACGAATCGAGGCGATCAGGAAGTATTGCCGACAGTTTTCCGGTAAGGCAAAGCCAAAGCGCACGGAAAATTTCTTTGAATTTCTCGTAACACGACAACAGGGTAACTGTCGTCACCGTGCTCCTGCTTTTGTTGCATTATGCCGTTATTTCGGGATTCCATGCCGACAAGTCGCAAGCTTTGTCCACTGCTTTGCTGAGTATTCCGGGGATGGTGGACAAACCTGGAAGTCAGTGGATTTAGGTGGGGAGCCTGGAGAGACAGTAGAAACGACAACTGAGTTCCAGACCACCACAAAGATTGATGATTCCAGCAATAAATCAAAGAGAATTAAAGCTCTCCTGAAGGATTTCCTGAAAGGGGCTGATTTAGCACAACAACAAACTCTGGCTAAAGCCTGTGGCATGAGTTTGGAGGAACTGAACAAAGCCCTTGAGACAAACAGTGCATTCCCGAAAGTCAATCTAAGTATTTCCAAAATAGTCAGGAACCTTTGGGAGGAAAACAATTTAACCAGTTTTTCCGTGGGGGTCTCATTGCTGATGTCCCTTGAGACAAAAGAATTAGGCTGGGACGAGATTGTATTGACTGGTACTAATTACGACAAAAATAGGAATACCTACAGCCCAATGTCGGAGGCGGTAAGAAAAATATTGTCCAAGAGTGATGAAGATAAAATCACTGAACAACTTAAGTTGCTTCATTCAAAAATGATTATTCAGGGTGGAGCAAGCCCTCGCCAGTGGCTGAGTTCAATAATTATAATACTGATGGACAGTGACTTAACTCAACCTGCGGTTATTCACTTTGCCAGTGAAGCCTTGAAATTGGGTTGGCTGGATCCACTGACGGCCTCTGGCTCGTACGGAGTCAATATCAACGCCTATGAATTTCATCAGCTATTGGTGAGCCTGGAAGCTGTCGATGAACTGAAGGTTGAAGCTGCCCATTGTCTGAAAAAGTGGTACAAGGCCTATTTGTCCAGGGAGAAAAATAGCTATTCATGGCTGTCAGTCCATGAGTACCTCCAAAAGAAATTAACCAGGACTACGTTGGTCACTCACGAACATGATGGGTTTTCGCCATTCCTTAAAGGTGAAATAGCCTGCTTATCTTTACAAAGCTCCTGGTCGGACGAACCTGAGGGCATTCCGGATATAGAGCGAATGCTGGTGCACCATCCTGCGTTCAGGAAATCAAGCTCGGGCAAGGCAAACCACCGACCCGTGATTATCCTGGGGCAACCTTCCTGGGACAGCACGGTGATTAAGGAAAAAGCCGAGGCTCTGTTTCAACGAAAAGTTGAGAACAGCCCGGATCTTAAGCTGTTACTGGAAAAAACCAAACTGAAGTCCTTCAAGGTGTCATTGAAAGATCAAAGGCGTTTAGATAATTTAAGAAACAAATACCAGCAAGCGATTCAGCAGGCCTTCTGTCATTACCTATATGGAGTAACGCACTCGAAGGGCGGTAGCTTATTGTATTGTTGGGCCGAGGCTCAAATGCAGGAGTCCCTGAGTCAAGATTTCTATGGCGCTCATGAGCCATCCTCAGCAAAAGAGCTGTTTGACATGATGCGTTATATTAATAGCTCTTTATCCTTTCAGAATTCTATTAAGGATGCTTATTTAAAGCAGGCACAAGACAGCAGTAACGCTCTGGTGCTCAAATCCCGTGAGTTGACAAAAATTGCCGAAGAGTTTTTGAGTACCGTGAATTTGAATACGATTTATGAGGCATTGGATACCTGATAACGACCATCCGGAAAACCTGAATCAGCTACTGAATTTCATAAACTTCAGCGACTCAGACAAGGCTTCCCAAAGCAAACTTTATTTTTCTTCTTTCTATTGCTTGCTTCAGGTCGACGGTGAACTTTATACAGGTATTATTGTCGAAAATACGAGAGGTACTTTATTTATGCGTTAGCGATTAAATCATGGATGAGCATTAGTATGATAAAGGTGTCAAAATGTTAAATGCCAATTTTGGTGACTCAAAGCTCCAAATCCCGACGACGAATTCAAACCAGGATACCTGGTCTGGCAGTCCAACCAATCGGTCTGAAAGTGAATCCAAAAGACATTTTGATCCTGGTGGCGTTCCAGCCATCGAAATGCCTTTAGCCAAGCGTCTCTGTCGTTTGTCTGTTCCAGATCAGGTTGGCACACTCCGGGAACAACTTGGGGGCAAGGGAATGTTTTTGCAGCGGATGAAGGACGCCGGTCTGAATGTTCCACCGTTTAAATGTGTGACAACCCAGGTTGTGAATGCGCTTGAACAACAGCCTCTGAATCCCCGTTCTTTAGCCCGTTATCTTCCCGATATCGCCTATGAGCCGGGTGCTCAGGCCAGTCTGGCGCACATCAGGGAATACCTTAATACTTTGTCATCTTCAGACGCCAAAAGAACCGGGGTGCTGAAGGGGCTGGCGGAATTTATTGCCGGTGATGACTTTTACCAGCAGATTAAAGAGTCTGAAGCGGCCCAACAAATCAGGGATCTACGTCATCAGTTGGACAAACCCTCTCTATCAACACCGGTTATCGTCCGCAGTTCTGGCATCAACGAAGATAATTACGGCGATGCCCAGGCGGGCAAATACCTCTCTATAGTTCAGGAAGAAGACGATGTTTTGCGAACCTGTCTCAAGGTCATGGCTTCAGGCTACCACCCTGAAGTCTGTCCCGCAGGCGTACCACAACCCATGGCACTGATCATCCAGGAGTGTATTGACTGTCAATACGGCGGGGTCATCATGAGCTTTAAATCTTTTCGGGATGGTACCATCGGGGTTGAGTTCACCCGCGGTCAACCCAGAGGTGTGGTTGCAGGGCAGTCCGGTAATACGCCTCACCGCATCGATATTTCTGACGAGGAAGGCCCTGACAGCTATCAATATTTTCCCGGTACGATCTCAAGTCATTTTGTCCTGCGCAAAAGCACTAACGGTTATTCAGAAACCAGAATTGAAAATACAGACACCCATAAAGACGACGTAAGTCATATAGTTAATGATAAAATGGTTGCAGATATCAGGACGATGCTGACAACGCTAGAAAGCTTACTGTTCTGCCCCGTGGATGCCGAGTTCGCCATCAATCCTGAGGGTGACCTGTTCCTGTTGCAGGTGCGTCCTGTTACCCAACTCTCTGGTGATATGGACTTTGCCATGCCCATGCCCAAAAAGACCATTGCTATTGGTGCGGGTGTCAGCGAAGGCTTTTGCACCGGATCACTTTGGCTGGCCAGACGACCAGAGGCAGACTCTATGCCGGATGGAGCCATTGTCGTAGCTGACCACGTTGAAGACTGGATGCTTGAGCCTAGGTTCCTGAAACGGGTTGGCGGTTTTGTTATTGCCAAAGGAGGATTCAATGATCATGTGGCGATCCTTATGAAACAGGAACAAAAAACTTTGATGCTGGCCGGTGATCAGTTTGAAGCGCTGTCTGTTCAGGCTGGCCAACAGGCGACACTGGTCTGCGCTTGTTTTAATGATGAGCCTGGTGCCTTTATTGTTGCCGGTGACCTTAGCGGAAAACTGGCCAGTTGCAGAAAGCTGTCCTCAGCTGTTTCTGATGTGTCGTTAGCCAAAGCCGTCCCCTCACGGGATGATTTATCCTTTCCTGAAGGCACATTCCCTGAGGTTGCCAGCGGTTTCAAATGGCTCACGGATCAAAATGTCCGCCTGCTGGCATTATTTGCCCCTGGTGCCGGACTGGATGGTCTGGCCAACCCGGTAAAACTGAGCATGTCACCACAACGATCCAGAATACTGGCAGAGACTGAAGACAGCGTAAATCGGCTGGTTTATGGGGCCGAAGCCCTGTTGCAGGGTTACCGGGCCTTCTTACAGCTGGCGGGTGTCAAAGGTTCACCCGAGGTTCAGTTATTGCGGGATGAATTGCAGCAACTGACCAGCAGGTTCGAGACGTTGCAAAAGACCATCCAATCAAGGCTGGAGCGTGTCACTCTGCCCATGCAAGCTGCTGAAGAACGGCGGCTATCCCCGGGTATCTTTCGTCAATGGCTGGCCGATTGCCATAAGCTACAATCCGATCTTCAAGCGCTCAACCCCGGGCAAGCTGAGCAGGTCCGAAGTGTCCATGAGCTGATTTTTGCCCTGCATCAGCGCTTTGTCAACGCACTGGCACCGGTCACTCTGGCTTCGGGCCAGGGCAGGATATCTACGGAAAAGAAAATCATCTATGTCGATTGCACGACCTCGGGTGGCTCGGTAGAAAAGGCGCCACTAATGAGGCCGTCCGACAAAGCATTCATCGCAGAAGCAGGGAAATCAGGGACTGTCGTCAGTACCGATGATGCCTTGATTGTTAACCTGAAGCTTGGAACTCATATGAGCGTTATCGAGCTACTTGAACAAGCAGGTGGGGGGAAAGGACGAACCCTGCGGCTGAAATTATCTGACGAATTTAATAACCCTGATGAAGGATTTAAATCCGGTAAGTTAAAGCGTATGTGGTTTCTGGCACAATTTCTAAAAGCGATCGAACTGGATGAATACTCAGACCCCATGAAGATAAGTTGCAACGCCGTAGCGGGTGAAATAACCATTGAATGCCCGCAAATGAAATCACGTAAAACCATGCAGAATGCCTTTGAACAACTGCTCATTGTGATAAATGGTATGTTTTGTCTGGATACACGCCTTGAGGAGATAGCCATTTTTGGAAGAGATCAGTGGGACTTTAATGTTCTTGCACAACATCTTAATTGCGATGTTACGACAGAAGCTGATAGATTCGCCTTTCAACACAGCCTTTTCTCAATCTTTTATATTCAATCTCTTCGCAGTATTCCTCCTTGCTACAAGTTATTAAGCAACCACCAACAGTTTATTCATCATGCTCATCGGTTGGGAGTGTGTCATTTTTTAATATCCTTCAAGAAAGAATCGAAGGGTAGTTTTCGGGAAATGTTTATGAGCGATGAGATGAGTGAGGATATCCGCAGGGAAATCTTACAGCATCTTGTGTTGTTAGATCCCAAAAGGGCTACACGATTATATGAGGATGTCTACCCCGATTTAAAAGATAAATACTTTGTTATCACTCCAACACACGACTATAAGCCAGACTTTGTTGTTCAACCCGTTGAGCCCTATAGGGAGCATAATGAACAATTCGCGCAAACCCTGCTGAAGCATGGACTGAAATATGCGAGCAAACGGGCTCGGAGCGATTACTCCTACCTGGGGATTCGTGACCATTCCCTCAAAAAACGCATCATGACCAAACCGTTATCAGGTAGCCATTGACTCATAAATCGAATTCAAATTCACGGTGCTCAAAAACTCTCCGGCAATTTTTGTCATCTCGTCGTTTCTGAGTACCAGAGCATTGCTGGCATTATGTGTCTGTCGTAAGTAGGCATCCTCAATAAGTTCCTGACACTCGCGAGGGCTAGCAATATGCAACATCATGGCATACAGCTCTACCGGTGAGGATGGGTCATAAGTACCACATTCTTTACTTATAAAAGCACCTGCCCAGCAACAGCTTAAGCAACCGCCTTTCGAGTGTGTCACTTCATAAAGGTAATGACAGAAGGCCTGCTGAATTGCTTGTTTGCATTGCTTTTTTAACTTCTCCAAGAGCGTTTCTGCTTCCAATACCAGCGGGCAGGACTTTGATTTGAGCATTTCCAATACCGGCTTCCAGTTAGGGCTGCTATTAACTTTTCGCTGATACAGGGCTTCGGCTTTTTCTTCAATCACCGTCTTGTTCCAGGCAGGCTGCCCCATGAGAATCACCGGACGATGGTTCGCCTTGCCCGAGGTTAACTGCGGAAATGCGGGCCGTTGCTCCAGTATTCGTTCTATATTCGGAATGCCCTCAGGTTGGTCTGTCCAGGCGTCTTCTATAGATGGATTGGCAATTTCACCTTCAAGAGATGACGAGCGCCCATCATGACAATGAGTGACGGAAAAGGCATTCTTTTTTACCTCATGGATGGTGGCATTAACATTGCACGTCCGATTATCTTTTCCCCTGGAGAAGAATGTCTTATACCACTTTTTCAGGCAATGGCTGGCGTCAACCCTCAGTTCATCGACGTTGACCAGACGCAACAGTAGCTCATGATGTTGAAGCGGCATGATACCACCGTTCCGCTTGTTGGACACGGGATCCAACCAACCTGATAGCAGAGCTTCACGGGCAAAGCGAATAAACGAAGGCTTGGCCAAGTCAGTTTTCACAATATCTACCATTGAACGCAACCACTCGTAAGGGTATTCTCCAGCCTGTTCAACCATTTTTGAATGAAGTAGCCTGAGCGGTTCAGTGACCAGAACTTCATCACTGTCAGACAATATTTGAATGACTGCCTCCGACATCGGTCTGTAAGGAGGCTTGCCGAAATCCATCACACTACCGAGCAGTCGATTCGTAGGGTGGTCCAATGCTTCTGTCTTCAGCGACTCTAACAGCGAGACACCCAGGGAAAAACCGGCAAAACTTTTTTCTACCCAAAGCCTCTTTACTATTTCGATAATAAATCGATCGACTTGTGTAATAAATGGTAATAAACCGCCTGTCTCAACGGCTTTCTTCAGTTGCTCAAGGCTTATGTTAAAGGCTCTGGCCAGAGCTTGAATTTGTTCTGAATCAGCCTCTTCCAGAAGGTCCTGAAGATGCTTTGATGCAGCGTTCAAATCACAGAACTTCCCGGAATCAGGTGTAATTTCTGTCACCTCCCCGGGCGCTCCGCCCAAATCTACTGACTCCCAGGTTTGGCCTCCATCCACGGAATACTCGGGGAAACAGTGGAAAAGGCTATCAATTTGCCGACAGGGAATCCCGAAGTAACGGCAAAAAGCAATAAAAACAGGCACGCGGTGACGACAGCTACCTTGTCGTTTTGTTACGAGAAATTCAAAGAAATTTTCATGCTCTCCTGGTTTAGCTTCACCGGAGAACTGTTCGCAATATTCCGTGATTGCGTTAATTCGTTGCCTGGTGTCTTCAGGGCTTGCTATTGTCTGCAAAAGTGCCTGTATTTTGGGTGGATGTTCGCCAGTGTTATTAAAGTTATTAAGCAGTTCTTTCATTACGGACTTGATACTTTCTGTACAATCGACGTCAAAATGTATTGATCGTTCTGTTCGGGTTGCTTCAGTACCCGTTTTTTTGCCCGGCTTTGCGGGTTCTACGACATAAGTACATTGAAAACTCTGGAAGGCTTCGGCCTGAGGAATAAACAGTGTATGAAGCCCGGTGTATTTGTCCCTGATCAGTTTATGCGGCAAATAGGGCTCTATACGCAGGGCCACGATAGAGTCACTGGCCGTCAGGCTGGGTAAGGGATATTGGCCGTTCTGTGATGATATCTTAAGGGTCGCCAGCGTTTGATCTCTGGTTAATCTCACTTCATGGTCATTACCTGATAACCGCTCAGGTGTGAGGGTTTCGACTCCCAGAAGGTGTTTACCATCAAGATTGATCTGTTTGATTTCACCTCTGGCAGTGACACGAATATCTAATGCCTGCCAGCGATACATCGTAGGGGGATGCTGCGAATCAAAAACTTTAAATAGTGTAGCCTTTGGCGTCTTCTGATCTTCGTAGTTCGTTCTTTGGTCCAATGCCGGAGCTTCTTCCTCCTCAACTTCCGGGTCATACGGTTCAGAAGCGTCATTACCGCTAATAGCTGATGCTTCGTTAATAAATTCGTTTACCAAGTGATCTGGCAGAGCGCTGATCTGATGCCAGAATCCAGGCCAGCATTGAATGTCGAGAGTGTTCCATGCCTGTATCTGCTTATCAGCCTCCTCAAGATAAGGGTGGTAAGCCGGCGTTTTCAGCGCCTGTGCCTGTTCTTTGGTCAGGGGGAATACACTATTAGCGTCCACTTCCGTAAGGCTAAAATTATGTGCGAACCAGCATCGCTGCCAGTGTCTGTACAGAGCCTGTGTGAGAATATCGTCCGATTGATCCGGCTTCAGTGTAAGACCGGATGCTTGCCACCTGACCTGGGCCAGCCTCTTGATGATTTCCGTTTTGGCTTCCTCTTTATCCAGACGAGTGTTAAAACGAATTTCGCGGCGTTTTTTATCAAGACTGTTGCGATGACTGCCTCGTATCAACCATGGGCGATTAATGCCGGAGACGGTTTGGTAGAACCATTTGCTCATTTCAGGGTCAAGCGCTTCTTTATTCACGGCAATAGCTGATATCCCGGGAAGTTCCTCCAGCGTTATATTGGCGGCCATCAGATAAAGTCGGTAGTGCTGATTGAGGCATTGATGAACGGCTTTTTCGCTAAAATCGCCACCTCTTTTGATAGCCCTGGCAACATTCTGTAAATCAAGGCTGGTGGGCTGCAACGGCAGTTTTTTGCGTTGCAGGTGAGCCCTTAAAAGACAATGTTTTTCTGTTAGCTTTTTAGCGGCCAATGTCCCTTCTGAGGACACTGGCAACACTTTTTCGGCAATGGTCTGTAATTCGACTGGGTTATACTGCCGGATCGGCAAATGTCGAAAACGCCCCTTCAGCGCCGGTGACAAAGGTTTTCGCCCGCTACACTCAGGCGGGTTGATGGTGGCAAACAGGTGGAAGCCGGGATGGGCGTCACCGGCCAGAATATTGTTCAATTCACCTTCCAGGTGCTGGCTGTCGATCAGATTCATTTCCGAAATCACCACTATACCGCCTTCCAGTTTTGCCTTCTGGATCACTTCACACACTTTGTCCCAGGAACAATCACAGGCATTCAGGTAAAAGACTTCCGTAATAGACTCTCCCCGTCGCTTAGTCTCCTGTCTGACACTTTCAATCACCAGGTTCAGCGTGGCATCCTTACCCCGTCCTGCGGGGCCTTCAATCAGTGTCGCCTGACGACCGCCGTGTTGTATCTTGCGATGATTAGCCTGCCAGCAGCGGCTTAAATCCTGCCCAAGCCGTTGCGCCAGTTCACGGACTGCCAATCCGGAGGTATCAAAGTCTGGTCGGATTTTTTCGCTGAATGTACTGAAGGTCTGCTGCATTTCCTGCAGGGTGTGTTCATGAACTCTGTCGCTCAGGGTGTTCTCCGGCTGGTAACGGGCAGCAAACCAGATTTCCAGTGCTGACAGGGCATCCTGATGAGTTTCGGTGATTTCCGGCCCCAGTACATCCCGAAAACTTTGTAATATCAGACTGTTTATTTGCCCACACGTCACACTGCCGCGAGCGGGCAGGGCACGATCCAGATACCAGCCCACCCAACTGCAGATATCGGTTAAATCCCTGGGGGTAAACTCATGCTCGGGCAACAGCTCCTGATAATGTTGCCAGAGTGCCATCACACTCTTGCTGGCACTGTGTGCAATGTCGTTTATTTGATGCTCCAGCAGATGCTCTTGTAAATGCTTGATCAGAGCCGGTTCCACCACCCTGTCCAGAAGGAAAGCCTGGCCCAGGCGTGGGTAGTAAGCTCTGGGCAGTTTCTCTTTAAGAGCCGGGTCCATTCGGCGCCCGGCGTAATGATCGGGGTTGCCGGTGAGAATCACCCGGTGTTTTGGGCTGACCTCGACAGGATGACCATTCACATAGATGCAGGGATCTGGTTCCCACAGGCCGTTCAATGATGCCAGCAATCCGGCTTTGGCCAGATTGGCTTCATCCAGCACCAGGGTAATGTACTCTCCTTTTATGTCGGATTTGGTCTTGGCCCATTCCATCAATGCCCGGTTTTGCTGCACCATAGAGCGGTCGCCATCGGCGTCTTGTTGCCACTGCCAGCGTTTCATCAGGGTCTGTTCGCTGTCGGAAGGTCCAAGGGAAATGACTGAAGCCTGTCCCGAAGCCCTGGCCATTTTGGCAGAAAAGTAACTTTTCCCGGTGCCGGTTTCTCCCTGCAGGAATAGGACGGGAGAGTCCGAAAGTCGGTCGTGGAGTCGGGACAGTCGACGACTTTCACGATCTTTCTGACTTATCTCGCCGTGATAAAGATCCCGGGCCAGCGCTGACAAAGGCCTATCAGCAGAACCCTGCCATTTCAGCGATTCAGACAGTCGATGTTCTATGCGTTCAATGCCTTCTGCTTTAGAATTCGCCGTTCTGGCCCTGTGAAAACAATCGGAGGCCAGCGCGTAAACGGCATCGGATCGGGTCTGGCCAGGCGGATGGTTTAATTGCCAGCCAGAAGCCAGTGCATCTTGCAAACGTTTAATTTGTCTGGCTGGCCTGATGGCTAGCGATTGTAGGGACTCTGCTTGCGCAGGATCGACTTTTAACTGATACGCCAATGCATCTTGTTTTTTTCCGGGTGCATAGGCCACGATCAAGGCACAGAGCCTGTCGAGAGTTTCTTCTTCATCCTGCCATGAAAATGGTTTTTCATAGGACCGTTGTAATTTTTCATTAAATACAACCGGGTCAAAGGCTCTGGCCAGTGACCACAGGTTCTGTTCCACAAAGGCTCTGTCTAACGGCAGGGCAGTGTTGATGATGGCATTTAAGCGATCCGGGTCTACCGAGGCGGTTTGATTCTCATCTGGCAATAGCTGCTGACAAGCCACTTTCATAAAATCACGCACGGACGGATGCTGCCGGGTACCATGGGTGATAATGCTGTTAATGGCCTTGCGCCAGTGACAGGGCAGGATCTGCAGGGACTGGTCAACCTGCTGTGCCCGCCGGGCAGCCAGTATCAGGTTATTCAATAACCCTTCGGTTACTTCAGGCAGAGGGTTACACAGGTGGGAAGGTGCGGTTCTAAAGGCTTCGTAAAGTTCATTAAGTGCTTGTTCAGGCAGCTCAGCCCGGGAGATTTCATGCTTGACGGCATTGATATCCCAGATATTGACCTCAGGACAAGGCTTACCTGTGGCAACCATCGAACGAAATACTGAAGACCGGCTTTTTGCAGACTCAGGCCAGAGCAGTGTGACACGAGCTTTTGGGTAGTCCTGTAATTGACCATTCACCAGCAGTGGCTGTCCTGCAACCAGAGGTTCCAGAAGCTGCTGAAGGGTTGGGTTGCTTTCCAGCCCCCGCAATACCACCGGCTTGCCAGCGGTCAATGCCTCCTGCAACCCACTCGGACGTTGTCCAAAATGGGCCTTTCGTTCCGAGGTGATATGGATATTATCAAACAGCTGGCTGAAGCTGGTCTGTTCATTGACCTGAATGACCAGAGGAGCTTGCGGGAGATCATTGATCCAATGATTTGCCTGGGCAGATTGTTGATAAGTGACGGTATCAAAAGCAGCGCGATTTCCGACTTTTTCCAGTGGGTTGGGCAGAGGGTATTTATCGTTTTCTATTAAACTCAGGGCTTTTGGCTGTCCTTTTGCGTGGGCCACCTGAAGCCGGGGTTCAAGGCCGGTCGTCTCGCGAATAGTCTGTAATGAACCCAGCAAACGAAACCAGAGTGCTTCAGTGAGGGGAGACGTTACGGTGACGGCACCACCGGCACGAACCTGTTCCAACAGGCAGGTATTAGGAACTGCGTAGCCTTCCGGGACGATGGCAATCGGGTTTAGCCATTGAACAATATTACTCTCGTTGATGATGATCGGGTTTGCTGGTGCCTGCTCTTTATCAACTTCTTTTTCAGGAGAATGGGACAGACTTTGGAACAGTGAATGAAGCTCGTTATTTCCCAGCGGCATCTGATAAAACTGAACATCGTCGGGTAACGGACAGACTTTCCCATTGCTCTCAAAGCACTGTTGCGCCAGCATCTGCCGAACGGTCTGTTCAAAGGCCAGATTTTGCCAGTCGGCTCCTTTCAGAATCACCTGCTGTCCGGCCCTTAATGACTCAAGCCTGCCGGGAAGATGCTGGATTCGCCCCTGTTTATCCACTCCGGGGCCACCCAGCAACAACTGTCGCCAGTTACTGTGCAAGTGACAGTCAATAACAAGAGTATTGTCGTCGTCCATAGCATTTTCGGCGCCGGGAATTTCTTCCAATAGTGGAGGAATTTCGTCGATGTCCATCGATGGATCACAGCCGTTCTGCGCGTCAAACTGCCAGGTATTTTCCGGTCGATTAATTCGCCGCCAGAAATCAGCTCCCGGTGCTTTGTCGTGCTGGCCAGCCGCTGCCAACTGCTCAGGATCTGCCACCACCAGCAGAGAAACATGTTGGCCCAGAGAGCGTTTCTCCTGACTGACTTTGTCGTACAGACAGGGGTTATTCGGGTCCAGTAAATCGTTAAATTTGGGCAGTTCTTCGGCGGTGAGTTTTCGGATATCCAGCACCAGAGTGAATGGTTGTGAACCTTCAAACAGTTTGCCTGAACGCAGAGTCTGACGACCATCGTCGGCAATGCTCAACCGGCTCACCAGGTTAGCCTGTGAGAGGTCATCGGGGTGGGAAATAAGGGTGACATCCCGATGTTCATCGCAGGTTTGGGCAACTAAAAGCTGTCGTACCTCATCATCACGGGTGACAAAACGGAAATCGAAGGTTTGAGGAGGCTTGCAGAGTGAGGAATCCGTTGAGGATACGGTTCTTGCCCGGTCAGGAGACTTAATCCGAGGCGACGACACATTGAGTTTGGCAATGACATCAGAGCAGATTGCTACATCATTCGGCAGTAATTCCAGTTTTGGTTTCTTGAAGGGGGTGGTGGTATCAGACGCGCCACTATCAAGAATCGATTTGTTTATTTCTCTGATTTGACCATCCATAATAAAGCTCCCTTCCCGATGTCCTTTGAAGGACTGCATTTAAGACGTTTAATAACTTAGATCTTAAAATGGGATGAAAGTTCCATTTTAATTGTCACCTCTCTGCAGGGGTTTTCAGGTTGTTGTTCGGCTGCACTGAATCAGGTGCTCAGTTAATGTTTCCATTCCCGACTTCATTCTCGTCATTCCCGCCTTCGCGCGAATGACGGGAGTGCATGATCTTCCAGAGCGAAAAAACCTCTTGCTCTCTGACATGGTCATCAGTAGAGCGCAAACTGGTGACTTGAAGGGTGCGGCTGCACGGGCTGAAGCAAAATTTTTCAATCCTGCCTTCTGTTTGCAAACGGGTCCTTTCCAGCCAGCTCCCGTCTGCCGTCAACCCGAACAGAATCAGGCTTTGCGGACACGTACTGGGAACTAAAGCCAGAAGGCAACCTTCCTGATTGAAATCTGCTTTTACGATGGAAAAACCGATGCGTTGATTGACCCACTCAACGGCGGCGGGTTCAGCGAATGGCTGACCGAAAGGTTCAGCAAAAGGCTTACGTTGATAGAGATCAGTGTGGCCAGAAGGATCGTTACAAACAATAGTTTCACCGCTGGGACTGGCTACTACCAGGGACTCAGCGGGAAAGGTTTGTGTCTCGCCCCAGATTCCGGACGCTGCCTTGCGCCAGATCGTTACGCTGCGCCCGCTTCTTCTGATGAATTCACAAGGGTCCACAGAAAAATAAAAATCACCACCGCCACCCTGGGACTCCTCCCGATAAGAGAGTTGCCATTTGTCGTCAGCATCCAATTCCCAGATATTAAAACTTTTTTCGGAGGTGATAATCAGAAGCCGACCATCCTGGCTAAATTCAGGTTTGATAAAGAAATACCGCCTTGGCCAGTCACAGTATTCAATGATTCTCTTTTTTTCACGCCACTGCCCTTGCGGATCACAGGCAAAAATGACGACAAAGAAATAGTCCCGTTCAATGGCACCAAGATCGCTATCATCGCCGGCATCCTCAAACCATGTGGCAAAATGGCGGTTATCCGGGCTGAATTTCACATCGAGATCAAAGCCAAAGTCGCTCACTTTTTCGCCACTGGGCGTTTTTTTCAGATCATCAGCAGGATCTGTAACAACAATGTCGCCCGTTTGTGACCAGGATTTATCCTCTGCCCGACTCATCAAAGTAATGTATGATCCGTCATAAAGCAGAAGATGATTGTTGTCGGCACTGAACAGCAAATGATGATTTTGGCCTGTGTTAATCTTGCCTCTATTGACCCACTGCCCATCAGCCCCCCGACCGAGAATAGCACCGGCTTCCCCATTGTGAATACAGACCAGTGAACTGGCATCAGGTGACAAGTGCATCTCATTCATGTACTTGTTCTGTTCTTGAGGAAAAACCTCACCCGTTGTCAGTTGTTGCTCAACCCACGAATCTTTCTTGCGTTCAAAAACAGACAGTAAATGCTCTTTGCCGGTGTATTGGTGGCTAAGGGGTCCCCTTCGCATAAGACCTCGGGGAACGCGATGCAGGACAAATAAAATATGGTCGGCCCATTGATGACCATAACTGACACGGTCATTGTGTTTGATTTCAGCTTCCCTGACCCATTGACCGTCAGGATCCGGAGTCAGAATATCACTGGAGTTAGCCGCCTTCCTCTCAATGATAATGGGAATATGATCACGCAGATGATGGTGATAATGAACATCCAGGCTGCCAATGGGTATAAAGGTCAATGCGGCCCCATCAAGAATCTGCTGGCGCAAATGGCTGGCATAACAGGAGTAATAGGCCGGGCCCAGTTGCGCAGGGAAGTGGCGGTCAGAAAATATGGGCAATGTTCTGAGATACTCAAGGAGCAAATGACTGGACTGAATGATTGCCCGGCACGAAGACTGCCTTTGCCTGGTCAGGGAGAGAAAGTAATGGACCTCATCCAGGCCGCATGACCTCAGACGATGGCCCATTGTTGGCGATGTTTGCCCAAAATGATTGATATCGTTGATGGATAAATAGCTGGCGATTCTGTTGAACACTTCCCCGGGCAAGCTAACCAGTCGGCTATCGGAGCAAGTCGTAGCAGTTGCTGAAACCGTTGCGGATACGGTTCTCGTCTTGTCAGGCATCTTGGCCGGAGTTGACCATGGACTGAGTTTGGGAATGACATCAGAGACCTCTGCAATGTTTGACGCTACATCCTGCTTTGCTCTGTTGGCTGGTGGCTCACTATCTGGAAAAGGAGTGTTGCTTTTCTCATTAATCCGAACATCCATCGTAAACTTCTTTCCTGTCATCTAAAGGACTGCATTGAAATTGTCTGGTTAGGTACTTATGACCTTCAGAAAGGAGAAAAGTTCTATTTGGATGGTTACCCGTAACCAGTGGAAGAAATCGGTAATGGTTGTCAACTCATCGGATTTCAGTACCAGAACATTACTGGACTGGTCTGAATAGTCACCCTGCCCTGTGAAGGCCAATTCATCGGGCATGATCTACCAGAGCGAATAAAACTCTTGCGCTTTAACACCGCCAGCGGCAGGGCGTAAACTGGTGACCTGGAGAGTGCGGCTGCACGGGTTGAAACATCAAGTTCTGGGGCAGCTTTCTCTTCACATGAATGCCGTGTAGATTGAGAGCCTTGAAAATTCATAGGATGTAATAAGAACCTTTGTATTTGATAAGCAGGGGAGTAATTTTCTTTAACAACTTCATATCGGACTGCTGTCAGATATCAGGGGTTCTGTTATCACAGACGCATGAATCACTGCTGGATAGTTGGATTTGAGTGTCCGGATTTGAGTGTCCATTAAAACGGAAGAGATTGTTTTTTTATGCCTATACTATTGCCTGTCCGAAAATTATCAGGCTCCTGGGATCAGGCAATTCTGAGTTTTTTTATCTAGAATGGTGCTTTTATCTCTTGGAGCTTAGTTATTTGTAATGAAGAATATGTGCTGCGCCTTTGTTGCTGTCGGCGTTTTTTTGTCAGTTATTAGTCAGGCTGCAGTTCCTTATGCTTCATTATTGGTCTCTGGCAATGGTGTCGATGAAATTCTTTCCTCTTTTTTATCTGACCCTATTCGTTTACCTAAGTCTGGGATTGTTCTGCTGTCTCTGTTAAAGAAGGGAAAAAAAGGTTCAATCACTTCGCCTTTTTCTGAAGGGGAAGGGTTACAGCCAGATAAAGGAACGGTGTTTACTGGCTATTCATTCGAATTAAACCGTTATGGCAACGAAAACAAGGAGCAATCTAAAACTGACGGTAAATCTCCGCCACCGCAGCAAGAGCAACAAAGTAAAAAACAAAGTACGAAAGAGCAGGGCAGTTCTGGCTCTTCGGGTTCATCAGGCTCTGGTGCAGCGTCAGCATCGGCTTCCGGTAATGATAAGAGTCATGCCAGGCATCTTGAAAAACTGAAAGAAATTCTTAAGGCTGCTGAAAAGTCATTGAAAACAGTAGATCAGAAAAAAAATATTGATGACTTTAATGCAGAATTGGAAAAATTGTATGAGGCAAACCCCGATATTTTGGCAGAAAAAGGAGCTCTGGAAAACAAACAACACCGTGGTAAAGCGATTCTAAGGGTACTTCAGCTTTACTTTCCTGGAAAGCTGGAAAGAGGTGAAATGATACATGTTTTACTTGACTATCCAGGGCTTAGGATATTTCCAATACATATAATCAAATTATTTGCCAAAGTTCTGTTACCTCAAATTGAGTTACCCGAAGGTCTGCCCGATCACGAGCTTGTTTACAGGCTTGAGGAAGCAGCTAATCTGGATATGAGAAAACTCATGCATGCTTACCTTGGCTCCTATCATTGTCTTCATCAGCTACTTGCATTGTTTATAACCCAGCTGCCATTAATGACAGCAGAAGAAACAAAAAATTATATTTTTCAGGATAAATCAGGTCACGTCAGTGTTGTTTCTATCAGGAGGAATGGCAAAGGGCATTATCGGTTTTTTTTTGTTGATAGTCTAAGGACTTTTAAGCGCTACCCAGAACAAACTTATTCACCCATGTCGCACCTTGTCGGTTTAGTGCTGACACTGGCGATAAAATATCACGGCTTCACTGATTCCCGGTTTTTCTTTCTGCCTGGACGTCAAGTCAATGACTTTGGTTGTGAGTCATTTATGTTGCACGATCTGAAAACATTGTTGGAATCCCCTATGTTGCCTCAAAGCGGTTATTATGTGGACAAAGAACCCCTTAATGAAGACACCATGATGACGTTTTTTTTGCAGATAATGTATTTAGAGGGGGCCGAACAACTGGGGCGATTGGTAGTCAATGGGGAGGCTAAGGACTTTATCAAAGCAGCAGACAAACCTGCCTTTAATGCGCAAGACCTGGACTTCTTTATTGCTATGGCGATCGGAACCTGGAAGGAATCAGGGCTGGAACAAGATTTGGTTAATTTGTATCAGTTGCGCCAGTTTCCTCTGAGGTTTGCACATCTGACCCAGGGACAGAGGAATCTAAAACGGTTGCTGGATGAATTCCCTGAAGAAAGCCAAGAGGAGGTGAATCAGGTGATCGATGAAACTCGGGGTTTGTTAACCGTCAATGATGGAGCCTGCCATAACGTGAACCTGGCTGCTACTCTGCTGTGGATGAAAATGAATATTGATTTGCTGGATATGAACGGCCACGGTCAGGAAAAATAAATCTGTTCGGACGCTATCCCTGCAACTGCTTCAGCAGAGGCAGGCGCTGTTGGTGAAACGGGACCAGAAGCTCGCCGCCCTTGAACACCAGCTGGCCTGGTTTAAACAACAGTTGTCTGGTGAAAATCTGAAAAGTCATCCCGCCCTGCGAAAGCCAGTTCATCGGGCATGATCTGCCAGAGCGAATAAAACTCTCGCCTTTTGGCACAGCTGTCAGGGCGCAAAGTGTAGACTTGAATGGAGCGGCTGCACGAGCTGAAGCAAAATTTGTAAATCCTGCCTTCTGTTTGCAAACGGGCCCTTTCCAGCCAGCTCCCGTCTGCCGTCAACCCGAACAGAATCAGGCTGCGCGTATCCGTCTTGGGAACCACAGCCAGAAGGCAACCTTCCTGATTGAAATCTGCTTTTACGATAGAGAACCCGATGCGTTGATTGACCCACTGAACGGCGGCGGGTTCACCGAATGGCTGATCGAAAGATTCAGCAAAAGGCTGACGTTGATAGAGATCAGTGTGTCCGTCAGGATCGTTACAAACAATGGTTTCACCGCTGGGACTGGTTACTAAAAGGGACTCAGCCGAAAATGTTTGTGTCTCGCCCCAGATTCCGGACGCTGCCTTGCGCCAGATCGTTACGCTTTGCTCGCTTTTTCTGATGAATTCACAAGGGTCCACAGAAAATTGAATTTCACCACCGCCGTCTTCGGGCTCCTCCCGTTTAGATTGCTGCCACTGGTCGTCAGTTAATTCCCAGATATCAATACTTTCCTCGGTGGTGATAATCAGAAGCCGACCATCGGGGCTAAATTCAGGTTTAAGCTGGAAATATCGGGTTGGCTGGTCACAGTATTCAATGATTCTCTGTTTTTCACGCCACTGCCCTTGAGGGTCAAAGGCAAAAATGACGACAAAGAAATAATCCCGTTCAATATCACCGTGATGGGAATCATTGCCGGCATCCTCAAACCATGTGGCAAAATGGCGGTTATCCGGACTGAATACCACATGAAGATCAAACTCAAAATCGCTCACTTTTTCGCCACTGGGCATTTCTTTCAGATCATCAGCAGGATCTTTAACAGTAATGTGACCCGTGTTTGACCAGGATCCATCGTCTGCCTTGCTCATCAGCCTGATGCGTGAGTTATTACCATAAAGCACAAGATGATTGCTGTCGGCACTGAATAGCCGATGAAAAAGACGTGTATTAATGTTGCCTTTATTGATCCACTGTCCATCTGCACCCCGACCCAGAATAGCTACAGCTCGCCACTGGTTAATACAGACCAGTGTCCTGGCATCAGGTGACAGGTGCATGATATCGATATCCTGATACTTACATTTAGGAAAAACCTCATCCGCTGTCAGTTGTTGCTCAACCCACGTATCGTTCTTGCGTTCATAAACGGACAGACAATGCTCTTTGCCGTTGCATTGGTAGCTTAAAGGTCCAGATCGTATAAGAGTTCGTGGAAAGGGTTGCCGGACAAATAAAATATGGTCGGTCTGCTGATGCCCAAAACTGACATGGTCGTCGTGTTTGATTTCAGCTTCCCTGACCCAATGGCCATCAGGGTCCAGGGCCAGAATATCGCTGTAGTTCTCCGCCTTTTTCTCAATGATGATGGGAATATGATCACGCAGATGATGTTTAAGGCTATGAATATTTATGCTGTCAGTGGGTATAAGGGTCAGTGTGACCCCATCAAGAATCTGCTGGCGCAAATGGCTGGCATAAAAGGAGTAAAAGGCCGGGCCCTGTTGCGCAGGGAAATGACAAACAGAAAATATGGACAATGTCCTGAGGTACTCAAGGAGTAAATGACTGGACTGAATGATTGCCCGGCACTCAGTCTGCCTTTGTCTGGTCAGGGAGAGGAAGTGATGGACCTCTTCCAGACCGCATGACCTCAGACGATCGCCCATTGTCGGCGATGTTTGCCCGAAATGATTGATATCTTCGATGGCTAAATAGCTGGCGATTTTCTCGAGCACTTCCAGAGGCAAGCTGGCCCACTGGCGGTCGAAACAAGTCATAGCCGTTGCTGAATCCGTTGCGGATACGGTTCTCGTTTTGTCCGGTATCCTGACCGGAGTTGACCATGGACAGAGTTTGGGAACGACATCAGAGACCTCTGCAATGTTTGACGGTGTATCTTGCTTTGCTCTGTTGGCTGTCGCGTGACTGTCAGGAAAGGGGGCGTTTATTTTTCCACCAATCAGACCATCCATAGTTAACCTCTCTGCTGTCTGTCTTGAAATTGTTTAATGATATGACCTTCAGACAGGAGAAAAGTTCTATTTGGATGGTTACCCGAAAACATTCAGGGAAATGACTGATCTTGAAAAACGTATCACGGTCAAACGCTTATCAACTATCCAATGACTCATAAATCGAATTTAAATTCACGTTGCTCAAAAACTCTTCGAGAATGGTTGTCATATCCCAGGATTTGAGTATCAGAGCATTATTGGTATTTTGTGCCCGCATTAAGTAGGCATCCTTAACAGACTTCTGAAACAAAAAAGAGCTGTTAATATTACACATCATGGCAAACAGCGTCTCAGGTGAAGATGGATCATGAGCGCCATAGTAGTCGTCATTCTCAGATCCCACGACGCTGGCATCGCCCCAACAAAAATTTAAACAACCGCCTTTCGAGTGTGTCACTTGATACAGGTAATAAGTGAAGGCTTGCAGAATTGCGCTCATGCATTTGTTTTTTAAATCATCCAAATGCTGTTGGACCTCTGACTGCACCTCAATGGACTCTGGTCTCATTTTTTTCAACGACTGCTGCAGTTTAGGGCTGTTCTTAACTTTTCGTTGAAACAGGACATCGGTCATTTTATTAATCTCTGTACTGTACCAGTCAGGTTGCCCCAGGATAATCACCGGACGGTGGTTATTCTTGCCTGAGGATAACTCTACAAACGCAGGATGGTGCAATAGCATTCGTTCTATATTCGGAATGCCCCCGGGTTGATCCGTCCAGGCATTCCGTATAGATGGGCTGACAATGTTACCTTCCAGAAATGGCGAAAAACCATCATGAGAATCAGTGATGAAAAAGATACTGCCTTGTTTCTCCCGAAGTCTTTTATGAGCCAGCAGAAACGCCTGACTATTTTTTTCCCTGGACAAAAAATGCTGATACCACTTTTTCAGACAGAGGGCGGCTTCAACCTTCAGTTTATCAATGCCTTCCAGACGCACCAATAGCTCATGATTATTATGGGCCCATACTAAATGGCTTTGTGAGAACGGCACTGGATGCAGCCAATTCAATGCCATGGCTTTACGCGCAAATTGAAGAACCGAAGGCTTGGTCAAGTCACTGCGCTCCAATACAAATACTATTGCAAGCAGCCACTTGTCATGAGTTACCCCGGCCTGCTCAATCAATTTTGAATGGAGTAACTTTAGTGGTTCAGTGACCTTATCTTCATCACTGTTGGACAATATTTGTATGACTGCCTCCGCTATCCATTTAAATGCCTCCTCGTAAGAGCCCAATACTTCTGTTCCCAGTGACTCAATCACTGAGATGCCCATGATAAAGGCGGTTAAATTTTTTTCCTTCCAAAGGTTATTTAATAGTTCGGAAACACTTAGATCGGTTTCTGGCAATACACTGTTTGTCTCAAGGGCCTTTTTCAGTTCCTCAAGGTTTATGCCACAGGCTTTGGCCAGAGTTTGCAGTTGTGCTGAATCAGCCCGTTTCAGGAGATTCACAATCTGCTTTAATGCAGTGCTGGAACTACGAAACTTACTGTGGGGCTGGAAGGCAGGTTTGATTTCTGTTCGCTCTGCAGGTGCCCCGCCCAAATCCACGGGCTTCCAGGTTTGGCCGTCATCCCCGGAGTACTCGGCAAATCTATGGATGCGGTTAACAATTTGTCGGCATGGAATCCCGAAATAACGACAAAAAGCAATAAAAACAGGCACACGATGGCGACAGCTGCCTTGCCGCTGTGTTACGAGAAATTCAAAGAAATTCTTACCAGGCTCTGGTGCAGCCTTACCGGAAAACTGTTGACAATAGTCTTTTATCGCCTCAATGCGTTGCTCCGTGTTTTTAGCGTCTTTTATTGTCTCCAAAAGCACCTTTACTTCAGATGTTTGTTCGCCAGTGGTCTTAAACAATTTGACCAGTACTGTTTTCATACCTTCTGAACAACTCTGGTCAAAAAGTATTGATCGTTCTGGTCGGGCGCCTTTAGTCGGTGTTTTTTTGCCGGGTTCTACGACATAAGCCACTTGAATACTCTGGTTGGCTTTTGCCTCTGGAATAGTCAATGAGTGAAGCCCGGTGTATCGGTCCCTGATCAGGGTGAATGGCAAATCGGGCTCGATACGGAGGGCCACGATGTAATCGTCAGGCGTCAGGCTGGGCAATGCATATTGACCATTCACCGGTGACACCTTCAGGGTCGCCAGCGTTTGATTGCTGGCTAATCTCACTTCCTGGCCTTGCCCCGGCAATCGCTCAGGCATCAGGGCTTCGACCCTCTGAATGTGTTTATCACTGATCTCGATCAGTTTGATGTCACCCTCAGGAGTCACATAAATATCCTTTGCCCACCAGCGATACATCCGGGAAGAGGGCGTCTGCGTATTAAAAACTTTATAGTCTTCAACGACAGGCTTCTTCTGGTTCTCATAGTTTGTGCTCCAGTCCAATATCTCAGACTGTTTCTCGAAGGCTTGTGGGTTGTATTTTTCAGAATCGTCAGCCCGATGGTCCGGTTGAGCGCTTATCTGATGCCAGAACGCAGGCCACCATTGAACGGCATTGGAATTCCAGGTGCTTATCTGCTGGTCAGCCTCCTGAAGATAAGATTGGTTAGCTGGCATTTTCAGTGTTTGTTTCTCTTCTTTCGTCAGGGGAAATACACTATTGGCGTCCACGCCCGAGCCACCAAACTGACGATCAAACCAGCTTTTCTGCCAGTATCGGTACAGTGCCCGGGTGAGAATATCGTTTGACTGGTCCGGCTTCAGGGGAAGACCGGATGCCCGCCATTCTGCCTGAGCCACCCTCCGGATGATTTCCGTTTTGACTTTCTTTTCATGCAGATGAGTGTTGATACAAATTTCATGTTTTTTTTCATCAATACTGTTGCGGTTACTGTGTCGTATCAACCACGGGCGATTAATGCGCGGTACTGTCTGGTTGAACCAATCGCACAGTTCAGGATCAAGCGCTCCTTCATCCATGGCAAGAGTCGATGATTCAGGCAGTTGCTCCAGTGACAGGTCGGCGGCCATCAGATAAAGTCGGTAGTGCTGATCGAAGCATTGATGAAGTCTTTTTTCGCTAAAGTCGCTCCTTTTCATAACAGCCCTGGCGACCTCCTGTAAATCAAGGCTGGTGGGCTGTAACGGCAGGTTTTTTCGTTGCAGGTCAGCCCTCAATCGACAATGTAGCTGAGTCAGCTTTTTAGCCGCGAATTTCCCCTCCGTGGTCTCTGGCAACACTTTTTCGGCAATGGTCTGCAATTCGGTCTGGTTATACCGGCGGATCGGCAAATGTCTGAAACGTCCTTTCAGCGCCGGTGATAAGGGTTTTCGCCCACTGTACTCAGGCGGATTGATGGTGGCGAACAGATGGAAACCCGGATGGCTGTCACCGGCCAGTATATCGTTTAACTCACCTTCCAGATGCTGGCTGTCGATCAGATTCATTTCCGAAATCACCACGATGCCACCGTCGACTTTTGCCTTCCGGATCGCTTCACACACTTTGTCCCAGGAACAATCACAGGCATTCAGGAGAAAGACTTCCGGCATGGATTCTCCCCGTTGCTCAGCCTGCTGTCTGACACTTGCAATCATCAGGTTCAGCGTGACATCCTTACCCCGTCCAGCCGGGCCTTCAATCAGCGTTGCCTGACGACCGCCGTGTTTTCTGCCGAGATGATAAGCCTGCTGACAGCGGCTTAAATCCTGCCCAAGCCGCTGCACCAGCTCAATGACTGCCGATCCGGAGGTATCAAACTCAGGTCGGTTTTTTTCGGTGAATTGCATGAAGGGCTGCTGTATATCCTTCAGGTTCTGTGTACGAACTTTGTCGCGCAGGGTGTTGTCCGGGTGGTAGCGGGCAGCAAACCAGATCTCCAGTGCTGACAGGGCATCCTGATGAGTTTCGCTGATTTCGCTACCCAGTACATCCCGGAAACTTTGTTGGATCAAACTGTTCACTTGCTCACAGCTAACACTGTCTCCTGTGGATAACGCACGATCCAGATACCAGCCCACCCAACTGCAGATATCCGTTAAATCTCTGGGGGTGAACTCATGTTCGGGCAATAGTTCCGGATAATATTGCCAGAGTGCCATCACACTCCTGGTGGCAGTGTGTGCAATGTCGTTTATTTCAGGCTCCGACAGATGTCGCTGTAACTGATTGACCAGAGCCGGTTCCACCACTCTGTCGCGAAGGAAAGCTTGATCCAGGCGTGGGTAGTAAGCCCTGGGCAATTTCTCTTTCAGGGTCGGGTCCATTTGGCGTCCGGCGTAGTGATCGGGGTTGCCGGTGAGAATCACCCGGTGTTTTGTGCTGACCGGAACAGGATGACCGTTCACATAGATGCAGGGTTCCGGTTCCCACAAGCCATTCAATGACGCCAGTAATCCGGTTTTGGCGAGGTTGGCTTCATCCAGAACCAGTGTGACATAGCCTCCGTCTTTGTCGGATTCGGTATTGGCCCATTCCATCAACGCCCGGTTTTGCTCCGCCATAGAGCGGTCGCCATCGTCGTGTTCTTGCCACTGCCAGCGTTTCATCAGGGTCTGTTCGCTATCAGTAGGTCCAAGGGACAACACCGAAGCCTGCCCTGAAGCCTTCGCCATTGTGGCAGAAAAGTAACTTTTCCCAGTGCCGGTTTCTCCCTCAAGGAAGATAACGGGAGAGTCCGTAAGCCGGTCATGGAGTCGGGATAAACGACGACTTTCACGATCCTTCTGACTCATCTCGCCGTGATAAAGATCCCGGGCCAGTGCTGACAGAGACCTATCGGTGGAGCCCGACCATTTCAGTGATTCAGACAGTTGATGTTTTATGCGTTCAATGCCTGCTGCCTCGGAATTTGTTGTTCTGGCAATTTGAAAACAATCGCTGGCCAGTGCGTGAATGGCATCGGATCGGGTTTGTCCTGATGGCAAAGGCAATTGCCAACCGGAAGCCAGTGCATCTTGCAAACGTTTGATCTGTCTTGCTGGCCTGATGGCTAACGGTTGATATTGCTCCGCTGCCTCCGGATCGACTTGCAACTGATGTGCCATTGCCTCTCGAAGGTGTTCAGGCACATGGGCAACGATCATGGCACAGAGCCTGTCCAGAGCTTCATTATTTTCCTGTCGAAATGGACTTTCATAGGACAGTTGTAATTCTCCATTAAATACTGCCGGGTCAAAGGCTCTGGCCAGTTGCCAGAAGTTGTGCTCCACAAATTCTCTATTCAGCCGCAGAGTATTGCTAATGATGTCATTTAAGTGATCCGGGTCTACCGAGGCGGTTTGATCCTCAGTTGGCGTTTTATCCGGTAACAAGTGCCAGCAAGCCACTTTCATAAAATCACGCACGGACGGATGTTGCCGGGTGCCATGGGTGATGACGCTGTCGATGGCCTTGCGCCAGTGGCGGGGCAGGAGTTGCAGGGAGCGGTCAACCTGCTGTGCTCGCCGGGCAGCCAGTATCAGGTTACTCAACAGGCCTTCGGTCATTTCCGGCAGAGGGTTACACAGGTGGGCCGGTACGGTTTCAAAGGCTTCGTAAAGTGAGTGCAGAGCCTGTTCAGGCAGTTCAGCGCGGGAGATACCATATTTGAGGGCATTGATATCCCAGAGATTGATCTGAGGACAAGGGTTTCCCCTGGTAATTATCGAACGCAATACTGAAGAGGCACTCTTCGCGGACTCAGGCCAGAGCAGAGTGACATTAGCCTGTGGGTAAGCCTGTAATTGGCCATTGACCAATAGAGGTTGCCCAAGCATCAGGGATTCCAGAAGCTGCTGAAGCTTTGGGTTAGTTTCGAGTCCCCGGAATACCAACGGCTTGCCAGCGCTTAATGCCTTCTGCAAGTCACTCTGATGTCGTCCAAAATGAGCCTTTTGTTCCGAGGCGATATAGATATTATCAAAGAGCTGGCTGAAGCTGGTCTGGTCATTGACCTGAATGACCAGAGGGGCTTCCTGATGACTATTGATCCATTGACTGGCCTGGGCGCGTTGCTGATAACTGACAGCACTGAAGGCAGACTGACCTCTGACATTGAGCAGAGGATGTTCATCCTTTTCTGACACTCCCAGGGCTTTCGGCTGCTGTTTTGAATGAGTTAACTGAAGCCGTGGCTGTATACCTGTCGTCGCGCGAATCGTCTGCAGTGAACCCAGCAAACGAAACCAGAGAGCCTCAGTGAGTGGGGACGTCACTGTAACTGCACCACCTGCCCGAATTTGCTCCAACAGAGAGGTGTTAGGGGCTGCATAACCTCCCGGGGCAATGGCAATCGGGCTCAGCCATTCCGCGATATTACTCTGGTTAATGATGATTGGGTTTGGTGGTGCGTGCTTGTTATCAGGTCCTTTGTCGCCTTGTTTGTCACGAGAGCGGGACAGGCTTTGGAACAGTGAATGAAGCTCGTCATTCTCCACCGGCATCTGATAAAACTGAACATCGTCGGGTAACTGATAGATCTTCCCATTACTCTCGAAACATTGTTGCGCCAGCATCTGTCGAATCGTTTGTTCAAAGGCCAGATCCTGCCAGTTGGCCCCTTTCAGAATCACTCTTTGTCCGGCCCTTAATGACTCAAGCCTGCCGGGGAGGTGCCGGATTCGCCCCTGTTGATCCACTCCGGGGCCGCCCAGCAGCAACTGTCGCCAGTGACTGTGCAAGTGGCAGTCAATAAGAACAGTATTGTTGTCATCCATAGTGCGTTCGGAGTAGGGGAGTTCAGTCAATACCGGAGGAACTTTGTCGATCTTCATCGATGGATCATTGCCAGTCTTTGCGTCGAACTGCCAGGTATTTTCCGGTCGATTAACTCGCCGCCAGAAATCAGCCCCAGGTGCGTCGCTCCCCGTTGCCTCGTCAAGCCCGCCAAAGGATACCAGCTGGGCAGGGGCTGCCAGGACCAATAGAGAAACATGCTCGCCCAGAGGGCGTTTCTTCTGGCTGACCTGGTCGTATAGACAGGGATTATCCGGGTCCAGCAGATCATTAAACTTTGGCAGTTCATCACTGGTGAGTTTTCGGATATCTATCACCAGGGTCAGTGGCTTTGAACCTTCAAAAAGCTTGCCTGAGCGCAGAGTGTGGCGACCATCGGCGGCAATGCTCAAACGGCTCACCAGATTAGCCTGTGAAAGGTCATCGGGATGGGAAATAAGGGTGACATCCCGATATTCATCGCCGGTCTGGGCAACTAAAAGTCGGCGAACTTCATCATCACTGTCGACAAAACGAAAATCGAAGGAATGAGTCGCCTTTTGGCGCGAGGAATCCGTTGAGGAGACGGTTCTCTTTTTGTCAGGCATCCTCTGTGAAGATGGCGACTTCTTCAGTTTGGGCCTGACTTCAGTGCAGATTCCTACATCATTATTTGCCTCTGATGATAAATCCAGCTTTGCTAACTTGGCTGCACAGTCACTATAAAGAGAGTTATCATCAAGGGCGTGTTTGTTTGTAGCTGGACCAATCCGGCCATCCATAGTCAGACTCTCCTGTTATCTGAAAGGGCTGCATTAAAATTGCTTAATGATTCGACCTTCAGACAGGAGGAAAGTTCAATTTGGTTTAGAAGTCACCAAACTTGAAAAAATTCATCATAATCAGACTCTAATGCCGTATCCAGTGAGTCATAAAGCGAATTCAAATTCACGCTGTTCACAAACTCTTCGGCAATTTTTGTCAGCTCATTGTTTTTGAGAATCAGAGCGTCACTGGCGTTATGTGCATGTCTTAAGTAGTCATCCTTAATAGCTTCCTGCGACCAGTCAGAGCTCCCGATTAAAGACATCATGGCATATAGCTCTCCCGGTGAGGATGGATCATGAGCGCCAAAGCTGCGATCATTTTCCCTCCAGTCGCGAGGATAGGCCCAACAATAGGTTAAGCTCCCACCGTTCGAATGTGTCATTCCATACAAGTAATGAATAAAGGCCTGTTGAATCGCTTTCTTGCATTCTTTTTTATAGCGAGACACCAGAAGTTTTTCCCTGGATGTGACCTCATTGGACTTCAGGAAGGATTGGTACTTGCTGTTGATATCAAGCTTTTCTTTCCTGCTATCCGTTGCCCTGAAAGCATTACGGTATCGTTTTATCATTGCCTCATATTGATTGACCTTTTCAAATATCTGCTTAAAGTCCGGGCTGTTCTCAAGTTTCCGTTGAAACAGGGCTTCGGCCTTTTCATTAATCACTTTGTTCCTCGGGGAGATTTGTCCCAGAATAATAACCGGACGGTGGTTCCCCTTACCCGAGTTTGACTGCAAAAAGGCAGGTTGTTGCAACAATATTCGTTCTATATTCGGAACGCCCTCTGGTTTGTCCGTCCAGGCAATCTCTACGCATGGACTGGCAATTTTATTTTTAAGGAATGGCGAATCCCCGTCATGATGATGAGTGATGAAGAGAGTGTTCTCTTTACTCTTTTGGAAGCTTTCATAATCCTGCTGCCATTGCTGGTTATTTTTTTCCCTGGACATCAATACCCCATACCACTTTTTCAGGCAATGAGCGGCTTTAATGTTCAGTCCTTCGACACTTTCCAGACGCACCAATAGTTCATGATGTACAGAGGCCTCTATAAGCTCTGTTTTATAGGTCAGCACTGGATCCAGCCAACCCGATTCCAGGGCTTCACGGGCAAAGTGAATGATTGCAGGACGGGTCAAATCACTGTTTGCCAGTACGTCCGCTATTGAACACAACCACTGTTCAGGAGGTGTTCCGACCTGATCGATCATTTTTGAATGGAGTGACTTGAGTTGTTCACTGACCTGATCTTCATCACTGCTGGACAATATTATTTTGAGAGCCTCCGCCATCGGTTTATATTGACTTCCGTATTCAAACACTTTACCGACCAATGCTTTCTCGTCTTCGCCGAATGCTTCTGTCTCCAGCGACTGAAGCATTGAGGCGCCAATGGAAAATCTGGTTAAATCTCTTGCCTCCCAAAGGTGCTTCACTATTTCGAAAGTACCTGGAATTTTTTCTGGCAATGCACTGCCTGTCTCAAGGGTTTTGTTCAGTTCCTCAAGGCTCATACCAGAGGCTTCAGCCAGAATTTGCTGTTGTGCTAAATCAGCATCTTTCATGACATTTTTCAGGAGAACCCTGGCCTGCCTTGACTCATTACCAGAGCAACGGACCCTGTTGACAGGCTGGAACTGAGGTAAGATTTCAGTTAACTTGCCAGATTTTCCGCCCAAGTCCACTGTCTCCCAGGTTTGGCCTCTATCCGGGGAACACTCGGCAAAGGCGTGGACAGGGTTATTGATTTGCCGACATGGAATGCCAAAATAGCGACAAAAAGCAACAAATACAGACGAACGATGTGTACAGTTACCTTGCCGCTGTGTTACGAGGAAATGAAAGAAATTTTTATTGTGCTCTGGCAAAGCATCACAGGAAAATCCTCGGCAATAGTTCTCGATCGCCTCAATGCGTTGCATCGTGCTTTTAGCGTTTTTTATTCTCTGCAAAGGCACCTGTACTTCGGTTGGTTGTTGCTCAATGTTATCAAGCACTCCCTTCAGTACTGTTTTCATAGTTTCTGAACAGCGGACGTCAAAACGTGTTGAATGGGCTGGTCGGAAGTCTTCAGCAGGTGTTTTTTTGCCCGTTTGTCCGGACTCTACGACATAAGTAAATTCAATACTCTGGTTGGCTCCGGAGTTTGGAATAAACACTGTGTGAAACCCGGTATAGCAATCCCTGAACAGGGTAAACGACGAATGGGGTTCTGTACGCAGGGCCAGGATACAGTCGTCAGGCGCCAGGCTTGGCAATGGGTATTGACCATTGTTTGATGTCATCTTAATGGTTGCCAGCGTCTGGTTGCTGGCTAATGTCACTTCCTGGTCACGTTGTGGTAACCGGTCTGGTATGAGAACTTCGACCCCCTGCATGTGTTGATCACTAATATTGATCCATTTGACATCGCCTTGAGCAGACACATAAACATCCCATGCGCACCAGCGATCCATCCGGGAAGAAGGGTTCTGCGTAAGAAAAACTATATGCTCTTTGAAGTGTGGCTCCTCCTGGTTATCGTAGTCCGTGCTCCGTTCCAATGTCTTAGCCTGTTCCTCGTAGGCTTCTGCAATGTATTTTTCAGGCGCCTTATCAGCGTAAACAGTCAACGTCTGGTCAACAGGTTGTGACTCATGGTTTTTTCTCTGATCCAGTGGCGAAGCCTGTTTCTCGTGGACTTCTGGCTTGTCTTGTTCAGGCGCCTTATCAGCGTAAGCAGTCAACGTCTGGTCAACAGGTTGTGACTTATGGTTTTTTCTCTGATCCAATGGCGAAGCCTGTTTCTCGTCGACTTTGATAAAATCGTCTGCCAGATGGTTCGGCAGATCATTGATCTGATGCCAGAACGCAGGCCGCCATTGGACTTCACCGGCTTTCCACGCCCTTATCTGCTGATCAGCGGCCTGAAGATAAGGCTGGTTAGCTGACATTTTCAGCGTTTGTTGCTGTTCTTCCGTCAGGGGAAATACGCTGTTAGCGTCCACGTTCGTCCGGCCAAAATGATTGCTAAACCAGCTTTGCTGCCAGTGTCGGTAGAGTGCCCCGGTGAGAATATCGTCCGAATTCAGGGGAAGGCCTGATGACTGCCACTTTGCCTGAGCCATGCTCTTGATGAGTTCCGTTCTGGCTTCCTTTTCATCCCGCTGAGTGTTAACAAGGATTTCATGTTTTTTTTCATTAACACTGTTGAGATGACTGCCTCGTATCAACCACGGACGATCAATGCCCGATACCGTTTCATTGAACCAACGGCAGAGTCCGGAATCAAATTCACTTTTCCCCATGGCAAGAGCTGAAGACTTGGGCAGTTTCTCCAGCGTTATGTTGGCAGCCATCAGATAAAGTCGGTAGTGTCGATTGAGACATTGATGAACGGCTTTTTCGCTAAAATCACCACCACTGGTGATAGCCATGGCAACATTCTGTAAATCAAGGCTGGTGGGCTGCAACGGCAGTTTTTTGTGTTGCAGGTGAGCTCTTAGACGACAATGCTTTTCTGTTAGCATTTTAGCGGCGAATGTCCCTTCTGAGGACTCTGGCAACACTTTTTCGGCAATGGTCTGCAATTCGGTCGGGTTATACTGCCGGATGGGCAAATGCCGAAAACGCCCTTTCAGCGCCGGTGATAAGGGTTTTCGCCCGCTATACTCTGGCGGGTTGATAGTAGCAAACAGGTGGAAACCCGGATGAGCATCACCGGCCAGAATACCGTTTAACTCACCTTCCAGATGCTGGCTGTCGATCAGATTCATTTCCGAAATCACCACGATGCCGCCTTCCTCTTTTGCCTTCTGAATCGCTTCACATAGTTTGTCCCAGGAACAATCACAGGCATTCAGGAGATAGACTTCGGGCGTGGACTCTTGCCGTTGCTGAGCCTGCTGTCTGAGACTTTTGATCAGAAGATTTAGCGTAGCATCTTTACCTCGCCCAGCCGGGCCTTCAATCAGTGTTGCCTGACGACCGCCGTGTTTTATCTTGCGATGATAAGCCTGCTGACAGCGACTAAAATCCTGCCCAAGCTGTTGCACCAGTTGACTGACTGCTGATCCGGAGGTATCAAACTCAGGTCGGATTGCTTTGGTTAATGTTTCGAAGGTCTGCTGAATATACGGCAGTGTATGTTTATGAACTTTGTCACGCAGGGAGTTGTCCACTTCGTAACGGGCAGCAAACCAGATTTCCAGTGCCTGCAGGGCATCCTGATGAGTTTCGGTGATTTCAGGACCCAGAAGATCGCGAAAACTTTGCTGGATCAAACCGTTCACTTGCTTGCAGGTAACATTCTCACCTGCGGGCAGCGCACGATCCAGATACCAGCCCACCCAACTGCAGATATCCGTCAAATCCCTGGGGGTAAACTCATGCTCGGGCAAGAGTTCCTGATAATATTGCCACAGTGCCATCACGCTCTCGGTGGTAATGCGTGCGATGTCGTTTATTACAGGCTCTGACAGATGTCGCTGTAACTGATTGACCAGAGCAGGTTCCACCACTCTGTTGCGAAGGAAAGCCTGATCCAGGCGTGGGTAGTAAGCCCTGGGCAATTTCTCTTTCAGGACCGGGTCGAGCTGGCGCCCGGCGTAATGATCCGGGTTACCGGTGAGAATCACCCGGTGTTTTGGGCTGACTTCGACAGGATGACCATTCACGTAAATGCAGGGTTGTGGTTCCCATAAGCCGTTCAATGATGCCAGTAATCCGGTTTTGGTGAGGTTAGCTTCATCCAGAACCAGGGTGACATAGCCTCCATCTTTGTCGGATTTGGTATTGGCCCATTCCATCAATGCCTGGTTTTGCTGCGCCATAGAGCGGTCGCCGTCGGCCTCTTGTTGCCACTGCCAGCGTTTCATCAGGGTCTGTTCGCCGTCAGAAGGTCCAAGGGACAACACCGAAGCCTGCCCTGAAGCCTTCGCCATTTTGGCAGAAAAGTAACTTTTCCCGGTGCCGGTTTCTCCCTGCAGGAATATAACCGGAGAGTCTGTGAGCCGGTCATGGAGTCGGGATAATCGACGACTTTCACGGTCCTTCTGACCTATCTCGCCATGACAAAGATCTTTGGCCAGTGCTGACAGGGGCTTATCAGCGGAACCCTGCCATTTCAGTGATTCAAACAGCCGACTTTCTATGCGTTCAATGCCTTCTGCCTCAGAATTCGCTGTCCTGGCCCTATGAAAACAATCGGTGGCCAGTGTCTGAATAGCATCGGATCGGGTCTGCCCTGGTGACAAAGGTAAATGCCAGCCAGAAGCCAGCGCATCTTGCAAACGTTTAATCTGACCTGTTGGCCTGATGGCTAACGATTGCCAGGGCTTCGCTGCCGACGGTTCGACTTGCAACTGGAACGCTAAAGCGTTTCGCTGTTGCTCAGGCCGACAGGCCACGATGATGGCACAGAGCCTGTCCAGAATTTCTTTTGCATCCCTGTATGGCAATGGATTTTCATAGGACAGTTGCAATCCTTTAATCAATCCAGCGGCCCTGAATACCTCCGGGTTAAAGGCTCTGGCCAGTTGCCACAGGTTTTGCTTCACAAACGCTCTATCCAACTGCGGGGCACTATTGATGACGGCATTTAACCGATCCGGGTCTACCGAGGGAGATTGATCCTTATCCGGTAACAAGTGCCAGCAGGCCACTTTCATAAAATCACGCACGGACGGATTCTGTCGGGTACCATGGGTGATAACACTATTGATGGCCCTGCGCCAGTGGCAGGGCAGCAGTTGTGAGGACTGATCAACCTGCTGTGCTCGCCGGGCAGCCAGTATCAGGTTATTCAATAACCCTTCGGTTATTTCAGGCAGAGGGTTACAAAGGTTGGCAGGTACGGTTTTAAAGGCTTTGTAAAGTTCATTAAGCGCCTGTTCCGGCAGCTCAGACCGGGAGATTTTATGCTTGTCCGCATTGAGATCCCAGAGATCGACCTCAGGACAGGGTTTACCCTTGGCAACCATCGAATTAAATACTGAAGAGGGGCTTTTCACAAGCCCGGGCCAGAGTACGGTGACTTGAGCCTCTGGGTAGGTTTGTAATTGGCCATTCAGCAACAGAGGTTGCCCAATAATCAGGGGTTCCAGAAGCTGCTGAAGTGTTGGATTAGTTTCCAGCCCTCTGAATACCACCGGTTTGCCAGCGGTCAAAGCCTTCTGCAAGTCACTCGGACGTCGTCCAAAATGCGCCTTTTTTTCCGAGGTGATGTGGATATTATCAAACAGCTCGCTGAGGCCGGATTGTTCATTGATCTGAATGACCAGGGGGGCTTGCGGTTGATGACTAATCCAATAACTTGCCTGGGCATGTTGTTGATACGTCACCGTGTTAAAGGCACGGTGATCGCTGACTTTTTCCTGTGGCTCGGGCAGAGGGTATGCATCGTTTTCTTCCAACCCCAGGGCTTTGGGCTGCTGTTTTGAATGAGCCACCTGAAGTCCGGGCTCAAGGCCGGTCGTCTCACGAATCGCCTGCAGTGAGCCCAGCAAACGGAACCAATGTGCCTCAGTGAGTGGAGACGTTACAGTTACGGTACCACCGGCCCGAACCTGTTCCAACAGACAGGTGTTGGGTACTGCATAGCCTTCCGGGGCAATGGCAATCGGGCTCAGCCATTGGGCAATATTACTCTCGTTAATGATGACAGGGTTGCCTGATAAAGAATGGGACAGACTCTGGAACAGTGAATGAAGCTCGTCCTTCCCTACCGGCATCTGATAAAACTGAACATCGTCGGGTAATGGACAGATTTCCCCATTGCTCTCAAAGCACTTCTGCGCCAGCATTTGCCGAATCGTCTGTTCAAAGGCGAGATCCTGCCAGTTGGCGCCTTTCAGAATCACTCTTTGTCCGGCCCTCAATGACTCAAGCCTGCCAGGGAGGTGCTGGATTCGCCCCTGTTGATCCACTCCGGGGCCACCCAGCAGCAACTGTCGCCAGTTGCTGTGCAAGTGACAGTTAATAATAATGGTATTGTCGTTTATAGCACTTTCGGCACTGGTGCATTCAGGCAATAAGGGAGGAACCAAGTCTATCTCTATTGATGGGTTCTTGCCGGTCTGCGCATCGAATTGCCAGGTATTTCCCGGTCGGTTAATTCGTCGCCAGAAATCAGCACCGGGTGCTTCATCGCTCTGGCCAACCGATGCCAGCTGCCCAGGCTCTGCCAGAACCAATAGAGAAACATGCTCGCCCAGAGGGCGTTTCTTCTGGTTGACTTTGTCGTACAGGCAAGGGCTATCCGGGTCCAGCAGATCATTAAACTTTGGCAGTTCATCACTGGTGAGTTTTCGGATATCCATCACCAGCGTCAGTGGCCTTGAACCTTCAAAGAGCTTGCCAAAACCCAGAGTGTGGCGACCGTCGGTGGCAATGCTCAACCGGCTCACCAGATTAGCCTGTGAGAGGTCATCGGGATGGGAAATAACGGTGACATCCCGATGTGCATCGTCGGTCTGGGCACTTAAAAGCCGACGAACTTCATCATCACTGTCAACAAAACGAAAATCGAAGGAATGAGTCGCCTTTTGGCGCGAGGAATCCGTCGAGGAGACGGTTCTCTTTTTGTCAGGCATTCTCTGCGAAGATGGCGATCGCTTCAGTTGGGACCTGACTTCAGTGCAGATTCCTGCATTATTATTTGCCTCTGATGATAAATCCAGCTTTGCTAACCTGGCTGAAAAGCCACTATGAAGAGGGTTATCATCAAAGGCGTGTTTGATTGTAGCTGGACCAATCCGACCATCCATAGTCAGTTTCCCTCCTGTTATCTTACAGGCCTTTATTAAAATTCCTTAATAATTTGACCTTCAGACAGGACGGAAGTTCCCTTTGGATGGACTATGGAAGCAAGTCACCAATCTCGAAAAACTCATGACGAACAAACCAGGATCACGTATCCAATGAGTCATAAAGCGAATTTAAATTCACGTTGCTCACAAACTCTTCGGCAATTTTTGTCAGTTCATGGGATCTGAGGATCAGAGCGTTACTGGCGTTTTGCACCTGCCTTAAGTAGTCATCCTTAACAGATTTCTGAAAACAGTAAGAGCTGTTAATTTTATTCATCATGGCATATAGCTCTTCTGGTGAGGATGGATCATGAGCACCGAAGTAGTCCTCTGTCCTGCCGACCCCGCCCCAACAATAGGTTAAACAACTGCTTTTCGAGCATGTCACTCCATACAGGTAATGAATGAAGACCTGCTCAATTGCTCGTTCGCATTTGTCTTTTAAATCATCCAAAAGTCTTTCTTTCTCCGGTGAAACCTCAAAGGGCTTCAGTTCGTGTTTTTCCAATAACTGCTTCAAGTCGGGTCTGGTATCAACTTTTCTTTGAAACAGAGCTTCGGCCTTTTCCTGCAATTTTCTGCTCCAATGGCAAGGTCCCAGGATAATCACCGGTCGGTAGTCCGCTTTGCCCGAGTTTGACTGCACAAACGCGGGGTGGTGCACCAACATACGTTCTATATTCGGAACCCCACCGGGTTCATCCGTCCAGGTGATCTGTAAAGATGTATTGACCATGTTAGCTTCAAGGGTTGGCGAAAACCCGCCATGACAATGAGTGACGAAAAAGCCACCAACATTTTCCTTTTTGAAACGTTGATAAGTAAGTTGCCATGCCTGACTATTTTTTTCCCTGGACAACAATTCCCTGTACCACATTTTCAGGCAACGGGTGGCTTTAACCTTCAGCTCATCGACGCCTTCCAGACGCACCAACAGCTCATGATGTCGAATGGCCTTAATAAAATAACCCATACTGGGCGGCAGTGGATCCAGCCAACCTGATTTCAGGGCTTCATGGGCAAAGTGAATAACCGAAGGATTCGTCAAGTCACTGTCTGTCAATATGTTCACTATCGAATTCAACCACTTGCGAGGACATGCTCCGGACTGATCAATCATTTTAGAATGGAGTGACTTGAGTAGTTCAGTGACCTGATCTTCATCACTGTTGGACAATATTTGTTGTACTGCCTCAGACAACCGCTTGCTGTCGGACTCAGAGTCAAGCATGCCTCTGACAAGTCGCTTCTCGCAATCGTCCACTGCCTCTATCTCCAGTAACATTGAAACCCCCATGGAGAAACCGATTAAATCTTTTCTCTCCCAAAGCTTCTTTACCCGGTCGTAAGTACTCAGATATAGGTTTGGTAATGCCCCCTTTGTCTTAAGGGCTTTGTTGAGTTTACCAGGGCTGATGCCGCAGGTTTCAGCCAGTACTTGCTGTTCTGTTAAAGAAGCCCCTTTCAGGAGATCCCGGATCTTCCTTAACTCAGTGCCAGAATCTCTGACCCTTCTGTTGGGCTGGAAGCCATATTTGATTTTTGTTGCTTCGATAGGTGACCCGCCCAAGTCCACTGGCTTCCAGGTTTGACCGCCATCCGGGGAATACTCTGCAAAGGCGTGGATATGATTAGATATTTGTCGGCATGAAATGCCAAAATAACGACAAAAAGCGATAAAAACAGGCACACGATGACAGCATTTGCCTTGCCGCTGCATTACGAGGAATTGAAAGAAATTTTTATTGCGCTCTGGTACAGCAACACCGGAAAACAGTTTGCAATAGTCCCTGATTGCCTGAATGCGTTGCTTTATGTCTTCAGCGTTTTCTATTGTCTCCAAAAGCCGCTTTACTTTGAGTGGTTGTTCGTTAATGGATACAAACACTTTGTTCAACACTGTTTTCATACCTTCGCAACAGTGGGCGTCAAAACGTTTTGATGGTGCTGGTCGGACTTCTTTAGCAGGTATTTTTTTACCCGCTTCTCCGGGTTCTACGACATAAGCAATTCTTATGCTCTGGTCGGCTTTGGCTTCTGGAACAAATAGTGTGTGAAGACCGGTATATCGGTCCCTGAGCAGTGTGAAGGGCAGGTTGGGTTCTATGCACAGGGCCGGGATACGGTCGTTAGCTGTCAGGCTGGGCAATGGATATTGACCATCTTTTGATGTCATATAAAAGGTTGCCAGTGTTTGGTTGCTGGCTAATATCACTTCCTGGTCCTGCCTTGGTAACCGGGCAGGTATAAGGACTTCGGCTCCCTGCAAGTGTTTATCATTAATGCTGATCGTTTTGACTTCGCCCCCGGCAGTCACATAAATATCCTCTGCAATCCACCGATAGGTCCCGGTAAAGAGGCCAGGCTTGTCAAAAATAACATAATCGTCATATTTTGGTTTTGCCAGCTTCTGATAGTTTGTTGATGTGTCCAATGCCGGAGCCTTTTTCTCATGGACTTCCGGAATGTATTTTTCAGGAGCCTTATTACTGTAAATAGCCAACGCGTTATTAACAGATTGCGGCTCATGGTTCCTTCTCTGAGCCAATGCCGGAGCCTTATCACTGTAAATAGCCAACGCGTTATTAACTTGCGGCTCGTGGTTACTCTTCTGAGCCAATGCCGAAGCCTGTTTCTCGTGGACTTCTGGCTTGTCTTGTTGAGGAGCCTTATCACCGTCAATAGCGGATGCTTCGTTGATAAAATCGTCCATCAGGTGGTTCGGCAGATCACTGATCTGATGCCATAACGCAGGCCACCATTGAACTTCATTGGTTTTCCATGCCCTTATCCGCGCATCAGCTGCCTTAAGATAAGGCTGGTTAGTTGACAATTTCAGCGTTTGTTTCTGTTCTTCTGTCAGGGGGAATACGCTGTTAGCGTCCACGCCCGTTCGGCCAAAATCACCCGTAAACCAGCGTTGTTGCCAGTGTCTGTATAGTGCCTGTGTGAGAATGTCGTCTGAGTGCTTCGGCTTCAGGGGAAGACCTGATGCTCGCCACCTGACCTGAGCCACCTCCTTGATGATTTCCGCTTTGGCTTTCTCTTTATCCAGACGAGTGTTAAAACGAATTTCATGGCGATTTTCATCAACACTGTTGTGATCACTGTGTCGTATTAACCACGGACGATCAATGCCCGATACCCTTTGGTAGAACCATTCGCTCATTTCAGGGTCAAGCGCTGCTTTATTCATGGCAATAGCCGATAGCCCGGGGAGTTCCTCCAGCGATAAGTTGGCGGCCATCAGATAAAGCCGATAGTGCTGATTGAGGCATTGATGAACGGCTTTTTCGCTAAAATCGCCAGCACTGGTGATAGCCTTGGCAACATTCTGTAAATCAAGGCTGGTCGGTTGCAATGGCAGTTTTTTGAGTTGCAGGTGAGCCATTAAACGACAATGTTTTTCTATTAGCGTCTTGGCGGCGAATGTCCCTTGTGAGGACTCTGGCAACACTTTTTCGGCAATGGTCTGTAATTCGGTCGCGTTGTACTGCCGGATGGGCAAATGCCGGAAACGCCCTTTCAGCGCCGGTGATAAGGGTTTTCGCCCGCTGTACTCAGGCGGGTTGATGGTGGCAAACAGGTGGAAACCCGGATGGGCGTCACCGGCCAGAATATCGTTTAACTCACCTTCCAGATGCTGGCTGTCGATCAGGTTCATTTCCGAAATCACCACGATGCCGCCATCGACTTTTGCTTTCTGGATCTTTTCACACACTTTGTCCCAGGAACAATCACAGGCATTCAGGAGATAAACTTCAGGCATGGACTCTCCCCGTCGCTTAGCCTGCTTTCTGACACTTTCAATCACCAGGTCCAATGTGGCATCTTTACCCCGTCCAGCCGGGCCTTCAATCAGCGTTGCCTGACGACCGCCGTGTTTTCTGTCGTGATAATAAGCCTGCTGACTGCGGCTTAAATCCTGCCCAAGCCACTGCACCAGTTCACGGACTGCCGATCCGGAGGTATCAAAGTCTGGTCGGATTTTTTTGCTGACTATACCGAAGGTCTGCTGCATATCCTGCAGGGTGTGGTTATATACTTTGTTGCTCAGGGTATTGTCCGGGTGGTAGCGCGCAGCAAACCAGGTTTCCAGTGCCGACAGGGCATCCTGATGAGTTTCGGTGATTTCGGGCCCCAGTACATCCCGAAAACTATGTTGGATCAAACTGTTTATTTGCTCACAGCTGGCACTGTCTCCTTTGGATAACGCACGATCCAGATACCAACCCACCCAACTGCAGATATCCGTTAAATCCCTGGGGGTAAACTCATGCTCGGGCAAGAGTTCCTGATAATATTGCCAGAGTGCCATAACGCTCTCTGCGGTAATGCGTGCAATGTCGTTTATTTCAGACTCCGACAGATGCCGTTGTAACTGATTGACCAGAGCCGGTTCCACTACCTGGTCCCGAAGGAATGCCTGATCCAGGCGTGGGTAGTAAGCTCTGGGCAGTTTCTCTTTCAGGGTCGGGTCCATTTGGCGCCCGGCGTAATGATCGGGGTTACCGGTGAGAATCACCCGGTGTTTCGGGCTGACTTTGACAGGATGACCATTTACATAGATGCAGGGCTGCGGTTCCCATAAGCCACTCAATGATGCCAGTAATCCGGTTTTGGCAAGGTTGGCTTCATCCACAACCAGGGTGATGTATTCTTTTCCATCACAGCCTCCGCCTTTGTCGGATTTGGTCTTGGCCCATTCCATCAGCGCCCGGTTTTGCTGCACCATAGAGCGGTCACCATTGGCGTGTTGTTGCCATTGCCAGCGTTTCATCAGGGTCTGTTCGCTGTCGGAAGGCCCAAGGGAAATGACCATAGCCTGCCCTGAAGCTTTCGCCATTTTGGCGGAAAAGTAACTTTTTCCGGTGCCGGTTTCCCCCTGCAGGAATATAACAGGAGAGTCCGTAAGCCGGTCATGGAGTCGGGATAAGCGACGACTTTCACGATCCTTCTGACTTATCTCACCGTGATAAAGATCCCGGGCCAGTGCTGACAAGGGCATATCAGTGGAACCCTGCCATGCCAGTGATTCAGCCAGTCGATGCTTTATACGTTCAATGCCTTCTGTCCTGGAATTCGCTGTTCTGGCTATGTGAAAACAATCGCTGGCCAGAGCCTGAATGGCATCGGATCGGGTCTGCCCCAATGGCAAAGTTAACTGCCAGCCGTTAGCCAATGCATCCTGCAAACGTTTAATTTGTTTTGATGGTCTGATGGCTAACTGTCTATATCGCTTTGCTGCCGCCGGACTGACTCCTAACTGATGCGCCATTGCCTGTCGATGTTCGTCAGGCCCATGGGCCAGAATCAGGGCACAGAGTTTGTCTGGAACTGCTTCTCTATGATGCAATGGAAATGGATTTTTATAGGACAGTTGGAATAGTTTAAATACGCTCGGGTCAAAGGCTCTGGCCAGTGGCCACAGGTTTTGTTTCAAAAACTTTCTATCCAACCGCGGAGCACTACTGATGATGGCAGTTAACTGGTACGGATCTACCGAAGCGGTCTGATCCTCATGAACATCGGGCAGTAACTGCCAACAAGCCACTTTCATAAAATCACGCACTGACGGATTCTGCCGGGTACCATGGGTGATAACGCTGTTGATAGCCTTACGCCAGTGGCAGGGCAGCAGCTGTGGGGACCGGTCAACCTGCCGTGCTCGCCGGGCAGCCAGTATCAGGTTATTCAGCAATTCTTCGGTTATTTCAGGCAGAGGGTTGCAAAGGTCGGCAGGTACCGTTGCAAATGCTTCATAAAGTCTATGAAGCGCTTGTTCTGGCAGATCGGCCCGGGGGATATCATGCCTGATAGCATTGATATCCCAGATATCGACCGCAGGACAGGGCTTACCCGTGGCGACCATCGAACCAAATACTGAAAAGGGTTTTTGCAAGGACTCAGGCCAGAGTATTGTGACCTGAGTCTTTGGGTAAGTCTGTAATTGGCCATTTACTAAAAGAGGTTGGCCTACGGCCAGGGGCTCCAGAAGCTGCGCAAGTGTTGGATTGCTTTCCAGCCCCAGGAGTACCACCGGCTTGCCAGCGGTCAACGCTATCTGCAATGCACTCCGACGTTGTCCAAAATGCGCCTTTTGTTCCGAGGCGATATGGATATTATCAAATAGCTGACTGAAGCGGGTCTGTTCATTGACCTGAATGACCAGAGGTGCTTCCGGCTGATTATTGATCCAGTGACTGGCTTGGGCAGCTTGCTGGTAACTGACGATACTAAACGCGGCCTGATCGCTGATTTTTTCTTCTGGGCAGGACAGGCAGGACACAGAGTGCTCATCGTTTTCTGCCAGTCCCAGGGCGTTTGGCTGCTGTTTTGAATGAGCTACCTGAAGTTGGGGCTCAAGGCCGGTCGCCTCGCGAATCGTCTGCAGTGAGCCCAGCAAACGAAACCAATATGCCTCTGTGAGGGGAGACGTCACAGTGACCAAACCACCCGCCCGAATTTGTTCCAACAGACAGGTGTTAGGGACTGCGTAGCCTTCCGGGGCAATGGCAATCGGGCTCAGCCATTCCCTGATATTACTCTGGTTAATGATGATCCGGTTTGCTGGCACCTTATGGGAAAGTCTTTCCTCATCAGAGTGAGACAGGCTTTGGAACAGCGAATGAAGTTCGTTATTTCCTACGGGCATCTGATAAAACAGAACATCGTCGGGTAACTGGCAGACCTTGCCATTGCTCTCAAAACATTTTTGCGCCAGCATCTGTCGAATGGTCTGTTCAAATATCAGATCCTGCCAGTTAGCCCCTTTCAGAATCACCCGTTGACCTGACCTTAGTGACTCGAGCTTGCCGGGGACGTGCTGGATTCGCCCCTGTTGATCCGCTCCGGGGCCACCCAGAAGTAACTGCCGCCAGTTATTGTGTAAGTGACAGTCAATAAGAACAGTATTGCCGTCATCCGTAACACTTTCGGCGGGGAATTCAGTCAATACCGGAGGAATCTTGTCGATGTCCATCGATGGTTCATTGCCGGTCTGAGCATCGAACCACCAGGTATTTTCCGGTCGATTAATTCGCCGCCAGAAATCAGCACCCGGAGCGCCGGCCGCGGGAGCCTCGTCGCTCTGGCCAACCGATGCCAGCTGGGCCGGGCTGGCCAGAACCAATAGAGAAACATGCTCACCCAGAGGGCGTTTCTTCTGGCTGACTTTGTCGTACAGACAGGGATTATCCGGGTCCAGCAGATCGTTAAACTTTGGCAGCTCGTCGCTGGTGAGTTTTCGGATATCCATCACCAGCGTCAGTGGCTTTGAACCTTCAAAGAGCTTGCCAGAGCCCAGAGTGTGGTGACCGTCGGCGGCAATGCTCAACCGGCTCACCAGATTAGCCTGTGAAAGGTCATCGGGGTGGGAAATAAGGGTGACGTCCCGATGCGCATCGGAGGTCTGGGTAATCAGAAGCTGGCGAACTTCATCATCACTGGTAACAAAACGAAAATCGAAGGCATGAGGGGTCTTTTGGAGCGAGAACTCCATTGCTGATACGGTTCTTGCTTTGTCAGGCAAGTTCACCGGACAGGGTGAAATCTTTAGTTTGGCGCTTACTTCTGAGCAGATTCCTACATCCTTCGTTTCCTCTGAAGATAAATCCGGCTTTGCTATCTTGACCGGCACGCCACTCTCAGGACCGAGTTTATATATTTTTACATCAATACGACCGTCCATAGTCAATATTTCCCCACTGTCATTTGAACAACTAAAGTGAAACTGATTAGTTATTGGACTTTCAGTTTGTATGAAAGTTCCATTTTAGTGGTAATAAAGGCCGGGCCCGGTTGCACAGGGAAATGGTAAACAGAAAATATGGGCAATGTCCTGAGGGACTCAAGGAATTAAAGGGACGGTTTGTTTACCAGTTTCGCCGTAAAGCCTCGCCCAATGCGGGCGGGGATATAAGGCGGGAACGCGTAGAGCGTTCCGGTTGAGTGTTTGCAGGTAAACTGCTACCTTTTGTCCTGTCTCTTGTAGACCTACCGTCGGGCAGACGGGATGTTAAGTCTGTGGAGTTTGTGTGAGACTTGGGGAGCATGGGTTGATTCGCCATCGTAAAAGCTCCCACTGTGGAACTTTTATGCGATAACCAAGCCTGTTCCCTGAGCAACGAACTATGAAACAGAAACGTTCTTGAGCGATCAAGAACCCTCGCCCGATAGGGCGGGGAGTGTCAGTCTGTATCCAGTGACTCATAAAGCGAATCCAAATTCACGCTGTTCAAAAACTCTTCGGCAATTTTTGTCAGCTCACCGGATTTGAGTATCAGAGCGTTACTGTCGTTGAATGCCTGGCGCAAGTAGGCATCCCTGCCATATTCCTGAAACCAGGAAGAGCTGTTGATTTCAGACATCATGGCATACAGCTGTTTCGGTGAGGATGGATCACGAGCTCCATATTTGTATGGTTTATCAATTTCAGGCTTCACGGTAGCATCGGCCCAACAATACGTTAAGCTACCACCTTTCGAATGCGTCACTTCATACAGGTAATGACTAAAGGCCTGCTGAATTGCCCGCCTGTATATGGCTCTTAAATCATCTAAAAGCTTCTGATTCTGCCTTAATACGTCAAAGGGCTGTTGTATGGCTTTTTCCAATAACTGTTTCAATTCCGGGCTATTGTCAACTTTTCGTTGCAACAGGGCTTCGACCCTTTCATTAATCACAGTGCTGTTCCAGGAAGGCTGCCCCATGATAATCACCGGACGGTGGTTCGCCTTGCCCGAGATTAACTTTGGAAACGCAGGCGAGTGCACCAGCATTCGTTCTATATTCGGCATACCCTCAGGTTCGTTCGACCAGCCGGTCCCTAAAGACCGACTGATAATGAAATCTTCAAAAGACTGCGAAAGCCCGTTATGACAGTGAGTGACCAATAAGGCATCACCTTCTTTCTCCCGGAAGTTCCTGTAAGCCAACCGCCATGCAGGGCTACTTTTTTTCCTGAATACATGCTTATACCATTTTTTCAGGCAATCAGCGGCTTTAACCTTCAGTTCATCGACGCCTTCCAGACGCACAAATATCTGGTGATATCTATCAAATCCCCAGAGACGGTTGTCAAAGTGCACTGGATCCAGCCAACCCAATTCCATGGCACCAAGTGCCAGGTGGATAGCCGAAAGTCTGGTTATGTCGATGTCTTGCAATATGTGCAGCAATGTCATTATCCACTTTAAACTGCTTGCTTCGGCCTGATCAATCACTGTCGAATGGATTGACTTGAGTCGTTCAATGACCTGATATTCAACACTGTTGCACAATATGTGCATTAATGCTCCTCTCATCAGTTTAAAGTCCATTTCCTGATCGATCAGTGCTTTGGTTTCCAATGTCTCCAGCATTGAGACTCCCATGAGAAAACCGGCTAAATTGTTTTCCTGCCGAGGGTTCTTTACCATTTTGGAATTACCTGAATGGGTTTCCGGCAATGCACTGTTTTTCTCAAGGGCTTTGTTCAGCTCCTCCAGACTCACGCCAAGGTTTTTAGCCAGAGCTTGCTTTTGGGCCAAATCACCCCCTTTCAGGAAAGCCTCAATCTTCTTTGACTCATCGCTGGAACAACGGATCTTTCTGTTGGGCTGGAAAGCAGACAGGATTTCTATTGCCTTGAAAGGTGCTCCACCCAAATCCACGGATTTCCAGGTTTGACCGTCATCCACGGAGTACTCGGCAAATGAGTGAATAGCGCTTTGAATCTTTCGACAGGGAATCCCGAAATAACGACAAAAAGCAATAAAAACAGGCACACGATGAAGACAGTGCCCTTGCCGCTGTGTTACAAGGAATTTAAAGAAATTTTCATGGCGCTCTGGTTGAACCTTACCCGAAAACAGTCGGCAATAGTCCGTGATCGCCCTGATTCGTTGCAGCGTGTTTTTAGGGGATTTTATTTGCCGCAACAGCATCTTTACTTCGGATGGGTGGTCAGTTCTCGCGAACAGTTCATCCAGTACGGTTTTGATACCTTCTGAACAGTGGCTGTCAAACCATGTTGATCGTTCCGCACGGGTTCCTTTGGCAGGCGTTTTTTTGCCCGGCTCTCTGGATTCTACGACATAAGCCAGGTGAATACGCTGGTTGGCCTGGACCTCAGTAACAGTCAGTGTATGAAGACCGGTATATCGGTTCCTGACCAGGGTAAATGGCACATCAGGTTTTAAACGCAGGGCCACGATATAGTCATTAACTGTCAGGCTGGGCAATGCATGTCGACCATTGCCCGATATCCGGTTAAAAGTCGCCAGCGTTTGATCTCTGGTTAATGTCAGTTGCTGATCAGGCCCCGGCAACCGGGTCGGTATGAGGTTTTCGAAGCCATCAATGTCTTTATCATTAAGATCGATCTCTTTAACCTCACCCTCAGCAGACACATAAATATCCTTTGCCCGCCAGCGATACATATAGGAAGGGCTCTGTGTCTTAAAAATTTTATAATCCTCAAGTTGTGGTATCTCCTGGCACTCATAGTCCGTTGTCCGATCCAATGTCGGAGCCTGATTCTCGTGGACTTCGGGATTGTAGGGTTCAGGAGCCTTATCACCGCCAACAGCTGACACTTGGTTACTGCAACCGTCAACCCGAAGGTTCTGCAGACCGCCCATCTGATGCCAAAATGCAGGCCATAGTTTAATGTCACATAGTTTAACGTCATGGGCATTCCATGCCGCTATCCGCTGTTCAGCGTCCTGAAGATAAGGCTGGGAAGCTGGTAATTTCAGCGTTTGTTCCTGTTCTTCCGAGAGGGGAAAGACGCTATTGGCGTCCATGCCTGTCTGGCAAAAGTTACGATCAAACCAGCGTTGCTGCCAGTGTCGGTACCGTGCCTGGGTGAGGATATCGTCCGATTCATCCGGTTTCAGGGAAAGACCGGATGCCCGCCACCGGGCCTGAGCCAGTCTTTTGATGATCTCCGTTCTGGCTTCCTTTGCATTCAGATCAGCATCAATAAGCATTTCATGGCGTTTCTCATCCGTACTGTTGAGATAACTGCGTCGTATCAACCACGGACGATCAATGTCCGATATTGTTTGGTTTAACCATTTGCAAAGTCCGGAATCAAACTCACCATTACTCATGGCAATAGCTGATGGATCTGGCAGTTCCTCCAGCGATAGTTTTGCAGCCATCAGGTAAAGTCGGTAGTGCTGATTGAGGCATTGACGAAGTGCTTTTTCGCTAAAATCGCCTTCTCTGTTAACAGCCATCGCGACATTCTGTAAATCGCGACTGGTCGGTTGTAACGGCAGGTCTTTCCGTTGCAGGCAGGTTCTTAAACGACAATGTTTTTCAGTCAACCGTTTAGCCATGATTTTTCCCTGCTCGTTCGCTGGCAAGACTTTTTCGGCAATGGTCTGTAATTCGGTCGAGCTGTACTGCCGGATCGGCAAATGCCTGAAACGCCCTTTCAGCGCCGGTGATAAGGGTTTTCGCCCGCTGTACTCAGGCGGGTTGATGGTGGCAAACAGGTGGAAACCCGGATGGGCGTCACCGGCCAGAATATCGTTCAACTCCCCTTCCAGGTGCTGGCTGTCGATCAGGTTCATCTCCGAAATTACAACGATGCCGCCATCGACTTTTGCCTTCTGGATGGCTTCACACACTTTGTCCCAGGAACAATCACAGGCATTCAGGAGAAAAACTTCCGGCATCGACTCTCCCTGTTGTTCAGCCTGCTGTTTGATACTTTCGATCATAAGATTCAGCGTGGCATCCTTACCCCGTCCAGCCGGACCTTCAATCAGCGTCGCCTGTCGTCCGCCGTGTTTTATGTTGAGATGATAAGCCTGCTGAGCGCGGCTTAAATCCTGTCCAAGCCGTTGTGCCAGCTCAATGACCGCCGATCCGGAGGTATCAAACTCAGGTCGGATTTCTTTGGTCAATGTTCTGAAGTCCTGCAGAATGTCTGGCAAGGTTTGGTTATGAACTCTGTCGCGCAGGGTGTTGTCCGGGTGGTAGCGTGCAGCAAACCAGATTTCCAGTGCCGAAAGGGCATCCTGTTGAGTCTCGGTGATTTCGGGACCCAGTAGATCCCGGAAACTTTGCCGGATCAAACTGTTCAATTGCTCACAGCTGGCACTGTCTTCTTTGGATAAGGCACGATCCAGATACCAACCCACCCAACTGCAGATATCCGTTAAATCCCTGGGAGTAAATTCATGCCCGGACAACAGCTCCTGATAAAATTGCCACAGTGCCATCACACTCTTGCTGGCACTGTGTGCAATGTCGTTTATTTGCTGCTCCGGCAGATGCCGTTGTAAATGCCTGACCAGAGCCGGCTCCACTACCCTGTCGCGAAGGAATGCCTGATCCAGGCGAGGGTAGTAAGCTCTGGGCAGTTTCTCTTTCAGGGCCGGGTCCATTTGGCGCCCGGAATAATGATCGGGATTGCCGGTAAGAATCACCCGGTGTTTTTCGCTGACCTTGACAGGATGACCATTCACATAGATGCAGGGTTGCGGTTCCCATAAGCCGTTCAATGATGCCAGCAATCCGGCTTTGGTGAGGTTGGCTTCATCCAGAACCAGGGTAATGTACTCTTTTCCAACACAGCCTCCGTCTTTGTCGGATTCGGTTTTGGCCCATTCCATCAGCGCCCGGTTTTGCAGCACCATAGAGCGGTCGCCATCGGCGTGTTGTTGCCACTGCCAGCGTTTCATCAGGGTCTGTTCGCTGTCGGAAGGCCCAAGGGAAATGACCGTAGCCTGCCCTGAAGCGTTCGCCATTTTGGCGGAAAAGTAACTTTTTCCGGTGCCGGTTTCCCCTTGCAGGAATATAACAGGAGAGTCCGTAAGCCGGTCATGGAGTCGGGATAAGCGACGACTTTCACGATCCTTCTGACTTATCTCACCGTGATAAAGATCCCGGGCCAGTGCTGATAAGGGCATATCAGTGGAACCCGTCCATTTCAGTGATTCAGACAGTCGATGTTCTATGCGTTCAATGCCTTCTGTTTTGGAAGTCGCTGTTCTGGCCCTATGAAAACAATCGCTGGCCAGGGCGTTAATGGTATCGGATCGGGTCTGCCCCAATGGCAAAGTTAACTGCCAGCCACAAGCCAGTGCATCCTGCAAACGTTTAATCTGTTTTGTTGGCCTGACGGCTAATGATTGACAGGGCTCTGATGCCGCCGGATCGACTTCTAACTGATACGCCATCGCATCTCGTTTTTCTTCAGGTGCATTGGCGACGATCATGGTACAGAGCCTGTCCAGAACTTCTTTTTCATTCTGCTCTGAAAATGGACTTTTATAGGACAGTTGTAATTTTTCATCAAAGACTGCCGGGTCAAAGGCTCTGGCCAGTGACCACAGGTTCTGCTCCACAAACGCTCTATCCAGGCGCAGAGAATTGTTGATAATGGCATTTAAGTGATCCGGGTCTATCGAGGCGGTTTGATCTTCGTCCGGCGTCTTATCTGGTAACAAGTGCCAACAGGCCACTTTCATAAAATCCCTCACAGTCGGATGCAGCCGGGTACCATGGGTGATGACGCTATTGATGGCCTTGCGCCAGTGGCAGGGCAGGAGCTGCGCGGACTGCTCAACCTGCTTTGCCCGCCGGGCAGCCAGTATCAGGTTATTCAACAACCCTTCGGTCATTACAGGCAGAGAGTTTTTAAGGCCGACAGGTACGGTTTTAAACGCTTTGTAAAGTTTATCAACTGCTTGTTCTGGCAGCTCAGTTCCGGGGATATGATGCTTGTCGGCATTGATAGCCCAGAGATCGACTTCAGGGCAGCGTTTACCTGTGGCGACCAGCGAATTAAATACTGAAGACGGGCTCTTGGCAGACTCAGGCCAGAGCAGGGTGACATGAGCTTGTGGGTAGGCCTGTAATTGGCCATTCACCAACAGAGGTTGCCCGGCAGCCAGAGGTTCCAGCAGGTGCTGAAGCGTTGGATTACTCTCCAGCCCACGGAATACGACCGGCTTGCCAGCGGTTAATGCCTTCTGCAACTCACTCTGACTTCGTCCAAAATGGGCCTTTTGCTCCGAGGTGATATGGATATTATCAAATAGCTGGCTGAAGCCGGTCTGTTCATTGACCTGAATGACCAGAGGTGCTGGCTGGTGATTATTGATCCAATGGCTTGCCTGGGCATGTTGCTGATAAGTGACTGTTTCAAAGGCAGCGCGATTTCTGGTTTTTTCCAGTGGCATGGGCAGAGGGTATTCATCGTTTTCTGCCAAGCCCAGGACTTTCGGCCGCCGTTTTGAATGAGCCACCTGAAGCCCTGGCTGCAAACCTGTCTTCTCGCGAATCCTCTGCAGTGAACCCAGCAAACGAAACCAGAGCGCCTCACTGAGGGGAGACGTTACGGTGACGACACCCCCCGCCTGAACTTGTTCCAACAGACAGGTGTTTGGGGCTGCATGGCCATCCGGGGCAATGGCAATAGGGCTCAGCCATTCATTGATATTACCCTGGTTAATGATGATCGGGTTTCCTGGTGCCTGCTCTTTATCAAGTCCTTTTTCACCTTCTGTGTCACCTTCTCTGTCGCAGGAGCAGGAAAGGCTCTGGAACAATGAACGAAGCTCATCATTCCCTACCGGCATTTGATAAAACTGAACATTGTCGGGTAACGGACAAATATTCCCGTTGCTCTCAAAACATTGTTGCGCCAGCATCTGACGAATCGACTGTTCAAAGGCCAGGTCCTGCCAGTTGGCCCCTTTCAGAATGACCCGTTGTCCGGCTTTTAATGACTCAAGCCTGCCGGGGAGATGCCGGATTCGCCCCTGTTGATCCACTCCGGGGCCGCCCAGAAGTATGTGTCGCCAGTTTTTGTGTAAGTGACAGTCAATAAGAACAGTATTGCCGTCATCCAAAACACTTTCGGCGGGGAATTCAGTCAATACTGGAGGAACCTTGTCGATGCTCATTGATGGGTCATTGCCGGTCTGAGCATCGAACCACCAGGTATTTTCCGGTCGATTAATTCGGCGCCAGAAATCAGCACCGGGTGCGTCGGCCGAGGGCGCTTCGTAGCTCTGGCCAACCGATGCCAGCTGCGCAGGGCTTGCCAGGACCAATAGAGAAACATGCTCACCCAGAGGGCGTTTCTTCTGGCTGACTTTGTCGTATAGACAGGGATTATCCGGGTCCAGCAGATCGTTAAACTTTGGCAGCTCGTCGCTGGTGAGTTTTCGGATATCCATCACCAGCGTTAGTGGCTTTGAACCTTCAAAGAGCTTGCCAGAACCCAGAGTGTGGCGACCGTCGGCGGCAATACTCAACCGGCTCACCAGATTAGCCTGTGAAAGGTCATCGGGGTGGGAAATAAGGATGACATCCCGACCTTCATCGCCGGTTCGGGCAGCCAGAAGCTGTCGAACCTCATCATCATTGGCAACAAAACGGAAATCGAAGGAATAAGGGGCTGCCTGTGAGGAATCGGTTGAGGAAAGGGTACCTGCTCTGTCAGACAAGGTCATCGGAGTTGACGATAAAGCTTTGACAGTGACAACAGGGTCGATGCCTTCAACCTTTGGCGGTGAACCGAACTGTGATCTCTCTGCTGGCATGCCATTATGGGATACGCCATTGTTACAAAAGGAGGGGGTTATTCCTCCGCCAATCTGGCCATCCATAGCCACTTCTCCTGTCCTTTGAGAGGCTAAATTGAAATTGTTTGATCATTTGACCTTCGGATTGAAGAGAAGTTCATTTGGATAGTTATGCCATTGAAGGAAGTCATCTATGATCACATTCTTAATGACTCATAAAACGAATTTAAATTCATATTGCTCAAAAATTCATCAGCAATTTCTGTCAGCTCATTGGGTTTGAGTATCAGAGCATTACTGGTGTTGAGTGCCTGCCGTAGGTAGTCATCCTTAACAGAGTTCTCAAAAGAATAAGAGCTGAAAACAGAAGCCATCATGGCATACAGCTCTTCTGGTGAGGATGGGTCATGAGCGCCATATTCCGGCCTGTTGGCATCACCGCCCCAACAATAGGTTAAACAATCGCCTTTCGAGCGTGTCACTCCGTAAAGATAAAGACTGAAGGCCTGTATTAACGCATGCAAGCATCTCTCGTTTGAATCACTCAAAAAGCCTGCATCCTCAGGAGATATCCCAAGGTGGGCTAGTTCGTTTATTTGCGACAGTTGCTTCGAGTTCAGGCTATTCTCAACGGCTGTTTGAATCAGAGCTTCGATCTTTTCATAGAGCACAGAGCCGTACCAGTGAGGTTGCCCCACGATAATCACCGGACGGTGGTTTGCCTTGCCCGAGTTTAACTTCACAAATGCAGGATGGTGCAGCAACATTTTTTCTATATTCGGAGTGCCCTGAGGTTCGTCCGTCCAGACGGTCTTTATGGATGAGCTGGTCATTTTTTCTTCAAGCAGTGGCGAAAACCCTTCATGACAATGAGTGACGAACAAGGTATCACCATGTTCCCGTTGGAAGCGTTTATAACTGCGTTCCCATTCCAGGCTATTTTTTCCCCTGGACAATAATCCCCGGTACCACATTTTCAGACACTGGGCGGCTCTGGCCTTTAGCTCATCGACGCCTTCCAGACGCACCAAAAGCTGATGATGTTCAATGGCTCCCTTAACAAGGCTCTTGCAGTCCGGCAGTGGATCCAGCCATCCCGATTTCAGGGCTTCATAGGCAAAGTGAATAACCGAAGGGTTGTCCAGGTTACTCTCTTTCAATATACGTGTTATTGAATTCAACCAGTCTTCAGGGTCGGCCCCAGCCTGATTTATCATTTTTGAGTGCAGTAACCTGAGTTGTTCAGTGACCTGATTTTCATCACTTTTGGACAATATCTGTTTGACCGCCTTGGACATTGGCCTGTGACGACCTTTACTGTCATCCAATTCGCCGATCAATTTCATCTCAAAATAGCCCAATGTTTCTGTCTCCAGTAATATTGAGACACCCATGACAAAACCGGTTAAATCTCCTCTCGCCCAGAGATTCAATACCGTGTTGTAAGTGTTCAGGTTCGTTGCTGGCAGTGCACTGCCTGTCTCAAGGACGTTGTTCAATTCCTCAAGGCCCATACCCATGGCCTCAGCCAAAGCTTGCCGTTGTGCTGAGTCAGCCTCTTTCAGGAGATCACCGATCTTCTTCGACTCAGAACCAGAACCGCTGACCCTTCTGTTGGGCTGGAAGAAAGACAGGGTTTTTGTTGCCTCGACAGGCGACCCGCCCAAATCCACTGGCTCCCAGGTTTGACCACCATCCACAGAACACTCTGCAAAGGCATGGGTACGGTTAGATATTTGCCGACATGGAATACCAAAATAACGACAAAAAGCGATAAAAACAGGCACACGATGACGACAGCTGCCTTGCCGCTGTGTTATGAGGAAGTGCAAAAAATTGCCATTTTGCTCTGGCATAGCAGCACCGGAAAACTCTCGGCAATAGTCCCCGATTGCATCAATGCGTTGTCTCGTGTTTTCAGCGCTTTTTATTCTCTGCAAAGGCATTTGTATTTCGGGTAGTTGTTGCTCAATGTTCTCAAGCAGTTCCCTGAGTACTGTTTTCATACCTTCTGAACAGTGGCTGTCAAAACCTGTTGATCGTTCGCGGCGGGCTGCTCCGGCAGGTGTTTTCTGGTCCGCTTTTCTGTGTTCTACAACATAAGCAAATCGGATACTCTGGTTGGCTTTGGCCTCTGGAGCAGAGAGTGTGTGAAGCCCGGTATATCGATCCCTGATCAGGGTGAATGGCAAACGGGGTTCTGTTCGCAGGGCCACGATATAGTCGTTAACTGTCAGGCTGGGCAATGCAAATTGACCATTGTCGGATGAGATGTCCAGGGTTGCCAGGGTTTGATCGCTGGCTAATATCAGTTCCTGATCCTGTTCTGGCAACCGGGCAGGTATGAGAACTTCGGCCCCCTGTATGAACTGATGACTGATATTGATACTTTTGATTTCACCCTCAGCAGATACATAAATATCCTTTGCCCACCATCGATAAATCCCGGGAAAATGGTTCGGTAAATCAAAAATTATATAGCGGTAAATTTGTGGCTTTTGCAGAGCCTTATAGTTCGTTTTCCGGTCTAATGCCGGAGCCTGTTCCTCGTGGTCTTCCGGGAGGTATTTTTCAGGAGCCTTATCACCGTCAATAGTCAACGCCCGGTTTAGAGGTTGTGGCTCTTGGTCGGTTCCCTGAGCCAATGCCGGAGCCTGTTGGTCATGGACTTGTGGTATGTCTTGTGATGCATCGTTAATAAAATTGTCTACCAGATGATTCGTCAGATCACTTAGCTGGTTCCAAAATGCAGACCACCCTTGAAGGTCACGAGCGTTCCATGCACTTATCTGCCGATCAGCCTCCTGAAGGTAAGGCTGGCAAGCCGATAGTCTCAGCGTTTGTTTCTGTTCTTCCGTCATGGGAAAAACACTATTGCCGTCTGCGCCTGCCCAGCCAAACTGGCGATCAAACCAGCGTTGCTGCCAGTGTCGGTATAGTGCCCGGATGAGCGTATTGTCGGACTCATCCGGCTTCAGGGATAGACCGGATGCCTGCCATTTTGCCTGAGCTACCCTCTTGATGATTTCCTTTTTGGCGTCCTCTTCATTCAAAAGAGTGTTGAAACAAATTTCGTGGTTTTTTTCATCAACACTGTTGTGATCACTGCGTCGAATCAGCCATGGACGATCAACGTCCGGTACTGTCCGGTTGAACCATTCGCACAGGCCGGAATCAAGTTCACCTTTATCAAGGGCAAGAGCCGAAGATTCGGGCAGTTCATCCAGCGATAGGTTGGCAGCCATCAGGTAAAGCCGGTAGTGTTGATGGAGGCATTGATGAAGTGCTCTGTCAGTAAAATCGCCGCCTCTGAAGACAGCCCTGGCGACATTCTGTAAATCACGGCTGGTGGGTTGCAATGGCAGTTTTTTGCGCTGCAGGTAAGCCCTTAAAAGACAATGTTTTTCTGTTAGCTTTTTAGCGACGAATGTCCATTCCGGGGACTCTGGCAACAGCTTTTCGGCAATGGTCTGTAATTCTGCCGGGTTATACTGCCGGATGGGCAAATGCCGAAAACGTCCTTTCAGCGCTGGTGATAAGGGTTTTCGCCCACTGTACTCAGGTGGGTTGATGGTGGCAAACAGGTGGAAACCCGGATGGGCGTCACCGGCCAGAATATCGTTTAACTCACCTTCCAGGTGCTGGCTGTCGATCAGATTCATTTCTGAAATCACCACGATGCCGCCATCGACTTTTGCCTTTTGGATCTTTTCACACAGTTTGTCCCAGGAACAATCACAGGCATTCAGAAGATAGACTTCCGGCATGTATTCATCCTGTTGCTCAGCCTGCTTTTTAATAGCTTCAATCACCAGGTTCAGCGTGGCATCTTTACCTCGTCCCGCCGGGCCTTCAATCAGTGTTGCCTGACGACCGCCGTGTTTCCTGATGAAATGATAAGCCTGCTGACAGCGGTTTAAATCCTGTCCAAGTCGTTGCACCAGCTCACAGACTGCCGATCCGGAGGTATCAAAGTCTGGTCGGATTTTTTCGCTGACTGTGCTGAAGGTCTGCTGAATATCTGACAGGGTCTTGTTACGAACTCTGTCGCTCAGGGTGTTCTCTGATTTGTAACGGGCAGCAAACCAGATTTCCAGTGCTGACAGGGCATCCTGCTGAGTCTCGGTGATTTCAGGCCCCAGTACATCCCGAAAACTTTGTTGGATCAAACTGTTTATTTGCTCACAGGTCACAGTGCCGCGAGCGGGCAGGGCATGATCCAGATACCAGCCCACCCAACTGCAGATATCCGTTAAATCCCTGGGGGTAAACTCATGCTCTGGCAACAGCTCCTGATAATATTGCCAGAGTGCCATCACACTGTTGCTGGCACTGTCTGCAAAGTCGTTTATTTGATGCTCCGGCAGATGCTCTTGTAGATGCCTGAACAGAGCCGGTTCCACCACTCTGTCCCGAAGGAATGCCTGATCCAGGCGAGGGTAGTAAACTCTGGGCAGTTTCTCTTTCAGGGCCGGGTCCATTTGGCGCCCGGAGTAATGATCCGGGTTGCCGGTAAGAATCACCCGGTGTTTCGGGCCGACCCTGACAGGATGGCCATTGACGTAAATGCAGGGTTGCGGTTCCCAGAGGCCGTTCAATGATGCCAGCAATCCGGCTTTGGCCAGGTTGGCTTCATCCAGAACCAGAGTGACATAGTGTCCATCCTTGTCGGACGGAGTCTTGGCCCATTCCATCAATGCCCGGTTTTGCTGCACCATCGAGCGGTCGCCGTCGGCGTGTTGTTGCCACTGCCAGCGTTTCATCAGGGTCTGTTCGCTGTCAGAAGGTCCAAGAGAAATGACCGCAGCCCGTCCTGAAGCCCTTGCCATTTTGGCGGAAAAGTAACTTTTCCCGGTGCCGGTTTCTCCCTCAAGGAATAGAACGGGAGAGTCTTTAAGCCGGTCATGGAGCCGGGATAATCGACGGCTTTCACGATCCTCTTGACTCATCTTGCCGTGATAAAGATCCTGGGCCAGTGCTGACAATGGCCTATAAGCAGAACCCCTCCGTAGCGAATCAGACAGTCGATTTTCTATGCGTTCAATGCGTTCTGCGTCAGGATTTTCTGTGACATATTCTCCCCTGGCAATGTGTAAGCAGTCGCAGACCAGAGCGTGAATGGCATCGGATCGGGTCTGCCCCAGTGGCAAAGACAACAGCCAGCCAGAGGCCAGTGCGTCTTGCAGACGTTTGATCTGTCTTGATGGCCTGACGACTAAGGATTGATATTGTTCTGCTGCCGCTGGATCGACTGCCAACTGATTCGCCATTGCCTGTTGTTTTTCTTCAGGAGCATGGGCCAGGATCATGGCGCAGAAACTGTCCGGGACTCCTTGTCCATCCCATTCTGGAAATGGATTGTCATAGGACAGTTGTAAGTCGCCATTAAACACCGCCGGGTCAAAGGCCCGGGCCAGTTGCCAGGGGTTCTGCTCCACAAACTCTCTATCCAGCCGCAGGGCACTGTTGATGATGCCATTTAACCGATCCGGGTCTACCGAGGCGGCTTGATCCTTGTCCGGTAACAAGTACCAGCAAGCCACTTTCATAAAATCACGCACTGACGGATTCTGCCGGGTGCCGTGGGTGATAACGCTGTTGATAGCCTTGCGCCAGTGGCAGGGCAGGAGCTGTGGGGACTGGTCGGTCTGCCGTGCTCGCCGGGCAGCCAGTATCAGGTTATTCAATAACCCTTCGGTCATTTCAGGCAGAGGATTACAAAGGTCGCCAGGTACGGTTTTAAAGGCTTCGTAAAGTGAGCAAATTGCTTGTTCTGGCAATTCAGTCCGGGAGATATCATGCCTGTCGGCATTGATATCCCAAAGATCGACTTCAGGACAGGGCTTACCCGTGGAAACCAGCGAATTAAATACTGAAGATGAGCTTTTCAAAGACTCAGGACAGAGGAGTGTGACACGAGCTTGTGGGTAGGCCTGTAATTGACCATTCACCAACAGAGGTTGCCCAACCATCAGGGGTTCCAGAAGCTGCTGAAGCGCTGGATTAGTCTCCAGTCCCAGAAGCACAACAGGCTTACCCGCAGTCAATGCCTTCTGCAACTTACTTTGACTTCGTCCAAAATGGGCCTTTTGTTCCGAGGCGATATGGATATTATCAAATAGCTGGTTGAAGCCGGTCTGTTCATTGACCTGAATGACCAGAGGGGCTTCCGGCTGATGATTGATCCAGTGATTTGCCTGGGCATTTTGCTGGTAAGTGGCGGTATTAACGGCGACAGTATCTCTGATTGTATTTTGTAGCCTGGACAAAAGGCATTCGTCGTGTTCATTCAACCCCAGAGCTTCCGGCTGCTGTTTAGAATGAGCCACCTGAAGTTTGGGTTGCAGGCCGGTTGTCTCGCGAATCGTCTGCAGTGAACCGAGCAAACGAAACCAGAGTGCCTCAGTGAGGGGAGAGGTTACGGTGACGACACCTCCCGCCTGAACCTGTTCCAACAGACAGGTGTTGGTTGTTGCATAGCCTTCCGGGGCAATGGCAGTAGGGCTCAGCCATTCGCTGATATTACTCTGGTTAATAATGATTGGGTTTCCTGGTGCATTATCAGAGCAGGAGAGGCTTTGAAACAGTGAATAAAGCTCGTCATTGTCAACCGGCATTTGATAAAACTGAACATCGTCGGGTAACGGACAGACCTTGTCATTGCTTTCAAAGCACTGTTGCGCCAACAGCTGTCGAATCGTCTGCTCAAAAGTCAGGTCCTGCCAGTCGGCTCCTTTCAGAATGACTCGTTGTCCGGCTTTCAAAGACTCAAGCCTGCCGGGTATATGCTGGATTCGCCCCTGTTTATCGACTCCGGGACCGCCCATCAGTAACTGTCGCCAGTGACTGTGCAAGTGACAGTTAATTAAAACACTTTTGTCGTTTATGGTGCTTTCGCTGGAGGGGAGTTCAGCCAAAACCGGAGGAACCTTGTTGACAGTCATCGACGGGTGATTGCTGATTCGAGCTTCGAACTGCCAGGTATTACCTGGCCGATTAATGCGCCGCCAAAAGTCAGCGCCTGGTGCGCCGACCGGCGAAGCTTCGTCACGCTTGCCAACCGATGCCAACTGTTTAGGGTCTGCCACAACCAGCACAGAAACATGCTCACCCAGAGGGCGTTTCTGCTGGTTGACTTTGTCGTACAGACAGGGATTATCCGGGTCCAGCAGATCGTTAAATTTGGGCAAATCCTCGCTGCTGAGTTTTCGGATATCTATCAACAGGGTTAATGGCTCTGAACCTTCAAAGAGCTTACCTGAACGCAAAGTATGGCGACCCTCCCCGGAAATGCTCAACCGGGTCACCAGATTAGCCTGTGAGAGGTCATCGGGATGAGAAATGAGGGTGACATCCTGATGTTCATCGCAGGTTCGGGCAACCAAAAGCTGTCGAACCTCATCATCACTGGCGACAAAACGAAAATCGAAGGCGTGAGGTTTTTTTTGCAGTGAGGAATCGGCTGAGGATACGGTTCTCACTTTGTCAGGCATTGCCACCGAAGAGGGCGATGTCTTCAGTTTGGACGTCACCTGGTAGCAGATTTCTATGCCCTTTTCCTTTTCCTCTGATGGTTGCTTGGCTGGCACACGTCCATCAGGCACGTATCTCTCAAGAACAGGACTGTCTGTTTTTTCACCTATCTGACCATGCATAATCAATCTCTCTCCCGGAGGACTGCTTGAAGTTGGTTAATCGTTTGACCTTCAGACAGGAGAAAAGTTCTATTGGAGGGTTACCCGAAACCATTAAAGGGAAATCACTGGTCTCGAATAACTCATCACGATCCGGCTACTACCTGGTCCATCACTGCGTCACAAAGCGAATTCAAATTCACGCTGTGCAAAAACTCCTTGGCAATTTTTGTCAGCTCATGGGGTTTGAGCACCAGGGCGGTGCTGGCGTTTTGAACCTGCTTTAAGTAGTCAACCTTAACAAAACACTGAAAATCGAAAGAGCTTCCAATTCGATCCATCATGGCATACAGCTCTTTGGCTGAGGATGGGTCACGAGAGCCATAGCAGCTGCCCGGATCATACGACCTGTTGATGAGTGCATTACCCCAGCAATACGTTAGATGACCAGCCTCCGAGAGTGTCAAGTCACAGAGATAATGACAGAAGGCCTGCTCAACCGCTTCCCGACATTTATCTTTCAGGCTATATTGCGTATCTGTCGCAAAAAAGTTATTTATCCTCCCATCTTCGAAGAACTGCTTCATGCGAGGGCTGTTGCTGACTTTTTGAAACAGGGCTTCATACTTTTCACACATGTCTCCGTCGCCCCAGTTAGGTTTCCCCAAGATAATCACCGGACGGCGGTTCACCTTGCCCGACTTTAACTGCTCAAACGCAGGATCATGTACCAACATTCGTTCTATATTCGGAATGCCCTCAGGTACCTCCGTCCAGACGATCTGCATAGATGGATCGAGAATTTTCTTTTCAAGGAGTGACGAACTCCCATCATGACAATGAGTGATGAAGAAGGCGTTATTTTTTTGCTTTTGGAAGCTTTCATAGACCGGCGGCCATACCTGGCTACTCTTTCCTCTGGGCAATAATTTCCTGTACCACATTTTCAGGCAATGGGCGGCTCTGACCTTGAGTTCATCGATTCTTTCCAGAGTCAGCAACAGATTATGATGTTCTCTGGTCATCGTAACAGGGTTTTCATCGTCCGGCAGTGGATTCAGCCAACCCGATTTCAGTGCTTCATCGGCAAGGCGAATAAACGAAGGGGTTTCCTCATCACTCTTTGCCAATATATCCACTATTGATTTCATCCACTGGTGGGGGCTGGCTCCGTTCTGAACAATCATTTTTGAATACAATGACCTGAGTAGATCTGTGACCTGATCTTCGTCACTGTCGGACAAAATTTGCTGTACTGCTTCCGACAGCGGTTTATAGGTATACCCAGGGCCGTAACGCACATCACCGACCAATGCCTGCTCGTCAGGGCCCAGTGCTTCTGCCTCTAGCGACTCTAATAGTGAAACACCCGATGCAAAACCGGTTAAATCTTTTTTCTCCCAAAGGTTCCTTACTATTTTGGCTTGACTCAGATCATCGGTTACTGGCAATGCACTGCCTGTTTCAAGAGCTTTGTTCAGCTCCTCAAGGCTGATACCACAGGCTTCAGCCAGAGCCTGCTGTTGTGCCGAATCAGCCCCTTTCAGGAGATTCTTGATCCTCCTTGACTCAGTGCCACAACCACTGGCCCAATGGATGGGCTGGAAGTCAGGCAGGATTTCTGTTGCCTCGACAGGCTCCCCGCCCAAATCCACGAACTCCCAGGTTTGGCCTCCATCCAGAGAACACTCTGCAAAGGCGTGATCGCGGTTAATAATCTGTCGGCATGGAATCTCAAAATAACGACAAAGAGCGACAAAAACAGGCGTACGATGACGACAACTGCCTTGCCGCTGTGTTACCAGGAATCGAAACAAATTTTCACCGCACTTGGGTATAGAATCACCGGAAAACTGTTGGCAATAGTCCTTGATTGCCTCGGTTTGTTGCCTGATGTTTTCAGCTTTTTCCACGGTCTGCAGAAGCCGCTTTAATTCCGCTGACTGGTCCTCAATGGCCTCAAACAGTTCTTCCAGCACTGTTTTCATACCTTCGCAGCAGTGGGCGTCAAAACGTTTTGATTGTTCCGATCGGGCTTCTTCAGCAGCTATTTTTTCGCCGGGCTCCCTGGGTTCTACGACATAAGCAAATTTAATAATCTGGTTGGCTTCGGCCTCTGCAACTGTCAGTGTGTGAAGCCCGGTATATCGGTCCCTGACCAGGGTAAATGGCAATTCGGGTGTTATGCGCAGGGCTACGATATAGTCGTCAGGCGTCAGGCTGGGCAATTCATATCGACCATTTTCCGATGACCATTCAAAGGTTGCCAGCGTTTGATCTCTGGTTAATGTCACTTCCTGGTCAGGTTCTGGCAAGACTTCCGGAATCAGGACTTCGGCCCCCTGCAGGTGTTGATCATTAATATCGATCCATTTGATATCGCCCTTGGCAGACACAAAAATATCCTTTGCCCACCACCGATACATACCGGAAGAAAGGCCCGGCCTGTTAAAAATTATATGATTGTCAGTCTGTGACTTACCCCGTTTCCCGTAGCTTGTTCTCCGGTCCAATGCCAGAGCTTCTTCCTCGTGGTCTTCCGGATTGTATTTTTCAGGAGTGTTATCATCGCCAGTCGTCAGGGCTTCGTTAACAGGTTGTGGCTCATGGCTCGTGCTCTGAGCCAATGCCGGAGCCTGTTCTTCGTCGATTTTTGCAGCCCGCGCCTGGTCAACATAATGGTCAACCAGATGGCTCGGCAGATCACTCAGCTGATGCCAAAATGCAGGCCACAGTTGAACCGCATTGGCGTTCCATGCACTTATCCGGCGATCAGCCTCCCTGAGGTAAATCTGGTTAGCCGGTAATTTCAGCGTTTGTTGCTGTTCTTCCGTCAGGGGAAATACACGATCAGCGTTCACGCCCGTCTGGGCAAATTCAGAAGAAAACCAGCATTGTTGCCAGTGTCGATACAGCGCACTGGTGAGCACATCATCCCACTCATCCGGCTTCACAGAAAGACCGGACGCCTGCCACCTGGCCAGGGCCACTCTGTCGATGATTTCCGCTTTGGTTTCCTCATCGCTCTGAAGAGCGTTAAAGAAAATTTCATGGTTTTTTTCATCCATACCATTGCGATCACTGCGTCGTATCAACCACGGGCGATTAATGCCCGGTATCGTTCGGTTGAACCAATCGCAAAGTTCAACATCGGGCTCTCTTCTGGCCATGGCAAAAGCCGATGACTCGGGCAGTTGTTCCAGCGTTCTTCTGGCGGCCATCAGGTAAAGCCGATAGTGCTGATTGAGGCATTGATGAAGTGCTTTTTCGGTGAAATCACCGCCGCTGTTAACGGCCTTTGCCACATTCTGTAAATCAAGGCTGGTGGGCTGCAACGGCAGGTTTTTCTTTTGCAGACAAGCTCTTAATCGACAATGTTGCCGGGTCAGCTCTTTAGCCACGCTTTTCCCCTGCTCAGTTTGCGGCAACACTTTCTCGGCAATGGTTTGCAATTCGGTCGGGTTGTACTGCCGGATGGGCAAATGTCTAAAACGTCCTTTCAGCGCCGGCGATAGCGGTTTTCGGCCGCTGTACTCAGGCGGGTTGATGGTGGCGAACAGGTGGAAACCCGGATGGGCGTCACCGGCCAGAATATCGTTTAACTCACCTTCCAGATGCTGGCTGTCGATCAGATTCATTTCTGAAATGACTACGATGCCGCCATCGACTTTTGCCTTCTGGATCGCTTCACACACTTTGTCCCAGGAACAATCACAGGCATTCAGGTAAAAGACCTCCGGCATGGATTCTTGCCGTTGCTTTGCCTGCTGTCTGACACTTTCAATCATCAGATTCAGCGTGGCATCCTTACCCCGCCCAGCCGGGCCTTCAATCAGTGTTGCCTGTCGTCCACCGTGTTTCCTGTCAAGGTGATAAGCCTGCTGACAGCGACTTAAATCCTGCCCAAGCTGTTGCACCAGTTCACTGACTGCCGATCCGGAGGTATCAAACTCAGGTCGTTTTTTTTCGGTGAGTTGCATGAAGGGCTGCTGTATATCCCTGAGGTTCTGTGTACGAACTTTGTCGCTCAGCATGTTGTCCGGTTGGTATCGGGCAGTAAACCAGATTTCCAGTGCCAGCAAGTTATCCTGATAAGTCTCGGCGATTTCCGGACCCAGAAGATCCCGAAAGCTCTGCAGTATCAAACTGTTTATTTGCTCACAGGTAACAGGGTCAACGCTGGGCAGCGCACGATCCAGATACCAACCGACCCAGCTGCAGATATCCGTTAAATCTCTGGGGGTAAACTCATGTTCTGGTAACAGTTCCTGATAATATTGCCACAGTGCCATCACACTCTGGGTGGCACTGTGTGCAATGTCGTTTATTTCAGTTTCAGGCAGATGCCGTTGTAACTGATTGAGCAAAGCTGGTTCCACTACTCTGTCCCGAAGGAAAGCCTGGTCTAAGCGAGGGTAGTATGCCCCTGGCAGTTTCTCTTTCAGGGCCGGGTCCATTTGGCGCCCGGCGTAATGATCCGGGTTGCCGGTGAGAATCACCCGGTGTTTCGGGCCGACCTTGACAGGATGACCATTCACATAAATACAGGGTTCCGGTTCCCATAAGCCGTTCAATGATGCCAGTAATCCGGTTTTGGCCAGGTTGGCCTCATCCAACACCAGTGTTATGTATTCGTCGTCTTTGTCGGATTCGATCTTGGCCCATTCCATCAACGCCTGGTTTTGCTGCGCCATAGAGCGGTCGCCGTCGGCGTGTTGTTGCCACTGCCAGCGTTTCATCAGGGTCTGTTCGCTGTCGGAAGGTCCAAGGGATATGACCTTGGCCTGTCCTGAAGCCCTGGCCATTTTGGCAGAAAAGTAACTTTTCCCGGTGCCGGTTTCTCCCTGCAGGAATATAACGGGAGAGTCAGCAAATCGTTCATAGAGTCGCGACAATCGACGACTTTCACGATCCTTCTGATTCGTCTCGCCGTGATAAAGATCCCGGGCCAGTGCTGACAAGGGCTTATCAATGGAGCTGGTCCATTTCAGTGATTCAGACAGTCGCTGTTCTACACGTTCAATGCCTTCTGTCCTGGAATTCGCTGTTCTGGCTATGTGAAAACAATCGCTGGCCAGAGCCTGAATGGCATCGGATCGGGTCTGCCCCAGCGGCAAGGACAACTGCCAGCCAGAGGCCAGTGCATCCTGTAAACGTTTAATCTGTCTGGTTGGTCTGATGGCTAACGATTGACAGGGCTCTGTTGCCTTCGGATCAACTTCCAGCTGATAGGCCATTGCCTGTTGTTTTTCTTCAGGAGCATGGGCCAGGAGCATGGCACAGAAACTGTCCGGGACTCCTTCTTCGTACCATTGCGGAAATGGATTTTCAAAGGACAGCTGTAAGTCGCCATTAAAGACTGCCGGGTCAAAGGCTCTCGCCAGAGGCCACAGGTTCTGCTCGACAAACGTTCTATCCAACTGCAGGGTGCTACTAATGATGTCATTTAATTGATCCGGATCTACCGAGGCGGCTTGATCCTCATCCGGCGTCTTATCCGGTAACAATTGCCAACAGGCCACTTTCATAAAATCTCGCACGGAGGGGTGCTGCCGGGTGCCGTGGGTAATGACGCTATTGATAGCCTTGCGCCAGTGGCAGGGCAGGAGTTGTGGCGACTGGTCAACCTGCTGTGCTCGCCTGGCAGCCAGAATAAGGTTATTCAGTAACCCCTCGGTCATTTCAGGCAGAGGGTTACAAAGGTCAGCAGGTACGGTTTTAAAGGCTGCGTAAAGTTCATTAAGTGCTTGTTCTGGCAGCTCAGTCCGGGAGATTTTATGCCTGAGGACATTGATACCCCAGATATCGATCTCAGGACAAGGGGTGGCTGCGGCGACCATCGAAGCGAATACTGAAGATGGGCTGTTCGCAGACTCAGGCCAGAGTATTGTGACATGAGCCTGTGGGTAGGCCTGTAATTGGCCATTCACCATCAGAGGTTGCCCGACAACCAGGGGCTCCAACAGCTGCTGAAGGCTTGGGTTACCCTCGAGACCCAGCATTACAACCGGCTTGCCAGCCGTTAATGCCTCCTGCAATTGACTCTGGCGTCGCCTGAAATGGGCCTTAAGTTCCGAGGTGATATGGATCTCATCAAATAGCTGGCTGAGGCTGGTCTGGTCATTAACCTGAATGATCAAAGGGGCTTCCAGGTGATCTTTTATCCAGTGACTTATCTGGGCATGATGCTGGTAAGTGACGGTACTAAAAGCGGCCTGATTCCTGCTTTTTTTATCTTGCTGATGGCTCCCGGGCAGAGGGCACTCATCATTTTTTGTCAATCCCAGAGCTTCCGGTTGTTGTCTTGAATCGACCACCCGAAGCCCGGGCTTCATGCCGGTCGTTTCGCGAATAGTCTGCAATGAGCCCAGCAAATGGAACCAAAGAGCCTCAGTGAGGGGAGAGGTTACGGTGACGATCCCTCCCGACCGAACCTGTTCCAAAAGACAGCTGTTAGGGACGGCATAACCTTCCGGGGCAATGGCAATCGGGCTCAGCCATTCCCTGATATTGCTCTGGTTAATGATGATCGGGTTTCGCGGTGCGCCGAGGGAAAGTCCTTCCTCATCGTGTTTGTCAAAACAGCAGGACAGGCTTTGGAACAGTGAATGAAGCTCGTCATTCCCCACCGGCATTTGATAAAACTGAACATCGTCCGGTAACTGACAGACTTTCCCGTTGCTCTCAAAACACTGTTGCGCCAGCATTTGTCGGATCGTCTGTTCAAAGGCCAGGTCCTCCCAGTCGGCCCCTTTCAGAATTACCCGTTGCCCAGCCCTTAATGACTCAAGCCTGCCGGGGGTGTGCTGGATTCGTCCCTGTTTATCGACTCCGGGGCCGCCCAGCAGCAACTGTCGCCAGTTATTGTGAAAGTGGCAGTCAATTAGAAGGGTATTGCCGTCTATAGCGCTCTCGGCAGAAGGGAATTCAGCCAATACCGGAGGAACCTCGTCGGTTTCCATCAACGGCTCATTGCTGGTTTTTGCGTCAAACTGCCAGGTATTGTCCGGTCGATTAATTCGCCGCCAGAAGTCTGCACCCGGAGCGTCGGCCGCAGGCGCGTCGTCATGCTGGCCAACCGATGCCAATTGCACAGGGTCTGCCAGGACCAGCAGAGAAACATGAGGTCCCAGAGGGCGTTTCTGCTGACTGACTTTGTCATACAGACAGGGGTTATCCGGGTCCAGCAGGTCGTTAAATTTTGGTAGCTCATCGCTGCTGAGTTTTCGGATATCCATCACCAGGGTTAATGGCTGTGAAGCCTCAAACAGCTTGCCTGAACGCAGAGTCTGGCGACCGTCGCCGGAAATGCTTAACCGGGTCACCAGATTAGCCTGTGAGAGGTCATCGGGGTGAGAAATAAGGGTGACATCCTGATGTTCATCGCCGGTCCGGGCAATTAAAAGCTGTCGAACTTCATCATCATGGGCGACAAAACGAAAATCGAAGGCATGAGGATTTTTTTGCAGTGAGGAATCCGTTGAGGATACGGTTCTCGCTTTGTCAGGCATTGCCACCGAAGAAGGCGATGTCTTCAGTTTGGACGTCACTTGGTAGCAGATTTCTATGCCCTTTTCCTTTTCCTCCGATGATGGCTTGGTTGGCACAGGTCCATCAGGCACGTATCTCTTAAGCGCAGAACTGTCTGTTTTTTCACCAATCTGACCATCCATAATCAATCTCTCTCCCGGAAGACTGCTTGAGTTGTTTTGTTGTTTGACCTTCAGACAGGAGAAAAGTTCTATTTGGAGGGCTACCCGAAACCATTAAAGGAAATCACCGGTCTCGAAAACTCATCACGATCCGGCTACTACCTGGTCACTCAATGCGTCATAAAGCGAATTCAAATTCACGCTGTGCAAAAACTCTTCGGCGATGGTGCTCATCTCATCGGATTTGAGTACCAGTGCATTATTGGCGTTGTGTGCCTGACGCAAGTAGTTATCCTTAACAGATTGCTGAAACGCGGAAGAGCTCTTTATTTCAAGCATCATGGCATGCAGCTCTTCTGGTGAGGATGGGGCATGAGCGCCATAGCTGTGTTTTTGCCAGCCCTCCACACCAGCATCGGCCCAGCAATAGGTTAAGCAACCGCCTTTCGAGTGTGTCACTCCATAGAGATAATGACTGAAGGCCTGCAGAATGGCTTTCCTGCAGTTGTCTTGTAAATTTCCCACAAGAACATCCTCCCTGAGTGAAAGCTTAAGGGGTTCCAGAATGGCTTCGTACCTGCTTAGGATAACAGACCTTTTTTTCTGATATTCTTCTTCCAGAGTTCGATCTCGCAGACGACCCGGGACTTTGTTGCGATCTCTTAGCAACGCTGCAAGAGTGTTTTGGAGTTGCTTTTTTGTTGCCTGCACTTGATTGAGTCTTTCCAATAAATGCTTCAGGTCTGGACGGTTCTCAGCGAGTCGTTGTGACAGGGCTTCGACCTTTTCATTCAACAGTGTATCGTCCCAGGAAGGCTGCCCCAAGATAATCACCGGACGATGATTCGCCTTGCCCGAGATTGACTTCACAAAGGCAGGATGGCGCAGCAGCATCCGATCTATACATGGAACGCCCTCAGGTTCGTCCGTCCAGTCTTTTTTTATAGACGAGCTGATAATTTGATCTTCCAGAGATCGTGAAAAACCATCATGACAATGAGAGACCAGCGAGGTCCTGACTTTTCCCCACCGGGGGATTTCATAAGCCCGCTGCCATAGCCCGCAATTTTTTTCTCTGGACAGTAATACCCTATAGAACTTTTTCAGGCATCGGTCGGCTGCAACCTTCACTGCATCGATACCTTGCAGACGCACTAATAGCTCATGGTGCTCACGGAACTGTGGATGATTTCTAAAAAAGGTCGGCACACTATCCAGCCAACCCGATGTCAAAGCCTTTTGGGCAAAGTCAATAACCGGAGGCCTGGTCAGGTCACTGTCTATCAGAATTTTCACCATTGAAAACAACCAATCCTGGGGGGCCGCTTTGCCCTGAACAATCATTTTTGAGTGCAATATCCTGAGTGGTTCAGTGACCTGGTCTTCATCACTGTCAGACAAGATTTGTTTGACTGCCTCCGACATCGGTCTACTGTAGATATCCAAATCCCTGTCAGCTACAAGACTGACCAGACTTTTCTCTTCACTGCTCAATGTTTCTGTCTCCAGCGACTCCAGGATTGAGACGCCCATGGAAAAACCGGTTAAATCTTTTCTGTTCCAAAGGTTCACTACCATTTTGGCAATGCTTAGATGGGCTGCGGGCAATTCACAGCCTGTCTCAAGAGCTTTGTCCAGTTCTTCAGGACTTATGCCACAGGCTTTGGCCAGAGTTTGCTGTTGTGCCAGATCAGCAGTCTTCATAAGGCCCTGCAGGAGATTGCTTTTCTTCTTTAACTCAGTGCCAGAACCAGAGAAAATTTTGATGGGCTGGAAGTCGGGCAGAATTTCTGTTATTTCGCCAGGTCTCCCGCCCAAATCCGCTGACGTCCAGGTTTGGCCGCTATCCGTGGAATACTCTGCAAAGGCGTGGACATTGTTAACCATTTGTCGGCATGGAATCCCAAAATAACGACAAAAAGCAATAAAAACTGGTACACGATGACGACAGCTCCCCTGCCGCCGGGTTACGAGGAAGTGAAAGAAATTTTGATTGTGCCCGGGTGCAGCAGCGCCGGAAAACTCTGTGCAATAGTCCTTGATTGCCCTGATCCGTTCCCTCGTGTCTTTGGCTGTTTTTATTCTCAGCAGGGGCTCCTGTATTTCGGTTGGTTGCAGGCTAATGTTCTCAAGCACTCCTTTCATTACCGTCTTCATACCTGCGGAACAGCGGGCGTCAAGACGGTTTGATGTGTTTGATCGGACTTCTTCGGCAGAAGTTTTTTTGTCTGGTTTCCGGGATTCTACGACATAAGCAAATCGAATACTCTGGTTGGCTCTGGCCCCCGGAACAATCACTGTATGAAGCCCGGTATATCGGTCTCTGACCAGGGTAAATGGCAATTCGGGTGTTATGCGCAGGGCCACTATATAGTTATCAGGCTTCAGGCTGGGCAAGGTATAGCGACCATTCCTCGGTGTACAGTCAAAGGTCCCCAGCGTTTGTTTGCTGGCTAATGTCGCTGGCTGGTCATGTTCTGGCAAGAGGGCAGGTATGATGACTTCGGCCCCCTGTATGTGTCTGTCATTGAGGCTGATCGCTTCGACTTCGCCCTCAGGAGACACATAAATATCTTCTGCCCACCATCGATACAGCTCGATAGAAGGGTAATTCTGACGAAAAATTATATAATCGATATGCCGTAACTCACCCAGGTTCTCATAGTCAGTGATATGGTCCAATGTCGGAGTCTGAGCTACAAGGGCTTGCGGATTGCATTTTTCAGGCGCTTTATTTGCAGGCTGTGGCTCATGGTTCGGTCTCTGACCCAATGCCGGAGCCTGTACCTCGTGGACTTGTGGCATGTCTTCTGCAGGAGCCTTATCACCGCCAACAGCTGATGCCTGGTTGCTAAAATCGTCTGTCAAATGGTTCAGCAGATCACTGATCTGAAGCCAGAACCCAGGCCAACATTGAACTTCATCGTCTTTCCACGCGCTTATCCGCTGATCAGCCGCCTGAAGATAAGGCTGGTTAGCTGTCATTTTCAGCGTTTGTTTCTCTTCTGCCGTCAGGGGAAATACGCTGGCAGCGTCCACACCAGTCTGGCCAAACAGACGATCGAACCAGCATCCTTGCCAGTGTCGGTACAGTGCCCGGGTGAGAATATCGTCCGACTCATCCGGCTTCAGGGAAAGACCAGATGCCTGCCACCTGGCCTGAGCCACCCTCGTAATGATTTCCTTTTTGGCTTCCTTTTCAGACAGATCAGTGTTTATACAAATTTCATGGTTTGTTTCATCAATACTGTTGCGATCGCTGCCTCGTATCAACCACGGGCGATCGATCCTGGGGACCTTTTCGTTGAACCATTGGCAAAGTCCGGAATCAAGCTCATTTTTACCCATGGCAAGCGTTGCTGACTTGGGCAGTTTGTCCAGTGATAGGTTGGCGGCCATCAGATAAAGCCGGTAGTGCTGATTGAGGCATTGATGAACGGCTTTTTCGGTATAATCGCCTCCTCTCTTAACAGCCATGGCGACATTCTGTAAATCGCGACTGGTCGGCTGTAACGGCAGGTTTTTCCGTTGCAGGCAGGCCCTTAAGAGACAATGTTTTTCTGTTAGCTTTTTAGCGACGAATTTCCCTTTTGAGGACTCTGGCAACACTTTCCCGGCAATGTTCTGCAATTCTGCCGAGTTATACTGGCGGATCGGCAAATGTCGAAAACGCCCTTTCAACGCCGGTGATAAGGGTTTTCGCCCGCTGTATTCTGGCGGGTTGATGGTGGCGAACAGGTGGAAGCCCGGATGAGCATCGCCGGCCAGAATATCGTTCAACTCACCTTCCAGATGCTGGCTGTCGATCAGGTTCATTTCTGAAATCACCACGATGCCGCCTTCGACTTTTGCTTTCCGGATCGCTTCACACACTTTATCCCAGGAACAATCACAGGCATTCAGGAGAAATATCTCTGGCATGGTTTCTCCCTTTTTCTCAGCCTGCTGTTTGACACTGTTGATCATCAGATTCAGCGTCGCATCCTTACCCCGCCCGGCCGGGCCCTGAATCAGCGTCGCCTGACGGCCGCCGTGTTTAATCTCGCGATGATTAGCCTGCTGACAGCGACTTAAATCCTGTCCCAGCCCTTGTACCAGCTCAATGACTGCTGATCCGGAGGTATCAAACTCAGGTCGGAATTCTTTGGTGAATGCTTCGAAGTCCCGCTGAATATCTGGCAAGGTGTGGTTATGAACTCGGTCGCGCAGGGTGTTGTCCAGTTTGTAACGGGCGGCAAACCAGATTTCCAGTGCCGAAAGGGCATCCTGTTGAGTCTCGCTGATTTCGGGACCCAGTAGATCCCGGAAACTTTGCCGGATCAAACTGTTCATTTGCTCACAGCTAACACTCTCTCCTTCGGATAACGCACGATCCAGATACCAGCCCACCCAACTGCAGATATCGGTTAAATCCCTGGGAGTAAACTCATGCTCGGGCAACAGTTCCTGATAATATTGCCACAGTGCCATCACGCTCCCGGTAGCATCGGGTAGAATTTTGTTTATTTGAGGTCCTGTCAGATGCCGTTGTAACTGATTGAGCAGCGCCGGTTCCACCACTCTGTCCCGAAGGAAAGCCTGGTCCAGACGTGGGTAGTAAGCTCTGGGCAGTTTCTCCTTCAGCGCCTGGTCAAGCTGGCGTCCGGAGTAATGATCAGGGTTGCCGGTGAGGATTACCCGGTGTTTTGCGCTGACTTTGACAGGATGAGCATTCACATAAATGCAGGGTTCCGGTTCCCACAAGCCGTTCAATGACGCCAGCAATCCGGCTTTGGCCAGGTTAGCCTCATCCAGCACCAGGGTTATATATTCTCCATCCTTGTCGGATTCGGTATTGGCCCATTCCATCAATGCCCGGTTTTGCTGCGTCATAGAGCGGTCGCCGTCAGCGTGCTCTTGCCACTGCCAGCGTTTCATCAGGGTCTGCTCGCTGTCAGAAGGTCCAAGGGAAATGACCCTGGCCTGTCCTGAAGCCTTTGCCATTTTGGCGGAAAAGTAGCTTTTCCCGGTGCCGGTTTCCCCTTCAAGGAAGATAACGGGAGAGTCTGTAAGACGGTCATGGAGTCGGGATAATCGACGACTTTCACGATCCTTCTGACCTGTCTCGCCGTGATAAAGATCATGGGCCATTGCTGACAGGGATTGATCAGTGGAACCCGGCCATTGCATTGATTGAGACAGTCGTTTTTCTATGCGTTCAATGCGTTCTGCGACGGGATTCTCTGTGACATATTCTCCCCTGGCAATGTGGAAACAATCGCTGGCCAGAGCCTGAATAACATCGGATCGGGTCTGACCTGATGGAAGGTTTAGCTGCCAGCCAGAAGCCAGTGCATCCTGTAAACGTTTGATCTGTCTTGATGGCCTGATGGCTAACGCTGGACATTGCCTTGTTGCCTCCGGAGTGACTCCCAACTGGTACGCCATTGCCTGTCGCTGTGCTTCAGGTCCATGGGCCACGATCAGGGCACAGAGTCTGTTGAACGCTTCTTTTTTATCCCACATAAAAAATGGTTTTTCATAGGACAGATAAAATGTTTCATTAAATGCAGCCGGGTCAAAGGCACTGGTCAGTGACCACAGGTTCTGCGTCACAAACGCTCTATCCAACTGCCGGGTACTGTTGATGATGGCCGCTAACTGATCCGGGTCTGCTGTGGCAGCCTGATCCTCATCCGGTAGTAACTCCCTGCAAGCCCATTTCATAAAATCACGTACTGACGGATTCTGCCGGGTGCCATGGGTAATAACGCTATTGATAGCCTTGCGCCAGTGGCGGGGTAAAAGCTGCAGGGAGTGGTCAACCTGCTGTGCTCGTCGGGCGGCCAGTATCAGGTTATGCAACAACCCTTCGGTCATTTCAGGCAGAGGGTTAGATAGTTTGTCTGGCACGGTTTCAAACGCTTCGTAAAGCTTATCAAGCGCTTGCTCTGGCAGCTGGGACCGGGGGATATTATGCTTGTCGGCATTGATATCCCAGAGATCGACTTCGGGGCAGGGGTTACCCGTGGCAAGCTTGGAACGAAAGACGGGCGATGGGCTTATGGCAGACTCAGGCCAGAGCAGGGTGATATGAGCCTGCGGGTAGGCCTGTAATTGGCCATTCACCAGCAGAGGCTGTCCTGCAAACAGAGGTTCCAGCAGCTGCTGAAGGGTTGGATTACTTTCGAGTCCCAGGAATACCACCGGCCTGCCAGCGGTTAATGCTTTCTGCAAGCCACTCTCACGTTGTCCAAAATGGGCCTTTTGCTCCGAGGTGATATGGATATTATCAAATAGCTGGCTGAAGCCGGTCTGTCCATTGATCTGGATGACCAGAGCTGTCCCACAGTGACGGTTGATCCAATGACTGGCCTGGGCAGGTTGTCGATATGTGACTGCCTCAAAAGCATTGTGATCTCTGACTTTTTTCTGTAACTGAGGGCTCCCGGACAGAGGACCCTCATCGTTTTCTGCTAATCCCAGGGCTTCCGGTTGCTGTTGCGAATGAGCCACCTGGAGTCGCGGCTCCAGGCCGCTTGTCTCACGAATAGTCTGCAGTGAACCCAGCAAACGAAACCAGAGTGCCTCAGTGAGGGGAGAGGTTAGGGTGACTGTCCCACCCGCCTGAACCTGTTCCAACAGACGGGTGTTAGGCACGGCATAGCCTGCCGGGGTAATGGCAATCGGGCTCAGCCAATCGTTGAGGTTACTCTGGTTAATGATGATCGGATTTTCTGATGAATGATCAGAGCAGGACAGACTTTGGAACAGTGAATGAAGCTCGTCCTTCCCTACCGGCATCTGATAAAACTGAACATCGTCGGGTAATGGACAGATCTTCCCATTGCTCTCAAAGCATTGTTGTGCCAGCATTTGCCGAATCGTCTGTTCAAAGGCCAGATCCTGCCAGTCGGCCCCTTTCAGAATCACCCGTTGTCCAGCCCTTAATGACTCAAGCCTGCCGGGGATGTGCCGGATTCGTCCCTGTTGATCCACACCGGGGCCACCCAGCAGCAACTGCCGCCAGTTGCTGTGTAAGTGACAGTCAATTAGAAGGGTGTTGTCGTCGTCCATAGCGCTCTCGGCAGAAGGGAGTTCAGCCAATACCGGAGGAACCGCGTCGATTTTCATCGATGGCTCATTGCTGGTTTTTGCGTCAAATTGCCAGGTATTGTCTGGTCGATTAATTCGCCGCCAGAAGTCAGCTCCCGGTGCGTCGTCACGCTGGCCTACCGATGCCAACTGTTCAGGACCTGCCACGACCAATAGAGAAACATGCTCGCCCAGAGTGCGTTTCGTCTGGCTGACTGCGTCATATAAACAAGGGTTATCCGGGTCCAGAAGATCGTTAAATTTAGGCAGCTCATCGCTGGTGAGCTTTCGGATATCCATTATCAGGGTGAATGGCTTTGAACCTTCAAACAACTTGCCTGAACCCAGAGTGTGGCGACCATCGTCGGAAATGCACAACCGGTTCACCAGGCTGGCCTGTGAGAGGTCATCGGGGTGGGAAATAAGTGTGACATCCCGATGCGCATCGCAGGTTTGGGCAACCAAAAGCTGTCGAACCTCATTATCATTGGCGACAAAACGAAAATCGAAGGCATGAGGGGACTTTTGACGCAGGGAATCCGTTGAGGATACGGTTCTCGCCTTGTCAGTAGGCATAACCTGAGATGACGATAGATTAAGTTGGTCACTGAAATCAGTGCAAACAGCTTTAACCGTAGGCGATAAGTCCAAATCCAGCCTTGGCCTCTGGGCTGGCACGTCACTACCCGGAACGGGTTTGTTGATTTCTCTACCAATCTGACCATCCATAATCAATCTTTCTCCCGGAGGACTGCTTGAAGTTGTTTAATCGTTTGACCTTCAGACAGGAGAAAAGTTCTATTTGGAGGGTTACCCGAAACCATTAAAGGACAATAAGTGTAGTTGTCAGTGCTATCCAGTGGACTATAACGTTAGTTGTCAGTGCTACCCAGTCATGGATGAGTGTATAGGTTGTTAATGAATACTGAGGTGCCGGGCCGGGTGAAACCGCAGCGGCCCAAAAAGGCATAATGAACCCCCCGGAGGTGGTAACCATGAAATATCCAGTAGTTCTGCATACAGACGACGGCGAAAGCTATGGCGTAATGGTGCCGGACATCAGAGGATGTTTCTCCGCCGGTAACAGCATCGAAGAAGCCCTGGCAAACGTCAAAGAAGCCATCGAAGGCCATCTTGAGATCCTGGCGGAAGATGAAATAACAATACCTGAAGCAGGCCGCATCGCCGACCACCAGAACAACCCTGACTACGAAGATGGTATCTGGGCATTGGTGGATGTCGACATCACGCCATTCCTGGGCAAGTCAGAGCGTATCAACATCACTTTGCCGGTCCTGCTGTTGCGGCAGATCGACAAGTTGGTGGAAGCTGACCCGGCATACCGAACCCGCTCTGGTTTCCTTCAGGAAATTGCCCGCGCCAAGCTGCGCTCAATGGGTTGACAGCCTCGCTCTGCGTGGGAATGCATACCTCCCCTGAAAAGCCTACTCTGCAGCGCGAGATGGGTATGGGTTCCTGCGCTGGGACCCAAAGGCCTGAAAGCATGGGAATCAGAGTTTTTTGACAGCCTCTCAAAGTACGGGTTTTTACGCTTGTTCGATAATCACCGCAAAAAATAGTTCATTCGTTCAAGTACAATTCAGCCATCCCATCCAAACGACTTTTGACTTCTTTCCAGTGCGGCATAACCTGCGTCAGTAAACGCCAGAAGCGCTCACTGTGGTTATGTTCAGCGATATGGCACAGCTCATGGAGTACGACATAATCAATGCATTCCTTTGGGGCTTTCACCAGATGAGGGTTGAGTAGTAGTGAACCTTTTGCAGAGCAGCTACCCCATTGTTTCTGCATCTTCATAATGCGGAAACCGGGGATGCCTGTGACCCATGTAGTTTGAGGCAGCAAGTGGTTTAAGCGCTCCTGAAAAATGATCTCTGCCCGGTATTTATACCAGTCTTGAAGCAGTCCTTTGACTAGCTTGCCTTTATTGCTATCAAACCGTGGCAGTGTGACCAGCAGCTTCCCTCGATCCATCTTTACGGAAGCCGTTGACTCTTTATCTTCCACCACTTTCAGTACATAACGTCTGCCGAGGTAAAAGGTCATTTCACCACTGACATACTGTTTGTCCTGCACGAACTTTTGATGACTTCTGAACTCTATCAGGGCATTCCATATCCATTTTGAACGCTTAAGGACCGCCTCATGAATGTCGGAGTTGACCGCATCATCAGGGGCAGTGACGATTACTTGGCATTCGGGGTGAATACGGATACTGATCTTTCGTTTCTTTCCCTCAGGGTGAGGCTTTCTGACAACCTCATAGGATACAGCTTCATCTCCATAGACAAAGCTGTACTCTTCCCTGGAACGTTCATCGGAACCGACGGATGCCATTATTTGTTAAGTCCTGACAAACCTGACCGTGTGATTTGCACAACATCCGTAATCAATGCCTGAGCCTTATCAATCCCGATATCACCAAACAGCAGTGGCAGAAGGCCAATAGTAATTTGGTTCTCGATTTCCTGTGGGTTAATGCTGAACTCGGCAACAGACTTCCTGACCACTTCATCAATTTTCAATGCATGCTCAAAGCACTGAGCTTCCGATGGAGTATCGTGACCTTCAGGAGGCAGTTGTTCACCCAATTGCTTCAGAAACAACCCGTAATACGCCTGAACGTGTTGCCTGATTTGGGGTTCCAGAGATTCAAACCGATCTGTTGGAATACTTTCAACGCTTCGCTCTTTCACCTGCTGCTCTAAGTCAGCAAAGATCAGGTACTGCTTCACCGGAGCGTCGAACATATCCCTGGTTTGCTGAATGGCTTTCTTAAGCAGTTTGGAGAAATACTCCTGTGCATACGGGTCATCAGCCAGATCCTGATCAATCATCTTGCTAATGCGGCCAGTAATTTTATCTTTCTGGTTCCGGGCTTCGTCGTCGGACATTTCCTCAGGCTTGGTGCTTTTGCCCATGTTGCCAACCAGATAAACGCCTTCAGACTCCCTGACTTCAACGCCGCCAATATGCTTATCCAGCAATGCCCGGATATCGTCTGTGTACTCATCGTAATCGACGGTTTCTTCCGCATCCTCCCGTACTTGCTTACGCAGTTGCGACATCATCTTCAGCGTATCTTTGTAATGCTGGCGGGTAGTGGTATAGGTTCCAGGAAATAGTAGGTCAAAACTTTTGTCTTCAAAGTAAGTCGCAGATTGCAGTGCAACCTTCATGCAGTTGGCAAATGCGGTGAGTGCCGAATAAAAATCATCCCGTTTTTTCAGATGGGTATCCGTAAGCTGTCCATCAACGGTGTCAATCCTGGGAGCCAATGCTTGTCGTAAAGCCTGTCCATCCTGCTTGTTCTTGACGCTATCGAAAATAGCCCACAGATCAGCATACAAGCTCGGTAGCTTTTTATATTCGGTGTCCATGCGGTTATAGAGACCTTTCAGATCATCTATATCAAATCCGCCCTGAGTGCGTTCCGCCAGGTTTTGGTACTTTTCAATGGTGGCATCCAGCTCTTTGAGAATGCCCCTGTAGTCGATCAGATACCCAAACTGCTTTTTGCTGTGCAGGCGGTTAACCCTTGCGATGGCTTGAATCAGGTTGTGTTGCTTCAGGGGCTTATCGATATAGAGCACCGTGTTTTTTGGCTCATCAAAACCCGTAAGAAGCTTATCCACCACAATCATAATGTCTGGCCCATCTTCCTCGCCAAACTCTGCAATGATTTTCTTGGTATAGGCTTTCTCATCCTGACTGCCAACGGTTTCTTTCCACCAGTTCTGCACCAGATCGGTACTCTCCTGATCAACACAGTCGTGCCCCTCACGGGTATCTGGTGGTGACATGGCAACAACAGACGTGACCTTGCCAATCTCATCCAGCATTCTTTTGTATTGAATGGCAGAAGCCTTGGAGTCGCAGGCAAGCTGGCCTTTTAACCCCTGCTGCTTAAAGTTCTGGAAGTGGTCGGAAATATCATGGGCAATCAACTCAATCCGACCTTCAGTCTGATAAATCTGTCCCTTTTGAGCGAATTTCTTTTTCAGGTCTGAACGCTGCTTTTCGGTCAGCTTCTCGGTGATTCGATCAAACCACGCATCAATGGCTTTGTCATTGGTAGAAAGTTCAGGAATACGCTCTTCATACAACAATGGTGTTACAGTGCCATCTTCAACTGCCTGCTGCATGGTGTAAGAGTGGATGATCTTACCGAACTTGTTTTCAGTTTTGTCATCTTGCAGCAAAGGTGTGCCAGTGAACGCAATATACGCCGCCTTGGGTAAGGTTTGCTGCATACGGATATTGTTTTCACCATTCTGGCTCCGATGCCCTTCATCAACCAGCACAATGATATCCGGGCTGTCGTTGAAGCAATCCGGTAGCTTGATGGCTGTCCCGAACTTATCATTCTGGCTTAAAGGCAAGTTCAATCTTCTTTCTCTTCTGTCATCTGGCTCAACAACCGCTGCCGCTGCTGCTCCAGTTGCAGGCGCAGCTCCTCTTCACTGGGCAACTCCAGCTTGTACTTGGAAGCAAACAGTTGCTGACTGTCGTTCAGCACAGAATATTTGGCGACAGTGTGATTGCCTTCGGAGCAGAGAATCAGGCCAATGGTGGGGTTATCATCCCCACGGCGTTTTTTCTCTTCATACATGCGCACATACATGTCCATTTGCCCCACATCCTGATGGGTGAGCCTGTGCATTTTCAGGTCGATCAGAAGGAAGCACTTGAGATGGAAGTTGTAAAACACCAGATCGATAAAATAATCGCCATCGTCTGTGCTGATGCGTTGCTGCCTCTCGACAAATGCAAAACCCTTGCCCAGCTCCAGCAGGAATTTTTGCAGATTGTTGATCAGCTCCTGCTCAAGCTCATTTTCCTGAACTGAACCAGCAGGCAGATTGAGGAAATCCAGAATATAGGGGTCACGCAGGTAGTCCTGCGGTGTGTCTTGCAGAACCGAGGTCTTTTGCTCGGCTTCTGCCAGTACAGGCTGCAAACCGTGCTTTCCGTCCTGGGTCGCCAGCAGGCGCTCGTAGTACAGTGTCCCCATCTGGCGCTCAAGGGCACGGGCGCTCCAGCATTGCTCAGCAGCTTCCTTCATATACCACTGGCGAGCCCGTTCATTTTCGATGCGTGTCAGTGCTCTGTAGTGGGTCCATGACAATTCGAGACGCAGTGCGTCTCGTTTTGGAAAACAGAGGTAAAATGCCCGCATTTTTCGCAGATTGGTGAGATCAAACCCCTTGCCAAACTCCCGGCTGAGGCTTTCGGTGAGCTTTTTTAATACCTTTTTGCCGTAAGCCGCACGGGTTTCGCCCTGCTGTTCATCCTCAACAATCAGGCAACCAATTTCCCAGTAGGTCTGCACCATGGCGGCATTGACCGCCGTCACCACCTGCTGGCGACCTTGGGTCAGCAGCTTACGGATATTGTTAAGCAGCTTGTCGTGCTGGCTTTCGCTCATCAGGCGACCTCCTGAGTTTACTTTTACCCGGCGCTTGCCCGTTAGCAATTGTTGCATCAGAGATTTTTTCTCTTGTTTGAGATTGGCAAGTTTTGTTCCAGATGTTCTAGTGTAGTGCGACCTAATTAACAGTACATAAAGACTCCTAACGGTCTACTATGGATGTTATTCCAACCACTGCCTGTTTTTACTATGCGAGTTGCCACAGAGATAATACTTGATGCTTCTGAAGAAATACGACTCAGAAAGATTACTTCATCAAATACTTGCCCTCTTCGCTTGGCCCGCCGTGCCCAGATTGTTCTTCTCTCTGCAGAAGGAAAAAGCAATCTTGAGATTGCGCAAATACTGAAGATCGGTCGTCATCAGGTCAGCCGCTGGCGTGACCGATATGCTCAGGAAGGCTTCTCCGGGATTGAACAGGATCGAGCTCGCAGTGGCCGTAAAAAGAAGATTGATGCTGCTGAGATTGTGAGTCTGACCACAAACACCCTTCCGGAAAATGCCACTCACTGGAGCACCCGAACTATGGCTGCTGTTAGCGGTATCAGTGAGAGAAGTGTTCGCCGGATATGGCATGCATATGGCCTCAAGCCTCACCTGGAAAAGACATTCAAGGTGTCCCGAGACCCGAAATTTGTGGAGAAGCTTGAAGATATTGTCGGACTCTATCTGTCTCCTCCTGAACATGCGTTGGTGCTGTGCTGTGATGAAAAAAGTCAGGTTCAGGCACTCAATCGAACACAGCCTGGCTTACCGTTGAAGAAAGGGCGTGCCGCAACAATGACTCATGATTATAAACGACATGGTACAACCACTCTCTTTGCAGCACTGAATGTACTTGATGGTGCTGTCATCGGTCAGTGCCAGCAGCGTCATACCCATGTGGAATGGTTGAAGTTTCTTAAACAGATAAATAGGGAAACGGCAAAAGACAAAGAGCTGCACCTGATTTGCGACAACTATGCGACTCACAAACACCCGAAGGTGCGAGAATGGCTGGAAAAACATCCTCGTTTTCATATGCACTTTACGCCAACGTCAGCATCATGGTTAAACATGGTTGAGAGATTTTTTCGGGATCTCACGAGTCAGCGTTTACGCCGTGGTGTGTTTGTCAGTGTGCCACAGCTAGTCAGTGCGATTGATGAATATATTGAAAAGCATAATCAAAATCCAAAGCCGTTTATCTGGACTGCTAAGGCAAATGATATCTTAGAAAAAGTCGTTCGGGCTAATCGCCGGTTAAGTTGCAAAAAGAACGACGCACTACACTAGCTCACTATCAGCAGAACTGAGTACAGTCGCAATTTTTTTCTGTTGGCATAAAAAGAGTCTGGATCGTAAGTCTGAGGAGAGTATTGCAGTACGATAGTAATAGTTTAATAAAAAATGCAGTATTTATTTTATGCAATTTTGTTTTTGCTGCTCTCGTGATGCGTATCTCTTGCTTTTTTGCATCATGAATTGATGATTATGAACACTCTTGATTAAAGGAAATCACCGGTCTCGAAAAATTCATCACGATCCGGCTACTACGTGGTCCATCACTGCGTCACAAAGCGAATTCAAATTCACACTGCTCAAAAACTCTTCGGTAATTTTTATCAGCTCCGCAGATCTGAGTACCAGGGCGTTACTGTCGCCCAGTGTCTGTCGTAAGTAGGTATCATCAACCGATTTCTCAAACCACTCGGATCGATCAATTTCAGAGAACATGGCATACAGCTCTTCCGGGGAAGATGGGTCATGGGCGCCATAGTGGTTCCGATGAGTCTCAAACCGGACAGGAGCATCGCCCCAACAATAGGTTAAACGACCACCCTTCGAGTGTGTCAATTCATACAGGTAATGACAGAAGGCCTGAAGAATCGCCTGTTTGCATTTGTTCTCTAAATCACTGGCAAACTCTGCGTCCTTGTGTAACACGTCACCAGACTCAGAAATGGGTCTGTAGTGGTTGTAAATACCATTCATATAGCCTCGGTTTGAGACCACATTATCCTGTTTGACTTTTTCCAATAACCGCTTTAAATCAGGGTTTTTCTTAGCTTTCAGTTGCAACAGGTCCTGGGCTTTTTTATCAATTAATGTGCTGCTCAGGAAAGGGTGGCCCAGGATAATCAGCGGACGGTGTCTGGCTCTGACCGAGCGCAACTGCACAAATGCGGGCTGGTTCACCAGCATTCGTTCTATATTCGGAACACCCTTAGGGTCATCCGTCCAGGCGGTATCTAAAGATGGGTTGGTAATTTTATCATTAAGGGATGGCGAAGCCCCTTCGTGACAATGACTGACGAGCATGTCATTGCCTTTTCTCCTCAGAAAGTCTTTATAAATCGACCGCCAGTTATGGCTATTTTTCCCCCTTTTCAGTAATGTCTGATGCCACATTTTCAGGCAATTCATAGCTTCAACCTTTAGTTCTTCGACACCTTTCAGACGCATCAACAGCTCGTGATGTTGAGTGGGCATAATAATGCTGCGGCTATACCTTGGCACTGGATCCGGATCCAGCCAACCCAATTTCAGAACTTTAAGGGCAAAGCGAATAATCGAGGGGTTGGTCAAGTCAGTGTCCTCAAGTATATCCACCATTGAGCCCAACCAGTCGAGGTAGTTTGCTCCACCCTGAACAATTATTTTTGAATGCAATGATTGGAGTTGTTCAATGATCCGCACTTCATCACCGTTAGATAATATTTTTTTGACAACCGCCGACATCGGCCTGGAAGGCCAATCGCGATAAAAAAACTTACCGGCCAGTTGCCACTCGCGAAAGGTCAATGCTTTTGTCTCCAGCGACTCTAAAATTGAGATCCCAAGGGAGAAACCGGTTAAATCTTTTCCTTCCCAAAGCTTCAATACTGTTTCGCGGATATCCAGGTTTTTTTCTGGTAATGCGCCGCCTGTCTCAATGACCTTGTTAAGTTCCTCAAGGCTCAGACCATAGGTCTTAGCCAAAGTTTGTTGTTGTGCTGAATCAGCACCCTTCAGAAGACCCTGCAGGAGATCCCTCGCCTTCTTTAAATCACTACTGACTTTTTTGTTGTGCTGAAAGTCAGATGGGAATTTTCTTACCTCTAAAGGCACCCCGCCCAAATCCACTGACTTCCAGGTTTGGCCTCTATCCATGGAACACTCGGCAAAGGCGTGAGAAGGGTTGCGAATTTTCCGACACGGAATCCCGAAGTAGCGACATAAAGCGACAAAAGCAGGCACACGATGACGACAGCTTCCTTGCCGTTTTGTTACCAGGAATTGAAAGAAATTTTCATTGCTCTCTGCTGCGGCGGTACCGGAGAACTGTTGGCAATAGTCCTTGATCGCCTCAATGCGTTGCGTCGTGCTTTTTGCGTTCATTATTGCCTGCAAAGGCACCTTTATTTCAGGCAGTTGTTGTTCAACCTCATCAAACAGTTTGTTCAATACTGCTTCCATACCTTTGGAGCAGCGGGCGTCAAAACCTATTGATTGTGCTGGCTGGACTTTTTTAGTCAGTGTTTTTTTGCTCGCCTCTCTGGGTTCCACGACATAAGTAAATTCAATAATCTGACCGGCTTTGGCTTCGGGAACTGACAGTGTGTGCAGCCCGGTATATCGATCCCTGAGCAGTGTATACGGCAAAGCGGGTTCAATACGCAGGGCCACGACATAGTCTTCAGGCGTCAGACTGGGCAATGCATATTGACCATTGCTTGATGGCGCTTTGTAGTTTGCCAGTGTTTGGTTGTTGGCTAACGTCAGTTCCTGGTTACGCCCCGGTAACTCTTCGGGTATAAGGGTTTCGGTCCCCTGAAGGTGTTGATCACTCATTTCGGTCAGCACGACCTCACCCCCGGCAGATACACTAATATCCTCAGCCTGCAGGCGATACATATGGCGAGGGTAATCCGTGTCAAAAATTTTATAGTCGTCGACTTTTGACTTCTTACTGCACTCATAGTCCGTGTCACGGTCCAGGGTCTTACCCTGTTTCCCGCGAGCTTTTGAGATGTATTCTTCAGGAGCGTTATCACCGTCAATCGTTATATCTTCGTGAGTCTGATCGTTCACACAATGGTTCAGCAGATCACTGATCTGATGCCAGAACGCAGGCCACCATTGAACTTCACTGGCTTTCCACGCCCTTATCTGCTGGTCAGCCGCCTCAAGATAAGGCTGGTTGGTTGACGTTTTCAGCGTTTGTTTCTGTGCATTCGTGAGGGGAAATACGCTATCAGCGTCCACGCCCAACTGGCCATACTCACGGTCAAACCAGCGTTGCTGCCAGTGTCGGTAAAGTGTCTGGGTGAGAATATCGTCGGATTCATCCGGTTTCACTGAAAGACCCGATGTCTGCCAGCGGGTACGTGCCAGCATCCTGATAATTTCCATTCTGGCTTCCTCACCATTCAGATCAGTTTTGATACGAATTTCATGGCGTTTTTCATCCGTACTGTTGCAATAACTGCGTCGTATCAACCAGGGTCGATCAATACCTGATACCCTTTGGTTGAACCATTCGCAAAGTCTGGTATCAAGTGCTTCGTTACTTATGGCAATAGCCGATGACCCGGGCAGTTCTTCCAGCGTCAGCCTGGCTGCCATCAGGTAAAGCCGGTAGTGCCGTTGGAAGCATTGATTCAGTCCGTTTTCGGTAAAATCCCTTGCTCTGATAACAGCCCTGGCGACGTTTTGTAAATCACGACTGGTTGGCTGTAACGGCAGTTTTTTGCGTTGCAGGTGAGCCCTTAAAAGACAATGTTTTTCTGTTAGCTTTTTAGCGACGAATGTCCCTTCTAAGGACTCTGGCAACACTTTCCCGGCAATGGTCTGTAATTCTGCCGGGTTGTACTGCCGGATGGGCAAATGTCTGAAGCGCCCTTTCAGCGCCGGTGACAAAGGTTTTCGCCCGCTGTACTCAGGAGGGTTGATGGTGGCAAAGAGGTGGAAACCCGGATGGGCGTCACCGGCCAGAATGTCGTTTAACTCACCTTCCAGATGCTGGCTGTCGATCAGGTTCATTTCTGAAATTACCACGATGCCGCCCTCTACTTTTGCTTTCTGGATCACTTCACACAGTTGCTCCCAGGAACAATCACAGGCATTCAGGGGAAAGACCTTTGGCATGGTTTCTTCCCGTTCTTTAGCTTGCTGTTTGACACTTTCGATCATCAGATTCAGCGTGGCATCCTTACCCCGTCCGGCCGGACCTTCAATCAGCGTTGCCTGACGACCGCCGTGTTTTCTGTCGTGATGATAAGCCTGCTGACAGCGGCTTAAATCCTGTCCCAGCCCTTGCGCCAGATCAATGACTGCCGATCCGGAGGTATCAAACTCAGGTCGGATTTCTTTGGTCAATGTTCTGAAGTCCTGCAGAATATCTGGCAGGGTGTGGTTATGAACTCTGTCTCGCAGGGTGTTGTCCAGTTCGTAACGGGCAGCAAACCAGATTTCCAGTGCTGAGAGAGCATCCTGTTGAGTCTCGCTGATTTCGGGACCCAAGACATCCCGGAAACTTTGCTGGATCAAACTGTTCACTTGCTTACAGCTGGCACTGTCGCCTTTGGATAACGCACGATCCAGATACCAACCCACCCAGCTGCAGATGTCGGTTAAATCCCTGGGAGTAAACTCATGCTCGGGCAACAGCTCCTGATAATATTGCCACAGTGCCATCACACTCTTGCTGGCAATGTGTGCAATGTCGTTTATTTGATGCCGTTGTAACTGACTGAGCAAAGCCGGTTCCACTACTCTGTCCCGAAGGAAAGCCTGATCCAAACGCGGGTAATAAGCTCTGGGCAGTTTCTCTTTCAGGGTCGGATCCATTTGGCGCCCGGCGTAATGATCGGGGTTGCCGGTGAGAATTACCCGGTGTTTTTCGCTGACCTTGACAGGATGACCATTCACATAGATGCAGGGTTGCGGTTCCCACAGGCCGTTCAATGACGCCAGCAATCCGGCTTGGGTCAGGTTAGCCTCATCCAGCACCAGGGTGATGTATACTCCGTCTTTGTTGGATTCGGTCTTGGCCCATTTCATCAATGCCCGGTTTTGCTGCGCCATAGAGCGGTCGCCATCGGCATGCTTTTGCCACTGCCAGCGTTTCATCAGGGTCTGTTCGCTGTCAGAAGGTCCAAGAGAAATGACCGAAGCCTGTCCTGAAGCCTTTGCCATTTTGGCGGAAAAGTAGCTTTTACCAGTGCCGGTTTCTCCCTCGAGGAATATAACGGGGGAGTCTTTAAGCCGGTCATGGAGCCGGGATAATCGACGACTTTCACGATCCTTCTGATTGGTCACGCCATGATAAAGATCCCGGGCCAGTGCAGACAGAGGCTCATCAGCGGAACCCGTCCATTTCAGTGATTCAGACAGGCGATTTTCTATGCGTTCAGTGCCTTCTGCCTCAGAACTCGCTGTTCTGGCCCTATGAAAACAATCGCTGGCCAGACCGTGGATGGCATCGGATCGAGTCTGCCCTGAGTGCAAAGGTAAGTGCCAGCCAGAAGCCAGTGCATCTTGCAAACGTTTAATCTGTCTTGTTGGCTCGATGGCTAAGGATTGCCAGGGCTTTGTTGCCGCCGGATCGACTGCCAACTGATACGCTATGGCATCTCGTTGTTTTTCAGGCGCGTGGGCCAGGATCATGGCACAGAGCCTGTCCATAACTTCTTTTTCACCCGACTCTGGAAATGGACTTTCATAGGACAGTTGTAATTCGGTACCTATAAATACTGCCGGGTCAAAGGCTCGGGCCAGTTGCCACAGGTTCCGTTTGACAAACTCTCTATCCAGTCGCGGGTCGCTATTGATGATGGCAGCTAACTGATCCGGGTCTGCGGAGGCGGCTTGATCCTCGTCCGGCGTCTTATCCGGTAACAAGTGCCAACAGGCCACTTTCATAAAATCCCGCACGGACGGATGCTGCCGGATGCCATGGGTGATGACACTATTGATGGCCTTGCGCCAGTGGCGGGGCAGGAGCTGCAGGGAGTGGTCAACCTGCTGTGCTCGACGAGCAGCCAGTATCAGATTATTCAACAGCCCTTCGGTCATTTCAGGCAGAGGGCTGCAAAGGAGGTCAGGTACGGTTTTAAACGCTTTGTAAAGCTGTTTAAGCGCTTGTTCTGGCAGCTCAGTCCGGACGATACCATGCCTGCGGGCATTGATATCCCAGAGATCGAGCTCAGGACAGGACTTACCCGTGGCGACCATCCCATGAAATACTGAAGAGGCGCTTTTCACAGACTCAGGCCAGAGTATTGTGACATGAGCTCGTGGATAGGCCTGCAACTGGCCATTCACCAACAGAGGTTGCCCAATAACCAGGGGTTCCAGAAGCTGCTGAAGCCTTGGATTACTTTCCAGTCCCCTGAATACCACGGGTTTGCCAGCGGTTAATGCCTCCTGCAACTCACTCTGAGATCGTCTGAAATGCGCCTTTTGTTCCGAGGCGATATGGATATTATCAAAGAGCTGAGTGAAGCCAGTCTGTTCATTGACCTGAATGACCAGAGGGGCTTGTGGCTGATGATTAATCCAATGACTGGCCTGGGCATGTTGCTGGTAAGTGATGGTATCAAAGGTGGCATGGGCCCTGGCTTTTTCATGCAGGTTGGACAGAAAGCGCCCATCGTTTTCTGCCAATCCCAGGGCTTTTGGCTGCTGTCTTGTATGAGCCACCTGAAGTCGGGGCTCCGGGCCGGTGGTCTCGCGAAGGGTTTGCAATGAACTCAGCAAACGAAACCAGAGGGCTTCAGTAAGTGGAGATGTTACGGTGACGATACGCCCCGTCTTAACCTGTTCCAACAGGCAGGTGTTAGGGATTGCATAGCCTTCAGGCGTAATGGCAATCGGGCTCAGCCATTCTGTGATATTCCGCTGGTTAATGATGATCGGGTTTTCTGCGGCGTGCTCTTTAGACTGACTTTGGAACAGCGAATGAAGCTCGTCCTTCCCCACCGGCATCTGATAAAACTGAACATCGTTGGGTAATGGACAGACTTCCCCATTGCTCTCAAAGCACTGTTGCACCAGCATCTGTCGAATGGTCTGTTCAAAGGTCAGATCCTGCCAGTCGGCGCCTTTCAGTATCACCCGTTGTCCGGATGTCAACTGTTCAAGCCTGCCAGGAATGTGCTGGATTCGCCCCTGTTGATCGACACCGGGAGCACCCAGCAGTAATTGTCGCCAGTTGTTGTGCAAGTGGCAGTCAATAACCAGGATAGTGTCGTCGTCCATGGCGTTTTCGGCACTGGGGAATTCAGGCAATAGCGGTGGGGCCCGGTCAATGTCCATCGATGGTTCATTGCCAGTCTCAGCCTCGAACTGCCAGGTATTGCCCGGTCGGTTAATTCGCCGCCAGAAGTCAGCGCCCGGTGCGCCGGCCGCCGGAGCGCCGGCCGCAGGTGCCTCGTCATGCTGGCCAACCGATGTCAATTGTTCAGGGGCTGCCAGAACCAGCAGAGAAACATGCTCTCCCAGAGGGCGTTTCTTCTGGCTGACCTTGTCGTATAGACAGGGGTTATCCGGGTCCAGCAGATCGTTAAATTTTGGCAGATCCTCACTGGTGAGTTTTCGGATATCTATCACCAGGGTCAATGGCTGTGAACCTTCAAAGAGCTTGCCTGGGCGCAAAGCGTGGCGACCATTGCCGGCAATGGTCAACCGGCTCACCAGGTTAGCCTGTGCAAGGTCATCAGGGTGGGAAATAAGCGTGACATCGCGATTTTTATCGCAGGTCTGGTCAGCCAAAAGCTGACGAACCTCATCATCACTGGCGACAAAACGGAAATCGAAGGCATGAGGGTTTTTTTGGAGCGGGGAATCCGTTGAGGATACGGTTCTCGTCCTGTCAGGTGTCATAATCTGAGATGGCGATAGATTCAGTTGGTAATTGAGACCAGAGCAGACAGCTTTGACGTTTGATGGTAAATCTAAATCCTGCCCTGACCTCCTGGCTGGCCTAGCCGGAACGGATTTGTTAATTTCTCCACCAATCTGACCATCCATAGTTAACCTCACTACTACCATCTGAAGGATTGCATTAAAACTGTTTAATTATTCGACCTTCAAATAATACAAAAGTTTCATTTTGGTACTGGCTCGTTGCCATTGTGGGAAGTCAACAGTCTCGAAAAACTCATCATGATCAAACCTTTAACAAGTATTCAGTGACTCACAAAGCGAATTCAAATTCACACTGTTCAAAAATTCTTCGGTAATTTTTATCAGCTCTGCGGATCTGAGCACCAGGGCGTTACTGTCGCCCAGCGTCTGTCGTAAGTAGGTATCATCAACCGATTTCTCAAACCACTCGGATCGATCAATTTCAGAGAACATGGCATACAGCTCTTGCGGGGAAGATGGGTCATGGGCGCCATAGTAGTTCCGATTGCTCACAAACCGGATAAGAGCATCGCCCCAACAATAGGTTAAACGACCACCCTTCGAGTGTGTCAATTCATACAGGTAATGACAAAAGGCCTGAAGAATCGCTTGTTTGCATTTGTTTTCTAAATCACTGGCAAACTCTGCGTCCTTCTGTGAAATGTCACCAGACTCAGGAATGGGTCTGTAGCGATTGTAAATACCAATCATGTAGCCTCGGTTTGAGACCCCATTATCTTGTTTGACTTTTTCCAATAACAGCTTTAAATCGGGGTTTGTCTTAGCTTTCAGTTGCAACAGCTCCCGGGCTTTTTTATCAATTAATGTGCTGCTCAGGAAAGGGTCGCCCAGGATAATCAGCGGACGGTGTCTGGCTCTGACCGAGTGCAACTGCACAAATGCGGGCTGGTTCACCAGCATTCGTTTTATATTCGGAACACCCTCAGGGTCATCCGTCCAGGCGGTATCTAAAGATGGATTGGCAATTTTATCATTAAGGGATGGCGAAGCCCCTTCGTGACAATGACTGACGAACATGTCATTGCCTTTTCTCCTCAGAAAGTATTCATAAATGGACCACCAGTTCAGGCTTTGTTTTCCCCTTTTCAGAACAGACTGATACCACTCTTTCAGGCAATTCGTCGCTTCAACCTTGAGTTCTTCGATACCTTTCAGACGCATCAACAGCTCGTGATGTTGAAGGGGCGCAATAATTTCGTCCATATACCGTGGCAGTGGATTCAGCCAACCCAATTTCAGAATTTTAAGGGCAAAGCGAATAACCGAGGGGTTGGCCAGGTCACTGTGCTCAAGTATATTCACCATTGAACCCAACCACTCGAGGGGGCGTGCTTTAGCCTCAACAATCATTTTTGAGTGCAATGATTGCAGTTGTTCGATGACCCGGACTTCATCACCGTCAGATAATATGTTTATGACAACCGCCGACATCGGCCAGAAACTCCAGTCGCAAGTAATAAACTTACCGACCAGTTGCTGCTCGAAATAGCCCAATGCTTCTGTATCCAGCGACTCTATCATTGAGACACCCATGGAGAAACCGGTTAAATCTTTTCCTTTCCAAAGCTTCAATACCGTTTCGCGGATACCCGGGTTTTTTCCTGGTAATGTACCGCCTGTCTCAATGATCCTGTTAAGTTCCTCAAGGCTCATACCATAGGTTTTAGCCAGAGTTTGTTGTTGTGCTGAATCAGCACCCACCAGAAGACCCCGCAAGAGATCCCTCGCCTTCTTTGACTCACTACTGACTTTATTGGTGCGCTGGAAGTTGGATGGGATTTTTTTTAGCTCACCAGGCGCCCCGCCTAAATCCACTGACTCCCAGGTTTGACCTCTATCCACAGAATACTCTGCAAAGGCGTGGATATGGTTGATCATTTCCCGACATGGAATCCCAAAATAGCGACAAAAAGCAATAAAAACAGGCGTCCGATGACGACAACTGCCTTGTCGCTGTGTTACGAGGAAGTGAAAGAAATTCAGATGATGCCCTGCTGGTTCAGCACCTCCGGAAAACTTCAGGCAATAGTCCTTGATCGCCCTGATGCGTTGCGTCGTGTTTTTTGCGTTCATTATTGCCTGCAAAGGCACCTTTATTTCAGGCAGTTGTTGTTCAACCTCAGCAAACAGTTTGTTCAATACTGTTTCTATACCTTTGGAACAGCGGGCGTCAAAACGTATTGATTGTGCTGGCTGGACTTTTTTAGCCAGTGTTTTTTTGCTCGGCGCTCTGGGTTCCACGACATAAGTAAATTGAATAATCTGACCGGCTTTGGCTTCGGGAACAGACAGTGTGTGCAGCCCGGTATATCGATCCCTGAGCAGGGTACATGGCAAAACGGGTTCTATACGCAGGGCCACGATATAGTCTTCAGGCGTCAGACTGGGCAATGCATATTGACCATTGTTTGATGACGCTTTGTAGTTTGCCAGTGTCTGGTTTTTGGCTAACGTCAGTTCCTGGTTACGCCCCGGTAACTCTTCGGGTATAAGGATTTCGATCCCCTGCAGGTGTTGATCACCCATATCAGTCAGCTCGACCTCACCCTTGGCAGATACATTAATATCTCTCGCTCGCAAGCGATACATATTGAAAGGGTAGTTCGTGTCAAAAATTTTATAATTGTCGAATACTCTCTTCTTCTGGCGCTGATATTCCGTGCCCCGGTCCAGGGTATTGGCCTGTTTCCTGCGAACTTCTGAAAGGCATTCCTCAGGAGCCTTGTCACTGTCGATCACTATATCCTGGTGAGTATAATCGTGCGCACAATGGCTCAGCAGATCACTGATCTGATGCCAGAACCCAGGCCAAAATTGAACTTCACTGGCTTTCCACGCCCTTATCTGCTGGTCAGCCGCCTCGAGATAAGGCTGGTTGGTTGACGTTTTCAATGTTTGTTTCTGTGCATCCGTCAGGGGAAATACGCTATCAGCGTCCACGCCCAACTGGCCATACTCACAATCAAACCAGCGTCGCTGCCAGTGTCGGTAAAGTGTCTGGGTGAGAATATCGTCGGACTTATCCGGTTTCACTGAAAGACCCGATGCCTGCCAGCGGGTACGTGCCAGCATCCTGATGATTTCCGTTCTGGCTTCCTCTCTATTCAGATCAGTTTTAATACGAATTTCATGGCGTTTTTCATCCATACTCTGGCAATCACTGCGTCGTATCAACCAGGGTCGATCAATGCCTGGTACCTTTTGGTTAAACCATTCGCAAAGCCTGGTATCAAGTGCTTCGTTAGTTACGGCAATAGCTGATGACCCGGGCAGTTCTTCCAGCGTCAGCCTGGCTGCCATCAGGTAAAGCCGGTAGTACCGCTGGAAGCATTGATTCAGTCCGTTTTCGGTAAAATCCCATGTCCTGATAACAGCCCTGGTGACGTTCTGTAAATCACGACTGGTTGGCTGCAACGGCAGCTTTTTGCGTTGCAGGTGAGCCCTTAAAAGACAATGTTTTTCTGTTAGCTTTTTGGCGGCGAATGTCCCTTCTAAGGACTCTGGCAACACTTTCCCGGCAATGGTCTGTAATTCTGCCAGGTTGTACTGCCGGATGGGCAAATGTCTGAAGCGCCCTTTCAGCGCCGGTGATAAGGGTTTTCGTCCGCTGTACTCTGGCGGGTTGATGGTGGCAAAGAGGTGGAAGCCCGGGTGGGCGTCACCGGCCAGAATATCGTTTAACTCACCTTCCAGATGCTGGCTGTCGATCAGATTCATTTCCGAAATCACCACGATGCCGCCTTCCACTTTTGCTTTCTGGATCGCTTCACACACTCTGTCCCAGGAACAATCACAGGCATTCAGGTAAAAGACTTCCGGCATGGATTCTCCCCGTCGCTTAGCCTCCTTTCTGACACTTTCAATCACCAGGTTTAGCGTGGCATCCTTACCCCGTCCGGCTGGACCTTCGATCAGCGTCGCCTGTCGTCCGCCGTGTTTCCTGTCGAGGTGATAAGCCTGCTGACAGCGGCTTAAATCCTGTCCAAGTTGTTGCACCAGTTCAATGACTGCTGTTCCGGAGGTGTCAAACTCAGGTCGGATTTTTTGGGTGACTGTACTGAAAGTCTGCTGAATATCTGACAGGGTCTTGTTGCGAACTCTGTCACTCAGGGTATTCTCCGGTTGGTAACGGGCAGCAAACCAGATTTCCAGTGCTGACAGGGCATCCCGATGAGTTTCGGTGATTTCGGGCACCAGCACATCCCGAAAACCTTGTTGGATTAAACCTTGTACTTGCTTGCAGTTAACCCTGTCACCTGTGGATAACGAACGATCAAGATACCAACCTACCCAGCTGCAGATATCCGTCAGATCCCTGGGGGTAAACTCATGTTCTGGCAACAGTTCCTGATAATACTGCCAGAGTAGCATGACGCTCTCGGTGGCAATGCGTGCCATGTCGTCTATTTGCCGAGACTCCGGCAGATGCCGTTGTAAATGATTGAGCAGAGCCGGCTCCACCACTCTGTCCCGAAGAAAAGCCTGGTCCAGACGAGGATAGTAAGCCCTGGGCAGTTTCTCTTTCAGGGCAGAATCCAACTGGCGTCCGCCGTAATGAATGGGGTTACCGGTGAGAATCACCCGGTGTTCTGTGCTGACCGGGACAGGATGACCATTCACATAAATGCAGGGTTCCGGTTCCCATAAGCCGTTCAATGACGCCAGCAATCCGGTTTTGGCCAGGTTGGCTTCATCCAGAACCAGAGTGATATATTTTCCTTCAACATAGCCTCCATCTCTGGGGTGTGAGGTCTTGGCCCATTCCATCAGCGCCCGGTTTTGCTGTGCCATAGAGCGGTCGCCATCAGCGTGTTGCTGCCACTGCCAGCGTTTCATCAGGGTCTGCTCGCTGTCAGAAGGTCCAAGGGACAGCACCACAGCCGATCCTGAAGCTTTTGCTATTTTCGCTGAAAAGTAACTTTTCCCGGTGCCGGTTTCCCCCTGCAGGAATATAACAGGAGAGTCTGTAAGCCGGTCATGGAGTCGGGATAAACGACGGCTTTCACGATCCTTCTGACTCGTCTCACCGTGATAAAGATCCCGGGCCAGTGCTGACCAGGGCTCATAAGTCGAGCCCTGCCATGCCAGTGATTCAGACAGTCGATGTTTTATACGTTCAATGCCTTTTGTTTCAGAATTCGCGGTTCTGGCCATCTGAAAACAATCAGCAGCCAGAGATTTAATGGCTTCGGATCGGGTCTGCCCTGAGGGCAGAGGTAACTGCCAGCCGGAGGCCAGTGCATCCTGTAAACGTTTAATCTGTCTTGATGGCCTTAAGGCTAAGGTTTGATAGTGTTCTGCTGCCTGCGGATCGACTGCCAACTGACAGGCCATTGCCTGTCGATGTTTTTCAGGGGTATGGCTCACGATCAGGGCACAGAGTCTGTCCAAAGCGTCTTCTTTTCTCTGCTCTGGGAATGGATCGCAATAGGACAGTTGCAATTGCTTTAAGACTCCAGGGTCAGAGGCTGCTCTGATCAGCGGCCACAGGTTCTGCTTCACAAACTCTCTGTCTAACCGTGGGGCACTATTGATGATCTCATTTAACTGATCCGGATCGACCGAGGCAGTTTGATCCTCATCCCGCTTCCCGGGGGCGTCTGGCAGCAACATCCAACAAGCTACTTTCATAAAATTACGCACCGACGGACTCTGTCGCAGGCCATGGGTGATGACACTATCGACGGCCTTGCGCCAGTGGCAGGGCAGGAGCTGAAGTGAGCGGTCAACCTGCTGTGCTCGCAGGGCAGCCAGTGTCAGGTTATTCAACAAGCCTGCGGACATTTCAGGCAGAGGGTTACAACAGTTGGCAGGTACGGTTTTAAACGCTTCGTAAAGCAAGTTGAGGGCTCGTTCTGGCAGCTCAGTCCGGGAGATATCATGCTTGAGGGCATTGATATCCCAGATATTGACCTCAGGGCAGGGTTTTCCCATGGCAAGCATCGAATTAAATACTGCAGATTGGCTTTTCGCAGATTGAGGCCAGAGTATTGTGATATGAGCTTGTGGGTAGGCCTGTAACTGGCCATTCACCAGCAGAGGTTGGCCAACAACCAGGGGTTCAAGGAGTTGTTGAAGTGTTGGATTAGATTCGAGCCCCCGAAATACAACCTGCTTGCCAGCGGTTAATGCCTTTTGCAACTCACTCTGATCTCGTTCAAAAAGGGCCTTTTGTTCCGAAGTGATATGGATATTATCAAATAGCTGGTTGAAGCCGGTCTGTTCATTGACCTGAATGACCAGAGGTGCAGGCTGGTATTTATTTATCCAACGACTTGCCTGGACGTCTTGCTGATAAGTGACGGCACTAAAGGTGGCCTGATCTCTGATTTTTTCCTGCGGGTTGGGCAGAGACTGTTCATCGCTTTCTTCTAATCCCAGAGCTTTCGGCTGCTGTCTTGAATGGGCTACCAGAAGTCGCGGCTCCAGGCCCGTTGTCTCTCGAATAGTCTGCAATGAACCCAGCAAACGAAACCAGGCCGCCTCAGTGAGGGGAGACGTGACGGTGACCGTACCACCTGCTCGAACCTGCTCCAACAGACAGGTGTTAGGGACTGCGTAGCCTTCCGGAGCAATGGCAATCGGGTTCAGCCATTCTGTGATATTACTCTGGTTAATGATGACCGGGTTTCCTGGTGCGTGCTCTTGAGACAGGCTCTGAAACAGTGAATAAAGCTCATCCTCAGCCACCGGCATCTGATAAAACTGAACCTCGTCCGGTAACTGACAGACCTTCCCATTGCTCTCAAAACACTGTTGCGCCAGCATCTGTCGAATCGTCTGCTCAAAGGCCAGATCCTGCCAGTTAGCCCCTTTCAGAATCACCCTTTGTCCGGCCCTCAATAACTCAAGCCTGCCGGGGAGATGCTGAATTCGTCCCTGCTGATCCACACCGGGGCCGCCCAACAACAACTGTCGCCAGTCGTTGTGCAAGTGGCAGTTAATAAGAACGGTAACGTCGTCGTCCATGACGCTTTCGGCAGAGGGGAGTTCAACCAATAACGGAGGAATCTCATCAATGTCCATCGATGGGTCATTACCAGTCTGGGCCCGGAAGTGCCAGCTATTTTCCGGTCGATTAATTCGCCGCCAGAAATCAGCCCCCGGTGCATCGTCACGCTGGCCAACCGATGCCAACTGTTCAGGATCTGCCACGACCAATAGAGAAACATGTTCGCCCAGAGGGCGTTTATTTTGGCTGACTTTGTCGTACAGACAGGGGGTATCCGGGTCCAGCAGATCGTTAAATTTTGGCAAATCTTCGCTGCTGAGTTTTCGGATATCCAGCACCAGAGTCAGTGGCTGTGGACTTTCGAACAGCTTGCCAGAACCCAGAGTGTGGCGGCCATCGACAGAAATACTCAACCGTCTCACCAGATTGGCCTGTGAGAGGTCATCGGGGCGGGAAATAAGGATAACATCCCGTTGTTCATCGCAGGTTTGGGCCACTAAAAGCTGTCGAACTTCATCATCACTGGCGACAAAACGAAAATCGAAGGCATGAGTGGTCTTTTGGAGCGGGGAATCCGCTGAGGATACCCTTCTCGTCTGGTGAGGCGAGATCCCCGGAGCTGATGATTTATTGAGTCTGGGAGTTACATCTGAGCAGACCTCTGCAATCCTTGGCGGTGCATCCAGCTTTGCTCTCTTGTCTGGCACGCTGCAATCAGGTAAGGGTTGTTTATTTCTCCAGCCAATCTGGCCATCCACGGTAAATCTCGCTCTGTTATTTGAAGGACTGCATTGAAATGGTTTGATTTCGTATGGTTGAGTACTTATGTGACCTTCAGGCGGGAGGAAAGTTCCATTGGGTTAGTTAGCCGCAGGGCAATGGCATCAATCAGGATTATCAGTTATCCAATGACTCATAAATCGAATTCAAACTCACGCTGTTCAAAAACTCTTCGTTAATTTTGGTCAGATCATCGGACCTGAGTATCAGAGCGTTACTGATGTTGAGTGCCTGTTTTAAATAGGCATCCTTGGCAGATGACGGAAACTCGTAAGATTCAATTAATTGCATCATGGCATACAGCTCTTCCGGTGAGGATGGATCATGAGTGCCATACCATTTTATTCTAAGTATGTAGTCGTTGATAATTGCTTCGGCCCAACAATAGGTCAAGGAACCGCCTTTCGAGTGCGTCAAACCATACAGGTAATGACTGAAGGCCTGCCCAATCGCTTGCCTGCATTTGATTTTTAGATCACGTACAAGCTCTTTTTCCCGGTGTTGCAGCCCAATGGAATCCAGAAGGGGTTTGTAATGACTTTTGACAGCAAGTTTTTGTTTCTCATATTGTTCTTTTCGAGTCTGGCATTGCTGATCAGGAAGCATTGATTGTTCATGGCTTGAATGATCACTGTACCAATTATCCAGGTCATCCAGAGCTTTGTCGTATTCATTATCAATCTCCCTGTACTGTTTGACTTTTTCAAACGACCGCTTCAATTCCGGGCTGCTCTCAACTTTTAGTTGAAGCAGAGCTTCGGTTTTTTCAGTCATTGCTTCGCTGTGCCAGCGAGGTTGCCCCAGGATAACCACTGGTCGGTGGAGCGTCCTGCCAGAGTTTAGTCGCACAAACGCGGGATGGTGTATCAGCAACCGCTCTATATTCGGAATGCCTTCAGGTTCGTCCGTCCAGGCGTCTTGTAAAGCTTTACGGACAATCAGCTCTTCCAGGTATGACGAAAAGCCACCATGACAATGGGTCACCAGGCAGGCATCTTCTTTCGTTTGGGAGTCTTCATAGCTCAGCCGCCATTCCTGACTGTTTTTTTCTCTGGAAAACAACTGCTTGTATAAATTTTTCAGGCAATGGGTGGCTTTAACTTTTAATTCATCAACGCCTTCAAGGCGTAACAATAGCTCATGCTGTTCACGGACCCCGTTAATATCGCGGTCGTATTTCGGCAGTGGATCCAGCCAACCTGATTCCAGGGCTGCGAGGGCAAATTGAATAACCGAAGGCCTGGTTAAGTCACTGCCGTTCAGTATATCCACCATGGAACTCATCCACTGCTGAGGTCTCTCTCCGGCCTGAACAATCACTTTTGAATGGAGTAACTTGAGTTGTTCAGTGACCTGGTCCTCATCACTGTCGGACAATATTTTTGCTACTGCCTCCACCATGGGTTTATAGGTACTCGCCCCGTGTTTTATATGCACAGCACCAACCAATGCCAGCTCGTAATTGTTCAATGCTTTTATATCCAGTAAAATTGAGACGCCCATGGAAAATCCGGTCAAATCTTTTCTCTTCCAAAGTTCCCTCACCATTTTGGAGGTGACTTTAAATGGATTTGACGAGGCACTACCTCTTTCAAGGGCTTTGTTCTGTCTCTCAAGATTCTTGTCAATGGCTTGTGCCAGAGCTTCTTGTTGCGCTGAATCGGCCCCTTTCAGAAGATCCTTAAACCTCTTTGACTCACTGCCGGAACTACTGAGCTGCCTGGTGGGCTGGAATTCAGATTTGATTTCTCTTACCTGTGCGGGCCCTCCGCCCAAATCCACCGATTCCCAGGTTTGACCTCTATCCAGTGAATACTCGGGAAACGCGTGGGTAGGGCTATGAATTTGCCGACTGGGAATCCCGAAATAACGACAAAAAGCAATAAAAACAGGCGCGCGATGACGGCAGCTACCCTGCTGCTGAGTGACGAGGAATCTAAAGAAATTTTCTTCCGGCTTCGGTTCAGTCTTACCCGAAAACTGTCGGCAATACTCCGTGATCGCCTCAATTCGTTGCCGGATGTGTCTGGCGTTTTTTATTTTCTGCAAACTCATCTGTAGTTTGGCCGGGTGCTCTTTTACGGGCGACTCTTTTACGGGCGAAAACAGTTCGTCCAGTACGGTTTTAATACCTTCTGAACAGTGGGTGTCAAAACGCATTGATTGTTTTGGCCGGGCTTCTTCAGCCGAAACACTGTCGTCCGGTTTTTTGGGCTCTACGACATAAGTAAATTGAATAGTCTGTTCGGTGTTGGCTTCTGGAATAATCAGTGTGTGAAGCCCGGTATACCGATGCCTGACCAGTTTAAATGGCAAATTGGGTTCTATACGCAGGGCCACGATATAGTCGTCAGGCGTCAGGCTGGGTAACACAAATTGACCTTTCTTCGATGTCCACTTAAAGGACGCCAGCGTTTGCTTGCTGGTTAATATCACTTCCTGATCAGGCCCCGGTAACCGGGCCGGCATGAGGGTTACGAAACCTTGAATGCGTGGATCATTAAGATCAGTCAGTATGATATCGCCCCTGACAGTCACACAAATATCCTTTGCCTCCCAACGATACATACGGGAAGTGGGTCTCTGCGTTTTAAAAACGGGTAAATCGTATAATAGTGGCACTCTCAGGCACTCATAGTTTGTTCTCCGGTCCAGTACCTTATCTTTTTTCGAGGGAGCGTTTAGACGGTGTTTATCAGGCGCATTACCAGAGCCAGTCGCTAACTTTTCATCCATGTAATCGTCAAGCCAATGGTTCGGCAGGTTACTTATCTGATGCCAAAAGGCAGGCCACCATTGAACTGCGTCGGCTTTCCATGCACCAATCAACTTATCAGCCTCCCGGAGAAAAGGCTGGGAGGTCGACATTTTCAGCGTTTGTTTCTCTTCTTTGGTCAGGGGAAATAAGCAATTGGCGTCCTCGCCCGTCAGGCCGAACTCACGATGAAACCAGCGATGCTGCCAGTATCGGTACAGTGCCCGGGTGAGGATATCGTTATACTGATCCGGCGCCAGTGAAAAACCGGATGCCTGCCACCTCGCCTGAGCCACCCTCTTGATGATTTCAGTCCTGGCTTGCTTTTTATCCAGACCAGCCTCAACAAGAATTTCGTGGCCTTTTTCATCAATACTGTTGCGATCACTCTGTCGTATCAACCACGGACGATCAATGTTCGGTACCTTTTGATAGAGCCAATGGCTCAGATCAGAAGCAAGCGCTCCTTTGCCCATGGCAAGAGTCGATGACTCCGGCAGTTCCTCCAGCGACAGGTTGGCGGCCATCAGGTAGAGCCGGTAGTGCTGATTGAAGCATTGATGAAGTGCTTTTTCGCTAAAATCGCCTCTTCTTTTGACAGCCATGGCGACATTCTGTAAATCGCGACTGGTGGGCTGTAATGGCAGGTCTTTGCGTTGCAGGCAGGCCCTTAAACGACAATGTTTTTCAGTCAGCCGTTTAGCCGTGATTTTTCCCTGCTCATTCTCTGGCAAGACTTTCCCGGCAATGGCCTGCAATTCGGTAGGGCTGTACTGCCGGATCGGCAAATGTCGAAAACGCCCTTTCAGTGCCGGTGATAAGGGTTTTCGCCCGCTGTACTCAGGCGGGTTAATGGTGGCAAACAGGTGGAAGCCCGGATGGGCGTCACCGGCCAGAATATCGTTTAACTCGCCTTCCAGATGCTGGCTGTCGATCAGATTCATTTCCGAAATCACCACGATGCCGCCATCGACTTTTGCTTTCTGGATCTTTTCACACACTTGGTCCCAGGAACAATCACAGGCATTCAGGAGAAAAACTTCTGGCATGGACTCTCCCCGTTGTAGAGCCTGCTGTCTGACACTTTCAATCAACAGGTTCAACGTGGCATCTTTACCCCGTCCGGCCGGGCCTTCAATCAGTGTTGCCTGACGACCGCCGTGTTTTCTGTCGTGATGATAAGCCTGCTGACAGCGGCTTAAATCCTGTCCCAGCCCTTGCGCCAGATCAATGACTGCCGATCCGGAGGTATCAAACTCAGGTCGGATTTCTTTGGTCAGTGTTCTGAAGTCCTGCAGAATATCTGGCAGGGTGTGGTTATGAACTCTGTCTCGCAGGGTGTTGTCCAGTTCGTAACGGGCAGCAAACCAGATTTCCAGTGCCGAAAGGTCATCCTGTTGAGTCTCGCTGATTTCGGGACCCAACACATCCCGGAAACTTTGCTGGATCAAACTGTTCACTTGCTTACAGTTGGCACTGTCGCCTTTGGATAACGCACGATCCAGATACCAACCCACCCAGCTGCAGATATCTGTTAAATCCCTGGGAGTAAACTCATGCTCGGGCAACAGCTCCTGATAATATTGCCACAGTGCCATCACACTCTTGCTGGCAATGTGTGCAATGTCGTTTATTTGATGCCGTTGTAACTGATTGAGCAAAGCCGGTTCCACTACTCTGTCCCGAAGGAAAGCCTGATCCAAACGCGGGTAATAAGCTCTGGGCAGTTTCTCTTTCAGGGTCGGATCCATTTGGCGCCCGGCGTAATGATCGGGGTTGCCGGTGAGAATTACCCGGTGTTTTTCGCTGACCTTGACAGGATGACCATTCACATAGATGCAGGGTTGCGGTTCCCACAGGCCGTTCAATGACGCCAGCAATCCGGCTTGGGTCAGGTTAGCCTCATCCAGCACCAGGGTGATGTATTCTCCGTCTTTGTTGGATTCGGTATTGGCCCATTTCATCAATGCCCGGTTTTGCTGCGCCATAGAGCGGTCGCCATCGGCGTGCTTTTGCCACTGCCAGCGTTTCATCAGGGTTTGTTCGCTGTCAGAAGGTCCAAGAGAAATGACCGAAGCCTGTCCTGAAGCCTTTGCCATTTTGGCGGAAAAGTAGCTTTTACCAGTGCCGGTTTCTCCCTCGAGGAATATAACGGGGGAGTCTTTAAGCCGGTCATGGAGCCGAGATAATCGACGACTTTCACGATCCTTCTGATTGGTCACGCCATGATAAAGATCCCGGGCCAGTGCAGACAGGGGCTCATCAGCGGAACCCTGCCATTTCAGTGATTCTGACAGTCGATTTTCTATGCGTTCAATGCCGTCTGCCTCAGAACTCGCTGTTCTGGCCCTATGAAAACAATCGCTGGCCAGACCGTGGATGGCATCGGATCGGGTCTGCCCTGGGTGCAAAGGTAACTGCCAGCCAGAAGCCAGTGCATCTTGCAAACGTTTAATCTGTCTTGTTGGCTCGATGGCTAAGCATTGCCAGGGCTTTGTTGCCGCCGGATCAACTGCCAACTGATAGGCTATAGCATCTCGTTGTTTTTCAGGTGCGTGGGCCAGGATCATGGCACAGAGCCTGTCCATAACTTCTTTCTTACCCCACTCTGGAAATGGACTTTCATAGGACAGTTGTAATTCGGTACCTATAAATACTGTCGGCTCAAAGGCTCGGGCCAATTGCCACAGGTTTCGCTTGACAAAGTTTCTATCCAGTCGCGGGGTGCTACTGATGATGGCAGCTAACTGATCCGGGTTTACGGAGGCGGCTTGATCTTCATCCGGCAGTAACTGCAAACAGGCCACTTTCATAAAATCATGGACGGATGGATGTTGTCGGGTGCCATGGGTGATGACGCTATTGATGGCCTTGCGCCAGTGGCATGGCAGGAGCTGAGGGGAGTGGTCAAATTGCTGTGCCCTCCGGGCAGCCAGTATCAGATTATTCAACAACCCTTCGGTCAATTCAGGCAGAACATTACAAAGGCCACCGGGTACGGTTTTAAAGGCTTCATAAAGTGAGTGAAGTGCTTGTTCTGGCAGCTCTGCCCGGGAGATTTTATGCCTGAGGGTATTGATATCCCAGAGATCAATCTCGGGACACCGGCTACCCGTGGCAACCATCGAATTAAATACTGAAGAGGTGCTTTTCACAGACTCAGGCCAGAGTATTGTGACATGGGCTTGTGGGTAGGCCTGCAACTGGCCATTCACCAACAGAGGTTGCCCAATAACCAGGGGTTCCAGAAGCTGCTGAAGCCTTGGATTACTTTCCAGCCCCCTGAATACCACCGGTTTGCCAGCGGTTAATGCCGCCTGCAAATCACTCTGAGATCGTCCGAAATGTGCCTTTTGTTCCGAGGTAATATGGATGTTATCAAAGAGCTGAGTGAAGCCAGTCTGTTCATTAACCTGAATGACCAGAGGGGTTTGCGGCTGATGATTAATCCAATGACTGGCCTGGGCATGTTGCTGATAAGTGATGGTATTAAAAGTGGCGTGACCTGTGACTTTACTATGTGGGCTGGAGAGAAAGCGCCCATCGTCTTCTGCCAATCCCAGGGCTTTTGGCTGCTGTCTTGTATGAGTCACCTGAAGTCGGGGCTCCAGGCCGGTGGTCTCGCGAAGGGTTTGCAATGAACCCAGCAAACGAAACCAGAGAGCTTCAGTGAGTGGAGACGTTACGGTGACGACACCCCCCGCCCTGACCTGTTCCAACAGACAGGTGTTAGGGGTTGCATAGCCTTCAGGCGTAATGGCAATAGGGCTCAGCCATTCTGTGATATTCCCCTGGTTAATGATGATCGGGTGTTCTGCGGCGTGCTCTTTAGACTGGCTTTGGAACAGCGAATGAAGCTCGTCCTTCCCCACCGGCATCTGATAAAACTGAACATCGTCGGGTAATGGACAGACTTCCCCATTGCTCTCAAAGCACTGTTGCGCCAGCATCTGTCGAATGGTCTGTTCAAAGGTCAGGTCCTGCCAGTCGGCGCCTTTCATTACCACCCGCTGTCCCGACGTCAATCGTTCAAGCCTGCCAGGGATGTGCTGGATTCGCCCCTGTTGATCGACACCGGGACCACCCAGCAGTAACTGTCGCCAGTTGTTGTGCAAGTGGCAGTCAATAACCAGGATAGTGTCGTCGTCCATAGCATTTTCGACACTGGGAAATTCAGGCAATAGCGGGGGAGCCCCGTCAATGTCCATCAATGGTTCATTGCCAGTCTCAGCCTCGAACTGCCAGGTATTGCCCGGTCGGTTAATTCGCCGCCAGAAATCAGCGCCCGGAGCGTCGGCCGCCGGTGCGCTGGCCGCAGGCGCGCCGCCATGCTGGCCAACCGATGTCAATTGTTCAGGGGCTGCCAGAACCAGCAGAGAGACATGCTCTCCCAGAGGGCGTTTCTTCTGGCTGACCTTGTCGTATAGACAGGGGTTATCCGGGTCCAGCAGATCGTTAAATTTTGGCAGATCCTCATTGATGAGTTTTCGGATATCTATCACCAGGGTCAATGGCTGTGAACCTTCAAAGAGCTTGCCTGAGCGCAAAGTGTGAAGACCATTGTCGGCAATGCTCAGACGGCTCACCAGATTAGCCTGTGCGAGGTCATCGGGATGGGAAATAAGCGTGACATCGCGATTTTTATCGCGGGTCTGGTCAGCCAAAAGCTGTCGAACTTCATCATCACTGGCGACAAAACGGAAATCGAAGGCATGAGGTTTTTTTTGGAGCAGGGAGTCCGTTGAGGATACGGTTCTCGCCCTGTCAGGTGTCATAATCTGAGATGACGATAGATTCAGTTGGTAATTGAGACCAGAGCAGACAGCTTTGACGTTTGATGGTAAATCTGAATCCTGCCCTGACCTCTTGGCTGGCAAGCCACTAGCCGGAACAGGTTTGTTAATTTCTCCACCAATCTGACCATCCATAGTCAATCTCCCTACAACCATCTGAAGGACTGAATTGAAACCCTTTAAAGATTAGACTTTCAGAGGCCGGGAAAGTTCAATTTGGGTACTGGTCCGTTGCCATAGTGGGAAGTCAATGGTCTCGAAACCAAACGTTTATCACGTATCCAATGACTCACACAGCGAGTTCAAATTCACACTGTTCAAAAACTCTTCGGCGATGGTTGTCAGCTCATCGGATTTGAGCACCAGGGCGTTGCTGGCGTTGTGTGCCTGTTGCAACAGACGGACATCCTTCACTGGCTGCTGAAAGCAGAAAGAGCTCTCAATTTTACATATCATTGCATGCAGCTCTTCTGGTGAAGATGGATCATGAGCGCCGTAGTAGTCTGAATTCATGGAGTCTGCGATGGAAGCGTCAGCCCAACAATAGGTTAAACGACTGCCTTTTAAGTGCGTCACTTCATAAAGGTAATGACTGAACGCCTGCTGAATCGCCTGCCTGCATTGGTTTTTTAAAGTACCGAAAAAGTTTTCGTCATCCCATGACAGCTCAAGGCACTTCAGAATGGGTTTTTGACTGCCTGTGATAGCAAAACGTCTTCTCTCGTAGTGTTTGATGTCTTCCAACAATGCCTTCAATTCCGGGCTGTTCTCAATTTTTCGTTGCAACAGGGCTTCAACCTTTTCATTAAACACCTTACTGTCCCAGGAAGGTTGCCCCAGGATAATCACCGGACGATGGCCCGCCTTGCCCGAGTTTAACTTCACAAACGCCGGCTGCTGCACCAGCATTCGTTCTATATTCGGAACGCCCTCAGGGTCGTACACCCAGTCGGTCTGTACAGATGGATTGACCATATTTTTTTCAAGGAATGGCGAAACCCCATCGTGACAATGAGTGACGAACATGGCATCACTTTTTCTTCCCTGAAGGTCTCTATAAGCCACCCGCCATACCTGGCTATTTTTTTCCCTGGACAAGAGTGTCTGATACCACTTTTTCAGCTGATGGGTGGCTTCAACCCTGAGTTTGTCGACACCTGCCAGACGCACCAATAGCTTATAATGATGATCGGCCTTCATAATAGGGCTCTTATAGGTCGGCAGTGGCTCCAGCCAACCCAATTTCAGGGCTTCGTGGACAAAGTGAATAACCGAAGGGTTGGCCAAGTCACTGTTCTCGATTATTTCCACTATAGAACTCAACCACTCAAGAGGGCTTGCCCGGCCCTGAACAATCATTTTTGAGTGCAATAACCTGAGTTGTTCAATGGCCTGATCGGCATGACCGTTGGACAATATTGCCCTTACTGCTTCCGACATCGGTTTACAGGCATTCCCATCATGGTCATAGACAACTCCGACCAATCGCTTCTCACAAAGTCTCAGGGCTCTTGTCCCCGAGGCCTTTAACGTTGATACGCCCATGGAAAAACCGGGCAAATCTTTTTCCTGCCAAAGTTTCTGTACTGCTTCAAAAAGACTTATATTGGCTTCTGGCAATGCACTGTTTGTTTCAACGGCTTTGTTCAACTCCTCAAGGCTTATACCACAGGCTTTAGCAAGAGCTTGTTGTTGTGCTAAATCAGCCCCTTTAAAAAGATCCTTCAGGAGACCTCTGATCTCAGTGTTGTAAACGCTTTCTTCCAAGGTGGGCTGACTGTCATTCCACTTGAAGTCAGGGAAAATTATTGTGAACGGAAGATATGACCCACCCAAATCCACTGATTTCCAGGTCTGGTCTCCATCCGGGCAATATTCAACAAAGCTGTGTAAAAGGCTTCTGATTTGCCGGGATGGAATCCCAAAATAACGACAAAAAGCCACAAAAACAGAACTACGATGACGACAGCTACCTTGCCGCTGTGTTACGAGGAATTCAAAGAAATTTTTACCGGGCTCTGGTTTGCTCTGGCCGGAAAACTGTCGGCAATAATCCGTGATCGCCTCAATTCGTTGGCTGGTGTTTTCAGAGTGTTTTATTTTCCACAAAGGAAAGCGTATTTCGGCTGGTTGTTTGCCAATGTTATTAAACACTTCGTTCAGTACTGCTTTCATACCTTCTGAACAATGGGTGTCAAACCATGTTAATTCTTTTGCACGGGGCTCCGGTTTCCTGGGTTCTACGACATAAACCACTGTAATACTCTGTTTGGCTTCGGCCTCAGGAATAGAGAGTGTGTGAAGCCCGGTATATTTGTCCCTGACCAGGGCAAAGGGTAAATCGGGTTTCAGACGCAGTGCCACAATATAGTCGTCTGGCGTCATGCTGGGCAATGCATGATGACGGTTGCCCGGTTTTAAGTCGAGGGCCCCCATCGTCTGACCCCTGGCTACTGTCACTGGCTGGTTCTGCTTTAACAGGGTCGGCCTGAGTATTTCGACCCCCAGCGTGCTGTTATCACTAAGATCGATTCGTTTGACATCACCCTTGACGGTCACATGAATATCTTTGGCCCAATAGCGATACATGTGGCAAGGAAAATTCTTGTTATTAAAAACTTCATAATCGTAATGGTGTTGTACCTCCTGATGGTCTTCGTCAGTGTTCCGGTCTAATGCCTCTGTCTCTTTCTCGATGACTTCCGGATTGTATTGTTCGGCTTTGTTATCAGCGTCAACAGCCAAGGTTTCGTTAGTATGGTCCAGCACATCCTTCAACCGGTGCCAGAACCCAGGCCAACATTGAACTGCATTGGCGTTCCATGCCGCTATTTGCCGATCAGCTTCCCTGAGACAAGGCTCGTAAGCCGATAATTTCAGCATTTGTTCCTGTGCTTGCCAAAGGTGAAATACTTGGTTAGCGTCCACGCCCGTCTTGTGAAACTCATGAGCAAACCAGCCTTGCTGCCAGCGTCGGTATATTGACTGGGTGAGCATATTGTCCGACTTGTCTGGCTTCAGGGAAAGACCGGATGCCTGCCACCGGGCCTGGGCCACCCGCCTGATGATTTCTGTTTTGGCTGCCTCTTCGCTTAATTGAGTGTTAATACAAATTTCATGGTTTTTTTCATCCGTACTGTTGCGATGACTGAGTCGTATCAACCACGGGCGTCCTATCTTAGGTACTGTTTCGTTGAGCCAATGGCACAAATTAGGAGCCAGCGCCCCTTCAGCCATGGCAAGCGTTGATAAACCGGGCAGTTCCTTCAGCGACAGGTTGGCGGCCATCAGATAAAGCCGGTAGTGCTGATTGAGGCATTGATGAAGGCTGTCTTCGGAAAAATCGCGCCCTCTGGTAACAGCTTTTGCGACATTCTGTAAATCAAGGCTGGTGGGCTGTAACGGCAGGTTTTTCCGTTTCAGGTCAGCCCTCAATCGACAATGTAGCTGAGCCAGCTTTTCAGCCGCAAATTTCCCTTCCGTGGTCTGTGGCAACACTTTTTCGGCAATGGTCTGCAATTCGGTAGGGTTATACTGGCGGATCGGCAAATGTCTGAAACGTCCTTTCAGCGCCGGAGATAAGGGTTTTCGCCCGCTGTATTCAGGTGGGTTGATGGTGGCGAAAAGGTGAAAACCCGGATGAGCGTCGCCGGCCAGAATATCGTTTAACTCACCTTCCAGATGCTGGCTGTCGATCAGATTCATTTCCGAAATGACCAGGATACCGCCATCGACTTTTGCCTTCTGGATCGCTTCACACACTTTGTCCCAGGAACAATCACAGGCATTCAGGAGAAAAACTTCCGGCATGGACTCTCCCTGTTGCTTAGCCTGCTTTCTGACGCTTTCAATCACCAGGTTCAGCGTGGCATCTTTACCCCGTCCAGCCGGGCCTTCAATCAGCGTTGCCTGACGACCGCCGTGTTTTCTGTTGTGATGATAAGCCTGCTGACTGCGGCTTATATCCTGCCCAAGCTGCTGCACCAGTTCACAGACTGCCGATCCGGAGGTATCAAACTCAGGCCGGATTTCTTTGCTGAATGTACTGAAGGCCTGCTGAATAGCTGGCAGCGTGTAGTTGTGAACTCTGTCGCGCAGAGTGTTGTCCGGGTGGTAACGGGCAGCAAACCAGATTTCCAGTGCCAGCTGGGCATCCTGATGAGTCTCGGTGATTTCGGGACCCAGTACATCCCGAAAACTTTGCTGGATCAAACTGTTTATTTGCACAGGGGTAACATTGTCACCTTCGGGCAGCGCACGATCCAGATACCAGCCCACCCAGCTGCAGATATCCGTTAAATCCCTGGGGGTAAACTCATGATCTGGCAAGAGTTCCGGATAATATTGCCAGAGTGTCATCACACTCTCGGTAGCACTTTTTACAATGTCGTTTATTGGTTGCCCTGACAGATGCCGTTGTAACTGATTGACGAGAGCCGGTTCCACCACTCTGTCTCGAAGGAATGCCCGGTCTAACCGAGGATAGTATGCCCCGGGCAATTTCTCTTTCAGGGCCGGGTCCATTTGGCGTCCGGAGTAATGATCGGGATTGCCGGTGAGAATCACCCGGTGTTTTTCGCTGACCTTGACAGGATGACCATTCACATAGATGCAGGGTTCCGGTTCCCACAAGCCGTTCAGTGACGCCAGCAGTCCGGCCTGGGCCAGATTAGCCTCATCCAGCACCAGAGTGATGTAGTTACCTCCAACATAGCCACTGTCTTTATCGGGTTCGGTCTTGGCCCATTCCATCAATGTCCGGTTTTGTTGCGCCATAGAGCGGTCGCCATCGGCGTGTTGTTGCCACTGCCAGCGTTTCATCAGGGTCTGTTCGCTGTCAGAAGGTCCGATGGAAATGACTGAAGCTTGTCCTGAAGCCCTGGCTATTTTGGCAGAAAAGTAACTTTTCCCGGTGCCGGTTTCTCCTTGCAGAAAGATAACGGGAGAGTCGCTAAGCCGGTCATGGAGTCGGGATAAGCGACGGCTTTCACGATCTTTTTGATTCATCTCACCGTGATAAAGATCCCGGGCCAGTGCCGACAGGGGCTCATCAGCGGAACCCGCCCATTTCAGTGATTCAGACAGTCGATGTTCTATGCGTTCGACGCGTTCTGCCTCAGAATTCGCTGTTCTGGCAATATGAAAACAATCGCTGGCGAGGCCGTGGATGGCATCGGCTCGGGTCTGCCCTGATGACAAAGCTAACTGCCAGCCAGAAGCCAATGCATCCTGCAAACGTTTAATCTGTCTTGCTGGTCTGATGGCTAAGGATTGCCAGGGCTCTGCTGCCGCCAGATCGACTTTCAACTGGTACGCTATAGCATCTCGTTGTTCTTCAGCTGCATGGGCCACGATCATGGCACAGAACCTGTTGAGAAGGTCTTCGTTACCCCACAGTGGAAATGGGCTTCCATAGGACAGTTGTAATTCTCCATTAAATACTGCCGGGTCAAAGGCTCGGGCCAGTGCCCAAAAGTTGTGTTTTACAACCGTTCTATCCAACTGTGAGACACTATTGAGGATGCCATTCAAGTGATCCAGGTCTACCGAGGCGGCTTGATCCGGCTTCCTGTGAGCATCCGGTGTTTTATCCGGTAACAAGTGCCAACAAGCCACTTTCATAAAATCCCGCACGGGCCGACGCTGACGGGTGCCATGAGTGATAACGCTATCAATGGCCTTGCGCCAGTGGCAGGGCAGGATTTGTGGGGACTGGTCCACCTTTTGTGCTCGCCGGGCGGCCAGTATCAGGTTATTCAACAAACCTTCGGTGATTTCAGGCAGAGGGTTACAAAGGTCTTCAGGTACGGTTTTAAATGCCTCGTAAAGTTCATTAAGTGCTCGTTTTGGTAGTTCATTCCGAGGGATTTCATGTCTGCGGGCATTGATGTCCCAGAGGTTTATTACAGGGCACGGCTTACCCGCAGCAACTACCGAAGTGAATACTGAAGATGGGGTTTTCGCAGACTCAGGCCAGAGCATTGTGACATGAGCGTGTGGGAAGGCCTGTAACTGGCCATTGACCAACAGCGGTTGCCCGACAACCAGGGGTTCCAGGAGCTGCTGAAGACCTGGATTAGTTTCCAGCCCCCGAAATACCACCGGTTTGCCAGCGGTCAATGCCTCCTGTAATTGACTCAGACGTCTTCCGAAATGCGCCTTTTGTTCCGAGGTAATATGGATATTATCAAATAGCTGGCTGAAGCCAGTCTGTTCATTGACCTGAATGACCAGAGGGGCTTGTGGCTGATGATTAATCCAATGACTGGCCTGGGCATGTTGCTGATAAGTGAAGGTATTAAAGGTGGCGTGACCTGTGACTTTTTTATGTGGGTTGGACAGAAAGCGCCCATCGTCTTCTGCCAATCCCAGGGCTTTCGGCTGCCGTCTTGAATGGGCCACCTGGAGTCGGGGCTCCAGACCGGTGGTCTCGCGAAGGGTTTGCAATGAACCCAGCAGACGAAACCAGAGAGCTTCAGTGAGCGGAGACGTTACGGTGACGACACCCCCCGCCCTGACCTGTTCCAACAGGCAGGTGTTAGGGATTGCATAGCCTTCAGGCGTAATGGCAATAGGGCTCAGCCATTCTGCGATATTCCGCTGGTTAATGATGATCGGGTTTTCTGCGGCGTGCTCTTTGGACTGGCTTTGGAACAGCAAATGAAGCTCGTCCTTCCCCACCGGCATCTGATAAAACTGAACATCGTCGGGTAACGGACAGACTTCCCCATTGCTCTCAAAGCACTGTTGCGCCAGCATCTGTCGAATGGTCTGTTCAAAGTTCAGATCCTGCCAGTCGGCGCCTTTCAGTATCACCCGTTGTCCGGATGTCAACTGTTCAAGCCTGCCAGGGATGTGCTGGATTCGCCCCTGTTGATCGACACCGGGAGCACCCAGCAGTAACTGTCGCCAGTTGTTGTGCAAGTGGCAGTCAATAACCAGGATAGCGTCGTCGTCCATAGCATTTTCGGCACTGGGGAATTCAGGCAATACCGGGGGAGCCCCGTCAATGTCCATCGCTGAGTCATTGCCAGTGTGGGCCTCGAACTGCCAGCTGTTGCCCGGTCGGTTAATTCGCCGCCAGATATCAGCACCCGGTGCGCCGGCCGCCGGAGCGCCGGCCGCAGGCGCATCGTCACACTGGCCTACTGCTGCCAGCTGTGCAGGGGCTGCCAGAACCAGCAGGGAAACATGCTCGCCCAGAGGTCGTTTTTTCTGACTGACTTTGTCGTACAAACAAGGGTTATCGGGGTCCAGCAGGTCGTTGAATTTCGGCAGATCCTCGCTGCTGAGTTTTCGAATATCCACCACCAGAGTGAGTGGCTTTGAACCTTCAAAGAGCTTGCCTGGACGCAGTGTGTGGCGACCCTCTTCGGAAATGCTCAATCGGCTCACCAGGTTAGCCAGTGCGAGGTCGTCGGGGTGGGAAATAAGGGTGACATCGCGATTTTTATCGCGGGTCTGGTCAGCCAAAAGCTGTCGAACCTCATCATCACTGGCGACAAAACGGAAATCAAAGGCATGAGGGTTCTTTTGCAGCAAGGAATCCGTTGAGGATACGGTTCTCGCCCTGTCAGGTGTCATAATCTGAGATGACGATAGATTCAGTTGGTAAGCGAAACCAGAGCAGACAGCTTCAACTTTTGGCGGTAAATCTAAATCCAGCCTTGGCCTCTTGGCTGGCATGCCAGTATAAGACGGGTTACTATCACGCGCACCACGATCAGGCATGCTACCAGCCGGAACGGGTTTGTTAATTTCTCCAACCATCTGACCATCCACTGTTAATCTCCCTATTAGCATCTGAAGGACTGAATTGAAACTCTTTTGTAATGAGACTTTCAGAGCCCGGGAAAGTTCAATTTGGATATTGGTCCGTTGCCATTGTGGGGAAGCCAACGGTCTCGAAAAACTCATCAGGAGCTAACGGTTATCAGGTGTCCAATGAGTCAGACTTCAGGTGCATGGGCCACGATCATGGCACAGAGCCTGAATACAGTTCAAATCGTAAACTCACCATCAATATTCATGAAAGGACAAACAAGGCCAACGGATGAACTAGCCAAAAAACCAGCAACATGAGAAGCAGCAATGTAGCCATAAGTTTCAAAAGCTATAGGCACACCGTAAAAGCAAATAGCCCCACCAAAGAGCGCGAGAGGTCTTAAGTCAGCCAGGCTATTCCCCAATCCAAAAAAAGCTCCAGATACAATAGCTGTACGTACACCAGCAGCCAAAGCAGTCATGACATTATCAGTCCCAGCCAAGCCACGGCCAACATTAATAATGCCATAGGAACCAATAAGAGTTGCCGCAGTAAGAGCAGAGACAGCAGCACCGACAATAGTATTAGTAACGATTCTGACTACCCGATCACGCAAAAAAGGAGCAGAAAAAGATAACGGCATTTTAGACCTGCAAACAGGACAGGTCATGGATTGCTCAAACCATCTGACAATACATTTTCTTCCAAAGACATGAGTTTCATGACACGGGAGAACTACTTTATCATTACATCGAAGATCTTCATTATCATCAAAAGATCTGTAACAGATTAGGCACTCATCCACAACACCTATTGTCATAAAGTAAACTCCACCCTTGTTAATAGTTAATAATGAGATAAAAAACCGGCAAAGAAGTTCCCCAAATTTTATAACTCACCCTGTGAAAAGCTATTACGATGCCATTCAAGTATGATGAGCCTTTCAAAGGCCGGGAAAGTTCAATTTGGATACTGGCTGGTTGCTATTGTGGGAAGTCAACGGTCTCGAAAACAAACGTTTATCAGGTATCCAGTGATTCACACAGCGAATTCAAATTCACAGTGTTCAAAAACTCTTCGGCGATGGTTGTCAGTTCCCTGGATCTGAGCACCAGGGCGTTACTGGCATTGAGGGCCTGCCGTAAGTAAGAATTCTCAACAGATCTCTCAAACCAGACAGACTTGTGGATTTTAGACATCATCGCATGCAGTTCAAGGGGTGATGATGGATCATGAGCGCCATAGTCCTTATGATGGTTAGCACGTATGGAAATATCGCCCCAACAGTAGGTTAAACGACCACCTTTCGAGTGTGTCACTCCATACAGGTAATGACTGAAGGCCTGCATAATCGCCTCCCAGTATTTTCCATGTAAATGACGCAAAACCCGATCGTCCTCATTCGACAACGCAAGGGACTTTATAATGGGCTGGTACTTGCTTTCGATATCATGCTTTTTTTGCTCACGTTCTTCTTGAGTCAGGCATTGCTCATTCAATGCCTTCAGAGCGTCCCGGAGTTGTTTTTCCATCGCCTCATATTGCTTGTATTGTTCCCATAACCGCTTCAAGTCCGGGCTATTCTCTGCTTTTACTTCCATCAGGGCTCTGATTTTCTTTTTGATGACTGTCTTTCCCCATGAAGGCTGTCCCAGGGTAATCACCGGACGGTGGTTTGCGTTGACCGAGATTAACTGCATAAATGCAGGTTCTTGCAGCAGCATTCGTTCTATATTCGGAACTCCCTCAGGTTCGTTCGTCCAGGTGTAGTCCAGGATTGAGCGGGCAATTTTATCTTCAAGGAATCGCGAAAACCCACCATGACAATGAGTGACGAACAGGGCATTATTTTCTTCCTTCAGGAAAAACTTATAAGTTGACTGCCAGCTCTGGCTGATTTTTTCCCCGGACAATACAGTCTGATACCACTTTTTCAGGCAATCAGTGGCTTGAACCTTCAGTTCATCAATGTTTCTCAGGCGCATTAATAACTGATAATGTTCATCGGCTTTCATAATCCCGTTATCATAAACCGGCGCTGGGTCCAGCCAACCCGATGCCAGGGCCTCACGGGCAAAGTGAATAACCGATGGTTTGGCCAAGTGACTGTTTTTCAGTATTTTTACGATTGAACGCAACCATTGGAGATGACTTGCATTGGCACGATTAATCACTATTGGATGGAGTAACTTGAGTTGTTTGGTGACCTGATCTTCATAGCTGTTGGACAATATTTGCACGACTGCCTCTGACATCGTATCGCGGTCAGGGTAGTCGCCATACTCCTCAGCACCGAGCAATTTCCCCATGTTATACCAGTATGCCTCTGTCTTTAGCGATGTAATAAGTGAGACGCCCATGGAAAAACTGGCTAAATCTTTCTCTTTCCAAAGGTTCTTTACAATGTTGAAAGGATGTAGATCTTTGTTTGCCAATGCCCCGAATGTCTCAATGGCTTTGTTCAGTGCTTCAAGGTTGATGCCAATGGCTTTAGACAGAGCTTGCTGTTGTGTCAAATCAGCTTCTTTCAGAAGACTCTTCAGGAGTTTCTTAATCTTGTTTGACTGAGTATTAAGATCAATGCCCCTGCTGATGGGCTGGAATTCAGATTTGATTTCTGTTACCCGTGCAGGCCCCCCGCCCAAATTTGCTGACTTCCAGGTTTGGCCCCCATCTTCGGAATACTCAGCAAAGCTGTGGATAAAGTTTGTAATGCTCCGACATGGAATCCCAAAATAACGACAAAAAGCGACAAAAACAGGTGTACGATGTTTGCAGTAACCTTGCCGCTGTGTTACCAGAAAGTGAAAGAAATTTTCGTCTCTCTCTGGTTTGGTTTTACCGGAAAACTGTTTGCAGTAGTCCTTGATCGCCTCAATGCGTTGCGACCTGTTTTCAGCCTTTGTGATTTTCAGCAAAGGCACCTGTATATCCGTTGGCTGCTGGTCGATGTTTTCAAACAGTTTGTCCAGTACGGCTTTCATCCCTTCTGAACAGCGGGTGTCAAAACCTGCTGGTTGGACTTTTTGGCCCGGTTCCCTGGACTCTACGACATAGGCAACCTTTATACTCTGGTTGGTTCTGTCCCCGGTAATAAACAGTTTGTGCAGCCCGGTATATCGATCCCTGACCAGGGTGTATGGCCAATCAGGTTCTGTGCGCAAGGCCACGATATAGTCGTCAGGCGTCAGGCTTGGCAATGCACATTGACCGTACTTTAATTGCATCTCAAAGGTTGCCAGCGTTTGATTTTTAGCTAATGTCACTGGCTGGTCATGCTCTGGTAACAGCTCAGGTGTGAGCAGTTCCATCCCCTGAAGGTACTTATCACCAATTTCGATCCTCTTGATATTGCCCCCAGCCGTTACAAATATATCCTGTACTCTAAGTCGATACATCTGGGAAGGAAGTTTCTCCGTTTTAAAAACTTTATAATCCCTAAGTTTTGACCCCGCCAGAGCCTCGTAGTTCGTTATTTGGTCCAATGCCCTGGTCTTTTTCTCTTCGACTTCCGGATCGTATTGTTCAAAAGCACTATCAGCTGATGCTTCCTTAATAAATTCGTACAGCGAATGGTTCGGCAGATTACTTATCTCACGCCAGAACGCTGGCCACCATTGAACTGCCTTGGCGTTCCATAACCTTATTCGCTTATCGGCCTCCTGAAGATAGGGCAGGGAAGTCGGCGTTTTCAGTGCCTGCTCCTCTTCTTTCGTCATGGAGAATACACTGTTGGCGTCCATGCCTGTCTGGCCAAACTCACGATCAAACCAGCTTTTCTGCCAGTGTCGGTACAGTGCCCGGGTGAGAACATTGTCCGACGCATCCGGCCTTAGGGAAAGTCCGGATGCCTGCCATTGGGTCTGAGTGACCCTTTTGATGATTTCTGTTTTGGCGTCCTCTTCACTCAGATCATCCTTAAAACAAATTTCGTGTTTTTTTACATCAATGCTGTTGCTATTACTGCTTCGTATCAACCAGGGACGACCAATGTCCGGTAACGTTTCGTAGAACCAACGGCTCAGTTTATCAGCAAGTACTCCTTCGCCCATGGCGGAACCGGATGATTTTGGCAGTTTCTGCAACGATATTTTGGCTGCCATCAGATAAAGCCGGTAGTGCTGATTGAGGTATTGATGAAGTGTTTTTTCGGTAAAATCACCCCCTCTGTCAACCGCCCTGGCGACATTCTGTAAATCAAGGCTGGTGGGCTGCAACGGCAGGTTTTTCCGTTGCAGGTAAGACCTTAAACGACAATGTTTCTCAGTCAGCTGTTTAGCCGCGTTTTTTCCTTGCGGGGTCTGAGGCAACACTTTTTCGGCAATGGCCTGCAATTCTTTCTGGTTATACTGCCGGATCGGCAAATGTCGGAAACGCCCTTTCAGCGCCGGTGAAAAGGGTTTTCGCCCGCTGTATTCAGGCGGGTTGACGGTAGCAAACAGGTGGAAACCCGGATGGGCGTCACCGGCCAGAATATCGTTCAGCTCACCTTCCAGATGCTGGCTGTCGATCAGATTCATTTCCGAAATAACTACGATGCCGCCCTCTATTTTTGCCTTCTGGATAGCCTCACACAGTCTGTCCCAGGAACAGTCACAGGCATTCAGGGGAAAGACTTCCGGCATGGATTCTCCCCGTTGCCTGGCCTGCTGTCTGACACTTTCAATCATCAGGTTCAGCGTGGCATCTTTACCCCGCCCGGCCGGACCTTCAATCAGCGTTGCCTGACGGCCGCCGTGTTTTCTGTCGTGATGATAAGCCTGCTGAGCGCGGCTTAGATCCTGTCCCAGCCCTTGCACCAGTTCAATGACTGCCAATCCGGAGGTATCAAACTCAGGTCGTATTTCTTTGGTCAATGTTCTGAAGTCCTGCAGCATATCGGGCAGGGTGTGGTTATGAACTTTGTCGCGCAGGGTGTTGTCCGGGTGGTAACGGGCTGCAAACCAGATTTCCAATGCCAAGAGGGCATCCTGTTGAGTCTCGCTGATTTCGGGACCCAGTAGATCCCGGAAACTTTGCTGGATCAAACCGTTGATTTGCTCAGGAGTCACACTGCCAACTGCGGGCCGCGCACGATCCAGATACCAGCCCACCCAACTGCAGATATCGGTTAAATCCCTGGGGGTAAACTCATGCTCGGGCAACAGCTCCTGGTAATAGTGCCAGAGTGCCATCACGCTTTTGCTGGCACTGTGTGCAATGTCGTTTATTTGGTGGCGTTGTAAGTGATTGAGCAAGGCTGGTTCCACTACTCTGTCCCGAAGGAAAGCCTGATCCAGACGTGGGTAATAAGCCCTGGGCAATTTCTCTTTCAGGGCCGGGTCCATTTGGCGCCCGGCGTAATGATCGGGGTTGCCAGTGAGAATCACCCGGTGTTTTTTGCTGACCCTGACAGGATGACCATTCACATAGATGCAGGGTTGCGGCTCCCATAAGCCATTCAATGACGCCAGCAATCCGGCCCTGGCCAGGTTGGCTTCATCCAGAATCAGGGTGATATATTTTCCTCCAGCATTGTCGGAAGGGGTACTGGCCCATTCCATCAGCGCCCGGTTTTGCTGTTCCATAGAACGGTCGCCATCGGCATGCTGTTGCCACTGCCAGCGTTTCATCAGGGTTTGTTCACTGTCAGAAGGTCCAAGAGAAATGATTGAAGCCTGTCCGGAAGCCTCTGCCATCCGGGCGGAAAAATAGCTTTTCCCGGTGCCGGTTTCCCCCTGCAGGAATAGGACGGGAGAGTCCGCAAAGCGTTCATGGAGTCGGGATAATCGACGGCTTTCACGATCCTGCTGACTCATCTCGCCGTAATAAAGATCCCGGGCCAGTGCTGACAGGGGCTTATCAGAGGAACCTTGCCATTCCAGTGATTCAGACAGTCGATGTTCTATGCGCTCAATACCCTCTGCGTCAGAATTCGCTGTTCTGGCACTATGAAAACAATCGCTGGCCAGAGAGTGAATGACATCGGATCGGGTCTGCTCTGATGGCACATATAACTGCCAGCCAGACGTCAGTGCATCCTGCAAACGTTTAATCTGCCGTGTTGGTCTTATGGTTAACGGATGATATGGCCTGACTTTCGACTCTGTGACTTCCAACTGATACGCCATTGCAGGTCGTTGTTTTTCAGGCGTATGGGCCAGGATCATGTTACAGAGCCTGTCCAGGGCTTCTTTTTCATTATGTTTTGGAAATGGTCTTTTATAGGACAGTTGTAGTCCTTCAAATGGTTGTTCCGCAGAGAACGAAAATTGCCCGTCGTTAAAGAATGCCGGGTCAAAGGCTCTGGCCAGTTGCCACAGGTTCTGCTGCAAAAATGTTCTATCCAACCGCTGGGAGCTATTGATGATGGCATTTAACCGGTCCGGGTCTACCCAGGCGGCTTGATGCTTATCCGGTTTCTCATGAGCATCCGGCAGTAGCTGCCAACAGGCCACCTTGACAAAATCACGCACTGACGGATTCTGTCTGGCACCATGGGTGATGACGCTGTCGATGGCTTTGCGCCAGTGCCGAGGCAGGAGCTGTGGAGACCGGTCAACCTGCTGTGCCCGCCGGGTAGCCAGTATCAGGTTATTTAACAGCCCTTCGGTCATTTCAGGCAAAGGGTTACAAAGGTCGTCAGGTACGGTTTTAAACGCTTCGTAGAGTTCATGAAGCGCTTTTTCTGGTAGCTCAGCCCGTGGGATACCATATTTGGAGGCACTGATAGTCCAAAGATCGACTTCAGGACACGGACTGCCCGTGGCAACCATTGAACGAAATATGGGAGATGGGCTTTCCACAGACTCAGGCCAGAGAATTGTGATGTGAGCCTTTGGGTACTCCTGTAATTGGCCATTGACCAGCAGAGTTTGCCCGACAAACAGGGATTCCAACTGTTGCTGAAGTGTTGGATTGCTTTCCAGCCCCCGGAAGACAACCGGCTTGCCAGCGATTAATGCCTCCTGCAATTCACTTTGGTGACGTCCAAAATACGCCTTTTGTTCCGAGGTGATACGGATATTATCAAACAACTGGCTGCAACGGGTCTGCTCATTGACCTGAATGACCAAAGGAGCTTCCTCTTGATGATTGAGCCAATCACTTGCCTCAGCAGGTTGCTGATAAGTGACGGTATTGATGGTATTAAGGGTGGCGTGATGACTAATTTTTTCTTGTAGTATGGACAGTGATGAGTGCTCATCTTTTTTTGTCAATCCCAGGGCTTTTGGCTGCTTGATTGGATGAGCTACCTGAAGTTGCGGCTTCAGGCCTGTGGTCTCGCGAATAGTCTGCAACGAACCCAGCAAACGAAACCAATGAACCTCAGTGAGTGGAGAGGTTACGGTGACAGTATCACCTGCCTGAACTTGTTCCAACAGGGAGGTATTAGGGACTGCATAGCCTTCCGGGGCAATGGCAATCGGGTTCAGCCAATCGCTGATATTACTCTGGTTGATGATGATCGGATTTCCTGGTGCATCACCAGAGCAGGACAGACTTTGGAACAGTGAATAAAGCTCGTCCTTCCCTACCGGCGTCTGATAAAACTGAACACCGTCCGGTAACGAGCAAATCTTCCCGTTGCTCTCAAAGCATTGTTGCGCCAGCATCTGACGAATCGTCTGTTCAAAGGCCAGGTCCTGCCAGTTGGCTCCTTTCAAAATCACACGTTGTCCGGCTCGCAGAGACTCAAGTTTGCCGGGGATGTGCTGGATTTGCCCTTGTTGATTCACGCCAGGACCGCCCAGTAGCAACTGTCGCCAGTGACTGTGTAAGTGGCAGTCGATAAGAACGGTATTGTCGTCATCCATAGCACTTTCGGCAGAGGGGAGTTCAGCCAATAACGGAGGAACCTTGTCGATCTCCGCTGGGTCGTCGCCGGTCTGTGCGTCGAACTGCCAGGTATTGCCCGGTCGATTGATTCGCCGCCAGAAATCAGCGCCCGGTGCGCCGGCCGCCGGAGCGCCGACCGCAGGTGCCTCGTCATGTTGGCCAACCGAGGCCAATTGTCCAGGGGCCGCCAGGACCAGCAGAGAAACATGCGCTCCCAGGGGGCGTTTCTTCCGGCTGACTTTGTCATAAAGGCAGGGGTTATCCGGGTCCAGCAGATCGTTAAATTTTGGCAGATCCTCGCTGGTGAGTTTTCGGATATCCATTACCAGGGTCAATGGCTGTGAACCTTCAAAGAGCTTGCCTGAGCGCAAAGTGTGGCGACCCTCTTCGGAAATGCTCAAGCGGCTCACCAGATTAGCCTGTGAGAGGTCATTGGGGTGGGAAATAAGGGTGACATCGCGATTTTCATCGCAGGTCTGGGCAACTAAAAGTTGTCGAATCTCATCATCACTGGTGACAAAACGAAAATCGAAGGCATGAGCGGCCTTCTGGAGCGGGGAATCTGTTGAGGATACCCTTCTCGCCTTGTCGGGCAAAGCAATGGCAGGTGACGATAGACTGAGTTGGGCTGTTACGTCACAGACCTCTGCTACCGGAGGTGAATCCTGTCTTGCTTTTTTGGCTGGCACGCTGCGATCAGGCTCTGCGCTCTTAAAAAAAGGCCTCCTTATTTTCCCATCAATCCGACCATCCATAGTCAATCTCTCTCCCTACTGCTATTTGAAGGACTGCATTGAAATTAATTGTTTAATGATTGGACTTTAGAACGGGATTAAAGTTCCATTTGGAGAATTATTCGTTGCCATTGAGGGATGTCACCGATCTCGAAAAACTCATCATGATCAATCGTTTATCACGTATCCAATGATTCACACAGCGAGTTCAAATTCACAGTGTTCAAAAACTCTTCGGCAATGGTTGTCAGCTCGTCGGATTTCAGCACCAGAGCGTCACTGGCATTGAGTGCCTGCCGTAAGTAAGAATTCTCAATAGATTTCTCAAAACTATCAGGACCTATAGGACCTATGATTCTAGACATCATTGCATACAGTTCATGGGGTGAAGATGGATCATGAGCGCCATAGTCCTTATGATGGTTAGCATGTATGGAAATTTTGCCCCAACAATGTGTTAAACGACCACCCTTCGAGTGTGTCACTCCATACAGGTAATGACTGAAGGCCTGCTCAATCGCCCGGCAGCATTTCATATGTAAATCATGCAAAAGCCAAAAGTCACTGGGTGACAACTTAAGGGACTTTATAATGGGCTGGTACTTGCTTTCGATATCATGCTTTTTTTGCTCACGTTCTTCTTGAGTCAGGCATTGCTCATTCAATGCCTTCAGAGCGTCCCGGAGTTGTTTTTCCATCGCCTCATATTGCTTGTATTGTTCCCATAACCGCTTCAAGTCCGGGCTATTCTCTGCTTTTACTTCCATCAGGGCTCTGTGTTTTTTATTGAAGACTGTGACTCCCCACGAAGGCCGCCCCAGGGTAATCACAGGACGGTGGTTTGCGTTGACCGAGGTTAACTGCATAAATGCAGGTTCTTGCAGCAACATTCGTTCTATATTCGGAACTCCCTCAGGTACGTCTGTCCAGTTGTAGTCCAGGATTGAGCGGGCAATTTTATCTTCAAGGAATCGCGAAAACCCACCATGAGAATGAGTGACTAACAGGGCACTATTTTCTTCCCTCATGAAAAGCTCATAACTTAACTGCCATCTCTCGCTGATTTTTTCCCCGGACAACACAGTCCGATACCACTTTTTCAGGCAATTAGTGGCTTGAGCCTTCAGTTCATCGATGTCTCTCAGGCGCATTAATAACTGATAATGTTCATCGGCTCCCATAATCGCGTTATCATAAACCGGCACTGGGTCCAGCCAACCCGATGCCAGGGCCTCACGGGCAAAGTGAATAACCGATGGTTTGGCCAAGTGACTGTTTTTCAGTATTTTTACGATTGAACGCAACCATTGGAGATGACTTGCATTGGCACGATTAATCACTATTGGATGGAGTAACTTGAGTTGTTTGGTGACCTGATCTTCATCGCTGTTGGACAATATTTGCACGACTGCCTCTGACATCGTATCGCGGTCAGGGTAGTCGCCATACTCCTCAGCACCGAGCAATTTCCCCATGTTATACCAGTATGCCTCTGTCTTTAGCGATGTAATAAGTGAGACGCCCATGGAAAAACTGGCTAAATCTTTCTCTTTCCAAAGGTTCTTTACAATGTTGAAAGGACTTAGATCTTTGTTTGCCAATGCCCCGAATGTCTCAATGGCTTTGTTCAGTGCTTCAAGGTTGATGCCAATGGCTTTAGACAGAGCTTGCTGTTGTGTTAAATCAGCTTCTTTCAGAAGACTCTTCAGGAGTTTCTTAATCTTGTTTGACTGAGTATTAAGATCAATGCCCCTGCTGATGGGCTGGAATTCAGATTTGATTTCTGTTACCCGTGCAGGCCCCCCGCCCAAATTTGCTGACTTCCAGGTTTGGCCCCCATCTTCGGAATACTCAGCAAAGCTGTGGATAAAGTTTGTAATGCTCCGACATGGAATCCCAAAATAACGACAAAAAGCGACAAAAACAGGTGTACGATGTTTACAGTAACCTTGCCGCTGTGTTACCAGAAAGTGAAAGAAATTTTCGTCTCTCTCTGGTTTGGTTTTACCGGAAAACTGTTTGCAATAGTCCTTGATCGCCTCAATGCGTTGCGACCTGTTTTCAGCCTTTATGATTTTCAGCAAAGGCACCTGTATTTCCGTTGGCTGCTGCTCGATGTTTTCAAACAGTTTGTCCAGTACGGCTTTCATCCCTTCTGAACAGCGGGTGTCAAAACCTGCTGGTTGGACTTTTTGGCCCGGTTCCCTGGACTCTACGACATAGGCAACCTTTATACTCTGGTTGGTTCTGTCCCCGGTAATAAACAGTTTGTGCAGCCCGGTATATCGATCCCTGACCAGGGTGTATGGCCAATCAGGTTCTATGCGCAAGGCCACGATATAGTCGTCAGGCGTCAGGCTTGGCAATGCACATTGACCGTACTTTAATTGCATCTCAAAGGTTGCCAGGGTTTGATTTTTAGCTAATGTCACCGGCTGGTCATGCTCTGGTAACAGCTCAGGTGTGAGCAGTTCCATCCCCTGAAGGTACTTATCACCAATTTCGATCCTCTTGATATTGCCCCCAGCCGTTACAAATATATCCTGTACTCTAAGTCGATACATCTGGGAAGGAAGTTTCTCCGTTTTAAAAACTTTATAATCCCTAAGTTTTGACCCCGCCAGAGCCTCGTAGTTCGTTATCTGGTCCAATGCCCTGGTCTTTTTCTCTTCGACTTCCGGATCGTATTGTTCAAAAGCACTATCAGCTGATGCTTCCTTAATAAATTCGTGCAGCGAATGGTTCGGCAGATTACTTATCTCACGCCAGAACGCTGGCCACCATTGAACTGCCTTGGCGTTCCATAACCTTATTCGCTTATCGGCCTCCTGAAGATAGGGCAGGGAAGCCGGCGTTTTCAGTGCCTGCTCCTCTTCTTTCGTCATGGAGAATACACTGTTGGCGTCCATGCCTGTCTGGCCAAACTCACGATCAAACCAGCTTTTCTGCCAGTGTCGGTACAGTGCCCGGGTGAGAACATTGTCCGACGCATCCGGCCTTAGGGAAAGTCCGGATGCCTGCCATTGGGTCTGAGTGACCCTTTTGATGATTTCTGTTTTGGCGTCCTCTTCACTCAGATCATCCTTAAAACAAATTTCGTGTTTTTTTACATCAATGCTGTTGCTATTACTGCTTCGTATCAACCAGGGACGACCAATGTCCGGTAACGTTTCGTAGAACCAACGGCTCAGTTTATCAGCAAGTACTCCTTCGCCCATGGCGGAACCGGATGATTTTGGCAGTTTCTGCAACGATATTTTGGCTGCCATCAGATAAAGCCGGTAGTGCTGATTGAGGTATTGATGAAGTGTTTTTTCGGTAAAATCACCCCCTCTGTCTAAAGCCCTGGCGACATTCTGTAAATCAAGGCTGGTGGGCTGCAACGGCAGGTTTTTCCGTTGCAGGTAAGCCCTTAAACGACAATGTTTCTCAGTCAGTTGTTTAGCCGCGTTTTTTCCTTGCGGGGTCTGAGGCAACACTTTTTCGGCAATGGTCTGCAATTCTTTCTGGTTATACTGCCGGATCGGCAAATGTCGGAAACGCCCTTTCAGCGCCGGTGACAAGGGTTTTCGCCCGCTGTATTCAGGCGGGTTGACGGTAGCAAACAGGTGGAAACCCGGATGGGCGTCACCGGCCAGAATATCGTTCAACTCACCTTCCAGATGCTGGCTGTCGATCAGATTCATTTCCGAAATAACTACGATGCCGCCCTCTACTTTTGCTTTCTGTATAGCCTCACACAGTCTGTCCCAGGAACAGTCACAGGCATTCAGGGGAAAGACTTCCGGCATGGATTCTCCCCGTTGCCTGGCCTGCTGTCTGACACTTTCAATCACCAGGTTCAGCGTGGCATCTTTACCCCGCCCGGCCGGACCTTCAATCAGCGTTGCCTGACGGCCGCCGTGTTTTCTGTCGTGATGATAAGCCTGCTGAGCGCGGCTTAGATCCTGTCCCAGCCCTTGCACCAGTTCAATGACTGCCAATCCGGAGGTATCAAACTCAGGTCGTATTTCTTTGGTCAATGTTCTGAAGTCCTGCAGCATATCGGGCAGGGTGTGGTTATGAACTTTGTCGCGCAGGGTGTTGTCCGGGTGGTAACGGGCTGCAAACCAGATTTCCAATGCCAAGAGGGCATCCTGTTGAGTCTCGCTGATTTCGGGACCCAGTAGATCCCGGAAACTTTGCTGGATCAAACCGTTGATTTGCTCAGGAGTCACACTGCCAACTGCGGGCCGCGCACGATCCAGATACCAGCCCACCCAACTGCAGATATCGGTTAAATCCCTGGGGGTAAACTCATGCTCGGGCAACAGCTCCTGGTAATAGTGCCAGAGTGCCATCACGCTTTTGCTGGCACTGTGTGCAATGTCGTTTATTTGGTGGCGTTGTAAGTGATTGAGCAAGGCTGGTTCCACTACTCTGTCCCGAAGGAAAGCCTGATCCAGAGGTGGGTAGTAAGCCCTGGGCAATTTCTCTTTCAGGGCCGGGTCCATTTGGCGCCCGGCGTAATGATCGGGGTTGCCAGTGAGAATCACCCGGTGTTTTTTGCTGACCCTGACAGGATGACCATTCACATAGATGCAGGGTTGCGGCTCCCATAAGCCATTCAATGACGCCAGCAATCCGGCCCTGGCCAGGTTGGCTTCATCCAGAATCAGGGTGATATATTTTCCTCCAGCATTGTCGGAAGGGGTACTGGCCCATTCCATCAGCGCCCGGTTTTGCTGTTCCATAGAACGGTCGCCATCGGCATGCTGTTGCCACTGCCAGCGTTTCATCAGGGTTTGTTCGCTGTCAGAAGGTCCAAGAGAAATGATTGAAGCCTGTCCGGAAGCCTCTGCCATCCGGGCGGAAAAATAGCTTTTCCCGGTGCCGGTTTCCCCCTGCAGGAATAGGACGGGAGAGTCCGCAAAGCGTTCATGGAGTCGGGATAATCGACGGCTTTCACGATCCTGCTGATTCATCTTGCCGTAATAAAGATCCCGGGCCAGTGCTGACAGGGGCTTATCAGAGGAACCTTGCCATTCCAGTGATTCAGACAGTCGATGTTCTATGCGCTCGATACCCTCTGCGTCAGAATTCGCTGTTCTGGCACTATGAAAACAATCGCTGGCCAGAGAGTGAATGACATCGGATCGGGTCTGCTCTGATGGCACATATAACTGCCAGCCAGACGTCAGTGCATCCTGCAAACGTTTAATCTGCCGTGTTGGTCTTATGGTTAACGGATGATATGGCCTGACTTTCGACTCTGTGACTTCCAACTGATACGCCATTGCAGGTCGTTGTTTTTCAGGCGTATGGGCCAGGATCATGTTACAGAGCCTGTCCAGGGCTTCTTTTTCATTATGTTTTGGAAATGGTCTTTTATAGGACAGTTGTAGTCCTTCAAATGGTTGTTCCGCAGAGAACGAAAATTGCCCGTCGTTAAAGAATGCCGGGTCAAAGGCTCTGGCCAGTTGCCACAGGTTCTGCTGCAAAAATGTTCTATCCAACCGCCGGGAGCTATTGATGATGGCATTTAACCGGTCCGGGTCTACCCAGGCGGCTTGATGCTTATCCGGTTTCTCATGAGCATCCGGCAGTAGCTGCCAACAGGCCACCTTGACAAAATCACGCACTGACGGATTCTGTCTGGCACCATGGGTGATGACGCTGTCGATGGCTTTGCGCCAGTGCCGAGGCAGGAGCTGTGGAGACCGGTCAACCTGCTGTGCCCGCCGGGTAGCCAGTATCAGGTTATTTAACAGCCCTTCGGTCATTTCAGGCAAAGGGTTACAAAGGTCGTCAGGTACGGTTTTAAACGCTTCGTAGAGTTCATGAAGCGCTTTTTCTGGTAGCTCAGCCCGTGGGATACCATATTTGGAGGCACTGATAGTCCAAAGATCGACTTCAGGACACGGACTGCCCGTGGCAACCATTGAACGAAATATGGGAGATGGGCTTTCCACAGACTCAGGCCAGAGAATTGTGATGTGAGCCTTTGGGTACTCCTGTAATTGGCCATTGACCAGCAGAGTTTGCCCAACAAACAGAGATTCCAACTGTTGCTGAAGTGTTGGATTGCTTTCCAGCCCCCGGAAGACAACCGGCCTGCCAGCATTTAATGCCTTCTGCAATTCACTTTGGTGACGTCCAAAATACGCCTTTTGTTCCGAGGTGATATGGATATTATCAAACAACTGGCTGCAACGGGTCTGCCCATTGACCCGAATGACCAAAGGAGCTTCCTTTTGATGATTGAGCCAATCACTTGCTTCAGCAGGTTGCTGATAAGTGACGGTATTGATGGTATTAAGGGCGGCGTGATGACTAATTTTTTCTTGTAGTCCAGACAGTGAGTGCTCATCTTTTTTTGTCAATCCCAGGGCTTTTGGCTGCTTGATTGAATGAGCCACCTGAAGTTGCGGCTCCAGGCCTGTGGTCTCGCGAATAGTCTGCAACGAACCCAGCAAACGGAACCAAAGAACTTCATTGAGTGGAGAGGTTACGGTGACTGTATCACCTGCCTTAACTTGTTCCAACATAGAGGTATTAGGAACTGCATAGCCTTCCGGGGCAATGGCAATCGGGTTCAGCCAATCGCTGATATTACTCTGGTTGATGATGATCGTATTTCCTGGTGCCTGCTCTTTATCAGCTCCTTTATCAATTCCTTTGTCATCGTCTTTGTTATAAGAGTGGAACAGGCCCAGGAACAGTGAATGAAGCTCGTCGTCCGCTACCGGCGTCTGATAAAACTGAACATTGTCGGGTAACTGACAGATCTTCCCGTTGCTTTCAAAACATTGTTGCGCCAGCATCTGACGAATCGTCTGTTCAAAGGCCAGGTCCTGCCAGTTGGCTCCTTTCAAAATCACACGTTGTCCGGCTCGCAGAGACTCAAGTTTGCCGGGGATGTGCTGGATTTGCCCTTGTTGATTCACGCCAGGACCGCCCAGTAGCAACTGTCGCCAGTGACTGTGTAAGTGGCAGTCGATAAGAACGGTATTGTCGTCATCCATAGCACTTTCGGCAGAGGGGAGTTCAGCCAATAACGGAGGAACCTTGTCGATCTCCGCTGGGTCGTCGCCGGTCTGTGCGTCGAACTGCCAGGTATTGCCCGGTCGATTGATTCGCCGCCAGAAATCAGCGCCCGGTGCGCCGACCGCAGGTGCCTCGTCATGTTGGCCAACCGAGGCCAATTGTCCAGGTGCCGCCAGGACCAGCAGAGAAACATGCGCTCCCAGGGGGCGTTTCTTCCGGCTGACTTTGTCATACAGGCAGGGGTTATCCGGGTCCAGCAGATCGTTAAATTTTGGCAGGTCCTCGCTGGTGAGTTTTCGGATATCCATCACCAGGGTTAATGGCTGTGAACCTTCAAAGAGCTTGCCTGAGCGCAAAGTGTGGCGACCCTCTTCGGAAATACTCAAGCGGCTCACCAGATTAGCCTGTGAGAGCTCATCGGGGTGGGAAATAAGGGTGACATCGCGATTTTCATCGCTGGTTTGGGCAACTAAAAGTTGTCGAATCTCATCATCACTGGCGACAAAACGAAAATCGAAGGCATGAGTGGCCTTCTGGACCGGGGAATCTTTTGAGGATACCGTTCTCGCCTTGTCGGGCAAAGCAATGGCAGGTGACGATAGGCTGAGTTGGGCTGTTACGTCACAGACCTCTGCTACCGAAGGTGAATCCTGTCTTGCTTTTTTGGCTGGCACGCTGCGATCAGGCTCTGCGCTCTTAAAAAAAGGCCTCTTTATTTTCCCATCAATCCGACCATCCATAGTCAATCTCTCTCCCTACTGCTATTTGAAGGACTGCATTGAAATTAATTGTTTAATGATTGGACTTTAGAACGGGATTAAAGTTCCATTTGGAGAATTATTCGTTGCCATTGAGGGATGTCACCGATCTCGAAAAACTCATCATGACCAAACCATGATCAGGTATCCAGTGACTCGTAAATCGAATTCAAATTCACGCTGCTCAAAAACTCTCTGGCAATGGTTGTCAGCTCATCGGATTTGAGTACCAGCGCATGACTGGCATAACATGCCTGCCGCAAGTAGTCAGCCTGAAGCGATTTCTGAAACTCGCAAGAGCTCTCAATGACAGACATCATGGCGTGCAGCTCTTCTGGTGAGGATGGCTCATGAGCGCCGTAGTTGTTTTCCTCCGAGTATCCATATACTCGGGCATTGCCCCAGCAATAGGTTAAGCAACCGCCTTTCGAATGTGTTATTCCGTAAAGATAATGACTGAAGGCCTGCTGAAGAGCTTCCCTGCATTTGTTTTTTAAATTTCTCACTTTTATGTTCCACTCAGGCGCCCCGATGATAATCACCGGAAGGTGGTTAGCCTTGCCCGGGATGAACTTTGGAAATGCCGGATGATGCACCAGCATTCGTTCTATATTCGGAATGCCCTCAGGTTCGTCCGTCCAGGCTTTCTGCATAGATAAGCTGAGAATGTTCTTTTCCAGAGATGGCGAGAAACCATCATGGCCATGAGTGACAAAAAAGGTATTAGCATTTACTGCCTGGAAGCTTCTATAAGGCATCCGCCATATCTGGCTATTGTTTCCTCTGGACAAAAATTGCTTATACCACTTTTTCAGGCAGTGGCTGGCTTTAACCTTGAGTTCATCAACACTGTTCAGAAGCGCCAACAGCTGATGGTGTTCATGGGCCTCTATAATATGGCCTGCGTAGGTTGGCAGTGGATCCAGCCAACCCTGTGACAGGGCTTCCCGGGCAAAGTCAATCACCGAACGTTTGGTCAGGTTACTGTTTTGCAGAATATGCACTATTGAACTCAACCACTCGAGAGGGTTTGCGCCACCCTGAACAACCGCTCTTGAGTGCAATAACTTGAGTTGTTCAGTGACCTGACCTCCATCACTGTCAGACAGGATTTGTTGGACTGCCTCCGACATCGGTTTATATTTCTGTCCACTGTCGTCATAGACATCACCCACCATTTGCATCTCGCCAACGCCCAATGCTTTTGTCTCCAGCAAAAATATTGAGACACCCATGAAAAATCCCGTTAAATCTTTTCTTCCCCAAAGGTTCTTTACCATTTCGAGAGTGCTTAGATGGATTTCTGGCAATTCACAGTCTGTCTTGAGGGTTTGGTTCAGTTCCTCAAGATTCATACCAAAGGCTTCAGCCAGAGTTTGCTGTTGTGCTAAATCAGCACCCTCCAGGAGCCCCTGCAAGATATCCCTGGTCTTTCTTAACTCAGTGCCAGAACCACCGACCCTTTTTGTCAGCTGAAAACCAGAGGAGACTTCTTTTGCCTCGAAGGGTGCCCCGCCCAAATCCACTGACTTCCAGGTTTGGCCTCCATCCATGGAGCACTCTGCAAAGGCGTGGATACGATTGGTTATTTGCCGGCATGGAATCCCGAAGTAACGACAAAAAGCGATAAAAACAGGCACACGATGACGACAGCTACCCTGCCGCTCTGTTACCAGGAATTGAAAGAAGTTTTCATTCTCTTCTGGTATTGCAGTACCGGAAAACTCCAGGCAATAGTCTCTGATCGCCTCAATGCGTTGCGTTGTTTTTGTAGCGTTTTTTATTCTCTGCAAAGGTACCTGTACTTTGGATGGTTGTTGATTAATATGCGTTAACACTTCCTTCAGTACTTGTTCCATACCTTCTGAACAGCGGGCGTCAAAACGTCCTGATGCTTCTGACCGTGCTTCTGCAGCAGATGTTTTTTCGCCCGGTTCCCGGTGTTCTACGATATAAGCAAATTGAATGTTCTGACTGGCTTCGGCCTCTGCAACAGACAGCGTATGAAGCCCGGTATATCGGTCCCTGACCAGGGTAAATCGTAATTCGGGCTCTGTGCGCAGGGCCACGATATAGTCGTCAGGCGTCAGGCTGGGTAAGGCATATCGACTATTGTTTGATGACATCTCAAAGGTTGCCAGCGTTTGGTTTCTGGCTAATGTCACTGGCTGGTCACGCCCTGGTAAACGCGCCGGTGAAAGGACTTCGGCCCCCTGCAATTGTTGATCATTAATACTGATCTTTTTGACATCGCCCTCAGCAGACACGCAAATATCTTCTGCCCACCATCGATAAATACCGGGGAAATGGTTCGGCCTGTCAAAAATAATTTGATATTCACGTTGTGGCTCCCCCTCGTTCTCGTAGTTCGTTATCTGGTCCAATGCCGGAGCCTTTTTCTCATGGGCTTCCGGTATGTACTTTTCAGGTGCCTTATCACTGCCAGTAAAAACGGATGCCTGGTTGATAAAATCGCCTACCAGATGGTTCAGCAGATCACTGATCTGATGCCAGAACGCCGGCCACCATTGGACTTTATCGGCTTTCCACTCCTTTATCCGCTGATCAACCGCCTGAAGATAGGGCTGGTTAGTCAACATTTTCAGCGTTTGTTGCTGTTCTTCCGTCAGGGGAAATACGCTGTTAGCGTCCACGCCCGTCCGGCCAAAATCACCAGCAAACCAGCGTTGCTGCCAGAGCCGGTATATTGCCCCGGTGAGAATATCGTCCGACTCGTCCGGCTTCAGGGAAAGACCGGATGCCTGCCACCTGGCCTGAGCCACCTCCCTGATGATCTCCGTTTTTGCTTGCTCTTCAGTTGGACAAGCCTTAAAACGAATTTCATGGTGTTTTTCATCAATAGCGCTGCGATCACTGCGTCGTATTAACCACGGCCGATGAATGCCCGATACCGTTTCATTGAACCAATGGCAAAGTCCGGAATCAAATTCACTTTTCCCCATGGCAATAGCCGAAGACTCGGGCAGTTCCTCCAGCGCCAGGTTGACGGCCATCAGATAAAGCCGGTAGTGCTGATTAAGACATTGATGAACGGCTTTTTCGGTAAAATCGCCTCCTCTGAAGACAGCCCTGGCAACATTCTGTAAATCAAGGCTGGTGGGCTGCAAGGGCAGGTTTTTCTGTTGCAGGTGAGCCCTTAAAAGACAATGTTTTTCTGTTAGCTTGTTGGCGACGAATGTCCCTTCTGAGGACTTTGGCAACACTTTTTCGGCAATGGTCTGCAATTCGGTCGGGTTATACTGTCGGATCGGCAAATGTCGAAAACGTCCTTTCAGCGCTGGTGATAAGGGTTTTCGCCCGCTGTACTCAGGTGGGTTGATGGTGGCAAACAGGTGGAAACCCGGATGGGCGTCACCAGCCAGAATATCGTTTAACTCGCCTTCCAGATGCTGGCTATCGATCAGATTCATTTCCGAAATCACCACGATGGCGCCCTGGATTCTTGCCGTCTGGATCTTTTCACACAGTTTCTCCCAGGAACAATCACAGGCATTCAGGAGCAAGACTTCCGGCATGGATTCTTGCTGTTGTTTAGCCTGCCGTTTGACGCTTTCAATCACCAGGTTGAGAGTGACATCCTTGCCCCGACCCGCCGGGCCTTGAATCAGGGTCGCCTGACGGCCGTCGTGTTTTCTGTCGTGATGATAAGCTTGCTGACAGCGGCTTAAATCCTGCCAAAGCCGTTGCACCAGATCAATGACTGCCGATCCGCAGGTATCAAACTCAGGTCGGATTTCTTTGGTCAGTGTTCTGAAGCCCTGCAGCATATCTGGCAGGGTGTGGTTATGAACCCTGTCGCGTAGGGTATGGTCCGGGTGGTAGCAGGCAGCAAACCAGATTTCCAGTGCCGAGAGGGCATCCTGCTGAGTCTCGTTGATTTCGGGACCCAACACATCCCGAAAACTTTGTTGGATCAAACTGTTCACTTGCTCGCAGCTGGCACTGTCGTCTTCGGATAACGCACGATCCAGATACCAACCCACCCAGCTGCAGATGTCGGTTAAATCCCTGGGGGTAAACTCATGGTCTGGCAACAGCTCCTGATAATATTGCCAGAGTGCCATCACACTCTTGGTGGCACTGTGGGCAATGTCGTTTATTTGATGCCGTTGCAACTGATTGAGCAAAGCTGGTTCCACTACTCTGTCTCGAAGGAAAGCCTGATCCAGGCGTGGGTAATAAGCTCTGGGCAGTTTCTCTTTCAGGGCCGGGTCCATTTGGCGCCCGGTGTAATGATCCGGGTTGCCGGTGAGAATCACCCGGTGTTTTTCGCTGACCCTGACAGGATGACCATTCACATAGATGCAGGGTTGCGGTTCCCATAAGCCGTTCAATGATGCCAGTAATCCGGTTTTGGTGAGGTTAGCCTCATCCAGAACCAGGGTGATGTATTCTCCGTCTTTTTTGTCAGGTTCGGTATTGGCCCATTCCATCAACGCCCGGTTTTGCTGCACCATAGAGCGGTCGCCGTCGGCGTGTTGTTGCCACTGCCAGCGTTTCATCAGGGTCTGTTCGCTATCAGAAGGTCCAAGGGAAATGACTGAAGCTTGTCCCGAAGCCCTGGCCATTTTGGCAGAAAAGTAACTTTTCCCGGTGCCGGTTTCTCCCTGCAGGAATATAACGGGAGAATCCTTAAGCCGGTCGTGGAGTCGGGACAGTCGACGGCTTTCACGATCCCGCTGACTCATCTCGCCGTGATAAAGACCCAGGGCCAGTGCTGACCAGGACGTATCAGCGGAACCTCGCCATTTCAGTGATTCAGCCAGCCGATGTTCAATGCGTTCAATGCCTTCTGCCTCAGAATTCGCTGTTCTGGCTATATGAAAACAATCGCTGGCTAGCGCGTGAATGACATCGGATCGCGTCTGCACTAATGGCAAAAGTAACTGCCAGCCAGAAGCCAGTGCATCTTGCAAACGTCTAATTTGTCTTGATGGCCTGATGGCCAACGGTGGATGTTGTTTCGCTGTCTCCGGATCGACTTTCAACTGATACGCCATGGCCTGACGATGCTCTTCAGGCCCGTGGGCCACGATCAGGGCGCAGAGTTTGTCGAGAGCTTCTTTTTTACCCCACCTTGGAAGTGGATTTTCATAGGATAGTAGTAACCCTTTAGATTTAGTGCCCTTGAATATTGTCGGGTCAGTGGCTCTGGCCAGTGGCCACAGGTTCTGCTCCAAAAACGCTCTATCTAACTGCGGGGCACTGTTGATGATGGTCATTAACTGATCCGGGTCTACCGAGGGAGGGTGATCCTTATTCGGCTTCTTATCCGGTAACAAATACCAGCAAGCCACTTTCATAAAGTCCCTGACGAGCGGATTCTGCCGGGTGCCATGGGTGATGACGCTATTAACGGCCCTGCGCCAGTGGCGGGGTAAAAGCGTTGAGGACTGATCAACCTGTTGTGCCCGACGGGCAGCCAGTATCAGGTTATTCAACAACTCTTCGGTCATTTCAGGCAGAGGATTACAAAGGTCGGCAGGGACGGTTTTAAACGCTTGGTAAAGATTATTAAGCGCTTGTTTAGGCAGCTCAGCCCGGGGGATTTCATGCTTGTCGGCATTGATAGCCCAGAGATCGACCTCAGGACAGGGTTTACCCTTGGCGACCAGCGAATGCAAGACCGGAGACGTACTTTTCGCAGACTCAGGCCAGAGTAAGGTGACATCAGCCTGTGGGTAGGCTTGCAATTGACCGTTCACCAACAGAGGTTGCCCAATAACCAGTGGCTCCAGAAGCTGCTGAAGCCTTGGATTACGCTCGAGTCCCCGGAATACAACCGGTTTGCCAGCGGTCAATGCCTCCTGCAATTTACTCTGACGTCGTCCAAAATGCGCCTGTTGTTCCGAGGTGATATGGGTATTATCAAATAGCTGGCTGAAGCCGGTCTGTTCGCTGACCTGAATGACCAAAGGAGATCTCTGCTGATTATTTAGCCAATGACTTGTTTGAGCATGTCGCCGATAAGTGACGGCATTGAAGGTAGCGTGATCTGTGATTGGATGTTCATCGCTTTCTGCCAATCCCAGTGCTTTCGGCTGCCGTCTTGAATCAGCCACCTGAAGTCGGGGCTCCAGATCTGTCGTCTCGCAAATCGTCTGCAGTGAACCCAGCAAACGAAACCAGAGTGCCTCAGTGAGGGGGGACGTTACGGTGACTACACCACCTGCCCGAATTTGTTCCAACAGACAGGTATTTGGGACTGAATAGCCTCCAGGGGTAATGGCAATCGGGCTAAGCCACTCCCTGATATTATTCTGGTTAATGATGATCGGGTTTCCTGGTGTTTGCTCTTTATCATCTTCTTTATTGTTCGAATGAGACAGACTTTGGAACAGTGAATGAAGCTCTTCATTCCCTAACGGCATCCGATAAAACTGAACATCGTCGGGTAATGGACAGATCTTCCCGTTGCTCTCAAAGCACTGTTGCTGGAGCATCTGTCGAACCGTCTGCTCGAAGGCCAGATCCTGCCAGTCGGCCCCTTTCAGAATCACCCGTTGTCCGGCCTTCAATAACTCAAGCTTGCCGGGGATGTGTCGGATTCGCCCTTGTTGGTCCACTCCAGGGCCACCCAGCAGCAACTGCCGGCAGTTGCTGTGCAAGTGGCAGTTAATAAGAAGGGTATTTTCGTCATCCGTAGCACCTTCAGCAGCCGGGAGTTCAGCCAATACCTGAACCTCGTTGATATCCATCAATGAGGCATTGCCGGTCTTTTCGTTGAGCTGCCAGGTATTGCCCGGTCGATTAATTCGCCGCCAGAAATCAGCGCCCGGTGCGTCGGCCGCCGGAGCGCCGGCCGCCGGTGCCTCTTCATGCTGGCCAACCGATGCCAACTGTGCGCGATCTGCCAGAACCAGCAGAGCAACATGCTTGCCCAGAGGACGTTTTTTCTGGCTGACTTTGTCGTATAGACAGGGATTATCCGGGTCCAGCAGATCGTTCAATTTGGGCAGTTCTACGCCGGTAAGCTTTCGGATATCGATCACCAGGGTCAATGGCTGCGAGCCTTCAAAAAGCTTGCCTGAATGCAGAGTGTGGCGACCATCACCGGACAGGCTCAACCGGCTCACCAGATTAGCCTGTAAGAGGTCATCAGGATGGGAAATAAGAGAGACATCCCGGCCTTCATCACAGGTCTGGGCGATTAAAAGCTGTCGAACCTCATCATCATTGGCGACAAAACGAAAATCGAAGGAATAAGGGGACTTTAGCAGCGAGGAGTCCGTTAAGGATACAGTTCTTGCTTTGTCAGGCAATATCTCCGAAGATGGCGATATCTTCAGTTTGGATTCTATTTCGGAGCAGATTCCTACACCCTTTTCCTTCGATGACAAATCCCGCGTTGCTCTCTTGGCTGTTACACGACTATCAGGCTCTTGACTCTCAAGAACCGGTTTGGGTAGTTTCCCATCAATCCGGGCATCCATAGTCCATCTCTCTCCTGACATCTGAAAGACTGTATTTAAAATGTTTTAAGTACTCAGGCATACGGAATCGAATATTTCTGGCTTATTGGGCAGGTGCTCTGCAAGGCGCAACGACGGGATAGCAAGCTATGTGACCAGAGTTGCAACACAGCACGAATGCATGGATGCAGGAGCTAGAGCAACGCAGGAGCAGTTGCCGCGAGTGCCTGAACAATGAGTCAGAAAATATGATTTCGTATGGTTGAGTACTTATGATATGACCTTCGAAGTGGACGAAAGTTTCATTCGGATATTTAGCCTTGGCTATTGAAGATGCCGGGGCGGTAACACAAAACGTGAGTGTCAGCGGTTTCCGGACTCTTTGTGAGCAGTGGGAAAAAGATCTTGTCAGCTTTATTCTCCGTTAAATAATATTTCTTCAGTGCAGTTGATTAATAATTAAATCGCTACTACTTTTGGGTGCATGTCGATTGGATGTCTGTAAAATTCATTTGACAAGGTAGCTTGAACCTTATCCATAACAGCGAGTGTTGCGCTCGTTGCGGATTTAATCAAGAGTAGTACTTACTGAGGATATCTTTTTAGTACTGGGATGTTGAAGGATTGATGACCCTTGGAGCCTCAAATTTTGGGTATTGAAAATGAGCTTTCAGCAGCATAGCGTCAGGAAAAACTGAACGAAAATTATTCGTTATAACATGGAAAGTGGATTAACACTCAATCTTTATAAATGAACTATGAAAACATTAGTATTTTTATTCTCCTTATCCTTGGTTGCTTTGCACGTTCAGGCTTTTGGTTCTACTTCTCTTGATTATCAGGCGGCTCTTATTCCGGGTGTTGCTGGAAAATTATTTTCCCAAATACTTCCTCTTGAAAGAAACAGCGCTGAAAAATCGCTAATGAATGCTTTTAAGAAAAAAGTTATAGCTGATCTTAAAGGCTGGAAAGACCCCTTTCTTGAAAGCAAGACAAATAAAGCGACAAAAGAGTTCCAGGAACTCGATCGCAAAAAAAGTACAGGTGTTTCTAAAAAAGAAAAGGATAGTTTTTACCAGTTGGCCTATGGCAAAAATCAGGCTGGCAATAGTGCTCATGTCTTGAGTGCTTTTTTATCTTTATTAATCGATACTGCTAACAATGTTTCTTTGAGAGGTAATACAGGTGATATACACGGAATTGTCAGCCTCGGTAATTCAAATGAAAAGGGAGCAGCGGGTGGCAAAGGTGATCGGTTGCCTGAAAAAAACGGAAGATCAGCCAAGGATCAAAGCCAGGAAGCATTAACGCAATTTAAACCAGGCAAGCGCAAGAGGAAAAAGGAAAAAGAACTTGATTTTGAGGTGCAGGACTTATCACCTCGAGATGCAGCCAAGCACTTCCTGAATACCGTTAATCAACTTGCGAGGGAACATAATATATCCATCAAAAGAATAATCGGGAATAATAAGTGTAAGGGTTCTGGTTATATATATTTCAGCGATGGTAGTTACATTACTAGCAGTGCGAATGTTGAAGAGATATTTGTAGATTTTATATTGTTTACGGAAGGGTTGTTAAGAGATCAGAAGTTTGTTTATAGTGATGAAGCCGATAAATATCGTTCCGGTCAAAAAATTACTAATAACCAAGTGGAACTAATAGATTCAATTTTTTCAGAAATGTTTGCTCGGAAAGATAAACAGTTGTCAGATAGAAATCATTCATATCGTCGCTATTATCTTCGTGAATTACTATCCGATTACCTTTATGAGAATTACAGAGGCTTTGGCGATGTTGGTGGCTATCAGGCAGTTGGGCATGCGACATTTCCATTCTTTGAAAAGATGCTTTTTGGGGAAGGCTATTTTTCAGAATTTGCTGCTTTTATGAGTTTTACTGATCAATATAAGGTAGAAATTATTACAGAGTTAAATAAGAGTTTCAGCTTTATAGATTGCAAGAATGAAATTATCGCTGTCCTTAGAGGTAATGACAAACTCAGAATGGCTTTTAATGAAGAGGTCATGGCGGGGGAGTTTAATAGACGCTGGTTAGATATTCTTGATGATATGTTTCAAGAAAAACCAGACTCAGTCGGACAGGCTCTTCTACCTGATAATCCCATTAATCTCAAATTTGGTGAAGAGTTGGAATATGATTTGGTTTCTAAAGAAGAAGATCAATGGGGCGGGCCAAGTTACTATTATCTTACGAAAGTAGATAAATATATGAAAAAATTAGGAGCCAATAAGGAAACTGATTATGATCCTAAGAGGTACACTTTTGATGGTCATTTCTATGTAGCCCCTTTTGTAGATTTTAAAAAATGGCTTGAGGTGAATTGTACGCCCTACCATGATGGTGACGCTGGTGCGGAAAAATGCTTTAAAAAAGTATTTAAACTCGTTGACTTAATGATTAAAGATGGCTTTATAGATCATGCCTCCGGTCACAAGCATGTAGATGCACTCTCTGCTACCCATGGCAACCCCGGCGTTCTACTGGAATTACAGAGGGAGATTGAGAGCAATCCTTATCTAACCAGAGCATTCGGTAATAATGACCGAATTGTTAAAAAAGATGAGGGTCAATGGTACAAATTGTTTTCTGACTATGCTGCTTTGAGAAGCCTGGCAATTGAACGGATGAATTGGATGATTGCTACGTATAATGAGAAGTTGGCTGGTGTAAATTATGGAGAGGGGATTGCTTATTGGCTAACGGATTCAGAGAAATTGGAAAAGCTTAAACAGTTCTCAAAATTATACAGTCATTTTGTGCAATTGGCTCCTTTACAAAACATGTTTGGTGAAGTTGGTGATGTGTTTTTAGATAAATATATGGCTGTATCTTTGTTGCACATTCCAGGAACTGAGATAATTGATCCTTATGGAACAATAGAGTTTCGCTTTTTCCGTTGTCCAGAAAATATGCAGGAATTAAAATTGATTAATCAGTTTTTAAAAGCCTTGTTCGAATATATCCACGAGCGTCGAATGCGAAATGAGCCGATTGAGTCTGTACCTGACGACATTAAAGCCAGCAAAGATTACACTCCTGAAGAAGTTCTTCATCATACTGTTGAATACTTGCAAAAACTGGGACTGAACCCCGCTGACTATCAAAGCTTTCTGAATAAAGTATCCAAGGATATGTGATCATAAAATGGCGGGTTTGATAGCCCAGCGCAGCCCTAACCTCTATGCAAGCTTCCTGATAATGCGAAATGTTAGCTTTTTTTGGAGTACAGCCACCACATTCAAGTAATGATTGGCATTTTATTCTAAGCTCTCCCCTGCGCCAGTTAATGCGATCCGGGAATGTCTGGGCAGACTTGGTGTTCAATTATCGTAACCGCAGCAGGACCATTTTAAGTACGACAGCTTCCCAATATCTAAGTACCTGGCCGGTTGGTTTCGCATATTCTGGCGAGTGGATTTTTTCATCCTTCAAGGCGCAACGACGGGCGCGTAGCCGAAGCTACGTAACCAGAGTTGGAACGCAGAAGGATGGAAAAAGCCGCCGTCCAGAATATGCGAAACCAACTGGTTAGGTACTTATATTGGGTATCTTTTAATGGGTCATGGAGTGGAAGTTGTTGAGTATAAAAACCGGTATATCTTTCTTGTGCCTGGCCTGGCTATTTCTGGCCGTGTTTTGTACGTATTCTACTGATTTGTACGGTGATACCATTCCAGATAGCTCATCTTATTGTGCACAGTTTTCTGTTCCCGGTGTCTCTGTAAGTTTTTCGTTGAACCTGGAAGATGTCGGGGCTGCGGCGGTTGTGCAGCTGGCGGTATCGTCTGCAATCGTGTTATCAGAGTTAGTTTGTCAGGGTCATGCCGTGCCCTGTAGTCCGGTTATCTATCCTCTTTTGCAGGTTTACATTATTTCGGCTGGTCTGTTGCACCGTTTTCTTTTGATTGATGCTTTCCGGCAATGGGCTTCGTGGCTTGTATTTTCCGGTTCGCAGTGGAACCCCGTGAGAATACCCGATGCTGCCACTGCTGAGGCTGGCACTTTGAATCCGGTGCTTGGCTACTCGACTCTGGCAGAAGCTGATCCAAACTATCAGATACGGCACGATAATTTTGCCAGCCTGCACAGCCTTGTGGCCTATGTTACCGAGCTTAATAAGCAGATCACACCCGGTCAGTCGGTCGTGAAAAGTCGTGATGGAAAAGCCCAACTGCAGGTTGTGCAACAGGATACCACTGCAACCGTATTCTCGATCATTCTACCCAACAGTGACAACACGACCAGCACTTATCAGGTGGGGAGTAATCAGGGCATTTTCTGGATAAAAAAATTTAATGACATCAATGTAGAGCGGTATCAACAGGTTGTTTGGAGCGAACCGAAAGAAGGAAGTACTACTGCTTGTTTAACCGTCCAGCTTATTGCTCCAGAGAAAGCAAATGAGTCTGGCTTGCAACTCGCAGTAAGGGTGCCATCCTGGCTGACTCACCGGCTTCTGGCGGTCAGCACTGAAAAGACTATAGCTAAGTTCAGCCGGTTGTTTCTGAATTGGTATTGGTCGGCTTATTTAATGTCTGAACCGGTGAAGGCTATGATGTCCCGGCGACATCAAGAACCAGGCTTGCAAGGGCTGTCTCCTGTGGTTCCTGCCTGCTACTCCGACAATCAGCATTGTTTTGGCTGGATGACCACGCAAGGTTTTTCTGCTGGCGTTGTTCCACAGTCACATATGATGGATGCACCTGCAGAGGAAAATAGTTTTTCCAGCAGCGGAGAAAGCTTCACTCTCAACAAACCTGAAGAAAGGGAGCCAGAGGGTTCCGGGGCGGGTGAGGGTGAGGGAGCCGAAGGTGGAAAAGATAAGGACAAAGGTGAAGGCTCCCCATTTTCTGAAAAGCCACGTTTGTCACCCGTCGCGTTACCTGAGAGTCTTCTGTGGCAGGAGACAGAGCAGTTTTTTTTAAACAGTGGATTGAGTGTGGGGCAGTCACCCGAAGTCGATCTTCAGGATGCCTACGACTTAATGCGCAAGATGAGCCATGCAGGCATGCTGCAGGTTTTACCTGTTGAAGGTCAGCCGATGAAAGACTGGGCAATGGTTGTGAGTAAGCGTCTTGCTCGTTATATCAATCACCCCATAAGTCCAGCAAGTGATGCAGATCAGCCTGCTTTTTCTGATCACAGTCGTAGTCGTTATGATGAGTATGTTGTACCCATGACGCAAGATATGTTTAATCGTGTCGTTGATAGCTTTGATAAATATGACCAGTTTGCTCAGACTATTATTAATCTGCGCGATGGCCTCAAGGATATTATCGAAGCCTTTTGTGTAGAGAAAGAAACGGGTAGCTGCTTGTATGGAGGAGAGTCTGTAAGAGCGTACATAACCAAATACGGGTTTGGACATCAGCTTAAATTCAAGGATAACGAGCCTGTTACGGATGATATTGATGTGCTGCTTGGGTACGACAAAGTAGACGATTTAAAACAGTGGCTGGAAACAAAACTGGTTGGTTTTAAAGTATCAGAACCCCGTAAAAAAATGTTGTTTTCTTTTCCCGGACAGAGGCCTGATCCTGAAGCCTATAACCTGTATGTGTTTGATTTCGAGGTTGATAGCGGGTCAATCAACGCCTTCCTCCCAAGCCTGGATGTCGCTATGGCGATTCCTGGATCAAAGGCGACTTTTCAGTCAGAGGAACTGGTTATTTATGAGAGCATCGTCAGGGGGCTAAACGCTGATGCGTTGGTTCGCAATACCTCTGTTCGTAAGCAGGGCAAGCATTGGGACCGTGCCCTCTATTTGAAATCGGTTTTTTCACAGAATTATTTCTTCAGTATGCTTTTAGACGACATAGATCGGCAGACAGGTGAATTACCATTACAGCCAACTCACAGGAGTACTCATTCCAAGTCAGCCACGATTGAAGTGATGAAGGAGCGCATTGATGAACTGACCTGTGAATTAAATAATAAGGAACAACAATTAAAAATTTCGAAACAAAAAGTTTTGGATGCTTTAAAAACTAATGAAATCAGTCTTGCCAAAAAGGAAGAGGAGCGAAAGCAATTATTTCATGAATTTCAGCAGAAGCTGGCGAAGGAAGGTAAAGAGATAGCTGACAGGAAGTCTGCTAATAAGAAAATGGGTGAAAAAATATTGTTATTAAATAAACTGAATAAAAGCTATGAGGAAAAAAATGTAAATCTTGATAAAGAAATAAAAAGTCTTGAGCAACAACTAAAAAAAATAAAGCAAGATCTGGCTCAAGCTCAAGATAAAAGAAAGGGGATTGATAGGTATAAAGAAAAAATCAGTCAGCTTGATCTTGAAGTGCTCAATATTAAAAAAAAGTTGGAAGTATCAAATATCAGGTGTGACGAATTGCAGGCAGATAATGAAAGGCTTAAAAAAGAAGTTTCAGAGTATAAAAAAACACATGAAAAATGCCTTGAAGTCGATAATGAAACCTCGAAAAATTTAAAAAAGCCAATTAATAATGTTAGCCACCGACTAGACCAGAATAATAAGCTAACCGGCAAAAAAAACAGACGTAAAGCTAAATTAAAAAGCTCAGAACGATATGAGTATGAATCGACTAAAAGGTCATGGCTCAGAGCTTTTTTGGTAGGTATTTCAGTTTTTATAGGCTACAAGCTAGGCGGCTACGTGGCGCTAAAATACATGCAGGAGTCCGGTAGTGATGACATAGAAAATCCTTGCCTTAATTTAGATGATTACACAGGATTAAATAGGTATATACTGCAGACATTGTGCGGTCTCGATAAAAATTACAGAGTTGTTGATTATCAGATTTTCTCGTTCATTCGTAAAAAAGCAGCTTTTGAATTTATGAATAAAAAAACTTTCTTCGAGAACCAAAGAGCACAAAAAATACAGAAGGGAAGCAAGGTTATATTAGCTCATGCCAGGTACTACCTGCTATCTCAAATGACAACAAAGCAACTCCTGCAGGTTGTAGGTGGCATCAGAGCTGGCAAGGAATCGGTGGGTGATAAACTTTTATTGAATGAAATTATCCCTGGTGTTGTTGATTATTGTGGCTTGATGCCTGATAAAAAATGGCAGTACGACTGTGGTCGTATGGCAGTACAAAGAATGCTTTCTAAGCAATTTGAGAATGAGTATTATGTTGTTGTCAATGGAAGAAGAGATATCAAACTTGGAGATTCACACAGGGTTATCAATTTCCTTCCTGTGTGGGACATAACTTCAGAAAAACTGCGCTGGTACGATGTTTGGCCCTATCGTCTTGACAACGAAGGATATGCCATTCTGGGCAATATAGCTGAAAAACAAAATGCTGTATTTTTACTGTCAGAATGCAAAGATAGAAATATTAAAAAAGAGATTAAGTTAAAAGTATTCTCTAATTATAAGTGGCTCGACAAAGTTTTTAAATGTGCTGTGAAAACTGAAATAAGTGCGAATCTTGATGCAGTTTTCTGGTGGAATCATTATTATCCGGAGGCGCATCGCAGTACAGCTGGTTGTGATGATGGACATGGGCCGTACTACGGGGCATGGAAATATATCGATAAGTAGTTACCCGGAGCTGTCATGCCAGCTTCTGAGCCTGGGCAAAACTGGGCCGACTTTTGCCCTGCTACCACTCAAGCAGTTTTTCGGGCTTCTGTTTTAGCTTTCTCGCCAGATCAGCAGGAACCATCCCGGGGGTGCTCTCTCAATTTGATAACTGACTCATACGTCAATTAACATTTTCCCAGACATGAAATTAGACCAAAGCTGATCCCAGCGTCCTTTGCTTTGGATTAGAGATCTTGTTGCCAAAAGAACTTCTGCACCAGTGGGTTTCCACCTCATCCCTGAACTACACAATCGTTGTTTTACCAGTGTCTTACATGCCGCTTCTGTCACTCCGGAACCTATGGGCCAGTTATGCTTAAGAGCCTGGTGATATTTCATCAGATGGTGATTGTTTGTAAAGTAGGTCACTGCCTTGTAACGCTTTTCGGTCAGTGCAATTGTCTTTTTCGGAAGCTCGGCTGATTCAATTTCTTCAAGTATTTTCCTGGCTGCTCCACGCTTATTTTTCAAGCTATGAAGCCTGTCTTCAAGCCAGTGATGCCGCTTTGATTTACTGGTTGGAAACAGCGCTTCTGCTGCCCCTGCCAGATATTCTGATGCATGATAAAAATCAAGTATCTGAGCTGTGGTATGTTGTTTAAGATAACGCCAGTTTTCTTTGGCACCATCAGCTACTCCAACATATGTCGCTTTTGGATAGAGCCGTTTGAGCTCTGCAATTTCCTCGTTAAGCTTACTCGTGAAGCCCTGCTTGCCATATTCTGGTGAGCTCGCAGTATAGATGGTGTGGAGCCTGTCGCCATCCGCAGAATAAAGACTCAATGTTCCACACATTGCTTCTCGCCAGCCTTCTTCACAAAGCAGCATGCAGGTGCCATCCAGTCCGATAGCGATTGTTTCCACAGGTTCTGTAAGTGATGGCAAGTCGTAGCGAGTGTCTTTCAGGTCTTCGACTAACGCACCTACTCTGTCGGATAAATGCTTGATGTACGAGTTTGACAGTACTCTTTGATGATTGGTTTCAAAATCTTCTTTTACAGCAGGAGCAGGCATCTGACTGTATTTCCAGGCAAGCGTCTTGGCAAATTTGGGTGTAGCAGAGCCAACGATTCCAGTGCGAAGATCAAGCGGTGCCAAAGTGCTTCCACCCCTTACCCCCTGATAAACAGAACGTTCCATGGGTACGCGCCCGTATAAGGTTTCATAGTGCTTCAGCACTTTTCCCTTGTAGCTCCACTTCTGCTGGTTAACGACGATGGGTTCTTTATTAGGTGGCTCAAATAGCTTCAGTAACTCTTGGGTTCCGAGCTGCCCTGCTTCATTCAGTGCTCTCTGCAAACCATCTTCAAGATTCAGCATGTTCCCAGAATTGATAGGCACCTCAATCTGAAGGACAATAGTTTTCTCTCGGCGGGCAATGACAGAAGCAGACATGGCGGGTTACCACTAAGAAAAGGTGTCTCCATAATAGCTGTAAATTGAGTGTACATTTGTTTCAATCATTCAGAGAGAACACCCCATCCCGGCACGTTCCCGCGCCCAATGGACAATCTCTGGGTTGATCATGGCTTCGTTCATTATTGGCGTCCATCGTGTAATGGTTGGAACGGTATCATTATGAATATTCCATCGGTAGGTGTTATTAGAGGTTTACTGCCAACCTCCAAAACAGATCTCAAACACACTCTGGTTGTTTAAGTAATCTTTACCTAAAAATCCACATGAATGTCGTCGTTAAGATTTGCAAAGTTTGTTGCGTATTCTGGTCAGCAACGACGCTGTATGACTATTGTCGGGTGCGAAAAATGGTGAAACAAAAGTAGTGCGATTATGTACTACTTTTGTAGTGTTCATTTATTGGTTTTCATTACAGGAGGGCTGACAATGTAGAAAGTACATCATAGAAGTCATGTCTTATAGAAATGCTCATCGTTGAAAATAGCGATCTAAAATTTGCCTTCTGAAAAAATAAGACACCCATAAAAATAAAAACAAGACATTCAAAAAATAAAATAAATAAAATAAAATAAATAAAATAAGACACCCATAAAAATAAAAACAAGACATTCAAAAATTGTATTCCCAAAAAGGATCAGAAAATCTATCTTCAAGTAGCGTATCATCGAGCTACACATCGCCATCCAACGAACAGAGGCTGTTCAAGCCATAATTCAGACAATGCAAATTCATTCCGACATGAGTCGAAGAGAGATAAAGAGAGGGTCTTTGACGTCTTAACTGACTTCTACGCTAACCTATCATATACAAACGACTACAGACATTTAAACCTCGAAGCCACTTCTGTCCGGCTTCAAGTGCATAAGCCTTCATCGCCTCCAGACGGCCAACTGCCCGATAAAAACGATTATTCCATTGCATGGTTTTCAGCCACTCATCCGGATCAATTTCCAGTCTTTCAAGAATACGAGGGATATGCGACGGGATGGAACCTTTCTTATCTGTTCTGACAATGCGACCACTCCAGTCAACCAGTTCCAGATAGTCGTGAAGAAGGTAGGGAAGGGCAACGTCCGTATTCTGGCCCTGCGAACAAAAAGGTTTCAGGGTCAGCGGCTGCTTTTTAGTCTCAGAATGTGTAACCTGCTCCACGCGTTCCTGAATCGACGTGTAGTCTGATGCTTCCGGTGTTTCCACCTTTCCAGCCCGAATCGGATTCAAGTCAACATAGGTCATGCAGGTCAGTAACGCTGCTTCGTCCAGCAATGCCTGGCTTTTAAAGCGTCCTTCCCAGAAGCGTCCCTTACACTCGTCTTCTTTGTTGGCCTCACGAGCAAGATGTTCATTCAGGCAGCGCATAAACCAGCTGATATCCGTTAAACGACGCCGGTATTCCTCAGCATATTCATCAATACGGGCCAATTCAGCGCTGCCCAGTTTGTCAGCGGCCAGATGCCTTTGCACCAGAAGTGGACCTCTGAACAAGGTCGTCCAACGATGCAGCACTTCATTCCGTGACCATCTCCTGGCAGATGACTGATTGATATGCAAAACCACATGATAATGATTCGACATGACAGCGTAAGCGCAAACTTCGATAGCAAAGACTGAAACCAGTTCCTGAAGTTTATCCACCACCCATTGGCGGCGATGCTCGTAATTCTTGCCAGTCAGGTGGTTCTCTCCACAGAGGTAAGCCTGACGAACACATCTTGCCATGCAGTGGTAATAAGGCGTTGAGCCGGGGTCAATCAGAGTATTGCGGGGCTGAGCCATGAACTCACCTGTCTGGGTAAAAAATCAGTGATGGGTGAAAAAGTAGACCAGGTGGATGGGAAAGCAAATTTATGGGTGTCTTTTTTTCTTTTTTCTTCTCTCCCGCTCAAGCCAATCCCAGTAGCCGGGACAGATGTCCATAGCATAGTATTGGTTTTTCGCTTGGATAAACGTGTTCGCGTCCAAAAGGTATTGCATCAACAGCTCACCCTACATTGAGAGATTAACCATTCAGAGATTTGGTAAATTCGTTGAAAGTACTGATCTTACTGATATTCAAAAGCCGGGAAGCATCCCTGAGCAGTAAGCGCCCCTCGTTTGCGGCACCAACAACAGCCGTAGAAAAAAGAATGCCATTGCGCGTTTTCAGATTCAGGTTAAAAGAACCGCCACCGCTTTTTTTATTTCGAAACTTTTTCAGTTCAGAGTGGTAAAACTCAAGATACACCTCACGAGGTATCAGACCAAGATCGTAAGCACGACGAGCCAGTACCATAGAGCTGACCTTATACTGCTTTTTTAATCCTGCACAGTTTTCCACCAGACCGATCTGAGCCTGCCAGTCATTCATCAATGCCTTACCAGGCACTAGAAACTCGGCAGCAACACGGTTACAGAATATTTCTTCCTTTCTCTGGTGCCCTTGTTTAGAAACATCATCCAGCGGCATATTAGAAATACCGCTGTTACCCACCCATAAATGAGCAAGTTCATGAATCAGGGTAAACAAACGGGCAGCCGGGGCATCGGCAGCGTTGATAAAAATCAATGGCGCATACTCATCACTAATGGCAAAGCCGCGAAACTCCTCAACAGACAGCTTTCTTGTGGTGTTACTGCCAACAATACCACTGCGCATTACCATAATGCCGACAGACTCCGCCCGTTGAACCAGCATGCTAAGATATTGCTCCCAGTTTCCGGCCTCTTCCCGTGCCTTGGCAGTTACCTCCAGTGTTTGGGCAATATTTTCAGCAACACGGACTGGGTCGTCATTAAAGGAGCAGCGTCCTATAAACTCAACTTTGTCATTCCCATTTTCAATCTGGTACTCGCGAAACCACTCTTGCTTGAATAGTACGTCATTTAGGAGCTCACGGAAATCCTGTCCCAAATCGGGGGATACCCGGCTGCCCACAGTACGCAGATCAGGTATGGGCAAGGGCACTTCAGGAGGCTCTTTAAGAAAAAGATAACCAAAAGGAACCCGGAGCTGTCTCGCCAGCTTCTGAGCCTGGGCAAAACTGGGCCGACTTTTGCCCTGCTCCCACTCAAGCAGCTTTTCGGGCTTCTGTTTTAGCTTTCCCGCCAGATCAGCAGGAGCCATCCCGGCACGCTCCCGCGCCCAATGGACAATCTCCGGATTGATCATGGCTTCGTTCATTATTGGCGTCCATCGTGTAATGGTTGGAACGGTATCATTATGAATATTCCATCGGTAGGTGTTATTAGAGGTTTACTGCCAACCTCCAAAACAGATCTCAAACATACTCTGGTTGTTTAAGTAATCATTACTTAAAAATCCACACTCAGGAAATCTCCACCAAATCCCCCTTAGCCTCAAGCCAGCTCTTGCGATCGCCAGCCCGCTTTTTAGCCAGCAGCATGTCCATCTCTTCACGGGTCAGCTCAAAGTCTTCCAGTGTTAACTGAACCAAACGACGAGTGTCGGCAGACATGGTGGTTTCACGAAGCTGTAACGGGTTCATTTCACCCAGACCCTTGAAACGCTGTACGTTGACTTTGCCCCGTTTCTTTTCGGCCCTGATTCGTTCCAGAACGCCTTCTTTTTCTGCTTCATCGAGAGCGTAGTAAACTTCTTTGGCGACATCGATTCGGTAAAGGGGAGGCATGGCTACATAGATATGTCCCTGTTCTACCAAAGCTCTGAAGTGTTGTACAAACAGTGCACAGAGTAGGGTGGCAATGTGCAGACCATCAGAGTCGGCATCCGCCAGGATGCAGATTTTACCGTAGCGCAGACCGTCGAGTTTGTCTGAACCGGGGTCAACGCCCAAGGCTACAGAAATATCATGAATTTCACGAGAGGCCAGTACTTCGCTCGAATCCACTTCCCAGGTGTTCAGGATTTTACCGCGCAGTGGCAGAATCGCCTGATATTCACGATCCCTGGCCTGTTTTGCAGAGCCCCCTGCAGAATCACCCTCGACCAGGAACAATTCGGTGTAATTCAAATCCTGGCTTGAACAGTCTGCCAGCTTTCCGGGCAGGGCTGGTCCCTGAGTGATTTTTTTACGGGCTACTTTTTTGGACTTGCGCATCCGCTTCTGGGCGTTATTGATGCACAGTTCTGCCAGCAGCTCACCCTCTGCATGGTGCTGGTTCAGCCAGAGACTGAAAGCATCTTTGGCAACGCCGGAAATAAAGGTAGCGCATTCTCTCGAGGACAGACGTTCTTTGGTTTGACCTGAGAATTGGGGGTCAGCCAGTTTGGCTGAGAGAACGTAGGAGCAGTTTTCCCAGATATCGTCCGGGCCCAGTTTGACGCTTTTAGGTAAAAGGTTGCGGAATTCACAGAATTCGCGAATCGCTTCCAGCAAACCGGTTCTTAAACCATTGACGTGTGTCCCGCCCAGGGGAGTTGGAATCAGGTTGACGTAACTTTCTGTCAGCAATTCACCGCCTTCAGGAAGCCATTGTACTGCCCAGTCGACTGCTTCTTTTTCACCCTGCAGTGAACCTGTGAAAGGTTCCTGTGGCAGGGTTTCATATTCCCGGGTCGAACCTTTCAGATAGTCGGTGAGGCCATCTTCGTAGTACCACTCATCGCTATCGCCGGTGTGGTGATCGAGAAACTCGATGCTCAGGCCGGGGCAGAGTACGGCTTTGGCACGCAGTACGTGCTTGAGTTTGTTGACCGAGAATTTGGCTGAATCAAAGTAGCTGGCATCGGGCCAGAAACGAACCGTTGTGCCGGTATTGCGACGTCCACAGGTGTCGATCTCGTGCAGATCCTGGTCTTTGTAGCCATCCCTGAACGTAATCAGGGAGACTTTTGCGTCTCTGCGAACAGTGACTTCAAGACGTGTCGACAGTGCGTTTACAACCGATACCCCCACTCCGTGCAGACCACCAGAGAACTGGTAGTTCTTGTTGGAGAATTTACCACCGGCGTGCAGCCGGGTCAGGATCAGCTCTATGCCGGTTATTCCGTGTTCCGGATGAATATCCGTGGGCATACCCCGGCCATCATCAGTGACTTCCAGAGAGTTATCCTTGTGCAGGATAACCTTGATCTTGCTGGCAAACCCGGCCAGTGCCTCGTCGACACTGTTGTCGATGATTTCCTGAGCCAAATGGTTGGGCCGGGTTGTGTCTGTGTACATGCCCGGACGTTTGCGAACCGGGTCCAGGCCACTGAGTACCTCAATGGCTTCCGCTGTATAGTCGTTACGCATGAAATCCTTGTTGGGTCTGATTGCGCGTTAACTCATAAGTGTACCTAAAGCCTTGGCGTTAGTCAGTGTTGAGAGCACCTTATCATTGTTATGGGTATTTGTTCTCGGGATTTTAGTTCAGGGAAGACCTTTTTTATTTTGATGAAAGGGTCATGGATTGCGGTGTGGTCGGGCTGAACTCGAACGTAGGGTCAGGGTGCCTGTTTTCCCATAGCCAGAGCAGTAAAAGCAATAGCAGAGCCAGGAAGCTGGCACCGGCTAGCAGTTGGAAGCAGGCATCCCAGCCGTAGAGGTCGAGTACTTTTCCAAGTAACAGGTTGGCGGAAGTGGCTCCGAAAATATAGCCAAAGAGACCACAGAAACCGGCCGCAGTGGCTGCAAAGGGCAAAGGTACCAGATCAATAATATGAACGTGTACCAGCATGACCGGGCCGTAGATTAAAAAGCCGGTGGAGATCAGCGAGAGTACGGCGTGAGTGGTGTCGCCCGGTGGTGAGTTCCAGTATGCAATGACCGAAATGAGTACCAATGCCATAAAAAGTGCATTCATGGGAGCACGCTTGCCTTTGAAGTGCTTATCGCTCACGTAGCCGCAAATAAGGGTTCCGGGAATAGCGGCGTACTCAAAAGCGAAGAAAGCCCAGCTGGAGGCGTTGAAGCTAAAGCCTTTGGTTTCTGTCAGGTAGACTGGAGCCCAATCAATAACACCGTAACGAATGAAATAAGTGCAGGCGTTCACGACGGCCAGAATCCAGAGCGGTGGCAGAGTCAGGCAATGCTGGCCGAACAGCTGAAGCGTTCGGACAAAGGACGTCTTGTGTCGTTCTATCTCCAGTTCTTCCGGCAATTCCGCAGAAGGCGACGGTAGCTGGCATTGAGAAGGTCTGTCCCGTAAGAGCAGATACCCCAGTATGGCAATAATGATGGCTATAAAAGCTGGAACGTAGAACTTGCTTTGCCAGCTACCGAAGAGTGTTACTGCCAATATGGCAATGGGCCCCAGCAGGCCGCAGCCGACATTATGCGACAGGTTCCAAATGCTCATGGCTGTACCACGCTCTTGCCTGACGAACCAGTGAGCAATCAATTTGGCGCTGCATGGCCATCCTGAACCCTGTATACAGCCATTGAGGGCCAGGGTGATCACTATCATTATCAACGGGAACTGAAGCAATGGTGAAAAGCCAAGAACCAGAGAGAGTATCGCCGAGCCCAGAAGGCACAGAGGCATTAACTTACGGACATCAATACGGTCTGCCAGATATCCCATGGCCAGATTGCTGATTCCATAACTGAGGGCCAGTGCTGATAGCGCCATTCCGAGTTCAGATTTGCTGTAGCCTTCTGAAATCAGGTCGGGCATGACCATGACAAAGTTTTTCCGAACCAGGTAATAGGCCGAATAAGATAGAAAAGCCCCAAGCAGAATCTGCAATCTTAATCTTGAATAGCGTTCGTGCTGCTGTTTGGAGTAGCCATCAGGGACAACAGAGCATTTAAGGAAAGATCTCATGAATACTTCCATGAACTTTTAAGAAAAAGTGGAACACGTCAGGATAGAAGGGGCCGAAAAAACAAAGGTGGCAGTGTTTTTACGGAAAAAAAATCTTTTACCAGCGGAGGAGACGAAAGATTATCTTTGTCGTTCATCTGTTCAGACTCAAAGTCAACTTAGGGAATAATGTAGCACCATTCAGAAAAAACGCCTGTCGAATTAAAGTCTTATAAGGGTGATGTCATGAAAACCAGATATAAGACCACTATGGTTGAGCAGGGAGGCTGCGTCAATGCAGCCTTATCTTAATGAGGGCTCAGTCACGCTCGCGAAGGTGAACAAACCAGTAGCTCAGACCTACCATGACACCACCACCAATAATGTTGCCGATGGTTGCAGGGATGATATTCATGACAATCATGTTGAAGGCAGTGATATTGCTGAAAGAGTCTGCACTATAGCCTGTGGCTGCCCAGAATTCAGGCGCGGCAATGTTTTTGATCAGCAAGCCCATAGGCAGCAGGAACATGTTGGCAATGGAGTGCTCAAATCCGGCTGCCAGGAAGCAGGCGACGGGTAATGTGCAAGCGAGCATTTTTCCGGCTGCAGAACGTGCGCTCAGAGTCATCCAGTAAGTGAGACAGACAACAAGATTACAGAGGATACCCAGCATCATGGCCTGAATGAAATTGTGACCCATTTTGGCATTGGCAATGTACATGTAGTTGATACCTACCTCACCATGAGCGCCCTGGTATTGACTCACTCCCATGAGCATGGCCACCATGAAAAAGGCACCGGTCATGTTACCAAAGTAGACCAGTGTCCAGTTCCTGGTGATCTGGGCTATGTTGAGACGACGGGTGGCGCGACCCATCAGCAACAGGGTATTACTGGTAAACAGTTCGGCTCCACAGAGTACGACCATCATCAGACCCATGCTGAAAGTCAGTCCACCGACCAGCTTGGTCATACCATAGGGCAGGCCCTCTGTTCCTGTGGTAACGATGGTGTAAAACATGCCAGCCAGAGAGATAAAAATACCGGCCAGAACGGCAAGGACAAAGGTCACTTCAGGGTGCTTTTGAGTTTTACCCACAGCGGCGTCTTCTGCCAGACGGGCAATTTCAGAAGGAGGTACGCAGCCAGATTGTGGGTTGTTGTCGGTTTGCATGTCGGGGTCCAGAAGGGAAAGAACGGCCAAACTTAATGACCATGAGCGATTGAAGCTATTTCTCGTAGAGCTATTTCGAGTAAAACTATTTCGAGTAAAACTATTTCTCGTCACCCATCGTTGATGAAAATGGTGAGAAGTTTTTTCATTAAGAAAAGATAGTTTATCAATATGGGAGTCAGATGATCAGAAGGAGAATTCGTGAGTTGCTTTCAGGATTCACTCGTTGAATGGTTGACTTGTTTCGGCTTTTCCGGAGAGGATAGGGGAAAGATCCCTGTTCCAAATCGTGATTCCCGGAGAAAGGATAATGAACGGCGGTCCTTCAATCTTCGCAGTCTGCATCATGCTTTCCGTAAATACTCTGGCAGATGATGCCGACTTTATCCCTGTAGAAACCGGCGGTGAGGTTTTGAGCAGCCAACAACCAGCAAGCAGCCACACTTTTGGTCTTCGTGCTTATTCGTTGATCGGTGATGGTCTTTCTGTTCCCGATACTCACAGCTCTGCTTCAAAAAACGGTCTGTTGATTGATTACTACCCCTTTGAAAGTGGCTTCAGGGTCTCTGCAGGAGCATTTTCGGGCGACTCGAAGAAACTGGGGAAGGCCTATTTTTCTGGTGAAGGGCAGCAAGCCTATGTCGGTGTCGGTTGGAAAAAACTTCTTGATGATGCAAAACGAGTCGATCTCAGTGTTGACTTAGGTACTTTTCTGGACACAGGCCCTGAAGCGGTAGAGAGCACTGTTTCGGAGTCTACAGCCAACACGTTATTGCAACGTACCAGGTCTGACAGTAGAGATCAGCCTGTCATCAGTCTGGGGATTGAATTCAGGTTCTGAAATGCGGTGAATGCATCTGGCTTTCTGTTTTTTAATGGCTTGTAAAAAACCGTCTGAACGGTTCCAGACGGTTTTTTTACGAAGCTTAAAGAGTCGTTGCTGTTTTTATAGTCTCTTTGGGTTCTTCGGCCAATGCAGAGGGCTTTTTCTTGTCCCGGGTAGCATTTATATGAATGCCCTTAAGAACATTAAGAGCCAGGCTTAACTGATAATCTTGCTCGGCCAGAGAACCCGACTCGTCCTTCTGCTTGTCTTTGAGCTGTTTGCTTTTCTTGTGTTTGCCTTTTTCAGTCTTTTTATTGCCGTTGGTAAGATGACCCTGCAAGTCCGCCTCCTTGTAATCGGATACGTCTTCTTCAGGTGTCACTTTAGCCCTTGGTACAAAAATATCAGGCTTTATACCCTCGGCCTGAATTGAACGACCATTGGGCGTGTAATAGAGAGCCGTAGTAAGTTTCAGACCTTTCTCTTTATTATTTCTCAGAGGTAGTACGGTTTGAACGGAGCCTTTGCCGAAAGATTCGGTGCCGACCAGAACGGCTCTGTGATGGTCTTGCAGGGCTCCAGCGACGATTTCAGAAGCCGATGCTGAACCACCATTGATCAGCACTACCAGGGGCATACCTTCGGAAGGATCATCTTTGCTGGCTTTGAAGCTGAGCTGAGAGTTGGGGATATTTCCTTTGGTGTAGACGATCAGTCCTTCTTTGATAAAGGCGTCTACAACTCCCACTGCTGACTGAAGAACACCGCCGGGGTTATTTCGAAGATCCAGTACCAGACCTTTCAGTTTCCCGTTCTGAGATTTTTTGAGTTTGTCAAGGTGTTCAACCAGCTCCTTGTCAGACTCAGACTGGAACTGGCTCAGGCGAATGTAACCATAGCCATCCTCCAGAACCCGGGACTTGACACTCTGTACTTTGATGATGTCGCGTTTGACAACCAGGTTAATGGGTTTGGGCGCCCCTTCACGAACTATCGTTAACTTGATAGGCTCTCCGGGCTTGCCACGCATCTTATCGACAGACTCCATCAGAGTCATACCTTTCACGGAAGTGTCATCCAGCTTGATGATCAGGTCGCCTGCCTTTACACCGGCTTTCTGGGCCGGGGTGTCATCAATAGGAGCGATGACCTTGATAAAACCATTTTCCATTCCGACTTCGATACCCAGTCCGCCAAACTTGCCGGAGGTATTGATTTCAAGTTCTTTAAATTCGTCTGGTTTCAGGTAAGAGGAATGGGGGTCCAGGCCTGAAACCATACCCTGGATGGCATTATCCAGAAGCGTCTTGTCATCTATATCTTCAACATAGGCACTTTTGATAAGTTGCAGGGCCTCGGTGAAGGTACGCAATTCTTCCAGTGGCAGTGCGCCTTTCTTCTCTTCCTTTGCCGCTTTGGCATCGGCTTCTGACTCGGCGGGTTCAACCGCTGCCGGGGCGGGCTTATCTCCCCGGTCAACAGGGGCTGACCAGCCTTGCAGGGCAAACCCGGATGCCAATGCCAGCACAGCGGCTTTTATCCATTGTGGCATCGGCTGCCGGGAAGTAGAAAAAGATGTTGTCATGAATTCTCCCTGCACATTTATGGTGAAAATGCCGCTATTTCTGATCCTGCGGCAATGTTCGTGGTTTGGATGGTCCGGCATCCCGGTGGTCCGGCATCCCGGTGGTCCGGCATCCCGGTGGTCCGGTACTGAAGTATAGGCAGCTTTATTTAACAGACTGCGCTGTGCACTGTCTTTCAAGCTTCAGGTTCAGCCGGAAAAATAAGGGATAAGAAAACCCAAAGCTCTCTGTTTTATCGGTTCAACCCACCGTTTCTGCAATCTTTTATGGGACGATGTTTTATGATTCCTCTGTTACAATTTTGATAACCATGGAACTGGATTCTGCGGTTTTCCCCTGTGTCGGATTTCCAGATAGACTCCGGGTTCGTTCTGCCCCCCTGACTGACCGCTGAGTGCCAGTTCCTCTCCGGCCAGAACTGTCTCACCTTCTTTCTTCAGTAGCCATTGGTTGTGTGCGTACAGCGACAGGTAGTGATTACCATGGTCTACAATAATCAGCTGACCGTAACCTCTTAGCCAGTTAGAAAAAATGACAGTGCCGTCGTGTATGGCATTGACTTTGGTTCCGGCTTTTACCGAAATAAGAATCCCCTTCCAGCGAATTCGGGTATCTGGTCGCTGCTGGTTGAAACCGTACAAAACCCGACCTTTAACCGGCCAGGAAAGTTTTCCCCTGGACTGCTGAATAGGAGAACTGGCTGGTTTTCTGGCAGCCAGTTGGGCCAGAAGTGCCTGCAGCTGTTGCTTTTGTCGATTGAGAGAGTCCAGCTCCCGGTCATTGCTTTTGAATTGATCATTGATTCTGGAGATTAACTGCTTCCGGTCATTTCTGGATTTAATCAACCGGTCCTGTTTTTGGGTAAGGTCCGCTTGCTGTTTTTCCAGTCTGTCGTTCAGAGCCTGCTGCTGTTGTCTGTTGTCTTCTATGTCGGTCAGCGTTTTCTCGAAAGCTTCGATAGCCTCCAGCTGAGCTTTCTGAAGATGCTTCAGGTAGGTCAGGTGTCTGGATACTTCTTCCGGATCTTCCTGATTCAATAGTAACTTCAGCCGATTGTCGCGGCTGGCAAAATAAATGGAGCGTACACTGTTGGCGATGCGACTTTTTTCTTTATTTTTCTGCGCCGTCAGAGCCTGCTGACGGCTTTCGAGCTTTTTTATGTCGGCTTGCCCCTGCTCAAGAGCTTTTTCTATTTTACGAATAGAGTTTTGCAGCTGGCTTATTTCTGTTTCGGTAGATTGCAAGTGCCTCTCGGCAGATGAGCGTTCGTTGTTGAGCTTGTCCAGCAGCTTTTTCAGATGTTTAATGTCCCCGTTGATCGCCTCCAGCTGAGTCTGGGGTGATTCTTTTTCCACGGATTCTGCGTGGGCCGTTCCGCTGTTCATAAAATTGAACAGAGTCAGGACTACGGCGAACATCAGGTTTGCAGCCGTGATTCTCATACTCAAATGCCATTGATTTTTTTAGTAGATGTTTCAGTATGCCCTGAATGATCGGGCTTTCACATACTTATATGCAGGTTGCTTCCGATTTGTTTTCCGCTCCCTGTAACGTGTTATGCTGTTTCAAAAGCAGAAAGACGGCATAACCCATCTGGGAATACTGTGCAGGTAAACGACGATTTTATGAGATTTACTTTTCTCGGAACCTCGGCAGGGTCTCCTACCGCAGACAGAAATGTGACCGCAATGGCCCTGGCTCTGGATGAAAGTCGAGACTGGTATCTGGTTGATTGTGGTGAAGGAACTCAGCAGCGACTGTTGACAAAGGGCCCTCAGCGAACAGAGAGCCTTCAGCGAACAAAGAACCGTTACACACTCTCCAATCTTGCAGGTATTTTCATTACCCACGTTCATGGTGACCATATTTTTGGACTGCCAGGCTTGATCACCAGTGCCAGTATGCAGGGCAGAAGAGCCCCCTTAACGATCTGTGCACCAGAAGGTGTGGAAAGTTTTGTCAGACACTCACTCAAATGTGCTGCCGTTCGCAATATGCCCTTTGAACTGAATTTTATTCGCAGTGATCAATCGGGTTTTCACTTTCAGGATAAGAATTTTAAAGTGACTTCCCATGAGCTGTCCCATCGCGTTCCCAGCTATGCCTATCGCTTCGCAGAGAAGCCTGTTATTCAATCAATGGATCAGGACAAACTGGAAGCGTTGGGCGTGCCAAGGGGAGCGCTTTGGGGTGCATTGCAAAATGGCAATAGTGTTACCTCACCGGATGGCAGGGTTATTCATCCTCGAGATGTAAGGCAGCCGCCCCGGTCAGGCAGGGTGGCTATTATTGGTGGCGATAATGACCAGCCTGATCTGCTGATAGACGCCATGAAAGGTGTTGATGTGCTGGTGCATGAAGCCACCTTTACGGAACCTGTTCTGAAAAAAGTCGGACCCCAATATATGCACAGTACCGCCAGAATGGTGGGTGAAGCAGCGGAAAAAGGTGGAGTCAGTCATATCATCCTGACTCACATCAGTGGTCGTTATCGAAAACATGCGTCTCACTTTGCCTCATCGGTTGAAGCACTCAGAAGCGAAGCTCAATCGGTTTTCGGTGGGCAGATTGAGTTGGCTGAAGATTTTGCCTGTTGGGCTTTGGACAGGGAAAGAAAACTGACTCGAATGGAATAACGCGGAAGAGCTTTATAGCACCTCTCCCGCTTATCGGTCTCAGTGATTAGCCTGACGGAGTGAGTGCATAACCCTCAGGGCCCCAGCCGCTATCAATTGATCAGTCTCCTGCTTGTTGATGTAGGAGTAAGTCAGCCCCCATTCCTTAAAGCGTTCTCTGAATAAGGCATTGACAAAATCAATCTCGTTGATTTCGGCGTACTCTCCCAGAAAGTAAACATGGGGCTGATTGGATTTCCCCTTTTCTTCCGCTTTGGCGATCATGCCTGCAGCACGTTTCTGTATCTCTCTCAGAGTGGGTTCCATGGTGGCTTTCATATGGTCAACATACCACTCTTTGAGAGCCACTGGTGCTTCTGAATCCTGTAGTCTGAGTAACAGGATTCTATGGCCCAGCTCATTTTTTCTTTTGCGTTGGGAGTAGCGGTCAAAGAACTCCGGGCTTGATGCCTCTGAATCAATATTTTGCTTCAGATAGAAGTAGGCAGCGTTCTTATTTGATCTCAGTTTCAGCTCTTCCATACAGGTTTTTGTTCCTTCAAGACAAGCATATGCATCTGAAGTAATCTCCTGGAACTGTTGTTCAGACTTGTATTCTTCCCATCGTTTCATCTTTGCCCGACATGTCTGTAAATTGTCTTTGCAATCTGTTTCGGTATTGATAAAAAACTCGTCACTGGCGAAGGCTCCGATGCTGTGAACGCTGCCACTGGGAACGGATTTGGGGGGCTTGCGTGGCTTGGGAACCCTCATTACTGGCATCTTGAAACTATCTCTGAAATCCTCTTTGCTATCTCTATAGAACATTTTCATATCAACGGTTTTTAAGGTTCCCTGCTCCATGGAGCACACCAGATCGTAGGTGGTTTTAAAAACGAACAGCTCATCTTCAGCGTTCATCAGTTTCATAGCTTCCCCGATCAATGCGGTATCGCGGGTAGTCCTGATGTCTGTCAGAGCTATTCCGCTATCCTGAAAGGTTTCCTTAATGGCAGTTTCTGCCTGTTTCTGAATCTCGATGACATCCTGTGGGTTAAAGAAGGTGTAAAGTAAATCTCCTTCTTTGGTCGTGGCGGCATCAAAGCCAGCTACTGCATAGAGGAACGAAACCGGTGTTTTTGCAGGATCTATGCCCTTTTTGGCCAATACCGGCTTCTGCTCTGCAAGCATTTCCCGGGACATTTTTCTGGCCACAGCCACAGCGTTTCGTGAGGGGTCATAATCACCGCTCTTCATGTCGGTGCGGGTTCGTTTGGAAGCAATGTTCCCAACATGATCCAGATACGCTTCGTCGATACTCATGTCCCGCTTGATCGAGACCAGAACTCTGGGTTTGTCATTGTCCAGACGCTGAACCAGGTACATTTCGGCACGGGAATTCAAGCTCCAGAGTACATAGACCAGCTCTTCCTGAGCCTGGAGGATGGCACTGAAGCTTATGGAAAACAGGGCCACGAACAGAATAGGTACTTTTCTGATAATCATGAATTACTCCTTACAAATTCATAAAGACTCAAAGTTTAGACAGGAATTTCAGGCTTTTAGTTCCTTTGTTGTCGATATTCTTGTTTTATCAATACCTATGGTGTTAAGTCTGAAGTCGGGCAGGTTCGTGGTACAACCCATCGGGGGGGGGTAGTGAACAAAAGCATTAAGACTCAGATTATGGGCTTTGGACAGGGAAAGAAAACTGACTCAAATGGAATAACGCGGAAGGGCGTTATAGCACCTCTCCCGCTTATCGGGCTCAGTGATTAGCCTGACGGAGTGAGTCGATAACCCTCAGAGCTCCAGCCGCTATCAATTGATCAGTCTCCTGCTTGTTGATGTAGGAGTATGTCAGCCCCAAATTCTCAAGGAACTCTCTGAACAAGGCATTGACAAAATCAATCTCGATGATTTCGGCGTACTCCCCAAGAAAGTAGACATTGGGCGGATTGGACATTCCCTTTTTTGCCGCTTTGGCAATCATGTTTGCAGCGCGTTTCTTTATCTGTCTCAGAGTGGGTATCATGTTGTCTTTCATTTGAGCAACATACCACATTTTGAGAGCTGTTGGCGCTTTTGCATCCTGCAGTCTGAGCATCAGGATTTTGTAGCCCAGCTCATTATTTCTCTTGCGTTGCGAATAGCGGTCAAAGAACTCAGTGTCTGACGCCTCTGGATCAATGTGTAGTTTTAGATACTTGTGGCCTAGCAGCAGATCCACTTCTCCCAGACAGGTCTTTACATCGGCGTCGCAGGCAGATAATTCTGAATCCATCTCCTGATACTGTTGGGGAGAGATAGGTTCTTCCGATTGTGCCAGTTTCTCTTTCCATTGTGCCAGTTTCTCTTTCCATTGCGTCTGCTTTGTCTTACATGCCGTTAGAGTGTCTTTGCAAGATGTTATTGTTGTTTCGGTATTGGCAAAAAGCTCGTCACTGGCGTAAGCCCCGATGCTGTGAACGCTGCCACTGGGAACGGGTTTGGGAATCATCATTGGCATGCCAGGGGTTTCAGCGGCACGCTCCAAGTCATCACTGTACAGCATTTTCATATCGAGGGCTTTTAACTCGCCCTGCTCCATAGAACAGACCACATCGTAGGTGGTTTTAAAAACGAACAGCTCATCTTCTGCGTTCATCAGTTTCATAGCTTCCCCGATCAATGCGGTATGATGGGTAGTCCTGATGTCTGTCAGAGCTATTCCGCTACTCTGAAAGGTTTCCTTAATGGCTTTTTCTGCATGTTCCTGAACGACGATAGCATCCTGTGGGTCATAGAATATGTGTCGTAGATCTCCTTCTTTGGCCGTAGCGGCATCAAAGCCAGCCACTGCATAGAGGAACGAAATGGGTGTTTTTGCAGGGTCTATCCCCTTTTGGGCCAATACCGGCTTCTGCTCTGCAAGCATTTCCCGGGCCATTTTTCTGGCCACAGCCACAGCGCTTCGGGAGGGGTCATAATCCCCCCTCATCATGTCGGTGCGGCTTCGTTTGTAAGCAATGTTCCCAACATGGTCCAGATACGCATCGTCGATGTACATGTCCCGCTTGATCGAGACCAGAACTCTGGGTTTTTCATTGTCCAGACGCTGAACCAGATACATTTCGGCACGGGAATCCAGGCTCCAGAGTACATAGACCAGCTCTTCCTGAGCCTGGAGGATAGCACTGAAACTTATGGATAACACGGCCACGAACAAAATAGGCACTTTCCTGATAATCATGAGTTACTCCTTTTAAAATTGCTAAAGACTCGAAGTTCAGACAGAAGTTTCAGGCTTTTAGTTCCCCCGTTGTCGACATTTTTGTTTTACCAACACTTATGGTTTTAAGTCTGAAGTCGGGCAGGTTCGTGGTACAATGGCTTCCTTTCGCCGTAAGAATACTGAAAAGGCAGGCTTGTGGCGTCAGCTTGAGCGATGTGAATCGCTTACACCTGTTTCACCCAAAGTGAATAATCCAATGTCCGAATATACAAGTGTCGAAGAGCGCGTAATGAACTGCTGGCTGTCTCCTGACAACAGCAGTCGAGAAACAATTGTCGTGTTGAGAGTGGAATAATAACTCTGAGCAGGAGGTTTTCGACTCTACTCGATTTCCATGATCACAGGGAAAATCAATCAGTTATAGTTATTTTATGGCGTGAAAGTAATTTTGCAGGCAAAATGGTTTTTGTTTGCAAGCAGCAACATCCAGTCATGCTCGGTAGACCGCTGATCGGTGGCCTACCTTCACCACGGTCACCACAAGCTCGCTGTCTCTAATTTCATAGAGGATGCGGTAGACCCCTTGCCGGACTCTGTAGCGCTCTTTGCCTGAGAGCTTTTCACAACCTTGCCCCCGGGGCGTTTCTTTCAGTGCATCAATACGCTTGATAATGCGCTCTACATCCTTGCGTGGTAGCCCCTTTAAGTCCTTCGCTACCGACGGCTTAAACGTGATCTTATAGAGTGCCATCAGCCTTTAACTGCTCCAATAAATTCTCATAAGTAATTTCAGGCTCTCCAGCTCTATCATCAAAGGCTTTAAGGTCTTCCCTATCCTCGCTCATAAGGCGCTTTACAGCCTCATTAACCAGGTCTGAGATAGAGGTCTCAGAACTGGCTGCTCTCATCTTTAAAGCCTGATGAACTGCCGGGTCTAGATAGACCGTAGCCCTCTTGGTCAATGTGGCCATATCCAACACCTTTGTTGTATTAACGTTTTGTCATTATAACTACTGAATAAGTATAATGACAGGTTCCCGGAACCCAGTCCGGGAGACTGTGCGGTAATCCTGAAAGACTGGACGCGGTTGTTATGAGTTCGATTCCTTATCCCTCTCGGGATGTCCGGCCTGCAAAATTACTTTTACGTCAGATTTACTCGAAACGTCATCTGAAGCCCACCGGAATGAATTCGCAAGCCTGGAATAAGCAGCAGGGATCAGAAACACTTGGCTCGTAAAACATAGAGCTGAAGTTTGTAGTAATGTGGATGACTGTGCAGAATTTGTTTCAGCCGGTAGCCAGTTTTCCGACGGCCTGATAGCACTCATCATCACTGTTTTCCATTTCCCAAATATCCAGAGCATTTTGCATTCCGAGCCATACATCTACAGAGGTACCCAGAGCAATAGCCAACCGCTTGGCCATATCCTTACTGCATGGTATTCGTTCGTTCACGAAAGCGGATAAGTGCTTTCTGGAAACATTCAGAACTTTTGCCGCTTCTGTGACCGAAAGATTCAAAGGCTCAAGCACATCCATTTTTACAATCTGACCGGGATGGGTCGGCTTTCTACTTCTGATTCTCTTGGACATAATTTTTTCCTCAGTGGTACTGCTCATAATCAACTCTGATTGCATCCTGCCCTTCAAACTCAAAGGTGATGCACCAAGGCCCGTTTACATGGACCGAATAACGACCTGCTGTTTTTGGCTCCAGCTTGTGAAAGTTGAAGCCTGGAATTCTCATATCATGCGGTTTCTTTGCCTGATCAAGAATATCTAGCAATCGGGCTATACGATTCTTATGTTTCGGGGTTATCCCTTTGGTTGTGCCATCGTAAAAATAATCTTCCAAACCTTTGTGAAGAAATGTCTGTATTGCCATGAAATCACCGTAACCATATTGGTGACAGTTTAGAGTGTAACCAGAATGGTGTCAAAAGCATTAAGACTCAGATTATGGGCTTTGGACAGGGAAAGAAAACTGACTCGAATGGAATAACGCGGAAGAGCTTCATAGCACCTCTCCCGCTTATCGGGCTCAGCGATTAGCCTGACGGAGTGAGTCGATAATCCTCAGAGCTCCAGCCGCTATCAATTGATCAGTCTCCTGCTTGTTGATGTAGGAGTATGTCAGCCCCAAATTCTCAAGGAACTCTCTGAACAAGGCATTGACAAAATCAATCTCGATGATTTCGGCGTACTCCCCAAGAAAGTAGACATTGGGTGGATTGGATATTCCCTTTTCTGTCGCTTTGGCAATCATGTTTGCAGCGCGTTTCTTTATCTGTCTCAGAGTGGGTATCATGTTGTCTTTCATTTGAGCAACATACCACATTTTGAGAGCTGTTGGCGCTTTTGCATCCTGCAGTCTGAGCATCAGGATTTTGTAGCCCAGCTCATTATTTCTCTTGCGTTGCGAATAGCGGTCAAAGAACTCAGTGTCTGACGCCTCTGGATCAATTTGTTGTTTCAGATACTGGCGGCTTAGTATCAGTCTCTGTTCTATCAGACAGGCCTTTAAATCGGCGTCGCAGGCTGATAATTCTGAATCCATCTCCCGGTACTGTTGGAGAGAGATAGATTCTTCTGATTGTGCCAGTTTCTCTTTCCATTGTGTCTGCTTTGCCTTACATGCCGTATAAGTGTCTTCGCAATATGTTGTTTCGGCATTGGCAAAAAACTCGTCACTGGCGAAGGCCCCGATACTGTGAACGCTGCCACTGGGAAGGGGCAGTTTGGCAGCGATCATTGGCATGCTAAGGGTTTTAGCGGCACGCTCTATGTCATCCCTGTAGAGCATTTTCATATCAACGGTTTTTAACTCGCCCTGTTCCATAGAACACAACACATCGTGGGTGGTTTTAAAAACGAACAGCTCATCTTCTGCGTTCATCAGTTTCATAGCTTCCCCGATCAATGCGGTATGGTGGGTAGTCCTGATGTCTGTCAGAGCTATTCCGCTACTCCGAAAGGTTTCCTTAATGGCTTTTTCTGCATGTTCCTGAACGACGATAACATCCTGTGGGTCATAGAAGACCTGCAGTAAATCTCCTTCTTTGGACGTGGCGGCATCAAAGCCAGCCACAGCATAGAGGAGCGAAGCGGGTGTTTTTGCAGGGTCTATTCCCTTTTGGGCCAATACCGGCTTCTGCTGTGCAAGCATTTCCCGAGCCATTTTTCTGGCCACAGCCACAGCGTTTCTAGAGGGGTCATAATTACCGCTCTCCATGTCGCTGCGGGTTCGTTTGTAAGCAATGTTCCCAACATGGTCCAGATACGCATCGTCGATGTACATGTCCCGCTTGATTGAGACCAGAACTCTGGGTTTGTCATTGTCCAGACGCTGAACCAGATACATTTCGGCACGGGAATCCAGGCTCCAGAGTACATAGACCAGTTCTTCCTGAGCCTGGAGGATGGCACTGAAGCTTATGGATAACACGGCCACGAACAAAATAGTCACTTTCCTGATAATCATGAGTTACTCCTTATAAAATTATTAAAGACTCGAAGATTGGACGGGAGTTTCAGGCTTTTAGTTCCGCTGTTGTCGACATTCTTGTTTTATGGTTTTAAGTCTTAAGTCGGGCAGGTTCGTGGTACAATGGCTTCCTTTCGCCGTAAGAATACTGAAAAGGCAGGCTTGTGGCGTCAGCTTGAGCGATGTGAATCGCTTACACCTGTTTCACCCAAAGTGAATAATTCAATGTCCGAATATACAAGTGTCGAAGAGCGCGTAAGCTATGGTATTGGCCGTCAAATGGGCGACCAGCTGGCCAGCAATCCTGTTGAAGGTCTGTCCATCGATGCCGTTCTGGCCGGTCTGGCTGACTCCCTGAATGGGGCTCCAAGTGCCGTTGAGCATTCTGCTCTGCAGGAAGCGTTCAATGAAATGCATCAGCGCATCCAGGCCAGGGAAGCCGAGAAAGCCAAGGAGCTGTCTGCTGAGGGTGAAAAGTTCCTGGCTGAAAATGCCAAGCGTGAGGAGGTTACTGTTACTGAATCAGGCCTGCAGTACGAAGTGCTGGTAGCCGGTGATGAGAATGGCGAAAAGCCGGGACCCAACTCCACTGTTCGCACTCACTACCATGGTACTTTGCTCAACGGTTCTGTGTTTGACAGTTCTGTTGATCGCGGTGAGCCTATCGAATTCCCTGTTAACGGCGTTATTGCAGGCTGGACAGAAGCCCTGCAGCTGATGACCGTCGGCTCCAAATGGAAACTGTTTATTCCATACAATCTGGCTTACGGTACCCAGGGTGCAGGTGGTGCTATTGGCCCTTATGCAACTCTGGTCTTTGAAGTTGAGCTGCTGGCTGTTTCCTGACAACAGCTTTGGACTGGCAGCGTCCTGCTTCCAGTCCTGTTTTGCCAATATTCTGGAAGGATCAGCCCACCAGCGACTTACCGGTCATCTCTTCAGGTTGCTCGAGACCCATCAGGTCCAGCAGGGTAGGGGCAATGTCAGATAAAATACCGTCTTTCAAGTCAATGGCTTTGGGTCCAAAGTAAACGAGAGGGACCAGCTCGCAGGTGTGGGCTGTGTGAGCCTGACCGGTTTTAGGGTTAACCATCTGCTCAGCGTTACCGTGGTCGGCGGTAATCAGACACTGACCACCGGTTTCATCCAGCGCGGCAATAACTCTGCCAATGGCTTGATCGACGGCTTCCACGGCTTTCACAGCGGCATCAAAAACGCCGGTATGACCCACCATGTCGCAGTTAGCGTAATTGCAGACAATCAGGTCATGCTTGCCGCTCTTGATTTCAGCGACCAGTTTTTCAGTCACTTCCGGAGCGCTCATTTCAGGCTTGAGGTCGTAGGTGGCTACTTTGGGTGAAGCAACCAGAACTCTTTCTTCTCCTTTGTAAGGCTCTTCCCTGCCGCCACTGAAGAAGAAGGTGACGTGGGCATATTTTTCAGTCTCGGCAATACGCAGCTGTGTTTTACCCAGCTTTTCTATGTATTCACCCAAAGTATTAGGGAGTTCTGACGGTGGGTAGGCACAGATCGTATCGATGTTGGCAGCATACTGAGTCAGCATCACGAATCCGGCCATTGCGGGCTGTTTGGAGCGTGGGAAACCGTCAAAATCTTTTTCTACAAAGGCTCGGGTGATTTCACGGGCCCTGTCGGCACGGAAGTTCATGAACAGAGCCGCATCACCGTCATTGATGGTGGCCGGGCTTTCACCAAGGGTGGTAGCTTTTACAAATTCGTCGTTCTCATCACGCTCATAAGCCGCATGCAGTCCTTCTACAGCAGTTTTGGCAGAAAAGTCTGCTTTGCCCAGAGTCATCAGGTCATAGGCTTCCCGGACTCGTTCCCAGCGGTTATCACGATCCATTGCGTAATAGCGACCGATCAGGCTGGCCACTCTGCCAATACCTTTTTCCTTCAGGAGAGCGTCGGCTTTTGCCAGAGAAGCTTCGGCGCTGCGTGGTGGCGTATCGCGGCCATCCAGAAATGCGTGAACATAGACTTCTTTGGCGCCTCGTTTGGCAGCCAGTTCCACCATGGCGTTGATATGATCTTCGTGACTGTGAACACCGCCAGGAGATAACAGTCCCATGATGTGAACCGCTTTTCCTGCTGAGACAGCTTTGTCGATAGTGTCTGTAAATGCTTTATTCTCGAAGAAGTCACCGTCCTTAATGGACTTTGTAATACGGGTAAAGTCCTGGTAAACCACCCGACCGGCACCGAGGTTCATGTGGCCGACTTCGCTATTACCCATCTGACCATCGGGCAGGCCCACATCCATACCGGAGCCTGAGACAAAACTGAAAGGATGCTCCTTCTGGAGTCGGTCCATGACCGGTGTATTGGCAGCCAGGATAGCGTTGGAATCAGGTTCTTTTCGGTAACCGTAACCATCGAGGATGATCAGGGCGGTGGTTTTGCGCTTGTCAGTCATGGATCAAACCTTGGGCATAAAGGCCAAAATGGTGATCAAAATAGTGTCTTTGAAATACTGCTTTTACAAACGTTGCAGCTATTCTCAGAAACCGGGTTGAGCAGCATTTTTGGCTCAGGACTGTTTTGAGAGGTGAAGGCCTTGAATTCTACCTGCTTTACGGCTGGTTTCCAGAGACAGATAGATAGAAATTCACAATTTGCAGAATAGAACAATTGTTTTCGCCAAAGCCTGATTTTCTCTGCTTTCAGAGGGGTATACACAACCTGTTATGCTGACATTTACTAGCGAGCACTTTTAGTTCACACAGTCGTAACTCTGTTTAGCAGCCTGTATACTTGTCGCCTCAAGGAAAATAATTACGAAAACTGGCACGGTTCTCTCCTTAAATAGAGAGACAGTAAGCTGTTTTCCCCTCGTTAAGGCATATTAGTACTGGTTCGGTATGGAACAGATTATTGAATTTATAGGCAATCACCCTCTGCTGGTGGGTTCTCTGGTGGCTCTGGTGTGTGCACTGCTCTTTACCGAGATGCGTAAGGGCGGACAGAGCGTCGGTTCTCAGGAAGTGACTCAGCTGATTAACCACCAGGGGGCTATAGTACTTGACGTCAGGGAAAAAACCGACTTTAGCAAAGGTCATATCGTTGATGCCGTGAGCATGCCCTATGGCAAAGTGGCTGAGCGTATCGGCGAGCTGAACAAACACAAAGACAAGCCGATTGTTATCGTCGATGCCATGGGGCAGCATGCTGGTAGCGTTGGCAAGCAATTGAAAGACGCCGGGTTTGAGCAGGTTGTACGACTGAAAGGTGGTATTGGCACCTGGACGGCCGATAGTCTCCCTCTGGTTAAGAAGTAGATTAACAGAGAATGATTCACTCCCGGATAGACGAGTGAATCATTGTCAGCAACAATGGAAAACAGATGGCTCAGGTTACCCTTTATATTTCTGCTTATTGCCCCTTTTGCCATCAGGCGCTCAGGCTGCTGGACAGCAAAGGGGTCAGCTACCAGACTATCAGCGTCGACGGTAAGCCCGATGTCCGTCAGGAAATGACACGCAAGGCAGGTGCGCGCACAGTTCCCCAGATATGGATTGGCGACACCCACGTGGGGGGGTGTGATGACCTGTATGCTCTGGAATCTGCTGGCAGACTGGACGACTTGCTGAAGTAAAATGGACTCGTATCCTGAAGCTTCATGGGATCGAGCCCGTTTTTGAAAGTAGCTGGTTACCAGACTTGATACTGGTATTTTTATCCCCACTAATAAGTGGGAAGCGAATTTAGAACCGATGTTTTTAAGGAAAAGATAATGGCTGAGAATCAGCAGCAAGATCAGGCGCAGTTTGCGCTGCAGCGTATTTACGTAAAGGACCTGTCCTTTGAATCGCCAAAGTCTCCGGAAATGTTTCAGGCGCAGTGGCAGCCAGAAGTTAAGCTGGACCTGAACACCACTAACCGTCTGCTGCACGATGACATGTATGAAGTCGTGCTGTCTCTGACCATTACTGTCCAGAACGGCACTGAAGAAGAGAAAGAAACGGCTTTCCTGGCTGAAGTTCAGCAGGCGGGAGTTTTCCTCATCAAAGGATTGGGTGATGAGGAATTGCACCGCACTCTGGGTGCTTTCTGCCCGAACATTCTGTTTCCATACGCACGTGAAGCCATTGATAACCTGGTTCTGCGTGGCAGCTTCCCTCCGCTGATGCTGGCACCTGTCAATTTTGACGCCCTCTACCTGCAGGCGCGTGAACAGCAGGAAGCTACCGTTAACTGACGGACTGATAGCTTATAAATAGATAGCTCATAAATAGATAGCTCATAAGTAGATAGTGCCGGGCGTTGACCGGCACACTCTTCTCTCACTCACCCCCAATAAATTCCAGCTGCTTCCAGGCCTCGTAAACCATAACGGCCACAGTATTGGATAGGTTCAGGCTTCTGCTTTCAGGCAACATCGGTAAACGCAGTACCTGATCCTTTGGCAGGCTATTCAAAATATCGGCTGGCAGGCCTCTGGTTTCCGGGCCGAACATCAAGGCATCTCCGGGTTCAAAGGCATGTTCCGAGTAGCGGGTGGTACCTTTGGTGCTCAAAGCCAGAACTCTTTTGGGTTTCACTGTTTGAAGAAAGTCCTGATAGTGATCATGAATCTGCAAATTGGCGTACTCATGGTAATCCAGCCCGGCCCTTTTCAGACGCTGATCATCAAGATCAAAACCCAAAGGCCTGATCAGATGCAGGCGAAAACCTGTATTGGCACAGAGTCGGATGATATTCCCTGTATTGGGAGGAATTTCTGGCTGGTAGAGAACGATATCAAGCATGCTCGCGGGAACTGATTCAGTACATCGAGGTGGAATTATAAGGCTTTTAGCTTGGGTTGTGAGTGAATCTATACCCATCACTACATCTTTAAAGGCGATGGATACAGAAACGGTTGTTAACCTTTCAGACAGAAGCCTGAGCCAGACCTGAGATCAGAACCATGGTTAACAGGAGAGCAACAATGTTACAGCTGCGTCCGACGCTACATTGTTTTTCATCGCAGCGGCATTGGTCGTAAGGTGACAGATTCATCTTCAGAAGCCTCTTTAAATTTCCTGAGGGTTTGCTGATACACGCTTCGAATACTGCTCTGCCTTGGAAGCTACACAATTAATATTAGTAAAGCTTGTCAGGGCCGAAAGAAAATTTCTTGCCCTTATAAATCTGTCGGGATAATACTATTTTTCCGGGGGTTTTACAGGGTTTTCTTAACAAGTGTTGCTTTTCTGGCGTGTTCAATAAAATGTATGCTCAATCCAGCTCACCTCACCCCGGAGGAAGTGCGGGCGTTGATCAACCTGTCTCACAACAAGGATTATCAGCGACTGCCGGAATACCGGAAATGCCGCCGACAGGGACATCTGGAACAGTCAGCTTTCATCTTTCGAAGCGTAATGTCCAGCAACCTTTTCATGGGCAGCAGTCAGTGCCTGAAGAGTGCCGCTCCACATCAGATTGGAGACACCTCCCATGGCCGTTGCATAAGCTAACTGGGCAACAAAAACCTTAGGGTTTTTAGCGGCAGTGGCAGCCAGTTGTCTGAAAATCTCCTGATGGGTTTTGCCCAGTATCCGGCCATTGGCGTGGGTTTTGAGAATATTATTGATAAAACCCACTGTTGCACCCACACCAAACTGTGTTGCCCTCATTTCAAAATCACCAAGCTTCCCTTCATCCCGTCGTTTTACCTGCTGCCTGTCCATTGAATCCATCGAAAACATCAGCAGAGCGGAAAGGCAATTGCTTGTAACTCCTCGAAAATGCGATGTTAGCGTTCTTTTGAAACCCCGTTGCAGAATAGTTTTAGATTCCTGAGCTTTTTTTACATTGCGATCACTCATCTGCTGTTTAATTTGCATCACTGCAAAAGGCTGGCTGGCTACTGTCATTAGTGTGGCAGTAGTGCCGTTGACTGCAAAATTAGCTTTACCCTGGGTGTCTTCAGGCAGCTCCATTGTAGAAGACACGCCATAAAGCAATTGCGCAGATACTGTTCGAACCGTATCGGCAATCGCGTAACGAGTAACAGTGCGGGCTATGGCTGGAGCCCAGCCGGCCGTAGATAAAGCCGCTGTCAACTTAGGCAGCTGACCGGTTTGCTGTGACTGAACCAGTGGCCTGAGTAAGGAGGAAGTCGCAGGTGTGTTCAATACAGCAGGAAGCAGCATATTGTCTTTAGCAAACTTACTTACGTACAAAGGTAAAGGAGCACCCTTCAACAGGCTTTCAGGAGCCAGCTCTGTTTTTCGGCTTACAAGAGATGTTTCACTGCCAGTTTCTGCGTTACTGGCGTCAGGAAGGTACTTTGACGATTCAATGTCAGCAGAGGGCTTGTTTTCAGGTGAGACAGTACTCAGGCCCGATTGCTGCTGTGTAGTGGTTAGTGGATCCATTATCGACTCCCTTTAAATAAATCATATTCATTCTGAGTTCCTCACCGGGAAAAAGTTCATTTTATAGTGTGTTTGCGCTCATCTTCCTCACTTACCGCGAAGGACAATCTCAAGTCCGACAGGCTGCCAGTTGCTTGGTAGCAGAAATCGGATCACCTTAAGCTCGTTTGGCGTCTTGTGCGTTCAACCCAACGAAAGAATAGAAAGCAGAATCGCCAGATGTAGTAATATGTGTTAATTATTAACACAAATGGTGCGGAGCTATGGCAAGAACAACATCGGTAACATTAGGCCAGCATTACGAAGACTTCATCAATGATCTTATAGAAAAGGGTCGTTTTCAGTCTGTTAGTGAGGCGGTTAGGGCAGCGCTCAGGGTCTTTGAAAAAGAAGAGCAAGAATATGAAGCCAGGTTACAGGTTCTGAAGGACAAAATAGAAGCCGGTCGTAACAGCCCGGTTGTAAAAGACTTTGATATGGATCGTTTGCTTGATGAATTAAACGTGAGACGTGATGTCGTGTAGTTACGATTACGTTGACGACCTGAAAATAAATGTTTATCTAAAAAAGTCTACTCAAAAGTTTGATATATAAATTTATATTGATGTATCCGCTTGCATTTATGCGGGAAGTACCTGTTTTCAAAATCTTTGAATATGAGGTATTGACATGGATCAATATATCTCCAATAGATGTTTTTGTGAGCAATTATTTATGTTAGCCTTATCGGAAAATACGTACATTAGTCAGCCTTGGGCTAACTAAAGCGTGTAGAGAAAATAAGAAGTATCGGTTTCAGGGAAAGTCAGTCATAAGAATAATAAAAAGACAGTGGTTGTTTAGTTCTTTTTGTCATTCTCCATGTCTGCCTTGATGTTCCGAAAGAAGCCTGAAAAGTGGCTTCGAGATCAGGTGTCGGAACACACCTGGAGCTTAGAAGAAAAATAGACAACGGACTAGTTCTAGATATTGGAGAAAGTGATGGAATTTAAAAAAGTAGCTGTGGCTTTAGCACTGTCTGCAGGGCTGGCCTCTTCCGGGCTTCAGGCGGCTGATAACCCAACGGGGCCGACTGCAAACTCATCTACTGGCAATTTTGATATTGTCCTTAGAAATGATGTTCAAGTAAAACTGTTCGGCCTGGACGACGTAACTTTCGATACCGACTCTGGCACTACCGGTGATCTCTCAGGTTTTACTCCTTCTTGTGTTGATTCAAACGTTGAACGATATGAAGTCAGCCTGGTAAGCAGCAATGATTTCAAATTGATAGCTGGATCGGGCCCTGCATCAGGTGATATCCCATATTTGCTGACCTATTCACAGAACTTGGCGACAGACCAGATCTGGGGTGATAGCAACCTGAGCTCGGGTGATGCAGCGGGTGATTTTGCAAGAGATGGCACAATAGGTGGTGACACTTGCAGTGTTGCTCTGGACTCTAAAATTACCGTGGACATACTGGAATCGGATTACACCGGTAAAGATGTAGGTGTTTATTCAGATACGGTTACAGTGGTGGTTTCAGCTATTTAATCCCACATGGCCAGCGAAGTTGACTCCGGTATCTTCGCTGGCTCTCCAAAAAAATAAAAAACAGCCGTGAGTAATAGCCCTGAGCCAACCCACGGTAGAAGAATCAGAGCAGTAACAAAAAGGACTTTCCCGGGTCATGACTAGGCGGAAATGCATTGACATTCTATGTATTGCATTGCCCATGGTTTTTATTTTCTCGAAAGCTGTGGCCAGTCAGCCGCTTTTCCTTGCTCAGAATAAAGTCCCCGAAGGTTTTGAGACGCTCAGCGAGCCCCAGCAGTCGCTGATGGATATCTATTATGGCAACCGCTATCTAACTTCCCAGCTGGCCACCTTTCAACCCGGTAAAATTACCCTTTCCAATGTTAATGAAGTGGTTCGCCTGATTGGTTCGGTGAATGATCCTGCTTTTTTGACGACAGCTTTATCGGGCGAGTTGAATACCCATGCCGAGGCGATCTGTCCGCCCAATGTCACGAAGGATTGTGGTGTTCTTAATCCTCCCATTGCCGGTGTGATTTTTGATGAGTCCCGCTTCCGGGTCGATGTGTTTGTTAATCCCCGCTTTCTGTTAACCCGGGCTGCAGATGTCAGAAAATATTTGCCGCCATCCGATGCAGGCTTTGCCATGATGCAGAACTTTTCGGCAGCGGCCACGGGTAACACTGAAGACGCTAATGGCAATGACTACACTCTGAATGGTCTGACACTGTTGTCTTATTATGAAAACAGTGTGCTGTGGAGCTGGGACTATTCAAAGTCACAGCAGTTCTCGGTCAATCAGCTATATGGTCAGAGGGAGTATGAAGGTTTTGAATACAATCTTGGCTTGCTCTCAAGTCAGGGGTTTGGCCTGAATTTCACGTCCGACCAGCCTCTTGTGGGAGCCCGCTTTCAGAGTTCTGATAATACCCGGAACGACACCGATTTCAGCGGTGGTATGCCGGTTGAAATCTTTATGCCACTCAGAGGCAGGGTTGAAATCAGAAAAGATGGACGACTGATTGCCTCTTATTTCCACGAAGCGGGTCTTCAGGCTCTGGATACCACTAATTTTCCCAGTGGTGCCTACGATATAGAAATCAGTATTCTGGATGAACAGGGTAACCTGCAGTCTCAGGAAACCCGTTTCTTTTCAAAACAGTACCAAATACCCCCTGAAGGTGAATGGCAGCTCTTTGCCGAAACAGGGCGTGTGATGACATCGGTTTTCGATGGCACCCTGCCTCAAAGTACCGAGCAGTGGCTGACCCGGGCCGGTGTGAGTCGGAGAATTTTTGATACTATGGCAGGTACTCTCTCTGCTGCCGCTACTCTGGACACTGCATTGCTTGAGCTGGGTCTGTTTAATCTGGGGTATCGTTATGAGTTATCACCGTCGGTGATGGTAGCAGATAACGGCAGCTATGGTATGACCCTGACTGGCAGAACCTGGTTGGGCGACGTCTCTCTCAACGGCAGTTATCGCCGACTCTGGAGAGATGACAGTGAAGAGGAAAACACGGATCGCCCGGCACTGATCGGTGATGCTTTTGAGCAAAGCAGTTTTTCTGTTTCTGCACCCCTCTGGAGAGGTAACGCCAATTACCGATTCAGCAGCAACAGAAATAATAGCGACGGTAGAACAGAAACCCACGGAGTGAGTTACACCGCTAACGTTTTCAGAACACTGGATTACGACACCAGTGCGACCTTCAGTTTGAGTGAATCAGAAGGTAACACTGTAGCGCTGTTCAGTTTTGAGTGGCGATTCCGTCAGGACCGTTGGAATTTCCGGGTTAACCCCCGGGCTGAGGTTCAAGACAATAACGGTGTTAGAGACAGAACAGAAAAAATGAGGCTGTCAGCCTCCTGGGACGACGGTGATCTTTTTGATGGCCAGTTGACTTCCAGTGTCTCCGCAGAAGCGGGCAGCGGCGAACGCAGACTCGATGGTACTTTGCAGTATGGTAACCGGTTTGGCAGAGCGGCATTGTCGGTAAACCACAGTTCAACAGAAGCTAACCGGATTACTAACTATAACGGCAGTTTCAGTACCAGCTTCCTGACCGATGGCAATGTTGTTGCCATGGGGGGAGAGCAAAGAGCTGAAAGTGCTCTGGTGGTCAATCTGGAAGGTCGTGAAGGCGACGTTTTTGATGTGAGAATTGATGGCCAGAGAAGAGGTTATGCCGTGGCGGGCAGACCGTCGGTGATCACACTGTCGCCTTTTGAACAATATACCGTTACCCTGTCGCCTTCAGGAGATACCCTTTACAGTTTTGATGAGCGGGAGCGCCGTTTTACCTTGTATCCGGGAAACGTGGTGACACTGGACTATGAAGCTATCCCACTGCAACTGCTCTTTGGTCGTCTGTTAATGAATGGTGAACCTCTGGACAGAGCCCGGATAACCGGAGGGCTTTATCCTTCCAGCTCAGACGACATTGGCATGTTCCAGATAGAAGCTCGCTCAGATATTAACGAATTGAGGATTGAGCTGGAGAATGGTTGGCAATGTTCCGTACCTGTTGAACCGGATGATGAACAATACATATTAAGAATGGGAACTCTGGATCTTTCCGAGTCTGATTGTGTTCCCGAGCTGGAAGGTCAGCTGGCCATCGGTAAACGCGATGATTCCTGAGCGGGATTTTCAGAAAAAAATAGATAACAGGATAATGGGATCCTGCAGTGTTCAGGTGCATTGATTACAAGAAGGTCTGTCGTATAAAGGCCCGGGATTGAAGACATTGAAGTATTTTATCAAGGTGTTTTTTGCAGTACTGATATTCTTTTCGTCAGGGTCACAGGCGTTCTTTGATTTCTCAGGTTTTGTCGCTGACCCGCTCAACGTCTCCTCGGGCAGTGCAAACCCCACCTATAACTTCACGGTTTCCTTCAGTGCATTTTGTAATTCGGGCTGTGTAGGTCAGGATTATCGGTTGGCTCTCTCTGATTCTGATCCCGGCAGCCAGAGCCCTTCGAGTAATGTTCCTGATAGTTATCAGGCGGATGAGTTGTCAGAGTTTTTGATCAGTGCTCAATATAGTCAGCTGGAAAATCAGGGGAGTTTAGTGCCCGGAGAATGGACACACTCTGAAAGCTCTTCCGCATTTTTCGAGACCACTACCAATGGCACAGTGACGGGCTCGTTTACTTTTACCTTTAATCAGAGTCGACTGCAACAGCTTGAGGCTGGCACATACGACTTTAGCTTTTATATCGCCGGCGAAGATATGTACCAAACACGCCATCTGGACAGTATTCTGGTGACTATTCCAATCGTTGTACCCGAGCTGGTGCAAATATCAGGTCTTGAAGATGTCGCTCTGGATACCAATGACCTGTCTGGTAATAATCTGGATGCTCAATTTGGTGTCTGTGTATTCAGTAATACCGGTGGCGTCTCTATAGACTTCGATAGCAGCAGTAACTCGGGCGGTAACTTTATGCTGAGCAAACAGGGACAATGTGTGAACCCATCGGATTGCGTTGATTATCGTATGAGGGTCAGGACCCCCAGCCAAGACTGGCGGAACTATCGCAGGCAGGGGCAACGACCTAACAAGGTCTGGACTGCCAGTACTCAGCAGGATTGCGGTGGTCAGGATAACATGACATTGCTGGTCAGGATCAATCAGGGGGCTCTTAATAACATCGATTCGGGTGTTTACAGCGATACCATGACGGTTACAGTCAGGGCACGATAAAAATAACTATGGATGTTGTTTTCTTATGATATATGCCAGATGGATACTTTCGCTAATTACACTGACATTGGCTAATACGGCTGCAGGCTTTTTCGTTTTTGGTCAGCAGCAATATACTGCGACACCTGTTATTTGGACCGGTGGCGATGTTGATATCGATCTGCCTATTCAGTTGCGGTCGTGCAATGGTATCGGTACTGGATCAAGCTTTCTCCGCTGTGGCTGGTTTCGACAAGCTGAAGATTACACTATTGAAGCGACTGATTTTGATTTCATTGCTTCAGGGAGTGTCCCTTCTATAGAAATGTCCCGGGTGATCTTTGAGCAGGGGAGCAATTCATTGTTGCTAAAAGATGGCAGCAATGTTCCTGATACGGGTTCGACATTTTTAGATCCGGGGACTTGGAGGCAGGTAGATGGGAACGTATCGGTTACGGTGAATGCTATCGAGTTACAGGGTCGTCAACCCGGAAATTATCAGGCTGTAATAAAGCTCACAGGCATGGAGAACGGAGGTTTTATACCTTATACCGATAACAGCGATCTCATCTTTGATCTGAACATTCCTGACCGCATCCAGATCAGCGGCCTGAGCGACCTGGCGCTCACTGACCAGAGTCTTCAGGGTGATATAGATTTTTGTGTTTACACTCAAAGTGGATCTGACTTCACTGTCCGGGCTACCGGGCTGAATAATGATTTTCTTTTATCGAGTCAGGTGGGTTATCAGTTAAGAGTAGGGCAAGGGGGCGCTATGGAAACCCTGGTGCCGGGAATAGATGGGCAGCCCTGGACTGGTTCTACTCAACAGTATTGTGGCGGCGGCGCCAATATGGATCTTGAAATTACAGTACCTTTATCGGAAGTGTCTGGACTTCAGCCCGGCATCTATAAAGATACGGTAACGGTGACGGTCTCGGTTCTATAAGTTAAAATGCCAATCTCTTTTCTGTGCTGCCATTGAAAACACTGCATTCGTCTTCGATGTTGCAGCCGGGGTTTTCAATGTTCAGTTTTGCTCGTCCTTTAATATTATAAATGTTACAACACCGGCGTTTGTCGCTCTGGCATGAGCTAAACTATCTACTGCGCGAGATCACATAAACCAATGATATGTCATATACGACAATATTTAATTTGTGGCCGCATCTGTTAAGCCTGATTGCTTCTGTGTGTCTGCTAAACTGCTCTGGATAGAGTCTGAACTGAGGCTTAGGGGTCGTCATAGAGCCCCTGAAATATAGAAGCAAAACAGATTGGCGATCAGGTTAGATATAGGAGAAAGAGATGGAATTAAAGAAGTAGTATTTGCTGTTGCGCTATCTTCAGGACTGGCCTTTTCCCGGCTTCAGGCAGCTGAAAACCCAACAGGACCCACTGCAAACTCATCTACCGGAAAATTTGACATCGTTCTTAGAAACAATGTTCAAATACAGCTCTTCGGTCTGGTGGACGTGACTTTCGACACCACTTCTGGCGGTGATCTCAAAGGTTCTACTCCTTCTTGTGTAAATTCAAACGTTTATCGATACCAAGTCAGCTTGGAAAGCAGCAATGATTTCGCATTGATGGCAGGGTCAGGTGCAGCAGCGGGCAATATCCCTTACTTGCTTACCTATTCTCAGAAGCTGGGTGCAAAAGATCAGGTCTGGGGGGCTGGCCACCTGGCGTCAGGTGCTACAGCGGGCGATTTTCAGACAGATGGCCTTATACATGCTGAACTCATTTGCAGTGTTTTAGAATCTAAGATTACTGTAGACATTAAAAAAGCGGATTACACTGGTAAAGCTGTCGGCGTCTACTCAGACACAGTTACAGTGGTGGTCTCGTCTATCTAATCTCTAATAGCCAGTGAACTTGACTTCGGTATCTTCGCTGGTTTTCCAAGAAATGAGAATGCCTACAAGTAATAGTCCTTAGCCAAACCACGATATAAGCAATCGCTGTTGTCTGTTGTCCCGGTCTCTAGAAATGCCCATTGTGGAATACAACACTGGTTAATTATTGAGGTAAACGACAAAGTTTATGATATGAGTATATCTGTTGAGCCCATGTGCATTTCTGTATGTCTGCTACACTACTCAAGCGGAGCTTGAAAAGAAGCTCCGATGTCAGGATGTCTTAAAGCGCTTTTGGCATAAGATGTATAGCAGGTTACGAACTGGTTAGGTGAAGGGTGAAGAGATGGAGTTAAAGAAGTAACTACAGCTGTTGCGCTATCGGCAGCCATGGCTTCTGTCTGGCTGCAGGCGGCTGATAACCCAACAGGACCCACAGCAAACTCGTCTACCGGCAAGTTTGACATCGTTCTTAGAAACGATGTTCAAATAAGGCTCTTTGGTTTGGAGGATGTATCTTTCAATACTGCCTCTGCCACTACTGGTGATCTCACCGGTTTTACTCCTTCTTGTGTTGATTCAAACGTTGAAAAATACGAAGTTAGCCTGACGAGCAGCAATGATTTCGCATTGGTGCCAGGATCAGGTACGGCAACTGTTAAGATCCCTTATTCGTTGACCTATTCTCAGAAAGGGGGTGCGGCGGATCAGATCTGGGGAAAAGGTCACTTGGGGTCAGGTGTTGCGGCAGGAAGTTTTACAAGAGATGGCGTCATTGGTGGTAACACTTGCGATGCGGCTCTGGAATCCAGAATTACCGCAGACATTATAGAAGCAGATTACAAAGGTAAAGATGTAGGTGTTTATTCAGACACAGTTACAGTGACAGTTTCATCTATCTAATTCCAGATACCCAGTGCAGTTGACTCTGGTATTTTCGCTGACTTTCCTGAGAGGCCGACCGAGAATAGCGCCCGTCTGGGCGATCCCGTAACGAGGACTGCAGGGAATTGAGGATGAAAATTCGGTTTTATGAGGAGAATAGCGAGCTATTTGACGAACAAAAGCGGATTTTCAGACCAGTTTACTGCCGCCACGCGACTGCATGGATGCAGAAACTAGAGCAACGCAGGAGCAATTGCCGCGTGGGGCGGTATATTCTCGGTCGGCCTTCTGTATATAAAGCTGCTGTGAGTAAATGTCCTGAGCGAACCTGTGGTATAAATTTCCTTTTCTTAAGCATCAGAGCAGTAACAAAAAGGATTGTTCCGGGCCATGATAAAGTGGAAATGCATTGACATTTTATCCGTTGCATTGCCCATGGTTTTTATCTGCTCGAAAGCTATGGCCAGTCAGACGCTTTTTCTTGCCCAGAATAAAGTACCTGCGGGTTTTGAGACGCTCAGTCAACCTCAGAAGTCGCTGGTGGATATCTATTATGGCAAGCGCTATTTAACTTCCCAGCTGGCCACCTTCCAACCCGGTAAAATTGCCCTATCTAATGTTAATGAAGTGGTTCGTCTGATCGGTTCGGTGAATGATCCTGCTTTTTTGGCTTCGGCTTTATCGGGCGAGCTCAATACCCATACTGAGGCAATCTGTCCGCCCAATGTCACCAGGGATTGCGGTGTTCTTAATCCTCCTGTTGCCGGTGTGATTTTTGATGAATCCCGCTTCCGGGTTGATGTGTTTGTTAATCCCCGTTTCCTGTTAACCCGAGCTGCCGATGTCAGGAAATACCTACCTCCCTCTGACTCGGGCTTTGCCATGATGCAGAACTTTGCGGCAGTCGCCACCGGTACATCTGATGACGCTAATAGCAGTGACTACACTTTGTATGGTCTGACGCTGTTGTCTTATCGTGAAAACAGTGTGCTCTGGAGTTGGGACTATTCAGAGTCTCAAGACTTCTCGGTCAATCAGCTCTACGGTCAGAGAGATTTTGAAGGCTTTGAATACGATCTTGGCTTACTTTCAAGTCAGGGGTTTGGCCTGAATTTTACGTCCGATCAGCCTCTTGTTGGAGCTCGATTTCGGAGTTCTGATAACACCAGAGACGACACCGATTTCAGTGGCGGTATGCCGATTGATATCTTTATGCCGCTCAGGGGCAGGGTTGAAGTCAGAAAAGATGGACGACTGATTGCCTCTTATTTCCTGGAAGCCGGTCTTCAGGCTCTGAATACCACCACTTTTCCCACGGGGGCCTATGATATAGACATCCGGATTCTGGATGAGCAGGGTAGCCTGCTGTCTGAGGAAACCCGTTTTTTTGCCAAGCAGTTTCAACTACCCCCTGAAGGTGAATGGCTGCTTTTTGCTGAGACGGGGCGTGTGATGACATCGGTTTTTGATGGGGTTCTGCCTGATAGCACCCAGCAGTGGTTGACACGGGCCGGTGTCAGTCGAAGAATTTTTGATACTCTGGCGGGGACTCTCTCTGCCGCCGCGACTTTAGACACTTCATTGCTTGAACTGGGTCTGTTTAAGTTGGGTTATCGTTATCAGTTATCGCCTTCGGTGATGCTGGCGGATAATGGTAGTTATGGTACGGCCCTGACAGGCCAGGTTTGGTTGGGCAACGTCTCTCTCTTCGGCAGTTATCGTCGACTCTGGAGAGACGATAGCGAAGTAGAAAATCCTGATCGCCCGGCACTGATCGGTGATGCTTTTGAGCAAAGCAATTTTTCTGTTTCTGCACCTCTCTGGAGAGGTAGTGCCAATTATCGGTTCAGCAGCAATAGAAATAATAACGCTGCCAGAACGGAAACCCACGGATTGAGTTACACCGCGACAGTTTTCAGAACGCTGGATTACGATACAAACGTTACTTTCAGTGTGAGTGAGTCAGAAGGTAACTCTGTGGCGTTGTTGAGTGTGGAGTGGAGATATCGTGAGGATCGGTGGACTTTCCGGGTTAACCCCAGGGCTGAGGTTCAGAAGACTGACGGCATAGAAGACAGAACAGAAAAATTGAGACTGTCAGTTTCCTGGGATGACGGTGATCTTTATGATGGTCAGCTGACTTCTACTGTCTCTGCAGAAGCGGGCAGTGGCGAACGCAGACTCGATGGTGTTTTGCAATACGGTAACCGGTTTGGCAAAGCCGCATTGACAGTTAACCATAGCTCAACAGAGGATAACCAGGTTACTAATTATAACGGCAGTTTCAGTACCAGCTTCCTGACCGATGGCAATGTTGTGGCTATGGGAGGAGAGCAGTTGGCAGAGAGTGCTCTGGTGGTCAATCTGGAAGGTCGTGAAGGCGACGTGTTTGATGTAACCATTGATGGTCATAAAAGGGGTTATGCCGTAGCGGACAGACCTTCGGTGATCCCGCTGGCGCCTTTTGAGCAATATACCGTTACCCTGTCGCCTTCAGGGGATACCCTTTACAGCTTTGATGAGCGTGAGCGCCGGGTCACCCTGTATCCCGGAAATGTCGTGACACTCGACTATAAGGCTATCCCCCTGAAACTGCTCTTTGGTCGCTTGTTAATGAAGGGTGAGCCTCTGGACAGAGCCCGGATTATCGGAGGACTTTATCCCTCCAGCACTGACGATATTGGCATGTTCCAGATAGAAGCCCGTTCAGATATTCATGAGTTGAGGGTTGAACTGGAGAATGGTTTGCAATGCACAGTGCCCGTTGAAACGGATGATAAGCAATACATACTAAGAATGGGAACCGTGGATCTTTCCAAGTATGATTGCGTTCCCAAGCTGTCAGGCAGTTGACCAATGGCGAACAGGACAGCGGCTGAGCATCAGTAATACTCGGTCATACGGAGATATTATGATGGTTAGAGTTAAGGTCCAGTCAAGATAAGAACAGATGTTGTTTTCTTATGATATGTCTCAGAGGAATACTTGTGCTAATTGCACTGACATTAGCTAACACAGCTTCAGGCTTTTTCGTTTTTGGTCAGCCGCAATATGTTGCGCTGCCTGTTACCTGGACCGGTGGAGATGTTGATATCGACCTGCCTCTGCAGCTGCAATCGTGCAATGGCACCGGTCTTGGGCCACGCTTTCCTCGTTGTGGCTGGTATCGGCGAGCTGAAGATTACACCATTGAAGCTACCGATTTTGATTTCGTCTCTTCAGGGAGCGCTCCTTCTATAGAAATGTCTCGTGTGGTCTTTGAGCAGGGCATAAATTCATTGTTGCTAAAAGATGGCAGTAATATTCCGGATACGAGTTCGACATTCCTGACTCCAAGGACTTGGAGACAGGTAGGAGGGAAAGTATCGGTTAAGGTGAATGCGATTGATTTAGAAGGGCGTCAACCCGGAAGTTATAAGGCGACATTAAAGCTCAAAGGTATGGAAAGTGGTGGTTTCATCCCTTACACAGATAATAGTGACCTTATCTTTGATGTGAAAATTCCTGATCGTATCCAGATCAGTGGCTTGAAAGACATGTCACTCAGTGACAAGAGTCTTAAGGGGGATATGGACTTTTGTGTTTACACTCAAAGTGGATCTGACTTCAAGGTCAGAGCGATGGGACTCAGTAGTACTTTTCTACTATCAGGTCGGGTGGGCTATCAGTTAAGAGTAGGGCAGGGGGGCTCTCTGGAAACCCTGACGCCGGGAGTGGATGGGCAGCCCTGGAAAGGTTCTACTCAGCAGTATTGTGGCGGTGGCTCCAATATGAATCTTGAGGTTACCGTACCTCCATCAGAAGTATCAGGACTTGAGCCCGGCATCTATAAAGATACGGTAACGGTAACAGTAACCGTTCTATAAGTTAGAACTTTTTCCTTTCCTCTGTGCTGCCATTGAACAAACCGTATTCCACTTGGGTTTTGCTGCTGGGAATTTTCAATGTCCAACTCTGACCAGCATACAGTCGTTTAATCTCATCAATATCAGAACACTGACGTTTGCCTTTCTGGTCTGAGCAAAATTGTCCATTGCGCAATACCACATTAACGTTGCCACTGTTGGTGAAAGTGATTGAGTCTTTCTCTCGTCTGGCTGTCACTTTGTATTCCGGATTTTCCGGGCGAACAAAGACCAGAGCCTGGTAGGCAATCAGCAGTTTAATGGCATTCTGGGTGGCTTCCAGATCACCGACGACGGGTTTGAAGGTTACTCTGTAGACTGACTCAGTTGTTTTTGGTGTCTCAAGGCTGACCAGTCGAACGGTTTTTCGACTGTTGGGGGCAACAATGGTTTTCTGTGGCGTGCTGAGTAATTTCAGCTCGGAAGGGTCGGTAATACGAACCCTTTCTTCCTGTTTGGTGCCGGGATTAACGACTTTGTAGACCTCAGTCTGCAGATACAGGTTTTCCTTATCCGGATTGGTAACGACTATGTCCTGACGAGGGGATTTGTTCGGCTCGAAATAAACAATCATTTTATCCAGTGACATGGCGCCGAAAGCATTGAGGGTTATAGCCAGAGGTGCCAAAGCCAATAATATCGATAGACGACAAAGTTTAAGCCACGACCGCATCTGTTGGGCTTTTGTGTTTCTGTAATCTGATCCAGTCACTGAAGTGATCTCTTTTTCATCACGACTGGTTCCCGGTTTTGACCCAGTGGGTCTAAAAGCACGGGAACCAGAGTTTGAATATCAGGCAATAGTCTTCGGCCTTCATTCTACGGGTACTATCGCCTGTGGTAAACAGCCTTTGATAAAGCGTCTTATTCGGCATTGATGATCAAGTTTAGCTCACCTTCAAGAGGCTGCTGAGCCACGTCTTGAGGTAGTTTCACCATAAAACCCGTTTCACTGTTATTACAGTCTGAGCTGCGTGGCAGTGCATTGATCGGGTTACTGTTCTGTCCACTGTTAAGGGCCTGGGCTTCGCGATTAGAAGACCAGAGGTCGACTTCATAGTTATAGGAACTTTGATCATTTCTGAGCGCATAGGAGCCACCTGTTCCTGAACCTTCTGTGACAACAGAGTACTGATTAATTCCCGTACCCTTGATGCAAATAGGCTCCACCTCATTGAATTTAGCAACAGTTGATGTTGCGTCATTGAGGTTGGCAGCGTTTGAATTCGTGTCATCCGTTTGTGATGTGGAGGGAGTTGCTATGGAGGCTTGCAAGTTAGGCTTTATAACCAGGCGAATACCGAAAGAACCTGTGGATGTTTTTCCAATATTGCCCTGTTGCGCAGAATAACTCGAAGACGTGATGAGAATAACTAATGAGGCGACTAAGCCTCTGCAGACCATTGCTGAGAGTTTCATATTACACCTACTTCCTGTCTGGTGTTACCTAAATGGAGTATAGAAATTCTCAGAGACTTGTTTGGCAGGACAGTTTATCGGGTAGTAGCGGAAGATATTCGGGCATGTTGATGTGTCCAATGGAGGGATACCGTCAGAGAAACGGCTCCCCCCGATTCCATGAGCGTTATTCTGTCAAAGCTTTGTCGGACATTTCCAGCTCTTTTATTTTACGGGTGAGGGTGTTTCTGCCCCAGCCTAATAGCTCGGAAGCATCTCTTTTTCGACCTCCTGTGTGTTGCAGAGCTGATTCAATCATGATCTTTTCAAAAGCCGGGATAGCTTTGTCCAGAATGCCGCTGTGTCCTGCTGCAAGCTCTCTGTCTGCCCAGAGACGAAGCTGCTGCTCCCAGTTGCCTGACTGGGGAGTGACCGGGCCACTGTCGGGCTGGCTCAACAGTTCAGGTGGAAGGTCAGAGATCAGTACTTCCCGGCCTGAAGCCATCACCGTCAGCCAGCGACAAGTGTTCTCCAGCTGTCTGACATTACCGGGCCATTCCAGACTGGCAATAAATTTCGCTGTTTCCTGGGTGAGTACTTTGGGCTCAACGTTCAGTTCTTTGGCGGCCCTGTCCAGGAAATGTCTGGCCAAAACAGGGATATCTTCTGAGCGTTCTCTGAGTCTTGGCAGGTGAACACGAATCACATTGAGTCGATGGAATAAGTCTTCTCGAAATGAGCCTTCCTCAACCAGTTTTTCGAGATTCTGGTGAGTGGCTGCAATAATGCGGACATCGACTTTTACCGGAGTATGACCACCCACCCGATAGAACTCACCGTCTGCAAGTACCCGAAGTAGACGGGTTTGTGTTTCTGCGGGCATATCTCCTATTTCGTCAAGAAACAGTGTGCCGTTCTGAGACTGTTCAAAGCGCCCCTTGCGCATGGCACCGGCACCGGTGAATGCCCCTTTTTCATGGCCAAAGAGTTCTGATTCAATCAGGTCCCTGGGTATGGCTGCCATATTCAGGGCAATAAAAGGATTATTGGCTCTGGGGCTGTGCTTGTGCAGTGCCTGGGCAACCAGTTCTTTACCTGTGCCAGATTCACCATTGATGAGTACAGTAATATTGGACTGCGATAGCCTGCCAATGGCACGGAAGACTTCCTGCATGGCAGGTGCCTCACCGATAATCTCTGTACCGTTATCAACCGCCTCAATCACCTGTTCTGTCTTTTTCTGGCAGCTGTGCTCAATGGCACGTTTGGCCAATGAAACGGCATCGTCTATATCAAAGGGTTTGGGAAGATATTCAAAAGCGCCACCCTGATAGGAGGAGACAGCGCTTTCAAGATCTGAGTGGGCGGTCATAATGATGACAGGCAGATCCGGGTAGGTTTCGTGAACTTCCTTGAGGAATTCCAGCCCATTGGTACCGGGCATTCTGACATCGCTGATTATGGCTTCAGGCTGAGAGTATTGCAGTTCCCGCAGAGCCTTGTCGGCAGAGTCAAACACATCGACTGCGATCTGCTCTCCGGCCAGTGCCTTTTCTAGCACCCAGCGGATAGAGCGATCATCATCAATAATCCAGACTTTAGAGTCCATACTCATTAATTACTCCTGTTGTTTATCCGCTGAAGACTGTCTGATGTAAGACGGTTGGGATGAAGGCTGATTAATCGTTAGCGGGAGATAGACGTGAAAGCATGTCTGCCCCGGTTTACTGTCACATTCAATTAACCCCTGATGCTGGCTGATAATGTACTGGGCCATGGGTAGCCCGAGGCCGGTTCCTTCTGCTCTGCCACTAATCATGGGGTAAAAAATATTTTCCTTAAGGTGCTCAGGAATACCGGGACCATTGTCAATAATGGACAGACGACAAACGAGCTTCCGTCGTTGATGGCCAATCGTGAACTGTCTGGATATACGGCTTTGAATGGCTATTTGACCATCACTTAAAGGCATGTGCTGTTCTATGGCCTGCATGGCGTTACGCACCAGGTTGAGAATGGCTTGAATCAGCCGCTCCCTGTCAGCAGGAAGATCAGGAATACTGGGATCATAATCTTTCACAATAGACAGCTGACCACCGGTCTCTGCATGTATCAGCTGGATAACCCTTTCCAGCACCTCGTGAATATTCAGACTGTTCATGCTCGGGGGTTTGATGGGGCCGAGCATCTGGTCAACCAGGTCTCTGAGTCTATCCGCTTCCTCAATGATGATCTGTGTGAACTCACTGAGTTCTTTGTCATCCAGTTGTTTATCCAATAGTTGGGCTGCGCCTCTTATACCTCCCAGTGGATTCTTGATTTCATGAGCGAGTCCACGGGCGAGAATACGTGAGGTTTCCTGCTTGGCAATCAGAGATTCTTCACGAGTGATGCGTTGCAACCTGTCTCTTGGGTGAATCTCTACCAGCAGGCAGGCGTGCTGGTTTTCCACGGGAGTAATCGTGTAATCAACCAGTACTGGGGCTCCATGAATCACTATTTCTGACTCTCTGCGGGTAAATTGCTGGTTCTGCTCCAGGGCTCGCTGCAGGTCTTTCATCATGGAGCCATGGTCAAGCGACTGCGGCGGGGGCAATTGCAGACCGCTCTTTTCGCTGATATCCAGGAGTGCTTCAGCAGCATGGTTGATGAAGGAGACACGAAGCTCCTGATCCAGAGCAATAATGGCCGTGTTTAGATTTTCCAGTACAAATTCATTGATCACCGACTGACACCCGGATAAGTGGTGGTTGTTATTTCATGGTCTGGTAAAACATTACGCAAGAATTGAACCAACTGTTGCCAATCTCTTTCAGTGTGTGACCTTTTTGCATCAGGTCACACTACTGAAAAGAGTCGAGAGGCTCCGAATTATAAGTCAGTTTATCAAAGCGCACCAACATAGTGCGATCAGTAGTTTCAGAGGGCTGGTGTTGGAACCGGTGTGGGAGGTCTGAAAACCGTTCTCTGCACATGCACAGTGCTTTTGGCGGTTTTTAAGGTTTTGCCTTTAGGGTCAAGAATGGTCACTGACAGCTGGTGAGTACCTCGATCGACATTTTTCAGCTTGAATTGAGGGTTTCTCTGGGGGGGGCCCTGCTGAACGCCATCAACTGACAAGGACAAAGTGTGACCTTTTACCAGTCTTGGTTTCAGGCTGACTTTAACGGTGAAGTTGCCATTATCTCTGACGGTTGAATCATTGGCAGGTTCGGTAATCGTGAAGACTGGATAAATGCCCTCTTTATGGTTATTCAACGGCTTGATGGACGAGCGACCTGTTGTCTGGGTAGAGGGTATGCTGGTAATGGGAGTGAGTTCTACCGGCTCAGCCTTTTCACGGGCGCCAGGGCTGTCAGTGAATGTGACATTGCCATTCTTGTCGACCGTTTTATAAATTTCAGAGGCTTGTCCAGGCAGGGGTAGGGCCAGCAATAACATAAATATTATTCTTTTCATGGTGATCTAAGGCTGATTCCGGGTTCTCCTAGAGTACTGTAGAGCGCACCTGTTTGCATCCGTGCGGTCAAGAAAGGACAAAGAAAGGACAAAAAAAGGCGATGAAAGGACTTTAAAGCGAGTATTGGGGATATGAAATAGAGGGGACTTGAATAACAGCCGGAGTGCTATCTGTAGCGATAGACACTCCGGCATTTGGGCTTTTGATAACAGGAGTAGTTACTGCCCTATTCGTTTACACACTGTAGTAGAGATCGAACTCAGCAGGATGAGTGGTCTGGCTTACCTGTACACACTCTTCTTTCTTCAGTTCGATGTAAGCGTCGATCATGTCGTCAGTGAATACACCGCCGGTAGTCAGGAATTCACGGTCGGCATCCAGAGCGGCCAGAGCTTCTTCGAAGCTTTCTGCAACGGTCGGGATTTCAGCCGCTTCTTCTGCAGGCAGGTCGTAAAGATCCTTGTCGGCAGCGTCGCCAGGGTGGATCTTGTTCTTGATGCCGTCCAGGCCAGCCATCAACAGAGCAGCAAACGCCAGGTATGGGTTAGCTGTTGGGTCAGGGAAGCGAACTTCTACACGACGGGCCTTGGGGCTGTTTACGTAAGGAATACGGATGGAAGCAGAACGGTTACGGGCAGAGTAAGCCAGCATAACAGGTGCTTCAAAGCCCGGGATCAGACGCTTGTAGGAGTTGGTGGAAGCATTGGCAAAAGCGTTAATCGCTTTAGCGTGTTTAATGACACCACCAATGTAGTACAAAGCGTTTTCGCTCAGACCGGCATAGCCATCGCCAGCAAACAGGTTTTCACCATCTTTGCTCAGGGACATGTGAACGTGCATACCGCTGCCGTTATCACCCACCAGAGGCTTGGGCATGAAGGTGGCAGTTTTACCGTAAGCGTGAGCAACATTGTGTACGGCGTATTTCAGGATCTGAACTTCGTCAGCCTTGGCTACCATGGTGTTGAATTTAACACCGATTTCACACTGGCCCGCAGTACCTACTTCGTGGTGATGTACTTCAACGCCCAGGCCCTGAGCTTCCATCGCTGTGCACATGGCAGCACGAATATCGTGCAGTGAATCGACGGGAGGAACCGGGAAGTAACCGCCTTTAACTTTTGGTCGGTGGCCGATATTGCCACCTTCGAAAGACTTGCTGGAAGACCAGGCCGCTTCTTCAGAGTTGATTTGGTATGAAGCACCGGAAATGTCAACGTTCCACTTAACATCGTCAAATACGAAGAATTCCGGCTCCGGACCAAAGAAAGCCGTGTCAGCAATACCAGTAGACTTCAGGTACTCTTCAGCACGCTTGGCAACAGAACGTGGGTCACGCTCGTAGCCCTGCATGGTTGAAGGCTCGATGATGTCGCAACGAATGTTCAGAGTAGTTTCGTCAGTAAAAGGATCGATGACTGAGCTGTTGTCATCAGGCATCAGGATCATGTCGGATTCATTGATGCCTTTCCAGCCAGCAATGGAGGAACCGTCGAACATTTTACCCAGCTCGAAGAATTCGGCATCGACTTCGCCGACCGGCAGGGAAACATGCTGTTCTTTACCACGGGTATCGGTAAAACGAAGGTCAACCCATTTTACATCGTGATCCTTGATCAAATTCAGGGTCTTGGACATTTATTATTCCTCCAAAGGACTATAGCTCTCGTTGAGCACCGCAGGTCGATTGTAGGAGCCTGACCGAGAATAGACTGCCCTACTGCGGCGGCAGCAAATTGGTCTGAAAATCCGCTTTTGTTCGTCAAATAGCTCGCTATTCTCCTCACAAAACCGAATTTTCATCCTCAATTTTCTGCCGTCCTCGCTACGGGCGCTATTCTCGGTCAGGCTCCTAGAGACTTGTCAATCGTTATGGCGGTTTACCAACATTTAGTCGTATTGTGCCGCATTGGCGGCTGTGCCGACACCGTCTCAGCAATTGCTGTGCCAGTATCGAAAACCGGTTGATTTTGCTGAGTTCTAAAACGTGAACATGCCTGAGTATAAGCCGAATGCAGGTGGTTGCACCGAAAAGAATCTCATTAAATCGAATAAGTGCACAAAAAAAGTGCGCCAGACTTTGAGAGTGTTTCGGTTTGGTGCATTTGCCCGTTAAATATCCGCAAAACCATTCCCAGGCGGAGCCCAGTGTAGCGTGAATCTGCAGGGACTACTAACAACCATGTGGCCTTTACGAGGTGTCTAAGCGAATTGTCTGCTACCAGCCGGGGTTAACGGTGTCTGGGAGTCTTCTGTATAATCGTGTGGATTCGTTTCTTAATTTTCCTAACTGGCATCTGGACCGGGTTCTCTTCCTGACTTGCAGTGGCACTTTTCTGTGGTGACATTTTTCCGATGGGAGAGCACCGGACATACAATTCTATGAAGTTCATCATCAAGCTGTTTCCTGAAATTACCATTAAGACGCCTCCGGTGAGAAAGCGTTTTATTAAGCAGCTGCGCAAGAATATTCGTACCATTCTCAAACGGGTTGATGAAGACGTTGAGGTGGCTGGCACCTGGGATTTTATCGAGCTGGCCACTGGTCATGATGATTCTCAGCTGGTGGCTCAGGTCTCCGATCTGTTGAGCCATATTCCCGGTATAGCGTACTGGCAACAGGTGGTTGAGTATCCGCTGACTGACCTGGATGACATTATGCATAATGCTCTGGCAGTGAATCGTGAATTGCTGGCCGGGAAAACCTTCCGGGTTACCTGTCAACGCTCAGGTAAACATGACTTTCAGTCTATTGATGTGGAGCGATACGTGGGTGGTGGCCTGAATGCCCGAACTGAAGCGGCGGGTGTCAAGCTCAAAAATCCGGACGTTGTCGTAAAAATTGAGATCAGGGGCGACCGTTATTTCCTGGTCACGAACCGTGGTAATGGGTTGGGTGGCTACCCACTGGGCTCTATGGAGCCTGTATTATCGCTAATCTCTGGTGGCTTTGACTCGACAGTTTCAAGTTTCCTGACCATGAAACGGGGTATCAGAACCCACTTCTGTTTCTTCAATCTGGGTGGCCATGCCCATGAGCTGGCGGTGAAAGAGGTGGCTTATTATCTCTGGAGCCGCTTTGGCTCGTCCCATAACGTCAACTTTGTTACGGTTCCTTTTGAAGGGGTTGTCGAAGAGATTCTGACCAAGGTAGATAACTCCCAGATGGGCGTTGTTCTCAAGCGGATGATGTTGAGAGCTGCAACCCGGGTGGCAAAAGAGATGTATGTTGAAGCCGTAGTCACCGGAGAAGCCGTTGCCCAGGTTTCCAGCCAGACACTCACCAACCTGGCGGTTATTGATTCGGCTACCGATCATCTGGTCTTGCGTCCGCTTATTGCCATGGATAAGCAGGACATCATTGATATCTCAGTCAGGATCGGTTCAGAGGAATTGGTAAAAAATATTCCCGAGTATTGTGCGGTGATCTCGAAAAATCCGACCACCAGGGCCAAGCCGGAAAAAATTGCAGCGCAAGAAGCCCGTTTTGATTTCTCCATTCTGGATGCGGCGGTAGTCGATCGTCGTAAGGTTTCCGTTTCTGATATCATTGCCGATGACCTGACTCGTGAAGAAGTTGAGGTGTTCGAGACTGCGGAACAAGACGACATTGTTGTTGATATCCGCCATCCGGATGAAGAAGAGATCAAGCCCTTTGATCTCAATGACCGAGAAGTACTGACGATTCCTTTCTATCAGCTCAGGACAAAATTTGCTGAACTGGATAAAGATAAGCACTACCTGCTCTACTGCGAAAAAGGGGTGATGAGTCAGTTGCACGCCATGCACCTTCGTGACGAAGGGCATGAGAATGTCGGCGTCTACAACCCAGGGAAAAAGTAACCGATAAGATGATGAAAATTGCCATGATTGCCGCCGTTGCCAAAAACCATGCCATCGGCATCAATAATAAAATGCCCTGGTACTTGCCCGGAGATCTCCGCTATTTCAAGGCTGTCACCATGGGTAAGCCTGTAATTATGGGACGCAAGACGTTTGATTCACTGCGCAAGCCTCTGCCGGGTCGAACCAATATTGTCATCACCCGTGACAAAGACTGGCATCATGAGGGGGTCAGGGTGGTGCACAGTCTTGAGGATGCCATTTCTTTGGCGGAAGATGTATCCATGATCAATGGCAATGAAGAAATCATGGTGATTGGTGGTGAGCAGATTTATCGTCAGGCCCTGGACAGAGCTGATCGGCTTTATCTGACCAAAGTCTTCAAATCGTTTGATGGTGACGCATTTTTTCCGGAAATCGATGACAGTGAATGGGATATTACCGCCAGGGAAGATAAGGTCTCTGAAGATGAGCAGGCTCTGGAGTTCAGTTATCAGGTGCTCGATCGCAAGTCCGTCTGAGGTCCTGGTCTCCCTGCCGTATAAGCCAGCTAAATCAAGTTGGCTTTTCTTATTTACAGCTGTTTTTAGTGATTACAAGCGTAAAACAAAACCACAGCAGCCCTGAGGCGGCTATAGTTTAAATATTATTGCTTTTGTATTTTTTAATCATCTTATCTAATAAAAAACGTTTCGATTCATCATCTATTTCTCAGGGATTGAGAGGCATGCCATCAGAGATCAGGAACCAAAGAGGTTCTCCTCTCTCTGCTACAGAGCGAACAGAGACCGTTAGAACTTCAGAAGATTCCAGCCTGGGTCAGATTGATTACGGTCGATGGCGGGGGCGCTTTGTTTTCTCGCGCATAGGCGGTTTTATCAAGCGTCTATTTGGCGGAGGTCCCTCAGCAGCAAAGGCACTCAGGGTTTACGACTCATTCCGCTATGCTGCCCACGAAGAACTCTCTTCCCCTGTCCAGCGCAGTCTGCGTGACTACCATATTGCTTGCGCCATGGCCTATCACCGTGTTTGTGTGCTGGGTGAAGAGAAAAAAGGCGAAGCATTGAAACTGGTGCTGTCAGGAGGCAGTGAAAAAATCAGTGAACAGGTTCTCACCGAAGTCAGAAAAACCGTTTCCTGTTCTACCGTTGAGTTGACTTATAAATATCTTGCAGAAGATCGAACCCTGCCCGTTGGCTTTTTGAAAAGGGCTCTGATACCGGACTTAATTCAGAGCACCGTGAGAGACTTCAATGTGGATGCTGACACAGCGGAAGCTACGATTGTCAAACTGGCACAGGATACAGGGCTGCTCAACGATACGGATATCACCTTTGAACGTATTCTTGAAATCAAGAATGCGGTGCGCTGGCGGTTTGCACCAGAGACTCACGCACCGGTCAAACAGGCACCGGGCAGAAGAGGAAAAGATCCCGTCAGCAGGTTTGACCCTTCTAATCCTGCAGCAACCCCTCCCGGACTTGAAAGACCCAAAGCGACTCGTTACCACCTGGATAAAGTCGACAGGACCCATATTCAGAATGTTGTGGATAAAGGGGGGGGTATCAAGCTAAAGAATACGGATACCCGTGACAGGATCAAACGCCATTTTCTCAGGAATAAAAGGTTCTTTAGTCTTAATTCTGCTGCCATAGTGGTCAGTACCGTGCTGATAGGTCTGGTGTCAGGGGGGATTGCCGCTGCAGCGGCTCTATTCAGTTATATTGCCTGGTACGGTGTATGGAGTGGTGGTACTGAGCTGATTCGGATGACCAAAGCGATCAGGGCTTTACAGAGGGCAGAAGCATCCGCTGATTACAAACTGGAGGTGAATGATCTGGGTGTCTTGTCAGAGATGGATGACAAGAAATTTCGGGTCTTCCTGAAAAGCCTGAGATACATCTGCAGTCATGAAACCTTAACCCGCATCTTCACTGCCTATTCTGCGCTGGAAAAAGACGCTCAGATGAGATTGGAGATGGAAAGAGAGAAAGATGAGAGCAATCTTGAAGCCGTGATACGTCTGGAGGAAGGCAAAGCTCGATACCTGTATCGCAGACGCAACCTGCAAGATGCTTTCAAACTCTACAGGCGCTTCTACACAGCAGCCGTCAGCGACGTTGAGAGAATGGATCAAGAATGGGAGCCGGTTCTGGATCAGCTGTGGAACGGTAAATTCAAAAACATGGACCCGGAGAAAAGAGAACGCTTGTTCAGTGATGCGGCCAATGATCCTCGAGTGATCGGCAAGTCATACCACTTCAAGACCAGACAGACGGGATGGCTGCAAAAAGTCTTCCCGAAAATGACCGATGATTTAACCGGTGACGGCTCTATTACTTCCAAAGAGGCTGTGGAGGAGCTGGAGCGGATACTGGCAGAAGAAATGCCCGATATAGAGCTGAGCGAAGAAGAAAAGAGTCGCTTTAACACTCATGCCGACAGGGTGGCCAATGCACTGATACTGGCTGAGAATGGTGTCAGAACTTATTTAAATGTCTGGTTGAAGGGAGCCATTAAATCAACCATGCTTCATGGCTTTAAAGTGGTCTGGCATGCTTCCGAAAGGAGGCCAGCATTGGAAATTTCACCTCACGTGCCCAAGCCCACCGTTGACGGATTAATTATCTTTGGTTTTTTCTTTCTGGCAGATCTTTTTGTTGATCGTTACAACGAGGCAGTAAACAAAGAGCGATTTGAACGTATTATTGGAAAGAAGACAGGCAAAAGTATGGTCTGGGATTGGCAGGGTCAGAGAAAAAGAACCGGACGGGAAGAAATGAATACCATGAGAAGGTTGGCTAAAGATCAGCTGGAAGACTTTGTTGATCGTATGCTGAAACTGCATGACTCTCATAAAGACATCATGAAAGAAGTCAGGCTCCAACAGCAGTTGAGTCAGATTACCCCAGGCTCCCCCATGTTTGATCATATGGATGATCGGGAGGCAGCTGTGTTAATTCTACGACGCCAATATCACCATCAAATCATTTCTGAAATGATGATGGGAGCTATTGGTAAATACTATGAGAGCGTTATGACCAAAACCGCTTCCTGGGATCAGAAAATGAGCCATATTATTCCCCCACAGACCTCTATTTGAGGGCAATAAACTTTCTTGTGTCTCAGAGTTTCTTGACCAGAACTTTGGATTGTCTCTCCTCATTGTATTGATTGCGCTTCTCCATAGGCAAAGACTTCTGGGTGGATTCAGAAAAACCTCGTTCCAGAAACCAATGGCTGGTCTGGGTCGTTAATACAAACAGCGTATCCATTCCCTGTTGGGCAGCCTGTTCTTCTATAGCACTGAGAAGAAGATCGCCACGGTTTTTCTTCCGGTAATCAGGGTGTACGACGAGACAGGCCAGCTCCGCGACCTTTTCTCCCGCAAACAAATGGATAGCCGCACAGCCAATAATCATGCCGTCCAGAGAAATGACCCGGAACAGCCGAATCTCACGCTCCAGCTCTTTTCTTGAACGCCTTCTGAGGATGCCTTTTTGTTCCAGAGGCCTGATAAGCGCCAGGATTCCCCCCACATCCTCAATGCTGGCCATACGAATTTCTTCATAACGATCACGAGAAACCATCGTGCCAGATCCATCACGGGTAAAAAGCTCCATTAGCAGAGAACCGTCCTGCTCGAAGCTGATCAGCTGTGAGCGTTCCACACCGCCGTGGCAGGCGGTAATGGCTGAGGAAAGCAGTCTTCTGTCCTCACCATGAAGGTCCTTGAGGACTTTTTCAGCTTCCTGGGGGGAAAGACGGCTGATCTGTTGCCCCTGTCGATCCTGCACACCTTCAAACCTTGAGTACAAAAGTAGTTTTTCGGCTTCAAGGTGGATGGCTGTGTGGGTAGCGACTTCTTCCACCTCCATGTTGAAAAGCTCGCCAGTCGGTGAATGACCGAGGCAGGAGAGAAGAACTATGTAGCCACTGTCGAGCTGCTGCTGGATTGCTTCTTTATCTATTTTGCGAATAGCACCGGTGTGGAGAAAATTCTGCCCATCGATCACACCCAGAGGTTTTGCGGTGACGAAATTGCCACTGATGACTCGAATGCTGGCCCCGTGCATGGGAGAGTTAACCAGACCGAGTGAAAGCTTGGATTCAATTCGTGCGCGAAGATTACCCACAGCGTCCATCACGCATTCAAGGCACTGACGATCCGTAATCCGTATTTCGTTGTGAAATCTGGACTCAAGGCCTCTGGCTCTGAGACGCTCCTCGATCTGAGGTCGGGCACCGTGGACAAGAACCAGTCGAACGCCCAGGCTGTTGAGCAGGGCAATATCGTTGATGATATTGTTCAGATTAGGGCTTGCCAGAGCTTCACCGCCCAGAGTAATGACAAACGTTTTGCCATGATGGGCATGAATGTAAGGCGAACTCTGTCGGAAAAATTTTACGTAGTTCTTGTTCAAGTTCATGGCTGTTTGTTTATCTTCATCCCGCTGTTAATCAGAGGCAGAATTGCCGTATCAAAGATCTCAATAGCTCAATGGTTGGGTGAATTCTGTCCATGGAAAGGTATTCATCAGGTTGATGAGCCTGATCGATATCACCCGGACCCAGCACGACTGTATCCATCCCCATTCGGCTGAAGAAAGGCGCTTCCGTAGTAAAAGCAACGGATTTTGCTGAATAGCCGGTTAGATTTTCACAGGTTTTCACCAGAGGAGAGTCGGCAGAGCCTGTAAATGGATCAATACTGTCGTGAATCGCGTTCAGAGAAAGTTTTACATTATCGGCTCTGGCGATGGGGAGAAGACGCTGTTTCAGGCTTTCTCTCAGCTCCCGGCTGTCCATACCAGGCAGAAGGCGCACGTCGAAGTCCAGATCACAGTGGCCACAGATTCTGTTAGGGTTGTCGCCACCATGAATGCAACCGAGGTTGATGGTAGGGGTAGGCACAGCAAATCCGGGATTATTGTATTTACCGGCCAGCTCTTCCCGGAACGCCATGATTTCAGTGATTACTTTATGAGCTGTTTCCATGGCATTCCTGCCAAGGGCCGGGTTGCTCGAATGACCGGACTGTCCGAGAATCCGAATGCGTTCCATCATGATACCTTTATGCATATAGACTGGTTGCATACCGGTAGGCTCACCCACCACCGCATAACGCCCCCTGGGTTTACCTGCAGCAGCCAGGGCCCGGGCACCACTCATGGAGGATTCTTCGTCTGCTGTTGCCAGAATAATCAAGGGGGCCTTCAGAGGTGCTTTCAGATAATCTTTTACTGCTTCCATGACGAGACCAAAGAATCCCTTCATATCGCAGATGCCCAGACCGTAAAACCGGTTATCGGATTCATTGAGTGAGAAAGGGTCGAATTGCCAGAGATTTTCATTGTATGGCACGGTATCGGTATGGCCTGCCAGAACTAATCCACCAGGACCTGAGCCCAGAGTGGCAATCAGGTTGGCTTTCAGCGGTGCTTCCGGAATGGGTATGATCTCACAGCAAAAGCCCATGGTTTCAAGCCAGCCTGCCAGTTCATGAATCACCGGCATATTGCCCATATCCAGCTCAGGCTGTGTGGAACTGACAGAGGGAATCTCTATCAACCGCGACAGGACTGCTTTCAGATCAGGTTGCTGGATTCCAGACATTATCAGGCCCCTGGTTCTAATTGTTGGAAAATTGGATAGGCATAAATCAAATCTGCCAGATCATCTGGCTGTCAACCTTCCAGTGCCGAAATTAACAGCCTTTTTCAGCATGATAACAGCCCTACCTCGGGATAGGTACGAGAGACTGAAACGAAAATGCTGGAAGAGGATGCGTAGAAGAGCCCTCTAGTTAACCAAAAATAAGCCTCAAAATATGGAAGAAGACGATAGCAAGGAAGGCACCGGCGGGCAGTGTGATTAACCAGGACATAAAAATAGTGCCGATGACTCTCAAGTTAAGTGCACCAATTCCTCTGGCAAGGCCAACCCCTAACACGGCACCCACCAGAGTGTGTGTGGTGGAAATAGGAAGCCCGGTCCCTGAGGCCAGAACGACGGTGGTCGCTGCTGCCAGTTCTGCTGCAAAACCTCTGCTGGGGGTTAGCTCAGTAATCGCTGTGCCTATGGTCGCCATGACTCTATATCCATAGGTAGCCAGACCCACCACTATACCTCCAGCCCCCAGAAGCAAAACCCAGCTTGGCATGGCTGCCTTGCCTGCGATTTCTCCGCCACTGAGAACAATACTGGCCACTGCTGCCAGAGGGCCTACTGCATTGGCAACATCGTTGGAACCGTGGGCAAAAGCCATCGAGCAGGCGGTGAAGATCATCATTACGCCAAAGACTCGCTCGACACTGGAGAAATGGAAAGCTTTGTCGGCCTGTGCATCTTCCTTGATTTTGGAAAGCGCTATTTTTCCGGCCAGCATGACCAGCAGGCCAATCAGTAGCGAGATCAGGCTGCTTTCCTGATAATCCAGCGGCAGGCCAATATGCTTGAGCCCCTTAGTCAGGGTCACCATAGCCATCATGAAGCCAACCAGAAACATATAAATGGGCACGTAAACTTTGGCATTTCTAAAAGGGTTGTCGGTATCCAGTATTAGTTTCTGGACGCTCATGAAAATCATGAAAGAAATAAAGCCGGACATGATGGGAGAGACGATCCAGCTGGCTACGATTGAGCTGACTTTCCCCCAGTTCACGGCATCTGCCGAGACGTTGACAACGGCAAAACCGACAATTGCCCCGACAATAGAGTGTGTTGTCGACACAGGCCAGCCATAATGGGTGGCAACTAACAGCCAGGTGCCCGCAGCCAGCAGGGCTGCCATCATTCCGTAAACCAGCAGCTGTGGATGCTCCAGCAGTAATGGCATGTCGGGATCGATGATCCCTTTTCTGATCGTATCGGTAACCGATCCACCGGCCAGGTAGGCACCCATAAACTCCAGGCAGACAGCAATGACAATGGCCTGTCTGATGGTCAGAGCTTTGGAACCGACCGAGGTTCCCATGGCGTTGGCGACATCATTTGCTCCCACGCCCCAGGCCATGAAAAAGCCAAAGAGGCAGGCGAGAATCAGCAGTATCGTTCCATACTCAGCGATAATGCTCATGGATGTTATTTCCAATCATTAGAGTTAACGGGCAAGCAGCAATTGAAGATAACTGCCAACTCTTGAGGCGCGATCTGCCAGGTCACCGACCCAGTCGATAATCTTGTAGAGAAAAATGACTTCCACAGGGGGGAGGTCCTTTTCCAGTTTGAACAGAATTTTTCTGACTTCAATCTGGTGCTTGTCGGTATCGCTTTCTATCTGGTCGAGCTCTTCAATGAGCTCTTCCACCAGATTGACTTCTCTTCCCCTGAAGCCTGTTTCCAGCAGTTCATCCAGTTCATCCATGGCCCTGACTGCTTGCGCTGAAGTGGCAATGGAGCGTTTCAGGTAGTCCATAAAAGCCTCCCTCATCTCCTGGGGGATCATCATTTGTCTGCCCAGCACAATGCCGGCAATATCCTTGGTCCTGTTTGCTACTTTATCTTGCACCGTCACTATCTCCAGAAGATCATTTCTGGGCACTGGCAAAAACAGGCTTTTGGGAAGGGAGAGTCGAACGTTCTTTTTGATGAGATCAGCCTCGTGCTCCAGCTCTACGATGGTTTGCTGAATACTTTCAACTTCCAGCCAGTCGCCATCAAATGCTGCTTTGAAAAATGGTTCCAGCTGTATGGCACATTCGTGTGCCTTGGCTATGTGTTTTTGTATCGGACCAATAGGAGATCGGCCAAATACACTCGATAGTAGATTGCTGGTTGGCATAGTCGCAGACCTGTCGGATTAAATTTCTAGGGGTCAGACTCCTCGTCGTTTGCGGCGAACGACTTACAGAACTAACATCGCATCCCGTTCCCTGGAAGAGGGCGGCTGACCAAAAATTATAGGAGCTGGCTGAAAATTATGCATTGAAACGCCACCTGCACTGGAAGTGCTGTGGCCATTCTGACGCTCATTTTTCATAACAAGCCCTTGTTGTTACAGGTAAAATGACCCTTTTAAGCCGTCGGTCAGATAACCCATGAATACTGAAACAGAGTTAAAGTTGTCGCTGCCAAAAGAGCAGATACCTCTTCTTAAGACACTGACTTTCTGGAAAAAGTTCGCCAGCTCGTCACCTGAAACCTTTCATTTGGGCAATACCTACTTTGACACGGCCTCTCTGACACTAAATCAGGCTCGGGTTGCCTTGCGTATCAGAGAGAAAAATGGTCAGCTTTTTCAAACGCTTAAAACCAAAGGTGAGAGTCTTGACGGACTGACTCGCCGGGGGGAGTGGGAGTGGTCAATAGAGCGACCGGAACTGGATATGGAAGGGTTAAAAAAAGTCTGGCCAGAATCATTGGGAGCTTTTCCCCCAGAGTCCCTGATACCGCTTTTCTCGACCGATTTTGATCGTACCTGCTGGCTGGTGGAGTGGTCTGAGCCAGATGCCAGGGTTGAAGTTGCTCTGGATTACGGGTTTGTCCGCTCAGGAGATGAGAGCAGTGTCATCTGTGAGTTGGAGCTCGAGCTGGTGAAGGGTGATGAAAATGCACTGCAAATGATTGCCGATGAACTGGCAAAAACCATTGATTTGAAGCCTGCAGACAAGAGCAAGGCCGAGAGAGGATTTGAACTGCTTCAGATCTTCAGGAATCCAGCCAGCACCAGCACGGTTGCCAGCCCAGTAAAAGCCTGAAGCAGGGTGGCCAGGGTGAATGACTTAAAGCCTGTGGCCGGGCTGATTCCGGAAAACTGGGTGACTACCCAGAAATAGCTGTCATTGGCATGGGTAACCATCATGGAGCCACATCCCGCCGACAAAAAGGTCAACAGTCGACCATTTTGGGAGTCCAGACCCAAGCCAGGCAGCAAGGGGTCCATCATCGAAGCCGCACTGATTAAGGCCACGGTGCTAGAACCCTGGGCGGTTTTGAAGAGAGCGGCTACGAGAAAAGGCAAAATCAGTCCAAGGCTCTCTGGCAGTCCTTGAGCAATTCTGGCTATATGTCCGGTCTGAGCCAGCATTCCCGCAAGCGCCCCACCGGCTGTAATGATCAAGATAATCATCGCGCATGAGTGAATACTCTCACTGAACATCTCAGTCAGTCCGGTCTTACAGTGTCGAATCAAAGGCAGGCTGGCCAGCAAACCCAGGAACAGAGCATTGGCAGGTTGTGAAAGGAAAGCAGTCCAGCTTTGCTCTTTATTGCCTGTTTGAAAGTTAGCCATGGACATCAGTAGCAAAGGCAGAAGGATAGGGATAATCGCTGTCCAGACATTCTTTTGATGAGCAGGGGGGGATTGAGGAGGGTCACTGACTACTTGGCTCTCATCATTCAGCCAGCGGGTGACCCATTTACCCCAGAGAATAGCTACAAAAGTGACCAGGAGAGCCACTCCCAGCGCCCAGGGAATTGTCAGGCTCGGAGATATTTCCAAAATCAGGGTTGCCGCTGCGGGCCCGGGTGTGGGAGGGACCAGAGAATGGGTTGCAAACAGGCCTCCACCCAGAGCAACGCTGAGAGAGATCGGGTTGCACTGCACTCTCCGGGCAATAGACTGCCTGATACTGTTGAGCAGGATAAATCCAGAGTCACAGTAAACGGGAATAGAAATAATATATCCGGCTATACCCATGGCTAACGCAGGAAAGCGCCTGGCGATAGAGAGAATCAGCTTCTCTGCGAGAAGGACGGCTCCGCCCGACTTCTCCAGAATATTTCCCAGTAATCCCCCAAAAATGATGAGCAGAGCGACGTCGCCGAACGTCTTGCCCATATCACGGGATATGAGGGGAGTCAGTTCAGAGATCGGCAGGCCTGAAAAAAAACCTGTGGCGTAAGCACTGAGCAGCAAGACGATGAATGGCGAAAACCTGAGACGACCAATCAATATCAGAATGAGGGCTGTCAGTGAAAGGATGAACAGAAAACTATGCAGTATTGATGGGGCCACAGCGGAGTGTCTTGAGAGAATGGTATTGAGTAAAAGTCAGTATAGAGGGGAATGGGTCACCTCGTATCCAGAAAGCCATTTATAACAGACATCAGTCGCGGTTTATTCTGGCGATATACTTAGTTGAACCATTGCTGAATTGAACTTCTGCTTAAAAGCCTGAATTTTCTTATAGGCATAAGCTGACGGTTTAGTGGAGAATAGCGAGATGGAAAGCTTTTCAAGGTAAAAGGAAACGACAGTGTCCAGTGTCCGTGAGCCGAAGTCAAACGCCAATAAATTCAGGGCCTCACTCAACAACAGAGAACTCCTTCTGGATCTGCAGACAGTGGTCTCTGATCTGATTCAGACGGGTCGGATCAGGCAATCGGAAGCCAATGAAATATTGGCTCGTCATCGAAATGCTGATCAACTTAAGCTTCACCCTCTGGAGTACATTGCCTCACAGGATCTGAAGGACGCCCGCAGTGGCGGCTCTCTCGATCTCGATACCCTGATGCATTGGTTGGCAGATCTGTCAGGCCAGGAGTATTTTCACATTGACCCTCTGAAAATTGATGCTACTGCCATTACTCCGGTCATGTCTCACGCTTATGCCATACGTCATCAGATTCTGGCAGTAGAAGTCTCGGCTGACGAGCTTGTGATCGCTTCAGCACAGCCGTGGCACATTGGCTGGGAGGATAATCTCAGACATATTAACCGCAAGGAAATCCGGCGGGTGGTCGCCAATCCAACCGATATTCGAAGATACACTTCGGAATTTTATCGACTGGCAAAGTCTGTCCTGGGTGCTAATGAACACAACGGCGTCCAGTCCACTCAGTTGAACAGCTTTGAGCAGATGCTTGAGCTGGGCAATATGAAGGCTCCGGACGCCAATGACCAGCACATAGTTAATATTGTCGACTGGTTGCTCCAGTATGCCTTTGAACAAAGGGCTAGTGATATTCATGTTGAGCCCAGACGAGAGCAGACTCACCTGCGTTTTCGAATTGATGGGGTGCTACACCTGATCTACCAGATGCCTGCCAAGGTGGCGGCTGCCGTAACCAGTCGCCTTAAGATTCTGGGTCGTATGAATGTGGCAGAGAAAAGAAAGCCACAGGATGGCCGACTTAAAACCCGCAACCCGGATGGCAATGAAGTTGAACTGCGACTTTCAACCCTGCCGACCGCCTTCGGGGAAAAGCTGGTGATGCGGATTTTTGATCCGGATGTTCTGGTCAAGGGATTTGGCGAGCTGGGTTTTTCCAGAGAAGACGAACGTCGCTGGACTCATATGACCGCGCAGCCCAACGGGATTGTTCTGGTCACGGGCCCTACTGGTTCAGGTAAAACTACTACGCTCTATTCGACGCTGAAAAGTCTGGCTTCTGATCAGGTGAATGTTTGTACTATTGAAGATCCTATTGAAATGGTGGAGTCCAGCTTCAATCAGATGCAGGTTCAGCATAATATTGATCTGACATTTGCCAGCGGCCTGCGTGCGCTGCTTCGTCAGGATCCGGATATCATTATGGTGGGTGAGATTCGGGATTTGGAAACCGCTGAAATGGCGATTCAGGCGGCGCTGACCGGGCATCTGGTGCTTTCCACTTTACACACCAACGACGCGCCGTCTGCAATAACCCGTCTGCTGGAACTCGGTGTTCCCCACTATCTGATCAAAGCAACGGTTCTGGGAGTTATGGCACAGAGGCTGGTCAGAACACTGTGTCCTTCTTGCAAACAGCCTGTAAAACTCGATAAGTCTGGTTGGAAATCCCTGACTCGTCCCTGGACAGCCCCCGCGCCTTCGCAGATCTTTCAACCTGTGGGTTGTCTGGAATGCAGGGATACCGGATACAGGGGGCGAGCGGGTGTTTATGAGTTAATGCCTATGTCTCAATCTCTTAAGGACATGCTGGCAGAGACTTCTGATATAGAAAGCCTTCGTCGTCAATCCATCAAAGAAGGTATGTACAGTCTTCGCCTTTCCGGAGCTCAGAAAGTAGCAACAGGATTAACAACCATCGAAGAAGTGATGAGAGTGACACCAGACCAGCAGCATTGATTGACTCAGCTTTAAGAAGAAATGGTTGCAGTCTCCCACTGACTATTCGATATTAATATGTGAAGTGACAGTGGAACAGTCAGATAATAATGAAAACACTTATCCTTACAGGCTTGCTGCTATTACCCTTTGCAATACAAGCGCAGAAGGTAATGGAACTGAAGCCTGCCGAAAAACCCCAATCATTTGTTGAGCAGATGCAGCAGAATTTTGATCCGGCTGTGGCTGATCTCGTGCTGGAGTCTTATTTGAACAGCCTGCTCAAGGCTAACGCAATTAAAGGTGGAGCCAGAAACTCATCCATAGAGTATTCTGTAAGAGCCAACCGGGAAGGGGAGTTGGTGGTGACTCGGCATCAGCAACTGGAGCGGGGGCTGGTCCGAAACAATAACACCCTGACAGTGTTCGGCGTTGGCCATACTTTGGAGTCAGACTGTTCCAGTATTGAGCAGCGTTGCTGGATTTTATATCCCGATAAGGATGAACGTTGGGTTGAAATAGAATATGCACCCAAAGCCGTGAAGGAACTGGCTAAAGGAATGGGGTTACTGATTAAGGAGCTGCAAAGGTAATTTCAGGCGGCAGACCTTGAAACACAGAGACTAAGCATCTCTTTTGCGTGGTTGAGTGTGGACTCGGTCATTTCTACACCGCCCAACATTCGGGCCACCTCTTTAACACGACAATCGCCTTTCAGGCCGACGATCTCAGTGGAAGTTTTAGCATTGCGAACCTTCTTGCTGACATGCAAATGCTGATGCCCCTGGGATGCTACCTGAGGCTGGTGGGTGACACAAATTACCTGACTTCTTTCTCCCAGCTCCCTGAGCATGGCTCCGACAATTTCTGCGGTGCCACCGCCAATGCCGACATCCACTTCGTCAAAGATCATGCTGGGAATGTGAGAGGTTTGAGCGGTTATCACCTGAATGGCCAGACTGATTCTCGATAGTTCACCACCAGAGGCCACTTTAGCCAGTGCTCTGGGTGGTTGACCCGGGTTAGTCGTCACCAGGAATTCGACCTCTTCAGCACCATTGGCTGAGAGCATGCTGCCCTCTATCGGTGTCAGGGCAATGATGAACTCTCCGTGTGGCAGGCCGAGCAAAGCCATGCGTCTAGTGATTTTTTTTTCAAGTTGTCTGGCAGCAGACTGACGTTTTCTGGAGAGTTTTTCGCATTGGTTCTGAAACTCGGATTTTAGTTCGATCAGCTTTTGTTGTAATGCTTCAACCCGTTCATCGCTGAACTGGATGCTCTCCAGCTCAGAGCCAAGCGTGCTTTGTTTTTCCAATAACGCTTCGGGTTGAACCCTGTGCTTTCTCGCAAGGTCGTAAATAGCACTGAGGCGTTCATCCACATCCCGCATTCTGGCGGGATCGGCATCAAAATGATCGATAAAGTGATTGATTTCTCCTACCGCTTCCTCGACCTGAATTTGGGCAGAGGACATCATTTCAATTGTGTTGTTGATGGCTGGGTGATCTATTTGCAGATCGCTCAGGCGCTGCAGGCAGGTGGAGAGTTTCTGGAGAATGTTACCTGCCTCGTTGTCTGAGCAGATAGCATTGATTTCGTGACACACGGAAAGAGTGCCTTCAGCATGGGATAACTGTTTGAGTTCCTGCTCAAGTTGTTCCAGCTCTCCTTCCTGAAGTGATAGCTGTTCCAGCTCCTGAAGCTGATAGCTGAGCAGTTGCACTCGTTCATCCTGCTCCCTGCGATTATGGCTGAGAGTGGTCAGTTCATCATGTGTCTGGTTGAACTGATGGGCAGTGCGAGCCACTTCGGAGGCCAGTTTTTGTATATCGGCATAATCATCCAGAAGCAGTCGATGGTTGCTTTTTTTCAGTAACGACTGGCTTTCATGCTGGCCATGGATATCAATTAACCGTTCACCAATGGCCCGAAGATCCGCAAGGGGAGAAAGAGTCCCATTGATATAGGCACGGGACCGTCCCTCTTTGGTAATGACTCTTCGGAGAATGCACTCATCATCACTGGCCAGATCTTTTTCTTGCAGCCATGCTTTTGCCGCAGTGCACTGGCTGATATCAAAAGAAGCGTGAATCTCAGCTTTGTCAGTACCCTGACGAACACAGTGACTATCGGTTCTGTCACCCGTTGCCAGACCGAGAGCATCCAGCATGATGGACTTACCGGCACCGGTCTCGCCGGTAATGACAGTCATTCCACAATGGATGTCCAGATCCAGCTGGTCAACGATGGCGAAGTTGCTGATGGACAGTTGGGTCAGCATGATAAATACCCGCTACTGTAGCTTTACTGTTTATATATACAGTAACCTGAAGTGTGCGATTCGTAAAGTCAGAGCTGAAAAAATCCACTGATCCTGAACTGAATGAGATGGGGGCCGTTGTGATTTTGTTTTGCGGCCCGGTGTTTTGCGAAATGATCGCTTGCGTTAAAAAAACTGTTTTTCAGGTCTTGAATCCGGAATTCGTGACCCAATATACGTTTCATCTAAATGATTGCCTCCCGGTCGGAGATTCTGGAATGACAGTAGAAAGCAGCAAACCTGAAGAGCAGGTAACGGAAGAAGCCACAGAGCAGCAGGCAGAAGAAAGCCTGCTGAACGAAGAGGGTGGTGTTGGACTCGACAGTGAAGGTAATCTGACCGACGGCCTTGAGAGTCAGCTGGAAGCACTCAACGAAGAACTTGCCAGGGCGAAAGATCAGACTCTGCGTACTGCTGCTGAAATGCAGAACATTAAGCGTCGTGCCGAGCAGGATGTTGAAAAGGCTCACAAATTTGCTCTGGAAAAATTTGTTGACGCACTGATTCCAGTGGTTGATAGCCTGGAAAAAGGCATTGAAAGTGCCGAACAGGCAGAAGGGTCTCACGAAGCCCTGGTAGAAGGTATGAAGCTGACTCTGAAGCAGTTCCTGGATGCATTGGGACGCTTCGCGGTAGTTCAGGAAGACCCCAGTGGTCAGCCTTTTGACCCGAACTTCCATCAGGCCATGTCGATGGTTCCGAATCCCGATGTTGAAGCCAACACCGTGATTGATGTTTTCCAGAAAGGATACAAGCTGAATGGTCGTTTGATTCGTCCGGCTATGGTTGTTGTTTCCAAATAAGTGATTTTGCTGAGGAATATTCAAAAAAGAATATTTCAACAGCCTTGAAATCAAATCGATTGATCCCATATTGATTTCAAAGGCCAAAAACAGCTGCTCACCAGACACTGGCAAGCAGCCCTCAGCTGAAGAATTAAAGAATTGAACTAAAGAATTTCGTCCTGGAATCAGGGCAATGGAGAGATTGAACAATGGGTAAAATAATCGGTATTGATCTGGGTACCACTAACTCTTGTGTATCTATTCTGGATGGTGAAAAAGCCAAGGTTCTGGAAAATGCTGAAGGCGGTCGTACAACGCCTTCTATCATCGCCTTCACTGACGATGGTGAGACTCTGGTAGGTCAGCCAGCCAAGCGTCAGGCCGTTACCAATCCTGACAATACCCTGTTTGCCATCAAGCGTCTGATTGGCCGTCGTTTCAAAGACGATGTGGTTCAGAAAGACATCCAGATGGTTCCTTACAAGATTGTTGAAGCTGACAATGGCGACGCCTGGGTTGAAGTTAAAGGTGACAAAAAAGCGCCGCCTCAGATTTCTGCTGAAATCCTGAAGAAAATGAAGAAGACCGCTGAAGACTACCTGGGCGAGTCTGTTACTGAAGCGGTGGTTACCGTACCTGCATACTTCAACGATGCTCAGCGTCAGGCAACCAAAGATGCTGGCCGTATTGCCGGTCTGGATGTCAAGCGTATCATTAACGAGCCAACTGCTGCTGCTCTGGCCTACGGCATGGACAAGAGGCAGGGTGACCAGACCATCGCTGTATACGACCTGGGTGGTGGTACTTTTGATATCTCAATCATCGAGATTGCCGATGTTGACGGCGAGCACCAGTTCGAAGTACTGGCCACCAACGGTGACACTTTCCTGGGTGGCGAAGACTTTGACATGCGTTTGATCGATTACCTGGCAGAAGAGTTCAAAAAAGACCAGGGTATCGACCTTAAAGGTGACCCTCTGGCCATGCAGCGTCTGAAAGAAGCTGCTGAAAAAGCCAAGATTGAGCTGTCTTCTGCTCAGCAGACTGATGTTAACCTGCCTTACATCACTGCCGATGCAACCGGTCCTAAACATCTGAACGTTAAAGTCACCCGCTCTAAACTGGAGTCTCTGGTTGAAGACCTGGTTCAGCGTTCTCTGGAGCCATGTCGTCTGGCGGTTAAGGACTCCGACCTGGATCTGTCTGACATCGACGAAGTCATTCTGGTGGGTGGTCAAACCCGTATGCCAATGGTTCAGGAAAAAGTTGCTGCTTTCTTCGGCAAGGAACCTCGTAAAGATGTGAACCCTGACGAAGCGGTAGCCATGGGTGCATCCATCCAGGGTGCGGTTCTGGCGGGTGACGTTAAAGACGTGCTGCTGCTGGACGTCACTCCACTGACTCTGGGTATCGAAACCATGGGTGGAGTTATGACTGCCCTGATTGAAAAGAACACCACGATTCCGACCAAGAAGTCTCAGGTGTTCTCTACTGCTGATGACAACCAGAGTGCTGTAACCATTCACGTTTGTCAGGGTGAGCGCAAGCAGGCTTCTGCCAACAAGTCTCTGGGACGTTTTGACCTGTCTGACATTCCACCGGCTCCACGTGGCATGCCTCAGATTGAAGTCAGCTTCGACCTGGATGCCAACGGTATCCTGAATGTTTCTGCCAAGGACAAGGCTACTGGCAAAGAGCAGTCCATTGTGATCAAGGCTTCTTCCGGCCTGTCTGACGATGAAATTGATCAAATGGTTCAGGACGCTGAAGCTAACGCGGCTGAAGACAAGAAGTTTGAAGAGCTGGCGGCTGTCCGTAATACGGGCGATGGTCTGGTACATGCTACCCGCAAGACTCTGGAAGAAGCCGGTGATAAGGCCACTGAAGAAGAGAAGAGTGCGATCAACGAAGCTCTGACTGCTCTGGAAGAAGCGCTGAAGGGTGACGACAAGGATCTGATTGAAGAGAAGTCCAAGGCACTCTCTGAAGCTTCTTCCGGTCTGGTTAAGAAGATGTACGCTGAAGCCCAGCAGCCGGGTGCTGAGAGTGCTCAGGAAGCTGAATCTTCTTCCGCTGCGGATGACGCCGTAGATGCCGAGTTCGAAGAAGTGAAAGATGACAAGAAGTAAACCCATTCCGCGCTGCGGTATGAGTTGATTTGGCGGCGCGGGAGCTTTCTCCCGCGCTCTTGTGTTTAAGAGGCTGTCTGAAAAGTTTCGCTGATTTTCCAAACAGTCTCTGATTCAATAAATCGGGATCGATCCCGATGTATGAAAGCGATTTGGATTATTTCGGTCAGGTGATCTGACGGAACCTGACCACAGGGTGTTACTGATGGCAAAACGTGATTTTTACGAAGTACTGGGCGTAGAAAAGGGGGCCTCTGACAAGGAGATCAAGAAGGCCTACCGCCGCATGGCTATGAAGTTCCACCCTGACCGTAACCCTGATGACAAAGAGGCAGAAGAGAATTTCAAGGAAGTAAACGAGGCTTTCGAAATCCTCTCTGATGATCAGAAGCGTGCCGCCTACGACCAATACGGTCACGCCGGTGTCGATCCCAATATGGGCGGCAGTGGAGCTGGCGGCTTCGGTGGAGCTGGCGGTTTCGGTGACGTCTTCGGTGATGTTTTTGGAGACATCTTTGGTGGCGGCGGCCACTCCCGCAGCTCTGTTCAGCGAGGTGCTGATCTGCGCTACCAGCTGGAGCTGGGTCTGGAAGAAGCGGTTAAGGGGACTACCAAGAAAATCAAGATTCCTTCCCTGGTAGCCTGTCAGTCCTGCGACGGTTCTGGTGCCAGGAAAGGCACTTCTCCGGTTACCTGTACCACCTGTGGAGGCATGGGTCAGGTGCGTATGCAGCAGGGTTTCTTCTCTGTTCAGCAAACCTGTCCTGATTGTCACGGCACCGGCAAGATGATAAAAGACCCTTGTCGTGAGTGTCATGGTGAAGGTCGGGTTCAGGAATATAAGACTCTGTCTGTAAAAATTCCTGCCGGCGTCGATACCGGTGATCGTATTCGTCTGGCTGGTGAAGGTGAAGCGGGCTTCAATGGTGGTCCAGCCGGTGATCTGTACGTTCAGGTGAGCGTAGCAGACCATCGGATCTTCCAGCGTGATGGCAAGCACCTCTACTGTGAAGTACCTATTACCTTTGTTGATGCAGCCCTTGGTGGCGAACTGGAAGTTCCGACCCTCGACGGTCGGGTAAAACTCAAGATTCCAAAAGAAACCCAGACTGGCAAGTTGTTCCGTCTGCGCGATAAAGGCGTCACACCGGTGCGTGGCGGTAGTCGTGGAGACCTGATGTGTCGTGTTGTGGTAGAAACACCGGTGCATCTGACTGAACGCCAGAAAGAGCTGATGGAAGAGTTGAAGGAAACCTTTGCTGCCGAAGGGGAGCATCGTCAGTCTCCTAAGAAAACCTCTTTCTTTGAAGGGGTTAAGAAGTTCTTCGACGATATGGGCAAGTGATCGGTCAGTCAGAATGGAAAATAAAAAAAGTGGCTTCAATGCCACTTTTTTTATGTCCAGCGTTGTTCAATTAATGCGTAGGCTTACAGAAATATTTCTCGTACTCGCTAAGAAAGTACTGATGATCGAAGTACTTTGTGGTCATGGCTCCCAGCGCTTCGTTTCTGTCTCTGAACGGGTTTTTGTAAGCTAGTTCTTTCTGTTCCAGAAAATCCCGGTAATCAGAGTTTGGATTATCGGCATCATTGTCGAAGTTTGTTATATCAATGTAGGAGAAAATCAGGCGATCTTCTTCTGCAATAACGACAGTATTCCAGGCATGTGTTTTGTAGGGTGAAAACAATGCCCTGGTCAGGTAAACATTTGCCAGTACGTCAGGAAACAGCTGTTTCAGTTGGGCAAAAACAACCATTCCCAGTACCGTGTATTTATCACAGTCGCCAATCTCCCTTCGCCAATATTCAGCGATTGAACACTCTTTCGGGAAAGTCAATGCCAGCTCACCTTCATCCACGGTATCGTAGTCAAGCTTTTGCGAAACGATATGAGCTGTCAGGTAGAGCAAATTATAGATCGTTGGTCTTTTTACATATTTGGCTATGTTTTCAACGTACTTGAAAATTTCCGTTTGGTCGTCTGTTGAAAAAACGTTCATGCTGTTATAGACGTATATTGAGTTAAGCTGGGAGAATAAATCTTTTGGTAGAGGGATGGGCTCTTTTTTACTCTGGTAGCCCGCCAGATTACCGATGTACTCAAATTCAAGATGATTAGCGGGGTATACACTGCAGGTTGGCTGGTCTGTGATTAGAGAAGGGTAAGTGTCCAGGTCAATGCCATGGAAGTAGAGGGAAGTTGCATCACTCAGCGTTATGTTTTTGCTCATGGCTTCATGAATAAAAGATGTAGGCACTTTTGAAGAGTAGAGTTTTTTTAATTCAAAGGGTGTGCGGGCGAGCCCTATGTATCTGGGCAGGTCTTTTGTTGTTAAGCCTTTTTCGAATGTTTCATGAAAATCTCTCTGTTCAGTATCCGTGGCGATGTACAAGCCGTTTCTGTTTAGGGTGTCTGCAAGATTGGGAGGTATTCCATGTTTAACGTAAGCGATAATAGAGCTGGCACGATTAACCCCTGCCTCGATGTAGCTATTAGCCGTTTGAGGAGTTAGTCCTGCCTCGAGAATATCTGCAATAAAAAATGGCTTGGAAATGACTCTGGGATGAAACATTGCGGCAACGCCCGGAGTAATGTTGAAGTGAGTATAATAGTAAATAATGTCTGGACTGATTGTTGGGGTATCCTGAGCAAAAAGAAGGACTTCTTCTGGCGTGGTTCCTACTTCTGTGAGGCTCTCAATATCATAATCAACTAGCCCGGCGTTCAAGAAAGCCTGTTTTTTTTGTTCTGTAATATCAGCTTCGGCGCAGAAGCTCGTCGTTATGAGCAGCGCAGTTGTCAGTATTATGGCACGTTTTGCAATGTTCATAGGCGTACTCCTTTACTGGCAGATTTAATGGTCCTCTATGTATTAGAGTTTCTGGAGAGCGAGAAGTTCCCCCAGGGGTATAGATGATTTACAGGTAAAGCCGACCTTGCAGGCTCCTGGTTTGACGCCCAGCCTACTTCGATTGCGTCGTACAGAAGTATTCTTCATATTTGCTAAGAAAGTTTCGCATCTCGAAGTACTCTGGGTACATTGCTCCCAGTTCTTCATTTTTGTTTCTGAGTGGGCTCGGGATGCAGCCAGCTGCCTCATACAGATTGTGCAAGGCGTCATGCAGTTGTATAAGAAACTGAAGAATAAGGCGCAGAACATTGGAATCAGTGTCGTATCTTATGATGTCAATGTACGTAACAATCAGGTGATTCTCTTCTGCAATGACGACGGTATTCCAGGAATGTCTTTTGTATGTCGAAAACCATTTCTTGCTTAGGTAAACATTGGTCAGTACGTCAGGAAACAGTTGTTTTAGTTGGGCAAAACAACCGCACCCAATGCCATATATTTATCACAGTCACCCATGCCCCTTCGCCAATATTCAGCTATTGAACAGCCTTCCGGGAAGGTAAGACTCAGCTCGCCATCCACTAATGCGTAGTGAAGCTTGTCTGAAACAATTTTTGCGGTCAGGTAGAGCAAACTATAGATTGTGGGGTTTTTTACATCTTTTGCAGCCTTTTCAACGTACTTGAAAATTTCCGCTTGATCGTCTGTTGAAAAGTGGTACATATCGTATTGGATATATATGGAATTTAGCTCGGAAAATAGAGCTTTTGGTAGAGGAATGGGCTCTTTTTTACTCTGGTAGTTTACAAGATTACCCAAGTGTTCAAATTTAAGATGAGAAATGGGATACACAGTGCAGGTATTTTGGTCAGAGATTAAAGACGGGTAGGTGTCCAAGTCAATGCTGAGAAAGTAAAGAGACATTGCATCATACAGTTTTATACCCTTACTTTTAGCTTCATGAAGAAAATCTGGGGGCACTTTGGAAAAGTAGAGATCTTGTAACTGATTGATTGACATGGTGAGCCCTCTGTATTTAGACAGGTTTTCTGCCGTTATCCACTGTTTAAATTCATCTTGAATAGGGATACGATCACTGCTCATGATTACGAAAAAGAGGTTTTTGTATAGAGAATTTGCAAGATCAGGGGATATTCGTTTTTTGGCGTACCCGATGATAAAGAAGGCCGCATTAATGCCGACGTCGAGGTAGCTATTTGCCGTTTGGGGGCTTAACCCTGCCCGTAGAACCTTATCTATAAAAAACGAATCATTGGCCACTTCAGGACGAAATGATGCAACGACTTCCGGAGTAATATTGCGCCGTGTAAAACTGTGAATGTCATACGGGCTGACCATTGGGGCTTTTTGAGAAAAAAGAAAGACTTCTTCTGCCGTAGTACCCACCTCTGTAAGGTACTCAATATCATAACCGGCCAGCGCGTCTTTCAGGCAATGTCCTTCTTGTTCTGTAATATCAGCGTCGGCACTAAAACTCATCAATATGAGTAATGCAGAGATCAGTTTGATGGCATTTGTAATGTACATTGGCATACTCCTTTATTGCCGGGTTTCAGTTATCCGGAAGATTACTTTCTAATACTTCCAACATCATGTTGTTATCAGGATGCAATGCCTTTTTTTGTAATTCTCTGGCCAGTTCATAAAAACTATCTCCTGGCTTAGTTGTTTGAGACATATAATCAAGCATTATTTCATTTGATTTATCACAGACGTACTGGCAAAACTCGGGTAATCTACCTTCGTCTAATAACCGGGTAAAGTAACTTTGCCGATCGTCAGCTGAGAGATCAGTATATTCATGGATTTTTGAGGTATCCGTGCCATTAAAAAAATGCGGAATTAACGTTGGGATTAGCCCAGTATATCTCAGGATATCGTCGGTGATTGCATTACATATCTTATTGAGTTCTAAATGGGCATTCTCAGGGTCATACCAGAAATCATGTTTAGTTTTTCTGTCACATAACTCTATTTGCTCTTTGCTCATTGTTAGCAGAGTCGATTTAACCTCTTGCAGAAGGCATGTATTCAAATGAAATGCACCATTAGCTACTTTCCAGCGGCCTAAGAGTTTCGGGTTGCCTGTTGCTGGTATTTCATGACCACATCTGCCCAGTCCAAGGTAGGGTTTATTTAAGCATTGTGCAATATTAGCGGTGCTGGCTCCCGGTGCATAAATGGGGATGTTGGAAAAATAACAAACCAACTCAAACAGTCGCTTCGGTAAAAAAGTAAATTCAAATACGGTGACCTTATCTATAAGTGATTTCTCAGTGGTAAAGTCCAGGGAGTAATTAGTTGAAAACTGTATATTGCCAGTGTCACTGAGCTCTTTTTTGCCTTTTTCAGACAGGCTGATATTCTCGCTGTGTGGTGCAATAATAATGATAGGCTTATCGCCAAAACACGCTTTAGCGGCATTTGTGTAATTGTAATACTCATGCTTTAACATTCCCCAGGCATGATAAGAAAGGGCTAAATATATTTTATTTTCTTTGGCCGATTGCAATAATTCGGTAAAAAACTGAGCTAATTTTTCAGTATCATGACCTTGTGTTAATGGGTTTTGTAAGCTGTTAGCTATATCCTTTTTCATTAGCTCTGGTGTTGACGTATCTTTATTGACCTCGTACGGATAAATGGGCAGATGATTTTCTTGGTTTTTCAGGGTCATTTCCCTTGGAGATCCAGGGAACCATCTATAGTTAGTTATTTGAAATAATGGAGCTTTTGTTGATGTTCTAAACGAGTCCCAAACGGTGTAAATTTGTAGTGTGTTTTTTGATAAAAGATGGGTAGGTATTGTCTGTTCTATGATGTATGGAATACCAAATATTTTATCTGGTCTTATTTTTGGTGACGATAATTTGTGATCCCCGTGAATGATAGACTCATCAATGTCACGCGCAGGTAAACCAGAAAGAAGATTTGGTAATTTGTTGCTAAGAGTAGGTTCATAGCCAGAAAAGCGAACCAGATTTAAAGTGCCAGGAGAAAGTCTGACAAAATTCCTTAAGAATTCTATATACAGGTTTAAATTTCCATAGCCCTGAGTGGGGGAGCTAGCTTCTACCAGAAAAACTATTTCTTTAACTTTCCCAGCTTTACTTTGCAAAGAGGTGATTCTATTCATAGATGATGTATGAATCGGTATCTGCCTGAAAAAATCCTGAAGAAAAGATATCCATTGCTTGTCTTTTGGTATCAAACAACCAACTTGTTGGAGATCACTACTTTCGATAATAGAAGACTCTTTACTGTTTTTTATCTTTTTTGGAAGTACCTCTGCGGACGAACTTTCACAAGCTGTTCTTTTTTCATCATGCCAGGTAATTCCTTCATTAGTTGAAACATAATAATGCTCCAGTTTAGTCGGGGGCTCAGGAAAAGATTTTTCCAAGGTATTTTCCGGTTTGTGTACTTGGTTTATGGCAGAAGTTGCACAAACATCATTCTTAAAGATTTTGTTTATATTATGGTGTTCCTGACTGGCAAAGGTATCAGTAGTAGTCTGGTCACCTTTTTCTACATTAATTGTTTTTTCTTGTGTTGACAGTTCACTGGTAAGTATGGGCTGAACTGGAAAATGACTATTAATCATAATGTACCTCCGAACCAATTTCCCGTTACTGGCTGAGAAAGCGTGAATAGGTGTATTTCGATCTGTCGTGTTGATAACTGTCCAATTAGCCAGAAATATACGATTCCATACGGCCAACTACTTAGCATTGAATGGGTGAGTCCTTTGTATTTGGGTAGGTCTCCTGCTCTAAGCTCCAGTTTAAATGCGTCATGAAGGTCGGTCCATTCAAAGTCAGTGATTGTACTAAAGCCGTTTCTTTTTAAGGTGCCTGCAATATCTGCCGTGGTCTCCACCTCTATGTGGCGGCCAATATCATAATTGGCCAACGAGGCGTTCAGGAAGCGTTCTTTTTCTTGTTCTGTAATATCAGCGTTGACACAGAAACTCATCGTTATGAGTAATACAGCCATCAGCTTGATGTTAATGTACATTGGCGTAATCCTTTACTCTCAGCTTCAATTGTCAATGTGACTTTAGAGCCTCGGGAGAGTGATTAGTTCCCCCGGGAGGGAAATATAGTAGCGTTACAGGTAAAGAAGCCGGAAAAGATTGGGGGGATTTTCTCAGCTCATCTATCATTCATGTGTCTGAGCAGTTGTTATGTCCGGATTGCTCTGATCGTGTGGACAGAAATATTTCTTGTATTCGCTAAGAAAGTATTCCTTGTTGAAGTTCTCGGGGTACATCGCTCCCAAGGCTTCGTTTTTGTTTCTGTATGGATTCGGGGTGTAGCCAGCTGCCTCACGCAGATTCTCAAGAACTTCATACAGTTGTAGATAAAACCGATAAATAAGCTTTAGATAATAGTAATCACCGGGGTCGTAGTTTGTTATGTCAATGTAGCTGAATATCAGGCGATCTTCTTCTGCAATGACGACGGTATTCCAGGAATGTCTGTTGTATTTTGCAAACAGTTCATTGATTAGGTAAACATTTGCCAGTACGTCAGGAAACAATTGTTTCAGTTGAGCAAAAACAACCGTTCCCAATGCCGAGTATTTATCACAGTCGCCAATTCCCCTTCGCCAATATTCAGCTATTGAACAATCTATCGGGAAAGTCTGCTCCAGTTCTCCTTCATCCACTAATTCGTAGTGAAGCTTTTCAGAAACAATCTCCGCTGTCAGGTAGAGTAAATTATAGATCGTTGGGTTTTTTACACGTTTGGCTTTGTTTTCAACGTACTTGAAAATCTCTTCCTGATCGTCGGTTGAAAAATGTCCCATAAATTCTTGCGTAAAATCTCTGCCAGAAAATACTGTGTTAAGCCGGAAAAATAAAGCTTTTGGTAGAGGAATAGGCTCTTTTTTGCTCTGGTAGCCCGCAAGATTACCAAGGTGTTCAAACTCAAGATGGGTTGTGGGATATGCTGTGCAGGTCCGTTCGTCAGAGATTAGAGATGGATAGGTGTCCAGGTCAATGCCACGAAAGTAAAGAGATTTTGCATCTTCCGTGTCCAGTCTTATATCCATACTCAGGACTCTATGAAGAAAATCAGTAGGTACTTTTGAAACGTAGAGTCTTTTTAATTCATTGGTTGTTGAGGCGAGTCCCTTGTATCTGGGCAGATCTTCCATGGTTAGCCCCTTTTCCATTGTTTCTTGAAGCCAAACCTTCGAATAGTCAGAGTCAGTGTAGAAATAGTAGCCACTTTTGTATAAGGCGCCTGCAAGATCAGGAGCTATTCCATTTTTGAAGTAACTGGTCAAAATGTTGGCCTGATCAACGCCGGCTTCGAGGTAGCTATTCGCCTTTTGGGGGCTTAACCCTGCCTGTAGAAATTTATCTATAAAAGCCGGTTCACCAGCCACTTCAGGATGAAACGATGCAACGACTTCCGGAGTAATGTTGCGCCGGGTAAAACGGTGAATGTCATACGGGCTGACCATTGGGGCTTTTTGAGAAAAAAGAAAGACTTCTTCTGCCGTGGTACCTGTCTCTGTGAGGCGCTCAATATCATAACCGGCCAGTGCGTCGTTCAGGCAATGTTCTTCTTGTTCTGTAATATCAGCGTTGACACAAAAACTCATCGTTATGAGTAATGCAAATATCAGCTTGATGGCATGGCTTGTAATGTTCATTGGCGTAATCCTTTACTCTCGGGCTCAATAGTCCACAGAACTTAGAGTCTCGGGAGAGTGATTAGTTCCACTGGGAGAGAAATATAGAAGAATTACGGGTAAAGAAGCCGGGAGAGATTACAAGCAGCAGGCTCTGCCCGGAATGCTAGGTGGGGGTGCCGCTTTATTCGCAGTGGGGGGCCTGACCATTCGCCTACTCTCTTCAGTCTCCGTTCAATTCAGCCCTTTTTGGCTATTCCATAGGCTTCTGTCAGTATTTCATCAGTCTTGCAGTCGAGGCTCGGATTCCTTTTTATGTGCTGCTCGTTATCATACTTTGATCTTCCTTTGGGGCACCATTTCCGCAGCAGGTGTGCTATACCGTTTTTAGCAACGCTGGCGAAAAATCAAACGGGTTCGAGGGCAGGAAGAAGTTAACCGGAGAAAATTATGTCTCAACAACGAGTCTTAATGGCAATTCTGGTATTGAATGGATCTATTGCCACAACACTCAGGAAGACGCTTGAAAAGGATTGTACCAAGCTTTACCAGAATCACTTCGGCAAACATTACAAGCTCTTTCCGATCTGGGTGGAAGTGCCGCGTTCACAGGCTTTTTTAGCAGCTCGCCCGAGCAATGCGACCACCATTTCCATTGGCGTGGAAAACGATCTTCCCAACGACATTCGTCATGCATTTATGAGTGAATTCAGTGAACTTTGGATCAACTATACCGGGTGCAATAAAAACGAGATCATGCTGACGGCGATGGATTTTCAGGCACAACAAGATTTATTGAAGCTGACTCAGACCCGAATCCGTCCCTCCAGAAGACCTCTGGTTACACTTCAGATGTTGGGCCGATTGGCAAAGTCGAAAATCATTACACGACACTTTTCCACGTCCATTAACTTTTAAACCTTAGCCCGCAGGAGAACAGCCATGCCCCTGTACAATGTTTCAACCCCGGGTGCGGTAGAGATGTCAAAAAGACAACCCTTGTCAAAACTCATTATGGATACCCACTGTGGTTTAACGAGTGCTCCTGAGAGTCTTGTAAATGTGCTCTTTAATCAAAATATTCCATTGCAAAAAGGTATTGCCATTCACGTACAAGCTAACGTCCGCAAAGGCAGGACATCAGACGTCAACGACCGACTTAGTCTGGAAATGCAGAATAATATTGCTGATTTTTTTGGGATCGATGTTTCCGGGGTATCAGTAACCCTGTTTGAAGTGCCAGCATCCTGGGTGATGGAAGGCGGTGAGTTGTTACCAGAACCCGGAGAAGAAGCTTCTTGTGAATGGCTTCAAAAAGATCTCAAAGAATGCGAAGAGAAGAAAAAGCATGCTACTTTGGAAACGATGACATAGGTACTTTGTATCTGGACAGTTGCTCTGTCGATAGCCCTTGTTCGAATGCAGCTTGAAACGTTCAAGGGCATGCTCCTTTCCTGTCAGGTTTAATAGCTCGCTGGAGAATGGAGTTTCGGGAGAGCCTGTAGTTCCCCCAAGAGAAATATAAAACAGTTACAGCAAAATAAGCCGGGAAAGAGTGGGGAGATTTTTACCGCTCATCTATTCTTCATGTACGGCTAAGTGACTGCTTTTGTCGTGTTAATAACATTCAAAAAACATTTTTTGCGGGTAGCTTGAGCAGTGATGAAACTACCTTTGGTGTTAAAATCCGAGCCTGGCCTTTATTCAGGTTTTGCTGCATCAATATTATTCTATTCGTTGTGCAACTGCTTTTTGACGACAGGATCTCCCAACTGGGTCAGTGCGGCTCTGTTTCTGATTTTGTTCGTTGTTATGCTCTGGTCTTCCTTCGGCGTGGTTCGCCATGCTGATGGTCTGGCTGAACAGTTGGGTGAGCCATACGGCACTCTGATATTGACCCTGTCAGTGATCAGTATCGAAGTCATTGTGATTTCAGCCGTGATGCTCACCGGAAGTCATAATCCAACGCTGGGTCGGGATGTGATGTTTTCTGTCCTGATGATTGTACTGAATGGATTGGTCGGGCTGTCGCTGCTTCTGGGAGGGGTCAGACATGTTGAGCAGACGTTTAATTTGCAGGGAGCCAACTCCTTTCTGGGAATTCTTGTTCCTCTCTCTGTGCTGGGTTTGATTCTGCCGAATTTTACAGAATCAACGTCCATAGGTACTTTCTCCCTTGAGCAAATAGTCTTTCTTGTTGTTATGAATGTTGTCCTCTACCTGGCTTTTCTGGGAATGCAGGCCATGAGACACCGGCACTATTTTGTGGGTGACAATGAGGGTTCTGATCACAGTGATGAAAAGAGGTTGTCTGTCCCGTCACATACCCTGCTTTTGCTCTGCTACATGGTTCCCATTGTTTTGCTGTCGAAGAAGCTGGCAGTGATTGTGGATTATGGGATTTCTGAACTGGGAGCACCCACAGACCTGGGCGGAATGATTGTGGCAATTCTGGTGCTGTCGCCGGAAGGGATGGCGGCGATCAAAGCAGCAAGAGCTAATAATCTTCAGCGCTCTATCAATATTTGTCTGGGGTCGGCTCTGGCCACTATAGGTATGACCATACCTGCCGTGCTACTGATCGGGGTTCTGACCTCCAAAATCATTGTTCTGGGTTTGAACAATGTCGATGCACTATTGCTGGTTCTGACGCTACTGGTTTCCATTGTGAACTTTTCCTCAGGTAAAAGTAACCTTTTCCAGGGAGTGACTCATCTGACACTGTTTTTCTGCTACATCATTCTGATTTTTGACTGATCCTGGTTCATAAGTACTCAACCATACGAAATCATATTTTCTGACTTATTGTTCAGGCACTCGCGGCAACTGCTCCTGCGTTGCTCTAGCTCCTGCATCCATGCAGTCGTGATGCGTTGCAATTCTGGTCACATAGCTTGCTATGTTTCCGTCGTTGCGCCTTGCAGAGCACCTGCCCAATAAGCCAGAAATATTTGATTCCCTACGGCTGAGTACTTAACTGCTTTTCTTTTCGATTCATTGGCTCTTGATCTCTCATAAGAAAACCGGTTCAGAAATGCCCTGAATTCAGGTGTTTTTTGGAAGAAAAATATTGTCTTTTTATAAATATTGTGTTTGAATGCGAAAAATTTGCATTAGATTTGTTGAGGCAGTTGGCGTGCCCCCGAGACTCCTTATAAAAGTCGGATAAAAAAAGCGAGACGGTGATTCAATTTACCTCTCGCTTTTTTTGAGCGTGCTCTCTAAGGAAACAGGGTTATAACATTGCTGTCTTGCGTACTTCACCCATCAGGTTTTACCCTTGCTGACCTGATTGGGAACAGGTCGAACAGCCTTAAGCGTAGAAAATCATTTTGCCCATGAATAAGATGATTTTCATGAGGTGAATGTGGGAGGAATCATTGACTAAGTCAGCCGTACTGGCTCTGGAAGACGGAAGTCTTTTTCGGGGCATTGCCATTGGATCCGACGGAGAGACCAGTGGTGAGGTCGTTTTCAATACAGCCATGACTGGCTATCAGGAAATACTCACCGATCCTTCTTATTCTCGTCAAATTGTGACTCTCACCTACCCCCATATTGGTAATACCGGCATTACTCCCATAGACGAAGAGTCTACTGAAATTCATGCCGCTGGCCTTGTTATCCGTGATCTTCCTCTTCTCGCCAGCAACTGGCGGAACAGGATGCCTCTTGATGAGTACCTTCGTACTAATCAAATCGTAGCCATTGCTGATATTGATACCCGTCGCCTGACTCGTATCCTGCGAGAGAAGGGTGCCCAGAATGGTTGTATCCTGGTGGCCGATGAAAACGGTCATATTGATGAAGCGGCAGCTTTGGAAAAGGCTCGGGCATTCCCCGGCCTGAAAGGTATGGACCTTGCCAGAGAGGTGACAGTTTCGGAGTCTTACGAATGGAAAGAAGGTGTCTGGTCTCTGGAGTCCGATGATCACCAGACTGTTGATGAGCAGCCCTTCCACGTTGTGGCTTATGATTTTGGTGTCAAGCGCAACATACTCAGAATGCTGGCCCAGCGTGGTTGTCGTTTGACGGTTGTGCCCGCTGAAACTCCTGCACAAGAGGTTCTGGCCATGAACCCGGACGGTGTTTTCCTGTCCAACGGTCCTGGTGATCCGGAGCCCTGTGATTATGCCATCAAGGCCATTCAGGATATTCTGGCAACCCGTATCCCGGTCTTTGGTATCTGTCTGGGTCATCAGCTGCTGGGTTTGGCCAGTGGTGCTGCCACCATAAAGATGAAGTTTGGACACCACGGGGCCAACCATCCGGTGCAGGATCTGGATTCCGGTGTCGTAATGATTACCAGTCAGAATCACGGTTTTGCCGTGGCTGAAGAGAATCTGCCTGAAAATATCCGGGTCACTCACAAATCCCTGTTTGATCGCAGTCTTCAGGGTATTGAGCTGACAGACCGGCCCGCCTTCAGTTTCCAGGGACACCCTGAAGCCAGCCCGGGGCCGCATGATGTCGCAGTGCTGTTTGACCGGTTTATCACTATGCTGGAAAAGCACACAGCCGCTTCCAAATCCTGATCAGGTCGCTTGAAAGAGAGACATACAGTACAGACTCAACAGGCTTTCGTGAGCGAAGAACTCCGCAAGCCTGAGACAAGTTACGAGAGCAACGATGCCGAAACGTACAGATATTGAAAGCATCCTGATCCTGGGTGCGGGTCCTATCATCATCGGTCAGGCCTGTGAATTTGACTATTCCGGAGCCCAGGCCTGTAAAGCCCTCAAAGAAGAGGGTTATCGTGTCATTCTGGTGAACTCTAACCCGGCCACCATCATGACCGACCCCAGTATGGCAGACGCGACTTACATTGAACCCATTCGCTGGGAAACCGTCGCCAAGATCATTGAGAAAGAACGTCCGGATGCGGTACTGCCTACCATGGGCGGTCAGACCGCTCTGAACTGTGCCCTGGATCTGTTCCATAAGGGCGTTCTGGAAAAATATAATGTCCAGATGATCGGCGCCAGCCGTGATGCCATCGATAAGGCTGAAGATCGCGAAATGTTTGACAGGGCAATGAAGAACATTGGTCTGGAAACACCTCGTTCCGGCATTGCTCACACCATGGAAGAAGCTCAGGCTGTGCTGGATCAGGTGGGCTTCCCCTGTATTATCCGTCCTTCTTTCACTATGGGTGGATCCGGTGGTGGCATTGCTTATAACAAGGATGAATTTGAAGAGATCTGCAAGCGTGGTCTGGATTTGTCACCCACCAGTGAGCTATTGATCGATGAATCCCTGATTGGCTGGAAAGAGTATGAGATGGAAGTGGTCCGTGACCGTAATGACAACTGCATCATTGTCTGCTCTATCGAGAACTTTGACCCAATGGGCGTTCACACCGGCGACTCGATCACAGTCGCTCCTTCCCAGACGCTGACCGATAAAGAATATCAGATCATGCGTAATGCCTCTGTTGCTGTGCTGCGAGAGATTGGCGTTGAAACCGGTGGTTCCAATGTTCAGTTCGGTATTTGCCCGGACACCGGCCGTATGGTCGTAATCGAGATGAACCCCCGGGTATCCCGTTCTTCCGCTCTGGCTTCCAAAGCGACTGGCTTCCCCATTGCCAAAGTGGCCGCCAAGTTGGCCGTAGGGTATACCCTGGATGAACTGCGAAACGAAATTACCGGTGGCGTGGTCCCGGCTTCTTTCGAGCCTACCATCGATTACGTCGTTACCAAGATTCCCCGTTTTGCTTTTGAAAAATTCCCTCAGGCTGACGACCGCCTCACTACCCAGATGAAATCGGTGGGTGAGGTCATGGCTATTGGTCGTACTTTCCAGGAGTCCATGCAAAAAGCCCTTCGTGGTCTGGAAACCGGAGCTACTGGTTTCAATCCAATGCTGGATGTTTCTGATGAAGGTGCTATCGACAAGATCAAGGCAGAGCTGGTTGTTCCAAAAGCGGATCGACCTTACTACGTGGCAGATGCTTTTCGTGCCGGTATGACACGTGAGGAAGTCTTTAACAGCTGCATGATCGATCATTGGTTCCTTGTCCAGATTGAAGACATTGTTAAAGAAGAGCAAAACCTGGTTGGTAAAGATCTGTCTGCACTGGATGCCGACACTCTGTTCAGACTCAAGCGCAAGGGTTTCAGTGATGCACGTCTGGCTGAAGTGATGGCCGTCGCTGAAACAGAAGTGCGTAACCATCGTCGTCAGCTGAACATAAAGCCGGTATTCAAACGTGTGGACACCTGTGCGGCCGAGTTTGCCTCCACGACAGCTTACATGTACTCCACCTACGAGGAAGAGTGTGAAGCTGTGCCAACCGATAATGAAAAGATCATGGTTATCGGTGGTGGTCCAAACCGTATCGGTCAGGGTATCGAATTCGATTATTGCTGTGTGCATGCCGCCATGGCTGCCCGTGAAGACGGTTACGAAACCATCATGGTTAACTGTAACCCCGAAACGGTTTCTACAGACTATGACACTTCTGACCGACTGTACTTTGAGCCAGTTACTCTGGAAGACGTTCTCGCCATTATTGATGTTGAAAAGCCCAAGGGTGTGATTGTTCACTACGGTGGTCAGACTCCTCTGAAGCTGGCTCGTGCTCTGGAAGCTGAGGGTGTGCCAATTATCGGTACCAGTCCGGACGCAATTGACCGTGCCGAAGACCGTGAACGTTTCCAGGGCATGATCCAGAAGCTGGGTCTGCTGCAGCCTGCAAACGCTACCGTGCGCAGTGCTGAAGAAGCTGTAACTAAAGCCAAGGAAATTGGTTATCCGCTGGTTGTGCGTCCGTCTTACGTCCTGGGTGGTCGTGCCATGGAAATCGTGGCAGGCGAAGATGAACTTCAAAAGTACATGAAGGAAGCCGTTCAGGTTTCCAATGACAGTCCGGTACTGCTGGACCTGTTCCTGAGCCGTGCCGTAGAGGTGGATGTCGATGCAGTATGCGACGGCGAGCGTGTGGTCATTGGTGCCATCATGCAACACATTGAGCAGGCAGGTATTCACTCGGGTGATTCCGGTTGCTCTCTGCCTCCCTACAGTCTGAGTCCCCGTATCCAGAACAAGATCCGTGGGCAGGTGAAAGCCATGGCTATGGAACTGGGTGTTGTTGGTCTGATGAATGTTCAGATGGCGTTGCAGGACGGTGAACTCTATGTGATCGAGGTTAACCCTCGTGCATCCCGTACAGTGCCTTTTGTGTCCAAGTGCATTGGTCACTCCCTGGCCAAGATTGCCGCTCGTGTCATGATGGGCAAGACTCTGGAAGAGCTGGAGTTTACCAAAGAGATCGTGCCTCCATACTTCTGCGTGAAAGAAGCCATCTTCCCATTCAACAAGTTCCCGGGTGTGGACCCGATTCTTGGCCCTGAAATGAAGTCTACTGGAGAAGTGATGGGTGTTGGTGCTTCTTTCCCGGAAGCCTATTACAAGGCTCAGCTGGCTGAAAATATGGCACTGCCGGAAGGTGGCCGTGTCATCATCAGTGTCCGTGATCAGGACAAGCCCATGGTGCCTGGTATCGCCCGTCTGTTAATGGATACCGGTTTTGAACTGGTGGCTACCAGTGGTACTGCCCAGGTGATCGAAGATGCCGGTCTGCCCGTGACCCGGGTCAAAAAGGTGATGGAAGGTCGACCAAATATGGTGGACAGCATCGTCAATGGTGATATAGCCTTTGTGGTCAATACTACCGAAGGTCGTCAGGCCATTGCAGACTCCTATAAAATCCGCCGATCTTCCCTGACCAATAAGGTTCTCTACACCACTACCATGGCAGGTGCGGAAGCCATTGCCCGGGCCATTGCCTTTGGTTCGGAGAAAACAGTCAGAAGACTTCAGGATTTACACGAAGGTAAGACTGGATGAATCGATATCCAATGACAGTGGAGGGCGAAAAAGCTCTCCGAGAAGAGTTGGCTCAACTGAAAACCGTGGAAAGACCACGCATTTCCCAGGCAATTGCCGAGGCCCGGGAATTGGGGGACTTGAAAGAGAACGCTGAATATCACGCAGCCCGTGAACAGCAGAGTTTTACTGAGGGTCGTATTAACGATATTGAGGGCAAGTTATCCAACGCTCAGGTTATCGATATTACTACGATCAAGAAAACCGGTAAGGTTGTCTTTGGTACTACGGTTGTACTGGTTAATCTGGATACGGACGATGAAGTCGAGTACAAGATCGTGGGTGATGATGAAGCAGAGATCAAGGATAACAAGATTTCTGTAAACTCACCGATTGCCCGTGCCCTGGTTGGTAAAGAAGAAGGTGACGTGGTGGTTGTGAATACACCATCTGGCAATGTTGAATATGAGATCGATGAGGTTAAGCACATCTGAAGATCTCGATTCTCTGCATGGGTCAATGACCTGTGCAGAGAAGCTGGTTTCCCCCTCTGAGCTCCCTGAAGCTCTCATCCTCTGTGTATAAGTACCTGGCCAGTGGGTTTTCATAGCTATGTCAGCATAACTGACATGCCTGTTAGTGACCTTTCCTGCCATTGATTGCATTCTTGTGTCCAGAAAAACAATACAACAAGGATTCATGGAGGGAGTGTTATGATGAATTTTCTGGAAACAGGCTCAGTGCCATTCAGTAAGAAAACGATTGCCGTAAAATTGGAGCAATTTGGAAGCGCTGTCTCCAAGCTTGGACGCCATACGGTCGGTAAGCTCAAAAACGCTTATGGCCATATGAAGAGCGGCGACTTTTCGCACACCCACTACTCTGAGCAAAGCTCAAGCAGCTCAGATGGCACCATACAGGTTTCAGAGCGTGCTATTGCCAGACCGCCTTCAGAAAGAGGTGTTATCAGGCCGGTTTCAAAACCTGCCCAGTCGGGCAGTGACAATGGCAACGATCTGGCAGTCAGACTTGAGAGTCTCAAAAGTGACTGCTCTCGGGCACATTCCGGGCAGGATCTGGTGGCTATGAAGCAGAAAACCACAGATCTGCTAAACGATGCCAGAAAAAAGCTTCAGGATCATCCAGAGGCGGGCAAAATTCTTGAGAAACTGAACACAGCGGCCAATCTGCTTGATGCGTCATCTGCGGCTGATAACCATGTCCACGAGGCTGCCAACAGTCTTCAGAAGGTGTTGCTGGACATTAAATTTGATGAATTGAGCCAGCTACGCAATCGACATCAGGAAATGCTTCAAATAGAAAAAGATGTTGCTGAAGTGTGCGGGATGGTGCATACACTGCAAGGTCTGGTTCGTGAACAGGGTGAGGGGGTGAGCCGGATTGAAGATAATATCACTCGAAGCAGTGAGAATGTCAAAGATGCCGGGGATTCTCTGGATTCAGCGCAAAAGTCCGCTAAAAAAGCTCGTAAACTGAAGATTGTTTTAGGTATTGTGCTTGCCGTTGTCGGCATCACCCTTCTGGCCTGCTTGCTCTGATTGACACTCAGAACTTGAAGGTGTGAGATGATCTGCTACTCACACCTTCAAATTCTCCAGTTTCATAACGGTAAGAGTATCGAATATTTGACTGATAAGTCTTCTCTCATTTCTCTGAATAGCTCTTGTGGAACCTTATCCTTGAGCGGGCTCAAAAGCTTTTATTGCTTCAATAGTTCAAAGCACCTTCAGGACACTGCTGCTGCCACGAATAACATCAACGAAATCAGGCTTTTCCTTTAACTGATATTGCAACATTCTTTCTTCGACTTCCGATAAATAATCAGAAGTTAGAGTTATGTCTATACTGTTGGCTTTGAATTCGGTGTATTTGTAAAGTGAAGACAGTCAGAAGCGTACTTTTTTATTTTTAAAATAATCCGATACCTCATGTCAGCTTTGCTATCTTGTAGCTGAAAATTCAAAATTTTTGGAAACTTGGATTATGAGAAAAATAGCTGCCTTGATATTTTCATTACTTTGTGTTGAATCTGCCCTTTCTGATGAAATTTCAGTTCACTGGTTATACAGTTGGATGCCTTTTACATATACGGTACCAGAAGGAAGTGTTGGTATTTTTTTCAGAGGTGGATTTTATAAGGAGGTTTATGAGCCGGGAATACACAGATTATTCACATGGCCTGTTACCAAAGGAATGCGAATAAATGTAAGACCACAGATAGATATTATTGAGGATATAGCATGTGGTACTATGGACGGTCTCACAATACATTTTCCTAGAATTGCCGTTTATAATCAGCTCCATAAAGACGAAGTATTAAATATTGTCTCAAATTTTGGAGAAGATTATGATCATTACTTAATAACAGAGCCTACAATTCAGGCTGTAACAGAGCTGTGTACGACCATGACAGCACAGGAAATATATATTGATAAGTTTCCTACTATAAACGATTTTTTGTTACAACACCTGGTTGAAGAGCAAGCAAAAAGTAATTCTAGATTAAAAATAAATAAAGTGGTTGTTTCTAAGCCCGTTCTTCCAGGAAACATAAGAAAAAACTACGAAGTTATTGTGGAAGAGAAAAGCAAGCTTGTAGCTGTTTCACAAATTCAAGCCAGGAAATTAAAGGAAGCTGAAACCGAACAATTGGGACGATCCAAAAAGGCTCAAACAGATAAAATGGTAGCTGAAATAGAGAATGAAAAAAAACTTGCTGAAGAAAAAAATAAAATGGAATTAGAGAAGATTCGAGTGGCTGTTAGAATCCATCAATTACGTGAAGACGCTGAAGCAGAAGCCTTTATACTCAGGCAAAAGGGTGAAGCTGAAGCCTATGTAATACAAGTTAGTGGTGAAGCTCGTGCCAATGCTACGCTGCAAGAAGCAATAGCCAATGAAAGGCTCATTACACATTTATATGTTGAGCTAAAACAGGCAGAGGCGTTTTGGAGAAATAACAACTCTAAACTGATATATTTTGGCGAAAATATTCCTAAAACTGTATATCCAGGCCTTATCGACTCAGAAGAAGTAAGAAAGTTTGCAAATTAACGCAAGTATCTTTTAGAGTCAGCTAACGCTGGCAGACGGGGTGGAGAGCGAAATGAGCTACCCATTTACTAACTTCGAAGCCCTGTCGGCTTGGACAAGGTTGATTGATACACAGAACTTGCAGATATCGTTTTCTTTGCTCTTTTCTGGTTATGGATTTTGCCAATTTAAGCCTTACTGGCAACAACAATGCTTATGCAACTTTTAAATGCTGTAGAGCTGCAGGGAATATGCTCATGAAAATCGGTAAAGCTGCAGAACTGATGATTTTCCAAGTAGTAGAGTATTGAATATGAAAAAACATTACTTCTTTTTTTTTGCTCTATGTTTTTGTCATGTCGCACTTTCAAATGAACGGTTTATAAACCCCAAGCTTGTATATAAATCTGGTTGGCTTGAATTCAATATTCCTGAATGGATCAATTTTCTTGATTATGAAGGTGGAGAAAAAGTTCAAACGAGTGAGGGGCGCACATTTTATATTGCAAACAAAGATGGCTGGCAGTCTGATTTTGGCCGAATGGTTAAAGTTTTCTTAAGAAATGAAATTGAATTGAACAAAGGGTTGCTTTATTTAACTGGTTCTGAAATGAGTGCAGGTGTTTTTGAAAATTTTAAAGACTGGATACAAGGTAAGAATGCTATTTGTACATGCAGTAACCCAGCTTGCGAAGCGGGATTTACAACAACAGTTCCGGATAGAACCTACCGTTCGACTATTAAAGTAAACAATGAAATGACTTACTCAATAACATTTATTATCGAAAATAATGCACTTACCCTGACAGTTGTGGATGATACGGCGCCTTCAAATAGTGTGAAAATAACATACGAATGCGCAGTCAATTCAAGCAGTTAACCTATTGAGTCAGTTTATGGGGACAGGTAATGCCGGATTCATTGTCAGGTGGCATGTATCTTGAGGTAGTTCACAAGGATTCTATTATCTTATTGATATATTAAACAAGGGAACTTTTTACAAGAGGTTTGGTCAAAGGATGTATGATCAAAGAAATTGAAAGGATGCTAATCCATGAAAAATAAAGCTTACTTATTATTATTTCTTTCTCTGGCGTTCTCACGTTATTCATACCCGTGTCTTGTAAGTGATAATTACAAAGGCTACAGGTCAGAGGCCATTTGTACTGAGGAACCTCTGTCTATCGAAGAAAAAGCTAAAAAGATTCTGGCTAATATCGAAAAACGTCCATTGAAACAGAAGAAAATAAACGCCTCTATAAAATCAGCTTACTTAGAGATCAGATCATTGACCAATAGGCTAAGTAATGGCAAATCTACAGAAAGGTTATTTTTAGTTGTACGCGATCAAAATAGAACGTTTTCAAAGGATATAACTGAGTATTCACTCGTACTCTTTAATGATGGGATGCTCCTGTTCCCGGATGCATATGATCTTATGCATGTAATGGAAGATTCAGGATTTTCAATTTCATATATTAATAAAATTAAAGATAAATTAAAGAATAAGCATTTGACAATGGCTTTTCCAGAAGTCCTTTCAGATCTTGGTATTCCTATGGATCAAATTTTTATAAAAGATGGATTTTCAAAGTATATATCGAGAATTAAAGTAATGGGGTGTTCTCTCTGAATGATTGAAACAAATGTACACTCAATTTACAGCTATTATGGAGACACCTTTTCTTAGTGGTAACCCGCCATGTCTGCTTCTGTCATTGCCCGCCGAGAGAAAACTATTGTCCTTCAGATTGAGGTGCCTATCAATTCTGGGAACATGCTGAATCTTGAAGATGGTTTGCAGAGAGCACTGAATGAAGCAGGGCAGCTCGGAACCCAAGAGTTACTGAAGCTATTTGAGCCACCTAATAAAGAACCCATCGTCGTTAACCAGCAGAAGTGGAGCTACAAGGGAAAAGTGCTGAAGCACTATGAAACCTTATACGGGCGCGTACCCATGGAACGTTCTGTTTATCAGGGGGTAAGGGGTGGAAGCACTTTGGCACCGCTTGATCTTCGCACTGGAATCGTTGGCTCTGCTACACCCAAATTTGCCAAGACGCTTGCCTGGAAATACAGTCAGATGCCTGCTCCTGCTGTAAAAGAAGATTTTGAAACCAATCATCAAAGAGTACTGTCAAACTCGTACATCAAGCATTTATCCGACAGAGTAGGTGCGTTAGTCGAAGACCTGAAAGACACTCGCTACGACTTGCCATCACTTACAGAACCTGTGGAAACAATCGCTATCGGACTGGATGGCACCTGCATGCTGCTTTGTGAAGAAGGCTGGCGAGAAGCAATGTGTGGAACATTGAGTCTTTATTCTGCGGATGGCGACAGGCTCCACACCATCTATACTGCGAGCTCACCAGAATATGGCAAGCAGGGCTTCACGAGTAAGCTTAACGAGGAAATTGCAGAGCTCAAACGGCTCTATCCAAAAGCGACATATGTTGGAGTAGCTGATGGTGCCAAAGAAAACTGGCGTTATCTTAAACAACATACCACAGCTCAGATACTTGATTTTTATCATGCATCAGAATATCTGGCAGGGGCAGCAGAAGCGCTGTTTCCAACCAGTAAATCAAAGCGGCATCACTGGCTTGAAGACAGGCTTCATAGCTTGAAAAATAAGCGTGGAGCAGCCAGGAAAATACTTGAAGAAATTGAATCAGCCGAGCTTCCGAAAAAGACAATTGCACTGACCGAAAAGCGTTACAAGGCAGTGACCTACTTTACAAACAATCACCATCTGATGAAATATCACCAGGCTCTTAAGCATAACTGGCCCATAGGTTCCGGAGTGACAGAAGCGGCATGTAAGACACTGGTAAAACAACGATTGTGTAGTTCAGGGATGAGGTGGAAACCCACTGGTGCAGAAGTTCTTTTGGCAACAAGATCTCTAATCCAAAGCAAAGGACGCTGGGATCAGCTTTGGTCTAATTTCATGTCTGGGAAAATGTTAATTGACGTATGAGTCAGTTATCAAATTGAGAGAGCACCCAAGTAATGATTGACGCTTCTAAAAAAGAAGCATCGCTTTCTGGAATGTTGCATAGGAATACGCCTCATGTTATTGCTTTATTGCGATGTCATTTTCCTGATATCAAACAACTACATTTGGATATAATACCCGGTACTAATAACGCGGTTTTTGTGTACGAAGCAGCTTTACTTGTACGTTATTTCTCTTTAGACACACACATAGGAAAAGACAGTCACGTTTATTCTGGGGGTGTTATATTGTTTTTCTCAGGTGCGAACAATTTTTTTCACAGTCGAGCAATATTAAAATTTCACGGTTGGCAGGCAAATACTATTGAACAGGGTCAACCTGGGAGTGAATTTAGTGATGTACAATTAATGCTCAACGATTTAACAGAAACGCTTGGTTACCCTGTTTTGCTTAAGGAATTGACAAAAAGTTTAACACCTGACATCTTTCATCGATTTACACCTGATGAGTTATCATCTATGGGGGCTGTTCTCGTTAATGATGAGCTTTGAGGCATAAACCTTTAAAACGCAGGTTGACGAAATGTAATGATTTTCTCAGGATAAATGGACATAGGTTTAATAGCTAAGTTAACCATCTCGTGTTCTACTTTAGGTCGGTCATTGCAACACACATAATCAAAGATATATGATCAAAATTAAAAGGATGTTTACCTATGAAAAATAAAACTTACTTATTATTAATTCTTTCTCTGGCGTTCTCAAGTTATTCATACCCGTGTCTTGTAAGTGATAATTACAAAGGCTACAGGTCAGAGGCCATTTGTACTAAGGAACCTCTGTCTATCGAAGAAAAAGCTAAAAAGATTCTGTCCAATATCGAAAAACGCCCATTGAAAGAGAAGAAAATAAACGCCTCTATAAAATCATCTTTTTTAGAGATTAGATCTTTGTCCAAAAGGCTAAGTAATGGCAAATCTACAGAAAGATTATTTGTAGTCGTGCGTGATCAAAATAGAACGTTTTCAAAAGATATAACTGAGTATTCAGTTATAGTCTTTAATGATGGATTGATCGTGTTCCCAGATGTTTTTGATCTTATTCTTGTAATGAAAGATTCAGGATTTTCAAACTCATATATTAATAAGCTCGAAGATAAATTAAAGAATAAGCATTTGGCAATGGCTTTTCCAGAAGTCCTTTCAGAACTTGGCATTCCTATGGATCAAGTTTTTATAAAAAATAGATTTTCAAAGTATTTATCGAGAATTAGAGTAAAGGTTGATACTTCTGAAAAAGTAGCATCGCTTTCTGGAAAACTGCATAAGAATACACCTTATATTATTCCCTTGTTGCGACAATATTTTCCTGATATCGAACAGTTGCATTTAGATAAAATATCCGGTACTAACTACTTAGTTCATGTGTTCGAGGCAGCTTTGCTTGTACGATATTTCTCTTTAGACACATACATAGGAAAAGACAGTCTCGTTTATTCTGGCGGGGTTACATTGTTTTTCTCAGGTGCAAACAAATTTTTTCACAGTGGAGCAATATTAGAAGCGCACGGTTGGAAGTCAGATACTATTGAACAGGGCCAACCAGGAAGTGAATTTAGTGACCAGCAATTAATGCTCAATGATTTAAGAGAAACTCTTGGTTACCCCGTTTTGCTAAAGGAATTGACAAAAAATTTAACACCTAAAGACTTTCATCGATTCACACCTGATGAGTTATCATCTATGGGGGCTGTTCTCGTTGATGATAAGCTTTGAAGCATAAACCTTTAAAGCGCTAGTGTCGAACGTAATGATTTTCTCGAGTTAAAATGGACATGGGTTTACTAGCAAAGTTGTCCATCTCGTGTTCTACTGGAGGCCTGTCATTTAAGATCAAAACTATTAACTCTCTGCGGCTCTGATTATCTGCATAAATTTTATTCTGTCTTGATCATTATAAACAGTATTTTCACTCAAGCTGCGATCAATATCACTGGATCGGGAAGATAGAATTATAGATTCCTCCTTAGTAATGTGTGCCAAAATCAACCTTAAAAAATCTATGGCTGTCTCAGCATTTATCAATCTGACTTTGGTTAAATGTTCACAAGCAGAGATTGTATCTTTTACATCTGATCTGGATTGACGAGCATAGCGTGCAATTTTACGAAAAGTCTTGGATTTATTTAATTGATACAAACGCTCAAATAATTCGTTTCTTGTGCAAGTCCCGGTGTGATCTTGGCTTGAAATGAGAGATGAATAAGCACAAATTGCATCTTCAGCCAGTGGAATAGCTCTAATGTATCTAGTGTAGTGCGTCGTTCTTTTTGCAACTTAACCGGCGATTAGCCCGAACGACTTTTTCTAAGATATCATTTGCCTTAGCAGTCCAGATAAACGGCTTTGGATTTTGATTATGCTTTTCAATATATTCATCAATCGCACTGACTAGCTGTGGCACACTGACAAACACACCACGGCGTAAACGCTGACTCGTGAGATCCCGAAAAAATCTCTCAACCATGTTTAACCATGATGCTGACGTTGGCGTAAAGTGCATATGAAAACGAGGATGTTTTTCCAGCCATTCTCGCACCTTCGGGTGTTTGTGAGTCGCATAGTTGTCGCAAATCAGGTGCAGCTCTTTGTCTTTTGCCGTTTCCCTATTTATCTGTTTAAGAAACTTCAACCATTCCACATGGGTATGACGCTGCTGGCACTGACCGATGACAGCACCATCAAGTACATTCAGTGCTGCAAAGAGAGTGGTTGTACCATGTCGTTTATAATCATGAGTCATTGTTGCGGCACGCCCTTTCTTCAACGGTAAGCCAGGCTGTGTTCGATCGAGTGCCTGAACCTGACTTTTTTCATCACAGCACAGCACCAACGCATGTTCAGGAGGAGACAGATAGAGTCCGACAATATCTTCAAGCTTCTCCACAAATTTCGGGTCTCGGGACACCTTGAATGTCTTTTCCAGGTGAGGCTTGAGGCCATATGCATGCCATATCCGGCGAACACTTCTCTCACTGATACCGCTAACAGCAGCCATAGTTCGGGTGCTCCAGTGAGTGGCATTTTCCGGAAGGGTGTTTGTGGTCAGACTCACAATCTCAGCAGCATCAATCTTCTTTTTACGGCCACTGCGAGCTCGATCCTGTTCAATCCCGGAGAAGCCTTCCTGAGCATATCGGTCACGCCAGCGGCTGACCTGATGACGACCGATCTTCAGTATTTGCGCAATCTCAAGATTGCTTTTTCCTTCTGCAGAGAGAAGAACAATCTGGGCACGGCGGGCCAAGCGAAGAGGGCAAGTATTTGATGAAGTAATCTTTCTGAGTCGTATTTCTTCAGAAGCATCAAGTATTATCTCTGTGGCAACTCGCATAGTAAAAACAGGCAGTGGTTGGAATAACATCCATAGTAGACCGTTAGGAGTCTTTATGTACTGTTAATTAGGTCGCACTACACTAGTGTTTTCCACGCCTTGAACTAAACCATTGAAAGGGTTCATCGAATAGAAGTTACCAAAGTATTCAATTACATTAGATATGTTAAAATAAGAGACTTCTAGATTTTCCTCTACCAGTATTTTAATTAGACTATCCATGTCATCTTTTGAGAAATAGTTTGCCTCTATGGCTTGTATACGGCATTCACTTAAAGCTGATTTGAATTCCTCTAATCTGCTTTGCGATGAGAGACAGTGTAGCTCTCCCATTGCTTCTTTATACATTGCCGCTGATTCTAAAATTTCTGATTCTACTTCGTCTGCTATACATCCTGATTTCTTTAAAAGCTCTAAAGATGACTGGACTAACTCATCAAAAATTTCGGGATTGATTAAAGTTAAGAAGGTCAATTTTTCCAATATTTTTTCAATGAATTTTAAAAGAACAGAGTCGCAGTCAACTTGTATGATCAATTTTGATATTCTTGAAAGCTCTGGTATACAAGATAGTAAACCTGACTCACCCGTTACAATGGATACTCTTCTTTCATTTACTGTGGGTGAGTTACGAATCCCAGCAATAGTTGATGCTAACGAAACATGTTCGCATGCATAAACTGATGAAATTTCATTTGTAAACCAGAAATGACTTTTCAGGGAATGATTTTCTAATTTTGAAATTGGAAATCGGTTTGCAAGTCTGTCAGCAACTCTGGAAACATTAAACCCAGCAAACTTACAAGGAGGCCTGGTTTCAGGCTCCAGATTATAACTTGCTTGTATGTTCTCTGTTGATAATGATAAAGACGAAATATGGTTCATTTTATTAACATCCCTGTTATTCATTTATCATTTAGACAATTTTTTTATTCTTTAGTTCAAAGTTGTAAGCGTTATCTTGTGTCTAAGACTTGCAGCAAAGGAGGCGAATACAATGAACTATCATCTTCCCCGATAAAATAGACCCCGAAAAAATCGACATAGGTCTATAGCTAAGTTGTCAGCTCGTATTCTACCGGCGATTGCTTATTGAAGCTTGAATGACATTGAACTCGATTATAAAAATGCTGTCTGTATCCCGCTATAGCATCTCAAAGATGCTGGATTATCCGTAACGTCTTTACGAACACGAGCTTCACCTTCAAGGTTTCGAAGAAGAGGACCATTTCAGCGTTTCTGACGAGCTTTAGGAATATGGCTCTCGTTTCAGTTGGATTTAATGCCGGAATTTTTTTTTAGATGCTAAACTTCCTGATTTGTATATGAATAGCTGCCAATGAAAACTTTTCTACTTATTACACTTTTGCTGTGCCCATTAATCGCAAGCTCTGTCTATGAAGAGAAACCAGAGTCTTCATTAAGGATCATAAGCAGACAGATAATGATTGGTGTGATCTGTGGTACCATTGAATTTACTTTTTCAACTTGCATTATAGTCCCGATAGCTTCTATATTCCTTCCTGAAGGTCAAAGGATATGCGATGATTGTGCAACCAGTCGGCCTGTTTTTATCAGGGGTTTAGCGCTTGTTGTTGGGTCAGCCATGGAAGAAGTCTTTTTTCGCTTTTATTTGCAGCCAATGCTGAATTATGTCCTGTGCCGAAGATTGTGCCGTCCCCGATCATTCATTGATACTTTATTTGTCAGCCAACGTTGTATTGCCAGTGATCTCTCTTTATGTTTTAGCAACATTTTTTTTGGATTTTGTCATTTATTAGGTCCAAGCTGGTCACCTGTCCAAGCTTTTAGTGCTACAGTAGCAGGTTTTTACTTTTCATATATATATAACCATCATGGTCCAATCGCTGTAATCACCTGTCATGCCACACACAATCTTATCTGGCTTGTTCTGAGACCCTACCTTAAAAGATAAAAGGCAACTGACGCTTGTGAAAGCAAGATAGTTAAGTACTCAACCATACGAAATCATATTTTCTGACTTATTCTTCAGGCACTCGCGGCAACTGCTCCTGCGTTGCTCTAGCTCCTGCATCCATGCAGTCGTGATGCGTTGCAACTCTGGTCACATAGCTTGCTATGTTCCCGTCGTTGCGCCTTGCAGAGCACCTGCCCAATAAGCCAGAAATATTCGATTCCGTATGGCTGAGTACTTACTATCGTAAATGCCATGTAGAATGTGTTAAAAACACAACTAAAAAAAGCATAGTCGTTGAAGCCTTTGATGTTGATGAGGCAGTTGAAGCCGGTGGGCATTCTAAAGAAATCCACTCAATTTGGGGTTGAAATTGAGCTGAATCTTCAGAGTTTTGGAAGTGGCTTGTTGAATTTTGTATGAAATCAACATTATGCATCATAGTTTCATAAATGTTACCACAGTTATTGCAAAACAAACTTTGAATTGCTACGCCTAAAACATGGTAAGAATTATTTCCCCAATAGAATAATGGCGAGCCTGAATCGCCTCTTTCAGAGTAGCCATCATAGGATAAATAGTATTTATAAGGACCATTAGGCTCAGCACATTCTTGATTTGTTTCCCATGTTAAATTAGCTTCTCTCAGAGAAGTTCGCATTGCATATCCTGAACCAATGAGACTCTGAAAACTGTATAGCTCTTTACATGTATAGGGTTGAAAGTCAATAGCAGGCGTTGATGATAGTATTAGTTTTTCTTCAACAGGGGTTGATAATTCAAGAACAGCGATGTCATTAAATATATTTTTTTGTAATTATATAGAGGGGATAATGCGATTCTATTTATCTGTATGAAAAATGGGTTTTGATAATTAAGAAAGTGTACAGATAAGCACCTCCTTTTCTCAATATTATCAACAACATGTGCCGCTGTTAATACATATCGTTTGTTGATTAAAAACCCGCTGGACTGACGACCCCTTTGATTGATTGTCTGAATTATCCAAGGGTATTTATTAATTGGTACTTTAATACTTGTATGAGAGTACCTTTTTACAATTCCCTGAGCCTGTAAAATTGATGAAAGAGCTACAAGGACAAAAATTTTACACGCTGCTTTCATGAAAAATCAATCCATCAACTTGCAAAATTTCAAGATTAGCTGTTTTCCCTGATTTGGCAATATTACGAATTCTTAGAAAAAATCACCATAAAAGCTGTTATCTTCAAGAGAGGCTGAAACGGATTTTGCGTTTGAAACACTCTCTCTCAGAAGTCAGGAAACCCTGATAATCCCTCACACCGTACTCTGCTTTCAATACTTCCAGATCCACTTGATGGGCATACGGTTTTCTGAGAGAGAAGTTTACAAGTGCTAAATCTGATAGAGCGGCTTTGATATAATTGGATGACTGCAAAAGGATTAAATTAATATTCAAAGTGAGTGTCTTGGAGAGAGTAGCCTTAGAAATGTTTTTTCTACAGGCCCGTTATATTGATTCAGAAAGGTATCAACAATGTATTACTTTTTCTTTTTATTATTTTTTGCAGTGGTCAGCGCAGTTAAGGCTTCTCCTGATCAATGTGAAAAAGGTTATCTGATTTTAAAGCTAGGCGAAATGACAAAACAAGAAATCATACAACAAGGTAATAAATCTGAGAATAAAATTTATCTGGAAGATGATGCAGGAAACAGAATAGATCTTCACTTTATAAAGCAGTTGCCTGAAGAATTATCTAGCGACTTTTTTCAATATAGCTATATGGGGGTTAATTCTGTCTCAGAAATAAATTCTGCATACGGAGGAGATTGCCTGTTTTTTAGTTTTGATTTGCCTGAAAATCTTTATTTGACCGGATTCTTTGGTTCCTTCCCTATATTCAATAAAATAAAACATGAATGTTTAAAATGTTCAATATACGTGTTCTTGGATGATGATTTGTACTGGGCTACAGGCCGTTGGTTTGGATTTACAAAGGAGTCAGGGGACTTCTTGTCACTTATATTGCCAAGGTATGAAATTAAGTGGAAAAGAAAAAACAATGAAGTTTTACGAGAGCTTTTACTATTACCCCCAGACAAAAACAAAGGCTTCCCTGGAGGTATGGAATATCTAAAAGCTAAAGCTCATTTTGAAAGTTATACGAAAAAGAACTGATCAGGGCGCCTGAAACATACAGGCACCCTCAAAAGTCAGAAGCTTTTGATATTAGACAGGTTGGGCTTGGCGTCTTTATTCTCTTTGAAGATAAGAGCAATGTTACCAATGGTCTGAATCAGTTCTGCCTGAGTCTGGTTGCACAGCTCGTCAATAGCTTCTTTCTTGACTTCACGGTCACCTACTGCAAACTTCACCTTGATCAGCTCGTGATCGTGCAGGGCGCGCTGTGTTTCTTCAATAACGCCGTCACTCAAACCGTTGCCCGCTACCATGACAACAGGCTTCAGTTTATGGCCGAGGGAACGGTAGTGTCTCTTTTTTTCAGAACTAATGCTCATGATTTCAGAATCCTGAGGCTGCTTATCCAGTAAGCCGATTGCCTACAGCCATGGCAATCGGGCAACAGATTCCTGATGAGCGATTAAACAAGGTTGTATTTTACAGACCTGAATCGGGGCTCGTTTCCCGGTTTTTATAAGATTGGGAAAAACCGGGTTGGAAACTGTTGATCAAAAGTTCATCATTGTACTTTATTCTCTGTGGCTCACAAGTCCAGTAGTCATGAATAATGCTTTTTAAGCTAGGTAATGTAAGGTAGAAATGGCCAGATCCAAAAGCAGTGCCCGCTGGCTGCAGGAGCACTTTGAAGACAAATACGTAAAGCGTTCACAGGAAGACGGCTATCGATCCAGGGCCAGCTATAAGCTGATTGAAATCCAGGAGAAGGACAAGCTGATCAGGCCGGGGATGAAGGTCGTTGATCTGGGGGCGGCTCCTGGCGGCTGGTCTCAGGTGGCTATCGAAATGGTAGGGGATAACGGTCGTGTGGTGGCTTCAGACATTCTTCCCATGAACCCCATTGCCGGAGTCGATTTTATTCAGGGCGATTTTACCGAGGACGCTGTACTGGAAAAAATCCTCGAGACGATCGGAAGTGATAAAGTAGACCTTGTAATTTCAGATATGGCCCCCAATATGAGTGGTACACTGGCGGTTGATCAGCCCAGAGCTATGTATCTGGCTGAGCTGGCTCTGGATCTGGCCAGACAGGTGCTGAAGAAAAATGGCTCTTTTCTGACCAAAACATTTCAGGGTGAAGGGTATCAGGAGTATCACAAGGATATGAAAACCTCATTCCAAAAAGTGATTACCCGAAAACCGGGCTCCTCAAGAGCACGATCCAGAGAGGTGTTTCTGCTGGCCAGAAATTTTGTATCTTGAGAACATTGCTTTAACCTGGACGTTGCAATGTTTTGTCTGTTCAAGGGTGATGGTTAAACGCTATCGAATCTTGACAGAAACCTGACAACGCGTTAGGTAAACGCGAAAAACCTTGTCGCAGCGCAGTTTCAAGCAGACCTGTCGGCATTATAGATTTTTTCTATCTGCCCAATAGCCAGCTGATGACTGTCACCCTCACTGCCATTCGTGTATGGTAGAAGCTGCGGATTAACCATAAGAGAGAGCAGAGCCGGTAATTATGCCCTTTAAAACCGTTAGCCACAGGCTTCAGTACGCTCAAGTGAGGGTAGCCCTTTGAATGATATGGCAAAAAACTTGATTTTATGGGTCATCATTGCCTTGGTGCTGTTGACCGTATTCAAAAACTTCGATGGCATGCAGTCTTCTACTCAGAAGCTCAGTTATTCAGATTTCATCAGTGCAGTAGAAAACCGTCAGGTCAGCAAGGTAGTGATTGACGGGTTTTCCATTACTGGACTCATGAACAACAGTGAGCGTTTTGAGACCAACCTGCCCCCGGCAGTGCCCGATAATCAGCTGATGGACGAGCTATTGCGCGGTAATGTTCAAATTGAGTCCAAACCTATTGAAAAGCAGAGCATCTGGACACAGTTGCTGGTTGCCAGTTTCCCGATTCTGGTGATTCTTGCCGTCTTCATGTTCTTTATGCGACAGATGCAGGGCGGCGGCGGTGGCCGTGGTGGCCCAATGAGCTTTGGCAAGAGCAAAGCCCGATTGTTGTCGGAAGATCAGATCAAGACGACTTTTGCTGATGTAGCGGGTGTTGAAGAAGCCAAGGAAGACGTACAGGAACTGGTGGATTTCCTGAAAGACCCGGGCAAGTTCCAGCGTCTGGGTGGCCGCATTCCCCGTGGTGTCCTGATGGTAGGTCCTCCGGGTACTGGTAAAACTCTGCTGGCCAAGGCTATTGCAGGTGAAGCCAAGGTTCCGTTCTTCACCATCTCTGGTTCTGATTTTGTTGAAATGTTCGTGGGTGTGGGTGCTTCCCGTGTCCGTGACATGTTCGAACAAGCTAAAAAGCAGGCACCCTGCATTATCTTCATCGATGAGATTGATGCTGTAGGTCGTCACCGTGGTGCTGGTATGGGTGGTGGTCATGATGAGCGTGAGCAAACACTTAACCAGTTACTGGTAGAAATGGATGGCTTCGAAGCAAACGACGGTATTATCGTAATTGCGGCAACGAACCGTCCCGACGTACTGGATCCGGCGCTGCTGCGTCCCGGCCGTTTTGACCGTCAGGTTGTGGTAGGTCTGCCAGACATCCGTGGTCGTGAACAGATCCTGAAAGTTCATATGCGCAAGGTGCCTATTGGAGATGACGTTGAGCCGGCAGTGATTGCCCGTGGTACTCCCGGTTTCTCCGGTGCAGATCTTTCCAATCTGGTCAATGAAGCGGCACTTTTCTCTGCCCGCGCCGACAAGCGCACGGTAGGTATGCATGAGTTCGATCTTGCCAAAGATAAAATCATGATGGGTGCCGAGCGCAAATCCATGGTGATGAGTGAGAAAGAGAAACGAAATACGGCCTATCATGAAGCCGGTCACGCTATTGTTGGCCGTCTGGTGCCTGATCATGATCCTGTATACAAGGTCAGCATTATTCCTCGTGGTCGAGCACTGGGTGTCACCATGTTCCTGCCCGAGGAAGACCGTTACAGTCAGAGCAAAGAGGCTCTGATGAGTCAGATCTGTTCACTGTTCGGTGGTCGTATTGCCGAAGAAATGACGCTGGGTAAATCGGGTGTCACCACTGGTGCTTCCAATGACATTCAGCGTGCAACCCAGATTGCCAGGAATATGGTGACCAAGTGGGGTCTGTCAGAGAAGCTGGGTCCTCTTCAGTATGATGATGAAGAAGGAGAAGTGTTTCTGGGCAAGAACTACGGCAGTGGTGGCGGACGCATGAATGTGTCTGGCGAAACTGCCAAGATGATCGACGAAGAAGTGCGCAGCATCATTGATGAGTGCTATGACACTGCTGAGAGACTTCTAAAGGAAAACCGCGACAAGCTGGATCTGATGTCTGATGCATTGATGCAATACGAAACCATTGATACTGATCAGATTGATGACATTATGGAAGGCAAGAAGCCTCGACCACCCAAGGAATCTTCCGGCTCTTCATCCAACGGTGATGGTGGTGCGGGTATCAAGGCAGAAGAGACTCCTGAAGCATCCAAGTCAAAAGGTGCTGACGGTGATAATAATGCCAACAGCGACAATGATGATAAGAAAGGACCTATTGGTGGGCCGGCTGGCGAACATTGATCCCTTCTTATGAAACAAAAAAGGCAGGATTGTTATCCTGCCTTTTTTGTATGGCTTGAGAAGAGGCTAAGTTTGTTGGGCTGGTTTGTAATGGATAAGTACTTTTCCGGTGAAGAGGTTGATCCTGTGGAAAGCTCTGTGGCACAAGACAACCAGTCCATATAGCGATTCAGAAATTCTTGGCTATTCTCTCTCTGTACTTCGAATAATGAAATTGGCCAATGGCGTTCCTTTATTTTTCCAGAGCAGAAAGTCAACACAGATTGAATTGGTTTTCTATCAGACAAAGTGGGCGGAGTTGGTATTATTGACCAAATTGTACAGAGAGACTTTAGTGCATTTTTACCGCTCATTGGTAGCCTTAATAGCGTTTGTTTTTTCATTAATAACAACGGTGGTTGTGCAGTTATGCTATTCCTCAACCGTCATTGATCGGCATACTCCTGATGGTTACAAGCTTCGGATTGAAATCAATGATGATGCAGATCCGCAGGATAAGATTCAGTGGCAATTGATTTTGCTGCTCCCGGAGGGTTTCAATGACCGAAACAGTATTCTTTGCTTTAATGCACCTGTGGCGCCAGCAAATTCGAACAGTATCGCAATATCAATCACGAACGACTTGAGCAACTATTGCTATCAGCTACTGATACTGTCAGAGGGGCAAATATCCATTTTCCAGCATGTATCAAAAGGTGTCTCGGAAAATGGCATAACTGTTCGTTTAAAATCCACGACGGCAGACAGACCTGAGCTTACTTCTGTAAACACCGATCCGCTTCTGAATAACAAACCCCATGCTACCTCACTTATTCTTCTGGCCTATTCCGACAACATGACTGTCAGTGAGCTGGAAACGCAGCAAGCTCTGAATAACACAATGACATTGACAGGAGGCAAGCTCACTGGCATTGCTGATTTTTCCAGTGACGGGGGTGGTGGCTTTTTCTATTCGCTCCCACCCCCGCCTCCGCCCGGAGGCGGCGGCAGGCCGTCGGGATTATTCGAAATAGACCTGCTTATCCTGAAACCCGTCATCACATGGTTGATGTCCATTGGCAAGGATTCTATTTCGTTTGACCAGCAGTCATCCCCGGCACACCTGAAAATTACACGCGTTAATAGCGATGGTACTTCCAGCGAAGTCGCTATACCCGTTAGCTGGCTTGACTTTCTCGATATTGAACAATTGATCGATGTTGATTTCTGGAATACTCTTCTCCGGCGTGCAGCCAATACCTGTCCTGCCAGCGAAAGTCTTCAGTGGCAGCTTGGCTGTTTCAAACTATTTCTTGAGAGTGCTGTCTTGAAGGCTGGTAATGGGGATGGACAACCCTCTTATAGCGTATCCGATGCAGGACCTGAGAACGGAAATAACGACCATCAAGAGGAGGAAAGAGAAGAACCTGAAGATCAGGAGGGCCAATCATCTGGAGAAGACAGTGATGGTAGCGGAAATGAAAATAACAGAAAAGACGATGATGGTGACAAGAGTGAAAAAAATGCGACGACTCAAGACCTTCAGGAACTTGCTGACCAGCTTATTGCCATTATTGAAGGCAGCGATCGCAATGCAGTTTATAAGCTGAGACAAATACTGGATGAACTGGACAGGCCTCAACGTTTACAGGTTTTGGAAACAAAAGGCACGAACATCAGGGGGAATACTGTCACTCCTCTTGAGGCGGTACTGGAACTGCGGCGTTCTTGCAAAGAGAATTCATTGCGCAACCGTTTTATCGAGCATCTGATAGAAGCCACGAGCGATACAAAACAGACTTTGAATGACCTTGGTATTCTGTCTTCACTGCAACCGATCATTCCAACTGACGAGACACTGCTCAAAGTCGGCGAAAACAACCTGATGATTTTGCATAAGATTGTTCAGGACGTGATTCATAGGGTCAATCAACCTGATCAACAGCCACCTATAGGACAATTTGAAAAATGTTGCTTTACTGAGTACTTCGTTCATTTGTTCCTGATCTATTCAAACCCCATTGAACTTATTCGTAATCTGTTAGGGAAAATATCAGATGTCGCTATAAGTCACGATATCATGATTTATGCACAATCATTTACATTTTCCACCTCTTTTCTGGATACCCTTATACGATTTGATCAGCACCCATCATCCCGTGAATTAATACGCCTTTCAGAGAAACTGTACATGCAGTTGCAATCTTGCTCTTCAGCACAAGAGCCTGTGATCTGTAGCAGTGATAATATTGCCAACGAAATAATTGCCAGCAATGCAAATACATTCACAGATCCCATCCAGCAGATTGTTAGCTACGCGAGTGCCTCTGGCTTTGCGGGCAGTTCCTCTAATCTGACAGCTGACAAATACTTACAGCAGGGAGCAAGGCCAAAACAGCCCGGGTTTGCTGATCAGCAAAATGACTCTTCCCGAAAGAGAGCCAGCCTTGGACAACCTTCAGACCTCCCGACGATTACTCCGGTAAATGCAGTGAATGCTGACAATAGCTCCAACGATCAACGGTCTGAAAATTTGAAACGTGATTTGAAAAAGTTAGAAAGTGTTGTATGGAATTACCTCAGGCTTAGAAAAGAAATTGATCTGAAAAGAATCGCTAAGGAAAAAGAAGAGCAAAAAAGACAACAGATAGAAAGAGAACAGACTGAAAAGTTAACGGTAGAGTTTCAAAGGTTAACAGTAGAAAATCAAGAATTAACACAGGAGGTTCAGGGGGTAAGAGCAGAGAATCAGGAGTTGGCTATAAAGAATCAAAATCTTACTGCAGTAGCTCAAAGGCTCTGGGAACGGGTGACCCATTCAGACACTGAAAACCAACGCTTGAGGGAAAATATCGAAAAGTTGGAGGCTGAGCTCGGGAAACAACAAGAATTAACAGACTTAATGATCCAGCAAGCCCTCCAACAGGCGGCAGCGGCCAGCCCGGCGATGTCAGCCAGTGACCCGAAGAGTTCTGCTTCTTGCCAGCAGTCGAGCCTACCTGATGTGAAGGCAAATCGTTCGGTTGAGGTGTTGCCGCTATCTCAACAAGAAACCATAAAGCCAATGTGCGAACATTACCACAGGCGCTGCCTTGTGAAATTCAAGTGCTGTGGCCTTTATTTCCCCTGCCATAGATGTCATAACGCAAGCCCCCGCTGTCAAGCTGAAAATTGCAAGGCTTCTGACGCAACACACCTTCAATGTACAGTCTGTGAATATGAAGGTGAAATTACGGATGGTTCCCAGACATGCCCGGGATGCAACGAGCGGATGTCTGACTTTTTCTGTGCAAAGTGTAAACACTTCATCAGTGCAGAACTAAATCCGTACCACTGTGATAAATGCGGCATTTGTCGAGTATATGAGGAGAAAAACTATCACTGTGATGTTTGCAACATCTGCCTGAATAAAAAGTTAAAAGGTGATCACATATGCCGACCCGATTCAGGGCACGATGAATGCTGTATCTGTCTGGAAGACTCTTTCGGCGGCTGCCAGATACTGCCCTGCTCCCACAGAGTCCATACGGAATGCATCGAGGCGATGATTCAAAATGGAGTGAGAAGCTGCCCAGTGTGCAGGGATCCCCTCCGGTTATGGTGAATACCACATCTGCGCCACCCTTGGCCTGGAGGTTGAATGCAGTGGTGGAAATATTAACCTTGCCAGGCTGTATTTGTGGATTAATGGCCTGAGGTTTGAGTGTGGAAACGGTCTGTTGTGGAAAATCTTCGCTTCGGCTATAAGCTTCTATTCTCAGGTGTTTGAGGGTTTCCAGACGGGCGCTGTAAAGCCTGATTGATGGGCAGAATGAAAGAGAGTCTCAACAATTGGCCTGTAAAATCAGGCAGTAGCTGAGTCTGGATGATTTTTAGTGGTATTCGTAGATTGGGTATATGAAAAAAATGAAGACGTTAAATTGTGCCGGAAAGTCTCTGACTTTTGACCGAACGCTGGTCATGGGAGTATTGAATATTACCCCGGATTCCTTTTATGAAAGCAGTCGTTATCAGAGTCTGGATCAGGTGCTGAGTACTGCTGAGCAAATGGTTCGCGATGGGGTCGATATTCTGGATGTGGGTGGTGAATCCACAAGGCCGGGAGCTGACGGGATGGTCTCCAGTGAGCAGGAGCTTGAGAGGGTTGTGCCTGTTGTAGAGGCTTTGAGAACGAACTTTGATCAAGTGGTCTCTGTGGATACCAGTTCTGCCCTGGTTATTTCTGAAGCCAGCAAAGCCGGTGCAGGGATGATTAATGATGTGCGTGCTTTGCTGAGGCCCGGAGCTCTTGAGGCGGCAGCGGCAACCAGTCTTCCTGTCGTTTTGATGCACTCGCTGGTTGAACAGCCAGAAACGGGGTTTGTGCCTCAATACGATGATGTGGTCAGCAAAGTTAATGAGTATCTGCTTCAGCGTGTCAGTGCCTGTGAAACGGCCGGTATTACCAGAGATCGACTGATACTTGATCCGGGATTTGGTGGGGGCATGTTTGGAAAAACACCTGCCCATGATCTGCAGTTACTCAAACATCTGGATCGTGTGCTTGCTCTTGGCTTCCCGGTGTTGGCAGGAATGTCCAGAAAGTCATTCCTTGGTGCTGTGTTGAATAAGCCTGCAGAGCAGAGGTTAAGTGCAAGTCTGGCCGTTGCTACTCTGGCTGCCCGGGCAGGGGCTCAAATTATTCGAGTTCATGATGTTGCTGAGACCGTTGATGCTGTTCGCATGGTGGATGCAGTCAGGAACGCCTGAGGTGTTTAAATCGCCTGTTCTTTTGGGCAGGCATTGGCTCTGGTTCTTTTTTTATTTCTTCCTTTTTGCCTGGCGTTTGCTCTGAGCGCAGGTAGGGAGAATTTTGTCATTTGTAAGACAATCATTTCTATTAAGTCTGTATGACAGTCATGTCATAATTCAGAGTATATCTTCAGTATTTTTTGTTCTGCGACGCCATCATGGCAAAGCAGAATATCGCCTGTTTTCACCTGTCACTCCTTTTTGTCTAGCCATTTGAGAGTGCTGTCTGACAGCGGATTCAGGCGCCAGATTATTGCATAAGGGTTGCTTTATGGGTCGCAAATTTTTCGGCACCGATGGTATTCGTGGCAAGGTGGGTGAATTTCCTATTACCCCGGATTTTGTTCTCAAGCTGGGCTGGGCTGCGGGTAAGGTTCTGGCAGCAGAGGGTGAGGGTAAAGTCGTTATTGGTAAGGATACCCGTATCTCCGGCTACATGTTTGAGTCTGCTCTGGAGGCCGGTCTGTCTGCGGCGGGTATTGACGTATGTTTGACCGGCCCTATGCCGACACCTGCTATCGCTTATCTGACCCGCACTTTTAATGGTCAGGCCGGAATTGTAATCAGTGCCTCTCATAATCCTTTCTACGACAACGGTATCAAGTTCTTTACCGGTAATGGCAGCAAATTGCCAGACGATGTTGAAGCAAAAATCGAGGCTCTGATAGAAGGTGTTATTGAGGTCGTTGACTCTGGTGAGCTGGGTAAAGTGACCCGACTGGATGATGCTTCCGGTCGTTATATCGAATATTGCAAAGCCAGTACTGTCTACCCTCTCGACTTGCGCGGCATGAATATCGTGATTGATGCCGGTCATGGTGCTACCTATCAGGTGGGTCCTGCTGTTTTCAGAGAGCTGGGTGCCAATGTTCACGCCATTGGAATTAACCCGAACGGTTTGAATATCAATGAGGGTTGTGGTTCTACCCAGCCTGACAATCTGGCCGAAATTGTCAAAGAACGTGAAGCTGATCTGGGAATTGCTTTTGATGGTGATGGCGATCGAGTCATCATGGTGGATGACAATGGTGAGATTGTTGATGGTGATGAGTTGCTGTTCGCTATTGCTCTGGATCGTCTTCAACATAATGAGCTGAAGGGAGGGGTTGTCGGCACTCTGATGACAAACCTGGGAATGGAGAAAGCTCTGGAAGCTAACAATATTCCTTTTGCCCGAGCCAAAGTCGGCGATCGTTATGTCAATGAGTTACTGCTGGAGCACGATTGGCAGATAGGTGGAGAGTCCTCCGGTCATATCATCTGTAGAGATGTGTCCACCACCGGTGATGGTATTGTCTCTGCGCTGCAAGTTTTGAAGGCCGTAGTTCGTTCTGGTAAAAAACTGTCTGAGCTGCGTAGAGGAATGAGCAAGTACCCGCAGACCATGATTAATGTCCGGGTAAAAGAGAAAAAAGACACTGATAAAGTACCGGGTATTGTTGCCGCTGTGCGACAGTCTGAAACTGAACTGGCAGGTCGTGGTCGTGTACTCTTGAGGCCTTCCGGCACTGAGCCTGTTATCCGTGTCATGGTAGAGGGTGAGAATGCCGAAGAAGTTCGTGCTCACACCGAAAGACTGGCCATGGTGGTTGAACGGGAAATGTCCTGATTCTTATTTCTACAGGCTGGCCGGATGATTTCCAGTCAGTCTGATGCTTTTGAAGTTTATTATTGATCTACGACAGTTTTAAGCAACCTCTTGCTTCTCTGAATTACTTTCCTTAGGTAGTGCCTGTCCGAAAACCCTCAAGCACTTGAAAACATAGGCTTATAGCTCAATATAAGGAACGAAGATTTTCCACAACGAGCCTTTTCCACTTATGCGCCAAACCATCAACCCACAAATGCAGCTTGGCGAGGTTGACATCTCTGCCATCACATTCAACCTCAGGTCAAGGGACGATATTCCTCGATTACTCCTGGCATTGCAGTATATCTGAACAAATATCGAGTTGAGGAACCAGGTTTTTCACGTGCTTGAGGGTATGATAACTGCCGACCAAGGTAACGGGCGTCCCGGAATGGATCTCTGGAGGGTGTTGGTTTTTGGCACTTTGCGGCTGGTCATTAACTGCGACTACGACCGGCTTCTTGAGCTGGCCAACGAGCATGGAACTCTCCGAAAGATGCTGGGCCATGGGCCTTATTGTGAGCATCAGTACAAACTGCAAACTTTGCAAGACAATATCTCGCTGTTCACACCGGAAATCCTTGATCAAATCAATCAGGTCGTCGTCAATGCCGGTCACCAGCTGGTAAAAAAAAAGAAGAGCGGCTATGCGCCCGCGCTGACTCGTTCGTCGTAAAAACCAAGGTTCACTTTCCGACGGATATCAACCTGCTCAGGGATGCCACGCGCAAGATGATAGAGTGGGCAACCACTCTGTCTTCGGAGCAGCATGAAAGCCTGTGGCGGCAGAGCCGCTACTTGCAGGTGCAGCATAAGAAGCAATTTCACAAAGCCCGCAACCTGAAACGATCCACCTCGACCAGAGAGGCGCTTCGGGATGCTCGGCAGAATGATATTGAAGCGGCCCATGCCGACTATGTTGCCTACAGCCAGAAGCTTATTAGCAAGGCAGAAATCACCTTAAAGCTCCTGAGAGCACGTACGCCGGGAGACGTGCGGCTAAAAGAACTGGAACGTTGGGTAAAAGATTCATACTACCAGTGTCAGCTGATTGTCCCTCGTGTATTAAACCATGAAAGCGTCCCTCATAATGAGAAGGTTTTTTCTTTGTTCGAACGTCATACCGAATGGATCAGCAAAGGTAAGGCTGGAACCCCTATGGAGCTTGGCCTCAGAGTCTGCGTATTGCAGGATTAGTTTGGCTTTACCCTGCACCATCTGGTTATGGAAAAACAGACGGACGACCAAGTGACTGTACTTATTGCGGAAGGTACCAAACAGCGATTTCCCCAGGTATCTCAAGTCAGTTATGACCGAGGTTTCTGGTCAAAGAAAACCTTGAAAAACTGAAAGAATTTCTCGACCGGGCCGTGTTGCCAAAAAAAGGCAGGTGGTCGAAACAGGATAGACTTCGTGAGCGACACCCGGAGTTTATCAGGGCAAAAAGGAAGCACTCCGCTGTAGAATCTGACATTAATGCCCTCGAACAGCATGGGCTGGACCGATGCCCGGATACTGGCATTGATGGCTTCCGTTGTTATGTGTCACTGGCAGTTCTGGGAACCAATCTGCATCGATTGGGTACCTTGCTGCAAAAGTAGGCAGCCCAGACAAGTAAAAAAGCGGCCTGAAAAGAGAAACGGGCTTGTTGGCGACCAGGTTCACCTTTGGGTGAGGATGCCCTGTGCTCAAAAATCGGGAAGTTGTTCATAAAATGAACAGAAATTAACCAAAAAGTAGCACCCTCAAATGAGTAGGCTAAATTTTAATTCAAAAAAATTTGGCTGCTGCCTGCTGTATTGGATTATTTGTGGGTTTTCGGGCAGGCACTAATTAGCCTCGTGTTCATGATGATTTTCATCCAGTAATAATGGACGAAAGATCCAAAAGCGTGATGCTCATTTCATGCTGGAAACAGGAGACCCCTTTAGGCTCATTTCATGTTGGAAGAGACTAGCTCTTGCCATATCAGTTGAGCGTGGGCTAAAGTGAAGTGTCGTGAATCATGGTTAGAGTGAAACTCCAGGCAAGGTGGATAAAGCTGGATTTAAGAGTACTTTGTTTTCGACAGTACCTCAATCTGAAGAAATGGCTGATTTGTTGGAAGCGACAATAACTGAGAATCAGCTGCGTACCAACAGCAGTTTTTGGAGCAGGGTGTCTGGTTAGATGGTATCCATGTCGATGGGATGAAAATTGTAATTACCAGTGTGATTATGCCTCTAAACGTGTTGGCTGCCGTCCGTTCTCGGGTATCAGCTTCTGAAAAAACGAAGACCTAACATAGTTAGCGCTACTTAAACAATGACATATGATTGATGCATTATCAGAGAACAAGAATTTTCATGGTTTGAAGGATGTAGATCGGCAGATTCCATGGCCCCATTTAATGAAGCAGAATATGTGTTTTACCTCAGGGCGGTTTGATCAAAGTATTGTTTGCGAAGCTACAATAGCTAGCTTGACCCAATCGCTGCCGGAATCGTATTTTTCTTCTGTCAAAAGCCGTAGGGCTGAGTATTTAGCGGGAAGAATGTGCGCTGCTGATGCAATAAATCGGTTACTAGGTTGCTGGTTAACACCCGGTAGTAGTATATCAGGATCACCCATCTGGCCGGAAGGCGTAGTGGGTTCTCTCAGCCACAGTGATCATAATGTTGCTTCTGTCGTGATGAGTACTTATGGTCGATTGAAGGGTATCGGGCTTGATTTGGAACAAATTGTACCTTATGACCAGATGGATGCGCTGGTGGATTTGGTATTATTGCCTGATGAGAGAAAACGATTTGTTGTAAAAGAGTTTTCGCGTTGGCTACAGAGAATAAATACCTCCATGGTTTTTTCTCTTAAAGAGAGTCTTTTCAAAGCATTATATCCACTGGTCGGTAAGCTCTTTTATTTTGATGCTGCAGAGGTTCTGAATTGTACTTTAGGTGGGCTTGCGTATCTGCGGGTTATTGAAAATTTATCACCATCATACGGACATGGTTTTCAAGCGTGTGGATGCAGTTGTCTTCATAGAGGTAATATATTAACTATTGTATATGTTTGATTTGTTTTCCTTTTTTTTGCCAGCCATATGGCACACAAGGTTCTTGTGTAAATCCAGACTTATCAACTAAAACCTCGATTTTAGAGTTTGACAAAAACCAACGTTCTATTTAATCCCCAGACAAGAGACAGCCTGATCCACCAGACTCGGCATCCAAGTCCGGTTTTATATTCGGTTTTTTTGAGAAGTGGCGTCCTTATACCGACTTCAAATAAATAAAGTTGTACGATCGTTTATCTTTTCTATTTCAAACTCATATTTTTGCCTATATCGGTTCCAACCCTCGCGAATAGCAAACCTCGGGATAATTCCAGAAAGGGGTACTCTCATCATCCCGGCAGTGGTGGTGTCTACCACCCGCCAGGGAATTCGTGAAATATTGAGGCTAACATTATTGGTTAATCAGTAACCGGGACAACTATCCTATGACACAGTGGGCTTTTAAAGCAATCAGAAAGCCTTGACTGGTCAGGCTTCCCAGTATTTTCTGGCGGGCTCCACCTTTCATGTTGAGCTCTGAACTTTAGTGGTTATTTGTCGTTTATTATTCAGGAAAACTGCTCTTATCTGGTCAACTGTATAGTTGATCAGATAAGAGCATTGGTAATTTTTAGCCGCCACTGACGCGCCATTATCAGGCAAGATTGGCAGATTTTATAACTTGCTGAATTGAACTTTAAAGCACATAAAACAATTAGTCGTGAGAATCTATAAGATATTTGATGCCTTTAATTGTGGGGTTGTTGAAGAATGATGGAAGGTAAAGTCTCTTGCCTGATTTTTTCTCAATTTGCTTGCTCATAAAGACCGCCTGAAGGGAGCTTCCCCCTAGTTCAAAAAAACTGTCATGATCATTAATGGAATCTTTAGATAAAGATAATATGCTTTGCCAGATTTCCTTAATCTCTTTTGTTTGAATGGGAGTGAGCGCAGTACTTGCTTTGGATGTAGGAGGTTCGTAGACGTATAATGATTTTCGATCAGATTCAGATAAAGATGTATGATCGTCAGTTTCAGGACATTGCAGGCTTTTTCTGGCAGACAGCTGAATATCCGATAGTTTACCGTCTGAGTTATTCACCATCCTATTTAAAATATGGATATAGTTTGTCCAGAGATAATTGATGGTTTCTTCTTTGAAACAAGAGGTTGCGTAGTCTAATTGAGCAATCATACAGGATGGTTTGTCATCAATAACCAACTTCAGGTCAAACCAGGTTGTGTCTCTTTGATAATGGATGTTTTCAGTGCCGTGAATTTCAGTGTAATCAAAATGTTGTACATTAAACATAACCTGAAACAAAGGGTTTTTCTCAGAGCTTCGGGGATTATTGAGAGCTTCTACTATATGTTGAAAAGGCAGTTCTTTAAGCTGATTAACATATGTAACTTTCTTATGGCAGTCAGATATTAGCTGACTTAATCCTTTGTCCGGTGCGATGTTTGTTCTTATGACTGCAGTGTGTACTAAAAATCCAACCAGTGTTTTAAGTTGTGGATGGTTTCTTGTAGCTACCTGAGTACCAATTGCAATATCATCTGTATCACTGTACCGGCATAACAATAGGCTAAAGGCACTAAGCATAATACTGAAGATGGTAACCGCTTCTTGCTTTGCCAGACTCCGCAATTGATCCGATAGCTCTTCTGACAATACAAAAGATTTAACGTGTCCACGATAATCAAATTGTGGTGGTCGGGGGTAATCGGTTGGCAGATGAAGGGGTCTTAGACCATCAAGTTCATGCCGCCACCAACGTTGTTGCTCCTTAATTAATGAGAGGGGCAGATTTTCCTGTTCCCAAACCGAAAAATCCAGAGAATCAATATCAGGTTCGGGGAGAGATGCCTCAGTACTATTTTTAGTATGGGGACCGGTGGCTAACAACTGGCTTAGTTCTTTAGAGAGGATCTCGAGGGACCAGGCATCAATTGCAATATGATGAAAGAGTAATAACAAAAAATGGTCTGTCTTGTCAGGTGTCTTACTATCCGCAGACAACCATAGCAGCCGCAGAGGGTATTGGGAGGTCAGATCAAAAGGCGTATTGATTTCCTTGTGAATAATAGAGCTAAGTTCGTTGTCATTGATTTGCCGGTAATCAACGCTCAATGTCTGTTCGTGTACCTGTTGAATCATTTCACCATCCTCAGTGGTCGCGAAGCAGGTACGAAGTGCTTTATGGCGGTGGACCAGTTGTTGCACCGAGGCGATAAATCTCTTGCAGGATTGAGCGTCAGAAAGTTTTAATACCCAGGGGATATGGTATGCAGCAGTCCCTTGCTCATACTGTTCGATAAACCAGAGACGTTGTTGCGCGAAGGACATGGGCGCCTGGCTCAGGTGGCGAGCCGGTATCGGCTCAATATCCCGGGTCAGTTCCGGAGCCAGCCGGGCAATGGTCGGATGCTGGAACAACAGGGCGACTGGTACGTCCACCGACAGCGCCTGGGCAATACGCTGGCAAAGTCGTATGGCTAGCAGGGAGTCACCGCCGAGCTGGAAGAAGTTGTCGTGTATGCCGATCTGCTCAATGTTCAGCAGTTCCTGCCAGAGGTCACAGAGTCGTGTTTCGTCGAGGGTAGTGGGTGGAGCGTACTGCACATGACTGCTGATCTCTGGTTCAGGCAGAGCCTTGCGATCCAGTTTGCCAGTGCGGGTCATGGGGAATGACTCAACGGCAATAAAAGCCTTTGGGATCATGTATTCTGGCAGTTCCTGACGCAATTGAGCCTGTAGCGAAGCTTCAACCTGTGGCTGTTCGCAGGTATACCAGCAGACGAGGTAGTCATACTGATCCTGCGAATCATTGCGTCGGCTGCGTGGTTGCACAAAGGCCCCGGTGATGCCGGGTATGGTCGTCAGTGTCTGTTCGATTTCAGCCGGCTCTATTCTGTGCCCCCGGATTTTAACCTGCTGATCGATACGGCCTATGTAAAGCAATTCGCCATTGTCGAGCCACTTGACCTTGTCACCTGTTCGATAGACATGGCCATGTATTCCTGGCGGAAGCGAAGGCACATCTATAAAGGCTGCTTTCGTCAACTCAGGTTGATTCAGATAACCACGGGCCAACCCGTGACCACCGATATACAGTTCGCCTGGAATGCCGACGGGGACTGGCTGCAGGTATTGATCCAGCACATAGACCTGTGTATTGGTTAATGGCTTGCCAATGGATAGGTAATCCCTGTTTTGAGTGGGGCTCAATCGCACCTGGGCAGTAGTGGCGACAACCGCAGTCTCAGCTGGGCCGTAGGCGTTAAATACCAGAGTGTGGTGTGGGCAGGCGGTAATGAACCGGTGAGCAAGGTCGTCATTAAATGTTTCTCCAATGACAAAAACCAGCCTCAGACACTGAAGAGAATCTGAACTTTTTTGTGAAATGGTTTTGAGAAATCTTTCCAGCTGTGTTGGAACAAATATGATGATGGATACAGAGTGTTGACAGATCGTGGTCGCTAATGTGTCCGGGTCATAGCGAACATCAAGCGAAGCAATGACTGTATGCCCTTTTGAAGACATACTAAATAATATTTCCCATATGGAAACATCAAACCCATGGGATATCTTCTGGATAAGAACATCGCTGTGATCCGTGGGATACCGAATCAGGCAGTCCTGAATAAAGTTGACACTGGCCCCGTGTGAAATCATCACCCCTTTTGGCTGTCCGGTGGTGCCGGAGGTGAAGATAATATAAGCGAGTTGATCATGGCTGATCAGTGCGGGCGGGTTGTACAGTGTTTGCTCTGTCCATGATATGTCGTCCAGCATCACGACAGAAACGCTATCCGGTTCATCGTGGTTGTCCCAGAAGCAGGGTTGGTGAGACGTCGTCAACACCATCCGGGATTGTGTGTCATTAAAGATAAAACGAAGACGTTCCACCGGATCGGTATGGTTCACCGGGACATACACGCACCCTGCCTTCAATACCGCCATGGCAGCAAGGTTAAATTCAAGACAGGGCTTACAGCAGACCGTGACACAGGTTTCCGGCGGGATGACACCGTCGCATTGTGCTTTTATTGTCTCCTGAATCATCATTGCCAGCTGGTTGGCCCGGTTGTTGACCTCCCGGTTGGTTAACTGTTGCTCTTCAAATACAAGACAGAGGTTATCCGGGTACTGTTCGGCCTGCTGTTCAAACAACTGGTGCAGCAGGAGGCTTTCCTGGCCTTCGGGCAGGGGAGCGTCGGTCTGGTTCCAGTCAACGACGATCTGCTGGTATTCCTCAACACTGAGCAGGGAGATCTCCCGGGTTAAACACTCCGGCCGGGCAACAAACTGCTCAAGTACCCGCTTATAGTGCTGCCACAGGCGTGTTACGGTCTCTTCCCGGAACAGGGCTGTTGCGTATTCGAGATTGGCATGAAGTCTGTCTTGCTGGTCATCCACTATCAGGGTCAGGTCAAACTTTGTAGTCTGTGCCTCCGGTGGCAGGGGAAGCTGTGATATGCCCTGACCTTGAGCCAGGGTAAAGTGCTGCACAGCAAACATCACCTGGAACAGCGGGTGACGGGAAGGGTCCCGTTCTACCTGCAACTGATCAACCAGCTGCTCAAAGGGAATATCCTGATGCTGTTGCACGACGGCGACTGATTGGTGCACCTGGCGAATCAGTTCACAGCAGGTCTGTTCAGGGGCAAGCCGGGTACGGATCACCAGGGTGTTGGCAAAAAAACCGGCAAGGGATTCCAGCTGCGGGTGCTGGCGATTGGCGACCGGGCTACCAACGGCAACATCGTCCTGACTGCAGTAACGGCTGAGCAGTACGGCAAAGGCACTGAGCATGACCGTGTACAGGGTGGTATTTTCACGATTGGCCAGTTGGCGCAACTGCGCAGAGAGTTCCGGTGACAGCGAACATTGGCAATGGCCACCGCGGTAGTCGATTTGCCGTGGTCGAGGATAATCCAGTGGCAGGTTCAGGGGTTCCAGGTCTGCCAGTTCCTGCTGCCACCATCGGGTCTGGGTTTCCAGCAGCTGGTCCTGCCAGGTTTCCTGCTGCCAGAGGGTGAAGTCCAGGTAATCGATGGGCAATTCGGGAAGCACGGTTTCCGGCGTATTCTGGTGGGATGGCAGTGCGCCCATCACGCCCATCAATAGTGTCAGCTCTCTGGAAAGCATTTCCAGGGACCAGCCGTCCACGGCAATGTGATGAAAGAGTAACAGGAAAATGTCTTCTTCTTGACGGATTTCAGACGCAGCGCCTGGCGGATTATCACTGACCGTAAACCAGACGACGCGAAGCGGATACTGAGTGCTGAGATTAAACGGTGTGTTAATGGAACGGGACAGAGCCGGGTTTAACTCCGCTTTAGCCAGTGTTTTTTGCTCAACCGGTAATGGGCCTTTCTGAACTTGTTGCAGAGGCTGACCATCATCATCCGTGCTGAAAAAAGTCCTTAGGGTTTTATGGCGTTGAACCAGTAGTTGCAAGGCCCCGACCAGCGTTTGTGCCTGCTTTGGCTGATGGAGTTTCAGCACCATGGGAATGTGATAGGCGGCAGTCCCCTGCTCATACTGTTCGATAAACCAGAGACGCTGTTGCGCGAAGGACATGGGCGCCTGGCTCAGGTGGCGGGCCGGTATCGGCTCAATATCCCGGGTTAGTTCCGGAGCCAGCCGGGCAATGGTCGGATGCTGGAACAACAGGGCGACTGGCACGTCCACCGACAGCGCCTGGGCAATACGCTGGCAGAGTCGTATGGCCAGCAGGGAGTCACCGCCGAGCTGGAAGAAGTTGTCGTGTACGCCGATCTGCGCGATGTTCAGCAGTTCCTGCCAGAGGTCACAGAGTCGTGTTTCGTCGGGGGTAGTGGGTGGGGCATACTGCACATGGCTGCTGATCTCTGGTTCAGGCAGAGCCTTGCGATCCAGTTTGCCAGTGCGGGTCATGGGGAATGACTCAACGGCAATAAAAGCCTTTGGGATCATGTATTCTGGCAGTTTCTGACGCAATTGAGCCTGTAGCGACGCTTCAACCTGTGGCTGTTCGCAGGTATACCAGCAGACGAGGTAGTCATACTGATCCTGCGAACCATTGCTTCGGCTGCGTGGTTGCACAAAGGCCCTGGTGATGCCGGGTATGGTCGTCAGTGTCTGTTCGATTTCAGCCGGCTCTATTCTGTGCCCCCGGATTTTAACCTGCTGATCGATACGGCCTATGTAAAGCAATTCGCCATTGTCGAGCCACTTGACCTTGTCACCTGTTCGATAGACATGGCCATGTATTCCTGGCGGAAGCGAAGGCACATCCATAAAGGCTGCTTTCGTCAACTCAGGTTGATTCAGATAACCACGGGCCAACCCGTGACCACCGATATACAGTTCGCCTGGAATGCCGACGGGGACTGGCTGCAGGTATTGATCCAGCACATAGACCCGTGTATTGGTTAATGGCTTGCCAATGGATAGGGAATCTCTGTTTTGAGCGGGACTCAATCGCACCTGGGCAGTAGTGGCAACCCCAGTCTCAGTTGGGCCGTAGGCATTAAATACCAGAGTGTGGTGTGGGCAGACGGTAATGAACCGGTGAGCAAGGTCGTCATTAAATGTTTCTCCACTGACCAAAACCAGCCTCAGACACTGAAGAGAATCTGAACTTTTTTGTGAAATGGTTTTGAGAAATCTTTCCAGCTGTGTTGGAACAAACATGATGATGGATACAGAGTGTTTACAGATCATGGTCGCCAATGTGTCTGGATCATAGCGAGCATCAAGCGAAGCAATGACTGTATGCCCTTTTGAAGACATACTAAATAATATTTCCCATATGGAAACATCAAACCCATGGGATATCTTCTGGATAAGAACATCGCTGTGATCCGTGGGATACCGAACCAGGCAGTCCTGAATAAAGTTGACACTGGCAGCATGTGAAATCATGACACCTTTAGGCTGACCAGTGGTGCCGGAGGTGTAGATTATATAGGCGAGGTGGTCTTTGGTAACCAGTGAGTCCGGATTGTGCCGTGTCAGATCAGCCCATAATATTTTATCCAGCATTACTGCAGAAACGTTTTCCTGATGATCAGGACTGTCCCAGAATGATGGTTGGTGAGACGTTGTCAACACCACCCGGGATCCTGTGTCATTGAGGATAAAACGAAGACGTTCAATTGGGTCGGTATGGTTCACCGGAACATACACGCACCCTGCCTTCAATACCGCCATGGCAGCAAGGTTAAATTCAAGACAGGGCTTACAGCAGACCATGACACAGGTTTCCGGTGGGATGACACCGCCGCATTGTGCTTTTATTGTCTCCTGAATCATCATTGCCAGCTGGTTGGCCCGGTTGTTGACCTCCCGGTTGGTTAACTGCTGCTCTTCAAATACAAGACAGAGGTTATCCGGGTACTGTTCGGCCTGCTGTTCAAACAACTGGTGCAGCAGGAGGCTTTCCTGGCCTTCGGGCAGGGGAGCGTCGGTCTGGTTCCAGTCAACGACGATCTGCTGGTATTCCTCAACACTGAGCAGGGAGATCTCCCGGGTTAAACACTCCGGCCGGGCAACAAACTGCTCAAGTACGCGCTTATAGTGCTGCCACAGGCATGTTACGGTCTCTTCCCGGAACAGGGCTGTTGCGTATTCGAGATTGGCATGAAGTCTGTCTTCCTGGTCATCCACCATCAGGGTCAGGTCAAACTTTGTAGTCTGTGCCTCCGGTGGCAGGGGAAGCTGTGATATGCCCTGACCTTGAGCCAGGGTAAAGTGCTGCACAGCAAACATCACCTGGAACAGCGGGTGACGGGAAGTGTCCCGTTCTACCTGCAACTGATCAACCAGCTGCTCAAAGGGAATATCCTGATGCTGTTGCACGACGGCGACTGATTGGTGCACCTGGCGAATCAGTTCACAGCAGGTCTGTTCAGGGGCAAGCCGGGTACGGATCACCAGGGTGTTGGCAAAAAAACCGGCAAGGGATTCCAGCTGCGGGTGCTGGCGATTGGCGACCGGGCTACCAACGGCAACATCGTCCTGACTGCAGTAACGGCTGAGCAGTACGGCAAAGGCACTGAGCATGACCGTGTACAGGGTGGTATTTTCACGATTGGCCAATTGGCGCAACTGCGCAGAGAGTTCCGGTGACAGCGAACATTGGCAATGGCCACCGCGGTAGTCGATTTGCCGTGGTCGAGGATAATCCAGTGGCAGGTTCAGGGGTTCCAGGTCTGCCAGTTCCTGCTGCCACCATCGGGTCTGGGTTTCCAGCAGCTGGTCCTGCCAGGTTTCCTGCTGCCAGAGGGTGAAGTCCAGGTAATCGATGGGCAATTCGGGAAGCACGGTTTCCGGCGTATTCTGGTGGGATGACAGCGCGCCCATCAATAGTGTCAGCTCTCTGGAAAGCATTTCCAGGGACCAGCCGTCCACGGCAATGTGATGAAAGAGTAACAGGAAAATGTCCTCTTCCTGACCGGTTTCAGACGCAGCGCCCGACGGATTATCACTGACCGTAAACCAGACGACGCGAAGCGGATACTGAGTGCTGAGATTAAACGGTGTGTTAATGGAACGGGACAGAGCCGGGCTTAACTCCGCTTTAGCCAGTGTTTTTTGCTCAACCGGTAATGGGCCTTTCTGAACTTGTTGCAGAGGCTGACCATCATCATCCGTGCTGAAAAAAGTCCTTAGGGTTTTATGGCGTTGAACCAGTAGTTGCAAGGCCCCGACCAGCGTTTGTGCCTGCTTTGGCTGATGGAGTTTCAGCACCATGGGAATGTGATAGGCGGCAGTCCCCTGCTCATACTGTTCGATAAACCAGAGACGCTGTTGCGCGAAGGACATGGGCGCCTGGCTCAGGTGGCGGGCCGGTATCGGCTCAATATCCCGGGTTAGTTCCGGAGCCAGCCGGGCAATGGTCGGATGCTGGAACAACAGGGCGACTGGCACGTCCACCGACAGCGCCTGGGCAATACGCTGGCAGAGTCGTATGGCCAGCAGGGAGTCACCGCCGAGCTGGAAGAAGTTGTCGTGTATGCCGATCTGCGCGATGTTCAGCAGTTCCTGCCAGAGGTCACAGAGTCGTGTTTCGTCGGGGGTAGTGGGTGGGGCATACTGCACATGGCTGCTGATCTCTGGTTCAGGCAGAGCCTTGCGATCCAGTTTGCCAGTGCGGGTCATGGGGAATGACTCAACGGCAATAAAAGCCTTTGGGATCATGTATTCTGGCAGTTTCTGACGCAATTGAGCCTGTAGCGACGCTTCAACCTGTGGCTGTTCGCAGGTATACCAGCAGACGAGGTAGTCATACTGATCCTGAGAATCATTGCTTCGGCTGCGTGGTTGCACAAAGGCCCTGGTGATGCCGGGTATGGTCGTCAGTGTCTGTTCGATTTCAGCCGGCTCTATTCTGTGCCCCCGGATTTTAACCTGCTGATCGATACGGCTTATGTAAAGCAATTCGCCATTGTCGAGCCACTTGACCTTGTCACCTGTTCGATAGACATGGCCGTGTATTGGAAGCGAAGGCACATCTATAAAGGCTGCTTTCGTCAACTCAGGTTGATTCTGATAACCACGGGCCAACCCGTGACCACCGATATACAGTTCGCCTGGAATGCCGACGGGGACTGGCTGCAGGTATTGATCCAGCACATAGACCCGTGTATTGGTTAATGGCTTGCCAATGGATAGGGAATCCCTGTTTTGAGCGGGACTCAATCGCACCTGGGCAGTAGTGGCAACCCCAGTCTCAGTTGGGCCGTAGGCATTAAATACCAGAGTGTGGTGTGGGCAGACGGTAATGAACCGGTGAGCAAGGTCGTCATTAAATGTTTCTCCACTGACCAAAACCAGCCTCAGACACTGAAGAGAATCTGAACTTTTTTGTGAAATGGTTTTGAGAAATCTTTCCAGCTGTGTTGGAACAAACATGATGATGGATACAGAGTGTTTACAGATCATGGTCGCCAATGTGTCTGGATCATAGCGAGCATCAAGCGAAGCAATGACTGTATGCCCTTTTGAAGACATACTAAATAATATTTCCCATATGGAAACATCAAACCCATGGGATATCTTCTGGATAAGAACATCGCTGTGATCCGTGGGATACCGAACCAGGCAGTCCTGAATAAAGTTGACACTGGCCCCGTGTGAAATCATCACACCTTTAGGCTGACCAGTGGTGCCGGAGGTGTAGATTATATAGGCGAGGTGGTCTTTGGTAACCAGTGAGTCCGGATTGTGCCGTGTCAGATCAGCCCATAATATTTTATCCAGCATTACTGCAGAAACGTTTTCCTGATGATCAGGACTGTCCCAGAATGATGGTTGGTGAGACGTTGTCAACACCACCCGGGATCCTGTGTCATTGAGGATAAAACGAAGACGTTCAATTGGGTCGGTATGGTTCACCGGAACATACACGCACCCTGCCTTCAATACCGCCATGGCAGCAATGTTAAATTCAAGACAGGGCTTACAGCAGACCATGACACAGGTTTCCGGTGGGATGACACCGTCGCATTGTGCTTTTATTGTCTCCTGAATCATCATTGCCAGCTGGTTGGCCCGGTTGTTGACCTCCCGGTTGGTTAACTGCTGCTCTTCAAATACAAGACAGAGGTTATTGGGATACTGTTTGGCCTGCTGTTCAAACAACTGGTGCAGCAGGAGGCTTTCCTGGCCTTCGGGCAGGAGAGCGTCGGTCTGGTTCCAGTCAACGACGATCTGCTGGTATTCCTCAACACTGAGCAGGGAGATCTCCCGGGTTAAACACTCAGGCCGGGCAATAAACTGCTCAAGTACGCGCTTATAGTGCTGCCACAGGCGTGTTACGGTCTCTTCCCGGAACAGGGCTGTTGCGTATTCGATATTGGCATGAAGTCTGTCTTCCTGGTCATCCACCATCAGGGTCAGGTCAAACTTTGTAGTCTGTGCCTCCGGTGGCAGGGGAAGCTGTGATATGCCCTGACCTTGAGCCAGGGTAAAGTGCTGCACGGCAAACATCACCTGGAACAGCGGGTGACGGGAAGGGTCCCGTTCTACCTGCAACTGATCAACCAGCTGCTCAAAGGGAATATCCTGATGCTGTTGCACGACGGCGACTGATTGGTGCACCTGGCGAATCAGTTCACGACAGGTCTGTTCAGGGGCAAGCCGGGTACGGATCACCAGGGTGTTGGCAAAAAAACCGGCAAGGGATTCCAGCTGCGGGTGCTGGCGATTGGCGACCGGGCTACCAACGGCAACATCGTCCTGACTGCAGTAACGGCTGAGCAGTACGGCAAAGGCACTGAGCATGACCGTGTACAGGGTGGTATTTTCACGATTGGCCAGTTGGCGCAACTGCGTAGAGAGTTCCGGTGACAGCGAACATTGGCAATGGCCACCGCGGTAGTCGATTTGCCGTGGTCGAGGATAATCCAGTGGCAGTTTCAGGGGTTCCAGGTCTGCCAGTTCCTGCTGCCACCATCGGGTCTGGGTTTCCAGCAGCTGGTCCCGCCAGGTTTCCTGCTGCCAGAGGGTGAAGTCCAGGTAATCGATGGGCAATTCGGGAAGCACGGTTTCCGGCGTATTCTGGTGGGATGGCAGTGCGCCCATCACGCCCATCAATAGTGTCAGCTCTCTGGAAAGAACTTCCAGGGACCAGCCGTCCACGGCAATGTGATGAAAGAGTAACAGGAAAATGTCTTCTTCCTGACGGGTTTCAGAGGCAGCGCCTGACGGATTATCACTGACCGTAAACCAGACGACGCGAAGCGGATACTGAGTGCTGAGATTAAACGGTGTGTTAATGGAACGGGACAGAGCCGGGTTTAACTCCGCTTTAGCCAGTGTTTTTTGCTCAACCGGTAATGGGTCTTTCTGAACTTGTTGCAGAGGCTGACCATCATCATCCGTGCTGAAAAAAGTCCTCAGGGTTTTATGACGTTGAACCAGTAGTTGCAAGGCCCCGACCAGCGTTTGTGCCTGTTTTGGCTGATGGAGTTTCAGCACCATGGGAATGTGATAGGCGGCAGTCCCCTGCTCATACTGTTCGATAAACCAGAGACGCTGTTGCGCGAAGGACATGGGCGCCTGGCTCAGGTGGCGGGCCGGTATCGGCTCAATATCCCGGGTCAGTTCCGGAGCCAGCCGGGCAATGGTCGGATGCTGGAACAACAGGGCGACTGGTACGTCCACCGACAGCGCCTGGGAAATACGCTGGCAGAGTCGTATGGCCAGCAGTGAGTCACCGCCGAGCTGGAAGAAGTTGTCGTGTATGCCGATCTGCTCAATGTTCAGCAGTTCCTGCCAGAGGTCACAGAGTCGTGTTTCGCTAGGTGTGCCGGGCGCCGTGTACTGTTTTCTCTCTGGTATGGATTCAACGCTGGAAAACTGTTTTCGATCTATTTTTCCACTGGCTAACCTGGGGAGTGTCTGTAACATATGCACGTGCTGTGGCAGCATCCACTCAGGGAGTTGTTGAGACAGTAATCCCCGAACTTTCTCTGCGTCAAGCCCCAGAACCTGGTTCGATTGCCTGGCCACAAAAAGCCGTAAATCCAAAGCGGCTGCCAGACCGCCTGTGGGGGTTGCACCGCTCTGGGCAACAGAGAACAGACGGTTGAGTCGATCAAGCCACTGATTTTCACTTAATAAGTCATGTTCACGATCGTCCTGATATTCATCACTGCCTACCTGAAGGCCTTTAAATAGATCCATTTGTGGCCAATATGTACACCCTTCAATGAAGAACAAGACTCCCCCGGGGCTTAGCAGGCTGCGAATATCTTCAAGGGCATGATCAATAACGTGAGCAACGTGCAAACTGTTTGAGGCGAATATGAAATCGAAGCTTGCCGGGTTTATACCCTGGAGTGATGATGCTTTATTAAGATCAAAAAAACGATATTCCATGCATGTGTCACCGTACTCTGCTCGTGCTTCCTTGAGAAAGAGGTCGGATACATCCGTAAAGACATAGTTAAATTCATGATTGGATTCACGCAGGAGAGGTATAATATGGCGTGTCAATGACCCCATGCCTGCCCCAATTTCCAGGCATCGGACCGGGCTATCCTGCTGGCTGCCTGAGGTGGCCAACAAGGCTGTGATCAGTTTTTCGATTTGTTGAAAGCAATAAAGGTGAGAATGCTGGTACATAATGTCAGTATTCTCTGTAAGGTAGATTTCTGCTGCATGCCTTCGACCCGTAATAATAGAAATCAGATCAAGGCTATTAACACTCCCGGTCGGTTGGTTGTTTTGGTTGTTTTGGTTGTTTTGGTTGTTTTGTTTGTTATGAGTAGCCAGATATGTTTTTACTGGTATCAGGCACCGATAGGGCACGGCATCATTTTCCGGATGCGGCTTTTGGCCGGTCAGGATGTTCTCACTGACAAGATGGTTCAGGCAACGTGTTAACCAACGTGTAAAGCGGGGCAGAATAGAACCATGGGCCATGACCTGTTGTACGGTCAGTGCTTCACCGGGCTTACTAAAAAGCCTCAGGTTATCGAACATCTCACAGAGCGTCAGGGTGAAAATACGACATTGGATTTTTATGTGCTGGTGAAAATAATGGTTGGCATCAGTGGATGAAAGCTCACGGCCACAGATTGTGCGTTGAAGCGATTTCTCCGCTTCATTATCCGGCTTGCTCAGATGGTGTTGAATGATTGAATTATCAAACTGCAATCCCGGTGGTGGTACAGGGCTGAATAGAACAGCATTGGGACTATCTGGAGTTACCCAGGCAACCAGCTGATTATCCCTGGCAATAACAACAGCATCCTTGAGTCCGGGAAGTTGTTTCAGCGACGCTTCTAACTCACCCAGCTCCACCCGGTGTCCATGGATTTTCACCTGGGTATCTTCCCGCCCTTCAAAGACCAGGAGGCCTTCCCCATCAAGATGCCCCAGGTCACCGGTCCGGTATAAATGACCATAGTCTGGATGCTCAATAAAGGCGGACGCTGTCTTTTGCGGGTCACCCAGGTAGCCCTGCGCCAGCCCGGCACCACCGATGCACAGCTCACCGGTCACCCCCGGTGGGCACAGTAGCCGACTGTCCGGCTGCAGAATGTAGAACTGCTGGTTAGCCAGCGGCGTGCCGTAGGGAATGGATGACCAGTGTTGTTTACTCTCCGTTACGGTATCCGTCACGGTAAAGCAGTTGGACCAGATGGCCGCTTCCGTTGCGCCACCCAGGGCGAGCACCTGAATGCCCGGTGCTGCCTCACGCAGCCTGTCCGGCAGGGTCAGGGGAATCCAGTCACCACTGAGCAGGGCCAGGCGCAGGCTGCCCAGGGCACCCGCCGGTGCCGCTTCAATCAGCAGTTCCGCCAGCGCAGGGACGGTATTCCAGACCGTGACCCGGTGCTGTTCTACCTGGTGACGCCAGTGTTGAGGCGATTTCACCAGGCAGTTGTCCGGTAATACCAGGGTGGCCCCGGCACAGAGCGTACCAAAGATATCCCACACCGACAGGTCAAAAGAGAGGGCGGACAAGCCGTATACCCGGTCTTCAGCGTTCAGTGACACACGACGGTTCACATCCCGGAGCGTATTCAGCACCGCCCGGTGGGTCATCATGACGCCTTTGGGGGTGCCGGTGGAACCGGAAGTGAAGATGATGTAGGCCAGGTCGTCCGGTTGGGTACGGGGTAATTCGACCTGATGATTGGCTGGTTCACCGTCGTCAATCAGCAGCATGGTCACGGCATCCGACGCCAGCGAATGCAGATTACCAGCCCATTCAGCATCGGTCACCACCACCGGCTGATCCAGTTGCGCCAACACCTGCCGGATACGGGCGATGGGCCATTCCGGGTTCAGGGGCACGTAGAAGGCACCGGTCAACAGGGTCGCCAGTACCGCTGTCACCTGCCCGGCACTTTTCTCCAGGTAAATGGCCACCGGGCTACAGGGCTGAACACCCTGATCCATCATGACGCCAGCCAGTGAACGGGCCCTGGCCAGTAATGTCTGGTAATCCAGCGTTTCATCACTGCTGACCAGGGCGGGTTGCCTGCTCCGTTGTTCAGCCTGTTGCAGAATGTCCGTCAGCAGGGTGGCCCGGTCATTATCCGCCCATGCATAATCCGTGTCGTTTAATGCCTGCCACAGGACAAGATCCGGTTGTGGGAGGGAAGGGGGCACCGGTGCTTTCCAGCACTGTGGCGCGGTCGCCAGGGTCTGCAGCAGGGAGTTCCAGCTGGCAAACAGGCTGTTCAGCACGGCCGGGTCAAACAACTGCTCGACAGCATCCCAGTTGTAGACCAACGCACCATTGAGCTCCATCACCTGGTGATCCAGCCAGACCTGCGGGGTCTGGGAGATGGCATAACCGGGCGTGCCGAACAGCGGGTTGTCCATCAATGTGTCCAGTGCCTGGTGGTCCAGCCCCAGGGTGGAGGTAAAGACCACGGGCATCAGGACATCGGTACTGGTTTGCTGGCGCAGGGCACGGAGCACCTCCACGCCACTGAACAACCGGTGTGATAAATCAGACGACAACTGTTGTTGCACACGCTGGGCCTGCGACAGGAAATCCACAGTGGGGTCAGGGTGAATTTCCAGCAGGCTCAGGGCGGTGAAGTCGCCAATGATCCGGTCGACCTCCTCATGCACCGGCAGTCGCTGGAAGGTGGTCAGGTTCAGGGTCATGGCCGGTTCCCGGCACCAGCGGGCCAGCACCAGGGACCAGGCGGTTAACAGGACGGCATTGGCCGTCAGTCCCTGCTGACGGGCCTGGTTCTGCAGTGCCTGCCAGTGTTCAGGCGACAGTGTGCCGGAGCGCCGGACAAAGCGCGGTTGTTCTTCAGGTGCCAGGGCTGTCACCGGTAACTGGGGTGCCGGTGGCAGGGTATCAAGCCGTTCCAGCCAGTAGTCGCGGTCCCGGAGACGGGCCGGATGATCCTCCGGCACTGCCAGCAAATAGTCTCGGAAGGTCAGCTGCAGTGGCGGGTAGACAACCTCCGGATGTTGGTAGCGATCGGCCAGTTCGGCAAAGATCAGCAAGAAACTGCCGGCGTCAGCGACCAGGGAGTCCATACGGAACAGCAAGCGGCCACGCTGGTTGGGTAACCGAATCAACTGACAGTCGAACAGGGGCCATTGTTCAGGATCGCTGACCCGGTGAGACTCGTTCTGTCGTATAGCCAGCAGATGCTGTTCCAGTGCCGCCGGGTCATTCAGGGCGGTCAGGTCGGTGATGGCAAGGGCAAAGTCAGGTACTTCTGCCAGTACCTGTTGCTCACCGGAGGGCAGGATAACGGTACGCAGCATATCGTGGCGATCCACCAGGGTCTGCCATGCCTGCTCCAGGCGGCGAACATCCAGCTGTCCAATGTCGTCCAGATCCCACTCCATGTAAGCTTGCGTAGCCACCTGTCCCAGCTCAAAACCGGACTGCCGTCCGAGCCAGTAGGCCTGTTGAATGGCGTTGAGGGGAAAGGGCTCAAAGCGGTGATCAGGTTCAGGCACCAGGGCGGGCAGCTGCATCTGCGGCAGGGTCTCCAGCGATTGAATGTGTTGAGCCAGTGCCGTGACCGTGGGGTGCTGGAACAGCAAGGCGACGGGCACCTCTATCGAAAACACCTGACCAATACACTGGCAGAGTCGTATGGCCAGCAGGGAGTCACCGCCGAGCTGGAAGAAGTTGTCGTGTATACCGATCTGCCCGATGTTCAGCAGTTCCTGCCAGAGGTCACAGAGTCGTGTTTCGTCGGGGGTAGTGGGTGGAGCATACTGCACATGGCTGCTGATCTCTGGTTCAGGCAGAGCCTTGCGATCCAGTTTGCCAGTGCGGGTCATGGGGAATGACTCAACGGCAATAAAAGCCTTTGGGATCATGTATTCTGGCAGTTTCTGACGCAATTGAGCCTGTAGCGAAGCTTCAACCTGTGGCTGTTCGCAGGTATACCAGCAGACGAGGTAGTCATACTGATCCTGCCAATCATTGCTTCGGCTGCGTGGTTGCACAAAGGCCCTGGTGATGCCGGGTATGGTCGTCAGTGTCTGTTCGATTTCAGCCGGCTCTATTCTGTGCCCCCGGATTTTAACCTGCTGATCGATACGGCCTATGTAGAGCAATTCGCCATTGTTGAGCCACTTGACCTTGTCACCTGTTCGATAGACATGGTCATGTATTCCTGGCGGAAGCGAAGGCACATCTATAAAGGCTGCTTTCGTCAACTCAGGTTGATTCAGATAACTACGGGCCAACCCGTGACCACCGATATACAGTTCGCCTGGAATCCCGACGGGGACTGGCTGCAGATATTGATCCAGCACATAGACCCGTGTATTGGTTAATGGCTTGCCAATGGATAGGGAATCCCTGTTTTGAGCGGGGCTCAATCGCACCTGGGCAGTAGTGGCGATAACCGCAGTCTCAGCTGGGCCGTAGGCATTAAATACCAGAGTGTGGTGTGGGCAGGCGGTAATGAACCGGTGAGCAAGGTCGTCATCAAATGTTTCTCCACTGACAAAAACCAGCCTCAGACACTGAAGGGAATCTGAACTTTTTTGTGAAATGGTTTTGAGAAATCTTTCCAGCTGTGTTGGAACAAATATGATGATGGATACAGAGTGTTGACAGATCATGGTCGCCAATGTGTCCGGGTCATAGCGAGCATCAAGAGAAGCAATTACCGTATGCCCTTTTGAAGACATACTAAAAAATATTTCCCATATGGAAACATCAAACCCATGGGATATCTTCTGGATAAGAACATCGCTGTGATCCGTGGGATACCGAACCAGGCAGTCCTGAATAAAGTTGACACTGGCCCCGTGTGAAATCATCACCCCTTTTGGCTGTCCGGTGGTGCCGGAGGTGAAGATAATATAAGCGAGTTGATCATGGCTGATCAGTGCGGGCGGGTTGTACAGTGTTTGGTCTGTCCATGATATGTCGTCCAGCATCACGACAGAAACGCTATCCGGTTTATCGTGGTTGTCCCAGAAGCAGGGTTGGTGAGACGTCGTCAATACCATCCGGGATTGTGTGTCATTAAAGATAAAACGAAGACGTTCCACCGGATCGGTATGGTTCACCGGAACATACACGCACCCTGCCTTCAATACCGCCATGGCAGCAATGTTAAATTCAAGACAGGGCTTACAGCAGACCATGACACAGGTTTCCGGTGGGATGACACCGTCGCATTGTGCTTTTATTGTCTCCTGAATCATCATTGCCAGCTGGTTGGCCCGGTTGTTGACCTCCCGGTTGGTTAACTGCTGCTCTTCAAATACAAGACAGAGGTTATCCGGGTACTGTTCGGCCTGCTGTTCAAACAACTGGTGCAGCAGGAGGCTTTCCTGGCCTTCGGGCAGGGGAGCGTCGGTCTGGTTCCAGTCAACGACGATCTGCTGGTATTCCTCAGCACTGAGCAGGGAGATCTCCCGGGTTAAACACTCCGGCCGGGCAACAAACTGCTCAATTACGCGCTTATAGTGCTGCCACAGGCGTGTTACGGTCTCTTCCCGGAACAGGGCTGTTGCGTATTCGAGATTGGCATGAAGTCTGTCTTCCTGGTCATCCACTATCAGGGTCAGGTCAAACTTTGTAGTCTGTGCCTCCGGTGGCAGGGGAAGCTGTGATATGCCCTGACCTTGAGCCAGGGTAAAGTGCTGCACAGCAAACATCACCTGGAACAGCGGGTGACGGGAAGCGTCCCGTTCTACCTGCAACTGATCAACCAGCTGCTCAAAGGGAATATCCTGATGCTGTTGCACGACGGCGACTGATTGGTGCACCTGGCGAATCAGTTCACGACAGGTCTGTTCAGGGGCAAGCCGGGTACGGATCACCAGGGTGTTGGCAAAAAAACCGGCAAGGGATTCCAGCTGCGGGTGCTGGCGATTGGCGACCGGGCTACCAACGGCAACATCGTCCTGACTGCAGTAACGGCTGAGCAGTAGGGCAAAGGCACTGAGCATGACCGTGTACAGGGTGGTATTTTCACGATTGGCCAGTTGGCGCAACTGCGCAGAGAGTTCCGGTGACAGCGAACATTGGCAATGGCCACCGCGGTAGTCGATTTGCCGTGGTCGAGGATAATCCAGTGGCAGGTTCAGGGGTTCCAGGTCTGCCAGTTCCTGCTGCCACCATCGGGTCTGGGTTGCCAGCAGCTGGTCCTGCCAGGTTTCCTGCTGCCAGAGGGTGAAGTCCAGGTAATCAATGGGCAATTCGGGAAGCACGGTTTCCAGCGTATTCTGGTGGGATGACAGTGCGCCCATCACGCCCATCAATAGTGTCAGCTCTCTGGAAAGCATTTCCAGGGACCAGCCGTCCACGGCAATGTGATGAAAGAGTAACAGGAAAATGTCTTCTTCCTGACGGGTTTCAGACGCAGCGCCTGACGGATTATCACTGACCGTAAACCAGACGACGCGAAGCGGATACTGAGTGCTGAGATTAAACGGTGTGTTAATGGAACGGGACAGAGCCGGGCTTAACTCCGCTTTAGCCAGTGTTTTTTGCTCAACCGGTAATGGGTCTTTCTGAACTTGTTGCAGAGGCTGACCATCATCATCCGTGCTGAAAAAAGTCCTCAGGGTTTTATGGCGTTGAACCAGTAGTTGCAAGGCCCCGACCAGCGTTTGTGCCTGCTTTGGCTGATGGAGTTTCAGCACCATGGGAATGTGATAGGCGGCAGTCCCCTGCTCATACTGTTCGATAAACCAGAGACGCTGTTGCGCGAAGGACATGGGCGCCTGGCTCAGGTGGCGGGCCGGTATCGGCTCAATATCCCGGGTCAGTTCCGAAGCCAGCCGGGCAATGGTCGGATGCTGGAACAACAGGGCGACTGGTACGTCCACCGACAGCGCCTGGGCAATACGCTGGCAGAGTCGTATGGCCAGCAGGGAGTCACCGCCGAGCTGGAAGAAGTTGTCGTGTATGCCGATCTGCTCGATGTTCAGCAGTTCCTGCCAGAGGTCACAGAGTCGTGTTTCGTTAGGTGTGCCGGGCGCCGTGTACTGTTTTCTTTCTGGTATGGATTCGACGCTGGAAAACTGTTTTCGATCTATTTTTCCACTGGCTAACCTGGGGAGTGTCCGTAACATATGCACGTGCTGTGGCAGCATCCACTCAGGGAGTTGTTGAGACAGTAATCCCCGAACTTTCTCTGCGTCAAGGCCCAGAACCTGGTTCGATTGCCTGGCCACAAAAAGCCGTAAATCCAAAGCGGCTGCCAGACCGCCTGTGGGGGTTGCACCGCTCTGGGCAACAGAGAACAGACGGTTGAGTCGATCAAGCCACTGATTTTCACTTAATAAGTCATGTTCACGATCGTCCTGATATTCATCACTGCCTACCTGAAGGCCTTTAAATAGATCCATTTGCGGCCAATATGTACACCCTTCAATGAAGAACAAGACTCCCCCGGGGCTCAGCAGGCTGCGAATATCTTCAAGGGCATGATCGATAACGTGAGCAACGTGCAAACTGTTTGAGGCGAATATGAAATCGAAGCTTGCCGGGTTTATACCCTGGAGTGATGGTGCTTTATTAAGATCAAAAAAACGATATTCCATGCATGTATCACCGTACTCTGCTCGTGCTTCCTTGAGAAAGAGGCTGGATACATCCGTAAAGACATAGTTAAATTCATGTTTGGATTCACGCAGGAGAGGTATAATATGCCGTGTCAATGACCCGATGCCTGCCCCAATTTCCAGGCATCGGACCGGGCTATCCTGCTGGCTGCCTGAGGTGGTTAACAAGGCTGTGATCAGTTTTTCGATTTGTTGAAAGCAATAAAGGTGAGAATGCTGGTACATAATGTCAGTATTCTCTGTAAGGTAGATTTCTGCTGCATGCCTTCGACCCGTAATAATAGTAATCAGATCAAGGCTATTAACACTCCCGGTCGGTTGGTTGTTTTGTTTGTTATGAGTAGCCAGATATGTTTTTACCGGTATCAGGCACCGGTAGGACACGGCATCATTTTCCGGATGCGGCTTTTGGCCGGTCAGGATGTTCTCACTGACAAGATGGTTCAGGCAACGTGTTAACCAACGTGTAAAGCGGGGCAGAATAGAACCATGGGCTATGACCTGTTGTGCGGTCAGTGCTTCACCGGGCTTGCTAAAAAGCCCCAGGTTATCGAACATCTCACAGAGCGTCAGGGTGAAAATACGACATTGGATTTTTATGTGCTGGTGAAAATAATGGTTGGCATCAGTGGATGAAAGCTCACGGCCACAGATTGTGCGTTGAAGCGATTTCTCCGCTTCATTATCCGGCTTGCCCAGATGGTGTTGAATGATTGAATTATCAAACTGCAATCCCGGTGGTGGTACAGGGCTGAATAGAACAGCATTGGGACTATCTGGAGTGACCCAGGCAACCAGCTGATTATCCCTGGCAATAACAACAGCATCCTTGAGTCCGGGAAGCTGTTTCAGCGACGCTTCTAACTCACCCAGCTCCACCCGGTGTCCATGGATTTTTACCTGGGTATCTTCCCGCCCTTCAAAGACCAGGAGGCCTTCCCCATCAAGATGCCCCAGGTCACCGGTCCGGTATAAATGACCATAGTCTGGATGCTCAATAAAGGCGGACGCTGTCTTTTGCGGGTCACCCAGGTAGCCCTGCGCCAGCCCGGCACCACCGATGCACAGCTCACCGGTCACCCCCGGTGGGCACAGTAGCCGGCTGTCCGGCTGCAGAATGTAGAACTGCTGGTTAGCCAGCGGCGTGCCGTAGGGAATGGATGACCAGTGTTGCTTACTCTCGGTTACGGTAAAGCAGTTGGACCAGATGGCTGCTTCCGTTGCGCCACCCAGGGCGAGCACCTGAATGCCCGGTGCTGCCTCACGCAGCCTGTCCGGCAGGGTCAGGGGAATCCAGTCACCACTGAGCAGGGCCAGGCGCAGGCTGCCCAGGGCATCCGCCGGTGCCGCTTCAATCAGCAGTTCCGCCAGCGCAGGGACGGTATTCCAGACCGTGACCCGGTGCTGTTCCACCTGGTGACGCCAGTGTTGAGGCGATTTCACCAGGCAGCTGTCCGGTAATACCAGGGTGGCCCCGGCACAGAGCGTACCAAAGATATCCCACACCGACAGGTCAAAAGAGAGGGCGGACAAGCCGTATACCCGGTCTTCAGCGTTCAGTGACACACGACGGTTCACATCCCGGAGCGTATTCAGCACCGCCCGGTGGGTCATCATGACGCCTTTGGGGGTGCCAGTGGAACCGGAAGTGAAGATGATGTAGGCCAGGTCGTCCGGTTGGGTACGGGGTAATTCGACCTGATGATTGGCTGGTTCAGCGTCGTCAATCAGCAGCGTGGTCACGGCATCCGATGCCAGCGAATGCAGATTACCAGCCCATTCAGCATCGGTCACCACCACCGGCTGATCCAGTTGCGCCAACACCTGCCGGATACGGGCGATGGGCCATTCCGGGTTCAGGGGCACGTAGAAGGCACCGGTCAACAGGGTCGCCAGTACCGCTGTCACCTGCCCGATACTTTTCTCCAGGTAAATGGCCACCGGGCTACAGGGCTGAACACCCTGATCCATCATGACGCCAGCCAGTGAACGGGCCCTGGCCAGTAATGTCCGGTAATCCAGCGTTTCATCACTGCTGACCAGGGCGGGTTGCCTGCCCCGTTGTTCAGCCTGTTGCAGAATGTCCGTCAGCAGGGTGGCCCGGTCATCATCCGCCCATGCATAATCCGTGTCGTTTAATGCCTGCCACAGGACAAGATCCGGTTGTGGGAGGGAAGGGGATACCGGTGCCTTCCAGCACTGTGGCGCGGTCGCCAGGGTCTGCAGCAGGGAGTTCCAGCTGGCAAACAGGCTGTTCAGCACGGCCGGGTCAAACAACTGCTCGACAGCATCCCAGTTGTAGACCAACGCACCATTGTGCTCCATCACCTGGTGATCCAGCCAGACCTGCGGGGTCTGGGAGATGGCATAACCGGGCGTGCCGAACAGCGGGTTGTCCATCAATGTGTCCAGTGCCTGGTGGTCCAGCCCCAGGGTGGAGGTAAAGACCACGGGCATCAGGACATCGGTACTGGTTTGTTGGCGCAGGGCACGGAGCACCTCCACGCCACTGAACAACCGGTGTGATAAATCAGACGACAACTGTTGTTGCACACGCTGGGCCTGCGACAGGAAATCCACAGTGGGGTCAGGGTGAATTTCCAGCAGGCTCAGGGCGGTGAAGTCGCCAATGATCCGGTCGACCTCCTCATGCACCGGCAGTCGCTGGAAGGTGGTCAGGTTCAGGGTCATGGCCGGTTCCCGGCACCAGCGGGCCAGCACCAGGGACCAGGCGGTTAACAGGACGGCATTGGCCGTCAGTCCCTGCTGACGGGCCTGGTTTTGCAGTGCCTGCCAGTGTTCAGGCGACAGTGTGCCGGAGCGCCGGACAAAGCGCGGTTGTTCTTCAGACGCCAGGGCTGTCACCGGTAACTGGGGTGCCGGTGGCAGGGTATCAAGCCGTTCCAGCCAGTAGTCCCGGTCCCGGAGACGGGCCGGATGATCCTCCGGCACTGCCAGCAAATAGTCCCGGAAGGTCAGCTGCAGTGGCGGGTAGACAACCTCCGGATGTTGGTAGCGATCGGCCAGTTCGGCAAAGATCAGCAAGAAACTGCCGGCGTCAGCGACCAGGGCGTCCATACGGAACAGCAAGCGGCCACGCTGGTTGGGTAAGCGAAACAACTGACAGTCGAACAGGGGCCATTGTTCAGGATCGCTGACCCGGTGAGACTCGTTCTGTCGTATAGCCAGCAGATGCTGTTCCAGTGCCGCCGGGTCATTCAGGGCGGTCAGGTCGGTGATGGCAAGGGTAAAGTCAGGCACTTCTGCCAGTACCTGTTGCTCACCGGAGGGCAGGATAACGGTACGCAGCATATCGTGGCGATCCACCAGGGTCTGCCATGCCTGCTCCAGGCGGTGAACATCCAGCTGTCCAACGTCGTCCAGATCCCACTCCATGTAAGCTTGCGTAGCCACCTGTCCCAGCTCAAAACCGGACTGCCGTCCAAGCCAGTAGGCCTGTTGAATGGCGTTGAGGGGAAAGGGCTCAAAGCGGTGATCAGGTTCAGGCACCAGGGCGGGCAGCTGCATCTGCGGCAGGGCATCCAGCGATTGAATGTGTTGAGCCAGTGTCGTGACCGTGGGGTGCTGGAACAGCAAGGCGACGGGCACCTCTATCGAAAACACCTGACCAATACGCTGGCAAAGTCGTATGGCCAGCAGGGAGTCACCGCCGAGCTGGAAGAAGTTGTCGTGTATGCCGATCTGCCCGATGTTCAGCAGTTCCTGCCAGAGGTCACAGAGTCGTGTTTCGTCGAGGGTAGTGGGTGGAGCGTACTGCACATGACTGCTGATCTCTGGTTCAGGCAGAGCCTTGCGATCCAGTTTGCCAGTGCGGGTCATGGGGAATGACTCAACGGCAATAAAAGCCTTTGGGATCATGTATTCTGGCAGTTTTTGACGCAATTGAGCCTGTAGCGAAGCTTCAACCTGTGGCTGTTCGCAGGTATACCAGCAGACGAGGTAGTCATACTGAACCTGAGAATCATTGCTTCGGCTGCGTGGTTGCACAAAGGCCCTGGTGATGCCGGGTATGGTCGTCAGTGTCTGTTCGATTTCAGCCGGCTCTATTCTGTGCCCCCGGATTTTAACCTGCTGATCGATACGGCCTATGTAAAGCAATTCACCATTGTCGAGCCACTTGACCTCGTCACCTGTTCGATAGACATGGCCATGTATTCCTGGCGGAAGCGAAGGCACATCTATAAAGGCTGCTTTCGTCAACTCAGGTTGATTCAGATAACCACGGGCCAACCCGTGACCACCGATATACAGTTCGCCTGGAATGCCGACGGGGACTGGCTGCAGGTATTGATCCAGCACATAGACCCGTGTATTGGTTAATGGCTTGCCAATGGATAGGTAATCCCTGTTTTGAGCAGGGCTCAATCGCACCTGGGCAGTAGTGGCGACAACCGCAGTCTCAGCTGGGCCGTAGGCATTAAATACCAGAGTGTGGTGTGGGCAGGCGGTAATGAACCGGTGAGCAAGGTCGTCATTAAATGTTTCTCCAATGACAAAAGCCAGCCTCAGACACTGAAGAGAATCTGAACTTTTTTGTGAAATGGTTTTGAGAAATCTTTCCAGCTGTGTTGGAACAAATATGATGATGGATACAGAGTGTTGACAGATCATGGTCGCCAATGTGTCCGGGTCATAGCGAGCATCAAGCGAAGCAATTACCGTATGCCCTTTTGAAGACATACTAAAAAATATTTCCCATATGGAAACATCAAACCCATGGGATATCTTCTGGATAAGAACATCGCTGTGATCCGTGGGATACCGAACCAGGCAGTCCTGAATAAAGTTGACACTGGCCCCGTGTGAAATCATCACCCCTTTTGGCTGTCCGGTGGTGCCGGAGGTGAAGATAATATAAGCGAGTTGATCATGGCTGATCAGTGCGGGCGGGTTGTACAGTGTTTGGTCTGTCCATGATAGGTCGTCCAGCATCACGACAGAAACGCTATCCGGTTCATCGTGGTTGTCCCAGAAGCAGGGTTGGTGAGACGTCGTCAACACCATCCGGGATTGTGTGTCATTAAAGATAAAACGAAGACGTTCCACCGGATCGGTATGGTTCACCGGAACATACACGCACCCTGCCTTCAATACCGCCATGACAGCAAGGTTAAATTCAAGACAGGGCTTACAGCAAACCATGACACAGGTTTCCGGTGGGATGACACCGTCGCATTGTGCTTTTATTGTCTCCTGAATCATCATTGCCAGCTGGTTGGCCCGGTTGTTGACCTCCCGGTTGGTTAACTGCTGCTCTTCAAATACAAGACAGAGGTTATCCGGATACTGTTCGGCCTGCTGTTCAAACAACTGGTGCAGCAGGAGGCTTTCCTGGCCTTCGGGCAGGGGAGCGTCGGTCTGGTTCCAGTCAACGACGATCTGCTGGTATTCCTCAATACTGAGCAGGGAGATCTCCCGGGTTAAACACTCCGGCCGGGCAACAAACTGCTCAAGTACGCGCTTATAGTGCTGCCACAGGCGTGTTACGGTCTCTTCCCGGAACAGGGCTGTTGCGTATTCGAGATTGGCATGAAGTCTGTCTTGCTGGTCATCCACCATCAGGGTCAGGTCAAACTTTGTAGTCTGTGCCTCCGGTGGCAGGGGAAGCTGTGATATGCCCTGACCTTGAGCCAGGGTAAAGTGCTGCACAGCAAACATCACCTGGAACAGCGGGTGACGGGAAGTGTCCCGTTCTACCTGCAACTGATCAACCAGCTGCTCAAAGGGAATATCCTGATGCTGTTGCACGACGGCGACTGATTGATGCACCTGGCGAATCAGTTCACAGCAGGTCTGTTCAGGGGCAAGCCGGGTACGGATCACCAGGGTGTTGGCAAAAAAACCGGCAAGGGATTCCAGCTGCGGGTGCTGGCGATTGGCGACCGGGCTACCAACGGCAACATCGTCCTGACTGCAGTAACGGCTGAGCAGTACGGCAAAGGCACTGAGCATGACCGTGTACAGGGTGGTATTTTCACGATTGGCCAATTGGCGCAACTGCGCAGAGAGTTCCGGTGACAGCGAACATTGGCAATGGCCACCGCGGTAGTCGATTTGCCGTGGTCGAGGATAATCCAGTGGCAGGTTCAGGGGTTCCAGGTCTGCCAGTTCCTGCTGCCACCATCGGGTCTGGGTTTCCAGCAGCTGGTCCTGCCAGGTTTCCTGCTGCCAGAGGGTGAAGTCCAGGTAATCGATGGGCAATTCGGGAAGCACGGTTTCCGGCGTATTCTGGTGGGATGACAGCGCGCCCATCAATAGTGTCAGCTCTCTGGAAAGCATTTCCAGGGACCAGCCGTCCACGGCAATGTGATGAAAGAGTAACAGGAAAATGTCTTCTTCCTGACGGGTTTCAGAGGCAGCGCCTGACGGATTATCACTGACCGTAAACCAGACAACGCGAAGCGGATACTGAGCGCTGAGATTAAACGGTGTGTTAATGGAACGGGACAGAGCCGGGTTTAACTCAGCTTTAGCCAGTGTTTTTTGCTCAACCGGTAATGGGCCTTTCTGAACTTGTTGCAGAGGCTGACCATCATCATCCGTGCTGAAAAAAGTCCTCAGGGTTTTATGGCGTTGAACCAGTAGTTGCAAGGCCCCGACCAGCGTTTGTGCCTGCTTTGGCTGATGGAGTTTCAGCACCATGGGAATGTGATAGGCGGCAGTCCCCTGCTCATACTGTTCGATAAACCAGAGACGCTGTTGCGCGAAGGACATGGGCGCCTGGCTCAGGTGGCGGGCCGGTATCGGCTTAATATCCCGGGTCAGTTCCGAAGCCAGCCGGGCAATGGTCGGATGCTGGAACAACAGGGCGACTGGTACGTCCACCGACAGCGCCTGGGCAATACGCTGGCAGAGTCGTATGGCCAACAGGGAGTCACCGCCGAGCTGGAAGAAGTTGTCGTGTATGCCGATCTGCGCGATGTTCAGCAGTTCCTGCCAGAGGTCACAGAGTCGTGTTTCGTCGGGGGTAGTGGGTGGCGCATACTGCACATGGCTGCTGATCTCTGGTTCAGGCAGAGCCTTGCGATCCAGTTTGCCAGTGCTCGTTTTGGGCAGGGCATCCAGTGGCACATACAACGCTGGCAGCATGTAATGTGGCAGGTGCTGTTTCAGGCGCTGACTGAGGACGCGGGCCAGGTCGATGGATTGCTGACCGGGTTGCTGCCAGGCATCAGGCAAGACCCTGCCACCGATCAGGGCATGCAACACGGTTTCTCCCAGGCAAGATGGCTCTGGCCACTGCCCCAGTGGGCACAGCCCTATCGCCTGATCCATGGCGGTCAGTTGCAGTTGCTGCCCCAGGTGACCCGCTGCCAGTCGGTGGTGATGATCATCCGTACCGGTGATGACCAGGGCAATACCACTGTTGAACCAGAGTGATAACTGCGTTAATACAGGCGTTGCCACAGATTTATCAGGTCGTTCCAGCCATTGCCAGCCGTCTTCCTGGTCAGCGGTTGATCGCCAGAGAATATGCAACCGGAGTCCCTTATTTTTACCCCATTCCATGGGTGAACCCAGCCAGCGCAGCAGTTTATCGCAATCCGGCTCCCAGGTTTCAAAATTGCGGAAGCTGCGACGCTGGCGCAGGGATCTTTCCGTAGGGCCATCAGCCGACTCCCTGATGGCCGCCAGTTCGCACTCCAGCAGTACCAGGTGCGAATCGTCCTGAAACGATGGCTCGTCCGCTAGTCGGTTGACCAGCGCTAACCCAAGGGGGAGCGCACAGGCTTCCAGCTGGGCCAGCATATAACCGGCCTCCAGTTCACAAAACGGCAAGGCCAGTTGACCATACATCGGTTCAATGGCAGACCGTCGGGCATTCAGAATAAGCTCAATGCGTTCAGCGCCAATATCATCGTTTCCAAGCCAGAGCAGCTGGTGATCCGGATGATAGTAGTAACGGCCGGCAGGTATCTCGTCAATGGCACCGGAACCGATACGCAGAACCAGTTGCACGGGGTAAAGGCTGCCAGCGGACGGATAACCGTATTTGGGTAGCGGAGTACTGTCGTCGGAGTAACTGCGTAACCCGGCCAGCAGTGCACTGAACCTGTCCAGCGACAGCGGTGTGATATCGGATATTGCCAGGGGCTCCGAAGCATCAGCAAACCAGGCAGGACAGAAACGGAACCGGTCGTTGGAAGCACTGCTTAACGGAATAATGGTATCGTCCTTACGGATGTGCCGTACACCATGACGAGCCATTTTGAAATCAATACGCTCCGCCTTATCCCGGATCTCTGCCTGCCCCGGCTGCTGGTCAGGCCCGGGTAGCCTCTGCTGGTCGACGACCAGGAAACCGACCAGCGTTTCCTGCTGGCAGGTCACGGCAGCCTGATCGATCCACGGCAGTTGTTCCAGTGCGTATTCAATCTCACCCAGCTCCACCCGGTGTCCATGGATTTTCACCTGGGTATCTTCCCGCCCTTCAAAGACCAGGAGGCCTTCCCCATCAAGATGCCCCAGGTCACCGGTCCGGTATAAATGACCATAGTCCGGATGCTCAATAAAGGCGGACGCTGTCTTTTGCGGGTCGCCCAGGTAGCCCTGCGCCAGCCCGGCACCACCGATGCACAGCTCACCGGTCACCCCCGGTGGGCACAGTAGCCGGCTGTCCGGCTGCAGAATGTAGAACTGCTGGTTAGCCAGCGGCGTGCCGTAGGGAATGGATGACCAGTGTTGCTTACTCTCGGTTACGGTAAAGCAGTTGGACCAGATGGCCGCTTCCGTTGCGCCACCCAGGGCGAGCACCTGGATGCCCGGTGCCGCCTCACGCAGCCTGTCCGGCAGGGTCAGGGGAATCCAGTCACCACTGAGCAGGGCCAGGCGCAGGCTGCCCAGGGCATCCGCCGGTGCCGCTTCAATCAGCAGTTCCGCCAGCGCAGGGACGGTACTCCAGACCGTGACCCGGTGCTGTTCCACCTGGTGACGCCAGTGTTGAGGCGATTTCACCAGGCAGCTGTCCGGTAATACCAGGGTGGCCCCGGCACAGAGCGTACCAACGATATCCCACACCGACAGGTCAAAAGAGAGGGCGGACAAGCCGTATACCCGGTCTTCAGCGTTCAGTGACACACGACGGTTCACATCCCGGAGCGTATTCAGCACCGCCCGGTGGGTCATCATGACGCCTTTGGGGGTGCCAGTGGAACCGGAAGTGAAGATGATGTAGGCCAGGTCGTCCGGTTGGGTACGGGGTAATTCGACCTGATGATTGGCTGGTTCAGCGTCGTCAATCAGCAGCGTGGTCACGGCATCCGATGCCAGCGAATGCAGATTACCAGCCCATTCAGCATCGGTCACCACCACCGGCTGATCCAGTTGCGCCAACACCTGCCGGATACGGGCGATGGGCCATTCCGGGTTCAGGGGCACGTAGAAGGCACCGGTCAACAGGGTCGCCAGTACCGCTGTCACCTGCCCGATACTTTTCTCCAGGTAAATGGCCACCGGGCTACAGGGCTGAACACCCTGATCCATCATGACGCCAGCCAGTGAACGGGCCCTGGCCAGTAATGTCCGGTAATCCAGCGTTTCATCACTGCTGACCAGGGCGGGTTGCCTGCCCCGTTGTTCAGCCTGTTGCAGAATGTCCGTCAGCAGGGTGGCCCGGTCATCATCCGCCCATGCATAATCCGTGTCGTTTAATGCCTGCCACAGGACAAGATCCGGTTGTGGGAGGGAAGGGGATACCGGTGCCTTCCAGCACTGTGGCCCGGTCGCCAGGGTCTGCAGCAGGGAGTTCCAGCTGGCAAACAGGCTGTCCAGCACGGCCGGGTCAAACAACTGCTCGACAGCATCCCAGTTGTAGATCAACGCACCATCATGCTCCATCACCTGGTGATCCAGCCAGACCTGCGGGGTCTGGGATATGGCACAACCGGGCGTGCCGAACAGCGGGTTGTCCATCAATGTGTCCAGTGCCTGGTGGTCCAGCCCCAGGGTGGAGGTAAAGACCACGGGCATCAGGACATCGGGACTGGTTTGCTGGCGCAGGGCACGGAGTACCTCCACGCCACTGAACAACCGGTGTGATAAATCAGACGACAACTGCTGTTGCACACGCTGGGCCTGCGACAGGAAACCCACAGTGGGGTCAGGGTGAATTTCCAGCAGGCTCAGGGCGGTGAAGTCGCCAATGATCCGGTCGACCTCCTCATGCACCGGCAGTCGCTGGAAGGTGGTCAGGTTCAGGGTCATGGCCGGTTCCCGGCACCAGCGGGCCAGCACCAGGGACCAGGCGGTTAACAGGACGGCATTGGCCGTCAGTCCCTGCTGACGGGCCTGGTTCTGCAGTGCCTGCCAGTGTTCAGGCGACAGTGTGCCGGAGCGCCGGACAAAGCGTGGTTGTTCTTCAGTCGCCAGGGCTGTCACCGGTAACCGGGGTGGCGGTGGCAGAGTATCAAGCCGTTCCAGCCAGTAGTCCCGGTCCCGGAGACGGGCCGGATGATCCTCCGGCACTGCCAGCAAATAGTCCCGGAAGGTCAGCTGCAGTGGCGGGTAGTCAACCTCCGGATGTTGGTAGCGATCGGCCAGTTCGGCAAAGATCAGCAAGAAACTGCCGGCGTCAGCGACCAGGGCGTCCATACGGAACAGCAAGCGGCCACGCTGGTTGGGTAACCGAATCAACTGACAGTCGAACAGGGGCCATTGTTCAGGATCGCTGACCCGGTGAGACTCGTTCTGTCGTATAGCCAGCAGATGCTGTTCCAGTGCCGCCGGGTCATTCAGGGCGGTCAGGTCGGTGATGGCAAGGGCAAAGTCAGGCACTTCTGCTAGTACCTGTTGCTCACCGGAGGGCAGGATAACGGTACGCAGCATATCGTGGCGATCCACCAGGGTCTGCCATGCCTGCTCCAGGCGGTGAACATCCAGCTGTCCAACGTCGTCCAGATCCCACTCCATGTAAGCTTGCGTAGCCACCTGCCCCAGCTCAAAACCAGACTGCCGTCCGAGCCAGTAGGCCTGTTGAATGGCGTTGAGGGGAAAGGGCTCAAAGCGGTGATCAGGTTCAGGCACCAGGGCGGGCAGCTGCATCTGCGGCAGGGCATCCAGCGATTGAATGTGTTGAGCCAGTGCCGTGACCGTGGGGTGCTGGAACAGCAAGGCGACGGGCACCTCTATCGAAAACACCTGACCAATACGCTGGCAGAGTCGTATGGCCAGCAGGGAGTCACCGCCGAGCTGGAAGAAGTTGTCGTGTATGCCGATCTGCTCAATGTTCAGCAGTTCCTGCCAGAGGTTACAGAGTCGTGTTTCGTTAGGTGTGCCGGGCGCAGTGTACTGTTTTCTCTCTGGTATGGATTCGACGCTGGAAAACTGTTTTCGATCTATTTTTCCACTGGCTAACCTGGGGAGTGTCTGTAACATATGCACGTGCTGTGGCAGCATCCACTCAGGGAGTTGTTGAGACAGTAATCCCCGAACTTTCTCTGCGTCAAGCCCCAGAACCTGGTTCGATTGCCTGGCCACAAAAAGCCGTAAATCCAAAGCGGCTGCCAGACCGCCTGTGGGGGTTGCACCGCTCTGGGCAACAGAGAACAGACGGTTGAGTCGATCAAGCCACTGATTTTCACTTAATAAGTTATGTTCACGATCGTCCTCATATTCATCACTGCCTACCTGAAGGCCTTGAATTAGATTCATTTGCGGCCAATATGTACACACTTCAATTAAGAACAAGACTCCCCCGGGGCTTAGCAGGCTGCGAATATCTTCAAGGGCATGATCGATAACGTGAGCCAAGTGCAAACTGTTTGAGGCGAATATGAAATCGAAGCTTGCCGGGTTTATACCCTGGAGTGATGGTGCTTTATTAAGATCAAAAAAACGATATTCCATGCATGTATCACCGTACTCTGCTCGTGCTTCCTTGAGAAAGAGGCTGGATACATCCGTAAAGACATAGTTAAATTCATGTTTGGATTCACGCAGGAGAGGTATAATATGCCGTGTCAATGACCCCATACCTGCCCCAATTTCCAGGCATCGGACCGGGCTATCCTGCTGGCTGCCTGAGGTGGTTAACAAGGCTGTGATCAGTTTTTCGATTTGTTGAAAGCAATAAAGGTGAGAATGCTGGTACATAATGTCAGTATTCTCTGTAAGGTAGATTTCTGCTGCATGCCTTCGACCCGTAATAATAGAAATCAGATCAAGGCTATTAACACTCCCGGTCGGTTGGTTGTTTTGTTTGTTATGAGTAGCCAGATATGTTTTTACTGGTATCAGGCACCGATAGGACACGGCATCATTTTCCGGATGCGGCTTTTGGCCGGTCAGGATGTTCTCACTGACAAGATGGTTCAGGCAACGTGTTAACCAACGTGTAAAGCGGGGCAGAATAGAACCATGGGCCATGACCTGTTGTACGGTCAGTGCTTCACCGGGCTTGCTAAAAAGCTCCAGGTTATCGAACATCTCACAGAGCGTCAGGGTGAAAATACGACATTGAATTTCTATGTGCTGGTGAAAATAATGGTTGGCATCAGTGGATGAAAGCTCACGGCCACAGATTGTGCGTTGAAGCGATTTCTCCGCTTCATTATCCGGCTTGCCCAGATGGTGTTGAATGATTGAATTATCAAACTGCAATCCCGGTGGTGGTACAGGGCTGAATAGAACAGCATTGGGACTATCTGGAGTTACCCAGGCAACCAGCTGATTATCCCTGGCAATAACAACAGCATCCTTGAGTCCGGGAAGTTGTTTCAGCGACGCTTCTAACTCACCCAGCTCCACCCGGTGTCCATGGATTTTCACCTGGGTATCTTCCCGCCCTTCAAAGACCAGGAGGCCTTCCCTATCAAGATGCCCCAGGTCACCGGTCCGGTATAAATGACCATAGTCTGGATGCTCAATAAAGGCGGACGCTGTCTTTTGCGGGTCACCCAGGTAGCCCTGCGCCAGCCCGGCACCGCCGATGCACAGCTCACCGGTCACCCCCGGTGGGCACAGTAGCCTACTATCCGGCTGCAGAATGTAGAACTGCTGGTTAGCCAGCGGCGTGCCGTAGGGAATGGATGACCAGTGTTGCTTACTCTCGGTTACGGTATCCGTGACGGTAAAGCAGTTGGACCAGATGGCTGCTTCCGTTGCGCCACCCAGGGCGAGCACCTGAATGCCCGGTGCTGCCTCACGCAGCCTGTCCGGCAGGGTCAGGGGTATCCAGTCACCACTGAGCAGGGCCAGGCGCAGGCTGCCCAGGGCATCCGCCGGTGCCGCTTCAATCAGCAGTTCAGCCAGCGCAGGGACGGTATTCCAGACCGTGACCCGGTGCTGTTCCACCTGGTGACGCCAGTGTTGAGGCGATTTCACCAGGCAGCTGTCCGGTAATACCAGGGTGGCCCCGGCACAGAGCGTACCAAAGATATCCCACACCGACAGGTCAAAAGAGAGGTCGGACAAGCCGTATACCCGGTCTTCAGCGTTCAGTGACACACGACGGTTCACATCCCGGAGCGTATTCAGCACCGCCCGGTGGGTCATCATGACGCCTTTGGGGGTGCCGGTGGAACCGGAAGTGAAGATGATGTAGGCCAGGTCGTCCGGTTGGGTATTGGGTAATTCGACCTGATGATTGGCTGGTTCACCGTCGTCAATCAGCAGCGTGGTCACGGCATCCGATGCCAGCGAATGCAGATTGCCAGCCCATTCCGCATCGGTCACCACCACCGGCTGATCCAGTTGCGCCAACACCTGCCGGATACGGGCGATGGGCCATTCCGGGTTCAGGGGCACGTAGAAGGCACCGGTCAACAGGGTCGCCAGCACCGCTGTCACCTGCCCGATACTTTTCTCCAGGTAAATGGCCACCGGGCTACAGGGCTGAACACCCTGATCCATCATGACGCCAGCCAGTGAACGGGCCCTGGCCAGTAATGTCTGGTAATCCAGCGTTTCATCACTGCTGACCAGGGCGGGTTGCCTGCCCCGTTGTTCAGCCTGTTGCAGAATGTCCGTCAGCAGGGTGGCCCGGTCATCATCCGCCCATGCATAATCCGTGTCGTTTAATGCCTGCCACAGGACAAGATCCGGTTGTGGGAGGGAAGGGGGCACCGGTGCTTTCCAGCACTGTGGCCCGGTCGCCAGGGTCAGCAGCAGGGAGTTCCAGCTGGCAAACAGGCTGTTCAGCACGGCCGGGTCAAACAACTGCTCGACAGCATCCCAGTTGTAGACCAACGCACCATTGTGCTCCATCACCTGGTGATCCAGCCAGACCTGCGGGGTCTGGGAGATGGCATAACCGGGCGTGCCGAACAGCGGGTTGTCCATCAATGTGTCCAGTGCCTGGTGGTCCAGCCCCAGGGTGGAGGTAAAGACCACGGGCATCAGGACATTGGTACTGGTTTGCTGGCGCAGGGCACGGAGCACCTCCACGCCACTGAACAACCGGTGTGATAAATCAGACGACAACTGCTGTTGCACACGCCGGGCCTGCGACAGGAAATCCACAGTGGGGTCAGGGTGAATTTCCAGCAGGCTCAGGGCGGTGAAGTCGCCAATGACCCGGTCGACCTCCTCATGCACCGGCAGTCGCTGGAAGGTGGTCAGGTTCAGGGTCATGGCCGGTTCCCGGCACCAGCGGGCCAGCACCAGGGACCAGGCGGTTAACAGGACGGCATTGGCCGTCAGTCCCTGCTGACGGGCCTGGTTCTGCAGTGCCTGCCAGTGTTCAGGCGACAGTGTGCCGGAGCGCCGGACAAAGCGCGGTTGTTCTTCAGGTGCCAGGGCTGTCACCGGTAACTGGGGTGCCGTTGGCAGGGTATCAAGCCGTTCCAGCCAGTAGTCGCGGTCCCGGAGACGGGCCGGATGATCCTCCGGCACTGCCAGCAAATAGTCCCGGAAGGTCAGCTGCAGTGGCGGGTAGACAACCTCCGGATGTTGGTAGCGATCGGCCAGTTCGGCAAAGATCAGCAAGAAACTGCCGGCGTCAGCGACCAGGGCGTCCATACGGAACAGCAAGCGGCCACGCTGGTTGGGTAACCGAATCAACTGACAGTCGAACAGGGGCCATTGTTCAGGATCGCTGACCCGGTGAGACTCGTTCTGTCGTATAGCCAGCAGATGCTGTTCCAGTGCCGCCGGGTCATTCAGGGCGGTCAGGTCGGTGATGGCAAGGGTAAAGTCAGGCACTTCTGCCAGTACCTGTTGCTCACCGGAGGGCAGGATAACGGTACGCAGCATATCGTGGCGATCCACCAGGGTCTGCCATGCCTGCTCCAGGCGGCGAACATCCAGCTGTCCAATGTCGTCCAGATCCCACTCCATGTAAGCTTGCGTAGCCACCTGTCCCAGCTCAAAACCGGACTGCCGTCCGAGCCAGTAGGCCTGTTGAATGGCGTTGAGGGGAAAGGGCTCAAAGCGGTGATCAGGTTCAGGCACCAGGGCGGGCAGCTGCATCTGCGGCAGGGTCTCCAGCGATTGAATGTGTTGAGCCAGTGCCGTGACCGTGGGGTGCTGGAACAGCAAGGCGACGGGCACCTCTATCGAAAACACCTGACCAATACGCTGGCAGAGTCGTATGGCCAGCAGGGAGTCACCGCCGAGCTGGAAGAAGTTGTCGTGTATGCCGATCTGCTCGATGTTCAGCAGTTCCTGCCAGAGGTCACAGAGTCGTGTTTCGTCGGGGGTAGTGGGTGGAGCGTACTGCACATGGCTGCTGATCTCTGGTTCAGGCAGAGCCTTGCGATCCAGTTTGCCAGTGCTCGTTTTGGGCAGGGCATCCAGTGGCACATACAACGCAGGCAGCATGTAATGTGGCAGGTGCTGTTTCAGGCGCTGACTGAGGACGCGGGCCAGGTCGATGGATTGCTGACCGGGTTGCTGCCAGGCATCAGGCAAGACCCTGCCACCGATCAGGGCATGCAACACGGTTTCTCCCAGGCAAGATGGCTCTGGCCACTGCCCCACTGGGCACAGCCCTATCGCCTGATCCATGGCGGTCAGTTGCAGTTGCTGCCCCAGGTGACCCGCTGCCAGTCGGTGGTGACGATCATCCGTACCGGTGATGACCAGGGCAATACCGCTGTTGAACCAGAGTGATAACTGCGTTAATACAGGCGTTGCCACAGATTGATCAGGTCGTTCCAGCCATTGCCAGCGGTCTTCCTGGTCAACGGTTGATCGCCAGAGAATATGCAACCGGAGTCCCTTATTTTTACCCCATTCCATGGGTGAACCCAGCCAGCGCAGCAGTTTATCGCAATCCGGCTCCCAGGTTTCAAAATTGCGGAAGCTGCGACGCTGGCGCAGGGATCTTTCCATAGGGCCATCAGCCGACTCCCTGGTGGCCGCCAGTTCGCACTCCAGCAGTACCAGGTGCGAATCGTCCTGAAACGATGGCTCGTCCGCTAGTCGGTTGACCAGCGCTAACCCAAGGGGGAGCGCACAGGCTTCCAGCTGGGCCAGCATATAACCGGCCTCCAGTTCACAGAACGGCAAGGCCAGTTGACCATACATCGGTTCAATGGCAGACCGTCGGGCATTCAGAATAAGCTCAATGCGTTCAGCGCCAATATCATCGTTTCCAAGCCAGAGCAGCTGGTGATCCGGATGATAGTAGTAACGGCCGGCAGGTATCTCGTCAATGGCACCGGAACCGATACGCAGAACCAGTTGCACGGGGTAAAGGCTGCCAGCGGACGGATAACCGTATTTGGGTAGCGGAGTACTGTCGTCGGAGTAACTGCGTAACCCGGCCAGCAGTGCACTGAACCTGTCCAGCGACAGCGGTGTGATATCGGATATTGCCAGGGGCTCCGAAGCATCAGCAAACCAGGCAGGACAGAAACGGAACCGGTCGTTGGAAGCACTGCTTAACGGAATAATGGTATCGTCCTTACGGATGTGCCGTACACCATGGCGAGCCATTTTGAAATCAATACGCTCCGCCTTATCCCGGATCTCTGCCTGTCCCGGCTGCTGGTCAGGCCCGGGTAGCCTCTGCTGGTCGACGACCAGGAAACCGACCAGCGTTTCCTGTTGGCAGGTCACGGCAGCCTGATCGATCCACGGCAGTTGTTCCAGTGCGTATTCAATCTCACCCAGCTCCACCCGGTGTCCATGGATTTTCACCTGGGTATCTTCCCGCCCTTCAAAGACCAGGAGGCCTTCCCCATCAAGATGCCCCAGGTCACCGGTCCGGTATAAATGACCATAGTCTGGATGCTCAATAAAGGCGGACGCTGTCTTTTGCGGGTCACCCAGGTAGCCCTGCGCCAGCCCGGCACCGCCGATGCACAGCTCACCGGTCACCCCCGGTGGGCACAGTAGCCTACTATCCGGCTGCAGAATGTAGAACTGCTGGTTAGCCAGCGGCGTGCCGTAGGGAATGGATGACCAGTGTTGCTTACTCTCGGTTACGGTATCCGTGACGGTAAAGCAGTTGGACCAGATGGCTGCTTCCGTTGCGCCACCCAGGGCGAGCACCTGAATGCCCGGTGCTGCCTCACGCAGCCTGTCCGGCAGGGTCAGGGGTATCCAGTCACCACTGAGCAGGGCCAGGCGCAGGCTGCCCAGGGCATCCGCCGGTGCCGCTTCAATCAGCAGTTCAGCCAGCGCAGGGACGGTATTCCAGACCGTGACCCGGTGCTGTTCCACCTGGTGACGCCAGTGTTGAGGCGATTTCACCAGGCAGCTGTCCGGTAATACCAGGGTGGCCCCGGCACAGAGCGTACCAAAGATATCCCACACCGACAGGTCAAAAGAGAGGTCGGACAAGCCGTATACCCGGTCTTCAGCGTTCAGTGACACACGACGGTTCACATCCCGGAGCGTATTCAGCACCGCCCGGTGGGTCATCATGACGCCTTTGGGGGTGCCGGTGGAACCGGAAGTGAAGATGATGTAGGCCAGGTCGTCCGGTTGGGTATTGGGTAATTCGACCTGATGATTGGCTGGTTCACCGTCGTCAATCAGCAGCGTGGTCACGGCATCCGATGCCAGCGAATGCAGATTGCCAGCCCATTCCGCATCGGTCACCACCACCGGCTGATCCAGTTGCGCCAACACCTGCCGGATACGGGCGATGGGCCATTCCGGGTTCAGGGGCACGTAGAAGGCACCGGTCAACAGGGTCGCCAGCACCGCTGTCACCTGCCCGATACTTTTCTCCAGGTAAATGGCCACCGGGCTACAGGGCTGAACACCCTGATCCATCATGACGCCAGCCAGTGAACGGGCCCTGGCCAGTAATGTCTGGTAATCCAGCGTTTCATCACTGCTGACCAGGGCGGGTTGCCTGCCCCGTTGTTCAGCCTGTTGCAGAATGTCCGTCAGCAGGGTGGCCCGGTCATCATCCGCCCATGCATAATCCGTGTCGTTTAATGCCTGCCACAGGACAAGATCCGGTTGTGGGAGGGAAGGGGGCACCGGTGCTTTCCAGCACTGTGGCCCGGTCGCCAGGGTCAGCAGCAGGGAGTTCCAGCTGGCAAACAGGCTGTTCAGCACGGCCGGGTCAAACAACTGCTCGACAGCATCCCAGTTGTAGACCAACGCACCATTGTGCTCCATCACCTGGTGATCCAGCCAGACCTGCGGGGTCTGGGAGATGGCATAACCGGGCGTGCCGAACAGCGGGTTGTCCATCAATGTGTCCAGTGCCTGGTGGTCCAGCCCCAGGGTGGAGGTAAAGACCACGGGCATCAGGACATTGGTACTGGTTTGCTGGCGCAGGGCACGGAGCACCTCCACGCCACTGAACAACCGGTGTGATAAATCAGACGACAACTGCTGTTGCACACGCCGGGCCTGCGACAGGAAATCCACAGTGGGGTCAGGGTGAATTTCCAGCAGGCTCAGGGCGGTGAAGTCGCCAATGACCCGGTCGACCTCCTCATGCACCGGCAGTCGCTGGAAGGTGGTCAGGTTCAGGGTCATGGCCGGTTCCCGGCACCAGCGGGCCAGCACCAGGGACCAGGCGGTTAACAGGACGGCATTGGCCGTCAGTCCCTGCTGACGGGCCTGGTTCTGCAGTGCCTGCCAGTGTTCAGGCGACAGTGTGCCGGAGCGCCGGACAAAGCGCGGTTGTTCTTCAGGTGCCAGGGCTGTCACCGGTAACTGGGGTGCCGTTGGCAGGGTATCAAGCCGTTCCAGCCAGTAGTCGCGGTCCCGGAGACGGGCCGGATGATCCTCCGGCACTGCCAGCAAATAGTCCCGGAAGGTCAGCTGCAGTGGCGGGTAGACAACCTCCGGATGTTGGTAGCGATCGGCCAGTTCGGCAAAGATCAGCAAGAAACTGCCGGCGTCAGCGACCAGGGCGTCCATACGGAACAGCAAGCGGCCACGCTGGTTGGGTAACCGAATCAACTGACAGTCGAACAGGGGCCATTGTTCAGGATCGCTGACCCGGTGAGACTCGTTCTGTCGTATAGCCAGCAGATGCTGTTCCAGTGCCGCCGGGTCATTCAGGGCGGTCAGGTCGGTGATGGCAAGGGTAAAGTCAGGCACTTCTGCCAGTACCTGTTGCTCACCGGAGGGCAGGATAACGGTACGCAGCATATCGTGGCGATCCACCAGGGTCTGCCATGCCTGCTCCAGGCGGCGAACATCCAGCTGTCCAATGTCGTCCAGATCCCACTCCATGTAAGCTTGCGTAGCCACCTGTCCCAGCTCAAAACCGGACTGCCGTCCGAGCCAGTAGGCCTGTTGAATGGCGTTGAGGGGAAAGGGCTCAAAGCGGTGATCAGGTTCAGGCACCAGGGCGGGCAGCTGCATCTGCGGCAGGGTCTCCAGCGATTGAATGTGTTGAGCCAGTGCCGTGACCGTGGGGTGCTGGAACAGCAAGGCGACGGGCACCTCTATCGAAAACACCTGACCAATACGCTGGCAGAGTCGTATGGCCAGCAGGGAGTCACCGCCGAGCTGGAAGAAGTTGTCGTGTATGCCGATCTGCTCGATGTTCAGCAGTTCCTGCCAGAGGTCACAGAGTCGTGTTTCGTCGGGGGTAGTGGGTGGAGCGTACTGCACATGGCTGCTGATCTCTGGTTCAGGCAGAGCCTTGCGATCCAGTTTGCCAGTGCTCGTTTTGGGCAGGGCATCCAGTGGCACATACAACGCAGGCAGCATGTAATGTGGCAGGTGCTGTTTCAGGCGCTGACTGAGGACGCGGGCCAGGTCGATGGATTGCTGACCGGGTTGCTGCCAGGCATCAGGCAAGACCCTGCCACCGATCAGGGCATGCAACACGGTTTCTCCCAGGCAAGATGGCTCTGGCCACTGCCCCAGTGGGCACAGCCCTATCGCCTGATCCATGGCGGTCAGTTGCAGTTGCTGCCCCAGGTGACCCGCTGCCAGTCGGTGGTGACGATCATCCGTACCGGTGATGACCAGGGCAATACCGCTGTTGAACCAGAGTGATAACTGCGTTAATACAGGCGTTGCCACAGATTGATCAGGTCGTTCCAGCCATTGCCAGCGGTCTTCCTGGTCAACGGTTGATCGCCAGAGAATATGCAACCGGAGTCCCTTATTTTTACCCCATTCCATGGGTGAACCCAGCCAGCGCAGCAGTTTATCGCAATCCGGCTCCCAGGTTTCAAAATTGCGGAAGCTGCGACGCTGGCGCAGGGATCTTTCCATAGGGCCATCAGCCGACTCCCTGGTGGCCGCCAGTTCGCACTCCAGCAGTACCAGGTGCGAATCGTCCTGAAACGATGGCTCGTCCGCTAGTCGGTTGACCAGCGCTAACCCAAGGGGGAGCGCACAGGCTTCCAGCTGGGCCAGCATATAACCGGCCTCCAGTTCACAGAACGGCAAGGCCAGTTGACCATACATCGGTTCAATGGCAGACCGTCGGGCATTCAGAATAAGCTCAATGCGTTCAGCGCCAATATCATCGTTTCCAAGCCAGAGCAGCTGGTGATCCGGATGATAGTAGTAACGGCCGGCAGGTATCTCGTCAATGGCACCGGAACCGATACGCAGAACCAGTTGCACGGGGTAAAGGCTGCCAGCGGACGGATAACCGTATTTGGGTAGCGGAGTACTGTCGTCGGAGTAACTGCGTAACCCGGCCAGCAGTGCACTGAACCTGTCCAGCGACAGCGGTGTGATATCGGATATTGCCAGGGGCTCCGAAGCATCAGCAAACCAGGCAGGACAGAAACGGAACCGGTCGTTGGAAGCACTGCTTAACGGAATAATGGTATCGTCCTTACGGATGTGCCGTACACCATGGCGAGCCATTTTGAAATCAATACGCTCCGCCTTATCCCGGATCTCTGCCTGTCCCGGCTGCTGGTCAGGCCCGGGTAGCCTCTGCTGGTCGACGACCAGGAAACCGACCAGCGTTTCCTGTTGGCAGGTCACGGCAGCCTGATCGATCCACGGCAGTTGTTCCAGTGCGTATTCAATCTCACCCAGCTCCACCCGGTGTCCATGGATTTTCACCTGGGTATCTTCCCGCCCTTCAAAGACCAGGAGGCCTTCCCCATCAAGATGCCCCAGGTCACCGGTCCGGTATAAATGACCATAGTCTGGATGCTCAATAAAGGCGGACGCCGTCTTTTGCGGGTCACCCAGGTAGCCCTGCGCCAGCCCGGCACCACCGATGCACAGCTCACCGGTCACCCCCGGTGGGCACAGTAGCCGGCTGTCCGGCTGCAGAATGTAGAACCGCTGGTTAGCCAGCGGCGTGCCGTAGGGAATGGATGACCAGTGTTGCTTACCCTCCGTTACGGTATCCGTTACGGTATCCGTCACGGTAAAGCAGTTGGACCAGATGGCCGCTTCCGTTGCGCCACCCAGGGCGAGCACCTGAATGCCCGGTGCTGCCTCACGCAGCCTGTCCGGCAGGGTCAGGGGAATCCAGTCACCACTGAGCAGGGCCAGGCGCAGGCTGCCCAGGGCACCCGCCGGTGCCGCTTCAATCAGCAGTTCCGCCAGCGCAGGGACGGTATTCCAGACCGTGACCCGGTGCTGTTCTACCTGGTGACGCCAGTGTTGAGGCGATTTCACCAGGCAGTTGTCCGGTAATACCAGGGTGGCCCCGGCACAGAGCGTACCAAAGATATCCCACACCGACAGGTCAAAAGAGAGGGCGGACAAGCCGTATACCCGGTCTTCAGCGTTCAGTGACACACGACGGTTCACATCCCGGAGCGTATTCAGCACCGCCCGGTGGGTCATCATGACGCCTTTGGGGGTGCCGGTGGAACCGGAAGTGAAGATGATGTAGGCCAGGTCGTCCGGTTGGGTATGGGGTAATTCGACCTGATGATTGGCTGGTTCACCGTCGTCAATCAGCAGCATGGTCACGGCATCCGATGCCAGCGAATGCAGATTATCAGCCCATTCAGCATCGGTCACCACCACCGGCTGATCCAGTTGCGCCAACACCTGCCGGATACGGGCGATGGGCCATTCCGGGTTCAGGGGCACGTAGAAGGCACCGGTCAACAGGGTCGCCAGTACCGCTGTCACCTGCCCGGCACTTTTCTCTAGGTAAATGGCCACCGGGCTACAGGGCTGAACACCCTGATCCATCATGACGCCAGCCAGTGAACGGGCCCTGGCCAGTAATGTCTGGTAATCCAGCGTTTCATCACTGCTGACCAGGGCGGGTTGCCTGCTCCGTTGTTCAGCCTGTTGCAGAATGTCCGTCAGCAGGGTGGCCCGGTCATCATCCGCCCATGCATAATCCGTGTCGTTTAATGCCTGCCACAGGACAAGATCCGGTTGTGGGAGGGAAGGGGACACCGGTGCCTTCCAGCACTGTGGCCCGGTCGCCAGGGTCTGCAGCAGGGAGTTCCAGCTGGCAAACAGGCTGTCCAGCACGGCCGGGTCAAACAACTGCTCGACAGCATCCCAGTTGTAGACCAACGCACCATTGTGCTCCATCACCTGGTGATCCAGCCAGACCTGCGGGGTCTGGGAGATGGCACAACCGGGCGTGCCGAACAACTGGTTGTCCATCAATGTGTCCAGTGCCTGGTGGTCCAGCCCCAGGGTGGAGGTAAAGACCACGGGCATCAGGACATCGGGACTGGTTTGCTGGCGCAGGGCACGGAGTACCTCCACGCCACTGAACAACCGGTGTGATAAATCAGACGACAACTGCTGTTGCACACGCTGGGCCTGCGACAGGAAACCCACAGTGGGGTCAGGGTGAATTTCCAGCAGGCTCAGGGCGGTGAAGTCGCCAATGATCCGGTCGACCTCCTCATGCACCGGCAGTCGCTGGAAGGTGGTCAGGTTCAGGGTCATGGCCGGTTCCCGGCACCAGCGGGCCAGCACCAGGGACCAGGCGGTTAACAGGACGGCATTGGCCGTCAGTCCCTGCTGACGGGCCTGGTTCTGCAGTGCCTGCCAGTGTTCAGGCGACAGTGTGCCGGAGCGCCGGACAAAGCGCGGTTGTTCTTCAGCCGCCAGGGTTGTCACCGGTAACTGGGGTGCCGGTGGCAGGGTATCAAGCCGTTCCAGCCAGTAGTCGCGGTCCCGGAGACGGGCTGGATGATCCTCCGGCACTGCCAGCAAATAGTCCCGGAAGGTCAGCTGCAGTGGCGGGTAGACAACCTCCGGATGTTGGTAGCGATCGGCCAGTTCGGCAAAGATCAGCAAGAAACTGCCGGCGTCAGCGACCAGGGCGTCCATACGGAACAGCAAGCGGCCACGCTGGTTGGGTAAGCGAAACAACTGACAGTCGAACAGGGGCCATTGTTCAGGATCGCTGACCCGGTGAGACTCGTTCTGTCGTATAGCCAGCAGATGCTGTTCCAGTGCCGCCGGGTCATTCAGGGCGGTCAGGTCGGTGATGGCAAGGGTAAAGTCAGGCACTTCTGCCAGTACCTGTTGCTCACCGGAGGGCAGGATAACGGTACGCAGCATATCGTGGCGATCCACCAGGGTCTGCCATGCCTGCTCCAGGCGGTGAACATCCAGCTGTCCAATGTCGTCCAGATCCCACTCCATGTAACCTTGCGTAGCCACCTGTCCCAGTTCAAAACCGGACTGCCGTCCGAGCCAGTAGGCCTGTTGAATGGCGTTGAGGGGAAAGGGCTCAAAGCGGTGATCAGGTTCAGGCACCAGGGCGGGCAGCTGCATCTGCGGCAGGGCATCCAGCGATTGAATGTGTTGAGCCAGTGCTGTGACCGTGGGGTGCTGGAACAGCAAGGCGACGGGCACCTCTATCGAAAACACCTGACCAATACGCTGGCAGAGTCGTATGGCCAGCAGGGAGTCACCGCCGAGCTGGAAGAAGTTGTCGTGTATGCCGATCTGCTCGATGTTCAGCAGTTCCTGCCAGAGGTCACAGAGTCGTGTTTCGTCGGGGGTAGTGGGTGGAGCGTACTGCACATGGCTGCTGATCTCTGGTTCAGGCAGAGCCTTGCGATCCAGTTTGCCAGTGCGGGTCATGGGGAATGACTCAACGGCAATAAAAGCCTTTGGGATCATGTATTCTGGCAGTTTCTGACGCAATTGAGCCTGTAGCGAAGCTTCAACCTGTGGCTGTTCGCAGGTATACCAGCAGACGAGGTAGTCATACCGATCCTGCGAATCATTGCTTCGGCTGCGTGGTTGCACAAAGGCCCTGGTGATGCCGGGTACGGTCGTCAGTGTCTGTTCGATTTCAGCCGGCTCTATTCTGTGCCCCCGGATTTTAACCTGCTGGTCGATACGGCTTATGTAAAGCAATTCGCCATTGTCGAGCCACTTGACCTTGTCACCTGTTCGATAGACATGGCCGTGTATTGGAAGCGAAGGCACATCTATAAAGGCTGCTTTCGTCAACTCAGGTTGATTCTGATAACCACGGGCCAACCCGTGACCACCGATATACAGTTCGCCTGGAATGCCGACGGGGACTGGCTGCAGGTATTGATCCAGCACATAGACCCGTGTATTGGCTAATGGCTTGCCAATGGATAGGGAATCCCTGTTCTGAGCGGGGCTCAATCGCACCTGGGCAGTAGTGGCAACCCCAGTCTCAGTTGGGCCGTAGGCGTTAAATACCAGAGTGTGGTGTGGGCAGGCGGTAATGAACCGGTGAGCAAGGTCGTCATTAAATGTTTCTCCAATGACAAAAACCAGCCTCAGACACTGAAGAGAATCTGAACTTTTTTGTGAAATGGTTTTGAGAAATCTTTCCAGCTGTGTTGGAACAAATATGATGATGGATGCAGAGTGTTTACAGATCATGGTCGCCAATGTGTCTGGATCATAACGAGCATCAAGCGAAGCAATGACTGTATGCCCTTTTGAAGACATACTAAATAATATTTCCCATATGGAAACATCAAACCCATGGGATATCTTCTGGATAAGAACATCGCTGTGATCCGTGGGATACCGAACCAGGCAGTCCTGAATAAAGTTGACACTGGCAGCATGTGAAATCATGACACCTTTAGGCTGACCAGTGGTGCCGGAGGTGTAGAACATATAGGCGAGGTGATCTTTGGTAACCAGTGAGTCCGGATTGTGTCGTGTCAGATCAGCCCATAATATTTTATCCAGCATTACTGCAGAAACGTTTTCCTGATGATCAGGACTGTCCCAGAATGATGGTTGGTGAGACGTTGTCAACACCACCCGGGATCCTGTGTCATTGAGGATAAAACGAAGACGTTCAATTGGGTCGGTATGGTTCACCGGAACATACACGCACCCTGCCTTCAATACCGCCATGGCAGCAATGTTAAATTCAAGACAGGGCTTACAGCAGACCATGACACAGGTTTCCGGTGGGATGACACCGTCGCATTGTGCTTTTATTGTCTCCTGAATCATCATTGCCAGCTGGTTGGCCCGGTTGTTGACCTCCCGGTTGGTTAACTGCTGCTCTTCAAATACAAGACAGAGGTTATCCGGATACTGTTCGGCCTGCTGTTCAAACAACTGGTGCAGCAGGAGGCTTTCCTGGCCTTCGGGCAGGGGAGCGTCGGTCTGGTTCCAGTCAACGACGATCTGCTGGTATTCCTCAATACTGAGCAGGGAGATCTCCCGGGTTAAACACTCCGGCCGGGCAACAAACTGCTCAAGTACGCGCTTATAGTGCTGCCACAGGCGTGTTACGGTCTCTTCCCGGAACAGGGCTGTTGCGTATTCGAGATTGGCATGAAGTCTGTCTTGCTGGTCATCCACCATCAGGGTCAGGTCAAACTTTGTAGTCTGTGCCTCCGGTGGCAGGGGAAGCTGTGATATGCCCTGACCTTGAGCCAGGGTAAAGTGCTGCACGGCAAACATCACCTGGAACAGCGGGTGACGGGAAGGGTCCCGTTCTACCTGCAACTGATCAACCAGCTGCTCAAAGGGAATATCCTGATGCTGTTGCACGACGGCGACTGATTGGTGCACCTGGCGAATCAGTTCACGACAGGTCTGTTCAGGGGCAAGCCGGGTACGGATCACCAGGGTGTTGGCAAAAAAACCGGCAAGGGATTCCAGCTGCGGGTGCTGGCGATTGGCGACCGGGCTACCAACGGCAACATCGTCCTGACTGCAGTAACGGCTGAGCAGTACGGCAAAGGCACTGAGCATGACCGTGTACAGGGTGGTATTTTCACGATTGGCCAATTGGCGCAACTGCGCAGAGAGTTCCGGTGACAGCGAACATTGGCAATGGCCACCGCGGTAGTCGATTTGCCGTGGTCGAGGATAATCCAGTGGCAGGTTCAGGGGTTCCAGGTCTGCCAGTTCCTGCTGCCACCATCGGGTCTGGGTTTCCAGCAGCTGGTCCTGCCAGGTTTCCTGCTGCCAGAGGGTGAAGTCCAGGTAATCGATGGGCAATTCGGGAAGCACGGTTTCCGGCGTATTCTGGTGGGATGGCAGTGCGCCCATCACGCCCATCAATAGTGTCAGCTCTCTGGAAAGCATTTCCAGGGACCAGCCGTCCACGGCAATGTGATGAAAGAGTAACAGGAAAATGTCTTCTTCTTGACGGATTTCAGACGCAGCGCCTGGCGGATTATCACTGACCGTAAACCAGACGACGCGAAGCGGATACTGAGTGCTGAGATTAAACGGTGTGTTAATGGAACGGGACAGAGCCGGGTTTAACTCCGCTTTAGCCAGTGTTTTTTGCTCAACCGGTAATGGGCCTTTCTGAACTTGTTGCAGAGGCTGACCATCATCATCCGTGCTGAAAAAAGTCCTTAGGGTTTTATGGCGTTGAACCAGTAGTTGCAAGGCCCCGACCAGCGTTTGTGCCTGCTTTGGCTGATGGAGTTTCAGCACCATGGGAATGTGATAGGCGGCAGTCCCCTGCTCATACTGTTCGATAAACCAGAGACGCTGTTGCGCGAAGGACATGGGCGCCTGGCTCAGGTGGCGGGCCGGTATCGGCTCAATATCCCGGGTTAGTTCCGGAGCCAGCCGGGCAATGGTCGGATGCTGGAACAACAGGGCGACTGGCACGTCCACCGACAGCGCCTGGGCAATACGCTGGCAGAGTCGTATGGCCAGCAGGGAGTCACCGCCGAGCTGGAAGAAGTTGTCGTGTACGCCGATCTGCGCGATGTTCAGCAGTTCCTGCCAGAGGTCAGAGAGTCGTGTTTCGTCGGGGGTAGTGGGTGGGGCATACTGCACATGGCTGCTGATCTCTGGTTCAGGCAGAGCCTTGCGATCCAGTTTGCCAGTGCGGGTCATGGGGAATGACTCAACGGCAATAAAAGCCTTTGGGATCATGTATTCTGGCAGTTTCTGACGCAATTGAGCCTGTAGCGACGCTTCAACCTGTGGCTGTTCGCAGGTATACCAGCAGACGAGGTAGTCATACTGATCCTGCGAACCATTGCTTCGGCTGCGTGGTTGCACAAAGGCCCTGGTGATGCCGGGTATGGTCGTCAGTGTCTGTTCGATTTCAGCCGGCTCTATTCTGTGCCCCCGGATTTTAACCTGCTGATCGATACGGCCTATGTAAAGCAATTCGCCATTGTCGAGCCACTTGACCTTGTCACCTGTTCGATAGACATGGCCATGTATTCCTGGCGGAAGCGAAGGCACATCCATAAAGGCTGCTTTCGTCAACTCAGGTTGATTCAGATAACCACGGGCCAACCCGTGACCACCGATATACAGTTCGCCTGGAATGCCGACGGGGACTGGCTGCAGGTATTGATCCAGCACATAGACCCGTGTATTGGTTAATGGCTTGCCAATGGATAGGGAATCCCTGTTTTGAGCGGGACTCAATCGCACCTGGGCAGTAGTGGCGATAACCGTAGTCTCGGTTGGGCCGTAGGCGTTAAATACCAGAGTGTGGTGTGGGCAGGCGGTAATTAACTGGTGAGCAAGGTCGTCATTAAATGTTTCTCCAGTGACCAAAACCAGCCTCAGACACTGAAGGGAATCTGAACTTTTTTGTGAAATGGTTTTGAGAAATCTTTCCAACTGTGTTGGAACAAACATGATGATGGATACAGAGTGTTGACAGATCATGGTCGCCAATGTGTCTGGATCATAGCGAGCATCAAGCGAAGCAATGACTGTATGCCCTTTTGAAGACATACTAAATAATATTTCCCATATGGAAACATCAAACCCATGGGATATCTTCTGGATAAGAACATCGCTGTGATCCGTCGGATACCGAACCAGGCAGTCCTGAATAAAGTTGACACTGGCCCCGTGTGAAATCATCACCCCTTTTGGCTGTCCGGTGGTGCCGGAGGTGAAGATAATATAAGCGAGTTGATCATGGCTGATCAGTGCGGGCGGGTTGTACAGTGTTTGCTCTGTCCATGATATGTCGTCCAGCATCACGACAGAAACGCTATCCGGTTCATCATGGTTGTCCCAGAAGCAGGGTTGGTGAGACGTCGTCAACACCATCCGGGATTGTGTGTCATTAAAGATAAAACGAAGACGTTCCACCGGATCGGTATGGTTCACCGGAACATACACGCACCCTGCCTTCAATACCGCCATGGCAGCAATGTTAAATTCAAGACAGGGCTTACAGCAGACCATGACACAGGTTTCCGGTGGGATGACACCGTCGCATTGTGCTTTTATTGTCTCCTGAATCATCATTGCCAGCTGGTTGGCCCGGTTGTTGACCTCCCGGTTGGTTAACTGCTGCTCTTCAAATACAAGACAGAGGTTATTGGGATACTGTTTGGCCTGCTGTTCAAACAACTGGTGCAGCAGGAGGCTTTCCTGGCCTTCGGGCAGGAGAGCGTCGGTCTGGTTCCAGTCAACGACGATCTGCTGGTATTCCTCAACACTGAGCAGGGAGATCTCCCGGGTTAAACACTCAGGCCGGGCAATAAACTGCTCAAGTACGCGCTTATAGTGCTGCCACAGGCGTGTTACGGTCTCTTCCCGGAACAGGGCTGTTGCGTATTCGATATTGGCATGAAGTCTGTCTTCCTGGTCATCCACCATCAGGGTCAGGTCAAACTTTGTAGTCTGTGCCTCCGGTGGCAGGGGAAGCTGTGATATGCCCTGACCTTGAGCCAGGGTAAAGTGCTGCACGGCAAACATCACCTGGAACAGCGGGTGACGGGAAGTGTCCCGTTCTACCTGCAACTGATCAACCAGCTGCTCAAAGGGAATATCCTGATGCTGTTGCACGACGGCGACTGATTGGTGCACCTGGCGAATCAGTTCACAGCAGGTCTGCTCAGGGGCAAGCCGGGTACGGATCACCAGGGTGTTGGCAAAAAAACCGGCAAGGGATTCCAGCTGCGGGTGCTGGCGATTGGCGACCGGGCTACCAACGGCAACATCGTCCTGACTGCAGTAACGGCTGAGCAGTACGGCAAAGGCACTGAGCATGACCGTGTACAGGGTGGTATTTTCACAATTGGCCAATTGGCGCAACTGCGCAGAGAGTTCCGGTGACAGCGAACATTGGCAATGGCCACCGCGGTAGTCGATTTGCCGTGGTCGAGGATAATCCAGTGGCAGGTTCAGGGGTTCCAGGTCTGCCAGTTCCTGCTGCCACCATCGGGTCTGGGTTTCCAGCAGCTGGTCCTGCCAGGTTTCCTGCTGCCAGAGGGTGAAGTCCAGGTAATCGATGGGCAATTCGGGAAGCACGGTTTCCGGCGTATTCTGGTGGGATGACAGCGCGCCCATCAAAAGTGTCAGCTCTCTGGAAAGCATTTCCAGGGACCAGCCGTCCACGGCAATGTGATGAAAGAGTAACAGGAAAATGTCTTCTTCCTGACGGATTTCAGACGCAGCGCCTGACGGATTATCACTGACCGTAAACCAGACGACGCGAAGCGGATACTGAGTGCTGAGATTAATCGGTGTGTTAATGGAACGGGACAGAGCCGGGTTTAAATCCGCTTTAGCCAGTGTTTTTTGCTCAACCGGTAATGGGCCTTTCTGAACTTGTTGCAGAGGCTGACCATCATCATCCGTGCTGAAAAAAGTCCTCAGGGTTTTATGGCGTTGAACCAGTAGTTGCAAGGCCCCGACCAGCGTTTGTGCCTGCTTTGGCTGATGGAGTTTCAGCACCATGGGAATGTGATAGGCGGCAGTCCCCTGCTCATACTGTTCGATAAACCAGAGACGCTGTTGCGCGAAGGACATGGGCGCCTGGCTCAGGTGGCGGGCCGGTATCGGCTTAATATCCAGGGTCAGTTCCGAAGCCAGCCGGGCAATGGTCGGATGCTGGAACAACAGGGCGACTGGTACGTCCACCGACAGCGCCTGGGCAATACGCTGGCAGAGTCGTATGGCCAGCAGGGAGTCACCGCCGAGCTGGAAGAAGTTGTCGTGTATGCCGATCTGCTCGATGTTCAGCAGTTCCTGCCAGAGGTCACAGAGTCGTGTTTCGTCGGGGGTAGTGGGTGGAGCATACTGCACATGACTGCTGATCTCTGGTTCAGGCAGAGCCTTGCGATCCAGTTTGCCAGTGCGGGTCATGGGGAATGACTCAACGGCAATAAAAGCCTTTGGGATCATGTATTCTGGCAGTTTCTGACGCAATTGAGCCTGTAGCGACGCTTCAACCTGTGGCTGTTCACAGGTATACCAGCAGACGAGGTAGTCATACCGATCCTGCGAATCATTGCTTCGGCTGCGTGGTTGCACAAAGGCCCTGGTGATGCCGGGTACGGTCGTCAGTGTCTGTTCGATTTCAGCCGGCTCTATTCTGTGCCCCCGGATTTTAACCTGCTGGTCGATACGGCTTATGTAAAGCAATTCGCCATTGTCGAGCCACTTGACCTTGTCACCTGTTCGATAGACATGGCCGTGTATTGGAAGCGAAGGCACATCTATAAAGGCTGCTTTCGTCAACTCAGGTTGATTCTGATAACCACGGGCCAACCCGTGACCACCGATATACAGTTCGCCTGGAATGCCGACGGGGACTGGCTGCAGGTATTGATCCAGCACATAGACCCGTGTATTGGCTAATGGCTTGCCAATGGATAGGGAATCCCTGTTCTGAGCGGGGCTCAATCGCACCTGGGCAGTAGTGGCAACCCCAGTCTCAGTTGGGCCGTAGGCGTTAAATACCAGAGTGTGGTGTGGGCAGGCGGTAATGAACCGGTGAGCAAGGTCGTCATTAAATGTTTCTCCAATGACAAAAACCAGCCTCAGACACTGAAGAGAATCTGAACTTTTTTGTGAAATGGTTTTGAGAAATCTTTCCAGCTGTGTTGGAACAAATATGATGATGGATGCAGAGTGTTTACAGATCATGGTCGCCAATGTGTCTGGATCATAACGAGCATCAAGCGAAGCAATGACTGTATGCCCTTTTGAAGACATACTAAATAATATTTCCCATATGGAAACATCAAACCCATGGGATATCTTCTGGATAAGAACATCGCTGTGATCCGTGGGATACCGAACCAGGCAGTCCTGAATAAAGTTGACACTGGCAGCATGTGAAATCATGACACCTTTAGGCTGACCAGTGGTGCCGGAGGTGTAGAACATATAGGCGAGGTGATCTTTGGTAACCAGTGAGTCCGGATTGTGTCGTGTCAGATCAGCCCATAATATTTTATCCAGCATTACTGCAGAAACGTTTTCCTGATGATCAGGACTGTCCCAGAATGATGGTTGGTGAGACGTTGTCAACACCACCCGGGATCCTGTGTCATTGAGGATAAAACGAAGACGTTCAATTGGGTCGGTATGGTTCACCGGAACATACACGCACCCTGCCTTCAATACCGCCATGGCAGCAATGTTAAATTCAAGACAGGGCTTACAGCAGACCATGACACAGGTTTCCGGTGGGATGACACCGTCGCATTGTGCTTTTATTGTCTCCTGAATCATCATTGCCAGCTGGTTGGCCCGGTTGTTGACCTCCCGGTTGGTTAACTGCTGCTCTTCAAATACAAGACAGAGGTTATCCGGGTACTGTTCGGCCTGCTGTTCAAACAACTGGTGCAGCAGGAGGCTTTCCTGGCCTTCGGGCAGGGGAGCGTCGGTCTGGTTCCAGTCAACGACGATCTGCTGGTATTCCTCAACACTGAGCAGGGAGATCTCCCGGGTTAAACACTCCGGCCGGGCAACAAACTGCTCAAGTACGCGCTTATAGTGCTGCCACAGGCATGTTACGGTCTCTTCCCGGAACAGGGCTGTTGCGTATTCGATATTGGCATGAAGTCTGTCTTCCTGGTCATCCACCATCAGGGTCAGGTCAAACTTTGTAGTCTGTGCCTCCGGTGGCAGGGGAAGCTGTGATATGCCCTGACCTTGAGCCAGGGTAAAGTGCTGCACAGCAAACATCACCTGGAACAGCGGGTGACGGGAAGTGTCACGTTCTACCTGCAACTGATCAACCAGCTGCTCAAAGGGAATATCCTGATGCTGTTGCACGACGGCGACTGATTGGTGCACCTGGCGAATCAGTTCACAGCAGGTCTGTTCAGGGGCAAGCCGGGTACGGATCACCAGGGTGTTGGCAAAAAAACCGGCAAGGGATTCCAGCTGCGGGTGCTGGCGATTGGCGACCGGGCTACCAACGGCAACATCGTCCTGACTGCAGTAACGGCTGAGCAGTACGGCAAAGGCACTGAGCATGACCGTGTACAGGGTGGTATTTTCACGATTGGCCAGTTGGCGCAACTGCGCAGAGAGTTCCGGTGACAGCGAACATTGGCAATGGCCACCGCGGTAGTCGATTTGCCGTGGTCGAGGATAATCCAGTGGCAGGTTCAGGGGTTCCAGGTCTGCCAGTTCCTGCTGCCACCATCGGGTCTGGGTTTCCAGCAGCTGGTCCTGCCAGGTTTCCTGCTGCCAGAGGGTGAAGTCCAGGTAATCGATGGGCAATTCGGGAAGCACGGTTTCCGGCGTATTCTGGTGGGATGGCAGTGCGCCCATCACGCCCATCAATAGTGTCAGCTCTCTGGAAAGCATTTCCAGGGACCAGCCGTCCACGGCAATGTGATGAAAGAGTAACAGGAAAATGTCTTCTTCTTGACGGATTTCAGACGCAGCGCCTGGCGGATTATCACTGACCGTAAACCAGACGACGCGAAGCGGATACTGAGTGCTGAGATTAAACGGTGTGTTAATGGAACGGGACAGAGCCGGGTTTAACTCCGCTTTAGCCAGTGTTTTTTGCTCAACCGGTAATGGGCCTTTCTGAACTTGTTGCAGAGGCTGACCATCATCATCCGTGCTGAAAAAAGTCCTTAGGGTTTTATGGCGTTGAACCAGTAGTTGCAAGGCCCCGACCAGCGTTTGTGCCTGCTTTGGCTGATGGAGTTTCAGCACCATGGGAATGTGATAGGCGGCAGTCCCCTGCTCATACTGTTCGATAAACCAGAGACGCTGTTGCGCGAAGGACATGGGCGCCTGGCTCAGGTGGCGGGCCGGTATCGGCTCAATATCCAGGTTCAGTTCCGGAGCCAGCCGGGCAATGGTCGGATGCTGGAACAACAGGGCGACTGGTACGTCCACCGACAGCGTCTGGGCAATACGCTGGCAGAGTCGTATGGCCAGCAGGGAGTCACCGCCGAGCTGGAAGAAGTTGTCGTGTATGCCGATCTGCTCGATGTTCAGCAGTTCCTGCCAGAGGTCACAGAGTCGTGTTTCGTCGGGGGTAGTGGGTGGAGCATACTGCACATGGCTGCTGATCTCTGGTTCAGGCAGAGCCTTGCGATCCAGTTTGCCATTGCGGGTCATGGGGAATGACTCAACGGCAATAAAAGCCTTTGGGATCATGTATTCTGGCAGTTTCTGACGCAATTGAGCCTGTAGCGACGCTTCAACCTGTGGCTGTTCGCAGGTATACCAGCAGACGAGGTAGTCATACTGATCCTGAGAATCATTGCTTCGGCTGCGTGGTTGCACAAAGGCCCTGGTGATGCCGGGTATGGTCGTCAGTGTCTGTTCGATTTCAGCCGGCTCTATTCTGTGCCCCCGGATTTTAACCTGCTGATCGATACGGCCTATGTAAAGCAATTCGCCATTGTCGAGCCACTTGACCTTGTCACCTGTTCGATAGACATGGCCATGTATTCCTGGCGGAAGCGAAGGCACACCTACAAAGGCTGCTTTCGTCAACTCAGATTGATTCAGATAACCACGGGCCAACCCGTGACCACCGATATACAGTTCGCCTGGAATGCCGACGGGGACTGGCTGCATATATTGGTCCAGCACATAGACCCGTGTATTGGTTAATGGCTTGCCAATGGACAGGGAATCCCTGTTTTGAGCGGGGCTCAATCGCACCTGGGCAGTAGTGGCGACAACCGCAGTCTCAGTTGGGCCATAGGCATTAAATACCAGAGTGTGGTGTGGGCAGGCGGTAATGAACCGGTGAGCAAGGTCGTCATTAAATGTTTCTCCAATGACAAAAACCAGCCTCAGACACTGAAGAGAATCTGAACTTTTTTGTGAAATGGTTTTGAGAAATCTTTCCAGCTGTGTTGGAACAAATATGATGATGGATACAGAGTGTTGACAGATCATGGTCGCCAATGCGTCTGGGTCATAGCGAACATCAAGCGAAGCAATGACTGTATGCCCTTTTGAAGACATACTAAATAATATTTCCCATATGGAAACATCAAACCCATGGGGTGTCTTCTGGATAAGAACATCGCTGTGATCCGTGGGATACCGAACCAGGCAGTCCTGAATAAAGTTGACACTGGCCCCGTGTGAAATCATCACCGCTTTTGGCTGTCCGGTGGTGCCGGAGGTGAAGATAATATAAGCGAGTTGATCATGGCTGATCAGTGCGGGCGGGTTGTACAGTGTTTGCTCTGTCCATGATATGTCGTCCAGCATCACGACAGAAACGCTATCCGGTTCATCATGGTTGTCCCAGAAGCAGGGTTGGTTGGACGTCGTCAATACCATCCGGGATTGTGTGTCATTAAAGATAAAACGAAGACGTTCCACCGGATCGGTATGGTTCACCGGAACATACACGCACCCTGCCTTCAATACCGCCATGACAGCAAGGTTAAATTCAAGACAGGGCTTACAGCAGACCATGACACAGGTTTCCGGTGGGATGACACCGTCGCATTGTGTTTTTATTGTCTCCTGAATCATCATTGCCAGCTGGTTGGCCCGGTTGTTGACCTCCCGGTTAGTTAACTGCTGCTCTTCAAATACAAGACAGAGGTTATCCGGATACTGTTCGGCCTGCTGTTCAAACAACTGGTGCAGCACGAGGCTTTCCTGGCCTTCGGGCAGGGGAGCGTCGGTCTGGTTCCAGTCAACGACGATTTGCTGGTATTCCTCAACACTGAGCAGGGAGATCTCCCGGGTTAAACACTCCGGCCGGGCAACAAACTGCTCAAGTACGCGCTTATAGTGCTGCCACAGGCGTGTTACGGTCTTTTCCCGGAACAGGGCTGTTGCGTATTCGAGATTGGCATGAAGCCTGTCTTCCTGGTCATCCACTATCAGGGTCAGGTCAAACTTTGTAGTCTGTGCCTCCGTTGGCAGAGGAAGCTGTGATATGCCCTGACCTTGAGCCAGGGTAAAGTGCTGCACAGCAAACATCACCTGGAACAGCGGGTGACGGGAAGGGTCCCGTTCTACCTGCAACTGATCAACCAGCTGCTCAAAGGGAATATCCTGATGCTGTTGCACGACGGCGACTGATTGGTGCACCTGGCGAATCAGTTCACGACAAGTCTGTTCAGGGGCAAGCCGGGTACGGATCACCAGGGTGTTGGCAAAAAAACCGACAAGGGATTCCAGCTGCGGGTGCTGGCGATTGGCGACCGGGCTACCAACGGCAACATCGTCCTGACTGCAGTAACGGCTGAGCAGTACGGCAAAGGCACTGAGCATGACTGTGTACAGGGTGGTATTTTCACGATTGGCCAGTTGGCGCAACTGCGCAGAGAGTTCCGGTGACAGCGAACATTGGCAATGGCCACCGCGGTAGTCGATTTGCCGTGGTCGAGGATAATCCAGTGGCAGGTTCAGGGGTTCCAGGTCTGCCAGTTCCTGCTGCCACCATCGGGTCTGGGTTTCCAGCAGCTGGTCCTGCCAGGTTTCCTGCTGCCAGAGGGTGAAGTCCAGGTAATCGATGGGCAATTCGGGAAGCACGGTTTCCGGCGTATTCTGGTGGGATGACAGCGCGCCCATCAATAGTGTCAGCTCTCTGGAAAGCATTTCCAGGGACCAGCCGTCCACGGCAATGTGATGAAAGAGTAACAGGAAAATGTCTTCTTCCTGACGGGTTTCAGAGGCAGCGCCTGACGGATTATCACTGACCGTAAACCAGACAACGCGAAGCGGATACTGAGCGCTGAGATTAAACGGTGTGTTAATGGAACGGGACAGAGCCGGGTTTAACTCCGCTTTAGCCAGTATTTTTTGCTCAACCGGTAATGGGCCTTTCTGAACTTGTTGCAGAGGCTGACCATCATCATCCGTGCTGAAAAAAGTCCTCAGGGTTTTATGACGTTGAACCAGTAGTTGCAAGGCCTCGACCAGCGTTTGTGCCTGCTTTGGCTGATGGAGTTTCAGAACCATGGGAATGTGATAGGCGGTAGTCCCCTGCTCATACTGTTCGATAAACCAGAGACGCTGTTGCGCGAAGGACATGGGCGCCTGGCTCAGGTGGCGGGCCGGTATCGGCTCAATATCCCGGGTCAGTTCCGAAGCCAGCCGGGCAATGGTCGGATGCTGGAACAACAGGGCGACTGGTACGTCCACCGACAGCGCCTGGGCAATACGCTGGCAGAGTCGTATGGCCAGCAGGGAGTCACCGCCGAGCTGGAAGAAGTTGTCGTGTATGCCGATCTGCTCGATGTTCAGCAGTTCCTGCCAGAGGTCACAGAGTCGTGTTTCGTCGGGGGTAGTGGGTGGCGCATACTGCACATGACTGCTGATCTCTGGTTCAGGCAGAGCCTTGCGATCCAGTTTGCCAGTGCGGGTCATGGGGAATGACTCAACGGCAATAAAAGCCTTTGGGATCATGTATTCTGGCAGTTTCTGACGCAATTGAGCCTGTAGCGAAGCTTCAACCTGTGGCTGTTCGCAGGTATACCAGCAGACGAGGTAGTCATACCGATCCTGCGAATCATTGCTTCGGCTGCGTGGTTGCACAAAGGCCCTGGTGATGCCGGGTACGGTCGTCAGTGTCTGTTCGATTTCAGCCGGCTCTATTCTGTGCCCCCGGATTTTAACCTGCTGATCGATACGGCTTATGTAAAGCAATTCGCCATTGTCGAGCCACTTGACCTTGTCACCTGTTCGATAGACATGGCCGTGTATTGGAAGCGAAGGCACATCTATAAAGGCTGCTTTCGTCAACTCAGGTTGATTCTGATAACCACGGGCCAACCCGTGACCACCGATATACAGTTCGCCTGGAATGCCGACGGGGACTGGCTGCAGGTATTGATCCAGCACATAGACCCGTGTATTGGCTAATGGCTTGCCAATGGATAGGGAATCCCTGTTCTGAGCGGGACTCAATCGCACCTGGGCAGTAGTGGCAACCCCAGTCTCAGTTGGGCCGTAGGCGTTAAATACCAGAGTGTGGTGTGGGCAGGCGGTAATGAACCGGTGAGCAAGGTCGTCATTAAATGTTTCTCCAATGACAAAAACCAGCCTCAGACACTGAAGAGAATCTGAACTTTTTTGTGAAATGGTTTTGAGAAATCTTTCCAGCTGTGTTGGAACAAATATGATGATGGATGCAGAGTGTTTACAGATCATGGTCGCCAATGTGTCTGGATCATAACGAGCATCAAGCGAAGCAATGACTGTATGCCCTTTTGAAGACATACTAAATAATATTTCCCATATGGAAACATCAAACCCATGGGATATCTTCTGGATAAGAACATCGCTGTGATCCGTGGGATACCGAACCAGGCAGTCCTGAATAAAGTTGACACTGGCAGCATGTGAAATCATGACACCTTTAGGCTGACCAGTGGTGCCGGAGGTGTAGAACATATAGGCGAGGTGATCTTTGGTAACCAGTGAGTCCGGATTGTGTCGTGTCAGATCAGCCCATAATATTTTATCCAGCATTACTGCAGAAACGTTTTCCTGATGATCAGGACTGTCCCAGAATGATGGTTGGTGAGACGTTGTCAACACCACCCGGGATCCTGTGTCATTGAGGATAAAACGAAGACGTTCAATTGGGTCGGTATGGTTCACCGGAACATACACGCACCCTGCCTTCAATACCGCCATGGCAGCAATGTTAAATTCAAGACAGGGCTTACAGCAGACCATGACACAGGTTTCCGGTGGGATGACACCGTCGCATTGTGCTTTTATTGTCTCCTGAATCATCATTGCCAGCTGGTTGGCCCGGTTGTTAACCTCCCGATTGGTTAACTGCTGCTCTTCAAATACAAGACAGAGGTTATCCGGATACTGTTTGGCATGCTGTTCAAACAACTGGTGCAGCAGGAGGCTTTCCTGGCCTTCGGGCAGGGGAGCGTCGGTCTGGTTCCAGTCAACGACGATCTGCTGGTATTCCTCAACACTGAGCAGGGAGATCTCCCGGGTTAAACACTCCGACCGGGCAACAAACTGCTCAAGTACGCGCTTATAGTGCTGCCACAGGCGTGTTACGGTCTCTTCCCGGAACAGGGCTGTTGCGTATTCGAGATTGGCATGAAGTCTGTCTTCCTGGTCATCCACCATCAGGGTCAGGTCAAACTTTGTAGTCTGTGCCTCCGGTGGCAGGGGAAGCTGTGATATGCCCTGACCTTGAGCCAGGGTAAAGTGCTGCACGGCAAACATCACCTGGAACAGCGGGTGACGGGAAGGGTCCCGTTCTACCTGCAACTGATCAACCAGCTGCTCAAAGGGAATATCCTGATGCTGTTGCACGACGGCGACTGATTGGTGCACCTGGCGAATCAGTTCACAGCAGGTCTGTTCAGGGGCAAGCCGGGTACGGATCACCAGGGTGTTGGCAAAAAAACCGGCAAGGGATTCCAGCTGCGGGTGCTGGCGATTGGCGACCGGGCTACCAACGGCAACATCGTCCTGACTGCAGTAACGGCTGAGCAGTACGGCAAAGGCACTGAGCATGACCGTGTACAGGGTGGTATTTTCACGATTGGCCAGTTGGCGCAACTGCGCAGAGAGTTCCGGTGACAGCGAACATTGGCAATGGCCACCGCGGTAGTCGATTTGCCGTGGTCGAGGATAATCCAGTGGCAGGTTCAGGGGTTCCAGGTCTGCCAGTTCCTGCTGCCACCATCGGGTCTGGGTTTCCAGCAGCTGGTCCTGCCAGGTTTCCTGCTGCCAGAGGGTGAAGTCCAGGTAATCGATGGGCAATTCGGGAAGCACGGTTTCCGGCGTATTCTGGTGGGATGGCAGTGCGCCCATCACGCCCATCAATAGTGTCAGCTCTCTGGAAAGCATTTCCAGGGACCAGCCGTCCACGGCAATGTGATGAAAGAGTAACAGGAAAATGTCTTCTTCTTGACGGATTTCAGACGCAGCGCCTGGCGGATTATCACTGACCGTAAACCAGACGACGCGAAGCGGATACTGAGTGCTGAGATTAAACGGTGTGTTAATGGAACGGGACAGAGCCGGGTTTAACTCCGCTTTAGCCAGTGTTTTTTGCTCAACCGGTAATGGGCCTTTCTGAACTTGTTGCAGAGGCTGACCATCATCATCCGTGCTGAAAAAAGTCCTTAGGGTTTTATGGCGTTGAACCAGTAGTTGCAAGGCCCCGACCAGCGTTTGTGCCTGCTTTGGCTGATGGAGTTTCAGCACCATGGGAATGTGATAGGCGGCAGTCCCCTGCTCATACTGTTCGATAAACCAGAGACGCTGTTGCGCGAAGGACATGGGCGCCTGGCTCAGGTGGCGGGCCGGTATCGGCTCAATATCCCGGGTTAGTTCCGGAGCCAGCCGGGCAATGGTCGGATGCTGGAACAACAGGGCGACTGGCACGTCCACCGACAGCGCCTGGGCAATACGCTGGCAGAGTCGTATGGCCAGCAGGGAGTCACCGCCGAGCTGGAAGAAGTTGTCGTGTACGCCGATCTGCGCGATGTTCAGCAGTTCCTGCCAGAGGTCACAGAGTCGTGTTTCGTCGGGGGTAGTGGGTGGGGCATACTGCACATGGCTGCTGATCTCTGGTTCAGGCAGAGCCTTGCGATCCAGTTTGCCAGTGCGGGTCATGGGGAATGACTCAACGGCAATAAAAGCCTTTGGGATCATGTATTCTGGCAGTTTCTGACGCAATTGAGCCTGTAGCGACGCTTCAACCTGTGGCTGTTCGCAGGTATACCAGCAGACGAGGTAGTCATACTGATCCTGCGAACCATTGCTTCGGCTGCGTGGTTGCACAAAGGCCCTGGTGATGCCGGGTATGGTCGTCAGTGTCTGTTCGATTTCAGCCGGCTCTATTCTGTGCCCCCGGATTTTAACCTGCTGATCGATACGGCCTATGTAAAGCAATTCGCCATTGTCGAGCCACTTGACCTTGTCACCTGTTCGATAGACATGGCCATGTATTCCTGGCGGAAGCGAAGGCACATCCATAAAGGCTGCTTTCGTCAACTCAGGTTGATTCAGATAACCACGGGCCAACCCGTGACCACCGATATACAGTTCGCCTGGAATGCCGACGGGGACTGGCTGCAGGTATTGATCCAGCACATAGACCCGTGTATTGGTTAATGGCTTGCCAATGGATAGGGAATCCCTGTTTTGAGCGGGACTCAATCGCACCTGGGCAGTAGTGGCGATAACCGTAGTCTCGGTTGGGCCGTAGGCGTTAAATACCAGAGTGTGGTGTGGGCAGGCGGTAATTAACTGGTGAGCAAGGTCGTCATTAAATGTTTCTCCAGTGACCAAAACCAGCCTCAGACACTGAAGGGAATCTGAACTTTTTTGTGAAATGGTTTTGAGAAATCTTTCCAACTGTGTTGGAACAAACATGATGATGGATACAGAGTGTTTACAGATCATGGTCGCCAATGTGTCTGGATCATAGCGAGCATCAAGCGAAGCAATGACTGTATGCCCTTTTGAAGACATACTAAATAATATTTCCCATATGGAAACATCAAACCCATGGGATATCTTCTGGATAAGAACATCGCTGTGATCCGTGGGATACCGAACCAGGCAGTCCTGAATAAAGTTGACACTGGCAGCATGTGAAATCATGACACCTTTAGGCTGACCAGTGGTGCCGGAGGTGTAGATTATATAGGCGAGGTGATCTTTGGTAACCAGTGAGTCCGGATTGTGCCGTGTCAGATCAGCCCATAATATTTTATCCAGCATTACTGCAGAAACGTTTTCCTGATGATCAGGACTGTCCCAGAATGATGGTTGGTGAGATGTTGTCAACACCACCCGGGATCCTGTGTCATTGAGGATAAAACGAAGACGTTCAATTGGGTCGGTATGGTCCACCGGAACATACACGCACCCTGCCTTCAATACCGCCATGGCAGCAAGGTTAAATTCAAGACAGGGCTTACAGCAGACCGTGACACAGGTTTCCGGCGGGATGACACCGTCGCATTGTGCTTTTATTGTCTCCTGAATCATCATTGCCAGCTGGTTGGCCCGGTTGTTGACCTCCCGGTTGGTTAACTGTTGCTCTTCAAATACAAGACAGAGGTTATCCGGGTACTGTTCGGCCTGCTGTTCAAACAACTGGTGCAGCAGGAGGCTTTCCTGGCCTTCGGGCAGGGGAGCGTCGGTCTGGTTCCAGTCAACGACGATCTGCTGGTATTCCTCAACACTGAGCAGGGAGATCTCCCGGGTTAAACACTCCGGCCGGGCAACAAACTGCTCAAGTACCCGCTTATAGTGCTGCCACAGGCGTGTTACGGTCTCTTCCCGGAACAGGGCTGTTGCGTATTCGAGATTGGCATGAAGTCTGTCTTGCTGGTCATCCACTATCAGGGTCAGGTCAAACTTTGTAGTCTGTGCCTCCGGTGGCAGGGGAAGCTGTGATATGCCCTGACCTTGAGCCAGGGTAAAGTGCTGCACGGCAAACATCACCTGGAACAGCGGGTGACGGGAAGTGTCCCGTTCTACCTGCAACTGATCAACCAGCTGCTCAAAGGGAATATCCTGATGCTGTTGCACGACGGCGACTGATTGGTGCACCTGGCGAATCAGTTCACAGCAGGTCTGCTCAGGGGCAAGCCGGGTACGGACCACCAGGGTGTTGGCAAAAAAACCGGCAAGGGATTCCAGCTGCGGGTGCTGGCGATTGGCGACCGGGCTACCAACGGCAACATCGTCCTGACTGCAGTAACGGCTGAGCAGTACGGCAAAGGCACTGAGCATGACCGTGTACAGGGTGGTATTTTCACGATTAGCCAGTTGGCGCAACTGCGCAGAGAGTTCCGGTGACAGCGAACATTGGCAATGGCCACCGCGGTAGTCGATTTGCCGTGGTCGAGGATAATCCAGTGGCAGGTTCAGGGGTTCCAGGTCTGCCAGTTCCTGCTGCCACCATCGGGTCTGGATTTCCAGCAGCTGATCCTGCCAGGTTTCCTGCTGCCAGAGGGTGAAGTCCAGGTAATCGATGGGCAATTCGGGAAGCACGGTTTCCGGCGTATTCTGGTGGGATGACAGCGCGCCCATCAAAAGTGTCAGCTCTCTGGAAAGCATTTCCAGGGACCAGCCGTCCACGGCAATGTGATGAAAGAGTAACAGGAAAATGTCTTCTTCCTGACGGGTTTCAGAGGCAGCGCCTGACGGATTATCACTGACCGTAAACCAGACGACGCGAAGCGGATACTGAGTGCTGAGATTAAACGGTGTGTTAATGGAACGGGACAGAGCCGGGTTTAACTCCGCTTTAGCCAGTGTTTTTTGCTCAACCGGTAATGGGCCTTTCTGAACTTGTTGCAGAGGCTGACCATCATCATCCGTGCTGAAAAAAGTCCTTAGGGTTTTATGGCGTTGAACCAGTAGTTGCAAGGCCCCGACCAGCGTTTGTGCCTGCTTTGGCTGATGGAGTTTCAGCACCATGGGAATGTGATAGGCGGCAGTCCCCTGCTCATACTGTTCGATAAACCAGAGACGCTGTTGCGCGAAGGACATGGGCGCCTGGCTCAGGTGGCGGGCCGGTATCGGCTCAATATCCCGGGTTAGTTCCGGAGCCAGCCGGGCAATGGTCGGATGCTGGAACAACAGGGCGACTGGCACGTCCACCGACAGCGCCTGGGCAATACGCTGGCAGAGTCGTATGGCCAGCAGGGAGTCACCGCCGAGCTGGAAGAAGTTGTCGTGTATGCCGATCTGCTCAATGTTCAGCAGTTCCTGCCAGAGGTCACAAAGTTTAGATTCAACAGAGGAGGCTGGAAGTTCCTTTTCTTCGATTTGGTTCTGCAAGCCTTTTGAGCTGGCAATGATATCAAGGCTTTTATCAAGGTAGGCTGCTTTAATGCTGGAACGTTGAATTTTGCCGCTGGAAGTTTTATGAATTGATCGTTTTCGGACAAAGACAAGGTCATAAATGGGAACCTGATGAGCATCAGTTATTCGATTCAGTAAGTTTGTAATATACAGTTCAGAGCATTCTATTTTTTTTGGAAGTTGCTGAACAACAATAATGCACTCGATTCCATTATGAAGGATGCTGAAGGTCGCTGAATCATTTTTATTCCTGCCGTTGTGACAGGCTTTGGAAACGGTTTCTTCTATATCCTGGGGATAGATGTTTTGCCCATTGATAACGATCAGATCTTTTAATCGCCCGGTGACGAACAGCTCCCCCTTATGGATAAAACCTAAATCTCCAGTTCTGAGCCATGATTCACTGTTACCTTCAATTTTTTTATTGAAGGTGGTTTGGGTTGCCTTTTTATTGTGCCAGTAGCCTGAGGCGACTGTTGGCCCATTGACCCAGATTTCGCCGGTATTCTGGTCTGACAGTGGTTTGCCAGTCGTTGAGTCAACGATGCACACTTGAGTATCGAACAAAGGTTGCCCACAGGACACGAAATGATGTTGATCCCTGCCGTTTTCTTCAATAGAAGAGGATAAAGAATCCGTAGTATATGTTATATTCCTCGTCCGTTTCGAATGCCAGACTATTGTTTTTTCAACACTGGTGACGCCAACAGTTGCCTCAGCCAGGCCATAGGCGGGGCAAAGCGCCTCTGGTAGAACCCCAAACCGTGAAAGGAATGTCGAGAATCTTGTAAGACAATCTATGGTGATAGGCTCTGCTGCTATTAATATCTGGCCAAGACAGGATAAATCCCGATTTTGTTCTCTATTTTCCAGCAAATTGACTAGCAAGTTGGCAGCTGACTGCGTCACCCCTGCGAAAGTCACCCTGTATTTTTCGATGATTTGCAGCCAGATCTCAGGTTTCTTTAGAAAGAGATCAATGGGTATATGCGTGGTGGTATCGCCATTGCAAAGTGGCCAAATTCCATAACAGACTAAGCCAAAATCATGAAAATGGGGTAACCAGTTGAAGCCATTGTGTTCAGGGTTTTCAGGATCTGCGACTAAACGGCAATTGGTGATAATATTGTCATGAGTTATAGGGATTCCTTTCGGTGATTCGGTAGAGCCTGAAGTGTATTGAAGAATAGCAATGGTTTTTTTTGTGGCGGATGATGGGGTAATCGGTGACCGGGCATGGGATTTGGTGATGTCGTAGACTGGCAGGTTACAGGACGTTTCTTCAGGGCATATGTCTTTTAATATTTCCGGTTGGTCCTTTTCAAGGCAAAAAATAACCACAGCACGGCTATCTTGAACAATTTTTTGTAACCGTTGCCTTTGTGCCTTTGTCTTTCCTATAGGAATGGGGGCAGGGATCACTTTTGCGTGTATGCAGCCCAGCAATGTAAACCAGAATTCCAGCTGGTCGGGCATGGCCAGTAACGCAACCTCTTCCGGTTGACAGAGCTGGCGTATTGACCAGGAGTAGTCGCAGATCGTCTGCCGTAGCTGTTGGTATGTTATTTCTTTAGCAGGGCCGTTGTTTTGGTATATATATCTGAGAGCGATTTTGTCCGGGGTTGACTCTGCCGCAAACCAGATGCGTTCAATGATGGTATTGCCAGCAGGCCCCGAATTTGCTTTTGATGTTCTTGAGACAGATGCAAGTAGTGCTGTTCCGGTGGACATTACTTTTGCGCCAAACTACCTAACCTGTATGAAAATAGACCACGAATACGGTGTTTTTCAAGATAGTTGTCCCGAAAACTGAATTTTAGGCTGCTTGTTTCAAGCGCTCCTCCGACTCCGGAATTCTCTCCGGGTTCAATGCTACCGCTCCTACAGGTTGCCAGTTCCTGGTTTGCCCTGACCACCGTGAAGGATTCGCTTATTTCTTAAAGTCAGGGAGACTTTTGAATTTTTCATAGGGGGTCATCATGTTTTCATAGTGATACTTTTTCTTTTCTTTGCCCTTTACGTCCACTTCTGTTTCCGGGAAGAAGCATGGACGATGAAAGTTTAGGTAGTGCCTGTCCGAAAACCCTCAAGCACTTCAAAACATAGGCTTATAGCCCAATATGAGGAACGAAGATTTTCCACAACGAGCCGTTTCCACTTATGCGCCAAACCATCAACCCACAAATGCAGCTTGGCGAGGTTGACATCTCTGCCATCACATTCAACCTCAGGTCAAGGGACGATATTCCTCGATTGCTTCTGGCATTGCAGCATATCTGAACAAATATCGAGTTGAGAAACCAGGTTTTTCACGTGCTTGAGGATATGATAACTGCCGATCAAGGTAACGGGCGCCCTGGAATGGATCTCTGGAGGGTGTTGGTTTTTGGCACTTTGCGGCTGGTCATTAACTGCGACTACGACCGGCTTCTTGAGCTGGCCAACGAGCATGGAACTCTCCGAAAGATGCTGGGCCATGGGCCTTATTGTGAGCATCAGTACAAACTGCAAACTTTGCAAGACAATATCTCGCTGTTCACACCGGAAATCCTTGATCAAATCAATCAGGTCGTCGTCAATGCCGGTCACCAGCTGGTAAAAAAAAAGAAGAGCGGCTACGCGCCCGCGCTGACTCGTTCGTTGTAAAAACCAATGTTCACTTTCCGACGGATATCAACCTGCTCAGGGATGCCACGCGCAAGATGATAGAGTGGGCACCATCTGGTTATGGAAAAACAGACGGACGACCAAGTGACTGTACTTATTGCGGAAGGTGCCAAACAGCGATTTCCCCAGGTATCTCAAGTCAGTTATGACCGAGGTTTCTGGTCAAAGAAAACCTTGAAAAACTGAAAGAATTTCTCGACCGGGCCGTGTTGCCAAAAAAAGGCAGGTGGTCGAAACAGGATAGACTTCGTGAGCGACACCCGGAGTTTATCAGGGCAAAAAGGAAGCACTCCGCTGTAGAATCTGACATTAATGCCCTCGAACAGCATGGGCTGGACCGATGCCCGGATACTGGCATTGATGGCTTCCGTTGTTATGTGTCACTGGCAGTTCTGGGAACCAATCTGCATCGATTGGGTACCTTGTTGCAAAAGCAGGCAGCCCAGACAAGTAAAAAAGCCGCCTGAAAAGAGAAACGGGCTTGTTGGCAACCAGATTCACCTTGGGTGAGGGTGCCCTGTGCTCAAAAATCGGGAAGTTGTTCATAAAATGAACAGAAATTAACCAAAAAGTAGCACCCACAAATGAGTAGGCTAAATTTTAATCAAAAAATTTTGGCTGCTGCATCGGATTATTTGTGGGTTTTCGGGCAGGCACTAGGTAGGATAAAAAACCGGCGTGTCAAATTTGTACGGGTCAGTCTACCCGGACTTGACTGCTGTTGCTCGAAAGAAAAATAAAAAATATTTTACAGGGGAAATATCATGCGTTTTGTCGCTGCCCTCTTTATGCTGATCCTGCCAGCATTCTCTTTTGCACAGAACTACTCCATTGGTACCGGTGGTCAAAGTGGTATTTATTATCCGCTCGGTGGTGCACTGGCAAAAGTTTGGTCTGATAAGGTTCATGGGGTTAATGTAAAAGCAGAAGTTACTGCCGCTTCTGTTGAAAATACTATCAAGGTTGTTCGGGGCGATATGCTGGCTGGCATTGCCATGGGGAATGTTGTTCTCGATGCATACAGGGGTGAAGGCAAGTTTCCCGGTGAGATGCCGGTAAAAGTGTTGTTTGCCCTCTATCCAAATCTGGTTCATGCTTTGACCCTTCAAAGCTCGGACATCGCCAAACTGTCTGACCTCAAAGGCAAGCGGGTTTCCCTGGGTGCACCGGGTTCCGGGACCGCTGTTACCTCTGCTGCACTGTTGGAAAGTGTGGGTGTTGATCCCAAAAAAGATATCCGTGCTGTTTACCTGAATTATTCTGAAACCACCAATGCACTGGCTAATGGTCAGGTTGATGCGGGCTTTATTGTCGGTGGTCAGGGAGTAGGCGCTGTAACCCAGGTCGCTCTGACTCACCCGATTCGTGTCCTGCCAGTCTCTGAAAAAGAGCGTGAGAAATTCATTGCTGAAAACCCTGCTTACAGCAGTTATACCATTCCGGGTGATGTATACAACGGCGTTGAGTCGGTTGATACCCTGAGTATCTGGAATGTCCTCGTCGTGCGAGCTGATATGTCTGACGACATGGCTTTCAGCCTTACTAAAGCAGCTTTTGAAAACATGGATGATGTTCGCAAGGTGGTAAAAGTGGCCGAAGCCACTACCAAAGGCAATGCCACTCGCCTGTCCGGCGTGCCGTTGCATCCGGGTGCTGAAAAATACCTGAATTCCATTAATTGAGTTTTCGGGTGGCTGAATGAATAAAGTCGTGATCAAAACGCTGGGTTATCTGGTTCTTGTCTGTGCGGTTCTTTTGTCTGTGTTTCAGGTCTGGCAGGGGATTACCTCGACGATTTCTGCCACCTATTTCAGGCCAGTTCATCTGGCCTGGGTCATGGTGCTGATATTTCTTCATTATCCTTTGCTGAAAAACGAAGAGAGTCGTTTTTTTGTACCAGTCAGGCTGTTTGATTTGATTCTGGCCCTGGCTACTGTGGTGGCGGGCTTTCGAATCGTTAACTTTGACTACAACGATATTAACTATCTTCTGTACGGTCTTTCCGATTATGACCTTTATGCTGGTGTCGTCTATGTGGTGCTGATGATGGAGGCCTGTCGTCGGGCTGTAGGCTGTGTGATGGTGTTTATAGCATTGTTGTTTCTGGCTTATAGTGGTTTTGGCGATATGCTGCCAGGTGCTCTGGCAACCAAGAGTTACAGTGTTCAGGAATGGGTGCAGTTTCAGGTCTTTTCCAGTAATGGTGTGTTTGGTTCTGCGCTGGGTATTGCCGCCACCACTGTCTTTATCTTTGTTCTGTTTGGAGCTTTCCTCGAGGTAACGGGCGCAGGCAAGTTTTTTATTGATCTGGCTTTTGCTATTGCCGGTAAATACCGGGGAGGGCCTGCCAAGGCTGCCGTTATTGCTTCCGCTGGTCTGGGTTCTATTTCCGGATCTGCCATTGCCAATACGGTGACCACTGGTGCCATCACCATACCGATGATGAAAAAACTGGGTTACAAGCCAGAACAGGCTGCAGGTATTGAAGCCGCCGCATCAACCGGTGGGCAAGTAATGCCACCTATTATGGGGGCAGGTGCTTTTGTGATGGCGCAATTTACCGGTGTGCCCTATAGCGACATTATGATTGCCTCCATTGCGCCTGCACTGCTCTACTTCTTCTGTACACTGTTGTATGTCCATATTATGGCCTGCAAGCTGGAATTGCCAACAGTCAGTCGGACTGAAGCGGTATGGAGTGTCATGAAACAGGGGGCCCACTTCCTTCTTCCTCTGGCCCTGATTACTGCTCTACTGATGATCGGGTACTCGCCGCTCCTGGTTGGGGTGGCAGGTTGTGCGGCTATTCTGGTGGCAGCGTCACTGAGAAGTCATAGTCGTATAGGTGTCAGAAAGATCATTGAAGGGCTCAAGTCGGGTGCGCTGCTGGCCTTGCCTATCTCTGTTGCCTGTGCAGCGGCAGGAATTATTGTTGGTGTAGTAGGGCAGACCGGTATTGGGTTGCAGTTTACGCAGTTCGTTATGGCGCTTTCCGGCGGGTATATGTTTACTGCGCTGATTCTCATCAGTCTTGTTGCCCTGGTGCTTGGAATGGGATTGCCTGTCACTGCTGCCTATATAGTATTGGCGGTAATGGCTGTACCTTTGTTGGGTGATTTTGGATTGCCTCTGTTGACATCGCATCTGATGGTTTTCTGGTTGTCTCAGACTTCCAATGTAACGCCTCCTATCGCTCTGGCAGCGTTTGCGGGAGCGGGGGTTGCTAATGCCAGTCCAATTAAATCTTCCGTTGAGGCGTTCAAGTTGGCGGCGGGCTTATTTTTGATTCCGATTATGATGGCCTATACCGGTTTAATTAATACTGGAGAGGATTTTGCCGGATTGGTTATCGCGGTTGCCCGGACAATAGCCATCATTATTAGCATGGCTGTTGTTGTCGAAGGTTACCTGATTAGAAGATTAAGCCTGTTGGAAAGAGGTTTGGCCTTCAGCAGTTTACCAGTTCTACTGTTTAATCCTGCGGGTTTAGGCTTTTTGGGTATTTTTCTTGTAATGATGCTGTTGTTAATGCAGTGGCGAGCAATTGGGGCTGTGTTGCGTTCTCATTCGAGTTGAGTGATATGGGCCGGTCGCGCTCTCATTCATCAGCTAATGTGCAGTACTCTGATATAAAGTTAACGTTCTTGAAGGCTATTCATGCACTGGCCTTGAATGAGCAGGAGTGATTCTCTAAGTGCTTGACTGGTTATGAGTTTATTGATTTTTATCCGCTGTTGGAAAATTGCCAGTGAAAGGTGTCAGCACAGTTGTATAACAAAGGAACTTGGGTTAGTATGCCGACCTCGCGAATGTTGAGGTGAGCAGTATGCGCCAGCCACTGGTTGCCGGTAATTGGAAGATGAATGGATCTCTCGAAGAGAACCGTCAATTACTGGGTAAACTTGTTTCCGGTCTTGATACTAAAGCTGAAGTCCTGGTTTGTCCTCCTTCGATTTATGCTCAAGGCATTTGCGAAATATTGGCTGTTAGTGCTATAAAAGTTGGCTTGCAGAATGTCTCTGACAAGACATCTGGCGCTTATACTGGCGAGGTTTCGCCTCTGATGGTCAAAGATCTTGGTATTGAATACGTGATCATTGGTCATTCTGAGCGTCGCTCTCTGTTTGGAGAGGGTGATGAGGAAGTTGCTGCGAAATTCTGTGCTCTGGCTGATCAGGGTTTGGTGCCTATCCTTTGTGTGGGTGAAACTCTGCAAGAGCGAGAAGCTGGCAACACCATGAAGGTGGTGACAGCTCAGGTCGAAGCTGTGCTGCGGACTGCTGGTCCGGAGCGTTTGGCAAATTTTGTGATCGCTTATGAGCCCGTATGGGCTATTGGAACCGGGCTGACTGCAACACCGGAACAGGCGCAGGAAGTGCATGCTGTGATTCGCAGCTTGCTGGCAGAACATGATCAGGCTATGGCTGACAGAACTCGTATTCTGTACGGTGGTAGCATGAAAGCAGCTAATGCTGCAGACCTGATCGCTTTGCCGGATGTTGACGGTGGTCTTGTGGGGGGAGCCTCATTGGTTGCTGAAGAGTTCCAGGCGATCTGTCGCGCTGCAGGATAGTGATGGAAACCATAATTCTTATTGTTCATGTTCTTGCCTCTGCTGCCGTAGTCGGTCTGATTTTGTTGCAGCAGGGTAAGGGTGCGGAAGCCGGTGCCAGTTTTGGGTCCGGTGCGTCACAAACAGTGTTTGGTAGTCAGGGTACTGGCAACTTTATGAGTCGTGCTACGGCGATTCTGGCAACGGTGTTTTTTGTGACCAGTTTTGCTCTGGCTATGGTGGCCAGGCAAAAGGCAGACAGTATCGGTGATGCAGGTGTGCCAGCTGTAGTTGTTGAGGAGTCCGTTCCGGCCGGTGATGCACCGATCGCTCCGGAAGCCGCTTCAGAAACGAGCTCAGGTATAGGCTCAGAAAAGAGTGTCGAGAGCGATGCTCCTGTGATAGAATCACAACCCGTCGAAAGCGACGAGCAGAATAAAGAGCTGTCTCTGCCTCCAGTCCAGTAAGGACTAGCTTTAAGCAGGATGTAGTGGTGGTGTTTGCCCAGGTGGTGGAATTGGTAGACACGCCGTCTTGAGGGGGCGGTGGCCTAACGGTCGTGCGGGTTCAAGTCCCGCCCTGGGCACCAAATTGCCATTAACTTTTTCAGTAAATGGAAGAAAAGAATTTGGTTTAGTGTTGTAATGATTAAAATGCGTATCTACAGTTATGGCTTGTGAAGCAGGTTTTTAGCTGGCAGTATACTGGAGTAGGTTTGATGCGGGGTGGAGCAGCCTGGTAGCTCGTCGGGCTCATAACCCGAAGGTCGTCAGTTCGAATCTGGCCCCCGCTACCAAATAATTAAACCCCGTTATGGGGTTTTTTATTAGGTGCGTCAGAGTCTTTTGTTGGACTTGAGGTGTCGGTCTCGACAGGGCTCTGGGAGTCTATTGAATTCATGTCTGATGGCGTGACTTTGGTAGGCTAATTAGTTGCGTCCAGCTGGAAAACTGGGTGCATAGAAGAGACAGGGCTTTTAAGCCCTTTTTTTGTTTTTGCAGACAGGTGTTTCCAACGTGGCAGGCAAGCAGTCGCAGCTGGAAGCATTGATTGGACCCGTGGTTGAATCCCTTGGCTATCAGCTTTGGGGAGTTGAGTTCAAATCTCAGGGTAAGCAGTCAATGCTTCGCATTTATATTGATTCCCTTGATAAAGAAAAGGGAATTCAACTGGATGACTGTGAGGTCGTCAGTCGCCAGGTCAGTGGGGTTCTCGATGTGGAAGATCCCATTACGGAAGAATATACCCTCGAAGTCTCATCGCCCGGAGTGGACAGGCAGCTGTTTACTCTTGAGCACTTTGTAGCCTGGGCGGGGGCAGAAGTTAATGTGCGTTTGAGGGTGCCTTTTGAAGGGCGTCGCAAGTACAGGGGTATTGTAAGAGGGGTTGAAGATCAGGACGTGGTGTTAGTTGTCGACGATCACGAACTGCTTCTTCCCATTGAGAGCATAGACAAGGCTCAGGTGATACCGAGATTCGACTAACTTCAGACTCAAAACTGGTAATGACCAGATAAAAGATTGAGAACAAGGTTCAGGCCGGGTTGTTAGCCGTTGTCTGCAATAACAAAGTTGATTACAGGCAGGGGTCTTCCCGGTTAACGGCCAGGGAAGTGTTGGCAAAGGCATGGACTGGTTCAGCATAGGCGAGGCAGAGCATGAGTAAAGAAATTCTGTTGGTCGTTGAGTCCGTTTCCAACGAGAAGGGCGTTCCACCCGAAGTGATCTTCGAGGCTATGGAAATTGCTCTGGCGACCGCGACCAAAAAGCGTTACGAAACCGAAGTTGATATCCGGGTGGCGATTGACCGCAGCAGTGGTGAATACGATACCTTCCGTCGTTGGACTGTAGTTGCTGACGAAGATTTCGAGTTTCCTGGCATGCACTTTACCCTGGATGAGGGTAAGGAAAAGGATGAGTCACTGGAAATCGGTGGTGTCTGGGAAGAGCAGGTTGAGTCTGTAGCATTTGGACGGATAGCAGCCCAGACTGCCAAACAGGTTATTGTTCAGAAAGTGCGTGAAGCTGAACGTGCCCAAATGGTTGAGCAATATCGTGACAAGCTGGGCGATCTGATTAATGGAACCGTAAAGAAAACGACTCGTGACAGTATTATTGTTGACCTTGGCAACAATGCTGAAGCAGTCATGCGTAAGGATAGCGTCTTGCCACGTGAGAACTTCCGTATGGGAAGTCATGTAAGGGCACTGCTCAGTGAAATTTCCACGGAAGGTCGTGGACCGCAGCTGATGCTGTCCCGAACTGCGCCTGAAATGCTGATTGAATTGTTCCGCATTGAAGTGCCAGAAATTGCTGAAGAGGTTCTGGAGATCAGGGCGGCTGCCCGTGACCCGGGCTCAAGGGCAAAGATTGCCGTTAAAACCAATGACGGTCGCATTGATCCGGTAGGTGCTTGCGTAGGTATGCGCGGTGCTCGTGTACAGGCGGTATCCGGCGAGTTGGGTAATGAACGTATCGACATTGTTCTGTTCGACGAAAACCCTGTCCAGTATGTGATTAATGCCATGCAGCCTGCAGAGGTTGCCTCCATCATCGTTGACGAAGATTCCGGAACTATGGATATCGCAGTCAGTGAAGATAATCTGGCCCAGGCCATTGGTCGTAGTGGTCAGAATGTTCGACTGGCCAGTGAGCTGACTGGCTGGAAATTGAACGTTATGACAGAAGCTGAAGCCGCTGCCAAACAGGAAAAGGAAGCGGACAGGTTTAAACAGAGTTTTATTGATCTGCTCGACATTGATGAAGAACTGGCGCAGCTGCTGGTCGACGAAGGATTCACCACCGTTGAAGAAATTGCCTATGTCCCACTGGAAGAGATGGTGGCAATTGAAGGCATGGATGAAGACATCGTGGAAGAGCTTCGCACTCGTGCGAAAGACAAGCTGCTGACCCAGGCCATTGCTCGAGAAGAAAAGCTAGATGGCGCACAGCCAGCTGAAGACCTTCTGACTATGGACGGTATGGATGAGGAGCTGGCACTGGAGCTGGCCAGCCTGGGTGTCATTACTATGGAAGATCTGGCGGAGCAGTCCATTGACGACCTTCTCGAAATTGAAGGTATGGACGAGACGCGTGCGGGTGAATTGATTATGACGGCGCGTGCTCCCTGGTTCGAGGAAGCTGGTAACTGAGCGGGCCACTGAGAGGAGAAGTGTTAATGGCAGAAGTAACCGTAGAACAACTCGCGAAGGTGGTCGGCGCTCCGGTCGAAAGGTTGCTGCAGCAGATGCAGGATGCGGGCCTGAAGCAGACAAAGGCTTCGGAAGCCGTGTCGGATGCAGAAAAGAAGCAGTTGCTGGCTCACCTGAAAAGCATTCACGGTGATCATACAGGTACTGCTGAGCCAACCAAGATCACCCTCAAGCGCAAAACTGTCAGTCAGATGAAAGTATCTGGCGGTGGTGGCGCTGGTAAGAAAAAAGTTGTCAATGTAGAAGTTCGCAAGAAGCGTACCTACGTCAAGAACGAAAAAGCGGAAGAGCAGAAGCCGGAAGAAAAGCGGGCTCGTGGTGACTCACGCCGTGATGGTGACCGTCCTCAGCGTCGTGACGGCGATCGTCCTCAGCAGCGTCGTGACGGCGATCGCCCACCGCGTCGTGATGGTGATCGTCCTCAGCGTCGTGATGGTGATCGCCCACCACGTCGTGATGGTGATCGCCCACCACGTCGTGATGGCGACCGCCCACCGCGCCGTGACGGAGATCGTCCGGCTCGTCGTGATGGTCCTTCTGCACCTGGCTTTGATCCAGCAGCAGCGCCAATGCCGACTCCGGAAGGTGATAAGCGAGGTCGTAATCGTAAAGCCAAAGATCGCCGTGATGAGCCCCGTGAAGAGCGCGGTCGTCGTGGTGAGAAGCGTGGCGGACGTAGCGCCGGTCGTAAAGACGATCGTCGTGGCGGCCGTAAGGCAGCTCGAACTATCACGCCTGAATCCATGGCCGCTCACGGCTTCACCAAGCCAACCGCTCCGGTGATACGTGAAGTCTCAATTCCTGAGACCATCACTGTTGCTGAACTGGCGCAAAAAATGGCCGTGAAGGCCGCTGACGTCATCAAGGCAATGTTCAAGATGGGCTCCATGGTGACCATCAACCAGGTGATCGACCAGGATACAGCGTCCATCGTGGTTGAAGAGATGGGTCACACCTTCAAGTTGGCTAAGGCTGACAGCATTGAAGACTCCCTGACTGAAAATCAGGAAGGTAGCGTAACCGAGTTTGAAGAGAGGCCTCGTGCACCGGTTGTCACGGTAATGGGTCACGTTGACCACGGTAAGACCTCCCTGCTGGACTATATCCGCAAGAGTCGTGTGCAAGCTGGCGAGGCCGGTGGTATTACTCAACACATTGGTGCTTATCATGTAGATACGCCACGCGGTATGGTGTCCTTCCTGGATACTCCTGGACACGCGGCCTTTACCGCTATGCGTGCTCGTGGTGCCAAGGCAACGGATATCGTCATTCTGGTGGTTGCAGCTGACGATGGTGTTATGCCTCAGACCGAAGAAGCGGTTCAGCACGCCAAGGCTGCCGGTGTTCCTGTGGTTGTTGCTGTGAACAAGATCGATAAGGAAGCTGCAGATCCTGATCGTGTGAAGAATGAACTGGCTGCGAGGGAAGTCATTCCTGAAGAGTGGGGTGGTGACACCCAGTTTATTCATGTATCGGCTCTGACCGGTCAGGGTATTGACGAGCTGCTGGAAGCGGTGCTTCTTCAGGCTGAGGTTCTTGAGCTTTCTGCTGCTGACGAAGGTCCGGCTAAAGGCGTGGTGGTTGAATCCCGTCTGGATAAAGGTCGTGGCCCTGTCGCTACGGTTCTGGTTCAGTCCGGTAACCTGCAACAGGGTGACAACATTCTGGTAGGTCAGCAGTACGGTCGTGTTCGTGCGATGCTGGATGAAGACGGTAAGGCGATCAAGGATGCAGGTCCTTCCATCCCGGTTGAAATTCTGGGCTTGGACGGTACGCCTGATGCCGGTGATGAGCTGATTGTGGTTAAGGATGAGCGTAAGGCTCGTGAAATCGCACTGTTCCGTCAGGGTAAATACCGTGAAGTCAAACTGGCTCGTCAGCAGGCTTCCAAGCTGGAAAATATCTTCTCCAGCATGGGCTCTGAAGAGAAGAAAACTCTCAATATCGTTCTGAAAGCAGACGTACGAGGTTCTCTGGAAGCTCTGACGACTTCTCTGGAAGAGCAGGGTAACGATGAAGTACAGGTTAAGGTTATTTCTGGCGGCGTAGGTGGTATCACTGAAACCGACGCTAACCTCGCTCTGGCTTCCAACGCTGTTATTGTCGGCTTTAATGTTCGTGCTGATGCCTCTGCCCGCAGGGTGATTGAGGCAGAAGAACTGGATCTCCGCTACTACAGCGTCATCTACGACATCATCGAAGATGTTAAGAAGGCTCTGGGCGGTATGCTGGGCTCCGACACCCGTGAGCAGATTGTTGGTACCGCAGAAGTGCGTGACGTCTTCCGTTCTCCGAAGTTCGGTGCGGTGGCTGGCTGTATGGTTATTGAAGGTACTGTTTACCGCAACGACCGTATCCGTGTTCTGCGTGACAACGTGGTTATCTTTGAAGGCGAACTGGAATCCCTGCGTCGCTTCAAGGATGACGTGCAGGATGTGCGCGAAGGCATGGAGTGTGGTATCGCGGTTAAGTCCTACAACGACGTTAAGCCAGGCGATAAGATCGAAGTGTACAAGACTGTTGAGGTCAAGCGTACTCTTTAATCAGGCTCGACCGATCTCATTCGGCTGCCCGTCAAAGAAGCCCGCAGAAATGATTGCGGGCTTTCTCATATCAGCAGGATTGAATCCCCAATGGCTAAAGAATACAGTCGAACCCAGCGGGTGGCGGACCAGATTCAGAAAGAACTGGCACAGCTGATCCAGCTGGAGATGAAAGATCCCCGTCTGGGTATGGTCACTGTCAGTGCGGTAGAAGTTTCCCGCGACCTGGCCTTTGCCGATGTTTTTGTTTCTTTTCTGGGTGTAGACGACCAGAAAGGCGTCAGTAACCAGAAAAGCGCTGATGAGGACCTTGAGGTGCTGCAGAGTGCTGCCGGATTCCTGCGCAGCCAGCTGGCCCGTTCCATCAAGTTACGTAGCATTCCCCAGTTGCGTTTCCGCTATGACAATAGCCTGAGGCGTGGGGCGTATATGAGTGAGCTGATTGCAAAAGCTCGTTCTGGTGACAGTGATCATCAGGGTGAGTCTGAGGAATAATGGATGTCTAAACGCAGACGTAGCCGTGGCCGCAGGGTGGACGGTATTGTTGTTGTGAATAAGCCCAAAGGTGCCAGTTCCAATGACGTTCTGCAACGCGTCAAGCGGCTTTATGGTGCAGCCAAGGCCGGTCATACCGGCAGTCTTGACCCTCTGGCCACAGGCGTTTTGCCGATCTGTCTGGGTGAGGCGACCAAGTTTTCACAGTATCTGCTGGAGTCCGATAAGTCCTACAGGACGGAAGTAAAGCTGGGTATCCAGACGGAGACCGGTGACCGTGAAGGTGAGATTGTTGAGCAGCGTGCGGTGAATGTTACCCGCTCTGATATCGAGACTGTCCTTGATCGTTTCCGTGGTGAGGTTGATCAGGTTCCCAGTATGTATTCAGCGTTGAAGTACAATGGTGAGCCCCTTTATAAGCTGGCTCGTCAGGGGATTGTTGTTGAGCGTCCGTCTCGCCGAATCACTATCTATCGTCTTGAACTGCTGGATTTTGAAGGTGACAGGTTAATCCTTGAAGTGGACTGTTCCAAGGGCACCTATATCCGTACACTGGCTGAAGATGTTGGTGCGGCTCTTGGTTGTCTGGGGCATGTTGCCGAACTGCACAGAATTAAAGCCGGTCCATATACTGAACACCAGTCTCACACTTTGGAAGAGCTCGAAGACATTCGTGACGGCGGTGGTCACAGGGCTCTGGATGAGCTCTTATTACCGTTGGATACTTCCGTCAGTGACTGGCCTCAGATCCGTCTGGGGGCAACCAGCAGCTACTACATCAGTCAGGGGCAGCCTGTTCAGGTACCTCAGGCGCCAACCAAAGGGAATGTCCGTATTTATGGCCAGGAAGAGGTTGAAGGGCAGGAAGTCTTTCGATTCCTGGGGATTGGTGAGATTGATGAAGACGGTCGTGTCGCTCCCAGGCGGCTGATCAATTCTGGAAACTGAGGCAGATTTTCTGGCGTGGTGGTTTTAACAGACTGGCTTCCGGTTGGAAGTTGGTGTTAGAATGCCTCGCTTGGTTGACAGCAGGTGCTGTTAAACTTTGAAGGCTGGCTGTAAATATGCACGGTCTTGCCTGATTGTGAATGCATATTAACTGGAGTACAAAACAATGGCTTTGACTGCCAAAAAGAAAGCGGAAATCATCAAGAAATTCGGTCGCACTGAAGGCGACAGCGGTAGCCCTGAAGTCCAGGTTGCTCTGCTGACTGCAAACATCGAAGGTCTGCAGGGGCACTTCAAGGCAAACCACAAGGATCACCACTCCCGTCGTGGTCTGATTCGCATGGTAAACCAGCGTCGCAGCATGCTGAACTATCTGAAGGGTAAAGACGTTGAGCGTTACCGTTCCCTGATCGAGCGTCTGGGTCTGCGTCGCTAATAGCGCCTGTCTCGCTATTGACCTGGATTCAGGATTCTACTTTGGGTTGTTCTGTCATGTTCAACTCAGGGTTGAACAGAGATACATTGAACAGTTTTGTGTCTGATAAATGTATTTCTGTGCAGCTAAAGCACCGCCGGCTTCCGTTGTGAGGCAGGCGGTGTTTTTGCATTGTTGATCACAGGAAAAAAGAAAAATCAGTGTGTTGTAAAAAGCAGCAAGGTGTTGCTGATAAGCTGTGAAATCTTTATTGCAAATAAGTGTATAATAAGGTTCTGACTTTTCTTGTGGTTAAAAAAACCATAAAGACGACATTGCTTTTACGGTTTTAAAGAGAGGGATTACCCCTCTCAAGTGCCTGACCAGGTACTTATACCAATCGTACTTTCTAACTCCCGCAATGAGCATGGAGATTTTGAGCCTTAAGACAAGGCGGCGTGAGGAGTCATAGCCTTAGCTATGGCGACGATCGCCAACGCAGGATTAAGGCTCAAATCTTCAGCGCAATAGGGAGTTAGAAAGTTCGATTGGTATTACATGTCAGCACTCTGGTCGTCAGTAGAGGGTGCAATTCCAAGTCTGTCTGGATAGGCGGGGTCTGTACATTATCCAGAAGGTTTAGAATTGCATCTGTCACGCCACTATGACCGGGTACTGTATTGGTTCATTCACACTCAATAGGAAAACGTTGTGAATCCGGTAATTAAAACATTTCAGTTCGGTGATCAGACCATCACTCTGGAAACTGGCCGTGTTGCTCGTCAGGCTTCAGGTGCCGTCCTGGCCAAGATGGGCGATATTGCTGTTTTGGCAACCGTAGTGGGTGCCAAGCAGGCAAACGAAGGTCAGGATTTCTTTCCGCTTTCTGTGCACTATCAGGAAAAAACATACGCTGCTGGTAAAATACCGGGTGGTTTCCTGAAGCGCGAATCCCGTCCAAGCGAAAAAGAAACTCTGACCTCCCGTTTGATCGATCGTCCTATTCGTCCTCTGTTCCCTAAGGGGTTCATGAATGAAGTGCAGGTTGTCTGTACTGTCATGTCTACTGACAAAAAGAACGACCCGGACATTCTCGCCATGGTCGCTACTTCTGCGGCTCTGGCTGTATCAGGTATTCCTTTCGATGGCCCTATTGGTGCTGCGCGCGTTGGTTTCAATGAAGAGAAAGGCTATCTGCTGAACCCTGACTATGAAGAGCTGAAGACTTCAGAGCTGGACATGGTAGTAGCGGGTACCAACGACGCTGTTCTGATGGTTGAATCTGAAGCTCAGGAGCTGACAGAAGACGAAATGCTGGGAGCAGTTTTATTTGCTCATCAGGAATACCAGACCGTCATCCAGGCCGTTAAAGAGCTGGCTGCAGAAGCTGGCAAGGCTCGCTGGGAGTGGGAAGCGCCAGCTGAGAACACTGAGCTGAAAGAAAAAGTAGCGGCCTTCGAAGGCAAAATGCGTGAAGCTTACCAGATCACCATCAAGCAGGATCGTACTGCTGCCGTAAAATCGCTGCGCCAGGAAGTGCTGGAAGCCATTGCTGGTGAAAACAGTGCTTTCGACACTTCTGATGTTGAAAAAGCCTTCGGCAAGCTGGAGAAAAATGTTGTACGTGGCAACATCATTAGCGGTATGCCTCGTATCGATGGCCGTGATACCAGGACGGTCCGTAACATTGGTGTCGAGATCGGCGTTCTGCAGAAGACCCATGGTTCATCCCTGTTCACCCGCGGTGAAACTCAGGCCATCGTTACCGCCACTCTGGGGACGACTCGCGACGCTCAGATCGTTGACAATCTGGAAGGTGAAGTCAAAGATCCATTCATGCTGCACTACAACTTTCCTTCATACTCTGTAGGCGAGTGTGGTCGTATGGGAGCGCCTGGTCGTCGTGAAATTGGTCATGGTCGTCTGGCTCGTCGTGGTGTTCAGGCGGTTCTGCCTACTCAGGAAGATTTTCCGTACACCATCCGTGTTGTTTCCGAGATCACGGAATCCAACGGTTCCAGCTCCATGGCTTCAGTCTGTGGTTCTTCCCTGGCTCTGATGGATGCAGGTGTGCCTCTTAAAGCGCCGGTAGCCGGTATCGCCATGGGTCTGGTTAAAGAGGGTGATCAGTTCGCTGTTCTGACCGACATTCTGGGTGATGAAGACCACCTGGGTGACATGGACTTTAAAGTAGCGGGTACTTCTGAAGGTATCACTGCCCTGCAGATGGATATCAAGATTGCCGGTATTACCGAAGAGATCATGGAGATTGCACTGGAACAGGCGATGCACGCCCGCCTGCACATCCTGGGCGAGATGAACAAGGTCATCAGTTCTGCTCGTACGGAACTGAATCCGAATGCGCCTATGACCATGTCTCTGAAAATTGACCCGGACAAGATTCGTGACGTGATCGGTAAAGGGGGTTCTACTATTCGCAGCATCTGCGATAAAACGGGTGCGTCCGTTGATATCGACGACAGCGGTATGGTACAGATCTTTGCCGAGAACAGCGAGAAAGCGAAGGCTGCCTATGACATGGTCTACGGCATAACTGCCGAAGCCGAGATTGGTAAGATCTATACCGGTGAAGTGACTCGTATTCTTGACTTTGGCGCATTCGTCAGTGTTTTGCCCGGTAAAGACGGTCTTGTGCACATTTCTCAAATCGCCAATGAGCGTGTTGAGAATGTGACCGACTACTTGAAAGTTGGCCAGACTATCGACGTTGTGGTGCTGGATATTGACTCCCGTGGTCGTATTAAGCTCAGCATTAAAGAAGTTGAGCGTGCAAGAGAACAGCAGGGCTGATCTTGAGTGCGTAACTTTCTAATAAAACAGGAGCCAGTGGCCCCTGTTTTATTATCTCCCTATCACACCGCTAAATCGCTGAACTCCCAAGCTGTAAGTCAGACTTCATTAGAACCAGTTTTTATAAATCATTTATATAATTTGCTATTAAACCCACAAACTCAGAGCCAGATCTCATAAGAATCGGTTTTTATAAGTCATTTATATTCTATTTATCATTGAAATAAAAACTATACTGTCGTCTTGTTGAGTGTTACGAACAGGCTTTTAACCGGGTTTTACCGTAACTATGGTCGAGGAGCTTAAGCATGAAACGAGTTTTAGGGGCTCTACCCGTGCTGGTCTTATCCATCGCTGTGACTCACGGTGCAATTGCTTTTGCCGTTGAGCAGCGCCAGGGAGGGCTTACGCACTCAGATTCAAAGCAATCAAAAAATGAAACGCTTCTTCCATCCGTTTCGGGTCCGACATTTCCGTCGGGCGACTCAAAAGCTGGGAGAAGCAGTCCTGTGGATTCCTCATCAAGTCAGAGTGATATTAACAACAGCGCCGGTGCGCCATTGCAGGGCACACAGGTTCCAGTGAATTATCAGAAAGCGATTATTGATGAGAACAACCTGATTCCTTTTGATGTCGATGAGGATAACTACACTGACGCTAAGAAAAAGCCAACGCTTCTTTGGGCAAGGGCGACTTTTCTTAAAAAAAAGCACCCCCATCACCTTAAAGAAGGTGATCTCCGGCCGGCACTATTTCCATTAAACACTTCCTATAACCGGGCCAATCCCTTCGGGACTGCGGTCGTAGAGTGTGGTTCCCCACTGCCAGCACCTTTAACCAAAAAGGGTCGCTGCAATGATCAGCAAGCGACCGGATTCTGTCGAGTCAAGTTAGAGTGGGACGGAGGGGTCTATACCCTCGTTGGTATGCTGGCCAACACACCCGATGATTTCAGCGGATGCCTTTTATCGGGTAGAATAACAGATAATTTCCTTGTATCCTTGGGGGTTGAGGCTCTGCTACCCAGAGACATTCTGGTCACTGACGAAGAATATTATCAGATCAATGTTACTTATGGCAGAGTCTCCTACCGATTTCGGAAAGAGCCTAGGCATCCGGTACTCTTTGCATCGACAGTACTCTTGTCTGGGAGTCTGCGTCATGAAACTTTGTGTAAAAATGATGCCAGCCCCGGAACCCAATGGTACAGCGATTACAGCGATGGGGTTCGTGAAAGCGGAGATGGATGTGCAGGACTGATAGCTGGTGCTAACCCATCAGGCTCTATGCTCCATTTTATCCCTATACGAAAGAAGGCCCTTCCAGTCAAGCAGTCTCCTGTTGTATGGCAAGCAATGGAATCTGAACAAGATATCAGAGGAGTCAATCTTGATGTTTATGAATACTTTTGCTCCCCCAGAAGGCCTTACAAAGAGTTTATCCTGGGCTCACTGGCAGGGCAGGGATCTGATAAGTATTGTGGATATATAGGTACCAGTGGAAAAAGTGGCTACGTCGCTACCAATCAGGATGGCAGTATTGCTACTGATTACCTGAAACCTGTGATTAATGGTAGGATTGGCTGGAAGGCTTTTGAGGATAATCTGCCTGACGAGGCTATTATTGCCGGTTACAGCGTTGCAGGTTTTAGCAGAAGAATAGACAGGGTACCGGTATATTTTTGTCGTTTTATGAATAACGGTTTCAAAACCTTCGGCCAGTATTTTAAGGAGGGCAAAGTCTGTAAAGCATCATTTGCAACGCCCTGCGGAGACTCCAACGCCCTGGTTACTTCAGATACCTTTGAAATTCTAGTCAGGAAGTGAAGGGCAGAACCAGGAAGGCTGCAAACGGAATGTCAATTGTCGTTGTTTGGGCAATGGTACGGCCCGCACTGGCTAATGAACATGTCATTAAACGTTTCAATGAACTGCTCTATGTGCATTTCAATAATGCCGGTACTAGCAGGGCTTCTCTCAGAAGTAGACCTGAATCCTTCGATGTTCAGTGGGATTGTGTCTTCGGTTCTGTCGAATATATAATAGGGTACAGCGTGTTTCAGGAGGTCCTTTACTTGCGGCTTTGTCAGGCCATAAGCGACTCCATAGCTGAAATGCCCCGGATTACTCCTCATGACTTCAAATATTACGCTATTTTCTGAGGAAAGAGGCTGAGTATGTTGATTAATGGTAATCAGATTTTCAACTGCATCAGACTCACCTTCAGGGTCTCGGATGTAAACAATATCTTTTTCTTTGTCATAGCCAATCAGGCTGTAGGCGTGTTCGGTTCTAATTTCTGCGAACGGTCTCAGCCCCAAGGGAGCTGAATGGGGTGGGCTAATGGAAACAGTGGCTGCTTTTTCATTATCGACAAAAGAATTAAGTTGCTTCTTCAATCGCTCCTGAGTTTGAAGTTGCGGGTTGACGAAATCGGTAAGCGATCCCATCAGTACAGTCAAAACTGATTCTTCATCTAACCCGTCCAGTTCTGAGTATTGATGATACTTGAATCTTGCCGGGCGATTATATCGATTTGCATTAATGAAACGTTTCGACAGGTGGGCGTAAGCGGCTTCCAGCATAGCTAGCCAAACACCACCATCACGTGTTTCGGCAAAGTGTGAGTAGCGCTCAACTTCTCTGAATTGGATCAGCGTGCCATCATCAATCCCCGGAAAAACAATGTCAAATGTTCGTTCATCCGTCGTCGTATGGAAGTAATTGAATATTAGTCTTTTTCCGGTTTCAGAACTGGCAATTGAGGCCAGTGAGGCAATCAGAACACAATCTGGAAAATGTTTCTGCAGGAGATTGTCGGGAGTAATACTGGTCAGGCTGTGGGGGAAAAGCCGTCTATAGGCATTGGCAAACGCTTGCCGTTCGGGCCTGGCAAGCCAGGCGTTCCAGAATCCGTTGTCCTGCTCGTAGTGATATTTTGCGACCTGCCCTGACAGTTCAGCCAGCTCAATACTATCCCTGCTTAATAAAGCGGTAACAGGGTTTTGCCATGGCTCGAAATTAACAAGGTAAAGCCTGATGGTCTGGTAAAGGTCTTTGTTCAAATAGGGAGCATGATAGCCCTCAATCAGCTCATCGTGGGAGAGCAGGCCATCAGAGTCTTTATCAAGTGCGCCTGCCAGCTCCGGGAAGTGGTGGTACGCCGACGGGTAACCGGGTGAAAATTCGCCACTAAATACCTGGACAGTAAAAAAGAGCAGACTGGTTAGTAATAAAGTACGTAAATGGTCCATCCTGTTAATTCCTGTAATAAGCATCCTGCTGTTAAGCCATGCCCTCTGGTTTTGTCATGGGTTGTGACACGGCTTCTTAACCATTAAGTACCTGGCCAGTTGGTTTCGCATATTCTGGCGAGTGGATTTTTTCATCCTTCAAGGCGCAACGACGGGCGCGTAGCCATAGCTACGCAACCAGAGTTGGAACGCAGAAGGGTGGAAAAAGCCGCCGACCAGAATATGCGAAACCAACTGGTTAGGTACTTAGATGACAGGAAGTTCAAAAAGTTCATTTACAGGTCAGAGAAATGGAGATCCCTGTTAGCAGAATGACCAACTGGCCAGGTACTTAGTTATTGTTTATAGGGCATTGATACGGCCCGTCCTGACTAATATGCATGGTATTAAAGGTGCTAATGAGCTGCTCTACGCTCATTTCGATGATGCCGGTATTGGCAGGGCTTCTTTCAGAAGCAGGCCTGAATCTTTCAACATTAATATTGATTGTCTCTTTCTCCATGTGAATAATCCTTTGGTCAAGTCGATTAAGGAGGTTGTTTACTCCAGACTCCGTCATTATATGGGCGACTCCGTAGTCAGGGTGGTTGGGATCGTTCACCATGGCTTCAAATATTACGCTATCTCCTTCGGAAAGATGCTGATTATGTGGAATAATGGTAATGAGATTTACAACCGCAGCAGACTTACCAAAAGGGTCACGAATATAAACAACATCTTTTTCCTTGACATAGCCAATCAGGCTGTAGGAATGATCGTTTTCAATTTTTGCGAACGGCTTTAGCCCGAGGGGAGCTGAATTACATGGGCTAATAGCAACAGTTGCTGCTTTTTCATTATCGACAAACGAGTTGAGTAGTTCCTTTAATCGCCCCTGAGTCACAGATTGCGGGTTGATTAAATTGCTATGCGATCCCATTAGTGTGTGAAAAGCATCTGACTCCTTGATTCGGAGTTTTTCAAGATAGTTGTCCCGAAAACTGAATTTTAGGCTGCCTTTTTCTCGTTAATTCTTGCTTCAGACAACCGCTCAGGATTCAGTGCAACCGCACCTACAGGCTCCCAGTTTCTGATAACTCCTGACCAGCGCGTTGGATTAGCTTCTCGCGCTTTGGTATACACCTGTTTCCGGTGATTCAGGATTTCCTGATCTCTTTTCTCATGCCGTTGCGCAGGTGTCACAAAGCGGATTGAGCTATGGCGGTGTTCATTGTTATAAAAGCGCTCAAACTTCAGCATCCACTGTCGACTGTGTTCTAACGTCAGAAAACCTTGAGATGGCCACTGAGGACAGTACTTCACCGTTTTAAAGATCGATTCTGCAAATGCGTTATCATTACTCACCCTTGGGCGACTATGAGAGGGAATAATGCCCAATTCCTCAAGCTTGGCCTTAAAGGTACTCGACGTCATTGGAGCCCCATTGTCTGAGTGCAGTACAAGCGGTGTTTTAGTGCATTTTTCAGCCACCATTGTCCGGTTAATCAGTTCACTGGCTAACTCACCAGACTCACGGCTATGAATCTCCCAACCAACAATCTTACGACTGTAAACGTCCAGTATCAGGTAGAGGTACCAGAACTGGCCGCGTACCCTGGAAGGTATGTAACTGATGTCCCAACACCAGACCTGGTTAGGGCCAGTAGCAACATAGGTTGTCGGCTTGTTGCTTTTCGATCGCTTTCTTGAACGACCGCGGTGGTGCAACTGACCATACTTTTTCAACACACGGTAAAAGCTAGATTCAGAAGCAACGTATACTCCCTTGTCTGCAAGGGCTGGCACGATCTGCGATGGTGGCAGGCTCGCATACTCATCTTCATTACTGATAGTCAGAATACGTTGCTCCTCTTCCTCAGTCAGTTTGTTAGAGGGTACCGGGCGCAAGGCATCCGGGCGTTTGTCCGTTAACACTGCACCATTGTCATCGCGCCAGCGATTCAGTGTTTTCAGGGATATTTCCAATTGTTCAGCAGCCTTCCAGCGAGAAGCGCCGTTTGCTATAGCCTCATCAAACCATGTCAGCAGTTGGCGGCGCTTATCGACAGGTGTCAGTTGTCCTCGCTGTCTATCCCGTAGAAGGCATCGAGCTTTTTTGATAGCACCAGCAGGGCTGCAGCTTCTGCCAACGCCTTGTCTTTACGGCGAAGCTCTTTTTCAAGGCTCTGATTGCGCTTACGCTCTTGTTTTAATTGCTTGCTTTCCTGGTCTGCACGCTGAGAAGCCTGAACAGCACCTGAAATACAAGCGTGCTTCCACTCCTTGACTTGTTGAGGATAAAGCCCTTTTTTACGGCAGTATTCACTTAACTCTGTTTCTGACAAAGCAGCGGTTTCGACGACCACGGCAAACTTGCTTTCAGCAGACCATTGTTCTGATTTTTGTTCGTTCCCTGGCACAGGTAATCCTTTGTCCCGTAGTTTTTTACGCCAATTATACAGGGTTTGTTCGCTGATACCTTCCTCTCTGGCAACATCCGGCACAGAGCGATTGTGTGGTGGTAACAGTTTTTTCAAAACAGCTGATTTACGTTCCTCTGAAAAACGAGGCATATTCAACGTCCATCGCCCACTGTCTAGCTTTTATTGGTTAATCAGTGAGCGGGACAACTATCCTGACACAGCGGGGATTCCGTCCAGTTCTGAATATTGTTGATACTTGGATTGTGCCCGGTCATTATGTCGATTTTTATTAATGAAACTTTTCGACAGGCCAGCGTATGCGGCTTCCAGCACAGCCAGCCAGATACCACCATCTCGTGTTTTGGCAAAGTATGAGTGGTGCTTAAATTCTCTGAATTCAATCTGGATGCTCTCACTAATACCTTCAAAAAGAATACTAAATGTCTGTTCATTAATGGGATAGAAGTAATTGAATATTAACCTTTTTCCGGTTTCAGAGCTGGCTATTGAGGCCAGCGTAGCGATCAGAACACAATCTGGAAAATCATTCTGCAGGAGGTTATCCGGGGTGATACTGGTAAGACCATGGGGGAAAAGTCGTCTATAAACGTCTGCAAACGCTTTTTGTTTCGGCTTTGCTAGCCAGGTATCCCAGAAGGTGTTGTCCTGCTCGTGATGATACTTTGCGACTTGCCCCGACAGTTCAGCCAGTTCAATGCTCTTCCTGCTTAATGAAGCAGTAACAGGGTTTTGCCATGACTCGAAATTAACAAGGTAAAGCCTGATGGTTTGGTAAAGGTCTTTGTGCAGATACGGGGCATGGTAGCCCTCAATCAGTTCATCGTAGGAGAGCAGACCATCAGAGTCTTTATCAAGTGCGCCTGCCAGCTCCGGGAAGTAGCGGTATGCCGACGAGTAGCCGGGTGCGAATTGCCCGCTAAAAACCTGGACAGAAAAAAACAGCAGACTGGCCATTAATAGAGTAGGTAATCGATCTGGCATATTCATTGGTGGTCAAAGATTCCCGTCATACTCTTGATTTGTGGTCAGGGATTCGCGTCATCTTTACCGTCGATGGCGCGTCATCATAATGCCATGCCGTGGGGCGAGGGTGATCAGGGGCTCGAGAGCAATGGGATGGCCAGCTACGAGGTCAAGGCGGTATTGTTGGCAGAGGGTGGCGAGGATGAGGCTGCCTTCCATCATGGCCATCTGGTTGCCAATGCACTGACGTGGGCCGCCGCCAAAGGGAAAGTAAGCAAAGCGTTTGATTTCGCGTTCTTTTTCAAAGCGCTCTGGCTCAAAGCCTTCAGGGTTTGGCCAAAAGCTGGCATGGCGGTGCGTCACGTAGGGACTGGTGAAGATCATCGTGTCGGCGGGGATGTGGTAGCCCGCGATTTCATCATCGGCGACGGCGCGGCGCGAGATGAGCCAGGCGGGTGGAAAGAGGCGCATCGCTTCGAGAAAGACCATGCGCGTGTAACTAAGCTTCGGCAAATCATCCATCGTGGCACGTCGCCCCCCTAAAACTTCATCTATCTCAGCCCAAAGACGGCGGCGCACGATGGGATGTGTTGAAAGCAGATAGAAGCACCACGCCAGGGCATTGGCTGTCGTCTCAGTCCCAGCGGTAAAAAAAATCAGCACTTCGTCGCGTAGTTGCTGATCGGTCATCTGTTCGTTCGTCTCTTCATCACGGGCGTGCATCAGCATCGAGAGCAAGTTGCCGCGCTCTGTATTGTCTTGGCGATGCCTGCTGATCATTTGTTCCACGGCGTCATTCAGTTTTTTTTGTGCCGCTCGGAAACGACGGTCACGCGGCGTGGGCAGCACGGGCGGCAAGGGCAAAAGTGCCCGGAATCGTTCGCCAATCTCAGAATTAATGAGCAAGGTTTGGCGATAAATCGCCTCGGCTTGCTCTTCAACGTCTACCCCAAAGAGGGTTGTGCTGACAGTGCGGGCTGTCAAGTGTCCCATTTCCGCTGCCACATCAAACGCCGCTTCCTCTTCCTCTTGATCTTTTTGCGCCCACGCCGCAAGCATCTTGACAGTTTCCTCAACCATCAGCTCCGCAAAGGCCGCGATACGCTTATGATGAAAGGCGGGCTGCGCCAAACGACGCTGCCGTCGCCAAAAATCCCCTTCGCTCGTCAGCAAGCCCTCACGAAAAAACCAGCGTGACATATCCCAGAGGGGATTGCCTTTGTCATAGTTACGATTGTTAGTTTGAAGCACATGACGAACATGGTCTGGGTGCGTCACCAAACAGGCTGGCCAAAGCCCATAGCGGAAACGCACAATGTCACCGTACTGATTGCTCAAGCTCATCAGCGTGTTGACGATATCGCGCTGCCCCTCCCTCATCACCTTGAGCATATTAAGCCCAGTTGGCCCAGGGGCTTGAGGCGCGGACGACATGCTTTCTTTGCGGCCAAATAACTTTAAACGGGTCATGACCCCTCCTTTTTTTACTCATTGATTTCGATCAGCGATTTCCCACCCCATTCGTGCGGCGCATCAATGCCAAAGAGGTGCAAAAGTGTCGGCGTGACTTAACCCCTGTAAAAAGCAGCTTGTTACACGTGACACCTTCTGGTCTGATCGTGATTTTCGACAAGCTAATTAACCATTAGATAACAGCAAGTCCAAAGAGTAGTTCATATCCGACTGGTCAGGCGCTTAGTTATTGTTGGTTGGGCATTGATAGGGGCCGCACTGGGTAATGAACATCGTCTTAAACGTATCAACGAACTGTTCTACGGTCATTTCAATGATGCCGGTCCTGATGGGGCTTCTCTCAGAAGTAGATATGGATAATGAAATATCGGAAGGAATTATGCCTTCGGCTATGATGTCCATCCACTGTGGTACGGTTTGGTTAAGGAAGTGGAATAGTCGAGGCTCCGTCAGTCCATAAGCGAGTTTATACTCAGGGTCCCAGGGAAGGCTCTTTATGACTTCAAATACTTCGCTGTTGCCTGAGGAATGAGGCTGAATATGACGATTAATGGTATAGAGGTTTGTAACCGCAGCAGACCGGCCATGAGGGTCACGGACATAAACAACATCTTTTTCTTTGTCATAGCCGATCAGGCTATAAGCGTGTTTGGATTCGATTCTGGAGAATGGCCTTAATCCCAGGTGGTTTAGAATTTCCGGTTTACTAGTAACAGTCACTGAGACAGTCGCTGCTTTTTCATCATTAACCAAAGAGTTGAGTAGCTCCCTGATCTGCTCGTTACTCTTAAGTTGCGGGTAGATATAATCAATATACGATGACGTTAGTATACCCAAAGCATGTCCCTCAGGTACCCCGAATAGTTCTGAATATTGATGATACTGGAATCGTGCTCGTTCATTTTGTCGATTTTTATTAAGGAATAATTTCGACAGGTAGGCGTAAGCCGCTTCCACCATAGCCAGCCACATACCTTCATCGCGTGTTTTGGCGAAGTGTGAGTAGCGTTCAACTTCGCTGAATTGAACCACTTTACCTCTGGGAAGCCCAGGGAAAACAATCGCAAATCTTTGTTCATCGACGATATAAAAGTAATTGAAAATTAGCCTTTTTCCGGTTTCGGAGCTGGCTATTGAGGCCAGCGAGGCAATCAGAACACAATCTGGAAAGTGCTTTTGCAGAAGATTATCCGGAGTAATACTGGTCAGACCATGGGGAAAAAGTCGTCTATAGGCGTCGGCAAACGGTTGCCGTTCCGGCTTTGCAAGCCAGGCATCCCAAAAAGTGTTGTCTTGCTCGTGGTGATACTTTGCCACTTGCCCCGACAGTTCGGCCAGCTCAATACTCTCCCTGCTTAATGAGACGGTGACAGGGTTTTGCCATGACTCGAAATTAACGAGGTAAAGCCTGATGGTTTGGTAAAGGTCTTTGTTCAGATACCGAGCATGGTAGCCATCAATGAGTTCATCGTAGGAGAGCAGGCCATCAAAGTTTTTATCAATTGCGTTTACCAGCTCTGGGAAGTGGCGGTACGCCGTCGAGTAGCCGGGTGAAAATTCTCCAGCAAAAACCTGGACAGGAAAATAGATCAGAATGGTCAGTAATAAAGCGCGTAATCGATCCATAATGTTATCCCCCTTTTAAAGAACATTATTGGTGTTACGCAACTCCCTCTGGAGAGATCAGAGGTTGCGATACAACCCGTCTAATTATTAGAGGCAAAAAAGCTCCAAAAAGTTCATAGATAGGTCAGTAAAATGGACACACCTGTTATTGAAGCGACCCACGATGGGTCACCTGTCTTGACCAGTTGGTGGCAGCCAGATACAAAAAAACCGTGCTTTCAAAAGTGAAAAGCACGGTTTTATTGGTACATTAGAGCTGGAAGATATTACTCGTCCAGGAAGCTCCTCAGGTGATCCGAGCGCGTCGGGTGACGCAGCTTTCTCAGAGCCTTGGCTTCGATCTGACGGATACGTTCACGGGTAACGTCGAACTGCTTGCCCACCTCTTCCAGAGTGTGGTCAGTGTTCATGTCGATACCGAAACGCATGCGTAGTACCTTCGCTTCCCGAGCCGTCAGGCCAGAAAGTACGTTGCGGGTAGATTCTTTCAGACCAGTGCCGGTAGCCCGATCGATAGGTGACTGAATGGTCGCGTCTTCGATAAAATCACCCAAATGGGAGTCTTCATCGTCGCCGATGGGTGTCTCCATGGAGATAGGCTCTTTGGAGATTTTCAGTACCTTGCGGATCTTGTCTTCTGGCATTTCCATGCGAACAGCCAGTTCTTCAGGAGTCGGTTCACGCCCCATCTCCTGGAGCATCTGTCTGGAAATACGGTTCAGTTTGTTGATCGTTTCAATCATGTGAACCGGGATACGAATCGTTCTGGCCTGGTCCGCAATGGAGCGGGTGATAGCCTGACGGATCCACCAGGTAGCGTAGGTCGAAAACTTGTATCCGCGACGGTATTCGAATTTGTCTACCGCTTTCATCAGACCGATGTTGCCTTCCTGAATCAGATCCAGGAACTGCAGACCACGGTTGGTGTATTTTTTGGCGATAGAAATAACCAGACGCAGGTTGGCTTCGACCATTTCTTTCTTGGCACGACGGGCGCGGGCCTCGCCCAGAGACATTCTGCGATTGATGTCCTTGATCTGGACCAGCGTACAGCCGAACTCTTTCTCAATAGTGATCAGCTTCTTCTGGGCACGTATGATTTCATCCCGGTAGTGGTTGATGGCTTCAGCATAGCCGGCGCTGCCAGAAGTGATGTCATCAATCCATTTCAGGCTGGTCTCGTTGCCCGGGAAAGTACTGAGGAAGATCTTGCGAGGCATTTTCGCGCGGCGTACGCAGAATTGCATGATCGCGCGCTCATTGCCCCGAATGGTGTCCAGAGTATTCCTGATGCGGAAAACCAGCATGTCAAAAACACGGGGAACCAGTTTCAGAGGCATGAAAGCTGTGGTCAGTTCATCCATTGCAGCTTTGGCTTCTTTGGAACCAAAGTCATGCTTTGCCAAAGTGCTCAGTACCTTCTCATGACCAGCGCGAAGGAGATCAAAGCGCTCTTTGGCTTCTTCCGGATCAAGACCGCCAGCGTCGTCATCGTCATCGTCATCAGAGTCATCGTCGTCAAAGTCTTCTTCGATGTTCTCGACAGCAGGAGAGGGGGGGGCGACAGGCTCATCGGAATCAGGATCGATATAGCCGCTGATCAGATCAGTCAGGCGGCCTTCTTCTTCTATAATCCGGTCATATTCGTCCAGAACAATCTGAACCGAGCCAGGAAATCTGGCCAGGGCTGACATGACTTCACGCAGCCCTTCTTCAATGCGTTTGGCGATCTGGATTTCGCCTTCGCGAGTCAGCAGTTCGACCGTGCCCATTTCACGCATGTACATGCGCACAGGGTCAGTGGTTCGGCCTGCTTCCTGTTCAACAGCTGCAAGAGCTGCTGCTGCCTCTTCGGCAGCAGCTTCATCAGTGTCCGCTTCTGACAACAACAAGGTATCGGCGTCCGGCGCTGTTTCGTAGACGGTGATACCCATGTCATTGATCATGCGAATGATATCTTCAACCTGGTCAGGGTCGGAGATGTCTTCAGGAAGATGGTCATTTACCTCAGCGTAAGTCAGGTATCCCTGTTCCTTACCGCGAGAGATAAGCTCTTTCAGTCGGGATTGTTGTTGCGAGTTAGCTGACATATCAACCCTTTAACAGCGAAAGTGGAGTGCCGGACGAAAAAAAACGTAAGCAGGCAATTATAGCTCAAAAAACATGAGGTTTTCCACAATAAAGTGTAAAAGAGTACACTCTCGCGGATCTGCACGATGTTCAGTGGATGGGGCACCGGAAAAACGGTCCATGAAAAACTACGCATGGTGAGGGCCCCCTTCCTTGGCTTTTTACCGTAAAAGCACCCTCTCACAACAGGTGAGTCAGTAAGATGCCTTCTTCGCTCATGGCTGTTTCAGACCGGTTTCAGAATCAGGTGTGTGGTTAATAACGGCTTCCCACATAGCACAGTGAAGTTCAAGTATATACCTAAAAATATGTGCGTCGCCATAAATAAAGTGATAAAAAACAATTTACATTTTACTTACAGTTATTGCTAAAAAATAAGGCGTTTGTCGTTCAGTCCGGGATTTTTCCGGGTTTTCAGAACGTTATTTCTTGGTACTGGTGTTCGTGGACTCGATACCGAGTTTTTTCTTTTTCTTTTCAAGCAGGGCTTCCAGAACACTGCGTTGTGCCGAGTCTATCTGACCGGGTTTTTTCTGTGATAAAGTTTGTTTAAGAGAGTTGGCCGTCTGTTTGTGCTCAAGCTCCCGGACCGTATCCCTGATTCGTTCTATAGCTTCATGGAATTCCTGGTCGTTGGGCTGATGCCCAAGTTCCAACGATGCGATTTCCTGAAGTCGAATGCCGTGGTGAGTACCATGCCATTGTGCGATCAGGGCAATAGTAGCCAGTTTAGGTTGTTCCTGAAGCGTTTTTATCAGAGCAATTAACAGTTGTGTATCAGGATGCCCGTCACCTTCCAGTTCATTGATTGCTTTTACGCTGGCCGCTAATTCAGGATTACAAAGCAGGTGCCGGATGGCATATAGAGATCGACCCACTTTTAATGGCGCAGGAATGGGCGGTTCGTTCTTTTCCTTAAAACCCTTTTTAAAGGGTTTGCGCTCAAAACTATACGTCTGAGGTTGGAAGTGCTGGGCAGACTCAGGCTCATAGTGCGCTTGCGGATAATAGTCGGTTTCAGCAGGTATAGGGTAATCGTCGTATGCGTTATCAGCGGCAGGTTCAGGCTCACTCTTTTTGTTTAAATAATTTTCAAGAGTATCGGTATTCAAACCAGTGATCTCTGACAGTTTCTGCATCAACATCTGTTTGAACAGACCGTCGGGAATCTTGTGGAGGTGAGGTTGTGCATCGGTGGCCAGTCGTGAACGTCCGTCCATGGTATTCAGGTCGATACCGTTACTGAGTTCCTGAAACAGGAAAGTGTCGAGGCTGAGGGCGGTGGTTTTTATTCTTTCCAGAAAGGCATCGGCACCTTCTTGTCTGACCATGCTGTCCGGATCTTCGCTCTGGGGTAAAAACAGAAAACGTGCCTGATTGCCATCTTTCATATGGGGAAGAGTGGATTCAAGGGCTCGCCAGGCTGCGCGTCCGCCAGCATTATCGCCGTCAAAGCAGAACACAACTTCTGATACGGTTTTAAAAAGTCTCTGTATGTGGTCCGGGGTTGTTGCTGTACCCAGGGTGGCGACAGCATTGTTGATGCCCTGCTGAGCCAGGGCAACAACATCCATATAGCCTTCGACGACAAGAATGCGTTCAAGGTGACGATTATGCTTTTTGGCTTCATACAGTCCATATAACTCCCGTCCCTTCTGGAAAATGGGGGATTCCGGTGAGTTGAGGTATTTGGGTTTGGCGTCGCCCAGTACCCGGCCACCAAAAGCGATGATTCGACCTCGGGTATCATGAATGGGAAACATGATTCGGTCGCGGAAGCGGTCATAGCGGCTTTTGGTTTCTTCTTTTTCCACCAGCATGCCGGTTGTAACTAACTGGTCTTCTTTTTCCTGGTTCTCTGCCAGATGATTCTTCAGGTTGTCCCAGCCAGGCGGGGCAAAGCCGATACCGAAACGTTTGCAGGTCTGGCCATCCAGTCCTCTCTGCTTAAGGTATTCAATGGCTTTGGGTGCATCAGAAGCTTTAATCAATTGTTCGTTGAAAAAAACGTTGGCTTTGGTCATCAGCTCATAAAGCGGGCTGTGATCCGGGCCGCGTTTTTGACTGTGCTGTTCTCTGGGAACTTCCAGTCCAACCTGGCTGGCCAGAGAATCAACTGCTGTCGGGAAGTCCAGGTGGTCAAAATCCATGACAAAGCCCAGGGCGTTGCCGCTGGCACCGCAGCCAAAGCAATAGTAAAACTGCTTGTCCGGGCTGACAGTGAATGATGGGGTTTTTTCCTGATGGAAAGGGCAGCAAGCGGAGTAATTTCGACCGGTCTTCTTAAGCTTTATCCGGCTATCGACAACGTCCACGATGTCCAGCCGGTTCAGCAGGTCATCAATAAATGTCTGGGGGATGCGTCCGGCCATAAATGCCCATAAATGTGAGTGCCAGCCATTGAAGTGAAAAGGCCGCTACCAGAAATCTTAACAGAGTGCTGATGTTATCATCGCTAATGGACGGTTGTCAGTGATTGTTGCCAATGTTGATGGCAGACTTGCGCAGAGCTGACTCAGTTAAGCAGTTGTCTGATGGTCTGGCTGACCTGACTCATGTCCGCCCGGCCTTGAACTTTAGGCTTGATAATGCCCATGACCTTTCCCATGTCGCGCATGCTTTGTGCCTCGGTTTCGCGAATGGCTTCCGAGACAAGTTGGCTGATTTCTTCGGTGCTGAGCTGCGAGGGCAGGAAGCCCTGAAGAATGGTCAGTTCCAGTTTCTCCTGATCAGCCAGATCAGTGCGCCCTGCAGACTCGAACTGGTTGATGGCATCGCGGCGTTGCTTGGCCATCTTGTCAAGTGCTGCAAGGGCGCGGGTGTCGTCAATCGACTTTTCGTCTACTTCTATTCGCTTAAGCTCGGAAAGAGCCAGGCGAATCGTTCCCAATCGAACCTTGTCGCGGCTGCGCATGGCATCCTTCATTGCAGCAGTCAGTTGTTCCCTGACCTGGCATTCGCTCATGTTCTTACCTCAATACGATTCTTTCCCGAAAGAAAGTTTCGAGCAGAAATTTGGGAATCGAAGTTATTAAAGCCGGAAATCCGTTCTTAATACAGACGCTCGCGACGACGCTGTTCGCGCTGCAGTTTTTTCAAATGACGCTTGACAGCAGCAGCGGCCTTGCGCTTGCGAACGGAGGTAGGCTTTTCGTAGTGTTCACGACGACGTACTTCAGCCAGTACCCCAGCCTTTTCGCAAGAGCGCTTAAAGCGGCGCAGTGCTACATCAAACGGTTCATTTTCTTTAACTTTAACAGCAGGCATGCAGAGATCACCTTCCTATAAAAATAGTGAGTACATTAATAAAGGTTTGCAGCCCGGCATCACAACATCTGCTATTAGTACCATCTACTCTCTTTCAGAAAATTCTGCCCTGTTGTTCACAAGCCAGGGATGGCTTGGCAAGGATTTATTTTCGACCTGACGATTTTCATATCAATGAATCACGCCAAACGAGAGCAGGCGGTTGAGCATTCACACTTTTTTCCGGAGTACAGTCAATCTGATGTCCTGAAAGCCGTGGGAAGAAGCTAATTCCGACCCGCAAAATAAGCCTGAACAAATGTTCAGACTAGCCGCGTATTTTTAAGGGTGGGAATTTTATAGACTATTTTCAATAAATGCAAAAACCTGACTTGCTTTCATTCCTTTAAGAGTCCCCGGGGTTGCGGTGTCTGGCATTTCCTGTAAAGGCCGCTTTGCAGTATCATCCCGAGATCCTGCAGCAGGTAGCGAATAATAGCCCTATACGTAGATTCTTATTATCAGGGTGCCTGTTATTTGTGCTGAGGTTGATGAGCTGAAAAGCTGTCTGAATGACGGTAATCCACAGTTTCTTTCAGAAACCAGCGGGAAGTGTCAGCTGTATCTGACAGGCCAATGCTAACGGATCGTGGCATTGCCTTAATGAAAACAGCTTTTTTTTGAAAACAGTAGTGGGTCTAACAGATGATAGTCCTCGGGATTGAAACATCCTGTGATGAGTCAGGCATTGCACTTTATGACAGCGAGAGAGGGTTGCTGGCGGATGCTCTGTACAGTCAGATTGAAATGCATACCGAGTATGGCGGTGTCGTGCCTGAACTGGCCTCCAGAGACCATATCCAAAGGGTTCTCCCACTGATCAGCCAGGTGTTGGAAAAAGCCGACATCACACGCAAACAGATTGATGCCCTGGCCTACACCAGAGGCCCGGGTCTGATTGGTGCCCTGATGGTGGGAGCCAGTATAGGTCGTTCCATGGCCTGGGCGCTGGGTGTTCCTTGTGTGGGTGTCCATCATATGGAAGGTCATTTGCTGGCTCCTATGCTGGAAGAAAATCCACCTGATTTTCCTTTCCTTGCCTTACTGGTGTCGGGTGGTCATACCCAATTGGTGCGGGTTGATGGTATTGGGCAATATCAGCTGTTGGGCGAGTCTATTGATGATGCTGCTGGTGAGGCTTTTGACAAAGTAGCCGCTATGTTGGAATTAGGGTATCCCGGTGGTCCAAGGGTTTCCAATCTTGCACAGAAGGGGACTGAAGGGCGTTTCCGCTTCCCACGGCCTATGTGCGATCGTCCCGGTCTGGATTTCAGCTTCAGTGGTTTGAAAACCTTTACACTCAATACCGTAGCAGCCTGTAAAGAAGAAGGTGGGCTGAGCGAGCAGGATCGAGCGGATATTGCCTGGGCTTTTGAAGATGCCGTGGTTGATACTCTTGCATTCAAGTGTCGTCGGGCTCTCAGGCAGACCGGTTTGAAACAGTTGGTGATTGCCGGAGGTGTCAGTGCCAATCGCCGGTTGAGAAATCAGCTTGAAGCCATGGCGGCAAAAGAAGGTGGCAGCCTTCGTTATGCCAGACCTGAGTTTTGTACAGATAATGGTGCAATGATCGCCTATGCCGGTTGCCAGCGTTTGCTTGCCGGTCAGACGGAGCCCCTTGAAGTGGCCCCGATGCCACGCTGGAACATGGAGACACTGGAAGCCGTTAACCTGAAACCAGAGGGCAGGGTGAATGGATAAGGTTCGAATTGAACAGCTGGAAACCCAGGCTGTGATTGGTGTTTACGAATTTGAGCACGAAGCGGCCCAGCCTTTGATCATTGATTTAGAGCTGGAAACTGATTTTTCCCGGGCATTTCGATCTGACGACCTGAACGATGCCCTGGATTACGATGCTATCAGCCAGACCGTTCGTGCTTTTTGCGAAGCATCCCGATATGCTTTGCTCGAAGCCCTGGCAGGTGGCATCATTCAGTTAATTCAGGCGAATTTCAATGTTGACAGGGTCGGAGTACTGATCCGAAAACCACAGGCATTGAAAGGTGCTTTAGCCTCCGTGTGGTGCGAACGAACCAGGGAAGAGATGCGTCAGCCATGACACTTTTTTACATTGGCGTAGGGTCCAATGATGAGGCCGAGCAAAACTGTTGGCAAATGATACAGACTCTCCGTCAGCAGTTTGGTACCTTATTGGTCAGCAGTCTGATTCAAACGTCTGCCGAGGGTGGTGCTGTGGCTAAGGAGAGAGCGGCTGATTACTATAATGCTGTCGCCTGCTTTGAGAGCGAAGTGTCATCCGCATCGATTAATGGCTGGTGCAAGCAGGTAGAAGACCGGCTAGGAAGAGTCAGAGGCAGTCTTGAATGCCGGGCTGATCTCGATATTTTACAGGTGGTTGATGATGTTCGCGATGTGAGGATCAGCAGCATCGAAGAAGTTTACTATCGACCCCTGGTAAAGCAGTTATGGAATTTTCAGATGGGCAGGCCAGTCAGTGTTTTTACCGGCGCTATTAATCTGGTATTTGAACCAGGCGTTAAGCTGGGTAGTCAACCTCGTCTTCTGCCTGAGCTGGAGTTCGAAGCCATCTGATCAGCAGCCCGTTCATGGGCTGAATAATTCTAGTGATCCAGTTGTTCCTGCATTCGTAATACTCTCGTTTTTCTCAGTTCTTCACCTATCGCCTTGCCCTTAAAGCCCCGGGCAACAATCTCTTTGGCATTGGTCGAAAGGCAAAGAGAAAGCAAGGATTTTATCTGGCTCTGATGGCTTTCAGAAAGTGTTTTTTTCTGAGCTACGGCAATGCAGTGGCCGGCTTTCAGAAAGGCGTCAAAACGTTCTGACCGCCTGAATGCATCGGTGTTTTCAAACAGAATCATTAGCTGTTCTGCTTCCAGGGCTTCGGCGTGCTCGATTAAATAAGCACTGTGCTGAAAAGTCAGGCTGGCCAGCTCTGAAAACTGGGAAGGTGTTTTCAGTCGTTTACTCAGCGCAGTCAGTAAGTCTCTGGAGAGTTCTTTTTCAGAAGCGAAGGTGACTGCAAATCGAACGTCACAAGACGCCTGTTGAATGGCTGCCGTGCGAAGTGCTTTTATGCCTGTCGAATTCTCTCTCAGGAAAGGAGCCCATTCCGGCATAACGGCGTTTATGGCGTGACACTCAGATAATACTTCAAAAAATATCTCAGGGTCAGGTTCAGACAGGGCGCGTGTGGTTTCTTGCCAGATTCGCTCGGGAACCAGATAGGAGGCTTCACCTCTGTCGATCATAGAGGACATCAATTCGAGAGTCTCGGGAGCCACCCTGAACCCCAGGTGATGGAAGCGGGCGGCAAATCGAGCTACACGAAGAATGCGCAGGGGGTCTTCCTGGAATGCCGGGGAAACATGGCGAAGCAGTTTTTGTTCGAGGTCTTTCTGACCACCGTAGGGATCATAGATATTGCCAAGATCATCCTGGGCCATGGCATTAATGGTCAGGTCTCTGCGGATCAGGTCTTCTTCCAGAGTGACATCGGGGGCGGTATGAAAAACAAAGCCAGTGTAACCATGACCGGACTTTCTTTCGGTACGAGCCAGCGCATATTCTTCTTTGGTATCCGGATGAAGGAAGACAGGGAAGTCCTGGCCAACAGGCTGAAAGCCCTGTTCAGTCATTTGCTCAGGACTGCTACCAACCACTACCCAGTCGTGATCTTTGAGTGGAAGGCCTAATAACCTGTCTCGAACGGCACCGCCGACCAGAAAAATGTCCATGTCATCTCAATCTATTTCGTTGAATAAAATACATTAACTGCAAGGAAGCTGTTATAGAACCTTCTTTCATCAGGTGATCTATCCTTCCTTCCTTCCTGTAAACCAGAAATCAGGGATAGAATTATTAAACACTCACTCTTTGCAGTACCCTTGTTGATGCTAATGGCGTTGTTGATCGCCTGCCAGACCGAAGCACTGACAAGACATTATATTATCGAGCTTGGACAAGATGCAGGTTCTCCGAAACAGAACTCTATCATAGAACGTGAGCCGCCTGCGTTGTCACGCAAGCCATCAGATATTGCCGACACAAACGCCTATGCAGGACCCGCTTTAGCACCTCATGAAAAACGACACAGATCTGACAGTTATGGGTTACAAATGACCTTTGTTGAGTCGATTCCATGGCAGTTGCTTTACACCGCTCACCTGCAGGTTGTTTACGAACTGATCCTGCCCTCCAGCCTCACCGCTCGTGGTGCAAGCTTTTATCCACAGCTACCTCTGGAAGCAATTCTTCTTGTCGGCTGGCTTTTAAAAAGCTATCTGAACACTAATTCAAAGTGGTTTGATTGGGCTCAACAGCAGGCGAGCCGGGATTACCCGTTTACGGCCATTACCGGGACGACTGGCTCCGGACACGGACAGACACAATACTCGCCATCAGCATCATCCACTCAGCAAGTATCGGCAGCCACCCCCCCCCTTGCTGGCTATGTTACTGAGGTCTCTTATTCTGACTTTGGTGATGGTAACGGTGAGCCTGAACAACACCCGCACACTTTAGGTTTAAATTGTTTCCTCCATCCCTGTAATGGCGTTTGTCAATTCAGACCATCATCCAATATCAGAGAGCCTGCAGTTTGGTCGCAGTATTGCGAAGAGCGTTCGACAGACCAGACAGATGATGTTCCTGACATTCCGGTCCTATTGAATTCTGATGTCGTATTTGGACCTCAGGCCCATGAGTTTGATTGCAACCCTATCGATGGGGGCGCTTCAGGTTCGATGAGCACAGGTACAACCTTTACAGCTGGCGATAGCGGGTTATTCAATGATGATTTAACAATGCCAGGAGACTGGTTTTACACTGCTAATGATTTGGCAGCTAATAATGAGTTGCCCGGTCGAGAGAGTCTTCTCGTAGATGAACCGATTTTCTTTACTCCTGCCGATTCAGAAAGACAACAAATAATCACCGAGCCATCCCGATCAGGTCAGGGCCAACCACCCCTTTTCCGGGCAGACACAGTAGAAGCCACAGACCATACAGGACAAAAAAAACCTAACCTGGCAGTGCTCGCGGAAGGTCACCAGCCGCAGACATTGAGAACAGTTTGCAAGAATGCCAAAGGACTGTCGAATCTTAGAAGCAGAGTTCACATCGGGCAACGAATCTGTGAGGTGATCGTGATCGGGGAAGATGGTCAGCAGCGACCATGCGGGAAAATCTGCAAGAATGCCCGAGTCATGTCTTCTCACAAAAGCGCAAGACACAGCGGACAAAAAACCTGCGACCTGACAGTGGTTGGAGAGGATGGCCAGCAGCGGTCATGCGGCAAGGTCTTCAAGAATCTTTACGCTCTTTATCTTCACAAAAACAATTTCCACATCCGACACAGAACTTGTTTGGTGGCTGTGGTCAGGGAGGATGGTCAGCGACGGATATGCGGGGTGACCTGCATGACTGCTCGCGAACTGAGGGATCACAAACAAAAAGAGCACAGCGGGCAACAAGCCTGTGACCTGACAATAGCCGGTCTGAATCAGCAGTGCCCATGCAAGGTAGTTTGCAAGAACGCTAAAGCCTTGACCGGGCACAAAAGAATGCATCGAAAGCGCAAGCCTGAAGATCTCGACCAGGACAAGGACAATCGTTCTCGGGAGATAAAGTGAATAACTAATAATCAGGTCCGCAATCAAACCTTTTAGGGGGTCTTGATCTATCCTTCCTCTCTGTAAAAGAGAATGCAAGGACAGAATTATTAAACACTCAATCTGTGCCGTAATGCTGTTGCTGCTATTCTCGTTGTCTGTCGTCTGTCAGGTCGAAGCGGTGACAGGTCGTTTTATTGTCGATCTTGGACAGGATACAGCTTCACTAAAACAGGGCTTTTCGATCAAACATGATCGGCCTGAATTGCCGGTCAACCCATCAGATATTGCTGTTACCAACGGCAATGCAGAATCTGATTCGCCGCCCGATGACAAACGACATAGATCTTACAGTTACAGTGTAAAAACCACCCTCATCGAATTGATTTCGTGGCAGTTGCTCTGTGCCACTGACTTGCTGGTCGCTTATGAATTGAAACTGACTGGCAAAGATGTCCCTCTTTATTCATGGCTACCTTTAGAAGCGGTCGTCGTTATCGGTTGGCTTATAAAAAGTTATTGGAACCCCGATTCATTGCTCTTAAACTCAATTGAACAACAAAAAATGCGTCCGGATTATCCACTCAGGGCCATCACCATGATGTTCGGCTCCGGACAAAACCCGGAAAAATACCCACCATCAGAATCATCCAGCCAGCCAGCGATTCGGGCAGCCGTCCATCATACAGGCTATCTCACCAACCTCCTGTATTCTGACTCTGGCGGCGGTAACGGTGGCCCTCGACAATATGCACATACTTTAGGTTTAAATTGTTTCGTCCACCAGTGTTATGGCGTTTGTAGATACCAACTGTCACCCGATAGCAGGGAGTTCGTTGAATCGCCGCTGAACTCGGTAGAACATTCGACAGGCAGCACAGGGCAACTCAGTGATGATGTGCCGATGCCGAGTTATTTTCCTGTCAACAGTAATGACTGGTTTATAGCCAGTGTTTTACTCAATCTGGGTGGTCATTGTCTTCAGGAAGAACGCCGGATTTCATCTACGCAAAGTTATTTCACACCTCCAATGGAAACTTCAGAAACACAACAAACAGCAAGAGGATCATCCCAATCAGGTCAATATCCACCCCGTATTTCCAGGGCACGCAGGTTAAAAACTGCAGATCGCAGTAGTCATCGGACTTGTGAAGTTATCCTGGTCGGAGAGGATGGCAGACAGAGGCGGTGCGATAAGGTCTGCAAGAATGCCAGCGCCCTGTCGAGTCACAAAAGCAGCTTTCACTCTGGCCAAAAGACCTGTAAAGAGATTCTGGTTGCAGAGGATGGTCAGCGACGGCCTTGCAGGAAGATTTGCAAGCATGCTCAAGCCCTGTCGGTTCACAAAAAAAGAGAGCACAGTGTTCAACAAATCTGTAAAGTGAAAGTGGTCGCAAAAGATCGCCAGCAACGGCCATGCGGGAAGGCTTGCAAGAATACTGCGGCCCTGTCGATTCATAAAAGCAATTATCACACCGGGCAAAAAACCTGTGACGTGCCCGTGTTTGCAAGGGATGGTCAGCAGAAGCCGTGTGGGAAAGTCTGCCAGCATGCTCAGGCCCTGTCGACGCACAAAAAAAAAGACCACGGTGTGCAAAAAAGCTGTGTCGTGACAGTGGCCGGTGAGGACGGTCAGCAACGGCCATGCGGGAAAGTCTGCAAGAATGCTCTTGCCTTGTCGCAACATAAAAGTAGCGTCCACAGCGAGCCAAAAACCTGCGACGTACCGATCGTCGGAGAGGATGGCCAGCAGTGGCGATGCGGAAGAGTCTTCAAGAATGCTCATACCCTTTCGGTACACAAAGGATTACATCGAAAACGCAAGCCTGTTGAAGTGCACCAGGATGATGGCCCCGAACCTCACGTAAGTAAATAACTAATGATCGGGTCTGGCAGCAGATCTTTCATATGGTTTTGCCCGGGGCAACCTTTGGCTTTTTTAATAGAAGGTTTTTAAAAGAAAAGCATACTTGTTTTCCTGATCTATCCTTCCTTTCTGTATGCCAGAACTCAAGGATAGAATTATTAAACACTCACTCTTTGCGTTATCGCTATTGCTGCTTCTGACGTTTTCTGTCATCTGTCAGGCCGAAGTGCAGACAAGACGTTTTGTTGTTGAGTTTAAACAGAATGCAAGCTTTCCAAAACAAAGCTTTTCTATAAAGTCTGATCTGCTCTCAAAGTCGGGCAACCCGTCAGACATTGCTGATACAAACGGCTGTACAGGGTCAGATTCACTGCCCGATGAAAAACGACACAAATTGAGCAGTTACGAGCTCAAAATGAATCTTATTGAGTCGATTTCATGGCAGTTACTTTACGCCACTCAACTACTGGTTGCTTACGAACTGATCCTGACCACCAATCACGCTCCTGTATGCTGCAAACGATATTCATGGCTGCCTGTAAAAGTGGTTGTCGCTGCCGGTTGGCTTGTAAAAAGCTATTGGAACCCTGAATCATCACTTTTTAACCCGATTGAACAGCATGAGGCGACATCCATGCTGACACAGGGGGATCTCCCGTTTGTAACCGTCACTGCGGCGTTTGGCTCCGGACATAACCAGCAACAATATTCGCCATCAGCATCATCCGGCCAGCAAAGTCCGGGAACAGTCACCTGCCCTGCAAGCTCATTCACCAGCTTCCTGTATTCCGAGTTTGATGACGGTGACAGAGACCCTCAACAACACCAGCATACTTTTGGTTTAAATTGTTTCGTACATCCCTGCCAGGGTTTTTGCAGACTCCGATCATTATCCGATAGCAGAAGGCCTGCTGAATGGTTGCTGAATGCCATTGAACCTTCGACAGGCCAGACCGGAGTAGCAAATACAGATTATAACGGGCCACTTAATGATGATCTGACAATGCCCCGACGTTGGCCTGCCACCGCTGATGACCTGATCATAATTAGTGGTTTACTTAATCTGGGGCGTCAAAGTCTTCACGAAAAAAACGGGATGCCCTCTACTCTGAACCATTTCAGACCTCGAATGGAAGCTCCGGAAACACTACAAACAAAAACAGAATCATCGCAACTGGTTCAGGGCCCACACCGTCTTTCCAAGGCAGTTAGAGTACAAACGAAAGACCAGAGCGAACAGGAAACCTCTGGTGTGACCATGGTCAGGGAAGATGGCCAGCCGCAGCTATGTGGTAAGGCCCGCAAGAATGCTCAAGCCCAGTCGCATCAAAAAACAAAAGACGACACTAGGCAACGAATTTGTGAGGTGAGTGTGATCGGCGAGGATAGCCAGTCGCGGCCATGCGGAATGGTCTGCAAGAATCGTCAAGCTCTCTCTTATCACAGAATAAGAGATCACTCTGGCAAACAAACTTGTAGCGCAGTGGTGGTTGGCGACGATGGCCAGCTGAGGAAATGCGGGACAGTCTGCAACAATCCTATAACCCTGTCGGAACACAGAAGAAGAAGCCACAGCGGGCAACAAACCTGTAAGCTTACCGTGATTGGCGAGGATGGTCAGCTGCGGCCATGCGGGATGGTCTGCAGGAATGTTCTGGCCCTGTCGGCTCATAAAAGCGGATACCACAGAGGCCAGTCAATCTGTAATCTGGCTGTGGTTGGGGAGGATGCTCAACCGCAGCCATGCGGGAAGATCTGCAAGAATGCTAAAGCTCTGTCGAATCATAAAAGCAACTTCCATGGCAGGCAACAAACTTGCAAAGTGGCTGTGATCGGGGAGGGTGGTCAACCGCGATCGTGCGGGAAGGTCTTCAAGAATGTTCAAGTACTGTCGCATCACAAAAAATCAAGTCACAGCGGACAGCAAGTTTGCAGCGCGACCCTGTTCACAGAGTGTGGCCAGCAACGGCCATGTGGGAGGGTCTTCAAGAATGGTAGAGCACTGTTGCATCACAATAGAATACATCGAAAACGCAAGCTTGTTGATGTGGGTCAGGACGGTGGTCCGGGTTCTTGATCTCATACCCGTCTTTTCATGTGGTGATCTATCCTTCCTTTCTGTCGAACAGAATGCAAGGATGGAATTATTAAACACACATTCTTTGCTGCATCGCTGTTGTTGCTGATGTCGCTATCTGACATCTGTCAGGCCGAAGCGTTGATACGAAGTTTTATTGTCGAGCTTGAACAGGATGCAAATTCTCTAAAGCAGAACTTTTCTGTGAAGCGTGACCGGCGTAAATTGTCGGGCATCCCATCAGGCATTGTCGTCGCCAGAGGCTATGATGCAGCACCCGATTTGCCTGATAATAAACGGCAAAGATTATATAGTTACAGGGTCAAAATACCCCTTGTTGAGTCGATTTCATGGCATTTGCTCCACGCTACTCATTTGCTGGTTCTTTACGAGCTCATCCAGACCACCAGAGACACATCTCAGGGTTTAACCCTATATTCATGGCTATCTATGGAAACTGCCGTCGCTGTTGGTTGGCTCTTAAAAAGTTATTGGAATCCTGATTCGACGTTGTTTAACTCGCTTGAACAACCGTCGACTTCTATGCTGCTAAAGGGGTCTTGCCCGTTTTCAGCCATCACTGCGATGTTTGGTTCTGAACATAACGCACCGCAACACACGCCATCAGAAACACCCGGCCAGCAAGCTCCACAAACCACCACCCAACCGACAGGCGCTCCAATCAGGCTGGTGAATTCTGATTCTGGCGGCGGTAACGGAGGTCATCAACAACACCTGCATACGTTGGGTTTAAATTGTTTCATCCATCCTTGTCATGGTGTTTGTCAATTCCAGCTCTTATCCAATAACACGGGACTTGCTGAATGGCCACTGAAATTCGGAGAAAGCTCATGCCCGCATCTGGCTTATGGGCACTGCATGGGTTGCATAGGTTATTTTGACTTTGAAAACGTTAAATATTTCCTGGGAAATGTGCCTCTCGAAACAATGAATGGTTTGCCTGACATTAAAACCCAATTCATTGCAGACCAACTATTTGAGCCCTGGGCCCATGGCATTGACGTTAACTCTATGGACGGAGTCACTTATAAAACTGAAACTGCCGGATTATTCAATCATGAAGATCCAGTGCTTGGGAATGCATTTTCGGCCGCTCATGACTCCGTGCTTTTTGATCGGTCCGTTGATCTGCAGATTCCTCATGAAGAAACAGGTTTTTCTATGCCGTTTACCCATCCGGAAACACTACAAACAACTGCTGCATCAAGCCAATTGGATCAGGGCCAACATCATCGTTACCGGACGGAGGCAATACAAGCGACAAACAACAGTAGTCAAACAATATGCTACGCGACTGTGGCAGGGGAAGATAGCCAGCAGCGTCTGCCTGGGAAGGCCTGCAAGAGTGCTCTGGTTCTATCAAATCACATAAGCAAATACCGCACTGGGGTACAGATCTGTAGTGAGACTGTCATCGGGACGGATGGTCAGCAACAGCCATGCGGAAAGATCATCAAGAATTATGAAACCCTGTCGGATCACATAAAAAGATTACACAGCGGGCCACAAACCTGTGACTTAGCCTTTTTCGGGGAGCACGGCTTGCAGAGGCCATGCAGGTCAGTCTGCAAGAATGCTCGCGCTATGTCAGTTCACAAAAGCAAATACCACTCCGGGCAAAGAACCTGTGCAGTGATAGTGGTCGGAAAGGATAGTCAGGTGCAGCCATGCGGAAAGGTCTGCAACAATGCTCAAGCTCTGATCTATCACAAAAAAATGCATCGAATGCGCAAGCCTGTTGATGTCGAGCAGGACGCTGATCCCCGTCCTTGATCTGGCACCCGTTCTTTCGCAAGGTTTTCTTGATCTATCCTTCTTCTCTGTAATTCAGGATGCAAGGATAGAATTATTAAACACTCACTCTCTGCAGCATGGCTGTTGCTGCTATTGTTGTTTTCTGGTGTCTGCCAGACCGAAGCCTTGACAAGATCTTTTATTGTCGAGCCTGAAGAGGATGCAGATTCAGCAAAACAGAACGTTTCGAAAAATCGCGATATGCATACATTGCCCGGCAACTGGTCTGGCATTGCCGCTACCAAAGCCTATGCAGAATCCGATTCTTTGCCTGATGACAAAAGACACAAATCTGATGGTTACCGAGTAAATACCAACATCATTGCATTGTTTTCATGGCAGTTGCTTCACGCCTCTGGACTTGCGGTTGCTTACGAAATGATTCTGACCACCAGAGACGCTCCCCTGAGCTACGATTCCCACTCATGGGTACGTTTAGGATGGGTTGTTGCAGTCGGTTGGCTTTTAAACCGCTATTGGTATCCAGACTTACCTCTGTCTAAACCGATTGAACAACAGGCGAGCCAGGAACTACCGTTTGCGACCATCACTGTGATGTTTGACTCCGGACATAACCCACCAAAATACCCGCTATCTAAATCATATGGGCAGCAAACTTCACAAGTCACCAACCAAGGTTCAGGCTCTCTGTACAGCTTTCTGAATTCTGGCTCTGGCGAAGGTAACCGGGGCCCTCATCGACGCCAGCATACTTTGAGCCTGAATTGTTTCCTCTATCCCTGTCATGGCGTTTGTCGATTCAGGCCCTCAAGCAATAGCGAAGCACCTGCTGACTGGCCACTGAACTTCTCAGAAGACTCATGCACCCATTTGACCAATGGACACTGCATAAGTTGCAAAGATCGATTTGAGCCTGTATGTCCTGCATACTCCCGAGAAGGCTCGCTTTTAAAAACATTGAATGATCTTTCCGGGACTCAAAGCCTTTTCGATTCTGGCCAGTTCTTTCAGCCACGGACAGATGATATTGGTGGCAGCTCTTTAGACGGGGTCGCCCTAGACGGGGTCGCCCTAGACGGGGTCGCCTCAGATGATTTTGACTTAGACGAGTTTGACTTAGACGGAGCCACCCTGAACATTATGAGTGCAGTGACCGCCAATAAAACTGATGCTAACGCGCCACTCAATGATGATGTACCAATGTTCGACACTTTTACTTTCACCACTGGTGATTTTGAGGGCATTAATGGGGCGCTCGATCTAAACAGTCCTCCCGAAGAAGGCGAGATTTCTTTTCCCCTTACCCAGACAAATACAGTACAAGTCCCGGCAGCACCTGATAATGTTATATTCACAGCCACACATTGTCAGCAGGCCCTGTTGGATCACAAAAAAAAAGCCCACTGCGGGCAAAAAATCTGTAATGAAATGTTGGTCGGAGTGAATGGCCAGCGACAGGTATGTGGAAAAGTTTACAAGAATTCCAAAGCCATGTTCAATCACAAAAGAAGAAGCCACAGTGAGCAACAAACCTGTGAAGTAAACGTGTTCGGGGAGAATGGTCAACTGCGGCCATGTGGAGTGGTCTGCAAGAATGTAAAAGCCCTGTCGGATCACAAAGGAAGAAACCACGGAAAGCATCAAGCCTGTGACGAAATCATGATTGGGGTGGATGGCCGGCCGCTGCCATGCGGGACGGTCTGCAAGAATCCTCGTGCCCTATCGGATCACAAAAGAAGAAAACACACCGGGCAACAAAGCTGTGACGAAACGGTGGTCACAGACGATGGCTTGCAGCGACCATGCGGGAAGGTCTCCAAGAATCTCCAAGCCCTGATGGAGCACAAAAGAAACAACCATAGCGGACAACAAACCTGTAACGTAAGTGTGATCCGGGAGGGTGGTCAGTGGGGACCATGCGGAAAAGTCTGTCAGAGTATTGTCGCTCTGAAAAGTCACAAAAGAAATGCCCACACAGGCCAACAAACCTGTGACAGAATGGTGATAACAAAGGATGGCCAACAGTATCCATGTGGTAGGGTCTGCAACGGTGCTTTGGCCCTGACGATTCACAAAAGCAACTACCATACCGGACAAAAGACCTGCGGCTTGCCCGTGCTCGGAAATGATGGTCAGTTGCAGCCATGCGGGAAAGTCTGCAGTAATGCCCGAAGCCTGTCTGAACATAAAAGAAAGGACCACACCGGGCAAAAAATCTGTGACGCAGTCATGGTTGGGAAAGATGGTCGGCAACGGCTATGCGGGCGAGTCTGTAAGAATACTCAAAATCTGTCACAACACAAAATCAGATCCCATACCAATGAAAAAAGCTGTGACGTGATCGTGGTCGGTGATTTTGGCCAGCAGCGGCCATGTGGGAAGGTCTGTATGAATACAGGCGTTCTTTATAATCACAAAAGAAGTCATCGAAAACGCAAGTCTGCTGCCCTGGACCAGGACAATGACCTCAGCCCTCAAGAAGGTAAATGAATAAGTAACAATCTGGTTGTATGGGGATCAGGTTTTTACGACACGCTTGTTTATAAGCTAATCTACCCTCCCTCCCTGTAAACGAGAAAGCAGGGATAGAATGATTAGACAATCACTCTTTGCTGCATCGCTGTCGCTGCTAGTGTCGTTTTCTTTTATCAGTCAGACCAAAGCGCTGACAAGATGTTTTATTGTCGAGTTTGAACAGGGTGCTGGTTCTCAAAAACAGAGCTTTTCGATAAAACCAGCCCGGCATTCATTTCCGGTCGACCCAACAGTTATTCCTGAAACTAACGACTATGCAGTATCTGGTTTACCGCCTGATGAAAAACGACAAAGAGCTGTCAGTTACGGATTAAAAATGCCTCTTATTGAGTCGATTTCATGGCAGTTGCTTTATGCCTATCAGCTGCTGGCTGTTTACCAACTGATCCTGACCACCAGAGACGCACCTCCGGGCCCAGCCCCCTATTCATGGCTATCTGTAGAAGCGGTTGTCGCTGTCGGCGTACTTTTAAAAAACTACTGGAAACGCGATTCACTTCTGTTTAATCCGATTAAACAACAGTCGGCATCTATGTTGATACAGAAGTATTTCCCATTTGCAACCTTCACTGCAATGTTTGGTTCTGGAGATGACTTATCACAATACCCGGCCCCGGAATCATCTGGCCAGCAGGCTTCACAAACCGGTATCCAACATAAAGGCAGTTTAACCAGTCCACTGGATTCTGGCTCTGGCGACGGTAACGGAGGTTCCCAACAACACCAACATACGTGGGGTTTAAATTGTTTCGTCTATCCCTGTCACGGTGTTTGTCAATTCCGACCATTGATCGAGAAAAGAGAGCCCGTTGATTGGCCGCTGAATTTCGAAGAAATCTTTTGCCCTCATTTGGCTAATGGACACTGTCTGGGTTGCATAGGTCGTTTTGATCCTGAAAACGCCTCTGATTCCCGGAAAGACTTTTTTTACAAAACAGTGAATGATCCTTCTGCCATTCAACGTAAGCGCCAAATAAACCAGCGTACTGGCTGCCGCCCCCAAGATTTCTTATTCTTTGCCTGTCTTAACATTCCAGGGGAGAAGCTGTTCCAGTTTCTCAACGGTATCGGCGTAAGGCAGCTCTTTTAAAATATGGTTCAGGTAATTGAAAGGCTCCAGACCATTCACCTTTGCGCTTTCAATCAGGCTGTATAAAAGGGCACTGGCTTGCGCCCCTTTTGGCGTGTCTGCAAACATCCAGTTCTTGCGGCCAATAGCGAAGGGGCGGATGGTGTTTTCCGCTGCGGCATTACTGATATCCAGGTGGCCGTTGTCACAGTAAACGACCAGTTTTGGCCATTGGTTCAATGCATAGCTCATGGCTTGGTGCGACAGGCTGCCCGGGTCTAGCCTGGTTATGTTTTTCTCCAGCCATACATGAAAGTCGTCCAGTAGTGGCTTACTCTTTTGCTGACGCAGGATGGCTTTTTCTGATGGAGGAAGATCTCCTATTTCTTTCTCAATGGCGTAAAGCTTACCGATTTTGCCTAAAGCGACATTCGCCTTGCTAACGCGGGTGTTTTTCACCTTTTTGCCCGGTTTGGCTTCGCCCTTCCTGGCATCCAGAAATTTCCTGCGAACGTGGTCGAAGCAACCCGCCTGGGTGATGCCTTCTTGTTTGCATACAGCGTCGTAACTGGCATACCCGTCAGTTTGCAGGTAACCGCTGAACCCTTCGAACAGACGCAGGGGAACCTCCTTGCCTCTTGAGGGATCGTATTCAAACACCACCGATGTTTGTCCGGGTGGCCCACCAAGGCTGACCCACATATATTTGTCAGAGTTGATGGACTTGCTGGTTTCCTTGATCACCTGAATTCGGGTTTCGTCAGCATGGATCACCGAACCGGTCTTTTGATGATCTCTCATCAAATTGATGAGTGGCCGCAGTTCTGTAGACAGCCGAATCAAAGAGTTGGCCATCGTCGTCCGGGTGACAGAGCCACCGTATCGCTTGAGGATATTCTCTTGCCTGTACAAAGGCAGTGCGTCGCAGTACTTGGAGACAATGATCCAGGCCAGTGTGCAAACAGAGAGTGAAGATTTGGGCAGTGGGTGTTTTGGCAGCTCTGCAACTTTAATGACCCGCTTCTCCTGTCCATGCTCATCGACTTCTGGAAAGACTGCTTTCTCTTGCAGAATTTCTTTCACCTGAACCTTGGTCGGAACGATATCAAGCTCTTCACGGACTTTGACAAAGAAGGTATCAATGGCTCCGGCTTTTTCTTCTTCACTGAGTTCAGAGCGTTCCTGCACTCTGGGCAGAGACTCTGAAAATGACTTGCGCCCTGTTTTCTTTTTGCGTGGTTTTGGAGGCTCTTGCTCTGGCTGACCTTCAGCTTCGTCTTGCTCTCCGGTGCAGCCTTCCAGCTCCACCTCGTTGAAAATGTCGACCTGGCTGTTGTTTTTTTCAGTGCTTCTTCCGTACAGGCGGGATCGGGAGAGCCTCAGGTACTCTTCCAGTTGCGCAATGCGTTTTTTTTGAGAATCGATGACCTCTGACTTCTTTTGAATAATGTCGTCTTTTTCAAGAAGGGCATTTTCTTTTTCAAGAAGGGCATTTTCTTTTTCAAGAATGACACTTTCCTGCGAATGGATCGCCTCAAACAAGGCGACCATTTCAGGGTTAGTCTCAGCCTGATGAAAGGGCAAATCCAGTGCGGATTTCGGCTGAAAAATCAGAGTGTCGGCGGTCGATTTCATGGTCGCTATTTTACCATAAAACCCTGAAAAACAGGACTAAAAACAGCTCTCATAATGCCTTTTTTTATGGGGTTGCATGGCATTGAGATTGTAGCCGTCCAGCAGCCAGTTTAATTGTTTCCCGGTTAATGTAACCAGCTCTTCGTCCGGTTTGGGCCAGTGGAATTTGTCCTCAGACAGGCTCTTGTAATAAAGCACAAAACCATTATCTTCCCAGAACAGGCACTTGATTTTATTACGCTGCCGGTTGGTAAACGCATATAAATAGCCGTCAAAGGGGTTGTGCCCCAGCTCTTGTTCAACCAACACAGCAAGCCCACGAAATGACTTGCGAAAGTCAATCGGCTCCCGGTAGAGAAACACCTTTGGTAATACCTCTGACGGTCGCATAACCGGGGTGTTCATAGCATATCCCTCACCAGTTGCTCACAAAGCGACAGGTTACTTTCATCAATACCGGACACTGTTACACCACTGGGTAGGGTGATGGAGAGTGGTGTTATCCGAGAAGGCGCACCAGGTTCTGGTTGGGGTGTTACCTGGACAAAGCCAGAGTTGTTCGGGGTCGGTTTTACGCTGGGGGTTGTGTCGAGTTTACGCTTCCAGTATCCGAATTTGGATACCCTTATACCATGCTGTTGGCACCACGCACTCTGAGTCAAACCTGAATCCCGCCACGACTGAACACGCTCTAGCCATTCACTGTCTGCGGGTAATTTCTTTGACATATTGGCCTCCTTATATCGGGAGGCTAATCATTTCAAATGGGGTTTTGATTCTGAAGGGCGTGGGTTTATTTGGCGTTTACCATTCAACTTTCATTCGATTCTGCCCTATTCTTTGATGACAACTCAGAAGACGGGACCACTCAGGAAGAGTTAATCCTGGACTTATTGAGTTCAGGAAGCGCCAATACAACCTATCCTGCCGGGCCTCTCAATGACGATGTCCAAATGCCCGGGGATTTGGACATCGCTAATGGTTTTGAGATCATTAATGGGTCAATCAATTTAAATGATCTGCTCGAAGAAAACGGTTTTTGCCTAACGCTTTCCCATTCAGAAACACCACAAAGAACCACTGAATCATCCCGATTGGATCAGAGCCAACCTTATCTATCCCGGGCAGAGGCAACACCAGCCACAGACAGCAGAGGGCAATTAATATGTGAATACTACACAGGGAAAAAAATCTGTGAACTGGCAGTATTGGGGCAGGATGGGCAGCAGCCATGCGGGAAGGTTTTTGACAATATCATGGCCCTGAGGAATCACAAAAAAAAGGACCACTCAGGGGAAAAAAATTGTGACCTGACATCACTCGGGCAGGATGGTCAGCAGCAACCATGCAGGGTGGTCTGCAAGAATGCTCAAGCCCTGTCATATCACAAAAACAAATGCCATAGCGGGCAACAAACCTGTGACATCAGTGTGGTTGGGCAGGGCGGCCAGCAGCAGCCATGTGGGAAGGTCTTCAAAAATATTCGATCCCTGGCGGATCACAAAAGCAAATACCACACAGGGCAAAAAATCTGTGAGCGAGCAGTAGTAGGGAAGGATGGACAGCAGCGGCCATGCGGGGAGGTCTGCAAAAATGCTCGAGCTTTTTTACTTCACAAAAGCAACTATCACTCAGAGCAAAAAACCTGTGTCGTGACCGTGGTAGGAGAAGATGGCCAGCAGCGGCCATGTGGGGAAGTCTTCAGAAATCTTCAATCCCTCTCGGGGCACAAAAGCAGACGCCACTCAAGGAAACAGAACTGTGACTTTGTCGTGGTCGGGCAGGATGGGCAGCAGCGACCATGCGGAAAGGTCTGCAAGAATATCAGAGCCTTGTCGGATCACAAAAGAAAATACCATACAGGAAAAAAAAACTGTGAATTGGCAGTGGTCGATCAGAATGGGCAGCAGCAACCATGCGAGACCGTCTGCAAGAATGCCATTGCCCTGTTGGGTCACAAAAAAAGATACCACAGCAAACAAAGAGTCTATCGAAAACGCAAGCCTGTTGATGTGGGTCAGGGTGATGAATCAGTCTCCAAGAAGTTAAAGTGAAGAAGTAGCGAACTGATCTAACCTCATTTCACGAGGTTTTGCCTGTACAATCTTTATTTTTAACAGCAGCTTTTTGACAAAAAACACACTTATTATCTTGATCTATTCTTCATCTCTGTATTCCAGAACGCAAGGATAGAATTATTAAACGCTTACTATCTGCGGCATCGCTGTTGCTGCTATTATCGTTGTCCGTTACTTGTCAGGCTGTAGCGTTGAACAGGCGTTTTGTTGTTCAATCTGGACAGGATGCAGTTTCTCCAAGCCAGAGCCTTTCTATGAAACCTAACCTGAATACATCGCCGGTCAACCCGCTATTCATAACCGACACGAAAGGGAATGCAGGATCAGATTCGTCCTCTGATAATAAACGACAAAAATCTTCCGGTTGCGGGTTCAAAAGGCCCCTTATTGAGTCGATTTCATGGCAGTTGCTTTATGCCTCTCACCTGCTGGTTGCTAACCAACTGACCCTGACCACCAGAGACGTTCCTTTGAGCTACGACCCTGATTTATGGTTGCCCGAAGATTGGTTTGTTGCAGTCGCCTGGCTTTTAGGCAGCTATTGGAACCCCGATTCTCCGCTGTTTAGCCTGATCAAACAACAGGGGGGGCAGAAACTACCCTTTGCGACCATCACTGCGGTGTTTGGCTCGGGACATAACCAGCAAATGTACCAGCCATCACAATCATCGGGCCAGCAAACGCCACAAGCCACCAGCCAAAGTTCAGGCGCTTTAATCAGCCCTCTGAATTCTGGCCCTGGTGGCGGTGACGAAGGCCCTCAACAGGACATGCATACTTTGGGTTTAAATTGTTTCGTCTATCCCTGTTATGGCATTTGTCGATTTCGATCATCATCCGAAAGCAGAGAACCCGCTGAATGGTTGCTGGAATCATTAGACGTCTCATGCCTCCATCTGGCTAATCGGCATTGCAATAGTTGCGTTAGTTATTCTGATTCTGAACAACTATCTGGTGTTATTGATAGTTTCTTTGCAGATGGGGTCGCCTCAGACGGGGTCGCTATAGACTCAATCGTCAATAAAACTAATGCTACCTGGCCACTCAGTGATGATGTAGCAATGCACAGGCATTTGTCTTTCATCGCTGGTGATTTTGTGGACATTAATGAGCCAATCGGTTTGCAGAATTCTTTCAAAGTAGACGAAGCTTTCTTTACGCTTTCCCATTCAGGAACACAACAAACAACCACTGAATCATCCCGGTTAGATCAGAGCCAATCCCATCTTTCCCAGACAGGCACGATACAGGCTTTAGTAGCAGCTGAGAACGTCATATTCGGAGCCAGACATTGCCAACAAACTCATTCAGAAGATAAAGCCGGGCAAATAACCTGTAAAGCGACAGTTTCTGAAGAGGGTGGACAGCAGCGACCATGCGGGAAGGTCTGCAATAATGCTAAATCTCTGTTATCTCATGAAAGAAGATACCACACCGGGAAACGAGTCTGTAAAGTGTCAGTGATCGGGAAATATGGCCAGCAGCAGCCGTGCTGGACGGTCTGCAAGAATGCTCAAGCCTTGTCGCAGCACAAAAGAACAGTCCACACCGGACAACAAATCTGTAACCTGGTCGTGATTGAGAAGGATGGCCAGCGGCGGCCATGCGGGAAGATCTGTAAGAATGCTCATACCCTGTCGAATCACAAATGCAGAGTTCACTCCGGGCAACAAACCTGTGTTTTGACCATAGTCGGGAAGGATGGCCAGCCGCGACAATGTGGGACGGTCAGCGATAACAATCAAGCCTTGGTGAATCACAAAAAGAAAGACCACAGCGTGCAACAAACCTGTGACGTATATGTGATGGGGGAGGATGGTCAGCAGCGACCATGCGGGACGGTCTGCAAGAATTATAAAGTCTTGGGGATCCATAAAAGCAAACGCCACAGCGGACAACAAATTTGTGACGTGATTCTGGTTGGTGAGGATGGCCAGCGGCGACCATGCGGAAAAATCTGCAAGAATAGCGGAACCCTCTGTGATCACAAAAGAAGGCATCACAAACGCAAGCCTGATGATGTGGGTCAGAACCTCCGTCCCTGATCTGAAAGCCTTTTCATGAGGTTCTGCCTGGTCTGGCTTCTGGTCTTTAAAAGAGGGTGTTTAACAGAGGCTCTCTGAAATAAAAGCACGCTTGTTTTCTTGAACTATTCTTCCTCTCTGTATATCAGGAAGCAAGGATAAAATTATTAAACACTCACTCAATGCGGTACTGCTATTGCTACTGTCGTTTTCTGTCGTCTGCCAGGCCGAATTGTTAACAAGACGTTTTATTGTTGAGCTTGAACAGAATGCAGGCTCTCTAAAACAGAGCTTCTCCATAAAGCCTGACCCGCATATGTTTACGGGTAGCTCGTCAGAAATTTCTGAAACAAACGACCGTGCAGGATCCTGTTTACTCCCTGATAAAAAACGACACAGACATGACAGTTACGGGATCAAAACAACCCTTGTTGATTCGATTTCATGGCCGTTACTTTACGCTACTCAACTGCTGGTTGTTAACGAACTGATTCTGACCACCAAAGATGCCCATTTAAGCTCCAATCTCTATTTATGGGTACCTGGAGAAGTGATTGTGGCTGTCAGTTGGCTTTTAAAAAGCTATTGGAACCCTGTTTTACCTTCGTTTAGCTCAATCGAACATTATGAGGTGACTCAGAACCTCACGTTTGCCACCATCACTGTGATGCCGGGTTCCGGGCATAACCCTCCAAAAGGCCAGTTACCTGAGTCGCTTGGTCAGCTACCCTCAGCAGCAAACACCAATTTTGCAGGCTCTTTCAGCAGCCCCCCGAATACTAATGACAATGGTGACGGTAACAGAGGCCCTCAACAGCATTTGCATACTTTGAATCTAAACTGTTTTGTCTTTCCCTGTCGTGGTGTTTGTCAATTGTGCAATTTTGATCAACCACCACAGACTCTTTCCGAAGAAATTCGAATTTCCACAATGCTTACCTCTTCAGAAAGACAAGAAAAAGCCACTGAATCATCTCAATTGGGTCAGAGCCAACCTCAACTTTCACAGTCAGGCGAAATAAAAGTCACAGATATCAGCGGACAAGAAAGCTGTCACCTGACAGTGGTCAGACATAATGGCCAGCAGCGGCTATGCAGGAAAGTTTTCAAGAGTGCTCAAGGCCTGTTGGATCACAAAAAAAAGTGTCACCTCGGGCCACAATCGTGTGCCACGATGGTGGTCGGTCGAGATGGTCAGCTAGAGCCATGCGGGGTCGCCTGCAGCAGTGAAAATACTCTGTGGCATCACAAAAGAAGAGACCACTCCGGGCAACAAATCTGTAACCTGACCGTGGTCGGGGAAGATGGCCAGCAGCGGCCATGCGGGATGGCCTGCAAGAATGAAAATGTTCTGTGGCGTCACAGAAGAAGAGACCACTCCGGACAATTAATCTGTAGTCTGAACCTGGTTGGTGAGGATGGTCAGCAGCGCCCATGTGGCAAGGTCTGCAACAATGCTATAGCCCTGTCATCGCACAAATCCAGATTCCATAGCGGGCAACGAATCTGTGATGTGTTACTCGTCGGGGAAGATGGCCAACAGTGGCCATGCGAGAAGGTCTGCAAGAACGCTCAAGACCTGTCGGTTCACAGAGCAAGAGACCACACCGGGCAACAAGTCTGTAAAGTGGTCGTGGTTGGAGAAGATGGCCAGCGGCGACCATGCAGCATTGCCTTCAGAAATGTTCTGGCTCTGTCATCTCACAAAAGCAAATTCCACAGAGGGCAACAAAACTGTGACCTGGTGGTTGCCGGGGAAGAAGGTCAGCAGCGGCCATGCGGGAGAGTCTTCAAGAATAAAAATGCCCTGTTAAGTCACAAAAGAAGAGACCACACCGGACAACAAACCTGTAACATGACAGTGGTCGGGGCAAATGGTCAGCCGCGCCCATGCGGCAAGGTCTGCAAAAATGTTTTAGCGCTATTATTTCACAAAAGCAAATACCACAGTGGACAACGATCCTGTGAACAGGATGTCGCCGGTGAGGATGGTCAACAGCGACCATGCGGGAAGGTTTGCGATAACGCTCAAGCCTTGGCGGATCACAAAAGAAAAGACCACAGCGGGCAACAAATTTGTAACCTTACCCAGGTCGGGGAAGATGGCCAGCAGCGCCCATGCGGTAGGGTCTGCAAAAATGCTTCAGCTCTATCAACTCACAAAGGCAGCTACCACAGCGGACAAAGAACCTGTGACTTGGTCATTATCGGTGAGCATGGCCAGCAGCGCCCATGCGAGAAAGTCTGCAAGAATAATCGAGACCTGAGGGATCACAAAATCATAGATCATACCGGGAAACAAGTCTGTGATGTGATGGTGACAGGGGAGGATGGCCAGCGACGGCCATGCGGGAAGGTCTATAAGAATACTAAATGCCTGACGCAGCATAAGAGAAAACACCAAAAACGCAAGCTCGCTGAGGTGGATCAGGGTAATGACTGAATCAGAGAGCAAGGACAGAATTATTAAACACTCAGTCTTTACGGCACTGCTCTTGCTAATGTCGTTGTCTGTTGCCTTTCAAACTAAAGCGTTCACACAAAGTTTTATTGTCGAGCTTGAACAGAATTCCAGACTTCCAAATAAGAACTTTTCTATAAAATCTGACCAGCATACCTTGCCGGGCAATCCGTCAGACATTGCCGATATAAGCGGCTATGCAGGATCAGATTTATTTTCTGATAAAAAACGACACAGGCTTGGCAGTTATCGGTTAAAAACGACCCTTATTGAGTCGATTTCATGGCGGTTGTTTTATGCCACACAGTTGCTGGTTGTTTATAAACTGATCCTGAGCAGCAAAGATTTCTCTTCAGGCACCAGCCTTTATTCACGGCAACCTTTGGATCGGGTCGTCGCTGTCGGTTGGTTTTTAAAAAACTATTGGAACCTTGATTCACCGCTATTTAAATCGATTGCACAACAGGAACTGAATCATTGCCATCCGTTTGCTATCATCACTGCGATGTTTGGTTCTGGAGAAAATTCCCCACAATACTCACCATCAAAATCATCAGGCCAGCGAGCCTCCCAAGCCACCCTCCAAAGTACAGGGTCTATAACCAGCCTTCTGAATTCTGGCTCTGGCGGTGATAACAGAGATCCTCAACAACATCGGCATAGTCTGGGTTTAAATTGTCTTGTCTATCCCTGTCACGGCGTTTGTCGATTCCGAACATTATTTGATAGCAGTGGATCTTCTGAATGGACGCTGGACTCCCTAAAGGGCTTATGCCCCCATTTGGTCAGTGGACATTGCTTTATTTGCTCATATGATTTTGCTCCTTTAAACACTGAAGATTGCCAACAAAACCCGCTTTTTGACACGTCGATCGGTCTTCCTCCGATTCAAAGCCGATTCGATCTTGATCCACTTTTACAGACACAGGGAAATAGTATTGATGGCAATACAGCCAATGGCTGCATCTTTTTAGGCGGGGTCGCCTCAGACGGGGTCGCCTTAGACGGGGTCGCCTTAGACGGGGTCGCCGAGACAACTGACTTTATCGGGTCAATGGGTGATGATTTGCCAATGTCCGGGAGTTTGCCTTGTACTGTCAATGATTTTGAAGTTATTAACGGGCCACTCGATCCAGTAAGTCTTTTAGAAGAAATGGGAATTTCCTCAACGCTAAATCATTCTGAAGCACAGCAAACAATCACTGGATCACCCAAGTTGGGTCAGAGACAGTCTCATCTTTCGCAAACCGGCGCAATACCGGCCAGAAACAAAAGCAAGCAAAAAACCTGTAAACTGACAATGTTGGATGAGTATGGCCAGCCGCAGCCATGTGGGAAGGTCTGCGATAATACTAAAGCCCTTTCAATTCACAAAAGACGATATCACACCGGGCAAAAAACCTGTGACTTAACCATGGTCGATAAAGGAGGTCAGAAGCGGCCATGTGGAAAAATCTGCAAGAATTCCATGAGCCTGGCGGTTCACAAAAGAATACACCACAGCGGACAACAAATCTGTGGTTATTCCGTGTCAGGGGAGGATGGCCAGCTGCGCTCATGCGGGATGGTCTGCAGGAATATAAAAGCCTTGTTGGAGCACAGAAGCCAATACCATAGTGAGCAAATAAACTGTGAGCTAACCGTGGTCGGTGAGGATGGCCAGCAGCGATCATGTGGGAAAGTCTGCAAGAATGCTAAAGCCTTTTCGGATCACAAAAGAAGAGAGCACAGTGGACAAAAAACCTGTGAACTGATCCTGGTCGGAGACGATGGTCAGCGGCGGCCATGCGGGATGGTCTGCAATAGTGCTCAAGCCTTTTCATCTCACAAAAGCCGATATCACACCGGGCAAAAAACCTGTGATGTAACAATAGTCGGTAACACTGGTCAGAAGCGGCCATGTGGGAAAGTCTGCAGGGGTACTGAAGCCCTGAGCGACCATATAAAAATAAACCATATCCTTGACCAAACCTGTGATGTAAAAGTGGCAGGGGAAGATGGCCTGCCTCGGCCATGCGGAAAGGTCTGCAAGAATGCCAAAACACTGTTAGATCACAAAAGAAACTCCCATACTGAACAGAAAACCTGTGCTGTAACCCTGGTCGGAGACGATGGCCAGCGGCGGCGATGTGGGTTTGTCTGCAGGAGTCAAACAGCCTTGAAGGGGCACAAACAAAGACACCACAGCGGGCAGAAAACCTGTAACCTGAGCGTGATGGGCAAGGATGGCCTGCAGCGGCCATGTGGGGAGGTTTGCAACAGTGCCAAAAGCCTGGCGGATCACAAAAGAAGAAACCACAGCGGGCAAAAAACCTGTGATGTGATCGAGTTCGGGGAGAATGGTCTGCAGCAGCGATGTGGGAAGCTCTGCAAAAATGCTATAGCCCTGACCAGGCACAAAAGAATGCACCGAAAACGTAAGCCTGCTGAGGTGGACAAGAACGATGACTTCAGTCATCAAAAAGGTATAGTGAATAAATAATGATCTGACTGCCGCCCTTTTATTGGGTTAGCGGTTATGCGACAGTCCATGGGCAAATAAATCAGATCAGCAGCGGGAAGTGTACAGGGATTGTACAAAAATCTGTCTTCTGTATCTGGGAATTCTGTTTGATTTTGTGCATGATTGCGGGCTGGCCAAAAGCCACTGGAGGCTGCTCATTTGCCTTAATTGGAGATGTCATCGTCATAGGCATTTCCCGATTAGATTGATCATACGGCACAGGATCAGGTTTGCCGTCATTGGGGGAGACACCGCATGTTTGAGGCTAAGGCCTTATTTGAGCCTGAATTCATCCAGCAGAGCCCAACCAGGCTCTGGAAGACTATCTCTCCACAATACAGTGTGGATGAGTCAGCCTTACTGGCACAGCTGGCCGATTTGGCCAGACCCAGTCCGCAGCAGCTGGCTGTGGTAACCCGACGAGCTACCGATCTGGTCGAGCAGGTTCGAGCCCGGGAAGATTCCATTCATATGATTGACTCTATGTTGTTGCAATACAGCCTGGATACCCGTGAAGGTATTCTGCTGATGTGTCTGGCAGAAGCCCTGATGAGAATTCCTGACTCTGAAACCGCCGATGCCCTGATTCGTGACAAACTCAGTGTCGCTGAGTGGGAAAGGCATCTCAAACAGAGCGATTCGCTATTGGTGAATGCCTCCACCTGGGGTCTGATGTTGACCGGTAAAGTGGTGACATTAGGCAAATCGGAAGACGGTCGCCCGGCTAGCGTGATTGGTCGACTGGTTAAAAAAATGGGTGAACCCTTGATTCGTCAGGCTGTGAACCAGGCGATGAAAATTATGGGTGAGCATTTTGTACTGGGTCGCACTATTGCAGAAGCACTCAGGAATGGTCGAAAGCCAAGAGAGAAAGGTTACACCTATTCTTTCGATATGCTGGGTGAAGCAGCACTGACCGAAAGCGATGCTCAGAAATATCTCGCTTCCTACCTGACTGCTGTCAGGTCCGTTGGTCAGGAGCAGAAGGGTGGCTACAAGGGCCCTCGTCCCAGCGTTTCGATCAAACTTTCTGCCCTGCATCCCCGTTATGAAGTGGCCAATGAAACCCGTGTCTTGAAAGAACTGTTCGACAGCGTGCTGGAACTGATTCGCACTGCCAGAAGCCTGAATGTGGGAATCACCATTGATGCCGAAGAGCAGGACCGCCTTGAGTTGTCTCTGAAACTGTTCGAGAAACTCTACCGTCATCCTGATTGTCAGGGATGGGGTGCTTTCGGACTGGTTGTACAGGCTTACGGTAAAAGAGCACTCCCCGTTCTTGCCTGGCTGGCAGCTCTGGCAAAAGAGCAGGGTGATGAAATTCCTGTGCGTCTGGTAAAAGGTGCCTACTGGGACAGTGAAATAAAACTGTGTCAGCAATCCGGCTATTCCGGCTACCCGGTATACACGCGCAAAGAAGCAACAGACGTTGCTTATCTGGTGTGTGCCCGTTTTCTGCTGAGTGATCCTGTTAAAGGGGCTATTTATCCTCAGTTTGCTACCCACAATGCTCATACTGTTGCCAGCATTCTGAGCATCGCAGAACATAAACATTATGAATTCCAGCGTCTGCACGGAATGGGTGATGCGCTCTATAACACGGTACTGGATCAGGAAAAACCGGACGTTCGCATTTATGCACCTGTGGGTAGTCACAAAGATTTGCTGCCCTATCTGGTGCGTCGACTTTTGGAAAATGGTGCTAACTCCTCTTTTGTTCATCGTCTGGTGGATGCCAGGACACCCGTAAAGGACCTGGTTCATCATCCTGTCACTGTGCTCGAGAAGCATAGTTCTCTGGCCAATGACAGAATTCCTTTACCGGTAGCTATTTTTGGAAAAGACAGAGTTAATTCCATAGGTGTCAATATCGATATTGAGTCACAGTGGCAGCCGTTTTCTGAATCTGTACAGAAGTTTATGGGCCAAACGTGGCACAAAGGTCCCGTGATTTCCGGCCAAAAGGTTGAAACTGAAAAAGTGGTTGATCTGCAGTGTCCTTACCAGCTCAGCGAGCTCGCAGGTCGTCTGCACTTCGCCGGAGAAAAGGAAGTGGACCAGGCTATTTCAGTGGCTCACAAAGCGTTTGACCGTTGGCACAAGATACCAGTAGAAACCCGTGCCCAGAGTCTGGAGAAGTTGGCCGACCTGCTGGAGGCCAACCTTGAAGAGCTGGTGGCACTCTGTCATAAAGAAGCGGGTAAAACGATTCACGACAGTATCGATGAAGTGCGTGAAGCGGTAGATTTCTGTCGTTATTATGCCAACCAGGCGCGTGAAAAATTCTCAGCACCTCAGGTTATGCCAGGACCTACCGGTGAATCCAATGAGCTTTACCTGACCGGTCGAGGCGTCTTTCTGTGCATCAGTCCCTGGAACTTCCCTCTGGCTATTTTCCTGGGTCAGGTGGTTGCCGCGCTGGCCTGTGGTAACACGGTTGTAGCCAAGCCCGCAGAGCAAACCACTCTGATTGCTGCACGAGCTGTTGAGATGATGCTGGAAGCCGGCGTGCCTGCCGATGTGATTCAACTGGTACCGGGTGAAGGTAAGGATATTGGTCATCAGTTGACCGCTGATCCTCGTATTGCCGGTGTTGCTTTCACAGGTTCAACCCAGACTGCAAGATTAATAAACCAGACTCTGGCTGCGCGAGAGGGCGCTATTATCCCTCTGATTGCCGAGACCGGTGGTCAGAATGCCATGATTGCAGACTCTACTGCTCTCCCTGAGCAGGTCGTTAATGACGTTGTTCAGTCTGCTTTCGCCAGTGCCGGGCAACGTTGTTCAGCGTTGCGAGTGCTCTATGTTCAGGAAGATATTGCTGATCGTATTGAAGACTTGCTGGTCGGTGCGATGGCAGAACTGAAGGTGGGTCACCCAGCCCTGCAGGAAACAGACCTTGGCCCTGTTATCAGTGAAATCGCCCTTAAAGGACTCCAGGCTCATATTGATCGCATGAAGCAGGAAGCTCGCCTGATTGCCGAAGTGGATTTGGGGGCTGAATGCAATGAAGGTTACTTTATTGCGCCGGTTGCCTTTGAGATTGAGAGCATCAGCCAACTGGAAAAAGAACACTTTGGCCCGATTCTTCACCTGATTCGCTACAAGGCTTCTGAGCTGGATAAAGTGATTCAGGAAATCAACGGCACAGGTTACGGTCTGACTCTGGGAGTGCATAGCCGCAACGAAGCGACCTCCTCCTACATTGAGCAAAGCCTTAAAGTGGGTAATGCCTACATAAACCGTAATCAGATCGGTGCGGTGGTCGGTGTTCAGCCATTTGGTGGACAGGGACTCTCCGGTACCGGTCCAAAAGCCGGTGGGCCTCACTACCTGTATCGCTTTGCTACTGAACGTACCCGCACCATCAATACGACGGCTGTCGGAGGTAACGCCACACTGTTGTCCCTTGGGGCTGGTCACTGATCGTCATTGCCTGCTCTTTAACTCTGGTTCCCATGCAGAGCGAGGGTGTCGCAAAACTCCAACAGCTCGTTCTCACGCTCTGAAGTCGTCATTCCCGCGAAGGCGGGAATCCAGCGCCAACGGTGGATCTCTGCCTTCTCGGGGATGACAAGGCCAGGGGGACACCGGGCAGTATGGTTCTGGTGGAGAGTCAGTGTGGATTCCCGCCTTCGCGGGAATGACGAGAATGAAGCCGGCAATGATGGGAGTCAACGCGTTCCCACGCCGGAGAGAGTTTTGCGACATCCTCTCAGAGCGTGGGAACGAGTTGACAGGAGGTTGGGAAATCAATTACTCAAGCGTTACCCGGTTAGCTTCTTCGAGACTGGTCACACCCTCCAAAACCTTTAACAGTCCAGACTGGCGAAGGTTATTAAATCCTTCTTTCTGTGCAATTTCGGCAATCTGGAGGGAGTTGCCCTCTTCCATAATGATTTGCTGCAGAGCCGGTGTGATCTTTACGACTTCATAGATACCCACACGGCCTTTGTAGCCCTTGCTGCATTGATCACATCCCTTGGGGCCATAAATTTTGGCATACTTGATCTGCTCTTCGGTAAAACCTTCTTCCAGCAGTGTTTCTTTTGGGATGTCTTTTATTTCCTTACAGTGGTTGCATAAGCGTCTGGCCAGACGCTGGGCAATGATCAGGCTGACAGAGGTGGCAATGTTGAAGGAAGGAACCCCCATGTTTTGCAGACGTGTCAGTGTTTCCGGAGCGCTGTTGGTGTGTAGCGTGGACATGACCATGTGGCCTGTCTGGGCCGCTTTGATGGCGATGTTGGCCGTTTCAAGATCTCGAATCTCCCCCACCATAATGATGTCAGGATCCTGACGAAGGAAGGCTCTCAGAGCTTGAGAGAAATCCATCCCCTGCTTCGGATTAACGTTCACCTGGTTGATACCTTCCAGGTTGATTTCTACAGGGTCCTCGGCGGTGGAAATGTTTCTTTCCGGAGTATTCAGAATATTCAGCCCCGTATAGAGAGAGACGGTCTTACCGGAACCGGTGGGTCCTGTGACCAGAATCATACCCTGGGGTTGGTGCAAGGCTTCCATGTACATTTCTTTTTGGGTTTTTTCATAACCCAGGGCATCAATGCCCATTTTGGCACTGGAAGGGTCGAGAATCCGAAGTACGATTTTTTCACCCCAAAGGGTAGGCAGGGTATTGACCCGGAAGTCGATGGATTTGCTTTTGGACAGGCGCATTTTAATACGACCATCCTGGGGCTTACGTCGTTCTGAAATATCCATGGCAGACATTATCTTCAGACGGGATGCAATTCTGGGTGCCAGGCCAGCAGGTGGTTTGGCGGTTTCATGAAGAACGCCGTCGGTGCGAAATCGAACCCGATAGGTTTTTTCATAAGGTTCAAAGTGAAGATCCGATGCGCCTGATTTGATGGCAATGAGCAGCATTTTATTCACGAATTTTACGACAGGGGCATCGTCATCTTCCCCTGCTACTTCCTCATCGTTGTCTTCGACGGCACCCACTTCCAGCTCTTCAAGGTTATCAAATTCCTCATCATCGAAATTCGACAGGGCATCAACATTGCTATCCAGCAGTTGATCAATGAATCTGTCCAGCTTGTCTTCTTCAACCAGTACCGAATCCACCATAAGACCGCTGCTGAATCGGATTTCATCAATGGCTGTATGATCACTGGGATCAATTACCCCGACAAACAGTCTGGTCCCCCTCTTTATTAACGGGATCAGTTTATGCTTGCGAATCAGCTTTTCCTGAATCAGTTCTTTCGGGATGTTTTCAGGGTCAAAGGCATCAAGATCCATAACTGGCATGCCAAATTCTTCTGCGGTAGCCAGGGATATGTCTTTGGCGCTGAGTAAATTCTCCTGGACCAGGTAGCTGGCAAGGGGCTGCTTTGTTTTTTCTGCCTGTGAAAGTGCGGAGCGGAGTGTCTTTTCATCGATCAGCTGGTCGACAACCAGTCGAGCAGCCAGTCCTGTCAAAGGTTTATCGACCATGCCTTGTCTATCCGTTTATTGTTCTTGGGTCTGTTCTCTGATTTCTACTATATCAGCACTGAGACGAGAGCATAAACAGGATATTTCATAAAGTGTTGAAGAAGGTGTGGCGTTCACAGAGTATACGGTCTGGTAGAAGGAAGCTGAATTTTATAATGTCGGAGTCTGACAATGAACAAAGCCATTACCAGGGGGATAATGGCTTTTGCGGCACTCTTGTACATTTTTTACATGCTTTTCCAGATGCCAGGTGTCGGATTTTATTTACTGGCTGGCAAGGTAAAATACATGAGGCGGGTTGGGGTGCCCCGTTTACTATCTTCACCGTCATAGTAACTGACCAGCATAAATGTTTTGCCCCCTTGTACCGTTTCGGGACCCCGAGCAATCGCCTCAAAAGAGGTTTCGTGAATATCAAAGCCTATTCCATCTTCGAATAATTTCAGGGAGTCCTCTTGAAGGCTGTCAAAGATAAGGGTCTTGGACATAAAGTAGTCTGGTGCATCCATGAATGCCTTGTTCAGCTCGTTGTCAGCAAACATTTCACTGCCTTTGACATTCTTGCCACTGCTCAGGTCGACCAGATAAACCCGGGTAATAAAATTGGATTCAGAACTTCGATAAGGGAGCACTGTTTTCTCAAGGAACAGAGCCTCTTTCTTATTGAGAACCGCAATATCGCTGACTGTACGAATCGGGCTGCTCTTCAGCTGTTTCATTGCAGAAGGGCTTAAACCCAGAAGAGAAAAGTTATAGAGCTTCTCTGACAGAATTGTTACTTCACCCTTGGCAGGAAGCTGTTGGCTGTTCAGGTATTTTCCTGGCAGCGGTTCGCCATTGTTAGACAGTTGTTCTGTAGTAAAGGTCACCACCCTGACAGGTGGGACATGTTCATTGATATTCCATTGTTTGGCATCCTGAACCAGAGCTCCGGCGGTTGCTGCAACGTAATGGTTGCTCTTGGGAATACGGTCAAGACTTTTCACACCTAATCCCTGTTGAATACCCTTCAATCCCATGTGGAAAGGAATCCAGTTGTTGTTTTCAAAATGTTTAGGCAGTTTGAATGCGCTATCTACCTGACCGGGTCTGTGATCATTTTCTGTGAGCAGGAATTTTGATGACAGTCCGATATCGACGTGGTGAACACCTTTGGAGAGTTGCAGGGGAATTTCCCTGAAGGTATGCAGGAAGGCTGCCGGAATCAGATCAAGCACAGGTACAGGGAAGAACTCATGGGCATCATACCAGGCTTTCAGAAAACCATTGTTTCGGGTGGCCAGACTGGTTTCGTCACGATTCGCGTGCCTGTAGCCGTAGCCTGCATAGGCGGGGATGTCGATTGCCCTGTAGTCAATAACGCCGGTAACGCCTCTATCACTCTGACTGGAGGAAATCATCAGCTCACCGTCTTTGGTCAGAGTGATGGCGCTGGGGGCAATATGACCATCGTTCAGCCAGAGGGGATGGGTTTTGGCATTCTTGCCTTCGGTGATAGGGTATTCGAACACTTCACTGGGTAAAGGTCCGCCGTGATTAGGATTCTGACGATCCAAAACCACCTTGCTCATATCCAGCTCGTAGTAGTGGGGCTTGGAAAAGACCCCCCAGCCATGACGACCGGTGAAGCCTGCTCCGGCATCTCCAGAAAGCAGGTAGAGTGTCCCTGTTGAACCATTTCCGACATGAGCGAAGTGAGCACCAGTAATATGAGTGACCCTTTTCTGGTCGTCCGGGCGCAACAGGTGACTTCCCAGATACCTGACGCTTTTATGAGGGGCTAATTTCCCTGGGGATTCTGCTGACCATCCGGGAGTCGAAAGAGTCAAGCAAAGCGTTAAGCCAACCAGGGCACTTCTTCTTTTCATCATTGATAAAAACACCTGAAATGAAACAACCCCATAAAGATAGCCATAATTTTTCATTGCAGGTGTATTTTTGACTGAAGTCGCTTCTAAAGCACCAGAGACGGGAAGGGAGTACCTGAAAGTCTGATAGTCAGGGTTTGATTGGGTTGCTTGGGCAAGTGAGCCATCGATCACAAAGCTCTCGGTTTTAGCAAAATCGTCGTAAACCCTCGCCCAATCGGGCGGGGATATAAGACGGGAACGCAGAGCGTTCCGGTTGAGTATTTGTACGTAGTTGGTTATATTTTCTATCGGTCTGTCTCTATGCAGAGACTCACGGTGACGAAAACCAAGCACTGTTAACAAAAAATTAAGGCAGAGACAACTGCCCAACCGCCCTTGAAGAACCAGACGAGCCCATACCTGAGTGACCCGTTAAGGCTGCGGCAAATCAAACAAAAGACCAATAAATAACCGAGGGGCACCCGGTTACTGCCGATGGAGGCTTCTGTGTAAGTCCAGTCGCTATAGGCTGGCTGTAGCCTGTGAAGTCAGAAGCCTCGCCTGACAAGGCGGGGAGTGTCACCAGGTTTATCTACCGGCTTATTCGATTCAGTTACAATCAAAATAAGTCAAAGCCTGCTCTAAAAATAATTTAAAGCTGTTTGGAAAAGACTTTGTAAGAGTCGTTAATTCATTTAATAGCTTATTTATTTCTTCCAGATAACTCCAAGTCTCGGATACGTCAATTGTGTCATTCTGGTCAAGATATTCTTTTAGCTTGTTGTTTAAAATCTGGTATGACAAGGCTTTCTGTGAAAATTCAGAACTATCTTTATCCGCCTTATCAGCTAATTCCGTTAGGGTGCCACACTTGTGCTCTTGAAAAGTGCCTGAAAAACTTGCGTCCCCAGAGACGCCAGCAACACTAAACAGCCTAACCATTGCTACTGATTGCCCTGGATTGCCAGCTGAAACTTTCATCCGCTCAAAAGCCTTTTTTGCTAGCAATTCAGAATCATTCGTGACTGTTTTTGTGAGTGTGGCTAAATAAGCTTTGCGCATTGATAACGATGAAAAAACTCTCTCTAAAGATTCGTTCATAGATATTAAGTGAGGAATGATGGTGAAAATGGACTGAGACCCAAAGGTTGTTATGATAGTTTGAACTCTTTCAGCCAGTTCCAGAAACTCACTTCCTCTCCTGTCCATGTCATCTATAAGCTGTCGTCCTTGCTTTAAGTGTTCTTCGCTTATTCTAATCGCAAAGACAAAGGGAGATGAAACGATCAATATAACCGAAATAAAAACTGTGGTAAAAGTTTGCATAGGTGTTTCAACTTCTTTTCGGTTTGCATTTTTGCTCATGTTCTGCCAGCTAACCCCTGCTTCACCACGCGGGCAAAGCACGTCGGGAAGAGAGGTGAAGCCTCGGGATAGAATTGGCAGAATTACGCGATAACTATAGTGTAATTAGTGATGGCCGGGTGGTGATGTGATGGCAGTGAGGCCCTGATACGCCAGGTAAATCTCCGGGAACCTCTGATGCGTCGGCAGCTACAGCGAAATTGTGAGATTGAGTAATGAACTTAAGGAGCTGGCCGGTCACAGCAGCTGATATTTAATGGAGAGAATCACCGTAACCGATTTCTTGTGAGGTGTCGGTAAGGGCAGGGAGCGCTCAATGGCTTTCAGACTACTGGCTTCGAATGCCTTTTTACCGGCCAGTACAGTCGCCTTTTCCAGTGTTCCGTCAGAGTTGATTTCAATTTTGATTTTTACTTCTCCTTCCAGTCGCCTTCTTTTAGCCTGGTAGGGATACACTTTGTAGCGATTGATCCGGTATTGAAGTTGAGCCACCCATTTCTGAAATTCATCAGGCTCCAAATGCCCGGCTTTTGAAGTGATGAGTTCTTCGACGGGCTCTCCCGATGTCTGCTGGTTGAGAGCAGATACCGGAGGCTCACCCGGTTTTGCGTGCCTGTGTTTGTTTTCTTCCTGATTGGCCGACTCTTGCTGAATCTTTTTCTTTTCGGCTCTGGTCGTTATGACTTTCTTGTTCTCTGCTTTTTCAGCCTGTTCTGTTTTTTCAGTGCTTTGAATGTGTTCAGTGTTTTCAATCTGAGAATCTGGCTTTGTCAATTCCGAGTCGGTCATTGCTTCTGTAGCGGTCAGGTTTTTTTCAATGGCAGGTGTTATGTCGGGTTGATGAGACACCAGTTTGATTTGAATGCCGGGTGATTTTGCAGCAGTCAACCAACTACTCCCGCTATAGCCCAAAAGTAAGGTGTGAAAGACAACTGACAACGTCAGGGGGATGACCAGATGCCTGATGGTGGTTTCCTGTTCCATGATTGGCAACCCAAAGAGCATAGCAGTTTAAACAGGAATTAAAGAAACAGGTCTGTAGAGGAAACCCCGACATGGTCAGGGCTTCTTAAGAATATCAGGAAGGCTTTACCGGGCTACCAAAATCCCGAGGCCCGGTATGACAAAGAAGGCCAGCAAAAGATACAGGAATGCATAAGCGCGGTTTTTTATAGCCAGATCAGACAATTTTTCTGCAGCGTAGAGAGGAATCTCACGGAGCCACCTGATGCCATAGATAAGGGCTACGGCAAACACGTTGAAGAACAAGTGTACCAGAGCAATGGTCATTGCGTGCTCTGCGTCTGCACCGACGATGGCCGTTGCTGAAAGCAGCGCTGTGATGGTTGTACCGATGTTGGCACCCAGAGTAACAGGGTACATCTGACGAACGGTGAAGACGCCACTGCCTACCAGAGGAACCATAAGACTGGTGGTAGTAGAAGAGGATTGCACCATTACGGTCATAACAGTACCGGAGGCAATACCGGAAATCGGACCACGACCAATAGACTTGTGCAGAATGTCCCTGGCACGTCCCACCATAACTTTTTTCAGCAGCTTGCCCAGTCTTACGACCGAGCTGAAGATAAGGAAGATACCGAAGGCGATCATGGTCAGGCCAGCCAGTGTGCTGTCGGGCAGGAGGCCTGCAAAATCCTTGACAATATTCACGGCCGGCTTGGTCAGGGGTTTGACGAAATTCAGGCTGCCCATATCAATAGCAGAGCCACCTACCAACAGTGCGGCTACGTGCTGTGAAATATCGCTCAGGAAGCCGGTCATCAATTCCAGAGGCAACAGAATCAGAACCGCCAGATAGTTAAAGAAGTCGTGAACTGTCGAAGCAGCAAAAGCTCGCTTAAAGGATTTGTCGCAACCCATGTGACCCAGACTGACCAGAGTATTTGTGATGGTGGTACCAATATTGGCTCCCATTATCATGGGGATCGCCATCTCTACCGGCAGGCCGCCAGCCACGAGGCCAACGATAACAGAGGTTACTGTACTGGAAGACTGAACCAGAGCCGTGGCGAGGGTACCGGCTATCAGTGCCAGCATAGTGTTGTTGGCAAAGCTGAACAGCTCTGCAGCTGCTTCTGCGCCACCTACGGCCATTTTAAAACCAGAGCCCACTACACTGACGGCAACCAGGAGAGCATAGATCCAGAGGATAACTCTCAGCCAGATACGGCCATAGTGCCTGCTGGTGTATTTATAGTCAGCTTTGGTGCTGGCTTGACTAGTTGCTTCAGACATTTTCTGCACCTTGGTGCTGTGTGGATAGAGATGATGGCGAAAATATAGGTGTTTTGTTTCAGAAATATTACAGTTATGACATTTTTTTGAAATATTTAAAAACCCTCCAGGACCAGGGCAAAGACTGCAGAAATATGACAGTGCTCGTTTTCGGGGCAACCCTTTTCCATGCCGGAACCCGGAGGTCCCAAAAGCATGGGAGCCAGAGTGATGCGACAACCTGCAGAACAGGGAGTAGTTACCTGAGAAGTTTATCGAACAACTGCACTCTAACCGTTTCTCCTGCCTCAATATTTCCCTGGGAAGCGGGCAAAATGATGTAACAATTAGCCATACTCATGGATCGGAGAATCCCCGACCCCTGACTGCCCGATGTGACTACCTCGGCTTCTCCTCTCTCGTTGGTTGAGAGAATGCCCCTCTGGAATTCCAGGCGACCGGGTTGTTTCTTTAGGGGAGTGAGGCACGTTGCTGGTAGTTCAGCAGCAGGAGTTGGTTCTGCTCCCATCATATGTTGCAATGCGGGCGCTGCCAATTGTTGGAAAGTTACCGTAGCGGAAACCGGATTGCCGGGTAGCCCAAAGAAAACACTGTTGGGAAGTTTACCAAAGGCAAAGGGTTTGCCGGGTTTAATGGCCAGCCTCCAGAACGAAGTATGGCCTATTTCACTGAGAATATCTTTGACAAAGTCGACGTCACCTACGGATACCCCACCAGAGGTGACAACTGCATCAGCCTGCTGATCAGCTTTCAGAAAAGCTTTCCGGATCTCGTCGCGGTCATCATGGAGTTTTCCAAGGTCAATCACTTCTGCACCCAGTCGCTTGAGCATCGCTGATACTGCAAACCTATTGCTGTCGTATATATTACCTTGTCCGAGAGTCTCGCCGGGCAGCTTCAGTTCATCACCCGTGGAAAAGAGCGCTACTTTTATTCTGCGAATGACTGGAACTTCAGGGATTCCCAATGAAGCCAGCAGACCTATATCCTGGGCTTTGATGATGTGTCCCTTTTCAAAAACCTGACAACCTTGAGGAATATCTTCACCGGCACGGCGAACATTATTGCTTGACTGAGAGGGTAGCTTGCTGAAAGCAATACCCTGTTCGGTTATCTCGGCCTGCTCCTGCATGATGACCGTATCGGCACCTACAGGAATGGAAGCACCTGTCATGATTCTTATACAGTGGCCAGGGGGCATAGAACCCTGATAGGGGTGCCCGGCCAGAGATTTTCCGGCCAGCGGCAGTATTGAATGTGGTGCCAGGTCACTGAAACGGACTGCATACCCGTCCATGGCTGAATTATCATGGGACGGAACGTTAACCGGCGAAATAATTGCCTCAGAGATAACCCTGTCCAGGGAGTCAGCCAGAGCCACTGTTTCAGTTTCAGTGACGACCGGTGTTTCTGTCATCAGTTTCTCAAGCCCTTCGTGCAGGGGCATGAGCCCCGGGGCAGAACAGCAGTCAGTCATTGAAAGGTCTCCTCGATACAGTTTTTGAAACTGCTCTTAAAGTAAAAGCTATAAATGAATTCAGCAATCTGTTTCTTGTTATTTGTATCACTCGATATTGTCCTTTAAGGCATGGCTATTTTGTCGGGTTAGGGTTAGGATGAGCCCCTAATTAATTTTAATAAAGCGCCGAGCTTCGCAACCTAACCCTCACCATGAAGGTACGGTTGTCTGGCCGTGACCTGATGCGTGTTACACGCAGGGTTGCCAGGGTTCACACAGAAATGTCTGGGCCTCCCGTGTTTGGAAAGGTGTGAAATGCGACCATTACAAGACCAACAGGGACGAACGTTTCCCTATCTCAGACTGTCTCTGACTGATCTGTGCAACTTCACTTGCAACTATTGCCTGCCTGATGGCTGTGATGAGCATCGTCACAAGCAGTCGCTGGATGTTGCCGAAATTAAACGTCTGGTGACCGCTTTTTCGGCGGTGGGTGTTGAGAAGGTTCGCCTCACTGGCGGTGAGCCTACCCTGCGCTCTGACTTCAGGGATATTGTCAGTACTCTTAAGTCCATTCCGGGGATTCAGAAAGTGGCTATGACCACAAATGGTTACAAAATGGACCAGAGAATTGAGTCCTGGCTGGCTGCTGGTGTTGATCAGATTAATGTCAGTATCGACAGTCTGGACCCCCGAGCCTTTGCAGCAATAACCGGGCACGACCGCCTTCAGGAAATACTGGTGGGTATTGACAAGGCCTTCGCAAAAGGTCTTCCTTCTATCAAGGTCAATGCGGTTTTGATGAAAGGGGTCAACGACATCCAGCTGGAGGCGTTTCTGGAATGGATTAAGCACCAGCCTGTTACCATGCGTTTCATTGAGTTGATGCAGACGGGTGATAATAGTCGCTTTTTCAATCAATACCATGTCCCCGGAAAACAAATAAGGGATCAGCTTCTGGAGCAGGGCTGGGTCAGAATGGCCAGAAATAAAGATGCGGGTCCGGCTTACGAATATTGTCATCCTGAGTATCAGGGGCGCATTGGACTGATTACCCCCTACTCAAGAGATTTCTGTAAAGACTGCAATCGTCTGAGGGTTAGCAGTCAGGGGCATCTGCAACTTTGCCTGTTCTCGGAATCAGGCCATGACCTTCGACATTTCTTACAGGACGACAGCCAGCAGGATGAATTGATTCAGGAAATTCGATCAGCACTGAGGTTGAAAGTAGACGGTCATTTTCTGGAACAGGGGTATACCGGAGGTACTCGCAATCTTGCCCAGATTGGTGGCTGATATAGCTCGGCCTTCGCTTTAGGTGACTGGGGGTTATTGTCGGCACACAGGGCACAAAGGAGATTGTGTCGTCCATGCGTGAATGCATGCTGCACAGTAGAAGTGCTTTAAACACTCCCCAGCGGCGATAGGGTATCTTATGGGGTCCATACAAATAGAGCATAATCCGCCAAAGAGTTTTACTGCCAGATAGTCAGTAATTCTTGCTGACAATGCGTGCTCTGTTACTCGGGCAACGAGACTGCAAAAGGCTAGTGGTAAGCTTTCATCACTACTGAAAAATGCTATCAGGTCGTAGATGAAGTTAAAATAAAAGCATGATATTAAGCTTATTGAAAAAGCAAAAGCTAACTCTTGACGAAAAACATTACCCGATTTAAGTAGATGGTAAATTAAAAAAGAAGCACTTGTTGATTCAACTAAGCGTAAAGGTAGCCTGATTTCATCATAATATAACGAGAGAGAAGTTAATAAATTTAACAGGTCCCTGAGAAAGCTCTGTTCGTAATCTTTATGTGAAATAGTCAGGTCGGAATTTACATATTCATCATTATAAGTATTATCTTCAGATCCGTAAGAAGTGCCACAAGATATTAGCAAGACAAATATCACTAATTTGCATAAATAGAGCATATCTGTTGTGTATGGATTTTAGGGAACACTCAGTCAAGATAGATTACGAAGGGTCATGTTACAAATATCGAGCAGGTTTTACCTGCGAGCACCCGCTGAAAATGGCTGGAGCAAAAGGTGCTTCAGCCAAAATCCATTCAGTTTTCGAAATGGATATTTATTGAACGGGTTGATCGCTATTCTATTTATTTTATCGGGAGGTTACTGTCGGCATACAGGGCACAAAAGTGATTGCGCCTCCCATGTGCGAAGGCATGCACTGCAATACCAGTGCCTTCTGCAGCCTGCACAGTTGATAAAGTTACTCATTTGTTCCAGACAAATAGGACATATTCCTGAAAAAAGTTTTACTGACAAATAATCAGCAATAAATAGAGACAATGCGTGCTCCATCCTTTGTGCGATGAGTGTAAATATGAATAATGATAGATCTTCGTAATTATGCTGATTAGTTCTTAGGTCATATGAAAAGTTAGCGATGCCGCTTAATAAATAAACAAAAAAATACTCATGATGAAAAGTACTGCCCAGCTTAAGTAGACAGAAATTCAACAAACAATGAGCTGTCATCTCAGTTAAACGTAAAGGTAGCCTGAATTCATCATAATGCCACGAGAGAAAGGTTAATAAATTTAATAGACCAGTCGAAAGGCTCTGTTTGTAATCTTCATATGAAATAGTGTGGTTGGGATTTTTATATTCATCATCATAAGTATTATCTTGAGACCCGTAAGAAGTGCCACATGATATTAGTAAGATAAATATCACTAATTTACCTAAGTAGAGCATATCTAATGTTTATGAATTTTAGGGAACAAGCAGTCAAGATAGAGTAAACGCCAAATAAACCCACGCCCTTCAGAATCAAAACCCCATTTGAAATGATTAGCCTCCCGATATAAGGAGGCCAATATGTCAAAGAAATTACCCGCAGACAGTGAATGGCTAGAGCGTGTTCAGTCGTGGCGGGATTCAGGTTTGACTCAGAGTGCGTGGTGCCAACAGCATGGTATAAGGGTATCCAAATTCGGATACTGGAAGCGTAAACTCGACACAACCCCCAGCGTAAAACCGACCCCGAACAACTCTGGCTTTGTCCAGGTAACACCCCAACCAGAACCTGGTGCGCCTTCTCGGATAACACCACTCTCCATCACCCTACCCAGTGGTGTAACAGTGTCCGGTATTGATGAAAGTAACCTGTCGCTTTGTGAGCAACTGGTGAGGGATATGCTATGAACACCCCGGTTATGCGACCGTCAGAGGTATTACCAAAGGTGTTTCTCTACCGGGAGCCGATTGACTTTCGCAAGTCATTTCGTGGGCTTGCTGTGTTGGTTGAACAAGAGCTGGGGCACAACCCCTTTGACGGCTATTTATATGCGTTTACCAACCGGCAGCGTAATAAAATCAAGTGCCTGTTCTGGGAAGATAATGGTTTTGTGCTTTATTACAAGAGCCTGTCTGAGGACAAATTCCACTGGCCCAAACCGGACGAAGAGCTGGTTACATTAACCGGGAAACAATTAAACTGGCTGCTGGACGGCTACAATCTCAATGCCATGCAACCCCATAAAAAAAGGCATTATGAGAGCTGTTTTTAGTCCTGTTTTTCAGGGTTTTATGGTAAAATAGCGACCATGAAATCGACCGCCGACACTCTGATTTTTCAGCCGAAATCCGCACTGGATTTGCCCTTTCATCAGGCTGAGACTAACCCTGAAATGGTCGCCTTGTTTGAGGCGATCCATTCGCAGGAAAGTGTCATTCTTGAAAAAGAAAATGCCCTTCTTGAAAAAGAAAATGCCCTTCTTGAAAAAGACGACATTATTCAAAAGAAGTCAGAGGTCATCGATTCTCAAAAAAAACGCATTGCGCAACTGGAAGAGTACCTGAGGCTCTCCCGATCCCGCCTGTACGGAAGAAGCACTGAAAAAAACAACAGCCAGGTCGACATTTTCAACGAGGTGGAGCTGGAAGGCTGCACCGGAGAGCAAGACGAAGCTGAAGGTCAGCCAGAGCAAGAGCCTCCAAAACCACGCAAAAAGAAAACAGGGCGCAAGTCATTTTCAGAGTCTCTGCCCAGAGTGCAGGAACGCTCTGAACTCAGTGAAGAAGAAAAAGCCGGAGCCATTGATACCTTCTTTGTCAAAGTCCGTGAAGAGCTTGATATCGTTCCGACCAAGGTTCAGGTGAAAGAAATTCTGCAAGAGAAAGCAGTCTTTCCAGAAGTCGATGAGCATGGACAGGAGAAGCGGGTCATTAAAGTTGCAGAGCTGCCAAAACACCCACTGCCCAAATCTTCACTCTCTGTTTGCACACTGGCCTGGATCATTGTCTCCAAGTACTGCGACGCACTGCCTTTGTACAGGCAAGAGAATATCCTCAAGCGATACGGTGGCTCTGTCACCCGGACGACGATGGCCAACTCTTTGATTCGGCTGTCTACAGAACTGCGGCCACTCATCAATTTGATGAGAGATCATCAAAAGACCGGTTCGGTGATCCATGCTGACGAAACCCGAATTCAGGTGATCAAGGAAACCAGCAAGTCCATCAACTCTGACAAATATATGTGGGTCAGCCTTGGTGGGCCACCCGGACAAACATCGGTGGTGTTTGAATACGATCCCTCAAGAGGCAAGGAGGTTCCCCTGCGTCTGTTCGAAGGGTTCAGCGGTTACCTGCAAACTGACGGGTATGCCAGTTACGACGCTGTATGCAAACAAGAAGGCATCACCCAGGCGGGTTGCTTCGACCACGTTCGCAGGAAATTTCTGGATGCCAGGAAGGGCGAAGCCAAACCGGGCAAAAAGGTGAAAAACACCCGCGTTAGCAAGGCGAATGTCGCTTTAGGCAAAATCGGTAAGCTTTACGCCATTGAGAAAGAAATAGGAGATCTTCCTCCATCAGAAAAAGCCATCCTGCGTCAGCAAAAGAGTAAGCCACTACTGGACGACTTTCATGTATGGCTGGAGAAAAACATAACCAGGCTAGACCCGGGCAGCCTGTCGCACCAAGCCATGAGCTATGCATTGAACCAATGGCCAAAACTGGTCGTTTACTGTGACAACGGCCACCTGGATATCAGTAATGCCGCAGCGGAAAACACCATCCGCCCCTTCGCTATTGGCCGCAAGAACTGGATGTTTGCAGACACGCCAAAAGGGGCGCAAGCCAGTGCCCTTTTATACAGCCTGATTGAAAGCGCAAAGGTGAATGGTCTGGAGCCTTTCAATTACCTGAACCATATTTTAAAAGAGCTGCCTTACGCCGATACCGTTGAGAAACTGGAACAGCTTCTCCCCTGGAATGTTAAGACAGGCAAAGAATAAGAAATCTTGGGGGCGGCAGCCAGTACGCTGGTTTATTTGGCGCTTACAAGATAGATTACCAAAGGTCATGTCACAAATATCGAGCAGGCAGCACCTGCGAGCACCCGCTGAAAATGGCTGGACCAAAATATGCCTCAGCCAAAAAACATTCAGTTTCTGAAAAGGGCATTTATTGAACGGGCTGATCGCTAAGTACCTGGCCAGTTGGTTTCGCATATTCTGGCGAGTGGATTTTTTCATCCTTCAAGGCGCAACGACGGGCGCGTAGCCTTAGCTACGCAACCAGAGTTGGAACGCAGAAGGATGGAAAAAGCCGCCGTCCAGAATATGCGAAACCAACTGGTTAGGTACTTATTCTGTTTATTTCATCGGGAGGTTACTGTCGGCATACAGGGCACAGACGTGATTGTGCCTGCCATATACTAAGGCAGGCATCGCAAAACCAGTGCCTTCTACAGCCTGCAGAGACGATAGGGTATCTCGTGAGATCCAGACAAATAGGACATATTCCTGAAAAAAGTTTTGTTGACAAGTAATCGGAAACAAATAAAGACGATATGTGCTCTATTCTTTGCGCGGTTAATCTAAATAATAATAATGATGGGTGTTCGTCATTACGATGATAAATTCTTATGTCATATGAAGTGTTAGCGATAAAACTTAATAAAAGACCAAATGAAATAATAACAAGATATTCATCATGAAAACTATTGCCCGGCTTAAGTAGATAGAAATTTGACAACCACAGAGTTGCTATCTCAGTTGCACGTAAAGGTAGCCTGAAATTATCATAATATGACGAGAGAAAGGTTAATAAATTTAATAGTTCAGTCGAAATGCTCTGTTCGTAATCTTCATATGAAGTGGTGTAGTTGGAATTTATAGATTCATCATCATACATATTATCTTGAGAGCCATAAGAAACACCATAAGATAGCATTAAGATGAATATCACTAAATTGCGAAAATATAACATATTTATTGTGTAGGAGTTTTAGGGGACACTCGGTCATGTTAGATTATGAAAAGCTATATCACAAAAAATCAACGCACTGCACCTGCTAGCAACCGCTTAATATAGCTGGGTCAAAAGATGCTCCAGCCAAAAGCCGTTCCGTTTCCGAAATGGGCATTCATTGAACAGGATGACCGCTATTATTCTTTATCATCAGTGGGTTACTGCCGACATACAGGGCAAAAAGGTGAATGTGCCAGCCATTGATTAAGGCAGTCTGCACAAAACAAATGTCTTCTACAACGTGCATATCGGAAAGGTAATCTTAAGGGCTCTAAACAAATAGGACATGATTCTGTGTAAATTTTTACTAAAAATATTAAGGGCTTTAAACAAAAAGAACATGCTCCTGTAACAATTACTACAAATGTTATGTGCTCCGTTGTTTGTGCAATGAATCTAGGTAAGAATAATAATGATCTTCCATGATTTTTAATATTCATGCTTATGTCGTATATAGCATGAAACAAAAAACTTGATCCAAAACTAAATGATAAAATTTCAGTATATATATTACGAGGAGGCTCTCTACCTATTTCAAATAGATGGATACTAAATAAAAGACATACGATTTCAACAGCACGCAGCGGTAGCCTGACTCCATCATAATAATATATTAAGAGACCGCTTAAGAAATTTAACAGGTTACTCGAAGCACTCTGTTCATGGTCTTCGTATGAAATAGTTTGGTTGGGATTTAGATATTCATCATTATAAGTATTATCTTGAGACCCGTAAGAAGCACCATAAGATATCAGTAAGAAAAACATCACTGACTTACATAAATAAAGCATATCTATTGTCTGGGAATTTTAGGGAACACTTGGTCATGGTAGATTACGAAAAGTCATATTACAAAAATCCAGCACGCTGCACCTGCGAGCAACGGCTGAATATGGCTGGATCAAAAGATGCTCCAGCCAAAAGTCGTTCCGTTTCCGAAATAGGCATTTATTGAACAGGCTGACCCGTATTCTCTTTAGTTCATTGGCGGGTTACTGACGACATACAGGGCAAAAAGGTGAATGCGCCCGCCATTGACCAATGCAGGCCGCACAAAACAAATGTCTTGCACAAGTTGCAAATTGGACAGGAAATCTTAAGGACTCTAAACAAATAGGACATGGTTCTGTGAAAAGTATTACTAACAAATGTTCGACAATTGCTAAAGACATTATGTGCTCTATTCTTTGTGCAATGAATTTGGCTAAGGATAATAATGAGATTCCATGATTTTTAACATTCATTCTCGTGTCGTATATACCATTAGCAAGATGGCTTGATGCAAGGCTATATGAAAAAATCATACGACATGTTTTAGGAGTTACTCTACGCATTTTAAATAGATATAAATCAAAAAAAACAACAGCTGCTATTTCAGCCGCACGTAGAGGCAGCCTGAACCCATCATAATATAAAGAGAGAGTGCTTAATAAATTTAACAGGTTACTCGAAAAACTCCCTTCGTAATCTTTATATGAAATAGTTTGGTTGGAATTTACATGTTCATCATTATAAGTATTATCTTGAGACCCATAAGAAGCACCATAAGATATGAACATGATAAATATTACTGATTTGTATAAATAAAGCATATTAATTGTGTGGTAATTTCACGGAGTACTCGGTCATGGTAGATTACGGAAGGTTGCGCAACAAACAATCCAGCACGCTGCACCTGCGAATATCCACTGAATGAACAGTCCTCTTACATCAATGCCTGCAGGGCCTGGCCCGGCTTGGCAATATTTTTCGCGAAATTGGCTAAACATAAAAATGTTTACTGGCGTGTACATTCTGTTTAAGGCAGGTATAATCACGTTCCAAGGCTGGTCGGGCGAATATAATTTTTAAAGACATTTATTTGTTATGGACACTGAGTCAGTCTTGATCTCGACTGCCTGTGGTAACCTTCTTGATGACTCATACGATCTTTGATACTCCCATTATTAATACTCTCTTTCGTTTAATCTCTACTCTGGGTTTGAAGCTTGCGGGCTGGAAGTTGTCGGGTAAAAAGCCGGATGCTCGAAAGTACGTCCTTATTGCTGCTCCCCATACCAGTAACTGGGACTTTATTCTGGTGATTGCCATTGCCTTTAAATTCGGTCTCAAGATTTCCTGGATGGGCAAGAGCAATCTTTTTAAAGGCCCCATGGGCCCCATAATGCGCTGGATGGGCGGCATACCTGTGGAGCGAAGCCGTAATACCGGACTGGTGCAGCAAGTTGTCAACCGGTTTAATGCTTCCGAGGATCTTATCGTTACCATTCCTCCCGAGGGAACGCGCAGCAAGGTGGGCCAATGGAAAAGTGGTTTTTACCATGTTGCGGTTGGAGCCGGTGTCCCCATTGCTCTGGGATTTCTGGATTTTAAAACCAGAGTGGGAGGTTTCGGCCCCATGTTCTTCCCTTCGGATCACTATGAGAGTGACCTGAAAAAAATTCAGCACTTCTACCAGGGGATGACGGGCAAAAGGCCTCACAGGTTCTGAAAGGAGCCCGCAGTGTTCTTCGCGCGTTTTGCGTAGCTGAGGTCAATGGCTGCAAATAGTAACGAGTAGTTGTAAATCCTCCTGTCCTATCGGCTAAATACAGGGAGGTTGCTTGAAATACAGCTATCTATGTTGAGCGAATAGCGATAGAATAATCGACCTTTTGTGGAAGGGCTGTTAACAAGACCTTCCAGGGAGACTGGCCGAGAATGCTCTGCAGGCGTTCCCGGGCTGCCTCCCAGATGTCCTGGTACTCCGTTTACCTCTGTGATCGGTTTGCATATTGAACTCTCATCGGATGCCGATCCTGTCAGTTCTTTCGAGATCTTCAACGAAGTCATGGACACCCAACTGCCATGAGTGAGAAGGCCACCGCCTGTTTGTGAACCCGGTGGCCGGAACATGGTTAATAATCACTGCGCGTTACGAAAAGGACCGTGCGGTGGATCAGTGTGCATGGGAGCCTGTTTGCAGGCTCAGGTCGCAAGGTCCGAAAAGAACGATCAACGTTTTCATTGAATTATTCAAGCTAAGCAATCACTTGTCTGACTCTCTGAAATCTGTCCTGTTCCACAGAACATGGTGACCGACTTTCTACCCGCGACTGGCCCATGGGTGATTCTCACGGCTTAAGACCGGCACTACCCCGTCGGCTGCCTGTCAGAGTATCTAAAGGGAGAACACTGATTGTATCAATGCCTAATTTTTTGGAGTACTTGATGTCTGACGACACAACCCCTGCTGAGTCAATAATTACCTTCGCTGAACTGCCTCTTTCCCCGGCAGTAATCAAGGCGGTACAGGATGTCGGTTATGAAACACCTTCTCCTATCCAGGCTCAGAGTATTCCCCGGATTCTTGAGGGCAGAGACCTGCTGGGTCTGGCTCAGACCGGTACTGGCAAAACTGCCGCGTTTGCCCTGCCTATGCTTTCCAGCCTGGATATGAAGGCCAATGATCCTCAGGTTCTGGTGCTGACACCTACGCGCGAACTGGCCATTCAGGTGGCTGAAGCTTTTCAGCGTTACGCGCGTCACATGAAGGGCTTTCACGTGCTGCCGGTTTACGGTGGGCAGGATATGCGTGGTCAGCTGAGAGGCCTCAAGCGTGGTGCTCATGTTATTGTAGGCACGCCGGGTCGTGTCATGGACCATATTCGCAGAGAGAGCCTCAAGCTGGATGCTTTGAAAGCAGTTGTTCTGGATGAAGCCGATGAAATGCTGCGCATGGGCTTTGTCGATGACATTGAATGGATCATGGAACAGACACCGGAAGAGCGTCAGGTGGCCCTGTTCTCTGCCACTATGCCCAGACAGATTCGCAAGATAGCGGATACGCACCTGAAGAATCCTGCCACTGTTGAGATTAAGGCGAAAACCGCCACTGTTGATACCATCACCCAGAAAGTCTGCATGGTCAGCGGCTTCCACAAGCTGGACGCACTGACACGAATCCTTGAAGTCGAACCTTTTGATGCCATGATAATCTTCGTGCGCACCAAAACTGCAACCGTAGAGCTGGCTGAAAAGCTCGAGGCCAGAGGCTTCGCTGCTGCTGCATTGAATGGTGACATGAGCCAGGGGCTGCGTGAAAAAGTAGTAGATCGACTGAAGAAAGGCTCTCTCGATATTCTGATCGCTACAGATGTTGCGGCCCGTGGTCTTGACGTTGAGCGAATGTCTCACGTTGTAAACTACGACATTCCTTATGATACAGAAGCTTATGTTCACCGTATTGGTCGTACTGGCCGTGCAGGTCGTCAGGGTGTTGCTATTCTTTTTGCTACGCACCGTGAGCGTCGTATGTTGCGAGCTATTGAACACGCCACTCGCCAGCGCATTGAAACTATGCGTCTGCCGTCTATGCGTGATGTTCGTGATATGCGCATTCGTGCCTTCAAGGAAGAAGTGGTGAAATCTCTGGAAATGGGCGAAGAGCTGGATGTATTTCGTGAAATCATTGCTGAGCTGGAAACCGAACATGCTCTGAGCCACGAAGATATGGCCGCTGTTCTCTGCTTTATGGCCCAGAAAGATCGTCCGTTCCCGGATGGTAAAGAGCCTGAGCGTCCACAGCGTGAGCGACGTGATCGTGGAGACAGAGGCGATCGTGGTGAGCGCGGTGCGCGTCCACGTCGTGATCGTAAAGAAGACAATGAAGGTATGGTTCGTTACCGTGTTGATGTAGGTCGCGATCAGGGCATTACCCCCGGAGACCTGGTCGGTGCGATTGCCAACGAAAGTAATATTTCAGGCAAGAATATCGGTCACATTCGCCTGTTTGACACCTGCTCTTCCGTCTACCTGCCAGAAGGTGTGGATGCTTCCATTCTGGATGCTCTGAAAAACGTCAAGGTCCGCAACAAGGCTCTGGATCTGAAAATCTGGGCTGATGACGGTCGTCGTGATCACAATCGTCCCCGACGTGGCCGTGGTCGTGATGGCGAAGGTTTCAGAAGAGATCGTGACAATCGTGGTGGGGACCGGCGTCAGGGTTCTCGCAGGCCTCGCCGTGAAGCATAAGTCAATCATCTTTCATTGATTATGAAAAAGCAGAAGTCTGGTACTTCTGCTTTTTTTTGGGTGGAGCACTGCAAAAAGACAATTAACAGACCACTAAAGGGCAGGTAGACTGTCAGGAAACAAAAATTAAAGAGGTCTCGCTTATGCTGTACGTAGCATTTTCTGGTTCGAAAGGGCGAGGAGTCTTTACACGTAAAAAGATTGAGCGAGATACAGTCATCGAGCGTTGCCCTGTTCTTGAATTGCCTCCTGAAGATCTTGAACACATTGATCAAACGACGATATACAACTACTACTTTTCCTGGGGTGAGGCAATGGATTCAGCCGCTATTGCTTTGGGGCTGGGTTCAATTTACAACCACTCTTATACACCCAATGCACTCTACCGATATGATATGGAAGATCGGGTGATTGAATTCATTGCCATTAAAAAAATTCGACCCAATGAAGAGATAACAATTAATTACAACGGCTCACCGAACGATCAATCACCTCTTTGGCAAGGAATTCAATGGGAGCCCTGAAAACCCAGCAGCCTGTCGGACTTAAGCGTCCGTAGTGGGGATTGCAAGAAACAGGGATTTTTAGACCAATTTATTGCAACCGCACGACTGCATGGATGCAGGAGCTAGAGAAACGCAGGAGCAGTTGCCGAGTAGGACAGTCTTAAGTCCGACAGGCTGCTAGGAGCCTGACCGAGAATGGCGTAACTAGATCCCCAGAGGCTCTCTAAAATTTCAGGATGAGCAAAAAACATCCAATTTTTGGTGTAATTTTGCTCATTTTTGCAAATTTAGGCCTTTTCACAGCCTTTATGCCGCTTTTTTAACCCCTTTTAAATTCTCAAGACGGATTGATCCCGTTGAAGCGGCCTTCACAAATTTTTTGAAATTGTGTGCCGTGCATACCAGTGAGAACTCTGCTTCTACCTTCTCTTTACCACGAAGGCTAAAACTCCTGAACCCTGAGTTTTTTATATGACCAAACGGTGGCTCTGCAATGACCTTACGACGCTCATAGATTGCTTTCGCACTGGCTGTCTCCATTTTCTTGTTCATACGTTGCCGCGCGGGCTCAAACTTGTCTGTGCGGATGACCCTGCCAGCATCCTTTTTTGAGCCACTGCATTGTGAACGGTAAACACACTTCCTGCATGCGTCCTTGTTCGCCCGGTAACTCTGCCTCTTGGCCTTGCTGTCTGGGTTAGTTATCAGCTTCTCCCCAGCCGGACAGATAAACACATCCATTTCTGCATCGTAGTCAAAATCTGCTTTGACAAACTTACGCTCAGAGTCCTTAAGCTGGGTATCTGCTGGCTTCTCTTTTCTGTCGGTGGCTATGTAGCCATCTATTTCATGCTTATCCAGCACATGCAGGTTTGGCCCTGAGAAATAACCATTATCCATGCTCACCTTATCCACAACAGCACCATCGGTTGTCTCAGACAGTGCTTCCAAAGCAGGCTCTGCCTCCTGAACATCATTGGCTTGCTGGCTGATGTGCTGGCCGACGATGATCTGATTATCAGCATCTACGGTGATTTGAGCATTGTAGCTGTACTCACAGTAACTTTTCTTGCTCATGATCCGGGCATCATGGTCTGCAAAGCTTATCTGCCTTTTGTCGTCAATAGGCTCATCAGGGTTCAGGGCTTTTTCGCGTTCTTCAAGGGCTTCTTTGGCCGCTTTGATTTTTTTCAGACGCTCCTCTTTAAACTGGAGGTCTTCAGGAATGCTGTAGCCGTTGCTTGCTTTGTAGGCGTCGTCTTCTTCCTGGTCGCACTGACTGGCTTTTTTGATCAGCTCATCCACTTCTGCACTGAGTTCTGCCTCTTTAGCCTTGAGCCTTCCGTAGGTCATGGCCTTGTGCTTTGAGCTGTTGGCTTTGAACTTGGAGCCATCCAGGCTGATATGGCCCAGTGATGCCATTTTGAGCTCCATGGCCAGTTTGACGGACTGTTTGAAGCAGTCATGAAAAAACGACAGATTTTCCTTACGAAAATCTCCCAGAACCCTGAAATTTGGGCAGTTCATTTGTGAGATATACATGAACGCCAGATCTTGTCGACACCGTCGCTCAATCTGACGGGAGCTGAAAACACCATGGCTATAGGCGTAGATCAGAATAGCGACAATGAGCTTTGGAGGGTAAGCGTGCTGACCAAGGTGGTGATATTTTTTTTCAACCTCAGACGTATCGATGTTCTGAAAAATGCTTTCATAAACGAAACAATCATGGTCTTTGGGAAGCAGGTCGAAAATGTTGGTTGGGAACAGCAGATGCTGGTCAAACTCAACAGGGCTGTCCTTGAATTTTGGTGGTGGTGACATCTGGCATCATCGGAGTTGGTTTAAGGCTTATCATAACAGATAAGCCTATTCTCGGTCTAATGGGATGGTCCGCCCCTCCTAAACGGCTTCAAATGAGCCAAAATGGAGTTAACCATTTAAACAGGATTAACCGGAGCGAACCACCCATGACTATTTCAGTACTTGGTATCGATATTGGCAAGAACAACTTTCACCTGTTTGGTGTTGATGAGCAGGGTAGCAAAGTCATCAGAAAGAAGTCGTCCAGGAAGAACCTTCTAGAGTACGTGGCAAATCTGGAGCCATGCATTATCGCTATGGAAGCTTGTGGTGGTGCTCACTATTTGGCTCGGTTATTCAAGAACTATGAGCATACTGTCAAGCTGATTTCACCTCAATTTGTCAAGCCTTATGTCAAGACCAACAAAAATGACTACAACGATGCTGAAGCGATTGCAGAAGCAGCTTCACGGCCCAGCATGCGTTTTGTACCTGTTAAAACGTCAGAGCAGCAGGCCTGGCAACTTCTGCACCGCTATCGTCAACAAGCGGTTGATCAGAGAACTGCCCTGGTTAACCAGATCCGGGGGTCACTATTGGAAGAAGGTATTGTAGTTGCCCAGGGTATTGGTAAAGTTCGTGCACAGCTTCCACGAATTCTGGAAGATGCTGAAAATGGACTCCATTCGCTGACTCGTGAGCTGCTACATGGTTTATCAGAAGAGTTGGCCAGTCTTGACAAGCGTATTCAACAGTATGACCAGAAAATTCAGGAGCTAGCAAAAAACGACGACGAATGTCGTCGAATGATGACTATGCCGGGTATCGGAGCCATCACTGCCACAGCATTGAAGGCAGCCATTGGTGATGCGACGTATTTTAAATCTGGTCGACACCTTGCCGCATGGATGGGATTAGTTCCAAGACAGCATTCCACAGGCGGTAAGTCAGTCCTGCTGGGCATCAGTAAACGGGGTGATAAATACCTGCGCACATTATTGATACACGGCGCACGTTCGGTACTCCACTGCCTCAAAAATAAGGATGACCGCTGTAAAAAATGGGTTAGCCAACTTAATGAGCGCAGCAATCACAACGTTGCCGCCGTTGGTCTGGCTAATAAAATGGCTCGGATTGTCTGGGTCATCATGACCCGAAATGAAGTTTACAAGGCTGCATAATGAAGTAAAGGCGGCAGCGGCAAAGTAAAGCATAAGCTTAATCAAAGGGGACCCCCCCGCAGATTGCGATGAGCATGTACAGTTGATGGCAAACAGGTAAAAACCGGCAACCTGAAACCTGATAGGAGCCTTGACCCTTGAGGCCGTCGGACTGATAAGGCCAGGTTGCGCGGATACCCATCAGGGCCAGAGGGTTAGACCTCATGAATAGGCCGTATATATGATTGCAGTTATCTTTGTTTGCTAATTAACAAAACAGGCTCTTGCAAAACGGGGCGGACCATATAAGGCTCCTAGGAGCCTGACCGAGAATAGCGCCCGTAGCGAGGACGGCAGAAAATTGAGGATGAAAATTCGGTTTTGTGAGGAGAATAGCGAGCTATTTGACGAACAAAAGCGGATTTTCAGACCAATTTGCTGTCGCCGCAGTAGGGCAGTCTATTCTCGGTCAGGCTCCTAGACACCTGAATTCAGGTGTCGTCAGTTAGCGTGATTGATTTATGTCGTGAATCATTTGGCTGCTACACTTAGTGATGTTTTACCTTGAGGTGGTCAGCCAGACGAGTATCGGTCGATGTTCTACTGTTTGCTACTTCTTTGTCGTGTATAGGTGGCGCTTCTATCCGGGTTAATGATGTCACTTCATTCGTGGGTTTCATTAGGATGCTGTATCTTTGTATCGATCCGTATTCCGTATATAGCTCCGTATTTTGTGTCAGGCCTTGGTAATAAAGGTTTCTGGCGGTTTTCAATGAGCAGCTTCAGGGTTTATGTTCAGGCTTTTATGCCGGGGCAGAAATCAAGAACCGTCTCACGTGAGGTATAAGGTAGAATCATGAGAAGCATGGGCCGTTATGTTCTGGTGCTGGCAGCAGGAGGTTTTCTTGTTGCCTGTAGTACACCGGACAAGAGTGTGGTGGTAACACCCACCGACGTTGAGGGTAAGACCTGGGTGCTGCGTTCCCTGAATGGCGTGCCACCGGTTAATGGCAAAAGAGTCACTCTTGAGTTTCAATCTGCTTCTGGCAAGGATGGTCAAATCAGTGGTCGTGGCCCTTGTAACGGTTACTTTGGCAGCTATACGATGCAACAGGATGAGTTGCAGTTTGGCAGAGTAGGTTCCACTATGATGGCCTGCCCGGAACCTTACATGAAACAGGAAATGGCTTATTTCAAAGGGCTTCAGCAGGTTGACACCATGATGTCCAACGGCCTGGTAATGACTCTGAAGGGGCGTCACAATGATGAGACGATGACGTTTTTTGCAGAGAGTGCCAAAGTGAGAGGGATCATCAAATCATCCACAGGCAGTTTCCCGGCTGGCGCAGATGTTCTGATTTTGATGAAAGATATCAGCAATAAGGATAAGCATTCGAATCTGATTGGTGAGAAAAAAATCAAGCTGAATCAGCGTGTTGATGGACCCTTAAAATTTGATGTTCCTTATGCGCCTTCACTGATTCAGCCAAACCGTACGTATTCTGTCTCTGTAGAAGTCAGACAAAATGGAAAACTGGTTTCCCACACTACTTCTAACAAAATAATTGATTTCTCCAGACCTCTGGAATTCAAAGGTCAGTGATCACGGGCTGAAAGTCAGGTTCAGAATTTCAGCCAGACAATAACCTGAACTCGCCCTCCTTTCTTTTGCAACCCTCTATCCCCTTCAGCAAATTCACTTTGCTGAAGGGGACTGCAAATATGATTTTATGAAGTCACTGCTCGCTCCTTAGGAGCCTGTCGCGAAACTCTGGTTCCCATGCTTTTAGGTCCTCTGGGTCCCTGCGTGGGAACGAGTTGCAAAGCAACATTAAAGCTATCCTGCTGCTGATCCTCTGGTCCGGGTCTGGCTGAAAACAGGCTTGCCAACCAGAAGAGTCTTTCTTTTCACATGACAGCGCAAAGCAGGAAACGCTCTCTTAATTGACCTTAAATGTGATAGGTTTAGCGCTTTCATTTCACTGTTAAAGCACATCAAGGAGGTTCCATTATGCAGTTTCGTCCCTGTATTGACCTGCACGAAGGCAAGGTAAAACAGATAGTGGGAAGCTCTCTGCGTGATGGTGATAATTCGGCTCTGGTGAATTTTGAAAGTGACCGCTCTGCGGCTGATTTTGCGGATCTTTATCGGCAGAAACAATTAACGGGTGGTCATGTCATAAAACTCGGGCCCGGCAATGAGGATGCCGCCGCTTCTGCCCTGTCAGCATGGCCCGGAGGTCTTCAGATTGGCGGCGGTATTACAGCAGACAATGCTGTTCGGTATCTGGATATGGGTGCCTCACATGTCATCGTGACCTCCTACGTTTTCAAAGATGGTCAGATAGATTTTGATAATCTGGACAAATTACTCGCTGCAATAGGCCGTGAGCGTCTGGTGCTGGATCTTTCCTGTAAGAAAAAAGATGATGACTATTTTATTGTGACGGATCGCTGGCAGAGGTTTACCGATACCCGGATCAATGCTGAGACATTGAATAGGCTGGCTCATTATTGTGATGAGTTTCTTGTTCATGCGGCATCGGTTGAAGGTTTGATGGCAGGGCCTGACCTGGAACTGGTTTCCCTGCTGGCTCAATATTCACCTGTTCCTGTGACCTATGCGGGAGGCATTGCCACTCTGGAAGACATTGAAGCAGTCAGAAAAGCCGGTAACGGTCAGGTACACATTACCATAGGTAGCGCCCTGGATATTTTTGGTGGTTCGCTGGCATTTATGGATGTAGTCGCGCGCTGTAAAACCGATTAAGCCGCAGGTTTGACGTTCATGCCGGGTGGTTCTGAATTATCCGTTTTGGATATTTCTGCTCAACGTTTCAAGAGTACTCGATAATGCAGTGAGGCATGTTAAATTGTTTTTTTTGGGAAAATGAGTCGAAGAAGCTTATCAAAGGCTCCTAACAGAAAAAGAGAGAAAGATCACTCTATAAATTCTTGTTAATTCTTGTCTATCCTTGGTGTTTGGAAAGGAAACGATGAATTAACACATGAACAGTCAAACACTGGGAAGCACTCTGCTGGTAGCAGGTACATCAATTGGAGCAGGTATGCTGGCCTTGCCTCTGGTTTCTGCTGCTACGGGTATCTGGTCAGGAATTCTGCTGATGATGTTAATGGCCTCACTTGCCTGCTATGGAGGTTTGCTGATCGCCGAGGCCTGCCGTGCCGTGCCAGAGGCTGATAATCTTCATGGTGTGGTGGGACGGCTGCTGGGGAAACCCGGTCAGGCAGTCGCTATTCTGGCCATGCTGTTTCTGTATTACTCACTCTGTTCAGCCTATATCACAGCCGGCGCAGGGCAAGCGGTCGCCATCACTCAAAAAATGGGGCTGGCTCTCAGTTTTTCTCAGTCAGCTACGTTAGTGGCAGTGATTATTGCTGTAATGGTGGTTGTCGGGACGGTCGTGGTGGACTACGCCAATCGAGCAATGTTCTTTCTGATGATGATGTTAATGATGTTCATCATGGTGCTTTTATTGCCAGAAGCTGAAGCCAAAAATCTCACCCTTGGGGTCGGTCAACCCGGTATGCTCTTTGCTGCTTTGCCAGTACTTTACACCTCATTCGGATATCATTGTGCAGTACCCACAGTCGTGCGGTATGTAAAAGGCAAGCCTGGAGATTTTCGTATGGCACTGGTGTTGGGCAGTATCGTGCCCCTTCTGGTCTATTCCCTCTGGCAGTTTGCCACCAACGGCACTTTGTCATCGAGTCTGATCAATAACCTGCAGGGCAGTCCGGATGCTGTCGACCAGCTTATCAACAGCATTGGAGAAGCCAGCCATTATTCCGGCTTTAACCATCTTATCAGTGCTTTTACAGCCTGTGCGCTGGGCACTTCGTTTCTGGGGGTAGCCATTGGTCTCTTTGATTATCTGGCTGAAGTCAGTAAGAGACCTGATACCATCATCGGTCGTATTCAAACTGTCTGTTTGACTCTGGGGCTGCCGTTGCTGGTGGCGGTTTTTTTTCCGGGAGGCTTTGTGACGACTTTGGGTTATGCTGCAGTAGCTTTGGTGATTCTGGCGGTCTTTCTTCCCGTCATGCTGGTCTGGGAAGTGCGAAAGGAGCGTCTTGAAGAGCCCTATCAGGTTGCCGGAGGCAATCCGTTGCTGGTCATCATGTGTTTGATCGGGCTGGCCGTGATTCTTGCCCAGGCAGGTATTGTTTCCGGCTGGCTGCCAGCCCTGGATTCCTGATCCGTTTTTGAGAATCCGTAGTCTTGATAACTCAAATGTTTTTAGCTGGTTCTTTAGCATTGATCCGATTACTATCGTTCCGTCAAACAAGAAATGTAGGAACCCCTCATGTTACGAAAAGCACTTCTGACAGCTTCTGCACTGCTTATCCCTGTTCTGTCTTTTGCCAGTGGATACGTTGGTGAGTGGTACACCGTTAACGAAGAAACCAATAAAAAGGAATCTCTGGTGACTATCTGGCAAGAAGGTGATCAGCTGAAAGGTAAGATTGTGGAGATCCTTGATCCTGCTTCCAGAGATGCGGTCTGTGAAAAATGCAAAGGCGACAAAAAGAACCAAAAGATAGAAGGGATGACTTTTCTTTGGGGAATGAAAAAAGATGGTTCTAAATACGACAACGGAAATGTTCTCGATCCGAAGTCAGGTAGAGTATACAGCGGCAGCATGAAGTTGATTGACGGGGGGCAAAAACTTGAGCTGAGGGGGTATCTGGGCTTTTCATTGTTGGGTCGAACTTCGGTTTGGGTGAAGGCTGATTAGTCGCAATTGCCTTAGGTCTCAGAGGCTCCCATTACCCGGCAGTAATGACTGCCGGGTAGAAGTTGTATCATTTGTACTGACTGAAGAGTTCGGCTTTGTCTTCTTTTTCCTGCTTCAGAGTCATTGCCAGGAACAGAATCGCCATGACGCAGGCAGCCAGAATCAGCATAAAGCCACCACTCCAGCCCATCGCATCAACAATAACTCCCATAGCCAGGTTGGCAAAGAGAGCGCCACCGAGATAACCAAACAGGCCGGTCAGGCCAGTGGCGGTTCCGGTTGCCTTCTTGGGGGCTGAATCAGCGGCCTGGAGACCTACCAGCACAACGGGGCCATAGATCAGGAAGCCCACAAATATCAGGCAGAGATTATCAATCATCGGGTGTCCAGCCGGGTTCTGCCAGTAAATGACAATGGCAACACAGACCAGTGCCATCATCCACATACTGACAGGGGCACGACAGCCTCTGAAGAAACGGTCACTGGCCCAGCCACAGAGCAGGATGCCGGGAATGCCGGCAAACTCATAGAGGAAATAGGCCAGACCGCTTTGAGCCATTGAGAAACCTTTCACTTCTTTCAGGTAAGTTGGCGCCCAATCCAGTACTCCGTAACGAACCAGATAAACGAAGACATTAGCCAGCGAGAGATACCAGAGCAATTTATTGTTAAATACATATTTGAAAAAGATCTCTTTGGCCGACATCTCCTGCTCATGGTGCTGCTCGTCATAGGATTTAAGCTTGTCACCAGTCCATGCTTCGATACTGGGCAGGCCACAGGACTGAGGAGTATCTCTTAATAAGGTCCAGGTGATACCGGCCAGGACGAGGGCTACGACTCCGTGGAACCAGAGCTGTGATTGCCAGTCACCAAACAGATAGACCGCAAAAATAGCCATGGGACCTACCAGACCGGCTCCCAGGTTGTGAGAAGTATTCCAGTAAGCCCATTTAACGCCCCTCTCTCTTACAGAGAACCAGTGTGTCATGACTCTGCTGCCAGCCGGATAGCCCATACCCTGAAACCAGCCATTGAGAAACAGCAGGGCAAACATGGAAGTGACTGTGGTGGTGGCAAAAGGAACGGTTCCCATAAAGATCATGGTCAGGGCCGAGAGAATCAGGCCAATACTCATGAATTTCCGAGCGTCACTGCGATCAGAGAGGTTGCCCATAAGAAACTTGCTGAAGCCGTAGGCAAAAGAGACCGCTGAGAGAGCCAGACCCAGTTCGGACTTGGTAAAACCCTGCTCAATCAGGTCGGGCATGGCCAGAGAGAAATTTTTGCGAATCAGGTAATAAGCGGCATAGCCAACAATGATGCCTAACAAAACCTGTATACGAAGTTTTTTATAAGTTTCATCAACTTCTTTGGACGCAATCTGCTCTTGATGAGCAGGAGGACTGAGAAAGCTCAGCATAGGAAGTACTCCCTAATTTATTCGTTATAGCCATTTATCCCGAACAAGAGCTCGTTCGGGCGGCCAAGAGCTTCGGCAAACATTCCTTTGGCCGGCAATTGGGTTCACGGCTGAATGATCGAACAGCTTTGCTCTGATTTCAGTGAGCATCATTTTTACAGGTAACTGGCAAAACGATGGTTAGACTCACCGGTATCAAAAAAGAAAAGCCGCTTTATTAAGTCCCACAAACTCTGTTCAAAGATGTTCCTGTGGGAGGCTAGCAACTGTTAATTCCAGTTCAGATTTGTGATTTAGCAAGTCGAAAGCCCAAAAAAACTTAATATCAGAATGAAGTTCTTTAAATAGAACTTTCGTTTTGTTTTATAGTGCTAACCTGCCCAGTGCGGTAAACTGCTGTTGTTTATCTTTTTTGTGCAGGTTTCATGAACTGGTTCGTTTATATCATTCTGGCAAGCAACAACAGTCTGTATACCGGCATTACTACCAATGTCGAGCGGCGCTGGAAAGAACACTCAGGCAAAAAGAAAGGCGGCGCCCGATTTTTTAATGGTAAAAAACCTGCTGCCCTGATGTATCTGGAAGCAGGTCATAACCGTTCAACCGCTGGCAGACGGGAAGCCGCCATTAAAAAAATGACTCGCACTCAGAAGGAGGCTCTGCTGAAAGAAAAGCAAAACATTGCTTCCAACTATGCTGAAGTCCTTCCGGTCGAAGCCAGGCTTTGATCCGCAGAAATTTCTCACCCTGTCAGAATGCGCCTAAACCAATAAAATACATCGACATCAAAAGCGTCAATGCCGGTAAGTCATAAAGTGAGCTTGCCTTACTGATGTATTCATACTTAAAGCTACCCACATTGATAGACAGTTTTGATTTCCATAACCGCGCAGGACTGTACTCCGGTGATGCCTCAAATCGATAAACGTCGCCATTTTGGTATTCGGGTTTCAGTATCGTCAGGCGCTCACCGACTTTCTGACATAACCAGCTATCGACAATGTTTCCTTTGTCGTTCAGAAGACTGATTTTTGTGTTGGGTTCTTTACACAGTGCAACCACCGGGTAATTCCTCTCTTCAAAGGCTTGTACAGTCAAATAAAATTACAACAATCGCAACATCAATGATAAGCTAGACACAAGATAAATTGTTAGAAGGTGAATTTATCTTGTGGGTTTCAACTACAAAGCTAGCCAAGATTGAAGCCGTAACCAGCCAAACTATGAGGCGCAAGATCGAAAGCGGTCACTACGAAAAAGTGAAGCAAACCAGTGGTGGTCACTTCCGCATATTCATTAACCAGCAGAGGAAGATATGCTATACAAGAGTGAGTTCTGGAAAGCAAAAATCCAGCATTGACACGCAAATGCGTATCTTACTCAAAGAGCACCCTGATGCAGAATTTATCAGCGACATTGCCAGTGCTTTCAACTTTAAGAGAAAAGGACTGCAAACCATTCTGGAATCAGCAGTGTGCGGAAATCCAACCCATATTGTGGTTGCCACAAAAGATCGCCTTGCCCGATCAGGGTTTGGACTCATCAAATGGCTTGTTGAATTATCGGGAGGACACATCGAGGTTTTGGATGACCCGGATAACGCCTGTGAGCCATTCGACACCCAGGAGCTTATCGGTTTCATTACCTCATTCTGCAATAGCCACTACGGGAAGCGATCTGCTAAAAGACGCAAAGGACGCAAAGAGAGTAGCGTCAAAAAAGATCAGGTTTTACCTAGAGAATGAGCAAGCCTATCACGATGCCCTGATGCTCTATCGGAGGTCGTACAACCTTGCTGTTGAGCGTTTCCGCAACGATGACTATAAAGATGCCAGCAGAAAATTCATCAACATGCGACCTGCCATTAAAGCTCAAGTGAAGCAAGAGCAAAAAGAAAGTGGCAGGGCTTATAACTCGCTTGTTTCTGATAATGGAACACTGGCGGCAGCGACCACATTCAAAGCGGTCTGCGAGCACAACAAGAAGCTCAAGGGAGCTAAAGAGGGCTTTGCAGAAATCAGTTTCAAAAGCCGCAAAGGTAGCAGGCACTCATTCTCTATTGACCGTTTGCCAAAGGGATTAAATCCCTGCGTACAGGCTCTTGGCAAGATTCACCTGACAGAAGATGTGCCAGCAGAAGCGATTGGTAAATCTTGTGTCGTAACCTACGACAAAGGTCGCTGGTTCATTCAGGTTCAACAACATATTGAGCTAAATCCCGAAATCCAAGGGAAGGTTAGATGCGTTGGAGTTGACCCCGGAGTTCGCACCTTTGCCACTTGCTACAGCGAAAAAGAGGCATTGATAGCGGGTAATAACGTTGCAAAAACAAAGCTGTTCCCACTGATGAAGCAAGTGGACAGCTTGATCAGTCAAAAACAAAAAATCCTGAACACGCAGAAGGGCGTTAAGTTCCCCGACATGCCCCAGTGGGCAAGAGATCGGATTATTCATTTCAACAGGGAAATTGACCGGCTGAAATGCAAAAAGGATGACATTGTTCTTGATCTGCATAACCGGCTGGCGTTCGAGCTGGTGTCGAACTACGACGTTGTATTTTTGCCAACCTTTGAGACAAGAGGTATGGTCACACGCAAAGATAAGAAGGTTCGCACCATTCGCCGTAACACCTGCCGCCAGATGCTTGACCTCAATCACTACCAATTCAAAAAGCGGCTTAAGTGGTACGCAAAAAAGTATGGAAAGCATGTAGTTGATTGCAACGAAGCCTATACATCCAAGACTCAATCATGGAACGGGACCATTGACGAAAAATTAGGTTCTTCCAAAATTATTAAGGGTGATGGCTTCACCGTTGATCGTGACATCAACGGTGCCAGAAATGTCTTTCTTAAGTGTTTGACAAGGTAGCTTGAACCTTAGCCATAACAGCGAGTATTGCGCTCGTTGCGGATTTAATCAAGAGTATACTCAGAAAGCCCAGGCGAAGGGGATCGCGACATAGATGGACAGATGTTTCATCTGAGGTGATTTTCGGTATCTCACAATTCTCATAGTAGGTCTCGTTATCCGTCAACCATATATTTTCATACATGCTGGAGGTTTGTCTGATGGAAGTACGCATCTTTACTGCGGTGGCAATATTGGGACAGACAAAATACATATGTGAGTTTAACTTTACCGATACGCTCTTATTTTCGTCGCGGGAATATAACTCGTCAATCCACCAGGTGCTCTGGTAGACTTGGCGACTAGCATGGCAGGTCAGGGGCAAATGGGATAACAACAGGAATACGATTAAGACAAATTGCATAATTGATCTCTGACAAGATGTCAGTGTTAAAGTAGCAGACAGGCCAGTGCATCTTCCGAAAGCCCGGAGATTTTTAACTTTGCCTGCAAATATCCGGGCTTAACGGGCAGAAAATAGAAACCACAGTGTAACGTTACGTCCACTTTTCATGGGACGGCAATACCTCTGAAGCCTGCTGCTGCCTTAACTTTACCCGATAAAAACAGCAGTTTTCTGATGCTGAAAACTTCCCGCCAATTAACAAAATCTTACAAAAATAATTCAAGACTGACGGGGAAGCGAGTATAATGCGCACCCGATTAAGGTTTGAACAATCTGTATGTATATGTAACCGGTGGCAGCCCGGACGACATTCACAACAATAAGACGAGGAGCTCTCCATGGAAGTAGCTTTTTGGGATGGCAAACGCGCACCCGGTATTTCTGATCATATTGACCTCGGAGCCTTCTCTAATCTTGGGGAAGTGATTGCAGATGCTGTCGATAGACATGGAGACAAGCCCGCCTTCACAGGACTGGGATTAACGCTCAGCTTTAATGAGGTGGATCGCCTGAGCGATCAGTTTGCAGCCTACCTTCAGCAGCACACCGGATTGCAGCCCGGTGATCGCATTGCTCTGCAAATGCCTAACATTTTGCAGTATCCAGTGGTGGCCTTTGGTGCCATCAAAGCGGGTTTGGTCATTGTTAATACGAATCCTCTCTATACTGCCAGAGAGATTAAACATCAGTTCAATGACGCAGGTGTGAAAGCACTGGTCTGCGTCAATATCGTTGGACATCTGGTCGAAGAAGTCTTATCGGAGACCGGTGTTGAGCACCTGATTGTGACTGATCTGGCGGATCTGTTGCCCTGGCCGAAACGCTCCTTAATCAACTTTGCCGTTAAGCACGTCAAGAAAATGGTGCCGTCTTACAGCCTTCCAACGGCCATAACTTTCAGGAAGGCCCTGGCACTGGGTAGCAAGGGAACCTATAAGCCACCCAAGCCAGCACAAAGAGAAGATCTGGCTGCTTTGCAGTACACCGGGGGGACTACCGGTGTCGCCAAGGGTGCGATGTTGACTCATGCCAATCTGGTCGGCAACGTTCTCCAGACAGTTGAGTTGAGAAAACAGGTGAATGCTGATGGTAGTCCGGTTTGCAATCCTGAAGGTGATACTGTGGTAGCGCCATTGCCTCTTTATCACATCTATGCCTTCTCGGTTCACTTGTTGTCATACTTCTCTCTGGGAGGGCACAGTATCCTGATTGCTAACCCCAGGGATATTGATACCTTTATCAAAACCATCAAGCCATGGCGTATCAATGCATTCATTGGCCTCAATACTCTGTTTGTCGGCCTGATGAATCATCCCGAGTTCAAGAATATTGACTTCTCTGACCTGAGGGTGACCAATTCGGGGGGGACAGCGCTTCAGCAGGCGACAGCAGATCGCTGGCTCGAACTGACTGGCTGCCGAATTGGTGAAGGCTATGGTTTGTCGGAAACCTCTCCTATTTTGACCGCCAACCCTGCGGGTGACTTTGTTCAGGATGGCACAGTGGGTATTGCCCTACCGGGTACTGCTCTGAAAGTCATTGATGATGAAGGCAACGAGTTACCATTCGGTGAACGCGGCGAACTCTGTGCAAAAGGTCCTCAGGTCATGGCGGGTTATTGGCAGCGCCCTGAAGCGACTGCCGAAGTGCTGGACAACGAAGGCTGGTTCCGTACGGGTGATGTAGCCATTATTGGTGAAGACGGTTATATACGTATCGTAGACCGTCTGAAAGATATGGTGCTGGTATCCGGCTTTAATGTCTATCCTAACGAGATTGAGGATGTCGTGGCCAGGCATGAAAAAGTGCAAAACTGTGCGGTGATCGGAGTACCTGATGAAAAAACAGGAGAGGCAGTAAAACTGTTTGTTATTCCACAGGATGACAGTATTACCGAGCAGGAGTTGAAAGATTACTGTCGTAAAAATATGACGGCTTACAAAGTGCCCAGACAGGTGGAGTTCAGGGTAGAGCTTCCGATGACCCCTGTCGGCAAGGTTTTAAGAAAAGATCTCCGTGCGCAGGAACTGAAGAAGCTGGAAACAGCCTGATTATAATTGCAGCGATCTGTTTTATGGAGCATGGCATAGACTCGTAATGAGTCTATGCCACTGTCTGGTAATAAAAACGATGACAGCCAGTCGTATGATTTAATTAGACTGTTCGTAGGATTGGCTATTGAAAAAGAAATGATTATTTTTTTCTTAATTCGTTAGTCGTTATTTAGTTTTGCATCATAATTTATGTACGACACTGTTTACAGTTAGTCAGTGCAATGGTACTTTTGACGCTTTCCAAATATTGCCCACCCTGGTTCTATAATGAATATTTTTGAAGAGTCCCTGAATATCCTGAAATCAAAAGTACAGTTACGTAAACTGTTTCAGGGCATGCATGTTGAAGATATAGAAAACGTTATCAGACGTGTAGAAGCGATCCATGCAGAAAAAGTGCGTGAGCACAATGAGCAGAAGGAACAACAAGGTCGCAAAAGAGAAGCTGTTGAAAGCATTCTTGGTCAGATGCAGGAGAAAGGTCTGACCATTGAAGATCTGATGGCTTCTACTGTTGTAGAGAAAACCAGAAAAGGAAAGCCAAGACAGCGCTATCAATTTCAATACGAAAAAGAAGACGGCTCTGTAGTTAACTGGGAAGGCGCTACCATGGGTCGTATTCCATCGGAGTTTACTGAATATCTGTCAAAGACAGGAAAAGAACGTAAAGACTGTATTGTGGCTGAGCTTTAATACTCATCAGCGCAAAAGTTATTACTAAGTGGCCTGAGAAATGTAATAGCCAGCAAGTCAAATAAAAAACCGGATGATTCCGGTTTTTTATTAGTTGAATTGCAGGTCAGAGACGCTGCTTGATTTTTTCTTTCAGTACGCCTTCTTCGGTGTAGCCTCTCAACACTTCATCGGGGAATACCAGTGCAGGTGTTCCGCGAATACCAAGCTCCTGTGCCAGACGCAGGTTCTCGTCAAGCTGCTGAGTTACAGACTCGTCTACTTTCAGTTTGTCGGAGTCTACTCCCTCTGCTTTCAACGCCGCTTTAATGGAGCTGCTGGTGTGTCTGCCGGGTCTGGACATCAGACGCTGGTTAACAGACAGGTATTTATCCTTGTCCAGCTTGAAGGTGGCCAGAGCCATTTCCGCAGCTTCACGAGATTCCGGGCCAAGAACGGGGAGTTCCTTGACAACAATTTTTACATCAGGGTTCTCTTCAACAATTTTCTTCAGGATAGGATCCTGACGCTTGCAGAAACCACAGTTGTAATCACCAAAGTAGGCAATAGTCACCTTGGCTTTAGGGTTACCCATAATGGGGTTCTCAGGGTTTTCGAATAGCTGCTTTTGACGATCTTCCAGCATCTGCGTTTCGGCACTTTGCCGGGCAGCTATTTCTCGCTTTCTCAGTTCGTTCATAGCTTCAACCAGGATGTCCGGGTTTTCTACCAGTGTTTTACGAACCAGCTCTCTGACTTCCTGCTTCTGCTGATCATCCAGAGACTGTGCCTGAATGTTGAGCGAGCCCATCAATAGGGTAGTGGCGAGAATAAGAGTTTTTTTCATCGTGCTCATCTGTGAGTCAGTATTTATTTCCCTGAGTTGTTGCTGAAGCTCATGGGAGTGAGATTCACTTCAGGGGCGAAATAGCTTTGACTGCCACTTTGTCATGATTAAATGGCAATGGCAAAGACTTATAGGCCAGGCTCTCTGGCTATGGAGCCCATCTGTTGGTGAAACTTCAGGGCTCAGGTTGGTCGGTAAACAGCGAAAAAGCATTCCATTATGATTCTATGAGAAGCTTTTCGGGCTGATTTCCCGGGTTTACCTGGACGATGCCTTCTCAATAGCCGCTGCAACACTGTCATGGTCGAGAATAACCGGCAGTGGTATTCCTTCAGGAGCACCCGGACCATAGACGATATTGAAAGGTACACCAAATCGCCCGTTCTTCTGAAGATAGGCATTAATTTCTTCTGAAGGCCGGGTCCAGTCTCCTTTCATAGTTATCATAGAGTTTTTTTGCAGGCGACTGTTGGTTGGATCCCTGTCGATGACCCTGATCTTGTTTGCTTTACAAGTGATACACCAGTCAGCTGTGACATCGACAAAGACGACTTTGCCTTCAGCCACCGAGCTGGCAATTTCCTGCTCATTCAGGGGGTTCCAGATCAGATTGTCTGATGTCGATTGTTCCGCAGTGAACAAACCGGTCGACCAGGCTCCGAAGAGCACTATCGCCATTGACAGGAACAGTGAGGGCAGTAGCAATAGTCTTTTTCCAGCTTGAGGCATCAAGCTGATCAACAGGCGATGCAGGACCAGTACAGTAGGAATCAGGGCAATCATCAGAAGCAGATAGACTGGCAGGAATGCCTGAAGCAGGCTGGTTAGCCACAACGAAGTCACCAGCAGCATCAGTGCCAGTAAACGACGAAGGTTGATCATCCACTGACCGGGTTTTGGCATCCACTTCAAAAGAGAGGGTCTGGCTGCAATCAGCAGATACGGAAGGGCAAGACCTATGCCCAAAGCCGTGAATATGGCAAACAGGTTGAAGCTGTTGGTGGACAGGGCAAAGGCGACGGCGGTTCCCAGAAATGGCGCTGAACAGGGCGTTGCCAGAAGCGTTGCGAACATACCCTGAACAAAGTGGCCTGCTGTACTGTTATCACCTGCTGTAGCCAGCCTGGTCGACAGGAATGAGGGCAGATGGATTTCAAACAGGCCTATCAGGTTAGTAGCAAAAAGGGCAGTGACCGCCACCATGAAACCGATAAACCAGGGGCTTTGAAACTGGATGCCCCAACCAATACTGTTGCCGGTCAGCTTGAGTATCCAGAGAAACGTCGCCAGTAACCAGAAGGAGAAAACAATGCCTGCCGCAGAGCTCAGAAACTGCTTGCGGGTGACTTTGGCTTCCTGGCCTGAAGCATGGAGTACGGAAGAAAGCTTCATACCGAGGACGGGCAGAACGCAGGGCATCAGGTTGAGGATAAAGCCGCCCAGAAGTGCCAGACCCAGTAACACCATCAGGCTTGCTGAACGGGTGTCTGCTGGCAGTGAACTGGCAGCGACTTCCTTGACGGACAAGGTTTTTTCAAGGCCATTGTCGCCATTAAGAAGGGTAACGGTGACAGGTTCATCTGACAGGTTGTATTCACCCAGCCAGCTTGATGCATTCATGACGGCCTGAAGCTGGTTGCCCTCAATGGTAAATTCCGGCAGTCCGAAGGTAATCTCTTCCTGACCATCGATGATGACGTCAACGGCCTTTTCCCAGCCAGTCTCAGAGTGGGCAGTGGCAACAACCTTGTTGTTTTCCTTGTTCCATACAACAGATTCTACGCTCAGCCCTGAGTCCGGCATAGTCGTCGGAACCCGGGAAAGGGCTTTATCAATCAGGAATGACGCTTGCGGGTCTGCTTTCAGATCAGAGGGGGTGAAATCCAGTTGAATCTCGTAATCTGTCAGTACGCATACCGTGGTGCAGGAAGACAACCTCAGTCTGGCATTGATGGAGACCGGCTGATTCAAATCTTTAACCTGAATCAGAAGAGGAAAAACCGTACCATTTTTATAGCCAAGGGTATGCAGTCCCAGCATTTCTATACGCTCTGGAGCGGGCCAGAGCCACTCAACCGTTTCTATATTACTGCTGCCTTGTGGCTGTTCTATACGCCAGTCGATTTCAGGTGGAATACCAGCCTCGCCGGGTGATCGCCAGTAAGTCTTCCAGTCACCTGATAATTGGACTTCCAGTGCCGCATAAAGTTGACGGGTGGTCGGGTCTGCTTCACCAGAAAAGTGCAGCCTGACCCTGGCCTCAGGCTGCTGAGGGTTCACTAACCATTCAGTTGAAAGAGCATGTGCAGGTCGATTGAGCGATAAAAGAAGGAATACCAGACATAAGCTGAATAGCACTAGCAGGGTATTCTGCCTGCTGTTTTTTGAAACTGTTGCAGTGCAGCTTATCTGAGAATGCAGATTAAGTGATCGTATCTTCATGTATATCCCGATAAATTCAGGCAGACCTTAAAAAGTCGATTATTGTCAAAGACTGCATAGTGCAAAAAAGTATGAGTCTATCTCGACATTGGCGAAACTTTGCCTGAAAAAACATTGTCAGGGTAAATGTGGCCGGTCAGTGACCGTTCTCTATTGATCCTGTGAATGATACGCTGGACTTCAGTACCTGGATTCAGGAAAAATGATTTTTCTTTGATATTTTCAACCCGTTCCCACGCTCTGAGAGTTTCGCAAAACTACAACAGCTCGTTCCCATGCTCTGAGGTCGTCATTCCCGCGAAGTAGGATATCAATGTATCCAGTAGTCAGAAATACTCCGTTGCGGTCAATTTTTTGAGTCCGGTTGGCTGTTTGGAGAAATGCACCCATTCGCTGGGGTCGGTGTGTAGCTGGCACTCAATGGTAGAAAGGGTTGAGGTGTGTTTTCAACAAAATAACTGATTAACACACTGAATTACTTGTGGATAACTCATGAGGTGCCTGAAATTACAAGGCGTTTATGCATTGGTTGAAAAATAATCAGACGAGAGTCTCTTGAATATATTGGGCCTTTTGAAAGCCGTATTTATACGTTAATTGTTGTTTATAAGGCTACAAAATTTTGTGTATAACCTGCTTCAACAGTTGTTTTTTGAGAGCGTGTGTTTAAAGCAGGAGCCTGCTGAGAGCAAGCTCCAGACAGAGATATCATTGATTGCGATCCACATCAAAAGCTGCAAAAGCCTGCTGAACGGGCATGATTTCCATGGCGTTAATATTGACATGGGCTGGTCTGCTTGCGACCCAGTAGATGCTCTCTGCGATATCTTCTGCTGAAAGAGGCTTCATACCTTTATACACTGCATCGGCTTTTGATTGATCACCCTCGAAACGCACGAGTGAAAATTCAGTTTCAGCCATTCCGGGTTCGATATTGGTCACTCTGATGCCACTCCCCAGAAGGTCAGAACGAAGATTCAGGGAAAACTGTTTTACAAATGCTTTGGTGCCGCCATAAACATTGCCACCAGGGTAAGGATAATTACCGGCAACTGATCCCAGGTTAATAATACTGCCACTGTTGTTTTTCTTCAGGGCCGGTAAAAGCGCATGAGTGATCAGAACCAGCCCTTTAATGTTGGTGTCGATCATGCTTATCCACTGTCGTGTATTACACTGGTCAGCTGGTTTAGTGCCCAGAGCCAGACCGGCATTGTTGATCAGAGTATGAATGTCTGAAAAAGCTTCCGGGAGGCTGCTCAGCGCATCCTGAATGGCATCTTCATCTCTTATATCAAAAACAAGGCAGTGAACAGGACAGGATGCCGAGAGTTCTCTGGCCAGTGCTTCCAGACGTTCCTTTCTTCTGCCGGTAATTACCAGCTGCCAGCCTTGTTCACTGGCAAAACGACGGGCACAGGCTTCACCAAAACCGGAAGTGGCTCCGGTGATAAACACAGTTTTCAAGCTCAAGGGGGGACTCCTGGTCAGAGTGGGTCTTTTCTCTTTCCTTATTATGTCAGATTCTCAGAGCTATTATTTTTTTAGTCTCAGTGAGGCTGCTGACTGACTTCCTGTGCATGAAAATATGCTTTCGAATGCGGACAGAGTCAGATTGTTGGGCATTACTGTTGCGAACTCTGATCTTTTCTATAGTAAGTCAGATACTGTGGAGTACTCTACTATGGCTTTACCAGGCGGTAAGATAACGGAAGAACAAGTTCACAGGGGTCAGGCCGTTTATTCAAAGCGGGTTCTCAATATCTATGATATTGCCGTGCTGGGCATTTCCAACCGTTTTATCTGGCAGTGTCCGACACCCGTAATCCTGGACTGGTTTAATCAGCACGTCAGCGACCAGCATCTGGATATAGGTGTTGGCACCGGTTATTTCCCTGATCGCTGCCAGTTCCCAACCGATCATCCATCGTTGACATTGGTAGACCTGAACGTAAACACACTTGAGTATGCCGGGCAGCGATTAAACCGTTATCAACCCATCACCCTGGTGCATAACGTTTTCAAACCATTTACCTCCTTGCCAGTCAATGCCTTCAACTCTATCAGCATGAACTATTTACTGCACTGCCTGCCAGGCAGCATCCATAGCAAAGCTGTCGTGTTCGATCACGTTAAGCCCTTGCTGAATGAAGGGGGAAAACTGTTTGGCGCCACCATTCTTAATGTACCTCATACTCTGGTGGCAAAAGCTCTAATGGGCGTTTACAACCGAAAAGGGATCTTCAGCAATCAGAATGATTATCTGGATGGGTTGGAGCAGGAATTGCGCTCAAGATTCACTGATGTGGACATTCAGGCGACCGGTTGTGTCGCTCGTTTTGTAGCCAGTAGTCAGTAAGTGCAGAAACAGACTTATAGCCCAATGAAAATACTCACTGGCCAGACGGGGGTTGATCATTCCCATGTCACGGGGACTATTAAATATCGACGACCTTCAAATCCTGCTGTTTTTTCAGATCTAAATCGCGATAACGAATCCCGGGTTTATCAAAGTCTACCGATGCGAAATCAATCTCTCGAATACGGCTGTTAAACATGGTTTTGTAATAGTATTTCAGGTCTTTGGTATCCATGGCCGTCGTCCACTGAGTGGAGCCCATTGTGTCGTCTTTGGGGAGTTCATCTCTGGCGAGTACTGCACCAGAAGGAATATCAAAGTTGTTCAGGATGCGCAGTGATTCCATTGCGGCGGCATAGCCATTTTCGACGGGGCGTGCAGTGTTTCGAAGTGCTGCTGCGCGAACAAATCGAGAGACGGGTGAGTAATCGCCAGGCAGGCCAATCATGCCCGAACCAGCGCCGTGTGGCGCTAACTCCAGATCGCCTATTTTAATGTCTGGTTTGGCTTTAGCGGTAAGGCCGACGTAATTTTTCAGGTTTTGCAGATGCCAGGGAAACTCAGGATTGTTAGTTAACACGCCGACGGGGTTGTCATAAATATTCAGCTGGCCGCCATGGGTGTACTCCACCACAATTGACGCTCCTGAGCGATCTGTCATCATGAAATGGATCGGAGGCACGATATTGCCTAAGCCTTTTTCCTTTACGGGGGCAACATCTATTTTTGGAAGATTTTGCTTTATATCTTTTATTGTCGACTGGGTAGAAAGTACCCAGTTGCTGATGTCTTGAGGGCCAATTGTGTTTGCTGCTTTGGCCGGGTCATAGGGTGGAAACTCGGCAGTGCCTGGCAAGTAAAGCACTGAAACGGCTAACCCTTTTTCGTTCATTCCATCAATAAGCGCTGGTTTATTCAGGCCATTAATGCCGACAACACCGTATTTGGCTTTCCACTTTAAGCCCGGTTTGCCATCAGGCGTGAGACCCGTGAAGGCGGTGTCTCGTGGTATCACCATAATTTTTGATTCCAGATCAAAGGATCCCCACTCTTCAGTGCGAGCCTGGATGACCGCATCGTCCTCTGAAACCAGTGTAATGCCCGTACAGGCCAGAGCGATTGGGATCTGAACAACGGCGGCAAGAGCCATGGCGCTGAGAAGAAAGGCTGCGATGACCGATACTTTTAATGAAGTAGTGTTCATAAAAAAGCGCTCTTTGTGGCGAGTAAGGCGCGATGGAAGTATAGCGTCTTAAGTACTCAACCATACGAAATCATATTTTCTGACTCATTGTTCAGGCACTCGCGGCAACTGCTCCTGCGTTGCTCTAGCTCCTGCATCCATGCAGTCGTGATGCGTTGCAACTCTGGTCACATAGCTTGCTATGTTCCCGTCGTTGCGCCTTGCAGAGCACCTGCCCAATAAGCCAGAAATATTCGATTCCGTATGGCTGAGTACTTATAAAAGATAGTTTAATCAAAGGGGTTTCCTTGTCTTTTTTTTGCGTCGAACTCACGTTTTTTAAGCAGATCATCAGCGTCCTGTCTTCTTGTTAGTTGCGCTTACATCAATGTTATGAACTTTTATCCTGAAGGCAACTCTGAGTTACCGAAGGACATCAATGTTGGATGATCTTCAAATCAATATCCTTGCAATCAAGGATAAAACTAACTTAATGAAAGGAACTTTATATGAATAACGTAAATACACCCGCCGCTGTTGGGGTTTCAACCTCAGACTTGACAAAACCTGTTCAGCCACAGAGCAAACAAACAGGTGCTGGTTTCGGATGGGTTATTACTAAAGCTGACCAGGGTGAACTTTTAAGTCATCAAGGTTTACAACAGGCAGGCTCCCAGCTTCAAGGTGACAGAGCCAGTGACCGCCGTGTGGTGACCATCAATACCGATGGCATAGCGAATATCTACAATCGGAAGGCCGATGGGTCATTTGCAAAGTAAGCGTTCAAGCAGGGTATAGACTCCCCCTACTTATCGAGATCGGATTTTAACGAATTGGCCCCGAATTTCTCTTTCCAGATTCGCGGGATTAGCTCCCGGATATCTCGAGCCGGATGGTAACTGATGCGCTGAAGCACATCGACGAAGTACTTGTATGGATCAATGCCTGCAAGAAGACAACTGACGATTAACGTCTGGAACACGGCTACATTGACTGCCCCTTCTTCTGTCCAGCAAAAAAGCCAGTTCTTTCTCCCCATCGGGATACACCTGAGACTTCGCTCCAGGTGATTCGTATCAATGGCGACATCCGGATTATCCAGATAAAGCCGTAGCTCTTTTTCCCGTTTGTTCACGTAGCCAAGAGCCTTGCTCAATGGGTTGCTTTTCACCAGATTCAGGCGACGAAGTTGTTCTTTATGCCAGTTAAAGAACTGATCAACCAGTGGCTTGGCATTCTGTTGGCGGTATTCCTGCTTTGCTTCGCCTTGCAGCCCAGCTTTGCGGATTTCGTCTTCGACTTGATAGATCGCACCTATGCAGTCCAGCGCCTCTTTTGCGGCTTCTGGCTCGACCTCTTGTGACTTGACGAAGTACCTCCTGCTATGTGTCCAGCACTGGGCATGGATGATTTTGGGATATTTCATGCACAGGCGGTCGTATTCCGAATAACCATCGGTCAGCAAGACCCCCTTATACTCTTTCAGATAAGGCTCTACGACCCTGCCAGAACGAGTGGTGGAGAAGGTAAAAGCTATCTCATTCTGGTCTCCGTAAAAACACCAGAAGTAGCCTCTTTGCATCTTGCCCTTGCTTTTACGGCCCGCTTTTCCGGGCGTTTCATCCAGAGTGAGGACATGACTTTCCAGACAGCTGTTGAGCACTTCGTCAGCGATGGGTTTGAGTAACTGCCCGGCACGCTGCTCAAGATGTGTCAGGGTTCCACGGCTGATGGTAATACCACTGGACTCAAGTTTCTGATGCTGGCGGTAAAGCGGTGCGTGAAAGCGGTACTTCTCTACCAGCAGACCTGCGATAAAGCTGACATCGGCAAAGCTGCGATCAAATAATCCTGATGGTGCGGCTACCGTTGTTAGCGTCTGGCTGGGCTTATGGCGAACGACTTCGCGCTGATATTTCAGGATGACATAGCTGGCAGGGCGCTGCGCCAGCCGATAGGTGTACTTGTAGTCAATGATTTCGTACTGGTCTGCGTCTTCACCCTTCATTTCTGCAGCAGGCATCGGGATGAGTTCAATCGGTACATCTTCAGTAAAGCGCAGTCCCTGATCGGTCACACAGTCTTCAGGGCGATTCTTTTTCCGCCGTTCGTAAGTGATGGTTTCTGTGGGAGTTTCCTGCTCTTCAGGCTTGTCCTGAAGGATTTCTCCCAGCGCCAGCTGGTCCGGATTCTCAATCAGGCGCTTTTCGGATTTTTCACCAAATAGCTGTTGTTTAAACCAGGCCAGCTGATGTTTAAGAGAAGCTATTTCCTGATCACGCTCCGACAGCAAGACCAGGATCTGCTGGAGCAGGTCCTGGTCAGTGGTGCCGGGGGTCGAAACAGGTAATTTCATGGCGGTTAAAGATAGACCTTTGACTCTCCTTTTGTGTAACGGGACGGTTGATGTTTGTAGCGTTTATATTGCTGAACGCAGCGGGTATCAATGCCTTCAAGGATGAGCTTCAGATCTGTCCACGCCATTGTTTGCTTGATGGATTTGCCTGCATGAGTATGAAACTGACCCTGTTCCAGTCGTTTGCTCCAGATACAGTATCCACTGCGATCAAAATACAGCACCTTGCACTGGGTTTGTTTGCGGTTGATGAAGACAAACAGCTGGCCGCTGAGTGGGTCTTCTTCAAGTTTGTTTCTCACCAGGGCAGACAGGCCGTCGTAGGATTTACGCATGTCGGTGGGCCGGTTGTAGAGCCAGATCCGAACCTGAGATTCTGGAAAAAACATGATCAGCGACGCATACGAAGAATAACACCACCGGGCAGCTCAAGTTCCAACTGCCAGTTTAAGCTGGCTGGAGGCTCAGTCAGCCCGTTTGGGACTTCAACCCATTCCGGGGCAGAAGCCTGAGCGATATCAAAGGAGTCAGTGTTGTTGTAATTCCTGAGTTTGCGTTTCCAGTTTGTGAATGTTGCCAGGCTTATGTTTTGAGTTTGGCAAAAAGCTTTCTGGCTCAAGCCACTGGCTATTTGCTGATCAATGATCTGTTGCCACTGCTCAGGGTTGAGACGGGTAAAGGGTTTTGTCAGTTGCTTCACGTTAGGTATCTCCTGCGTTGTTTGCAGGGGAAAGGCTGGCAGTCAGGTTGTGATTTTTGAAGACGTCCTCAAATGAGCGGTTACTTTGCAAAAGAGGCTAGCATTGCCTCTAAAGGTCATATCAACTCAGCCACCTTAAGCGGCGATAAGCTCCATGTGGTCACTGTCAGCGACGATCACATGGCGGGAATTCATGACCTGGGGGCCGACGGAGCATGGGTAACCAAAACTGCCATTTCCCATGACGGGCCGATCACATTAGCAACCTTCAGCGCTGATGAAATGCATGTGGTGACTGCCAGTGACGATCACACGGCAAAAGTCTGTGACAAGATGGTCGACGGATCATGGGTAGAAAAAACCACCGTTCAACATGATGGGCCGGTCAATTTCGTAGACTTCATCGACGATGGCTTTCGCCTGGTGACCAGCAGTGAGAATGGAACGAGGCAAGTCACTGAGCTGAAGTGAAATGATTGATTGCCTGCGCTCACCCATGGTGTCAGGCAGTATTTCTTGACTACTCAGAACTGAATTCGATGCAAAGAATGCAGCAAGCCTCTGGTTAGCTATCTGAGAAGTGCAACCGAAAGACAGTTAAATCACAGGGGTCTGCCTTGTCTTTTTTTTTGCGTCGAACTCACCTTGATTAACACGACCCGCCGAGTGGGCAGGGATATACTCTGGTACTTTGACGCCACTGACAAACTCCCAGAACCTGCCGCAATTACCTGTTCTTAACTGTTTGTGCTCCAGAGACTTTGTTGGTGGGTCATGGTCATCAAAGGTGGGGCGAGATTGTCTGTTTCAAGCTCAGTGGCAATGTGGCGATATAAAAAAAACTCTCTGATCATGGATGATGATATGACAACTGGTGGCTCCAATCTACCTGTTAATGGCCTCGGGGGCAGGCAGCAAACAGTTCAAAATCAATCGCTACCTTCTACTCAACCAACCAAGGCTAAAATGGGGCCTCGGGATGTCTCTGTTGACGAAACCACCGACTCGCTATTGCAGGGGGAAGCAGGTCTGCACCTCCAATATGTGCCTATCCACAAACGGGATGTTGTCATTGAGAATGTGGAGGGAGGCTTCTGGGCCACCCTCCTGACAGGATTTTCCAAGTTAGCGATGAAGTTTATCCGAGCCGGAGTCGGTAAGACTGGCAACAGGGCCGATGATAATTTAAAGAGAAATGAACAGTTTGCCAACGAGAACAAAAAGAATCTGAAGAAATTACAGTATGAGATGAAATCCATTCAGACTGAACTGAAGGGATTGAGAAAAAAGCTTCCCCGTCTGGAAACTAAAAAGCAGGATAAATTTTCAAAACTCCAAGAAAGGCTTTTTGAATTAAGAGCTCAGCTGAGCAGGCTAGAGCGAAACTTAAATGAGATAGAGGAGACGAAGCCTCTCCTGAAAGTTTGGGGTACGGCGATCAGGAAAGAGACACAGGACTTCCTGAAGTTGATCGAAAAGCAAATGGGTCCCGGACTTAAACTGATACATGGGCTTCAAGAGGTCTTTGGGAAGTCCAAAAAAGGATTGCCTGCTGGCAAGGTTTATCACCTCAACCTGGGGAACCTGTCGACCACACTGTCCTCCGGTGCTGAGCTGAAGGTACAAAACATCGGTGTCTTTATTGAGCAGTGTTATATGTCTCCCACGCAAGAGCTGATATTGGATATTGCCGATATCAGGGCAGACTTATCGTCAATGGGGGCCAGTGGCGAGGTTGAGCCAATGACTTTGTCCGGAGGAATCAGTCTCAAACTGAAGCCACCGATCAGTGAACACTTGCGCAAGGTGTTGACCGAGAACATCGCGAAAGCTCCCATATATATTAATGCCATGAGCAAAGAGCTGAAGCCTGCCAATGTGGCTGATATGGCTGAAGTGTCGATTAAAAGCCTTCAGTTAGAAAAAAAAGATGGACAAACCCTTGCGCTGCAAGACGCTTCGTTTGCTCACTCGCTGCTTGATTTGATGATCCCGTTCATGTCAGGAAGCTCCGAGCTTCCTCTTGTTGCACTGGATCTTGAGAAGCAATGGAAGCATAAAGGGTTGGAAGTGGTTTGCGAAAGTTTGGACAAAGAAGAAAAAGAGCGCAAAGACGATCTTCATCAACTGCTGGAAGATATAGAAAGCCTGCCTGGGGGTGAAGCAAAAGACCAATGTCAACAATTGAGTCTTCAAGCGACCAAAGCTCTGAAAGCGGTAGAGGAACTGAGAGAAGTCAAAATCCGTGAGTTAACCCACAGCAAACAGTTAAGAAGCGTTCAGCAACAACGATCAAAGAATATTGACTCGTCATTTGATATGAACCGGGGGATGATCGATCTGGTCTACGGGCTGGCAGCTGTGGCTAATGGCAGCCCGACAGGCAGACAAAAGCATATTGCTATTCCGGGAATGAAGATTCCCGTATCGGATACCAGTTCTGTTGAATTGAGCCAGCTTAAGGTCAACGTGTCTGATTTTTCTTTCAGTCCATCCGGTGTCGCGGAGCTGACTATTCCCGAAATGGCCAGCCATATCACTCTTCAGAATGAAGTGACGGGAGAGAAAAAGTCGGTACCGGTCATCGTTAGAGGTGCATCGATCAAAATTCAGCCACCCTTTGGACCTCTGGTGAAGGAACTGTTGCAGCTGAAGTTTCCAGTGGACTCCAAAACGCTGAAAAAAGTCGTTCTGCCCATTTATAGGGAGGCGGAGAAAAAGAAGCGCTCGGGTGGGACTAAAACCTCCGATTATTTAGAGATTGATCTGGGGAAGGTTGCCTGCCTGACCCGCGAGGGAGAGGTGGCTTTCTCAGGAGAGGAAGCTAGCCCGTATCAGCAGCACAGGCAGACGTTTGTCGAGAAAACCGGAGAACTTCTCTCGGCGAATGTTGATGCCGAGGCTATGGCGTCAGCACTGGCATCGGCAGGTTTAACCAAAGAGTCTCAGCAGAAAGTCTGGAAGCTTTGTGAGGAAGGTGTTTTTGCTGACAGTGCTGTTTTTGCACCTGAAAAACTGGAACATCTGGTCTTGCCATTTTCTGGACAAGAGCCACCAATCCCACGGACTTCCCCACTGCCGGAGCAAGAGGTCACTCAGAGTTCGGAAGTGACCACCCCTGTTCCAGAGACTGAGCCACCAGAGAATACAACCCCAAATGCTGAGATCTCAGAGTCTGAATCTGTTTTAACCACTCCATCAGGCACAGCGGCGGTAAATCCTGAGTCTCCCTGGAAGGTAACGGTGGATGCTTCCGTCGCTGAGCCGGAAAGGCTTCAGTCAATCCTGGTGAATGCTCGAAAAAACCGGGCAGTTACTCCATCCTCATCATCGTTACCCGAAGAAGTCAAACCATCCGAAGTGGCAAACGCAGCGACCAATCGGCACCTGTCCCGGGCCTCAGTTAAACCTGCCACAGAAAAACCACCAGAAGGTTTAAAGTTCAAAGACCTGGACGAGTGCATCGGAGTGATTAATCCAAGGTTCCGGACAGAAAAAGGAAAAAGAGTCGCTGATTTTGAAATGCGTATTGCTCCTTGGAGTTTGATGAAAAAGCTGTCCTGGTGGATGGGCTTTTTCCTCGGCAAAAAAGAGGTGGCTGTAGAGGTAACTCTGCCGATTGACCGAAAAAGTTCAGAATTGCAACTGCAGTCACCTTTTGTTCAATTGAAGAAGCGAACTTCCTTAAACCCGGCTGTTTGGTTGGCGACTTTTCTGGTTAATCGCAGGCTCAGGAAGCAGCATTATCAGCTGGAGCTGGACCATGTTGAGCGACAGAAGCGTTTGAATCTTGTTCAAAAGTCTCGGGTTAGGCCTGGGTGATGCCGGGAGTCCGGAACGCGGGGCAGAGCAGAAAGCACAGGGATATATGGCAAACCTGACTAACTGGTTTGTAGAATGGGTGAGTGAAAATCAAGTGAAGGCATTTCTCAGAGTGTCGCACCAGACAACTGAGATGTGTTGGTCGTATAACTGAACGGACATTAGGTCAATAAAAAACGCTCAAGCCAGCCTTGAGCGTTTTTGGCAAGTGCAATTAAGCCTCACTGCTTTTGGGTGTTTAACTCCAATGTCGATACCAAACCCAAGGCAATCTCATCTTCGCTATAAAGCAGAGGTCTGAGCCCCTGACCTGATGAGTAAAGCTGAGTTTGATCTGTATACTCAGGGCGCAACATATTGTTCGTTTGCGAGTAGGTTAATATGCCTTTAGCCTTCGGGCCGGAATCCGTAAAGCTCACCACATACATCCAGCTTGAGCCAAAACGAATAGGATATCCCTCGGTGGTTAACCCGGAAGGTAAGGTGTCACCACTGACGACACGTAACCGAAGTTGACCACGCTCTTCCCCTTACATAGGTGAGAAATTTTCCAGTGGCTGGGCAAGGTTAGTTGACCAATGTGAGTCATTAGAGTTTTGCACAAAATCACTGCGCAGCAACTTGGGTGAGCGCTCATAGGGCGTTGAACCATCAAAGGCAAAGAATGAGTTATCACCTGGCAGTACGGTAAAGCCCGCCTGTTCACGCAGGGCATTTAACTCTGGTGAGGTGCGCAGTGTCGCCACTGCCGCCTCACAAAGCCCGGGGACTGCAGAGTCATCAATGTAAAAAGCGTTGCCCTCTTTGTCGGCATACATGGTGTTGTTAAAAATCAAGCCATCATAATCGACAAAGGTTTGTTGGAACTCTTTTAAATTGTTGGCGCGGTTCATCGCCAGCCAGTGATCAATGGGATCTGTGTTGCCCATATTCACATCCTGGATCATAAAGGCTTTGCCATCGTCCCAGCCAAAAGGGGCCGATCCTGGCGGTGCCTCTAACAGCGGGCGTCAGGCTCAGATGTGGTGATCTGCGCCATGCTGGTTGCTAACTGCTGCTTTAAGCTCTGGTTAAAAGCCGTCACGCTTGAGCTGGTGCTCGCCGGACGCGGCAAGTATTCATCGCCATCGCCAGGGTTGGCATAGAAAATTAAGTCCAGGAAGTTAGCGGCTCCTAGCGCAACTCCAATAGCCAACTTAAGTTTGTGAAATTGCATATTATTATTATTGTTTCTTGTTATTTTTACATCTTGCTGCATCACTTTTGGCGATGCGCAACCACGCTAACACGTTAGCGAAAACATGCAGACCCGCCGCAATCGGTCGTTGAGCTGAGTCTGTGCATGTCAGGCTTTTTAAATTGTTACACTAACGTTACAGGCGTATTAAACCAGTGTTTCAGACACTCGCCTACCAGGGAAATGGTTAATAAAAGGTAATGAAATTAGGCAATAAAGTAACCGGCAGAAAGCCCCTGTATCAGCCTCCGTCTTCGGACTTGGATAATGAGGTTCAGGGGGTTCGCAAGGAAGACACAACCCGCAAACAGATCCTGTCTCGTTCAGAATATCAACCTTTCCGATCACTGGCTGAAAGAGGAATAGAGACAGTCCAGGTTAAACCCGGCCTGTTGACCCGTGCGCTCAGTTCACTGTCGTCCAGTTTTATCTCTTTTTTCAGCTCTGCCATTTCATCGGTTACCGGTGCCACTCAGAAAGAGTTTCGCAATTTAATCAATGATGAGCTTGAGAATCAGGAGTCATTCAAGCGGGATATCGAAGACTTGGAGCACAGTCTGAAGCTTGCTGAGGAGTCACTGCAAAGGCTACGCAAAAGTATCGAGGTCCTGACGCCTGAGCAGATGAATCACTACATTATTCTGGTTAAAAAGCAACTGAGCATAAAGGCACAGCTGGTTCTCAAAAAGGCTTATTTAACAAGATCCGCTGAACAGGTGCGTTCTTATGGGCAGTCGCTTCCAGTCAGTAAAAGAAAACTTGAGCAGAGTATGAAGGTGCTGGAAGAGAATATTTCAACCGGTATCCAAGCCCTTGCACTAATGAAAGATGTTTTCAAAAGAAACAAGAAGGACAAGCATCGGGGAAAGGTGTTTGAGATGCGTCTGGGTGATGTGAAAGTGACCGATCCTGACCGTTATGACATTCAGGTTAAAAATCTGGTCCTTAATACCAGTCGTTTCTGTTTTGAGAAGGGGCAGTTGGAGCTGGAAGTACCCGAAATCTCTGCCGATTGCTTTTCCCTGGAAGAAGATAAAGCGGTTGGCCCCATCAAAATAAAGGGGAGCTGTCGTGTTTGTATTGGCGAACCCCTTGCCGAGCCACTGAACCACTTATTGACCTGTAGAAAGACAGAGACTTTCAGCGCCTACAAAAAATGCTCTGAGGCCTTTGGAGCTCTCTATGCAGAGACATCAGGATCGGATGCAAAAAGGCATCTGGGTGATGTTATTCAATGCTCGGTTGATGGCTTGGAAACGGAAGAGAGAGGGGTGAAGTCAGACCTGTTCATGCAAGCGATGGGAGAAGCGGTCATCCGATTATTTGCTCCGATGGTGACGACCTGGAAAAAAGAGCTGGGTGCTGACAGTCTTAAAAAGTCCAGAGAGCGGGAAGATGGCTTTGCTGTAAAAGCCAATGCTACGGTCGGTCTGTATCAGTCAAGAGAAAAGACGGTAAAGATGCTGGAAGAAGATCTTCCGGGGATGAAGGAAAGCAAGGAGAAAAAGGCTTGCCAGGTCATGTTGACCTCTTGCCGGAAAGATCTGCAACGCGCCCGGAAATTGCTTCAGCAGAGGCAAGAAGAGTTGTCGAAGCAGAAACAGCGGACTGCGGCTATGATGTATCGCGAAGCCAATGCTGGCCAATCCATCCATTCTTACCAAAATGCCCTGAAGCTCTTTCATACCTTAAGAGGACTTGCCAAAAAGCAGGCATCAGACCCTTCTACCTCTGCATCAATGGGTTTTGGTGAGCAGCGCATCGACTTTACAGACACAGCCCATGGCGAGTTATCTTCCGCCTCTCTGAAGTTTTCCGGATTCCGTCTGGGTGAGGATAGTGTGCTGGCAATCAAAGTGCCCGATGTCGTCCTGAACCTGGGGCTGGTCAACGAAGTGTCAGGTATCCGTGAAGCGTTTCCCGTCAGCTTGAAAGATGTCTCTGTGAAAGTGAATCCGCCAATGGGAGAGATTGTTCACCAATTACTGCAACTGGACTTTCCTCTTGAGTTTCGGAAACTGGAACGGTTATGGAAACAGTATCAGGCTTGTACCTCTGAACATTACAGCTCCATTGGTACCCATAATCCTCTTGGTATCGCCAGTTATCTTTCTGTCGACCTGGGCAGCGTGGCCTGTCTGGCTGCCGGAGATGTTCGTGTCGAAGCCGGAGAGCGCTCGGTTGCAGATAAGGAGTGGGTGGCCCTTGCTATCTCTGATCTGATGGGCAAGCCGCACAGGGTCAGTGAACTGGATCAGCTGTTCCAGGAAAAAATGGGTATGAATCCTCAGTCGTCCAATCAGATCATGAACCTGCTTTGCCTGGGCTTGCTGGGTGAACCGGAACCGCTTTCTGCTCCGGACGAACAGAAAGAACTATCGACCCATGAGATACCGTCATCCTTTCCCAAAGAGATTGAAGTGACTCCTGTAATCAATGAAAAGGCTGACATCAGCACCGGGTTGCCTCCTCAAATACCCGAAGAAATACAGGCTCCTCTTACCGAAAGTTCCGTGAGTCATAGCAATATAAAGTCAGAACCTGAACGCAAGGAGCGAGCGTTCAGCACACTTCAGGAAAACCCTGAAAAAGCAGCACTGTCGAGGACAGAGATTTATTTGGGTGATCTAAGCCATTGTCCAGAAGTCAGTCAGATGAAATTAGCGGTCAAGGGGGATACACCGCAAGTGAGTTTTGCTCTGAAAGTACCTGCCCTCAAGGTGCTTGGGAAGTTGCCTTTGCTGTTTAGCTGGCTGTTGGGATCAGACCTGGCTCTATCTGTTCAGGCTCCCCTGAAAGAGGATATTGTTCAGTTCAGGCAACCCTTCATTAAGGTTCGTGGTGCCAGAGTACCTCTACTGGGTCCCTGGCTGGCCAATTTCTGGTTAAAACGCGCAATGGCCAGAGGCCAGTTAGCAATTAACACCCATCAGGTTGAAGGGCAGGCGGGCCTGCAATTGCTGAGAGTTGACTCAGCCTGACGTCAGGATTTGTACCTCGATAGTGAATTCTGTCCCGACCCGGTCTACCTTGGTAGAGGCGTTGACTATAAAAACTCTGACCGGAAGGATAACTGGCTATAAATGCCCTTTTGCGTTTCGGCTATAGTATGTTGGCTGGGACGGTTTAGTGCGGTTCTTTCACTGATGTTAAAACTCGAAAAAAGGCAGATATTTTTACAGCAGGAAGCCGATAGCAAGCAGGAGGCTTTGCAATTAGCTGGCAAAAAAATGCTGGAAACCGGTTTGGTTTCAGCTGAATACCTTCCGGGTATCCACGCCCGGGAGAGCCTTGCTTCCACATTTCTGGATAACGGTATCGCTATACCTCATGGCATGCCAGAACTTCGCCACGCCATTAAGAGAACGGGCGTAGTTGTCATTCAGTTTCCTGAAGGTGTTGAATGGGGCGTGAATCAACCTGTTTTTCTGGCCTTTGGTATAGCTGCCCACTGCCATGAACACCTCAGGATACTGGGTGGTCTGACCCGTGTTCTGGACAATCGACCTCTCTGTCATTATCTGGCCCGTACCCGTGAGCCTCAAATAATTGTCGATGCACTCGAGGGCAAACCATTACCGGGGCTGGGCAATCTCAGCGAATGGCAAAAGGCTTACTTGAGCCAGAGCCAGAGGGAAACCTGTAAGAGAGGCTGGGTCAGTCGTACATCCACGAAAAGCAATGAGCTGACCAGAGAGTATCTTATCCACAACATTAATGGTCTACATGCCCGGTGCGGCAGTGCCTTTATTGCTGCCCTGACGCACTATGATGCCCGTGTTTATGTCCGCAATGTCAGTAAGAATGGTGACTATGTCAATGGAAGAAGTCTGGTCAAACTGTTGGGTCTTGAGCTGGTCTGTGGTGAGACTCTGGGTATCAGACTTTCTGGTCTTCACGCATTTGATGCGTTAAAGCGTCTTGATCAGTTGTTTCAGAAGAGTTTTTTTTGATCTGGGTCTGGCGCGCTTTTGAGTTCAGTCCGAAAGGCTCCCAAAGTAAAAAGCGCCCTTGAACGGGCGCTTTTGCAAATTCTATCTGGAGCTCAGGCCTCCAGGAAGTTGTTAGTTTCATCTACCTCAGTGATGAACATAAAGTATCCGGTTAATGACGGGTTTCACTGGCTGGCATTATGTTCGGGTGATCAAGCCATTCTTCAGGGCTCTCATCAATAGAGTCCACTGCTTCGGCTTCGTTCAGCTCCCCACGGGTTGCCAGCACTGCCAGATCCTTGGCAAAGCTCTGTAATAGATCGATCACTTCCTCCCTGTCAGGATCGAGGCTTTCATCAAAAGTGATATTAAAGAGAGGATTATCATGTTCATACTCCTCTCCCTTGCGCATGAGCGTCATTTGAAGTCCGGGGTTCTCATAGTCCGCGACTTCGGCCAACTTGAAGGTAACAGATTGAGCTTCCCTGAGAACAGACAGCAACTTCAGGGCTTCTGCAGCGCTGATATCGCCTGCATCCACACAGGCTTCAACATACTCTCTGGCTGATAACCCCGAGTCCAGGTAGTTGTCTACCAGATCCTGCAGTTCTTTGTACTTGTTATGGTTCATGGACCCTCCTTAACTGCGCTTTCAGTAATGCCTGTAAACGAGTGCACAATTCCAGTGTACCTGATTGCGGATCAAATGAAAGGTTAAATAAGTATTTGTACTTTTGCGAATTTCGGGTGTTACCTAAAGGCATCAAGTAGATCTTCTAACAGTTGATTTAAGGTGATACATTTGGCCACCATAGCTTTCATGAAAGGTTTTCTGAAAGGTTTTTTTTATTCGTAATGTAGGGCTGTTTGGCCATACTTTTATTTTCTATCAATCCTTCTGCTGTATCTATGAACCTTTCCAGACTGAATCTGAACCTGCTGCCCGGCCTGAAAGCCCTGCTGGACACCCAGAGTGTTTCCAAAGCAGCGCAGATGATGTGTGTTACCCAGTCTGCCATGAGTCGAACTCTGGCCCAGTTGCGGGAAGCATTGAATGATCCGATTCTGGTGAGAAAAGGCAATCGGATTTTTTTGTCCGAGAAAGCTACGTCACTGCATGAAGATGTGAACAGAGTGGTCACGGAAGCGAGCAGTATTTTTGAAAACCAGCAATTTTATATTGCGACTACCCAGCGACATTTCCGGATTGCTTCGGGGCACACGGTGCTGGAGCGAATTCTGCCAGAAGTACTGCAAAAAATATGGGCGGTGGCACCCGGGCTGACCTTTGAATTGCAAGCCATCAATCCCGCTGTTGATGTTGCAGCCGGAAAGTTGGATCTGTCCATTGGTTATATGGGCGTTCGGGAAGAAGGATTATCCAGCTTTTCACTGATGAAAGATCGGATGTGCCTGATTCTCTGTGAAAACCATCCCTTGGCCCATGAGTCTTTTTCAGAAGAGGCTCTGAAGTCTTTTTCCTTTGTGGTACAACGGGACAATATCAATCTGCATCAACAGAGCGAGATCAACCATTTCCTGAGCAAGGTGCAGGTGAAAACCTGGTCACCCGGTCTTTCGATCAGTCTGGCGTTAATCAAGGGAACAGACTGTGTGCTCATGGCTCCGGCTTCACTGTCCATGTTCCTGGACGATCTGTCAGGCTATGTGATCCGTGATTGCCCAAAAATTATCCCGGAAGTCAGCTTCGATATTGTCTGGCCAGAGTATTGGGAGATGAACAGGGCGCATCGTTGGATGAGGGAGTTCATCAGTGATGCATTGCTGGAACATATCCGGAGCAAAGAGCTGTATATGTTTGCCAATGAGTCAGAAGAAAGTCGGAAAAGGCCAGGTGCACGCCTTTCCTGACCCTGTTCTCAAATGATACTTTCCCGGGCGATTGCTTCCGTTGTCGGGGGCTGGCACACCTGAAGAACATCATATAGCTTTTCTATCTGACGGGTGAGCATCTCAACAGGTCGCTCACCGGAGACATCAAGTGCAGCAGAAACCATTTTCCCACACTCGGAGCTGCTCATGGATAGGCTCTCGAGATCAAATCCCCGGTGTCTGATTACCCGCAGGAGTCTCTCCATCACCTCTGGTTTTTTATGACACTGGATGGTCAGAGAGTAGTGGGTTTTGGAATCGCTCATGCTCTTGCCTCCATCATTTCGTGGTTGGCGGCGCCGGGTGGCACCAGGGGCCAGACGTTTTCTCGCTCATCAATACAGACATGAAGCATTCTTGGTCCCGGAGCCAGGAGCATTTCTTCCAGGGCCGGGAGCACTTCATGTCGTTCGGTAATCATTCTGCCTTCAATGCCAAATGCATTGGCCAGCGTAACAAAATCAGGATTGTCCGAAAGGTCAGTTTCACTGTAGCGCTGGTCAAAGAAGAGTTCCTGCCATTGCTTCACCATGCCCAGCCGCTGGTTGTCGAGTAAGACAATTTTGACGGGGAGCTGTTTTCTTTTGATCGAAGCCAGCTCCTGCACATTCATCATGAAAGAGCCATCTCCGGAAACCAGTATCACATCGTCTTCCGGTCTTGAAATGGCCGCGCCTATCGCTGCCGGCAGACCAAAGCCCATGGTGCCAAGCCCGGCACTGGAGAGATGGTTGTTAGGATGAGAGAAGCTCATGTGCTGGGCTACCCACATCTGGTGCTGACCCACATCACAACTGATGACAGAATTCTCGCGGGAGGCTTCAGATAACTGTTTCAGAAGCAGAGGCGCAAAGATATCCTTACCGGGTTTGTCATAAACCCACTGGCTGGCAGCGCGGCTGGCTATACAGTGTTGTAACCAGTCACCCTTTTCTAAGGCGATGGTCAGGCTTTTGAGATTCTTCTTTAAGCAACCACCGAGGCTGACATCAGCCAGGCGACGCTTACCAAATTCTGCCGGGTCAATATCGAGATGGATGACTTTCGCATCGGGTGCAAAGCTCTCAAGCCTGCCTGTGACCCGGTCATCAAAGCGGGCTCCGATGGCTATCAGCAAGTCGCATTCCTGCACTGCCAGATTGGCAGCCCGGGTTCCATGCATACCTAGCATACCAAGGTAGCCCTGATCCTCAGGACAAACCGCTCCGATACCTTTCAAAGTACAAACACTGGGAAGACAGGTTTCTGTCAGGAATGTTCTGAGTTCGTTTACCGCATCAGCCATGCCTGCTCCACCACCGATATAAGCAAGAGGCTTGTTGCTCTTGCGGAGCAATGAGAGGGCTGTATCAATTTTGTCATAACTTTCGGCAGCTCTCTCTTCTATCACGTTGAGCGGTGGTGCATAGTGAGCTTCTGCTTGCTGAATATCTTTTGGCAGGTCAACCAGAACAGGACCCGGGCGGCCAGATTGAGCCAGATCGAAAGCTTTGTTCAGGGTTTCGCAGATATCATTCGGGTCTGTCACCAGAAAGCTGTGCTTGGTGCAACCCAGTGTCATACCCAGAATATCGATTTCCTGGAAGGCATCCGTTCCCATCATGGCAACAGGCACCTGGCCTGTAATGGCTACCAGGGGGATGGAGTCCAGCATGGCGTCAGATAAAGCGGTGATCAGGTTGGTTGCGCCAGGACCGGAAGTAGCAATACAGACTCCGGTTTTGCCACTGGCTCTGGCATAGCCAATAGCAGCGAAAGCGGCTCCCTGTTCATGTCTGCAAAGAAGGTGCTCAATATTGGAATCCAGAAGGGCGTCATACACTGGCATAATTGTGCCACCGGGATAACCGAAAACATGCCGGACTCCGCGTTGGGTAAGATTTCTTACCAGTACATTAGCGCCGTTCATGGGGTTGACCTCGCCCGGGATGAACTTCAGACTTGATGCGAACAGGCTTGCCAGTGTTCAACTCAAACCATTGCTGCGCAGAGAAAAAAACGGCAACAGGGAGGATAATCAGCAGCAGTTCAGGAAGGCTGATGACTGCCACAGTGGCCAGACTCAGAATAGTAATAATCAGTTTGTTGTTTACGTTTAGCATGGTTCTATCCTCTCTGTTTGGAGTTTTTATCTTGTTTATACTTGCCGGGTTTTCAGGCCCCAAATACGAAAAAACCCCCCGAACCTTTCGGTGCGGGGGGTTCCTCGAAACTCTGATCTGTCAGCCAACAGACCCCCGCGCAGAGATGTTAATCACCACGACTGGTAGCAGAATGATGTTGCTTATGGGGTTGGTTTTCATGGCTGACAAATACATATCAAGTTATTTAACGTGTCGTCAGGTATAACACACGCAGTCAGCATCTGCCAGAAAAAATTAAAATCTCGGGAAGGTAGCAGAGCCAGTGAGGCAGGGTTTCCTCACTGGTAAATCCTCAGAAAGGCTGGTTAATAAAGATGCGAAGCCGGTTGTCTTCTTTGCTGCTGGCGATTTCAGTTCTTACAGTGACACCTTCCACCTTAAAGCGGATACCACCGCCCACGCTGTATTTCATATCGGTGTGAAGTTCTCTCAGGTCGAAGTCGTCAGCAACGCGGCCAGCATCAACAAACAGGGTCCATTGCCACCAGGGAATATCGTACAGAGGTCCGATGACAGCTAGATTCTCAAGTGGCTGCCAGAGAGGAACTGCCCGGTACTCCAGACTATAAGACACTGCTGATCGGCCATGAAAACGCTCAGTGTTGTAACCTCTCAGCTTATCCCAGCCGCCCAGAGAGACTCCGGCAAAAGAAGGGGGGCGCTTGTACTCCTCTACGCCGTTGACATCGGTAGTGTCGTTCCAGGTAGGCGTATCAGCCAGCCAGGCGTTCAAGGCGATGACCTGCTGGTCAAGATAGTCATTGCTACCCAGGTTAAAGAACTTGCTGAACTCAAATTGCCAGGTTGTCCAGTCGGCACGGCTTTCGCTACCCCAGTCCCTGGTGTAGGTGAAGGTTGTCTGACTGCCCCGGGTCGGCAATTGACTGGCGTTACGATTGTCATAATCCAGAGTAAGCCTGATACCGGCAGCTTCGTCTGCAGAATCTGTCGAGTGGTCTTCAAGTTTCACACTTTCGTAAAAAGGCTGAATGTCGAAAGAGCTGATACCGGATATCAGAGGGTTCCAGACTTTACCCGCAGCGGCATTGCCCAGTGCATCCTGTTTCAGGCTGGACAGTGCACCGTTTCGACCTTCTGCAATAGGAAAAATGTATTTGAAACGGGCTGAATAGCTTTGTTCAATAGTGCCAGGGGTTATGAAGTTTTCCTTACTCGACTCATTGCTGCCGGGTTGCTCTCCGGAAAAGTCAGGATTGCCGGGCAAATAATATCTGGACTGTGTGTAATCACCATAAAGCCCATTGACACTCACCAGCATCTGATCAAAACCGGGAATGATGAGATTATAAAGACCGGCATAGGCCATCGCGGAACCATTGCTGGAGGCAATGGCGGTTCCGAACAGAGAGGCCTGTGGTTGTCCAATGCCTTTGATAAGTCCGGCACCACCCAAGGCGGTGCCCCAGTCTTCAGAACTGAACAGGAAGGGGACTCCGGCAAAATCGAATTCTTCACCTGCAGGCGTCGCAGCAAACGCGCTTTGAAGCCCGGCAGTCAAGAGTAAAGAAGCTCCAACAAGCTTTGTTTTTTGTCCGCGTTGGGTATTGTTGCGCATTGTGTGTGCAGCAGATCCTTAAGGTAATGCGCTATTTTCTAATTGGTTCCAACGTTCTGGAATAAGAGGTTGTGCCTATTGACCTGCTGAACTTTGGATTATGCAGTCGACCCTCTCTCAGTATGATAAAAAAATCTGAGTTGACAGTTAGTTACCCTGATAATGTTCTGGCCAGCTCGTAGTTTGTTTCACACTGAAGTGTTCTGATTTACCTGAGTTCTTGTTGAGGCCGGCCACCATAGCTAGCCGTGACCTTGATACGATAGACATCGCCAGCATCAACCGTTAATAAATGATCAGGGTCATAGATTTCGACCAAAGTCGGGTCTTCACCCGCATCTTTCAACCACTTAAATTGGGCAAGCTTGTCAGAGTGTTGATTACTTTTTACCTCGAAAAGCAGGATCGACGGATCTACGTCACAGAAGCCTGCCCCCTGAAGGTAATAAATATTCATGGTTTGTATGTTTCCTGAGGTCGTGTGCACAGTCCACGGTGAGACATGGTCAATGCATTCTCTTGGAAATCCCGTAGTCACTGTGAAGGTATCGTCGCCGGCTCCCTGTAAGAATTCTATCTGTGCCTTACCAACGGAGAAGGCATTCATGGAGCAGAGCGATAACAAAACCATGATAAATGCTATCGTAACGGTTTGGTTTGCATTTTGCCTCGACATCATTAAATCTCCGGTTGCATTGCTGCAGCCTGTATTCTAGAACACCCTGACGTTTATGCGAGCTTGACATCCTCCCCGCCGTGAAGAGGGTGTCGCAAAACTCTGGTTCCCATGCTCCAGCGTGGGAACCCATACCCATCTCGCGCTGCAGAGTCCACTTTTCAGGGGAGGTATGCATTCCCACGCAGAGCGTGGGAACGAGTTGTTAGAGTTTTGCGACAGCCTCTCAAAGTACGGGGTTTTACGCTCATTCGATAAATGGTTAATGTTGGAAACGGTCAACCATAAGGTGGATAGCACCTCGTTTCTTCATAATTTACGGACTGAGCATCGTCACAAATCCAGACTTTAATATTAATATTGTCGCTAACATATTGTCGCTACGGTCAATTGATAATAATCCGCATTCATCAATACAATGCCCGAATCGAATCAGGGAAGGCTCATATGAACCTGAAAAAGCAGTTTCCCATTCTGGAACAGCATGCCCATGGCCATCCGTTGGTTTATTTGGATAATGCTGCCACTACCCAGAAACCTTTCCCGGTCATTGAAGCCATAGATCGTTTTTATCGGGAAGCCAATGCCAATGTACATCGTGCGTCACACTACCTGAGTGCTCGCTCAACCCATGCCTTTGAGGAAGCAAGGGAGGAGGTTAAGCATTTCCTGAATGCCGCCAGTTCTGACGAAATTATCTGGACGCGGGGCGCGACAGAAGCTCTCAATCTGGTCGCTCAAAGTTGGGGAAGAAGTCAGTTGCAGCCGGGCGATGAAATTCTGCTTTCGGCCATGGAGCATCATGCCAATATTGTGCCCTGGCAGCTGGTCGCCGAGCAAACCGGAGCCGTGATTAAAGTCATCAGTGTCACCGGGCAGGGAGAGCTTGATAGCAACAGTTTTCGTGAACAGTTGACGGACAGAACCAGGATTCTTGTTATTACCCATGTCTCCAAGGCGATTGGAACAGTGAACCCGCTTCAAACGCTTATTCCTGAAGCCAAAGCCAGGGGCGCATTGGTGTTGGTGGATGGCGCCCAGGCAGTGGCTCACTCTCGCATTGATGTACGGAAACTTAACTGTGACTTCTATGTTTTTTCCGGTCATAAAGTATTTGGCCCAACCGGTATCGGTGTTCTATACGGTCGTAAAGCTTTACTGGAAGACATGCCACCCTGGCAGGCCGGGGGAGAAATGATTCGGCGGGTCAGTTTCAGCGGCACTTCATTCAACAACTTACCCTTCAAATTTGAAGCGGGTACTCCCAATGTGTCCGGCGTGATCGGACTCGGGGAAGCTATCCGTTTTTTGAGGTCACTGGATATGGGACAGATTGCTGAGCATGAAGACAGGCTGAGAAGAAAAACGGAAGCTGGTTTGAGAAAAATTCCCGGAGTCACTTTGGTGGGGGAAGCCAGAGAGAAAGTGTCTGTCGTCTCTTTTGTAGTCGAAGGGTTTCACAATCAGGATATTGGTCTATTGCTGGATCAACAGGGTATTGCCGTAAGGACTGGCCATCATTGCACCATGCCGTTGATGGAGCATCTGGGATTGTCAGGAACCGTCAGAGCTTCTTTTTCTCTCTATAACACACTTGCTGATGTGGATGCCTTCCTGTTAGCGCTGACCCGTATTGTGAACGGCGAGTTTGATGCTTCTCCCCTGAGCAAAGAGGTTAAAGCCGATTCAGCCTTCTTCAACCAGCTTGAAGGTGAACATGCTGCCGAGTTTACGAAAAATCAGATTTTCCAGACAATCACCAATGCCCGAAACTGGCAGGAAAAGTACCTTCATATTATGCTGCTTGGCAAGAAACTGCCTTCCCTGCCAGAAACGATGAGAACCGAAGAGTCACGACTTCATGGCTGTGAAAGTGCCGTCTGGTTACATCATTTTTATGACGAGCAGTCCATGAAGCTGTTCTTCGCTGCGGATTCTGATGCCCGAGTGATCAGGGGGCTCATCGCTATCGTGATTTCCGTCTTTAATGGTTGTACACCAAAAGACATCAGTCGTTTTGATATAGAAGTTTGGTTTGCCAGTCTGGACCTCTACAGCCATCTGAGCCCATCACGGGGCAATGGGCTGAGGGCGATTATAGAAGAGATCAGATCTATTGCTCACCGGTTTGAATAACGGTATCTGTCTTTGCCCACCAGGCTGCGAGAACAGAGCCTGTGATGTTATGCCAGATGCTAAAGAATGTAGCCGGCAGAGCAGCGGCAGGCATAAAGAATTTGGTAGCCAGTACAACAGCCAGACCGGAGTTCTGCATCCCGACTTCGATGGCGACGGTTTTGCAGGTTTTCCGGTCAAAGCCTGACAGGTATGCTGCCAGATAACCCAGGCTCAGTCCTGTGCCGTTGTGCAAAGCCACCGCCAGAATGGTAATGAGTCCAATTTCTGGCAGCTCCTGAGCATTAGACGCGACAACGACGGCAATGAGCAGAAGGATGCCAGCCATGGAACAGAGTGGAAACAGAGGGCTCAGTTTTTGCACGAAACCATGGCAGAAATGGTTGATCAGAACCCCCAGAGCCACCGGTAAAACAACTATCCTGGCCAGGCTCCACATCATTGCCAGTGGTTCCACTTCAATATACTGGTGGGCAAGCAGACTGATTAACAAGGGGGTAGCGAAAGCGCCAATCAGGGTTGATGCAGCTGTCATTGAAATCGACAGTGCAACATCTCCCCTGGCTAGATAACACAGTACGTTAGATGCAGTTCCTCCGGCAACACTGCCAGCCAGAATCATGCCTATTGTCAAATCCACGGGAAGACTCAGAAGTTGTGCAATCAATAACCCGGCAAAAGGCATGATGCCAAATTGCAGAATCACTCCAGCAGAGAGCGCGGGTAAACGATTTTTGATTCGGGCGAAGTCGGCCACTGATAAGGTCAGTCCCATAAACAACATGATCAGGCTGAGTCCCGGAGTAATCAGGTAACCAAGGTGGTCAAAACTTTCGGGAAAGATATAGGCCAAGGCTGAAAAGATAACTGCCCATAAAGGAAAAAGTCGTGTCATCGTATTCAAAAGCATGAAGGATTTTTCCACGCCAACCGTTAATCATTGGCAGCTAAAGATTTTCTTGAGTCGCTAGATAAATCTTAAACCAATGTGAACCCGGGTGACAGACCACTCAGAGCAAGTTGAGTAACAGAGGGAGCATTGAAACCGACAATCTGTTTTTGCTGCAAGCTGCTTAGTCTGGCAATGAGTAAAAACCGGATTGTCGTTGATTAGGAGTAAATCAATAACGATAAAGCAGGAGCTTAACTCCTATGGCCATCAGTTTTGAATCTGCGTTGGGTGTTCATCCCCAAGCGCTGGCGTTTCGGGGAGTCCGTGCTGAAGTCATTGCCGGAAACCTGGCAAACATTGATACACCGGGATTTAAAGCCCGTGATGTAGAGTTTAAAACCATCTTGAATGAGCAACTTTCCGGAGGCGCCACCACCGACGGCAGGCATCTGGAAATGCCACCCACTGAGCAAAATAATTCAATGATGTATCGTATTCCATTCCATCAAACTACCGATGGCAACTCGGTAGAATTGGGCGTTGAGCAGGCAGCCTTCTCTCAGAATGCCATGGACTTTCAAACCAGTCTTATTTTTCTCCGTAAAAAGCTAGGCTCCCTTGAGCAGGCTGTTAAGGGAGGTCGATAAATGAAACTGGACAACCTCTATGAAATATCCGGTTCGGCACTGAATGCTCAGATGGTTCGTCTGAATACCATTGCCAGTAATTTGGCTAATATCTCCAGTGCAGGCAGCACGCCCGAAGAAGCTTACCGCCCTGTCAGACCTGTTTTTTCTGCCATTTACAAGCAGGCTGTTGGAGAAAATAAGGGAGCTGCCCTGGTGCAGGTTGACGATGTTTTGGAAATGCCACCGAGTGCCAAAAATAAACGATATGAGCCAGATAATCCTCTGGCGGACCAGGAGGGTTATGTTTTCTATCCCGATATCAATGTGATGCAGGAAATGGCTGACATGCTGTCGGCCACTCGCAGCTACCAGAGCAGTATGGAAGTTATGGTTAGCGCCAAGAAATTACAGCAACGACTGCTGTCGCTTGGTGAGTAAAAAGGAGAATTATGACAGGCATTAATTCGGTCTCATCAGGCAGCGGCGTTAACGCTGTGAACAATGACAGTAGAACGCTGCAGGTCAACCAGGATCAGTTTATCGAATTGTTCATCGCACAATTGAACAACCAGGACCCGCTGGCGCCGATGGACACCAACCAGATGCTGACACAGCTTTCGCAAATATCGTCTGTTGAAAGCCTCAACTCAATTGATGATCGAATTGGCGGTCTGACCAGTTCGCTTCAGCAGTCCCAGTCTCTGGGGGCCGCCGGACTGGTAGGGAAAGAAGTCTGGGTTGACTCCAATAGCCTGTCGGTGGAAGAGGAAGGTCAATACAGCGGGCGAACCGAGTTGCAGGTCAATGCTTCGGACGTTCTTATCAGGGTTTATACGCCGGATGGTAGCCTGGTTCAGTCCAAATCATTGGGACAACAATCGGCGGGTATTGTTCCATTCACTCTGGATGATCTTGCTCCCGGGCAATACACAGTCACTGCGACCGGAGTCAGTGGCAATGAAGCCTACAGCGGAAAGCTGTCTATGAAATCTACGGTGACCGGTATCAATATGACCGGCTCCGGAAGTGAATTAAGGCTTGAAGGCATGGGATCTGTGCCACTGTCTTCTATCTCAACAATTGGCAAATAAGACTGTCAGGGAGGGTGGAGAATGTCGTTTAGAATCGGGTTGACCGGATTAAATGCTGCACAGCAGGATCTGGAAATAGTCAGTAATAATATTGCCAACAGTAATACTATTGGCTTTAAAGGTTCCCGCGCAGAATTTTCTGATGTTTATGCCTCTTCAATAGGTAGTGGTAATGGTCAGGTGGCAGGTGTTGAGGTGGCATCTATCAGTCAGCAGTTCTCACAGGGCAGTATTACTTCAACAGATAATGCGCTTGATATGGCGGTTAATGGTCAGGGTTTTTTTGTCGTTAATGACAATGGCCAAATGAATTACACAAGAGCCGGTTTCTTTCAGTTAGATGCCAATAATAATGTGGTCAATAATAAGGGCCTGAGGCTTCAGGGGTATTCAGCGGATGCATCAGGCAACGTACTGGCCGGTACCCAGACTGACCTGAAAATCAACCAGACCTCTATACCCGCCCAGGCAACTACCGATGTGGTGACGCTTGCCAATCTGGATGCCAGAACGGATGCCATTACGCCCGCTGTGGCAATAGACCCAACCAACCGGTCTACCTTTAATTCCACCATGGCATTTAATGTTAATGACAGTCTGGGTGGATCGCACACCGTCAGTATGTATTTTGCAAAAACTGCAGATAACGCCTGGAACATTGAATATTATTTTGATGGGCAGGGGCCGGACCTGACTCAGCCGGTCACATTTAATAACGATGGAACACTGGCAACCCCTGTTGGCGGCGCGGTCACTCTGGGTATTCCAGCCGGGGATGCCCGGCTGTCCGGTGCTGACGCGATGAGCTTCAACATCGATTTTTCAGATTTCACTCAGTTGGGCACTGACTCATCGGTAAACCGGGTAACCCAGAATGGTTTTCCTCCGGGCTCACTCAACGGTATTCAGATTACTGCTGACGGTATTCTTCAGGCGCTTTACTCCAACGGACAAACCCAGGTTCAGGGGCAGATCGTTCTGGCCGATTTTGCTAACGACAGTGGTTTGATTCCAATAGGGGACAGCCTCTGGCAGTCAAGCTTTGCTTCAGGTAATGCTGCTTTGGGTATTCCGGGAGCGGGTGTTATGGGTTCCCTGGAGTCAGGAGCACTTGAACAATCCAATGTCGACATCTCTTTGCAGCTGGTTCGTTTGATTGAGGCCCAGAGTAACTATCAGGCCAATGCCAAAACCATTGAAACCAGTAACAACCTTACTCAGGCACTGATGAATATTATCTGATGGATAAAGTTCTATATATCAGCACAGCCGGAGCCAATCTGGCCATGCAAGCCCAACAGGTACATGCCAATAACCTGGCTAATGTCTCTACCCCCGGATTTCGTCGGGATTTTGTCAGCAGTATGGCTGTGGAAATGAAGGGTGATGGCCTTGAATCGCGAATAATGCCCAAAATGCGAGGACTCGGTAGTCGTTTTGCCAGTGGTGCGATGGAGACTACCGGTCGTGCAATGGATGTTGCGATCAGTGGCAGTGGCTGGTTTGCAGTCCAGGGCAGTGATGGCAATGAAGCTTATACCCGAGCCGGACAGTTAAAAATAGATGATGAAGGTAATGTACTGACCGCCCAGGGGTATGCCGTTATCGGAGATGGCGGGCCTCTTCAGTTACCGGATAATCAATCTGTCTCCTTTGGTGTAGACGGTACAATAAGTATCGTGCCTGCTGAGGGCGGCAATCCTGTTCAGGCAGGTCAGTTAAAGCTGGTGAACCCGGCTATTACAGAAATTACTAAAGGCGCAGACGGGCTTTTTCGTTCGATTGAGGGTGGAGAGCTGGAGGCCGACCCGGAAGTCAGGTTACGAAGTGGTTTTCTTGAAGGCAGCAACGTTAATGCTCTGGAAGAAATGGTGTCGTTTTTAAGCCTCAGCCGACAGTTTGAGGCCCAGATGAAGCTGATGAAAACCGCTGGCGACATGGCTACCGCAGGTGACCGTTTAGTCAGAGATCAGTAACTGACAGCAGATAACAACTTATAGCTCAGAGGACGAGCCGATGAATCCCGCATTATGGGTCAGTAAAACAGGGCTGGCTGCTCAGGAAAAGCAGATGTCCATCATTTCCAACAACCTGGCCAACGTCAATACCATCGGTTTCAAACGGGATCGGGCCAGCTTTGAAGATCTCTTTTACCACATTGAAAAACAACCGGGGGCGCTGTCAGACCAGGACAACGAACTGCCTTCCGGCCTGCAGATAGGAACCGGCGTAAAAATTACCGGAACCCAGAAAGTGTTTACTCCCGGCAGTTATGAAACCACGAAACAGGCACTGGATGTGGCGATCATCGGGAATGGTTTTTTTCAGTTTACTCAACCTGATGGAACCGCTGCATTCTCCAGAAATGGTCAGTTTCATCTGAATGGAGATGGTCAAATAGTGAACGCCAGTGGTTTGCCCCTGGAGCCTGGCATTACCCTGCCCGCTGACGCTACCGGAATCAGTATCAGTGAAGATGGCATTGTTATGGCAACCATTCAGGGGCAGGTTGAACCGACAGAAATAGGCCAGATCACCGTTGTTAATTTTGTTAATCCGGCTGGTCTGGTGGCTCTGGGGGGGAATCTGTACCTGCAATCCAACGCCAGTGGTGATCCGGTAGAAGGCACTGCCGGTGAGGGAGGTCTGGGCTCGCTGAAACAGTTTACTCTGGAAACATCCAATGTCAGCTCAGTGGAAGAGTTGGTCAATATGATATCAGCACAGCGGGCCTATGAAATGAACTCCAAGGTCATAGCAGCGGCTGATGAAATGATGCAGTTTGTTAACCAGACTCTTTAACAGGGCTGGATAGAGAGCTGGATAGAGGGCAGGGAATGAGACTTCTGTGTTTTATAGCCATTTTTATGTTGTTGGGTTGTTCGACTGCACCCCGTCAGGGGGACACCCGACCTGCTGGTAATCAACAGCAAGTGACAGAGCGTCCTGAACCTGAAGCGGAAAAAATGGCTCTCGATAAAGTTGCCTTTCAAAAGGGGAACTCCCACAACCAGGCTGTTTATCCCAACGGCAGCCTGTTTAATGCCAACTACGGGTATTTTATGTTCTCCGACCGTCGTGCCTATCGGTTGGGCGATATTCTTACCATCGAGCTGGAAGGTACCACGAATATCAGCATGAGTGGTTTAAGTAATGTCAACAAAAATAATGCCATCAGCATTCCTGATCCCACTCTGCTTGGTAAAAGCAGTGCATCGATTCTTGGCGGGGGCAGATCTCTGGCCTTTGAAATTCAGCCTTCCAGAACTTACGGAGGCAATACTTCCGCCAGTCGTGGTAATAGCCTGAAAGGTAATATTGCCGTGAAGGTGGTCGAGGTTTTCAACAATGGCACCCTCAGGGTCGAGGGAGAAAAATGGCTGACCATCAATTCGGGTAAGGAGCTGATCAAGATCAGCGGACTGGTCCGGCCAGAAGATATCAAAACAGATAACAAGGTTTCGTCTGAGCGACTGGCAGAAGCAAAAATTGATTACGTGGCATTAGGCATTAACTCGGATGCCCATGAACCAGGCTGGGTGAGCAAGATGCTTAACAGTCCATGGTTTCCTTTTTGACAGGAGTCACTATGTCTCTAACACGATGGGGAATCATTTTTCTTATGCTCGTTGTGGCAGGTAATGCCAGTGCCCGTCGTTTATTGGATATGGTGGATGTTGAAGGTGTCAGAAATAATCAGCTGATTGGTTACGGTCTGGTGGTGGGGCTTGATGGCACAGGAGATAAATCAGCGTTTACCAAACAGTCGCTGGTGAACATGCTGAGAGAGTTTGGATTGACCATCAGCAGTTCTGATGTGAATTCAAAAAATATTGCAGCGGTCACCGTCCATACCAGTTTGCCTCCTTTTGCCCGTCCGGGTCAGAAAATCGATGTAACCGTCTCTTCTATTGGTGATGCCAAGAGCCTCAGAGGTGGAACTCTGCTGCTGACACCGATGAAAGGTATTAATGGCGAGGTGTTTGCAGTGGCCCAGGGCAGTCTGATTGTGGGCGGAGTTTCTGCTCAGGGTTTGGCAGGAACGGCGGATGCTCCGGTCGCTGGTAGCCTTATACAGATTAACAGTACTAACGCCGGTCGCATTCCCGGAGGTGCATTGGTTGAACGTTCAGTAAAGAGCGCTTTCAACTTTGGGGAACAGCTGGTACTGAATTTAAAAGAACCCAGTTATACCAATGCTCGCAGGGTAGTGACGGCCATTAATAATCACTTTGGCCCCAAAGTCGCCAACGCCAGTAATGGTGTCTCTATTCTGGTTTCGGCTCCCAAAGACAGTAGCCAGCGGGTGGCCTTTATGTCCATGCTCGAAGGGCTGAATGTTGAAACGGCAGATCCTGCGGCACGTATTATTTTCAATTCCAGAACAGGCACTGTGGTTATGGGCGAGCATGTTCGTGTTCGTCCGGCTGCAGTCAGTCATGGCAACCTGGTCGTCAAAGTCCGGCAGGCAACTTCGGTATCACAGCCTGGTGCATTCTCTCAGGGAGGAGGCACAGAAGTCATATTAAACAGTGATGTGACAATAGAAGAGCAGAATGCCGCTATCTATATGGTTAAGGAAGGAGTCACTTTGCAGGAAGTGGTCATGGCTATTAACGGTGTCGGGGCGACACCCACAGATTTGATGTCAATTCTTGAGGCGCTCAAAGCAGCCGGGGCGTTGGAAGCCGAATTAATTGTGATTTAAATAGAATTTACGATAAGGGCGTTCGATATGGATATTGGTAGCACTCTGTCGGCTAAACATCTGGCCGGTATTTATCAGCCGGACTCCGGTCAGGGGAAAGCTCCCGAGGATTTGAAAGAAGCAGCAGAAGCCTTTGAAGCCATATTTGTTAACGAATTACTCAAGAGTATGCGCAGGGCCAATGAAGCGATGATGAGCAGCTCAGACTTGCCGACGTCGGGCAAGGATGTGCAGTTTTTTCAGTCGATGTTTGACAGCCAGATTGCCGGACATCTGGGTAAAGAAGGCGGGCTGGGTATCGCTGAGGCATTGGTAAGGCAGCTGGGTGATAAAGACGACGGGCTTGATGTTGAACGTTAATCGGGGTAGATGACATGAGTCTGACACAGATAGGTATTTCTGGATTACAGGCCAGCCAGGCATCGCTTAATGTCGCCAGTAATAATATTGCCAATGCCGAAACAGAAGGCTACAGCCGTCAAAGGGTTTACTGGTACCCGACTTACACTTTGCATCCGGGAATCGGTACCAAGGGAACCGGTGTTAATGCGTCCAGTGTCGAGCGAATAGCCAATAGTTTTCTTACTGCCCAGATGTGGGAGAGCCAATCTCTGGCAGAAAAAACAGCCACTTTTTCAGAATACATCAATTCGCTGGACCAGTGGCTGGGCGATGACAGCACCTCTCTTACCTCAGGCCTTGAGAGTTTCTTTACGACGCTCAATGGCGCAACGGTTGATCCTTATTCCAGTGCTGCCAGGCAAGTCATACTCAGCGAAAGTAATAAACTGGCTCAGCAGTTTACGACACTGAATAACCAAATTGCAGGTCATCAGGGGCTGGTCGGGCGGCAGCTGGAGGCTGCGGTGGCAGAAGCGAATGGTTTGCTGGCAAATATTGCCGGCTATAATGACCAGCTGAAGAAGATCAGTGCCAGTGGTGAGGCTGCTAACGAGATGTTTGACCAGCGGGATCTGGCCGTCAAAGAATTATCAAAGCTGATGGGCATCAATGTTCTGGAGCAGTCAGATAACAGTATTAATATTTATCTGAAATCAGGGCAGCCACTGCTGGTCGGTGATCAGAGAAACGACCTGAATGTGAGCGGATCAGCCAGCAACCCTGATGGCTTTTCATTGGAGTTTGAAAGTGATTCTGCCTCTCTGAAGGTACACGGTGATCCGGGAGGCAGCATTGGTGGCATCCTGAATTACCAGAATGGCACTTTAAGACAGGCTCAAAATGAGATTGGACGTCTGGCAGTAGTCATATCATCGACGATCAATGCCCAGCTTCGACTTGGGGAAGATGTTAATGGCAACGCCGGTGTCGACCTTTTTTCAGATCTGACAAATCCTGCCAGTGGTATATTTTCCCTGGACGTTGTCTCTACCGCAGTGTCTGATATGAGAATTACGGATAGTTCCCAAGTCAAAGCCAGCGACTATGATCTGCGGGTAGATAACACCGGCAACTATGTTATTACCCGTTTGAACGACGGGGTTCAATTCAGTGGCAGCTTATCCGGTGCCGGTACCGATACCCTGAACTTTGATGGTGTTGAAATTGATATCGACGGCACCGCTACTGACCAGGCTTACCGGTTGTCACCGGTGCGTTATGGTGCCAGAGACCTTGATGCGGTTCTGACGGAACCTTTTGCTCTGGCTCTGGCAGCACCCGGTGGCGGCGTGGCCGATAATTCAAACTTGCAGACAATTATTCAGCTTCAGAATGATGCTCTGATAGAAGGGCAAAGTAGTCTGACTGAAAGCTATACCCGGTTTATTGGCGATATTGCGGTACAGACTTCTCAGGCGAAAACAGAAGCCGATGGCGGTAAAAAGCTGTTTGAGCAGGCCGAAGCGAGCCGCAATGCTTATAGCGGTGTCAATCTGGATGAAGAAGCCGCCAACCTTCTACGCTTTCAGCAACTTTACAGTGCCAATGCTCAGGTAATTTCAGTGGCCCGGCAGACATTTGATTCATTGCTGAGAATGTTCTGATTAAAACAGGAAGCCGAAAACATGCGTATCAGCAGCATCAATTTCAATAATATTATGCTCAGGGCTATGCAGGACGGTATGGCCAGGCTGGCTGTAACCACTGACCAGATGGCAAGCGGAAAGCGTATCTTGCAACCATCAGATGACTCCGTTGATACAGTAAAAATTCTTCAGATCAATAATGAATTAACGGCAATAGGACAGTATGAAGATAATATTGATTCGGCGAGGAGAATGCTGCAACAGCAAGATGTTTTGTACAGTGGAATGACTGAGCAACTGCGGCGTGCCAGAGACATTGTTTTGCAGTCCAGCAACGGAACCCTGACTGACCAGGACTATGTGCCACTGGCAGAGGAACTGGATACGGTCAGTAAGTCTCTGTTAAGCCTGGCCAATTATCAGCAGGCAGACGGGCAATATATTTTCTCCGGAACCCTGAGCACCCAGAAGCCTGTTGATGAAGTCGCTGGTGATTATTCATACTATGGCAATAATAACTTTCGCCAGGTCAATATCAGCGGCTCTGCCCAGATACCGGTTAATGAGCCGGGAGAAAATCTGTTTTTTGACCCAGCCGCTACACCACCAACGGACAGTGTCTTTGATGCTCTGTCTGATGCAGTGGATGAACTGAGAAACCCTGTGAGTTTAAACACCGTTCTCTCTGACGCATTGACATGGATTGATGACACTCTGGACAGGATAGGGATCGCCCAGACCAAGGCTGGCAGTAATCAGAGTGTGCTTGACCGGGTGAGTGAAAGCCATGCCGATATCAAACTGATGCTGGAAAAACTTCACTCATCCCTTGAAGATATTGATATGACAAAGGCTGCTACCGATCTGGCTCAGCAGCAGACCCTGCTCAATGCCAGCCAGCAGGTTTATGCCAACATCAAGCAGTTGTCTCTGTTCAATTATTTCTGACGGGCCATGGGCAAAAAAAAATCCTCATTTCAGGGGATTTTAATATTTTTTGACACCTTGCCGATTGGAGTTCTGTACCCATCACATACGAGTGGTGAAAAGGATGCCAGGAATAAATCGCACCGGGCCAAAAAAAGCGGCTAGTCCAATAGCAAGTCAGCGTGCAGTCAAGAATGATGCGAAAGCTGTCGAGCCCCCTAAAGTCAATAATGATCGTTTGCAGTTGAGCGGTGAAGCCCAGAATATTGAAGAACTGTTCCAGTCTCTGTCAGCCATAGATGAAATTGACAGTAAAAAAGTGGAAAGCATTCGGCGCGCCATTAAAAAAGGTGAGATGCCGGTCGATTATCAAGTGCTTGCCAATAAAATTCTGGAGCTTTCCGATGACTTTGATGACCACAGAAAAGAATGACAATAAAAGTGGTACCTATAACGTCTCTGCTGAAAAAAAACTGCTGGATAATATTCGAGATGCACTGGCTTTAACCCGCAAACTTGAAGCTGTTCTGAGCAAGGCCCATAACCTGATGCTGGAAAGGGATATTGCAGCTCTGGAAACTCATCTGGAAACTCAGGTCAAACTGTTGGACATGCTGCATCTGAATGCATCCCTGCGAGAGCATTATTTGAAAGAAGCGGGGTTGTCACCGGACCCGGCAGGTATACGAACTTTTCTGCAAATTATAGCTTCTACTCCCAAGTCTGAAATCACACTGAAACAATGGCATCAACTGGAAATCACAGCAGGTCGCTGCCGCAGTTTGAATCAGGCAAACGGCAAACTGCTGAGTCGTTTGGCTGCCAGTACTAACCAGATTATTGATGTGGTTTTTTCCAGTCAGGAACCTGTGCCCTATAACCAACAGGGCATCTGCGAAAGAAAGCTGGGCTGATCAGCATGTTGTTTTCTGATGATTTGCGGCGATTTCAGAAACTGTTGATTTTTGGCCTCACGATTTTTGGCTTCTCCTTGCTGCTGCTTTCCCGATCATCAGCCAACTCAGTCAGAGAATTCCCTCAGGAACTCAGTCTCCATAAATGGGAGTTGACCACTTCCCGTTTCGAGTGTCGCATGAACAGCAAAGTGACGGGGCTGGGTAGTATCGTTTTGAATGCGGCTGCCGGAGGCATTCATTATATAACCCTGGAACCGGATTTTTTCATTAAAGAAGCCCGACATATTCGTGTTGGGGTTCAGCAATCACCCTGGCGTCATAGCCATTATCTGAACGCTCTCGGAGGTGTTGAAGCAGAGCCGGATAAACAGTTTGAAATGAGAATTAATGTTGCCCGTGTTGTGGAAGATATGCAACAGGGTCATCAGCTGGTTATTGAGATTGAGAGGGAAGCAGTTAACCCTGTTCATATTAAAATACCCGCTATGAATTTCCAAAAAACAGCAGCAACATTTTATAAATGTTATGGAGAATTGCTGGCTCTGAACTACGAACAGGCAAAAGAAACACTGTTCTATTACTCCTCTTCAGGCTCTCGTATAAGCTCTGAGCAGTTATCACATCTTGATGATCTGGCCACCTATATTCTGGTGGATAAAAGTGTAACCAATGTCGCCATTGACGCTCACACAGATTCCCGGGGTGACAGGCTGGAAAACCTTCAGCTGTCAAAAGTGCGTGCAAGCCGGATTTATAGATATTTACGATCAAAAGGTATTCCCGAACAGCGTCTTACCATGCGCTTTCATGGTGACCGCTATCCTGTCGCCACCAATGCAACTGTTGAAGGAAGAAATAAAAACCGACGGGTAAAGATTACCCTGAGCCGCCGATAAATAATTCTGACAATAAATCGTCAACTACGAAAGAGCCTGCTCTCACCAGGCTCTTTTAAAGAACAATATTTCACAGAACAATAGTGGATGGCGGCTCAATGGACATCAAAGGTCTTAACCCGGATTCCCTCAGTGTACTCCTGAAAAACCGACCTGCTCCGATTTTACCTTCCGCAATTGAATCTGAAGCTGTGACTACCACCGGTTTTGGCAATCTGCTGCAACAGGCCATCGAAAAGGTTAATGATCTGCAACAACATTCCAGCAGCATGATGCACAACATTGAAACCGGGGAAAGTGATGACCTCATAGGCACCATGCTTGCCATGCAGAAATCCAGTATTTCCTTTCAGGCGCTGATGCAGGTCCGTAATAAGGCAGTGACTGCTTACGAAGACATCATGCGTATGCAGATTTAAGGTAGAAAAATACCATGGCAGAATCAGATACAAAGGCTGCCCCGGAGTCGGCACCAGAAGAAAAAGAAGTGAAGCCTGTATGGCGGGAAGCCCTGGAAAGGGCCAACAAAGTGGTGAAAAAAGATCGCCGCTATCAGTTGGTGCTGATGGTGTTGTTTGCAGTTTCTGTTGCCCTGATGTCGGTTTTCTGGCTCTGGTCACAATCTCCCGATTATCAGCCACTGTATGGCAATCAGGAACTCTATGATGTGGCCAGTGTCGTCAATGTGCTGGATCAAAACAATATTGCTTATAAAATTCACCCTGCTTCGGGTCAGGTAATGGTGGATGCCGGAAGACTCTCTGATGCCCGTATGCAGCTGGCTGTATCCGGAGTTCAGGCAAGAATGCCGGAAGGGCTGGAAACTCTGGATGGGCAGGAGATCGGTACCAGCCAGTTTGTGGAAAATGTCCGCTACCGGCGCGGTCTCGAAGGCGAGCTGGCTCAGACCATCATCAGCCTGAAACCCGTTCGTAATGCTCGAATCCACCTGGCTCTGCCCAAGCAGAGCAGCTTTATTCGCAAACAGGGAAAACCATCGGCCTCAGTGTTTGTCGATCTGTTTCCGGGGTACAGGTTGAGCAATGAGCAGATTGAAGGCATCGTGAATCTGGTAGCCGCCAGTGTCGCCAATATGAATCGCAGCGATGTTTCTGTCATTGACCAGTCCGGCAAACTGCTCTCTTCCGATATTTTACTGGGCAACAGTGCGCTCAGTGAAGCCAGTAAACAGTTGGACTTTAAGCGCCAGGTTGAGGCTCATTTTCAACAGCGCATTAGTGCCCTGCTGGAGCCACTGGTGGGTGCTGTCAACTTCAGAGCTCAAGTGAGCGCCAATGTGGATTTTGAACAGGTAGTACAGACGGTTGAGCAATATGAGCCTGGTGCTCCGGTGCTGAGAAGCGAGCAGGGAAGGGAAGTGGCAACCAGTGGGCAGGGAGCCAGAGGCATACCTGGAGCGCTCAGCAATCAGCCTCCGGAAGAAGAAGGTCAGGCTGAAGCAGAGCAAAACAATAATGTCCAGTCAGAGTTTGTCCGTAATTATGAAGTAGATAAAGTGATCAGGCAGGTGGCCAACCAGCAGGGCAGAGTACAAAAACTGAGCGTTGCAGTCGTTCTCAATGAGCAGCCTGATGAAGCTCTGGGTATTGGTAACTGGGACCAGGCAAGAATTGCCACGATTCAACAAATGATCATTGATGCAACAGGTATTGATCAGGCCCGTGGTGATCAGATCAGTATTCACACCGCACCCTTTGTGCCAGTCACTCATGTTGAACCTGTTGGGTTGGCGTGGTGGCAACAGCCGCAGGTTCTCTACTTCGTCAAATATGGTTGCGGCACTTTGTTGGGTATTCTCGTGATTATATTTCTTTTAAGACCCTTGATGAAACAGATCACCATCAAGATGGAGGAGCCGGACGTATTACCTCCTCCTCCGCCCGAGGAAAGTGGTGCCCAGTTTGACCAGAAAGGCAGGAAAGTGATCTTTGATGACACCTTTGATCTGCTGCCACCCGAGTTAGCCGATTTTGAAACTCAGGTGACTCAGATGCGAGAGTTGTCGTCTAAGGCACCTGCCAGGGTAGCACAGGTGATCAAGCTATGGATGAACAGTTATGAGTGATAATCCGAGAGTCTTGCCGTCAAGGCAGCCGACGCCCAAAGACATAGCCATTCTGCTGCTCAGTCTCGGGGAAAAAGGTGCGGCGCAGGTATTCAAACACCTTAGCCAGCGGGAAGTTCGACAGATCAGTACGACCATGGCGACCATCTCACCATTGAAAAGAGATCAGGTTCAGGAAGTGCTGGACCTGTTTTTCCACACCTATCGCTACGATAGTGCCTTGTCCGGCTCCTCAAAAAGCTATCTTAACAAGACCTTGAAGTTGGCTCTGGGTGATAAAGAAGCAAAAGGGGTCATGGACTCTATTTTTGGTGGTGAGAGCAATAGCCTGGAAGCGATGAAATGGATGGACTCGGGAGCCATCACTGAACTGATTGTTGATGAGCACCCACAACTTCAGGCAGTGGTATTGACCTATCTGGGAGCCACGCAGGCTACCGATGTATTAATGCGCCTTCCAGCCAAGAGTCATCAGGATCTATTGTCACGAGTCGCCCGACTGCAGGAATTGCACCCATCCATTATTGAAGAACTCAACATTATATTTGATGCCAATGTCGGCAAAATGAGCACCAGCCAGAATACCACCGTCAGTGGTCTTCGTCAGGTGGCCGATATAATGAACCGGATGAATGATACTTCGGTGCAGAGTCTGTTGAATTACTTTAAGGAGCAGGACAAAAAACTGGCTGAGCAAATTGAACAACAGATGTTCCTCTTTGAACACCTTATGCGTCTGGATGAAGATGCGCTGCGTAAGGTCATGGCGGAGGTCAGCCAGGATATTCTGGCTCTGGCGCTCAAGGGGGCTGCTCAGGAGATGGTTGATTCTGTGGTAGGCACCATGACCAAACGAAGCGCCAAATTCCTGCTTGAAGATATTGAAAACCTCGGCCCGGTGCGTGCCAGCCAGGTTCAGTCTGCCCGAAATGATGTGCTTCGGGCAGCGCGACAGCTGGCGGCATCCGGTGAGATAGAGCTGAGCTTTAATGATGAGGACGAGATGATTGGGTAATGCAAACCAATATCTATCACGTTTTTCATAATACTAACAACAGGTTGGTTCATGACAAACAGACAAAAAATATGGCAGCCTGAAACAGCGGCCTTCAAACGGTTTCTCTTTCCGGTTCACCAGAAGCCCGGTGAATCTCAGAATCCAGAGCGTTCAGAGGTAGATCAGCAACCTGACTATAGTGCTTCCCAGCCTGTCGATACGGTTGAGAATACAGTACCGAAACCTCAGGAATCCATTGAGCCTTCTGCGGAAGTTTTGCAGAGTATCCTGGAGCAGGGTATTGAGAAAGGCTATGCCAAAGGTGTGGAAGAAGGTCGCCGAATGGGCTTTGAAGAAGGCAGAGAACTGGGCGTCAAAGAAGGTGGGCGTATTGCCACTGAAGAACAGAAAAAACTGGTATCCCTGTTGCGAAAAGAAATGTCTGAATTTCGCTCTGGTGGCAATTATGGTCGTGACGAAAAGATCAGCTGGCTAGGAAAAGTTATAGAAGAAACCTGTCGTCAGGTAGTGCGCCGGGAACTGATGACTTCTCCGGAACAGATAGTCTCTGTTGTCAGGGAAACTCTGAGTATCATGCCCGAGGATACTCAGTACACCATTCATGTGAATCCGGTCAATGCGGAGTTGCTCAAGACACTCAAACCTGACTTTGGTGCAGCCTGGCAGGTTGTCGAAGATCACGAATTACAAATAAACGACTGCCGTATTATGTCCAGCCAGACAGAAGCGGAAGCGCGCATGGAATCCCGGTTGGTGGAGTGTCTCGATATCATTCGTGAAAACTTGCCTGCCGCAATGGAGGATGCAGGTTAATGTCTCTTTCTGATGATCTGATTGAAAAACTGAAGACAGTACCTGTTGCCAAATTATCCGGGAAAGTATCAGCCATAAAAGGTCTTCTTCTGGAAGCCCAAGGGTTGCGATTGCCCATTGGCCAACTTTGTCATATCAATATGCGCAGTGGTCGTCAGGTAGAAGCAGAAGTGGTTGGCTTTGACGGGGCCAGTCAGTTTCTGATGCCCCTGTCAACGACAATGGAAGGCCTGGCAGCGGGAGACAAAATTATTCCCGTTTCTCACAATCACACCATGCCTGTGGGGGAAGAACTGTTAGGGCGGGTGGTGGATGCTATGGGTAAGCCGCTTGATTCCTCTGCCTTGAGCCTGTCTGACAGAATCTCAATTCATTCCTCCCCTCTTAATCCCATGGCCAGAAAGCCGGTCGATGAGCCACTGGAAGTGGGAGTGAGAGTTATCGACAGTCTGCTGACTCTGGGAAAAGGACAAAGAGTAGGGTTGTTTGCCGGCAGTGGCGTTGGCAAAAGCACGCTTATGGGTATGATGACCCGAAATACCCGGGCTGATGTTACAGTGGTTGGTCTGATCGGTGAACGCAGTCGGGAAGTAAAGGAATTTGTGGACCAGATTCTGGGTATGGACGGTCGGGAAAAAGCGGTTGTGGTGGCCTCCCCCGGGGATGAGTCGCCCGTCCGAAGAATTCGTGCTGCACTCTACTGTCATCAAATTGCTGAGTATTTCAGAGACCAGGGCAAAACGGTTCTGCTGCTGATGGACTCCCTCACCCGCTATGCCCAGGCTCACCGTGAAATTGCCCTGGCTGTGGGCGAAGCTCCGGCAGCGAAAGGTTTTCCTCCTTCAGTATTCAGTAAGATTCCAATACTTCTGGAGCGGGCGGGAACGGGAACCGGCGAAGGTTCGGTAACGGCCATCTATACCGTACTGGCAGAAGGTGATGATATGCAGGAGCCGGTAGTAGACACTGCCCGCTCCATCCTTGATGGGCATATTGTGCTCAGTCGTGAGTTGGCGGAAAGAGGGCATTTCCCGGCCATTGATCTGGAAGCCTCCATTAGCAGAACAATGTCTCAGTTGACAACAGAAGAACATGAAAAGTGCGCCCAGGCGTTCCGACGCTTCCATGCCCGGTATAATGAGTTCAGAGAACTTATGGCGATAGGTGCTTATAAACCCGGTGCTGATCCTGAGCTGGATAAAGCCATTGAATACCGTCCGCAGATGGAGCGTTTTCTGCAGCAGAGCCGTTATGAACAGGTTGATCTCACCGGCAGTATTGAACAGCTGATACATATCTGGCGATCTGATCAGGTTGTTACATCATGAACAAAGTCCGGCGTCTGGAAAAAGCACAGTCCGCACTGGAAAAAAAGAGCCAGCTAACTAAAAGAGAGAAACAGCATGCTGAGCAGAGTCTGGCTTCACTCAACGCCCAGAAAGAGTTGTTGAATGATGCCCGGAAATCCTGCGATAGTCGTCCTGGAGAAAAACTTTCATCACTATCCTGCTGGGGTCGCAATCAGTTTGTTGAATTGCTTGAAGATGTTTCTGTATTACTGGAAGAGAAGATAAAAGCAGAGTCTGGAAATCTCGAGCAAATTAATCAGCGGCTGGAAGAAGAGCGCAGAATGACCAGCGGCGTTGAACATTTAAAAAACAAAGAAACCGAACAACAGCAACAAAAACAGCTTCGGGATGAACTTCAGGAGACAGATCGACTGCTGCAGCGCTCCCCTCGATAATTCTGTTTGGTTTTTAAATTTTCGTGCGCTAGAGTTGTGTCTTGTCGATAACAATATACAATCACGCGCTGCTTTGAGCTGCTGGCAAAATAAGAGGTAGCCTATGACCGTCGCCAACCCAATGAAAAAATTAGTAAATAGGTTAGCCAGCACAGGTTTTTCCGCTGCCTTTATTAATGATTTGATGCCCGTCTGGTGGGATAAGAGCCTCGAAAAATCAGAACAGTCGATGTTATTGCTGAAAATGCATTTTTCGAAGAATCTCGGGTTGGATCTTGCTTCATTACTCGATAACCGTAGGAGTATAAAGTTTCAGCTTGCTGAAAATGTCCATTACAAGCTCACCAAAAATAAAAAAGAAGATCAGCTTGTACTTAGTCAATCTCTAGCCATAAGCATGGCTAAGCTGGTTGCGTCAGCAGCAGTAAGGGAATATAAGCCTTTGCCTAAAAATGCTGGTTTGATCCGGCAGAAGATATTGAAAAACCACCCTTGGACGGAATTTGATAACCTGGTTGATTATTGTTGGAGCCGTGGTATTCCTGTCATTTATTTGAGCCGTTTACCCAAAGGTGCCAAGAAGTTTGAAGGCATGGTTGTTGACGTTGATGGTCGGCCAGTAATAGTGTTGGCCAAGAAAAGTAGCAACCCTTCCTGGCAGCTCTTTATCCTCGCTCACGAAATAGGTCACATTGGTTGTGGTCATGTGAAAGAGGGTGCCGGCTACCTTGATGAAGTTATTGACAGTGATGACGATAATTCCAAAGAAAAAGAGGCAACGGCATATGGCTTAAAACTTCTTACAGGTAGTAGTCGTACCCGGATTGGCCCAAAAAGTGGGAGACTGACAGGTCGGCAGTTGGCAAAGGCATCCATAGATTCTGGGCGAAAGCACCAGGTTGAGCCGGGGCACATTGCACTGAACTACGCGCATGACGAGAACTTTATAGCTGTTGGCAACGCTGCGTTGAAAACTATAGGTGGCCGCTACGATGCTGTTGAGTATGTCAGAGACGCTCTTAAGCAAAACATTGATGAAGCAGAAATCCCCAGAGATAGCAGGTACGTTTTGAGTCGTCTTGTATAACCCAAAAGGAGTAATGGGTAAATGTTCGGTTTGATCGATACCGATGCTGCTTATAAACTTTCCTGCTGCCGCCTTCTGGTTGAAGCATCCACGTACTTAAAGTTAAATGGCTTCCGTGCTCTTGAAGCAATGCCTCATGTGGTTGAAAAACAAATATTTGGTGATAAACAATACGGATACAACAAACCTTCAGTCAGGAGCAGGATCACAAAAGAAATAAAAGCAATCCCCAGAATGAAAGAAGCACACGTCGAGGATGTCTTTCTGCTGTCTACCTTGCAGGACTCTTTTGACCATGGGGAAGCTTTTTTATTATATAGGGCAATAAAAGATGGGCAAATGTTGCTGGTGAGTGGCGACAAAAGATTCTACAAGGCGTTGGGGAAAAAGCCGGAAATCTTAAAAGCGTGTTCTCATTTGGAGGGCAAAATGATATGTCTGGAGCACTTGATTCTATGCCTTATCGAATCGTACCAATTCAGGTATGTCTGTGATCGAGTGGGTCCTGCCCGTCAGTGCGATACAACCCTTAGGCTTTCTTTCAATCAAGGCGAAGAAAGTCAGGAGGCTTCGGTTGTAGAAGCATTGGCTTCTTTTTCAAAAGATGCTGTAAGATCCCTGGGGAGTTTGGCTTATAGCTATAAGCCATGGTATGAGTAGCTCTCCAGCTCTGCCCCTTACCTCGCTCCCCAAGCTAATAACAAAATCCAGTGGATTGCCCGTTGGCAATCACTGATTTAAAGGTTAACCTGATGCTTCATAAGGTACTTTATGCAGGGAAGCATCCATGCCGCTTTTCATACCGCATTTCAGACCGCTTTTTAGATCATCCATACTCATCGCCTCGCTATTTTCTCCTCACACCTCTTCTGATACAGACCTCGCAAAAGAGATTGAACGCATTGTTTATCAATCCGTTGAAAAAGCAGTGGCCGGTTTTATTCAATCGATTCCCGGTGCCCGCTATGAACTTAAAGTCCGCCCTCTTTCTGCCAGTAAGTCCCGAAGAACTTGCAAAGGCAGCCTGTCCGTCTCTGCAGTTTCCGGAACGCGCCCGCCTGTGGGAGTGGTCAAACGAACAGTAGAATGCCCTGGGGAATGGCGAATGACAGTGATGACTGAAAGTAAGATTTTGGTGCCTGTTATTCACAGTGCTCGTGCTTTGGCCAGAGGGCAGAGGCTGACCAGCGATGCTCTTGTGTTTCGGGAAGCCGATTACAGCAGGCTGAGAGGTCAGTTTTTTACTGAAATCAATGAAATCAGGGGGAGAGTTATCAAGCGCAGTATTGGTGCACAGAAACTGATTTCAGCCAATATGCTCGAAAAAGACTATGTGATTCGCAAGGGGGAAGTCGTCCAGATTATTGCCGGCGGGAATGGACTGGAGGTTTCTATGTCCGGGATGTCTCTGGATGATGGCGAATTACAGGAAACCATTCGGGTAAGAAACCGGTCTTCTGGCAAAATTGTGCATGCAGAAGTTATCAGCACAGGAAAGGTTCGAATTCATCATTAATTTTTTGCTGAATACAGTAATCAGCGTCTGATTAGATGTTTTATCAAAAAATTAACTAATCAGCAGATGATTTAGTCAATAACGATTAAATTAACCCTGTCAGAGAATGATTTTATGAGCCGCGACATTGTTAATGCCCTTATTCCGGGTACGTTACAGAATAAAAACTGGTATCAGGCTTACCTGGTTCTGCTGGGGCAGCTCTTTGCCTGGGCAAGGTTGTGTGAAATGGAGTTTTTGCCGGAGCGAGAGTTGCCAGACAATCATTCTGAACTTGAGCAGCTGTTCAGAGAAATCGGGCAGAAAAAAGTACCGGTGACATTTGCCAATACAGATCAACGTATCTGGCAAATAGCCTGGCAACAGAGCGATGAATTACCTGGACCGATCCCGACAGATGAAATCACCCGAGCCTGCCACTCAGTGATGACTGCAAAGAGGCATAAGCTACTGAAGTACAATGAGATTCCTCTGGCCCTGCATCGTCGCTTCAGACCTCTCTCCTCGGCATTGCCCGAAGCCATTGGTGGACTGCTGGAGGCACTGTCCGAATCAGTTGGCAGTTGCTACCTGCCCAATGCAGACAGTTTTATTCTGGGAGCGGATCTTGCGCTCACCGGCGAGATTTATTCTGAGCAGCCTTCTATCAATTCTCTGGATGCTTTGAGTGTTTTGATTAATCCGGATATTCATATTGCCCAGGGGCATCCGGTACTTGAACCTGCTTTTTTTAAATCGGGCCAGCTACAAAAGTTTGATCATGGGGTGGGTCTTCTGACAGCGGATCACCGTTATAAAGTGAATGAAGTTCGAGATATTTTCCAACGGCTGGATACCCAGGTCCGTAATGAAGAAATGTTGTTTATCCGGCATATGTTCTGGCGCTGTTCCGAACAGGTTGTCATTGCTGTGCCGGGGGTGTTTCTTCAGAAAAATACCGAGCATCATATTGCCTTTCGCCGCTGGTTATTAAAACAGAACAGGCTGCACGCTATTATTAAACTGCCTAAAGGACTGCTTCCCGGACGAGCCACGCCACTTTATGTGCTGGTGGCAAAACGACAAGTTACTGATAATGTGCATTTGATAGACGCCAGCAGCGATTACTTCAAAGTTACCCCTGTGCGCAAAAAGGGAGCAGCTAAAATTCAGCTGAATAATGTTGATGTCATTCTTGAACAAATGAATGAAGAAACAGCAAACCCTCGTTTCTCCAAAAAGCTGGACAAAAGGCAGCTGATTCAGGGTAGCGTCATTCTTGATCCCGGACATTATTGTGCTGACACCCGACGCATTGATTTACTCGGTAAGCCTTTAGCTGCCAGTCATTTAGAGTCACAGGTCGATATCATAAGAGCTCAAGCTCTGCGTGATAATAGTCTGGAAAAACAGGTATTTCTGGAAGTAACAGCCAATGACATTAATGAGGCTGGAGAGATTGAGCACCCTGAAAAAGAAATTCATGTTGATGAAAAAGGGCTGAAGCGGGCAAAACAACAGTTACTGCGACCAGGCGATGTTCTACTGGTTATCAAGGGACAGGCAGGGCGAATTGCCATTGTACCGGATGTTTGTGGGTTAAACTGGGTGGCCAATCAGTCCTTTGTCATTCTTCGACTGAAGAAAAATACTTATCTCAATAGCTCTATTGTTTTGTTTCGATTCCTGCGTTCGCAAACCGGAAAAATGTTGCTTGATAGTATTTGTACAGAAAGTCAGGTGCCGTTTATTCATGGCAATGATTTAAAACAACTTCCTGTTCCCGAGTGGTCTTCCATTGAACAAAGGCAGGCAGAACAGTCGCACAGAGAAATTCTCAAACTTTATGCCCAGGTTCGGTTTATTCGCGATAAAGCTCGAATGATAGAAAGTGAGTTGTTAAAAGAAGCTTGATGCCAGAGTACCCATAATCATGGCCCAGCCGTCTACCAGAACAAACAGCATCAATTTGAAAGGCAGCGAAATCATCTGGGGCGACAGCATAATCATACCCATGGCCATGAGAACACTGGCCACTACCAGATCAATCACCAGAAAGGGTATGTATATAACAAAGCCAATCTGAAAAGCAGTTTTTAATTCACTGGTAACAAAAGCAGGAATAGCGATGGAGAAAGGCGTTTCAGCAACATCGATCGGTGGCGTTATATCGGCAATTTGATAAAACAATTCCAGATCCGTATCTCTGGTCTGGCGCAGCATAAAATCTTTGACAGGAACTTCTGCCTTTTTTAAAGCCTCTATCATTGTCAACTGCTCATCCAGATAAGGTTCAACCGCCTGGCTGTAAACAAGCCCAAATAATGGTTGCATTATAATCAGGGTCAGTGCCAGCGATATGCCAAGCAAAACCTGAGTTGGGGGAGTCTGTTGTAATCCCAGAGCCTGACGCAGAATGGCCAGAACAATAATAATCCGGGTAAAGGACGTCATCATCAGCAGCGCAGCAGGAATAAAACTCAGTGCTGTCATCAGAATCAGAATCTGAAGACTGGCACTGTATTCCTGAGAATCACCATTACTGGTGACAGTCATTAATGGAAAGCCTTCCTGCCCCCAGCTGAGTGACGGAGTAAGGAGAAATGTCAGGCCGACATAGATCAGCAACCTCATAGTCATGGGTCAGGCCAGATTTTTCAGACGTTCTGATTCGCTGATGACATCCAGCAAACGAATCCCATACTTATCGTTGATCACCACAACTTCGGCGTAGGCGACCAGAGTACCATTGACTTTCACTTCCAAAGGCTCGGAGGCTTCTTTCTCCAGCTCGACAATTGAGCCTTTATTAAGGTGCATTAGTTCACCAATGTTAATTTCGGTGCTGCCCAGTTCCAGAGACAGTGTCACCGGAATGTCAAGAATCATGCCCAGATCACTGACTGACTGCGGCGGGTTATTGGTATCTTCCAGTAGCTCTCTGGAGGTGGTTTCTGATTCCAGACTGTCCTGAAGACTGACACTATCACCTGCAGGCTGTGACGGAGCTATTTCCTGCTCGTTTTCATTTTCTTCATTACTCATGGATGATATTTCCTCGGGCTGGTGGATCTCTACTCTTTCTGGTCTAGATACAGAGAGTCAAGAATTTTCATGGCCAGCATATTATTCACAGTGCAGACGTCAGCACGGTAGGCTGGAATGCCTGCCAACTTGACAGTGACACTGCTGGGAATATCTGCCTGAATGATCTGTCCCGTTTTCAGTCTCAGCACATCGCGAAGGCTCAGTTTCAACTCGCACAATCGGGCAGAGACTTCCAGAGGAGCCTGCATAACCCCGGCCATCATGTTGCGTTGCCAGGTGGGATCCTGTTCTGTAAATTTAAAGGCCTGCAGCTTTTCTCTGACCGGTTCCAGAGCCTGATAAGGCATGATGATATGAAATGGACTTTCTGTGGAGCCAAGGGAAATAGTGAAGCGGCTGAGGAGAATAATCTCGGTATCTGAGCGAAAAACGGTGGATATGGGGCGGTTGTGATTTTCAGCAAGGCGTATCTTGAAAGAAAGAATACTGCTCCAGGCTTCGGTCTGGTCATCCGCTGCAGATTTTAGCAGGCGTTCCATGATACGAATTTCGGCGTTGGTCAGTTCCTCTTGATGGTTTTCGTTAAACTCACCGGTACCACTGAAAAAGATGTCTACAAGAGAATATAAAAGCGGTGTCTCCAGGGCCATGAAGCCAGCGCACTTCAGTGTTGTTGAACGGTAGATATACTGTACATCAGGTATATTTTCCTGATGCAGATAATCACCGATTGCCAGGGAATCGACCGATTCAAAATGAATATCTACCGGGCGACGAAAAACAGCAGTGAGACTGTGACGAAATAATTGGGAAAAACGCCGGTAGATCAATTCAAGTGTCGGCAAAAGGTCGTGAATCTTATAATCCGGGTTAGTCAGATCATAAGTCGTCAGATCCTTGAATTTTGAAGGCGGATGAACCCGGCGAGTCTTTGTTTCACCCGACAGGCTGGATTCGGTACTGTTTGATAAAGATTTCCGTTCCATGGGAAATTCCATATAACTGGCTTATCACCAGATAATTCTTGTTATTAAAAAACATACCGCTATTAGCTGATAAAGACAATCAGCCAATCTTGCCAACCACTATGACTTCTTTATTTTCAGGGATTTCATTAAACGACAATACATGCATACCCTCGGTGCATAGACGAGCATATCTGGCCATGGCCGGGCGCAATGATGCATTGACCAGCATAACAGGCACTTTTCCTTCAGCAGCAAGGTTGGCAGAGACTTCTGGCATTTGAACCTGAAGTTGCTCCGCAATTCGGGGTTCAAGTGGCAGTGTGTCAGGGGAGAACTCGTTACTCTGACGGGCTTGCTGGTAACTTTGCATAATGACCTGCTCCAGCTCTGAGCTCATGGTGACAACCGGTATTTCAGAGGTGTTGCCCACCAGGTTCTGGATAATGCTGCGACGCAGGGCAATTCGAACTTCAGAGGTCAGCAGGTGTGGTTCTGTAATCCGTTCAGACGACTCCAGCAAGGTGCTGGCAATGGTTTGAATATCACTGACAGAGACATCTTCGGTCAGCAAATCTCTGAGTATTCGGGAAAACACACTCATGGACAGCTTCTTGGGAATAAGATCTTCAGCCAGTTTTGGGGAATAGTGAGTCAGCTTATCCAGCAGTTGCACTACTTCATCATGCCCAAGCAGCTCATTGGCGTGTTCATCAATAATTTTATTAAGGTGTGTAGCGATAACCGTAGCAGCGTCGACTACCGTGTAGCCCAGTCCGACGGCATGTTCCCGCTCTGAGGTTTCAATCCAGAGTGCTTCCAGTCCGTAAGCAGGCTCTGAAGTCGCAATACCATTTATCTCACCAAATACTTCACCGGGATTGATCGCCAATAAACGCATGGGCTCAATCTGTCCTTCGGCAACAATGACACCCTTGAGCAGTATATTGTAGCTATCAGGTTTCAGATTCAGGTTATCTTTCACATGCACGCTGGGAATCAGAAAGCCCAGCTCCCGGGATTGGGTTTTGCGAATGCCTTTCAGTTGAGTGAGTAACTGTGCGCCCTGATTTTCATCTGCCAGAGGAATGAGTTTATAACCCAGTTCAAGCCCCAGGGTATCCACAGGCGGAATATCTCCCCAGGACCAAGGTGATGACTCACTGACACCTTCTGTATTGGCTGCAGAGTGGCTGGATTCGGGTTCATCCTTCTGATGTTTGTTGGTGGTCCACCAGGCCAGAAACGCCACGATCAGTCCCAGACTGAGAAAGGGTACGTGGGGCATACCGGGAACAATGCCTATCACCATTAAAATCATGGCAGTGAGGCCCAAAGCTTTCGGAGAAGAGAACATCTGTTCGGAAACCTGATGCCCTACATCTGCAGATTCAGAAACTCGGGTTACCATGATAGCCGCAGAGGTGGAGAGCAGCAGCGAAGGAATCTGGGCCACCAAACCATCACCAATCGTCAGAAGAGAATAAGCAGCAAAGGCTTCCCCGGCGGATAACCCCTGACCAATGGTGCCTATCAGCATTCCACCAATGATATTAATGGCAAGAATAAGCAGACCGGCTACAGCATCACCCCGGACAAACTTGCTGGCACCATCCATTGAGCCGTAGAAGTCTGCCTCCCGGCGTACACTTTCCCGGCGGTCGTGCGCTTCCTGCTGGTCAATAACGCCGGCATTGAGGTCTGCATCAATGGACATCTGCTTGCCTGGCAGGGCATCGAGAGTGAAGCGGGCGGTCACCTCAGAAATGCGACCAGCACCCTTGGTGACCACGACAAAGTTGATAATTACCAGAATAAAGAACACCACCAGACCGACAACGTAACTGTTGCCAATAACAACCTCACCAAAGGATTGAATCACCTTTCCGGCAGCGCCATTGCCAGTATGTCCATTCAGAAGAACCACCCGGGTTGATGCCACGTTCAGGGCAAGGCGCAACAAAGTGGAAACCAGCAGGATGGTTGGAAATACCGCAAATTCAAGAGGTCGAAGTGTGTAAATGCTAACTAACAGGATGAGCAGAGACAGTGCGATGTTGAAGGTAAAGAATACATCCAGCATAAAAGGCGGCATCGGCAGTGTAACCATACCGAGCGTCATCAGAACGATCAGCGGAATCCCGATATTCAGGTTGCCGCTTTTGGGCGACATCATGTATAGCAGACGTTGAGCTTCCTTGATCATTGTCTCTTCTTATCCCATTTTTCCCGGAAGGCGCTGGGGACTTCCGGTGTTGGTAAATCGGGTGCCTTGCTTCTGCGTCCGGCCTGAAAGTCATTCAGATGATGGACGTAAGCCAAAACCTGGGCAACGGCCAAAAACAGGTCGTCGGCAATTTCCTGATTTAACTGTGTCGTATGATAAATCACCCGGGTTAACGTGGGTGACTGTACCACCGGCTTATTGTATTCCCGTGCCACAGCGCAGATACGCAGGGCTACTCTGTCAACGCCTTTTGCTACGACATAGGGCGCTCTGGCCTTGTCCAGATCATATTTCAGAGCTACTGCAAAGTGAGTTGGGTTGGTGATAATGACATCCGCCGAAGGAACGGCCTGCATCATTCTGCGACCCGCAATTTCCTGTTGCTTCTCCCGCAGTCTTGAACGAAGCTCTGGCTGACCTTCAGACTCTTTCATTTCATCACGCATTTCCTTGTGTGTCATGCGCAGTTTTTTCATGTGGTTCCATCTTTGGAAAGGTACATCAATAAAACAGATCAACAGCAGGGCACTGACCAGAATGGTGATGGCCATGGTAAGGTGGCTGAGACCCTCTGAAACCGCTTGAAATATCGGCAGCCGGTTGAGCCAGAGCACATCCCGAAAGAACCATTGATTAATGAGCCAGAGAGAAAAAGCCAGCAGCGAGATTTTGGCAATGGACTTTAACAACTCAATCATGGAGTTGGCAGAAAACATGCGTTTAATGCCTTTGAGAAAACTGATGCGCTCAGCCTTGGGTCGTATCTGTTTATTTGAGAATATCCAGCCTCCTAAAGCCGCTGAAGCGGCTATTGAGGCCAGAATGACAATCAGCATAAAGGGCAGCAGGCCGGAGAACCCCTGAGTAATGCTGACGATCAGGTGATCCGTCAGCCAGCTTTCCTGCCGCAATACGTCTTTTTCAAACCTGAAGCTTTTGTACATAACCTGAAACAGCTGGTCGCGAATTAATCCACCACTGAGCCATAAAGCAACCAGGGTTGAAGCCAGCAAAGCAAAGGTGACCAGTTCCCGGGATCGGGGAACCTGGCCTTCGTCACGGCTCTTCTGAAGTTTTCGTTCGGAGGGTTCTTCTGAGCGTTCGCCAGTCTGTGATTCTTCTGCCATCTGAAAATTCCTAAAGAACCAGTGATCGTAGAATGTCCAGAACAGTCCGGGTAAATCGTGTGAAGACACCGTTCAGGGTGGAACTGATCAGCATCAGAATAAAAATGCCTGCCAGCATGGTCAGAGGAAAGCCCAGACTGAAAATATTGAATTGCGGCGCCGAGCGGTTCATTACACCAAAGGTAAAAGTGACAATTAATAATGCAACAATGGCGGGAAGAACCATCAGTAGTGCGCTGGCAAACATCCAGCCGCCCATGGCAGGAAGCCGGTCAATATCCAGTTGGCGAATAGAAAAGGGCGCAATGGGAATGGTATTAAAGCTCTCCACAACAATAGAAATGACGACCAGATGCCCATCAAATGCCAGAAACATCAGAAAGCTCAGCAGTTGGAATACCTGGCTGATTACCGGAATCTGGGCGCCGTTCATCGGATCAAACATGACCGCCATACCCAGACCCATCTGCAAGGAGAGCATTTGCCCGGCGGAGGTGAAAATGGCGAAATAGATTTGCAGTACCATCGCCATCAAAAGCCCGACAGCCAGCTGTTGTGCAGTGATCAGAAGGGCTTCACCCGACAGTGGCTCTACTGCGGGTACCGCAGGCAGCATGGGGGCCACAATAATAGTGATGGCCATCGCCAGAATTACCCGGATTCTGGGTGCCACTACCTGACTGCTGATAATGGGCATTGCCAGGAAGAGGGCTCCGATACGAAAAAATGGCCAGAGATACTGACCAATCCAGCCCACCAACTCAGAGAAGGTATAGGTTCCCATCAGGCCAGCATCTCTGGAATAAATTCATACAGCCGGAGAAACAGATCCATAAATTCCTGAATCAGCCAGGGGCCCGTCATGCCTATAGTGACCAGTGTCGCCAGCAGACGGGGCAGGAAACTGAGGGTTTGTTCATTGATTTGAGTCGCAGCCTGCAATGTGCTGACCACAAGACCCACCAGCAGTCCGGGCAACACAATCACCGACACCATCAGAACAATGAGGGTCAGCGCATCACGAAAAAGGTCTGCCACAACTTCCGGTGTCATGGGGTTTCCTCTGAATAGTTCAGGTTGTTTCGCAACTTTGCAAAACAGACTGCAACCCGAAGAAATTAGCTTCGAGCATAGTTTTCTAAAATGAATTCGCAATAGATATATAAAAACATTTTTTTACTTTAAAAACGACTTAAAAGAATGGCAAGTCTATTTAATAAATCCAGAAGTCTTCCCGAGTGGTACTTATCAACAGGCAGTACGTTGAAGTAATCAAGCGATTAAAACCATGAATAGGGAATTAGTAAAATGGCAATGACCGTAAATACCAATATCTTCTCTCAGAATGCTCAGCGTAATCTGAGTAAGACTGAGGCAGGTCTTCAGACCGCCATGCAGCGTCTGTCTTCTGGTATGCGTATTAACAGTGCTAAGGATGATGCTGCCGGTTTGCAGATTGCGAATAAAATGGCTGCACAAATTGGTGGACTTGGTGTCGCTATCCGTAATGCCAACGATGGCATCTCCATGGCCCAGACTGCTGAAGGTGCTATGAGCGAGATCACTAACTCTTTGCTGCGTATGAGGGATCTGGCTTTGCAGGCATCAAGTGGTACCTATGAGTCTGCTGATGTTACCGCCCTGCAAGCCGAATATGATGCTCAACTGGCTGAGATTGGCCGTATTGCCGCAACGACTGAGTTTAACGGGACAACCGTTCTTGGCGCAGGTACTGTCGAAATCGCAGTTGACTATACCGATGCTACCACCAACAACATAGACCTCAACTTTACTGCCGTTGCGCTGACGGCTGTTACCTTTACCGATGCCGCTACCGCTCAAACAGCAGTGGGTGCATTGGATGTAGATATTGCTGCTTACGATGCTGTTCGAGCCAGTCTGGGTGCATCCCAAAACCGACTGACCACTACCGTCAATAACCTTGCCAATATCCGTGAAAACCTGAGTGCTTCCAGAAGCCGTATCGTGGATACTGATTTTGCTTCAGAAACAGCGAATCTGAGTAAGTATCAGGTTATGCAACAGGCCGGTACTGCCGTGCTGGCTCAGGCTAACGCGATTCCTCAGAACATTCTGTCTCTGCTGCGTTAATCGCTGGAGAGGTAAAATTCAGTCAGCTGTAATGCTGATGGTCTTTGTGGGAGCCAGTGAGCTCCCATTTTTTATGAGCTGTCTGTTATTCGGTTATGTTTCTCAAAGCGGTGCCGACTGAATAAAAGCAGGCATTAATCAGAGGCTGATTATGTTCAGTTTAAGTGGCATCTATTCAGGGCTGGATGTTAACTCCATTGTTGACACTTTGGTGGAGGCCGAGCGTGCTCCCAGTGAAAACCGTTATGCCCGCAGAGAGGAGGCCTTTAATGTAGAACTGTCTGCCGTCGGGACGCTAAAGTCTGCACTGAATGATTTTAATACTCAGGTAGAAAGCCTGAACAGCATCAGTAAATTCAGCCCCAGAGCCGTCAGTGTCAGTAATGAGTCCGTTCTGAGCGCAACCGCTTCCAGCAGCGCTGGGGAAGGCAGTTATCAGTTTTATGTGGATCAGCTGGCGACTCGCCACCAGACTGTATCCGCAGCTATCGCTTCAGATGCCACTATTGGCTCCGGAACGGTCAATCTCTCGGTTAACGGTGAAAGCTTCTCCGTTACGGTCGAACCGGGTTCAGAAAGCCTGACTAATTTACGCGATGCTATAAACAGCGCAGCCGATAACACCGGGGTTCAGGCAGCGATTATTAATGAAAACGGTCAGCAGCGTCTGATGCTGACCAGTGAGAAATCCGGAGCAGCAAACACCATAACCAGTGACTTCAGTGGCCTTTCCGGTGGCTCAGCAACCCTGGGTTCCTTTACCGATTTACAGGTGGCAGTGGATGCCAGTATCCGGTTTGGTGCAGGAGCCTCTGCAATCACTATTACTTCCGAAGATAACCAACTGGAAAACCTTATTGATGGCGTCACGCTCAATCTGAAAGCCGTCAGCACAGATCCGGTCACCGTGAATATCTCCGTAGACAAAGACAGCCTGAAAGAGTCCATGCAGGAGTTTGTGGATGCCTGGAACAACGTTAAGTCTACCCTTGATACTCTCACAGATTTCAACGGTGTTTCAGCGGGGCCTCTCAATGGTGATAGCCAGACCCGGGCTATTGAGGGTCAGTTGAGAAGTGTCATCAGTTCTTTATATGGTGAAGACGGTGACACATTCAGAACACTCGGGCAATTGGGTCTGACAACTACCGAAGACGGCTCATTAACCCTGGATAACGATAGTCTGGATGACGCCCTGATTAACAACTTTGATGAATTGGCGCAGGTGCTGGCTGGTGAAGATGGCTTAATGAATCAAATGGCAGCCGTTCTCACTCCCCACCTTGAAAGTAGCGGAACGCTCGACAGTCGGGAGGACAGGATTGAAGAGGGCTTGAGTGATATTGAAGATGATCGTGCGGCACTGGAGCTGAGACTGGAGCGGACCCGCAGCTATTACCAGAATCAGTTCCTGGCGATGGAAAGTATTCTGGCCTCACTGAGTGGAACCAGTGACTGGATCACCAGCAGTCTGAATAGTCTGAATAACAATAATTCCTGATCATGGAGAGGGTCATGAAGAAAAAAGGTCTGGGTGCTTATCAACAACAGGAAAAAGCGGGTGTAGAAGCGTCTGATCCTGTTCAGCTGGTGGGTGTGTTGTTTACCAAACTGATGGACAATTTGGCTAAAGCAAGCCACCACATTGAGCGAAAGGATCTGACCAACAAGTCTGATCGCCTCTCCCTGTCTATCGAAATTCTGCTGGTGCTGGAACAGTCTCTGGATTTTGAAAGAGGTGGTGACTTGGCCGGAAATCTCCAATCGTTATATCTCTATTGCATCAGACGTTTAACTGAAGCCAATGCAAAAAATGATTTGACTGCTATCAGTGAAGTTATGGGGCTGCTAAAAGAAATACAGGAAGCCTGGGCCCATATTTCCCTTCCTCAAGCTGCGATTGCCACTATTCAGTAACGGAGCGGTTTGAATGGAAAACCAGGCTCTGCCAGTTTTTTCGTTGTTATCTCTATCGAGTTCAGCGCCATTGGTTGATGGTGCTCAACCGCAGGTCATGGCGGCTGCTCAGGCAGTTACTACTTCTTCTGAGTTGACATTTGAAACGGTTCTTCAACAGTTTTCCTTAATAGAATCTGCATCCACAGAGTTAGTCTCTCCGGAGCTTCTGGCTGCAGGGTTGATACCTGTTGATGGGCAGGCAAAAACAGATTTACCCTTGGCAAACCCTGAAGTTTCAGAGCTGACAAAGCATATTCCCGTCACCAGCTTACCGATACTGACCAGAGAAGCAAAACCTGAACAGTCCGCCGTAGAAATAAAAAGTACCTCTTTAACAGTAGGGGTTACTGAACGGCCTGATTTAAATCTGTCAATGCCCGGAAAATCTGAAAAACTCCGCCTGCCTGTTCGACCACAGGAATCAGAGGTCTCTCTGACTCCGGTTAAGACTCAGAAGGTGTCTCAGGCTCAAAGACCATTAACGGATGTTAATCTGGTAGAGGAAGTCGATCACCAGACAGGAAAACTCAAGCCGGAAATCACTTTAAAACCGGATCAGATCCAGACAGAAGCCAAAGCGCCGGAGATAAAAAATCACCATGGATTAAAAGAAATTCCAGCTCCGCTGTCTCTGTTCAATTTCGAAATGGAACGGAAAGCTTCCTTAAAAACAGCTCCTGCATTGATACAGCCAACCGAATCAATTCAGGCCGTCGTTAATCAGTCGCCTCAAACCTCCCAACAGTCTGTTTCCATTCAGATGACTGAGCCATCATCAGTAGCCCAGTCAGCCACAGTTAAGCAACCTTTCCTGCAACCTGAAGTAGCTCAGCGACCCTTCGGGCAGACAGTGGTGCAAATGATTAAGCAGGGTGAGCAGAAAATGGAGTTTCGGTTAGACCCACCGGAATTGGGTCGGGTAACGCTGACCGTTAGCGTTGACAGAGACGCGGTCAGCCTTCAGGCGATAACGGCAACACCAGCTGCCAGAGACTTGCTGTTGCTTCACGGAGATCGCCTGCGGGAAGCTCTTAATAGTGAGTCACTGACTCTGGGGCAAATGTCGGTGGATGTGGGTAGCCAGAAAGACGCTGATACGTCGGGACAATCTTCAGAATATCTGCCCACCGCCGATGGTTGTCATGAATCAAATGGTTATCAGAGTGCCCAGGAACAATTCAGGATTCATGGCGGCAGATTATTGGATCATTTCGTTTAACAGATCATAGGAAAAGGAGTTTCTGGACTCATGGCAGATGAAAAAGAAAGCAGTGACTCTGAAAACAAAAACTCAGGCCACGGCAAGTTATTAATTATCATCATTATTCTTCTGGTCCTCTTGTTGGCAGGTGGTGGCGCTTTTGTGGCCATGACAATGATGAATCCTCCGCAGCAACAGGAACAGCAACAGCAGCCGCAACCGCAAGTTACAGCATTGGCACCTCCCAGTTTTATGGTGCTTGAGCCATTTATTATCACTCTCAAAAGTGATGTCCGACCTCGATATATGCAGATAAAACAGTCATTGATGGTTCGGGATGAAACCGTGATCGCAACACTGGAAGCCTACCGGCCTCTTATTCGTAATGAAGTCATCAACTACCTGGGCTCTCTCTCGTTTGAAGAGGTTAAAGCCGGGGGAGTTACAGAGATTATCCGTGCTGAAACGTTGGCAAGAGTCAATGCATTGCTCGACAAAGAGAGGGTGGGAGCAAGAGTGGAAGACTGTCTGATTACGGATCTTGTGATCCAGTAGCAACTTAGTGGCAGACATGCAGCAAAAAGGACTTGACGCTTACCGCCAACAGGCAGGAAATCAGCGGGATGTTCTGGTTAAACAGCACCTTTCCCTGGTCAAAAAGATTGTGCTGCATCTGGCCAGTAGTCTGGGTAGCAACATTTCCCGGGATGATCTCTTGCAAGCCGGGATGATGGGTCTTCTGGATGCTGCCAGTCGTTATGATCCGGGCCGCAAAGTCCCCTTTGAACAGTTTGCCAAAACCCGGATTCGAGGCGCAGTGATTGATGAGTTACGACAGTGGGACTGGCGCAGCAGAACAGATCGGGAACACGGACAGAAGATCAGGAAGGCAATTCAGGCACTTAATACAAAGCTGGGACGGGCTCCGGCCGAGTCAGAAATTGCAGAAGAGCTTGGCGTCAGCCTTGAGCGATACCATCGCATGTTGCAGAGCAGTAATTCCGACAACCTGCTGAGTCTGGACGGGCTGATGCAGGGTGAGGCTGACAGCAGAATCATAGAGGTTAATCAGGATGACTCTATAGAAGTGGTTGCCATGGGAGGAGAGCGCAGCAAGGCCCTGGCAAATGCTTTAAAGGAGCTACCGGAACGAGAGCAACATTTGATGAATCTCTATTACGTTCATGAACTGAATATGAAAGAAATTGGAGAAGCTCTGGATCTGACGGAGGCTCGTATTTGTCAGTTACACCGTCAGGCTGTTCTACGACTGCGCTCGCTGCTGGAAGAATGGAACAGGGAATAGCGTTATGAAAATCTTGGGGCTACTTATCCAGCTAGGCTGCATCTTTGGTGGCTTTATGGCTGCGGGTGGTGAAATGGCGGCTATCTGGCAGCCAGCAGAAATAGTGATGATTGGTGGTGGCGCGGTGGGGGCGTTCATGATTGCCAACCCAACGAATGTTGTTAAAGCGGCTGGACGACATTTGGTTTATACCGTCAATAACTCAGGCTTTAATCGTGAATATTATGACGAGCTGCTCTCTCTTCTGTATACGTTATTCAATATGGCGAAAAAAAAGGGAGGGACCAAGGCGCTTGAAGAGCATATAGAAAACCCTGAAAACAGTGATGTTTTTTCCAAATTTCCTCTGATTATGAAGACCCCTCATATCTATAACTTCATTAGTGAAAACCTCAGGCTGTCACTGGTAGACGGCATTGAACCCCACGAATACGAAACCATTATTGAGGAAGAAATTGAATCCATGGAGTCAGAAATGATGCGTCCAGCGGATGCTCTGCAGCTGATTTCTGATGCATTGCCGGGCTTTGGTATTCTCGCGGCAGTACTGGGTATCGTTATTACTATGGGTGCGATAGATGGCCCAATGGATCAACTGGGCCGATTGATTGCTGCGGCTCTGACAGGTACTTTCCTTGGAATATTTATGGCCTACGGATTAGTAGGACCCTGCGCAACGGCCATTGGCCACTCAATCGATCAGGAGATAAGAGCATTTCATTGCATCAGGGTGGGTCTTGGCAGTAACAAGTCCGGATTTCCTCCTGTTGTTTCAGTGGATTCAGGCAGGAAAATGCTTTTTTCGGACAAACGACCTACTTTCGGTGAACTGGAAGAGTTGCTGGACGGCCAATGAGTAAAGATCATGTTATCGTCATTAAAAAGAAGCATGGCGGTCATGGTGACGGGCATCATGGCGGTTCATGGAAAGTAGCCTTTGCTGATTTTGCCATTGCCATGATGGCTTTGTTTCTGTTGCTTTGGATCATGAGTGCCACGGATAAGGAACAGAAGAAAGCCATTGCCACCTATTTTGAAGATCCGGGTTCATTCCGCCATCCAAGCAGTTCCAAGCCCATTAATTTTGGGGGAATGAATACTTTGGTGGATATTCCCAGACCAGGGGCAAACAATCGAGGCAGGGAAGAGACTGAGGTTATTGCTGAGGATATGGACAAAACCCTGAATAACACGCTGATTTTCGACAAGCTGTCCGATGAATTACAAAAATTGGTGGGCGGCAGTAAATCAGCTGGAAGATATGAGGACTACATTGATCTGGAGAAAACACCGGAAGGCTTACGCATTGTCATTCTGGATAATAACAAGAAGAATATGTTTGAAAAGGGGAGCGCAAGACTGCAGCCATTTTTTCAGGATTTAATGCTTGAGCTGGCCCCTATTTTGAACAAACTTTCTTTCAGTCTCATGATCAGCGGTCATACCGACAGCTCAGGCTTTCAGAGGAATAATTATTCAAACTGGGAACTGTCATCAGCCCGGGCTCAGGTTGCCAGAAGAACACTGGTTTTCGGAGGACTGGAGGAGTCCCGGATTATGATGGTGTTGGGTATGGCTGACCGGGTACTGCGCGACCCTGAAAAGCCTGAATCCAGCTCAAATCGTAGAATTGAAATTCTGTTTTTGAACGAGGAAATGGAAAAGCGGATTGAAAATATGTTTGCACCGGTTGAAGAAGGTACCGAAGATGTAATTCAGGAAGGCACCGAAAAACTGAGTGATGAAGACTCGCAGAAAATGCGCACAGCTCTGGACAAAGCCCGAGACAACCAGCTTCCGGAAGAAATGAAAGATGATATAAACTGGGGGGGCAATTAAGCACCTGACCAGGTTCTTAAGTTTTCTTGTCGATGATTTTTTTAATGATTCGAGACACAGCCACAAAGCCAAACGTAGCCGTCACAACAGTGGTGGCGCCAAAACCACTGGCACAATCCATTTTTGTGGAACCCATATCAGAAGGCTTCTGCTGACACACTGTGCCATCGGGCTGAGGATAAACGGCCTGTTCTGAAGAAAAGACACAATCGACACCAAACTTCCGTTTGCTGTTTTTAGTAAAGCCGTGGAAATCTCTCAGATGGTTTCTGACTTTTTTTGCCAGGGGGTCGTGCCAGGTTTTGGTGAGATCGGCAATCTGTATGAGAGTAGGATCGACCTGACCACCGGCCCCACCGGTTGTGATGACAGGAATCTTGTTTCTCTTGCAGTGATGAATCAGGGCGGCCTTGATTCTGAAACTGTCTATGGCATCCAGCACATAATCAAAGTCCTGACTGATCAGTTCAGATACATTTTCGGTCGTTACAAAGTTTTCAATAACATGGCACTGGCAGTCCGGATTTATGGACTGAATGCGGCTGGCCATCACTTCACATTTGGACTGGCCAATGGTTTCAGTGGTGGCATGAAGCTGACGATTGATGTTAGTGACACAGACATCATCCAGATCGATCAGAGTAATAGTCCCTACTCCGCTTCTGGCCAGAGCCTCTGCTGCCCATGAGCCGACTCCGCCAATGCCTGTGACGCAGACATGAGATTGTCTCAGTCGGTCTACAGCATCGTTGCCATAGAGCCTGCGGCTTCCTCCAAAACGGGCGTTATAGCCATTGGTTGAGTTTTCTGAAGCAACTGTCATAGAGAGTCCGGGAGCTTTTCAGGCATTTTCAGGTCAGGAGTTCGGGCGCAGGATTATAATACTGACATCCTCACTTGTCATGAAGCCTGTTGGCCTGGATGTATCCGATGACTGAAGTATTGCAATCTCTGGTGGGGGATATTGGTGGTACCAATGCCCGCTTTGCCCTGGTGAATCCTGACAGTCTGGTGCTGGAAGGCATTCAGATGATGTCGAGTATTGATTATTCCGATCTGGAAGATGCCGTTCGGCTCTACCTGAAAAATCAGCGGGTTAAAACCATTGCCAGGGCCTGTCTTGCTGTTGCAGGCCCGGTCGTGGGTGGAAAGGTAAGTTTCACCAACAGCCACTGGAAAATTGATCAGCAACAGTTCAAACAAGACTTTGAGTTGGAAGTGATGGCGCTGATCAATGATTTTGCCGCACAGGCTCTGGCGGTCCCTCACCTTCCTGCAAACGAACTCATGTCTGTAGGGCCTGAGCTGGACTTTGATCCTGATGCCGTCAAGCTGGTAATTGGTCCCGGAACCGGTCTGGGGCTTTGTGGATTGATCGAAACGCCTGTGGGTTGGCAAGCTTTGCCCGGAGAAGGGGGCAATGCCGACTTTGCGCCTTCTACTGAACGAGATATCAGTGTCTGGCGATTTATCCGAAAGGAAGTTGGGGGCTTGCTGGGGATTGAGAGAATACTTTCTGGCTCAGGTCTGGAATTACTATATGAAGCGCACTCGAGTCTGGATGGTCGGATGGATAAACTGCGGGCGGCAGATATTACGGTTCAGGCTCTGGAAGAACAGGATTCTCTCGCTAACGAAGTGCTGGATCACTTTTTTGAGATTCTGGGTAATACCGCCGGAAATGCTGCACTGGTTCTGGGAGCAAGAGGCGGTGTCTATATTGCGGGTGGCATTATCCCGAGAGTGAAAACGCTGTTTGCCAGAGGAACATTCCGGAAAGCCTTTGAGAACAGAGACAAGATGAAAGACTACATGTCAGGCATACCAACATGGCTCATATTGTCTGAAAATCCCGGGTTAACCGGAGCGGCGGCCTATTTGAACCGTTCAGGTCATTATTAAAGTCAGCTGTCTTCTAAAAGTATCCCCAGAGGCTGTGGATAAGTCTGGGATTAACCTTTGGGTGGTTTCTCAAACTTCAGGGAAGTAACAAACTGCAAATAAGTGGTTAAAAAATGATCAGTGAACACGGCAGGATCATCGTCCAGATGGGCTTCGGCCAGGAATTCAGCAATTTCATTGTCCTGCAGCATTTCTAGAGGGTTTATATTTGCCCCTGACGGGGCTACGGCTCATGAGTACTCAGCCATACGGAATCGAATATTTCTGGCTTATTGGGCAGGTGCTCTGCAAGGCGCAACGACGGGAACATAGCAAGCTATGTGACCAGAGTTGCAACGCATCACGACTGCATGGATGCAGGAGCTAGAGCAACGCAGGAGCAGTTGCCGCGAGTGCCTGAACAATGAGTCAGAAAATATGATTTCGTATGGTTGAGTAGTTATATGTCAGTTGATGTAACTATAGGGTTAGGCTATTCAGGAAACTAATAAGCATTCAAACAATCAAAAGTTATAACTTGAGAGTTTAAGAAGGAAGAATGCAGCATGTTTGGAACAATTGGTCAAAGTGTTGGGACGTATCAATATCCTGGTTGTGGGCTTGGAGGAGCAGACCTTATATCAATGAGTATAAAGCCTGATCGATACTCCTTAGAAGTATGGAAAGAAACTTTGAATAAAATAAATCCTAATATTTCTGATAATCTGGGAATCAGTCCACTGATGTATGTAATATGGGCGGCAGATGATGACTTTATGGATAAAGCTCATTCTGAAAAGATAGCAACTATTATTGAACTTTTTATTAAGAAAGGGGCTGATTGCAATCCACAAAATGGTGCTGGTGACACTCCGCTGCTACTACTTTGCAAAAAAAAATGGGGTGACTTTCCACAGCTCATAGAATTTGCACTTGAACAAATAATAAATAATGGAACTGAACCTGACTCTATTATGGTTCGTGGCATACCTCTACTTTTGGCTATGTCAACATTTCCAGAGTATTATTCAACAATGGCATGGGAAACTTTGTTGCAAAAAGGGCTAAACCCTAATGTTTCTGATGATGTAGGAAGCCCGTTGACCTATGTGATAACAAGGGAATCCATGAATGACGTTATTAATCAAAAGCTAGCAACTATTATTGAACTGTTGATTAATAATGGGGCAGATTGCTATCAAGTAATTGGCTCTGGTGAAACTCCGTTACAACTACTTTGTTCAAAAAAATGGGATGATTTTCCAAAGCTCAGAGAAATTGCACTTGAACAAACAATAAATAAAGGAATTGAACCTGACTCTATTATGGCTTGTGGCAAACCTCTACTTTTAGCTATGTCAAAATATCCAGATTATTATTCTTCAATGGCATGGAAAACTTTGTTGCACAAAGGGCTAGACCCTAATGTTTCTGACGATTCAGGAATGAGCCCATTGATTAATGTAATAAAAAGTAAATCTTTGGATAAGATTTCTTCTGAAAATCTAGCAACTATTATTGAACTGTTGATTAAGAATGGGGCAGATTGCAATCAAGAAAGTGGCTCTGGTGAAACTCCGCTACAACTACTTTGCTCAAAAAAATGGGATTACTTTACAAAGCTTAGAGAATCTGCACTTGAACAAATAAGAAATAATGGAACTGAACTTGACTCTATTATGGTTGATCTCCAATCTCTACTTTTAGCGATGTCAAGATATCCAGGGTTATATTCTTTAAAGGCATGGAAAACTTTGTTGCAAAAAGGGCTGGACCCTAATGTTTCTGACGATGCAGGAACGAGCCCATTGATTAAAGTAATAAAAAGTAATTCTTCGGATAAAGTTATTATTGAAAAGCTGGCAACTATTATTGAACTTTTGATTAAGAGTGGGGCAGATTGCTATCAAAAAGATAGGGTTCGTGACAATGCGCTAGAACTACTTTTTTTAAAAAAATGGGATAACTTTCCACAACTCAGAGAGCTTGCATTAGAACAAATAATAAATAATGGAATTGAACCTGAGTCTCTTAAGGTTAAAGGCGAACCTCTACTTTTAGCTATGTCAAAATCTCCAATAAAGTATTCTAAGTTAGCTCTTAGAAGCGTTTTCAGATATGGAGTTCTCCCTGTTTCCCGCTGTGTCAGGATAGTTGTCCCGCTCACTGATTAACCAATAAAAGCTAGACAGTGGGCGATGGACGTTGAATATGCCTCGTTTTTCAGAGGAACGTAAATCAGCTGTTTTGAAAAAACTGTTACCACCACACAATCGCTCTGTGCCGGATGTTGCCAGAGAGGAAGGTATCAGCGAACAAACCCTGTATAATTGGCGTAAAAAACTACGGGACAAAGGATTACCTGTGCCAGGGAACGAACAAAAATCAGAACAATGGTCTGCTGAAAGCAAGTTTGCCGTGGTCGTCGAAACCGCTGCTTTGTCAGAAACAGAGTTAAGTGAATACTGCCGTAAAAAAGGGCTTTATCCTCAACAAGTCAAGGAGTGGAAGCACGCTTGTATTTCAGGTGCTGTTCAGGCTTCTCAGCGTGCAGACCAGGAAAGCAAGCAATTAAAACAAGAGCGTAAGCGCAATCAGAGCCTTGAAAAAGAGCTTCGCCGTAAAGACAAGGCGTTGGCAGAAGCTGCAGCCCTGCTGGTGCTATCAAAAAAGCTCGATGCCTTCTACGGGATAGACAGCGAGGACAACTGACACCTGTCGATAAGCGCCGCCAACTGCTGACATGGTTTGATGAGGCTATAGCAAACGGCGCTTCTCGCTGGAAGGCTGCTGAACAATTGGAAATATCCCTGAAAACACTGAATCGCTGGCGCGATGACAATGGTGCAGTGTTAACGGACAAACGCCCGGATGCCTTGCGCCCGGTACCCTCTAACAAACTGACTGAGGAAGAGGAGCAACGTATTCTGACTATCAGTAATGAAGATGAGTATGCGAGCCTGCCACCATCGCAGATCGTGCCAGCCCTTGCAGACAAGGGAGTATACGTTGCTTCTGAATCTAGCTTTTACCGTGTGTTGAAAAAGTATGGTCAGTTGCACCACCGCGGTCGTTCAAGAAAGCGATCGAAAAGCAACAAGCCGACAACCTATGTTGCTACTGGCCCTAACCAGGTCTGGTGTTGGGACATCAGTTACATACCTTCCAGGGTACGCGGCCAGTTCTGGTACCTCTACCTGATACTGGACGTTTACAGTCGTAAGATTGTTGGTTGGGAGATTCATAGCCGTGAGTCTGGTGAGTTAGCCAGTGAACTGATTAACCGGACAATGGTGGCTGAAAAATGCACTAAAACACCGCTTGTACTGCACTCAGACAATGGGGCTCCAATGACGTCGAGTACCTTTAAGGCCAAGCTTGAGGAATTGGGCATTATTCCCTCTCATAGTCGCCCAAGGGTGAGTAATGATAACGCATTTGCAGAATCGATCTTTAAAACGGTGAAGTACTGTCCTCAGTGGCCATCTCAAGGTTTTCTGACGTTAGAACACAGTCGACAGTGGATGCTGAAGTTTGAGCGCTTTTATAACAATGAACACCGCCATAGCTCAATCCGCTTTGTGACACCTGCGCAACGGCATGAGAAAAGAGATCAGGAAATCCTGAATCACCGGAAACAGGTGTATACCAAAGCGCGAGAAGCTAATCCAACGCGCTGGTCAGGAGTTATCAGAAACTGGGAGCCTGTAGGTGCGGTTGCACTGAATCCTGAGCGGTTGTCTGAAGCAAGAATTAACGAGAAAAAGGCAGCCTAAAATTCAGTTTTCGGGACAACTATCTTGAAAAACTCCGGTTTTAGAAGAAAATGAATTAGAAGGGCCTACAGAAAAAAAACCAAAATTGAAGTGTTATTTTAACGATACGTTAGAAAAGCACAAAGCCCATTTTTGTCTTCGCCCTCTTGAATATCGCTGCATTTGTGCTGTAGATAGACATTCAAAAGGACAGGAATTGACAATGCTTTCGAAAAGCATTCAGAAAGATATTAAACACTTATTTCATTCATGAGTTCATTTTTTACGAAATGGTGACTTTCAATTGCGGCCACCACGGCCCGCTGGTGACAGAAGAGCTTGATTCGCTTTAAGCGGAAACGCAGCTGGGAAGTTTTAATGGACTTTTTACTTATGAGCATTGGTTTAGCTTCAAATTCGCACAGCATGGACACAAAGTACCGGCTTGCACGATCTTTGCTGATGGTGATACTGGAAGGCTATAGAAGGCAGCTCCGGATTGCCGGACCATCGACTCCAGCGGATACTCAGTGGCTCTTATCAAGCTGTTTGTCTTTTGAATGCAGTGACAGGTCTCACAGTCTTCGACTCCTCGTTATACCGGTTCCTGGTATCCCATAGGTCGCAGGCATGCTGGATATTAAGCCAGAACTCGGGCGTATTACTTAAAGCCGCCGCCAGTTTGATGGCCAGTGGTGCTGTCAGCACCGTCCTGTCATTCAGAATATTGCTGACAGTATTTCTGTGAACGCCCATGGCTTCAGCCAGATCAATAATCTTCAGTTCCATCGGCTCCATGAATTCCATCCTCAACATGTCGCCTACGGATACAGGTCTTCTCTTGGTTGCTCTCATAGTCTTATCCCTTATACATGTGTGGATCAAGATACGTGTCTACAGCCACGCCATCAATCCATTTGAATACCAGGCGGTATTGCCTGTTGACCCGGATTGAACACCATTCGCTGAGGTTGTTGGTCAAATGTTCAAACCGGTTTCCCGGAGGTATCCTTAAGTCCGATTCTTTGCAAGCTCCATCCAGGATTTGTATTTTCCTGAATAGCGCTGATTCAAGCTTCTTTGGTATCCGTTTGTCCTGCCTGTCATCTTCATAAAAGGACTCTAGCCACTTATCTCTGAACTCAACAGACATACATGCCCTTTACGCATAATATTGTTGTGCATTAAAGGTAAACATATGCACAATATGATTGTGCGTCAAGTGCGGTATGCTCAATCAAGCCCATCTTCAGGTCAAGAATCCCGGAAGGCTATATGGGCATGATAAAAAAAAATAAGACACCCATAAAAAAAAATAAGACACCCATAAATTTGCTTTACCATCCACCTGGTCTACTTTTTCACCCATCACTGATTTTTTACCCAGACAGGTGAGACCATGGCTCAGGCCCGCAATACTCTGATTGACCCCGGCTCAACGCCCTATTACCACTGCATGGCAAGATGTGTTCGTCAGGCTTACCTCTGTGGAGAGAACCACCTGACTGGCAAGAACTACGAGCATCGCCGCCAGTGGGTGGTGGATAAACTTCGGGAACTGGTTTCAGTCTTCGCTATAGAAGTCTGCGCTTACGCTGTCATGTCGAACCATTACCACGTGGTTTTGCACATCAATCAGTCATCTGCCAGAGGCTGGTCACGGAATGAGGTGCTTCATCGTTGGACGACCTTGTTCAGAGGTCCGCTCCTGGTGCAAAGGCATCTGGCCGCTGACAAACCAGGCAGCGCTGAGTTGGCTCGTATTGATGAATATGCTGAGGAATACCGGCGTCGTTTAACGGATATTAGCTGGTTTATGCGCTGTCTGAATGAGCATCTTGCTCGTGAGGCCAATAAAGAAGACGAGTGTAAAGGACGCTTCTGGGAAGGACGCTTTAAAAGCCAGGCATTGCTGGACGAAGCAGCGTTACTGACTTGCATGACCTATGTTGACTTGAATCCGATTCGGGCTGGAAAGGTAGAAAGACCGGAAGAGTCAGACTACACGTCGATTCAGGAACGCGTGGAGCAGGTTACACATTCTGAGACTAAAAAACAGCCGTTGACCCTGAAACCTTTTTGTTTGCAGGGCCAGAATAGGGAGGTTGCCCTTCCCTACCTTCTTCACGACTATCTGGAACTGGTTGACTGGAGTGGCCGCATTGTCAGGACAGATAAGAAAGGTTCCATCCCGTCGTATATCCCTCCTATTCTTCAAAGACTGGAAATTGATCCGGATGAGTGGTTGAAAACCATGCAATGGAATAATCGTTTTTATCGGGCAGTTGGTCGTCTGGAGGCAATGAAGACTTATGCACTTGAAGCCGGACAAAAGTGGCTTCGAGGTTTAAACGCGTGCAGTCGTTTGTACCTGACAGGTTAGCGTAGAAGTCTGTCAAGGCGTCAAAGACCCTCTCTTTATCTCTCTTCGACTTATCTCGGAATGAATTTGCATTGTCTGAATTATGGCTTGAACAGCTTCTGTTCGTTGGATGGCGCTTTGTGGCTCGTTGATACGCTGGTTGAAGATAGATTTTCTGATCCTTTTTGGGGGTGGAGTTTTTGAATGTCTTATTTTTTGTGGGTGTCTTATATTTTGATATTTTTGTTTTCCCTGAAGAGCCATTTTTTATGGGTGTCTTATATTTATATTATATTTATATTATGGGTGTCTTATATTTATATTCTGAAGAGCCATTTTTTATGGGTGTCTTATATTTTTATTTTTATATTTTTATTTTTTTATATTTTTGTCTTATTGTTATATTTCTTATTTGGGTGTCTTATATTTAATATTTATTGGGTGTCTTATATTTATTATTATATTTTTATTTTATATTTTTGTTATATTTTTGTTTCGAATACCCGAAAAAATAAGGCCACATCACTGCAGCCTTATTTTGGTCATAAGAAACACATTATTATTTAGGTTTTTTTGCCACACTTTACTTAGCCCCTTGGCATAAAACCCGCTTCTTTATTTATTTCAGGTTACGGATTAACCATTACCACCAAGCTTCAAAATGCACGCCGTATGTCCAGCCGCTGGAGTCCGTGCCAAAGGTTCTTACGATTTGATCTGCTGTGGTTCCTGTATCGAAGTAATCAAGACCTGCTGCACTGCACGCTTTTTCAGTAGCTTCTGATGTCTTACATGCATCATTGTCGGTAGCATCCCAATCTGCGTAAGTAGCAAACACTCTAATCACTGGTCTAACAAAGGCTCCAAATTTAGGATGGAATTGTTGTGCAATGGTGAACTTCACCAGTTGGCTATCAAAAGAATTATTGCCAATGGGCAAGGCAGATGAATAATAGGCATTTTCTACCTTATCCCAGCCCAACTCTATAGCGGTACTGGTGATTTCGGTCCATTTCCAGATAGGTCTGACACCTGCTGTTATCCAAGTTTTCTTGTCGGGCAAGGACGCATCCAGTCTTTGAGCTTCTTCGTCATATTCGACCTGTGTCCATGCTGCAACATACATTATGTCCATTTGGTCACTCAGAGAGAATGAACCATGGTCAAGTACTCGGTAAAGCTTATTACCCTTAAACCACTCCGCTGAATTGACAAGACGACCAGTGGTTGAACCAACGCTCGGACCCGTCATTCCATCGTTAGCGTACTGCACTGCAAATTTGTTAAAGCCATCCAGAATTTCCCAAGTCAACTCAGCTGTAAGCAACCACCCGTCCTTATCAAGAAACTCTCTGTAGTCTGCCTTGTCAGGAGGGTTTCCCTTCCCGTAGTCAACGCCCAGTTCAAGGCTGAGATTGTCCATCAGTCTCAAATCTTTCAGTCTGAGATCTATGACATCGGTTTCAACTTTCTGATTGCGCGGCGTGATAGATCCACTGTTGTCATAATAGGCAACATCAGACGTATTTCTTAGCCAAGCAATATCAAACTTGCCTATGCCAATATCGATATCCTGAATACCGGCCCCAGGGCCAGAAACATCCCAGTAGTACCAGTCATTCATATGAACATCATGCCTCTGGTAAAAGCGCTTGCCGGCCCAGAGCATAGCTTCAGGCATACCTTCAATGATATTCCTAGCTTGTAAGTTGACTTCCCTCAGAGCAAATTCGTTTTTGCCAAAATAATCGTCGCCTGTTCCGGGCATTTCCCAGTCATTGTTTTGGTAAACCTTGTAGGCGATATTGGTATCCAGCCTGAACGAGGTATTATTATCATTAGACAACTCAGCACCAAACTTCAGCTCGGTATAGGTCTCACACTCATTACCCAAGCGGTACTTGGCGGGTGCCCCAGCCGCTTTAAAGCAGGCCTGATCTCCTCCTTCTGCTGAACGACCTACGCCAGAGCGGGCATAGCCGTGAAAATCAACGTTAACTTCTTCAAAGGCCCAGGAAAGTGCAGGGAGGGAAGCGAGAGAAATAACCCCAATACTGCGACCCAGAGCAGACAGAGTACTCTGTATCTGAATCATTGCTATTTACCTTGTGTGTGTACGACAGTTGACCAGAGCTAACCGTTGGCTAAGTTGCTCTGGCCTGTTGCCATGAAGATGCGGTTTCCCAAGATCCTGAAGCCATCACATGCTCATGGCGGCTTGAGTAAATAAACCGAATGACTTTGAGAATTATGTTTTCGGCATACCCGTAGAAAATCTAGACCAGAGATTCGCAATCAGCAAAGTAAACAGGAAAAAATAGCAGATAATAGAGTTTTTTATCCTGTCTGACACAAATACGACTATGTTTGCAGACAGGCTCCCAGAGCCTGTGCGGCAATACTGTTACTGATAGTGAAAAAATGCTGCAATTTTTTGTTGATCGTGAATTCAGGTATACAGTTTATGATTTTGTTGAGAGGTATCAGAACAGTTGGCAATCCAGGCGGCCAAATTAACGCAGCATCAAGAAGATCTTATAAACGACGGGATGTGTTTGGAATGCGGAAAAAACAAATTCTTTCGCTGTGTATTATTGTCCCTCTGATAACCCTGACGGGCTGTACTTTTTTCAATAGCCGCGAAGAGATAGTCAGGCAGCCAGACTCAGAAGGCAAAGTGTACAACTCGGTTAAACATATTACCTGTCAGCCAATCAGTTATCCCGGCGATAAAAAAAAGACTAACGTTGTCGTTAATGACTTTACTTCAAGGTTAAAACAATCCACCGGAGAGACTCCGGTACTGGCTTTCAGTCTGCCGCCAACGGGTATTCATAAAGTGAATATTAACAGCTACGTGGTCAAGGATGGCGACAAAGAACAGCTGTTCTATCCGGCTGTTGCACTTCTGGATCAGTCGCACAATATCATAGCCCATATACCTGAAAGTCAGATCAAGTACAAAAAGCCCGGGTTTACCAGCCCTGAAAGTATTGAAGCCCAATTCGTCATCGATAATGACAAACGTTCCAATGAGGAAGCTGTTTGTATGCTTATCTACACCACCGATGAACTGAGGAAAGGAAGAACTACTTTGATGAATGAGGCCAAGGCATATGCCAGAGCTTACGGTGTTGTAGCTCCGCCAGTTTCAGATCCTGTAGCCATTCATGGAAACAAAGGGCATCTGGCCATCAGTATAAAAAGTTCAGAGGTGGCTTATGCTTCAACGACCATTGCTCCTGTAGCTGTCTCTGCTACAGCACTTCCAAAAGCGGTACAGGACCCTTTTACAAAAGAAGTTCTGCAGTATTATGTTGATGCTGTTAATAAAGGCCTTAAGTCATGCGATATTGGATGGGCTCTTGTCTCAAGGGCTGAATTGGGCAGTATTGTCAGGGATACAGAGGAGTACTTTGTTGAACAGTATGGTAAGCCCGTTGATAAACTGAATGCCCCTAAAACTGATGTTAGAGTCGGTTATGGCGGGAAAGTCCTGTATCACTATCAATTACAAATATACGAGCACCTGAAGGCCGGTCAGGGAGCTGCGGCATTGAAGGTCATTGATCAGATCAAAGCTGCCTTGGATGAAGTGGATAAGCTTTTTGATTATAAGGCGACAGACAAACAGTTAATACTTGCAGCCTGTCGTTTCCTATTAAAGCGGCCGCATTCTGTTTTGCACTTTGATGGCGTTAAACTTAACCGCTCTTTCTAATCACCGTCATGTTGTTAAAAAACGACCGATTGGATTCATCAGCAAAAATATTTTCCAGAGTATCGGTCAACTTCCTGCGCCAGTTTGGATACTCTTCGCTGGTCCCGGGAATATTCACCGGGGAGTCAATTTGCAAAACCTCTTCCAGCTGAACCACGGTGATTTTTGAAGCTGTTTTAGTCAGGTAATAATGCACTTTTTCCATTAAGTCCCTTGAGTATCCCATGGTGGAAATATCGTGTGGGTTCATGCCTGCAGGAAACTCATGGATGCTCGAAAGTGTTTTCAGTAAAGCCAGCTTTTCCTTGTGTCTTGCCTCTTTCTCCAGCTGAGTCCGCTTTTGATCATAAATGCCCAGTTGCAGACGCAGATCCAGATCCAGACAATTCCACCAGGCCTTCAAAGGGGGGATGTCATGGTTGCTTATACAAGTCAAAGCCATGGGTTTATAGTCCAGAGGTGGCGTAAAATGATCACCAAGGCATTCAAAAAGAACCACTTCGTTGGAATAGAACAGGGCCGGTGGCAAAGTGGCCTGAATTTCAGGCGGAACTGTCCCGAGGTCTTCTCCGAATACCAGACACTGACGACGATGGCTCTCCAGTTTGATGATGCCGAGTAAGTCCTCAAGGGGATAACAGACATAGGCACCATAGTCAGCGGTTTTGCCCTTGGGGCACCACCAGAGTCTCAGTAGCCCCATGACGTGATCAATTCTCAAAGCCCCGCAATGGCTCATATTAGCCTGAACCATTTCAATAAAGGGCTGGTACTGCTGAGCCCTTAGCACCTGCGGATTAAAGGGAGGCAAACCCCAGTTCTGTCCCTGGGGAGCGACACCGTCCGGGGGCGCACCAACGCCTGCATCCAGACAATACAGGCTGCGATGACTCCAGACATCAGAGCCGCCACTGTCCACACCTACGGCCAAATCACGATAGATGCCCACCAGCATACCGGCTTCAATGGCCGCTTCCTGGGCTTTGGCCAGCTGATCTTCAGCCAGCCACTGTAAGTACATATAGTATTGAATGCGTTTTCGGTTATCGCTGGCAAACGCTTGAACGGCGCTGGATTCCGGGTTTTGGAACAAAGGCTCCCAGCATGGCCATCCCCAGTTATTGATGTTCAGCTTTTTGTAATGCTCATAAATAGCTTCATAGAGGGCATGTTGCTCCAGAGCCGGGCCACGGTTTCTGCAAAAATCCAGAAAAGCTTTTCCCCTTGAGCTTTCGGGGTTAAGGTGCTGTTGATAAAAGTGTTCAAACAGTGTGTTCAGAAAACCAAACTTCAGCCACGCTACCAGGCTGTAGTCTACGTATTCCTGATCTCTTGCCCGTTGCAGTTGTTCTTTGAACTCTGGCTCTTCAAATCGCTTCCGGGCTTCGTCACATTCCCTGAAGTCCGGCACTGCTGTGATATCGATATACAAGGGATTAATAAAGGTTCGACTTGATGGGCTGTAGGGGCTGGCATGAAGAGGGTTGGCAGGGTAAAGGGCATGAATAGGATTCAGACCAATAACATCTGCGCCCTGCTCTGCCAGTTGAGTCGCCAACTGACTCAGGCTTGAAAAGTCACCCATACCCCAATCATGACGAGTTCGGAGTGTGTAAAGTTGGATTGCACTGCCCCATATCTTATTGCCACTGCCCAGTCCTTCAGGTTCGTAACAGGTTTCAGGAGCAATAATTATCAGTGCACAGTCTTGCGTATTGTTACTTTGCAGCGAGAGCGGATGGTAACCAAGGGGCAAAGTATCCGGTAATTTGAACGTCAGGTGATGATAGATTTTACCCCCAAAATTGCAACTTTCCTCTATGGGCATATCGTCAGTATTCAGATTCAGTGAGTGGTGGCCAGCGGTTTCCAGTATTATTTCGCCTTTGAACAGCTGACCCAGCTGTTGATCTTCAAGGTGCAGACTGACCTGATAGGCTTGTCCCTGTGTGAAGACAGAAACGGGATGCAACAGTTGCTGCCACCTCTGTTGTTCAAAGTCTGTGATCGCCTGTTTTATCGCATCGTCAGATTCAACGTTCAATCCCATGGCGGCGAGAATTGGCAATTTGTATTCGATGGGGACGCTGACAGGCTCACCCGCCCAGTCACTGTATTCTCCAGAAACGCGATAGTACCCGGCCAGCTGTTCAATCAGATCAGGATCAGACATAACGCTCTCTCTTATCAGTCGTGGGCTGGCGCCTGGGTACGAGGAAAAGCCTTGCCCTCAGCGTTGAAGAGGTGACAAAACTGAACCGGAAGCTCAATTTTCATCTTGCTGCCTGCATCACGTTTTTTTGAGTCTTCTACCCGGACAATAAAGTTTTCACGAATGGTATCGTGGCTCATGTATATGTAAGATTCGGCGCCCAGACGCTCCAACGTCTCAACCTTGCCTTCGACAGCGTTGCCATTATCCGTTTCTGCCAGAGCATCTTCGGGTCGAATGCCCAGCACGACCCTGTCACCCTTTTTGGCATCCTGGCAGTCAACATTTGTCCGGAGTACTTCACCGGTGGTTAATTTGACTCGGGTTTCGCTGTTGCCGGTCTCTTCAATAAAACCGTCAAAGAAATTCATTTTGGGTGAACCGATAAATCCGGCAACGAACAGGTTGGCGGGTTGGTGATAAAGCTCCAATGGCTTGCCAACCTGCTCCAGGTTAGTTTTTGCCCCCTGAGCCAGAGGGCTCAGGACAACAATCTGGTCTGCCAGAGTCATGGCTTCAATCTGGTCATGGGTGACGTAGATAGACGTTGTTTGCAGACGGTTGTGGAGTCGGGCTATTTCCTGCCGCATCTGAACCCGGAGCGCGACATCGAGATTGGACAGCGGCTCATCAAACAAAAAGACCCTTGGTTGCTGCACGATGGAGCGGCCGATAGCCACCCTTTGTCGTTGACCTCCGGACATGGCTTTTGGCTTTCGATCCAGCAGGGCTTCCAGTTGGAGAATTCGGGCGGCTTCTTCAACCCGGCTTTTGATTAACGATTTATCGGCTCTTGCCAGCTTCAGACCAAAGGCCATATTTTCGGCCACCGACATGTGTGGATAAAGAGCGTATGACTGGAAGACCATGCCTACCCTGCGCTCGTTCGGTGGCCAGTCATTCACCTGCTCTCCGGCAATGTACATTTCTCCTTCAGTGATATCTTCAAGACCACAGACCATTCGAAGCAGAGTGGACTTACCGCAGCCAGAAGGCCCGATAAACGCAATGAATTCACCCTCTGCAATGTTCAGGTTGATATTCTTGAGAACCCAGGTCTTGCCCTGGTCATAGCTTTTGGAAATATTGACAAGCTTAACTTCAGCCATAAGGTTTTCCGTTTTTTATACGCTGAACCCGGCAGGCTAGCCTTTGACACCACCTGAAGTCAGACCACCGACAATCCAGCGCTGGCACAACAGGAAAATAATAGAGATGGGCAGACCTGACAGAACGGCTGCCGCAGCAAAGTCGCCCCAGAGATAATTCTGTGGATTCAGATATTGTCTCGAGCCAACCGCCAGCGTCAGATTATCCATGCTCTGCAAAAGCACTGAAGCAACGGGATATTCAGCAATATTGGTAATGAAAGCCAGAATAAAAACCACCGCCAGAATGGGTGTTGATAGCGGTAGCAACACAAAACGAAATGCCTGCCAGGGCGTTGCTCCGTCAATCGCTGCAGCTTCTTCGAGGGATGAATCAATGGTTTCGAAGTAGCCCTTGATTAACCAGATGTGCAGAGCCAGACCACCCAGATAGGCGACAGTTACCGAACCCAGAGTGTCCAGACCTAACCAGGGAACATAGTTGCCGATCTGCTCAAACAGGGAGTATATGGCAACCAGTGCCAGTACAGCTGGAAACATTTGCAGAATCATCATGGCAGTAAGCATGGATTCCTTGAATCGGAATCTCAGTCTGGCGAATGCGTAGGCGCCCGTGGTTGATAGTAGCAGGATCAACAGCGTGGAAATAAACGCTACTTTGATAGAGTTCCATAACCAGAGGAGAACAGGGAAGGGAGACTGGGTGATGGAGCCGTCGGCATTCTCCCAGGGAATACCAAAAGCCAGATACCAGTGTTCCAGACTGGGATTACTGGGTATCAGGTCGCCGGTAGCAAAGTTACCGGAACGAAAAGACACCGAAATAATCATCAGGAAGGGAAACATGATCAGGCAGAGAAAGAGAATCATAAAGATTCTGGCAGACCACACCCGGCATTTAAGGTTTCTTGGCTGTACAATCATAGTCGTTCACTCCAGTACCTGTTTAGTCGCTTTCAGGTTCACCCAGGCTATGATACCCACCATGATGAAGATGAAGGTGGCTATGGCAGAAGCCAGGCCGTAATCCTGCCCGTACTGGCCAAATGCGATCCGGAAGGTATAGCTCACCAGAATGTCGGTGGCACCTGCCGGAGTGCTGGCACCAATGATATTGGGAGCACCGTCAGTCAGCAGTGCAATCAGAACCAGGTTGTTGAAGTTGAATGCAAAACTGGCAATCAACAGCGGTGTCAGAGGCTTTATGATCATGGGCAAAGTGATGTTAAAGAAGTTCTGGATGGGAGAGGCGCCGTCTATTGCTGAAGCTTCATAAAGAGTATCTGGAATAGACTTCAACAGGCCTATGGCGAGAATCATCATGTAAGGATAACCCAGCCAGGTATTAACGATCAGGACCATGGTTTTTGCCAGATACTCGTTGCTGAACCATTCGGGTTGAACCCCAAAGAGCAGGTTTAGCAGCATATTGATCTCACCAAAATTCTGATTAAACAGGCCCCTGAAGATCAAAATAGAAATGAAGGCTGGCACTGCATAAGGAAGAATTAACAGCAGCCGGTACAAGTTATTACCTTTCAGGGGTTCCCACTGCACCAGACAGGCCATCAGCAACCCTACAGTCATGGTAAAGAGCACCGAGAGAGCTGCAAATACCAGGGTCCAGAGGAAAATTTTTAAGAAAGGACCCTGAATACCAGGATCTTTGAGCACCCGAACAAAATTATCCCAGCCGTTATAAACGACAAAGCCCGGTCTTACCTGCTTGCCCGCTGAATCAGGCTGCCCTTCAGGCACTTCGATATAATAGCCCGTTGTATGATCAGGCTTTAGCAGGTTGCCATTACGCGTGTCCTGCAGAGTGTCATTACCAATGTCACGGTAAATTTTTGACATGGGACCAAATTTTCTCAGGCTGGTCATTGTTAGCTCAGTCTTGTCAGGCAGTTCTACGTCCAGTTTTTTGAGGGTACTCCGTAGCTTTATGGTCTCCTTGAGGGGGAGCTCATTGCCTTCAGGAAGGTCCGGTGAAAAGTCAGCTTTCAATGGCACTGGAATGACGGTTTCGTTGAACGGCTGACTTATAAGGTACTTGTCTGTCTCCTTGTTACTGATAAACAGAACCCGGTAATCAGCCCCCTGCTGATAAACACTGAAATGATAGGACTCACCCTCTGTTTTATAGGTTTTGCCCAGATGCAGGATTTTTACGCGCTCCAAGGATAAAAGGTGGCTGGAACTGTAATTTGTGAATGCGACATATACCGTATAGATCAGGGGGAAAACTATAAATATCGATACACCCAGAATTGCAGGGAAAACATATCGGTAGTTGTAGCCATCAGCGCTGATGAACACCCAGGTGCCGACGCAGACAATCACCAGAATGATCAGGGCAAAAGCAAACTCTCCCTGAAAGTACATCAGGGCCACGCCATAGAGCAGCACAAGATCAATCATGCCAATCAACCCACATACCAACCAGGTCAATGGGCTCTTTGCTTTCTGATCAGCCTCCATAAAGTCGACTCCTGAAGCAGATTTAGCTCACATACTCTGATCCGGTGGGCTTGAAACTGCATAAATCACTCTCGAAATCACTTGTCGTATTTCACTGCATTGAGATAAGTAGAAGGGGATCTAGACAGCCTAGTTGACAATCTGCCTGGCTGCTTCATTGAGCGCATTCTTGTAGTCCTGTCTTCCGGAGGTAATGTTCATCAGAGCAGACTCCATGGCTGACCAGAATTTGCCCATTTCCGGTACATTGGGCATGAGCAAACCGTTGACGGCATTTTCGTAGGTAACCTTGATGCGAGGATCTTTTTCCAGTTCCTTCATGTAGCTTTTATTGACCACAGCACCCAGCGGAACATCGCTGTTCATAGTACGAAGACCGTCGTCTGTTAGCAGGTAGTTTTCAAGAAACTCTTTAGACAGGACTTTATTGGGACTGGCACTGTTCAAAGTGGCTCCCCAGACGCCAACAAATGCCTTGGAACGCTGGCCATTGACGCTGGGCAAAGCGGCCACACCATAATTCAGATCTTTGCCGTCGATTTTGGTTTTGTCCAGGTTTGACCAGGCCCAGGGGCCGGTAATCATCATGGCTGTCTGGCCCTTGTTGAAGCTGGACTCCATAACACCATAATCAACGCCTCTGGGCATAACGCCTTTGTCAATCAGCTCGGTCAGCATTTTGGCACCGGCCATGGCTCCGGCGTTATTGACTCCGGTGTCTTTGATATCATAACCAGTCGGTGTTTTTTTGAAGACATAGCCGCCATCTGCAGCAAGCATCGGCATAGTGAAGTAAGGCTGGATCTGATCCCACATAATGGTAGTAACTTTGCGTTTGGCCAGTTTGTCTTTAAGAGGAAACATTTCCTCAAATGAGCCGGGAGGCTCTGGCAACAGATCCTTGTTGTAGATCAGGCTGATAGCCTCCATAGAGACAGGGTAACCATAGATCTTGCCGCTGACCGTCATCGCCTGCCAGCCCAGATCGTCAATCTTGCTTTTGAAATCCGCAGCTGGGTTTACAGGCGAAAGAAGACCGCTCTGGGCCCATTCACCGTATCGGTCATGGGCCCAGAAGAGAATGTCTGGTCCACCACCGGACGCTGCCGACTGTTGAAAACGATCGGTAATATTTTCCGGAATCTCAACTTTAATCTTGATGCCGGTGTCTTCCTCAAACTCCTTGCCGACTTCCCGGATACCATTGTAGGCCTTGTCACCGCCTACCCAGATCACCAGTTCATCATCCTCAAAGGAGAAGGCCTGGAAAGGGCTGAGGGCAGTCCCGAGAGTGATTGCAGCTGCAGCTATGGTTTTGCCAAGCGGAGTACCCAGTAATCTGATCATCAGTCAACGGCTCCTGATCAATTTAGCTATTCAGTTAAAGCGCAGCGGCCATTCGCAGTGATAAACCGCAGGCGCGTTCTGTAGGACAAGCTTCATACGCAACCGGACGTGAACCTCTCCGGTCAGCCTAATGATGATTCCCCTACATGGCTTGAAAGTTCGGTCGAGAGTGAAGATTCGCTTTCACAGACAGACCCATTGGGTTGCTGTCTGAGATGAAAGAAAAACTTATTCAATAATAGCGGCAGAATCGGAAGGTAATGATGATGTGGAGAAGAATTTTTCATCAAGGCAAGGTTTTAAGTACCTAACCAGTTGGTTTCGCATATTCTGGCCAGGTACTTATTCATAATTTTCTAAAAAAGCAAGTTAATATTATTTTTGAGAATTAAATCAAAATATACGACGATAGCTAATTAATTGAGGCGAAAAACGGAAGTCGCTTTCATCTCGTTCTGATGCTGGAGACAGGGAGCTGGGCTTAGTCCGGGATCCCTCGCTGGGGCCCAAAGGGCACGACAGCCTGGGAACCTGAGTTTTGCGATAGCCGCTCCAGCATAGGAACCAGTTACATCATTGTCGACGGTTAAGGCGCTCTTTTACTCTGGCAACTAAGCTATCAAAATCCTCTGAAGGTTCTGGATCTTCTGAATCAACTTTTATTGTAATGATGCCTGTTGGAAGTATGTCATCAGCCGTCTTGTTTTGTGCAAGAAATGCTTCTAATTCATTTTCTGAAATCAGTGACTGTAACCAGTCTACAGTTTCTATTTGACTACCTCCGGACCAAGGATCATGAATGACTAATTTATCACCCATAATGCCTATTAACAGGGCATAATGACCATAGAAGCGATTTTCTTGATACCTAAGAAGAATAGGTGTCTCGGCAATGAGTTCAGTTAAAGACTCAACTAATGCTTCTCTAGTGTATGAAGAATCAGGAAATTGCAACTCAGATAATTTGAAATTTGAACGAATAGACTCTTCGTAAAATTCTTCTAAGGGGAATCCTTTAAATATACTTCTCGGGTTAGTAGAAAGTGATTCAACTTTTTCTGGATTTATACTGGTAACAAATAATGGATCGTCACCATAAAACCTTCTGAGCATTTCTACACAGGCATCACCACAGAGATTAACATGCCCTTGATGAATGTACTTAACAGGATGAATGTGACTTTTGAGCTCTACACTCCTTCCTTTGAACTTTTTCTGCTCAGCTTCTAATTTTGTTGTGTCATTAGTAACATTAAAACTCCAAATTGCTCTGAGCGGTCCTCTTAGTTTCATATTTTATCCATTTTTTAGTTATCGAATTTTCAGGGGGTGTCGCAAAACTCTGGTTGCCACGCTTTCAGGCCCTGTAAGTCGAAGCGTGGGAACGGGTTGTTCTTTTTTTCGCTTCTTCTTGTCAGGTGTTTCATTCAGTGACTGAAGTGAGGGAGGTAAATCTCTTTTGTTTTCAATGCTGTGCACTGCGAATTCCTTTTCATGGGTTTTTTCTATTAAGTACTCAGCCATACGGAATCGAATATTTCTGGCTTATTGGGCAGGTGCTCTGCAAGGCGCAACGACGGGAGCATAGCAAGCTATGTGACCAGAGTTGCAACGCAGTCAGAGTGCCTGAACAATAAGTCAGAAAATATGATTTCGTATGGTTGAGTACTTACTAGTTGTATAGCAAAAACCTATGCACGGGACAAATTGCACAATGGAATGGACCGGGAAGCGATTCTCGCCATAATACTTAAAATGACTGCGGGGGAAGAATCCGGCTTTATGCCGCAGAGCTGGTATACCCCTGTTTACTGGTGCTACCTTTTCAGTATCTTCTTTGGCACCAGCATTTCCTTTTCTCCCGGGAAGCCATTGTTGTTAAAGTAGCGACGCTTCTCGCTGACCACAGCAATACCCCGTTTCTTCAGAACTTCGCGGGCGTCCTCCGAATGCAGTGTTTCCTGAATCAAGGTGCCCGGATTCATCCGAATACCTTCGTTCTTCAGCCGCTGCACCTCTTGCTCTATTGCCTGTTGTGTGGCCGGGCTTAGCAGCGACGGGTCATGTTCGTACTGCATCTTTTCCAGCAGCGTCATTCCGGCCGGAATCGTCACCTGCCCCAGATCATACCCGCTGTTATGAATACCATAAGTGATCCCTTTGTTCTGATCGGCCCTGCAGGCTTTGTGGCTGGGGTCTGAACAGGTAATAATTCCGGCCTCCTGAGCGATTTTACGGCGGACATTGTCATCAATAAACTGGTTCATTCTCTGCACTGGCTCAGTAGTCCATTCAAAGTTTTCAGAGATCTTTGAGCCATTGTCGATCAGACCGTAGACTTGGGTGTAGTTTTTTCTGCACCGATCCAGGAGTTGCCAGGTTATTCGCGCCAGATCAGCCGCACCGTGCATGGCAGCTTCCAGATGACGTTGGAATTCACTCTTGTTGTCAGGCTCGGAGCTAAACTCTTTGGTCAGCTGCCAGGGTAAGTCAAGACGGTTTGCGTCAAAACCCAGAGGTCGAGTCATCGTTAATCCGGGAAAATTAGCCCCAACTCCGCAACCACGGATAACATCCATTCGGTCCGCAAAGCGTAATATGCGCAGATACCAGCGCACTCGCTCACAAAGGCTCTGCTCGTCTTGACCCTTGACATCGTTTTCCTTGCTGACTATCGCCTTTGCCATATCAGCCAGCAGCTGTTCAGGATAGTACCCGGCCAGATCCCGTTTGAAATATTCAGCTGAACTCGTTTCTTCTACTGATTTGTCGACATCTTCGGCAGCCGCGTCATGGTAGATGATCGCCAGAGAAAGGAGTTCTTTTTCTTGCGGGTGCAAGGAGCGTTGCTGAAATTTCTCCAGCAACTCCATATACCAGAGCCCATTATTCCTGGCCCGCAGAACATGACTGCAACTGTGCAGTGGTTTCCACACGGTTGGTATGGTCTGTCTGAAAAGGCTCTCTATCACCCGCTCTGGTCCCGGACGGCGGTAATAATGCTGCAATACCTTCAGGATGGTTTTTTCATTATCGCCGACATTGTCAGGCAGGACTGGCGGTTTACTGAACGCTTCCACCACAAACTGTAATGCCGCCGGTACTTCGGTTGTCAATGGTGTTGCCGATGCGCCGGTATCGTTCAGGCCGAGCGATTGTTTCAGCTCCTCAACTTCCCGCTGAGCCTGCCGGACATGCTCTGGCCAATTCTGGTAGAAAGGATATTTTTCCCGTTGATCCCGAAGGTTTTCAAGCCATTCGATATAACCATTCAGAGATAAATCTTCAATAATCTTCTTACCATTACCATATCTGCTCGCATGATAGACTTTAACGCGATTCAGAACGTCATTGTCCAGAGAAGCTTCGTAATGGAACAGGGCCAGTAAGAGGGACTGGAGGGTGTTGAGAGTTGGAGGATTAAAGTCAACCACATGGTGTATTATTAACTGTTCCAAAAAGCTTTGCCGCTGCTGTTGGGTGGTTTCCCGGCAGATTCGGTCAAATTCAATGACGTTTCCCGGGCAACCGGTTAAAGGTAGTCTCCGGAGATGATTCAGGGTCAGAAAATCAAATGGAGCAAAGGCAGGCAAAATATAGTTCATAATGCTCGGTGGTATTAATGGGTGTAAGCCATCATCCATATTGAAAATGGGTCGAAAATTCTTTTCCAGCCTTGCACCGCTCTGCAGAAGCAGCCGACATAAGCGGCAGGCTTCGTCCGCCTGTTTCTGGATTTGCTTGTGCATTGGCCGGTCGTTTCTGATCAATTCGGAAACCAGTAACATTCCAAGTAAAGATTCAACCCTTCCTTCATGAGAAAAAAACTGGTGAATTGGCAAGCCACTTTGTTTCAATTCCAGAAGCCTCTTATAACTGTAATGACAGGGATTATTTACCAGCTCGATGGCTTCTTGCAGTAGCTGCATGGTATCTGGATCAGCTGAGAGAGTTGATTTCGAACTCAGTGCCTTTGCCCGCAAAGGCATTGGCAGCAAATTCAGCATGGCTCTCAAATGCTCTGGGGCTAAGCCCTGTGAGAAGGCAAAATCATTCAGAGAATTCTCATTGCTGGCCAGGTGCGGACTTTCCAGCTCATCATCAAAATAGACCTCTACAGAACCTGTGCGGTGGCAATAAACAACCAGAGGCAAGGGGCCAAGCCCCAGTAAAATTTTACAATGATCCTTGTCCCAAAGGATATCGGAAATATTTATTTGTGCGTCCTTGTATACGCAAAAGCATTTGATGTCTTCCATGCGGTAGTTGGTGAGTACCAGTTCAGGGTACTTGCGAGGGTGAGATTTATCGCCGGATTTCAATTTTGGTAAACTGAACGTTCCGTCTTTTTGCAGATGTCCCGAGGTGAAACCAGGATAAACTCCCCAGACAACTTTATTGCTGCGCTCAAGAAGTGCGTCGTGCAGTGATTGCAGATCAGGCAGTTGTTTTACAAACCATTTATTCGCATCATAGCCCTTCTGCAGATAAAAGGTCTCGGCATTGCGTTTGTAGATATACAGGCACTGGGGGTTAACAATGCCTACCATCCATTTACCGAAACCATCTGGTATGGGCTCAGTGGGCATCATCTTCTCCGGCAGAGCGAGGGAGAAGGGTCTTGGTGCTCCCTTACCCGAAAAGTAATTTTTTTCTTTGGTGTATTGAATTCGCCGAAACGCCAGGCGTCCACTGGCAGCAGCTTCCTTCAGCTTCTGTCGCTCAGGCTCTCTGGAATGATGGGGTCGCAGCCTGCTGGTTGATTCGCAGACTGTCCATTGGCCAGAGGCCGTTGGCGACTGAGTGTCTAACTTTGTTGGAGGGCACAGGCTCTGAGAGGTTCCCGTTCCATGGGCAATATTCATGGCAATACTCCTTTAAGACTTATTACTTAACTATTTTCCTGAAGGTAAACTTTAGAGTCCTTGGAGTAACTATCTGGCAAAAAGTTCCATCAGGGTCCCAAAAAAGTCCGCAGCTGCATTTTCATAGCCAGATCAAAGGATTTTACAGGCCCACTCTGCCGACGCGCTCTGGGCATCAGGCTTCGCTATTTTCTTTGGCACCAGCATTTCCCGTTCTCTCGGGAGTTCATCATTGGTGAAGTAGCGACGCTTCTCGCTGACCACGGCAATACCCCGTTGTTTCAGCACCTTTTGGGCTTGCTCCGAAGTCAGCGTTTTTTGCGTCAAGGTGCCGAGATTCATCCGAATACCTTCGCTCTTAAGCCGCTGCACCTCTTGCTCTATTGCCTGAAGTGTTGCCGGGCTCAGCAGCGACGGATCATGTTCGTACTGCATCTTTTCCAGCAGCGTCATTCCGGCCGGAATCGTCACCTGCCCCAGATCATACCCGCTGTTATGAATACCATAAGTGATCCCTTTGTTCTGATCAGCCCTGCAGGCTTTGTGGTTCCGGTCTGAACAGACAATAATTCCGGCCTCCTGAGCTATTTTTCGTCGAACATTGTCGTCAATTAACTGGTCCATTCTTCGCACTGGCTCAATTGTCCATTCAAAGTTTTCAGAGATCTTTGCGCCATTGTCTTTGAGACCGTAGGCTTGGGTGTAGTTTTTTTTGCGCTGATCCAGAAGTGATCCGGTTACCCGCGCCAGATCAGCCGCACCGTGCATGGCGGCTTCCAGATGGCGTTGGAATTCACTCTTGTTGAAAGACCAGGAGCTAAACTCACCGGTCAGCTGCGATGGTAAGTCAAGACGTGTAGCGTCAAAACCCAGAGTTCGGGTCACTGTTAATCCCGGAAAATCAGCCCCGACCCCGCAACCACGGATAACGTCCATGCGATCTGCAAAGCGTAATATGCGCAGATACCAGCGCACAGAGTCAGGCAGGTTCTGCTCCTCTTTACCCTTAACATCGTTTTCTTTGCTGACTATCGCTATTGCCATATCAGCCAGCAGCTTTTCAGGGTAGTGTCCGGCCAGGTCCCGTTTGAAATATTCAGCTGAACTTGTTTCTTCAACTGATTTGTCGACATCTTCGGCAGCCGCATCATGGTAGATAATCGCCAGCGACAGAAGTTCTTTTTCTTGTTCTTTCAGGGAACACTGCTGAAATTTCTCCAGCAATTCCATATACCAGTGCCCATTATTCCTGGCCCGCAGGACATGACTGCAGCTGTGCAGTGGTTTCCACACGGTTGGTATGGTTTGCATGCCAAGTCTCTGGATCACCCGTTCCGGTCCCGGACGGCGGTAATAATGTTGCAATACCTTCAGAATGGTTTTTTCATTATCGCCGACATTATCGGGCAGGACTGGCGCTGTGCTGAAGGCGTCCACCACAAACTTTAATGCCGCTGGTGTTTCGGTTGCCAATGGTGTTGCCAGATTGTGAGAATCGTCCAGACCGAGAGATTGTCTCAGATCTTTGATGTCCTGCTGAGCCTGCCGGACATGCCTTGGCCAATTCTGGTAGAAAGGATATGTTTCCCGTTTCTTCCATAGTTTTTCAACCCATTTGACATAATCAGCCACGGAAAAATCATCAATGATATTTTCATCTTCTTGGCGATACATATCCAGATGGGATTCAAGACTATCCAGAACGTTTTTGTCCACGGCAACCTGGTAATGAAACAGGGCCAATAAGCTGAGCTGAATATGTTTGAGGGTTCTATTCTTCAGAGTTACCACATAATTTAATACCCTTGTCAGGCATTCCTGCCGTTGCAGTTTATTCTGACCACGGCAGATACGGTCAAATTCAACGACGCTACCCGGGCAGCCGGTCAAAGGGTACCATTTGAGATGTTCCAGAGTCAGGAACTCAAATGGAGCAGAGGCAGCTACCAAACAATTGAATATCCCAGCCGGGATTGCCGGTCCAAAGATACCCTCCATGCGCTCAATGAGATATACATACCCATCCAGCCTCGCACCGCTGCGCAGAAGCAACTGACATAAGCGCCGGGCTTCGTCCTCCTGTTTCCGGATCTGATCGTGTTCTGGCCGCTCGTTTCTGCGTATTTCGGAGTCCAGCAGCATGCCAAGTAAAGATTGAACTCTTCCTTTATGAAAAAAACGCTGGTGAATTGGCAGGCCACTTTGTTTTAACTCCAGAAGCTCTTCATAACTGTAAAGAAAGGGATCACTGACCAGCTCGATGGCCTGTTGCTGTTTGTGTATGACATCCGGATCAACTGAGACGGTTGACTCCGGACTCAGTGCCTTTGCTCGCAAAGACATGGGCAGCAGATTCAGGATGTCTCTGAAATGATCTGGAGCCAGGCCCTGTGAAAACGCAAAATCATCCAGAGAACGCTCATTCCTGGTCAGATACAGACTGTCCAGCTCATCAGCAAAATAGACCTGTACAGAACCTGTGCGATGGCAATAAACAACCAGAGGCAAGGGGTCAATCTGCAATAAAAATTCACAGAGATACTTATCCCGCAGGATGTCGGAAATATTTGTTTTTGAATCGTTGTAAACGCAAAAGCATTGGATGTCTTTCTTGCGGTAATTAGTCAGCACCAGTTCAGGGTAACATTCCAGGTGGGAATAATTGCCAGTTTTCAATTTTGGTAAACTGAAGGTTCCGTCCGCTTGCAGATGTCCCGAGGTAAAACGCGGATAAACTCCCCAGGTAACCTTATTGGCATGCTCAATGAGTCCGTCGAACAATGATTGCCGATCAGAGAGTAGTTTTACATCCAGTTTATCCGCATCTGCGCCCAACTCCAGATACCGGGTGGTGGCATCACGCTTGTAAACGAACAGGCATTGGGGGTTAGTAATGCCCACCATCCATTCACCGCAATCATCTGGCAGGGGCATAGAGGGCATCATCTCTCCCGGCAGGGCGAGTGTGAAGGCTCTTGGTGCTCCCTTGCCCGAGAAGTAATCGTTTTCTTCAGTCAATCTGATGCGCCGAAACGCCAGGCGTCCACTCTCAGCTGCCCGAAGTAGCTGTTGTCGTTCGGACTCCATGGGATGAGGGGGTAGCAGCTTGCTGGTCGATTCACAGACTGTCCATTGGCCAGAAGCCGTTACCGATTGGGTGTCAAAATTTGTTGTAGGGCACAGGCTCTGAGAGGTTCCCGTTCCATGGGTAATATTCATGGCAATACTCCTGTAAGACTTATTACTTAACCATTTCCTGAAGGTAAACCTAAGAGTCTTTGGAGTAACTATCCGGCAAAAAGTTCCATCAGGGTGCCACTAAAGTCCGCAGCTGCATTTTCATAGCGAGATCAAAGTATTTTGTCGGCTATCCTCTGCTGGCGCAGTCTGAGCATCAGGCTTCTCCATCTTCTTTGGCACCAGCATTTCCCGTTCTTTCGGGAATCCATCTGCGGCAAAGTAGTGACGTTTCTCGCTGACCACAGCGATACCCCGATCCTCCAGCACTTTTTGGGCTTCCTCCGAATCCAGCGTTTCCTGGGTCAAGGTGCCCGTATTCATCCGAATACCTTCACTCTTCAGCCGCTGCACCTCTTCCTCTATTGCCTGAAGTGTTGCCGGGCTCAGCAGTGACGGGTCATGTTCGAACTGCATCTTTTCCAGCAGCGTCATTGCGGCCGGAATCGCCACCTGCCTCAGATCATACCAGCTGTTATGAATGCCATAAGTGATCCCTTTGTTCTGATCAGACTTGCAGGCTTTGTGATTGGGGTCTGAACAGGTAATAATTCCGGCCATTTTGGCAATTTTACGGCGAACATTATCATCAATAAATCGGTCCATTCCTTGCACGGGCTCTGCTGTCTGGTCAAATTGCAGGGTGATTTTTTTGCCATCAGGCATCAGACCGTAGACTTCGGTGTAGGGATTTTTGCGCGCGTCCACAGGGTTCATGGTTGTTACCTGCACCAGGTTTGCCGCACCGAGCATGGCGGCTTCCAGATGCCGTTGGAATTCGGTCTTGTGGTCAGGCTCGCTGGTAAAATTCCTGGCCCACTGGTCTGGCAAGTCAAGATAGGAAGGGTTGAAAAACTGGGGCTGAGTCGCCAACCCGGGAAATTCAGGCTCAACGATATGGCGAATAAAGTCCATACGAACGGCAAAGCGTAATATACGCAAATACCAGCACACGGTTTCAGTCAGCTTCTGATCCGCTATACCATCAATATCGTTTTTCATATTGACCATCGCCAGGGCGACCTCATCCAGTAGCTGTTCAGGGAAATGCCCGGTCAGGTCCCGTTTGAAGTAAACAGCTGACCTGGTTTTTACTTCCGATTTGTCGACATCTTCAGCTGCGGCATTCTGATAAATAATGGCCAGTGGCAGGAGACTTTTTTCGACTGGATTAAAAGAGTGAACCTGACATCGCTCCAGCAATTCCATATACCAGAGCCCATTATTCCTGGCTCGCAGGGCATGATTGCAAGAGCGATTATTTTTCCATGGTTTTTGAAAGATTTTGTTTAGGCTGGCCACTACCCGCTCCGGTCCCGGGCGACGGTAATAATGCTGTAACACCTTCAGGATGGTGTCTTCATTATCGCCGACATTATCTGGCAAGACCGGCGGTTCGCTAAAGGCTTGCACCATAAACTGTAACGCCGGTGTCATCGATGCGAAGCGATCGACCGGCAGATCGAGGGATTCTTTCAGTGCCTTGAGTTGCTCATTGGCCTTCTCGACATGTGCTGGCCAATTCTGGTAAAGAGCGTAGATTTCCCGTTTCTTCCAGAGTTCTTCAACCCATTCGATGAAATCAGACACGGATAAATTATCAATAAGCTTTGCATCGTCATGGCGATACGTCTTCAGATAGCGTTTAAACGAATCTATAACTTTTTTGTCCGGGATAGCCCCGTAACGAAACAAGGCCAGTAGGTGGGACTCTAAGGTATCGAGGGTTAGATTCTGATAAAACCGCTTACGAGATAATACCTCTATCAGGCAGATCTGCCGTTGCAGATCATTGTAGTTCTTGCAAATTCGGTCAAATTCAACGATGCCTCCCGAACAACCGGTCGGCAGTATATTCCAAAGGTTTTGCAAGGTAAGAAACTTAAATGGACCAAAGGCAGCCACCATATAATTGAACAGGTACGGTGGCAAAGAAGGTTTAGCACAGCCTCCCATCTGTCTGATATGGTCCCGGCCCCGTGCAGTCAGTATGGCCCCGCTCTTCAAAAGCAGCCGAAGTAATGGGTCAACTTCATCAACCCGGAATTCCGTTGCACGGTCATGGGCATTGTATCTTTCTATTTCAGAAAACAGGAGCAGATCAAGCAAAGAAGTCATTTTTCCTTCATAAAAAAAGCAGCGCTGAATGGGCAAACCACTCTCTTTCAATTGCAGAAGCTTCTCGCCACTGTCAGGACAGGGATTACTCACCAGCTCGATGGCCTGTTGCCATTTATGTTGATCATCCGGCGGGATGGAAAATCCTGACCTCAGTGCCTCTGCTTGCAAATGCATTGGCAATAATTTCATTCTGTTCATGATTTTGGATAAAGATTTCCCGGAAGGATCAAAACAATCCAGAGAATGCTCAATCAGGGCCAGATGTTCAGAGTCAAGTTCATCATCATAACAGACCTCTGCAGACCCGGTGTCGCAGCAAAAAACAACCATTGGCAGGGGGGGCAGGCCCAATGCCTGTTCACACTCACGCTTTTTCTGCAGAATATCCGAAATATTTCCACGGTCATCACTCACAACAAAAAAGCATTTGATGTCTGCTTTTCCATGGTTGGTGACCAGGAGTTCTGGACAGGGTACGGAGCCTGACGAATACAATGAACCAGCTCTGTGGCTATCGTATTTGCCGGGCTTCAGTTTCGGTAAGCTGAACCTTCCGTCCGCCCCCAGATGTCCTGAGGTAAAACGTTTATATACCTCCCACCCGGCTTGTTCTTGTATCTCTTTAACTTTTTCAGCCAATGATGGCAGATCAGACAGTAATTTTACGTCCAGTTTATCCGCCTCTGCGCCTTGTTTCAGCGGCCAGTCAACTGGATCTTGTTTGTAGACATACAGGCAATCGGGGTCGACAATGCCTACCACCCATTGACCTCTGAGGCTAGCGTGTTGCATCCCCTGCAAGGTAAGGGTAAAGGATGTTGGTGTGCCATTGTCATTAAAGCAACTGGCTACTTCGGCTGGTTCAATTTGTCGAATCGCCAGACGCCCAGTCTCCGCCGCCTGGCGCAGTGCTTGACGCTCAATTTCTCTGGAAGGCCCGGGTAGCTGTTTGGTCGGCTCGGTGGATATCCATTGGCCAGAGGCTGTTACCGACTGGGTGTTCAGGTTTGGTTGATGACAGGGCTGTGCCGGGTGTTGTATGTTCCCGAAAGTATTCATAATGATGCTCCAATAATCGTTATTATTTCCCTTCCTTGAGGGTCGATAGTCATATTAGAGCGACTGACAGGTAAAAAGTTCCGTCAGGATCTTATTGCCCGAAGCGGTATTCACCCTTAGCGAGGTCAAAGGATTGTCCATGCCATCCTGTCGGCATGCTCTCAATCAGGCTTTACTATCTTCTTTGGCACCAGCATTTTTCGTTCTTTCGGGAAGCCATCTGCGCCAAAGTAGCGACGCTGCTCGCTGATCACGGCAATACCCCGATCCTCCAGCACTTCCTGGGCCTTCTCCGAATCCAGCGTTTCCTGGGTCAAGGTGCCCGTATTCATCCGAATACCCTCGCTCTTCAGCCGCTGCACCTCTTCCTCTATTGCCTGAAGTGTTGCCGGGCTCAGCAGTGACGGGTCATGTTCGAACTGCATCTTTTCCAGCAGCGTCATTGCGGCCGGAACCCTCACCTGCCTCAGATCGTACCAGCTGTTATGAATGCCATAAGTGATTCCTTTGTTCTGATCCGCCTTGCAGGTTTGGTGACTGGGGTCTGAACAGGTAATAATTCCGGCCTGTTTGGCAATTTTGCGGCGAACATTATCATCAATAAACCGCTCCATTCCTTGCACGGGCTCCGCTGTCCGGTCAAATTGCAGGGTGATTTTTTTGCCATCAGGCATCAGACCGTAGACTTCGGTGTAGGGATTTTTGCGCTGGTCCACAGGGTCCGTGGTTGTTATCTGCACCAGGTCAGCCGCACCGTGCATGGCGGCTTCCAGGTGCCGTTGGAATTCAGTTTTGAGGTCAGGCTCGATGGTAAAATTCCTGGCCCACTGGTCTGGCAAGTCAAGATAGGAAGCGTTGAAAAACAGAGGCTGAGTCGCCAACCCGGGAAATTCAGGCTCAACGATATTGCGAGTAAATTCCATACAAACAGCAAAGCGTAATATACGCAGATACCAGCGCACGGTTTCAGACAGCTTCTGATCCGCTGTACCATCGATATCGTTTTTCATATTGACCATCGCCAGGGCGACCTCATCCAGCAGCTTTTCAGGGAAGTGCCCGGTCAGGTCCCGTTTGAAGTAAACAGCTGACCTGGTTTTTACCGCCGATTTGTCGACATCTTCAGCTGCGGCATTCTGATAAATAATGGCCAGTGGCAAGAGACTTTTTTCGACTGGATTAAAAGAGTGAACCTGACATCGCTCCAGCAATTCCATATACCAGAGCCCATTATTCCTGGCTCGCAGGGCATGATTGCAAGAGTGATTCGTTTTCCACATTTTTGGAAGGAATTTGTCCAGGCTGGCCATCACCCGCTCCGGTCCCGGACGACGGTAATAATGCTGTAACACCTTCAGGATGGTGTCTTCATTATCGCCGACATTATCTGGCAAGACCGGCGGTTTGCTGAATGCATCCACCATAAACTGTAACGCCGGTTTCACCGATGCGAAGCGATCGACCGACAGATCGAGGGATTCTTTCAGTTCCTTGAGTTGCTGATTGGCCTTCTCGACATGTGCTGGCCAATTCCGGAAGAGGGGATGAGTATTCCGTTCATTCCAGAGTGTTTTAATCCATTCGATGTAACCAGCCACGGATAAATTACAAATAAGCGTTTCACCGCCATACAGCTTCAGATCGCTTCCAATAGAATCCAAAACGTCTTCGTCCAGGACAGCGCCGAAATGAAACAAGGCTATCAGGAAGGGCTCCAGGGTATCCAGGGTTGTTTTCTTCTGATAAAGCCGGAGAAAAGATAATCCCTCTTTCAGGCAGTTCTGCCGTTGCTGATCATTGAACTTCTGGCAGATTCGGTCAAATTCGACAATGCCTCCGGGACAACTGGTCAATGGTATATTCCAAAGGTTTCGCAAGGTAAGGAACTTGAATGGACCAAAGGCAGCCACCATATAATTGAACATGTCCGGTGGCACATAAAGTTGATCACAATCTCCCATCTGTTTGAAAAGGTGCCAGCCCCATGCAGTCATTATGGCCCCGCTCTTCAAAAGCAGCCTGAGTAATGGGGCAACTTCATCAACCCGGAATTCCGATGCCCGGTCATGCACATTGTATTTGACTACTACAGAGGTCAGGAAAAGATCAAGCAAAGAAGTCATTTTTTCATCATGAAAAAAACAGCGGTGAATGGGCAAGCCTCTCTCTTTTAACGCCAGAAGTTTCTGGGCACTGTGAGGGCAGGGATTACTCACCAGCTCGATGGCCTGTTGCCATTTATGTTGATCATCAGGCGGGATGGAAAATCCTGACCTTAGTGCCTCTGCTTGCAAATGCATTGGCAATAAATTCATTACCTTCATGATTTTGGCTAAAGATTCGCCGGAAGGATCAAAACAATCCAGAGAACGCTCAATCAGGGCCAGATGTTCAGAGTCAAGTTCATCATCATAACAGACCTCTGCAGACCCGGTGTCGCAGCAAAAAGCAACCAGTGGCAGGGGGGGCAGGCTCAATGCCTGTTCACACTCACGCTTTTTCTGAAGAATATCCGAAATATTATTAGAGACATCACTCACAACAAAAAAGCATTTGATGTCTGCTTTTCCACCGTTGGTGACCACGAGTTGCGCAGAGGGTACGGAGCCTCCGAAACATGCTGTAGCAGATTTGTGGCTATTGTATTTGAAGGGTTTCAGTTTTGGTAAACTGAACCTTCCGTCCGTCCCCAGATGTCCTGAGGTAAAACGTTCATAGACCTCCCACCCGGCTCGTTCTTGTATCTCTTTATCTTTTTCAGCCAATGATGGCAGATCAGACAGAAGTTTTACCTTCAGTTTATCCGCCTCTGCGCCTTGTTTCAGCGGCCAGGTACCTGGATTTTGTTTGTAGACATACAGGCAATCCGGGTCGACGATGCCTACCGTCCATCGACCTGTCAGGTTCCCGTATTGCAACCCCTGCAAAACAAGGCTATAGAATCTTGCTGTGCCATTGCCATTAAGGTAACTGGCTACTTCGGCTGGTTTAATTTTCCGAATCGCCAGACGCCCACTCTCCGCCGCCTGGCGCAGTGCCTGACGCTCAATTTCTCTGGAAGGCCCCGGTAGCTGTTTGGTCGGCTCGGTGGTTGTCCATTGGCCAGAGGCTGATACCGACTGGGTGTTAGGGTTTGGTGTTTGATAGAGCCAGGATGAGAGTTGTATGCCTCTGAAAATATTCATGATGATGCTCCAATAATCGTTATTATTTCCCTCTTCCCTGAGAGCCGATACTCTTATTATTAGAGTGACTGATTGGTAAAAAAGTTCCGTCAGGATCTTATTGCCCGAAGCGGTATTCACCCATAGCGAGGTCAAAGGATTGTCCATGCCATCCTGTCGGCATGCTCTCAATCAGGCTTTACTATCTTCTTTGGCACCAGCATTTTTCGTTCTTTCGGGAAGCCATCTGCGCCAAAGTAGCGACGCTGCTCGCTGACCACGGCAATACCCCGATCCTCCAGCACTTCCTGGGCCTTCTCCGAATCCAGCGTTTCCTGGGTCAAGGTGCCCGTATTCATCCGAATACCCTCGCTCTTCAGCCGCTGCACCTCTTCCTCTATTGCCTGAAGTGTTGCCGGGCTCAGCAGTGACGGGTCATGTTCGAACTGCATCTTTTCCAGCAGCGTCATTGCGGTCGGAACCCTCACCTGCCTCAGATCGTACCAGCTGTTATGAATACCATAAGTGATTCCTTTGTTCTGATCCGCCTTGCAGGTTTGGTGACTGGGGTCTGAACAGGTAATAATTCCGGCCTTTCTGGCAATTTTGCGGCGAACATTATCATCAATAAACCGCTCCATTCCTTGCACGGGCTCCGATGTCCGGTCAAATTGCAGGGTGATTTTTTTGCCATCAGGCACCAGTCCGTAGACTTCGGTGTAGGGATTTTTGCGCCTGTCCCCAGGGTATGTGGTTGTTAACTGCACCAGGTCAGCCGCACCGTGCATGGCGGCTTCCAGATGCCGTTGGAATTCAGTTTTGTGGTCAGGCTTGCTGGTAAAATCCCTGGCCCACGGGTGCGGCAGGTCAAGGTCGGAAGGGTTGAAAAACTGAGGCTGAGTCGCCAACCCGGGAAATTCAGGCTCAACGATATAGCGAATAAAGTCCATATGAACGGCAAAGCGTAATATGCGCAGATACCAGCGCACGGTTTCAGTCAGGTTCTGATCCGCTGTACCACCGATATCGTTTTCCATATTGACTATCGCCAGGGCGACCTCATCCAGTAGCTTTTCAGGGAAATGCCCGGCCAGGTCCTGTTTGAAGTAACCAGCTGACCTGGTTTTTTCTTCCGATTTGTCGACATCTTCAGCTGCGGCACCCTGATAAATAATGGCCAGTGGCAGGAGACTTTTTTCGACTGGATTAAAAGAGTGAACCTGACATCTTTCCAGCAATTCCATGTACCAGAGCCCATTATTCCTGACCCGCAGAGCATGACTGCAAGGGTGTTCCTCTTTCCACGTTTTTTGAAAGAGTTCGTCCAGATTGGCCAACACCCGCTCCGGTCCGGGGCGACGGTAATAATGCCGTAAAACCTTGAGGATTGTGTCTTCATTATCGCCAACATTATCTGGCAAGACTGGCGGTTTGCTGAATGCATCCACCATAAACTGTAACGCCGGTTTCACCGATGCGAAGCGATCGACCGGCAGATCGAGGGATTGTTTCAGTTCCTCGAGTTGCTGATTGGCCTCCTTGACATGTGCTGGCCAATTCCGGAAGAGGGGATGAGTATTCCGTTCATTCCAGAGTGTTTTAATCCATTCGATGTAACCAGCCACGGATAAATTACCAATAAGCGTTTCACCGCCATACAGCTTCAGATCGCTTCCAATAGAATCCAAAACGTCTTCGTCCGGGACAGCGCCGAAATGAAACAAGGCTATCAGGAAGGGCTCCAGGGTATCCAGGGTTGTTTTCTTCTGATAAAGCCGGAGAAAAGATAATCCCTCTTTCAGGCAGTTCTGCCGTTGCTGATCATTGAGCTTCTGGCAGACTCGGTCAAATTCGACAATGCCTCCGGGACAACTGGTCAATGGTATATTCCAAAGGTTTCGCAAGGTAAGGAACTTGAATGGACCAAAGGCAGCCACCATATAATTGAACATGTCCGGTGGCATATAAAGTTGATCACAATCTCCCATCTGTTTGAAAAGGTGCCAGCCCCATGCAGTCATTATGGCCCCGCTCTTCAAAAGCAGCCGAAGTAATGGGGCAACTTCATCAACCCGGAATTCCGATGCCCGGTCATGCACATTGTATTTGACTACTACAGAGGTCAGGAAAAGATCAAGCAAAGAAGTCATTTTTCCATCATGAAAAAAACAGCGGTGAATGGGCAAGCCTCTCTCTTTTAACGCCAGAAGTTTCCGGGCACTGTGTGGACAGGGATTACTTACCAGCTCGATGGCCTGTTGCCATTTATGTTGATCATCCGGCGGGATGGAAAATCCTGACCTTAGTGCCTCTGCTTGCAAATGCATTGGCAATAATTTCATTCTGTCCATGATTTTGGATAAAGATTTCCTGGAAGGATCAAAACAATCCAGAGAGCGCTCAATCAGGGCCAGATGTTCAGAGTCAAGTTCATCATCATAACAGACCTCTGCAGACCCGGTTTTGCAGCAAAAAACAACCAGTGGCAGGGGCGGCAGGCTCAATGCCCGTTCACACTCACGCTTTTTCTGCAGAATATCCGAAATATTTCCAGGGACATCACTCACAACAAAAAAGCATTTGATGTCTGCTTTTCCATCGTTGGTGACCAGCAGTTGCGGAGGGGGTACGGAGCCACCGCGACATAATGTACCAGGTTTGTGGCTATCGTATTTGCCGGGCTTCAGTTTTGGTAAACTGAACCTTCCGTCCGCCCCCAGATGTCCCGAGGTAAAGCGTTTATATACCTCCCAACCTGCTTGTTCTTGTATCTCTTTATCTTTTTCAGCCAATGATTGCAGATCAGACAGAAGTTTTACGTTCAGTTTATCCGCCTCTGCGCCTTGTTTCAGCGGCCAGGTGTCTGGATTTTGTTTGTAGACATACAGGCAATCCGGGTCGACGATGCCTACCATCCATCGACCTCTCAGGTCCCCGTGGGGCATCCCCTGCAAGGCAAGGGTATAGGATCTTGGTGTGCCATTGTCATTAAAGTAACTGGCTACTTCGGCGGGTTCAATTTGCCTGATCGCCAGACGCCCACTCTCCGCCGCCTGACGCAGTGCCTGACGCTCAATTTCTCTGGAAGGCCCGGGTAACTGTTTGGTCGGCTCGGTGGTTGTCCATTGGCCAGAGGCTGTCACCGACTGGGTGTTAGGGTTTGGTTGATGACAGAACCAGGAGGGGAGTTTTATGCCTCTGAAAATATTCATGATGATGCTCCAATAATCGTTATTATTTCCCTCTTCCCTGAGGGCCGATACTTATTATTAGAGTGACTGGTTGGTAAAAAAGTTCCGTCAGGATCTTATTGCCCGAAGCGGTATTCACTCATAGTGTGGTCAACGGATTGTCCATGCCAACCTGCCGACATGCTCTCAATCAGGCTTTGCTATCTTCTTTGGCACCAGTATTTCCGGTTCTTGCGTAAAGCCATCGTCGCTAAAGTAGGGACGCTTCTCGCTGATCACGGCAATACCCCGATCCTTCAGCACTTTTTGGGCTTCCTCCGAATCCAGCGTTTCCCGGGTCAAGGTGCCCGTATTCATCCGAATACCTTCGCTCTTCAGCCGCTGCACCTCCTCCTCTATTGCCTGAAGTGTTGCCGGGCTCAGCAGCGACGGGTCATGTTCGAACTGCATCTTTTCCAGCAGCGTCATTGCGGCCGGAACCCTCACCTGACTGAGATCGTACCAGCTGTTATGAATACCATAAGTGATTCCTTTGTTCTGATCCGCCTTGCAGGTTTGGTGACTGGGGTCTGAACAGGTAATAATTCCGGCCTGTTTGGCAATTTTGCGGCGAACATTATCATCAATAAACCGGTTCATTCTCTGCACGGGCTCCGCTGTCAGATCAAATTGCTTAGTGATTTTTTTGCCATCAGGAACCAGGCCGTAGACTTGGATGTAAGGATTTTCACGCTTGTCTAAAGTCGGCTCCCATGGGTGCTTGGTTTGCACCTGCACCAGGTCAGCCGCACCGTGCATAGCGGCTTCCAGATGCCGTTGGAATTCAGTTTTGAAGTCTTGCTCGCTGGCAGAATCGGTAGCCAAATGCGGTGGCAGGTCAAGGTCTGAAGCATCAGGAATCCGACGTTGAGCCATCGTCAATCCCGGAAAATTAGGGCTAACCCCTTTAGAGCGAATTTTGTCCATAAGAACAGCAAAGCGTAATACGTGTAGATAACAGCTTACGGATTCAGACAGGTTCTGCTCAGCTTTATCACCGGCCTTGTTTTTCATGTTGACTATCGCCAGTGCCATGTCATTCAACAGCGATTCAGGGTAGTGCCCGGTCAGGTCCCGTTTGAAGTAATCAGCTGACTTTGTTTTTTCCGCCGATCTTTCGACATCTTCACAAGCGGCCCCTTGATAAATAATGGCCAGCGGCAGAAGACTTTTTTCTTGTGGAGTAAAAGAATATGCCTGATATTTCTCCAGCAATTCCATATACCAGAGCCCATTATTCCTGGCCCGAAGCGCATGACTGCAGGAGTTATGTTTCCACGTATCCGGGAAGAAGTAGCCCAGGCTGGCAATCACCCGCTCCGGTCCCGGGCGACGGTAATAATGCTGTAACACCTTCTGGATGGTGTCTTCATTATCGCCGACATTATCCGGCAAGACCGGCGGTTTGCTAAAGGCATCCACCAAAAACTGTAACATCGGTTTTAACGATGCGTGGCGATTGTTCGGCAGATCCAGGGATTGTTTCAGTTTCGCAAGTTGCTCACGGGCCTCGGTGAAATGTGTTTCCCAATTACGGTAAAGACTGTGGGTGTTGCGTTCCCACCAAAGACCTTGAACCCATTCGATGAAACCAGCCACGGATAAATTATCAATAACCCTCATGTTGTCATTGCAATGCGCCAGATCGCGTTTAACCGCATCCAGAACCTTATCGTCCAGGACAGCCCCGAAATGAAACAGGGCCAGTAAGTGGGACTCCAGGGTATCAAGGGTTGGTTTCTGAAAAAGTCGCTCACGAGATAACCCCTCTCTCAGGCGACTTTGCAATTGCTGATGATCGTATTTCTTGCAGATTCGGTTAAATTCAACGATGCCTCCCCAACAACTGGTCAATGGTATATTCCAAAGGTTTTGCAAGGTAAGGAACCTGAATGGAGCAAAGGCAGCCGCCATACAATCGAATTGGGCCGGTGGCAGGAAAAGTTGACCATTTGATCCCATCGTTTTGATAATGGACAAGCCACGTGCAGTCGGTATTGCCCCGCTCTTCAAAAGCAGCTTAAGTACTTGCAGAGCTTCGTCCTCCTGGGCCGGAACGCTCTGTTCCCGGGGCTCGTTATTGAATCTTTTCAGCTCTGAAATCAGAAGCATATCAAGCAAAGAAGTAACCGTTCCTTCATGACAGAAACAGCGGTGAATGGGTAAGCCGCTCTCTTTTAAAGCCGAAAGTCTCTGGCAACTGAAAGAACAGGGATCACTCACCAGCTCGATGGCCTGTTGCCACTTATGTTGATCACCCGGCGGGATGGTAAATCCTGACCTCAGTGCTTCTGTTTGCGTACGCATTGGCAACAAATTCATAATGTCCTTGAGAGTGTTAAAGCCAATATTCCGGAAAGACCTGAAAATATCCAGAGAATGCTCAACCAGGGCCAGATGTTCAAAGTCAAGTTCATCATCAAAACAGACCTCTGCAGACCCGGTGTGGTGGTCAAAAACAACCAGTGGCAGTGGTTCAATTTTCAGTGCCTGTTCACACTGCCTTTTTTCCTGCAGGATATCCGAAATATTTTTAAAGGTATCACCGACAACAAAAAAGCATTTGATGTCTCCTTTTCCATAGTGGGTGACTACGATTTCTGAACGCGCGGGGTGACGAAAATATTGTGAAGTAGGCATAGAGGCATCATATTTGTACTCATTCAGTTTTGGTAAACTGAACATCCCGTCCGGCTCCAGATGTCCTGAGGTAAAAGGAGGATAAACATTCCACCAGGTTTGTTCCCTTATCTCATCAGATTTTTCAGCCAATGATTGCAGATCAGACAGTAGTTTTTCGCCCGGTTTATCCGTAGCTGCGCCATATTCCAGCCACTTGCTGGCGGCATTTTTTTTGTAGACGTACAGGCAGTTTGGATCGACGATGCCTACCGTCCATTTCTGCTCAGCTGTCCGGCTCGAGCAGGGCATCCCCTGTTGGGCAAGGGTAAAGGTTCTTGGTGTGCTATTGCTATCCAGGTAACTGGCTTCTTCAGCTAATTCAATTTGCCGAACCGCCAGGCGACCAGACTTTGCAGCCTCCAGCAGTGCTTGTCGCTCATCTTCTCTGGAAGGCGGGGGTAGACGTTTGGTTGGTTCGGTGGTTGTCCATTGGCCAGATGCCGCTACTGACTGTGTGTGAGGGTTTGGCTGCGGGCGCAGGCAGGAAAAACAATTTATACCACTTAAAGTATTCATGATGTCACTCCAATAATTGTTGTTATTCTCCAATTCCCTGAGGGTGGATACGTTCATCATTAGAGTGATTAACCGGGAAAAAGTTCCGGTCTTATTTCTTCTCTGGCACCAGCATTTTCCGTTCTTTCGGGAAGCCATCGTTGGTAAAGTAGGGACGCTGCTCGCTGAACACGGCAATACCACGCTTGCTCAGCACTTCCCGGGCTTCCTCCGAATCCAGCGTTTCCTGGGTCAAGGTGCCCGTATTCATCCGTATACCTTCGCTTTTCAGCCGCTGCACTTCTTGCTCTATTGCCTGTTGTGTGGCCGGGCTCAGCAGCGACGGGTCATGTTCGTACTGCATCTTTTCCAGCAGCGTCATTCCAGTCGGAAGCTCTACCTGCCGAAGATCATACCAGCTGTTATGAATGCCATAAGTGACACCTTTGTTCTGATCCGCCTTGCAGGCCTGGTGGCTGGGGTCTGAACAGACAATAATACCGGCCAGCTGAGCTATTTTGCGCCGGACATTGTCGTCAATAAACTGGTTCATTCTCTGCACTGGCTCAGTTGTCCATTCAAAGTTTTCAGAGATCTTTGAGCCATTGTCGTTCAGACCGTAGACTTCGGTGTAGTTTTTTTTGCGCTGATCCCGAAGTCGCCCGGTTACCCGCGCCAGATCAGCCGCACCGTGCATGGCAGCTTCCAGGTGACGTTGGAATTCAGTTTTGTTACCAGACCCGGAGGTAAACTGACTGGTCAGCTGCGAAGGTATGTCAAGACGTCTGGCGTCAAACCCCAAAGGTCGAGTCGCCGTTAATCCGGGAAAATCAGTGTCAACCCCGCAACCACGAATGACGTCCATTCGATCCGCAAAGCGTAATATGCGCAGATACCAGCGCAAAGGGTCAGGCAGGTTCTGCTGGTCTTTACCCTTAACATCGTTTTCCTTGCTGGTCATCACCTGTTCCATATCATCCAGCAACTGCACAGAATAGCGTCCGGCCAGGTCCCGCCTGAAATACTCAGCTGACTTTGATTCCTCCGCTGATTTGTCGACATCTTCGGCAGCCGCATCATGGTAGATAAGCGCCAGAGACAAGAGTTCTTTTTCATCCGGGCTCAGGGAGCACAGCTGAAATTTCTCCAGCAATTCCATATACCAGTGCCCATTATTCCTGGCCCGCAGGACATGACTGCAGCTGTGCTGCGGCTTCCATACTGCTGGCATTGTTGGTCTGACCAGGCACTGGATCACCCGTTCCGGTCCAGGACGGCGGTAATAGTGCTGCAATATCTTCAGGATGGTTTTTTCATTATCGCCGACATTATCTGGCAGGACTGGTGGTGTGCTGAAGGCGTCCACCACAAACTTTAATGCCGCTGGTATCTGAGCTGCCAATGCTGTTGCCGATGCGCCAGAATCGTCCAGACCGAGCGATTGTCTGAGGTCCCTGATCTCCCGCTGAGCCTGCCGGACATGCTCTGGCCAATTCTGGTAGAAAGTATGTGTTTCCCGTTGCAGCCACAGGTTTTTGATCCATTGGATATAATCAGTCATGGAAAAGTTACCAATAACTTTCCTGTCGTCCGGGTAATACCATTTCAGAATGTCTTTAAGATCAAGCAGAATCTCTTCGTCCGGGCAAACGTCATAATGAAAAAGGGCCAGCAAGCGTGACTTGATCATGTCGAGCGATATAGAGTCGACAAACACATCAGATAATACCTCTTTCATACACTGCTTTAGTTGCCCTGGACTGTAACCCTGACAGATTCGGTCAAATTCAACGACGATTCCCGGGCAACCGGTTAAAGGTATTCTGCTGAGATGTTCCAGGGTCAGAAAATCAAATGGAGCAAAAGCAGCCACCAGATAATTCATTACGCCCACTGGCATTAACGGTTCTGAGCTATTGTTCATGTTGTCAATTTCGGAAGCAGCAGTTCCCAGCTTTGCCCCGCTCTGCAGAAGCAGGTGAAGTAAGCGACAAGCTTCTTCCTCCTGTTTCCGGGTTTGCTCATGCTCTGGCTCACGGTTTCTGTCTATTTCGGAAAACAGCAACAGGTCAAGCAAAGAATCAACAAATCCTTCATGGAAAAAACGCTGGTGAATCGGCAAGCCACTTTGTTTTAATTCCAGAAGCTTTTCATAACTGTAATGACAGGGATCACTGACTAATTTGATGGCCTGTTGCAGTTTATGCTTTACATCCGATGAGACGGTTAACTCCGAACTCAGTGCTTTTGCCCGCAGCAACATTGGCAGCAGATTCAACATATCTCTGAAATGGTCTGGGGCTAAGCCCTGTGAAAACGCAAAATCATTCAGAGCATGCTCATTCGTGTTCAGGTTTATACTGTTCAGCTCGTCATCAAAATAGACCTGTACAGAACCAGTGCGGTGGCAATAAACAACCAGGGGCAGGGGGTCAAGCTGAAATTCCTTTTCACATTGATGCTTGTCCAGCAGGATATCGGCAATATTTATCTGGGCATCGTTGTATACACAAAAGCATTTGATGTCTTCTTTGCCATATTTGGTGAGCACCAGTTCCGGGTAATCAGCTGAGAAGGTGCCATCGCCGAGTTTCAATTTTGGTAAACTGAACGTTCCGTCCGCTTGCAGATGTCCCGAGGTGAAACGAGGATAAACTCCCCAGACAATCTTATCAGCACGCTCAAGAAGTCTATCGTGCAATGATTGCAGATCAGGCAGTTGCTTTACACCCAGTTGATTTGGGCCAGTGCCCCACGCCAGATGCTGGGTGTTAGCATCACGTTTGTAGATATGCAGGCATTGAGGATTAACAATGCCTACCATCCATCTACCGCATCTTTCTGATACGGTCCCAGTGGGCGCCATCTTCCCCGGCAGGGCGAGGGTGAAGGGCCTTGGTGCCCCCTTACCTGAAAAGTTATTTTTTTCTTCAGTCAATTCAATTCGGCGAAACGCCAGGCGTCCACTCTCAGCAGCGTGAAGTAGCTCTTGTCGAGCAGACTCCCGGCGATCATTGGGTAGCAGCTTGCTGGTCGATTTGCGCAATGCCCATTGGCCCGAGGCTTTTACCGACGGGGTGTCAAACTTTGATTGAGGGGAAGGGTACGGGCTCGCAGAAGTCCCCGTTCCGTGGGCAACATCCATGGTAATACTCCTGTAAAACAAGTTACCTACCTACTTCCATATGGGGGCTTACAGTAATTTAGAGTCACTGGCTGGCGAAAAGTTCCATGTTCATAGTGGCATTATCATAGAAAGATCAAAGGATTTTATCGGTCTTTTCCTGCTGAGCATCAAGCTTCGCTTTCTTCTTTGGCACCAGCATTTTCCATTCTTTCCGGAAGCCATCGTTGTTAAGGTAGGGACGCTTCTCGCTGACCACGGCAATACCTCGCTGTTTCAGTACTCTTCGGGCTTTCTTCGAAAGCAGTGTTTTCTGCGTCAAGGTGCCCGTATTCATCCGTATACCTTCGCTCCTCAGCCGCTGCACCTCTTGCTCTATTGCCTGTTGTGTTGCCGGACTCAGCAGCGACGGGTCATGTTCATACTGCATCTTTTCCAACAGCGTCATTCCGGCCGGAATCGCTACCTGCTGGAGATCATACCAGCTGTTATGAATACCATAAGTGATCCCATTGTTTTGATCCGCCTTGCAGGTTCGGTGTTTGCCGTCTGAACAGACAATAATGCCGGCCTCCTGAGCGATTTTGCGCCGAACATTGTCGTCAATATACCGGTTCATTCTCTGCACTGGCTCAGTTGTCCATTCAAAGTTTTCAGAGATCTCTGAACCATTGCCAATCAGACCGTAGACGTGGGAGTAGTTTTTTTTGCGCTGATCTCGCAGTGGTCCGGTTACCTGCGCCAGATCAGCCGCACCGTGCATGGCGGCTTCCAGATGCCGTTGGAATTCAGTTTTGTTGTCAGTGTCGGAAGTAAACTGTTCGGTCAGCTGCGATGGTATGTCAAGACGTCTGGCGTCAAATCCCGAAGGTCGAGCCACCGTTAATCCGGGGAAATCAGTCCCAACCCCGCAACCACGGATAACGTCCATTCGATCCGCAAAGCGTAATATGCGCAGATACCAGCGCACGGACTCAGACAGGTTTTGCTGATCGACGCCCATGACATCGTTTTCCTTGCTGGTCATCGCCAGTGCCATATCCTTCAGTAGCTGTTCAGGGTAGTGCCCTGTCAGGTCCCGTTTGAAGTAATCAGCTGACGCTGATTCTTCCATTGATTTGTCAACATCTTCGGCAGCCGCGTCATGGTAGATAATGGCCAGAGACAGGAGTTCTTTTTCATCCGGTTTCAGGGAACACTGCTGAAATTTCTCCAGCAATTCCATATACCAGTGCCCATTATTCCTGGCTCTCAGGACATGGCTGCAACTGTGCATTGGTTTCCATACTGCTGGCATGATCTGTGTAAGGCTCTTGATGACTCTTTCCGGTCCCGGACGGCGGTAATAATGTTGCAATACTTTCACGATGGTTGCCTCATTATCGCCGACATTTTCAGGCAGGACCGGCGCTTTGCCGAAGGCGTCCACCACAAACTGTAATGCCTTGGTTCTTTCGGTTGCCAATGCTGTTGTCTGGTCGTGAGAAGCGTCCAGAGCGAGTGACTGCTTCAGATTGCTGATGTCCTCCTGAGCCTGCTGGACATGCTTTAGCCAATTCCGGTAGAGAGGATAGGTTTCCCGTTGCTCCCACAGATTTTCAATCCATTCGATGTAATCAGCCAGGGAAAAATCACCAATAACCTTCTTGCCTTTAGGGTAAAGCCACTCCAGATCGTCTTTAAGATCATTCAGAAAGTCTTGGTCCGGGATAGCCTTATAATGAAACAAGGCCAATAAGTGGGACTGAATATCTTCGAGGGTTGGAGCCAGCCTGGTTGTCACATAAAGTGATGCCCTGTTCAAACAGGCCTGATTTTGCAGTTGACTGTTGCCCCGACAGATTCGGTCAAATTCAACGATGCTCCCCGAGCAACTGATTAAAGGTAACCGACAGAGATGTTGCAGGTTCAGGAAGTCAAATGGAGCATAAGCAGCCACCAGACAATTGAATATGCCCACTGGCATTGCAGATTCATTCCTGGATGCCATATCGCTGATGAGTTCCAGACCAAATTCAGTCAGCCTTGTCCCGCTCTGCAAGAGCAGCTGAAAACATCGGTAAGCTTCTTCCTCCTGCTGCTTCCTGATTTGCTGTTCCTGAACATCATTGTGTCTATATACTTCGCTATGCATGAGAAAATCAAGCAAAGATCTAATACCCGCAATGTAAAAAAAAGGCTGCTCAACCGGCAAGCCATTACGTTTTAATTCCAGAAGCCGCTCGTAACTGTAACAACAGGGATTACTCAGCAGCTTGATGGCTTCTTGCAGATTGTGGACAAGATCCGGTGGGATGTTTAATTCTGAACTCAGTGCCTCCGCCCGCAAAGACATTGGCAGCAGATTTAACACGGCTCTGAAATTTTCTGAGGCTACGCCCCTTAAAAACGCAAAATCATTCAGAGAATGCTCATTTCTGGCCAGGTGTTTACTGTCCAGCTCATCGTCAAAATAGACCTCAACAGAACCTGTTTGGTGGCAATAAACGACCAGTGGCAAGGATTTAAGCTGCAATTCCTTTTCACACTCACGCTTTTCCAGCAGGATATCGGATATATTCATCTCCGCATCCTTGTAAACACACAAGCATTTGATGTCTTCTTTAGCGTATTTGGCGAGCACCAGTTCTGGGTAATCAATTGAGAAAAACTTCTCGCGGGGTTTCAATTTTGGCAAACTGAACGTCCCATCCGCTTGCAGATGCCCCGAGGTGAAACGAGGATAAACTCTCCAGATGATTTGATCGCCACGCTCAAGACGTCTATTGAGCAGAGATTGCAGATCAGGCAGTAGTTTTACTTGCAGTGTATCCGGACTAAAACCATGCTCCCTCGTCAGCCTTACAGTCCGTGCATCACGTTTATAGACGTACAGGCATTTTGGATCAACAATGCCCACCATCCAGTTACTATGGCCTTTCGACATACGTCTGGTAGGCATCATCCGCCCCGGCAGGGCGAGGGTGAAGGGTCTTGGTGCTCCCTTGCCTGAAAAGTAATCTATTTCATTCGTCAATGTAATGCTCCGAAATGCCAGGCACCCACTCTCAGCAGCCCGCAGTAGCTTTTGTCGTTCACACTCCCTGGGATGATGCGGTAGCCGTTTGCCAGTCGCTTCGCAGATTGTCCATTGGCCAGAGGTTGTTACCGACCGGGTGTCAAAGTTTGATTCGGGTTGAGATGGTGGACACTGACTCGCAGCGGTATGGGCAACATCCATGGTAGTACTCCTTTAAAATTTATTATTTACCTGCTTTCGTTTGGGGATTCTTTCGTTCTTGGAGTAACTGGCCGGTGAAAAGTTCCCTGCACGGCAACTGCGCATCCATGCAGTCGTGCTCTCAATCAAGCTTTGCCATCTTCTCTGGCACCCGCATTTCCCATTCTTTCGGGAGTTCGTCATTGGTAAAGTAGGGGCGTTTCTCGCTGACTACGGTAATGCCTCGCTGTTTCAGTACTCCCCGGGCTTCCTCCGAAAGCAGTGTTTCCTGTGTCAAGGTGCCCAGGTTCATCTGTATACCTTCGCTACTCAGCCGTTGTACCTCTTGCTCTATTGCCTGTTGTGTTGCCGGGCTCAGCAGCGACGGGTCATGTTCGTACTGCATCTTTTCCAGCAGCGTCATTCCGGCCGGAATCGCCACCTGCCTCAGGTCATACCAGCTGTTATGAATGCCATAAGTGATCCCTTTACTTTGATCAGCCTTGCAGGCCTGGTGGCTTGGGTCTGAACAGACAATGATTCCGGCCTCCTGAGCGATTTTGCGCCGGACATTGTCATCAATAAACTGGTTCATTCTCTGCACTGGCTCAGTGGTCCATTCAAAGTTTTCAGAGATCTTTGAACCATTGCCAATCAGACCGTAAACTTCGGTGTAGTTTTTTTTGCGCCAATCCCGGAGTAGTCCGGTTACCCGGGCCAGATCGGCTGCACCGTGCATAGCGGCTTCCAGATGCCGTTGGAATTCAGTTTTGTTGTCACTATCGGAGGTAAACTGTTCGGTCAGCTGTGATGGTATATCAAGACGTCCAGCGTCAAATCCCGAAGGTCGAGCCACTGTTAATCCGGGAAAATCAGCCCCAACCTTGCAACCACGGATAACGTCCATTCGATCCGCAAAACGCAGTATGCGCAGATACCAGCGCACGGAATCAGACAGGTTCTGCTGATCGCCGCCCATGACATCGTTTTCCTTGCTGGTCATCGCCAGTGCCATATCCTTCACTAGCTGTTCAGGGTAGTGCTCTGTCAGGTCCCGTTTGAAATACTCAGCTGACGTTGATTCTTCCACTGATTTGTCAACATCTTCGGCAGCCGCGTCATGATAGATAATGGCCAGAGACAGGAGTTCTTTTTCATCCGGTTTCAGGGAACACTGCTGAAATTTCTCCAGCAGTTCCATATACCAGTGCCCATTATTTCTGGCCCGCAGGACATGACTGCAACTGTGCTCTGGTTTCCACATGGTTGGCATGGTCTGACTGCCAAGGCTCTTGATGACTCGTTGTGGTCCGGGACGGCGGTAATAATGTTGCAATACTTTCAGGATGGTTGTTTCATTATCGCCGACATTGTCAGGCAGAATCGGCGGTTTGCTGAAGGCGTCCACCACAAACTCTAGTGCCTTTGGTGTTTCGGTTGCCAATGGTGTTGCCTGGTTGTGAGAAGCGTCCAGACCCATTGATTGTTTCAGATTCCTGATGTCCTCCTGAGCCTGCAGGACATGCTTTGGCCAATTCTGATACAAAGGATAGGTTTCCCGTTGCTTCCACAGATTTTCAAGCCATTCGATGTAATCAGCCACAGACAAATCACCAATAGTCTCATTGCCGTCAATGCAGTAAAGCTCCAGATCCTCTGCAAGATCATTCAGAAAGTCTTCGTCCGGGATAGCCTCATAATGAAACAAGGCCAATAAGTGGGACTGAATATGTTCGAGGGTCAGACCCAGCCTGGTTTTTGTACAAAGTGATACCTCTTTCAAACAGTCCTGATTTTGCAGTTGACTGTTGCCCCGACAGATTCGGTCAAATTCAACGATGCTCCCCGGGCAACCGATTAAAGGTAACTGACTGAGATGTTCCAGGTTCAGGAAGTCAAATGGAGCATAAGCAGCCACCAGACAATTGAATAGGCCCGCTGGCATTGCAGATTCATCCTTATATTCCATGCGGCTGATGAGCTCCACACCAAATTCAGTCAGCCTTGTCCCGCTCTGCAAAAGCAGCTGAAATAACCGGTAAGCTTCTTTCTCCTGCTGCTCCCTGATTTGCTGTTCCTGAAGCTTATTGTTTCTTAATATTTCACTATGCAGGAGAAGATCAAGCAAAGATCTGATTCCCGCCGTACGGAAAAAAAAGGGGGACTTAAGAGGCAGACCACTGAGTTTCAATGCCAGAAGCTGCTGGTAACTGTAACAAGAGGGATTAATCAACAGCTCGATGGCTTCTTCCAATTTATGCACAAGATTCGGAGGAATGGTTAATTCTGATGAACTCAGTGCTTTCGCCCGCAAAGGCATTGGCAGCAGATTTAACAGGGCTCTGAAATGTTTAAAGGCTATGCCTTGTGAAAACGCAAAATCATTCAGAGAATGCTCATTGCTGGCCAAGTGTTCACTGTGCAGCTCATCGTCAAAATAGACCTGAACAGAGCCTGTGCGGTGGCAATAAACGACCAGTGGCAAGGATCCAAGCTGCAACTCCTTCTCACACTCACGCTTGTCCAGCAGGATCTCGGATATATTCATCTCTGCATCCTTGTAAACGCAAATGCATTGGATGTCTTCCTTCCTGTAGTGGGCGAGTAACAGTTCCGGGAAATCATCTGTACGGGTACATGGACCAGATTTCAACTTTGGCAAACTGAACGTCCCATTCGCTTGCAGATGCCCCGAGGTGAAACGAGGATAAACTCTCCAGATGACCTGATCGCCACGCTCAAGACGTCTATCGAGCAAAGATTGTAGATGAGGCAGTAGTTTTACTCCCAGTTTATCCGGAGTTAAGTCAGGCTCTACCATCAGCTTCCTGGTAATCGCGTTACGTTTATAAGCATACAGGCATTGTGGATCAACAATGCCTACCATCCATTTCCCAAACCCTTTCCCAATGCGCGCGTTAGGCATCATCCTCCCCGGAAGGGCGAGGGTGAAGGGTCTTGGTGCTCCCTTGTCAGAAAAGTATTTTCTCTCTCTGGACAAATCAATGCGCCTGAGCGCCAGACGTCCACTCTTGGCAGCCTGCAGTAGCTTGTGCCGTTCACACCCCCTGGGATGATGCAGCTGCCGTTTGCCGGTCGGTTCGCAGACTGTCCATTGGCCAGAGGCTGTTACCGACCGGGTGGCAAAGTTTGATTCGGGTTGAGATGGTGTGCACGGGTTCGCAGCGGTCCGGGCGACATCCATGGTAATACTCCTTTAAAAATTATTATTTACCTGCTCTCGTTTGCAGGGATTTTGAAGTACTTAGAGTAACTGGCTGCTGTAAAGTTCCATCCCAGCTAATTTTTAAGGCAAGATCAGAGGATTTTGTCGGTCTTTTCCTGCTGGTTTGTCCTGAGCATCAAGCTTGGTTATCTTCTTTGGCACCAGTATTTCCCGTTCTTTCAGGAGGTCATCATTGGTAAAGTAGGGACGCTTCTCGCTGACCACGACAATACCTCGCTGTTTCAGTACTGTCCGGGCTTTCTCCGAAAACAGCGTTTCCTGCGTCAAGGTGCCCGTATTCATCCGTATACCTTCGCTCTTCAGCCGTTGCACCTCTTGCTCTATTGCCTGTTGTGTTGCCGGGCTCAGCAGCGACGGGTCATGTTCGTACTGCATTTTTTCCAGCAGCGTCATTCCGGCTGGAATCGCCACCTGCCCAAGATCATACCAGCTGTTATGAAGGCCATAAGTGATCCCTTTGTTTTGATCAGCCTTGCAGGCTTTGTGGCTGGGGTCTGAACAGACAATAATGCCGGCCTCCTGAGCCATTTTGCGCCGGACGTTGTCGTCAATAAACTGGTTCATTCTCTGCACTGGCTCAGTTGTCCATTCAAAGTTTTCAGAGATCCTGGAGCCATTGTCGTTCAGACCATAGATTTCGGTGTAGTTTTTGTTGCGCTGATCTGGAAGTTGCCCGGTTATTCGCACCAGATCAGCCGCGCCGTGCATGGCGGCTTCGAGATGACGTTGGAATTCAGGCTTGTCGTCAGGCTTGGAAGTAAAATCTCCAGTCAGCTGTGGTGGTAAGTCAAGACGTGTAGCGTCAAAACCCTGAGGTTGAGCCACTGTTAATCCGGGAAAGTCGGTCCCAACCCCGCAACCACGGATAACGTCCATTCGATCCGCAAAGCGTAATATGCGCAGGTACCAGCGCACAGACTCAGACAGGTTCTGCTCATCGCCAGCATTGACATCGTTTTCCTTTTTGATCATCGCCATGGCTATATTATTCAGCAGCTGTTCAGGGTAATGCCCGGCCAGGTCCCGTCTGAAATAAGAAGCTGACCTTGATTCCTCCACTGATTTTGGGACATCCTCGGCAGCCGCATCGTGGTAGATAATTGCCAGAGACAGGAGTTCTTTTTCATCCGGACTCAGAGAACGCTGCTGAAATTTCTTCAGCAATTCCATATACCAGTGCCCGTTATTTCTGGCCCGCAGGACGTGACTGCAGCTGTGCTTCGGTTTCCAGACTGTTGGCATGCTCTGTCTGCCAAGGCTCTGGATTACCCGTTCCGGTCCCGGCCGACGGTAATAATGTTGCAATACCTTCAGGATGGTTTTTTCATTATCGCCGACATCATCAGACAGGACTGGCGGTGCGCTGAATGCGCTCACCACAAACGCTAATCCCTCTGGTTTTTTGGCTGCCAATTGTGTCGCAAGCTTTTGAGAGTCGTTCAGACCGAGAGATTGTTTCAGGTCCGCGATGTCCTGCTCAGCCTGCCGGACATGATTTGGCCAATTCTGGTAGAAAGGATGCGTTTCCCTTTGCTTCCATAGTTTTTCAACCCATTGGATATAATCCGCCACGGAAAAATCATCAATAACTTTCTTGCCGTCGGGGTAATAGCAGTCCAGCGTTCGTTTAACTCTATACAGAGTCTCCAAGTCCAGGTCAGTATAATGAAAGAGGGCTAGTAAGCGGGTCCTGATAATTTCTAGGGGGCGAGAGTGTAAACAGACATCATAGAATACCTCTTTCATGCATTTCTGAAGTTGCTTTTGAGTTTGAGCCCGACAGATTCGGTGAAATTCAACGACGCTTCCCGGGCAATGGATTAAAGATATTCTGCGCAGATGTTTCAGGGTCAGACAATCAAATGGAGCAAAGGCAGCCACCATATAATTCATTGTGCTCGCTGGTATGACCGTTTGCATGTCATCCGCCATGGCGTGAATGCTTGAAATAGCAGTCCCCAGTCTTGCCCCGCTTTGCAGAAGCAGCTGAAGTAAGTGACAAGCTTCTCTCTCCTGTTCGGTTTGCTCCTCACCAGACCCATCGTTTCTGGACCTTTCGGAAACCAGCAAGATGTCAAGTAAAGATCGAACCTTTCCTTCGTAAAAAAAATCCAGGTGAATTGGCAAGCCACTTTCTTTTAATTTCAAAAGCCCCTCATAATTGTAAGAACGAGGATGACTCACCAGCTTGATGGCTTGTTGCATTTTGTGCACCAGGTTCGGTGGGACGCTTAATTCCGAACTCAGTGCCTCTGCCCGCAAAGACATTGGCAGCAGATTTAACAGGGCTCTGAAATGTTCCGGGGCTATGCCCTGTGAAAATGCAAAATCATTAAGAGACTGCTCATTCCTGGCCAATTGTTTACTGTCCAGCTCATCATCAAAACAGACCTCGACAGAACCTGTGTGATGGCAATAAACAGTCAGAGGCAAGGATTTAAGCTTTAATTCCTTTTCACACTGACGCTTGTCCTGCAGGACATCAGCAATATTCATCCCTGCATCCTTGTATACACAGAAGCATTTGATGTCTTCTTTGCCGTAGCTGCTGAGCACCAGTTCCGGGTAATCAAGTGAGCGGGCGACATCGTCGGGTTTCAATTTGGGTAAACTGAACGTCCCGTCGGGCAGCAGATGTCCTGAGGTGAAACGGTGAGGATAAGTTCTCCAGAAGGCTTGATCAGCATGCTCAACAAGTCTACCGAGCAACGATTGCAGATCAGGCAGTAATTTCACTCTCAGAGTATCCGGAGTTACGTCAGGCTCTGCCAAAATCCGTCTCGTGGATGCGTTACGTTTATAGAGGAAGAGGTATTGTGGATCAACAATGCCTACCATCCATTTACCATACCTCTCCGGCACGGGCTCGGTAGGCACCATTCCCCCTGGCAGGGCGAGGGTAAAGGGTCTTGGTACTCCTTTGCCCGAAAAGTAATGGTCTTCTTTAGTCAACTCAATTCGTCGGAACGCCAGAAGCCCACTCTTAGCGGCCCACAGTAGCTCTTGTCGCTCTGACTCTCTGGGGTGGCAGGGTAGCAGCTTGCTGGTTGATTCGCAGACTGTCCATTGGCCGGAGGCAGTTGCCGAATGGGTGTCATAATTTGCTCGCCAGGGAGCCACCGCCCGTAGACGAATTTCAATAGAGGGATCAAAGGATTGCACATGCACGCCCCGCTGGCGCATTCTGCTGAGCATTAAGCTTTGGCACCAGTATTTCCGGTTCTCTCGGGAAGCCCTCGTTGCTGAAGTAGGGACGCTTCTCGCTGACCACGGTAATACCACGCTTTTTCAGCACTTTTCGGGCTTTCTTGGAAGCCAGTGTTTTTTGAGTCAAGGTGCCCAGATTCATTCGTATCCCTTCGCTCTTGAGCCGCTGTATCTCGTTCTTCAACGCCTGTTGTGTTGCCGGACTCAGCAGCGACGGGTCATGTTCGTACTGCATCTTTTCCAGTAGCGTCATTCCGGCTGGAATCTCAACCTGTCCCAGATCATGCCAGCTGTTGTGAATACCACGAATGATCCCTTTTTTCTGATTAGCTTTGCAGGCTTTGTGGCTGGGATCTGAACAGACAATAATGCCAGCTTCCTGTGCCATTTTGCGTCGGACATTGTCGTCAATAAACTGGTTCATTCTCTGCAAAGGCTCGGTTGTCCATTCAAAGTTTTCAGAGATATTGGAGCCACTGTCGTTCAGGCCATAGACTTTGGTGTAGTTTTTTCTGCGATAATCCTGAAGTTGCCCGGTTACCCGCGCCAGATCAGCCGCACCGTGCATGGCAGCTTCCAGATGACGTTGGAATTCACTCTTGCTGTCAGGCTCGGAGCTGAACTCTTTAGTCAGCTGCGCTGGTAAGTCAAGACGTGTAGCGTCAAAACCCGGAGGTCGAGTCATTGTTAAACCGGGAAAATAAGGCGCAACCCCAAAACAACGGATAACGTCCATTCGATCCGCAAAGCGCAATATGCGCAGATACCAGCGCACAGGGTCAGGCAGGTTCTGTTCATCTTTACCATTGACATCGTTTTCTTTGCTGATCATCGCCATTGCCATATCAGCCAGCAGCTGTTCAGGGTAATGCCCGGTCAGATCCCGTTTGAAGTACTCGGCTGACCTTGTTTCTTCCGCTGATTTGTCGACATCTTCGGCAGCTGCATCATGGTAGATAATTGCTAGAGACAGGAGTTCTTTTTCTTCTTTGCTCAGGGAACACTGCTGAAATTTCTTCAGCAATTCCATATACCAGTGCCCATTATTTCTGGCCCGCAGGACATGACTGCAACTGTGCAGGGGTTTCCACACTGCTGGCATGGTCTGTCTGCCCAGACTCTGGATCACCCGCTCCGGTCCCGGTCGGCGGTAATAATGCTGCAATACCTTCAGGATGGTTTTTTCATTGTCGCCGACATTATCTGGCAGGACCGGCGGCTTGCTGAAGGCTTCTACCACAAACTCTAATGCCGCTGGTGCCGTGGCCGCCATGGGTGTTGTCGATGTACCAGAATCGCCCAGACCGAGTGATTGTTTCAGATTCTCTATGTCCCGATGAGCCTGTTGAACATGCTCTGGCCAATTCTGGTACAAAGCATGTGTTTCTCGCTGATCCCATAGTTTTTCAAGCCAGTTGATATAATCATCCTGAGAAATACCCGCAATTACTCCATTACCTTTGGGATATTCCTTCTGCACATAGGATTCAAAAGATTTCAGAACGTTTTTGTCCAGAGAAGCTCCGAAGTGAAACAGGGCCAGCAAGAGAGACTGGATGGTGTCGAGAGAAGGGAGAATACGATCATTCAGATATTGCCGTAATAACTGTTCCAGAGTGTCCTGGCGTTGCGGTTGGCTTAGCCCCCGGCAAATACGGTCAAATTCAATAACGGCTCCCGGACAGGCGGTCAAGGTGATCCTCCTGAGATGAAGCAGAGTCAGGAATTGAAATGGTCTAAAGGCAACCAGCATACAATTCATTATGCCCGGTGGCATTGTACAAGAGAGAGAGTCATCCATCCGGTAAATGAAGCTCAAGCACCACTTTTTCGGCAGACTTGCCCCACTTTGCAAAATCAGCTGAAACATTCGGTAGGCTGTTTCCTCCTGTTTCTGAGTTTGCTCCTGATCAGTTTGTTCGTTTCTGAACATTTCCTGAGTCAGGAGCATTTCAAGCAAAGATTGAAAACGTCCTTTATGAAAAAAAGGCTGGTGAATGGGTAAGCCACCCTGTTTTAATTTCAGAAGCCCCTCGTAACTATAACAACGAGGATTTTGCACCAGCGTGATCGCCTGTTGCAATTTGTGCTTGGCATCTGGTGAGACGGTTAATTCCAGACTCAGTGCCTTTGTCCGCAAAGACATTGGCAGCAGATTCAACATATCTCTGAAATTTTCCGGCGCTATGCCCTGTGAAATCGCAAAATAATCCAGAAAATCCTCATTCCTGGCCAGGTGTTTATTATCCAGCTCATCATCAAAGTAGACCTGAACAGAACCTGTGCGGCAGCAGTAAACAACCAGAGGCAGCGGGTCAAGTTCCAATTCCTTTTCACACAGACGCTTGTCACGCAGAATCTCGGCAATATTTGTCTGTGTATCGTTGTATGCACAGAAGCATTTTATGTCTTCTTTGCCATATTGGGTGAGCACCAGTTCCGGGTAGTCGAGTAAAGGGGTGACATTGCCGATTTTCAATTTTGGTAAACTGAACGTTCCATCCTCTTGCAGATGTCCCGAGGTGAAACGATGAGGATAAGCTCTCCAGAGGACTTGATGGCCATGCTCAAGACGTCTAAGAAGTGATGATTGCAGATCAGGCAGTAGTTTTGCTCGCAGCGTTTCCGGAGTGGCGCTTGAATCTATCAGCAAACGTGAAGTAGCTGCATCATATTTATAGGCATACAGGCATTTTGGATCAACAATGCCTATCATCGATTCACCAAAATCCGTTTTTTGCATGGGCCTGGTGGGCATCATTCCCCCCGGCAGGGCGAGAGTGAAAGGCCTTGGTGCCCCCTTACCCGAAAAGTATTCTTTTTCTTTATACAAATCAATTGCCCGGAGCGCCAGGCGTCCAGTCTCTGCGGCCCGTAGTAGCTCTTGTCGCTTAGACTCCCTGGAAGGACCGGGTAGCAGCCTTCTGGTCGATTCGCAGACTGACCATTGGCCAGAGGCCGTTACCGACTGGGTGTCAGACTTTGATTGCGTGGGAGGGTAAGGGTTTGTGCTGGTTCCCGTTCCCTGGGCAACATTCATGGTAATACTCCTGTAAAACTTATTACTTACCTGCTTTCCTGTGGGGCTACCTTTTTTTGGAGTCACTGGCTGGCAAAAAGTTCCAACTGGCTGGCAAAAAGTTCCACTTTGACTTCATAGCGAGATCAAAGGACTGAGCACGTCCACCCTTCTGGCGCATTTTGCTGGGCATCAAGCTTTGCTCTCTTCTCAGGCACCAGCATTTCCCGTTCTTTCGGGAAACCTTGGTTGGTAAAGTAGGGACGCTTCTCGCTGACCACAGCAATACCCCGCCGTTCCAACACCTTTCGGGCTTCCTCCGAAGTCAGTGTTTTTTGTGTCAAGGTGCCCGGATTCATCCGAATACCTTCGCTCCTCAGCCGTTGCAGCTCTTTCGCTAATGCTTTTTGTGTTGCCGGGCTCAGCAGTGACGGGTCATGTTCGTACTGCATCTTTTCCAGCAGCGTCATTCCGGCAGGAATCGTCACCTGCCTGAGATCATACCAGCTGTTATGAATACCACGAGTGATCCCTTTTTTCTGATCCGCCTTGCAGGCTTTGTGGCTGGGGTCTGAGCAGACAATAATGCCGGCCTGCTGAGCCATTTTGCGGCGGACATTGTCGTCAATAAACTGGTTCATTCTCTGCAAAGGCTCGGTTGTCCATTCAAAGTTTTCAGAGATATTGGAGCCACTGTCGTTCAGGCCATAGACTTTGGTGTAGTTTTTTTTGCGATAATCCTGAAGTTGCCCGGTTACCCGCGCCAGATCAGCCGCACCGTGCATGGCGGCTTCGAGATGACGCTGGAATTCAGTCTTGTTGTCAGGCTCGGCGGTAAAATCTCGAGTCAGCTGCGCTGGCAGGTCAAGACGTGTAGCGTCAAAACCCAGGGTTCGAGTCACCGTTAATCCGGGAAAATCAGCCCCAATCCCACGGCAACGGATAAAGTCCATTCGATCTGCAAAGCGTAATATGCGCAGATACCAGCGCACAGAGTCAGGCAGGTTCTGTTCATCCTTACCCTCGACATCGTTTTCCTTGCTGACCATTGCCAGCACTATATTCTCCAGCAGCTGTTTGGGGTAGTGCCCGGTCAGGTCCCGTTTGAAGTACTCGGCTGACTTTGTTTCTTCCACTGATTTGTCAACATCTTCGGCAGCAGCGTCATGGTAGATAATCGCCAGAGACAGGAGTTCTTTTTCTTCTTTGCCCAGAGAACACTGCTGAAATTTCTTCAGCAATTCCATATACCAGTGCCCATTATTCCTGGCTCGCAGGACATGACTGCAACTGTGCAGGGGTTTCCACACTGCTGGCATAGACTGTCTGCCAAGGCTCTGAACCACTCGTTCCGGTCCCGGACGGCGATAATAATGCAGCAATACCTTCAGGATGGTTTTTTCATTGTCGCCGACATTATCTGGCAGGGTCGGCGGCTTGCTGAAGGCGTCCACCACAAACTTTAATGCCGCCGGTGCCTGAGCTGACAATGCTGTTGCCGATGGGCCAGAATCGACCTGATCGAGAGATTGTTGCAGGTCCTTGATGTCCCGCTCAGCCTGCCGGACACGCTCTGGCCAATTCTGGTACAAAGAATGTGTTGCTCGTTGATCCCACAGTTTTTTAAGCCATGTGATGTAATCATCCGCAGAAAAATCAGCAATAACTTTCTTACCTTCAGGATATTCCTTACGCAAATAGGATTGAAAAGAGTTCAGAAAGTTTTTGTTCAGGGAAGCTCCGAAGCAAAACAGGGCTAGCAACTGAGACTCGACGGTGTCGAGAGTGGGGCGGTAACAATCGTTCAAATGTTGCCGCAATATCTGTTCCAGAGCGTCCTGCCGTTGCTGTTGACTAAGCCCCTGGCAAATGCGGTCAAATTCAACAAGGGCTCCCGGACAGGTGGACAAAGCGATCTTCCTGAGATGGAGCAGAGTCAGGAATTGAATGGGTCTAAAGGCAACCAGCATACAATTCATTATGCCCGGTGGCATTATATAATGGTCAAATCTGTCCATTCGGTAAATGAAATCCAGGCACCACTTTTTCGGCAAACTTGCCCCACTTTGCAAAATCAGCCGAAACATTCGGTAGGCTGTTTCTTCCTGTTGCTGAGATTGCTCCTGAACAGAGTTTTCGTTTCTGATCATTTCCAGAACAGTGTTTTCGTTTCTGATCATTTCCTGAGTCAGGAGCATTTCAAGCAAAGATTCAAAATCTCCTTCCTGAAAAAAAGGCTGGTGAATTGCCAAGCCACTCTGTTTTAATTTCAGAAGCTCCTCGTAACTGTAAAAACGAGGATTAGTGACCAGTTTGATGGCCTGTTGTAATTTGTGACTGGCATCTGGAGAGACGGTTAATTCCGAACTCAGTGCCTCTGTCCGCAAAGACATTGGCAGTAGATTCAACATGGCTCTGAAATTTTCCGGGGCTATGCCCTGTGAAATCGCAAAATAATCCAGAGAATCTTCATTCCTGGCCAGGTGTTTATTGTTCAGCTCATCATCAAAATAAACCTCAACAGAACCTGTGCGATAGCAATATATAACCAGAGGCAGGGGGGATTTAATCTTCAATACCTTTTCACACTGACGCTTGTCCCCCAGGATCTCGGCAATATTTATCTGTGCATCTTTGTATGCACAGAAGCATTTGATGTCTTTTTTGTCATATTGGGTGAGCACCAGTTCCGGGTAGTCGAGTAAAGGGGTGTCATTGTCGGATTTCAATTTTGGTAAACTGAACGTTCCATCCTCTTGCAGATGTCCTGAGGTAAAACGATGAGGATAAACTCTCCAGATGACCTGATTGCCATGCTCAAGACGTCTATTGAGCGATGATTGCAGATCAGGCAATAGTTTTGCACGCAGTGTTTCCGGAGTGACGCCGGGCTCTATCAGCACACGTCCAGTAAATGCATCACATTTATAGACATACAGGCATTGTGGATCAACAATGCCTACCATCCATTTACCAAAATCTGCTTTTGGCATGGGCCTAGTGGGCATCATTCCCCCCGGCAGGGCGATTGTGAAGGGCCTTGGTGCCCTCTGACCCGAGAAGTAATCGTTTTCTATATTCAATCTGATTCGCCGAAACGCCAGGCGTCCAGTCTCAGCGGCCTGCAGTAGCTCTTGTCGCTCAGACTCCCTGGAAGGACCAGGTAGCAGCCTGCTGGTCGATTCGCAGACTGTCCATTGGCCAGAGGCCGTTACCGACTGGGTGTCAGACTTTGATTGTGTGGAAGGGTAAAGGTTTGCAGAGGTTCCCGTTCCGTGAGTAACATTCATTCGAAATATCCAAAATTAATATTTACCACTTTCGTAAAGGTGATTTCTGCGCTTTTAGAGTGACTGGCTGGAAAAAAGTTCCATGATCGAGGGGGGAGAGTATGAATTCACATAGTACCTCTTTAATGAATTGTTGTCGTTGCTCTTGACTGGGTTTCCGGGTGGATGGTCAATCAAATTTATGGTTGTCCTTGTTTCTTCTTCTTTTGCTTTTCTGAAGTAATTGTTTGGTATCAGGTTATTTTAATTTTTTCATAATTTCTTCACAAATAGGAAAAATTGTTTTAAATAATTCCTCGTTATCCTTCCCTGCTTTGTCTGGGTGTATTCTTAATAACAGCTTTTTATATTTTTTCCTGAACTCATCTCTGCTTGGTATTCCTTGTATTTTAAAATCGGATAAGTTGGGGGCAATTAATAGACGATTGTACCTCTCAAGTAACTGAGCTCTGTCACTCATTTCAACAGATTCATAAGTTTTGTATGAGTTATCTGACCCTGACGAACGGCTATCAGATTCAGCCTCAGACTCTGAGCAATAACTGCGATCAGATCCGTAAACAGTTTTTGTTGACGAACGGCAACCAGTCTCAGAGTAAGATGTTAACCCTGAAAAACTGTAGCTTTCAGATTTAAAACCGGTCTTTTTTGACGAATGACTATCAGTTTCGGAACTCGATGAGATTATTCTTTCAGAAACCTTTGTCTGTTTTTGATGCCTTCCATACTTTTTTGGTATTTCCTTTTTTTTCTCCCTATTGTCAGGTTCATCTTCCCTTAGCCGAAATGAGGAGCGTATACCGGCTTTGCTGCCATATTGAACTCCTGTTCATTAAATCACCCGGGACCGGCTCATTGCGAATGGCCCCGATAGTTAGAGTGATTAACTGGGAAAAAGTTCCGGCAAGGTCCTATTACCCGAAGCGGCATGGACTTTATAGCAAGATCAAAGGATTGTTCATGCCAACCTGCTGGCGTGTTCTCAATCAAGCTTGGCTATCTTTTTTGGCACCAGCATTTTCCGTTTTCTCGGGAAGCCATCGTTGTTAAAGTAGGGACGCTTCTCGCTGACCACGATAATACCGCGCTCCCTCAGCACTTTTTGGGCTTCCTCCGAATACAGCGTTTCCTGGGTCAAGGTGCCCGGGTTCATCCGTATACCTTCGCTCTTCAGTCGCTGCACCTCTTGTGCTATGGCCTGTTGTGTTGTCTGGCTGAGCAGCGAAGGGTCATGTTCGTACTGCATCTTTTCCAGCAGCGTCATTCCGGCCGGAAGCTTTACCTGCCCCAGGTCATACCAGCTGTTATGAACACCATAAGTGATCCCTTTGTTCTGATCCGCCTTGCAGGCTTGGTGGTTGGGGTCTGAACAGACAATAATCCCGGCCGCCTGAGCGATTTTGCGCCGGACATTGTCGTCAATAAACTGGTCCATTCTCTTTACTGGCTCAGTTGTCCATTCAAAGTTTTCAGAGATCTTTGCGCCATTGTCGTCCAGACCGTAGACTTGGGTGTGGTTTTTTTTGCGCTGATCAAGAAGTTGCCCGGTTATCCGCGCCAGATCAGCCGCACCATGCATGGCGGCTTCCAGATGTCGTTGGAATTCACTCTTGTTGCAAGACCAGGAGCTAAACTCACTGGTCAGATGTGATGGTAAGTCAAGACGTGTAGCGTCAAAACCCAGAGGTCGAGTCACCGTTAATCCGGGAAAATCAGCACCAACCCCGCAACCACGGATAACATCCATTCGATCTGCAAAGCGTAATATGCGCAGATACCAGCGCACAGCGTCAGGCAGGTTCTGCTCCTCTTTACCCTTAACATCGTTTTCTTTGCTGACTATCGCCTTTGCCATATCAGCCAGCAGCTTTTCAGGGTAGTGTCCGGCCAGATCCCGTTTGAAATAATCAGCTGAGCTTGATTCTTCCGCTGATTTGTCGACATCTTCGGCAGCCGCGTCATGGTAGATAATCGCCAGCGACAGGAGTTCTTTTTCTTGTTCTTTCAGGGAGCACTGCTGAAATTTCTCCAGCAATTCCATATACCAGAGCCCATTATTTCTGGCCCGCAGGACATGACTGCAACTGTGCAGTGGTTTCCACACGGTTGGCATGGTTTGCATGCCAAGGCTCTGGATCACCCGTTCCGGTCCCGGACGGCGGTAATAATGTTGCAATACCTTCAGGATGGTTTTTTCATTATCGCCGACAAGATCAGGCAGGACTGGCGCTGTGCCGAAGGCGTCCACCACAAACTTTAATGCCGCTGGTGTTTCGGTTGCCAATGGCGTTGCCAGATTGTGAGAATCGTCCAGACCGAGAGATTGTCTCAGATCTTTGATGTCCTGCTGAGCCTGCCGGACACGCTTTGGCCAATTCTGGTAGAAAGGATATGTTTCCCGTTGCTCCCATAGTTTTTTGACCCATTTGACATAATCAGCCACGGGAAAATCATCAATGATATTTTCATCTTCTTCGCAATACCTATCGAGATAGGATTCAAGACTATCCAGAACGTTTTTGTCCACGGAAATCTGGTAATGAAACAGGGCCAATAAGCTGAGCTGAATATGTTTGAGGGTTATATTCCAGAGAGTTACCACATATTTTAATACCCTTCTCAGGCAATCCTGCTGCTGCCGTTTACTGAGACCGCGACAGATACGGTCAAATTCAACGACGCTTCCCGGACAGCCGGTCAAAGGGTACCACTTGAGATGTTCCAGAGTCAGGAACTCAAATGGAGCAGAGGTAGCCACAAAACAATCGAATATTCCAGCCGGGATTACAGGTACGCGGGGACCATCCATGTTCTTAATGCGATAAAAATACTCCTCCAGCCTTGCACCGCTGCGCAGAAGCAACTGACATAAGCGCCGGGCTTCGTCCTCCTGTTTCAGGGTCTGCTCGTGTTCTGGCTGGTCGTTTCTGGACACTTCGGAATCCAGCAGCATGCCAAGTAAAGATTGAACTTTTCCTTTATGAAAAAAACACTGGTGAATTGGCAAGCCACTTTGTTTTAACTCCAGAAGCTTCTCATAACTGTAAACAAAGGGATCACTTACCAGCTCGATGGCCTGTTGTTGTTTGTGTATGACATCCGGATCAACTGAGACGGTTGATTCCGAACTCAGTGCCTTTGCCCGCAAAGACATTGGCAGCAGATTCAAGATGTCTCTGAAATGGTCTGGAGCCAAGCCCTGTGAAAACGCTAAATCATCCAGAGATCGCTCATTCCTGGTCAGATATGGACTGTCCAGCTCATCAGCAAAATAGACCTGTACAGAACCTGTGCGGTGGCAATAAACAACCAGAGGCAAAGGTCCGGTCTTCAATACCTTTTCACACTGGTGCTTGTCCTTCAGGATGTCGGAAATATTTATCTGTGCATCCTTATATACGCAAAAGCATTTGATGTCTTTTTTACTGTATTTGTTGAGCAACAGTTCCGGGAAGTCAAATAAGCGGGTGCCATCGTCGAGTTTCAATTTTGGTAAACTGAATGTCCCATCCGCTTGCAGATGGCCTGAGGTGAAACGATGAGGGTAAATTTTCCAAATGATCTGATTGCAACGCTCAAGACGTACATCGAGCAATGATTGCAGGTGAGGTAGTAGTTTTATTAACAGTTGTTCCGGAGATTTGCCGTACTGGAGGTATCTGGTCTCTGCATCACGTTTATAGACATACAGGCATTCTGGATCAACAATGCCTACCATACATTGACCTAACCCTTCTGGCATGGCCTCATTGGGCATCATTTCCCCCGGCAGGGCGAGAGTGAAGGGTCTTGGTGCCCCCTGAACTGAAAAGTAATTGTCTTCTTCAGTCAATTTAATTCGCCGGAACGCCAGGCGTCCACTTTCAGCGGCCAGCAATAGCTTATGTCGCTCAGATTCCCTGGAAGGATCGGGCAGCAGCCTGCTAGTGGATTCGCAGACTGTCCATTGGCCAGAGGCCTTTACCGACTGGGTGTCAGACTTTGATTGAGGGGGTGAGTACAGGCCCGCAGAGGCTCCTTTGCCTTGTTGGACTGGATTCATAGTAATATTCCTGTAAAACTTATCATTTACCCACTTACTTATGGAGGTCTTCCTTTTTTAGAGTAAATGGCTAGCAGCCTGTCGGACTTAAGCGTCCGTAGCGAGGATTGCAAGAAATTGAGGATAAAAATCTCTGTTTCTGAGGAGAATAGCGAGCTATTTGACGAAGAAACAGAGATTTTTAGACCAATTTATTGCAACCGCACGACTGCATGGATGCAGGAGCTAGAGCAACGCAGGAGCAGTTGCCGTGTAGGACAGTCTTAAGTCCGACAGGCTGCTGCGAAAATTTCCGTCAGGTTCTTACTGCCCTCAATAATAGTTTTTAACAAGAACTTGTTATTGTGATATTGCAATTAACGCTTTTTCATAAAACATCGAGAGGGTTCCAAAATAAGGGGCATCAGGATCATTATCCAAAAACCTTTTAATATTTTCTTCACCTTTTATATTTCTGCTCAAAAGCGCTTTCGAAAGCACTTCAGCATCCTTAACCAATGTATTCCTGAGGCTTTGCAGAAAGCTGGGTTCATAGCGTGGGTGTGATTTAATAAATTCGTCCAATTTCGCATGAAATACAGAAGAGCCAACATTGTTTGCAGTGCTTGTAGGGTTCATAAAAATACTCCGTTATCAAGTTATCCTATTTAGTTAGACAACAACCCCCCTTGGGAAGTTCCTGCCCTATTAACCAGCTTTTCACTTTCTGCCGGAAAGCAGATTTCCGGACGTCATAACTGGGACTGAAATACAACGAAAAGGGAAAGCTGCTCTAAGCATCCCGCACTGGAAATGAGCTGAGCTACCAGGCAAGTTTGCTGGGAATTATTTATAACTCAAAATTATAATCGGAAAATTTCGAGGTGTGGTTTCTGCATATAACTAAACATCTCAGTAACCCCTGAAGTTACTAGTTTTAGTCCTTTTTTTGTCGTTGGTTGTTTGATCTGGGAGACCCTTGCATTTTTACAGCAGATCAAAGGATTTTTGTCGGCCCACCCCTGCTGGTTTGCTCCGGGCATCAGGCTTTGGCATCTTCTTTGGCACCAGCATTTCCGGTTCTCTAAGGTCGTCTTTGTTGGTAAAAAAGTAGGGACGCTTCTCGCTGATCACGGCAATACTCCGATCCTTCAGCACTTTTCGGGCTTCCTCCGAAGCCAGTGTTTTCTGCTTTAAGGTGCCCGGATTCATCCGTATACCTTCGCTCCTCAGACGCTCTACTTCTTTTTCCAATGCCTGTCGTGTTGTCAGGCTCAGCAGTGACGGGTCATGTTCGTATTGCATCTTTTCCAGCAGCGTCATTCCGGCTGGAAGCTTTACCTGCCCCAGGTCATACCCGCTGTTATGGATACCATAAGTAATCCCTTTGTTCTGATCAGCCTTGCAGGCTTTGTGGTCAGGATCTGAACAGATAATGATTCCGGCCTCCCGGGCTATTTTGCGGCGGACATTGTCGTCAATAAACTGGTTCATTCTCTGCACTGGCTCAGTGGTCCATTCAAAGTTTTCAGAGATCTTTGAGCCATTGTTGCTCAGACCGTAGACTTGGGTGTAGTTTTTTTTGCGCCAATCCAGAAGTTGCCCGGTTACCCGCGCCAGATCAGCCGCACCGTGCATGGCGGCTTCCAGATGGCGTTGGAATTCACTCTTGTTGTCAGGCTCGGAGCTAAACTCCCTGGTCAGCTGCAATGGTAAGTCAAGACGACTGGCATCAAAACCCCAGGTTCGAGTCACCGTTAATCCGGGAAAATCAGCCCCAACCCCGCAACCACGGATAACGTCCATTCGATCCGCAAAGCGTAAGATGCGCAGATACCAACGCACTGACACAGAGAGGTTCTGCTCGTCTTTACCCTTGACATCGTTTTCCTTGTTGATCATTGCCTCGGCCATATCATTCAGAAGCTGTTCAGGGTAGCGTCTGGCCAGGTCCCGTTTGAAATACTTGGCTGAACTTGTTTCTTCCACTGATTTGTCGACATCTTCGGCAGCCGCATCATGGTAGATAATCGCCAGCGACAGGAGTTCTTTTTCGTCCGGGCGCAAGGAGCATTGTTGAAATTTCTCCAGCAATTCCATATACCAGTGACCATTATTTCTGGCCCGCAGGACGTGACTGCAGCTGTGCTGAGGTTTCCATACTGTTGGCATGTTTTGCATGGCAAGGCTCTGGATCACCCGTTCCGGTCCTGGACGGCGGTAATAATGCTGCAATACCTTCAGGATGGTTTTTTCATTATCGCCGACATTGTCAGGCAGGACTGGCGGTCTGCTGAACGCCTCCACCACAAACTTTAATGCCGTTGGTACCTGCGCTGCCAATGGTGTTGCCGATGCGCCGGTATCGTTCAGGCCGAGAGATTTTTTCAGGTCCTCAACTTCCTGCTGAGCCTGCCGGACATGCTCTGGCCAATTTTGGTAGAAAGGATATGTTTCCCGTTGATCCCGAAGGTTTTTAAGCCATTTGATATAACCATTCAGAGATAAATCTTCAATAATCTTCTTACCATTACCATATCTGCTCGCATGATAGACTTTAACGCGATTCAGAACGTCATTGTCCAGAGAAGCTCCGTAATGGAACAGGGCCAGTAAGAGGGACTGGAGGGTGTTGAGAGTAGGAGGATCAAAGCCAACCACATGGTGTATTATTAGCTGTTCCAGAAAGCTTTGCCGCTGCAGTTGGGTGCATTCCCGGCAGACTCGGTCAAATTCAATGACGTTTCCCGGGCAACCGGTTAAAGGTAGTCTCCGGAGATGATTCAGGGTCAGAAAATCAAATGGAGCAAAGGCAGCCAAAACATAGTTCATTATGCTCGGTGGTATTAATGGGTGTAAGCCATCATCCATTTTGAAAATGGGTCGAAAATTCTTTTCCAGCCTTGCACCGCTTTGCAGAAGCAGCTGACATAAGCGGCAGGCTTCGTCCGCCTGTTTCCGGGTTTGCTCGTGCTTTGGCTGACTGTCTCTGATCAATTCGGAAACCAGTAACATTCCAAGTAAAGATTGAACACGTCCTTCATGAGAAAAAGACTGGTGAATTGACAAGCCACTTTGTTTCAATTCCAGAAGCCTCTGATAACTGTAGTGACAGGGATTACTGACCAGCTTGATGGCCTCTTGCAGTCTGTGCCTGGCATCCGGGCCTGGTGAGAAGATTGATTCCGAACTCAGTGCCTCTGCCCGCAATGACATTGGCAGCAGATTCAACATGGCTCTGAAATGGTTTGAGCTTATGCCCTGTGAGAGCGCAAAATCATTCAGAGAACGCTCATTCATGTACATCCGTGAACTCTCCAGCTCATCACCAAAATAGACCTGTACAGAACCTGTGCGGTGGCAATAAACCACCAGAGGCAAGGGTCCAAGCTTCAATTCCTCTTCACACCGACGCTTGTCACATAGGATATTGTAAATATTTTTCTGGGCATCGTTGTAAACACAAAAGCATTTGATGTCTTCTTTGCTGTAGTGAGTGAGCAGCAGCTCCGGGAAATCATCATGGGTGTTATAAGGGCCAGATTTCAATTTTGGCAAACTGAACGTCCCGTCTGGCAGCAGATGTCCCGAAGTGAAATAAGGAGGATAAATTTTCCAGAAGACTTGATTGCCACGCTCGAAACGTTTATCGAGCAGTGATTGCAGATCAGGCAGCATTTTTGCCAGCATTTTTTCCGGAGTGACACCAGGCACTTTCATCATCAGCGATCTGGTCCCTGCATTACGTTTGTAGACATACAGGCATTGTGGATCAACAATGCCTACCATCCATTTGCCATAACCTTCTGGCACAGGCTGGGTGGGCATCATTCTCCCTGGCAGGGCGAGGGTGAAAGGTCTTGGTGTTCTCTTGCCTGAAAAATATTGTGCTTCTTCAAACAAATTAATTCGCCGAAACGCCAGGCGTCCACTCTCAGCGGCCAACAGTAGCTGTTGTCGCTCAGACTCCCTGGAAGGATCGGGTTGCAGCCTGCTGGTGGATTCGCAGACTGTCCATTGGCCAGAGGCCTTAACCGACTGGGTGTCAGACTTTGATTGAGGGGGAAGATACAGGCTTGCAGAGGTTCCTGTTCCTTGGGCAGCATCCATGGTAATACTCCTGTAAAACAAACTACTTATCTACTTCCATAAGGGGTGCTTACGTTATTTGGAGTCACTGGCTGGCGAAAAGTTCCATCAGGTTCTTATACCATTGGTGCTATCGGCCACCCCTGTTGGTTTGCTCTGGGCATCAGGCTTTGGCATCTTCTTTGGCACCAGCATTTCCCATTCTTCCGGGTTGCCCTCGTTGTTGAAGTAGGGACGCTTATAGCTGACCACGGTAATGCCCCGGTCTTCCAGCACTGACTGGGCTTTCCGCGAAAGCAGTGTTTCCCGCTTCATGGTGCCCGGATTCATCCGTATCCCTTCCCTCCTGAGCCGCTGCACCTCTTGTTCCAATGCTTGCTGAGTTGCCGGGCTCAGCAGCGACGGGTCATGTTCGTATTGCATCTTTTCCAGCAGCGTCATGCCGGCCGGAAGCTCTACCTGCCTCAGGTCATACCAGCTGTTATGGATACCATAAGTAATCCCTTTGTCCTGATCAGCCTTGCAGGCCCGGTGGTCAGCATCTGAACAGACAATGATTCCAGCCTCCTGAGCTATTTTGCGACGGACATTGTCGTCAATAAGCTGGTTCATTCTTTTGACTGGCTCTGTGGTCCATTCGAAGTTTTCAGAGATTTTTGAGCCATTGCCAATCAGACCGTAGACTTTGGTGTAATCTTTGTTGCGCTGATCGTGAAGTCGCCCGGTTATCCGCGCCAGATCAGCCGCACCATGCATGGCGGCTTCCAGATGACGTTGGAATTCACTCTTGTTGTCAGGCTCGGAGGTAAACTCTTCAGTCAGCTGCGTTGGTAGGTCAAGACGTCCAGCGTCAAAACCCCAGATTTGAGACGCCGTTAATTGGGGAAAATCAGCCTCAACCCCGCAACCACGGATAACGTCCATGCGATCCGCAAAGCGTAATATGCGCAGATACCAACGCACTGACACAGACAGGTTCTGCTCGTCTTGACCCTGAACATCGTTTTCCTTGCTGATCATTGCCTCGGCCATATCAGCCAGCAGCGCTTCAGGGTAGTATCTGGCCAGGTCCCGTTTGAAATATTCAGCTGAACGTGTTTCTTCAGCTGATTTGTTGACATCTTCGGCAGCTGCGTCATGGTAGATAATCGCCAGCGACAGGAGTTCTTTTTCTTGTTCTTTCAGGGAACACTGCTGAAATTTCTCCAGCAATTCCATATACCAGTGTCCATTATTTCTGGCCCGCAGGACATGACTGCAACTGTGCAGTGGTTTCCACACGGTTGGCATGGTTTGTTTATAAAGGCTCTGGATCACCCGTTCTGGTCCCGGACGGCGGTAGTAATGCTGCAATACCTTCAGGATGGTTTTTTCATTATCGCCAACAACATCAGGCAAGACTGGCGCTGTGCTGAACGCATCCTCGATAAACTTTAATTCCGATGGTGTTTCGATTGGCAATGAACTTGCCAATGGGCTGGATGGGCCAGAGTCGTTCAGGCTGAGAGATTGTTTCAGATCCCTGATCTCCTTCTCAGCCTGCTCCAGATGTTCTGGCCAATTCCGGAATAAAGGATAGCTGTTCCTTTCGTCCCAGAGTTTTTTAACCCACGGGATAAAATCAGCCACGGTAAAATTATCAGTAATCTCCATACTGCTATTGCAATATTTGTCCAGAAATACTTCAAGGGAATCCAGATTCACTTCGTCCAGGCAAGCACCGTAATGAAAGAGGGCCAGCAAGTGGGATTTGATCATGTCGAGGGGTGGAGGATCAAAACTAACATCCAATAACTTTATCATACGTTGCTGTATTTGCTCTTGACTGAGCCCCTGACAGATCCGGTTAAATTCAACGACGTTTCCCGGGCAACCGATTAAAGGTATTCTCTCGAGATGTTTCAGGGTCAGAAAATCAAATGGACCAAAGGCAGCCACGATATAGTTCATTGCGTACGCCGGGATTACCCCTGATGAGCAATCGTCCATGCTTTTAATGGAGGGAATGATGCTCCCCAGCCTTGCCCCGCTCTGCAGAAGTAGATGAAGTAAACGACGAGCTTCTTTTTCATGTTCCGGGGTTTGCTCATGCTCCGGCTCAAAGTTTCTGCTCAATTCCGAAAACAGCAACAGGTCAAGCAAAGATGTATACTCTCCTCCATAAATAAAACGCTTGTGAATAGATAAGCCACTTTGTTTTAGTTCCAGAAGCTTCTCATAACTGTATAAACAGGGATCATTCACCAATTCGATGGCCTGTTGCAATTTGTGCTTAAGATCAGTTGAGGAGATTGATTTCGAACTTAGTGTCTTTGCCCGCAAAGACATTGGCAGCAGATTCAACAGGGCTCTGAAAGTGTCCGGGTATAAGTTGTTTGAGAGCGCAAAATTATCCAGTGAGCGCTCATTCCGGGCCAGGTCCCAACTGTCCAGCTCATCTTCAAAATAGACCTGAACAGAACCAGTACGGTGGCAATAAACAAGCAGAGGCAAGGGGTCAAGCTTCAATAACTTTTCACACTGACGCTTGTCCCTGAGGATATCGGAAATATTTATCTGTGCATCGTTATAAACACAGAAACATTTGATGTCTTCTCTGTTGTAGTGGGTGAGCACCAGTTCCGGGAAATCATTTGAGCGGGTACATAGACCCGGTTTGAATTTTGGCAGACTGAACGTTCCATCTGCTTGCAGATGTCCCGAGGTGAAACGAGGATAAACTCTCCAGATGACCTGTTCGCCACGCTCAAGACGTCTATCGAGGGCAGATTGTAGATCAGGCAGTAGTTTTACGCGCAGATCTTCCGGAGTATAGCCAGGTTCCTGCAGCCTGCAGGTCGCTGCGTTACGTTTATAGACATACAGGCATTGTGGATTAACAATGCCTACCATCCATTCGCCACGATCTTCTGGCACGCGCTGGGTGGGCATCATTGCCCCCGGCAGGGCGAGGGTGCAGGGCCTTGGTGCTCCCTTGCCAGAAAGGTATTTTTCTTCTCTGGACGTAATTCGTCGAAGCGCCAGACGTCCGCTCTCAGCGGCCAGCAGTAGCTCTTGTCGCACAGACTCCCTGGAAGGAGGGGGCAGCAGCTTGCTGGTTGACTCGCAGACTTGCCATTGGCCAGAGGCCGTTACCGAACGGGTAACAAACTTTGGTTGAGGGGGAAGGCTCAGGCTTGCAGAGGTTCCCGTTCCTTGGGCAACATTCATAATAATACTCCTGTAAAAAAACTTATTACTTACCCACTTCTCTATGGGGGTCTATCTTTTTTCTTCCTTCATCTCCAGAGCCACTGGCCGGTGAAAAGTTCCATCAGGTTCTTATACCATTCGTGCTATCGGCCACCCACTGTTGGTTTGCTCTGGGCATCAGGCTTTGGCATCTTCTTTGGCACCAGCATTTCCCATTCTTCCGGGTTGCCCTCGTTGTTGAAGTAGGGACGCTTATAGCTGACCACGGTAATGCCCCGGTCTTCCAGCACTGACTGGGCTTTCCGCGAAAGCAGTGTTTCCCGCTTCATGGTGCCCGGATTCATCCGTATCCCTTCCCTCCTGAGCCGCTGCACCTCTTGTTCCAATGCTTGCTGAGTTGCCGGGCTCAGCAGCGACGGGTCATGTTCGTATTGCATTTTTTCCAGCAGCGTCATGCCGGCCGGAAGCTCTACCTGCCTCAGGTCATACCAGCTGTTATGAATACCGTAAGTAATCCCTTTGTCCTGATCAGTCTTGCAGGCCCGGGCCCGGTGGTCAGCATCTGAACAGACAATGATTCCGGCCTCCCGAGCTATTTTGCGGCGGACATTGTCGTCAATAAACTGGTTCATTCTCTTTACTGGCTCAGTGGTCCACTCGAAGTTCCCAGAGATTTTTGGGCCATTGCCAATCAGACCGTAGACTTTGGTGTAATCTTTGTTGCGCTTATCGTTAAGTCGCCCGGTTACCCGCGCCAGATCAGCCGCACCATGCATGGCGGCTTCCAGATGACGTTGGAATTCACTCTTGTTGTCAGGCTCGGAGGTAAACTCTTCAGTCAGCAGCGTTGGTAAGTCAAGAAGTCCAGCGTTAAAACCCCGGGTTGGAGTCACCGTTAATCCGGGAAAATCAGCCCCAACCCCGCAACCACGGATAACGTCCGTGCGATCCGCAAAGCGTAATATGCGCAGATACCAGCGCACTGACACAGACAGGTTCTGCTCGTCCTTACCCTGAACATCGTTTTCCTTGCTGATCATTGCCTCGGCCATATCAGCCAGCAGCGCTTCAGGGTAGTATCCGGTCAGGTCCCGTTTGAAATATTCAGCTGAACGTGTTTCTTCAGCTGATTTGTCGACATCTTCGGCAGCCGCATCATGGTAGATAATCGCCAGCGACAGGAGTTCTTTTTCTTGTTCTTTCAGGGAACACTGCTGAAATTTCTCCAGCAATTCCATATACCAGTGTCCATTATTTCTGGCCCGCAGGACATGACTGCAACTGTGCAGTGGTTTCCACAGGGTTGGCAAGGTTGGTTTGCGCAGGCTCTTGATCACCCGTTCTGGTCCCGGACGGCGGTAGTAATGCTGCAATACCTTCAGGATGGTTTTTTCATTATCGCCGACAAGATCTGGCAAGACCGGCGCTGTGCTGAACGCATCCTCGATAAACTTTAATGCCGATGGTGGTTCGTCTGCCAATGGCCCGGATGGGCCAGAGTCGTTCAGGTTGAGAGATTTTTTCAGATCCTTGATCTCCTTCTCAGCCTGCTCCAGATGTTCTGGCCAATTCCGGAATAAAGGATAGGTGTTCCTTTCGTCCCAGAGTTTTTTAACCCACGGGATAAAATCAGCCACAGTAAAATTATCAGCAATCTTCTTTTTGCGATGGCAATATTGGTCCAGAAATAGTTGATGGCAATCCAGAGTCATTTCGTCCAGCCAAGCACCGTAATGAAAGAGGGCCAGCAAGTGGGATTTGATTAAGTCAAGGGATGGAGGATCAAGACTCACATCCAATACCCTCATCATATGTTGCTGTATTTGTTCTTGACTGAGCCCCTGACAGATCCGGTTAAATTCAACGACGTTCCCTGGGCAACCGATTAAAGGTATTCTCTCGAGATGTTTCAGGGTCAGAAAAGCAAATGGATCAAAGGCAGCCACGATATAATTCATTGCACTCGCTGGTATTACCTGAGATGTGCAATCGTTCATGCTTTTAATGTAGGGGATGGCGCTCTCCAGCCTTGCTCCACTTTGCAGAAGCAGTTGCAGTAAGCGACAGGCTTCTTTTTCATGTTCCCGGGTTTGCTCATGCTCTGGCTCACCGTTTCTGCCCATTTCGGTAAGCAGCAACAGGTCAAGCAAAGATACATACTCGTCTCCATAAATAAAATGCTTGTGAATGGGTAAGCCACTTTGTTTTAGTTCCAGAAGCTTCTCATAACTGTATGAACAGGGATCAGTCAGTAATTCGATGGCCTGTTCCAATTTGTCCTTAAGACCAGGTGTAAAGGTTAATTTCGAACCCAATGTCTTTGCCCGCAAAGACATTGGCAGCAGATTCAACAGGGCTCTGAAAGTGTCTGGGAATAACTTGTGAAAGATCGCAAAATCTTTCAGTGAGCGCTCATTCCCGGCCAGGAGCATATTATCCAGCTCATCTTCAAAATAGACCTGAACAGAACCTGTGCGGTGGCAATAAACAACCAGAGGCAAGGGGTCAAGCTCCAATTCCTCTTCACACTCGCGCTTGTCCCGGAGGATATCGGAAATATTTTTCTGTGCATCGTTATAAACACAGAAGCATTTGATGTCTTCTCTTCTGTAGTGGGTGAGCACCAGTTCCGGGAAATCCTTTGAGCGGGTACATTGGCCCGGTTTGAATTTTGGCAAACTGAACGTTCCATCTGCTTGCAGATGTCCCGAGGTGAAACGGGGATAAACTCTCCAGATAACTTGTTCGCCACGCTCAAGACGTCTATCAAGGGCAGATTGTAGATCAGGCAGGAGTTTTACTTGCAGTCCTTCCGGAGTAAAGCCAGGCTCCAGCAGCCTGCTGGTCCATGCGTTACGTTTGTAGACATACAGGCATTGTGGATCAACAATGCCTACCATCCATTCGCCATGATTTTCTGACACGCGCTGGGTGGGCATCATTGCCCCCGGCAGGGCGAGGGTGCAGGGCCTTGGTGCTTTCTTACCAGAAAGGTATTTTTCTTCTTTAAATATATCAATTCGCCGAAGCCCCAGGCGTCCACTCTCAGCGGCCAGCAGTAGCTTTTGTCGCTCAGACTCCCTGGCAGGACCGGGCAGCAGCCTGCTGGTTGACTCGCAGACTTTCCACTGGCCAGAGGCTGTTGCTGACTGGGTGTCAAAATCTGATTCATCAAAATCTGATTCAAAATCTGATTCAAAATCTGATTCAAAATCTGATTCAAAATCTGATTCTGACTGGGTGTCAAAATCTGGTTGATGTTGATAGCTAAAGTGCGAACAGCTTCTCACTCCCTGAGTTACATTCATGGTTATAGCCCTTTAAAAGTTATTATTTGCCCACTTCCCTGTAGGTGAGTCCTGAGTCTTAGAGTCACTAACTGGTAATAAAGTTCCGTTCCCACTGTCTGAGGATGTCAACTATTTAATTTAAAGCCAGGCAGCGCCCCTGACACCGGATGAATCACCGTGCTTGGCGGGTGCGATCCGGCTATTCAGCTGATCGGAGAAAACATACTTTGCGACAGCTCCCGGAAGTTCGGTATACAGTGCCTTGATGTTCGACATACCTCCACCGAGGACAATGACCTCCGGATCAAAAATGTTGATGACACCGGCAAGCGCACGGGCCAATGCATCCACATAATGATTGAAATGCTCAATAGCCGGTTGATCAGCATTTTGAACTCTTGCCATCACTGATTTTGCATCAGGAATTTCACGGGCGCTGAAGCCATGAGCTTCACGGAAACGTTTGGCCATTCCTGTGCCGGATACAAAGGTTTCAATACAGTTCTTGCGGCCGCAGTAGCAGTTCTGATCCGGACCGTCGGTGTGGTTATGGTAATAGGGCAGAGGATTGTGTCCCCACTCTCCGGCAATGGCGTTGGGTCCCTGAACAAGCTGGCCGTTATACACCAGTCCGCCACCACAGCCTGTCCCGATAATGACGCCAAAACAGCTTCTGGCCCCCGCTGCCGCCCCATCGGTTGCTTCTGACAGGGCAAAGGAGTCGGCATCGTTGGCCAGCTTCACGGCTCTACCCAATCGCTGCTCAAGGTCTTCCGCAACAGTCTGATCGATCAGGTAGAGGGTGTTGGCATTTTTCATGCGACCTGTATCAGGACTGACAGCGCCCGGCAGGCAGAGACCGATATGGCTGGCAGGTCCATACTGTCTTTCAGTGACGCGGATTAATACCTGAATGCTATCGAGAAAGTCAGGGTAATTATTTGGGGTAGCTTGTCGCTCCCGATGAATCATTTCCCCGCTATCGGAAAGCACCACAATCTCTGTTTTGGTGCCACCCACATCAATGCCAAATCGCACAGAATCACCTCGTTTATGGATCGGTTGGCTTGGCATCTGAGTTTAAACGAATAAATGAAGGTATCATTATTAAACAATTTTTGTCGTATAAATGTTGAAATCGTACACAGGGCGTAATGTCTTTTCATCGTGCGACTGAGCAGGAATTAATGACAACTAAACCGAAATGACCTGAAATCAGAATTATAATTATCCACAGGTCATGCCATCACGTTTGGTTAAGTAAACAGCCCTGATTGTAGGCAACGATTGAATGCCTCTCATGGCCAAAAGTTTTTCATGGTTGATAGTGCAGGTGGAAAAACATGAGTGCAAACAAGGCTGGGCAAAATGATGCAATGCCCGTTTTGGGCAGTGAAGAGATTGCCCGGCGGGTGGTCGAACATCTTCAACAATCACTGGGTGTTGAGTCTGAAGAGTCCGGGCCCGCAGAGTATTGGGAAGCCCTGAGCCTGGTGGTTCGTGAGATGGGTCTGCAACGTATCCGCGCAACACGCAAGAGAGAGCGTGAAGGCAAAGCCCGGCGCATTTATTACCTGTCGCTGGAATTCCTGATTGGCCGCCTTTTGGGTAACAATCTTCACAATCTGGGAATCTTCAGGCAGACAGAACAAGCCATGGCCAGCCTGGGAATATCTCTGGTTGATATTCTTGAGTATGAGTCTGATCCGTCACTGGGCAATGGCGGTCTGGGAAGACTGGCTGCCTGCTTTCTGGATTCCATGACCACCCTTGATATGCCTGCCATGGGTTACGGCATTAACTATCGATTTGGTCTCTTTCGTCAGAGCTTTGCCGGAGGCAAACAGGTGGAAACGCCTGACGCCTGGCGTGAGGAGAGTTTCCCATGGGGTATTGAGAGAGCCAAGCGCAAGCAGCGCGTCAAACTCTATGGCACCGTGAGAGAACATGCTGGTAAAGCGATCTGGGAAGATACTCAGGAAATTTTAGGTATGCCCTGGGATGTGCCTGTCACCGGTTATGGCACAGAGACTGTTAACACTCTGCGTCTTTGGGAAAGTCGTGCCGCTCAGGGTTTTGATCTGAACAGCTTTGATGCTGGCCGCTATGAGGATTCCCGTTCACAGGAAATCAGCGCCGAAAACATCAGTCAGGTGCTCTATCCCAACGATAATCATCCTGCGGGAAAAGAGCTGCGCTTCATTCAGCAGTACTTCTTCGTCGCCTGTTCACTGGCTGATCTGATCCAACGTTACAAGCGTGAAAACAGTGAAAGCCTCGAACCTATTGCCGACAAGGTCGCCATTCAGCTGAACGATACCCATCCTGCCATCGCTGTGGCTGAATTCATGCGCTTCCTCATGGATGAGGAAGGTTTTGCATTCAACAGGGCGCTGGAAATCACTCGTGAGGTGTTTACCTACACCAACCACACTTTGTTGCCAGAAGCGCTGGAAAAGTGGCCTCAGAGTTTGATTATCAGAGTACTGCCCCGCCATATGCAGATCATTCATATGATTAACTACCACTTTCTGCATTCTGAAGTAGAGGCAGTCTGGCCGGGCGATGACGCTATGAAACGTCGCCTGTCCATTATCGAAGAGCCGGATCGTCCGGGGGATGATCAGATGGTTCGTATGGCATTCCTGTCGGTTGTTGGTAGCCACAAAGTCAACGGAGTGGCTGCCCTGCACTCAAGACTGGTTCAGGAAAAACTGTTCCCCGAATTTCATAAAATGTGGCCTGATAAAATTGTCAATGTGACCAATGGTGTTACTCCAAGGCGCTGGCTGGACTATTGCAATCCGGCATTGGCAGTCCTGATCGACGAGACTGTTGGAAGCGACTGGCGAAAAGACCTTTACAAACTTGATGCTTTGAAGGCTCATGCCGATGATCCGGCATTCCAGAAACGCTTTGCGGCTATCAAACATGACAATAAAAAGCATCTGGCAGCAGTTATCAGGGAACTCTGTGATGTTGATGTAAGCCCTGATGCCATTTTTGACGTCCAGATCAAACGTCTCCACGAATACAAGCGTCAGCAAATGAACCTGCTTCACATCATGGCGCTGTATCGCCGACTTCTGGATAACCCGGATCTGGATGTACCCCGGCGGGTCTTTATTTTTGGTGCCAAGGCAGCGCCTGGCTACAAAGTGGCCAAAACCATTGTTCATGCCATCAACCGGGTGGCTGAACGAGTGAATAATGATCGTCGTATCAAAGATAAGCTGAAGGTGGCTTTCCTGCCTAATTATCGAGTCAGTCTGGCGGAAAAAATTATCCCTGCTGCGGATGTTTCCGAGCAGATCTCTACGGCCGGATTTGAAGCGTCCGGTACGGGCAACATGAAGTTTGCTCTCAACGGTGCCTTGACTGTGGGTACTCTTGATGGCGCCAACGTCGAGATTGCCGAAGAGGTAGGCGACGATAATATCTTTATTTTTGGTCTGACGGTTGAACAGGTGTCAGAGCTTCGTCACCGTGGCTATAACCCCCGGGATGTCTACAACCGTTGTGAAGAGCTGCGCAGTGTCATTGACTGGCTGGATTCCGGAGATCTTTCTCCCGAAGAGCCGGATGCCTTCCGGCCTCTGGTTGAAGCCCTGCTGAACAAGGGAGACTACTTCCTGACACTGGCGGATTATCAGGCCTACAGTGATGCCCATGATCGCATTGTTGAAACCTGGAAAAAGCCGGAACTCTGGTGGCGAAAGGCCATCATCAACTCGGCCTCAATGGGCAAGTTTTCATCCGACCGGTCTATTCAGGATTACAGCAAGATCATCTGGAATATGGCCTGAGCTGAAAGCAGCGGGTCACTCCTGAATGAGCCACTTCTTATAGTGATTCGCTGCTTTAGAGCATTTTTTTCAGGAGCCTGTCGATTTTTGAGTGGGCTCCTATAATACCTCAGACTGAATAAACAGAAGCCGTTCCCTGTATGCCTGATTCTGTCGAAGCGCTGGTCGATCAACTGCTGAATTGTCACTGTGCCGAGCCGTTTAATATTCTGGGGTTTCATGAGCGTCCTGAAGGCGGCGGCCTGTTGCTTAGGGTCTGGAGGCCCGATGCCAGTGCTGTCAGTGTCATCGCCTTTACTTCCGGCGAAACCATAGGTGAAATGGTTCAGATTGCTCCGGGATTGTTCGAGCTGGTACCGCCAGAATACGGTTCGGTTTTTCTGTATCAACTGGTGATCACAAATAAAGATCATCAGTCGTATACATTAATGGACCCCTACCAGTTTCAGTCTTACACCCTGAGTCATGTTCACCGTGAGCCTTATCGAAACTATCGTTATATGGGCGCGCATCTGGTTTCGTTGCACCCTGAGGAGAAAGTTTCCATAGAAGGGGTGATCTTCAGGGTCTACGCACCTCATGCGAGAAGCGTCAGTCTGGTGGGCAGTTTTAATGGCTGGGACGGCAGAGTTCACCCCATGGCCAGCTCGGACGACGGGATCTGGTGTCTCTTTCTCCCGAATGTGAAGGCGGGTGATCTCTACAAATATGAAATTCGCAGCCAGCAAGGGGATCTACTGCCTCACAAGGCCGATCCTTATGGCTATTATGCCGAGCAACCACCCGGCAACGCTTCCATTGTTTACGATCACCTGAACTATGAGTGGGAAGACTGTCACTGGAAGCATCACTCCTGTCTGGACAGGCCGGTCAGTATTTATGAAGTACACCTGGGGTCCTGGCGCCAGGAACAGGGTAAAAGTCTCACTTACAAGGCGCTGGCAGAGCAGTTAATTCCCTACGTTGTCGAGATGGAGTTTACCCATATTGAACTGATGCCCCTTATGGAACACCCATTTACAGGCTCCTGGGGCTATCAACCCGTGGGACTGTTCGCCCCTACCAGCCGCTTTGGCAATCCGGATGATTTTAAAGCCTTTATTGATGCCTGCCATCAGTCTGGTATTGGTGTCATTCTGGACTGGGTACCTGCTCATTTTCCCTCTGACCCCCACGGTCTGGGTCATTTTGATGGAACAGCCCTGTATGAATATGCTGATCCCAAAAGAGGTTGGCATCCCGATTGGCAATCTCATATCTACGACTATGGAAAACCGGAGGTAAAGGATTTTTTGATCAGCAATGCCATGTACTGGCTGGATCGTTTTCATCTGGATGGTGTGCGGGTGGATGCGGTGGCTTCTATGCTCTACCTCGACTATTCCAGAAGCGAAGGGGAGTGGGAGCCTAATTGCATGGGTGGAAACGAGCATATTGAAGCGGTGCAGTTCCTGAAGGAATTGAACGAAACACTCTATCTGCACTACCCGGATCAGATATCGATTGCTGAAGAATCTACCAGTTGGCCCAAGGTTTCCATGCCTACCTACGACGGAGGGCTGGGCTTTGGCTACAAATGGAATATGGGGTGGATGCACGACACCCTCGGCTATATGGCCCGTGACCCCATTTATCGATACCATCATCATTGGGAAATGATGCAGAGCATGACCTACCACTACAGCGAACATTTTATTCTGGCGCTGTCTCATGATGAAGTGGTGCATGGTAAGGGCAGTCTGCTGGGAAAAATGCCGGGAGATGAGTGGCAAAAGTACGCTAACTTGCGTGCCTGTCTGGGCTTTATGTTCGGGCATCCCGGTAAGAAGTTGCTGTTTATGGGTTCTGAGATCGGCAGTACCCGGGAGTGGGATCATGATGGCCAGCTGGATTGGGCATTGCTCAATAAAAACCATTACAGTCAGGGGCTCAGTCTTCTGGTTAAAACATTAAATCACCTGTATAAGTCTTATCCTGTGCTGTATAAGTCCGATTATGACCAGAATGGTTTTGCCTGGGTGGTGGCTGACGATCAGCAGCAGAGTGTATTTGTATTTATTCGAAAAAGCTTTTCAGGTTCTCCGGTTATAGTCGTGGCCAATATGACACCGGAAGTAAGGAAAGATTACAGGATTGGAGTACCCATCGAGGGTGTCTGGAAAGAAATATTGAATTCCGATGCACAGAGCTTTGGTGGCAGTGGCGTTGCTAACAGCAAGGTACTTTATACCGAGCATTTTCACACCCACGGTTATGATCACTCTCTTTTGGTCACACTACCTCCTTTGTCGACCCTGTTTCTTGCTCCGGATTCTCGCGCTCTTCCCATTTCACAGGACCATAACTTTTAACGACAACAGCCGTGAGTGAAAAAAACGATTGTGATGACAGATATTTCTGTTTCTGCGGGGTGTCCCGAGCTGCAAGGGGCAACAAGGGTTAATGATGATTTCCTGCCAACAGCCGACCATGAAGCAACAGGTGTTAACTTTGCCGTTTATGCCCCTGATGCCAGTCAACTCTACCTTTGCCTGTTCAGCCAGAATGATGAGGAAGAAAGGCTGGCAATGATGCCTTCTGATCAGGGGGTGTGGCATCTTTTGGTAAAAGGTATTGAGGTCGGTCAGCGTTATGGCTTTCGTGCCGAAGGAGCCTGGTCGCCTTCTATTTCTCCCCGGTTTAACAGTCACAAACTATTGATGGACCCTTATAGCCGCGAAGTGCGGGGAAAGGTCCAGTGGTCAGAAGCGTTATTTGACTACCACTGGCATGCTCCCTCTGAAGACAATACTTACAGGATAAAGCGTTTTTCATCGGCAAACAGTGCCGAACAGTGGCTCAAGAGTGAGCTGGACAGTGCCGCCTTGATGCCACGAAGTGTTGTGAGAGAACAGACTTTCGACTGGCAGTCTGTTAAGAAGCCCGCTATTTCCAGAGCCGACAGTATCGTTTATGAACTGCATGTAAAAGGGTTTACACAGCAGCATCCGGACGTACCGGAAGCATTGAGAGGCACTTACCTGGGGCTATGCCATCCCAGTGTGATTGACTACTTCAAAAGGCTGGGAATCACCGCCATTGAGTTGCTTCCGGTGACCTCTCTGGTTAGTGAAGAACGCCTTGAAAATATGGGGCTCAGGAATTACTGGGGATATAACCCTCTCTGTATGATGGCTCCGGAACCTTCGCTGGCGATCAGGGACCCGGTCACTGAAATGAAAACTATGATTCGTGAGCTGCACAGGGCGGGTATCGAGGTTATTATGGATGTGGTTTACAACCACACCTGTGAATCAGGCCATGGTGGTCCCAGCTTGAGTATGCGTGGCCTGGCGGAACGTGATTACTATCTGATGGACAATCATAATGGTCGTCTGTCTGCCGTCAACTACACGGGCTGTGGCAACACTTTGAATTTTGACAGTCCCCAGACCCTGAAGCTGACCATGGATGCGTTGCGTCTTTGGGCAGAAGAATATCAGGTTGATGGTTTCCGTTTTGACCTGGCTCCTGCACTTGCCAGACAGCATCGAGTGTTCCGCTATGACAGCGCCTTTTTCCGCGCTGTACATCAAGACCCGGTTATTTCCCGCACTAAATTAATTGCAGAACCCTGGGATATTGGCCCCGAAGGTTATCGACTGTCCGGATTTCCACAGGCCTGGCAGGAGTGGAGTGATCGTTTCAGGGACAGTGCACGAGCTTATTGGCGTGGCGATGGGGGAAGGCTGGCAGAGATGGGCTGGCGGATAACCGGTTCTGAAGATGTATTTGGTAAACGTCGTCCATTAGCCAGTATTAACTACATTTGCAGCCACGATGGCTTTACCCTCAACGACCTCTGCTCCTTCGAGGAGCGCCATAATGATGCCAATGGTGAGGAGAACAGGGATGGCGACCAGCACAACTTTTCGCGGAATTATGGCGTCGAGGGAGAAACGGAAGATCGTCATATCAAAGCGAAAAGGTTGAGAACTCGAAAAAACATGCTGGCAACACTCATGCTTTCCCGGGGAACGCCAATGCTGATGGCCGGAGATGAGTTCGGTAACAGCCAGCAGGGAAATAATAATGCCTACTGTCAGGACTCACCTTTATCCTGGCTGGACTGGAGCTGGAGGCAGGACAGTGAAGATGATGGTGCTGTTTTACAGTCATTTGTCCGGCAGCTGATATCCTTTCGTAAGACTCACTTCCTGCTGGGTGGTGCCGGTGGTCGTAAAGCTACGGCCTGGTATTCGCCGGATGGCAGTAAGCTGACGGAAGCACAACTGGGAGAACTGGGTGGGGGTTGTCTCTGTATCAAGCTGAGTTCAGTGATCAACTCTGAGGATGAAAAAAACCTCTACATTTTGATCAATAATGAAGCGCAGTCCAGAAAAGTGACTTTGCCTCAGGTCGAACCCCATAAGTACTGGACCCGCCTTTTGGATACTGGTTCGGAATCACCTTTTTCCAGGGAAGCCTTGCTTACCCGGGGCTGGGTTGAGATGGAAGCAAATTCACTGGTGGTTATTGAAGAGCGACGGTGATTTTTCTTTTGATAGAGGCAGGAATGGCCTCAATATTTTCGCTTTACTCAGGTGATTATGATCCTCTTTTTATTGATTTAATCTTCCTTGAATTTGAGACATTGATAAGAAAAACACTTCATATCTGCGGGCCACTCATGAGGTTGAAGTCCGGCTTTGTGTTTGAGGTGAAGGAGAAACTGATCAGGTTCGGTCAGTTGTTCCCATACCTGGGGAAGGAAAGTGGCCTTGTGATGATCCCCCTGGATCAACAGGCCATCAATTCCCGGGCGTAACTGCGCCAGTAGATCTTCTTCAGTCTCAATTTTCATAGCCGTCATGGGCGTCAGGATAGATATTTCAATACGCAGATCGGCCAGTTCATCTTCGGTTACAGGAAAGAAACGCTGATCCCTGAACGCACTGGCGAAAGCATTGTGTGCGATGTCTTCTATCAGGGGTTTTTGAGGAATCAGTGTGCCGATACAGCCTCTGAGTTCGCCAAACTTTTGAAGCGTCACAAATGAAGCAAGATGGGCCTGCAATGTTGTTGGAAACTCAGTTAAATCAAGTTTGGGGGGTTCACCGTCAACACAGATTTTAGCAATGGTGTGTCTGGCCAGACGTAACAGGTTTTTTTTATCCAGTTCTGTGAGATTCAGATCCATCCGGGTTGATCCTTTCATGCCATGGCCAGTCTTTTGAGCAGTAAACAGGTGTACAGCTGGTAATATCGACTCGAGTAATTTTTACTGGATAACATAGGCTCCATATCCGACGACCCGTTTTTTATCACCGGCCGTATCGCCGGAGTTGCGGACATCCAGAGTCACGACTTCCATGCCCCTGCGCTGGGCTATTTTCAGCATACCATTGAGAGGATAGCTGCCACAGGCCTGTCCTCCGGTCAGGCATCCGCTCATTTGTTCTATGGCTTTGGTCGTCAGACTGTCACGCTGGTTGGCTTCTTCGTAGCTGAGATAGTGACTGAGGTCTGAGCTGATGACAATCAGGGTTTCATCGCCGCCCCAGAGAAAGTCTATAACCTCGGCAACGGCGAAGGGTGAGGCATCACCCACAACCAGGGGAATAAGCTTGAAATTGTCCAGGGTGCTCTGCAGAAAGGGGCACTGGACTTCCAGACTGTGCTCATTGGCATGAGCTGCATCCAGAGTATGTACCTGATTGAACCGACTCAGACTTTTGATTGTATCGGTATCCAGCGGAATATCTCCCATGGGGGTTGAGTAGGCTTCACAGTCCGGAAGGGCTATCCCTTCAAACGCAACCTGATGAGAAGGACCCAGCAATACCACTCTTTTAATCTTGCTGCGGTAGGTCTTCAACTGTTTGTAGCCGGATGCGGCAACAGCTCCGGAGTAGACGTATCCGGCATGAGGTACGATCAGGACTTTAGGCGACAGTTCTCTCTCAGTGGCTTCGGACATCAGATTATTGACAACGGTTTTCAGCAGTTCTGGCTGGTCGGGATAGAAAACACCAGACACAGCGGGTTGTCGAATATTCATTGAGCTTACCCCCCGGATGAACGGCCCTATAATTATAGTCAGCGAACCGAGCGAGGCACTGTGATGATGAATGGAATTCGTCAATCTCCACCTGACTATTTTCCCACTGAGTACTGGCACAGTCTCGAAGATGGTCGAATTCAGTGTGATGTTTGCCCCAGAGCCTGCAAGTTAAGAGAAGGCCAGCAGGGCCTTTGCTTTGTCAGAGCCCGGCATCAGGATCAGATTGTGTTGACCAGTTACGGACGCTCCAGCGGTTTTTGCATCGACCCCATAGAAAAGAAGCCACTGAACCACTTTTTACCTGGCACTCCGGTGTTGTCATTTGGCACAGCAGGTTGCAATCTTGCCTGCAAGTTCTGCCAGAACTGGGATATGAGCAAGTCCAGGGAAATGGATACTCTGGCTGATCAGGCCATGCCCTTGCAGCTGGCTCAGGCTGCGTTGGCAACGGGCTGCAGAAGTCTGGCGTTTACCTACAATGACCCGGTTATTTTTCTGGAGTATGCCAGAGATGTTGCGCTTGCCGCTCGTGAGCAGGGCATTCGCTCTGTCGCCGTCAGTGCCGGTTATATCTGCGAAGCCCCCAGAGAAGCCTTCTTTCAATGTATGGATGCGGCCAATATTGACCTGAAAGCATTCACTGAGTCTTTCTATAAAATGATTTGTGGCGGGTCTTTGCAGCCCGTGCTGGAAACTCTGAGGTATCTAAAGCATGAGACAAAGGTGTGGTTTGAAATAACCACTCTGCTGATTCCCGGGGAGAATGATTCTGATCATGAGCTTAACAGTATGTGTGAATGGATCGTTGAACATCTGGGGGTTGATGTGCCTGTACATTTCACCGCATTTCATCCTGACTGGAAAATGATGGAGCACACCCGCACACCCGCTGATACCCTTACCAGAGCAAGAAATATCGCAATCAAAAAAGGCATTCGTTATGCCTATACCGGCAATGTACACGACAGTCAGGGGGGGAGTACCTGGTGTCATAACTGCGGGCAATTGTTGATTGAGCGAGATTGGTATCAGATGGGGGTCTGGAACCTGAAGTCGGGTTGCTGCCATCGCTGTGGTGAAAAGCTGGCAGGTGTTTTTGAAGAGCTGCCCGGAGACTGGGGAAGCAAAAGAATTCCTGTGAGAATGAAGTCCTGAACTCTTTTTAAGACAGTAGTTTGTGATCTTCCCCTGTTTTAGCAGTCATACCGTGCGGACGGGCTTCTCAGAAATAGTCGCTAAAAGAAACGACGTTGGTTGATTTTTTTTAACACTTCGCTATATGAGAGATCGAAGAAATTAATCATGGTAATGGCTGGCGGGGGGATCAGTGATGGAAACAGCCTTCTGAGAATTGGTATGACTGCTTTTACGGTCAGGTTAAATGGGGAGGTTCTTGTGTCAGTCAGCTCTTGGTAGTTACGTTCCGAGAGTACACTGGCAGCAAATCCTTCAGGCTGTCGGTCATCGTTAAACTTTTGAAATGTATGATCGAGGTTATTGCGGTATTTTTTCAGAGTATCAAATAAGAATTGGCAGTCTTCAAAGCCAAGATTAACTCCTTGGCCCATAAAAGGAACGATGGCATGTGCAGCATCACCGATCAATAAAATGTTATTTCTAAAAACATAACGGTCACACTCTGCTTTAAACACATACCCTTGCTGTTTCTCCAATAACTCGCTCCCGGATTCTTTGATGAATGGGTAAATGTCAGGAAACTGTGCTTTTAAAAAATCTTCAATCTTTTTGGCTGAATCGAGGGATGAAAAACTGATTTTCCCCATTGAGGGTAGAAATAAATTAGCTCTGAAAGAGTGGTTTAAATTGGGAAGCGCAATCATAAAGAAGTCTTTGCGAGGCCAAATGTGGATGGCGCCTGGATCAATGGCCCAGGAATTGTTTTTTTCTTTGATGGTGATTTCTTTATAAGTAGAATCTATTAATGAAAATTGGTATTTAAAAGAGTTTCTTTTTGCCATCAAACTACGAGTTATGGATTTTGCACCATCTGCACCGATGACGGCATCAGCTTCAAGGGTATTTTTCCTGCCAGCCTGAATATAAGTCACTTTATTCTTTTTTTGTGAATTATCAATATTGATGCACTCACTATTTAAACATATTGATACATTGCGAGTCTCTTTGGCTGATTTTAATAATAATTTATGCAATCGACTTCTTTCTACTGAATAGTTGAACCAGGAATTTTTTCCGTATTTTGTCAAACTTATGGGTCTGCCTTTCCGATGAGTGGCTCGACTGTCCATCGGTAACGCAATATCTTTGAATTCCGTTTCCAGCCCTGCTGCTCTCAGTGCTTTGAGACCTCTTGGTGAAATTGACAAATTGATGGTTCTGCAATTGTTAGTCGTTTCGGTGTTGATATGCTTTTCCAGTACATGTACAAAAAAACCCAACTCACCCAAAAATTTTGCCGCCAATAGTCCAACGGGACCAGCACCGATTATGACAACATCCTGTTTGTCAGGAGCATGTAGCGTGCGACAGGTAAGCATGGGGTCAGGCTCAAAGGTTAACACTGTTACACCAGGTCTCCGCTGGTTCTTCCAGGTTATTTAGCTGGCCATATTGTTGACCGGCAAACGTTAACATGAAATGGGCATCACTGCCCATGCCCAGAAATGTCAACCCATCCTGCATCCGTTCTTTGACCTGGGATGCTTCACGGCATAACGTTCCCACCGGGATATTGCGTTTCTTACAACCCTTGATGACTTTCTCGGTAGCACTGACAAAAGTGGGCTCATCACTCCAGAACCTGGCGGGTAATCCAAGGGACATGTGTAAGTCATTTGGACCGATGAAAAAAAGGTCTACACCAGGCACATCTAATATTTCGTCGAGGTTATCTATGGATTCTTTCGTTTCTATCTGGATTCCGACAAGAATCTCCTGGTTGGCTGCACTCAGATATTGTGGGCGATTGACGCCAAAACCCAGGTGTGGGGCCAAGCCACCTCCACCTCTTTCGCCATCAGGAGGAAAGCGGGCATAGGCGACTGCTCGTTTAACGTCATCAGCGGTATTTATCATTGGCACGATAATGCCCTGTGCACCACAATCCAGAGCGCTTTTAATATGTTCAATGGAGCCAACCGGTACTCTGACAAGAGGGGTAATACGCCCGTCACTGATATCAGAAATGGTCGACATGATAATGGCAGCGGTGGGATAGTCGTAGGGAGTGTGTTCCAAGTCAAGCAGCAGCCAGTGGAAGAAGCCTTGGGCAGCGAGCAACCGGGCTGCATGAAAACTGTTCATTTGTAGCCAGGTTCCGATGGCAAATTTACCCTGTCTTAAGCTCAATAACGTTAGATTTTTGCGCATCAGAGACTCCTGTATTCAGTGTATTCAGACACCCTGAAATTCTAGGCAGCATTGACAGAATTTTCCAAATTCGCGATTTCAGGCCCTGAATCCCGATTTCTGATTCCATCTTGATTCGTTGTTGGCAGGGATGCGTCAATCACTGTCCTGTCACGAAACCATGAGCCAAAATGGCCTGTAAGTACTGTAAGCAACCGGTTGTACTCCTTCTGGATTTTTAATTCCTGTTAAAACGTATTACATGGTCAATATTCTTGAATTTCTAATAAAAATTATTCGGAAAATGAAGGAACTTACCTGTGGTTTCTTGGTCAAATAATTTAGAAATCCTGATTAAATGGATTTTTTTATTAAAACGAAATGGAGAAACTTATTATGAAGGCTTATTGGAGAAAAATGATTAACTGTTCAGTGCTGGCTGGACTGTCCTGCGTCGCTATTACCGGACTTAATGCTGACACGTCTGCGCAGGAACCACCAAAAAAAGTGGATATTGAATTGGCTCTTGAAATGAACGCGAATCCTCCCGTTGAGTTCGTGAATCCCTATGATGGTCAGAGCTCCAAGTGTAAGGTGCACTCAACTTCATGGAATCATGACGCTTCCTGGCTGGCAGCTGGAGTATCGTGCAAACATCAGCATATTTCGAATACCGCTCATGTACAACTATTACAGAAGGATACATTGATTCGTTTATATATTCGTATTCCATCTGGTGAAAATTTTGATAAAGTCAATGCCGTGTTTAGCCCCGATGGTTCATTGTTGGCGGTATCGACGAACGAGAAGGTCATCAGATTTTATGATGCCCATAAAGGTTTTATACTCAAGCATGTGCATGAGCTTGATGATAATTTTCGCCCGAATCCACCTTTTTCTTTCAACTCCGACGGTTCATTATTTGCGGTTGCAGGCAGTCATGATGTAAAAGTGTACAGTTTGAAGGGTGATTTTCTGCACACAGGTACGATTAATGACATTGAGCCAGTTGAAATGATGTTTACTTCCGATAAAAACATACTGGCTGTCAAGACTTTCTCTGAGATAAAAACTTTTCATTCAAACGATGAATTTGCAACCAGTGAAGTTGTGAAAACTTCCAAAATGAAAAAACGAAGGTTTTATCGAGGTTTCGCTTCGAGCCCAGATGGTTATTTATTGGCAACCCCAACTGCTTTCGGTGGAATCAGGTTTATAGATAATAGAACTTGTCAACCAGGAGATCCGTATCAAACGTCTTTCACTCCTATGATATCTGAAGAATATTCACCCTGTTCCGGCAACAGTATGTTCAATCAGGATATTGTCTACCTGGATACTAGTTTCACAACCAGTATGGCATTCAATAATGATGGGTCTCTTTTGGTCGTAGGTGGAAGCGACATTAATGATGGCTCTGGATATGTTAGTGTTTTATCGAAACAGGGATATGGGTGGTCCATAGAACATTCTATCAAAGATCCAAAATCAACAGTTAATAGCGTCAGCTTCAGTCCTGACGGTGAGTTGATGGCGGTAGCCGGTGTTGAGGGAAAAATCTGGTTATACGAAATTAATCCGGTCGAAGACAATTCGGACGAAGTTAACCAAGAAGAAGTTAACCTGGTCAATAAATCCACAACACCTGAACCATCCAACTTAGTTACTGAATACTCAATGTGCACTATTTTCGGGCGCTGTCATTAACAACGGCTCGATCGTGAAAAATGAAAACACCATCCAGCTGGTGGCTGGATGGTGTTTCTTGCAAAAATTATTCGGAAAATGAAGGAACTTAGCTGTAGTTTCTTGGTCAAATAATTAAGCAATCCTAATTAAATGGACTTTTGTATCAAAACTGAATGGAGAAACTTATTTATGAAGGCTTATTGGAAAAAAATGATTAACTGTTCAGTGCTGGCTGGACTGTCCTGCGTCGCTATTACCGGACTTAATGCTGACACTCCAGCGCAGGAATCACCAAAAAAAGTGGATATTGAATTGGCCCTTGAAATGAACGCGATTCCTCCCGTTGAGCTCAGGAGTCCCTTTGAGGAACAAAGCTCCAAGTGTAAGGTGCACTCAACTTCATGGAATCATGACGCTTCCTTGCTGGCAGCTGGAGTATCGTGCAAACATGATCATAGTGTCAATTCCGCCCATGTACAACTACTACAGATGGATATATTAGTTCCTTTGTTTATTCGTCTTCCATCTGATGAAACTGTACGTAAAGTCAAAGCCGTGTTTAGCCCCGATGGTTCGCTGTTGGCGGTATCGACGAACGATAAGGCTATCAGATTTTATGATGTCCATAAGGGTTTTATACTCAAGCATGTGCATGAACTTGGTGATAATAACTACCTCTATCCATCTTTTGCTTTCAGTCCCGACGGAACTTTATTTGCAGTTGGAGACGAAAGAGATATTAACGTGTTCAGTTTAAAGAGTGATTTTCTGCACTTAGGTACAATTAATAATATTCGACCAGTTGATATAAGGTTTATTTCCGACAATAATACACTGGCGGTCAAGAGCTTATTTGATATAAAGGTTTTTCATTCAAAAGATTCATTTTCTTCCAGTGAAGTTGTGAAATCTTCCAAGTTGGAAAGACGTAGACGTTATCATCAAGGTTTCGCTTCGAGTCCAGACGGTTCTATGATGGCATTCTCATCCAGTGGTAGTGAAATCAAGTTTCTGGATGATAGAGCTTGTAAAAAAGAAGATCTGGATCAGCTGGTTCAAGAGAAGCGCGCCAATCCCTTTATGGTGTCGGATAAATACTTACCCTGCTTTGGCAACAGTTTTTTCAATCAGAGTTCTGTATACAGTGGCGTTGATTACGTAACCAGTATGACATTCAATAATGACGGATCTTTGCTGGCAGTCGGTGGAACTAACCGTAAAGCCTCTGAAAATATTAAGATTTTTTCGAAAAATAAATCGGGTTGGTCTCTGGCACATTCTATTAATGAACCAAAATCTACTGTCAATAGCGCCAGCTTCAGTCCTGATGGTGAATTATTGGCGGTCGCCGGAGTTGATGGAAAAATCTGGTTGTACGAAATTGATCCGGCCGAAGACAATGAAGACGAAGTTGATCAAGATGAAGTTAACCTGGTAAATAAATCAACAACACCTAAATCATCCAACTTGACTACTGAATACTCAATGTGCACTATTTTCGGCCACTGTAAGTAACGACGGCTCGATCGTAAAAATGATATGAGAGCCAGCTGGTGGCTGAGTTGTATTTCATTAACAACTGTCAAAATCAGTGGCTCTCATTTATCAGATTAACCTATTCAGTAACATGATGGTTTTTTCTTCTCTCTTGAATCCGCCCTAGAGGTGATACTTATATTTTGTTGAATTTTAAATGTTAATGTAATGCTGTACTTATTAATTCAATAGTTGTTTTATACTCACTTTCTAAATCAAAATTAGTGCATGTTGTTAAAAAAACCTGATCATTTTTTAATGATTCGTAAATTTTTGATAAGTGTTCTTTCGTTTTTTCGGAGATTTCTTCGTCATTGAACCTGTCTATTTCACAAAAAAGTTCAGATTGCGGAATACAATATTTTTCTTTATGCCCATGAAATGTAAAGTAACTCCCCCCTTCACCAGACGACATTAGCCCAGTTAAAACTTGCATGATAAATTGAGCATAAGCATCAGGGAGGGGGCGAAAAATTTGTTTTTTTGTTTCTTCTATAAAGATGTCTTTTGAAGACGCTGTGCCTGGCTTCTGTCTGGCAAGTAATGATGCGTGATATATCCTCATTAATGCAATATTGTTATTTAACTCTAAATCAGAAGAAATAGGTGTGTCTGACTGATTTAATTGATGTTGTTTTAATCTTATCTCGTCAATAAGGGAGATTAAGCTATTGACCGCACTGTTGAGTGATGCATTGGCATTATATGAATAAAAAACAGAAATAATAAAAATAATTCGACATATTAAAGTTGCTCTGTGATTTTTCATGTGATTCAGGTTTAGTGACTTCGAAAACTACCCCTGAAACCTAGCACTTTTTTATTATTTTTGCAGGCTGTTGGAAAACATAGCGCTTGCAGCAAGGGGGGTGAGCGCAGTTAAACTTTCCCTGATTAATTCAAATTCTGTCTTTAACTAAGCCTCTGCCTGGTGTTTCAGGAGGCTGACCGGGAATAGACTGCCCTACGCGGCAACTGCTCCTGTGTTGCTCTAGCTCCTGCATCCATGCAGTCGTCGGCAACTGCTCCTGCGTTGCTCTAGCTCCTGCATCCATGCAGTCGTGCGGCGCAGCCTCTGAAAAGTGAAAGCGCTTTGACTTTACGAATTGTTCTGGTTGACTCACTATAAAGCTTTCCATCAAAGGGAGGTGCATACATTGAAGGATGCGAACGGCTGGATTGAAGCGCTGTCGCTTGAGCCTCATCCGGAAGGCGGCTTTTTTCGGGAAACTTATCGCTCTGATGAAGTATTAGCCCATGGTAGTCTGCCGGATCGGTTTTCAGGAGAACGAAACTTTTCGACGGCTATTTATTATTTGTTGGAGGGTAAGGATTTTTCCGCGTTTCATCGAATTCAGCAAGATGAAGTCTGGCATTTCTATGACGGTGCATCATTGATTATCCATATTATTGGTCCGGAAGGAAGCTATTCCACTGCAAGGCTCGGACGCACCATTCTGGATGGCGAAGTTCCACAGTTTATGGTACCTGCAGGCTGTTTTTTTGCGGTAGAGGTAAGTGATCCTTCTTCGTACGTTCTTTCTGGTTGTACCGTTGCTCCGGGCTTTGACTTTGCGGACTTTGAAATGCCTTCAGCTGAGCAGCTGTTGAATAGCTTCCCTGAGCATGCTGTTCTGATTGAGCGATTGACACGGTAAAAGCTATGAAAAAATTTATTGTAACTGTCCCCTCGAATATCAATATCAATTCATACAATACTGTTGTCGTTTGGTGTGAGACCTTTGGCGAGTTTATCACTGCGGCCAGATATCGATAGAATGGCGCCGGACTTGTTGAAGTCCGGCAGAATTCATGCCTTAACTTTCGTTAAATGCCTCGTCCCATTCATTGGCAAAAAGATAACCCAGGGTGTGGGCATTTTTTTCTTCTTTATTGACCGCAAGGAAGATGGTTGCGTTGTATGTAGACTTGTCGTGTATGTCCATGACCACGAGATCATCGTTCTGGGCTTCACCTAACTTGTCGATACAGGTGCTATGGGTCACCAGAATCAGGTTTTTGCCTTCTTCCTTGTATTTGAAAATATCGCTATAAAGGTTCTCTTTACAGCCTTCACGAAGCCAGTTTTGAGTAATGGTCGCTTCCTCACCAAACATCAGGTCAGCAGTCTGGTGGGTTCGTTTGACAGGGCTGTTGTAGACGATGGTTGTTTGCTCGGGTAAGTGATTAAATTTCTGCCCGACGGCAATAGCCTCTGCCTTGCCGGGAAGGGTGATACCGGTTTCCCCATCAAGACACAGGTTGTCAGAGCGATCACAGCGTTCAGCGTGTCTGACCAGTGCAACGACATTACCTTGAACCCAGTGAACCTGTAGATCAAACAGTCTTTTATCATTTTCAGCCAGGCTAACCGTGGGCTCAGGCTGCAGAAAGGACCAGGCTGCTGACGCTGAAACGGTCAGACCAGCCAGGGCAATCAATGTCTTTTTAAGCATATAAGGTGTTTTGCGACAATTCTTTGAGAGAGGTAATGTATCGAATCAACGCCTCTCTAAAACAGTGTTAATCAACGCAGAGTAAGCCACATATATTACGGTTTTATGACGAAAGCGCACATGGATAGAGAAATGCCACTTGTCGGGTTTGGGCGTGGTGCACTAAAGAATAGGTATAAGTAGCTTGCTGTTTTCTATACTGACGCAGTCCAGACTCCATCGCCCCTGCTCTGAAATCGCAGAGACGATTGAATTCAGGTTACAGAGCCAAGATTCCGGTCAGACAGACCGCAAAATCCAAAGTAACGATAATAACAGCATCCAAAACAAAGATAGCAGTAGCATTGAAAGCAAAGATAACAGCAGTGGCTCTCGCAGATGAACTATTGAGTGCGCTTTTATCCTGGGCTATTTTTGTACCGGGGTTTGAGCTTGCTCCGGAATCATAGGGTGGGGCGACTGGCTGGCAGATTTCGGTGTCAAAGAATAGCTCGCCTTCAAGGTTGAACAGTCCTCTGCAGGCAGAGGAACCGTTGGTAGCAGTCCAGGTATTCACCATCGGGTTGTTTGTATGAGGTGTGGGGGTTGACATGAGAATGCTGGAACTCAGAGGTCTTTCGCACAGTTCACGTACTTTATGTTCTGCCAGTTTTTGTTCGCTAAGATCTTCCAGTGATTTGTGAACCGCTTTCAGGCTGAATGGTTTCAGGGGTTGCCACCATGGATTGACTGCTTGCAGGTGGTTACAAATCAGGTTCAGTTCAAGCCCTCCCCAAATGGTTATAGCTGTCCATGTTACACTGATATGATTTTCAATCATGTAAAAACGTGGAAGTCCCGCTTCGATTATTTCGGAACCTTCGATATCTCCGGTAAGAACAAAACCACCTTTGCGAGCGGGGTCGCGACGAGTGAAGCCGGCATTGGAAATGTTGACTTCGTTGCTGATAATATCCATGCTGCTTCCAGGAGCTATTCTAAACTCACCTGCCTCTGCCATATTGCCAGTGAAACTGTTCGACTTGACAACTAATTGCTCTGACTGGTTCCTGATCTCGGGAAGATTAATAAATATCCCATGATCCGGAATTAAATGTGGGAAATAGTGGTTGTTAATCGTGTTGTATTTTTCACCTGTGATCAGGTTGACAGAGAACTGCAAGCCCGGACCCCGGATCTCACCATTGGCAGACGCATCCAGAGATTTTCTGCAGTCAAGGACAACTGCGGCACGGATGGGAAGATGGAAAATGTTCCCTTCTAAAATCAGTTTCCGGTTATAGCACTCTGCAAAAACAATGGAGTCAATTGAGGGGTGGTTATTCTCTCGGTCTGGCTGAAAATTAACGTGTTTTATATTGCTGTTTTTTGTTTCATCAGCCTGGAAGTTGTCAGTGGTTCCGATCCTGACCACATATTTGTCTTCATATCCTGGCCGATCTTTGATCATGATCTCAAAACCATTTTCGGCTGCTCCAATAATGTCCTGACCGTTTTTCAAACGTATTGCACTGTTAACAAAGTACTCACCCGGAGTTACAACAGGCGCAGGCGTTGTTGTATGTAAAGAGCTAACCGATGGAGAGGGTGTTGTTGGCATGACCACTTCGGAGGAGAGCAGTATAACAGTGTTCTCAGGTATCCGTTCTATCAACTCATTTAAATTTTCTGCAGGATTGGTGCTGAGAATTATACACTGTCGCTTGTTAACAAGTTCTGAATCCATTCTTAGCCGTTGCTGAACCACCGTCGAATGCTTTGAATGCGTCCTGGGGTCAAGCAGAGAGTCGCAAGATACTGTCGGAAGGGACTGAGAAGAGGGGGTCGTTGAAGATTGAGTCGACGCTTCGAGTTGTTGAATCAGAGTTTGTAACAGGAATACCGGGGCGATGAACCGGGTCAAAAAACGCTGCTGACTTATCATGTTCTGGACTCCCAAAAAAATTTTAGAAGAGAAGCCTAGACGCAGTAAATAAACCTATCCATTCAAATTATGCGCAAGTTGGAAGATAAGGCACGATGATTATCGAATAAGCGTAAAACCCCGTACTTTGAAGACGGGGATGTAAGCTCGGTTAAAAAAACAGACACCCCGTCAACGCGCTTGACCGGCTACAGTCGGTCAAGCGCGATTGGTGTCAGCTGCCTTCCTTGGAGAGTTCAGAAATTTCTTTCAGGCGCTCCAGAACTTTGTAATTGATGGAGTCTTTTGTGTACTGACCACGACTGTTCAGTGTGCCAGGCTTGCAACCGGTCAGAAGCTCCATGGCTTCGTCAGCATGGTTGACTGCATAAACACTGAAATTGCCTGCTTTTACAGCATCGACCACTTTCTGGTGGAGCATCAGGTTTCGGAGGTTGGTGGCAGGGATAATGACGCCCTGCTCACCTGTCAGGCCACGGGCGTTACAAAGATCAAAGAAGCCCTCAATCTTTTCATTAACACCGCCAATTGCCTGAACTTCCCCATGCTGGTTCATGGAGCCGGTGACGGCAAAACCCTGTTTGATAGGCGTATTGGTCAGAGCGGACACCAGGCAGCAAAGTTCAGCCAGGGTGGCACTGTCACCATCAATATAACCGTAGGATTGCTCCATGGTCAGACTGGCTGAGATAGCCAGAGGGAATTTCTGGGCGTATTTGCTGCCCAGATAGCCAGTCAGGATCATAACCCCCTTTGAGTGAATGGCCTGACCCAGAGAGACTTCCCGTTCAATATCGACAATCCCCTGGGATCCCGGGTAGACGGCTGCCGTAATTCTGGCTGCAGAACCAAAGCTGGTATCCCCGATAGACATGACAGTGAGCCCATTGATCTTACCGATCTTTTCTCCTTCGGTATCGATCAGGATACTGCCTTCAATCATCTCGTCGAGAATCTGCTGGCTGACACGTCCGGTGCGCTCAGACTTGGCGGTCAGGGCCCGGTCAATATGTTCGTTGTTGATCTTGCGGCTGCGGCTCATACGACGAATGAAGTCTGCTTCTGCCAGCAGGTCGAACAGATCGCCGATTTTGGCAGACATCTCACCCTGGTGTTCAGCCATTCTCGAGCTGTGTTCAACGAGACGGGCAACGGCCGCAGCCGTCAGGGCCGGGTAGTTTTCATCATCTGCCCGGTTTTTTAACAGTTGGGCAAAAGCGTATACCGATTCCCTGTCTCGTTTAATCCGGTCATCAAAATCGACCAGAACTCTGAAAATTTCATGGAAATCCGGATCAAGCTGTTGCAGCAGATAATAAATATCTCTGGAACCGACAAGTATGATCTTGACGTTGAGAGGGATGGACTCCGGATTCAGGGTAATGGTGTTGAGTAGTCCCATTTCTGAGTATGGAGATTCGATGGTCAGCTCTTTCTGTTTCAGGGCTCTCTTCAGCGCTTCCCAGACAAAAGGTTCTTCCAGCAACTTGTTTGCGTCCAGCAACAAGTAGCCACCATTGGCTTTATGCAGAGAACCAGGGCAAATCTGTCGGTAATTGGTCACCAGGGCACCCATCTCGCTGGCGTATTCAATACGACCAAACAGGTTTTTGTAGTTGGGGTGAGACTCATACACGACGGGTGCAGCACCGCTGGCAGAGTGGCCAATCAGCAGGTTAGGTGCATAGAGTTCAACCAGTGATTGTCGTTTGGTTGAGTCATCCTTGGACTCCATATTGCGGTCATCAGCAAGAATATCAATAACGGTGCGGTGGAGGTGATTCTTAACCGCCTCCAGATATTCCAGTACCGACTTCTCATTGTTGTAATCCTTTTTCAATGGCTTGAGCAGAGGCTCCAGGGCCTGATCAATGGTTTCCTGATTTAGCTTCTGTAGCTTCTCGTTGGATTCCCGTTTCCATTGAGGAAGTTCAACCAGCGAGTCATTCAGTATCGACTCCAGTTCACTGATGTCTTTATTGAATTTGGACCGTTTTTTATCCGGGAGCTGGGCAAATTCGGTTTCGTCCATCGCCTTACCCTCATGCATAGGGGTAAAGCTCAGGGAACCCGCTTCGCGAAACAAGGCAATGTTCCGTTTCAGGGCTTCCTGTTCAATCTGATCAATGGCGTGGTCATAGCTTCGGTTGAAATCGCGCTCGATAACACTTTTCTTTTGTTGATAGGTCGGGTTTTCAAACGCTGCCGGAAAGGTCAGCATGAGACTGTCAACAAACTGATCAAAATCTTTCTGCAAAGGCTCGCCCGCTCCCGCCGGAAGCATCAAAATCTTTGGTTCACGAGGGTTGTCGAAGTTATTGATATAAACCCAGTCGTCAGGTGGCGTCTGGCGCTTGGCTTCAGATTCCAGATATTTTCTCAGATAGGACATCCTGCCTGTACCGGACTCTCCCATCACATAGATGTTGTAGCCCGTTCGGTGCATGGCTACGCCGAATTGAATGGCACTGGTTGCTCTTTCCTGGCCGAGGATACCCGCATATTTCTCAAGATCGTCGGTGGACTTGAACCCAAGTTCTTTGACCGGCTGTTTCGCAATGAGTTGACTGGTTGAAAGTTTAAGCTTTTTCACTAAGGCCTGCCGTTAACTAATGAGTTCTCTGGGTCATTTCTACGTCGCAGAGCACCATAGGATCAATCATAAGCCGCTCTGCTTTGATGGATTCTTAACCTGCCGGAAAAACCATTAGCCGGTAGGCTGCCAGGTCATCAGTCTCTTTGGATAACCCGTACGGATAGCATAATGCTTTTTTTATCTAACTGTCATGAATTCTGTTGCCAATTGAGGTTGGAGGATAAAAGCGGCTTTTTTAACGGTTATTTGTTACAAGAACTTGCTTCTAATTTTCTGAGTAATAGCGTTAACTTAAATGATGAGATGTCCAGTGTCGATCGTTGAAGTGACATTGAGTAAAAGTGTGGGATTGCTTCAGAACAAAATGTAGTACGTAAGTTTTATATCCTTTGTGTATGCATCTTTGCGAAGGTCCTCTGAGGTTGCCAGGAAATTGAGGTCATCATGTTGAGATTTCTGTCATGCCTGCTAACAGTTTTTTTTATTTTTTCATTTCACAGTGCTCAGGCTTCACCGCAGCTGGTTAAAGAGTTGCAGAAACTGGTAGGGGGGTTACCACCGGGTAGTGTTCACTCCATTCAGGTCAAAGACCCTGCCAGTGGCCGGGTTGTTTTTGAACAGGGGGCTCATCACAATCTGGTGCCTGCCAGCGTTCTGAAAGTAGTGACGGCCACACTGGCTTATGAGGTTCTGGGCGATAAATTTCAATACACTACCCAGCTCGTAACCCGCGACCGACCTATCCGAAAAGGTATTGTTAATGGGCCCGTAGCTCTTGTGTTCAGTGGTGATCCTTCTTTGAGACGGAAACATCTGGA
>NZ_CP185342.1:1795000-5250000 GCF_059322965.1 Endozoicomonas sp. PH6C | reverse complement strand
CGATAAAGGGAGTGAGAGGCTCCCTCGCCGGAAGACCAAGGGTTCCTGCGCAACGCTAATCGGCGCAGGGTGAGTCGGCCCCTAAGGTGAGGTCGAAAGACGTAATCGATGGGAAACAGGTTAATATTCCTGTACCCCTTTTGACTGCGATGGAGTGACGGAGAAGGCTAGGCCAGCCCGGTGATGGTTATCCGGGTTTAAGGTCGTAGGCTGTGGACTCAGGCAAATCCGGGTCCACAAAGCCGAGAACTGATGACGAACCCACCAAGGTGGGGAAGTGGTTGATGCCAGGCTTCCAGGAAAACCTTCTAAGCATCAGGTCAAAAGGGACCGTACCCGAAACCGACACAGGTGGTCAGGTAGAGAATACCAAGGCGCTTGAGAGAACCTGGGTGAAGGAACTAGGCAAAATGGCACCGTAACTTCGGGAGAAGGTGCGCCGCTGCCGGTGACCGGACTTGCTCCGTAAGCTGGCGGTGGTCGAAGATACCAGGTGGCTGCGACTGTTTATTAAAAACACAGCACTGTGCTAACACGTAAGTGGACGTATACGGTGTGACGCCTGCCCGGTGCCGGAAGGTTAATTGATGCTGTTATCGCAAGAGAAGCGGTTGATCGAAGCCCCGGTAAACGGCGGCCGTAACTATAACGGTCCTAAGGTAGCGAAATTCCTTGTCGGGTAAGTTCCGACCTGCACGAATGGCGTAACGATGGCCACGCTGTCTCCACCCAGGACTCAGTGAAATTGAAATCGCTGTTAAGATGCAGTGTATCCGCGGCTAGACGGAAAGACCCCGTGAACCTTTACTACAGCTTCACAGTGGATCTTGATGTTGCTTGTGTAGGATAGGTGGGAGGCTTTGAAGTGTGGACGCCAGTCTGCATGGAGCCAACCTTGAAATACCACCCTGGCAATATTGAGGTTCTAACCCAGGTCCTTTAGCAGGATCGGGGACATTGTGTGGTGGGTAGTTTGACTGGGGCGGTCTCCTCCCAAAGAGTAACGGAGGAGCACGAAGGTTGGCTAAGCACGGTCGGACATCGTGCGGTTAGTGTAATGGTACAAGCCAGCTTGACTGCGAGAGGAACATCTCGAGCAGGTACGAAAGTAGGTCATAGTGATCCGGTGGTTCTGAATGGAAGGGCCATCGCTCAACGGATAAAAGGTACTCCGGGGATAACAGGCTGATACCGCCCAAGAGTTCACATCGACGGCGGTGTTTGGCACCTCGATGTCGGCTCATCACATCCTGGGGCTGAAGCCGGTCCCAAGGGTATGGCTGTTCGCCATTTAAAGTGGTACGCGAGCTGGGTTTAGAACGTCGTGAGACAGTTCGGTCCCTATCTGCCGTGGACGTTGGAAGTTTGAGGAGAGCTGCTCCTAGTACGAGAGGACCGGAGTGGACGAACCACTGGTGTTCGGGTTGTGTCGCCAGACGCATTGCCCGGTAGCTAAGTTCGGACGGGATAACCGCTGAAAGCATCTAAGCGGGAAGCCCCCTTCAAGATGAGACTTCCCTGGCCGCAAGGCCCATAAGAGACGTTGAAGACTACGACGTTGATAGGCGGGATGTGTAAGCGTTGTGAGGCGTTGAGCTAACCCGTACTAATGACTCGAGAGGCTTGACCATATAACGCCAAAGCGATTTGCGCAGCGAAGCTGCCAGCAAAAGCTGGAAGCCTGAAGCTGGAAGCTTGAAGCCGTACACAGTGAAAGAGAGTGTTGAGCAAGAATAGACGACACATCTTAAAAGAGATTTGGATTCCAGAGCCTTAGTTTTCGAGAAACAGCTTCAAGCCTCCAGCTTAAAGCTTCCAGCTCGAGAGCCAACGGCTCGACCAGTTTTGCCTGGTGACCATAGAGTGTTGGAACCACCCGATCCCATCCCGAACTCGGAAGTGAAACGACACATCGCCGATGGTAGTGTGGGGCTTCCCCATGTGAGAGTAGGTCATCGCCAGGCATTGAATAAAGCAGAACCCCGGTTGAGAGATTGACCGGGGTTTTTGTTTTGTGGGCAAAGGAATGTGGCAGAACAGAAGTGAAACGAAACATGCCTGGGCGGCCCCACCTGGGCGGCCCCACCTGGGCGGCCCCACCTGGGCGGCCCCACCGATGGTAGTGTGGGGCTTCCTCATGTGAGAGTAAGTCACTGTCAGGCATTGAATAAAAAAAGGCCCAAGATCGAATTCGTTGGGCTTTTTTTATTCAGTGATTTGCGACCTTATACCCATCATAGAGAAAAGTCGCACTGGCATCGGCGATAAGTAAGCGCTAAATCCCCCTAATCGACATCGTCAAAAACTCCGGTTAATGTTTTGCTTTTAACTGGGGTTTGATTATGACGGTAGAAAAAAGCGCCTGAATGAAAGGTCTCTCGTAGCGGTGCTTACAAGGGCAACATGTATCCGGAATATTTCAAGCCGACAGAACAAAAAGATTTCGGTTTTTACCAGAAGTGCTATTTTTTGCTTGCAAGGAACTCGGCTTTCCTTATAATCAGCCGCGTCTTCAGGGATGGCATTTCTTCCCCGAAGCAACGAAGTGGTGGGCGTAGCTCAGTTGGTAGAGCCCCGGATTGTGATTCCGGTGGTCGTGGGTTCGAACCCCATCGTCCACCCCACTTTTAAAAAAGGCCTGACTATCAAGTCAGGCCTTTTTTTTGAACTTAGCACTCATTATTTTCTAATACTTCTGCTGATCTTCACTCAGCTCAAGATAAATCCTGTATTTTCTGTCATAGTCTTCTGCAAGCGATGTGTCAGGAGATAGCGTTTCTTTTCGCTTCATTCAAGCCTTCAGCATAGGAAAGATGACTGCTTGGCAGGTGGTCAATCAATGCTCCCGACACTGATCGAACAACAACGTTGTGTTAAAAGCCTTCAAGGGCTGAAGGCATAAGATGTCATCAGAGGGCTGCATTATTGTGTCAGAAGTCTGCCAGAGCTTTAGTGTCTGGGTTTTTTTGCCGCAAAAATAAGCATAATAGTAGACGAGTAATTCAGCAGGCTTTGAAGAGATAAGCAAATGATTATGGACTCAGTGATCGGGCATCGAGGTGCAGCTGCTCTGGCTCCGGAGAATACTCTGGCTGGTATTCGGAAGGCGGCCGATTTGAGGCTGAAATGGATAGAGCTCGATGTGACACTGCTGGGAGATGGCTCAGCAGTGATGTTTCATGACCCAACAATGAGCAGGACTTCTTCAGGAAATGGGCATTTGAGGGGAAAGAATCTGGCTCAGGTCGCTACTCTGGATGCCGGACGCTGGTTCTCGGAGGCGTTCGCCGGTGAAAAGGTGCCAACACTTCTTGAAACACTGGCTTTGATCAAGAAACTGAAGCTGAGCCTGAATCTTGAGCTGAAGCCCAATCGCTGCGATTTAAAGCTTTTGGTTGAGGAGGTGGTTGCAGCCATAGAAGCAGCTGATTTCCCCGAGGATCAACTGTTGGTATCGAGCTTTAATCATAAACTGCTGGTTCTGTATCGGGCAAAAGCTGGCAGCAGGATTGGTTGTCTTTTCGAGTCGCTGCCTCGAAACTGGAAATACAAAGCCAGACAGGTTGGTGCCAAAACGATTCACCTGAATGGCAAAAAACTCAAAGAGAAAAACGCGCATGACATCAAAGCGGCAGGTTATGAGTTGTATTGCTATACCGTTAACGACAAGGATATGGCTGATCGATTAAGAGCCTGGGGTGTTGATGGCGTCTTTTCGGATAATCCTGCTTTAATCGCTTGACAGAGTGCCGGGCAGGCACTCGGTTGCGAATGAAGATTAGTGCTCTTCGTCTACTTCTCTCAAGTATTTGAATAGTTTTCTGAAAGCTGCGGGAGGTTTGTCCTGTACGGCTTCCTTTTGAGCGTTACGTACCAGTTGTCGTATGTGTTGATGATCGGCTTCAGGGTATTTGTCGAGGTATTCAGTGAGCACCTCATGCCCCTCGTTTATCAACCGGTCACGCCAGCGCTCCAATTGATGAAAGCGACGGCTGTATTCCTCACTGGTGGAATCCAGGCTGTCGAGATATTTCTGGATGGGTTCCAGCTCCTGGTCTCGCATTAATTTGCCTATGAAGCCCAAGTGCCGTTTGCGGGCATTATTGCTTTTAATTCGCTTGCTCTCATCCAGCGCTTCCCTGAGGCGTTCATTCAGGGGCAGCTTGTCCAACATGGCTGGCTTCATATCCATCAGGCGGGCACCCATGGCCTTGAGCTCGTCCATATCGCGTTTGAGCTCGGATTTGCTGACGTAAATGATTTCTTCAGCGTCGTCTTCAAATGGGGAGAGGTCTTGATCTGACATGGTTCAGGTCTACTTAGAGAGATGCAGGCATTTTACTCCAGTTACGGATATTCAGCTATGAGTGTAGAAGGCTGCCAGACTTGTTTTGGGCCAATGGTGATAGTGCTTATGGTGAATGGTTTGTTTTTCTTTCGCTATGGGCATTTGTGGCTGGGCACGGCACAATAGGACTTACACGTATAATTCTGAAAGGCAGGAATTTCATGGGTGATAAAACCAACGCTGTACTGGATCCCCGCTCTGAAGAGGATCGCCTGAAGACCCTGGTCAGCGATATTCTGGCTGAAGCCCGACGTCAGGGCACAGATGCCTGTGAAGTCGGTGTCAGTCTCGATGCAGGTCTTTCGGTGGGCGTCAGAATGGGTGATGTTGAAACAGTGGAGTTTAACCGTGATCAGGGTTTCGGTATCACCGTTTATCAGGGGAAGAAAAAAGGATCAGCCAGTACTTCAGACAGTACACCTGAAGCCATCAGGGAGACGGTGAAGGCAGCTTGTGATATTGCTGGATATGCTTCGGAAGATCCCTGTGCCGGTCTTGCCGATGCAGAGTTAATGGCGACTGAACTGCCAGAGCTGGACCTTTATCACCCTTGGGGTGTTGGTGCAGAAGAGGCTATAGAGCTGGCTTTGAAGTGTGAGGAAGCTGGCAGATCGTTTAGTAGTAAAATCAAGAATTCTGACGGTGCCAATGTCGGTACTCATCAAGGCTGTCGTGTATATGGGAACAGTCACGGCTTTGTAGGCAGCTATATTTCCAGTCGTCATAGTCTGAGTTGTATATTGATTGGTGAAAAAGCCGGTGAAATGCAGAGAGATTATTGGTACACCGTCGCCCGTGATGGTAATGATCTTGAGTCTGCTGCGGATGTCGGTCGCAAGGCAGCGGAAAGAACGGTGGCCCGGCTGGGTGCCAGTAAAGTCCCTACGGGTCAGGTGCCCGTGCTGTTTGCAGCAGAAGTGGCTTCAGGCCTTGTGTCACACTTGTTGGAGAGTATCAGTGGTGGCAGCCTTTATCGTCGGGCTTCATTTCTGCTGGATCATCTGGGTAAGCAGATATTTCCTGACTGGGTGCGCATCCATGAGCAGCCATACCTGAAAAAAGCACTGGGTTCGGCCAGTTTTGATAATGACGGTTTGGCTACCCGGGCCAAGGATTTTATCTCTGATGGCGTTCTGGCCAGCTATCTCCTGAGTACTTATTCTGCCCGTAAGCTGGGCATGAAGAGTACGGCTAATGCCGGGGGTGTCAATAACCTGTTCCTTGACTGCAATGCAGGCGGCAGGGAAGAGTTATTGAAACAGATGGGAACGGGCTTGCTGGTGACCGAGTTGATGGGGCAGGGTGTGAATATTGTCACAGGTGATTACTCAAGAGGTGCGGGCGGCTATTGGGTTGAAAATGGCGAAATACAGCATCCTGTCTCTGAAGTGACTATCGCTGGAAACCTGAAAGATATGTTTATGAATATGGTGGCTGCGGGGAGTGATTATGATCGCAGAGGGAGTATTCAGACCGGTTCGATTCTGATCAGTGAGATGACTCTGGCGGGTGAGTGATAAGGGTTCAGCCTGTTATCTATTTGGCTGAGTATAAAAGCAGGTTAAATGAATGATAATCACATCTTTAAAGCTAAAGAATTGGCGGAACTTCCGTGATGCTGAGATCAATTTGGCCCAGGTTTCTTATATTGTCGGACCGAACGCGTCCGGTAAGTCAAACTTACTCGATGTTTTCAGGTTTATAAGGGATATCTGTAGAGCCGATGGCGGAGGACTTCAGAAAGCTGTGAAGGACCGTGGGGGTATCACAAGACTGCGTTGTTTGCACCATCGTCGAGATACGGAAGTAAAAATAGAAGTTTCTATGTCAGAAGGAGGACAATCGGATGCTGCAAGCTGGAAATATGTACTGGCCTTCAAAACAGAAGGTAAGGGTGCACAGAGGATTATGATTTCCAGCGAAGAAGTATGGAAGAATGGCAAAAGAATATTAAATCGACCTGATAAAGACGATAAAAAAGATGCTTTGTTGTTAACTGAGACTCACCTGGAGCAGACCCGGGCAAATAAAGAATTTAGATCAATCGTTACAAGTTTTTCGGAGGTCACTTATCTCCATCTTGTTCCGCAGCTGCTTAAATATGCAGATCATATTGGCGGGAACAGGCTGGAAAACGATCCTTTTGGGCAAGGCTTTCTTGAGCGATTGGCCAGAACTCCAAAAAAAACCAGGGATTCGAGACTAAAAAAGATTGGGGATGCACTTTCCATTGCCGTACCACGATTTAAAGGCTTGAGATATATACAGAACGAAAGAGGTCAACCTCATCTGGAAGCGCAATATGAACATCATCGTCCAAATGCAGGGTGGCAATCAGAGGAGCACTTTTCTGATGGAACCTTGAGATTGTTGGGTATTCTTTGGAGTTTGTTGGAAGGTAAGGGGGTTCTGCTACTGGAAGAGCCAGAATTATCACTCCACAATGCTGTAGTGGAGCAAATTCCTTTGATGATTGATCGAGTTCAAAGAAGGGCAAAAACGAGAAGAAGGCAGGTCATCATAAGCACTCACAGCGAAGCAATTCTGAATAATGAGGGTATTGATCCAAAGAGCGTAATCATTCTGGAGCCCGGCAGAGAAGGTAGCCAGATTCGAACAGTCAGCAAGGCTGAAAATAAAGCACTTGAAGCGGGTTTGACAGTGAGTGAAGTGATATTGCCTAAAACCCGACCCGCAAATGTCCAGCAGCTAGGGTTGTGGGGATGATACCGCTGTATGTCGCTACTGAGGATCAGTTGAGTAGCGCAGTAGCTGTTTCAATGATAAGGACTGTAGATAAGAAAGGGCTCTTTGATATTCAGATGATAAAGCCCACGGGTAATGGTCAGTTAAAGAGTAAATTGTCAAAATATATAAACCTGTCGTATACGTATCCCGTCTTGATGATAACTGATCTTGACAGGATTTCATGTGCTCCGATTCTGATTTCTCAGTGGCTTGGTCAACAGAGAGTGCCTGATAATATGCTTTTCAGAGTTGCCGTGAGGGAAACGGAAGCATGGTTGCTTTCAGACTCGGATGGCTTTTCGCAATATTTTCAGATTCCTTTGTTGAAAGTGCCAGATCATCCCGAAAATTTAGATGACCCCAAACTTATGCTTTTGAATCTGATTCGAAGGTACGGATTACAGAAGGATAAGCTGGAAATCTTGCCTCCAAAAGTTAGTGGGTCAAAAGTCGGTATCGGATACAACAATAGTCTAATCACTTTTGTAGAGAGAGAGTGGGAAGCAGAAAGAGCCTCTTTGAGATCAGATAGTTTGAGTAAGGCTATGGGGCGCCTTCAAGAGTTATCAGACAGACTCCAGTGTCAGCCATAAAACAAGGCCGCCAGTCCCAGAAAGGATAGGAATCCAACAACATCGGACACTGTCGTTAGTATTATGGTGCCAGCTAATGCGGGATCTATGTTCATGGATTTGAGAACAACGGGCAGGCTGGCACCGACAATAACGGCAGTGCTGAGATTGATGATCATAGCACAGGCGATCACCAGAGAAATGACCGGGTCATGAAACCATAAGTAGGCAATCAGGGAAACCAGAGCAGCCCAGAGTATGCCATTGAGAAACCCTGCCATTAATTCACGACTGAGCAGCCATCGAAGGTTGGTCCGACTGATCTGGCCCAGTGCCATGCCTCGAATCACCAGGGTCAGAGCCTGTCCGCCAGCATTGCCGCCCATTCCTGCAACAATGGGCATCAGGACAGCCAGGGCAACGACCTTGTCTATGGTAGCCTGAAACATACCTATGACAGAAGCGGCAATAAAGGCTGTTATCAGGTTGATACCCAGCCAGACTGCACGCCGACGGGCTGTCTTCAGTGCGGGAGCAAAGGTGTCTTCATCGTCATCCAGGCCTGCCATGCTCATCATGGAGTGTTCGGCTTCTTCCCGGATAACATCTACCACGTCGTCAATCGTAATGCGGCCTAGAAGCTGACCATGCTCCGAAACTACTGGTGCTGATACCAGATCCTGCCGTTCAAACAATTGCGCAACCTGGCTGTCTTCCATATCGGCAGCGATAGGTTTCAGATCGGTCTGCATTACTTCAAAAACTGTGGCTGAAGGGGATGTGGTCAGGAGAACGGATAAAGGCAATGCCCCAATGTATTCGTCTCTGCGGTTGACGACAAACAGACTGTCTGTCATCTCCGGAATATCCTTGTGACGCCTGAGGTAACGAAGCACAACATCAAGCGTACTGCTGGGTCGGATGGTGATGACATCAGTATTCATCAGTCCACCGGCTGTGTCTTCCGGATAAGAGAGAACGGCTTCTACCCGTTGCCGGTCCTGGCTGTCCATAGAATCCAGCACTTTTCGGGTGATGGCGTCGGGTAGCTGCTGTAGCAAGTCAGCTATGTCATCAACGTCCTGACCTTCGGTAATGACTTTGAGTTCTGCCACATTCATCCTGTCCAGGAAAAACTGCCGGACTTCGTCGCTCAGCTCCTGCAATACGTCGCCTTCCATCTCTCGATCGATCAGGCGCCAGAGAAGGCTGCGAAGTTTGGGAGGGGAAGATTCAAGCAGGTGTGCCGCATCCGGAGCCGGAAGACCATTCAGCATACGCCTGAGTTCAGGAGAAACGCCGTGCTCAAGGGCTTCGTTGAGCTCCTGAAATGCCTTGTCTCCGATACTCAGTTGCAGCTGTTGTACCATAGATGCGTATCCGGTTTTTTTGGTAGAAGTGTCTGAGTATCGAACTTCTGTTCTTTTAACCATCAAGTCTGATAGTCAGACTCAGTCATTTCACATGTTATTCTTTGTTAGCTTTGCCGGGCTTTCAATCTCTGGCAAAGCTTTTCGAGAGACCAGTATAAACAGGGATTTAATGATGAAAAGGGTGACTACTCACCCTCTTCAAAAAAATCATTGATCAGATTGCACAGAGCCGAACAGGCCTCTTCTTCATCATGGCCTTCAAATGTCAAATCAAGGACAGAGCCTTTTCCAGCAGCCAGCATCATGACGGCCATGATACTTTTCCCATCCACTTCACGGCCGTTAAAGCTCACCTTCACCTGGCTGGCAAAAGCCGTCGTTGTAGAAACAAATTTGGATGCTGCCCGAGCATGTAAACCAAGTTTATTAATAATGGTGATCTGCTTCTGGATCATTATTTGGAAAGCTCCCGATGTCTGACCTGAACACAGTCAAAACGTTCTTTGAGCCACTCGCCCAGTTTTTCACTAATAAATACGGAACGGTGCTGCCCCCCGGTACATCCGATCGCAATCGTCATATAACTGCGCTGTCCGGATTCGAACCTTGGTAACCATTTTTCCACGAATGTGCTGAGATCTTCAAACATCTCATTCACCATGGGTTCTGATGCCAGAAAATCTTTAACTGGCTGATCCTGGCCAGTGAAGGATCTTAAGGCTTCAACCCAGAAAGGATTAGGCAGACAGCGAACATCAAAGACGTAGTCGGCATCAACTGGCATACCGTGCTTGAAGCCAAAGGACTGAATCATCAGGGTCATACTTTTGCTGGTGGAGCCGCAGAGTCGTTGTCTTATCTGTTCTCTGATTTCATGGACAGACAGTGGCGAAGTGTCCAGCCTAATATCAGCTTCTTCAGCCAGTGGGGCCAGCAGTTTCTTTTCCAGATTAATGGCTTCTGTCAGGGAAACCTTGTCATTGCTCAGAGGATGGCGACGGCGTGTCGAACTATAGCGCTTCATCAGGGTGTTGCTGTCTGCGTCGAGAAAGATTACTTGACACTCAACCCCCTGTTTTTTCAACTTTTCCAACAATGTCGGGAAGCGTTCCAGAGAGCCGGGCACATTACGAACATCGAGGCTGACAGCCATACGGTGCGGTTCGACCAGGTTGCTTTTAAGATTGGTTGGCAGATCATTCAGCATGCTGGCAGGAAGGTTGTCTACACAGTAAAAACCCTCATCTTCAAGGGCGTGAAGGGCGGAGCTTTTGCCGGAGCCTGAACGTCCACTGATGATGACCAGCTTCATGGTGTGTCCTTCCCGATTGTTTGACTGTGTAAACAGGTCTCTCACCTGGTTCCGAGTGAGGCAAGTCTATCAAAACCTAATGAGATTAGAACCAGTCGCTTTCTTTTATTTCTAGCATAGTCCGGATATTTCTATTCCATGCAGTTTTGAAGGATAAATAGGCTTTGTAGTGACAAAAGTGAAGAAGAAAGGATTTCTGAGCAAGAAACATTTTGCCTGCTTCTGTTATCAGATCAGCAAGCAAAATATTTTTTATCTACAGTCGTTAAACGGGGGAACAGATGATGCTGTAAAGTGCCTCGGAATTTTCTGCCGCTCGCATCTGACTTAACAATACTTCTGATTGAAAGCGCTCAGCGACAGCCTGCAATATATTGAGATGTTCCTGAGTATTTTCTTCCGGAACAATAAGTGCGAACACCAGATCGACCGGCTGCTTGTCCACAGAGTCAAAATCTATGGGTTCAGACAGTTTGATCAGAAGTCCGGTAGGATGCTGACAAGCACTGGAGCGACAGTGAGGCAGGGCTATGCCTTTGCCCAAACCGGTGGTACCGAGTCGCTCTCTGTTAATCAGCTTGTTAAACAGATCCTTGGTTTTGATAGCGGGAACATGCTCACTGATGATTTCCGCAACAATTTCCAGGATTTTCTTTTTGCTGGCCCCCTGCACATCGCAGAGGGTGCGCCCGGGGGTTAGAATGTTTTCAATAATCATACAACGATCGATGCTTACAGGCGGCCGTTGGCACCCTGTAGCCGGTCAAGCGTTTTCTCTTTGTGTTTTACCAGTTGTCGATCCAGTTTGTCCGACATGTCATCAATGGCAGCGTACATATCTTCAGCCTCAGCGGTTGCATTAATATCCGCCCTACGAACATGTAGAGTCGCTTCCACTTTGTGCTTCAGTTTCTCAACACTCAGAGTGACCTGAACGTTTGTAATCTGATCAAAGTGGGCGGCAAGGCGGTCGAGTTTCTTGGTGACATAATCTTTCAGAGCCTCAGTCACCTCTACATGATGTCCACTGATGTTGACTTGCATGTAACGCTCTCCTGCTGATCCCGATTCTCGACATTGGACTGCCCCCGGGATTGTACGGGCAACCCTGATTGAAAGTCTATCACTGTCAATGACAGTTAGCGCTGTTCTGAGACAAAAAATCTATGGGGCGATTTGTGGTATAAGGGCTTGTTACCTCAATCGCTGAAGGCTCAGATAAGCTGCTTGCGTTCATTCGATGGCGGTATATTCATTGATTCACGATATTTGGCGATGGTTCTCCTGGCCACTTTGATCCCCTGGTCCCCCAGCAAGCCGGCGATTTTGTTATCACTCAGTGGTTTTTTAGGGTTTTCATCGGATACCAGTTTTTTAATCAAGGCTCTGATGGCTGTTGATGAGCACTCTCCACCAGTGGCTGTGCTGACATGGCTGGAGAAAAAGTATTTCAGCTCAAACACGCCTCTTGGAGTGTGCATGTATTTCTGTGTAGTGACCCTGGAAATAGTGGACTCGTGCATATCCACTGCCTGAGCAATGTCTGCCAACACCAGGGGCTTCATGGCCTGCTCACCCTGCTCCAGAAAATCTTTCTGAAATTCAACAATCTTGCCGGCTACTTTCAGTAAGGTTTCGTTACGACTTTGCAGGTTTTTCAGAAACCAGCGGGCTTCCTGCAGCTGGTTCTTCATAAAGACATTGTCACGACTGTTGTTGGCACGTTGCACCATTGAGGCGTAATTGTTGTTGATGCGAAGTCTGGGCAGGGATTCTGAGTTCAGTTCAACCGCCCAGCGGTCCCTGACTTTGGTGACCGAAATATCGGGGGTGACGTATTCCGTGTCCGCCTGGCCGATTTCTGATCCGGGCCTCGGGTTGAGGCTTTGAACAAGGTTAAGGGCTTCCCTCAGTTGATGTTCTTTGAGACGGGTACGCCGCATGATTTGGGCATAGTCACGACTACCCAGAGCCTGTAGATGATTCTGGATCAGCAGACGTGCTTCTTTCAGGAAGTGGGTTTCTTGTGGCAGTTGATTGAGTTGAACTTCGAGACATTCTTTCAGGTTGGCGCTGGCACAACCCACCGGATCAAAGTGAAGAATCCGTCGTTGCATGACCTGAAGTTCTTCAAACGCCAGTTCCTCTACCTGTTCCTGTAGCGAGAGATAAATTTCTTCCAGGGAGTGAGTGAGGTACCCGTCATTATTGATGGCTTCGATCACAGCCAGGCCCATCAGCCTGTCTCTGTCAGTCATGGGAGTCAGGTTTAACTGCCATTCCAGATAGTCCTGGAGGGACTCATTGGCCCGGGAGCGGGCAAAAGGATCATGTTCTTCATCGGTTGCAGCGGGCAGGCTGGAATAGACATCATCCCATCCGGAGTCAACGGGCAGGTCATTGGGTATGCTGTCAGCCCACTGGGGTTCTTCTGGTTCCGGGGGCTGTTCTGCTTTTTCATTGAAGTCAACAGGCTGTTCCCCTTCATCACCAGATGCAGGTGGTTCCTCAACGGACTCTTCAGACTCCAGCATCGGATTGGATTCAAGAACTTCCTGGATTTCCTGCTGAAGGTCCAGAGTGGAAAGTTGCAGAAGCCTTATGGCCTGCTGCAGCTGAGGTGTCATGGTCAGCTGCTGGCCCATTTTTAGCTGTAAGGATGGCTTCATAGGCAACTGTATACCTTTACTTCGGTGTCTGCACTGAGGGTGCCAGATTTGATGCCATCAGCGCCTGACAGTTATATCTCAGTGTCTGCTCATTATTTTGATTGGGCTACTCTCCATGTCACTGGGATTATAATCACATCTGAAGCTTCGGGAAAGTGATTCATCAAGTCAGCCATGCAACATTCAGAACAAGAGTATGAAAATAAATCAGCTCAACATCTTTGCCCGCTTCTTTCGCGAGACCAGTCAAGAGATGATCAGAGACTGAACTGATGCCCGAGATAAACGTCACGAACCTTTTGATTAGCCAGGACAGTCTGACTATCACCCTCGGCAATAATAGTGCCTTCGCTGACAATGTAGGCCTTCTCGCAGATATCCAGTGTCTCCCGGACATTGTGGTCGGTAATCAGGACTCCGATGTCCCGGGCTTTCAGGTGCGTGATAATGGCCTTGATGTCACCAACAGAAATGGGGTCAACACCGGCAAAGGGTTCATCGAGCAGAATAAATTTTGGGTCAGTGCAAAGAGCTCGGGCAATTTCTACCCTGCGCTTTTCACCACCGGAAAGGCTCATACCCGGATTGTCCCTGATATGATTGATATTAAACTCTTCCAGCAATGACTCCATTTTTGCGATGCGATCTTTCCGGGAAAGGTCGGAACGGGTTTCCAATATCGAGAGCAGGTTATCGGTGACCGTCAATTTCCTGAAAATAGAAACTTCCTGTGGCAGATAACCTACGCCAGCTCTGGCCCGGCCATGCATAGGTTCGTGAGTTAAACTCTGGCCACTAAGGTCAACCTGTCCACCGTCTGCTTTTACGAGACCTACAATCATGTAGAAGCAGGTAGTTTTACCTGCCCCGTTGGGGCCAAGAAGTCCGACAATTTGACCACTGTCGACAGCCAGAGATACATCTTTGACGACCTGTCTGCCTTTGTAGCTTTTACTGAGATGTTCTGCCTTAAGCGTTGCCATCCGGAGTTTGTCTTCCTGTTTAAAAGTTAGCTGTCGTTTTTCTGGCAGCCCTTTCAAGCCTGTTCAGTCGTTGAGCAGTGAGTGTAATGGGATATTAGTACTACTGCTTGCTCTCAGGTTTGGGTTGGTAAATCATTTTGACCCGACCATCCGGGTTGCTTTTGTTCTCGCTGCCCTTGGCATTCACGGTCTGTTTGGTCAGGTCATAATCAATACGTTCACCTGTGAAGGTATCACCCTTCTGGGTCAACTGCGCCTGTTTGATCAGTTGGATCTTATCGCCAGCCACCTGATAATCGATAGTATGACCCCAGGCTTTCAGAATGCCTTGATCATCAGGTTGCTGTTCTTCGTAGTAAGCTCTTTCCTTGTCGCCTTCTGCCACAATTTTTTTAACTTCCTGCTGGACGGAATAGATGGTCACCTTGTCTCCGGTAATTCGGGTGGTGCCCTGAATCATCACAACATTGCCTTTATAGATGGATACACCTTTCTTGTTATCGATATCGGCGGTGTTGGACTCGATCTCAATAGGCTTCTGCCGGTCAGATGGCAATGCTTGTGCCATGACTGGAAGCAGAACCGCGGCCCCCAGCATCAGGTAATATTCGACCCCGCTGCGACGACTCTTTCTGTCTGGCCGCTCATTTGGATCAAGGCGCTTGGCCTGTTCATGGCTTTGGCTCATGAAATCCTCTTACCCTAGACTTGAGTTTAACCAGACTCTCCTTGAAGAAAGCCTCCATACCAATGGCGCGCGTACGTCCAGTGTCGTTGGTGATCAGTACCGGTCGATCAGTGACTGCCAGATCCTTTTCAGAGTATATGGTCATGAAATCAGTGTCTATTCGAACCTTACTACCATTGCCGAGGTTCGTCTGGGTCATCACCACATCATCCCAGAGCTCTATATCCTCGCTGCCGGGCAACAGTTTGCCATAGAGGGCGTCGGCCACCATGGGTTTTCCGGGGGTATTGAAATTCTCCAGATGAGGGGTTTGCAGCAACGTTGTGTCATTGTGCGGGTAATGGGTGATACTGTCTGAGACCAGTATGTAATCCAGTTCGCCCTCTTTGTTGTACTGGGTGACCCTGGTGTCAATGAAATAGTAGTCAGCGTTCTCACGAACCAGAGGCTGTTTTTTCTGAACCCCAACATGGAGTTTGCTGTCATAAGCCCAATAGCCAACGCCGACCATTATCAGCATCAGAAAAGCAATCATTATCAGGTTCCGATTGGGCATCAGATCATTGGCTCCGGGTCACAATCTGGTCAGAGTCTGCAAAGGCAGATACCGACAAAAGAAGGCCATTCAGGAAAATGATGCCCGGTTTGTGCAGTCGGCAGCATTTTCGCAGCAAATGAATTCAGTTTACCATGATTTTATTTGATCATCAGGGGCTGCAGACGAATGTTTTCAAATACTAGACACTCGCTGTCGGCCTTACGTAAGAAGAGTTGAACGGTAGTGCTTTCTTGTCGTCAAAGAAACGCTTGAATGGAAAGGTATCGCTGTAATGGTGGAAAACTATCACAGCGATATTTTGGGTATTTTAACTCTCTATTTCAGGTAACTGGCCAGCATGTCATCCAGCTTGCCTTTGGCTTTAAGAATGAAATCACAAAATTCTCTGGCTGCACCTTCGCCGCCACGATTAGTAGTGATAGCAGGTGAGTGTTCACGAACGTAGTAGTGCCCGTTAGGAACGCTGCAGCCAAAACCAACCTGTCGAATGGCTGGAAGATCTGGCAGATCGTCTCCGATGTAGGCCACTTCATCCAGGCTAAGACCTTGCCCTTCTTCCTGAAGCAATTCTTTCAGAGCGACAAACTTGTCTTCGCGGCCCTGATAGAGAAAATCTACGCCCAGGTCGGAGGCTCGTTTTTCAACAAATACGGATCGACGGCCGGTGATGATGGCTGTTTTTACACCCGACTGCTTGAGCATTTTCAGGCCATGACCGTCGAGAGTATTGAATATTTTCATTGATTCACCATGCTCACCAAACAACAGTTTGCCGTCAGTGAGAACACCATCGACATCAAAAACAGCCAAACGAACCCTGGCGGCGGCAGATTGTAGTGAAGAACTGATCATACAACGCCCGCCTTCAGTAGGTCGTGCATATTAATGGCACCGATCAGTTCATTGTCATCATCAACACAGATCAGAGCATTGATTTTCCGGTCATCCATAATCTTCAGGGCTTCAGCCGCAAGAATCTCGGGGTGGATGGTTTTGCAGTGGCTGGTCATCACTTCATCAATCAGTGTGGATTTGGGGTCGACGCCCTTGTCCAGAGCCCGACGCAGGTCACCATCGGTGAAAATGCCAATGACATGGCGTTTGTTATCGACAATGGCGGTCATGCCCAGGCCTTTGCGAGTAACTTCCAGCAGGGCTTCGCTCATTGGTGTGCCCAGGGGAACTTCTGGTACCCGTCTGCCAATGTGCATGATGTCTTTTACTTTCAGAAGCAGTCGTTTACCTAAAGAGCCACCAGGGTGAGAGAAAGCAAAGTCTTCTGCAGTAAACCCGCGGGCTTCCAGCAGGGCAATGGCCAGTGCGTCGCCCATTACCAGGGCTGTGGTCGTGCTCGAGGTAGGCGCGAGATCCAGAGGACATGCTTCTTTTTCCACCCCGGTGTTGAGATGGGCTTCAGCATCTTTCGCCAGTGTTGAATTCGGGTTGCCGGTCATGCTGATCAGGGGGGTGCCCAGTCTTTTCAGCAGGGGCAATAGAGTAATGACTTCGCTGGTTTCGCCAGAATTGGAAAGAGCCAGAACCACGTCTTCATGGGTGACCATTCCCATATCACCATGGCTGGCTTCCCCGGGGTGTACAAAGTAAGCAGGGGTGCCGGTGCTGGCGAGGGTTGCAGCAAGCTTGCGGGCAATATGTCCCGACTTGCCCATGCCAACGACAATAATCCGGCCACGGCATTCAAGCATAACACGGCAGGCACTGGCAAAACTGCTGTCGATCCTGTCTATCAGGCTCTGAACAGCTTCCAGTTCCATGGTAACGGTGCGGCGACCAATTGAGATGAACGGCTCGTCAGTAGTCATATTACGTACAGATTAGTTGTGACACGGCTATTCTATAGTGCCTTTCGCCACAGTAACAGTTCGGGATTTCTGCATTAAAACCTGTGCACTATGATCAGTTCCTCCTGATTCCGATACTATAGACCTTATCGCAACCGCACGACCGCATGGATGCAGGAGCAGTTGCCGTGCAGGATAGTCTTAACACGGGCTAAAATGGAGAAGCCCGGGAGGCAGGGCTGACCGGTCAGCCCTGCCTGAAAAAGTCAGTGCTGAATGAATAACCAGGCACCATAGAGAAAGTATATTGAGAGCAGCGCAATGCCTGTCATTCTGCCCAAATGTCGAGGTTTCCGGCCAATCACGCAGACCAGGGCCAACAATATTGTCATGCCCAGCATAACAGGATAATCCCGCAGGATAACTGCCTGATCCAGTGCTCCGGGAGCTACCAGTCCGGGCATGGAGAGAACCGCCAGAAGGTTAAACGTGTTTGAGCCGATCACATTACCCAGGGCAATATCATGATGGCCTTTCAGAGCGCTGGTGATGGATGCGGCCAGCTCTGGCAGACTGGTGCCAATGGCAACAATCGTCAACCCGATCACAAGGTCGCTGATGCCCATGGCCTTAGCAATCTCGGTGGCCCCCCATACCAGTAGCTGTGAGCTGCCCAGCAACAGTAAAAGACCAGAACCCAGCATAAACCAGGCTTTTGCTGAGGACAGCTCTGGAATGTCTTCATCTTCCACCACTGCCTCATCCGGGTGTTGTTTCTGCCAGCGAATCATCAGGTAAAGGGTAATGACGAGGCCTGCCAGCAGAATCAAACCATCTATTCGACCCAGATAACCATTGGCAATGCAGAGACCGGAAATAATAGTTATCACCAACAGAAGGGGAATTTCTCTCTTGGTCAGAGCCGCTTTAACAGGCAGGGGGGCTATCAGGGCAGTAACACCCAGAACCAGGCCGATGTTGGCGATGTTTGAACCCATGGCATTGCCCACGGCCAGTCCCGGGAATCCTTGCAGTGCAGCCGATAGAGAGACCAGAATTTCAGGTGCAGAGGTGCCTATGGAGACCACTGTCAGGCCGATTAACATTCTTGAGACGTTCAGATTGCTGGCCGTAGCAGCGGCACCGGCAACAAAACGGTCTGCACTCCAGGTCAGGATAATGAAACCCACCAGGATGGCAGCAAGGGCAATGAGCATAGGATAAATTCTCTTCTCTAATTCAGGATGATTGGCTGAGATACTTTTTTTTTTACCTTGGAAGCGGCAAGATGATTTTATTCAGTCATTATTGTGTGAAAAAACCATTATCAGAAAGGGAGCAGTCATTCTCGGAACGGATCGGTTCATATAGCATTGTTCTGCCAGTCCGGACTCTAGATAAAAAAGCCCAGTCTAAGTCTGTTGATAGTGAAAAGATAGTAAAAAGCCGGTAAAGAAGCTGTTTGGATGCAGTGATACTGATAAGGATACGTTCCCACAGTTCAAAAGGTAGCTGAAAGTCGCCATAATTAGATGCGGGTTGGTGGTAAGCTACCAGGGGATGGCGGTTGCTACTGAGTGCAGTCCACACATAGACAAGGAATAGCCTTCCAATGACAAAGGCAAGTGATAACTTTATTGAGATCCGTGGTTTGACGTTTCATCGAGGCGATCGAACGATTTTCAAGAATGTTGATATCGCCATTCCCAGAGGAAAGGTGGTGGGTATTATGGGGCCATCGGGTACTGGTAAAACGACGTTATTACGTTTGATCGGACGTCAGCTTCGCCCTGACTCCGGACAGATCTTTGTGGATGGCCAGAATCTCGATCTGCTCTCCCGTGAAGAGTTGTTTCGTACCCGTCGTAAGATGGGCATGCTTTTTCAGAGTGGTGCGCTTTTTACCGATTTGTCGGTGTTTGAAAATGTTGCCTTTCCTCTGCGCATTCATACCAGACTGGCTGAGCCGATGATTCGGGATATTGTCTTTATGAAGCTGGAGGCGGTAGGGCTAAGGGGTGCCTGGTCGTTGATGCCGGCAGAACTGTCAGGTGGAATGAACCGTCGTGTGGCACTGGCCAGAGCCATTGCACTGGATCCGGCTATGGTGATGTACGACGAGCCTTTTGTAGGGCAGGATCCTATAGCCATGGGTGTGCTGGTAAAATTGATCAGAATGTTGAACGAAGCACTGAATATTACCAGTATTGTGGTATCACACGATCTTCATGAAACAGCGTCAATCTCCGACTACCTCTACCTGATAGCCGACGGTGAAGTTATTGGCCAGGGTGAGCCGAAGCGTCTTATGAATTCCAATGATTCCCGGGTTAAACAGTTTATGAACGGACTATCTGATGGTCCTGTGCCATTCCATTATCCGGCACCGGATTATAAAGAAGTATTGCTGGGTGGGGAGACCGGATGAGCACAGGTATTCTTGACAGATTATCGCAGCTCGGCCGTTTTGGGTTGGATCAGATTCAATCCATGGGCCGGGCAGGCATTTTTCTGGTACTGGCTATTTTCTCCCGAGCCGGTTTCAGTAACCGATTCTCCTTGTTGATTCAGCAGTTATACAGTGTCGGTGTCATGTCGCTGATTATTGTTACCGTGTCAGGGCTGTTTATTGGTATGGTGCTGGCCTTGCAGGGCTATAACATACTGATACGATACGGCTCAGAAGATGCCGTGGGGCAGATGGTGGCTCTCAGCCTTTTGAGAGAACTCGGGCCGGTAGTTACAGCTTTGTTGTTTGCTGGACGAGCAGGTTCGGCTCTGACGGCTGAGATAGGGTTGATGAAAACCACAGAACAACTGTCCAGTATGGAAATGATCGGGGTTGATCCACTCAAGCGCGTCATTGCGCCTCGATTCTGGGCAGGGGTGATCTCCATGCCATTGCTGGCCGCCATTTTCAGTCTGGTCGGTATACTGGGAGCTGTGATGGTTGGCGTGGATTGGCTGGGTATTTATGAAGGTTCTTTCTGGGCCACTATGCAGGCTTCGGTCAGTCTGGCGGCGGATATAGGGAATGGGCTGATCAAAAGTCTTGTATTTGGTTTTGTCGTGACCTGGATAGCGGTATTCCAAGGATATGATGCCATCCCCACTTCAGAGGGGGTCAGCAGGGCCACAACAAGGACTGTTGTTTATTCTTCGCTGGCCATTCTGGGGCTGGATTTCATTTTGACCGCTGTCATGTTTGGAGAACTCTAAGATGCGGATGAGAACGGTAGAGATAAGTGTCGGCGGTTTCATGTTGGCCGGGATGCTGGCATTGGTTGTACTGGCGCTAAAAGTCAGTGGTCTTTCATTGGAAAGCGGCAAGCAAACCTATACCGTGACTGCCATGTTTGATAACACTGGAGCCCTCAAGCCAAGAGCTAAAGTAGCCCTGGCCGGTGTCATCATTGGCAGGGTCACCAAGGTTGAGCTCGACAAGCAGACCTATATGGCAAAGGTTGATATGGAAATCGATTCCCATATAAATAACATTCCTGTCGACAGCACTGCCTCTATCGTGACGGCAGGGCTGCTGGGAGAGAAATACATTGGTATCAGCATTGGTGGAGATACTGACTACATCAAGCCCGGTGGTCGCTTCGAGGATACCCAGTCGGCTGTTATCCTGGAGGAGTTGATTGGCAAATTCCTTCTGGGTTCAGTCGATAAGGACTAAAGGCTATTAACTCCAATATATAAAGCCTGTAGAGGATGATGGAATCAATGATGAAAATGGTAAAGTCTGTTCAACAATTCATGACGACCCTGGTCTGTCTGATGGTGATGGGTGTATCTTATGCTGCGCCCGCTTTGCAGCCCCCGGAAGTGGAAGTCAGGAAGATTACCTCCGAGTTGCTGGATACTTTCAATAAGAACAAGAAGCAGTACCAGAAAGATCCTGAAGGTTTTTTCAAGGAAGTCGATCGTCTTTTATCTCCGGTGGTGGCTTTTGACCAGGTAGCCCGCTATGTCATGGGCAAGTACGCTCATCGCAATCCTGAACAGGTTGAGAAGTTTGAGTCGGTATTCAAGGATAGTTTAATCCGTTTCTATGGCAAGGCACTGTTGTCTCTGGACGACACTAGTCTGGTTATCGAGAGTGTGGATAAAACCTCACCTGAGTTGCTGAAAAAATATCAGGAAGGTCAAATCAGCCGTATACCCGTCAGGATGAAGGTTCGTACCAGCACCAACACGGTCGAGATCTTTTACTCAATGGTGCATGTTGATGGTCGCTGGAAGCTGCGTAACGTGACAATCGAAGGAATCAATATTGCCAAGCAATTCCAGAGCCAGTTTGCAGACGCTATGAAAAAGCACAAGAAAGTATCCTACGTGATAGATAACTGGGCTGCTATCATGTCCGCTTCAGCAGACGGCAGCAGTAAGAAGTAGTTTTGTCCATTTTTTTGCTATGAGCATTCAGGAATCAAAATCATGCAGCTTGAACGATTGGCACCGGGACAGTTTTCTCTTAACGGGATTGTCAATTTTGATAATGCTGTCGAGGTGGAGAGTGAGGGGCGTAAGCTGTTGGAAGAGGACGTAGCTCCCGGAGGCGTCCTGAGAGTCAGCCTTGGGCAACTGCATAAAGGGGATAGCTCAACCCTGTCTGTTTGCCTGTCCTGGATCAGGCTGGCTCAGAGTAGAGGTGGTCATCTCTGCCTTTCTGACATACCGGAGGAGCTTGCTGCCCTGGCCAAGGTCTGTGGAATAGCGTCGATTCTGCAGGAAAGCACTTGCCCTTCTGCTTCCTGATTAAATGCAAGTGAGTGACGCCCTTTTGCCTGTTTATTCGCTACCAGTCTCCTTTCGGGACTGGTCAGTACAGTCAATGTCCGATATGATCCATCGATTTGCCCGCGAGTACGTACAAAGAGTACGGGCTTGTTGAGTGGTTGTTATTTTTTCATGAAAATACTGCTGTTGGGTGGTGTTTTTGTGTTTATGCTTTTAAGGCGTGAGGCGGTCTTTCCGGCTCATGACTGTTTTGAGAGGTGAATGCATGCAAGCCACCGAAGTGAAGGCGCTGCTGGAAGAGAGTTTCCCGGGTTCAGAGGTTCTGGTAGAAGGAGAAGGGTGTGACCTTCGGCTGACCATTATCAGTGACCAGTTTGAAGGGGCCCTGCCTATCAAACGTCAGCAGATGGTGTACAAACACCTCAATGAACTGATCTCCAGTGGTGCCATTCATGCGGTGACCATGATCACCCAGACACCTTCAGAAGCGCAGCGTCAGGCCTAACCAGCGAATCACAGGTGAAACTATGATGGATAAACTGATTATCACTGGTGGTACGCGTCTGGATGGCGAAATCCGTATCTCCGGTGCCAAGAACTCTGCACTGCCTATTCTGGCAGCCACCCTGCTGGCGGATGATCCTGTTACTGTCTGCAACCTTCCCCATTTACACGACATCACTACCATGTTTGAGCTGTTTGGCTGCATGGGTATCGATCTGATGGTCGATGAGCGTATGAACGTTGAAGTTCATGCCAGCACCATCAAGCAGCTGAAAGCGCCCTATGAGCTGGTAAAAACCATGCGGGCTTCCATTCTGGTTCTGGGGCCTTTGCTGGCCCGGTTCGGTCGTGCTGAAGTCTCTTTGCCCGGCGGTTGTGCCATCGGCAGTCGACCTGTGGATCTGCATATTCGTGGCCTGCAGGCTATGGGTGCTGATATTTTGGTTGAAGATGGTTATATCAAGGCCAGTATCAGGGATCGTCTGAAAGGTGCCCGTATTTTCATGGATACCGTGACCGTAACCGGAACTGAAAACATTCTTATGGCAGCCTGTCTGGCCGATGGTGAAACCATTATCGAGAATGCTGCCCGTGAGCCGGAAGTGGTTGATTTGGCAGAATGTTTGAAAACCATGGGGGCCAAAATTGAGGGTGCTGGTACCGATGTTATACGTGTTCAGGGGGTTGAGCGTCTTAAAGGGTGCACCTATTCCGTTCTACCTGATCGAATTGAAACCGGTACTTATCTGATCGCGGCAGCTGCAACCGGAGGCCGCGTTCGTCTCAAGGACACTCAACCTGATCTGCTGGATGCGATTCTGATTAAATTGCGCGAAGCTGGTGCTTCCGTAGAATGGGGTGAGGATTGGATTGAGCTGGATATGAAAGGTAAGCGTCCGGAAGCGATTGATCTTAGGACAGCTCCCTACCCTGCCATGCCAACCGATATCCAGGCCCAGTTTACGGCGTTGAACCTGATTTCTGATGGCGTAGGCAGCATCACAGAAACCGTCTTCGAAAACCGCTTTATGCACATTCAGGAAATGAAGCGGATGGGAGCTGACGTCAAAGTAGAAGGCAATACCGTTGTGATTAAGGGGGTTGACTCACTGAAGGCAGCTCCGGTTATGGCGACTGATCTGAGAGCATCAGCCAGTCTGGTGATTGCGGGCCTGATTGCTGAAGGTGACACGGTTGTGGAACGTATTTACCACATTGATCGTGGTTATGAGTGTATTGAAGAGAAACTTCAGCAGCTCGGTGCGAAAATTCAGCGTGTACCTGCCTGATAGCATTCTGTTCATTGCAGCTATGTAGCAGGGGCAAGCTTCAAGCTTGTCCCTGCTGAGCCTCTTAGATCAGTTCTGAATCTTTCTCTCTCATAAAAGTATAAAAATCCTCAGTCGGCACGGGTGTATGACACCCACGTTATCTTCTGTTTGGTGTAAACTACGCCACTTAAAGCAAAGGAAGCCTGTCCCGGATGTCCAGTCAGATCACAATAGCGCTTTCCAAAGGGCGCATACTCAAAGATACACTGCCTCTTCTCAAGGCGGCGGGTATTGAACTAGCTGAAGACCCTGCCAAGAGCAGGAAGCTGATTATTTCTACTACTCATCCAGACGTCAATCTGTTGATTGTCAGAGCCAGTGACGTACCCACCTACGTTGAGTACGGCGCTGCGGACGTCGGTGTGGCTGGAAAAGATGTGTTGCTGGAGCATGGATCGACCGAGCTTTATGAGCCTTTGGACCTGCAAATTGCTCAATGCAAACTCATGACTGCTGGTAAAACCGGGCATGAAGAGCCAACAACCGGTCGGGTCAAAGTAGCGACCAAGTTTGTGAATGTTGCCAGACGCTACTATGCATCCCAGGGGCGTCAGGCCGATGTTATCAAACTCTACGGTTCTATGGAGCTGGCGCCACTGGTGGGCCTGGCAGATATCATTGTTGATGTCGTGGATACCGGTAATACCTTGAGGGCCAATGGGCTGGAGCCAAGAGAATTGATCACTCAGGTATCCTCCAGGCTAGTGGTGAACAAGGCTTCCATGAAAGTGAAGTTTGAAGCCATTAATGCACTGATTCAGCAGTTGAGAGCTGCTGTAGACGCCCAAACCCATTAACTGCCATGACGGAAGAGCGTTTTTGTTCCAATCCGGGATGAAAAGTTTTTATGATAAAAAGTGCGACGGAGTAATACGATGACGGTGAATCCTGTACAACTGAGCTACGGAAACCGGGATTTTAATGAGCAGCTGGGTCTTCTACTGGCCTGGGATAGTGTCTCTGACGAAGAGGTTCAGCATCGTGTTAAGCATATCATCGCCGAAGTGCGCTCCCGTGGTGACGAGGCTCTGGTAGAGTTCACCCATCGTTTTGATCGCCTTTCTGTTTCCGGTATGGCAGATCTTACTCTGGGAGCAGAGCAACTTCAGAAAGCGCTGGAAACCATCCCGCAGGAGCAGAGGCAGGCTCTGCAAACAGCGGCCAGCAGAATCAGAAGCTATCACGAGCGACAGGTGCAATCTTCCTGGACTTACCAGGAAGAGGACGGAACCGTGCTTGGACAACAAGTGTTGCCTATGGATCGCGTCGGTCTCTATGTGCCCGGAGGGAAGGCTGCCTACCCTTCATCCGTAATGATGAATGCCATTCCGGCTCATGTTGCTGGCGTAAAAGAAATTATTATGGTGGTGCCCACACCGGATGGTGTAGTCAATGACATGGTGCTTGCCGCTGCCGCTGTTGCTGGCGTCAAAAAAGTGTTCACCATTGGTGGAGCTCAGGCCGTGGCTGCTCTAGCCTACGGTACAGAAACCGTTCCCGGCGTCGACAAGATCGTTGGCCCTGGCAATATCTATGTCGCCACCGCCAAGCGTGAGGTGTTTGGTCAGGTGGGCATTGATATGATCGCAGGTCCATCGGAAATCCTGATCCTATGCGATGGTCACACGGATCCGGACTGGATAGCCATGGATCTGTTTTCACAAGCTGAGCACGATGAAGACGCTCAGTCAATTCTGGTGTCTCCGGATCAGGCTTTTCTTGATCAGGTTGTAGCAAGTATGCGCCGCTTGTTGCCTGACATGGAGCGCAGGAAGATCATTGCAGAATCGGTGAATAACCGAGGCATTATGATCCATGTTCCGGATATGAAAGCCGCCTGTGAGGTCAGCAACCGAATTGCTCCCGAACATCTGGAGTTGTCTGTAGAAGATCCTCAGGCTTTGTTGTCTGATATTCGTCATGCCGGTGCTATTTTTATGGGTCGTTATACGGCCGAAGCCTTGGGTGACTATTGTGCCGGTCCTAATCATGTATTGCCCACATCCGGTACGGCCCGGTTTTCCTCCCCGCTGGGGGTTTACGATTTTCAGAAGCGCTCTTCACTGATTCACTTTTCACCCGAAGGGGCTTCAGAAATAGGTAAAGTGGCTTCTGTAATGGCAAGAGGAGAATCCCTGACAGCTCATGCCCGTTCAGCAGAATACCGCATCAAGAAATGAAGCATCGACTTCTGGTGTGTCGTTGTTATCACTCTTCAGGAAAAACAGAAAGCCTGTTATAGCTGCGCTTATGCTCAGCTGTACACCACTACTATTCAGTTCCTGGGCGGCTTCACTGTTAATCCGGTATCAGGTTGACCTTTCAGCCCTCAGTGTTGGGCAGTGGTTACCTTTCTTTCTATTGAGTGCTGTGACCATGGCTCTGGCTCTGACGCCCAGCACTTTTGTGGCACTGGTAGCCGGTTTTTTTCTTGGCTGGGATGCTATTCCCTATGTGTTGTCAGCTTATCTGATGGCTTCAGTAATGGGCTATTGTGCGGGAGCACTTCTGGATGGTGGACACCTGATGCATACCTTTCGAAACAGCCCGCGTGTCAAAAAAGCACTGAAAACCCTCAATGCCAGTGGCTGGAGCCTTATGTTTCTGGTCAGGCTTTCGCCCGTTTTGCCTTTTGCATTAATGAACCTGTTGATGCCCGCATTGAAAGTCCCGTTTTCGGTTTTCCTGCTAGGTGGGTTCCTTGGCATGTTGCCCAGAACGCTTTTCTCCATCTGGCTGGGTCTCGGAACCTACGACATTGTTTCCCTGATGAATAGTGAAGCATTAGCGTCTCAGTCAAGCTGGTTGGTCATGCTGCTGGTCGTCCTGTCTGGTGCAGGGTTGTTCTTTCTACTGAATCGTGCGGTAAAACAGGCAAAGACGATATAACAGGAAGAGTATCAGATGAGCTTTCTCACTAACTGCTATGTTTGTCACTCTCAGTCGAATAAAGAGGGGCAATTATGTGTAGGACTGTTCTGCGGCCACTGCTTGGAAGTGTATGTCTGATTTTAATGTGTCTCAATAGTTGGGCTCTGGGCTATTCTGAAACAGAAGCCGTTTGTCACGTTTCTGGAAAAAAAGTGTGTGTGACTGTTGAAAAGACCACTTCTTATGAAAAGTGGCTTTGGTTTTCCACATCATGCGATTTGAGGTGCGAGTATTATCATGATGCTTTTGTGGAACAGTTTTTTCCGCTGGAACATCTGAGCGAGTTTGATGGTTTCGGAATAAATCTCCGAAAAAAATCAGATGGCAGGCTGGTTTGGAGTCATTACATGCTCGGCAGAGGGTATAAAAAGCAGGCTTTGATCGTCGAGATAGAAGTGACGAAGGAGGATCGCTTTGAGAGTCCTGAAGGCAAACTGTTTAACCAGCTGTTATTAGAAGATCTGTCGAGACTCCAGCCTGTAACCCCGGAATTATTGAAACGTCACAGCACCAATTACAGGGGATGGCTTTGGTGGGGGCTGGGTCATACTGTGAGTTTATTTTCTGGTTTTTTTGGTTCCTTTTTATTTCTGGCTTTAATGTCATAAACCTGAATCAGTTGACCATATTGGGTCGGGTCGCGACAACCGCCTTCATTTCAAGAGGGTGGTTGTTGCGCAGAATTTGTAGGGTGACTTCACTCCCGGGTGCTTCCTGAGCAACCATATTCATGACCTTCCTGCCATCATTGGTGCTTATGTTGTTGATGGCCATCAGAATGTCTCCACGTTTCAGGCCGGCCAAATCTGCTGGACCATTGTCGTAGACACCCGAAATCAAAATGCCAACATTGCTTTCAACACCGTACGCTTGCGCCAGTCGACTGGTGAGTGGCTGTGATTCTATGCCCAGCCAGCCTCGCACAACACGACCGTATTTGATGATGGACTGGGTGACAAATCGTGCCATGCTGGAGGGAATCGCAAAGCCAACGCCTTCATTACCTCCTCCTCTGGAAAACAGCAGCGTGTTAATGCCCACTAATTCACCACGGGCGTTGATCAGGGCGCCCCCTGAGTTACCCACGTTGATGGCGGCGTCGGTTTGAATAAAATCTTCATAAGTATTGAGACTGAGGTCATTCCTGCCAGTAGCGCTGATAATCCCCATGGTGACTGTTTGACCCAGTCCGAAGGGGTTACCTATAGCCAGAACCACGTCCCCAACCTCGGTCTGGCCAGAATCGGCCAGATCCAGGCTGGGTAAATCGTTTAAATCAATTTTCAGTACTGCCAGATCCGTCTCTGGGTCCCTGCCGACGATGGTTGCGGATTCTTCTCTGCCATCTTTCAGCACAGCCACAATACGGTCAGCGCCATCAATAACGTGATTATTAGTCAGCAGGTAGCCATCAGGGCTGATAATGACTCCGGAGCCGAGGCTGGTTTCTACCTTGGCTCTGCCAAGGTTGTTTTCTGTGAAGGGACTTTTCGGCATTCTGGAGGGGCTGGATTCATTGATCAGTGTGGCGGTAGCAATGTTAACCACGGCAGGTGCTGCTTCCTTGACTGCCGAGCTGAAGGAAACCTCACCAATGCCCAATAGTTGTTCGCCTCTGCTGAGCAGATTACTGAGACTCAAATGGGGCAGACCCAGCCATTTCGGAGCAAGCAACATCACCAGCAAGGCAACAATCAGGCCTGACAGGGCGGGATAGATGAGCTGGTTGAGGAGTCTTTTCATGATCTGCTTGTCAATGATTGTGGGCCGAGATTTCTGCTGCTGGAAATAAAAATTCTTGAAGCCCGAAAGCCAGCAGTATAATTCTCTAATATACCTGTATTTTGTGGCTGATAGATAGCCCCCGAACTTGTGGGAAGCTGGTCATGATCATGACGTGACAGCTTCCCGGACCCAATAAAATAAACAGTGGAGTGAAAAATGAGCATCACGCTGAAGCAGCTGGTGAAGATTCTCGAAGATGAACTGCAACCGGGGCTGTTCAAAGATTACTGCCCTAATGGTCTTCAGGTCGAAGGAAGTGAACAGATTAAACGTCTTGTGACCGGTGTGACGGCTTGTCAGGCCCTGATTGATAAGGCCGTTGAGCTCAGAGCCGACGCTATTCTGGTTCACCACGGCTACTTCTGGAAGGGTGAAGATTCTGCTATTGTCGGCATGAAGAAGCGCCGGATTGAAACACTTCTCAAGCACAACATCAGTTTGATCGGCTATCACCTGCCGCTGGATGGGCATCAGGAGCTGGGTAACAATGCTCAGCTAGCCAGACTCCTCGGCTGGAAGACAGAAGGTGGCATGGAGCCGGGAAAAGCTCGCTCGGTAGGCAGTTGGGGAAGGCCTGAGACACCTGTTTCTCTGGAAGTTCTGGGCAAGCAGATTGAAGAAAAACTGGGTCGTAAACCCCTGCTGATTGTGGGCGGTGACCATGAGATTAAAACTCTGGCCTGGTGTACTGGTGCGGCCCAGCGCATGATTGATCTGGCCCTGGATCTGAAGGTAGATGCTTTTGTGAGTGGTGAAATCTCCGAGTCCACAGTCCACTTTGCTCGCGAAAATGGCATTCACTACATCAGCGCCGGACACCACGCTACTGAGCGCTACGGTGTCAGGGCTTTAGGTGAATGGCTGGAAGAACAGCAAGGTGTTGAACATACCTTTGTCGATATTGACTCTCCTGTCTGAGCTTTTGATCAAACAGGCAGACCGATAGTTTATGGCGTTTCAGGGTTAATATAATGTTATGAATTATTGGTATAATTTTTTTGTTTTATATTCCATTGATGCTGCTAGTATTCGAACTAAGAACAACTCTTAGCCAGCTTCGGGTTTAGCATTCATGTCTGACATAGCCACTCAGGAGAGCACTAAAGAACGTGCTATCGAGCTTTCTGGAGAGCGCCTCAACCATTTGAAGCAGCTCGAAGCAGAAAGCATCCAGATTATCAGGGAAGTTGCTGCCGAGTTTGATAACCCGGTTATGCTCTATTCCATTGGCAAAGATTCAGCGGTAATGCTGCATCTTGCCATGAAAGCCTTTTATCCGGGTAAACCGCCTTTTCCGCTCATGCATGTGGACACCACATGGAAATTCAAGGAAATGATTCAGTTCCGTGACCAGTTGGTCGATGACCTGGGTCTTGAGTTGATTGTGCATATCAATCAGGACGGCGTAGAGCAGGGCGTTGGCCCTTTTTCCCACGGCAGCGCGAAACATACTGATATCATGAAAACCCAGGCCTTGAAACAGGCTCTGGACAAACACGGTTTTGATGCTGCATTCGGTGGCGCTCGTCGTGATGAAGAAAAGTCACGGGCGAAAGAGCGGGTTTACTCTTTCCGTGACAGGCACCACCGCTGGGATCCCAAGAACCAGCGGCCGGAACTCTGGAATATCTACAACAGTGAGGTAGAAAAAGGCGAAAGCATTCGGGTCTTCCCTCTGTCCAACTGGACTGAGCTGGATATCTGGCAGTATATCTATCGCGAAAATATTCCTATTGTTCCTCTCTATCTTTCTAAAGAACGCCCGGTGGTAGAACGTGATGGCAACCTGATTATGGTTGACGATGAACGTATGCCTCTGGAACCAGGCGAGAAACCAGTGATGCGGAAAGTGCGCTTCCGAACTCTGGGCTGCTACCCATTGACGGGAGCCGTTGAGTCAGAAGCTGACACTCTGCCTGATGTTATTCAGGAAATGCTGCTCACCAAAACCTCTGAACGTCAGGGGCGGGTCATTGATCACGACAGTGCCGGATCAATGGAGAAGAAAAAACAAGAGGGGTATTTCTAATGTCTCATCAGTCTGATCTGATTGCTTCGGATATTCAGGAATATCTCCGCAGGCACGAGCAGAAAGAGATTCTGCGTTTCCTGACCTGTGGCAGTGTCGACGACGGTAAAAGCACCCTGATTGGTCGGCTTTTACATGACACCAGCATGATCTACGAAGATCAGCTGGCCTCTGTTGAGAACGACAGCAAACGTGTAGGAACCCAGGGCGAAAAAGTTGATCTGGCTTTGCTGGTGGACGGTTTGCAGGCTGAGCGGGAGCAGGGCATTACTATTGATGTGGCCTATCGCTACTTCTCTACAGAAAACCGGAAGTACATCATTGCTGATACTCCGGGTCACGAACAATACACCCGAAATATGGCCACCGGAGCTTCCACCTGTGATCTGGCCATTATTCTGGTAGATGCCCGCCAGGGGGTGCTGACACAAACTCGTCGTCATACCTACATTGCCAGCCTGCTGGGTATCAAACACCTGGTAGTAGCGATCAACAAGATGGATCTGGTGGGTTTCAGTCAGGCACGTTTTGAGGAAATTCGTAATCAGTACCTGGACTTCTCGGAATCACTGAACCTGGGGGACGTTCGTTTTGTTCCTGTATCGGCTCTGGACGGAGACAACGTTGTTCATCGCAGTGACAAGGCTGACTGGTATACCGGGCAGACTCTGATGGAAGTAATGGAAAGTGTTGAGGTGGCTAATGACCGTAACCTTGATGACTTCCGTCTTCCGGTTCAATATGTGAGCCGACCCGACCTCGATTTTCGGGGGTATGCAGGCACTATCGCTTCCGGTGTGGTTAAGCCCGGCGACAGAGTAAAGGTATTACCCTCCGGACTGGAAAGTTCTGTGGCGCGAGTGGTGACCTACGACGGCGATCTGGAAAAAGGTTTTGCGGGTCAGGCTGTAACTCTGACGCTGGAAGACGAGATCGATATCAGTCGCGGTGATATGCTGGTGCATGCCCGGGATGATATTTCGGTCTCTTCGCACCTGAATGCCAGTGTTGTCTGGATGGCAGAGCAGGTCATGAAGCCTGGGCGCCAGTACCTGATCAAATTTGCCACCACCAAAGTAGCGGGAAGTTTCACAGCCATTAATCACAGGGTGGATATCAATACCCTGGAACAACAGGAGGCCGATCAACTGGCTCTGAATGAGATAGGCTCCTGCCAGCTGGTGCTGACACAACCTGTTGTTTTTGATCGTTATGAGGATAACCGTCAAACCGGTGCTTTTATTGTTATTGATCGCTTGAGCAATGCGACCATTGCCGCAGGCATGGTTGAATCTGCTGCAAACGAGGGTGCTACCGCAGAGACGGTTCTGGCCAGCGACAGGGCGAATCGACTGGGTCAGGGCGCCGCTCTGGTTATGGTTGATGGCTCTGAAGGTTATCTGCAGAAAGTAGAGCGTCATTTGTTTGATGGTGGGCTTTTACCGGTCGTCGTTGATCATCAGGACCAACACTGGGTTCAGAAAACAGAAGCCCTGCTTCAGGCGGGACTGGTTGTTCTGGTGGCCAGGACTGAACTGAAAGACCTGCAGGTTGAAGTTTTACACAGCATTAATGAGTCAGACAGTCTGTCGGCTCTCGTCAATTCTCTGTCTTTGTAGCTGAGACGGGCTATCGCAGTTGTCCGGTTGCGATAGCCCTTTTTCCTTCCCTCCGGGACACTGTCTGATCATTTATCATTCTTTCTGTAGGCACGCCAAGTAAGGTTGAGAGCTGAAATACGTACAAATGCTGGTACAGAGTCTCGACACCCTGATTCAATATTGCAACTCTTCTACAATGGGGAATTGGCACCTTATTCAGCCTGAGATATGTTTGGAGGTTGAATCGGGACTGCTTCCCTCAGAGTCTGACTGTGAAGAGAGCAGCAACTGCCTGTTCCGGCCAGCCCCTCATATTCTTAGTTTTCTGGAGCCGAAATGAAAGCCAACTTTTATGCTGGACTGCGTGAGCAGCTGGAAGACCTTAAAAAAGAAGGTTTGTACAAAAGCGAGCGAGTGATTACCTCGCAGCAGCAGGCTGATATTACTGTTGATACTGGCGAAGAAGTGATTAATTTTTGTGCTAACAATTATCTCGGGTTGGCCAATTCCCCTGAGCTGATAGACGCAGGCAGGCAGGCGCTGGATAAATATGGCTACGGTATGGCTTCCGTACGTTTTATCTGTGGAACCCAGGATGTTCACAAAGAGCTGGAAAAGCGTATTTCCGAGTTCCTGAGCATGAATGACACTATCCTGTATTCCTCCTGTTTTGACGCTAATGCCGGCTTGTTTGAAACCCTGTTGGGCCCTGAAGACGCTATCATCAGTGACTCTCTGAATCATGCCAGCATCATTGATGGTATACGTTTGTGCAAGGCGAAGCGCTTCCGCTATGCCAACAACGACATGGCAGATCTGGAAGCCAAACTGAAAGAAGCTGCAGAAGCAGGCGCCCGTTACAAGCTGATCGCAACGGACGGTGTATTCTCCATGGATGGCGTGATTGCCAACCTCAAAGGTGTCTGCGATCTGGCGGACAAGTACGATGCCATGGTCATGGTAGATGACTGTCATGCCGCAGGTTTTGTCGGTGAGAATGGCCGTGGTACCCACGAACACTGCGGTGTAATGGATCGTGTTGACATTATTACCGGTACTCTTGGCAAAGCTTTGGGTGGTGCTTCCGGTGGTTATACCTCTGCCCGCAGCCCGGAAGTCATCGACTGGCTGCGCAACCGCTCCCGTCCTTACCTGTTCTCCAACACCCTGAGTCCAACCATTGCCAGCGCTTCTATCAAGGTGCTGGATATGCTGGAATCGGGCGGTGAGCTGCGTGAGAAGCTGCGCCACAACTCGAATTACTTTCGCACCGAGATGGAAAAGCTGGGCTTTACCCTGGCGGGTAATGGCCATGCGATCATTCCCGTCATGCTCGGCGATGCTTCTTTGGCGGCCGAGTTTGCGGAACGAATGCTGAACGAGGGAATCTATGTAGTAGGATTCTCTTTCCCTGTTGTTCCAAGGGGCGCAGCCCGAATTCGTACCCAGATGTCAGCTGCTCATAACCAGGAACATATGGATAAAGTTATTGCAGCCTTTGCTAAAGTGGGCCGTGAGCTGGGCGTTATCTCCTGAAGGACCTGCGGAGCTGAGTGAATAGGAAGCTGACATGAAAACCCTGGCAAAACTGAAAGCGGAAAAAGGCATCTGGCTGGCCGACAAGCCCAGGCCGGAACCTGGCTACAACGATGTTCTGATCAAGATTCGCAAAACAGCGATCTGTGGAACCGACATGCACATCTATAACTGGGATGAGTGGTCACAAAAAACCATTCCTGTTGGAATGCATGTAGGACACGAGTTTATTGGTGATATTGTGGAAATGGGCGAAGGCGTGCGCGGCTTTGAAATAGGTCAGCGTGTGTCCGGTGAAGGTCATATTACCTGTGGCCACTGCCGTAACTGCCGTGCCGGCCGTCGCCACCTTTGTAATTTCACGGTTGGTGTGGGTGTCAATCGGGAAGGAGCTTTCGCAGAGTACCTCTGTATACCAGCGACCAATGCTTTCCCGATTCCCGATGACATCAGTGATGATCTGGCCTCCATCTTCGATCCCTTTGGCAATGCTGTACACACTGCTCTGTCGTTTGATCTGGTGGGTGAAGATGTATTGATCACCGGTGCCGGTCCTATCGGCATTATGGCGGTTGCAATCTGCAGGCATGTCGGTGCTCGTAATGTTGTCATTACTGACGTCAACGAATACCGTCTGGATCTGGCCCGTAAAATGGGAGCTACCTGTGCTGTTAACGTTGCCACTGAAGATCTGCAAGAGGTCATGGCAAAACTGGGGATGGTAGAAGGCTTTGACGTAGGTCTGGAGATGTCTGGTAATGGTCGTGCTTTCCAACAGATGCTGGAAAACATGAACTACGGTGGCAAGGTATCCCTGCTGGGTATTCCTTCCAGCGATACCACTATTGATTGGAATCAGGTGATCTTCAAGGGTCTGGTCATCAAGGGTATTTATGGCCGTGAGATGTACGAAACCTGGTATAAAATGACCAGTATGCTCCAGTCCGGTCTGGATATTTCCCCGGTGATTACTCATCGGATGCCGGTGGATGATTTCCAGAAAGGTTTTGAAATCATGGGGTCCGGCCAGTCTGGCAAAGTGATTCTTGATTGGAGTTGACCATCTCTAACATCGACCTGTCCAAGCGATAATAGGGCTTAAATCTGGTTCCCATTCTTCGGTGGGTGTCTTAAAAGCTCTTCATAAAAGCTCTGGTTCTCATGCATCAGCGTGGGAACCTGTGGATTATGGTTTTCCATGAAAGAGTTTCTTTCACTGAAGCTGAGAGTTCTGTAAAAGAAAATGTGGAGCCGAAAGGCTCCACGATCAGAAGTTAATGCTTAACCAAAGTCACCCGCGATATAGTCACGGGTCTTCTGATTTTCAGCTTTGTTGAAGATCTTGCCGGTTTTATCAAACTCAACCAGCTCACCCAGATACATAAAGCCGGTGTAATCAGAGATACGCATGGCCTGTTGCATGTTGTGAGTCACGATCACAATGGTGTACTTCTGACGCAGTTCAGTAATCAGTTCTTCAATGGCGCTGGTGGCCAGTGGATCGAGAGCCGACGTGGGTTCGTCCATCAGGATGACTTCCGGCTCCAGGGCAATGGTGCGGGCGATGCACAGACGCTGCTGCTGACCACCGGACAGGCTGCTGGCATCGGCATTCAGCTTGTCCTTCACTTCTTTCCACAGATGGGCTCGCTTCAGGGCCTTTCTGGCACGAATAGCCATTTCCGGCTTGCTCAGTCCACCTTTCATCTTCAGACCGAAGGTGATGTTGTCGTAAATGGACATAGGGAAAGGCGTAGGCTTCTGGAAAACCATACCGACTTTGGAGCGCAATTCATTCAGATCCACACCACGTTGCAGGATATTTTCGTTATCCAGCAGAATCTCACCTTCAGCCGACTGACTGCCATACAGGTCGAAGATGCGATTCATGGTGCGCAGCAGGGTGGATTTACCACAGCCGGAAGGACCAATCAGAGCCGTTACCTTGTTGTTGTAAATCGGCATGTTGATGTTCTTCAGGGCTGGTTCAGAACCTTTGCTGTAAAAGAAACTGAGGTCTTTTACTTCCATTCTGGGTTGCAGAATATCATCGGCCAGACCGGATTCTGTCTTGATTTGACTCAGGCTTTCTGTAGCCGCAGGAGCAGTAGCAATGTTCATGTTCATTTGGCTGCCTTTCGAGCTTTGATCCAACGCGGTAAAGCAGTGGACAGAATATTGATAATCAGAATAAATACGGTTATCAGCAGTGCGCCGGCCCAGGCCAGTTGATTCCAGGATTCAAAAGGGCTCATGGCATACTGATAAATGGTCACCGGCAGGTTAGCCATAGGCTTGTCCAGATCGGTGCTCATGAAGTTACTGTTGAGGGCGGTAAACAACAGGGGGGCTGTTTCACCGGTAATCCGCGCTACAGACAACAGAATACCGGTAATAATACCGGGGCCGGCTGCCCGATAGCACAGCTGGGTAATGACTCGCCAGCGCGGAGCGCCCAGTCCGCTACCTGCTTCTTTCAAGGTGGTGGGAACCAGACGCAGCATTTCTTCTGTGGTGCTGACGATAATGGGCAGTGCCAGAATAGCCAGTGCAATGGCACCTGCCCAACCAGAAAAGGAGCCGGTGGTGACCACCACAACCTTGTAGACAAACAGGCCGACCAGAATAGAAGGTGCGCTCATCAACATACCGTTGAGAAAGCGCAGTGCTTCAGCAATTTTTGAACTCTTGTCGGATTCAGACAGCCAGGTACCAGCCAATACACCCAGAGGTGCGGCGATCAGAATACCAAGAGCGGTCAGAATCAAACTGCCAACAATGGCGTTTTTCAGGCCACCGTGGCTACCGGGTCCGGGAGTGAGTTCGGTGAAGACATGCAGACCCATGCCGGAAATACCTTTTCCGACCAGGCTGTACAGTACGCTGGCCAGAACCACCAGGCCAAACAGTGCACAGAAGGTACAGAAGCCGATGAAAGCGTAGTTCTTGAGTTTCCTGACTGGCATTATCGCTTCCTCAACAGCAGACGGGCAGTACCCATCACAATAAAGGTCAGTACAAACAGTACCAGGCCCAGACTGATCAGAGCCGAGATGTGCATCTCATTAGTCGCTTCGTTGAACTGCTGCGCAATCGTAGAAGAAATAGAGCTCGCAGGCATGAACAGTGAAGTCTCTATACGGTTGGCGCCGCCTATTACAAAGGCAACTGCCATGGTTTCTCCCAGGGCACGACCCAGGCCGAGGATTCCGGCACCCACTGCGGCATTCTTGATACTTGGCAGCAGCACTCGGGTAATGACTTCATAGGGCGTAGCGCCAACACCGTATGCTGCTTCTCTGACCACATTGGGAATGGTTTTCAGGGCGTCACGAGTTAAAGCCGTAATAATGGGCAAAATCATGAACGACAGAATGATGCCCGCCGTTAGCAGACCTATACCGATGGGGGGACCGTCAAACCAGTGGCCAATCAGAGGCAGGCCAACCAGGTTTTCCAGTGCCCAGAATTGGAAGCCTTCTGAGAACCAGGGTGCGAAGACAAAAAGACCCCACATACCGTAAATAATACTGGGTACAGCGGCCAGCAGCTCAATGGCCATGCTCACGGGGCGACTGATCCAGTCGGGGGCCAGCTCGGCCAGGAAGATCGCCGTGCCCAGACCGACAGGAATGGCAATAATAATGGCGATAAGCGAAGAAACCAGGGTGCCGTAAATAGCAGAAGCGGCACCAAACTCACTGTTTACCGGGTCCCAGACATTACGAAATACAAAGCCGGGGCCAAACTCGGAGAGAGCCAGCCAACCGCCGTCAATCAGGGAAAGGATAATCCCGATCAACACCAGAAAAATCAGAATGGCGCTGGTGAAGCTCAGTCTGTAGAAGATTGAGTCACCCTTTATAGCGCTGGGCATCGCAGTTAAAAGCATAAGCTACAACAAGACAGCTGACCAGCGCTATGCTGATCAGCTGTCGTTCGTTTCCTGTTTAAGAAAGGCTAGAATAACCGGTTACTTGATAATGGTTTGTCCGTTGCTGGTCAAGTCTTCTTTCCAGACATTCTCTACCATGTTAACTACGCTTTCCGGCATTGGGATGTAGTCCAGACCTTCTGCAAGTTCGCCGCCTTTCTCGTAGCTCCACTCGAAGAAGTCGATGATTTGCTCAGCTTTCTCGGCGTCAGCCTGATCTTTATGCATCAGGATGAAGGTCGCTGCTGTCATAGGCCAGGAGTCAGCACCAGGCTGGTTGTTCAGCAGCAATTCGAAGCCCGGAGCATTCTCCCAGTCGGCATTGGCAGCGGCAGCCTGGAAGGTTTCCATGCTTGGCTTCAGGAACTTGCCATCAGCACTGGCCAGCTGGGTGTAGGTCAGGTCGTTTTGTTTTGCAAAGGCATATTCTACATAACCGATAGCACCACGGGTACGGCCCACGAAGTTGGCGACACCAGCGTTACCGTTACCACCGATAGTGGTAGCTGCTTTTGGCCAGGTGATGTCGGTGTTTCTGCCGATATTCTCACTCCACTCCGAGCTGATCTGGCTCAGGTAATCGGTGAAGTTGTAGGTGGTACCGGAACCATCGGAACGATGGACGACATAGATAGCCTGGGCAGGAATCTCAAGATCCGGGTTCAGAGCAGTGATGCGCTCGTCATTCCACTTCTTGATTTTACCCAGGTAGATGTCTGCCAGGACTTCACCGGTCAGCTTCAGAGCACCGGACTCAATGCCAGGCACGTTGATCACTGGAACAATAGCACCCATCACCATTGGGAACTGGATCATCTCTTCTTTATCCAGTCGCTCTTCGTTCAGAGGTGCGTCGCTGGCGCCAAAGTCGACGGTCTTGGCAGTGATCTGACGGATACCACCGCCGGAACCGATGGCCTGGTAGTTGATGCGAATACCGGTTTCTTTCTGGTATTCCTCAGCCCATTTGGCATAGATCGGATGTGGGAAACTGGCTCCCGCACCGTTGATAACTTCTGTCTTGGCAGATGCAGAGAAGGACGCTGCAGCCAACATGGAGGACATTACAATAGACTTCAGAAACTTCACTTCTATTCTCCCCGAGAAACTCGCTTGGAGTGTACTTGCGTTTACAAAGAAAAATCTTTTGCCGTGCCTTAATCTGTCAGTGGGTTGTGCAAAATATTTTTCTGTTACCTCAAAATTTGATGGGTGCAAGGATAGGGGGGGAATATTTCAGTAATGTTACAGGTTTGTTTGGATTTTATGAAAATGACAGTTTTTGACTCCAGGGTGTCTGTCCTGTCTTTCTGTCCTGTCTTTTTGGCATTCCGGTATCTCATAACTTGCAGGCTTAAAGGTTGGATGTTTCGGTGTTAAAAGCCCTACCCATACCCAGTGGACTTGGTGATATGGTCAGGCGGAAAACGAGCATAGCCCTTTGAGCCAGAAAAAAAAGACACCCATCGAGTAACCCATGGAGAAGAAGCAAAAAAAGACATCCATAAATTTGCTTCCCCATCCACCTAGTCTACTTTTTCACCCATCACTGATTTTTAGCAAAAAAAGACATCCATAAATTTGCTTCCCCATCAAAAAAAAAGACACCCATAAATTTGCTTCCCCATCCACCTGGTCTACTTTTTCACCCATCACTGATTTTTTACCCAGACAGGTGAGTTCATGGCTCAGGCCCGCAATACTCTGATTGACCCCGGCTCAACGCCTTATTACCAAAAAAAAAGACACCCATAAATTTGCTTCCCCATCCACCTGGTCTACTTTTTCACCCATCACTGATTTTTTACCCAGACAGGTGAGTTCATGGCTCAGGCCCGCAATACTCTGATTGACCCCGGCTCAACGCCTTATTACCACTGCATGGCAAGATGTGTTCGTCAGGCTTACCTCTGTGGAGAGAACCACCTGACTGGCAAGAATTACGAGCATCGCCGCCAATGGGTGGTGGATAAACTTCAGGAACTCGTTTCAGTCTTTGCTATCGAAGTTTGCGCTTACGCTGTCATGTCGAATCATTATCATGTGGTTTTGCATATCAATCAGTCATCTGCCAGGAGCTGGTCACGGAATGAAGTGCTGCATCGTTGGACGACCTTGTTCAGAGGTCCACTTCTGGTGCAAAGGCATCTGGCCGCTGACAAATTGGGCAGCGCTGAATTGGCCCGTATTGATGAATATGCTGAGGAATACCGGCGTCGTTTAGCGGATATCAGCTGGTTTATGCGCTGCCTGAATGAACATCTTGCTCGTGAGGCCAACAAAGAAGACGAGTGTAAAGGACGCTTCTGGGAAGGACGCTTTAAAAGCCAGGCATTGCTGGACGAAGCAGCGTTACTGACCTGCATGACCTACGTTGACTTGAATCCGATTCGGGCTGGAAAGGCAGAAACACCGGAAGAGTCGAACTACACGTCGATTCAGGAACGGGTGGAGCAGGTTACACATTCTGAGACTAAAAAACAGCCGCTGACCCTGAAACCTTTCTGTTTGCAGGGACAGGAAACGGACGTTGCCCTTCCCTACCTTCTTCACGACTATCTGGAACTGGTTGACTGGAGCGGTCGCATTGTCAGAACAGATAAGAAAGGTTCCATCCCGTCGTGCACCCCTCCGATTCTTCAAAGGTTGGACATTGATCCGGATGAGTGGCTGAAAACCATGCAATGGAATAATCGTTTTTATCGGGCAGTTGGCCGTCTGAAGGCGATGAAGGCTTATGCACTTGAAGCCGGACAGAAGTGGCTTCGAGGTTTAAACGCCTGCAGTCGTTTGTACCTGACAGGTTAGCGTAGAAGTCAGTTAAGACGTCAAAGACCCTCTCTTTATCTCTTCGACTTATGTCGGAATGGATTTGCATTGTCTGAATTATGGCTTGGACAGCCTTTGTTCGTTGGATGGCGATGTGTGGCTCAATGATACGCTACTTGAAGATAGATTTTCTGATCCTTTTTGGGAATACAGTTTTTGAAGGTCTTGTTTTTATTTTTATGGGTGTCTTATTTTTTTATGGGTGTCTTATTTTTTTATTTTTTTATCGGGATAGAACTGAGACCGGACAACAAGTGGCTGGCCTCAATGGCAACATCCAGACCTGCTTTTTCTATGGGTCTTCATAGCCTATAAATATATGTGCTAAGGAAGCTCACATAAGGCTCACTGATAGCAATGTGGCTTTTTTAACGAATACAGGTGAAAGTATGGCTATAACATGTGTCTTAAAGACACTTTTGTTTTCAATGTTTTTGTTTTTTTATCAGCAGGGGCTTGCAAACGACACCTATCGTCTTGAAAAATTTCGTAACTATCAAATGAAAAACTGGAAACCCCTTTCAAAAGAGCAACAAAACTGCAGAGATCAATCCGACATAAGCCCACTTGAAAATATTCGTATTGGCTTTGTCAGGCTTAACTTAGAATCTGATGACCTATCCGGAGATGAGCGACTGGAAACCTGTGAAACTTACGAAGTTGATGAGCAAGACTTTAATCGTATGACCAACTTTTATTTTAATTATGTGAACACGGGTAATCCTGAATTTCGAAAAAATCGCATTCAAAGAGTATTGAGACTCATACATCGTATATTCGCTATTAATATAAACAGGTTCAATAGTCAAAGCCGCTTAGAGAAAGGGGTGGTCTATACAACGGCAAGAAGCCTTTTTGATCAACTGTTTTTGTCTGTCAACATAAATGGCAGAAGTAATCCCTATTTCAATTATTTTCATTTAGTTCAGGGGGAAAAACAGTGCAATTATGTTGGGGTTAATAACGGTCTGGTCCTGATGTTTCTTGCTTTTCTTGCACCCAACTTTCTTTCCAGGGATCGACTTTATACCTACTTTTGTATCTTGGCTGACATATACACCGGAGAAAGCTGCGATCAAGCATTCGACCGTGCATTGCTTTGTGAAAATATCAATGCATATGATTGTCCGCAGTCGCTTTCAAGTCAATTGAAAGCAGCCGAATTGGACGCAGGAATAGCGCTTCTGATCGGTTTAACTGCAATGGCATCAGCGGCTTTCCAGCGCATTGATTCAGGACTGGAGTCAGGGGAGACACTGGAAAACTTGTTGATAAGATGCTTGCCCTACGAGCTTCTGCCGATTATCTACAGTAATGCAGCCAGGCATTGTCGCCCGGGACGCTCATGCCCTGTACCTGCGTTTATGCATACCGTGAATGGCATGCAAGAATTTATATCCAGTATTATGGGTATTAACCTCACACCTTTAACGGAGGCATCATCGTTCGAAAGTCTGAAATTTCTAATGGATTATATTGAGCTTTCAGATAGTGAAGGCTCAGATAGTTTAGGTTCATACAATGAGTTTGCTCTTGAGGAGTCGGATTCTGAGGATCAGGATCAGTCAGTAGTCGTTCGGCAACAAAATGAACTGATAGGTCAATTACGACAGGAATTGGCAAACCAATCAGCAACGGAAGAAGTGGGTGCTGTCGGAGGCGCTTTAGCAGGAACTAAAAAATGTCCAATTTGTACCGACCCATTAACAGACATTACAGTGTTAAATCGTTGTGGACATGCCGGTTTTTGCAAGACTTGTGCTGAGCGGCTTATAAATGAGCAGAGAGAATGTCCCTATTGTCGGGAAATACCCTTGTCATACATGAAGGTTATCGATATGTCTTTGCCCTGAATGTGTGCCAAGGATGCTGATAAAAAGCCCATTAACAACAGGAAGCTTTTTTAACGAGTGCAGGTTAAAGTATGATCCCACAATATGCCTTAAAGACGCTTTTGTTTTCAGTAATTTTGTTTTTTTATCAGCAGGGGCTGGCAAATGACACCTATGATCTTGAAGAGTTTCGCAAGTATCAAATGAAAAACTGGAAACCGCTTTCAAAAGAACAACAAAGTTGCACAGGTCAACCCGCCATGAGTCCACTTGAAAACATCTGTATTGGTTTTGTCAGACTTAATATGGAATCTGACGATGTATCTGGAGATGGCCGACTGGAAATCTGTGAAAATTACGAGGTTACTGAGCAAGACTTTAGGCTTCTGGTCAACTTTTATTTTAACTATGTGAACAGTACTGATACTCAAAATGATCGAAAAATGCGCACTCAAAGAGTACTGAGACTGATACATCATATATTCGCTATAAATATAAACCAGATCAATGGAGCAAGCCCTGACAAAAAAGAGCTAATCAGAGTTGCAGCACAAAGCCTCTTCGAATGTTTTTTTTCTTCTGAAATGAGAAATGGCGGGAAAAATCCTTATTTCCATTATTTCTCTTTAGATTCGCTAGCAAGTCAGTCCGACTATGTCGGTTTAAATAATGGTTTAGTCCTGATGCTTCTGACTTTTCTTGGTCCTCATTTTCTTTTCAGCAATGATTTTGATAACTACTTTACCGTGCTGCGTAACAGTTATACTGAAAAAAGCTACGATCGGGCATTATCCCGTGGATCGCTTTATGAAAATATCAATGAAAATTCTCCACATAGCATTGCCAGTTATTTCACTGCAGCCGGATTGGACACAGAAACAGCACTTCTAATTGGTTTAACTGCAATGGCATCAGCAGCTTTCCAGAGCCTCAACTCAGGGCAGGAATGGCCAGAGACACTGGAAACTTTGTTGCAAAGATACTTACCCTGCGAGATTCTGGGCACTGTCTACTGGAGTTTGGTTGGCCTTTTTCCTGCAGGACGTTCATGGCCTGTACCTGAGGTCATGTTTACCGTAGAGGGTATGCAAGAGTTTACACAGGTTATTTTGGGTATTGACGACACGGCTGAGTCTGCATTATTGCAAGCAGAATCTTCTCAAAGTCCGGACTGTCAATCGGATTATTCTCAGGGTTCAGACAATCAGGCTGAGGACCCTGACGGGGAGCCGCATTCTGAGCATCAGGATCAGCTAATAGTCATAAAGCAACAAAATGAACTGATAACCGAACTACGGGAGGAATCAGCAGACCAACCTGCTACGGAGGAAACGGGTGCTGTCGGAGGAGCCTCGGCAGGAACCAAAAAATGTCCACTTTGTGCCGACCCACTGACAGATATTATCGTGTTAGATTGTTGTGAAGACTCCGGCTTTTGCAATACTTGTGCTGATCGACTTATATATGAGCAGAGCGAATGTCTCTTTTGTCGGAACGTACCCTTGTCATACATGAAGGCTCCTGAGATGTCTTTACCTTGAATGTACGCGCAGTGCCAGTCTGATGCTTCTCCTTCCTGTTCAGTGCGGTCAGCACTTTTCCCCGGCATATACACCTGAGACCAGGCTGCAGGTGACTGGTATCAATGGCAACATCCAGATCAGCTTTTTCTATGGGTCTCTGTAGACTAATTACCTGGCCAGTTGGTTTCGCATATTCTGGCGAGTGGATTTTTTCATCCTTCAAGGCGCAACGACGGGCGCGTAGCCATAGCTACGCAACCAGAGTTGGAACGCAGAAGGATGGAAAAAGCCGCCGTCCAGAATATGCGAAACCAACTGGTTAGGTACTTATATACATGTGTGCCAAAGGATGCTGATGCAAAGCTCATTAACGGTCGCAAGCTCTGTTAACGAATGCAGGTTAAAGTATGACCCTACCATGTGCCTTAAAGACGTTTTTGTTTTCACTATTTTTGTTTTTTATCAGCAGGGGCTGGCAAACGATACCTACGGACTTGAGGAATTTCGTCATCATCAAAAGAAAAACTGGAAACCGTGTTGTTAAAATACCTTCCATTCGGTTTTCTGCCTATTGTCTACAAAAATATAGCCCGCCATTGCCTCCCTCCCTCCCTCGCGCCCTGTACCTGGGGTTATGTCGACAGTGAGCAGTATCCAGGAGTTTACACAGAGTATTTTGGGTATTGACCTCACACCTGCATCATCGTCAGAAAGCCGCCATATAAGGTTTTTACATTACATAACGTTTTATTCTGAGGATTCAGACAGTGAAGGTTCTAGTGAGGAACCTGTTGTTGGCACGTTGTGGACACGCTGGTTTTTGCAAAGATTGTGCTAAGCGAATCATAGATGAACAGAGGCACTGTCCCTTTTGTCGGGAAAAGCCCTCATCATTCATAAGGGTTATCGACATGTCTTTTCCTTGAACGTGGCACAGTGCCAGTCTGATGCTTCTCCTTCCGGATGAGTGGGATCGGCACTCTTCTCCCCAGTGGGGTACACCCGAGACAAGGCTTCAGGAGATGGGTGTTAATGGCAATATCCGGATCAGCTTTTTCTATTGCTTTCCATGTCCTATAAAAGTATGTGCTAAGGAAGATCACAGAAAGATCATTAATAGTAGTGCAGCTGTTTTGACGAATGCAGGTGAAAGTATGGCCATATCATTTGCCTTAAAAACGCTTTTGTTTTCAGTGTTTTTTTTTATCAGCAGGGGCTGGCAAACGACACCTATCGCCTTGAAAAATTTCGCGATCATCAAATAAAAAACTGGAAAGAGCTTTCAAAAGAGCAACAAAAATGCACGGGTCAGCTCGGCATGAGCCCTATTGAAAATATCCGCATAGGTTTTGTCAAGCTTAATTTAGTCTCTGACGATGTGTCTGGAGATGAGCGACTGCAAATTTGTGAAAATTACGAGGTTGCTGAGCAAGACTTTAAACGTCTGCACAACTTTTATTTCGATTATGTGGAAATGGGTGATCCTCAATATCGAAAAGTTCGCATTCAAAGAATGCTGAGACTATTACATCGTATATTCGCTATGAATATAAATATGACCAATGAACAAAGCCGGGAAGAGAAAAAGATAATCATTACAACGGCACAAAGCCTTTTTGAACAGTTTTTTTCGACTGTCAACATAAATGGCAAAAGCAATCCTTATTTCAATTATTTCTATTCAATTCCGGAGGCCCCTCTGTCTGATTATGCTGATGTTAATAACGATCTGGTTCTGATAGTTCTTGCTTTTCTTGGTCCTCACTTTCTTTACAAGGAACAACTTTTTACCAGCTTTGTTATGTTGGCTGGCATATATACCGGGCAAAGCTTCGATCAAGCATTCGACAGTGCGCTGCTCTGTGAAAATATCAATGAATATAATTCTCCGCAAAGCCTTGCCAATCAATTAAATGCAGCTGGGCTGGACGCAGGAACAGCGCTTCTAATCGGTTTAACTGCAATGGCATCAGCTGCTTTTCAGCGCATGAATTCAGAACTGGAATCGCAGGAGACACTGGAAAACTTGTTGATAAGATGCTCGCCATTCGAGCTTCTGCCCATTATCTACAGCAATATAGCCTGCCATTGCCGCCCTGGACGCTCGTGCCCTGTACCTGGGGTTATGTATACCTTATATAGCATGCAAGAGTTTACAAACAGTATTTTGGGTTTTGACCCTACATCTACATTATTATTGGCATCATCGGCAGAAAGTCTGAACTTTCTCGTGGATTATATTGTGCTTTCAGATAATGAAGGTTCAGACAGCGAGGGTTCTGTTGATGATTCGGATTCAGGGGATCAGGATCTGTCAATAGTCGTTCAACAACAAAATGAACTGATAGCCGAGCTGAGGCAAGAATTAGCAAACCAAACTGAAAAGGAGGAAGCGGGTGCTGTTGGAGGTGCCTCAGCAGAAACCAAAAAATGTCCACTTTGTACCGACCGCTTGACAAACGTTATAGCGTTACAAAGCTGTGGACACGCTGGTTTTTGCAAGAATTGTGTTGAGCGACTCATACGTGAGGAGAGGGAATGTCCCTTTTGTCGGAGCGTGCCCTTGTCATACATGAAGATTCTCGACATGTCTTTACGCTGAATCTCTGCACAGCACCAGTCTATTGCCTGATGTTTTGAAACACATCGACGAAGTACTTATAAGAATCTATGCCTGAAAGAAGACAACTGTCAAGTAACGTCTGGAACAGGGCAGGGTTATCTGAACGTTCTTTTTGTTCAGCTAAAAAGGCCAGTTTTTTCTCCCCATCGGGATACATTGGGGACTAGACTGCATGTGATTGTTGTCAATGGCAACATCCGGATCCGCTTTTTCAATTGCTCTTCATAGCCTGTGTAAATATGTGCCTGGGAACTCACAAAAAGAACGTTAACAGTAGTACAGCTTCAACGAGTGAAGGTGAAAATATGACCATGCTATGCGCCTTAAGGATACTTTTGTTTTTAGTATTTTTGTTTTTTTTTCAGCAGAGCCTGGCAAACGATACTTACAACCTTGAAGAATATCGCCATCATAAAAAGACAAACGGGAAACAGCCTTCGGAAAAACAACAAAACAGTACAGGTCAACCGGCCATGAAACCACTTGAAAACATGCGTCTTGGCTTTGTAAGGCTTAATTTAGCTTCTGACGATGTATCTGGAGATGAGCGACTGGAAATTTTTGAAAATTACGAGGTTGCTGAGCAAGACTTTAAACGTCTGGAGAGCTTTTATTTTGATTATGTGAATATGGGTGAACCTCAACGTCGAAAAGTTCGCATTCAAAGTGTATTGAGACTTATACATCGTATATTCGCTATTAATATAAATAGATTTACTGTTCAAAGTCGAGCAGAGCAAGTGTTAATCAATGCAATGGCAAAAAGCCTTTTTGATCAACTGTTTATGTCTGTCAACGTAAATGGCAGAACCAATCCATATTTGAATTATTTCTATATAGCTCCGAACGTATATTCATCCAGTTATGCTGATGTTGACAACGGTCTGGCCCTGATGTTTCTTGCTTTTCTTGGGCCTCACTTTCTTTCCAAGATTGGCTTGTATACCAGCATTAGGATATTGCAAAACATATATACCGGAGTAAGCTGCAATCAAGCATTTGATTGTGCATTGCTTTCAGAAAATATCGATGAGTATCATTCTCCAGAAAGCCTTGCCAGTCAATTAAATGCAGCCGGATTGGACGCAGGCACAGCGCTTCTAATCGGTTTAACTACAATGGCATCAGCCGCTTTCCAGCGCATGAATTCAGGACTGGAATTGCTGCAAACACTGGAAACCGTATTGATAAGATGCTTGCCGTTCGAGCTTCTGTCGATTGTCTACAGCAATATAGCCAGGCATTGCCGCTCTGGAAACTCACGCCCTGAACCTGCGCTTATGTACTCCGTGTATGGTATGCAAATATTTACACACAGCATTGTGGGTATTAACCCCGTGCCTTTATCGGAGGCAGCATCGTTAGAAAGTCTGGAATTTTTAGTGGATTATCATGAGCTTTCAGACAGTGATTCTTCTCTTGAGGAATCGGATTTCGAGGATCAGTCAATCGTCGTTCAGCAACAAAATGAACTGATAGGCCAACTTCGACAGGAATTGGCAAGCCAATCCGCAACGGAGGAAGCGGGTGCTGTCGGGGGAGCCTCAGCAGAAACCAAAAAATGCCCACTTTGTACCGACCGCCTGACAGACCTTGTAGCGTTACATAGTTGTGGACACGCTGGTTTTTGCAGGAATTGTGCTGAGCGACTCATACGTGAGGAGAGGGAATGTCCTTTTTGTCGGAACGTACCCTTGTCATGCATGAAGATTCTCGACATGTCTTTACCCTGAATGTGTGAACAGTGCCGGTCTATTGCCTGGCGCTTTGAAGCACATCGACGAAGTACTTGTAAGGATTAATGCCTTAAAGAAGACAGCTGACAAATAATGTCTGGAACAGGGCAGGGTTATCTGAACGTTCTTTTTGTTCAGCCAAAAAAGTCAGTTCTTTCTCCCCATCGGGATACATCAGAGGCTAGACTACACATGATTAGCGTCAATGGTAACATCCGGATCAGCTTTTTCTATTGCTCTCCGTAGCCAGTATAAATATGTGCCGAGGACGCTCACACAAGGCTCATTATTGGTAGTGGTACATCTGTTTCAATCAGTGAAGGAGAAAGTATGGCCATGCTATGCGCCTTAAAGACGCTTTTGTTTTTAGTGTTTTTGTTTTTTTATCAGCAGGGGGTGGCAAATGATACCTATAACCTTGAAGAATTTCGCCAGCATCATATGACAAACTGCCAGCCGCCTTCAAAAAAACAACAAAGGCTTACAGGTCAACCCGCAGTGAGCACACTTGAAAACATCCGTATTGGTTATGTAAGACTCGATCTGGAATCTGACGATGTATCTGGAGATAGGCGGCTGGAAATCTGTGAAGATTACGAAGTTGATGAGCAAGACTTTAATCGGCTGAACAACTTTTATTTTGATTATGTGAATATGGGTGAGCTTCAGCATCGAAAAGATCGCATTCAAAGAGTACTTAGACTGTTGAGTCGTATATTCGCTATGAACATAAATATGATCAATAAACAAAGCCCGGAAAAGAAACCGTTGGCAAATGCAAAAGCAACAAGACTTTTTGAAAAAAAGTTTTTGTCTGTCAGGGTAAACGACAGAATCAATCCTTATTTCCATTATTTCTATCCGGATTCGACAGAAAATCAGTCGAATTTTCTCGGTGTTAATAATGATTTAGTCCTGATGTATCTTGCTTTTCTTGGGCCCCACTTTCTTTTTCAGAATGACTTATATGCTTACTTTGACGTACTTCATAATAGCTATGCCGATAAAAGCTGCGAGCAAGCATTCGACCGTGAATTGCTTTCTGAAAATATCAATGAATATGACTCTCCGCAAAGTCTTGCCAATCAATTAAAAGCAGCTGAATTGGACGCAGGTATAGCACTTTTAATCGGTTTGACTGCAATGGCAGCATCAGCTTTTCGGCACATGCATTTAGGACTGGAATGGCATGAGACACTGGAAGCTTTGTTACGAAGACACTTGCCAGACGAACTTTTGGCCGTTATCTACAGCAATATAGACGAACATTGTCATCCTGTGTCATCGTACACTATACCTATGGTTATGTTTACAGCGGGCGGTATGCAAGAGTTTACATACAGTATTATAGGTATTGACCCCCACGCATTATCGTCAGAAAGCCCGGACAATCGATTGGATTATTCTGAGAGTTCAGAGACTGAGTTTTTTCTTGAGGAATCGGATCCTGAGCATCAGGATCAATCAATAGTCATTCAACAACAAAATGAACTGATAGCCCAGTTACGAAGTGAGTTGGCAAGCCAAACTGCAACGGAGGAAGCGGGTGCAATTGGAGGAGCAGCAGGAGTCACCAAAAAATGTGGAGTTTGTCACGAGCCACTGCAAGAAGTAATGGGTTTTAAAAGTTGTGAACACGCTGGTTTGTGCCAGATTTGTATTGAGCGAATTATACGGGAGCAGACCGGCTGTCCCTTTTGTCGGGTAAAATCGGAATCATACAAAAGGCTTTTGGATATGTCTTTTCATTGAAAATGGGTTGTCATCTCCCCGGCTGCATCAGAATAAGCTTTTCTTATTGGTCATTATGACCATAAGTAGTTGCCAGGGACGCTCATACAAAACTCATTAATAGCAGTGCAGCTGTTATAACGAATACAGGTGAAAGTATGGTAAGACCATGTTCCTTAAAGACACTTTTGTTTTCAATGTTGTTGTTTTTTTCTCACCAGTTGATGGCAAATGATAGTTATGATCTTGAAAGATTTCGCGAGTACCAAAAAACAAACTGGAAACCACCTTCAAAGAAAAAACAGAGGCAATCAGGCCAGCCTGTCATGGGCCCACTTGAAAACATCCGCATTGGCTTTGTCAGGCTTAATTTAGAATCTGACGATTTGTTTGGAGATGTGCGACTGGAAATCTGTGAAAATTACGAGGTTTCTGAGCAAGACTTTCAACGACTGCTAAACTTTTTTTTTAACTATATGAACATAGGTGATCCTAACTATCGAAAAACACATATTCTAACGGCACTGAGACTCATACACCGTATGTTCGATATCAATATGAATACGTTCATGGGACAAAGCCCGGAAGAGAAAGAATTAATAACTACAATGGCAAAAAGCCTCTTTGAGCAATTGTTTTTATCTGACAATGTAAACGGCCGAAGGAATCCTTATTTCCTTTATTTTCATTCAGTTCCAGCAGACGATAGGTCTTATAATGCCGGTGTTAATAACGGTTTAATCTTGATGTTTCTTGCTTTTCTTGGTCCCCATTATCTTTCTCGGTATGACTTGTCTGAATGGTTTAGCGTGCTTCAAAGACGCTATACCAAAAAAAGCTACGGTCGAGCATTCTCCTGTGAGCTGCTTGCTGGAGATGTCAATGAATATAATTCTCCGCAAAGCATTGCCAATCAATTGACTGCAGCCGCACTGGACACAGAGACAGCACTTCTAATTGGCTTAACCGCAATGGCACCAGCCGCTTCCCGGTGCCTGTATTCAGGACAGAGATGGCCAGAGGCACTGGAAACCTTGTTGATGTGTCACTTACCAGACGAACTTCTGGCCACTATCTACAATAATTTAGCCAGCCTTTGCCACAACGGACGCATCTTCCCTGTCCCCACGGTTATGTACACCTTGAGTGGCAGGCAAGATTTTACGCATAGTATTTTGGCTATTAACCCTGAACCTGCGATATCATCGGCATCATCGTCAGAAAGCCTGGACTATCAATCGGATTATTCACTGGATTCAGACAATGAGGTTGAGGAGCCTGGTGAGGCGTTGGATTCCGGGCATCAGGATCAGTCAATAGTCATTCAGCAACAAAATGAACTGATAGCCCAACTACGACAGGAAATAGCAAGCCAACACAGAGCGGAGGAAGCCGGTGCAGTGGGAGGAGCCCCAGAAAAAGTCATAGAATGTCCGGTTTGTTTCGAACCACTGCAAGAAATAACGTTATTAGAAACTTGTGGACACGCGGGTTTATGCAGGGTTTGTGCTGAGCGATTTGTTCGGGAACAGAGGGGATGTCCTGTTTGTCGGAAAGAACCGGAATCATTCAGAAAGATATTCTTAATGCCCCCTCATTGAATGTGTATGCAGTGCAAGTTTATTGCCTGATACTCTGACTCCATGGGAACGATAGAGTCAGTTTGTACCCATTATCAAGAGAAAGCGTTCGAGCGGGGTTCAGACCACGCTATTTGTCGAGATCGGATGGCAGCTGTTTCAAGGAATTCAGGTGGAAGTATGACCATAGAATGTGCCTTAAAGATGCTTGTGTTTTCAGTATTTTTGTTTTTTTATCAGCAGGGGCTGGCAAACGACACCTATGACCTTGAAGAATTCCGGCAGCATCAAAAGAAAAACTGGAAACCGCCTTCAGAAAAACAACAAAGTTGCACAGGTCAGCCCGCCATACCCCCTCTTGAAAACATTCGTATTGGTTTTGTCAGGCTTAATTTAGCTTCTGACACTGTATCGGGAGATGAGCGACTGGAAATCTGTGATGATTACGAGATTTCTGAGCAAGACTTTAATCGTTTGAATAACTTTTATTTTGATTATGTCAACGCGACTGAACAATCTCGAAAACTTCGCATTCAAAAAATGCTGAGACTAATGAATTTTATATTCACTATAAATATAAACAGGACCAATGGGAAAAACCCCGAAGATAAACGAAGAATAAATGCAATAGCAGAAAGCCTCTTTGAGAAAAACTTTTTGTCGGAAAGTATAAATGACGGGAGTGAACATTATTTCCATTATTATGATTTTGAATTCACAGCGAATCATTACAGTTATGACAATGTTAATAAAGATTTATTTCTGATGACTTTTCTTGGTCCCCACTTTCTTTTACAGAATCAATTATATGACCACTTTAAAGTGCTGCATAACAGCTACACCAGAACAAGCTACTATCATGCATTTGAACGTGAATTACTTTCTGTAAATATCAATGAATATCATTCTCCGCAAAGTCTTGCCAATCAATTAGATACAGCTGAATTGGACGCAGGAACAGCACTTTTAATCGGATTAACTGCAATGGCATCAGCGGCTATCCAGCGCATTAATTCAGGAAGGGAATGGCAAGAGACCCTGGAAACCTTGCTGATAAGTTACTTGCCATACGAACTTCTGGATGTTGTCTACAGAAATATAGTCATTCATTGCCACGCTGGACGATCGTATCCAGTACCTATCGTTATGTTTACCGTGAATGGTATGCATGAGTTTACAAACAGTATTTTGGGTATTGACCCCACACCTGCATCACCGCCAGAAAGGCGGGGCCACTCAGTGGATTCTTCTGAGAGCTCGGACAGTGATGGTCATATTGAGGAAACAGATACGGAGCATGAGGATGCGTCAAAAGTGATTCAACAACAAAATGAACTGATAGCCGAACTGCGACGGGAATTAGCAATCCAGTCCGAGAGGGGGGAAGCTGGTGCAGTTGGAGGAGCCTCAGGAGCAGTCAAAAAATGCCCACTATGTCGCACACCACTGGAAGACATTATGCTGTTACAGAGTTGTGGGCATGCTGGTTTTTGCAAGAATTGTGCTGAGCGAATTATAAACGAGCAGAGGGACTGTCCCTTTTGTCGGGAAGCTAGCTTATCAGTCATTAGAGTTATCGACATGTCTCTTCCTTGAATGTGTGCACAGTGCCAGATTGCCTGATGCGCTGGAGCAAATCTACGAAGTAGTTGTATGGATCAATGCCTGCAAGAAGACAACTGACGATCAATGTCTGGAGCAGACTAACGCTGTTTGTCCCATCTTCTGTCCGGCTAAAAAGTCACTGCTTTCTCTCCATCGGGATACACCCGAGAGCAGGCTTGAGGTGATTGCTGTAATGGCAACATCCGGGTCAGCTTTTTCTGTGGGTCTCCATGGCCTATATAAATAGGCTCAGGGGGGCTCACGTAAAGCTCATTAATAGTTGTGCAGCTGTTTTAACGAATGCAGGTGAGAGTATGACCATAGGATGTGCCTTAAAGACACTTTTGTTTTCAGTATTTTTGTTTTTTTATCAGCAGGTGCTGGCAAACGACACCTACGGCCTTGAAGAATTTCGCAGGTATCGTAAGGCAAACACAAATCCACCTTTAAACGAACAACAAAGGCAGGCTTATCAAAGCCCATTTGAAAACATCCGCATTGGTTTTGTCGGACTTAATTTAACCTCTGACGACCTGTCTGGAGATGAGCGATTTGAAATCAGCGGAAATTACGAGGTTGATGAGCAAGATTTTGGACGTCTGATCAGATTTTATTTTCATTATGTGAACAGGACTAACGATCGATATGATCAAAAAACTCGCATTCAAAGAATGCTGAGACTAATACATTATATGTTCGCTATAAATATAAATCAGACCAATGTACAAAGTCCTGACAAGAAAGCGCTAATTAAAGCAATAGCACAAAGCCTCTTTGAACATTTTTTTTCGTCTGTAATGAGAGGTGGCCGGAGAAATCCTTATTTTCATTATTTCTCTTCAGATTGGGGAGCAAGTCAGTCCAATCATGTTGGACTTAATAACAATTTAGTCCTGATGCTTCTGGCTTTTCTTGGTCCTCATTTTCTTTCTGGCAATGACTTTACTAACAATTTTACCGTGCTGCGTAAGAGATATACCGGAATAACCTACAATCGGGCATTTTTCCTTGGTTGGCTTTCTGAAAATATTAATGAATACAGTTCACCGAGCAGCATTGCCGGTCAATTTATGGCAGCCGGATTCGACACGGAAATAGCACTTCTAATTGGTCTGACTGCAATGGCATCAGCAGCTTTCCACAGCATCAACTCAGGGCGGGAATGGCCGGGGACACTGGAAGCATTGCTGCGAGGGTACTTACCCTACGAGATTATGGCTACTATCTACTGGAACTTGGCTCGTTTTTGCCCCTCTGGACATTTACGCCCTGTACCTCAGGTCATGTTTACCATGGAGGGTATGCAAGAGTTTACAGAGGCTATTATGGGTATTTGCACCACACCCTCTGTGCCAGTGCAGGCAGAATCGTCAGAAACTCTGGACTATCTATCGAATTATTTTCGAGGTTCAGGCGACAGCAGGGAGTTTGAAGTTGAGTTTGAGGCTTCTGGTGAGGATCCAGATTCTGCGCAGCAAAACCCGGCTGTAGTCATTCAACAACAAAATGAACTGATAGCCCAGCTGCGACAGGAATTAGCAAGCCAAACTCTAACGGAGGAAGCTGGAGCCGTTGGGGGCGCCCCATGTGAAACCGCTAAATGTCCAGTTTGTTTCGAACCACCGCATGAAATGACGGCACTAGAGCCTTGTGGACACGCTGGTTTGTGCAAGACTTGTGCTGAACGATTTGTACGGGAGCAGCGGGGGTGTCCCATTTGTCGGAAAATAACGCAATCTTACAGGAATATATACCTCGTGCCACGGCCCTGAAAAGGGGAGCCGTTAAGGCTCCCTTATACGACAGCGGATTATTTGTTACGGATAAACTGCAGGAATTCCTGACGGGAAGGCTGGTTTTCACGCATCAGGCCCAGCATGACAGAGGAGGTCATGGAAGAGTTCTGCTTTTCGACACCACGCATCATCATACACATGTGTTTGGCTTCAATGACAACACCCACCCCTTTTGCACCCGTAGCTTCAACAATTGCGTCGGCAATCTGCCTGGTCATGTTTTCCTGGATCTGTAGACGACGGGCAAACATATCCACAATGCGGGCGAACTTGGACAAGCCGAGCACTTTGCCATCAGGTATGTAACCAATGTGGCACTTGCCAATAAAGGGCAGCATGTGGTGTTCGCACATGGAGTAGAGTTCAATATCCCTGACGACCACCATTTCGCTGATATCGGATTCGAACACCGCGTTATTGACAATATCCTCAAGGCTTTGCTCATAACCGCGTGTCAGGAACTGCATGGCCTTGGCGGCACGTTTCGGGGTTTCTCTCAGGCCATCACGGTGAATATCTTCTCCCAGGGATTCGAGAATGGCTTTGTAATGTTCGCTCAGATGTTCGGTCATGGATCGCTCAATAGTGACATGAAAAGTAGTGGCATGAAGAGGGCAGGGGGCGGATACTGTCTGTCCTTCATGGGTAGTTCATGTAAAAAATTGGCCAGAGTTTAACATAAAGGGGGCCATGTGGAACGGTTTGAGTCTCTGAGAGATTTATTTGTTGGCGGACTTGTCAGCTCTGCTCAATCTAGGTAAGTTACAGCGAGTATCAGATGCCTACTGTAAAGTAGTAAAAAAATAACAAACGGGATCGATTATGATAAGAAAACTCAAAAAATGGGTTGCACCTGTTCTTATGCTGGCAGCTACCGGTGCTCAGGCTGAGACCGATAGCGGTACCCTGGAAACCGTGTTAAGCAAAGGTTACCTGAGTTGTGGTGTAAACACCGGTCTGCCGGGTTTTGCGACACCTGATGAGAAAGGCAAGTGGTCCGGCATTGATGTCGATGTCTGTCGTGGCGTAGCAGCTGCGGTACTGGGTGACGCCTCCAAGGTTAAATTCATTCCCCTGACCGCCAAAGAGCGTTTTACCGCTCTGCAGTCTGGTGAAATTGACATGCTTTCCCGTAATACCACCTGGACACTCACCCGTGACGCATCGCTGGGTCTCAACTTTGCCGGTGTCAGTTATTACGATGGTCAGGGTTTTCTGGTGAAAAAAGAGCTGGGTGTGACCAGTGCCAAACAACTGGATGGTGCTGCGATCTGCATTCAGTCCGGTACGACTACCGAGCTGAACCTGGCCGATTATTTCCGCACCAATGGCATGAAATACCAGCCTGTTGTCTTTGATACCTCCGACGGTACGGCCAAAGGTTTTGATTCAGGTCGTTGTGATGTCCTGACTTCTGACCAATCCCAGCTTTATGCCCTGAGACTGCGTCTGTCCAAGCCGGATCAGGCTGTCGTTCTTCCCGAAGTGATTTCGAAAGAGCCTCTGGGGCCACTGGTTCGTCAGGGTGATGACCAATGGTTCAACATTGTGAAGTGGTCTCTGTTCGCTATGATCAATGCCGAAGAACTGGGTCTGACTTCAGCCAATATCGACAAGAGCAAGTCCTCAACCGATCCTTCCGTTCGCCGTTTGTTGGGCATTGAAGGTCCAAAAGGCAAAGGCATGGGCCTCAAGGACGACTGGGCTTACCAGGTAGTGAAGCAAGTGGGTAACTACGGTGAAGTCTTTGAGCGTAATATCGGTGCATCCTCTCCTCTGAAGATTGAGCGTGGCCTCAATGCCCAGTGGAACCAGGGCGGTATTCTCTACGCACCTCCTTTCCGCTAAGAGTTCTGAAAGGCCGACAGCCCCAATAAAGAGGGTTGTCAGCCTTCTGCTATCAGATGCCTATAGCAAATACCTCTGGCAAAATACCTTTAGCAAAATAAAAGTAAAGTCATGAAAGGATTCTTCATGGCTAATAAAAAAGGCACCCTATGTTAGTAAGACTCTGGCGAGACCCGGTCTGGCGGGCTGTTCTTTTTCAGGTTCTGTTGATCCTTGCCGTCGTGGCAATGGTCGCCTGGGTAGTGAACAATACCCTGTCGAATCTCGAGCATCGCGGTATCAGTACCGGTTTTGATTTTTTATCCCAATCCGCAGGTTTTGGCATTATCCAAACTCTGGTGGAGTACGACGAAAGCCACACTTTTGGCAGAACCTTTCTGGTGGGTTTGCTCAATACTCTGCTGGTCTCATTGCTGGGCGTTATCTTTGCCACCGTTCTTGGATTCCTGATCGGTGTCGCCCGCCTCTCCTCTAACTGGCTGCTGTCAAAAATGGCCAGTATTTATATTGAGGTTTTCCGGAATATTCCCCTGCTGCTGCAGATTTTCTTCTGGTACTTTGCGGTTCTGGGCATTCTGCCCAACCCCCGTCAAAGCATCAGCCTGTTTGATGCCGTCTTTCTTAATGTCCGTGGTATCTCTCTTCCCTGGCCCGAATTCAATGCTGGCATGGTGACCGTTGTCTGGGTGTTTGTCGCTTGTCTGGCTGTTGTTCTGACGCTGAGACTCTTTATGCGGCCATGGTTGTTTAACCGTCAACATGGCGAAAACAACGGGCGAACGATTCTTTTTATCAAGCTGGCAATGGCTTCATTCGTTGTGCTGATTCCACTGCTGACCAGCTTTCTGGTAGATGCACAGTTGCAATGGGAGATACCGGAATTAAAAGGTTTTAATTTCTCTGGTGGTCTGGTTTTAATCCCCGAACTGGCTGCACTCTGGTTTGCTCTGAGTATTTATACTGCGGCTTTTATTGCTGAAGTCGTTCGTTCTGGTATTGAGTCCGTCAGCAAAGGTCAGAAGGAAGCCGCTGCGGCTCTGGGTCTCAAGCCCCGCAGAGTTTTGAGTCTGGTGGTGATTCCCCAGGCCATGCGGGTGATTATTCCGCCCCTGACCAATCAGTATCTGAACCTGATCAAGAACTCTTCACTGGCGACGGCTATAGGTTATCCGGATCTTGTTAGTGTATTTGCGGGAACCACACTGAACCAGACCGGTCAGGCCGTTGAGGTGATTGCTATGACCATGGCCGTTTATCTCACGATCAGTCTGACCGTCTCCGTGTTAATGAACTTGTATAACCGCTGGGTATCGCTGGTAGAGCGATAAGGACTCTCTTTATGAAGAGCACGAAGATGGAAGAAAAAATGATTCCTGCAAGAGAGCCCCCGGTCAACTCGAGGGGTGTTTTAGGCTGGATGCGGGAGAAGCTGTTTGCGACGCCCTTACAGTCACTGATGACACTGACCATTATTTACGGGCTCTATCTGATCCTTCCTCCCTTTTGGCAGTGGGCGGTCATGGACGCCACCTGGACGGGCGAAAGTCGCTCGGCCTGTAATGTCGACGGTGCCTGCTGGGCTTTTGTTACTGCACGACTGGATCAGTTTATTTACGGCTTCTATCCCGAGAGTGAAATCTGGCGGGTGAATTTGTTTTTTGCGCAGTTGGCACTGATTCTGGGTTGGCTGATGATTCCGGCCATACCCGGCAAGAAGCTGGCATTGGGGGTGGGACTGCTGGTGTTGCCTGTGACCTCCTGGCTGGTGCTGTCCGGAGGCTACTTCGGTCTGCCCGAGGTTGAAACCCACAAGTGGGGTGGTTTGATGGTGACACTGGTGCTGGCGCTTTATGGCATGTTGGCATCACTACCGGTAGGCGTTTTGCTGGCCCTTGGCAGACGATCTTCCATGCCGGTTATCAGAACTTTCTGTACCGCCTATATTGAACTTTGGCGTGGCGTTCCGCTGATTACTGTCCTGTTTATGGCGTCGGTTATGCTGCCGCTGTTTGTTCCGGAAGAAATTGTTTTCGACAAACTGGTTCGGGCCCTGATTGGCATCGTTATGTTCCAGTCAGCTTATATGGCAGAAGTGGTGCGGGGTGGATTGCAGGCGATTCCAAGAGGCCAGGTAGAAGCCTGTCAGAGTCTCGGAATGGGCTACTGGCAGAGTATGTTGCTGGTGGTGCTGCCCCAGGCTGTTCGTCTGGTGATTCCCGGCATTGTGAATACCTTTATTGCCCTGTTCAAAGACACCAGTCTGGTATTGGTGATTGGTCTGTTTGATCTGCTTTCGATTGTTCAGGCGGCCCTGAATGACCCCGAGTGGCTGGGCAGTGCCGTAGAAGGTTATCTGTTTGCCGGATTTGTGTTCTGGTTGTTCTGTTTTGGTATGTCCAAATACAGCCAGCGCCTGGAAAAGAATTGAATTCAAGAATAATGAAAATGAGAGGTCTTCATGGATAAGATGGTCCGGGAAGTTAAAGACCCTGCAAGTCCTGTCATCAGGTTGAATGGGGTTAACAAATGGTACGACAGCTTTCATGTCCTCAGAGATATTAATCTGGATGTGGTGCGTGGCGAAAAGATCGTGATCTGCGGGCCTTCCGGCTCGGGTAAGTCGACGTTGATTCGCTGTATCAATGCGCTGGAAGAGCATCAGGAAGGCCAGATTATTGTTGATGGCACAGAGCTGACCCGGGACCTGAAAAATATAGAGAAGGTCCGTCGTGAAGTCGGTATGGTGTTTCAGCAGTTTAATCTGTTCCCCCATCTGACGGTACTTGAAAACTGCACGCTGGCGCCGCTCTGGGTCAGAAAAACCGCTAAAAAAGAAGCGGAAAAAACAGCGATGGAATACCTGGAGCGCGTTCGTATTCCCGATCAGGCGGATAAATATCCCGGACAACTCTCGGGAGGACAGCAGCAGCGTGTGGCAATTGCCCGAAGCCTGTGCATGAACCCGGAAATCATGTTGTTTGACGAGCCGACTTCGGCACTGGACCCGGAAATGATCAAGGAAGTACTGGACGTCATGATCGAGCTGGCCAATGAAGGCATGACCATGCTCTGCGTGACCCATGAAATGGGCTTTGCCAAAACGGTAGCGGATCGTATGATCTTTATGGATCAGGGGCAAATCGTGGAAGAGGCGACACCGGAAGTCTTCTTTAATAATCCGAAGTCTGAGCGTAGCAGGGAGTTTTTGGGGCAGATTCTTAATCACTGACTGCCGCAGGGAATTCAGTTTGAATTCCAAACAACAAGGCCGCTAATCTTTTGATCAGCGGCCTTGTTGTATGTTTCTACTGAAAAACCGGCTTAGAAACGGTAAGTTGCAGAAGCATGGAGGGAGTATGAGCTGGATTCATACTTGCCACTGTAAGATGTAGTGTCCTCAGTTAGTTGACCACCACCTTTTACATCGTCATTCTCAACGGTGTCGTAGACAGCCGCAAAGTCCAGATCCACCTGTCCATCAAGAATGCTGGTTCCGGCACCCAGAGTGAAGCTGTGGGCATTGGCTGGAGTAGAGAAGGTAGGCGCAGCATACTCTTCGGGTACAACAGCTGTTGTATAAATATAACCTGCTCTCAGGGCCCAGTTCTCAATGCCGGTGTACTCGGCTGCGATGCGGTAGTTGTACTGGTCTTCCCAGTTGGTGTTGATTGCGGGTACGGCCAGATCGCTGACATCATCGGAGGTAAACTTGATCTGTTCGTTGTTGCTGTATTCAGAGTATGTGACTTCACCAAACAGCGTCCAGTGTGGAGCTACCTGATAATCAATACCAGTAGAGATCTGCATGGGTAATGCTGTTTCTGCGGTTGCATCACCTGTACCGTTTGAGTCAGGGCCAGTGCCGTCTCGGTAGTTGTAATCACCATCCGCTTCAATATCAACTTCAGAGCGGTAGTTGATACCCCAGCCCCAGCGGTTGTCATCGGAGCGGTACATAGCTCCCAGACGGACACCGAAGGTGTTAAAACCGCTCATGTCGTTATAGCCAACAGAAGCTCCAACGTTGCCAATGCCAATATTCTCGGTAGCCAGCAGGTTGATGTCAGCAGTGGCATACGTCAGGCGATATGTACCCCCAACGGACCAGTTATTGTTGATGCGATAAGATAACCCCAGACCCGCTTCAATAATTTTGATGTCAGTAGAGTAGTCGCCTGTGACTGGGTTGGCTACTGCACCGCCAGCAATTCTATCGCCAACCGTTACATCTTCATACTTGGCTGCAGCACCACCAGAAGCATAAACACCATAACCCATAGTGAACTTGTCGTTCAGTTTGTATAGACCTGTCAGGCCGCCTGCGGGGGAAAAATTGGTTTCACCTTCAATAAAACTTGGCTCACCAGCCGCAGGACCATTTACCTGAGTAAAAGTAGGAGACACATGCAGAGCAATATCATTGGACTCCGCAAAAGCCATACCGGCCGGGTTGAAGAAGATGGCACTGGAATCATCGACAGAAGAAACGGCTGCACCTGCCAGTGCACTGTATTCGGCATCCCAGAGCGTCGCTTTCTCAAAACCACCGGCTACCGCATGACCTGCAGAAACAGCAGCAGCGAGAGTGGAAACGAGGAAAAAAGGCGAGGAACGTGTAGGGCTTTTCATTATTACTCCTTAATGGTGGCAAGACCTCAGGCAGCTCCCTGTTTTAAAAAAGGATTTCTTTTTATTAACAAGTGACATCAATCTGCCTGATTGCGAACCGTGTGGCTCTTGTGGATTTTTGCTGGTTCGCTGGTCGAACGAGGGCTATTTTATTTATTCTTAATCGAAATTAATGTTATTTTTTTGTAAATAATTAGCTATTAAAAAGTCTTTTAAAAGTGCTTCAAAACAAGCTTTTGAAACTATGGCAAGCAGTAACTCTATTTCTGGATTGTTGATTCAAGTTGAATCGTCTTGTTAATTATGATTCGAATATTATTCAATTTATGGTTGCAACTAATTCAATACACCTTGATTAGTAGGGAACATTCATCCAGAGACGATAATGAGGTCGGATCGAGTGATTAATACATTAACTGTATTTATGAGAGGGTAAACATCTATTGGGCTGAGGGGAGTAAATAATGATCTAAGAAAAAAACAAAGCCGCAGACTTTAGATCAGCGGCCTTGTCTATTATGCGTCTAACAAACCGACTTAGAAGCGGTAAGTTGCAGAAGCATGGAGGGAGTAGGAGCTGGATTCATACTTACCAGCATAAGATTTAGTAGTGCTGGTCAGGTCACCACCCCCTTTTACATCGTCATTCTTAACTGTGTCGTATACAGCAGCAAAGTCCAGATCCACTTGTCCATCAAGAATGCTGGTGCCTGCACCCAGAGTGAAGCTGTGGGCATCGGCTGGGCTTGAGAAGGTGGGTGCAGCATATTCTTCGGGTACAACAGCTGTTGTATAAATGTAACCGGCTCTGAGAGCCCAGTTTTCGATTCCGGTGTACTCGGCAGCAACGCGGTAGTTGTATTGGTCTTCCCAGTTGGTGTTGATTGCAGGTACCGCAACAGTGGTATCGTCAGAGCTAAAGTCGATCTTTTCAATGTCGCTGTACTTAGAGTATGTGATCTCACCGAACAGGGTCCAGTGTGGGGCTACTTGGTAGTCGACACCGGTAGATATCAGCATGGGCAGTGCTGTTTCCGCAGTGGCATCTCCTGTAACGATGGAGGCGGAGCCTCTACCGTCTCGGTAGTTATAATCACCATCTGCTTCAATATCGACTTTAGAACGATAGTTGATACCCCAGCCCCAGCGGTCGTCATCAGAGCGGTACATGGCACCCAGACGAACACCGAAGGTATTAAAGCCGCTCAGGTCGTTATAGCCCACTGAAGCTCCAAGAGCACCACCAAACGCATCGGGGGCTGACGCCAAGTTGATATCGGCAGTAGCATAAGTCAGGCGATATGTACCCCCAACGGACCAGTTATTGTCGATGCGGTATGATAACCCCAGACCCGCTTCAATAATTTTGATGTCAGTAGAGTAGTCGGCTGTGACTGATGCAGAGCTGCCAACCTTAACATCCTCATAACTGGCAGCCGCACCACCGGAAGCATAAATACCGTAACCCATGGTGAACTTGTCATCCAGTTTAAACAGACCTGTAAAGCCGCCAACAGGGGAAAAGTTTTTTTCACCATCAGTAAAGTTTGTACCATCCGCAGGACTGCTTGTCTGGGTAATGGTTGGAGATAAGTGCAGAGCAATATCATTAGACTCCGCAAAAGCCAGACCGGCCGGGTTAAAGAATATGGCACTGGAATCACTGACAGAAGAAACCGCTGCACCTGCCAGTGCAGTGTATTCAGCATCCCAGAGCGTCGCTTTTTCAAATCCACCGGCTACCGCCTGACCTGCTGAAAGTGCAACAGCCAGGGAGGAGGCTACAGCTAATGGAGAGAGAGAAAAATGCGAGGAACGAGTGTGGCTTTTCATTATAACTCCTGGCGGTGGCAAGACCTGAGGCGGCTGCTTGTTACAAAGAAAGCCACAAAGAAATGACTTCTTTTTGATTAACAAGTGATGTGAGGCTGCCTGATTGCGAACTTTGTTTGCTCTTTTTTGAGTCTTTTCCGGTTCGCTGGTCGAAAGACCGCTGGTCTATTTATGCTTATTATTAGTTTTTGTTGCCGTTTTAAACGTGCTCTGCAATGGACGTTTGAAACGACAGTACGAAATATCTCTGTTTAGAGGTGTCGAGTCAAGACAGGGTTGGGTGTTAATTGTAATTCGAATAGTATTCGATTTTTATTTTAATGAATTTAAGATGTTTTGGTGCGGCTTTTTATTACTAACTTAATGATATTTAATGGTTTTTCTTGAAGGTTGAGATCCGGAACAGTATCGAGAAAAGAAGAAAAAAAATTTTAAAAAAATAGGCAATCGAGTCTCTGATTGCTGTGTAGGCGTCAGTAATCGGGCCATGTTGAATACTTAAGATGTTTTTTATATAAACTGAAAGACAGGCACTCATGGTGTCATCTGAACCTGCATAAGGCTTCGGAGTTTGACGAAAGTTCCTGTTGAATTAAGTAAGCGCCCTGATGTGGCCTATGCGATTTGGAACGTATACTTTGGGTATTCATTCATCGGATTCATTCTCTCTTTCATGCTGCTCTATATTCTGGATTTATTTGGTACTGCAGTGTTTGCCATCAGCGGTGCCTGGCTGGCCTGTCGCAAGGATATGGATATCTTTGGGGCAATGGTTCTGGCGTTTGCCACTGCCGTGGGGGGTGGCACGATTCGCGATGTTCTTCTGGGAGCAACGCCGGTTTTCTGGGTGCAAAATCATGATTATGTTCTGGTTACTCTTGCCTCAACCCTGCTGGCGATTCTGGTAAGGCGCTGGCATCAGAAAACCCATCATATGATGTTGCTTTCTGATGCGCTGGGTCTGGCTGTATTTACTGTGATTGGTGTCACCAAAGCTCTGGATTTCGGAGCTTCGGCTATTGTCTCTGTCATGATGGGGGTACTTACCGGTTGTGGTGGAGGGGCTATCCGTGATCTGCTTTCTGGTGAAGTGCCGCTGGTGCTAAAAAAAGAGGTCTACGCCTTTGCCGCTATGGCGGGTGGTGCTCTTTTTGTTGTATTGGAATCTTATATTGGAGTCAATATGGCAACACTCCTGTCTGCAGGTCTGGTTCTGTTACTCAGACTTTTGGCTCTTTACAAGAAATTATCTCTCCCCCGTTTTGACCTGCCTCCCACCGCTCGCTGACCTGAAAGGAGCTTTGAGATATAGCTATTTGCTCAGAGCTCCTGTGTTTTTAATATCTCTTGATTACTAATCGTCGTTAATGCCTCTAAAAAAAAAGCATGGAAGCGTTTCTGCGTCTATACCTTTCAGAACAACACACACAATGAGGTTTGAAGATGACTTTGTGTTTACGACAGAGGTTGGCTGTTCTGTCACCTCTTCTTGCCGCCATGGCAGTTTCCTTTCATTCCAGTAGTGCTTTCTCTGCAGGTTACGGTATTAATGAAAACTCAGCCAGCTACATGGGTACAGCCTATGCGGGCAGAGCGTCCAACCCTCAGGATGCTTCCATTGCAGCCAATAACCCGGCGGGTATAGCTTATGTTGAGGGTACTCAGGTTTCAGTGGGCTCCGCTATCATTCTTGAGGGAGGTGAGTTTGAGGGGCAGCATACTATTCCTACTGGTCCTACTGGAACGGTGTTTGCTCAGGGCAAAACGGAAGATTTCGTGTCAACAAGCGGGGTGCCTTTTGGGCATTTTGTTATGCCACTGAATGAGCAAATCAGCTTCGGGCTGAGTGGGTATGCCCCTAATGGTATTGAGCTGGATTATGACGAGGATTGGGTGGGTCGTTACTTTGGTAATAAAACCAGTGTTAAAACTGTCAACTTGCAGGGAACATTTTCCTACAAATTCCAGGAGGACTTTTCTGTTGGTTTTGGGTTAATCGGTTCCTATGTGGAAGGAGAATTAACTCAAAATGTCAATCCCCTTGCGCCTGCTGCAAAAGCAAAGATTGAGGGCGATGCTAAAACATTGGGTTGGACTCTGGGAGCACTGTGGAATGTTTATGATAAAACCTATGTCGGCCTTGCCTACTTCTCGGAACTTGATTTTGAACTTGAGGGAGATGTAAAAATCGAGGGCTTGAGCCCTGATGAGATGAAATCGGATGCAAAGCTCGATATCACTATGCCAGAGAAAGCAGCTCTGAGCCTGACCCATGAGCTCAACGATGAATGGACTCTGATGGCAGAGGCCACCTGGACTCGTTGGAGCCGGTTCGAGGAATTTTATGTCAGAGCGGATAATTCTATGCTGTCCAGCTACGTCCCAATCAACTGGAAAGATGTCTGGGCATGGAGTTTTGGTGCTACATGGCAAGTACTGCCAGAGTGGAAGCTAAGGGCGGGCTACATGTTTGATGAGTCTCCCGTCGATGATGATAATCGTACTGTGCGTACACCGGATTCCGACCGAAACTGGTTTACTGTGGGAGCAAACTGGAGGCCTGATACCAATATCTCCATAGACATTTCCTATGCGTATGTGAGTCTGAAAGAAGGCAAAATCAGTGAATCCAAGTACACTCCGGATCAAAGGACTACTCCTGATCCTTCCTACGGCACAATAACAGGCGATTATAAAAACAGCTCCAATATTGTGGCTGCACAATTGAATTATATTTTCTAGACTTGTTGAGTCTGAGACCTTGCCTGTTTTTACAGGCAAGGTCTTGGTAGAGGTTTTTCAGAACCAGGGAATAAGTCGATGAAATCAGTCTTTAACAAAAAAACGATTAAAATTAGTCTTGTGATGTCCGCGCTAATGGCGACAGGAGGTGCTCCGGTTTCGGGGTATGCAGACCAGCCAGCCAGCAACAAAGATGAAGTGATTACCGAAAAGCCGACTGTTGATCAGGACAAGATCTGTCAGGATCTCGGGCATATTTTCACCAAAAGCCAGAATGGTTTTTCGGACATACGTAAACAACCTTCTTTCTACAACAAAATCACCATATGGCAGACAGACTATCAACCACTGAACGGTGGCTGCGAGGTCTGGCAGTGGTCGAATCGTTACAGCTATGTATGCAGTCGTGTTCTGCCTGATGAACAGACTGCGGCTCAGGCTTTTGATGAAGCCAACCGCGTCATTGGTCAATGTCTGCCGAAGAGTTGGGCGCAAAAGCAGTTGGCATTGCCTGACAACAAGGGCGAAAAAATTCAGTATTCCTTCAATGGGCAGGTCAGGGGTTCTCTGGAAAAAGTCAGCACCGGCGGACTGTTTACCCATGACTGGACAGTTTACCTGTTGATTTCATCACCGGAAAATACTCAGTAGTACTGATATGAGTAAAAGAAAGGCATTTTGTCCGGTAGTACTCATGGACACTGTGGCGTGGGCAAAATGTTTTTCGAAAGGCCGTGGTCGTTTAACCTCCATCCTGAAAAAGCTTCCGTTATTAGTGCTTCTTCTCTATCAGGGCACTCTGTGGGCTTATGGCTTTCCTATTAAGGACCCATTCCTGGCGACCGTCGTTGGCACCCCGCCCGGGCAACAGGTGAAGCTTCGGCAAGGTATTGTCCGCGAGGCGATTTTAGGATTGGCTGACGAAACCGTTAAGGGTGCACCGGGTATATTCTGGGATGTGATCAAACCCCGTTTCAAGTTGGCCTGGCAGGAGAAACCTGCTCCACTGATTTTTATTATTGCCGGCACCGGTGGTCGTTTCGATACCAGCAAGGTCGAGTTCCTGAAAAAGGTTTACTATCAGGCGGGGTTTCATGTTATTCAGATCTCATCCCCCACCAGTTACGACTTTGTTGTTTCCGGCTCCCGATCCCATCGACCCGGTCTGACTCAGCAGGATTCAGAAGATCTTTATCGTCTGATGAAAGCGTCTGTCAGGCGGGTTCGCTCCTTTAAAAAAATTCAGATTAAAGGCTGGTATCTGACAGGTTACAGCCTTGGTGCGCTCAACGCTGCTTATATCGCCAGAATAGACAGCGAAAAGAACGCCTTTGGCTTTAATCGTGTGCTGTTAGTGAATCCTCCTGTTGACCTGCGGCGCACCGTCAATAGTCTTGATCGCTTACTGCTGGTCGACGTGCGGGGCGTTGATAATGCAAAAACGCTTTTTAATCATTTCTTTGACAAGCTGGCTGCTTATTTTCGGACGCATAAAAGTATTGATATCGATGAATCCATGTTGGTTCAGGTGGCAAAAAGCGCTTATGCCCTGAGCAGGGAAGAGCTGGCACTGCTGATAGGCGTCAATTTCAGGTTGGTAGTAGCGTCCCTGTATTTCACTTCTGCTGTCATGACCTGGAACATCAGCCTGATTCCCAGGTTTTTCAAATTCACCCTGAGTGATAGCCGAACTCCTTATTTTAAGCGGGCTATGTTTTGCAGCTTTGAATGCTATATAGATAAGGTACTGATTCCTTATGAAGAGAAGCAGAAGGGAATCTACTTTGATCAGAAAAAATCCCTCGCTGCGCAGCGTACTCTTATATTTGAGCAGAACGGTTTGCCTCGCCTTAAGTCGTGGTTGAAGAAAGCCCGGCATATAGGTGTGATGCACAATGTGGATGACTTTATTATTGACAAGAAAGGGCTCGACTTTCTTTATGATACCTTCGATGGGCGAATAAAAATTTACCCTCGGGGTGGGCATATGGGCAATCTGAAGTATCCACAAAACGTGGAGGATATGCTCAGCTTTATCAAAGGTAAGGGCTTTCCCGATGCTTAGAGCCGGACTCCTGCTCCTGTTGTTTTCTCTAACAGTCTGCAATCTCCCGGCTGATCCGAGTATTCCTTATTCAGATCCTATGGATACTTTGAAGTACAGAGACTCCGATGATCAGTTATTGGAAGACTGGCATCACAATATGAATTCAATGTCGTTTATGGATGTCTATGATCCACTGGAGCCCTTTAATCGCGAGGTGTTTGCTTTTAACCGGCAGTTGGATCGCTATTTTCTTGAGCCCGTCATGCAGCTTTATGAAACGGTGACCCCGTTTTTTGTTCGGATCGGAATAGCCCATTTTTTTCAGAATCTGAAAGAAGTTTCCACCCTTATGAACAACCTGCTTCAGTTTGAAGGTGAGCGAGCCGTTAAGTCGGTCGGTCGGTTATTCATCAACACTACTCTGGGTATTTTTGGCTTTTTTGATCCTGCCGAGAGTATGGGGTTGCCCCATCAACGCAATGAGTTTGGCAATACACTGGCAAAATATGGGGTGGGAGCCGGACCTTATCTGGTGGTTCCGGTCGTTGGTCCATTCAGTTTGAGGGATGTGAGTGGTCTGGTCGTTGATCTGGTCGCAGAAGATTATATTGATTTTCTCGGGGTGCCTTCACAGGTGTTTTCCCAGCCTGACCTGTTTGCCATCTATGGAATTAACTATCGCTATACCGTTCCCATGAGCTACGATGACTTCAGCTCGCCCTTCAGCTACGACATTATTCGCTTTTTGTATACCAAAAGGCGGGAGTTGGAAGTGGGCGTTAACAAATAAAGCTCCAATGTGTCTGCAATAGAAGGGAGGTGTCTTCCAGCTCGCAGGCAATGTCGGAGCTGGAAGAAAATAACTCAGGCTTCTTTGCGAATAAACACCCATTCCTTTTCATTCGACATGGCTTCGTTGTAGCTGTAGCCCTCGTAATCAAAACCTTTCAGGTCATCGACTTTTTTCAGGTTGTTATCAATGGCGTAACGACACATCAGGCCCCTGGCTTTTTTAGCGTAGAAGCTGATGATTTTGTATTTGTCACCTTTCCAATCCTTGAAGACCGGGGTGATGATCTGACCTTTCAAAAGTTTGGGCTTAACGGCCTTGAAGTATTCATTGGAGGCCAGGTTAACCAGAATATCATCTTTTTGAGCGGCCATTTCTTCGTTCAGTTTGTCGGTGATCTGTTCGCCCCAGAATGCATAAAGGTCTTTTCCGGCATTATTGGCAAATTTGGTGCCCATCTCCAGACGGTATGCCTGCATCAGGTCGAGAGGTTTCAACAGACCGTAGAGTCCTGAGAGAATGCGCAGGTGTTTCTGGGCATAATCAAACTGTTTGGCATTCATGGTCTCAGCATCAAGCCCTGTGTAAACATCACCTTTAAAGGCCAGGACTGCCTGTTTGGCATTTTCCTGGGTAAAGGGCTGTTGCCAGGCCTGGTAACGGGCAGCATTCAGCTGTGACAGTTTATCGCTGATGCTCATCAGGCTGCTGATATCCGCCGGACTCAGCTCACGCAGTTGATCAATCAGGTTCTGGGATTGGTCCAGAAATTCTGGCTGACTGAACTTTTTCGTCACCACAGCGGTGTCATAGTCCAGGGTTTTGGCAGGTGACACGACAAAAAGCATGGTTTTTTCTTCCTTCTGAATTCCGGTTCTACCCCTAATACCAATCGAACTTTCTAACTCCCTATTGCGCTGAAGATTTGAGCCTTAATCCTGCGTTGGCGATCGTCGCCATAGCTAAGGCTATGACTCCTCACGCCGCCTTGTCTTAAGGCTCAAATCTCCATGCTCATTGCGGGAGTTAGAAAATACGATTGGTATAACAAGCTGAAGTGTTCAGCTTTAGCACTATGGAACACATCCTAGTAGAGGGAGGAGGTGTTTGGTAGTGAATTATCTCTATTATGTTGATAGACCGGTCAGACTAAGGTGTTTAGTTGTGCGGTTGAGGCAGGTCTTAATCAGGAGGATAGGGCTTCAAGGAGAGGTTGATGATTCATGGTTGTCAATTTTTGATAGCCAGACGATCAAGTCTGGCTATCTCTCTGAGGTCAGTGAATATTAAAGGTTTTCTTCAGCGTATGCGGCCAGCGGCGAGCGTGGGACCCCCTGTAACTGGACTGCGCCACCGTGTGGAAAGTTTTTAAATCGTTCAGTCATGTAAGTCAGTCCTGAACTGGTCGGTGCCAGGTAAGGGGTATCAATCTGGGCCAGGTTGCCCAGGCAGATAACCTTACTGCCTGAACCCGCACGGGTGATAATGGTTTTTATCTGGTGCGGTGTCAGGTTCTGACATTCATCAATGATGATCAGGCTCTGTTGAAAGCTTCGTCCCCTGATATAGTTCAGGGATTTGAAATGGAGAGGGACCTGCTTGAGAATGTAGTCCACACTGCTGTTGGTGGATTCATCGTCGTAGTGCAGGGCTTCGAGGTTGTCAGTAATGGCACCCAGCCAGGGCTCCATTTTCTCAGCTTCCGTGCCCGGCAGGAAGCCAATGTCTTCATCCAGCCCCCGGGTTGAACGGGTCGCTATGATTCGACGGAACTGTTTGGTAGCGACTGTCATCTCTATCGCGGCGGCCAGAGCCAGAATGGTTTTACCTGAGCCCGCAGCACCGGTCAGGTTGACCAGGTGAATATCGGGGTCCATTAAAAGATTCAGGGCTATGGCCTGATGAATATCGAGAGGCTGGAGCCCCCAGGCTTCCTGACTCATTAGTGCTTCACGACAGAAGTGCTGCAACTGGACTTCGTCCGGAGTGATGGCGTTCACCCGGGCTACAAATCCAGTGTCGTCCAGGAAAAACTGGTTCAGATAGATATCGTCACCAAGTTCTTCTTTCAACAGTCGATGGTAGGTAATACCCTCCAGCTGCTCTGTCTGAACCTGGGAAACGCGGTCCCAGAAGTTGCCTTCGAACAGTCGGTAACCTTTACTGAGCAAACCAATATCTGAAACCAGTTGATCGCTGTGGTAATCCTCCGTTGGAATTCCGCATCCCCTGGCTTTCAGACGCATATTGATATCTTTAGTCACCAGAACAACCGGTGCACCCGGGTGGGTTTCCTGAAAATGACAGATATCGTTGATGATGCGGTTATCGTTATTGCTGGTGGGCAGTGTGGTAATGTTCTCTACATAATGAGAGCTCAGGATTGAGAGAGTACCCTGAGGCTCTGATTTATTACCACGTCTGATAGGAACGCCTGCTTCGATCTCCGAGGGTGAGGCAGTACCCAGTATCTGGTCAATCAGTCTGATGGCCTGTCGGCAGTCAGCAGCGATGGTTTGCTTTCCGTTTTTAAGCTTGTCCAGTTCCTCCAGAACGGTCATGGGAATGAGCACTTGATGCTCTTCAAAGTTGAGGATTGAGTTAGGGTCGTGTATCAGAACATTGCTGTCGAGAATGTAGGTGGTTGTTTGGGTTGAGATGATCGGCCTGGCTTCCAAGGCGTTTCCCATAGGCAGCTTCCTCGTCCTTTTTTTGGGTCTCTCATATTTGATTTTTATCGAAAAGAAGCAAGTCGGCAAGTTTAAATTTCAGATAGGATTAAAAAAATTTAAATACTGATTTTATTGTTTTAATGAGTGAGCTTTGATTCTAAACTTAGAGGATTACATTCTTATTCCTGCCAGATGCTTCGTCCAGAAACTGTCCTGAACTTTTCTGCTTACATCGCTTTTTAGAGTGTCGAGAGGCATTCGCCAGCGAACCTTCTATCGAACACTCGCTGGTGGTGAGTAGCACGTTAATGATTATTTCAACAGATCTCCGGGTGGGTATTCCAGGTTGAGCTTTGCACCCAGCATTTCTTCCAGGTCGGGGATCAGGAAAGAGTCTTCTTCACAGGCAAAGCTGATGCTGGTACCACTGGCTCCAGCCCGGCCTGTCCGGCCAATGCGGTGGACATAATCTTCCGGGTCTTCAGGCAGGTTGTAGTTGATCACATGACTTATTCCGTCAATGTGAATACCACGGCCCGCAACATCGGTAGCCACCAGAACGGTCAGCCTGCCATTTTTGAAGTTATCCATCGTCTTGAGGCGCTTCTTCTGAGGTACTTCACCGGAAATTTGATCAGCTTTTAGGCCTTTCTTTTGTAGCTTCTCGGTCAGCCGACGGGTTTCATCCCGACGATTGGTGAACACAATCACCCGCTCCAGGTTGTTTTGATTGATCAGGTTGATCAAAAGAGGAACTTTCTGTTCATTGGTGACAATGTAAACCTTCTGATCGACGGTCTCTGTGGCAACGCTTTCTGGTTCGATTTCAACTTTCACAGGCTTCCAGGTCCACTGTGCACCGAGTCTTAGTACCTCATCCGTGAAGGTGGCTGAAAACAGCAGGGTCTGGCGATCGCCAGGACGGGGTGTCATTCGGATAATGCGACGAACCTGAGGAATGAAGCCCATATCCAGCATTCGGTCGGCTTCGTCAATGACCAGTGTTTCGGTCAGGTCCAGATGCAGGTCTTTACGTTCGCAGTAATCCAGAAGTCGGCCAGGCGTAGCCACCAATATATCGATGAAGCCATTACTCATGCGGCTGCGCTGCTTCTCATAATCCATTCCACCAACAACCGTCAGCACATTCAGGGGCAGGTATTTGGTCAGGGCTTCAGCATCCTGACCAATCTGTAATGCCAGTTCCCGTGTAGGGGCAATGATGACGGCACGGGGTTCACCGAGGTAGCGTTGATCCGGTGGTGGGATATCGATCAGTTGTTTGATGGTGCTGACAAGAAAGGCGGCTGTTTTACCCGTGCCGGTTTGAGCTTTACCAATAGCGTCTCTACCAGCCAGCGTGCTGCCCAGTACTTCTGCCTGAATGGGGGTGCAGTACTTGTAGCCCAGTTCCTGAATGGCTCGCATCAGTTGATCAGGCAGATCAAAGTCATGAAAGCGGGTTTTACCCTGCTCTGGCTCTACCTGGAACTGGCTGATATGCCAGGAAGGCTCGGAACTCTTGTTGGCTGAGCGATGAGAGCTGTGAGAGTGGCTACGTCGAGCAGTGTTCTGAGTCTTGGGGTTTCTGGATTGGGCTCCGACAGCTTTGCTGTTTTTCTTCCCGCTCCGGGGCTTGGAAGAAGGGTTTTTTGGTGCCGGTGAAGGCTTTTGTCCACCGGATGAAGGTGCTTTTTTCTTTCTGAAAAGACCTAGTAAACCGCTCAATGCTTTAATCTCGTTCCAATACGATATCGGTATCCCGGTCTGCAGCGTTGGGCTGCCGTGTCCTGAGAGTGTCTCGGAACCGGGGATTGAATCTGCTGATGACGGGTATCTCCGCCCTGGTGTTAAAGAGTCGGGCAAACAGAAAGAGAAAGAGGCCTTCAGGTAACTGGCTGTTAATTGTCAGTTACCTACTCAGCAGCAACGCGCCGCAGGAAACTGGATTTGCAAGGCTGCGGCATTCCAGAGGGATTCTAAGGTATCTGGCGGGTGATTGCTAAAATGATTGCTCATCCACGTCGCTATAATCCGGGCTGTCCTGCTCTTCGTGCTTTCTTTTACGCATGAAGAGTCTGTCCAGCTTACCTTTTTTGCTGATTTTTCTGTTTTTTCTGCGGAGCTTCGATTTATAGAGTATTAACATCAGAGGTTGATCAGGCATGGGTTTTAGGGGACGTCCCTTGAAAAAAAAGCTCACTTCTTCGGCGAACTTCTGGATTTTGGCAGCCAGCGTTTCGGTCTCGGTCTCCGGGCCTTTCTCATGACCCTGAGTCAGTATGTTCATAATGTATTGCACTGGCGCTATTTCCATAGGACAACACCTCAATGTTGGGATTTGTATGCTCTTTTACCCATGAAAATCCGCTAATGGTGGCCGGATGACCTCTTTTCATGAAGAACAATTCTAAAGATACGCAATTTTCTCTCATGCAACCATTAGACATAAGTCTTGGGGAAATGGTTCCTCATGAGCCGCCCGCAATAGCGGAACAAATGATAATCGGAAGTTCTGTCGTGGCAGGGCAGACTTATCGAATTGACAGGTAATCCCCCAATAATTCACAAAAAACCAGAGAGAGATTCCTTGTCAATAGTCAGAGCTCGGAAACAATATCCTTGCTGAATGACTTCTCGCAATAGTGACACTTCAGTCGAATATCGTCGTCTTTTTCCCGCAGGTAGAAATAGCTGCTCACAGGCTCATTGTGAGTGATGCAGTTTGAGTTAGGGCAAGGAAAAGCGCCTCTGAGCGTCTCGGGAACTGTCATTTTGAATTTATCAACGACCTGGTATTCGTCGATGACATTGATGGTGGCTCCCTGTGCGAACAGGGCCAGCTGACTGGCTTCTTGTTCAGTGAACTTCAGGCCAGTCACTTTAATAATATCTTTGCGACCCTGAGCCTTGCTGGGCAGGTTAAAGCCCACGGTAATACTGACATTGGAGTCCAGCAATTGCAGGCGATCCAGAATTTTAACACCCTGACCTGCGGGGATATGGTCAATGACGGTGCCTTTGCGAATGGCTTCAACCTGAAGCTTGTTGGTCATTGCTGTGTCTCCCTTCAGATACTTTCGTTCAAAACCAGAGCCAGGAGCGCCTGACGGGCATAGACCCCATTTTCGGCCTGCTGAAAATAGTAGGCATGAGGTGTGCTATCGACAGCCATTTCTATCTCGTCGACCCGTGGCAGGGGGTGAAGAATTTTCAGGTTGTCTCTGGCTCCCTTCAGACTTTCGACACCCAGAATATATTTAGAGGCCATGTGCATGTATTCAGTTTCATCAAAGCGCTCTTTTTGAACCCGAGTCATATAAATAATGTCAGACTCTGGTACCACCTCTTCAATAGTCTCGGTTTTGCGGTAGTGAATGCCTTTTTCGTCCAGCTCTTCAAGCAGGTAATCGGGCATTGAAAGGGCATCGGGTGCGATAAAGTTAAATTTGGCACCAAACAGTGACATAGCCTGAACCAACGAATGAACGGTTCTGCCGTATTTAAGGTCACCGACAAAGGTAATGGTCAGTTCGTCCAGCGTCCCCTGACATTCTTTAATGCTGAACAGGTCCAGCAATGTCTGTGTCGGGTGCTGGTTGGCACCGTCACCGCCATTGATGATGGGGACATTAGCGAATTCAGAGGCTAGTCGTGCTGCGCCTTCCTGAGGGTGACGCATGATGCAGGCATCGGTATAGGAGCTGATGATTTTGACTGAGTCGGCCAGTGTTTCACCTTTTCTGGCAGAAGTGTTACTGCTGTCAGAGAAACCAATCAGGGTTCCTCCCAGCCTCTGAACAGCGGTTTCGAATGAGAGACGGGTGCGGGTAGAAGCCTCGAAGAAGCAACTGGCGATCACCTTGCCCTTCAACAGATCAGGACGTGGCTTTGTTTTAAGCTGGGCGGCAGTCTTCAGAATTTGTTCAAGGTCTGAACGATTCAGGTCTGCTATGGAAATGATGTCCCTCAGATAGAGCTGGTTTTCCATCAAGAATTACCTGTTCCTGAGTAAGGGTGTAGAGTTGGGCGCTGGTGCCAAATAGCCTTTGGAGCTATATGGACAGCACAAGCCAAAAAAAAGCCCCTGATAAAGGGGCTTTTTTTTCTGAAAAACGGATCACTGTTGATGTCGCCTGGCATCCAGCTCAGAAGTGAGTCTGAAGCATAACAGCCAGTTTCGGATGTCATTAGCGTGTGTCCGTAACAGTATACGTTTCAGCTTTAACAGCCTCTATGCATTAAAGCACCATTAAACCTAAGTTAAAGAAGCTCCTGTTTTCAGGCAAGCCTTCTTAAGCAAGTTGCCACGTATTCTACCGATGCCAACCCCCAAATCAAGAACATGTTGGCAGTGTTTTTCTGTTTGGCTATAGACTCTGGTTTGGTCTGTACCACCAGTTATTCAGGTCGAGCCAGTAAAGCTGGTCTTGTGGTGGATGATCAAGATAATGCCAGTAGGCCAGGTGAGTCTTTTGAGTATGCCATTTGGGAATGACATAATGACCCCACATCAGCACCCGGTCCATAGCCCTGATAATGGGTGTCAGTTTTTCGTAACTGTCCGCTTTTGTAGCTGCGGCCAGCAAGTGGTCAATGACCGGGTTGGTGATGCCGACAATGTTACCACTGTGTTTTTCCATTACGACTCTGCTGCTCCACATGTGATAAAGCTCGTTGCCCGGGTAAGTGGATTGCCAGAAATACCAGTCCACCAGTTCGAAATCGAAAGCCCTGACTCTTTTTCGGAACAGGCTTTTGTCGAGCGTATTTATATTCAATGTTATGCCAAGGTCAGCAAGACTTTTGCGATAAGAAAGTAATAGACGCTCCTGTTTAGGGTCCTCGGTCAGGAGGCTGAGAGTGAGAGGTCTGCCTGATTCTGTTTCTATCATTCGACCGTTTTCCAGCCGGTATCCTGCTTTTTTAAAGAGCGCCAGAGCTTTTCTGACATTCTCCCTGTTGTTACCGCTTCCGTCTGAAACAGGGACACTGACAGCTTGCTTGAAAAGTTCATCGGGTAACTGCTCCTGAAACGGTTCCAGCAGCTTGAGTTCTTCTTCCGTAGGCAAGCCATTGGCTGCAAGAGGCGAGTTGGAGAAAAAACTCCTGGTACGCTGAAAATCACAATTCATCAGAGTTCTGTTAATCCATTCGAAATCGAAGGCCATGATTAAAGCCTGACGAAGAGCCGGGCTTTTGAACTTATCCCTGCGAAGGTTAAAGGCCAGGGCACTCATGCCAGGTGGATAGAGTATGGCAATGTCTTGTTTCAGCACGCGACCTTCCTTTACCGCCGGGAAACTGAATGACCGATGCCACTTTTGAGTGTCTGTCTCCTGATGAACATCGTAAAGCCCCGCTCTGAAACCTTCGGTTACAGCCTGATGGTCACGATAATAGTCCACCCTGATTTCGTCAAAATTGTATCTCCCCTTCTGGCTCGGAAGATTGACTGCCCAGTAATTCCGGACTCGCTCAAAAGTGATGTTTTGACCTAATCTGACCTGCTTGATCTTCAGGGGGCCACTGGTCACCGGGCTGTCCAGGTGTTTGTCCTGAAAGTTTCTGGTGTGCCAGTAATGATGCGGAAGTACGCACAGATAAGCCAGCAGGGCAAGCTGTTTTCTGCCGGGTTTGTCCAGATAAAAAACGACTCGGTAGGGTGACGTTTTTTCAACTCTGACTACGTCTTTATAAAGGTTCTTCAAAAAGGGTGAGCCTTCCTTTTTGAATAATTCAAAGGTAAATACAACATCTTTTGAAGTGAGAGGGTGGTTGTCGCTGAACTTTGCTGCCGGGTTGATATGAAAGGCGACCCAGCTGAAGTCGTCAGGGTATTCGATGGCTTCGGCCAGAAAGGGATAAAGCGAGTGGGGTTCGTCGGCTGACCGGGTCATTAATGAGCCGTAGGTGTGGTAAACGTAATCGGGAACAGTTCCTTTGCCGTTAAACGGGTTCAGGGTATCGAATGATCCTGTCCTGGCCAGTCTCAGGACACCACCTTTAGGTGCATTGGGGTTTGTGTAAGCAAAATGAGTAAAGCTGTCCGGATATTTGTGGGTACCGATCAGGGTAAAGGACTTTTGAATATGTACCTGACATTGGGCCGACAGAGAGCTTGTCAGGCAGAGACTGAAGAGAAGGCTTTTTATTATTCTGATTCTGGAGCCATAAATCTTGTATAAATGGTTGCTGGAAACAACTCTGCTCACAATATCTTCAGCCTTTTTTGTGTCGAGGTGGATTCACGGGGTAAGAACGTTTGGGAGAACTATAGCTCAGCTGCTCTGCACTTTCCTCAGGCCTATGACTGACCCGGCTGCAGTGGTGGAAGGTTAAGCTGGATGTTGGCTTCAAGCGCTCTGAGCAGTCCACTGGCAAGGTGTCGAGACCAGAACTGAGCTAATCCATGCAGCGACTTCTCAGAAGCGGGTACGGGGATCTCCAGCCCTTCAACAGGAAGGCTGCCCTGGGCATAGATTGCGTGAGCCGGACCCTGGATAAAATGTCCCTGAAGGGTATCGTTCAAGAGCTCTCCGTCCAGATAAGCATGAGTGATCAGAGCTTCGGGTCTCAGGTCAGGTTCTTCGTTTTGAACTTGCCAGTAGATGGCTGAGTTCAGGGCAAGACTGTTAAATACCACTGCCTTGAATCGAGTTTTAAACGAAACATATTGGGCGATTGCGCCACCCAGAGAAGAACCCGTCAGCTCAAACTCATGGTCAGGGTAGTGCTCATAAAGATCGACAGTGAGCTCCAGGGCTCTTCTCAGCATGGGGACTTCCAGTGGAAAATAACCGCTGCCAGTGATGAAGCGGTATAAGCTGGAGGTGATCTGAGCCAGATAGCCATATCCGTAGCCACCCTGTGTCCAGACTGCGTTAGTCAGAGAGTTAAGGCTGTCAAATTCTGTCCCGGTGAAAGCTATGAGAATCTTCTTTTGTGAGGTGTGGAGTAGAACTCTGGCTTTCAGCCCGGAATCCTTGTGGTCATGGATTCGGTTTGTTTCGCGTCGGGTGTCAAATACTCCCTGTGTCAGCCATTTTTCAGGGACATCTGTCTTGACTGCGTTGCGATACTGAATGTAAGTCAGGCGATCTTCAAGAGCCTCTTTGGTACCCGCTTTGTCACTGCTAACTTTGTAGCGATAAGACAGGTAACTGGCAAATGCATAGGGATAGAGTGCTTTCAGGCGCTGCCTGAACTCAGCCATCCTGGCCACTTCTTCATCCATAAACTGAACATTGTCGCGATACCAGCGCTTAACGTTTTCTCTTTCGGCACGAGAATGGATGTAACGTCGAATGGGGTCGGATTCCGGGATCTTGTTGAAATTGAGCTTTTCAGGATCAAAAGGCCCAACGTAAGGAATGCTGTCTGCCGGGCGAGGATATTTCAGGTTGAGAACAGACAAAGGGGCGTCTGTTTTGAGAAATCCTGCCTGATAATCCTCAGGACTGTCGCCCACAGCGAATGCGTTATGGCTTAATCCAGGCGTTGGCAATACGCTGACCAGAAGAATAAGCAGCATAAAACGAGGGTGCAGTGATGCCAATTTTCCTGTCATAGTTACGATTCCTCCCTGAAAACTCTGCCGCTTATAAAGTATTAGACAGAGCAAGAGTGCTTTAGTTCAGGGAGGCGACTGGTTGATTGGGGGTAAGGCAAAACGTTTTTTATTTTTAATAGTTATATAAAATTAAGTTTAAATTCTTTTTATTAAAAAGAGGTCTGCTTTTTTCCGGTCATTACTCTTTTTTTATATGACAGCCACCGGGGATCTCAATAGTGAGGTCGCTTTTGGCATGGCAGCAACAGGGCAGGATTTTTCCATCGGGGACAAAAGCGACGGGCTCAGCAAAGTATTCCACTTCACCAGCCACCAGTCCAACCTGACAACTACCACAGAATCCCTCACGACATTGGTATTCAATATCCACCTTCTGTGATTCAAGCGCTTCCAGCAAGTTGAGATCACTTCTGGAAATAAAGCTGAAGCCATCCAGTATCTTGACGATGTTGGCCATGAGGGTCTCCCGGTGAAAGGTGGCCAGTCTTCCGGCCACCTTATTATCTCTCTTACAGTGAGAAGTTGCTGAAGTCATCGGTCTGGACTTCGTTATCAATCTGGCCCACCAGGTAAGAGCTGACTTCCACTTCCTGAGGTGCTACCTGAACAGCGTCGCTATTGAGCCAGCTATTCATCCAGGGCAGGGGGTTCTGACGGGATGGGAAAGCGGGTTCAAAGCCCAGGGCTACCATTCTCTGATTTGTGATGTATTCCACGTACTGACTGAGAATGTCTTTGTTCAGACCAATCATTGAGCCATTTTGGAACAGGTATTCAGCCCATTCTTTTTCCTGTTCAGCAGCAGCAATAAAGATTTGTCTGGCTTCTGCCTGAAGCTCAATAGCAATCTCAGCCATTTCCGGATCGTCTTTACCTTCGGCCATGATTTGCAGGATGTGCTGGGTGCCGGTCAGGTGCAGGGCTTCGTCACGGGCGATCAGTTTGATGATTTTTGCATTGCCTTCCATAGTGGAGCGCTCAGCAAAAGCAAAGCTGCAGGCAAAGCTGACGTAGAAACGAATGGCTTCGAGAACGTTGACTGATACCAGGGTCAGGTAAAGTTTTCGCTTCAGATCCCTGACGGAAACCAGTACTTCCTTACCTTTGATCTGGTGAGTGCCTTCACCCAGCATGTTGAGCTGGCAGATTCCTTCGATCAGGTCATCGTAGTAACGGGTGATGTCTGCTGCCCTTTTGACAATGGCCTCGTTATTCACAATATCATCAAAAACCACGGAAGGTTCGGTGATGATGTTACGAATAATATGGGTGTAAGAGCGAGAGTGAATCGTCTCACTAAAGGCCCAGGTCTCAATCCAGGTTTCCAGCTCAGGCAGGGAAACAATGGGCAGCAGGGCGACATTGGGTGAGCGACCTTGTACAGAGTCCAGCAGGGTCTGATATTTAAGGTTGCTCAGGAAGATGTGTTTTTCATGTTCTGGCAGATGAGCGAAGTCACTGCGGTCGGTTGATAAGTCCACCTCTTCCGGGCGCCAGAAGAATGAAAGCTGTTTTTCGATCAGCTTTTCAAAGATCGGGTGTTTCTGGACATCATAACGGGAGACGTTAACACCCCGTCCAAAAAACATAGGTTCCTGAGTGGCATTGAACTTTTCTTGGTTGAAAGTCGAGTAGCTCATGTTCTCTCTGCTTCTGGGCCAGGAAGGGCCGGCCTCGTCCAGTTGCTGTTAACTCTGTTATAAGTGGGACACTGTTTCAGTGTCCCGGTTCCGACTTTCGTCAAATTTTACAAGCGCCGCCTGCACAGCCGTCATCTGTTTCTTCCTGGCCGTCCGACGCACCATCACGGGTGTTGTGATAGTAAAGGGTCTTCACACCCAGCTTATAGGCTGTCAGAAGGTCTTTAAGAAGGAGTTTCATAGGTACCTTGCCACCTTCGAAACGAGCAGGATCGTAGTTGGTGTTGGCCGAAATGGTCTGGTCAACAAACTTCTGCATGATCGCAACCAGCTGCAGGTAACCGTCGTTACTGTTGATATCCCATAGCAGTTCATAGCTGTTACGCAGCTCTTCGAAGTCTGGTACCACCTGCTTCAGGATACCGTCCTTACTGGCCTTGACGCTGACATAGCCACGTGGCGGTTCAATGCCATTGGTGGCGTTACTGATCTGAGATGAAGTCTCGGAAGGCATCAGGGCAGTCAGTGTTGAGTTACGCAGACCGTGATTCTTGATCTCGCTGCGCAGAGCTTCCCAATCCAGGTGAAGTTCTTCGCTGCAGACTTCGTCCAGGTCCTTCTTGTAGGTATCTACAGGCAGGATGCCCTGAGAGTATGTAGTCTCATGGAACTTGGTACAGGTGCCTTTCTCTTTTGCCAGCTGGTTAGAAGCTTTCAGCAAATAGTACTGAATAGCTTCAAAGGTTTTATGAGTCAGACCGTTGGCTGAGCCATCAGAATAACGAACACCGTTTTTAGCCAGGTAGTTGGCAAAGTTGATCACGCCAATTCCCAGAGGGCGGCGTGCCATGGTGGCATTGTAAGCCGCTGGCAGAGGATAATCCTGATAGTCCAGCAGGTTATCCAGCGCACGAACCAGAAGGTTACTCATCTCTTCCAGTTCGTCCAGGCTATCAAGCTTACCCAGATTGAAAGCAGCCAGGGTGCACAGTGCGATTTCACCTTCCTCATCCATTACGTGCTCGAGAGGTTTGGTAGGCAGTGCAATTTCCAGGCAGAGGTTGCTCTGGCGAACCGGAGCTACTGTCGGGTCGAATGGGCTGTGAGTGTTGCAGTGGTCAACATTCTGCAGGTAAATACGACCGGTACTGGCACGCTCGGATGCAAACAGGGAGAAAAGCTCTACTGCTTTCAGAGTCTTTTTGCGGATGTCAGGATCCTGTTCGTACCTGACGTAGAGCGCTTCGAACTTTTCCTGATCCTCAAAAAAAGCATCGTACAATCCCGGAACATCAATCGGAGAAAACAGAGAGATGTTGCCACCTGTGATCAGGCGCTGATACATCAGGCGGTTGAACTGAACGCCGTAATCCAGATGACGAACACGATTTTCTTCAACACCCCGGTTATTCTTCAGAACCAGCAGATTCTCAACTTCATAGTGCCAGATCGGGTAGAAAAGAGTCGCTGCGCCGCCACGAACCCCCCCCTGTGAGCAGGACTTAACGGCTGTCTGGAAGTGCTTGTAAAAAGGAATACAGCCTGTATGGAAAGCTTCACCGTTACGGATCGGGCTGCCAATGGCACGAATACCGCCGGCATTGATGCCAATGCCTGCACGTTGGGAAACATACTTAACGATGGCGCTGGATGTCGCATTGATAGAATCCAGCGAGTCACCGCACTCAATCAATACACAGGAACTGAACTGGCGGGTAGGTGTGCGAACACCGGCCATAATTGGTGTTGGCAGAGAAAGCTTGAATGTAGAGACAGCCTTGTAGAAACGCTCAATGTAATCCAGTCGGGTCTCTTCAGGGTAGCTGGCAAACAGGCAGGCACCGATCAGCATGTAAAGCATCTGGGGGCTTTCATAGTATTCACCAGTGACCCGGTTCTGAACCAGATATTTGCCTTCCAGCTGTTTAACGGCAGCGTAGCTGAAGTCCATGTCACGCCTGTGATCGATAAAGCCATTCATGGCATTGAAGTCAGCTTCACTGTAATCATGAAGAAGATGAGCGTCGTACTTCTTCATTTCTGCCAGTTTGACAACGTGGTCGTAGAGTCCAGGTGGCTCGAACTGGCCGTAGGCTTTTTTGCGCAGATGGAAGATGGCCAGACGAGCTGCCAGATACTGGTAGTCAGGAGCCTGTTCGGAGATCAGGTCAGCGGCTGACTTGATCAGTGTTTCGTGGATATCTGTGGTCTGTATGCCATCGTAGAACTGGATTTGTGATTTAAGTTCAACTTCGGAAACGGAAACGTTGTTCAGTCCTTCAGCAGCCCAGGTGATAACCTTGTGGATCTTCTCCAGATCAAGCTGCTCCTTGTCTCCATCGCGCTTGGTGACCAGGATATCTTTGTTCATTAAAAGTCCTTACCAGTAAAAAAATAAAACTCAAGATATTGTATTTTTATGTTTCGGCTACTACTGAATGCCAGCCCCTGTCTTGGGTGCAGGAGTTGTGTCGCAGAGGGTTGAGCCGAGAAAAATCTGCAGGTCACTGATCCCGCAGTAAAAACGTCTCGAAGAGGTGTGTTCAGGAGTCAGATGCTGTCCTGAGTGACCTGTCAGCTTTTCTTCCCTGATACCGCAGCGCCTGCGCCACAAATCCCTTTCGTTAGCGACTTCACAGATTCTGTCTTTCAGTTCGGCACACTATCTAATATGTAATGAGCACGCACCAGCCATTTCATTTAACTATCTGGTTAACTGCCCGACTAAACAACACAATATGTTGTGTGGCGACCTTTTATATACACAAGATAATGCGCTATTAGCAGAAGTTCAAGTTGGAAATTTAGTGGAAAAATTGTGTATAACTTGTGAGTTTTTTGCAGTGTTAGTGCTTGCAAACGGCCTGACTGCTTTTGCTGACACGGCTTTCAGTATTCTACAGATCTGCCGACACAGGCCAGACTCTATATATAATAAAAAGTCATAAATAAGTATAAATCAATAAGAAATAGGTAGTATTCGAAAAGACGCACCAAAACGGTGTAACCCACAACATCGAGTGTTTTACAAATGCCAGGTTTACCGTGAAAATCCCCGGAACCAAGTCGAAGAATACCATCCCTGCTCCGTTGCAGGGCGCGATTTGCTCCGTTTAGCTTATTAACTCTGGGACTTCTTGCCTGACCACCGGTAACCAGGCGTCTCTGGATAAGCGAGGGTACCGATGATCACTCCCAAGTCAGTTCAGGCTCAATGGCAAGCACTGAAAATCTGCGGCCACACCCCAGGCTCTGCCAGTCATGAGCGTTCAGGGATTATTCCCTATCCGCTCATTTTTCAATAGGACTGTTATTGAGCATATCTGATAGCTGATAGTAAGTGAACACATGCCACCCCTGGTTTTCAGCGCCGGAAGGCACGAACAATCCTGTTGCTGGATCCTTCAGGTAATACTCATTGAAATTCTCAAGCCTTGACACTTTGTCATGTATCTTCTGCGCCAGAGAGAGGTAGCGCGCATCATCGGTGGTATTGTACATATCCATAAGGGCAATGCCGCAGCGCAGTATTTTATCGGGCCATAATGTGTAGCCATTATTTGCTCTCATTAAGTGCTCATTCGGACCGCTGTTGCCCATAGGGATAAATAACTGACCATCATTGTTGTAGAATTCCTCAAACAGATCGGCGACATCCGGATAATTTTCCTGAGGTACCGCACCGGAAATGATGGCCCAGGCCAGACCGAAAGGGTCTGTGATGCTGCCATCTTTGAATTTTTGTGCGTCCGGTAGCGCTTCTCTTTGAGCAATCATATCTTTAATGATCAAGCCTGGTTGCGTGGGGTTGCTGGCCTTATGCTTGCTGCGCACAAACCAGCGGGGGCTAAATTGTTGGTTGGCATCAAAGAGTAAATGGGTTCTCAGATTATTTTGTAGCTGCTGACTTAAACTGAAAAGCATTGTTTCAACACTGGTCACTGAATCTGTCAGCGACTTAAGCAACGGTGGCAGATATGGGCTAGCCCTGATCAATTCCTGCTTGAACGCAGCATTATCAAGATAGTTCGAAGCACTCTGGAGACTTTTCAGGCCATCAAGAAGAATTGACGCATTGGTCAGCAGACAGCTGTCGGCGAGGAAGTCATTAAAAATATCAAGGTAGTCAGCCCCGACAGGCAGCCCCTGCTCATCCATAACATTGGTGTAAACGTAGATAAGTGCTCTTGCAATCATGGGTGTTAACTGATGACCCTTGGCTTGTGCCTCCGACGGGTCGTCAGTCGCCAGCGTTTTGAGGTATTTGCCACAGAGCGCGAGTATATTGATTTCCGGGTCAGTGGTGCCTGGTGTCAACCTGTCCAAATTTTCGTTTATATAGTTAGCCAACAGGAAACTGGGTTTTGGAAACTTGAATTGCAGTGCGGTCGGCGTTGTTTTTTTCAAGTTTTCAATATGCTGATATACCGCTGTGACTTGCGCTTTCAGTTTTTCGGGAGCTGTTATCTTGACATAAGTAATTGCCCTTTCGACATCCAGAGTAAATAATTCGGGTAATTGCACCCCGAATAACAAGTGGGGGTGTTGATCAAAGAATTCCTGTACTTGGGTGAGATATTTTCGCCTGATAACCCGTTCAATGATAAAGTGAATGGGATTGTTTACCAGAACGATTGGGAGTGCTCCCAGATTATTGTGCTGGAAACCCGGAAAGCTTGTGTTACTGTCGGGTTCCAGTTTGTTTACCTGACGGTTGGCAAATGCAAGCAGGATGTTACCAACGACCTCCAGAGCCTCTGGCTGTAAGAGCACCCGATCAACAGCCATCATGTTGTTATCACGGGCCCATGTAGTACCTTGATAGTGAGTTGATTTTTCGTCTTCGGCAATACTGGCAGTAAGTTGTTGGTCTATGCCAAGTGATACCAGTTCCTGACTTTTTACCATTTTGGCTGAATGAGCAAGGGGATGGGTCTGTGCTTTCCATAAATAAAGTACTCTCTGGCTCGAAATAGTAGTGCAGACCGGATTTTCATCGATATTAACGAGTGTCCCATTACCACCTGCAACTAGTGACAGTGCCGTCAAAAATAAAATCAATGCCATCGATCTGGCTATGTTACTCATTTTTAAGTCCTCTTAAACTTATTCTGCTTTTTAGCATTTTCTGATGTTTGCAAACCTCAGCAAGACTAGCTGCAAAACAGCAGAGGTGCTTCACTTGTCTGCTACGATAATTTCGCTCCAGGTAATCATTGCAACCATTAGGCCTGTGTCTTCCTCTGTATACTATTTACGAGGGTAATGACTGGAGGTTTTGACACAATTCCTCGTGATCTTTTCTGAACGAGCCGAATGAAAACCACGGCAGGATTTCCATGATGTGAGTGACCGAAAAAAAACGCATGTTAGAGGCTCATGACTGACCCAGTCGGTCATCAGCGTTCAGGGCAGGAAAATGACCTTTTGGGGAATTTTCAGGTCACCTAGGGACTCTAAAGCAATGCTGTAGTAGTATCCGTCAGCTGAGCCTGGCAATTAGCTTCGGGCTTGTAGTCTTCATTTTTATAATCTTTGGAAGTTTGGCTGTGGAGAATTCAGAAACAGGTCGAATCCTGATAGTTGAGGACGATGAGCGGTTGGCCACACTCACCAGGGACTATCTCGAGAACAATGGACTCTCGGTCTCTATAGAAGGTGATGGTGGTAAAGCGGTTAATCGTATTCTTGAAGAGCGTCCCGATCTGGTGGTGTTGGATTTGATGCTGCCAGGAGAAGATGGTGTTTCCATCTGTCGCCGTGTTCGCGGACATTACGCTGGACAAATTTTGATGCTGACCGCACGGACCGATGACCTGGATGAAGTTCTGGGGCTGGAAATGGGTGCAGACGATTATGTTGCCAAACCGGTACGTCCGAGAGTGCTGTTGGCGAGAATCCGGGCTTTGCTGCGCCGAAATCAGGTCCCCATGGAAGAACAGGAAGAGCAAGGCAGCAGCCGCCTGACGTTTGGTCCATTGGTTGTGGATAACTCTATGCGAGAAGCCTGGCTGAAGGATGTGAGTGTAGAGTTAACCAGTGCCGAGTTTGATCTGTTGTGGTTGCTTTGCTCCAATGCGGGTCGGGTTTTGAGCCGGGAAGAAATTTTCTCTCAACTGCGTGGTATAGAGTACGACGGGCAGGATCGCTCCATTGATGTTCGGGTGTCCCGTATTCGACCCAAGATTGGCGATGATCCCATGCATCCCCGTTTGATCAAAACCGTTCGCAGTAAAGGTTACCTCTTCGTTAAAAGTGAATAAGTGCTCTGAGCTATTTAAGTAGAGAAGCCTGTGAGTAGTATTTTCTTACGTATATACGGAGGGCTCCTGTTTACGCTGGTGCTCGTCGCTGTTCTGTCAGGTATTTCCGTCACGCTGATCAATGGGATGAGACAGGCTGACTATCGAGAAGATATGGTCAGGGGCACCTTTCGTCTGATCGCAGAGACGGTTGAAACCTTGCCTGAAGCTGAACGTAACTCCTGGCTGGAAGACTGGGGAGAGCGTCTTGCTATTCCCTTCGAGCTGGTGAGTCTGGAAGAGTCAGGGCTTGATCAGGAACAGTTCAAATCTTTGAAGCCTGGTGGCATCTGGGTTCGCATGTTGGATCAGAACAGAGCTCTGGTTCTGACACCTCTGGAGGGAGATATCCTTCTGGAAGGTGTGGTGTCGTCTATATCAGAACAAACAGCCAGTGGTACTCTCAGTCTTCTGAAAGCTAAATTGATGCGTTTTCCTGTCGCAAGCAGAGCAGACAAACTGAAAGAGTTGTCTGTCAATAGTTTCAGTTACCCTGTTCATCTGGTGGAACCTTCCCAGACTCGATTGCTCCCTGTGCAGCAGGAGCAGCTTCGTGAAGGCAGCGTGATGATGCTGCTGGATGATGAGGCACAGACGGTATCTATCTACACAAGCCTGCCGGATGAAACCCGACTGCTCAGAATGGGGCCATTAGGGTTGCTGAACCCTTATCCTTTCAAGCTGATGCTGACCATTGGTTTGTTCGTGTTGACTTCCCTGAGTTTGGCCATTTACATCCTGGTTCGGGGAATGGAGAAACGTCTGCGCAAGCTTGAGAGAGCAGCGACACGTTTCAGTCATGGCGACTTTGATGTCCGGGTCTCTCTGTATGGTGCCGACTCCATTGGTCGTCTGGCTCAGGCATTTAATGCCATGGCAGGTCATATCCAGAGACTGTTGAGCCTGCAAAAAGAAATGATCAGAGGCGTCTCACACGAGTTAAGGACACCTGTCGCCCGACTCAGGTTTGGTCTGGACCTGGTGGCCGATGCCAGAACGCCTGAAGAAAGAGATCATCAGTTAGAAGGTATGGATAAGGATATTCAGGAACTGGATAACCTGGTGGATGAGATTCTGACCTATGCCAATCTTGAACAGGGTGCGCCCGAGGTGCGTTTCAAGCGGCATGATGTCGATAAGGTCATTGGTCAGGTCGTTGGTGAGCACAAGCGTCTTCAGGATCGTGTGGCGATTGAGCATGTTCCCTGCAATATACTGGATCCACGCCGTTTTGCAGACATTGATCGTCGCTACATGCACCGGGCCATCCAGAATCTGGTGGGTAATGCCTGTCGCTACGCAGACAGTAAACTGGAGGTCAGGTTTTCCGCAACACAGGACACCTGTCGAGTTGATGTGGATGATGATGGTCCCGGTATTCCAGAGGATCAATGGGATCGGGTCTTTTCAGCGTTTTCAAGATTGGATGACAGTCGTACCAGAAAATCAGGTGGCTACGGCCTTGGACTTTCTATTGTGAGGCGAATTATGTACTGGCATAACGGTCGGGCAATGGTCAGTCACAGCCCTCTGGGTGGTGCCCGGTTCAGTCTGGTTTTGCCTCGTAAACAAAGACGCTAACCGCCTGTTTGTTTCCTTCCATCACGGCTTTAAGGTTTTTTCCGATATGGCTGGAAGAATTCCCGATAACGTTTTGAAGCAGGTTTCCCTGGCTGTTTCCAGAAAGTCGGCGATGTAGGGTTGTTCTTTCTGTTCCACCCGGATACCCGCATAGAGTGTTGACCAGAGACCTCCACTGCCCAGCTTTCTCGCTGCTACATGATCTTTTTCAAGATATTCCGCCAAAGCCCAGTTAGGCAGTGCACAAACGCCGCGCTGACTGGCAACCAGCTGCAACATCATCAGGGTCAACTCAACGGTTCTGACCTGGCTGGGTTCTACGTCATCCGGATCCAGAAAGCGATTGAAGATATCAAGCCGGTTGTGATCAATGGGGTAGATAATCAGTGTTTCTGCTTCGAGATCAGCAGGCTCAATCCACTCCTTTTCCAGCAAGTAATGTTGTCTGGAGAGAGCCAGTAACATCTCATAGCGAAACAACGAGATATACGTCAGACCAGGAATATCTATCGGGTCAGAGGTAACCACCAGATCCAGCTCTCCTCTGGATAAAGCGGGTAAGGGGGCAAAGTTGAAGCCGGTGGCAAAGTCCATTTCGACTTCCGGCCATTGCTGGCGATAGGCGTCAATGGTTGGCATCAGCCATTGGTAACAGCTGTGACACTCAATGGCAATGTTGAGGCGTCCGGACTCTCCCCCTGCCAACCTGAACAGGTCTTGCTCAGCGTGCCTTAGCTGGGGAAGAAGTTCATCTGCCAACTGCAGGATACGCAGACCGGCTGATGTAAATCTGGGAGGACGGGTTTTACGGATGAATAACTCCATGCCAATCCGGGCTTCAAGTTCCTTAATCTGGTGAGACAGGGCTGACTGAGTCAGATGCAGGCTTCTGGCTGCTTCAACCAGGCTCCCGGTCTGCTTTAGAGCAAGCAGTGTTTTCAGGTGCCTCAGTTCCAATCCTATGTTGGTTGTCATGATAAGCCATGTTTCGTACGGAGGTTGATTTTCAAAAGATTATCAATTTTCTTCACTTTTATCATTAGTAAAATGAGTTTGATTCAACTTTTTTTGTGAGCCAGACTCATACTCCATGAGCAGCCGGGTGTGATGACAATGACTTCGCAACTACGGCAGTTTTCGCATAAACAACAGGAAGCCATGAGCGGCAGGGTAGTTTGTCGTCGCCATGGGATGAACAAATCTCTCTAAATCAACAAGAGTGGATGCTCTGGAGAATCCGGTTATGGCAATTTCACACAGCGGTGGCTTTCCACGCATCGGCGCCAATCGCGAGTTGAAAAAAGCGCAGGAAGCCTACTGGAAGGGTGAACTGAGTAAAGAAAGGCTGTTAGAAGAAGGTAAACGCCTCAGATTGCAGCACTGGGCTGTGCAAAAGAAAGCCGGACTGGATCTGATCCCGGTTGGTGATTTTGCCTGGTACGATCAGATGTTGAGTCACTCACTCATGCTGGGCGCTGTTCCGGCACGGTTTGGTGCAGATTCTGACTGTGAAGATGTTGACACCCTGTTTCGCATGGCCCGGGGCAGGGCACCTGGCGGGACTCCGGCAGCAGCGTGTGAGATGACCAAGTGGTTTGATACCAACTATCACTATATTGTTCCGGAGTTGCACAAAGGCCAGACCTTAAAGCTGTCGTCTACAGAAATTATTCGCGAGACCCGCGAAGCATTGGACGCAGGATTTAAGGTCAAGCCAACACTGATAGGTCCACTTACCTGGCTGTGGCTTGGGAAGGTAAAAGGAGAAGCGTTTAATCGTCTGGAACTGCTGGATGATGTTATAGAGGTCTATGGACAGGTACTCAATGAGCTGGCCAAACTGGGTGTTGAGTGGGTTCAAATTGATGAGCCTATCCTGGTACTGGATCTTCCTACCGAGTGGCATCAGGCTTTTGAGTCCACCTACAACAGGCTGCAAGGCAAAGATCTGAAGATCCTGCTGGCGACCTATTTTGGAGGTCTTAATGGCACAACGACGACTGTAGTCAATCTACCCGTTGAGGGGCTGCATATTGATCTGGTTCGTGATGCTGAGCAACTGACAGCAATCCTTGACAGGCTGCCTTCCTACAAAGTGCTTTCAGCTGGTGTCGTGAACGGCAGAAATATCTGGAAAGCGGATATCCGTTCTATAGTCAGTAAACTTCAGGAAGCCAGTGAGCGTCTGGGTAACCGTCTCTGGGTTGCCCCCAGTTGTTCACTTCTGCATACGCCGGTTGATCTTGAATGTGAAACAGATCTGGATGATGAGTTGAAATCCTGGTTTGCCTTTGCCGTTCAGAAGTGTCAGGAAGTAGCAACCATAGCCAGCTTGCTTTCAGGCAATCAGAGCCCCGAGGTTCAGGCTGCTCTGGCTACTTCGGATCGAGCGATTGAAACCCGGAGTCAGTCATCAAGGATACACAATAAGGCTGTTCAGAAGCGGGTTGCCGGAATCAGCAGTGGCGATGACCAGCGAAACCTGCCTTATGAAAAAAGAGCTGTCGTTCAGGCATCCAGACTTAAATTACCGTTGTTTCCAACTACCACAATCGGCTCTTTTCCTCAGACGGTTGCTATCAGAAAGCAGCGTCGTTTATTCAGAAAAGGTGAGTTGAGTAAGCGTGACTACGTAGCAGCCATGCAGAAGGAGATTCTGGACACTGTTGCCAGGCAGGAGGCACTGGGACTCGATGTTCTGGTTCATGGCGAAGCCGAACGTAATGACATGGTCGAGTATTTTGGAGAGCAGCTCAATGGTTTTGCCTTTACCAGCAATGGCTGGGTTCAAAGCTATGGCAGTCGCTGTGTAAAACCTCCCATCATCATTGGTGATGTTTCCAGACCAGAGCCCATGACCGTGAACTGGAGTCGCTTTGCCCAAGACCAGACCAGTAAGTGGATGAAGGGTATGCTCACAGGTCCGGTAACAATACTCTGCTGGTCTTTCCTGCGGGAAGATGTCGATCGAAGTGTTTCCTGCCTGCAACTTGCTCTGGCGCTCAGAGATGAAGTCGTGGATCTGGAAAAGGCGGGCATTGGCATCATCCAGATTGATGAGCCGGCGATTCGCGAAGGTTTACCCTTGCGCAAAGAAGACTGGCCTGACTATCTGAACTGGGCAGTAAAAAGCTTCAGGATTGCTGCCAGTGGCGTTCAGGATGAAACCCAGATTCATACCCACATGTGTTATAGCGAGTTCAATGACATCATTGAATACATCGCGGCAATGGATGCTGATGTTATTACCATTGAGACCTCCAGATCTGACATGGAGTTACTGGATGCTTTTGAACAGTTTGAATACCCCAATGAGATCGGCCCGGGGGTTTATGATATCCACTCGCCTAATGTTCCGGAGTCACAGTGGATGAAACAGTTGATGAAGAAAGCCGCCGAAAAAATCCCGCCGCAACGTTTATGGGTCAATCCGGACTGTGGTCTTAAAACCCGTGATTGGCCCGAAGTAGAAGCGGCTCTGAGCAATATGGTGCAGGTGGCTAACGAACTCAGGGATGAGCTGGCTTAACCGGTGATGCCTTGACCTGGACTTCAATAATGGGAAGTTCTGGAGGGGAAGCGGTGTAGGAAGCCTCTTGCCCTTCATAAGTCAGGAATGAGGGAGCCATCACTTCGGCATGGACACCGGTGAGAATTTCTACCTCTCCCTCTTGCTCTCCAGGCTTGACAAGGTAGAAAACTTTATAGAGTCGGCCCTTTTCCGCATCCTCGAAATAGACAGTGGCTCCCTGGTCCGCCGAAATGATAAGGCTCCGGGGCTCCAGGGGGCGCTCGTCAACGATCAGGTTTGTATCCAGCCGGTATTGGGTTTGGGTAGCTTCTTTGTTACGGCCCGGCATTGAACACCCTGATAACAGCAGTATAAGGGGGATGATCAGGAACTTCTGATACAGGCTATCCAAGTGTTGAGTATTCTTGTTCGACATCAAATAAAAGTCCTTAATTTTAGTGTTTTCGTCTCTGAGACATTGTTCGTGACATATATTCATGCCTAAAGATAGACGCTTCAGAGAAACTAATCTCTGAAATTTTAAGCCTGAATCTATGAAACGTTCACAAAAAAGCAAAACTGCCTTCTCGAGGGTACGATCACTGCTTCTGCTAATGACAATAATGTTTGGGGAGTCGCTGCCTGCCGTGGAACTGGTCGGCTCAGGCCCGATGCCAGCACATTTCTTGTATACCGATAAGTTGTTTGAACCTGAACAGCCCATTCCTCTTCCGTTTGATTTTATGCAGTTCACCCTCAGTTTGCTGCAGTTGCTGCCGAATAACAGACCTCTTCAGTCTCTCAAGCGGCCTCTCTCCCCGGTGTTATCAATGAAGCCAACACACCGCATTGATCTTGTTGCTGAGCCCCTTGAAGTCCTGGTGAATAATTCCAACATGCTGATCGCCACGGGCGCTGGCGGGGGAGGTGGCGGCGATAAGCCACCTGACGGAAACAGCGGGAGTCCTGACCCAGAACCCCAACCTGACCTTACCCTTATTCCTGATCCTGTCCAAACTTGTCTGCGGCAAAAAAAGCAACTGCTTCTAATATTACGAATCAAACGACATTGGACAATTATGACAGGCCAGACCACGCTGGCGCGGATTTTGTCAGACCGGATCATGGTGATTGAAGCTGATCTTCTTGATCTGGAAAGGTCAGACCCTGGCACGATTCAACCGGGGCTGATTCAGACATGGCTGGCAGAGAATGGTCAGGAACTCAGAGTTTACCGTGAGATGGTTTCTGGCAAATATTCTGGCCGACAGACGGGTAACGGGAAAAAGAATTCACCCTCCCGAACGACCAAAGCATCAACGACTGCGACAACAGGTCAGACCGGCCAGATGAGCGAATCTGCTGCCCGTGACCGGGGAACTGGTTCGAGAGGCGGCAGTGGTCGTGGAGATGATGACCCACTGGGACCTTCGGTTGAGCAGGATACCGGAAGTTCAGTTGTCACTTGTTCCAAGTGTAACAGGGCACTGAATACACAGGAATTAAGACGAATAACCAATGAGGCAACTGCCTCAGTGTTTTTATGCAATAAGTGTCTGTCGGGCACTCATGGTAAAAAAAGAGCAAGACGAAACCCGGAAGAAACAGAGCCGGATTCATCGGAACCTCCTCAAAAAAAACACAAGGGCTTGAGTAGAAAGAGAAATACATCAAAAGCAGCTGCTGCACCACCGGCCAAAAAAAAGAAAGCGACAGAAACTCAGATTCCCGATGACTCATTGGAAAAAGTAAAAGAAAACATCAAGTACGAATTAAGCAAGGAAGCGTTGGAAAAAGCACAAAGCCTGATGGAGGTATTCAAGAAAAAAAACATCACAGTTAAGTCCACTTTTTATAAACTCCTCAGCTTTGTAGAGAGAGGTTCATTTAATGACTTCTTCGATAATGCGATCATTTTTTTTGGGCACTCTTCTGAAACTATCAAAAATACAGGCACGCTGACCGGTATGCTAAATAATAAAAAAAAACATATCCGTAGTTTTGCAGAGCGTAGCCAGAGTGAACTCGAATATTTAGCGAGTCTGGACGTATTGACTACCTTCTCGTCCATGAATAGTTGCAAAGGTGTGCCCACGCGAAAGGAAGTGAAAGCAATACTGGGCTGGCCGGAATGGAAAAACAAGGAAGGCGAGTTCAATATCGAACTGTTCCGCTCTTTTTCGTCCATGAACAATGGCCAGGGCTTGCCCAAACATGAAGTAGTGAAAGAGGTACTGGGCTGGCCGGAATGGAAGGGCAAGGATGGCGAGTTCAGTATAGAGTTGTTCCGCTCCTTCACATCTATGAATAGTGGCAGAGGCATGCTCAAACATGAGCAAGTGAAAGAGTTGCTGGGCTGGCCGGAATGGAAAGACAAGGATGGCGAGTTCAGTATGGAGCTGTTCCGCGCCTTTTCGTCTATGAATCATTGCAAAGGCATGCTCAAACATGGGGAATTGAAAGAGGTACTGGGCTGGCTGGAATGGAACGACAAGGATGGCGAGTTCAGTTTGGAGCTGTTCCGCTTCTTCACGTCTATGAATCATGGCAAAGGCATGCTCAAACATGAGCAAGTGAAAGAGGTGCTGGGCTGGCCGGAATGGAAAGACAAGGATGGCGAGTTCAATATGGAGCTGTTCCGCTCCTTCTCATCCATTAATAGTGGCAAAGGCATACTCAAACATGAGCAAGTGAAAAAGGTGGTGGGCTGGCCGGAATGGAACGACAAGGTTGGCGAGTTCAGTATGGAGCTGTTCCGCTGCTTCTCGTCTATGAATCATGGCAAAGGCATGCTCAAACATGAGCAAGTGAAAGAGTTGCTGGGCTGGCCGGAATGGAAAGACAAGGATGGCGAGTTTAATCTGGAGCTGTTCCGCTCCTTCTCATCCATGGACAATGGTAAAGGCATGCTCAAACAAAAGGAAGTCAAAGAGGTACTGGGCTGGCCGGAATGGAAAGACAAGGATGGTGAGTTCACTATGGAGCTGTTCCGAGCCTTCTCGTCTATGAACAATCGCAAAGGCATGCCCAAACATGAGCAAGTGAAACAGATGCTGGGCTGGCCGGAATGGAAAGACAAAGATGGCGAGTTCAATATGGAGCTGTTCCGCGCCTTCTCGTCCGCGAATAGTGGCAGAGGCATGTTCAAACATGAGCAAGTGAAAGAGGTGCTGGGCTGGCCGGAATGGAAAGACAAGGATGGCGAGTTTACTATGGAGCTGTTCCGCGCCTTCTCGTCCACGAATAGTGGCAGAGGAATGCTCAAACATGAGCAAGTGAAAGAGTTGCTCGGCTGGCCGGAATGGAAAGACAAGGATGGCGAGTTCAACATGGAGCTGTTCCGCGCCTTCTCGTCTATGAATCATGGCAAAGGCATGCTCAAACATGAGCAAGTGAAAGAGGTGCTGGGCTGGCCGGAATGGAAAGACAAGGATGGCGAGTTCAATATGGAGCTGTTCCGCGCCTTCTCGTCCACGAATAGTGGCAGAGGAATGCTCAAAAATGAGCAAGTGAAAGAGGTGCTGGGCTGGCCGGAATGGAAAGACAAGGATGGCGAGTTCAACATGGAGCTGTTCCGCGCCTTCTCGTCCATAAATCATAGAAAAGGCATGCTCAAACATGGGGAAGTGAAAGAGGTACTGAACTGGCCGGAATGGAAACACAAGGATAACCAGTTCAATATGAAGTTGTTCCGCGCTATTTCGTCTATAAATAATGGCAAGAGCTTGCCCAAACATGAGCATGTAAAAAAAATGCTGGGCTGGATACGTTATCGAAGGGTACCCAATCGTAGTCTACTGCAAATTATGACCAGGCTCTGGGGATCAGAAGGGCTACCTGCTACCGAAGTGCTCCAACATCAGGAAAGACAACTGAAACAGTGGCTGTCTACAGAATTTACTGGAGGACATAACAACTCGAATAATAAAGGAGATGACCAATACGATAGCGATTCAGAGAATGAAGAGGATGACAAATGCAATCGCCAGATAAAAACAGTCACTCTGTATCTTTCCACCCCTAAGCCAGACTGGTTACTAAAATGGACGGTTTTAAAACAGTTCTGCCAACTCCATAAAAAGACTAAAACGGTTCTGATGCTTGAATCATTGATAGGGCTTTTATCTTCTTCCGGAGGGGAAAGCGTCCGGCGCTACCTTCAGGCTAATCAACAGGATCGGCATTTTTTGTGGCGTCATTCAATGAAAGCCGTGCCTTTGCGCGTGTTAAATAGAGCAATGTTTCTGTGTTCTTCCGATGGAGACAGGGAGCGTTTTGTCTATTTCGCCAAGCGGCTCAAGTCATTGCCGGATAAAAGACTATGGAAGCATTTCTCAGCCCGGTTGCAACCATTATCGGCGGTACTGAAACTCGACTCTATGCAAAGGTTCTATCTGGAAATCCTGCAACCCTTAACAAAGGATGATCAGCTGCGTTTTCTGGATGCCAGCCATGCCCGGGCTGTATTCGACCTGTTTCCCTCGTTGAGTGCTCTGCAAAAACTCAGCAAAGAGCATTCTTCCCACTGGTTAAAGAAGCTGCTTGAAGCCTGCCTGCAACTAAAAACCCATGACATCACCAAAGAAGGCATCCAGATACTGTTTGAAGCGCTGCTCAAAACCCATAGTCTTCTACCCTGGAATAACGATATTCCCGATCACTTTCTGTCCGGGATGCGAACAAACGACAATAACCATGTTGAGATATCTGTCTCCGGTCTTATCCAAACAGGAGAACAGTTGGCCCTGAGTTATATTGCAGTGTTGATGCAGAACCTCAATGAGATGTCTTTTACCGTCAAAGGGCAATGGCTTGAGGTTGAATTACCAAGTGGCAGAGTTCAAAACTACCGCTTTCCAATGCCACAGCTGGAAATACAGGATGAAAAAATGACTATCAGCAACTGGTCAGAAGAGCAGTTCAGGACTGTTTTGAAAATCACCGGGATATCTGAACACTATTATTTGACCGCAGATCAATGGCAGAAACTGGATAACGTTCAATTCAGGCAAGCTGAAGCATGTCAGGTAGAGAATGAATTGGAACCACAAAAACAGGCGTTTGGCAGTTTATGGTTAAAGCTCAACCAGACAGAAGTTTTTGGCACCGAAATACTGAATTTACTGGAGGAGTACGAGAGCGAAATGGAGCTTATGCATACAGTGACCCTCCTTAAAAAAGCCAAAATCGATACCGATGACTGCATACTGGAAGAATGGCGGCAACGGGCGTGCAGAAAAATAGAACAGTTAAAAAGGCAAGACCCTTTATTATCCGATGTTGATCCTGATGTTTATCAGGGTTGTCAGGAACTGGAGTTGCTTGATGGGTGTGGGAGTATTTTCTAAAAAGACTTGTGTCGTCTGATAAGGCTTCCAAAAACAAACTGTCTGCCAAATCTGTTTATGGCAAGCTTGCCAGTGCGGTGCTATAAAATCTAGCGCAAACGTGAACCATCAGGCCTAAGCCGGATGACGTACGAATTTTTTCCACTAGCGAATGGATTCACAGAAGCTGATTTTATTAGCCGGGATCTATGAGACGCTCACAACAAAAAAAAGCTGCCTGCTCGATGGTCCGATCACTGATTCTGCTAGCGATGGTGTTGTTTAGGGATTCGCTGCAGGCATTGGAATTAGTCGGCTCAAGCCCGCTACCAGCTTATTTCCTGTATTCCAATAAGTTGGCTGAACCTGAACAGCCCGATCCTCTTCGAGGGTGTCACGAGTTGACTCCCGTCATTCCCGGCTTCATTCCCGCGAAGGCGGGAATCCACACTGACTCACCACCAGAACCATCCTGCCCGGTGCCCCCCTGGCCTTGTCATCCCCGAGAAGGCAGGGATCCACCGTTGGCGCTGGATTCCCGCCTTCGCGGGAATGACGACCTCAGAGCATGGGAACGAGTTGTTGGGCTTTTGCGACAGCCTCCGGAGCCTGGGAAGGAGTTGTTGGAGCTTTACGTGCCCCCTGAAGTTTTGGAGAAAACTTCTAATGGACTGATCGTCAGCGGCGCCGCCGGAGGAGGTGATGACGATAAGCCACCTAACGGAAACATTGGGAGTCCTGAACCAGAGCGCAAACCTGACCTTACCCTTATTCCTGATCCTGTCCAAACTTGTCTGCAGCAAAAAAAGCAACTGCTTATAATATTACAAATCAAACGACTATGGTCGATTATCACAGGCCAAACCACGCTGGCCCGGATTTTGTCAGACCGGATCATGGTGATTGAAGCCGATCTTCTTGATCTGGAAAGGTCAGACCCTGCTACGATTCAACCGGGGCAGGTTCAGACATGGCTGGCAGAGGATGGTCAGGAACTCAGAGTTTACTGTGAGATTGTTTCTGGCAAATATTCTGGCCGACAGACGGGTAACGGGAAAAAGAATTCACCCTCCCGAACGACCAAAGCATCAACGACTGCGACAACAGGTCAGACCGGCCAGATGAGCGAATCTACTGCCCGTGACCGGAGAACTGGTTCGACAGGCGGCAGTGGTCGTGGAGACGATGACCCACTGGAACCTTCGGTTGAGCAGGATACCGGAAGTTCAATTGTCACTTGTTCCAAGTGTAACAGGGCACTGAATACACAGGAATTAAGACGAATAACGAATGAGGCAACTGCCTCAGTGTTTTTATGCAATAAGTGTCTGTCGGGCACTCATGCTAAAAAAAGAGCAAGACGAAACCCGGAAGAAACAGAGCCGGATTCATCGGAACCTCCTCAGAAAAAAAACAAGAGCTTGAGTAGAAAGAGAAAAGCATCAAAAGCAGTTGCTGCACCATCGGCCAAAAAAAAGAAAGCGACAGACACTCAGACCCCCGATGACCCATTGGAAAAAGTAAAAGAAAACATCAAGTACGAATTAAGCAAGGAAGCGCTGGAAAAAGTGCAAACCCTGATGGAGGTATTCAAGGAAAAAAACATCACAGTCAAGCCCACTTTTTATAAACTGCTCGACTTTGTAGAAAGAAGTTCACTTAATGGCTTCTTCGATAATGCGATCGTTTTTTTTTGGCATCTTTCTGAACACTTCAAAAGTACAGGCATGCTGACCAGCATGCTACATAATAAAAAAAACATATTCGTAGTTTTGCAGAGCGTAGCCAGAGTGAACTCGAATATTTAGCGAGTTTGGATGTATTGACTTCGTTCTCGTCCATGAATAGTCGCAAAGGTGTGCCCACACATAAGGAAGTGAAAGCAATAATGGGGTGGCCGGAATGGAAAGACAAGGAAGGCGAGTTCAATATCGAACTGTTCCGCTCTTTTTCGTCCATGAATAATGGCCAGGGTTTGCCCAAACATGAAGAAGTGAAAGAGGTGCTGGGCTGGCCGGAATGGAAGCGCAAGGATGGCGAGTTCAGTATGGAGCTGTTCCGCTCCTTCTCATCCATGAATAGTGGCAGAGGCATGCTCAAACATGAGCGAGTGAAAGGGGTGCTGGGCTGGCCGGAATGGAAAGACAAGGATGGCGAGTTCAGTATGGAGCTGTTCCGCGCCTTTTCGTCTATGAATCATTGCAAAGGTATGCTCAAACATGAGCAAGTGAAAGTGATGCTGGGCTGGCCGGAATGGAAAGACAAGGATGGCAAGTTTAGCATGGAGCTGTTCCGCTCCTTCTCATCCATGAATAGTGGCCAAAGCCTGCCCAATCATGAGGAAGTGAAAGCGGTGCTGGGCTGGCCGGAATGGAAAGACAAGGATGGCGAGTTCAATATGGAGCTGTTCCGCTCCTTCTCGTCCATGAATAATGGGAAAGGCATGCTCAAACATGAGAAAGTGAAAGAGGTGCTGAACTGGCCGGAATGGAAAGACAAGGATGGCGAGTTCAGTATGGAGCTGTTCCGCTCCTTCTCGTCCATGAATAATAAAAAAGGCCTGCTCAACCATGAGGAAGTGAAAGCAGTGCTGGACTGGCCGCAATGGAAAGACAAGGATGGCGAGTTCAGTATGGAGCTGTTCCGTTCCTTCTCATCCATGAATAGTGGCAAAGGTATGCTCACACAAAAAGAAGTGAAAGAGGTGCTGGGTTGGCCGGAATGGAAGGACAAGGATGGCGAGTTCAGTATAGAGCTGTTCCGCTCCTTCTCATCCATGAATAGAAGCAAAGGCATGCTCAAACAAAAAGAAGTGAAAGAGGTACTGGGCTGGCCGGAATGGAAAGACAAGGATGGCGAGTTCAGTATGGAGCTGTTCCGCTCCTTCTCATCCATGAATAGAAGCAAAGGCATGCTTCAACATGAGCAAGTGAAAGAGGTGCTGGGCTGGCCGGAATGGAAAGACAAGGATGGCGAGTTCAGTATAGAGCTGTTCCGCGCCTTCTCATCCATGAATAGTGGCAAAGGCATGCTCAAACAAAAGGAAGTGAAAGAGTTGTTGGGCTGGCCGGAATGGAAAGACAAAGATGACGAGTTTAATACGAAGTTGTTCCATTCCTTCTCGTCTATGAATCATTGCAAAGGCATGCTTAAACAAAAGGAAGTGAAAGCGGTGCTGGGCTGGCCGGAATGGAAAGACAAGGATGGCGAGTTCAATATGGAGCTGTTCCGCTCCTTCTCATCCATGAATAGTAACAAAGGCATGCTCAAACATGAGCAAGTGAAAGAGACGCTGGGCTGGTCGGAATGGAAAGACAAGGATGGCGAGTTTAATACGAAGTTGTTCCGATCCTTCTCGTCCATGAATAATGGCCAGGGCATGCTCAAACATGAGCAAGTGAAAGAGGTGCTGAACTGGCCGGAATGGAAACAAAGGGTTGGCCAGTTCAATATGAAGTTGTTCCGGGCTTTCTCGTCCATGAATAATCGCCAGGGCTTGCCCAAACATGAGCATGTAAAAAAAGTGCTGGGCTGGATACGTTACCGGGGGGCACCCAATCATAGTCTACTGCAAATAATGACCAGGCTCTGGGCATCAGAAGGGCTACCTGCTACTGAAGTGCTCCAACACCAGGAAACACAATTGAAACAGTGGCTGTCTACAGAATTTAATGGAGAACATAGCAACTCGAATAACAAAGGAGATGACCAATACGATGGCGATTGCGATTCAGAGAATGAAGAGGATGACAAATGCAATCACCAGATAAAAAAAGTCGCTCTTTATCTTTCCACCTCTAAGCCAGACTGGTTACTAAAATGGACTGTTTTAAAACAGTTTTGCCAATTGCATAAAGAGACTAAAACGCTTCTGATGCTGGAATCATTGATAGGATTTTTATCTTCTTCCGGAGGGAAAAGCGTCAAACGTTACCTTCAGGCTAATCAACAGGATCGGCATTTTTTGTGGCGTCATTCAATGAAAGCTGTACCTTTGCGTGTGTTAAATAGAGCAATGTTCCTGTGTTCTTCCGATGAAGACAGGGAGCGTTTTGTCTATTTTGCCAAGCGGCTGAAGTCATTGCCGGATAAAAGACTATGGGAGCAGTACTCAGCCCGGTTGCAACCCTTATCGGCGGTGCTGAAACTCGACTTTATGCAAAGACTCTATCTGGAAATCCTGCAACCCTTAACAAAGGATGATCAGCTCCGTTTTCTGGATGCCAGCCATGCCCGGGCTGTATTCGACCTGTTTCCCTCGTTGAGCGCTCTGCAAAAACTCAGCAAAGAGCATTCTTCCCATTGGTTAAGCAAGCTGCTTGAAGCCTGCCTGCAACTAAAAACCCATGACATCACCAAAGAAGGCATCCAGATACTGTTTGAAGCGTTGCTCAAAACCCATAGTCTTCTACCCTGGGATCACGATATCCCCGATCACTTTTTGTCCGGGATGCAAACGACCGACAATAACCATGTTGAGATACCTGTCTCCGGACTAATCCAGTCAGGAGAACAGTTGGCCCTGAGCTATATCGTTGTGTTGATGCAGAACCTCAATGAGATGTCTTTTACCGTCAAAGGGCAGTGGCTTGAGGTTGAGGTGCCAGGTGACGGAGTTCAAAACTACCGCTTTCCAATGCCACAGCTGGAAATACAGGATGAAAAAATGGCCATCAGCAACTGGTCAGAAGAGCAGTTCAGGACTGTTTTAAAAATCACCGGGATATCTGAACACTATTATTTGACTGCAGATCAATGGCAGAAACTGGATAACGTTCAATCCAGGCAAGCTGAAGCATGTCAGCCAGAAAATGAATTGGAACCACAAAAACAGGCGTTCGGCAGTTTATGGCTAAAGCTCAACCAAACAGAAATTTTTGGCACCGAAATACTGAATTTACTGGAGGAGTATGAGAGCGAAATGGGGCTTATGCATACAGTGACCCTCCTTAAAAAAGCCAAAATCGATACCGATAACTGCATACTGGAAGAATGGCGGCAACGGGCGTGCAACAAAATAGAACAGTTAAAAAAGCAAGACCCTTTATTATCCGATGTTGATCCTGATGTTTATCAGGGTTGTCAGGAACTGGAGTTGCTTGATGGATGTGGGAGTATTTTCTAAAAAGACTTGTGTCGCCTGATAAAGCTTCTAAAAACAAACTGTCTGCCAAATCCGTTTATGGCAAGCTCGCCAGTGAGCTGCTATAAAGTCTGCCGCAAACGTCAATCGATAGGCCTGAGCCGGACGACGCACAAATTTTTCCCAATGGCGAATGGATTCACAGAAGCTGATTTTTTAAGCCAGGATCTATGAAACGCTCACAAAAAAACAAAACGGCCATATCGAGAGTTCGATCACTGCTGGTGACGATAATATTTGGTGGGCCGCTGCATGCAGTGGAATTAGTCGGCTCAAGTCCGCTACCCGCCTATTTTCTGTATTCCCATAAGTTGGCTGAATCTGAACAGCCCGACCCTCTTCGATGGCATCAAAAAAACCTGACTCCCATGCTTTTAGGCCCTGTGGGCCCTAGACGTGGGGACCCGTATGTTATCTCAAGTCGCAGTATCCGGCTTTCAGGGGGGATATGCATTCCCACGCCGGATGACGATAAGCCACCTGACAGAAACAGCAGGAGTCCTTACCCAAAGCCCCAACCTGTCCTTACCCTTATTCCTGACCCTGTCCAAACTTGTCGGCAGCAAAAAAAGCAACTGCTTATAATATTGCAAATCAAACGACTATGGACGATTATAACAGGCCAAACCACGCTGGCCCGGATTTTGTCAGACCGGATTATGGTGATTGAAGCCGATCTTCTTGATCTGGAAAGGCCAGACCCTGGCACGATGCAACCGGGGCTGGTTCAAAGATGGCTGGCAGAGAATGGTCAGGAACTCAGAGTTTACCATGAGATGGTTTCTGGCAAATATTCTGGCCGACAGACGGGTAACGTGAAAAAGAATACAACCTCCCGAAAGACCAAAGCATCAACGACCGCAACAACAGGTCAGACCGGCCAGACAAGCGGACCTTCTGCCTGTAACAGGGGAACCGGTTCGACAGGCGTCAATGGTCGTGGAGGCGATGACCCACTAAAACCCTCAGCTGAGCAGAATACCGGAAATTCGGTTGTCGCTTGTTCGAAGTGTGACAAGGTATTGAATCCACAGGAGCTAGGACGTGTAGCAAATCAGACAGCAGCTTCAGCGTTGTTGTGCGACAAGTGCCTGTCGGGCATTCAAGGTAACAAAAGGGTAAGACGAATCCGGGAAGAAGCAGAACCGGTTTCATCAGAACCCGCTCCGAAAAAAAAGAAGGGCCCGGGTAGAAAGAGAAATAGTTCAACCGCTGTTGCTGCACCACCGGCCAAAAAAAAGAAACCGCCAGACACTCAGATCCCCGATGACCCATTGGAAAAAATAAAAGCAAATATCAAGTACGAATTAAGTCAGGAAGAGCTGCAAAAAGCGCAAACCCTGATGGCGGTATTCAAGAAAAAAAACATCACTGTAAAAAACACTTTTTATAAGCTGCTTGGTTTCGTAGATAGAGATTCTTTTAATGGCTTCTTCGATAATGCCGCCGCCTTTTTTGGGCACCTTTATGAAAACTTCAAAGATACAGGCATGCTGACCAGCATGCTGGGCAATAAAAAAAAACATATCCGTTGTTTCGCAGAACGTAGCCTGAGTGAACTCGAATATTTAGCAAGTTTGGATGTATTGAATTCCTTCTCGTCCATGAATAATCGCAAAGGCGTGCCCACACATGAGGAAGTGAAAGCAATACTGGGCTGGCCAGAATGGAAAGACAGGGATGGCAGGTTTAATACGAAGTTGTTCCGATCCTTCTCGTCAATGAACAATAGCAAAGGCATGCTCAAATATGAGCAAGTGAAAGAGGTGTTGGGCTGGCCGGAATGGAAAGACAAGGATGGCGAGTTCAATATGGAGCTGTTCCGCGCCTTCTCATCCATGAACAATGGTAAAGGCGTGCTCAAAAAAAAGGAAGTGAAAAAGGTGCTGGGCTGGCCGGAATGGAAAGACAGGGATGGCGAGTTCAGTATGGAGCTGTTCCGCGCCTTCTCATCCATGAATCATTGCAGAGGCATGCTCAAACATGAGGAAGTGAAAGAGATGCTGTCCTGGCCGGAATGGAAGGACAAGGATGGTGGGTTCAACATTGAGCTGTTCCGCTCCTTCTCATCCATGAACAATAGTAAAGGCATACTCAAAAAAAAGGAAGTGAAAGAGATGTTGGGTTGGTCTGAATGGAAGGACAAGGATGGCGAGTTCAGTATAGAGTTGTTCCGCCCCTTCTCATCCATGAACAATGGTAAAGGCATGCTCAAACATGAGCAAGTGAAAGAAGTGCTTGGCTGGCCGGAATGGAAAGACGAGGGTGGCGAGTTCAGTATGGAACTCTTCCGCTCCTTCTCGTCCATGAATCATAGCAAAGGCATGCTCAAACATGAGCAAGTGAAAGAGGTGCTGGGCTGGCCGGAATGGAAAGACAAGGATGGCGAGTTCAATACAGAGCTGTTGCGCGCCTTCTCATCTATGAATCATGGCAAAGGCATCCTCAAATATGAGCAAGTGAAAGAAGTGCTTGGCTGGCCTGAATGGAAAAACAAGGAGTGCGAGTTCAATATGGTGCTGTTCTGCGCCTTCTCGTCCATGAATAGTGGCAAAGGCGTGCTCAAACATGAGGAAGTGAAAGAGGTGCTCGGCTGGCCGGAATGGAAAGACAAGGATGGCGAGTTCAGTATGGAGCTGTTCCGTTCCTTCTCATCCATGAACAGTGGCAAAGGCATGCTCAAACATGAGCAAGTGAAAGAGGTGCTGGGCTGGCCGGAATGGAAAGACAAGGATGGCGAGTTCAGTATGGAGCTGTTCCGTTCTTTCTCATCCATGAATAGTGGCAAAGGCATGCTCAAACAAAAGGAAGTGAAAGAGATGTTGGGTTGGCCTGAATGGAAAGACAAGAATGGAGAGTTCAGTATGGAGCTGTTCCGTTCTTTCTCATCCATGAATAGTGGCAAAGGTATGCTCAAACAAAAGGAAGTGAAAGAGATGTTGGGTTGGCCTGAATGGAAAAACAAGGATGGCGAGTTCAGTATGGAGTTGTTCCGCGCCTTTTCATCCATGAATAATAACAGAGGCATGCTCAAACATGAGAAAGTGAAAGAGGTGCTCGGCTGGTCTGAATGGAAACACAAGGATGGCGAGTTCAATATGAAGTTGTTCCGCGCTTTCTCGTCCATGAATCACAGCCAGGGCTTGCCGAAACATGAGCCATTGAAAAAAGTGCTGGACTGGATAGATTGCCGGGGGGTGCCCAATCACAGGCTACTGCAAATCATGCCCAGGCTATGGGTATCAGAAGGGCTACCTGCTATCAAGCTGCTGCAACACTGGGAAACACAACTGAAACAATTACTGCTTAAAGAACTTACCGGAGAACACAGCAACCCGGATAAAGAAGGGGATGATAAATACAATCGTCAGATAAAAACAGTCGCTCTTTATCTTTCCACCCCTAAGCCAGACTGGTCGCTAAAATGGACGGTTTTAAAACAGTTCTGCCAATTGCATAAAGAGGCTAAAACGCTTCTGATGCTGGAATCATTGATAGGACTTTTATCTTCTTCCGGAGGGAAAAGCGTCAAACGCTACCTTCAGGCTAATCAACTGGAGCGGCATTTTTTGTGGCGTCATTCAATGAAAACCGTGCCTTTGCGCGTGTTAAATAGAGCAATGTTCCTGTGTTCTTCCGATGAAGACAGGGAGCGTTTTGTCTATTTTGCCAAGCGGCTGAAGTCATTGCCAGATAAAAGATTATGGGAGCAGTATTCAGCTCTGTTGCAACCATTGTCAGGAGTGCTGAAATTCGAATATATGCAAGGGCTCTATCTGGAAATCCTGCAACCCTTAACAAAGGATGATCAGCTGCGTTTTCTGGATGCCAGCCACGCCCGCGTTGTGTTCGACCTGTTTCCCTCGTTAAGCGCCCTGCAAAAACTCAGCAAAGAGCATTCTTCCCATTGGTTAAGCAAGCTGCTTGAAGCCTGCCTGCAACTAAAAACCCATGACATCACCAAAGAAGGCATCCAGATACTGTTTGAAGCGTTGCTCAAAACCCATAGTCTTCTACCCTGGGATCACGATATCCCCGATCACTTTTTGTCCGGGATGCAAACGACCGACAATAACCATGTTGAGATACCTGTCTCCGGACTAATCCAGTCAGGAGAACAGTTGGCCCTGAGCTATATCGTTGTGTTGATGCAGAACCTCAATGAGATGTCTTTTACCGTCAAAGGGCAGTGGCTTGAGGTTGAGGTGCCAGGTGACGGAGTTCAAAACTACCGCTTTCCAATGCCACAGCTGGAAATACAGGATGAAAAAATGGCCATCAGCAACTGGTCAGAAGAGCAGTTCAGGACTGTTTTAAAAATCACCGGGATATCTGAACACTATTATTTGATTGCAGATCAATGGCAGAAACTGGATAACGTTCAATCCAGGCAAGCTGAAGCATGTCAGCCAGAGAATGAATTGGAATCACAAAAACAGATGTTTGGCAGTTTATGGTTAAAGCTGAACCAGACAGAAATTTTTGGCACCGAAATACTGAATTTACTGGAGGAGTACGAGAGCGAAATGGAGCTTATGCATACAGTGACACTCCTTAAAAAAGCCAAAATCGATAGCGCTAGCCACATACTGGAAGCATGGAGGCAACGGGCGTGCAACAAAATAGAACAGTTAAAAAAGCAAGACCCTTTATTATCAGATGTTGATCCTGATGTTTATAAAGGTTGTCAGGAACTGGAGTTGCTTGATGGGTGTGGGAGTATTTTCTAAAAAGACTTGTGTCGTCTGATAAGGCTTCTGAAAACAAACTGTCTGCCAAATCCGTTCATGGCAAGCTTGCCAGTGCGGTGCTATAAAATCTAGCGTAAACGTGAATCATCAGGCTTAAGCCGGATGACGTACGAATTTTTTCCACTGGCGAATGGATTCACAGAAGCTGATTTTATTAGCCTGGATCTATGAGACGCTCACAACAAAAAAAAGCTGCCTGCTCGATGGTCCGATCACTGCTTCTGCTAGTGACGATGTTGTTTGGGGATTCGCTGCATGCATTGGAATTATTCGGGTCAAGCCCGCTACCCGCTCATTTCCTGTATTCCCATAAGTTGGCTGAACCTGAACAGCCCGATCCTCTTCGAGGGTGTCACAGAACTCTGGTTCCCATGCTTTTAGGCCCTGTGGGCCCCAGGCGTGGGAACCCATACCTATCTCGAGCTGCAGAGTCCGCTTTTCAGGGGAGGTATGCATTCCCACGCAGAGCGTGGGAACGAGTTGTTGGGCTTTTGCGACAGCCTCCGGAGCCTGGGAACGAGTTGTTGGAGTTTTACGTGCCCCCTGAAGTTCTGGAGAACACTTCCAATGCGCTGATCGTCGGGGGCGCCGCCGGTGGTGATGATGACAATAAGCCACCTGACGGAAACAGCGGGAGTCCTTACCCAAAGCCCCAACCTGTCCTTACCCTTGTTCCTGATCCTGTCCAAACTTGTCTGCAGCAAAAAAAGCAACTGCTTGTAATATTACAAATCAAACGACTATGGGCGATTATGACAGGCCAAACCACGCTGGCCCGGATTTTGTCAGACCGGATCATGGTGATTGAAGCCGATCTTCTTGATCTGGAAAGGTCAGACCCTGCTACGATTCAACCGGGGCAGGTTCAGACATGGCTGGCAGAGGATGGCCAGGAACTCAGAGTTTACCGTGAGATGGTTTCTGGCAAATATTCTGGCCTTCAGGTGGGCAACGGGAAAAAGAGCAAATCCTCCCGAACGACCAAAGCATCAACGACCGCGACAACAAATCAGGCCAGCCAGACAAGCGGATCTGCCGCCCGTAAAAGGGGAACCGGTTCGACAGGCGCCAATGGTCGTGGAGGCGATGACCCACTGAAACCCTCAGCTGAGCAGCATACCGGGAATTCGGTTGTCGCTTGTTCGAAGTGTGACAAGGCATTGAATCCACAGGAATTAGAACGTGTAGCAAATCAGGCAGCAGCTTCAGCGTTGTTGTGCAACAAGTGCCTGTCGGGCATTCAAGGTAACAAAAGGGTAAGACAAATCAGGGAAGAAGCAGAACCGGATTCACCAGAACCTGCTCCGAAAAAAAAGAAGGGCCCGGGTAGAAAGAGAAATAATTCAACAGCTGTTGCTGAACCAGCGGCCAAAAAAAAGAAACCGCCAGATACTCAAATTCCCGATGATCCGTTAGAAAAAATAAAAGCAAATATCAGGTACGAACTAAGTCAGGAAGAGCTGAAAAAAGTGCAAACCCTGGTGGCGGTATTCAAGAAAAAAAACATCACTGTAAAAAACACTTTTTATATGCTGCTTGGTTTCGTAGATAGAGATTCTTTTAATGGCTTCTTCGATAATGCCGCCGCCTTTTTTGGGCACCTTTCTAAAAACGTCAAAAATACAGGCATGCTGACCAGCATGCTGAATAATTGCAAAAAACATATCCGTAGTTTTGCAGAGCGTAGCCAGGATGAACTCGAATATTTAGCGAATTTAGATGTAGTGACTTCTTTCTCGTCCATGAATAATGGCAAAGGTGTGCCCACAAATAAGGAAGTGAAAGCAATACTGGGCTGGCCAGAATGGAAAGACAGGGATGGTGAGTTTAATACGAAGTTGTTCCGATCCTTCTCGTCAATGAATTGTGGCAAAGGCATGCTGAAACATGAACAAGTGAAAGAGGTGCTGGGCTGGCCGGAGTGGAAAGACAAGAATGGCAAGTTCAGTATGGAACTGTTCCGCTCCTTATCATCCATGAACAGTAGTAAAGGCATGCTCAAACATGAGGAAGTGAAAGAGGTGCTGGCCTGGTCGGAATGGAAAGACAAGGATGGCGAGTTCAGTATTGAGCTGTTCCGCGCCTTCTCATCCATGAACAGTGGTAAAGGCATGCTCAAACAAGAGGAAGTGAAAGAGGTGCTGGGCTGGCCGGAATGGAAAGACGAGGATGGCGAGTTCAGTATGGAGTTGTTCCGTTCCTTCTCGTCTATGAACCATGGCAAAGGCATCCTGAAACATGAGCAAGTGAAAGAGGTGCTGGGTTGGTCGGAATGGAAAGACAGGGAGGGCGAGTTCAGTATGGAGCTTTTCCGCTCCTTCTCATCCATGAATAGTGGCAAAGGCATCCTCAAACAAAAGGAAGTGAAAGAGATGTTGGGTTGGCCGGAATGGAAGGACAAGAATGGTGAGTTCAATATGGAGCTGTTCCGTTCCTTCTCATCCACGAACAATGGTAAAGGCATGCTCAAACATGAGCAAGTGAAAGAGGTGCTGGCCTGGTCGGAATGGAAAGACAAGGATGGCGAGTTCAGTATGGAGCTATTACGCTCCTTCTCATCCATGAACAATGGTAAAGGCTTGCCCACTCATGAGCAAGTGAAAGAGGTGCTGGGCTGGCCGGAATGGAAAGACAAGAATGGCGAGTTCAACATTGAGCTGTTCCGCGCTTTTTCCTCCATGAATAGCAGCAAGGGCATGATTAAACATGAGGAAGTGAAAGACGTGCTGGGCTGGCTGGAATGGAGAGACAAGAATGGCGAGTTGAATATGGAGCTGTTCCGCTCCTTCTCATCCATGAACAATGGTAAAGGCGTGCTCAAAAAAAACGAAGTGAAAGAGGTGCTGGGTTGGCCGGAATGGAAAGACAAGGATGGCGAGTTCAATATGGAGCTGTTCCGCTCCTTCTCATCCATGCATAGTCAGAAAGACATGTTCAAACACAGGGAAGTGAAAGAGGTGCTGGGCTGGCCGGAATGGAAGGACAAGGATGGCGAGTTCAATATGGAGCTGTTCCGCTCCTTCTCGTCTATGAATCATCGCAAGGGCTTGCTCAAACAAGAGGAAGTGAAAGAGGTGCTGTCCTGGTCGGAATGGAAAGACAAGCATGGTGAGTTCAATATTGAGCTGTTCCGCTCCTTCTCATCCATGAACAATGGTAAAGGCGTGCTCAAAAAAAAGGAAGTGAAAGCGATGTTGGGCTGGCCGGAATGGAAAGACAAGGATGGCGAGTTCATTATGGAGCTGTTCCGCTCCTTCTCGTCTATGAATCATGGCAAAGGCATGCTCAAACAAGAGGAAGTGAAAGAGGTGCTGGACTGGGCGGAATGGAAAGACAAGGATGGCGAGTTCAATATGGAGCTGTTCCGCGCCTTCTCATCTATGAATCATGGCAAAGGCATGCTCAAACAAGAGGAAGTGAAAGAGGTGCTGGGCTGGCTGGAATGGAAAGACAAGGATGGCGAGTTCATTATGGAGCTGTTCTGCGCCTTCTCGTCCATGAATAGTGGCAGAGGCATGCTCAAACAAAAGGAAGTGAAAGAGATGTTGGGTTGGCCTGAATGGAAACACAAGGATGGCGAGTTCAGTATGGAGTTGTTCCGCGCCTTTTCATCCATGAATAATGGCAGAGGTATGCTCAAACATGAGAAAGTGAAAGAAGTGCTCGGCTGGTCTGAATGGCAACACAAGGGTGTCGAGCTCAATATGAAGCTGTTCCGCGTTTTCTCGTCTATGAATCACGGCCAAGGCTTGCCCAAACATGAGCCTGTGAAAAAAGTGCTGGACTGGATAGATTGCCGTGGGGCGCCCAATCACAGGCTACTGCAAATCATGTCCAGGCTCTGGGTATCAGCAGGGCTACCTGCTATCAAGCTGCTGCAACACCGGGAAACACAACTGAAACAGTTACTGCTTACAGAACTTACCGGAGAACACAGCAACCGGGATAATGAAGGAGATGATAAATACAATTGCCAGATAAAAACAGTCGCTCTTTATCTTTCCACCCCTAAGCCAGACTGGTCGCTAAAATGGACGGTTTTAAAACAGTTCTGCCAATTGCATAAAGAGACTAAAACGCTTCTGATGCTGGAATCATTGATAGGATTTTTATCTTCTTCCGGAGGGAAAAGCGTCAAACGTTACCTTCAGGCTAATCAACTGGATCGGCATTTTTTGTGGCGTCATTCAATGAAAGCCGTGCCTTTGCGGGTGTTAAATAGAGCAATGTTTCTGTGTTCTTCCGATGAAGACAGGGAGCGTTTTGTCTATTTTGCCAAGCGGCTGAAGTCGTTGCCAGATAAAAGATTATGGGAGCAATACTCAGCCCTGTTACAACCATTATCGGCGGTGCTGAAACTCGACTCTATGCAAAGGCTCTATCTGGAAATCCTGCAACCCTTAACAAAGGATCATCAGCTGCGTTTTCTGGATGCCAGCCATGCCCAGGCTGTATTCGACCTGTTTCCCTCGTTGAGTGCTCTGCAAAAACTCAGCAAAGAGCATTCTTCCCATTGGTTAAACAAGCTGCTTAAAGCCTGCCTGCAACTAAAAACCCATGACATTACCAAAGAAGGTATCCAGATACTGTTCGAAGCGCTGCTCAAAACCCATAGTCTTCTACCCTGGGATAACGAGATCCCCGATCACTTTTTGTCCGGGATGCAAACGACCGACAACAACCATGTTGAGATACCTGTCTCCGGACTTATCCAATCTGGAGAACAGTTGGCCCTGAGCTATATCTCTGTTTTGATGCAGAACCTCAATGAGATGTCTTTTACCGTCAAAGGGCAATGGCTTGAGGTTGAATTACCAAGTGGCAGAGTTCAAAACTACCGCTTTCCAATGCCACAGCTGAAAATACAGGATGAAAAAATGGCCATCAGCAACTGGTCAGAGGAGCAGTTCAGGACTGTATTGAAAATCACCGGGATAGCTGAACACTATTATTTGACTGCAGATCAATGGCAGAAACTGGATAACGTACAATCCAGGCAAGCTGAAGCATGTCAGCCAGAGAATGAATTGGAACCACAAAAACAGGCGTTTGGCAGTTTATGGTTAAAGCTCAACCAGACAGAAATTTTTGGCAGCGAAATACTGAATTTACTGGAGGAGTACGAGAGCGAAATGGAGCTTATGCATACAGTGACTCTCCTTAAAAAAGCCAAAATCGATAGCGCTACCCACATATTGGAAGTGTGGAGGCAACGGGCGTGCAGCAAAATAGAACAGTTAAAAAAGCAAGACCCTTTATTATCAGATGTTGATCCTGATGTTTATAAAGGTTGTCAGGAACTGGAGTTGCTTGATGGGTGTGGGAGTATTTTCTAAAAAGACTTGTGTCGCCTGATAAAGCTTCTAAAAACAAACTGTCTGCCAAATCCGTTTATGGCAAGCTCGCCAGTGAGCTGCTATAAAGTCTGCCGCAAACGTCAATCAATAGGCCTGAGCCGGACGACGCACAAATTTTTCCCAATGGCTAATGGATTCACAGAAGCTGATTTTTTAAGCCAGGATCTATGAAACGCTCACAAAAAAACAAAACGGCCATATCGAGAGTTCGATCACTGCTGGTGACGATAATATTTGGTGGGCCGCTGCATGCAGTGGAATTAGTCGGCTCAAGTCCGCTACCCGCCTATTTTCTGTATTCCCATAAGTTGGCTGAATCTGAACAGCCCCACCCTCTTCGATGGCATCAAAAAAACCTGACTCCCATGCTTTTAGGCCCTGTGGGCCCTAGACGTGGGGACCTGTATGTTATCTCAAGTCGCAGTATCCGGCTTTCAGGGGGGATATGCATTCCCACGCCGGATGACGATAAGCCACCTGACAGAAACAGCAGGAGTCCTTACCCAAAGCCCCAACCTGTCCTTACCCTTGTTCCTGATCCTGTCCAAACTTGTCTGCAGCAAAAAAAGCAACTGCTTGTAATATTACAAATCAAACGACTATGGGCGATTATGACAGGCCAGACCACCCTGTCCCGGATTTTGTCAGACCGGATCATGGTGATTGAAGCCGATCTTCTTGATCTGGAAAGGTCAGACCTTGGCACGATTCAACCGGGGCTGGTTCAGAAATGGATGGCAGAGGATGGCCAGGAACTCACAGTTTACCGTGAGATGGTTTCTGGCAAATACTCTGGCCGACAGGCGGGTAACGGGAAAAAGAATTCATCCTCCCGAACGACCAAAGCATCAACGACCGCAACAACAGTTCAGACCGGCCAGACAAGTGGATCTTCTGCCCGTAACTTGGGAACCGGTTCGACAGGCGCCAATGGTCGTGGAGGCGATGACCCACTGAAACCCTCAGCTGAGCAGAATACCGGAAATTCGGTTGTTACTTGTTCGAAGTGTGACAAGGCATTGAATCCACAGGAATTAGGACGTGTAGCAAATCAGACAGCAGCTTCAGCGTTGTTGTGCAACAAGTGCCTGTCGGGCATTCAAGGTAACAAAAGGGTAAGACAAATCAGGGAAGAAGCAGAACCGGATTCACCAGAACCCGCTCCGAAAAAAAAGAAGGAGTCAGGTAGAAAGAGAAATAATTCAACAGCTGTTACTGAACCACCGGCCAAAAAAAAGAAACCGCCAGACACTCAAATTGCCGATGATCCGCTAGAAAAAATAAAAGCAAATATCAAGTACGAATTAAGTCAGGAAGAGCTGAAAAAAGTGCAAACCCTGATGGCGATATTCAAGAAAAAAAACATCACTGTAAAAAACACTTTTTATAAGCTGCTTGGTTTCGTAGATAGAGATTCTTTTAATGGCTTCTTCGATAATGCCGTCGGCTTTTTTGGGCACCTTTCTGAAAACTTCAAAAATACAGGCATGCTGACCGGCATGCTGAACAATAGCAAAAAACATATCCGTAGCTTTGCAGAGCGTAGCCAGGATGAACTCGAATATTTAGCGAATTTAGATGTAGTGACTTCTTTCTCGTCCATGAATAATGGCAAAGGCGTGCCCACACATGAACAAGTGAAAGGAATACTGGGCTGGCCAGAGTGGAAAGACAGGGATGGTGAGTTTAATACGAAGTTGTTCCGATCCTTCTCGTCAATGAATTGTGGCAAAGGCATGCTGAAACATGAACAAGTAAAAGAGGTGCTGGGCTGGCCGGAGTGGAAAGACAAGGATGGCGAGTTCAGTATGGAACTGTTCCGCTCCTTATCATCCATGAACAGTAGTAAAGGCATGCTCAAACATGAGGAAGTGAAAGAGGTGCTGGCCTGGTCGGAATGGAAAGACAAGGATGGTGAGTTCAGTATGGAACTGTTCCGCGCCTTCTCATCCATGAACAGTGGTAAAGGCATGCTCAAACAAGAGGAAGTGAAAGAGGTGCTGGGCTGGCCGGAATGGAAAGGCGAGGATGGTGAGTTCAGTATGGAATTGTTCCGATCCTTCTCGTCTATGAACCATGGCAAGGGCATCCTGAAACATGAGCAAGTGAAAGAGGTGCTGGGTTGGTCGGAATGGAAAGACAAGGATGGTGAGTTCAGTATGGAGCTGCTCCGCTCCTTCTCATCCATGAACAATGGCAAGGGCATGCTCAAACATGAGCAAGTGAAAGAAGTGCTGAGCTGGCCGGAATGGAAAGACAAGGATGGTGAGTTCAGTATGGAGCTGCTCCGTTCCTTCTCGTCTATGAGTCATGGCAAAGGCATCCTCAGACATGAGGAAGTTAGAGAGGTTCTGGGTTGGCCGGAATGGAAAGACAAGGATGGCGAGTTCAATATGGAGCTGTTCCGCTCCTTCTCATCCATGCATAGTCAGAAAGGCATGTTCAAACACAGGGAAGTGAAAGAGGTGCTGGGCTGGCCGGAATGGAAAGATGAGGATGGCGAGTTCGGTATGGAGTTGTTCCGTTCCTTCTCGTCTACGAACCATGGCAAAGGCATCCTGAAACATGAGCAAGTGAAAGAGGTGCTGGGTTGGTCGGAATGGAAAGGCAAGGATGGCGAGTTCAGTATGGAGCTGTTCCGCACCTTCTCATCTATGAATCATGGCAAAGGCATGCTCAAACATGAGCAAGTGAAAGAGGTGCTGGGCTGGCCGGAATGGAAAGACAAGGATGGCGAGTTCAGTATGGAGCTGTTCCGCGCCTTCTCGTCTATGAATAACGGCAAAGGCATGCCCAAACAAAAGGAAGTGAAAGAGGTGCTGGGCTGGCCGGAATGGAAGGACAAGGATGGCGAATTCAATATGGAGCTGTTCCGCTCCTTCTCATCTATGAATCATGGCAAAGGCATGCTCAAACATGAGCAAGTGAAAGAGGTACTGGGCTGGCCGGAATGGAAAGACAAGGATGGCGAGTTCAGTATGGAGCTGTTCCGCTCCTTCTCATCCATGAATAATGGCAAAGGCGTGCTCAAACATGAGGAAGTGAAAGAGGTGCTGGGCTGGCCGGAATGGAAAGACAAGGATGGCGAGTTCAGTATGGAGCTGTTCCGCGCCTTCTCATCTATGAATTATGGCAAAGGTATGCTCAAACATGAACAAGTGAAAGAGGTGCTGGGTTGGCCAGAATGGAGAGACAAGGATGGCGAGTTCAATATGGAGCTGTTCCGCGCCTTCTCGTCTATGAATCATGGCAAAAGCATGCTCAAACATAAGCAAGTGAAAGAGGTGCTGGGCTGGCCGGAATGGAAAGACAGAGATGGTGTGTTCAATACGAAGTTATTACGCGCTTTCTCGTCGATGAATCATGGTCAGGGTGTGCTCTGGCATCAGCAAGTGAAAGAGGTGCTGGGCTGGCCGGAATGGAAACACAGGGGTGACCAGTTCAATCTGAAGTTGTTCCGGGCTTTTTCGTCCATGAATAATGGCCAGGGCTTGCCCAAACATGAGCCTGTGAAAAAAGTGCTGGGCTGGATAGGTTACCGGCGGGCACCCAATCATAGTCTGCTGCAAATTATGACCAGGCTGTGGGCATCAGCAGGACTACCTGTTACTGAGGTGCTGCAACACCGGGAAACACAACTGAAACAGTGGCTGTTTACAGAATTTACCGGAGAACATAACAACTCGAATAATAAAGGAGATGACCAATACGATAGCGATTCAGAGAATGAAGAGGATGACAAATGCAATCGCCAGATAAAAACAGTCGCTCTTTATCTTTACACCCCTAAGCCAGACTGGTCACTGACATGGACGGTTTTAAAACAGTTCTGCCAATTGCATAAAGAGACTAAAACGGCTCTGATGCTGGCATCATTGATAGGGCTTTTATCTTCTTCTGGAGAGAAAAGTGTCGAGCGCTACCTTCAGGCTAATCAACAGGATCGGCATTTTTTGTGGCGTCATTCAATGAAAGCCGTGCCTTTGTGCGTGTTAAATAGAGCAATGTTCCTTTGTTCTTCTGATGAAGACAGGGAGCGTTTTGTCTTTTTTGCCAAGCGGCTGAAGACATTGCCGGATAAAAGACTATGGGAGCTGTATTCAGCTCTGTTGCAATCATTGTCAGGAGTGCTGAAACTCGAATATATGCAAGGGCTCTATCTGGAAATCCTGCAACCCTTAACAAAGGATGATCAGCTCCGTTTTCTGGATGCCAGCCATGCCCGGGTTGTGTTGGACCTGTTTCCCTCGTTGAGCGCCCTGCAAAAACTCAGCAAAGAGCATTCTTGCCATTGGTTAAAGAAGCTGCTTGAAGCCTGCCTGCAACTAAAAAACCATGACATCACCAAAGAAGGCATCCAGATACTGTTTGAAGCGCTGCTCAAAACCCATAGTCTTCTACCCTGGGATCACAATATCCCCGATCACTTTCTGTCCGGGATGCGAACAACCGACAATAACCATGCTGAGATACCTGTCTCCGGACTTATCCAGTCAGGAGAACAGTTGGCCCTGAGCTATATTGCTGTATTGATGCAGAACCTCAATAAGATGTCTTTCACCGTCAAAGGTCAGTGGCTTGAGGTTGAAGTGCCAGGTGACGGAGTTCAAAACTACCGCTTTCCAATGCCACAGCTGGAAATACAGGATGAAAAAATGGCCATCAGCAACTGGTCAGAAGAGCAGTTCAGGACTGTTTTGAAAATCACCGGGATATCTGAACACTATTATTTAACTGCAGATCAATGGCAGAAACTGGATAACGTTCAATCCACTGTGGCATGTCAGCCAGAAAATGAATTGGAACCACAAAAACAGGCATTTTCCAGTTTATGGTTAAAGCTGAACCAGACAGAAATTTTTGGCAGCGAAATACTGAATTTACTGGAGGAGTACGAGAGCGAAATGGAGCTTATGCATACAGTGACCCTCCTTAAAAAAGCCAAAATTGATAGCGCTACCCACATACTGGAAGAATGGCGGCAACGGGCGTGCAACAAAATAGAACAGTTAAAAAAGCAAGACCCTTTATTATCAGATGTTGATCCTGATGTTTATAAGGGTTGTCAGGAACTGGAGTTGCTTGATGGGTGTGGGAGTATTTTCTAAAAAGACTTGTGTCGTCTGATAAAGCTTCTAAAAAAAACTATCTGCCAAATCCGTTTATGGCTAGCTCGCCAGTGAGCTGCTATAAAGTCTGCCGCAAACGTCAATCAATAGTTCTGAGCCGGACGACGCACAAATTTTTCCCAATAGCGAATGGATTCACAGAAGCTGATTTTTTAAGCCTGGATCTATGAAACGCGCACAAAAAAACAAAACGGCCTTATCGAGGGTTCGATCACTGCTTCTGCTGGTGTCGATAATATTTGCTGGGCTGCTGCATGCACTGGAATTAGTCGGCTCAAGCTCGCTACCAGCCTATTTCCTGTATTCACATAAGTTAGCTGAACCTGAACAGCCCGATCCTCTTCGATGGACCCTGACTCCCATGCTTTTAGACCCTGTGGGTCCCAAACGCGGGAACCCGTATGCTATCTCAAATTGCAGTATCCAGCTTTCAGGGGGGATATGCATTCCCACTCCGGATGACGATAAGCCACCTGACGGAAACAGCGGGAGTCCTGAACCAGAGCGCCAACCTGATCTTACCCTTATTCCTGATCCTGTCCAAACTTGTCTGCAGCAAAAAAAGCAACTACTTGTAATATTACAAATCAAACGACTATGGGCGATTATGGCAGGCCAGACCACCCTGTCCCGGATTTTGTCAGACCGGATCATGGTGATTGAAGCCGATCTTCTTGATCTGGAAAGGTCAGACCTTGGCACGATTCAACCGGGGCTGGTTCAGACATGGCTGGCAGAGGATGGCCAGGAACTCAGAGTTTACCGTGAGATGGTTTCTGGCAAATATTCTGGCCGACAGAAGGGTAACAGGAAAAAGAATTCATCCTCCCGAACGGCCAAAGCATCAACGACTGCGACAACAGGTCAGACCGACCAAACAAGCAGATCTCCTGCCCGTAACAGAAGAACCGGTTCGACAGGCGCCAATGGTCGTGGAGGCGATGACCCACCGAAACCCTCAGCTGAGCAGATTACCGGAAATTCGGCTGTCGTTTGTTCGAAGTGTGACAAGGCATTGAATCCACAGGAACTAGAACGCGTAGCAAATCAGACAGCAGCTTCAGCGTTGTTGTGCGACAAGTGCCTGTCGGGCAATCAAGGTAACAAAAGGGTAAGACGAATCCGGGAAGAAGCAAAACCGGATTCACCAGAACCCGCTCCGAAAAAAAAGAAGGGCCCGGGTAGAAAGAGAAATAGTTCAACAGCTGTTGCTGAACCAGCGGCCAAAAAAAAGAAACCGGCAGATACTCAAATTCCCGATGATCCGTTGGAAAAAATAAAAGCAAATATCAAGTACGAATTAAGTCAGGAAGAGCTGGAAAAAGTGCAAACCCTGGTGGCGGTATTCAAGAAAAAAAACATCACTGTAAAAAACACTTTTTATAAGCGGCTTGGTTTTGTAGATAGAAAGTCTTTTAATGGTTTCTTCGATAATGCTGCCGCCTTTTTTGGACACCTTTCTGAAAACTTCAAAAATACAGGCATGCTGACCGGCATGCTGGGTAATAATAAAAAACATATCCTTAGTTTCGCAGAACGTAGCCTGAGTGAACTCGAATATTTAGCAAGTCTGGATGTATTGAATTCCTTCTCGTCCATGAATAATGGCAATGGCGTGCCCACACATGAACAAGTGAAAGCAATATTGGGCTGGCCAGAATGGAGAGACAGGGATGGCGAGTTTAATACGAAGTTGTTCCGCTCCTTCTCGTCAATGAACAATGGCAAAGGCATGCTCAAACATGAGCAAGTGAAAGAGGTGCTGGGCTGGCCGGAATGGAAGGACAAGGATGGCGAGTTCAGTATGGAGCTGTTCCGCTCCTTCTCATCCATGAACAATGGTAAAGGCGTGCCCACACATGAACAAGTGAAAGAGGTGCTGGGCTGGCCGGAATGGAAGGACGAGGATGGTGAGCTCAACATTGAGCTGTTCCGTGCCTTCTCGTCCATGAATAGCAGCAAGGGCATGATTAAACATGAGGAAGTGAAAGAGGTGCTGGGCTGGCCGGAATGGAAGGACAAGGATGGCGAGTTCAGTATGGAGCTGTTCCGCTCCTTCTCATCCATGAACAATGGTAAAGGCGTGCCCACACATGAACAAGTGAAAGAGGTGCTGGGCTGGCCGGAATGGAAAGACAAGGATGGCGAGTTCAGTATGGAGCTGTTCCGCTCCTTCTCATCCATGAACAATGGTAAAGGCGCGCTCAAAAAAAAGGAAGTGAAAAAGGTGCTGGGCTGGCCGGAATGGAAAGACAGGGATGGCGAGTTTAATACGAAGTTGTTCCGATCCTTTTCGTCAATGAATAGTGGCAAAGGCATGCTCAAACAAGAACAAGTGAAAGAGGTGCTGTCCTGGCCGGAATGGAAGGACAAGGATGGCGAGTTCATTAAAGAGCTGTTCCGCGCCTTCTCGTCTATGAACAATGGCAAAGGCATGCTCAAACATGAGCAAGTGAAAGAGGTGCTGGGTTGGCCGGAATGGAAAGATGAGGATGGCGAGTTCAGCATGGAGCTGTTCCGCTCCTTCTCATCCATGAATAGTGGCAAAGGCATGCTCAAACAAGAGGAAGTGAAAGAGGTGCTGAACTGGCCGGAATGGAAAGACAGGGATGGCGAGTTTAATACGAAGTTGTTCCGATCCTTCTCGTCAATGAACAATGGCAAAGGCATGCTCAAACATGAGCAAGCGAAAGAGGTGCTGGGCTGGCCGGAATGGAATGACAAGTATGGCGAGTTCAGTATGGAGCTGTTCCGCTCCTTCTCCTCCATGAATAGTGGCAAAGGCATGCTCAAACAAAAGGAAGTGAAAGCGATGTTGGGCTGGCCGGAATGGAAAGACAAGGATGGCGAGTTCAATATGGAGCTGTTCTGCGCCTTCTCGTCCATGAATAGTGGCAAAGGCATGCTCAAACATGAGGAAGTAAGAGAGGTACTGGGCTGGCCGGAGTGGAAAGACAAGGATGGTGAGTTCAGTATTGAGCTGTTCCGCGCCTTCTCGTCCATGAATAATGCCAGAGGCATGCTCAAACAAAATGAAGTAAAAGAGATGTTGGGTTGGCCTGAATGGAAAGACAAGGATGTCGAGTTCAGCATGGTGCTGTTCCGTGCCTTTTCATCCATGAAAAATGGCAGAGGCATGCTCAAACATGAGGAAGTAAGAAAGGTACTGGGCTGGCCGGAGTGGAAAGACAAGGATGGTGAGTTCAGTATTGAGCTGTTCCGCGCTTTTTCGTCCATGAATAATGGCCAGTGTTTGCCCAAATATGAGTCTGTGAAAAAAGTGCTGGACTGGATAGGTTACCAGGGGGCACTGAACCATTGGCTACTGCAAATTATGACCAGGCTCTGGGCATCAGCAGGGCTACCTGCTATCAAGATGCTGCAACAACGGGAAACACAACTGAAACAGTTACTGCTTAAAGAGCTTACAGGAGAACACAGCAACCCGGATAATGAAGGAGATGATGAATACAATAGCGACTCAGATGATGAAGAGGATAAATACAAACGCCAGATAAAAACAGTCGCTCTTTATCTTTCCACCCCTAAGCCAGACTGGTCGCTAAAATGGACGGTTTTAAAACAGTTCTGCCAATTGCATAAAGAGGCTAAAACGCTTCTGATGCTGGAATCATTGATAGGATTTTTATCTTCTTCTGGAGGGAAAAGCGTCAAACGCTACCTTCAGGCTAATCAACAGGATCAGCATTTTTTGTGGCGTCATTCAATAAAAGCCGTGCCTTTGCACATGTTAAATAGAGCAATGTTCCTGTGTTCTTCCGATGAAGGCAGGGAGCGTTTTGTCTATTTTGTCAAGCGGCTGAAGTCATTGCCGGATAAAAGACTATGGGAGCAGTACTCTGCCCTATTGCAAGCATTGTCAGGGGTGCTGAAACTCGAATATATGCAAGGGCTCTATCTGGAAATTCTCCAACCCTTAACAAAAGATGATCAGCTGCGTTTTCTGGATGCCAGCCATGCCCGGGCTGTATTCGATTTGTTTCCCTCGTTGAGCGCCCTGCAAAAACTCAGCAAAGAGCATTCTTCCCATTGGTTAAACAAGTTGCTTGAATCCTGCCTTCGACTTAAAACCCATGACATCACCAAAGAAGGCATCCAGATACTGTTCGAAGCGCTGCTCAAAACCCATAGTCTTCTACCTTGGGATCACGATATCCCCGATTACTTTCTATCCGGGATGCGAACAACCGACAATAACCATGTTGAGATACCTGTCTCCGGACTTATCCAGTCAGGAGAACAGTTGGCCCTGAGCTATATCGCTGTGTTGATGCAGAACCTTAATGAGATGTCGTTTACCGTCAAAGGGCAGTGGCTTGAGGTTGAGGTGCCAGGTGACGGAGTTCAAAACTACCGCTTTCCAATGCCACAGCTGGAAATACAGGATGAAAAAATGGTCATCAGCAACTGGTCAGAAGAGCAGTTCAGGACTGTTTTGAAAATCACCGGGATATCTGAACACTATTATTTAACTGCAGATCAATGGCAGAAACTGGATAACGTTCAATCCACTGTGGCATGTCAGCCAGAAAATGAATTGGAACCACAAAAACAGGCATTTTCCAGTTTATGGTTAAAGCTGAACCAGACAGAAATTTTTGGCAGCGAAATACTGAATTTACTGGAGGAGTACGAGAGCGAAATGGAGCTTATGCATACAGTGACCCTCCTTAAAAAAGCCAAAATTGATAGCGCTACCCACATACTGGAAGAATGGCGGCAACGGGCGTGCAACAAAATAGAACAGTTAAAAAAGCAAGACCCTTTATTATCAGATGTTGATCCTGATGTTTATAAGGGTTGTCAGGAACTGGAGTTGCTTGATGGGTGTGGGAGTATTTTCTAAAAAGACTTGTGTCGTCTGATAAAGCTTCTAAAAAAAACTATCTGCCTAATCCGTTTATGGCTAGCTCGCCAGTGAGCTGCTATAAAGTCTGCCGCAAACGTCAATCAATAGTTCTGAGCCGGACGACGCACAAATTTTTCCCAATAGCGAATGGATTCACAGAAGCTGATTTTTTAAGCCTGGATCTATGAAACGCGCACAAAAAAACAAAACGGCCTTATCGAGGGTTCGATCACTGCTTCTGCTGGTGTCGATAATATTTGCTGGGCTGCTGCATGCACTGGAATTAGTCGGCTCAAGCTCGCTACCAGCCTATTTCCTGTATTCACATAAGTTAGCTGAACCTGAACAGCCCGATCCTCTTCGATGGACCCTGACTCCCATGCTTTTAGACCCTGTGGGTCCCAAACGCGGGAACTCGTATGCTATCTCAAATTGCAGTATCCAGCTTTCAGGGGGGATATGCATTCCCACTCCGGATGACGATAAGCCACCTGACGGAAACAGCGGGAGTCCTGAACCAGAGCGCCAACCTGATCTTACCCTTATTCCTGATCCTGTCCAAACTTGTCTGCAGCAAAAAAAGCAACTACTTGTAATATTACAAATCAAACGACTATGGGCGATTATGGCAGGCCAGACCACCCTGTCCCGGATTTTGTCAGACCGGATCATGGTGATTGAAGCCGATCTTCTTGATCTGGAAAGGTCAGACCTTGGCACGATTCAACCGGGGCTGGTTCAGACATGGCTGGCAGAGGATGGCCAGGAACTCAGAGTTTACCGTGAGATGGTTTCTGGCAAATATTCTGGCCGACAGAAGGGTAACAGGAAAAAGAATTCATCCTCCCGAACGGCCAAAGCATCAACGACTGCGACAACAGGTCAGACCGACCAAACAAGCAGATCTCCTGCCCGTAACAGAAGAACCGGTTCGACAGGCGCCAATGGTCGTGGAGGCGATGACCCACCGAAACCCTCAGCTGAGCAGATTACCGGAAATTCGGCTGTCGTTTGTTCGAAGTGTGACAAGGCATTGAATCCACAGGAACTAGAACGCGTAGCAAATCAGACAGCAGCTTCAGCGTTGTTGTGCGACAAGTGCCTGTCGGGCAATCAAGGTAACAAAAGGGTAAGACGAATCCGGGAAGAAGCAAAACCGGATTCACCAGAACCCGCTCCGAAAAAAAAGAAGGGCCCGGGTAGAAAGAGAAATAGTTCAACAGCTGTTGCTGAACCAGCGGCCAAAAAAAAGAAACCGGCAGATACTCAAATTCCCGATGATCCGTTGGAAAAAATAAAAGCAAATATCAAGTACGAATTAAGTCAGGAAGAGCTGGAAAAAGTGCAAACCCTGGTGGCGGTATTCAAGAAAAAAAACATCACTGTAAAAAACACTTTTTATAAGCGGCTTGGTTTTGTAGATAGAAAGTCTTTTAATGGTTTCTTCGATAATGCTGCCGCCTTTTTTGGACACCTTTCTGAAAACTTCAAAAATACAGGCATGCTGACCGGCATGCTGGGTAATAATAAAAAACATATCCTTAGTTTCGCAGAACGTAGCCTGAGTGAACTCGAATATTTAGCAAGTCTGGATGTATTGAATTCCTTCTCGTCCATGAATAATGGCAATGGCGTGCCCACACATGAACAAGTGAAAGCAATATTGGGCTGGCCAGAATGGAGAGACAGGGATGGCGAGTTTAATACGAAGTTGTTCCGATCCTTCTCGTCAATGAACAATGGCAAAGGCATGCTCAAACATGAGCAAGTGAAAGAGGTGCTGGGCTGGCCGGAATGGAAAGACGGGGATGGCGAGTTCAGTATGGAGCTGTTCCGCTCCTTCTCGTCTATGAATAGTTGCAAGGGCATGATTAAACATGAGGAAGTCAAAGAGGTGCTGGGCTGGCCGGAATGGAAGGACAAGGATGGCGAGTTCAGTATGGAGCTGTTCCGCTCCCTCTCGTCTATGAATCATGGCAAAGGCATCCTCAAACATGAGGAAGTTAGAGAGGTGCTGGGCTGGCCAGAATGGAAAGACAAGGATGGCGAGTTCAACATTGAGCTGTTCCGCGCCTTCTCGTCCATGAATAGCAGCAAGGGCATGATTAAACATGAGGAAGTGAAAGAGGTACTGGGCTGGCTGGAATGGAAAGACAAGAATGGCGAGTTCAATATGGAGCTGTTCCGGTCCTTCTCGTCTATGCATCATGGCAAAGGCATTCTCAAGCAAAAGGAGGTAAAAGAGGTGCTGGGCTGGCCGGAATGGAAAGACGAAGATGGCGAGTTCAGTATGGAGCTGTTCCGCACCTTCTCATCCATGAACAGTGGTAAAGGCGTGCTCAAAAAAAAGGAAGTGAAAGAGATGCTGGGCTGGCCGGAATGGAAGGACAAGGATGGCGAGTTCAATATGGAGCTGTTCCGCGCCTTCTCGTCTATGAATAGCAGCAAGGGTATGATTAAACATGAGGAAGTCAAAGAGGTGCTGGGCTGGCCAGAATGGAAGGACAAGAATGGCGAGTTCAGTATCGAGTTGTTCCGTTCCTTCTCATCCATGAACAACGGTAAAGGCATCCTCAAACATCAGCAAGTGAAAGAGGTGCTAAGCTGGCCGGAATGGAAAGACAAGGATGGTGAGTTCAGTATGGAGCTTTTCCGCGCCTTCTCATCTATGAACCATAGCAAAGGCATCCTCAAACAAGAGGAGGTGAAAGAGGTGCTGGGCTGGCCGGAATGGAAAGACAAGGATGGCGAGTTCAGTATGGAGCTGTTCCGAGTCTTCTCGTCCATGAATAGTGGCAAAGGCATGCTCAAACAAAAGGAAGTGAAAGAGATGTTGGGTTGGCCTGAATGGAAAGACAAGAATGGAGAGTTCAGTATGGAGCTGTTCCGTTCTTTCTCATCCATGAATAGTGGCAAGGGTATGCTCAAACATGAGGAAGTGAAAGAGGTGCTGGCCTGGTCGGAATGGAAAGACAGGGATGGCGAGTTCTATATGGAGCTGTTCAGCGCCTTCTCGTCCATGAACAGTGGCAGAGGCATGCTCAAACAAAAGGAAGTGAAAGAGATATTGGGCTGGCCGGAATGGAGCGACAAGGATGGCGAGTTCATTATGGAGCTGTTCCGCGCCTTTTCATCCATGAATAATCGCAGAGGTATGCTCGAACATGAAAAAGTGAAAGAGGTGCTCAGCTGGTCTGAATGGAAACACAAGGGCGGCGAGTTCAATATGAAGCTGTTCCGCGCCTTTTCGTCCATGAATAATAAGAGAGGTATGCTCAAACATGAGCCTGTGAAAAAAGTGCTGGACTGGATAGGTTACTGTGGGGCACGCAATCACAGGCTACTGCAAATCATGTCCAGGCTCTGGGTATCTGCTGGGCTGCCTGCTATCAAAGTACTGGAAAATCAGGAAACACAACTGAAACAGTTACTGCTTACAGAACTTACCGGAGAACACAGCAATCCGGATAATGAAGGAGATGATAAATACAATCGCCAGATAAAAACAGTCGCTCTTTATCTTTCCACCCCTAAGCCAGACTGGTCACTAACATGGATGGTTTTAAAACAGTTCTGCCAATTGCATAAAGAGACTAAAACGGCTCTGATGCTGGAATCATTGATAGGATTTTTATCTTCTTCTGGAGGGAAAAGCGTCAAACGCTACCTTCAGGCTAATCAAAAGGATAGGCATTTTTTGTGGCATCATTCAATGAAAGCCGTGCCTTTGCGCGTGTTAAATAGAGCAATATTTCTGTGTTCTTGCGATGAAGACAGGGAGCGTTTTGTCTATTTTGTCAAGCGGCTGAAGTCATTGCCGGATAAAAGACTATGGGAGCAGTACTCTGCCCTGTTGCAATCCTTGTCGGCGGTGCTGAAACTCGAATATATGCAAGGGCTCTATCTGGAAATCCTGCAACCCTTAACAAAGGATGATCAGTTGCGTTTTCTGGATGCCAGTCATGCCCGGGCTGTGTTCGACCCGTTTCCCTCGTTGAGCGCCCTGCAAAAACTCAGCAAAGAGCATTCTTCTCATTGGTTAAAGAAGCTGCTTGAAGCCTGCCTGCAACTAAAAACCCATGACATCACCAAAGAAGGCATCCAGGTACTGTTCGAAGCGCTGCTCAGAACCCATAGTCTTTTACCCTGGGATAACGATATCCCCGATCACTTTTTGTCCGGGGTGCGAACAACCGACAATAACCATGTTGAGATACCTGTCTCCGGACTTATCCAATCGGGTGAACAGTTGGCCCTAAGCTATATTGCTGTGTTGATGCAGAACCTCAATGAGATGTCTTTTACCGTCAAAGGGCAGTGGCTTGAGGTTGAAGTGCCAGGTGACGGAGTTCAAAACTACCGCTTTCCAATGCCACAGCTGGAAATACAGGATGAAAAAATGGTAATCAACAACTGGTCAGAGGAGCAGTTCAGGACTTTTTTGAAAATCACCGGGATATCTGAACACTATTATTTGACTGCAGATCAATGGCAGAAACTGGATAACGTTCAATTCAGGCAAACTGTAGCATGTCAACCAGAGAATGAATTGGAACCACAAAAACAGGCGTTTGGCAGTTTATGGTTAAAACTGAACCAGACAGAAATTTTTGGCAGCGAAATACTGAATTTACTGGATGAGTATGAGAGCGAAATGGAGCTTATGCATACAGTGACCCTCCTTAAAAAAGCCAAAATCGATAGCGCTACCCACATACTGGAAGCATGGAGGCAACGGGCGTGCAACAAAATAGAACAGTTAAAAAAGCAAGACCCTTTATTATCCGATGTTGATCCTGATGTTTATAAAGGTTGTCAGGAACTGGAGTTGCTTGATGGGTGTGGGAGTATTTTCTAAAAAGACTTGTGTCGCCTGATAAAGCTTCTAAAAACAAACTGTCTGCCAAATCCGTTTATGGCAAGCTCGCCAGTGAGCTGCTATAAAGTCTGCCGCAAACGTCAATCAATAGGCCTGAGCCGGACGACGCACAAATTTTTCCCAATGGCGAATGGATTCACAGAAGCTGATTTTTTAAGCCAGGATCTATGAAACGCTCACAAAAAAACAAAACGGCCATATCGAGAGTTCGATCACTGCTGGTGACGATAATATTTGGTGGGCCGCTGCATGCAGTGGAATTAGTCGGCTCAAGTCCGCTACCCGCCTATTTTCTGTATTCCCATAAGTTGGCTGAATCTGAACAGCCCCACCCTCTTCGATGGCATCAAAAAAACCTGACTCCCATGCTTTTAGGCCCTGTGGGCCCTAGACGTGGGGACCCGTATGTTATCTCAAGTCGCAGTATCCGGCTTTCAGGGGGGATATGCATTCCCACGCCGGATGACGATAAGCCACCTGACAGAAACAGCAGGAGTCCTTACCCAAAGCCCCAACCTGTCCTTACCCTTGTTCCTGATCCTGTCCAAACTTGTCTGCAGCAAAAAAAGCAACTGCTTGTAATATTACAAATCAAACGACTATGGGCGATTATGACAGGCCAGACCACCCTGTCCCGGATTTTGTCAGACCGGATCATGGTGATTGAAGCCGATCTTCTTGATCTGGAAAGGTCAGACCCTGGCACGATTCAACCGGGGCTGGTTCAGAAATGGATGGCAGAGGATGGCCAGGAACTCAGAGTTTACCGTGAGATGGTTTCTGGCAAATACTCTGGCCGACAGGCGGGTAACGGGAAAAAGAATTCATCCTCCCGAACGACCAAAGCATCAACGACCGAAACAACAGGTCAGACTGGCCAGACAAGCGGATCTGCTGCCCGTAACAGAAGAACCGGTTCGACAGGCGCCAATGGTCGTGGAGGCGATGACCCACTGAAACCCTCAGCTGAGCAGAATACCGGAAATTCGGTTGTTACTTGTTCGAAGTGTGACAAGGCATTGAATCCACAGGAATTAGGACGTGTAGCAAATCAGACAGCAGCTTCAGCGTTGTTGTGCAACAAGTGCCTGTCGGGCATTCAAGGTAACAAAAGGGTAAGACAAATCAGGGAAGAAGCAGAACCGGATTCACCAGAACCTGCTCCGAAAAAAAAGAAGGGCCCGGGTAGAAAGAGAAATAATTCAACAGCTGTTGCTGAACCAGCGGCCAAAAAAAAGAAACCGGCAGACACTCAGATCCCCGATGAGCCATTGGAAAAAATAAAAGCAAATATCAGGTACGAATTAAGTCAGGAAGAGCTGAAAAAAGTGCAAACCCTGGTGGCGGTATTCAAGAGAAAAAACATCACTGTAAAAAACACTTTTTATAAGCGGCTTGGTTTTGTAGATAGAAAGTCTTTTAATGGTTTCTTCGATAATGCCGCCGCCTTTTTTGGACACCTTTCTAAAAACGTCAAAAATACAGGCATGCTGACTAGCATGCTGGGTAATAGTAAAAAACATATCCGAAGTTTTGCAGAGCGTAGCCAGGATGAACTCGAATATTTAGCGAGTTTAGATGTAGTGACTTCTTTCTCGTCCACGAATAATGGCAAAGGTGTGCCCACACATGAACAAGTGAAAGCAATACTGGGCTGGCCAGAATGGAAAGACAAAGATGGCGAGTTCAATATCGAACTGTTCCGCTCTTTCTCGTCCATGAATAATGGCCAAGGCGTACCCAAACATGAGGAAATGAGGGAGGTGCTGGGCTGGCCGGAATGGAAAGACAAGGATGGTGAGTTCAATATGGAACTGTTCCGCACCTTCTCATCCATGAACAATGGCAAAGGCATGCTCAAACATGAGCAAGTGAAAGAGGTGCTGGGCTGGCCGGAATGGAAAGACAAGGATGGCAAGTTCAATATGGAGCTGTTCCGCTCCTTCTCATCAATGAACAATGGTAAAGGTGTGCTCACACATGAGCAAGTGAAAGAGGTGTTGAACTGGCCGGAATGGAAGGACAAGAATGACGACTTCAGCATGAAGCTGTTCCGCGCCTTCTCATCCATGAACAATGGCAAAGGCATGCTCAAACATGAGCAAGTGAAAGAGGTGCTGAGCTGGCCGGAATGGAAAGACAAGGATGGTGAGTTCAGTATGGAGCTGCTCCGTTCCTTCTCGTCTATGAGTCATTGCAAAGGCATGCTCAAACATGAGCAAGTGAAAGAGGTGCTGGGTTGGCCGGAATGGAAAGACAAGGATGGCGAGTTCAGTATGGAGCTGTTCCGCTCCTTCTCATCCATGAATAGTCGCAAAGGCATGCCCAAACAAAAGGAAGTGAAAGAGGTGCTGGGCTGGCCCGAATGGAAGGACAAGGATGGCGAGTTCAGTACGAAGTTGTTCCGCGCCTTCTCATCTGTGAATAGAGGCAAAGGCATGCTCAAACGTGAGGAAGTGAGAGAGGCGCTGGGCTGGCCGGAATGGAAGGACAAGGATGGCGAGTTCAGTATGGAGCTGTTCCGCGCCTTCTCATCCATGAATAGTGGCAAAGGCATGCTCAAACATGAGGAAGTGAGAGAGGTGCTGGGCTGGCCGGAATGGAAGGACAAGGATGGCGAGTTCAGTATGGAGCTGTTCCGCTCCTTCTCATCCATGAACAATGGCAAAGGCGTGCTCAAACATGAGCAAGTGAAAGAGGTGCTGAGCTGGCCGGAATGGAGAGACAAGGATGGCGAATTCAGTATGGAGCTGTTCCGCTCCTTCTCATCCATGAACAACCGTAAAGGCATCCTCAAACATGAGCAAGTGAAAGAGGTGCTGGGCTGGCCGGAATGGAAAGACAAAGATGGCGAGTTCAATATGGAGCTGTTCCGCTCCTTCTCATCTATGAGTCATGGCAAGGGTGTACTCAAACATGAGGAAGTGAAAGAGGTGCTGGTCTGGTCGGAATGGAAAGACAGGGATGGCGAGTTCAGTATTGAGCTATTCCGCTCCTTCTCATCCATGAACAGTAGTAAAGGCATGCTCAAACAAGAGGAAGTGAAAGAGGTGCTGGGCTGGCCGGAATGGAAACACAAGGGTGGCGAGCTCAATATAAAGCTGTTCCGCGTTTTCTCGTCCATGAGTCACGGCCAAGGCTTGCCCAAACATGAGCCTGTGAAAAAAGTGCTGGACTGGATAGGTTGCCGGGGGGCGCCCAATCACAGGCTGCTGCATATCATGCCCAGACTCTGGGTATCAGCAGGGCTACCTGCTATCAAGCTGTTGCAACACTGGGAAACACAACTGAAACAGTTACTGCCTGCAGAACTTACCGGAGAACACAGCAACTCGGATAATGAAGGAGAGGATAAATACAATCACCAGATAAAAACAGTCGCCCTTTATCTTTCCACCCCCAAGGCAGACTGGTCGCTAAAATGGACGGTTTTAAAACAGTTCTGCCAATTTCATGAACAGACTAAAACGGTTCTGAGGCTGGGATCATTGATAGGACTTTTATCTTCTTCCGGAGGGAAAAGCGTCAAACGCTCCCTTCAGGCTAATCAACTGGAGCGGCATTTTTTGTGGCGTCATTCAATGAAAACCGTGCCTTTGCGCGTGTTAAATAGAGCAATGTTCCTGTGTTCTTCCGATGAAGACAGGGAGCGTTTTGTCTATTTTGCCAAGCGGCTGAAGTCATTGCCAGATAAAAGATTATGGGAGCAGTATTCAGCTCTGTTGCAACCATTGTCAGGAGTGCTGAAATTCGAATATATGCAAGGGCTCTATCTGGAAATCCTGCAACCCTTAACAAAGGATGATCAGCTGCGTTTTCTGGATGCCAGCCACGCCCGCGTTGTGTTCGACCTGTTTCCCTCGTTAAGCGCCCTGCAAAAACTCAGCAAAGAGCATTCTTCCCATTGGTTAAGCAAGCTGCTTGAAGCCTGCCTGCAACTAAAAACCCATGACATCACCAAAGAAGGCATCCAGATACTGTTTGAAGCGTTGCTCAAAACCCATAGTCTTCTACCCTGGGATCACGATATCCCCGATCACTTTTTGTCCGGGATGCAAACGACCGACAATAACCATGTTGAGATACCTGTCTCCGGACTAATCCAGTCAGGAGAACAGTTGGCCCTGAGCTATATCGTTGTGTTGATGCAGAACCTCAATGAGATGTCTTTTACCGTCAAAGGGCAGTGGCTTGAGGTTGAGGTGCCAGGTGACGGAGTTCAAAACTACCGCTTTCCAATGCCACAGCTGGAAATACAGGATGAAAAAATGGCCATCAGCAACTGGTCAGAAGAGCAGTTCAGGACTGTTTTAAAAATCACCGGGATATCTGAACACTATTATTTGATTGCAGATCAATGGCAGAAACTGGATAACGTTCAATCCAGGCAAGCTGAAGCATGTCAGCCAGAGAATGAATTGGAATCACAAAAACAGATGTTTGGCAGTTTATGGTTAAAGCTGAACCAGACAGAAATTTTTGGCACCGAAATACTGAATTTACTGGAGGAGTACGAGAGCGAAATGGAGCTTATGCATACAGTGACACTCCTTAAAAAAGCCAAAATCGATAGCGCTAGCCACATACTGGAAGCATGGAGGCAACGGGCGTGCAACAAAATAGAACAGTTAAAAAAGCAAGACCCTTTATTATCAGATGTTGATCCTGATGTTTATAAAGGTTGTCAGGAACTGGAGTTGCTTGATGGGTGTGGGAGTATTTTCTAAAAAGACTTGTGTCGTCTGATAAGGCTTCTGAAAACAAACTGTCTGCCAAATCCGTTCATGGCAAGCTTGCCAGTGCGGTGCTATAAAATCTAGCGTAAACGTGAATCATCAGGCTTAAGCCGGATGACGTACGAATTTTTTCCACTGGCGAATGGATTCACAGAAGCTGATTTTATTAGCCTGGATCTATGAGACGCTCACAACAAAAAAAAGCTGCCTGCTCGATGGTCCGATCACTGCTTCTGCTAGTGACGATGTTGTTTGGGGATTCGCTGCATGCATTGGAATTATTCGGGTCAAGCCCGCTACCCGCTCATTTCCTGTATTCCCATAAGTTGGCTGAACCTGAACAGCCCGATCCTCTTCGATGGACCCTGACCCCCACGCTTTTAGGCCGACGTGGGAACCCGTATGTTATCTCAAGTTGCAGTATCCGGCTTTCAGGGGGGGTATGCATTCCCACGTCGGATGACGATAAGCCACCTGACGGAAACAGCGGGAGTCCTGACCCAGAACCCCAACCTGTCCTTACCCTTATTCCTGATCCTGTCCAAACTTGTCTGCAGCAAAAAAAGCAACTACTTGTAATATTACAAATCAAACGACTATGGGCGATTATGGCAGGCCAGACCACCCTGTCCCGGATTTTGTCAGACCGGATTATGGTGATTGAAGCCGATCTTCTTGATCTGGAAAGGTCAGACCTTGGCACGATTCAACCGGGGCTGGTTCAGAAATGGATGGCAGAGGATGGCCAGGAACTCAGAGTTTACCGTGAGATGGTTTCTGGCAAATACTCTGGCCGACAGGCGGGTAACGGGAAAAAGAATTCATCCTCCCGAACGACCAAAGCATCAACGACCGCAACAACAGTTCAGACCGGCCAGACAAGTGGATCTTCTGCCCGTAACTTGGGAACCGGTTCGACAGGCGCCAATGGTTGTGGAGGCGATGACCCACTGAAACCCTCAGCTGAGCAGAATACCGGAAATTCGGTTGTCACTTGTTCGAAGTGTGACAAGGCATTGAATCCACAGGAATTAGGACGTGTAGCAAATCAGACAGCAGCTTCAGCGTTGTTGTGCAACAAGTGCCTGTCGGGCATTCAAGGTAACAAAAGGGTAAGACAAATCAGGGAAGAAGCAGAACCGGATTCACCAGAACCTGCTCCGAAAAAAAAGAAGGGCCCGGGTAGAAAGAGAAATAATTCAACAGCTGTTGCTGAACCAGCGGCCAAAAAAAAGAAACCGGCTGACACTCAAATTCCAGATGATCCGTTAGAAAAAATAAAAGCAAATATCAAGTACGAATTAAGTCAGGAAGAGCTGAAAAAAGTGCAAACCCTGATGGCGATATTCAAGAAAAAAAACATCACTGTAAAAAACACTTTTTATAAGCTGCTTGGTTTCGTAGATAGAGATTCTTTTAATGGCTTCTTCGATAATGCCGCCGCCTTTTTTGGGCACCTTTCTGAAAACTTCAAAAATACAGGCATGCTGACCGGCATGCTGAACAATAGCAAAAAACATATCCGTAGTTTTGCAGAGCGTAGCCAGGATGAACTCGAATATTTAGCGAGTTTAGATGCAGTGACTTCTTTCTCGTCCATGAATAATGGCAAAGGTGTGCCCACAAATAAGGAAGTGAAAGCAACACTGGGCTGGCCGGAATTGAAAGACAAGGATGGCGACTTCAGTATAGAGCTTTTCCGCTCCTTCTCATCCATGAACACTTGTAAAGGCGTGCTCAAACAAGAGGAAGTGAAAGAGGTGCTGAGCTGGCCGGAATGGAAAGACAAGGATGGCGGGTTCAACATGGAGCTGTTCCGCTCCTTCTCATCCATGAATCATGGCAAAGGCATGCTCAAACATGAGCAAGTGAAAGAGGTGCTGGGTTGGTCGGAATGGAAAGACAGCGAGGGCGAGTTCAGTATGGAGCTTTTCCGCTCCTTCTCATCCATGAATAGTTGCAAAGGCATGCTCAAACAAAAGGAAGTGAAAGAGGTGCTGGGCTGGCCGGAATGGAAGAACAAGGATGGCGAGTTCAGTATGGAGCTTTTCCGCTCCTTCTCATCCATGAATCATGGCAAAGGCATGCTCAAACAAAAGGAAGTGAAAGAAGTGCTGAACTGGCCGGAATGGAAGGACAGGGATGGCGAGTTCAATATGGAGCTGTTCCGCTCCTTTTCGTCTATTAATCATAGTAAAGGTATCCTGAAACATGAGCAAGTGAAAGAGGTGCTGGGTTGGTCGGAATGGAAAGACAGGGATGGCGAGTTCAGTATGGAGCTTTTACGCTCCTTCTCATCCATGAATAGTGGCAAAGGCATGCTCAAACAAAAGGAAGTGAAAGAGATGCTGGGTTGGCCTGAATGGAAAGACAAGTATGGAGAGTTCAATATCGAGCTGTTCCGCGCCTTCTCGTCTATGAATCATGGCAAAGGCATCCTCAAACATGAGCAAGTGAAAGAGGTGCTCGCCTGGCCGGAATGGAAAGGCAAGGATGGCGAGTTCAGTATGGAGCTGTTCCGCTCCTTCTCATCCATGAATAGCGGCAAGGGCATGATTAAACATGCGGAAATGAAAGAGGTGCTGGGCTGGCTGGAATGGAAAGACAAGGATGGCGTGTTCAATATGGAGTTGTTCCGATCTTTCTCATCCATGAATAGCAGCAAGGGCATGATTAATCATGAGGAAGTGAAAGAGGTGCTGGGCTGGCTGGAATGGAAAGACAAGGATGGCGAGTTCAACATTGGGCTGTTCCGCTCCTTCTCATCCATGCACAATGGTAAAGGCATGCTCAAACAAGAGGAAGTGGAGGATGTGCTGGGCTGGCCGGAATGGAAAGACAGGGATGGCGAGTTTAATACGAAGTTGTTCCGATCCTTCTCGTCAATGAATAGTGGCAAAGGCATGCTGCTCAAACATGAACAAGTGAAAGAGGTGCTGGGTTGGCCGGAATGGAAGGATAAGGATGGCGAGTTCAACATGGAGCTGTTCAGCTCCTTCTCGTCTATGAATCATGGCAAAGGCATGCTCAAACAAAAGGAAGTGAAAGAGATGTTGGGTTGGCCTGAATGGAAACACAAGGGTGGCGAGTTCAATATGGAGCTGTTCCACGTTTTCTCGTCCATGAATCACAGCCAAGGCTTGCCCAAACATGAGCCTGTGAAAAAAGTGCTGGACTGGATAGATTGCCGGGGGGTACCCAATCACAGGCTACTGCAAATCATGCCCAGGCTCTGGGTATCAGAAGGGCTACCTGCTATCAAGATGCTGCAACACCGGGAAACAAAACTGAAACAGTTACTGCTTAAAGAACTTACCAGAGAACACAGCAACCCGGATAATGAAGGAGATGATAAATATAATCGCCTGATAAAAACAGTCGCTCTTTATCTTTCTACCCCTAAACCAGAGTGGTTGCTAAGATGGACAGTTTTAAAACAGTTCTGCCAATTACATAAAGAGACTGAAACGCTTCTGATACTGGAATCATTGACAGGACTTTTATCTTCTTCTGGAGGGAAAAGTGTCAAACGCTACCTTCAGGCTAATCAACAGGATCGGCATTTTTTGTGGCGTCATTCAATGAAAGCCGTGCCTTTGCGCGTGTTAAATAGAGCAATGTTGCTTTGTTCTTCCGAAGAAGACAGGGAGCGTTTTGTCTTTTTTGCCAAGCGGCTGAAGTTATTACCGGATAAAAGACTATGGGAGCAGTACTCTGCCCTGTTGCAATCATTGTCAGGAGTGCTGAAACTCGAATATATGCAAAGGTTCTATCTGGAAATCCTGCAACCCTTAACAAAAGATGATCAGCTGCGTTTTCTGGATGCCAGTCATGCCCGGGCTGTATTCGATTTTTTTCCCTCGTTGAGCGCCCTGCAAAAACTCAGCAAAGAGCATTCTTCCCATTGGTTAAACAAGCTGCTTGAAGCCTGCCTGCAACTAAAAACCCATGACATCACCAAAGAAGGCATCCAGATACTGTTTGAAGCGCTGCTCAAAACCCATAGTCGTCTACCCTGGGATAACGATATTCCCGATCACTTTCTGTCCGGGATGCAAACGACCGACAACAGCCATGTTGAGATACCTGTCTCCGGACTTATCCCATCAGGAGAACAGTTGGCCTTGAGCTATATCTCTGTGTTGATGCAGAACCTCAATAAGATGTCTTTTACCGTCAAAGGTCAGTGGCTTGAGGTTCAAGTATCGGGTGATGATGTTCAGACCTATCGCTACCCAATGCCACAGCTGAAAATACAGAGTGAAAAAATGGCCATCAGCAACTGGTCAGAGGAGCAGTTCAGGACTTTTTTGAAAATCACCGGGATATCTGAACACTATTATTTGACTGCAGATCAATGTCAGAAACAGGATAACGTTCAATCCAGGCAAGCTGAAGTATGTCAAACAGAGAATGAATTGGAGCCACAAAAACAGGCGTTCGGCAGTTTATGGTTAAAGCTCAACCAGACAGAAATTTTTGGCAGCGAAATAGTGAATTTACTGGAGGAGTATGAGAGTGAAATGGAGCTTATGCATACAGTGACCCTCCTTAAAAAAGCCAGAATTGATACCGATAACTGCATACTGGAAGAATGGCGGCAACGGGCATGCAGTAAGATAGAACAGTTAAAAAAGCAAGACCCTTTATTATCCGATGTTGATCCTGATGTTTATCAGGGTTGTCTGGAACTGGAGTTGCTTGATGGATGCGGGAGTATTATCTAAAAAGACTTGTGTCGTCTTATAAAGCTTCTAAAAATCAACTGTCTGCCAAATCCGTTTATGGCAAGCTTGCCAGTGCGGTGCTATAAAATCTAGCGCAAACGTGAATCATCAGGCCTAAGCCGGATGACGTACGAATTTTTTCCACTAGCGAATGGATTCACAGAAGCTGATTTTATTAGCCTGGATCTATGAGACGCTCACAGCAAAAAAAAGCTGCCTGCTCGATGGTCCGATCACTGCTTGTGCTAGTGACGATGTCGTTTGGGGATTCGCTGCATGCATTGGAATTAGTCGGCTCAAGCCCGCTACCAGCTCATTTCCTGTATTCCCATAAGTTAGCTGTACCTGAACAGCCCGATTCTCTTCGAGGGTGTCACGAGTTGACTCCCGTCATTCCCGGCTTAATTGTCGTCATTCCCGCGAAGGCGGGAATCCACACTGACTCACCACCAGAACCATACTGCCCGGTGCCCCCCTGGCCTTGTCATCCCCGAGAAGGCAGGGATCCACCGTTGGCGCTGGATTCCCGCCTTCGCGGGAATGACGACCTCAGAGCATGGGAACGAGCTGTTGGAGTTTTGCGACAGCCTCCGGAGTGTGGGAACGAGTTGTTGGAGTTTTACGTGCCCCCTGAAGTTTTGGAGAACACTTCTAATGGTCTGATCGCCAGGGGCACTGACGGAGGAAGTGATGACGATAAGCCACCTGACGGAAACAGCGGGAGTCCTGACCCAGACCCCCAACCTGACCTTACCCTTGTTCCTGATCCTGTCCAAACTTGCCTGCAGCAAAAAAAGCAACTGCTTATAATATTACAAATCAAACGACTATGGGCGATTATGGCAGGCCAAACAACGCTGGCCCGGATTTTGTCAGACCGGATCATGGTAATTGAAGCCGATCTTCTTGATCTGGAAGGGTCAGACCCTGCTACGATTCAACCGGGGCTGGTTCAAACATGGCTGGCAGAGAATGGTCAGGAACTCAGAGTTTACCGTGAGATGGTTTCTGGCAAATATTCTGGCCGACAGACGGGTAACGGGAAAAAGAATTCATCCTCCCGAACGACCAAAGCATCAACGACCGCCGCAACAGGTCAGACAGGTCAGACAAGGGGACCTGCTGCCCGTAAAAGGGGAACCGGTTCGACAGGCGCCAATGGTCGTGGAGACGATGACCCACTAAACCCCTCAGCCGAGCAGAATACCGGAAATTCGCTTGTCGCTTGTTCGAAGTGTGACAAGACATTGAATCCACAGGAGTTAGGACGTGTAGCAAATCAGACAGCAGCTTCAGCGTTGTTGTGCGACAAGTGCCTGTCGGGCATTCAAGGCAACAAAAGGGTAAGACGAGTCCGGGAAGAAGCAGAACCGGATTCACCAGAACCCGCTCCGAAAAAAAAGAAGGGCCCGGGTAGAAAGAGAAAAAATTCAACAGCTGTTGCTGAACCAGCGGCCAAAAAAAAGAAACCGGCAGACAATCAGATCCCCGATGACCCATTGGAAAAAATAAAAACAAATATCAAGTACGAATTAAGTCAGGAAGAGCTGAAAAAATTGCAAACCCTGATGGCGGTATTCAAGAAAAAAAACATCACTGTAAAAAATACTTTTTATAAGCTGTCTGGTCTTGTAGATAGAAAGTCTTTTAATGGTTTCTTCGATAATGCCGCCACCTTTTTTGGTCACCTTTCTGAAAACGTCAAAAATACAGGCATGCTGACCAGCATGCTGAATAATAGAAAAAACCATATCCGTAGTTTTGCGCAGCGTAGCCAGGATGAACTCGAATATTTAGCGAGGTTAGATGTAGTGACTTCTTTCTCGTCTATGAATAATTACAGGGGTGTGCCTACAAATAAGGAAGTGAAAGCAATATTGGGCTGGCCAGAATGGAAAGACAGGGATGGCAAGTTTAATACGAAGTTGTTCCGATCCTTCTCGTCAATGAATAGTGGCAAAGGCTTGCTCAAACATGAACAAGTGAAAGAGGTGTTGGGCTGGCCGGAATGGAAAGACAAGGATGGCGAGTTCAGTATGGAGCTGTTCCGCTCCTTCTCATCCATGAATAGCAGCAAGGGCATGATTAAACATGAGGAGGTGAAAGAGGTACTGGGCTGGCCGGAATGGAAGGACAAGGATGGCGAGTTCAGTATGGAGCTGTTCCGCGCCTTCTCGTCTATGAATCATGGCAAAGGTATCCTCAAACATGAGCAAGTGAAAGAGGTGCTGGGTTGGCCGGAATGTAAAGACAAGGATGGCGATTTCAACATGGAGCTGTTCCGCTCCTTCTCGTCTATGAATCATAGCAAAGGCATCCTCAAACATGGGCAAGTGAAAGAGGTGCTGGGTTGGCCGGAATGGAAAGACAAGAATGGCGATTTCAACATTGAGCTGTTCCGCTCCTTCTCGTCTATGAATCATAGCAAAGGCAACCTCAAACATGGGCAAGTGAAAGAGGTGCTGGGCTGGCCGGAATGGAAAGACAAGGATGGCGATTTCAACATGGAGCTGTTCCGCTCCTTCTCATCCATGAACAATGGTAAAGGCATGCTCAAACATGGGCAAGTGAAAGAGGTGCTGGGCTGGCCGGAATGGAAAGACAAGGATGGCGAGTTCAGTATGGAGCTGTTCCGCTCTTTCTTATCCATGAACAGTGGTAAAGGCGTGTTCAAAAAAAAGGAAGTGAAAGAGGTGCTGGGCTGGCCGGAATGGAAGGACAAGTATGGCATGTTCAGTATGAAGCTGTTCCGCTCGTTCTCATCCATGAATCATGGCAAAGGCATGCTCAAACAAAAGGAAGTGGAAGAGGTGCTGAACTGGCCGGAATGGAAAGACAGGGATGGCGAGTTTAATACGAAGTTGTTCCGATCCTTCTCGTCTATGAATCATGGTAAAGGCATGCTCAAACATGAGCAAGTGAAAGAGGTGCTGGGCTGGCCGGAATGGAAAGACGAGGATGGCGAGTTCAGTATGGAGCTGTTCCGTTCCTTCTCATCCATGAATAGCAGCAAGGGCATGATTAAACATGAGGAAGTGAAAGAGGTGCTGGGCTGGGTGGAATGGAAAGACAAGGACGGTCAGTTCAGTATGGAGCTGTTCCACGCCTTCTCGTCCATGAATCATGGCAAATGCATCCTCAAACATGAGAAAGTGAAAGAGGTGCTGGGCTGGCTGGAATGGAAAGACAAGGATGGCGAGTTCAATATGGAGTTGTTCCGCTCTTTCTCATCCATGAATAGCAGCAAGGGCATGATTAAACATGAGGAAGTGAAAGAGGTGCTGGGTTGGTTGGAATGGAAAGACAGGAATGGCGATTTCAATATGGAGCTGTTCCGCTCCTTCTCGTCCATGAATCATGGCAAATGCATCCTCAAACATGAGAAAGTGAAAGAGGTGCTGGGCTGGCTGGAATGGAAAGACAAGGATGGCGAGTTCAATATGGAGTTGTTCCGCTCTTTCTCATCCATGAATAGCAGCAAGGGCATGATTAAACATGAGGAAGTGAAAGAGGTGCTGGGTTGGTTGGAATGGAAAGACAGGAATGGCGATTTCAATATGGAGCTGTTCCGCTCCTTCTCGTCCATGAACAATGGTAAAGGCATGCTCAAACAAAAGGAAGTGAAAGAGGTGCTGGGCTGGCCGGAATGGAAACAGAAGGGTGGCGAGCTCAATATGAAGCTGTTACGCGTTTTCTCGTCCATGAATCACAGCCAGGGCTTGCCCAAACATGAGCCTGTGAAAAAAGTGCTGGACTGGACAAGTTGCCGGGGGGCGCCCAATCACAGGCTACTGCAAATCATGCCCAGGCTCTGGGTATCAGAAGGGCTACCTGCTACCAAGATGCTGCAACATTGGGAAACACAACTGAAACAGTTACTGCTTACAGAACTTACCGGAGAATGCAGCAATCCGGATAATGAAGGAGATGATAAATACAATCGCCAGATAAAAACAGTCGCTCTTTATCTTTCCACCCCTAAGCCAGACTGGTCGCTAAAATGGACGGTTTTAAAACAGTTCTGCCAATTGCATAAAGAGACTAAAACGGCTCTGATGCTGGAATCATTGATAGGATTTTTATCTTCTTCTGGAGGGAAAAGCGTCAAGCGCTACCTTCAGGCTAATCAACTGGATCGGCATTTTTTGTGGCGTCATTCAATGAAAGCCGTGCCTTTGCGCGTGTTAAATAGAGCAATGTTCCTTTGTTCTTCCGATGAAGACAGGGAGCGTTTTGTCTATTTTGCCAAGCGGCTGAAGTCATTGCCGGATAAAAGACTATGGGAGCAGTACTCTACCCTATTGCAAGCATTGTCAGGGGTGCTGAAACTCGACTCTATGCAAAGGCTCTATCTGGAAATCCTGCAACCCTTAACAAAGGATGATCAGCTGCGTTTTCTGGATGCCAGCCATGCTCAGGCTGTATTCGATCTGTTTCCCTCGTTGAGCGCCTTGCAAAAACTCAGCAAAGAGCACTCTTCCCATTGGCTAAACAAGCTGCTTGAAGCCTGCCTGCAACTAAAAACCCATGACATCACCAAAGAAGGTATCCAGATGCTGTTTGAAGCGCTGCTAAAAACCCATAGTCTTCTACCCTGGGATTACGATATCCCCGATCACTTTCTGTCCGGGATGCGAACAACCGACAACAACCATGTTGAGATACCTGTCTCCGGACTTATCCAATCAGGAGAACAGTTGGCCCTGAGCTATATCGCTGTGTTGATGCAGAACCTTAATGAGATGTCTTTTACCGTCAAAGGGCAGTGGCTTGAGGTGCCAGGTGACGGAGTTCAAAACTACCGATTTCCAATGCCACAGCTGGAAATACAGGATGAAAAGATGGCAATCAACAACTGGTCAGAGGAGCAGTTCAGGACTTTTTTGAAAATCACCGGGATATCTGAACACTATTATTTGACTGCAGATCAATGGCAGAAACTGGATAACGTTCAATCCAGGCAAGCTGAAGCCTGTCAGCCAGAGAATGAATTGGAACCACAAAAACAGGCGTTCGGCAGTTTATGGTTAAAGCTCAACCAGACAGAAATTTTTGGCAGCGAAATACTGAATTTACTGGAGGAGTACGAGAGTGAAATGGAGCTTATGCATACAGTGACCCTCCTTAAAAAAGCCAAAATCGATAGCGCTACTCACATATTGGAAGTATGGAGGCAACGGGCGTGCAGTAAAATAGAGCAGTTAAAAAAGCAAGACCCTTTATTATCCGAGGTTGATCCTGATGTTTATCAGGGTTGTCTGGAACTGGAGTTGCTTGATGGATGCGGGAGTATTATCTAAAAAGACTTGTGTCGTCTTATAAAGCTTCTAAAAATCAACTGTCTGCCAAATCCGTTTATGGCAAGCTTGCCAGTGCGGTGCTATAAAATCTAGCGCAAACGTGAATCATCAGGCCTAAGCCGGATGACGTACGAATTTTTTCCACTAGCGAATGGATTCACAGAAGCTGATTTTATTAGCCTGGATCTATGAGACGCTCACAGCAAAAAAAAGCTGCCTGCTCGATGGTCCGATCACTGCTTGTGCTAGTGACGATGTCGTTTGGGGATTCGCTGCATGCATTGGAATTAGTCGGCTCAAGCCCGCTACCAGCTCATTTCCTGTATTCCCATAAGTTAGCTGTACCTGAACAGCCCGATTCTCTTCGATGGACCCTGACCCCCACGCTTTTAGGCCGACGTGGGAACCCGTATGTTATCTCAAGTTGCAGTATCCGGCTTTCAGGGGGGGTATGCATTCCCACGTCGGATGACGATAAGCCACCTGACGGAAACAGCGGGAGTCCTGACCCAGACCCCCAACCTGACCTTACCCTTGTTCCTGATCCTGTCCAAACTTGCCTGCAGCAAAAAAAGCAACTGCTTATAATATTACGAATCAAACGACTATGGGCAATTATAACAGGCCAAACAACGCTGGCCCGGATTTTGTCAGACCGGATCATGGTGATTGCAGCCGATCTTCTTGATCTGGAAAGGTCAGACCCTGGCACGATTCAACCGGGGCTGGTTCAGACATGGCTGGCAGAGAATGGTCAGGAACTCAGAGTTTACCGTGAGATGGTTTCTGACAAATATTCTGGCCGGCAGGTGAGTAACGGGAAAAAGAATTCATCCTCCCGAACGACCAAAGCATCAACGACCGCAGCAACAGGTCAGACTGGCCAGACAAGCGGATCTGCTGCCCGTAACAGAAGAACCGGTTCGACAGGCGCCAATGGTCGTGGAGGCGATGACCCACTGAAACCCTCAGCTGAGCAGAATACCGGACATTCGGTTGTCACTTGTTCGAAGTGTGACAAGGCATTGAATCCTCAGGAATTAGAACGTGTAGCAAATCAGACAGCAGCTTCAGCGTTGTTGTGCAACAAGTGCCTGTCGGGCATTCAAGGTAACAAAAAGGTAAGACGAATCCGGGAAGAAGCAGAACCGGATTCATCAGAGCCCGCTCCGAAAAAAAAGAAGGGCCCGGGTAGAAAGAGAAATAATTCAACCGCTGTTGCTGAACCAGCGGCCAAAAAAAAGAAACCGCCAGACACTCAAATTCCCGATGACCCATGGGAAAAAATAAAAGCAAACATCAAGTACGAATTAAGTCAGGAAGAGCTGAAAAAAGTGCAAACCCTGGTGGCGGTATTCAAGAAAAAAAACATCACTGTAAAGTACACTTTTTATAAGCTGCTTGGTTTCGTAGATAGAGATTCTTTTAATGGCTTCTACGATAATGCCGCCGCCTTTTTTGGGCACCTTTCTGAAAACGTTAAAAATACAGGCATGCTGACCGGCATGCTGAATAATGGCAAAAAACATATCCGTAGTTTTGCAGAGCGTAGCCAGGATGAACTCGAATATTTAGCGAGTTTAGATGTAGTGACTTCTTTTTCGTCCATGAATAATGGCAAAGGTGTGCCCACAAATAAGGAAGTGAAAGCAATACTGGGCTGGCCGGAATGGAAAGACAGGGATGGCGGGTTTAATACGAAGTTGTTCCGATCCTTCTCGTCAATGAATTGTAGCAAAGGCATGCTGAAACATGAACAAGTGAAAGAGGTGCTGGGCTGGCCGGAGTGGAAAGACGGGGATGGCGAGTTCAGTATGGAACTGTTCCGCTCCTTATCATCCATGAACAGTAGTAAAGGCATGCTCAAACATGAGGAAGTGAAAGAGGTGCTGGCCTGGTCGGAATGGAAAGACAAGGATGGCGAGTTCAGTATTGAGCTATTCCGCTCCTTCTCATCCATGAACAGTGGTAAAGGCATGCTCAAACAAGAGGAAGTGAAAGAGGTGCTGAGCTGGCCGGAGTGGAAAGACGAGGATGGCGAGTTCAGTATGGAGTTATTCCGTTCCTTCTCGTCCATGAACCATAGCAAAGGCATCCTGAAACATGAGCAAGTGAAAGAGGTGCTGGGTTGGTCGGAATGGAAAAACAAGGATGGTGAGTTCAGTATGGAGCTGCTCCGCTCCTTCTCATCCATGAACAATGGCAAGGGCATGCTCAAACATGAGCAAGTGAAAGAGGTGCTGAGCTGGCCGGAATGGAAAGACAAGGATGGTGAGTTCAGTATGGAGCTGCTCCGTTCCTTCTCGTCTATGAGGCATGGCAAAGGCATCCTCAGACATGAGGAAGTTAGAGAGATTCTGGGTTGGCCGGAATGGAGAGACAAGTATGGCGAGTTCAATATGGAGCTGTTTCGCTCCTTCTCGTCTATGAACCATGGCAAAGGCATCCTGAAACATGAGCAAGTGAAAGAGGTGCTGGGTTGGTCGGAATGGAAAGACAAGGATGGTGAGTTCAGTATGGAGCTGCTCCGCTCCTTCTCATCCATGAACAATGGCAAGGGCATGCTCAAACATGAGCAAGTGAAAGAGGTGCTGAGCTGGCCGGAATGGAAAGACAAGGATGGTGAGTTCAGTATGGAGCTGCTCCGTTCCTTCTCGTCTATGAGTCATGGCAAAGGCATCTTCAGACATGAGGAAGTTAGAGAGATTCTGGGTTGGCCGGAATGGAAAGACAAGGATAGCGAGTTCAACATTGAGCTGTTCCGCGCCTTCTCGTCGATGAATAGCAGCAAGGGCATGATTAAACATGAGGAAGTGAAAGAGGTGCTGGGCTGGCCGGAATTGAAAGACAAGGATGGCGAGTTCAACATTGAGCTCTTCCGCTCCTTCTCATCTATGAGTCGTTGCAAAGGCGTGCTCAAACATGAGGAAGTGAAAGAGGTGCTCGGCTGGCCTGAATGGAAAGACAAGGATGGCGAGTTCATTATGGAGCTGTTCCGCTCCTTCTCGTCTATGAATCATGGCAAAGGCATGCCCAAACAAGAGGAAGTGAAAGAGGTGCTGGGCTGGCCGGAATGGAAAGACAAGGATGGCGAGTTCATTGTAGAGCTGTTCCGCGCCTTCTCATCCATGAATAGTGGCAAAGGCATGCTCAAACAAGAGGAAGTGAAAGAGGTGCTGGGCTGGCCGGAATGGAAAAACAGGGATGGTGAGTTCAATATAGAGTTGTTCCGCTCCTTCTCGTCTATGAATAGCAGCCAGAGCATGATTAAACATGAGGAAGTCAAAGAGGTGCTGGGCTGGCTGGAATGGAAAGACAAGGATGGCGAGTTCAATATTGAGCTGTTCCGCGCCTTCTCATCTATGAATAGTGGCAAAGGCATGCTCAAACATGAGGAAGTGAAAAAAGTGCTGGACTGGATAGATTGCCGGGGGACGCCCAATCACAGGCTACTGCAAATCATGCCCAGGCTCTGGGTATCAGAAGGGCTACTTGCTATCAAGCTGCTGCAACACTGGGAAACACAACTGAAACAGTTACTGCCTGCAGAACTTACCGGAGAACACAGCAACCCGGATAATGAAGGAGATGATAAATATAATCGCCTGATAAAAACAGTCGCTCTTTATCTTTCTACCCCTAAACCAGAGTGGTTGCTAAGATGGACAGTTTTAAAACAGTTCTGCCAATTACATAAAGAGACTGAAACGCTTCTGATGCTGGAATCATTGACAGGATTTTTATCTTCTTCCGGAGGGAAAAGCGTCAAACGCTACCTTCAGGCTAATCAACAGGATCGGCATTTTTTGTGGCGTCATTCAATGAAAGCCGTGCCTTTGCGTGTGTTAAATAAAGCAATGTTCCTGTGTTCTTGCGATGAAGACAGGGAGCGTTTTGTTTATTTTGCCAAGCGGCTGAAGTCATTGCCGGATAAAAGATTATGGGAGCAGTATTCAGCTCTGTTGCAACCATTGTCAGGAGTGCTGAAACTCGACTCTATGCAAAGGCTCTATCTGGAAATCCTGCAACCCTTAACAAAAGGTGAGCAGCTGCGTTTTCTGGATGCCAGCCATGCCCAGGCTGTATTCGATCTGTTTCCCTCGTTGAGCGCCCTGCAAAAACTCAGCAAAGAGCATTCTTCCCATTGGTTAAACAAGCTGCTTAAAGCCTGCCTGCAACTAAAAACCCATGACATCACCAGAGAAGGCATCCAGATACTGTTTGAAGCGCTGCTAAAAACCCATAGTCTTCTACCCTGGGATAACGATATTCCCGATCACTTTCTGTCCGGGATGCGAACAACCGACAACAACCATGTTGAGATACCTGTCTCCGGACTTATCCAATCAGGAGAACAGTTGGCCCTGAGCTATATCGCTGTGTTGATGCAGAACCTTAATGAGATGTCTTTTACCGTCAAAGGGCAGTGGCTTGAGGTGCCAGGTGACGGAGTTCAAAACTACCGATTTCCAATGCCACAGCTGGAAATACAGGATGAAAAGATGGCAATCAACAACTGGTCAGAAGAGCAGTTCAGGACTTTTTTGAAAATCACCGGGATATCTGAACACTATTATTTGACTGCAGATCAATGGCAGAAACTGGATAACGTTCAATCCAGGCAAGCTGAAGCCTGTCAGCCAGAGAATGAATTGGAACCACAAAAACAGGCATTTTCCAGTTTATGGTTAAAGCTGAACCAGACAGAAATTTTTGGCAGCGAAATACTGAATTTACTGGAGGAGTACGAGAGCGAAATGGAGCTTATGCATACAGTGACCCTCCTTAAAAAAGCCAAAATCGATAGCGCTACTCACATATTGGAAGTATGGAGGCAACGGGCGTGCAGTAAAATAGAGCAGTTAAAAAAGCAAGACCCTTTATTATCCGATGTTGATCCTGATGTTTATCAGGGTTGTCTGGAACTGGAGTTGCTTGATGGATGCGGGAGTATTATCTAAAAAGACTTGTGTCGTCTTATAAAGCTTCTAAAAATCAACTGTCTGCCAAATCCGTTTATGGCAAGCTTGCCAGTGCGGTGCTATAAAATCTAGCGCAAACGTGAATCATCAGGCCTAAGCCGGATGACGTACGAATTTTTTCCACTAGCGAATGGATTCACAGAAGCTGATTTTATTAGCCTGGATCTATGAGACGCTCACAGCAAAAAAAAGCTGCCTGCTCGATGGTCCGATCACTGCTTGTGCTAGTGACGATGTCGTTTGGGGATTCGCTGCATGCATTGGAATTAGTCGGCTCAAGCCCGCTACCAGCTCATTTCCTGTATTCCCATAAGTTAGCTGTACCTGAACAGCCCGATTCTCTTCGAGGGTGTCACGAGTTGACTCCCTTCATTCCCGGCTTCATTCCCGCGAAGGCGGGAATCCACACTGACTCACCACCAGAACCATACTGCCCGGTGCCCCCCTGGCCTTGTCATCCCCGAGAAGGCAGGGATCCACCGTTGGCGCTGGATTCCCGCCTTCGCGGGAATGACGACCTCAGAGCATGGGAACGAGCTGTTGGAGTTTTGCGACAGCCTCCGGAGTGTGGGAACGAGTTGTTGGAGTTTTACGTGCCCCCTGAAGTTTTGGAGAACACTTCTAATGGTCTGATCGCCAGGGGCACTGACGGAGGAAGTGATGACGATAAGCCACCTGACGGAAACAGCGGGAGTCCTGACCCAGACCCCCAACCTGACCTTACCCTTGTTCCTGATCCTGTCCAAACTTGCCTGCAGCAAAAAAAGCAACTGCTTATAATATTACAAATCAAACGACTATGGGCGATTATGGCAGGCCAAACAACGCTGGCCCGGATTTTGTCAGACCGGATCATGGTAATTGAAGCCGATCTTCTTGATCTGGAAGGGTCAGACCCTGCTACGATTCAACCGGGGCTGGTTCAGACATGGCTGGCAGAGAATGGTCAGGAACTCAGAGTTTACCGTGAGATGGTTTCTGGCAAATATTCTGGCCGACAGAAGGGTAACGGGAAAAAGAATACAACCTCCCAAACGACCAAAGCATCAACGACCGCGACAACAGGTCAGGCCCGTGAGACAAGCGGATCTGCTGCCCGTAACAGGGGAACCCGTTCGACAGGCGCCAATGGTCGTGGAGGCGATGATCCACTGAGTCCATCAGTTGAGCAGGATACGGGTAACTCAATTGTCACTTGTTCAAAATGTGACAAAGCACTGAATCAACAGGAATTAAGACGTGTAGCCAATAAGGCAGAAGCTTCAGCGTTTTTATGCAACAAATGCCTGTCAGGCACTTACGGTAAAAAAAGAGCAAAACGAGCCCGGCAGGAAACAGAGCCGGATTCATCAGAACCTGCTCAGAAAAAAAAGAAGGAGCCAGCTAGAAAGAGAAATAATTCAAAAGCAGCAGCTACTGCACCACCGGCCAAAAAAAAGAAACCACCAGACACACAGATCCCCGATGACCCATTGGAAAAAATAAAAGCAAATATCAAGTACGAATTAAGTCAGGAAGAGCTGGAAAAAGTGCAAACCTTAATGGCGGTATTCAAGGAAAAAAACATCACTGTAAAAAACACTTTTTATAAGCTGCTTGGTTTTGTAGATAGAGATTCTTTTAATGGCTTCTTCGATAATGCCATCGTTTTTTTTGGGTATCTTTCTGAAAACGTCAAAAATACAGGCATGCTGACCGGTATGCTGGGTAATAGAAAAATACATATCCGTAGTTTTGCAAAGCGTAGCCAGAATGAACTCGAATATTTAGCGAGTTTAGATCTAGTGACTTCTTTCTCGTCCATGAATAGTCGCAAAGGTGTGCCCACACGTAAGGAAGTGAAAGCAATACTGGGGTGGCCGGAATGGAAAGACAAGGAAGGCGAGTTCAATATCGAACTGTTCCGCGCTTTTTCGTCCATGAACAATGGCCAGGGCTTGCCCAAACATGAAGTAGTGAAAGAGGTCCTGGGCTGGCCGGAATGGAAGGGCAAGGATGGCGAGTTCAGTATGGAGCTGTTCCGCTCCTTCTCATCTATGAATAGTGGCAGAGGCATGCTCAAACGTGAGCAAGTGAAAGAGGTGCTGGGCTGGCCGGAATGGAAAGACAAGGATGGCGATTTCAGTACGGAGCTGTTCCGCGCCTTTACGTCTATGAATCATTGCAAAGGTATGCTCAAACATGAACAAGTGAAAGTGATGCTGGGCTGGCCGGAATGGAAAGGCAAGGATGGCGAGTTCAGTATGGAGCTGTTCCGCTCCTTCTCGTCTATGAATAATGGCAAAGGCATGTTCAAACATGAGCAAGTGAAAGAGGTGCTGGGTTGGCCGGAATGGAAAGATAAGGATGGCAGGTTCAGTATGGAGCTGTTCCGCTCTTTCTCATCCGTGAATAATAGCAAAGGCATGCTTAAACATGGGGAAGTGAAAGCGGTGCTGAGCTGGCCGGAGTGGAAAGACAAAGATGACAATTTCAGTACGGAGCTGTTCCGCTCCTTCTCATCTATGAATCGTGGCAAAGGCATGCTCAAACAAAAGGAAGTGAAAGAGGTTCTGGGCTGGCCGGAATGGAAAGACAAGGATGGCGAGTTCAGTATGGAGCTGTTCCGCTCCTTCTCGTCTATAAATCACGGCAAAGGCATGCTCAAACATGAGCAAGTGAAAGAGGTGCTGGGCTGGCCGGAATGGAAAGACAAGGACGATGAGTTCAGTATGGAGTTGTTCCGCGCCTTCTCATCCATGAATAGTGGCAAAGGCATGCTCAAACAAAAGGAAGTGAAAGAGGTGTTGGGCTGGCCGGAATGGAAAGACAACGATGAAGAGTTTAATACGAAGTTGTTCCGCTCCTTCTCGTCTGTGAATCATTGCAAAGGCATGCTTAAACAAAAGGAAGTGAAAGCGGTGCTGGGCTGGCCAGAATGGAAAGGCCAGGATGGCGAGTTCAATATGGAGCTGTTCAGCTCCTTCTCATCCATGAATTGTAACAAAGGCATGCTCAAACAAAAGGAAGTGAGAGAGCTACTGAGCTGGCCGGAATGGAAAGACAAGGATGGCGAGTTTAATACGAAGTTGTTCCGATCTTTCTCGTCCATGAATAATGGCCAGGGCATGCACAAACATGAGCAAGTGAAAGAGGTGCTGAACTGGCCGGAATGGAAACACAGGGGTGACCAGTTCAATATGCAGTTGTTCAGGGCTTTTTCGTCCATGAATAATGGCAAGAGCTTGCCCAAACATGAGTCTGTGACAAAAGTGCTGGGCTGGATAGGTTACCGGGGGGCACCCAATCATGGTCTGCTGCAAATTATGACCAGGCTCTGGGCATCAGCAGGGCTACCTGCTACTGAAGTGCTGCAACATCAGGAAACACAACTGAAACAGTGGCTGTCTACAGAATTTACCGGAGAACATAACAACTCGAATAATAAAGGAGATGACCAATACGGTAGCGATTCAGAGAATGAAGAGGTTTACAAGTGCAATCGCCTGATAAAAACAGTCGCTCTTTATCTTTCCACCCCTAAGCCAGACTGGTCACTAACATGGACGGTTTTAAAAGAGTTCTGCCAATTTCATGAACAGACTAAAACGCTTCTGATGCTGGAATCATTAACAGGACTTTTATCTTCTTCTGGAGGGAAAAGTGTCAAACGTTACCTTCAGGCTAATCAACAGGATCGGCATTTTTTGTGGCGTCATTCAATGAAAGCCGTGCCTTTGCGCGTGTTAAATAGAGCAATGTTTCTGTGTTCTTGCGATGAAGACAGGGAGCGTTTTGTCTTTTTTGTCAAGCGGCTGAAGTCATTGCCGGATAAAAGACTATGGGAGCAGTACTCTGCCCTGTTGCAACCATTGTCGGCGGTGCTGAAACTCGAATATATGCAAGGGCTCTATCTGGAAATCCTGCAACCCTTAACAAAGGATGATCAGCTGCGTTTTCTGGATGCCAGCCATGCCCGGGTTGTGTTCGACCTGTTTCCCTCGTTGAGCGCTCTGCAAAAACTCAGCAAAGAGCATTCTTGCCATTGGTTAAAGAAGCTGCTTGAAGCCTGCCTGCAACTAAAAAACCATGACATCACCAAAGAAGGCATCCAGATACTGTTCGAAGCGCTGCTCAAAACCCATAGTCTTCTACCCTGGGATAACGAGATCCCCGATCACTTTTTGTCCGGGATGCGAACAAGCGACAATAACCATGTTGAGATACCTGTCTCCGGACTTATCCCATCAGGAGAACAGTTAGCCCTGAGCTATATTGCTGTGTTGATGCAGAACCTCAATGAGATGTCTTTCACCGTCAAAGGTCAGTGGCTTGAGGTTGAGGTGCCAGGTGACGGAGTTCAAAACTACCCCTTTCCAATGCCACAGCTGGAAATACAGGATGAAAAAATGGCCATCAGCAACTGGTCAGAAGAGCTGTTCAGGACTGTTTTGAAAATCACCGGGATATCTGAGCACTATTATTTGACTGCAGATCAATGGCAGAAACTGGATAACGTTCAATTCAGGCAAGCTGAAGCATGTCAGCCAGAGAATGAATTGGAACCACAAAAGCAGGCATTTGCCAGTTTATGGTTAAAGCTCAACCAGACAGAAATTTTTGGCAGCGAAATACTGGATTTACTGGAGGAGTACGAGAGTGAAATGGAGCTTATGCATACAGTGACCCTCCTTAAAAGAGCCAAAATCGATACCGATAACCGCATACTGGAAGAATGGCGGCAACGGGCGTGCTGTAAGATAGAACAGTTAAAAAAGCAAGACCCTTTATTATCCGATGTTGATCCTGATGTTTATCAGAGTTGTCAGGAACTGGAGTTGCTTGATGGGTGTGGGAGTATTTTCTAAAAAGACTTTTGTCGTCTGATAAAGCTTCTAAAAACAAACTGTCTGCCAAATCCGTTTATGGAAAGCTCACCAGTGCGGTGCTATAAAATCTAGCGCAAACGTGAATCATCAGGCCTAAGCCGGATGACGTACGAATTTTTTCCACTAGCGAATGGATTCACAGAAGCTGATTTTATTTGCCTGGATCTATGAGACGCTCACAACAAAACAAAGCTGCCTGCTCGATGGTCCGGTCACTGATTCTGCTAGCGATGGTGTTGTTTAGGGATTCGCTGCAGGCATTGGAATTAGTCGGCTCAAGCCCGCTACCAGCTTATTTCCTGTATTCCAATAAGTTGGCTGAACCTGAACAGCCCGATCCTCTTCGAGGGTGTCACGAGTTGACTCCCGTCATTCCCGGTTTCATTCCCGCGAAGGCGGGAATCCACACTGACTCACCACCAGAACCTTACTGCCCGGTGCCCCAATGGCCTTGTCATCCCCGAGAAGGCAGATATTCACCGTTGGCGCTGGATTCCCGCCTTCGCGGGAATGACGACCTCAGAGCATCCGAACGAGCTGTTGGAGTTTTGCGACACCCTCCGGAGCGTGGGAACGAGTTGTTGGAGTTTTACGTGCCCCCTGAAGTTCTGGAGAACACTTCCAATGCGTTGATCGCCGGGGGCACCGCCGGTGGAGATGATGGCAATAAGCGACCTGACGGAAACAGCGGGAGTCCTGAACCAGAGCGTCAACTTGACCCTACCCTTGTTCCTGATCCTGTCCAAACTTGTCTGCAGCAAAAAAAGCAACTGCTTCTAATATTACGAATCAAACGACTATGGGCGATTATGGCAGGCCAGACCACCCTGGCCCGGATTTTGTCAGACCGGATCATGGTGATTGAAGCCGATCTTCTTGATCTGGAAAGGTCAGACCCTGGCACGATTCAACCGGGGCTGGTTCAGACATGGCTGGCAGAGAATGATCAGGAACTCAGAGTTTACCGTGAGATGGTTTCTGGCAAATATTCTGGCCGACAGACGGGTAACGGGAAAAAGAATACAACCTCCCGAACGACCAAAGCATCAACGACCGAAACAACAGGTCAGACCGGCCAGACAAGCGGATCTGCTGCCCGTAACAGAAGAACCGGTTCGACAGGCGCCAATGGTCGTGGAGGCGATGACCCACTGAAACCCTCAGCTGAGCAGAATACCGGAAATTCGGTTGTTACTTGTTCGAAGTGTGACAAGGCATTGAATCCACAGGAATTAGAACGTGTAGCAAATCAGACAGCAGCTTCAGCGTTGTTGTGCAACAAGTGCCTGTCGGGCATTCAAGGTAACAAAAGGGTAAGACGAATCAGGAAAGAAGCAGAACCGGATTCATCAGAACCTGCTCCGAAAAAAAAGAAGGGCCCGGGTAGAAAGAGAAAAAATTCAACAGCTGTTGCTGAACCAGCGGCCAAAAAAAAGAAACCGGCAGACAATCAGATCCCCGATGACCCACTGGAAAAAATAAAAGCAAATATCAAGTACGAATTAAGTCAGGAAGAGCTGAAAAAAGTGCAAACCCTGATGGCGGTATTCAAGGAAAAAAACATCATTGTAAAAAACACTTTTTATAAGCTGCTTGGTTTCGTAGATAGAGATTCTTTTAATGGCTTCTTCGATAATGCCATCGCTTTTTTTGGGCATCTTTCTGAAAACGTCAAAAATACAGGCATGCTGACCGGCATGCTGGGTAATAAAAAAAAACATATCTGTAGTTTCGCAGAACGTAGCCTGAGTGAACTCGAATATTTAGCAAATTTGGAAGTATTGAATTCCTTCTCGTCCATGAATAATGGCGAAGGCGTGCCCACACATGAGCAAGTGAAAGCAATACTGGGCTGGTCAGAATGGAAAGACAGGGATGGCGAGTTTAATACGAAGTTTTTCCGAGCCTTCTCGTCAATGAATAGTGGCAAAGGCTTGCTCAAACATGAACAAGTGAAAGAGGTGCTGCGCTGGCCGGAGTGGAATGACGAGGATGGCGGGTTCAGTATGGAGCTGTTCCGCTCCTTCTCATCCATGAATAGCAGCAAGGGCATGATTAAACATGAGGAAGTGAAAGAGGTACTGGGCTGGCCGGAATGGAAGGACAAGGATGGCGAGTTCAGTATGGAGCTGTTTCGCTCCTTCTCGTCTATGAAGCATGGCAAAGGCATCCTCAAACATGAGCAAGTGGAAGAGGTGCTGGGCTGGCCGGAATGGAAGGACAAGGATGGCGAGTTCAACATTGAGCTGTTCCGCGCCTTCACGTCCATGAATCACGGCAAAGGCATCCTCAAACATGAGCAAGTGAAAGAGGTGCTGGGCTGGCCGGAATGGAAAGACAAGGATGGTGAGTTCAATATGGAGCTGTTCCGCTCCTTCTCGTCTACGAATCATAGCAAAGGCATCCTCAAACATGGGCAAGTGAAAGAGGTGCTGGGCTGGCCGGAATGGAAAGACAAGGATGGCGATTTCAACATGGAGCTGTTCCGCTCCTTCTCATCCATGAACAATGGTAAAGGGATGCTCAAACATGAGCAAGTGAAAGAGGTGCTGGGCTGGCCGGAATGGAAAGACAAGGATGGCGAGTTCAGTATGGAGTTGTTCCGTTCCTTTACGTCTTTGAACCATGGCAAAGGCATCCTCAAACATGAGCAAGTGAAAGAGGTGCTGGGTTGGTCGGAATGGAAAGACAAGGATGGCGAGTTCAGTATGGAGCTATTCCGCTCCTTCTCATCCATGAACAATGGCAAAGGCATGTTCAAACATGAGCAAGTGAAAGAGGTGTTGAGCTGGCCGGAATGGAAAGACAAAGATGGTGAGTTCACTATGGAGCTGCTCCGTTCCTTCTCGTCTATGAGTCATGGCAAAGGCATCCTCAGACATGAGGAAGTTAGAGAGATTCTGGGCTGGCCGGAATGGAACGACAAGGATGGCGATTTCAGTATGGAGCTGTTCCGCTCTTTCTCATCTATGAATAGTAGCAAAGGCATGCTCAAACATGAGGAAGTGAGAGAGGTGCTGGGCTGGCTGGAATGGAAAGACAAGGATGGCAAGTTCAATATGGAGCTGTTCTGCGCCTTCTCGTCCATGAATAGTTGCAAAGGCATGCTCAAACTTGAGAAAGTGAAAGAGGTGCTCGGCTGGCCTGAATGGAAACACAAGGGGGGCGAGCTCAATATAAAGCTGTTCCGCGTTTTCTCGTCTATGAATCACGGCCAAGGCTTGCCCAAACATGAGCCTGTGAAAAAAGTGCTGGACTGGACAAGTTGCCGGGGGGCGCCCAATCACAGGCTACTGCAAATCATGCCCAGGCTCTGGGTATCAGAAGGGCTACCTGCTACCAAGATGCTGCAACATTGGGAAACACAACTGAAACAGTTACTGCTTACAGAACTTACCGGAGAACACAGCAACACGGATAATGAAGGAGATGATAAATACAATCGCCAGATAAAAACAGTCGCTCTTTATCTTTCCACCCCTAAGCCAGACTGGTCACTGACATGGACGGTTTTAAAACAGTTCTGCCAATTGCATAAAGAGGCTAAAACGCTTCTGATGCTGAAATCATTGATAGGGCTTTTATCTTCTTCCGGAGGGAAAAGTGTCAAACGTTACCTTCAGGCTAATCAACTGGATCGGCATTTTTTGTGGCGTCATTCAATGAAAGCCGTTCCTTTGCGCGTGTTAAACAGAGCAATGTTCCTATGTTCTTCCGATGAAGACAGGGAGCGTTTTGTCTTTTTTGTCAAGCGGCTGAGGTCATTGCCGGATAAAAGACTATGGGAGCAGTATTCAGCCCTGTTGCAACCATTGTCAGGAGTGCTGAAACTCGTATATATGCAAGGGCTCTATCTGGAAATTCTGCAACCCTTAACAAAAGATGATCAGCTGCGTTTTCTGGATGCCAGCCATGCCCGGGCTGTATTCGATCTGTTTCCCTCGTTGAGTGCCCTGCAAAAACTCTGCAAAGAGCATTCTTCCCATTGGTTAAACAAGCTGCTTGAATCCTGCCTTCGACTTAAAACCCATGACATCACCAAAGAAGGCATCCAGATACTGCTTGAAGCGTTGCTCAAAACCCATAGTCTTCTACCCTGGGATCACGATATGCCCGATCACTTTCTGTCCGAGATGCGAACAACCGATAATAACCATATTGAGATACCTGTCTCCGGACTTATCCCATCAGGAGAACAGTTGGCCCTGAGCTATATCGCTGTGTTGATGCAGAACCTCAATAAGATGTCTTTTACCGTCAAAGGGCAGTGGCTTGAGGTTGAGGTGCCAGCTGACAGAGTTCAAAACTACCGCTTTCCAATGCCACAGCTGGAAATACAGGATGAAAAAATCGCCATCAGCAACTGGTCAGAGGAGCAGTTCAGGACTGTATTGAAAATCACCGGGATATCTGAACACTATTATTTGACTGCAGATCAATGGCAGAAACTGGATAACGTACAATTCAGGCAAGCTGAAGCATGTCAGCCAGAAAATGAATTGGAACCACAAAAACAGGCGTTCGGTAGTTTATGGTTAAAGCTCAACCAGACAGAAATTTTTGGCACCGAAATACTGAATTTACTGGAGGAGTATGAGAGCGAAATGGAGCTTATGCATACAGTGACCCTCCTTAAAAAAGCCAAAATTGATAGCGCTACCCACATACTGGAAGAATGGCGGCAACGGGCGTGCAGTAAGATAGAACAGTTAAAAAAGCAAGACCCTTTATTATCCGATGTTGATCCTGTTGTTTATCAGGGTTGTCAGGAACTGGAGCTGCTTGATGGATGTGGGAGTATTTTCTAAAAAGACTTGTGTCGTCTGATAAAGTTTCTAAAAACAAACTGTCTGCCAACCCCGTTCATGGCAAGCTGGCCAGTGCGGTGCTATAAAATCTAGCGCAAACGTGAATCATCAGGCCTAAGCCGGATGACGTACGAATTTTTTCCACTAGCGAATGGATTCACAGAAGCTGATTTTATTAGCCCGGATGTATGAGACGCTCACAACAAAACAAAGCTGCCTGCTCGATGGTCCGATCACTGCTTGTGCTAGTGACGATGTTGTTTGGGGATTCGCTGCATGCATTGGAATTAGTCGGCTCAAGGCCGCTACCAGCTCATTTCCTGTATTCCAATAAGTTAGCTGCACCTGAACAGCCCGATCCTCTTCGATTGACCCTGACTCCCATGCTTTTAGGCCCTGTGGACCCCAGCCGTGGAAACCCGTATGTTATCTCAAGTTGCAGTATCCGGCTTTCAGGGGGGCTATGCATTCCCACGCCGGATGACGATAAGCCACCTGACGGAAACAGCGGGAGTCCTGACCCAGAGCCCCAACCTGACCTTACCCTTGTTCCTGATCCTGTCCAAACTTGCCTGCAGCAAAAAAAGCAACTGCTTCTAATATTACGAATCAAACGACATTGGTCAATTATGACAGGCCAGACAACGCTGGCCCGGATTTTGTCAGACCGGATCATGGTGATTGAAGCCGATCTTCTTGATCTGGAAAGGTCAGACCCTGGCACGATTCAACCGGGGCTGGTTCAAACATGGCTGGCAGAGAATGGTCAGGAACTCAGAGTTTACCGTGAGATGGTTTCTGGCAAATATTCTGGCCGACAGGCGGGTAACAGGAAAAGGAATACAACCTCCCGAAAGACCAAAGCATCAACGACCGCAACAACAGGTCAGACCGGCCAGACAAGCGGACCTTCTGCCTGTAACAGGGGAACCGGTTCGACAGGCGCCAATGGTCGTGGAGGCGATGACCCACTAAAACCCTCAGCTGAGCAGAATACCGGAAATTCAGTTGTCGTTTGTTCGAAGTGTGACAAAGCACTGAATTCACAGGAATTAGGACGTGTAGCAAATCAGACAGCAGCTTCAGCGTTGTTGTGCGACAAGTGCCTGTCGGTCATTCAAGGTAACAAAAGGGTAAGACGAATCCGGGAAGAAACAGAACCGGATTCATCAGAACCCGCTCCGAAAAAAAAGAAGGGTCCGGGTAGAAAGAGAAATAATTCAACCGCTGTTGCTGAACCAGCGGCCAAAAAAAAGAAACCGCCAGACACTCAAATTCCCGATGATCCGTTAGAAAAAATAAAAGCAAATATCAAGTACGAATTAAGTCAGGAAGAGCTGGAAAAAGTGCAAACCCTGGTGGCGGTATTCAAGAAAAAAAACATCACTGTAAAAAACACTTTTTATAAGCTGTCTGGTTTCGTAGATAGAGATTCTTTTAATGGCTTCTTCGATAATGCCGCTGCTTTTTTTGGGCACCTTTCTGAAAACGTCAAAAATACAGGCATGCTGACCAGCATGCTGGGTAATAGCAAAAAACATATCCGTAGTTTTGCCGAAAGTAGCCAGAGTGAACTCGAATATTTAGCAAGTTTGGATCTCTTGACTTCCTTCTCGTCCATGAATAATAACAAAGGCGTGCCCACACACAAGGAAGTGAAAGCAATCCTGGGTTGGCCAGAATGGAAAGATGAGAATGCCGAATTCAATACGGAGCTGTTCCGCGCCTTCTCGTCCATGAATCATGGTCAGGGCCTGCCCAGACATGAGAAAGTCAAAGAGGTGCTGAGCTGGCCGGAATGGAAAAACAGGGATGGTGAGCGCAATATGGAGCTGTTCCGCTCGTTCTCATCCATGAATAGCAGCAAGGGCATGATTAAACATGAGGAAGTGAAAGAGGTACTGGGCTGGCCGGAATGGAAGGACAAGGATGGCGAGTTCAGTATGGAGCTGTTTCGCTCCTTCTCGTCTATGAAGCATGGCAAAGGCATCCTCAAACATGAGCAAGTGGAAGAGGTGCTGGGCTGGCCGGAATGGAAGGACAAGGATGGCGAGTTCAACATTGAGCTGTTCCGCGCCTTCACGTCCATGAATCACGGCAAAGGCATCCTCAAACATGAGCAAGTGAAAGAGGTGCTGAGCTGGCCGGAATGGAAAGACAAGGATGGCGAGTTCAATATGGAGCAGTTCCGCGCCTTCTCATCCATGAACAGTGGTAAAGGCATGCTCAAACAAGAGGAAGTGAAAGAGGTGCTGGGCTGGCCGGAATGGAAAGACGAGGATGGCGAGTTCAGTATGGAACTGCTCCGTACCTTCTCATCTATGAATCATTGCAAAGGCATCCTCAAACATGAGCAAGTGAAAGAGGTGCTGGCTTGGCCGGAATGGAAAGACAAGGATGGCGAATTCAGTATGGAGCTGCTCCGCGCCTTCTCATCCATGAATCATGGCAAAGGCATGCTCAAACAAAAGGAAGTGAAAGATATGTTGGGTTGGCCTGAATGGAAAGACAAGAATGGTGAGTTCAGTATGGAGCTGTTCCGCGCCTTCTCATCCATGAACAGTGGAAAAGGCATGCTCAAACATGAGGAAGTGAGAGAGGTGCTGGCCTGGTCGGAATGGAAGGACAAGCATGGCGAGTTCAACATTGAGCTGTTCCGCTCCTTCTCATCCATGCACAGTGGTAAAGGCATACTCAAACAAGAGGAAGTGAAAGAGGTGCTGGGCTGGCCGGAATGGAAAGACAAGGATGGCGAGTTCAGTATGGAGCTGTTCCGCTCCTTCTCGTCTATGAACAATGGTGAAGGCGTCCTCAAACATGAGGAAGTGAAAGAGGTGCTGGGCTGGCCGGAATGGAAAGACAAGGATGGCGAGTTCAGTATGGAGCTGTTCCGCTCCTTCACATCCATGAACAATGGTAAAGGCATCCTTAAACATGAGCAAGTGAAAGAGGTGCTGGGCTGGCCGGAATGGAAAGACAAGGATGGCGAATTCAGTATGGAGCTGCTCCGCGCCTTCTCATCCATGAATAGCAGCAAGGGTATGATTAAGCATGAGGAAGTGAAAGAGGTGCTGGGCTGGCCGGAATGGAAAGACAAGGATGGCGAGTTCAGTATGGAGCTGTTCCGCCCCTTCACATCCATGAACAGTGGTAAAGGCATCCTTAAACATGAGCAAGTGAAAGAGGTGCTGGGCTGGCCGGAATGGAAAGACAAGGATGGCGAATTCAGTATGGAGCTGCTCCGCGCCTTCTCATCCATGAATAGCAGCAAGGGTATGATTAAGCATGAGGAAGTGAAAGAGGTGCTGGGCTGGCTGGAATGGAAAGACAAGGATGGCAAGTTCAACATTGAGCTGTTCCGCGCATTCTCGTCCATGAATAGCCGCAAGGGCATGATTAAACATGAGGAAGTGAAAGAGGTGCTGGGCTGGCCGGAATGGAAGGACAAGTATGGCGAGTTCAATATGGAGCTGTTCCGCGCCTTCTCATCTATGAGTCATAGCAAGGGCGTGCTTAAACATGAGGAAGTGAAAGAGGTGCTGGGCTGGCCGGAATGGAAGGACAAGTATGGCGAGTTCAATATGGAGCTATTCCGCTCCTTCTCATCCATAAACAATGGTAAAGGCATGCTCAAACAAAAGAAAGTGAAAGAGGTGCTAGGCTGGCCGGAATGGAAACACAGGGATGACCAGTTCAATCTGAAGTTGTTCCGGGCTTTTTCGTCCATGAATAATGGCCAGGGCTTGCCCAAACATGAGCCTGTGAAAAAAGTGCTGGGCTGGATAGGTTACCGGCGGGCACCCAATCATAGTCTGCTGCAAATTATGACCAGGCTGTGGGCATCAGCAGGACTACCTGTTACTGAGGTGCTGCAACACCGGGAAACACAACTGAAACAGTGGCTGTTTACAGAATTTACCGGAGAACATAACAACTCGAATAATAAAGGAGATGACCAATACGATAGCGATTCAGAGAATGAAGAGGATGACAAATGCAATCGCCAGATAAAAACAGTCGCTCTTTATCTTTACACCCCTAAGCCAGACTGGTCACTGACATGGACGGTTTTAAAACAGTTCTGCCAATTGCATAAAGAGACTAAAACGGCTCTGATGCTGGAATCATTGATAGGGCTTTTATCTTCTTCCGGAGGGAAAAGTGTCAAACGTTACCTTCAGGCTAATCAACTGGATCGGCATTTTTTGTGGCGTCATTCAATGAAAGCCGTGCCTTTGCGCGTGTTAAACAGAGCAATGTTCCTGTGTTCTTCCGATGAAGACAGGGAGCGTTTTGTCTTATTTGTCAAGCGGCTGAAGTCATTGCCGGATAAAAGACTATGGGAGCAATACTCTGCCCTGTTGCAACCATTGTCGGCGGTGCTGAAAATCGACTTTATGCAAGGGCTCTATCTGGAAATTCTGCAACCCTTAACAAAAGATGATCAGCTGCGTTTTCTGGATGCCAGCCATGCCCAGGCTGTGTTCGACCTGTTTCCCTCGTTGAGTGCCCTGCAAAAACTCAGCAAAGAGCATTCTTCCCATTGGTTAAACAAGCTGCTTGAAGCCTGCCTGCAACTAAAAGCCCATGACATCACCAAAGAAGGCATCCAGATACTGTTCGAAGCGCTGCTCAAAACCCATAGTCTTCTACCCTGGGATAACGAGATCCCCGATCACTTTTTGTCCGGGATGCAAACGACCGACAACAACCATGTTGAGATACCTGTCTCCGGACTTATCCAATCTGGAGAACAGTTGGCCCTGAGCTATATCTCTGTGTTGATGCAGAACCTCAATGAGATGTCTTTTACCGTCAAAGGGCAATGGCTTGAGGTTGAATTACCAAGTGGCAGAGTTCAAAACTACCGATTTCCAATGCCACAGCTGGAAATACAGGATGAAAAAATGGCCATCAGCAACTGGTCAGAGGAGCAGTTCCGGACTTTTTTGAAAATCACCGGGATATCTGAACACTATTATTTGACTGCAGATCAACGGCAGAAACTGGATAACGTTCAATTCAGGCAAGCTGAAGCATGTCAGGTAGAGAATGAATTGGAACCACAAAAACAGGCGTTTGGCAGTTTATGGTTAAAGCTCAACCAGACGGAAATTTTTGGCACCGAAATACTGAATTTACTGGAGGAGTACGAGAGCGAAATGGAGCTTATGCATACAGTGACCCTCCTTAAAAAAGCCAAAATCGATACCGCTACCCACATACTGGAAGCATGGCGGCAACGGGCGTGCAACAAAATAGAACAGTTAAAAAAGCAAGACCCTTTATTATCCGATGTTGATCCTGATGTTTATCAGGGTTGTCAGGAACTGGAGTTGCTTGATGAATGCGGGAGTTTTTTTTAAAAAGACTTTCGTCGTTTGATAAGGCTTCTAAAAACAAACTGTCTGCCAACTCCGTTCATAGCAAGCTTGCCAGTGCGGTGCTATAAAATCTAGCGCAAACGTGAATCATCAGGCCTAAGCCGGATGACGTACGAATTTTTTCTACTAGCAGGGATTCACAGAAGCTGATTTTATTAGCCGGGATCTATGAGACGCTCACAACAAAAAAAAGCTGCCTGCTCGATGGTCCGATCACTGCTTGTGCTAGTGACGATGTTGTTTGGAAATTCGCTGCAGGCATTGGAATTAGTCGGCTCAAGCCCGCTACCAGCTCATTTCCTGTATTCCAATAAGTTGGCTGAACCTGGACAGCCCGATCCTCTTCGAGGGTGTCACGAGTTGACTCCCTTCATTCCCGGCTTCATTCCCGCGAAGGCGGGAATCCACACTGACTCACCACCAGAACCATACTGCCCGGTGCCCCCCTGGCCTTGTCATCCCCGAGAAGGCAGGGATCCACCGTTAGAGCTGGATTCCCGCCTACGCGGGAATGACGACCTCGGAGCTATTCCTGATCCTGTCCAAACTTGTCTGCAGCAAAAAAAGCAACTGCTTATAATATTACAAATCAAACGACTATGGACGATTATATCAGGCCAGACCACGCTGGCCCGGATTTTGACAGACCGGATCATGGTGATTGAAGCCGATCTTCTTGATCTGGAAAGGTCAGACCCAGGCACGATTCAACCGGTGCTGGTTCAAACATGGCTGGCAGAGAATGGTCAGGAACTCAGAGTTTACCGTGAGATGGTTTCTGGCAAATATTCTGGCCGACAGGCGGGTAACGGGAAAAGGAATACAACCTCCCGAAAGACCAAAGCATCAACGACCGCAACAACAGGTCAGACCGGCCAGACAAGCGGACCTTCTGCCTGTAACAGGGGAACCGGTTCGACAGGCGCCAATGGTCGTGGAGGCGATGACCCACTAAAACCCTCAGCTGAGCAGAATACCGGAAATTCAGTTGTCGTTTGTTCGAAGTGTGACAAAGCACTGAATTCACAGGAATTAGGACGTGTAGCAAATCAGACAGCAGCTTCAGCGTTGTTGTGCGACAAGTGCCTGTCGGTCATTCAAGGTAACAAAAGGGTAAGACGAATCCGGGAAGAAACAGAACCGGATTCATCAGAACCCGCTCCGAAAAAAAAGAAGGGTCCGGGTAGAAAGAGAAATAATTCAACCGCTGTTGCTGAACCAGCGGCCAAAAAAAAGAAACCGCCAGACACTCAAATTCCCGATGATCCGTTAGAAAAAATAAAAGCAAATATCAAGTACGAATTAAGTCAGGAAGAGCTGGAAAAAGTGCAAACCCTGGTGGCGGTATTCAAGAAAAAAAACATCACTGTAAAAAACACTTTTTATAAGCTGTCTGGTTTCGTAGATAGAGATTCTTTTAATGGCTTCTTCGATAATGCCGCTGCTTTTTTTGGGCACCTTTCTGAAAACGTCAAAAATACAGGCATGCTGACCAGCATGCTGGGTAATAGCAAAAAACATATCCGTAGTTTTGCCGAAAGTAGCCAGAGTGAACTCGAATATTTAGCAAGTTTGGATCTCTTGACTTCCTTCTCGTCCATGAATAATAACAAAGGCGTGCCCACACACAAGGAAGTGAAAGCAATCCTGGGTTGGCCAGAATGGAAAGATGAGAATGCCGAATTCAATACGGAGCTGTTCCGCGCCTTCTCGTCCATGAATCATGGTCAGGGCCTGCCCAGACATGAGAAAGTCAAAGAGGTGCTGAGCTGGCCGGAATGGAAAAACAGGGATGGTGAGCGCAATATGGAGCTGTTCCGCTCGTTCTCATCCATGAATAGCAGCAAGGGCACGATTAGACATGAGGAAGTGAAAGAGGTGCTGAGCTGGCCGGAATGGAAAGACAAGGATGGCGAGTTCAATATGGAGCAGTTCCGCGCCTTCTCATCCATGAACAGTGGTAAAGGCATGCTCAAACAAGAGGAAGTGAAAGAGGTGCTGGGCTGGCCGGAATGGAAAGACGAGGATGGCGAGTTCAGTATGGAACTGCTCCGTACCTTCTCATCTATGAATCATTGCAAAGGCATGCTCAAACATGAGCAAGTGAAAGAGGTGCTGGCTTGGCCGGAATGGAAAGACAAGGATGGCGAATTCAGTATGGAGCTGCTCCGCGCCTTCTCATCCATGAATCATGGCAAAGGCATGCTCAAACAAAAGGAAGTGAAAGATATGTTGGGTTGGCCTGAATGGAAAGACAAGAATGGTGAGTTCAGTATGGAGCTGTTCCGCGCCTTCTCATCCATGAACAGTGGAAAAGGCATGCTCAAACATGAGGAAGTGAGAGAGGTGCTGGCCTGGTCGGAATGGAAGGACAAGCATGGCGAGTTCAACATTGAGCTGTTCCGCTCCTTCTCATCCATGCACAGTGGTAAAGGCATACTCAAACAAGAGGAAGTGAAAGAGGTGCTGGGCTGGCCGGAATGGAAAGACAAGGATGGCGAGTTCAGTATGGAGCTGTTCCGCTCCTTCTCGTCTATGAACAATGGTGAAGGCGTCCTCAAACATGAGGAAGTGAAAGAGGTGCTGGGCTGGCCGGAATGGAAAGACAAGGATGGCGAGTTCAGTATGGAGCTGTTCCGCTCCTTCACATCCATGAACAATGGTAAAGGCATCCTTAAACATGAGCAAGTGAAAGAGGTGCTGGGCTGGCCGGAATGGAAAGACAAGGATGGCGAATTCAGTATGGAGCTGCTCCGCGCCTTCTCATCCATGAATAGCAGCAAGGGTATGATTAAGCATGAGGAAGTGAAAGAGGTGCTGGGCTGGCTGGAATGGAAAGACAAGGATGGCAAGTTCAACATTGAGCTGTTCCGAGCCTTCTCGTCCATGAATAGCCGCAAGGGCATGATTAAACATGAGGAAGTGAAAGAGGTGCTGGGCTGGCCGGAATGGAACGACAAGGATGGCGATTTCAGTATGGAGCTGTTCCGCTCTTTCTCATCTATGAATAGTAGCAAAGGCATGCTCAAACATGAGGAAGTGAGAGAGGTGCTGGGCTGGCCGGAATGGAAGGACAAGTATGGCGAGTTCAATATGGAGCTATTCCGCTCCTTCTCATCCATAAACAACGGTAAAGGCATGCTCAAACAAAAGAAAGTGAAAGAGGTGCTAGGCTGGCCGGAATGGAAACACAGGGGTGACCAGTTCAATCTGAAGTTGTTCTGGGCTTTTTCGTCCATGAATAATGGCCAGGGCTTGCCCAAACATGAGCCTGTGAAAAAAGTGCTGGGCTGGATAGGTTACCGGCGGGCACCCAATCATAGTCTGCTGCAAATTATGACCAGGCTGTGGGCATCAGCAGGACTACCTGTTACTGAGGTGCTGCAACACCGGGAAACACAACTGAAACAGTGGCTGTTTACAGAATTTACCGGAGAACATAATAACTCGAATAATAAAGGAGATGACCAATACGATAGCGATTCAAAGAATGAAGAGGATGACAAATGCAATTGCCAGATAAAAACAGTCGCTCTTTATCTTTCCACCCCTAAGCCAGGCTGGTCGCTAAAATGGACAGTTTTAAAACAGTTCTGCCAATTGCATAAAGAGGCTAAAACGCTTCTGATGCTGAAATCATTGATAGGGCTTTTATCTTCTTCCGGAGGGAAAAGCGTCAAACGCTACCTTCAGGCTAATCAACTGGATCGGCATTTTTTGTGGCGTCATTCAATGAAAGCCGTGCCTTTGCGCGTGTTAAACAGAGCAATGTTCCTGTGTTCTTCCGATGAAGACAGGGAGCGTTTTGTCTTATTTGTCAAGCGGCTGAAGTCATTGCCGGATAAAAGACTATGGGAGCAATACTCTGCCCTGTTGCAACCATTGTCGGCGGTGCTGAAACTCGAATATATGCAAGGGCTCTATCTGGAAATTCTGCAACCCTTAACAAAAGATGATCAGCTGCGTTTTCTGGATGCCAGCCATGCCCAGGCTGTATTCGATCTGTTTCCCTCGTTGAGTGCCCTGCAAAAACTCAGCAAAGAGCATTCTTCCCATTGGTTAAACAAGCTGCTTGAAGCCTGCCTGCAACTAAAAGCCCATGACATCACCAAAGAAGGCATCCAGATACTGTTCGAAGCGCTGCTCAAAACCCATAGTCTTCTACCCTGGGATAACGAGATCCCCGATCACTTTTTGTCCGGGATGCAAACGACCGACAACAACCATGTTGAGATACCTGTCTCCGGACTTATCCAATCTGGAGAACAGTTGGCCCTGAGCTATATCTCTGTGTTGATGCAGAACCTCAATGAGATGTCTTTTACCGTCAAAGGGCAATGGCTTGAGGTTGAATTACCAAGTGGCAGAGTTCAAAACTACCGATTTCCAATGCCACAGCTGGAAATACAGGATGAAAAAATGGCCATCAGCAACTGGTCAGAGGAGCAGTTCCGGACTTTTTTGAAAATCACCGGGATATCTGAACACTATTATTTGACTGCAGATCAACGGCAGAAACTGGATAACGTTCAATTCAGGCAAGCTGAAGCATGTCAGGTAGAGAATGAATTGGAACCACAAAAACAGGCGTTTGGCAGTTTATGGTTAAAGCTCAACCAGACGGAAATTTTTGGCACCGAAATGCTGAATTTACTGGAGGAGTACGAGAGCGAAATGGAGCTTATGCATACAGTGACCCTCCTTAAAAAAGCCAAAATCGATACCGCTACCCACATACTGGAAGCATGGCGGCAACGGGCGTGCAACAAAATAGAACAGTTAAAAAAGCAAGACCCTTTATTATCCGATGTTGATCCTGATGTTTATCAGGGTTGTCAGGAACTGGAGTTGCTTGATGGGTGTGGGAGTATTTTCTAAAAAGACTTTTGTCGTCTGATAAAGCTTCTAAAAACAAACTGTTTGCCAACTCCGTTCATGGCAAGCTTGCCAGTGCGGTGCTATAAAATCTAGCGCAAACGTGAATCATCAGGTCTAAGCCGGATGACGTACAAATTTTTTCCACTAGCGAATGGATTCACAGAAGCTGATTTTATTAGCCGGGATCTATGAGACGCTCACAACAAAAAAAAGCTGCCTGCTTGATGGTCCGATCACTGATTCTGCCAGTAATGATGTTGTTTTGGGATTCGCTGCATGCATTGGAATTAGTTGGCTCAAGACCGCTACCAGCTCATTTCCTGTATTCCAATAAGTTGGCTGAACCTGGACAGCCCGATCCTCTTCGAGGGTGTCACAAAACTCTGGTTCCCATGCTTTTAGGCCCTGTGGGCCCCAGGCGTGGGAATCCATACCTATCTCGAGCTGCAGAGTCCGCTTTTCAGGGGAGGTATGCATTCCCACGCAGAGCGTGGGAACGAGTTGTTGGGCTTTTGCGACAGCCTCCGGAGCGTGGGAACGAGTTGCTGGAGTTTTACGTGCCCCCTGAAGTTCTGGAGAACACTTCTAATGGACTGATCGCCAGGGGCGCCGCCGGAGGAGATGATGACGATAAGCCTCCTGACGGAAACAGCACGAGTCCTGACCCAGAGCGCCAACCTGTCCTTACCCTTATTCCTGATCCTGTCCAGACTTGTCTGCGGCAAAAAAAGCAACTCCTTATAATATTACAAATCAAACGACTATGGGCGATTATGACAGGCCAAACCACGCTGGCCCGGATTGTGTCAGACCGGGTTATGGTGATTGAAGCCGACCTTCTTGATCTGGAAAGGTCAGACCCTGGCACGATTGAACCGGGGCTGGTTCAGACATGGCTGGCAGAGAACGGTCAGGGACTCAGAGTTTACCGTGAGATGGTTTCTGGCAAATATTCTGGCCGACAGACGGGTAACGGGAAAAAGAATTCATCCTCCCGAACGACGAAAGCATCAACGACCGCGACAATGGGTCAGACCGGCCAAACAAGCAGATCTGCTGCCCGTAACAGGGGAACCGGTTCGACAGGCGCCAATGGTCGTGAAGGCGATGACCCACTAAAACCCTCAGCTGAGCAGAATACCGGAAATTCAGTTGTCGTTTGTTCGAAGTGTGACAAAGCAATGAATCCACAGGAATTAGGACGTGTAGCAAATCAGACAGCAGCTTCAGCGTTGTTGTGCGACAAGTGCCTGTCGGGCATTCAAGGTAACAAAAGGGTAAGACGAATCCGGGAAGAAACAGAACCGGATTCATCAGAACCCGCTCCGAAAAAAAAGAAGGGTCCGGGTAGAAAGAGAAATAATTCAACCGCTGTTGCTGAACCAGCGGCCAAAAAAAAGAAACCGCCAGACACTCAAATTCCCGATGATCCGTTAGAAAATATAAAAGCAAATATCAAGTACGAATTAAGTCAGGAAGAGCTGGAAAAAGTGCAAACCCTGGTAGCGGTATTCAAGAAAAAAAACATCACTGTAAAAAATACTTTTTATAAGCTGTCTGGTCTTGTAGATAGAAAGTCTTTTAATGGTTTCTTCGATAATGCCATCGTTTTTTTTGGGTATCTTTCTGAAAACGTCAAAAATACAGGCATGCTGACCGGCATGCTGGGTAATAGCAAAAAACATATTCGTAGTTTTGCAGAGCGTAGCCAGGATGAACTCGAATATTTAGCGAGTTTAGATATAGTGACTTCTTTCTCGTCCATGAATAATGGCAAAGGCGTGCCCGCACATGAGCAAGTGAAAGCAATACTGGGCTGGTCTGAATGGAAAGACAAAGATGGCGAGTTCAATATCGAACTGTTCCGCTCTTTCTCGTCCATGAATAATGGCCAAGGCGTACCCAGGCATGAGGAAGTGAGAGAGATGCTGGGCTGGCCGGAATGGAAAGACAAGGATGGTGAGTTCAGTATGGAGCTGTTCCGCGCCTTCTCATCCATGAACAATGGCAAAGGCATGCTCAAACATGAGCCAGTGAAAGAGGTGCTGAGCTGGCCGGAATGGAAAGACAAGGATGGTGAGTTCAGTATGGAGCTGCTCCGCCCCTTCTCGTCTATGAATAATGGCAAAGGCATGCTCAAACATGAGCAAGTGAAAGAGGTGCTGGGCTGGCCCGAATGGAAGGACAAGGATGGCGAGTTCAGTATGGAGTTGTTCCGCGCCTTCTCATCCATGAATAATGGTAAAGGCGTGCTCAAACAAAAGGAAGTGAAAGAGGTACTGGGCTGGCCGGAATGGAAAGGCAAGGATGGCGAGTTCAGTATGGAGCTGTTCCGCGCCTTCTCATCCATGAACAATGGTAAAGGCATGCTCAAACATGAGCAAGTGAAAGAGGTGCTGGGCTGGCCGGAATGGAAAGGCAAGGATGGCGAGTTCAGTATGGAGCTGTTCCGCACCTTCTCATCTATGAATCATTGCAAAGGCATGCTCAAACATGAGCAAGTGAAAACGATGCTGGGCTGGCCGGAATGGAAAGACAAGGATGGCGAGTTCAGTATGGAGCTGTTCCGCGCCTTCTCATCCATGAACAATGGCAAAGGCATGCTCAAACATGGGCAAGTGAAAGAGGTGCTGAGCTGGCCGGAATGGAAAGACAAGGATGGTGAGTTCAGTATGGAGCTGCTCCGCGCCTTCTCGTCTATGAATAACGGCAAAGGCATGCTCAAACAAAAGGAAGTGAAAGAGGTGCTGGGCTGGCCGGAATGGAAGGACAAGGATGGCGAATTCAATATGGAGCTGTTCCGCTCATTCTCATCTATGAATCATGGCAAAGGCATGCTCAAACATGAGCAAGTGAAAGAGGTGCTGGGCTGGCCGGAATGGAAAGACAAGGATGGCGAGTTCAGTATGGAGCTGTTCCAGACCTTCCCGTCTATGAATCATGGCAAAGGCATGCTCAAACATGAGCAAGTGAAAGATGTGCTCGCTTGGCTGGAATGGAAAGACAAGGATGGCGAGTTCAGTATGGAGCTGTTCCGCGGCTTCTCGTTTATGAATAGAGGCAAAGGCATGCTCAAACAAAAGGAAGTGAAAGAGATGTTGGGTTGGCTGGAATGGAAAGACAAGGATGGCGAGTTCAGTATGGAGCTGTTTCGCGCCTTCTCATCTATGAATTATGGCAAAGGTATGCTCAAACATGAACAAGTGAAAGAGGTGCTGGGCTGGCCGGAATGGAGAGACAAGGATGGCGAGTTCAATATGGCGCTGTTCCGCGCCTTCTCGTCTATGAATCATAGCAAAGGCATGCTCAAACATAAGCAAGTGAAAGAGGTGCTGGGCTGGCCGGAATGGAAAGACAGAGATGGTGTGTTCAATACGAAGTTATTACGCGCTTTCTCGTCGATGAATCATGGTCAGGGTGTGCTCGGGCATCAGCAAGTGAAAGAGGTGCTGGGCTGGCCGGAATGGAAAGACAAGGGCGAGTTCAATATGGAGCTGTTCCGCGCCTTCTCGTCCATGAAAAATACCAAAGGCATGCTCAAACATGAAAAAGTGAAAGAGGTGCTGAGCTGGCCGGAATGGAAAGACAAGGGCGAGTTCAATATGAAGTTGTTCCGCGCTTTCTCGTCCATGAATAATGGCCGGAGCTTGCTCAAATATGAGCCTGTGAAAAAAGTGCTGGGCTGGATACGTTACCAGGGGGCACCCAGTCATCTGCTATTGCAAATTATGTCCAGACTCTGGAAATCAGAGGGGCTACCTGCTATTCAAGTGCTTCAACATCGGGAAACACAAATGAAACAGTGGCTGTCTACAGAATTTACTGAAGAACATAACAGCCCGGATAATGAGGAAAATGACGAATACAATAGCGATTCAGAGGATGAAGAAGATGACGAAAAATTCAATCGCCAGATAAAAACAGTCGCTCTTTATCTTTCCACCCCTAAGCCAGACTGGTCACTAACATGGACGGTTTTAAAAGAGTTCTGCCAATTTCATGAACAGACTAAAACGGTTCTGATGTTGGAACCATTGATAGGGCTTTTATCTTCTTCTGGAGGGAAAAGCATCAAACGCTACCTCCAGGCTAATCAACAGGATCGGCATTTTTTGTGGCGTCATTCAATGAAAACCGTGCCTTTGCACGTATTAAATAGAGCAATGTTCCTTTGTTCTTCCGATGAAGACAGGGAGCGTTTTGTCTTTTTTGCCAAGCGGCTGAAGTCATTGCCGGATAAAAGACTATGGGAGCAGTACTCAGCCCGGTTGCAACCCTTGTCGGCGGTGCTGAAACTCGACTCTATGCAAAGGCTCTATCTGGAAATCCTGCAATCCTTAACAAAGGATCAACAGTTGCGTTTTCTGGATGCCAGCCATGCCCGGGTTGTGTTCGACCTGTTTCCATCGTTGAGCGCCCTGCAAAAACTCAGCAAAGAGCATTCTTCTCATTGGTTAAAGAAGCTGCTTGAAGCCTGCCTGCAACTAAAAAACCATGACATCACCAAAGAAGGCATCCAGATACTGTTCGAAGCACTGCTCAAAACCCATAGTCTTCTACCCTGGGATAACGATATTCCCGATCACTTTCTGTCCGGGATGCGAACAACCGACAATAACCATGTTGAGATACCTGTCTCCGGACTTATCCAATCAGGAGAACAGTTGGCCCTGAGCTATATCGCTGTGTTGATGCAGAACCTTAATGAGATGTCTTTTACCGTCAAAGGTCAGTGGCTTGAGGTTGAAGTATCGGGTGATGATGTTCAGACCTATCGCTACCCAATGCCACAGCTGAAAATACAGAGTGAAAAAATGGCCATCAGCAACTGGTCAGAGGAACAATTCAGGACTTTTTTGAAAATCACCGGGATATCTGAACACTATTATTTGACTGCAGATCAATGGCAGAAACTGGATAACGTTCAATCCAGGCAAGCTGAAGCATGTCAGGCAGAGAATGAATTGGAAACACAAAAACAGGCGTTCGGCAGTTTATGGTTAAAGCTCAACCAGACAGAAATATTTGGCAGCGAAATACTGAATTTACTGGAGGAGTATGAGAGCGAAATGGAGCTTATGCATACAGTGACCCTCCTAAAAAAAGCCAAAATCGATACCGCTATCTACATACTGGAAGTATGGAGGCAACGGACGTGCAACAAAATAGAGCAGTTAAAAAAGCAAGACCCTTTATTATCCGATGTTGATCCTGATGTTTATCAGAGTTGTCAGGAACTGGAGTTGCTTGATGGATGCGGGAGTATTTTCTAAAAAGACTTGTGTCGTCTTATAAAGCTTCTAAAAATCAACTGTCTGTCAACTCCGTTCATGGCAACCTTGCCAGTGCGGTGCTATAAAATCTAGCGCAAACGTGAATCATCAGGCCTAAGCCGGATGACGTACGAATTTTTTCCACTAGCGAATGGATTCACAGAAGCTGATTTTATTAGCCGGGATCTATGAGACGCTCACAACAAAAAAAAGCTGCCTGCTCGATAGTCCGATCACTGCTTGTGCTAGTGACGATGTTGTTTGGAAATTCGCTGCAGGCATTGGAATTAGTCGGCTCAAGCCCGCTACCAGCTTATTTCCTGTATTCCAATAAGTTGGCTGAACCTGGACAGCCTGATCCTCTTCGAGGGTGTCACGAGTTGACTCCCTTCATTCCCGGCTTCATTCCCGCGAAGGCGGGAATCCACACTGACTCACCACCAGAACCATACTGCCCGGTGCCCCCCTGGCCTTGTCATCCCCGAGAAGGCAGGGATCTACCGTTGGAGCTGGATTCCCGCCTACGCGGGAATGACGACCTCGGAGCTATTCCTGATCCTGTCCAAACTTGTCTGCAGCAAAAAAAGCAACTGCTTATAATATTACAAATCAAACGACTATGGGCGATTATATCAGGCCAGACCACGCTGGCGCGGATTTTGTCAGACCGGATCATGGTGATTGAAGCTGATCTTCTTGATCTGGAAAGGTCAGACCCTGGCACGATTCAACCGGGGCTGGTTCAGACATGGTTGGCAGAGAATGGTCAGGAACTCAGAGTTTACCGTGAGATGGTTTCTGGCAAATATTCTGGCCGACAGGCGGGTAACGGGAAAAGGAATACAACCTCCCGAAAGACCAAAGCATCAACGACCGCAACAACAGGTCAGACCGGCCAGACAAGTGGACCTTCTGCCTGTAACAGGGGAACCGGTTCGACAGGCGCCAATGGTCGTGGAGGCGATGACCCACTAGAACCCTCAGCTGAGCAGAATACCGGAAATTCAGTTGTCGTTTGTTCGAAGTGTGACAAAGCACTGAATCCACAGGAATTAGGACGTGTCGCAAATCAGACAGCAGCTTCAGCGTTGTTGTGCAACAAGTGCCTGTCGGGCATTCAAGGTAACAAAAGGGTAAGACGAATCCGGGAAGAAACAGAACCGGATTCATCAGAACCCGCTCCGAAAAAAAAGAAGGGTCCGGGTAGAAAGAGAAATAATTCAACCGCTGTTGCTGAACCAGCGGCCAAAAAAAAGAAACCGCCAGACACTCAAATTCCCGATGATCCGTTAGGAAATATAAAAGCAAATATCAAGTACGAATTAAGTCAGGAAGAGCTGGAAAAAGTGCAAACCCTGGTGGCGGTATTCAAGAAAAAAAACATCACTGTAAAAAACACTTTTTATAAGCTGTCTGGTTTCGTAGATAGAGATTCTTTTAATGGCTTCTTCGATAATGCCGCTGCTTTTTTTGGGCACCTTTCTGAAAACGTCAAAAATACAGGCATGCTGACCAGCATGCTGAATAATAGCAAAAAACATATCCGCAGTTTTGCAGAGCGTAACCAGGATGAACTCGAATATTTAGCGAGTTTAGAGGTAGTGACTTCTTTCTCGTCCATGAATAATAGCAAAGGCGTGCCCACACATGAACAAGTGAAAGCAATACTGGGCTGGTCTGAATGGAAAGACAAAGATGGCGAGTTCAATATCGAACTGTTCCGCTCTTTCTCGTCCATGAATAATGGCCAAGGCTTACCCAAACATGAGGAAGTGAAAGAGATGCTGGGCTGGCCGGAGTGGAAAGACAAGGATGGCGAGTTCAGTATGGAGCTGTTCCGCGTCTTCTCGTCTATGAATAGCAGCAAGGGCATGATTAAACATGAGGAAGTGAAAGAGGTACTGGGCTGGCTGGAATGGAAAGACAAGGATGGCAAGTTCAATATGGAGCTGTTCCGTTCCTTCTCATCCATGAATCATAACAAAGGCATCATCAAACATAAGCAAGTGAAAGAGGTGCTGGCCTGGTCGGAATGGAAAGGCAGGGATGGCGAGTTCAGTATTGAGCTATTCCGCTCCTTCTCATCTATGAATCATGGCAAAGGCATGATTAAACATGAGCAAGTTAAAGAGGTGCTGGGCTGGCTGGAATGGAAAGACAAGGATGGCAAGTTCAATATGGAGCTGTTCCGCTCCATCTCATCCATGAACAATAGTAAAGGCGTGCCCACACATGAGCATGTGAAAGAGGTGCTGGGCTGGCCGGAATGGAAAGACAAGGATGGCGAGTTCAATATGGAACTGTTCCGTTCCTTCTCGTCTATGAGCAATCGTAGAGGCATCCTCAAACATGAGCAATTGAAAGAGCTGCTGGGCTGGCCGGAATGGAAGGACAAGAATGGCGAGTTCAACATTGAGTATTTCCGCTCCTTCTCATCCATGAACAATGGTAAAGGCATGCTCAAACATGAGCAAGTGACAAAGATGCTGGGCTGGCCGGAATGGAAAGACAAGGATGGCGAGTTCAATTTAGAGCTGTTCCGCTCCTTCTCATCCATGAGCAGTGGTAAAGGCGTGCCCACACATGAGCAAGTGAAAGAGGTGCTGGGCTGGCCGGAATGGAAAAACAAGGATGGCGAGTTCAATATCGAGCTGTTCCGCTCCTTCTCATCCATGCACAGAGGTAAAGGCATCCTCAAACATGAGCAAGTGAAAGAGGTGCTGGGCTGGCCGGAATGGAAAGACAAGGATGGCGAGTTCAATATGGAGCTGTTCCGCTCCTTCTCATCCATGAACAATGGTAAAGGCATGCTCAAACGAAAGGAAGTGAAAGAGGTGCTGAACTGGCCGGAATGGAAAAACAGGGATGGCGAGTTTAATACGAAGTTGCTCCGATCCTTCTCGTCAATGAATAGTGGCAAAGGCATGCTCAAACATGAGGAAGTGAAAGAGTTACTGGGCTGGCCGGAATGGAAGGACAAAGAAGGCGAGTTCAACATTGAGCTGTTTCGCTCCTTCTCATGCATTAACAATAGTAAAGGCGTGCCCAAAAAAAAGGAAGTGAAAGAGATTTTTGGTTGGCCTGAATGGAAGGACAAGGATGGTGAGTTCAGTATGGAGCTGTTCCGCTCCTTCTCATCCATGAATCATGGCAAAGGCGTGCTCAAACATGAGCAAGTGAAAGAGGTGCTGGGCTGGCCGGAATGGAAAGACAAGGATGGCGAGTTCAGTATTGAGCTATTCCGCTCCTTATCATCCATGAACAATGGTAAAGGCATGCTCAAACATGAGCAAGTGAAAGAGGTGCTGGGCTGGCCGGAATGGAAAGACAGGGATGGCGAGTTCAGTATGGAGCTGTTGCGCTCCTTCTCATCCATGAACAATGGTAAAGGCATCCTCAAGCATGAGCAAGTGAAAGAGGTGCTGAGCTGGCCGGAATGGAGGGACAAGGATGGCGAGTTCAATATGGAGCTGTTCTGCGCCTTCTCGTCCATGAATAGTGGCAAAGACATGCTCAAACAAAAGGAAGTGAAAGAGATGTTGGGCTGGCCGGAATGGAAAGGCAAGAATGGCGAGTTCAATATGGAGTTGTTCCGCGCCTTTTCATCCATGAATAATAACAGAGGTATGCTCAAACATGAAAAAGTGAAAGAGGTGCTCGGCTGGTCTGAGTGGAAACACAAGGGTGGCGAGCTCAATATGAAGCTGTTCCGCGTTTTCTCGTCTATGAATCATGGCCAAGGCTTGCCCAAGCATGATCCTGTGAAAAAAGTGCTGGACTGGATAGGTTGCTGCAGAGCGCCCAATCACAGGCTACTGCAAATCATGTCCAGGCTCTGGGTATCAACAGGGCTACCTGCTATCAAGATGCTGCAACACTGGGAAACACAACTGAAACAGTTACTGCTTACAGAACTTACCGGAGAACACAGCAACCCGGATAATGAAGGAGAGGATAAATACAATCGCCAGATAAAAACAGTTGCTCTTTATCTTTCCACCCCTAAGCCAGACTGGTCGCTAAAATGGAGGGTTTTAAAAGAGTTCTGCCAATTGCATAAAGAGACTAAAACGCTTCTGATGCTGGAATCATTGATAGGATTTTTATCTTCTTCTGGAGGGAAAAGCGTCAAACGCTACCTTCAGGCTAATCAACAGGATCAGCATTTTTTGTGGCGTCATTCAATAAAAGCCGTGCCTTTGCACATGTTAAATAGAGCAATGTTCCTGTGTTCTTCCGATGAAGGCAGGGAGCGTTTTGTCTTTTTTGCCAAGCGGCTGAAGTCATTGCCGGATAAAAGACTATGGGAGCAGTACTCAGCCCGGTTGCAACCCTTGTCGGCGGTGCTGAAACTCGACTCTATGCAAAGGCTCTATCTGGAAATTCTGCAACCCTTAACAAAAGATAATCAGCTGCGTTTTCTTGATGCCAGCCATGCTCAGGCTGTATTTGATCTGTTTCCCTCGTTGAGTGCCCTGCAAAAACTCAGCAAAGAGCATTCTTCCCATTGGTTGAAGAAGCTGCTTGAAGCCTGCCTGCAACTAAAAACCCATGACATCACCAAAGGAGGCATCCAGATACTGTTCGAAGCACTGCTCAAAACCCATAGTCTTCTACCTTGGGATAACGATATTCCCGATCACTTTCTGTCCGGGATGCGAACAACCGACAATAACCATGTTGAGATACCTGTCTCCGGACTTATCCAATCAGGAGAACAGTTGGCCCTGAGCTATATCTCTGTGTTGATGCAGAACCTCAATAAGATGTCTTTTACCGTCAAAGGTCAGTGGCTTGAGGTTGAAGTATCGGGTGATGATGTTCAGACCTATCGCTACCCAATGCCACAGCTGAAAATACAGAGTGAAAAAATGGCCATCAGCAACTGGTCAGAGGAGCAGTTCAGGACTTTTTTGAAAATCACCGGGATATCTGAACACTATTATTTGACTGCAGATCAATGGCAGAAACTGGATAACGTTCAATCCAGGCAAGCTGAAGCCTATCAGCCAGAGAATGAATTGGAACCACAAAAACAGGCGTTTGGCAGTTTATGGTTAAAGCTCAACCAGACAGAAATTTTTGGCACCGAAATACTGAATTTACTGGAGGAGTATGAGAGCGAAATGGAGCTTATGCATACAGCGACCCTCCTTAAAAAAGCCAGAATCGATAGCGCTACCCACATACTGGAAGCATGGAGGCAACGGGCGTACAACAAAATAGAACAGTTAAAAAAGCAAGACCCTTTATTATCCGATGTTGATCCTGATGTTTATCAGAGTTGTCAGGAACTGGAGCTGCTTGATGAATGCGGGAGTATTTTTTAAAAAGACTTTCGTCGTTTGATAAGGCTTCTAAATACAAACTGTCTGCCAACTCTGTTCATAGCAAGCTTGCCAGTGCGGTGCTATAAAATCTAGCGCAAACGTGAATCATCAGGCCTAAGCCGGATGACGTACGAATTTTTTCCACTAGCGAATGGATTCACAGAAGCTGATTTTATTAGCCGGGATCTATGAGACGCTCACAACAAAAAAAAGCTGCCTGCTCGATGGTCCGATCACTGCTTGTGCTAGTGACGATGTCGTTTGGGGATTCGCTGCATGCATTGGAATTAGTCGGCTCAAGCCCGCTACCAGCTCACTACCTGTATTCCAATAAGTTGACTGAACCTGGACAGCCCGATCCTCTTCGAGGGTGTCACGAGTTGACTCCCGTCATTCCCGGCTTCATTCTCGTCATTCCCGCGAAGGCGGGAATCCACACTGACTCACCACCAGAACCATACTGCCCGGTGCCCCCCTGGCCTTGTCATCCCCGAGAAGGCAGGGATCCACCGTTGGCGCTGGATTCCCGCCTTCGCGGGAATGACGACCTCGGAGCTATTCCTGATCCTGTCCAAACTTGTCTGCAGCAAAAAAAGCAACTGCTTATAATATTACAAATCAAACGACTATGGGCCATTATGACAGGCCAAACCACGCTGGCCCGGATTTTGTCAGACCGGATCATGGTGATTGAAGCCGATCTTCTTGATCTGGGAAGGTCAGACCCTGGCACGATTCAACCGGGGCTGGTTCAGACATGGCTGGCAGAGAATGATCAGGAACTCAGAGTTTACCGTGAGATGGTTTCTGGCAAATATTCTGGCCGACAGACGGGTAACGGGAAAAAGAATTCATCCTCCCGAACGACCAAAGCATCACCGACCGCGACAATAGTTCAGACCGGCCAGGCAAGCGGATCTGCCGCCCGTATCAGGGGAACCGGTTCGACAGGCGCCAATGGTCGTGGAGGCGATGACCCACTGAAACCCTCAGCTGGGCAGGATGCCGGACATTCGCATGTAGCTTGTTCGAAGTGTGACAAGGCATTGAATCCGCAGGAGTTAGGACGTGTAGCAAATCAGACAGCAGCTTCAGCGTTGTTGTGCGAGAAGTGCCTGTCGGGCATTCAAGGTAACAAAAGGGTAAGACGAATCCGGGAAGAAGCAGAATCGAATTCACCAGAGCCCGCTCCGAAAAAAAAGAAAGGCCCGGGTAGAAAAAGAAATAATTCAACCGCTGTTGCTGAACCAGCGGCCAAAAAAAAGAAACTGCCAGACACTCAAATTCCCGGTGATCCGTTAGAAAAAATAAAAGCAAATATCAAGTACGAATTAAGTCAGGAAGAGCTGAAAAAAGTGCAAACCCTGATGGTGATATTCAAGAAAAAAAACATCACTGTAAAAAACACTTTTTATAAGCTGCTTGGTTTCGTAGATAGAGATTCTTTTAATGGCTTCTTCGATAATGCCATCGCTTTTTTTGGGCATCTTTCTGAAAACGTCAAAAATACAGGCATGCTGACCGGCATGCTGGGTAATAGAAAAAAACATATCCGTAGTTTCGCAGAACGTAGCCTGAGTGAACTCGAATATTTAGCAAGTTTGGATGTATTGAGTTCCTTCTCGTCCATGAATAATGGCAAAGGCGTGCCCACACATGAACAAGTGAAAGCAATACTGGGCTGGCCAGAATGGAAAGACAGGGATGGCGAGTTTAATACGAAGTTGTTCCGATCCTTCTCGTCAATGAATAGTGGCAAAGGCATACCCAAACATGAACAAGTGAAAGAGGTGCTGGGCTGGCCGGAATGGAAAGACAAGGATGGCGAGTTCAGTATGGAACTGTTCCGCTCCTTCTCATCCATGAACAGTGGCAAAGGCATGCTCAAACATGAGGAAGTGAAAGAGGTGCTGGCCTGGTCGGAATGGAAAGACAAGCATGGCGAGTTCAACATTGAGCTGTTCCGCTCCTTCACATCCATGCACAGTGGTAAAGGCATGCTCAAACAAGAGGAAGTGAATGAGGTGCTGGGCTGGCTGGAATGGAAAGACGAGGATGGCGAGTTCAGTATGGAGCTGTTCCGCTCCTTCTCATCCATGAACAATGGTAAAGGCATGCTCAAAAAAAAGGAAGTGAAAGAGGTGCTGGTCTGGCCGGAATGGAAGGACAAGTTTGGCGAGTTCAGTATGGAGCTGTTCCGCGCCTTCTCATCCATGAACAGTGGTAAAGGCATGCTCAAACAAAAGGAAGTGAAAGCGGTCTTGGGCTGGCCGGAATGGAAGGACAAGTTTGGCGAGTTCAGTATGGAGCTGTTCCGCGCCTTCTCGTCCATGAATAGCAGCAAGGGCATGATTAAACATGAGGAAGTCAAAGAGGTGCTGGGCTGGCTGGAATGGAAAGACAGGGATGGCGAGTTAAACATTGATCTGTTCCACTCTTTCTCATCCATGAACAATGGTAAAGGCGTGCTCACACATGAGCAAGTGAAAGAGGTGCTGGGTTGGCCGGAATGGAAAGATGAGGATGGCGAGTTCAGTATGGAGCTGTTCCGCTCCTTCTCATCCATGAACAGTGGCAAAGGCATGCTCAAACAAGAGGAAGTTAAAGAGGTGCTGAACTGGCCGGAATGGAAAGACAGGGAAGGCGAGTTTAATACGAAGTTGTTCCGATCCTTCTCGTCAATGAACAATGGCAAAGGCATGTTCAAACATGAGCAAGTGAAAGAGGTGCTGGGCTGGCCGGAATGGAAAGACAGGGATGGCGAGTTCAGTATGGAGCTGTTCCGCTCCTTCTCATCCATGAATAGTGGCAAAGGCATGCTCAAACAAAAGGAAGTGAAAGAGATGTTGGGTTGGCCTGAATGGAAGGACAAGCATGGCGAGTTCAGTATGGAGCTGTTCCGCTTTTTCTCATCCATGAATAGTAGGAAAGGTATGCTCAAACATGAGCAAGTGAAAGAGGAGCTGGGCTGGTCGGAGTGGAAAGACAAGGATGGCGAGTTCAGTATGGAGCTGTTCCGCTCCTTCTCATCTATGAATCATGGCAAAGGCACCCTCAAACAAGAGGAAGTGAAAGAGGTGCTGGGTTGGCCGGAATGGAAAGACAAAGATGGCGAGTTCAACATTGAGCTGTTCCGCGCCTTCTCGTCCATGAATAGCAGCAGGGGCATGATTAAACATGAGGAAGTGAAAGAGGTGCTGAGCTGGACGGAATGGAAAGACAAGGATGGCGAGTTCAGTATGGAGCTGTTCCGCGCCTTCTCATCCATGAACAGTGGTAAAGGCATGCTCAAACAAGAGGAAGTGAAAGAGGTGCTGGGCTGGCCGGAATGGAAAGACAAGGATGGCGAGTTCAGTATGGAGCTGTTCCGCGCCTTCTCATCTATGAATCATGGCAAAGGCATCCTCAAACAAGAGGAAGTGAAAGAGGTGCTGGGCTGGCCGGGATGGAAAGACAAGCATGGCGAGTTCAACATTGAGCTGTGCCGCGCATTCTCGTCCATGAATAGTAGGAAAGGGATGCTCAAACATGAGGAAGTGAAAGAGGTGTTGGGTTGGCCAGAATGGAAAGACAAGGATGGCGAGTTCAGTATGGAGCTGTTCCGTGCCTTTTCATCCATGAATAATGGCAGAGGTATGCTCAAACATGAGAAAGTGAAAGAGTTGCTCAGCTGGTCTGAATGGAAACGTAAGGGGGGCGAGCTCAATATGAAGCTGTTCCGTGTTTTCTCGTGCATGAATAACGGCCAAGGCTTGCCCAAACATGAGCCTGTGAAAAAAGTGCTGGACTGGATAGGTTGCCGGGGGGTAGGTTGCCGGGGGGCACCCAATCACAGGCTACTGCAAATCATGTCCAGGCTTTGGGTATCAGCAGGGCTACCTGCTATCAAGATGCTGCAACACTGGGAAAAAGAACTGAAACAGTTACTGCTTACAGAACTTACCGGAGAACATAGCAACCCGGATAATGAAGGAGGTGATAAATACAATCGCAACCTGGATGATGCAGAATACAAATACAATCGCCAGATAAAAACAGTCGCTCTTTATCTTTCCACCCCTAAGCCAGACTGGTCGCTAAAATGGACAGTTTTAAAACAGTTCTGCCGATACCATAAAGAGACTAAAACAGCTCTGATGCTGGAATCATTGATAGGACTTTTATCTTCTTCTGGAGGGAAAAGTGTCGAGCGCTACCTTCAGGCTAATCAACAGGATCAGCATTTTTTGTGGCGTCATTCAATGAAAGCGGTGCCTTTGCGGGTGTTAAATAGAGCAATGTTTCTGTTTTCTTCCGATGAAGACAGGGAGCGTTTTGTCTTTTTTGTCAAGCGGCTGAAGTCATTGCCGGATAAAAGACTATGGGAGCAATACTCAGCCCTGTTGCAACCCTTGTCGGCGGTGCTGAAACTCGAATATATGCAAGGGCTCTATCTGGAAATTCTGCAACCCTTAACAAAAGATGATCAGCTGCGTTTTCTGGATACCAGCCATGCCCGGGCTGTATTCAATCTGTTTCCCTCGTTGAGCGCCTTGCAAAAACTCAGCAAAGAGCATTCTACCCATTGGTTAAGCAAGCTGCTTGAAGCCTGCCTGCAACTAAGAACCCAAGACATTACCAAAGAAGGCATCCAGATACTGTTCGAAGCGCTGCTCAAAACCCATAGTCTGCTACCCTGGGATAACGCTATTCCCGATCACTTTCTGTTCGGGATGCGAACAACCGACAATAACCATGTTGAGATACCTGTCTCCGGACTTATCCAATCAGGAGAACAGTTGGCCCTGAGCTATATCTCTGTGTTGATGCAGAACCTTAATGAGATGTCTTTTACCGTCAAAGGTCAGTGGCTTGAGGTTGAAGTATCGGGTGATGATGTTCAGACCTATCGCTACCCAATGCCACAGCTGGAAATACAGGATGAAAAAATGGCCATCAGCAACTGGTCAGAGGAGCAGTTCAGGACTGTTTTGAAAATCACCAGGATATCTGAACACTATTATTTGACCGCAGATCAATGGCAGAAACTGGATAACGTTCAATCCAGGCAAGCTGAAGCCTATCAGCCAGAGAATGAATTGGAACCACAAAAACAGGTGTTCGGCAGTTTATGGTTAAAGCTCAATCAGACAGAAATCTTTGGCAGCGAAATACTGAATTTACTGGAGGAGTACGAGAGTGAAATGGAGCTTATGCATACAGTGACCCTCCTTAAAAAAGCCAGAATCGATAGCGCTACTCACATACTGGAAGAATGGCGGCAAAGGGCGTGCAGGAAAATAGAACAGTTAAAAAAGCAAGACCCTTTATTATCCGATGTTGATCCTGATGTTTATCAGGGTTGTCAGGAACTGGAGTTGCTTGATGAATGCGGGAGTATTTTCTAAAAAGACTTGTGTCGTCTGATAAGGCTTCTAAAAAAAACTGTCTGCCAACTCCATTTATGGAAAGCTCGCCAGTGCGGTGCTATAAAATCTAGCGCAAACGTGAATCATCAGGCCTAAGCCGGATGACGTGCGAATTTTTCCACTAGCGAATGGATTCACAGAAGCTGATTTTATTAGCCGGGATCTATGAGACGCTCACAACAAAAAAAAGCTGCCTGCTCGATGGTCCAATCACTGCTTGTGCTAGTGACGATGTTGTTTGGGGACTCGCTGCAGGCATTGGAATTAGTCGGCTCAAGCCCGCTACCAGTTCATTTCCTGTATTCCAATAAGTTGGCTGAACCTGAACAGCCCGATCCTCTTCGAGGGTGTCACGAGTTGACTCCCGTCATTCCCGTCATTCCCGGCTTCATTCTCGTCATTCCCGCGAAGGCGGGAATCCACACTGACTCACCACCAGAACCATACTGCCCGGTGCCCCCCTGGCCTTGTCATCCCCGAGAAGGCAGGGATCCACCGTTGGCGCTGGATTCCCGCCTTCGCGGGAATGACGACCTCAGCGCTATTCCTGATCCTGTCCAAGCTTGTCTGCAGCAAAAAAAGCAACTGCTTATAATATTACAAATCAAACGACTATGGGCCATTATGACAGGCCAAACCACGCTGGCCCGGATTTTGTCAGACCGGATCATGGTGATTGAAGCCGATCTTCTTGATCTGGGAAGGTCAGACCCTGGCACGATTCAACCGGGGCTGGTTCAGACATGGCTGGCAGAGAATGATCAGGAACTCAGAGTTTACCGTGAGATGGTTTCTGGCAAATATTCTGGCCGACAGACGGGTAACGGGAAAAAGAATTCATCCTCCCGAACGACCAAAGCATCACCGACCGCGACAATAGTTCAGACCGGCCAGACAAGCGGATCTGCCGCCCGTATCAGGGGAACCGCTTCGACAGGCGCCAATGGTCGTGGAGGCGATGACCCACTGAAACCCTCAGCTGGGCAGGATGCCGGACATTCGCATGTAGCTTGTTCGAAGTGTGACAAGGCATTGAATCCGCAGGAGTTAGGACATGTAGCAAATCAGACAGCAGCTTCAGCGTTGTTGTGCGACAAGTGCCTGTCGGGCATTCAAGGTAACAAAAGGGTAAGACGAATCCGGGAAGAAGCAGAATCGAATTCACCAGAGCCCGCTCCGAAAAAAAAGAAAGGCCCGGGTAGAAAAAGAAATAATTCAACAGCTGTTGCTGAACCAGCGGCCAAAAAAAAGAAACTGCCAGACACTCAAATTCCCGATGATCCGTTAGAAAAAATAAAAGCAAATATCAAGTACGAATTAAGTCAGGAAGAGCTGAAAAAAGTGCAAACCCTGATGGTGATATTCAAGAAAAAAAACATCACTGTAAAAAACACTTTTTATAAGCTGCTTGGTTTCGTAGATAGAGATTCTTTTAATGGTTTCTTCGATAATGCCGCCGCCTTTTTTGGGTACCTTTCTGAAAACTTCAAAAATACAGGCATGTTGACCGGCATGCTGGATAATAGCAAAAAACATATCCGTAGTTTTGCAGAGCGTAGCCAGGATGAACTCGAATATTTAGCGAGTTCAGATGTAGTGACTTCTTTCTCGTCCATGAATAATGGCAAAGGCGTGCCCACACATGAACAAGTGAAAGCAATACTGGGCTGGCCAGAATGGAAAGACAGGGATGGTGAGTTTAATACGAAGTTGTTCCGATCCTTCTCGTCTATGAATCATGCCAAAGGCATCCTCAAACATGAGCAAGTGAAAGAGGTGTTGGGCTGGCCGGAGTGGAAAGACAAGGATGGCGAGTTCAGTATGGAACTGTTCCGCGCCTTCTCATCCATGAACAGCGGTAAAGGCATGATTAAACATGAAGAAGTGAAAGAAGTGCTGGCCTGGTCGGAATGGAAAGACAAGGTTGGCGAGTTCAGTATTGAGCTATTCCGCGCCTTCTCATCCATGAACAGTGGTAAAGGCATGCTCAAACAAGAGGAAGTGAAAGCGATGTTGGGCTGGCCGGAATGGAAAGACAACGATGGCGAGTTCAGTATGGAGCTGTTCCGCGCCTTCTCATCCATGAACAATGGTAAAGGCGTGCTCAAAAAAAAGGAAGTGAAAAAGGTGCTGGGCTGGCCGGAATGGAAGGACAAGTTTGGCGAGTTCAGTATGGAGCTGTTCCGCGCCTTTTCATCCATGAATAGTGGCAAAGGCATGCTCAAACAAAAGGAAGTGAAAGCGGTGTTGGGCTGGTCGGCATGGAAGGACAAGGATGGCGAGTTCAGTATGGAGCTGTTCCGCTCCTTCTCATCTATGAATAGCAGCAAGGGCATGATTAAACATGAGGAAGTCAAGGAGGTGCTGGGCTGGCCAGAATGGAAGGACAAGGATGGCGAGTTCAGTATGGAGCTGTTCCGCGCCTTCTCGTCTATGAATAGCAGCAAGGGCATGATTAAACATGAGGAAGTCAAAGAGGTGCTGGGCTGGCCGGAATGGAAAGACAAGGATGGCGAGTTAAGCATTGAGCTGTTCCGCTCCTTCTCGTCTATGAATCATGGCAAAGGCATGCTCAAACATGAGCAAGTGAAAGAGGTGCTGGGTTGGCCGGAATGGAAAGATGAGGATGGCGAGTTCAGTATGGAGCTGTTCCGCTCCTTCTCATCCATGAACAGTGGCAAAGGCATGCTCAAACAAGAGGAAGTGAAAGAGGTGCTGAACTGGCCGGAATGGAAAGACAGGGATGGCGAGTTTAATACGAAGTTGTTCCGATCCTTCTCGTCAATGAACAATCGCAAAGGCATGCTCAAACATGAGCAAGTGAAAGAGGTGCTGGGCTGGCCTGAATGGAAGGACAAGGATGGCGAGTTCAGTATGGAGCTGTTCCGCGCCTTCTCATCCATGAACAATGGTAAAGGCGTGCTCAAAAAAAAAGAAGTGAAAGAGGTGATGGGCTGGCCGGAATGGAAGGACAAGGATGGCGAGTTCAGTATGGAGCTGTTCCGCGCCTTCTCATCTATGAATCATGGCAAAGGCATCCTAAAACAACAGGAAGTGAAAGAGGTGCTGGGCTGGCCGGAATGGAAAGACAAGTATGGCGAGTTCAACATTGAGCTGTTGCGCGCCTTCTCGTCCATGAATAGCAGCAAGGGATTGATTAAACACGAGGAAGTGAAAGAGGTGCTGGGCTGGCTGGAATGGAAAGACAAGTTTGGCGAGTTCAGTATGGAGCTGTTCCGCGCCTTCTCATCCATGAATAGTGGCAAAGGCATGCTCAAACAAAAGGAAGTGAAAGCGGTGTTGGCCTGGTCTGAATGGAAAGACAAGGATGGCGAGTTCATTATGGATCTGTTCCGTTCCTTCTCATCCATGAACAGTGGTAAAGGCATGCTCAAACATGAGCAAGTGAAAGAGATGTTGGGTTGGCCTGAATGGAAACACAAGGATGGCGAGTTCAATATGGAACTGTTCCGCGCCTTTTCATCCATGAACAATAGAAGAGGTATGCTCAAACATGAGAGCGTGAAGGAGGTGCTCGGCTGGCCTGAATGGAAACACAAGGGTGGCGAACTCAATATGAAGCTGCTCCGCGTTTTCTCCTCTATGAATCACGGCCAAGGCTTGCCCAAACATGAGCCTGTGAAAAAAGTGCTGGACTGGATAGGTTGCCGAGGGGCGCTCAATCACAGGCTACTGCAAATAATGCTCAGGCTCCTGGTATCAGAAGGGTTGCCTGCTATCAAGATGCTGCAACACTGGGAAACACAACTGAAACAGTTACTGCTTACAGAACTTACCGGAGAACACAGCAACCCGGATAATGAAGGAGATGACGAATACAATAGCGACTCAGATGATGAAGAGGACAAATGCAGTCGCCAGATAAAAACAGTCGCTCTTTATCTTTCCACCCCTAAGCCAGACTGGTCGCTAACATGGACAGTTTTAAAACAGTTCTGCCAATACCATAAAGAGACAAAAACGGTTCTGATGCTGGAATCATTGATAGGACTTTTATCTTCTTCTGGAGGGAAAAGCGTCAAACGTTACCTTCAGGCTAATCAACTGGATAAGCATTTTTTGTGGCGTCATTCAATGAAAGCCGTGCCTTTGCGCGTGTTAAACAGAGCAATGTTCCTGTGTTCTTCCGATGAAGACAGGGAGCGTTTTGTCTTTTTTGCCAAGCGGCTGAAGTCATTGCCGGATAAAGGACTATGGGAGCAGTACTCAGCCCGGTTGCAACCATTGTCGGCGGTGCTGAAACTCGAATATATGCAAGGGCTCTATCTGGAAATTCTGCAACCCTTAACAAAAGATGATCAGCTGCGTTTTCTGGATACCAGCCATGCCCGGGCTGTATTCAATCTGTTTCCCTCGTTGAGCGCCTTGCAAAAACTCAGCAAAGAGCATTCTACCCATTGGTTAAGCAAGCTGCTTGAAGCCTGCCTGCAACTAACAACCCATGACATTACCAAAGAAGGCATCCAGATACTGTTCGAAGCGCTGCTCAAAACCCATAGTCTGCTACCCTGGGATAACGATATTCCCGATCACTTTCTGTCCGGGATGCGAACAACCGACAATAACCATGTTGAGATACCTGTCACTGGACTTATCCCATCAGGAGAACAGTTAGCCCTGAGCTATATTGCTGTGTTGATGCAGAACCTCAATGAGATGTTTTTCACCGTCAAAGGGCAATGGCTTGAGGTTGAACTGCCAGGAGACGGAGTTCAAAACTACCGCTTTCCAATGCCACAGCTGGAAATACAGGATGAAAAAATGGTAATCAGCAACTGGTCAGAGGAACAGTTCAGGACTGTTTTGAAAATCACCGAGACGTCTGAACACTATTATGTGACAGCAGACCAATGGCAAAGGCGTTTAAATTCGGATGACCCGGTATACATCCAAAGACGCAAAGCCAGACTGACCGCAAACGGAGAGCCGGGAGCAAACGGTGCTGTTGAAGCAGCCTCCTTTAATCCGCTACCTGTTCATATTCTGGCTATTCTGGACGACAAACGAGAAAAGCAGGCCTTTGCCAGTTTATGGTTAAAGCTGAACCAGACAGAAATTTTTGGCACCGAAATACTGAATTTACTGGAGGAGTACGAGAATGAAATAGAGCTTATGCATACAGTGACCCTCCTTAAAAAAGCCAAAATCGATAGCGCTACCCACATACTGGAAGTATGGAGGCAACGGGCATGCAGCAAAATAGAGCGTTTAAAAAAGCAAGACCCTTTATTATCCGATGTTGATCCTGATGTTTATCAGAGTTGTCAGGAACTGGAGTTGCTTGATGGGTGTGGGAGTATTTTCTAAAAAAGATTTGTGTCGTTCTGGCAAACTGGGCCAGAAAGCTTTCTTGGAAAGAGGTTGCCAGCACTTTCGACACAGAAATGCGCCACAGATTTTGCTGACGAGGCTGAAATTGAGGAGCTCAGGCGAATACTGAAAGGTTGAATCCGTAGGTCATGCAGTGGTTGGGCAGTCATTATCTGACCGGATTTCGGTATAACCAATGGTGTAAGTCAGGTATTTTCTTTAGAATGCAGAGCCCCAGTTCCAACAGCTTATTTGAAAAGCCGTTGATTCCATTTCGGTGATGAGGTGATTTCATGGATATCATGGATCAAATTAAAGAGCAGATTGAAACACATGACATTCTGCTCTATATGAAAGGTTCTCCCAAGCTGCCTCAGTGCGGATTTTCCTCCAAAGCTGTGCAGGTTCTGATGGCTTGTGGCGAGCAGTTCGCATTCGTAGACATTCTGGCTAACCCGGAAATTCGTGCCAACCTGCCAAAATACGCCAACTGGCCAACCTTCCCGCAGCTCTGGATTAAGGGGGAGCTGGTGGGTGGCAGCGACATTTTGATCGAGATGTACAACAGCGGCGACCTTCAGAAGATGATCAAGGCTGCTGTCGGCAAAGAGGAAGGTGCTGAATAATTTCAGCCTTCTTCAAGGTGGGGAGGACAGAATCCTCCCGCCTAGTCTTCCTCACTCTGAGAGAGCAGATAATTTTCCATTCCCATGGTTTTGATACGGTACAGATGGACTTCCAGACTATCCATATGCTCTTCTTCCGCAGCCAGAATTTTTTCCAGTAACTGGCGTGAGCCGTAATCACCCACCTTTTCACAGACATTGATGGCATCCTTCAGAGGTGGAATCGCCTTCAACTCCTGTTGCAGGTCAGCTTCCAGAATGCCTTTAACGTCTGCGGCAATGATCGGCTTTTGCATGTATTTGAAGTCAGGCATGCCTTCCAGAAAAAGAATTCGCTCAATCAACCAGTCGGCATGCCACATCTCGTCAATGGATTCCTTATATATATACTGGCCGAGTTTGTTGACTCCCCAGTTCTTTAGCATTCGTGCGTGTAGAAAGTACTGATTAATGGCAGTCAGTTCATTCATAAGTACTTGATTCAGATGATCCAGAACACCTTTTTCGCCTTGCATAACAGGGGCTCCATACAGTCATGAATTAAAGGGGGCTTTCATTCCATTAACTATTTCCAGGGACTTTTTCCAGGAACTATTTCCAGGAACTATTTCCAGGAACTATTTCCAGGAGCTGTAGAATACTTCTCTCCAAAAAACTACAGGCACAGGAAGTATGGAGCCTCATCGGCTTCTGTCAAAGATAACTGTCTGAAAAACAATGAGAATATTTCTTATTAGCGTTATCGGTTGTGGTCGCTATCAAGTCTCAGAGGGGTATATTTTCCATCGCATGGGATGAGCGGATCACCGAAATAAATGGATTAGTCGACTTTGATAGATTTTATCTATCATTTGAAAGAGAAAATTTATAGATATTTGTGCAGGGGTTTATAGGCTAAGGCCGTTATCAGGTGTATCATGATGTCGCTTCAATGATTGCGATGACTGCAACGATTGCATGATCGCAGTGATACATACTTAACCTTGGAGATTAAATTCATGGGCGTACTGGTTGGCAAGAAAGCTCCTGACTTTACTGTTCCTGCCGTCCTGGGCAATGGCGAGATTGTTGAAGAGTTTACCCTGTCCGAGGCGATTCGTGGCAAGTTCGGTATTCTGTTCTTCTACCCACTGGACTTCACTTTCGTTTGTCCATCCGAGCTGATCGCTCTGGATCACCGCATCGATGCGTTCAAAGAGCGCAACGTTGAAGTTATCGGTGTTTCCATTGACTCTCACTTCACTCACAACGCGTGGCGTAATACGCCTGTCAGTGAAGGTGGCATCGGTCCTGTTAAGTACACTCTGGCCGCTGACATGGCTCACGACATTTGTAAAGCCTACGACGTTGAGTCTGAGGGCGGTGTCGCTTTCCGTGGTGCTTTCCTCATTGATAAGGACGGTGTTGTGCGCTCACAGATCGTTAACGATCTGCCTCTGGGTCGTAACATGGATGAGCTGGTCCGTCTGGTTGACGCTCTGCAATTCCACGAAGAGCACGGTGAAGTTTGCCCGGCTGGCTGGAGCAAAGGTGATAAGGGTATGGACGCGTCCCCTGCGGGTGTTGCCAAGTACCTGTCTGAGAGTGCTGAAGGCCTGTAATTACAGACTTCGTCATTTGATGATTGAAAAGAAAGTCGCCTGCGGGCGGCTTTTTTTTTTTGTTGTGCGTATTAGAGAGCAGGCCCAGAACTTACGGGCGTTCGGTTCCTGTTTTATAGATCAGCAAGTTATTTCCAGTGCTTTTTTTCAGAAACTTTTTGAACAAAGCTGAGGAGAAGGACTTGACTCAGCCGGAAATCTCATTAATATTCGCTGCCGTTAGGTGATGACGCAAAGCATCGTCAACAACGATTCCCCGATAGCTCAGTTGGTAGAGCAAATGACTGTTAATCATTGGGTCGCTGGTTCGAGTCCAGCTCGGGGAGCCAGCTCTTTCTAATCACTTTTGATTGAAGAGTTGAATGTTTATTGAACTGCGTGTTTAATAGACGGCTTGGGTCGTTAGCTCAGTTGGTAGAGCAGTTGGCTTTTAACCAATTGGTCGTAGGTTCGAATCCTACACGACCCACCAATTTCTTCCCCGATAGCTCAGCTGGTAGAGCAAATGACTGTTAATCATTGGGTCGCTGGTTCGAGTCCAGCTCGGGGAGCCATTTTAAACTCCTTAGCAAGGGTTAGCTTTCTGGATTGCGTATTCAGAAAGTTCAGTGGGTCGTTAGCTCAGTTGGTAGAGCAGTTGGCTTTTAACCAATTGGTCGTAGGTTCGAATCCTACACGACCCACCACTTTTATTCCCCGATAGCTCAGTTGGTAGAGCAAATGACTGTTAATCATTGGGTCGCTGGTTCGAGTCCAGCTCGGGGAGCCATATTCTCACTCTCAAGCAAGAGTTTGTTTCCTGAACTGCGTGTTCATTAAGCATCAAGGGTCGTTAGCTCAGTTGGTAGAGCAGTTGGCTTTTAACCAATTGGTCGTAGGTTCGAATCCTACACGACCCACCAAATCAACAAAAAGCCGGTTCAAAGAACCGGCTTTTTGTTTTTTGCATGCTAAAAATAAATCAATGCAGCTTTAGATGGGGGCGTGTCGTTTTCCCGATAAAGTCTTTGATAATCAGGGCTCCAGTCCTCAATCGTCCAAACAGCGCTACCTGATGCATTCGGTAGAGGCTGATATAAAACATCTTGGCCATCCTGCCTTCCACCATCATATCGCCGCCTGTGATGGCTCCCATCAAATTACCTACGGCACTGAAACGACTCAGAGAGATCAGAGAACCGTAGTCTTTGTAGGTAAAGGTTAAAGGTGCCTGACCCTCCAGAACTTTTCCTGTCAGGCTCTTGGTCAGCAACTCAGCCTGCTGGTGAGCAGCCTGGGCTCTTGGAGGTATAGTGAACGGTTCGCCGTTACTGTTTGTCAGTGTGCAGCTGGCGCAGTCACCCAGTGCGTAAATGTGATCATCCAATGTAGATTGCAGGGTGGGTCTGACCACTAGCTGGTTAATTCGATTGGTTTCAAGGCCGGCGATGTCTTTCAAGAATGCTGGCGCTTTGATGCCTGCGGCCCAGATACTGAGATCGGAGTTGATAAAGTCACCGCTTTTTGTATTCAGGCCTTTGTCAGTAATTTCACTGACCAGCTGATGGGTTTGTATAACAATCCCCATTTTCTGCAGCTGTTTGTGAACACTGCTGCTGATACGAACGGGCAGGGCAGGCAGTATTCGTTCGCTGCCTTCTATGACAGTGATGTTTACTTTGTTTGGCTGAATCGCGTCCAGGCCATATCGGGCGAGTTCTATGGCTGCGTAGTGAAGTTCTGCTGCCAGTTCCACACCTGTCGCTCCGGCACCAATGATGGCGATGTTTAACTCAGGTGATTTCTCATGGGAAGCCTGGGCATGAAGGTAATGATTCAGAAGCGTTGTATGTACTCTTTCTGCTTGTTCCCGGTTGTCCAGAAACAGGCAGTGATCCACTGCACCTGGTGTATTAAAGTCGTTGGCGGTGCTGCCCAAACAGATGACCAGGTCATCGTACTCCAAGCTGCGCTCGGGAACGACCTCTTGTCCGGCTTCGTCGTTAATAGGAGCGAGGGTAATGGTTTTATTATCCCGGTCCAGACCGCACATTCTTCCGGGTAGAAAGTGGAAATGATTCCATTTGGCCTGAGCCAAATAGCTCAGCTCATCTTCAAAAGCATTCAGGGAGCCTGCGGCCACTTCATGCAAAAGGGGTTTCCAGAAATGCGTTTTTCGAACATCCACCAGGGTAATTCGGGCTTTCTTCTTCTTGCCCAGTTTTTTTCCCAGTTTGGTGGCTAATCCGAGCCCTCCGGCACCTCCTCCAACAATTACTATTTTATGCAGCTGGTCAGTCACTTCATTCTCTCTATTTTTATAAAGGAGTGTTTTGAATCAGTCTGAAATCCCCAGCTCTCTTCTTGGCTTTATGGTTAGAAAGAGCGGAAAACTGATTGAGAACACACCCTACAGCTATTCAGGCTGACTCAGCCCAGGATAAAAACGCCTATCAGACGGCTGAGAACACCAAGTATGACAATCAAAAAGCTCAGCCAGAACATCAGCTTTAAGGGTCTGAAGCGGCTGCGCTCTGTCGCATTGGTCCCAGTGCTGATAAAACGGTCAACTTTGGCCTGATCTTCAGGGTATAGACGGGTCTGGATTTTTTCCATTTGCCACTCCGTATCCTCGGTCAGCACATTAGAGTATGCTATTTAAGCAGTCAATCTGCCAATAGATAACCTGAATTTGACTGAGAAAAGCCTAAAATAATTTGAACTTGTGTACTAATTAACCAATCAATCACGGTTGACTGGGCTCAAGCTCTCGATCAATCTAGTTTAAACGGTATGAAAACTGGGCGCAGCGGGTGAAACTGTTTTTATTGGCGTTAAAAGTTCAATATTTCGAGTGGGTCGAACTATACAGGGTATTTCGTCGTTTCTCATCCCATCGCACATTCCTCAAAGCCTATCTTGGGTTGAAGCTTCGATACCTGCTGGACAGCCCTTTTCAGGTCAGTAAGCGTTTCCTGATTAAGAAAAAGTCAGATGATTTATATCTTTACGGTGAAACACCTTTAACAGTGCTTGATGATATCTGTGAAAAGTCTGGATTAACGTCCCGCGACCACGTTTTTGAATTGGGTGCAGGCAGCGGTTTTACCTCTCTCTGGATGGCTGCTTTTGCAGGTGTTCGAGTGACATCGATTGAGCAGATTCCCACGTTTTGTCTGAGACTCCGGCGTCTCAGTGGTAGAATGAAGCTGGATAAACTAACCGTTATTGAGGGGGATTATCTGGAGGCGGATCTTTCGGGGGCGACGGTCGTTTATCTTTATGCATCCAATCTGGATGATCTCACTATTCGATGCCTGACGCTGAGAATGCTGGCCCTTAAACCCGGGAGTAAAGTGATTTCTGTCAGCTATCCGCTCCAGGATTATTGCCCCATACCGGGTATTTTTGAACAGAGTGAACGCTTTTCTGCTCGCTTCCCATGGGGGGAAGCGGATATATTTTTGCAGGTCAGAACATCTTGTGTGCAGAAGTCATGCGTTTGACGACGCTGCTGCCATAGCGAGCGATCATTTCAGGAATCGGTTTATCCGGAAATTGCTCTAATCCCACCTTGATGAAATTCCATGTCGCCTGAGCTTGTTTGATCGGTTTGGCCGCATGGGCGTGGTCGCCGTATTCTTGACCCAGCCTGGACAACTTCTGTTCGAAATGTCGAGCCAGTGTTTGCAGCTGAAGCCGACCGGAAGCGCTCTTGTCTTCATTTAACTCGGAAAGAGTCAGGCTGAGATAGTGACGGGACAGGCGTTGCATGAGTAGTGCCTGCTCAAGAAAATCGAGCTTTTCATTTTTGTGTGGTTTGCTGGTCAGGATTTCTTGTCTGAGAAGCAATAACTTTCTATCCAGTCTGGCCAAGGCCAGAAGCAGTGTAGTGGCCTCAGGGGGACGGGAGTGAGCGGGCAAATCAGCCATCCAGGCGGCGTGTCGGCTAATGATAGGCCATAGACTCAGGGTCGATGATAGCAACTTCGAAGTTTCCTGATCGTTGGACTTCTCCGGCAAGGCCGGGATGCTCTGGTTCAGCAGAGCCAGATTGTCCTGCATTTTCATTCTGGCGTCCTTGTTGAGAAAATCGATCTGGAGCAAGTGAATATTTTCGATCAGCTGATTCAGCAATAACTCCTGCTTCAAAAGGTGCTCTGGGGTCAGGTTGTTGTTTTTGGCAGCCGACTCTGAGGACATAGCCTGGTTCATAAAAGTCAGAAGGAAAAGCAGTGTGGTCAGTAATTGAGCTTTAGACATTGCGGGGTCCGGAAACAGTTAAATCATCCCTTATGTATCGGATATCCCGGCTGTCACTTAACCTGACAATCCAGAAGCAGCTTATCGACATTTGCAGCCCTCAAAGACAGTGAACAGCCATACTAGGAGCCTTATATGGTCCGCCCCGTTTTGCAAGAGCCTGTTTTGTTAATTAGCAAACAAAGATAACTGCAATCATATATACGGCCTATTCATGAGGTCTAACCCTCTGGCCCTGATGGGTATCCGCGCAACCTGGCCTTATCAGTCCGACGGCCTCAAGGGTCAAGGCTCCTATCAGGTTTCAGGTTGCCGGTTTTTACCTGTTTGCCATCAACTGTACATGCTCATCGCAATCTGCGGGGGGGTCCCCTTTGATTAAGCTTATGCTTTACTTTGCCGCTGCCGCCTTTACTTCATTATGCAGCCTTGTAAACTTCATTTCGGGTCATGATGACCCAGACAATCCGAGCCATTTTATTAGCCAGACCAACGGCGGCAACGTTGTGATTGCTGCGCTCATTAAGTTGGCTAACCCATTTTTTACAGCGGTCATCCTTATTTTTGAGGCAGTGGAGTACCGAACGTGCGCCGTGTATCAATAATGTGCGCAGGTATTTATCACCCCGTTTACTGATGCCCAGCAGGACTGACTTACCGCCTGTGGAATGCTGTCTTGGAACTAATCCCATCCATGCGGCAAGGTGTCGACCAGATTTAAAATACGTCGCATCACCAATGGCTGCCTTCAATGCTGTGGCAGTGATGGCTCCGATACCCGGCATAGTCATCATTCGACGACATTCGTCGTCGTTTTTTGCTAGCTCCTGAATTTTCTGGTCATACTGTTGAATACGCTTGTCAAGACTGGCCAACTCTTCTGATAAACCATGTAGCAGCTCACGAGTCAGCGAATGGAGTCCATTTTCAGCATCTTCCAGAATTCGTGGAAGCTGTGCACGAACTTTACCAATACCCTGGGCAACTACAATACCTTCTTCCAATAGTGACCCCCGGATCTGGTTAACCAGGGCAGTTCTCTGATCAACCGCTTGTTGACGATAGCGGTGCAGAAGTTGCCAGGCCTGCTGCTCTGACGTTTTAACAGGTACAAAACGCATGCTGGGCCGTGAAGCTGCTTCTGCAATCGCTTCAGCATCGTTGTAGTCATTTTTGTTGGTCTTGACATAAGGCTTGACAAATTGAGGTGAAATCAGCTTGACAGTATGCTCATAGTTCTTGAATAACCGAGCCAAATAGTGAGCACCACCACAAGCTTCCATAGCGATAATGCATGGCTCCAGATTTGCCACGTACTCTAGAAGGTTCTTCCTGGACGACTTCTTTCTGATGACTTTGCTACCCTGCTCATCAACACCAAACAGGTGAAAGTTGTTCTTGCCAATATCGATACCAAGTACTGAAATAGTCATGGGTGGTTCGCTCCGGTTAATCCTGTTTAAATGGTTAACTCCATTTTGGCTCATTTGAAGCCGTTTAGGAGGGGCGGACCATCCCATTAGTCAATGCTTATGAGAGCATGCAAATACGACTGTGATGTCAGTTATTGCCTTCCAGCTGTTCCTTGAGCTTGGCAGGAACTTCCTTGATCACGAGCTGATTCAGATCTTTGTTGTACACCACCTGGGTACCGAGCAGCTCGGCATCAAAGGCAATGTTAAGACCTTTGCTGCGACCGGTATACTTAACCAGTTTGGTTAGAGTGCGTTTTTCCGGAGCCATAGGTTGACTCATGTCGTAGTCGCGGGTGTTGACGAAGCGGGCAAAATCATCGGAGCCCGCTTCACTCAGATAGCCGGTAAGTTCATCCAGAGTCAGGGCATCGCCATCATCCATTTTGGTTTGGCAGAAGTCGTAGACCTGTCGGCTGACTTCCTTGTGATTTTCCAGAGAAGGCGCTTCCCTGGCGTACTCCTTTACAGCACTGACCAGTGTGTCAGCTTCTTCCTTGCTGTTACTGGTTTCATTGCAGCCCAGAGCTTCCTGAAATACATCGCTCAGACGGCGGCCACCGCGGGGACGCAGGAATGAGAGATAACGACCACTGTTCTCGTTACCCTGCCATTCGGTGATATTAATGCGGCAGGCCAGTGGCATTCTGGCTGTATCCAGATAGGCTACATCCTGAATAGCAAGATCATCTGTCACAGTTATGCTGACATTACTGGTTAGCATGCAGAGCATGAAGTATCGGGTCAGGCCCTGCTGATAATCAGCAAACAGCAGGTAGCCCCCACCCAGTGCTCCGGCCTGATCGAGCTTTTCCAGAAGCTGGTTCAGGGTATTGCGGGTCAGGGCTGTAAAGTCCATCTTTTCTGCCAGGTAATCACCCAGTTCAGTTGGGAAAGGGCTTTCGGCATCGGGGTTGAACTGGCCATACTGTTTGTCCTGTTTCTTGTTGTAAGTTTGCATCAGGTCGTCCAGCATGGCTTCCAGGGCCGGAGTGGGGGGCAGGCTGTGATTTGCCGGAACAGCAGTCAGGGAGTCACTGTCGGGGACCTGTTTCAGCTGGTGGACAATGATTTGTTGTATGGCCATAAGTTAATAGTCTTGAACGCAGTGAGGATCGTCTAACCCAAAAATTTCTTAGAGCAGGTTCGAACAAAAGTAAGCTTCGGAAGAAGCAAACCGGAGCCTGCTATGGCAAAACATACACAAGAAACCCTTCGTTTTCACCCTGTTAATGGTAAAACTGTCAGAGCTGATTTTAAGGAGATGAGTTGTCCCTCGATTTTGGCGTGCTGCAGTTTCGTAAAATAGCTATCCGAAGTGAGCTAATTCCTTGGCTCGTCGGGGTAATTCATAGCAAGCGACATCAGTCTTGTATTGACTATTTCATACAAATATTGATTACCGCCATCTCTGTTCATGGCACGCCAGCCAGTGCGGTGCTATATATAGAGCCTTGTACAAACGGCAAAGGCCAGTCAGTGGGCCTGAGCCCTACACAGGATGATATAAGTAATAGGTTATGTTCTATTTTATTCTGTCCGTGTTCACTATCTCCCGGCGATCAGACAACCTTCATCTGAGCGGCATCGATATCAAATTGCCGCTAATATTTCTTGGCATTTCGTTTCTGGTGACACCTGTCAAAACCTTTTCCGGGCAGAGCGGGACACTCGTGTCGACGGGGTATGCCATTACCGCTCCGGGCATTTATAATCCATCCGGTATTTCACTGCCTATCCTCTTACTCCCTCTTGCATACCATACCTACTTCAATCGTTTTTCTCATTCTGGCACCCATCAGAAAGCCGGGACTGAACCATCCTTTTGCATCGAGCCTGAAGACCCCCTCCTTGCTTACAAGTCGGGCTGCCTGCCGCTGCCAGGGGAGCTGGATATGACATTGGCCCCCGACCGGAGAGACCCGGATCAATGGACCTGGCTTTTACCCGGCAAAAGCAGACCAGAACCCTACCCTGAACAGACACAGGTGAAGGTCGGTGATGAAGGTGTGCCAGTCCACATATCAGTCCCTGACACGAGTTTACAATGGAAGCCGGGTCAACCTGTTCCCGGTCAAAATGGCGATTTCCTGCCCGGGCCTCCTGGATCAATAGGTGACATAACACGGGATACTAAAACGACAATCAATCTTATTCCCGGGAATTGCGATGATGAACCCTGTCTGAGCTGGGGCCTGGATGATGGAAGTGGATGGATTCTGGACCTGTCAGAAACTATTGCCCCATTATTCGAAGATACACCCCCCTGGAGTGACCAGAATCCAGCACTGATTCCGGCCAGTGGACAGGTAGCGGCCACCAGAGCGGTTGATCATAATGGTAACGTCTTTTACAGGCTGGATGAGAACAAGCAGGTTCATTACATCAGTAAGGAAGAATACCAGCGGCTACTGTCAATGCACTTCCAGAGCTGGCTTGAATACCTTTATCCAGAGTACTTTGGCCCCAGACTGGCTGCCGGAGGTGGCTGGCATCAGTGGCACTGGCGAGTTCGTAAGGTGCCACGGGGTCCAGGAGCTTCTCCTCCCTACGAACCTCTCGAAAATTTACCTGACGAGCCAGCAGAAAGATCTCCGGGGCCCGTCAGCCAGTCCCCTCATGGCGGCGGAGACCCTGGCGAGGGAAGCATGTCGGAACAGCAGTTTCCTGCCCCGCCCGCTCCTGCCTCGGCTCCAGCACGTAAGGCAATTTTCAGACGGCTTTTGGTTGATGAGAGTCCCAGTGATGAGTACTCCGTAGTTACAATGTCAGAAGATGAAATGGCTGGGTTACAAATTTATCGTGGAGACTGTGTCCTGCTAACCGGCAAAGTAAGAAAAACCACTATAGCTGTTGCTATATCGGATGCAAATCAGCCATCTGGCTGTATCAGGATGCACAGGGCAGTCCGTAACAACCTTAAGGTGAGGTTAGGCGATATCGTCAAAGTCTCCCACCTCCCTATGCTGCCCTATGGTAAACGAGTGGGTATATTGCCAATAAAAGATAGCCTTGAAGGTATAACCGGCAACTTGTTTGATGTGTTTTTGAAGCCATTTTTTCTTGAAGCGTTTCGACCTGTCAGTAAAAACGACGTTATTCCTATAAGTGCTGGCTTGCGAACCGTTCATTTCCGGGTGATGGAAACAGACCCGGAAGGTGGGTGCATAGTTGTTCAGGACACAACTGTTCACTGTGAAGGCGAACCCGTCGAGCGGCAGGATGCGTCTTCAATTGCGGATGTTGGTTATGATGATATTGGTGGGCTCAGACCACAGATTCAAACAATACGCGAAATTATTGAGCTGCCAATGCGATACCCACAACTTTTCAATACCCTGAATGTCAGTCCTCCAAAAGGAATACTACTGAGTGGACCACCGGGGAATGGAAAAACACTGATTGCCCGGGCTGTTGCCAACGAGAGTGGCGCCTTCCTCTTTCTGATTAACGGCCCGGAGATAATGGGCAAAATGGCCGGTGAGTCAGAATCCAATCTGAGAAGGGCTTTTGAAGAAGCTGAAAAAAACAGCCCTGCCATTATTTTTATTGATGAAATTGATTCGATAGCCCCAAAGCGTGACAAAACCCCGGGTGAAGTAGAGCGGCGCGTTGTCGGTCAATTGCTTACCCTTATGGACGGTTTGCAGTCCAGGCGGCAGATTATGATTCTGGCCGCCACAAACAGAGTCAATTCGATTGATCAGGCACTGCGTCGTTTTGGCCGCTTTGATAAAGAGATTCATATCGGCGTTCCTGACGAAACCGGTCGTCTGGAAATCCTTCAGGTTCATACCAGAGACAAAAAACTGTCCGACGACGTGGATTTGGAAAAGATTGCAAAAGTCTGCCATGGGTTCACCGGCGCTGACATCACGCAGCTTATCACCAATGCCGCAATGCTCTGTATAAGGGAAAAAATAGACATTAGCACCCTCGATGATGAACAGAACGTTGATGCCGAGTTGTTAGATAGTCTGGAAATCACCCAGGCTCATTTTGATCAGGCTCTCAAATCCTCCAACCCGTCAGCTCTCAGAGAAACCTTTGTCGAGATACCCTCTGTGACCTGGGAAGACATCGGCGGCATGATGGATGTCAAAAAGGAATTGCTGGAAATGGTTCGCTACCCCCTTGAATGGCCCGAGCTGTTGAAGCATTTTGGTCAGAAACTGGCACGTGGTGTACTTCTTTATGGTCCCCCTGGTTGTGGCAAAACACAGTTAGCCAAAGCTTTGGCCAACGATTGCCAGGCTAACTTTATTGCCATAAGAGGGCCAGAGTTGTTGACTATGTGGTTTGGCGAATCAGAGCATAATGTACGTGACCTTTTTGACAAAGCCAGGCAGGCAGCACCCTGCATCCTGTTTTTTGATGAAATTGATTCTCTGGCGTCCTCCAGGGGATCTTCATTAGGTGACGCCAATGGCGCAAGCGATCGCGTCCTGAACCAACTGTTAATCGAGATTGATGGTATAGCTGAACGGAATAACATTTACATCATCGCCGCCACCAACAGACCCGATATTCTTGACAAAGCTCTTATGCGACCAGGCCGTTTTGACAAGCATATCTACATTCCACTGCCAGATTATGAAAGCCGGTTGCATATTTTCGAAGCTGTCCTGCGTAACACCCCAATACAGGATGATGTTGATTTAAAGCAGCTGGCTGGCATAACCAAGGGTTTCTCCGGAGCTGATATTAACGAAATCTGCCAGACAGCAATACAACAGGCTATCAGGGAGTACATTCGCAGTCGTAGCCCAGTGGAAGCTCAAAGTGAAGCAATGGACGTTGAAGAGTCCCTTGAGAGTTACATGTTAACGCGCAGTCATTTTGAGCAAGCCATGCGCACAGCGAGGCGCAGTGTCGGGGATGGAGAAATTCGCCGTTATGAAGATTTTCACAAGCGGTCAAGTCAGGCCGGAACTGAATTCCGTTTTCGGGATACACCCCCCTCTGCATCAGTGTCATCTGGAGCAGCAGGAGTGCCACAAGGAGCAGCAAACTTATATGAAGACTATGATGATGACGACTTGTATAAATAATAAATAAGCGTTCATAGTGAAAAAACCTGAAGCTGGGTGCTTCAGGTTTTTTCTGGTTGAACCTTTTGCTTTTCTCCTTGTGCCACTCTGGTTATTCGTTGCCATAGTGGTGCCTTCTTCCCAATCATGTTTTGGGATTCAGAATATGCTCAAGACTGTGCTTTACCAGCAAATCTAACTGATGCTGATTGGGGCTGATTCTGGCCATTAACTGAAGGCCCAGAAAGAAGCTGGTGAGCTCTCTGGCTGCTTCCGCGCTGCTCAGGCAGGGGGCAATCAGGTTTTTTTCAGTCCCCCTGAGTATCTGGGCCATTAATGCCTGCTGGATCGAGTTCACAGCCTGTCTGACCAGCTCAGCAGCTTGATCTGGCAATAGGTGCAGCTCTGTACTGGTACAGGCCAGAAAGCAGCAGTTCTGGTATTGCACGTTGCGGGGATGACGATAGCCCGCTGTCAAAAATCGGCGTAAACCTTCAAGGGGAGGCCCTGAACCGAGATACTTTTGGATTCTTAACTGCAGGTAGTGTTCAATGTAATACTTTAAGACGTGCAGGTATAAGCCTTCTTTGTTTTTAAAATGATGATACAGGCTCCCAGGGTGCAGATCGGTAGCTTCTTCCAGCTGTCTGAGCGAAGAAGCCGAGAATCCCCGAGACCAGAAGAGAGCAAGTGCGTTATCCAGCGCCTTGTCTTTATTAAAAGAGGTATGCCTGCCCATAAGTGACATAATTTGATTTTCGAACTTCCAATGTAGCAGCAGTTTTCTGTTCCCGACAACTCCCACAATGGATTAGCACCTATTGTGGGATATAAGCTGGAGAATACCGGAATGGCACTGACCCCGTCGAATATGGTTGAACTGGGCTCGTCTGCCCCTGATTTTAAATTGCCTGATCCTTCATCAGGACAGTCCGTCTCCCTGCAGGAAGTAAGAAAGGAGAAGGGCGTTCTGGTGATGTTTATCTGTAATCACTGCCCTTATGTGATTCACATTGAAGATGCGCTGGTAGAGTTGGGTAAGGATTATGCTGATCGAGATCTTGGCATAGTGGCTATCAGTGCTAATGATGCCAGGACCTATCCCGAGGATGCTCCTGACAAGATGGCATTAAAATCTTATCCGTTTCCCTATCTGTATGATGAAAGTCAGTCGGTGGCGAAAGCCTACGATGCGGCCTGTACACCTGATTTTTTTCTCTTTGATGCCGAACTGAGGTGTGTCTATCGTGGTCAGTTTGATCACTCTCGTCCTGGTAATGACAAGCCTGTGACCGGGGCTGATTTAAAGTCTGCCATGGACTCAGTGCTGGCTATTTTTTCTCAACCCAGAGGGTCCAGTTTCTGTATTTGGATACTTTTTCGAAGCGATCTTTCAGCGGGGTAGACAGCTTATTGATGTTGCCGTCGCGAGTGGCCAGAAAGTCCCTGCGATCCCTGTGTAATTGATCGAAGATCTCCTCTTCACTGGAGGCCAGCAGGGCCTGACCTTGGGAATAAAAGCGAGCCGAGAACGGACGCTTCATAAAGTAAATAAGGCGACCAGGCTGTTCATTAGGGTGTGTCATCATGTTGGCGATTAGGTACTTTTGTGATTTTTTACCACCGTCGTTCATCATGACCATGATAGTAGCAATCATCAACAGAGGTGTCAGGGTTGCCAGAGTGATAAGCTTACCAGAGTGGTTGGACCAGCTCTCCCCGAACAGTCGTGCAATAATCATTGCCAGGGCAGGCATCACAGGGAGCGTGTAAGTCCAGATCAGATTGGTAGTGAAAGTGAAAAACAGGGGCAGAAACAACAGCCAGCAGAGCAGGAAATAATCCCATTCAGTTAACTTGAGAGTGGGCTTCTTTTGCCAGAATTTCCAGACTTGTCTGATGGCAACTCCGAGTAACACGAATGTCCAGGGAAAGCCTCCAGCCAGCAGGTAGCCCCAGATGGCTCCCAGAGCGTGGACATGGGCATTGCCGTATTCATCACCCTGCCAGCCGGAATCCAGATAGCGGGAAAAATGTTCGCCAATAAACATGTATTCCAGAAGACCGGGGTTGCGTATCTCGGCGCTGATATACCAGGGAAGGGCAATGGCTGCTGACAGAATAGTGCCTTTGATCCAGGGAAATTTATGCCACAGCGTTATCAATCTGCCTTTAGGAAGGCACCATAAGAAAATCGGACCACCCGCCAGAACCACTGCAGCGAGCCCTTTTGCCAGCAGTGCCAAGCCGCAACCGGCAAAAAACAAATATTGCCACCGAAGTGCTTCAGATTCGTTGTGACTCTGCCAGCCCATCCAGAAACTGCCGAGTATCAGAGTGGTCGTCAGGGTCATGACCGGGTCGGCCAGCAGGGCACCGGAAAGAACGAGAAACATGGCGGAGGTGACCAGGAACAGTACCGAAATTTTTGCCTTTTGTACCCCCATTTGAAAATGGGCCAGCTTCCAGACCAATGCCAGGGTGCCCAGACTACAAACCAGAGAAGGTAAGCGGGCGGCAAATTCATTGATTCCGAATAACTTGAAGCTTATGGCTGAAAGCCAGATAAACAGGGGTGGTTTACCGAGGAACGGGACACCATAATCAAAATATGGAATGATCCAGTCATTGGTCTCGACCATCAGTCTGACGATCTCACCGTATCGGGCTTCTGAAGTATCCATCAGAGGATATAGGCCAAGGGAGAGGAGCCGGATCAGAATGGCGAACAGAATCAGAAGGTACACCCAGAGCCAGCGGGAAGAGGTTTTCAGGGAGGCGTCAGTCATTATTATTTTGCACTCTGTCTCTGGTTGCTGTGGAAATGCACAAGGTTATGAATGTTGCTATTCCATTACTTCGTATTGCTTCGGCCGATTCATTGATAGCAAACATAAAGCAAAAAAGCCTCGGACCCATGTTATTCGCATACTGAAAAAAAGCCCAGTCCCTAATTAATATCACTGGGACGCTAATCGGGACCCAAATCAGCGTAGCGCCTGATCAAAGTAGTTCATTTCGATCGGTTTCTATAATTTTTTTCGTAGACATCTCGCCCCATGGCCAGGATCTGTCGGTCGATCATGGTCTGGAAGCTGTCCAGGCAGTTTTGGTGAACCATTGGGTCTCCTGAAAACTCTCGCATAAGACATACCGTAGCCTCAATAGTAGAAAGGGCTGATTGATGAGGGGATTTGCGAATTCGGTAGCGGGACTCCAGATTTTCTGGCAGGGATATCCGTGGCAGAGACCGAAGTTGAGGGTTGAGATGAAGTATCTTTCTGGCTTTTCTCCAGGTACCGTCCAGCAGAATACAAACATCAGGCAGGCCATGGATTTTCTGATATTCAGAAGGTTGGAAAGCCTCTTCGCCCGGAAAAAGTAAGCAGCTTTTTTTGTTCTCCAGAAGGATCTTGAGGTGTGGGTTTTCGGAGAAGTCCTCTCCTGCGAGAACCTTGCAGTTCTCAATGCCCAGTCTGGCGATCCGGGCGGTATTCAGCGGATGTTTGACCTCATCGGGGTGCTGCAGGATCAGTAGTTCACAGCAGGCCTGCTCGGGTTGTAAATGCTGGCAAATGCAGAATCGAAGAGGACGCTCACAGCGCGGGCATTTGGCTCGGGCCATAAATGACATTCCTGAAAGTGAGATTGATGCGGGGTAAAACGGTTCTGGATGTTTTGGGAAGACAATGCTGCCAGCAGCGCTGGGTTGAGCCTGACATCACCAGCAGTGAGCCAGAAGGTAAATCCAGTGACAAGGGTTGGATACCCCTTGAACTGGCCTCTTTGTGTTTCAGTCGAAAACGTCTTTCCTGGCCCAGACTCAGTGAGGCAATAACAGGCTGTTCTCCAAGTTCTGCCTCATCGTCAGAATGCCAGCCGTTACTGTCATTGCCATCACGATACAGGTTGAGCAGAACCGAGTTGAATGAAGAGTGACAGGTGTGTTCGACCACTTTTTTTATCGCCAGCAACACCGGTGTCCATGGCTCTGGAGTGAGTGTCAGGCCAGAGTAGCTGTAAGTCATTCCCTCATCAGCATACCAGGCTTGTAATCGAGGTAAATCCAATGTTTTTCCGAAAATTGTGATTGTATCCTGACGCCACCGGGTGCCAGACAGAAGTTGCTGGTAATAGGATTCACAATCTTGTTGTGTGATCAGATCTGGCCAGAAAGACAGCTCGGCATCGGGAGCATGAATGTTGATTGAACGCAAATCCGTAGACTGGGAGCTGTTATCGCAGAGACATTTCAAAGATCAGCTTTTCTGCAGTACAGTCAAAGTCGAGCATCGCCTTGATCACCGTGATACCGTTTTCCTGAATGGTTTCTGACTGAATCTTGCAGTTGCCTGATCCGACTGAAAGAGCTCGCTGCTCTATCTTGTTGAGCTTTTCCTGGGCAGAAACTGCCTTGTCACCACGAATTTCCACAGTAACCCAGGTATCATCGTCGCGGATCAGGGTACCGACCTCTACCGTATTGCAGGTGTTGCACTCAAAGGGGGCTTTTTCTTTCATGCTGATACCTCTTGAAAGCAAGTAAATCTACCTCATTCATCATGAGATAAACATATTACAAGATCTATGGGGATACGCCAGAAATAATAGCTGTTTCTGCGATAGTTTTTCCGTGGCCGGGCAGTTTTTTTTCTTCGAAATCCTTCTGAAATCGAGCATGTCCATGTTTTGTGTGTCCTGTACTTGTTTGTGCGTCTTGGTGCGTGTTTGTGAAGGCTTTTTTATTCGGATTTTATGGTATAGGCTCAGTAATTCTCGAAGTTGTACGTCATCAAAATGAGGGATGAAAACGGTACTTTGGTTCAAAAGTTTCCGGTATTCCTGCATCAGAACAAGGTGATCGTGCTTTTAGCCATGAACAAAGTGCCAGAGTGAAAGCAATTTCACGGTAGAAACCCGGGAAGTTAAATCTATGACAGACAGTAAGGCGAATTTGCGTCGCAACGTGAACCTGCTGGGAACACTGTTGGGTCAGACTATAAAGGAACATCATGGCGAGGTTTTTTTCAATCGTATTGAAAGCATTCGTCAGCTTTCCAAGGCTGCAAGAGCAGGCAGTGAGGATGATCGGGAAGTTTTACTGGATCAACTGAAAAACCTTTCTGATGACGACCTGGTGCCCGTTACACGGGCGTTCAGTCATTTTCTTAATCTGGCTAACCTGGCCGAACAATATGACAGTATTGCTGTTAGCCATGGCGAAACGTTCTGTGTTCCGGATCACTTTGATGAGCTGATGGCGAGGCTCAGAAATCAGGGGTTCAGCCAGGAGCAAATCGCAGACAGTGTTGCCAGCCTTGATATGGAGCTGGTACTGACCGCTCACCCCACCGAAGTTTCCCGCAGAACCCTGATCCAGAAACATGAATCGATTTTTGAGTGTCTCAGCAAGCTGGAAAGCAGCCGTCTGAGCTTCAGGGAGCGAGCCCGTCTTGAAGACCGGCTTCGTCAATTGATAGCTCAGGCCTGGCACACTTATGAATTCAGGATGAAGCGACCATCACCTGTTGATGAAGCCAAGGGTGGATTTGCCACCATTGAGCACTCTCTATGGAATGCGGTGCCTGATTTTGTTCGTGCTATAGATGAGCGGCTCAGGGAACATACCGATATTGGTCTGCCGCTGGATGCTGTACCGGTGCGCTTTTCTTCCTGGATGGGAGGAGACCGGGATGGAAATCCATTCGTCACCGCTGAGGTGACCCGGGAAGTGCTTTTATTGAGTCGCTGGATGGCTGCGGATTTGTACCTCAGGGATCTGAACCCCCTGATTGGAGAGCTCTCCATGACGGAATGCAGTGAAGAAATGAAGCAGAAACTGGGGGATTGTCGAGAGCCCTATCGGGTCGTTCTCAGACAGCTCAGAGAGCGTCTCAGAGAGGCCCGAACCTGGTGCGAATATGCACTGGTCGACAAATCCCGTTCTTCTGAAGTGCTTCTGGAGCATAAAGATCTTGTTGAGCCTCTGGAGCTTTGCTACCACTCCTTGCATGAAGTGGGTCTGGGCGTCATTGCCGATGGTCCGCTATTGGACATGATCCGTCGTGCTCACAGCTTTGGTCTCACCCTGATACGTTTGGATATTCGTCAGGAAGCGAGCCGACATACTCAGGCGATCAGTGAGTTAACCAGAGCTCTGGGGATTGGTGATTACCAGAGCTGGGATGAACAGGAAAAGCAGACCTTTTTACTGAAAGAGCTGCAGAATCCCAGGCCCATGATTCCGGTAGAATGGCAGCCTTCCAAAGATGTCGCTGAAGTCCTTGCCACCTGTCGTGCTATTGCCAGAGAAGGTCAGCAGGCATTAGGCGCATATGTCATTTCCATGGCCTACAAACCATCCGATGTCTTGTCTGTAGCGCTGTTGCTGAAGGAGTGTGGCGTTGGCTTTGCAATGCCTATTGCTCCTCTGTTTGAAACACTTGACGCGCTGGATGGTGCCAGTGAGTGTATCAGCTCTCTATTGTCATTGCCCTGGTATCGTGGTTATTGCCATGGCGGTCAGATGGTGATGATCGGTTATTCCGACTCTGCCAAGGATGCTGGCTGGATGGCAGCAGCCTGGGCTCAGTATCGGGCCATGGAAGAGGTGACGGAGGTCTGTCGTAAAAATAATGTCGGGCTGACACTGTTCCACGGTCGTGGTGGTACCATCGGTCGTGGTGGTGGCCCTGCCCATGCGGCGATTCTCTCCCAGCCACCGGGCTCGGTGAACAATAATCTGCGAGTCACTGAACAGGGAGAAATGATCCGTTTCAAGTTTGGTTTCCCTGATGTGGCCATTAACAGTCTGATGCTCTATGCAAGCGCCACGCTGGAAGCAACCCTGCTGCCCCCGCCTGTGCCAGAGCAAAGCTGGCGGGATATGATGGATCAGCTGGCCAGAGATTCCCTGCAAATATACCGGGGTATGGTCCGGGATGAGCCTGATTTTGTTCCCTATTTTCGTGCGGTGACGCCAGAACAGGAATTGGCCAAGTTACCCCTGGGTTCAAGACCTGCAAAGCGCAAGCCCAATGGTGGCGTGGAAAGTCTGCGGGCGATTCCATGGATATTCGCCTGGACCCAGATTCGTCTCATGCTGCCCACCTGGCTTGGGTGTGGTGCCGCCTTAAGAAATGCTTTGGAAAACGGCCAGAAAGAAACTCTGGAAGAGATGATCAGTCAATGGCCCTTCTTCAAGGCGCGGCTGGAAATGCTGGAGATGGTCTTTATGAAGACCGATTCGAATCTGGCTGAATACTATGAAGAGCGGTTGGTACCGACCGAGCTACAGCATCTGGGAGAAAGTCTGCGAGAGCAGTTGAAAACTGCAGTTCAGGCACTGCTGGAGCTTAAAAGCGGGGAAGAGTTGATGTCTAACCATCCTCAGAATAAGCAGGCTATCGCTTTGCGTAATCCATATACTGACCCTCTGAATGTGCTTCAGGCAGAGTTACTCTACCGCGTTCGACATTCAGAAGAAGGGAAGGTTTGTGAAAATCTGGAACAGGCCTTGATGATTACTGTTGTTGGTATTGCTGCAGGTATGCGTAATACCGGCTAACTGGCTTATTGTCAGAGTCAATGTGTTTGTCTCCTGTAACTCGTTCCAATGCTCCAGCAAAGGCAGGAGTCGCAGGAGAGTCTCCACCCGGTCAGTCTTCAATGTGGCTGACGTACAATGATATCCGGGGTGAAATTTTAAGGTTTTATTACCATGGTGCATGATATAGGATCACGGAGCACGTCAAGATAAGGTGATCGGAACAAGCATGGCTGTCGCTGCAATTATCACAGGAACGGGGCTATACACCCCGACCAGTTCTATCAGCAATGATGAGCTGGTCACGAGCTACAATACCTGGGCTCAGAAAGAGAATGACAAACACCAGCAGGCAATCGCTGCCGGTGAAAAAGACCCCCTGCCATTGAGTAACAGTGCCTTTATAGAAAAAGCTTCGGGCATTAAAAGTCGTTATGTCATGGATCGTGAAGGTGTTCTTGATCCTGATCGTATGGTACCCCAGCTACCCGAGAGGGATGACGAAGAAATCTCTGTTCAGTGTGAAATGGCATTACATGCTGCCAGAGATGCGCTTTCCCAGGCACGAGTGAGGCCGGAAGAGATAGATCTGGTCATTGTGGCTTGCTCCAACCTGCAAAGGGCTTATCCTGCCATTGCCGTTGAGGTGCAGTACTACTTGGGAGCATCTGGCTACGCCTACGATATGAATGTGGCCTGTTCTTCTGCGACTTTTGGTATCAAAGCGGCAACGGATGCCATTCTGTCCGGTAATGCGCAGAGGGTTCTGGTGATCAGTCCCGAGATCACTTCTGCTCATTTGAATTTCCGTGATCGGGACAGCCACTTTATTTTCGGAGATGCTTCGACAGCTGTTGTAGTTGAAGCGGAAAGTGTTGCCAGTAATGAGAAAGGCTTTGAAATTCTGGGTACCAGAGCCTGGACTCAGTTTTCCAATAATATCCGTAATAATTTTGGGTTCCTGAATCGTGCTGATGAGTCCGGTATTGGACAACCCGATAAGCTGTTTGTGCAAAACGGTCGCAAGGTTTTCAAGGAGGTCTGTCCTAAAGTGGCAGAGATCATTTCAAGTCACCTGGATGAGTTGAGACTGACGTCTGAGAAACTCTCTCGTCTTTGGCTACACCAGGCGAACCTGAGCATGAATCAGCTGATTTCACGCAGGGTATTAGGCCGTGAAGCGACTCCGGCAGAAGCGCCGGTTATTTTGGATGAGTACGCTAACACCAGTTCTGCAGGATCAATCATTGCTTTCCATAAGTATTCAGCAGATCTGGAAGCGGGTAGTTGTGGTGTTATCTGTTCTTTCGGAGCGGGTTACTCTATTGGCAGTATTGTCGTCAGAAAACGCTGAGAGCCTTTCGTTGAATAGGCGGCTGGTCGACTCCACTGCGAAATAGTGCGATGAGTGGGCAAATTTACCTATTTGTCATTACCCATTACAATAGCCTGCAATTTTTCCCGAATGCTTGCCAGTAACCGGAAATCGAAAGACGGGGTTCGGATTGTTTTCTGTTGCTGGGGCGGAGATCTGAATGACTGAGAAGGTAAGAGATCAGGACAAGACTCACTTTGGTTACAAAGATGTCAATCCTGATGATAAAGAGAAACTGGTGGCGGGTGTTTTTCACTCAGTGGCTGATAGCTATGATGTGATGAACGACCTCATGTCGATGGGCGTACACCGGCTCTGGAAGCGTTTTACCATAGAGCTTTCTGCGGTTCGCAAAGGTCATCAGGTTCTGGATATTGCCGGTGGCACCGGCGACCTCACAAAACAGTTTTCCCGTCTGGTGGGCGACACGGGTCGGGTCGTGCTGGCTGACATCAATGAGTCGATGCTCAGGGTTGGCCGTGATCGTCTGATTGATCAGGGCATTGTCGGGAATGTTGAGTATGTTCAGGCCAACGCCGAGTGCCTGCCATTCCCGGAAAACACGTTCGACTGCATAACCATTGCCTTTGGCCTGAGAAATGTGACCGATAAGGCCGAAGCACTGCGCTCTATGTGCCGGGTTCTGAAGCCTGGTGGCCGACTGCTGGTGTTGGAGTTCTCAAAGACTAACAATCCTTTGTTAACCAAAGTCTATGATGCTTATTCCTTCTCCCTGTTGCCGGCGATGGGTAAGCTGGTGGCAGGTGACTCAGAGAGTTATCGCTACCTGGCCGAGAGTATTCGCAAGCACCCGGATCAGGAAACCCTGAAAGCCATGATGAAAGAAGCCGGTTTTGTGAATACCACCTACCACAACATGACCGGCGGCATTGTTGCCCTGCATAAAGGCATCAAACCCTGATTATCATGAAGACGGCATTTCTGGCGTTTGTGGAGAACCGGATCAATCAGCTGTTGAAGCTCGATCCCGTTACAGCCGGGGCTTTAAAGTCTCTGGACGGCAGCGTTATTCATCTCATTGGTCTTCAGCCTGATTTTAACTGCTATGTTTTTCTGGACGCCTCAGGAGTTCGCTGTGCTGGCTGGCATGAGGGCTCTGTTGATGTCACTCTGCAGGGGCCATTAAGTAGTTTTATAACGCTTGCCGCTGATCGAGACGCTTCCTGGGATGCCATCAGAGGGCTAAATGTCTCGGGTGATCAGAAAGTTCTGGAAGCGCTGCAATCTACCCATCGAGGGATGCAGCTCGACTGGGAAACCCTGATCTGTGAGCAAGTGGGTCCAGTAGCAGGGCATTCACTGGCTGAAGGGCTGCGCTTCATAACCTCAACGCTGACAGGCTTTGGAGAAACGCTTCCTGGCCAAGGGGCCGCTTATCTTCAGTACGAATTGGAGCTGGTGCCCTCAGAGTCTGAAATCGGTGCTTTCAGTCGTGAGGTTACCGCTCTGAGTGAAGCTGTGGAAAGCTTGAGCAGACGTTTGAACAAAACTTGATGGGAAAGCTGACAAGGCAGCCTCGAGCGCAGAACAGCCCCTTTGTGAGTTAAGCAAGCGAGTTGAGCAAACAAGAGTATCGCGGGAGAAAAGGGTGCTGCAGTTAACCCGTTTAATAAAAATTGTTGGGGCTATTGCCCGCTACAGGCTGGACGATCTGGTCGAGATCGACTGCCTGCCTTTTCCTGCCAGAGTTCTGATGCGACTCCTTCCCTGGCGATACTTTATCAAGAACAGCGACCCCAGAGCCGTCCGACTCAGAAAAGGGCTGGAATCCCTGGGACCTATCTTTATCAAGTTCGGCCAGATTCTGTCTACCCGTCGCGACCTGTTGCCTGAAGATATCAGTGATGAATTGGCCCGACTGCAAGATCAGGTGGCGCCTTTCCCTGCGACAGAGGCCGTAGCCATCATTGAACGAAGCCTGCAAGCCCCGGTTTCAGAACGGTTTGACCGCTTTGATCACGAACCTATGGCTTCTGCGTCCATAGCCCAGGTGCACACTGCTCGACTGCATAGTGGAGAAGAAGTGGTGGTTAAGGTGATACGGCCTGGCATAGAGAAGGTGATCCGCAAGGATATTCGGCTGATGTACGGCTTCAGTCGTTTGCTGGTCGCGCTTGTAAGAGAAGCCAGAAGGCTCAGGCCAATAGAAGTGGTCAGGGATTACGAGAAAACGATTCTTGATGAGCTGGATCTGTTGCGGGAAGCTGCCAACGCCTCTATGTTACGCAGGAACTTTATCGACTCACAGTTGCTGTTTGTTCCCCGAGTCTATTGGGATTACTGCAAACCTTCAGTGATGGTGATGGAGCGAATTTATGGTGTGCCTGTTGCTGATACAGATACCCTGAAGGCGAAGGGTACCGATATGAAAAAACTAGCGGAAAGAGGTGTTGAGATCTTTTTCACCCAGGTTTTCCGCGACCGGTTTTTCCATGCCGATATGCATCCGGGGAATATTTTTGTCGATATCTCTGACCCTTCTGAGCCAAAATATATAGGCATTGACTGTGGTATCGTCGGTACTCTGGAACCTGAAGATCAGTATTATCTGGCCTGTAATCTGCTGGCCTTTTTCAAACGGGATTATCGCAAGGTCGCCCAACTGCATGTGGATTCAGGCTGGGTTCCTTCCCATACCGTAGTAGGTGAGCTTGAAGCCGCTATTCGGACAGTCTGTGAGCCCATATTTGAACGGCCATTGAAAGATATATCGTTCGGGCATCTGTTGGTCAGATTGTTTCAGGTTGCACGAAGGTTTGAAATGGAAGTTCAGCCCCAGCTGGTTCTTTTGGAGAAAACGTTACTGAATGTCGAAGGTCTGGGCCGACAGCTTTACCCGGAACTGGATTTGTGGAATACAGCACAGCCTTATCTTGAGAAATGGATGAAGGATCAGGTCAGCCCCTGCGGAATCGGCCGCACAGTACATGATAATATTCCCGACTGGCTGCTGAGTGCGCCTAATATGGCCAGAAATGCTCTGCACAGCGTTAAACAGTTTTCGGAGCATCAGCGAAAGCTGATGGCCATACATAATCGGGCAGACCGGCGAACCGACAAAAGCAAGTGGTTGGGTGGGGTATTGGTTGTACTGGCCGCTACTGTTCTGGTCTTCCCTGAATGGTCTGCACAGCTTCCCTGGCAGGGAGTGTTAACGGGAGGAGCCGGGGTCTGGCTCCTGATTCGATAGGATTGGAGATAAGTAGCATGAGTTGGTTGGATGACGTTCGCTGGAACAGTGATGGTTTGGTGGCCGCGACAGCCCAGGATCATCAAACCGGCAGGGTGCTGATGCAGGCCTGGATGAACCGGGAAGCCTTGGCCCTGACCGCTGAAGAACAGCAAGCAATATACTGGTCACGTTCCCGGGGCAAGCTCTGGCGTAAAGGTGAGTCATCCGGTCATGTGCAGAGACTGCATGAGCTGCGGCTGGACTGTGATGGCGATTCTGTTCTGCTGGTGGTAGAACAACTTGGTGGAATAGCCTGTCACACAGGGCGGGAATCCTGCTTCTATCGTAAGTTGACCGAGGACGGTCAATGGTTAACTACGGATGAAGTTCTGAAAAGTCCCGATGCCATCTACGGTGAAGACAAGAGCGGAAGCAGCGATAATGAATAACATCCTGGATAAGTTGGAAGCTGTGCTGGAAGAACGCCGTCAGGCCAGTCCGGGCAGCTCCTATGTTGCCAGTCTGCATGACGCGGGTATGGACAAGATCCTGAAAAAAGTCGGTGAAGAGTCGGCAGAAACGCTGATCGCAGCCAAAGCAGCAGAATTTGGCGGCAGTCTTGATGATGTGGTTTACGAAACGGCGGACCTCTGGTTTCACTCTCTGATCATGCTGTCCCACCTGGGGCTGAGCTACAGAGAAGTTCTTAAAGAGCTGGAGCGACGCTTTGGTCTGTCTGGCATAGAAGAAAAGGCCTCTAGGCAACCCTCCTGAGTGAGGAAAAACCGGATATCCGGTAGAATAGTATTGATCATACGGCTGCACTTGCAAGAGGGCAGTTGTTAATGTTTCCAGGGGATGTTGGCATAGTGGCTGGCATTTCCCGGCCAGTCTGAAAGGAAGGTGCATTATGGGGTTTGGTGGAATCAGTATCTGGCAGTTGCTCATTATCCTGCTGATTGTGGTGATGTTGTTTGGTACCAAGAAATTGAAAGGCCTGGGAAGTGACCTGGGGGGGGCCGTAAAGGGATTCAAAAAAGCGATCTCTTCTGACGAAGAACAGAAGCCCGGGCAGTCTGAGAACAGTCATCAGAAAAAAGAGACTGAAGATACTCAACGTAAATCCTGAGTCAGGTTGCAGGCCAGTTTGCCTCATCCCTGTATCAGGACAGGATAAACTGCTTTTACGTTCAACACGTTTTTGAGATACCTTTGGAGATAAAGTGTTCGATATCGGTTTCACAGAGCTGCTTCTTATTGCTGTGATCGCTCTGGTCGTTCTGGGGCCAGAGAGGCTGCCGGGTGCGATTCGAACCACGGCCTACTGGATCGGCAAAATTAAACGCAGTTTTCAGTCTGCCAGGGAAGAGCTGGAAAAAGAACTGGATGTCGATGGCATCAAAAGACAGATTCATAACGAACAGGTTATGAAAGAGTTGGAAAAGACCCGCTCTCAGGTGGCTGAGTCGATCAAGGAGCCATTGGAGACATTAAACAAGTCCATTGAACCTGGTACAGATCGCGATGAAAAGGACTCTGGTGGCATTAAAAACAGAGCTCAAAACGAAACTGAAGAGAAAAAAGACAAGAGCGCATGAGCGAAGATGGAGCCAACAAAGAACAGCCTCTGGTTCAGCATCTTGTTGAGCTAAGGAGTCGTTTGCTGCGCAGTTTTGCAGCTGTGCTGGTGGTATTTTTGGGGCTCTTCTATTTTTCCAACGATATTTATCGATTCGTTTCAGAGCCCCTGACGGTGCATTTACCCGAGGGTAGCACCATGATTGCCACCGAGGTAGCTTCGCCCTTTCTGGCCCCCTTCAAGCTAACCCTGTTTGTGGCTTTTTTTCTGGCGGTTCCGTATATTTTGCATCAGTTATGGGGGTTTATTGCGCCGGGTCTTTATAAGAATGAGAAACGGTTGGCTATTCCCGTACTGGTAGCCAGTGTTCTGCTTTTTTATCTGGGGATGGCCTTTGCCTATTATGTTGTCTTCCCGATTATCTTCTCTTTCTTTACTACCGTCGGACCCGAATCGGTAACGGTGATGACTGATATCAATCGATACCTCGAATTTATACTGAAATTGTTTTTTGCCTTCGGCATGGCTTTTGAAATTCCTGTAGCGACATTAATGCTCGTGTGGAGTGGTATTTCAACGGTAGAAAGCCTTTCGAAAAAACGCCCCTATGTCGTCGTTGGCTGTTTTGTTATAGGTATGTTGCTGACTCCCCCTGACGTTGTTTCCCAATCCCTTCTGGCCATTCCGATGTGGTTGTTGTTTGAAGCCGGTCTGTTTTTCTCCAGACTTCTCATCCGAAGAACGTCAGATTAAAGTCGGGATTTCTCTCGCTGTTGGGCTATTGTGTGAATTCCTGCCACTGAAATGACTCGCCCTGCTTTGACTAAGTTGAATGGAGGATGACATAACTTTCAGGACGCATATGGATAATCTTCAGAAGACACCGCAGGACGACAGTATTCTGCACCATCTCAGGATGGCTGCGATCAGTATTAGCAAAGCAACTTCTCTGGCACTTGGCAAAGCCCGGGCTTTCTGTCGGAGTGTCGTTGCAGTGCTGATTCCTTACCGTCTGAAAAAAAACCTGGATTCTTTTAAACCACCTGCGTCACCTATGAAACAGCGCTCCATAACGGCTATGGGATCCCAAAAGCTGTCAGCATTACTAAAAGGCTATTCATTTCCGGAGGTGGATGCATTCAAGGACGATTTCAAACTCCGGGTTAGAGATGTTATGGATGATATCGTTGCTATTGGAGGCGATAAAGAACAGAAGCTATACGAGACAGTAAAGAGCAGCCTTCTTCAAAGAATTGATGATTGCGGATCTCTGGATGAGATACTGGTGTGGTTGAATGATGTGGTACCAGAGCCCTATCTGAAGAGGCTGTGTATGAGCTTCCTGCAGATTGGGCGGAAAACCGGGGCCGATTTGGGGCTGTCAGAACAGGGCCATTTATGGCTGGAATCCATGATTCAAAATGAATCGTTTGAAGGGCTAAAGGAAAATCTGTTTCAGCAATTGAAATCCGAGCTGGGTCAATCCACTGAGTGGCTGGCGGAAGGTTTTAAACAATATACAGCGAAAGAGCGCAGTCTTTTACATTCGATTCAGACGGTCGGAGATGTGCCAGAAATGGTTTCACATCTCGATAACCACTTTGAGCATTGTGAACAATATGGTTACCTTCTGAAACTGAAAAAACTGGTCGAGAAGGCTGGATTTAAGCGGGGAGCATTTAGGGTGCGGGCCCCGCTACTGGCTGCTGGTTATGAACTGGGTACATTTAAAGAGAAATTTTTCCTTCTTCTGGAATTGATTCATAAGAATCAAAGTGAAGAAATAGACAGTCGATCCGGCCTGATAACAAAACAAATCAGTGCCCTGGCCCTGAATGTCATGAAGGCCAGCAATATCAATGACGTATTTGATTTGATCAAACAGGAGGCACCTTCAAAATACGCGAAAGACCTGCTGACTGCCTTCAAGGAAATCTGTGAGGAAACCGGCGATAACTTGCAGCTGGATACATCCATAAGACAGTTTCTGGAGGATCGCGAAAACTGCGCTGAAGACACCTCTTTAGACTTAAACTGGAGTCATGTGTCTCAAGACTTTGAGATGGTAGCCAAGCTGAAGGCAGGCCTGATCGGTGATATTGACACTATCATCAAGGGAATAGCAGACGAATGTTATGCGAAGGCTGTTCAGGAAAAGCTAGATAAAGAGGGCGAGTCTGCCTCGTCAGAAAAAAAATACGTCTTCGTTTCATATGCCGAGGTTAATCCCGAAGATCTGCCCGATGTTAAAGCGCTGAGAGCACTGAAGACAGAGGTCGAACGCTGTGATTCTTATGAAGACATGGTTACAGAGTTGATCAAGCATGCGCCTGAAGAATACACCAGACCTTTGTTGCATGGACTGGAAGAAATCTATGAAAAGCTGAAAGAGTCTAATGAGGAACTCTCTGATCCAGAGGAAGTCTCACAAGCTCCCGATTTTGTGTCTGATAGCATACATGAAATATCTCCCCCGGTTGAGGTTGACGAATTAAAAGACTTTGAGGTGTCTTTAGATGATGCGCAAATACTCAATAAGGCTCGTGATTCCGAAAAAAAATATAATTTGAAAAACGTATCTATTGGGGATCAGTTAAAAATAACAATGTTAAAGGCGCCCAATAATTCTCAAGGGGAAGAAGTGTTAGATGATAAGCAAGATGTTTTGTGTGATTTTTTATTTCAACGAGACATAAAAAAAGTTTTTAAAATAAAGATAAAAGGTAAAGAGTTTGCTATTTCCGTGCCGACGAAAAGTTATGAAGCGAGGCATTGGCCTACTGTGTTAAAGGAAACACAGTCAACAGAACGACTCAGGCAGCTAGGTTTTAACACGCTCTCTTTTCATAAAACCGTTCTTGTCGAGATAGACGGTGTGACTGTTCCCGCCACAGTTATGCCTTTATTTGACGATCTTGATGGCCAGATTGCAGATCATAAAAACGCCTATATTCTCGATTCGTTTATAGACGACATTGCTGTTATAGATCAAAGTACTGGAGAAAAGTTCAAGGCTGAAGAAATTCCTGACGAAGTGGCGTTTTGTGGTGTACTTCAACATGCTATTGAAGACGCAGGCATATTGGTGAAGAATAAAATATGTCTGGACTCTGGCTCAATTAACTATCAGATACTCGAGTCTGGTGATGTTAAGTTGTTTTTGCCCGATTTTCCAAGAGGTATAATCGAAACAAATTACACACATATGGATTTATGCAAAGCTTATGCTTCTCACTTGGTAGATGGTTTTGTTCGGTGTCTTAGAAAGCAGGATTGCATGAAATTTGAGACAGTCCATAAAAACCCAAGATTCAAGCAAAAATTAATTGAGTTGATCGATCTGGCTTCCAAGGGGGAGAGAACCCCTGGACCTCCCAGGGAGTCAAGTTGACTCCCTGCAACGGATCTTCGATAAAATTAGCCTTTCGTTAAGGGCGCTTTATCTGGAAAATGCAGGTTTCTTTTCTGACTATTGATGCTTCCCGATATGAACCTGCTGTTATTGACTCCCACCGATTTTATTTCTGAAAGCCGCGTCAGGCTGACGGGAAGATCTCTTCAGCATGTCCTGAACGTTCATCGCTCTCAAGCGGGTGACAGCATCAGAGTAGGGATGCTGGATGGAGAAATGGGTCAAGGCGTTATTGTTTCTCTGACGGATCAGGCAATGGAGTTGGATGTCTGTCTGGATCAAAAGCCTCCTGAACCTCTGCCTCTGACGATTCTGCTGGCTCTCCCGCGTCCGAAAATGCTGAAAAGAAGTCTGCAACACTTGTCGTCTCTTGGGGTTAAGAAAATCATTCTTATGAACAGTTACCGGGTCGAGAAAAGCTTTTGGCAGTCGCCCTGGCTGACAGGAGAAAAAGTCCGCGAACAGCTTATTCTGGGGCTGGAGCAGGCAAGGGATACGCAGCTCCCGGAAGTTATTCTTGAGAAGCGCTTTAAGCCTTTTGTTGAGGATCGATTACCCGCCATTATGGACGGCAAGCGTTGTCTTGTCGCCCATCCTTCAGGCGGAGTCCCATGCCCTCATCAGGTCGATGATCAAGTGGTTCTGGCGATTGGGCCTGAAGGTGGATTTATTCCTTACGAAGTGGAAAAGCTGGAAGAGGCAGGGTTTGACCGGATTCATCTGGGCTCAAGAATTCTCCGGGTTGAAACCGCTGTCACAGCGATTACCAGTAAATTGTACGACTGAATGGTATTTTACACTGACCTGCGGTTTAGGTATGTTGTAAGAAAAGCCTTCCCGTTCGCAGAGTGAGTGTATGGATACACAAAGCGACTTTTCATTTCCAGTATTGAGCCATTGTTCAAAATCTCTGGCTTTCTTGCTTTTGTTTTTCCTCAGCGGAAAACTGACAGCCGCTGATAAAGGTGCTTTACTGGATGAGCTCTATGATGACGCTCAGCTGGAACAGCAGCTTGGTTGGGTGCTTTCCAGCATGACCATTAACCAGAAGGAATATTCACTGCCTCCGGAAGTGGTGAGTACGGTTAATCAGGTCGTCAAGGTCCGCTACAGTCCCGATCTTTTCAAATCTTCCATGGAAGCGACTCTCGATGAAGCGTTAAGTATCGGTGAATTACTGAAACTTTTGGACTGGTATAACTCGGCACTGGGTCAAAAAATTCTGCGCTTGGAAATGGAAGCCAATGATCCTCGCAATGCAGAGCGTATGCAGGCTTACATTCAAGAAAAATTATCCACTGAGTTACCTAGAACCAGTCGTGTTCGTCTGATTGAAGAATTGATGGAAACTCTGGATGCGGTTGAACTGGGTACTGAGCTGGCTGCCAGTGCGTCGGTGGGAGCCAAGCGCATACTCCATGAAGTCATGCCGATCAATGACGGACGTCCTTTAAGACCGCCTGAGGTGCTCAAGGCAAGGGAAAAGCCGATCATTCGTAAGGGGATGAACGATCATATGAGGTACGTCTATCTCTATACCTATCGAAGCTTGCCAGATAGTGAGATTCGCGACTATCTGAATTTTGCCCGAAGCTCTGCCATGCAGAATTTTCAGCGTGGTCAGATCCTGGCTATAGCCCGAATTCTTTAAGTCATCTCCTGAGGGTCCACGTCCAATGTCCAGCGAAGGTCTTTCGGTAATTTCATGGAATCCAGGTGTTTGACGGCAATATCCAGTAAGCGATGCAGAGAAACACGCTGGTAACTCTGCAATAACAGCTGATAACGATAACGCCCCTGTCTTTTTTCCATAGGCGCCGGGATTGGGCCCAATACTCTGACAGAGCCTTGCTGGTGGTGGTTTAATAAAATATGCCTGAGACTTTTTAATAAATTTTCCCCCGCTGCCGCCATAGATGACTCTGTTCTGAACAGGGCCAGATAACCTTCAGGTGGTAGCTTGAGTTGTTTTCGTTCGATCATCAAGCTGTCTGCAAAGCGACTGTACGGCTGGCTGACCAGCATCTGCAAAGCGGGATGCTGAGGGTTATGAGTTTGGATAATGACATGCCCCGGTTTCTTTTCCCGGCCTGCTCTGCCAGCGACCTGAAGGATCAACTGTCCGGTTTTTTCCAGCCCTCGGAAATCGGAACTGAACAGCCCGGAATCGGCATTGATGATTGCGACCAGAGTAACATCGGGAAAATGATGGCCTTTGGCCAGCATTTGAGTTCCTAGAAGTATGCAGGGTTCGCCAGTTTGGACCCTATCCAGAATCTCTGAAAGCGCATTTTTTCGACGAGTCGAATCTCTGTCCACCCGAATCAGAGGAATAGTCGGGAATATTTGCTCCAGAATTTGTTCGCACCGTTCGGTACCCTGACCTGCAGGCTGAAGGTTTTTACTGTGGCATTTTGGGCATGACCAGGGAATAGCAGTTTGGTAATCACAGTGATGACAATGCATATGAGGTGGCGTGCGATGCAGTGTCAGATGGGCATCGCAGTGCGGGCAATCCATGACTTCACCACAATCATGGCAGATCAGGGAGGGGGCGTAGCCTCGGCGATTCAGAAAGACCATGACCTGTTCGCCCTTATCCAGAGTTGACTGCATCCTTGTTATCAGGCCCTGGGCAAAACCTTCATGGAGTATTTGCTGACGGATATCGAGTAGTTCCAGAGTCGGTGGGCGGGAATGTCCTGCCCGGCTGCTGATCTCAAGATGGCTGTAACGACCTTTCCTGGCGTTCACGAGGGTTTCCAGAGAAGGGGTGGCGGATCCCAGGACAACCGGGCAGTCTGCTATTTTTGCCCGGTATATGGCCAGATCCCGCGCGTTGTATCTGAGGGTGTCCTGCTGTTTGTATGAGTTGTCGTGCTCTTCATCAACAATAATTAATCCCAGTTTGGGTAGAGGCGTAAAAATTCCTGAGCGGGTAGCAATCAATACCCCGGCTATGGTTCGGCTGGCAGCAAGCCAGCCCTGCAAACGTTCGCCATCACTCAATCCGGAATGAAGGCAGGCCACGGGGACAGAGAACCGGCTGCGAAATCGTCTGACGGTTTGAGGCGTCAGACCGATTTCAGGAATCAGAACAAGCACCTGTTTACCGGCTTTAAGAGTAGCTTCTATGGCCTGGAGGTAGACTTCCGTTTTACCACTCCCGGTGACACCATCCAGTAAAACAGGGTGAAAAGTGAGGCATGCCAGAATGCCTTTCAAGGCGAAAGCCTGTTCAGTATTCAGGTTCAGCGGTTCCTGTCTTAGCGGGTTTGCATACTCAGTGAAATGTTGGTCAACCCGCTCAACTTCGTGTACGACAACTCGTTGTTTCTTTTGCAACTGGGTGAGAATGGTTTTACTGATACCGACTTCCCGAAGTTCTGGCTCTGACAGACCTTCGGGGTATTTTTCCAGCCATTGTAATGCCTTGAGTTGTTTGTGAGCTCTTTTCAGAGACTGGGTGATGGCTTTATCAAGCGGGGCGGTGGGGCGCCAGAGTGCTATTTTTTCCCGGGTTGCAGGTTTTCCCTGTCGGAGGGCTTTGGGCAATGCCTGAAGCAGGGTTTCTCCCAGGCTGTAGTGATAATAACTGGATGCCCATCGGCAAAGTTGCATGATGTCTCTGGGGATTAGAGGGCTCTGGTCTGGAACAGCAGAGACTTTTTTGAGCTTTTCTCTGGGATAATCGGATTCAGGTTTAATGGCTTCGATTATGCCAACCAGCTTTCTGGGTCCAAATGGAACCTGAACTCTCATACCCGGTTGCAGGTTTGCCTCACTATCCGGAGGAAGATAGTCGAACATCTGCCTCAATGGGGTGGGTATGGCGATGCTGAGATAATTATCGTCACATGAGGTCATGAGGCTACTTTTAATGGCTAATGGCGTCAGGAGCCTTCCGACAGGCTCCCGCTCAGTTTAACCTGAGTTGCGGTTCGGTTGAAATGAACGGTCAGTGAAATACCAGTATTTGCCTGACGGGGATACTTTGGTATGATTCTGCCACAATTTTCCAGGGTCACTGAATGGCAGTCTCTGGGCAGTGCATTCTATTGACTGCCCCGGTAATGACAGTTTGTGACCGTTTCGCGTGCGGTGCCCAGGCCGAGTTGCTATTAGCCAGAGACCGGGTGGCGGCACGCATTGTTTTGAGGTAGATCCCATGAAGCCGGAAATCCATCCGAATTACGAAGAAATCGAAGTTACCTGTTCCTGCGGTAACAAGATCAAGACTCGCTCTACTCTGTGCAAAGATCTGCACATTGAAGTTTGTTCGAAGTGCCACCCATTCTACACCGGCACTCAGAAAGTGATGGACACTGGCGGTCGTATCGAGCGCTTCACCAAGCGTTTTGGCAAGGTAGGTGCTCGCAAGTAAGCATTTACATGCTTGCTTTTTAGCCGGACAGCCACGAATCAGAAACAGTCGTAAGCTATAGAACAGTCATGAACTTGGAATAGTGTGAGTTGAAAATACCGCTATGCTTGTTCGGAGAATGATTCTAAAGGTAGTATGATGAGCTTTTCTGACTTTGCTGGCTGTGCAAAAAAGGCGATTCGCATTTTTGCGGGCGCCTTTTTTTGTGTTTGGCAGTTTTGCCTGATCTCCCCCGCATTTGCCATTGAGACCTGCACTCAGAGTGGCCCTTCAGAAACTGTAAAGTGGGATTATATTGTTGACGGCGATTCATTGTGGTTGAAGGATGGTCGTAAAATTCGTTTCCCCTCCATCAATACACCTGAAATAGCCTATGAAAAAAAGCCGTCAGAACCCTTCGGAGATGAAGCCTCTCTGGCCCTCAAAAAGTTGCTGTCAGGAACGCAAAAAATCAGGATTCAGGTCGTTGGAAAAGACCATTATGGTCGAGTACTTGCCCATCCCTTTTTAATGGATGGTCGATCCATTGAGTCACTGCTCATTGAAAAAGGCCTGGGTTACCAACTCTTTTCTGAGGAGCTTGATACTTATCGGCAATGTCTGAAGCGGCAGGAAGCCGAAGCAAGAAAAGAGAAAGCAGGTGTTTGGTCAAAAAATCCTGTTCTGGATATCAAGGACAACGGGTTGAAACCGGGTTTCAGAGTACTCAGGGGCAAAGTCGTTGAGGTTGCGAGTTCCAAAAAAAGTGATTTCTTATGGGTGGAAATGGATGGCCCGGTGGTTATTCGTGTGCCCAAGTTTTCTGTAGATGCAGGGTGGCTAAAAGGTCTGGCAGGTCAGCGTATTGAATTCAGAGGCTGGCTGGTGGATCGCGAGGAAAAAAATAAAGGAGGACGTCGTTACAAGCGTTGGATGGTAGGTATTTACAGTCGAGATGGCGTCCAAAAACTGGAATAGTGTTCTGATGAGCATCACTTGATAGTCTGTGCTCTTTCTGTGAAAGGTATTCTGTTCATAGTTAAGGGTGGCACAAAATGTTTTGCCTGCGCTACAGACATTTCGTTACTGAGCATTAATTTGGGTATCCGGTCTGTAGATATACTTTTCTGGTCTACCGAATCCTTGTTCGACAAAGAGTGATCCTATATTCTCCACACTTAAGACCTCATATTTTCATTAGGATTAAAGTACAAGGATATGAAGCAAGCCGCCCTGGATTACCATGCTCAGCCTAAACCCGGAAAGATCTCGATTGAACTGACCAAGCCGGCGGAGACTGCCAAGGATCTGTCTCTGGCCTATAGCCCGGGCGTCGCAGAGCCAGTGCGTGAAATCGCTGCTGACTCTGAAAATGCCTACAAATACACCATGAAAGGTAATCTGGTCGCAGTGATCAGTAACGGTACTGCGATTCTTGGTCTGGGTAATCTTGGCGCGCTGGCCAGTAAGCCTGTGATGGAAGGCAAGGCTCTGCTGTTCAAACGTTTCGCCGGAATAGATTCCATTGATCTGGAAGTGGACTGCCAAAGTCCTCAGGATTTCATTGATACAGTCAGGCGGGTTGCCTGCAGTTTTGGTGGTATTAACCTTGAGGATATCAAGGCACCAGAGTGTTTTGAAATCGAGCGTCGTCTGATTGAAGAGTGCGATATTCCTATCTTCCATGATGATCAGCATGGTACTGCAATCGTTACTGCGGCAGGTATGTTGAATGCTCTTGAGATTGCCGGCAAGAAGATCGAAGAAGCCCGTCTGGTCTGTCTCGGAGCTGGTTCTGCAGCCATCTCTTGCGTCAAGTTGTTGATCAGCTGTGGCATGAATCCAGCCAATATTTTTATGCTGGACAGTAAAGGCGTTATCCACACAGGGCGTGATGACCTTAACCAGTATAAGGCTTTGTTCGCGGTTGAGACCGATTGCCGTAATCTGGACGATGCAATTAGTGGGGCTGATGCTTTTCTGGGTCTGTCTGGGCCAAACCTTTTGTCTAAGGAACAGCTGGCAAAAATGGCTGAGAATCCTATTGTGTTTGCCTGTGCCAATCCTGATCCTGAAATTCGTCCAGAGCTGGCCAAAGAAGTGCGCTCTGATGTCATTATGGCAACAGGCAGGTCTGACTATCCGAACCAGGTTAATAACGTTCTCGGCTTCCCATTCATCTTTCGTGGTGCTCTGGATGTTCGAGCCAGTCGCATCAATGAAGAGATGAAAGTAGCCGCTGTTCAGGCAATTCGTGAATTGGCCAAGGAGGCAGTTGTCCAGGAGGTTGTCGATGCCTACGAGGGGGCTGAGCTAATCTTTGGTCCGGAATATATTATTCCCAAACCGACTGATCCTCGTTTGCTGGGCTCTGTATCTGCCGCAGTGGCAAAAGCTGCTGTGGATTCTGGTGTAGCTCGTCAGCCTTATCCTGCTCATTATCCTTTGAGGTCTCTGGAGGATATTTAGACCAGAGATTCAGTCGTCATAAAAAAAGCCCTCCCTGATTTCAGGCGAGGGCTTTTTTTGCTAAGTAAGCTTCTGCACCTGACTGAGTGCTAGAACAAATCCTCTGGTTTGAGTGAGCCGCTTTCTTCCAGTAAGGGAAGGCTTCCCTCGCTAAAACTCTTGGGAGTATTTTCTTTCCTGAACAGTTCGAAAATAGCTTCAGGATCGCCTTGTTTTGCCAGTTGCCCTGTTTTCGAATTAATTCGAACCGTTTCTATGCCTCCTGGCTGGGGCAGGCGTCTTACCGGTTGGTCTGCCAGAGCAGTTTTCATGTAACTGATCCAGATGGGTAGAGCGGCATTAGCTCCAAACTCCCACCGGCCCAGAGTGGAGAAGTTATCCTTGCCGACCCAGACACTGGTAAGCACATCGGGGTTAAATCCGACAAACCAGGCATCCTTGCTTTCATTTGTGGTGCCTGTTTTACCGCCAATATCGTGACGTTCAAGGACTCTTGCTCTTTTACCGGTGCCTTTCCAGATGACATCGCGCATGATGTCATTGAGGATATAGTTGACTCGGCTGTCCATAACAGACTCAGCTTCATTGACAATGTTCAGGGAGGCCGTAGGTTCGTCTCCCGTCAAGGGTGTTGAGGTTTCAGTTACTTGCTCTGAAACAAATCCCTCCTCAGGCGTCCCTACCTTACGACAGTCCCGACAGACAATAACCGGGTTGGCCTCGAATACTGTGTCATCCAGAACATCGACTTTCTGAATCAGGTAGGGCGTGACTTTGTAACCGCCATTGGCAATCGTAGCGTAGCCTGTGGTCAATTCCAGCGGTGTCATGGAAACGTTACCCAATGCCAGAGAGAGGTTTCGGGTCAGGGTCTCTTCAGGCAATCCCAGCTTCATCAGGAAGTTCACAGTTCGCTTAACACCAATTTGCCTGAGGATCCGAATCGAGACCAGGTTCCGTGAGCGATAGAGGCCTTCTCTGAGCCGCGTTGGGCCATTGAACTTCATATTGTCATTATTCGGGCGCCAGACGCCTTCAAGTCCCTGATCAGCAAAAACAACGGGAGCATCATTGATGATGGTAGCGGCGGTCAGTCCCTTATTAAGAGCGGCCATGTAGATAAAAGGTTTGAAAGCCGACCCCGCTTGACGGATGGCTTGAGTGGCACGGTTATACATACTGTCGTAGAAATTGAAGCCGCCGACCAGAGCGAGAATAGCCCCATTTTCCGGATTCATGGAAATCAGAGAAGATTGAGCCTGGGGTTCCTGGCTCAGACGGAAGCGGCCGTCAGGCATCTTTCTTACCCAGATCAGATCACCTGCCTTCAGAATGTCAGACGCCTGTTTGGGATTATAGCCATAGGCATTAACATTGATATAAGGCTTTGCCCATTTCAGATTGTCCCAGTCAATCTGATTGGTCTTATCCTCTTTCATCAGGATTGTCACCGATTGATCTGCTACGGCGGTGACCACGGCTGGTATAAGGACACCGGCAGAATGGGTTTCTTTCAGGGTCTTTTTCCAGAAAGCCGTTGTATCTTTTTCCTGTTGAACAATGGGCTTACCATTGTCGACCTCATTCAGGTTGCTAACAGGTCCCCGGTATCCATGTCTCTCTGTATACGCAAAAAGACCATTGGCAACGGCTTCGTTAGCTGACCTTTGTAAGATACTGTCAACAGTGGTGTAAACCTTGAAACCTTCCGTGTAGGTTTCCGGGCCAAACTTCTCAATCATTTCCTGACGAACCATCTCGGCGATGTAGGGAGCTTGCAGTTCGATCTTGGGACCGTGGTAACTAGCCGTCACTGGAGCCTTAAAAGCCTCTTCATAATCAGCCTGGTTGATATAACCCAGATCATACATCCTGCCTAGAATCCAGTTTCTGCGAATCCGTGAACGTTCGGGATCATTGATCGGGTTATAACGGGAAGGAGCCTTGGGCAGGCCCGCGATCATGGCCCACTGAGCCAGATTGAGTTCATCGATCGATTTACCGTAATAAACCTGTGCCGCAGCCTCTACTCCGTAAGCGCGGTTACCCAGATAAATTTTATTAAGATAGAGTTCAAAAATTTCGTCTTTGGTCAGTTGCTGTTCAATCTGGATAGCCAGCAGAATCTCGTTGAACTTTCTGGAGAAGACCCGTTCGTGACTCAGGAAAAAGTTTTTGGCCACCTGCATGGTGATCGTGCTGCCTCCTGACTGGATTCGACCGGTTGAAGCCAGCTGCACAGCAGCTCGCATTAGACCCATGATATCGACGCCGGGGTGGTGGTAGAAACGGTCATCTTCAGCTGCCATGAAGGCTTTAATCAGGGGTTCAGGGGCGTCCGCGAAGTGTATAGGTGTGCGACGCATTTCGCCAAACTCTGCGATCAGTTTTTCGTCCTTTGAAAACACACGCAGAGGCGTCTGCAGGTGAGTATCACGCAGGGTGTCAACTGAGGGCAGCGAAGGGCTCAGATAGAGATAGGCGCTGGCTGCTATCAGGGTGATGCCGCTGACGGCTGCCAGGCCGCTCCAGAGCAGAAATTTTAAAATTTTTACCGATCGATTCATGCTTGGCTGATGTCCAGTTCTAGCTTGGGGAGGCTGACCGGGAATAGACAGTCTCCTGGCAGTTACAGGAGGGTCATTATAAAGGGAAATGTTCAATTTCCCTAGAATCCGGATCGTTAGTTAATGTAATGTTCGGTTTTATATTCGTTTATCGCGAGAATGATTCTCTGTCCAGAGAGGGTTGAAGGGCGTTTTTAGCTCATGACTGTTTCAGCTCAGGGCTGTGCCGGTTGGACGATGTGTTCTGTCATCGATATCGGATAGTTATCGATACGGTTTGGGCAAAGTGGGTAAATCGACAGGCTTTGTCTTGGGTATATTGATTAAAAAGCAGCCACGGGAAGGTGCATAGCGTGATCTGTTTGAAATAAAGTGGATTCGAAAGGTTCCTTTCGTTGCGCATTTGAACGGACTGTTATTAAATAAAAATATAGGGAATTTTTATAACTAAAGCCGCCATGAGAGACAAACGTCAGGGTGTTGATGTCGATCAAACTGACGTTTCGTGGTGAAAAAAGCAGGAATCGTGTCTGTGTTTGGGCTGTTTAATAATAAAACAAGTGCTGTCCTTGGAGTGGACATCAGTTCGACCTCAGTGAAGGTGCTGGAACTGAGTCGTGGCAGTAAGGGCTACCGAATAGAAGCCTACGGTGAAGAACCTTTGCCACCCGGAACTGTGGTTGAAAATGTCATTCAGGAGCCTGAGGCCGTCGGTGATGCTATCAGGAGAGCTGTTTCCCGCAGTCGCAGTAGTGTGAAAAATGCTGCAGTGGCTGTTTCCGGTTCAGCTGTTATCACCAAGACCATCGAAATGGATTCCTCTCTCAGTGATGAAGAGATGGAAACACAAATCACCGTAGAAGCCGATCAGTATATTCCGTACGCATTAGACGAAGTAGCTATTGATTTTGAAGTCCTTGGGTTGAAGGAAAATAACCCTGAGCGGGCTGAGGTGCTTCTCGCTGCCTGTCGTCGTGATAATGTTGAAATGCGTGAAGAGGCTCTTGGACTTGGTGGTCTCAAAGCCAAAGTGGTGGATGTCGAGGCATTTGCCATGGAAAGAGTCTACGAACTGGTCAGTGATATGCTGGAGCTTCCAGAGGAAGATCCGGTGGTTGCTATTGTTGACATTGGTGCCAGCAGTACTTCGATCAGTGTGTTGAGTAATGGTCAGACTATATACACCCGCGAACAATTGTTTGGTGGTCGACAGCTTACTGATGAGATTCAGCGACGCTATGGCCTAAGCCCTGAAGAAGCAGAAAAGTCCAAACGTGAAGGGGGGCTTTCAGACGATTTTGAACCTGAAGTTCTGGAGCCTTTCAAAGAGGCGGTTGTGCAGCAGGTTTCACGATCCTTGCAGTTTTTCTATTCCTCCAGTCAATACAATGATGTGGATGCCATTCTTATGGCCGGAGGGACATCTTCTATTCCAGGACTGGCTGCTCTGGTTCAGGACAAACTTGGAACACAGGCATTGCTGGCCAATCCGTTTGCCAGAATGGCGCTCTCTCCAAAAGTGGATGCCAGTAAATTAACCGGCAGCGCTCCGGCTTTGATAATCGCCTGTGGATTAGCCATGAGGAGTTTTGACTAATGGCAAGGATTAACCTTCTCCCCTGGCGTGAACAACTTCGGGAAGAGCGCAAAAAACGCTTTATCGCCGCTTGGCTGATGACCATATTGGCCGGTGGCGCGATGATTTTCATGGCAGATATTTACACCGGAAATGCCATCAGTCACCAGCAAAACAGGAATCAGTACCTTCAGAATAAAATTGTTGAACTCGACAAGAGTATTGCTGAAATCAAAGGCCTCAGGGAGAAGCGAACCCAGCTTCTGGAGCGCATGGAGGTCATACAGAATTTACAGGGTAACCGCCCTATCATTGTTCGGGTGTTTGATCAGCTGGCTCGACTGATTCCTGACGGGGTGCACTTTAAGAGCCTCCAGTTTCAGGGAGACACTCTCAAGCTGGTGGGTGTCGCTGAGTCGAATAATCGTATTTCCAGCTTGATGCGTAATTTTGATTCCTCTGAGTGGTTTTCCGATCCCAATCTGACCGCTGTACGTAAGGTGACCCTTGGCGGAGAACGGATGAATGAATTTGATCTGACTGTGATTCGAACATCGCCTGAGAAAGAAGCCGGAGACGAATCATGAGTTTCGCAGATTCTTTAAAAAAACTGAATGAGCTGGATCTGGCAGAACTGGATCTGGAAAATGTCGGTGGCTGGCCATTGCCGGTCAGGGTTGTTGCCTGCGTACTGACCCTCGGGCTGGTGCTTTTTTTGGGTTATCAATTGCACTTAAGTAATCTTCAGAAAACTTACGACACTGTCATTTCAAAAGAGAAAGAGTTAAAAGATCAATTCAGAATCAAGGCTTTCCAGGCTGCGAATCTCGATGCTTACCGGCTTCAGATGGAACAGATGGAGGCTTCTTTTGGTGCTCTGGTTAAACAGTTACCGAGCGACACTGAAGTGCCCGGATTATTGGAAGATATCACTTTCACCGGACGTGGTGCTGGTCTGACGTTTGAGACCATCAAGTTGCAGCCTGAAAAAGCCACAGAGTTTTATATTGAGCTTCCAATCAGTATCTCAGTCGGTGGTAACTACCATGATATTGGCAATTTTGTCAGTGGAGTGGCCAGTCTGTCACGAATTGTGACGCTTCATGACTTTTCTATCACGCCGGAAAAAAATGGGCAGATGCTGAAAATGGAGATTCTGGCCAGAACTTATCGCTACAACGACAGGGAGTCTCAGTAATGAAGTATATACAAAGACTTCTGATTGTCTGTGCCGGAGGTGCGTTGTTGGGTTGTTCCGGAAACAGTGGTTTCAGTGATCTTGACCAGTATATGGCTGAGATGAAATCCAAGCCTTCCGGAAGAATTGAACCGCTGCCGACCTTTACTCCCTACGAGGCATTTACTTACAGTGCTTCTGGTTTAAGAAGTCCCTTTGAGCCGCCGGTCAAGTTGCAAGCCTCTGACCGGGCACTCAGCAGTAATGTCAAACCTGACAATGGTCGTGCCAGACAGTACCTGGAGCAGTTCGATATCGAAACCTTTGCTCTGGTGGGGTCTATCAGCAACGACGATGGGCTTTGGGGTTTGATCCGTGGTGACGACGGCATCCACCGTGTCAGGGTGGGTGATTATCTGGGTAAAAACCACGGTCGAATCACTTACATCGACGACAGTGAACTGCGAATTATCGAAATAGTGCCTGCGGGCTCTGACGTCTGGATTGAAAGACCCAGAAGTATGAGGCTGGATCTTGGCCAACCCTGATCGTTAAACATATGTTTGCAAGGACAGTCCGATCAGTTTCGAAATGGATTTCCCGCTTTGCCGTGCATACCTCACAGATCACGTCTTTTTTTGACGTGGAGACACAAGGTGTGGCTCTCGTTACAGTGCCTGTTGAAATACTTGCTGTAATGAGAGTTCCCATGGCTGATATGACAAGGTAGGCGACATCGCTGCAGGAAACTGGATTTTTCTGATGTCATGCCGATTAGAACAACAATTCTAAAATGCTAAGTGGGTTCACTAGATGAATAATAAGCCCGTGTTGAAAGCCAGCGCAGTACGAATGCTGCTGTATATAGTGTTGGCGTGGTTGCCGCTTTCTGTCTGGGGTGTAACACTCAAGAAAATGGATGCTGGCACCTTGCCGGGTGATATCGTAGAGCTGCGGCTGATGTTCGACGGCCCTGCACCTGAGGCAAAGGGTTACACGATAGAGCAGCCTCCCAGGATTTCTTTGGATCTACCGTTCACCCGCAGCGATCTGCCCAAATATAATGAAGTTGGCTTTCAGAACACAGAGAGTGTCACCGTGCTTGAGGCTGGAGGCAGAACCCGGCTCGTTGTTAATTTGAAAACAGCTGCCGGTTTTACCACTAAAGCGGACGGTAATGTTCTCTACGTTTATGTGGGCGCAGAAGGTTCTGATACCCGTTCAGTTCTTCCAACAGTAGCCAGTTCTGGTGCGCCTCTGGCTGATCCTGCCAGCCAGGGTATTACCCATATTGATTTCCAGAGGGGGGAGGAAGGAGAGGGTAATGTTGTTATTTCGCTCGCAGATCCTAACATTCCAATGGATATGAATGAGTTGGGTGGTCGCATTCGTCTGGAGTTTCAGGGGAATGTTCTGCCAGGCAGGTTACGCAACCGTCTGGACGTCATTGATTTCGCTACTCCCGTAAAATTCATTGATGCCAAGGTCGAAGACGGGAATGCAGTGGTTGTTATCGAGCCCAAGGGTGATTATAGCTACCTTGCTTATCAGGCAGATAACACACTGACAGTCAGTGTTAAGCCGGTATCCGATAAAGATTATGGTCGTGACCGGAAAGGTCTGGCCTATAAGGGAGACAAACTGTCCCTCAATTTTCAGGATATCGAAGTGCGCGCTGTTCTTCAGTTGATTGCTGACTTTACTGATCTGAATCTGGTGGCCTCAGATACGGTCAGCGGTAATGTGACACTGCGTCTGCAGAATGTGCCCTGGGATCAGGCTCTGGATATTGTTCTCAAATCAAAAGGTCTGGACAAGCGACTTGAAGGTAATGTCCTGACTGTGGCTCCAGCCGAAGAGATTGCAGCCAGGGAACGTCAGCAATTGGAGAATGACAAGCAGATTCGTGAGCTGGCGCCTGTTTACACCGATCTGATTCAGATCAATTACGCTGATGCACAAGAGATTGCGACGGTTCTTGCCGGTGAAGGGGAAGAGACCACTCTGCTGACTGAGCGTGGTTCGGTTCAGGTTGTGGCTCGTACTAACAGTCTTCTGGTTAAGGATACTCAGGAGAAGCTGGATGAGCTGCGAGCTCTGATTCAACGTCTGGATATCCCTGTCAGACAGGTGATGATTGAGGCGAGGATTGTCAATATGGACTCCGACTATGTGCGTGATCTGGGGGTAAAGTGGGGAGGCGCGACAGACTTTGATCGTTCAGCCAATCGGGATGTAGCTATCGGTGGTCAGGGGACTCAGGCGACTATCGTCGATGGTGTGCCAACTGTCCAGTTGCCAGACAACGCTCCCTTTGTTGATTTTGGCGTGACTGGAGCAAACGCCGCAACGTTGGCGATTGGTTTTGCAACCAACAGTACTCTGCTGAACCTTGAGCTTTCAGCCATTCTGTCAGATGGTGGTGGTGAAACGGTTTCTCAGCCAAAAGTGATAACCGCTGACAAGACCAAAGCAGTGATCAAGTCAGGTAAGGAAATTCCTTACGAAGAGAAAACATCCAGTGGTGCGACCTCTGTAGCTTTCAAGGATGCCGTGCTGTCTCTCGAAGTGACTCCGCAGATCACGCCTGAGGGCAGTATTATTATGGATGTGACGGTTACCAATGACTCTCAGGGTGCTGATGCGCCTAATGGTGTTCCTACCATTAATAAGAATGAAGTGAATACCCAGGTGCTGGTCAGAGATGGTGAAACAATTGTTCTGGGTGGAGTATTTACCAGGGAGAAAAAGAAAGGGACAGTTAAGGTGCCAATGTTGGGCGATATTCCTTATGTTGGAAGATTGTTTAGAAAAGATACCTATTCAGATGATAAGGCCGAATTGATGATCTTCATTACACCTCGAGTGGTCAGCGATAATATTACCCTGCGTTAATTCCCGCATCCCGGTAGGTTCAGACCTTCCGGGATCTCTTCCAAAAAAATGCCCTATAATGGAATCCGCACTGATAGAGGAATCTTGTTATGGATGGCCGCTCCAATCACCTTTACGAATCTGACTATTACCAGTGGGTGCAGCAGCAGAAAAAACTGCTGGAAAACCGTCAGTTTGATCGGCTTGACCTGGATAATCTCATTGAGGAAGTTGAGGGTATGGGTAAGAGTGAGCCAAGGTCGCTGGAGTCTCATCTGGTGGTTTTGCTGCAGCACCTACTGAAGTATCAGTATCAAACTTATATCCTGAATCCTCAGATGCCTGAGCCTAAAGTGTTTAGGTCATGGTTTGGGAGTATCCGCAATGCCAGGGATGATGCTGGCAAAGTATTACTTGCCAACCCTTCGCTGTGGCCAAGGCTGGATGGATTGTTTCTCTCGGCTTACAAAGAAGGCAGGAAGCGGGCCATACGAGAGATGAATGACTATCTTCCGAAACAAAAGTGGCTGACTGAGGATAGTTATCCGGAGTGTTGCCCCTGGTCGTTTGAAGAGGTCATGACAGAAGATTGGCTGCCTTGAGTTGATCTCTGTATTCATCTAACAAAAAACGGGAGTGAAAGCTCCCGTTTTTTGTTGTCAGCATGACTCAGGATGCGCTAGGCTCAGCCTCACATGCAGGCAGGAAGTCAGGCTAACAAAGACAATGCCATTGAGAAATATTTATCTGGTAGGCCCTATGGGGGCCGGTAAAAGTACGATCGGGCGGATGTTGGCCAAAGAACTGGGGCTGCCATTTTTCGATTCAGATCATGAGGTTGAGGCACGCAGTGGTGCTGAGATTCCCTGGATTTTTGATGTTGAGGGCGAAGAGGGCTTTCGGCAGCGTGAAATACAGGTAATACGGGATCTCTGTTCCAGACAGGGTATTGTTCTTGCCACAGGTGGTGGGGCTGTGACCAGACTGGAAAATCGCCAGCAGCTGGGTACCAGCGGGGTGGTTGTCTTTCTCAAGGCATCAGTAGCAGCGCAATTGATCAGAACCGAGAAAGACAAGAAAAGGCCTCTGTTGCAAAGGCCTGATCGAGAGCAAGTGCTGACTCAACTGTTGAGTGACAGAGCGCCGCTCTATTCCAGTATTGCCGATATCGAGCTGGATACAGAGTTGCTATCACCCAAAGCACTGATCAGTGAAATCATCCGAACCGTTGGCAAGTTGCCATAAGCCAGGAAGAAGCCTTCGGATCATTTAATTGATGGAAGGTTTTTTAGAAAAAGAGAGAGACGTTTGATGGAAGAGTCGAACATCCTTGAACTGAATGTGGATCTGGGTGAGAGAAGTTATCCCATTTTTATCGGTTCAGGCCTATATGCGGGTGCTGCCAGACCTGAGTTGCTCCAGCCCTATATCAAAGGACAGCAAGTAGCTGTTGTCACTAACGAAACCATTGCTCCCCTCTATCTGGATAGGGTGCGCAATCTGCTAGATGGCTTTGACCTGACAGAAGTCATTCTTCCTGATGGAGAAGCGTTCAAGAACCTTGCTACCCTTGAGAGAGTGTTTGATGGCTTGATTGAAGCTCGTCATACCCGCAAAACCACATTGATCGCTCTGGGTGGCGGTGTGGTGGGTGATATCACAGGTTTTGCTGCCGCCGCCTACCAGCGCGGTGTTGATTTTATTCAGATTCCAACCACTCTGCTGTCCCAGGTAGATTCTTCTGTTGGCGGGAAAACCGGTGTCAATCATTCTTTGGGCAAAAATATGATTGGCGCTTTCCATCAACCCAATGTTGTCCTGATTGATACTGACTCTTTGAATACACTTCCAGAGCGTGAGTTTTCTGCTGGCGTTGCCGAAGTGATCAAGTACGGTCTGATCTGTGATGACTCCTTCTATCAGTGGCTGCAGGCAAATATTGAACGAATCATGGCAAGGGATCGGGAGGCGCTGACTTACGCGATCCACCGTTCGTGTTCTGACAAAGCACAGGTAGTGGCAGAGGATGAAAAAGAGTCCGGGCTCAGAGCTATTTTAAATCTGGGTCATACCTTTGGTCATGCCATTGAAACACATACTGGCTATGGCGAATGGTTGCATGGGGAGGCCGTTGCTGTCGGTATGGTGATGGCTGCTGAGCTCTCTTGCCGACTGGGTCGGATTGCCAGAGCAGAAGTACAGGAGGTTGTGGCTATTCTCAAGGCAGCAAATCTGCCTGTAGAGCCTCCTGAGGGTATGTCACCCGATCGCTTTGTTGAACTGATGTCCGTCGATAAGAAAGTGCTGGATGGAAAATTGAGGCTGGTGCTTTTAGAGCAGATTGGTAAAGCCATTGTGACAGAACAGTTTGACCGGGGTGTGCTTGATAAGATGCTGAGTGAGGTGTGCAGGATATAGAGCTTATTGCTTATTGTTCTTTTTATGTATTTGTGATTCAGGGGTTGGCTGTGTAAAATGGTTGGCCCCTTGTCTTTTGTGGCGAGGTTAAACGTCTGCAACTTCGACCTATTTTTCATGAAGTAGTAGTTAAGGGTATACTCTTTTTTGAATTAAAATCCATAAAAATGAATTAATATTCTTTGTGTGTGGTTACCCCCCCCCCGCAGCAAAGCCGTTCTGGCTCGAGCCAGGAATGCAGCCAGCATCACAGTATGAAGACCGCAGGGGGTGGGAGAGCTGCATTTTTATAGAATAAAGCGCCTTGGCAAAACGAGAACAATGATCGTCTGGAAGCCTGGTCGGTAACAGAACATTCCGGCTTCCAGAGTGACAGAAGTTTCAAGGTATATAATAACTTACGATGAGAGAGTGCTTATGAAAGCAGGTCTGTATAATCCCGGGGAGTTCAGGGATAACTGTGGTTTCGGGCTTATAGCACACATGGAAGGAGAGAAAAGTCATAATCTCCTGACAACCGCGATAGAAGCGCTTACCTGCATGACGCACCGGGGTGGTATTGCCGCAGATGGAAAAACAGGCGATGGTTGTGGTTTATTAATTCAGACGCCTGACACCTTTTTCCGCACTGTTGTTAAAGAGCAACTGGGTAAAGATCTTCCAGCCAGCTACGCTGTGGGGATGCTATTCCTGAGCCAGGATGAAGCGGTAGCTGATCATGCCAGAAAAACACTTGAAGCCGAGCTGGAAAAGAAAAAACTGGTAGTGATTGGATGGCGAAAAGTACCCGTCAATAGTGACTGTCTCGGCCCTATTGCCTTAGATCAGCTACCCGTTATTGAACAGGTGTTTGTAGGGTATCAGGGTGAGTTGGAAGAAGAAGAGTTTTCAGCCCGCCTTTATATGGCACGGCGCTTCACCAACATGGCACTTGAGCAGGATCAAGACTTTTATATCTGCTCCCTGTCGACTCAGGTAGTGACCTACAAAGGTCTGATGATGCCCGTAGATCTGGCTAACTTTTATCAGGATCTGGGTGATCCCAGGTTCGAAACTGCGATCTGCGTATTCCATCAGCGCTTCTCTACGAATACCATGCCTCGCTGGAAGCTGGCCCAGCCTTTCCGTCTACTGGCTCATAATGGTGAAATTAACACCATCACCGGTAACAGAAACTGGTCACAGGCTCGTCGAAACAAATTCAAATCAGAGTTGCTGCCTGACCTGGATCAGATCTATCCCCTGGTCAACCGAACCGGATCCGATTCGTCAAGCCTCGACAACATGCTTGAAATTCTGGTAACCGGCGGCGTTGACCTTTATCGGGCTATCCGAATGCTGGTTCCACCTGCCTGGCAGAATGTTGATACCATGGATCCTGGCCTCAGGGCTTTTTATGAATACAACTCCATGCACATGGAACCCTGGGATGGTCCTGCAGGTCTGGTTATTACCGACGGCCGTCGTGCGGTTTGTGCACTGGATCGTAATGGTTTGCGTCCTTCTCGCTGGGTCATTACGAAAAACGGGTTTCTGACCGTTGCTTCTGAAGTGGGGGTTTACGATTACCAGCCTGAAGATGTTGTGGCAAAAGGTCGTGTTGGTCCGGGTGAAGTTTTGGCCATTGATGTTGAGTCAGGTGAATTGCATCAGGCCCACGATATCGATGAGCAGCTGAAGACTCGACAGCCCTACAAAAAGTGGTTGAAGCAAAACTCTTATCGTATCCGTTCCCGTTTCAGGGATGAAGATCACAAGATCGAGCACCTGGATTCAGAGCTGCTGAAGGTTCATCAGAAGATGTTCTCGGTCAGCTTTGAAGAGCGTGATCAGGTGATTCGTCCCCTGGCTGAGAGTGGGCAGGAAGCTGTAGGCTCAATGGGTGACGATACACCAATGGCGGTTTTGTCAGGTCGTGTGCGTTCTGTGTATGACTTTTTCAGGCAGCAGTTTGCCCAGGTTACCAACCCACCTATCGATCCTTTGCGTGAAGCAATAGTGATGTCCCTGGAAACCTGCCTGGGACGTGAGAAAAATATATTCGAAGAGACGCCAGAGCATGCGAGCCGTGTGGTACTCAAATCGCCAGTGCTGTCGACAACCAAATTCCTGAATCTGATCAATGCTCATCATCAGCATGATGATCTTGATGTGCTTTACATCGACATCAATTACAAGCCTGAAGAAGGCTTAAGGTCCGCCATTGAGCGTATTTGTGATGAGGCAGAGCAGGCTGTGAGAGACGGCAAGGCTCTGATTCATCTGAGTGATCGTAATATCAGTGATAACAAGCTGCCGGTGCATGCAGCCATGGCTACCGGTGCTGTTCATCACAGACTGATTGATACGGGCCTGCGTTCCGATGCCAATATTCTGGTAGAAACGGCAACAGCCAGAGATTCTCATCAGTTTGCGGTACTGCTGGGCTTTGGTGCTACGGCGATTTATCCCTATTTGTCCTATGAAATTATTCATGACCAGATTCGCACCGGGGAGATTCTCGCAGACCCACTGGATGCCTACAAAGCTTACCGCAAGGGTATCGATAAAGGTCTTTTGAAGATTCTTTCCAAGATGGGAATCTCCACCATTGCTTCCTATCGTGCTGCGCAGCTGTTCGAAGCCATTGGTCTGTCTTCTGAAGTGGTTGACCTCTGTTTCAAAGGGGTTCAGAGCCGTATTGAAGGCGCCGGCTTTGAAGCTATTCAGCAAGATCAACAGTTGCTCTCAGGGACTGCCTGGAAGAAGAGAAAGCCCATTCAGCAAGGTGGTCTGCTTAAATACGTGCATGACAGTGAGTATCACGCATTCAATCCTGATGTCGTTCAGCAACTTCAAAAAGCCGTCTCTACGGGTGATTATGAAGAGTTTCGTCGTTACTCCAAACTGGTCAACGAAAGACCGGTTGCCACCCTGCGTGATCTGATGGGCCTCAAAACTGCCGATCAGGCTCTGGCTATCGATGAAGTTGAACCAGCTGCAGACATTCTCAAGCGATTCGACTCCGCTGCTATGAGTCTTGGTGCTCTGTCTCCGGAAGCCCATGAAGCCCTGGCTGAAGCGATGAACCGTCTGGGTGGTCGTTCCAACTCGGGAGAAGGGGGTGAGGATGAAGCGCGCTTTGGCACTAACCGGGTTTCCAAAATAAAGCAGATTGCTTCTGGTCGTTTTGGTGTAACGCCCCATTATCTGGTTAATGCGGATGTCTTGCAGATTAAAGTGGCGCAGGGAGCCAAGCCGGGTGAAGGGGGGCAGCTGCCGGGTGGCAAGGTGAACAAACTGATTGCCAGACTGCGTTATTCAGTACCCGGTGTGACACTGATTTCACCTCCACCGCACCATGATATTTATTCGATTGAAGATCTGGCTCAGCTGATCTTTGACTTGAAGCAGGTGAACCCGGATGCGCTGGTCTCCGTAAAACTTGTATCAGAGCCAGGTGTTGGTACCATCGCTGCCGGTGTTGCCAAGGCTTATGCTGACCTGATTACCATCTCGGGCTACGACGGTGGTACTGCTGCTAGTCCGCTGACGTCTATCAGGTATGCCGGTTCTCCCTGGGAACTGGGTCTGACAGAGGCTCATCAGGCACTTAGAGCAAACGATTTGCGTGGAAAGGTCCGTCTTCAGACAGATGGTGGTATCAAAACAGGTCTGGATGTGGTTAAAGCGGCCATTCTGGGTGCTGAAAGTTATGGTTTTGGTACAACGCCCATGGTTGCAATGGGTTGTAAGTACCTGAGAATCTGCCATCTGAATAACTGTGCAACCGGTGTTGCAACCCAGGACCAGCATCTCAGGGAAAATCACTTCATCGGTACAGTTGAGATGATCATGAACTTCTTCACTTTTGTGGCTGAAGAAGTGCGTGAATGGCTGTCAGTGCTGGGTGCTAAAAGCCTTGAAGATGTTATTGGTCGTACAGAGTTGCTGGAGCTGCTTCCCGGTGACACTGACAAGCAAAAAGGCCTCGATCTGACGCCGATTGTCCGCAACGATCTGATTCCTGAAGATAAGCCCCATACCTGTCAGGTTGAACGTAACCCTTCTTTCGACAAGGGTGAGCTGGCAGAGGTTATGGTTGAAGCCTGTCTGCCAGCCATCGAAAGTGGTGAAGGAGGTGAGTTTGAGTTCACGGTGAGCAACTGTGACCGCTCAATTGGTGCAAGATTGTCGGGTGAGATTGCCAAACGTCATGGTAATCAGGGTATGGCAGACAGTCCGGTCAAGCTGAATCTGATAGGTACCGCTGGACAGAGCTTTGGAGTCTGGAATGCCGGTGGCCTGGATATGCGTCTGGAAGGAGATGCCAACGACTATGTGGGTAAAGGGATGACAGGCGGTAACCTGATTATCCGTCCGCCCCGGGGAAGTGCTTTCAATTCTAATGAAACCTCTATCATTGGTAACACTTCTCTTTATGGTGCCACCGGTGGTCGCCTGCTGGCCGCCGGCCGTGCCGGTGAACGTCTTGCTGTGCGGAACTCTGGTGCTACCGCTATTGTCGAAGGTGCCGGGGATCACTGTTGTGAGTACATGACAGGTGGTCTGGTCGTTGTATTGGGCGAAACAGGTCATAACTTTGGCGCCGGTATGACTGGTGGCTTTGCCTACGTATTGGATCTGAAGCGCAACTTTGTTGATCGCTACAATCACGAACTGGTGGATATTCACCGAATTGATACCGAATCCATGGAAGATTATCAGTCTCATCTGATGGGTCTTCTGGATGAATATGTAAAAGAGACAGGCAGTGAATGGGGGCGTGAACTTCAGGAGGAGTTTTACGACTATCGGGGTCGTTTCTGGCTGGTGAAGCCAAAGGCGGCCAGTTTGGACTCATTGCTGGCGAGTACACGCGGGCGTCCTGAGTAGGGCACCTGCAACCGCTTGCAAGGAAAGTCTTTAGAACAGCCGTGTGCGTTGCAGCCCTAAGCCAGCAGCCCTGAGCTAATAATAGGCTGCAGCAGTGGCAGCGCCACGAGCGTTATAAAAACAATCAGCGAATGAGGTCAAATCCATGTCACAATTTAACAATCGACTTAACAATCATTTTCAATTTGTCGAAGTAGGCAGAGAAGATCCGGAAAAAAAGGCTCTTCAGGTTCGCAAGAATGACTTTGTAGAGATCTATGAGTCCTACAGTGAAAAACAGGCCAAGCAGCAATCTCACCGCTGCCTTTCCTGTGGTAACCCTTATTGTGAATGGAAGTGCCCTGTACACAACTATATTCCGGATTGGCTGAAGCTGGTTTCAGAAGGTAACTTGTTTGAAGCCGCTGAGCTTTCCCATCAGACCAACAGTTTGCCGGAAGTCTGTGGTCGTGTATGTCCCCAGGATCGACTCTGTGAGGGCGCCTGTACCCTGAATGACGGATTCGGTGCTGTAACTATTGGCGCAACTGAAAAATATATTACCGATACAGCGCTGGCTCTGGGCTGGCGCCCGGATATGTCCAAAGTGGTGTGGACCGATAAAAAAGTGGCCGTGATCGGTGCCGGTCCTGCGGGTCTGGGTTGTGCAGACGTGCTGGTCAGAAATGGTGTAAAACCTGTTGTATTTGATAAGAACCCGGAAATTGGTGGCTTGCTGACGTTTGGTATTCCTGAATTCAAGCTTGAGAAATCAGTGATGTCACGTCGTCGTGAAGTGTTTACCGAAATGGGCGTCGAATTCAGACTGAATACTGAAATCGGTAAAGATGTCCTGATGGACGATCTGATGGCAGAGTACGATGCCGTATTTATGGGTATGGGTACCTACACTTACATGAAGGGTGGGTTTCCGGGCGAAGATCTTCCCGGTGTTCATGATGCTCTGCCTTTCCTCATTTCCAGCGTGAATCGTAATCTGGGCTTTGAAAAGAAAGCATCTGATTTCATAGGCATGAAAGGAAAACGTGTTGTGGTTCTCGGTGGTGGTGACACTGCGATGGACTGTAACCGTAGTTCCATCCGTCAGGGCGCTGAGTCAGTCACATGTGCTTACCGTCGTGACGAGGAGAATATGCCCGGCTCCCGTCGTGAAGTGGCCAATGCCAGGCAGGAAGGTGTCAAGTTCCTGTTTAATCGTCAGCCCGTTGAAATTGTCGGCAATGGAAAGGTAGAAGGTGTCAAGGTCATCACCACCAAACTGGGTGAGCCTGACGAGCAGGGACGTCGTCGGCCTGAGCCGGTTCCGGGCAGTGAGGAAATACTGGCAGCCGATGCGGTACTGATTGCTTTTGGATTCCGTCCAAGTCCTGCTGACTGGTTTGAGTCCCACTCTATCAAGTTGAACGAGTGGGGAGGTGTTGTAGCGCCAGAGCAGTCCAGCTACAAGTTCCAGACTTCCAATCCTAAAATTTTTGCAGGTGGAGATATGGTCCGCGGCTCTGACCTGGTGGTTACCGCGATCTGGGAAGGCCGTCAGGCGGCTGAAGGGATCATGGACTATCTCGATGTCTGAGCTTGAAGAAAGCTTATCGGGATAGATGCTCCTGAGCGGCGGAAGATTGTCAATAAGGGGGGGAATGAGTATTCTCCCCCTTTTATTTTGTAACATCGCAGTTTCTTTTGGCCGGGCGAGGTTTTTAAATGTCTGTCCCGGCCTTCTTTAAAATTTACTGCACTGTCCCTGAATTCTGGAAACCCCATGACCGAGCTGAAAAATGACCGCTTTCTAAGGGCTCTGCTGAGAGAGCCTGTTGATGTCACCCCTGTATGGATGATGCGTCAGGCTGGACGTTATTTGCCCGAATATCGGGAGCTTAGAAGCAGGGCGGGTGATTTTATGTCGCTTTGTATGAATCCTGAAATGGCTTGCGAGGTGACCCTTCAGCCATTGGAGCGTTTTGACCTGGATGCAGCTATCCTGTTTTCGGATATCCTCACCATCCCGGATGCAATGGGTCTGGGATTGTATTTTGAGAAGGGCGAAGGCCCAAGATTTAAAAAAACCGTCCGTAAAGCGGCTGATGTTGAAGCTCTGTCTGTTACTGATCCTGAAAAGGATCTGGGTTATGTCATGGATGCAGTACGAACCATCCGCTCGGAGCTGAATGGACGTGTACCTCTGATTGGTTTTTCCGGCAGCCCATGGACACTGGCTACCTACATGGTTGAAGGGGGAACCAGTAAAGACTTTCGTCGTATCAAAGCGATGATGTTTGATCAGCCTCAGGTATTGTCTCAATTGTTAGATGTTCTGGCTGATTCTGTGACAAGCTATCTGAACGCTCAGATTAAGGCGGGAGCTCAGGCTGTTCAAATCTTTGATACCTGGGGAGGAGCACTCTCACCAGAGTGCTACAAGGTATTTTCTCTAAAGTACATGGAAAAGATTGTTTCAGGTTTGATCAGAGAACATGAGGGTAGGAAGGTGCCCGTCATTCTGTTTACCAAAAATGGTGGTCAGTGGCTTGAATCTATGGCTGCAACGGGCACTGATGCTCTGGGTCTGGATTGGACGACAGATATTTCTGGTGCACGTCGTCGTGTAGGGGATAAAGTCGCGCTACAGGGCAATATGGATCCATCGGTTCTCTATGCATCACCAGAGCGTATAAGAGAAGAGGTGGCTAAAATTCTTGGAGATTTCGGTCCGGGTGAAGGTCATGTATTCAATCTGGGTCACGGCATTCATCAGTTTGTCGAGCCTGATAGAGCCAAAGTCTTTGTCGATGCGGTTCATGAATTATCAGCTCGATACCACCTACAATAACTGGTTGCATTCTAGGAGCCTGACCGAGAATAGACTGCCCTACTGCGGCGGCAGCAAATTGGTCTGAAAATCCGCTTTTGTTCGTCAAATAGCTCGCTATTCTCCTCACAAAACCGAATTTTCATCCTCAATTTTCTGCCGTCCTCGCTACGGGCGCTATTCTCGGTCAGGCTCCTAGGTCTGATGTTATCTGACATCAGGCTGTTTTATTCTCATCTTGACGGAGTTCTTTCTCCCAATACTTGTGATAGTGTCTTCTGGAGTGTTTTGTATTCAGCCGGTTTGGTCAGGAATCTACTGATTCCCAGTCGCTCTGCACGCTGTTTTCCGGGTGGGTTTGTGGCGCCCGTGAGCATGATGATTCCCGGGATTTCTATCTGACTTTCTTCCTGAAGCCTCTCTAACATCTGGATGCCATTCATACCAGGCATATGGTGGTCAAGGATGATCACGTCGAAGTCTCTTCCCAAATAGGCTTCGTTGCGTATCATTGCCAGTGCTTCCCGACCGTCTTCAGCATCCAGAGTATTGATACCCATCAGGGCACATTGTTGGGCCAGAACCTGTCTACAGGTTTTATTGTCATCAACAATGAGTGCTTTGACATTTTTGTCATAGAAAAGTGGTTGTTCATCCCGATGAATGACATCTGTTGTTTGTTCCTTATGTGGAATGGCAAACCAGATGTGCGTGCTGCCTTGGTTCATGATGCCGAAGTGTCCCGACAAGGCCTCAATTAATTGGATGGTAATGTAAAGTTGCATGCTAATGTCGGCCTGTCGTTTCGCTTCAGAGTAGCTCAGTTCATTGGTGTTCTCTGGCAGGTTCAGGACTTGTTGTCCCTGACTGTACCTGATCTGATAAAGAATGTAGCCGTCTTTACTCTGTTGTTGGCTTTTCGGCTCTGAGCCAGGTAGCTGAGAGGTCTGATTGACAGAAATCATGACTTCACTGTTTTTAATATGGCGGAAGATATGAATCAGGGTACTTTCCAAAATGAGTGATAACTGACGTGTATCTGTTTCACTGATATCCGGGACATCAGGGTGTACAAAGCTGATCAGCTCAGTATTTAGTTGTTCTGCCCGTAAACGGAATTTAAAGAGGCAGTCGTTCAGAAATTCATTGATATCGTAGGGTTTAATATCAGGGCTGGCTTCGTTTTGCTCAAGTTTCCATGCTTCAGAAAGCAGGTTAATCAGGTTGCTGAGCTCATTGCCTGCATATCTCAGGGTTTCAACATAGTTTTCCTGTTTGGGGGTCAGCTGTGTACTCTGGAGTAGTTCAGACATTCCCAGTACGCCATTCAGAGGTGTTCTCAGTTCATGACCCATTGCGTTGAAAAGATCATTATCTTTTGCCATCTGGGATTTGGGTGCCGGGCTGAGTGATGGATTCTTTGAAAGTCCTGATTCAGTTCGCAAATGCCTCTGGCTGGCAAAATAAAAGCTGAAGGCAAGAATGTTTATCGAGGTCGCTTGAAGCAGTATCCAGGTGGCAGCTATGGGGTTGTGATTGGTAACGCCCAGGATAGCTAGAGAGGTCACCAGGTGGATAATCGCATAAGGGGTGGAAAGCCAGGCAGGAATCTTCAGTGCACCGGGTACTCTGATGAACAGACTGCAATACCAGAAGACCTGAGTCGTCAGCAGGTTGATCATCAGGCTGTGTTCCAGAGATGCAAAGGTACCCGTTAAAGCAAGAATCAGTAATGATGCCGAGATGATAGAAAGTATGTTAAAGCAGTAGATAAGGTTGACATTGTTTCCCGTCAAGCTGATGCGAGCTATCTGACTGATCAGAATGGTTCCAACGATCAGTGAGGCGTTCATCATCAGGTTCTGCAGCCAACCTGCTCCGAACTCGCTGATATTGAACAATCCCTGCCAGCTTATCAAAAACATTGAGCCCATCAAGCCGAAGCCAGCCAAGAAGATATAGGCCTTCTTGTGATAATTAAACCAGTTAATGGCATTCATAATCATTGTGGCGATAAATAGGGCTAGCAGCCAGCCAGTTTGCCAGTGTACAAATGCCTGATCACTGAGAAATGCTCTGGGAGACTTTAGATAGGCAAGTAAGCTGCCTGCGGCGGCTGCGGGTATTTCAATAAACACATCCAGTTTCTTATCTGCATAGGGCGTCAGATTATAGAGATAAATATTACTGTTTGGCTGTCGTTTATTTGGAAGTTGCTTGTAATACTTTGGGCCTGAAATATAGACATTAAGTGATACGCCGGGTGGCGGCCGAAGCCAGAGAATGGGCACAGGCTTAACGTTGACGTCCTCAGGCAGTGATATCTTGATCCAGGCCGTGCCTTTTTGGCTGGTGAAGTAGAGACTTTCTTTCTGCCAGGGAGCAAAACGAAACAGGTAATTCAGATCATTGATTTGATTCAGCTCAAGGGAGCTTTCCGGATCAATGAAAATGCTTGAGAATGGCTCGAGATTGATAGAAACCTTACCAGGCAGCTGATCAGTGACCTTTTCAGCACTGAATACTTGTGCACCAAAGGCAGCCAGAAACAGCAGTAAGACTACATTAATCCAGAATCCAACCCTGATGGAGAGTCGTGACACTGACTCTTCACCTGAGGGTGGATGGGGGGCAATGGATAACAGGCGGTTGAATACAACTCTCATAATATTTATTGAAAATTCCATTTTTCCATTGTTGCTGAGTATACCCTAAGCTGCCCTGCGAAAAAGTGAAATTGTTGCAATTTTATATAACTTTACTTTGAAAGTTATTTTGCTTTCGGGATAACTGCTTTATGAATTTTTATTCTATTAGTCGGTGGACGTTTATTTGAGTGGGTTAAGCTGAGATCAGCTGAGGGAGCGGTCATCCTGTCCGCTCCATCTGAAAAGTATCAAGTGCTCAATGCTCTCTGGCTATGGCGCGATAGCCAATGTCAGTCCTGAAATAAGCATTATTCCACTGAATCTTTGAGCAAGCCTGGTAGGCTTTGTTCTGTGCCTCTTTAACGCTGCTGCCCAGGGCGGTGACACACAGTACGCGACCGCCATGGGTCACTATTTGTTCTCCACTGAGCTGTGTGCCGGCATGAAACACTTTGCAGTCTGTTGAGTTGGCTTCGTCAATGCCAGTGATGATGTCGCCTTTGTGGTATTTCTCAGGGTAGCCACCTGCGGCCATAACAACCCCCAGTGCTGTTCGTTCATCCCAGCGGGCTTCCACCTGATCCAGTTTAGCTGTTGCACCGGCGAGGCAAAGTTCAGTGAGACTGGATTGAAGGCGCATCATAATGGGTTGTGTTTCAGGGTCACCAAAACGACAGTTGAATTCCAGCACTTTGGGCGTGCCTTTGTCGTCAATCATCAGGCCTGCGTACAAAAAACCCTTGTAGGTGTTGCCTTCGGCGGCCATGCCTTCCACGGTAGGAATGATCACTTCCTGCATGGCGCGTTCGTGAATAAGCTGAGTCACTACCGGCGCAGGAGAGTAAGCACCCATACCACCCGTGTTAGGGCCTTTGTCACCGTCATTTCTGGCCTTATGATCCTGGCTGGTAACCAGTGGCAAAATGTTTTTACCATCAACCATAACAATAAAGCTGGCTTCTTCGCCTTGAAGGAATTCTTCAATAACCACCCGGTGCCCCGCTTCACCAAAGGCGTTGCCAGCCAGCATGTCATCAATGGCAGCAAATGCCTGCTCTTCTGTGTCAGCAAGAATGACGCCTTTGCCAGCGGCCAGTCCGTCCGCCTTTACGACAATGGGGGCACCTTTCTCGCGGACGTAGGCTTTGGCTTGATCAATGTCAGTGAAGTTTTGATAGTCAGCAGTAGGAATTTTGTGACGAGCCAGGAAGTCTTTGCTGAAAGCCTTTGAACCTTCGAGCTGAGCGGCGCCTTGTGAGGGGCCGAAGATGATGAGATTGGCTTCTTCAAAGCGGTCAACGACACCGGCCACTAAAGGGGCTTCGGGGCCAACAATGGTCAGGTCGATGTTTTCTTTAACGGTGAATTCAACCAGTTTATCGAGTTCAAGTACATCAATGCTGATGTTGGTGATTCCTGGCTCAAGAGCCGTCCCTGCGTTTCCAGGCGCTACAAAAACCTGCTCTACGTTGTTGTCCTGAGCTACTTTCCAGGCGAGCGCATGTTCGCGTCCGCCGCTGCCGATGATGAGTACTTTCATAGGTTGCCTGTCCCCGGGAAGTCTGGTGGTGAATAACCAGTGTTTGTCATTGGTCGTAAAGCGAGTGAAAAAAGAGACACATTAAATGCCTCTTACCAGCGATCAGTGGCGGAAATGCCTGACGCCAGTGAATACCATGGCAATGCCAGCCTCGTTGGCAGCATCAATCACTTCCTGATCTCTCATGGAGCCGCCTGGCTGGATGACAGCGGTAACTCCGGCACTGGCGGCCGCATCAATGCCATCTCTGAATGGGAAGAAGGCGTCTGATGCCATCACAGACCCACGGACTTCCAGGTTTTCATCAGCGGCTTTGATGCCAGCAATGCGGGCACTGTATACCCGGCTCATCTGACCTGCACCAATACCAATGGTTTGATGATCTCTGGCGTAAACAATCGCGTTTGACTTAACAAATTTACCCACTTTCCAGGCGAACTGCAGATCGCTCAGTTCTGCTTCAGTGGGAGCTCTCTCTGTCACTGATTTCAGTTCCTGAACGCTGGTTACCCTGATGTCACCGTCTTGAATCAGCAGTCCGCCATTGACTCGTTTGAAATCCAGAAAATGCCCGGCAGTTTCTGGCAGGGTGCCGCAGCACAGCAGGCGGATATTCTTTTTGTTCTGAAGAATGGTTTCTGCTTCGCCGTCGATTTCCGGCGCTATGATGACTTCTACAAACTGACGATCAATGATGGCTTTGGCAGTGACTGCATCGAGCTTTCTGTTAAAGGCTATGATGCCACCAAAGGCGGATGTAGGGTCGGTTGTGTAGGCTCTGTTATAGGCCTCCAGGATGTCGGTACCGATGGCTACGCCACATGGATTGGCGTGTTTGACGATGACGCAGGCTGGAGCTTCAAAGGCCTTGACACACTCCAGAGCCGCATCGGTGTCAGCAATGTTATTGAAAGAGAGTGCCTTGCCCTGAATCTTTCGAGCACTGGAAACGGTACCTGCAGGAGCAGGTTCTTCTACATAGAAGGCGGCTTTCTGATGAGGGTTTTCGCCATAACGCATGTCCTGGACTTTCTTGTACTGACGGTTAAAGGTGCGAGGAAAGGCTTCTGGTTCGTCCTTGTTGCCTGTTAATGTTCCGAGGTAGTTGGCAATTGCGCCATCGTAATGAGCAGTATGTTCAAAGGCCTTTACAGCAAGGTCAAAGCGAGTCGCTGCAGAGACAGAACCATTGTTTTCATCCAGCTCAGAGAGTACCTGGGTGTAGTCTTCTGCGTTGACAACAATAGTGGTGTCCCTGTGGTTCTTGGCAGCAGCACGAACCATGGTAGGACCACCAATATCAATGTTCTCAATAGCCATCTCCAGGGTGCAATCTTCGCGGCTCACTGTCTGTTCGAAAGGGTAGAGGTTGACAACAACCAGATCGATTGGGTCGATACCGTGTTCGCTCATGACGGCTTCATCCTGACCGGAGCGACCGAGAATGCCTCCGTGAACTTTGGGGTGCAGGGTTTTGACTCTGCCGTCCATCATTTCCGGAAAGCCTGTGTAACTGGAGATTTCCACAGCGGGAATATCGTGCTCAACCAGCAGTTTGTAGGTGCCGCCCGTGGATAGGATTTCTACTGAGCGCTGGTGCAGTGCCCGGGCAAATTCAACTATGCCGGTTTTGTTTGAGACACTGATCAGGGCTCTTCGAAGAGGTGGCTGTTCGAAATCGTTTGCCATCGTTCCTTTACTCACTGAAAAATCGTTGCCTGAAAAGCTGACTGATTCTAGCTGGATTTGTCCTGCTTCGCAGCATCCGATTCTCGGGAATAGAGGGAAATACAGAAATAATGCTACCACCCCAGGCTGATATGAGGGTTATTACTGACCTGTTATTCTTCGAAAAGATACGGGATTTGTCTTTGCGCAGGTTGTAAAGGCAAGGGGGGCGCATAAAGTCGTATTCACGTCAGATGGCATAATACGACTTTAAGGCGGGGATTAGAGCAGGTCGTATTGCTTGAGTTTCTTTCTCAGTGTGCCACGGTTCAGCCCAAGCAGGACAGAGGCCCTGGTCTGGTTACCCTTGACGTAAGCCATAACCGTTTCCAGAAGGGGGGCTTCTACTTCAGAAAGGACCATCTGGTAAACATCAGTCACTTCCTGACCATCCAGATGGCTAAAGTAGTTGTTCATTGCTTTTTCAACGCTGTCGCGGAGTGTCTGTGTTTCACTCTCGATAGGGCTGGTCAATGCCTGTCCATTAACAGAGGGTTCGTCAGTAATAATATGGGATGCCGTCATGCTGCAATATCCTTGTGATGACTTAAGGTTTGAAAATACTCCAGTATGCAGTTTTCTTGTTCTTCTGCAGACTCCAGTCTGTTGAATCGTTTGCGAAGACTGGCGCCTGATGGACTGGCCTGCAAATACCAGCCAACGTGTTTTCTGGCGATGCGCACACCCTGGACTTCACCGTAAAACTCGTGAAGCGCAGCAAGGTGACCTGTTAAAATGGACTGAATCTCTTTGTTTTCGGGCGCTGGCAGGTGTTCACCCTGTTCAAGAAAGTGGTTAATCTCTCTGAATATCCAGGGTTTCCCCTGGGCTGCACGGCCCACCATAATCGCGTCTGCGCCTGTGACATCCAGTACCGTTTTTGCTTTCTCGGGAGAGGTAATATCGCCATTGGCAATCACTGGAATTTCCAGGGATTCACAAATCCGGGCAATGGTCTCGTATTCGGCCTCACCTTTGTACATACACTGACGGGTTCTGCCATGAATGGCCAGAGCGGTTATACCGCAGTCCTGTGCCATTAAGGCAATGTCGAGGCCGTTTCTGTTTTCGGGGCACCAGCCGGTACGTGTCTTGAGGGTGACCGGGATATCAACCGCCTGAACCACCGACTTCAGTATTTGCTCTACCAGTTCAGGTTCTCTCATCAGAGCAGAGCCAGCCGCTTTGTTACAGACTTTTTTGGCAGGGCAGCCCATGTTGATATCAATGATCTGGGCGCCTCGTTCCTGGTTCAGGCGAGCCGCGATGGCCATTTGCTCCGGGTCACTGCCTGCAATTTGAACAGAACGAGGTTCGAATTCTTCAGCGTGATGGTCCATTCTCAGTCGAGACTTCCGGGTGTTCCAGAGTTTTGGGTTGCTGGTCACCATTTCTGAGACGGCCATACCCGCCCCCATTCTCAAGCACAGCTGCCTGAATGGGCGGTCTGTTACTCCGGCCATAGGGGCCAGGATAACCGGGCTTTGAATAGCGTATGGACCAATCTTCAACAAGGTGATTTGCCTCAATCCAGCGTTAGTAGTGCCCAGAGTGCGATAAAACCGTCTCAAGTGATTTAAATCGCTGCTCGGAATTATGAAAAAAGCAAGAGGCTGATCTTGCGGAGTTTTCAACTATTTATTTGTACGACTTTCAGCGTCTCTGTTCAGGAGATCAGGCAGGCGTAGCCGGGTATAATACTCTGTACAATTTTTAGACGAAAGAGGGTTCTGTTGTTGGCTCTCACTGGAATAGCACTTATCTTCAGGAGCAGTTATTACCACGTAGCAGTGTCCTGTTGCGAAATATAACCTTGCCAAGGGCGTTGTATAGTGACTTTTTCGGGAAAAACCGCAAGTAATAACTTAAGTGATCTGATTGCTTTTTTGATCTGGGTCAAGCACTTATTGCAATTTCTTGAGTTGGTTTTCGAGATGCCTTCGTCGGTAAAACACCAGATAAGCAAGGTTTACAGGTTTTTTTAACTTTAATCAGCGCTTTTTGACAGGTAAAAAGCGCAATTGATAGTTGGTGGCTCCATTGCCGGGGTCAACGATTTCCATGCTGAGCCTTACGGGTTGTCCGCTGGGTATCTCTCTGGAACCGGCCAGGGCTCCGCCCAGATATTCTTTGGGGCGAAAACGTCTGCTGGCTACGGGCTGTCCGTTAATGTCACTAAATGTTAATTCAAGGCGAGGCCAGGGTTGTGGGAATGTGGCTTCATTGATAATCACTGAGTCTACAACCAGTCCTTCGCTTTGCAGAGGGTGGCTGCGGATATGCAGTTGCAGGCTCTTAATGGCGTTGATGTTTACCAATGCAGGAAGAGAGCACTTCAGGTATCGGCAACTAAAAGTATATGCTGGTCTCAATCGCGGGTCGAGTGAAAGCTGATCTCTGTTGAACCAGGCGTATTGCCCTGCAAGAGTGATAGAGAAAATCAGGATTAGAGTGAGCCAGCCAGCAATTTTCAGGGAACTTCGTCCCGGTTCTTCATCAACTTCAACGTGCTCATTGTCCAGAGTGTCGAGAAAAGAGTGGAAGGGGGCCTCTTCTTCAGAAGGTGGTTCGATAGCTTTTATTGAACTGGCTTCAGGCTTGCTGTTTTGGGCAGCGTTTTGTTTTGCTGTTTTGTCGGGCTGGCTCGATTGTTTTTTATAAGGTTTGATCTGCGGCTTCATCTGGAGTGGCTTTTCTGGAGCAGCGTCTGCGGACATGTTTGATTGGGCATCAAACACCTCGAGACAGGAACCGCAACGAACGGAGCCACCGGCAGCTCGTAATTGTGCCTGGGTCACTTTAAAGGAGGTCTGGCATTTTGGGCAGCGGGTGATTCGAGAGCTGGTCATGAAGCCTGCATGGGTTACTGTCTTGATTGAGTGGGGATTATTAGATCAAAGAGCTGCAAAGGATGTCTACTGTCCAAAAGATAAAATCTCCCGGACAGCAGCCTGAAATGAGCCTGGTATCGAAAAATGCCGCGTTTTTTTAGTTGTTACTTTCGGGTTCCGGTCACCAGAATCCAGTCTTCATGGTGCATAGCAGGCTCCAGTTCGAACCATTGAGAGTAGGTGCTGACGATAATGTCTTGCTGTTTAGAAAGGATACCCGACAGAGCGATCTTCCCGCCGTTGTCGAGATAGCTCGCCAGTGTCGGTGCCAATTCTACCAGTGGGCCAGCGAGTATGTTGGCGATGACAACGTCTGCTGAATCCTTTGGAGCCTGATCCGGCAAATAAACTTTCAGTTTTTCCGGGGCGATCTTGTTCCTTTCGGCGTTATCTATAGTTGCTTCCAGTGCCTGAGGGTCAAGATCGACCCCGGTTACGGTTTTAGCACCCAGTAATAATGCTGCAATCGCCAGTATTCCAGATCCACACCCGTAATCGATAACCGACTGATTTTCTAAGCTTTCCTGTTTTTCCAGCCACTCCAGACACAGAGCTGTGGTTGGATGAGTGCCTGTTCCAAAAGCAAGACCCGGGTCAAGCATCAGGTTAATGGCATCAGGTTCCGGAATCTCTTTCCAGCTGGGGCAGACCCAGAGTTTTGTACCAAATTGCATGGGCACAAAGTGGGTCATCCATTCTCTTTCCCAATCCTTGTCTTCGACAATTTCAACCTTGTGGTCAGGAAATGGGCTTTGCTGGTATTGAGTCTGTATGTGCTCTACTACGGCGTCCATATCTTTATGGGCATCGAAGAGTCCAATGACCATGGTATGTTGCCACAGCGGGGTGCTGCCTGGCTCGGGCTCGAACAGGGGCTGATCTTTACCGTCCTGAAGGGTTACGGCACTGGCTCCGGCTTCCAGAAGCAGGTCTTCCAGTTCTTCAGCATGATCGGAAGAGGTGTCTAGTTTGATTTGTATCCAGGGCATGGGTATGGGCTTACAGATTGGGGTGAATGGCAGAATAAGTTTCCTGTCGGGTCCGTCTCATTCTAGCTGATTGAGGAAGTGGGACAAGAGTTAATAAAGTAGAAGAGGGAGGAAGCTCTCTGAAAGCAGTTTTCAGAGAGCTTTGGAAGCAAGATCAGGCATCTTCAAGCTTCTTCTCCAGATAATGGATGCTAACGCCTCCTTTCTGGAAGTTTTTGTCCTTCACCAGCTCCTGGTGCAGTGGGATATTTGTACGAATGCCATCTACAACCGCTTCATCCAATGCATTTCTCATTCTTAACAGAGCGGTTTCACGATCTGGACCATAGGTGATGATCTTGGCTATCAGTGAATCATAGTAGGGAGGAATGCTGTAGCCACTGTAAAGATGAGAATCTACCCGAACACCATTACCGCCAGGAGAGTGGAACTGGTTGACCAGACCCGGAGAAGGCATAAAGGTTTTTGGGTCTTCGGCATTGATACGACATTCAAAAGCATGGCCCTGAAGTTCAACTTCTTCCTGGGAGATGCTCAAAGGCAGACCACTGGCAATGCGAATCTGTTCTCTGACAATATCCACGCCGGAAATCATTTCTGTTACAGGGTGTTCAACCTGCACACGAGTGTTCATCTCGATGAAGTAGAACTGGCCATCTTCATACAGAAATTCGAAAGTACCTGCACCGGTATAACCAATTTCTATACAGGCCTTGGTACAGGCTGCTGCTACCGTGGCTCTGGCATCCTGATCAATGTCAGGTGCAGGCGCTTCTTCAATGACTTTCTGGTGGCGTCGCTGCAAAGAGCAGTCACGATCCCCCAGATGAATAGCATTGCCGTGGCTGTCTGACAGTACCTGGAATTCAACGTGACGAGGATTTCCCAGGAATTTCTCCAGATAGACCACGTCGTTATTGAAGGCTGCTTTGGCTTCAGACTGGGTTAAGCTGATGGCATTGAGAAGATCGGATTCGCTGTGAACGACTCGCATCCCTCGACCACCGCCACCACCTGATGCTTTGATAATGACCGGGTAACCAATGCGGTGAGCAATATCCAGTGTGTGTTCATCATCTTCTGTGATGGGGCCGTCAGAGCCTGGAACGGTTGGAACACCGGCTTTTTTCATGGCGGCAATGGCTGATACCTTATCACCCATCAGGCGAATAACGTCTGGTTTTGGACCAATAAAGGTGAACCCGCTGCGTTCTACCTGTTCGGCAAAATCGGCATTTTCTGAGAGAAAGCCGTAGCCAGGGTGGATACCATTGGCGTCAGTCACTTCTGCAGCACTGATAATAGCCGGGATATTCAGGTAGCTTTCAGTAGGGCTGTTGGGACCAATGCAGACAGACTCGTCAGCCAGACGCACGTGCATGAGGCTTTCATCAGCCTTGGAGTGCACGGCTACGGTTTTGATGCCGAGTTCTTTACAGGCCCGCAATACCCTAAGGGCTATTTCGCCCCGGTTGGCGATTACGATTTTATCCAGCATGGCATCTGTCTCAGGCAATAATGAACAGGGGCTGGTCGTATTCAACGGGTTGACCGTTTTCAACCAGAATGGCTTCGATGGTGCCTGACTTGTCGGCCTTGATCTGGTTCATCATCTTCATGGCTTCGACAATGCAGAGAACATCGCCTTCTTTAACTTGCTGACCCAGCTCAACAAAAACCGGTGAGCTGGGTGAAGATGCTGTGTAGAAAGTGCCGACCATTGGAGATTTTACATGATGACCTGACAGCTGAGGTCTGGTTTCGGCCGCCGGGGCTGCTGTCGGAGCTTCAGGTACAGCTGCCACAGGAGCTGAAGCTGGAACTGCAGCAGGAATAACCTGAGGAGCAGCGAGTGAGGCTACCGGAGCATTCCGGGAATAACGGCTGATACGAACAGATTCTTCACCTTCGTGAATTTCCAGCTCGTCAATTCCAGACTCTTCCAGCAGCTCAATGAGCTTTTTTACTTTTCGGATGTCCATCGTCAATCTCAAATGCTGTTGGACAGGGAGAAACTGCCCCGTGGTTAATAGGATGTTCTTGGGAGCACTCAATCATGCAGCCCTGATTGTTTTAATGTGAAAATCATTTTATTCCCGAAAAGAGAAGAAGTGATTTTCTGCGCCTGGCTTCTTAGCTTTATGAGAAGTTGGCTTTTCAGAAGAACATTCTGAATATGCAGTCAGTCACGAGTAGCCTCTATGACTTCTGACTGAGCAGGTCAATGGCATAGGCCAGACCAAACTCATAGCCTTTGGGTCCGAGTCCAGCGATTACGCCTTCTGCGACATCACTAAAATAGGAATGATGTCGGAAAGCCTCCCGTCGATGGATATTGGACAAGTGAACTTCAACAAAGGGAATGGCAACACCCAGCAGGGCATCTCTGATAGCAACACTGGTATGAGTGTAAGCCGCAGGATTAATAATGATGAAATTAACCCGTTCTTCAGAGGCTTTATGAATCCGTTCTATGAGTTCATGCTCAGCGTTGCTTTGGAAGCAACTGAGCTGGTAACCAGCCACTTGAGCCTGTTGAGTCAGAATATGATCAATTTGTTCCAGTGTGGTGGCACCATAAACGCCGGGCTCTCTGGTTCCCAGCAGGTTCAGATTGGGGCCATTAAGAACAAGTATTGTTGCCATCTGTATCCTCTCATGTTGGCTTTTATTGTGCCGCAATGAAATCAAAGGGTCTAGTTCGTGCGTGTTACTGAACGTTAAAGACAGTTACCAAGCATTTCAAAGCCATATAAGCCCAGAACGATGATGTTAGATCCAGATTTATGGAGAAAGCGCCTGATTCAGTTTTTTCTGGAGTTCAGAGGAGGTAATCTCTCCCAGAGAGCGAAGTTCGCTCCGCTCCTGACCATAGGTGTCGAAAAATAGCAAGGAAGGTGGGCCAAACAATTGATAATTGTTCAGCCAGATGAGTTGTTCGGGGGTGTTGGCGGTTATATCAAATTTGATGAAATGCCAGTTGTCTGGGCTGACTTTGGCAATAGCTTCAGGAAAAACGTTTCTTTCCATAACCTTGCAGGAAATGCACCAGTCCGCATAAACATCAATCATCGCGGCTTTGCCATTCTTCCTGGCCATTTCCAGCTGGGCCAAAAGCGCTTTAACCGTTGTCACTGTTTGAAAAGAATACCCTGCTGAAAGGTTTTCAGCGGGCTGGCTGTTTCTGCCAAGGGGTTGTAATGGGTCGTTCTGACCTTGAGCTGCTCCGATGATCAGCAGAGTGCCATAGATCAGGAGAACCAGGCCGAGCGCCTGAAAAAATAAAGCGGCTCCGGCTTTCTTGCTGAAGTCCATAGCGCCAAGACAGACAGCACCACCAAGTGCCAGTGTTCCCCAGAGAAAGAGCGTGAGTGGTGCTGAAATAACCCTCTCCAGCATCCAGATGGCAACGCCAAGCAGCAGGAAGCCAAAGCAGCGTTTGACATTTTCCATCCAACCGCCTGCTTTTGGTAGCAGGCTCTTGCCACCCAGACCAATCAATAGCAGTGGCAGCCCCATTCCCAGGCCAAGAGCCAGCAGGGAGAGTCCGCCAATGAGTGCGTCACCTGTTGAGCTGATGTAAATCAGTGCGCCTGCCAAGGGTGCTGAGACACACGGTGATACCACCAGGGCTGATAAAACCCCCATGACGGCTGCACCTGAAAGACTTCCTGACTTCTGAGGTTGTTTGTTCAGACGATCCCTGAGCTTTTCCGGAAGCTGGAGCTCATAAAGACCAAACATGCTCAGAGCCAGAATAACGAAGAGAATGGCAAAGGGGATCAATAGCCAGGGTGATTGAAGTTTTGCCTGCAGGTTCAGGCTTGCCCCGAAAAGCCCCATCAAAGTGCCAGCCAGAGCGAAGGTGATTGACATACTGAGCACATAAATGATGGACAGAGTGAGTGTTCTTTTTCGACTGGCTCCCTTTGCTGCAGCGCCTACCAGCAGACTGGAGAGAATAGGAATCATCGGGAGTACACAGGGGGTGAAGGCCAGCCCCAGCCCCGCCAGTAAAAACAGCAGAAGTGTAACAGGAAGGTTCTTGTCGACAAAGGATTCCGGGATGCTCTGATCTTTGCCGTCATCCGGCGTCTTTTCAGAAGACCTGACCCGATCATTACTGGAGACATGGGGGTTTGGCAGAGTAATAGTAAGAGTCTGTGGTGGATAGCAAAGGCCCGCATCAGCACAGCCCTGAAATCTTATCTGGAATTGGGGCTCGGATTCAGAACTCTTGACAGGAATTTTGACAGTGACATTTTTTGGAAAGACCTCCATGTCCTGTTCAAAGTTAATGTCGTACTTCTGTTTGCCTTTGGGAAATATTGGCTCACCAAGCAGGGTAGTGCTTTCATTACCGGAAAAGCTGAATCGATCCTTGTAAAGATAATGCTCAGGTGTTACCAGAAAGTGCAGGAGCAGTGTGTTGTTTTCGATCTCTGCTTCCAGCTGAAACGCTTCTTCAACGGGCAAAAATTGCTGTGTTCCGGATCCCAATAGTGCGTTTAAATTAGCAGGAGCACCACTGGAAAAAGCCCAGGTAAAAAGAATGATGAAAAAGGTACTGAGGTAAGATTTTTGATTGCTTATGAATAGCTGAACCATGTAAAACCAACTGTTCTTGTTTCTGGTTCTTTAATTGTGAAGTGAAATGGCCGGGATGCAAGCTCCCGAGTCCGCTAATGGTGCTGGAGATGACATCTTCAGCACCATCATAGGATTAATAAACCGCTTATAAAAATAGTTTACTGCGTTAATCCCTTCAGCCTTTGTAGTTTGCTGCAGACTTTTTGATGACTTCAAAGGCAGCTTCTTTGCCTTCCCAGCCCTCAATCTTGACCCACTTTCCGGGTTCCAGATCTTTGTAGTTCTCGAAGAAATGCTCGATTTGCTTCAGCAAGAGTTCTGGCAGATCAGAGTATTCCTGCACATCGTTGTAAAGCGCAGACAGCTTCTCGTGAGGAACTGCAATCAGTTTCTCGTCCTGACCACTCTCGTCTGACATGTTCAGCATGCCGACCGCACGGCAGCGGATGACAGAACCCGGAACAACAGGGTAAGGCGTCACTACCAGAACGTCCAGAGGGTCACCATCGTCCGCCAGAGTCTGGGGAATGTAACCATAGTTGGCAGGGTAGAACATGGGGGTAGCCATGAAACGGTCTACCATCAGAGCATCGACATCCTTATCAATTTCATACTTGATGGGTGACGCATTGGCCGGAATTTCGATGGCAACATAGATATCTTCAGGCAGACTCTTACCTGCCGGGATATTTGCATAGCTCATGTGTATACCTTTGCCTTATTTCGATTACAGAGGTAAATGGATGGAAAGCTGGCCATTATAGAGTTCCTGAAGGGAGTTGTCTCCGTTGTGAACAAGACTTTATGAAGTATGTTCCTTTGGCAACTGGACATTGTTCGAAAAAGAGTAGAATACTGTAAGGGTCATATTGCTCCTGACTGCTCAGAATAACCGGAGAGGTTTTATGAGATCAATCAAAGTTAAAGACTGCATGACACCTCAGGTGATCACCATTCCACCAACTATGGAAGTGGTTGAGGCCATACGAATACTGCTCCACAACGATATTACGGCCGTACCGGTTGTCGATGAGAGTGGGGGCGTGGTCGGTATCCTCTCAGAAACCGACTGTCTCCAGGGAACTTTGATGGGAGGGTATTTTTCCCAGGAAGGCAGTCTTGTGGGAGAAAGTATGACCCGGGAAGTCCTCACCGTATCGCCCTTCGACAATATCATTACTGCTTACGAACACTTTATGAAAGCCCACGCTTTCAGGGTCCCCGTTGTTGATGACGGTGCTCTGGTCGGGATGCTCAGTCCTAAAGATGTCATGTCAGCGGTGTTGGAATTTTATGAAACACCAGCCAAACAAAAAGCTGTGTAGGTCGTTCTGCTCTCTCACCTGAAGCCTTATGCCCGGAACGGGCTGTATCTCGAAAATGCTGGAGTAGTGTTCTGGGTTATGAACATGGTCAGGTGCAGTTCAGTTGAAGTCACTGGGTGACGGTTGGGTTGAAGTGCCAAAAAATTGGCTGGATAGTGAAGGCTTACTTATTCTCTTTGAGTATTAAATCTCCTGCCAAAGCGATAGTTCATCTAAGCTTTATTGAAGTACATGACGAACTTTTGGAAGAAGGTTTATGGAAGGGAGAACGACGGGAGTCGAAACTCAAACTACATCACCTGTTGATTTGGTGCCACCAGAGCATAAGGCTGATGAATCGGGCCGGTTGGGTCCCAGAAATGTAACCGGAACGCCGGGAAAGAGTCTCATTGGGGGGCGTGGTTCTGAAGTTTCGAGCCCAGCGCCAGAGAGTATACACTCACGTACTGCCAGTGCCCGTAAAGATTTGCCAGCGCTGACGAATTCAAAGCTGAAAGATTCCATGAAAGATGATGAAGCTTCTAAAATATTGGATTCGCTGCAAGCCTCCAGAAAGTCTTCCAGAACCAGCCCTCCCGAACTTTCCGGACTTTATGAATCATCTACAGCATCTGATCCGCACAGTGATGAAAGTGCACAGCTTCACGAAGAACCTGAGCAAACATCTCCGGGTGAGCATGGGGACAGTCCTGCCCCTGACTCGAATGATGAATCCATTTCACCAACAGCGATTTCACCTTCTGCGCGACCCCACGTGTCTGTCAGCTCATCCGATGATCCTGATGTGCAAAGCAGAAAAGAAGCATTCAAGAATCAGCTTCAGCCCAAGCTTGGTTTTTTCGATAAACACAAAAAAGAGTCAACGGTCACCGCAGTGGGTGGTGTTCTGGTGGGCATAGGGGCACTCGCAAGCATTGCTTTTCCCCCAGCAGGACTTTGTATATACGCTTGTGGAATAATGATGTTGAGTATGGGCCTCACCGAGATCGTGGCTGCCCCAGGTGATGTTCCGGTTAACCCGCCTGAACCTAAACCTGATAAGCCTGAGCCAAAACCTGATGAGTCTAAATCCAAGCCGGTTGAAAACAATGTCGATGATGGCAAGTTCATGGCTGTTCGCAAACCCATTCTGGAAGCCCTCACTCAGGGCGATGGCCCGATTCCTGTCAGGGAAGATGGTTCTCTGGATGAAGACGAAGCCAAAAAAAGGCTAAGGAAGTTTGCTCAGCAAAGCGGGATTAATGGAGACCCCGAGGCACTTTTAGAGCAAGTTTCTTCAGGGATGCAGGCAGGCTTGCCTCTCTCAGAAGTGATTTCAGAGGCTATTGCCGATGTATTGAGTAGAGATAAGAATTTTGATCCCCGCGATAATGAATTCAAATCGGTCACAAACGCTATTTTGAGTGCGGCAGAAGCTATGATGAATGCCACATCAGCCACTGAGAGAGAGCAGGCTCTGGCTGATTTTCTGTCGAAAATGAAAGAGATGCTGCCCAGAATGAGCGATGCTTCCCTGGGTCAGCTGATGGTCATGACCCAGGGAGCGCTGGCCAGTCCCGGCACAGAACAAGCCAGAGAAATATTGACTCATGTCCTGAAGTTGCTCGAAGCAGAAAAAGCCGAGCGTTTGTTAAAACAGCAGAGCCTGGCTGCATTTGGGGCTTCTGCAGGGGTCTCTGATGCGGTGCCAGAACCTCCTCTACCTCCTCCACCTCCTCCTGTAGCTCTTAAGTCTGGAAAACCGGCAACACCTCTACATTCCTCTGCCTCTGGAACAGGCGCTTCAGAGGCGTTTGATCCGACTATTTCACAAAATCAAGTCCACCTTCGAGTGCTTTCTTTTGAACTGGACACTTTGAACAGGGCCGATCGTCTTGGTGTCAGTGACAGAAATGACTTTCTGAACGCCGCGAAGGAGGTGCTCGAAAAACCCAGAGGAAAAAGGATCACGGGAGCAGAGTTTCTGGATGAGCTTGAAAGACATATCGAAGACAGGTTTAGTAATGTGATCGACAAAATGAGAGATAAAAATCATTTCAAATAGTTCTTAATTTATGTTGTTGATGAAATTTTCGCATTGAAGTCATGTACTAAATTAATACTAATGTGATTTGCTCAGGGCGGCAGGGAGCCAATTTATGACTGATTCCACACCGGCAGTGGATAATAAGGGGGGAGTAACACTCACTGGCACGCGGGGGTCTGTTCATCTTACTGATGCCAAAAGAGACTCACTCAGAGCTGCGGGTTTCAGTGATGCACAGATTGATGCTTTATTATCACTGGCCGACCCTGATGATCAGGGGAATTCCCTGACACCCACTCACTTTTATACCGTTGATAAGTCGACACTCAACTCTCTTCAGTACTCAGGCAAACTCACGGATGCTGCGAGGCAGCTGGTCTATGTCCAGACACCCGTCTCGCTTCTGAATCAGGTCAGTAATCCGAGCAATTGGCAGGGAGATAATTATATTGGCCCGGGTGCAGCTTCTGTAAATGCCTATTTGAATGGAGAGCCTGTCGATTTTTCCAAGCCCAGTCTGGATGCCTTGGTGATGTCAGTTCTAACGGCCAGGGCGGAAATCATAGAGGTTCAACTCAGAGATCAGATTCAATCGATTCAGGACAAGAACGCCCAGTTGGAAGTAGCAAACGACTGGTTAGCCAAAGCCAAAGCTAAAAAAGCTGACGCCGGTACATCGGGCACAACAACCTTTAGTCAGGAGTACAAGGACTTTTGGGACAGCCTTGGCGCGAAGTACCAGAGTGGTACTAATCACAATTCAGCTGACTGGGAAGTTAATATCGAAGGTTTGAAGACCAAAATTGAAGCTTTGACCAGTCAATCCCAGCTGGAAACAACCAAGCTACAGCAGACTATAAATAAATATAACCAAAGCTTTGAAATGCTTTCTAACTTTGTCAACAAATACTATCAGTCACTCAGTACGATTATTCAGAACCTACGGTGAATCATGGAGGATCCCGCTGTGAATGAAGAAGCCAAGATGAATGAAGGTGAAGAACTTGATGATATGCTTCTCGAGTTCTTTGGTAAAGGCGGAACCTTCAAAGACCTCAAAAATATGAGCGATGATGCCATGGAAGCCATATACAGCGTCGCTTATAACCTTTATCAGGGGGGGAAGTACGACGAGGCGCAAAAGGTCTTTCAGTTTCTCTGTTTCTATGATCACTTCAATCGAAAATACTTTCTGGGTCTCGGTGCCTGCCAGCAAATGATGAAGCAGTATGAAAATGCTATTGAGATCTTCACTTTTGCCACTGTACTGGATGCCGACGACCCCAGGCCCATGCTCTACATCGGAGACTGTCATCTGGCAATGGGTGACAATGAAAAAGCAAAAATGTCATACGAAACAGCCATTGAATGGGCTGGAAATGCGGCTGCTTTTGAGGAAGAAAAACAGAGAGCCGAAAGCATGCTGGAAAACCTGAGCAGTTAAGGGAAGAGGTGAAAGGATGTCTTCAATCGGTCAGGGGCCTGCCCCTACAGAGCAAACCGGAAATATTCATCAGGCTTCTTATGATGCTGTTGATAATGAAGAAAATCCGGTTCAGCGAGGTTTTAGTAACCAGAACAGTTACTCTAGAACGGAAGGTGGAGAAGCCCCTAAAGCACAGATCAATGCTCCCGTTCTGGATGCGCCTTCGGCAAATGCTGAGTCTGAAAAGGCTACCGCAGAAGTGTTGAAACATCAGGAAGGGCAGGCAACAGACAAGTCGGCAAAAGGTCCGAGGACGCCTGGTGAGGTGGTTCAGGAACACAGTAACCTTCCCATCAGAAAGCAGACAAACCATCTTCAGAGTAAGAGCAATGAACTTGAAAGTATGGGATTCAGCAAATCCCAAATCAATGGGGTGCTGGCTGTGGCTGATCCCAAAGATCCTGAAAACGCTCTTGCTCCCATGCACTCTGCCACTGCCAGATTGAAAGATATGGAGGCCCGGGGTGGCGATCCCAAGCTGAATACACTGTTTAATACTTTCGAAGATGTCATGGTTCGTTTCTCTGCCATCAAAGAAATTCCGGATGATTTGAAAGCTGAGCTGAAGAAGGATCTTGATACATTTACCAAAGCAGCTCTCAACGCTGAAAGGCCCCTTGATATAGACTCCGCTACCACGATGCTGGTTCAGATCCAGTCAAAGTTGCAGAACGAGCGACTCCGCTTTGACCAGGAAAGTATCAAGATAGGTCAGGTCGCTGCAGAGCAACGCAGTAGCAATATCATCAGCAAAATTCGTGAATCCATTGCAAAAGTCGAAGAATCGAAAAAATCCCAAATGGTAGGGTCGATTTTCAATTATATCGCACTGGCATTCATGGCAGTTGCCTCCGTCGCTTTGGCTGTTGCGGGAGTTCTTACCGGTGGTGCATTGAGTGTTGTTGCCGCTGGTCTGATGGTTGCAGCGACAGGTCTTATGATCACCATGACGGTTTCATCAGAAACCAGCAACTTTATGATGAAAATTTTTGACGGCCTTGCCAGTGACGAAGACGCTGAGCAAGATACCAAAATTGGTGCCACGGTCTTTTGGTCTGTCATTATGATCGCACTTTCTGCTGGTGCAGCTTTCGCAGGTGGCGTTGCCGGTGCAGGTGGAGCCGCTGCCAGTACAGCTTCATCGAGTACCGCAGCAGGGTCTTCAACCGCTGCAACGGTGACGGCGACAGGCGCTAACACGGCTGCAACCACATCAGCTGCTGTTGCAAAAAATATTGCGATCGTGACCAAGTTAGGGCAGATAGCCCAGTGGATAGGGGGCGCCGGTCAGATTGCTTCGGGTGGTGCTGATATCGGAACTTCTGTTTATAAATACCAGGCAGACGAATTCAGGGCAGAGGCGCTTGAAGAAAAAGCCGAAATGGTCAGGATCCAGAAGGCCATAGATGATGCTATGGAAGGTTTGGAAAAGGCTATCCAGGAACTCCAGAATGGCTACTCCACAGCCGCCAGCATCATTAAAGCGAATCATGAAACCAAGACAACACTTGCGCGCAACCTGCGTGCCTGAGTCTCAAGGAGGTAGATTATGTCACAGGTAGGACAGACAGGCGCGTCACAGAATACGCCAGTGGACTATAGTTCCCAGACATCAGGGTCAGGTGGCGCAGCGCCGCTGGATGAAGTCGGACGGGGAGATCTTGACGGCGAAAACCTTCGATATTCCCGTGAAAGCAAAAGTACCGAAGTTTTGAAAGGTCAACAGAAGAGGGCACCAGAGCTTGATAAACCCGGTGATGTTAAGCCCACCCATCTTGAAACAGCCAGTTCTGATGTCAACGATATCAGTAAGCAGACTCAGTCATCTCTAGAAAATACTCAGAAGCTGGCGGAAGGTTTGCGCAGCGGCAACCTCAGCCCGGAACAGCTACAGCAGCTGAAAAAAAACGCTGATCTTTTGAAAGGCAGCGCCGGTCTTTTAAGTAACCTTCATGGTCATAATCTCGGAACTGCTGAGGGTAAGAGAAGTGTTCTCGCCGGAATGGGCTTTAGCCAGAGTCAGCTCGATGCCCTGATGTCACTGGCTGATCCGGATGATGCGGGTAACTCTCTGGCGTCCCTGCATGGTGGTGAATCAGCTTTACAGGGTAAAAAAGACGCTCTGAAGGCCATGGGTTTCAGTGAAAGTCAGGTGGATGCCTTGCTGTCACTGGCTGATCCGGATGATGAAGGCAATTCGCTGATGTCAACTCATCAGGCCGGGTCCGGGAAAAATAAATCGGCCCTTGCCTCTCAAGGATTCAGCAATGCTCAGGCAGAACGTTTGACGGCTCTGTTGAACGGCCAGACATTTGGTACTGAACAACAGAAAGAACTACTGAAACAGATGGGCTTCAGTGATGCAGAAGCCGATGTGTTGTTGGCCACGGCCGATCCTAAATCGTTGAAAATTCAAGGTAAGCTTGCTCAATCAATGGATATTAATCAGCTTGCTCATTTGCAAGAGATGGCAAAGGCCGCCAACGTACTATCAACAGGCAGCCCGATCGGTGACAGAGTGCTGCAACAGCTGGTGGACATTTTTACTGTGTTTGAACTCCTTCACGAGATGGGGGTTCAGGGTCGAAGAACCGCCAGAGAAACCAGGGCTGCTGAGTATGATGCAGCCAAGCAGGAAGTTTTGCACCAGGCAGGAGAAGTAAGAAATGCCGCCATCTTCTCTCTGGTAGCAGGTGTGGTCAGCGGTACCATGAAAATAGGTGCAGGTAAGATTGCAATGAATGGTGCACAGGGTGGTGGTTCCGCTGCTGAGAAGCAGGTCAGGATGCAGTTGGCTACCCAGAAGGCTCAGATGGCGACGGGTTTTGGTGACATTATTTCTGCGGGCTTTAACTATCGGTCTTCAGAACACCAGGCAAGACAGAAAGAGCATGAAGCCTACCAGAAAACCCACGAAAACTCGGCTCAGAGTTCATCTGAGTGGATGCAGTTGCAACAGGACATGGTGAAGACTGTGCAAAGTAAGATGGATGAAATTATACGAACCTGGTTCGAAACGCTGAAAACCACCACACGAGGCTGAGCAGAGACGTTCCGTTCAGACTCTGAGGGGTTCCGTCCACAGCATGCAGGAGGCATGACATGACTATTCCACTCGACAGGGCCGGTGGTGCATCAGCGCCATCGTTTCTGGAGAGTAACCAGAACGTTGCAGGCAATCAGGGAGCCAAAGGCAAGGTTGCCGGACAAACGGTTCAGGTTCGGTCTGATGCCACTTCTGCGCTGCTTGACAGTGCAGAAGAGCTTTCCATGGTCGCTGACCGCTTCAAGCAAACCAAACTCAAAGACAGAAAACTCTCCAATGGTTCAGAACTCTCTGACAAGCTGCTTGAGCGCATCAAGAAAATACAGGCTATTCAGGAAACCCAGGCGTTCAAAGATCTGGTTAATAATTTCAGTAATCAAACCAATCTCAACCCCAATCAGGTTCTGAAACAGGCCCAGGAATTTTCGGACGACGTGCTTGAGCAATTTGCGGCACTGGATTTTGCCGCAGAATATTTTGAAGAGCAGGGAGACCAGGAAAAAGCCAATCAAATTCGTACGGCTCAGCAAAGCATCAGGGAAAAGAACCCGACACTGATTCAGGCTGGCCTCAATATCTCTGAGTCAGCAGCCGAGATGATCGAAGAGATGGGCTTTGATGTTGATGTTCGTACGGTCCGTGAAAGCTATGCCAACCTCATTGACTCAGCGAAGATGGATCATGTGCGTGATGACGGTTCACTCAAGACAACTTATCGCTATCTGGTAGAAACCTACGGAGCAGATAATCTGGAAGGAGCCATTCAGGGACAACTTGATCTCCTTGCGACGGATTTGAACTGCACCACTCACTCCACTTCACCGGTCAGATTGAAAGTCATTATTGATGATATGAAAGGGCTGAAGATTCAGTCGGGTGTTCATGATGCCTGTTGCGAAGCTGAAGAGAGGCTGGAAAGAACATTCCCTGAAGAAAAAGTCCTTCGACTTGTGCTCATGGAGGAGATGCTCGATCTCGTCGATCAACAGTGGGTGACAGAGTCTGATTTTGAAAAATTGCCGTTAAAAATGAATCTGGAAAAACTGGAAGCTCATATTTTTGCGTTGACTTCTATCGTTGATATCGTCAGGTCCATTCCCGAAGAAGTGTTTACCAATGATGAGACCAAACTGAATATGCTGTCTGCGGCAACAGACAGTCTGGATAACAAAATTGAAGAGGAAGAGTCAGAAGCCATTGAAGAGGCTCTGGATGCCGGGCTGGATGATAGTTTTCTGGGTGAGGTAACCGCCTCTCTGAATTTTGAAGAGGAAGAGTCAGAAGCCATTGAAGAGGCTCTGGATGCCGGGCTGGATGATAGTTTTCTGGGTGAGGTAACCGCCTCTCTGAATTTGCCATCAAGTGAGAAAGTTGAAACGCCTTTTTTTGCTGCTGGGAAGGAACAAAAATCTTAGTAGCCACCACTAAAGACTCTACAGCTGATAAAAGGCAGGGGGTCCTGTGAAAGCTTTTTAGCACGAGGAAAGCAAGTTATGGATTGGCGCGATGAGGTGGTTTCGGATATCGGCCGGGGAATGGGTATTGAGGGGCTCAGTTTCGGTGTATCCGGAGTGATCAGCATGGAATTTGAATCAGAAAGGACCCTGTATCTGGAGACACAAGAGGAGGGCGTTCTTGTCTACATGGTTCAGGGATTGTCCCGATTCGATGCCTCCAAAAGTCTGGTTTACGCGCTAAAAAAGTGTCATTACACCCAGTCACTTGTGCTGCCATTGCAGGCAGGACTGAAAGGAGAAGAGGAACTGGTCTGGTTGATTTATCTCAATAATGAACAGTTCTCTCGCCCAACCGTCGAAAGTGCTATCGAAGCAATAATAAGGCAATCTGAGCAGCTTGCTGCTTAGGGCTCCGTAGGGTGGCAGGCTCGGCCTGCTGAAAACTGTGACCAACTCAAGAGGTCTGTTATATGGCCGAAAATATTATCAACTCAAAAGGCCTGACAGAGAAAGCACTTGAATCTGCCGAAACCTTTGCCGTTCCGGAGAAAGTGGATGCAGGTGCGGCAGATAAATTTGGCAACTTGCTGTCAGGTGATGCCGATGGACAGCAGGCAATACAAGCTGCATCAGCTGTTGGTCAGCCAGAAGGGGGAGCCCTGACTCTGGGAGATAAGATTCTCAGAGGTATGCAGGGGTTAAGAGAGCATGTTGAAGCAGGTAAAGAGAATGTCGTCTCCAACCTGCAGCCTGGTGAAACCATGACCATGCAGGACATGTTTAAAACCCAGATGGCCATGACCAACCTGATGGTCACCGAGGACTACATAGGGAAGATTGTCAGTAAGAGTACCCAGACGTTTGATACTCTGCTGCGCAATCAGTAATTCCTGACGGAGTCCTGAAGCAGGTGCACAGCTGTCTGGTTATTTTGGATCCAGAAATACAGCCGGAGTCACCCGTTCATGAGCAATGGAACTGTGCACCGTACTCTGAAATACCTGGGAGTCATCTGTCTCAGCTTTCTGCTGGCCGGGTGTAAGGTTGAGCTCTACTCTGGTCTTTCTGAAAAGGAAGGCAATGATATGCTGGCTATCCTGCTGGATGGGAGCATACCTGCAGAGAAGCTCATTAATAAAGAAAAGATGGTGACCCTGATGGTGCCATCTGATGAAGTTTCACGATCCATCAAGTTGCTGCGTGGTTATGGATATCCCAAGGAGAAGTACTCTTCCATTGGTGATATTTTTCCGAAAGATGGTCTGATCTCTTCACCCACTGAAGAGAGAGCTCGTTATACCTATTCCATGTCACAGGAGCTTTCATCAACATTATCCATGATTGATGGTGTCATCACCGCTCGTGTCCATGTGGTGTTGCCTCAGGAGCAGGATTCTCTGAGTGACGTCAATTACCCTTCATCGGCCTCTGTGTTTATCAAGTACACACCAGAGCTGGAGCTGGCGGGTTTCATTCCAAAGGTCAAAACACTGGTGTCTAACAGTATTGAAGGACTGTCCCTGGATAAAATCACGGTTTCTCTGTTTCCTGCTACCCGTATTAATCAGGGGAGCAGTGCTGCACCCAAAATGGAATCGGTATTTTTCGTTAAGGTAAATCCTTCTTCTGCCGGGGCTTTGAGAGGGGTTATCTATGGGCTCCTGTTTCTTTTGATCATGACCCTTGCCGGTTGTGGAGCACTGTATTGGATGATGTTTATGAAGAAAGGCAAGAAAAAAGTCAGGAAGACTGAATGAACACAGAGCAACCAAACCTTCAGATGGACCCTGAATTAGAACTGTTTCAGTCCATTGCTGAATTTAACCTGTACCTGGTGCGCTTTATCCATCACAGCTGGTTGCAAACCATCAAGTTATCACCATTGGTCAAACAGCTCAGAAAGGCCGGTAATGCAGATTTTCATCTGTCTCATTTTTTATTAAAAGAGTTTGATCTTAGCAACGACTTTGATTACGACTTTGATGAAAAGCACAAAAGAGTAGCGCTGGCTGACGAAGAAGCCATTACAAAACTGGCTTTTTATTTGGGTATTATTCTCAACGAAAGTGTTATTCGAAATACTCTTCGTAAGCGGGAAAGGCTGTTGCTAAAGAAAACGTTGGGTGAGGATGGGTTTCGTTTCGCTGTTAAAAAGGCGCAGTTTTTCAGTCGCATCGGAACTGATCGGGGGCCAAGCTTTTTGATTGACTGGGATCATCTCGATAGTTTTAAACGATATCTTACGCAATCCGGTTTTCAAGTGCTTGGAAGGGCTTTCTCAGACAGTTCTCCTGCCTTTATTAAAAGGCTGGAATTAAAACTGCCTGTTTCATTTCGCGATACTATCTGCAGTCCAGACCGGAGTTCAGAGAAGTTGGACCTGGATATCAATCAGTGCAAGACACTGGTCGTTAAAGCTCATAAAGAGGTGAATAGAGAATGGCGTCACCTGTTCGTTTGACTTCAGGACAGTTGACGATTGACCCGTCAGCGAAAGTCTTGAAATCAGAAGATTATGCAGACTATCTTGAGTCTGAAAAAATCGTCAGCAAAGCTCGGGAGCATGCCAGAGAAATACTGGAGCAGTCTCGTCAGGCCTATGAGAAGGAAAAGCAGAGAGGTTTTGAAGAGGGTTTAGCAGAAGGTAAGGTGGATCAGGCTGAGCAGATGCTTAAAGTTGTCAGTCGAACCATAAACTATCTCTCAGAAGTGGAGAAAGCCCTGGCTGATATTTTAATGTCGGGGATTAAAAAAATAATTGGTGAATATGATCAGGAAGAACTTGCCGTAAGTCTGGTTAAAAATGCACTACAGCACGTCAGAAATGAGAAGCAAGTCACCATACGTATCCCTCCCAGTCAATTCAAGATGGTTAAAACAAGACTCAATGAAATACTGGGGGAATACAAAGGTGTAGGCTTTATAGATCTTGTTTCGGATGAGCGTCTGTCTACCGGTGACTGTATCATGGAGAGTGATATCGGGGTTGTTGATGCCAGTGTGGATCTGCAAATCAAGGCGCTACAAAAACGCTTTGAAAGAATTAACTCTGAAGCTGTCACCAGTATTACCAACGATCATTCCATGTTTGATGAGCCACAATGACTGTGGTTTATATCTAAAGGTATAAACTTCCCTGATCGTTTTTTCTCAGTCTCTGAGTCATATTCAGAGACTGGCTTGCCTGTATTTTTTGATGTGAATAATAATGGTTCAGACATTCTACTATCCCCCGTCAGTGAGAGTCAGGATGTTATAAATACTCATATCTATGAGATTTGAACTGATTGTTTAAGATGTTCCTGGTGAGTATATTCAACTTATTAACTTGTTAATGGGTTTGGTTGGCCACTGTCATTGCATCAGCCATAAAGAGCATTGAACAGAGCTATACTGGTTTTCAGTGTGAGCATTGAAAATCCAACCATCGGGCAGTAAGTACCTTGCCAGTTGGTTTCGCATATTCTGGCGAGTGGATTTGTTCATCCTTCAAGGCGCAACGACGGGCGCGTAGCCATAGCTGCGCAACCAGAGTTGGAACGCAGAAGGATGGAAAAAGCCGCCGTCCAGAATATGCGAAACCAACTGGTTAGGTACTTATCCAGACATTACCCAAAAGGTTTCCTTTCTGACGATTTCACTCACTCCTGTCCGGCTTTGATGAAGGCTGCTGCCTGACTGAAAGGCCGGACCTTCAGAAGAGGTTGGCATAAAATGCAGGTCATTAAGACCGATGTTGCAATTGTAGGTGCTGGCGCTACTGGCCTTCGTGCAGCTATAGCGGTTGCAGAAAAAGACCCAAACCTGAATATCGCACTGCTTTCAAAAGTCTACCCGATGCGCAGTCACACTGTGGCAGCAGAAGGGGGCTCAGCTGGCGTTATTCAGGATCATGACTCTTTCGAGAATCACTTCAAGGATACCGTTTCGGGTGGTGACTGGCTCTGTGATCAGGATGCTGTGGATTACTTTGTTCAGACTGCCACAGAAGAAATGATTCGGCTGGAACACTGGGGATGTCCCTGGAGCCGGAAGCCGGATGGTAATGTTAATGTACGTCCATTTGGCGGTATGAAGATTGAGAGAACCTGGTTTGCTGCTGATAAATCCGGTTTCCACATGTTGCACACGCTTTACCAGACATCTGTCAAATATTCTGCTATTGAACGCTTTGACGAGTACTTCGCTACCGACCTCATTGTTGAGGAGGGCCGTGTCCAGGGTGTGGTGGCTATTGAAGTTAAAACCGGTGAGCCGAAGGTTTTCCTGGCTAAAACCGTGATTCTGGCAACCGGTGGTTCTGGCCGTGTATTCCGCTTCAACACTAATGGTGCCATTGTGACTGGTGATGGTCATGGCATGGCTATGAGAGCGGGTGCGCCTCTGAGAGATATGGAGTTTGTTCAATATCATCCAACCGGTCTGCCCGGCTCAGGTATTCTAATGACGGAAGGTTGTCGTGGTGAAGGCGGTATTCTCCTCAATAAGCATGGCTATCGCTATTTGCAGGATTACGGCCTGGGTCCGGAGACACCGGTGGGTCAGCCAAAGAACAAACACATGGAACTGGGCCCACGTGACAAGCTCTCTCAGGCTTTCTGGAATGAGCAGCGCAAGGGCAATACCATTGAAACCCCTCTGGGTGATGCCGTACTGCTGGATCTTCGTCATCTGGGTGAAAAGACGCTGATGGAGCGCCTGCCGCTGATCTGCTCACTGGCTAAAAACTATGTAGGTGTTGATCCTGTTCATCAGCCTGTCCCGGTTCGTCCTGCGGTTCATTACACCATGGGGGGGATCCGTACTGATATCAACTGTGCCGCCGATATCCCCGGCCTCTTCGCTGCAGGTGAGTGCGCCAGCGTGGGTATGCATGGTGCCAACCGTCTGGGCTCAAATTCTCTGGCAGAAACGGTGGTATTCGGTGCCCTGGCGGGTGATAAAGCAGTCGAGTTTGCTCAACAGGCTGTAATGTCCGATGAGAAAAAACTAATGGATCAGGCGAAAATGCACCTGGTCAGCATCGAAAACCTGCGCAATGCAAAGGGTACTGAAAAAGCCTCTCACATTCGTCATGAGATGGCGAAAACTATGGAGCGATGTTTTGGTATCTATCGAATCGGCGAAGAGATGCAGGAAGGGGTCGACAAGATTGCAGAGCTTCGTGAGCGCTTTCGTAACGTTCGGGTTGAAGACCGCAGCAAGGCTTTCAACACTGAGCTCTTGCAGGCTTTTGAGTTGCAAAGCTCTCTCGCTGTCGCTGAAACTATGGCTGTAGGCGCCCTGAATCGCAAGGAGTCTCGTGGTGCTCACCAGCGGATTGATGGCTTCGAACACCGTGACGACGAGAAGTTCCTGAAACACACTCTGGCCCACTACAACGGTGACTCAGCTCCCCGTTTGGACTACCAGAACGTCAATATTACTCGTTATCAGCCAGAAGAGCGTGTTTACGGTGCAGCGGCTGAGAAGGGCGCTGTGGTTGAAAAGAGTGCTGCGGCGTCTGATACAAAGTGACGGGAGAGCTGAAAATGAGTCACAAGACAATCAACATCGAGATTCTGAGGTACAACCCGGAAAGCGATGAGAAGCCCGGTTATGGCAAGTTTGAGGTGCCTTTCCTCGAAGAGTGGTCCATGTTGGATGCCCTTGAATACATTAAGGACGAACTGGACTCTTCCCTGGCCTATCGCTGGTCTTGCCGTATGGCTGTCTGTGGTAGCTGCGGCATGGTCATTAATGGAACACCAAAACTGGGTTGTGAGACCTTCCTGAGGGATTACAAGGGCACTATCAGGGTAGAACCTCTGGCTAACTTCCCGATTGAGCGTGATCTGGTGGTGGATGCAGAAGACTTTATCAAAAAGCTGGAGTCCGTTAAGCCCTACATCATCAACGCAATGGAAAAACCGGTTGCAGAAGGTGTGAACAGACAGACACCCAAAGAGTTGAGCCTTTACAAGCAGTTCTCCAGCTGCATTAATTGCATGCTTTGCTACTCAGCCTGCCCGCAAATGGGAATTAATCCGCTGTTTACGGGGCCAGCCGTTATTGCACTGGGACACCGTTATAATCTGGATACGCGGGATCATGGTTATGATGAGCGTACCGAAGTCATTCAGGGCAAGAATGGCGTTTGGTCCTGTACCTTCGTGGGCTATTGCTCAGAGGTCTGCCCGAAGAATGTCGATCCGGCTGCTGCTATCAACCAGAACAAGTTACAGGGTGCCCAGGACTGGGCTTTGTCTTTCCTGATGCCACGTAAAGGAGGCAAGTGATGAGTCGTCGTCCTTATGTGCGTCCTATGAAGCGCACCTGGTATAAGGATTATCCTTTTTACCGCACCTACATGGTCAGGGAAGCAACCTGTCTGTTCGATGCGCTATACAGTATCAACCTGTTCTTCGGTATCCTTCAGCTAACCCGGGGAAAAGATGCCTGGGAGGCCTGGCTGTCCTTTCAGGCTAATCCTCTGATGATTTTGTTCACTGTTGTGACACTGGGGATGACTCTGTTTCATGCGGTCACCTTTTTTGATATGACACCACGGGTATTACCTCAGCAGATTCGCAAGATGGTGGCTGATAATGTGGTCAATAAACTGATGTATGCCGGTCTGGCAGCTGTTTCTGTCATTATTTTTGCAGCTCTAGTGCGGTTTTGAGGGAGAGAGTCATGAGTCAGAAAAGACATATTGAGCCGTTGCTGTGGAGCCTGTTTGGCGCTGGTGGCACGACAATCGCCTTCTTCTTCCCGGCTGTGATTCTGGTGATCCTGGCGGTGTCTCTGGGCGTGATTCCTGCAGAAGCATTGTCTTATGAGAGAATGTCAGATTTCTTCCTGAATAACCTGATTGGACAGCTGGTTCTTCTGGTCGCCCTGGTGCCTTCCTACTGGGCCTGTATCCATCGGATTTATCACGGACTGCATGATTTGGGTTTTCATCCGGGGGCAGGGCTGAAAGCACTGCTTTATGGAGCCACTCTGGTTTTGAGTGTGGTGACTGTGATGTTGGTACTGGTCTGAATTAAAGAGATTTCAGATCAAGAAAAGCCGTCAGACAGTGTTTGACGGCTTTTCTTCTTTCTAAGCCCGGCTACAAAGCGGACATTTCGATGCGAATCTGACGAAGTTGCTGCTCCAGGGTCTTCTGCTGATCAGGCGATAGCTCTCCTTCCTGCAACTTCACTCCCAGTTTGTTGACTATCTGACTTAATGAAGAGAGGCATTCCTTTTCCGTACGCTTAACCATCTCCTGGAGAAGATCCTGCCCAAGCCCGCTGTTACCGAGGTACTCATCGGCCTTGATTGTGGCGATGATTCTGACCGGACTTTCTGAAGTGCCCAGCCGAGTCATATACTCACCGATTTGTTCAAATTGCTCTGTCAGTGAAACGTCTGAAACCACCAGTTTACTGACAATATCTTTAGCAGTGAGCTGGCCAGCGAAGCCGACTAACAGTTTCATGGCTCCGTCTGACTGATTTTTAGGTAAGGTTGAGATCAGTTTATTCAGTTGGTCCAGGTCCTTGATGAAACGGTCCATAGACACCTGAGCACCGACTAAATCACCCTCTTTAAAAAACTCCAACATCATGCCCAGTTCTGCAGGCGCCAATTTGCCCTCCGAGGGCGTTGTTTTGATACCTCTGGAGAGAATCGACTTGTTTCCTGGTCCTGACTCTGGCTTCTCTGATGAGAGATATTTCTTCGCTTGGGCGGGATCAGCAGACGCATTGCCTTCATCGACAAGGGGGTTTTTGGGGTCAAATTGTGTCTGGGGGAGCGGTTGTCCTGAGCCATCAATTTTCGACATAGTACCATTCCGTGGTTTTTAGCAAGAAAGGACGCCTGAAAGCGAAAGCATTCTTGCTGATATCGCTGCCTGATTTGCAGGCAGAGCAGTATTGTGAGTATCTTCTGAAAGAATAGCTCTTTTTAGCGTGGAAATGCAGTATTCATTCAAGAATGAACTCCCGACTTTCCTCAATGGCAGATGAAAAGGCAGACTCTTCCATGATTGACACGTTACCCAAAGCAGAGCTTCATCTGCATATTGAAGGTACTCTGGAACCCGAACTGATGTTTTCTCTGGCTGAAAGAAATAAAATCAGCCTCCCCTACCAAAATATCGACGACGTCCGGGATGCCTACCAGTTTTCCAATCTGCAATCCTTTCTGGATATTTACTATGCCGGCGCCCGGGTTCTTCAGACCGGGCAGGATTTCTATGATTTGACCTGGGCGTATCTTAAGCGCTGTCAAAAGGACAATGTGGTCCATACCGAGATTTTCTTTGACCCACAGACCCACACCGATAGAGGTATTCCATTTGGCACTGTGTTTGAGGGCATTGATGCCGCACTTCAGGATGGCAGGAAACAGCTGGGTATCAGCAGCCACATCATTATGTGTTTTCTCCGACACTTGGGTGCCGGGGCAGCGCTGAACACGTTTGAAATGTCGAAACCCTGGCATCAGAGAATGATTGCTGTCGGTCTCGACTCTACTGAGTTGGGGAACCCTCCGGAGATGTTTGCCGAGGTCTTTGACAAAGCCAGACACGCTGGGTTGAAGGCCGTTGCTCATGCAGGAGAAGAAGGTCCGGCAGAGTATATTTGGGGGGCTTTGAAGGCACTGAAAGTATTGCGGGTTGATCATGGTGTTCGATGCCTGGATGACGAAAGTCTGGTTCAATATCTGGTTGAGAACAAAATTCCTTTGACAGTGTGTCCCCTTTCGAACGTCAAGTTGTGTGTATTTGACAGACTGTCAGACCATAATCTTAAGCAGATGCTGGACAAAGGACTCTGTGTCACTGTCAATTCTGATGATCCCTCCTATTTTGGTGGTTATATCAACGACAATTTCTATGCTACGCAGCAAGCGTTAGGGTTGGACGATCAGGCTGTTTATCAATTGATTCGAAACAGCTTCAGTGCCAGTTTTCTTGAGCGTTCAGAAAGGTCTGAGTATATGGCTCGTCTGGACAGTCTTTATGAGGAGCTAAGTGATGACTAAAACGGTAGTGGTGACCGGAGCAAACCGGGGTCTCGGTCTGGAGTATTGCAAGCAGTTTTTGGAAAAAGGCGACAAAGTCTATGCCTGTTGTCGGGCACCGGAGTCGGCGGAAGATCTGCTGAAGTTGAAGCAGCAATACTGTGAAAAGCTGGAAACGGTGCCGCTGGATGTCACCCACCCTGCACAGAGAACGAATCTGAAGAACACGTTGCAGGGAGAGCAGATCGATGTACTGATCAATAATGCGGGTATCTACGGTCAGCGGGTAAAATTTGGCGAAGTTGAGTCTGAAGAATGGCACAAGGTCATGGAGGTCAACACCATTGCACCTGTTTTGCTGGTGCAGGAGCTGGTTGAATTGATGCCTCAGGGTTCAAAGATTGTATTGATGACCAGCAAAATGGGCAGTATCGCTGATAACACAAGCGGTGGAAGCTATATTTATCGTTCCACAAAAGCGGCATTAAATGCTGTTGGCAAGAGTATGGCGCACGATCTGTCGGATAAGGGTATCAGTGTTGCTATCTGTCACCCGGGTTGGGTTTTGACTGATATGGGTGGACCCAATGCTCTGATTGATACCCGAATCTCCATAAAAGGACTGATTGCAGTGATTGAGCGGCTTGGGCTGGAGAACAGTGGTCAGTTTTTTAACTATGATGGTGCCCTGATCCCCTGGTAATCATAAGGTTAGACACTGCTTTTACAGGCAGTGTCTATGAGTTTAATAAGTCCGTGTACTCCAGTTTCCTTTGTTCAGAACAGGCCCCATATCCCAGCCGTTGGGTGCGCCCTTCTGGTCCTCCAGTGTGACTACAATCTTCGCTTTGGAAAGCTTTTCTGCCCACCCCCTGGGTATCGTCATCTCTTTAGTGCCTGATTCAGGCAGCATTCCCAGAGAAATGGGCTCAACACCATCCATCATCAACCATAGTTCACAGGCTTTCCCTTCGGGGACGGAATCAGGCTGAACGGTCTCCATGACCAGCTTTTTACTGCCCAGAGATGCGTTGAGAATCCACCCGGGGCTTTTTTCCTGATTATTGACGACATAAACGTACTCCATACCTGTCGGGTTGACCGATTGGAAGTTCGCCAGAGCCATCAAAAGAGCCAGGGCAACAGAGGCAAAAGCGGTACCTTGCCAGAACTTCAGGCTGCTCCAGAATGATTCTTTGTTGCTGGTGGCTTTCTGAATATTTTTCCAGATATATTTTGGCGGCTTCACAGGAAGTAAAGCCTCGTTCAGAACATCCAGATGCTCTCGCCATTCATCAACTTCACGCTGAGCATCGTGGCTCACGGCCATCAATACTTCAAATTGAGCTTTTTCATCGGGCGTCAGCAAACCGAGCACATAGTCTGCTGCAGCCTGATTTCTTTCATCAGGATTGCTCAGGTCTAAGCGGTCATGCATTCCTTCAACCTCATCAGTCCACGTCGAATCCATGTTTTCACGGTGCCAATAGGAACCTCCAGCTGGTTAGAAAGATTCTGATGAGTCATTCCATCAAAATAACTGAGTTCCAGACAGCGTCTCTGGTTATCATTCAGAGTTTTCAGACAGCGGTGAACCTCTTGACTGTTCTGCCTGTCCGTCACCATTTGTTCCTGGCTGGAACTCTGGTCGACCTGCAAGTCAAGGGTTTCCGTTTCCATCTGGGGCTCTCGTTTCAGCTTTCGCAAATGGTCCAGTGCCTGATTTCTGGCAATGGTGTTCATCCAGGTCATAGGAGCAGCCTTGCTGCTGTTATAGCTGGATGATGCCTGCCAGATTTTGATATAAACCTGCTGAAGGCAGTCTTCAGCAAGCTCCCTGTCTTTCAATATACGCAGGATCACGGCAAAGAGTTTCGCCGAAGTCTGCTGGTAAAGATTTTTTAAGGCTTTTTGTTCCCCCCGGGCACACCTGGCCAAGTCTTTAGCAAGGCTCTGTGGAGAGGGTGTTGATAGTGGGGTGGAGGTCAGACTCATTCCGCACGTTCTGTTTATGGGTTAAGAGGCGTTACTCTACCGGATAAATCGCTCCCATCAAACCTCCATAAAAGACTCGTATCCTGTCTGACTGTCTTAAAACAGACAAAGAGTGCATGCAACAGTGGTTCTGTAGCCTTGATCCGGGTCATCGGAATGCTTCCGGTAACATTGGCTGCTGAGATTATCCGGCAGGATCTTTCCGGTTTGAGTACAGCTCCCGTCAGACAACTGTAGTCGTGGTCTTTACAGCTTTCTGATAGCTTCAGAAACACCGCTGTAACACTCTTTGATAGCAGAAAGTAATGATTCGAACTTCTCATTTTCAGCGCGTTTGCCGACTTCTTCGAGCTCATTGGTCAGCTGTATCAGCTGGCTGGCTCCCACAATCATAGAAGAGCCTTTGATTCGGTGTGCCAGGCTGGCGATCTCTTGATGCATCTTTTTTTCAACCGCTTGATCCAGAGACCTGAGATCTTCTTCTGTGGTGTTCAGGAATTCATCCAGAAGCGTCTGCATGAGAGGAGCATCTTCCTCGGTGAGCTGTCGCAGATTCCCAAGGTCGATCAATGGATACCTCCTTTTTATCTTGATCAGTTCTGGAGAGCATTCAGAATATGTGTCGTCGATAGATGCTAAAACTTCAGGAATTTGTTCATCACGGCATGCAGAGCCTTATCGAAGAACTGAGTGTCTTCAATAATACAGATGCGCTCATTTTCTATGCCGGACTTGAGTGCATAGCCGGACATTTCGGCAACTTTCATCCCAGAGCTGTTAACAAAGGTATAGCGATGGGTGACTGCATTGATAGAGGAGAGTTTGCAACGGAAATGCTGATCCTTCTTGCCTATGAATTCAACCCATTGGCCTACAATTAGTTGCACTCCGGTATGTTCATCAAGAGTATTCTTTTCGCTGACTTCGTCATCTTCTGAAACATTATCATCGACTTCAGGGGTAAGAGCACCTAATTCAAGGTCAGAATCATCTAACCTCTGACTCTGGAGTACGATCTCTTCGGTATCAGGTTCTGGATGCACTTCTTCTGCTGTTGAATCTTCGGGGGATACAGTAATGACTTCTTCTCTGGGGAATTCACTGGGTATTGATATCAGTGCGTCCAAATCATTCATCCACTCAACTACGATAAAGGGGTCATGACTGGTTTTGTTGAGGTAGTCGAGTAACATAGTTTTCAACAGAAGCCAGTCCTGAGTTGAGACTGAGTCACGGTGATCAGTTTGTAGATTCCATAACAAAATATCCAGTGTATTGATGGCATCGAACCATGAAACGTCTGTTGATTCTGAGTGACTAAGGACACTCTCCAGAATATCAGACCAAACGTCATTAACCAGCTTTTCCATGGACTCTGGTACTGTATATTGGTGTGTAGAAATAAGATTGGAGATGATGAGCTGGAACTCGCTGGTTACCTCGCCTGTTTCAGCTTCAGGAGCAATAGCCTCGGTAACGACAACCTCTTCATGTACGACAGATTTAGTCTGATTGGGCTCTGTCGTGGTTTGATTCTGTTCTATAGACCCCCTGATTTTAAGTAATTTTTCGTTAAAGGTTTTATGACAACTGGAAAATATATCAGGGTTTTCTGTGAAGTTTTTGATAATGTACTTGATGGTGCCTTCAATCAACTCGATGACTGGCTTCTCGGTTTCTGGCTCCAGTGTCGTACGCATGCCAGCCGAAGTCATGTCATTGAGCAATTCTCTTGCCGCATGGTGGCGATCGGTTAAAAAATTTTCTTCCAGCAAAGTCAGTTTTAAAACGGGAATCTGAAGTAAGCCAATCAGTTTTTTAACTTCATCCGGTAACTCATGATCGTCCAGAATAAACTCGAACAGCATGCCGACCACGTTGATAAGGTCACGGTGCCTTGGTGATAGTTTTTGTTTTAAGCCTTTGTCTTTCAAAGCGCTTTTTATAGACTCTGCCAGGCTGAAGATAGAGGCATTTTGACTTGAGAGCTCTTCTTGTATAGATGTCAGGGTGCTGGCTAGCTCGACGCTGGCAAACAGACTGGCATCGCAACTCACCGTAGCATCAGGAGCCTTTGACGGAGCATTCAGGAGTCCTTCTACTCTGGAAAGCAGCCTGTTTGCCAGCTCATTTATGAATGCTTCATTCCAGATGTGGGATGAGTCTTCCGTTTTTTGACTCGTATCAGGTGCAGGCGCTTCTTGCTTATTTTGGGGAACAGCATCTCTGCTGTTCCCCGCTGATAATACTTGAATGTGTTTCGATTTTGAAAAGGGTTCATCTTCAGGTATTTCTGCAATTTTTGTAGCCGGTTTACTGATTTCAAGGCCGATAGAGTCAAGGTAATCGTCTACTTCATGCCAGAGCTCCATCACTGCAGGCTTTATCTTGACAGCAAATTGTAAAAGCAGCTCCTGGGTCAGTTCCGGTTCCAGCTGAGCGGGAAATAGTGCCTGCGCAAAACTCTCACAGATCTTCTGAGCGCCCAGTGGATTATTCTCCGGCTCATAATGGATTAATCCGGACAGCCTGTTTTGAATATTGTTGAAGTATTGAAGATGGTCATTCATGCTGAGCTGTCTGGCGGCAGACTGCCACGCCAGTTTTTTCTCAAGATCGCCATTGTCAATTAATGACAACTCACCCTGGGATATGGAGGTGTTTGTATTGTCCTCTTCTTCAAAATCATGAAAATGTTTTAATACTTCCATCCGGAAGTATTCTATGATTTCACTTTCTGATCTTATCAGGTTCTGCCTGGCTTCCATGAACTGCATAATTTGAACATTGTTTTCGCCAGCCTCAGAAAGCTCCACCAGATGTTGAATCAGGTCAGTAAGAATAGGATCGACAGGGGGGAATATCCTCTTTTGGAAAGCATTAATGAGAACGGTGTTTATTTCACCGACCTGAGAGAGTTTTGCCGAACTCGGTAGCGTTACAACATTGCTCAACGTTCCTGTCATAAATCTTACTACTCCTTGTATGACAATCAGATCTGAGTTTGGCTCTGGTCCTTTTATTGAGTGGCCTGTCTAACTGGCCTGAAACAGACTCGGGTTATGCCTCAAGCCAATGCATGTAGTTATTTGTCCTATTGAAATCTATCAAAAAAAGTAAAAGAGCTAGAGGGTTAGCCCTCTTTTAACTCTTTAGATATTTCCCGAGCTTTCTCCATAGCCTTGTTAAAGCCATTTTTGAAAAGGTTCTCCCTGATCTGCCTTTGAAGCTCTTCCGGGCTGATCATGCCGTCTTCGACTTCACTAGCCTCACCTTCTTTCATCTCTGCCTGCTTCTTGAGATTAGCAAAGCGCTCAGCCTCAGCCGCATCAATTGGCTGTACCGGCTTGGTCGGTTCAACTTGACCACGGTTGGAAGGCTGGATGGGTTCAGCGTCATGGTTTGTGATCATGGTTCTCTCCCTGGGTTGAATATTCTGATGAGCGGTTATGTCTATCCTTGCTTATATCGCCCACAAACATTCTTCATTGTAGCTAAGTGGGCTGAAAGTTTACCTGAGAGCGAAATGGAGGTTGTTCTATGGATCAAGGATTTTTATTTCCAATCTGTGTAAGAACAGGGGGGGCATACCTTAAAGCCTGCCATAGCTTCGCCGACAACTGGATTAGTTATGTTTGGAGAATGTTATGAGTGGCCAACATTTCACATTGACCATCAGTCAGAGCACATCAGACGCAGGCGATTTTGCCATCCATATGAAAGAAGAAGGCAAATCGGAGCAGCTTTTAGTACACCTTCGGTTTATGGACTTGCCCATGCTGGATGAGAAGTACCTTGATGATATCGTTGGCGTTCTGGCTCGAAAACTTGCCAAGCGAGTCATTGAATGGCGTGTAGCTCCCGACCTTAACCCTGACACTATGCCCGATGCGCAGGATGAAGCAAGAGCCGTTGTTAATGCTATGTTGGATAAAATGAAAAAAAGGCAGTAACAGCTCTTATCTTCTCTTCAGTCACACAGTATTTTGCCGATTGAATACCTGATGAATTGATCATGTCAGGCAATGGATATGCGCTTTGATCTGGGTAACGGATATTGTGTTAGAAGCTTTCTGTATGGTGATGCACCATCACTTTCTCGTCATGGCAACAACTGGAATGTGGCCAAAAATCTCAGGGACAGTTTTCCTCACCCCTATACGATAGAGCATGCCAGAGCATGGATTCAGCATGTTAAGGAAAATGAAGCTGATACCCGTTTTGTGATTGACCATCAAGGGGAGGCCATTGGTGAGATCGGCTTTGTAACCCAACTGGATGTTCATCGCTTCACGGCTGAAATTGGCTATTGGCTATCCGAGTCTCACTGGGGAAAAGGGGTAATGACTCAAGCTCTCAGCCGGGTTACCCAGTATGCTATGGACGAACTGGGTCTGGTTCGCATTTATGCCGATGTTGTTGATTACAATAAGGGGTCTGGAAAAGTACTCGAAAAGTGCGGCTTCCAACTCGAAGGTGTCCTCAGAAAACATATTTTCAAAGGTGAAGATTACTTTGATCAATACGTTTATGGTCTGGTTCGCTCTGATCTTCAATAATCCTCCATTTAACAGCCTCTAAAAAAAGATTTGTCTTCATTCCCTGTGTTTCTTTTCTGACCAGACAGCCTTTCTACTAAAGAGAATAGGCTGTCTGAGTTATCAGCATTGATCAAAGTGATATACGACCCAAAGGTTGTACTGTGATCTCTTCAGTAAGCTCCTGGTGGGACAATACGGCCAGATCATAAACTTCCAGTTCCAGAAGTTTCCTGACGTATCTGCGAATATCCATGGATGTGATCAGGACAGGCTTATGTTCAAGGTGTCCAATTTTACCCACTGTGTTTTTTACATTCTCGACAAAGCGAGCAGACTGGGATGGATCAAGGGCCAGGTAACTGCCTGCCGACGTCTGTCGGATGCCACCACGAATGGTATCTTCTACATCTTGATCAAGAAGATATACGGGCAGCATGTTTTTACCATTCGAATACTTGTAACTGATGTATCGTTTCAATGATGAGCGGACGTATTCAGTTAGCTGAACCACTTCTTTTTCTTTATGGCCCCAGACGACCAGTGCCTGGAGTATGGACCTCAGGTTTCTGATCGAGATGTCTTCTGAGACCAGTCGCTGGAATATTTCAGTGATTTTATTGACTGGTAGAAGACGCTGGACTTCCTTTATCAGCTCGCCAAATGAAGATTCCATTTTTTCCAGCAGATATCGGGTTTCCTGAATGCCAATAAACTCTTCTGCGTATTTTTTCAATACATGTGCCAGATGAAATGTCAGGATTTTAGGGGCATCCATGTAATTAACATTATTTTTTTCCAACTTCTCTTTCTGGCTTTCTTCTGCCCACAGCGTATCGAGGCTGGGTAGGAAATCTTCTTCCTGCTCATAAGGTATTTTCAGCATTTCCAGATGGTCGATGGTTTCGCGCACGAAGACATAACCCGGTCTGAAATGGCCGTTTGCCACAGGAACTTCCTGAAGCATGATGGAATAGGTGTTGTCCATCATCGAGTCATTAAAGCGAAGATGGATACCAGGGAAGGGAACCCCGAGATCCATGTATAGAGCTTTTCGAACTTTCAGAAGCTCATCGTTAAGCATCTGGGTGTTCAATGTTTCCTGAATGGAAGTCGGTACATCAATAATCAGTGGCAGGGTTTGTGTAAACTCTTCCTGTTGATCCAGTCTGGACTTGGCATCTCCGGCTGTTTCAGTCGCAGCGGCCATGGCTGGAATTCCGCCTTCGGCTTCCTGAGCCATCTCGCGGGAGGCCTTCCTCAACAGGTAATAGCCACCACCACCAATTATCAGAGCCAGCATTAGAAATATGAATGTGGGAAAACCGGGAATCAGGGCAAAGCCAAGAAGCAGAACGCCCCCAACCAGAAGCGCTTTGGGTTTATCGAGCAGCTGTCCACCAATTTCATTACCCAGATCTTTGGAGTCTTCGTTGGAGACCCTGGTGACGATAATACCGGAGGTGATGGAGATCAGCAGAGCTGGTATCTGTGAAATCAGACCATCGCCCACAGTCAGTATGGCATAAAGCTGCAATGCCTCACCTGCCGTCATATCGTTCATCATGGTACCAATGGCAACACCGGCTGTGATGTTCACAAAGATAATGATCAGGCCCGCGATGGCATCACCTTTAACGAACTTCATGGCACCATCCATGGAGCCATACATCTGACTTTCTTTCTGCACCAGTTCCCGACGTTTTTGTGCTTCTTCCATCTCGATGGAGCCGGCACGAAGGTCGGCGTCGATACTCATCTGTTTACCGGGCATACCGTCCAGTGAGAAACGGGCACTGACTTCTGCAACCCTCTCAGAGCCCTTGGTGATGACAAGGAACTGCACAATCGTGATGATCAGGAAGATTACAATACCGACAATCAAATTGCCGCCGACCACAAAATTACCGAAGGTATAGACGATTTCACCGGCATCAGCCTGGAGAAGTATCAGTCGGGTAGTGGTGATGGATAACGCCAGCCTGAACAGGGTCGTTACCAGAAGTACTGCTGGAAACGAAGAGAATTCCAACGGAGATAACAGATAGATAGACGTCATCATCAGGATGAAAGAGAGCCCCATGTTAAGGGCAATAAGAAAGTCCACCAGAACGGTGGGCATGGGCAAAATGATGAGACTGACGATGGCTACCAGCATGACTGCCAGCATCAGGTCATTTCTTTGGCCCAGTTTATTAAGCCCTGCGACGACAGGATTCATGCTTTATGACCAGTCTGTTTGCAGGAGAGAGCAGTCTGGTCAAGCAAGAGATTATTTTACAGCAGCTTTCTTTCTCTTTTTGAGCAGTGCTCGCCCCTTGATCCATTTAATAGCCCGGGTATCCATTCCAGGCTTCGCGTACTGCAGAAAAGTATCGGCGGCCTTGATGGAATCTTCAGGTCGATCCGTTTGCAGGTAGGCGTAGCTGAGCATTCGATAAACATCGGGATTTTTGGGCTCAAATCGTCTAACGGCTTCCAACAAAGCGATCGACTTTCGTGGCTGTAGATACTCCATATAATAAGAGGCCTGAGCCAGTAACCACTGTCTTAATGGCCTATTCATGGTTTCTCCTCCCTATTGTTGCTATTAGCCTGCGACCAGAACGTTTCGTGTCATGGTCAGGTATTCCTGCAATTCTTTTGACTCTTTTAATACGGCCAGAGCTGCTTTTGCTTCGGGCCATTCTTCAGCGTGTTTACTTAGAAGGCTCATGGCCATATCCGTCATCATGTGATGTTCATCAGGGGAGAGTGAAGGAGTCTTTTCAGTCAGGCCGAGCGCGTATTTTTTTTCACGATTCTGGTAGTTACGACCCAGTTCAAGGGCTTTCCAGAGCTCGGCTGAAATACCCTTGCCGGAGGGTTTAAAAGAAGACTTGTTTTTCGGAAAATCTTTATCAATGAAATCATTATTGATGAATGAAATCCCCGAAAGACCGTTTTTAAAAGACACGTCCATAATGCACAGCCTCTATTTAGATGAATTGATTATCTTCGTTTTAGCATCGGCTGGATGACAGTAAACCGTAGCACTGGCTCTAAAACTGTGTAAATGATTAGAATTGATGGGTAATCTTGGATACACTGGTCTTATTCTGTTGTGTATTCAAAATAGTTATAAAAAAATAAAATATTAATTGTAAAAAGTTTATTTAGCCGTTAATACCTTTATTACTGGGTTGTTTAGAGGATGGGCATGGAGGCACTCTTCAAATGGGCTCAAAAAATCTAAAGCTCTGGCTGATTTTGTTGCCTGCTCTGGCTTTGTTAAGCCAAATACTTTTTGCTGGCTTGTTGTCGTCCAATTCTCAGGCGGCGGTCTGGTCTTCCGTTTCCCAATCTGACACTACTCGAAGGCATATTGTGCGCCCTGGTGAATCGCTCTTCATCATTGCTCAGAATTATGGTTTTGAGCTCCATGAGCTGGCTGAGTTGAACAATATTAGCAACCCTTCAAATCTGATGGTGGGACAAACCATATACCTTCCAGATAATTCTACCGAATATGTTGAGCCCGGGTTTCTGACAACCCGGCCAGCAGAGCCTCCGGTTCAGGCTCTGGATGCAACTGCGTTTCCTCCGTCAAGATCCAGACCTGATGAAGAGGAATATTTCAGGTTGCAGCAGTGGATGGGTGGTCAGAAACAAACGACAGGTATCGAAAATATCGACTACAACTATGTGCGAAAGGCTCCACAGCCCGAAGTCAGGGTTGGCTTTGATATTCCTCTGGAAGTTGAAGCATCATCCAGGGAACAAGATAGTTCTGAGTCTGCGGCCAAACAGATGAAAAGTATTGAGGCGGCCAGCAAGGCATTATTGGAAGAATTGGAGGAGGACGTAAAAGATTCAGACTCTCCAGCCCTGGCTGTCTTTGGAGACCGTCCTTATTCCTTCTATGGCAGTGGTGAAGATCTGCTTGAGGCATTACAGAACTTTGCTGCCAGTTACTATGTTCCAATCGTTATCTCTGAAGATGTTATAGGAGAAGTGAACGGCAAGATTGGTCCACTGACGCCCGTCGATTTTTTGGATCACATGGCTAATATTTACGGGTTTATCTGGTATTTTGATGGCCACTCACTCTACATTTACAGTGGCAGTTCAGCTGAGCAAAAGATCATCAGCCTAGAATACATGAGTACCCGGGACTTCAAGAAAACACTTAAAAAAGTGGGTGTCTGGGATGGTCGCTTTTTCTGGAAAGAACAGCCAAAAGATGGCCTGATCTATGTATCCGGACCACCAAGATACATTGAAATAGTGGGGCAAACGGCTGAGTTACTCGATGATAAAGAGGGGGAACGGCAGAAGAGTAAACTGACAGTGCGTATGTTCAGACTCAAGTACGCTTGGGCTACCGATAAAAGTTTCAATTTCAGAGGTCAGCAGATTGTTGTTCCCGGAGTAGCTAGCCTGTTAAGAAACATCGTCAGTGGAGGAGGGGTTTCCAGCGTTGAACGTAAGCCTGTTGAACCACTTGCAATGCAGCCCGCAAAGGGTGTTGTTCGCAATGGTGCACAGAATAAACAGCAGTCCCTGCAGCCCGAAGAAGCATTGAATGCCGGTGCCTATATAGAAGGGGCTTACATTAGTGCAGATCCGAGGCTGAATGCCATTATTGTCCATGATCTGGAGTCCAAGATGGTTATGTATGAAGGCCTTATTGAATCTCTGGACAAACCTTCTTCCCAGGTCGAGGTCAGCGTCTCCATTATTGATGTTAATACAGCCGACATAGAAGCGCTGGGTGTTGACTGGAACAATACCCGTGGAACGAATTCTGAAATTACTTTTGATCCGGGTTCTTCTGCCTATGCTGATGACTTCTCTTCATTTACGACTGTTCTGGGTATGAACATTGGCAGTTTTAATGCTCGACTCAGTCTATTGGAGGATGAAGGTCGAGCCAAAGTTGTTTCCAAACCTTCCATTCTTACACTGGACAATCTGGAGGCAGTCTTCGATAACAGCAGTACCTTTTATGTTCAGGTGGCCAGCCAGGAAGATGCAGAACTGTTCCCCGTTACTTCGGGAACCGTTGTTCAGGTTACCCCCAGAATTGTCAAAGAGGAGATGGGTCGTCGGATCCATATGAGTGTGAATATTCAGGATGGAGGAGATTCCAACGACCAGAACCTTTCCCTGCCCAGGGTCAGTAACAGCTCGATTAGTACACAAGCAATCGTAAACGAAAATGAAAGTTTGCTGATTGGTGGCTTCTATAAAGAAAGTCAGGATCAGAAGACGACTAAAGTTCCGGTACTTGGCGATATACCTGTTCTTGGTCGCTTGTTCCGTGCCGATAAGAAGCAAAACATCAGCCAAATGCGCCTGTTCCTGATAACCCCTCGCATTCTTGGTGCAGGAGCCTGATCTAAGGTCTTCCTGCACCCTTCCTATTTGTGTTGTTGCCCCGTTATGAGCCACCTGTATATTCGTATTTGTCCGAATTGGTAAATGTATTGGTTTTTTTTGTACTATTAAGTTCACTATAGTTTATAAGTATTCGTAAATATTCGTTTTGGGTGTGAGTGAAATGAAACAGGTGCAGACAGGGGATCTCTTTGACATCTACGTGATTGGTGGTGGTATCAATGGTGTAGGCATTGCCGTAGATGCAGCAGGCAGGGGCCTGAAAGTAGGTCTGTGCGAGAAGTCCGATCTGGCCGGTGCCACCTCATCAGCCAGCAGCAAGCTGATTCATGGTGGTCTCAGATATCTGGAGCATTATGAGTTCCGACTGGTCAGAGAAGCGCTGGCAGAGAGAGAAGTTCTGCTTAAAACGGCTCCTCACATTGCTTCTCCCATGCGCTTTTGTCTGCCTCACAGACCGCATCTGAGACCCGCCTGGATGATTCGTGCCGGGCTCTTTCTCTATGACAACCTCAGTGCCCGGTTTTCTCTGAAGGGATCAAAGTCTCTCAGGTTTGGCAAGGATTCTGCACTCAGGGAAGACTTCAGAAAAGGCTTCGAATATTCTGATGCCTGGGTAGATGATGCCCGTCTGGTCGTTCTGAATGCTATGGAGCTTCAGAGAAAAGGTGGGGAAGTTCGAACTCGCACTCAGGCATTGCATGCGGAACGAAAAGATGGCGTCTGGCATATTACTCTTCGTGACGAGATCACTCGAGAAGAGTCTATTGTTCGAAGTCGTGTCCTGCTGAATGCGGCCGGCCCCTGGGTTCAATCTTTCTTTGATGAGGGGCTGAAGCAAAGATCCCCGCGTAAAATTCGTTTGATCAAAGGCAGTCATATCATTGTTCCTCGTATTCACGAAGAGCCACGTGCTTATATTTTGCAGAACGAAGATAACCGGATTGTTTTCGTCATTCCTTATCTGGACCAATATTCATTGGTGGGTACCACCGACGTTGAGTATAAGGGTGATCCTGCTGATGTATGCTGCTCTGAAGATGAAAAACGTTATCTTTGTGATATCGTGAACAAACACTTTAAACAACAGATCTCACTGAATGACGTTGTTTGGGATTACTCTGGAGTGCGGCCACTCTGTGAAGATGAATCAGACTCTCCCCAGGCGATTACCCGTGACTACACCATGGAGCTGGAAGATCAGGACGGCAAGGCACCGTTGCTTTCTATCTTTGGCGGTAAACTCACGACCTATCGTAAGCTGGCTGAAGCGGCTATTGGCAAACTTAAGCCTTATTTCCCTGTTATGGGTGAAAGCTGGACCAAAGCCTGTCAGCTGCCGGGCAGTGAAGGGTTCAAGAGTGTTCAGGACTGTACCGAAGAGCTTTGCAATGCTTACCCCTGGCTGCCTCCAGAGATCGCTTCCCGCTTCAGTAGAACTTATGGAAGCCTGAGTCGTCGTTTGATGGGAGAGAGTCGTTCATTGGACGATTTGGGAGAGTATTTCGGTGCCGGTCTCTATGCCGCTGAGGTTGATTATCTGATTGAGCATGAGTGGGCTTACCAGGTTGAAGATATCATCTGGCGTCGAAGCAAGCTGGGCATTGAGCTGGATAAAACCGGCAAGACCAAACTGGAAGCCTATCTTACAAAAAGGTTACCTGAACTGATTCCGGATCGATTTATCGATAACGGCTCATTACTGAAGAAAGTGGTATAAAGTCGTGTAAAGTTGGAGACATCAGCCACCTTTCTTACACAAAAGGGGTCTATCCTCATGTGCTCTTGTGGCCAAAGGAGCGTGAAGCACTGGAAGGGATAGGGTGTTCACTGCTTCAGAAGCCTCTGGCCGACCCTTTCCAAACTGAGGTTCATGGCCGGGAAGGAATGCGCAGAGCACTGGACATAGTGGTAGCGAACCATCTGAATTATTGAGGTCATTAGTTTGATGGTGGTTACCGCCTGCCCGTTGCCATAACCCAAAGAGTTTTGAGCAGGATGCTAACGTCCATCTTTAGCCAGTCAGCAGGGTTGCTCAAAGACAGCGCATAGGCATGGTCATAAGCGACTCTGTTTCTCAGATCATAGAGGGTTTCGTCGCAACTCAGGTTTACCTGAGCCAGTCCGGTCATTCCGGGGATAACATCATAGGTTCTTTCGGTATAAAAGGGGATGTTGTCTTCCAGCTTATGGCAGATTCCAAGGCGCTCAGGTCTGGGACCGACGATGGACATATCGCCCATGAGAACATTCCAGAGTTGAGGTAATTTATCCAGACGGGTCCTGCGAAGAAAAAGACCTGCTTTGGTGACTCGGAGTTCATTCTTCGTCGTCCGGACAGGATCACTTTGGGCTTCTTTATCGATGCTCATGGTTCTGAACCGGTTCATCAGAAAGAGACAGACATAGTTTTTGCTCTGATAGCCAATACGCATCTGACGATAAAAAACCGGACCAGGACTGTCCAGTTTGATCATTAAAGCAATGAAGGGGTAAAGAGGCAGTGTAAAAATAATGCCGATCACTGCTAAGGCCAAATCCATTGCTCTTTTACCGAGAGTGGTAAGCGGGTGAACATAGGTGACTCCTTTCACGGTTCGACTCCCTTTTAGCTTCGGCTTTCATTTCATACATCGTAAATCGAGGGGTCCGGATAAACGTGCACAATCACAGAAAAGGTCTTTTCTCTTCGGGCATCAAGTAGTGCATCAAGATTGACTGCTTTGACGGGCTTGTCACAGTAAGTCACGGTCAGGCCAGCAATTTTAAGTCCCAGGTCCTGCGCGACTCTTACAGTGCTCTTGCCATTATGGGTGGTTTCCAGAAAGTCTTTGCGAAAGCTTTCGGTGCTGTAATCCTGATGATGATGGCGCAAAACATCGAGAGTCACATTATTGACAATTTTGCAGCGTTCAATGGCTGTTGGCAGTTCCAGAGGCCAGCATTTGTCCAGAAAAGTCCATTCAAGCTGGTACGTAATCACGTTACTCATGAAAAAATCTCTGGCGACATTAGTTCCACGTTTGAAATTGCTCATGAATTTCCAATGCGTCCGGGTAAACTCATTGCTGAAGTGATAATCCCAATCGGCTTTACCATAGATTGACCCGTAACCACCGGTTTCGGTCTCTCCCTTTCGGCCCACTTTCGTTTCGGTCCGTTCGTGCATAATGGCAAATTGGGTGGCATAATCAGCCTTCAAAGTCTCTAACCTATTTCGGATTTGCCGGTCCCGACGAATCTTCTTCTTATATTCACCCAGGGTCTGAACGTCAGTTTTTAGCGCGTTCTCAATCATCCGTTCCCTTATCGACTGATCTAACTCCGGGGGTATTAGCGTTCCGAGCTGTTGTTCAAGGATCTGATGCAGTTCCAGCCGCTGAAACTCACCATGCTCGGCCAACCGGACAATCCGCCCGTCTGCCGTCATGCCAAGTGCACTCAGTGACTCATCGCCGGGGTTGTCGGTCAGGTAGCGCTCAATGGCACGAGTGGTTTCTTCAGTGGTTGTCGACGTCGGGTTCATTGGGGAATATCCTTTTCCTGGAGCTTGTAGATTTGTTTTTCCAGTTTCTCAAAAATTCAGCAAATTCCTGATCCGGAAGGGGTTTGCTGTAAAAGTACCCCTGGCCTTCTGTGCATCCTGACTTGATAAGGTGTGTTTCCTGCTCTTTGTTTTCAACACCTTCGGCGATGACTTTAATGCCAAAGCTGCGACCCAGTTGAATAATGGCTTCAACGATAACGGTGTTTTCCTTATTTCCTGGTAGCCCTTCGATAAAGGATTTATCTATTTTCAATTTATCGAATGGAAACTGTTTCAGGTAACTTAATGAGGAGTAGCCTGTGCCGAAATCATCCATTGCAAGGGTGATGCCCGTTGCCTTGATGTTATTGAGCTGTTCAGAGGAAAGTTCAATATCTTCCATTATGGAGGTCTCAGTCACTTCAATTTCCAGCAACCGGGGAGGAATCTGGTATTTTTTTAACAGGTATTTGATGCGATCAACGAGATTTTTGTCTCTTAGCTGAATGGCAGAAAGGTTTACGGCGATTCTCAAATCATGGAACTCTGTTTCATGCCATTCATGGAGCTGTTGGCATGCCGATTCAAGCACCCAGTCACCTATAGGAATAATTTCCAGATTATCTTCTGCCATAGGGATAAACATTTCCGGTGAAATAAGTCCCTTCTCAGGATGTTTCCAACGAAGTAAAACCTCTGCACCCACCATCCGGGAAGTTTTGAAATCAATCTGTGGTTGATACACCAGACTGAGTTCATGTTGCTTCAGAGCTTCATGAAGATCCCTTTCAAGTTTCTTGCGCTGCCGGATCTCGGTATCAACGGAGGCAATATAAAATTGGTAGCGGTTCTGATTTCTGGACTTGGCCATAATCATGGCGAATTCAGCCTGCTGCAAGAGATTATCCACTTGCTGACCATCGTCAGGAAATAACGTGATACCAACAGTTCCGTTAATGGTTATCTTCTCATCATTTACTTTAATGGGGGTTGCCAGCTGTTTCAGAAGCGCCTGAGCCATTTCAGCCGCTGCATAAGGTTGGGTGACTTTAGAAAGGATAATTGCAAACTGATCCTCTCCAAGCTTGCCGATGAAGCCTCTATTACCAATATGGTTTCTCAGACGATCTGCAATTTTGACCAGTGCATGCTCTGCCGCATTGAAATTGAAATGGGCATTTAGTGATTTGAAATCATCAAGGCCGAGACAGAGAATGGCAATATTGTTATCAGAGCTCCCGGGTTTATTGATCATGCTCTGCAAGTGCTTCTGCAAGGTTCTTCTGTTTGGCAGGCGGGTTAAATAGTCATACTGAGACAGTCTCATGATCTGAGCCTCAGCTTTCTGTCTCAGGTTCAGGTTTCGTTCTATTGATTCCAGTAGCTGATTGGCTGTTCTAACCCAAAGACCCAGCTCATTGTTCTGATGGCCATTTGGGATGCGCAGTTTATGAGAGCCGGGAGCGTCCGGGTTAATCTGAGACAGGTTTCTGATCAAACGGTTCAGAGGTTTAGTAAGAATCAATGAATAGATCAGGTAGAGCAAGAATGCCATTGCAATAGCTCTGAAAATACCGCTGACCATTACTATCACTGAGCGCTGAATGAACTCCTGGCCATGGTGAGCCGTATCAATGGCCAAAAAGAGCTCGCCGTAATGTTCATGAACGGGTTCTTTTTTGTACAGAGGAATACGATAAATTCGAACAGGTTCAAATAGATAGTCTGAAAAATAGCGATACCCTGATTTGGAAAGGTCACGCTTTATAACAGCAAGTTCAGGTTCATTAGGTATTTTGATCGCCGCGATGTGAACTGCCTGATGCTCCATTAACCCGAAAAGAATCTCTTCGCCCATTGTGGGTTCCATTCTGTGGGCGGCCTGAATGGAGGGTTCCCTGATCATAGACAGCATTTGCCAGGCTTCCGAGTCAATGCTTTTGCTGGACTGGCGGGCATCAAAGAAAATCTGAACACAGCTGATCGAAATACCCAGCACACAGGCTGCCATTAGAACAGCTTTTAGCAATTTGGCAGATAAGCGTTGCTTAGCATCAATGCTTGTGCTGGTTTCCATATTCTTTGACTTTTTTGACGCCATCCATAGAACGTTTTCAACGACAGACTTCAACGAGGTTGGCTATGTATTAAAAAAAGAGGAAAGCAACTAGTGAGCAAACAAATGTTGGCTTAAGAGTTTTTTATTTCCTTGTGAAATTAACTATAGGAAGTTGAGAGCAGTTTACTAATACAAAATTGTAATCCTTAAACACAATTTTAATTAGCTTTTTATCAGGTAAAATAATTGTCGGAAGGTTTTTTATTTGTTTTTTCTTTAAAAAAACGATGGCAAGTTGGCAAAAGAGTATTTTGATTGGGAAGTGTTATTTTGAGCTTGTTTTGTTATTGCCAAAGGATATAGATGTGTTCATGTTTTAGGCTACGGCTTGTCTATTATGAGAATAGAACTTGTAAAAAATGTCTGGTTCTTCGCTGTTGAAAGTCAGGAGTAAAGTTAAGGAGTAGGAAGTAATGGATTACTCAATCTCGCACGCTCAGTCATATGATGTCATCTCACTGAAAGGTCAATTTAATGCTGAAACCGTTAATGGTTTAAGATCTCAACTCGATCACCTGATCAAAGATTGCTCAGGTGATTTGATTATAGACATGAGTTCTGTTGAAAAGTTTGATTCTTCTGGTATTGGTGTATTGGTCTTTCTTTATAAGCGTTTAAAAATTGAAAAAAGAAAGCTTACCTTGGTAGGTGTAAATGCTAAGACGGATGAGCTTCTGAGCATGTTACAAATTAATAAAACGATCAGGCAATTTAGTGATTTAGACGATTACTTGTCCAATCTCTAAGGAATTTTAGGACGTCGTTATCCTTTATCGATACATTTTTATTATCTGATCTATGACACCTTCTGACTTTAACTTTTGAAGAATCCTGTTGATCTTTATTCCGTGCTTTTCAGCAGACTTACTGAACATGAATGTCACAGGAACACAGTCGAATGTTTTCCCTGTCACAAACAAACCCGCGAACCGGGTTTTAATGAGGTGGCGTGCTACCATTTCGTCCATCAGTGCTGCATCATTTCGGCCTTTCTCCAGAAGCTTCAGAGCGTGCACTTCATCCCTGGAGTTGTGGCGAATCACTTCTCCGGATTGGAAGTAAGGTTCAAAAGTCTTAAAGGTATAGTTCTGCACCACCCCAAGTCGCTTTCCCTGAAGGTCGCCAGGTTGGTTTACTTCCAGTTTACTGCCTTGTAACTGCACAATGATTTCACAGTGCTCTGCAAAAGGTTCGGTAAAGTAAACTTTCCCGGAAACGCCTTCTCGCCACTGGGGGGAGCTCCAGGCTTGCAGATCCATGCTGCCATTGCCTACCTTGTAAATGATACGGTTGAAAGGGTAGTACTCTTCCGTGAAGTCAAAGTCGCTCCGCTCGCTGATGGCTTCAAGGGTTTTCTGCACAATGCCTTTTCTTCCATCTTTCCATGAAAGAGGAGGGTAATCTGTCGGATACATCCCTGTTGAAATAGTGATCCTGTTTTGATCGGGCAGAGCGAGAGTGCTGGGTAGAAGCAGGCAGAAAGCCAAAAAATGTATGCCTGTCTTTTTTTTGTTGTTTTTTTTGTTGATAATCAGTCGCATTTCAGGTCTGGTTCTATGTCGGAGGTGTATTACCAATATCGATCGTTGGGCCCAGGTACTTGGGGCCAGTGTTTAACCAGTGAACTTCCAGGACGGCCAGAACTCTTGCAAGGATCTCTCTGGCCTTATTGCTCAGGTCACTATCGGCCCCGTCACCAGCGTTAAAAGCAATAGCATTAATTTCTTTATTCTGGGCGATATAGAGTGCCCGTTTATTGTGATAGGTCTGGGAAATTATGGTGAACGTATCAAGCCCGAAGACAAACTTTGCCCTGATAATGGAGTCCAGGGTTCGAAAACCTGCATAATCCCTGTAGATCCTTTCGGCAGGAATGCCCATTTTCAAAAGGTCCTTTCGGATGGTGCTCGGCTCATCATAATAAGGTGTTCCATTGTCGCCGCTGATCAAAATATAATCGATCTTGTCCCGGGTGTAGAGAAGATAGGCAGTCTTGAGCCTGAGAGCATAATGGTTGTTAAACCCGCCTTCACGAGAGTACTTACTGGTGCCGAGCAGAACACCGACTTTATTGTATGGAATGCTTTCTACATTGTTATAAAGCCGCGAGCTGGTTTTGGTATTGACCAGCCAGTTGGCGATAGCGATCAGGGAAATGAGTCCTATCACAGCTCCAGCAAACAAGCCAGTAACAACCTTTAGGCGGGTCGGCCTGCCCTGCATTCGGAAGTCTCCGTAAAATAAGGAATTCAGAGACAGTTAACCATAATCATCCTGCTGGTTAAAGTGTATCGGACTCTGATCGTCTCATATCCTCCAAAATAGTCTCGATTTCGATGGCAATAGACAATGAAGGCTGATCGGGTATACCCAGCGACTCCAGTGAGGGAACCTGGTTATCGCTGGCAATGGCAGACTGAAACTTTTTGACCACTTCTTCCGGAGTAGAAGCCAGAAAGGCTGCCTTTTCGCGGATCAGAAAGTTGTCTGTTCCTGGTTCAGCAATGTAAATAACAGGTTTTCCCTTATAGCGTGCCATCGTTCCAATAGAGGATTTATGGACCATAACAGCAACAGACATTTTTGTGAGAGCAGCGGTAGAATGGCGATTATTTTCCACTAATCGAAGATTCCCGGTACCTCTTTCCTTAATCCAGCGTCGCTCGACCTCACCACTGGTCTTAGGGTGATGGGTGACCAGAAAGGTCACGGACGGCAGCTTTCGGGTGGCTTCAATAAAGATTCTGAAATACTCTTCATAGGTGTCGTCATAACCACCGGCGAATACCGCAACAGGCTCATTGGGACCAATGTTTAGTTCAAGGCGGACAGATCGGTTATCCGTTTGTCGGTAAATATCATCCCAAGCCTCAAGCGCCGGTTGCCCAATTACTACATAGAGGGGATTGGGGCAAAATACAAGATCTTTGAAGCTTACTGCGGTTGCAGAAGTGGGAATATGGAATTCATCAAGCGTTCGAATTGCTTCCAGAAATGCCTGCACATATTCCTTGTTGGTAATGGGATCAAAATTATCATAGAAAGCCAGAGTGAAGCTGCCACCTTGCTTCATATGATTGAGAATCTGGGCCTGTACAGCACTGGCCATTCCGGAATAGACGATCTTAGGCCTAATACGTTTCGATAACTCAATGAGAGCGCTTTTGGGCCAGACTGTTTCCCGATTGTTCCTGAGCTGCTCTGGATCAGGTACAGAAATGGTAAGGTTGAGCGGGTGATTCCGGAAGATTTCTGCGGCCCTGCCAATCGATAAAATGCGGTAGTTAATACCTCGCTTCTTCAGGGCTTTTTCAAGCTGTTTAAAAGCATTACTTTCCCCTTGATCATAAGCGACCAAAAGAAGATCAATGTTTTCTGTTGCCAGTGCATTGGAGCTGAAAATGTTTATAAAGAAACAAACAAACAGCGCACAAAGAGAGTCTGCATAGTTTTTCATTCTGTCTCCGTTAGAATCCCCGTTACTGGTTTTATCTGCTTTTGAAACAGGGAGGCTAACAGTCTGGTACAGAATTCCGTTTAAGGAAAGGTCAGCAGCTGGTTGCTTTTTGGCCTTTCAGGGAATTATTTTCGCATCAGGAATACACCCATTTCGCGATGATGGGTATAAGGGAACTGATCAAAAAGGGCTATACGTTGCACACTATGAGTTAGGGTGATCTTTTCCAGATTCTTCTTCAGTGTGTCAGGGTTACAAGAAATGTAGACAATATTGTCGAACTTTTGAACCAGGGCTTCAGTGCCTTCATCAAGGCCAGCCCTGGGAGGATCTACCAGGATGGTGGATACGTCATAGCTGTCCAGATCAATGTCTTGCAAGCGTCTGAACAATCTCTCACGATTCATTGCCTGAGTGAACTCTTCGCTGGATAAACGGGCTATCTGAACATTCTCGATGGCATTAAGCTCAAAGTTGTCATGAGCAGAGTTCACTGATGTTTTGGATATCTCTGTTGCCAAAACTTTGTCAAAGTGATTGGCCAGGACACAAGTGAAATTGCCGTTTCCGCAATAAAGCTCGAGCAGATCCCCTTTCAGACCACTACAGACATCACTGGCCCAGCCAAGCATATGCTCATTAACTCCGGCGTTGGGTTGAGTGAAACTATTCTCGACCTGAGTGTATTGGTAGTTTTTACCCAACACATTAAGGGTTTCGACAACGTAATCCCGATCCAGGACTATTTTCTGCTTTCTGGCACGACCGATGATGCGAATATTGTGAGAAAACTGTAATTTCTCCGCCGAAGCCCTCCACTCATCATTCAGCGGTTTGTGGTAAAGCATACTGATCAGAGCCTCACCGGTCTGGGTTGTCAGAAATTCCAGCTGGAAAAGCCTTTTTCGCAGGACCTCCTGCTGCTCGATGTCTCTCATCAGCGGCATCATTAATTCATTGATACGCTTTGTGCCTGCAGGAAACTGGTCGACGTTGAAAGGCTGTCTGGTCTCAGGGTCAAACATTCGGTAGTAGCTGCGTTCTTGCTCATGCCAGATGCGAAACTCTGCCCGCATTCTGTAATGCTGAGGCCGGGATCTGAAAACTTCCAGTTCAGGAACATCAAAAGTCTTAAATTCTTCTCGGGTAAGGCTTACCTTCTCGCTCAGCTGGGCTTCGTACTTTTCAGGCTCTACTACGGCTAATGACATGATGCTCTTCGATAAATAAAAACGGCCCATATTATGGGCCGCTTTCGAAGAGATGAAAACTGGTTTTCAGTTCATTAATTGAATATCACCAGCTTAACGGTGAACAGCAGAGATAGAACAATCAGTGCACTATTAAGGTCTTTTGCACGACCACTCAGGAGTTTGATGGCGGTATAGGAGATAAAACCAAAGGCAATACCGGTTGTGATCGAGTAACTCAGAGGCATGGAAACAGCTGCAATAACTACTGGAGCAGCTTCTGTCAGATCGTCCCAGTCAATCTGGAACATACTGTGAGTCATCAAAACGGCTATGAAGATCAGAGCAGGGGCGGTTGCGTAGGCAGGCACTACGGCTGCCAGAGGGGAAAGGAACAGGCATCCCAGGAACAGTATGCCAACAACAACAGCGGTCAGGCCTGTCCGGCCACCCACTGAAATCCCGGCAGTACTTTCAACATAGCTGGTAGTGGTTGAAGTACCCAGTCCGGCCCCTGCCATACTGGCCATGGAATCTGCCATCAGAGCTCTGCCCAGACGAGGGAATTTACCGTCTTTGTCCAGCAGGTCGCCTTTTTGCGCTACGGCAACCAATGTGCCTGAGGTATCAAAGAGGTCAACAAACAGGAAAGAAAAAATAATGCTGATCATGCCAACTTCCAATGCTCCGGCAATATCCAGTTGCAGAAGCGTGGGGGCTACGCTGGGAGGCATGGAAAACACACCATTCATCTCTACTTTGCCGGCTATAAGGCTGATGACGGTGATGGCCAGAATGCCAATCATGACTGAGCCGGTGATATTGCGGTAGTAGAGAGCCACAATCAGGGCGAAGCCTATGGATGCCATAATGGCGCTCCAGGAAGTCATATCTCCCAGTGTTACCAGCGTGGCCGGGTCGCCAACGATAATGCCGGCATTCTGCAGAGCAATAAAGCCCAGGAAGAGCCCAATACCCGCAGCAATACCACCCCGCAAAGAGAGAGGAATGCTGTTAATAATCCACTCACGAATCTTGAAGACACTCAATACGAAAAAGCAGACACCTGAAAGAAAAACCGCCCCCAGTGCTACCTGCCAGCTATAACCCATTTGACCTACAACGGTGAAGGCGAAGAAGGCATTGAGGCCCATACCAGGAGCAAGAGCAATAGGGTAATTAGCATAAAAGCCCATGATCATACAGCCGATAGCAGCAGCCAGACAGGTAGCAACAAAAACGGCCCCCTGATCCATACCGGTGGTGGCCAGCATGCTTGGGTTTACAAAAATAATGTAAGCCATGGTCAGGAATGTAGTAATGCCTGCCAGCACTTCTGTCTTAACATCGGTGTGATGTTCTTTCAGTTTGAATAGCCGTTCTAACATGCTGAGGTTTCACTCGGGAGTAAAAACCCCCGATGATAACGATTTTTACGGTCGGTTAGAATATGGGAGTGGTATCGTTATTTTTTCGATAAATCACGGTTTATGGTGGAGATTTCTTAGGTTGATCTTTGTGGGTAAAGTGCTGTCTTGTGCTCGTTTTCTTTTATACCCCCATATCTGGTAGTCTGGATTTTTTGTGAGCAAATAATGCCCACTTTGCTGGAAGGCCCGTGACTGAGGGGGTTAGTTCAGGATGATATGAGCAATTAACAGGGTTATCCACAGAAGTTGTGGTTAAATTGATAGTGCCTGCCCTGAATATCGGATATTCGATATGGCGCAAATTTGACCAGTCTTGTCACTATATTTTGAAGTGTTTCAGGTATTTTTACGGGCGAGTTTGCAGAAACCGTATTGAATTCGCTGCTGCCGTTTCAAAAATGACAACCGAGTCGACCCCAATAGAGTCGACTCTGGTAGCGATCAGGCTACTGCTGCCAGCTTCCCTGTTTGCATTTCCTGAATTCTGGCATTGAGTTTTGCCAGGGTTTCGGCCATTTTTCTTCTTTCGTTCTCCTGACTTTCAGCACTGCGTTGTGCGCGTTGTTTTCTGTGGCGTTCAATAGCCTCACGTATGCGAAGCTCTTTCGGGCAGATGGGGTCAGCAGCAACGACCTCTGTTTCAACAATGGCTGCTGGCTCTGGCTCAGTGGTTTCTGGCGGTAGAGAGCTTTCTTCAACTGCAGGTTCAGACTGAACATCCAGTTGACTCAGGGCGTCGCTGTCACCGGCCAGGCAGGCGTCGGCAGCGGCAGTAATCGCAGCCAGCTGGGCTGTGATGTCATCGCTCATTTCAATGCTGCTCAACTGAACCATCGCATTGGCCCTGGAGCCCGCAGACTGGGTTGGTTCAGGCTTTGGCTTTTCTTTTTCGGACTGGACAACCTTGATCCCGGTTGAGTCTGGAGTCGGGCTGGGTACAGCTGGCGCAGACACAGGCTCAGCAGCTGAGTGTTGAGCGGCCTGAGCAGGCGCAGTCGAACCGGCTTCTGACTGTTGAGCAGAGTCATCATTCGCTTTATTGCCAGCATTGCCGGATTTCATGGCAAGGCTTGGAGGTGTATTGGAATCACCTTCATTGATTTCTGCAAAAATGGAGGCCAGCTCTTTTTCAATGTTGGACTTGCGCTGGCGCCGCTTCTTTTTGGGCAGGATTTTTACCGTGCTGGTCTTATAGCCTCTGAGGCTATGGGCACCAAAGAAATCGATCGCGTCCTGCTCGAGCTCAGCCAGTTCCTCACGGGACTCGGCCCTATCCCACTCCTCCACGGTAAATGCGTCTTCGCCGTGGATGCGGATTTCTCTGTAAAGCGGGTAGTCCATATCCTGGTGTGCAGCTGCCACCATTTTTTCCCACTGGCTTTCAAGGTCATTGCGAGTGGAGCCTACAAAAATTTGTTTTGTTACTTTATTAGTGACGGTGAAGATAATCAACGCTGGATGACCTTTCTACTGACGGTGACAGGCGCGCAATTATACCTGCCGATTTCCTTCTGTGTAGTGGGGATTGTGCGCTATTCAAAAACTGTTTTAAGGGATACCGGGCAGAGGTGGCATTGTAATGGTAAGAAAAGTAGGAAAATCCCGAAGCTCAGAGGGTTACTACACTTTTTTATCGGGCTGCAAAAGCGACTGTTTTGTGGCTCTGACCGGCAGTTAGCATTTTGACAAAGAAGGGTAATCAGCTAATGTCAAAATAATTAATAAATGGAGTGGCGACAGAGATGGCAGGTAAGTGGAACTACAAAAATGGACTGGTAGTTGTTCCTGTTTCATTATGGGGATTTTTGTTCTTCGGAGCTTTTAATCTTTTATCTGTTTTCTTCGTTTTTTTTCCGCTCCTGTCCGGGGCAGGTGTCTCAGACGATCATCGGCCGGTTGCACATTTTGCCAATCAATTCTTCCTCCAGAAAGAGGGCGCTTCCTATTGCCTAGGGCTGGATGTTGAAGGGGATGAGTCTACTACCTGTGTGCATCAGAACCCTGAGCAGAAAAGGCTCTGTTATCCCGGAAACCGGGCAGTGATCAAACCCTGCGACGACAATAGCCCATTCCAGAAATGGTATTATGATTTCCAGAGAAAAACGATCCATTATCAGGGCTTTGCTGCCAGTATGTGTCTATCCAGAATGATAGACACTCTGGCAATGTTGCCCTGTATAGAATCGACCAGCGCCCAGATCTGGCTATTTGATGAGCAAGGCAGATTGTCGAACGCAACTGATCGACAACAGGAGAACGGATATATCGCGCTGCTTGATAAGAGTGAGGATCCTGCACCTTTGCTTTATCGGTATCTTGAGGCGGATATGGGAGAGCGGCGCTGCTATAAGAATCTGCATACGGGACAAACCGTCTGTGAGTTTGAGCGGGAACCTGTAAATGACCAGGGGCGCGAACCTGGTGAAGAGAAAGAGGCGTCTGAGCAAGAAATCAAACCTGAAAAGCCCCTTCCTCCTGAAGAGACAGTGCCACCGGAAGAAGCGCAACCTGAGGAAGAAAAAGTCCCACCGGTTTTGAGCTGGGAAGAGCGGCCTGAGAGAGCTTTCTGGGTCTCTGAGCGTTTGACAGAAGATATCCTGCTGGTGAATCAGAACCTGAGGCTTTGCCTTGGTGTTAGCGCCGCAGAAAGGTGTTTGTCCGAATCTCCTGACATGAGTAGCTGCTATTCATCGACATCCATTGAACTGGGTACTTGCGATAGCCAGAACAGCCAGGTTTGGCGCCATGACTTGTTAACCAAGCGAATCTTTAATCGTGCTGCAGGTTACCGATATTGCCTGACCTGGCTGCCGGGAAGCTTTTCACTATTACCCTGCTTTCCCGGAGGAAGTCCGTCTCAAAAGTGGTATTTTGCCCGTGGCAAGACTCCTGCATCCCCGGAAAGAGGGCGCCTGAGAACTATGTTGAACGGGGGCCTTGATCCTTATTCATACACTGAGGCATTGACGTTGCCCATCACAGTGAACGAACAGAAGAAAAAGAAACCAAAAGAGCTAAAAGTCTACTTCGAGTGGCTACTTGGCAGATGTGGCAGACATCCTGTCACTGGCGTTTGGCTGGATGACTGTCCGGTCACTCCCTGACGCTGAGATCCAGAGCCATAACAATAGCATCCTCGGCCTTATGGTCTTTGTTTGCCGGGTAGTAGTTTTTACGGCGGCCAATTTCACTGAAACCAGATTTAAGATAGAGGTTGAAGGCTTTTTTGTTGGATTCGCGCACTTCAAGAAACAGGGTTTCTGCCAATTTGGCTGAAGCATCGATGAGTTGATTCAGCATGGCAGTGCCATAGCCTCTGCCCTGCTCACTGCGAGAGACGGTCAGAATCAGCAGGCTGGCTTCTCTTGCAGCCAGCATGACGACTCCCTGGGCAACAATTCTACCCTGGTGTTCGGCTACCATGCAGAGGTAACCCGAGTCGACACTGTTCATGTAGTGCTTTTGATTCCATGGATGAGGTCCGGCTTCCTGCTCGATAGCCGCCAGTTCCGGAAGATCCTGGTGAGTCATTGTTCTGAATGACAGCATATAAGTTTTCTTTATCGTGATAACTGAGGAATATCGGGCGTCTGGCATCAGCACAGGCTGCTAAGCGTAATCGATTTTCTGCTCATGAGGCGGTTATGAAGGGGTCAGCTCCCTGATTATCGGTGAAATATCCTGCCAGACTTCTGACTTCAGGGCTGGAAGTTTCATCAACTCATTAAGACCGTGAGTGACAATGAAGTATTGATTGGAGTGAAGGCCCGTCTGCAAACCTCTCAGGTCGTTGAACTGTCGGCTTGGATCTATCACAAAACGGGCTGCTGCCTGACCGAAGAGCAGAACTACTTTTCGTCTGGCCAGGCCAAACTGGTTACTGAGGTAGGCGCAAACTGCGTCGGCAGCAGCGGAGTCGTCCTGGCTCAGGTGCTCCATCAGGCCAGCATTGCCCAGTGGCCAGACGAACTCACTGAAAGGCAGAGTTTCAGACCCTGCAGGCAGTTGAATAGCACGAAGAATATCGCTGAGTAATCGAAGGTGAAAGCGTGAAAATTGATTCAGTCCGGAGTGAGGCATTTCGGCGACTACCAGACAGTGTTCGTTGGCAGCCAGAGTGACCAGCCTGAACTTGCTGATTTCTATTGGCCGGGGTTCAGTAATAATGTTCTGTTTTACAGAGGGTGCTGGCTCCGGATCCTGTTTCGTTTCAACACGACTGGAGATGCCCAGCAAATCTTTTGCTGAAGAAGCACCTGTGGCACCTTCAGAAAGTGGAGCTGAAGATGGGTGGGAAGAAACAGTTAATTGTCCGGGCTTATACGCTTCTACCGGCTCTTCCTCTGGAAAGTCAAACGCCCTGGGGGGCAATGCATTAGGCAGGATTTGGCTGGGAAACCAGGTCTGGATACCCATGGCATCGAGGTAGTGCTGCCGAGTTTGCTCGCTGATCCTGCCTTGCATGACTGTTAGAGGTTCCCTGTCTGTGGGTTGGTTTTTGGATGGTCAGCATTCAGCAGGTTCAAAGCATTGATGTAGGCTTTGGCAGAAGCGACCACAATATCGGTGTCTGCTCCGGAGCCATTGACAATGCGACCCTGCTTTTCCAGACGTACGCTGACATCGCCCTGAGAATCAGTACCGCTGGTAATTGCGCTAACGTTATACAGTGCCAGACGGGCACCGGAATTAGCAATACTTTCTATGGCTTTGAAGACCGCATCAACGGGACCGTCTCCTGCACTGCGTACTTCAATCTCATCAGAGTCTACTGCAATAACCAGACGTGCTTCTGGTGTTTTACCGGTACTGGAGCCCGCTTCCAGCTCAAGCAGACGGTATTTCTCTTCTTCATTAGCGGAGCGAACATCACTGACCAGTGCCTGCAAGTCGTCATCGAAAATTTCAGATTTCTTGTCAGCCAGCACCTTGAAGCGGTTAAAGGCTTCGGTCAGTTCGTTACGATCAGCAAAAGTAATACCCAGCTCTTCCATCCGGGACTGAAAGGCGCTGCGGCCGGATAATTTACCGAGGGTCAGACGGTTAGTGTTCCAGCCAACGTCTTCAGCCTTCATGATTTCGTAGGTTTCGCGGTTTTTCAGAATGCCATCCTGGTGAATACCGGATTCGTGAGCAAAAGCATTAGCACCGACAATGGCCTTGTTGGGCTGAACCGGGAAGCCGGTGATACCGGAGACCAGACGGGACGTAGGAACGATATGCTGAGTGTTGATGCCCGTTTCGACCTTGAGTTCGTCCTGGCGGGTACGTATAGCCATAACGATTTCTTCAAGAGAGGCATTACCCGCCCTCTCTCCAAGGCCGTTGATGGTGCATTCAATCTGACGAGCACCGTTAACCACGGCTGACAGGGAGTTGGCTACTGCGAGCCCAAGGTCGTTGTGGCAATGAACCGAGAAGATGGCTTTGTCTGAATTGGGAACACGCTCAATCAGCTGGGCAATCACGTTGCCGAATTGGTGAGGCAGGGCGTAGCCAACCGTGTCCGGAATGTTAATGGTGCGGGCACCGGCATCGATAACGGCTTCAATGACACGGCACATAAAGTCGATGTCAGATCGTCCAGCGTCTTCCAGAGAGAACTCAACATCGTCAATGAGGTTGCGGGCCAGCTTAACCGAAGCCACTGCCTGTTCCAGCACCTGCTCAGGCGTCATACAAAGTTTGTGTTTCATGTGCAGCGCAGAGGTTGCAATAAAGGTATGAATACGACCTTGAGCAGCTGGTTGCACAGCTTGTGCTGCTGCTTCAATATCTTTGGGCAATGCCCTGGAAAGACTGCAGACAGTGCTGTCTTTAATGGTTTCAGCGATGCTTTTGACCGCTTCAAAATCGCCCGGGCTGGCAATGGCGAAGCCTGCCTCAATGACGTCCACCTTGAGTATTTCCAGAGATTTGGCAATCCGGACCTTCTCATCCCCGGTCATAGCAGCGCCGGGACTCTGTTCACCGTCTCTCAGGGTGGTGTCGAAAATAATAACCTGATCGTTGCTCATGGTTGCTGCTCCCGCTGTTCTTTTATCAGTTCAATGTTTTTTGACGCGCTTTTTGTGCAAAAGGTTCTATTTGTGCAAAAGGATTTTTGAAAGTGCCGACATAGAAGATGCTGCTTGCAACAGGCAGCATTTTCTGCACTTGTCAGTCGGAATTCGTACAAATGTAATCATTTTTCTGACTTTGGGGTCAGAGGGCCAGACGGCCGGGGTCGAAGGTGAAATTAAATAGTCTGCTCAAGGCAGTAGGAGTAGCAGGCGGGAAGGACGAAAGATGGACTTGGGAGTGAACACCACAGGCTCACGGGCAGCTGTTACCTGCGCATTGGTGTCGTTATCAGAGTCCCGGAAGATTTCGGGCTGTTGCTTATCGTTCGCTATAGGCATTGTAATCACGCTCAGCGTTCTGAAATCAGCGTAAGATTGTTTAATGGATTATGTGGAATGCACTATATCCTCTATAAGTCGCTTTGCCAAGCCGGTTGATCCAGTTTTCGAGACTGGATAGGATTTGTGTCGACCCTATTTTCTTTCGCCAAGGGCGCCCCGCCCATCACAGGATAGCCGGACTCATGAAAAAAACGTCACTTATTTTATTGGCCGCTCTCGCCCTGGCCGGCTGTGCCCTGAGCCCTCAGGAAGTGGATGTAACCCCCAGAATTGCTGTGGAAAAGCCAATTAAACCATTGCAGGGAACGGTCAGTGTGACCGTCTATGATGAGCGCTTGTCCCGCTCTCTTGGTCATCGTGGAGGGGTTTATTCAAATACCAACGCCATTACGACCAATGACCGCCTGACTCTGGCTATTCGCTCGGCAGTGGAGCTGGGTCTGAGAGAGATGGGGCTGACAGTTACTGAATCTGAAGATGTATCCCAGTTCCAGGTTTATCTTGATGATCTGGAGTACAAGGTACCAGAGGGCAGTTACATCACCCAGGTGGACCTGAAGGCAAAAGTCCGGGTCAGGGTTGTAAAAGGCGATCAGCGTTTCGAGGGGGTCTACTCCAGCGAAATCAGTGAGCGTGTACCCAAGGCACCCTCTGATGAAAAAAACGAAGAGCTGATCGATAAAGTGCTCAGTGATGTGCTGAGCAGAGCGTTGGCCGACCTAAGGTTGACAGGTTTTCTGAAACAGGCCTGAGTCTTTATCTTGTTCAGCTGTCACCCATGGATTATCGGTTAATCCTGTCGATCAAACACCAGGCAAACTGAAATCTGAGGTTCTCAGAGGTAAAAAAATGCTTCGTGTAGCTGTCCCTTAAGGAATTTTTCACTGTAATCATTGTCTAGCTCAAAAGAGGGTTTTCCAATCGGGCGCTATTGCAGCCTGAATGGTAACATTTTTGCAAATAATAATGATCTTCGTAGAGTCCATGGGCTTTACGATAATCTGTTTAAATGGAGAACAGGTTATGTATACATTTGGTTCTGATAACGGCGCTGGTCAAGCAGCGCCCCCGCTCCGTCAAGTAACTGCTGCCACTGACCAGCCGCCTAGCTATGAGAGCACGGTGCAAGCCATCAATGCTGAACAGGCACAGTTTCATTCTCGCATGGTAGCCCTTCAAGAGCAGACTGTCAGGCTGATCACAACTCAGTCGGAGGAGCACCAGTGTCGGCCAGAGCTATTTGCCAGACAACTGGCGAACTTTTTGATAGAGCGTTTTGGTTTGACAGATACGCGACTTTCACCAGCTGCCAGTGTTACCAGTAGCGCTGATAGCACCCTTCAAAACACTACCGAACCGGATCTATGGAACTGGGATGCCTGGCAAGCAGAGCTGTATGGCTTCCCTTACTACAATCGCAATGACGAGGAAATATATTTAGTTAAAAAGGAAGAAATTCTGGGGGATGTTGAAATCAAACTCGATGTTTATTTACGTAAACCGGAGCTGTTAAATCACTTTAAACTTCTACCTTCAGTCAAAAGGAGCGTTGGCGCCTGGAATCTTTCAGTTATGAAAAGTTTTTTGCAAATGAAGGATGTGATCCGTGATAAAGGCTTACCACTGACACCCATCATTAAGGATTGCATCAGTAGTGGCCTGTTTACGAGAGCGTTCATTGAGGAATTGCATAAAATGGTAATCCCGGGCAGCGCCAGTTAGCAAAGCAGAAAAACTCTTATGCATCTGTCGGCAGGCGCCAAACTGGTTACCCAAGGCTGTTTTCTGGATTTTTTTGGTACACAGGCTACTCTGATCAGTCCAAATGAAATGATCACTTGTTGTGGGGCTGACTTAGTGCACAATTTATTTTTTGTCATAGCGATGTTGTTTTTATCAAGTGAAGTAAAAACGAAAGAAATAAATAAAGCAGAGGGTTGCTATAGTGTTTTTGCTGTTCAATTGATAAGCGCACTGGCTGAAGCTCCACTGTCTTTAGTTTTTTATACCAATCCATCAGAATACGTGCACAAAATAAAGCTTACCGCAGCTAAAGGTGTCGTCTATGAACAAGATATTGGAATTAATGATTTAGAATCAATCAGGAAGTATATTACCCGAGATAGACATGGTGCGATTGTATATGCGGCCAATGCACCTGAAAAATTTATGGGTTGTTTACGGCCAGAGCCTGTTGAATTAAAGAGCATAATTGACGAATTCGATATGAGTGAAGGCCTTTATCTTTTTCGCGGCGGTCTCCTTAGTTGTATTTCGCTGGCTGCATCATTAAGTGAACGTGTGTCGGTCTATAACGAGTTTGGAGCTGATCATCTAAAATCAAATGAAAATGAGTTTATTATCATCTCTCTGGCTGCAATGTTACTTTATCAGGGAACAAAAAACAGACTGTTTTATATTTTTTCAGACAGTAATGCTCTGGCATCTTTCCTATCCGTTACTGTTAGATATTATGGGAATCAGAGTAAACAATTAGACATAAGCGATATCTCAAAAATGGTGATATTGGCTATGCCTGTTATTGTTGGAAGCTCATATGCAGGAATCAAGCATAATAACTATGTTCTAAAAACAATAATTCTTCTAACGCCGGTAATCATTGATCGCATTCTCAGTTGGCCAGTTCTATTGTATAACATATGGCAAAAACCAGATGCCGCGCAGTAGGCGCAGGCACCTGAGAAAGCGTGTCGGGCTCATCCCGTGATCAATTATGGAGCGGTTTCTCTAGCCATTGACTGACCAGCTTCGTCCAGGCAGGGTGGCTGTTCAGGCAGGGAATGAGTTCCAGGGATACACCGCCAGCTGCAATAAAGTCCTCTTTCGCTTCCATGCCAATCTCTTCAAGGGTTTCCAGACAGTCAGCCACGAATGCCGGGCAGATGACCAGAACCTTTTTGATGCCCTGTTCTGCCAGTGATTTAATGGTATTGCTGGTGGCCGGTTCCAACCATTTGTCCCGCCCCAGTTTTGATTGGAAGGCGACGGAGTATTTGTCCACCGGGATGTCGGCTTTCTCGACAAAGCAGGCGGTGGTTCTGTAAACCTGATGTCGATAGCAGGTAAGGTGAGCAGGTGATGCTTTCTGACAACAGTCCTCGGATTTCAGGCAGTGGGAACCTGTGCAGTCATCCTTACGGATGTGTCTTTCCGGAACACCGTGATAACTGAACACAATGTGATCATAATCTTTTTCCAGATACTCTTTTGCACTTTCTACCAGTGCCTCAATGTAGGCATCGTGATTATAAAACACGGGGTGAACTTTCAATGTCACCGGCAGTTTGTAGTCTTTGATGATTTCTTCAGCTTTCTCTACCACTGTCTTGACGGTTGACATGGCGTAGTGAGGGTAGAGAGGGAACAGCAGAACTTCCTTGATCTCCGGCTTGCTGGCCAGTCTGACCAGAGCGCTCTCCATGTCTGGCCTGCCATAACGCATGGCTAACTCTACTGGCATGGAAGTCAGCTTCTGGACTTCTTCATGAAGGTCTTTACTGTTGCTGATTAGAGGTGAGCCCTTCTCAGTCCAGACAGAGGCGTAGGCTCTGGCGGATTGAGCCGGTCTTTTGGGCAGGACAAACAGACTGACAATCATTCGTCTTACGAGCCAGGGCATATCGATGACATTAGCATCCATCAGAAATTCATTCAGATAGTGTCGTACATCTTGTTCATGCGGACTATCGGGCGAACCCAGATTAACCAGCAATGCTCCGGTATTTTCCATCCCTACTTCCTGCCTACCTTGTGAAATCTTTGATTGTCAGATGCGAAAAATATCCTCTATCGCACACGACTGTTTAAGGGTTTACTGCTTCAGCTAAGAGCAGAGGAGTATAACCAAACGTAAGCATAGGGGAAATGCAGCTATCAGGCTCCGGTTCAGGCGGTTTTTTGCGCCAGGGTGACACGGTCCTGACCAGACAGGTCTTGTTGTGTGCTAATGGCGGTAAAGCCATTGGACTCCAGAATGATCCGGATATCACTGCCCTGATCATAACCGTGCTCAAACAACAACCAGCCTCTCGGTTTCAGCTTCCCGAAGGCTTGTCGGCTGATGGTGCGTATATCATCAAGGCCGTCTTTGCCTGCAGTCAATGCTGATCGGGGTTCAAACTGTACATCCCCCTGAACAAGGTGCTTATCGTCTTCACGAATGTACGGCGGGTTGCTGACAATCATGTCGAGCGGGTCGGATACGGGTGAGCACCAGTCACCTTCTACAAAGGTTACATTGCCTATCTGGTTCAGGGCGGCATTTTCTTTAGCGATGGCGACTGGCCCGGACAGTCTGTCAACGCCAATCACTTGCCAGTGTGGCCTCTCGATAGCCATTGCCAGAGCAATGGCACCGCTGCCTGTGCCAAGGTCGGCAACGGTTGCCTGGTCCGAAACGGGCATAGACAAGGCGAGCTCAACCAGCCTTTCAGTGTCGGGTCTGGGAATCAGTACGGAGGGGGAAACGTTAAGCTTCAGACTCCAGAACTCTTTCTCACCCGTTATATAAGCGACAGGGGTTCCCAGTATCCGTTGTGCCAGCATGGACTCAAACTGTTCAGCCTGTTCGGGCGTCAGCTCCCTTTCGGGCCAGGTGAAAAAGTAGCTGTATGGTTTGCCCAATACATGGCAGAGCAGAACTTCGGCATCAAGACGGGCCGTGTCGCTTTGTTCTTTTCTGGCTGTATGACTATCAGTGAGGCGTTGAGTGGCCTCACTGAGGGTCTGATCAATCCTGCTCATTAGTCTACTCATCGGACAATCCTGTCAACAGGTCCGCCTGATGTTGCTGAAGGAGGGGGTTAATCACAGGGTCGAGGTCGCCTTCGATAATCTCTGGCAATTTATAAAGCGTCAGGTTGATGCGATGATCAGTGACCCGCCCCTGAGGGTAGTTATAGGTTCTGATACGCTCGGAGCGATCGCCACTGCCCACCAGACTTTTACGGGTTTCGCTGATCTCTTTGGCGGCAGCCATCTCTTGAGCATCCTGCAGTTTTGCAGAAAGCAGAGCCATGGCCTTGGCCCGGTTCTTGTGTTGTGAACGTTCGTCCTGACATTCAACCACAATGCCGGTAGGCAGGTGGGTCAGTCGAATGGCCGAGTCGGTGGTGTTTACATGCTGACCACCGGCACCCGATGAACGGTAGGTGTCGACTCTAAGATCTTCCTTTTTGATCTCGATGGCTTCCTGCTCATCAGGTTCTGCCATGATGGCGACAGTACAGGCTGATGTGTGTATACGCCCCTGGGATTCTGTTTCAGGCACACGCTGGACCCGATGGGCACCGGATTCAAACTTCAGATGACCAAAAACATTATTGCCGACCACGCGGGAAATAATCTCCTTATAGCCACCGTGTTCACCGTCATTGGCACTGATGACTTCGATTTTCCAGCCACGTTTTTCAGCGAAGCGGGAATACATCCGGAACAGGTCTCCCGCGAAAATAGCAGCCTCGTCACCACCAGTACCGGCACGAATTTCCAGGAAAGTATTGTTGTTGTCCCTGGGGTCTTTGGGTAAGAGCAGTAGTTGCAGCTCCTGAGCCAGGGCTGGCAGCTTTTCTTCGCAGCTCTGAATCTCTTCCTCAGCCAGATCAGCCATTTCCGGGTCGTCTTTCATGGCCCGGGCGTCTTCCAGATCTCTCTGAATCTGGTCGTAATCCCGGTAGGCATTGACGACGGGTTCAAGTTCAGCGTATTCCTTGGAGAGTCTGCGGAACTGGTCCTGGTTACCGATGACTTGCGGGTCACTCAGTAAAGCACCGAGTTCCTCAAAGCGTTCCAGCAGGTTTTCAAGTTTGGCGCTCAGACTGTCCAGATTGGGATCTTTCATTTGGATTTAATCAATGCTTGTTTCAGGTGTGAACCTGATGGGTTATACAGGTATCCGGTGGCTTCTGGCTGAATTTCAGCCGGTAATGGCTGGCACAGCTAGGAGTGGCTCGGCTCTTTAGCGCGGTCTTCATAACGGCGATGAATGCCCAGCAGTTCTTCAGCCCATTTCAGTCGGTTGTTCTGACCTTCTGCAGCGGCTTTTTTCAATTGCACGCTGGGGGTATGCATGAGCTTGTTGGTCAGTGAACGTGCAAATTGAGTCAGAACCTGTTCCGCCGGAACACCATTGGCCAGAGAAAGCATGGCTTTTTCAAGCTCAAAATCTCTGAGTTCCTCGGTATTTTTTCGATAGCTCCTCAGCACATTCACTGCATCCAGTGAGCGCAGTTGGCTCATGAACTCAAAAGCACCGGTTTCGATCAGCAGCTCAGCTTCTTTTGCAGCATCCTGTCGCTGTTGCATATTGTCCTGAATAACGTCATGCAGGTCGTCGACGGTATATAGGAAGATGTCTGGTAGCTCAGTGACCTCGGGTTCGATATCCCGGGGAACAGCGATATCCGCCATAAATATGGGGCGGTGTTTGCGTTTTTTAATCGCTCTTTCAACACTGCCTTTACCCAGAACGGGAACCGGGCTGGCCGTTGAGGAGACGACAATATCAGCGGCTGGCAACAAGTGAGGAATATCTGAAAGCAGGGCCGGCTTTCCGTCAAATTTGTCGGCCAGCAGTTTCGCCCGGCTCATGGTCCGGTTAGCGACAAAGATGTCTTTAAGGCCTTGTTGATGAAGGTGTCTGGCCACCAGTTCAATGGTTTCACCGGCACCAATCAGTAAAGCGGTGTTTTCAGAAAGGTCGGCAAAGATCTGCCTGGCCAGTGTCGTGGCTGCATAAGCGATGGAAACAGGCTGTCTACCAATAGCGGTATTGGTTCGAACTTGTTTGGCGGTAGTAAAGCAGTACTGGAACAGTCTGGAAAGCAGCGAGCCAATAGTACCGGCTTCCTGGGCCTGGGCGTAGGCTGACTTCAGCTGACCGAGAATCTGGGGTTCACCGAGAACCATGGAGTCAAGGCCGCATGCCACTCTCATTATATGGCGAACAGCGGCTTTATCGTGATGAATATAACTGTGCTCGCTAAGCAGCTTCTGATCCAGGTTGTGATACCCTGTCAACCATTCAAGCGCTCTGTGATAATCGGCGTTGCTGGCACAGTAAAGTTCTGTCCGGTTACAGGTGGACAGAATGGCCACTTCATTGGTGTGCATGAAATGACGGGCATCCTGGAGCGCCTCGGGCAGTTGCTCAGGTGAAAAAGCAACCTGCTCCCTGAGTGCGATGGGTGCAGTTCTGTGATTGATACCGGCGGTAAGATACCCCATAAAGTCCTGTTGCCTTTTCTTACGCTCTAGCCAGCCACAAGTAACCCACTGGCGAGGTACTCAGGGCTGTCTTTTTACTCTGGAGGTTCATTTATCTAATCCAGTCTCCGTGCCTTTTGACGAAAGATTGGGCTGTCTATTTGAGAGCCACTGCTATTATTGACCGTACAGTATTCTACAACACTGGACTGCAGACTGATGCCTGTGCCCTTAATTATGTTGCCCGAAGCAGATCGAAACTTCTGTTCCAGACATTCGGGTAACTGGTTTGACTTTTTGTCTGTCCATGGTTGTCTCAATACAAGTTGTTTCAATGGAAGCTGAGGGAATCCCTGTTATGCCAGGCAGATTTTTAACACCTGATAATTCGCAGTTTGTTGTCAGATCTTCGTTCAGTGCGAGGCCCCGGTGCTGTTTAAGTACTACAGTCAGCAAACAGTGATACGCTCAGGTCAGCGAAGAATCTTGATCTTCACTCTGTTTTAACAGCACCTTCTTTCGTTATGGACATTCTGGCCGATCAATTCTCCTATGGAACGGCAACAACTGCAAACCCGGATGTATCCAGTCATACCCATAGAAAAAGAGAAATATTTTGTCCGGCCTTTCTTTGCAGGCTCTGTAGTAAAATGTTTTTCACAATAATTTGCGTATGTCATGATAAAGAAGGCACAGTTCAGAGCTGATCCATCCGGGACTGCAGAGTTCAGTGCAGAAATTATTTCCAACGGGTAAAGGCATACCATTCATGAAGAAACTTAATAGTTTCTCTATAGTGCTGACAGCCATGCTGGTATCAGGTTGTTCTTCAGTTCAATATTCATGGCAGCCCGGGGCGGCTGAATCGGTTCCTGCCCAGGTCAGTCACGAGCCGCAAGAGCCGGTAGCTTCTTTTGAACCTGATACCCTTTACGATCTGCTCGTGGCCGAATTGGGCGGGCAGCGTAAGCGTTATGATCTGGCGCTGGGGTATTATCTCAAACAGGCTCATAAGACTCAGGACAAGGGAGTTGCCAAACGGGCCTATCAAATCAGTCAGGTCGTCGGGGCTCGCCAGGCATCTCTGGATGCGGCGTTACTCTGGGCCAAGCTGGATGATAAAAATGCTGCCGCATTGCAAGCTGGTGCTATTGAACTGATCAGGGCGGGTCAACTGGATCGAGCCGTTGAGCAGATGAGAGACGTTCTGGCTTTGGAAGGTGAGGCTAATTTTGATTTCCTCGCAGCCAGTGCCCTGGAGCTTCCTGAAGATGAAAGGGTGCAATTGCTGAGCACCTTTGACAGCATTCTTAAGGATTATCCCGGTCATCGGTCGCTGAAGCTGGGTAAGGCCATTTTGTTGCTTCAGGATAATCAGTTGCAAGCAGCGATCAAGATCTGTGATCAGCTTCTTGCTAAGGAGCCGGACTACGTCAAGGCTATCATACTCAAGGGTCGCATCCTCAATAAGATGGACAAAGGTGATGAGGCTGAGAAAATGCTGGCTGATGCCGTCAAAAAGTATCCGGATATTCCTCGTCTGCGTCTGATTTATGCCAGTGTACTGGTGCATCTGGATAAGCTTGGCGAGGCTCGCGAACAGTTTCAGGTGCTCCTGAATCAGTCACCCTTCGATGTTGAGATGCTGTTGTCTCTGGCTCTGATTTCACTTGAGAGCGGGATGGTGGCAGAGTCTGAAAGCTATTTTAAACAGCTATTGGCTCTGGGACAGAGAAAAAGTACCGCTCATTATTATCTGGGATGGATATCAGAACAGAAAGGGCATTATGAACAGGCCCGGAAGTCTTTTCTGAACGTGATGCCAGGTAAGGAGTTCATGATGTCACGGGTCGCGCTTATCCAGATGCTGCTCAAGCAGGGTAAAATGGCAGAGGCCCGACAGCAATTGGAAGAAGACCGCAACCGATTCCCGGTACATGCTGTTCAGCTTTATTTGCTCGAGACAGAAATTCTGGTGAATGCCGGAGAACTTGACGATGCTCTGAAGCTGTTTTCAGACGCCGTATTGCGCTACCCCGAGAATGTTAACCTGCTCTATGGTCGGGCCATGGTGTTTGAGAAAATGGGAAGAATCAAGGATCTTGAGTCAGATCTGCGTGCCATTATCAAGTTTCAGCCCGAAAATGCGGCCGCTCTGAATGCGCTTGGCTACACCCTGGCGGATCGTACTGATCGCTTTGAAGAGGCAAGAGAGTTGATCGAGAAGGCCTATGTCCTGGATGAAGATGATCCTGCCATTATGGACAGCATGGGTTGGGTACAATATCGTCTGGGTAACTATCAGGCTGCTCTTGTTTATCTCAAAAACGCCTATGATAAGTATCCCGATCATGAGGTAGCGGCTCATCTGGGCGAGGTGCTTTGGGCCCTTGGGCGGAAAGAAGATGCACGAGCTTTGTGGGACGAGGCTTTGCAGATGACTCCGGACAGTGACGTTCTGAAAGAGACCCGAGAGCGATTGGAAAAGCAGCATAAAGAGGCCGATGCTTTAGCGGACCCCAAGGTTTCCATCGTCAAGTAAGCCTGCTGGATTATCTATCATAACGGGCCTGGCGGCCCGTTCACTCAACGCAAAAACTGGCAAGTTGTATGCAGATACCGTTTTCAACTTCATACCTGACTGACTCTTCATTAACAACAAAACTGTCTATTCTTGTGATTTTTGCCCTGCTTCTCTCTGGTTGCGCCACGGCTCCCAAACCGGAAAAAGGGCTTTCAGAAGCTCAGCGTCAGTCATTGTGGAAAGCTCATCAACAGCAGCTCTCAGAACTGGATTATTGGCACTTGACAGGGCGACTGGGGTTGAGAGTCCCTGGAGACTCCGGAACCTTATCTCTGGAATGGCAACAGAGTAAAGAGAACTATCTTATCTATCTGGATGGTCCCCTGGGACAGACAGTGGCAAAAATTAATGGTCAACCGGGCTCAGTAGAACTGGAAGCCTCAGGTAAGCGTTATCCAGGCCAGAGTCCTGAGAAATTGCTGTTTGAGCTGACCGGTTGGGATTTACCTGTCAGTCTGCTGCGATATTGGGTCATGGGGCTGCCCAGTCCTGATACCAGAGCCACTATCCGGTTAAATAATCAGGGTTATCCTGTGCTGATTACACAGCAGGGGTGGCAGGTTGAATATTTGCAGTACGAGGACTTCTCCGGAATAACCTTGCCTGTCAGGATAAAAGTCCGACAGGGTGAGGTGCAGGCAACTCTGTTTGCCAGAAGATGGCAGCTAAAATAGGCTTTCATCTTTAATTTCTCTTCTGCTATCGGGCAGAAGTTGCTTGATAGTTCATGATCGCAATTTCAGGATGGTTCGTTGATGTCGTCTTCAACTCTGGTTTTGCCTGCTCCGGCCAAGCTAAATCTTTTCTTGCACATAATCGGACGTCGAGAAGATGGTTATCATCAGCTCCAGACCGTTTTCCAGTTTTTGGATTTTGCCGATGAGCTGACCTTCGAAAATCATGACGAGTTATTACTGGATTGTAACCTTCCAGAGCTGGTCGCTGATGACAATCTCGTTCTCAAGGCTGCCCGTCTTTTACAAACTCATACAGGCTGTGAAAAAGGCGTCAGAATTACGCTCCTTAAACGTCTGCCCATGGGCGGTGGAATTGGGGGCGGCAGCTCCGATGCGGCCACAACACTCCATGGTCTGAATCTATTGTGGGGGTTGGGACTGGACGAAGACACACTGGCAGAGCTGGGACTGAAATTGGGAGCTGATGTTCCGGTATTTGTTCGGGGTCATGCTGCTTTTGCTGAGGGGGTTGGCGAGAAGCTTACTCCTGTCAGTCCTGAAGAAAATTGGTACCTGGTTCTCAAACCTGACTGCCATGTCAACACTACCGAAATGTTCCGTCATCAGGAATTGACAAGAGATACTCGTCCCATTAAAGTTTCCGCCGCATTGAACCGGCTGCATGGAAATGAGCTGACCAATGACTTTCAGCCATTGGTTCGAAGGCTTTATCCGGAAGTTGATAAATGTTTAGTGCTGTTGGATAATTCCGGAAATTCGAGCGTGGGGCAGGCCATGATGAGCGGTTCGGGTGCCTGTGTGTTTATGCCGTTTGCCAGTCGTAAAGAGGCGGAAGCGACTCTGGCAGAAATCGACTCTGACGTTGATGGTTTCGTTGCCAGTGGTGTCAATACATCTCCGCTTCACAACTCGATCAGTCAACTGCGATCATGTGTGAATTAAACTCCATTATCCAGCTTACAGTGACTGTAAATTATGTTACTGGGGTGTCGCCAAGCGGTAAGGCAGCAGGTTTTGATCCTGCCATGCGGGGGTTCGAATCCCTCCACCCCAGCCACTGTTTAGAATCCTATCTTACAGATAGCTCTCTCCACTGTTTTATGAGACGTAACGCTCAGGACAAAACATTCACCTTCGAAACATTCGATGGTAATGGTTCCAATCCAGGCAGACAAAAACAGGATGTGACGCTCATTGCTGTCGGCGATGGGCGGTCAGCTCCTTTGGTGAAGAGCTACATCCACCCACGACTACGACCAGAGCAAGGTATTTATCCGTGTCCAAAATGATGGTGTTTGCCGGCAACTCAAATCCGGAGCTGGTGCACAAGGTTGTCAATCACCTGCATATTCCCCTGGGCAAGGCCTATGTTGGCCGTTTCAGTGACGGCGAAATTGCAGTAGAAATTCAGGAAAACGTCCGTGGTCGTGATGTTTTTATCATCCAGTCCACCTGCGCCCCTACCAACGACAACCTGATGGAGTTGTTGGTTATGGCAGACGCCATGCGTCGCTCCTCTGCGGTTCGCATCACAGCGGTGCTGCCTTACTTTGGTTACGCTCGTCAGGATCGTCGTCCGCGCTCTTCCCGTGTACCAATCAGTGCCAAAGTCGTCGCTGACATGATTGCCGGAGTGGGTGTGGATCGTGTCCTGACAGTCGACCTGCACGCTGACCAGATTCAGGGCTTCTTCGACATTCCTGTGGACAACGTTTACGGTTCTCCTATTCTGCTGGATGATATGGAGCGTCAGGGTTACGAGAACCTGATGGTGGTATCACCCGATCACGGTGGTGTAGTTCGTGCCCGTGCTGTGGCTAAGCGCCTGAATACCGATCTGGCGATCATCGACAAGCGTCGCCCTGAAGCCAATAAATCTGAAGTAATGAACATTATCGGTGATGTTAGCGGCCGTACCTCTGTGCTGGTCGATGATATGGTCGACACGGCCGGTACCCTGTGCGCTGCTGCAGCTGCGCTGAAGTCCAAAGGCGCTACCAAGGTGATTGCCTACTGTACTCATCCTGTTCTGTCTGGCCGTGCTCTGGAAAATGTGGCTAACTCCGAGCTGGACGAACTGGTAGTGACCAACACGATTCCTCTGAGCCCCGCTGCCCAGGCTTTGGGTCGGATTCGCCAACTGGATATGTCGCCTCTGCTGGCTGAGTCTGTTCGCAGAATCAGTAACGCTGAATCCATCAGTGCGATGTTCCAGTAATTTCAGGGAATTGGCAAAAGCGCAGTAAGCCCTCGCCCAGGTGAGGGTATCGCAAGGCTCCTAGCGTGGGAGCCAGTTCAACGGACATTCAGTGCTTCATCACGGTAGCGCAAGAATGGTTCCAGAAAAAATGCCAGCAGTCGGCGTCTACCGGTTTTCACCTCGGCAGAGACCATCATATCTACATGCAAAGGTTCATTCTGACCGTTAACATTGACAAATTGCTGGTTCAATCGGATGTATACCGGATACATCAATCCCTGCTCGCCCTGGTTCCGGGCATCTTTGGAAACCAGCTCAACTACGCCGTGTAAATAGCCAAAAAATGTATAGGGAAACGTTTCTATTTTGATATCGGCCGCCATCTGCGCCTTCACAAAACCGATGTCCTTGTTTTCCACCATAACTTCGGCCTGCAGCTCCGCTTTGTCCGGAACCAACGACATCAAAGTCACAGCCGGCTGGATCACCGAGCCGTAACCCAGCGCCGAAAATTGTTGTATCGTACCGTCTTCCGGTGCCCGGATATAACAATTCTGGTTGTGTTCCCTGGCTTTGATAATGTTGTTTTGTAGTTCAGTGATCTTATCACTGAACTCATTAAGTTTTTCCATGCGTTCATGACGAAATGCTTTTTGTCTACTTTCTTTTTCACTGACAAGCGCTGCCAGCTCTGCCTTTGCTTCATTCTGGCGACTCTGTTGGACCTGCAGCTGCTGGCTGGTATCCAGCTGTTTTTCCCTGGTGGCCAGCCACTCCAGTCGTGACACAAGACCTTTGTCTAATAATTGCCGGGTCGCTTTTTCATTTTCCAGATGCAGGGGGTTAAGTATCTGCAGTCGGTCAATTTCGGCCTGAATCGCCATAACCTTTGCCCGACGCTGATCGATTTGCTGCACTACGGATTGATTGCTGCTCTGATAATGCTGGTAGTCATAATCCAGTAACTGTTGCTGGCGAAACCACTGGTCAGGGCTTGGCTTTCCCGAGAGCGGCAGCTTAGCCTGGCTAATCCATTGCTGCAGGTTGGGAGGTGGCGCCAGAGGCGTTTCCGTTGCCGATTCAAGCAACAATTGCAATCGCCTGACATTGAGTTGGTTTTGCAGCAACATGGCTTCAATCTGGCGAATATCAGCTTCTGGCTCGGTGGGGTTCAGTTTGATCAGTAATTGGTTTTTATAAACATGCTCACCTTCTGTGACATAGATGGTATCCACTCGGCCAGCAATCAGTGATTGTACTTCCTTGACCTTGCCCACTGGTATTATTCTGCCGTTGGCGGTGACTTCGGTGTCAATAAAGCTGAACCAGCTCCAGAGCAAAACAAAGGTCAGCAGGGCACAAATCAGCAACATCAGGACATGAGCGAACGGTGACGGTGGTGATTCGAGAATTTCAACAGCGGCCGGCAGAAACTCCAGCTCATCTTTTTTGCGCCTGACCCGAGGATGTTTTTTCTCATGGTGCAGGCTGTCTCTGATCAGCGTGAGAATGCGTCCCAATTGTTTAAACTCTTTGTGTTACATCAATTTGTGAAGACCACAGCTGGGCATAGCGTCCCTGCTGTTGAACCAGCTCATCATGGCTGCCATCTTCTTCAATAACCCCTTTTTCGATCACTATAATCCGATCACAACGACGGATAGTTGAGAGTCGATGGGCGATGATGATGACGGTGCGGCCTTTGCTGATAGCCCGCATGTTGTCCTGAATAATTTTTTCTGACTCATAATCCAGAGCCGATGTCGCTTCATCAAAAATCAGGATATTGGGCTGGGTGGCCAGTGCTCTTGCTATGGCCAGGCGTTGAAGCTGACCGCCGGACAGCCCTGCGCCGCGCTCACCCAGCTCAGAATTGTAGCCATGGGGCATTTCGATAATGAAATCATGAGCTCCGGCCAGTTGGGCTGAAGCGATGACCGACTCCATATCCAGGGTTGGATTCCCAAGAGCAATATTGTCTCGAATGGTGCCATTAAAGAGCACGCTGTCCTGAAGGACGACACCAATCTGGCGTCGGATCCAGGCTGGGTTTAATAGTGAAAGGTTGGCACCATCAATATAAACCTTGCCACTTTCTGGTATGAAGAGCCGCTGGATCAGCTTGGTCAGCGTTGACTTACCAGAGCCTGAACGGCCAGCAATGCCGATCACCTGTCCTGCAGGAATGTCCAGGTCAATGCGGTTCAGTACTGCGGGGTTCGCAGGGCTGTAGCGAAAAACAACATTCTCAAGCCTGATGGCTCCTTTCATTACCGGAGGTGAGGATTGACTTAAATGACTCTGGGGTTCGGTAGGAGCATTGATGATGTCACCGAGGCGGTCGATGGCAATGCGAAATTGCTGAAAGTCCTGCCAGAGCTGAGCTAGCCTCAGGATGGGGGCAGAAATCTGTCCTGAAATCATATTGAAGGCGATCAGTTCGCCTACCGTCATATGCCCGTGAATGACCTCCAGAGATCCTTGCCACATCAACAGAGCGGTGACCAGCTTGCTCACCAGCTGCACCGACTGACTGCCGTACATGCCAGTCACCACCGAGCGAAAAGAAGCCTGAGCAAAACCGGCCAGCTGATTTTCCCAGCGCTGGCGCATCTGGGGTTCGATGGCCATGGATTTAAGGGTCTCTACACCGGTCAGGGTTTCGGTCAAAAATGCCTGGTTGATGGCACTGCGGTGAAACAATTCCTCGGTTCTCTGGCGCAGGCGGGGAGTAATCAAAATAGAAATGATAATATAGATCGGAATTGAGCCAATCACGATCCAGGCCAGCCGACTGGAATAGAAGAACATGACAACAATAAACAACAAACTGAAAAACAGGTCTATGACCAGGGTGAGAGCGCTGCTGGTGAGGAAATTACGCACATTTTCCAGCTCACGCACACGAGCCACAACCTGACCCACTGGTCGACTCTGAAAGAAAGCAACAGGAAGTTTCAGCAGGTGCCGGAATAACCGGGTACCCAGTTCAACATCAACCCGGTTGGTGGTATGTGAAAAAACATAGGTTCTCAAGCCATCCAGCATAACCTCAAACAGGGAAATAGCCAGCAGCGCTACAACCAGTACATTCAGCGTCATTTCTGCCCGGTGAACCAGCACTTTGTCCATCACCACCTGAAAAACAAGTGGCGTCAGCAGGGCAAATAGCTGCATGAAAAAAGAAGCAACCAATATGTCCCTGAACAGTTTTCGAAACTTGACAATAGCCGGTATAAACCAGCTGATATCAAAGTGCTGATTGTTGTCTGGCAGAACACTTCGATCAGTCATTAAAATGGCCTGGCCACCCCAACGACTCCAGAGCTCATCTAAAGAAATGGACTCTGGTCTCATTCCTTCCCGTTGAATTAATGCTTTACCATCACTGACGGCAGCAATAATGAAAAACTGCTCGTTTTTGTCTATGGCAATAAACGGACAGTGTATTTTAGTTAATCGCTGTCGCCTGATTCTGACTTGTCTGGCTCTTAGTTTGAGTTGTTTGAGAGCCCTGAGCATCGTCAGTGGGGTCAGGTCTTCTCCCTCGGGGCAGAACTCATGTTTGATGACGCTGATGTCGATGGTTTTCTTCAGGTATTGCATCATCAACAAAAAGCAAAACAAGCCACTTCCGGCAGATGGCTCGGTATCAGCATCTGTAGTGCTCATTGGAAAAATCCTTAGTCCTGATTTGTGTTGCCAAACGACGCTTTAACCTGAAGGTGCAATCCCGTAATACGTTACAGCTGTTCAGTTGAGTCTCACAGTGTAGACATCTCCGCTGGTTACGTTACAAATTTTTTGCGTATCACAAAATTGGTACGTCCCTTCAATGAGTTTGATGTGAACAATCCACGTTCATCCTGAGCGGAGTCGAAGGGCGCTCAGGGTGAACGGAGTTTGGGCACCATTGATAATCTGGTGCGTGGTAACGAGGAGTGTACGGATATCAGAGCTTGGCTGCACTAGCCCGGATATTTCCATCCATAACTCCATTTAGGATCTATATTCCCTGTTCAGTCACTGTATCTGGGAAATCATCATGAAAAAAACATTCAACCTGTTTCCGTTACTTTTGTGTTTGTTTTATTCGACGGCACAGGCCAGCCCCCCCTCACAAAATGATTTTGATTTTCTTAAGCCCTTTAATGACAGCGCATTGGTGGAAAACGGGCTTGAGTTAACGGAAAGTATTGCCGGGCTCTCTTTGTCTACCCTGATCAATCTGGGTATCTGGTGGGGTGTGTGCAAAACGCCGGGAATAGTCTCCGGGCTTTCAGGCAAATATGACCCGGCGGCATCGGATACAAAGGAGCTGGAGGCGCTGAAAACGGATTTCTGTTTGCAACTGGCTCCCGTGGCGACTGCCGCTGAAGTGGCGCTGGCCGGGCATGTGTCTCCCTGGCCCATGGAGTTCTGGTGGAAACCTCTGTATTTTGCCGGTGCAGGAATGGCAGCTGCCGTCGTTTCCCAAACAAGGGAGTTCGTACCTGTCGCGGTCTTTACCTACTTTGCGTCAGAAGCGGTATCAAGAACTTTAGCCAGCACTACGTGGGTGTTAATGCTAAGAAAAATGAGCGTAAGGGATATTAGAACTGAATGGTATGGGGCTTGGGAAGACGCAATATTATCTGCGCTTAGTGTGGTTATTGCAGGCGGTGTCGCCTACAAAGCTATGATTCATAATGGCTTCAGTTCAACAAAAGGGATTATTCTTGCTTCTGTTGTCAGCGCAGCGATTGCAGGGGCCCTCTCGGGAATTATTCCAGGGTCAATAATGGATGTGGACGGACAGACAATGACTGGGATTGGAGCAGCCGACGCCACACACATAGCCGCAGTCCGGGCCCGAGGCGTACCCGGACGCATGTACGCAGACGCAACCTCAGTCTTGGTCTTAGCCGGAGGCCTGGCCGTAAAGATAATCGAAATAATCGAAACTGGAACCTTAGCTCAATCCATAGATCCATCTCTATCCGGGGTTTTTGCTTTAGGCGGAGCTTTAGTCGGATCCGTAGCCGGAATGGGAGCTGCAGCTGAAGCCAAAGTCGAACCCGAAAAAGGAGTGATGGTCGGAGCCTTTGTCATAACCCTGAGCGGATTCGGAGTTTTGCTTATGCTGGACCGTTCGAAGATAACCTCAGACAACCCCTTTATCACAGCCAGTGTTACTTTGGTGCCTGCGTTGACTTTCGCTGTTATCAATAGTCTTTCAAACTACGCTGTTTATGGCTATCCACTGGAACAAAGCCTTTCAGAGACCGGCTGGACTCAGTGGAAAAAGTTCTATGCGCCCCTGGATTATCTCTCGACTCTGTTTAACTGACAGATTCAATAAAACTGCTGACTCATGGGCTGACTTATTACCGCACTTTGTATTTAGTGCCTGCCCGAAAACCCACAAGTAATCCGATGCAGCAGGCAGCAGCCTCATTGAAATGGCGTACTAAACGTTCTTTTGCAGGCAGACTCTCAATTAAGCGTGCTACTTTATCGAATGGGCGTAAATTCCGTAGTTTGAAAGGGTGTCAACTTGAATACTGATATTGTACGTAAAGTTTCTGCCTGCTTTGCGGCTCTCGTGGGCCGCGCCTGCTGTACCGTAATTTTTCTTGTTCTTGGGATGCCTTCTCTCGGGTTTGGACTGACATTGATTGATAATGTGTTGTTGCGTGAAACCTACCAGTTTGCAAATGAGACTCAATGGTTTGGTGCGCCTGCGGGCATTGCATTATTTGCCAAAAAAAACAATGTGATAGTAGGTTCTCAAGCCATCCAGCGTAACCTCGAACAGGGAAATGGCCAGCAGGGCGATAACCAGTACATTCAGCGTCATTTCTGCCCGGTGAACCAGCACTTTGTCCATCACCACCTGAAAAACAAGTGGCGTCAGCAGGGCAAATAGCTGCATGAAAAAAGAAGCAACCAATATGTCCCTGAACAGTTTTCGAAACTTGACAATAGCCGGTATAAACCAGCTGATATCGAAGTGTTGATTTTTGCCTGGCAGAATACTTCGATCAGTAATTAAAATGGCCTGGCCATGCCAATGACTCCAGAGTTTATCCAAAGAAACTGACTCAGGTCTCATTCCCTCCCGTTGAATCAATGCTTTGCCATCGCTGATGGCGGCAATAATGAAAAACTGCTCGTTTTTGTCTATGGCAATAAACGGGCAGTGTATTTTAGTTAATCGCTGCCGCCTGATTCTGACTTGTCTGGCTCTTAGTTTGAGTTGCTTGAGAGCCCTGAGCATCGTCAGTGGGGTCAGGTCATCTCCCTCGGGGCAGAACTCATGTTTAATGACATTAATGTCAATGGTTTTCTTCAGGTATTGCATCATCAACAAAAAGCAAAACAAGCCACTCCCGGCAGATGGCTCGGTATCAGCATCTGTAGTGCCCATTGGCAATATCCTTAGTCCTGATTTGTGTTGCTAAACGACGCTTTAACCTTAAGATGCAATCCTGTCATACGTTGCAGCTGTTCAGTTGAGTCTCACAGTGTAGACATCTCCGCTGGTTCCGTTACAAATTTTTTGCGTATCACAAAAACTAGTGCAGCTAAGCCTTGATATCCATACAGCCCCCCCCTCGTTCATCCTGAGCGGAGTCGAAGGATGCGGACTCTGAACTAACAAAGACCGTGCCAACCACCCTTCGACTCCGCTCAGGGTGAACGGAGTTTGGGCGCCATTGATAATCTGGTGCGTGGTAACGAGGAGTGTACGGATATCAGAGCTTGGCTGCACTAGTTAAAGATATTTCCATCCATAACTCCATTTAGGATCTATATTCCCTGTTCAGTCACTGTATCTGGGAAATCATCATGAAAAAAACATTCAACCTGTTTCCGTTACTTTTGTGTTTGTTTTATTCGACGGCACAGGCCAGCCCCCCCTCACAAAATGATTTTGATTTTCTTAAGCCCTTTAATGACAGCGCATTGGTGGAAAACGGGCTTGAGTTAACGGAAAGTATTGCCGGGCTCTCTTTGTCTACCCTGCTCAATCTGGGTATCTGGTGGGGTGTGTGTAAAACGCCGGGAATAGTCTCCGGGCTTTCAGGCAAATATGACCCGGCGGCATCGGATACAAAGGAGCTGGAGGCGCTGAAAACGGATGTCTGTTTGCAACTGGCTCCCGTGGCGACTGCCGCTGAAGTGGCGCTGGCCGGGCATGTGTCTCCCTGGCCCATGGGGTTCTGGTGGAAACCTCTGTATTTTGCTGGTGCAGGAATGGCAGCTGCCGTCGTTTCCCAAACAAGGGAGTTCGTACCTGTCGCGGTCTTTACCTACTTTGCGTCAGAAGCGGTATCAAGAACTTTAGCCAGCACTACGTGGGTGTTAATGCTAAGAAAAATGAGCGTAAGGGATATTAGAACTGAATGGTATGGGGCTTGGGAAGACGCAATATTATCTGCGCTTAGTGTGGTTATTGCAGGCGGTGTCGCCTACAAAGCTATGATTCATAATGGCTTCAGTTCAACAAAAGGGATTATTCTTGCTTCTGTTGTCAGCGCAGCGATTGCAGGTGCCCTCTCGGGAATTATTCCAGGGTCAATAATGGATGTGGACGGACAGACAAAGACTGGGATTGGAGCAGCCGACGCCACACACATAGCCGCAGTCCGGGCCCGAGGCGTACCCGGACGCATGTACGCAGCCGCAACCTCAGCCGTGGTCTTAGCCGGAGGCCTGGCCGTAAAGATAATCGAAATAATCGAAACTGGAACCTTAGCTCAATCCATAGATCCATCTCTATCCGGGGTCTTCGCTTTAGACGGAGCTTTAGTCGGATCCGTAGCCGGAATGGGAGCTGCAGCTGAAGCCAAAGTCGAACCCGAAAAAGGAGTGATGGTCGCAGCCTCTGTCATAACCCTGAGCGGATTCGGAGTTTTGCTTATGCTGGACCGTTCGAAGATAACCTCAGACAACCCCTTTATCACAGCCGGTGTTACTTTGGTGCCTGCGTTGACTTTCGCTGTTATCAATAGTCTTTCAAACTACGCTGTTTATGGCTATCCACTGGAACAAAGCCTTTCAGAGACCGGCTGGACTCAGTGGAAAAAGTTCTATGCGCCCCTGGATTATCTCTCGACTCTGTTTAACTGACAGATTCAATAAAACTGCTGACTCATGGGCTGACTTATTACCGCACTTTGTATTTAGTGCCTGCCCGAAAACCCACAAGTAATCCGATGCAGCAGGCAGCAGCCTCATTGAAATGGCGTACTAAACGTTCTTTTGCAGGCAGACTCTCAATTAAGCGTGCTACTTTATCGAATGGGCGTAAATTCCGTAGTTTGAAAGGGTGTCAACTTGAATACTGATATTGTACGTAAAGTTTCTGCCTGCTTTGCGGCTCTCGTGGGCCGCGCCTGCTGTACCGTAATTTTTCTTGTTCTTGGGATGCCTTCTCTCGGGTTTGGACTGACATTGATTGATAATGTGTTGTTGCGTGAAACCTACCAGTTTGCAAATGAGACTCAATGGTTTGGTGCGCCTGCGGGCATTGCATTATTTGCCAAAAAAAACAATGTGATAGTGGTTGTTATTAATGACAGGGGGCTTTGTCTTGCGTTCCAATGTTCAGAGGATTCTGACCAGTGTGTTGTGCAAACGACGACCCAGATATCATCCAACTCAAGACAACATCGAAGTCTGGTTAAAAATAAAAACTGTTTCTATGTATCCAGCGACTCGGGTCAAGAGGGAGGAAGTATTGGCAGCTTCAGTTGGGAACAGGGACAGCTGACCACGGGCCCTTTAGTGGCGTTTGCTGGTGTTTCATCTCTAGGGGTGAGTCCAGATGGCAAATGGCTTGCCGCTTGCTCCCTGCTCATGGGTGAGTTGCGGGTTTATCAGCAGGAAAAAAACTGTCAAACGGGATCATTCCAACGCTTTGGTGGACAAAGTCACTATCTTTTTCGCCAGGGCTGCTCCTCTGCCAGTTTCAATAAGGACAGCACGCAATTGTGTGTCAGTTGGGCGTTTGACAACCAGCTAGCCTGCTTTGAGCAATCGGCTGAAGACTGGCGGCCTGTCACCATACTGACACCGGCTATTGATGAGGTTGTTATTGACCAACCTGTAGGGGTCATCTTCGCAGATGCACACTTGTTGGTTATCCATAGGGGTGGAGAGATAGTTTTATGCCCTCCTGAGGTTGTTAATCAATTCACTGGCACTGGTCCTGCTCACTATTCCTATCAGGCCCTTGGTTGTCGACTGTATTCCCATCAATGCCAAACCGCTACCGGCAAGCAGGCAACGACCCAACAGGTTTGCTCGTTAAGTGCGTGTGAGAATGCCATTTTTTCATCGGACGGGGAAGGCGTCGAGAATACCATCGAGTCAAGCTGGCCAGACTTGGGAAAACTGGATGAAATCCGGCAATACGACAATAATACTTTTTTGATTGCTGGCGAGCGGGGCTTGCACGTTGTTCGGTTTGACAATGGTAGCCTCTGTTATCAAACAACTCTGACCAGTCGCCAGGGAAGTGACGGTTGGCCAGGAAACCGAATTACCTTTGACTTCAGCAGTGGCCTGCTGGTGTTCGGCAATCGCTTTGATCGTTCCGTCCATCTCCTGAGGATTCATCAGGCGGGTCTGCCCCTTGAATCGTCTTCACCATTGCTGGTCGCTTCGATGGTGCCGCTTCTTACCACGTTGTTTAACGCTGTTGCTATTTTGCGATGCTGGTGATTCACTTTTTGTTGGCTTTAGAATACTCGCCCGATTTTTAAATTGCGTATTGACTTGGCCCTTAGGTCGGCTAAGATCACCAATAACGCGGCCCCTTTCGGTAAAACTGCTCGCAGGGAAATCGCTAAGGGGTTTTTTATTGCCCTGAATATCGTGTTTTCCCCAGTGTTCCCAGCCATCAATGGTTCCTATGCCTTTCAGATTCAGGCCAATGGCTTGTAGGTCTGGAAAGTCGTTCAGTAGATGTTCACTAAGTCTTGATCACCAGGTTGACGTCGGGTTAATAGTTGTCAGCAAATGTTGAATAACGCAAAACAGAAAGAAAGGGCGAGCCAGAGCTTGCTCTTTGCCTCTGAACTGGTCAAGTACCGCAACCTCTCCAATGGGTGTTAGTTTTGCCTGGTCAATAATATTCCGGTTCCAGAGTCGGCTGTGGTGAGCACAGACATTTCTCAGATAATTGAGGCTTCGTAGCCAGGAGGCAAAGTACGACCATTCCTAACCCCGTATTTTGCCGATAGGGTGCCTGATCCGCTTCTTGCATACCATCAAACAGCCTGGACAATGCTCCACAATGTCATTAAATGACATTTCGTTTGAACTGAGAGGGATTTTTTCAATCACTACAAGTACACTCACGATTAGCAGACATTTTTCAATGGTATTTTCAGTTGATTGATCGTGAAAACATTCACCAGTCCAATGACCAGATTGTTGATATTGCTCAGTGGCCAGTGCATGAAGACTATGAAGTATTTCCTGTTGGAGCCAGAGATAAGAGTTTGAGAGTATGCCCGCCAGCAGCCCCATATGATTTTTGTTTACCGAATCACAGATACCTGTTTAAAGAAGCTATAAAAAGCGCCAAAGACTCCAGGAAGCCAAGGCATCCAGATCAGTACTGGGCGGAAATTATTGCCTTTAAAGTTGGGCGATTAATGAAGCTAACTGTTCCTCCCACTTTTGTTGCTGTGAACTCAGAAACGGGTGAACCGGGTTCTATTATTGAATGGTTTTTGGGTTATAACTCTGACACTGAGGAACGGTTTACCCCCGGTGGCGACCATATGCAGTCGATGATTGATGGCTTTGACCGGGAAAAGGCGCGGCTACATAATCTGGATTCAGTTATTAAGTTTTCAAGAGCACTCTCGCAGCACAAAATTCTTTGCCATAGCTGGCAGGAGTATTGGGGCTTATGCTTCTGTTACGATGCCTTGATCGGGAATACAGATCGTCATCAGGAAAACTGGGGGGTGATCTGGAACGACAAGATGGGTACGGCAAGACTCACTCCGTTTTTCGACAATGGTACCAGTCTTGGGCACGAACTATTTGAGAAAAAAATCCGTCAGTTTTCAACCGACGAAAACGGACTACGCGCTTACATCCGAAAAGGCAGGCACCATATGAAATGGAGCCTTTCAGAAGATGGCCGACTACCACTTATAGAAGGTGTTTATCGCATCTGTGTAAAATATCCAGCCATTATACCGCTGTTAGTTGACAGCCTTAGCTGGGAAGAAGAAGCTCTGGAAAAGACCCTTAGCGAATTAACGTCCTTTGACATAAAATCGCCGCTGTCTATTGAAAGAGCAGATTTTGTATACCAGTTAACTATTCTAAGAAAACGTATTCTGCTCGAACATCTGGAGAAAATTGGAAATGAGGTACATTGAGCACCTGATAGAGCCTGATCGCTTATTGCTGTCCTGGCAGGCACAGGAAAGTAAGGATCGTTCACGTTATGTTGTAGGCGAACTGGTGCGCAAGGAAGACAAGGTCGTTCTGAATTACTTCAAGGACACAGAAGATTTTGAGCGAGCCCGTCAGCATGGCTTTTCAGGACACCCTGCCTTTCGCCTGAAAGAAGGGGGAAAAGAGTTTGATGACAAAGTGCTGGAGGCTTTTGTCAGAAGGCTTCCTCCCCGCAGCCGCAGTGATTTTTATCGGTATATGGAGCTGAGAGGGTTGAACCCTGATGCTGAAATCAGTGATTTTGCCTTGCTGGGTTATGCAGGGGCACGACTTCCTGATGACGGTTTTGAACTGGTTCATCCGTTTGATAATGCTGTACAGCCCTTTGAGTTTATCACTGAAGTGGCTGGCTTTAGGCATGAGGCTGAGGTAACCCCGGACGACATCGCTATTGATGCACCGGTGCAGTTCGTAGCTGAGCCTGACAATGGTTATGACAACCAGGCTATTCGTATTGAAATGGATGGCCGTAAGCTGGGCTATGTTGATCGTGGACGCCTGAGTTTGTTCCACCGGTTGCTGAATGCCGGTCATAATATTACTGGCAGTATTATGCGGAAAAACGGAACAGCTGACCGGCCTCTGATCTATATCTTCACTTCTGTTGGTGTCATAACGCACTGATCCTGTTTGCTCTGGCGGGACTCCCTGCCAGATTCTACTTTCCCCAATGGCTCTCTTGCCTGTCAGCCAATAGTTTCTTCGACCATGGCCGTTGCCAGTTGCTGTTGGGTGGTTTGGGCCAGTTCATGTTCAGGTGCAATAGCCACCAGTATGTTTTTCATAATGGTCCCATTTACATTTGCCTGACCACACCGGTGCTTAAAATTCTGTGTAAAGCTAACTTTGGCTGAGCCATCTGTTTAACTCTCTCTTCGAATTGCGTTTGCACATAGCCAGAAGAAAGTACCTGCTTTAAAGGCTAAAGTCGGGCACCACACGAGATCAGTGCTCTTTTGTTTTGTTATTTTTGATATCAACACCAAAGTATTTAAAATAAATTTGCAGTCCTCGTTGGTTAGGGTATGTGTTTCCAGGACCCTTCGGTATTCTGAGAGCATGATGTGGAATAGTTGGCTCCCCATATCCATATGCGCGATCTACACAGGCATCTGCAGTGGTCGTATTTGTAGCTTCAGGGGCATCTGCAGTGGTCGTATTTGTAGCTTCAGAGGCATCTGCAGTGGTTGTATTCATAACTTCAAGAGGATCTGCAGAAGTCGTATTCATAACATCAGGGGCATCTGCAGTAGTCGTATCTATAACTTCAGGAGCATCTGCAGTGGTCATATCTATAACTTCAGGGGCAGGCCAAGACAGGGATAAGCTTAAACTGGAGCCTGTATCACCTGGTGCCGGGTGCACCAGCGTTTGGGTTAATCCATTTGATTCAGGATCAAAGTGAACCATTAAACCGGCTGGCGGAGCTGGTTGATCATTGCTTTCAGGGCGATCAGAGGTATTTTCTGTGTTATCGTCGGATGGATCTTCTTGATTGAGTTCATAGGTTCTCATCCTTGATCTGTAACATTTAATCAGGCCGTATCCACCCAGGCCTGCTACGCCCAGCGATGGCAACAGACCAGCGAACACCCGTTTCAGTAATCGGGAGGTGTAATCGGCTGGTTTTACGCTGACCACTGTTCGTATTTGACTGAACTGCTTGTGTGGGTTAGTTGCTGTTACCGTCAGGGGCCATCTTTCTGAGAGTGCCCAACCACCGCTCTTTTTACTCAAAGGGGTATCACTCTCTGGGTTGACCACTAAACTTTTGTTTTGCCAAATGAATGGGCAATTGCCTTCATGGCCTTCACAGTCAACCCTGACGATTAATTGAGAATAATCCTCGTTGTCTGACTGATTAGGGTCCGTCACATTCATAAGCCCTACTACGAACTGGTTATTTTCCATATTGGATTCATCGTAGTCATATTCGGGAGGATCCTGCCATTCTGCGAATAAAGGGGGAGAGATGAGTTTCAGGGTATGGAGGCTACCTCGTCTGCCAATCACGGCTATTTTTCTGCCATCCGGGCTGGTGGCTATGCTGGTGAGTGCCTGAGGCACGTTTCGAAGGCCAATAAGTTGAGCCTCCTGAGTTTCCCACTGATCTTCCTTGTTTAAAACCACCAGATGGACGAACCGGTCGGTAGAGGCAATAAAGGCGGTGATGGAGTCACGGGGTAGTCTGGCAATGGTTACATCGTGCACTCCAAACCAGCTGTCAACTTTCTCAAGATCTTCCGGGTTGGAGACTGATTGCATCAGATGCAATTGTCCCTGGTCGTATCGAAAAATCAGCAGGGTTTGGGTTTCGGCAGCGACTACTGCAAGGAACTGTCCATCCGGTGACAGTGTCATACTAACAATGTCTTTCAGAGCCGGAATGTCTGAAGATGAAGCGAGAGTGCGATTCCGCCATTGATTCTCCTGCCAGTCTTTGTCCACTTTAATCAGCGAGCTCATCATGGCTATACCATTGTTGCCTTCCTGTATGTCATTCAGAGCCGCAATATATGTCAGGTTTGACTGTGGCACAGGAACCACAGAGCCTGCTTTTTGCCCCAGGTATTCGGCTAACGGCTCGCTGAAGAGAGAGTCTTGCTCGGGAGGTGAAGTGGCAAGAACATCTGACCATTTTTGAACAACGTTAAGGTTATTGAAATCAACTAAAAAGCGAGATCTGGAATCAGTAGCATTATTAACAGTCAGCAGAATATGGGAAGTGTTATAGAACGAAACAGAACCCTCATAGATATTCAAGGTTTCCTCCCTGGCAGCCAGCCCGCTGGAATTCATTAATAGCAGGCGATGTTGCCGGGTTTCTTCTGCAGCAGCGGAGTTGGCAATCCATGCAATAGCAGTGAACATAAGAGCAAAGATGGGGAAAGACGTCTTTGTTCTTATATTTTCAGATCTCATAATTAAAAACACTAGAGGGTCAGCGCAGACTTGATTCGTATCGCGGTCTTTTCGATAGATACGACGAGTTCGGTAGTTCATAGGCAACATCCCCCTGAATCATGTCATCAGCCAGAAAATAAAACACATCGGCTGGCAAATTAAACCCTGTTGTACTGTAATCAATCACCAATAAGGTTGTTGTAATACTAGGATTACATAGCGTCAGGCAAAGGTCCCTGACCCTCGGGAATGATAGCAGAGATTCATATCAACCCGGGTAACTCATAAAAATAAGCCTATTGCCGTATATATTTTGTCTTTTTCAGCATGGCAATCCTTATCACGAAAACGCAAAAAGGCTGTCACAAAGGGTTTTCAAAAATGTCTGGTAAGAATGCTAAACGTCCTCAAGTATCAGAGCCTGATTTCAGCCAGTTTCTGGAAATGGCCGACAACGGGCTTTCCCTGGAAGATCGCAAAACGTTTCATTACCGCAAGTTAATGGAGAGTTATAGCGTTTTCGATGCCATCCAGGAGAAAAATTCCGCTAAAGGCTGGCTGGCTGCCAGCCAGATAGAAACCAGGGCGAAGGAGTACCTGCAGCAGGAACCCTTTAAGAAAGACTGGGTAGCCTCAGTGTTATCTCCCGTTCAGGCTTTTCTCAACCGCACCCTTGAAGAACCCCCCAAAACCATTCACCTGTTATTGCTCCAGCCACTGGACAGGGTTGGCCTGGATTATTTGAAAGCCTGGATCAGGGCTAACCCCGATTATCAAATCCATCTCTGGCAGGACTACAGGGTTTCTCTGGCTTCTCTGATGCGAAAATACATCATAGAGTGGGCGCACGCCGATGTTGCCAATGCCCGGGACCTTGAGCCATTTGCCGGACAACTGATCCGTCGAATAATCGATACCCAGCGCCGTGCCGTCAGTCATGTTCTCAATAGTTACGATAAGGGGGCTTCCATTGACCGGGCTGTGCAGGGTTTTCTGGTTTCCTATACCAATGCTTCTGCCAAAGAACTGGCCGTTGAGAAGGCGCGTTTTAATCAGCAGATTCTCTATGCCAGGGAAGAGTTGAGCCGGTTAAGTGACCATGGGAACCGGATTAACGTTCGGGATATTGCGTCACTGTGGCCAGAAGGGAACATTCTGACCAGTGATTACTTCAATGAGCTGCTGCGAGGAAATATTAACGGAGCGGAAAATCTGGCCCGTTTTCAGATCCTGTTCAGTGCGGGTGGCTTTATTGTCAGGCCAGATAGCCTGCCCGGCATCAATCGGGATTGGTTAACGGGGATTGAACTGGATGGCCTGCCAGAGGAAATGCTGGAAGCCGCTATTGTCCAGGCGATTCTGGAGAGCCATCCGGACGACTTCCCTCACCGCCTGGACAAACTCCGGCAACCGCTTCGCAGTGGCTACATTGACAGCCTCAAGCTGCTGGATGATCTCAGGCCGGGGGTTCGTCAGCAACTGCTGGCGGCAGCCAGAGAGACCCGGCAACCCTTTCGGTCAATTAACCAGACGGGTTTGATTCCCGGTACTGTTCAGGCCGGACAATCCCGTGGGCGTCTGTCCGCCAGCATGATGGCCGCCGGTAAGGAGTCGCCTGTCGCACAACGGGTGTTGGCTTTGATGGTAAAAAGGTACCGGTTTTTAGACAATGCCCTGGGGGGAGCTGAACCCTACAACTGGCAGGAGACCCGACGGTTTTATTTCAGCCAGCTGGATGCGGCGAAGGATCAGGGTTTTCCCCTGCATCTGGCCCGCATTGGTACTTACCGGTTGGGACTGCTGCGCGGGGATGAAAGCCTTAACCTGTTTCTCAATGGCGATGAGTTGCTCAGGGAGGCGATGACCGACTATATTCAATCGCTGGGCGAACAGCCCGTGCCCCCGGAGCAGCACCCGGTAGGGAAACAGCTGGCCAGCTGGGGGACTTTGTCCACCGAAGAACACCTGGCTCTGGCGGTAGATCCACAGCAAAACAGCCTGTCATTTCATCTTGAAAAGAACAACAGCAAGCTGAAGCAATATGTTCTTCCTCTGGGTCAGGATGACGACATTCAGGCCATCGCCGGATTCCTCCATCGCAGTTACCCTCAGGCGACACAGCGGCTGTCAGCGCTTTCCCCGGATGCTGATCATGCCCTGGATTTTTTTACTGAGCCGCCATCATCTGGGCTGTTGGTTTTGGTTGGCCGATTGACAGCAGATGGTCGTTTATCAGGCTTTTCCGGGTCAGACCTGGCGGCCGGTCTTGCCAGCCAATGGCTGCGTCAGTCCAGCCACCGAATAAAGATCTACTGTCTTGCCGATCCCGCATTGGGTAATGAGCGCATTGTCGGATTTTTCCGGGAGGTGCTGGCCGCCCTGCCAGAAGGGCAGGCGAGATTGAATACTCTGGAAGTGGCCCGGGAGCTGACCCAGATTGATGATCTTGGCCAGCCCTGGGTCGCTGCTGTTGATGATCGTGGAAAGTTGCTATGGCAGCAGGGGAATGGACAGCACTGGGCCTGTTACAGAACCCCCGGGGGGCACTGGAAAATCCAGTCCTCAGATTTTGCCCCGGGAGAAACGGAAGTTCTTCCACGCAATGATATTTCCCGAGCCATTGACCTCACCAGAGAGCATTATCATAAGGTTTTGCGTGAGCTTGGATATGATAATGAAAGCGGTTATGTATTCAGTAAGTTGATAAACAAAGGCAAACTGACTATTCAGTTGCTGCTGGATACCGTGACGGCAGATCGCAGCAGCCAGTCTGAGTACTTTTTATCATCCAGGGACATTCGCCAGATCGAAAGGGACGTCAATCTGGCATTTACCCAATGGCTTGGTTATTCCGGCTTACCGGATGACATGACTGACCGTTTTACGGTGCTGGTGTCTCTGAGTCCCTGGGTAAAAAATGGACTCTATTTTACCAACGAGGGGGTCAAGCTGGTTCTGGGTGGCAGCTTCCTGGACTCTGATCTTTCCCCGTTTCAGTCCACCGCTCTGGCAGAACTGGCTCCAACCAGCGACCGGGGTAGCTTGATTCTCCTTCATTATTTGTCCATGGTCATTTATGAGCGACTGCAACCGGAGGCGTTCTGGAAGGATTTCAGCATCTTTCACCGCGATGCAACAGGTTGTCAGCCGATTGGGGAGTTGACGCCTGCTCCCGACGCTATTATGGATGACACTCAGGCTGTGTCGCCGCTGGCACGTCAATCCAGACTCCATTTTGTTACTAAGGATGACACTAAGGCTGTGTCGCCGTTGGCACGCCAATCCAGACTCCATTTTGTTGCGGAGTCACTGGCGGCTCTTATACAAAACCAGATTTTACCTCAGGCTTCATTCTCAGCTCTGAATACGCTGCTTTACCGACAACTCCCCGGCAATGACTTAGCAGGCGATCGTCGTCTTTTTCTGTACCAGGGTTGGAGCTATCGCTTTCAAGTGATTGCCACGGCCATCAAACAGCAACAGGAAATCGCCGATTTACAAATCAGTCAGGCGAAGGCTGAAGGTTGGGATCACAGCGGCGAGCGCGAAGTTCTGGTGAATGCTTCAGGCCAATGGTTTCAGTTGACCCGCACCCGATATTTTACCCTGCTCCAGGATTACCCGACGGGTGCCATCCTTGAATTCTCACGCCATGACCCGATAGCCGAGAGTCTCCGGCAAAGTGACAGACAGCGTCGCGCGCCCCAGGAGCCGGAACCGTCGGAAGTACGTCCGGTCTCCCTGGAGCAGTGGGCGGGAAAGCTGATCCAGGGTGACCAGGCTTTTGCAGCTTCTGGTGTACCGCAAGCCCTTTGGGAAGGATTCAGGGAAATTGCCCGGAAAAACCAGGCACTGATTGCCATCAGGCCCATTAATCCAGATGCCTCCGACCTGCTCAATCATGGTCTGGGTGACGGTATCAAAATTGCCACAAAAGGTTTAAGTGTCAAGGGCAAAAGTGCGGACTGGGGAATACAGGCGGGATTGATTCCCTTCGATTCCGCTTTGTCCAAGGTCTTTGGCAAAGGCGGTCTGGAACATCGGTCGCAGATCGAAAAGGGGGACTACCAGAATGTCCATTCAACCCACTTGCCGGGCATGGCCGCCGTTCAGCTGCAACTGGACTGGAGCGCCATTGAGCGTCGGCTGGAACAGGGCAAGCTGGGTTCGCTGACGAAACTGGAGGATGGCAGTTATCTGGCAACGGTAACTCGTTCCATTGAATCCAGTGATGGCAGAGCCGGTGAGCGCCCGGTGGTGTTTCAGTATCGTTTGACCGAGCAGTCCAATGACCTCTGGAAAGTCGAGTATAAAAGTGAAGACTATGGCATTGGGCATCCGGAATATAATGCTTTCCGTCCCCTGATGGTCATGGCTGAAGTCAATGACGATGGCTCCCGTCGATTGTTTACGGCAGACATTGACCTGTTTGCCCTGTTCAAGCGGTTGGACACATCTTCAAGCGACCTTATGACTGGCGTCAGGGAAGAGGCGGATCGAATTGGGCGGTTATCATCAGCGAACAAGGGCGCGGGTCAGTTTTCCAGTGAACTGGCCAGGGCTCGCTGGCTGTCTGCCTATCGTCGTGTTACCGAAGCATTGGGTACGCGTGAGCGACGCAGGTTTGATCCCGATAAGGGAACCTTGACTCATTTTCAGGAAAACATCATTGACCAGATCAATGAAGCGGCGGCGAAAAAGGGGTTGCCTAAAGTCTGTCACCATGGCACAGAACAGGACAACATCAAATACCCCGAGCGGGATGACAAAATTTTATTTATTGATCCCGAAGGCCGGGTTTATCAAACGGATACCTTTGAACAGGTGTCAAGTATCGAGAAGTACTACGATGTTGTGGATGGCTTCCTGACCTATCGAAATCGTTCATACAAGCGTATTGATGAAACACCAACGGAGATCAGTAACAGGCTGGGAGCCGGCAGCCGGATTAGTTTTCGTGAACGGTTTAGTCTGGCCCCGCTGTTGCAAATCCTTGAGTCGGGACAGCTCAATGAACCTGAGCGCCCAGCTATTCCAGACAAGGCTCCGGTGTTAATCATAGGAGAGGAAGAACTTTCGTATCAGAAGTTTGGTGCAGGTTATCTGACAGAAAAAATTCCGGGAGGACTGGGTATCCTTTTGTATCCGGAAGAGAGATTTGACCTTCCCGCCCGATATATCGCCGTGGAGTTTGATATTGCCGAGTATGACAGGGGGGTTCGTAATAACGATTTTCCCGCTTCACGGCTTCAGGATGATATCAGCAAAGTAACCGACTTGTTTTTGAAAGGGCGGTTAAATGACCAGCTCAGGGAATTGGGCAAAACCGCAAAAAGCATCCGCTATACCAGTGAGGAACGGGTTCGTGTCCTGGTTCATCCGGATAAACCTCTGTTTGAGAGTCATGTCGTTATCCCCGACGGCGGCAAACCGGTTATTGAAATAGGTACAAAGGGTATTGAGAGCATACCCGATTCAACGCTTCGGGAAGCCGTTTCCGGTTTGTTTGGTTCGGCGCTATTAAGGTCTATCCAGTTAGCAGGCAAAGATGATCTGGGGCCGGCAGGGAATATCTGGAAATACAGCAATAGCCAGTTAATGAGCCTGGGTCTCTACTATGGGTTGGATGAGAGCTTCAGGCTGGCCCCTCTGTATAATCTTCCCGATGCATCGCTTTATAGTGATTTAGTCGCCAGGGGACCAGACACTATCAGAATCCGGTCCGAACCTCATTCCGATCTGTTTCGGGCGGTAAGAGCCGTTTATCAGTCTGGAAGAAGCCTGCATGAAAGGATTGAACACATTCATAAAAATCAGGCTCGGTATTCACCGCTTGAGTTGTCTGATTTTGCCGGAGCGATTTCTGATTACTATGACACCATCAAATCACCGGATGCCCAAAAGAAATTCAGGCTGGCTCTGGGTGTCTATCGTGTCAGATGGCTGGAATCCCTGGATAAAACCAGAGCTAAATTCAAACGCCTTGGCGTTGATGCTAAGCAGGATATTGACCTCATCAAAAATCGGGCGGTCAGTAAACTGGAAGACGTGGCCGGGAAGTTGCAGCGTGATGTGCGTCACTCTCTGGTCATTGACCCGGCCCTTCTTGCTGGTCTTCCGGTGTCGTCAATGGAAGAGTACCAGGACGTCATTTTGCGGCAGGCAAAGAGAGAGGTTGATTTAGGTAAAGTCCTTCACAAAAAATCGAGCAGGGTAGAGGAGGCCCTGAACAAGATCTATCAAGCGCTTGAGAAAGAGGATGCCATTCATATAGCTCGGGAAAGAATGACCCGGCTGTTATCTGAATACATATTAAAAGACGATAATATTATACCCAGCCTGATGAAAGTAGGTCTTCAGACAAATACGGCTGGTCTACAAAAACTATTCAACACCCTGGTGCGTAAATACAGAAAAATCTTCAGCGACACTCTGGGCTTTTCGATGCCGCCATTAACCCTTGAAATAGATCTTTCAGGTAATGAGGGTAAAGCAAAACCCGTTTATGATGACGGGAAGATAACCTGGTTTAGCCGTAACAAAGCCAGTAGTCAAAAAGAACAGCGGGACGCTAACAAGGAATTTTTGAATGCTATTGCTGATGGTCTCTCGCAACATGCACAACACACCCTGTCAACTCAATGGCATGACCAGATCCCGGAAAAGTTAAATATTCAGGGCGGGGTAAGAGTATTCAAGGCTGGAAATCAACTTTATGCGGTGGCTTCGACGGATAAGAGTCCTCTGCAACCGTCGGGTGACGAGTCGGTTGACTTGACCGGCAAAGGCAGTCAACCACCGCTGGCATTGTCTATCAGAAACCCCGAGTCCGGGCACTCTTTTTTAATACGACAGTTGCCGGAAAGTTTTTTGAAAGCGATCCCCCCGAAGAAAACGGTACCGGATATCACCGCTCCACGCCCCTTAACCTTTGGTATCACTGATGTCCAGTCTAAGCTAATCAGTACGAATCTGAAGGGAATTTTTCGGTCTCTGGATCATCGTTCCAACCAGAGTGGGTTGCTGGTTCGGGATTACAGGAATCTCCATGAGGTTGCCAGAACTGCTCGAATACCCGGCCAGCCGGATGAGAACGACTATACCGGCCTTTATCCTTTCAGAAGGTTGAGCCTCGATGGTCAGGTTCTCGTCTGGGTTTCACCCGAATACCAGAAAGCTGTCGTTGATTCCGGCAGCAATGTCAGGGACGAACTGGAGAAGCTGAATACCCTGGCCAGCCACTTTACGGATTGTCCGGAGCCTTTTCGGCAATACTCCCGGCTGCTGTCTGCTGCTACCGATCCCAGCAAACCAGACACTCTGGCTGAGCTGGTCCGGTCGGGATTTATGGCAGGCGACTCGCACCGTGAAGCGAAGATAGCACTGCCTAAGGAAGCAAGGCAGCTGATTGTCCTGCAGCACTCAAGCCAGAGTAGTGAAAAAACACTCAATCAGGCAGTGCCCTTTAACCAGCAAGCTTCTGATGATGGTCAGGGGTCACTCAGTGTTATTCACGTTGACCCCGGTGATGCCAGTGAGAGGGGCATGACCGACAACTGGTTGTCACAACATACCCGGCTGTTCTCTGATTTGACGGCCTCAGCTTTTCAGGTCGCAGGCAAATCATCGGCTTTTCCAGAGCAACGGCGTACAGAACAGCAGGCGCTGATCAGAAAAACGCTGGGTTTCCAGGCATTGAACCGCAAACCTTTGTCATCAGACCTGTTGCCTGTGCCCAAAACAAGTGCCCGGGGTGTCCAGTGGTTTGAGGATGTTATTCAGGGAATTTCCCTGACCAGCGAACCGGGGGAGGGTTACCAGCGGCTGCTCACGGCTGCGGTCGATACTGGTGAAACAACAAACATCCGCTTCGGATTAAAAGCTGAACCGGGTGAAAACGGAGGGAAAATTATTCTGGTCGTTCCGGCCAGGCAAGTGGCTGATAAGGGCTACCAGCAGGCCAGACAGCTGCTACTCAGCAGTTTTAGCACTATAAGACTGGAGCAGCAGCAATCCCTGAACAGGGTGATTTCCGATTATAACCAGAAGCTGAAAGAGGCAACGGGGAATGATCAGTCACCCTACCGGCTGGGTAATATCATAGGCTCCGACATCGCTATACAACCTTATGAACGGCATCCGATCACTTATGTTCCGACCAGCTATGTAGAAAGCCGTTATGAAAACCTGGCTAATTCATTTTCTGTCCTTGGCCGATTGAACACTTCATCAATACAACAGGATCTGTTGTTAAGAGCAAAAACCATTGCGACTGGATTGGCTCGTGACATCAGTGGCAAGACGCCGGGCCGTTCCCTCACCGCCTTTTTAATGCACTTTTTATTGACTGAGTACTATTTCACTTTGGAAAAAGTAAGCCCCAGAACGGATGGCTTTGGGCTTATGGTGTCGCCTACCGATGCCTTGGTGTCAGTTTTGCCAGAGAGCGATATCGAGACGATTAAAAGCTATTTGGACAAGGTAAAACTGACGGATCTTGCTGGGCAACTGTCAGAAGCACTGGATAAATTGTCTCTTGATCGGTTTGGTCAACTGCCTGCCGGGCATTCAGTAAGGCGGGATTTTGATACGTCAGTTGATGAGGTGTTTAAACATGCCCTCAGTCTCAGGTACCAGGATGGAAAGGTGCTCCCTGCCTTTCAACTGGCCGTTACCCATACCGGTAGCCCCTGGCAGCCGGTGACGCCGGGAAGCACGAAACTGGTGCTGCACAGAATGATGCCCCAGACATCGCGGCAGCCAGTCATTGGGGCTACCGCTTCGTCCGCCAATATACTGATGCAGTTTTGGGGTGAGGACAGTCCGTTAAATCAACGCTCTGGCACTGGGATTTTGCCTGCCGACGTACTGTCACAAGTTTCTGCCCTGAAGGAGGGTATCAAACCGGGAAGTGGGCCGGTGCAGAACCGGCTGTTTCTTGAGCAGGTTGACCGAACCTATAAGCGCCTTGCGGAATCAAAAGAAAGTTTTAGTGTTGAGCTGAGCAGGGTGATTTCAGGGCTTGACCAGGAGAGCCTGGAAAGCTTGGGCAGAGAACTGCTGAGAGTGGTCAGCGCTGACCAGGACGGGGTGAATAATCGTCCGGGGATGAAAAAGCTGGCTCACAGAATGGTAAAACCCCTTGCCAAGTTTGTTGTCGGGCAATGGGCTGGCAACAGGGTGACCAGGGAATCGCTGGAACCCTTAGCCCGCCTGATGGAGCTGTCTGCTTCGCGGAGCCTGACGGTTAAGTCACAGGATAATTTAACCATCAACAAAGTTGTTCTGCGCACAGATCTGCCTCTGGGTACCATTGACTTTGCGAAGGGTGCACCAGGCCAGCCTGACACTCTGGGAATCGGAGCCTTTGACCAGTTTGGCATCAAGCCTGGCGGTGGCTACCTCATTGAACCATCACAGGGCACCCCCTCCAGCGTCCTTGTTACGGGCAGTGATGACGATGCCATGGTATTCCCGAAAACGCGTATTACCTGGGATTTGGGTATTTATAAAGAAAAGGCTATTTCCCCGGGGTGGTCCGGTTCGTTACAGGACGATATCAGCGCCCTGATTAAATTGAATGGTCCCGGGGAGCTGGGTGGAAAACGTCGTATGGCCCAGTATCTGGCCCATGAGCACAGGATTGACTTAACCACTGGTCGGAACATTGAGATTGTTCTGCGCCCGGATCTGAAGCTGGAGCAAAGCCAGATTATTGCCCCGGCTGCTGACCACCCAGGGGAGCCTCCGGTGATCGTGCGACTGGGGATGGCAGACAGAAACCAGTTAACTGAAAAAAAGGTATTTGGCAGTACCGTCAGCCGCTTGTTCGGGTTGGCCGCCGCTCATAGTTCAAAACTCGCGACGCTACCTTTCCAGAGTCAGGGCGACCCCATGAAGACCATTCATTCTGTGGGGGAAAAATCTAAACTGTCGTCTGATTATCAGTCGGTGGTGTTGGCCAATGATCAAATTCCTCCGGTAGATCAACCACCGGCCAGCCCGATCGGCAGAGCCCTGAATGATCAGATTTATGGTTCAACGGATGACCGTCGTGACATTGATCTGTCCACGAAATTACTTCTTGAAGAAGCCGTTAGAAAAGGCAAATCGGAAAAGATCACACTGGACGGGACCGGTGGCAGGCTTAAGGGGTATTTTCATCATGGCAATGGTGGCCCGGCAGCGGATAAAAAGGTCGTGCTGTTTCTCCATGGAACTCATTTATCCTGTGAAACCCAGGTCAAAACCACCTGGATGCATTACCGTAATCAGGGTATGGATCTTCTGGCGGTCAACGGACGGGGGTTTGGCAACAGTGATGGCTCCCCCGGTATGAAAGGGCTAACGGACGATGCCTGGACCATGCTGTCGTACCTGATTAAGGATCGAAACATAGACCCCAGTCGTATTGTGATTCACGGCTATTCCATGGGAGGTGCTGTCGGAGCGCATCTGGTCAAGACGGCTGCGGTCCGGCAACAGTTGCCAGCGGGGTTTATTCTTGATCGTCCCATGGCCAGTCTTGGGGCGGCTGTCGTGGCTCATGGCCTGGGTGTTGTTCCCGGTTCTGGCCGTATGATCAACAGGCTGGCAAAACGGTTTAATATCAGAGAAAACCTGCGCAAGGTGTCCACCAAGCTGCCATTGATGTTGTTTTCAGATAACGAAAATCTGGGTACACACGCTGAAAAACTCAGAAAACAATTGCAACAGGATGGTTTTCGAGTGGTTGGTGAGGCTGCCAATGTGGAGCATGAAGACATCAACCGATTGATGGCTCGTTACAAGGACCAAATTGGTTTATTCATTCGCTCCGCCACTGAAAACCCCAGACCTGAGAATAGAACCCCGCCTGAGCGGAAGGCTTCCTATGAGGGGCCTCAGAGCCTGATTCAGGAGGTTTGGGGTGAGGAACCGCGCGATTTTGATGAGCTGGGGTCACGGATTGGGTTATTCAGTGATCTGCAACCAACGGCACTGCCCGATGAACAGGATAACCGTTTATACCGAACCCTGGTTAATGAAGCACCCCATGACCTGAAAATGCTCAATGGGGACAATACCGGCTTTAAGGCTGCCCTGAACTGGCTTTTGCGAGAATATCCCTCTACCAGGGCCAGTAAAGCAGTCGGTCAGATTCTTGAATACATCAGACAACATCCCGGGGACAGCGCCATCACTGAGTGGGCCAGGTTTTTGCTGGCTCACTACGATGGGACGGCCGCCTGGGATAAGCAGAATTTCAGTGCCGCTATCGGTAAGGAACTCTGGCAGGAACTGTCCAGGACTCAGCTGGATCAGCCTGCCCGGCAACGTATGGCTAAAATGGCTGAGTTGGCAGCAAAGGGCGAGCGCAAAGGGGACCTGGTAGCAGCGGAGGGTCTGAAGGGTCTGGGAAACCTTGCTGCTGACAAGTCAGGAAATCCCCATACCATCCTTGACCCCTCGGAAACAGACTTTGAGCCTGTGGTCAGAAAACGAGCACGGGCGATTGTTCGGAGTGATTCGAGGGAGGGTTTTTTTCTAGTCAATGGTGAGAACTACCGGCCTTCGGATACGAAAATCATTCGTGCAGACGATGGTCAAGATTCTGTTGGCATCATCCTTTCCAAAACCTGCAAAAGAGAGGTGGGAGCTTCCTGTTCAATGCGGGTTCTGCTCTCTGACCAACCGGTAGAACGGCGAGTTATTGAAGTATTGCCGGACGTGGTTGCCAAGGATGAATCTGCCCGGTTCCAGCTATACCGCTATGGGGCTTTCAACGGTGAAATTTACCAGATCATCAATGAGAGTGACTCACTCATCAAGGGTCGCCGGGTCGTCGGTGCGGACTCGCTGGTTGCTACTCATCGCCAGATAGAACAGAAAAAACGCGATGGCGGCTTAGGGCGTCCCATTCCGATACCGGTCGGCTCAGTTGAGATTAAGGATATTCTGGTAGAAAAAGAGACAGGCCTGATATTTCAATGGGAAAAGGATTACAAAAAAGCCATCCAGCTGGCGGATGCTGACCCGATACTGAAACTGGAGACCGTTTCCGGCCAGAGTGTTGACCTGGTTCGAAGTGAAAGGCCTGACCGCCCCCTTCCTGATCTTTCGCAATCCTCGGATATTTCGCCCTGGGTTTTGAAAAAACTGAAATTCATTGAAGGCGTTCAGCGAAGTATCCAGGCAGATAATGGCGAGTCTCTTCCTGCTATGCCGGGGCTTGATCAACAGGCGATTAAAGAGGCGATACCAGCCGATGTAATGGAAACGATGATCGGCTCGATTTCTAAAAGAATTCTGGATAATGAGGGTCTGCGTCCTCCCTTTTTCGTCAACGAGACTGAGGCTAACAGGTGGGCAACACTGTTTGTGGACTCCATGCTGGAAGGCAGTTTGCCAAAGATAGGGATATTGATTTCCCGTATGGAACGTTTGGGATTCCGTTTCGATGCAGACGACCAAAGTAATATGGCATTTTGGTACGGAAAACGCCCTGATACTTTGCTTGGTTATAAAAAAATGGTCAAAAGCTACACAAAACAGGAAGTCGTTACTGATATGGATTTGAATGGTTTGGCCAAGCTGCTGTCAATGGGTGACGAACTTCGGAAACTAAGCAGGCGGGAGTACCCGGAAAAAACTAAAGAGGTGCTTTATGAGTTATTTAGAAGGAATCCTGTCATTACGAGCTCTTATTTTGCTGCGGGTGCTCAAGGCAGAGTTTATGTTTTCGCGGAAGGTGGGCTGAGGTACGACAATTATTTCTGGAATAACGAGCTGCCGATTTTAAGAGCCTTGCAAAAGGAGCAAAAGGATAGAAAGGTTACCGATATTCGGGTAGTGACTGGCCCTCCGGTAAAGCAGCCACCGCTTGACCAGCCCCTGGGAAAGGGTTTGATCGACGGTATTACCATGAAGGCTCCCTATGGTAGCCTGAATGCTGAGTTAAAAAGCAAACTGCCCGCAGGGGATTACAAAAAGAATGATTTTGTCGATGTGCCGGTGAAGGCCGATCTGGTTGACCGGGTATTGGGGAAAAAAATACCCTTCTATCTGCTGCGCTCAGAGCTGGATTGGATGGTGGCAAAAAAGGCTGATGGCTTCAGGGTCAGCCCCTGGGCTGATGGCGGAACGGAAAAAATGATCAGGGTAGATGATCCGGACGATCCGCAAAAAATATCAGCTGCCCAGAAGTTTATCCTGGCAAATTATGGACGATTTGATGAGCTTCCTGATCAAATCGAGCTAACCGGTAATAAGATTTTTACCATTGATGGCAATGACAGGACACCCGTTGCGCTAAAACAGGATGACCGATGGGTTTACTTAAAACAGCCCGACGGGCTCCATTCATTTGGTGTCAAGGTTAATAATAAAGAGACCAGCGATGTTGTCCTGTTCAATTCCGGCCAAACACCCGATGCTCTTTTAAAAGCAGCTGAAGCCGCCAGTGATTTTGTTTCAAGAAGTGATTCAGAAAAAATATCTTACCTGGCTGTCATTGAGGAAAGTGGCGACACGATTGGCATACTGGCCAATTCACCTGAATTTACAGACAGTGATAAGTATGATGATTTTGTTGACCGGTTCAGAGACAGTCTGATTGATTATTTAAGCAATAATGAAATCGGCAAACGTTTCAATCAATACCTTCAAAACCTGACAGGGAAGCTGGCTCGTCCTAAAAAGTTAAGTGACCTGGATTCCGGTCTGCCTGAGACGCGTTTTCCAAAAGAGCTCAAGTTAATACTGGTTCTTGAGACTCCGGAAAGCCTTGCCAAGTTGGAGTCCGGGAAAAAGAAAAGGCGAATAATTGCCCACAACACTTCGGCTGGAGAAGGCAAAACGCTGGAGTACTCCGGTTCAATTACCCGGCTACGGGTTGACCCAACACTGGATAATGCGTTGGGTAAACGGAACTATCAATACAACTTCTCCAGAGTCGCTATGGAGATGATGGCCGCGACTGCCCCTATCGCCGGTAAAGGTATAGGTAGCATAGGTGGCAGAGGCATGGTAGAAGTTGCCAAAGAGGTGCTCAATACCCGTGAGAACCTGAGCGACATTGATATCAGAAACGAAATACTCCGGAATTCTTATTTTGATATTGACGGTATTCCTGAATCTTTAACGCAAGCGTATGGCGAACTAAAAGCCAATGCCAAGGTTGACCCTGTTGCCTGGGATAACCAACCCAACCGGATTGGCTTTGAGCAAGAGTATCTCGATATATACGTTCTTAATGAACAGGATGATGCCCTCCCGGGCGTAGATCAACGAAGGAGCCTCGCCAGTTCGAAATTCGGTCGTCAGGGCTACCCTCTTCTCAATATTTCAACAGATACCCATCGTGGTGGCACGATCATTGAGGTCATCACCGGGCCTCTGACCCTTGATGAGTATAATAAGAAAACCTACTACCGGGTTATGGCAAAGCTGAAAAAAAGCTTCAAGGCGATTCCCCAGGACGGAGCGGAGTCGGTGCAGGGATTTGTTGACCGGTTTAACAAAAGCCTGGAGTCATTAGGTGATGAGGCTGCAGCTTACAAGCTTCGCCTTAATCCTTATTATTCTGGTGATACCCCACTTAAAAACATAAGGTTCACTCGTAACGAACAACGGGAAAAGTTGACTGTCAGGGCCCAGGGAACAATAAATGCCAATTATCGAGCCATTGGTGACCCGTTTACCATGCTTGCCGATCTTATTTATTCAGACTCCCAAAAATCAGTGCTTCCCGATTTCCTGAATGCCCAGGTCCTGGCTCATAAATACGCAAAGTACATTGATACGGATAGGGTCACTGAGAATATAAAGTCCTTCCTTGTCCATTTGTTCTTCGAACGACTTATAATCCACGGAGCGCCTGATCCTAAGGAACAAACAAAAACGAGAATGAATTTGCTGTTCAGGTTTGGGGAAGTCGAGGCAATTACCTCCATTCTAAGTGACGGGGAAGTCAAGACACTGGAGCGTTATTTTTCCCGGAAGTCTATTGAAAGCCTGACGGATGAGATGCATGGCGATATTTTGTCGAGATTTTCCGAGGAAATAACCTTTGAGGAGCTGAAACGATCCATGCTAGAGGAGCGGCTAAAAAGCGTTTTGGAAGCCATTGCGGTAAGAAAGAAATATGGCGCTTTTCAGGTTCCGGCTCCGGATTTATTTTCGGCTTTTTCAGGCCACCGTGTCATGCCTATCGGGGAAGGCAAAAGTGAGCTGATCAGTCTCGGAACGCTTAACCCTGGCTCCAGGCTACCGATTGTGAAGACGGCTGATGATCAACATCACGTTAAAATAGAAATCAGGCATACTCAATCGCAGATACTCTCACTGGTCCGGCAATCACCGGAAAGTTCAGGCATGTCCGGCTGGCTGGCACTGATGATGAATCCCGATGCCCTGGGTAGCAAACCCGAGGCCACCCGGGACTTTATTTTAGGCCTGGCGGACACAGCGGCGAATTACAACGAGATTAATCAGGCCAAATTTTTTCATGAAATTCTGCGGGACAAGTTTGCCGGCCTGGTGAATAAGGGCGATGAACGCATCCAGCAGGTGGAAGACATTTTTATTGATTTGAGCCGACAAGAAGACTCTGGCTTTATCAGTGATGCCAGCAGGCAATATTTGCTGGCTGAGCTGATCAAGCACCGGGCCCGTAAGCTACACTCCGATCTGCTCTATGATCAGCAAGATTCTGCTAAACAGCAGGTTATCAGGCTGGCGCAACTCCACGCTCTTTCTGAAACGCCCCCGGTCGAGTTTGAAACGACTGGCGGCAAGACCATCAAGCTGGAATTTGATGCCCAGAAGTCCATGAGGGAATATCCGCAGAAAGATCAGAAGGGTCTGAAAACCTTGGTGGTGGGTGTCAGGAACGACCTTGCTTATGACAACAAGAACAAGAACAAGAACAACTACCGGGTAACCTACGAAGGCATTGACCTGGATGAGATCAAAATAAAAATAAACGGGAAAGATCTCCTGCCCAAAACGATTCTGGTGATTGATAAAAACCATTACTGGCAGGCACTGTCCTCTGGAAGCCTGGTCAAGGATCAGTTGCAGTCGGATATTGACTGGATTGTCGGCCAGTTTTCAGAAAGGGATATAGCGGAAAAACTGGAGGCATTAGGCAAAAAAGTCGAGGAAAACCTTGATTTAAATGCGGGCAGGGGCATCCGCATTGAATTGATGCCAGAGTGGTCGTCGGCTAAGAGCAGGGTACTTATGTATGACCGGGATGATCCGGCCCGGCCAGTGCAAGTGCAGTTGGGAACCCTCCGTGCCGAAGGGGAGACCCTTCCCGGTCTTGTTAAAACCCTGTACCCGCTGGCCCTGGCCGCCAGTTACACGAACAAACCTGACCCGGCACAAGCCTTGACTGACCGCAGAAGAAAGCTGATTAGTACTATCTGGAATCAAAATACCCGGCAGGATTTCCTTGTTGACTTTGTCGATACCGTTGGCTTAACGGCTGGTTATGACCTGGTCGAGGTACCGAGGTCAAAAGACAGCCTTTATCACAAGATAATGGTCGATCAGGAACACGACTGGCAGATTCGTTTCGGTCTATTTACTGACTTCGAGGTGGCCTTTAAACAATTACCACCAGAACGACTCAAGCAGGTGTTTGCCCGGGCCTTTCAATACCTTGGCCAGGTGCCGGAACCGGAGCGTGCCCTCTTTATTTTTGCTGTGACCAAAACCTATGAAACCCTGAGTCAACCGGTTAATGGCAACCGGGAAAAAGCAGACGCATTGTTAAAAGCCATAGGTCCTGAGCATCTGACCAGCATGAAGGACTACGCTGTCTCAGGCCAGGAAAAAACGATTATATCTATGGAAAGCGCACTGCGGTCAGTGCTAAGGCAGGTCAGGGGAGATGATGGTCTGGTGCGGGTCGTGTTTCCATCGTCCGGCCAGCCAGTGCTGGTTCTTGATCCTTCCGAGTTTGAATACAGTGGCAGGCAACCGCTTGAATTCGCCATCAGTGATTACGGCGGTAAACAGATACAGTTTGTTTTCAGGAGTGAACCAGCCTCTTATGAGCGGTTACCGTTTAAGCTGCTGATTGACCATGCCAAGGGTGATTTCAGGCTGGTCATGACGGATGCTGATTCAGGCACTGACCGTCTGGTTTTGAAGCTTGATAAAGCCGCCTCAATACAGCCTCAGGTCAGCCCCTTTTTGGCAAGCCCGCAAACCATTAAGACGACAAAAGTCGTCAGTTCGGGAGGGGGCCAGCGTTTCTCGCTGGTCAGGATGAAAGGCAGTGGACAGTACGGGATCGTTCTGCAAAATGCTAAACCGGGTGTAAACACTGAGCTGAAGAATGTGCGGGTCGTGCCCTTCGGTGAGACAACAACCGCCCGACACATTCAGGACGCTATCGCAGTGGACAGTGAACTGAACCCCACAACAGGTCAGCCCAAGAAAGGCTGGTTATTCACTGCTTCTGACCCGGAACTGAGGTTCATTCTCTTTCATCTCTCCGCAGGACTGGCTGACAAGGACATTGATGGCATTGGGAAAGTAAAAAAAATGCATCATTCGCTGGCGCTTTTTTTTAAGAGTACCGACGAAGGCAAGGCATTAAAAACACGGTTAGCCCCATTGGCCACTAAGCTGGCTCGACCTGCTTCTTTGAGTGACCTCCCGCAGATTTCACAGGCAGCCGAAGGAAAAGTTTCCCGCCTCATTCCCGATCAGGCCAGGGTTCTGGTGACACTGGACATCGCCAGTAAACAGAATCAACGCCTTGAGCGTTACCAGGGACAAAATGGGTTTGTGACAATAAAGATAAACCCGTTAACCATCAGGCAGGGCGCAGAAATCAGTGATAGCACCCGGCTGTTTCCCAGACTGGCCAGTGTGTTTCCGGAGCTGTTGCCTGCCAGTGGCGAGCTTGAGTATGAAAACCGCATCAGGGAGAGTTTGGGATTGCCCGCCATTGAGCAAAAAATCTCGGACGCCATCGCTAAGGGAGATGAGCAACTTGTCGTCCGATCCATTGAGGTAGCCGAGGGGCTGCGTCTGACGATTGATGAACAGGGGGCTTATGACCAATTTAAACGACAGATTGTTGTTGCAGAAATGCCTCCGAAAAAGGATGGCAAGCCTTATGCGCAGCTGGTGATGGATGCTGTAGACTCCCTGCGGTTGGAAATCAGTGATCCTGAGTCGTTTAAGGCCGTTTCCGGTCTGGACGTGGAAACAGTCAGCCGGGTGTTAACCGAAGCGCTGCGTGATAACCAGGCGAACGGTCGCTATCTGATTGAAAACCTTGAGCGTGTTAACCGACAACTGGTGGAACTGACTTCAGGTAAACAGCTGCGTTTTAAAGCGGTGAACAATGAGCTGATTGAAAAAATCAAGACTTCCCTACCTGATTTTATTGATGCTGAACCAAGGTCCCCCAAAGGGTCACCGGTCAAGCAACGGGTGTTCGTCAATTTACAGTCCTGGGGAAGCCCGCTGTCTGGCCTGGATAGCCTGATGCCCAGTGACAGTAAACAACGGTTTCTTGCCAAGTGTCGTTTAGAAGCAGAGCAACTGGCGCAGAGGTATACGCCGGTTGATAGCCAGTATCGATCTTATATTAAGTCCCTGTTTACCAACTTCCTGTTTCAAAGCATTACTAAAATTGACAGACAAGTGACGTCTGATTTTCCCGCAGGGTTCATGCCCTTGACGGGTGTCAGTGATGCGGTGGCCGGCGAGTTACCGCAAAATGCAGCGATAGAGCTGAGCGAGGCACTGAATAAAAAAAGCCGTTTTGACTCTTTCACTGCGGCTATGAAATCGGCTGCGCGTCGCATCACTGATGTTGCCAATATTGATAAAAATGCTCTAAAGGGTCGTCTGTTTGATAAAACCGTGTACAGCGTTTTTTCGGAAACTCTGTCGCGCAGGGTGTCAAAAGGAGAGGCGTTCCAGTTACCTGTTGAGCCCATGTCGCTGAGCCCGCGAACCAGCGACCCTGTCATTGACCCGGTAGCCATTAACGAAGAGCAACGCCAGCCACTGGTAAAAAGTGGTGACCAGGTGTTTGGCATGGTGAGTGTTGATATCGAGCGAGTGGCCGCCAGGCAAAACCTTGAGTCAGAGGAAGTGGATGGATTATTGCAATTAACCCGGCAGTCGGGCATTGGTGGCTCAGATTCAGAAACTCTGGCCTTTATTAAGAATCTGGAAACGGTTTTCAGCGATGTTACCGACGACCCCCCGCAGTCCCTGACTGAAGACATTACCAGAAGAGTCGGTGAGCTGGGTCCCAATGATCGGAACCGACTTGGGCAGGTATTGATTGATTGGGTCAGTCAAGAGCAAAAAACAGGCATTGTTGCGGATCAGAGCCAATGGCAAGCGCGTTCTAAACTGGCTGCTGAGCTGCTGAAACTTGAATTCAATGATATTGCCGGACAGTTGGCAGCAGATGAACGCCTTGAAGACGTTCAGTGCCGGCGGGTGGACGCTTTAAGCAGGCTGACTGGTGTAGAGAAATTGTCGCTGGATGTCAGGGGAACACGGGTTGAACTGGACTTAAATCCAACTCTGACTCTGGATGCCTCCTGGGTGGATACCCGGCAAAACCGAATGGTTATTGGCACCACAAAGACACAGGGGCTGGTGGCTGTTGGTGCCTTAAAGCTGTTTAAGGAGCTGGACAAGGCGATTGGCGGAAAACATACCGATAGTCTGGTAGCCCTCGGGGTTCGAAATAATCCTGAAGGTCTCGCGATCAACGATCCGGGCAGGGTCAGGGTAATGCCAGCCCGCCTGGACGTGGCGGCCAAACTGGATCGTCTGGAAACAGCCGCCGGGTTAGTAAGAGAATTGGACGCAGTTGGCAGTGGTGACAGTGCAGACAGTGCGGGGTTACTGAAACAGAAAATTTCGAACAGCGTTGAATTACTGAAACAGAGAATTTCAAACAGCGTTAAATTACTGCAAACCATGTCCGGCGATGAGAGCCACTGGAATATCGGCCAGGAGCCTTTTCGCAAACGACTTAATGCTTTTAGCAGAACATTGAACCTGCCCAAGCCGGAGCCGGATATAGCCAAGGTTATTTGTCGCAGGGCTACGGGTGAGAGCTGTGGTCGCTCTGTCATCCAAACCCTTGACAAGGTGGATGATGAGCTGGATAAAGCCCTGACCAGCAGGGAGTTGGAGGCGCTAAAACAGCAACTGATGGCATCGGGTACTGAGGGCAAGGCGGCAGAGCTGCTGAAAACCATTAATCTCTTTGCCAACCAGAGATTTGCTGCCGTTTCGGGAGTCAGCCCCGCGGATGACAGCAAACTTCAGCAGAAGGTGATGACGGAGCTGGTGAAGTTGTTGTCGGAGGGTAAAGTCAGTTCCGTGGACGTGGCTATAGACAGTGTTCTGAAGATATACAGCGAGGCGTTTGCGGAAGACATCAGCGACTTGAGGGAGGCTATCAAGGGCAGCGACGAATTCAAGGCCATTGTCGAGTCCATGGTGGATCAAAAAGGCAGCCATGAAAGCAGTGATGCCCTGAAACAGGCAGGGGCTTTGCGGGAAAACATGATTGACCGCTGGCTCAGGAAGCACAACGTTGACCAATCCCCAACCCTGAAAAAATTTCAGAACGTTCAGGCAAAACTGGGCGCCAAGCCTTGGTTTGGCAAGGCTCAGATGGCGTTCGGTGTGGGTATGGGGATAACGGGCCTGGCCCAAAGCTCGGTGTCGCTGCGCAACTTGAATGAATATCGGGACTATCTGTCACCAGAAACCTATGCCACGGGGATTGCCGGGGTGGCACTGGGATACACTGGCAGCATTTTCAGTTTGTCCAGAACGTCCCACTCGATACTGTCCAAAGCTGCCGGCTTTGCCGACGAAGGGCTGGGTCTTGCCGGTGCGGCCATTGAAAATGCGCCAAGGCTGGTAGGGAAAAGCGCCATCAAATTATCGGCGAAAACCACATCCCGGTTGGCCAGATTTGTTCCCATGGTGGGAGGCTTTGTTGCCGTGGCGGCAGGTGCGGCCGCCCTGGCTTCCAGTGTCATGGCTGCGAAGGATGCCAGTGAGGCAGGCAATAGTGCCCAGGTGGCATTTTATGCAGTGAATGCTGCACTGGACTGCATTGGTCTTGCTTTGGATACGGTCAGTACGGTTATGGAAGCCTCGGTGATTCTGGCACCGGTTGGTTTTGTACTGGATATCATTTCCACCCTGCTTGGACTGGTTCAGACCATCATCGGTCTTTTTATCCCGCCCACCAATGCCCGTCAGGACTTTGATGCCCTGATGACGAGTAAGGCGTTTACAGACTTTATCGATAAGTTGGCCGGGGACGCAGCAGAGGAAGGCTATAGCCGATTTGCCTGGAGGGAAACGGCAGCACAGCATCTTAAAGATCGCTTTAAAACCTATGAAGTGGATTTGCGAACTTTACGACACCAGGTCGTCAAGGATTTAGAGAGCAGCGGTGAAAAAGGCATTAAAATCTGGGATATGGATGCACTGTCCAAAAAGCTGGTGGCGCGCACCACGGATAAAGACGACTATGTGGTGGCAAAAGGCAATAAAGAAGTTCATGGACTGGGGGGCGAAGATAAGATTTTCCTCGAGATGCACCAGGGGAAAGCCTTCGGTGGCGCTGGTAATGACCTGCTGGTGGGGGGAGTGTTTCAGAGTGGGGGTGCCGGAAATGACAGGCTCGTGCATACTCTCGGTAAAGTAGTTCAGGAGGGAGGGAAAGGTAACGATGAAATAAGCCCCGGTACCGGGTTTGCTGTTATTGACGGTGAGGCCGGTAAGGACACTCTGGTCTTGCCCAGCCCTCTGTTTGAGACCCATTTCAAGGGCATGAATCAGGTACAGTGCCTGAGAACTGATTTGGGGGTACGGAAGATTAATGATTTCTCAAAGCTCCAATATCACTGCGTCTTCTGCTATGAAAAAGCAACCTTTAGTTCTTCTGGTGTGGTTGCCAGGTTTAATCAGGAAGCGCTGAAAACGGGGCAGGATGGTTTCCCCTATCTGTTTGAGGTAGATCTCTCAAAACAAACGTTCACCAACCGGTTGGTTGAACTGTTAGAGCGGAAAAAGCAGGAGGGCAATGACTTCGGTATCTTGAAGGACCTGTATGGTTTGCAGAAGAAAGGTAAAGATAGCCTGCGGGTTCACGATTCAGGTATTAACTTTATCAATTATGCAGGTGACCCCACGACCTTCCTGGTTCATAATTATTCCAGACTGAAAAACTGCAAAGGTGAAACTGACATATCCCGAAGTCGTTCAGGTTGCCCTGATGATGAGGATGTGGTGCCGTTCAGTGAAACTGGTACTGATATTCAACCTTTCAAAGAACTCCCTGCAAAAGAACTTTATAAAGTGGGTGATGTTGTTATCGCCCTTCTTCGCAGAAAGGAAGTTAAGCACTGGGACGCTAAAGAGCACAAAAAGCTTTATAAGTCCCAGTCTAAAAAAGACATCTTTGCCCTGAATGTGGATAAGTATCGTCATCATTCTTACAACAGCCTGAAGGCTGATGCAAAAGGACGAATTTATGGGGTTGTAAATGAAAAAAAAATGCCCGGTGGCGGATGTCAGTTGCTTCATCAAAAGACCCGTTGTGCTCGAAGTTCAGCATATAAAACTCTTGAAAATTGCTGTGTTTTTTATGGAGTGGCGGGCATTGATTATATTAAAGAAGACGAAGTTTACGACGGAGCTCTGTATATACATACCAAGGGGCTCAAGGAGAAGAAGGATCGTTCAATCACTATGTACTTTTTGAGTGATAAAAAGGATCGCCTGATTGAGTTTAATCATACACAGTTGCTTGAATATGCCAACCTTAAATCCTTTTACGATAAGAGTAATAGCAGGCGTTACACTCACCTTAATAACCCGGTGGTTCGATTTTACGCGGGTCTTATGGATTTTATCGGAACCCAGGGGGAGGTCAAAAATATTGAAAACGTAGTTGGCAGTGCTTACAGCACCAAAATAATCGGAGATGACCAGAACAATCTGATGGTAGGTAAGAGTGGCCGTAATTTCTTCAAGGGATCATCTGGCGATGACCAGATTGTCACCGGGAGTGAGTTTGATGAAGTCTATGGCGGAGCCGGGCGGGATACCATATCTATTAAGGCCACAGATAAAAGCCGGAAATACGTCGATGGCGGCCCAGGTATTGACAGGGTCTCATACGCCCAAAGTAAACAGGGCTTGACCATTAGGCTTAACAGAAAGCAATTTTCGGCTAAAGACTGGGGAGATGTGTATGACAATGTCGAAGTCTTCGAAGGAACCGATCACGACGATATCATGGATGGGAATGATGAAAGCACTACCTTTATTCCCCGGGCTGGCAACGACCTGGTGTATACCCGCAGGGGGAATGACACTGTACTGGCCGATGGTGGAACCACGAAAATGCAGTTGCATGAAGGAAGTAATAAGGTTTTCCTGAAGGCTGGGAACCATATTGTCGAGGGTGGCAAAGGCAATGATGAAATTTATTTTTCTGGTACCACTCACACCCAGCATCTGATTAAGGGCGGAGGAGGCAGGGATCTGCTAATCAGTACTCTGAGGCCCCGTATTGAATTAACATTCAAACGATTGCCTGTTCCGGGCTCAAAACCAATAGCCAGATCTCCACTCCGGTGCGCAGATTTTGCACCTGTCCGCCTGGTGTTAGATCTTGCCAATAATTTATTAAAGCTAAAAGTTTCAGGTGTCTACGATGCCGCCAAAGGCGAGACAAAAATAAAGCGTGAAGACAAGTTTTCCAGGGACAGCGGCTTTCAGTTGTCATTTGATTTTGACGGGGAGCCGAAGGGAAAAAAAGTGGTACTGGGTGACTTTATAAAAGGAGAAGCCACGATAAGCTGGGGAAGCATTGTTAAGGATAAATCAATGGACTCAGATTTGGAGTCGTTTATTTCCAGTGCCGCCGTTGAAGTTGAGTTGAAGTGGGCACCGGAACACAAAACAAAAGTGATCACTAAAGATGGAAAAATAACAGAGCAGGTAACGACAACGTATAAGAAAAAATGCCAGCCTACTCAATGGTCGGTTGAATACTCAACAATTCATTCGCCATCAGTGACCATCGATTTAACCTGCAAGAAAGATGGTCGCTTGCAGGTACAAAATGTAACGACTCTGGTCGCTCAGGACGGTGATGACAAGATTACCGGAAATCTCGATGAAAATAATAGAATTATCGGGGGCAGCGGTAATAATCATTTAATTGATATGGGGGGAAATAATCAGTTCTCCACAGGAATGGGAAGTAACAACATTACCGCCGGTCCCGGATACGACACGCTTTTGTATCAGGTGATGACCCGGACCTGGCTGAAAAGTCGGCCCTTTATTCCCTACACGCTGGATTCTATTTCGGTGGATATGGCCAGCGGAAGAGTTCTTCATACATGGAAAGCCAATAACAGACAATCTCCCGACAAATCATTTTCAGATCGGTTTACCGGAATTGACCATATTGTTGGTACTGGCAATAGCGATCATTATTCCGGATCGGACGATAACGAGCAGTACACCACGGGCGGTGGTGACGACACTGTGGATATGGGCGGAGGCGATGATCTGGTTATTGTTCTGGATTCCGGGCAGGAGCCGGTAAAACCCAGCCTCAATGGTGGTAGCGGCATCGATACCCTGGTGTTTGAAACCCGTCAGGGCGTCAGGGTGGATCTGCAAGCGGGCAAAGCGAGGATTGGAAACGGAGAGCTATTTCATCTCGGGGGATTTGAGCGGGTCACTGGCAGTGAGAGTAGCGATAACCTTTACGGCGATGAGCTTGATAATGTTTTCACTCCCCGGGCAGGCGACAAGCAGGAAGTCCATGGCAGAGGAGGCAACGATCGCTTTCTGCTGTTTGAGGGGACCCATCGGGTTTATGGCGACAATGGCACGGATACCGTCGATTATCAGGCCCTGGTATTACCCCCCGGTACTACGGGTATTATGGTTCTACAGGATTATCAGGCACTGTCAGATAGTCAGGGCAGGTTCAATGACACCAGCTGGTTTGACCCGGATTGGTCAGGCTATGTCGAACAGGCCGGGTTGCCTTGTCCAAATGACGACACCATTGGCAGGCCAGCCAATGTTTCGGCCACCTGTCGTTCAGGCTTTGTCGTCTTTCGTTATGAGGAGAAATCGACTTTACCCAGAGCGCCAGGCATCAAAGATCAGTTATACGACATTGAAAACCTGTTTGGCAGCCAGGGTGACGATGTCCTTTTCCTGACGTTGGCCGAACATTTAGCCAATGGGGCTGATGGCAATGACCGCCTGGTGGATCTATCAGAGGGGGGAACCCTGAACGGTGGCAAAGGGAACGACATGCTCCATGCCAGCCTTCGTAACGGTACCTTGGGCAGTACCACGGTGGGTGGGCCAGATTTCGATGTTCATTATGGTGGCCCTGGCGATGACAAAATGATTGCGGATCAGGATTCTGACCGATTGATGGGCGATATAGGCAAGGATTTTTATCTCATCGACTGGCAGGCCAGGGGGTCAGAGATTGCTGACCCGGATAATGGCAATATGCTGATGCTCAGGGGTAAAGGGGCTACCTTTGACACTATTGGGCTGGTACTGAATCGGAATTTCAGTCAGCTGGCCTTTCAAGACCAGGGACAGTACTGGGTAACCATCACCCTGGATGCTGTGCCAAGAAGAGTCCGTCCTGATGGCAGCCTGGACACCGGGCATTTTGTCGAAGCACTCCACCAGCACTTTCCTTATCTGCGCATTGAGGATACTGAAAAAGGCAACAAAACGTCTGCGGCTCCCCTGACCAAGCAAGATTTAAAGCTTTTTTATCAGGACCGATTGATAAAGGATATCCGTCTGGACAACATCCTGATTGCAGAGGCTGGCGATCAGGTGATTTATGCTGGTATCGGCAATGATGACCTGCTGGCACTGGGCTGTCGGAAACCCAACCAGACGGAAGGGGGTTCTGGCTGCCACTACCAGCTCTACGGTGAAGAGGGGCACGATACTTTCCTCGTGCGCAATGCGACAGCGGATGTCTATCCGGGATCAGGCCATAACCAGCTTGCTGCGGGTGAAGGAGCCAGGGTTTTTGTCAGTTTTGATCCGGACCAATCACAAACCTTCGCGCTCTCTTTGCCATCTCCGCCAGAACAGCTCAGGTCCGTTTCCTGGCAGTCCGTTGAGCCAGGGCAACTGGTCAGCCATGGCGGGCCCCTCACTGGTGAAAATAGTGCAGGCTTCAAGAATGCCCGGCAGTTAACTGAAAGAAGTCAATGGCTGGAAATACCGGGCCTGGTGACGGGTGGAGCCATGACACTGTCATTGCAGTTGCGGGTTTCTGGTCTGGATCAGGCCTTTCTTCCCATTATTTATTTTGCTGATGCCGTTGGTCGTCATGGCATCAGGGTGGATAAAACGGGCCGTGATGATCTGGAACTGACCCTTTCTGATGCGGCTGCTGAAACCACCTTTCATAGGCGGGTGCCTGATTTTTTTCAGGATGGCCAGTGGTTGCACATGGCACTGCGGGTCAATCGTACGGGCAGTGTGGGCATTTATAAAGATGGGAAAAACGTTTTGGAAGGCGTCAGGGTTGATGTGCCAAAACGGATGATCAGGCTCATGAATTTTCTGGGTCGGGAAGCGGTGGGCACTCAAAACCCCAGTAACGCAACGTTGAGCGTTGCCGGGCTGATGGTGGTCGATCATCCGATGGCTGATGAGGCCATTAGTCAGCTGGCCAAATCCCCCAGCGGAAACCTGGTGAAGCTGTCGTCTGAGTGTGATTCAGTTGAAGTGGCTCTGACTCATTATCCTGACTATCTGGAGTTGGGTGCCAGGTACTACCTTGATGGTCAGGATACGGTTCGTGACTGGCTCCAGTCTATTGAACGTTTGCCGGGTATGATTCCTGAATCGGATGGACGACACGTCTTTGTTGCGGATAAAAACAGCAAAAAAGGGTTGTTTCAGCAGGGCGATGGTTACAGTGAGATTGTCGAGGCTCCGGGGCACGCCGATTTGTTGGTGGTGAACGTTAATCAAGATAGTCAGGTTGTCTTTCGTAAAGAGAATGATGACCTGATGATTTATCTTTTCAAGGATGGCGAAAGCCTGAAAACGGCTTCTTTGACCAGCGTTTCGGATCGGAGACGATATCAGAATTATTTTAATAGCAACCATTCGGATCGGGTTGAGCGCATTCAGCTGGATCATAGAGTTTTGCGGTTGGAAGACGTTTGGTCGCTCACCCGCGATTTTCCACAACCCTCACAAATCCTCAACAAGGCAAGACTTGAGGAGGTCAGGGTGTTGGAACGCCAGGGACAGTTGCTGCTGTTCTTTGGCGGAAACCATTTTCCCCTGGGAATGACGTTGGGCCAGTTGTGGCCGGTTGTCTGGGATAATTATGAGAATGATCCACTGGTCACATTAAGCTGCCCAACCGTTCAGCCCACCAGAGGGACAAAGGCAATATGTTCCCTGTCGGCCATGGATTGGCGCGGGTTGGCCCGGGCTTACGGACAGGTGTTGCTTTCCGGGTCAAACAAGGACATCAGTGATGAACACTTGCTGCAGCTTAGTGCCCGTAATGTGTTTGAGAAAACGGCTGGGTTCTGCCCGTTGACTGACATTGCTGCGTCCTCGTCAGACTGTATAGTACGCTTGGGTTCTTCGGGCGCTGACAAGTGGCACTCATCAGGGGAGACAGGTGCCTTTTTTGGGCTGGGCGGTGATGATCAGTTCACGGTAACGGATTTACGCTGGGGTTATCTCGGAGGCGGTGAGGGCTATGATTCGCTGGTGCTTGCCCCCAAAGTCTCCGTCGGTACGTCGTTTATTGTTGATGGCAACCAACAGCACATTGTTGTGGATGGGCAGGTAAAAGGCTCAGTGTCCGGATTCGAGTCTATCCACTGGCAGGTATCCGGTTCTGGCCAATTTATCCCACCACCGGAGGTGAAACAGTTAACGGTTACTCTGGGAGATGTGCAGGTTAAAACCGGGGGCAGGCTTGAAACCATTGTCGTTGGTGACACCGGAACTGTGCGACTGCTGGATACCGGTTGGAACTCGGTGACTATCTCCTGCAAGGAAGATGGAACCGGGCTTGAGAACGTCCATTTTAACTATCCGGGCATCAAGTTGTCCGACCTGATGGTGCAAAAGTTTGAGCCAGCAACAACGTTTGAGAATATTCTGACGGGCGGACAGATGACACTGTCCTGTTTTGTCAGTCCTGGTGTGTCTGGAGATGTGTCTGGAGATGTGTCTGGATCTGCCGAGGTTGAGTTGTTTGATTTTTCTGACTTGACGGACAGCGACAAGGGGGCAATGACCCTGCTGGTCAGTCAGGGGAAGGATCTGGTTATAAGGGTATTGTCGTCTGAAGGGAAAGAACGAAGGATTGACGCCAATGACTTTTTCCCACCGGGCAAAAAAACGCACCTGCTGGTGTCCCAGAATCAGAACGATTTGATGATTTATCAAAATGGCCAGCTTATCCAGTCTGAAGTGCTTGCTCCTTTGCCCAGGGCTTTACGCAGCAGAACGCAGATTGGGGACAGTGCCAGAGGTTGGCTGGACGCGGTGGTTTTGGTGGCTGGCAGCGTTAACGCCAGAACCGCAGCTTTGCTGGCAGAAACACCCAGCGGAAAGTTGACTCGGTTAAAACGAATCGATTCCCCTGAGCTGGGTGTGGTGGTCAAAGGGGGCGGGCCAAAAACTGTCACCGTGGGTCAGCAGCGCTTAACTCTGGATCATACCGACTTTGTTGAGAACCAAAGCATGAAATCTTTGGAAAATTTTCGGAAGGATGCTGAATTAACGGAGCCAAAGGTTAGCCCTGATGCTGCGGGTTCAGTGACCACCATCGCTCCGGTAGCTGCAACTGCAAAGCCTGCGGCTACTGTCGAAAATCGACTTACCCCCACAAAAAATACTCAGTTTACTCAGGTAACACCGACTCCTACCCAATTAAAGCCAAGTGTTCAGCCCCTTGTGTTTCCTAATACTTCATTGACTGTTCTTAAGGAGGAGGCGCCTGAATTAACCAAGATACCGGGGGGGGAAGATCTGCTTGCCAGGGCAAACAACTCCACTGAGCCTGAGTTCAAAGAGCTTGAATCCCTTCCATGTTTTTCCAGTGGCTCACCTGCAGGCAGTGGGAGGGATTCGAGTACCAGTAATAAACGTCAGTTTTCGTACAATGGACTTCAGTGCAATGAAAGTTCTGTCGAGTTGCTTGATTATCACCAGGCACCGCAACTGCAGGTTCCTCTGGGTGATCAATGGTCGGTATTGGGAAACTGCTCTGCGCTTTGCTTGCCTCTGGTGCCTACTGGTGCCTCTCTTATCCCGACTGTTTCTTCTTCTTTGCTCAACCAGACTGAATGCTTTTTGCCTTGTAATGTAACAGGTTTAGTATGGGATACCGAAGGGGGCAAAAATTACAATATAACCGAGTTAACACCCTTTTCTTATGGAGAAACCATCGACTGTTACACGCCATGCCAGGGCCCGGCGGCTGCAATGGCAAACGAGTACAGCCAGCCAGTTGAGGTCGATCTTGATGAGCAACGGGTAACATCGGGTCAGACACTGGACGTGCTTCTTCAAGAGATCAGGGATTTTAAATGGAACAGTAAGACTGATGTTTTATTAAAGGGAGATGACTTTGACAACACCCTTGAGCTGGGCTCATCCGCCTTAAATGGGCGGGTTCAATCAGGGCCTGGAGATGATCATATAAGGCATCGGTCCCCAGGCAAAATGGTTTATCAATACGAACAATGGGGCGGCGTGGACCTTATACAGGTATTGGGAGAGGGCAATCTGGAGTTGGATTTTGGCGATGTAGCTATCAATGACATCACTGTAACGGAAAGTCTTGGCGTAGTTGAAGTTGAAGTCAAATTCAAACATGGTGATGAGGGTAAGGAAGTAGAAGACCTGTTTTATATCACCGGGAAATCCAAATCAGGAAAAGACAGTTTTGACCAGCCGCGCCTGACCGGTATTCGTTATAGAGATGACAGCATTCAAAAGGATGACCTGAATATTCTTATTCAGAGTATTAACCAGTTTGAAAATAAGTTTCAAACGTCGGTTTCGCCATCAATCTCGCCGACTGCCACCCGGAGTGTGCCGCTGGTTTCGACTTCCTTTGCGGGGTGAGTATTTCCGTGACTACGCAGGTAACCCGAGCTGGTCAAAGAAAGCCCGGTTCCTCTCTTTTGCCGATTGCAGCAGGCGATCATAAGATACGACTTCAATGAAAGCATTTCGAGGCTTGTTATAACCAAAGAACCCCATTCCATCATAGGTTTCGGTCAGGCTCGTCAGCTCGCAGCGTTCTACCATGGTTGGGGTTAAAAACAGTTCGCAGTAATCTATTATAATCTGAAACTATCTTATACGATCTCAAACAACGATAAGATATTAATGAAGATAGGTGAGGCAGCTCGTTTACTTGGTACAGAACCAGTGACACTACGAAAGTATAGGTGAGCTGCTTCCTGCCAGAAAGACCAAAGGCAGAACTCGTTACTACGACGTATCTGAATTGATGGTCTACAGTAAAGAAGCTGCGCCTACGCGCTACTGCAGAGTATCCGGTCACGACCAAAAGCCAGACTTAGACAGGCTGCAAGAGTTACTGGAAGCCCACTGTTCTGCAAAAGGTTAGCGAATCAGGTTATACGAAAAGATGCTTGAGACTTTGCAAGTTGTTGTTAGCTCACAAGATTGAACTCAGACCGACCAAACAACAAGCCGATTATCTTGATAGGGCTTGCGGTTCTCGTCGTCATGCGTTCAATCAACTGTTAGCCCATTTCAGTCAAGAAGGCGTTAAATGGTCAAAGAAAGCTGCGAATGAAAAATACAAAGCACTCAGGCTTGAGTTTCCCTGGTATGCCGAAGTCAGCCAACGTGTAACCAGGAACACAATCGACGATCTTGATGATGCCTTTACTCGCTTCTTTCGTGGGGTGGAGAAAGGAGAAAAAGCCGGTTATCCAAGATTCAAGAAGCGAGGACTACACGACAGGTTTTCTCTCAGAGAAAAGCCCAAGTTCGATGTTGATGGCAGAACACTTCGCATTGAGAAGCTGGAAACCCGAATCAAAATGCGACAAGAGCTGAGATTCACTGGCACACCCTGTCAGGTGACGATCAGTAAGCGAGCCGGAAAGTATTTCGCTTCTATTTTGGTGGACACTCAGGATTACGACCCAAAAGCACAAAGCAATGAGTCTGTAGGCGTTGATTTTGGCATCAAAGATTTAGCTATTTGCTCGAATGGCAAAACCTTTGCTGCTAATCAGAAACTGAAATGCTCTCTGAAACGCCTGAACAGGAAACAGAAGGCGTTAAGCCGCAAAACAAAGGGAAGCAACCGCTATGCGAAAGCCAAGCGAGCGGTTGCCAAACTGCATTACCGGATAAGTAACCAGCGATCAGCCGTACTGCATGAGGTAAGTGATTATCTGACTTCAAGATTCAAAATAATCACCATCGAAAATATGAATGTAAAAGGCATGGTAAAAAACCGCAAACTGGCAAGAGCAATCAGTGACGCAGGTTTCGGTATGCTGAGAGAACTTGTTGAATACAAGGCAGAGCTGAGAGGTTGCCAGGTTGTGATTGCAGATCGGTTCTTTCCCAGCTCGAAGAAGTGTGCGGTTCATACTTGCGACTACATAAACGACAATCTCACTCTGTCTGATCGTGAGTGACGGTGTCCAAAATGTAAAACCCTGCATGACAGAGATTACAGTGCAAGTTTGAACCTTGATAATTATGGTCGAGACACGTTACAGCTCGACCTTAAACCCTACGCAAGAGTGGAGTTAGACACGATTCGTCGTGCATCCATGGTGATGGCGTAGATAAGTCTAGATAATTACAGATTATGTTAGATTTTTAGTAACGGTCAGGTCGCTAATGACATAGACATAGCCAGGTATTTCCAGACTGTTCCTGATAGGTCTGCCTGATGTGGTTTTTACCTTGCCTTCACGGATGCGCTTCAGGTAGCCAAGAGCCTGCTCAATAGGGTTTTTGTCTTCTCCCTCTGAGGCATCATTCCTCATAGGTCGCTTGATCTCAACCACTGTCAGGGAGGCTAAGGGCATTGATTTTTTTTCAGAAACTAAAATGGGGTTGTCGTTAATGTTCAGTGTAAGCGCCAAATAAACCAGCGTACTGGCTGCCGCCCCCAAGATTTCTTATTCTTTGCCTGTCTTAACATTCCAGGGGAGAAGCTGTTCCAGTTTCTCAACGGTATCGGCGTAAGGCAGCTCTTTTAAAATATGGTTCAGGTAATTGAAAGGCTCCAGACCATTCACCTTTGCGCTTTCAATCAGGCTGTATAAAAGGGCACTGGCTTGCGCCCCTTTTGGCGTGTCTGCAAACATCCAGTTCTTGCGGCCAATAGCGAAGGGGCGGATGGTGTTTTCCGCTGCGGCATTACTGATATCCAGGTGGCCGTTGTCACAGTAAACGACCAGTTTTGGCCATTGGTTCAATGCATAGCTCATGGCTTGGTGCGACAGGCTGCCCGGGTCTAGCCTGGTTATGTTTTTCTCCAGCCATACATGAAAGTCGTCCAGTAGTGGCTTACTCTTTTGCTGACGCAGGATGGCTTTTTCTGATGGAGGAAGATCTCCTATTTCTTTCTCAATGGCGTAAAGCTTACCGATTTTGCCTAAAGCGACATTCGCCTTGCTAACGCGGGTGTTTTTCACCTTTTTGCCCGGTTTGGCTTCGCCCTTCCTGGCATCCAGAAATTTCCTGCGAACGTGGTCGAAGCAACCCGCCTGGGTGATGCCTTCTTGTTTGCATACAGCGTCGTAACTGGCATACCCGTCAGTTTGCAGGTAACCGCTGAACCCTTCGAACAGACGCAGGGGAACCTCCTTGCCTCTTGAGGGATCGTATTCAAACACCACCGATGTTTGTCCGGGTGGCCCACCAAGGCTGACCCACATATATTTGTCAGAGTTGATGGACTTGCTGGTTTCCTTGATCACCTGAATTCGGGTTTCGTCAGCATGGATCACCGAACCGGTCTTTTGATGATCTCTCATCAAATTGATGAGTGGCCGCAGTTCTGTAGACAGCCGAATCAAAGAGTTGGCCATCGTCGTCCGGGTGACAGAGCCACCGTATCGCTTGAGGATATTCTCTTGCCTGTACAAAGGCAGTGCGTCGCAGTACTTGGAGACAATGATCCAGGCCAGTGTGCAAACAGAGAGTGAAGATTTGGGCAGTGGGTGTTTTGGCAGCTCTGCAACTTTAATGACCCGCTTCTCCTGTCCATGCTCATCGACTTCTGGAAAGACTGCTTTCTCTTGCAGAATTTCTTTCACCTGAACCTTGGTCGGAACGATATCAAGCTCTTCACGGACTTTGACAAAGAAGGTATCAATGGCTCCGGCTTTTTCTTCTTCACTGAGTTCAGAGCGTTCCTGCACTCTGGGCAGAGACTCTGAAAATGACTTGCGCCCTGTTTTCTTTTTGCGTGGTTTTGGAGGCTCTTGCTCTGGCTGACCTTCAGCTTCGTCTTGCTCTCCGGTGCAGCCTTCCAGCTCCACCTCGTTGAAAATGTCGACCTGGCTGTTGTTTTTTTCAGTGCTTCTTCCGTACAGGCGGGATCGGGAGAGCCTCAGGTACTCTTCCAGTTGCGCAATGCGTTTTTTTTGAGAATCGATGACCTCTGACTTCTTTTGAATAATGTCGTCTTTTTCAAGAAGGGCATTTTCTTTTTCAAGAAGGGCATTTTCTTTTTCAAGAAGGGCATTTTCTTTTTCAAGAATGACACTTTCCTGCGAATGGATCGCCTCAAACAAGGCGACCATTTCAGGGTTAGTCTCAGCCTGATGAAAGGGCAAATCCAGTGCGGATTTCGGCTGAAAAATCAGAGTGTCGGCGGTCGATTTCATGGTCGCTATTTTACCATAAAACCCTGAAAAACAGGACTAAAAACAGCTCTCATAATGCCTTTTTTTATGGGGTTGCATGGCATTGAGATTGTAGCCGTCCAGCAGCCAGTTTAATTGTTTCCCGGTTAATGTAACCAGCTCTTCGTCCGGTTTGGGCCAGTGGAATTTGTCCTCAGACAGGCTCTTGTAATAAAGCACAAAACCATTATCTTCCCAGAACAGGCACTTGATTTTATTACGCTGCCGGTTGGTAAACGCATATAAATAGCCGTCAAAGGGGTTGTGCCCCAGCTCTTGTTCAACCAACACAGCAAGCCCACGAAATGACTTGCGAAAGTCAATCGGCTCCCGGTAGAGAAACACCTTTGGTAATACCTCTGACGGTCGCATAACCGGGGTGTTCATAGCATATCCCTCACCAGTTGCTCACAAAGCGACAGGTTACTTTCATCAATACCGGACACTGTTACACCACTGGGTAGGGTGATGGAGAGTGGTGTTATCCGAGAAGGCGCACCAGGTTCTGGTTGGGGTGTTACCTGGACAAAGCCAGAGTTGTTCGGGGTCGGTTTTACGCTGGGGGTTGTGTCGAGTTTACGCTTCCAGTATCCGAATTTGGATACCCTTATACCATGCTGTTGGCACCACGCACTCTGAGTCAAACCTGAATCCCGCCACGACTGAACACGCTCTAGCCATTCACTGTCTGCGGGTAATTTCTTTGACATATTGGCCTCCTTATATCGGGAGGCTAATCATTTCAAATGGGGTTTTGATTCTGAAGGGCGTGGGTTTATTTGGCGTTTACTGTTCAGTGCACACAAGTCAGGCTCTTTCGTAGAACTATCATCGGTAATGGGCATGGATCGAAGTGATTTATCGGAGGCCAGAAAATCGTGGAAAGCCAGTCTTTCATCAATAAGCCAGAGGTTGCAGGCATCTGTGGAGACTTCTTCAGAGGTTTTCCGCATGGGCATAATAAGCTGATGAATCAGCTCTTCATGAACATATTTCCCGTTGTCCATTTGTCCAATGTATTTCTCTAACAAGTCAAGAATTACACGTCGATGAGAGACATAGCTGGCCAGGTCTGACTTCTTAAAATCTTCTGCTTTTTTGAGGTATGCTTTCAGTTTTTTCTGATATAAATCCATGTCATTTTCAATGGCCGGATTCATGATCTCGTGACCCTCTGCCAGCAACTGGCGCTCAGCATCGGAATACTGTTTATGCAACAATGTATCCAGTTCTTTATCACTCATTCTCGGGTCAACAGAAAACTCCTGTTGATTGATCAGGTGCATTACCGGTCGGTATCTGGGGGCTTTTTCTGAGACGAACTCGTTGATTCTCTCACGACCTGCTTTCAGGTTTTCACTCAGATAATTGCTCAGGTACTGCTTGCTTCTGGCCAGAACATGACGCTGCATATCTTTGAAACTGACTTCGACATCCTCAAGAATACCCCCTATATCATCAGCTATATCAAATGCAGTGCGCTCTGGACGAACATGGTCGTCCAGATAGTCGGATGAAATGTAGCAGGTATAGATGAACTCACCAGCCTCATCCGATATTTTGCCAAACAGCCCCGGGATTTGATGACTAATGGGAATTTCCCGCACCAGCCTGTTAGCCGCGCAAAGGGCGAGAGAGTGCTTCTTTTTGGTCGAAGCATGAAATTTTATGTGGGTCAGCCTGAACGCATAGCCTTTTATATCAATAGTTTCTTTACTGGCTTTGCTATGCATGTACTGATCAAACAAGTTTTCCAGGGCAATAGTTTCAGTCCCATCCTTTATGGTTATGCGGGGTACAGAATCTTCTCTGACAAAATACCAAAGACAATGTTCTAATAAAGCATTAGCGATGCTGGTCGCCGTTTTTGGGCAGGCATCACGATACTTTTTATCGAAGCCAGATAATGTGAGGATAGAGAAAGGCCCTTCGCCATTCGGGTCAGGCTCAGGATCCTGAGTCTTTATCCCCTGAGCGGCACTGAACGAGAATTGCCGTTTAACGATACCTGACGAGTTTGATTTGAAGGCACTGGTAACATCCGCTCTATCGAATGCTTTGAGCCACAGTAAACGACCCACTCCCCGGCACCCTTTTCCTATCTTATGATCAGAGTCAAGGGTTTCAAACGATGCCATGTTTTCTTCGTTGAAGCCTATGCCATTGTCGTGAATTTCAAAGCCGACTATTTCTGAGCAGTGCTCAGAGTCGTCAAGCCCAGAGGAAGCCTGCTGACTACGTAGTATTTTTAGTGTCACAGTGCCGCCTGTGAGCAAATTGTTGTTTTCTTCAAGAGCTTGCAGAGAGTTAACGACGGCTTCAAAAACCGGGAAAAGTCCATGACTCTTGCGCAGATTGGTATTCCTTAACCTTCCTGCCAGATTGGTATGCAGGCTCATTATAAATAGGCTCCTCAGGCAGGAAGTGCTTTTTACCAAAATTCAGCGAACTGAAATATTTTATACAAATACCCAGAGGGCTGCTGACTTTATTATTGCTCAGGCATTGTGGAGCTTCCCGGTGTTGGTCGGAATTAAGGCTTTTTAGTTGACTTTCTCTGTTAAATAGTCCCTGCCCGAAAACCCACAAGTAATTCAATTCAGCAGGCAGCAGCCAAAATTTTTTGATTGAAATTTAGCCTACTCATTTGTGGGTGCTACTTTTTGGTTGATTTTTGTTCATTTTATGAACAAGCTTCCGATTTTTGAACACAGGGCAACCTCACCCAAAGGTGAACCTGGTTGCCAACAAACCCGTTTCTCTTTTCAGGTTGCGGGCTTTGTGAAATCGCTTCTTATGCTGCTCCTGCAAGTAGCGGCTCTGCCGCCACAGGCTTACATGCTGCTCCGAAGACAGAGTAGTTGCCCACTCTATCACCTTGCAAAGTGCACCGACACTTTGCAAGATCGTGAATGGCTGGACTCCTATCAATGATTCCAAAGCCATTGCTTTGACTGGACTGACCAACGTCGAGGGTCAGTTCTACTTTGGCTCAGCTGTTTGCATGACTGGCCCTCAGTCCTCTGTTTCTATTACCAATGCGACTACCAATGCGACTTTCAGTATCAACGCGGTTTCTACTTCATCAGCGGATACAATCCCAGCGACCAATGTTTTGGGCGTCATAGCCTCGCTGGCCATATTGTTGAATCTATAGCCTGAGCTGATTCCTCGGTTAATATCCGTCGGAAAGTGAACATTGTTTTTTACGACGATGAGGAGGCTAAAGATGAGGCCGTGTGGGCAGCTAGTTCAGCAGCTACACGGGTTAGTCTCTTTGCACGACGTTTATCACCTAATTCTGCGCAACTCGAAAGTATGTTCAGCCCATTGTTGAGGAGACAGTGGAAGCATGGTCTTGACTCATCTCAGAGGTTAAACCCAGTATAGAATTTGTGACTAAGTGATAGCCGATTGGGCGAGGGTTGACGACGATTTTGCTAAATTTCCTTTGTGTCGTTTTTTGTCTTTGGAATTTTATGGGTTTGAGGATAATTGAAAAGCACTGCCCTGATAAGTGACTATAATTTCCGCTGCGAACGAATAGTGTTAGCTCTTTCTCTTTACTCTGTTTTTGGAAGTGCGATGTTTGTTGTGTTTCCGTGCCATTTCGGGAGTGTAGCTTGTGATTTACTCTGTCTCTCGCTTTCTTGTATTAGCTATAAATCTACTGAGCTATTTGTCAGTACATGCCAGCTCTGTTCTCAACACTAAACCTGATTATTTAGTCTCCTTTTCGTCGTCCTCCATCTCGGAAGTCCGACCGTCTTCTGAGAGCCTGCCCTGCCAAGGTCTTTTACTTTCCTCTGGCCATGTTGCTACTGCGCCAGCCTGCGCTAAAACCATAGCTGAACAGGTTAGTATGGGTGGTACAGTAAACCTGTTGGATAACAGCCGACAAAGCATTGGGCATCTGTCCGCTATTAATACCGATGAAACAGCGAAAGGGATTCTTTCCGCCTCGCTACACCGAGCGGTAAGCCCAAATAGCTTGTTCTCTGTTACAGGGCTTGGTGCCTCTGGTAATGAACCACAGGCTTACTTCCTGCAACAGGGGGAGAGCCTTACTGTCGGGCACGCAACCGTTCGCTTAGGTGATATAGAGGTGAAACATGGGGTGCAGTTCCAACCGCTTCACTCTGATACTAACCTCCCTCCTGGAAGCCCTGTTATATCAGGTGAGAAGGTGGTTTGTCTGGCTGATGGGGCTGGTGCTTGTGTCGGAAATACTCATAAACAAGCAACACATATTAGTAAGCGGTCTGCTAGAAGCAAAAGGGAGTCTAACGGGACAACAACTGGTTCGCCTACTACAAGCAAAAGCGAGTCTAACGAGACAACAACTGTTTTGCCTACTAGCTTAAACGTGACAGCAGCTAGTTTGCCTCATACAAGCAAAAGTGAGTCTAAAGGATCAGCAACTGGTTGTAAGCTCTTCGGTGTCGAATTGGGTTTCGAAGTTGACACTTGGGATTGTAGCGATTGCACAGCCTGTGGTTGCTCTAGTGGATGTAAAATTGTTTACAGCAGACCTGAAAAATTGCAGTCAGGTTCATGTGAATGTGTCACAAAAGGAAATTGCAGCGCAAATACATGCAGTAACAGTGGCGCTGCTTCCTTAACAGCGGGAGTCTTTAGCCTTTTGGTTGTATCTGTGGCTGCTATTGCAGCGAGCTTTTAAAGCCATCCCTCTTTATAAAAAGCCCTGATTGGGTAAAATTGAGTTAGTTTCAGGTGTCTACGATGCTGCCAAAGGCGAGACAAAAATAAAGCGTAAAGACAAGTTTTCCAAGGACAGCGGCTTTCAGTTCTCATTTGATTTAGCTGGGAAGCAGGGAGTAAAAAAAGTGGCACTGGGTGACTTCATAAAAGGAGAAGCAACAATAAGCTGGGGAAGCATTGTTCAGGGTGTATCAATGGACTCATATTTGGAGTCGTTTATTTCCAGTGCCGCCGTTGATGTTGAGCTGATGTGGGCACCTGAATACAAAATAAAAGTGATCACTAAAAATGGAAAAAGAACAGAGCAGGTAACGACAACGTATAAGGAAAAATGCCAGCCTACTAAATGGTCGGTTGTATTCTCAACAATTAGTCTGGGTCGCAGTGGCTGTTCTTTCGGCCTTATCAGAAGTAGTAGTCGATAATATTATCTCGCCTCAGCTATATGCCGACTGCAATGACTGATAGTAGCACCCTGATATTCCGGAGCATCAAATCATGGCCCCATGTTTAAGAAAGCATATAGCCTGCTCTTGATTAAAACCGCAACGAGCGCAACACTCGCTGTTATGGCTAAGGTTCAAGCTACCTTGTCAAACACTTAAGAAAGACATTTCTGGCACCGTTGATGTCACGATCAACGGTGAAGCCCTCACCCTTAATAACTTTGGAAGAACCTAATTTTTCGTCAATGATCCCGTTCCATGATCGAGTCTTGGATGTGTAGGCTTCGTTGCAATCAACCACATGCTTTCCATACTTTTTTGCGTACCACTTAAGCCGCTTTTTGAATTGGTAATGATTGAGGTCAAGCATCTGGCGGCAGGTGTTACGGCGCAAGGTTCGAACCTTCTTATCTTTGCGTGTGACCATACCTCTTGTCTCAAAGGTTGGCAAAAATACAACGTCGTAGTTCGACACCAGCTCGAACGCCAGCCGGTTATGCAGATCAAGAATAATGTCATCCTTTTTGCATTTCAGCCGGTCAATTTCCCTGTTGAAATGAATAATCCGATCTCTTGCCCACTGGGGCATGTCGGGGAACTTAACGCCCTTTTGCGTGTTCAGGATTTTTTGCTTTTGACTGACCAAGCTGTCCACTTGCTTCATCAGTGGGAACAGCTTTGTTTTTGCAACGTTATCACCCGCTATCAACGCCTCTTTTTCGCTGTAGCAAGTGGCAAAGGTGCGAACTCCGGGGTCAACTCCAACGCATCTAACCTTCCCTTGGATTTCGGGATTTAGCTCAATATATTGTTGAACCTGAATGAACCAGCGACCTTTGTCGTAGGTTACGACACAAGATTTACCAATCGCTTCTGCTGGCACATCCTCTGTCAGGTGAATCTTGCCAAGAGCCTGTACGCAGGGATTTAATCCCTTTGGCAAACGGTCAATAGAGAATGAGTGCCTGCTACCTTTGCGGCTTTTGAAACTGATTTCTGCAAAGCCCTCTTTAGCTCCCTTGAGCTTCTTGTTGTGCTTGCAGACCGCTTTGAATGTAGCCGCTGCCGCCAGTGTTCCATTATCAGAAACAATCGAGTTATAAGCCCTGCCACTTTCTTTTTGCTCCTGCTCCACTTGAGCTTTAATGGCGGGTCGCATGTTGATGAATTTTCCGCTGGCATCTTTATAGTCATCATTGCGGAAACGCTCAACAGCAAGGTTGTACGACCTCCGATAGAGCATCAGGGCATCGTGATAGGCTTGCTTATTCTCTGGGTAAAACCTGATCTTTTTTGACGCTGCTATCTTCGCGTCCTTTGCGTCTTTTAGCAGATCGCTTCCCGTAGTGGCTATTGCAGAATGAGGTAATGAAACCGATAAGCTCTTGGGTGTCGAATGGCTCACAGGCGTTATCCGGGTCATCCAAAACTTCGATGTGTCCTCCCGATAATTCAACAAGCCACTTGATAAGTTCAAATCCTGATCGGGCAAGGCGATCTTTTGTGGCAACCACAATATGGGTTGGATTTCCGCACACCGCTGATTCCAGAATGGTTTGCAGTCCTTTTCGCTTAAAGTTGAAAGCACTGGCAATGTCGCTGATAAATTCTGCATCAGGGTGCTCTTTGAGTAAGATACGCTTTTGCGTGTCAATGCTGGATTTTTGCTTTCCAGAACTCACTCTTGTATAGCATATCTTCCTTTGCTGGTTAATGAATATGCGGAAGTGACCACCACTGGTTTGCTTCACTTTTTCGTAGTGACCGCTTTCGATCTTGCGTCTTATAGTTTGGCTGGTTACGCCTTCAATCTTGGCTAGCTTTGTAGTTGAACCCCACAAGATAAATTCACCTTTTGACGATTTATCTTGTGTCTGGCGTAATTGATTTTGCGATTGTTGCAATTTTATTTGACTGTTTGATATTAATGGGCGGAGTAGTAATGCACAGCTCCGAAGCGGTAGATATAGAGTGGCATCCGCCAGGATTGACGGGGGAAGCGTAGAAAGAACGATGGTCCATATAGGTCATGTTTTTATTCGGATTGACTTAACCCCTCAATTTCGCTCTTTAGTTCTTGAAAATCTTCCATTATGTCTAAATCACTAAATAACTTCATAAATTCACTACTTTCATCAAGTATTTTAAATTTTCTTATCAAGATAAGCTTCAACCGCTCCTCTAAATATTTGTTTTTTTGCATGTTCTGAAAGGTAAGATCAAGCACACCACCTGGTCCAGATATAGGATCAAGAGACATCGTAAAACTAAAACAATTAGGATGAGGATGTAAAGAAACCTTTGGTGATGCCTTTAATTGCTCAAAATATAGATCTTTTGGATCTTTTGAGCCATGTTCGGTTTCACTTGAAAGTACTGCTATCATCATTCGAATTGCTGGCTCCATTCCTGAAAACCCAGGGCTGTCAAAAGCTTTCAAAAATGTTTGATGACTGTCTGCGCCTTTATGAAATGAATTTGTAAATCCATTGTCGTAGAGTTTGATGAAGCGAGAAGCAGCTGAAAGTACCGTCGCATTCAAATTACATGAAATTGAACATATTATTAACAGTAAAATCGTATTTATGAGTCTCATGGTGAACTAATCTCACGGTTTTCTTAGTTCAAGTAAAATAGCACTGTATATTTGCAAAAACAAAAAATGAGCGAAAATTGTCATTAAAGAATCAGAATACCTACAGGATCTTGTGCAAAAGTTAACCCAGCCTGCCCACAAGTCCAGTAAACCAACCGAAGAAATGCATCCGCATCCCATTGCAACTGGTAAGGTTCGTAACGTTCAACAAACTGGCCAAGATTTTGTGGAGTAACTGCTTCCACATAATCTTCCCTTATGAAAATCACAATACCTGTAGCGCAGTTGCGTATCTCACGAAATCGGTTAGGCAATTCAAGCAGTTTTTTATGGCCTGAGCTTCTTCCGGAACGTCGCCGACATTAGGGAACAGATCTTCAATACCATCAATAACGACAATGGCCTGTAGATCCTGTTTTTTCATTGATACTGCTCCTTAAACCAATGACAGATATTCTCAAGGGTTTGAGTGATATGAGTATGATCTGCCTGATTTTTAATTTTAACGCCATACCGCCAAACCTGATTCAACTTACTTGCCGGGTAGGTGGTCGAGCCGACTAAAGGTAGATTTTATTTTCCCTGTTAAATACATAACGCCCTTATAATAAGCGCTGTCATTAATTTGAACATTGTCGGGGAATACCCTGTTGAAGATGATCTGGCTGATTCAATTTCTGATGGCAGTATCGAGCTGGATAACGAGTTGGAGTTTACAACCTCCATTAACTCAGTAACAAGTGCTGTTGAATTAAAAAATAGTTCGGTACCCTTTCCGGGACATGACGTTTGTGTTTTTTCATTAATTGTCACTGAGGTTATCGTAATATTTCCTTTATAATTTCGTAATGCATTTGGAATAACGATGTTTGTTTTTTCTGTATAGTAGCTGTCACCATCAAAATTAATCATGAATAGCTCGGCATCAGAGGTTGCCGTCCATGATAAAACAGGCTTTTTTTCGAAGTATTTTATTTCCGGGTGATAGACATGCTCAGGCACTGAATGATTGAATTTAATATTTTTAAATGCATTGCACTCAGACTCGGTGGAACTTTGAAAAGAACCTGAATCGTGCCTGTCTCTACAGCATTTAATGTTATGAAATTCGATCAAACCCTCAGGCATCAGTGTATTAATGATTAAATCACTGTAACCGGCATTAACAGAACCTTTTTGAGGGGGGGAGCAACGAGAGCAAGAATATTTTTTAACGCAAAATGCATTTGCTTTATCGCGATCGTAGCGATCGTTGCGATCGTAGCAACGACATCGACGATTGATCGAATGACCGCAGTTATAATCAGAAAATTCATAGGTTTCTGCTGCCAGCTGCTGGAAATCAGGTATGTTTTGTCGCTCATCCGTATAACTGTAATTTAATATCGGGCATGAAACACTGCCATTATCTGTTTTCTCCAGGCATCTGTGAGTTCCATCCTTATGTCTATAAAGGGTGCGAGAGCAGTCAAAATGTGTCGTACAACCACCCGCGGCTGTTCGGGTGGTAACAGAGAATTCCGGATGTTGGTCTGTGCCACACTGTAATTTCAGAAGTATATGGTCAACTCCGGGACAAAGCCGGTTGGAACTCAATGTCGTAAGGGTTTGGGAACGGGCAGGCATTATTATCAACAGCATACAGGCATACATCCAACCCGTATTAAATAATAATGAGCAAACAATTGATTTATTATGTAATTTTTTTTTCACCGTTGGATATAAGAAACTGTTCATTATGGATTCGCCTTTAACGTAGCCACTCGAAGTGACCCATTTTAATGACAGGAATTTGCATTAAAGAATACGCTTGCTTCTTTACCATATCTTTTGCCTTCTCGTGTAAAGAAGATGGTTTTTAGCTTGATCAAACCACTTGACAGAGATCGGCTTTCCATGAAATCAAGAATTTGCAACTCAGTTTCATTGGCAGGCCTTATCAATGAATCCACTTGCCCTGGAAGATCCACTGAAATAAATCCAGTATTAGCAGGATCAATCTTTTGCCATTTCAATACAGGGTTGCCTTTTTCGCCACAACTGATATTGATTCCGGTTATTGTGCTGGAAGAACTGTCCTTTATGACAAAGTTTTCGATTTTTGTCTTGCTCGAACCTGTATTTTTTTTGCAATGGAAGTTGCTCAGCGTCACAGAGCCTTCTGGCATCGTAAAATCAAAACTGATGTGACTATAAGCAATATAACCAACCGTTCTGATGACACAGTGTCCTTTAGGGCATTTCTTTCTGGGGCAGCCCACTTCATTAGGGATAGAGCAATAAGCCTGCGCATACGTGCATCTCAGACACTTATTATTTGAACAACCCACTCCAGAGACACAGCTGACTTGTGAATAGTTAGAATTAATCTTTTTCGTTTTATAAACCGGGTAATAGCGATGATCGATTGATAATGCTGCGCAATTATAACCTTCTCCTTGCATCAGGTTCTTATTGCATCGGCCATCCCGAATGTTAGAGCAATCAAAAGAAAATACGCAGTGATCACCGATTTTGAGCTCGAGCTGGATCGACTCATCCAAACCGCAGTAAAGACTGTATGAGACATGATCTCCTTTGTAGGCACTGTCCGGGAGTGTCAGCGACAAATCCTCCGCATAAGCCTGAATACAGATAAACGTTAAAAGAACACAGGCTACACCGAAAAATCTGGCGAATGAACTACCCCGAGGCAAGCCCGCAGTTATCGTGGGCCGACCGCACTCCGATGCAGTAGTATGGGAGCGAGTTGAAAGGTTACGGATGTTAACGCTGAGCTGCATTGGCTTCCCCATGTCCGCTTATGGTTTTCTTTCGCGGTTAACATAGTAGCTGTCTTTTACCACTCCGACTGACATTTAGGGAAATATTGGTGACTTGCTGTAAAACCCAAACTTTTTTTGCAATTGCCCCAATTGCCGGTATGATATGGCGCCTTTATTAAAGCCCCGGTATCTGGTCGCAAGATATCAGGGTATTCCTTTGGAGAAAGAAAAATGTCTGAAGCTATCGCTCTGAGCGCTGTTGCACGCAAGGACGTAGGGAAAGGTGCGAGCCGCCGCCTGCGTCGTGCAGAACTGGTACCTGCCGTTATTTACGGTGGTGAGCAGGAACCTGCTCAAATTACTCTGGAAGCCCGTGCTATTCGTAAGGCACTGGAATCTGAATCTTTCTACTCCCAGATCGTTACCCTGGATGTAGAAGGCGCTTCCCAGCAGGTTATTCTGAAGGATCTTCAGCGTCACCCTGCAAAAGACTATGCCATGCACCTGGACTTCCTGCGCGTTGACGCTGCTCACGCGGTCACCACGCACATCCCACTGCACTTCCTGAACGAAGATAGCTGTGTCGGTGTCAAAGCCGGTGGCGCTATCACTCACGCTCGTGTTGAAGTAGAAGTTAAATGTCTGCCTGCTGATCTGCCTGAGTTCATCGAAGTCGATATGGCTAATGTCGAGCTGGGTGGTCATATTCACCTGACCGACCTGACCGTGCCTGAGGGTGTTGAACTGGTTGCTTTGCTGCAGGGCGAAGGTCATGATCTGGATGTTGCATCTGTTCAGACTACCCGTGGTGGCAAAGAAGAAGCTGAAGAAGCAGCCTCTGAAGAAGAAGGCGGCGAAGAGTAATCAGCTTTTTATGGCCCCGCGCTGTTAACGCAGGTCAGGGCTATGGAGGATATTATGGCGAAGGATCACTCGATCAGGCTGGTTGTCGGACTCGGCAACCCCGGTGCTCAATACGATGATACTCGCCATAATGCCGGATTCTGGTATGTGGAGCAGTTAGCTCGAGCCTACGGCGTCAGCCTGCAACCCGAGAAGAAATTCTTTGGTCTGACTGCCCGCATTACCATCGCTGGAGAGGATGTCCGTCTGCTAAACCCGACCACCTTCATGAATCGCAGTGGTCAGGCGGTGGGCGCTATCAGTACCTTCTTCAAGATTCCCCCTCAATCTATTCTTGTTGTTCACGATGAGTTGGACTTGCCGGTGGGTATTGGTCGCCTGAAACAGGGCGGTGGCCACGGTGGACACAACGGCCTTCGGGACATTATTTCAGCGCTGGGAAATAACAAGGACTTTCTGCGTTTGCGTCTGGGGATTGGTCATCCGGGTCAGAGCAAGGAAGTGATTAATTATGTGCTGAACAAGCCCTCCGTGTCGGATCGACTGAAGATCGACTCGGTGATTGACGAAGCCATCCGCATCTCCCCCGAGGCCTTTAATGGTGCTCGTGCCAAGGCCGTTCAAGAGTTACATACCTTTAAAGCCTGACTTCACGGTGGCCTGATATTCAGTTTCGGGATTGGCCAGTACTCTCTTCTTTTGCGAATGCTTTCTCCCCGTTTCAAAGCCTGATCCACCAGTTTGCAGATCAGGGTATCAAAGGGTATTCCTGCATGTCTGGCACCGTCCGGAAACAGGCTGGTTGGGGTCATTCCCGGCAGGTTGTTGAGTTCTGCAAAGACTGGCTCTCCTGATTCAGGAACGATAAAGTCAGAGCGACTCAGGTCCTGACAGCCCAGAATCTGGTGTGCCTTCAGTGCAATCTGCTGAACTTTTCGATACTGCTCATCCGAGATTCTGGCGGGAATCACATGATCACTAAGACCGGGTGTATAGCGGTGTATATAGTCATACCAGGCACCGTCTGGTGTGGTGATTTCGGTAACGGGCAGGGTCTGGTAGTCATCCAGATGGAGGATACCGGCAGTGATTTCGCGTCCGGCAACAAACTCTTCAACCAATAGTTTTTCATCCATTTGCAGGCCGGTTTTCAGCTTGCTCATCAGGTCTTCATAACCCATGGCAAACTGGACGCCAATACCGGAACCCTGACCAGGCGGCTTGATGATGACCTTATGCCCAAGGGATTCGATACAGTCGAGAGTAGCATCTTCATAGTTTTCGCTGCGATAGACGACTCTGTCTCTGGCCATTGTGATGCCGACAGACTGAAGCAGACGTTTGGTAACCACCTTATCCAGAGAGCAGGCGCTTGCCAGGGCTCCGGAACCTACGTAGGGAACGCCCATAATATCCAGAAGCCCCTGCAGGCGGCCATCTTCACCATAAGGACCGTGGGCGACCGGGAAAGCAACATCAACCTGTTGGGCTACGAGTTGTTCCGGAAGCGTTTCGTCGAGCTCCAGGTGGATGGCTCTGCCATAATGTTCTTCCAGACAGGGCGTGATTCGGCTTGCGGAGAGTCTGGATACATCGGCTTCGGGAGACAGGCCGCCGCAGATGACGGCTACAGTTTTGCTTTTGTTGGGCATTCGTCTGATGGCTTTTGTTAGGGCTATGATCAGTCAAGCCTAGTACATAAGCCAAATCTGACCAGTCAGGTTAATGAATCCGTTCATGCCCTTCCCCTGTCCAGTTTTACCCTGAGCCATTTAAAAAACTCCGGTGTCGCTTGCTTAAGCCAGAGATGCTGGTATTTCAGGGTCAGCTTTAGCCAGCCTTTATCATGATACTTTCTTGCACTGGTACCCAGCCTGGTGCCACAGGAGTGGAGAAGGATCCTGTTTTGTCGGGCTTTCCAGACAAATACATGATCTTCACCGTAGAAAGTGCCGGTGGGATAACCCTTGAGGTCGAAAAATTGTGTCCGGCTGAGACAAAACCCTTGATCTCCATAGGGGCATCCCAGAATATCGGAGCGGAATCTGGCTCCCCATTCGTTGATGGATAACCAGCAAGTGTCTTTGTCGTAAAACCAGAGATCAAAGTAGAGCAAGTGTCTGGGATATTGAGCAATGGCATTCAGTAAGCTTTGGATGTTCTTTTTGTCCAATACTGTGTCTGCATGCAGAAACCAGAGGTGATTCCCTGTCGCTTTCTCTGCACCTGCATTGAGCTGGCAGGCACGTCCCTGTTCTGCAGTACACCAAATCCACCTGAGGTGAAGCAAAGGGTCCGGAAGCTGATCCAGATTGGCAGGACGCTGATCGTCGTCATAGCCAACAAGGATCACCTCGTTGCCTGCGGGAAGAAGACTAAATTGTTCAAGAAGCGTCGGCCACTGCGTCTCACCAGGGCCCAGTGGCACGATTACAGATAGGCTGGGCATAATTATCTTTGCAGCACTTCCAGCAATGCTTTCTGCTTCTGGCCAAGCTTGTTCTCAGGAGAGAGTACTGCTGATTTCAGTGCGCTCCTGCATTGGCAATAAGTGCTGTCATGAGGTGTTTCTTCCTGCTGTTTCAGATATTGCCCTAACAACGCTTTAGCCAGTGACAGGCTTTTGCCGTATCTGGCAATGATCTGCTCAACGCTGGCGTGGGCTGAAGGGTCATCTTTCCAGCAATCGTAATCAGTGGCAATAGCGATTGTTGTGTAACAAAGCTGAGCTTCCCGTGCCAGAAACGCTTCAGGCACATTAGTCATGCCGACAACATCGCACTGAGCGGCGTTTTTCAGGAACAGACTCTCTGCACGGCTACCCAGCCTGGGACCGTCAACGCAGGCATAGGTTTTATCTGTATGCAGTCCTATTTCTGCCAGGTTAGCAGCATTGAGCAGTTGTTCTGATTGCTGATGACAGCTTGGTATTGCGGTGGAGACATGAGCGACAAGACCGTTACCAAAAAAGCTTTTTTCCCGGTGTCCTTTTACGAAGTCGAAGTACTGACTGACCAGCGATAATTCGCCCGGCGCAATCTCCTCCTGCAGACTGCCAACCGCAGAAAGGCCTATCACCCGGGTCGCACCCAGACTTTTTAATGCCCAGATGTTGGCCCGATAATTGATTTCATGAGGCAGAAGTTGGTGGCCGCTTCCATGTCTGGGCAAGAACAACAGCTTTTGTTGATTAAAAAGACCTGTTGTTATTGGACCTGAGTGAGGGCCATAAGGTGTTTCAATCGTCTGCTCATTTAATACTTCAAGTCCATCCAGGCTGTAGATGCCTGTTCCACCAATCACTGCCAGCATTGGGTTTCCTTTTCATTGTGTTTTTCATCAGACATCTGTTGGATCAGGCTGGGAAGCTGATTGACCCATGCTCTGATCTCGTCTCTTACACGACGATAGATTGTTAATGATTCTTCTTCTGTTTTCACCGATTCAGCCAGCCGGGGAGGGTCATCAAAACACTTGAGAATGATCTGCCCCTGTCTGGGTGTTGGACAGGTTTTGTGGGCGTGATCACAAACGGTGATAATAAAGTCAAAATCTTCCTGACCCAGATCATCGAGGGTTTGCGACTGCTGTCGGCTGATATCAACGCCAGCTTCCTGCATGACCCTGACTGCAGATGGGTTGAGCCCGTGGGCTTCAATGCCTGCGGAAAATGCTTCATAACCTGAAGGGAGCAGGTTTTTGGCCCAGCCTTCCGCCATCTGGCTGCGACAGGAGTTGCCAGTGCAGAGGAACAGTATCCGGGTTTTAGCCATCAAAATCTCCTGTTATTGAGCAGACAATCAGAGTTCGCTGCAGGAAGAGCCAAAAGCAAAACAGCTGTAGCAACGGTGGTGTTTCATACTGATGGTTTCACTCAGGCTCGTCCGTAAACTCTTGCCAAGGTTGTACTCAGTATCATCATCCACCAGTGTGCAGGCGTAAACCTGCATCTGCCCGTTTTGTTTGACCATCATTTTGGAAAACGCGCACATAAACTGACGACGACTTTCTTCTGTCTGATAGCGGGTCATACAGTCTGTGCTGACGTGGGGAACATCCGGTAAAGAACCGGGAGGCAGGAAATCCGGAAAGGCCACCTGTTTCAGGTTGATGGGCAAACCGTTCAGTTCAAAAAGATCTCTGAAGGCCTGTTCAACCACTGCCGTGTTTTCGTCTTTTTCCATATGTCTGGCGACGGAGATGTTAAAGCCATTTTCATGCAGTAGTTTCAGTCCTGAAAGAGCGATGGCAAAGCTGTCTTCACCTCGTCCTGCGTCATGTTGTTCAGCGTTTGGATGATCCAGGCTGACTCTCAGGGATATGGGGTAAGGGTTACTGCTCAAACGAGTCAGCTCATCAAGCCTTTTGATCATGGGGGTCGTGCCATTAGTCAGAACCAGGCAGGGGCGATGCTGGGAGGCATAGTCCAGGATTCGGATAATGTCTTTAATGACAAAAGGCTCTCCTCCCGTAAAAGAGAATTGTTCAACCCCCAGTTCAAGTGATTCATCAATGTAGGGTTTTACTTCTGTCAGAGTCGGGGCGTCCAGCCTCTTGCTGGCCGGACTTGAACCCTCCAGACAGAAGCTGCAGGAAAGGTTGCAACGGGTTCCGGTATGAAACCAGAGCTCTTTCAGTTGATGAGGTTTGATATAACCTCTGGGGCTGCCATCAGGCGTAAAGTGCCAATCCTGGCTTTTAGTGTCTGGAGGCGTTCCTGTCAGCAACATGAGCCATCACTTCCTTTGTTTTCATGGGTGGAAGATGAGAAGGGCAGCGAGGTTCCGCAGCCATCAAAAATGCCATAATGGGTGCTGAAGTTACCAATGAACTCGAAGTGTTCACGGAATCTTGTATCGTGCAGCATTCTCCAGGTGTTACCGCAAACCGGGAAAACCTTGCCTTTGGTAATAGGGTGGTGCCCATCCAGATTGAAAGTGTTGGGATGGTGATCAATCGTGCCTTTATAGATCACAGCCTGTCCATAGTCCTCGCAATGACTTTCCAGCTCTGGCAGTTTGAACAATCGATAAGTCGCCGAGAAAAACCGGATATCACCGACCTGAGCTTCAATCTTACGGTTATTGATAGTGACAGGTTTATCTTCCACCAGTCTGGGGTCAGTGAAACCGGCCTTTTTGGCCAGATTCAAAAAGTCATTCCAGTAGAGGGCACCGCTGAGACACTCTCCGTAAAGCACCGGATCATCGACCAGTTCAGCAGGAATGCGGCGATCAGAATAGACGTCAGAGAAGTAAAGTTCACCGCCTGGTTTCAGCAGACGCCAGGCTTCTCTCAACACTGCTTCCTTGTCCGGAGAAAGGTTGATCACGCAGTTTGAAATGATCATGTCGAAGCTGTTTTCTTCCAGGTTCAGTTGATCCAGTTTTTCAATATAGCCTTTGTGGAATTCGGTGTTGGCTTTTGCATAGCCGAATTTTTCCCGGTGGTATTCGACATGTCGGTTGGCAATCGCAAGCTGTTCGTCTGTCATGTCGACACCGACGACATAACCCTCTTCTCCGACCATTTGAGCCAGGGCATAACAGTCACGACCTGATCCGGAACCAAGGTCGAGTATTCTGGCGCCTTGCAACTGCTCAGGGCAGACCAGTCCGCAGCCATAGTAATGGCTCAGAACCTCGTCATGAATATTGGCAAGGGCACTTTTCAGGTGGCGTGGCATGGTTGTATTGGTGCAGCAGGCATTGGTCTGCAGGTCATCGCTGCCTTGCAGAGTCTTGCCATAGTAATTCTGTACTGTTTCATGCATGAGAGGTTTTTCCTTGCTTGAAAATAGATTGAATATATTTTGACAGAGCCCTTCGGGCAGGTCGATTATCACGATTCAGTTCGGGGAGCACTCCGAGCAAATCTTTTAAATGATCAACATCCTGGCCAGAAGGAGCGTAGCCGACGGATAAGCGGGATTGACGACAAAGACTCGTCAGTGACACTCCCAGAGAGCCTGTGCTCCAGGGCAGCTTTGAAAGGTCAGGCCAATGAGTTCGGTTGGCCATGATGGTGACGCCGCCATCACTGGCCTTGCTGAATACTGTGTCATAGGTCTTGAGCTTTTGTGCCGTGTCAGAGAGGTCTTTGAGGCTGAGTGTCGGACAGTCACTGCCAATATAGATGAGGTTTTCTTTTCCCTGAAGTCTCAGCTCATTGTCGATGTGGTTCAGTCTCTCACCGAGGTTGCCAGAGCCCTGGGGTACTACCAGGTTGTCGTTGCCCTTCAGAAGCTGACTGGCCCAGTCATAGTCGCTTTCATGAGAGGGAGCAATAACTTTCTGGCCTGGCCACTCTGATAAATCTTCCAGTGCACAGGCTAGCAGGTGCTGAGCAACCGTCAGAGCCTGTTCTGTTCCCATGTCAGCAGCAAGGCGTTGTTTTCCCTGGTGTAAGGCGGGCTTTTTGCACACAAGTATCAATGTTGCCTTTTTTATCAGACTTGGTTCGTAGCTTGTCATTATTCTTTGATTTTAATTTCGCTTATGTGGTCGCAGGAGCCAGACTCCGGCCTGCTATTGCGTAACTATACTGCGGAAACAGTTGTTTGGATTCAAGGCTGCGGTTTTTTTTAAAGGTCTCTTCAGGGTTGTCTGGCTAACCTGCCGGGTGTTGTTCTGCCGGTAGGGAAAGCGTTCTGATGTGAGTCAGTATAAATCCGGAAAGAGCAGTCAAATAAAATTGCAACAATCGCAAAATCAATTACGCCAGACACAAGATAAATCGTCAAAAGGTGAATTTATCTTGTGGGTTTCAACTACAAAGCTCGCTAAGATTGAAGGCGTAACCAGCCAAACTATGAGGCGCAAGATCGAAAGCGGTCACTACGAAAAAATGAAGCAAACAAGTGGTGGTCACTTCCGCATATTCATTAACCAGCAAAGGAAGATATGCTATACAAGAGTGAGTTCTGGAAAGCAAAAATCCAGCATTGACACGCAAAAGCGTATCTTACTCAAAGAGCACCCTGATGCAGAATTTATCAGCAACATTGCCAGTGCTTTCAACTTTAAGCGAAAAGGACTGCAAACCATTCTGGAATCAGCGGTGTGCGGAAATCCAACCCATATTGTGGTTGCCACAAAAGATCGCCTTGCCCGATCAGGGTTTGGACTCATCAAATGGCTTGTTGAATTATCGGGAGGACAAATCGAAGTTTTGGATGACCCGGATAACGCCTGTGAGCCATTCGACACCCAAGAGCTTATCGGTTTCATTACCTCATTCTGCAATAGCCACTACGGGAAGCGATCTGCTAAAAGACGCAAAGGACGCAAAGAGAGTAGCGTCAAAAAAGATCAGGTTTTACCCAGAGAATAAGCAAGCCTATCACGATGCCCTGATACTCTATCGGAGGTCGTACAACCTTGCTGTTGAGCGTTTCCGCAATGATGACTATAAAGATGCCAGCGGAAAATTCATCAACATGCGACCCGCCATTAAAGCTCAAGTGGAGCAGGAGCAAAAAGAAAGTGGCAGGGCTTATAACTCGATTGTTTCTGATAATGGAACACTGGCGGCAGCGGCTACATTCAAAGCGGTTTGCAAGCACAACAAGAAGCTCAAGGGAGCTAAAGAGGGCTTTGCAGAAATCAGTTTCAAAAGCCGCAAAGGTAGCAGGCACTCATTCTCTATTGACCGTTTGCCAAAAGGGTTAAATCCCTGCGTACAGGCTCTTGGCAAGATTCACCTGACAGAAGATGTGCCAGCAGAAGCGATTGGTAAATCTTGTGTCGTAACCTACGACAAAGGTCGCTGGTTCATTCAGGTTCAACAACATATTGAGCTAAATCCCGAAATCCAAGGGAAGGTTAGATGCGTTGGAGTTGACCCCGGAGTTCACACCTTTGCCACTTGCTACAGCGAAAAAGAGGCATTGATAGCGGGTAATAACGTTGCAAAAACAAAGCTGTTCCCACTGATGAAACGTAAACGCCAAATAAACCCACGCCCTTCAGAATCAAAACCCCATTTGAAATGATTAGCCTCCCGATATAAGGAGGCCAATATGTCAAAGAAATTACCCGCAGACAGTGAATGGCTAGAGCGTGTTCAGTCGTGGCGGGATTCAGGTTTGACTCAGAGTGCGTGGTGCCAACAGCATGGTATAAGGGTATCCAAATTCGGATACTGGAAGCGTAAACTCGACACAACCCCCAGCGTAAAACCGACCCCGAACAACTCTGGCTTTGTCCAGGTAACACCCCAACCAGAACCTGGTGCGCCTTCTCGGATAACACCACTCTCCATCACCCTACCCAGTGGTGTAACAGTGTCCGGTATTGATGAAAGTAACCTGTCGCTTTGTGAGCAACTGGTGAGGGATATGCTATGAACACCCCGGTTATGCGACCGTCAGAGGTATTACCAAAGGTGTTTCTCTACCGGGAGCCGATTGACTTTCGCAAGTCATTTCGTGGGCTTGCTGTGTTGGTTGAACAAGAGCTGGGGCACAACCCCTTTGACGGCTATTTATATGCGTTTACCAACCGGCAGCGTAATAAAATCAAGTGCCTGTTCTGGGAAGATAATGGTTTTGTGCTTTATTACAAGAGCCTGTCTGAGGACAAATTCCACTGGCCCAAACCGGACGAAGAGCTGGTTACATTAACCGGGAAACAATTAAACTGGCTGCTGGACGGCTACAATCTCAATGCCATGCAACCCCATAAAAAAAGGCATTATGAGAGCTGTTTTTAGTCCTGTTTTTCAGGGTTTTATGGTAAAATAGCGACCATGAAATCGACCGCCGACACTCTGATTTTTCAGCCGAAATCCGCACTGGATTTGCCCTTTCATCAGGCTGAGACTAACCCTGAAATGGTCGCCTTGTTTGAGGCGATCCATTCGCAGGAAAGTGTCATTCTTGAAAAAGAAAATGCCCTTCTTGAAAAAGAAAATGCCCTTCTTGAAAAAGAAAATGCCCTTCTTGAAAAAGACGACATTATTCAAAAGAAGTCAGAGGTCATCGATTCTCAAAAAAAACGCATTGCGCAACTGGAAGAGTACCTGAGGCTCTCCCGATCCCGCCTGTACGGAAGAAGCACTGAAAAAAACAACAGCCAGGTCGACATTTTCAACGAGGTGGAGCTGGAAGGCTGCACCGGAGAGCAAGACGAAGCTGAAGGTCAGCCAGAGCAAGAGCCTCCAAAACCACGCAAAAAGAAAACAGGGCGCAAGTCATTTTCAGAGTCTCTGCCCAGAGTGCAGGAACGCTCTGAACTCAGTGAAGAAGAAAAAGCCGGAGCCATTGATACCTTCTTTGTCAAAGTCCGTGAAGAGCTTGATATCGTTCCGACCAAGGTTCAGGTGAAAGAAATTCTGCAAGAGAAAGCAGTCTTTCCAGAAGTCGATGAGCATGGACAGGAGAAGCGGGTCATTAAAGTTGCAGAGCTGCCAAAACACCCACTGCCCAAATCTTCACTCTCTGTTTGCACACTGGCCTGGATCATTGTCTCCAAGTACTGCGACGCACTGCCTTTGTACAGGCAAGAGAATATCCTCAAGCGATACGGTGGCTCTGTCACCCGGACGACGATGGCCAACTCTTTGATTCGGCTGTCTACAGAACTGCGGCCACTCATCAATTTGATGAGAGATCATCAAAAGACCGGTTCGGTGATCCATGCTGACGAAACCCGAATTCAGGTGATCAAGGAAACCAGCAAGTCCATCAACTCTGACAAATATATGTGGGTCAGCCTTGGTGGGCCACCCGGACAAACATCGGTGGTGTTTGAATACGATCCCTCAAGAGGCAAGGAGGTTCCCCTGCGTCTGTTCGAAGGGTTCAGCGGTTACCTGCAAACTGACGGGTATGCCAGTTACGACGCTGTATGCAAACAAGAAGGCATCACCCAGGCGGGTTGCTTCGACCACGTTCGCAGGAAATTTCTGGATGCCAGGAAGGGCGAAGCCAAACCGGGCAAAAAGGTGAAAAACACCCGCGTTAGCAAGGCGAATGTCGCTTTAGGCAAAATCGGTAAGCTTTACGCCATTGAGAAAGAAATAGGAGATCTTCCTCCATCAGAAAAAGCCATCCTGCGTCAGCAAAAGAGTAAGCCACTACTGGACGACTTTCATGTATGGCTGGAGAAAAACATAACCAGGCTAGACCCGGGCAGCCTGTCGCACCAAGCCATGAGCTATGCATTGAACCAATGGCCAAAACTGGTCGTTTACTGTGACAACGGCCACCTGGATATCAGTAATGCCGCAGCGGAAAACACCATCCGCCCCTTCGCTATTGGCCGCAAGAACTGGATGTTTGCAGACACGCCAAAAGGGGCGCAAGCCAGTGCCCTTTTATACAGCCTGATTGAAAGCGCAAAGGTGAATGGTCTGGAGCCTTTCAATTACCTGAACCATATTTTAAAAGAGCTGCCTTACGCCGATACCGTTGAGAAACTGGAACAGCTTCTCCCCTGGAATGTTAAGACAGGCAAAGAATAAGAAATCTTGGGGGCGGCAGCCAGTACGCTGGTTTATTTGGCGCTTACGATGAAACAAGTGGACAGCTTGATCAGTCAAAAGCAAAAAATCCTGAACACGCAGAAGGGCGTTAAGTTCCTCGACATGCCCCAGTGGACAAGAGATCGGATTATTCATTTCAACAGGGAAATTGATCGGCTGAAATGCAAAAAGGATGACATTGTTCTTGATCTGCATAACCGGCTGGCGTTCGAGCTGGTGTCGAACTACGACGTTGTATTTTTGCCAACCTTTGAGACAAGAGGTATGGTCACACGCAAAGATAAGAAGGTTCGCACCATTCGCCGTAACACCTGACGCCAGATGCTTGACCTCAATCACTACCCATTCAAAAAGCGGCTTAAGTGGTACGCAAAAAAGTATGGAAAGCATGTAGTTGATTGCAACGAAGCCTATACATCCAAGACTCAATCATGGAACGGGACCATTGACGAAAAATTAGGTTCTTCCAAAATTATTAAGGGTGAGGGCTTCACCGTTGATCGTGACATCAACGGTGCCAGAAATGTCTTTCTCAAGTGTTTGACAAGGTAGCTTGAACCCTAGCCATAACAGCGAGTGTTGCGCTCGTTACGGTTTTAATCAAGAGTTGGGCATAATACTGGTGTCAATTCAGGTCGGGCTTTATAATCCTGTCCCAAATTTTTATTGAATTTCCCCTGGTAACTTTTTATGGGCTTTAAATGTGGCATCGTTGGTCTGCCCAACGTCGGCAAATCAACACTGTTCAATGCTTTGACCAAGGCAGGGATTGATGCAGAGAACTTCCCTTTCTGTACTATCGAGCCAAATTCGGGTGTCGTGGCCATGCCCGATCCGCGTCTGAACAAGCTGGCTGAGATCGTTAAGCCAGAGCGTGTGTTGCCCACGACCATGGAATTTGTCGATATTGCCGGCCTGGTAGAAGGTGCCTCCAAGGGTGAAGGTCTGGGCAACAAATTCCTGGCCAATATTCGTGAGACTGATGCTATCGCCCACGTAGTACGTTGTTTTGAGAATGATAATGTTATTCATGTGGCCAATAAAATTGATCCGGCGGCGGATATCGGCATTATCAATATCGAGCTGGCCATGGCGGATCTGGAAAGCTGTGAAAAACAGCTGCAGCGAGTCACTCGTGTCGCCAAAAGCGGCGACAAGGATGCCAAGGCCCAGAAAGCCCTGCTGGAAAGAATTGTTCCCCATCTGGAAGAAGGCCACCCTGTTCGATCCATGGCAATGACCGATGAAGAGCAGAAGCTGACCAAAACATTCCATCTTCTGACGACAAAGCCCACCATGTACATTGCCAACGTCGATGAAGATGGTTTTGAAGATAACCCTTATCTGGACGTTGTTCGTGACATCGCCAGGAGCGAGGGTTCTGTCGTGGTGACAGTCTGCAACAAGCTGGAAGCTGAGATTGCTGAGCTCGAAGATGAAGAGCGGGATGAATTTCTGGCCGATCTGGGTATGGAAGAGCCAGGCCTGGATCGTGTGATCAGGGGGGGGTATGAACTTCTTGGACTGCAGACGTATTTCACTGCCGGAGTTAAAGAAGTGCGTGCCTGGACTGTGAAGATCGGTGCGACGGCGCCTCAGGCTGCAGGTGTGATTCACACTGACTTTGAGCGTGGGTTCATTCGCGCGGAAGTGACGGCTTACGATGAGTTTGTTCAGTACAACGGTGAACAGGGGGCCAAGGAAGCAGGTCGTCTGAGAGTGGAAGGCAAGGATTACATCGTCAAAGATGGCGATGTTATGCATTTCCGTTTCAATGTCTGATGCAATTGGGGTTGTCTGACCAGATAGCCCTATCCTTTTTAATTCCGGGTCATTCACTTCTGGAGAGTCATTATTGCTCTTATCCGGGATGGTATTAATAGGAGCATTAACAGTCCGTTCTGAAAAAATAATAAGGCTTTGAATAAGGCGCATGCCTAGTACCCGCAGAAATACGAAACAGGGGTAGGGGTTTTCTGAAAGTTCCTAAAAAAGCCGCTTAAACAGTTGACAGGACAGCGTTAAATCCTGAAAATGCGCACCATCTTTCGGCGGCTAGGTAGCTCAGTTGGTTAGAGCACAGCACTCATAATGCTGGGGTCGGCAGTTCGAGTCTGCCCCTAGCTACCATATTCAGGAGCTTGCAGGCAGGCGACTGCTAACGTAGGGTCGAAAGTGTACACGGAATGTCCATACCCTATAAAACATTTCGTATTTGCTGGGGTGTAGCCAAGCGGTAAGGCAGCAGGTTTTGATCCTGCCATGCGGGGGTTCGAATCCCTCCACCCCAGCCATAAAAATGGCTAGGTAGCTCAGTTGGTTAGAGCACAGCACTCATAATGCTGGGGTCGGCAGTTCGAATCTGCCCCTAGCTACCATTTTACTGGGGTGTCGCCAAGCGGTAAGGCAGCAGGTTTTGATCCTGCCATGCGGGGGTTCGAATCCCTCCACCCCAGCCATTTCTCTGAAGCCCGACTGAAACAGGTTGGGCTTTTTCGTTTCAGTGACTTTTAAAACCTCAATGTGTAAGTAATACCCAACTTGATTTGATCAGGAAGGTGAATTTCGGGGTGCAGATGCCGTTCTGAGCATGAAGTTGCTTGTATGAATGTTGATCTGTTGTCATTGCGGATAGCCAGGCACTCAAAACATCAAGATAATCTCATTCGTGTTTGGATTCGATCCAATAAAAAAAGACATTTCGTCATTAAAGAAAAAACGTTTGGGTTATTTGCTGGACGACAAATACCTGACGCATCATAAAGTTGAGGCCTGTTTTGGATTTTGTATTTACTCTTGATTGGGGGTTATTGCTGTTTTTTGTTGCGATCCTGGCTGGTTTTGTTGACTCCATTGCAGGCGGCGGCGGATTGATTACAGTCCCCGCGCTTCTGGCGGTGGGGCTTTCTCCGGCACAGGCTCTGGCGACCAATAAATTACAGTCAACAGGCGGCTCTTTCTCTGCCAGTGTTTATTTTATTCGAAGAGGGTTGGTGAATCTCAGGGAAATGCGTTTTGCCATTTTCATGACCTTTGTTGGCAGTGCCGCAGGCACGATTCTGGTTCAGTTGATTGATGCTTCGGTTTTGAAGCAGATTATTCCCTTCCTGTTATTGGGTATAGCTGCTTACTTTATTCTCTCCCCCAGTGTCCGAAATACTAAAGCTTCTTCTGCCAGAATGAGCCTGACCGCTTTTGCCTGTTCAGCAGGGCTGGGAGTCGGCTTTTATGATGGTTTCTTCGGCCCGGGCACGGGCTCTTTCTTCGCCATAGCCTTTGTCAGCCTCCTTGGTTATTCCCTGACAATGGCGACGGCTCATACCAAGGTTCTGAACTGTACCAGTAATGTGGCTTCCCTGCTGTTCTTTATATTGGGTGGTCAGGTTGTCTGGGCCGTAGGGGGAATTATGCTGATAGGTCAGTTCATTGGCGCCAGACTGGGATCGAGAATGGTTGTGAAGCGTGGTCAGCAGATTATTCGTCCCATGATCGTCGTTATTTCACTGGTTATGACCGGCAAACTCATGTGGGACGAATACGGACATTTGCTGTTTTGACGTTTTTTCTGCGAAAGTGAAGGTTTAGCGTTATTATAGATAGTCCTGCAGGCTCCTCGCCCTGGAGTCTTATAACTGTTTGTGAAGAATAACGTCACTCAGATATTTGAATGGACAACAGCTGGCTCAGTGCATTGTTTGGGGGAATCTATCTTGCCCTGATCATCGCCTTCGGAATTCACATTATTATGCAGCGCAGGCCGGTAGGCGTGACTCTGGCCTGGGTACTGTTGCTGTTCATTCTGCCGGTAGCCGGTTTTTTCTTTTACCTGCTGTTTGGCTCAAGGCGCCTTGGGAGAAGAAGGCTCCGACGTCTGGAGAGTCTGTATCCTGACTACGAACAGTGGTCTAGCCACCTTTCGAGAGTGATTACCCAGCGGCAGCTTGAGTATCCCTCCAATACTCCTCATACAGGGATCTACAAGCTGGCGGAGCAGACCCTGGGTATTCCAGTGCTGCCTTGTAGCAAGCTTCAGCTGTTTCATGAAACCGATACCATTCTTCATGGCCTGTTACAGGACATAGAGAAAGCCAGATGCAGCATTGTACTGGAGTTTTACATCTGTGAGCCCAAGGGGCGAATCAAGGTTCTGGCAGAGGCTCTGATCAGAGCTTCACGGAGGGGTGTTGACTGTATGGTAATACTTGATGCAGTGGGCAGTCGTCAGTTTCTTCGAAGTGAGTGGGCAAGACGTTTCCGTCTGGAGGGCATCAGTGTTACCGGGTCCATGCCGGTTGGTCTTTTAAGGATGCTGTTTGAGCGCCTTGATATTCGCAACCATCGCAAAATTCTCGTGATTGATGATGAAATTGCCTGGAGTGGCAGCTTTAACCTGGTCGATCCTGTTCATTTTCGTCAGAAGGCTAATGTCGGACAATGGATTGACGCCATGGTCAGGGTAGAAGGTATACCTGCACACGTTATGGCAGTGATTGCTCATTGGGATAAAGCGCTTGAAACGGGTGAAAAACATTCGTCGTTTAATGCTACCTACGAGTTTCCACCTTCCTGTCTTGACAGTTACACCGGTGCTGATGTTCACGTACTGCCATCAGGACCGGGTATCAACCGGGAAAGGCTCCATCAGGTTTTGCTTACCGCAATTTACGAAAGTAAGGAAGAGCTGCTGATATCTACGCCTTATTTTGTTCCGGACGAATCATTGCTGACAGCCCTGAAGTCAGCGGCCATGAGAGGGGTGGACGTTCAGTTACTGGTTCCTCGCACAAACGACTCCAGAATGGTTCACTATGCCAGTCGTTCCTATTACGAAGACCTGTTAAACGCAGGGGTGAAAATATTGCAGTTCAAGGGAGGATTGCTGCATACCAAATGTGTTCTGGTGGACCGATCGACCATTCTTTTTGGTACCGTAAATCTGGATATGCGCAGCGTTTGGCTGAATTATGAAGTGACCATGATCATCTACGACCGAGCCTTCAGCCAGACCGTGGCGACGCTTCTGGATCAGTATATGCAGAGTTCCGAGCGTGTTCGTTTGTCTCTATGGAGCCGAAGGTCTGTCACCAGGCGGTTTCTGGAGAGTCTTTTTCAGCTGTTAAGTCCTTTGTTGTGAAGTAATTACCTAACCAGCAGGCCTGGTACTTACTGCGTCGTTTAAGAACATCCATGTTTTGATCAATAAAGATTTTTAACTGAAACAGTTCGCCTTATTTATAGACTTCCAGCGAGTCAACCGTTATGGAGTAAAGGGTTTCAGTGTACTCTGAGTGAGTGGTCTCAACATGCAGGGTTCCAACCAGCCAATAAGGAGTGCGGCCCGCTTCCTCGACTTTGATGCCTTTTTCCTTATTCTTGAATTTCACATAAATGGTCTGGTTAGGCGGTGGTGCTGGTACGTGGATGCAGGCATCCTTGGTTGGTACCAGTAACAGCTCAGTCGCTCTCTGGTTTTTATCCAGATTGAGTGGCACGAGGTACCCGGGGATTTTTACCGTGCGTTTGTCCAGTCTTGCAACGGGCGTCTTGCCCAGCTTATCCAGATAGGCGATGACATCATCTTTACTCATCTCTCCGGCCTGATAACTGTCAACGACTTTTTGATCCGGTGCAGGCATCAGCTCGTCCCAGGTGATCTCTATGACTTCTGCTTGGGTTGCAGGCTTTTCCACCGGCTTGGCCTGAACGGTGGTGACTGGCAACAGGGCCAGCAGCGTTGTCAGTATCAGGGATTTTCCTGTTTTCATAATGATGTTCATTTTAGACCCTTATGGTCAGGCCATCGGCAAGAGAGTTTTTGTAGGCGCGCCAGGCCGGGATTATGCCCAAAACAATGGCGCAGACAATGATCATTCCGGCCAATGACCATTCAAAGGTGCCCGGAGCACTGATGGCCAGGTGCAGCCCCAGCATTTGTTGCACAACGGGCTGAATAGCGAATAGCAGTCCATAGAGTATAAGGAAGCCCAGAAGGGTTCCTGACACCGCATAAACGACAGATTCAGTGATCATCAGCGTGAAGATATGGATCGGCCTTGCGCCAACAGAGCGGAGAATGGCCATCTCCCGGCGCCTTTCATTAAGAGAAGTGAGAATCGTAGTCAGCATGCCCATCAGACCTGCCAGGACCACCATGATGGAAACCGCCAGCAGTGCCTTTTCTGCGGTACCAACCAGTTGCCAGAGTTCCTGAAGAGCAACACCGGGCAGAATGCCGGTCATGGCTTCCTGCCGGTATTCATTGACTTTCCTCTGGTATCGGAAAGCGGCAATACGGGATTTCAGGCCAACGAAATAGGCGGTAACACTGGCGGGCTGCAGATTCATGGCCTGTGCCTCTGCAGCGGACACCGAGAATGCGGCAATGGGTGGTGCACCACTTACCCAGTCGATATGCAGGGCTTCGATCCCCTCAAGAGAGATTAGAATTACTCTGTCCGTGGGCGTGCCTGTTGGCTTGAGAATGCCGGAAACCTTAAAAGGCTTATCATCGTGAGGCAGCAGACTCTTACTTTCTATGCCATGGCTCAGAACAATGCTGTCACCGACTTCATAGCCAAGGCTGGCAGCGACTTCAGATCCAAGTACAGCGTCGTATAAGGCATTGAAAGGTTGGCCCTCGGACAGTTGCAGTGATTCATCATCGCCGTATCGAAAATGACTGAACATGTCGTGGGAGGTGCCCACGACCCGATAGCCATGGTGGGAGTCACCCAGGGAAATGGGAACAGACCAGGCAACATCCGGGGTAGACGTCAGATCCTGATAAGTCTCCCAGGAGATATTGTTGGTGGCATTGCCAATGTGGAAAACAGAATACAACAGAAGATTGATAGAGCTGCTTCTGGCTCCCACAATCAAATCCGTCCCTGACACGGTGCTGGTAAAGCTGTTTTTGGCTTCGACCCTGATACGTTCAACCCCCAATAGCAGGGCTACGCTGACGGCAATGGAAAATATAGTCAGCAAGGCGGTTGTTTTTCGGTTTTTAAGGCTCTTTAAAGCCAGGCTTAAAATCGGCATCAGTCCACCTCTTTGACTTTGCTGGCCCGGTTAATTTCATTGAGCACAATGCTGCGATCAAATAACGATTCAAGGCTACGGTCGTGGCTGACAAATAGCAGGGTGTTGCCTACTGTTTCACATTCTGCGAACAGCAGATTGATGAAGGCTTCCCGGGTATCTGTGTCCAGTGCTGAAGTAGGCTCGTCGGCAATGATCAGATCAGGCTTGCCAATCAAAGCTCTGGCGGCGGCAACTCGCTGTTGCTGTCCGATACTCAGTTCTGTAACGGGACGATGCAGTATGGATTCGTCCAGTTCCAGATGTTTAAGAAGACGTCTTGCTTCATCCTGCTCACTGCCAGCAATACTGGCGAGATTGCTTTTGCGCTTTTTGGCAAAGCCCAGAGACAGAGTGACGTTCTCTATTACAGAGAGATAGGGAATCAGATTGAACATCTGGAAGATAAAGCCAATATGATCAGCACGGAAGCGATCGCGCTGCACCGGGGAAAAACGACTAATGTCGTTCCCCAGCACGTTGACCTGTCCCCGCTCCGGTGTAATGACGCCGCCGAGCAGTCCCAGTAGTGTGGTTTTGCCGGAACCCGATGGGCCGCGGACAAAGACCTTTTCGCCTCTGGATACAGTCAGTTCAGGAATATCCAGAACAGGTATTCCTGCTTTCCAGCTGAACTCAACAGCTGTGAGTTCAATAACTTGAGAGCGGGAGTCAGTCATCTTAGAAGCGAACCTCTGGCTTGCTCTTGGTCATTTCGGCAGCCATCTGACCTTTTTGGGTGAAGCCCTGAACACTTAAGGATTCGCTGCGCTCGAATGTTTCAAAGATTGAGGTGCTGATGGTGTTCAGCTGATTGGCATTGCCACATTCAAAGACGTACTTAGCTGAGATATCCATATGCCCGCTTTCGCTCTCATGCTCTTCATGGTTGTGTTCACCGTGATGGTCATCATGATGGTCATGAGAGGCATGCTCACCGTGATGATCGTGCTCATCATCATGGCCATGAGATGCGTGCTCATCGTGGTGATCATGCCTGTTATGATCTTTTTCATGATTTCCGTGATCGTCGTTATGAGCTTTTTCATGACCATGATCGTGATCAACAGAGCTTGAGGAAGCTTTGGCGCTAACCAGTTTGCAGGAAGCGGCAGGGGTCATGCTCCAGAGGCTGGCGGCTTCCAGCTTTTCCAGAGCTTCATGGAGCTGGTGGCGTTGTTTATCGGTAGTAATGGTCTCGAAGCCCAGCACATCATTGGCAGGCATTTTCAGTTCCAGTTGAATTTCAGAACCTTCGACTGCAAAGTTCAGTTCACCCTGTCCGTGAACATGGGCGTCAACGTGACGCTGCTCTCCATTTGCGGAATAGACAGCCAGGGACAGGACTCCGCAGGCAATACCGGCAGCCAGTTTAGTAAAAGTTTGCATAATGTCACTCGTAGAGGCACTTATCTGATAAATAGGTTTTCTGGTTTATTGATGACATCAGATAAAGGCCGGCGGAGCCCGGGTCAGCCTTTTGGTGGGGGTTTCCAGAGAAACGGAGCGGGTTTTTTCTGCACTGTTGAAGGGAGTGAAGAACGAACGTTCTGCAGCAAACAGTCCGGGGGACGGAGGTGCCTGGGAAGTCAGCTGACAGCCCGCTGAATGATGCTGATCCCCGTGCCAGTGATCGGCATGATCATTCAGTGACAGTTGTTGGAGCAGATTGTGATAACTAGAACTAAAGTCCTTAGGGGGATTATGCGTGTGACTGACGGAGTACTGGATAACCAGCAAATAAACGACACAAATCAGACAAAATCGAAGAGGATTTGGTCTTTGTCTGTGGGCAGTGTTTATCAGGCTTATGGTTAGCATTCAGTCATGTTATCGACACGTATGAAGTAATGGTCCGAATTATTCTCTAAAGCCCTAACAAAAAGCAATACTAGAAGACGCAGTCATTTGCGTTTAGTCGAATTGCTTGCCGTGAACTATAAAACGAACTTTCCTGGCTAAGCTAAAGTCTGTTGTCAGAGCATTGTCTTGACCAGGTTTCGACGGGTCAGCCAAGAGGTAATGAACACTGCCAGTAAGTGCAGGCCGACAAAGTAATAGAGGCCATTCACCAGCATGGAGTGCCATTCATAAACATTGTGTTCAAAGCCAAAGTCGGTATCCTGCAGCCACCCGGTAAACGCAGCCAGGGCCAGAGCAATCCATATCAGCCAGACAGCAATCGCTCCCATTGGATTGTGGCCATTTTTACCCTGTTGCCGGGTTTTCAGCTCATAAAGGTGCTGTTTGATGCCCGAGAATGAGGGTTTGATGTCCCGGAGGCGAGCAGGTGCCGGGGCAAAAGTCACGCCATAAAGCAGTCTGAGTCCTACCAGGGCAAGGATGACCCAGCCAGAATACGCATGGTACTCGCTGTACCCGTCAATCAGAAAATGATTACTGAAAAAGAGTAATGCAACCGTCCAGTGAATTAACTGAACGGTTCGTGGCCATTGAAACTTTTTAGACATCGAACTTTCTGTGGTATTTCTTTCTGATGTCATTGAGCTTTTTCATTCTTTGTTTGGCCAGATCCAGATCTTTATTGTCGAGAGCAGCCTGAACCCCGGCCAGTCCGGTCAGCAGTTGATCAATGCCTTTTCGGAATTCCTCAGGCGCATCAGTGTAGCCGGTCTCCCTGGCGTTTTCGGCGTGTGTACGGAATTCAGTTAGGTAGCTCTGCATGTCTTCAATGGTTTTAGCAGAGCCGGAGCGTTTGAAATTGAAGCCCATTTTTTTCATTTCAGTGTTCAGTTCATCAGAATGACCTTCGTGGCCATGGCTATGAGCTGAAGCAGGCATGGAAGCCATCAATGAAGCGGACAGTGCCAGTGGTATAAAGAGGGCTTTGGCAAGCGATTTCATATTAACTTCCCGTATAAACATTTCGCTCGGGCATCATAATGATTCTTGCAAGAAATAAGAAGGCTAGTTGTGTAAAACTTTTTGATTTAAAGGCACTGTCACTGAAGGGCATGTCATAAAATATCCGAACACTTTCAGACATTTACCGACATGAAGTTATTCTGTTTTTCTGGTTGCCAGACTACCGCCCTGATCTTTCCAGTCTTTCAGACCTCCTCTGAAGTGCATGATGTTGGTATAACCCCGAGCCGCAGCAAAATCTGCTCCGGCAAACCAGGATGTACATTGTGGACCACCACAATAAACAACTATGGGGTAGTTTTTCAGGATGGGGAGTTGGCTCTCCAGAGTGGCTCTGTCTGTCAGAGAGTAGGCATCTGGCAGGTGACCCATGGTATAGGTCTCCCCCCTGTTAGTATCAAGAAGAAACACTTCGCCAGCATCGACTGCCTTGCGCAAGTCAGGGTAAGAGATGGCGGGGTAGTGCCTGTTGTAGGCGGCGAGCCTGTCTTCCGTGGTTGCGTTTTCTGAAGCTGTCACACTGGTGCTCAGCAGGATCGCGGCGCAAGCCAGCATACGTGGGTCTCTTAACCATGAAGCGAACATGGGGGGATCTCCGGTTTACTACTAAAGCACAGAGTATAGATGGCCTGTCGCTAGTTGGCTCCGAAGTTCTTTAAAGCCTGGGCATAGGGTGCGGCATGATGGTGTGTTTCCAGTAGCGATAGAAAGGTGCTGCCCTCTGGTGTCACTGGATTGATCTCCAGACCTGTTTCCGAGTAAAAGTGCAGGAATCGTTCAAAGTCCTCTGCTCGCAGTGCACGATAAGCACGGGTCAGAATGTGTAGGGCGCGATCTTCTCCGGCTGGTGCCTGAAGGGTAAGCAGTTCTTTGATTCGCTCATCATTCAGCACTTCACCAATGACTTTCTGTTTGTCTTTCTTCATCGTTATTCCTGATAGCTTTTGGCTGTTTGCCGACATTGTACACGATGGATTTTAAACTTTCAGGAATCTTAATCTTGATACTTTCACCGGGATTGTCGGAAAAGTGGCGATTATGGCATTTATAGTTGCTCAAGCCCTATTCAAGTAATCTGAATTATTCCGAAATGGTATAGATTTTTTAAATAAGCGCCTCAGCTTTAGATGATACTTAATTTTACAAAGGAATAGACTGAATGAATCAGAGGTAACAAGGATGTCAGCAGCAGCAGTAGGTTCAGTTGGGGGGCAAAGTCCGGTAAAAACTGGGCAGCAGGTTTCTCAGGGTATTGAAGGAGGAGCCAGGACGAAAGCCCAGAGTATGAATCGCAGTATCGAAGTGCGTAATCATCCCAATTTTCTCCCTTCATCTCCCCCGACACACAGCAGTTCACTTCAATCACTCTCATCTGACATTTCGCTGTACGAACGAAAGAGCGAAGTAGTAGAGGGTCGAAAGCACATTGAATCAAATCATTTAGAAAAAGAGCCATCAGGCTCTGTCAGCCCAGCTAAAGAAATCACCAAACCGACCTTAAAGCAAAAGGTGGTTCACATCTTTGGCGAGTTGAAGCGTTCCTTAAAGAATGAAAACTGGAAGCCTGTTCCTCAGGATCTGATCAATAGGGTTCGCAACAATGGTTTGAGAGAAGAGCTTTCCACCAGAAATGAAAAGATAGTGCAACTGGGCGAGCTGCAAGAAAGAGCCAATGCTCTGGAGAACAAGCTGGTAAGTTTTGATAAAAAGTACGCCAAGTCACTCGCGCTTTATGCGGCACCGGAAAATCCTCCCAAAAAAGGTAAGTTTCCGGCTCCGGATGGAAAAACCTACGACTTTTCCAAGGGGCAATTTTTTGGTGACAGAGTGAAGATGTTGAATGAGTTAAAAGCTGCCTTTGATAAAGATCCTGGTTTTCAGAGTTACAACTCTGATCTTGAAGAGTTAAGAAGTATAAAAGGCAATGGAGATGAGCCAGGCAAAAAAGCTGAGCTGAAAAAGGAGATCAGGGAGCTGAGTCAATCCCTGAAACCAAGGGTTGACGCAGAGGCTGGTCAGGAAACCGAGCTTCGCCTTGGAAATCTCAATGCTCAGGTAGAGACTATTCAAATGAAAACGAAAAAGGCAATTCAGCAAAAGTCCGAAGAGTATCGAACAAATATAAAAACACTGAAAGAAGCAGTAGATAGTAAAAGAAAAGAACTGGACTCCCACAGAATGGAGAATGAGTTAAGGAAGTTCAAAATCTCGGGAGTGACACGCAAGCTTGAGGGAATCGTAAGCTCCAGACAACGGTGGCTGAATAATGTTGAGAGTAATACTCAATTGAGTCCACAGCAGAAACAGCAGAGCAAAGCACGAATAGAGGCGTCATTCAGTCAGAGGAAGGTGGAGCTTCAGGAAGAGTTAAAGAGCCTTAACAGTAAGGTAAATTCTTATCAAAGCATAAAGCAAGTGCTTCAGGAAGAATATGATCGAGCCATTGAGGCCAGGGACCACGCCGCTGAGGGCAGAGGTTTCAGAGAAAGCATAAATGAAATTCTCAATGGGGAGAGTAAAGAAATAAGAAAAATTTATGAAATGCGCAATGCATTTCCCGGGAAAATTGAACTTGATCGAGCTGCAATCAGAAAAGGTTTGCAGGGAAGAATAAGCTAAAAGGCGTTGAACCAGTCTACCACCGGGTAAACTGGTTCAGCTCACTCAATTTTCAGTGACCCTTCAAAGCAAAAATGCCGTTGGCATTTCGCCAGTAGCCCTGGTAATCCAGCCCATACCCAAAGATATAACGATCTTCAATTTCAAGACCTGAGAAATCTGCCTTGAGGCCGGGGCGAGCCTTGCGGTCATGCAGCTTGTCAACCAGAACGGCGGTCAGAACCTTCTCGGCACCTTGTTCCTTGCAGAAGTCGACAATGGCGTCCAGAGTGTGGCCCTCGTCAAGAATGTCATCAACGATCAGAATTGTCCTGCCCTTCATGTCCTGTGAAGGGCGTACTTTCCAGTCCAGACGGCCACCGGTTAATTGATCACGGTAGCGTGTGGCGTGCACGTATGAGGCTTCCAGGGGGAACTGCAGGTGAGTGAGCAGCTTGCCGGTAATGACCATGCCACCATTCATTACACAGTAAACCAGTGGATTACTACCAGACAGTTGTTCAGTAATAGCGCTGCCCATATTTTTAATGGCGTCTTCTATCTGTTGTTCATTGTACAGGCAGTCAGCCTCGTTGAGGACTTGCTGGATATGGTCGAGATCAACAGACATGGGTTGGGAACCTCGTTGTAATAACTCGTCATCGGCTAACAACTGGCTTTCTCCGGAAACTGCCTGATGGGCAAGCAATGAATCGGGTTCCAGGCAGCGCAGACAAAAGTTGAACCGTGGAAAAAAGAGGGCAACGATACCTACATTAGATGTGAACAGCAAGTTATAGCTTACTTCGGTTTGCTGTGAGAAAAACTTATAGGTGGGTCATAAGGGCTGTGTAAAAATAAAAAGATTCAAGCCCGTCAAATCGGTAGAGTCAGTATTAAGTGGAAGGCATCGGGAGCTGACATGAGCGTACAAGAAATCAAGCACCCTCTGGTACAACACAAGCTGGGCATTTTACGCACCAGGGGTATCAGTACGAAAGGGTTTCGGACACTGGCTAATGAAGTGGGCTCGCTGCTAACTTACGAAGCGACCAAAGATTTTGAGCTGGAAGATCATGTTATTCATGGCTGGGCCGGAGACGTCACCGTCAAGCAGATCAAAGGTAAGAAAATTACTATTGTTCCCATTCTCAGAGCAGGTCTGGGTATGATGGATGGAGTGCTTGATCTGGTGCCGGGTGCCCGGGTCAGTGTCGTAGGTCTGTATCGGGATGAAGAAACCCTTGAGCCGGTGCCTTACTTCGAAAAGCTGGTTAAGGATATCAATGAGCGAATTGCTCTTGTATTAGACCCTATGCTGGCTACCGGTGGTTCCATGACGGCCACTATTGATATGCTCAAGAAAGCCGGCTGCAAGGAAATCCGCTGCCTTGTGCTGGTGGCGGCTCCGGAGGGTATAGAGAAAGTGCTTGAAGCTCATCCGGATGTCAAAATCTATACTGCCTCGGTGGATGATTGTTTGAATGACCAGGGTTACATCATGCCGGGCCTGGGCGATGCCGGAGATAAAATCTTCGGAACTAAATAGTGAAGGGAAAAACTGATTATGACTGATATAAACCCGGCAGATGATGGAATGCCAGTATGGCGACAGATGTTGCTGGGGGGACAGATGCTGTTTGTCGCCTTCGGTGCTCTGGTACTGGTGCCCTTATTGACCGGGTTGGACCCAAATGTTGCTTTCTTTACCGCTGGTATTGGTACGCTGATATTCCAGTTATGTACCAGACGGCAGGTGCCTATCTTTCTGGCCTCTTCTTTTGCCTTTATTGCGCCTATTACGTTTAGTGTTCAAAGTTGGGGCCTGCCTGCAACATTGGGCGGCATGATGGCAGCAGGGCTGTTTTATGTTGTGCTCAGCTTTATCATTCGCCTGCGGGGAAGCGGCATCCTTTATCGATTATTTCCTCCGGTAGTGGTGGGTCCGGTAATTATGGTCATTGGTCTCGGGCTGGCGTCTGTTGCCGTTGACATGGCCAGCGGTGATGCCAACTCATCGATTGATCCCAATACCTCCTTGTTGCTGGCGGGCGTCGCTCTGGTGACAACACTGGCCGTTTCCACCATGGCCGGCGGTATCTTCAAACTGATTCCGGTTATCTGTGGAATCGCTGTTGGTTATATTGCTGCGTTATTTATGGGGGTTGTGGATTTTCAGCCGGTTATTGATCGTCCATGGTTTGCTGTTCCTGCGTTTACGGCCCCGGAGTTTAACTGGAATGCCATTCTGTTCATGGTACCAGTCGCGATTGCGCCAGCTATTGAGCATATTGGCGATATGCTGGCGATCAGTTCGGTTACCGGTAAGAAGTACCTCGAAAAGCCCGGTCTGAAAAATACCCTGATGGGTGATGGTTTTGCCACTTCTGCTGCGGCCATGTTGGGTGGCCCTCCCAATACTACCTACTCAGAAGTCACCGGTGCGGTGATGCTGACAAAAGCTTTCAATCCCAAAATCATGACCTGGGCTGCAATCATGGCTGTTGCAGTGGCGTTTATCAGCAAAGTCGGTGGCTTTCTGGCTACGATTCCAACACCGGTGATGGGTGGAATCATGATGCTGTTATTCGGCTCTATTGCTGTTGTCGGTCTCAGTACCATGATCAAGGCTCAGGTGGATCTGAGCAAGTCACGCAATCTGGTGATTGTGTCAGTTGTTCTGGTGTTTGGTATTGGTGATCTGGCTTTGTCGATGGGTGGGTTCACTCTGAAAGGCGTTAGCCTTTGTGCCATTACCGCCGTTTTGCTGAATGCGATCTTGCCTCATGCCGACAGGGAAGATAAGTTTCAGTCTACAGATGCCTGATTGCAAGTGATCCTGTTACAAAACTAATTGAAACTGATTCTGTCCAGCTCGGTATTAGATTCTAACAGCATAGATTCAGCTTCATCCAGATCTTTGGCAATGTTGATGAATCTGGAGATGCCCGTCAGTTCCAGCAGTGAATGGATGGATCTTGAGACATTGCAAAGCGTGATGCTGTGAATCCGGTTCAATGAATTTCGGGTGTTGAGTAAGACTCTCAGGCCTTCGCTGCTGATGCTGAATAGCTGAGAACAGTCCAGAATCAGGTGGTGATTGCCCTCAAAGGTGGCGGCTTCGATGGCTCGGTCCAGCATTTGTGAGGTGGCAGCGTCTACTTTACCCCGAACTTCCAGCAGGGTGTAGTTGTAATGATCTTCCAGATTGATGGATAAGGCCATAGTCTTACTCCTTTAAAATGGCTGCTTTGTTGCGAGATATCCTAGGATCTGTTGGAAGCAATTGGTATAACAAGGTTGACAGCATTGCTGACAATTTCAGCTGAACAGCTTTTACCGGCAGGTCTTTTTGTGGGTTTAGCTGTTCCGATGGAGCGGTAGGTTTGAGATTCGCTGGTGTCTCTGACTTATTTCCGAGCAATAAAAAAGGGGTGAACCATCACCCCTGTCTTAAATGTCCTGTCAGTCAGTTAGCCAGCACTGTAGAAAGTCGCTGATCCAGGTCCAACCGGCAGACCCATTACGAAGACCCAGATGAAGAACAGCACACTCCAGCCAATCACGAAGAACATTGAGTAAGGCAGCATCATGGAGATCAGAGTGCCAATACCGAGGTCTTTCTTATAACGTGAAGCAAAGGCAACGATCAGGCCAAAGTAGCTCATCATTGGCGTGATGATATTGGTGACTGAGTCACCGATACGGTAGGCGGCCTGAATGACTTCAGGCGCGTAGCCTACCAGCATCAGCATTGGCACAAAGATTGGTGCAGTAACGGCCCACTGCGCGGAAGCGGAACCAATCATCAGGTTTACAAAACCACACATCAGGATGAAAACAACGAACAGTAGTGGGCCGGTCAGGCCGATGTTCTGAAGGAATTCCGCACCCAGTACCGCAAAAATGGTGCCGAGATTGGTCATGCCAAAAAAAGCAACAAACTGGGCAGCAAAGAACACCAGGACAATGTACATGCCCATGGTGCTCATGCTCTTGGACATGCAATCGATTACGTCTCTGTCATTCTTGACTGTGCCTACCGTTTTACCGTAGACAAAGCCGGGAATCGCAAAGAAGATCAGGATCATGGCAACAATGCCCTTAAGGAATGGAGAGCCTGCAACAGCACCCGTTTCAGGGTGTCTGAGAACGCCCCACTCGGGAACAATGGTGAGAGCCATAACACCCACCAAGACCAGTAATGCCATTCCAGCCCGTTTCAGGCCGCGTTTCTCAAGGTCGGTGACGTCTTCCATTTTGTCTTCAGAAAGATCAACGGAAGCTTCTGATTCGTTGTACTTGCCCAGACGAGGCTCAATGATCTTGTTGGTTACCCAGGTACCTACGAAGGTGATCAGGAATACACTGACCGACATGAAGTACCAGTTGGCTTCAGGACCCACGACATAAGCCGGGTCAATCATTCTGGCGGCCGTTTCTGTGATGCCGGAAAGCAGTGGATCAACAGTGCCCAGAAGCAGGTTAGCGCTATACCCCCCGGAAACACCGGCAAAAGCGGCAGCCAGACCGGCCAGAGGGTGTCTTCCCAGTGAGTGGAAGATCATGGCAGCCAGAGGAATAACAACCACGTAGCCCAGTTCAGAAGCGGTATTGGACAGAATACCGGCAAACACAACAATCATGGTTACGGTGTTGCGGGATGCCTTCATCACCAGGGAGCGAACCAGTGCACTTAGCAACCCGGAATGTTCTGCAATAGCAACACCCATGAGAGCAACCAGTACGGTGCCCAGAGGAGCAAAGCCGGTGAAATTGGTAACCAGCCTGGTCACAATCATCCGCAGGCCATCACCTGTCAGCAGGTTGACAACATGGATCATGCCATCTGTTGCACGGCCTGCGGCTCCTTCCGGACGGGGGTCAACGACACTCAGTCCTGCCCATGAGGCGATACCACTGATAATAACAATACCCACAGCAAACAGGGCAAACAGGGTAATTGGATGGGGTAACAGGTTGCCAAGCCACTCTACCGTAGCGAGGAAACGATCAAAGGCGGTGCTATTATTTTTGCTATTATTTGCATCACCTGTTGGGAGAGTTTCGGACTGGTACGACATACTTCCGCTCCAAACAGTTTTAGTAGTTTTTTAGCCAGCATCTTTGCTTGTAGTTTTGACAGCCTGGCCATGAGTAACACTCATTCGTTAAATGCTTGTGATTGTGGTCGTTTAGCAAATGAATGCGACGGATGAGTCAGGCAATAGATCCTGACAAAAAGATAAGCTGGACTATATTCCCAGAAAATCTGGTCGGCATAATACTCTGAAACAGGATTTTTTTACAAATTTAGTTATAAGGATATAGTTTTTATTTGATTTGAATTTCATTTTAAAAGACGTTTGTCAATTAAGTTGAAACCCCTGAGTCCATGGTAAGCAGGTAACAGGGCTTGTTTAGGGAGGGATTTGACAATTAATTCTTCCGTGGCACGACTGATCGTGAGCTTAGGCATTTTTACGATGAATGATCAGAACCTGTTCACCTTTAATAGTACTTAGGATGTGGTTTTTGTAGATAAGGAGTCTGAGTATGGACGCTGGATCCAGTCAATCTTTCACAGTCAGTCAACCTCTGAGGCCATCGGTCACGGGTAATGAGCTTCATTCAAGGGGGGGATCAGGTCGTTCTGCCACATTCAATACTCGCAATGTGACAAGGGCGGATAACCCTTCTTGTAAACTGACTGTTTACCTCGACAATGGCCACAGCTTTGTCAGGCTTGAGAACAAGGACAGAGGAGTAGACATTACCCGAGGTCTCTACCCAGCCCGGTTTGTTGCATCGAAAGCTAATCTTCGTAATAAGCTCAGGCTGGAAACCCTGTTCAATTCTGCGACTTTTCCTGTTAGTCCCTTGGTATCAAAACCAGCTCCTATGGAGGAAGTGCAAAAGCCTCGCGTTGATCGTAATCAGTGTCCAGTGGTTGAGAGTAATAATGATAAATTGAAATCCAAACTTTATCTGACCTACGCAGCGCCTTTAGGGGCAAAGCTGGCGGGCAGAACACACGTAGGGCGGGCATTGGCGTTAATTGGTGTTCATAGAGTGCTTTTTTCGAAAATGCAGGGGCGACTTTCTGATGAAACCTTCAGCTATGCCTATGAGGGTTTTGATAGTATCCCCAAAGTTACTTTCTTCATTTCTCAGAAGGAAGCATTGGCGGTGGAGAAGTATATCACAGAGTATGACGATGCCTGTGATAAAGGAGAGGAAAGTTGTATCTATCAAGGGATTGGGTTTAACTGTGTTGATTTTGCTCAGGAAGCTTTCTCAAAAACGGACTATTCCGGTCATTTTATTGAATATTTCACCCCTTCAATTTTGTCGCAGAGCGTGGGCATGGCAGGACTCTACGCAGTTGGCTGTCATCTTGTGGTCAAAAATCCCGCTTCGATAGCTGGAACACTGATGTTGGCGGTCGTGGTTGGCAAATGCGCAGTTCCCAGGCTGAAGGAAGCTGTCAGGAGTGTTGGCCGTTGGATCTGTGGTTGGGTGTGGCCTGCACAGCAGGCAATCGCAGCGACACAGGTGGATGTGAGTGAGTTGAAGCGGCTTCATGGCAGCCTTCAATTAGCCAATTTATACTGCGAGGTATTCTGGGAAAATTATAGTGAAAGAGATGCTGAAGCCAGAAAGCTGATCAGCGATAGTGTTGATCTTCAGGCGCGTTTCGATGATCTGGAAGAGCTGATCAAAACAGAAGACTATAATGGAAGACATCAATCGTTTATTTATAAAGAGCTGAAAAATATTCAGGACGGCTTTACCGAATTCTTCAGGGAGGCTGCTGACATGAAGAACGCTCATAACAGCAAGGAGAGTTGGCATGGACGACGGGCATAGTAAACTTCAGACAGGGGCTCTGCCTCCCGGGCCGATGGATACCGGTGATCTTTCTCAATCCGGCGTCCTGTTACGTGATTCGGCAACTTTCAATACTCGCAATGTGACAAGGGCAGACAACCCTTCTTGTAGGCTGACCGTTTACCTCGACTATAGCCACAGTTTTGTCAGGCTTGAAAACAAAGCCAGAGGCGTAGACATTGCTCGCGGTCTCTATCCTGTTTCGAATACTCGGTGGGAAGTGATACCACAGAATGCAGAAGGTAGTCTTGATGATGATCATGAACTGGACTCCCTGTCTCATTCTGAGGCTCCCCCCGCTGATCCTCGAGTACCGAGAGATGAGAAACCAGACCCTGTTGACGAAGTGCTCGAGCCTTTCGTTGATCATAATCAGTGTCCTGTGCGGGAAGTTGTTGGGGATCTTGGGCGGGTTCGCAGACTCTTACTGGCCTCTGTAGTGTCTGGAGGGGCCAAGTTGGCGGGCAGAAGATCTCAGGGAAAGGTGTCGTGTTCTGTTGGAGTTGACAGATATTCATATGAAATTCTTTCCAAAACACAGCAGGGGGTTGTGTTGGATGAAGCTATCGAATTTAAAACTTATTACCATAACGAAATTAATGATATCCCTAAAGTCACTTTCTTTATCTCTCAACAGGAAGCCATAAGAGTTGAGAAGTATATCTCAGAGTACGCCGATGCCTGTGATAAAGGAGAGGAAAGTTGTATCTTTCAAGGGATTGGGTTTAATTGTGTTGATTTTGCTCAGGAAGCTTTTTCAAAAACCGGCTATCCCGGGCATTTTATTCAATACTTTACGTCTTCCCTTCTGGACCAGCATCTGGGTGTAGCGGGACTCTACGCCGGCAGCTACCATCCTCTAGTCAAAACGGCCAAATCGATAGGTGGAACCTTGATGTTGGTGGCAATAGTGGGTAAATACGTCCCTAAATTGACGGAAGCGGTAAGAAGTGTTGGTAGCTGGATGTGTGGCTGGGTCTGGCCTGAGCAGCAGGCAGTTGCAGAGACAAAGGTGGATGTGAGTGAATTGAAGCAGCTCCATGGCAGGCTTCAATCAGCCAATTTATCCTGTGAGGCGTTTTGGGAAAGCTATGAAGCAATTGATGCTGAAGCTAAAAAGCTCATCAGCAACAGTGTTGATCTTCAGACACGTTTCGATGATCTGGAAAAGTTGATCAAAACTGAAGGTTATGATGGAAGACATCAATCGTTTATTTATAAAGAGCTGCAAAATATTCAGGACGGCTTCACCGAATTCTTCAGGAAGGCTAATAATATGAAGAGTGCCAAAAACAGCCATTAATCTCCTTCTTGTGGTTCCATTTTTTTACTAGTAGCTGAAGGCGTACGCCCCGGTCAGTAGCCCCTGATTTTCTTCTATGCTTTTTTTCGAGAGCTTCTATCCTGTAAATTTGATTTTCCAGTCAGTGAGCAAGCTTGATGAAAGAGTTCAGTGCCCTTCTGGCTTTACTTTTTGGGGTGAGTATCCTTGCAGTTGCAGGTTCGCCTTTGCCGGATGCTTCTGGAAAACGAAAAAGTATGGAATCCATTCCCGTCTACACCAGCCCTCCCACGACCTGTCCCTTGAGTGTCTCTGATCAGTGTTTGCCTCTCAAACTATTGACCTGGAATGTGAATCTGATGACTTCCTATGACTTTTTTGAGTTCCTGATGTGGTGGTTTGGTAGCCAGGACATGAACGATCCGGAAATGAGGGCGCAGGAAATTGCCCATTATATGAGCAAGAGGGATTATCACATTGTCTCGCTTCAGGAATTGGGTGATCAGTATCTCAGAGACGTCGTCAATGAGGGAATGAGGCAGGCAGGTTATTACATGACGCCTGTTTTGGGTGAAGGGTGGGAATGGCTGTTGTATGGCAGGCTATTCAATGGCGGGGTAGTGATTTATAGCAAGGTGCCGATTCTTGAGATGCGTGAATTTGTCTTTCCAATGCCGGCAGGCAACCAGGGGTGGTGTGCTGTCGGTGCCTGGTATATCAAGGTGCCAACCCAAAGTGGAAATTTGCATGTGTTTGGTCTCCATTTGCAAACGGTGCAAACTGATAGCGAAGATGAATACAAAGGTCTGATCAGGCACTACGATTATCTTGGGGAGATCAAGAGTAAATTGAATATACCCAGCCATGAAGCAGTCATTTACATGGGGGACTTTAATTCTGATGCGGGTAGAAAAGACGGAGAATCTGAAGGGGGTGAATATTTTCAAATCATGCTGGAAACCCTGTTCAGCCGCCAGGCAGCTGATTTTACCAATACCTCTTTGCCCTATTCCTTTGACATCCATAGCAATGGAATGGCCAAAGGAAAAGGTCCTCATCAGGGTACTCTGGATAATATTCTTTGTGACAGGAGAAATGTCTGTCCAGTGAGTGGTTACCTGAGAATTTTACAGGCCAATCAAACAAATACCCGATTAGGTGTGCTTTCGGATCATTATCCCGTTGAGGGTATCCTGTATTTCACTGAGGAATAAATCTTTAAGGTTCATATTCCTCTTCGAGGCTGTCGAAAAACTCTGGTTTCCACGCTTTCAGGTCCTGTAGGGCAAAGCGTGGGAAAGAGCTGTTGGAGTTTTGCGACTGCCTCCTTGGGGTGAGTTGGTTGATTGTCTCCGAATCGGAAAATAACTCTCAGGCGTCCAGCTTTTTCTTGAGAATCTGGTTAACCATACCCGGATTGGCTTTGCCTTTTGAGGCTTTCATGGCCTGACCCACGAAGAAGCCGATCATCTTGCCACGCTTTTCGGGAGGTGCAGCGCGATAGTTTTCGACTTGTTGGGCGTTGGCAGCAAGTACTTCATCAATCATGGATTCAATGGCGCCTGTATCGGTCACTTGCTTGAGACCTTTCTTCTCGATGATTTCATCCGCATCTTTGCCTTCGCTATTCCACAAGGCTTCAAAAACCTGTTTGGCGATCTTGCCAGAAATGGTGTTGTCCTTGATGCGGGCAATCAGGCCTGCCAGTGCTTCAGCAGAAACAGGGCTGTCTGAAATTGCAATGCTTTTGGCATTAAGGGACTTGGATACTTCACCCAGAACCCAGTTGGCAGCGAGTTTGGCGTCACCACTGATTTTCGCAGCGGTTTCAAAGAAAGTGGCCGTCGCCTGATCGCCTGACAGAATTTCAGCATCCACTTCGCTCAACCCCAGCTCTCTGACAAAGCGGGCTTTTTTGGTATCTGGCATTTCCGGCATTTCAGCACGGAGTTTTTCAAGACGACTGTCTTCTATCACAATCGGCAGCAGGTCCGGGCAGGGGAAATAACGGTAATCGTTGGCCTCTTCCTTGCTGCGCATGGAGCGGGCTTCGCCGGTGTCGCCGTTATAAAGACGGGTTTCCTGAATGACTTCGCCACCGTCTTCTATCAGATCGATCTGACGTTGCACTTCTTTCAGGATTGCTGCTTCCATGAACTTGAAGGAGTTCAGGTTCTTGGTTTCGGTGCGGGTACCAAGCTCTTTCTGACCCTTTGGGCGTACAGAGACGTTTACGTCAAAGCGCATGGAGCCTTGGGACATGTCACCATCGCAGATGCCGAGTGTGGTGACGATAGAGTGCAGTTTCCTGGCGAAGGCGACTGCTTCTTCGGCATTACGCATGTCGGGCTCTGTCACAATCTCAATCAGAGGTGTGCCAGCACGGTTGAGGTCGATACCGGTCATGCCGTGGTAATCTTCGTGCAGACTCTTGCCCGCATCTTCTTCCAGATGAGCGTGATGAATACGAACGGTTTTGGTCGAGCCGTCTTTCAGAGTAATCTCTATGTGACCTGCACCGACAATGGGCTTCTCCAGCTGAGTGGTCTGATAGCCTTTTGGCAGATCAGGATAGAAGTAGTTCTTACGTTCGAAAACGTTAACCTGGTTGATCTCGGCATCAATACCCAGACCAAACCTGATGGCCATGTTAATGGCTTCTTCGTTCACCACCGGCAGGACGCCCGGCAGGCCCAGATCGACCGCACAGGCCTGAGTGTTGGGCTCGGCGCCAAAAGCAGTAGAAGCTCCGGAGAAAATCTTGGTTTTGGTGGCCAGCTGAACGTGAATTTCCAGGCCGATAACGGTTTCCCATTGATCTGTTGACAGTGGCCAGTGATCAGTGGTCTGTTGACTCGGAGTTGTTTGAGACACTTTTCAAATCCTCGAAATGTAATCCGTTGTAAATTGTCTCTCAGGAGGTAAGTCTGAAGCACAATCTACCGTCCACTGTTAACCATTAACTGGGAACTGTTTATGAAAGTCGGTGGCCTGCTGGAAGCGGTGAGCAACGTTCAGCAGTCGGGACTCATCAAAGTGACGGCCAATCATCTGCAAACCTGCTGGTCGGCCACTGGCCATTCCGGCTGGTATCGACATGCCGGGCAGACCCGCCAGATTAACAGACAGTGTGTAAATATCGGACAGATACATGGCAACAGGGTCGTTGCTCTTCTCGCCAATGTTGAAGGCCGAGGTCGGAGCATTAGGTCCCATGATAATGTCACACTGTTCAAAAGCATTTATAAAGTCATCACGGATCAGGCGACGAATCTTCTGGGCTTTTTTGTAGTAAGCATCGTAGTATCCTGCAGACAGTGCGTAAGTACCCACCAAAATACGACGTTTGACTTCTTCACCAAAACCTTCGCTACGGCTGCGCTTGTACATATCCATCAGGTCAACAGGATTATCACAGCGGTGACCAAAGCGGGCACCGTCAAAGCGTGACAGGTTGGAAGAAGCTTCAGCCGGTGCAATTACGTAATAAGTAGGAATGGACAGCTCCAGATTAGGCAGGCTGACTTCTTTGACCCTGGCCCCCAGCTTTTCGAATTCAGCAACGGCGTCTCGCACACATTGTTCAACTTCAGAGTCGAGGCCCGTTGAAAAATATTCTTTTGGTAAGCCTATTGTCAGACCGTCCAGAGACTCATTCAGATTGGCTGTATAATCGGGCACTTCACGATCCAGGCAGGTAGAGTCACGGTGATCGTAGCCAGCCATTACGTTCAGCATCAGGGCCGCATCTTCGGCGGTTTGTGTCATAGGGCCTGCCTGATCCAGACTGGATGCATAAGCAATCATACCGTAACGGGATACACGACCGTAGGTAGGTTTAAGGCCCGTGATACCGCAATGAGAAGCTGGCTGACGAATGGAGCCGCCAGTATCAGTGCCGGTGGCACCGGCTGCCAGTCGTGCTGCAACGCAGGCTGCAGAACCACCGGAGGAACCGCCGGGAATGGCCCGGGTATCCCAGGGGTTTTTCACAGCACCGTAGTGACTGTTTTCGTTGGAGGAACCCATGGCGAACTCGTCCATGTTGGTTTTACCCAGCGTGACAGAGCCGACTTCCTTGAATTTTCGGGTAACCGTTGATTCATAAGGCGCTACAAAGTTGTCCAGGATTTTGGAACCGCAGGTGGTTTTTACACCTTCTGTGCAAAACAGGTCCTTATGGGCCAGAGGAATACCCGTCAATGCCAAGGCATCGCCTGTTGCACGACGTTCGTCGGCAGCCCTGGCTTGTTTCAGTGCCAGTTCTTCGGTCACTGTTATGTAGCTGTTGTAATTGCCATCAAGCTGTTTGATTCGCTCAAGATAGAGCTGGGTCAGCTCAACACTGGACAGTTCCCCGTCGGCCAGGGCGCGGCTTTGTTCTGAGAGTGATTTATCGTACATGATTCTGGGTAATCGCTTTAAAACAGGGTAAAGGGTTGAGGTTTCTGGTATCGAGCCAGCTCACTCAATCACCTTGGGAACCAGGAAGAGTCCGTCTTCAATGGCCGGTGCACAGCTCTGCAGCTGCTCGCGATTATTCTCTTCAGACACAACGTCTTCGCGCAGGCGCTGGATGGCATCCAATGGGTGAGCCATGGGTTCAACATGATTGGTATTAACTTTCTGCATCTGGTCAACCAGTTCGAGAATGCGGCTGATGGTGTTGGCAGTGGTCTCTACCTGATTGTCGTCTATGGACAAGCGCGCCAAATGGGCAAGCTTCTGAATTTCAGAGGCATCAATGGCCATGGCTATCTCCGAATTCGGGCTTTAAAAAGCGGTCATACCCAGCTTTCACCTGCTTTTTGAGGCTAAGAGAGAGCTGGACGTGAAGAATAAAGGCTAAATGTATGGGCTATGAAGGTGAATCTCAAGATGCAGTCGAGATTAATTCTTGTAGACAGAAGTCATGGGTGTCGAGTCAGTCTGGGAAGAGGTGTTGAGAAGTCAGGACCAAATCGTCAGAAGCAGGTTTGAGTCGGAACCACAAAGACGAACGGACTTTGTGGTCCCTTCAGGGTATTACGCCGCTTGCACATGGGCTTGGGCTTCGAGTTTTTCAACCAACTCAGGCTCGAGTTTCAGCTGTCTACCCAGTTCCTCAAGATAGTTTTTTTCCATAGCATTTTGTTCATCCACAACGAGAAGGGAGGCAAGATAGACCTCAGAGGCTTCTTCAGGACCGAACACTTCATTAGCTACTTCTGCCGGATCAAGAGGTTTCTTCAATTCCTGCTGTACAAATTGATTCAGTTCTTGACTGGTTCCCATTGACTCGAAGGCTTTATAGATTCTTTCTCTTTCGGCTTCATCCACGTGGCCGTCGGCTTTGGCGGCGGCAATCATCGCCATCAGAATCACCTGATTCTGCCTTTCTTCATTTTCCTGCTGCAATTCCAGATCGCTGGAGTCTTGTTGGTTATCTTCAGGCTGATTGGCCCAGCCCTTGTAGGTTTTCAGTGCTAATGCTCCCAGGGCTGCTGCACCACCCGCTTCGGCTGCTTTACCTGCCATCGTGCAGCCTTTTTTGGCGTCAAGTAGCAGAGACAAAGCACCGCCAGTCAGTGCACCTTTTCCGAAGCCAGAAAAAATAGAGCCGCCTTCGCTGTCTGATGAAGAGGTTTCCAGTTCTCCCTCAAGTTTGTGTTTACCTTCACTGATCAGGGAAGAACCTGAGCTAACAACTTGATTAAATAAACCTTTAAAATCCATAACGGCCTCCCGTTCAGATTGTGCTCATAACGGGGTTACTATACGTGTGTTCGTCTGCTTAGCATGAATAGGCGGGGTAAAGGTTTGTTAGCATCGGGTAAGGATTATCAAAAGTTTTAGTGTAAGCCATCACTAATGTCAGAAGTTCGGGCTTTTTTGTATGAAGTGCGCAAGGCATGTGATTTTTAATTGGAAACGAGTATAGCTCAAATAGTTCGAAAAAGGTGAGGAGCAGGTTCATAATTTTTTATTTTATTTCAAAATTATGAATGGCGGCCATTGAGAACGCAAGCTATCTGCATTAGGTTAATCTATGGTCTGTGTTGAATAGCTTAAGTGGCAATCCTCCATTTTGACCCTGAGTAACTCTTATTGGACCATACATATTGCGGAATTGTTGCTTGCTCTGAGTACTGTGCATTGATAGAGTTTGCGGCATTTAAAGAAAGCCTTGAATCAAGGTAATACAGAAAATGCTGAAAAGGTTACGGGGTCTGTTTTCCAGCGATTTGTCAATCGACTTGGGAACGGCTAACACATTGGTCTATGTCCGCGAAAAGGGAATAGTCCTGAATGAGCCATCGGTTGTGGCCATTCGAAACTTGGGGCCACAGAAAAGCGTAGTCGCGGTAGGCGCTGATGCCAAGCGTATGCTGGGAAGAACACCAGGCAATATTACTGCCATCCGGCCCATGAAAGATGGTGTGATTGCAGACTTTGATGTCTGCGAGCGCATGCTTCAGCATTTTATTAACAAAGTGCATGAGAACAGTTTTATACAGCCCAGTCCTCGAGTACTTGTCTGTGTTCCCTGCAAGTCCACCAAAGTGGAACGCAGAGCCATTCGTGAATCCGTTCTGGGTGCTGGTGCCCGTGAAGTTTATCTGATTGAAGAGCCCATGGCAGCCGCTATTGGTGCTGGTTTGCCGGTAGAAGAAGCCAGTGGCTCCATGGTAGTCGATATTGGTGGTGGTACCACTGAAATTGCCATTATCTCTCTGAGCGGTGTTGTCTATTCCGAGTCTGTAAGAGTGGGTGGAGACCGTTTTGATGATGCGATCGTAACCTATGTTCGCCGCAACTATGGTAGCCTTATTGGTGACTCAACCGCTGAGCGCATCAAGCAAGAGATTGCTATTGCTTATGCCAGTGATGAGTTAATGGAAATCGACGTCCGTGGTCGTAATCTTGCTGAAGGTATTCCCCGCAGCTTTACCCTGAACAGCAGTGAAATTCTTGATGCCCTGCAGGAGTCCCTGAGTGCGATTGTTCAGGCGGTTAAAAGTGCACTGGAACAGTCTCCACCGGAACTGGCTTCCGACATTGCCGAGCGAGGTCTGGTGTTGACTGGTGGCGGTGCCTTGTTGCGTGACCTGGACAAACTGATCAGTGAAGAGACCGGCCTGCCCGTGCTGGTGGCTGAAGACCCGCTGACCTGCGTTGCCCGTGGCGGTGGTCGGGCTCTGGAAATGATGGACAAACATTGTATGGATTTACTGTCCACCGACTGAACGTCATTTGGGTTGCTTTCCAGCCAAACAACAGGCCAAGCGGTTTCCGCCTGGCCTGTTGTTATGAGTGAAGCCTGTATTTTTGTGAAATTAAAAGATTGAGTTCTCCGTGCAAATCACAGGAGCCAGCCATTAAATCGATATTTAGCCAGCAACAGTCTTTGGCGACACGTTTTGTCTTTTTGCTGAGTATTTGTATTGCCCTGCTGTTTGTTGATCACCGTTATGAGTACCTCTCTACTGCACGCTCCTGGTTAACAATGGCTGTTACCCCCCTGCAGTGGATCTCTGATTTGCCCTCCCGGGCTATTAGCATAGCTGATGAACTGGTGACTTCCCGAAGTGAGCTGCTTGAAGAAAATACCCGGCTGAAAGCCCGTAACCTGATTCTTGAACAAAAAGTTCAGAAGCTGGCATCTCTGACTGCCCAGAACCTACGCCTGAAGGAATTGCTGAATTCATCCGAACTTGTGGATGAGCAGGTTCTGGTGGCTGAAATCATTGGTATTGATCCGGACCCCTATGAACATATCGTGACGATCAATAAAGGTTCTACCGACGGGGTGTTCAGAGGTCAGGCCATTGTTGATGCCCACGGGGTTATGGGGCAGGTGATTGCCGTTAATCCGGTCAGTAGCCGGGTCATGCTGGTCACAGATACTGCCAGCAGGGTTCCTGTCCAGGTTAATCGCAGTGACTATCGTGCCATTGCCGTAGGCACCGGCAGTATGGATTCTGTCGAGCTGCTTCATATTTCCGACACAGTGGATATTAAGGAAGGTGACCTTTTGACCAGTTCGGGTCTGGGACAGATTTACCCGGTGGGCTACCCCTTGGGGAAAGTCAGGAAAATAGTGCGTACACCAGGGGAGGCGTTCGCCAGGATCGAGGTTCAGCTGATGGCTGAAGTCAACAGGACACGTTTTGTTCTGCTGGTCTTCCGTTCAAACGAAGACATGGAACCGAAATTGGCACCTGAGGCTAACAAGAAGGAGAGCCCATGAGTATGCAGAAAGCCAATGCTCACTGGATTGTCTGGTTTTCCGTGCTGGTTGCTTTCCTGTTTAGTATTTTACCTCTGCCAGCCTGGATCTCCATTGCCAGGCCATCCTGGGTGGCTATGGTGGTGCTTTATTGGGTCCTGGCTCTTCCAGAGCGTTTCGGATTATTTTTTGCTTTCTTCACCGGCTTGTTGATGGATGTTGTGCTGGGAACAACCTTTGGTCAGAATTCTATGGGATTGTTGCTGGTGGCTGTGATTGTGCTGGGTCTGCACCGCCGTTTGAGAATGTTCCCCTGGTGGCAGCAGGCCTTTATGGTGTTTGTGATTGTCGGTTTTTATCAGTTGCTGAATTTGTGGATTCGCAGTGCCCTGGGTAGAACGCCGCCGACCCTCTGGTATCTGGCGCCGGCCCTCACCAGCGCCGCATTTTGGCCATGGGTGTCTGCTATTTTAGGGGCACTGAGGCGAAACTTCAGAGTGACCTGATTATCATGATTTATCTTGCTTCCCAGTCGCCGCGCAGAAAGGAACTTCTCCAACAGATCGGTATTGCCTTTCAGCAGATTCATTGCGGGATTGATGAAACTCCGCTTTTGAGCGAGGCTCCTGAAGCCTATGTTACCCGAATGGCTGAAGAAAAAGCGCTGGCCGGATGGCAGCAGCTTACTCTTGACCATTTGCCAGCCAGACCTGTGCTGGCAGCTGATACATCAGTGATTCTGGGAATGAAAATACTCGGTAAACCCGAAAATGAGCCACAAGCCTGTGATATGCTGTTGTCATTAAGTGGGAATAGCCATGAGGTATTCACAGCAGTTGCGGTCACTGATGGTAATAATCTATCTGTGAGAGTATCCAGAACAGTGGTCAGAATGGCTGCTTTTGATCGGAAAGTGGCAGAAGCTTACGTCGCCACCGGTGAACCAATGGATAAGGCCGGTGCTTACGGTATCCAGGGAAAAGGAGCCGTTCTGGTAGACAGCATAACGGGAAGCTACACCGGCGTGGTGGGTTTGCCCGTTAAGGAAACCGCAGATCTGCTTCAGAATCTGGGCATTAGCCCATGGCACTCTCAGTCAGTAAAAAACTGATCAGAAAGAACCTCGGGAGACTGTTCAACAGCTTTCCTGCCAGACAAGGCTCCTTCGGTCTGGCAAATCGTTTTCAGGTATTTGTTTTGTTTTTTTAGTTTTTCTGGCAGGTCAGGATTGTCATTGAATTTTGAACCCTTCGGACTTACAGCCAAGATGGCCTTAAGTCCGAAGGGCTCTGGGAGGCTGACCAGCTCAAGGGGAAGGGAATGAGTGAAGAGATTCTGATGAATATCACGCCAATGGAATCGCGTGTGGCGCTGGTTGAAAATGGGGTACTTCAGGAAATTTACATTGAGAGAGCCTGTAGTCGAGGCATTGTCGGTAATATCTACAAGGGCAAAGTAGTCCGGGTTCTCCCCGGAATGCAGGCTGCTTTCGTGGATATCGGTCTCGAAAGGGCCGCTTTTATTCATGCCAGTGAAATTGCTCCCCGCAATGAGAGAGACAATGATGATCAATCGGAGCGACCGATTGTCGCGCTCGTTCATGAAGGTCAGTCGCTGGTTGTCCAGGTTACCAAAGATCCCCTGGGAACAAAAGGTGCCCGCCTGACCACACATATCTCTATCCCGGCCCGCTATCTGGTACTGATGCCTCATAATAATCATGTAGGCATTTCCCTGCGCATTGAAGATGGAGAAGAGCGCGAGCGTCTCAGAAAGCTGGTTGAAGAAGGCATGAGTGACGACGGGGAAGATCAGAAAGGCGGCTTTATTCTCAGAACAGCAGCAGAAGGTATTACCGAGGCAGAAGTGAAGGCCGATATTCTTTTCCTGAGAAGGCTATGGCAGACCATTGAAGAAACGGTTAAGGAAAACACGGCTCCGGCCACGATTTATGAAGACTTGCCTCTGCACTTGAGAACTATGCGTGACCTGGTGGAACCAGATATCGAGAAAATCCGAATTGATTCCAGGGAGACCTTCAATAAGGTCTCCAAGTTTGTCAAAAAACTGGTGCCCCTGGTGGATGGCAGGGTGGAATATTATCCGGGCGAGCGTCCAATTTTTGATCTGTTTGGGGTCGAAGACGAAATCAACAAGGCGCTCAGTCGCAAGGTGCAGTTGAAGTCAGGCGGCTATCTGATTATCGACCAGACTGAGGCCATGACCACGATTGATGTCAACACAGGGGCTTTCGTAGGTCATCGTAACCTCGAAGAAACTATCCTTAAGACCAATCTGGAAGCATCTGCAGCCATTGCCCGGCAGTTACGACTGCGAAACCTGGGCGGCATTATTATTATTGATTTTATCGATATGGAAGACCCGGAGCATCAGAGGCAGGTGCTGAGAACCTATGAGAGATCTCTGGAGAAAGATCACGCCAAAACCAACATCACTGGCGTGAGTGAACTGGGGTTGGTGGAAATGACCCGTAAGAGAACACGGGAGTCGCTGGAGAATGTGCTCTGTGAACCCTGTCCAACCTGTGATGGTCGTGGCACATTGAAAACAGCTGAAACAGTGTGCTATGAAATTTTCAGAGAAATTCTTCGAGCTGTTCGCGCTTATGATAGCCAGAGTTACACCGTTCTGGCATCTGAACAGGTGGTGGACCGCCTGCTGGATGAAGAGTCAAGTAATGTGGCAGATCTCGAAGAATTTATTCAAAAACCGATTCGTTTCCAGGTTGAACCCATATATAGCCAGGAACAGTTTGATGTGGTGCTGGTATAACCGGGAATAGGAACTCGTCAATGAAAAACAGATGGCCTGGTATTTTATGAGGTCAGATTCAAGACTGGTAACTTACCTCAAGTCTGCCGCTCTATGGAGCTTTCGCCTGGTCATGGCGGCCCTTCTTTTAATTGTATTGCTGGTGGCCGGGGTCCGGATTTTTATCGGATCCCTGCCCTTGTTGCAAGACTATCTGGTTGAATATCTTAACAACACGCTCGACACTTCTTTCGCTGTCGATCAGCTGGACGCCAACTGGGCTGGGGGTACTCCTACTCTCAACATCAAAGGGTTGACGCTTCAGGGCAATGCTTCTGAAGCTCCCGGTTTTGCTATCGAGCGCCTTGATCTCGAGCTGGATTTTAAAGCCAGTCTGATGAACCGGGCTCCGGTCTTTTTCTATCTGGAAGCAGAAGGTGTCACTCTGGCCATTGAGAGCGACAGTGATGGCGTGTGGTCACTCAGAGGAGTTCAATACATCCGTGACGACGGCAAGGGCTTTAACCTGCACAAAACTCTGGAGTTATTACAGCTTCAGGAACACATTGATGTCACCAATTTTTCCCTGACAATGCAGCCTTATGGCAGTGAGCCGCTGATTATTGATACCCGCTATTTTTTCTTGGTTGAAGAAGCGTCAGATCTAAAGCATCTTCAGACCAGAATTGTGACACAACAAGGGAGTCTGGAGTTCAAAGCATTGGGCAAGGGGATTGAAAGAAATGACATGACCTGGACCGGGCTTATCAAGGCCAGTGCACTGGACCTGGCTCCCTGGTCTGCGCTCTTTTCACAAGACATTCTTCAGTTGAAAGCCGCTCATTTGAAAAGCACGGAGTTGAAAACCGCACAATTGAATCTCGATGCTGAGTGGCAATATCTCGATGGTCAGTGGCAGTTGCAGGGAGATTTGAATCTGCCATCGATTGTCTACCAGAAAGATCAGCAACTGCTGCCGAATGCTGCTTTGTCGACTGAGCTTTCACTGGCGAGCAATTATCTGATTGGAAGTACAGACTGGCAGCTTGGGCTGCAAAATATGAGTCTGACGTCCGGCGCGCATCATCTTGGTCTTAACATCAAGATTCATGGCAAGAGGGAAAGAGAGCCGACTTACACGACTTCGGTTAACTCTGTTGATCTGGCAGTGCTCAAATCTTTTCTGGTCAATACTCAGCTAATGCCAGAGCTGGCTGATGAACTGTTCACTATTCTCAACCCGGCAGGTGAGCTCGATAACATATTTGCCCAATACCACCCTGATAAGCCACTTAGGGAGCAGCTGGATCTTTCTGCGAAACTGAAAGGCGTTTCAGTGGCTGCCTGGGAGGGAGCACCGTCTGCTTCAAACGTCAATGGCCATCTAAAAATGGGCATGATCAGCGGCTATTTTGACCTGGATACAGAAAATTTTACATTGGGGCTGACCAAACTGTTTCGCGATGTCTGGCACTTTGATACTGCCCAGGCAAGGCTGAGTTGGGATGTACTGGATAAGAAGAATTTCTTTCAGCTGAGTAGCGATGATATCACTATAAAAGCACCCGAGGGTAATCTCAGTGGTCGGCTGAGGCTCGATATTCCTCTGGATGGCAAGGAGCCCATTGTCATGGACCTGAATGTGGGCATGAAAAACGGTGATGCCAGCTATACGCCAAAATACCTGCCCAGCCATCTGCCAACGCTTTCAAAAGAGCTGGTCGAGTGGCTTGATTCCAGTATCAAAGGGGCCGAAATTTACCAAGGGCGCTTTACCTACGGTGGTCCGCTGGAAGACACTGACGACTCTGATGCTGTGAAGTGGGGACTCTATTTCGATGTCAATAAAGCGCGTCTGGATTATGATCCTGACTGGCCAGAAGTCTATGACGCCCGGGGACAGGTGTGGGTGGATAACGACAACATCAAGATTGAATTGGCCTCAGCAAAGTTATTGGCTGCAAAGCTCAGTCATGTCCAGGCTGATCTGGCGCTGGATAAAAATCTGGATTTGAATATCTCTGGTCAGGTGGCCGCTACAGGCACGGATCTCGAAAAGCTCTTGACAGAGACCCCCATAGCTCAGCGGCTGAAGGGAGAAGCAAAGAAGTGGACGATTCGTGGAGACCTGAATGGCAGCATTCAGTTAGGGATTCCACTTGAGCGTACCATAGATACGTCAGTTGACGTAAGTATGGAAACATCGGGAGCGTATTTCGGCATAGATGCGGCGGACATCCAGATTGAAGACATTGAAGGTGTCTTGAATTTCAGTACTGAAACCGGATTGTCTGCTGAAAAAGTGAGGGGTCGCTTTCTGGGTGATGCTGTTGAGGCTCGAGTTTACACCGATATGAAGAATAAAACTGAGCCTGAAGTCCATGTCCACTGGAACGGTTCTGTTTCTGCTGAAGGACTTCAGCAATGGCTTCAGCTGGATGCTCTCAGTTTTCTCGAAGGTGCCAGTCACTACAAAGGCGAGTTAATACTGGGCGGCAAGCCTGCTGACCTTCAGTTGAAAGTGACCAGTGACATGAAAGGCATGGAAATCGAGCTTCCGGCGCCTCTAAAAGTAGCGGCTGGCCAGACAGTGCCTTTTGAACTGCGTCTTAATCAATTCACTCATCGAGGTGAACTGGATACTGCTGTTTTGGATATAGTTCTTGGCAGGACAGCACAGGCCAGAATTCAGTTTGAGAATGGTTTCAAGTATAAGTCTGCTGTCGTTCTGCTTGGCAATAAAGGTAAATTGCCGACTATGAAGCCCGATAAAATTGTACTGTCCGGGCAACTATCCAAACTTGATCTGATGCCATGGAAACGTCAGTTTGAAGGGCAGCCGGGTGACACAACAGAAAAGACTCTGGTGAGTCAGATAGAAGTCCGTCAATTGAAGATTGACCGACTCATCTGCAATAAAGAAACTCTGAATAATCTGGTGTTTAACCTGTTTCATGAAGCCCGTGGCACACGTCTTGATTTAAGCAGTGACACGATAGATGGTAGTTTGATAATACCTGAGGATCAGAAGCAACCCTACCAACTGAATTTGAAAAAGCTGCATTTTTCCCAAGATCCTGCAAAGAATGAAGCTACTGCCGGGCATAAAGGTGTATTGGCTGATATCCGGCCTTTAGATCTGCCCAATGCTGATGTCTCCATTAGCTCTCTTAAGTTAGGCAGCAGGAATCTGGGTTCAGTTGCTTTTGGTTTGAGACCCTTTCCTGATGGTAAACGTATTGAGGATCTGAAAATCAATCTGCAGAAGATGGAGTTATCCGGAGATCTGGATTGGACCTATATCAATGGTCAGCAGAGAACTTTTTTTAATGAGCATCTGACGGGGTCGGGAATTCAGGCTCTTCAGGAAGCTCTGGGTATCTCACCATTTGTTTCCGCAGAGAAGACGACCATTGAAGGAAAACTGGCCTGGGATGGACCTCCGATGGGGATCAATATGGCGTCACTGACAGGTGCCGTCAGACTGACACTGGAAAGTGGCACCCTGCAGAAGTTGGAAGGGGGGGCCGGAGCCCTGAAAATGTTCGGCATCCTGAATATGGAGGCACTGACCCGGCGTTTGCGGCTCGATTTTTCTGACCTCTACAAGAAAGGCATCAGTTTTGACCGTATGGATGGGGGCGTGCGGTTCGACGAAGGGGTTATTACTTTCGATAAGCCTCTTGAAATTCAGGGGCCTTCATCGAACTTCAAGCTGGATGGTCACATAGACACTCTTTCCGAGAGGATGGATATGAGCCTGGTTATTACACTTCCTCTATCGTCTAATTTGCCAATACTCAGTGTTTTGCTGGGGTCTGCGCCTCAGGTGGCTGGTCTGATTTATCTGGCGGATGTGTTGGTGGGCAAACAAGTGGATCAGCTGGCCAGTATTCGCTACCGGATCAAAGGCTCTTTTGATAATCCTGAAGTGACTCTGGATCGGTTATTCTCAGGCAAAGCCCGAAAACCAGACCAGACAGAGATTCCCAAGCGGAAAAAACCCTGAGTCAGAAACAAGATTGAGCAAAATGAGAATGCTTTTTCTATCCATAGGTGTGACAATCTCACTATGTCTGCCCGCTCCGAATCCACTAGGAGCTTGTCCGAGAATAGCGCCCGTCTAGGCGACCCCGTAGCGAGGACGGCAGAAAATTGAGGATGAAAATTCGGTTTTGTGAGGAGAATAGCGAGCTATTTGACGAACAAAAGCTGATTTTCAGACCAATTTGCTGCCGCCGCACGACTGCATGGATGCAGGAGCTAGAGCAACGCAGGAGCAGTTGCCGCGTAGGGCAGTCTATTCTCGGCCAGCCTCCCAGGGCAGGCTATGGATAATAGCAAAGGCCTGAATAAACTATGACCGACATTCTTACACAGGCGCGAAATCATTTGCTGGCGCCGGCAAATATCGGTAACAACGAATTGGGCAGAGTACTTGACAGTATTCTCGGCCATTCGGTAGATGCTGCGGACCTCTACTTTCAGTCCACACGCCATGAAGCCTGGTCGTTGGAAGACAGTATTATCAAGGAAGGCAGCTTCAATGTAGACCGGGGTGTGGGTGTACGTGCTATCAGCGGCGAGAAAACCGGTTTTGCCTATTCCAACGAAATTATATTACCGGCCCTGGAGCAGGCTGCGGGTGCGGCTCGCAGTATTGCCCGTCAGGGGCAGGAACATCAGATTCAGGCCTGGAACCGCAGCCAGCCACTGGCTTTATATGGCATGGATAATCCTTTGGATTCTATGAGCCGTGAAGAGAAAGTGGCACTGCTCAAGGCTGTTGATCAGGAAGCCAGAAAAGCGGATCCAGCGGTTAAGCAGGTGAATGTCAGCCTGGCGGGGGCCCATGAAGTGATTCTGGTGGCTGCTTCTGATGGTACACTGGCAGCAGACATTCGCCCGCTGGTTCGTATGAGCGTCAGTGTCATTGCCGAGAAAGATGGCCGTATTGAGCGAGGTTCTGCCGGTGGTGGTGGCCGTGGTGACTATCTGCAGTTTATCCGGAATGACAAAGGTTTGGGCTACGCCCGTGAAGCGGTGCGACAGGCTCTGGTGAATCTTGAGGCCGTTGCTGCTCCGGCTGGGACCATGCCAGTGGTATTGGCTCCGGGCTGGTCGGGTGTTCTCTTGCATGAAGCCGTAGGTCATGGTCTGGAAGGCGACTTTAACCGTAAGGGAAGTTCTTCCTATTCGGGTCGCATCGGTGAAAGAGTTGCTTCCCCACTGTGCACCATTGTTGATGATGGCACTCTGACAGGCCGCAGAGGTTCCCTGAATCTTGACGACGAAGGCGTACCGACCGAATCAACGGTTCTGGTTGAGAACGGTATCCTGAAAGGTTACATGCAGGACAAGCTGAATGCTCGTCTGATGGGTGTCGCTCCAACGGGTAATGGACGTCGGGAGTCTTATTCTCATCTGCCCATGCCGCGAATGACCAATACTTACATGCTGGCCGGCAAGAGCGATCCGGGTGAGATTATTACCAGTGTTGACAAAGGTATCTATGTTGCCAATATGGGCGGTGGTCAGGTCGATATTACTTCTGGCAAATTTGTATTCTCTACCAGTGAGGCTTACCTGATTGAGAATGGCAAGATCACTACCCCGGTTAAAGGCGCTACCCTCATCGGCAACGGTCCCGATGTGATGAATCAGGTGTCTATGGTTGGCAATGATCTTGAGCTGGATCCGGGCATTGGCGTCTGCGGTAAAGACGGTCAGTCTGTGCCTGTTGGCGTGGGCCAGCCTACGCTTAAGATTGATGAAATCACGGTAGGCGGAACGGCCTGATCATTATGGGAAGTGGCCGGTGAAACTGCCTACCTATCGAACTCTGTGGGCAGTTCACGATTTTCATGATGTTGCTTCAGCAAAGCGATGTCAGAAGCAATGGTTCTCCCCTGTGAAAGAGGTGGGAGTTGATCCGGTTCGAAAAAGCCGACCTCTGATATCTCGATATTGGCAGTGGGACTACCGCCCTTGAGTTCGCAGAGAAACAGCATTTTGATCAGGTGATGGGGGTTTGTGGGGTAGTAGGGATGTTTATGAACATCGCGAACAGCCACCAGCTTCCCGGCTTTGACAACATACCCTGATTCTTCCAGAGTTTCCCGTTCTGCTCCCAGGGCCGGAGACTCACAGACGTCGGCCCAGCCACCCGGCAGGGCCCAGCGATCATCAGAGCGCTCTCTCACCAGCAGGATACGACCTTCCTGAAACACCCCGGCCCGGATATCGAGCTTGGGTGTGGTGTAGCCATTCTCAGGAAGAAAAAAATGATCAACTTTTTCAATGGGAGCACCGGCGAGAAGTGCCGTCATTTCGTGGGCAATGCCCTGGAGCTGATGGTAGCGCTCCAGGTCAAAGTCGCCATCAGCATAAGTTATTCCGTTTTGGGCTATAGCGCGAATCTTTTCAGCCCAGCCTATCCATGGATTTTTCTGCATGATATTTGCCTGTCCATTGATGAATCTGTTCACTCTAGTACAGTCGGCTGGAGCTGAGTATTACTTTGACAGTTCAGCTTCTACTTCCTCTTTTGTCCGACCAGATCCGAGAAGCGCAGCAAACCTTCGGCTACCGGGTGAGGACTCCAGCAGTACTTTTATGCTGATGGTCAATGGAACTGAGAGCAGCATGCCAATGGGACCCAGTAACCAGCCCCAGATCAGTAACGATAAAAAAACGACCATGGATGAAAGGCCAAGCCCTTTACCCAAAACTCTGGGCTCAAGCATGTTACCAATCAGCATGTTGATCGCGAAATAGCCTGTTGAAACAAATATCGCTTCAGAAAAACCCAGTTGCAGCAAAGTGATTAGAATACCGGGTATCGCCGCCAGTATGGAACCAATGTTTGGAATAAAGTTCAGGGCAAAAGCCAGAATGCCACCGAGCAGGTAAAAGTTAACCCCTTGTGACCATAGCATCAGAGCGACCAGCAATCCGGTGAGCAGACTGATTGCCGTCTTCAGGGCAACATAATGATTGACCGAGGCAACAAATCTTTCGAGATCTTTCAGTTGCTGGTCCGGATTGGGCATGGCGCGGACCAGCTTATTTTTTAGCAGCGGAGCCTCGGCCAGCATGAATATAACCGTCAGAAAGATCAGAAAAGCATAACTGGTGGCACTGCCCATATGACTTAGCATGGACGTTAAAAAGCCAAACAGGGACGAGGTATCCAGTGGTTCAGTGATGGATTTCAGATCCAGATTAATGTTGCGCTGTGCCAGTGTGTCACTGATCTGATGGAACATATCGATCATTTGCCGCTTGTACCCTGGCAGTGCCCTGGCAAATTCCTGTAACGCACTGCCAATGGAAGCCACAATCATCATCATAGTAATGATAAGCACCGAGACCACCAAGAAAATACCCAGCACCCTGGGAATATGCAGTCGGCTCAAGGCATTGATAGCAGGGTTCAGAAGGATCGCCAGGAAGTAGGAAAACAGCAGGAGGGAGAGTATTTCACTGCCCAGACGGATACCGGCAAGAATGATCACCAGTGAAGCAGCTGTCACTAAATAGCGACTAATGTTCTGTATTTCGGCTGATTGCATACTTGACTCTTGCTCCTTTTGCATATGTTCAAGACTCAAGATCTGACTCCTCTGCTTGCAAAAATTGATTGTCATCATCGTTGCCAGCCATGAAGAGTCCAGGGCGAATGCTACGCCGATCCACCTTGGCTAACTTAGTAAGAAAGTTGCCGTCATTCTACTAAAATGCTTTCTAAACAGGCTTGCCTGGATGTATCGCAGATGAAGCCGCATTAGGTCAAGTCGAGCTTAATCCTGGCAAAGGGAACATCGCAATGACTATATACAGCATTTTGAGGAAACCATCAAAAATAAAGTTGTGCCTGATCTCATTACACAGGGTGCCAGGGCCATTGGACTGGTCTTGGTATTGTCGTGCAAATTAAAAAGTCGATCATGCACTAAAATCCAACTATGTGGGGCTAAAGATGATTAAAAATATCTCATGCTTGTTTTTAATATCAATGATCGCATTGACATCTAACCTTGCCTTCTCTGGCAATTGCACAATAGTCACAAAGACATATGTAGAAAGTCTCAAGAACGGTAACGAATGCAATGGCATACTGCCATTATTCAGCAACAAAGATGACTTGGTGTATTCACCCAAATATGGAGAGATTACAGCTAAAAACTTATTTTGTCATAAAGACAAAGATGTCAAGTATGATGTCGTTAATCAACAGCTTTTGAATGACTGCGTGTTAAGTTTAACTCTGAATATTGAGGGCATTAATAACTCATATGTTGATGTTTTTGTACTTGATGAAAATGGGAAAATCAAATCTTTATCCATTTTTCCTGACCCATCAACATTGTAATTGACATTCACTCCCACCGCTACGTGGGTGGGCGTCAGGTCTTGATCCTGCTGCTTTTGGTTATGTTTGAGATTCAAGACCCGATCCCGCTGCTGCTCACGGTAAACCTGAACCCGGTCTCGGAATGAGTGGGTCCGGAAATTTAAGGGGAGCGAGTCATCAGGTGTTCAGGTAACGACTCAAAACGTGCTGTTTGAAGTGATCTGCATTCAGTGGCTCGCCAGTAGCCTTAGTATAAAGTTCGTGGGTTTCCAGCTTGCTGCCCTGCTGCCAGATGTTTTCTGTCAGCCAGTTAAATACCGGCTCCAGATCACCATTAGCGATGCGACTTTCTACATCGGGTAATTGTCGTTTAACAGCAGCAAACTGCTGGGCTGCATACATGGCACCCAGAGTATAACTCGGGAAGTAACCAAAAGCGCCCATTGGCCAGTGAATGTCTTGCATGCAGCCGGTGCTATGCTTTTCGCCGGTGGATAGACCCAGGTAAGCCTGCATTTTCTCATTCCAGATCTGGGGCAGGTCATCCACCTGCAGGTCTCCTTCGATCAACGCCTTCTCGATTTCATAACGCAGGATCACATGCATGGGATAACTTATTTCATCGGCATCAACACGAATAAAGCCGGGCTTTACCCGGTTGTAGATCTTCTCAAGATTGGTCTGGCTGAAACGTTCATCTTCCTGACCTCTTGCCAGATGTTTCACGATCAGAGGCCTTATCAGATGCAGGAACTGGGGGCTGCGGCCCAGTTGCATTTCAAAAAACAGACTCTGGCCTTCGTGGACCCCCATGGAACGATAAGAGCCCAGCGGCAGCGCCCTCAGATCTGCCGGAAGATTCTGGTTATAGCGGGCATGACCTGTCTCGTGGATGGTTCCCATCAGGGATTCAACGAAGTCTCGTTCGTTATAACGGGTTGTGAGGCGAACATCTTCCGGAACCCCTCCACAGAATGGGTGAACACTGACGTCCAGTCGGCCATGGTCGAAGTCAAAACCCAGCAGTTTCATTACATCCAGCCCCAGGGCTTTCTGGCTTTCAGTCGGGTAGTGGCCCTGACTGGCTATCAGAGAATCATTTTTTTGCTGTTCGACAACGGTTTGCAGGGTTTCTGGCAGCCAGCTCTTGAGATTGCCAAAAAGAACATCCAGCTCTTTTGAGGTCATACCGGGTTCATAAAGCTCGAGCATGGCATCGTAGCCTTTGGCACCGGAAGCAGCGGAGCGGATACTGGCTTCTTCACGGGCCAGTTTGACGACTTCTTTCAGGTTTTCGGAAAAGCCTTGCCAGTTGTTTTCCGGGCGCTGGGTTCGCCAGGCATGTTCGCACTTCGAGCTGGCCAGAGACTGAGCTTTGACCAGATCTGCTGGCATGACCGAAGCCTTTCTCCAACTGCGTTCCATTTCCCGGATAGAACTTTGTATGACCGGGTCGTCAGCTTTTTCCCGGGCTTCCTGAAGCCATTGGCTAACCTGTTCTTCAGTCAGCAGTTGATGTATCAGGCTGGAGAGTTCTGCAAGGGCTTCAGAGCGGGCCTGGTTGCCCCCGGAAGGCATCATGGCTGCCTGATCCCAGCTCGCCATGGCAGACAGATGTTGGAAACGGTAAAGCTTGTTGAAACGTTCTACAAGATGGTTGTAAGCCTGGTTCATAGTTCTGGTTCCATTGTTTTGGTTATTGTAACGGTTGAATTCTGTCGAGTAATCATCCCGGCTTTTGGCCGTTGACAGAGCGAAGCTTCATCCAGTGCAGAATGGTTATCCTATACTAGCAGCCTGTCGGACTTAAGCGTCCGTAGCGAGGATTGCAAGAAATTGAGGATAAAAATCTCTGTTTCTGAGGAGAATAGCGACCTATTTGACGAAGAAACAGGGATTTTTAGACCAATTTATTGCAACCACACGACTGCATGGATGCAGGAGCTAGAGCAACGCAGGAGCAGTTGCCGCGTAGGACAGTCTTAAGTCCGACAGGCTGCTAGACTCCTTTTTCTGTCGGCTATTTATTACGGGTAAGATGGAGTCTGAATTTATGCCAAAGCCGTTTTTTCTGACTGTTTCAAAACCTTATTATCACAAATATAAAGTAAAACGCTTTGTGCTTTTGTGCGCTGTTCTCTTTGCTCCTGCAGCGATTGAGGGTGTCGCAAAACTCTGGTTCCCATGCTTCAGCGTAGGAAACCATACCTTGGCTCACGCTGAAGAGTCCGGTTTTCAGGAAGGGGTGTGCATTCCCGCGCAGAGCGTGGGAACAAGTTGTTGGAGTTTTGCGACACCCTCAGTCAGCGGGCAGGTGTCTGATGAAGACCCTGCTGTTTGTCAAAAATTTCAACCACCTGAGAGCAAGTCAGGACAATTGGTCGACTGGCTGTTGCGCAATGGCTACGAAATGAAGGAGCAAGGCTGTTGGCAGACCTATATCCAATTGGGCCCCCAGGGGATGCAGGAAGCGGCTATGCACTCGCGTTTTCAGGACCGGGTTCGAATTGCTCTGGCGGTGGCTTCCATTTACTTCTATCAGGGTGATTATGACCAGTCTCGCAAAGTGGCTGAGGAAGCCAGCAACTATGCTCAGGAGCACGAAGAGTGGGATGGATACATTGCCAGCCTGGCTCATTTGTCCGGGGTGGCCAGGGCTCAGGGTCGGGACGAGGCGGCGCTTGACTATACCAAAAAAGGCATGGAAGTGATAGAGAAACACCAGCCCGTTGACCCGTACCTTAAGGCTACGACGCTTTATAATCTGGGTGCGTTTCTCAGTGATTCGAATAAACCTGATCTGGGTCGTGCCAGAATAGCATTGGTGAGATCTCTTGCCCTCTATCATCATCTGAAAAATCATTACGAAATCGTCCGTACACACTTGAGGTTGGCAAGAATTGATTACCTTGAAGGTGACTACGACAGTGCTCTGATTGTTATTGAATCTGTAAAAAAACTTGAAGCCCTTGCTGGGGCTGAGAGTCCACGTACCCGGATGCTAACTCACTACATGGCGGCAAAAGTTCATCATCGTCTGGAAAATTGGGACACGGCGAGAGCGGAAGTCCTGAAATCACTGGCTCTGTCTGATCGCATGAATGCCAGGGAGGATGGGAAAAGAGCAAGAGCTTTGCTGGCTGCGATTGATAATAAGACTTTCGTTAACGATTAGTGCAGCTAAGCGTTAATATCCGTACCATTTCAACTTGCTCCCATGCTGCTGCATTGGAGTGTGACCAGCTCCCCGTATGCATTCCCTCGCAGAGCATGGGAACGAGAAGATCGTGTTTAGCCATCACTGTGGCGGTTTTTCAGTTTATTATACAGAGTTTCAGAATAGGCATTTGACACCAGCTTGATATATTCATTGACGGCAATTTTTCTGAGTTCATTCGTGAACAACAAAGAACCAATAGCGGCATCCGAGATCAAATTAGTTGTAATCTGTCTTCCTTCTTTTTTGAACTTCTCCAGTTTTTCTCTTGAGTCCCAGATGGATTTATTGACTTTCTCTCTCACGGCACCCCGACAGTTTGCTACAAACTGGCGTTCTTGCTCGGGAGTAAGAGCAGGTAAAGATACATTGCTGTACTGAATCTTTTTTGCCACCAGCTCGAGTAATTCAGAAAAGTTTTTACCACCTGGAAAAAATTGCTGCATTCCTGCCTGAGACAGGTTGAGTACAGGTGAACTCCCCATTAGCTTTACCATTTTAATCCCGTCTTCACCCTTGAATGACTCGGGTTTTCCTTTAATCCCCAACGCAAGCTCCCGGGCTGCTCTGAAAATAAGACCGGCATTGTCAGAATCACCTCCCATACCTTCAATCCAGTCTTTTACGGCTTTTTTAAAGAAGCTATGGGATATCTTCTGGCGCAAAGCAGTATGATCCTGACCGAACTGAACATCAAAGTCAGTCTGATAAGCAGTGTTAGAAGCGTTCAACCCGTTTCTTCCTATTAGATAGGAACGCAGATCATTTACCAACATAATCGAATTCGATGCTTTATCGAATTGAAACACCAATGCATCACTCGTATAATCAACAGCATCATTTTCAGGCTCTTGTGCAGAATCTTTCTGTGGAGGCAGCTTCAACGCATTTAATAGCAACAGAGCCTCTTTTTCGGTTATTTTGTGCGTTGCGGGGTCATACCCCTGAGAAAAAAAGCATCAAATACCTTATTGACGTCAGCGTCAGGAAAAGCATTCTGAAGTGCAGCTTTGAAACTATCATTGACCTCAACACGCGTTGGCTCTTTATGCTTTGGCCTGAACAGTCGGCCAATCCATGACGTTTTCGGAACAATCTCACCCGATTTGGAATTATAACTAACACATTCTGTGAGATACGCTGCTTGATGCTTATCCGTCTCCGTCTCAGAAGAAAAAGCAGATAAAATAGCCCGGGAAAAGTGAACCGGGGCACGCTTACTTAAAACCGGTGAAGGGGCCGTGGCTACCACATCCCTTGCCAAAACACTTTTCCCCTCCAAGGTAGAACCAGGGGCTTCAGGCGATGGAGTATATCGCCGGGAATTGTCCACCGAACTGACCCGATATCCAAATATTAGTGCTTTAGCAGCCCTGCTAACCGCAGCAATACGACTCTCGCCTTGATCCAGAGTCATTCTGTAAGTATGCTTGCACCCCTCCATACGACCCATTGGCTTTTGATCCATTGGTTTATCATCTTTGTATTCACCTTATAATGCTGTATCGGCTGAAAACTCAGGTGGATTAAGTGAGTGAGACTTTCGTTAACGATTAGTGCAGCCAAGCGTTAATCTCCGTACCATTTCAACTCGCTCCCACGCTGCTGCATCGGAGTGTGACCAGCTCCCCGTATGCATTCCAACGCAAAGCGTGGGAACGAGGAGAAACGAGTAACTGCTTGAATGGTTAGAAGGTTCTGAGAGCAACAATTCTTTTTTGGACACTTGATAAACCTTGAATGTTATTCAACTGAAAAGCTTCAATGCTGTCCTGGTGTTGTTCCTGAACTTTGGTCAGCTGGATACCTGCATTAATATTCCAATATCTGATTTAAATTACCTCGGCAGTAAACCAATAAACTGACCAAGCAATGGGCTCGTTTATTCTAGCAGCCTGTCGGACTTAAGACTGTCCTACTGCGGTTGCAATAAATTGGTCTAAAAATCTCTGTTTCTTCGTCAAATAGCTCGCTATTCTCCTCAGAAACAGAGATTTTTATCCTCAATTTCTTGCAATCCTCGCTACGGACGCTTAAGTCCGACAGGCTGCTAGTCAACAAACTTTTGGTTTCTGCAATTTTTTATTAGAACAAGCCGGTTAGAAGCTTCAGCCCTGTTAGAAAAAGGCAGATGTATAAAACCTTGTAAAAAAAATCAGTAGAGATGGTTTTAACCATCTTCATTCCAAGCCAGACACCCAGAGGGCAAACAGGTAGCAACAAAGAAGACAGTAGCAGGTTATCTGGGGTGAACTCGCCAAGGGCAGCATAGGCAGGACATTTGACCAGGTTGAGAGAACCAAAAAAGATCGCCATGGTGCCTGCCAGAAATTCCTTTTTAAGCTTCAACGGCAGCATGTAAACACTCAGGGGAGGTCCCCCGGAGTGAATGCCGAAACTGGTGAAACCACTGACGGTTGACCAGAAGATACCGGACAGTGTTCCCGGCTTGCGGGGTGAGTGAAAGTAGTGACCGAACCATTGCTTCAGGCAAAACAAAATGGCAATGATACCGATCATGCCTTTGACAGCCTGTTCACTGAGGGATGCAAACACCATCAGGCCCAGCAACAGGCCGAACAGGCCAGGAAAAATAATGATCTTGAACACAGTCCAGTCCACGTGCTTCCGCCATCCCCAGACGGCGAATCCGTCCATAGCTAACAGCAGGGGCAGGAGGATTGCGGCAGCCTGAACGGGAGGCATGGATAACGACATAAGTGGCACGGCAATCATGCCCAGAGCATTGCCCATGCCTCCCTTGCCCAGCCCCGTAATAACGACCGCCGGGATAGCCGTTATAAAGAAGGGCAGCTCTGGTATGGACGACAGCGGTGCTGAAAACATGGGAAAAGTCAGGTGAGAAGTTCGATTTCGTAATCCAGCATTTTATCCTTGTTGAACAGGTAGCGACCGATAAAACTCTTTTTCTTAAGCAACAGCGGTAACCAGTAGCGGTCATCCTCCCACATTTCATCATAAGGAATATCTTTGATATGGAACCACAGGGGAATCGCCTCGTCGGTTTCTTCGGGAATACCATCGTAGTCAGAAGCGGAAAAGGCGTAGACATGAATGGAGTAGCCATCGACAAACTGGAACAGGCATTCGCCATGGAAGGTCATATTCAGCGGGGTGATTTTAAGTTCTTCCTGAACTTCACGCACTGCGCACTCCAGTGTGGTTTCACCCTCTTCAAGCCTGCCGCCGGGCCCATTGATTTTACCGGCTCCCAGTCCGCGCTTTTTACGAATTAAAAGAATATGGTCACTTTTAACGATAAACGTCAGGGTAGCAGGATCCTGCGCTTTCCAGCTTTCCCAGTCGATGTCGGACAGTGTTCTGGCGGTTATGGGCTGCATGTCAGGCTTTTGCTTTGTCGATATCTCAAAGTCCCAAGTATAAAGCAGAGCTGAAAAAGATGGCGGGTTAATTTTTTCTCTTTATTTAAGTTGCGACAGTGGCAGCAGTGTCAGAGTGTTGGACCTGAAAGCCCCGGTGTCAATAAAGTGGGTATTACCGAGGGTTGTAGGATCTTCGACAATGGTGTGGCCACAGATGATATGATCAACACCTTCAACCCAGTCTGTGTTTCCGGTTTGTACTTTTGTTCTCGACCACATCAATTGCCGGGTCAGTTCCGGATCGGTCTCTATATTGCGCGGATTCCATTGCTTCAATGGGTATTCTGCGTGACAGATCGCCAGTTTGTTGCCATTAGAATGCTCAACGAGTATCAGGTAGGGCAAAGTATCAATCCAGTCGGCATACTCCCCCATTTTTTTTGCAGAAACTTTAAGATGCCAGCGACCGCCGTTGAGGACCCAGTCTGCCAGAATAGCTGATGACTCAGGGTTTCGGGCAATGGTCCTCAGGGTATCTTCGTGATTGCCGCAGACAGGGTGAAACCAGGGTTCATGGATCAGGGAGAGGCAACCGGGCGAATCAGGACCCCGGTCAATCAGGTCTCCAACACTGAAACAACGATCTACCTTAAAATCAAAATCCACACGCTCCAGAGTTTCGAAGAGCAAGTCGTACATGCCGTGTAGGTCGCCGATTGCGAAATCTCTTCCTGATAAGTTGGGTCCAAAGGTTTGAAGAAACATGATAGCTCCTTTGCAGTCCATTGCTTCTGGAGTTAGAAGTAGACACGGGTCGTGTTAAGTTCCTTTGAGTGTTGCCAGACCCGATTTTGGATCAATCTGTATCCCGATGGGTGCTGACCTGAGTATAACCTTCACCTGTTTGTCATTGGCCAAAACCCTGAACGACAGTGGTGTACTCTTGGGCAGTTCGCCGTTTTTTCTTGCCTCGGCAGCGGTATCCAGGGCATTAAGGTAAAAAGGCAACACCTTCTCTACTGTTTCGGCCAGATTGCTGAGAATCATAGCGTTAGCCATTAGCGCAGGTACATAAGTCGGTGTAGCGTAATCGGTGGTCTTAAGCTGAGACTGGATATGATCGACCCAGAGTTTCTTTTTTTCTTCGGGCAACTTGTTGAAAGCTTTCAGCAACTGCTTACCTTCTTCCGGAGTAAAGAGTCTCATCATTGCAGCCAGAGCACCAAGAGCCTCGATTTCCTGAGTCGATAGCCCGCTATTGTTTGACAGGTTCAACCACCAGGCTCGCGCTGTCAGGTAGGAAGGAATGGGATTAAAACCGGGATCTTTCTGCAGCTTGTCCAGTTCTTCTTTGATCTGGTTCATTGCCCGGTAAGTGTTCTCTGTCAGGTAAAGAGAGCCTTTGGCACTGATGTGACCTCTGAAGCCGGCAATATTATCTACCCAGTAGGCATACCAGAGGTTCAGGTCCCCGGGCTTCAGTGTGCCACTGCGAAAGCCCTCTTTCAGAGTGCTGTACATATTCAATGAACCTTCGTCGTACATCATATGGCGCAGATGACTTTCCGGCAGGAACACAATGGTGAATTTACGGCCATCGGAGTGGTATTTACTGGCAACTTCTTTAGCCAGCGGGTAGATACTGGTGGCTTTTTTCGCCGTGACCGAAAGGAAACGGGTACTGTCTTCGGGGAGTTTGGTACCAAGGACTGCAGAGGCCCGCTCCCTCGCGGTCGGTGACAGGGTAACGGCGCTGATGATCGCTGCCGCAGCCAGTGTTTCGTAGGACTCCTCGTCCAGTCCACGAATGAGCGCTGATAGCTGGTTGAAGTGTTCAAGACTCAAGACCGGCTTATCCAGATCTTTCTGAGGCAGGATAAATGCATCGTAGTCCTTTTGTGTACCGGATCTCAGCAACTGCAGTGAATAAAGGCGCGACAGGGCACGAGGGACTTCCGAATGTATATTGGAGGGTAGCTGGTCCGCCGACATTTCAGGGGTGACATTGGGATTGTCCATGACCCAGCTTAGCTGCTCTATCTGGCTGCTGGTAATATTCAGATCCTTACCATAGGTGACGCTGATGTATTCTCTGATCAGGTTGACGGCTTCACTGGCCTGAGCCTGCCAGCCAGGCAGAATCAGCATTAAAATAAAAAGAGGCTTTAATAATGTTTTCATAACTGAAAGGGTAGTGGGTGAGATGCCTAAGCATAGCAACAGGCTTGGAGTTTGCTTCAGGGTTTTTGAATCCGCTTATGAAAATTCCGTCAAGAAACCTGCGTTGACTCTACCTGCAGTTTTATATGAATATTTCAGGAACAGGGCACTATTCAGGAGGGGACAGCATGGCGGACTCCAGAGAGACCATCCGATCATTGTTTGATCTGCAGGCTGAAAACTATATTCAGCAGGACAGTGTTGGCATGCTGGATCATTATGCACCAGAAGAAGAGCTGCTGTTCTGGAGCTCAGAGGGAGCCCAGATTAACGGTCATGATGCCTTGAAGTTTTGGTATGAAACCCTCTTCAACCAGTTCGAAATCCTGTCTGTTAAATACCGAATTGAGTCTGCCTGGGAGGGACCAGACCAGATTTCCTGCAGCAGTACCTGGCAGTTGGAAACCCGGCTCAGGGATGTTGAGTGGGCGGTGGTAGAACTACAGTTTCTGCGGGCGACACACGTTTTGAGACAGTACCAGGGAGCATGGAAAATAGCACATATCCACTCTTCTCCCATTGGCCAGGCCTCAGCCGATTTTCCCGCCAGCTGATGATTCTCCAATAGCAGGTGGTTTTTCTTGTACCAGCCCCGGGGGGGCACAATGGTCTAACCTTGAGTCACTGCTCTTTTTAACCTTCCTGTCTGGGACAGTGGGCTTTTCCCTGACCAACATTAGAGTGACTTATGCGGCGTTGCATTACTGCACCCAGTGAACAGTACAAACTGGCTCTGGCTGTCTCCATGGTTGCTATGCTGGAGCTTTATGGTTTCCTGATCTATGCCCTGATGGCCAGTTATATCGCCGGGCATTTTTTTCCTGCCTCGGATCAGCTGACGTCCCTGCTGGGAAGTTTTGCTGCCCTTGCTGCAAGGTATTTAACCAGACCGTTGGAAGGGCTGTTTTTCGGGCACTTGGGACCTGCATACTATCTTGTGGTCATCGGCATTATCAGTCTGATGGCGGTTCTGGCTCCCTGGCCTGACTACGATATGAAAAAAAATGAATGTCTTGACACAACACTAGCGGAAAAGGGTTGAGATTGCAGAGTCAGGGATTTATGTTCGCTCATGCAGTAAAGCTTCAGATTGCCCTGTGATGAGCCCAGTCGCGCACCGACATCTCGGCTCATTGTACTCATTAGGAAGAAAAAGAGTTTCAACCATGGATAACAATGCGACGCCTGTCTCATTCAAACAAGGACCTTTGTGGGTTGCAGTTACAGTCCTGAGTCTGTTGCCCGCTTTGGCTTTTTCATCAAGCTTCTATGAACAATGCCTCCTGAAACAGGCTATGGAAGCCGATGACCAGATCACAATGGCGGAGATCAGGGCCGTTTGCAGCAAACCCTCCGAAGAAGATGCTCTGTCAGTCGTTGCAGGTGATTCCGATATGGCCCGGGAGGGAGAGAAAAGCGCTTTTGATGAGCGAGTCAGAGGGGAACGTCAGGCATTTGATAATCGTTTCGTGATTACTCCCCATCGGCCCAATTATGTGCTTCCGGTTTCCTGGAACAGCAATGTTAACAAGGCACCGTACAATGAAGTAGGTGAGGAATTGTCGTCAACTGAAATCAAGTTTCAGCTGAGTCTGAAAGCGCCTGTCTGGGAAGGTCTGTGGAATGGTTACGGTAATGTTTATGTCGCCTATACCAACACTTCCTGGTGGCAGGCCTACAACAGCAACTCGGCACCCTTTCGGGAAACGAATCATGAACCGGAGGTCTTTGCAATATTCCCGGTCGATTATTCGGTATTGGGTATGGACTTGAGGGCTGTAGTGGTCGGCCTGTCTCACCAGTCTAATGGCCGGTCGGGCAATCTATCCCGAAGCTGGAATCGGGCCTACCTGAATTTCCTGCTGGAAAAGGGTGATTTTTACATGAGCTTCAAGCCCTGGTATCGAATTCCGGAACCTGAAAAAGATCCCAATAACCCGAACGATACCGAGGGGGATGATAACCCGGATATTGAAAAGTTCATGGGGCATGGTGAGCTTCATTTTGGCTATAAACTGGACGAACACCAGATTTCCATGATGCTCAGAAACAACCTTCGTTTTTCTGATAACAAAGGCGCGGTGCAACTGGGTTGGTCCTTCCCTCTTAATGACCGTTTCCGGGGTTATTTCCAATACTTTAATGGCTATGGAGAGAGCCTGATTGATTACAATGCCAGTGTGAATCGGATCAGTATGGGTGTGATGTTGACCGACTGGTTGTGACAGTGCTTCTTACAACAACTCGACTATACTGAAGCGTCAATGATCAATAGCATGGGACGCTTTCAGTATCAGTGGGGTTCATCTCTTGATAGTATCGCCATTCCTTGTGTATCTCCGTGTGGGCGCAAAACCATCCGTCGGCAAAGAAACAATAACCAGAGAGTTCAGTGAACTTAATTTCGGTTTTTGGTTCAAAGTATTACTGAAAACGCTGTATCACAAAACAATGAAATATGATTGTTCCTGATTAGAGTGACTAACGGCGCTGTTATAGGTCGGGCTTTTGAGCTATGACCTGATGAAACGTCAGCTCTGAGCAGGCGGACAAAAAAAGGAGACTGGGCAAGATGGCAAATATTATCATAGCTGTAGCAGTGACATATCTTTATCATTTTCTTTCAGGATATGTTTCAGACAATCAGACGAAAACGAATGAAACAGTTTTGGAAGTGCTTCAGTCTGTAAATAATGAGGCAGGTGTAGAAACACTTTACCGAAATTCTGATTTGGAAAAAACGATCATAAAAGAGCTGATGGATTTAGAGGGTAAAACTTTGCCTGAAGACTATGAATCCAGATTGTTCAGTTTAAGTAGGGGAAATATAAAAACGAATGCACTTAATGATGGTGAACTGGATAAGGTAAATCAGATCTTTGACGCCATAAAAGGCCATATGATTGAGTTGTTCAAAGGCCGTGGTACTTTTGATCTGGAACGGGTACAAGTTGCTGATATTGAGGCTGTTTATATTTATTCTTTTAGTCACAAAGCTGCGACTCCGGAATGTCTTACATTGAACGATATTTGTCAACCCGCTAAAACCCAGCTGATAACTCAAAGTAATAATCAAGACACAATATTGGATGATTATAAAAAAATGTTTTCAGCAGAATGGATTCTTGAGAATTCCAAAGGGGGAGAAAAATATCGGGAATCAAGTCCCGGAGACTTCCTTCTTGATGTCGACTTTGCCCAAAAAAAAATATTATATGAAAATAATTCTGATTTTCTAACGGCATCCAGAATCATTGAAAAAAATGAAACATTCCCCACTATGGGTTTCAGAGCTCTATTTGTAATGTCTGATCCTGCTAAAAAAGAATTTTTTATTCAAACGACTGGAAGAAGCTACACTCACAAAATTGATGCCGAACAGCTATCAAATATGCTTAAAACCATTCCAGGAAGACAAATATCAATGCTCACAGGGTTGGCCAAAAAGCTTAATTGAAAAATAACCCTGATATTGAAAAGTTCATGGGACAGGGTGAACTTTATTTTGGCTATAAGCTGGATGAATACCAGAATTCCATGATGCTCAGAAACAACCTTTGTTTTTCTGATAACTAAGGAGCGGTGCAACGGGTCTGCTCCTTCCCTCCTAATGACTATTTCAGGGGTTTTTGCCATTACCTTTATGACCATGAAGAGAACCTGATTGATTACAACGGCAGTGTAAACCGGATCAGTATGGGGGTGATGTTGACCGACAGACTATAAAGTGCGTTTCACGAGGACTCGACTATACTGGAGCGTCAATCACCAATAGCATGGGACGCTTCAGTAAGTGGGGTTCACCTCTTGATAGTATTGCCATTCTTTCTATGTCCCCGTGTGGGAGCAGAACCATCGATTTATAAAGAAATAATAACCAGAGAGTTCAGTGAACCTGGTTCTGGTTTCAGGGGCAGAAGTATCACTGAAAAAAGTATCACTGAAAACGGTTCATCTCAAACCATTGGAAGTAGGACATTCCTGATCAGCGTCAGAAGGAACACTATGCTCGTTAAGGCTCCTGAAGTTAAGTACCTGGCCAGTTGGTTTCGCATATTCTGGCGAGTGGATTTTTTCATCCTTCAAGGCGCAACGACGGGCGCGTAGCCACAGCTACGCAACCAGAGTTGGAACGCAGAAGGGTGGAAAAAGCCGCCGTCCAGAATATGCGAAACCAACTGGTTAGGTACTTATGACTTAATGAAACCCAACCTTCAAGCAGGCAGACAATAGAGGAGACTGGAAAACATGGCGGTAAATATTCTTATAGCAGCAGCAATAGCATATCATTATTGTAATTCAGGAAATGCACCCGATAAACGCGCCAAAAAGACTGAAACAGGCTTGGAAGTGCATCAGCCTGTAAATGGAGGGACTGGTGTAGAAACACTCTATCGAGCCTCCGGAATAGAAAAAAAGATCATCAGCGAGCTGATGGATTTAGATGGAATGACTTTTCCTGAAGACTATGAGTCCAGACTATTCACTTTAAGTAGAGGGGGTATAGACACTAATGCTCTCTCTGAAGATGAGCTGGATAAGGTGAATCAAATTTTTAACGCAATAAAAAGTCACATGATTGAGCTCTTTAAAGGCAAGGATACTTTTAATCTGGAAGAAGCTCGAGCTGATGGCATTGAGGCTGTCTATATTTACTCTTTTAGTCACAAAGCCGCTACTCTAGAATGCCTTACATCAAACGATCTTTGTCAACCTGCAAATACCCAACACATAACGTTTAAAGGTAAGCCCACAGCTCAAAGCAATAACGAAGATTCGATTTTTGATAATTATAAGAACATGTTTTTATCCGAATGGATTCTTGAACAATCTAAAGCGAGTCTGAAAGGCTATCGGGAAACAGATCCCGGGTATTATCTTTCTGGGGCGGATTTTACCCAAAAAAAATCATTGCATGAAGCATGTCTTGGTTTTATAGAGGCGTCCAGAGTCGTTGAAAAAAATAAGGCATTCCCCACTGCGGGTTTCAGGGCCGTATTTATAATGACTGATCCAGCTAAAAAAGATCTTTATATTCAAACTGCTGGAAGAAGCTATACTCACAAATTTGGTGCTGAAAAGTTATCAAATATGCTTAAAACCATTCCAGGAAAACAAATATCCATGCTCACAGGGCTGGCCAAAAAGCTTCATACAAAAAAACAACCCTGATATTGAAAGGTTTATGGGACATGGTGAGCTCCATTTAGGCTATTGCCATTCCAGACACACACTGCGCTAAAGCAAATCAAATAACTGCAAAGAAATAATAATTAGGGTGCTCAGGGGAATTTAATTGAGGTTCTGATGTCTAAAGTACTATGGGAGGCTTCAGATTATCTCAAACCGGAGGAAGAAGGTCGTTTTTAAACGGAGCTGACTGCAGAATTGAGACTCTTTCAGAATTTATCCCTGGATAGTTAACTATCTGAAGCCATGACTTTCTGAAATGCGAACGCTCAGAATAAATGTATAAAATGGAGGTGTTGACATGAAAGCACAAATTCTCGCAGGATTAGCAGTTTACTTTGCTCTAGATTATTTTTCAGAGGATATTCCAGATATTCAGACTGAAACAGAAGAGCAAGTTTATCAACCTGTAAATAATGGTACGGGCATACAGTCACTATATCGAAATTCCAACTTGGAAAAAACAATCATCAAAGGACTGAAAAATTTAGGCGGGAGAACTTTGCCTGAAGACTATGAGACCAGATTGTTCACTTTAAGTAAGGGCGATCTGGATACTGCTAGTCTCTCTGATGCTGAGTTAGGTGAGTTAAATGAAGTTTTTAGCACAATCAAAAACCATGTCATTGGGCTATACCGGCACAGCGATGAAATTGATCTGGAACTAATAAAATCTGCTGATATTGAGGCTGTCTATATTTACTCTATTAGCCACAGTGCTACCACTCTGGAATGTCTCACATGGAACGATATTTGCCAGCCTGATAGTGCCAAATACACAGAGCATAGATTTAAAGATATAACTCAATTGGGTTATAAAAACTCAGTTCTGGCTAATTATAAAAACATGTTTGCATTTGATTTGATTATGAAAAAAACCATAGACGAACGTTTGATTTACAACTACTATAGTACGTCTTACATGAACCTCATTGATGGGGTAAACTTCAGCAAAAAACAGTTAATACAAGAAAGAATTTCTGGTCTTATATCGCTCGCCAGTATCATCGATGAAGAACCAGAATTCCCCGCTTTGGGATATAGGGCTTTATTTGTAATGACTGATCCTGATAAAAAGGACCTTTATATTCTAAGTAGTGGCAGAAGGTACACTGGCAGGCACAATGCCGAACAGTTATCAGAGTTACTCAAAACCATTCCGGGAAAACAAATATCAAAGTTTACAGGAATCGGAAAAAGGCTTCATAAAAAAAATCAATCTTGATATTGAAAAGTTTATCGGACATGGCGAGCTTCATTTTGGCTATAAACTCTTTAAACACTAAATTTTTTACGATGCTTAGCAGTAACCTTCATTTTTCTGATAACAAAGGCCCAGTTACCACTGGGCTGGTCCTTCCCTCTTAATGACCGTTTCCGCGTCTATGTCCAATACTCTAATGGCTATGATGAAAGCCTGATTGATTACAATTTCAGTCTGAACCGAAACAGCATGGGTGTGATGCTGACCGATTGGCCATAATATTGCCTTTTACAAAGATTCAGCTACACTCCAAAGCGTCAATCGCCAATAACGTGTGACGCTTTAATATTATCGGGGTTTATCTTTTGTCAGTATCACCACACTTCATATATTCCTGTGCAGAATCAAAGCCATCCACCCAAAAAGCAATAGTAACCAGAGAGTTCAGTAAGCTTAATTTCGGTTTTGGGATCAAAAATATCGGTGAAAGTTTTTATCTCAAACCAGTGGGAAGAAGGTCTTTCCCAGTGAGAGGCAGTAACCGGGTTCTAATCGGTCAGGCTCCCAGAGCTATCAATTAATGAAATAAGTACCTGGCCAGTTGGTTTCGCATATTCTGGCGAGTGGATTTTTTCATCCTTCAAGGCGCAACGACGGGCGCGTAGCCATAGCTACTCAACCAGAGTTGGAACGCAGAAGGGTGGAAAAAGCCGCCGTCCAGAATATGCGAAACCAACTGGTTAGGTACTTACTCGCTTTAAGTAGACGTTCAAAAAAGAAGGTTAGGCAGATGTTATTAAAAGCTGTTGCATTAGCAGGAGCGGCATATCTTTTTGGTTTTTTTTCAAAAGATGTTCCAGATACCCAGACTGAAACAGGGTTGGAACTGCAACAATCTGTTGAAAGAGGATTGGAAACGCATCAATCTGTTGAAACAGGTTTGGAATTGTCTCAACCAGTCAATAGAGGGACAGGCATAGAAACACAGTTTCGAATTTCCGGCCTGGAAAAAAGGATCATCAACGAGCTGATGGAGTTAGATGGGAAAACTCTGCCCGAAGACTATGAATCCAGATTATTCTCTTTAAGCAGAGGGAGTATAAACACGGATGCTCTTTCTGATGATGAACTGGAGAAGGTCAATCAAATCTTTGGCGCAATAAAAGACCATATGATTGAATTGTTCAATGACGAGTATACTGTTCGTCAGGAACTAATAAAAGCTGCTGATATTGAGTCTGTCTATGTTTATTCTTTCAGTCACAAAGCAGCTACTCTGGAATGCCTTACGTCGAACGATATTTGCCAACCTCCTGATGCTCAACACTTAATACTTAATGCCGAAAGTACAACTCAAAGCAATGATGAAGGCTCAACATTCGATGATTACAAAAAAATGCTTTCATTTGAATGGATTCTTAAACATTCCAAAGTGTGTCTGGCAGGCTATCAGGATTCAAATTACGCGTTAACCCTTCATGGGGTAGACTTTGCCGAAAGAAAAATGTTAGAGGAAACAGCTTCTGATTTTGTAAGTCTGTCCAGAGTCGTTAATAAAAATGAAGTATTTCCCACTATGGGCTTCAGGGCTGTATTTATAATGACGGGTACCAGTAAAGAGAATGTTTATATTGTGTCTACGGGAAGAAGCTACACTCACAAATTTGATGCCGAACGGTTATCCATTATGCTTAGAACCATTCCGGGAAAAAAAATATCAATGCGCACAGGGTTGGCCAAAATGCTTAATAAAGAAAAGCAACATTGATATTCTGACGCTATAAAAGATCGTTAAATCGTTAAGACACTCACTCAAGTCACCGGGAATGATAGGCGAATTCTGGTCGGAACCGGAGATTACTCCGGTTCAACTCTGAAATGCTTTTACAACCCATCAGTTTCATATCCCGCTCCATTTCGCTGCACAGATTACCCAGAGCCTTTTCAACGCCAGCTCTTCCGGCCGCCGCCAAAGCATAAAGATACAGGCGGCCACCTGAACAGGCTCTGGCGCCCATTGACAGAGCTTTAAGAACGTGTGTTCCCCTCTGTATTCCACCGTCGCATATCACATCAATTCGATCTCCAACGGCATCTACGATTTCTGCCAGCTGGTCAAAGGGAGAGCGTGAGCCATCCAGCTGTCGGCCACCATGGTTGGAAATCATGATGGCTGCAGCGCCAATATCTACGGCTCTGCGTGCATCTTCAACCGACATGATACCTTTCAATACCAATGGCTTTTCCCAGTAGCGGACAATCTCTTCAGCTGCCTGCCAGTCCATACTTTGATCCAGCATGGTATTGATGTAGCTACCGATCGAAAGGGTAATGCTGGTGCCTTCGCCAACATAGTCCTGAAGCTGAGGCAGCTCAAAGCCACCATGGGACAAGTAATTCAGACCCCAGGCCGGATGACAGGTAAAACTCAGCAGACTCTTCAATGTCAGTTTGGGGGGGATGGTAAAACCGGTGACAAGATCCCTTTCCCTGTTGCCTCCCACAGCTGTATCCACCGTTAATGCCATGGCATCGAAGTTGGCTGCCTTGCATCGGTCTATCATGTTGCGGGTCAGCCCCTTATCCTTATGTACGTAAAGCTGGAACAGCTTCGGGGTTTTAATGGTTGAGGCAATCTCTTCGATGCTGGTGGTGCCCAGAGAAGAAAGGCCAAAAAGCGTGCCAAACTGTTCTGCTGCTTTTCCTACAGCCATCTCACCTTCATGATGAAAGAGACACTGCAGTGCGGTGGGCGATAAGAAGAGAGGGATGTCCAGATCCAGCCCCATAACCCGGGTAGAGAGATCAACATGCTCTGCACCTCTCAAAACATTGGGTACCAGGTCACAGTTGGAATAGGCCTCGGTATTTCTTCGCCGTGTGGTCTCATCATCCGCAGCGCCGTCAATGTAATGAAAAATGGGGGAGGGCAACCGTCTTCGGGCGAGTTCCCGGAAGTCTCTGGTGTTGTGGCAGTGTTTCAGGCGCATGGTTTTCCACTGGCCTGTCGTCGGTGACAGTCTGTAGTTGGATCATGAAAAATACTTGGCGTTTTAGGTATAGCACCGATTTGGAGCAGATCAACAACAGACCGAAAAAATGCACACCGGTTTTGCATAGCTGCTGGTCAGTTCTTCTTATGATGTCGAACAAGCTATTTTGGACAGTTGGACAAGGCGGGATGATGACTAACGGCAGAGCTGTTGCAAGGAATCCCAGTGAAGATCCAGCTGTTCAAAATGGTTGCGCAGTTCATGTTTAGGGAGAACCTGGTATTATCCGGCGTCAGCTTCATTATGGGTTTCGACACCGTCATGGTCAGTCTTTTCCAACAGTAACGCGGCGGCCGTCGCAACCTCTTCCTCTGTGCCGTTATACAGCAGCAGAAAGTTACCGGCAGACAGAGATTTCTCGTAGCGGACAACGCTGTTTTTAGGAATCCCCATACTGGCCAGACCAGCCCCAAGAGCTGAAAGTCCGCCGGCAATAACCGCACCTTCAAGCCCGCCGGCAATGGCTGATACCAGCGGTCCTGCGATCACCATGGGCCCAATGCCAGGAATCACAAAAAACGCAGCACCAAACAAAATACCCCACAGACCACCCCAGAAGGCACCGATCTTGCCCCAGGCTTTCATCCGGTCCCCGGTGTTGTAGTAACCTACTACGTGTTCTTCGGTATGGTAGTCATTACCAACCACTGAAATTTTCTTCATCTCAAAGCCAGCTTTTTGCAAGCTTTTAACCGCATCATCGGCCGCATTATGGGTTTTGTAGGTAGCAACGCAGGTGTTTGGTGTCTTCATCGTAGTGCTCCAGATGGAAGTTAGCACTCTAGGAAAAATAGTTGATTCTCGGTATCCGTCAAATAGTGGTCAAATGTCCAATAACAGTCGAATTTAGACTTCCAGTATCGTTTATTTGCAAAAAAAAGCCAGGAGCAAGTCCTGGCAAAAAGGAGTGTTCTCAATTATTTCGCGGTGGTGGTTCTAACCCTGGTTTTCTGCCTGTTCTGGCCTTCCAGCGGGCGGTTCTTTTCAAAGTCCTGTCTCAGATACAGTTTTGGAAAAGCGTGGTTGGCAAACTCTTGTTGAGTAAAGTCACGAATGGCTTTTTTCTCACCCTTTGTCCGGGTGTGTTTGGGTTGTGCCAGCCGTTTGATTGTTTCAGGGTTAACCTTGCCGCTTTTATCCCGGGCTACAGGAGCTTTCAGGTTATCCTCATATTTTTTTCTGGCTTCGACCAGTGCGTTTTGTCTGGCCAGAAAATCTGCAGAGAGGGCTTTCTGTTGTGCCTTGGGCTTGCGTTCATTTTTATCACCGAAAACTACCGTGCGGATGTTTTTTTGGTAACGCTCAGCGACTTCTGCTCCCGGAGTATTGAGAGGGATCGGGTGAGGCTTGGCAAGAGCCGTCATAAAGGCATGGTCTGGGTTTTTCTTTACCTGGCCTACTGGACGAGGAATACGTGATGGCGCTTTCGCAGGTCGCTCTTTTAAGGGCTGCTCTCTTAAAGGGGGCTCTTTGCTGGACGGCTCTTTGATATAGCAGGTGGCGTCAGCAACGGATGCCTGCCTGTCACCAATATCCGTTTCATCCCAGTCCCACTCAAAGAACATGCCGTTCTCATAGAGATCACGCATATTGGCTATAGAGTTTTCCGCCATGGAGCCGACTGCACTGGCTCCGGAATAAAATATGGATACTGCCCTCGAAGCACCATCACACAGCCAGCTTTTGACTTGCTTTTTGCCCTCTGAAAATGCGTTGAGAGCAAATTGCAGTGTACTGCCTGTTGCAGTGTCCGGTGATTTGGTGGTCATACATGAGTTCATTGGCAACTCCTTTCTATCCTTGAATGCTGTTATTGGTATTCAGCTTACCCTTTTTTCAAAAGCTACTTAATGACCATCTGGTTAGCAGACCTAACGATCTTTCTCCAGAATGTGCAGCCAAGGCAGGTATGGACTTCTGATTGAGTACGAACGTCTGCATTAATACAACGCTCAATCTTTTTATGATCAAGAAGCTCAAGTTCGGATACTCTTTTTCCAACACCGGGTGAACAACAAGCTAGGATATTAATGCTCAGATACAAGGTGTAAGGCTGATGAACATTGTGAAGAGGCTGACTGCTGCAAGCCTGATTATCTCACAGGCAGTAAGCTGTCTACAGGCACAGGCTCGAACGTCAGGTTCGATTCAGCCAACAGAAATACCACCTCAATTATTCTATGAATTTGAAGTAGATCCGAACCAGCTACCGGAAATACCCACTGCTCATGCGCCAACACATTGTCCCCCTCACAGAGCTTTGAGTATTTCATGGAATAAAAACAGTACGCTCATAGCTGTGGGAATAGGTTCTGGGGATAAATATGACGATACGAGAAAGTGTCGGCTTTCAGGAGCCCTGCAAATCTTTAATGTGAGTGCCCCAGGATACCCGAGACTCGTGCGTACCCATCACGCAAAAAACTACTGGATAAAAAGCGTTACTTTCAGCCCCGACGGCACTCAGCTGATAGCCGGGGGGGATGATAACAAGGTCAATATTTTTGGAGGGATAAGCCCGTTCAGCCACCAGCAAACCCTGTCCGAAGCGCTAAGAGATTTACGAACCGTTGCCATTAACCCGAACGGCACCCTGCTGGCAGCCGGGGGATATAACACAAAGATCATGCTTTATCTTAAAAACGAAACCAATCAGTTCACCTACGTGAAAACCCTGTCCCAAGCATCACGGGTTAGTAGTGTAGCAGATCTTGACTTCAACCCCATCAACAGCCAGCTGGCAGCGGCTCAACGTCACCAAATTGTAAGAACTTATCGCGGGACCAGTCCGTACAATCTTCTGAAAACCCTGTCGGATTCGTGCTGCGGGATGTTGGCTGTTGCCTACAATCCCAACGGCACCCTGCTGACATCCGGGGATACGGTAGGACAGGTCAGGTTTTATAACGGGATGAACCCGAACAACACCCTGTACACTCTACCCGTATCAGGCCGGAAACGGGTATTGAGCCTTGCCTATAACCCAAGTGGCACCCGGCTGGTAGTTGGCCACAAAAATGGCGATGGCAATGGCGAGGTCAGTGTTTTTGAGGGAATCAGTCCGTTCTCTCACCTGTACACCCTGCCCTCCGGCAGGTCACCGACGGTTGTGTACAGCCGCGATGGCAAATGGCTGGTCACCGGGGGGTATGATGGAAAGATCATGATGTATCGGGTCGATGGTGTAAGAGCACCTACAACACAAGCCAGTACAACAAAAATCACTACGACAGAGGCCAATACAACAGAAGCTGTTAAGGAAACCTGGATAAAAGTCAGCATAGAAAACGGCACAGCAGTACATAGCTCTTCGACATACATAGCCCTTTCGCTAGTCACATTATTAACAACGGTTCTTCAGGGGATGATATTGCAATGATGTTTTTGGACAACTTCTCTCCGACTCCGGAGAAGTCTTGTTTCTCTATTTTCGCTGTTTTCTCTCATGACCATACCGGTCTTGGACATTATCCGAAGTATTGATAGAAAGCTTATTGATATTCAGCTTACCCTTTTTTCAAAAGCTGCTTAATGACCGTCTGATTAGCAGACCTAACGATCTTTCTCCAGAATGTGCAGCCAAGGCAGGTATGGACTTCTGATTGAGTACGAACGTCTGCATTAATACAACGCTCAATCTTTTTATGATCAAGAAGCTCAAGTTCGGATACTCTTTTTCCAACACCGGGTGAACAACAAGCTAGGATATTAATGCTCAGATACAAGGTGTAAGGCTGATGAACATTGTGAAGAGGCTGACTGCTGCAAGCCTGATTATCTCACAGGCAGTAAGCTGTCTACAGGCACAGGCTCGAACGTCAGGTTCGATTCAGCCAACAGAAATACCACCTCAATTATTCTATGAAATTGAAGTAGATCCTAACCAGCTACCGGAAATACCCACTTCAACGCCCACTGCTCCTGCGCCAACACATTGTCCCCCTCACAGGGCTTTGAGTATTTCATGGAATAAAGACAGTACGCTCATAGCTGTGGGAATAGGTTCTGGCGATATCCATGACTTTGCGAGAAAGTGTCCGATTTCAGGAGCCCTGCAAATCTTTAATGTGAGTGCCTCAGGATACCGACTCGTGCATACCCATCACGCAACAAAATGGATAGGAAGCGTTACTTTCAGCTCCGACGGCACTCAGCTGATAACCGGGGGGGATGATGGCACGGTCAATATTTTTGGAGGGATGAGCCCGTTCAGCCACCAGCAAACCCTGTCCGAAACGCCAGACAATGTACGAACCGTTGCCATTAACCCGAACGGCACCCTGCTGGCAGCTGGGGGATTTGATACAAATATCAGGCTTTATCTTAAGAACGAAACCAATCTGTTCACCTACGTGAAAACCCCGTCCCACACAACAAGTCATATACATACAGAAGATCTTGACTTCAACCCCATCAACAGCCAGCTGGCAGCAGCTGAACGTTACCGAAAGGTAAGAACTTATCGCGGGACCAGTCCGTACAATCTTCTGAAAATCCTGTTGGATTCGTGCTGCCAGATGTTGGCTGTTGCCTACAATCCCAACGGCACCCTGCTGACATCCGGGAATATAATAGGACAGGTCAGGTTTTATAACGGGATGAACCCGAACAACACCCTGTACACTCTATCCGTATCAGGCCAGGTATCGAGCCTTGCCTATAACCCAAGTGGTACCCGGCTGGTAGTTGGGCAGTCCAAGGACGAAGGCAAGGTCAGTGTTTTTGAGGGAATCAGTCCGTTCTCCCACCTGTACACCCTGCCCTCCGGCAGGTCACCGACGGTTGTGTACAGCCGCGATGGCAAATGGCTGGTCATCGGGGGGTATGATGGAAAGATCATGATGTATCGGGTCTATGGTGTAAGAGCACCGACAACAGAAGCTGTTACGGAAGCCTGGATAAAAGCCAGCATAAAAAACGGCACAGAAGTACATAGCTCTTCGACATTCACAACCCTTTCACTAGTCACATTATTAACAACGGTTCTTCAGGGAATGGTATTGCAATGATTTTTTTGGACAACTTCTCTCCGACTCCGGAGAAATCTTGTCTCTCTATTTTCGCTGTTTTCTCTCATGACCATACCGGTCTTGGACATTGTCCGAAGTGTTGATATAAAGCTGGAGGAAGGTAATGAATATTGAGAAGGGCCTGACGACTGCAAGCCTGATAATCTCACTGACAATAAACGGCTTAGAAGCACAGACTCAAACGACAAGCTCAATGCAGCCAACAGAAATGCCTCCTCAATTATTCTATGAAATTGAAATAGATCCGAACCAGCTACCGGAAATACCCGCTTCAACGCCCACTGCTCCTGCGCCAACACATTGTCCCCCTCACAGGGCTTTGAGTATTTCATGGAATAAAAACAGTACGCTCATAGCTGTGGGAATAGGTTCTGGGGATATCTATGACGAGGCGAGAAAGTGTCCGATTTCAGGAGCCCTGCAAATCTTTAATGTGAGTGCCTCAGGATACCCGAGACTCGTGCATACCCATCACGCAACAAACTGGATAGGAAGCGTTACTTTCAGCCCCGACGGCACTCAGCTGATAACCGGGGGAGATGATGACACGGTCAATATTTTTGGAGGGATGAGCCCGTTCAGCCACCAGCAAACCCTGTCCGAAGCGCCAGGCGATGTACAAACCGTTGCCATTAACCCGAACGGCACCCTGCTGGCAGCCGGGGGATATGATACAAATATCAGGCTTTATCTTAAGAACGAAACCAATCTGTTCACCTACGTGAAAACCCTGTCCCACGCACCAAGTGGTATAGAAGATCTTGACTTCAACCCCATCAACAGCCAGCTGGCAGCGGCTGAACGTCACCGAATTGTAAGAACTTATCGCGGGACCAGTCCGTACAATCTTCTGAAAACCCTGTTGGATCCGTGCTGCCAGATGTTGGCTGTTGCCTACAATCCCAACGGCACCCTGCTGACCTCCGGGAATATGGTAGGACAGGTCAGGTTTTATAACGGGATGAACCCGAACAACACCCTGTACACTCTATCCGTATCAGGCGAGGTATTGAGCCTTGCCTATAACCCAAGTGGTACCCGGCTGGTAGTTGGGCAGAACAATGACGATGGCAATGGCGAGGTCAGTGTTTTCGAGGGAATCAGTCCGTTCTCCCACCTGTACACCCTGCCCTCCGGCAGGTCACCGACGGTTGTGTACAGCCGCGATGGCAAATGGCTGGTCACCGGGGGGTATGATGGAAAGATCATGATGTATCGGGTCGATGGTGTAAGAGCACCGACAACAGAAGCTGTTACGGAAGCCTGGATAAAAGCCAGCATAAAAAACGGCACAGAAGTACATAGCTCTTCGACATTCACAACCCTTTCACTAGTCACATTATTAACAACGGTTCTTCAGGGAATGGTATTGCAATGATTTTTTTGGACAACTTCTCTCCGACTCCGGAGAAATCTTGTCTCTCTATTTTCGCTGTTTTCTCTCATGACCATACCGGTCTTGGACATTGTCCGAAGTGTTGATATAAAGCTGGAGGAAGGTAATGAATATTGAGAAGGGCCTGACGACTGCAAGCCTGATAATCTCACTGACAGTAAGCGGCTTAGAAGCGCAGACTCAAACGACAAGCTCAATGCAGCCAACAGAAATCCCTCCTCAATTATTCTATGAAATTGAAGTAGATCCGAACCAGCTACCGGAAATACCCGCTTCAACGCCCACTGCTCCTGCGCCAACACATTGTCCTCCTCACAGGGCTTTGAGTATTTCATGGAATAAAAACAATACGCTCATAGCTGTGGGAATAGGTTCTGGCGATTTCATTGGTTATGGGAGAAAGTTTGCGATTTCAGGAGCCCTGCAAATCTTTAATGTGAGTGCCTCAGGATACCCGAGACTCGTGCATACCCATCACGCAACAAAATGGATAAGAAGCGTTACTTTCAGCTCCGACGGCACTCAGCTGATAACCGGGGGGGATGATGACACGGTCAATATTTTTGGAGGGATGAGCCCGTTCAGCCACCAGCAAACCCTGTCCGAAGTGCCAAAAGATCTACGAACCGTTGCCATTAACCCGAACGGCACCCTGCTGGCAGCCGGGGGAGATGATACAAATATCAGGCTTTATCTTAAGAACGAAACCAATCTGTTCACCTACGTGAAAACCCTGTCCCAACTACCAAGTCGTAGTCGTATAGAAGATCTTGACTTCAACCCCATCAACAGTCAGTTGGCAGTGGCTGAAAGTTTCCAAAAGGTAAGAACTTATCGCGGGACCAGTCCGTACAATCTTCTGAAAACCCTGTTGGATTCGTGCTGCCGGATGTCGGTTGTAGCCTACAATCCCAACGGCACCCTGCTGACATCCGGGGATGTGTTAGGACAGGTCAGGTTTTATAACGGGATGAACCCGAACAACACCCTGTACACTCTATCCGTATCAGGCCAGGTATCGAGCCTTGCCTATAACCCAAGTGGCACCCGGCTGGTAGTTGGCCACAAAAATGGCGATGGCGATGGCAATGGCGAGGTCAGTGTTTTTGAGGGAATCAGTCCGTTCTCTCACCTGCACACCCTGCCCTCCGGCAGGTCACCGACGGTTGTGTACAGCCGCGATGGCAAATGGCTGGTCACCGGGGGGTATGATGGAAAGATCATGATGTATCGGGTCGATGGTGTAAGAGCACCGACAACAGAAGCTGTTAAGGAAACCTGGATAAAAGTCAGCATAGAAAACGGCACAGAATTACATAGCTCTTCGACATACATAGCCCTTTCGCTAGTCACATTATTAACAACGGTTCTTCAGGGGATGATATTGCAATGATGTTTTTGGACAACTTCTCGTTCTCATAGAGATCACACATATTGGCTATAGAGTTTTTTGCCACGGAGCCGACTGCACTGGCTCCGGAATAAAATATGGATACTCCCTCGAAGCACTATCATACAGCCAGTTTTTGGTTTGCTTTTTGCCCTCTGAAAATGCACTTAGAGCAAACTGCAGTGTCCGGTGATTTGGTGATCATACATGAGTACATAGCCAACTCCTTGCTATCCTTGAATGCTATTGCTGTTATTGATTTACAGCTTACAGCTTACCTTTCCTTCAAAGCCTGCTTAATGACCGTCTGGTCAGCAGAACTAACGATCTTTCTCCAGAATACGCAGCCCACCGCCTGAAAGGTTATGGAAGAAGGTGTCTCCGGGAACAATATCCACCCGACAGCGGGCTTCTTTCGGCAGGCTCTTCAGTAGCAGGTCTCTGTTTTCTGCCTTTTCCAGAACGTCGGCAGAGAACTCTCCCAGGATGACAATAGGGTGTTCCGGACTCTGCCCCGGATAATATTCGCTCTGCTTGATGTTGATAATAGTGGCCAGTTGCTCAATAACCTCATGGAAAAGGTCTTTCAGTTGACTTCGGGCCTTGTCGTAGTTGCTGCGGCTCACTGCATGCTGGCCGCTGAGATAATCCTGACGGTTGCCGTCGTTGTAGATCTGGCTGACCTGGTAACCCAGAGTATTGATACCTGTGCGGCCCCAGCGCTTCATCATGGCATAGGGATCACCTTTGTATTTACCATATTCCTGCACATAGTCGCTGGCGAACAGGGCCTGATGGATTGGCTGTGACGCCATATAGGGAAGATAACTTTTGTTTTTGCAGGGTACAGGGCTGAACCAGGCGTTCTGGCTGGCCTGGCCAATATTCCAGTAACCCCCCGCCATACTCAGCCATTTCGGCAATCTGGCAGACCAGGGGGTGATCTGGCCGTTTTTGACCTGGTAAGGCACCGCTATTGTGGTGGCCTGAATCAGGTCGAAATGTCTGCTGGCTTTATGGTTTCTGTGCAACCAGCTTTTGGCACTGGCGGCCATCAGGGTATGGTCGCCCACCAACTTTACGTTTTCCACCATCACCCCGTGTTCCCTGAACAGAGCCTTTGCCATACAGGTGAAGTAAGCCTCCCGATTTTGACTAACCGGACAGTTTTGAGTCAACAGAGATCGATATTTTGAGAGCTGGCCTGGTTCAGGTGCTGGCTTTTGGCGATAGAAATCGTAGCCAGCGATACCAATAACGAGATCCGTGCTGCTGTTGGGCGCCAGCTTCGAGTGTTCCAACATGTCTTTTAATGCGCTTTCCAACAGTTTTAGTGGCGATTCGTTGAATGCGATATTGCCGGGATCTTCGGCCAGATGAGCATCTTTGCCTGAAGATGCATAACCTGCAAAGGCAGGCGTTTCGATGCCGGTGTGAGCAACCGCCATCCGGGCGTCGAAATTGCTTACGTAGACCGTGGTGCGGTATCTGGCCGCCAGAACGGCTTCGTTGAAGCCGAAAAAGCTGAACAGTGTCAGTACGATTTGAAAGACGATCCTTGCGTGTTTGAACATGGCTACTTCCCCGTGTGAACCAATGTAAAGCTGATCGTACGAGATTCAGACAAAGGCTTGCATAACATCTCTGTCAGCAGTGCTGACGAAACCGGAAGACCTTATAAAACAGCAACCATTCGCCTCAATTGACGCGGTTACGCCTCTGTTTCGGGGGCGATAAAAAAAATCAATCAAAGAGGGGGTTGTCTGGAAGCTTCAGGTGAATAATACTGTATGCATGAACAGTATTTCTGTAAAAGACAAGCCCTGGCCCAGAATGATTGCGCTGGTGGATATGAATGCCTTTTTTGCCTCCATTGAGCAGCTGGATCGGCCTCAATGGCAGCAAAAGCCGGTGTGTGTCACCAATGGCCGATCAGGGACTTGCATCATTACCGCCTCCTATGAGGCCCGTGCCCGGGGCATCAAAACCGGGATGAGGTTGCGTGAGGCCAGAGGGTTGGCACCTGACCTGATCCAGGCACCTTCCCGGCCTTATCGTTATGCCCAGATTTCTTCCAGCATTATGGCAGCTCTGGAAAACATCACGCCAGAAATAGAAGTCTTCTCGGTGGACGAGGCTTTTCTCGATCTGACCGGCTGTCAGTCGCTTTATGATTGCCCGGTGGCCGAGATAGGTCTAAGGATCAAGGCGTGCGTTTTTGAGGCTTCCGGCCTGCTGTGTTCAGTGGGGATCAGTGGTGACAAGAGCACCGCCAAGTGGGCAGCCAAGCAGCAGAAGCCGGACGGACTGACCATTGTCCACCCCTATCAGGCTCGCGAAACCTTGTCGAATGTGCTGGTTACTGACCTGTGTGGGGTAGGGTCAGGCATTGGACGTTACCTGGCTCAATACGGGGTGCATCGCTGTGGTGATATGCAGAAAGTGCCCATCAGCGTGCTGGGCAATCGTTTTGGTAATCTGGGTAAGCGTATCTGGCTGATGGCCCAGGGCATGGACCCGGAGCCACTGCATAAAGAAGTGGGCGTGCCCCAGAGCATCGGGCATGGCAAGGTGATTCCGCCAAATACCCGGGATAAAACCATCCTGAGAACCTATCTGTTGCATATGTGTGAAAAAGTGGCTGCCCGTCTCAGACGCTATGACTTTGAAGCCCGGTTGTTTGCCATTGGCATGAATACGCCCGGAGGCTGGGTCAGCAAAAAGCTGAGAACGACAACCCCGACATCCGATGGCGACCAGATCATGGCACTGGCGGACTTTTTTCTGGATGTCTATTGGGATCAGGGTGAGAGAAGCCAGGGCGTGCACCAGGTACACGTTGGAGCCCTGGACCCTCAACCCAAATACGGGCAGGGAGAGCTGTTTACGGAAGAAGATGCTAAAAAAGAAAAACTGCTGGCGACCATTGATGAGGTCAACCATCGTTATGGAGAGTTCGCTCTGTGCAAGGCCCTCTTGCTGAATCGCTCGGAAATGCCCAATGTTATCTCACCGGCCTGGCGGCCAGCGGGACCCAGGAATACTTTGGAGAGTTGAGTGGATGTTTTGACAAGCTCAATCTCAAGAATCGTCTGAGATGCCCTGTTTTTCCTTGAGATCTTCTACCCATCGGAAGACTTCTGCCACCGGTTCAATCAAATCGCTGGGGATGTAACTGGCAATGTCCGTATCAAACAAGGCGTGAGCCAAGGGGACATTCTCCATAACGGGGATGCCTTCCTTATCGGCAATTTTCACAATAAAGCGTGCACGTCCACCCCGGCCTTTAACCGTTACCACCGGCAGTGGCGTCACATCCTGTTTGTAGTGCAGGCCGATCGCCAGGTGAGTCGGGTTTTTGATCACCACGTCTGACTTCTTGGTGTTTTCTGCTTCGTTGAGAATTTCCTGGTGGATTTCTTTTCGTTTACCTTTGATTTCAGGGCTACCTTCCATCTCTTTGTGTTCGCGCTTGACTTCATCCTTGGACATTTTATTTTCTTTGGTGAACTGCTGCTTCTCGAAAAGATAGTCCAGCACAGAGATCACTATGAAAGCCGCAATGGCATAGATCATCAGCTTTTTCATCAGGACCCCGACAACAGGAAGAATACAGTCACTACCACAGTAGGGGAGGTTGAACATATCAGCGAGGCTGTTTCTGATAACGAAATAAACAACGATGGAAAGAAACACAATCTTGATAACAGACTTGAAGAATTCCACCAGGTTTTTGATGGCAAAGATGCGCTTGAATCCGGCAATTGGGCTGATCTTTTTGAGGTCGGGTTTTACCGATTCACCGGCCAGCAGAAAGCCAAACTGCATGATGTTGCCTATGATGGCAGACAGCATGGATACCATGACCAGAGGTAGCAGAAGCTCAATGGATTTTTCAAGAATGCCCTGTGTGACAATTTTGAAAGCGTCCTGAAAGTTTTCGTTATAAACCGTTGCCGGGAGGATCACCATTTCCTGAATGGTCGTGAGGTAGGTATCGCTCATAAACCAGAGGGTGCAGAACACAGCGATAATGCCAAAGGTGCTGGAGACTTCCTTGCTCTTGGCTACCTGACCTTTTTTGCGGGCGTCACGCAGCTTTTTCGGAGTGGGTTTCTCTGTCTTTTCAGCACTCATTTCCAGAGCTCTCCCAGGGTTTTAAAGACCATGGGAATGCCTTCGTCATGTTTTTTGGCCAGTTTCAGAATCGTGCTGACGTAAATCACCAGGATGGCTGCCGCGACACCGGATTTGATCGGCATGGCGAGAATAAATACGTTAAGCTGGGGGGCTGAGCGGCTGATCAGGGCGATACCAAATTCTGTGATAAACATCGCGATAACGACAGGAGCAGAAAGCCACATGGCCAGGCCAATAATCAGGTTGAACTGGTTCAGGAAAAAAGTGGAGGCTTCAGGGTTCAACCTGGGATAGAAACTGAATACAGGCCATACCTCATAGCTGATGAAAAGACTTTGCAACAACAGCAGGAATAAGCCGCTGGTCATGAAAATGGCGGTAAAGGCCTGGGAGAACAAAACACCCATGGGTGAAGTTTCGGCACCGGACAGAGGGTTCAGGGCGCTGGCCATGGAAGCACCCCGCTGGTTATCAATGAAGAAACCTGCTGATTCCAGTGCCCAGAACGGGATGGTGATACAAAATCCGATAATGGCTCCGATAAACGCTTCTTTCAGGACAATTCCGGCAGTGGCATAAATGGTGATGGTGTCATCGGGTTTGTGTTCTGCCAGCATAGGATGGAGAAACAGGATCATGCAGGCGCATATGCCATTTCTCATCATGGCACCCCCCAGCATGCGCTTGTGCAGGAAAGGAATCAGAGTGAACAGGGCAACAATTCTGGGCGTGCCCATGGTAAATACATAAAACCACTCTTTTAGCTCATCTATTGGGATGACCATGGCGGATTATCCGGTTAGAGGTCCGGGATTTTGTTCATGATGGCCAGAGAGTAATGATAAATCTCAATGCCCAGCCATCGGGCAGTAGCAAAGATACTGATGATGACGGCAATCAGCTTGAAGGCGAAGGGCAGGGTTTGTTCCTGGATCTGAGTCAGGGCCTGAATCAAACTGATCAGCAGACCTACGCCAGCCGCGGCAATGATAGGCGGCATGGATAAAATCAGAGTCAGCATCAGCGCCTGGGCTGTGAGCTGGATGATGTCCGAATCTACCATGTTCTTTTCCTAGCCATAACTTAATACCAGCCCCTGAATTAAACGGGTCCAGCCGTCCAGCAAGACAAACAGGAGTAATTTGAAAGGCAAGCTGATGGTCATGGGCGAAACCATCATCATACCCATGGCCAGCAGGATGTTTGAGACGATCAGATCAATGACGATAAAGGGCAAATAGAGCAAAAAGCCAATCTGGAATGCCTTGGTCAATTCCGTGATACAAAAAGAGGGCAGCAGCACAATCAAGTCATCGCCCGAGAGTTCCTGCTGGTATTTTTTTGGCCACAGAAGGCGTGCCGATTTCAGAAAGAAGTTACGCTCATTTTCGTTGGTGTTGTCTTTGAGAAATTGCTTGTAAGGGGCGCTGGCGAGCCTGACAGACTCGATCCAGGAAAGATCCTCAAAATTAATTTTTTCAGGTTCCAGCAACTCATAAGACTCATAGCCTATAGGTGCCATGATATAGAGTGTCAGGATAATGGCCAGGGCGTTCATGGCAATGTTAGGTGGAATCTGCTGGAGACCGGTGGCGTTTCTGAGAATGGAAAAAACCACCACCAGCTTCAAAAAAGAAGTGCCCATGACTGCCATGAATGGAATCAGCGCCATCAGTGCCAGTGGCACCATTAAATAAAATGGGCTGGTTAAATTCAGAATGCCGCTTTCCATGGCGGGAACCTGCTTTAATTGATGTACTGCTTAGGATTCAGTCTTACCCGTCAGCTCTGTGATCCGGGCTCCGAGTCGGCCTTCAATTTCTACCAGCTGACATCTACCAATGAGTTGGCCATTGGCTCTGATCCTGACCGGTGCTTCTATGGGGTTACTGAGCTGGAAAACATAGCCTGGCGTCAGGCTTTGCAGTTCTGCGAATGTCAGTTGTTGCTCACCCACTTCGAACATGAGTGTCACTGGCAGGTCGTGAAGATCAACAGGGCCTGCAGGTGCTTGAGGAGCTTCACCTTCCGGCATAGGCTCTTCATAATCCGTGTAGCCCTGGTCATAATGTTCTTCCATAGCCTGAAGCCTCTGTGAAATAGTGACCCGGGTATCCTCGAGAGTGCCCAAAAAAGCAACATTCTGTTTGATTCCTACAATCACCTCTGAGTCACTGACGTGTTTTTCCAGAAAAACAATGTCACCTTCTTCCAGGTCATTGAGTTCACTGCGATTCAGTAAGGTGCTGCCTTTTTGCAGGGTTACCCATAAAGGTATATCGGGCAGCGAGGTAGATTGATGAGGCGGAATTGACTTCAAGAGGTTCTCTATTACCTCGGAATACTCAATCTGTATAGTTGAGCGGATGTTTTCGGCTTCAAGATCCACTGCAATGAGAGGAGCGTCTGTCGCCTCTGCAGGTTTGAGATGACTGAGCGTGACAGACTGACCTAACATCTGACCCAGAAAATTAAACAGGGGGGTCAGGCTACTGGCAATAGCAGCGTCACGAAGGCTTTCGGGCAGTTTTTTAATGATTTGATGGTCGAGTTTTTTGGGTAGAAGAAAATCCAGAACCTGTCGGCCCAGATAGAGTTTGCCGGGGTAACCCGCCAGTTCCAGATCAGCCTGCCAACTGGATGTCTGGTGACCAAGACCGGCAAGGGAGACAGTGAATTCGATAGCGTTCAGTTGAATCTGGTAGCGGGCTTTGCGATGACACAGGAGTTGCCCCAACTGAAGCTCGGTGGCTGATATTGTTTCAAACTTCAGTGGTATCGCTTCCATTCGTGTTTATCCGCTCTTTTGGGAGTCCCTGTCGGAATTAACCGCAGTAGGACAGTCTTAAGTCCGACTAGGAATCATTGTCTTCCTGATCTTCTTCACCCACGTACTCCTGTTGGGAACGACCGTCATTCTGTTCGTTGCCATCGCCAGACAGGTTGATATTGACCTGAACTTTTTCGCCCAGCTTTTCCAGGTTTTTCATCAAGCTGGCTTCGTTGGCTACCAGGAAGTTGTGGGAATCTGCTGAGGAGGTATTCATGGTGACCTGCAGTTCACCAGAAACCCTCTGAATACGGATTTCTGTGCCTGGGAGAATGTTGTCTTTCAGTGTGATTCGAACTTCGGCACCCTGGATAGCGTCTTTTGAAGACACCATGATTTTATCAACCAGCTTGTTGATGACTTCATTGATCTCTTTGGGGCCACTGACCGCCTGGATGCTTTTCAGCTGAGCTTCTGAGGCCTGCTGAGTTTCCCTGACCTGACCGATCACATGGTCACTGCTCTCAAGCATAGACTTCATGGCACCTTCTTCCTGACCTTTCTGACCTTCACGACCACTACCCTGATCTTTAAACTTGCCTTCCAGGGCTTCCTTGGCACTTTTTCTGCGTTCTGCCATCAGGCTTTCAAGGCTTTGACCGTCTTTGGATTCCCCTTTGGCGCTTTTCGGGTCTTCCTTCTTTTTCATCTTTTTGGAAAAGTCAGAAGCCTGATCCTCAGACACCTTCTGGCTCTGATTCTGGGTAGGCTGGTTGTTGTTATTCTGCTGAACATTCTGATTAGCGTTGGTGGGCTGCATAATTGGCCTCCTTGCGATCTGTAGACCCTAGGATTTCGGGCGAACAGTAAATTCTTCCATTTCCAGGTCTTCGAGGCGAGCGGCTTCTTTTGCGGCTTCCTCGTCCTGAACTTTGGTAAACTCTTCAAACTTTTCCACAGCCTGCATGGCTTTCATATGATCTTCACGGGCCTGTTCAAGCTGCTCTTTGGCCTTCTCGACATCCTGTCTGGCTTCGTTGATGGCCTGTTCCAGCAGTACATCCTTTTCACGCATCCTGGCTACATTGGCTTTCAGCTGATCAAGTTCGTTCTGCTTTACCTCGGTATTGATAATGTTATCGTAGAGCCTTTGTTCTTCTTTACAGCGCCAGTCAATGTACTCTTCCAGTTCCTGCTCTTTGTTTTTGACTTCCAGCTGAGCCTGTTCCAAACGGTATTCACACTTACGCACCTGGTCCTGAGCAGACTTTTCACGAATCTGCTTAACCTTGAGAAGTTCGTGCAGCATTCAGATCAGACTCCAACGACGTGACGCAGCTGCTGGATGGTCGTGTCATAGTCATTGAATTCGTCGGTGCGCTGTTTCAGAAAGGTTCGTATGGCGTCTATTTTCCGCAAGGCTTCATCAGCCACCGGATCTGAACCCGGTTTGTACTCACCGACCTTAACCAGCAGTTCAATCTCATCAAACTTGGCCAGAAGTTCCCTGAGTTTGCCCGCAGCGGCTTTGTGCTCTTCCGGAGTGATGGCATTCATGACACGGCTGGCGCTGGATAGAACATCAATAGCAGGGTAATGGTTAGCGGCAGCCAACTTTCTGGAAAGGATAATATGACCGTCCAGAATGGATCGGGTTTCATCCGCTACCGGTTCAGTCATGTCATCACCTTCTACCAGCACGGTATAGAGCGCCGTGATTGAGCCTGTATCAGACATACCGGCACGTTCCATTAACTTGGGCAGCGTGGCAAAGACCGAAGGTGGAAAGCCCCGACGGGTAGGTGGCTCACCGGCTGCCAGTCCTATTTCACGCTGGGCACGGGCAAAACGGGTGACGGAATCCATCAGCAGCAGGACTTTTTTGCCTTTGTCTCTGAAGTACTCTGCAACAGCCGTGGCGGTGTAGGCAGCCTTGGCTCTTTCCATGGAAGATTTATCGGAAGTGGCAACGATGATAACGGACTTTTTGACGCCTTCCGGGCCGAGATCATGCTCGATAAATTCCCTGAGTTCCCGTCCCCTTTCACCGATCAGCGCAAGTACGGTGACATCAACCTCAGCGCCTTTCACCAGCATCGAGAGCAGCGTACTCTTACCGCCACCAGCGGCTGCGAAGATACCCATACGCTGTCCTTCTCCGCAGGTCAGGACGCCATCCAGAACTCTCAAGCCCAGAGGTAAGGGTTTATCAATGATCTGGCGGGTCATCGGGTCAGGGCTGTCGGCATAAACCGGATACCAGGTTTCAGGCTCCACGCCTTCGAAGGCTGACGGATTCAGAGGGTTTCCCATACCATCAAGCACGTGTCCCAGAAGATGAGAGCCAACGCCTACATGGTGAACCTTACCTGTAGGAATCACTTCTGTCGTGGAGGAGATACCCATGATTTCACCCATGGGCGAGAGTACCGTTTCGTGACCCTGAAAGCCTACCACCTCGGCATAGCTGGTTTTGTCATCGTTTGGAGTCACCAGCTCACACAATTCGCCAATCTTGACACCGGGAACCGCCGCCTTGATGATCATGCCCTGTACTTCGGTAACACGGCCACGAATATCTAATAGCCGACTGCTTTCAACCGCATTTTGAAGCGCTGAAGTGAGGTAGTTAAGTGCTTCGGCCACGATCCCTGTCTCCTCTGCCAGTCGTTGCTTTTGTCGCCCTATAGGGTTTGATCAGCTAGAAAGCAAAAGAGGGCTGAATAAGCCCTCTTTTTTGATGTGTTGATCAAGAGTCAGACCATCATGCCCATGTCTCCGGGTCCGCCAGGAGCGGTGGGAGGGGGCTTTGGGCCACTATCTTTGGGTGGGGCAGTCCCATCGCTTTCCGTATTATTCACTTCGGAGATCACCCACTCGAGCGTGTTGACGAACTTCTCCAGAGTGGATTCAAAGTTACCGTAGTCCGATGAAGCCTGCATAGAGCGAATCAGCAGAATTTCAGACTTGTCATGATTCAGGGCGTGGAAGGCACCCTGCATACTGTGATGCTGAAGGTTGAGTGACAGAAGCTTTTCATACAGGCTGGTTTTGGCGTCGTCGTGAGCGTCCATGGGTTTTACTGAAGAAACGAATACCAGAGCTTCGTCTTCTTCCAGGTATTCCATGTTTACGATCAGGGTGTCATCAAAACAGAGACCACAGGCATCGTGTTCATTCAAGCTGAGCTCACCCAGACCGATGCTCTCTGCAAAATGCTGTATATTCTCTTCTACATTTTGCTTGTAACTCATTCGAACAGACCCTCCAATGGTTCTTAGTCAGAAACTGAAATAACGATAAGTAACTTTCAGTATATATCGCTCTTTTGTCTTGCGTTGGAGAATTCCTGATTACCTGCTCTGGGGAACTCCAAGACCCGATTAGAGTTTTTATCGGTCAAAGTGACGAACGTCTGTATACTTGTTTCAACTTTTTTTAAATATTCAGCTCATGGCAGTTTTATTCCCTGAGTAGTGAGATTCTTTTTTGGCAGATCAAAACAGTACCGATAGCCTCTGGATGCGCGAGGCCCTGAAGGAAGCAGAAAAAGCCCGGGAAAAAGACGAAGTTCCGGTCGGGGCCGTTGTGGTCAGGGGAGGCGAAATCATAGGTCGAGGGTATAACCAGCCCATCAGTGGCTGCAATCCGGTGGCCCATGCTGAGGTGCTCGCCCTGCAGGAAGCGGCTGCCACCCTCAACAACTACCGGTTGGTGGATTGTGAACTCTACGTGACTCTTGAGCCTTGCACCATGTGTGCCGGAGCAATTATCCACAGTCGGGTAAAGCGGGTGATTTTTGGTGCACTGGAGCCCAAGGCAGGGGCTCTGGTCAGTCAGAGCCGGACTTTAGAGCTGCCCTATATGAATTACCGGGTGGAAATGACTTCCGGAGTCCTTGAAGAGGAGTGCAGCGAAATCATTTCCTCTTTTTTCAGAGCCCGACGTGAGGCCAAAAAAGCAGAGAAGAGGCGCTTGAAGTTATGCTGAGATGAAACTTTTTATTAAGAGGGACTGTCCTAGAATTAGCCTTTCATTGAAGGAGCAACCCAAATCCTGACTTTTGGGTGAACTTATCTTTGTGAATAGGAGTATATTTTGATGAAAAAACTTATTCTGGCGATCCCACTGGTTGTAGCACCTATCATGGCTGCTGCAGAAATACGAGAAATTGAACGGAAGCTATTGAGTGATTGGGACTCAAGAACCATGACGAGTTATTTTGACACAGTGTCTGAACAGTACTGTCTGCTGGTTGTTGACCCTAAACATTCGATTTTGGATTGCAAACCTATCCATAAGTTTTCAGAGCGGGCTCAAAGAAACATTCTTGGCAACATGTACGTACCAAAATCCTGCGCTGGCGAAAGTGGAGTTTCTAAAGGCTATTGTCCCAAAAACTGAATTTCAGTGTGTTAACCCGGACGGAAGAAATACTCAGTTTACATTTATCTCTGAAAGTACACTCAAGCTGCATTTTTAGCAAAATCGTCGTAAATCCTCGCCCAATCGGGCGGGGATATAAGACGGGAACGCAGAGCGTTCCGCCTGCAAGCTGGTACGCAGTCAATTGAAATAACCTGTAATAAGTATATTATTTCGGGCATTGTAATAATGAGCACTCACTTGTAAAGAGTTATGTTGAAAGCCACTAAAGTACGCATCTACCCAACACCAGAGCAGGCGGATTTTTTAAACCGTCAGTTTGGTGCTGTGCGTAAGGTTTGGAATAAAGCTCTGGCCATCAAGAACCATTACTACAAGGTGCGAGAGCAGAACCTTGCCCCGAAAAAAGACTTGAAACCCTTGTTGGTAATTGCCAAGAAAAGCCGAAAATACTTATGGTTGAAAGAAGCTGATTCGATTGCCTTGCAGCAGTCCATTATCAATCTGGACAAGGCATTTCAGAACTTCTTTAATCCGAAGCTGCAAGCTCGTTTTCCCCGTTTCAAGTCAAAGCATGGTAAGCAAAGCAGCTACCATTGCACTTCTGTTTCGGCAGGTGACGACTGGATCAAAGTACCCAAGTGCGAGCCAATTAAAGCAAGGATACACCGGGAAATTACCGGACAAATCAAGTCGATTACCCTAAGCAAAACACCGACAGGTAAGTTCTACGCTTCTGTACTGGCTGAAGATGGTGCGTCTGAAGCGAAGCCAGTAGCCGATCTGCAAAGTTCTTGCATAGTCGGTGTGGATGTTGGGTTAACTGACATTGCCATTACCAGTACCGACCATAAGACTGGCAATCCCCGCTTTCTGAAGAAAGCACAACGCAACCTGAAGCGAAAACAGAAAAAACTATCACGATGCAAGAAAGGCTCTAAAGGTAGAGCCAAAGCCAGACTCCTTGTAGCAAAGGCGCATGAACGTGTCGCCTTTGCCCGTAACGACTTCCAGCACAAACTGTCCAGACAACTCATTGACGATAACCAAGCGGTGGTTGTGGAGACGCTGAAGGTCAAGAACATGCTCAAGAACCATTGCCTTGCCCGATCCATTGCTGATGCAGGTTGGCACTCCCTTGTGACTAAGCTCGACTACAAAGCAAAACAGGCCGGTAAACATCTGGTGAAAATTGACCAGTGGTTTGCCTCATCAAAAACCTGTTCCTGCTGTGGTCGCAAGCGAGAGGAAATGCCGCTCAAAACTCGCTCATGGACGTGTGAATGCGTTGCTGTCCATGATCGGGATATTAACGCCGCTATCAACATAAAACATCAAGGCATTTTGAAGTTAAAGGCGGAAGGTCTGTCCGTCTCTGCTGATGGAGGCAAGCGTAAATCCGGCACATTGCCGGTTGCTGCCTGAGAAGTCAGAAGCCTCGCCCGACAGGGCGGGGAGCAGTCACAGATAGATGGGAACCATTGAAGGGAAAACCTGCCAAGATCCATAGATCAATCACTGGTTTCCATACCTAGGTTTCGATTATCATAGCGCCCCTGATTATCTCCCTGAGTCCAGTCGAGGACAGTTTTTAACATGCTCATTTTGCGTGGTGCTCCGGCTCTCTCGCCGTTTCGTAGCCAAAAGCTGCTTGAAACCCTGCAACACAGGATCCCCGAAATTACCGGTGTTTTTGCTGAATACCAGCACTTTGCCCGGGTCGACGAGGCACTGTCCGACCAGGAATTGAAAGTTCTGAAACAGCTGCTGACCTACGGTCCCCGGATGCAGGAAGGTGAGTGCTCAGGCACTTTGTTTCTTGTCGTACCCCGTCCAGGCACTATTTCCCCATGGTCCAGCAAAGCCACCAATATTGCTGAAAATTGTGGTCTCAGCAAGGTTCACCGTATTGAGCGCGGTTTGGCTTATTATGTGTCTGCCCAAGAAGGCCTCAGTCAACACCAGAAAGAAGTGGTATCCAGCCTGATTCATGACCGCATGACCGAGGCTGTGTTGGCTGATGCCAGAGAAACAGAGCTTCTCTTTGCAGAAACCGAGCCAGCGCCCCTGACCCGTGTGGATATTCTTGAAGGCGGACGTGAGGCTCTGGTTGCCGCCAACCAGTCCCTTGGACTGGCTCTGGCAGAAGATGAAATCGATTATCTGGTCACCAGCTATGAGGGGTTGGACAGGAACCCCACTGATGTTGAGCTGATGATGTTTGCCCAGGCTAACTCCGAGCACTGCCGCCATAAGATTTTTAACGCGACCTGGACCATTGACGGTGAGCGGCAAGATCATTCTTTGTTCCAGATGATCCGTAACACCCACACTATGAGCAGTGAAGGTGTGCTCTCGGCCTATAAAGACAATGCCTCTGTTATTGAAGGCTCCAGAGCCGGGCGTTTTTTCCCGTCTCCTGAAAAGAAAGATTACCAGTATCATCAGGAAGACATTCATATCCTGATGAAAGTGGAAACACACAACCATCCAACGGCCATCTCGCCATGGCCCGGTGCTGCTACCGGTGCCGGTGGTGAGATCCGTGATGAAGGGGCTACTGGTCGAGGCTCCAAGCCAAAGGCGGGGCTGACCGGTTTCTCGGTATCCAATCTGAATATTCCCGGCTACAAACAGCCCTGGGAAAAAGACTACGGCAAGCCGGATCGGATCGTGACTGCCCTGGATATTATGCTGGAAGGTCCCCTGGGTGGTGCAGGCTTTAACAACGAGTTTGGTCGTCCAAACCTTTGCGGTTACTTCCGTACCTTTGAAGCCACAGCCAAAGGCTCTGCTGGCGAAGAAGTGAGGGGGTACCACAAGCCCATCATGCTGGCAGGTGGTCTGGGTAATATCCGCGCCGCTCATGTTGAGAAAGCTGATATTCCCGTTGGCGCCAAGCTGATTGTTCTGGGTGGTCCGGCCATGCAGATCGGTCTGGGGGGTGGTGCAGCCTCTTCCATGACTTCCGGTGAAGGTCAGGAAGATCTGGATTTTGCCAGCGTTCAGCGTGATAACCCCGAGATGGAGCGTCGTTGCCAGGAAGTGATTGACCAATGCTGGCAGCTGGGTGATGAAAACCCCATCGTCTTTATCCACGACGTGGGTGCGGGTGGCCTGTCCAATGCGCTGCCAGAACTGGTCAGCGATGGTGGCCGTGGTGGTCGCTTCCAGCTCAGGGATATTCTGAATGATGAGCCAGGCATGTCCCCCCTGGCGCTCTGGTGTAATGAATCCCAGGAACGTTATGTGATGGCGGTAGCTCCAGAAAATATGGAGCTGTTTGAAGCCATCTGTCAACGAGAGCGTTGTCTCTATGCCGTTGTGGGTGAGGCCACTGAAGAGCCAAACCTGTTGGTGGAAGACAGCCACTTTGATAACAAGCCAGTGGATATGCCTCTGGACGTTCTGTTGGGCAAACCTCCCCGCATGCATCGTGATGTGCAGGCAGAAACTATTCAACAGGATGCACTGGACCTTTCCGGTGTGACTCTGGAAGAAGCGTCTGAGCGAGTTCTCAAGCTGCCAACCGTCGCCAGCAAAAACTTCCTGATTACTATTGGCGACCGCTCTATTACCGGTCTGGTAGCCCGTGAGCAGATGGTTGGCCCATGGCAGGTTCCTGTTGCTGACTGTGCGGTCACCGCTACTGCTTTTGATACCTTCACGGGTGAAGCTATGTCCATGGGGGAGAGAACCCCTCTGGCTCTGGTCAATGCGCCTGCCTCAGGTCGTATGGCGATCGGTGAAGCGATTACCAACATCGCCAGCACCCGTATTGGCAAGCTGGGTGATATCAAGCTGTCGGCAAACTGGATGGCCGCTGCCGGTCATCCGGGTGAAGACGCCAGACTCTATGAAACCTGTAAAACGGTTGGTATGGAACTCTGCCCGGAACTGGGTATTGCTATTCCTGTAGGCAAGGACTCTATGTCCATGCGCACCAGCTGGAAAGACGGCGATGTAGAAAAGAGTGTTACCTCGCCTCTGTCGCTGGTGATTTCGGCTTTTGCTCCCGTAACAGACATCCGCAAGACCGTTACGCCAGAGCTGCGTACCGATAAAGGTGAGACTGATCTGTTGCTGGTGGATCTGGGTCGTGACCAAAACCGTCTGGGTGGTTCTGCTCTGGCACAGGTTTATGGTCAGATTGGTGATGTGGCGCCTGATGTTTCTTCTGCGCAAGACCTCAAAGGGTTCTTTACTGCCATCCAGCAATGTCTGGAAGAAGACCTGCTGTTGGCATACCACGACCGTTCAGACGGTGGTCTCTTTACCACACTGGTTGAGATGGCCTTTGCCGGTCATACCGGTATTGAGGTGAATCTGAATAAGCTGGCGGGCGATGAAGCGGCCATTATCCCCGCCCTGTTTAACGAAGAGTTGGGCGCCGTTCTGCAGGTTCGTCGTGCAGACAAAGGTAAAGTTAAGGATATTCTGGCTGGGCTGGGTCTGGCTTCCTGCGTGCATACCATTGCCTCTCTGAGACCGGATCAGCGCATCAACTTTGTCTTCAATGGCGAGCTGATCAGTAGCGAAAGCCGGGTTAAATACCAGCGCTGGTGGGCTGAAACCAGCTATCGCATGCAGGCTCTGAGAGATAATCCTGAATGTGCCCGTCAGGAATTTGATAACCTGCTGGATGACGGCGACACAGGCTTACATGCCTCTTTGCCGTTCGACATCAATAGGGATGTTGCTGCTCCATTTATTGCCACTGGCGCCAGCAAACCTCAGGTAGCCATTCTGAGGGAGCAGGGTGTTAACGGTCATGTGGAAATGGCAGCGGCTTTTGATAAGGCTGGCTTTCAGGCAGTGGATGTTCACATGAGTGACATTCTTTCCGGTCGCCGTAACCTGACAGAATTCAAAGGATTGGTAGCCTGTGGCGGTTTCTCCTACGGTGATGTTCTGGGTGCGGGAGAAGGCTGGGCGAAATCAGTGCTGTTTAACAGCATGGCCCGTGACCAGTTTGCGGCTTTCTTTGATCGTCCGGACAGTTTTGCCCTGGGTGTCTGCAATGGTTGTCAGATGCTATCCAATCTCCATGAATTGATTCCGGGTGCAGAGCACTGGCCACACTTTGTCCGTAATCAGTCTGAGCAGTTTGAAGCCAGAACCGTGATGGTCGAAGTCCAGCAGAACAAGTCCATTCTCTTCAGAGGTATGGAAGGTTCCAGAATGCCTATTGCGGTGGCTCACGGTGAAGGCTACACCGAGTTCAAAAAGGCTGACCAAATCCGGAAACTGTCTGCCAGTGGTCAGTTGGCCCTCAGATACGTGGATAATCAGGGACGGGCTACTGAGCGTTACCCCTACAACCCTAACGGTTCTGCTCAGGGGATCACGGGTCTGACCTCGGCTGATGGCAGGGTGACGATTATGATGCCTCACCCGGAGAGGGTATTCAGGGCGGTTCAGAACAGCTGGTATCCTGACACCTGGGGTGAAGATTCACCCTGGATGAGAATGTTCAGGAATGCCCGGGTCTGGGTTGATTGAATGTTGGGCGAGTAGTAAAGCAATTGATTAAGCTGGGTACTCGATGAGTATCCGGCTTAATCACTAAAAATCAGTTTTTGGGACAACTATCCGAAGAGGCATCACACGCGCCAGCGCCAGATTTTGGTACATAGGCGTCGCCGAGAATGTTTCTTTGTGCCTGCTCTGAGAGTTCATGGACACTTTTGCAGTCCATAAGCGAATTTTTGCCACTATAAAAATTATCTAAAACCACCAGACAATATTGTTGAGAAACTGTGTCAAAGTAGCTTACTGCGCTCCTCATATACCACGTCTCCGCTTGCGTATGCTCGTCTATTTTTCGCATTTCTGCACCAACCATGGTAGACGCTGAAGCCAAAAGGACTGCCAGAATGAATTTTTTCATAGAATTTACTCCTTCTTTTAAATAGTCAAAGATCAGTTCACCAGAAAGTCAGGATTTGACTTGAATTTTTAATGAACGCTTAATTGTTAGACATTCGTTCTAATAAAGAGTTCCAGTGAGAGGCTTGAACAATGACGACTTATGCTTTTTGACTCAGATAGCAGAAAGAGTTTGAAACTCGGTTAACACAAAGTGATCGGTCATCCCGCTGACGTAATCAATCAATAATCTTGCCCGGTAATACCATTCCAGCTCATCCTGTTCTTGAGCGGAGTAATTGCTGCCAGGCAATGATTTCACTGCCCGGTGATACGCCATTTTATGTTTGCCAGAGAGGCGGTGGTAAAGACGTTGCTCGATAAAATGTCGGCTGGAATCTTTTTCAGTAAGACTGGCGAATTCTTCACGGCTCAGTTCCAGCAAAGGCTGGAAAATATCCATCAGTCCCATCAGGGCAGAGTAGCCCCTGAGTTCCGGAGTTTCCTTCTCCATGCTGGTAAAGACATAGCGGATAGCAACGGTTTTCAGGGTCTGCAGTGCCAGATGCTGGTCAGACTGGCCGTCAATCAGAGGCTCATCGAGCGTCCCGTCAAAGATCGCCTGATGCTTTTGCAGATAACGATTTGCAGCATAATCCACCAGATCTCTTACCAACCGGGTGCGCAGCCGGATAATAAATTCCTGCTTGTTGTTGCCGGCTCTCTTGACCGCAGACTCCATGATATTGGGCAAATACTCGTTATATTCAGTAAATTCCTCCCAGACTTCATAGAGACTGAAGCGAAGATCGCGGAAAGAGAGAATCCCCTTATCGACCGCATCTTCCAGATCGGCAATGCAGTAGGAAATATCGTCGGCGGCTTCCATGATATAAACCAGAGGGAAGCGACAACCTTCATTGATAGCCAGATGCTGCCAGATGTCACGGACCAGAATGGCTTCGGAAAAGAAGTAACCCGGCTTTTTCTTGCGATAGGCATCGGGTGAGCCTTTGTCGGGTCTGGGCTCATAGGGCGTACGGGTGTATTTCATAAGCGCGCCCATCTGGGAATAGGTCAGGTTTAGATCCTGAAGGTGATGAATAATTCTTAACGCCTGGGCATTGCCTTCGTAAATAGACAAGTCTGGCAGCAGGGTTGACTCCAGTAAGGCTGACCGGGCTTTCTGACCTTTGCACGCTTTTTCATAACATAGCCCGGCTTTATCCTGCATCCAGCGGCTGATAGCCGCCTCGCCAAAATGACCGAATGGAGGGTTGCCAATGTCGTGCATCAGGCAGGCCATTTCTACCAGATTTATAAAAGCCGTGTCCTGATTGTCTAATCCCAGCGATGTTAATTGGCCGCTTTCTGACAGGCGCTGCAGAATCGTCTGTGCCAGAAAACGACCGGTTTGTTGCACTTCCAGAGAGTGCGTCAGGCGGCTGCGAACAGCGGCATTGGTTTCCAAAGGGTAAACCTGAGTCTTTTGTTGCAGCCGACGTATGGCCGCTGACTGAATGATTCGCCCCCGGTTGCTTTCTGTTTCAGTTAACAGGTCCCGATCCGGTTCGACAGAACTGAGTCTTGGGCGAGCGCAGGTGAGTTTAGTCAGATAGTTCATGCTGATCATAGTCGGCAGGATCTGTTTGAAGGTGAGGTTTGACCTGGCTCTCTATAGGCTAAAAGCCAGCAGGTTAAGGACATAGGGTTTTAGCCAAAGGAATGAAAGGGAATATTATAGATGCTTTTCAAGCAACAGCCGTTCAAGATTGGACTAGCAGCCTGTCGGACTTAAGTCTGCCCTACTGCGGTTGCGATAAATTGGTCTAAAAATTCCTGCTTCTTCGTCAAATAGCCCCGCTATTCTCCTCAGAAGCAGAAACTTTTATCCTCAATTTCTCGCAATCCTCGCTACGGGCGCTTAAGTCCGACAGGCTGCTAGAATTCTGCCGGACATCGCCCTTCAAATATCAACTGAACATATTCCCGCTCCAGATAGCCTGGCTTGCCGGTAAAATAATGCAGCAGCAGATCGTCAGCAAGCCTGCGATCTATCTCCGGGCACTTCACTTCATAGTTGAGCATAGACAGCATTTTGCAGTTAAAGTTGAATATCCAGTTCTGTACCGTACTTGATGGATGAACGGAATCAACATAAAAATGATCACTGCGGTTTTTGCAGGGGCTCGCCTTGTGACTCTCGCAGATATCTACCTGGGCATTATCAGAACAGCCTCTGAAGGTGACATCGAGACAGGGGGTTTCAGTGTCAACATCTTGCTGGCGGGCATGTTCTAACAAAATGTCAAACATTCTGTTGTAATCGAAAAACAGGAGTAACAGGTCAGGATACTGTCTTTTCAGCCGAAAAAACGCTTTCGTAGCCAATCGGTTATGATTGACGATCACCTCACGTACTTCCTGACGATCTTCTGAATTGCGCAAACAGGGGGTTTTAGTGACATCGGGAACCGTTCCCCAGAAAATGGTTCTGGCTCCATGGGCATAGAGGTTTTCAATAGCCGCTGACAGCTTGGTAACCACCAGACGATAATTCCAGTAACGGTTGAGATAATCATTAGCGCCACCGGCTAACATAAAAATCTGATCCTCAGAAAAGGGTGCATGATGTTGCACAAGGTGATTTATCTGTTCCTCGACCGAACTCAGAATAGGCTTTCCACCTCTGATGCTATTGGTGAGAAAACTGATATTGGCCAACTGACTTTCACCAAACAGAAACGACCAGAAAAAATCCGTTAACACCTCTGAAAAACCGACCACCGTACTGCCACCATGTGACTGATCGACAAACTCGGTTTTATTGGAGGTATTCAGATAAAGGGCTCTGGCAATAAGCTCTGGTGCCATCAGATCATCACAAAAACGCCCTCCATGATAATTGGCACCAGGTATGGCACCACAGAAACTGCCAAAAATAAAGCCCGGTAACATACGACCGCTCCAGGGATAAAGTGACATTTGACGTTCATTCAGTGTACCGCTACCTGTAAGGAATCGACTGTAGTTATAGAAATTACCCGAATCAACGCTACTGTCACCCACCACAAAGACATTGCTGACAGGCTGTGCCTCCTGCGAGCAAAAACGTTCGGTGAATTTGGGATAAAAAAGTTTTTCATATGCCAAACCGGGTAACGACAACAGCAGTAATACCAGACCCAGCCAACTACGAATCATATTGAAACCCTAATAGAGCAGTTACTAAAAAGCTGAGGATTATAGTGGATTACTCTCCCCGTGCGGTTGTATTAATCTTTATTTTGGCCCTGTTGCCATGCAAAAGCCGATAAAGCTACTTTAAAATCCCGGTTACCAGCTTTTTGGTAAGATTTTCGATACTCGCTGTGGGATGTAGGAGGTTGTTAACTTACTGAGTATTGGTGGGTGTGCCTGAAGTGGTAGAGAATGCCCCTGTGATCCTTTGAATCATCAACGATAAGGGGTTGTAATCCTGTGAAGTCTTAGGGTCAGTCTCGTTGGTTGAAACAGAAGAAGCAGAATCAAACTTTATTCTTTTATCATTTCCATCGATAGAAATTTCTTCAAAAGTCTCATCGAGCTGAGCGATTTGTGGCGAATCAAGTTCTATATTCCGGTCGGGAGCAATCCTGACTGCCGCATCAAAGTGTTCAAGGAGAGCCTCTGAATTGGGGGTGTGGATAAGATAAGCTGAAGACTGATGGGAGTCTGTCAGAGTTTGGGAGACGAAGAGATTAGCTTGATCGAAATTTTGCTTTAACAACAAGTGTAAAAGCATTGCTCTTTGACTTTCAGAGAGATCGGGAAATGTGTAATTGCTGTTTTGCAAAAGCATAACCAAAAGGTTAGGAGCAAAAACTACCCAGCGCTTCAGGTCATAAATCTCGTGATGAGACCCATGGTGACCTTGTGTAATCACCGGGAACCAGACGCCATGTGTCGGCACGAGCAGTGCAATAAGCTGTGAATCGCCAAATTGTTGCAATCTGGCTAAATCCGATTGAGCGAAAGAGGCCGTATCAGTAATGACATTGTTATCGAGAACGGCTGGAATAACGTCAGTATCAATCCCCAATAATAGCTCAAGCTCTTGCATTAGTTTTTCCTTCTCAGGATGAGCCTGAATCGTGGAAAAAATCTGTCGAAGGTTATAATCGATAGTTTGCCTTATTATTTGCTGGTTCCAGTCGCCTGCTTGTCCTGATCGCCCACTCCGGTTGAATATTTCTGCAATGGACGAGTACATACAGTTACCATCGCCATTAATTTTTATCAGTTCAAAACTGGTTTGAATCATTAACAATAAAGGGTCGTTATTTTCTAAAGTCTCACTGTCAGTCTCATTGGCTGAAACCGAAGAGACAGAACCGGACCTCATTTGTCTATTATTTTCATCGTTGGAAAGAGCTTCAAAAGCCTCATCAATCTCCATATTCTGAGGCGTGACAATGTTTACTGCTGCATCAAAGTGTTCCAAGGTAGTCACTGAACCGGGGTAGTGGATAAGATACGCTGAAGCCTGATGGGAGGCTGCCAGAGTTTGAGAGATGACGCGCTTGGCTCGATCGAATTTTTGGTTTAACAATAACTGTAAAAGTGTTGTCCTTTGACTTTCAGAGAGATCTGGAAAGGTATAATTTTCGTTTTGTAACAGCATAGTCAAAAGGTTGGGAGCAGAATCGACCCAGTATGTCAGGTCATAAAACTCTTGATAAGGTCCATCGTGACCTTGTGTAATTATCGGGAACCAGACACCCTGTGTAGGTACTAGCAAGGCAATCAACTGAGCACTGGCAAATGGTTGCAATGTGCTTGACCCAGACTGTGCGAAAGAGGCTGAGTCAGTAATGACATTATCATCGAGAACCGCTGGAATAATGTCGGCATCGATCCCCAATAACAGCTCAAGCTCCTCTATCAGTATATCCTTGTAGGGGTGATTTTGAATCATGGAAAAAATCTGATGAAGGTTAAAGTCTATAATCTGTCTTATTGTTTTCTGGTTCCATTGTCCTGACGGTTCATATTTGTTGAAAATCGCTGCAATTGACGAATACATACAGTTACCATCGCCATTAATTCTTATCAGTTCAAAGCCCTCGGGGACGGGGTTATGATGAGAATAGTAGGGTTCATAAACCTGTGTTTTGGGGTATCCCTTTTCCATCTTTCTATATAATTGCCCTGCTTGTTCTCTGATGCGTTTGTCTTCAATCATACAGACTTTATGAAAAGGCCTTATCAGCGGTTCTTTTGTTTTTTTAGTGATTCGGTTTGTATGACGTCCTTTCCCTCGTATGGGATTTTCAGTTTCATAAACTTCACCGCAATGGCAGCAGGTTTGTCTGAAACCACCTTGTCCATTTGGAACATTAATCAGAATCCTGGGAGTATTTTTTCTGAATAAAGAGATTAATTCATTAGTTTTTTCTTTACTGAAAATATCCGATTTTTGTTCTGTTTTTTTTAGAAAAGCTTGCAATGAAGCTTTTATATCTTTATTTGTTGTTCGACTTACGGTTTTTTTCAAAACACTTAAGGTGAACTTATTTAAAAAAACGTTGTTTTCGAAATTAAAACTATCCGGGTAATGTCTTGCGGAAGGGAGCAAGTGACTGAAAAAAAGTGGGATAGGGTTTTTTTTACCATCAATAATTTTACGCATGCCCTTGATAATAATCTGAAGATTTTCTAACTCGTTCTGATGAAAAACGAAATCGAAAACCTCTTTATAAAAAGGAGTAAAGAGGGTTTTTGTAAAAAGGAAATCAACAATTTGTAACACATTAAAAGCTAAAGCAATACCTTGTTTGTTGGAAGTGTAAACGTCCTCCAGGCCAAATTGTTCTGGTTTTTTTGTAATTTTTTTGACTATACCAGAACTTCTGTCAAATTCGTTACAGGTAATTGACCTTACACAGACTTCAATAAGATAGTTTATAACAATACGATACATAACCTCTACTTTATCTGGACCAATGATTTTTGAGACGTATCTTAGACTCGGAACCAGGTGCCCAACAAAAAATCCCAAATCTTTGATGACTTTCTCATCAATATTGCCACTGATAACACACTCAAAAAAAATGTAGTTTTCCTTGGCAATTGAATAATCTTCATGACTTATAAGGAGAGACATCTGAACTCTTTGCAGCAATAATTCCAAATGGGCCTGAGAGGGCAACCAATCATCATTCTGTGGCGTTAATAATGCTTTGGTAATAATGTTATTACCCAGATTTGAAACGGAGGCTTTTTTGAGATTGTTTGGTATTTTAAATTTATTTCTTGATAAGTCATACATTGACAACAAAACAAATTTTTTTTCAACGTCTGACATATCATCTTTAATAGTGGGTATCCAGATATTGGCAAAACTTCCATACTGAGTTCCTCCTCTATAACGTTCTGTTGTCTTTTGTGTTTCTAAAGGAAAAATAAGCTTGTATTGATAAAACATAGTATTAGCTTTTGCCAATTTCTTTTTTACAGCTAAGTGTATTTCCCATTTTATGGGTTTAACTACCTTGCTTTTTATGGGTTTACCTATATCGTTATTTATGTGTTTGCCTTTATTAGCTGTGGTTTTGAATTGGTAGTTTTGGTTATGTTTCTCATTATACGTCAGTTGACGAGGATTTTCCGGAACATAATAGGTAACAGAACTGGCTATGGCATTTTCAAACGCTGGCCTTTCATAACCAGGAACTCTAACAATCATCGTGATGATGTTATTTTTTATTTTTCCTTCCTTTTGTTCTTTTTTATTCTTTTTTATATTTCTCTTCCTTAAATCATGTAAAACCTTTGGAAAATTATACTCATCCAGTTTTTCATTCTTATAATAAACAATAGGTTTAACATTTTCTGGTATTTTAAATCCCGACTTCTTCCTGGCCTCATTTATTAGATTGTCAAAATTTCTTATCGAAGTATAAGTGGATTCTACAATCTCAGCCTCATTGTGCATTTCAACAGGAATAAAAATATCTGTCCCTAGTGATAATGCTTTCTCTGAGTTATCTAGCTCATCATCAATAACTAAATAATCAAAATCTGGGTCTTCTCCATCTTTTATTCTTTCATTCACACTTCTTTTTATCTTGTTATAATCCGTTTCTACATAAACAGAATTGTTGTTTTTTTTTGCCAGAGTATTAACTTCGAATATTTCATATGTGATAAGAAATTGGGTGCTTGTTAGAGACCTGATCTCTGAAAGAATACCTTCAAACTGAGGAGGTGTTAGATACCTGGTCTTTGAAAGAATACCTTCTGATCGTATATCGAAATCGGCTGTCAGAAAATTGATGGTATTTAAAATCTGCTCCTCTACAGAAAAGTTTTCAGATCCATAGCGAACACGTCCGGAAGAATGAAACCACCACCATTGATCAAAGCCTTCATAGATTTTGGGAGGCCCTTCACTGACTCTTTGAGAATTTTTATAAGTCTGCATCAGGCAAAGATTATGGCTATAAAGATAGGATACCTTTGGTGCATATTTAACATAAATGACTGGTCCTTCGTTGCCAATATTGTCGAAATAATACTCTATCCTGAAAAATGCATCTTTCCACCAACCATAAGGTGCTACAAAATCCAGTGTTACCATAAACATATTTTCTTCATTGATACTGAATTTAAATTTCTTTGGGTACCTCTTATTAAGAAAATTTTGAAGTCTATCAATAGCGATATAAATCTCTCTGGCTCTGGATGCGGAATTTCTTTTGGGTGATATTGGGTTAGGTTTGAATTTTTTTAAGGGAACTGTGTGAATTATTTTATCTCCATTCTGTAAGTTTCCTTTCCGAATAATATTGACATGGGTCAAGATGAAGTCTCCATTGCGTAGCAGATGCAATGACCGGCAGTTTGGACTACGTTGCATGTATATTTCATATTCAGGATGGTTGACTGAATATAGCGATTGAAGATTAAAGTCTTTATTTTTTTGGGCTTTGATAATGCGCGTTATTTTTTTTGCACAATTTCGGTCTTCAAAGAACAGAGTTATCAATTCCATGTCCTCTGTGGGCGTTTGCTCAGCTCTTTCTGATAATAATCTGTCTATATAGTCTTCAACAACACGGACTGCTCTATTAATTTTATCAAGTGTTAATCGGTCTGAATTTATTATTGTTGTTTGTTTGATAGATTCTACTTTACCATAATGGATCATTGCCTGAACAAGATTAAACGTCCTTAACAGGGTGTAAGGTATGCCAAACTTGGTCGTATTATGATTAGCCTTAACCCCCATTTTCTTAGCCAATTCCCTATTTTTGCTTTTAAAAAAATTATTTCTTTTTCTTCGATTAACGCCTGACATCACTTTATCAATGTAAAATTTAGCTTGCACATACAAATTTTTTTCTTTAAGTACTCGATCAATTTCTTCATACTCGTGAAAAGTAAGTTGTTTTAGTATACTTTTTTGATCTTCGTTTATTGCAAGAGCACTCCCTGATATAAGGTTTATTGATAAAAAGATAAGATGAATACTCTTTTTACTCAATTTGGCTAACGCAGTAAAAACCATACCTGGCGATCCTTATAATTCTCTGGAATTTGGTCTATTGAGCGACACTGGCTGAGTACTCCTCATTAAAAACTGTATCGAGTGAATAGTAGCTTGTTTTAAAATCATCTGCTTTCCTATTAATGGAACTGATGTTTAGGTGAATAGGGCCAAATGGATTACAAGACGATAACCAGCCGCTTCAATGTGGTATCTTTGTTCATTCTCTGAAGCAAACAGTGGGATTTTTCGTTCAGGTCAGGCTCACATCACATAAGTACCTAACCAGTTGGTTTCGCATATTCTGGACGGCGGCTTTTTCCATCCTTCTGCGTTCCAACTCTGGTTGCGTAGCTATGGCTACGCGCCTGTGTTGCGCCTTGAAGGATGAAAAAATCCACTCGCCAGAATATGCGAAACCAACTGGCCAGGTACTTAGTGTGTCTGATACACCATGTAGCGAGACACTGGGAAGCCGGTAAAGTTACCTCATAGTCCCGATAACCGGCTTTTATTGACACACTGTTCAGTGTACGGGGAGGTTGATAACTTACATGAAATTGGCCGGTGTGCCTGGCAAGGTAAGAAGTGCTTCAGCTCTGGTTTGAATCATTAACGATAAAGGGCTGTGGTCTTGTAGTGTCTCACTGTCTGTTTCATTGGTTGAAACTGAAGAAGCGGGATCAGGTCTCATTCTTTTGTTAATTCCATCTTGGGAAAGATCTTCAAAAGACTCAACATTCAGATTGTTTTTTGAAGAATTAACCTCCATGTTCAGAGGCGTTTCAATCCTTACTGCCGCATCAAAGTGTTCCTGAAGAGCTTCTGAACTGGGGGAGTGGATAAGATAAGCTGAAGACTGATGGGAGTCTGTCAGAATTTGGGAGACAAAGAGCCTGGCTTCATCAAAATTTTGGCTTAATAACAATTGTAAAAGCATTGCCCTTTGACTTTCAGAGAGATCAGGAAATTCATAATATTCGTCTTGTAACAGAATAGCCACAAGATTAGGGGCAAAACTTACCCAGCGCCTCAGGTCATAAATATCGTGATGAGACCCATGCTGACCCTGTGTAATCACCGGGAACCAGACACCCTGCGTAGGCACCAGCAATGCAATTAACTGGGTATCGCCAAATTGTTGCAATCTGGCTAAGGCCGATTGCGCGAAAGAGGCTGATTCAGTAATGACATTGTTATCGAGAACGGCTGGAATAACGTCGGCGTCGATCCCCAATAGTAGCTCAAGCTCTTGCATCAGTTTTTCCTTGTCAGGATGGTCCTGAATCGTGGAAAAAATCTGACGCAGGCTGTAATCCATAATCTGCCTTATTGTTTGCTGGTCCCATGCACTTGCATACCCTGGCCGGTCATTCCGGTTGAATATCTCTGCAATGGACGAGTACATACAGTTACCATCACCATTAATTTTTATCAGCTCAAAACTGGTTTGAATCATTAATAATAGGGGGTCGTAATTTTCTAAAGTCTCACTGTCAGTCTCAGTGGATGATCCCGAAGAAACAGAATCTGACCTCATTCTTTTATTATTTTCATCGATGGAAAGAGCCGCAAAAGCCTCATCAACCTCTATATTCTGGAGAGTATCAATGCTTAATGCTGCATCAAAGTGTTCCATGAGACCCACTGAACCTGGGTAATGAATAAGATAAGCTGAAGCCTTATGGAAGGCTATCAGAATTTGGGAGACGAAGAACATGGCTTGATCGAAATTCTGCTTTAACAAGAACTGTAAAAGTGTTGCCCTTTGACTTTCAGAGAGATCAGGAAAGGTATAATTTTTGTTTTGTAACAGCATAGCCAAAAGGTTAGGAGCAAAATTGACCCAGCGCTTCAAATCATAAATCTCGTGATAAGGCCCATCGTGACCTTGTGTAATCACCGGAAACCAGATACTCTGTGTCGGCACTAGCAAGGGAATAAGCTGGACATTGTCAAATGGTTGCAATCTGCCTGAATCCGAATGAGCAAATGAAGCTGAATCAGTAATAACATTGTTATCGAGTAGAGTTAGAATAACATCTGCATCGATCCCCAATAGTAGCTCAAGCTCCTGCAGCAGTTTGTTTTTGTCGTGATGACCTTGAATAATGTTAAAAATCTGACGAAGGTTATAATCCATAATCTGCCTTACCCTATGCTGATTCCATTTGCCTGCTTGTTCTGACGGTCCATTCCTGTCGAATATCTCTGCAATGGACGAGTACATACAGTTACCATCATCATTAATCCTTATCAGCTTAAAACCTTCGGGGACGGGATTATGATGAGAATAGTAGGGTTCATAAATCTGTGTTTTGGGGTATCCCTTTTCCATCTTTTTATATAATTGCCCTGCTTGTTCCCTGATGCGTTTGTCTTCAATCATGCAGGCTTTATGAAAAGGTCTTACCAGCGTCTCTTTTGCTTTTTTGGTCTTTCGGTTTGTACTGCGACCTTTACCTCTAATGGCGTTTTCAGTTTCATAAACTTCACCGCAATGGTAACAGGTTTGCCTGAAACCGCCTTGTCCATTCGGAACATTAATCAGAAGCTCTGGAGTATTTCTCCTGAATAAAGAGATTAGTTCCTCGGTTTTTTCTTTACTGAAAATATCTGGCTTTTGTTCTTTTTTGTTTAGAAAAGCTTGCAGTGAAGCTTTTATATCTTCATTTGTTGTTCGACTTAAGAACTTTTCCAAAATACTTAAGGTAAATTTATTTAAAAAATCATTGCTTTCAAAATCAAGATCACCGGAGGAATACTTTGCTGCTGGCAATATATGACTGAAAAATAGTTGAATGCGATTTTTCTCAGCATCAATAATTTTACGCATACCCCTGATACTAAACTGTAGGCTCTCTAATTCATTCTCATAAAAAGTAATATCAGAAGCTTCTTTATAAAAAGGATCAAAGATAGTTTTTGCAAAAAGGAAATCAACGATTTGTAATGCATTAAAAGCTACAGAAAAACCTTTTTTGTTGGAAGCGTGGATGTCTTCGATGCTAAATTGATCCGGATTTTCTATAAGTTTTCTAACTATTTCAGAACTTGCGTCAAATTCGTTAGCGGTCAGAGTCCTGACACATAGTTCAATGAGATAGTTTAAAACAATACGATAAACGACTTCTCTCTTATCTGGATAATTGATTCTGGATAGGTATCTCAAGCTTGGCGCCAGTTCTCCAATAAAAAAGTCTAAATCCTTGATAACATTCTCATCAATATTTCCACTGATGAGACTTTCAAAAAAAACATTTTTTTCCTTAGCCATTGAATAATTTTCGTGACTTATAAGGAGAGCCATCTGAACTCTTTGCAGTAATAATTCTAGACGGGGCTGATTTGGCAACCACACATCGTTATGTGGTGTTAGTAGTGCTTTGGTAATAATGTTATTCCCTAGATTTGAAACGTAGTCTTTTTTAAGATTATTTGGAATTTTAAATTTATTTCTCGATAAGTCGTACATTGACATCAAAGCAAATTTTCTTTCAACATCTGACATGTCATCACTAATAGTAGGTATCCAGACATTGGCTAAACTTCCATACTGAGCTCCCCCCCTGTAGCGTTCTGTTGTCTTTTGCTTTTCTAAAGGTAAAATAAGTTTGTAGTGGTTAAGCATAGTATTAGCTTTTGCTAATTTCTTTTTTTCAGCTAAATGTATTTCCCATTTTATGGGTTTTCCTTTCTTGGCTATGTCTTCGACTTCCACGCTTTCGTTATGTCTGTCGTTGTACGTCAGTCGACGAAGATTATCTGGAACATAATAGTTAACCGAACTGGCTATAGCATTTTCAAACGCTAGCCTTTCATAACCAGGGACTTTAACAATCAGTGTCAGGATATTATTTCTTATCTTTCCTTCTTTTTTCTTCTTTTTTGTATTCTTGCTCCTAATGTCATATAAAACGTTTTGAAAATTATGCTCGTTCAATTCTTTATTCTTATAATAAACAGTGGGTTCAACATTTTTTGGTATTTTAAATCCCGAACACTTTCTGGTCTTATATATCAGATCATTAAAATTTCTAATCGAGGTAGAGTGAAGTTCTACAAGCTGAGCTTCACCATGCATTTCGACAGGAATAAATATATCAGGCCTTATTGATTCTGTTTTCTCTGCATTATCGAACTCATCATCCATAATTAAATAATCAAAGCTTGGATCTTTGTCTGGCTTTATTCTTTTACGTACATTTTTTTTTATCTTATTAGGATCTGTTTCAACATAAACAGACGTTTCAATATCTTTTGCCAGAGTATTAACTTTGATTATTTCTTTTGTAATCACATCCTGAGTTTTCTCTCCATCAGTATTATGTGAAAGAATACCTTCTGATCTTATATCGAAGTCAGCTGTCAGAAAGTTGATAACATTTAAAATCTGCTCTTGTACAGAAAAATTTTCCGATCCATAGCGCACATGTCCGGAACAATGATGCCACCACCACTGGTCCATGCCACCATACATTTTGGGAGGGCCGTCACTGGTTCTTTGAGAATTTTTATAAGTTTGCATCAGACAGAGAACATGTCCATAAAGATTGGATACTCTTGGTGCATATTGAACATAAATGTCTGGTCCTTCGTTGCCAATATTGTCAAAATAAAACTCTATTCTAAAAAATGCATCTTTCCACCAACCATAGGGTGCTACAAAATCCAGTGATACCTTAAACATATTTTTTTCACTGATACTGAATCTAAACTTCTTTGGATACCTCTTATCAAGAAAGTTTTGAAGCCTATCAATAGCGATATAAATTTCTCTGGCTCTGGATGCCGAATTTCTTTTGGGTGATATTGCGCCAGGTTTGAATCTTTTAAAGCGGTATGGGTAGATTATCTTATCTCCATCTTGTAAATTTCCCTGCCGAATTATATTGACATGGGTCAAAATAAATTCTCCTTTGCGAACTAGGTGTAGTCTCTTGTCTGTAAATTCGTCTCGCAAGTGTAGCAGGTGTTTTTTATAATCTGGATGGTCTTTTGGACATATTGAATCATAATCAAAGTCTTTGTTTTTTGATCCCTTAATATTACGCGTTATTTTATGATTAAGATTTCGGTCTTCAAAAAACAGATTTACCGAATTCATATCTGTTATGGGCGTTTGCTCAGTTCTTTTTGATATTAATCTGTCTACATATTTTTCAACAGCATTAACTGCCTTATTACTTTTATCAAGTTTTGCTTTATCTATATTTGTTATTGGTGTTTGGTTGATAGAGTCTACTTTACCATAATGAATCATTGCCTGAACAAGATTAAACGTTCTTAGCAGGGTGTAAGGTATACCAAACTTGGCGGTATTATCACTAGCCTTCACCCCCATTGCCTTAGCGATTTTCCTGTTTTTTCTTTTAAAAAAAAGATTTATTTTACTTCTGTCAATAGAAGTCATCACTTGATTTATGTAATATTCAGATTGCACATACAATTTTTTTTCTCTAAGTTCTCGATCAAGTTCTTCATACTCTTGAAGGGTAAGTTGTTTTAGTATGCTTTTTTGATCTTCGTTTATTGCAAGCGCACTCGCTGAAATCAGATTTATCGATAAAACGATAAGAGGAACACTTTTTTTATTCAATTTGGTCAACACTGTAAAAACCATACTTAGTAAGCCTTACAATATCTTGAAATTTTATCTATCGAACGTCACAGGCTGAGTATTCCTTACTGAAACCTGTAGCGAGTAAATAGTAGCTTGTTTTAAAAACATCTGCTTTGCCATTACTGGAACTCATGTTCAAGTGAATAAGAGCCTATGGATTACACGACGCTTACCAGCCGCCTCATTGCAGCTATCTTTGTCAATTCTATGAAAGAAACAGTTGAATTTGTCGTGTAGTTTAGGCTCGTCTGGAAGGGGTGCTGAAGCGGTATGCAGCCATATAGGAAAGCCGTTAAGTTATTCGTAATCCCGATTACCGGCTTTTGGTGACAACCTCTTGAGCGGGCAGGGAGGTTGTTAACCTATAGAGTATTGGTTGGTGTGGTGTGGACTGCAAGCCTGGCTTGAATCATTAACGATAGGGGGTTATGGTCCTCTACAGTTGGTGACGAATTAAACTCCACATTTGGGGGCGTTTCAATGCTTACTGCCGCATCAAAGTGTTCCAGGAGAGCTTCTGAACTGGGAGTGTGGATAAGATAAGCTGAAGACTGATGGGAGTCTGTGAGAATTTGGGAGACGAAGAGTATGGCTTGATCAAAATTTTGGCTTAACAACAACCGTAAAAGTATCGTCTTTTCACTGTCAGAGAGATCAGGAAAATCATAATTTTTGTCTTGTAACAGAATAGCCAAAAGATTAGGAGTAAAGCTTACCCAGCGCTTCAGGTCATAAATCTCGTGATGAGAGCTTTGGTGACCTAGTGTAATCACGGGGAACCAGACACCATGAGTCGGCACTAGCAATGCAATCAGCTGGGCATCGCCAAATTGTTGTAATCTGGCTAAGTCCGATTGAGCGTAAGAAGCTGATTCAGTAATGATCTTATTATCGAGAATGGCTGGAATAACCTCTGCGTCGATCCCCAACAGTAGTTCAAGCTCTTGCATCAGTTTTTCCTTGTCAGGATGGTCCTGAATCGTGGAAAAAATCTGACGCAGGTTGTAATCCATAATCTGCCTTATTGTTTGCTGGTCCCATATGCCTGCTTGTCCTGACTGCTCATTCCGGTTGAATATCTCTGCGATAGACGAGTACATACAGTTACCATCACCATTAATACTTATCATTTCAAAACTGGTTTGAATCATTAACAATAAGGGGTCGTGATTTTCTGATGTCTCACTGTCAGTCTTATTGGCTGAAACCGAAGAAACAGTATCAGACCTCATTCTTCTATTATTTTCATCGATGGAAAGAGCTTCAAAAGTCTCTCCAACCTCGATATTCCGGGAATTTTCAATGCTTACTGCTGCATCAAAGTGTTCTATGAGAGCTACTGAACCAGGGTAGTGGATAAGATAAGCTGAAGACTGATAGGAGGCTTTCAGAATATGGGAGACGAAGAGCTTGGCTTGATCGAAATTCTGGTTTAACAACAACTGTAAAAGTGTTGCCCTTTGACTTTCAGAGAGATCAGGAAAGGTATAGTTTTCGTTTTGTAATAGCATAGCCAAAAGGTCAGGAGCAAAATTGACCCAGCGCCTCAGGTCATAAATCTCATGATAAGGCCCAGCCTGACCTTGTGTAATCACCGGGAACCAGACACCCTGTGTCGGTACTAGCAGGGCAATCAGCCGGGCAGCGCCAAATTGTTGCAATCTGTCTGATTCTGGGTGGGCGAAAGAGGCTGAATCAGTAATAAAATTGTTATCGAGGATCGCTGGAATAATGCCAGCATCGATCCCCAAGAGTAGCTCAAGCTCCTGCATCAGATTGTGTTTGTCGGGATGAGCCTGTATCGTGGAAAAAATCTCACGAAGATTATAATCCATGATCTCTCTTACTGTTTGCTGGTTCCATTGAGCCGCTTGTTCTGACCATGCATGCCTGTTGAATATCTCTGCAATGGACGAGTACATAGAGTTACCATCGCCATTGATTCTTATCAGCTCAAAACCGTCGGGGACAGGGTTATAGTGATAATCAGGACCATATAGCTGTTTTTTGGGATAGCTCTTTTCCATCTCTTTAAATAACTGCCCTGCTTGCTGCCTGATGCGTCTGTCTTTTTCCATGCAGGCTCTGTGAAAAGGTCTGACGAGGGTTTCTTTTGACTTACCCGTGTTTTTGTTTTTACGACTCCCTTTTCCTCTTATAGGTTTTTCAGTTTGATAAAGTTCACCACAATGGTAACAGGTTTGTTCGAAACTACCTTGTTCATTCAGAGCATTAACCAAGAGATTCGGAGTATTTCTCCTGAATAAAGTGATTAATTCCTCCGTTTTTTCTTTACTGAAAATATCCGGCTTTGGTCCTGTTTTTTTCAGGAAAAGTTGCAGTGAAGCTTTTATATCTTTATTTGTTGTTCGACTTGAAAATTTTTCCAAAATACTTAAAGTGAATTTATTTAAAAAATTGTTGCTTTCGAAATCAAGACCACCTGAGAAATACCTTGCGGCTGGCAACAGTTGACTGAAAAATAGTGGAATAAGATTTTTTCCACCATCAATAATTTTATGAATATTCTTGATATTAAGCTGAAGACTTTCTAGCTCATTATCATAAAAATAAAAATCGGAAGCCTCTTTATAAAAAGGATTAAAGAGGGTTTTTCCGAAAAGGAAATCAACAATTTGTAATACGTTAAAAGCTACAGAAATATCTTTTTTGTTGTAATTGTGGATGTCTTCCAAGCTCTTCAGGCTAAATTGCTCCGGTTTTTCTATAAGTTTTTTGACTATTTCAGAACTTGCGTCAAATTCGTTAGAGGTCAGAGTCCTGACACAAAATTCAATGAGATAGTTTAAAACAATACGATAAATAATTTCTACCTTGTCAGGATTATTCATTCTTGATACATATCTCAGACTTGGAGCCAGGTAGCCAATAAAAAATCCCAAATCCTTGATAACACTCTCATCAATATTTCCACTAATGAGACCTTCAAAAAAAACATTATTTTCCTCAGCAATTGAGTAGTCCTCATTACTGAGAAGGAGAGACATTTGAACTCTTTGCAGCAAAAATTCCAAATTGGCCTGAGTTGGCAACCAGAAATCGTTCTGTGGCGTCAATAATGATTTGGTAATAATATTGTTACCAAGGTTTGAAACAGAGTTTTTTTTGAGATTGTTTGGAATTTTAAATTTATTTCTTGATAAATCATACATTGACATCAAAGCGAATTTCTTTTCAACATCTGACATGTTATCTCTAATAGTGGGTATCCAGACATTGGCGCAACTTCCATACTGAGCTCCTCCTCTGTAGCGTTCTGTTGTCTTTTGTGTTTCTAAAGGTAAAATAAGTTTGTATTGATAAAGCATATTATTAGCTTTTGCCAATTTCTTATTTTCAACTAAATGTATCTCCCATTTTATGGGTTTGCCTACCTCAAATATGCAAGCTGGCTTGTGACAATCGAGCGGCTTCTGATACGGGTTTTCTGGAATATAATGGGTGAGTGAACTAGCTGTAGCTTTTTCAAAAGCTCGACTTTCATATTCAGGGACTTTAACTATCATCGTCAGGGCGTTATGCTTTTTTTTGTTCTTTTTTATTATTCTTTCTTTTTTTATATATTTTATATTCTCATTCCTTATACGATCCAAAGCTCTTTTGTAATTATTCTCATCCAGCTTTTCATTGTTATAATAAACAACAGGTTTAATGTCTTTTGGTATTTTAAATCCCGACTTCTTTCTGGCTTCATATATCAGGTCATCAAAATCTCTAATTGAGGTGTAATCAGATTCTACAATTTTAGCTTCAGCATACATTTCAACAGGAATAAAAATATCTGTTCTTATTGATTCTGTATTATCGAATTCTGCATCGGACTCGTCATCAAAAAACAAGTAATCAAAAACTGGATCTTCTCCATCTTTTAATGTTTTATGTACACTTTGTTTTATCTTATTGTGATCTGTTTCTACATAAACAGACTTGTTGACCTCTTTTGCTTGATCGTTGACTTTGATTATTTCTTTTATAATTAAATCCTGGGGGAGCTCGCTATGCTTATTGCGAGAAAGAATACCTTCTGATCTTATCTCGAAGTCAGCTGTAATATGATTTATAACGTTTAAAATAAGCTCTTCTACAGTAAAAATGTCCGATCCATAGCGCACACGTCTGCAACAATTTGACCACCACCATTTGCTATAGCCGGGATTGAATCTTTCAGAATTTTTATAAATCTGCATCAGGCAAAGGCGTTCACCATAAAGATTGGCTACCCTTGGTGCATATTTAACATAAACTTGTGGTCCTTCGTTGCCAATATTATCAAAATTAAACTCTATTCTAAAAAATGCATCTTTCCACCAACCATAGGGTGCTACAAAATCCAATAAAATCTGAAAAAAATTTTGTTCATTGATGATGAATATGAATTTGTTTGGATACCTCTTATCAAGAAAGGCTTGAAGTCTATCAACAGCAATATAAATCTCTCTGGCTCTGGATGCGGAGTTTCTCGTGGGTGATGTTGGTTCAGGTTTACATGGTCTGAATTTATCCAGGTAGATTATTTTATCTCCATCTTCTAAATTTCCCTGCCGAATTATATTGACATGGGTCAAAACAAATTCACCATTACGTAGCAGGTGCAGTTGATGATCTGGATGGAAGTCTGGATCATTTGCTAAGCGAATTAGATGATATAGATTGTTGTTTGGGTATATTGATTGAAAATTAAAGTCTTTATTTTTTTCTGTCTTAATAATACTTGTTCCTTCTTTTTGATGACTTCGGTCTTCATAGAAGAGGTTTACCATACTAGTATCCGTTGTGGGCGTTTGTTTAGCTCTTTCCAATAATTTGTCTACATAGTCTTCAACGACACTGGCTGCTTTATTAGTTTTATGAGGCATTACTTGATCAGTATCGGCTATTGGTATTTGCTTAATAGGTTCTACTTTACCATAGTGAATCATTGCCTGAACAAGATTAAACGTCCTTAGTAGGGTATAAGGCATACCAAACTTGATTGTATTATGACTAGCCTTAACCCCCATTTTCTTAGCTATTTCCCTATTTTTTCTTCTAAAAAAAACATTTCTTTTTCTTCTATTAACACCTGCCATCGCTTTATCAATGTAAAATTTAGCCTGCACATACAATTTTTTTTCTTTAATTTCTCGATCAAGCTCTACATACTCTTGAAGGGTCAGTTGTTTTAGTATGCTTTTTTGATCTTCGGTTATTGCCAGAGCACTCCCTGTTATCAGGTTTATTGACAATAGGATAGTCTTAATACTTTTCTTATTAAATCTGGTTAATGCGGTAAAAGCCATACTAAGTAATCCTTGTAATTTCTCGAAATTTTGTCTATTGAACGTCACTGGCTGGGTACTCTTCACTAAAATCTATAGCGAGTGAAGGGTAGCTTGTTTTAAAAGTATCTGCCTTACTATGATTGGAACTAAAGTTTATTCTTATTTGATCCTCTTTTATATCGGAGGAAACTACTCCGTCCAGGCTGATTTTTTCGAATTGGGTTCTATGATGAATCATAATTTTTCCGTATAACGTTGAGTGTTCTTCATTCAGTCCATACAGTTTCAGGGTTTTTTCGGGAGATATAGACATGGTTTTAGATCAGGCTATTGTTATTCAACAAAAACATGTCCTGTGATACTGATGTGTCTCAGTGAAAATGAACTACTATATCTGTTTTATTTCAAGCTAACAGTTATATCCCATTAAAAAATTGTTGATATGAGTTGCGCTTATCGCTTGTATCACAGGAGGTCTAATACATTATGAAGCTAAAAAGCTTCCACAAAAATTCTACAGCAACAATGTGTTTAATAGCAGTAATGCTTAGTTTTATGGCATCATTTATCTGTGCTACAGAAGTCGAAATGGGTGACAGGGAGATCAACCCCGGATCTTCTTTAATCAAATGGTTTCTTGCGTTGAACAAAAGGCCATACAGCTTTATTCCCTATGACCCAAGGTTGATTTTGGCAACAATAGCCGAAGAAGGTACAGATGACTTTGCCTATGTACTGGAAGTAACCAGAGAGCTTGGTAATGATAAAGCTTTTAGCAACATTCCTGTTGAACTGATAGTGCAAAGCACTGAATCTCAAAAAAAGGAGATCTATCGTGCTTTTTCTGAAGCTTCTGATTTGAAAATTAATTGGATTTATAAAGATGAACGGCAGGAATACTTGACTGGATTAATGCAGATGGAGTATGCAAGCTTTTCCCTGTTTCTGTCTACCTGGTCAGGAATGAGAGTCCCCAAAACATCCAATTGGTTGGGAATTGGTCACTTTTCTAATATTGAGGCTATGGATAAAGGCTTGGACGTTAGTATTACTGACGATTTATTGTTAACAGAAAATTATTATCAGAGTTCTGGTGTTAATAATTTTGCTAATCTGACATTCAGTCGTCGAAATAGAAGTTTCCTTTCAGACTTAGGACATTATAATCATAATGTTAATCATCCCTACTTGAAATATTCCCTTGATTCAGCTCAGGATAAATCCTGTATTGCATCGCCAAAATTTGGCTTGGGTGAACTGCACCTTGGGTTGCCTTTTAACTCTGAGTTGATCGAAAAAATTGATGATTACGAAATGTCAGTGGACAAAGCATCAACTTCGCTGCATCAAGATTTAAAGCAATTGCTGCAAGATAAGCCATGGCTGGGGTATGCTCTTACGGGGCATCGTGATTTGAATGCTCAGGCAGAAACTATCCAGAACGTGTCGTATTATACTGCTTATTATCAAGATGAAGCCTTCTTGAAAGAGTATCTGGACATTATCAGAAGAATAGAGCCGGGTGAAATAAAAATTGTTACCCCCACTAAATCGACAATATTAAGCACGCCAGCCTTTAGGGAAATGTTGTATGAAATGGGCTTTAGCACTATACATTACAAATCAAGAGGTGGGTCTGGCATCTATTTTCATCGCATTGGCTCTGAATATAGAAAAATTACTTTTATCAATCCTGGTTTTATCGATAACGAGCGTGCTTACAATGCTCTTGCTTACTTCTCTCAGCCACTCACTCTGGTTACAGGAGATATGAGCCTGATCAAGGCCATCACAATGAATAAGATTCCTTTTTACGAATGGCACTACTTTCAAACTGATGTAAATAAGCATCTCCAATCACTCTGGAAAGGCACAGGCCTTGAGTCATTTTTTGTGAGTGACTATCAGCCGGAAATAAAAGCTGCAGCACTTAACCAATTTAACCTTGATTCACCGCTTCGTCGTGAGATAAACAGGCGAATTATTAGTGCGCACAACGCCATGCACGGTCTACTTGATGTTATATGGTTGGTCCATCGTCCCAGTCATGCACTCTGGAATCTTGATACACAGGTCAGAGAGAGATTGGAGAATGGGCAGAACGATGAATTGTTCCATGAGATCAAACAGACGGAGAGTATGGATATACGGGATATTTTGGCTACCAAAGTGCTGATTCAGCACAGTCGTGATCAGAGTACGGGCTTTAATCAATACCAGCTTGACGAATTATTCATGTTAATTCAGGATCCAAGGCTCAGAGAATACCTGATACCATTGCTAAACAAACATTAGCACCAGAAACCCCGGAGACCCTGCCTGTCTGGTTATTCGGGGCTAACACAGGACCAGAAAGAAACTTACCCAACTGGCCAGATACTTAGGAAAAGGTCAAAGCCTTGGCCTGTCTGGTTATTCAGGGCTATGACACGGCCAGAAAGAAACTTATTATAGGCAGCTGTACCATTGATCTGATGTAACTTTTGTTGACCTGATGCGTTTAATCATTGCTGAAAAACCCAGTCTGGGCAGAGCCATAGCCGATGTTTTGCCCCGCCCCCATGTTCCCGTCGTTGCGCCTTGCAGAGCACCTGCCCAATAAGCCAGAAATATTCGATTCCGTATGGCTGAGTACTTTTAATTTCTTGAAATTTTGTCTATTGAACGTCACTGGCTGGGTACTCTTTACTAAAATCTTTAGCGAGTGAAGAGTAGCTTGTTTCAAAAACATTTGCTTACCTATGATTGGAACTAAAGTTTTTTGTCATTTGTTCATCTTTTATATCTGAGGAAATTCAGGAAATACATCACATGGCTTTCAATCGGGTTGATGTCATTTAAAAAATCTTCCTGTGATATTGATGCACTTCATAAAAAATGAACTACTATTTCTATCCTGTTAACGGAACTATCATAGACTCTGATTGTGATTGCTACATCGAATCGATCAGGAAAGATGTCAGGTTTTAGCTTTCAGCAGAGAGATTCTATGGTTAGGTACTTATAACAGCCTGCCTCAATACAGGCGTTGATTTCTCAATTATCTGATGCAAATAATCGTAACCCGCAAAAATTGTCGGTATCAGGTACGCTTGTTTCATAGGAGGTCTGATACATTATGCAGCTAAAAAACGTCTACAAAACTTTTACATTAATGATGATTTTGTTACTGGCTCTTTTCCTTAATTTTTTGCCATCATCGGTCTGCGCTACACAAGTCGATATGGATGACAGGGAGATCAACCTCAAATCGTCCTTAGTCAAATGGTTGCTGGCACTGAATGCAAGGCCCTATGTTTATTATCCCAATGAGCCAAAACTGATTTTGGCAACAATAGCCGAAGATGGTCTGGATGACTTTGCCTGTTTACTGGAAGTCAACAAAGAGCTTCGTCGTGATAAAGCTTTTAACAATATTCCTGTTGAATTGACTGTACAGAGCACTCAATCTCAGAAAAAAAAGCTCTACCGTGTTTTTTCTGAAGCTTCTGATCTGAAAATTAATTGGATTTTTAAGGATGAAAGGCAGGAATACGACACCAGTTCGATGCAGATGGAGTTCGGAAGTTTTACCCTCTCCCTGTCAACCTGGGCAGGAATGAGAATCCCCAGTACATCCAACTGGTTGGGAATTGGTCAGTATTCTAATATTGGTGCCGGAGGCAAGAGTTTGGCTGAGAGCTTTATTGTCAGTTTATGGCTGGTAGAAAATTTTCACCAAAGATCTGGAGTCAGTAGCCTTGAATCTATTCCTTTGAATCGTCAAACCATGAACTACATCTCGGACTTTCGGTTTGAAGGTTATGATTTGTGTCAAAATCTTACAGAGTGCTCAATTAAAACAGAACAACATAAGTTCTCTATTGCTACGCCAAGGTTTGGTCTGGGTGAACTGCACCTTGGGTTACCCTTTAACTCAGAACTGATCGAGAAAGTTGATAATTACGAAATTTCAGATGACAAAACGTCAACTTCACTGTATGAAGATTTAAAGCAATTACTGCAAGATAGGCCATGGCTGGGACTTGCTCTTACGGGTCATAGTGATTTGGATGCTCAGGCAGAAGCTATTCAGAACGTGTCGTATTATACCGCTTATTACGACGATGAAGCCTTCTTGAAAGAGTATTTGGAGATTATCAGAAGAATAGATCCGGGTGACATAAAAATTGTTACCGACCTTAAATGGTCAATGTTATCAACAGAATCCTTTAAAGAAATGCTCAGTGAACTGGGTTTTGGCAATGTTCATTACAAATCAAACAGTGCATCAAATAGCTATTGTCAGCGCACAACCTCTGAATATAAAAAAATAACGTATAGCGATTGTGACCCTACTGTCTCTGAATATAGAAAAATAACGTTTATCGATTCTGGTTTTATTGATAACGACAATGCTTACAATGCTCTGGCTTACTTCTCTCAACCATTAACCCTGGTTACAGGAGATATCAACCTGACCAAAGCCATCACAATGAATAAGATTCCTTTTTACCAATGGCGTCATTTTCAAACTCAGGTGAACGAACATCTTCAATCATTCTGGCAAGGCACAGGCCTTGAGTCATTTTTCGTGAATGACTATCAGCCAGAAATAAAGGCAGCAGCACTGAATCAATTTAACCAGGACTCACCGCTTCGTCGTCAGACAAACAAGCAAATCATTAAGGCAAAAAACGCCATGCCTGATCTGCTGGATGTTGTATGGCTGGTCCACTGCCCCAATGCAGAAGTTTGGCGTCTCGATACACAAGTTAAGAGAAAGTTGGTACAGGGTGAGAACAATGAATTATTTGATGAAATCAAAAACACAGAAAGCAAGGATATTCGTGATATTTTGGCAACCAAGGTACTGATTCAGCACATATTCGATCAGAATACCGGTTATGATAAAGAACAGCTTGACGAATTCTTCAAGTTAATTAATGACTCAAGGCTCAGGGAGTACCTGCTATCATTGCTGAACGTATATTGAACCAACTGGCCAGATACTTGAAAAAGGCTGAAGCCTTGGGCTGTCTGCTTATTCAGGGCTATGATGCGGCCAGAAAGAAACTTATTATAGGCAGCTGTACCATTGATCTGATGTAACTTTTGTTGACCTGATGCGTTTAATCATTGCTGAAAAACCCAGTCTGGGCAGAGCCATAGCCGATGTTTTGCCCCGCCCCCATAAACGACAGGATGGCTACATAGAGACCGCATCCGGTGATGTCGTCACCTGGTGTATAGGCCACCTGCTGGAGCAGGTTGAGCCTGAACAGTATGACTCTGCCTTCAAGCAATGGCGTTTTGAACATTTGCCTATTGTTCCCCGGCAGTGGCAACTGCAACCACGAAAAAACACTCGCTCCCAGTTATCTGTGATTCGTAAGCTGTTGAAAACGGCTGATGTCATTGTTCATGCCGGAGACCCGGACAGGGAAGGGCAGTTGCTGGTCGATGAAGTGTTGGATTATCTCAAACTTTCACCAACCCGCAGAAAAAGTGTCCGTCGTCTTTTAGTGAATGACTTGAACGGTCCGGCAGTTAAGAAAGCCTTCGATCGAATGCAGAGCAATTCTGATTTTGTACCTCTCTCTGTTTCCGCTCTGACACGCTCCCGTGCCGACTGGCTCTATGGTATCAATTTAACCCGTGCCTATACCGTTCTTGGCAAAAAGGCAGGTTATGGCGGTTTGCTTTCTGTCGGTCGGGTACAGACTCCGGTTTTGGGCCTGGTGGTTCGAAGAGACGAAGATATTGCCGATTTCCAACCCAAACCTTATTTCGAAGTCTTTGCCCTGCTGGTGACTGACCAGGGTGAGTGTTTCAAGGCAAAATGGCAACCCAGTGAAGCCTGCCAGCCCTGGATGGATGACGAGGGCCGTGTACTTGATCGTCGACTGGCGGAAAATGTTGTCAGCAGGATTCAGGGCAAGGAGGGGACAGTCACTAAGCTGGAGAAGAAACTTGGCAAGGAATCGCCACCGTTACCCTATTCACTTTCCGCTCTTCAGATTGATGCTGCCAAACAGTTAAGGATGAGTGCCAAGGAAGTGTTGGATGTCTGTCAAAAGCTTTATGAGCAGAAACTGGTGACTTATCCCCGATCGGATTGTCGTTATCTGCCTGTGGAGCATTTCAGGGAGGCACCGGAAGTGCTTGGCACGATACGAAGCAATGATGAAAAACTGGCCAGTGCTGTGGACGGTGCATTACCCGACCGCAAAAGCAAAGCCTGGAATGACAGTAAAGTAAGCGCACACCACGGTATTATCCCGACCACCCGTAGAACTGATCTCTACAAAATGGGTGACCGGGAGCGCAACTTATATGGCCTCATCGCCAGACAGTATGTGGCACAGTTTTATCCGGATCACCGGTTTTTAGCTCGTAAAGTCAGTGTCACCCTGGAAGGCGGGCAATTCACGGCCAGCAGCAGGGAGGTGCAGGAAGAAGGCTGGAAAGCCATTTTTCCCCGCAAGCCGTCCGTCTCTGAGGATAAAGAGGACGGTCAGAGGTTGCCGGAATTGCACAGGGGGCAGGCACTGCTCTGCAAGGATGCGGATTTGGCAGAAAAGCAAACTCAGCCACCCAGACCTTTCACCGACGCCACTCTGCTGTCGGCCATGACCGGTATTGCCCGCTATGTTAAAGATACCGGGATCAGGAAGGTGCTCAAGGAGACCGACGGTCTGGGTACCGAAGCCACCCGGGCAGGCATTATAGAATTATTGTTCAATAGGAAATATCTTACCCGTCAGGGGAAAAACATTCATGCTACAGAGACCGGGAAAGCATTGATAAAAGCTCTGCCCGAGCCTGTCAGTCGTCCTGACATGACCGCCCGCTGGGAAGCCTCACTGAATCAGATTGTAGAGAAAAAAGGCTCTTATCAGACTTTTATGAGTGAGCTGGAACAGCATCTGGTTCAGTTGTTGCGGGAGGCCGGGCAGTGTGGAACCATTAATGTACAGGGGTTGCCTCCGGTATCGCCAAACCGCTTCAAGAAGAAAACCCGGCGTAGAAAAAACTCTCCTCGAGCCTCCTGACAAAGATCCCTGAATGTGAACGAATTCAGCGTTCCGTTTCTGCCTGGTAAGATGTTTGTCCAAGAATTTTCAGTTTCTGGCAAAGGCTGTGTTAGAGTGCCCCAGTGGTTCTTTTGATCCTACACGGGCAGATTCGTTGGGCTGACTCAGCCAACGTTTCTGGGATGGTTGATATGATTCGAACAGGATGATCCCCCATGTACAGAGCTTTTCTGGCCATTCTGGTTGGGTTGGGTATGACCGGACTGGCATCCGCATCGGATAATTACTCATACACCTGTGACCGCAGCAATCAGGAACGAAAGATAAGCGTCATCTATCTTCAGCGTGAATCCAGCCTGCCCTGTCAGGTCCGCTACACCAAAGGCAGTGATGAAAAGACACTCTGGAACGCCACTTACACTGAAGGCTATTGCGAAGGTCAAGCCTCAGAATTTGTGAAAAAACAGGAAGGTTGGGGTTGGAATTGCACCCTCGACCAGCCAAAAACCGGTGGCAGTCTGCCAGGAGATGCCGAAACGAGAGCGCCAGAGTCCGGCTGAATACCTGCTGATCCGGGCTTAAAGCTAACCACATTCAGGCTGGCAGCATGAATCTGAATCATGTTCGATCGCGGTAGTTAAACTTTCTGGGGTAATCAGGGTCTAAGAATTACCAGTAACTGATTCAGGAACACCTCATGCTGCCAACCCGCTTTACCCGTGGGCAGGTTCTTTCTGCTCTGCTAATCCTTCTTCTGTCTGTGCAGTCGTCTCTGTCGTTTTCTTCAGAAAGTTGTCAGACAAGCGAATGCAGTGGCTTTCGAGGCTATAGGTTTCCTTTAGCAGCCCTGTTTGTCTCTGCAGTTACTTATTACGCATGGTCTGAGACACCGAACGTTACTTTATCCGATGAGGATGAATCCTGCAGTATTCATCCCTTCGAACTCTGGAAGCCCAGGCTGGACAGAGAATTCTGTCAGTCCCTGGTTTCCCTGAAAGACCGCACAGAAGCGTTGGAACTAATAAGGCAAACGGGAGCTATGCAGCCTGCGACAGTGGCTTGCCATAACTGGCAAGCTGAGCTGGCAGACTATTTCAACTGGCGTTGGCCAGGAAACAACGCCAGCCAATGGCAGCAAATACCTGTAGGGGCTTTTAAGCAAGTGCTTGACATCATCGAAGAAGCTGACTTTATAGGTATTCTGGCTCGCTCTGCCTCGATCTATTCGTTGAATACGATACAGGTCAACAGTCAGCAGTTTATCCTGAAAGGCTATATCAACAGTGGCTTTATTATTGTCCCTATGTTGAAAGTGGCTGAATGTTATTTTGTACCCGAAGAAGAGCCGGTGGCTTTTGGTTTCGATGAGTGGAGTGGGCTAATCGGGGGGCGTATTCATTCCCTGTTCAAAGCCGTGAAGGGGCGTTCTCTTGGGGTCTGGGTTGCTGAGTCTCGCAAACCCTCAAGCCAGGTTGATCTTGATGCCTTGTTCTCGGAGTTTGGGCAAGTTCTGGCGAAGTTTCACCTGCGTCACAGAACTTCAAATTTCAATGGGATTTATACTCTATCCAGAGCGGTTCACCATGACCTGGATTTCAAGAATGTTTTTTATGATGAAAAGACGGGTTTCTCGCTGATTGATACCATTGGGCTTTCTATTTCAGTGCTGGAACCCTCCGAAATGATCCATGATCTGAGTCAGCTCTTTGAAGATATGAACAGAAGCAGGATATCAAAGAGAGGCTTTATCAGGGCTTACGCAAGTCAGTGGCCAGAAGAGACTCAGGCAGTTATCAAGGAGGACTTGGCATTACTTCAATTGATGCTGAAGTCGGGATATAGCCCGAAACGTTGGCCCTGAGCCTGTTATCGAAGCCAAAGCGGCAGTCGGGGTCTTTTGAATACACGCTGAATTATCTGGTAGATCATGAAATCGATACTTCGATCTTTCATGCTTTCAAAAGCTTTCAAAAGTAAAAATTACTAATTTGTATCTGAATTGGGTCGGTGATTTTTATATTTAGAGTATGCCACCATGCAACCAAGAGCTGTCCAGCACATGTTTGAATAAAGGTCAGTATAATCAGGTTTTATTTGTCCTTTGTTCATATATTGCATTAAATATGCGGGGGGCTTATGAAATAGGCAATCGGCTAAAAAAAATGTTGCGATTGTGGCAATCGGGCGTCCTACTCTTGAAGACAAGCATTTATATACAGGTCTAATAATATATTTAAAATGAATCATATCTTTACATTCACTGAATGCCAGTTCAATAGACCCGCAGACTCTGGAAACGGATCTATCAAAAATAGATATGCAATTGCCAGCTATTTTTTTTACCAGCGAACATTTTCTTTTCAGAAGTGGTATTTTATTATTTCTGGCTAAAAGTTTTCCTTCTTCATTGAACTCTTTACATAAATAAACAGTTTTTTTTGCACCAGTATTTTCTGACATGTGATCAGTAGAGTTAGAAAAGCTCAAAGTTTTTTCTTTGCAAGCACCTATCATTCGTATACCCCACATGATTTTTTATAAATAATTAATATTTTTGACGCGTATTAAAAAAATTAGTTCCTTATCAGTTAGACCTGATAACAGCAATGTTATTAAGAAACCAAAGCGTCAACGTGGATCAGTGAGCCTCTTCTTTGCCGATCAGGATTCACCAAATAATCTTACTCAGGCTGGCAGCATGAATCTGAATCGTTGAATGATGTTCGATGGCCGTTGAACTCTCTGGAGTTATCACGGTCATAGAATGATCAGGATCTGATTCAGGAGTACTTTATGCCGTCAAACCGCTTTGCCTGTGGGCAATTACTTTCTATTCTGCTGACCTCACTGTTCTTAATGCAGACGGCACCTTCATTTTCTTCAGAAAGTTATCATACAGAGCCATGCCGTCGCTCTGGAGGGCATCGGTTCTCTTTGGCCGTCCTGTTTGCGTCTGCAGCTAACTATTTTGCATCGCCCGAGACACCACACTCGCCAGAATCCGGGGAAGATGAATCCTGTACTATCCAGCCCTTTGAACTCTGGAAGCCAAAACTGGACCGTGAATTTTGTCAGTCTCTGATTGCCAGTAAAAACTGCACAGAAGCTTTGAAACTATTAAGAAAAACGCAAGCCATGCAACCTGCAACAATGTCCTGCGATGATTGGCAAGCTGATCTGGAAGACTATTTCAACTGGCGCTGGCCGGGGAACAACGCCAGCCAATGGCAACAAAATCCTGTGCATCACAGAGGGTTACAGTGGGTGACTGACACCATGGATGAAGCTGAGTTCATAGCTCTTCTGGCTCGTTCTCCTTCGGTGTTTTCGTTGGACAGGATCGAGATCAACGGTCAGCCGTTTATTTTGAAGGGCTATGCGGACACTGGCTTTATGATTACCCCCATGTTGAAAGTGGCAGAATGCTACTTTGTGCCAGAAGAAGAGCCCGTGGCTTTTGGTTTTGATGAGTGGAGCGGATGGGTCGCGGGGCGTATGCACTCCCTGTTCAAAGCCGTGAAAGGGCGCTCACTCCATGATTGGCTGGATGCGTCCCGTAAACCTTCAAGTAAGGTTGACCTTGGTGCCTTGTTCTCGGAGTTTGGGCAAATTCTGGCGAAATTTCACCTGCGTCACAGAGATTCGGATTTGGATGGAATTTATACCCTCTCCAGAGCAGTTCATCATGACCTGAATTTCCAGAATGTTTTTTATGATGAAGAGTCGGGCTTCTCTCTGATTGATACCATCGGGCTTTCTGTTTCAGTTTTGGAACCGTCTAAAGTACATAATGACCTTATTATGCTGTTCAAGAATATGGACAAACACAGAATATCAAAGGATAGCTTTATCAGTGCCTATGTAGGTCAGTGGCCAGAAGAAGCTCAGGAGAATCTCAAGCAGGAAATAGAGTCACTTTAAATCTTGCAACGAGACGTTTGCCCTGAGCTTGCTACCCAGGCCAAAAAGGGGGTTAAAGGGCGTCTTTTTTACCGGTCTGGACTAAATATAGAACCGTAATCAGGCTGGCAGCATGAATCTGAATCATCGAACGATGTTCGATGGTTGTTGAACTCTCTGGAGTAATTACGGTCATAGAATAACCAATATCTGATTCAGGAACATGTTATGCCGCGAAACCGCTTAGCCTTTGGGCCGTTATTTTTTATTATGCTGACCCTCCTGCTGTTAATGCAGTCCACATATTCTTTTTCTTTGGAAAGTTGTCCGACAGAGCCATGGAGTCGTGGAGGTTATCGGTTCCCTTTGGCCTTGCTGTTTGCGTCTGCAGCTGCTTATTTTGCATGGCCCGAGACACCGCAGTCGCCAGTAACCGGGGATGATGAATCCTGTAGTATCCAACCCTTTGAACTCTGGAAGCCGAAACTGGACAGTGAATTTTGTCAGTCTCTGACTGCCAGTAAAAACTGCGCAGAAGCTTTGAAGCTATTAAGAAAAACCCAAGCCATACATCCTGCAACAATGTCCTGCGATGATTGGCAAGCTGACCTGGAAGATTATTTCAACTGGCGTTGGCCGGGGAACAACGCCAGCCAATGGCAACAAATTCCTGTGCGTTACAAGGGCTTACAGTGGGCGACTGACAACACGGATGAAGCTGAGTTCATAGCTTTTCTGGCTCGTTCTCCTTCGGTGTTTTCGTTGAACACGATACGGATCAACGGTCAGCAGTTTATTTTGAAAGGTTATGCTGAAACTGGCTTTATGATTACCCCTATGTTGAAAGTGGCTGAATGCTACTTTGTGCCTGAAGAAGAGCCGGTGGCTTTTGGTTTTGATGAGTGGAGTGGATTGATCGGGGGGAGGATGCACTCACTGTTCAAAGCCGTAAAAGGGCGCTCTCTTCGGGATTGGGTTGCTGAGTCCCGCAGGCCCTCAAGCAGTTTTGATATTGAAGCATTGTTTTCCGAGCTTGGGCAAATTCTGGCGAAATTTCACCTGCGTCACAGGGTTTCGAAATTCGATGGGATTTATACCCTTTCCAGGGCGGTTCATCGAGATCCGAACTTCAATAATATTTTTTATGATGAAAAGTCGGGTTTCTCGCTGATTGATACCATAGGGCTTTCTGTTTCTGTTCTGGAACCATCGGGAGTGTTTTACGATCTGAATCAACTGTTCTTAGAGATGAACGGAAGTCAGATATCAAAGGATGGCTTTACCAGGGCCTATATAAGTCAATGGCCGGAAGATGTTCAGGAGAGTCTTAAAAAGCAAATTGAGTCACTTCAGGTCGTGCAGATTAACTATACACCATCGTACCGTAAGCCTTGAATCAAGTAACAAGCCGCTGCACAAAGCAGGAGGCTTCAGTGTCTCCTGTTGCTGACTGGCCAATACTGATTTGTTTTTCAAATTGAATATGGCTGATTTTATGCCATTTTTAAGCAGCCTGTATGAGCGATGCAGGCGAATTTCTATGTTTTTTAAATTGGAGTAAAAAATAATCATGCTCAATCCCCTGAACAAAAACATTTTGCTACTTTTTGCGAGCCTTTCTTCTGCTTTGGTAGCAGCAAACCCTATTGTGGAAGGAAACAGTAATGGCATTATATTTGATGCTTCCTGCCCGAACGGAGAAAAGGTTTGTAAAAATCATCCGATTGACTGCCTGGGCGGCTGTGCGCTCAATGCATCAACAGGGGAAACTGTGTTTCAGTGGGAACGCACTATTTTTACAACCAAAGCCGACAAGGCTTCACGGCTTGATATTCAGGCAATGAAAAAGTGTCTTGACCGCGAAGCCATCCGCACTGCTTTGCTCAAGGGTCATGAAAACATGCAGGATACCGGCTCAGAGAGATTACCCTGCACAGTCACCGGCTCGGAATGGCAATATATCTACCCCAAGTATCATATTTCGGTTCTTACACAGCCTGCTTGTGACAAAACCGAATCTTATCTTGATGAACTGACAGGCAGCTGCCAGAACTGGAAAAACACCGTCTCTGAAGCCGGACTATGGATCGGGGTCGGGGCGGCTGCTGTGGTTGCTTTGGTTACATCCTATTTTGTTATAGCACAGGTTGGCAGCTGCACCGGATGGTTCCGTTGGTTCACTCTTGGAGATGGTGTCGGTATGTGTATTAGAAAGTTCAAATGCTCCAGTTACGAGAGACCCGGCGGTTAATAAAAGGGAGAGGCTGGCATTCCTGCCATTAAGAAAAAACTGATAAATTTTATGTGGATCAGTGGCCCGAAGCCGTTCAGGAGAGTCTTCAGGAGCTAATAGAATCACTTTAATCATTGTTGCCAAGTGCTTGAGCTTGTCAAAGGCTTTGACAAGCTCAGAGCGAAGTATCAAAATTTTGGTTCTTTTGAATTTTCAGTGGGTAAGCAGGCTTCGTTCACCCTACTGAAGTCGAGCTTTCCTGTCAGAATGTTTAAAAGAATGTTTAAAATGTTTAAAGGACATCCAATGTTTAAAGGACATCCAAAAATAATGTTTAAAGGATAATGTTTAAAGGACATCCAAAAAAATGTTTAAAGGACATCCATATAAAAACGTTTAAAGGACATCCATATAAAATACAATCAAACCCTGACAGCCACTAAAAGGTAAATATTAATCGTTTATCAGAACAAACAAAAAGCGAATCACTCAAAAGGGAGAAAAGTCAGAAATAGCAAAGCTCCCCATATGACAGGGGAAACTAATAACAACGGAAAAGTTGGGCAATTAACTTACGCCATAAAATAAACGACTACAGGCGAGCATCCCCTGTACCCAATGCTGCCCCATTTCCTGAGCAAAAGTTTTCATGGCTTCCAGCTTGCCCACTGCCCGATAGAAGCGGCTATTCCATCTCATGGTTTTGAGCCATTCATTTGAATCAATTTCCAGTCGGGTCAGAATGGGTGGAATATCTGAAGGGATTGAACCTTTCTTATCAGACCGAACTGCGCGCCCACTCCAGTCAACCAGCTCAAGATAATCGTGAAGAATATAAGGCAATGCCTTAGCCGGGTTTTGCCCTTGTGATCGAAAAGGCAGAAGGGTGATTGGCTGCTTTCGGGCATCAGAGCCTGCCAACTTTTCAATTCGTTCCTGGATCGACGTGTAGTCTGATTCTTCTGGTGTTTCCGATATTTCGGCACGGATCGGATTCAAGTCAACATAGGCCATGCAGGTCAACAACGCTGCTTCATCCAACAACGCCTGACTTTTAAAACGCCCCTCCCAGAATCGACCTCTGCAGCCATCTTCCTGGTTAGCCTCACGGGCAAGATGTTCGTTCAGGCAACGCATGAACCAGCTGATGTTCGTTAATCGATTTCGATACTCTTCAACAAATTCGTCCACGCGAGCCAGTTCCGAATGACTCAGCTGGTCAGCAGCAAGATACCTCTGAACCAGATGCGGACCTGTGAAAAGCCTTGTCCATCGATGTAAAATTTCCTCTCGTGTCCACTCTCTGGCGGGTTTCTGATTGATATGCAAAACCACATGATAGTGATTCGACATGACAGCATAGGCGCAGACTTCTATGGAAAAGATTGAAACCAGTTCCCTGAGCTTGTCTACAACCCACTGCCGACGGTGCTCGTAATTTTTGCCCGTTAAATGATCTTCTCCACACAAATATGCTCTGCGTACGCACCGAGCTATACAGTGATAATAAGGCGTGGAGCCTGGGTCGATCAGGGAACTTCGCGCACGGGTCATAATCTCTCCTGCCAGAACTAAAAATCAGCGACAGGAAAAAGGTAGACAAGCTGGTTTGTTTGTCAAATATAATGTCAAATATAAGGCTGTCCTTTTATTTTCTGTGTCCTTTTATTATTTTTTTTGGGTGTCCTTTTATTTTTTATTTTTTCTTTATTTTTCTTTATTTTTTGTTGGGTGTCCCTTTATTATTCTTTATTATTATTTTGTTGGGTGTCCCTTTATTTTGCTGTGTCCTTTTATTATTTTTTTTGGGTGTCCTTTTATTTTTTTATTTTTTATTTTTTATTTTTCCTTTATTTTTCCTTTATTTTTCTTTATTTTTCTTTATTTTTCTTTATTTTTCTTTATTTTTCTTTATTTTTCTTTATTTTTCTTTATTTTTCTTTATTTTTTGTTGGGTGTCCCTTTATTAGTTTCCCTTTATTATTTGGGTGTCCCTTTATTATTGCTTTATTATTATTGGGTGTCCCTTTATTATCCGGTGTCCCTTTATTATCCCTTTATTATTCTCATTTTTACCCACAGATATCCCTGAAGAGCCATTATTTTTTTCTTTTATTTATTACGATCGCCCCGGGCTAGTCGCAGCTTTCGACATGCTCAGGGCAACCTCAGGTCAACAGAGTGTGAGTCTATCCACACATAGCCATAGCCGGATCAGATTTCTGCGGCGAGGCGAGCCCCCTGGTTAATGGCTCGCTTGGCATCCAGTTCGGCAGCGACGTCGGCACCACCGATAAGGTGAACAGGCTTGCTGGTGATAGTGTCAGCCAGTTCTCTGAGAGGTAACTGCCCTGCACAGATGACTACGTTATCCACATCCAGAACCTTTGGCTCACCATCAATGGAGACATGAAGACCACTATCGTCTACCTTGTGGTATTCACAGGAAGGCACCATTTTCACGCCACGCTTGACCATTTCGGTTCGGTGAATCCATCCGGTGGTTTTACCCAGGGTGGCTCCCGGCTTCGTCTTTTTGCGCTGAAGCAGGTAAACCTCCCGTGAACTTTCTTCTTCCCGGGAGCCGGAAGCAGCCAGACCACCCCTGTTGCTGAGACTCATATCAACCCCCCAGTCTTTCATGAAGGCTTCGACATCCAGGCTGTGTGAAGGCCCTTTCTGGGTAATAAATTCACTCAAATCGAAACCAATTCCGCCAGCACCGATCACTGCTACGGTTTTACCGACTTTTGCACCCCTGAAGACATCCAGGTAGGTCAGAACTTTGGGGTGATCCAATCCTTCAATATCGGGTGTACGTGGTGTAACGCCAGTCGCTACGATGATTTCATCAAAATCGCTGTTTTCCAGTTCACTGGCAGAAACCCGGGTGTTCAGTTTCAGATTTACACCGGTGAGCTCTAACTGACGCTGGAAGTATCGAAGTGTTTCATGGAACTCTTCCTTGCCCGGTACCTGTTTGGCAATATTGAACTGGCCACCGATTTTGTCAGCAGCCTCAAACAGGGTGACATCATGGCCTCTGTATGCGGCAGTTGTCGCAAAAGAGAGGCCGGCGGGACCTGCACCCACCACCGCAAGCTTTTTCGGCTTGTCAGTAGGCAGATAGTTTAATTCGGTCTCATGACAGGCTCTGGGGTTAACAAGGCAGCTGACCAGTTTCAATTCAAAAGCATGGTCCAGACAGGCCTGATTGCAGGCAATACAGGTGTTGATTTCATCAGCACGGCCCTCTTCAGCTTTTTTAACCCACTCTGGGTCAGCCAGCAAAGGGCGAGCCATGGAAACCATGTCGGCATCGCCTCTGGCCAGAACCGTTTCAGCCACTTCTGGCATGTTAATACGGTTGGAGGTAATAACAGGAACGCTTAACTCTTTTCTGATTTTTGCAGTGACCCAAGTGAAAGCAGCACGGGGGACCATGGTTGCAATGGTGGGAATGCGAGCCTCGTGCCAGCCAATACCGGTGTTGATAATGGTCGCACCCGCTTTTTCGATCTCTTTGCCAAGCTCTACAATCTCATCCCAGCTGCTGCCGCCTTCAACCAGGTCGAGCATGGAGAGACGATAAATAATAATGAAGTCTTTGCCGGTCTTTTCTCTTACACGACGAATGACTTCAATGGGCAGTCGAATGCGGTTTTCGTAACGTCCACCCCAGTCATCATCACGGTGGTTGGTTTTAGCGACGATAAACTGGTTGATGAAATAACCTTCCGAACCCATGATTTCAACACCATCATAGCCCGCTTTCCGGGCATTCAGGCTACATTGCACAAAGTCTTCAATCTGGCTGTCAATCTCTTCGGGCGTCAGCTCTTTGGGAGGAAAAGGCGCAATCGGTGCTTGCAGGGCACTGGGAGCAATGGCTTTAGGGTGGTAGGCATAGCGGCCGGTGTGCAAAATCTGCATACAGATCTTGCCGCCTTCGTTGTGTACGGCCCGGGTGACCAGGCTGTGACCGGCAATCTCTTCTTCTGTTGTAATCTGGGCTGCGTTGGGCAAGCCGCCGGATTCCCAGTTGGGCGCAATGCCGCCGGTCACCATCAGACCGACGCCACCTTTTGCGCGCTCACCAAAGTAAGCGGCCAGCCGCTCGTAGCCACCGGGATGCTCTTCCAGGTTAGTGTGCATGGAGCCCATCAGCACCCGGTTTTTCAACTGTGTGAAGCCCAGATCCAGTGGTTCCAGCAGGTGAGGGTAGAGCTTATGGGGCTCAGAGCTGTGTGGGGAGGTGGTCATCGACAGATCCTCATCAGGTTTTTTAAGGGACATTTGTAATTATCTTATCTGGACAGCGTCAAGATAAGACTGTATGTTGACACTGTCAAGATTGAGTATTCATTTTCTGATACAGAGCACTGTCTTTGAGTAAAAATATGTCAGCCAAGAAGAATTACCATCATGGAGACTTACGACAAAGCCTGATTAATGAGGCAACCCGGATGATCGCCGGGTCAGGCGTTGAGAAGCTCTCTATGCGTGGGTTGGCTGAAGCTGTTGGTGTCTCGAGAACTGCGGCCTACCATCATTTCAAAGATAAGAATGAACTTTTATGTGCCATCGCAGAGCAAGGGTTCAATCACTGGTACCAGGAACTGGGAAGCAGGCTGACAGAAGTCCCCGACGATCTTGAAGCCTGGTTTCGTGAGTTTTCCTATGCTTACATCGATTTTGCCCAGAATCATGCCGAACAGTATGACCTGATGTTTGGCCGACCTATCTGGAAGAATGGGCAAGCCACTGATGAACTCAGTAAAATCTCATTTGAAGCTTTTCAGCGTTATGCTGACTTTGTCAAAAAATACTTACCGGGTGACAGCTTCAGTCAGGATCAGGATGCCCTGCGGGTAGCCCAGGTCACCTGGGGCAGTTTGCACGGTTTAAGTCGTCTATTAATTGACGGGGTATATCTGGACAAGGCCTCCATCAATAGCATGTGCGATGTAGCGGCAAGGTTACTGGTACAGAATATGAAGTCAACATAGCTGCTTTTAGCTGCTCTGATTCATAAGGGCCGCTCGGACTCATCAAAGTTTCGCCAGAAAAGGCGAGCCATTTTGATATCATTTTGAGCCATGGATCGACCTGTTTCGGTCATCAGTTTTTCTTCAAAAAGGTTCTGTACTCTTCGGGTTTGCATCAACGCCTGATCGTAGGGGAGTTTTCTGACTTCAAGGTTACAGGCCAGTTCGCGGGCTATGCCCCGGGCTCCCATTAGCTCCATGGCATCGGCATCAAAGACAATTTTCGCCTCTAAGGGGGAACGCCCGGAAATCAGATGAGGGCGGCACAGCCTGACAATCTCGTACAGCTGAGATTGAACGGCGGGATTCAATCCGGTTTCTTTCAAAAGTTTATCGAGTTGCTCCAGATGGTCATGATATTGATGGAGCCGGGCACCCGCTTCAACAAGAAAGGAATTACCCGATTCATACTGATTGATCTTCAGGGCGTATTTTACCACTCGTTCTCCATGCCTCAGGTTGTGGTAAGGGTCCTGCTGCTGATAAAAAACGCTGGCTTTTGCTTTTATGTCATTCAGGCAGTTCTGCATGGTTTTGCTCTGATCGCGTCCATATCCATTCAGGGAGAACTGTCGGCAGGGTTGGGCAGTACCTTCAGCCTGAATGCCTGAAAATAATAGTATTAATGGCAGAGTGGCTGACAGGATTTTGAGAGGCCGGAGTAGACATTGCAATGTATATTCCTGATGAGGTTGTCTGCCGCCCCTGACAGGCGGCAAAACCTTTACGATTTAGCGGGAAAATGCCAGGGCCCTGCGCTCTATCCACCTTATTATCAGTGTCAGGATTCCAGTCAGAGTCAGGTAGATAAGACCCGCCAGTGAAAAAACTGTAAGGGTGTCGTATGTTTGGGCATTCAGGCGAGCGGCATAACCCATGAGGTCCATTAAGGTAATGGTACTGGCCAGTGAGGTTCCTTTCATAACCAGAATCATTTCATTGCCATAGGCTGGCAATGCCCTGCGAATCGCGTGGGGCAGTACGATCCGGGTCAAAGCCTGCTGGCGCGTCATACCCAGCGCCATAGCCGCTTCCCACTCACCGGCAGAGACCGCATCAATAGAACCCTTGAATAGTTGAGTGGAATAAGCCGCGCTATTCAGGGCCAGAGCCAGCATGGCACAGAACCAGGGTTCGCTGAGTAATGACCAGAATATTGTTTCCTGTAGTATCGGAAACTGAGCCGGACCATAATAAATCAGAAAAATCTGCACCAGCAGGGGGGTGCCCGTAAACATCAGGATTTGCAGTCGAACCAGCCAGACCAGAGGTTTAAAACGCAAGGAAAGGATCAGGGTAAACAGCAAGGCCATGACCAGACCAGCCAGCAAGCTGACTAAGGTCAACTCCAGGGTGGTCTGAAGACCTCTTGATAGGAGGGGCAGGTATTCATACAAGGATTCCGGCATTATACGTTCACCGTCCTGATATGTTGACTGGTTTTCTGCTTCATCTTGTTCAGGCAATGTTGACTGATCAGGGTGATCAACAGATAGATGGCACCAGCTGTTGCGTACCAGGTAAAAGGTTCATAAGTCTGGGATGAAACCAGTTGTGCCTGACGTAGCAGGTCCGTCACGCCTATCAGGGCGACCAGTGCCGTATCTTTCAGAAGCACCAGCCACTGATTGCCCAGCCCGGGTAGTGCGTGGCGCCAGGCCTGGGGCAGTACCACTCGATAAAAACAGCGGACAGAGCTGATACCCAGAGCTTTGGCCGCTTCCGACTGCCCCCTGGGAACGGCCATGAAAGCACCCCGCAGAGTCTGGCTGGCATAGGCTGAAAAGATCAGCGACAGGGCAAGGGTACCGGCTGTGAAAGGACTGATCTCTATAAACTCATCGGTGAGCAGAAAGAGCAGGTGTGTCGCACCGAAATAGATAAAGAAGACCACCAGAATCTCGGGCATTCCTCTGATAAGAGTGACCCATGAAACGGTCAGGTATCTAAGCAACCGGAAACGGCTCAGTTCACCCAAAGCCAGCAGGGCCGCCAGTATCAGGCCCAGAAGCAGGGAAGAAAGCGCCAGTCCCAGCGTCATCAGAGTTGCATTGAAGAATAGATCAAGCATGGGTACATGGGTCTGTCAGTTAATAAAGAGACTGCAACTGGGCAGGATGCAGTTCAGGCTTTGTTAAAGTATTTGTCGTAGATTTTTTGGTAAGTGCCGTTTTCTTTCAGTTTTTTCAGGGCAGAATCAATTTCTTCCTTCAGTTTGTCCTGTTTTCTGACTGCAATCCCGTAGCCGATGCCAAAATAATCTGCATCTTTCACCTCTGGGCCTGCCTGGGCATAGAGACCTTCGCCTCTTTCTTTCATCCATTCTCTGGCAACCGCAGTATCGGCGAAGACCGCATCAACCCGGCCACTGGTCATATCCAGGAAAGCATTCTGGAATGTGTCATAAGGACGGACCTTAACACCCTGACTCTCCAGCTTTTCGATCAGATACTGTTGATGGGTTGAGCCGTTCTGAACACCCACAGAGTGACCCTTGAGCGCTTCAATAGACGTTAATCCCTTGTTTTTGTCGGTGACAAAGATGGCCGAGTTCTCATAATAAGGGCCACTGAAGTCGACTTGCTTGAGACGGTCTGGAGTAATGTCCATCCCTGAAATCACTGCGTCAAAACGGCGGAACTTCAGACTGGGAATAAGGCTGTCAAAGGACTGATTGCTGAACGTACACTCTGCTTTCAGTTCGTTACAGATGGCTTTGGCCAGATCAATATCAAACCCTTCCAGTTGATTGTCTTTACCCACAAACTCAAAAGGAGGATAAGTGGCTTCTGTGGCAAAGCGAATAGTCTCGACAGCCTGAGCCTGAGTGAATTGAGCGCCAATGAGCGTGGCAACAGTCAAAGCACTGGTCGCCAGCAGGGAAGCGAACATCTTTTTCATTTTTTGATACTCCAGAAATCATGAAAGTCTATAAACAAGCCAGTGCAGTCAGGCGTAAGGCTCCATTCCATAAACAGCAGACTTGTTGAAGTGCGGTGACACCATCCTTCAAAAAGCTCAGGACGAAAGGAGTGTTTATCTGCATCAGCACCTGGCTGCAATGGTCGGAGACGCTGTCTCCGGTGGGTCAATGTTCCAGATAGCTGCGAAAAGCCTCTGTCCGGGGGTGAGCAAAGTGATCGGATGATCCATCTTCAACAATATGACCATCTTCAAGATAAATCACCTTGCTGGCAATTTTTCGCGCAAATTCGACTTCGTGAGTGACAACTACCTGGGTGATACCGGATTGGCTCAGCTCCCTGATCACTTCTACCACCTGATTGGTGATAGCCGGATCAAGAGCCGCAGTGGGCTCATCGAATAAAAGAACGTCTGGCGACAGCATCAGGGAGCGGGTAATAGCTACCCGTTGCTGCTGGCCACCCGACAGCGAAGAAGGCCAGGCGTCGGCTTTTTCAGACAGGCCAACACGCTCGAGCAGTTCTCTGGCTTTGGTGGTGGCTTGCTCTTTGGGCATACCCTGTACAACCGGAGCCTCAATCAGATTGCCAAGCACGGTCATATGTGGCCAGAGATTGTATTGTTGAAATACCATGCCTACCCTGCGTCTCAGGGCGCAAGCCTGTTTGTTCAGGTGCCTGCTGTTATGGCCGTTGTTGAAATTAAACGCCATATCAGCGATTTTCATGGTGCCCTGGTCGGGTGTTTCCAGCAGGTTGAGCATGCGCAGCAGGGTGCTTTTACCTGCACCGCTGGCCCCCAGAAGAACGGTGGTTTCACCCCGGGGAATATTAAAACTGATATCTTTAAGAACCTGTGTGGAGCCAAATGCTTTGCTGAGGCCCTCTACGACTATGCCCATTGCCTTTCATCTGCCATTTTGTGAGAATTCCCGCTTTGCCGGGTATGAGATGCAGCGGGAATGTTTTGTGCTCATGACTGTGTGAGAGTCCTGCCCCGTGCAAGGTGTTTGTCGCGCTTGCACAAAAAAGCCTGTCCCGATTTTATGATATGGGCAGGCTTCAGGGCTGACGGAGTCCGTTGAGCTTAACCCTTTCTTGCCAGAAAAGCATAGGCCGAACAGACGACTGGTTCACATAAAAATAGATTCTCTTATACGATCATGGATAAAATCAAGTATTTTTAGAATACTTATTCATAATTGGTGCTTTTTTATCCAGAAGAGGCCAGGGATTCTGGTCACTACTGCCTGGGAATTCAGGAGCAATGAACAAAGGTTATGGCCAGTCAAAAACAGGAAGAACTCATTAAGGCTTTCAGACAGCTGCTTAAAGAAGAGCGCTGCGGGTCCCAAAGCCAGATCGTTGAGCAACTTCAGAGTCAGGGCTTTGATAATATCAGTCAGTCAAAAGTTTCCCGGTTACTTTGTCGCCACGGTGCTGTTCGTGTTCGCAATGCCCGCAATGAACAAGTGTATTGTCTGCCCCCGGAACTGGGGAAAATGGATTCCAATATTGCCGTCAGAGATCTGGTGGAAGACGTAGCTAACAACGGCATGTTGATCGTGATCAAAACCAGTCCGGGGGCTGCCCAGATGATCGCACGGCTGTTGGATTCCGTCGGCCGCTCCGATGGTATCCTGGGGTGTGTAGCGGGCGACGACACTATTTTTGTAGCTCCCGTTTCCTCTGCTGAAATTGACAGGCTTCAGGACGGTATCGTCAAGCTGTTTATGTAACACCCTGATTATCATTGGACTGATTGACATCCTCGCAGAACGTGAGTGCGAGATGCTGTTTTGTACGTCAATGAATTAATAATTTTGAGCGGACCCGAACTGTTGCTGAATGAGCTGATGGGCTGGGTAAAGCCTGCCACAGGCATATTTACCCGGTTCATTTTTGTCTATATGCTTGTGGCTCATTTTTTCAGTGCTTCCAGAGTCGATGGCATCACCCGGTTTCAAGATAGCGCATAACGTTAATCCAGAACACATGAGTGCGATCCTGTCCGGTAGTTGGGACCGGTATCAGGCGTTACCTGATGCTGTGCAGTTATTTTCTGAACTGATTTCAGGGGACCTCCAGACGCTTGATCTCCTGACCGACGCTTCCTTTCAATGGGATTCGCTGTTTTGTGCCTGGTTGCTCAAGCTTCAACGACACTGTGATAGTAATAATATAAAGTTGTTACTCTCCGGGTTGCCGGAAGATGTCCAGAACCTTCATCAGTTGGCCATCGCAGTTCCTGTGGAAAACGTTTCGACTAAAAAGACTTTTTTTTCATTGCAGTCACTGCAATTCCTGACGAAAGGAGTGTTTCAGTGGCTGGAAAATGTTGTTCTTTTTTTGGGCGATATCACGCTCGGAATAATCAGAATGTTCAGGTTGCGCAGCGATGTCAGACCTGGTGACTTTTTTCAGTTTTTGCATCAGACCGGGCCAGCGGCATTACCCATCGTGACCTTACTGAGCTTTCTGGTAGGCATGATTCTGGCCTACCTGGGGACAGTCCAGTTACGACAGTTTGGTGCTGAAGTTTACGTGGCTGATCTGGTGGGTATTGGTATGGTGCGGGAAATGGGGGCTTTGATGACCGCTATCATCATGGCCGGTAGAACAGGCGCTGCCTACGCCGCACAGCTGGGTACCATGCAGGTCAATGAAGAGGTTGATGCTCTTACCACGCTGGGCATCAAGACCGTTGATTATCTGGTGCTTCCGAGAATGCTGGCCCTTATTGTGGCCATGCCATTGTTGACGCTTTATAGCGATGTATTGGGAATGCTGGGAGGCTCGGCTGTGGCTCTCAGTATGGACATCACCTTCACCCAGTATTTTTATCAGCTTTCCGGTTCCTTCGCCATGGCCGATGTGATGACAGGCTTATTTAAAAGTCTGGTGTTCGCTATTTTGATCAGTTTTGCCGGGTGTCAGGCCGGACTGGCCTGTGGCCGCTCTTCTGCGGCAGTGGGTAAGGCAACCACTACGGCGGTGGTTACTGCTATTGTCTATCTGGTGGTCGCGGATGCAGGTCTGAATATTCTCTATTTCCAGATGGGTATTTGATAATGGAGCAGCCAGGTCCCCAAGCTACGGATAGAAAAAGCGCAGCAATAGAAGTCAGCCAGCTGACTATGAAATACGGCAGCAACCTTATACAGCAGGACCTGACCTTTAAGGTTCACAAAGGCGATGTGTTTGTGATCATGGGAGGTAGTGGTTGTGGTAAAAGCACTTTGCTCAAGCATATGATCGGACTCTATCAGCCAGCCGCCGGAACCATTGCCTATGAGGGGCGGGACTATTTTTCTGCCACAGACAACCAGCAGCTGGAAATGCGGAAGCGGTGGGGAGTCACTTATCAGAGTGGTGCCCTGTTCAGTGCCATGACTTTGGCAGAAAATGTCGGTTTTCCTCTCACCCAATATACCCGGATGAAACCGGCAGAGGTATTCGATCTGGTGCGTTACAAGCTGGCTCTGGTCGGGTTGGCAGGCTATGAAAACTATTATCCGTCACAAATCAGTGGTGGTATGGCCAAGCGTGCCGGTCTGGCCAGGGCTATGGCTCTGGACCCTGACGTGCTGTTTTTCGACGAGCCGTCAGCCGGTCTTGATCCTCTCAGTGCCAGGCGGCTGGACGATCTGATTCTTCAGCTCAGTCAGTCACTGGGAGTAACGATTGTGATCGTAACCCATGAACTGGAAAGTATTTTTGCCATAGGCTCCAATGGCGTATTTCTCGATGCGCAGACTAAAACACAGCTGGATACGGGGGCTCCGTCCTATATGCTGAATCACAGCTCTCAGCCCCTGGTCAGAGACTTTCTGTCCCGAGGGCAGAGCCATCAGCGGGCTTCTGAGAAGAGCCATCAGCGGGCTTCCGGGGAAAGAGGACGATGAATAAAAAAAGGTACTCCATTTTTGCCGGTCTGTTCGTGATTACCATGATCGGACTGGCAGTGGGTCTTGCCATCTTTGTAGGCCAGGGCAGTTACTCCAGTCACAGCAAAGAGCGTTATGAGCTGATCTACGACAGTAGTGTTATGGGTCTGAATATTGGAGCTCCTGTTACGCTGCGAGGGGTCAAAATTGGTGAAGTCACGGATATCCGCACCCAGCTGTATGTGGACAAGGAAGAGTTATTAAATACGGTGATTATCGATATCTATCCGGACATGGTTATTGGTAAGGGAGGAAAAGTTCCTGAAGATATCATGAAGCAACTGGTGTTCCGGGGACTGGCAGCCAAGCTCAAAACCCAGAGTCTTCTCACAGGATTGTTGTACGTCGAAGTGGACTTCTACAAAACCAGTGCGCGAACGATTCCTGTCTCTACACAATACCCTCAGCTCCCGACGGTGCCCACTGATTTTGAAACCATTACTCAAGATCTGGACGAAATGAACCTGCCTGCGCTTATAGCAGACTTGAAAAGTATTGCCCACAACCTGAATACCATCAGTAGCAGTCAGGCATTTCAGCAGATGCCGACAAAACTCAATAAGGCTTTTTCACAGTTTGGGGCTATGTCAGAGGATATGGCTAAAAGCATGTCAGACATCAGGGATGAATTTGTCCCTATGGCTGATAGCATGAACCAGATGTCTCAGGCTATTGAGAGAGAACTGCCAAAAACGCTTGGTCGGGTAAGCGAGGTATTATCCTCTGTAGAAGCTGTCCTGAAAGCACTGGAGCAAACGACAATGGAACTGAGTGATACCCTGGCACCTGACTCGCCTCTGATGTATCAATTGGATCGCAGCAGTAAGGATATCAGTCGCTCGGCAGATGCTGTCAGGGAGCTGGCAGAGTTGTTGGAAGAACAGCCGGGTTCAGTGTTGTTGGGCAGAGATACAGGGGAGTAATGTCATGAAAAGTCATGTTAAATGGTTTCTGCCTCTGATTGCCGTGTTTCTTATGTCGGCCTGCGTGAGTCAAGTCAGACCTTTTCAGTACTACACTCTGAAGCCGGTAGTTGAGGGGGAGTCCGGTCAGACTAGAGTATCGTCAATCGGAGTGGCTCCGGCCAGAATCCCGGGCTGGATGGATCGATCTGGTCTGATTATAAACGACGGGGGGTACAAACTTATCCGCTTCGATAATCAGCGTTGGGGTGAACCACTACAGGATGCAATCACACGTACCCTGACTCAGAATCTGATGGCATTATTTCCTCACTCTGATATTCAGGCCGGACCCTGGTTGAGGAGTCAGGCACCTGATATTGCTGTGGCAGTTGACATTAATAATCTGGCCTGGTCTGGCAATAACATGGAGCTGGATGCCAGTTTTACCCTCCTTAAAAAACAGGCAAGCGTTGAATTTCGCACCGTCAGGTTAACCAGAAATCTCCCAAAAGGAAGCACTCCTGAGCAATGGGTTAAAAGCTTCAGTTATTTGCTGGCTGATCTGAGTCAGCGAATAGAGAAGGGCATTGTTGCTCAGCATTGAAGAGTTGTTGGGTCGCCCAGACGGGGTCGCCCAGACGGGGTCGCCCAGACGGGGTCGCCCAGACGGGGTCGCCCAGACGGGGTCGCCTGGACGGGGTCGCCTGGACGGGGTCGCCCAGACGGGCGCTATTCTCGGTCAGCCTACTAGGAGCCTGACCGAGAATAGCGCCCGTAGCGAGGACGGCAGAAAATTGAGGATGAAAATTCGGTTTTGTGAGGAGAATAGCTAGCTATTTGACGAACAAAAGCGGATTTTCAGACCAATTTGCTGCCGCCGCAGTAGGGCAGCTATTCTCGGTCAGGCTCCTAGGAGCCTGACCGAGAATAGGCTTATCTGTTATGATAAGCCTTAAACCAACTCCGATGATGCCAGATGTCACCACCACCAAAATTCAAGGACAGCCCTGTTGAGTTTGACCAGCATCTGCTGTTCCCAACCAACATTTTCGACCTGCTTCCCAAAGACCATGATTGTTTCGTTTATGAAAGCATTTTTCAGAACATCGATACGTCTGAGGTTGAAAAAAAATATCACCACCTTGGTCAGCACGCTTACCCTCCAAAGCTCATTGTCGCTATTCTGATCTACGCCTATAGCCATGGTGTTTTCAGCTCCCGTCAGATTGAGCGACGGTGTCGACAAGATCTGGCGTTCATGTATATCTCACAAATGAACTGCCCAAATTTCAGGGTTCTGGGAGATTTTCGTAAGGAAAATCTGTCGTTTTTTCATGACTGCTTCAAACAGTCCGTCAAACTGGCCATGGAGCTCAAAATGGCATCACTGGGCCATATCAGCCTGGATGGCTCCAAGTTCAAAGCCAACAGCTCAAAGCACAAGGCCATGACCTACGGAAGGCTCAAGGCTAAAGAGGCAGAACTCAGTGCAGAAGTGGATGAGCTGATCAAAAAAGCCAGTCAGTGCGACCAGGAAGAAGACGACGCCTACAAAGCAAGCAACGGCTACAGCATTCCTGAAGACCTCCAGTTTAAAGAGGAGCGTCTGAAAAAAATCAAAGCGGCCAAAGAAGCCCTTGAAGAACGCGAAAAAGCCCTGAACCCTGATGAGCCTATTGACGACAAAAGGCAGATAAGCTTTGCAGACCATGATGCCCGGATCATGAGCAAGAAAAGTTACTGTGAGTACAGCTACAATGCTCAAATCACCGTAGATGCTGATAATCAGATCATCGTCGGCCAGCACATCAGCCAGCAAGCCAATGATGTTCAGGAGGCAGAGCCTGCTTTGGAAGCACTGTCTGAGACAACCGATGGTGCTGTTGTGGATAAGGTGAGCATGGATAATGGTTATTTCTCAGGGCCAAACCTGCATGTGCTGGATAAGCATGAAATAGATGGCTACATAGCCACCGACAGAAAAGAGAAGCCAGCAGATACCCAGCTTAAGGACTCTGAGCGTAAGTTTGTCAAAGCAGATTTTGACTACGATGCAGAAATGGATGTGTTTATCTGTCCGGCTGGGGAGAAGCTGATAACTAACCCAGACAGCAAGGCCAAGAGGCAGAGTTACCGGGCGAACAAGGACGCATGCAGGAAGTGTGTTTACCGTTCACAATGCAGTGGCTCAAAAAAGGATGCTGGCAGGGTCATCCGCACAGACAAGTTTGAGCCCGCGCGGCAACGTATGAACAAGAAAATGGAGACAGCCAGTGCGAAAGCAATCTATGAGCGTCGTAAGGTCATTGCAGAGCCACCGTTTGGTCATATAAAAAACTCAGGGTTCAGGAGTTTTAGCCTTCGTGGTAAAGAGAAGGTAGAAGCAGAGTTCTCACTGGTATGCACGGCACACAATTTCAAAAAATTTGTGAAGGCCGCTTCAACGGGATCAATCCGTCTTGAGAATTTAAAAGGGGTTAAAAAAGCGGCATAAAGGCTGTGAAAAGGCCTAAATTTGCAAAAATGAGCAAAATTACACCAAAAATTGGATGTTTTTTGCTCATCCTGAAATTTTAGAGAGCCTCTGGGGATCTAGTTACGCCATTCTCGGTCAGGCTCCTAGTGCGGCGGGTCCTTTGGAAGAAAGTCATCGTGCATGACTTCTTCATACGTCCACGGACATTCTGAAGGGAAGGTTTTAAGGAGCAACTCGGTTTGCTTGGCCGCAAGGACGACGGCTTTTTGGTAGGCTTTTTTATACAGTTCTGCCTTCCTGGGCTTCAGACCGGGGTTTTCATCAAGTACATCTTTAGCCTTGGCTCTTTGTAAAATGATGGAGTCCCGCCAGCTTCTTGAACGTCGCTCTGGCTGGTATTGCCATTTTAATAAGTGCATGAGCAGTTGCATCAGGTGACTGGTTAATGAACGCGGCTCATGCTTCCCCATATCTTCCACTTCTTCAGCAAGGTTATCGAGATCAAGTTCGTCGAACCGGCGTTCTTTAATGAGTTGAGCCTGCTGTTTAGTCCAACTATAGAAGTCGGACTCGTAAAGTGTTTTCTGATCATTATCCATGATGTAACTCCCCCGTTAACTACAGCAGAGTATAGGACAAGTATTGTAATGTCATTCCCATCAATACCAACCAGCGTAGATCGCTACTGAACCGGCTATTGGGTCGCACCGGGGCCGCAATTTTACTGGATCAGACACGTCAACACGGCAGGTCAGCATTCCGGTTTCAATCAGCTTGATAGCACAGAACGACTGTAATGCTTTCACAAGTCATCGTCATCGTCATCATCGTCAACAAGATGTAAATTAATGATCTTCAATCTTAAGCGTTCTATTTCTTCTTCCAATCTCATATCAATTTCTTTTTTTAAGATTACAGATAAAACCTCATCTACTCTTGATCTGACAGAGAAAAGTTCAGAAAAAGAGCAAAGGTGGGGTGTGATTTCAATTTTAATGTAAGGAACTTTTCCGCATAAGTCATGAGCTTTTAAAATATGCAAATCGTGATGATAGATTAGTTCCTTTCTGCATATTGGGCATGTGTCTTTTTTCTCTCTTTTATTCCAGCGTGAAATACAACGCTCATGAAATTCATGCTGACAGCATAAAGAAATACCTTTATCCTCGTAGTGCAATATTTCAAGACAAATAGGACAGATTGATTGGGCAGATACCGCATTTGAAATAAAAAAAGTAATTAGAAGAATTAAAAAATGTCTGATTATATTAATTTTCATATTATTAAGCCCCCCGTGATAGATTTGCTTTCTGAAGTGTGGCCGATGCTTTAGTTATGAAGGATATTAAACGACCCGGAAAGATCCAGAAGGCCGACCAATTTGCTGCGCATGGATGCAGGAGCAATGCGAGCGCAGAGTTAAGATTTGTATTGAGTTTTAAACAGTCCGGACGACCCCGATTCAGAACGATAACCGATATTCACTTCAAACTCTCTCAGGCGTTTAACAATGGATAACAACTCAGTGACGTTTGCCCAGTTTTCAGTAAAGTAGGAAAGGCTGTCTGAAACACTGCTAAATGCATGGGACACTCTGTTTAAAGTCCCCATCAGGATGATGCCGTAAATAACACCCGGACCAATGACCATCAGGTCGGCAATAGACACAAACTGGAAAAAGAAGTTTTGCCAGAGTGAAAAGTAGGAGTGGTTGAGAAACAGTCGAAAATAGTTCAAACGCAGTCCCGTAAACAGCTCCAGCAGCGTTGGAGTGTTGGCGTAGGTTTTATCGTCTTCAGCATAAACCAGCTGTTTTCTGAAGCGGGCTTCGACTTTCTGGTTGTTGTATTCAAGGCCGGGCAGGCGGATGCCCACAACGTAGGAGATGATGACGGCGCTGAAAGACAACAGGCAGGAAAACCACAGCAGGGAACCAGGTATCTGACTCATGATTTCCATGCCTTTCAGGGATAGCGGAATTTTATCATAGTTCTCCGCAAAAGCGGGGCTGTTGAGCCAGTCCGCCAGCTTGCCACAAATCTCCTCACTGAGCGTCCAGAGAATGGGGATAAAGGCGATCAATGTCAGAATGGAGCGAAACAGTCCCAGTGCCAGCAGTTCGGTGACTCTGGCAAAACGCTGGGGATCTTCCTGCAAGCGTTGGGAGGCGCCTTCAATGTCACTATCTACTTTTTGCCAGAAGGGCAGGTAAGCGAGGGTCATGGCCTGCCGCCAGCGGAAGCAAAAGTGCTGTGAAAGGAAGCTGGAAAGGGTTCTCAGTAAAATATAGGGAAAAACTATGGCGCAGAATAGAAGAATCAGTTCCCAGAAACGGTCAATGGTTTCCGGTTTGGCCAGCTGCATCATATTCCACATCTCGCCATACCATTCATTCATTCTGACCATCATGCTGACTTCAATAAATATAGAGGTGAGCAGGGCGGCAAGCCCTCCCCAGGCCCATATGGCCCACTGTTTTGACAAGAAAAAGCACTTCAGCATCCCTGCACTCCTCTATTGCATTGTGTATATAACTTTTGACAGTTGAGGATTCAAATCGTTCATTTTTTGGTGCAGCAGCCGCTATCAGCCCGTTTACAATAGCTATAAATCTTTATGGGGCAGATGAGCGTCAGGGGATGGTTTTTCATGGGGTTTAAAACCTTTCAAAAACGTATTGCTCTCTGCCTTTTTCATGAGTTCTTCAGCCATCTCCTGCTCAAGCAAACTGCCAATGGCAAGCAGCAGATATTCGCTGTCAATTGCTCCCATTAACTGAAGGCCAAAAGGCAGGTTTTCATGATTAAAGCCGCAGGGAATGGTCACCCTGGGACCTCCTGTCAGGTTGGCCAGTGAAGTATTAAATGCCAGAAGGTAAGCTTTGGCTAAATTCAACTCGCCAGCGGTATTTGTTAGCCAGTGGTTCACTCTGGCCGGAGCAGGCGTTAACGTTGTTGGCATTGCAATAACATCAACCTTTGAGAAGATATTTTTTTCAAAGTGATCTGCCAGCACTTTCTGGTTCTGTCTGGCTCGTTCGGCCTGTTCATTAGACAGGGCTTTGCCCATTAACAGGGCCATTTCAGTTTCATAAGGTATACCTTTGCCCAAAAAATTGAGATTCCCTTTCGCTGCCCAGCTCCCAAACAGGGTTATATGGGTTGCCCAGAGCCGTTTTCTGAAATTCTCAGAGGTAAACTGCATTTTGACGAACAGGTTGTCTTTGCGATTTTGCAGTTTTTTAAGTCGGGTTCCTAATCGGTCGAGACATTCAAATGTTTTCTCTGAAACTTCTTTGTCTGCATGTTCAAGCCAGTCAGGATCAAGGCCTATTTTTAGAGTCTTCAAAGCTTCAGCTACTTGAAGGGTGGGATGACGTCCGCTTGCAATCTGATAGCCCAGAGCAATATCTTTAAAACGCTCACCGATGAGCCCAATAGCCACCATGTCTAACTCAGCGTTGATGTAATTTTTGGTGGACAACTTGTCAGATGTGGGTTTGAGACCGGGTAAACCATTTAATGAGGCAGGAATGGATACAGAGCCACCACCATCAGTCCCTACTGTTAATGGCGACAGGCCAAGGGCAACCATCAGGGCACTGCCACTGGATGATCCACCCGCGACATGGAAAGAACTGAATCGATTAGAGACCCCGGGAAAGTGGGGGTTTTCTCCCGTTGCCCCAAGCCCGAAAAGATGTTGATTGGTTAGGCCCAGGATAATAACACCCTCATGCTTTAACAATCGTACCACTTCAGATTCAGTCTCTTCAGTGACAATGGGAAAAAGCGATTGATCGGCTATTTTTTTTCGATTAACGCCAGCGGTCGCGTAATAGCCTGCAACATTGACTTCTGATTTTACAGCAATAGGAATACCTTCCAACTCGCTGATAATCCGTTGCTTTTTACACTCTTCAATAACTCCATTATACGCTGAAATACACTTTAGCCACCGCTGATCGGAGGCCCTTGCCGTACGCATGGCGAGATCTTTGTTTTGCTCAATCAGCACATCCTTCATGCTTTCAGGCAGCTGTTTTTCGTACCAGTCATAAATATTTTCAACCAGCCTGGAAGGGGTTAGTTTTTGTTCTGCAAACAATTGCTGAATATCATCAATGCCACCGGCACGATCAAAAAGTTCGGATATCCTGCCCGTTGGGCTGCCACGAGAGCCTGTCTCTTCAGGAGATGTCTTTTCAGAAGCTGTCTCCTCAAAAGGAGCCCGTTCTGGCTTGTGCGGAATACCTGGATTGAGAGCCGTCAATCCTGCCTCAGAGAAAAGCACAGGATCTTCAGGGTTTATGCCACTCATGACCAACTGACTTTTGACGAACTCAATCTGTCGATCAACAGTCCCATGACCCACTACCCAACTTCGAACAAAGGACAGCCAGAATCCGGAAAGGTTTTGTGAAGAGCTTAGCCAGTCTGGGTAATAGTCCCAGGAAATATAAGGCTTTTGCCGGCAAGGGTTATAAATATCAACAAGAGTAGGGTCAGATAAGTCATAGCCATCACTGCCGGTTGCCATCACAAGAAGAGTGAATACAAGAGCTACACCTGAACGCCGCATTAGAGTTCCTCAATAGATTATCATTAACAATTTTTTCAACAGGAGCGAAGTATAGAACACTCGGAGTCTGAGCCTTTTTAGCAAAAACGTTCAAACCCTCGCCCAAACGAGGGTGCCACCAGACTCCTGGGCGCCAGCGGAAGCAGCAGTGCTGCGAAAGGAATTTTGACCATCATGGTGCGCAATAGCTACAAATCTCCTTTCCTGACTTTATGAGGCACACTGCCACCATCATCAGGGGATGGTTTTTGATAGGGTTTAAAACGTTTCAAAAACGTGTTGCTATCCGCCTTTTTTCTGAGTTCTCCGTCCATTTCCTGTTCAAGCAAATTGCCAAGTGCAAGCAACAGGTATTCACTATGAAAAGCACCCATTAGCTGAAGACCAAAAGGCAGATCTTCATGATTAAAGCCGCAGGGGATGGTTATCCTTGGGCTGCCTGTCAGGTTGGCCAGCGAAGTATTGAATGCCAGAAGATACGTGGTGGCAAAATTCAACTCGCCAGCTGTATTTGTTAGCCAGTGTTTCAATTTGGCTGTAGCAGGCGTTAAGGTCGTAGGCATGGCAATAACATCAACTTTTGAAAATATATTGTTTTCAAAATGACCGACCAGGTCTCTCTGGTTTTGTTTGGCTCGCTGGACTTGTTCATAAGACAGGGCCTTGCCCATCAACAGAGCCATTTCAGTTTCATGGGGTAAGTCCATACCATCAGTCTTGCCTACAAATTTGAATTTCCCCTCCGCTGCCCCATGCCCAAACAGGATCATATGGGTCGCCCAGAGCCGTTTTCTGAAGTTCTCAGGCATAAATTGCATTCTGACAAAGAGGCTGTCTTTGTGACTTTGCAGTTTTTTAAGTTGGGTTCCCAATCGGTCAAGACATTCAAATGTTTTCTCTGAAACTTCTTTATCTGCATGTTCAAGCCAATCAGGGTCAAGGCCTATTTTTAGAGTCTTCAAAGCCTCAGCTACTTGAGGGGTGGGATGAATTCCGCTTGAAACCTGATAACCGAGGGCAATATCTTTAAAACGGTTACCAATAAGTCCAATAGCCGTCAGAGCCGGCACTGCGTAGTCATAATTTTTGGTGGACAGTTTGTCTGTGGTGGGTTTAAGACCGGGTAAACCATTCAATGAGGCAGAAATGGATACAGACCCTCCATTATCGGTACCTACTGTTAATGGCGACAAGCCAAGAGCAGCCATCAGGGCACTGCCACTGGATGATCCACCCGCGACATGGAAAGGACTGAATCGATTAGAGATCCTGGGAAATTGTGGATTTTCTCCCGTTGCTCCAAGCCCGAGAATATGTTGATGGGTTGACCCCAGAATAATAACTCCCTCACTCTTTAACCGTTGGACCACTTCAGATTCAGTATTTTCAAACGCCATGTAAAAGGTCGGATGATAGGCCATTTTGCGACGAAGGCCAGCGGTCGGGTAATACCCTGCAACATTGATTTCTGAGCTTACGGCAATAGGAATACCTTCCAGCTCTCTAATAATCCGTTTTTTTTTACACTCTTCAATAACACCCAGGTATGCTGAAGTACAATTCCGCCATCGCAGATCCGAGGCTTCAGCCATTTTCATTGCCAGATTTTTGTCTTGTTCAATCAGCACATCCTTCATACTTTCTGGCAGCTTCTTTTCGTACCAGAGATAAATATCTTCAACCAACCTGGGAGGGGTTAGTTTTTGTTCTGCAAACAATTGTTGAATGTCATCAATGCCACCGGCACGATCAAAAAGTTCGGATATCCTGGCAGTTGGACTGCCGCGAGAGACATTGTCTAAAGAAGGAGCCTCTTCAAAAGGACCTTCTTCAAAAGGTCGCCGCTCAGGCCTGCCCGGAATACCTGCGTTGAGTGCTGATAATTCTGCGTCGGAGAAAAGCACAGGATCTTCAGGGTTTATGCAGCTCATGACCAACTGCCTTTTGATGTACTCAATCTGTTCATTGATACTCCCAAGACCCACTACCCAATTTCGGGTATAGTACAGCGAAAATCCGGAAAGGCTTTCTGAAGAACTCAGCCAGTCAGGATAATAGTCCCTGGTGATATAAGGTTTTTGCCCGGTACGACGATCAATATCAACAAGAACAGGGTCGGATAAGACATAGCCATAACTAACGGCCGCCACTAGAAGAAGAGCGAATACAAGAGCCACACCTGAACGCTGCATTGTAGTTCCTCAATAGAGTTTCTTTGACAATTTTCTATGCAGGAGTCCAGTATAGATTAACGAGAGCCGGAAACGTTTCAGGTTCTCTTTAGTATTGGCCTGTACTCATTTTTTAACTCGGATTTTTCTCGCAAAGCTGTGAATTGACCATAAAAAAGGCCGGAAGATCTCCGGCCTTTTTGACTGACTGAAAACGATAGTCAGGAATTACTTCTTGTCAGTGCTGTTTTTGTCATTTTTGGTTTTATCGCTGTCGTCAGCGATATCCAGCAGTCAACTTCGAAGGGATGGCAGCGGAAGCAGCAGTGCTGCGAAAGGAATTTTGACCATCATGGTGCGCAATAGCTACAAATCTCCTTTCCTGACTTTATAAGGCACACTGCCACCATCATCAGGGGAAAGTTTTTGATAGGGTTTAAAACGTTTCAAAAACGTGTTGCTATCCGCCTTTTTTCTGAGTTCTCCGTCCATTTCCTGTTCAAGCAAATTACCAATTGCAAGCAACAGGTATTCACTATGAAAAGCACCCATTAGCTGAAGACCAAAAGGCAGATCTTCATGATTAAAGCCGCAGGGGATGGTTATCCTTGGGCTGCCTGTCAGGTTGGCCAGCGAAGCATTGAATGCCAGAAGATACGTGGTGGCAAAATTCAACTCGCCAGCTGTATTTGTTAGCCAGTGTTTCAATTTGGCTGTAGCAGGCGTTAAGGTCGTAGGCATGGCAATAACATCAACTTTTGAAAATATATTGTTTTCAAAATGACCGACCAGGTCTCTCTGGTTTTGTTTGGCTCGCTGGACTTGTTCATAAGACAGGGCCTTGCCCATCAACAGAGCAACTTGGGTTTCATACGGTATTAAGCCTGAGTCCATAAATTTAAATTTTCTCTCCGCTGCTGCATGCCCAAACAGGATCATATGTGTCGCCCAGAGCCGTTTTCTGAAGTTTTCAGGCATAAATTGCATTCTGACAAAGAGGCTGTCTTTGCGACTTTGGCGTTTTTTAAGTCTGGTTGCCAGTCGGTCAAGACATTCAAATGTCTTCTTTGAAACTTCTTTATCTGCATGTTCAAGCCACTCAGGATCAAGACCTATTTTGAGGGTCTTCAAAACCTCAGCCACCTGAAGGGTGGGATGACGCCCGCTTGAAACCTGATAACCGAGGGCAATATCTTTAAAACGGTCACCAATAAGTCCAATAGCCGTCAGACCCGGCGCTGAGATGTCATAATTTTTGGTGGACAGTTTGTCTGTGGTGGGTTTAAGACCGGGTAAACCATTTAATGAGGCAGGAATGGCTACAGACCCTCCACTATCAGTACCTACTGTTAGCGGTGACAGGCCAAGGGCAACCATCAGGGCACTGCCACTTGATGATCCACCCGGGATATGAGAAGGACTGAATCGATTAGAGATCCTGGGAAATTGAGGATTTTCTCCCGTTGCCCCAAGCCCGAAAATATGTTGATGGGTTAGCCCTAGGATAATAATACCCTCACTCCTTAACAATCTGACCACTTCAGATTCAGTATCTTGATACACCTTTTTAAAAGGCGAACGATAGAACATTTTTCTACGATAAACGCCTGCGGTTGGGTAATACATTGCAACATTGACTTCTGATTTTACGGCAATAGGAATGCCTTCCAGCTCACCGATAATCCGCTGTTTTTTACACTCTTCAATAACACCCCGGTATTCTGAAATACACTTTAGCCATCGCCGATCTGAGAATTCAGCTACTCTCATTGCCAGATCTTTGTCTTGCTCGATCAGCACATCCTTCATGCCTTCTGGCAGCTTTTTTTCGTACCAGAGATAAATATCTTCAACCAGCCTGGATGGGGTTAGTTTTTGTTCTGCAAACAATTGTTGAATGTCATCAATGCCACCGGCACGATCAAAAAGCTCGGATATCCTGGCAGTTGGACTGCCGCGAAAGCCAGTGTCTAAAGAGGAAGCCTCTTCAAAAGGTGGCCGTTCAGGCCTGCCGGGAATACCTGCATTGAGTGCTGATAATTCTGCGTCGGAGAAAAGCACAGGATCTTCTGGGTTTATGTCGCTGATGAACAACTCACTTTTGATGAGCTCAAACTGTTCATTGGTACTCCCATGATCCACTAACCATTGTCGGGCATAGGACAGCCAAAATCCGGAAAGGCTTTTTGAAGAACTCAGCCAGTCAGGATAATAGTCTCTGGTGATATAAGGCTTTTGACCGGTACGATGGTCAATATCAACAAGAACAGGATCGGACAAGACATAGCCATAACTAACGGCCGCCACCAGAAGAAGAGTCAATACAAGAGCTACACCTGAACGCTGCATTGTAGTTCCTCAATAGAGTTTCTTTGACAATTTTCTAAGCAGGAGACCAGTATAGATTAATGGGAGCCGACAACGTTTCAGATTCTCTTTGGTATCGACCTGTACTCATTTTTTAACATAAAAAAAGGCCGGAAGATCTCCGGCCTTTTTGACTGACTGAAAACGATAGTCAGGAATTACTTCTTGTCAGTGCTGTTTTTGTCATTTTTGGTTTTATCGCTGTCGTCAGCGATATCCAGCAGTTCAACTTCGAAGATCAGTGTAGAAGCTGGTGGGATGGACCCTGCAGCCTGATCACCGTACCCCAGTTCAGCTGGAATATACAGCTTGTACTTGGAGCCTTCCGGCATCAATTGCAGACCTTCCTGCCAGCCTTTGATCACGCCGTTAAGAGGGAAGGTAGCTGGCTGGCCGCGCTCAACACTGCTGTCGAAAACGGTGCCATCGATCAGGGTGCCCGTATAGTGAACGGTGACCTGGTCTTCAGGGCCCGGCCTTGCTGCATCTTCTTTACCGGCTTCAATGACTTCGTACTGCAAACCTGAATCAGTGGTTTTCACGCCTTCTCTCTTGGCGTTTTCCTTCAGGAAGTCTTCTCCCTTCTTGCGGTCTTCGTCCAGACGCTCCTGAACCTTTTTCTCAATGATGGGTCGGATACGCTCTTCGTGACCCTGCAGGGCGGTGCGAATCTCTTCATCGTTCAGCTTACTCTCGCCATTCAAGGCTTCCATAAATCCTTTCTTGAGCAGTTCACGGTCAATGGTGATACCCATTTCTTCCTGCTGCTTGAGGGTTTGATCTGCGTAGTTGCCTAGCGAAGCCCCCATTGCGTAGGCGGCTTTCTGCTCAGGGGATTCCAGCTTGACTTCTTCAGTAACGGGTTGGGTGTTTTCCCTACAACCTGCGGCAAGAGCAACTACTGCGGCCAACGTGGTTACTTTGAGAACCTTTTTCACTATTTTTCTCCAATGGGTTGGTCAAAGTCCTGCCAGTCAAGGGCTTAGACCCGGTATAGACAGGGAGAACCCTGCCCTGATGATTAAATATTGAATAATGGCACAGGGATTATAGTAATTGAACTTTTCAGAGCTTTTTTTGTGGGTTCTGACACTCTCTTGACCTTTTCAAACTGGATGTTGACTAAATTAGCGGCTTTATTGGTACATTTGTGCATATTTTTATGGATTCAGCCTGTGTCTTAAAGCTTGTTAACGGGAGAGGGAGCATGAGGATGCAGCCTCGGCAGGCCAAGGGAGATCAATGTAGTCAAGGCAACAAACAGGCAGGATACCCAGAGGCAGACAGTCAGTCCACCCAACTGGAACAGCCATCCTGATAATAGGGTACCCGTCAGTCGACCCATGGCATTGGCCATATAATAGAATCCCACATCCATGGACGCTCCATCCTCCCGGGCATAGCTGACAATCAGGTATGAATGCAGTGAGGAGTTAATAGCGAAGATGGCACCAAACACCAGCAGTCCGGCAATAATAGTCAGCTCAGGGTGCCATTCCAGCTGGATGCCCGAGGCAACAGCTATTGCGGATAATAACAGTGCTGCTGCCCAGACAGTGGCAGCTCTGCGTCCGGGAGGTGAGTCACTTTCATTGCCGGTAATTCGTGGCGCCAGCCCTTGCACAAACCCATAACCCATCACCCAAAGGGCCATAAAGCCACCGGTTTCAGAGTGACTCCATCCAAAGACACCAGAGAGATAGACCGGCAGGGCAATGACAAACCAGACATCCCGGGAGCCAAACAGAAACATTCTGGCTGCTGAGAGGATGTTGATGGCGCGGTTGTCAGAAAATATATGACTAAATTTCGCTTTTGCTCTGGACTTGCCGAAGTCCCGGTTCAGCCAGATCAGACTCATAATCAGAACCAGAGCCAGAACTGTCGCCATGGCAAACAGTGTATTTCTGAAGCCAATCAGTGATAAAAGTGCACCACCCAGAAAGAAGCCAGCGCCTTTCAGAGCATTTTTTGATCCTGTCAGGATAGCGACCCATTGGTACAGCTTACCCTGTTGTTTGCTACTGACCAGTTTTTTGATGGCCGTTTTGGCACTCATTTTATTCAGGTCTTTGGCAATACCTGAAAGGGCCTGGGCAAACATGACCAGTGGCACCGATAACCACTGGGAAGGTACGCTAAGCAACAACAAAGCAAAAATCTGCAGGCCAAGGCCGAAGTTCATCGTGCGGTTCAATCCCAGCCTGGACGCCAGCCAGCCGCCAACCAGGTTGGTTACCACACCGAAGAACTCATAGAACAGAAACAGCATGGCTATTTCCAGAGACTGATAGCCGAGACTGTAAAAATGCAGTACCACCAGCATCCGGAGGGCGCCATCGGTCAGGGTGAAATTCCAGTAATTGAACGTCACCAGCAAGTACTGTCTGAGGTCATACGACAGATTCTTTAACATTATACTTTCCGACCTATCTGCTGCTGTCTGAAGCCTGTGCTTTCAGGCGGATCTTTTCCTGGTTAATAAAGTCCGGCTGGCCGGTTCTTGTTACCGCCAGAATCAGCTTCATCCAGGGTGGAAGATTGGGATTGAGGCGATAGAAAATGTTCTGGGCACGGCGATGGGAGCCCAGCACTTTTAAAGAACGCATCTGTGCCAGATGACGGGAAATCTTGGACTGACTTTCCTGAAGGGCTTCTACCAGATCATTGACGCAGAGTTCATGTTCATCCTCAATCAGCATAAGAATACGCAGTCGTGTATTGTCAGAAAGCAGCTTGAAAAAATCGACCGGATTGGAATCATTTTTGATAACACCGGGGGTATTCAGCTGGAGAAACAGTTTGATGTGTCCTTCCAGAATGTCGGCAGTAGTTTCAAACGGGCTCAGACCTTCCTGTCGTCTGGGGTCTGCAAGATCCCAGTGTAACAGTGCGTCCGATTGAGGGTAGTGAGCACATTCGTTCTTGGCGTTATCACACAGGGTGATAACATAATCAAAATGCTGTTCATCAAGATCCTCCAGGCTCTTGCTTGTCAGGCCATCAGCGGCGATGCCCCGTTTTTTCAGCGTCTGAAAGACTCTGTCATCAATACCCTGGGGCTGGGTTCCGGCACTGAAAACTCTGAAGTCATCATCGGCCATATTGCGAAAGATGGCTTCTGCCAGCTGAGAGCGGGCCGAGTTTCCGGTACAGAGAAACAAGATAGAAAACAGTGGCGTCATCGGTAATAAATGTCCGTCGTATAACACTCGGTTTGGTCGGCTCAGGGCCGGGTTTGAAATTAACTCAGCCTCCTAGCAGCCTGTCGGACTTAAGACTGTCCTACTGCGGTTGCAATAAATTGGTCTAAAAATCTCTGTTTCTTCGTCAAATAGCTCGCTATTCTCCTCAGAAACAGAGTTTTTTATCCTCAATTTCTTGCAATCCTCGCTACGGACGCTTAAGTCCGACAGGCTGCTAGCCCGACTTTTCTGGCCAGTTCAGCCGTTCTGACTGAATAGCCCATCTCATTGTCGTACCAGGCATAGATCTTCACCATTCGATCATTGACCACCATGGTTGAGAGCGCATCGACAATACTGGAGCGGGTATCGCCCAGATAATCGATAGAAACCAGGGGCCTTTCCTCGTAACCGAGAATGCCTTCCAGTTCATTTTCGGCGGCTGACTTCAGCAGACTGTTCACTTCTTCAATACGGGTGTCTTTTGCCACTTCAAACACCATATCGGTCAGAGAAGCGTTGGCCAGAGGCACACGAACAGCATGGCCATTCAGCTTGCCCTTCAATTCCGGAAAGATGTGGGTGATGGCTGTTGCAGAGCCGGTGGTGGTGGGAATCAGTGACATACCGCAGGCTCTGGCACGACGCAGATCCTTGTGCGGAGCATCGAGAATGGTCTGGGTGTTGGTGATGTCGTGAATAGTCGTCATGCTGCCACGAACAATGCCCAGGTTTTCGTGAATAACTTTTACGACAGGTGCCAGGCAGTTGGTGGTGCAGGATGCAGCCGTTACAATTCGGTGTGTTTCCGGATCGAACAGGTGATCGTTAACACCCATAACGGCGTTCAGAACCCCTTCTTCTTTGACAGGAGCGGTTACAATCACTCTCTTGACGCCCTGGTTGAGGTATTTTTGCAGGATTGACGTTTTCTTGTGAACGCCGGTGCCGTCGATAACCACATCGCAGTCTGACCAGTCCAGGTTGTCTATTTCTTTTATCTGACTGCAGGTGATCGTCCTGCCATCAACGTTAATGCGGTTGTCAGTGGCTGAAATATTGCGTGACCAGCGACCCTGAACAGAATCAAACTCCAGCAGGTGCGCCAGGGTTGAGGCACTGCCTGCTACATCGTTGATTCTGACAAACTCCAGCTCTGGCCAGTCAAAAGCTGCACGCAACACCAGACGGCCGATTCGGCCAAAACCATTAATACCTACTTTTACTGCCATGATGACCTCACTACTTCAGGTTGTTTTATGAATTGAAGAACAAGTTTTAATATTTGAATATGCGGATAATCAAATATAAAAAAAAGAGTGTCAAGTATTACGCGTTGATTTCAGTCATTCTACCTGCGGGACTTAAGTTGGGTTTGCATGGCTAAAAAGCTCTTGGTAGCAGATTTCTATGGAGATAGCGGCTATGGATGAAAGGATAGACCCGGTTTTCACTGGTGGCATTCTTGAACTGGTCATCAGGGCTCGCTGGCGTGAAGTCGTGGCCTTGGAGGCTGAGTAATGAGCAATTTGACTAAAAATTCATCAGACTTCTGGCTAAATCCTTTCAAATCCAGTAGATTACGTCGGTTTTACTGGCTATCCCTGCTCAGAGGTTATCGGGTACGGATACAAAATTTACGATCAAATGTGGTGGGCTACCTATGCTTTATGCCGAAGGCAACCGTCTGATGAACCTTGCGGATAAACACAACCGGGGTTTCGAGCGTAAGAAAACAGCCCGGCTGGGTACTGAGAAAAATCCTGCCAGTGTGGTTGTTCAGAATGAAGAGCGTGAGCAGGAGCTGTCGGCCATTTTTGAAGAGAATGGTTGGTTTTACACCATTGAGATAGATGAAGAGAAGCAGGAAGATGTCTCTGATCTGGAGTTACTGAAGAACCTGCCAACCACCAGGGTGGTAGAAAAAACACCGGGTCGCAACGATCCTTGTGTTTGTGGTAGCGGTAAGAAATACAAGAAGTGCTGTGGCCGATCATAATAGCCTGGCACTGTGCTACATAAGAACCTGCCAGACTTTTCAGGCGGCTTTCACTTCAAAAGGCTCTGTTGGTTACCTGGTGGTAGTTCATTTGCCACCGGACTCGACTGTCTCCCACCTTGATTATTGCCCTATCGTTTTGTAACTCTGGCATCTGTGAAGCTGCAAGCATTTATAACGAATGGTGATTCTGGAGTTGATTTATCCTATCCAGCGGATTATCGACTTCGCTGATTTGGACCAGTGCAGACTGTTATTGATTACTGAAGCCCGGAATCTTTAGCGGAGTGAGCTGGCGCTAAGCGGCGCCACCCAGTGTGTTTGATGAAAAACACAAGCACTGTTGGTTGTCATTACCAACATAGTATGAACTTTTATTGCAAATCCGTGTCCAACCTGTCATATCCACTTTTAATGTCGTTTCAAAATAAGGACAAATACAAATTTTAGAGGAGCTGGAAATGACACCAGAAATCAGGCAAATTAATGACAATTCCAAAATTGTCGATTCAATACAGACACACTCAGGGCGATCTCAATCAGAGCCGCCAACCGGAATCGGAATGGGCAGAGACATTAATACATCTGGCCAGTGTGAATCTTTATTTGAGCAAATGCCCTTAGAATTGAAGTATAAAATCATTGACTCTTTGGATCTTCCAACTGCAACCCTTCTAAAACGGACATGCACCAACCTCAAAAATGCTATCAAAGACGGCGGTATTCTGGCAAAAGCCTGGTATGACCGGTTTCCTTCGGCACATCAGGCTCGACTGGAAACAATCGTCAGTGCATTAGATGACAACCAGCTCCAGGATTGGTTGGGACAGTTTACGAATGATGAGGCGCTAATCAAGTCACTTATTGCACGTCGGGAGAGTAATGAATTTGCTGCTATTTTCTATTTCACCATTAGTGAACTGATGTCTAAATGTGAAACATTTAAATTAGCTGAAAAAAGCGAGATTTCTCATGGCGGCCGGGTTGAATCGGCCACCTTCAGCGCCGACTGCCTTCATCTGGTGACCAAGACAGCGTCTAACGGTCATAACACAGCGAAAATCTCTGGTTATGACATCAGTGGATCATGGGATGTAAAAGTAAACATTTTTCATGCTGATTTTATCAATTCAGCCACCTTCAGCCCCGATGGCAATCATTTGGTCACCGCCAGTGATGATGGCTCAGTGAAAATCTATGGTCAGCAGGTTGATGGATCGTGGGAAGCAAAAGTGACCATTGTTCATGGCCGTAAGGTCAAGTCAGCGATCTTCGGCCCCGATGGTACTTTTGTGGTGACCGCCAGCGGTGATCGCTCGGCGAAAATCTATGGCCAGGATGCCAATGGATTTTGGGTGCTAAAAGCCAGCCTTTCCCATGAAGGTTCGGTCCAGTCTGCCTCCTTCAGTACTAATGGACGCTATGTGATAACCACTGGCAATGATAATAAGTTGAGAATCCATTGTCAGGAGGACGATGGGTCATGGCTGCAGACAGACACTATTGCCCATGACATTGACTGTCATGTCTTCTCAGCCACCTTAAGCCCCGATGGCACTCATGTGGTGACCGTCGGTCAAATGTATGCAAACAGTATGGATCCATACCCCTACCCCTCCGTCTGTGATGACATGGTGAAAATCTATAGCCAGAACGCCGATGGATCGTGGAAAGAAAAGGCGGACATTCGCCATAATCGTTTGGTCAATTCAGCTAGCTTCAGCCCCGATGGCAGCCATGTGGTGACTGCCAGTGAAGATGGTTCGGCGGAAATCTATGGCCAGAAAGCCGATGGATCATGGGCACGAAAAGCCAGCATTCGCCATCAGAGATCGGTGATATCAGCCACTTTCAGCGCCGATGGCCGCCATGTGGTGACTGCCAGCCGCGACAAAATGGTGAAAATCTATGGTTTGAATGCCGATGGAGTCTGGGAAGAAAAAGCGTCCATTGCTCATGACGACGAGGTCAATTCAGCCATCTTCAGCGCTGATGGTCGCCATGTGGTAACCGCGAGTAAAGATGGAACGGCGAAAATCATTGGTCAGGAGATCGATGGGTCATGGGTAGAGAAAGCCTCCATTTCGCATCAGGATGCAGTCAACTCAGCAGCCTTCACTAACGATGGTCGCTATGTGGTAACCGCCAGTGATGATCAGATGGTGAAAATCACTGAAATAAGGATGGGTAATTGATTTTTTGTTATCACCTCTTGTGGTTGTTTAATTTCATAATAGGGTTTTGTATTCCCCACGCAGGAACCCTCAGGGTCTGAAAGCGTGGGAACCAGAGTTTACAGGTTGGTCTACTCTGAAGGCTGCATATCCTTTGGAGGGTATGGTGTGAATTTCAGGAAATTTCTGGTGGTTCTGTCAGTTATTCTCGGCATTTTTTCTGGGAGTAAATGTTTTTCATGGTGGTTATGTGGTGATTATATGGTACCCAATTTTCCCGTTTTGGCCATTCCTGGTCACGAGGCTTTCATGCAAGATCTCATGGCGGCTGCCCATGAAGTCCTGAATCGTGATCCAGACGACGATGATTCTATAACTGACACGCTACCTGTCGTGCCGAAAGATGTTCTTCCCTATATTCCTTCCGACAGACAGCAAAATGCTGCACCCAAAAAACTGGACGAGTGCACCATTACCTTTCCTGAGGTGCCTGAGGATTCCCCTTTTCTGGTTGGTGTTCGGGAGAAAGATGCAAAGGCAGCAGCGAGGGCCCCAGAGGCAAAGGCCCCTGAGAGTTCAACAGAATGCAATCTGTCGGTTGAGCTTGCTGCACGTCAGGAAGAAAAAAAACAGCTGACCGACGCCATTATCGAATTACGACTTGAGTGTCTTAAAATCAGCCGCAAATGGGAAACTTACGTCCCCCGGGTGGATATCGATTCGGAAGCCGCCCGGGACGTAATTAACTACGCCATGGCTATGCGTCGCGGTACCGTAAAAAAGTCAACAGTCGCATACCATAGTGCGCAACTGAACAAGCAGGTGGATACTGTAAATGCACAGTCTGCAGGGGATCATCGCAGTCAGGCTGTCAATCGCCAGCCTGAGGCTGGCCCTACACCCAAATCACTCAGTAACGTCAGTATTTGCGCGGAATTAATGAAGACATTGGAGTTGGCAAAAGATGCTGCAGCTATTTATGATCCAGACAGAAGGTCACTTGAGGATGATGTCAAACTGCAAGAAACCATCAAAATCTATGAAACTTATCAAAAAGTAAAGGGGCAGTTAGTCGACTTACAGGCAGCCCTGCAGGGGATTGATGATATTTCGTAACTAAATGATTGCGACGATTTTATCAAAGTCACTGGTCCAGAAGAACGTGCATTTCTTCTATCTGTTTGCTGCAGCGGATGTTTGAGGGGGTAGAAGCCGGGTCAGGGCAATTCTCATCATAACCGGGATTAGGAGTTCGGGCGGGTGAAGCGATCATACAGTTCATCCAGATCAACCCAAAGAATGCTATTTCTTTCATTGCCTCAATCTTGCCCCGGAAAGTCTTAGGCCAGAAGCTTAAGGCATCAAAGATATCTGGCGTGCCAAGGCTTATCTCAATGCAATTACTGAACAATTCAAGCACAAATTCCCAAAAGCTGAATTCGCTACGATGGATGTTGATGTACAGGCTGTGTTTATAGGCTTCAAGGGAGTTCCAAACCATGCCGAGCATCATCATCGGAAAGGCATAGACACTGTTTGATAGCTGATAAGTGTTCCATATTTTCTGGTAGATCATGCCATGGAAGAAAATTTCAACCAGGTTGCCACCCCCATTGTACAGGGCATAAGTAGCGAGTTCTGATAAAGACTCTGGATGTAGATAGATATCATCTTTGATGGGCACGATAGGGTAGTCGGGGATTTCATAGACATGGTTGCTGTAGGTAGCTATTTTCAACAGTGTCTGACAGTCAGGGAGCAGGTTTTTCCCAGAGCTGTTAAAGGTCAATGAGGGAAATGAGTAACATGCGTATTCCAGTGTGTTGGGAGGCACAAAAACAGTTTTCTCGAAGATCCAACGCTCCTTATTTGAAAGGATGGTATGGCATACCAGGTGCCTGGGAAAATAAAAGGGGTCAACCTGATGACGATCCCTCATAGCTTTATGACAGCTTTCATGGGTTTTACTCATCTGAACACCGTCGTCCGCATGTGTCGCCATATGAAAATAAAAGCCGAGTAACGCAATGAGCTTAACAGTGCTAAGCATTTTAATTTTCAGTGAGCTGACTTTTGAAAGCAATTTATTGCAGCCCGGGCATCTTGCAGGATTATGGGAAGAATTCATCGGTGACTTTTCCTTTCTAAAGGATCAGATCTTCAGCGAAGCGTAGACCTTTTTGATAAATTGTAAAAAAGAATGGTTTTTGCACAATGGAGTTTTGCGACACCCGCTAAGTTCATCTCAATGAAAAAAAACATTTCTGTTTCTGTTGCCAGAGACCTTCTGGAAAAGCTCAGACCTGCAGCAGGTCATCCTGTTTCAGTCAGACATTCCGGGTAAAGTTTTTTGTTACGTGGGAATCTATTGATCCAGAAGAACGTGCATTTCTTCTATCTGTTTGATGCAGGGGGCGTTTTCGGGGGCAGAAGCCAGGGTCGGGCAGTACTCATGGTAAGCATTGTCCAGGGAGTATGAAATCCAGGAAGTTGCAGTGACATAGCAGTTCAGCCAGGTGAGTCCAAAAAATACCAGCTCTTTCATTAAATAGATGTCGTCCGGGAAATCTTTCGTTAAATAGATATCGTTCCGGAAAGTTGGTAATAATTTTAATGCCTTAATGACTTCTGGTGCTTCAAGCTCTATTTCAATGGGCATGCTGATCATTTCAAAAACGGTTTCCCAGGTGGTGAATTCATGTTCGCGATGAGTGTTAATGGCATGCAGGCCGTGTTTATAGATTGCAAGGGAGTTCCAGACTACGCCGAGCATCATCAGTCGAAAAGCGATGGAATTGTCAGAGAGTTGATAATTTTGCCATATATCCCAGTAGATCATGCCATGGAAGAAGACAGCAGCCAGATTGCCACCGTTGTACAGGACAGAGGTAATGAGTTCTGACAGGGTCTGCGTGGGATGCAGATAGATATCGTCTTTGATGAGTACGATTGGGTAGGGGTAGTCGGGTATTTTGACGGCTCGGCTGGGGGGGACGGTTTTATTTGATATTGCCTGACAATCAGATAACTGGGCTTTCTCAGAGGTATTTCTGGCGGGTGGGCTACAGGTGTATTCCAGTCTGTTGGGAGGCACGAATGCGGTCTTCTTGATAAAGATATCCTTTTCAGTGTAAAGGACGCTTTTGCATCTCAGACGTTTGGGGAAATAAAAGGGGTCGAAATGATGACGGTCCCGCATGGCTTTATGACAGTTTTCATGGATTTTACTCATCTGAACCCCGTCATCCGCTTGCACTGACATGTGAAAACAAAAACTGAACAGAGCCATGAGCTGGATAGTGCCGAGGTGTCTGATTATCAGTGCGCTGACTTTTAAGAACTGTTTATTGCAGCCCGGGCATCCTGCAAGCCTTTGGTAAGGAGTCATTGGTGCCTCTTACTATCAGAAGAATAAAGTAGACGAATAAGACATGCAGGAAAGCTTAGACTTTTTTCAGAAATCAGGCATTGAGCATAGCAGCACCACGTACACCCCCGGCATCACCGAATTCTGCCTTACGAATCTCCGGCAGTTGTCCGATGTTCAGAGTGTATTTTGGCAGCAGAGGAGGAACCAGTTCGTAGAGTTCATCAAAGTTTGACAGGCCGCCACCCAGAACAATGACACCGGGGTCCAGAATATTGATCATGGCACCCAGTCCCGAAGCGAGCAGTTCACAATAAATCTCAACAGCTCGTTCTGCCCGGGCATCATGATGGCGGAATAGTTGTACTATGTCTTTGCCTGACCGGGACTCGGAGGCGACATGCTTATATGCCAGCTCCAGACCTCTGCCTGACAAGTAGTTATCCAGACAGCCGTGCATGCCACAGCCACACTTGACGATGGGGAAGTTTTCGCCAGCCAGTTTGAAAACATGGTAGGGCAGTGGTGTGTGTCCCCATTCGCCTGCCAGGTTGTTTCTACCATCATGAATATTGCCGTTGATATAGAGACCGCCACCGCAACCGGTTCCGAGAATCACACCAAAAACCGTAGGGATTTTATCGCCTGCTCCGCCAATGGCTTCCGACAGGGCAAAGCAGTTGGCATCATTTTCAATTTTGATGGGGCGATCCAGAAGTAATTCAAGATCAACTTGCAGATTCTGGTTGTTGGTACAGGGCACATTAGCGCACTGAGCCTTGCCGGTATCAGGATTAACAAATCCGGGAATACCAATACCTACACTACCTCGTGTGTTTAATTCACGATCGGTTTCTAATACCAGCCCCCGTATGGCTTTTTTAAAGGCATCGTAGGAGTCGGTCGGTGTGGGTAAGCGTTTGCTCACGAGTTTGTTATGCTCATGATCAAAAACGGCCAGCTCCATTTTAGTGCCACCGATATCCAACCCATACAGCATGGCTCACTCCTGAATCTGTTTGATGGCTGCGATAGAAAACAAACCTGCACAGGCTACGGCTTGAGCGGACACCGGTTGGTTTCATAGGCCGGGTCCTTTCAGATATGGGTTTGTTCCGGAAAAAATATTGCGGCAAAAATTCTGCAGTGCTTTATAACATTAATTCTCAGTTGAGTTTAATGATTTAAAGCAGTTCAAGCATAAAAAAAGCCAACCCCGCAGGAAGTTGGCTTTTTTTATGCCCAGCGAAGCGGGCAAACCCGTCAGGCTGAAACAAGCCTGAACCGCCGGGACTGAGAGGGGAAGGCAATCCGAATGACAAGGGCGTTGCTGGCCAACGGGATGGTCTGAAGGAAGCCATTAGAGGGGCCTTGAATTCAGTAAATTGCCAATCGAAGGTGAAACTTTTTCATTGTTGTATGGTCAAACACTTATCTATCACTTTCCAGAGGCGTGCGCCCGGATAAAAATTGAGGATTTTTTCTAGTGGGACCAATTTCGCATATCTCCACGTTCCGTGAAGACTGGCGCTACAACGAGCGTGATAATGTTTCTGTATCCCGGGGTCGCAATGCTTCTGAGTTATTCTGGCGTCATGGTTCCGGGCATCAGACCTTTACTACCAGGGAGGCCAGTAACAGCCTCATCGAGCATTCAACTGTTGACCATATAGGTTGTTGCCTGGTCTCTTTTGATTCAGGAAAACGAAAAGTTGCTCAGCTTAACCCTGGCACCCGGCTGCTGTTCCTTCATCAACTGCCTCATGAATCTTTCCTGGGCCCGGAAAAAATCAAGGAACTGTCCACCATGGATATTATCGTGCTCCATGGTTTTTCAGAACTCCGTGATGCGCAAGCCTTTGAGCGCCATCTGAGAGTGTTCTCTTTCTTTAACGAAGATGGCATCTGCCTATTGGACAAGTTCCCAAGATGGCCCTCGGCAGACCAGATGGCTAGTTATGGTTACGTATTTACCGACGTTAAGGTCCACGAGGGCAAAGTTTGCGTTGATATGGAGTCAATCTGGCAAAGTGATTTGCGAACTAACTTTGCCGTAGACGCTATGACAAAGCAGGATTCTGAAAATACAACGATAGAAGATATATATTCAGATTCCTGTAAAGCTGCGAATGTTGATGAACAGCAATATCTTGCTGAGCTCGATGCTGCTCGCAGGCAACCGATTCTGAAACTGAGCCGCAGAGACTGGCAGAATAATGAGATATCGACGCCTGTTCTGGCCTGGCGCTCAGTGGTACAAACTGAAGATGCCTGTTTGCCCGAATTGCAGATGATCACGCCAGCCAGGTCTGATATTCTAACCAGGTGCAATCCTCCGGGTTTCCCTATTCCTGCCCACACCTGGCCAACAGGCCCGGCTGATGGTTACGACTCATCCTCTACTGACCCTGTTTTCTGGTCGAGAGGAACGCCGTTTTTGTCACAAAGGCAACCAATCAAATCGTACCCGTCGGCCTATCCCCTTTCTCAGGTAAGGGCTTTGCATGTGGCCAGGTCTGGTGCTGATTCTTTTTCTGCCACTCTGAAATTTGCCGGGTCAGTGTTAAGGCACCTGATTTCACGGCGCTGACACTTCCCGCCCTATCGAGGCTGTCGCAAAACTAGCGAGCAAAGCTGAAACTAGGCAAAAAGTGGCGAAAAAGTGTCGTTTAAAGCGAGTAAATGAGCATTTCGAGCCACTTTTTAACCCAGTATTTGCAGGAGGGCTGAGGCGAGAGCCTTACCCTACCTGATAATCAAGCGACGGCCGTTTTACTGGATTTTTGGGTCCAGCTCACCCTTACCGTAACGAATAAACATGCTTTCCAGACTGGTGTTGCCAATCTTTGAACCCTGACCTGCAGCGCCGAACGCTTCATAACGCTGAATACAGATATCTTTCATGGCTTTGGTGGCCACTGCGAAATATTTTCGTGGGTCAAATTCGGAAGGGTTTTCTGCCATGAAGCGGCGAATAGCGCCCGTAGACGCCAGACGCAGGTCGGTATCAATGTTGACCTTGCGAACGCCGTGACGAATACCTTCCTGAATCTGTTCCACCGGTACACCGTATGTTTCAGGGATTTGGCCACCGTTTTCGTTGATGACTTTCAGCCATTCCTGGGGAACAGAAGAGGAGCCGTGCATCACCAGGTGGGTGTTCGGGATGCGCTGGTGGATTTCACGAATACGGTCGATCGCCAGAATATCGCCTGTCGGTGGACGAGTGAATTTGTAGGCGCCGTGGCTGGTACCGCAGGCAATGGCCAGGGCATCCACATGAGTGGCTTTTACAAATTCTGCCGCTTCATCCGGGTCTGTCAGCAGCTGATCGTGTGACAGGGTGCCTTCTGCGCCGACGCCGTCTTCTTCACCGGCCTGTCCGGTTTCCAGAGAGCCCAGGCAACCCAGTTCGCCTTCTACAGAAACACCACAGGCGTGTGCCATTTCTACTGTGCGACGCGTTACATCAACGTTGTAATCGTAGGAAGACGGTGTTTTGCCATCATCTTTCAGTGAGCCATCCATCATCACGGAGGTGAAGCCAAGCTGGATGGAACGCTGGCATACAGCGGGGCTGGTACCGTGATCCTGATGCATAACGACTGGAATATGGGGGAACTCTTCAGTGGCGGCCAGAATCAGGTGTCTCAGGAAAGGGGCACCTGCGTATTTACGGGCGCCTGCAGAAGCCTGGACGATGACCGGGGAGTCAGTCTCGTCGGCAGCCTCCATAATGGCGCGCATCTGTTCCAGGTTGTTGACATTAAACGCGGGGACACCGTAGTTGTTTTCTGCGGCGTGGTCGAGCATCTCACGCAAGCTGATCAGGGCCATTGCCTGCTCCTGCTAATCAAGGGGTGATTGAATTCGGTGGCTATTATCCCTGTTTCTTGGGAGTGGTGCAAAACATGAACGGCTTCGGGTATCTGAATACTAGTTCAGATAAGAAAGAGGTGGGCAAATAATAAGCCCGTTAGTCTGAACTACCGGGCTGATAAGTACTCAGCCATACGGAATCGAATATTTCTGGCTTATTGGGCAGGTGCTCTGCAAGGCGCAACGACGGGAACATAGCAAGCTATGTGACCAGAGTTGCAACGCATCACGACTGCATGGATGCAGGAGCTAGAGCAACGCAGGAGCAGTTGCCGCGAGTGCCTGAACAAGAAGTCAGAAAATATGATTTCGTATGGTTGAGTACTTAAATCAGGCTTTGCCTTCGGAGCCGAACTCACGGATTTTACCCATGACGGTTTCAATGATGGCTTCTTTACCCGGGCCAATGACCTTACGTGGGTCGTAAACTTCAGCGTCGTTGGCCAGGACCTTGCGAACCATGTTAGTCCAGGTGATCTGGTTTTCTGTGTTTACGTTGATCTTGGCGGTGCCACGGCTGATGGCATTCTGGATATCGGCAGTCGGTATGCCTGTGCCGCCATGCAGAACCAGTGGCACCCCCGTCAGCTCTTTAACCTGCAACATTTCTTCGAAGCCCAGATTTGGCAGGCCTTTGTATGGGCCGTGAACAGAGCCCAGAGCAGGGGCCAGACAATCTACGCCAGTGCGTTCAACCAGCTCTTTACATTCCTGTGGATCAGCGTAGATGCAGCTATCTGCAACAACGTCGTCTTCCTGACCACCAACAACACCCAATTCCGCTTCAACGGATACGCCAAGAGCGTGAGCATACTCAACCACGGTTTTGGTCATGGCAACATTCTCTTCGAATGGGCCGTGAGAGCCGTCGATCATCACGGAAGAGAAACCGGCTTCGATGGCTTCTTTGCATTTTTCAATGCTGGAACCGTGATCCAGATGAATAGCAACTGGTACAGTAATTTTCATGCTCTCGATCAGGGCATTGACCATCGCGGTAATCACCTTGAAGCCACCCATATAACGAGCCGCGCCTTCAGATACACCAAGAATAACGGGAGACCGGGTTTTCTGGGCGGCAGTCAGTATAGCCTGAGTCCACTCCAGATTATTGATATTGAACTGGCCAATTGCGTACTTGCCTTCCAGAGCTTTTTCCAGCATTTCGGTCATGGATACCAGTGCCATAAAGGTTTCCTCGGTCAGTGGTCGGGAGAGCTGAGTCTGAATCAGTTTGAGTATCAGTCAACGATGAAGCTTGATAACACTTTCATACTGAGCCGAACAAACTGAATTGTTTATGCTGTGATGCAAATTAATCCAGAGGCCGGAAACTTGGCTTGCCTGAAGTCTAACAAAAAAACTTTATCTTTCTCCAGTTATATAGAAAGAGAGTTTAAGAATTTTTTCAGCTTATTAATGCCTTGATCCTTTCAGGGGGCTTATGTTGACAAGAATTATATTTCCTCTTTATTAAAATAATGTTGTCGTTTAATGAAAAGAGTCATTGGGTAGAGTGTATGAAAATTCTGAGTATTTTATTGACGTATGTCGTAAAAAAAATGCTTGCAGCGGTCTGTTGACAGGGTGTTAGGTAGTAATGCGTATATTGGCTGGAGGTCAATCCTATTAAGGTGTGGAGCGATTTTTTGTGAGAAAGTGGGGGCTTTTTTAGTATTTCCTGAAGGAGTGTCACGTCTTTTTTTGGGATTGAAGTACTAAATAACGTCGCCTCCCTGAAGCAGCCCTGGATGTTAGTGGATTGATCCGGTTTATTAATGAAAAACATTACATGGCAGTGGGCTTTGTATGGTTTGAAAGCATTGTGAACCGCTTGTTGATGGTGTTTGTTTTACTGTGACTGTTCATCATACGGCAGGCGATTAATTAGATGATGCACTATCTTGGAATGGGTCTCTCTATAAGCAATGAAGTTTGTAAGAAACTCTGTATTCAGGTGCACGTTTTGAAATAATTTGTCGAGCTATGTCAGGGTTTGTGTGATTGATTGCCGGTTGTATCCTGTCGCTTACAAGCCGGATACTCCGGTAGCTGAGCAGCTATGAGCCGAGAAGAACAGTTTGCGTCACTTTTCATCATGAGAAGAGGACGGGCAGGCTGTTTTTCCCGGCAGGTAATTTTTTGAGTGGGTAAGATCATGTTTTCAGGCATCATTGCGTCTTCCGGCGTGGCCATTGGTAACGCCTTTGTGCTGAAAGAGGTCGAAATACAGATCAGCGATGGCGTTCTGGACAACTCTGAGGTCGAGGCGGATATCACTCGCTTCAGGCAGGCCAGAGATCGCACAGTTGAGCAGCTTGAAGCCATTCGTGATAAAACTGCAGGCAAACTGGGGGAAGAGGAAGCTGAAGTCTTTGAAGGTCACATTCTGGTGGCAACAGACGAAGAGCTGGAAGAAGAAGTTATTTCAGCAATCCGTTCGCTGAAACCGGCAGATGCTGCACTGAATGACGCCATTATGGCTAATGTCAGTATGCTGGAAGAGCTGGACGACCCTTATCTGCGTGAGCGTGTAGCGGATATCAGGGATGTAGGGCGCAGGATGCTGAAGAATTTGCTGGGTATTCCTGTAACCTCTCTGGAGGAGGTGGAAGAGGGTTCTATTATTATTGCCAATGACCTGACTCCTTCTGATACTTCCCAGATTGATCTCAAAAAGGTCTGGGGTTTTGTGACCAACGTCGGTGGTCGTACTTCTCACTCTGCTATTATGGCTCGTTCTCTTGAGTTGCCCGCCATTGTTGGAGCCAGGGTGGCGACTGACAGAATCCAGAGTGGTGACCAGGTGATACTGGATGCCGTCAACAATAAAGTGCTGGTGAATCCTGATGCCTCTGCTCTGGATTACTACCGGACGCTTCAGAAACAGCTGGATGAAGAACGTATTGAGCTGACCAAGCTTAAGGATCTCCCCTGCGAGACCCTGGACGGTAAAGCCTTCGAAGTCTGTGCCAATATTGGTACGGTCAAGGATATCGGAGGAGCTGATCGTCATGGTGCTGAAGGTGTGGGTCTCTACAGAACCGAGTTCCTGTTTATGGACCGCACTCAAATGCCTTCGGAAGAAGAGCAGTTCGAGGCTTATAAGGCCGTTGCTGAAGCCATGGGGGGGCGGCCGGTAATTATCCGCACTCTGGATATCGGTGGTGACAAGGAGCTGCCCTATCTTGATCTGCCTGAGGAACTGAATCCGTTTCTCGGCTGGCGAGCCATTCGAATGTGCTTTGACAAGCCTGAAATTATTAACACCCAGTTACGTGCCATTTTCAGAGCCAGTGCTTTTGGCAAACTGAAGATTATGTTCCCCATGGTCATTTCCGTGGAAGAAGCCCGTCGGCTGAATGCCATGATGGCAACGGTCAAGTCTGAGCTCAGCAATGAAGGCGTGGGCTTTGATGACCATGTTGAGGCAGGAATCATGGTGGAAACCCCTGCTGCGGTTATGATTGCCGACCTGCTGATTGAAGAAGTGGACTTCTTCAGTATCGGTACCAATGACCTGACCCAGTACGTTCTGGCTGTGGATCGTGGCAATGAAATGATTGCTGATCTCTATGAACCTATGTCACCCGCTGTACTGCGTGCCATCAAACGGGTGATTGATTGCTCTCATAAAGCAGGCAAGTGGACCGGTATGTGTGGAGAAATGGCGGGCGATGAGCGTGCCGCTCTGATACTTGCGGGTTTAGGGCTGGACGAGTTCAGTATGAGTGCTACGTCGATTCCCAGGGTTAAAAAAGTGCTCAGAGAGCAGCGTTTCGAAGCATTGCAGAAGCTGGCCAATGATGTGGTGAATCAACCTACCATCAAGGATGTGCAAGCAGCCCTTGATGCATTTATTCAATGACCGACAGGGGGGGGCATGGGCTCCCTTTTTTCAGAATTGCCAGAGAAAGTCAGTAGACAAACAGTTCCGGATTAGAGTCCGATAACCCGGACACAGTGCCCAAGAGTAAGAATATTTCGAACCAACTATGTCTTAGAGAGTCATTTTGCCTTAATAAACGACAGTGTGAGGTGCTTCTCATGGTGAGTAATAAATCAGCAGCCAAGGCCAGGGAGAAAAAACACGACAGTGCGTCCAGTGTGGATGAGCAGCTGGATGGTCTGCTTAAGCGAGCCGGGATAGCGAGAGAAAAATACCTGAAGCTCAACCAGGAAGACGTGGACCGGGTGACACGGGCTATGGCTCTGGCAGGGCAGTCTGCTCACATGGAGCTGGCGAGAATGGCCGTTGAGGAAACCGGAAGGGGAATCCTCGAAGATAAGGTCACCAAAAACATCTTTGCGACTGAGTCCATCTACCATTCTATCAAATACGATAAAACTGTCGGTGTGATTGAAGATAATGAGGAGGAGGATTTCATGTTGGTGGCTGAACCAGTAGGCGTTGTCTGTGGTATCACGCCAGTGACAAACCCCACCTCCACCACCATGTTCAAGTCTATTATTGCTGCCAAGACGCGTAATCCTATTGTTTTTGCTTTTCACCCTTCGGCACAACAATGTTCAACAGAAGCGGCAAGAATTGTTCGCGATGCGGCCATAGAGGCAGGAGCGCCAGAAGATTGCATACTCTGGGTAGAGCATCCATCGCTGGAGGCCACTCAGAAGTTGATGACCCATCCCGAGATCTCAGTCATTCTCGCCACCGGTGGTTCAGGTATGGTTCGGGCCGCCTATTCTTCTGGCAAGCCGGCTCTGGGGGTGGGTCCGGGTAATGTGCCCTGTGTTATTGATCGCACTGCCAATATCAAGCAGGCCGCCAATGATCTGGTTCTGTCCAAGAGTTTTGATAACGGAATGATCTGTGCCTCCGAGCAGGCTGCCATAGTACACGACGAAGTTTATGCTTCTTTCAAGGAAGAGATGAAGAGGCTGAATGTCTATTTCACCTCTCCCAAAGAGACCGACCGCCTGGCTGAAGTGGTCATTATTGATGGCCATGTCAACAGTAAGATTGTTGGGATGAAGCCATCCGATATTGCTGCGCTGGCAGATATTAAAATACCGCAAGAGACAAGGGTTATCGCGGCTGAGATTGAAGGGGTTGGGCCCGAGTTTCCCCTGTCCCGCGAGAAGCTCTCGCCGGTGTTGGGCTTTCTCAAGGCCAGGGATACCCAACATGGTATTGAGCTGGCCGACCAGATGCTGAACTTCGGTGGTCTCGGGCATTCCGCTGTTCTGCACTCCCAGAACGATGATGTGATTGATGAATTCTCGCTGGCGATGAAGGCCGGTCGTATTATCATTAACTCACCAAGCACCCATGGTGCTATTGGTGATATTTATAACACCAACATGCCCTCCCTGACTCTGGGTTGTGGCACCTATGGTGGGAACAGTACGACGTCCAACGTTTCTGCTGTTAACCTCATCAACGTCAAGCGCGTGGCCAAGCGCAGGGTTAATATGCAATGGTTCAAAGTGCCCAGAAAAATCTATTTCGAAGCCAACTCCCTGCAATACCTTGAAAAAATGCCCGACATTTCTCGTGTGTTCATCGTGACAGACGAGGTGATTCAGAGTCTGGGATATGTTGAAAAGGTTCGGTACCACCTGAGAAAACGTCCGGTGCCAGTGCAGGTGAGGGTATTTAATCAGGTTGAGGCCGATCCGAGTCTGGCGACTATTCGCGAGGGTGCCGAGGATATGGCGCTGTTCAATCCGGACGTCGTGATTGCTCTGGGTGGTGGCTCTCCTATTGATGCGGCCAAGGGCATGTGGTTGTTCTACGAGCAGCCAGAAGCTGATTTTGCGGGTATGGCCCAGAAGTTTTTTGATATCCGCAAGCGGGTTTACAAGTTCCCGAAACTGGGCAAGAAAGCCAGACTGGTGGCTATTCCCACAACGTCCGGAACCGGCTCTGAGGTGACTTCCTTTGCCGTTATTACCGATAAAGAGAAAGGCATCAAGTATCCTCTGGCCGACTATGAGTTAACGCCTGATGTAGCCATTCTGGACCCGAATCTGGTGCTGACGGTGCCCAAAAAGGTGACCGCTGACACAGGTCTGGATGTCCTGACTCACGCACTGGAAGCTTATGTCTCTGTGATGGCGTCAGATTATACGGATGCTCTGGCTATGAAGGCGATTCAGTTGGTTTTTGAGTATCTGCCGAAATCCTGCGAAGAAGCTGACAAGGTAGCCAGGGAAAAGATGCATAATGCTTCCTGCATTGCCGGTATGGCCTTTGCCAACGCTTTCCTGGGTATCAATCACTCTATGGCTCATAATTTGGGGCATGAGTTCCATATTCCCCATGGTTTGGCCAATGCACTGTTGTTGCCTCATGTGATTGAGTACAACGGGTGTCCGAATCCTTCCAAGGTGGCTTCTTTCCCGAAATACGATCATTACATCGCCCATGAGAAATATACCGAAGTGGCCAGGGCGCTGGGCCTGCCCTGTAAAACCCCTGAAGAAGGAGTCAAATCCCTGGCCAATGCTGTTCGTAAATTGATGAAGCGGCTGGGGATGCCTTTATCTCTGAAAGAGCTGGGGGTTTCTGAGAAAGGGTTTATGGAAAAAGTCAAAATGCTGGCTGATCATGCTTTTGAAGATCAGTGCACTACGGCAAACCCAAGAATGCCACTGATCTCTGAGCTGGAAACTTTGCTGAGGAAAGCTTATTACGGTGAGTGATCTTGTTTTTGCTGTGGGGCGTTCCACACATCAGCATTGAAGGCGGCTCTGAACTATCTGGAGTCACACTGGTTCAATGGACTGTTGGCAAATACAAGAAATCAAAGGGGCGAAAGCGAAGAGCCTAACGTTATCCGGCAAGCATTAGCCAGAGAGGCTCCGATGTTTATGACGTGCTGGCGTATTGGCTTGGTATTAGCGGTTGGATGAGGAGGTCATTAAGTGCTGAGTGATTCAAGTATACTTCTGTGAGCACCTGATGAGGTGGTTCTTTTGGGTGAGCCCACTGGCAGGAGTATGGTCGCGAGGCTATGTCCTATCTCGAATGCAATAAGTGAATGATTATATTGGATAATTTGATGTTTTGAATTATTTCAGTTTGTTACATCTCGCAATAAAATAAGCATGAGACATAACAAAAAAAGAGCAAATTGCTGATGTATGAAATAATGGAAAGCCAATTGGCTCGCATAAAACAATCCGGCGAATACAGAATATTTACGGACATCAATCGCATTGGCAGCAATTACCCTTGCGTGAGTCAGCGTTTACGAGGGTAGCGGATGTGGATAATTACACGCTTTCACAGATCCTGGTATCCATCGCTATTGTGTTTGACCTGTTGTCTTTCCAGCTCAAAACACGCAAACACGTGGTGTTGTGCCTGTTTATTGCGGGAGCGTTGATTGCGACGCACTTTTACTTGCTCAATGCTTTCACAGCGGCCGTGGTTATGACGATTGCGTCAATACGCTATCTGACCAGTTACTTTACGTCTCGGCCCGGGGTAAGAAACCTGTTTTTGATTATCAATGGTGTGACACTCTTTGTTACCTACGAGTCTTTCATCAGTCTCGTGGCGTTCGTCGGCTCCTGCCTGCAAACGATAGGCGCATTCAGTAAAGACGATCGTGAGATGAGACTGATCATGATGGTGGGTGCGGTAGTTTGGTTGAGCCACAACGTTCTTGTCCTGTCCCCGATGGCCGTCGTCATGGAAGTGCTGTTCCTGCTCAGTAACATCGTGGCCTACCTGAGGTTCTACAACAAGAGCCCAATAGTGACAAAGTCCGAGTACTGAGCTTTACGTCTGTTTCATTCCAGCTAATGAACAGACATCTGGCTCCCATCGCTTAAGCACCTCATTGAGGTGCTCTCTATTGTGGTGTGTCATATATGACTACTGATGCCACATGTTCTGTTTGCTTTTTTGCTCTGGGTCAATAACCGGTTAATCTCTTTACGAAACCTTCACAACACAGTTGAACTGGTGCATTGTGACCGGTTACATTTCGTCCCAAACCATGCGCTGCCCATCAACTGTCTGCCTGTTTGAGTTCCATGGGGTTTTGATTGAGGTTTGTGCAGTGACGTTAATATCTAAGGGGTAACTATTTTGAACATTCTTGGCTATATGCAGAGATTGGGTAAGGCATTGATGCTGCCCATCGCCACTCTGCCTATTGCGGCAATCCTGTTGCGTCTTGGGCAGCCTGACTTGCTGGATATTGCCTTTGTCGCAGAAGCGGGTAACGCTATTTTCAGTAACCTGCCTTTGCTGTTTGCGATGGGTATTGCTGCCGGACTGTCAAAGGACGATGCCGGTGCAGCGGTGCTGGCGGGTGCAGTTGGCTATTTTGTCCTGACTGCCGGGGCCAAGACCATCAATGCCGACATTGATATGTCATTCTTTGGCGGCATTATTGCCGGTATTATTGCCGGTCATAGTTACAACCGTTTCCATGCGGTGGCACTGCCACCCTATCTGGCGTTCTTTGGTGGCAAGCGTCTGGTTCCGATCATGACCGGTCTGATTGCTCTGGCGGTCTCTGTAGCAGCAGGTTATGTATGGCCAGTCATCCAGTCTGCCATTGATGCATTTGCTAATGGTATCTCTGAGTCTGGCCCCATTGGACAGTTTGCCTATGGAGTGCTGAACCGTGGCCTGATTCCGGTAGGTCTGCACCATGTTGTGAACTCTGTTTTCTGGTTTGGCTTCGGTGAATTCACCAATGCTGCCGGTGAGGTAGTTACGGGCGATCTGCCTCGTTTCTTTGCCGGTGACCCCACTGCCGGTACTTTTATGGCGGGCTTCTATCCGGTCATGATGTTCGGTCTGCCAGCTGCTGCGCTGGCTATGTATCTGGCGGCGCCTAAAGAAAATCGTGCCCGTGTGGGTGGTGTTCTGCTGTCTGTCGGTGCTACTGCCTTCCTGACCGGTGTCACTGAGCCTCTGGAGTTCATGTTCGTATTCCTGGCGCCAGGTCTCTACGCTGTTCATGCCGTGCTGACAGGTTTATCTCTGGTAATCACCAATATGTTTGGTGTTCTGCATGGCTTTGGTTTCTCTGCGGGTGCCCTGGATATGGCTCTGAACTGGGGGCTGGCTACCAAGCCTGTGACCCTGGTGTTCATTGGTCTGGCTTTCTCTGTTATTTACTTCTGTGTTTTCTATTTCGCTATCAGGGCTTTCAACCTGAAGACGCCGGGGCGCGAAGACGAGGAGCCGGAAACAGCAGGATCTTCTGAAGCAGTCAGTGGTTCGGAGCGTGCTCTGCGTTTCATCGAACTGTTGGGCGGTGAGGGCAACCTGACCTCTGTTGAAGCCTGTATCACCCGTCTGCGCCTGACTCTGGCCAATCGTGACCTGATCGATGAAGCTGGCCTGAAAGCCATGGGAGCCAAAGGTGTGGTGAAGCTGGGTGAAAATAACCTGCAGGTGATTCTTGGGCCTCAGGCTGAGATCATTGCGGGTGAAATAAACGCCCTGATGGCTTGACAATAGCTATTTTGCCCTGACTCAAAGAAACTTGTACCGGTCTTTCCCCGCAAAGCAGTTTAGGGGAAAATCCGGATACCTTTTTAGTCAGGGCTGTCTGATTCTTTGGTTATGGTGCGGAGTATACCTGGAGTATGTTCGACTTGCCGAGTAACTGGGTGAATCAATATTTCCTGTCGGCTCAGGTTCTGAAATTCAGGCTCAGCGTCTGAATTAAAGCAGACAGATAGTGTATCTTTGTTCTGATGCATCCGTTTAGAGTCAGGCCTGTCCAGCCTCTTGCTTCCTGACAGGTGCTCAAGTTAGAGAGAGACCGAATATGTTTAAGAAAGATGTAGTGATCACGGCTGAGAATGGCCTTCATACTCGTCCAGCTGCTCAGTTTGTCAAAGAAGCCAAGAGTTTTGACTGTGACATCAAACTGGAAGCAGGTGGCAAGCAGGCCAGTGCCAAGAGTTTGTTTAAACTGCAGACCCTGGGGCTGACTCAAGGCTCAACAGTGACCATCATCGGCGAAGGTGACGGCGCTGAAAAGGCTGTAGAGCATCTGGCAGAGTTTATCATTACTTTGAAGTAAGCTCTTTGCTGACCTGGCCTCTCCGGCCGGGTTGTCTCTCGGAATAAAGCAGTCGTGAATCAGGAAATGATTGAGTCGTCCTCTGACGGATTAGTTTGCTGCTGCAAAAATGCCTGTAATACTAAGGCGGTTGCGGGTATTCTCTAGAAAGTATCACGTACCGGGTGTATCTGAACGAATACATCGGGGCGATGTCATTCACGAGGCAATACTGAGGCATGTTCTCAAGTATGTCTGTTGGATAGCTGGCGGGTAATGCGCTCTGGTGAGTTAAATTGTCAGGTGTTGTTACTTGTTAAAATGTTCCGGATTCTCTTCAGATTGCCTTCTGTACAGAGAATTCCGGCTCTTTGTGTACTCTTTAACAGGTACATTACGATCCTCCAGTAAAGATTTGCCGGGGAACGATGTTTTCAAGTGTGCGATTATGTGTGTCTTGTTGAGCGTATTTGTAACGTCGTTCCAATCCTGTGTCAAGTCCTGGTGGTTTAATACGGATAACTTTTGTTGTGTTCCGTGAATAAAAGTGTCCTTTGGTGTGACTGTATGTTGGGCAGAGTTATCAACTCTGTTGATTGTTGAAAAAGCCTGTTAGCCCTTGTGTGGCAAGGGGGTTAGGTATTTTCACGAGGCTGAATTTACACCGGAAATCCTATTTACTAATGAACTGGCGGGTTATCCCGCTGTGACTAAGGGTATTGGAGACGTCATGATCAAAATCGCAATCAATGGCTATGGTCGTATCGGTCGCAACGTTCTGCGTGCACTCTACGAAGCAGGTCGCCGTGAAGAATTCCAGATTGTTGCTATCAATGACCTGGGTGATGCGAAAATCAATGCTCACCTGACCAAGTACGACACTGTACATGGTCGTTTCGACGCTCAGGTTGAGGAGGGTGAAGGTGCACTGTTTGTAAATGGTGACGAAATCAAGACATTCTCTGAGCGTGATCCTTCCAGTCTGCCCTGGGCCGCTCTGGGTGTAGACGTTGTATTTGAATGCACCGGTGTATTTCGTTCCAAGGAAGCCTGCAAACCTCACTTGAATGCTGGTGCCAAGAAAGTCATCATCTCTGCTCCGGGCAAGGAAGTAGACGCCACCATCGTTTATGGTGTTAACCACGACACTCTGACTCCTGACATGACCGTTATCTCTAACGCTTCATGCACCACCAACTGCCTGGCTCCCATTGCCAAGCCTCTGAACGATGCTCTGGGGATTGAAAAAGGCTTGATGACCACTATTCACGCCTACACCAATGATCAGCGTCTCAGCGATGTATACCACAGTGACCTGTATCGTGCCCGTGCTGCTGCACAGAACATGATCCCGACTGCTACCGGTGCCGCTGCAGCGGTTGGCCTGGTGGTTCCGGAGCTGAAAGGCAAGTTTGACGGTATGGCCGTTCGTGTACCTACCATCAACGTATCTCTGGTAGACCTGAGTTTTGTGGCCAGTCGTGAAACTTCTGCTGAAGAAGTCAACGAAATCATTGCTTCTGCTGCCAAGTCTTCCAAAGCGATGGGCAAGGTTTTGCACGTAAACCATGAGCCTCTGGTTTCCATGGACTTTAACCACAGCCCATTCTCTTCCAGCTTTGATGCCACACAGACTCGCGTTCAGGGTAACCTGGTGAAGGTTATGTCCTGGTACGACAACGAGTGGGGTTTTTCCAACCGAATGCTGGATACTGCTAAAGCGCTGCTGGGCGCCTGAATCCAGATCATTGAAAAGCCTCGCTGATTTGAGGCTTTTCAGGTTGATGCCGATGCTCTGATAACAGGGCATTGGATTCCTGAGACTGAGTGGCAAAAAGAAGAAGGTGTTTATGAAGCTGGCCGGGAATTAACCTCTCAACCTGCCTTCTGGACGATGGTAGATTAGCCTGCCATCTATAATGGGCTCAGATTGGCATACTGGCTTTCAGGTACACACTCTCCTTTTTGCTGCTTTATCAAGATAAGCAGATGCAGGAACGTTACACTTCGAACGTTCCTCACTTAAAAATTGTTGTCAAACTGCCGTATGGCATTTATGCCCCGGTCGACTCTTCCTTTAAGTAGTTTCATCGTGCTGGGTCGGTTCGTGGCGAATTCGCGAGAGGATATCATGCTCAGACGCACAAAAATCGTTGCCACACTCGGACCAGCTACAGAGTCCGAAGAACAGCTCACCAAGCTGATTGAAGCCGGTGTCAACGTTGTTCGACTGAACTTCTCCCACGGTGATGCTGATGATCACCGTGTCCGTGCAGAGCGCATTCGCAATATCGCTGCCCGTCTGGGTCGCAGTGTTGCGATTCTGGGTGACCTGCAGGGGCCCAAAATTCGAATTGGTCGTTTCCAGAATGGCAAGATCTTTCTGCCCGATGGCGCTGAGTTCGTTCTGGATGCAGAGCTGCCTATTGATGCCGGTGATGAAACCCAGGTCGGTCTGGCTTACAAGAATCTGCCAAACGATTGCAAGGTGGGCGATGTGCTGTTGCTGGACGACGGTCGTCTGAGCCTGCAGGTTAAGTCGATTGAAGATTCGCGCATTGTAACCACTACTCTGGATGGTGGTGAGCTGTCTAATAACAAAGGTATCAACCTGGCCGGTGGGGGTCTTTCTGCCGATGCCCTGACCGAAAAAGACAAGGAAGACATCAAGCTGGCTGCCTCTCTGGAGGTGGATTTCCTGGCTGTGTCTTTCGTTCGCAGTGCCAGTGATGTTGAACAGGCTCGCAAGCTGCTGGCTGAAGCCGGTGGTACTGCTGCCATTTTGTCCAAGATTGAGCGTGCTGAAGTGGTTCAAAGCTTTCAATTGCTGGAAGAAGTGATCCGGGCCTCAGACGCGGTCATGGTAGCTCGTGGTGACCTGGGGGTGGAAATTGGTGACGCTGAACTGATTGGTGTTCAGAAACAGATGATCAACGTTGCACGTCGACTGAACCGTCCTGTCATTACCGCCACACAAATGATGGAATCCATGATTCACAACACACAGCCAACCCGTGCTGAAGTGTTTGACGTGGCCAATGCCGTTCTCGATGGCACCGACGCAGTCATGCTCTCCGGTGAAACAGCAACAGGCAAGCGTCCACATGAAGTCGTCAAAGCCATGGCCCGTATTTGTCAGGGCGCTGAAAAACATCCTGAAATGATCTCCGGAAGCAACCTGGATAAGGCCTATGCCGGTGAAACCGATGCCGCCATTGCGCTGGCTGCCATGCATGCGGCTAACCGTCTGGAAGGTGTAAAAGCGATCGTTTGCCTGACCAAAACCGGTGCGACTCCTCTTTGGATGTCCCGTGTTAATACCAGCCTGCCCATTTTTGCCCTGACTCGCTACAAAACCACCGAGCGCCGCGTTGCACTCTACCGTGGGGTGGAGTCGGTCGCTTTTGACAGTGGCAGCCAGTACGGTCCTGAAGTGAATCAGCGTGCTATTGCCGAACTAAAAGGTCGTGGCCTGCTGGAATCCGGCGACCGTATTATTCTGACCAAGGGTGAGTCCTGTGAAATTGAGGGCGGTACCAACACCATGCAGATCGTTACTGTGAAATAATTTCAGTCAATTCAGGCATGTTGACTGGGCAGCATGCCTCACGCTTTCCCTTACGGGATTCAGGAGATGAGCAGATCATGGCAGAACTAAAAAAAATTGGTGTGCTTACTTCAGGTGGCGATGCGCCTGGCATGAATGCTGCCATTCGTTCCGTAGTACGTAGCTGCATCTTTTACGGGGTTGAGCCGGTAGCCATTTATGAAGGTTACAAAGGTCTGATTGAAAACGATCTCAAGGTAGTGAATGCGCGTTCAGTGGCCAATATTATCAACCAGGGTGGGACATTCCTGAAGTCTGCCCGTTGTCAGGAATTCCGTGCTCCGGAGGGACGGGCTGCTGCTTATAAGAATGCCTCTGCCGCCGGACTGGATGGACTGGTTGTTATTGGCGGTGACGGTTCCTTCACGGGTGCCATGCTGCTGGAACAAGAGCATGGTCTTCGCTGCATTGGTGTTCCCGGCACTATTGATAACGATATCTTCGGAACCGATTTCACCATCGGTTATGACACCGCTCTGAATACCGTGGTCGAGGCGATTGACAAGATTCGTGATACCGCCACCTCTCATAATCGTCTGTTTCTGATTGAAGTTATGGGTCGTGATGCAGGCTTTATCGCATTGAACGCCGGTATTGCTGCGGGTGCAGAAGATATTTTGATTCCGGAAGATCAGAAGCCCATAGATCAGTTGATGGGCTCTATTGAAAGCAGCGGCAGAGCCGGGAAAACATCCAGTATCGTAGTGGTTTCAGAAGGTGATAAATCCGGTGGTGTTTTTGAACTGTCCCGGGCTGTGGAAGAAAACTTCCCGGCCTATGAAGTCAAAGTGACGGTGCTGGGCCATATTCAGCGCGGTGGCAAGCCCAGCTGTTATGATCGTGTCCTGGCCAGTCGTCTTGGGGTGGCTTCTGTGGAAGCTCTGCTTGACGGTGTCAGTGGAGTGATGGTGGGTGTACGTGATCAGAAGATTGTCCATACACCCTTGAAGGAAGCCATTAGCAAACACAATGAGATTGACAGCCAACTGTTGAAAGTAGCGGACATAGTTACAGTATAAATGGCATATAATACTAATCGTGCTTTTTAACTCCCGTGATGAGCATGGAGATTTGAGCCTTAAGAAAAGGCGGGGTGAGGAGTCATAGTCTTAGCTGCGACGATCGCCAACGCAGGATTAAGGCTCAAATCTTCAGCGCAATAGGGAGTTAGAAAGTTCGATTGGTATAACAGCTGTGATCTGCCGTTTCAGCTGTTAATCTGGAAAGGAATCGGGAGTTTCAGTCAGGTTAACTGGCCTGATTACTCAAAGGCTCCTAAAATCAATGCGTTTGAAGTAGAAGGTGAAAGTGATGGGCCTTTTTGACTCTCTCAAGAAAAGTATGGGGCTGGGTGCCAGTCAGGGAACGGTGATCAGAGCACCGTTGACCGGCGACATTGTACCAATTGAAGAAGTACCTGATCCTGTTTTTGCTGACAAGGTGGTAGGTGATGGTATCGCCATTAATCCCACCGGCAAAGTCATGGTAGCCCCTTGCGATGGTGAGATTGGCAAAATCTTTGAAACCAATCATGCCTTCAGCATGGAGACGCCAACCGGGGTTGAGCTGTTTGTTCACTTTGGTATCGACACCGTTGAGCTGAAGGGCGAGGGTTTCAAGCGTATTGCCAGCGAAGGCCAGCAAGTCATGGCTGGAGATCCCATCATCGAAGTGGATCTGGACTTTCTGAAAGAGAATGCCAAAAGTATTATTACGCCCGTTGTGATCTCCAACATGGACGATGTAGCCTCTCTGGAAAAATCTTCGGGCTCTGTTGTTCAGGGCAACGACAAGTTGCTGGTGGTCAAAATGAAGTAAAACTTTACAAAGACTATTATTTTTTGAACAAAAAAATCAGCCATACCCTGAAGCCGGTTCTCTGTCGGCTTTTAAAATGTCTGGCCTTAAAGCCTTAAAGCTTTCCCTGCCAGTTAGTATCCCTGACCACCCCGTTAGTGAAGACTTATCTTCCTTCCTCTATCCTGTTTGCGATTGAACCCTTTGGGTAACTCGTTGTCTCACTATATAGACAGGTATGAATTTAGAAATGCAGTTTACGTCCTGAAAAGCAATGCGTAGTAACCGCCTGTCGTGACTTATCCCCATAATAAAAACCCTATGCGATTAGGCTGAAGGAGGTGTATATGAAAGGAATTGTGTCACTTTTAGTGATGGTGTTTACCGGTTTCCTGCTGTTGATTTTTTCATTCCAAAAAGTGTCTGTACCCACGGAAGAGCCTGGGGAGGCAGAAAGTTTGCAGGTTGTTATTGATGAGTTGGACTTTGTCAGAAGCGAGACAGTGTCCAAATACCTGGACGGAGACCCGCTCTTGAATGGGGACAGCTATCTGTCTTACGACAAGGCTCGTGAGGCTCGCTTGAACAAGATGTCCCATCAGGAATTGGTTGCAGAGCTCAAGCGTCTTGAAACCCTGCAGGTCAGTCAGGCTACCCAACTTGCCGGAATCGTTCTTCCTCCGCAGGAAGAAACTGCCAAGACAGCAGAGATATGGGGCCTCGATGACATAGTCAAAAAAAGCTCAGGCAACGGGTGTATGGGAGCAAGATCAGCCTATTCCTCTTATATGTCGTCTTATTATGATGACCTTATGAGGTATCAGTCAGGGGGATGTTTTGGCGATTTTCTTCATCCTGTGCCCTATTTTGTTATGGACCCATCCTATGAGGAATATACCCTTACAATGCCTGCAGCGATTACCGAGGGTGAGCCTGAAAGTTACAAGGTTTGGGTCAGCCCGGGTAAGATGGAAATGCTTAAGCAGAAACAGAAGCTGGACAAGATGCTGATTGATGATGTGCTCAGAATGACGGGTGAGTTGCCTTGATGGATGGCTAAATAAAAGGTTTGCGTCGTATGGTTAGCCGTGGCTCTGGTTAAGGGTTGCCAGCTTTCTCTTAAACTCTCCTGTTAGCCCATGAAGACCACCACTCTCAATTTTGTGAGATTTTTTTTGTAAAGACTATGATTTCCTGAGCAGTCTGTGACAATCTGGTTATTATTGTCAGAGTTGTCCTGTCTATGTTTTTAGTCACTTTAATTCAGTCACTTTAATTTAGTCACTTTAAATAGTAGGCCAGACTTCTATAACTGATATCCAGCCAGGAGTCATACATTGTCAATACCTGTTGAGATCTGCATCAACAGTCTGAATCCAGACTATGTTTACCGCTCTGTTGCAGCCGCTTACGAGGGGGGCGCAGCACGTATAGAGTTGTGTGACGATATGTCCGTGGGAGGCACTACTCCCACAATAGAAGCTTTGGAAGCCGCCCGGAAAGCCTTTCAGGATCGCTGTGGTTTACTGTGCATGATTCGTCCCCGGGGTGGCGACTTTTCATTCGGCACTGAAGAGGTTCTGCTTATGGAACAGCAGATCTGTGATGCTGCAAAGGCAGGTGCTGATGGTGTCGTCATTGGCGCTCTTGCGCCTCCAGGTAATACCATTAATCGTGATGTGTTGGGCCGACTGGTCGATACCGCCAAGACCCGAAATCTGATTGTGACTTTTCATCGTGCACTGGATGCTACGCCCAATATGTTTGAGAGCCTGGATGTACTGATTCAATATGGTGTGGATCGTATTCTGAGTAGTGGTACAACCTGGGGTTCTGCTGACGGTGCCTTTGAAGGTGTGAGGATGCTCGAGCAACTTATGTTGAAAGCTGAAAACAGGCTGGAGGTGGTCGTCGGTGGCGGGGTTGATCCGGAAAATATCGGAAAGATACTACAACAGCTGCCAGTAGCGAATCATTCAGCCAGCATTCACGCGTACAGCAGTGTTCTTGATGAAGGGGAGTTATCGGTGGAGAGAGTCCGTTCCCTGTGTGCAGCAGTAGAATCCTTTTAGCCGGTCTACATGGCCTTAATGGCTTCTTCCATCTCGGTTCGGATATTGTCGGACTGAGTACCAAAGATAGCCTGCATATTCTGACCTATCACCACTACAGCCGTGGCTCCCAGCTGTTTAATGGCCTCCTGATCAACCTTGTCAGGGTTGTTAACCGTGACTCTCAAACGAGTGATGCAGGCATCCAGATTCTTGATATTTCCCTTGCCACCAAAGGCCAGAATAAGGTCCCTGGCCAGTTCACTGGATGGAACCACTTTCGCTGATAATTCTGATTCAATTTCTCGCCCGGGTGTCTTGAGGTCCAGCAGCGTGATCATAACTCTGAAGATTACATAATAGAGGACTGCGTAGATCAGTCCCAGGCCGATAATCCAGGCGGGTCTGGTGGCTATGCTGTAATAGAGGAGATAATCGATCATGCCGTTGGAAAATGACATGGCCATCTTGATGTCGAGGTAATTGGTAATGGCGTAAGCCAGTCCGGCCAGCAGCGCATGAATCACATAAAGTATCGGAGCGACAAAAAGGAATGAGAACTCTATGGGCTCGGTGATACCAGTGAGCAATGAGGTAAGCGCCGCTGACATCATAAGGCCACCGACTTTTTGTTTATTCTCAGATTTGGCGCAATGCCAGATGGCAATGGCCGCAGCAGGTAGGCCAAACATTTTGAAAAGATAGCCGCCTGCCAGAAATCCGGCAGTAGGATCACCGGCAAAGAATCGCGCGATGTCACCTCTGAAGACGTTACCTGTTGATGGATCAATGAACTCACCCATCTCTATCTGGAAGGGCACATTCCAGATATGATGTAGGCCAAATGGAATCAGGGCACGTTCAACCACACCGTAGATAAAGCCAGCCAGAACCGGGTTCTCAGTCACTGACCATTGAGAGAAGGCGTCGATAGCCTGTTGTATAGGGGGCCAGATAAAGCTGAGGAGAATGCCAAGGAAGACAGCTCCTATGGCAGTGACGATCGGAACAAAGCGCTTTCCTGCAAAGAAGCCCAGGTAATCCGGAAGTTTGATTTTGTAATAGCGTCTGAACATCCATGAGGCCAACATACCAACAACGATCCCACCGAAAACACCGGTATCAATGGTATCTATTCCCATAACAGAACTGGGCTCAACTCCCAGCTCTGAGGCCATAACGCCCATGGTTCCCAGCATGACCACGTAGCCGACAGTTGCCGCTACTGAGGAAACACCGTCATTATCAGTTAGGCCAATAGCAGTACCAATGGCAAAGATAATGGGCAGGTTTCCGAAAACCATGCCGCCGGCCTGGGCCATGACGCTGGAGACGAGATCTGGAATAAAGTTGAAGCCCGCACTGCCGACGCCCAGCAGTATCCCTGCAACAGGCAGAACGGCTACAGGCAGCATCAGCGCCCGACCTATCTGCTGAAGTGTGCCGAATGCAGATTTGACCATTGGAGAAACTCCGGGGAGACGATTCTGATCTGAGAGCAAACCGAAGACTCGTGGATTTATGGAAGAATAGACCAAACAGCCATGAGCGTAGAAAAAAACATCTTCTTTCCTGGGTGTATTGCAAGTCCGGGCACGTGCGCCGCTGAGGGCGGCGACAGTCCAGGATGAAAGTCCTTTGACAAACTGAAGTAAAACTAACAGAGCCTTCCTATTGAATCTCTCAGGCGCAGCTCGCCCTCAAAATGGGTGCTTTCCGGCCTGCTAAAACCCTCCTCCCGTAGCCGGTTCATCAAGAGTTCTCCGGCAACTCTGGCCATCTCTGTCATTGGAAAATGCAATGCAGTGACATGTGGAGTCAGGAAAGTACAAAGGTCCACACTGTCATAACTGATGAGAGAAACGTCTTCGGGCACACGGATGTTGTTTTCACGAAAGGCGTCCATACAACCTGCCGCCATCTCTTCGCTGCAAGCAAATACAGCAGTAAAAGGTTTGCCGGTTGTGAGTAGTTGCCTGGTGCCTTCGTATCCGGCTTGTCTCGTATAGTTGCCTTCAGTGATCAGGTCCATATCCAGGGCAATATCATGCCGGGTAAGGGCATTGGCATAACCCTGGAAACGTTCTTTTGCTTTTGACTTGGCGAGTTTTCCGGCCAGACAGGCAATACAGGTGTGGCCATTTTTCAGAAGCAGTTCTACGGTGTTGTCGCTGGCTTTGATGTGATCAAAGGTGACGCAGCGGTCGGCCAGGACATCGACGTAACGATCCAGAAGTACAAAGGGCGGAGCGGTTTCTGCAATGTTAATCAGCTCATCATCACCCAGGTAACGGACGTGCAGCAGTAATCCGTCAACCCGCATGTTGATCAGGTGGTCGATAGCGGCACGCTCGCTTTCAGCACTGTGCTTGCCCTGGGTGACGATCATCACTTTACCTGCAGAGTCTGCGACCTGCTGAACCTCTGCCATAAGGTCACCAAAAAAAACACCCCGGAAGGACGAGACCATCAAGCCGATGGTATTGGTGGTATTGCTCGCCAGTGACTGGGCAACAGGATTTGGATGATAATTCAGTTCGTCGATGGCGGACTCTACTCTCAGACGAGTTGTCTCCTTTACCTGTCCGGTGTTGTTCAGTACCCTGGATACCGTAGCGCGGGATACTTTGGCTCGCTCAGCGACATCTTTAATGGTTGCCATTATTGCTTCTGATCGACTTTTTTGTGAAGTGTTATCAACTCCTGAACCATTTCCCGGGCCAGCATGGATGTCATTAAATGGTCCTGGGCATGAACCATTACCAGAGTCATCGGGGTTTTTCCTTCGCCCTGGTCTTCCTCGAGCAATTGAGTGTGGATTCTGTGAGCCACTTTTGCGGCTTCCCGGGCGTGAGCCATGATCTCTTCGGCGCCTTCGTAGTTTCCGGCTTTTGCTTTGGACAAAGCTTCGAAAGCACAGTTGCGGGCCTGGCCAGAGCTAACGATGATCTCCATTACGGCGGACTCTAGATCCATGGTCTTACTCCTGTCGGTTATACAGTTATCCGGAGAGCTTTGTGGACTTCTGGTTAATCGCCTGAAGCACTCAGAAAATGTTTTAAGGTAAAGATAGTCAGGACACCGGTCTGCGCTGTGTGTTTTTAGATGTAACCGGTTTTATCGACCGGCCTCATAATGGTTGATATAAGTCAAAAAACCAAATTATGGACTTCGTCGATGAGAATCAGGTCAACAACAAACAGATGTCTGGTATTAGGAAAACACAAAAACACACTTATTTTCTTGATCTATCCTTTCTCTCTGTAGGTCAGAAGACAGGGATAGGATTATTAAACACTCACTCTTTATTGTGCTGCTGTCGCTGTTGTCTGCCATTTGTCAGGCTAAATCTTTGACAGAGCATTTTATTTTCGAGTCTAAACAGATTGTAGATTTTTCAAAACAGAGCTTTTCTATAAAGCGTGAACTGCGAACATTGTCTGACAACCCGCTAGAGATTACCGACACAGACGTTTATGAAGAACCCGATTTTCCTGCTGATAACAAACGACAAAAACCTGGCAACTACAGGGCAAAAACAATCATTACTCTAAGCTCAACCCCTTATTCATGGTTATCTGTAGAAATGATTGTCACTGTCAGTTGGCTTTTGAAAGGCTATTGGAACATAGATTCACCGCTGTTTAACCCGATTGAACAACAAGAGGCGGCATTTATGTTTGGCTCAGAACAGGATCAGCAACAACACCAGCCATCAGAACCATCCAGCCAGCAAGGACCACCAGTCAACCGCCACCGAACAGGTTCTTTCATCCGCTCCCGGGATACTGACTACAGTGACGGGAACGGAGGCTCTGAACGACACCAGCATTCGTTGGGTTTAAATTGTTTTGTCCAGCCCTGTCATGGCGTCTGTCGATTTCGACAATTTTCCGATTCATTGGTTAGCGGAGTGCAGAATTGTGAAGAAAGTTCGACAGACAGCACTGTAGCAACACCCGAACACAGCTTATGCAATCATTTGACCAATGCACACTGTTATCGTTGCAACTTGATAGACGGGGTCGCCTTAGACGGGGTCGCCTCAGATTCAACGGCAGCAGGAACAGCTAATACAATTGACCCTGACTGGCAAGTAACCTGCAACGTGATCCTGGTTGGAGAGGATTGTCAACTGCGGCAATGCGGGAAGGTCCTCAAGAATAACAAAGTGCTTTTAAGTCACAAACGCAGCATTCACAGCGGGGAAAAAACTTGTAATGCAATCAGGGTTGGGAAGGATGGCCAGCCACAGCCATGTGGAACGGTCTGCAAGAATGCAAAAGCTCTATTCGATCACAAAAGAGGAATCCACTCCGGGCCACAAACCTGTGATGTACCAGTAGCCGGGGAGGATGGACAGCGGCAGTCATGCGGGATGGTCTGCAAGAGTGCTACAGCCCTGGCGTATCACAAAAGATTAATTCACTCCGGGCAACAAACCTGCAATGCGATTGTGGTTGGGGAGGATGGCCTGCATCGACCATGCGGGAGGACCTACAAGAATGCTAAAGGCCTGTCGTCACACAAAAGCCAATACCATACCGGGCAAAAGACCTGTGACGCCACAGTAGTCGGGAAGGATGGCCAGCCGCAGCCATGCGGAGTAGTCTGCAAGAATAGTCAAGCCCTGGCGAATCACAAAGTCGCATACCATAGCGGGCAAAAAACCTGTGATGTAACAATAGTCTGGGAGGACGGCCAGCCACGGCCATGCGGAATGGTTTGCAAGAATGCTAAAGCCATGTGGAGTCACAAAGTCAAAGTACACAGTGGGCAAAAAACCTGTGACGAAATCGTGGTCGGAGAAGATGGGCATTCACAGACATGTGGGAGAGTCTGCGAAAATGCCGGAATCCTGTTGTCTCACAAAAACAGAAGCCATAGCGGACAAAAAATCTGTAACCTGAGAGAGTTCGGGGAGGATGGTCAGCAGCGGTCATGCGGGGCTGTCTGCAATAATGCTCAAGCCTTGTCGATCCACAAAAGAATACATCGAAAACGCAAGCCCGTTGATATGGACCAGAAAGATAACCTCAGACCTTAATTTGTTTCTCCGCTCTTTCAGAGTGTGTCGCATGTCAGGCTTGGATGGACGGGTAAGTGTAAACCGAAGTTTTATTGATGTAGGTCAAGGTTTTGATAGTGGCTAGTACGTATTATGAAATCACTCAGGCAATCAAGAAAAATAATAAAAAGCGCCAGAGAATTAAGGACATAAAAAAAAGAAGCGGGAGCCAGTGACAAGCCAGCCGATCAAATACCCGGGTTTGAGGGGGCCACGGGTATTTTTTTATGGGTAAAAAAACTGCCCGGAGTTCATTCTTTCTGTAATAAAATCGTCAGTGAAAAATTGTTTCTGACCCCCATGGCTGTTTACTATGGAACCATGGGTTTTTGTCCCGTGGGACCGAAGACGTTTTAATACCATCTCAAGGTTTTTTTTCAGGACTTAATCTTATGCAGATACTGATTACCGGGGGAACAGGATTTATTGGCCGACGACTGGTGGCCAGGCTTTTGTCAAGAGGGCATCGGCTGACCATTTTAAGCAGGCAGGATGCCGTGGGTGTCCAACGTCTGCTGACCCCTGAAGTGAGTTCTGTGAAGTCTTTGACGGCAGTGAATCCTTCTGTGGCTTTCGATGCCGTTATCAATCTGGCCGGTGAGGGGGTAATGGATAAACGTTGGACACCCTCGAGAAAAACACAGTTGCTCGATAGCCGGGTCGCCCTGACTTCAGAACTGGTTGACCTGATTGAACGAATGGAAAACCGACCAGGCTGCCTGATCAGTGGCTCTGCCATCGGGTTTTATGGTGGCAGGGATGATGCGGCCCGTCTGGACGAGTCTTCCGGCGCAGGAGACGACTTTGCTTCAGGGCTCTGTGTGCGCTGGGAACAGGCTGCCGAGCGTGCCAAAGGTCTGGGGGTACGGGTTTGTCTGGTCAGAACTGGCGTTGTGTTACACCCCGAAGGAGGTGCGTTGCATGAAATGATGACTCCTTTTCGTTTAGGGATTGGAGGTCCGCTGGGTTCTGGCCAACAGATGATGTCGTGGATTCACATGGAAGATATGGTGAATGCGCTGCTGTTTTTGTTGGAGAATGAATCAGCTGAGGGTGCTTTTAATGCCACCGCCCCTGAAGCGGTCAGCAATAAAGACTTTGCGATGGCTCTGGCTGGTACTCTCAATCGTCCCGCCTTGTTGAAAATGCCAGCAAGGGTTCTGAAGTGGATGTTGGGGGAATCTTCTGAAATGGTATTGAAAGGCCAGAATGTTTATCCAGAGCGTCTGATGGCTGAAGGCTATCAGTTCACCTATCCACAATTGAAACCGGCACTGACGCAGTTGATCAGAGCATAGCGTGAAAAAATGCTCTAAAAAGTGCCGTTTACTTCGTCGTTTTATAATAAAATGACCCTCTTTTAAGTACTGACAGCCATAAGCAACAGGATATTTTTCTATTTCCTGATGATGGAAAAACGTTCAAAGTAACTGCCAAGACTAATCGCCTCTGTTTGACTTCACGCAATGGATGAAAAGGAAGCAGGGTAAAGCAAGAGTGAAACTGTGCAGAGGCTCTGATGGAGAAGAAATCCTGCATAATACGGACTATAGAAGCATGCCCCAGGCACTGAAAATACAGAATCTTAGAAAACAATACGACAATGGATTTCAAGCCCTGAAAGGGATTGATCTCTCAGTTGAAGAAGGCGATTTTTACGCCCTGCTGGGACCCAATGGTGCTGGCAAATCAACCACTATTGGTATTATTTCATCATTGGTTCGCAAGACTTCAGGCGAGGTTTCAATATTCGGGCACGATATTGATACTGACCTTGTCAAGGCCAAGCGGATGCTGGGCGTCGTTCCCCAGGAGTTCAACTTCAACCAGTTTGAAAAAGTTGAAGATATCATTGTGACGCAGGCCGGCTATTACGGCATATCGGCAAAAGAAGCCCGCAAACGTGCTGAGAAGTATCTCAAGCAGCTGGGCCTGTGGGATAAACGACACAATGTTTCAAGAATGTTGTCCGGTGGTATGAAGCGACGTTTGATGATTGTCAGAGCCCTGATTCATCAGCCAAAACTACTGATTCTTGATGAACCGACCGCCGGAGTTGATATTGAACTTCGTCGCTCTCTCTGGGATTTTCTCAGGGAGATCAACGAGCAGGGCACCACGATTATCCTGACTACTCATTACCTTGAGGAAGCCGAGCAGCTCTGCCGCAATATCGGCATCATTGACAGTGGCAGGATCGTCGAGAACACCAGCACCAAGGCTCTGCTGGGCAAACTGCAACAAGAAAGTTTTGTGCTGGATCTGAAACAGCCGATTGGAGATCTGCCGACCCTTGCGGATTATATTGTCAAGAAGTTGGATAACCACAGTATTGAAGTTGAGGTCGGCAAGCACCAGGGGGTTAATGACCTGTTCCGGCAGCTGAGTGAATATCAAATTGAAGTGGCCAGTATGAGAAACAAGTCCAACCGTCTTGAGGAGTTGTTTGTCAGTCTGACTTCGGATGCTTTAGCGGCTTCAGGACAAACAAAGGACAGCGCGGCCGTGAAGGGAGGAAGTGCACAGTGAGTGAGTGGAAATATAACCTGGTTGCATTTAATACGATCTTCACTAAAGAAATTCGTCGTTTCATGCGGATCTGGCCACAGACGCTATTGCCACCGGCGATGACCATGTCTTTGTATTTCGTTATTTTTGGCGCTGTTATTGGCTCCAGAGTGGGCGAGATGGGTGGCTTTGATTATATGACCTTTGTCGTACCGGGTCTGGTCATGATGGCGGTGATTACCAACAGCTTCACTAATGTGGCTTCCAGCTTTTTCAGTAACAAGTTTCAGAAGTGTGTTGAAGAGTTGCTGGTGTCACCCGTACCGAACTGGGTGATTCTGGCCGGTTACACCATGGGTGGTGTTGTCAGGGGGGTCTACGTAGGTGTTCTGGTTATGCTACTGGGCGCTTTCTTCGTAGAACTACAGGTACATCATATTCTTATTACCCTGCTGGCTGTTTTCCTGACTGCAACTCTGTTTGCACTGGGTGGTTTCATCAATGCAGTGTTTGCCAGAAAGTTTGACGATGTGGCCATCATCCCGACCTTCGTACTGACGCCTCTTACTTACCTGGGAGGTGTTTTCTACTCGATAGACGTGCTTCCAGAGCCATTTCGATCCATCTCGCTGCTGAATCCTATCCTGTATCAGGTGAATGCCTTTCGATATGGAATCCTGGGACAGGACAGTGGTATCAGTTTAGGTTGGGCTTTTGTTGTGATGGTTCTGGCTATCGTAATACTGGCCGCCTGGGCTCTCCACCTTCTGCGAGTGGGCAAAGGCCTTCGAAACTGAATTTGAAGCGAGGCTTTTCAGGCCTCGTTTTTTCCAGAGGATACTGATCTGGCCGGGTTGCCGGGCAAACAGGATTGAGTCAAGTGAAGTTATGAGTGAATTAGTGAATGCTTCCCCGCTGGGGAAAAACAGTGAGTATCAGGCGGAGTATAATCCGGAAGTTTTGTTCCCTATTCCCCGCAGGGAGAAGCAGTTGGAGTTGGGGCTGGACCCCGATAACCTCCCTTTTGCAGGCAGTGATGTCTGGTTTGGTTATGAGCTGTCCTGGCTTGACGCCAAGGGTAAGCCGTTGGCAATGATCGGTCGCTTTGAGCTGCCCTGCCAGTCTCCCAGCTTGATTGAATCCAAGTCCTTCAAGCTTTATCTGAACTCATTCAACCAGACTCAGTTTGATTCTGTGGCACAGGTTCAGGCGGTTATGGAAAAGGATCTCAGCCAGGCTGCAGGTGCGCCGGTCAGAGTAAAGCTGATGACGATTGCTGAAATGGAAGCTTTCGGATTCAAATCGGCTCCCGGCACCGGAGTGGATGAGCTGGATGTGGTTATTGATTGCTATGACTATACACCTGATCTTTTGCAAAAGGCTGAAGGCATTCGGGAAGAAACTATCCATTCTCATCTGCTGAAGTCCAACTGTCCTGTGACCGGGCAGCCAGACTGGGGAACTGTGGTTGTTCAATATAAGGGAGAAGCCATTAGTCATGAGTCGTTTCTGAAGTTTATCTGTTCATTCCGTGGGCATCAGGAATTTCATGAGCAATGTGTGGAAAGAGTATTCACAGAAATACAGGCCCGTTTCAAAATGGAGTCCCTGACCGTCTATGCCCGCTATGTTCGCCGGGGGGGGCTGGATATTAACCCATGGCGCAGCACTGATCAGGCCGGGCAGGATGATGGGCGTCTGATCAGGCAATAAAGTCAGGTTTTGAGTTGCAAGATCAGTAAGTTGGTCCATATAAGTACCTAACCAGTTGGTTTCGCATATTCTGGACGGCGGCTTTTTCCATTCTTCTGCGTTTCAACTCTGGTTGCGTAGCTATGGCTACGCGCCCGTCGTTGCGCCTTGAAGGATGAAAAAATCCACTCGCCAGAATATGCGAAATCAACTGGCCAGGTACTTATATTCTTTGGTATATGGAGGTTCTCTACCGATATGAAAAAATATATAGCTCTTACTGCTCTTTGTCTTTCCTGTAAAAGTTTTGCCGCAGGCTATGTTATCCGCAGTCCTTATGACTATCATTCAGTGGCTAGTTTAATACTTTTATCAAACGGCTGGGGTATTCTCTGGTTGTCCAGCAGACAACAGTTTCTTCCTTATCTGGTGCAGGGCTACCCAGCTCCAACAAACTTCTTCCCCAGCCATATCGGTATTGTGATTCGGGGCTGCGTCCACTATACAGAGGTACTGGATTACTTCTCCCCATAGCTCAGTCGATCTGACACAGTTGACCTGTAACTCCGCCAAGGGCAAATAACGGCTCCCCGACACTGGGAGCCAGCAAAAACCTGGCAGGAGAGGCCACTTCGTTTGCTTGTGACTCAACTTTCAACAGGCCGCATGGGGATAATGTAATCTTCCCAATCCTCTTCAGGTACCGAGGTTTCTGATTGCGCAAAGGCCCTGACGGAAATGCCAGCCAGGTGAACGCTGTCCGGAGTTCCCGATATCAGAGGGTGCCAGTCGAAGAGCGGTTTACCTTCGGCCAGGAGTCGGTAGGCACAGGTGTCTGGCAACCAGTGAAAATGAGGTATATCACCGGCTGTAAGTTTCAGGCATTGAGGAACCTTTTCCTTTCGGTGTTCATAGTCTGAACACCGGCAGCTGCGAATATCCAGCAGCTGGCAGGCCAGAGAGGTGTTGTGAACCTCTCCTGTCTCCTCATCTTCAAGTTTTTGCAGGCAGCAGCGACCACAGCCATCGCAAAGACTCTCCCATTCTTCAGGGGTCATCTGTTCGAGGGATTTGGTCTGCCAGAAAGGTATTGTCATATCGCAATGCTGATTATTTACAGTGTCGTGTGACTGGGAAACTAACGGACTAATGCTCATTAAACAACTCCAGTTCCTGACAGCTCTGATAAACGTCAGGAGCAATATCTGATAATAAAGGGTCCCGCTTTTTTAACTGCTCTATTTTACTGCATGCCCGTTGCCTCCAGCCTTCCAGTATGTCGTCAGCGATATCGATTTTGGCTTTTTTAAGGACGGTCACCGTATGCATAAGCTCCATTTCATCCCCATACTCGTCCAGTAAATTCAGAATTTCGGTGCCAAAAATTTCTGTCTGGTTTAGCTTTAACCACAAACTGTCAAAGGCCTGTTTTTCTCTTTCGCTGTCTGGCAGGTTAATGCTTTGTGCTTCCGTTTCACTCACCGGCTCACAGGCTTCATTGGCTTTACGTCTTTGGATGTATACCGGGCAATCGGGTTTTAAACGCTTTTGCCACTCATCTGCTGTCAGATAATAACGTTCAGACATCCCGGTGATTTTCAAAAAAATCCTGAGTTGCTCCTCTGTCCAGTTGCTGATTTCTATTTTTTCATCCCGTATTTTCAGCTGTGGCATGGGAAAGCGGTAGGTCTGAACACCGTCACCCAGCACCTCAACCTCAAGCCGCTGCCCTTTGACGGTAAAAGACATCTCGTTGAGGTTTTGCATCAGCACAGCTATGTAGCTCAGGGCCAACTGTTTTCCTGACTGGATGTATCCAGAGACAGTTACCTCAACATTGTTGTTATCGGTTGAACGCATCCCGGACAGAAAGTGATCGGGGATATCCTGATCCCAGGGCAGAAGACTATGGGTTTTAAGTAAGGCTTCAAACAGTATCTGGATGTCTTTTTTGGTGATGTCATGGGTTTTTAGTCGAAGGCAGGCTTCAAGCAGCCGTTTTAAATATTGAGAGGAATGCTCTTCGCTGAGTTTTTGCAGGGCGCTCAAAGAAGGAAACAGATCGAATACAGCCCGGGCATGGCTGGCATCCAGAAAACGCAGTTGATCATCCTTTGATAAGGGTTGCAGGATTTCCCAGTAGAGTCTTTTCATAGAGTCGTGTTTCAGCAATCCCGATAGTTGTTGCAACCGGGCTGAGAGCTGTTGCCATTGGTTTTTACCCGGCAATGACATCAGCCGCTTGACAAAGTAGACATAACGCTCTCTGTATTCATCTGAAGAAAACAAAGCCATTGTCTTCTTTAACACGTGCAAAGGCGTGGTTTTACCCGAATGACGCCACAAAAAATCCCGGTTCCGTTGATTAGCTTTAAGATAGTTCCTGACGCCTTTCCCTCCATAAGAAGACAGAAGCCTTATTAATGATTCCAGCATCAGAGCGGGTTTAGTCTTTTCACGGTGGTGAAATTGTTTTAAAACCGCCCAGTTGATTAACCAGTCTGGTTTAGGGGTGGAAAGATAAAGGGAAACTGTTTTTAGCTGGCGATTGAATTTGTCATTCTCTTCATTATCCAGGTCGTTATCCAAGCCGCTATTTTCTTCAGTAGATGCTGTCAACAGCCACTGTTTCAGTTGTGTTTCCTGGTATTTCAGCTCTTCAATAGCAGGTAGCCCTTCTGATGCCCAGAGCCTGGCCATAATTTGCAATAACAGATGGTTGGGTGCCCCCCCGCAGCTTATCCAGTCCATCACTTTTTTCACTGGCCCATGTTTGGGCACGCCCTGGCCATAATTTATGGACGAGAAGGCACGGAACCGCTCCTTACTGAACTCGCCATCCTGGTCTTTCCACTCCGTCCAGCCAAGCACTTTTTTCACTTGCTCATATCTGGGCATGCCCCGGCTAAAATTCATGGAACAAAATGCGCGGAGCCGCTCCATACTGAATTCGCCATGCTTATCTTTCCATTCCGGCCAGTTCAGAACCTCTTTCACTTCCTCCTCATGTTCAGGCAAGCCTCTGGAATGAATCATGGACGAGAAGATGCGGAGTCGCTCCATACTGAACTCGCCATACTTATCTTTCCACACCTGCCAGCCCAAAACCTCTTTCACTTCCTCCTCATGTTCAGGCAAGCCTCTGGCATGATTCATGGACGCGAAGGTGCGGAACAGCTCCATACTGAACTCGCCATCCTTGTCTTTCCATACCTGCCAGCCCATCACCACTTTCACTTCCTTGTGTTTGGGCATACCTTTTTTGGTTAACATAGACGAGAAAGAGCGGAATAAATCCATATTGAATTGGCCATCCTCGTCTCTCCATTCCGGCCAGTCCAGCATTGCTTTTAATTTTTTATGTTCCTCATGTTTGGGCATGCCTTTGCAACTATTCAGGGACGAGAAAGCGCGGAACAGCTCCATATTGAATTCGCCATCCCTGTCTTTCCATTCCGGCCAGGCCTGCACCTCTTCCACTTCCTTTTTTTTGAGCATGCCTTTGCCACCATTCATGGATGAGAAAGCGCGGAACAGCTCCAAATTGAACACGCTATCCTTGTCTTTCCATACCGGCCAGCCAAGGATCTCTTCCACTGCCTCATGTTTAAGCATGCCTTTGCAACTATTCTGGGACGAGAAGGCGCGGAACAGCTCCATATTGAACTTGCCATACTTGTCTTTCCATTCCGGCCAGCCCAATATTTCTTTCACTTTCTCATAGTTGAGCTTTCCTTTGCCATGATTCATGGATGAGAAGCAGCGGAACAACTTTATATTGAACTGGCCATCCTTGTCCTTCCACTCCGACCAGTTAAGCACCTCTTCCACATCCTTATGTTCGGGCAAGCCTTTTGTGTTGTACATGGACGAGAAAGACTGGAACCGCTCCCTATCAAACTCGCCATTCTGGTCTACCCATTCCGGCCAGTCCAGCACTTCTTCTACTTCCTCCTGCCTGGGTATGCCTTTGCAATTGTTCATGGAAGAGAGGGAAGTCAATACCTCCAAACTCGCCAAATATTCGAGTTCATCCTGGCTACGTTCTGCAAAGCTACGGATATATTTTTTCACATTATGCAGCATGCTGGTCAGCAAGCCGGTATTTTTGATGCTTTCAGGAAGGTGCCCAAAAAACGCAGTGGCATTATCGAAGAAACCATCAAAATACTTTCTCTCTACGAAACCAAGTAGCTTATAAAAAGTGTGCTTGACAGTGATGTTTTTTTTCTTGAATACCGCAATCAAAGTTTGCACTTTTTCCAGATCTTCCTTGCTTAATTTGTATTTGATGTTTTCTTTTACTTTTTCTAATGGGTCGTCGGGGGTCTGAGTGTCTGCCGGTTTACTTTTTTTGGCCGGTGGTGCAGCGGCTGCTTGTGAAATCTTTCTCTTTCTACCCGCGTCTTTCTTTTTTTTCTGAGCGGGTTCTGATGAATCCGGCTCTGTTTCATGGTGGGCTGGTCTTGCCCTTTTTTTACTGTGAGTGTCCGACAGGCACTGGTTGCATAAAAATGCTGAAGCTGCTGTCTCATTGGCTACACGTCTTAATTCCTGTTGATTCAGCGCCTTGTCACACTTCGAACAAGTGACAGCGGGTTTTCCGGTATCCTGCTGAGCTGAGGGGCCCGGTGGCTCATTGCCTCCACGATCGCTGCCGTCTATTGAACCGGTTCTCTGGTTACGGGCAGCGACCCGGCTCCTCTGGCTGTTCTGAGCTGTGGCCGCAGTTGTTGGTTCTTTGGTCGTTCGGGAGGTTTGATTCTTGTCGCCGGAAGCCGCCTGTCGGCCAGAATATTTGCCAGAAATGATTTCACAGTAAACACTGAGTTCCTGACCATTCTCTGCCAGCCATGACTGAACCAGCCCCGTTTGAACCCTGGCAGGGCCTGACCTTTCCAGATCAAGAAGGTCGGCTTCAATGACCATGATCCGGTCTGACATAATCCGGGCCAGCGTTGTTTGGCCCGTCATAGTAGCCCATAGTCGTTTTATTCGTAATACTCGAAGCAGTTGTCTTTTTTGTTGCTGGCATTTTTGAACAGGATCAGGAACAAGGATAAGGTCAGGCTGGGGTTCCGGGTCAGAATTCCAGTTGTTTCCATCAGGTGGCTTATCACCATCATCTCCCCCGGCAGCACCCATGGCAATGGGCATGTTGGTCGTCTTCTCAGGCGCTTCAGGGGACCAGGTCACCCGATCAATGCGGCGTGTTTGTTTTATTGGCCAATCGGGTAGGAGAGGCAGTTGAAGCGACTCAGGAGGACTGATATTTGGCAGTAGCTGAAGCAAACTGAAAGCGAACAGCATAAACCCGACCGGAAAAGGGTCGGGCTGTTCAGGTTTAGCCAGCTTATTGGCATATAAGGAATGTGCTGGCAGCGGACTTGAGCCGGTGAGCCCCAACGCAAGCAGCGATTCCCAAAACACCATCGTCACTAGCAGAAGCAGTGATCGGGTTACCGAGCAGACAATTTTGTTTTTTTGTGAGCGTCTCATAGACCCTGGCGAACTGGTTGCCGTTTGCACGAGTCTGTATAGCACTGCACTGGCTATCACGCCATTAACGGAGTTGACGAATATTTCTGAGTCAACTCTGTCTGCAACCTTGTTTTTGCAGTTTGTGGTGGTACCCACTGGCTTGCCTGAATGTCAGGGCTCAGGACAAACCTGGCTCTATACCCTTGTTTTCACAGCGGGTCGTTAAAGCTCAGCAGTTCTTCAGGAAGGTGTTGAATGTAAGTACCTAACCAGTTACTTAGTCTTCTTCGGCTGGGGGCATCTGCAGGTAAAACCCCTTTTCCTGAATCCCGGTCATCACTTTTTCAATGTCTGCCCTGGCCAGTTTGCGCTCAGGTGTCAGCAGAATATCCATCACATGGGTAGCTTTGCCGAAAGCCTGATGAAGGGCTTCAGGGACTTTCTTCAGTTGATCACGCTTGTCAACGTAAAGGTACATCTCGTTGCGTTTGCTGCTTTTGAAAATGGAAGCAAGAATTTTAGACATAATATTAATACTATCTTGAATTTGCCTGGAGTCTGGGAAGTAATTATCTCTGGTTCTCTTTGTACTCTTTCATAGCCAGAATCAGGGGTTCGGCAATTTCCCGTTGTCGCCAGCCTTTAATGCTCTCTGGCATCGAAAAACGGCCACTGTTTTGCCACTGACGTAAGAGTGCGTTAGACATTTTTCCCGGGAATAACAGCTCTGCAGGTACATTCAGCTCATCTGATTTGTGAGTCACCCAGGCCTTGATCAGTTTGCCATAGTCGCGGGCGGCTTTCGGCAGGGGGGCAGGGAGCTGTTCCGGATAGTCAGCTTCCGGACTGTCTTTGGCCTGTTTGACCAGGTTCAGAATAATCCCGCCGTATTTTCGAAGCGTTTTGGGTTTCATATCCTGAATGGAAGAGAGTGAACGTATATTCTCCGGCATATAACGGGCAATTGGCCACAGGCTTCCCTTGGGGATGACCCGGTTGCGCGGGGTATTGGTTTTTCGGGCTTCCAGTTCACGGTATTCACAGATCTTCTGTAAAACCGCCAGTTGTTGAGGCTGCAATTGCCAGGCACGTTTAACATCTTTCCAGATTTCGCCGGGGACCGGAAACAATGGCGAGCTGAGCAAGGTGTCACAATCCTCGTTAAGCCATTGCAACTGAGGCTTGCCTTTCATTTTTTCGAGTAATAGCTCATAAGCTTCCAGCAGGTGAACGACATCGAGCGTGGCATAGCTGATCTGGGCTTCAGTCAGTGGTCGCTGAAGCCAGTCTGAGCGAGTGGCATCCTTGGGCAGGTCCACTTCCAGAAGCGCCTTTAGCAAGTTTTGGTAGCTTAATGAATGTCCCAGTCCTGCATAGGCCGCAGCAAGCTGTGTATCCAGCAATGCAACTGGGCGGCAGCCGGTGAGAATATTGAAAACTTCGAGATCTTCTCCGCAGGCGTGAAGGACTTTGATGACAGATTTGGATTGCAGAACCCGGCCAAAGGAAGCCCAGTCCTGAACACTGAGTGGGTCAATCAGGAAAACTCTGTCACCGGTACCCACCTGAATCAGTCCGGGAATAGGGTAAAAGGTATCAGTGCGAATAAACTCTGTGTCCAGTGCAATGGCATCCAGCTCAAGCCACTGCTGGCAGTAATGGTTAAGGCTTTCGCTGTCGAGGACCCAGATGGGGTCAGGATGTTCAATAGGCATATAAACAGCTGGATTAGAAATAAAAGCCTATTATAAGGAGCTTGTCTCTGAAGCCAAAACAATATTCTCCAGGGCTTGATGAGAAAGTCAGTAAATTCGTGGACAAGATGGCTCAGATACTCTCATCCCCCATGAAGAAGCTGAAACGTATATCCTCAATCGAATTAAACAATAATTATGAACATTTACCGAATCAAGAAGGCCAGAGCAGACATGCATCATTGGCTTGACTAAGTGTGTATTCGTAATCCTGAAGCAGAAGTGCTTTCGTAATAAAAAGGCCCGCATCAGCGAGCCTTGTGGAGTGGGTGCGATAAAAGAAACCCTGTCAGCGATGGGATTGCAGCGACTGAATTCGATCTTCAAGAGGAGGGTGGCTGGAGAACAGTGCGGCCAGGCCACCCTGACCGTTCTTGCGAATACCGAAGGCAGTCATGGTGGCAGGCATCGCACTGGGTGCGTCGTATTCAGCTCTCAGTCTTTCCAGAGCGGCAATCATATCACCACGACCTGCGAGCTCGGCACCGGCTTCATCGGCACGGAATTCTCGCTTGCGGGAGAACCACATCACGATGGCGCTGGCGGCAATACCCAGAACAATCTCGGCAATAAAGCTGACAACATAAAAGCCAATACCCGGGCCACTGTTTTCTTCATCACGACGGAGGAAGCTGTCTACGGCATAGCCGATGATACGTGCAAAGAACATCACGAAGGTGTTCACAACACCCTGAATCAGCGCCAGCGTCACCATGTCACCGTTAGCAACGTGACCTATTTCGTGACCAATAACGGCTCTTGCTTCCCTCGGGCTGAAACGATCCAATAATCCCTGACTCACGGCAACCAGTGAGGCGTTTTTGTTCCAGCCGGTGGCAAAAGCATTGGTTTCCGGGGATGGGAAAATACCCACTTCCGGCATGCCAATGCCCGCTTTTTCAGACAGCTCTTTGACCGTATCCATCAACCAGCGCTCCTGGGCTGTTCGGGGCTGATCGATAACCTGGGTGCCTGTGCCCATCTTGGCCATGGTTTTGGAAAGGAGCAGAGAAACCAATGAACCGGCAAAACCGAAAACGGCACAGAAAGCCAGCAGTGACTTCATATCGAGTCCCTGGGCTGTGACATAGCTACCCACGCCAAGGATGTTAAGCGTGATGCTGGCGACTGCGATGACAGCAAGGTTAGTTGCAAGAAATAGCAGAATTCTTTTCATTACCGAATGGTTGCCTTTGTTAGTTGGATAGTTGGAATATGGAGGCGTTGAGTCCGGATTTCAATCCTCAGCCCGTCACATTTAACAATGTTTACACTCCTTCAGGCTTTGCAGGCGAAAAAGTGCTGGCAGAGCAGGTTCAGCTGGTGGGTGGTCCCGGATTTTAATGTTTCACGAAACTGCCAGCCCAGAGTCCTCTGTTTCTGAAGCATCGGTTCTGGCAGGTCTTCCAATTCGGTTTTCAGGCTTGGCATACCGAGCCTGAGGAAACTTTTTTCAGTCAGAACCACCTGGTCCAGCCCTTCCAGCCGAACTCTTTCGGAGTAGTGTATGTAGCCTTCTCTGGCCAGCCAGAGAAAACTGTCAAAGCAGGCCTGGTGTCGCTTGCCGGGTAATCCGAATTCATCCACGGGCACGGGCGTAATGATGTCGTCGACGTACAGAGAGGTCAGCCGCGGGAAGACATTGTAGAGATGTACCAGTGTCTTGGCACAATCATGAAAAAAGTCGTCGATGTGGATGTCAGCCATGTTCAGAATGTGAGTGTCTGGAATTCAGTAATCGGTAGCAAACGGGCCGTTGAGTCACGGCCAGGATTATGATTGTTTGTATCGGCTCAGGAATCGTTCAAGTTTATCGCCCACCATCTCCAGATCTTCAACCCGGGGCAGGGTAATTATCCTGAGATGGTCCGGGTCCGGCCAGTTGAAGGCACGACCCTGTACGAGCAGAATTTTTTCCTGAATCAGCAGGTCGAGTACCAGCTGTTCATCGTCGTGAATCGGATACTTTTTCGGGTCCAGTTTCGGGAACACGTAAAGGGCTCCCCTGGGTTTGACACAGCTGACACCGGGTATCTGATTCAGGCGCTCGTAGATCACATCTCTCTGTGCCAGGAGTCTGCCGCCGGGAAGAACGAGGTCATTGATGCTCTGGTAACCCCCCAGTGCCGTTTGAATAGCATGCTGGGCAGGAACGTTGGAACACAGACGCATGGAGGCCAGCATTTCCAGACCTTCCAGGTAGTCCCTGGCTTTATGTTTGGGACCACTGGCAACCATCCAGCCAGAACGAAAACCGGCTGCACGATAAGATTTGGAGAGCCCGTTGAATGAGATCATGAACACATCATCCGCCAGCGATGCCATGGCAGTGTGCTCTGTTCCATCGAAGAGGATCTTGTCGTAGATCTCGTCAGCAAAAATAATCAGGCTGTGCTGGCGGGCAATCTCAATGATTTCCTGCAGCAGCTCAGGTGGGTAAACGGCACCCGTTGGATTGTTAGGGTTGATGACAACAATGCCCCGGGTCTTGGCGGTGATTTTGCTGCGAATATCATCCAGGTCAGGGTACCAGTCAGATTGCTCGTCACAGAGGTAGTGAACCGCTCGGCCTCCTGAAAGGTTAGCCGCCGCAGTCCAGAGAGGGTAGTCCGGCGCCGGGATCAGCAATTCATCACCGTTGTTCAGTAATCCCTGCATGGCCATGACGACCAGTTCGCTGACGCCATTACCGATAAAAATGTCTTCCAGCTCGACACCGGGAAAATCTTTCTGCTGACAGTAGTGCATTACGGCCTTGCGTGCCGAAAACAAACCCTTGGAGTCGGTGTAGCCCTGGGAGTTGGGGAGGTTGAGAATGACGTCTTGAATAATCTCTTCAGGTGCATCAAAGCCAAAAGGCGCAGGGTTGCCTGTGTTCAGTTTCAGAACACGCTGGCCTTCCTCCTCCAGTCTTCTGGCTTCGCGCAATACAGGACCACGTATTTCGTAGCAGACGTTTGCCAGTTTCAGGGACTTCTCAATATCCTTCATGGGTTCTTTTCCTGTGGCCGATATAAGGCTCATTGTCTTTTTGTATGTTATCTGTTACTCAGGGCTGCCTGAGTATTGCTCCGTTAATGAGTGGCGTCAGTTCCGATCGTTGTGGATCAGGTCATGGGATTCTCTGGAACATCATCAATCTGATTATAAACCTGACTATAAATAGACAAGAGTGGGTAAAAAATGTTCTCTCTGGCAGGGAATCAGGTGGCCATTATGATCGCTTTAAGGCTACAGTGCACGACCCAATCCGGATATTTCCGTTAAAGAAGCTGGAGGTGGTATGAAAGTTGAAAAAACCGATGCCCAATGGCAGTCAGAGCTGACTGAAGAGCAGTATTATGTCTGTCGGCAAAAGGGTACCGAACGGCCTTTTTCTGGTGAGTACGTTCATTTTGATGGCCTGGGTCGTTATAGCTGTGTCTGCTGTGATCAAATCCTGTTCGAATCCACGACCAAATTTGATGCTGGCTGTGGTTGGCCCAGCTTCTGGGAAGTCGTGGATAAGGAGGCGGTCAATTACCTTGAAGACAAAAGCCTGGGTATGGAGCGGACAGAAGTGGTGTGTTCAGCCTGCAACGCGCATCTGGGGCATGTATTTCCTGATGGGCCTGAGCCTACAGGGTTGAGGTACTGCATGAATTCAGTCGCTCTTCAGTTCAAAGCAGACAACTGAATTGCGCAAAAAAACAGTGTACACACTGTCCATCAGGCTATTAACCAGCGGGTCAGAGTGCTTTCAAGCTGCTCCTTGTTGAAAGGTTTAGCCAAATGGTCGTTCATGCCTGCGTCCAGGCATTGCTTTATGTGCTGATTCATAGCGTTGGCGGTTAAGGCTATGATGGGCGTCTTTCTGGTTGCTATCTGATCCCGCAGTCTGTGGGTGGTGGTATACCCATCCATAATTGGCATGTTGCAGTCCATCAGAATCAGGTCATAGTTTTTTTGCTGACAGGCTGCCAGACAGCTCTCGCCATTATGAGCCAGCTCTACCTTATAGCCCAGCTGCTCAAGCATTCCCTCCGCCACCATTCTGTTGATGGGATTATCTTCGACGACCAGAACCGAATAATCCCAGTTTTTTTGCTGTTGGATTTTCACTGTGTCAGGTAACGGTTGGGAGACCTGATGACGGATAGTCCGGGTCTTCTCCAGTGCCTGGATAAACAGTTTCCGGGTCAGAGGGAGTGGCAGCCAGACCAGGGTGTCCGGGCCGTTATCCAGAGGTGTATGAGAGGCATAAATCACTTTTAGTGACGGATTATCCTGACCGGCATTTCTGGCCAGATCTTCATTCTCTGTAATCAGAATATCTGCCCAGTCGGACAGGTCACCGATTTTGTTGTTCGAGGTCTGTCGGTGGCTGATATCCCAATGCGCCAGAAGATGAGAACAACAGCTTTGCAGAGCTTCTGAGCCATTGAGCACAATCTGGTTACTCTTGATATCAGCAGAAACCGATACTTTTTCTTCCCTTGATTTATATCGGAATGGTAAACGGACAGAAAATGTGCTGCCTTCTCCGGGCTCTGATATAACAGACAGTTGTCCGCCCATGTTAGTGACTATGGACTGGACCAAAGGCAGGCCCATACCGGAGCCCCCGAAACGGCGACTGGTATCACTGCTGGCTTGGGCAAAGGGTTTGAAAATTTCGTCCAGGGCTGATTCAGGGATGCCGATACCGCTATCACTGATGTTCACCATAATATCAAGATGATTCTCGGAGGTTTTCTGGCAATCGAGCCAGATACGAATGTCACCTTCATCGGTAAATTTTGCAGCATTGCCTATCAGGTTGGAAATGACCTGATGAAAACGGGTTGGGTCACCCAGGACTTCTTCCGGCAGGGTAGGATCAATATCACAATAGATCGGAACCCTTTTGGTGAATGTGGATTGTCCTGCAAGCACGACAATATCTTCCATTGAGTTTCTGAGGTCAAAAGGGATTTCTTCAAGAATCATCTTCCCCGACTCAAGTCGGGAAAGATCCAGGATATCGTTGAGCAGACGGATCAAATGAGTACCAGAATCTCTGGCAATGGTTAAACGCTGATGTTGTAATTCGGTCAGTTCGTCGTTGAGGGCAATACTCAGCATGCCCAGAACTGCATTGAGTGGTGTTCTGATTTCGTGACTCAGGCTGGACAGCTGCCTGGCTCGCTGACTGGCAGTTTCCAGTGCCTGACTGCGCGCTTTCTCAAGCTGGCGGTTGGTCTTCTCAAGGGCCTGGTTGTTTTTGCGAATATCCCTGGTCCGCCGGGCAATAATGGTTTCCAGTTCAGCCAGATGTTCACGTAACTGTTCCTCAGCCAGTCGCCGGTGGTGCAGATGGTGATGAATGTTGTTCAAATAATGGTTGACAGTGCGGGTCAGCAGGCCGATCTCGTCATTCTCATGCCCCCCGGGCTGCGGAAGCTGAACCTTGCTAGTGTTTTCCGGGTGCTTAACCATTTTTTCTGTCATGTTCAGCAAAGGCTTGGTCAACATGTGATAAAACATGATGGACAGAACCAGTGAAAGCAGGAAGGTTTTGATCAGGCCAGTCACCAGGATAAAGATGGCCCGATCAAAAAACTGAGTGCTGATAGGGCGGGTGTCGGCAACGATTTTAAGCCAGCCGAGGGGTTCATCTTCATCAAAGGGAACCTCAAGCTCCCGGATATAGGTTCGGCTGGCACCAAACAGCATATCGGTGAAGGGGCGGGCTTTATCCTGTTGCGGCTCTTTACTGACAGCGGCAAGGATTGCACCCGATGCTTCAACAATTTCTGCCCTGACGATGGTGGGCGATTTAATAAGTCCCAACACCAGCTCGTTGGCCAGCTCTTTATCGATGTTGTAGGCAATGCGGGCCGCTGGAGTCCGGGTGATACCAATGTAGGTTTCTATGGTGGCATCAATTTGCCGGACCTGAGACCGGTAGTCGATGATCACGAGATACAGACTCAGGAACAGCCCCAGGATAAAGGCAATGACAACGGTGTTACGCGCCTGTTTAAACGACAGTCGATCCCTGAAACGGATTGGCATTAGAAACGCTTTTTTTAATTATTACTCTGTGATTCGTTTTACCTGTATTTTCCTGACAGCGCAACAACAGCCCGAATTTAATCTGCTTCTTCGGGGTCCTGACCTCCCGGCTCTCCCTCATCGAGTTGTTTGTTTATCATCGCCCTGTTGCCAGTTGTAGAAGGCACCCAGAGTGTAAGAGTAAGGAATACTTTCTGCATGGGAAAACGACCATTTAGGCAGATTTTCCCTGAAGTATTTCTCCCATCCGTTCTCAAATAGTTTCATGGTTTGATCGCGGCGTTCACGGAACTGCAGGTAATTTTCGTGTCGAGTCCAGCCATGTATCATGTCATTTGCTTCAACACGGTCTGTATAGTCTCCATCGGCTTCACCGAAACGTTGAGGCGAAGCAGTATCGGTACGCATCTCATATTCATCGTCCGTTTCACCTGCGCCTCGCCAGCGATTAATCCTGTCAAGAGTGCGGCCCAGGGGTCCACCCAGCCATTGAGTGAGCATCTTGTTGTCGTTCATAAAAAAGTCGAAAGTGAGACCCGATGCCAGAGTAAATCCGAAGGTTTGAGCACTGGTAAATCCCGCTATAAGACCGTGAGCGTATGCTCCGACGGTGGTAACCGGGCCCAGAACCAGACCCGCTGTGGCGGAGGCCAGGGTTTTCATTGTTTGTGGTGTTACCCTGTGCAACAGGGGTACCTGAATCCCTTGTCCGGAACTCATTGATTTCACTATTTCGGGCACCAGACGAAAAATGCTGCGATACATTTGAGGGTTGGCGTTGTACTGTCTGGCAAACAACATGGAGCCGGTTCTCAACAGAATCACTGAAGAAGCGGCCTTTCCCAATGGCATGGCCAGTCCGCCCAGTTCAGAAACTTTCTCAATTCCGTTGTGGTGGGCATATTGCGCGGTTCGGTCTGGATCAACACCATAGTGTTCGAACCAGTGCTGGAAAGGTATGAGCATCCGGTGCAGGTAATCACCCCTGTTGGTCAGATCCAGAAGGTAGAGGAACGCCATGTTTGTCAGGGACAGATCGGTAGCCTGCCAGACGGTATGGGTCGCCAGCAGGGGTTTGTAACTGGTGTAGTACCAGGTGACAGCCTGTACCAGGAAGGCTGAAGGTTTGCCCCAGTAATCCTTGAGCTGCCACTCAACCGCTGCGGCATGAGCCAGCATCAATGTGTTATGGATTGCCTTGATCAGGTCTGATTCAGACAGGCCAGCAACATTGGCATAAGGTGTCAGGGTATCCTGAATATTACTCAGGAAGGCTGCCGTCCTGCGGCCATTGTCAAAGGCAATATCGTCAAGAATGTAGTTGGCGATGATCGCAGCTGCATACTCTTTCATGTCGGCAACAGACTCTTTCATACCCGCCGGGTGAGTGGCCGTCACGGCCACAGGATTAAAGGCAGTCTGCATGAATTCGTCAGCCCCCTCATCAGACAGTATCCCGACAACGACTTTGAAGCGAGGCACGTCGACACCGTGTTTGTAGCCAAGCAAGTGCTCAAATTCGGCCACTGTCTGATAACCACCAACACCTCTGACGGCCTTTATGTAGTTCTCAAGTTCAACCTTGCTGATCAAGCCTTCCCGCAGCAGAGTGATGATCTTGTTAGCACTGGCAGAATGGGCAGCGAAGTATTCCGAGAAGCTTTTCAGCTCCTCCGTTTCATGCCCGGCGAAGTCTATGGCTGTTTTGCCAATGTTGCGAATTTCGTCTTTGAATGGTTGAGACCCTATTTCCATCTGATACATGGCGTTGAGCACCATAATCTCGATTTCTTCCAGCACATCTTCGGGCTGACCTTCCGGGTGGATGACAGGGGATTTCGGAAAGCTGGTCTCCAGGCGCTTAAAAACTTCCACAATCCGACTGGCCTGTTTAAACGTTAGTTTGTCTCCGGCCATTGCCTGCACGTGAATGGATGCAAATTCATCGTCAAAATTGAAAACCGAAAAAAATGGTACTGTCTTATCGCTCTCCATTGCTGCCTGGTTCAGGCCAATTGCGGCTTGCAGAGCTTGTTTTTTGAGAGGGTGCTGCTGCATGAAATCGTTCATATCGGTCAGCAGTTTTGCCTGTTTCTCAGAGTACTGGATGGGACTGTGGTCATTCTTTACGGCTTCTTCGGCAACCTTCAGGGCATTTTTCATTCTCACAACGTCTGCTTTCCTGGCTTCAAGTTCAGCTTCCAGACGCATCTGACGGGACGGTTCCTCAATCAGTTGCCGGATCTTGCCGCCAGTACCATCATCACCGCCGAGTTCTAGCTGTTTGTTTCTCAGGGCATTAATCCGTCGTTCATTGGTGTCAGAAGCGTCAGGTTTGAGACCCAGGGCTGCTTCAGTGGCTTCAAGAAGCGCGTCATGATCCGCCAGGTCCTGTTTTGCACTTAATGCAGCTTGATATTTATGATTCAGGGCTGAATTCAGCCGATCCCGATCGATTTTATCGGAGCTTGATGGGTGTCTATTGATGTTTTCATAGTCGAACATCTGCTGTTCTTTGCGAACCAGATTTTCTCGTGCAGCAACTTCTTCAGCCATTGCATTGGCTAAATCCATACTTTTCCTGTCGTGCTCATGCAGAAACTCAGTGACCTGAGCGTACATTTTTCTGGTTAAAGGCAGTTCACCCCGTACTCCATCGATTTCATCGGCTGCGGCATGAAGCGGAGTGTATGTATAGCCATTAACAAGAAAAACGTAGTCAGCTTCTTGCAGCGAAGTGGGGTCGAAATGTATCCGGACGTACTGATTTGTTTTGGCTTTCAGTTTCTCAACGATTTTGTCTCGTACGTCTACACTGTACCCCAGCAGGAAATTTATGATCTCCTCTGCTCGCTCTTTATTGGTTTGTTCGTCACCTGCAGACAGGCCCAGCTCGGTCTGAAGTTGTTTCATTCCCTGATTGAGAGCGATATTACCCCGGGCATGTTGGAGAAAAATATCCATGTTGCGGTCAGCCGTTTCCAGCTCATTTTCAGCTTCTCTTACTGCTCGCCTGGCTCTGGCTACCTCTCGATCAAGTAAGTATCGGGGTTTTGGCCCCAGTCGGGCCATTTGTCTGTCAAGCTCATTCTCAATGACTGCGATGCGCTCAGTAAAGGTAGGCCGAAACACTTTGTAAATTTCTTTGGTCATTTTACAGAGTGTTTCTTCAATGAGATTGATCTGATCATTAACACAGGCATTATTGTTATAGTCTTCAATGTTGAGTTGATGAGCAATTGCATTGTTTACATCTCTTGATAAACCTTCATCTTCATAGCGGTGGAATATTTTTAACCGTAATTCCGAAATTCTGGACTTTAGGGCTTGCACCTGTTTTTGTCGGCCGACATCTTTTTTTAATTCTACTTTCAGATCATCGGCCAGTTTAGCAATTAAAGCCTTGTCCCTTTTCCTGGCAGCAGCGTTTTCATTCGGGTCGATGCCCAGATCGTACTCTAAATCTTGAAGCATCACCTTCTGTCGTCCTTTGGCTAGCTGATCTGCATATTCGACATAAAAGGCAAGATGGGAATAAAGCAGGTGCTTCTCATGTTTACCTTTCCTTTTTTTGTAATCAGCAGGTTTGGTATCTTCTCTCCAGAGGGCATAATACTGCTGCTCCGTTATTTTTTTGAGGACATTATTGTCATCAAGTTTTTTACGAATCCTGTCAAGTCGTTCCAGTTTGTTATCACCTTCACTGACCTGAATCACGAGTATTTCTTCTGCGGTTTTCAGCGTATCCAGCGCCTCTTCCTCTGCCCTCTGCATGGCCCCGTTAAAGTATGTCTGAATTTTCTCAGAAATGGCGTTCCGACGATCATACACATCGCCCTCGCTATCGATGTCGACCATCTTCAGGGTTTTTTCCACAGCAGTGAGTTTCCGAAGTACTTCAGGGCTGGCTTTGGGGTGGTCTGGCGTTCTGATCTCTTTCAGTTCTTTTTCCAGGCGCGCAAGATTGTGGACCACCCTGAATACCGCTTTTTCCAGGACGTCCTGATTCTTTTCTACGTTGTCTTTACTCAGTTTAATACCAAGAATTTCTGCCAGAGCATTTTGTTTGGCCCCGGTCCAAGAATCCTCTTGATCATGCAGTGTCTGAATTCTATGAAGCAGGACATCTTGTTGAATATCCATTGTCTTGATTTTCTGAAGCATGAGTTGTTTGTGAGCATTCATTTCCTCGATTTTTTGAAGCAGGTGTTCTTGCTGAGCGTCAACATCTGCATTGCTATCAAAATCCTGAATGTTTAAATGTGCGGCAATGGTTGCATAGCGGGCTTTGATTGCGGCTGCTTTTCCAGCTTCTATAATGGTTCCCGGGAGAAGATATCGCTGGACCAAAGCTTCCTGCTGTTCAAGGAGCTGCAGAATGGCCTGCTGACGGGTTTCCGGGGTATCTTTGTCGTTAGAGATCAGGCCGAGATTACTTTCAAGGTTTGTCAGTCTCTGCGGAGCCTCATCGTCGGTCAGGTCTGTCTTATGTTGTATATGCTGCCGAACAGACTGAAAGCGGGCAACAAGATCGTTTTTATTGTTCGGGGTCATACCGAACTGATCTTCAACGGCTGTCAGTATTGTAATTATAATTTCATAGTCAGGCTGTTCTACTGCAGCAAAGGTTGTGACCAACTCCTGGGTGATTTCATGAATTTTATTTCTGAGAAGTCTGGCTTGTTCTTCTGGTGTCTGGGTATTATCCCAATTATAAATACCAAGTTCTGCTGCCGTTTCACGAAATATTTTTTCGTTTAGCTTGCCCAGTTTGGCATGTTCTATCCGCAGCTCCTCCAGGTTGTTGTGTAACTCAAACAGCTGTCTCGCCATGTCGGTCATGACTCTGAAAGTAAACTCTTCGTCTTTTTCAGGATCGATCTGTGCTTCTTTGATATAGCCGACAACGGGTGACACTTTGCGAATATGCTGAAAAAAGTGCGGGTTCATCAGAAGATTTTTGAGTACGGGTTTAAAGCCGAAGTGTTGTAAGAGTTGTCTGTGCATCCGGGTAGGCGTGATGACTAATGAAGCGACTCTGACGTGTTCTGGTGTGAACTCAAATTCACCTGATCCATATGCCTCATCTGGAGAAGCCAGCGCCAATGCCTGCAGGAGGGATTCGTAATATACAAGCGAACGCACCGCCAGTTTATCCTCGTTTGAAAGTACCGTCAGTTGATCTTTGTCAACGTCTGCATCGTGCCGTGCCACTAACTCCTCCAGCACCGCCATCTGCCTGCTTCGAATGACGAACGGGTAGTTTTTGAGCCTGCGTTTGATAAGTTCTGCTTTTACTGCAGGGGCGGGATTATTACCCTCAGCTTCTATCCAGAATTTATAGAGGTTTTCTACGAAAGCGACATCGTCCGGATTCTGCATCAGACCATGAAAAACAATATTCTCCCCCGGAGCTTCTGTTATTTCCAACTTTGGATAACCCACAGGCACAGGATAAACCTGTGTATCATCCTCGGTGTGCACAACGTAGCCGACGGGTTTGTTGTATGCCAGTAGTTCGTTTAGAGCCTTCTGTTGTAAATCCTCTTCCAATACATGAACCTGGATATAGGCAGAGGCGGCAGCTGCCAGGAGAGCCTCATCATTGACAAAGAGTGATTGACCCAGACGGTGCAGTTCAGGGGGCTGATCGCCCGCAGCGATAAGGCGCATGAAGGTGCGCCCATTCACTTCAACTTTTTCAACTTCAATGGTGGCAAGGCCAACATAGTGATCATTTGAGCCGAGGTTTCCTGCTCTTTCTGCAGCGGCTTTCAAAACTTTAGTCAGTTGCAGGTGGTTGGCGATTTTCGTTAACGGTTGTAATGATGAACTCCAAACTAATTGATCACGAGCAACCTCCACGGAATCCTGATCGGTCATTCCGCCCCTGACTTCAATGACCAGTTCCTTTTCTTCAAGGTTGTGGGTGAACCTGAAGATTCCCTCATCGCCTACTTTGAGAACTTTGATATATTTCTGAGCAACGTCATTTTCGCCTGTTTCAAACTGATCAACACTGGAAACACCATCACCAATACCATAAAGAACTTCTGTAAAACTCATAGTAGTAGAGACAAAGCCGTGTCCTTCTGAAGGCTCATAAGGGTAAGTGGTGGTAAAAGATTTGGGTATTGGCTGCTGGTCATCACCTAAAGTTGGCTGAACCATGACCTCACTACGAAGTTTCACAACATTTCCGCTGCCCAAAATATAGGCTTTAGTCTGCAGTTTTCGAGCAGCCAATGCCTCTGTATTAATGATGGAAGAGCTGATCGCAACGGCCACTGCAAGGCTTAATGCATTGTGGCGGGTATTTGTCATTCTGCCACCTCAGAGCTGAGTACTTTTGTTATCTTGAAAAGTGATTGCCATACCTGGAGAGGAAGCACATTATAGCGGTTCATGGCCGTCAATCGCTCATGGTTGTTCCGGTAAGCTGTTGAGTGAATTTAGTTGAAAGTGAGGAATCCGCCAGAAGCGAATTCAGTTCGCAGTGGCAAAGCTCAATGATTGAGTGGTTTTTCAGGGAAGGAATGCATTCATGGCTGTAGAGGCTTCCTCAGGCGCTTCAGTCCCTGACTCGAATAAAGCACCCAAAGTGCAGGAGTAAGGAATACTTTCTGCATGAGAAAATGACCATTTGGGCACATTCTCCCTGAAGTATTTTTCCCAGCTATTCTCGAACATCTTCATGGTGCGATCACGGCGGTCACGGAACTGCAGATAATTTTCATGTCGAGTCCAGCCATGCATCCTGTTGCCTGCTTTAACACGGTTTGTATAGGCTTCATCAGTTTCATTGAAGCGTTGAGGCGAGGCAATGGCGGTACGTTTCACAAATTCATCCTGCGTTTCACCCACGCCCGTCCAGCGATTCATCTTGTCAAGACTGCGGCCCAGAGGTCCACCCAGCCATTGAGTGAGCAGCTTGTTGTCGTTCAAAAAAAAGTCGAAAGTGAGACTCGATGCCAGAGCGAATCCAAAGGTTTGAGCATAAGTGAGTCCAGATATAAAGCCATGGGCGTATGCTCCGACAGTGGCTACCGGACCCAGCACCAGACCGGCTGTGGTCGAGACCAGAGTTTTTACTTTGTGTGGTGTCGCTCTGTGCAGCAAGGGTACCTGAACCCCTTGCCCGGAACCCATGGATTTCACTATTTCGGGCATCAGACGTGAAACGCTGCGATACCTGTGCGGGTTGGCGTAGTGCTGTCTGGCAAATAGCATAGCGCCGGTTTGCAGCAGAATGACTGATGACGCGGCCTTGCCCAATGGCATGACCATCCCGCCCACCTCAGAGACTTGTTCAATTCCACTGTGGTAGGCATATTGCCCGGTTCGGTCAAGATCAACACCGTAGCCTTGCAACCAGTGCTGGAAAGGTATGGGCATACGGTGCAGGTAATCACCCCTGTTGGTGAGATCCAGAAGGTAGAGGAATGCCATGTTTGACAGCGACAGATCGGTAGCCTGCCAGACGGTATGGGTCGCCAGCAGGGGTTTGTAACTGGTGTAGTACCAGGTGACAGCCTGTACCAGAAAAGCTGAAGGTTTGACCCAGTAATCCCATAGCTGCCAATCGGCCGCTGCGACGTGAGCCAGCATCAACGTGTTATGGATTGCCTTGATCAGGTCTGATTCAGACAGGCCAGCAACATTGGCATGAGGTGTCAGGGTATCCTGAATATTGTTCAGGAAGGCTGCCGTCCTGCGGCCATTTTCAAAGGCAATATCGTCAAGCACGTAGTTGGCGATAATCGCAGCTGCATACTCTTTCATGCCGACAACAGACTCTTTCATACCCGCCGGGTGAGTGGCCGTCAGGGTCACAGGATTAAAGGCAGTCTGAATGAATTCATCAACCCCCTCATCGGAAAGTATCCCGACAACGACTTTGAAGCGGGGCACGTCGACACCCTGTTTGTAGCCAAGGAAGTGTTCAAATTCGGCCACTGTCTGATAACCATCAACACCTCTGACGGCCTTTATGTAGTTCTCAAATTCAACCTTGCTGATCGAGCCTTCCTGCAGCAGAGTAATGATCTTGTTAGCACTGGCAGAATGGGTAGCGAAGTATTCTGAGAAGCTTTTCAGCTCCTCTGGTGAGTACTGGAAGGGACCACCGTCATTTTCGACGGCTTCCTCTGCAGCTCTCAGGGCTTCCCTTAATATCTCTAATTCCGCTTTTTTGCCCTCTGCTGCTCTTTTCAGATTCTGCTGTTTCCGTGTCAGTTGCAGAATCTTGCCGCCAAAACCATCATCCCCACCCAGTTCCAGCTGTTTGTTTCTCAGGGCATCAATACGGGCGTCATGGGTAGCAGTGGAGTCTGGCTTAAGACCCAGATTATTTTCAATGGCTTTAAGACTTGCTTCATAATCCTCCAGAGCTTCCAGTGCTTTTGATATTTTTACTATTTTGTCCATTATTTCTTTATTGTGCTCAAGTTTGGTTTTAGTTTTCGAATCTATGTCTTTGGAGTTGTCAATCGCCTGATTTTCAGTATCCAGAGGCGCTTGTGATTGCTTTTCTTCATCCTTGGCACTGGCCAACTCCATTTCTCTAAAATCGTGCTCATGCAGGAACTGTGTAACCTGAGTGTACTTTCTCCTGGTTTCTGGCAATTCACCCTCTGCGTGATTGACTTTATCCTTACCATGAGACGCTTGATAGTCTCTAATGGCATTAATGTAATTAGCTCCTTCTAAATGATTATCATAGTCAAACTCAAAAGGGATTTTCACGGCGTTAATGATAGTGTTCAGTTGATGAATGAGGCCAACCCGTTTTTCTGCATAGTATTCGCTTTCCTGAAGAAAGCGTTCGATGTCGTTTAATAGGTCTTCAGGGGTTTGATTATCATTCTGAGTCAGGCCAAACCTGGCATGAATTTGTTTCAGTGATTTATTGAGATCCGTAATGTATTTATCTCTGTCGGTGGGGACGTCAGTAGAATCTGTGAATACCACCTGTTTACGATCAACAACATCCAGTTTGCGATGAAGTTCCTCCAGCTCAGTTTCAGCTTCTTCTATGCTTACTTTCGCTCTGGCCAGCTCTCGATCAAGAACGTATCGGGGCTTAGGTCCCAGGCGAGCCATTAGCCTGTCAAGCTCATTCTCAATGGCTGCAATGCGCTCATTAACATCGGGCTGACCCGCATTGAAAACTTCTTCATCCAGCTGCTCGAGTGTCGCTGTAATCAAACGGTTCTGGTCTTTGAGAGGAGCATCTTCTTTATAATTCTCAATGTTGAGTTGACGAGCTATTTCATTGTTTCTGTCTCTTTTGACACTTTCATGGTCATAGAATTCGCCCACTTCATCCGTTAATAACCAAATTTTGGTGCTTAGAGCATCCTTTTTTTCATCCAGGCTGGCATCTTTTCTAAATTTTACTTTCAGGACATCGGCCAGTGTAGCAATAAAATGCTGGCCTCTTTCTTCAGCCGCAGAGTTTTCGCTAATGTCGATGTTCAGCTTTTCCTCTACAACTTTAAGCAGCACTATCTGTTGTTTTGTGATTAACTCATCAGCGTCTTCGACAAGAAAGTTAAGACGCCCTTGCAGCCTCGCAAGTTTTAATTTCCCTGTTTCGTACGTTGGTGCGATGTTTTTTTTCCGGACCCTGTAATCTATATCAGCCAGCATTTTTTCGGTGACATCATTGCTCTCAAGTTTGCTACGAACCCTGTTAAGTCTTTCTGCATTGCCATCATCTTCATTGACTTTGATCCCGACGATTTCTTCTATGATTTTCAGTATACGCAGCGCCTCTTCCTCTGCATTCTGTCTGACATCAGTGATGTATGTCTGAATTTCCTCAGAAATGGCGTGACGACGGTCATAGACATCGTCTTTTCTATCGAGGTCGTCCATCTTCAGGGCTTTTTCCAGAGCCATCAGTTTCTCTAATACTTCAGGCATGGCTTTGGTATGGTCTGGTGTTCTGATGTCTTCCAGTTTTTCTTTTGAATCTGTAAGAATATTAACCCTGTCGTGTATTGGCTGTATCAGTGCCGACAGGTGCTGTTGAATGGACTGAAAGCGGGCACCCAGATCGTTTTCATTATCTGGAGTAATATCGAGTTGGCCTTCAATAGCGGCCAGATTTGTTTTTACAGTGTCTTTCTCATTAAGTCTCTCTCTGATGCGTATGGCCTGGTCTTCAAGTGACTGGGTATCATCCCAGTGATCAATACCAAGTGCTTCTGCCAGCTCAATGTTGCGAATTTTTATGGCTTTTTCTCTGGCATTACGAACTTCCTGTTTCAGTGCCGGAATTTCCGCGACTTCCTGCTGAAGTTTTTGTAACTGGTTTTGCCGTCCTTCCAGCAATGAAAGAGTCCGTGCAAGGTAATGCTCAGCTTGATTTTGAATGAGTTGAAGTGCCTGGACTTCTTCCCTCTCAATCAGCTGTCTGGCCATGTCGGCACTGACTTTGGCTACAAACGAATCGTCCTGGTAAGCAACATCGGTCTGTGATTCGGCGGCAAAGGGGTTCAGAATACTCTGAACAAAATTCTGGTTCGTCAGAAGATCTCCAAGCACGGGTTTAAAGCTGAAGTGATCTGCGAATTGCATCTGCAGCCAGGTTGGCGTGATGGCTAACGAAGCGACTCTGATGTGTTCTGGTGTGAGCTCAAATTGAGCGGCTGGAGATGCTTGAGTTGGAGTTGCACTGACCAATGCCTGCTGGAGAAATTCGTAGCATGCAAGTGTATTGATTGCCTGTTTATCTTCGTTTGTAAACGTCATTGGCTGTTCAGTACCGTGCCGCGCAGCAATCTCCTCCAGCACTGCCATCTGCCTGCTTTGAATCACGAACTGGTAAGTTTCGACCTTACCTTTTCTAACTATTGTTGCCACTGACGGGATGGGGTTGTCAGCCTCCGCTTCTTTCCAGAGGTTATAGAGGTTTTCTACAAAAGTAATATCATGCGGATTCGGCTTCTGACCATGGAAGACGATAACCTCACCCGGAGCTTCTGCTACTTCCAGCTTTGGATAACCCGAGGGCACAGGATAAAGCGGTCTGTCACCCTTGACGTGGACAACATATCCGACGGGTTTATTGTGTGCTAACAGTTTATTAAGCGCTTTCTGTTGTAAATCCCTTTTCAGAATGTGAACCTGGATATAGGCAGAGGCGGCGGCTGCCAGAAGAACATCATCATTGACAAAGAGTGATTGACCCAGACGTTGCAGCTCAGGAGGCTGATCGCCCGCAGCGATAAGACGCGTGAAGGTACGCCCATTCACTGCAACTTTTTCTACTTCAATGGTGGCAAGTTCGACATAGTGATCACTTGCGCCAAGGTCTCCGGCTTTGTCATCAGCTACTCCCAGCACAGCATGCAGCAGTTGGGGGTGGGCGATTTTCGTAAATTCTAATAATCGACAGCCATCTAATCGACGATGGACAGCCGAGACTGAATCCTGGTCGGTCATTGTGCCTCTGACTTCAATGACCAGTTTCTCTTCTTCAAGGTTATGAGTGAACCTGAAGATTCCTTTATTACCCACCTTCAGAATTTTGCTGTATTTCTGAGCAACATCATTCTCGCCTGTTTCAAACTGATCAACAGTGGAAACGCCACCCTTAATATTATAAAGAATGTCTGTAAAGCCTACAGAGTGAATACTGTAGCTCGTTCTGTCATGTTTCGGATCAATGTAGAGGGTGGTAATGGATTTGGGTATTGACTGCTGGTCATCCCCTACAGCTGGCAGAACAGTGACTTCACTCTGGGTAAACTCCGCATGTTCATAGCTAAAAAAATCGACAGATTTCGTCTGCAGCCTGCGACCGGCCAATGCCGGTGTACCTGTCATGAAAGCGCTGACGGCAATGGCCACGGCAAGGCTTAATACACCGGGGCGGAGACATGTCATTTTACTACCTCGAAGAAGGCACCCAGAGTGTAGGAGTAAGGAATACTTTCTGCGTGGGAAAACGACCATTTAGGTACATTTTCCCTGAAGTATTTCTCCCAGCCATTCTCAAATAGTTTCATGGTGTGATCGCGGCGTTCACGGAACTGCAGGTAATTTTCGTGTCGAGTCCAGCCATGTATCATGTCATTTGCTTCAGCACGGTCTGTATAGGCTGCATCGGTTTCACCGAAGCGTTGAGGCGAAGCAGTATCGGTACGCATCACGTATTCATCGTCCGTTTCACCTGCGCCTCGCCAGCGATTAATCCTGTCAAGAGTGCGGCCCAGGGGGCCACCCAGCCATTGAGTGAGCATCTTGTTGTCGTTCATAAAGAAGTCGAAAGTGAGACCCGATGCCAGAGCAAATCCGAAGGTTTGAGCACTGGTAAATCCGGCTATAAGACCATAGGCGTATGCTCCAGCAGTGGAAATGGGGCCCAGCACCAGACCCGCTGTGGCGGAGGCCAGCGTTTTCACTGTTTGTGGTGTTACCCTGTGCAGCAGGGGTACCTGAATCCCTTGTCCGGAACCCATTGATTTCACTATTTCGGGCACCAGACGGAAAATGCTGCGATACATTTGCGGGTTGGCGTTGTACTGTCTGGCAAACAGCATGGAGCCGGTTCTCAGCAGAATCACTGAAGATGCGGCCTTGCCCAATGGCATGGCCAGTCCCCCCAGTTCAGAAACTTTTTCAATTCCTTTGTGGTGGGCATATTGCGCGGTTCGGTCAAGATCAACACCATAGCGTTCCAGCCAGTGCTGAAAAGGTATGAGCATTCGGTGCAGGTAATCACCCCTGTTGGTCAGATCCAGAAGGTAGAGGAATGCCATGTTTGACAGCGACAGATTGGCAGCCTGCCAGACGGTATGGGTCGCCAGCAGGGGTTTGTAACTGGTGTAGTACCAGGTGACAGCCTGTACCAGGAAGGCTGAAGGTTTGACCCAGTAATCCCATAGCTGCCACTCTGCCGCTGCGACATGAGCCAGCATCAATGTATTATGGATTGCCTTGATCAGGTCTGATTCAGACAGGCCAGCAACATTGGCATAAGGTGTCAGGGTATCCTGAATATTGTTCAGGAAGGCTGCCGTCCTGCGGCCATTTTCAAAGGCAATATCGTCAAGCACGTAGTTGGCGATGACCGCAGCTGCATACTCTTTCATGCCGACAACAGACTCTTTCATACCTGCCGGGTCAGTGGCCGCCACGGTCACAGGATTAAAGGCAGTCTGCATGAATTCTTCAGCCCCCTCATCAGACAGTGTCCCGACAACGACTTTGAAGCGAGGCACGTCGACACCCTGTTTGTAGCCAAGGAAGTGTTCAAATTCGGCCACTGTCTGATAACCATCAACACCTCTGACGGCCTTTATGTAGTTCTCAAATTCAACCTTGCTGATCGAGCCTTCCCGCAGCAGAGTTATGATCTTGTTAGCACTGGCAGAATGGGTAGCGAAGTATTCTGAGAAGCTTTCCAGATCCTCAGGTTCATGCTCGACGAAGTGAATGTCTGTTTTGCCCATGGCGCGAATGTCGTCCTTGAATTGTTGAGACCCTATTTCCATCTCAGACATGGCCTTGAGCACCAGAATATCAACTTCATCCAGCGCATCCCTGGGCTGACCGTACAGGGGCTGGACAGGGTATTTCGGAAAGCTGGTCTTCAGGCTCTTAAAAACTTCCACAATCCGACTGGCCTGTTTAAATGTCAGTGTGTCTCCAGCCAATGCCTTTACGCGAATGGATGCAAATTCATCGTCAAAATTGAAAACCGGAAGATATGGCATTCCCTTATCGCTCTCCATTGTTGCTACGTGCAGGCCAATTGCGGCTTGCAGAGCTTGTTTTTTGAGAGGGTGCTGCTGCATGAAGTCGTTCATATCGGTCAGCAGTTTTGCATGTCTCTCTGTGTACTGGATGGGACTGCGGTCATTCTTGACGGCTTCTTCGGCAACCTTCAGGACATTTTTCATTCTTGCAACGTCTGCTTTACTGGCTTCAATTTCAGCTTCCAGACGCATATAAAGGGACGGTTCCTCAATCAGCTGCCGGATCTTGCCGCCAGTACCATCGTCACCGCCCAGTTCTACCTGTTTGTTTCTCAGGGCATTAATCCGTTGTTCATTAGTGTCAGAAGCGTCTGGTTTATGACCCACAGCTGCTTCAGTGGCTTCAAGAAGCGCGTCATGATCCGCCAGGTCCTGTTTTGCAATCAATGCAGCTTGATATTTATGAGTCAGGGCTGAATTCAGCCGATCCCGATCGATTTTATCCGAGCTCGATGGGTTCCTATTGATGTTTTCATAGTCGAACATCTGCTGTTCTTTGCGAACCAGATTTTCTCGTGCAGCAACTTCTTCAGCCATTGCATTGGCTAAATAAATACTTTTCCTGTCGTGCTCACGCAGGAATTCCGTGACTTGAGTGTACTTTTTTCTGGTTAAAGGCAGTTCATTCCACAATCTTTCCATTTCACCGGTTGTTTCCCGACCCGGAGTATATGAATAACCATTAAAAGTAAGAACGTAATCATCAGCTTCTTCCAGCGAAGCGGGGTCGCCTTTTATCCAGACGCGCAGATTGGTTTTGGCTTTCAGCTCCTCAATGATTTTATCTCGTATGTCTGCTCTGTATCCCAGCAGGTAATATATGATGTCCTCTGCCCGCTCTTTGTTGGTTTGCCCGTCACCTGCAGACAGACCCAGCTGGGTCTGATACTGTTTCATTGCCTGATTGATAGCAATGTCTTCCGGGGTACGCTGGAGCAAAACATCCATATTGTAGTTTGCTTTTTCCAGCTCATTTTCAGCTTCCATCACTGCTCGCCTGGCTCTGGCTACCTCGTGATCAAGAGCGCATCGGGGTTTTGGCCCCAGCAGAGCCATTTGCCTGTCAAGCTCATTCTCAATGACTGCGATATGTTCATTAATGGTGGGCTTATCGACGTTGAAAACGTCTCTAATCATTTTTGAGAATGTTTTATCAAGGAGACTGATCCGGTCATTCTGACAGGCATTGTTTTTATCTCCTGAGACAGGTTCATCTTTACAGCGCCTGATTGCGTCAATCTTTAATTCTGAAAGGCTTTTTAACAGAACAATCATATGTTCACGCATACTGGCATCCTTCTTTAATTCCACTTCCAGATTGTCGGCCAGTTTAGCAATGAAAGCCTTGCCTCTTTCTATAGCAGGAGCGTTTTCGTTCTTGTCGATGCCCAGCCTGTTCTCTACAGCTTCAAGCATCCTTATCTGTCGTCTTGTGGCTAGCTCGTCCGTTTCAACATAAGAGGTAATACGCACGCAAAGCTGGAGCCTCTCAAGTGTACCTTTCCTTCTTTTGTAATCAGGTTTGGGATCTTCTCTCCAGAGGGCATGAAATTGATACTCCGTCATTTTTTCGATGACATCATCCTCCAGAAGTTTATCACGAACCCTGTCAAGTCGTTTCAGGTTGTTATCACCTTCACTGACTTGGATCTCGAGTATTTCTTCTGCAGTTTTCAGCACATCCAGCGCCTCTTCTTCTGTCCGCCGTTTGGCCTCCTTGAGGTATGTCTGAATTTTCTCAGAAATGGCGTTCCGGCGATCATAGACATCCCCCTCGCTATTGAGGTCGACCATGTTCAGTGCTTTTTCTACAGCAGTCAGTTTCCGAAGTACTTCAGGGCGATGGCTTGGCGTTCCAGCTTCTGTTGCAGCAAGCTTTGTGGCAACTGATTGGTGGATTTCATGAATTTTTCTGCTGATAAGTCTGGACTGTTCTTCGGGGGGTTGAGTGACATCCCAGTCATCAATGCCAAGCTCTTTTGCCAGTTGCGCGTTGTGAGCTTTTGCGGCATCATTGCGCACATGTTTTTTTAGCAGTTGAATTTGATCGTCTTCCCATCGAAGTGTCTTTATCTGGTTTTCCTGCTCTTCTACTCTGGCACGAAGCTGTTCAAGCTTAACCTCATAGTAATGTATTAGTTCTGTTAATTCGTCTTCATCGGTGAGTTCGGGCTCTTTTACCCTCAGCTTTTCCAGCTCGTTTTCCATTTCAATCAGCTGCATGGCAAATTTGCGCTTGACTTTGGAAGCAAAGCCTTCCTGTTCGCTGGAAGGATCGTCAAAATAATCGTCAGAAAATACGGTGGTATCGGATTTAATTATTTGATGAATATTCTGAATGAAATACCGGTTATTCAGAAGGTTTCCAAGTACGGGTTTGAAGCTGAAGCGTTTGACAAGTTCGACATGCATCCAGGTCGGCGTGATGAACGACGAAACAAATCTGATCTGTGGTATTGTTAATTTAAATTCATCGGCTCGATCTGAACAGGCACAGGTCAATGCCTGCTGGAGATATTCATAGTATGCAAGTGTCACCACGTTGCCAAAGTATAAAAAAGACGTACCTGTTGTACTGACAATGCCCTTCTCGTGCTCTGCAGCTAACTCCTCGAGCACTGCCATCTGCCTGCTTCTAATGTTGTACTGGTAGCTTTTGAGCCGGTCTTTTTTAATCTGTATCGTTTCTCGAGGGCGAGGACTGTTGCGGAACTCTTCCATCCAGACGTCATAGATAGCTTCCATAAAAGCGATATCCGTCGGATTCTGCTTCTGACCACGGAAAACAATAATCTCCCCCGGAGTCTCAGTCACTTCCAGTTTTGGAAAGCCTGCAGGCACAGGGAGAGCCTGCGTGTTATCCTCAGCGTAGATAACATAGCCAACGGGTTTCTGGCAGGACAAGAGTTTATTCAGAGTTTCCTGTTGTAAATCTTCTCTCAGAACATGAACCTGGGCATAGGCAGAGGTGGCTGCTGCTAAAAGCACCTCATCATTGACAAAGAGCGATTGACCCAGACGTTGCAGTTCTGGTGGCTCATCGCCTGCAGCGATCAGTCGCATAAAGGTGCGCCCTTTCACTTCAACCTGGTCTACTTCAATAGTGGCAAGGGCAACATAGTTATCAATTTCGCCAAGACTTCCTGCTCTTTCATTCGCACCTTTCAGCACGCCGACCAGATGTTCAGGGTCGGCGACTTTCGTAAACGGTTCCAGTGGTTGGATATCACTTGATTGAGCACGAACAGCCGAAATTGAATTCTGATCGGTCATTCCTTTTCTAACTTCAATGACCAGTTTCTTTTCCGCAAGATTATGGGTGAACTTGAAGATTCCCTCATCACCGACCTTGAGGACTTTGGTGTATTTCTGAGCAACGTCATTATAGTCCGTTACAAACAGATCAACACTGGAAACGCCACCTTCGATGCCGGAAAGAACGTCTGTGAAGCCTTCAGAAGGAGTCTCGTAGCCTGCTCTGGGTTCAGTCTGATCGGGGTAGGTGGTTGTAAAAGATTTGGGTATGGGTTGCTGGTCATGACCTAAAGTTGGCTGAACTATGACCTCACTCTGGATAAACTCCACAGATTCATTGTCCAGAATATCAAAAGATTTTGTCTGCAGCCTGCGATCGGCCAGTGCCTGTGTACTGATGATGGAAGAGCTGATTGCAATGGCCACTGCAAGGCTTAATGCAGTGGGGTGAATAGTTGTCATTCTGCGATCTCACTGCTTTTGTTATCGTGAAAAGTGATTGTTGCACCAGACGAGGAAGCAACTTTCAAAATCACCCATGGTTGTTAATTGCTCATGGTTGATACGGTAAGCTGAAGTGTTCACCTGTTTCATGGTGAATTGCTGAGGTTGCTGGTGGAAAGCTTGATTGAGAGGTGTTTCTCTTATCATCACCGTGTACTTACAGTTCATCATCCTTTTGCAATTTATTGAAGGCTTCAAGAGTGTAGAAGTAAGGAATGCTTTCTGCAGAAAAATAAGACACCCATAATGAAAAAAGAAAAAAATAAGACACCCATAATGAAAAAATGAGACACCCAAAGAATAAAAAAGAAAAATAAGACACCCATAAAAATTAATAAAAAAATAAGACACTCAAAAACCGTATTCCCAAAAAGTATCAGAAAATCTATCCTCAAGTAGCGTAGCAACGAGCCACACAGAGCCATTAAACGCACAGAGTCTTTCAAGCCATAACTCAGGCAGTACAAATCCATTCCGACATAAGTCGAAGAGAGATAAAGCGAGGGTCTTTGACGTCTTAACTGACTTCTACGCTAACCTGTCAGGTACAAACGACTGCAGGCGTTTAAACCTCGAAGCCACTTCTGTCCGGCTTCAAGTGCAAAGGCCTTCATCGCCTCCAAACGGCCAACTGCCCGATAAAAACGATTATTCCATTGCATGGTTTTTAGCCACTCATTCGAATCAATGTCCAATCTTTGAAGAATAGGAGGGGTACACGACGGGATGGAACCTTTCTTATCTGTCTTGGCAATCCGGCCACTCCAGTCAACCAGTTCCAGATAGTCATGAAGAAGGTAGGGAAGGGCAACGTCCGTGTTCTGGCCCTGCAAACAAAAAGGTTTCAGGGTCAGCGGCTGATTTTTAGTCTCAGAATGTGTAAATTGATCCACTCGTTCCTGAATCGACGTGTAGTCGGACTCTTCGGGTGTTTCTACTTCTCCAGCCCGAATCGGATTCAAGTCAACGTAGGTCATGCAGGTCAGTAAAGCTGCCTCGTCCAGCAATGCCTGGCTTTTAAAGCGACCTTCCCAGAAGCGTCCTTTACACTGGTCTTCTTTATTGGCCTCACGAGCAAGGTATTCATTCAGGCAGCGCATAAACCAGCTGATATCCATTAAACGACGCCGGTATTCCTCAGCATATTCATCAATACGGGCCAACTCAGCGCTGCCCAGTCTGTCAGCGGCCAGATACCTTTGCACCAGAAGCGGACCTCTGAACAAGGTTGTCCAACGATGAAGCACTTCATTCCGTGACCAGCCTCTGGCAGATGACTGATTGATGTGCAAAACCACATGATAATGGTTTGACATGACTGCGTAAGCGCAGACTTCGATAGCAAAGACTGAAACCAGTTCCCGGAGTTTATCCACCACCCACTGGCGGCGATGCTCGTAGTTCTTGCCAGTCAGGTGGTTCTCTCCACAGAGGTAAGCCTGACGAACACATCTTGCCATGCAGTGGTAATAGGGCGTTGAGCTGGGGTCAATCAGTGTATTGCGGGCCTGAGCCATGGACTCACCTGTTTGGGTAAAAAATCAGTGATGGGTGAAAAAGTAGACCAGATGGGTGGTAAAGCAAATTTATGGGTGTCTTTTTTCTTTTTTTATGGGTGTCTTTTTTTTTATCTTTTTTTTTATTTTTTTTCTTTTTTTTTCTTCTTTTCTAAAGGGGTCATTCACTGGTTTCTGATATCAAAGTTCGTCATAGGTATTCTTGTCTTCCAGATCGGACTTCTTAACCTCAAGACCAGCCAGCGCTGCTTTCTCGGCTGTGGGGATGGTGGTTGATTTGGTTTGAGGGTTATTTATCTGATCATCACTCTTTTGCCAATCATTGAAGTTTCCCAGAGTGTAGGAGTAAGGAATACTTTCTGCGTGGGAGAATGACCATTTAGGCACATTGTCCCTGAAGTATTTCTCCCAGCCATTCTCAAACAACTTCATGGTACGATCACGGCGGTCACGGAATTGCAGATAATTTTCGTGTCGCGTCCAGCCATACATTTTTTTGCCTGCTTTAACACGCTTTGCATAGGCCTCATCGGTTTCATTAAAGCGTTGAGGCGAAGCAATAGCCGTACGTTTCACATATTTATCCCGGTTTTCCCCCAGGCCGAGCCAGCGATTAATCCTGTCAAGGCTTCGACCCAGAGGTCCACCCAGCCATTGCGTGAGCATCTTGTTGTCGTTCATAAAAAAGTCGAAGGTGAGACTCGACGCCAGAGCAAATCCAAAGGTTTGAGCATAAGTGAATCCAGATATAAGGCCATGAGCGTATGCTCCGACAGTGGCTACCGGACCCAGCACCAGACCGGCTGTGGCCGAGGCCAGGGTTTTTACTTTTTGTGGTGTCGCCCGGTGCAGCAGTGGTACCTGAAGCCCTTGTCCGGAACCCATGGACTTCACTATTTCGGGTGCCAGACGAAAAATACTGTGGTACATATACGGGTTGGCGTTGTACTGCCTGGCAAACAACATGGAGCCGGTTCTCAGTAAAATGACTGAGGAAGCGGCTCTACCCATTGGCATGGCCAGTCCGCTCACTTCAGTGACTTGTTCAATTCCACTGCGGTCGGCATATTCGTCAGTTCGGTCAAGATCAACACCGAAGCGTTCCAACCAGTGCTGGAAAGGTGTGAGCATCCGGTGCAGGTAATCACCCCTGTTGGTCAGATCCAGAAGATAGAGGAATGACATGTTCAAGAAGGATAGCTCGGTAGCCTGCCAGGTGGTGTGGGTCGCCAGCAAGGGGGCGTAGCTGGAGAAGTACCAGGTGACAGCCTGTACCAGAAAGGCTGATGGTTTGAGCCAGTACTCATTCAGCTGGTGCTCAACCGCTGCGGCATGAGCCTGCATCAAGGTGCTATTGATAGCCTTGATCAGGTCTGACTCAGACAGGCCGGCAGCATTGGCATAAGGCGTCAGGGTATCCTGAACATTGGTCAGAAAGGCTGCCGTCCTGCGGCCATTTTCAAAGGCAATATCGTCAAGAATATAGTTGGCGATGATCGCGGCAGAGTACTCTTTCATACCGGCAACCGACTCTTTCATTCCTGCCGGTTCTATAGCAGTAACGGCCACAGGAGTAAAGGCACTCTGTATGAACTCATCAACTCCTGCATCGGACAGCATCTGGACAACGGCTTTGAAGCGGAGCACATTGATGCCATGTTTGTTGCCCAGGAAGTGTTCAAATTCAGCCGCTGTCAGATAACCACCGACATCTTTGGCAGCCTTCATGTAGTTTTCAAGCTCAATCTTGCTGATCAGTCCTTCACGCAGCAGAGCTATAATTTTGTTACCACTGGCAGAATGAGTAGCGAAGTATTCCGAGAAGTCTGTCAGGTCTCCTGATTCATGTTCGACGAAGTGAATGGCTGTTTCGCCCATGCCGTTAATGACCTCGTCGTATTGTTGAGCCCCACTTCCTATCTCACTCCTGACCCTGTGCGCCAGACTCTCGACTTGTTCCATGATATCTGGCTCAGAGGGGGAGAGCGGGAAGCTTCTTTTCAGGCTTTTGAAAACTCCCACAATCCGACTGGCCTGATTAAACGTCAGGTCTTTTCCGACCAGCGCCTGCAAGCGAATGGGGGCAAACTCATCGTCAAAATCGAAAGTGGTAAGACAGGGTATGACCTTACCACTGTTTAACGCAGAGGCTGCCAGACCTGTTGCGGCTTCCAGAGCTTGTTTCTTGAGAGAGTGCTGCTTTATGAAGTCGTGCATCTCGGCCAGAACTTTTACCTGTCCCGGGGTATACCGGAAGGGACCGCCGTCATTTTTGACGGCTTTGCCTGCCGCTCTCAGCACTTCCTTCATTCTCTCAATATCTGCTTCTCTGGCTTCAATCTCACTTTCCAGACGGTCCTGTTCCTGAATCAGTTGCTGAATCCTGCCGCCATTGCCATCATTCCCACCCAGTTCCAGTTTTTTGTTTCTCAGGGCATTAACCCGGTCATCATAGTTAGCAGTAGAATCTGGTTTAACGCCCACAGTTTCTTCAATGGCTTTAAGGCTCGCTTTATGATCCTCCAGAGCTTTTTGTGCTTCTGACTTCAGCGTTTTTTTCTGTTCCAGGACTAAATCCAGCTCAGCTCTCTCGTCCTCAAGTGAGGTTTTAGTTTGCGGATCAATGTCTTTGGAATGGTTAATGTCCTGATTTTTTCTATTCAGAGCCTCTTGTGCTTGTTTTTCTCGAAATTGTGCATGAGCCAATTCCATTTCTCTAAATTCGTGCTCATGCAGGTATTTCGTAACCTGAGTGTACTTTCTTCTGGTTTCAGGCAGTTCGCCTATTGCGAAATCGACTTCATCCCGACCATAAGCGGCTACATAGTTTCTGACAGCATTCATGTAATCCTCTTCTGACATTTTATCAGGGTCACTCTCAAAAGGGGGTCTGAGATCTTTGATGGCAGCACCCAGTTTCTTAAAGGTTTCAACTCGTCTATCTGTCTCGTCCCTGTTTCTTTTCAGAAAACGTTTAATGCCGTCTATCAGGTCTTCAGGGGTTTGATTATCATCCTGAGTCAGACCCAACCCGGTCTGAATTTGTTTCATTGCCTGATTGAGAGCAGTGGTATCTCTGACCGTGTCAGGGCGGACGTCAGTAGAATGTGCAAATAGCACTTGTTTACCATGAACAGCATCCAGTTTGCGATGAAGTTCCTCCAGCGCACTTTCAGCTTCTTCTATGTCGCCTTTGACTACCTCTGAATCAGGAACGTATCCTGGTTGAGATCCCGGACGAGCCATTTGCCTGACAAGCCTGGTTCGAACCCTCTCAAGCCTTGCTGTCATGTCATCTCCTTCATTGACTTTGATCTTGAGTAGTTTTTCTACGGATTCCAGTACATTCAGTGCCTGACGGTCTTGTAATTTACTGTCTTCATTCAGTTCAGGATCAGGAACCTCAGCCAGAGCATCTTGTCTGAGTTTGACGAAAGTTGCTTCTTTAGTGGCTTGAGTATTCAGTGTCGTCTTTTCAGGTTCTTCCTGAGGCTGTCCTGCTGAGGCAGCCGCTCTGTGCATACCATTAATTTTCTCCAGGAGGCGTCTGGCATGCTCATCCAGTGACCGGGTATCACTCCAGTCATCCTTGCCAAGTGCTACTGCCAGTTCAGCGTTGTAAAGACTTCTGGCAAAAAGAACTTCCTGTTCCAGCTCAGGAATTCGCCCGATTTTCTGAATAATTGTATTTTGCAGGCTTTGCTGATCTTCCAGCTGCACAAGAAGCTTTGCAACTTTACCCTTAATGATCTGAAGGAGTTGTTGCACTTCCAGTTTTATCTCATCGCCGGTATCGGCTATTTCCGGTGCCCGCTGCAACCTGTATTCAAGCTGCAAGAGTTCGACTGCCTCTTTCTGAAGAAGCTCTTGCAGGTCGCTGTCCCGTTCAGCCAGCTGTCTGGCCATGTTGTCCTTGAATTTGACAGCAAACTGTTCGTCGTCGTGTATGCCGTCGGTCTCTAATTTAACGACAGTGGATATATGATTAAGAATATTCTCAACAGCATGCTGGCTAGTCAGAAGGTCTCTGAGTACAGGGTTGAAGCTGAAGCGTTTTAAGAGTTGGGCCTGCATCCAGATTGGCGTGATGAGTGACGAAGCAGCTCTGATGTGGTCTGCTGTGAACGCAAACCGAAATGTTTCATCTTGTTCAGCAATGCTCAGCGCCTGCTGCAGAGATTCATATTTTGCCAGTGCAAGCGCCGTCTCTTTATCTTCGCGTGCAAGCGTCGTTTGATCTTCGTTCACTCCAGCATTGTGCCGCGCAACAAACTCCTCCAGCAGCGCCAGCTGCCTGCTTCGAATGAACCGCAGGTACCTTTTGACATTAGATTTTAAAACAAGAACTGATACTGGATTAGCGGAGTTGTGAGCCTCAGCTTCTTTGAGGTTAAGAAGGTTTTCTACAAAAGCGACATCGGCTGGATTCGGATTATGGCCACGGAAAATAATGATATCCTCGGCAGTCTGAGTCACTTCAAGTTTTGGATAACCCGAAGGCACAGGATAAACCAGCGTGTCATCATCGGCGTGTACAACATAGCCAACGGGTTTGTTGTGTTCCAACAGTTCATTGAGAGCCCTCTGTTGTATATCTCCTCCCAGGACGTGAACCTGAATATAGGCAGAAGTGGCAGCCGTCAGCAGAGCCCCATCATTAACAAAGAGCGATTGGCCCAGGCGCTTTAGCCCGGGAGGCTGAGCACCCCCTGAGATAAGGCGCATGAATGTACGCCCATTCACTGCAACCTGTTTTACTTTAATGGTGGCAAGGGCGACATAGTGATCGCCTGAACCCAGGCTTCCTGCCCTGTCATCGGCACACAACAGCATTGAATACAGTTCTTCGGTGCTGGCTAGTTTCGTTGACGGTTCTAATGGTTGGCCGCCAGATAATCCAGCACGAACAGAGTTAACTGAATCCTCATCGGTCATTCCTGCCCTGACTTCAATCAACAGTTCCTCTGCGTCAAGGCTATGGGTAAACCTGAAGACTCCCTCATCGCCCACCTTCAGGACTTTGGTGTATTTCTGAGCAACGTCATTCTCGCCTGTCTCAAACTGATCGACAATGGAAACGCCTCTATCGAAATAAAAACAAAGGCCGACAAATGAGCTTTTTGAAGGACAAATATGGCCCTCCCTGAACTCAACCTGAGGAGTGTAGGTGGTTGTAAAGGATTTGGGTATTGGCTGCTGGTCAAGACCTAAAGTTGGCCGAACCTCCACCTCACTCTGGATAAACTCCGCATGTTCATTGTCTTGAATGTCGACAGGTTTTATCTGCAGCCTGCGACCGGCCAGTGCCTCTGTGGCAATGATGGAAGAGCTGATTGCAAAGGCCACAGCAAGGCTCAATACTTTGGGGCGAGCATTTGTCATTCTACTACCTCAGAGCTGAGTACTTTTTATTACCGCGAAAAGTGATGACCACACCAGGCGAGGAAGCAACTTGTGATCGCTCATGGCTGTCATTTGCTTGTGTGAATAGCTTCAGGCTCTTTTAGCAGAGAAACCTCTGTGGACTGGAGGAGGAAACGCTCACACCTGCAGCCATCACCTGTATTTCATCGTTCAGTGGTGTAACTGGTTGCTGGTTGCATGACGCATTCAGCGGGGTTCTGTCTCTTATCATGAACAGAAGCTTTCTTGTTATTGCCATGTCGCCATTCGAAGAAAGCTCCCAAAGTGTAGGAGTAAGGAAAGCTTTCTGCATGGGAGAATGACCATTCAGGCATATTTTCCCTGAAGTATTTCTCCCAGCCATTCTCAAACAGTTTCATGGTGCGATCACGGCGTTCGCGGAACTGTAGATAATTTTCGTGTCGAGTCCAGCCATACATGCTGTTGCTGGCTTTAGCCCGGTTTGTATAGGCTTCATCGGTTTCATTGAGGCGTTGAGGCGAGGCAATAGCGTTACGTTGCTCATATTCATCTTGCGTTTCCCCCAAGCCTATCCAGCGATTCATCTTGTCAAGAGTGCGGCCCAGAGGACCACCCAGCCATTGAGTGAGCAGCTTGTTGTCGTTCATAAAGAAGTCGAAAGTGAGACTCGATGCCAGAGCGAATCCGAAGGTTTGGGCATAGGTGAATCCGGATATAAGTCCATGAGCGTATGCTCCGACAGTGGCTACCGGACCCAGCACCAGAGCGGCCGTGGTCGAGGCCAGAGTTTTCACTTTTTGTGGTGTCACCCTGTGCAGAAGCGGCACCTGTACCCCTTGTCGGGAGCCCATGGATTTCACTATTTCAGGTACCAGACGGGAAATGCTGCGATACATCTGCGGATTGGCGTTGTACTGTCTGGCAAACAATATGGAACCGGTTTTTAACAGAATGACTGAAGCAGCGGCCTTGCCCAATGGCATGGCCAGACCGCCCACTTCAGAGACCTGTTCAATTCCATTGTGGAAGGCGTATTGGCCGGTTCGGTCAGGATCAACACCATAACGTTCCAACCAGTGCTGGAAAGGTGTGAGCATTCTGTGCAGGTAATCGCCCCGGTTGGTCAGATCCAGCAGATAGAGGAATGACATGTTTATGGCAGACTGCTCGGCAGCCTGCCGGGCGGTATGGGTTATCAGTAGCGGTTTGTAGCTGGCGTAGTACCAGGTGACAGCCTGCACCAGAAAGGCTGAAGGCTTGACCCAGTAGTTAGTTAGCTCCTGCTCAACCGCTGTGGCATGAGCCTGCATCAAGGTGTCATGGATAGCCTGGATCAGTTCTGATTCAGACAGCCCGGCAGCATTGGCATAAGGTGTCAGGGTCTCCTGAACATTGGCCAGAAACGCTGCTGTTCTGCGACCATTTTCAAAGGCAATATCATCCAGAACGTAGTTGGCGATGACCGCAGCGGCGTACTCTTTCATGCCGTCAACGGACTCTTTCATGCCCGCCGGGCCAGTTGCAGTGACAGTCACAGGAGTAAAGGCAATTCGCATGAATTGCTCGGCACCCTCATCGGACAGCATCTGGATAACCTTCCTGAACTCCGGCACCTTGACACCCTGTTTATCACCAAGGAAGTGTTCAAACTCAGCCACTGTCTGATAACCATCAACACCTCTGACGGCCTTAATGTAATTTTCAAGTTCAACCTTGCTGATCAGACCTTCTTGCAGCAGTGCTATTATCCTGTTACCAGTTGCAGAACGGGTAGTGAAGTATTCCAGGAAGCTTTTCAGGTCTTCTTCTTCATACTTGACGAAGTGAATGGCCATTTTGCCCATACCATTAATAACTTCGTCGTATTGTTGAGGCCCTTTGCCCAACTCATTTCTGATCCTCTGCACCAGAATTCCGACTTCTTCCAGGACGTTCTGAGGCTGATGATCTAGCAGCTCGACAGAGGAGGGTGGGAAGTTCCTTTTCAGGTTCCTGAAGACGGTTACAATCCGGCTGGCCTGATGAAACGTCAGATCTTTTCCGACCTTTGCCTGAAGGCGAATGGGTGCAAATTCATCGTCAAAATCGAAAGTCGAAAGCCAGGGTATCACCTTACCGCTTTTGGCTGCAGATGCTGCCAGACCCATTGCGGCTTCCAGAGCCTGTTTCTTGAGCGCGTGCTGGTGGATGAAGTCGTACATATCGGTCAGAACTTCTACCTGTCCCGGCGTGTACTGGAAGGGGCCGCCATCATTTTTGATGGCTTTCCCGGCAGCCTTCAGGGCATTCTTCATTCTCTCAATGTCTGCTTTCCTGACTTCAATCTCAGCTTGCAGACGGGCCTGTTCCTGAGTCAGTTGCCGGATCTTGCTGTCACTGGCATCATCCCCGTCCGGTTGTGCCATAGCATCCAGTTTTTGATGTGCAGTCGCCAGCTCACTTTCAGCTTCTTCCAATACTCGTCTGGCTGTGGCTGCCTCACGATCAAGAACGTATCGGGGCTTAGGTCTCAGGAGAGCCATATGCCTGTCAAGCTCGTTCTCAATGATCTGGATGCGCATATTAACGTCTGGCTGAACCTTGTCGATAACTTCTTCTTCCAGCTGTAAGAGTTTTGCTTTAATTAGACTATTTTGGTCGTTTATACTGGCATAATCGTTATAGCCTTTAATGTTGAGTTGGCGGGCCACTTCATTGTTCCGGACTCTCCTGACTGCTTCATCGTCATAGGCTTGGTTGACTTCATTCCGAAATGCCTGAATTCTGGCTATCAGGACATCCTTCTGGTCAGACAGACTGGCATCCCTGTCAAGGTTTATCATCAGGTCACTGGCCAGTTTAGCTGTGAAAAACCTGACTTTTCTTAAAGCAGTAATGAAATCAAGAGGGGGGATTTTCAGCTGGTGCTCTATGGCTGCAAGTGAACGTTTCTCCAGTTCTCTGAACAGCTTAATATGGTAAGGATCTGCGACTTTATAAGTAAAACTAGCATCAAGCTTTTTGAGTCTGAGGCCTCTTTCGTCGATAGCTTTGCAGTCTTCTTTCCAGAAAGTTTGCTCTATCTGATCCAGTAGCTGTTCTCTGACAGAATCGCTGTCAAATATATTAATAACCTTGGCAAGTCTTAGCGCTCTGTCATCCCGTTCAATGAGGTCGACCTTAAGTAATTCTTCTACTTGTCTCAGCGGATCAGTCCGTTGTTCTCTGGCCCGCTGATCAGGGGCATGGACTCCGATTTTATAGTGAAGATGCGCGAGAAGTTTCTCGAGTCTGAGAGCCCTCCCGTCCAGAGCTGTGTTTTCATCTGCCCAGAGGGTGTTATCTATCTTATCCAGCGTCTGATCTGTAAGATCATCGCCGTAAAGCATTCTCTGAATCCTGTTAAATCTTGTCGTTTTGTCATCCTTTTCATTGACTTTGATGTTGAGTATTTCTTCTGAGGTTTTCAGTATCTCCAGAGCCTTTTCCTCTGACTGTTGTATGGCTTTTCTGACAAACCTCTGCATGTTTTCAGAAATGGCCTGGCGACGAAGATACACGTCATCGTTTTTATCAGGGGCTCTTATCTGAAGGGCTTTTTCCAGGTTACTCAATGTCTCAAGGGCTTCAGGCATCACTTCGGAGTGGCCTGTTCTGATGTAATCCAGCTGTGTGTCCAAAAATTTAAGCTTGAGAAGTTTGATAACGACTGCTGTCTCCGCAGCGGCGCGGTCAAATAGTAAGGTGTTGTCATTCTGATCAGCACCGAGAACCTCAGCCAGAGCAGCTGTTCTGCCAGCAGTGTAAAGAAACTCCTCATCGAGTTGCTTGCTCGTAGTATAAAGTTGTTGACGCAGAGATTGCGCTTTAGCCTTCATTGCCTCCAGTTTTTCAACCAGACTTACTTGTTGAACGTCAATATCTGCATTGCTATCAAAATCATCAATGTCAGAATGTACGGCAATGGTTGTATAGTCGGCCTTCATTGCAGCAGCTTTGTCAGCCTCTGCACGGGCCTGGTTATTCAGCTGCTCAATGTGTTGTTCAATGGCCTGTTGACGGGCTTCCAGGTCTGCTAAGTCGACCGGGACCAAACCAAGCTGACTTTCAACGGCAGCCAGGTTCTGCGAGACATCGCCAACGGTTAGTCTTGACTTGTCCAGAGATAGAACAGGCTGGGAATTGGCGGCAACCAATGTTGCGGCAGCCGACGTTGCGGCAACCGGTGTTGCGGTAACCGGTGTTGGAGCAATTAAGGTTGCGACAACCGATGTTGCGGCAATCGGTGTTGGGGCAACCGATGTTGGGGCAATCGGTGCTGCGGTAACCGATGTTGGGGCAATCAATGTTGCGGTAGCTGATGTGGCTGCAGCGGGTTGCTTGATTTCATTAATTTTCTGGCTGATGATTCTGGCTTGTTCTTCGGGGGTTTGGGTACCATCCCAGTTATCAATACCAAGCTTTGCTGCAATTTGACTGTTGTAATCCTGTATGGCTGCAGCTGTTGCTTCACGAGCTTTTTTTCTCAGCACTGGAATTCGGTCGACTTCTTCCTCGAGAAAGCGTAACCAGGTGCTCCGTTTTACGATCTTTTCCTGATTCTCAACATTTTGTTGATGGATCTCCAGTGACAGCTGCTTGATGCGCTGCTGAAGCCCCAGGTTGCGGGCCTCAAGGTCATCTTCGTTTTCTGGAACCAGATCGAGCTTACCTTCATAGAAGGCCAGTCTTTCCCGAATTTCCCCATCAGTTAGTTCTTCGTTATCTTGCAGCCGCTGTTGCTTTGACGGGCGAATGAACCGAAGGGCAGCCAGATCCTCTTTATTGTCCCAGACAAAACGCCTCTTGCTTCCAATGGCTGACGTTTTTGCTTGCAAAGCTTCTCTATCAGGCAGTTCTGTTAAGGCAGCCAATTGCCTGATTTCAAGAGTTTTTTGTCTAATGATGCTGGCTTGTTCTTCAGGTGGCAGTTTTTCATCCCAGTGATCAATACCGAGATCTATTGCCATTTGAGCGTTGCGAACTTTTAAGGCATCTGCTCTGGCATCACGAGCTTGTTGTTTCAGCTTTGGAATTTGTTCGATTTCCTGCAGAAGTTTCTGTAACCATTTTTTCGGTTCTTCATGCTTTTGTGGGTTCTGAATATGTGTTTGAAAAATCTCAATGGCCTGATGCATAAGGTGCAGTTGAATGGCCCTGCGACGGTCTGCAGGGGTACATCGGTTATTCGTCACCAGGCCGAGCTGGCCTTCAAAGGCAGTCAGTTTTTCCAAAGCTTGAGCGTTGGGCAGTTTAGCATTTTGTCGTAGCTGTCTTTGAATGGAATGCAGGGTAGCCAGATTTTTTTTATTGACCGAAGCAATAATGCACTTGCCGCCAATGATCGCCGGATTTGCTTTTACCGCTTCCTCATGAGACTGACCTGTTGAGGCGTATACTCTGAAGATTTCATTAGTTCTCTCAATGATACGTCTGGATTGCTCTTCCATTGAAAGGCTATCATCCCAGTCATTAATACCAAGCCGTGCTGCCATTGTGGCGTACTGAGCTATCAAGGCATGGGTTTTGGCACTACTGGTTTTTTTTTCCAGCGTTGGAATTCGATCGACTTGCAGCTGAAGTTTTTGTATCAGTTTGTTCTGTCGTTCCAGCTCTTGATGAAACAGTGTAAGTTTACCTAAAGTTTGCTGCCTGAGTTTAAGCACACTTGCTGTTTCCTTTTTACTGTTACTGTTTTTCTCCGTTGTAAGCTTTAACTGGTTTCCGGGCTGGATGAGTTCGCTTTCTTTTGTCAGCTGCTCTTTTTGCCTGGTGTTCATCTCAATCAGCTGTTCGGGCGTGTCGCTCGTGACTTTGGCAGCAAACTCTTCCTTGTCCCCGGAAGTATCGGTCTGCGCCAGGATGATATCACTGCCATCCGGTATCACTTCCCGCATACTCTCGATAAAGAATTGATCCGTTAGAAGGTTTCTGATTGCAGGTTTGAAGCTAAAGTGTTTTTCCAGTTGATCATGCATCCAGGTTGATGTAACAACCGAGGAAGCCACTTCGATCTGTCCTGTTGTGAGTTCAAATTCATCGGCTCCATCTTTAGTTGCAATGGTCAATGCCTGATGGAGATATTCATAATGTGACAGCGCCCTCAGTTCGCCTTCGCAAGCAAGTATCATTTTTCCATCTTCGTCAGGTTCGACATTGCGCTGTGCCGCTAAATCCTCCAGCAGTGCCATCTGCCTGCTTCGAATGGTGTACTGGTAGCTTTTGAGCTTATCTTTTTTAATCTGTGCTGATGCTCTGGAGGGGAGACTGTAGTCAGATTCCTGCACCCACATGTCATAGAGACCTTCCACAAAAGCGACATCGGCCGAATTCTGTTTTTGACCGTGAAAAACAATAACCTCTCCGGGAGCCTCAGTCACTTTCAGCATTGGATAATCCTCAGGCAGAGGATATGGCTGTGTGTCATCCTCAGCGAGTACAACATAGCCGACAGGTTTATGGTATGACAGCAGTTTTTTGAGCGCTTTCTGTTGTATATCTTTTCCCAGAACATGGACCTGGATGTAGGCAGAAGTGGCTGCTGCTAAAAGAGCCTCATCATTAACAAAGAGCGACTGCCCCAGGTGCTCCAGTTCAGGGGGCTGATCGCCCGCAACAATATGACGCATAAAGGTGCGCCCGTTCACTTCAACTTTTCTAACTGGAATGGTGGTCAGGGCGACATAGTGATCGCTTGTGCCAAGGTTTCCCGCTCTTCCATGGGCACCATTCAGCACTCCGGCCAGCTGTGTGGGATTGGCGATTTCCGTTGATGGTTCTAATGATTCGATGTCACCTGATTGAGCACGAATGGCCGCAATTGAATGCTGGTCGGTCATACCTTTTCTGACTTCAATGACCAGTTTCTCTTCTGCAAGGTTGTGGGTGAACCTGAAGACTCCCTCATCACCCACCTTGAGGACTTTGGTGTATTTCTGAGCAACGTCATTGTCGTCTGTTTCAAACTGATCAACACTGGAAACCCCCCCTTCGATGCCAGAAAGAACGTCTGTGAAGCCTTCGGAAGGAACCTCGTAGCCCGCTCTGGCTTGAGCCTGATCAGGGTAGGTGGTTGTATAGGATTTGGGTATTGGCTGCTGATCATCACCTAAAGTTGGCTGAACTATGACCACACTCTGGGTAAACTCCACCTGTCCATTGTCCGAAATATCGACAGATTTTATCTGCAACCTTGAATCAGCCAGTGCCTGTGTACTTATGATGGAAGAGCTAACTGCAACGGCCACAGCAAAGCTTAATGCATGGGGGCGAGTATTCGTCATTCTGTTACCTCAGAGCAGAGTAATTTGATTACCGTGAAAAATTTCTCATCTTTTTGTCACCCCATTCGTAGAAGGTACCCAGAGTGTAGGAATAAGGAATACTTTTTGCGTGGGAGAACGACCATTTAGGCACATTTTCCCTGAAGTATTTCTCCCAGCCATTCTCAAACAGTTTGATGGTGCGATCCCGGCGTTCACGGAACTGCAGATAATTTTCATGTCGTGTCCAGCCATACATTGTGTTGTTGGCTTTAACACGGTAGGCATACTCGTCATCGGTTTCACTGAAATATTGAGGCGCGGCAATAGCTGTGCGTTTTACATAGTCATCGTCCGATTCACCCATGCCTCGCCAGCGTTTAAATTTGTCAAGACTTCGTCCCAGGGGGCCACCGAGCCACTGAGTGAGCATCTTGTTGTCGTTCATAAAGAAGTCGAAAGTGAGACTCGACGCCAGAGCGAATCCGAAGGTTTGGGCATAGGTGAATCCGGATATAAGTCCATGGGCGTATGCTCCGACAGTGGCTACCGGACCCAGCACCAGAGCGGCCGTGGTCGAGGCCAGAGTTTTCACTTTTTGTGGTGTCACCCTGTGCAGAAGCGGCACCTGTACCCCTTGTCGGGAACCCATGGATTTCAATATTTCAGGTACCAGACGGGAAATGCTGCGATACATCTGCGGATTGGCGTTGTACTGTCTGGCAAACAATATGGAACCGGTTTTTAACAGAATGACTGAAGCAGCGGCCTTGCCTAATGGCATGGCCAGACCGCCCAATTCAGAGACCTGTTCAATTCCATTGTGGTAGGCGTATTGGCCGGTTCGGTCAGGATCAACACCATAACGTTCCAACCAGTGCTGGAAAGGTGTTAGCATTCTGTGCAGGTAATCACCCCGGTTGGTCAGATCCAGCAGATAGAGGAATGACATGTTTATGACAGACTGCTCGGCAGCCTGACGGGCGGTATGGGTTATCAGTAGCGGTTTGTAGCTGGCGTAGTACCAGGTGACAGCCTGCACCAGAAAGGCTGAAGGCTTGATCCAGTAGTTAGTTAGCTCCTGCTCAACCGCTGCGGCATGAGCCTGCATCAAGGTATCATGGATAGCCTGGATCAATTCTGATTCAGACAGGCCGGCAGCATTGGCATAAGGTGTCAGGGTCTCCTGAACATTGGCCAGAAACGCTGTCGTTCTGCGACCATTTTCAAAGGCAATATCGTCCAGAACGTAGTTGGCGATGACCGCAGCGGCATACTCTTTCATGACGTCAACGGACTCTTTCATGCCCGCCGGGCCAGTTGCAGTCAAGGTCACAGGAGTAATGGCAATCTTCATGAATTGCTCGGCACCCTCATCGGACAGCATCTGGATAACCTTCCTGAACTCCAGCACCTTGACACCCTGTTTATCACCAAGGAAGTGTTCAAACTCATCCACTGTCTGATAACCATCAACACCTCTGACGGCCTTTATGTAGTTTTCAAGTTCAACCTTGCTGATAAAACCTTCACGCAGCAGAGCTATTATCCTGTTACCACTGTCAGAACGGGTCGCGAAGTATTCCATGAAGCTTCTCAGGTCCTCTTCTTCATACTTGACGAATTGAATGGCTGTTTTGCCCATACCATTAATGACTTCGTCGTATTGTTGAGGCCCTTTGCCTAACTCATTTCTGATCCTCTGCACCAGAATCCCGAGTTCTTCCAGGACGTTCTGAGGTTGATCATCGACTAGCTCGAAAGAGGAGGGTGAGAAGTTTCTTTTCAGGTTCCTGAAGATTCTTACAATCCGGTTGGCCTGATGAAATGTCAGATCTTTTCCGACCATGGCCTGCAAGCGAATGGGTGCAAATTCATCATCAAAATCGAAAGTCGAAAGCTGGGGTATCACCTTACCGCTTTTCGCTGCAGACGCTGCCAGACCCATTGCGGCTTCCAGAGCCTGTTTCTTGAGTGCGTGCTGGTGGATGAAGTCGTACATATCGGTCAGTACTTCTACCTGTCCCGGCGTGTACTGGAAGGGACCACCATCATTTTCGACGGTTTTCCCGGCAACCTTCAGGGCAGCCTTCATTCTCTCAATATCTGCTTCTCTGACGTCAATCTCAGCTTCCAGACGGGCCTGTTCCTGAGTCAGTTGCCGGATCTGAGTCTGTTCTGTTGCGGTAACTGGTGTTGCGGCAACCGACGTTGTGGCAACTGGTGTTGCGGTAACCGGTGTTGGGGCAATCGAAGTTGGGGCAATTGAAGTTGGGGCAATCGCTGTTGCGGTAACCGGTGTTGGGATAATCAAAGTTGCGGTAGCTGATGTGGCTGCAGCGGCTTGCTTGATTTCATTAATTTTCTGGTTGATGAGTCTGGTTTGTGCTTCGAGGGTTTGGGTACCATCCCAGTTATCAATACCAAGCTTTGCTGCAATTTGAGTGTTGTAATCCTGTATGGCTGCAGCTGTTACTTCACGAGTTTTTTTTCTCAGTATTGGAATTCGGTCGACTTCCTCCTGAAGAAAGTGTAACCAGGTGCTCCGTTTTGCCAGCTTTTGCTGATTCTCAATATTTTGTTGATGGATCTCAATTGACAGTTGCATGATGCGCTGCTGAAGTCCCAGGTTACGAGCTTCAAGGTCGTCTTCGCTTTCCGGAACCAGATCAAGCTTACCCTCATAGAAAGCCAGTCTTTCCCGGATTTCCCCATCAGTTGGCTCTTCGTTTTGTTGCAGTCGCTGTTGCTTTGGCGGGCGAATGAACTGAAGGCTGGCAAGATCGTCTTCATTGGTCGACGCTTTTGCTTTTACAGCTCCTTTATCAGGTTGTGCTGTTGCGCCAGCCAATTGCTTGATTTCAAGAATTTTTTTTCTAATGATCCTGGCTTGTTCTGCCAGTGGCTGGGTAACATCCCAGTAATCAATACCAAGCTCTATTGCTATTTGAGCGTTGCGAACTTTCAGATCACCTGCGCTGGCATCATGGGCCTCTTGTTTCAATTCTGTAATTTGTTCGATTTCCTGCAGAAGTTTCTGTAACCATTTTTTCGGTTCCTGGTGCTCTTGTTGATTCTGAATATGTGTTTGAAAAATCTTAATGGCCTCATGCTTGAGGTGCTGCAGAATGGTACGGCGACGCTCTAAAGGGTCATGTTGGCTGTTCGTAATCCCGAGTTGACCTTCAAAGGTAGTCAGTTTTTCCGAATCGAGTAACTCGGGTCGTCTAAGGGCTTGTTGCAGCTGCTGCTGAATGGACTGAAGGATAGCCAGATTTTTTTTACTGACCGGAGCGATACCTTGCTTGCCGCCAATGGCCGCCGGTTTGGCTTTTAACGCTTCTTCATCAGGCTGTTCTGTTGCGGCGTATACTCTGAAGATTTCATTAACTCTTTCACTGATGCGCCTGGATTGCACTTCCAGTGGAAGGGTGTCAATCCAGTCATCAATACCAAGCCTTGATGCTGTTACAGAGTATTGAGCCAGTAACGCATACGCTCTGATGTTACTAAGTTTTTTTTCCAGTGTTGGAATTCGATTGACTTGCCTCTGAAGTGTTTGTATCTGGTTTTTCTGTTGTCCCAGCTCCTGATGAAACTGTATAAGTTTATCTTCAATTTGTTGACTGAGTTGAAGTGCTCTTAGTTGTTCCTTTGCACTGGTACTGGTTTTATCGGTTGTCTGCTTTAACTGGTTTCTAAGCAGGGTGAGCTCTCTTTCTTTTGCCAGCAGCTCTTCTTGCCTGACTTTTATCTCAATCAGCTTACTGGGCTTGTCGCTCAAGACATTGGAAGCGATCTCTTCCTCGTCCCCGGGATCATCGGCCTGCACTTGGAGGATATCACTGTCATCCGGTCTCACTTTCTGAATATTCTGAATAAAGAACTGATTAGTCAGTAGATTTCTGAATGCCGACTTGAAGCTGAAGTATTTTTTGAGTTGATTCTGCATCCAGGTCGACGTGACGACCGTCGAAGCGATTTTGATCTGTCCTATTGTGAGTTCAAATTCATCCGCTCCATCTGAATTTGCACTGGCTAATGCCTGATGGAGATATTCATATTGTGACAGCGGCGTCATCAGATCATGGTCGTATGCAAGCGTCATTTCTCCATCTTCTTCAAGTCCGGCGTGCACTGCTGCTAACCCCTCCAGCAATGCCATCTGCCTGCTTCTAATGATGTATTGATAGCTTTTGACCTTATCTTTTTTGATCTGTGTTTTTGCTTGAGAGGGGGGGCAGTAGCCAGATTCTTGCGCCCACATGTCATTGAGACCTTGCACAAAAGCGAGATCGGTTGGATTCTGTTTTTGACTGCGGAAAACTATAATCTCCCCCGGAGCCTCAGTCACTTCCAGTTTTGGATAACCCTCAGGCACAGGATAAGGCTGTGTGTCATCTTCGACGTGAACAACATAGCCGACAGGTTTATGGTACGACAACAGTTCGTTGAGAGCTTGCTGTTGTATCTCTTCCCCCAGAACATGAACCTGGGTATAGGCAGAGGTGGCCGCTGCCAAAAGCACCTCTTCATCGACAAAAAGCGATTGACCCAGACGCTGCAGCTCAGGAGGCCGGTCACCTGCGGCGATAAGGCGCATGAAGGTGCGCCCCCCCACCTTAACCTTGTCTACTTCAAGGGTGGCAAGGGCAACATAGTTATCAACTTCGCCAAGGTTTCCTGCTCTTTCATGTACACCTTTGAGCACTCCGACCAGATGTTCGGGGCTGGCAACTTTCGTAAACGGTTCTAATGTTTGCGTGTTGCCTGATTGAACGCGAACAGCCTTGATTGAATCCTGATGGGTCATCCTGTCTCTGACTTCGATAAGCAGTTTCCTTTCTGCAAGGTTATGGGTGAACCTGAAAACCCCCTCATTACCGACCTTCAGAACTTTGGTGTACTTCTGAGCAACGTTATTCTCGTCTGTTTCAAACTGATCAACAATGGAAACGCCACCCTCGATGCCGGAAAGGACGTCGGTGAAACCTTCAGAAGGGATGTCATAACCCGCTCTGACTTCAGTCTGATCAGGGTAAGTGGTAGTAAAGCATTTGGGTATTGGCTGCTGGTCGTCGTCTAAAGTTGGCTGAACTATGACCTCACTCTGGATGAACTCTACATGTCCATTGCCATGAATATCGACAGATTTTGTCTGCAGCCTGCGATCCGCCAGTGCCTGTGTGCCAATCATGGAAGAGCTGATTGCAATGGCCACTGAAAGTGTTAAGGCATTGGGGCGAATATTTGTCATTCTACTACCTCAGTGCTGAGTACTTTGACTATCGTGAAAAGTGATTACCGCACCTCGCGAGTAAGCGACTCCTGATAACCAATAGCTGTCAATCGCTCATGGCTGTCAATCGCTCATGGCTGTTCGCTCATGGCCGTTTCTGTACGCCGTTGAGAGAATTTAGTTCACACTGGCAGATCCGCTAAGCTGTTGAGCGAATTTAATTCTCAGTGGCAAAGTTCAATGTCCGGAACTCGTTCCCACGCTGTGACTCACTTCTTAAGACCAACCGGTGCTGCTTTTACGGTTGCCCGGGGTTGCCCAGGCGCTGCAGTCCCGGACCCGAAGAAAGCACCCAGAGTGCAAGAGTAAGGAATACTTTCTGCATGGGAGAACGACCATTTAGGTACATTTTCCCCGAAGTATTTCTCCCAGCTATTCTCAGACAGTTTGAGGGTGCGATCCCGGCGTTCACGGAACTGCAGATAATTTTCATGTCGTGTCCAGCCATACATCGTGTTGTTGGCTTTAAAACGGTAGGCATACTCTTTATCGGTTTCACTGAAGTATTGAGGTGTGGCAATAGCCGTGCGTTTCACATAGTCATCGTCAGACTCAGCCACGCCTCGCCAGCGGTTAATCCTGTCAAGACTTCGGCCCAGAGGGCCACCCAGCCATTGAGTGAGCATCTTGTTGTCGTTCATAAAGAAGTCGAAAGTGAGACTCGACGCCAGAGCGAAACCAAAGGTTTGCGCATAAGTGAATCCGGATATAAGGCCATGGGCGTATGCTCCAACAGTGGCTACCGGACCCAGCACCAGAGCAGCTGTGGCGGAGGCCAGCGTTTTAACTGTTTGCGGTGTCACCCTGTGCAGAAGTGGCACCTGAACCCCTTGCCCGGAACCCATGGATTTCACTATTTCAGGCACCAGACGGGAAATGCTGCGATACCTCTGCGGATTGGCATTGTATTGTCTGGCAAACAACAAAGCGCCGGTTCTCAGCAGAATGACTGAGGACGCTGCCTTACCCAATGGCATGGCCAGCCCACCCACCTCAGAGATTTGTTCAATGCTGCTGTGAAAGGCATATTGGTCGGTTCGGTCAGGATCAACACCATAACGTTCCAACCAGTGCTGGAAAGGTGTAAGCATCCTGTGGAGGTAATCACCCCTGTTGGTCAGATCCAGAAGATAGAGGAACGCCATGTTTGACAGGGATAGCTCGGCAGCCCGCCGGGCGTTAGTGTTCACCAGCAGTGGTTTGTAGCTGGAGTAGTACCAGGTGACAGCCTGTACCAGAAAAGCTGAAGGTTTGACCCAGTAATCATTGAGCTGCTGCTCAACCGCAGCGGCATGAGCCTGCATCAATGTGTCATGAATAGCCTGGATCAGTTCTGATTCGGGCAGGCCGACAGCATTGGCATAAGGTGACAGGGTCTCCTGAGCATTGGCCAGAAATACTGCCGTTCTGCGGCTATTTTCAAAGGCAATATCATCCAGAACGTAGTTGGCGATGACAGCAGCGGCATACTCTTTCATGCCGTCAACAGACTCTTTCATGCCCGTCGGGTCAGTTGCGGTCACGATCACAGGAGTAATGGCAATCTCAATGAATTGCTCAGCACCCTCATCGGACAGCATTTGAATAACCTTCCTGAACTCGGGCACCTTGACACCCTGTTTATAACCAGGGAAATGTTCAAACTCAGCCACTGTCTGATAACCATCAACACCTATGATGGCCTTTAGGTACTTTTCCAGTTCAACCTTGCTGATCAGACCTTCTCGCAGCACACCAACAATACCATCATCACCCTCTGGTTTTTGATGAATGGTCTCCGGCTCACTTTCAGCTTCTTCCAATATTTGTCCGGTTGTGGCTACCTCACGAACGTATTGGGGTTTGGGTCCCAGGCAAGCCATATGCCTGTCAAGCTCTTTCTCAATGATCAGGATACGCACATTAACATCTGGCTGAACCCCTTTGATAACTTTGTCGTCCAGTTGTTGGAGTTTTGCTTTAATTTGACTATTTTGGTCGTCTATACTGTCATCATCGTTATAGTCTTTAATGTTCAGTTGACGGGCCACTTCATTGTTCCGTACTCTTCTGGCTGTTTCATCTTCATAGCCTTCGTTGATTTCATCCCGAAATGTCTGAATTCTGGCTATTAAAGCATCCTTCTGGTCAGACAGGCTGGTATCCTCGTCAAAGTTCATCCTTAGATCACTGGCCAGTTTCGCTGTGAAAGCCTTGACTTTGTTTATGACAGCCACGTAATCAAGAGGATGGATATGCAGCTTGTTCTCTACGGCTGCAATGAACCCTGCCTGTTGTTCTCTGACCTGCTTATCATGGTACGGATCTTCGACTTTATAAGTGAGGCTCGCATCAAGCTTCCTGAGTCTGAGACCTCTCTCGTCAAGCGCTTTGCTGTCTTCTTTCCAGAGTGCCTGGTCTACCTCACCCAGCAGGTATTCTCCGGCGTCAGGGTGGTTAATCATTTTAAGCACCATGGCAAGCCTTGTTGCTCTGTCCTTTCGTTCAATGGAGTCCAGGTTGAGTGCTTCTTCTACTTCTGCCAGCGGATCTGTCTGTTGTTCTCTGGCTCGCTTATCCGGGTCAGGGCCTCCGATTTTATAGTGAAGATAGGCAAGAAACTTCGCGACTTTGAGATCCTTTCCGTTCAGAGCTGCGTTTTCATCTGCCCAGAGGGTATTATCTATCCTGTCCAGCCTATGATCTGTGAGGTCATCGCCGTCAAACATTCTTCGAACCCTGATAAGTCTTGTTGTTTTGTCATCCCCTTCATTGACTTTGATATCGAGTATTTCTTCTATGGCTTTCAGTATCGCCAGAGCCTTTTCCTCAGCCCGTTGTCTGGCTTTTCCGATGAAATCCTGCAGCTCTTCAGAAATGCTCTGGCGACGAAGGTAGACATCATCATTTTCATCGGGAACAGTCATCTGAAGGGCTTTTTCCACGTCACTCAGTGTCTTAAGGACTCCCGGTATAACTTCGGAGTGATCTGTTCTGACGTAATCCAGATATGTGTCCAGAAATTTAAGCTTGTTAAGCTTGGTATATACTGCTGACTCTACGGCTTCACGGTCTGATAGTGCGGTGTTGTCGTTTGGATTAATGCTAAGTACCTGAGCCAGAGCATGTTTCCTGGTAACGGTGTGTAAATCCTCCACAATGAGTCGGAAGGTCATAGGATTGATTTGTTGACGCAGATCTTGTGCTTCAGCTTTCATTGTCTCCAGTTTTTGAATAAGGCGATCTTGCTGAGCGTCAATATCTGTATCACTATCAAAGTCCTCAATGTTCAAATGTGCGGCAATGGTTGCAAAACGAGCTTTGGTTGCAGCTGTTTTTTCAGCTTCTGTTCTCATGCCCGGTGTGGCATGTCTTGCCCGCAAGTCTTCCAGGTTCCTGGATAATTCAAGCAGCTGTCTGGCCATGTCGGTCATCACTCTGGAAGTAAACTCTTCGTCTTTTTCGGGATCGATCTGCGCTGGTTTGATATCGCCGCTAACGGGCATCACTTTCCGAATATGCTGAAGAAAGTGCGGGTTCATCAGGAGATTTTTAACTACGGGTTTGAAGCCAAAGTGTTTTTCGAGTTGCTCATACATCCGGGTTGGCGTGATGATTGATGAAACGGCTGTGATGTCTTCCAGTGTTAACTCAAATGGACGACGACGTGTTCGATATGGTTTATCTGGAGCAGCCAGCGCCAATACCTGCTGGAGGGATTCGTAATTTGCAAGGGAACGCACCGCCAGTTTATCTTCGTTAGAAAACATCGTCGGTTGATCTTTGTTAACGCCGATATCGTGTCGTGCAACAATCTCCTCCAGCAGTGCCATCTGCCTGCTTCGGATGACGAACTCGTAGCTTTTGATCTTATTTCTGAGAAGCTCTGTTATGACTATGCGATTATTAACCTCAGCTTCTACCCAGAGTTTGATGAGTTTTTCTACAAAAGCGACGTCATCCGGACGCTGCATCTGACCATGGAAAATAATATCCTCCCCCGGAGCTTCTGTTATTTCCAACTTTGGATAACCCTTAGGCACAGGATAAACCTGTGTGTCATCCTCGACGTGTACAACATAGCCGACGGGTTTGTTGTGTAGCAAAAGTTCGTTAAGCGCCTGCTGTTGTAAGTCCTCTTTCATGAGATGAACCTGTATGTAGGCAGAGGCAGCAGCCGCCAGGAGGGCTTCATCATTGACAAAGAGTGATTGACCCAGGCGTCGCAGTTCTGGGGGCTGATCGCCCGAAGCGATAAGACGCATGAAGGTACGCTCATTCACTGCAACTTTTTCAACTTCAATGGTGGCAAGGGCAACGAAGTGATCACTTGAGCCGAGGTTTCCTGCTCTTGCAACGGCAGCTTTCAAAACGTCAGACAGTTGCGCGGGGCTGGCGATTTTCGTTAACGGTTCTAATGATGTAGAAAATAATTTACCACGAGCAACCGCAACTGAATCCTGATCGGTCATTCCGCCTCTGACTTCAATGACCAGTTCCTTTTCTTCAAGGTTGTGGATGAACCTGAAGATTCCTTCATCACCTACCTTAAGAACTTTGGTATATTTCTGAGCAATGCCACCCTCGTCTGTTTCAAACTGATCAACACTGGAAACGCCGTCACCAATACCATAAAGAATTGCTGAAAAGCTTATAGTGGGAGAGATACGAGGGTGACATTTTGAAGGTGGAGGCTCATAAGGGTAGCTGGTGGTAACAGATTTGGGTATTGGCTGCCGGTCATCACCTAAAGTTGGCTGAACCATGACCTCACTTCGAGGAAACTGAAAATCTCCAGTGTTCAGAATATAGGCGTATGTCTGAAGTTTGCGAACGGCCAGTGCCTCTGTACTCATGATGGAAAAGCTGGTTGCCAGGGCCACTGCAAAGCTTAATGCATTGGGGCAGGTATTTTTCATCCTACTACCTCGAAGCTGATTACTTTGATTCCTGTGAAAAGTGAACAACCCGCTCCCACGCAAGGACCCACAGGGCCTGAAAGCACGGGAACCAGAGTTTTCTAGCGGTTTCTGATATCAAAGTTCGTCGCGGGTATTTTTATTTTTATCAAGATCGAATTTCTTGACCTCAAGACCAACCGGTGCTGCTTTTACGGTTGTGGACTCAAATAAGGCACCCAGAGTGTAGGAGTAAGGAATACTTTCTGCATGGGAGAACGACCATTTAGGCACATTTTCCCTGAAGTATTTCTCCCAGCTATTCTCAAACAGTTTGAGGGTGCGATCCCGGCGTTCACGGAATTGCAGATAATTTTCATGTCGCGTCCAGCCGTACATCGTGTTGTTGGCTTTAACACGGTAGGCGTACTCTTCATCGGTTTCACTGAAGTATTGAGGCGTGGCAATAGCCGTGCGTTTCACATATTCATCGTCAGACTCACCCGCGCCTCGCCAGCGGTTAAATTTGTCAAGACTTCGGCCCAGGGGACCACCCAGCCATTGAGTGAGCATCTTGTTGTCGTTCATAAAGAAGTCGAAAGTGAGACTCGACGCCAAAGCGAATCCAAAAGTTTGCGCATAAGTGAATCCGGATATAAGGCCATGGGCGTATGCTCCAACAGTGGCAACCGGACCCAGCACCAGAGCGGCTGTGGTCGAGGCCAGTGTTTTTACTTTTTGTGGTGTCACCCTGTTCAGAAGTGGTACCTGAACTCCTTGCCCGGAACCCATGGATTTCACTATTTCAGGCACCAGACGGGAAATGCTGCGATACCTCTGCAGATTGGCATTGTATTGTCTGGCAAACAACATGGAGCCGGTTCTCAGCAGAATGACTGAAGAAGCGGCCTTGCCCAATGGCATAGCCAAACCGCCCACTTCAGAGACTTGTTCAATGCCGCTGTGGTAGGCATATTGGCCGGTTCGGTCAGGATCAACACCATAACGTTCCAACCAGTGCTGGAAGGGTGTGAGCATTCTGTGCAGGTAATCACCCCTGTTGGTGAGGTCCAGCAGATAGAGGAACGCCACGTTTGAGAGGGATAGCTCGGCAGCCCGCCGGGCGTTAGTGTTCACCAGCAGTGGTTTGTAGCTGGAGTAGTACCAGGTGACAGCCTGTACCAGAAAGGCAGAAGGTTTGACCCAGTAATCATTGAGCTGCTGCTCAACCGCTGCGGCATGAGCTTGCATCAATGTGTCATGAATAGCCTGGATCAGTTCTGACTCAGACAGGCTGACAGCGTTGGCATAAGGTGTCAGGGTCTCCTGAACATTGGCCAGAAATGCTGCCATTCTGCGGCCATTTTCAAAGGCAATATCATCCAGAACGTAGTTGGCGATGACAGCAGCGGCGTACTCTTTCATGCTGTCAACAGACTCTTTCATGGCTGTCGGGCCAGTTGCGGTCATGGTCACAGGAGTAATGGCAATCCCCATGAATTGCTCAGCACCCTCATCGGACAGCATCTGGATAACCTTCCTGAACTCGGGCACCTTGACACCCTGTTTATAACCAAGGAAATGTTCAAACTCATCCACTGTCTGATAACCATCAACACCTCTGATGGCCTTTAGGTAGTTTTCAAGTTCAACCTTGTTGATCAGACCTTCACGCAGCAGACCTATTATCTTGTTACCACTGGCAGAATGGCTGGCGAAGTATTCCGAGAAGCCTTCCAGATCCCCCGTTTCATGCTCGACATAGTGAATGCCTGCCGAGCCTATGCCGTCAATTTCGTCGTTGTATTGTTGTGCCCCTTTATTCATCTCATTCCTGGCCCTGTGTACCAGAGTCTGGACTTCTTCCAGAGGCTGGTGAGAAGATTCCGGGAAGGTCGTCTTCAGGTGCTTGAAGACTTCCACCATTCGACTGGTCTGTTTAAACGTCAGTTTATCTCCGACCAGTGCCTGCAAGTGAATGGGCGCATATTCATCGTCAAAATTGAAAGTCGTAAGACAGGGCATTATCTTACCGCTTTGTGCTGCTGATTCTGCCAGACCCATTGCGGCTTGCAGAGCCTGTCGTTTAAGAGGGTGTTGTTGCATGCATTTGTGGATAGCTTCCAGAACATCGGCCTGTCTCGGCGTGTACTGGAAGGGGCCGTCATCATTTTCGACGGCTTTTTCGGCAGCCTTCAGGGCATCCTTCATTCCCTCAAAGTCTGCTTTTCTGGTTTCAATTTCTGCTTCCAGAAAGGCGTGTTTCTGAATCAGTTGCCGGATCTCGCCGCCAGCGCCATCATCACCGCCCAGTTGTAACTGCTTGTTTCTCAGGGCCTTAACCCATCGTTCACTGGTATCAGCGGACTCCGGCTTAACAGCCACGGTTTTTTCAATAATATCAGGAACTGCTTCATCCGGGATATGTTTCAGGAAAGCAAAGGTTCCGGCAGATGCAAGGTGTTTGATACGAATAGCATTCAGTTCCTGATTAGCCGCTTCCAACTCACTTTCAGCTTCTTGCATTGTTTGTCTGGCTCTGGTCACCTTGAGATCAAGAACATATCGGGGTTCAGGTCCCAGGCGGGCCATTTGCCTGTCAAGCTTATCCTCAATGGCGGCAATACGCTCTTGAACGTTAGGCTCACCGGCACTGAAAGCTTCATCATCCAGCTGTCGGAGTTTTGCATCAATCTGACGGACCTGATCGTCGATAGTGGCATCATCTTTATAGGCTTTAATGTTGAGTTGATGAGCGATTTCATTGTTCCAGGCTCTTCTGGCCGCTTCGTCTTCATAGTCTTGGTACACTTCATCCAATAATGTGCTGATTCTGGCTCTCAGGGCATCCCTCCGATCAGGCAGGTTGGCATCGTTTGCAAACTCTACCTGCAGGTCTCTGGCCAGCCTGGCAGTGAAAACCATGCTTCTTGCTTCAGCTGCATTGTTTTCATGAGGGTAGATCTTTAGCCTGTTCTCTATAGCTGCAAGATAATTTGTCTGTATTTCACTGGCTTGCTCATCCACCTCTTCGACTTTATAGGTAAGACGCCTGCGAAGTATATCGAGCCATTCTGGCCCCCCTTTTTTTGGATAAGAAAGGGTAATATCTGTATCAAGGCTCTCGGGTTTGAGATCCTTCATATTTACAAGGCTGCTGTCTTCTTGCCAGACAATACTATGTATCTTATTCTGCATGACCTCTGAAAGATCGCCATCAAGCCTTGTTCGAACTCTGGCAAGCCTTGCTGCATTGTCATCACCTTCATTGCTTTTGATCTCGAATACTTGTTCCAGGGCTTCCAGTATTTCCAAGGCCTCTTCCTCCGCCCGCTCTCTGGCTTCTGTGATGAATTCCTGCATGTTTTCAGAAATGTCCTCGCGACGAAGATACACACTATCGTTTTCATCAACGTCGCTCATCTCAAGGGCTTCTTCTACGGCTCTGAGTGTCTCGAGTACTTCAGGTTTGGCTTTGTGGTGGCCCCGGGTTCTGGACTCTTTCACTTCTTCTTTCAGCTCTGCAAGCCTGAAGAGCTTGAGATTGACCGTTGATTCCAGGGTTCTGCGATCTTCTGGTGTATTGTCTTCACTCAGATCAATATCAAGAGCGGCTGCCAGAGCACATTTTCTGGCCCGGGTGTAAAAATTCTCTATATCCTGTTGATCACTCAATGTTTCAACTCTCTGAAACAGCATTTCTTTTTGAGCATCCATTGTCTTGATTTTTTCAAGCAGGCGTTCTTGTTGAACGTCAATATCTGCATTGCGATCAAAATCCTCAATGTTTAAATGTGCGGCAATGGTTGCAAAGCGTGCTTTGGTTGCAGCTATTTTTTCAGCTTTTCTTTTGATGCTCAGTTGCAAAAGATGTTCTTGCCCAACCTGTTCTATCCGTTGCTTGAGGTGTTGTTGAAGGGCATATTGCCGGTATTCCAGGTGATAATCGTTATCCGGAAGGCCGAGCTGATCTTCAAAGTTAGCCAGTCTCGTGCAGATTAAGTCGTCGATGAGTTCTGTCTTTTGTTGCAGTTCCTGTTGCAGCTGCTGCTGAATGGACTCAATGCGGGCAGCCAGATCGTTTTCATTGTTGGGAGTAATATCGTACTTGCTTTCAATGGATGCCAGTATTTCTTTTAAACCCTCTTGCGGAAGCTGTCCCGATTTGCTGATTTTATGAATTTCTTTTCTGATGATTGTGGCTTGTTCTGCCATTGTTGGCTCGGTCTCAACCCAGTTGTCAATACCGAGCTTATCTGCCAGTTGCTCGTTGTAATTTTCTATGGTTTCTATTACGGGATCACGAAGTTCCTCTCTCAGCACTGGAATTCGATCGACTTTCTGCTTCAGTTCCTGTAGCCAGTTTTTTTGTTTTTCCAGCTTTTGCAGATGCCGAAGATGCTGCTTACGGTGCTGACCTTCAATGTTTGCCAGCCTGTTCCAGGCGGCCTTATCGGTGAGTTTTTCCTGTTGTTGCAGGTGCTGTTGAATGGATTGAAAGCGGGTATCGAGATCGTTTTTATTATCTGGAACAATACCGAGCTGGCCTTCAATAGCGGCCAGATTTGTTCTTACAGTGTCTTCTTCAAGCTGTCCCGTTGCGGCAACTGCACTGAAGATTTTATGAATTCTCTCTCTGATGCGTGAGGCTTGCTCCTCTGATGTCTGGGTATCATCCCATTTGCCAATACCAAGCTCTTCGGCCAGTTCAGCGTTGCGAATTTTTGTGGCTTTTTCCATGGCATCAGTAACTAGTTGTACCCGCGACGGAAATCGTTTGGCTTCCTGCTGCTGTTTCTGTATCGGGTTTTGCTGTTCTTCCAGCGCTTTACGAGTTTTTGCAAGCCCATGCTCAGTCTGTTGCTTGAGTTCAGGTGCTCTGAGCTTTTCCCTTTCACTGTCCCTGTCTTTCTCTGCTGTGAGCTCCAAGTGTTTTATAGGCCTGATGTAATCGCCTTCTATTTTCTGCAGCGCATCTATTTTGTCATAGGTGTCAATCAACATCTGCCGGGACATGGCTTTCAGTACTCTTGAAGCAAACTCTTCATCTCCGGGAGCATCGGCCTGAACTTTGTAGATATCTCTGATAACGTGTATCAATTCCTCCATATTCTGAATAAAGCGCTGGTCAGTCAGAAGACTTTTCGTTGCGCCACAGAAACCGAAGTATTTTACCAGTTGATAGTGCATCCAGATTGGCGTGATGACTGACGAAGTGACTTTGAGATGTTCTAATGTGAGTTCAAATTTATCTGCTATCTGAGGCGTAGCGCTGACCAGTGCTTGCTGGAGAGCTTCATAGTATGCAAGCGAAGTCAGTTTATCCTTGCTAAATCCGGCATCGCTCCGGGCAGCTAATTCCTCCAGCAGTGCCCACTGCTTGCTTCGAATAACATGCAGGTAGCTTTTGACCTTATATTTTTGAACCTTTGTTGTTGCGTGAGTGAGGCCATCAGGCTCAGTTTCTGTCAGGAGGCTGTAGAGGTTTTCTACAAACGCGATATCGGCTGGATTCAGTTTCTGACTGTAGAAAACAATAGTATCTTCCTGAGTATGACCAGGTACCAGCTTTGGATAACCCGAAGGGGCAGGATAAACCTTTGTGCAATCTTCTTCGTGCACAACATATCCGATGGGTTTGCTCAGTGCCAACAGTCTATCAAGAGCCTCTTGTTGTAACTCTTCTTTCAGAACATGAACCTGGATATAGGCCGAGGTAGCTGCGGCCAGAAGCGTTTCATCATTGACAAAGAGCGATTGACCCAGTCGCTTCAGTTCAGGGGGCTGATCGCCCGAAGCGATAAGACGCATAAATGTTCGTCCATTCACTTCAACGGGTTCTACTTTTATGGTGGCAAGGGCAACATAGTGGTCGCTTGTGCCGAGGTTTCCTGCTCTGTCATCGGCACCTTCCAGCACTGCATACAGTTGTTCGGGTCTGGCTATTTTTGTTAAGGGTTCTAATGACGGTATGACAGTTAATTGATCACGAACAGCGTCAACGGTGTCCTGGTCGGTCATTCCGCCTCTGACTTCAATGGTCAGTTTCGTTTCTTCAAGGCTATGGGTGAACCTGAAGACTTCCTCATCACCCACCTTCAGGACTTTGGTGTATTTCTGAGCAATGTCATTCTCGCCTGTTTCAAACAGATCAACACTGGAGACGCCAGCACTAACGGCAGAAAGAATGTCTGTAAAACCATCAGAGGGAACCGTATAGCCGTCTCTGGCTTGAGTCTGATCAGGGTAAGTAGTGGTAAAGGATTTGGGTATTGGTTGCTGGTCACCCGATAAAGTTGGCTGAACCCTGACCAGACTCTGGGTAAACGACACGAATTCACTGTTCGAAATATCAAGAGATTTTGTCTGCAGCTTGCGCTCGGCTTGCGCCTGTGTACTGATGATAGAAGAGCTGATGGCAATGGCTACTGCAAGGCTTAATGCATTGGGGCGGACATTTGTCATTCTACTACCTCAGAGTTGGTGCTTTGGTTATCGTGAAAAGCGATTGCCACACCTGGCGAGGAAACAACTTACAGAGGCTCATAGCTCTTTAACGCTCATAGCCGCTCCGGTAAGCTGTTGAGATAATTTAGTTCACAGTGGTAAATCCGCTAGCCATTAAGCGAATTTAATTCTCGTGGCAAAGTTCACTGCCAGTGAAATTACAACTCGTTCCCTTGCTCTGCGTGGGAATGCATACATCCCCCAACCGGTGCTGCTTTCGGGGTTGCGGAGGGTTGCTCGGGCGCTGCAGTCCCTGACTCAAAGAAGGCACCCAGGGTGTAGGAATAAGGAATACTTTCTGCGTGGGAGAATGACCATTTGGGCACATTTTCCCTGAAGTATTTCTCCCAGCTATTCTCAGACAGTTTCATAGTGCGGTCCCGACGTTCACGGAACTGCAGGTAGTTTTCGTCTCGGGTCCAGCCATACACAGTGTCGTCTTTCTTAACGCAGTTTGCGTACTCTTCATCGGTTTCACCATAGCGTTGAGGTGTAGCAATGGCGGTACGTTTCACATATTCATCCTGGCTTTCACCGACGCCCCGCCAGCGATTAATCCTGTCAAGGCTACGACCCAGAGGTCCACCCAGCCATTGGGTGAGTATCTTGTTGTCGTTCATAAAGAAGTCGAAAGTGAGACCCGACGCCAGAGCGAAGCCAAAGGTTTGAGCATAGGTGAACCCGGATATAAGACCGTGGGCGTATGCTCCAACAGTGGCTACCGGACCCAGCACCAGACCGGCTGTGGCAGAGGCCAGTGTTTTTACTTTTTCTGGTGTCACACTGTTCAGCAACGGCATCTGAACCCCTTGTCCGGAACCCATGGATTTCACTATTTCCGGCACCAGACGGGAAAGGCTGCGATAGCTTTGAGGGTTGGCATTGTACTGTCTGGCAAACAGCGCAGAGCCGGTTCTTAACAGAATGACTGATGAAGCGGCTTTGCCCAGTGGCATGGCCAGTCCGCCCACTTCAGAGATTTGTTCAATGCCGCTGTGGTAGGCATATTGGCCGGTTCGGTCAAGATCAATGCCGTAGCTTTCCAGCCAGTGCTGGAAAGGTGTGAGCATTCTGTGCAGGTAATCACCTCTGTTGGTCAGATCCAGCAGATAGAGGAATGACATGTTTGCCAGGGACAGATTGGCAGCTTGCCAGTGGGTATGAACAACCAGAAGCGGTTTGTAGCTGGAGTAGTACCAGGTGACAGCCTGTACCAGGAAGGCTGAAGGTTTGACCCAGTAATTCGACAACTGTCGCTCAACCGCTGCGGCATGAACTTGCATCAATGTGTCATGAATAATATTGATCAGGTCTGTTCCAGACATCCCGACAGCATTGGTATAGGGTTTCAGGGTATCCTGAATATTGGTCAGGAGGGCTGCCGTCCTGTGGCCATTGTCAAAGGCAATATCATCAAGAACGTAGTTGGCAATGACAGCCGTTGCATACTCTTTCATGCCGTCAAGAGACTCTGTTATACCCGCTGGGCCAGTCGCCGTCACGGTTACAGGAGTAAAGGCACTCTTTGTGAACACCTCAACACCCTCGTCAGACAGCAACTGGACAACGCTCTTGAAGTGAGGCAGCTTGACGCCGTGTCTGTAGCCAAGGAAGTGTTCAAATTCAGCCACAGTCTGATAACCATCGACAGCCCGGGCGGCCTTTATGTAGTTCTCAAGTTCAATCTTGCTGATCAGGCCTTCTCCGATCATTGCCTGCAGGCGGATCGGTGCCAATTCATCGTCAAATTCCAACGTCGTAAGGTCGGGTATTTCCTTACCGCTCTCTACTGCCAGCTCTGCCAGACCCATTGCGTCCTCAAGGGCTTGTTTCTTAAGAGGGTGCTGCTGTACGATGTGGCCCATAATGTACAGAATGTGCTTCTGTCTTGGCGAGAGCTGGAAGGGACCGCTATCATTCTTGACGGCTTTCTTTGCAGCCCTCGCTTCTTCTACTGCACTGAGTGTCTCAAGTACTTCATGTTCGGCTTTTTGCTGGCCCCGGATGTAAGAATTCTCTATATCCTGTTGATCATTTAATGCCTCAACTCTCTGAAACAGGATTTTTTGTTGAGCCTCCATGGTCTGGATTTTTTCAAGCAGGCGTTCCTGCTGAACGTCAATATCTTCATCGCTATCAAAATCCTGAATGTTTAAATGTGTGGCAATGGTTGCAAAGCGTGCTTTGGTTGCAGCTATTTTTTCAGCTTCTGTTCTGATGTTCAGTTGCCGATGATATTCTTGCCCGACCTCGGCTATCTGCTGCTTCAGATGCTGTTGAAGAGTGTATTGACGGTATTCCAGGTCATTTACGTTATCCGGAACCAGGCCGAATTGACCTTCAATGTCAGCCAGGTCGTAGTGGATTCTATTGTCGATCAGATCTGTCTCTTCTTGCAGTTGATATCGCAGTTCCTGCTGAATAGTCTCAAGGCGGCCAGCCAGATCATTTTCATTTTTTGGAGTAATACCATGCTCGCTTTCAATGGACGCCAGTATTTTTTTTACAGCCTCTTTCTGAGGCTGCTCCGATTTGCTGATTTTACGAATTTTTTTGCTGACGAGTCTGGCCTGCTCTTCAGGTAACTCGAACACATCCAATTCAATACCAAGCTCATCTGCCAGTTGAAAGTTGTAATCTTCCATGGTTATTAATAGGGGGTCACGGACTTTTTCTCTCAGCGTTGGCATATGATCAACTTTCTGCTTAAATTCCTGCAACCGGTTTTTTTGTTTTTCCAGCTTTTGTATATGCTGAAGATGTTGCTGACCTTCAAAGTTAGTCAGTCTGTTCCAGACTTCTTTATGAGTTAATTTTTCTTGTTGTTGCAGGTGTTGTTGCAGGTGCTGTTGAATGGATTGAAAGCGGGCATCCAGATCGTTTTCATTATCTGGAACAATACCGAGTTGGCCTTCAATAGCGGCCAGATTTGTTCTTACGGTGTCTTTTTCAGGCTGTCCTGTTGCGGCAGCTGCTGTGAAGATTTTATTAATTCGCTCTCTGATGCGTGAGGCTTGCTCTTCTGGTGGCTGGGTATCATCCCAGTTATCAATACCAAGCTCTTCAGCCAGCTCAGTGTTGTGAATTGTTGTGACTTTTTCTCTGGCATCACGAACTTGTTGTTCCAGCGCTATTCGTTCGACCTCTTGCAGCATTTTTTGTGACTGGTTTTGCAGTTCTTCCAGCACTTTACGAGTCTGTGCATGCTCATCCTCAGCTTGTTGCTTGAGTTTAAGTGCTCTGAGTTTTTCCCTTTCAAAGCCAGTTTCTATCTCACCTATGCACTTTAAATGGTTTAGAATACGATTAAATTCGCCTTCTTTTTCCCGCAGCTCATCTATGTTTTTATAGGTCACACTCAGAAGCCTGGACATGTCTTCCATGACTTTGGCAGCAAACTTCTCGTCGTCACCAGTATCGGCCTGTGCTTTGTCGATATCGCTTAGAATGGGTATCACTTTCTCCATATTCTTAATAAATCGCTGGTCAGTCAGAAGATTTTTAAGTGTGCGTTTGAAGCCGAAGTATTTTACCAATTGATAATGCATCCAGGTTGACGTGACGACAGACGAAGTTACTTTGAAGTGTCCTGATGTGAATTCAAATTCATAGGCGCTACTTGGCGTAGCACTGCTTAATGCCAGCTGGAGAGATTCATAGTATGCAAGCAAAATCAGTTTATCTCTACTGAATTCAGCATCGTGCTGTGCAGCTAACTCCTCCAGCAGTATCATCTGCCTGCTACGAATAATATGCTGGTAGCTTTTGACATTATATTTTTTAACCTTCGTTGATACTGTCTGAGCTGGGTCTTTAGCCCCAGCTTCTTTCAGGAGTTTGTAGAGGTTTTCTACAAAAGCGACATCGGCTGGATTCTGCGTCAGACCATGAAAAACAATAATGTCTTCCCGCGCTTGCACTGCTTCCAGCTTTGGATAACCCGCAGGCACAGGATAAAGCTCCGGGTTATCCTCGGCGTGTACAACATATCCGACGGGTTTGCTGTGTGCCATCAGATTATTAAGAGACTCCTGTTGTAATTCCTCTTTCAGAACATGAACCTGGATATAGGCAGAAGTGGCTGCAACAAGGAGAGCTTCATCATTGACAAAGAGTGATTGACCCAGACGCTTCAGTTCAGGTGGCTGATCACCCCCTGAGATAAGAAGCATGAATGTACGCCCATTCACTTCAACTTGTTCTACTTTAATGGTGGCAAGGGCAACATAGTGATCGCTTGTGCCCAGGTTTCCTGCTCTGTCATTGGCAGCTTCCAGCACTATATAAAGATGTTCGGGTCTGGCTAATTTCGTTGAGGGTTCTAATGATGAGATGCAAGCCAATTGATCACTTACAGTGTCAACGGTAACCTGATCGGTTATCCCGCCCCTGACTTCAATGACCAGTTCCTTTTCTTCAAGGCTATGGGTGAACTTGAAGACGGCTTCATCACCCACCTTCAGTACTTTGGTGTATTTTTGAGCAACGTTATTCTCGCCTGTTTCAAACAGATCAACAATGGAGACAAGAGTACTGACGCCGGAAAAAACGTCTGTAAAGTCATCTGAAGGAACCCTGAAACCTTCTCTGACTGGAGTCTGGTCAGGGTAGATGGTGGTAAAAGATTTGGGTATTGGCTGCTGGTCATCCCCTAAAGTTGGCTGAACCTTGACCAGACTCTGGGTAAACACACTATATCCATTGTTCGAAATATCGACGGATTTTGTCTGCAGACTGCGCTCGGCACGTGCGTCTGTAGTAATGATGGAAGAGCTGATGGCAACGGCCACTGCTAGTCGTAATGCATTGGGGCAAGTATTGATCATGCTACTACCTCAGAGCTGTCAGTCGCTGATGGCTGTTTCGATAAGCCGTTGAGAGAATCTGCTGCAGAGTCCGATTTTCTGGAGAGGTATGCATTCCCACGCAGCCACAGGGCCTAAAAGCGTGAGAACGCGTTGTTGGAGTTTTGTACTGGTTTCTGATATCAAAGTTCGTCGCGGGTATTTTTACCTTTATCAAACTCGTGATCAGCCAGTGCTGCTTTCATAGCTGTGGAGGCGGCCTCAGGCGCCGCAGTCCCTGACTCAAATAAGGCACCCAGAGTGTAGGAGTAAGGAATACTTTCTGCGTGGGAGAATGACCATTTGGGCACATTTTCCTTGAAGTATTTCTCCCAGCTATTGTCGAACATCTTCATGGTGCGATCCCGGCGTTCACGGAACTGCAGATAGTTTTCGTGTCGAGTCCAGCCATACATCGTGTTATTTGCTTTAACGCGGTTTGCGTACTCTTCATCGGTTTCACTATAGCGTTGAGGTGTGGCAATGGCGGTACGTTTCACATATTCATCCTGGGTTTCACCGCCGCCGCGCCAGCGATTAATCCTGTCAAGGCTACGGCCCAGAGGTCCACCCAGCCATTGAGTGAGCATCTTGTTGTCGTTCATAAAGAAGTCGAAAGTGAGACCCGACGCCAGAGCGAAGCCGAAGGTTTGAGCATAGGTGAAACCGGATAGAAGTCCGTGGGCGTATGCTCCGACAGTGGCCACCGGACCCAGCACCAGACCAGCTGTGGCAGAGGCCAGCGTTTTTACTTTTTGTGGTGTCACACTGTTTAGCAGCGGTACCTGAACCCCTTGTCCGGAACCCATGGATTTCACTATTTCCGGCACCAGACGGGAAAGGCTGCGATAGCTGCGGGGGTTGGCATTGTACTGTCTGGTAAACAGCGCAGAGCCGGTTTTCAACAGAATGACTGAAGAAGCGGCTTTGCCCAGTGGCATGGCCAGCCCGCCCACTTCAGAGATTTGTTCAATGCCGCTGTGATAGGCATATTGGCCGGTTCGGTCAAGATCAACACCGTAGCGTTCCAGCCAGTGCTGGAAAGGTGTGAGCATTCTGTGCAGGTAATCACCTCTGTTGGTCAGATCCAGAAGATAGAGGAATGACATGTTTGCAAGGGACAGTTGGGCAGCCTGCCAGTCGCTATGAGTTGCCAGAAGAGGTTTGTAGCTGGAGTAGTACCAGGTGACAGCCTGTACCAGGAAGGCTGAAGGTTTGACCCAGTAATCATTGAGTTTCTGCTCAACCGCTGCGGAGTGAGCCTGCATCAATGTGTGATGGACAATCCTGATCAGCTCTGATTCAGACATCCCGACAGCATTGGCATAGGGTGTCAGGGTATCCTGAATATTGCTCAGGAAGGCTGCCGTCCTGCGGCCATTGTCAAAGGCAATATCATCAAGAACGTAGTTGGCGATGACAGCCGCTGCGTACTCTGTCATACCGGTAACCGATTCTTTCATCCCCGCCGGGCCAGTTGCAGTCACGGATACAGGAGTAAAGGCACTCTGTATGAGTTCTTCAACACCCTGGTCGGACAGCATCTGGACAACGGCTTTGAAGTCAGACACCCTGATGCCGTGTTTGTGGCCAAGGAAGTGTTCAAATTCATCCACTGTCTGATAGCCATCAACACCTTTGACAGCTTTCATGTAATTCTCAAGCTCAATCTTGCTGATCAGACCTTCACGCAGCAGAGCCATGATCTTGTTACCGCTGGCAGAACGGGTAGCGAAGTATTCCGAGAAGCTTTTCAGGTCCTTTGATTCTTGCTCGACGTAGTGAATGCCTGCTAAGCCCATGCCGCGAATTTCGACGTCGTATTGTCGGGCCCCGGCTTCTAAGTGCATCCTGGCCCTGTCCGTCAGAATCTCGATTTCTTTCAGCACATTCCGGGGTTGATCTTCTACAGACCCGGATGGGGATTCCGGGAAGGTGGCCTTCAGGTCATTGAAAATTTCCACAATCCGACCGGCCTGTTCAAACGTCAGTTTGTCTCCGATCATTGCCTGCAGGTGAATGGCTGCAAATTCATCGTTAAAATCGAAACTCGTAAAGAATGGTATTGCCTTGCCACGCTCTATCGCTGCTTCTGTCAGGCCAATTGCGGCTTCCAGAGCTCGTTTTTTGAGAGGGTGCTGCTTCGTGAATTTGTGGATGGCGTTCAGAACTTTTTCCTGATCCGGGGAGTACTGGAAGGGACCGCCATCACCTATGACGGCTTTTTCTGCAGTATTCAGGGCTTCCTTCAGTTTCACAATGTCTGCTTTTTGGGTTTCAATTTCACCTTCCAGGCGAGCCTGTTCCTGAATCTCTGCCAGTGATCCGAGGTCATCTTTTATCCGGGTGTTCAGATTTTTTGCGGCAGCTTCGTCGTTTTCATCCGGAACAGGGTGAACGTCATTGGCAATCATAACGGCCAATTTTTTGCGTGGAAGATCATTCAGCTTACGATGAAGCCATTCCAGCTTGGTTTCAGCTGCCAGTATTGCTCGCCTGGCCATGGCAACATCACGATCAAGAACGTAGCGGGGTTTAGGTCCCAGGCGAGCCATTTGCCTGTCAAGCGCATCATCGATAGCTGCGATACGCTCATTAACGTCAAGCTGGACCGCTTTGAAAAATTCTGCCTCCAGCTGCTCAAGTTTTGCCTCAATCAGACTATTTTGTTCGTCTATACCGGCATCATCTCCATAGTCCTTAATATCAAGTTGCTCAGCAATTTTATTGTTTTTGATCCTTCTGACACCTTCATCGTCATGGATTTCGTTTACTTCTACCCTTAATTTCTGAATTCTGCTTCTCAGTGCGTACTGTTTAGACAGTTTTGAATCGTCGTCATAAAACTCTATCTGCAGATCAGTGGCCAGTTTGGCCAGGAAAGTTTTGCCTCTTGCTTTTGCAGCAGGGTTTTTATCAGGATCGATATTGAGCTCTTTCTCCAGAGCAACAAGGTACTCTGCCTGTTTTTCTATGGCTCGCTTATCCGATTCTTTGACTATAAAGATAAGACGATCACGAATACATAAGAGTCTGAGATCCATTCTCACCTGCTCCAGATTTTCCCGCGACCTGTCAATTTCCGGCCAGAGGTTCATGTCCATCTGATCCAGCTGATAATTGGAGATATCACCATCATCAAGCCTTGTAAGAACGCTCTTCAGTCTTGCTGCCTTGTGATCATCTTCATCGGCTTTGATGTTGAGTAAGTTTTCCAGATAACTCAGTGTCATCAGGGCCTTATTCTCTGAGTGCTTTCTGGCTTCTCTGATGAATGCCCTCATGTCTGCAGAAATGTACAGGCGACGCAAATACACATCTTGCTCCTTAGTGAGGCGTTCATTCTTCAGTACTTTTTCTGCGGCACGAAGTGTTCTCAATACTTCAGACATGGCTTTTGGATGGCCTGGTGTTCTGATGTCTTCCAGTTCTTGTTCCAGCTCTCCAAGCTGGGAGAGCTTGTCATGAACTATTAACTCCAGGGCGGCACGATCTTCAGGAACCTGATCTAAACCAATAACCGCTGCCAGAGCATCTTTTCTGGCCAGGGTGTAAGAATGCTCTATATCCTGTTGATTGGCCATTGCATAAAGTTGTTGACGCAGATCTTGCTCCCGGGCATTTATTTCCTCAAATTTTTGAATCAGGAGTTCTTGTTGAACGTCAATATTTGCATGGCTATCAAAACCCTCAATGTTTGAATGTTCAGCAATGGTTGCAAAGCGGGCTTTTATTTCAGCTTCTTTTTCAGCGCTTGTCCCAGTGCTCTGTTGCTGAAGAAGTTGCTGAAGATTTTGCTGAAGATGTTGCTTTTGTTGAGTGATCCGGGCTAACCGCTGCTTAATGTCTCGTTTAACGGATTTATGAAGGACTTCCGGTTCATTGTCTGAAGTAAAATCGTACCAGCTTGCAATGGCAGGCAGTTTTTTCTTTAATTTTTCTTCCTGATAGTGTGCTGTTGAGGCAATGGAAGCTGTTGCAAACGGCGTTGCGCTGACGGGTGTTGAGGCAATGGAAGCTGTTGCAAGCGGCATTGCGCTAACGGGTGTTGAGACAATAGAAGCCGTTGCAACTGGCATTGCGCTAACGGGTGTTGGGGCAATCGAAGCTGTCGCAACCGGCGTTGCGCTAACCGGTCTTGAGGCAATGGATTTTACGGTAACCGATATACCGGCAACATCTCCATAGTCCTCTTCTCTGGTATCAGGGAATTGTGGTTTCCGTTTTGAAAGAAGCAGATCCTGTTGAAGATTTAGTTTCTTGAGTTCTTGAAGCAGATGTTTTTGTTGATCGCCAATATCTGCATTGCTATCAAAATTCTCAATGTTTAAATGTGCGGCAATGGTTGCATAGCGGGCTTTGATTTCAGCTTCTATTTCAGCCTCTGTGCCTATGCTCTGTTGCTGAAGAAACTGCTGTTGTTGAGCGATTTGGGCATTCTGCTCCCCAAGGTGTTGCCTAATGGTCTGACAGCGAACTTCCGGGTCTCTTTCGATACCAGGGGTCAGGCCGAGCTGACCTTCAATCCAGGCCAGTTTATTCTTGACTTCGCTAAAATCGGCTAATTCTGCATGTTTTTGCTGCAGGTACTGTTGCACAAACTGACAGCGGGCAAGCAGATCATTTTCGTCGTCTGGAGTAATATTGTGCCTGCTTTCAATGGCCGCCAGAGTTTCTTTGAAAGCTTCTTGCGGAGTTTGTGCGGTTGCGGCATTCGTTGTGGTCACCGATAATGTTGCAGTCACCAATGATGTTGCGATAACCGGTGTTGGGGCAATCGTTGTCGGGGTCATTGATGATGCGGTAATCTGAGCTACGGTCGCCGGTTGCTTGAGACCACGAATTTTCTGTCTAATGAGGCTGTCTTGTTGTTCCAGTGGCTGGGTATCATCCCAGTCATCAATTTCGAGCGCTGCTGCCAACTGAATGTTGTAATTTTTTCTGTTTTCCTCCATTGACTCAGGGGCTTCTTTTTTCGGTATTGAAATTCGATTAACTTCATCCTGAAGAAACTTTAGCCAGTTTCTCCGTTTTGCCAGTTCTTCCTGGTTCTCAACATGTTGCAGATAAGCCCTGCGTGACTCCTTCTGAATGCCCTGATGCAGGCTCAGGAGGCGGACTTCAGGGTCATCTTCGTTTTCCGGAACCAGGCCGAGTTTATTTTCAAAGAAAGTCAGTCTTTCCAGAATTTCCGGATAGGGTAGTTCTTCGTTTTGTTCCAGGCGCTGTCGCCGTGGAGTGAAATGAAGGGCAGCCGGATCTTCTTCATCGACCGAAGTAATGCCGCGCTTTTGGCTAATGGTCGGCGGTTTTGCTTTTACAGCTTCTTCATCAGACTGTCCTGTTGTGGCAACCGATGGTTTTATTTCATTAATTTTTTCTCTAATGAGCCTGGCTTGTTCTTCGGATGACTGGCTATCATCCCAGTCATCCATACCAAGCTCTGCTGCCAGTTGCGCGTTGCGAACTTTTGTGGCATCGGCTCTGGCAGTGAGTATTTGTTGTTCCAGCTCTGAGATTCGTTTGTCTTCCTGTTGGTGTTGATTCTGAAAAGGTTGTTGAGCAGTCTCTGTTACCTGCTGCTTCAGGTGTTGCTGAATGGCCTGGTGACGGGCTTTAAGGTCATCATTGTTTTCCGGAACCAGACCGAGATGACTTTCAAAGACAGTCAGTTTTTCCCGAACTTCCTCATCGGCCAGTTCGGTGTTTCCTTGCAGCCGCTTTTGAATGAGCAGAAGGGTGGCCGGATTGTTTTTATTGACCGAAGCAATCCCACGCCTGCCACTAATGGCCGCGGATTCTGTCGTTACAGCTTCTTCATCAGGCTGACCTGTTGCGGCCATTGATCTGTATATGTCATTAATTTTTTCTTCTATGAGTCTGTGTTGTTCTTCGAGTGGCAGGAGTTCATTCCAGTCATCAATACCAAGCCTTGCTGCTGTATGAGCGTAGTTAGCCTGCCTGGCAACTCTCCTGACAGTAAGAAGTTGCTTTTGCAGCTCTGGAACCATATCGGCTTTCTGCACAAGCTTCTCTAACTGGTTTTCCTCTCCTATCTGCATGGCCGACGGTTCCGCCTCTAAAGTTTCTTCATCAGACTGAGCTGTTGTGACAACCGATGGTTTCATTTCATTAACTTTTTCTCTAATGAGCCTGGCTTGTTCTTCGGGTGACTGGGTATCATCCCAGTCCTCCATACCAAGCTCTGCTGCCAGTTGAGCGTTGCGAACTTTTGTGGCAACTGCTCTGGCAGTGAGTACTTGTCGTTTCAGCTCTGAAATTCGTTTGTCTTCCTGTTGCTGTTGATTCTGAAAAGGTTGTTGAACGATCTCGGTTATCTGTTGCTTGAGGTGCTGTTGAATGGTCCGGTGACGGGCTTTGAGGTCATCATTGTTTTCCGGAACCAGGCCGAGATGATCTTCGAAGATAGTCAGTTTTTCCCGAACTTCCTCATCGGTCAGTTTGGTGTTTCCTTGCAGCCGCTGTTGAATGAGCAGAAGGGTGGCCGGATTGTTTTTATTGACCGAAGCAATCCCACGCCTGCCACTAATGGCCGCTGGCTCTCCCGTTGCGGCTTCTTCATCAGGCTGACCTGTTGCGGCCATTGATCTGTATATATCATTAATTTCTTCTTCTATGAGTCTTTGTTGTTCTTCGAGTGGCAGGGTATCGTCCCAGTCATGAATACCAAGCCTTGCTGCTGTATGAGCGTAGTTAGTGTTCCTGGCAATTCTCCTGACAGTAAGAAGTTGCTTTTGCAGCTCTGGGACCGTATCGGCTTTATGCACAAGTTTCTCTACTCCAGTCTTCAGAAGCTTCTCCAACCGGTTTTTCCGTTCTTTCAGCTCTCTTTGATTGACATCAAATGCCTTTTGTTCAAGGTGCTTCAGAATGTTCTGGTGACGGGCTTCCAGGTCCTCTTCTTTATTCGGGACCAAGCCGAGCTGGTCTTCCAGGTCAGACAGTTTTTCCTGAAAGTCCTCGTCGGGTTGTTCCGGATTTTGTTGCCGCTGCTCGTGGGTGATCAGAAGGGGTTGTTGAACAATCTCGGGTGCCTGCTGCTTGAGGTGTTGCTGAATGGCCCGATGACGGGCTTCAAGGTCATCATTGTTTTCCGGAACCAGGCCGAGATGACTTTCAAAGATAGTCAGTTTTTCCTGCACTTCCTCATCGGATAGTTTGGTGTTTTGTTGCAGCTCCTTTTGAATGAACAGAAGGATCGCCGGATTGTTTTTATTGACCGAAGCAATAACACGCCTGCCACCAATGGCCGCCGGTTCTGCTGTTACAGTTTCTTCATCAGGATGGCCTGTTGCGGCCATTGATCTGTATATGTCATTAATTTTTTCTTCTATGAGTCTGCGTTGTTCTTCGAGTGGCCGGGCTTCATCCCAGTCATCAATACCAAGCTTTGCTGCTCTCTGGGCGCAGCGAATTTTTCTGGCATATCTCTTGACAGTAAGAAGTTCCTTTTCCAGCTCTGGAACCCTACCGGCTTTCTGCACAAGTTTCTCTAACTGGTTTTCCTCTCCTATCTGCAGAAGCATCTCTAAGCGTTTTTTTCGTTCTTTCTGCTCTCGTTGATAGGCATCAAATGTCTTTTGCTCAAGGTGTTTCAGAATGTTCTGATGACGGGCTTCCAGGTCCTCTTCTTTATTCGGGACCAAGCCGAGCTGGTCTTCCAGGTTAGACAGTTTTTCCCGAAAGTCCTCGTCGGGTTGTTCCGGATTTTGTTGCAGCTGCTCGCGGGTGAGCATAAGGGTTTGCAGCTGGTCTTCACTGACCAAAATAATGCGACGTTTGTTGCCAGTGCCCGGCGGTTTTGCTTTTACAGTTTCTTCATCAGGCTCTTCTGTTGCGGCAACCGATGGTTTGATTGCCTGAATTTTTTTTCTGATGAGTCTGGCTTGTTCTTCCAGTGGCAGGGTATCGTCCCAGTTCTCAATACCAAGCTCTGCTGCCGTTTGAGCGTTGCGGTCTTTTGTGGCATCTGTTCTGGCATCATGAACCTTTTGTTCCAGCTCTGGAATTCGTTTGGCTTCCTGCTGAAGTTTCTGTAACTGGTTTTTCTGTTCTTCCTGCTCCTGTTGATCCTGAAAAAGTTGTTGAGCGGACTCGCGCCCCATCTGCCTGAGAAGTTCGAGAATGCTACGGAAGCGGGCTATAAGGTCTTCTTTGTTATCCGCTGTCAGGCCGAGCTTATCTTCTGCCATAGCCAGTGCCTGTTGAGCCCCCTTAAAGGCTGGCTCTGACTTTTGTAGCAACTGCTCGTAAATGGAACTGAAGCGGGCATCCAGATCGTCTTTATCGGCCGGAGTAATTTGGAAAATGGTTTCAATGGCTGCCATTTCCATACGTATAGCCTGTTTATAAAAATCAGCTTTTCCTGTTGCCGCCACCATTTGGTTGATTTCATCAATTTTATTTATGATTATTCTGGCTTGTTCTTCGGTTGGCTGGGTATAATCCCAGTTCTCAATACCAAGCTCCTTTGCCAGTTGACTGTTGTATACTTTTGAGGCGTCTGCCCTGGCATCAAGAACTTGTTTTTCCAATGCCGGAATTCGTTCGACTTCCTGCTGCAGTTTCTGTGACCGGTTTCGCAGTTCTTCCAGCGCTTTACGACTCTGCGCAAGCTCATGTTTGAGTTCAAGGGCTCTGAGTTTTTCCTTTGCATTGTCCTCCAGGTGTTTTAGAAGCCTGTTGTACTCGCCTTCTTTTGTCCGCAGCGCCTCTATTTTGTTATAGGTATTAATCATCTGCGCTGACATGCCTTTCACGACTTTGGCAGCAAACTCTTCATCTCCATCGACCTGCACTTTGTGGATAACTCTGATAAAGGGTATCAATTCCTCCATACTCTGAATAAAGCGCTGGTCAGTCAGAAGAGTTTTCATTGCGCTACGGAAACCGAAGTGTCTTACCAGTTGATAATGTATCCAGGTTGGCGTGAGGACTGATGAAGTGACTTTGAGATGTTCTAATGTGAGTTCAAATTCATCCGTTCTATAAGGCCTGGCGCTGTATAATGCCTGCCGGAGAGATTCATAGTATGCAAGCGAAGTCAGTTTATCCTTGCTGAATTCAGTATTGCCCTGGGCAGCCAACTCCTCCAGCAGTGCCCACTGCCTGCTTCGAATAACATGCTGGTAGCTTTTGACCTTATATGTTTTAACCTTTGTTGTTGCGTGAGTGAGGCCATCAGGCTCAGCTTCTGCCAGAAGTTTATAGAGGTTTTCTACAAAAGCGACATCGGCTGGATTCAGTTTCTGACTATAGAAGACAATAGTATCTTCCAGAGTATGACTGGGTACCAGCTTTGGATAACCCGAAGGCGCAGGGTAAACCCTTGTGGAATCTTCTCTTTGCATAACATATCCGACGGGTTTGCTCAGTGCCAGCAGTCTATCAAGAGCTTCCTGTTGCAACTCCTCTTTCAGGACATGAACCTGGATGTAGGCCGAGGTGGCTGCGGCCAGAAGCGCTTCATCATTGACAAAGAGCGATTGAGTAAGGCGGTTCAGTTCAGGGGGTTGATCGCCCGAAGCGATGAGACGCATAAACGTTCGCCCATTCACTTCAACGGGTTCTACTTTAATGGTGGCGAGGGCAACATAGTAGTTGCTTGTGCCGAGGTCTCCTGCTCTGTCATCGGCACCTTCCAGGACTGCATGCAGTTGTTCGGGTCTGGCTATTTTCGTTGAGGGTTCTAATGACGGTTTGACCGTTAATTGATCACGAACAGCGTCAACGGTCTCCTGGTCGGTCATTCCGGCTCTGACTTCAATGATCAGTTTCGTTTCTTCAAGGCTATGGGTGAACCTGAAGACTTCCTCATCGCCTACCTTCAGGACTTTGGTGTATTTCTGAGCAATGTCATTCTCGCCTGTTTCAAACAGATCAACACTGGTGACGTCAGCACTAACGGCAGAAAGAATGTCTGTAAAACCCTCAGAGGGAACCGCATAGCCTTCTCTGTCTTGAGTCTGATCAAGGTAAGTAGTGGTAAAGGATTTGGGTATTGGTTGCTGGTCACCCGCTAAAGTTGGCTGAACACTGACCAGACTCTGTGTAAACGACAAATGTCCTTCGTTAGAGATATCAAGAGATTTTGTCTGCAGCTTGCGCTCGGTTATTGCCTGTGTACTGATGATGGAAGAGCTGAGGGCAATGGCTACTGCAAGGCTTAATGCATTGGGGCGGGCATTTGTCATTCTACTACCTCAGAGTTGGTACTTTGATTACAGTGAAAAGTGTTTGCCACACCTGGCGAGGAAACAGCTTACAAAGGCTCTTGGCTGTCAATCGCTCATGGCTGTTCCGGTAAGCTGTTGAGAGAATTTAGTTCACAGTGGCAAATCCGCTAGCTGTTAAGCGAATTTAATTCACGTGGCAAAGTTCAATGCCAGTGAAATTACAACTCGTTCCTACGCTCTGCGTGGGAATGCATACCTCCCCCAACCGGTGCTGCTTTCACGGTTGCGGAAGGTTGCTCAGGCTCTGCGGTCCCCGACTCAAAAAAGGCACCCAGAGTGTAGGAATAAGGAATACTTTCTGCATGGGAGAACGACCATTTGGGCACATTTTCCCTGAAGTATTTCTCCCAGCTATTCTCGAACAGTTTCATGGTTCGATCACGGCGTTCACGGAACTGCAGGTAGTTTTCGTGTCGAGTCCAGCCATACACAGTGTCGTCTGTCTTAACGCGGCTTGCGTACTCTTCTTCGGTTTCACTATAGCGTTGAGGTGTCGCAATGGTCGTACGTTTCAGATATTCATCCTGGGTTTCACCGACGCCGCGCCAGCGATTAATCCTGTCAAGGCTACGACCCAGAGGTCCACCCAGCCATTGAGTGAGCATCTTGTTGTCGTTCATGAAGAAGTCGAAAGTGAGACCGGACGCCAGAGCAAAGCCAAAGGTTTGAGCATAGGTGAACCCGGATATAAGACCCTGGGCGTATGCTCCGACAGTGGCTACCGGACCCAGCACCAGACCGGCTGTGGCAGAGGCCAGCGTTTTTACTTTTTGTGGTCTCACCCTGTTCAGCAGCGGTACCTGAACCCCTTGCGCGGAACCCATGGATTTCACTATTTCCGGCACCAGACGGGAAATGCTGCGATACCTGTGTGGGTTGGCATTGTACTGTCTGGCAAACAGCGCAGAGCCGGTTTTTAACAGAATGACTGATGAAGCGGCTTTGCCCAGTGGCATGGCCAGTCCGCCCACTTCAGAGATTTGTTCAATGCCGCAGTGATAGGCATATTGGCCGGTTCGGTCAAGGTCAACGCCGTAGCGTTCCAGCCAGTGCTGGAAAGGTGTGAGCATTCTGTGCAGATAATCACCCCTGTTGGTCAGGTCCAGCAGATAGAGGAACGACATGTTTGAGAGGGATAGCTCGGCAGCCCGCCGAGCGTTAGTGCTCACCAGCAGTGGTTTGTAGCTGGAGTAATACCAGGTGACAGCCTGTACCAGGAAGGCTGAAGGTTTGATCCAGTAATCCGACAGCTGCCGCTCAACCGCCGCAGCATGAGCCTGCATCAATGTGTCATGGACAATCTTGATCAGGTCTGATTCAGACATCCCGACAGCATTGGCGTAGGGGGTCAGGGTCTCCTGAGCATTGGCCAGAAACGCTGCCGTCCTGCGGCCATTGTCAAAGGCAATATCATCAAGAACGTAGTTGGCGATGACTGCAGCTGCGTACTCTGTCATGCCGACAACCGACTCTTTCATACCTGCCGGGCCAGTTGCAGTAGCGGCTACAGGAGTGAAGGCACTCTGCATGAATTCCTCAGCACCCTGATCCGACAGCATCTGGACAACTTTCCTGAACTCAGTCATATGGATGCCGTGTTTGTAGCCAAGGAAGTGTTCAAATTCATCCACTGTCTGATGACCATCGACAACTCTGACAGCTTTCATGTAGTTCTCAAGTTCAATTTTGCTGATCAGACCTTCCCGCAGTAGAGCCATTATCCTGTTACCGCTGGCAGAATGGGCCTCGAAGTATTCCGAGAAGTCTTTCAGGTCCTTTGGTTCATGCCCGACGAAGTGAATGGCTCTTCTGCCCATGCTGTGAATTTCGTCGTCGTATTGTTTAGCCCCGGTTTTCATCTCATTCCAGGCTCTGTCTGCCAGAGCCTGGACTTGTTCAATGACATTCTGAGGCTGATCTTCCAGAGGCTCGGCAGGGAAGCTCGTTTTCAGATTTTTGAAGACTTCCACAATCTGACCGGCCCGATCAAATGTCAGATCGTCCCTCACCAGCGCCTGCAGGCCAAGTGGTGCAAATTCATCGTCAAAATCGAAAGTCGCAAGGTTGGGTATTGTCTTACCGGTGTTGATTGCTGACTCTACCTGACCCAGTGCAGCATCCAGAGACTGTTGCTTTTTAGCCACGGCAGGAGGCCGATCTTCCATAGGTACGACAGGGGTGAGCGGAAAAATCTTCTTCAGGTTCTTGAAGACTTCTACAATCCGACTGGCCTGATTAAACGTCAGTTCGTCTCCGGCCAGTGCCTGCAAGCGAATCGGTGCAAATTCATCGTCAAAATCGAAAGTCGTAAGGTCTGGTATTACCTTACCGCTGTTTAATGCTGATTCTGCCAGACCCAGTGCGGCATCCAGAGCCTGTTGTTTGAGAGAGTGCTGCTGCGTGAAGGTGCCCATATCGGCCAGAACGTTGGCTTGTCTCGGCGAGAACTGGAATGGACCGACGTTATTTTCGATGGCTTCCTCTGCTGTCCTCAGGACTTCATCCATTCTTTCCAGCCAACTTTCACTTTTTTGTATTGCTTGTCTGGCTCTGGCTAGCTCACGTTCAAGAACATATCGGGGTTTGGGTCCCAGCCGGGCCATTTGCCTGTCAAGTTCATTCTCAATGCCGGCGATACGATCATTAACCTCAGGTTGATCCTCATTGATCATTTCTTTGTCCAGCTGTCGGAGTTTTGTTGCAATCACACTGTTCTGGTTTTCGATAGGGTCATCTGCTTTATAATCCTCAATGTTGAGTTGCTGAGCTATTTCATTGTTCCAGGCTCTTCTGGCAGCTTCATCGTCGAAGAGTGCCTCTGATTTTTCGATTAATTCCTGAATGTTGGTTCTCAGGGTATTTTTCTGATCAGACAGGTCGTCATCCATGTCAAATGCTGCATGCAGATCTTTTGCCAGTTTGTCAGTGAAACTATTGCCTCTTTTTTTAGCAGCAGAGTTTTCGCTAATGTCGATGTTCAGCCTGTCCTCTAACGTTTTTAGTATCGCTTTTTGTTGTCTTATGGCTCGCTCATTCGCGTCTTTCAGTGCCTCTCCCTCTGCCTGTTGACTGACTTTTGTGATGTATCTCTGAATTTCCCCGGAAATGGCTTCACGACGGTAGTACAAATCGTCCTCTCTACCGAGGATATTCATCGCCAGGGCTTTTTCCACGGCAGTCAGTTTTTCAATGACTTCAGGCATGGCTTCTGGGTCAACGGGTGTTCTGATGTCTTTCTCCGTTATGAGCTTTAACTGCTTTCTGACCTGGATGAGTTCGCCTTTTGTTGCCAGATTCTCTGCCAGTGAGCTTTCCCATTCAATCAGCTGTTGGGTCATATCGCTCAGGACTTTGGACAGAAACGGGTCGTCGTTGCGAAGGGCATTTCTTTGTGAGGCGTCAACAGAGGGTAGATGATTCAGAATACTCTTAACAAAATGCTGTTCAGTCAGACTATCTCTGAGCATGGGTTTGAAGCTGAAGTATTTTGCCAGTTGAATCTGCTGCCAGGTTGGCGTAATGGCTAATGAAGTGAGCCTGATGTGTTCCAGTGTGAGCCCAAATTGATTCGTTCGAGCCGCTGCAGCAGGAGTGGCACTGACCAATGCCTGCTGAAGAAATTCATAGTATCCAAATGCATGCATCGCCTCCCTGTCTTCGTTTGTCATCGTCGGCGGTTGGTCATTGTTAAATCCACCCGTGTCGTGCAATAACCTCCTCCAGCAGAGCCATCTGCTTGCTTCGTATGACGTACTGGTAGCTTCTGACTTTTATGACCAGTTCGTTTTCTGCAAGGTTATGGGTAAACCTGAAGATGCCATCGTCACCCATTTTCAGGACTTTGGTGTATTTCTGAGCAACGTCATTCTCGTCTGTTGCAAACACATCAACAACAGAAACGTCCTCAAGAGCGTCAGCAAGAGCTTCCGTAAAGCCCACAGAATTAAAGTGATGGCTAAACCTGTCAGGAGGCTGAGCAGGGTAGGTGATGGATTTGGGTATTGGTTGCTGGTCATCCCCTGAAGTTGGCTGAACCCTGACCTCACTCAGGGTCATCTCCACATGTCCATTGCCCGGTATATTGGCAGCTTTTATCTGCAACTTGCGATCGGCCAGTGCCTGTGAACTAATGATGGAAGAACTGATTGCAACGGCCACTGCAAGACTTAATGCATTGGGGCGGGCATTTGTCATTCTACTACCTTATAGCTGAGTATTTTTATTACTGTGGCAAGTGACTTACACCTTGGGCGGTGAAACGGCTGCTAATTGCTCATGGCTGTTAATCGCTCATGGCTGTTTCGATAAGCCGTTGAGAGAATCTAGTTCATTGCGGCAAATCCGGTAAGCTTATCCCTTTCATCAGAGTTCGTTGCGGGTGTTCTTATTTTTATCTGGATCGAACTTCTCAACGTCATGATCAGTTGCTGCCGCCTTCCGATCGTAGAAGACACCCAGGGTGTAAGAGTAGGGAATACTTTGTGCGTGGGAGAATGACCATTTAGGCACATTGTCCCTAAAGTATTTCTCCCAGCTTTTCTCAGACAGTTTCATGGTGCGATCACGGCGTTCACGGAACTGCAGGTAATTCTCGTGCCGCGTCCAGCCATGCACCGTGTTTTTTGCATTAACACGGTTTACATACTCTTCATCGGTTTCATTGAAGCGTTGAGGTAAAGCAATTGCCTTGGGTTTCGCGCACTTATTTCGCGTTTTTATCGCGCATCTCCAGCGCTTCACATTGTCAAGACTGCGGCCCACAGGTCCACCCAGCCACTGAGTGAGCATCTTGTTGTCGTTCATAAAGAAGTCGAAAGTGAGACTCGACGCCAGGGCCAATCCGAAGGTTTGAGCATAGGTGAATCCGGATATAAGGCCGTGGGCGTATGCTCCCACAGTAGCTACCGGACCCAGCACCAGAGCGGCTGCGGCAGAGGCCAGCGTTTTTACTTTTTCGGGTGTTACCCTGTTTAGCAGCGGTACCTGAACCCCTTGTCCGGAACCCATGGATTTCACTATTTCGGGCACCAGACGGGAAAGGCTGCGATAGCTGTGTGGGTTGGCATTGTATTGTCTGGCAAACAGCATAGAGCCGGTTTGCAGCAGAATGACTGAAGAAGCGGCCTTGCCCAGGGGCATGGCCAGTCCGCCCACTTCAGAGATTTGTTCAATGCTGGTGTGGGAGGCATATTGCCGTCTTCGGTCAAGGTCAACACCGTAATGTTCCAGCCAGTGCTGGAAAGGTGTCAGCATCCGGTGCAGGTAATCACCCCGGTGGGTCAGATCCAGAAGATAGAGGTACCACATGTTTGTCAGGGACAGCCTGGCAGCCTCCAGAGCGGTACGGGTCACCAATAGAGGTTTGTAGCTGGAGAAGTACCAGGTGACAGCCTGTACCAGAGAGGCTGAAGGTTTGACCCAGTAATCAGTCAGCTGGTGCTCAAGGGCTGCAGCATGTGCCTGCATCAGTGTATCATTGAGAGCCATGATCAGGTCTGATTCAGACAGGCCAGCGGCATTGGCATAAGGTGTCAGGGTATTCTGAACATGGGTCAGAAATGCAGCCGTCCTGCGGCCATTGTCAAAGGCAATATCGTCAAGAACGTAGTTGGCGATGACAGCAGCTGCGAACTCTTTCATACCAGCAACCGACTCTTTCATACCTGCCGGGCCCGTTGCAGTGACGGTGACAGGAGTAAAGGCAATCTGCATAAATTCCTCAGCACCCTTGTCGGACAGCATCAGGATAACGGCATTCAAGTGAGGCAGATTGACGCCGTGTTTATAGCCAAGGAAGTGCTCAAATTCTTCCACTGTCTGATAACCATCGACACCTCTGACGGCCTTCATGTGGTTCTCAAGTTCAACCTTGCTGATCAGACCTTCACGAACCAGAGCTGTGATCCTGTTACTACTGGCATAACGGTTAGCGAAGTATTCCGGGAAGCCTTCCTGGTCCTTTGCTTCATGCTCGACGAAGTGCATGGCTATTTCGCCCATGCCGCTAATGACTTGGTCGTATTCTTGAGCCCCGTTTTGCAGCTCATCCCGGGCATCGTTCACCAGCCACTGAATTTTTGTCAGGACTATCGGAGGCTGAAATTCTAAAGGCTCAGGGTGAGCCGGAAAGTTATGGAGGGCCGGAAAGGTCTTCTTCAGGCTCCTGAAGACTTTCACAATCCGATTGGCCTGACCAACTGCCAGACCGTCTCCGACCAGTCCCTGCAGGTGAAAAGGCGCAAGTTCATCGTCAAAATTGAACGTCGTGAACTGGAGTTTTGGCTTACCGCTTTTCACTGCTAATTCTGTCAGACCTATGGCGGCTTCAAGCGCTTGTCTCTTGAGAGTGTGCTGCTGCATGAAGTCTTGTATACGGGTCAGAACTCTTACCTGTCTGGGCGTAAACTGAAAGAGACCGCCATCATTTTCCACGGCTTGCTCTGCAACATTCAGGTCTTCCTTCATTCTTGCAATGTCTGCTTCCCTGGTTTTAATCTCACCTTCCAGGCGGGCCTGTTCCTGAGTCAGTTGCTGGATTTTGCCGCCGTTACCATCATGCCCGCCCAGTTCTGCCTGATGGTTTCTCAGGGCATTAACCCGTTGTTCACTGCTGTCAGTAAAGTCAGGTTTAAGACCCATGGCTTCTTCAATAGCGTTAAGAGCTGCCTTATGATAATCCCTCAGAACCTCTTGTGCTTTTGAAACGGCATCACTTTTTTGCTTCAGGGCTAAATCCAGGCGAGCTATTTCGTTCTCTTGTAAGGCTTTAGCCTTCTCATCAATATTTTCAGAATGGATCATCTCCTGTTTTTTAAGATCCAGGTGTTCTTGTGCATTCCTCTCTTCATGCCGTGCATAGGTCACTTCCATACTTTTTTTGTGGTGCTCATGCAGGAATTCCGTAATTTGAGCGTACTTTTTCCTGATGAGAGGCAGTTCCCCCAAGGTTTCATCGAATTGATCAGTTTCGTCCCCGCCAGAAGTCTGTACGTTGGCTCTAATGGTAATAGCGCTATCAGCCTCATCCCGTAAATCAAATATAACTGGTTTGCGAGCCAGACCTCTCAGTTTGCGATGAACCTCTGTAAGCTCACTTTCAGCTTTTTGTAGTACCCGTCTGGCGACGGCTAGCTCACGATCAAGGACGAATCGGGGTTTAGGTCCCAGGCGGGCCATATGCTTGTCAAGCTCATTTTCAATAGCTGTGATACGCTCATTGATGTCAGGCTGGCCCGCATTGAGAAGTTCTTTTTCCAGCTGTCGGAGTTTTGTTTCAATCACACTGTTCTGGTTTTCGATAGAGGCATCTTCTTGATAATCCTCAATGTTAAGTTGATGAGCTATTTTATTGTTCCAGGCTCTTCTGGCAGCTTCATCGTCGTAGAGAGCGTCTGATTTTTCGATTAATTCCTGAATTTTGGTTCTCAGGATATCTTTCTGATCAGACAGGTCGTCATCCATGTCAAATGCTACATCCAGAACTTTTGCCAGTTTGACAGTGAAAGTCTTGCCTCTTTCTTTAACAGCAGAGCTTTTGCTCATGTCGATGTTCAGCTTGTCCTCTATGGCGGCAAGCAAACTTGCCTGTTTTTCTATGGTTTGCTTATCCAGGGACGAATCTTCGACTCTATATTCGAGAATTGCCCGAAGCTTGCTGAGATTGAGATCCCTCTCGTTCAGAGCTGTGCTGTCATCTTTCCAGAGGGTCTGACTTATCTGATCCAGCATAGCTTCTGAGACATCGTCGTCGTAAAGCAGGCTGCAAACCCGGGCAATTCTTGCTGCTTTGTCATTCTCTTCATTGAGTTTGATGTTGAGTATTTTTTCTACGGCTGGCAGCAGATCGGTCCCTTGTTCTCCGGCTGGCATATCCGGGTCAGGGTCTTCCAGTTTATAGTGAAGGTGAGCAAGAAGCCTGTTACGTTTGATATCTTTAGCGTCTGGATGAATTTTTCTTTCATGCATCCAGAGGATGATATCTATCCCATCCAGTATCTCATTCAGTACCTCATTTGAGAGATCAACCTTGTCAAGTATTATAAAAATTCTGGCGAGCCTTTTTTCTATGCCATCCTCTTTACTGACTTTCATATTGGAGGTTTCTTCCAAGGCTGTCAGTATGTCCAGGTTCTCTTGCTCTGTCAGCGACGTATCTTCTCTGATTCCTGTTGTTTTATCATTCTTGTCATTGACCTGGAGGTTGAGCTTTTCTTCTGCGACTTCCAGTACGTCCAGGGCCTTTTCTTCTGCCAGTTGTCTGTGGTCTCTGATGTACATCTGTAGGTTGTTTGAAATGTACTGGCGACGAAGATACACATCGTCATCTTGAGTAAGGCCCATCATCTCAAGGGCTTTTTCCACAGCTCTCAGTGTCTCAAGTATTTTCGGAACCGCTACAGAATCTTCCTCAGTCTGTCCTGCTGGTGGCTGGGTTTCGTCCAGGTTTTCAATACCAGGCTCTGTTGCCAGTTCAGTGTTGCGGGCCTTTATGACTTCTGCTCTGACATTAGCAACTTCTTGTTCCAGCTCCGGGATTCGTGCAACTTCCTCCCGAAGTTTCCGTATTTGTTTTTGCTGTTCTTCCATTGCATTAACAAGCTGATCAAGCTCCTTATCAGCCAGCTGCTTAAATTGAAGTGCTATGCGCTTTTGCCTTTCACTTTTAATGGCTTTCTCCGATGTGAGCTTTAACTGATTTCTAACCCGGGTGAGTTCGATTTCATTTTGCAGCAGCTCTTGCAGCTTGTTTTCCCTCTCAATCAGTTGTCTGGCTATGTCGCTCAAGACTCTGGAAGCAAAAAGTTCTCCTTCGTGAGAAACATCGGTCTTTAATACATAGGCAGCGGGTAAAAGGTTCAGAAAATTTTGAACAAAATGCTGGTTAGTCAGAAGATCTCTCAGTGCGGGTTTGAAGCTGAAGTGTTTTGCGAGTTGATTATGCATCCAGGCTGGCGTAATGAGAGACGCAGCGACTCTGAAGTGTTCTATTGAAAAATTAAATTCATCTGCCTGATCTGCAGTAGCACTGGTCAATGCTTGCTGGAGAGTTTCATAGAATGCAAGCACAAGTGTCGCCACCTGATCTTCCAATGCAAACCTCATCGGTTGAGCTTTGTTTACTGTAATATCGAGCCGCGCAACTAACTTCTCCAGCAGTTCCATCTGCCTGCTGCGAATAACGTACTGGTAGTTTTTGACTTTGTCTTTTTTAATCTGTGTTGATAATTCAGTAACGGGGGGATTAGCATCAGCTTTATCCACGATGTCAAAGAGTCCTTCCACAAAAGCGATATCGGTTGGATTCTGCTTCTGGCCATGGAAAACAACAATCTCTCCCGGAGCCTCAGTCACTTGCAGTTTTGGATAACCTGCAGGTACAGGATAAGTCTGCGTATCATCCCCAGTGTGTACTACATAGCCGACGGGTTTATGGTATGAAAACAGCTTATTCAGTACTTCCTGTTGCAGACCCTCACCCAGAACGTGAACCTGGACATAGGCAGAGGTGGCTGCTGCTAAAAGCACTTCATCATTGACGAAAAGCGATTGACCCAGACGTTGCAGTTCAGGAGGCTGGTCGCCTGCAGCAATAAGACGCATGAAGGTGCGCCCGTTCACCTCCACTTCTCCTGCTTGAAGAGTGGCAAGGACAGCATAGTCATCAACTTCGCCCAGGTTTCCTGCTCTTTCATTCGCCCCTTTCAGAACTGCCGCCAGATGTTCGGGGCTGGCAACTTTCGTTAACGGTTCTAATATCCGGTTGTCGTCTAATCGAGCGTGTACAGCTGCAATGGAATCCTGATGGGTCATTTTGTCTCTGACCTCAATGACCAGTCGTTCCTCTGCAAGGTTGTGAGTGAACTTGAAGATCCCTTCATTACCGACCTTGAGGACTTTGGTGTATTTCCGGGCAACGTCATTCTTGTCTGTTTCAAACAGATCAACAGTGGAAACACCTCCGTCGATGCCCGAAAGAACGTCTGTGAATCCTTCAGAGGGAACGTCATAGCCAGCTCTGGCCTGAGTCTGATCGGGGTAGGTGGTTGTGCAGGATTTGGGTATTGGCTGCAGGTCATCACCCAAGGTTGGCTGAACCATGACCTCACTATGGGTAAACTCCGCATGTCCAGTGCCGGTAATATCGACAGATTTTGTCTGCAGCCTTCGCTCGGCCAATGCTTGTGAAGCAATAATAGAAGAACTGATTGCAACGGTTACAGCAAGGCTTAATACATTGGGGCGAGTGTTTGTCATTCTATTACCTCAGGGCAGAGTACTTCCACTACCGTATATAGTGATTGCCAAACCGGGCGAGAAAGCGACTTCTAATTAATCATGGCTGTTAATCGCTTGTTAGAGCAGCTTCAGGTTCTTTTACCAGAGAAACCTATGTGGTCTCAGAAGGAAACGTTAAGCCTGGAACCATCACCGGTGTTTCATGGGGCACTGGTTCAGTATTGCTGGTCATTACTTGACGTGTAATTAATTCACCGGGGATTTCGCACTTGCCTCACTTCTGATCAGTTTCAGGCTGAGCGCCTGAGGCGGTCGTTAAAAAGCCTGGTTGAGAGATACCTTTGTTATCATGAACAGGAGCTTTCTTATTATCGCCCTTTTACCACTTGTAGAAGGCTCCAAGAGTGTAGGAGTAAAGAATACTTTCTGCATGGGAAAATGACCGTTCAGGCCTATTTTTCAACTCGTTCTCGTGCTCTGCGCGGGAATGCATACCTCCCCTGAAAAACTGACTCTACCCGACACCACTCCAACCAAGGCAAACTCGCCAGAAAGTGATACTCTGGAAGGACAACGATCACAACAACAGCCACTGACGGAAGCCGCCGGATGAAGCTTGAGTCCCTGACAATCAAAAACTACAAGGTTTTTCAGCATGTGGAGCTGAAAAAACTGCCCGGCATGTGCGTGTTTGTCGGCGCCAATGGCAGCGGTAAAACCACCCTGTTTGATGTGTTTGGTTTTCTCAGGGATGCCCTGCACGGTAATGTCCGCACCGCCCTTCAGAAACGGGGCGGGTTTCGGGAAGTCGCCACCCGTGGTGGTATTGATCAGCCTATCGAGTTTACCCTGCAGTTTCGCTTACCCATTGGCGGCGTTGATCGACTGGTGACTTATCTGTTGGAAATTCGACAGGACAAAGGTCGGCCTATTGTTGCCCGGGAGGTACTCCGTTATAAGCGGGGCAGTCAGGGTTCACCGTTTCATTTTCTGGATTTCCGGAGAGGTCGCGGTTACGCCATTCTCAATGAAGAAGACTTTAATAAAGCCGATTCAGAGCTGGAACGGGAAGAGCAGACGCTGGATAGTCCGGATATTCTGGCCGTAAAAGGACTCGGGCAATTTCAGCGATTCCGGGCGGCCAATGCCTTTCGCCAGCTTATTGAAAACTGGCATGTCTCCGATTTTCATATCAGCGATGCCCGCCAGGCACGGGACGCTGGCTATGCAGAGCATTTATCGCCCCGAGGGGAAAATGCCGCGCTGGTGGCCCAGTACCTCTACGAGCAACCCCCGGATATTTTCCAGCATGTACTGGATAAAATGAAACAGCGGGTGCCGGGAGTTGAAGATGTACAGGCAGTAGAAACTGACGATGGGCGCATTGTCCTGAAATTTCAGGATGGCAGCTTTAAAGACCCGTTTGTGGCTCGTTATGTCTCCGATGGCACCATCAAGATGTTCGCTTATTTGCTGTTGCTGAACGACCCGTCGCCCCATCCATTGCTCTGTGTCGAGGAGCCGGAAAACCAGCTCTACCCTAGCCTGTTGGTGGAGCTGGCGGAGGAGTTTTGCAGTTATGCCGAACAGGGTGGCCAGGTAACGATTGTTTCTGCCACAAGGCAAAAGCCTTCAATGCATCGTCCCGGCACAAAAAGGCCTTTTTGCTCAGCTTCTCCAGATCACGGGCCTCTTTCAATGACTGCTTTTGCATCTTTCGGGACAGTGTTTTCCGTTCACTAAGTCCGCGCTTTTTGTTGAGATACAAGTCGCTAACACCAGCGTCGTACAAACTGTCGTGAGCCTGACCAAGTACCTTGTCGTTCAAGTGTTCAGCCTGTGTACCTTCCCCGATAAGGCGGTCAATCGGCTTATCCTCAAAAAACTCAGGGAGCATGTACAGAGTTTGCCCCGTAAAGCCCAAGCCATTGATGATCATTGCGACTACAGCTTGTCCAATAGTGACATTACGAACATCGGAGTCATTTGTGATACGGGCATCAATGTATTCGGCTATCTTTAACTCCCGACACGTAGCGGCACCCAAGCCAAGGTGGTTGAGGTTCTTAGACTGGTATTGGGCTTGAGGCTTGTTGGTGTACCTGAATGTCTGTTTATTTCTTTGACAACAGATTTTAGGCAGATATCAATCGGTGTGGTGAAAGGCAGATACAAATGTACTACCATTGCTTTTTTTGTATCCAACCCACACTACTTATTGACCAACACAGATGTTCTTCTTGTATGTGGCATTGCTCGCTACCCTCTCCCCATGGACACTGGAAGCCGATCCCTGTCCTATTTGTTTAGCTCACTTCCATGACCGTTATGTAGCGCCTGTGGTCGTCAAAACCCAATGTTGCGGCCATCGCTTCGATCTGGACTGTATTTCGAGGTGTTTTGTTGATCAGCCCATCGGCTCACGTCGCTGCGCAATGTGTCGGAAAGACCCGATGCCTGTGGTGAATGAGAACACCAGTGAATCTCACCCGGATACATTTTTCCCCGATTGGACATTTTATGATGCCTGTTCTGACGGGGATTTGGATCAGGTGGAGAAGTCACTGGCAGAAGGTGTCAATGTTAATGCCGTTATGAATAATGGTCTCACTGCCTTGATGTTGGCATCCCGCGAGGGGCAAACTGACGTCGTCGAACGTCTGGTCAACGCCAGCGCAGACGTCAACACTGCTCGGGATGAGGATGGCGCCACCCCGCTGTTCTTAGCTGCTGTGACTGGCTATATCGACTGTGTAAAAATACTGATCAACGCCGAGGTGGATCCCAACATCCCTCGGACTTCGGATGGCGCCACCCCACTGTTCGCCGCCGCTGCGAAAGGCAATACCGAATGCGTGGAACTCCTGATCAACGCCGGGACGGATCTCAACATCCCTCGGACTTCGGATGGCGACACCCCTCTGTTCATAGCTGCTCAACAAAATAACATCGATTGCGTGAGACTCCTGATCAAGGCTGGGGCGGATCTCAACGCCGCCTTGTCGGATGGCACCACCCCGCTGTCCGTCGCAACTGAAATGGGCAACAATGACTGCGCGGAAGCCCTTACCGAGGCCGGGGCGGAGTTTTTCAAGATAGTTGTCCCGAAAACTGAATTTTAGGCTGCCTTTTTCTCGTTAATTCTTGCTTCAGACAACCGCTCAGGATTCAGTGCAACCGCACCTACAGGCTCCCAGTTTCTGATAACTCCTGACCAGCGCGTTGGATTAGCTTCTCGCGCTTTGGTATACACCTGTTTCCGGTGATTCAGGATTTCCTGATCTCTTTTCTCATGCCGTTGCGCAGGTGTCACAAAGCGGATTGAGCTATGGCGGTGTTCATTGTTATAAAAGCGCTCAAACTTCAGCATCCACTGTCGACTGTGTTCTAACGTCAGAAAACCTTGAGATGGCCACTGAGGACAGTACTTCACCGTTTTAAAGATCGATTCTGCAAATGCGTTATCGTTACTCACCCTTGGGCGACTATGAGAGGGAATAATGCCCAATTCCTCAAGCTTGGCCTTAAAGGTACTCGACGTCATTGGAGCCCCATTGTCTGAGTGCAGTACAAGCGGTGTTTTAGTGCATTTTTCAGCCACCATTGTCCGGTTAATCAGTTCACTGGCTAACTCACCAGACTCACGGCTATGAATCTCCCAACCAACAATCTTACGACTGTAAACGTCCAGTATCAGGTAGAGGTACCAGAACTGGCCGCGTACCCTGGAAGGTATGTAACTGATGTCCCAACACCAGACCTGGTTAGGGCCAGTAGCAACATAGGTTGTCGGCTTGTTGCTTTTCGATCGCTTTCTTGAACGACCGCGGTGGTGCAACTGACCATACTTTTTCAACACACGGTAAAAGCTAGATTCAGAAGCAACGTATACTCCCTTGTCTGCAAGGGCTGGCACGATCTGCGATGGTGGCAGGCTCGCATACTCATCTTCATTACTGATAGTCAGAATACGTTGCTCCTCTTCCTCAGTCAGTTTGTTAGAGGGTACCGGGCGCAAGGCATCCGGGCGTTTGTCCGTTAACACTGCACCATTGTCATCGCGCCAGCGATTCAGTGTTTTCAGGGATATTTCCAATTGTTCAGCAGCCTTCCAGCGAGAAGCGCCGTTTGCTATAGCCTCATCAAACCATGTCAGCAGTTGGCGGCGCTTATCGACAGGTGTCAGTTGTCCTCGCTGTCTATCCCGTAGAAGGCATCGAGCTTTTTTGATAGCACCAGCAGGGCTGCAGCTTCTGCCAACGCCTTGTCTTTACGGCGAAGCTCTTTTTCAAGGCTCTGATTGCGCTTACGCTCTTGTTTTAATTGCTTGCTTTCCTGGTCTGCACGCTGAGAAGCCTGAACAGCACCTGAAATACAAGCGTGCTTCCACTCCTTGACTTGTTGAGGATAAAGCCCTTTTTTACGGCAGTATTCACTTAACTCTGTTTCTGACAAAGCAGCGGTTTCGACGACCACGGCAAACTTGCTTTCAGCAGACCATTGTTCTGATTTTTGTTCGTTCCCTGGCACAGGTAATCCTTTGTCCCGTAGTTTTTTACGCCAATTATACAGGGTTTGTTCGCTGATACCTTCCTCTCTGGCAACATCCGGCACAGAGCGATTGTGTGGTGGTAACAGTTTTTTCAAAACAGCTGATTTACGTTCCTCTGAAAAACGAGGCATATTCAACGTCCATCGCCCACTGTCTAGCTTTTATTGGTTAATCAGTGAGCGGGACAACTATCCTGACACAGCGGGGGGGCGGCGAAGGGAACAAATGAAGGGTATTGTATTATCCTGTAAACACGGCTTTCAGGCGTTCCCATCTTCTGAGCTTTTGAGATGGGAATTTTATGGATGTCCTTATTTTTCTGTTTGGATGTCCTTATTTTTCTTTATTTGGATGTCCTTATTTTTTCTCTTTTTGGATGTCCTCATTTTTTCTCTTTTTGGATGTCCTCATTTTTTTTTCGAGCCCGATTGAAGATTCTGGTTCGGCGCGAATTTTATGGATGTCCTTATTTTTTCTCTTTGACAAAATCAAATGCAGGTCTACAATAAATTACATTATAGGTAACAATATGTAGACCTTTATGACCAAGAAAGATAGACTAGTTGCTGCACTATCAGAGTCAACCAAAGCGGGAGGTGGTATCAACACAGCGGCAGAGTTAGCCTATATGGTTGGCGAGAGACTCACTCCCGCGTTCACCAAGTTTCTCACTGTTTGTGCAAAAAAAGGCTTGATACGCAGGGTCGCCAAAGGCGTGTTTGAGAGCACGTTGACGCCTCCAGACCCAACGACTGCGATCTATAAGATAGCGAAAAAACTTCGCGCCAATGTCATAAGCTACATAAGCCTTGAGAGTCAACTTAGTCATACTGGGGACATCTCTCAAATACCCATGGGAAGGCTGACGATTGTGACGAAAGGCCGCAGCGGCACCTTCTCAACACCCTATGGCGTCATTGAATTCACTCACTCAAAAAAAACTATCAGAAATATTGCACCAAACCTGTATTTTGATGAATCTGTTGGCATGTACAGGGCACAATCCTCGCAAGCCATCAAAGACCTAAAGAACTGCAAAAGAAATACCCATATGCTGGAGAGCTAATGTGCTAAAGGAACAACTAAAAAGAATCGTGGAAGCAAATCCGGAATATGCAGCCATCACGCCAGTGATCGAGAAGGAAATTCTTCATCACGACATTGTGCACGTGCTGGTTAAGCAAGGGGCTATGCAGTCACTCACCTTCATAGGGGGCACATCACTCAGGATGTGCCATAACAGCTCCCGTTTGTCGGAAGATCTGGATTTTAATGGAGGGCTTGATTTCAAGCCCTCCGACTTTGACGGGCTGGAAACCGAAATCCAACAATTCATCCAGAACAAGTACGAGACCAACGTTTGGGTCAACAAGCCTGACCAAGATGAGCAGGGCGACACGTCGTCGTGGAAAATCAGCATAGAGAAGGAGGCCAACCGGCCTGATCTGCCAAGGCAGAAAATGCACATAGACATCTGCGCCATTCCCTCGTTTGACGCGAAAAAAAGACCCCTGATCAATCACTACAATATTGTGACGCCCACCGAAGGCCTGCTGGTACCGGTCCAGTCTCTCGAAGAGACGTTGGCGGACAAGTTTATTGCTCTGGCCTATCGGGCCAGACACATAAAACCTCGTGATGTCTGGGATATCGTTTGGATAAAACAAAAAGGAATTGATGTCTCTGCAGAGCTAGTCAATAAAAAACTGGAAGCAAGAGAAAAAAACAGGAAAGACTTCATGGAAATGCTCAGCAACCAAGTAACCAAAATATTAAAAGACGATGAGGTACGCATTAATTTCAATACTGAGATAAGTCGCTTTGTTCCTGAAAGCATAAAGCAGAGAACACTCGACAATCCGGAGTATTGGGATTACATCCAGAACGAGATCAAGTCCATGGCTAAGCTTCTTCTTGATGGCGACGAGCCCCGTAACAAGTTTGACATGAGCCTTTGACATTACTGCTCATTAAAATACTCAACTCTTAATTCTGACAGTCATACCGGCCTTTTGAACATTGCTGGTTCTCAGAAGTGAAACAGGACATCCATATAACCGCCTTTCACCACCCCTATCAGGAATACATGGACTCGTAAAAAATGCCCAAAATTTGAACGATCGTCCACTGCCTTTCCTTCAAGCCAATCACATGTTCCTCCTGATTATTGACCGTTAATACACTCAGCCCCTGGAAACAGAAAAATACCCATCTTGCTGTTGGGTTCTGGCAGGGCTTTTCCCCAACCAAGGCAAACCCACCAGAAAGTGATATGCTCAATGCAGGAAGCGTTCCTGTAGAGGTGGTAGTCTACCTCAGTCTCAGGAACCATTGCCTCTGTCGCCGCAAAAAGTGGATAACAAAATGATACAGGCGTTTGAGTTTAATAACCTCGGGCCGCTGGAAAAGGGCACTGCAGAAAACCTTGGTCAGATCAACCTGATTATCGGGCCTAACAGCTCTGGCAAAACCTGGCTGATGAAGGCACTCTACGCTGCCGTGCGCACTCTGGAAGAAACCGGACGGGGCGATGATCGCCGCTCAGCATCCGAGGTATTGAGTGAAAAGCTCTACTGGACGTTTCAACCGGATAAACTTGGGGATATTGTCACCAAAGGGAAAAGCAAAAAACTTTCAGCTTCCGTAACCCTGAAAGACCTGCCGCCGATTACTTTCGGTTTTGGCCCGGACACAACCAAGCAAGTCGATGTAGAAATTTCTGAGCGTCGCAGTGCCAATTCAATTTTTTTGCCGCCCAAGGAAGTGCTGTCGCTGGATAAAATTATTTTCCAGTTGGCCTATCAGGATCGGGTGTTCGGCTTTGATAGCACTTACTCTGATCTGGTTGTCGCCTTGCAGAAACAGATGCCCGCCGACAAATCCAATTCAGCCCTCTCTCAAACCAGCCAGCAGCTTGAGTCAATGTTTGATGGCGGTCGTATCGAGTATGATCGCCAGCGCAGTGATTGGTTTTACAAGCATAAAAAAGCTCGCTACTCCATCAATGCCACGGCTGAAGGCGTGAAGAAGATTGGTATTCTGGATACTTTAATCCGCAACGGATTCCTCACAGAAAATTCCATCATCTTTATCGACGAACCTGAGTCAGCATTGCACCCGACAGCCATTACCAAGCTGTTTAATATTATTGATGCCCTTGCCAGACTGGGCGTACAGTTTTTCATCGCCAGTCACTCCTATTTTGTGGTGAAAAAGCTCTACATCATGGCGCAGCGAGAAGAGATGGACATCCCGGTCATGATTTGCACCGATGGACAGTGGCAGCAAACCTCTCTGAATGAGGGTATGCCCGATAACGAAATCATCAACGAATCCATTCGACTGTTTGAGCAGGAAATAGGGGTAGCCTGATCTTGGAGTTTACAGAATCCGGTTTGTCGTTCTGTTTTGAGGATGACCGTTGTTATCGTATTGAGAATGCTCAGGGAGCCATTGGCGTTGGTGAAGGGATAAAAAAGGCCGAGTTTCTTTACATCGACGCTGGTAATAACTTATGGGTGTTGGAAGCAAAGACAACGTTCCCAAATGAACAGAAAAGCAAAGAGGCGTTTGAAGCTGAGTTGCAAGCGATTTATGAAAAACTCTATAACTCTTTGCAACTCGCTGTTTTGGGGCTGGCCGGACGTTATCAGCCGATCAATAAGGAACTGCCTGCAGAATTTAAAAACTCTGATTGGTCGGGTTTGACCATTCAGCTTGTACTGGTCATTCCGGGCGTGCCACCGATGTTTTTACCCGGCCTTACTGATAAGCTTAGAAAGAAGTTTTCAACCTGGTTTTTAAAAGTCTGGAATATTAAGGAAGCCAATATTCAAGTTTTAAATCGGGACATCGCTCAAAGAAAAGCCCTCTGCCAATAACATTTTTTTCCATTTTTTCGGGGTGACTTGCCCCGTTCTTCTGCGAACTTTCTTATGATGACCGAAGGTCAACTAGAACACCTCTGTTTAGAGTGGTTCCGCACGGCTGGCCGGGATTTCGCAACACCCTCCATCATGAAGGCACTTCAGCTGAGTAATCTCACTTCTGCTCAGTTTCAGACTGAGCGCCTGAGTCAACAGTCAGAAAGCTTGGTTGAGAGATACCTCTGTTATCATGAACAGGAGCTATCTGATCATCGCCCTGTCGCCACTTGTAGAAGGCTCCCAGAGTGTAGGAGTAAGGAATACTTTCTGCATGGGAAAATGACCATGTAGGTACATTTTCCCTGAAGTATTTCTCCCAGCTATTCTCGAATAGCTTCATGGTGCGATCCCGGCGTTCACGGAACTGCAGGTAATTTTCGTGTCGGGTCCAGCCGTGCGAACTGTTGCTTGCTTTAACACGGTTTGCATAGTCTTCATCGGTTTCAGTGAAGCGTTGAGGCGAAGCAACAGCGGTACGTTTTCCATATTCATCGTCTGTTTCGCCCATGCCTATCCAGCGATTGATTTTGTCCAGACTGCGACCCAAAGGTCCACCCAGCCATTGAGTGAGCATCTTGTTGTCGTTCATAAAGAAGTCGAAAGTAAGACTCGACGCCAGCGCGAATGCGAATGTTTGGGTATAGGTAAACCCTGATAAAAGGCTATGGACGTATGTACCGGTGATGGCTACCGGACCCAGCACCAGACCAGCTGCGGCGGAGGCCAGCGTTTTCACTGTTTGTGGTGTCACCCTGTGCAGCAGCGGTACCTGAATCCCTTGTCGGGAACCCATGGATTTCACTATTTCCGGCACCAGACGGAAAATGCTGCGATACATTTGAGGGTTGGCGTTGTGCTGTCTGGCAAACAACATGGAGCCGGTTTTCAGCAGAATGACTGCAGAAGCGGCCTTGCCGAGTGGCATGGCCAGTCCGCCCAATTCAGAGATTTGTTCAATTCTGCTGTGGTAGGCATATTGGTCAGTTCGGTCAAGATCAGCACCGCAGTGTTCCAACCAGTGCTGGAAAGGTGTGAGCATTCTGTGCAGATAATCGCCCCTGTTGGTCAGGTCCAGAAGATAGAGAAAGGACATGTTTGACAGGGACAGCCCGGCAGCCTGCCAGGCGCTACGATCTATCAGAAGAGGTTTGTAGCTGGAGTAGTACCAGGTGACAGCCTGTACCAGAAAGGCTGAAGGTTTAACCCAGTACTCCTTTAGCTGCTGCTCAACCGCTGCGGCATGGGCCTGCATCAATGTGTCATGGACAGCCTTGATCAGTTCTGATTCAGATATTCCAACAGCATTGGCATAAGGTGTCAGGGTATCCTGAACGTTGGCCAGGAATGCTGCTGTTCTGCGGCCATTGTCAAAGGCAATATCGTCAAGAACATAGTTGGCGATAACAGCAGCTGCGTACTCTTTCATGCCAGCAACCGACTCTTTCATACCTGCCGGGCCATTGGCAGTCAGGGTCTCAGGAGTCAAGACAGCCTGCATGAACTGCTCAACACCCTTGTCGGACAGCATTTGTACAACCTTTTTGAACTCAGGCACCCTGATGCCGTGTTTATAATCAAGGAAGTGCTCAAATTCGTCCACTGTCTGATAACCGTCGACCCCTCTGACGGCTTTCATGTAGTTCTCAAGTTCAACCTTACTGATCAGACCTTCACGCAGCAGAGCTATGATCTTGTTGCCACTGGCAGAATGGGCAGCGAAATATTCCGAGAAGCCTTTCTGGTCCTTTGGTTCATGCTCGACGAAGTGAAGGGCTGTTTTACCCATGCCGTAAATTTCGTCGTCGTATTCTTGTGCTCCGGTTTTTATCTCATTCCTGGCTCTGTGCACCAGAATCTGAACTTCTTCCAGGGCCGTCAGAGAACTCGTTTTCAGGCGCTTGAAGAGTTCCACAAGTCGACTGGCCTGGGCAAACGTCAGTTCGTCACCTACCAGTGCCTGCATGCGAATCGGTGCAAATTCGTTGTCAAAATCGAAACTTGTAAGACTGGGTATTGTGTTACCGCTTTTTGCTGCTGATTCTGCCAGAGCAAATGCGGCTTCCAGAGCTTGTTTATTGAGAGCGTGCTGCTGCGCGAATGTCTGGATAGCGTCACGAACTTCTGCCTGTTTCGGCGTGTACTGGAAGGGACCAGGATTATTTTCGACGGCTTTCCCGGCATTACTCAGGACTTCCTTCATTTTCTCAATGTCTGATTCCCTGGTTCTAATGTCATCTTCCAGACGGGCCTGTTCCCGGACCGACAGCTTACGTTCAGCTTCTTCTAATACTCGTTTCGCGATGGCCAGCTCACGCTCAAGAACGTATCGGGGTTTAGGTCCCAGGCGCGCTATTTGCCTGTCAAGCTCATTCTCAATGAATGAGATACGCTCATTAACATCAGGCCGACCCCCTCTGAAAGCAGCTTCATTAAGCTGTATGAGTTTTTCTGTAATCAGACTGTTCTGTTCCTCAACAGGGGCATGAACTTTATAGTCTTCAATGTTGAGTTGATGAGCCATTTCATTGTTTCTGAGTCTTTTGACATTTTCATCTTCATAGTCTTCGTTTACCTTATCCATCAGTACAAAAGTTTTGATACATAGATCACGCCTGCGCTGAAACAGGCTGAGATCCTTTTCAAATTCTACCCCCAGATCATCGGCCAGCTTAGTGGTTAAAGCCATGCCTTTTTCCATAGCAGTAAAGCTTTTATAAGGGTCGATTTTTAGCTCTTCTTCTATAGCCATTAGATAAAATGCCTGTTTTACTTCGGCTCGTTTATCCGACTCTTCGACTTTAAAGGTAAGACGCTCACGAATATTGTTGAGTCTGACCCTGGCCACCATCTTCTCCGAAGCTGTGCTGCCATCTTCCCAAAGGACTTTATCCATCTGGTCCAGCATGTATTCCGAAATCTGATCGCCAGCAAGTTTTATACGAACCTGGTCTAATCTTGCAGTTTTGTCATCACCTTCATTGATTTTGATGTTGAATAATTCTTCTAAGGCTTCCAGTATCTTCAGGGCCTCTTCTTCCGATCGTTGTCTGGCTTCTTTGATATGGGTTTGCATAACATCAGAAATCGCCTGGCGTCGGAGATAAGCATCGTCTTCTACAGAGAAGAGATCCATCTTCAGGGCGCTTTCCACGGCTCTGAGTTTCCCAAGTACTTCAGGCATGACTTTGGGGGGGGCGGGGTTTTTGATGTCATCCAGTTCTTTTTTCAGCTCTACAAGCTCGAAGAGCTTGGCATTGACTGTTGATTCCAGAAGGTCACGGTTTTCTGGTGTGTTGTCTGGACTCAGCTCTTTACCAAGTACCGCTGCCAGAGCATCTTTTCTGGCCCTGGTGTAAGAATTCTCCAGATATTGTTGATTGCTCAATTTCTGGGTTTTCTCAGCCAAAGACTCATGATTCTCGTAAATGATGTCTTCGTAACTCTCCATTGTCTTAAGTTTTTGAAGCAGAAATTGTTCTTGGACAGCCATTGTCTTAATTCTTTGGAGCAAGCTTTTTTGCTGAAAGTCAATATCTGCATCGACATCAAAATCCTCAACATTTAAATGTACGGCAAAGGTTTTATATTGGCTTTTTATTGCAGCCACTGTGCTGGTGGCCAGAAGATGCCGTTGTAACCGATCAAGAATGGCCTGGTGACGTGCTACCAGATCAGCTTCGTTATCTGGTGCCAGATTGAGCCGATTTTCAATGCGCGCCAGTTTCAGGTAGGCTGCGCCATCAGATGGGTCTGGCATTTGTTGCATATGCTGTTGAATGGTCTGATAGCGGGCATCGACATCGTTTTCATCCACCGGGATAATACCGAACTGGCCTTCAATGACGGCCAGTTCTGCCGTCAGAGTTTCCAGACTGGATCTTCCTGCCGCCACCCATTGTTTGATTTCATAAATTTTCATTCTGATGAGCCTGGCTTGTTCTTCTGGTGGCTGGGCATCATCCCAGTTATCAATACCAAGCTCTGCGGCCATTTGAGTGTTAACTGCGTTTGTGGCTTCTGCCCTGATATTACGAACTTGTTTTTCCAGCTCCGGGATTCGTTGAACTTGCTGCAGAATTTTCAGTTCCTGATTTTCCAGATCTTCCAGCTCGATTTGAACCCTTGCAAGCTCCTCCTCAACTTCCCGATAGCGCTGCTGTGCTCTCAGTTTTTCCTTCTGACTGACATTCGCTCTCTCTGTTGTGCGCCGTAAGTTGTTATGAAGTTGGACGAGTTCCTCTTCTTCTGCCTGTAGTTCCTCCAGTTTTTCAAGCAGCTGTCTGGTCATATCTCTTATGACTTTGGCAGCAAACTTTTTGTCGTTACCACGAGAACCGGTCTGCACCTGGTTGATATCGTTGATAACGGGTACAGAATTCTGAATATTCCTGGCAAAATGTGGGTTAATCAGAAGGTTTCTGAGTACAGGTTTGAAACCGAAGTGTTTTACCAGTTGAGTATGCACCCAGGGTGAGGTGATGACCGACGAAGCGACTCTTATGTGTTCCAGTGTGAATTCAAATTCACTGGCAAAAATCGTATGATCGGGAGTCGCACTGGCTAATGCCTGCTGGAGATATTCGTAGTAAACAAGCGCATGCATTGCCGGTTTGTCTTCGTTTGTGAGCGTCGTCGGCAGCTCAGCACCGTGTCGCGCAACAAACTCCTCCAGTATTGCCATCTGCATGCTTCGAATGGCGTACCGGTAGCTTTTGGCCTTATATTTTTTAACCTGTGTTACCAATGCGGCGGCGTGGGTATGACCCTCAACTTCATTCCATAGCTCATAGAGGTTTTCTACAAAAACGATTTCATGGGGGTTCAGCTTCTGTCCATGGAAAACAATCATCTTCCCCGGAACTTCTGCTACTTCCAGCTTTGGATAACCCGCAGGCACAGGATAAACCTGCTTGTCATCCACGACATGTACAACGTAGCCGACGGGTTTGCTGTGTGCTAACAGTTTATTAAGAGCCTGCTGTTGTAACTCCTCTCCCAGGACATGAACATGGATATAGGCAGAGGTGGCAGCTGCCAGGAGAACATCGTCATTGACAAAGAGTGATTGACCCAGGCGCCGCAGTTCAGGGGGTTGATCTTTCGAAGCAATATGACGCATGAAGGTGCGCCCGTTCACTGCAACTTTTTCTACTTCAATGGTGGCAAGGGCAACATAGTGATCGCTGGTGCCGAGATTTCCTGTTCTGTCATAGACAGTATTCAGCAAATCATTGAGTCGAAAGGGGTTGGCGATTTTCGTTAAGGGCTCTAATGATTGGGCGCCGTGAAGTGGCCAGGGGAATCCAGCACGAACCGCCTCAACAGAATCCTGATCGGTCATTCCGGCTCTGACTTCAATGACCAGCTCCTTTTCTTCAAGGTTATGGGTGAACCTGAAGACTCCCTCATCACCTACCTTCAGTACTTTGGTGTATTTCTGAGCCACGTCATTCTCGTCTGTTTCAAACAGATCAACAATGGACATGACGCCATCAACAAAAGAAAGAACTTGTGTAAAGCTTACGGCAGGAAGGACCTGGTTCTCCTTGTCTGCAGCCAGGGCAATGTAGGTGGTTGTACAGGATTTGGGTATTGGCTGCTGGTCAGGGTCTAAAGTTGGCCGAACCATGGCTTCACTGTGGGTAAACTCCATATGTCCATTGACCAGAATATTGATAGATTTTGTCCGCAGCTTCCGATCGGCCAGTGTCTGTGTGGCAATGATCGAAGAGCTGATGGCAATGGCTACTGCAAGGCTTAAAGCCCTGGGGCGAGCATTCGTCATTCCAATACCTCAGAGGTCTGTGGGCTCAGAAGGAGAGGCTTGATTGCGGGGCATTCGTTTTATCATGAACAGGCGCTTTCTCATTATCGCCCTTTTATCATTGGTAAAAGGCTCCAAGAGTGTAGGAGTATGGAATGCTTTCTGCGTGGGAAAACGACCATTTAGGTACATTTTCCTTAAAGTATTTCTCCCAGCTATTCTCAGACATCTTCATGGTGCGATCACGGCGTTCACGAAACTGCAGGTAATTTTCATGGAGGGTCCAGCCATACATTGTGTTACCTGCTTTAACACGGTTGGCATAAGATTCATCGGTTTCACTGAAGCGTTGAGGCGTGGCAATAAGCGTACGTTTTATATATTCATCCCGCGTTTCACCGCTGCCTTGCCAGCGATTAATGCTGTCAAGGGTTCGGCCCAGAGGGCCACCCAGCCATTGAGTGAGCATCTTGTTGTCGTTCATAAAAAAATCGAAAGTGAGACTCGACGCCAGGGCGAACCCGAAGGTTTGAGCGTAGGTAAAACCGAATAAAAGACCGTGGGCGTATGTTCCGAAGGTGGCTACCGGGCCCAGTACCAGACCGGCTGTGGCAGAAGCCAGAGTTTTTACTTTTTGTGGTGTCACCCTGTGCAGCAGCGGGACCTGAACCCCTTGCCCGGAACCCATGGATTTCACTATTTCCGGTACCAGACGGGATATGCCGCGATACATCTGCGGGTTGGCGTTGTACTGTCGGGTAAACAGCATGGAGCCGGTTTTCAGCAAAATGACGGAGGAGGCGGCTTTACCCAACGGCATGCCCAGCCCACCCACTTCAGAGAGTTGTTCAATTCCACTGTGATAGGCATATTGCCCGGTTCGGTCGAGATCAACACCATAGTCTTGCAACCAGTTCTGGAAAGGTATGAGCACCCGATGCAGGTAATCACCCCTGTTGGTCAGATCCAGAAGATAGAGGAATGCCATGTTTGAGAGAGACAGTGTGCCAGCCTGCCAGGTGGTCTGGGTCGCCAGCAGGGGTTTGTAGCTGGAGAAGTACCAGGTGACAGCCTGTACCAGAAAGGCTGAAGGTTTGACCCAGTAATCATTGAGCTGCTGCTCAACCGCTGCGGCATGAGCCTGCATCAATGTGTCATGGACAGCTTTGATCAGTTCTGATTCAGAGAGTCCGGCAGCATTGGCGTAAGGTGTCAGGGTATCCTGAACATTGGCCAGAAGCGCTGCCGTCCTGCGGCCATTGTCAAAGGCAATATCGTCAAGAACATAGTTGGCAATGACAGCAAATGCGTATTCTTTCATGTCGGCAACAGAAGCTTTTATACCCGCCGCGCCAGCCACCGTCACAGGGTTAAAGGCACTTTCCAGGAATTCATCAATCCCCCTGTCGGACAGCATCCGGACAATATTCCTGAAGCGAGGCATATCGACGCCGTGTTTGTAGTCAAGGAAGTGCTCAAATTCATCCACTGTCTGATAACCGTCGACATCTCTGATGGCCTTCATGTAGTTCTCAAGTTCAATCTTGCTGATCATGCCTTCACGCAGCAGAGTTATGATCTTGTTACCACTGGCAGAATGGCTAGCGAAGTATTCCGGGAAATCTTTCAGTTTCCCTGGTGCATCTTTGACGAAGTGAATGGCTGTTTTGGCCATGTCGTTAATTTCGTCGTTGTATTGTTGAGACTCGGTTTTCATCTCTTTTCTGGCCCTGTTTGCCAGAGTCTGGACTTCTTCCAGAATATTCAAGGGCCGATCTTCAACAGGTTCGAAAGGGCATTCCGGAAAGTTTGTCTTCAAACGCGTGAAGAATTCCACAATTCGACCGGCCTGACTGAACGTCAGATCGTCTCCGGCCAACGCCTGCAAGCGAATTGGCGCAAATTCATCGTCAAAGTCGAGACATGTAAGAGGGCGTATATTCTCAGGTTTTTTTGCTGCTAATTCTGCCAGACCTAATGCGACGTGCAGAGCTTGTTTCTTGAGAGGGTGCTGCTCCATGAAGGTGTGCATATCGGTCAGAACTTTTAACTGCCCCGGCGTGTACTGGCAGGGACTACCCTCATTTTCGTGAGCTTTCTCTGTAGCCCCCAGGGCTTCCTCTGCAGCCCCCAGGGCTTCCTTTAACCTCTCAATATCTGCTTGCCTGGTTTCAATCTCCTCTTCCAGGCGGGCCTGTTCCTGAGTCAGTTGTTGGATATAGCCGCCACTACCATCATCACCGCCCAGCTCTGTCAGCCTGTTTCTCAGGGCATTAACCCGGTATTCATTGGTGTCAGTGGCGTCTGGTTTAAGACCGATGAGTCTTTCCATCGAGTCAAGACGGGCTTCAAGATCCTCCAGGTCCTCTTCTGCTTTTGCTACAGCCTTACTTTTCTGCTCCAGGGCTTTATTCAGCTGAACTATTTCTTTCTTGTATACGGTTTCAGTCTTCTCATCGGTGTTTTCAAAACGCTTGATTTCCTCTTTCTTAAGTTCCAGATTCTCTCGTGCATTCCTCTCTTCAAGCAGTGCACTGGTCACCTGCCTGTTTTTCTTGTCGTGACGACGCAGGAATTGCCTGACTTGAATGTACTTTGCCTTGGCCAGAGGCAGTTCACCCAATGGTTCAGCAACTTTATCATCTTGGTCTTGATCATTATTATCTGGATTGCTCCGAAAGATAAAAAAGTAATCATCATCTTCCCGAAAACTTTCGACATCTCCTTTCATCTCGAGGTTCGCATTTGTTTTGGCTCCCAGTTGCTCAAGGATTTCATTCCGTGTCGCTTTACTGTACCTCCCCAGGAAATGCATGATGTCCTCAATTCGCCCAGCAGGTCTTTGTTCATCACCTGCAGCCAGGCCAAGGCCGGTCTGCAATTGTTTCATTGCCTTAGTTAAAAGCGTGTCGTCTTCATCGAAGATATGTTGGACGTCAGCACGGTTCCCCGCAAATAACACATTTTTGCCACGAATTTCATTCAGTTTGCGATGAACATCATTCAGCTCGCTTTCAGCTTCTTTTAATGCGCGACTGGCCATGGCCAGATCACGTTCAAAGACGAATCGAGGCTTAGGTCCCAGGCGCGCCATTTGCCTGTCAAGCTCTTCATTAATGGCTGCGATACGCTCATGAACGTCGGGCTGATCTACTTTTAAAACGATTTCATGCAGATATTGGAGAGTTTCTTTAATGAGATTGGACTGAACATCCACAGCGGCATCGTCTTTATAGTTCCCAATGCCAAGGCGATGGGCAATCTCGTTATTTCTGGTTCTTATAATACCTTCGTTATCGTAGAGTTCGTCTAGCTGATAAATCAGTGCCTGAATTTTGGCTGCCATAACTTCCTTCTGTTCATTCAGGCTGGCATCTTTTTCAAATTCTATTTCCAGAGTATCGGCCAGTGTAGCAATGAAAGTCCGGCTTGCTTTTTTAGCAGCAACGTTTTTACTTGTGTCGATACCCAGCTCGTCTTCTACAGTTTCAAGCATCCTTGTCTGTTGCTGTAAGGCTCGATGACCGGCGTCTTTGATATAAAAGACAAGACGTTTAACAAGCCTCCGAATTTTATCTTCCCGGTTTTCGTTCTCAGGTTTGAAGTCTTCTTGCCTGAAGGCATGCTCTATATGATCCAGTTTTTTTTCGGTGATATTATTGCTGACAAGTTTTATAAGAATTCTGTGAAGTCGTGTTTTGTTGGGATCACCTTCATTGACCTCGATCCCGAGGATTCCTTCGGCGTTTTTCAGTAACTCCAGTGCCTCTTCCTCTGTCCGCTGTCTGGCTTTTGTGATGAATGTCTGAATTTCTTCAGAAATGGCCTGACGACGACTGTACTCATCGTCTTCTCTATCGAGGACATCCATGTCCAGGGCTGCTTCCAGAGCACTCAGTTTATGAAGTACTTCAAGCTTGAATTCGGGGGGATTTTCCACACCTGCAAGTCTGTCGACCCCGCGCTTAGTGTCTTCTGACAGTACCTGACGGTCTTCTAACCTGTTGCCTTCAGTCAGTCCAAAACCAAGAACCTCCCTCACGCTATCTTTCCTTAATTTGATGAAAGCTTCGTCCTCAGTGACTTGAGCATTCAGGGTCTGAATGCTCTGAATCAGGCGTTCTTGTTGAGCGTCAATATCTGTATTGCTATCAAAATTCTGAATGTTCAAATGTTCGGCAAGAGCTGCAAAGCGGGCTCTGATTTCAGCTGATTTTTCAGCCTCTGTGCTGATGCCTGGTTGCCTCTCTGTCACCAGTGCCAGTTTCTCCGGGTCTGACAGGTCTGTCTGTTGTTGCCGATACTGTTGAATGAAGTGAGAGTCGGCAACCGCTCTGTGCATGTCGTTAATTTTTTCCAGGAGACGAATGGCTTGCTCATCCGGTGACCAGGTATCATCCCAGTCATCTATGCCAAGCAGTATTGCCATTTCAGAGTTGTAAACACTTCTGGCATCACGGACTAGTTGTTCCGGCTGGTCATCGACCTCAGTCAGCTGTCGGTCCATGTTGTTGGCGGAACTGACGACAGTGGGTATATAGCTCAGCATCTTCTGAACAGAATGCGGGTCAGTCAGAAGATCTCTGAGTACAGGTTTGAAGCTGAAGTGTTTTAAGAGTTGGTCCTGCATCCAGGTTGGCGTGATAACTGACGAAGCAGCTTTGATGTGTTCCAGTGTGAACTCAAATTTATGTGTTTGATCCGGAGTCGCACTGCTCAATGCCTGCTGCAGAGATTCATAGTTGGCAAGCGCAAGCGCCGTCAATTTATCTTCCTGTGCAAGTGTCATTTGATCTTTGTTAACTCCGGCTTCGTGCCGTGCAACAAACTCTTCCAGTACTGCCAACTGCCTGCTTCGAATGACGTATCGGTAGCTATTGACCTTATGTTCTTGAATCTCTGTTGTTACTTTATGAACGGGGTCATTACCCTCAGCTTCTTTCAGGAGGTTATTGAAGGTTTCTACAAAAGCGATATCGGTCGCGCTCTGTTTCTGACCATGGAAAACAATAACCTCTCCGGGGGCCTCGGTCACTTCGAGTTTTGGATAACCGGCAGGCACAGAGTAAGTCTGCATGTTATCCTCGACGTGTACTATATATCCGACGGGTTTATGGTATGACAGCAGCTTGTTGAGAGCTTCCTGTTGTAACTCTCCTGCCAGTACATGAACCTGTATATAGGCAGAGGTGGCCGCCGCCAGGAGAACCTCATCATTGACAAAGAGCGATTGTCCCAGACGCTCCGGTTCTGGAGGCCGTTCACCCCCCGAGATAAGCCGCATGAAGGTACGCCCACTGACATCAACCTTGTCTACTTCAATAGTGGCAAGGGCAACATAGTGATCACTCGAGCCGAGGTTTCCTGCCCTCTCATCAACGCTTTCCAGCACTGCTAACATCTGTGTGGGTCTGGCGATTTCCGTTAAAGGTTCCAGGGATTTCATGTCAGCCCATTGAGAAAGAACCATCTTAACAGAGTCCTGATCGGTCATTCCGCCTCTGACTTCAATGACCAGTTTCTTTTCTTCAAGGTTATGGCTGAACCTGAAGACTCCCTCATCTCCCACCTTGAGGACTTTGGTGTATTTCTGAGCAACGTCATTCTCGCCGGTTTCAAACAGATCAACACTGGAAACATGACAATCGAAATCAGAAAGAATGTCTGTAAAGCCTCCGGCAGGGCTGACATAGCCCACTCTGAGTCCAGAGAAATCAGGATCAGGGTAGGTAGTTGTAAAGGATTTAGGTATTGGCTGCTGGTTATCATCTAAAGTTGGCCGAACTATGACCTCACTTTGGGTAAACTCCACATGTCGGTCGCCCTGAATATCAACAGATTTTGTCTGCAACCTGCGGTCGGCCAGTGCCTGTGTAGCAATGATGGAAGAATTGATTGCAATCGCCATTGCGAGGCTTAATGCACTGGGGTAAGCATTTGTCATTCTACTACCTCGAACAAAGCATCCAAAGTGTAGGAGTAAGGAATACTTTCTGCATGGGAGAATGACCATTTCGGCACATTTTCCCTGAAGTATTTCTCCCAGCCATTGTCAAACGGTTTCATGGTGCGATCCCGGCGTTCTCGGAACTGCAAATAGTTTTCGTGTCGAGTCCAGCCATGCATCGTGTTGTTTGCTTTAACACGGTTTGCATATTCTTCATCGGTTTCATTGAAGCGTTGAGGCGTGGCAATAGCCGAACGTTTCACATATTCATCGTCGGTTTCGCCGATGCCTCGCCAGCGATTTATCCTGTCAATACTCCGGCCCAGAGGTCCGCCCAGCCATTGAGTGAGTATCTTGTTGTCGTTCATAAAGAAGTCGAAAGTAAGACTCGATGCCAGTGCGAATCCGAATGTTTGAGCATAGGTAAACCCGGATACAAGACCGTGAACGTATGCTCCGATAGTAGCTACTGGACCGAGCACCAGACCGGCTGTAGCAGAGGCCAGTTGTTTTACTTTTTGCGGTGTCAGCCTGTGCACCAGTGGCACCTGAACCCCTTGCCCGGAACCCATGGATTTCACTGTTTCGGGTACCAGGCGGGAAATGCTGCGATATCTGTAAGGATTGGCGTTGCGCTGTCTGGCAAAGAGCATGGAGCCGGTTCTTAGCAGAATGACTGAGGAAGCGGCTTTAGCCAATGGCATGGCCAGTCCGCCCACTTCAGAGACTTGTTCAACTGCACTGTGGCAGGCATATTGAACGGTTCGGTCAAGATCAACACCATAGCGTTCCAGCCAATGCTGGAAAGGTGTCAATATCCTGTGCGTATAATCGCCCCTGTTGGTCAGATCCAGAAGATAGAGGAACGACATATTCAAGAGCGACAGCTCGGCAGCCTGCCGGGCACTGCAGGTCACCAGCAGGGGTTTGTAGTTGGAAAAGTACCAGGTCACAGCCTGTATCAGGAAGGCTGAAGGTTTGACCCAGTAATCCTTTAGCTGCTGCTCAACCGCTGCGGCATGAGCCTGCATCAAGTTGTCATGGATAGTCTGGATCAGTTCTGATTCAGATATTCCGGCAGCATGGGCATAAGGTGTCAGGGTATCCTGAACATGGGTCAGGAAAGCTGCCGTCCTGCGGCCATTGTCAAAGGCAATATCGTCAAGAACATAGTTGGCGATGACTGCAGCAGCGTACTCTTTCATGCCGGTAACAGACTCTTGCATAGCCGTCGGGTCAGCCCCGGTCACAGGAGTAAGGGCACTTTCCATGAATTTCTCAACGTCTTTGTCAGACAGTATCCGTAAGGCGGCCTTAAAGTGAGTCAACTGGACGCCGTGTTTGTAGCCAAGGAAATGTTCAAATTCATCCACTGTCTTATAATTATCGACTCTTCTGATGGCCTTTATGTAGTTCTCAAGTTCAACCTTGCTGATCAGGCCTTCATGCAGCAGAGCCATGATCTTTTTACCGCTGGCAGAATGTCTGGCGAAGTATTCCGTGAAGCTATTCAGGTCACCTGATTTATGATCAACGTAGTGAATGGCGGTTTTGCCCAGGTTGTGAATTTCTTCGTCGTATTGTTCAGGCCCTTTCTGTATCTCATTCCTGGCCCTTTGCACCAGCGACTGGATTTTTTCCAGAACATTCTGTGACTGATCCTCCATAAGCTCGGGAGAAGGTTCCGGGAAGCTGGTTTTAAAGCTCCTGAAAACGGCCACAATCCGGCTGGCCTGGGCAAACGTCAGTTCATCGCCGACCAGTGCCTGCAAGCGAACCGGTGCCAATTCATTGTCAAAATCGAAACTCGTAAGGCAGGGTATTGCCTTACCGCTTTTTGCTGCTGATTGTGCCAGACCCATTGCGGCTTCCAGAGCCTGTTTCCTGAGAGAGTGCTGCTGCACGAAGGCGTGCATATCGGCCCGAACTTTTTCCTGTCTTGGCGTGAACTGGAAGGGGCCGCCGTCATTTTCGATGGCTTCCACTGCAGACTTCAGGACTTCTTTCATTCTCTCAACGTCTGCTTTTCTGGCTTCAACCTCAGCTTCCAGACGGGTCTTTTCCTGAGTCAGTTGCTGGCTCATCTTGCTGCCAGTACCACCATTACCGCCCGCTTGTGTCTGTCTTTTTCCCGGGGCCTTAACCGGTTGTTCACTGCTGTCAGTAGTGTCCAGTTCAAGATCCACGGCTTCTTCAATGGTGCTAAGAGTGGGTTGTTGCGAGATACGTCGGAGGTAGGCACGGGTCCCGGTAAATACAAGTTGTTTGATGCGCATAACATCCAGTTTTTGATGAGCAGTTTTCAGCTCATTTTCAGCTTCTTCCAATAAGCGCCTGGCTGTGGCTAACTCACGATCAAGAGCGTATCGGGGTTTAGATCCCAGGCGAGCCATTTGCTTGTCAAGCTCGTCCTCTATAGCCGCAATGCGCTCATTAACATCAAGCTTGCCCGCCCCGAGAACTTCTTTACGCAGCTGTGTGAGTTTTTCTTTAATAAGACTGATCTGGTCGTCAATAGTGGCATGATCCTGATAGTCTTCAATGTTGAGTTGATGGGCTATTTCATTGTTTCTGTCTCTTTTGATACTTTCATCTTCATAGACATCTGAGACTTCATCAGTGAGTGCCCAAACTTTGGCTAATAGAATATGCTTCTTGTCAGAGAGGTTGATATCCTTTTCAAACTCCACCTGCAGATCATTGGCCAGTCTGGCAGTCAGAGTCTTGCCTTTTTCTATAGCGGCATCGCTTTTATAAGGGTAGATCTCCAGCTCATCTTCTAAAGACGAAAGATAATAGGTCTGTTGTTCTTTGGCTCGTTGTTCCCATTCTTCGACTTTAAAAGTAAGACGCCCATGAATCGAGTTGAGTCTGACATCCCTTCCTTCCAGATCTTCCGGGGCTGTGCTGAAATCCTCCCAGAGGATCTTGTCCATCTTATCCAGGTCGTCAGCTGAGACATCTCCGCCATCAAGCCTTTTATAAACCCTCTCAAGTCTTGCTGCCTGGTCATCACCTTCATTGATTTCTATGTTGAACATTTTTTCTATGCTTGCCAGTATGTTCAGGGCCTTTTCCTCTGAACGCTCTCTGGCTTCTCTGATGTATTTCTGTATGTCTTCAGAAATGATCTGTTGATGGAGATACTCATCGTCTTCATAACTGAGGCGGTCGTCCTCAAGGGCTCTTACCACGGCTTTCAGTTTATTGAGTACTTCAGGCCTGGCTTTGCGGTGGCCTGGGATTTGGGTTATTGTTTCTTCCGGCTTTTCAAGCTCATTCCCGTCTTCCCAACAGGGACTTCGTGCTTTCTGTTTTTCCTTATCACCGGCGTCAGCTCTTTCCGTTTCGTGCTGCAACTGACTTTTAAGCTGGGAGAGCCTGGCCTCTGAGATCTGTAGCTGTTCTCGCCTGCTGTCCAGTTTAATATGCTCTTTGGCCATGTCACTCAGGACTTTGGCAGCAAACTGTTCGTCTTCGTAAAAAAAATCGGTCATTAAATGGGAGTAGACAGGTATGGTATTGAGAATATTCTGAACAAAATGCTGGTTAGTCAGAAGATTTCTAAGTGCGGGTTTGAAACTGAAGTGCTCTGAGAGTTGAATCTTCAACCAGGTTGGCGTCATGACTGACGAAGCAATTCTGAAGTGTTCCAGTGCGAACTGAAATCCCTCTGCCTGATCTGAAGTAGCACTGGTCAATGCCTGCTGGAGAGATTCGTAGTAGGCCAGCGTAATCAGTTGACTTTCGTCAAGGTCGGCAGCAGCCAACTGAGCAGCAATCTTTTCCAGCACTGCTATCTGCCTGCTTCGAATGACGTACTGATAGCTTTTGACTTTATGTTTATTAACCCGGGCTGTTGCAGGAGCCGGGTGATTAGCCCCAATTTGTGCCTGGGATTTATAGAGGTTTTCTACAAAAGCGACATCATCCGGACTCTGCATCTGACCATGAAAAACAATCACTTCCCCCGGAGCTTCTGTCACTTCCAACTTTGGATAACCGGCAGGCACAGGATAAACCTGTGTGTCATCCTCGACGTGTACAACATATCCGACGGGTTTGCTGTGTGCCAGCAGTTCATTAAGCGCCTTCTGTTGTAAAGCCTCTTGCAGGACATGAACCTGGATATAGGCAGAGGTAGCTGCTGCCAGGAGAACATCATCATTGACAAAGAGTGACTGACCCAGACGTTGCAGTTCAGGAGGCTGATTACCTGCGACGAGAGGACGCATGAAGGTACGTCTGTTCACTTCAACTTCTTCTACTTCAATGGTGGCAAGGGGGACATAGTGGTCACTTGCGCCGAGTTTTCCTGCCCTGATACTGGCAGCTTCGAGCACATTAGCCAGTCCTCCGGGCCCGGCAATTTTCGTTAGCGGTTCTAATGGTTCGATGCCAGGAAATCGATTATGCACAGTCGCAACTGAATCCTGATCGGTCATTCCGCTTCTGACTTCAATGACCAGTTCTTTTTCGTTAAGGCTATGGGTGAACTTGAAGACTTCCTCATCACCTACCTTCAGGACTTTGGTGTATTTCTGAGCAACATCATTCTCGCCTGTTGTAAACAGGTCGACGCTGGAAACGTCAGCACTGATGGCAGAAAGAATGTTTGTAAAGCCATCAGAAGGAACGATATAGCCCTCTCTGGCTGGCGTCAGATCGGGGTAGGTGGTGGTAAAGGATTTGGGTATTGGCTGCCGGTCTTCAGCTAAAGTTGGCTGAACCCTGACCTCACTCCGGGTAAACTCCACTTGTCCATCTTTCACAATATCGATAGATTTTGTCAGCAGCCTGCGCTCGGCCAGTGCCTGTGTAACGATAATGGAAGAGCTGACTGCAAGGGCCACAGCAAGGCTGAATGCATTACGGCGGGCATCTGTCATTCTATTACCTCAGAGCTGAGTACCGTGAAAAGCGATTTTCACACCGGGAGAGGTAGCGATTTTTAATCGCTCAAGGCTGTCAATCGCTCAAGGCTGTCAATCGTTCATGGTTGTGGCGGTAAGCTGTTGAGTGAATTTAGTTCACAGTGGCAAATACGTTAAGCTGGTGAGTGAATTTAGCCGATAGCCCATTCTGAAAGAAACCAGTATGTAGTCCCTGATACTGGTTCCATTTGGATAGTTATGAAGGGGGGCATCCTCTGGTTTCTGATATCAAAGTTCGTCGCGGGTATTCTTGTCATGATCGAACTTCTCAACCTTGTGATCAGTCAGCGCTGCTTTTGGCTCGAAGAAGGCACCCAGCAAGTAAGAGTAAGGAATACTTTCTGAGTGGGAGAATGACCATTTAGGCACATTTTCCCTGAAGTATTTCTCCCAGCCATCGGCAAACAGCTTCATGGTACGATCCCGGCGTTCACGGAACTGCAGGTAATTTTCGTAACGCGTCCAGCCATGCATTCTGTTGCTCGCTTTAACACGATTCGTATAGGCGGCATCGGTTTCATTGAAGTGCTGAGGCGAGGCAATAGCGGCACGTTGCACATATTCATCCTGCGTTTCACCCAGGCCTGTCCAGCGATTCATCTTGTCAAGACTACGACCCAGAGGCCCACCCAGCCATTGACTAAGCATCTTGTTGTCGTTCATAAAAAAGTCGAAAGTCAGACTCGACGCCAGTGTGAGTCCGAAGGTTTGGGCGAAGGTAAACCCGGATACAAGGCCGTGGGCGTATGCACCGACAGTGGCTACCGGACCCAGCACCAGACCGGCGGTGGCAGAAGCCAGAGTTTTTACTTTTTGTGGTGTCACTCTGTGTAGCAGCGGAATCTGAACTCCCTGTCCTGAGCCCATGGATTTCACTATTTCAGGCACCAGACGGGAAATACTGCGATACCTATGAGGATTGGCATTGTGCTGTCGGGCAAATAACATGGAGCCGGTTTTCAGCAGAATGACTGAGGCTGCGGCTTTACCCAATGGCATGGCCAGTCCGCCCACTTCAGAGATTTTTTCAATCCTGCCGTGGCAGGCATATTGTCCGGTTCGGTCAAGATCTACACCGTATCGTTCCAACCAGTGCTGGAAAGGTGTGAGCATTCTGTGCAGATAATCACCTCTGTTGGTCAGGTCCAGCAGATAGAGGAATGACATGTTTGCAAGGGACTGCGTGGTAGCCTGCGAGGCGGTATGAGTCACCAGTAGTGGTTTGTAGCTGGAGTAGTACCAGGTCACTGCCTGCAGCAGGAAGGCTGAAGGCTTGAGCCAGTAATCATTGAGCTGCTGCTCAACTGCGGCAGCATGAGCCTGCATCAATGTGCCATGGATAGTCTGGATCAGTTCTGATTCAGATATTCCGGCCGCATTGGCGTGAGGTGTCAGGGTATCCTGAAGATGGGTCAGGAAAGCTGCTGTCCTGCGGCCATTGTCAAAGGCAATATCGTCAAGAATGTAGTTGGCAATGACCGCAGCTGCGTACTCCTTCGTGCCGGTAACAGACTCTTTCATACCTGCCGGAGCGGTTGCGGTCACAGGAGTGAGGGCAGTCTGTATGAATTCCTCGATACCTTTTTCTGACAGCATCTGGATAACGGATTTGAACTCAGCCACCCCCATGTCGTGTTTATGGCCAAGGAAGTGCTCAAATTCCTGCTCAATCTCGTAACCGCCGACATCTCTGGCGGCCTTCATGTAGTTTTCAAGTTCAACCTTGCTGATCAGCCCTTCATGGAGCAAAGTGATGATCTTGTTGCCACTGGCAGAACGGGCAGAGAAGTATTCCATGAAGCTTTTCAGATCTTCTGGCTCATGTTCAACGTAATGAATGGCTGCTGAGTTCATGTCCAGAATTTCATCGTCGTATAGCTGTGTGTCTTTTCTGGCATGGCTGAAAGAATCTGTCTGAGCATCAAAATCCTGCATGCCTGAGTGTGCGGCAACCGGTGTGGGGGTAACCGGTGTTGCGACAACCGGTGTTGGGGCAATCGATGTTGGGGCAATCGATGCCGGGGTAACAGGTTGACTGATTTCATGAATGTTCTGGTGGCTGAGTCTGGCTTGTTTTTCTGGTGGCTGGGTACCATCCCGTTTATCAATACCAAGCTTTGCCACCATTTGAGTGATGTAATCTTGACTGATTTCTTCTACAGCGACACTAATTACTCTTTTCATAGGTGGGATTCGATCGGTTTGCTCCTGAAGACTCTTTAACCAGTTTCTCCGTTCTGTCATTTCTTTTGCCATCTGAAGGCCCTGTAACCTGAGGTGTTGATGAATGGCCTGGCAACGGATTTCCGGGTCCTTTTCGATATCCGGAACCAGACCGAGCTGAACTTCAATGTGAGCCAGCTTCTTATGGATTATCCGCTCGGTTAGTTCTTTCTTTTGTTGCAGGTATTGTTTAAAGGACTGAAGGATACGCAGGTCACCTTTATTGACCGAAGTTATATCTCGCTTGCCTTCTGTGGCCGGTGTTTTTGCTTTTACAGCTTCTTCATCAGGCAGTGCTGTTGCGTGTATCAATTGCCTGATTTTATTCGTTCTTTTTCTGATGAGTCTGGTTTGTTCTTCGGGTAGTCGGGTATCATCCCGGTCATCAATACCAGGCTCTGCTGCCAGTTGAGCGTTGCGAACTTTTGTGGTGTCTGTTGTTGCATCATGAGTCTGTCGCTCCAGCTCTGGAATTCGTTCGACTTTCTGCTGAAGTTTCGTTCTGGTGCTCTGTTGCTGAACAGGTTGTTGATCACTCTGAGCTTCCAGCTGCCTGACTTCAAAGACAGCCAGTCTTTTAGGGACTTTCTCATTGGTTACTTGTATGTCTTGTTGCAGCAGTTGTCGAATGAACTGAAGGTAACCCAGACCGTTTTCATCGATCGAAACAATACTGCACTCGCCTTCAGTGGCTACCGCTTTTGCTTTGACAGCTTCTTCATCAGACTGCCCTGTTACGGCAAATAGTGCGGCAACCAATTGGTTGATTTTGAGCACTTTTTTTTTGATGAGTCGGTCTTGTTCTCTAAATGGCTGGATATCATCCCAGTCATCAATACCAAGCTCTGCCGCCATTTGAGCGTTGCGAGCTGTTGTCAGGTCAAAACGCATTTGTTGTTTCTGCTCTGGAAATCGTTCAACTTCCGGCTGAAGTTTCTGTAACAGGTTGTTCTGTTGTTGCTGCTCATAACGAAGCTGCATAAGCTCATCATCAATTCGTTTTTTGAGTTGAGCTATTCTGAGATGTTCTTTTTCACTGGTAGTGGTTTTTTCTATTTTAAACAGCACTTGCCGTCTAAGATGGGTGAGACCGTATTCTTTTAACAGCAATATTTTCTGATTGTTTTCCGTCTCAATTATCTGTCTGGTAGTCTCGCTTCCGACCTTGAAAACAAGCTTTTTTTTAGTCTCACGAGTATCACCCAGCTCTTGGTTGATACGATTGTAAGCAGGCATCAGGTCATGAATGTCCTGAATAAAGCGCTGGTTATTCAGAAGATTTTCCAGTGCAGGTTTAAAGCTGAAGTTTTTTTCGAGTTGATTAAACATCAAGGCAGGCGTGAAGATCGATGAAGTGACTTTAATCTGTCCTATTGAGAGGTCAAATTCATCTGCTCCATCTTGCATAGCAACGGTCAACGCCTGCTGAAGATATTCATAGTATAAAAGCGTCGTCAGCTGCTGTTCGTATGAGAACATTGACAGTTTCTTTTTGATGGCAAGTGTCGTTTTTTCATCTTTGCCAGGTTCAGGATTGTGCTGTTCAGCTATCCTCTCCAGCAGTGCCATCTGCTTGCCTCGAATGATGTTTTGGTAGCTTTTGACTTTGTCTTTTTTAACTCGTGTTATTGCTTCAGAAGGGGGGCAATTGCAGTCATACCATTGCAACCAGATGTCATACAGAAGCTCTACAAAAGCGACATCAGCCGGGTTCTGCTTCTGACCATGGAAAACAATAACCTCTCCCTGAGCCTCAGTCACTTCCAGTTTTGGACAATTCTCAGGCACAGCATAAGCCTGTGTGTCATCCTCGACGTGTATAACGTATCCGACGGGTTTATGGAATGATAACAGATCGTTCAGAGCTTCCTGTTGTAATTCTTTTCCCAGAACATGAACCTGGGTATAGGCAGAGGAAGCTGCTGCTAAAAGTGCTTCATCATTGATAAAGAGCGTTTGACCCAGACGCTGCAGCCTGGGAGGTTGATCGCCGACAGCGACAAGACGCATGAAGGTACGCCCATTCACTTCAACCCGGTCTACTTCAACTGTGGCAAGGGCAACATAGTCATCAACTTCGCCAAGCTTTCCTGCTCTTCCATGGGCCCCCTTCAGCACTGCAGCCAGTTGTTCGGGGCTGGCGATTTTTGTTAACGGATCTAATGGTTGGATGTCACCTGACTGAGTTCGAACAATCTCAATGGAGCCCTGATCGGTCATTCCGTTTCTGACTTCAATGACCAGTTTCTTTTCTGCAAGGTTATGGATGAACCTGAAGACCCCCTCATCACCCACCTTCAGGACTTTGGTGTATTTCTGAGCAGCGTCATTCTTGCCTGTTTCAAACTGATCAACGCTGGAAACGCCGCCATCAATGCCGGGAAGAACATCCGTGAAGCACTCATAAGGAAAATGATAGCCCGCTACGGTCTGAGTCTGGTAAGGGTAGATGGTTGTGAAAGATTTGGGTATTGGCTGCCGGTCGTCACCTACAGTTGGCTGAACTATGACCTCGCGCTGGGTAAACTCCACAGGTATTTTGGCATAAATACCGAAAGATCTTGTCTGCAGTCGGCGATCGGCCATTGCCTGTGCAGTAATGATGGAAGAGCTGATTGCAACGGCCACTGCAAGTCTTAACGCATTGGGGCGAACATTTGTCATTCTACTACCTCAGAGCTGCCGAATGACTCGAAGAAGACACCCAGAGTGTAGGAGTAAGGAATACTTTCTGTATGAGAGAACGACCATTTAGGTACATTTTCCCTGAAGTATTTCTCCCAGCCATCCGCAAACAGTTTTATGGTGCGATCACGGCGTTCACGAAATTGCAGATAATTTTCGTGTCGCGTCCAGCCATACATCCTGTTGTTTGCTTTAACGCGGCTTGCATACTCTTCATCGGTTTCACTGAAGCCCTGAGGTGATGCAATAGCGGTACGTTTTAAATACGCATCGTCCGTTTCGCCAAGACCCCGCCAGCGATTAATTTTGTCAAGACTGCGTCCAAGAGGTCCAGCCAGCCATTGAGTGAGCATCTTGTTGTCGTTCATAAAAAAGTCGAAAGTGAGACTCGACGCCAGGGCGAATCCGAAGGTTTGGGCATAGGTGAACCCGGATATAAGACCATGGGCGTATGCTCCGACAGTGGCTACCGGACCCAGCACAAGCCCGGCGGTGGCAGAAGCCAGAGTTTTTACTTTTTGTGGTGTCACTCTGTGTAGCAGCGGTACCTGAACCCCTTGTCCGGAACCCATGGATTTCACTATTTCGGGCACCAGACGGGAAATACTGCGATACCTCCGGGGGTTGGCGTTGTGCTGTCTGGCAAACAGCATAGAGCCGGTTTTCAGCAGAATGACTGAGGATGCAGCTTTACCTAATGGCATGGCCAGTCCGCCCACTTCAGAGATTTGTTCAATGCCACTGTGATAGGCATATTGGCCGGTTCGGTCAAGATCAACTCGGTAGCGTTCCAGCCAGTGCTGGAAAGGTGTGAGCATTCTGTGCAGATAATCCCCCCTGTTGGTCAGGTCCAGCAAATAGAGGAACGCCATGTTTGAGAGGGACAGCGTGGTAGCCTGCGAGGCAGTATGAGTCGCCAGTAACGGTTTGTAGCTGGAGAAGTACCAGGCGACAGCCTGTACCAGGAAGGCAGAAGGTTTGACCCAGTAATCCTTTAGCTGCTGCTCAACCGCTGCGGCATGGGCCTGCATCAATGCGTTATGGATAACCTTGATCAGGTCTGATTCAGACGGGTCGGCAGCATTGGCATAAGGTGTCAGGGTATCCTGAACATGGCTCAGGAAAGCTGCTGTCCTGCGGCCATTATCAAAGGCAATATCGTCAAGCACGTAGTTGGCGATGACTGCCGCTGCGTACTCTTGCATGCCGACAACCGATTCTTTCATTCCCGCCGGACCGGATGCCATCACGGTCACAGGCATAAAGGCACGCTGCATAAGTGCCTCAGCACCCTCATCGGACAGTTTCCAGACATGGCTCTCGAACCCAGACAATCTGACGCCATGTTGGTAACCAAGAAAGTGTTTAAATTCATCCACTGTCTGATAACTGTCGATTCTTTTGACGGCTTTTATGTAGTTCTCAAGTTCAACCTTGCTGATCAGACCTTCACGCAGCAGAGTGATGATCTTGTTACCAGTGGCAGAATGGCTGGCGAAGTATTCCGAGAAGCCTTTCAGGTCAACCGGTTCATGCTCGACGGAGTGAATACCTGCTGAGCCTGTTCTTTTAATCAGGTCGTCGTATTGTTGAGCCCCTGTTTTTATCTCATTCCGTGCTCTGTGAACCAGATTCTGAATTTCTTCCAGGATATTCACGTGCCGATCTTCTGAAGGCTCTGAGGGGTTTACCGGGAAGTTCCTCTTCAGACTTTTGAAGAATTCCACTACCCGGCTGGCCTGGTCAAACGTCAGATCTTTGCCAACCTCTGCCTGCAAGAGGATGGTTGCAAATTCATCGTCAAAATCGAAACCCTTGAGATATACCAGCCTCTTGCTGTTTGCTGCAAATACTTCCAGGCCTATTGCGACTTCCAGAGCCTGTTTCCTGAGAGGGTGCTGCTGCATGAATGTGTGGATGGCGTCCAGAACTTTTACCTGTTTCGGTGTGTACTGGAAGGGGCCACCGTCATTTTCGACCGTTTTCTCCGCAATCGCCAGGACTACTTTCAGTCTGTCAATGTCTGCTTTCCTGGTTTCAATCTCAGCTTCCAACTGAACCTGAAGGTCAGTGCGGCTCCCTTCACACAACTTCTGATCGCGACGAAGAGTAGCCAGTTTTAACTTCAGCACACTTTCAACCCATTCTATTTCCTCTCTGGCGCTGGCCACCTCACGATCAAGAACATATCGGGGCTTAGGTCCCAGGCGGGCCATTTGCCTGTCAAGCTCATTCTCAATGACGGCTACACGCTCATAAACGTCAGGCTCACCCGCCTTAAAAACTTCAACATCCAACTGTCGGAGTTTTTCATCAATCAGATCGGTCTGGAGGTCGATAATGGCATCATCTTGATAGTCTTTAATGTTGAGTTGATGAGCCATTTCATTGTTCCAGGCTCTTTTGGCAACTTCATCATCATAGTTTTTGTGAACTTGATTCAGTAATTCACGGATTTTTGCTCTCAGAACAGACTTCTGGCGACGCAGCAGGCTGACATGGTTTTCTGCAAAGGTTACCTCCAGGTCTCTGGCCAGTTTTGCAGTCAATGCCAGACCTCTTTCTTTAGCTGCAACGTTTTGATCAGAGCAGATTTTCAGTTTGCGTTCTGCGTCGGTAAGATCAGGATAATAGCCATATCCTTCAATGGCTCGCTTATCGACCTCTTCGACTTTATAGGTAAGACACCTGCGAAGCATATCAAGCCATTTTGGCCGCCTTTGCTTCCCACGAGAAAAGATAATATGAGCATCAGGGCTTTCAGGTTCGGGATCTTCTTTGAAGTACACAAGTTCAAAGGCCACACGCAGGTTGTCTGTCTGCCAGATATTTTGTAGTTTATCCCGCATGTACTCCGGGATATTATCGTCATTGAGCCTTGCACGAACCCTGGCAAGTCTTGCTGCATTGTCATCATCTTCATCGATTTCGATGTTAAATACTTCTTCTATGGCTTCCAGCAGGTCCTCAGCTTTTTCCTCTGCCCACTCTCTTGATTTTGTGATGAATTCCTGCATTTCTTCAGAAATAGACTGGCGACGGAGATACACATCGTCGTTTTGATTGGGGTCATGTATCTCCATGGCTTCTTCTACGTCACTCAATATCTTGAGTACTTCAGGCATGGCTCTGGGGTGGCCTGGTGTTCTGATGTCTTCCAGTTGTTCTTCCAGCTCTTTAATTCTGGAGAGCTTGTCTCTTATTGTCGACTCCAGGATGGCGCGGTTGTCCAGTGTGGTGACTTCCCCAGAGTGTGCTGTTGCAGCAGTTGATGTTGCGGCAACCATCGTTGCGGCAACTGCTGTTGAGCTAACCGGCGCTGTGCTAACCGGCGTTGGGGCAATTGATGTTGTGGTAACCGGTTGCCTGATTTCATGAATTTTCTGGTTGATAAGCCTGGCTTTTTTTTCTGGTGGCCGGGTATTGTCCTGGTCATCAATACCGGGGTCCTCTGTCGTTTGAGCATTGAGAGCTTTTATGGCATCTGCTCTGGCATCATGAGTTTGTTGTTTCGGCGCTGTAATTCGATCGGTTATCTGCTGAAGTTTTTGTAACGGGTTTTTCTGTTCTTCCTGCTCTTGTCGATTCTGATCAGGTTGTTGAATGAGCTTAATCGCCTTCTCGTGAAGGTACTGCAGAATTTCCTGGTGACGGGCTTCCAGGTCGTTTTCGCTTTTCGGAGTCAGACCGAACTCTTCTTCAATTTCAGCCAGCCGAATCTCTTCATCGATGGGGTCTGTATTCCGTTGCAGATGTCGTTGCATATACTGAAAGAGGGTTCCCTGATCGATTTCATCGCTCAGGATAGGACCAAAACGGCCTTTAATGGCTGCATATGTTACTTTTACAGCTTCTTCATAAAACGGTCCTTTTCCAGTAATTGCTGCGACCCCCGTCTGATGGATTTGATCAATTCTTTTTTCGATGCATCTGGCTTGTTCTTCGAGTGGTTGGGTATCATCCCAGTCATCAATACCCAGTTCTACTGCCCTTCGGCTGTTGTAAGTTTTTCTGGCCTCTTCTCTGGCATCACAAAGTTGTTGTTCCAGCTTTGGCGTTCGTTTGATTTCCTGCTGAAGTTTATTTAACTGGTTTTGCAGTTCTCCTATCGCTTTTCGGGTCTCTGCAAGCCCATTCTCAATTCCCTGATTGAGCACAATTGCTAAGGGTTTTTCCGTTTCGGTGGCAGCGTCTTTCTCCGTGGCGTGTTTTAAGTGGACTCTAAGCTGGATCATTTGTCTTTCTTGTGTCTGCTGGGCTTCCAGTTGGCTTTCCACCTCAATCAGCTGTCTGGAAATATCTCTCATGACTTTGGAAGTAAACTTTTCCAAGTCCCCGGGAACATCGGTCTGTGCCTGATCGGTATGACTGCCATCCGGTATCACTTTCAGAATATTCTGAATAAATAACGGGTTAGTCAGAAGATTTCCAAGTGCAGGCTTGAAGCTGAAGTGTTTTTCGAGTTGATTATGAATCCAGGTTGGCGTGACGACCGATGAAGTGACCTCGATGTGTCCTATTGTGAGTTCAAATTCATCCACTCCATCGGAAGTAGCACTGGTTAACAATGCCTGCTGGAGATATTCATAGTATGACAGTGTTCTCAGTTCATCTTCGTAAGCAAGCGTCGTTTGTCCACCTCCGTCAGGTTTAGCATTGTGCCCTGCAGCTAACTCTTCCAGCAGTGCCATCTGCCTGCTTCGAATGGTGTACTGGTAGCTTTTGACCTTGTCTTTTTTAACCTTTACTGCTGTTTCAGAGGAGGAGGTGCAGGCAAATCCTTTCGCCCAGGTGTCGTAAAGGCCATCCACAAATGCGATATCGGCCGGATTATGTTTCTGACCATGGAACACAATAGTTTCACCCGGAGCCTCAGTCACTTCCAGTTTCGGATAACCAGCAGGCACCGGATAAACCTTTGTGTCATCCTCAACGTTGACAACATAGCCGACGGGTGGATGATATGAAAACAGATCATTCAGGGCTTCCTGTTGTAAATCTTTCCCCAGAACATGAACCTGGGTATAAGCAGAGGTGGCTGCCGCGAAAAGTGCCTCATCATTGACAAAGAGCGATTGACCCAGGCGCTGCAACCCGGGAGGCTCATCGCCCGCTGCGATAAGACGCATGAAGGTGCGCCCGTTCACTTTCACGTCATCTACTTCAATGGTGGCAAGGGCAACATAATGATTAACTTCGCCAAGGTTTCCTGCTCTTTCATTCGCGCCTCTGAGTAATCCGGTCAGTTGTTGTGGGCTGGCGATTTTTGTTAACGGTTCTAATGGTTGGATATCACCTGATTGCGCACGAACAGCCGCAATTGAATCCAGAAGGGTCATTCCGTTTCTGACTTCAATGACCAGTTTGTCGTCTTCAAGGTTATGGCTGAACCTGAATACCCCCTCATTGCCAACCTTCAGGACTTTGGTGTACTTCAGAGCAGCATAATTTTCGTCTGTTTCAAACTCGTCAACACTGGAAACGCTGCCCTCAATGCCAGAAAGCACATCCGTGAAACCTTCAGAAGGAACCCTATAGCCTGCTCTTGCCCGAGTCAGATCAGGGTAGGTGGTTGTAAAGGATTTGGGTATAGGCTGCTGGTCATTCCCCAAAGTTGGCTTAACTATGATCTCACTCTGGGTAAATTCCACATGTCCAGTGCCCTGAATATCGACAGACCTGACTTGTAACCTGCGATCGGCCACTGCCTGTGTAGCAGCAATGGAAGAGCTGATTGCAATTGCCACTGCAAGTCTTAATGAATTGGGGCGGGCATTTGTCATTCTGCTGCCTCAGAGCTGGGTACTCTTATTACCGTGAAAAGTGATTACCACAACCGGAGTGAAAGCAGCTTTCAATCAGGGTGGTCTGCCGGGGCGGCAAGTGGAAAGCTTGATTGAGGAGTATTTCTCTTGTCATGACCCTGAACTTTCTGATCATCGCCCTGTTGCTGCTCATAGAAGGCACCCAGAGTGTAGGAGTAAGGAATACTTTCTGCATGGGAAAATGACCATTTAGGCACTTTTTCCCTGAAGTATTTCTCCCAGCCATTCTCAAACAGTTTCATGGTGCGATCACGGCGTTCACGGAACTGCAGATAATTTTCGTGCAGAGTCCAGCCATACATGGTGTTATTTGCCTTGACTCGGCTTGCGTACTCTTCATCGGTTTCAACATAGCGCTGAGGTGTGGCAATGGCCGTACGTTTCACATAATCGTCCTGCGTTTCACCGACGCCTCGCCAGCGATTAATCCTGTCAAGGCTACGACCCAGAGGTCCACCCAGCCATTGAGTGAGCATCTTGTTGTCGTTCATAAAAAAGTCGTAAGTGAGACTCGATGCCAGAGCGAAGCCGAAGGTTTTAGCGTAGGTAAACCCGGATACCAGACCGTGAACGTATGCTCCGACAGTGGCTACCGGACCCAGCACCAGACCGGCTGTGGCAGAGGCCAGGGTTTTCACTTTTTGTGGTGTCACCCTGTTCAGCAGCGGCACCTGAAACCCTTGTCCGGAACCCATGGATTTCACTATTTCGGGTACCAGACGGGAAAGGCTGCGATACATGAGGGGGTTGGCGTTGTACTGTCTGGCAAACAGCATAGAGCCGGTTCTCAGCAGAATGACTGAGGAAGCGGCCTTGCCCAATGGCATTGTCAGCCCTGCGACTTCAGAGACTTGTTCAATGTCATTGTGTTCGGAATATTGGAAGGTTCGGTCAAGATCAATACCGTAGTGTTGCAACCAGTGCTGGAAAGGTGTCAGCATCCTGTGCAGGTAATCCCCCCTGTTGGTCAGATCCAGAAGATAGAGTAACGACATGTTTGAGAGGGAGAGTAAGTTAGCCTGCCAGGCGTTATGGGCTACCAGTAGCGGTTTGTAGCTCGAGAAGTACCAGGTAAAAGCCTGTACCAGAGCGGCTGAAGGTTTGACCCAGTAATCATTGAGTTGCTGTTCAACCGCTGCAGCATGAGCCTGCTTCAAGGTGCCATGAATAACCCGGATCAGTTCTGATTCAGATATTCCGGCAGCATTGGCGTAAGGTGTCAGGGTGTCCTTAACATTGGTCAGGAAAGCTGCCGTCCTGCGGCCATTGTCAAAAGCAATATCGTCAAGAACATAGTTGGCGATGACTGCAGCAGCGTACTCTGTCATGTCGGCAACCGACGCTTTCATAGCCACCGGGCCAGTTGCTGTCACAGGCGTAAAGGCATCCTGCATGAATTCCCTGGCAGCCGTGTCGGACAGCATCTGGACGGCATCTTTGAAGTGAGGCACATTGACGCCGTGCTTGTAGCCAAGGAAGTGCTCAAATTCTGCCACTGTCTGATAACCATAGGCGCCCCTGATGGCCTTCACGTAGTTCTCAAGTTCAACCTGACTGATCAGACCTTCACGCAGCAGAGCTATGATCTTGTTACCGGTGGCAGAATGGGTAGCGAAGTATTCCGAGAAGCTGCTTTTCAGGTCCTCTGGTTCACGCTCGACGAAGTGAATGCTTGCTAAGCCGATGGCGTAAATTTCGTCATCGTATTCTGGTGCTCCTGTTTCCATCTCATGCTTGGCTCTATGTACCAGATTCTGGACTTCTTCCAGAATATTCACAGGCTGATCTTCCGCAGGCTCGGAAGGGTAGGCCGGGTAATCCCTCTTCAGGGTCTTGAAGACTTCCACAATCCGACTGGCCTGTTTAAACGTTAAGTCTTCGACCACTGTCTGCAAGTGAATGGGCGCGAATTCATCGTCAAAATTGAAATCCGGAAGATGGGGTATTGTCTTACCGTTTATTACTGCCAGACCCATTGCGGCTTGCAGAGCTTGTCGTTTGAGAGGTTGTTGCCACGTGAATGTCTGGATAGCGTCCAGAACTTTTGCCTGCTTCGGCGTGTACTGGAAGGGACCGCCTTGATTTTCGACGGCTTTCTGGGCAGCCTCCAGGGCAGCCTTCATTCTCTCAATGTGTGCTTTCCTGGTTGCAATTTCACCATCCAGGGAGGCCCTTTTCTGAATCAGTTGCCGGACCTTGTCGCTGATAACGTTTTCACTGCCCAGTTGTAACTGTCTGTTTCTCAGGGCATCAATCCGTTGTTCCAGGGGGGCAGTAGCGTCTGGTTTAAGACCCACGGCTTCTTCGACGGTTTCAAGAGCTTTTTTATGATAATCCCTCAGAGCGACTTCTGCTTTTGATACAGCTTCACTTTTCTGCTTCAGGGCTGAACCCGGCTCCATGTCTCCGGAATGGATAATCTCCTGTCTTTTAGCAACCAGACCCTCCTGCGCATTCCCCTCTTCAAGGCGGGTATTGGTCAATTCCATACTTTTCCTGTCGTGCTCATTCAGGAATACTGTGACATCAGCGTACTTTTTCCTGATTAAAGTCTGTTCATCCAATACCTCATCGATTTCATCGATTGCTTTGTGAATAATCCTGTCTCTATAATTGCCGTCAGAATGAATGGAGGAATAAGCTTGTTTCAGTAAAATGGTGTCATCTGTTGTCTGAGTTTCATGATCTATTCTGGCTTTCACTTTCTCAGCGATTTCATCTCGACTTCCTTTGAAACTCCGCAGGAAATGTTTTACGGTTTTTTTTCGCTCTAAAAGGAAGTGCTTGAAGTCCTTTGCTCGCTCTTCAAGGGTTTGCTCATCACTTGCAGTCTGACCCCACTCGACCTGAAGTTGTTTTATTGCCTGATTGAGAGCTTCTTTTTCTTCATCCAAGATTCCTTGGCGGACAACAGGGTTCAAGCTAAGCAAAAGCTGTGTGACATCAATAGCATCCCGTTTTTGATAAGCAGACCCCAGCTCACTTTTAGCTTTTTCTACTGCTTGCTCGGCTCTGGCTACTGCACGATCAAGAACGTATCGGGGTTTTGGTCCCAGCCGGGCCATTTGCCTGTCAAGCTCATTCTCAATGGCCGTGATATGCTCATTAACCTCAGCAAAACCTGCCTGGTATACTTTTTGATCCAGCTGTTGCAGTTTTTTACTGATTAGAATGTTTTGGTCTTCTATGGTGGCGTCATCTTTATAGTCGTCAATGTTGAGTTGATGAGCAATTTCATTGTTTCTGTTTCTTCTGACATCCCCATGGACATAGGCTTCGTCAACTTCGTCCATTAATGCCATAATTTTTTCGCTAATTTGATACTTGTTGTAAGTCATGTGAGCATCGTTTTCATATTTCACCCCCAGATCATTGGCCAGCCTGGCGAGGAAGGCTTTACCCTTTTCTATAGCCTCATTTTTTACAACGGAGTCGACCTGCAGTTTCTCTTCTATTGCTATAAGCAGCTTTTTCTGTTGTCTTCTGGCTTGCCTGTCCGGCTCCTGGACATGAAAAGTAAGACGCCGATGAAGCTTCTCGCGTTGCAGATCCCTTTGGTCGGCAGGTGTGATGTCTTCTTTGCAGAGGGTTTGCTCTATGGTATCCAGCGTGGCTTGCGAAACACCATTGTTGTCAAGTTTTGTACAAACCCTTTCAAGTCGGATTGCTTTGTCATCAGCTTCGTTGACATTGATCTTGAGTATTTCTTCTGCGGTTTTCAGAGCAACCAGCGCTTGTTGCTCTGCCCTCTGGCTGGTTTCTGCAATGTATGTCTGAATTTTCTCAGAAATGGCATCACGACGGAGGTACTCACCATCGTTTTCATCAACGTCATTCATCTCAAGGACATTTTCTGCGGATCTCAGTGTCTCAATTACTTCAGGCCTGGCTCTGGGGTGGCCAGGGGTTATGATGTCTTGCAGTTCTGCTTCCAGTTCTGCTTCCAGTTCTGCAAGCCTGTGGAGCTGGAAGTTTACCCTTGATTCCAGTGTCTTGCGGTCTTCTGGCGTGCTGTCTCCACTCAGCTCAATACCTGAAACGGCTGTCAGAGCAGCTTTTCTGGCCCTGGTATAAGAATTCTCTATATCCAATTGATCATTCAATGTCTCAACTATTTGCAGCAGGCTTTTTTGTTGCGCAGCCATTGTCTCGATTTTATCAAGCAGGCATTCCAGCTGAACGTCAATATCTGCATTGCCATCAAAATCCTGAATGTTTAAATGTTCGGCAAGGGTTGCAAAGCGAGCTTTGGTTGCCGCTATTTTTTCGGCTTCTGTTCTGATGCTTCGTTGCTGAAAATTTTCCTGCTCGACCTCAGCTGCTTGCTGCTTCAGGTACTGTGAAAGGGATTGAGAGCGGGCATCCGGATGGTTTTCATTTTCTGGAATAATACGGGGCTGACGTTCAATAGCCGTCAGACTGGGTTCTACAGTTTCTTGCTGACGCGGTTCTGTTGCGATAACTGCTGCGAAGATGTCATTAATTCTTTCTATGATTCGTCTGGCTTGCTCTTCTAGTGGCAGGGAATCATCCCAGTCAACTATGCCAAGCTTTGCTGCTTTTTCAGAATTGTAAACATTTCTGGCATTATGAAATTGTTGTTCCAGGGCTGGAAGTCGTTTACTTTCCTGCCGAAGTTTCTGTTCCTGGTCTTTCAGGGATGCCAGTTTGAAACGGAGCTTTTCAAGCTCATCATTGATTCGTACCTTGATTTCCAGTGCTTCGAATTTTTCCTTTACTCCAGCAACCTGCGTATCCACTGCATGCTGCAACTCATTGTTGATCTCCAGGATTTTGGCTTCTTTTATATGTAGCTCCTCCATTAAGTTGTACATTTCAGGCAGCTGTCTGGCTATGTCGCTAATGACTTTGCCAGCAAAGGCTTCGTCGTTCCCAAAAGCATCGGATTGCTCTTTGTTGATTACGCCGACAACAGGTATTAACGTGTCAATAAAGCGATGCTTAGTCAGAAGATTTCCAAGTACAGGCTTGAAGCCGAAGTGTTTTTCGAGTTGAAAATGTAACCAGGATGGCGTGATGACAGATGCAGCTGTTGTGATGTGTTCCAATGCGAATTCAAATTGAGAGGCACTATCGGGAGTAGCACTGGTCAATGCCTGCTGGAGATATTCATAGTATGCAAGCATCGCCATTGGATACAGGCTAAATTCACCATCGTGATGTTCGTGTTTTGCAGCCATCTCCTCCAGCACTGCCATCTGCCTGCTCCGGATGATGTACTGGTAGTATCTGGTTTCATAGCTTTTAACCTGTGTTTTTATTGCATCAGGCAGGTTTTTACCATCATCTTCTCGCCAGAATTTAAGGAGGGTTTCTATAAAAGCGACATTGGTCGGATACTGTGAATAACTCTTGAACACAATAACCTCCCCCGGCGCTTCTGTTACTTCCAGCTTTGGATAGCCGGCAGGTACAGGGTAAGCTCGCGTGTCATCTTCGACGTGCACAACATATCCGACCGGTTTGCTGTGTGCTAACAGTTCATTAAGAGCCTGCTGTTGTATATCCCGTTCCAGTACATGAACCTGAAAATAGGCAGAGGTGGCGGCTGCCAGCAGAACATCATCATTGACAAAGAGTGACTGACCCAGACGCTGCAGGTCAGGGGGCTGGTCGCCTGCAGCGACAAGACGCATGAAGGTGCGCCCATTCACTGCAACCTTGTCTACTTCAATGGTGGCAAGGGCAACATAATGATCACTTGTGCCGAGTTTTCCTGCCCTGTTTCCGGCAGCTACGAGCACTTCGTCCAGTATGTAGGGTGAGGCAGTTTTTGTTAAGGGTTCCAGTGATTCGAAGCCTTCCATTTGCTCAAGCACAGCGGCAACTGAATCCCGATCGGTCATTCCGGCCCTGACTTCAATGACCAGTTCTTCTTCTTCAAGGTTATGGGTGAACCTGAAGACGCCCTCATCACCCACCTTCAGGGTTCTGGTGTATTTCTGAGCAACGCTATTCTCATCTGTTTCAAACAGATCAACAATGGAAACGCCCTCGTTGATGCCAGGAAGAACGCCTATAAAAGTAGGAAAGATATAGTCGTCACTGAAATGAGACATATCAGGGTAGGTGGTGGTAAAGGATTTAGGTATTGGCTGCTGGTTATCATCAAGAGTTGGTTTAACTATGACATTACTCCGGAAGAGCTGCACTTGTCCATTGTCCTGAATACCGACAAATTTTGTCTGAAGTCTGCGTGTCGCCAGTGCCTGAGTTGCCATGATGGAAGAGCCGATGGCAATGGCCACTGCAAGGGTTAATGCACGGGGGCGGGCATTTGTCATCCGGATACCTCAGCGCTGGGTAGAAAGTTTGATTGAGGGGGCATTTCTCGTATCACGGAAAGCTTGATTGAGGGGCGTTTCTCTTATCATGATTGTGAAATTTTTGATCATCGCTCTTTTGCGATTCGTAAAAGGCTCCGAGAGTGAAGAAGTAGGGAATACTTTCTGCATGAGAAAACGACCATTTAGGTACATTTTCCCGGAAGTATTTCTCCCAGCCATTCTCAAACAGTTTCATGGTGCGATCACGACGTTCACGGAACTGCAGGTAATTTTCGTGTCGAGTCCAGCCATACAGGGTGTTGTTGGCTTTAACACGGCTTGCATATTCTTCATCGGTTTCACTGAAGCCCTGAGGTGAAGCAATAGCGGTACGCTGCAAATACTCATTGTACGTTTCACCCAGGCCGCACCAGCGATTAATTTTGTCAAGACTACGTCCAAGAGGTCCACCCAGCCATTGAGTGAGCATCTTGTTGTCGTTCATAAAAAAGTCGAAAGTGAGGCTTGACGCCAGTACGAATCCGAAGATTTGTGCATGGGTGATTCCAAATAAAAAGCTATGAACGTATGCTCCGAAAGTGGCTACCGGACCCAGCACCAGACCAGCTGTGGCCGAGGCCAGAGTCTTTATTTTTTGAGGTGTCACCCGGTGCAGCAGAGGTACCTGAACCCCTTGCCTGGAACCCATGGATTTTACTATTTCGGGCACCAGACGGGTAATACTGCGATACATATGCGGGTTAGCATGGTTTTGTCTGGTAAACAGCATAACGCCGGTTGCCAGCAGTATGACTGAAGATTCGGTCCTGCCAAAGGGCATGGCCAGCCCGAGCATTTCAGAGACTTGTTCAACTCCGCCGTGGTAGACATATTGGCCGGTTCGGTCAAGATCAATACCATAGTATTCCAACCAGTGCTGAAAAGGTATGATCATTCTGTGCATGTAATCCCCTCTGTTGGTGAGATCCAGAATGTAGATGCCCAGCGTGTTTAACAAGGACACTCCGGCAGCATCCCAGGTCTTAGTCGCTGCCAGTAGTGGTTTGTAGCTGATGTAGTACAAGGTGACAGCCTGTACCAGAGAGGCTGAAGGTTTGACCCAGTAATCCTTTAGCTGAAGCTCAACTGCGGTGGCCTGAGCTTTCATCAATGTGTCATGGGTAACCTTGATCAGTTCTGATTCCAATATTCCGGCAGCATTGGCGTAAGGTGTCAGGGTATCCTGAATATTGGCCAGAAATGCTGCTGTCCTGCGGCCATTTTCAAAGGCAATATCATCCAGCACGTAGTTGGCGATAACAGCTGTTGCGTACTCCTTCATACCGGCAACAGACTCTCTCATACCTGCCGGGCCGGTTGCAGTCACGGTCACGGGAATAAAGGCGCTGTGCATAAACTCTTCAGCGCCTTTTTCGGACAGCGTCCTGACAGCCCTCCAGAAGTGGTGCGTGTCGACGCCGTGTTTGTGGCGAATATAGTAATCAAGTTCGCCCTGTGCCGGATAACCAGGGGCACCTCCTTTGACGACCTTTACAATTCGGATGATCTTTATGTAGCTCTCAAGTTCAACCTTGCTAATCAAACCTTCACGGAGCAAAGTGATGATCTTGTTACCACTGGCAGAATGGCTGGCGAAGTATTCCGGGAAGCTTTTCAGGCCCCCAGGTTCATGCTCGACGAAGTGAATGGCTGTTTTGCCCATGTCGCGAATCAGGTCGTCGTATTGTTGGGCCCCTGTTTCTATCTGACGGGTGGCCCATGCCGACAGAGTTTCGACCTGTTTGATAGCACTCTCAGGTCGATTTGCAATAGGCTCGAGAGTGGATTCCGGGAAGGTCTTCAGGCTCTTGAAAATTTCCACCACCCGACTGGCCTGTTCAAACGACAGTTTGTCCCCGAGCTGCCCCTGTATGTGAATCACTGCAAATTCATTGTCAAAATCAAAAGCTGAAAGCGTGGGTGCTAACTTACGGCTTTCTCTTGCCGCTTTTCTCAGGCCAATTGCGGCTTCCAGAGCCTGTTTTTTGAGAGGGTGCTGCTGCGTGAATTTACGGATAGTGTCCAGAACTTTTACCTGTTTCGGCGTGTACTGGAAGGGACCAGAGTCACTGTCGACAGCTTGCTCTGCAGCCTTAAGGACTCCTTTTATTCTCTCAATGTCTGCTTTCCTTAATTCAATCTTGCCTTGCAGATCAGCCTGTTCCTGAATCAGGTGTCGGACAGTGCCACCATAACCATCATTTCCTCCATACTCTACCTTTCTGTTTCTCAGGGCATTAAGCCTTTGTTCAAGGGTGTCAGCAGGGGCTGGTTCAAGACCCACGTCTTTTTCAGTGGTTTCAAGAACCGCTTTATGAAAATCCGTCAGAGCGGTTTCTGCTTTTGATACCGCATCACTGGATTGCTCAAGGGCTAAATTCAGCCAGGCCATTTCGTTTTCCCGTTCGGCTTTAGCCTGCTCATCGAAGTCTCCTGGATCGATAACCTCGCATTTTTTACGCTCCAGATACTCTTGTGTATTCTTTGCAATGGTCACTTTCATACTCTTCCTGTCGTGTTCACGCAGAAAGTCTGTGAGCTGAGTGTACCTTTTCCTGTTATAAAGCAGTTGACCCAAGGCTTCATCGTCTTCGTTCTGACCATGAGAATCTGCACAGGATGCGGTGGCAATCAAATAATAAGATGCTTCCTCTAAACCGGGGTCACCTGTTGTCTGGATGTCCAGACCTGATTTGATTCTCAGTTCCCCAAGGATTTCATCTCGTTTTTCTGCACTGGATTCCTGCAGGAAATGCCTGATGTCTTTTAGTCGCTCTTTAGTGGTTTGCTCGTCACTTGCAGCCAGACCCAAGTCGATCTGAACTTCTTTCATTCTCTGGTTGAGAGCCAGGTTTTCTGTATCCGGGATATGTTGGAGATCAGCAAGGTTCCCCGCAAATACCAGGTTTTTGCCACGAAGCTTATTCAGTTTGTGATGAAAAGCTGCCAGATCATTTTCAGCTCCTTTAATTTCTCGTTTGGCCAAGGCGACATCACGATCAAGGACGAATCGGGGCTTGGGTCCCAGGCGAGCCATTTGTCTGTCAAGCTCATTCTCGATGGCTGCGATACGCTCATTAACCTCAGGCTGACCCACTTTGAACACTTCTTCATCCCGATGTTGAGGTGAGATACTTAGCGCGTTTTCCAAAGCGATAAGCTGATTTGCCTGTCGTTTTCTGGCTCGCTGATCCGATTCGTTGATCAATAAGTTGAGACAGTCACGAATATCGGAGAGCAAGACATCCACCGGCACCGGATCACCCTCCAGATCTGGCCTGTCAGTTGCCATCCGGAGAAGCTGGTCTATGTCAGCCAATTGGTCATTTGAGACATCACCGCCATCAAGTTTTGTAAGAACCCTTGCCAGTTTTGCTGCTGTGCCATCACTTTCACTGACTCTGTGACCGATGCCGAGATTGTCTTCCAGGAGTTGCAATATGATCCAGGCCCCTGACTCTTCCCGCTGTCTGGCTTCACTGATGTATCGACGTATGTCTTCAGAAATGATCTGACGATTGTAATATATATCTTCCCTTTCATTGACGTGACTCTGCTGCAGAATTCTTTCTGCGGCACGAAGTGTCTCAAGAACTTCAGGCGTGGCTTTGGACTGGCCTGGTGTGATGATGTCTTTCAGTTGCTCTTCCAGTGCTGCATTCCTGAGAAGCGTGGAATGCATTGTTGACCTCAGAGCATTGAGCTCTTCTGTCGTGATGACTTCATTCAGCTCACTCTGGTCTTGGCCAGGGGGCGCTGCCAGAGCAGATTTTTCGGGCCTGGTGTAAGAATTCTCTGAGTCCTGTTGTTTATTGATTGTTTGAGTACTGTGATGCAGGCGTTCTGGTTGGACATTCATTGTCTTGATTTTTTCGAGCAGGCATTCTTGTTGAGTCTCAATATCTGCATTGCTATCAAAATCCTGAATGTCTAAACGTGCGGCAATGGTTGCGAAGCGGGTTTTGATTTCAGCTGCTTTTGCAGTATCTGTTCTGGTGCTCTGTTGCTGAAGATGTTGAAACACCTCCGATCCCTGCTGCCGAATGCGCTGCTGAATGGCCCAGTGACGGGCTTCAAGGTCAGCGTCGTTATCCGGGCTCAGACCGAGCTGACCTTCAATGGTAGCCAGTCTGCGCCGGGTTCTCTCATTGGCCAGTGTTGCCTGATGTTGCATATGCTGTTGAATAGACTGAAAGCGGGCATCCAGATTGTTTTCATCGACCGGGGTGATACTGAGCTCGCTTTCAATGGCTGCCAGTTTTGCTTTTACAGTTTCTTTATCAGGCTGTCCACTTGCAGTAAATGTTGCGGCTTTGGCCTGATTGTTTTCATGGATTTTATTTTTGATGAGTCTGGTTTGTTCTTCGGGTGGCTGAGTATCATCCCAGTCAGCCATGCCAAGCTCTATTGCCAGTTCTGTGTTGCGAGCCCTTATGGTTTTTGCTGCAACGTCAAGCACCTCTTGTTTCAGGTATGGAATTCGATCGGCTTCCTGCTGAAGCATCTGATTCTGATTTTTCAGATCTTTCAGTTCGATAGCAAACAGCTCAATATTCTTCTCAAGTTTCTGTTCGATTTGCTCTACTCTGAGCTTATACTCATTCTGATCAATGGCAATAGCCATTCTTTCAACGTCTTCCTTCATTTCGTGAAGTGATTTTTTGTTTAGCTCGCCAAGTTCGGCCGCTTTTGCCAGCTCCTCTTCCAGCGTGTTTTCTAACTCAAGATGCTGACGGGCCACGTTACCAATCACTTTTTTAACAAATGTTGTATCTTCTCCAATAGCAAATTGCTGCATCAGTTTGTTGACAAAGTCTGTACCTTTTTGAACGTTGTGAAGAAAATGTCGACTCGTCAGAAGATCCTTGAATGCGGGTTTGAAACTGAAGCGTTTTTCGAGTTGAAACAACATCCAGCCCGGCGCAATAGCCGATGACGCAGCACCGACATGTCCTACTTTGAGTTCAAATTCATCGGTTCCGTATGAAGTAGCAATGGTTAATGCCTGCTGAACAGATTCATAGTACGCAAGCAATACTATTTTATCCTCTTCAAGTTCAGCATCGTGCTGTATAGCTAAATCAGCAGCAAACTTCTCCAGCAGCTCCATCTGCCTGCTTCGAATGACGTATTGGTAGCTTTTGACCTTACCTTTTTTAAACTGTGCAATGGGGTCATTATCATTAAGGTCGAATCCATCCAAGGGGGCATAGAGGCTTTCCACAAAAGTGAGATCGGTCGGATTCTGCTTCTGACCACGGAAAACAATAACCTTTCCCGTAGCCTCAGTTAGTTCCAGTTTTGGATAACCCCAAGGCACAGGATAAGCCTGAGTGTCATCCTCGACAGTGACAACATAGCCAAGAGGCTGATTGTAGTAGAAGAGCTTATCCAGAGCTCGCTGTTGTAAATCTTCTCCGAGAAGATAAATCTGGGTATAGGCAGAGGTGGCTGCTGCGAAAAGCGCCTCATCATTGACAAAGAGCGATTCACCCAAACGCTCCGGTTCAGGAGGCTGATCGCCTGCAGCGATAAGACGCATAAAAGTGCGCCCGTTCACTTCAATCTCACCTACTGTAAGGGCGGCAAGGGTGACATAGTGATCAGCTTCGCCAAGATTTCCCGCTCTTTCATGCGCGCCTTTCAGCACCCCGGCCAGTTGCTCGGGACTGGCGACTTTTGTTAACGGTTCCAATGGTCGGATACCACCTGGTTGAGTGCGAACAGCCTCAATTGAATCCTGACGGGTCATTCCGTCTCTGACTTCAATGACCAGTTTGCTGTCTTCAAGGTTATGGGTGAACCTGAATATCCCCTCATTACCCACCTTCAGGATTTTGGTGTACTTCTGAGCAACGTCATTGTCGTCTGTTTCAAACTGATCAACAGTTGAAACGCCACCCTGGATGTCAGAAAGAACGTCTGTGAAGCCTTCGGAAGGAACGTCATAGCCTGCTCTGACTTGAGTCTGATCAGGGTAAGTGGTGGTAAAGGATTTGGCTATTGGCTGCTGGTCATGATCCAAAGTTGGCTTAACCATGACCTCACTCTGGATAAACTCCACATGTTTATTGCCCTGAATATCGACAGATTTTATCTGTAGCCTGCGATCAGCGAGTGCCTCTGTTCCAATAACAGAAGAACTGATTGCAATGGCCACTGCAAGGCTTAATGCATTGGGGCCGACATTTGTCATTCTGCTGCCTCAGAGTAGGGTGCTTTTATTGCTGTGAAAAATATTGCTGTGAAAAATGATTGGACGGACAAGCAGCTTTTAATCAAGACTGTATGCTGCCGAGGTTGCAGGTAAAAAGCCTGATTGAGGGGCATTTCTCTTATCATGATTGTGAAACTTCTGATCATCGCCCTTTTGCGATTGGTAAAGGGCGCCAAGAGTATAGGAGTAAGGGATACTTTCTGCATGGGAAAACGACCATTTAGGTACATTTTCCCGGAAGTATTTCTCCCAGCCATTCTCAAATAGTCTCATGGTGCGATCACGGCGTTCACGGAACTGCAGGTAATTTTCGTGTCGAGTCCAGCCATACATCGTGTTGTTGGCTTTAACACGGCTTGCATATTCTTCATCGGTCTCACTGAAGCCCTGAGGCGAAGCAACAGCGGTGCGTTGCAAATACTCATCGTCTGTTTCACCCAGGCCCCACCAGCGATCAATCCTGTCAAGACTTCGCCCCAGAGGTCCACCCAGCCAATGAGTGAGCATCTTGTTGTCGTTCATGAAGAAATCAAAAGCGAGACTCGACGCCAGAGCGAATCCAAAGGTTTGAGCATAGGTGAACCCAGATAGAAGTCCGTGGGCGTATGATCCGACTGTGGCTACCGGACCTAATACGACACCGGCTGCGGCAGAGGCAAGCGTTTTCACTTTTTGTGGGGTCACCCTGTGCAGCAGCGGTACCTGAACCCCCTGTCCGGAACCCATGGATTTCACTATTTCGGGTACCAGACGGGAAATGCTGCGATACATCCGGGGGTTGGCATGGTGCTGTCTGGCAAACAACATGGAGCCGGTTCTGAGCAGAATGACTGAAGAAGCAGCCTTACCCAGCGGCATTGCAAGCCCGCCCAGTTCAGAGAGTTTTTCAAGTTCAGTGTGCCCGAAATATTGGCCAGTTCGGTCAAGATCAACACGGTAGCGCTCCATCCAGTGCTGGAAAGGTGTCAGCATCCTGTGCGTGTAATCACCCCTGTTGGTCAGGTCCAGGAGATAGAGGAAAGACATGTTTGTGAGCGATAGTACTGCAGCCTGCCAGGCGTCAGCCAACACCAGTAGGGGTTTGTAGCTGGAGTAGTACCAGGTGACAGCCTGTACCAGAAAGGCTGAAGGCTTAACCCAGTAATCCTTTAGCTGGCGCTCAACCGCTGCAGCATGAGCCTGCATCAATATGTCATGAATGGCCTTGATCAGTTCTGATTCCGATAGTCCGGCAACATTGGCGTAAGGTGTCAGGGTATCCTGAGTATTGGCCAGAAATGCTGCTGTCCTGCGGCCATTTTCAAAGGCAATATCGTCAAGCACGTAGTTGGCGATGACAGCCGCTGCATAATCTTTCATACCGGCAACAGACTCCTTCATACCTGCCGGGCCAGGGGCAGTCACGGTCACAGGAATAAAGGCACTCTGCATAAACTCCTCAGCACCCTTGTCGGACAGCATCCTGACAACCTTGCAGAAGTGAAGCATGTCGGCACCGTGTCTGCAGGCAATAAAGTGTCCAAATTCACCCTCTACCTCATAACCATCGACACCTCTGACGGCCTTCATAAAGTTCTCAAGTTCAACCTTGCTGATCAAACCTTCACGGAGCAAAGTGATGAGCTTGTTACCACTGGCAGAATGGCTGGCGAAGTATTCCGGGAAGCTTTTCTGGTCCCCTGGTTCATGCGCTACGTAATGAATGGCTGCTGAGCCCATGCCAAAGATTTCATCGTCGTATAGCTGTGTGCCTTTTTTCAACTCCATTCTGGCACTGTCCATCAGACGCTGGACTTCTTCCAGGGCACTTAGAGGCTGATCTTCCAGTGGGGTTGCCGGGGATTGAGTCTTCAGGCTCCTGAAGATTTCCACAATCCGTCCGGCCTGATCAAACGTCAGGTCGTCTCCGACCATAGCCCGCAAGCGAATCGGTGCAAATTCACCGTCAAAATTAAAAGTCGCAAGGTAGGGTACTAACTTACCATTCCTTTCTGCAGACTCTGCCAAACCCATTGCGGCTTCCAGAGCCTGCTTCTTGAGAGAGTGCTGCTGCATGAACAGGAGCATAGCTTTGCGGGCTTTTTCCTGCTTCAGTGTAAACTGAGAGGGGCCACCCTCATTCTGGACGGCGTTTTCTGCAGTCTTAAGAGTTTCCTTCATTCTTTCAATGTTTACTTTCCCGGCTTCAATCCTGGCTTCCAGACGGGCCTGTTCCTGAATCAGTTGCTGGATCTTGCCACCAGTACCATCAAACCCGCCCAGTTCTATCCGTTTGTCTCTCAGGGCAATAAGCCGTTGTGCACTGGTGTCTGAAGGGTCTGGCTTTAGGCCCAGGGCTTTTTCAGTGACCTCAAGAGCCTCTTCATTCTCCGACAGAATTTTTTTCGCTCTTGAAAAAAAATCACTTTTCTTCCTCGGGGTGGGAATCAGCTGCTCTCTTTCGTTCTTATTCCTGGTTTCAGCCTTCTCATCGATGCTTCCAAAATCGGTAGTCTTCTGCTTTTCAGGATCCGGATTCTCTTGTGCAGAATTCATTTCAACCATTTCAGAGGCCAGACCGACAATTTTCCTCTCGTAATCATGCAGGAATTGCGTGATCAGAGAGTACCTTTTCCTGGTTAAAGGCAGTTCCCCCAATGCCTCGTCGGCGGTATCGATTACGTCAGGCTCATGAGAACTTGTGGAGACTTTAATGAGATAATCAAATGCTTTCAGTGATCCGGAGTCACCTTTTGTCTGGATGTTCGGATCTTTTGCAGCAGCTTCCAGTGTATCAATGTCCTGACCTTGTAATTTGGCATCGATCATCTGAAGTAAACGTGTTAAGTACTCTAAACGTTCTTCGAGGTTTTTCTTATCATCTGCAGACGGAACCAATTTGCTCTGAGTTCGTTTCGTTGCCTGATTGAGAGCGCTGCCGTCCTCATCCGAGACAGGCTGGACACCATCGTGAATCTCAAACAACGATGGTTTGCGATGAGGATTCAGAGTCGCCAGTCTGCGATGATCATCTGTCAGTTCACTTTCAGCTTCATTTATTGCTCGCCTGACGGTGGCCAGTTCACGATCAAGAACGTATCGGGGTTTAGGTCCCAGGCCTGCCATTAGCCTGTCAAGCTCATCATCAATGGCGGCGATACGCTCATCGACATCAGGCTCAGCCGTTTTTTTAACTTCGACATCCAGCTGGTACAGTTTCTGCTCAATCAGACTGTTCTGTTCGTCGATGCTGGCATCGTCCTTATAGTCTTCAACGTTGAGTTGACGAGCCATTGCATTATTTCTGTCTCTTCTGACACTTTCATCTTCATAGACTTCGTTTACTTCATCCAATAATGCGTAAATTCTGGCTTTCAGAACATCCTTCTGGTCAGACAGGTTGGTATCTTTTTCTAATTCCACCTCCAGATCCCTGGCCAGTCTAAAAACCAATACCTCGTCTCTTTCTTTGGCAAAAGCGTTTTCATCCGGTTTGATGTTCAGCTTTTCCTCTATTGCTTTAAGCCATTTTGTCTGTTGATCTCTGGCTCGCTCCTCCCAACTCTCGACTTTATAGTCAAGACGCACTCGAAGCCAATCGAGTTTCATAGCCTTCTCATCCAGTAGTGTTCTGACTTCAACTCCGAGGGCATTATGTATCTGATCCAGCAGGTCTTCTGAAACATCTTCGCCGTCAAGTTTTAAGCGCACGTTGCAAAGCCTTGCTGCTTTGTCATCATCTTCATTGACTTTGATGTTGAGTATTTCCTCCATTGTTTCCAGTATTTCCAGAGCCTCTTCCTCTGCCCGCTGGGCAGCTTCTTTGATGTATGTCTGCATGTCATCAGCAATAGCCTGACGACGGTGGTAGACATCGTCCTCTTCATTGAGGTCTTTCATCTTCAGAGCTTTTTCTACAGCACCCAGTTTCCGGAGGACTTCCGGTTTGGCTCTGGGGTGCCCCGGAGTTCTGATGTCTTTCAGTTTTTCTTGCAAATCTGCAAACTCGATAACCTTGCTATAGGCTGCATCTATCAGGGCGCTTCGATCCTCTAATGTGCGCTCTTCATTCATCTCAATACCGAGAATGTTCGCCAGAGCATTTTCCCTGACCTTGAGGGAAGCTTCTTTCATCCCGTCCTGAACATTGATTGCCTCAAGTTTCTTAAGCCGGTGTTTTTGATGCGCATTGATGGTCTGTAGTTTCATAAGCAGGCGATCCTGCTGCGCAAAAATTTCGGCATTGCCGTCAAAATCCTCAATGTTTAATTGCGCAGCAATGTTTAAATAGCGGGCTTTGACTGCAGTCAGTTCTTCACTATATGTTCCGGTGCTCTGAAGAAGTTCCTTATCGAACTGGGCCAGCTTCAGCTTCTGCTTCAGTTGTTTTTGAATGGTCTGGCAACGGACTTCCGGCTCATTGTCGTTATTCGGGATCAGTCCGAGCTGTACTTCAATGGTAGCCAGTCTGTTGTCGATTGCCTTATCAGTGAGTTCTAACTTTTCTTGCAGGTGCTCTTGAATAAAGTGGTAGCGGGCATCCAGATCGTTTTCACTGGCTGGATTAATCTCAAGCTCGTTTTCAATGGCCGCCAGTTTTGCTTTTACAGCGTCTCCCCGAGGCTGTTCTGTCGGGGCATCTGTTGTCGCAACAGGTCGGCTGATTTCATTAATTTTCTGTCTGATGAGTCTGGCTTGCTCTTCTGGTGGTTCAGTATTATCCCAGTTCTCAATACCAAGCTCTTTTGCCATTTGAGTGTTGTAATCTTCTCTTTCTGTCAGTATTGAGTCACGAAATTCTTTTTGCAGCGCTGGAATTCGACTGACTTCTTCCTGAAGATCCTTTAACCATAATCGGTTTTCCAGTTGTTGATGCTGAAAAACTTGATGACCTGCCTGAGCTACCCGTTGCTCAAGTTGCTGATTAATGGCCTGATGACGAGCTTCCAGATCATCCTGGTTATCCGGATCCAGACCCAGCAGATCCTCAATAGCCGCGAGTTTTGTTTTAACTGTCTTTTCCTTAGACTTTTCTGTTACGGCAGCCGTTGAGGCAACTGCTCTGATGATTTCATCAATCCTCTCTATGATGAGTCTCTCTTGCTCATTGTCGGGCTGGGTATCATCCCAGTCATCAATGCCAAGTTCTGCTGCCAGTTGAGAGTTGCGAAATTTTGTGGCTTTCACTCTGGCGACACGAACTTGTTGTTCCAGCTCCGGGATTTGATCGGCTTCCTGGCGAAGTTTATCGACCCATTTTTTCACGTGTTTCCAATCTTGAAAAAGCCATTCCAGCTGCTCGTCAATTAGCCTCTTGAGTTCTTGTGCTCTCTGCTTTTTCGCTACGCTGATATTGGCTATTTCACTTAAATACTGTAAGAAGTTTTTAAGCTCGCCGAGTTTGCCTGCTTTTAAACTCAGCCCCTCCAGCTTGTCTTCCATCTCAAGCAGCTGTCTGGTCATGTCGCCAAAGACTCGGGTAGCAAACCTGGCGTCGTCTCCAAAAGTATCGGCAGACAATTCCGTTGCAACGGGTATAACTTTCTGAACTTGTTGAACAAATTGCTCGCTGGTCAGAAGATCTCTCAGTAACGGTTTGAAGTTGAAGTGCTTTTCGAGTTGCACCTGTATCCAGATTGGCGTCATGACCGAGGAAGCGACTTTGATATGTGCTGGTGTGAATTCAAATTCATCTGCATTATCGGGATTAGCACTGGTCAATGCCTGCTGAAGCGCTTCATAGCGTGCAAGCATCAACAGTTTATTTTCTTTAAATTCAACACCGAAATAGGCAGCCAGATCCGTAGCAAACTCCTCAAGCATTGCCATCTGCTTGCTTCGGATGATGTACTGATAGCTTTTGAGCCTGTCTTTTTTGACCTTTACCCTGACTGCTGGAGCGGGGGTATCAGCGATATCTTCCTCTCTCAGGTTTAAGAGGCCTTGTACAAAAGCAATATCGGTCGGATTCTGCTTCTGACCCCGGAAAACAATAATCTCCCCCGGAGTCTGTGTCACTTCCAGTCTTGGATGACCATCAGGCACATAATAAGCCTCTGTTTCATCCTCAGCGTGTACAACATATCCGACAGGTTTCTGGTATGCCAAAAGTTCATTCAGAGCTTCCTGTTGTAAAATCTCTCCCAGAACATAAACCTGGGTATAGGCTGAGGTGGCTGCGGCTAAAAGAACCTCATCATTGATATAGAGCGATTTATCCAGCCGCTGCAGTTCAGGAGGCTGATCGCCTGAAGCGACGAGACGCATGAAGGTGCGCCGGTTCACTTCAACGTCGTCTACTTTAATGGAGGCAAGAACAGTGTACTTATCCGCTGCGCCAAGGCTTCCTGCTCTTTCACTGGCGGCTTTCAATACTCCGGCCAGTTGTTCGGGGTCGGCAATTTTTGTCAGAGGTTCTAAACGTTCGGTGTCGGCCAATTGAGCGCGAACAGCCCTGATTGAATTCCGGGATGTCATCCTGTCTCTGACTTCAATGATCAGTTCCTTTTCTGCAAGGTTATGGGTAAACCTGAAGATCCCCTCATTACCAACCTTCAGAACTTTGGTGTATTTCTGAGCAACGTCATTGTCACCTGTTTCAAACTGATCAACACTGGAAACACCACCCTCGATGCCAGAAAGAACGTCCGTGAAACCTTCAGAAGGAACGTTATAGCCTGCTCTGGCCTGAGTCTGATCAGGGTAGGTAGTTGTGAAGGATTTGGGTATGGGTTGCTGGTCATCACCTAAAGTTGGCTGAATCCTGACCTCGCTGTGGGTAAACTCTACATGTTTATTGTCGGAAATATCGACAGATTTTGTCTGCAGCCTGCGATCGGCCAGTGCCTGGGTAGCAATAATGAAAGAGCTGATTGCAACGGCCACTGCAAGGCTCAGCGCATTGGGGCGAGCATTTGTCATTCTACTACCTCAGAGCTAAGTATTTTCAGTACTGTGAAAATCGATTGCCACAAATTGCCACAACCAATGAGGAAGCGGCTTTTAATCGCTTGTTTGATTGGCTTCAGACTTTGCTGGCTCAGAAGTCGGGCTCAGAAGGAAAGGTGACACTTGACGTTAGCGTCTTAGCGGTCATTGCAGGTCGTTGCCTGTTGCCTGATTAATTCAACAGGACTTTTCCGCTTATGCTACTTTTCCTGCTTGCCCCACTTGTCATCAGTTTCGAGCTCGCCTGAGGTGGTCGATATAAAGCTTTATTGAGAGGCGTTTCTCTTACCATGAACAGGCGCCTTCTTGTCATCGCCCTGTTGCCAATTGTAGAAGGTGCCCAGAGTGTAGGAGTAAGGAATACTTTCTGCATGGGAAAACGACCATTTAGGCACATTTTCCCTGAAGTATTTCTCCCAGCCATTCTCAAACAGTTTCATGGTGCGATCACGGCGTTCACGAAACTGCAGATAATTTTCATGTCGAGTCCAGCCGTACATCGTGTTGTTTGCTTTAACACGGTTTGCGTATTCTTCATCGGTTTCAGTGAAGCGTTGAGGAGAGGCAACAGCCGTACGTTGCAAATATTCATCGTGCGTTTCACCCACGCCCCGCCAGCGATTAATCTTGTCGAGACTGCGGCCCAGGGGGCCACCCAGCCATTGAGTGAGCAGCTTGTTGTCGTTCATAAAGAAGTCGAAAGTGAGGCTAGACGCCAGTGCAAAACCTAACATTTGAGCGCAGGTAAATCCGAATATAAGACCATGAGCGTATGCTCCAACAGTGGAGACCGGGCCCATAACCAGACCGGCTGTGGCGGAGGCCAGCGTTTTTACTGTTTGTGGTGTTACCCTGTGCAGCAGGGGTACCTGAACCCCCTGTCCGGAACCCATGGATTTCACCATTTCGGGCACCAGACGGGAGATACTGCGATACATATGCGGGTTGGCATGGAACTGTCTGGTGAACAGTCTGGAGCCGGTTGTCAACAGTATGACTGAAGAACCGGCCCTGCCATAGGGCATGAACAGCCCGAGCATTTCAGAGACTTTTTCAACTCCGCCGTGGTAGGCATATTGGCCGGTTCGATCAAGATCAATACCATAGTGTTCCAACCAGTGCTGAAAAGGTATGATCATTCTGTGCGTATAATCCCCCCTGTTGGTGAGATCCAGAATGTAGAGTTCCTCCGTGTTTAACAAGGACGCTTTGGCAGCTTTCCAGGCCCCAGTCACTGCCAGTAGTGGTTTGTAGCTGGTGTAGTACCAGGGGACAGCTTGTACCAGAGAGGCTGAAGGTTTGAGCCAGTAATCCTTTAGCTGGTACTCAACCGCAGCGGCGTGAGCCTGCATCAATACGCTATGGATAATCTTTATCAGGTCTGACTCAAACAGGTCAGCAACATTGGCATAAGGTGTCAGGGTATCCTGAACATTGGTCAGGAATGCTGCCGTCCTGCGGCCATTTTCAAAGGCAATATCATCAAGTATGTAGTTGGCGACGACAGCGGTGGCATACTCTTTCATGCCGACAACAGACTCTTTCATCGCTACCGGACCAGTTGCGATCGTGGGCACAGGTGTAAAGGCACTTTTCATAAATTCCTCAACACCCTTGTCGGACAGCATCCGGACAACCATTTTAAACTGATGCACATGGACGCCTTGTCTACAGCCAATGAAGTGTTCAAATTCGTTCCCTGTCAGATAACCATCAATACTTCTGCTGATCTTCATATAGTTCTCAAGTTCAACCTTGCTGATCAGACCCTCCCGTAGCAGAGCTATGATCTTGTTACCACTGGCCGAATGGCTGGCGAAGTATTCCGAGAAGCCTTTCAAATTCTCTGTTTCGTGCCCGAAGTGTTGAATGCCTGTTGAGCCTATGCGTTTAATGACATCGTCGTAATGTTGAGCCCCTGTTTCCATCTCATTCCTGGCTCTGAAAACCAGATACTCGAGTTCTTCCAGCGCATCCACAGGCTGATTTTCCAGAGGCTTGTAAAGGCTTACCGGGAAGTCCCTCTGCAAAATCCTGAAGACTTCCACAATCTGACTGGCCTGCTCAAACGTCAGTCTGTCTCCGACCAATGCCTGTAAGCGAATGGGTGCAAATTCATCGTCAAAATGGAAAGTTGTAAGGAAAGGTGTTCCGTACTCTATTGCTGCTTCTGTCAGGCCAAATGCAGCCTCCAGGGCTTGTTTTTTGAGAGGGTGCTGCTGCATGAATTCGAGGATAGCGTCCAAAACTTTTACTTGTCTCGGCGTGTGTTGGAAGGGAGCGCGATAATTTTCGACGGCTTCCTGAGCAGTCTTCAGGTTTTCCTTCATTTTCTTAATGTCTGCTTTCCAGACTTCTCTCTCAAATGTCAGACGGGCCTGTTCCTGAATCAGTTGCTGAATCTTGCAGCCATGACCATCATTACCACCCAGTTCTACCCTTTTGATTCTCAGGGCATTAACCCTTTTTCTGATGTCACTGGTGCCTGGTTTGAGACCCACGGCTTCTTCAGTGGTTTTAATATCCGCTTCATGAGCCTCCAGAACTTCCAAAGCTTTTGCTGCAGCGTCACTTTTCTTCTTCAGGACTGCATTCAGCGGTTCAATTTCGTTCTCAGTCTCCTCTCTACTATGATCCGGGTACTTCAACGCAATACTCTTTTGAAATTCTGCTAATGCCGCGTCCATACTTTCTCGGTCATGCTTATCCAGGAATTCCCTGACCTGAGGTTTGTTTCTCAGGGCATTAACCCGTTTTCTGTTCTCAGTAAAGTCTGGTTCAGGACCCTGGGCATCTTCAGTGGCTTTAATCTCTGCCTCATGAGCCTCCGGGGTTTTCAATGTTTCTGGTTCAGTGTCACTTTTTTGTTCCGGGGCTGTCTTCGGCAGTGCCATTTTGTTTTCAAGTCCGGTTTTAGCCTTTTGATCTGCGTCTCCGGAACGGTTAATCTCCTCCTTTTTAAGATCCAGATTCTCTTGTGCACTAATTTTTTGCAACAATGCAGATGCTGCGTCCTTAGCTTTTCTGTCATGCTCATGGAGGAATTCTTTGGCCTGAGAATATTTTTTCCTGGTTAAAGGCAGTTCACCCAATGCTTCATCGGCTGCATTGATTTCGTCCCAATCATGAGCCTCTGCAGAGGCGGAAATGGCAATAATGTAGTCAGCTTTTAGCGGTGATCCCGGGCCGCCTTTTATCCGGATGTTCAGAGCTTTTGCGACAGCTCCCAGTTGCTCAACGATTTCATCTCGTCTATCTGCACCTTGCTCCCCCATGAAATGTCTGATGTCGTCTACTCGTTCTTCAGGGGTTTGTTCATCACCCACAGGCAGACCCAGTTCGGTCTGAATATGTTTCATTGCCTGATTGAAAGCTCTGTCGTCTTCATCCGAGATGGGTTCAACGTCATCACGACTCACAAAAACGACTTGTTTGTGACCAATAGCATTCAGTTTGCGATTAACATCTGCCAGTTCACTTTCAGCTTCTTCCAGTCCTCGTCTGGCTTCAGCCAGACAACGATCAAGCACGAATCGGGGCTTGGATCCCTGAGGAGCCATTCGCCTGTCAAACTCATCTTCAATGGCGGCGATACGTTCATCAATATCAGGCTGGCCCGCTACAATGACGTCTTTGTCCAGCTGCTGGAGTTTTGCATCAATCAGACTGTTTTGGTCGGCTATAGTGGCATCATCCTGATAGTCTTCAATGTTAAGTCGATGAGCAATTCTATGGTTATAGACTCTCTTGATAGATTCATCATTTTTATCTTTAACGGCTGTGTTTACTTTATTCCGTACTACCTTAATTCTGCGTCTCAGATCATACTGATGGTCAGACAGGCTGGCACCTGTAGCAAACTTTACCTCTAGAATACTGGCCAGTTTAGTTGTCAAAGTTCTGCCTCTTTCTTTAGCGGCAGGGTTTTCATAAGGATCGATATTTAGCTCATCCTCCACAGTGGCAAGATATTCTGCCTGTTTTTCTCTGGCTCGTTGCTGCGATTCTTCGACTTTAAAGGTAAGACGCTCACGAAACCTGCCGAGTCTGATATCCCTCTCTGCCGGTTCCTCCTGAGCAGTGCTGTCAGCTTCCCAAAACAGGATCTTGTCCATCTCGTCCAGCTCGTAGGGCGTGATATCACCACCATCATCAAGCCTTGTACGAAGCCTTTGAAGTCTTACTGCTTTGTCATCTCCTTCATTGATTTTGATGTTGAATAAACTTTCCAGGTTTTCCAGTACGATCAGGGCTTCTTCCTCTGACTGCTTTCTGGCTTCTCTGATGTATTTCTTGATGTCTTCAGCAATGACCATGCTATGGAAATACAAATCTTTTTCTTCACTGAGGCGCTTCTGCAGAGCTGTTTTCAAAGCTCTCAGCTCTCTGGTTACTTCAGGCCTGGCTATGGAGGGGGGCGCTCTTCTGGTGTCGTCCAGTTGTTCTTTTGAATTTGCAGGGCTGGAGGAACGGCCATGTGTTCCTTCTATCAGTGTGTCGCGTTGTTCTATTGTGCTTTCTTCATCCATTGGAACAGGTAAATCTTTTGCCACAGCATCTTGCCTGACTTTGACGTCATCTTCTTGCGAGCGGTATTTAGCATCTGGTTTCCGAATACTCCAAAGCAGCTTTTCCAGATATTCGTCGATTTCAGCATTCATTGACTGAAATCTGTTAAACAGTTGATCTTGTTCAACATTCATTTCATCAAGACGCTTTAATGCAGCATTCAGTGACTTAAATCTGTGAAACAGCCGCTTTTGTTGAGAGTCAATGTCTGCATTGCTATCAAAATCCTTAATGTTTAAATGTCTGGCAGTGGCTGCATTGAAGGCTTTGATTTCAGCTTCTTTTTTAGCATCTGTTCTGGTGCCCTGTTGCGGAAAAGAATGTTCCTGGTCGAGCGGAACTGTCGACTGCTTGAGGCACTGCTCAATGGCCTGATAAATGGCATATTGACGGCCTATCAGGTCATCATTGTTTTTCGGAGCCAGACCCAGCACTCTTTCAACGATACCCATTTTCTCCAGGAGCACCTCATGGTTCTGTTCTGCGTATTTATGAAATTGTCTTTGAATGAACTCAAAGTGGGCAGCCGGATCCTTTTCAGTGACCAGAAAAATACCAAGCCGTAATTCCAGGGCCGCCAGTATTTCTTTGGGAGAATCTCCCACAGGCGGATCCATTGAGGCCGTCAGCCTGAAGACTTCATCAATTTTTTTTCTGATCAGTCTGACTTGTTCTTTGAGTGTCTTGCTAGTATCCCAGTCATCAATACCAAGATCGTCTGCCAGTTCAGCGTTGAATGCTTTTTTGGCATTTGCTCTGACAGCTGCGATATCTGCTCTGGTATCACGTACGCGTTGTTCCAGCTTTGGAATTCCTCTGACTTCCTGCTGAAGTTTCTGTGACTGGTTTTGCAGTCCTCTCATCAGGTTACGAACCTCTAAAAACTCATCCTCAACTTGTTTCCTGCGTTGAAGAAGTCTGACTTTACTCTTTACATCATCAGAGACTCTGTTCCTTATGAGCATTAACTCCTTTTCAAGCTGGATGAGTCTGACTTCTTTTACCTGCTGCTGCTCTTCCAGCTCGCTTTCTATCTTATTCAGCTGTCTGGCCATGTCGTCTGTGACTTTGAAAGCAAACTTTCTGTTGTCCTCAAAGACATCGGCCTGCATTTCGTTGATACGGCTTATAATGGTTGTTACTTCCTGAACATTCTGAATAAAGAGCTGACTGGTCAGAAAATTTTTAATGGCGGGTTTGAAACTGAAGTGTTTTACGAGTTGACTGTGCATCCAGGTTGGCGTGGCCATTGACGAAGCCAATCTGATGTGTCCTGATGTGAATTCAAAGTTATCTGCTTTTTCCGGAGTAGCACTGGTTAATGCCTGCTGGAGAGTTTCATAGTATGCAAGCGTAATCAGTTTTGCTCTGCCAGATTCACTATTGAGCTGAACAGCTATCTCCTCCAGCAATGCCATTTGCCTGCTTCGAATGACGTACTGGTAACTTTTGACCTTATCTTTTTCTACCTGAGCTGTTGCCGGAGGAATGCTGTTGTCAGTGATGTCTTTTTGAAGGAGGTTATAGAGGCTTTCCACAAAAGCGATGTCAGTCGGATTCTGCTTCTGACTATGGAAAACAATAGCTTCCCCCGGAGCCTGTTTCACTTCCAGCTTTGGATAACCAGCGGGCACAGGATAAGCCTGTGAGTCATCCTCAATGTATACAACGTAGCCGATGGGTTTATGGTAGGACAACAGATCATTCAGGGCTTCCTGTTGTAAATCCTTCCCCAGAAGATGAACCTGGGTATAGGCAGATGTGGCGGCTGCGAAAAGAGCTTCATCATTGACAAAGAGCGATTGACCCAGGCGTTGCAGATCCGGGGGCTGATCGTCGGTTGCGATAAGACGCATGAAGGTACGCCCGTCAACTTTAACTTCGTCTACTTCAATAGTGGCAAGGGCAACGTAATTATCAACTTCGCCAAGGTTTCCTATACTTCCACTGACGCCTTTCAGTACTGCGGTTAGTAGTTCGGGGCTGGCAACTTTTGTTAAGGGTTCTAATGGTTGGGTGTCGCCTGATTGAGTTAAAATAGCTTCAATTAAATTCTGATCGGTCATTTCGTTTCTGACTTCAATGACCAGTTCCTTTTTGGCAAGGTTATGGGTAAACCTGAAGACCCCCTCATTACCTACCTTGAGGACTTTGGTGTATTTGCGGGCAACGTCATTCTCGTCTGTTTCAAACAGATCAACACTGGAAACACCTCCCTCGATGCCAGAAAGAACGTCCGTGAAGCCTTGAGAAGGAACCTCGTAGCCTGCTCTGGTTTGAGTCAGATAAGTGAAGGTGGTTGTGAAGGATTTGGGTATGGGTTGTCGGTCATCACCTAAGGTTGGCTGAACCATGACCTCGCTCTGGGTATACTCTACGTGTACACTGTCCAGAATATCAACAGACTTTATTAGCAGCCTGCGATCACCCAGTGCCTGGCTGGCAATGATGGAAGAGCTGATTGCAACGGCCACAGCCAGGCTTAATACATTGAGGCGAGCACTTGTCATTCTACTACCTCAGAGCTAAGTATTTTTAGCACTGTGAAAAGTGACTGGCACAACAGGTGGGGAAGCCGCTGCTAATCCCTTATGGCTGTCAATGTCAATCGCTTATTTTCTGTTCATCGCCCTGTTGCAAATTGTAGAAGGCACCCAGAGTGTAGGAGTAAGGAATACTTTCTGCATGGGAAAACGACCATTTAGGCACATTTTCCTTGAAGTAATTCTCCCAGCCATTTTCAAATAGTTTCATGGTACGATCACGGCGCTCACGGAACTGCAGGTAATTTTCGTGTCGAGTCCAGCCATGCATCATGTCATTTTCTTTAACGCGGTTTGCGTACTCTTCATCGTTTTCACTGAAACGTTGAGGTGAGGCAATAGCCGTACGTTTCAAATATTCAGCGTCCGTTTCACCCAGGCCCCGCCAGCGGTTAATCTTGTCGAGACCTCGGCCCAGAGGTCCACCCAGCCATTGAGTAAGCATCCTGTTGTCGTTCATGAAGAAGTCAAAAGTGAGACTCGACGCCAGAGCAAAGCCGAATGCCTGAGCATAGGTGAACCAGGAGACAAGACCATGAGCGTATGCTCCGATAGTGGCTACCGGACCCAGCACCAGACCGGCAGTAGCCGAGGCCAGAGTTTTCACTTTTTGTGGTGTCAGACTGTGCAGCAGCGGTACCTGAACCCCTTGTCCGGAACCCATGGATTTCATTATTTCCGGTACCAGACGGGAAATGCTGCGATACCTGTGCGGGCTGGCGTTGTATTGTCTGGCAAACAGCATGGAGCCGGTTTTCAGCAGAATGACTGAGGAAGCCGCCTTGCCCAATGGCATGGCCAGCCGCCCGGCCGCTTCAGAGAATTTTTCAATTCCGCTGTGGTAGGCATATTGCCCGGTTCGATCAGGATCAACACCGTAAAGTTCCAACCAGTGCTGAAAAGGTGTGAGCATTCTGTGGGCGTAATCACCCCTGTTGGTCAGATCCAGAAGATAGAGTAACAACATGTTCGAGAAGGACAGCTCGGCAGCCTGCCATACGTCATGGGTCACCAATAGTGGTTTGTAGCTGGAGTGGTACCAGGTCACAGCCTGTACCAGAAAGGCTGAAGGTTTGACCCAGTAATCATTGAGCTGCTGCTCGACCGCTGTGGCGTGAGCCTGTAACGATGTGCCATGAATAGCTTTGATCAGTTCTGATTCAGATATTCCGGCAGCATGGGCGTAAGGTGTCAGGGTATCCTGAACATTGGCCAGAAATGCTGCCGTCCTGCGGCTGTTTTCAAAGGCAATATCATCAAGCACGTAGTTGGCGATGACAGCAGTGGCGTACTCTTTCATGCCGACAACCGACTCTTTAATAGCTGCCGGGCCAGTCGTGGTCACGGACACTGGTGTAAAGGCACTCAGCATGAATTTCTCAGCACCCTGGTCGGACAGCATCCGGACAACAGCTTTGAAGTGAGGCACATTGACGTCGTGTCTGTAGCCAAGGAAATGTTCAAATTCGTCCACTGTCTGATAACCATCGACATCTCTGACGACCTTTATGTAGTTCTCAAGTTCAGCCTTGCTGAGCAGACCTTCATGTAGCAAAGTGATTATCTTGTTGCCACTGGCAGAATGGCCAGCAAAGTATTCCGGGAAGCTTTTCAGATCCTCCGGTTCAGGATCTTCGCTGTGAATACCTGCTAAGCCTATACCGTGAATTTCGTTGTCGTATTCTTGTGCCCCATTTCCTGTCTCATCCCATGCCCGGTGCGCCAGAGAGTTGACTTCTTTGATGGCATTCCGGGGTTGCTCGAGAGTGGGGGCTGGGAAGCTTGTCGTCTTCAGTCTCTTGAAAATTTCTACAATCCGGCTGGCCTGTTTAAACGTCAGTTTGTCTCCGACCCCTGCCTGCAAGCGAATCGGTGCAAACTCATCGTCAAAATCGAAAGTGACAAGGCCAGGTACTGCCTTACCGCTTTCTTTTGCTGCTTTTCTCAGGCCAATAGCGGCTTCCAGAGCCTGTTTTATGAGAGGGTGCTGCTGTGTGAGTTTGTGAATGTCCTTCAGAACTTTTGCCTGTTCCAGCGTGAACTGGAAGGGACCGCCGTCACTTTCGATGGCTTTCTCTGTCGCCATCAGGACTCCTTTCATTCTCTCAATATCTGCTTTCCTGGTTTCAATCTCGTCCTCCAGACGGGCCTGTTCCCGCTCTGCGAGGGTTTGCACTTTACCAGACAGATTCAACTCGCTCTGAAGTGCTTTAATGCTTCGTATACGGTCGGTGTCGTCCTTATTATTACTAAGCCTGTTTAGTCTGCAATGAACATCTGCCAGCTCGCTTTCGGCTTTTGCTATCATTCGTCTGGCTCTGGCTGCATCACTGTCAAGAATGTATCGGGGTTTAGGTCCCAGACGAGCCACTTGCCTGTCAAGCTCTTCATCAATGGCTGCCAGACGCTCATTAACGTCAGGCTGACCGGCTTTGAAAACTTCTTCATCCAGCTGTTGGAGTTTTGCTCTAATTAAACGGTTCTGGTCGTCGATGCTGGCATCATCCTCATAATCTATAACCTTGAGTTGATGTGCAATGTTATTGTTCCAGGCTCTCCTGGCATCTTCATTTGCATGGACTTCGTGCAGTTCATCCCGTAATTCCTGAATTCTGCCTCCCAGAGCATACTGCCGGTCAGTCAGTTGTGCATTGTCTTCAAATCCTATATTCAGATCACTGGCCAGTTTGTCTGTTAAACTTTTGCCTCTCTCTCTGGCAGCAGAGTTTTCATAAGGGGCGATATTTAACTGGTCCTCCAGAACGATAAGATGACCTGCCTGTCGTATTCTGGCCCGCTGATCCGGTTCTTCAACAATATACCTGAGGCGATGACGAATGCTGTTGAGCTTGATTTTTATCTCTTCTGGATTCCCCTCCAGATCTCTCCAGCCTGGCCCGCCAGCTTCCCAGAGTATCCTGCGCATTTCATCCAGCTCAAAATTTGAAACATGACGGGCATCAAGTCTTGCAAGAAGCCTTTCCAGTCTTGCCGCTTTGTAATCACTTACATTGACTTTGATGTTGAATAATATTTCCAGGCAGTGCAGTGCGTTCAGGGCCTCTTCCTCTGACCGCTTTCTGGCTTCTCTGATGCGTAGATCCATTTTTTCAGAAAGGGACTGACGAAGGTCATAGACATTCTCCTTTTCTCTGCAATAGAAATAACTCTTTCCCTCCAGACCTGTTAACGTGGCAAGAAGTGTCCCCAATACTTCAGGCATGACTTTGGGATGGCCTGGTGTTTTGATGTCTTCCAATTCTGTTTCCAGCTCTGAAAGCTCGAAGAGCATGTCATTTACCTTTGATTCCAGGCTGGCACGGTCCTCCAGAAAGGGGTCTTCACCCGGACTGATCCCAAGGACCTCTGCCAGAGCGTCTTTTCTGGCCCTGGTGTAAAAAGCTTCCCTATGGAGCAGGTTTCTCATTGCGTTAAGTTGTTCGCGCAGACTTTCTTCCTGAGCACTCATTGCCTTAAGTTGCTGACGCAGAGTTTCTCCCTGAACATTCATTGTCTTAAGTTTTTGAATCAGGCGTTCTTGTTGAACTTCAACATCTGCATCGCTATCGAAATCCTGAATGTTTAAATACCTGGCAACGGTTGCACAGAGGGCTTTGATGTCAGCGTCTTTTTCAGACTCTGTAATGCTGCTCACTTGCGTGTCCATTTTGTTATCGGGGACCAGACCAAGCTGACCTTCAAAAAAGATAGCCAGTTTATGCTGGACTGGCCCATGGATTAGTTCTTCATTTTGAAGCAGGTATTGTTGGATACCCTGATAGCGTAAATCCAGATCGTTTTCATTGTCAGGAGTGATTTCGAGTGTGTTCTCAAGAGCCGTCAGTATTTCTTTTATAGCTTTTGTCCGAGACTTTCCTGTTGCAGGAACCGGTCGCATTTTCTTTCTGATGAGCCTGGCTTTTTCTTCGGGGGGTTGGATATCGTTCCAGTCATCAATACCAGGCTCTGCTGCCATTGCGCGAAGCAATTTTTTGTTTGGCTTACGTATTTCGGGTTGTTTTGCCCTCAGCTTCTCCAGTTTGTTGTAAATTTCAAGCAGCTGTCTGTCCTTGTTGTTTATGACTTCGGAAGTAAACTCTTCGTATTCCTCGGGAATCCTTGTTCGATTGATATCGGCGAGAAAGGTTGTGATCTCCTGAATTCTCTTAACAAAGTGCGGATTATTCAGAAGATTTCTGAGTCTGGGTTTGAAGCGGAAGTGTTTTGCGAGTTGAATTTGTAGCCAGCTTGGCGTGATGACCGAGGCAGCGACTCTGATATGTCCTAATGTCAATTCAAATTCATCTGCCTTGTCTGGAGTAGCAGTGGTCAATGCCTGCAGAAGAGATTCATAGTACGCAAGCATCTCCGGTTGATATGCATCAAATTTAATATCCTGATATGCAGCTAATTCCTCCAGCATTTGCATCTGCCTGCTTCGAATGGAGTACTGGTAGCTTCTGAGCTTGTCTTTTTTAACTAGTGTTGTTATTGCAGGATCGGGGTAATTGCCGCCATATTGATGCCAGGTGGAATAGAGAGCTTCCGCAAGAGCAATGTCGGCTGGATTCTGTTTCTGACCACGGAAAACAATCATCTTCTCTGAAGTCTCAGTCACTTCCAGTTTTGGATAATGTTCAGCTACATGATATGCCTGAGTGTCATCCTCAACGTATACAACATAGCCGACGGGTTTATGATCAAACAACAGATCCTCCAGGACCTGCTGTTGTATATCTCCTCCCAGAACATGAACCTGGGTATAGGCAGAGGTGGCTGCTGCAAAAAGCGCCTCATCATTGACAAAGAGTGATTGTCCCAGGCGTTTAAGTTCAGGAGGCTGATCGCCTGCAGCAATAAGACGCATGAAGGTGCGTCCGTTGACTGCAACCTTTTTTACTTCAACGGTGGCAAGGGCAACATAGTGATCAGCTTCGCCAAGACTTCCTGCTCTTTCGTTGGCACCTTTGAGCACTCCGGCCAGCTGTTCGGGATTGGCAATTTTTGTAAAGGGGTCTAATGGTTGAATGTCACCTGATTGAGCACGAACAGCCGCAATTGAATTCTGATCGGTCATTCCTTTTCTGACTTCAATGACCAGTTTATCCTCTGCAAGGTTATGGGTGAACCTGAAGACACCCTCATCGCCGACCTTGAGAACTTTGGTGTACTTCTGAGCAACGTCATTCTCGCCGGTTGTAAACAGGTCAACGCTGGTAACGCCACCCTCGATGCCAGAAAGAATATCTGTGAAGCCTTCAGAAGGTATGTCGTAGCCCGCTCTGACTTCTGTCTGACCAGGGTAGGTGGTGGTAAAGGATTTGGGAATGGGTTGCTGGTCATCACCTGGAGTTGGCTGAACCAGGACCTCACTCTGGATAAACTCCACATGTTCACTGCCCGAAATATCCACAGATCTTGTCTGCAGCCTGCGATCGGCCAGTGTCTGTGTACTAATGATGGAAGAGCTGATTGCAACGGCCACTGCAAGGCTTAATGCACTGGGGCGAGCATTTGTCATTCTAAAAACCATAGAGCTGAGTATTTTTATTACCGTGAAGAGTGATTGTCACACCCGGCGGGTTTTAATTAAGTTAGTCTGCGGAGGCAGCAGGTAGAAAGCTTGATTGAGGGGCATTTGTCTTTTCACCAGCAGGCGCTTTCTTATTATTGCCCTGTTGCCAGTCGTAGAAGGTTCCGAGAGTGTAAATGTAAGGAATACTTTCTGCATGGGAGAATGACCATTTGGGCAAATTTTCCCTGAAGTATTTCTCCCAGCCATTCTCAAACAGTTTCATGGTGCGATCACGGCGTTCACGGAACTGCAGGTAATTTTCATGTCGAGTCCAGCCATACAGGGTGTTATTTGCTTTAACGAGGTTTATATAGGCTTCATCGGTTTCATCGAAGTGCTGGGGCCTGGCAATAGTCGTACGTTGCACATATTCCTCTGTCGTTTCCCCTGCGCCCAGCCAGCGATTAATCTTGTCAAGACTGCGGCCCAGAGGTCCGCCCAGCCATTGAGTGAGCATCTTGTTGTCATTCATAAAGAAGTCGAAAGTGAGGCCCGATGCCAGAGCGAACCCGAAGTTTTGGGCGTAGGTGAACCCGGATATAAGGCCGTGGGCGTATGCTCCGACAGTGGCTACCGGGCCCAGCACCAGGCCGACAGTGGCGGAGGCCAGCGTTTTCACTTTTTGTGGTGTCACCCTGTGCAGCAAGGGGATCTGAACACCCTCTCCTGAACCCATGGATTTCACTATTTCCGGCACCAAACGGGAAATGCTGCGATACATTTGAGGATTAGCGTTGTGCTGCCGGGCAAATAACATAGAGCCGGTTCTCAGCAAAATGACTGAGGAAGCCGCCTTGCCCAATGGCATGGCCAGCCCGCCCACTTCAGAGATTTGTTCAATGCCACTGTGATAGGCATACTGGCCGGTTCGGTCAGGATCAATGCCGTAATGTTCCAACCAGTGCTGGAAAGGTATGAGCATTCTGTGCAGGTAATCACCCCGGTTGGTCAGATCCAGAAGATAGAGGTACGACATACTTGAGAGAGACAGTTTGGCCGCATTCCGGCTGTCAGTGGTCGCCAGTAGTGGTTTGAAGCTGGAGTAGTACCAGGTGACAGCCTGTACCAGGGAGGCAGAAGGTTTGACCCAGAAATCCGACAGTTGCCGTTCAACTGCGGCGGCATGAGCCTGCTCCAACGTACCATGGACCACTTTGATCAGGTCTGATTCAGACAGGCCAGCAGCATTGGCATAAGGTGTCAGGGTGTCCTGAACATTGGTCAGGAATGCTGCCGTCCTGCGGCCGTTGTCAAAGGCAATATCATCAAGCACGTAATTGGCGATGACAGCAGCGGCGTATTCTTTCATGCCGGCAACAGATTCTTTCATACCCGCCGGACCAGTTGCTTTTATGCTCACAGGAGTAATGGCACTCTGCATGAATTTCTCAACCCCCTTGTCAGACAGCATTTGGACAACGGCTTTGAAGTGGGGCACATTGACGCCGTGTTTATAGCCGAGGAAGTGTTCAAATTCAGCTACTGTCGGGTAACCTTCGACAAATCTGACGGCTTTTATATAGTTCTCAAGTTCAACTTTACTGATCAGACCTTCCTGCAGCAGGGCTATGATCTTGTTACCGCTGGCAGAACGGCTAGTGAGGTATTCCGAGAAGCCTTTCAGGTCTCCTGATTCATGTTGGACGTAGTGACTATCTGCTGAGCCCATGTCACGAATTTCTTCGTCGTATTCCTGTGCTCCTGTTTCTATCTCTTGCCTGGACAATTGCACAAGCCTGTGGACTTCTTCCAGGACATTCAGGGTCCGATATCCTGCAGGCTGGTCAGGGCTTTGCGGGAAGCTGGTTTTCAGATTCCTGAAGACCTCCACAATCTGGCGGGTCTCATCAAAGGTCAGAGCGTCTCCGGCCATTGCCTGCAAACGAATGGGTGCAAATTCATCGTCAAAATCGAAAGCCGTAAGGAGTGGCATTGGTTTACCGCTCAGGGTTGTTGCCTCTGCCAGAACCATTGCAGCTTCCAGGGCTTGTTTTTTGAGAGGGTTTTGCGTGAATCTTTGGATAGCGTCCAGAACTTTTACCTGTTCCGGCGTGTATTGAAAGGGCCCGTCATCATTGTTGACGGCTTCTTCGGCAGCCTCCAGGACTTTTTTCAGTCTCTCTATGTCTGCTTTCCTAACTTTAATCTCAGCTTTCAGACGACCATGACGGACCAGTTCCTGAATCGGTTGTCGGATCCTGCGGTCGTTAACGCCCAGTTGTCTCTGTGTGTTTCTGAGGGCATTAATCCGTTGTTCATGGGTGCCAGAGGCGTCTGGTTTTAGACCCAGGGCTTCTTCAGTGGCGTCAAGAGTCGCTTCATGATGATCTGCCAGAGCTTTTTCTGCTTCTGATACAGCTTCTCTTTTCTGATTCAGGGCTGAACTCAGCAGATCCCACTCGAGCTTATTTGAGCTTGTCGATTGCTCATTAATGTTTTCAGATTCGAACATCTCCGGTTCTTTAGGAACGGTATTCGCTCGCGCAAAAATCTCCTGCTCTTTACGAACCAGATTCTTTCGCGCAACAGCTTCTTCAGTGATTGCCTCGGCTAAATCCTTACTTTTCCTGTCGTGCTCACGCAGGAATTCTGTGACCTGGGCGAACTTTTTCCCGGTCAAAGGCAATCCATCCCGCGCTTCATCGATTTCATCGGTTGTGTCCCGGCCATGACTATCTGAATTGTATTCAATAGACATAATGCATTCACCTTCTCCCACTGATTCGGGGTTGGGATGCATCTGGATGTTCAGATGGGTTCTGACTCTCAGTTCCTTCAGGACTTCATCTCGTAATTCTGCACTCTGTTCCAGCAGGAAATTCTCGATCATGAGTAATCGATCTGCATCGGTTTGCTCGTCACCTGCAGGCAGACCCAGCTCAATCTGAATCCTTTTTACCGGCTGATTGTCAGCCGGGTCATCTTCATCCGAGGGATGTTGTAGGTCAGTAGGGTTCTGTGCAGATAGCCATTGTTTGCGACCCATAGCATCCAGTTTGCGATTAGCTGTCTCCAGCTCACTTTCAGCTGCTTTCAGTGCTCGCCTGGCTCCGGCTACTTCACGATCAAGGACGTATCGGGGCTTGGGCCCCAGGCGGGCCATTTGCCTGTCAAGCTCATCCTCAATGGCGGAGATACGCTCATTAACATCAGGTTGACCCGCTTTGAAAACTTCTTCATCCAGCCATTGAAGTTTTGCATTAATCAGGCCGTTCTGGTCGTCGATACTTTCATGCTCTTTATAGCCGCAGACGTTGAGTTGATGAGCTATTTGATTGTTCCGGATTCTTTTCACAGCTTCATCGTCATAGACTTCGTTGACTTCATCCCGAATTGCCTGAATTCTGGCTGTTAGAGCATCCTTCAGGTCAGACAGGCTGACATCGTGTTCAAACTTTACCTGCAGATCACTGGCCAGTTCAGTAGTGAAAACCTTGCTCCTTTCTCTGGCAGCAATGTATACAGAAGGGTATATCTGCAGATTGTCCTCCAGGGCCGCAAGCAAACGATTTTGTTGTTCCCTGGCACGCTGATCCACTTCTTCGACTTTATAGGTCAGACGCCTGTCAAGTAGATCAAGCCATTCTTGCCTTCCTTCTTTCTCATCAGCAGGGGTAATACTTTGGTGAGGGCTCTCGACCACGGGTTTGAAGTTCTTCATCATCACCAATGTGTCGTCTTGACAGAGAATGTTAACGATCTCATCCAGCATCTGTTTTGAGACGTCATCGCCACCAAGTCTTGCACGAACCCTGACAAGTCTTGCTACTCTGTCATCATCTTCATTGACATTGATGTCGAAAACTTGTTCTACGGCTGCCAGTAGACTCAGAGCCTCTTCCTCTGCCCGCTGTCTGGCGTCTGCGATCTGTGACTTGATGTCGTCAGAAATGGCCTGGCGGCGTTGATACTGATCCTGCTCTTCACTGGGGGGATTCATCTCCAGGGCTTTTTCCACGGCAAGCAGCTTCCCAAGCACCACAGGCGTGGCTTTGGGGTGGCCTGGTGTTCTGATGTCATCCAGTTCTTTTTCCAGATCTCTAAGCCTGAAGAGTTTGGAGCGTATTGTTAACTCCAGGCCGGCGCGATCTTTCAGTGTCTTGTCTTCAGTCAGATCAACACCAGGAACCGCTGCCAGAGCATTTTTTCTGGCTATGGTATAGGAGTTCTCTGAATCCTGTTCCAAGGCCATTATATAAAGTTGTTGACGCTGCCGTTGCAGTTGAGCCTCCATTGTATCAAGCCGTTGAATCAGGCGTTCGTGTTGAGCGTCTTTATCTGTATTGCTATCAAAATTCTCAATGTTTAAATGTGCGGCAATGATTGCATAGCGGGCTTTTATTTCAGCGTCTTTTCCAGTCTCTTTGCTGGTGCTCCCTGGCTGCAGGTGCTGTTGAAGGAACCGATAGCGGGCATCCGGATTGTTTTCATTGTTTGGGGTAATACCGTGATCGCTTTCAATGGCTACCCGTTTTGCTTTTACGGCGTCTTCGTCGGGTGTTGCGGCTAAGAATGGGTTGACTTCAGCAATTCTTTCTCTGATCAGCCTGGCTTGTTCTTCGGGTGGCTGGGCATCATCCCAGTCATCAATACCAAGCTCTGCTGCCAGTTGAGCGTTGCGGGCTTTTATGGCATCTGCTCTGGTATCCCGAACGAGTTGTTCCAGCTCTGGAGTTTGTCTGGCTTCCTGTTGTTGATCCGGGAAGGGTTGTTGAACGATTTCGGTCGCCTGCTGCCTCAGGTGCTGATGAATGGCTTGGTGTCGGGCATTAAGGTCATCTTTATTTTCCGGAACCAGACCGAGATAATTCTCAAAGATAGTCAGCCTTTCCGATACTTCCTGCTCGGGTCGTATAATGTTTTGTTGCAGCCGTTTTTGAATGAACAGAAGGGTGCGCGGATTGATTTTATTGACCGGAGCAATGCCTCGCCAGCCACCAATGGCCGTTGGTTCTGCGGCTAGAGTTTCTTCATCAGGCTGCCCTGTTGCGGCCATCGATCTGTAAATTTCATTAATTATCTTTTCTATGAGTGTGAATTGTTCGTCCAGTGGCAGGGTATCATCCCAGTCATCAATACCCAGCTTGGCTGCTGTATAAGCGTAGTGAGTTTTTCTGGCAATTCTCCTGACGGTAAGAAGTATCCTTTCCAGGTCGGGAACCTGATCGGCTTGCTGCTGAAGTTTCTGTAACCGGTTTTTCAGTTCTGCGTGCTGCTCAAGGTTTTCCAGAAGCCTCTCGTGACGAGCTTTCAGGTCATCTTCTTTATCCGGGACAATGCCCAGCTGAGCTTCCAGGGTCGCCAGCTCATCTTCATTGACCAAAATAAAGCAATCCTTGTTTCCAATGCCCGCCGTTTTTGCCTTTACAGTTTCTTCTTCAGACTGTTCGGTAACCGATGGTTTTATTTCCTGGATTTTATTTCTGATGAGTCTGGCCTGTTCTTCGAGTGGCAGGGTATCATCCCAGTCATCAATACCAAACTCTGCTGCCAGTTGCGCGTTGCGGGCTTTTATGGCATCTGCTCTGGTATCCCGAACGAGTTGTCCCAGCTCTGGAGTTTGTCTGGCTTCCTGTTGTTGATCCTGGAAGGGTTGTAGAACGATCTCGGTTATCTGCTGCTGCAGGTGCTGATGAATGGCCTGGTGACGGGCATTAAGGTCATCTTTGTTTTCCGGAACCAGACCGAGATAATTCTCAAAGATAGTCAGCCTTTCCAATATTTCCTGCTCGGGTCGTATAATGTTTTGTCGCAGCCGTTGATGAATGAACAGAAGGGTGCGCGGATTGATTTTATTGACCGGAGCAATGCCTCGCCAGCCACCAATGGCCGTTGGTTCTGCGGTTAGAGTTTCTTCATCAGGTTGCCCTGTTGCGGCCATCGATCTGTAAATTTCATTAATTATCTTTTCTATGAGTGTGAATTGTACGTCTAGTGGCAGGGTATCATCCCAGTTATCAATACCAAACTCTGCAGCCATTTGAGCGTTAATCGCTTTTATGGCCTCCGTTTTGATAATATGAAATTGTGTTTCCGGTTTCGGGACTTGTCGAACTTCCAGCAGACGTTTCAGCCTCAGATTTTCCAGATCTTCCAGTTCGACATGAAGCTTTGCAAGCTTGTCCTCAACTTTCCGATACCGGTATTGTGCTTTCAGTTTTTCCTTACGACTGACATGGGCTTGCTCCAAAGTGTGCTTTAAGTTGTCTCGACTTCTGAGGAGTTTATCTTCTGCTTCCTGCAGCTTGTCCAGTTTCTTTAGTAGCTGCTTGGTCATGTCTCCTATGACTTGGGCAGCAAACTTTTTGTCCTTCTCAAGAGGATCGGTCTGCGCTTGGTTTATATCGTTGAAAACGGGTATAAAATTCTCAAGATTCTGAACAAAATGCGGGTTAATCAGAAGATTTCTAAATGCGGGTCTGAAGCCGAAGTGTTCCAGGAGTTGAGTATGCATCCAGGGCGGCGTGATAACCGCCGAAGCAACTCTGATGTGTTCCATTGTGAATTCAAATTTACTGAGATCCGTCGAGCGAGCTGCACCAGCACTCGCTAATGCCTGCTGGAGATATTCGTAGTCAACAAGCGCACGCATTGCCAGTTTATCTTCGTTTGTGAGCGTCATCGGTTGATCTTCGTGAACTTGAGCATCGTGCCGCGCAACAAACTCCTCCAATATTGTCATTTGCCTGCTTCGAATGGCGTACCGGTAGTTTGTGACCTGATGTTTTACTACTGCTGCCAATGCAGGGGCGAGGTCATTAGCCTCAGCTTCTTTCCAGAGGTTATAGAGGCTTTCTACAAAAGCGATATCATCCGGTTTCGGCATCTGACCATGGAAAACAATCACCTCCCCCGGAGCTTCTGCTACTTCCAGCTTTGGATAACCTGAAGGCACAGGGTATACCTTTGTGTCATCTTCGACGTGAACAACATAGCCGACGGGTTTGCTGCGTGCCAACAGTTCATTAAGAACCTGCTGTCGTAAATCCCCCTCCAGGATATAAACCTGGGTGTAGGCGGAGACGGCGGCTGCCAGGAGGACATCGTCATTGATAAAGATTGATTGACCCAGACGCTGCAGTTCCGGGGGCTGATCGCCGGAAGCGATAAGACGCATGAAGGTACGTCCATTCACTTCAACTTTTTCTACTTCAATGGTGGCAAGGGCAACATAGTGATCGCTTGCGCCCAGGTTTCCTGTTCTGTCGTAGACAGCTTCCAGTAATTGAGCCATCTGTAAGGGGCTGGCGATTTTCGTTAACGGTTCTTCACTATTATCAAATAGCGCATAAAATGCACGAACAGCATCAACTGAATCCTGAACAGTCATTCCGGCTCTGACTTCAATGACCAGTTCTGTTTCTTCAAGGTTATGGGTGAAACGGAAGGCTCCCTCATCTCCTACCTTCAGGACTTTGGTGTATTTCTGAGCAACGTCATTCTCGCCTGTTTCAAACACATCAACACTGGAAACGGCGACACTAATTTCAGCAAGAAATGGTGTAAAGCTTAATGTAGGAATGTCATTGGCATATTTTCTCTCTTCATCAGCTTTAACAGGGTATGTGGTTGTATAGGACTTGGGTATTGGCTGCCCGTCAAAGCCTAAAGTCGGCCGAACCATGACTTCACTATTGGTAAACTTCTTATGTCCATTGACCAGAATATTGACAGATCTGGTCTGCAGCTTCCGATCGGCCATTGCCTGTGTGCCAATGATGCAAGAGCTGATTACAGCGATCACAGCAAGGCTTAATGCATTGGGGCAAGCATTTGTCATTCGACTACCTCAGGGCTGAGTAGATTGATTACCGTGAAAAGTGATTTCCACAGCAGGCAAAGAAGCAACTTAGAATAGACCATGGCTGGCAACCCATACCTTATCTCGCGTGTAAAATCAGTTTTTTACGTGGGGGTATGCATTCCCACGCAGAGCGAGGGAACGAGTTGTATGACCGTGGACTTTTTTATCATCGCCTCGTCGCCATTCGTAGAAAGTTCCGAGGGTATAGAAGTAAGGAATACTTTCTGCATGGGAAAACGACCATTTAGGTACATTTTCCCTGAAGTATTTTTCCCAGCCATTCTCAAACAGTTTCATGGTGCGATCACGGCGCTCACGGAACTGCAGATAATTTTCCTGTCGAGTCCAGCCATACATCGTGCTATTTGCTTTGATCTGATTTGCATAGGCTTCATCGGTCTCACTAAAACCCTGAGGCGAGGCAATAGCCGTACGTTTCAAATACTCAGCGTCCGTTTCACCCACGCCCCGCCAGCGATTAATTTTGTCAAGACTACGTCCAAGAGGTCCGCCCAGCCATTGAGTGAGCAGCTTGTTGTCGTTCATAAAAAAGTCGAAAGTGAGACTCGATGCCAGAGCGAACCCGAATGTTTGTGCATAGGTGAATCCGGATATAAGACTATGAGCGTATGCTCCAACAGTAGCTACCGGACCCAGCACCAGACTGGCTGTGGCAGAGGCCAGAGTTTTCACTTTTTGTGGTGTCACCCTGTGCAGCAGGGGTACCTGAATCCCTTGTCCGGAACCCATGGATTTCACTATTTCGGGCCCCAGCCGGGAAATGCTGCGATACATCTGCGGGTTGGCGTTGTGCTGTCTGGCAAACAGCGCAGAGCCGGTTTTCAACAGAATGACTGAGGACGCGGTTTTACCCAATGGCATGGCCAGTCCGCCCACTTCAGAGATTTGTTCAATGCCACTGTGATAGGCATATTGGCTGGTTCGGTCAAGATCAAGACCATAGCGTTCCAACCAGTGCTGAAAAGGTGTCAGCATCCGGTGCAGGTAATCCCCCCTGTTGGTCAGATCCAGAAGATACAGGAACGACATGTTTGAGAGGGAGAGCGCGCTGGCCTGCCAGGCAGTATGGGTTACCAGTAGCGGTTTGTAGCTGGAGAAGTACCAGGTGACAGCCTGTACCAGAAAAGCTGAAGGTTTGACCCAGTCATCATGGAGCTGGTGCTCAACCGCTGCGGCGTGAGCCTGTATCAATGTGCCATGGATAGCCTTGATCAGTTCTGATTCAGAAAGTCCGGCCGCGTTGGCATAAGGTGTCAGGGTATCCTGAACATTGGCCAGAAACGCTGCCGTCCTGCGGCCATTATCAAAGGCAATATCGTCAAGAACATAGTTGGCGATGACCGCAACTGCGTACTCTTTCATACCGGCAACCGACTCTTTCATTGCTGCCGGGCCAGTTGCAGTCACGGTCACAGCGGTAAAGACACTGTGCATGAATTCCTCAGCACCTTTATCGGACAGCATCCGGACAACGGCCTTGAAGTGAGGGACATTGACGCCCTGTTTGTAGCCAAGGAAATGTTCAAATTCGTCCACTGTCTGATAACCATCAATTCCTCTGACGGCCTTTATGTAGTTTCCAAGTTCAATCTTGCTGATCAGTCCTTCACGCAGCAGAGCTATGATCTTGTTGCCACTGGCAGAACGGGCGGCGAAGTATTCCGAGAAGCTTTTCAAATCTCCTGGTTCATGCCCGACAAAGTGAATGGCTCTTTTGCCCATGCTGCGTATTTCGTCGTCGTATTGTTGAGCCCCGGTTTTCATCTCATTCCTGGCCCTGGCTGCCAGAGTCTGGACTTGTTCAATGAGATTCCGGGGCTGACCTTCCAGAGGCTCGACAGGGGAGGGCGGTATGCTCGCCTTCAGGTTTTTGAAGACTTCCACAATCCGGCTGGCCTGGTTAAACGTCAGATCGTCTCCGACCAATGCCTGCATGCGCATCGGTGCAAATTCATCGTCAAAATCGAAAGTTGCAAGGTCTGGTATCAGCTTACCGCTGTTTACTGCTGATTCTGTCAGGCCGATTGCAGCATCCAGCGCTTGTTGCCGGAGAGACTGCTGCTGCGTGAAGCTGTTTATAGCGGCCAGAACATTGACCTGTCCCGGTGAGAACTGGAAGGGGCTAGCGTCATTTTCGACAGCTTCCTGTGCAGCCTTCAGGGTTTCCTTCATTCTCTCAAGGTCTGCTTGTCTGTTTTTAATCTCCCTTTCCAGACGAACCTGTTCCTTGGTCAGTTGCTCGATTTTTCCGCCGGTGCCATCATGTCCACCCAGTTGTATCTGTTTGTTTCTCAGGGCATTAATCCGTTGTTCATTGGTGTCAGCAGGATCTGGTGTAAGACCCACGGCTTTTTCAGCAGCGCCAAGAAGTGCTTCCTGATTCGCCAGAGCCTTTTTCGCAACGGATACATCTTCACTTTTCTGATCCAGAACTGAATCCAGCATAGCTATTTCGTTCTTATGGACGGTTTTAGCCTGCTTAGCGGTGTTTTCAGGATTGCTAAACAGCTTTTTTTTTCGATCCAGATTCTCCTGTGCAACAGTCTCTTCAAGCAGTGCATGGGCCAATTCTGCCCTTTTCCTGTCGTGTTCATGGAGGAATTTTGTGACCCGATTGTAGTTTTTCCTGGTCAAAGGCAGTTCACCCTCAACTGCATGGGTTTCATCACGACCACAGGTTTTTTCAGAGGCTGTATTGGCACTAAAGTAATCAGCTTCTTCCGGTAAACCGAGCTCACCTTTTATTCGCAGGTTCATGGCTTTTGTGGTTTTCTCAATGACTTCATCGCGTTTTTCTGCACTGCATCCACTCAGGAAGTATTTGATGTCGTCTACTCGCTCTTTGAAGGTTTGCTCATTATCTGTAGCCAGTCCCAACTCAGTCTGAATATCCTTCATTGCCTGATTGAGGGATGTGTCGCCTTCATCCGGAACAGTTTGGAGGTCAGTATGGCTCTGGGCGAATACCCAATTTGTGCTACGAATAGCATCCAGTTTTTGACGAGCAGCTTCCTGCTCACTTTCAGCGTCTTGTACTGCTTGTCTGGCTACTGCAAGCTCACGATCAAGAACGTATCTTGGTTTAGGTCCCAGGCGAGCTATTTGCCTGTCAAGCTCATTTTCAATGGCTTCTGTACGATCATAAATACTAGGCCAACTCATCATGCAAATTTCTTCATCCAGCTCCCGAAGTCTGTCTTCAATGAGGCAAGCCTGTTCATCCTCAGAGGCATCATCTTTATAGTCCTCGATGCACAGAAGACGAGCAATTTCATTGTGTGTCTCTCTTGTGAGATCCTCATTGTCGAAGAGGTTGTTTAGTTCTTCCTTTAATGCCAGAATTTTGCCTCTCAGGGCATCCTTCTGGTCATTCAGGCTGGCTCCTTCTTCAAATTCCACTTTTAGATCCGAAGCCAGTTCAGCAATAAAATCCATGTCTCTTCTTCTGGCAGCAGGATTTTCACTTGTGTCAATGTTCAGCTCTTCCTCTATGGCTTCAAGCATTTTTATCTCTTCTCTTATGGTGCGTTCATCCAGATCCGGGATTTCGATATAAAAGGAAAGACGCCCTTTAAGTTTCTCGAGTTTTCTTTCCCATTTTTCCCTCACAGGTGGGATGTCTTCTTGCCAGAGGGTATCTTCTATCTCATCCACCATGGATTCTGAGAAATCACCTGTGTCCAGTTTTGTAAAAATCCTCTCAAGCCTTGCTGCTGTGTGATCATCTTTGTTGACATCGATTTTGAATATTTCTTCTACTTTTTCCAGTATTGCCAGAGCCTCTTTCTCTGCCTTCTGCCTGAATTTTGCCATGTATAACTCCATTTCCATAGGAATGGCGTTACGACGTTTATACACATCGTCCTCGCCATTGAGGTCATCCATCTTCAGGGCTTTTTCCAGGGCAGCCAGTTTAGCAAGTACTTCAGGCTTGACTCCGGGGTGGCCCGGGGGCTGACCTATTTCTTCTTCCAGGTCAGCAAGCCTGAGCAGCCTGGAATGTACTGCCAATTCCAGGGCTTTGAGACCTTCTGGTGTGATGTCATCACTCAGCTCAACACCGGGCATCGCTGCCAGAACACCTTTTTTGGCCCGATTGTAAACATCCTCTGGGTCTGGTTGCTCACTCGTTGACGGAACTTTCTGAAGCAGGAGCTCATATTGAGCATACATTGTCTTAATTTGTTGACGCTGACGTTCATCCCGGGCTTTCATTGTCGTAAGTTTTTTAAGCAGTTGTTCCTGTTGAGCGTCAACATTTGTATCGCTGTCAAAATCCTGAATGTTTAAATGTGCGGCAATAGTTCTATAACGGGCTTTGATTTCAGCATCTGTTCTGGTGCCCTGCTGCTGACGAAGGTGTTGAGCGACCAATGCTTGCTGTTGCCCGAGCTGTTGCTTAATGATCTGGCGACGGACTTCGGGGTCCTTTTCGTTGTCTGAGGCCAGACCGAGCTTACTTTCCAAGTCAGTCAGTGATTTCTGAATGGCCACATTGTTCAGTTTTTCCTTTTGTTGCAGCTGTTGTTGAATGGACTGATAGTAGGTATCCAGATCATCTTCATTGTTCAAAGTAATGTCTAACCTGCTTTTAATGGGCGCCAGTCTTGCTTTTACAGCTTCTTCCCATGGCTGTCCTGTTGCGGCATTTCTTTCGTCAGGAGATGTTTTGATTTCAAGAATTTTCTCCCTGATGATTCTTTCTTGTTCCTCCAGTGGCCGGGTATCGTCCCAGTGATCAGTACCGAGCTCTGCTGCCAGTTGAGTGTTGATATCTACTCTTGCTTTTGCTGCGGCATCACGAAGGTTTTTGTCAATCGTTGGAAGTAGATTGACCAGGTGCTGAAGTTTCTGTAGCTGACTTTTCTTTGCTTCCAGTTTTTGTTGATATTGACGCTGAAAATGTGGCTGTTGACCCACCTTGGCCAGTCTTAGCAGAAGGTGCATTCGAATGATCTTTTGACGGGCCGCCGGGTCATCTTTCTTAGTTGGAGCCAGACCGAGCTGACCTTCGATTATCGTCAGTTTATCCCCGAATAACTCACCAGTCTGGTCTGGATGTTGTTGCAGATGCTTCAGAATGAGATCAGTGCGACCACCCAGATCGTCTTCATTGTCTGAAACAATGCCGAGCTGGCCTTCAATCGCTGCCAGTGTTTTTTTTGCAGCTTGCTCCGGAGTCAATTCTGTGTCGATAAATGTTGCCGCCACCGACTGGTTTATTTCATCAATTTTCTTGCTGAGGAGTCTGGCTTGTTCTTCTGATGACCAGGTATCATCCCAGTCATCAACACCCAGTGCTGCAGCTATATGAGCGTGGCGAGCTTTTGTGACATCTGCTGAAGAATCAGTGACTTGTTCTGCGGTCAGTTCGGCCTCTTTTGCCCGCAGCTTTTCCAGCGTTCTTACCGTCTCAAGCATCTGTGTGGCAATGTCGCCCACAACTTTTTGGGAAAATTTTGTGCCTTTGCCAAGCGCAACCGCGTTTATCATTTCGGTGACATAGGGCATCAGGCTCTGAATATTCTGAATAAAATTATGGTGAGTCAGAAGATTTTTAAGGACGGGTTTGAAGCTGAAGTTTTTTATGAGTTGAAACTGCACCCAGGTGGGCGTGATGACTGATGAAGCCTCCCTGATGTGCCCTGTTGCGAATTCAAATTCATCGGTTTCATCTGGAGTAGCACTGGTTAATGCCTGCTGAAGAGATTCGTAATAGGTAAGCTTCGACAGTTTATCCAGGTCAAGTCCGGCATCTTGCTGTGTGGCCAACCCGGCAGCAAGCTCTTCCAGCAGCGCCATCTGCCTGCTTCTGATCACGTACTGGTAGTTTTTGATTCTGGCTTTTTTAACTTCTGCAGTGAGTTCTTGAACACTATATACATCCCATAATTCATAGTGGCTTTCGACAAAAGCGATATCGGTCGGATTCTGTTTCTGACCACGGAAAATAATGATCTCCTCCGAAGCCTGTTCCACTTCCAGCTTTGGATAATCAGCAGGCACAGGATAAGCCTTTGTGTCATCCTCGACGTGGACAACATAGCCGACAGGTTTATGGTATGACAATAGTTCATTCAGAGCTTCATACTGTAATTCTTCCCCCAGAACATGAACCTGGGTATAGGCAGTGGTGGCTGCTGCGAAAAGCGCCTCATCATTGACAAAGAGCGATTGACCCAGGTGCTGCAGTTCAGGAGATTGGTCGCCTGCAGCGACAAGACGCATAAAGGTGCGCCCGTCCACTTTCACTTGTTCGACTTCAATACTGGCAAGATGAACGAAGTCATTACTTGCGCCAAGGTTTCCCGCTCTTTCATTGGCGCCTTTCAGCACTCCGGCCAGGTGTTCGGGACGGGCGATTTTTGTCAAAGGTTCTAAATGCAGGTCGTTACCTGATTGAGCACGAACAGTTGCAACTGAGTCAGGATCGATCATCCCGATTCTGACTTCAATGAGCAGTAGGTTGCTTTCAAGGCAATGAGTGAACCTGAAGACTTCCTCATTAGCGACCTTCAGAACTTTGGTGTATTTCTGAGCAACGCTATTCTCGTCTGTTTCAAATTGATCAACACTGGAAACGCTGCCTTCGATGCCGGAAAGAACGTCTGTGAAGCCCCTGGAAGGAACGTCGTAGCCAGCCCTGGCCTGATCCTGATCGGGGTAAGTGGTTGTAAAGGATTTGGGTATTGGCTGCTGGTCATCACCTAAAGTTGGCCGAACCATAACCTCGCTCTGGATAAACTTCACATGTCCATTGTCCGGAAAATCGACAGATTTTGTCTGTAGCCTGCGATCGGCCAGTGCCTGTGTAGCAATGATCGAAGAACTGATTGCAATGGCCGCTGCAAGGCTCAATGCATCGGGGCGAGCAGTTGTCATTCTTCTACCTCAGAGCTGAGTATTTTTATCACCTTGAAAAGAGATTGCTGGCAGGCGAGGAAGTAATACCAATCGAACTTTCTAACTCCCTATTGCGCTGAAGATTTGAGCCTTAATCCTGCGTTGGCGATCGTCGCCATAGCTAAGGCTATGACTCCTCACGCCGCCTTGTCTTAAGGCTCAAATCTCCATGCTCATTGCGGGAGTTAGAAAATACGATTGGTATAATTTTTAAAATCGCTCATTCCTGTTCCGGCATGAAACGTTCACCAGACCTGTCATGTTGGTCTGCCAGGGTTGCAGGTGGAAGGCTTAATTGAGAGGCACTTCTCTAATTATGACCGTGAACTCTCTGATCATCGCCCTTTTGCAAACCGTAAAAAGCTCCAAGAGTGTAGAAGTAAGGAATACTTTCTGCATGGGAGAATGACCATCTGGGGACATTTTCCATGAAGTATTGCTCCCAGCCATTGTCAAACAGTTTCATGGTGCGATCACGGCGTTCACGGAACTGCAGATAATTTTCCTGTCGAGTCCAGCCAGGTATCGTGTTGTTGGTCTTTACACGGTTTGCATAGGCTTCATCGGTTTCACTGAAGCCTTGAGGTGAAGCAATAGCCGTACGTTGCAAATATCCATCTTGCGTCTCCCCCAGGCCTGTCCAGCGATTAATCTTGTCAAGACTCCGGCCCAGAGGCCCGCCCAGCCATTGAGTGAGCATTTTGTTGTCGTTTATAAAAAAGTCGAAAGTGAGACTAGACGCCAGGGCGAATCCGAAGGTTTGTGCATAGGTGAACCCGGATATAAGTCCGTGGACGTATGCTCCGACAGTGGCGACCGGACCCAGTACCAGGCCGGTGGTGGCTGAAGCCAGGGTTTTCACTTTTTGTGGAGTCATCCTGTGCAGCAGCGGTATCTGAACTCCCTGTCCTGAACCCATGGATTTCACTATTTCCGGCACCAGCCGGGAAATGCTGCGATAACTATGAGGATTGGCATTGTGCTGTCGGGCAAATAACATAGAGCCGGTTTTCAATAGAATGACTGAGGACGCGGCTTTACCCAATGGCATAGCCAGCCCGCCCACTTCAGCGATTTGTTCAATGCCATTGTGGCAGGCATATTGCCCGGTTCGGTCAGGATCAACACTGAAGTGTTCTAGCCACTGCCGGAAAGGTGTCAGCATCCGGTGCAGGTAATCACCCTTGTTGGTCAGATCCAGAAGATAGAGGAACGACATGTTTGAGAGAGACTGCCCGGCAGCCTGCAAGCTGGTATAGGTCGCCAGTAGCGGTTTGTAGCTGGAGTAATACCAGGTCACAACCTGTACCAGGAAGGCGGAAGGTTTGACCCAGTAATCCGACAGCTGCCGTTCAACCGCTGTGGCATGAGCTTGTACTAATGTGTCGTGGATAGCCTTGACCAGGTCTGATTCAGACAGGCCAGCAGCGTTGGCGTAAGGTGTCAGGGTTTCCTGAATATTGGCCAGAAATGCTGCCGTCCTGCGGCCATTGTCAAAGGCAATATCGTCAAGAACATAGTTGGCGATGACTGCGGCTGCGTACTCCTTCATGCCGGCAACAGACTCTTTCATACCCGCCGGGCCAGTGGCACTCAGGGGCACGGGGTTAAAGGCCATCTGCATGAATTCCTCAGCACCTCTGTCGGACAGCATCTGGATAATGCTATTGAAGTGAGGCAAATTGACGCGATGTTTGTAGCCAAGGAAATGTTCAAATTCATCCGCTGTCTGATAACCATCGACACCTCTGACGGCTTTCATGTAGTTCTCAAGTTCAACCTTGCTGATCAGACCTTCACGCAGCAGAGCGATGATCTTGTTAGCACTGGCATAGCGGGCAGCCAGGTAGTCCGGGAAGTTGTTCAGGTCTCCCGGTTCATAGTCGACGTAGTGAATGGCTGTTTTGGCCATGCCGTGAATTTCGTCGTCGTATTGTTTAGCTCCGCTTTGCAGCTCATGTCTGGCGTTGTTTACCAGCTGCTGGATTATTTTCAGGACATTCGAAGGCTGATTTTCTAAAGGCTCGAAAAGGGGGGCCGGGAAGGTCTTCTTCAGACTTTTGAAAATTTTCACAATCCGATTGGCCTGATCAAAGGTCAGAGCGTCTCCGACCAATGCCCGCAGGTGAACCGGCGCAAATTCTTCGCCAAAATCGAAAGTCGTCAAGTCGGGTATGGCCTCACCGCTTTCCAGGGCTAATTCTGCCAGACCCATGGCGGCTTCCAGGGCCTGTTTCTTGAGTGAGTGCTGCTGTGTGAAGGTGTGGATGGCGTCCAGAACTTCTGCCTGCTCCGGAGTATACTGGAAGGGGCCGTCGTCACTTTTGACGGCTTTCCCGGCTGCCTCAAGGGCATCCTTCATTCTCTCAATGTCTGCTTTCCTGACTTCAATCTCAGCTTTCAGACGGGCCTGTTCCCGGGTCCTGCTGCCAGTACTGTCATCACCGTGCGGTTGTAACATAGCCTCCAGTTTTTGATGAGCAGTCTCCAGCTCACTTTCAGCTTCTTCTATTACCCGACTGGCTCTGGCTAGCTCACGATCAAGAACGAATCGGGGTTTAGGTCCCAGGTGAGCCATGTGCTTGTCAAGCTCATCTTCTATGGCTGCGATACGCTCATTAACGGTAGGCTGACCGGCAAGGTAAACTTCATCATTCAGCTCTCGGAGTTTTAGTCCAATCAGACTTTGCTGGTAGATGAGATCGGCATCTTCTTCATAACCCTCGATGTTGAGTGGACGAGCAATTTCATTGTTTGTATCTTTTCTGGAACCTCTATTGTCATAGAAGCCTTCTACTATGTCCCTTAATGCCCGAATTTTTTCTCTCAGGGCATTCTTCTGGTCATCCAGGCTGGTATCTTTTTTTAATTCCAGTTTCAGATCATCGGCCAGTTTAGCAAGGAAATGCTTGCCTCTTTCTTTAGCAGCAGTGTTTTCGCTGATGTCGATGTTCAGTTTGTTCTCTACAGCTCTAAGTATCTTTTTCTGTTCTTCTATGGCTCGCTCATCCACTTCTTCGACATAAAAGGCAAAAATCCCATCAATTCCCCCCCGTTTTACTCCTCTTATTTCGAACATAGCCTCTTTCCAGGGGTAATAATCTGTACCTTCCAGCGCTTTTTCGTTTATGTCATCGTCCGTAAGCCCGGCACGAAGCCTATCAACTCTTTCTGTGTTGTCATCACCTTCATTGGCTATTCTGTTGAGTGCTTCTTCTAACTCTTCCAGTATCTCCAGAGCCTCTTTCTTTGCCTCCGTAAGCTTGGCACGAAGCCTGACAACTCTTTCTGTGTTGTCATCACCTTCATTGACTTTTATGTTGACTAGTTCTTCTAAATCTTCCAGTGTCTCAAGGGCCTTTTTCTCTGCTGCCTGACTGGCCTTTGTCATAGATGTCTGAATTGCCTTGGAAATGGCGTCACGACGGTAATAGACATCGCCCTTGCTATTGAGGTCATCCATCTCCAGGGCTTTTTCCACGGCAGCCAGTTTCTCAAGGACTAACGGCATGGCTCTGGGGTGGCCTGGTGTTCTGATGTCTTCCAGTTCCTGTTTCAAATCTGCAAGACTCTGATGCATTGCTTCTATCTGTGGAATGTGTTTTGCCAATGAGTCGTCTTTACTCATTACGATACGCAAAATCGCTGCGATACCGTCTTGCATGAATTTGACGTCAGGTTTTTTCATATCGCCATCATCATTCAGTGTCTGGATTTTCTGAAGCAAACTTTCTTGAATCGGGTTGAGTTGAGCATTCGTTGACTGCAGTTTGTTAAGCAGGTGTTTTTGTTCGTCATTCAGTCTATAAGCATGCTGTATTTCGGCAGTCAGTGACTCAATTCTCTGAAGCAGATGGTCTTCTTGAACGTCAATGTCTGCGTTGTTATCAAAATCCTTAATGTTTAAATGAATAGAGAGGGTTGCATAACGGGCTTTTATTTCAGCTTCGCTGTCAGCCTCTTTTCTGGTGCTCTGTTGCTGAAGGTGTTGGGTCTGGTGGCGGGCTTGCAGATCAGCTTTGTTGATTGGGGCGAGCTGACTTTTAATGGAAGCCGGATCGCAGATATCATCAATTTTCTTCAAGAGGCGTTCGACTTGTTCAACTTCTGGTTGGGTGTCATCCCAGTCATCCATGCCAAGTTTTGTTGCTATTTTAGAATGGCGAGCATTTATGGCTTTTAAATTGGCATTAGAAACTTGTTGTTCCAGCAGAGGGAATTGCCTGACCTCCTGCATAAGTTTCTTTACCAGACTTTTCTGATCTTGCAGCTTAGCAAGAGTCCATGCATGTTTAGCCTTAACTTTCTGGTAGATTCGTTGCCATTCCAGTTTTTTCTCATCACTGGCATCGGCTCTATCCGATTCAATCTCTAACTTATATTTGAGCACGAGGAACTCGGCTTCTGCACTATATAGTTCATCCAGCTTGCTGAACATCTCAGCCATCTGTCTGGTCCTTTCACTCAGAACTTTGGATACAAAACGTTTATCGTCGTATAAACCGTCGGTCTTTAATTTGACGACAACGGGTATATGATCGACAATCTTCTGAACAAAATGCTGATTAGTCAGAAGATCTCTGAGTACGGGTTTGAAGCCGAAATGTTTTTCAAGTTGATTGTGCATCCAGATGGGTGTGATGAACGACGAAGCGACTCTGAGGTCTTCCAGTGTGACTTCAAACTCCCTTATTCTATGTATTTTATCTGGAGTGGCACTGACCAATGCCTGATCGAGAGATTCATAGAATGCAAGCGCACGCATCGCCCGTTTATCTTTGTTTGAAAGTGTCGTCGGTTGATCCTGATTGAATACAGCATTCTGCCGCGCAGCAAACTCCTCCAGCACTGTCATCTGCCTGCTTCGAATGACGTACTGGTAGGCTCTGACCTGATGGGTTTTAACTTTTGTTAATACTGCTGGGGAGGGTAGGGGACCCTCAGCTTCCTGCCATATTTCATAGAGCTTTTCTACAAAAGCGACATCATCCGGGTTTAGCCTCTGACTATGGAAAACAATCACCTCCCCCGGAGTTTCTGCTACTTCCAGCTTCGGATAACCCGCAGGAACAGGATAAGCCCGTGAGCCATCCTTGACGTGTACGACGTAGCCAACGGGTTTGCTGTGTGCCAGCAGTTCATTAAGAGCTTGCTGTTGTAACGCTTCTCCCAGGACATGAACCTGGATATAGGCAGAAGTGGCCGCTGCCAGGAGAGCATCATCATTGACAAAGAGTGATTGACCCAGGCGCTCCGGTTCAGGTGTCCGATCACCCCCTGAGACAAGACGCATGAAGGTACGCCCACTCACTTCAACCTTGTCTACTTCAATGCTGGCCAGGGTAACATAGTGATCACTTTTGCCCAGGTTTCCCGCTCTCTTCTCAGCACCTTCCAGCAGCCAGAGCAGTTGCGCGGATCTGGCGATTTTCGTTAACGGTTCCAATGATTCCATGCCAGTCAATTGAAAACGGACAGCCGCAACTGAATCCGGATCGGTCATTCCGCTTCTGACTTCAATGACCAGTTCTTTTTCTTCAAGATTATGGGTAAACCTGAAGATTTCCTCATCACCCAGCTTCAGGACTTTGGTGTATTTCTGAGCAACGTCATTTTCGCCTGTTTCAAACAGATCAACACTGGAAACACCCCCACAGAAATGAGAAGCAAAACCTGTAAAACTTTTAGCCGGCATGGCATAGCCTGCACTGACATCAGTGTAATAAGAGTAGGTGGTCGTAAAAGATCCGGGTATTGGCTGCTGGTCATCACCTAACGTTGGCCGAACAATGATCTCACTCTGGGTAAACTCCACATGTTCATTGTCTTTAATATCGACAGCTTTTGTCTGCAGCCTGCGATCGGCCAGTGTCTGGGTACTAATGATGAAAGAACTGATCGCAACAGCCACTGCAAGGCTTAATGCATTGGGACAAAACTTACTCATTCTACTACCTCAGAGCTGAGAATTTTTATAACGGTGAGCTGTGATTGCCATTGCAGGCGAAGAAGCGACTTTTAATCGCTCGTGGCCGTCAGAGGGCCACGATTGCAGGTAGAAATATTTCTCTTAATGATCATGAACTTTCTGAACATCGCCCTTTTGCCACTCATAGAAGGCACCCAGAGTGTAGGAGTAAGTGACGCTTTCTGCATGGGAGAACGACCATTTAGGTACATTTTCCCTGAAGTATTTTTCCCAGCCATTGTCAAACAGTTTCATGGTGCGATCACGGCGTTCACGAAACTGCAGATAATTTTCGTGTCGAGTCCAGCCATACATACTGTTGTTTGCTTTAACACGACTAGCGTATTCTTCATCCGTTTCACTAAAGCCTTGTGGCAAAGCAATAGCGGTACGTTGCAAATACTCATCGTCCGTTTCACCCACGCCCCGCCAGCGATTAATTTTGTCAAGACTACGTCCAAGAGGTCCACCCAGCCATTGAGTGAGCATCTTGTTGTCGTTCATAAAAAAGTCGAAAGTGAGACTCGACGCCAGTGCGAATCCGAAGGTTTGAGCGTAGGTGAATCCAGATATAAGACTATGAGCGTATGCTCCAACAGTAGCTACCGGACCCAGCACGAGTCCGGCGGTGGCAGAAGCCAGAGTTTTCACTTTTTGTGGTGTCGCCCTGTGCAGCAGCGCTACCTGAATCCCTTGTCCGGACCCCATGGACTTCACTATTTCGGGCACCAGACGGACAATGCTGCGATACCTGTGTGGGTTGGCGTTGACCTGTCTGGCAAACAGCATAGAGCCGGTTTTCAGCAGAATGACTGAGGACGCGGCTTTGCCCAATGGCATGGCCAGTCCGCCCACTTCAGAGATTTGTTCAATACCCCTGTGGTAGGCATATTGCCCGGTTCGGTCAAGATCAACACTATAGCGTTCCAGCCAGTGCTGGAAAGGTGTCAGCATTCTGTGCAGATAATCCCCCCTGTTGGTAAGGTCCAGCAGATAGAGGTACGACATGTTCGAGAGGGACAGCGCGTTAGCCTGCGAGACAGTGTGAGTCGCCAGTAGCGGTTTGTAGCTGGAAAAGTACCAGGTGACAGCCTGTACCAGGAAGGCTGAAGGTTTGACCCAGTATTCCTTTAGCTGCCACTCAACTGTTGCGGCATGAGCCTGCATCAGGGTGTCATGGATAGCCTTGATCAGGTCTGATTCAGACAGGCCGGCAGCACTGGCATAAGGTGTCAGGGTGTCCTGAATATTAGTCAGGAAGGCTGCCGTCCTGCGGCCATTTTCAAAGGCAATATCGTCAAGCACGTAGTTGGCGACGACTGCGGCTGCGTACTCCTTCATGCCGACAACCGACTCTTTCATACCCGCCGGGCCTGTTGCCGTTACGGTCACAGGAGCAAAGACACTTTGCATGAATGCCTCGGCACTCTCATCGGACAGCATCTGGACAACCTTCCTGAATTCAGGCACCTTGACGCCGTGTTTATTACCAAGGAAGTGCTCAAATTCAGCCACTGTCTGATAACCGCCGACACCTCTGACGGTCTTCATATAGTTTTCAAGTTCAACCTTGCTGATCAGGCCTTCACGAAGCAAAACCATGATTTTGTTACCACTGGCAGAACGGGTAGCGAAGTATTCAGAGAAGCTTTTGAGGTCCTCCGGTTCATGCTCAATGAAGTGAACCGCTCTTTTTCCCATACCACGAATTTCGTCGTCGTATTGTTGAGCGCCTTTGCCGATCTCATTTCTGGCCTTGTACACCAGTCTCTGGATTTCTATCAGGGCACCCTGATGCCAATCGACTTTCGTCCTCAGGCTCCTGAAGATTGCCACAATCCGACTGGCCTGATTAAACATCAGATTGTCTCCGGCCATTGCCTGCAAGCGAATCGGTGCAAATTCATCGCCAAAATCGAAAGTTGTAATGTCGCGTATTACCTTACCGCTTTTTGCCGCTGACTCTGCCAGAGCTATTCCGGCTTCCAGAGCTTGTTGCATGAAAGGGTGCTGCTGTATGAAGGCTTCCATAGCGGCCCGAACTTCTGCCTGCTCCGGCGTGTACTGGAAGGAACCGCCGTCATTTTCGACGGCTTTCTCTGCAGCCCTGAGGACTTCCCTCATTCTCTCAATGTTTGCTTTTCTGGTTTCAATCTCACTTTTCAGACGGGTTGATTCCTGATTTGCTGGTGCAGCAGCCCCTCCAGGCATTGCATCGGTTTCATCCATACCTTCCCTGTCGTGCTCACGCAGGAATTCTGAGATCTGAACGTATTTTTTTCTGGCTAACGGCAGTTCACCCGATGCGTTATCGACTTCATTGTGACCATGAGCAGCCAGCCTGCGATAAACTGTCTCCAGCTCAGCTATAGCGTCTTCTATCTCCCGTTTGGCAATGGCTACCTCTCGATCAAGAACGTATCTGGGTTTAGGACCCATTTGAGCCATTTGCCAGTCAAGCTCATTCTCAATGGCTGCAATGCGCTCGTTAACGTCAGGCAGACCTGCATTCATAACTGCTTCATCCAGCTGTCCGAGTTTTTTTTCAATCAGACTGTTCTGGTCGTCGATAATGGCATCTTCTTCATAATCCTCAATGTTGAGTTGATAAGCCATGTCATTGTTTCTGGCTCTTCTGACACCTTCGTCGTCGCCGGTCTGGTATAGCTCTTCTATTAATGCCTCAATTTTTTCTCTTAGTGCCTCACTCTGTTCAGCAAGGCTGTCATCCTCTGCAAATGCTACATTCAGATCTCGGGCCAGTTTAGCAGTGAAAGCCTTGCCTCTTTCCCAGGCAGCAAGATTTTCACGAGGATGGATGTACAGCTTTTTCTCTACAGCTTGAAGCAGACCTGTCTGTCGTTTTTTGACTTGCTTATCAAGGTACGAATCTTCGACTTTATAGTTAAGAATTGCACAAAGCTTCCTGATTCTGAGATCCTTCTTGTTCAGGGCTGTGCTTTCTTCTTGCCACAGGGCCTGATCTATCTGATCCAGCAAGTGTTCAGGAAGATCTTCGCTGTCAAGTATTGCATGAACCCGGGCAAGTCTTGCTATCTGGCCGTCCTCTTCATAGCTTTTTAGGTTGAGTGCTTTTTCTGCGGCTTCCAGCAGGTCGGCCCGTTGTTTTCTGGCAGGCTTATTCGGGTCGGGGTTTTCGGCTTTATAGTGAAGGTTCGCATGAAGCTTGATGAGTTTGATATCCTTCATGTCCAGCATTCTGCGTTCACGGTACAAGAGAATGGTTTCTATCCCAAACAAAATTCTGTCCAGTATCCTGTTTGAGAGATCACCCTTGTTAAGTACTTTAACAATCCTGGTGAGTCTTGTTTTACTGTAATCCTCTTCATTGGCTTTGATGTTGAGTTCTTTTTCAACCACATCCAGCATGTCCCGGGCCTCTTCCTCTGCCCTCTGTCTGGCGTCTTTGATATATTTCTGGATGTCTTCAGAAATGTACTGACGATGAAGATAGACATCGTTGTTTTGATCAAAATCAGGCATTTTCAGAGCTTTGTGCACGGCACTCAGTGTCTCAATGACTTCAGACCTGATCCTGGGATAGTCTGGTGTTCTGATGTCATCCAGTTCTTTTTCCAGAGCAACTTTTCTGGCACTGATTTGAGAATCTACTAAATTGATCTGAGCCTTCGCTGCCTGAAGACCGCGAATCAGTTGTCCTTCTTGCTCATTCAATGCCTTGTATTTCAGAAGCAGAAGCTCTTGCGGAACGTCAATATCCTCATTGCTATCAAAATTCTCAATGTTTGCAAATCGGGCTTTGCCTGCAACTTCTTTTTCAGCCACTTCGTCAAACTGTTCTGTTACGGCCTCTGCCTGATGGGTGTCATGAATTTTTATTACGGCCTCTGCCTGATGGGTGTCATGAATTTTTAATTTTTCGTTTAGCTCGGCGAGTTGTGCCTCTTTTGCCTGCTGTTCTGCCAGTGCGCAGTCAAATTCAACCCGCTGCCTGAGTGACATGTCGTTGATGACTTTTGAGGCAAACTGTTCGTCTTCACCGGGATTAGCGAGCTGCGCCCGGTTGTTATGGCTGATATCGGGGATCACTTTCTGAATATTCTTAACTATGTGCGGGTTACCCAGAATATTTCTGAATATGGGGTTGAAGCCGAAGTTTTTCAGGAGATGATCATAGATCCAGAATGGCGTGATGAGTGACGAAGCGACTCTGACGTGTCCTAAGGTTAATTCAAATTCATCGCCATTATCCGTACTGGCACTGATCAATGCCTGCTGGAGAGATTCATAGTATGCAAGCTTCTCCAGTTGATCCTCCAGCCTGGCTTCGCTAAATTTATTAGCACCGGGATTTGTAAACATGGCATTGAGCATTTCCATCTGCCTGTTTCGAGCGACGTACAGGTAGCTTTTGACCTTGTCTTTTTTTACCTGTGTTGATACATCAGTGGCAGTGGCGGCATCAGAATCATGTTTATCCCAGTGCTTATAGAGTCCTTTTACAACGGCGATCTCGGCCGGATTCTCCTTCTGACCAAGGAAAACAATTGTCTCCCCCGTGGCTTCAGTCACTTCCAGTTTTGGATAACTGGCAGGCACGGGGTAAACCTGCCTGTCATCCTCAACGTGTACGATATAGCCGACGGGTTTATGGTACGACAACAGTTTGTTGAGAGCTTTATGTTGTAAATCTTCCCCCAGAATATGAACCTGAGCATAAGCAGAAGTGGCTGCTGCCAAAAGCGCCTCATCATTGACAAACAGCGATTGCCCCAGACGCTGGAGTTCAGGGGGCTGATCGCCCGAAGCAATAAGACGCATGAAGGTGCGCCCGTGCACTGCAACTTTTTTTACTTCAATGGTGGCAAGGGAAACATAGTTATCGCTTGCGCCAAGGTTTCCAGCTCTGCCATGGGCAGCTCTCAGCACTGCGGCCAATTGCTCGGGACTGGCGACTTTCGTTAAGGGTTCTAATGGTTGGATATTGCCTGATTGAGAACGAACTGCCGCAATTGAATCCTGGTCGGTCATACCGCCTCTGACTTCAATGACCAGTTCATATTCTTCAAGGTTATGGGTGAACCTGAAGATCCCTTCATCACCCACCTTCAGGATTTTGGTGTATTTCTGAGCAACGTCATTTTCGTCGGTTTCAAACAGATCAACACTGGAAACACCACCCTCAATGCCGGAAAGAACATCCGTAAAGCCTTCAGAAGGAACCTCATAGCCCGCTCTGGCCTGAGTCTGATCGGGGTAAGTGGTTGTAAAGGATTTAGGTATTGGCTGCTGGTCATGACCTAAAGTTGGCCGAACCATAACCTCACTATGGGTAAACTCCTCATGACTGATGCTCGAAACATCGACAGATTTTGTCTGCAGCCTGCGATCGGCCAGCGCCTGTGTAGCAAGGATGGAAGAGCTGATTGCTACGGCCACTGCCAGGCTAAATGCATTGAGGGGAGCAGTTGTCATTCTACTACCTCAGAGCTGAGTGTTTTTATTGCCGTGAAAAGAGGTTGCTTCACCGTGCGGGGAAGCAACTTTTAAAATCGCTCATGGCTATTCCGGCAAGCTGAAAGGTTCACCAGCCACAGTGGTCTGCTGAGGTTGCAGTGGAAAGCTTGATTGAGAGGCATTTCTCGTATCATGACCGTGAACGTTTTGATCATCGCTCTTTTGCGATTCGTAAAGGGCTCCAAGAGTGTAGAAGTAAGGAATACTTTCTGCGTGGGAGAATGACCATTTGGGCAGTTTTTCCCTGAAGTATTTCTCCCAGCCATTCTCAAACAGCTTTATGGTGCGATCACGGCGTTCACGGAACTGCAGATAATTTTCGTGTCGAGTCCAGCCATACAGGGTGTTGTTTGCTTTAACACGACTAGCGTATTCTTCATCGGTTTCACTGAAGCCCTGAGGCGAAGCAATGGCGGTACGTTGCAAATACTCATCGTCCGTTTCCCCCACGCCTGTCCAGCGATTAATCTTGTCAAGACTCCGGCCCAGAGGTCCACCCAGCCACTGAGTGAGCATCTTGTTGTCGTTCATAAAAAAGTCGAAAGTGAGACTTGACGCCAGTGCGAATCCGAAGGTTTGAGCATAGGTGAACCCGGATATAAGGCCGTGGGCGTATGCTCCAACAGTAGCTACCGGCCCCAGCACAAGCCCGGCGGTGGCAGAGGCCAGAGTTTTCACTTTTTGTGGCGTCGCTCTGTGCAGCAGCGGTACTTGAATCCCTTGTCCGGACCCCATGGACTTCACCAATTCGGGCATCAGACGAACAATGCTGCGATACTTATGTGGGTTGGCATTGTGCTGTCTGGCAAACAGCGCAGAGCCGGTTTTCAACAGAATGACAGAGGACGCAGCTTTACCCAATGGCATGGCCAGTCCGCCCACTTCAGAGATTTGTTCAATGCTACTGTGGTAGGCATATTGCCCGGTTCGCTCAAGATCAACACGGTAGCGTTCCAGCCAGTGCTGAAAAGGTGTGAGCATTCTGTGCAGATAATCCCCCCTGTTGGTCAGGTCCAGCAGATAGAGATACGACATGTTCGAGAGGGACTGAGCGGTGGCCTGGGAGACGGTGTGAGTCGCCAGTAGCGGTTTGTAGCTGGAGAAGTACCAGGTGACCGCCTGTACCAGAAAGGCTGAAGGTTTGACCCAGTACTCCTTTAGCTGCCACTCAACCGCTGCGGCATGAGCCTGCATCAGGGTGTCATGGACAGCCTTGATCAGGTCTGATTCAGACAGGCCGGCAGCACTGGCATAAGGTGTCAGGGTGTCCTGAATATTAGTCAGGAAGGCTGCTGTCCTGCGGCCGTTTTCAAAGGCAATATCGTCAAGCACGTAGTTGGCGATGACTGCGGCTGCATATTCCTTCATGCCGACAACCGACTCTTTCATGGCCACCGGGCCCATTGTCGTTACGGTCACAGGAGCAAAGACACTCTGCATGAGTGCCTCGGCACTCTCATCGGACAGCATCTGGATAGCCTCCCTGAATTCAGGCACCTTGACGCCGTGTTGGTAACCAAGGAAGTGCTCAAATTCAGCCACTGTCTGATAACCGTCGACACCTCTGACGGCTTTCATGTAGTTTTCAAGTTCAACCTTGCTGATCAGACCTTCACCAAGCAAAGCCATGATTTTGTTAGCACTGGCAGAATGGCTGGCGAAGTATTCCGGGAAGCTTTTCAGGTACTCTGGCAGATGCTCGTCAATGCCTTCCGTCCCGGTCACTGAAGCAAAGATATTCTGGATCAACGCCTCAGCAGCCTCATCGGTCAGCATCTGGACAACCCTCCTGAACTCAAGCAGCCCGACGCCGTGTTTATAACTGAGTAAGTACTCAAATTGATCCGATACCTGATAACCGTCGACACCTCTGATGGCCTTTATGTAGTTTTCAAGTTCAGCATTTTTGATCATACCATTACGCAGCAAAGCTATGACCCTGTCACCACTGGCAAAATGGGTAGCGCAGAATTCCGAGAAGCTTTTCAGGTCCTTTGATACATGCTCGACAAAGTGGAGGCCCGTTGAGCCTATGCCACGAATTTCGTCGTCGTATTGTTGAGATGCGGTTTTTATCTCATTCCTGGCCCTTTGCACCAGAATCTGAACTTCTTCAATGGCATTCTGAAATTGATACTCTGCAGGCTCGAAGGAATATTTTCGGAGGATCGTCTCCAGACTCTTGAAAACTTCCACAACACGGCTGGCCTGTTTAAACGTCAGTTGGTCTCCTGCCAATGCCTGCAGGCGAATCGGTGCAAATTCATCGTTAAAATCGAAAGTCTTGAGGCAGGGTATTGTGTTACCGCTTTCTACTGCTGATTCTGCCAGACCCATCGCTGCTTCCAGGGCTTGTTTTTTGAGGAAGTGCTGCTGAGTGAATGTGTGTATAGCTTTCAGAACTTTTGCCTGTTTCGGTGTGTACTGGAAGGGGCCGCCATCATTTTTGACGGCTTTTTCAGCAGCCTTCAGGACTTTTTTCATTCTCTCAAGCTCTGCTCTGGAGGCTGCAATTTTTGCTATCCAGTCTGCATTTTCAGCTGCCTCTCGGGCTTCTTGCTGAAGCAGTTGCCCGATTTTTCCGCCAGTGCCATCATTACCGCCCAGTTGTAACTGTTTGTCTCTCAGGGCATTAATCCGTTGCTCTCTGCTGTCAGAAGTGCCTGGTTTAAGACCGAGGGATATTTCAGTGGGTTCAAGAAGCGCGTCATGATCCTCCAGGTCTTGTTTTGCATTTGATACCGTTTCACTTTTATCATTCAGGTCTGAATTCAGCGGATCCATGTCGATCTTGTTTGAGGTTGCAGACTTCTCATTGACGTCTCCTGATTCGAACAGCTCCTGTTCTTTACGAGCCAGAGTCTCTCGTGCAATAACCTCTGCCGCCATCGCATTGGCTAAATCCATAGCTTTCTTGTCGTGCTCAAGCAGGAATTCCGTGACCTGACTGTACTTTTCACGGGTAAAAGGCAGCCCACCCCACGCTCTATCGTCTTCAACCGTTGCGTCCCGACCAGGCACTGGATAGGTTTGAATAGAAAAAGTTGCTTCCACCGAATCGGGGTAGCATTGTATCCAGACATTCAGATTTGTTTTGGCTTCCAGTTCCTTAATGATTTCAGCTCGTGCTTCTACACTGTATTCCAGCAGGTTATTTACGATGTCCCTTTTTCGCTCTTGATCGGTTTGCTTGTCACCTGCAGACAGACCCAGGCCGATCTGAAATTGTTTCAATGCCAGATTGAGGGGCGTTTCTTCATCCGGGATATACCGGAGATCAGAAAGGCTACCCACTTTTTTTTGAAAAATAGCTTCGTGCTCAGTTTCAGCTTCTTCTAATGCTCGCCTGGCTGTGGCTACCTCACGATCAAGAACGTATCGGGGTTTAGGTCCCAGGCGAGCCATTTGCCTGTCAAGCTCATTCTCAATGGCTGCAATACGCTCATTAAGGTCAGGCAGACCTGCTCTGAAAAGTTCATCATCCAGCTGTTCAAGTTTTGCTTTAATCAGACTGTTCTGTTCGTCTGTGCCGACATGATCCTCATAGTCCTTCATATTGAGTTGACCTGCAATCTGATGGTTTAAGGTTCTTTTGACGGCTTCATCGCTATATTTTGCGACTACTTTTATCCGTAATTCCTGAATTTTGTTTCTCAGGACCTTTTTCTGGTGAGACAGGTCGGCATCGTCTTCAAACCCTACCTGCAGATCACTGGCCAGTTTAGTTATGAAAGTTTTGCCTCTTTCTTTAGCAGCAGGGTTTTTATAAAGGTCGATATTTAGCTTCTGCTCCAGAGCAATAAGATACTCTTCCTGTCGTATTCTGGCGCGCTGATCCGATTGTTCGATTTTAAAGGTAATACCGTGACGAATACCTGAGAGCACCTGATCCGTCTCCAGCAGACCTCTCTCCAGATCTTCTTTCAGATCTCGCACCACGTCTGGTCTTTCACCTTCCCATAACAGGATCTTGTCCATCTGATCCAGCACGTGATTCGAGATATCACCGCCATCAAACCTGGCACGAACCCTATTCAGTCTTGCTGCTTTGTTATCACCTTGATTGATTTCGATGTTGAGTAATCGTTCCAGGGATTGCAGTATGGCCAGGGCTTCTTCCTCTGACTGCTCTCCGATTGCTCTGATGTGTGCCCGCATTTTTTCAGAAATGGCCTGACGATGGAAATACACATCTTCCTCTTCGGGGAGGGGGTCTTCCTCCAGAACGCTTTCCACAGCAAGAAGTGTCTCGAATACTTCAGGCAAGACTTTGGGGTGGCCTGGTGTTCTGATGTCTTTCAGTTCATTTTCCAGCTTTGAAAGATCGAAGAGTTTGTTATGCAGCACTGATTCCAGGTTGGTTGGGTCTTCCAGATCTATACCAAGAGTCTCAGCCAGAACTGCTTTTGTCGCCTTGATGAAAGCCTGCTGTATATCGAGTTGATCACCCATTGTCTTAATTTGTTGACGTTGAACTGCCTGTTGAGCATGCATTGCCATAAGTTTTTCAAGCAGGCATTTTTCCTGATCGTCGACAGCTGCATTGATATCAAAATCCGGAATGTTCAAATGCAAGGCCATGTTTGCATAACGGGCTTTGATGTGTGCTGTTTTTTTGGCCTCTGAGCTGGTGCTTTGTTGCGATTCTTCCAGAGCTTGTTTTTGAAACTCTGCTGTTGCGGCGACCAATCCGTAAATTTCATTAATTCTTTTGCTGATGAGTCTGGCTTGCTCTTCCAGAGGCTGGGTATCATCCCAGTTATCAATACCAAGCTCTGTTGCCGTTTGCGTGTTGCGAGCTTTTGTGGCATCTGTTCTGGCATCATGAACTTGTTTTTTTAGCAATGGAATTTGATCGACATCCCGTTGCAGCGTCTCTATCTGGGTTACCAGAAAATTTATCTTGCCATGAACCTCCGCAAGCTGATCCTCAACATACTGATTTAGTTCCTCCATTCTCAATTCACTTTGTTTTACCAGCACGGCCTCTATTGTCCTGAGTTTCTCCAGCTCGCTTTCCATCTCCAGCAGCTGCCCGATAAAGTCGCCAATGACTTTGGGTTCAAAGCCTTCGTCATGGCCAGAAGAGTCACTAAAAGGTTCATTATTGGGAGCACCATAATGACTGTTGGGAAAGAGTGAAGTTTCATGAATATCCTGAACAAAGTGCTGGTTAGTCAGAAGATTTCTAAGTACAGGTCTGAAGCCGAAGTGTCTTAACAGTTGAATATGCACCCAAGTCGGCGAGATGTACGCCGAAGTGAATTCAACGTGTTTGAATGCGAATTCAACTTCCTCTGATCCATATGAAGTAGCACTGGCCAGTGCATGCAGAAGATTTTCATAGTATTCAAGCTCGACCACACTATCATCGTACTCTTCACCGAAGTTGAGTCCGGTATCGTGCTTTGCAGCTAAATCCTCCAGTATTGTCATCTGAATGTTTCGAATGATGTGCTGGTAGCTTTTGACCTTGTCTTTTTTAACCCGTGCAGTTGTCTTATGATCATCACCGCCTCCTCCCCAAAAGACCATATAGAGGCGTTCCACAAGAGCCATATCGCTGGGGTTCTGTTTCTGACCACGGAAAACAACAACATCCCCCGGAGTGTCAGTCACTTCCAGTTTTGGATAACCATCAGGGACAGGATAAACCTGTGTCTCATCCTCGACGTGTACAACATAGCCGATGGGTTTATGGTCTGACAGCAGATCTTCCAGGTTTCTCTGTTGTATATCTTTCCCGAGAACATGCACCCGGGTATAGGCAGTGGTGGCCGCTACCAAAAGCGGCTCTTCATCAACAAAAAGTGACTGACCCAGACGCTGCAGCTCAGGAGGCCGGTCGCCTGCGGCGATAAGGCGCATGAAGGTGCGCCCGTCCACCTCAATCTTGTCTACTTCAAGGGTGGCAAGGGCAACATAGTTATCGGCTTCGCCAGGGTTTCCTGCTCTTTCATGCGCACCTCTCAGCACTCCCACCAGATGACCGGGGCTGGCCATTCCGGTAAAGGGTTCCAATGCCCAGGCGACCCCTGATTGACTGCGAACAGCCTGAATTGAATCCTGACGGGTCATACTGTCTCTGACTTCGATGAGCAGTTTCTCTTCTGCAAGGTTATGGGTAAACCTGAAGACCCCCTTATTACCCACCTTGAGGATTTTGGTGTACTTCCGGGCAACGTCATTCTCGCCGGTCTCAAACTGATCAACAATGGCAACGCCACCCTCGATGCCAGAAAGAACGTCTGTGAAGCCTTCAGAAGGAATGTCATAGCCTGCTCTGATTTCAGTCTGATCAGGGAAGGTGGTGGTAAAGGATTTGGGTATTGGCTGCGAGTCATCATCCAACGTTGGCTTAACAATGACCTCGCTACGGATAAACTCCACCTGTTCACTGTCCGAAATATCAACAGATCTTGTCTGCAGCCTGCGATTGGCCAGTGCCTCTGTAGCAATGATGGAAGAGCTGATGGCAACGGCCACGGCTAGGCTTAATGCATTGGGGCGGATATTTCTCATTCTATTACCTCGAAGCTGAGTATTTTTATTACTGTAAAAAGTGATTGCTACGGCAAACGAGATGGCAACTTCCAATCGCTTATGGCTGTCAATCACTTATTCGAGTGGCCTCAAGGCTCTTTTACTTTAATGGAGAAATGTCTGTGGGCTCAGAAGGTAAGCTTACACATGTCTCCATAACCGGTGTTTTGTCACTGCTGTGACAATGCTGGTGGTTGTTAGTTGTCTGATTTATTCACCGGCGCTTTCTTATTATTGTCCTGTTGCTACTCGTAGATGGCTCCAAGAGTGTAGAAGTAAGGAATACTTTCTGCATGGGAGAATGACCATTTGGGCAAATTTTCCCTGAAGTATTTCTCCCAGCCATCCTCATACAGTTTCATGGTGCGATCCCGGCGTTCGCGGAACTGCAGGTAATTTTCGTGTCGAGTCCAGCCATACAGAATGTTGTTTGCTTTAACACCGTTTGCATAGTCTGTATCGGTTTCATCGAAGCTTTGAGGCCTGGCAATAGTCGTACGTTTCACATATTCATCTGTCGTTTCCCCTGCGCCTGTCCAGCGATTAATTCTGTCAAGACTGCGGCCCAGTGGTCCACCCAGCCATTGAGTGAGCATCTTGTTGTCGTTCATAAAGAAGTCGAAAGTGAGGCTCGACGCCAGCGCGAATCCGAAGGTTTGGGCATAGGTGAATCCTGATAAAAGACCATGGGCGTATGTTCCGACAGTGGCTACCGGACCCAATACGAGACCGGCTGTGGCCGAAGCCAGGGTTTTCACTTTTTGTGGTGTCACCCTGTGCAACAGCGGTATCTGAACTCCCTGACCGGAACCCATGGATTTGACTATTTCCGGCACCAGACGGGAAATGCTTCGATACATTTGCGGGTTGGCGTTGTACTGTCGGGCAAACAGCGTGGTGCCGGTTTTCAGCAGAATGACTGAAGACGCGGCTTTGCCCAATGGCATGGCCAGCCCGCCCAGCTCAGAGATTTGTTCAATGCCACGGTGATAGGCATATTGACCGGTTCGGTCAAGATCAACACCATAAGTTTCTAGCCAGTGCTGGAAAGGTGTCAGCATCCGGTGCAGGTAATCACCTCTGTTGGTCAGATCCAGAAGATAGAGGAATGCTATGTTTGAGAGAGATAGCCCGGCGGCCTGCCGGGAGGTGTGGGTCGCCAGCAGGGGTTTGTAGCTGGAGTAGTACCAGGTCACAGCCTGTAACAGGAAGGCTGAGGGTTTGATCCAGTAATCCAGTAGCTGTCGTTCAACCGCTGCGGCGTGGGCCTGCATGAATGTGCCATGGATAATCTTGATGAAGTCTGATTCAGACAGTCCGGCAACATTGGCATAAGGTGTCAGGGTATCCTGAACATGGGTCAGGAATGTTGCCGTCCTGCGGCCATCGTCAAAGGCAATATCATCAAGAACATAGTTGGCAATGACCGCAGCTGCGAACTCTTTCATGCCGGTAACAGACTCTTTCATACCTGCCGGGCGCGGGGCAGTATCACCCCCGCCCGGCTGTGCCTGCCTGTTTCTCGGGGCATTAATCCGTTGTTTATTGGTTTCAGAAGCGTCTGATTTTAGTCCCACAGACTCTTCAGTCGCTGCTTTTTCAGCGTCTGTAACGGTTGTCTGAAGGTGTCGCTTTACCAGAGCTTCCTGCTTCTTGAATTTGGTCTTTTTTGCCCGTTGCTGCTCCAGATTGTTTTGTAACTCAAGCAGCTGTCTGTCCATGTCAATCATGACTTTGGAAGTAAACTCGTCGTCTTTTTCGGAATCGATCTGCGCTTCATTGATATCGCCGATGACGGGTATCGCCTTGCGAATAATCTGAAAAAAGTGCGGGTTCTTAAGAAGATTTCCAAGTACGGGTTTGAAGTCAAACTGTTTTGCGAGTTGATTACACATCTGGGTTGGCGTGATGACTAATGAAGCGATTCTGATGTGCTCCAGTGTGAACTCAAATTCTTCTGTTCCATATGTTTTATCTGGAGTAGCCAGTGCCAATGCCTGCTGGAGAGATTCATAGAATGCAAGTGAACGCGCCGCCAGTTTATCTTCGCGGGAAAGGATCGTCGGTTGAACTTTGTTAACGCCAGCATTGCGCCGCGCAACAAACTTCTCCAGCAGTGCCATCTGCCTGTTTCGAATGACGAACTCGTAACTTCTGATCTTATATCTTCTAAGCATTGTGATTACTGCAGGGGCGGGGTTATTACCTCCGGACTGTACCCAGAGTTTATAGAGGTTTTCTACAAAAGCGACATCATGGGGATTCAACATCTGACCATGAAAAACAATACCCTCCCCCAGAGCTTCTGTTATCTCCAACTTTGGATAGCCCGCAGGCACAGGATAAACCTGTGTGTTATCCTCGAAGTGCTCAACATAGCCGACGGGTTTGTTGTGTGCCAATAGTTCGTTAAGCGCCTGCTGTTGTAAGTCCTCTCCCAGGATATGAACCTGGATGTAGGCAGAGGCGGCAGCCGCCAGAAGAGCCTCATCATTGATAAAGAGTGATTGACCCAGACGATGCCGCTCAGGGGGCTGGTCGCCGGAAGCGATAAGGCGCATGAAAGTGCGTCCATCCACTGCAACTTTTTCGACTTCAATGGTAGCAAGGGCAAGATAGTGATCACTTGAGCCGAGGATTCCTGCTCTGGTGCTGGCAGCTTCCAACAGATCAGCCAGTTGCATGGGGGTGGTGATTTTCGTTAAGGGTTCAAATGGTGGCCTGATATCTAAATGTTCACGAACAAACGCAACTGAACCCTGCTCGGTCATTCCGCCTCTGACTTCAATGACCAGTTTCTCTTCTGCAAGGTTATGGGTGAACCTGAAGATTCCCTCACCATCTACCTTAAGGATTTTGGTGTATTTCTGAGCAACGTCATTCTCGCCTGTTTCAAACTGATCAACACTGGCAACGCCCTCATTACCGATACCATAAAGAGCTTCTGTAAAACTTATACCTATAGTGGGACGAGAATAGTCGTCATTTTCTGAAGGCGCATAGGGATAGGTGGTGGTAAAAGATTTGAGTACTGGTTGCTGGTCATCACCTAAAGTTGGCTGAACCATGACCTCATTGCGGGTATCCTCAGAACCTCCATTGTCCAGAAGCCAGGCATATTTTGTCTGCAGTTTGCGAGCGGCCAGTGCCTCTGTATTAATGATGCAAGAGCTGATTGCAACGGCCACTGCAAGGCTTAATACATTGTGACGGGTATTGCTCATCGATTTTCCTACTTGTCCCACTTCTCATCAGTTTCAAGCTGATCGTCTGAGGCGGCAGTTCGAAAGCTTGATTGATGGGCATTTCACTTCTCAGGAACAGGCACTTTTTTATTATTGTCCTGTTGCCACTTGTAGAAGGCTCCAAAAGTGTAGAAGTAAGGAATGCTTTGTGCATGGGAGAAGGACCATTTAGGCATATTTTCCCTGAAGTATTTCTCCCAGCCATTCTCAAACAGTTTCATGGTGCGATCCCGGCGTTCGCGAAAATGCAGGTAATTTTCGTGCCGCGTCCAGCCATACAGGGTGTTGTTTGCTGTAACAAGGTTTGCGTAGGCTGCATCGGTTTCATCGAAGCGTTGGGGCCTGGCAATAGTCGTACGTTTTACATATTCATCTGTCGTTTCCCCTGCGCCTGTCCAGCGATTAATCTTGTCAAGACTGCGGCCCAGGGGTCCACCCAGCCATTGAGTGAGCATCTTGTTGTCGTTCATAAAGAAGTCGAAAGTCAGGCTCGATGCCAGCGCGAATCCGAAGGTCTGAGCGTAGGTAAACCCTGATATAAGGCCGTGGGCGTATGCGCCGACAGTGGCTATCGGACCTAACACGAGAACGGCTGTAGCCGAGGCCAGTGTTTTCACTTTTTGTGGTGTCAGCCTGTGCAGCAGCGGTATCTGAACTCCCTGTCCGGAACCCATGGATTTCACTATTTCCGGCACCAGATGGGAAATGCTGCGATAGATCTGCGGGTTGGCGTTGTACTGTCTGGCAAACAGCATAGAGCCGGTTCTCAGCAGAATGACTGAAGACGCGGCCTTGCCCAATGGCATGGCGAGCCCACCCAGTTCAGAGATTTGTTCAATGCCACTGTGATAGGCATATTGCCCGGTTCGGTCAGGATCAACACCGTAGCCTTCCAGCCAGTGCTGGAAAGGTGTCAGCATCCGGTGCAGGTAATCACCCCTGTTGGTCAGATCGAGAAGATAGAGGAACGACATGTTCGAGAGGGACAGCGCGGTGGCCTGCCCGGCGGTATGGGCCGCCAGCAGGGGTTTGTAGCTGCAGAAGTACCAGGTGACAGCCTGTACCAGAAAGGCTGAAGGCTTGACCCAGTAATCCAGTAGCTGTCGTTCAACCGCTGCGGCATGGGCCTGTATTAATGTGCCATGAACAGTTTCGATCAGGACTGACTCAGATATTCCAGCGGCATTGGCATAAGGTGTCAGGGTATCCTGAACATTGACCAGGAAGGCTGCCGTCCTGCGGCCATTGTCAAAGGCAATATCGTCAAGAACATAGTTGGCGATGACTGCAGCTGCATACTCTTTCATGCCGGTAACAGACTCTTTCATACCTGCCGGGCCTGAGGCGGTAGAGGGCACAGGAGTAAAGGCACTTTGCATGAATTCATCAGCACCCTGATCGGACAGCATCTGGACAACCTTCCTGAACTCAGGCACCCTGACGCCGTGTTGGTAGCCAAGGAAGTGTTCAAACTCAGCCACTGTCTGATAACCGTCGACATTTCTGACGGCTTTTATATAGTTCTCAAGTTCAACCTTGCTGATCAGACCTTCACGCAGCAGACTTATGATCTTGTTACCGCTGGCAGAATGGGTAGCGAAGTATTCCGGGAAGCTTTTCAGGTACCCTGATTGATGCTTAATGAAGTGAACGGCTGCTTTGCCCATGCTGCGAATTTCGTCGTCGTATTCCAGAGCCCCTTTTTTCATTTCGTGCCTGGCCCGGCGAACAAGCCTGTAGACTTCTTTCAGGTCATTCCCGGGCAGATCCCCAGCAGACTGGAAAGAGGATTCCGGGAAGGCCTTCTTCAGGCTCTTGAAAACTTCCACAATCCCACCGGCCTGTTTAAACGTCAGTTTGCCTCCGACCAGTGCCTGCAAGTGAATCGGTGCAAATTCATCGTCAAAATCGAAAGCCGAAAGGTGTGGTATTTTCTTACCGCTTTCCAGTGCTAACTGTGCCAGACCCATTGTCGCTTCCAGAGCTTGCTTTTTGAGAGAGTGCTGCTCTGCGAAAGCGTTTATAGCGGTCCGAACTTTTACCTGTCCCGGCGAATACTGGAAGGGACCTCCGTCATTTTCGACGGCCTGTTCTGCAGTCTCAAGGACTTCCTTCAATCGCTCAATGTCTGCTTTTCTGATTTCAATTTCATCTTCCAGATAGGCCTGTTCCTGAACCGGATGCCGGACCTTGCCGGCAGTACCCTCATTCCTGCCCGTGACTTGAGAGGACTTTTCCCCGGTTAAAAAGAGTTCACCCTCGACTTCATGGGATTCGCTCCAACCATGGGCATTTGCGTAGTCTTGATTGCTACCAAGCCTGTTCAGTCGGCGATGAAAAACATCCAGCTCACTTTCAGCTTCTGCTAATAACCACCTGGCTCTGGCCGCATCACGGTCAAGCAGGTATCGTGGTTTGGGTCCCAGGCGAGCGAGTTGCCTGTCAAGCTCATTATCAATGGCTGCGATACGCGCATTAACGTCAGGCTGACCCGCTTTGAAAACTTCTTCATCCAGCTGTTGGAGTTTTGCTGTGAAACTTTTGCCTCTCTCTTTAGCAGCAGGGTTTTCATGGGGGTGGATATTTAGCTTGTTCTCCAGAACGATAAGGTGACTTTCCTGTTGTTTTCTGGCTCGCTGATCCGATGCTTCGACGATATGATTAAGACGATCACGAATCGTCGTGCGTTTGATATCCATCTCCAAAGGGTTTCCCTCCAGATCTTCCCAGTCTGGCCTGTTATCCCACCAGAGCACCTTGCGCATCTCGTCCAGCTCGTAATTGGAGATATCATCGGCATCAAGCCTTGTTAGAATCCTTTCCAGTCTTACTGTTTTGTAATCAGCTTCATTAATTTTGATGTTGAGTAATCTTTCCACATGGTCCAGTCTGACCCGGACCTCTTCCTCCGACTGCCGTCTGGCTTCTCTGATGTAAAACCGAATATGTTCAGAAATATACTGACGAAGGACATACACACTGTCCATTTGGTCGAAGTAAATGTGCCCCTGGAGGGCCCTTAATGTGTCACGAAGTGTCGCCAATACCTCAGGCATGAGTTTGGGATGGCCTGGTGTTTTGATGTCTTCCAGTTCAATTTTCAGCTTTGAAAGCTCAAAGAACCTGTCATTTACCTTTGATTCCAGACTGGTGCGGTCTTGCAGACGGGTGTCTTCGGACGGATCAATACCGAGAACTGCTGCCAGAGCGTCTTTTCTGGCTTTGGTGTAAGAATCCTCCCTATCGAGCTGATTACTCATTGCCTTAAGTTGCTGACGCAGACTGTCTTGTTGAGCGTTGATTGTCTCAAGTTTTTGAATCAGGTGTTCTTGTTGAACGTCAGGATCTGCATTGCTATCAAAATCCTGAATGTTTAAATATGCGGCAATGTTTGAATAGCGGATTTGCTTTTCTGCGTCTCTTTCAGCATCTGTTCTGGTGTTCTGTTGTTGAATAAGTTGTTGAGCGATCAGGGCCTGGCGTTGATTAAGCTGTTGCTGAGCGGTCTGGTGACGGTCTTCCAGATCCTTGCCATTGTCCTGGGGCAGACCGAGCTGACTTTCAAGGCTGGTCAGTACACTCTGGATTACCACATTGTTCAGTTCTGCCTTTTGTTGCAGCTGCTGTTGCATGGACTGATAGTAAGCATACAGATCGTTTTCATTGTTCAGTGTAATACCGAGCATGCTTTCCATGGGCGCCAGTCTGGCTTTTACCGCTTCTTCCCATGGCTGCACTGCTGCGGCATCTGTTGCGCCATCTGTTGCAGCAACCGATCTCTTGATTTCAAGAATTTTCTCTCTGATGGCACTGGCTTGTTTATCCAGGGGCTGGGTATCGTCCCAGTTATCAATACCAAGCTCTGCTGCCACTTGAGTGTTGATATCTGCTCTTTTTTCTGCTTCGGCATCACGAACGTTTTTGTTCATCGTTGTAATCAGATCGATCATCTGCTGCAGTTTCTGTAAGTGGTTTTTCTGTGCTTTCAGGTTTTGTTGATATTGACGCCGAGGTTGTTGTTGACTGACCTGAGCCAATTGCAGAAAAAGTTGCTTCAGAATGATCTTTTGACGGTCTTTGGGGTCATCATTGCTATTCGTAACCAAACCGAGTTGACCTTCAACGAAAGCCAGTTGATTCAGGAATACCTCACTGGACTGATCTGCCTGTTGCTGCAGATGATCCAGAATGGACTGAGAGCGGCCACCCAGATTGTTTTCATTGTCCGGAACAATGCCGAGCTGGCCTTCAATCGCTGCCAGTGTTGCTATCATATCCTGTTCCCAGGGCTGTCCTGATGCAACATAATAGGTTGATTGGCCGGTTTCATGAATTTTGTTTTCCAGAAGTCCGGCTTGTTCTTCTGGTGCCAGAGTATCATCCCAGCCATCAATACCAAGCTTTGCTGCCGCACGGGCGCTGCGAACTTTTGCGACTTCTGCCAGGGCATCTCTGACCTGTTTTTGCAGTTCAGGGATTCGTTTGAGCTCCTGCCGAAGCTGATCTATCATGTTTTTCGTCGTCAGGAAATCTTGACGAAGCCGTTCAGACTCACGCTCAAGTGTCTGTTCGGTTCGCTTCAGTTTCTGTTTTTCCTCATCATTGGCAATGGTCATTGCCGTCAACCTGTCTTCTAATTTTTTGGCCGTCATGATGAGTTCGGTCCTGCTTGCCTTGAGCTTTTCCTGGGTACTTACTATCTCAAGCATCTGTTCTCTAATGTCGGCCAGGACTTTAGAGGAAAAGGAAGAAAACCTTGTTTCTTCGGCATCAGCAAAGAGATTCATCACTTTGTTGGCGAAGGATATAAAGTTGTGCAAATTCTGAAAAAAATTATGGTTAGTCAGAAGATTTTTAAGTAAGGGTTTGAAGCTGAAGGTTTTTATGAGCTGCAACTGCATGCAGATTGGCGTGATGAGCGATGTAGCGATTCTGATGTATCCTGTTGTGAACTCAAATTCATCGGTTCCATCCGGATTAGCAGCGGTTAAAGCCTGCTGAAAGGATTCGTAGTAGGCAAGCTTGGCAAGCTTAGCCAGTTTATCTTCGTTAAGTTTGGCATCGTGCTGTGCAGCCAAATCAGCAGCAAACTCTTCCAACAGCGCCATTTGACTGCTTCTGATGACGTGCCTGTAGCTTCTGATGCTGGCTTTTTTAACCTCGGCAGTGAGCTCCAGAAACTGATGCTGTTCCCAGGGGATATGCTGGCTTTCCACAAAAGCGATATCGGTTGGATTCTGTTTCTGACCACGGAAAACAACTACCTCTTCCGAAGCCTGATCCACTTCCAGCTTTGGATAACCAGCAGGCGCAGGATAAGCCTGTGTGTGATCCTCGACGTTTACGACATAGCCGACGGGTTTATGGTACGACAAGAGATTGTCGAGCGCTTCCTGTTGCAGATCTTCCCCCAGAACGTGAACCTGGGCGTAGGCAGAGGTGGCCGCTGCCAGAAGAGCCTCGTCGTTAATAAAGAGCGATTGACCCAGACGCTGCATTTCAGGGGGCTGATCGCCCGAAACGATATGACGCATAAAGCTGCGCCCGTTCACTGCAACTTTCTCTACTTCGATGGTGGCAAGGGCAACATAGTCATCAGCTTCGCCAAGACTTCCTGCTCTTTCGCCGACACCTTTGAGCACTCCGGTCAGTTGTTCGCGATTGGCAACTTTTGTTAAGGGTTCTAATGGTTCAATGTCACCTGATTGGGCACGAACAGCCGCAATTGAATTCTGATCGGTCATTCCTTTTCTGACTTCAATGACCAGTTCCTCCTCCGCAAGGTTATGGGTGAACCTGAAGACACCTTCATCGCCGACCTTGAGCACTTTAGTGTACTTCTGAGCAACGTCATTGTCGTCGGTTTCAAACAGATCAACACTGGTAACGCCAGCCCCGATGCCAGAGAGAACGTCTGTGAAGCCTTCAGAAGGAACCTCATAACCTGCTCTGACTTCAGTTTGATCAGGGTAGCTAGTGGTAAAGGATTTCGGGATAGGCTGCTGATCATGACCTAAGGTTGGCTGAACCATGACTTCACTTTGGGTAAACTCCACCTGTTCATTGGCCTGAATATCGACAGACTTTATTTGCAGCCTGCGATCGGCCAGCGTCTGTGTAGCAATGATGGAGGAGCTGATTGCAACGGCCACTGCAAGGCTTAATGCATCGGGGCGGGCATTTGTCATTCTGCTACCTCAAAGTCGAGTACTTTTATTACCGTTGTTACCGTTATTACTGTGAAAGGTGATTGCAACGACAGGCGAGGATGCAGCTTTTGGTTAAGTTAGTTTGCTGGGGCCGCAGGTAGAAAGTTTGCTTGAGGGGCATTTCTCTTATCATGACCGTGAACTTTCTGATCATCGCCCTTTTGCCATTCGTAGAAGGCTCCAAGAGTGTAGAAGTAAGGAATGCTTTCTGCATGGGAGAAGGACCATTTAGGCACATTTTCCCTGAAGTATTTCTCCCAGCCATTCTCAAACAGTTTTATGGTGCGATCGCGGCGTTCACGGAACTGCAGGTAATTTTCGTGTCGGGTCCAGCCATGCATCCTGTCACTTGCTTTAACCCGGTTTGCATAGGCTGCATCGGTTTCACTGAAGCCTTGAGGCGAAGCAATAGCCGTACGTTGCACATATTCATCCCGGGTTTCACCCACGGCTATCCAGCGATTAATCCTGTCAAGGCTTCGGCCCAGAGGTCCACCCAGCCATTGAGTGAGCATCTTGTTGTCGTTCATAAAGAAGTCAAAAGTGAGGCTCGACGCCAGGGCAAATCCGAACGTCTGAGCATAGGTAAACCCGGATATAAGGCTGTGGGCGTATACACCGGCAGTGGCAATAGGGCCCAGTACGAAACCGGCTGTAACAGAAGCCAGGGTTTTCACTTTTTGTGGTGTCACCCGGTTCAGCAGTGGTACCTGAACCCCTTGTCCGGAACCCATGGATTTCACTATTTCGGGCACCAGACGGGAAATACTGCGATACCTGTGGGGATTGGCATAGTGCTGTCTGGCAAACAGCATAGAGCCGGTTTTCAACAGAATGCCTGAGGAAGCGGCTTTACCCAATGGCATGGCCAGTCCGCCCACTTCGGAGATTTGTTCAATGCCACTGTGGTAGGCATATTGTCCGGTTCGGTCAAGATCAACACTATAGCGTTCCAGCCAGTGCTGGAAAGGTGTGAGCATTCTGTGCAGATAATCACCCCTGTTGGTCAGGTCCAGCAGATAGAGGAATGACATGTTTGAGAGGGACAGTCTGGCAGCCTGCGAGAGGGTGTGAGTCACCAGGAGAGGTTTGTAGCTGGAGTAGTACCAGGTCACAGCCTGTACCAGAAAGGCTGAAGGTTTGAACCAGTAATCACTTAACTGATGCTCAACCGCTGCGGTATGGGCCTGTATTAATGTGTTATGGATAGCCTTGATCAGGTCTGATTCGTGCAGGCCAGCAGCAGCGGCATAAGGCGTCAGGGTATCTTGAATATTGGCCAGAAACGTTGCTGTCCTGCGGCCATTTTCAAAGGCAATATCGTCAAGAACATAGTTGGCGATGATAGCAACTGCATACTCTTTCATGCCGGCAACAGACTCTTTCATACCTGCCGGGCCGGTGGCAGTCACAGTTACAGAATTAAAGGCACATTGTATGAATTCCTCAGCACCCTTGTCGGACAGTAACTGGACAACCTTCCTGAACTCAGGCACCTTGATACCCTGTTTGTAGCCAAGTAAGTGCTCAAATTCATCCACTGTATGGTAATCGTCGACCCCTCTGACGGCCTTTATGTAGTTCTCGAGTTCGTCCTTGCTGATCAGACCTTCACGAAGCAAAGCCGTGATTTTGTTACCACTGGCAGAACGGGCAGCGAAGTATTCCGGGAAGCTTTTCAGGCTACCCGGTTCATGTTCGATAAAGTGAATGGCTCTTTTGCCCATGCCATGAATTTCGTCGTCGTATTGTTGAGCCCCACTTCCCATCTCATTTCTGGCCCTGGACACAAGTCTGTAGACTTCTTCCAGGACATTCAGAGGCTGATCTTCTGAAGCCTTGAGAACGGGTTCCGGGAAGCTCGTCTTCAGCCTTGTGAAGATTTCCACAATCCGACTGGCCTGATTAAAAGTCAGGTTGTCTCCAACCATCGCCCGCAAATGAATGGGGGCCAATTCATCGTCAAAATCGAAAGTCGTAATCCAGTGCACTGTCTTACCGCTTTCTGATGCTAATTGTGCCAGACCCAGGGCAGCATCCAGTGCCTGTTGTTTGAGAGAGTGCTGTTCTGTGAAAGCATCCATAGTGGCCCGAACTTTTGCCTGTTCCGGCGTGTACTGGAATGGACCACCGTCATTTTCGACAGCTTCCCTTGCAGCCTTCAGGACTTGCTTTATTTTCTTAATGTCTGCTTCCCTGACATCCATCTCAGCTTCCAGACGGGCCTGTTGAATCAGTTGCCAGATCTTGCCGCCATTACCATCATCACCACCCAGTTTTAGCTGTTTTTTTCTCAGGGCATTAACCCGGTCTTTATAGCTGTCAGATGCTTCTGGTTTGAGACCTGCGGCTTCTTCAGCGGCGTCAAGAGCCGCTCTATGATAATCCCTCAGAGCGTTTTCTGCTTTTGAGACAGCCTGACTTTTCTGCTCAAGGACTAAATCCGGCAGATCGCTGCCTCCAACATTGATCATCTCTTGTCTTTTTCGGTCCAGATCCTCTTGTGTATTCGTCTGTTCAAGCCGGGCATTGGTGAATTCCATACTTCTCCTGTCGTGCTCATGCAGGAATTCCGTGATCTGAGTGTATTTTTTTCTGGTTACAGACAGTTCATCCTCAACTTCATTGGTTTTGTCCAGGGCATGAGTATCCGCATAGGCTGAAATGGCAATATAGTAATCATCTTCTTCCAGTAAACCGAGGTCACTTTTAATCCGAATGTTATGAGTTTTTACGACAGCATGCAGTTTATCAAAGATTTCTTTTCGTCTATTTGCACTGTCTCTTCGAAGAATGCGTTTAATGTCGTCTATTTGCTCTCGAATGGTTTGCTCGGTATCTGCAGGCAGGCCTAATTCAAGCTGAATTTCTTTTATTGCCTGAATGAGAAGCTTTGCGTCTTCATCCACGCTAGCAGTACCGACGTCAGGATGAGCCAGAATTACCATTTTTTTTCGGCAAAGAACGCTCAGTTTGCTGCGAACACCTGCCAGCATTCTTTCAGCTTCTTTTAATATCTTTCTGGCATAGGCAACATTACGATCAAGGACGTATCGGGGTTCAGGGCCCAGACGAGCCATTAGCTTGTCAAGCTCAATTTCAATGGCTTCAATACGCTCATCAACGTCAGGCCAGCCTGCATTGAAAACTTCGTTATCCAGCTGTTGGAGTTTTGTTTCAATCAGATTGTTCTGGTCGTCTATAGTGGCGTCTTCTTCATAATCCTTAATATCGAGTTGATGAGCCATTTCATTGTTTATGGCTCTTTTGATACCTTCATCAAAGACATTGTGTAGCTCATCCATGGATGTCTGAATTTCGGTTCTTAGAACCTCCTTCTGATCTGACAGGTTATCATTCTCTTCAAATACTATATTCAGATCTTTGGCCAGTTTGGCAATGAAAGCCCGGCCTCTTTTTTTGGCGGCAACGTTTTCATGAGGACAGATACCCAGCTCGAACTCTATAGCGTCGAGCAGATTTATCTGATTTTCTTTGGCTTGTTCATCCAGGTACAAATCTTCAACATTATAGGCAAGACTCGCATGAAGCATCTTTAGTTTGAGACCCCTGTCGTCCAGAGTTGTCCTGGCTTCTTTCCAGAGGGTTTGATCTATCTGATCCAGAATGGATTCCGGTATATTATCGTCATCAATTGCTGCAAGAATCCAGGTAAGTCTTGCTGCCTGGTCATTCTCTTCATTGAACCTGATGTTGAGTATTTCTTCTATTGCTTCCAGCAGTTCTGGTTGTTCTATGGCTCGCTTACCCGGGCCCGATTTTCCGAATTTGTAGCGAAGATGTGCAACAAGCTTTATGAATTTGAGGTCCTTCTCGTCCATAGCTTCGCTTTGATAGGTCCAGAGGGTATTATCTATCTCATCCAGGATGCCATCGGAGAGGTTATCGCCGTCAAGCATTCTACGAACCTTGGTCAATCTTGTTATTTTGTCATCCTCTTCACTGATTTTGATGTTGAGTACTTCTGCTGTGGCTTTCAGAAGGTCCAGAGCAAATTCCTCTAACCGCTGTCTGGCGTTACTGATGAATCTATGCATGTCTTCAGAAATCCCATGGCGACGGATATAAACATCGTTGTTTTCATCAAGATCACTCATCTCAAGGGCTTTTTCCACGTCACTCAGTGTTTCAAGTACCTCCGGCATGGCTTTGGGGTGGCCTGGTGTTCTGATGTCATCCAGCTCTTTCTCCAGCTCTGCAAGTCTGAAGAGCCTGGAATGTAAGGTTGACTCCAGGGCGACGCGTTCTTCTGGTGTGTTATCTTCATTCAGTTCAATACCCAGAGCCGCTGTCAGAACAGATTTTGTGGCTCCGATGAAAGAATCCTCTGTTGCGATCCTGGCCTCTATTGTCTTCAGCTTTTCCAGCTTGCTTTCCATCTCAAGCAGCTCCCCGGCAAAATCGCCAATGAGCCTGGAGGCAAATCTATCGCCTTTGTCAAAAGAATCGCTGGACGGCTCATTATAAAAATAATCGCTATTGGCTTTGTTGAAAACGGGTATTACTTCGTGAGTATCCTGAACAAAATGCTGACTGGTCAGAAAATTTCTAAGCGCAGGTTTGAAGCCGAAGTGTTTAGCGAACTGAATATGCATCCAGGTTGGCATGATGTACAGCGAGGTGAATCCGACGTGTGGCATTGTTAATTCAAATTCATCTGCTCCAACTGAAGTAGCACTGGTCAGTGCCTGCTGAAGATATTCGAAGAATGCAAGCGTCCCCAGTTTCTCATCGTATTCTTCACCCGAGTCAAGTCCGGCATTGTACCGTTCAGCGAACTCCTCCAGCATTGCCATCTGCCTGCTTCGAATAACGTACTGGTAGCTTTTGGCTTTGTCTTTTTTAACCCGTACTGTTGTTTGAGGAGTGGGGGCATTGCAGCCATACTTATCCCAGATGTCATGGAGACCTTCCACAAAAGCGACATCGGTCGGGTTTTGTTTCTGACCTCGGAAAACAATAATCTTTTCCGGAGTCTCAGTCACTTCCAGTTTAGGATAACCAGCAGGCACAGGATAAACCTGTGTCTCATCCTCGACATGTACGACATAGCCTACGGGTTTCTGGTATGACAACAGAGCGTCCAGAGTATCCTGTTGTAAATCATTCCCCAGAACATGGACCTGGATATAAGCAGAGGTGGTAGCTGCTAAAAGCGCTTCATCATTGACAAAGAGCGATTGGCCCAGACGCTGCAGTTTGGGAGGCTGATTGCCTCCGGCGATAAGGCGCATGAAGGAACGCCCGCTCACATCAACTTCGCCTACTTCAATAGTGACGAGGTCAATATAGTTATCAGCTTCGCCGAGGTTTCCCGCTCTTTCATGTGCACCTCTGAGCACTCCGGCCAGTTGTTCGGGACTGGCGATTTTTGTCAGGGGTTCTAATTGCAGGTTGTCACCCAGTTGAGCACGAACCGCCGCAATTGAATCCTGATCGGTCATTCCTTTTCTGACTGCAATGACCAGTTTCTTTTCTGCAAGAGTATGGGTGATCCTGAAGACTTCCTCGTCAGAGACCTTCAGGACTTTGGTGTACTTCTGAGCAACGTTATTCTCACCTGTTGCAAACAGATCAACGCTGGAAACGCCACCATCAATACCAGGAAAAACGTCCGTGAAACCTTCAGAGGGAACGACATAGCCCGCTCTGGCCTGAGTCTGATCAGGGTAGGTGGTTGTGAAGGATTTGGGTATTGGCTGCCGGTTATGACCTAAAGTGGGTCCAACCATGACCTCACTCTGGGTAAACTCCACATGTCCATTGTCCGAAATATCGACAGATTTTGTCTGCAGTCTGCGACCAGCCACTGCGTCTGCAGCAATGATCGAAGAGCTGATTACAACGGCTACAGCAAGGCCTAACGCATTGAGGTGAGCATTTGTCATTCTACAACCATAGAGCTGAGTACTTTTATTACCGTGAAAAGTGATTGTCACACACACAGAGGGATCAGCTTTTAAGTACTTAATTAAGGTAGTCTGCTGAGGTTGCAGGTGGAAATGAACTTTCTCATCGCCAGTCGCAGAAGGCACTCAGAGTGTAGGAGTATGGAATACTTTCTGCGTGGGAAAATGACCATTTAGGCACATTTTCCCTGAAGTATTTTTCCCAGCCATTCTCAAACAGTTTCATGGTGCGATCCCGGCGTTCACGGAACTGCAGATAATTTTCGTGCCGGGTCCAGCCATGCATCAAGTCACTTGCTTCAACGCGGCCTGCATACTCTTTGTCGGTTTCATTGAAGCGTTGAGGTGTAGCAACAGACGCACGTTTCACATATTCATCGTCCGTTTCACCCAGGCCTGCCCAGCGACTGATCTTGTCAAGAGTTCGGCCCAGAGGCCCACCCAGCCATTGAGTGAGCATCTTGTTGTCGTTCATAAAGAAGTCGTAAGTAAGACTCGATGCCAGAGCGAAGCCGAAGGTTTGAGCATAGCTAAATCCGGATACCAGACCCTGGGCGTATGCTCCAACAGTGGCAATCGGGCCCAGAGCGAGAGCAGCTGTGGCAGAAGTCAGCGTTTTCACTTTTTGTGGTGTTACCCGGTGCAACAGTGTTACCTGAACCCCTTGACCGGAAGCCATGGACTTCACTATTTCGGGCACCAGACGGAGAATACTGTGGTACATATGCGGGTTAGCGTTGTACTGTCTGGCAAACAACATGGAGCCGGTTCTCAGCAGAATGACTGAGGAAGCGGCTTTACCCAATGGCATGGCCAGCCCGCCCACTTCAGAGACTCGTTCAATGCCAATGTGGTTTGCGTATTGGCTGGTTCGGTTAAGATCAATACCATAGCCTTCCAGCCAGTGCTGGAAAGGTGTGAGCATCCGGTGCAGGTAATCACCCCTGTTGGTCAGATCCAGAAGATAGAGAAATGAAACGTTCGAGAGGGATAGCTCGACAGCCTGCCAGGTGGTGTGGGTTGCCAGCAGGGGGGTGTAGCTGGAGAAGTACCAGGTGACAGCCTGTACCAGAAAAGCTGAAGGTTTGACCCAGTAATCATTCAGTTGGTGCTCAACTGCTGCGGCATGGGCCTGCATCAAGGTGCTATCGATAGCTTTGACCAGGTCTGATTCAGCCAGGCCGACAGCATGAGCATAAGGTGTCAGGGTATCCTGAACTTTGCTCAGGAAGGCTGCCATTTTGTGGCCGTTTTCAAAGGCAATATCGTCGAGAACATAGTTGGCGATGACCGCAGCAGCGTAGTCTTTCATGCCAGCAACAGACTCTTTTATACCCGCCGGATCAGAAGCAGTCACGGTCACAGGAGTAAAGGCACTCTGCATGAATTCATCAACCCCTTCATCGGAGAGCACCTGGACAATGGCTCTGAAGCGAGGCAGGTTGACGCCGTGTTTGTAGCCAAGGAAGTGTTCAAATTCATTCACTGTCTGATAACCTTCAACACCTCTGACAGCCTTAATGTGGTTCTCAAGTTCAATCTTGCTGATCAGACCCTCACGCAGCAAAGCTATGATTTTGTTACCACTGGCAGAATGGACAGATAAGTATTCCGAAAAGTCTTTCAGGTCCCGCTCGACATAGTGAATACCTGCCAAGCCCAAGCCGCGAATTTCGTCGTCGTATTCTTGTGCCCCATTTTCTATCTCAGACAATGCCTGGTGCGTCAGAATCCGGACTTCTTCGAAGGCATTCAGGGGTTGACCTTCTTCAGGCTCGGGAGAGGATTCCGGAAAGGTCGTCTTCAGGCTCCTGAAAACTTCCACAATCCGGCTGGCCTGTATAAACGTCAGTTTGTCTCCGGCCAGCGCCTGCAAGCGAACTGGTGCAAATTCATTGTCAAAATCGAAAGTCGCAAGGGATGGTGTTGCCTTACCGTTTTCTTTTGCTGCTTTTGTCAGGCCAATGGCGGCTTCCAGAGCTTGTTTTTTGAGAGGATGCTGCTGCGAAAATCTGTGGATAGAATTCAGAACTTTTGCCTGCTTTGGCGAGTACTGGAAGGGGCTACCATCATTTTCGACGGTTTTCTCTGCCGCCTTCAGGACTTCCTTTATTCTCTCAATGTTTGCTTTCCTGGCTTCAATCTCATCTTCCAGACGGACCTGTTCCTGAGTCAGTTGCCGGATCTTGCCGCCGTTACCGTCATGTCCGCCCAGCTGTACCAGTTTGCTTCTCAGGGCATTAACCCGGTGTTCACTGGTGTCAGTGGGGTCTGGTTTAAGACCCACTGCTTTTTCTAAAGGGTCAAGAAACGCTTTATGAAAATCTATCAGGTCTTCTTCTGCTTTTGATAACGCTTTACTTTTCTGCTCCAGGGCTAAATTCAGCAGGGCTATTTCGTTCTTATGGAGGGTCTCAGTGGACTCATCGGTGTTAAGCTCCTCCTTTTTAAGGTCCAGCCTCTGTTGTGTATTCCTCTCGTCAAGCCGTGCATTGCTCACCTTCATGCTTTCTCTGTCGTGAATACGAAGAAATTGCAAAATCTGAGCGTACTTGTCCCGGGTTAAAGGCAGTTCACCCAATGCTTCATACAGTTCATCGTTATTGTCCAGACTACCAGTATGTTTATTGTCTGCAACGACAGCAGAGTAATCAGCTTCTGCCAGTAAACTGAGGTCATCTCCATCTGTCAGGATATTCGCATTGGTCAGGGTTTTCTGTTGCTCAAGGATTTCATCTCGTTTTTCTTCGCTGTATTCCCGCAGGTAATGTTTGACGTCCTCCATCCGCTCTTCGGGAACTTGTGCGTCATTTGCAGTCAGGCCCAGGTCGGTCTGAAGTTTTTTCATTGCCTGATTGACAATCGTGTTGTCTTCATCAGGGATAGGTTGCAGCTCAGCACGGCTCCCTGCAAATACCACGCGTTTGCCACGCAGCCTGTTCAGTTTGCGATGAACATTTGTCAGCTCACTTTCAGCCTCTTTCAGTGCCCGTCTGGCCCTGGCTGCATCACGATCAAGAACGAATCGTGGCTTAGCTCCCAGACGAGCCATTTGCCTGTCAAGTTCATGATCAATGGCGGCGATACGCTCATTGACGTCAGGCAGGCCGACATTGACAACTTCTTCGTCCAGCCGCTGGAGTTTTGTTTCAATCAGACTGTTCTGGTCTTCGGGGGTGGCATCATCTTTATAGTCCTCAATGTTGAGTCGAAAAGCTATTTCATTGTTCCAGACTCTTCTGGCGGCTTCATCGTCGTAAAGTGCGTTTGATTTTGCGATTAATTCCTGAATTTTGGTTCTCAGGGCATCCTTTCGGTCAGACAGGTCGTCATCCATGTCAAATGCTATATCCAGATCTTTGGCCAGTTTGACAGTGAAAACCTGACCTCTTTTTTGAGCAGCAGAGTTTTCGCTAATGTCGATGTTTAGCTTGTCCTCTATAGTTTTTAGCATAGAAGTCTGTTGTCTTATGGCTCGTTCATACGCATCTTCGAAAAAAAAGTTAAGACATCTCTGAAGCCTCCAGGGTCTTGTTTCTCTTTGTTCGTAAGCAGGTGAAATGTCTCCTTTCCAGTAAGGGGAGTCTATGTCATCCAGCATTTTTTCGGTGATATCTTCGTCCTCAAGTCTGGCAAGAATCCTGTCGAGTCTTTCCTGGTTGTCATCATCGTCAATGGCATCGATCTTGAGTATTTCTTCCAGGGTTTCCAGTACGTCCAGCGCCTCTTCTTCTACCTGCTGTCTGACTTGTTCAATGTATGACCGAATTTCCCTGGCAATGGCGTCACGACGATAATACACATCGTCCTCACTACCCTGAATATTCATCGCCAGGGCGTTTTCCAGATCAGTGAGTTTCCTGAGCACTTCAGGCATGGCTATGGGGTGCCCTGGTGTTCTGATGTCTTCCAGTTCTGTTTCCAAATCTGCGAGACTGAATAACCTGTTACGTGTTGCTTCTATCTGTGTGTTGCGTTGTTCTATTGTGCTGCCTTCTTCCATAGGGTCATAAAAGTCTGTCACATAATCTCCAATGAGTTTGGCGTCAATGTCTTCTATGCCCCTTTGAGCAGGCAGTGCCCGGATACTCTGAAAGATATATTCCTGGTGTTCGTCTGGTGAATTGTCCTGATTATCAAGTCTGTCAGGCAGGTCTGCCTGCCGAAGATTCAGTCTGTTAATCTTCCCTAGTTCAGTGTTCAGTGACTGAATTCTCCGAACCAGGCGTTTTTGTTGAACGGCAATATCTGCATTGCTATCAAAATCCTTAATATTTAAATGTACGGCAATGGCGGCATAATGGGCTTTCATTGCAGCTCTTTTTCCAGCCTCTGTACTGGTCTTCTGAAGATGCTGTCGGAATAGAGTTCCCTGCTGATTAAGGTGCTTCAGAATGGCCTGGTGACGAGCTTCCGGTCTAGCTTCACTGACGCGCACCAGACCGAACTGACTTTCAACGATAGCCAGCTTGTGGCGGGCCTCGACATGGGTGGCTGCTGCATTTTGTTGCATACAATGTTGAATGGACTGAAAGCGTGCACTCAGATCGTTTTCATTGATCGGAATGATATCGAGCGGGCCTTCCATCGCTGCCAGTTTTACTTTTGCTGCTTCTTCGTCAAACTGTTCTGTTGCGGCCATCACCTGGTTGATTTCATCCAGTTTTATTGAGATGAGTCTGGCTTGTTCTTTTGCTGGTCGGGTATCATCCCAGTTATCAATACCAAGTTTTTCTGCCAGTTGAGCTTTGTAAGCCTTGTTGGCTTCTGCTCTGACATCACGGGCATGTCGTTCCAGGTGCGGGATTCGTCTGACTTCGTGTTGAAGTTTCCGAAGCAGGTTTTCCAGTTCTTCCTGCTCGGCATGAAAATGTAAAAGCTTATTCTCAAGTTGCCGATGGAGATAGATTGCTCTCTGTTTCTCCCTTTCACTGATAGTGACTTCTTCTGATACCAGCCTTAGCAGGCTTACAACCCGGGCGAGTTCGGCTTCTGTTGCCAGATGATCTTCCAGCATGAGTTCCCTCTCAATCAGTTGTCTGGCCATATCGCTCAGGACTTTGGAAACAAACGGGTCGTCGCGAAAAATATCGGTCAGTGGTTCGGAGACACCGGTTATAAGGTTCAGCATGCTCTGAACAAAACGCTGTTTAGTCAGGAGATCTCTCAGCTGGGGTCTGAAGCTGAAATGTTTTGTGAGTTGAATCTGCAGCCAGGTCGGTGTGATGGCTGTCAAAACCACTCTGATGTGTTCCAGTGTAAGCTCAAATTCATCGTTTCCATAAATGCCATAGGGAGTAGCACTGGCTAATGCCTGCTGGAGAGATTCATAGTATGTAAGTGCATGTATCATCCGTTGATCTTCGTCTGCAAGTGTCTTCGGTTGCTCTTTGTTAGCGGTAGCACCATGTCTCGCAACAAACCTCTCCAGCACTGTCATCTGCATGCTTCGAATGACGTACTGGTAGCTTTTGACCTTATATTTTTTAACCTTTGTTACCACTCCGGGGGAGGGGGGATTAACTTCAGCTTTTTTCCAGAGGTCATAGAGGTTTTCTACAAAAGCGATATCATGGGGGTTCAGCCTCTGACCATGAAAAACAATCACCTCCCCCGTAGCTTCTGTCACTTCCAGCTTTGGATAACCCGCAGGCACAGGATAAACCTGTGTGTCATCCTCGACGTTGACAACGTAGCCGACGGGTTTGCTGTGTGCCAGAAGTTCATTAAGGGCCTTTTGTTGTAAGTCCTCTTCCAGCACGTGAACCTGGATATAGGCAGATGCGGCTGCTGCCAGGAGAACATCATCATTGACAAAGAGTGATTGTCCCAGACGTTGTCGGTCAGGAGGCTGATCGCCAGCAGCGAGAGGACGCATGAAAGTACGCCCATTCACTTCAACTTCTTCTACTTGAAGGGTGGCAAGGGGAACATAGTGATGATTTGCGCCGAGGTTTCCTGCCACATAATTGACAGCTTTAAGCAAATTAGCCAGTTGTCCGGGGCTGGCGATTTTCGTTAACGGCTCTAATTCGCTGTTAACTAATTGGTAACGAACAGCCTCAACTGAATACTGATCGGTCATTCCACCTCTGACTTCAATGACCAGATTCTTTTCTTTAAGATTATGGGTGAACCTGAAGGCTGCCTCATTACCCACTTTCAGGACTTTGGTGTATTTTTGAGCAACGCCATTTTCGCCTGTTTCAAACAGATCAACACTGGAAACGCAGCCATCAACATCAGCAAGAACTTCTGTGAAGCCTTTAGAAGGAAAGGCATAGATTGCCCTGTAATCAGTCTTGTCACGATAGGTGGTTGTATAGGATTTGGGTATTGGCTGCTGGTCCTGATCCAGGGTTGGCCGAACCATGACCTCACTGTGGGTAAACTTCACATGTCCATTATTTATAATATCGACGGACTTTGTCTGCAGCTTGCGATCGGCCAGTGCCTGTGGAGCAATGATGGAAGAACTGATTGCAAAAGTCAGAGCAAGGCTTAACGTATTGGAGCGAGCTTTTGTCATTCTACTACCTCAGAGCTGAGTACTGTTTACCGTGAAAAGTGATTTTTACCTCAAGTGGAGAAACGGTTTCTAATCGCTCATGGCTGTCAGTTGCTCATGAAGGCACCCAGGGTGTAAGAGTAAGGAATACTTTCTGCGTGGGAGAACGACCATTTAGGTACATTTTCCCTGAAGTATTTCTCCCAGCCATTCTCGAATAGCATCATGGTGCGATCACGGCGTTCACGGAACTGCAGATAATTTTCGTGTCGAGTCCAGCCATACAGGGTGTTGTTTGCTTTAACACGGCTTGCATATTCTTCATCGGTCTCACTGAAGCCCTGAGGTGAAGCAATAGCGTCAGGTTGCAAATACTCATCGTCCGTTTCACCCGCGCCTGTCCAGCGATTAATCTTGTCAAGACTTCGGCCCAGAGGTCCACCCAGCCATTGAGTGAGCATCTTGTTGTCGTTCATAAAAAAGTCGAAAGTGAGACTTGACGCCATTGCGAATCCGAAGGTTTGTGCATAGGTGAATCCGGATATAAGGCTATTAGCGTATGCTCCGAAAGTGGCTACCGGACCCAGCACAAGTCCGACAGTGGCAGAAGCCAGAGTTTTTACTTTTTGTGGTGTCATTCTGTGCAGCAGCGGTACCTGAACCCCTTGTCCGGAACCCATGGACTTCATCATTTCGGGCACCAGACGGACAATGCTGCGATACTTGTGGGGGTTGGCGTTGTGCTGTCTGGCAAAGAGCGCAGAGCCGGTTTTCAACAGAATGACTGAGGACGCGGCTTTACCCAATGGCATGGCCAGTCCGCCCAGTTCAGAGATTTGTTCAATGCCACTGTGGTAGGCATATTGTCCGGTTCGGTCAAGATCAATACGGTAGCGTTCCAGCCAGTGCTGGAAAGGTGTGAGCATTCTGTGCGGATAATCCCCTCTGTTGGTCAGGTCCAGCAGATAGAGGAACGCCATGTTTGAGAGGGACAGTGCCTTAGCCTGCGAGACGGTATGAGTCGCCAGTAGCGGTTTGTAGCTGGAGAAGTACCAGGTGACAGCCTGTACCAGGAAGGCTGAAGGTTTGACCCAGTATTCCTTCAGCTGCCACTCAATCGCTGTGGCATGAGCCTGCATCAAGGTGTCATGGATAGCCTTGATCAGGTCTGATTCAGACAGGCCGACAGCATTGGCATAAGGTGTCAGGGTATCCTGAACATGGCTCAGGAAAGCTGCTGTCCTGTGGCCATTATCAAAGGCAATATCATCAAGCACGTAGTTGGCGATGACTGCGGCTGCATACTCCTTCATGCCGACAACCGACTCTTTCATAGCCGCCGGACCCGTTGCCGTTAGAGTCACTGGAGCAAAGACACTCTGCATGAAAGCCTCGGCACTCTCATCGGACAGCATCTGGACAACCTTCCTGAACTCAGGCACCCTGACGCCGTGTTTATAACCAAGGACGTGTTCAAATTCAGCCACTGTCTGATAACCGTCGACACCTCTGACGGCCTTCATGTAGTTTTCAAGTTCAACCTTGCTGATCAGCCCTTCACTCAGCAAAGCCATGATCTTGTTAGCACTGGCAGAACGGGCAGCGAAGTATTCCGGGAAGCTTTTCAGGTCCCCGGGAACATGCTCGATAAAGTGAATGCCCGTTGAGCCTATGTCACGAATTTCGTTGTCGTATTGTTGAGACGCGGTTTTTATTTCATTCCTGGCTCTTCGCACCAGAATCTGAGCTTCTTCAATGGCATTCCGAAAATGATACTCCGCAGGCTCGAAGGGATAATCCCGGAAGATCGTCTTCAGGCTCTTGAAAACTTCCACAATCCGACTGGCCTGTGTAAACGTCAGTTCGTCTCCGGCCAGTGCCTGTAAGCGAATGGGTGCAAATTCATCATTAAAATCGAAAGTCTTGAGGCAGGGTATTGTCTTACCGCTTTTTACTGCAGATTCTGCCAGACTCATCGCGACTCCCAGAGCTTGTTTTTTCAGAAGGTGCTGCTGAGTGAATGTGTGTATAGCGTCCAGAACCTTTGCCTGTTTCGGTGTGTACTGGAAGGGACCAGCATCATTTTTGACAGCTTCTTCGGCAGCCTTCAGGACTTTTTTCAGTCTCTCAATATCTGCTCCGGAGGCTTCAATTCCAGCTTTCGGGCAGGCCTGTTCCTGAATCAGTTGTTGGATCTTGTTGCCCAATCCTGCATCGACTTCATCAGTTGCGTCCCGGGCATAAGTATCTGAATGGCCTTTAATAGCAATAGTGTAATGAGCTGCTTCCAGCGAAGCGGGGTCGCCAGATATCCGGACGTCCAGATTTGTTTTGGTTCTCAGTTCCGCAACGATTTGATCTCGTATTTCGACACTGAATTCCAGCAGGAAATTTATAATGTCCTCTGCTCGCTCTCTATTAGTTTGCTCCTCACCTGCAGACAGACCCAGTTCGGTCTGATAATGTTTCATTGCCCGATTGAACGTCGTATCGTCTTTTTCTGAAGTATCTTTGAAGTCAGTATGGCTACCCAAAGGTACCAACTGTTTGCGATGAATAGCATCCAGATTGTGATTAGCAGCCTCCAGCTCACTTCCAGCTTCTTCGACTGCCCGCCTGGCTGTCGCTAACTCACGATCAAGAACGTATCGGGGTTTGGGTCCCAGGCGAGCCATTTGCCTGTCAAGAGCATTCTCAATGGCTGCAATACGCTCATTGATGTCAGGCTGACCCACTTTGAAAACTTCTTCATTCAGCTGTTGAAGCTTTTCTCTAATCAGGCTCTTTTGTTCGTTTATGCTGGCATCATTTCTGTAGCCATTAATGTTGAGTTGATCAGCAATTTTATTGTTACTGACCCTTTTAACACCTTTATTGTTATAAGTTTTCTCTACTTCTTTCATTAATTCCTGAAGTCTTTCTCTCAGGGTATCCTTCTGGTCAGACAGGTCGGCATCGTCTTCAAACCCTATACGCAGTTCATTGGCCAGTTTAGCTATGAAAGTTTTTTCTCTTTCCTGAGCAGCAGGGTTTTCATGAGGGTCAATATCCAGCTTGTCCTCCAGAGCGATAAGGTAATCTGCCTGTCGTTCTCTGGCCTGCAGATCCGATTCTTCGACTTTGAAGGTAAGGCCATCACGAATACTTTGGAGTACCACATCCATCCGCACCAGACCCCGCTCCAGATCTTTCTCCAGATCTCCCATCAGATCTGGCCCTTTACCTTCCCACCCGAGGATCTTGTCCATCTGACCCAGCTCGTGATTTGAGATATCACCGCCATCAAGCCTCGAGAGAACCCTTGCCAGTCGTGCTGCTTTGTCATCACCTTCATTGATGTGGATGCTGAGTAACCCTTCCATAGATTTCAGTACGGTCAGGGCCTCTTCCTCTGACCGCTGTCGGGCTTCTCTGATGTATATCCGGATAGCTCCAGAAATGACCTGACGATGGTAATACACATCGTTCTCTTCACGGAGGTTTTCTTTCTCAAAAACGCTTTCCACGGCAAGAAGGGTCCTGGATACTTCAGGCATGACTTTGGGGTGGCCCGGTGTTCTGATGTCTTCCAGTTCGTCTTCCAGCTTTGAAAGCTCGAAGAGCTTGTCATGTACCATTAACTCCAGGTTGGTGCGGTCTTCCAGACTTCTGTCTTCATTCAGATCAATACCCAGAACTGCTGCCAGAGAAATTTGTCTGAGCCCAGTGTAATAATCCTCCATATTGAGCTGCTCAGCCATTTTCATAAGTGTTTGAATCAGATGTTCTTGCTGATCGTCAATATCTGCATGGCTATCAAAATCCCTGATGTTTAAATATGCGGCAATAGTCGTAAAGCGTTTTTTTATTTCTGCTACTTTTTTAGCCTCTGAGCTGGTGATTTGTTGCCGGAAGGCTTGCTGATGAGGCTCCAGGTCGTCTTCATCAAGTGGAACAATAATCAGCTTGGCGCCAATTGCCGCCAGATGTTCCTCCAGAGCCTGTTTTTGTGACTGTGCTGTTGCGGCTACCAATCTGAAGATTTCATTAATTTTTCTGCTGATCAGCCTGGCTTGCTCTGCCAGTGGTTGGGTATCATCCCAGTCCTCAATACCAAGCTCTGCTGCTGTTTGAGCGTTGCGAGCTTTTGTGGCATCTGTTCTGGCACCATAAACTTGTTTTTTTAGCAATGGAATTTGATTGGCTTCCCGTTGCAGCGTCTCTATCTGGTTTATTAGAGCATCTACCCTGCCATGAGTCTTCGCAAGCTCATCCACAAGTTGCTGATTTAACTCCTCCATTCTCAAGTTTTGCCCGATACCTTGAGCGGCTGATGCCAAAAAGCGATCGGTTAATTCACTTTGTTTTGCCAGCAAGGTCTCTATTGTCCTGAGCTTCTTCAACGCGCTTTCCATCTCAAGCAGTTGCCCGACAAAGTCACCAATGACTCTGGCAGTAAAGCCTTCGCCCAGGTCAGGAGCATCATCAGAAAAATCATGCGAACTGGCGATAAAGATTAAATCATTATGAATATTCTGAACAAATAGCCCGTTAGCCAGAAAATTTCTAAGTACAGGTTTGAAGCCGAAGTGTCTTAACAGTTGAATATGCACCCAGGTTGGCGTGATCAACGGCGAAGTGAATTTGACGTGTTGTGAAGTGAATTCAACTTCATCTGCTCCATCTGAAGTAGCACTGGCTAATGCCTGCTGAAGCCCTTCAAAGTCTGCAAGCTCCTCCACCTCATCACCGACTTCTTCAACGAAGTTGAGTCCGGCATGGTGCTTTGCGGCTAAATCCTCCAGTATTGTCATCTGCCTGCTTCGAATGATGTACCGGTAGCTTTTGACCTTGTCTTTTTTAACCTGTGCAGTGTCCTTGTTAAAATAATTGGTAAAGCGATAGAGATTTTGCACAAGGGCAATATCGGTGGGGTTCTGTTTCTGACCATGGAAGACAATAATCTCCCCCGGAGTCTCAGTCACTTCCAGTTTTGGATAACCAGCAGGGACAGGATAAGCCCGAGTCTCATCCTCGACATGCACAACATAGCCGACGGGTTTATGGTATGACAGCAGATTTTCCAGGGCATCCTGTTGTATCTCTTTCCCAAGAACATGCACCTGGGTATAGGCAGAGGTGGCTGCTGCCAAAAGCACCTCATCATTGACAAAAAGTGACTGACCCAGACGTTGCAGCTCAGGGGGCTGATCACCCGCAGCGACAAGGCGCATGAAGGTGCGCCCGTCCACCTCAACCTCGTCTACTTCAAGGGTGGCAAGGGCAACATAGTTATTGGCTTCGCCCAGGTTTCCTGCTCTTTCGTGCGCACCTTTCAGTACCCTCACCAGATGATCGGGGCTGGCCATTTCAGTAGAGGGTTCCAATGTCCAGGCGACCCCTGATTGAGCGCGAACAGCCCGAATTGAATCCTGATGGGTCATACTGTCTCTGACTTCGATAAGCAGTTTCTCTTCTGCAAGGTTATGGGTGAACCTGAAGATCCCCTCATTACCCACCTTCAGCACTTTGGTGTATTTCTGAGCAACGTTATTCTCGTCTGTCTCAAACTGATCAACACTGGCAACGCCACCCCCGATACCGGAAAGAACGTCTGTGAAGCCTTCAGAAGGAATGTCATAGCCTGCTCTGACTTCAGCCTGATCAGGGTAGGTGGTGGTAAAGGATTTGGCTATTGGCTGCGAGTCATCATCCAACGTTGGCTTAACGATGACCTCGCTCTGGGTAAACTCCACTTGTTCATTGCCCGAAATATCAACAGATCTTGTCTGTAGCCTGCGATTAGCCAGTGCGTCTGTAGCAATGATGGAAGAGCTGATGGCAACGGCCACGGCAAGGCTTAATGCATTGGGGCGGATATTTCTCATTCAACTACCTCGAAGCTGAGTATTTTTATTACTGTAAAAAGTGATTGCTACGCCAAACGAGACGGCAACTTCCAATCGCTTATGGCTGTCAATCACTTATTCGAGTGGCTTCAAGGCTTTTTTACTTTAACGGAGAAATGTCTGTGGGCTGAGAAGGAGAACTCACAGACGGCACCATCACCGATGTTTTGTCACCGGTGTGGTTCTTATGGTAGTTGCTTGTTGCGTGATTAATTCACCGGCACTTTCTTATTGCCCCGTTGCTACTCGTAGAAGGCTCCAAGAGTGTAGAAGTAAGGAATACTTTCTGCATGGGAGAACGACCATTTGGGCACATTCTCCCTGAAGTATTTCTCCCAGCCATTCTCATACAGTTTCATAGTGCGATCCCGGCGTTCGCGGAACTGCAGGTAATTTTCGTGTCGTGTCCAGCCATACATAGTGTTGTTTGCTTTAACACGTTTTGCATAGTCTGTATCGGTTTCACTGAAGCTTTGAGGCTTGGCAATAGCCGTACGCTTTACATATTCAGCTGACGTTTCCCCCACGCCTGTCCAGCGATTAATCCTGTCAAGACTGCGGCCCAGCGGTCCAGCCAGCCATTGAGTGAGCATCTTGTTGTCGTTCATAAAGAAGTCGAAAGTGAGGCTCGACGCCAGCGCGAACCCGAAGGTTTGGGCATAGGTGAATCCGGATAAAAGGCCATGGGCGTATGTTCCGACAGTGGCTATCGGACCCAATACGAGACCGGCTGTGGCCGAGACCAGGGTTTTCACTTTTTGTGGTGTCACCCTGTGCAGCAGCGGTATCTGAACTCCCTGTCCGGAACCCATGGATTTCAGTATCTCCGGCACCAGACGGGAAATGCTGCGATACATCTGCGGGTTGGCGTTGTACTGTCGGGCAAACAGCATAGAGCCGGTTTTCAGCATAATGACGGAGGAAGCGGCTTTACCCAATGGCATGGCCAGCCCGCCCACCTCAGAGATTTGTTCAATTTCATGGTGATAGGCATATTGCCCGGTTCGATCAGGATCAACACCATAAGATTCCAGCCAATGCTGGAAAGGTGTCAGCATCCGATGCAGGTAATCACCTCTGTTGGTCAGATCCAGAAGATAGAGGAATGACAGGTTCGAGAGGGATAGCTCAGCAGCCTGCCAGGTGGTGTGAGCAGCCAGCAGGGGTTTGTAGCTGGAGAAGTACCAGGTGACAGCCTGTACCAGAAAGGCCGAAGGCTTGACCCAGTAATCCGGTAGCTGTCGTTCAACCGCTGAGGCATGGGCCTGCATTAATGTGCCATGGACAGTTTCGATCAGGTCTGATTCAGATATTCCGGCAGCATGGGCATAAGGTGTCAGGGTATTCCGAACATTGCTCAGGAAGGCTGCCGTCCTGCGGCCATTGTCAAAGGCAATATCATCAAGAACGTAGTTGGCGATGACCGCAGCTGCATACTCTTTCATGCCGGTAACAGACTCTTTTATACCCGTCGGGCCAGTGGCTGTGACAGCTACCGGGTCAAAGGCACTTTGCATGAATTCCTCAGCAGCCTTGTCGGACAACATCCGGACAACCTCCTTGAAGTTGGGTATATGAACGCCGTGTTTGTAGCCAAGGAAGTGTCCAAATTCATCCACTGTCTGATAACCGCCGACACCTCTGACGGCCTTCATGTAGTTCTTAAGCTCGATTTTGTTGATCAGTCCTTCCCGCAGCAGGGCCATGATCTTGTTGCCACTGGCAGAATGGCTGGCAAAGTATTCCGAGAAGCCTTTCAGATCCTCTGATTCATGTTCGACGAAGTAAATGGCTTTTTTGCCCATGCCGTGTATTTCATCGTCGTATTGTTGAGCCCCGGTTGCCATCTCATTCCGGGCCCGGTCTGCCAGAGCCATGACTTGTTCAATGACATTCTGAGGCTGATTTTCTTCAGGCTCGACAGGGGAGGGCGGGATGTTCGTCTTCAGGCTTTTGAAGACTTCCACCACCCGACTGGCCTGATAAAACGTCAGATCGTCTCCGACCGCCTGCAGGCGAATCGTTGCAAATTCATCGTTAAAATCGAAAGTCGCAAGGCAGGGTATTGGTTTACCGTTTTGGATTGCCGATTCTGCCAGGCCCACTGCGGCATCCAGAGCCTGTTGCCTGAGAGGGTGCTGCTGTATGAAGGTGTCCATATCGGTCAGAACTTTTGCCTGTCTCGGCGTGAGCTGGAAGGGACCACCATTATTTTCGACGGCTTCTTCTGCTGCCCTCAGGACTTTCTTCATTCTCCCAATGTCTGTTTTTCTGGCTTCAATCTCGGTTCTCAGGTCAGCCCATTCCTGGATCAGTTGCTTGATTTTGCCGCCACTACCATCATGCCCGCCCAGTTGTATCTTTTTTATTCTCAGGGCGCAAATCCGCTGTTCAAAGGTGTCAGTGGCGTCTGGTTTGAGACCCGCAGCCTCTTCAGCGGCGTCAAGCGCCGCTTGATGATCCACCAGAGCTTTTTGTGCTTTTGATACAGCATCATTTGCCTGCTTCAATATTAAGCCCAGCCTGTCCATTTCGTTCATATGCAGGGTTTTAGCTGTCTGATCGATGTCGCCAGCATCAATCATCTCCTTTTCTTTACGATCCAGCTTCTCTTTTGCACTCCACTCTCTAATCAGTGCATTCCCCAATTCAGTGCTTTTTATGAGCTCCTGATTCACGTATTTGTCGATTTGAAGGTACTTTTTTTTGGTTAAAAGCAGTTCACCCAATACTTCATTGTCTTCGTGCTGACCAAGAGAATCTACAGAGGCTGCAATGCCAATAAAGTCATCAGCATCGGCCACTGAACCGAAGTCATCCTTTATCTGGAAGACCAGACCTGTTTTAGCCTTCAGCTCATTAAAGATTTCATCCCGTCGTTCTCTACTGCATCCCCTCAGGAAATGCCTGAAGTCCTTTAATTGCTCCTCGGTGGTCTGTTCGTCACCAGCAGCCAGATCCAACTCGATCTGAACTTGTTTCATTGCCTGATTGAGAGCCATGTTCTCTTCATCCGAGAGATCCTGGATGTCAGCAGTGTGTCCCGCAAAAAATATCCGTTTACCACGAAGAGTCATCAGCCTGCGACGAGCGGCTGCCAGTTCACTTTCAGTTTTTTGTATTGTTTGCCTGGCCCTGGCTAGCTCGCGATCAAGAACATATCGGGGCTTAGGCCCCAGCCGGGCCATTTGCTTGTCAAGCTCACTCTCAATGACTGTGATACGCTCATAAATGGTTGGCCGACCTGCTATGCAGAATCCTTCATCTATCTCCCGGAGTTTTTCTTTAATCAGGTTTTTCTGCTCATCCAAAGAAACAGTAACCTTATATTCACCAATATTAAGTTGATGAGCCATTTCATTGTTTGTAGCCACTGTGAAATCTTCACTATCAAGGAAGTCGCCTACATTTACTCTTAATGCCTGAATTTTGTCTCTTAGTGCATTCTTCTGGTCATTGAGGCTGACACCTTTTTCAAATTCAACTTTTAGATCCCTGGCTCTTGCGGCAATATAATTCTTGAGTCTTTCTCTGGCAGAAGGGTTTTCACTCGTGTAGATGTTCAGCTCCTGCTCTACAGCTTCAAGCATCTTCCTCTGTTGGCCTGAGATACGGGCATCCACATCCGGGGTGTGGATATGAATGGCAAGACGCTCCATAAGTTTCAAGATTCTGGTTGCACTTTTTTTGCCTGCAGGCGAGACGTTTTCTTTCCAGAGGGTATTTTCCATCTCATCCAGCATGGATTCTGAGAAATCTCCGTCCTTCAGTTTTGCATAAACATTCCCATACCTTGTTGCTTTGTGAAGATCTTTGTTGACCTCGATTTTGAATATTTTTTCTACCGTTTCCAGTATTTTCAGGGCTTCTCTCTCTGCCTCCTGTCTCGCGTTTGTGATGTATGCCTGAATCTCCTCAGAAATGGCGTTACGACGGTAATACAGATCTTCCTCGCTACTGAGTTCATCCATCTTCAGGGCTTTTTCTACGGCAGTCAGTTTCTCAATGACTTCAGGCTCGGCGCCGGAGTGGCCTGATGTTTTGATGTGATGGATTTCTTTTTCCAGCTCTGCAAGCTTGAGGAGCTTGATATGTAATTCAAATTCCAGGTCGCTGAGGATTTCTGGTGAGGTGTCATCACTCAGCTCAATATCGAGCATTGTTGCCAGAAGCTCTTTTTTGGCCCTGTTGTAAGAATCCTCTGTATCCTGTTGATTAATCGTTGTCTGAACTCTCTGAAGCAGGAGTTCATGTTGAGCAGTGATTGTTCTAAGTTGTTGATGCAGGCGTTCATTCTGTTCACTCATTGTCTTCAGTTTTTGGAGCAGGTGCTCTTGTTGAAGGTCAGCATCTGTACTGGTGCTCTGTTGCTGAAGAAGTTGTTTATCAATCTCGGTTTGCTGTTGAATCAGGTGTTGCTGTATGGCCTGACGACGGACTTCCGGGTCCTTTGCGTTATCTGAGACCAGACCGAGCTTACTTTCAATGTCAGTCAGAAAATTCTGGATGACTACATTTTTCGGTTCTGCTTTTTTTTGCAGGTGTCGTTGAGTGTGCTGATAGAAAGCATCCAGATCCTTGCCATTGTTCAGAGTAATACCGAATATGCTTTCAATGGCGGCCAGTTTTGCTTTTATAGCTTTTTCACGTGACTGTCCTGTTGTGGCAACTGTTGCGTCATCTTCTGCAGCAACCGGTTTGTCCATTTCAAGAATTTTCTCTCTGATAATTCTGGCTTGTTTTTCCAGTGGCCGGGTATCGTCCCAGCCATCAATAACCAGCTCTGCTGCGAGCCTGGTATTGAAAGCGGCTCTTTCTTTTGCGACGGCATCACGAACCTGTTTGTCAATCATTGGCATTTGATTGATGAGGTGCTGAAAGTTCAGAATGGAGTTTTTCTGTGCTTCGAGCTTTAGTTGATGTTGACGCTGAAATCTTTCTTGCAGAATGACCCCGGCAAACATCATCCAAAGGTGTTTTCGGATGGTCTTTTGACGGTGTTCCGGAGTATCTTCTTTATTTGCAACCAGACCGAGCTGACCTTCAACGATAGCCAGTTTTTCCCATAAGACCTCATCGGTCTGGTCTGCCTGTTGACCGAGATGCTGCATAATCAACTCATAGCGGCCACCCAGACTGATTTCATTGTATGAAGTAATCCCGAGCCGGCCTTCAATTGCTGCCAGTGTTTCTTTTAAAGCCTTTTTCCGAGACAGTCCTGTTGCGGTCACGGATTGTTGCAATTCATGAGTTTTTTCTCTGAGGATTATGGCTTGTTCTTCCAGTGACCGGGTATCATCCCATTTAGCAATACCGAGTATTGCTGGCGCGTGAGCGTAGCGTGCTTTTGTGGTATCGGCACCGGGATCTGATGTTTTCAGTGTCTCGACGAGTTCGGCCTCTCTTGCTTTCAGCTTTTCCAGCGTGCTTACCATCTCAAGCATCTGTTCGGCAATATCGGCCACGACTTTGGAGGCAAACTCTGTGTCTTTGCCAACAGCAAAAGCCTTCATCGCATTGTGGAGTAAAAAATTCTCAATATTCTGAACAAAATTATGGTGGATCAGAAGATTTTTAAGTACAGGTTTGAAGTTGAAGTTTTTTATCAGTTGAAACTGCATCCAGGTTGGCGTGATGGCTGACGAAGCGTCTCTGATATGACCCGTTGTGAACTCAAATTCATCGGTTTCATCTGGAGTGGCACTGGTTAATGCCTGCTGAAGAGATTCATAGTATCTAAGCTTCGACAGTGTATCCTGGTTCAGCTCAGCATCATTTTGTGCAGCCAACTCCTCCAGCAGCATCATTTGCCTGCTTCTGATAACGTACTGATAGCTTTTAACCTTGTCTTTTTTAATCTGTGTACTCTGGTCTTCAAATTTATTCCAGAGATCATGGTGGCTTTCCACAAAGGCGATATCGGTGGGATTCTGTTTCTGACCACGGAAAACAATAATCTCCCCCGAAACCTGATCCACTTCCAGCTTTGGATAACCCGCAGGCACAGGATAAACCTGTGTCTCATCTTCGACGTGAACAACATAGCCGACGGGTTTATGGTAAGACAACAGATGATTCAGAGCTTCCTGCTGTAAATCGCCTCTCAGAACATGAACCTGCGTATAGACAGAGGTGGCTGCCGCCAGAAGCGCTTCATCATTGATAAAGAGCGATTGACCAAGACGCTGCAACTCGGGAGGTTCATCGCCAGCGGCGACAAGACGCATGAAGGTGCGCCCATTCACTTCAACTTCGTCTACTGCAACGGTGGCAAGGGCGACATAGTGATCAACTTTACCAAGGTTTCCTGCTCTTTCATTGGCACCCTTTAGCAATCCTGCCAGTTGTTCGGGACTGGCGATCTTTGTTAACGGATCTAATGGCTGGATGTCACCAGATTGATTTCGAATAGCCTCAATGGAATCCTGATCGGTCATTCCGTCTCTGACTTCAATGACCAGTTTTTTTTCTGCAAGGTTATGGGTAAACCTGAAGATCGCTTCATTACCGACCTTCAGGATTTTGGTGTACTTCCGGGCAGTGTCATTGTCGTCGGTTTCAAACAGATCAACATTGGAAACGCCACCCTCAATGCCAGAAAGAATGTCTGTAAAGCCTTCAGAAGGAACGTCATAGTCCGCTTTGACGTGAGTACGATCAGGATAAGTGGTTGTAAAAGATTTCGGTATTGGCTGTTGGTCATCACCTAAAGTTGCCTGAACCATGACCTCACCCCAGGTAAACTCCACAGGCTTATTGCCCAGAATATCGAAAGACTTTGTCTGTAGCCTGCGATCCGCCAGAGCCTGAGTAGCAATGATGGAGGAGCTGATTGCAACGACCACAGCAAGGCTTAATGCATTGGGGCGAGCATTTGTCATTCTATTACCTCAGAGCCAAGTACTTTTTTTACCCTGAAAAGTGATGGCCACGCCAGACGAGGAAGCGGCTTTTAATTACTCATAGCTGTCAGTGGGTCATGGTTGCAGACAGAGAACCTGATTGAGGGGCATTGCTCCGACCATTACCGTGAACTTTCTGATCATCGCCCTTTGGCCATTTGTAAAAGGCTCCAAGAGTGTAGGAGTGAGGAATACTTTCTGCATGGGAGAACGACCATTTAGGCACATTTTCCCTGAAGTATTTCTCCCAGCCATTCTCAAACAGTTTCATGGTGCGATCCCGGCGTTCGCGGAAATGCAGGTAATTTTCGTGTCGCGTCCAGCCATAGAGGGTGTTATTTGCTTTAACATGGTTTGCATAGGCTGCATCGGTTTCATCGAAGCGTTGGGGTCTGGCAATCGTTGTACGTTTCACATAGTTATCTGTCGTTTCCCCCACGCCTGCCCAGCGATTAATCTTGTCAAGACTGCGGCCCAGAGGTCCACCCAGCCATTGAGTAAGCATCTTGTTGTCGTTCATAAAGAAGTCGAAAGCGAGACTCGACGCCAGCGCGAATCCGAAGGTTTGGGCATAAGTGAATCCGGATATAAGACCGTAGGCGTATGCTCCGACCGTGGCTACCGGACCTAGCATCAGACTGGCTGTGGCCGAGGTCAGCGTTTTCAATTTTTGTGGCGTCGCCCGGTGCAGCAGCGGTACCTGAACCCCTTGTCCGGAACCCATGGATTTCACTAGTTCGGGCAACAGACGGGAAATGCTGCGATACATTTGAGGGTTGGCGTTGTGCTGCCTGGCAAAGAGCATGGCGCCGGTTCTCAGCAGAATGACGGAGGAAGCGGCCTTGCCCAATGGCATGGCCAGCCCGCCCACTTCAGACACTTTTTCAATTCCGCTGTGGTAGGCATATTGCCCGGTTCGGTCAGGATCAACACCGAAGCGTTCCAGCCAGTGCTGGAAAGGTATGAGCATCCGGTTCAGGTAATCACCCCGGTTGGTCAGATCCAGAAGATAAAGGAAGGACATGTTCAAGAGAGACTGCTCGGCAGCCTGCAGTGTGGTGTGGGTTACCAGCAGAGGTTTGTAGCTGGAGTAGTACCAGGTGACGGCCTGTACCAGAAAGGCTGAAGGTTTGACCCAGTAATTATTGAGCTGATTCTCAACCGCTGCGGCATGAGCCTGCATCAAGGTGCCATGGATAGCCTTGATCAGTTCTGATTCAGAGAGTCCGGCAGCATTGGCATAAGGTGTCAGGGTATCCTGAATATTGGTCAGAAAGGCTGCCGTCCTGCGGCCATTGTCAAAGGCAATATCGTCAAGAAAATAGTTGGCGATGACCGCTGCTGCGTATTCTTTCATGCCAGCAACCGACTCTTTCATAGCTGCCGGGCCAGAAGCGGTTACGGGCACAGGAGTAAAGACACTCTGCATGAATTCATCAGCCCCCTTATCGGACAGCGTCTGGACAACCTTCCTGAACTCGGGCGACCTGACGCCGTGTTCGTAGCCAAGAAAGTGCTCAAATTCATCCACTGTCTGATAACCTTCAGCACCTCTGACAGCCTTTATGTAGTTCTCAAGTTCAACCTTGCTGATCAGGCCTTCACGCAGCAGACTTATGATCTTGTTACCAATGGCAGAATGGGTAGCGAAGTATTCCGGGAAGCTTTTCAGGTCCTCTGATTGATGCTGAATGAAGTGAACGGCTGTTTTGCTCATGCTGCGAATTTCGTCGTCGTATTGTCGAGCCCCTTTTTTCATCCCATGCCTGGCCTTGCGCACAAGCCTGAAGATTTCTTTCAGATCATTTCCGAACAGAGCTTCAACAGGCTCTACAGAGGATTCCGGGAAGGTCGTCTTCAGGCTCTTGAAAACTTCCACAATCCGACTGGCCTGTTTAAGCGTCAGTTTGTCTCCGACCATTGCCTGCAAGTGATTCGGTGCAAATTCATCGTCAAAATCGAAAATCGGAAGGTAGGATATTGTCTTACCGTTTTCTGCTGCTAATTCTGCCAGACCCATCGCCGTTTCCAGAGCTTGTTGTCTGAGAAAGTTTTGCTTTACGAAGGCGTCCATATCGGTCCGAACTTTTGCCTGTTGCGGCGAATACTGGAAGGGACCCCCGTCATGTTTGACGGCCCGCTCAGCCGCCTTCAGGACTTCCTTCAGTCTCTCAATGTCTGCTTTCTTGATTTCAATTTCATCTTCCAGATAGGCTTGTTCCTGAACCAGATGCCGGATCTTGCCGTCAGTACCATCACCCCCACCCGTGACTTGAGTGTATTTTTTCCTGGTTAAGAGCAGTTCACCCTCGACTTCATGGGATTCGTCCCGACCATGGGCATTTGTGTAATCTTCACTGCTACGAAGCCTGCTCAGCCGACCATGAAAACCTGCCAGCTCACTTTCAGCTCTTGCTATTAAGAACCTGGCTGTGGCTGCTTCACGGTCAAGTACGTGTCGTGGTTTTGGTCCCAGGCGAGCGATCTGCCTCTCAAGCTCATCATCAATGGCTGCAATACGCTCATTAACGTCAGGCTGACCCGCTTTGAGAACTTCATCATCCAGCTGTCGGAGTTTTGCTGCAATAAGACAGTCCTGGTCGTCGATCCTGGCATCATCTTCATAATCTTTAATGTTGAGTTGATGAGCAATTTTATTGTTACAGATTCTCCTGGCACTCTCATCTTCATAGAGTTCCTCTACTCTATTCCATAATTCCTCAATTCTGCTGCTTAGAACATATTGCCGGACAGACAGGCTGGCATCGTCTTCAAACTCTACCTCCAGATCACTGGCCAGTTTAGCTGTGAAACTTTTGCCTCTCTCTATAGTATGAGGGTTTTCATGAGGGTCGATATCCAGCTCGTTCTCCAGAACGATAAGACGACTTGCTTGTTGTTCTCTGGCTCGCTGATCCGATTCTTCGATTATATAGTTGAGACGATCACGAACTGTCATGCGTTTGATATCCATTTCCGAAGAGTTCCCTTCCAGATCCTCCCAGTCTGGACAGTCTTCCTGGCAGATCGTCTTGTGCATCCCATCCAGCTCGTCTTTTGAGATATCACCGGCATCAAGCTTTGTAAGAATCCTTTCGAGTCTTGCTGTTTTATAATCACCTTCATTGATCTCGATGTTGAGTAATCTTTCCACACGGTCCAGCATGGAATGGGCCTTTTCTTCTGACTGCTTTCTGGCCTCTCTGATGTCATGATTTATGCCTATAGAAATGAACTGACGAAGGACATACACACTCTGCTTTTGTTTGAAGTATCTACCCCCTTCCAGAGCTATTAATACCCTACGAATTGTCTCCAGTACCTCGGGCATCAGTTTGGGATGGCCGGGTGTTTTGATGTCTTCCAGTTCAATTTTCAGTTTTGAAAGCTCGGAGAGCTTGTCAATTACCTGTGATTCCATACTGGCGCGGTCTTCAAGACGGGTATCTTTGGCTGGATCAATACCAAGAACCACTGCCAGAGTGTCTTTTCTGAGTTGGGTGTAAACATCCTCTATATCGAGCTGATAACTCATTGCCTCAAGTTGTTGACGCAGACCTTCTTCCCGGGCTTTCATTGTCTTAAATGTTTGCAGCAGGTGTTCCTGTTGAGCGTCAACATTGGTATTGCTATCAAAATCCTGAATGTTTAAATGCATGGCAATGGTTGCATAACGAGCTTTTATTTCAGCATCTGTTCTGGAGTCCTCGTGCTGATAGAGTAAAAAATTTTGAACAAAATTATGGTGGGTCAGAAGATTTTTAAGTACAGGTTTGAAGCTAAAATTTTTTATGAGTTGAAACTGCACCCAGATAGGTTTGATGACTGAGGAGGCGTCTCTGATATGCCTTGTCGTGAACTCAAATTCATCGGTTTCATCTGGAGTGGCACTGGCTAATGCCTGCTGAAGAGATTCATAGTAGGTAAGCTTCGACAGTTTATCTTCGTTCAGCTCAGCATCATTTTGTGCAGCCAAATCAGCAGCAAACTCCTCCAGCAGCTCCATTTGCCTGTTTCTAATAACGTACTGATAGCTTTTAACCTTGTCTTTTTTAACCTGTGTACTCTGGTCTTTAAATTTTTTCCAGAGATCATAGTGGCTTTCCACAAAGGCAATATCGCTGGGATTCTGTTTCTGACCACGGAAAACAATAATTTCCCCCGAAACCTGATCCACTTCCAGCTTTGGATAACCCGCAGGCAGAGGATAAACCTGTGTCTCATCCTCGACGTGAACAACATAGCCGACGGGTTTTTGATAGGACAACAGCTCGTTCAGAGCTTCCTGTTGTAAATCGCCTCTCAGAACATGAACCTGCGTATAGGCAGAGGTGGCTGCTGCCAGAAGCGCTTCATCGTTGATAAAGAGCGATTGCTCAAGACGCTGCAACTCGGGAGGCTCATCGCCAGCAGCGACAAGACGCATGAAGGTGCGCCCATTGACTTCAACTTCGTCTACTGCAACGGTGGCCAGGGCGACATACTTATCAACTTCACCAAGGTTTCCTGCCCTTTCATTGGCACCCTTCAGCAATCCTGCCAGTTGTTCGGGACTGGCGATTTTTGTTAACGTATCTAATAGCTGGATGTCATCAGATTGATTTCGAATAGCTTCAATGGAATCCTGATCGGTCATTCCGTCTCTGACTTCAATGACCAGTTTTTTTTCTGCAAGGTTATGGGTGAACCTGAAGATTCCTTCATTACCGACTTTCAGGATTTTGGTGTACTTCCGGGCAATGTCATTGTCGTTGGTTTCAAACAGATCAACACTGGAAACGCCACCCTCGATGCCAGAAAGAATGTCTGTAAAGCCTTCAGAAGGAATGTCATAGTCCGCCCTGACTTGAGTACGATCAGGGTAAGTGGTTGTAAAAGATTTCGGTATTGGCTGCTGGTCATCACCTAAAGTTGGCTGAACCATGACCTCACCCCAGGTAAACTCCACGGGTTTATTGCCATGAATATCGAAAGACTTTGTCTGTAGCCTGCGATCCGCCAGAGCCTGAGTAGTGATGGCGGAGCTGATTGCAACGACTACAACAAGGCTTAATGCATTGGGGCGAGCATTTATCATTCTACTACCTTAGAGCTGAGTACTTCTATTACCCCGAATTGATAACCAAGCCAAATGAGGAAGCGGCTTTTAATGGCTCATAGCTGTCAGCGAGTCGTGGTTGCAGACAGAGACCCTGATTGAGGGGCATTGCTCCGATCATTACCGTGAACTTTCTGATCATTGTCCTTTGGCCATTTGTTAAAGGCTCCAAGAGTGTAGAAGTAAGGAATACTTTCTGCATGGGAGAACGACCATTTAGGCACATTTTCCCTGAAGTATTTCTCCCAGCTATTCTCAAACAGTTTCATGGTGCGATCCCGGCGTTCGCGAAACTGCAGGTAATTTTCGTGTCGCGTCCAGCCATACAGGGTGTTATTTGCTTTAACATGGCTTGCATAGGCTGCATCGGTTTCATCGAAGCGTTGGGGCCTGGCAATCGTTGTACGTTTCACATAGTTATCTGTCGTTTCCCCGACACCTGTCCAGCGATTAATCTTGTCAAGACTACGACCCAGAGGGCCACCCAGCCATTGAGTGAGCATCTTGTTGTCGTTCATAAAAAAGTCGAAAGCGAGACTCGACGCCAGCGCGAATACGAAGGTTTGGGCATAAGTGAATCCGGATATAAGACCGTGGGCGTATGCTCCGACCGTGGCTACCGGACCCAGCAACAGACCGGCGGTGGCCGAGGCGAGGGTTTTCACTTTTTGTGGTGTCGCCCGGTGCAGCAGCGGTACCTGAACCCCTTGTCCGGAACCCATGGATTTCACTAGTTCGGGCACCAGACGGGAAATACTGCGATACATCTGCGGGTTAGCGTTGTACTGTCTGGCAAACAGCATGGCGCCGGTTCTCAGCAGAATGACTGAAGAAGCGGCTTTACCCAATGGCATGACCAGTCCGCCCACTTCAGACACTTTTTCAATTCCACTGTGATAGGCATATTGCCCGGTTCGGTCAGGATCGACACCGAAGCCTTCCAGCCAGTGCTGGAAAGGTATGAGCATCCGGTGCAGGTAATCACCCCGGTTGGTCAGATCCAGAAGATAGAGGAACGACATATTTGCAAGGGACAGCGCCTTAGCCTGCCGGACGGTATGGGTTGTCAGTAGCGGTTTGTAGCTGGAGAAGTACCAGGTGACAGCCTGTACCAGAAAGGCTGAAGGTTTGACCCAGTAATCATTCAGCTGATACTCAACCGCTGCGGCATGAGCCAGCATTAATGTGCCATGGATAGCCTTGATCAGTTCTGATTCAGACAGCCCGGCAGCATTGGCATAAGGTGTCAGGGTATCCTGAACATTGGTCAGAAAGGCTGCCGTCCTGCGACCATTGTCAAAGGCAATATCGTCAAGAACATAGTTGGCGATGACCGCTGCTGCGTACTCTTTCATGCCGGTAACCGACTCTTTCATAGCTGCCGGGCCAGTGGTAGTCACAGGAATAAAGGCACTCTGCAAGAATTCATCAAAACCCTTGTCGGAAAGCATCTGCATAACGGCTTTGAAGTGAGGCAGATTGACGCCGTGTTTGTAGCCAAGGAAATGTTCAAATTCGTCCACTGTCTGATAACCATCAATTCCTCTGACGGCCTTTATGTAGTTCCCAAGTTCAATCTTGCTGATCAGTCCTTCACGCAGCAGAGCTATGATCTTGTTGCCACTGGCAGAATGGGTTGCGAAGTATTTCGAGAAGCCTTTCAGATCCCCTGGTTCATGCTCGACGAAGTGAATGGCTCTTTTGCCCATGCCGCGTATTTCATCGTCGTATTGTTGAGCCCCGGTTTTCATCTCATTTCTGACCCTGCCTGCCAGAACCTGGACTTTTTCAATGACATTCTGAGGCTGATCTTCTACAGGCTCAAAAGGGAAGGGCGGGAAGCTCGTCTTCAGGCTTTTGAAGACTTCTACAATCCGACTGGCCTGATTAAACGTCAGATCGTCTCCGACCAGTGCCTGCAAACGAATCGGTGCAAATTCATCGTTAAAATCGAACGTCGTCAGGCAGGGGACTGTTTTACCGCTTTTGACTGCTGATTCTGCCAGACCCAGTGCCGCATCCAGAGCCTGTTGCCAGAGAGGGTGCTGCTCTGTGAAGGCTTCCATATCGGCCAGAACCTTGACCTGTTTCGGTGAGAACTGGAAGGGACCGCCGTCATTTTCCACGGCTTCCTCTGCAGCCCTCAGGACTTCCCTCATTCTCTCAATGTCTGCTTTTCTGGCTCCAATCTGACTTCTCAGGTGAGCCTGTTCCTGAAGCAGTTGCTGGATCTTGCCACCAGAACCATCATACCCACCCAGTTGTAAATATATTTTTACCAGGGCACTAATCCGCTGTTCACAGGTGTCAGTGGAGTCTGGTTTGAGACCCGCAGCTTCTTCAGTGGCATCAAGAGCCGCTTCATGATCCACCAGAGCCTTGTGTGCTTTTGATACAGCATCACTTGCCTGCTTCAAGATTAAGCCCAGCCTGTCCATTTCATTCATATGCAGGGTTTTAGCTTTCTGATCGATGTCGCCAAGATCGATCATCTCCTTTTCTTTATGCTCCAGCTTCTCTTTTGCACTCCACTGCTGAGTCTGTGCATTCACCAAATTACTGCTTTTTATATGGTGCTGACTCACGAATTTCCTGATTTGAACGTACTTTGTTCTGGCTAAAAACACTTCACCAAATGTTTCATTGTCTTCGTCCTGAACATGAGAATCCGTATAGGCAAGGCCAATGCAATAAACAGCATTTTCCACTGAAGCGAAGTCATCCTTTACCTGGATGCTCAGACCTGTTTTGGCCTTCAGTTCATCAAGGATTTCAGCTTGTCTTTCTCTGTTGTACCCCCGCAGGAAATGACTGAAGTCCCTCAATCGCTCCTCAGAGGTTTGTTCGTCAACAGCAGCCAGATTCAACTCGATCTGAACTTGTTTCATTGCCTGATTAAGAGCCATGTTCTCTTCATCCAGGAGATTCCGGAGGTCAGCAGGTTGGCCCGCAAATAACAGGTGTTTGCCACCCACAGTAATCAGCCTGCGATGAACGGCTGCCAGTTCACTTTTAGCTTTTTGTATTGCTTGTCTGGCGCTGGCTAACTCGCGATCAAGAACATATCGGGGTTTAGGTCCCAGGCGAGCCATTTGCCTGTCAAGCTCAGCATTAATGGCTGTGATATGCTCATCAGCGGTGGTAACACCTGCCTTGGGAACTTCTTCATAAAGCTCCTGGAGTTTTTCTTTAATTAAAATATTCTGGTCGTCTATAGCGGCGTCATCTTTATAGGACTCAATGTTGAGTTGATGAGCGATTTCATTGTTTCTGCTCCTTCTGACATCCACATTGTCACAGGCTTGGTCTACTTCTGTCATTAATGCCAAAATTTTGTTTTTAAGAACCTCCCTGTTTTCAGGCAGGCGAGCTTTTCGTCTAAGTTCTACCCCCAGATCATTGGCCAGTTTAGCAACGAAAGCCCTGCCTCTTTCATCAGCCTCATCGTGTACAAAGTAGAAGATGTGCAGCTTGCCCTGTACAATGTTGAGTATACTTATCAGTTGTATTCTGGCCACGCTGTCCATATCTTCGACATAAAAGTCAAGGCTACTTTGAAGATCCTGGAGTTTTGTGTTCCCTACTCTGCTCCAGAATGTGATGTCTTCTTTCCGGAGTGAATCCTCTATCTCATCCACCATGGCTTCTGTGACATCACCGCTGTCAAGTTTTGTTCGAACCCTGTCAAGCCTTGCTGTTTTGTGATCTTCATTACTGACTTCGATGTTGAGCATTTCTTCTACTGCTTTCAGCAATTTCTGAGCCACTTCCTCCTCTCGCTGTCTGACCTTTGCCAGACGTGCCTGAATTGCCTCAGAAATGGCGTTACGACGGTAATACACATCTTCCTGACTAATGAGGTCACCCATCTTAAGGACTCTTTCCACGTCAGACAGTTTCTCCAGAAGCACAGGCATGACTTTGGGGTGGTCTGGTGTTCTGATGTCTTTCAGTTCTTCGTCCAAATATTCAAGACTGCGGAACCTCTTATACATTGCTGTTTTCAGGGCAGGGTGTTCTTCCATCGTGCTGTCATCCAGCCTGATACCTAAAATCAGTGCCAGACCATCTTGCCCGGTTTTGACGTCAGGTTCTTCTGTACAACATTGGGCATTCAGTGCCTGGATTTTCTGAAGCAAATGTTGTTGATATTCGTTGCGAGTATTGCCCTGGGTATTCAGTGACTGAAATCTGTCAAACAGGCTTTTTTGTTGAAGATTCAGTATACGTTTACCCTGTAATTGAGTATTCAGTAAAGCGATTCTCCAAAGCAGCTGATCGAGTTGAACGTCAATATCTGCGTTGCTATCAAAATCCTGAAGGTTTAAACGTGCGGCAATGGTTGCATAGCTGGCTTTGATTTCAGCCTCTGTTCTGGTGCTCTGGTGCTGAAGAGCCGCCGGTGTTGTTTCTATAGAATCTCCCTCGGGCCGTCCTGTTGCCGGTCCCCTTGCCGCCAATGCCTGGTTGATTTCATGAATTTTTATACTGATGAGTTTGGCTTGTTTTTCTGGCAGCTGGCTATCATCCCAGTTTTTAATGCCAAGCTCTTTTGCCAGTCGGGTGTTGCGGGCTTTTGTGGCTTCCGCTCTGGCAGTTCGAATTTGTTTTTCCAGCTCCGGGATTCCGTCGACTTTTTGCCCAAGTTCCCGTAACGGGCTTAGCTCTTTGTCCGTTGCGTCATGATGTTCTCGGATATCATGCTCAGCCTGATACTTAAGCTGAAGTACTATGAGCTTTTGCTTTTCAATGGCAGTGGCTTTCCCCAACATGATCTTTAAGTGGTTATTAACCCGGGTGAGTTTGCGTTCCCTTTTCAGCTGGTCTGACAGTATGCTTTCCCTCTCAATCAGCTGCCTGGCCATGTTGCTCAGGACTTTGAAAGCAAAGTGGTCGTTGTCGTAAGAAACATCTGGCGGTGATTCGTCGACAACGGGTACAAGATCCATAATATCCTGAACAACATTCTGATTACTCAGAAGGTCTCTCAGTGCGGGTTTGAAGCTGAAGTGTTTTGTCAGTTGAATCTGCAGCCAGGTCGGCGTGATGACAGACGAGGCGGCTCTGATTTTTTCAAGTGTGAAATCAAATTCTATATCCGTAGTTTCCCGATCATAACTGGCACTGTGCAATGCTTGATGGAGATATTCGTAGAATGCAAGCGCAGATACCGACAGTTTATCTTCGTTTGTCAGTGTCGGCGGTTGACTTTCGCTTACATCAGCAGCGTGCCGTGCAGCAAGCTCCTCTAACACTGCCATCTGCCTGCTTCGAATAACGTGCCGGTAGCTTGTGACCTTAAATACATTAATCTTTGTTGCCAATGCAGGAGCCAGGTTATTGCCCTCGGCTTCTCGCCAGAGGTTGTGGAGCTGTTCTACAAAGGCGGTATCATGGGGATTCGGCCTCTGGCCATGAAAAACAATAACCTCCCCCGGAACTTCTGCGACTTCCAGCTTTGGATAACCCGCAGGCAAAGGAGAAACCTGTGTGCCATCCCCGACGTGTACAACATAGCCGACGGGTTTGCTCTGTGCCAACAGGTCATTAAGAGCCTGCTGTTGTAAATCCTTTCCCAAAACATGCACCCGGAAATAGGCAGAGGTGGCCGCTGCCAGGAGAGCCTCATCATTGACAAACAGCGATTGACCCAGGCTATGCAGTTCAGGGGGCTGATCGCCTGACGCGATAGGACGCATGAAGGTGCGTCCGTTCACTTCAACTTTTTCTACTTCAATGGTGGCAAGGGCGACATAGTGGTCACTGGAGCCGAGGTTTCCTGCTCTGACATTAGCCGCTTCCAGCAAGTCAGCCAGTCGTCCGGGGCTGTTGATTTTCATTAACGGCTCCATGCCAAATAGCCCATAAGATAGTTCTCGAAAAGCCTTAACTGAATCCTGGTCGGTCATTCCGGCTCTGACTTCAATGAACAATTCCTTTTCATCAAGGTTATGTGTAAATCTGAAGATGCCCTCATCACCCACCTTGAGAACTTTGGTGTATTTTTTAGCAACGTTATTTTCGTCTGTTTCAAACAGATCAACAGTGGAAACGCCACCATCAGTCATATAAAGAATTTCTGTAAAACTTGTAGTGGGAAGAGCAAAACCCCTCTCCCGAACCTGATAAGGGTAGGTGGTTGTAAAGCATTTCGGTATTGGCTGCCCGTCAGGTCCGGGAGTTGGCCGAACCATGACTTCACTATGGATATACTCGGCTTGTTCATCGGCCAGAATATTGACAGATTTTGTCTGCAGCTTGCGATCGGCCAGTGCCTGTGTGCCAATAATGGAAGAGCTGATTGTAATGGCCACTGCAAGATTTAATACCCTGGGGTGAGCATTTGTCATTCCATTACCTCAGAGCTGAGTACTTTTGTTACCGTGAAAAGTGATTGCCGTACAGGGCGAGTATGGAACTTTTAAAATCGCTGATGGCTTTTAGTCACTCATGGCTGTTAGTCGCCCATGGCTGTCAATGGGTCATGGTTGCAGATAGAGATCCCGATCGGGGGGCATCACTCTTGTTATGACCATGAACTTTCTGATGATCGCCCTTTTGCCATTGGTAAAAGACTCCAAGAGTGTAGAAGTAAGGAATACTTTCTGCATGGGAAAACGACCATTTAGGCACATTCTCCCTGAAGTATTTCTCCCAGCCATTCCCGAACAGCTTCATGGTGCGATCACGGCGTTCACGGAACTGCAGGTAATTTTCGTATCGAGTCCAGCCATACAGGGTGTTGTTTGCTTTAACACGGTTTGCGTACTCTTCATCGTTTTCACCGAAACGTTGAGGTGAGGTAATGGCTGTACGTTTCATATAGTCATCGTCCGTTTCACCTGCGCCCAGCCAGCGATTAATCCTGTCAAGATTGCGGCCCAGAGGTCCACCCAGCCATTGCGTGAGCATTTTGTTGTCGTTCATAAAGAAGTCAAAAGTGAGGCTCGAAGCCAGCGCGAATCCGAAGGTTTGGGCGTAGGTAAAACCGGATAAAAGACCGTGGGCGTATGTTCCGAAGATAGCTACCGGGCCCAGCATCAGACCTGCTGTGGCCGAGGCCAGAGTTTTTACTTTTTGTGGTGTCACTCTGTGTAGCAGCGGTACCTGAACCCCTTGTCCGGAACCCATGGATTTCACTAGTTCTGTTACCAGACGGGAACTGCTGTGATACATCTGCGGGTTGGCATTGTATTGTCTGGCAAACAACATTGAACCGGTTCTCAGCAGAATGACAGAGGCAGCGGCTTTACCCAATGGCATGGCCAGCCCGCCCACTTCAGAAATTTTTTCAATTTCGCTGTGGCAGGCATCTTGCCCGGTGCGGTCAAGATCAACGCCGTAGTGTTCCAGCCAGTGCTGGAAAGGTGTCAGCATCCGATGCAGGTAATCACCCCTGTTGGTCAGATCCAGAAGGTAGAGGAATGACATGTTGGAAAGAGATAGCCCGGCAGCCTGCCAGGTGGTGTGGGTCGCCAGCAGGGGTTTGTAGCTGGAGTAGTACCAGGTGACAGCCTGTACCAGAAAGGCTGAAGGTTTGACCCAGTAGTCATTGAGCTGCTGCGCAACCGCTGTGGCGTGAGCCTGCATCAATGTGCCATGGATAGCCTTGATCAGTTCTGATTCAGAGAGTCCGGCAGCATGGGCATAAGGTGTCAGGGTATCCCGAACATTGCTCAGGAAGGCTGCCGTCCTGCGGCCGTTTTCAAAGGCGATATCGTCAAGAACGTAGTTGCCGATGACCGCAGCTGCGTACTCTTTCATTCCGACAACCGACTCTTTGATACCCGTCGGGCCAGTGGCTGTGACTGCTACAGGGTTAAAGGCACTTTGCATGAGTTTCTCAACAGCTTTGTCGGACAACATCCGGACAACCTTCCTGAAGTTGGCTACATGGACGCTGTGTTTGTAGTCAAGGAAGTGTTCAAATTCATCCACTGTCTGATAACCATCAACACCTCTGATGGCCTTCACGTAGTTCTCAAGCTCAACCTTGCTGATCAGGCCTTCGTGCAGCAGAGCCATGATTCTGTTACCGCTGGCAGAGTGGGCAGCGAAGTATTCTGAAAAGTCTTTCAGGTCCCCTGGTTTATGCTCGACGAAGTGAATCGCTCTTTTACCCATGCCATGAATTTTGTTGTCGTATTGTTGAGTCCCGGTTTTTATCTCATTCCTGGCCCTGTGCACCAGATTATGGACTTCCTCAATGACATTCTGAGGCTGATCTTCTGCGGGCTCGAAAGGGAAGCTCGTCTTCAGGCTCTTGAAGACTTCCACCATCCGACTGGCCCGAGCAAATGTCAGATCGTCTCCGGCCAGCGCCTGCAAACGAATCGGTGCAAATTCATCGTTAAAATCGAAGGTCGCAAGGTTGGGTATTGTTTTACCGTTTTTGATTGCTGACTCTGCCAGGCCCAGTGCAGCATCCAGAGCCTCTTGCCTGAGAGGGTGCTGCTCTGTGAAGGTGTTCATATCGGTCAGAACTTTTACTTGTCTCGGCGTGAACTGGAAGGGGCCGCCGTCATTTTCCACCGCTTCCTCTGCGGCCCTCAGGACTTCCTTCATTCTCTTAATGTCTGCTTTCCTGGCTCCAATCTCATCTTTCAGGTGAATCCATTCCTGAATCAGTTGATGTTGCTTGCCGCCTTTACCATCACGCCCGCCCAGTTGCAGCTTTCTGTTTCTCAGGGCATTAATCCGATGTTCACGGGTGTCAGAAGAGTCTGGTTTGAGGCCCGCAGTTTCTTCAGTGGCGTCAAGAGTCGCTTTATGATGATCCAACAGAGCCTTTTCTGCTTTTGATACTGCAGCATTTGCTCGCTTCAATATTAAGCTCAGCCTGTCCATTTCGTTCATATGCAGGGTTTTAGCTTTCTGATCGATGTTGCCAGAATCGATCATCTCCTTTTCTTTACGATCCAGATTCTCTTTTGCATTCCTCTGTTGACGCCGTGCTTCCCCCAATTTAATGCCTTTTCTGTAGTGCTCATTCAGGAATTCCGCGATTTGACAGTACTTTTTCCTGTTTACAAACACTTCACCCAATGCTTCATTGTCTTCATCCTGACCATCAGAATCTGGAAAGGCTGCGAGGCTGAAAAAGTCAACAGCGTCGTCTGCCACTGAATCGAAGTCACCCTTTATCTGGATGCTCAGACCTGTTTTGGCCTTCAGTTCATTAAGGATTTCATCCCGTCTCACTTCTGTATTGTATCCCCGCAGGAAATGCCTGAAGTCCCCTAGTCGCTCCTCAGGGGTTTGTTCGTCAACAGCAGCCAGATCCAACTCTATCTGAACTTGTTTCATTGCCTGATTGAGGGCCATGTTCTCTTCATTCGAGAGATCTTGTAGCTCAGCGGGATGCCCCGCAAACAATATGTGTTTGCCACGAACAGCAATTAGCCTGCGATGAGCGGCTGCCAGTTCACTTTCAGCTTTTTGTAGGGTTTGTCTGGCGCTGGCTAGCTCGCGATCAAGAACATATCGGGGTTTAGGTCCCAGCCGAGCCATTTGCCTGTCAAGCTCAGCATTAATGGCTGTGATATGCTCATCATCGGTGATAACATCTGCCTTGGGAACTTCTTCATAAAGCTCCTGGAGTTTTTCTTTAATTAAAATGTTCTGGTCGTCTATAGCGGCGTCATCTTTATAGGAATCAATGCTGAGTTGATGAGCGATTTTATTGTTTCTGTTTCTTCTGACATCCTCATTGTCACAGGCTTGGTCTACTTCTGTCATTAATGCCAAAATTTTGTTTTCAAGAACATCCCTGTTTTCAGGCAGGTGAGCTTTCCGTCTAAGTTCTACCCCCAGATCATTGGCCAGTTTAGCAACGAAAGCCGTGCCTCTTTCATCAGCCTCTTCGCGTACAAAGTCGAAGATGTGCAGTTTCCCTTCTACTCTTTTGAGTGTACTTGTCAGTCTTTTCCCGGCCACGCTGCCCATATCTTTGACATAAAAGTCAAGGCTCCTTTGAAGATCCTGGAGTTTTGTGTTCCCTGTTCTGCTCCGGAATGTGATGTCTTCTTTCCGGAGTGAATGCTCTATCTCATCCACCATGGCTTCTGAGACATCACCGCCGTCAAGTTTTGTTCGAACCCTGTCAAGCCTTGCTGTTTTGTGATCTTCATTATTGACTTCGATTTTGAGTATTTCTTCTGCTGCTTTCAGAAATTTCAGAGCCACTTCCTCCTCTCGCTGCCTGACCTTTGCCAGACGTGCCTGAATTGCCTCAGAAATGGCGTTACGACGGTAATACACATCTTCCTGACTAATGAGGTCATCCATATCAAGGGCTTTTTCCACGTCAGACAGTTTCTCCAGTAGTGCAGGCATGGCTTTGGGGTGGCCTGGTGTTCTGATGTCTTTCAGCTCTTCATCTAAATATTCAAGACTGCGGAACCTCTTATACATTGCTGTTTTCAGGGCAGGGTGTTCTTCCATCGCGCCGTCATCCAGCCTGACACGTAAAATCAGTGCCAGACCATCCTGCCCGGTTTTGACGTCAGGTTCTTCCGTACAGCATTGAGCATTCAGTGCCCGGATTTCCTGAAGCAAATGTTCCTGATCTTCGTTGCGAATATTGCCCCGGGTATTCAGTGACTGAAATCTGTCAAACAGGCTTTTTTGTTGAAGATTCAGTATATGTTCACCTTGTAATTGAGCGTTCAGTACCTCAATTCTCCGAAGCAGGTGGTCGAGTTGAACGTCAATATCTGCATTGCTATCAAAATCCTGAAGGTTCAAATGTATGGCAATGGTTGCATAGCAGGCTTTGATGTCAGCCTCTGTTCTGGTGCTCTGGTGCTGAAGAGCCGCCGGTGTTGTTTCTATAGAATCTCCCTCAGGCTGTCCTCTTGCCGGTGCTCTTGCCGGTCCTCTTGCCGACAATGCCTGGTTGATTTCATGAATTTTTACACTGATGAGTCTGGTTTGTTTTTCCGACGGCTGGCTATCATCCCAATTTTCAATGCCAAGCTCTTCTGCCAGTCTGGCGTTGCGGGCTTTTGTGGCATCCGCTCTGGCATTTCGAAGTTGTTTTTCCAGCTCCGGGATTCGTTCGACTTTCTGCCGATATTCCCGTAACAGGATTCGCATTCTTTCCGTTCCGCCACGAAGATCTTGAAGCTTATGCTCAGCTTGCTGCTTAAGCTGACGTACTACGAGCTTTTGTTTTTCAATGGTACTGGCTTTCCCCAACATGGTCTTTAAGTGGTTGTTTACCTTGGTGAGTGTCCATTCTCTTTTCAGCTGGTCTGTCAGTTTCTTTTCCCTCTCAATCAGCTGCCTGGCCATGTCGCTCAGGACTTTGAAAGTAAAGCGGTCGTTGTCGTAAGAAATATCGAACTGTGATTCGTCGACAACGGGTACAAGACCCATAATACCCTCAACAAGATTCTGATTACTCAGAAGTTCTCTCAGTTCGGGTTTGAAGCTGAAGTGTTTTGTCAGTTGAATCTGCAGCCAGGTTGGCGTGATGGCAGACGAGGCGGCTCTGATGTTTTCCAGTGTGAATTCAAAATCTACTGTTGTAGTTGCCCGATCTTGACTGGCCAATGCCTGCTGGAGATATTCGTAGAATGCAAGCGCAGATGCCGACCGTTTATCTTCGTTTGTCAGAATCGGCGGTTGACTTTCGCTCACTTCAGCAGCGTGCCGTGCAGCAAGCTCCTCTAACACGGCCATTTGCCTGTTTCGAATAATGTGCTGATAGTTGTTGACTTTAAATTTATTAATCTTTGCTACCAATGCAGGGGCCGGGTTATTGCCCTCAGCTTCTTGCCAGAGGTTGTGGAGCTTTTCTACAAAAGCGCTGTCATGGGCATTCAGCTTCTGACCACGAAAAACGATAATCTCCCCCGGAGCTTCTGCGACTTCCAGCTTTGGATAACCCGCAGGCACTGGAGAAACCTGTGCGCCATCGCCAACGTGTACAACGTAGCCGACGGGTTTGCTGTGTGCCAACAGTTCATTAAGAGCCTGCTGTTGTAAATCCTTTCCGAAAACATGAACCTGGAAATAGGCAGAGGTGGCCGCTGCCAGAAGAGCCTCGTCATTGACAAACAGTGATTGACCCAGGCTATGCAGTTCAGGGGGCTGGTCGCCTGATGCGATAAGACGCATGAAGGTGCGTCCGTTTACTGCAACTTTTTCTACTTCAATGGTGGCAAGGGCGACGTAGTGGTCACTGGTGCCGAGGTCTCCTGCCCTGTCATTAGCTGCTATCAGCAAGTCAGCCAGTTGATGAGGGGTGGCGATTTTCGTTAACGGCTCCATGCCAAATAGCCCGGGATGTTGTGCTTGAACAGCCTTAACTGAATCCTGATCGGTCATTCCGGCTCTGACTTCAATGAACAGTTCCTTTTCTTCAAGGTTATGGGTAAATCTGAAGACTCTCTCATCACCCACTTTCAGAACTTTGGTGTATTTCTGAGCAAGGTTATTTGCGTCTGTTTCAAACAGATCAACAGTGGCAACGCCACCATCAATATTATGAAGAACTTCTGTAAAACTTATAGTGGGAAGGTGCGGGTCCACTCTGTCTCGAACCTGATAAGGGTAGGTGGTTGTAAAGCATTTCGGTATTGGCTGCTGGTCAAGACCTGGAGTTGGTCGAACCATGACGTCACTCTGGGTATATTCTGTATGTTCATCCACCAGAATCTTGACAGACTTTGTCTGCAGCCTGCGATCGGCCAGCGCCTGTGTGCTAACAATGGAAGAGCTGATTGCAATGGCCACTGTAAGAGTTAATACCTTGGGATGAGCATTTGTCATTCCACTACCTCAGAGCTGAGTACTTTTATTACCCTGGAAAGTGATTGCCGTACCGGGCGAGGAAGCAACTTTTAAAATCGCTCATGGTGATCTTGAGGTTTCAGATGGAAAGCTTGATTGATGGTAATTTCTCTTATCATGACCGTCTTTCTGATCATCGCCCTTTTGCCATTCGTAAAAGACTCCAAGAGTGTAGAAGTAAGGAATACTTTCTGCATGGGAGAACGACCATTTAGGCACATTCTCCCTGAAGTATTTCTCCCAGCCATTCTCAAACAGTTTCATGGTGCGATCACGGCGTTCACGGAACTGCAGGTAATTTTCATGTCGAGTCCAGCCATACAGGGTGCTGTTTGCTTTAATACGGTTTGCGTAGGCTTCATCGTTTTCATTGAAGCGTTGAGGTGTAGCAACTGTCGTACGTTTTACATAGTTATCTTGCCTTTCACCCACGCCCAGCCAGCGATTAATCTTGTCAAGACTGCGACCCAGAGGGCCACCGAGCCATTGAGTGAGCATCTTGTTGTCGTTCATAAAGAAATCGAAAGTGAGACCCGACGCCAGCGCGAACACGAAGGTTTGGGCATAGGTAAACCCTGATATAAGACCGTGGGCGTATGATCCGACCGTGGCTACCGGACCCAGCACCAGACCGGTGGTGGCCGAGGCCAGGGTTTTTACTTTTTGTGGTGTCGCCCTGTGCAGCAGGGGTACTTGAACCCCTTGTCTGGAACCTATGGATTTCACTAGTTCGGGCACCAGACGAGAAATGCTGCGATACCTCTGCGGGTTGGCGTTGTACTGTCGGGCAAACAGCATAGAGCCGGTTCTCAGCAGAATGACGGAGGAAGCGGCTTTACCCAATGGCATGGCCAGCCCGCCCACTTCAGTGACTTGTTCAAGGTCGCTGTGGTAGGCATATTGCCCGGTTCGGTCAAGATCAACACCATAGCCTTCCAGCCAGTGCTGGAAAGGTGTCAGCACCCGGTGCAGGTAATCCCCCCGGTTGGTCAGATCCAGAAGATAGAGGAACGACATATTTGCCAGGGACAGCGCGGCAGCCTGCCAGGCGGTACGGGTCGCCAGTAGCGGTTTGTAGCTGGAGAAGTACCAGGTGACAGCCTGTACCAGAGAGGTTGAAGGTTTGACCCAGTAATCATTGAGCTGTTGCTCAACCGCTGCGGCATGAGCCTGCATCAAGGTGCCATGGATAGCCTTGATCAGTTCTGATTCAGAGAGTCCGGCAGCATTGGCGTAAGGTGTCAGGGTATCCTGAACATTGGCCAGAAATGCTGCCGTCCTGCGGCCATTGTCAAAGGCGATATCGTCAAGAACATAGTTGGCGATGACCGCAACGGCGTACTCTTTCATGCCGACAACCGACTCTTTCATACCTGCCGGGCCAGTTGCAGTCACGGTCACAGGAGTAAAGGCACTCTGCACGAATTCATCAACACCCTTGTCGGAAAGCATCTGGATAACGGCTTTGAAGTGAGGCAGATTGATGCCGTGTTTGTAGCCAAGGAAATGTTCAAATTCGTCCACTGTCTGATAACCATCAATTCCTCTGACGGCCTTTATGTAGTTCCCAAGTTCAATCTTGCTGATCAGTCCCTCACGCAGCAGAGCTATGATCTTGTTGCCACTGGTAGAATAGGTTGCCAAATATTCCGAGAAACCTTTCAGATCCCCAGATTCATGTTCGACGAAGTGAATAGCTCTTTTGCCCATGTCGCGTATTTCATCGTCGTATTCCTGAGCCCCGGTTTTCATCTCATTCCTGGCCCTGTCTGCCAGAGCCTGAACTTGTTCAATGACATTCTGAGGCTGATCTTCAACAGGCTCAAAAGGGAAGGGCGGGAAGCTCGTCTTCAGGCTTTTGAAGACTTCTACAATCCGACTGGCCTGATTAAACGTCAGATCGTCTCCGACCAGTGCCTGCAAGCGAATGGGTGCAAATTCATCGTTAAAATCGAACGTCGCAAGGCTGGGTATTGTTTTACCGTTTTTGACTGCTGATTCTGCCAGGCCCAGTGCGGCGTCCAGGGCCTGTTGCCAGAGAGGGTGCTGCTCTGTGAAGGTGTTCATATCGGCCAGAACCTTGACCTGTTTCGGTGAGAACTGGAAGGGACCGCCATCATTTTCCACGGCTTCCTCTGCAGCCCTCAGGACTTCCTTCATTCTCTCAATGTCTGCTTTCCTGGCTCCAATCTGACTTCTCAGGTGAGCCCGTTCCTGAAGCAGTTGATGGACCTTGCCGCCGGTACCATCATACCCGCCGAGTTGTAAATGTATTTTTACCAGGGCACTAATCCGCTCTTCACAGGTGTCAGTGGAGTCTGGTTTGAGACCCGCAGCTTCTTCAATGGCGTCAAGAGCCGCTTCATGATCCACCAGAGCCTTGTGTGCTTTTGATACAGCATCACTTGCCTGCTTCAAGATTAACCCCAGCCTGTCCATTTCATTCATATGCTGGTTTTTAGCTTTCTGATCGAGGTCGCCAGGATCGATCATCTCCTTTTCTTTCCGATCCAGCTTCTCTTTTGCACTCCACTGTTGAATCTGTGCATTCACCAAAGCACTGCTTTTTATGTAGTGCTGATCCACGAATTTCCTGATTTGAACGTACTTTGTTCTGGCTAAAAACACTTCACCCAATGTTTCATTGTCTTCGTCCTGAACATGAGAATCTGTATAGGCAAGGCCAATGCAATAAGCAGCGTTTTCCACTGAACCGAAGTCATCCTTTACTTGGATGCTCAGACCTGTTTTGGCCTTCAGTTCATCAAGGATTTCAGCCTGTCTTTCTCTGCTGTATCCCCGCAGGAAATGACTGAAGTCCCTTAATCGCTCCTCAGAGGTTTGTTCGTCAACAGCAGCCAGACCCAACTCTGTCTGAATTTGTTTCATTGCCTGATTGAGAGCCAGGTTCTCTTCATCCAGGAGATCCCGGAGGTTGGCAGGTCGACCCGCAAATAACATATGTTTGCCATCAACAGCAATCAGCCTGCGATGAACGGCTGCCAGTTCGCTTTCAGCTTTTTGTAAGGTTTGTCTGGCGCTGGCTGCCTCGCGATCAAGAACATATCGGGGTTTAGGCCCCAGCCGGGCCATTTGCCTGTCAAGCTCAGCATCAATGGCTGTGATATGTTCATCAATGGTGGTTACACCCAATTTGGGAACTTCTTCATAAAGCTCTTGGAGTTTTTCTTTAATTAAAATATTCTGGTCGTCTATAGTGGCGTCATCTTTATAGGACTCAATGTTGAGTTGATGAGCGATTTCATTGTTTCTGCTTCTTCTGACATCCTCATTGTCACAGGCTTGGTCTACTTCCGTCATTAATGCCAAAATTTTGTTTTCAAGAACATCCTTGTTTTCAGGCAGGTAGGCTTTCCTTCTAAGTAATACCCCCAGATCATTGGCCAGTTTAGTAACGAAAGCCGTGCCTCTTTCATCAGCCTCTTCGCGTACAAAGTCGAAGATATGCAGCTTGCCCTCTACCCTTTTGAGTGTACTTATCAGTCTTATTCTGGCCACGCTCTTCATCTCTTCGACATAAAAGTCAAGGCTCCTTTGAAGATCCTGAAGTTTTGTGTTCCCTGTTCTGCTCCGGAATGTGATGTCTTCTTTGCGGAGTGAATGCTCTATCTCTTCCACCATGGCTTCTGAGACATCAACGCTGTCAAGTTTTGTTCGAACCCTGGCAAGCCTTGCTGTTTTGTCATCTTCATTATTGACTTCGATGTTGAGCATTTCTTCTACTGCTTTCAGCAATTTCTGAGCCACTTCCTCCTCTCGCTGCCTGACCTTTGCCAGACGTGCCTGAATTGCTTCAGAAATGGCGTGACGACGGTAATACACATCTTCCTGACTAATGAGGTCATCCATATCAAGGGCTTTTTCCACGTCTGACAGTTTCTCAAGTATTACAGGCATGACTTTGGGGTGGCCTGGTGTTCTGATGTCTTTCAGTTCTTCATCTAAATATTCAAGACTGCGGAACCTCTTATACATGGCTGTTTTCAGGGCAGGGTGTTCTTCCATCGTGCTGTCATCCAGCCTGATACCTAAAATCAGTGCCAGACCATCCTGCCCGGTTTTGACGTCAGGTTCTTCTGGACAACATTGAGTATTCAGTGCCTGGATTTTCTGAAGCAAATGTTGTTGATCTTCGTCGAGGGGATTGCTCTGGGTATTCAGTGACTGAAATCTGTCAAACAGGCTTTTTTGTTGAAGATTCAGTCTATGTTTACCCTGTAATTGAGCATTCAGTACCTCAATTCTTCGAAGCAGGTGATCGAGCTGAACGTCAATATCCGCATTGCTATCAAAATCCTGCAGGTTTAAATGTGCGGCAATGGTTGTATAGCTGGCTTTGATTTCAGCCTCTGTACTGGTGCTCTGGTGCTCAAGAGCCGCCAGTGTTGTTTCTATAGAATCTCCCTCAGGCCTTCCTGTTGCCGGTCCTCTTGCCAACAATGCCTGGTTGATTTCATGAATTTTTATACTGATGAGTCTGGTTTGTTTTTCTGGCAGCTGGCTATCATCCCAATTTTTAATGCCAAGCTCTTTTGCCAGCCGGGTGTTGCGGGCTTTTGTGGCTTCGGCTCTGGCATTTCGAATTTGTTTTTCCAGCTCCGGGATTTCGTCGACTTTCTGCCTGAGTTCCCATAACAGGCTTCGCTCTTTGTCCGTTGCGTCATGATGCTCTCGAATATCATGCTCAGACTGATATTTAAGCTGAAGTACTATGAGCTTTTGCTTTTCAATGGCAGTGGCTTTGCCCAACATGATCCTTAAGTGGTTGTTAATCTGGGTGAGTTTGCGTTCCCTTTTCAGCTGGTCTGACAGTATGCTTTCCCTCTCAATCAGCTGCCTGGCCATGTTGCTCAGGACTTTGAAAGCAAAGTGGTCGTTGTCGTAAGAAACATCGGGCGGTGATTCGTCGACAACGGGTACAAGATCCATAATATCCTGAACAACATTCTGATTACTCAGAAGGTCTCTCAGTGCGGGTTTGAAGCTGAAGTGTTTTGTCAGTTGAATCTGCAGCCAGGTTGGTGTGATGACGGACGAGGCGGCTCTGATCTTTTCAAGTGTGAACTCAAATTCTATTTCCGTAATTGCCCGACCTTTACTGACACTGTGCAATGCCTGCTGGAAATATTCGTAGAATGCAAGCGCAGATGCCGACAGTTTATCTTCGTTTGTCAGCGTCGGCGGTTGACTTTCGGTCACTTCAGCACCGTGCCGTGCAGCAAACTCCTCTAACACTGCCATCTGCCTGCTTCGAATAACGTACTGGAAACTTGTGACCTTAAATACATTAATCTTTGTTGCCAATGCAGTAGCCAGGTTATTGCCCTCGGCTTCTTGCCAGAGGCTGTGGAGCTTTTCTACAAAGGCGGTATCATGGGGATTCAGCTTCTGACCACGAAAAACAATAACCTCCCCCGGAGCTTCTGCGACTTCCAGCTTTGGATAACCCGCAGGTACAGGAGAAACCTGTGCGCCATCCCCGACGAGTACAACATAGCCGACGGGCTTGCTGTGTGCCATCAGTTCATTAAGAGCCTGCTGTTGTAAATCCTTTCCGAAAACATGAACCTGGAAATAGGCAGAGGTGGCCGCTGCCAGAAGAGCCTCGTCATTGACAAACAGTGATTGACCCAGACTATGCAGTTCAGGGGGCCGGTCGCCTGATGCGATAAGGCCCATGAAGGTGCGCCCGTTCACTTCAACTTTTTCTACTTCAATGGTGGCAAGGGCGACGTAGTGGTCACTGGTGCCGAGGTTTCCTGCCATGTCATTAGCCACTATCAGCAAGTCAGCCAGTTGATGAGGGGTGACGATTTTCGTTAACGGCCCCATGCCAGATAGCCCGGGATATTGTGCTTGAACAGCCTTAACTGAATCCTGATCGGTCATTCCGGCTCTGACTTCAATGAATAATTCCTTTTCATCAAGGCTATGGGTAAATCTGAAGATGCCCTCATCACCCATCTTAAGAACTTTGGTGTATTTTTTAGCAATGTTGTTTTCGTCTGTTTCGAACAGATCAACAGTGGCAACGCTACCATCAGTCATACAAAGAACTTCTGTAAAACTTACAGTGGGAAGAGCAAAGTCCACCTTACCTGGAACCCGATAAGGGTAGGTGGTTGTAAAGCATTTCGGTATTGGCTGCCCGTCAGGCCCGGGAGTTGGTCGAACCATGACTTCACTATGGATATACTCGGCTTGTTTATTGGCCAGAATATTGACAGATTTTGTCTGCAGCTTACGATCGGCCAGTGCCCGTGTGCCAATAATGGAAGAGCTGATTGCAATGGCCACTGCAAGACTTAATACCTTGGGGTGAGCATTCGTCATTCCACTACCTCAGCGCTGAGTACTTTTATTACCGTGAAAAGTGATTGCCGTAAAGAGTGAGCAAGCAACTTTTAAAATTGCTCATGGTGATCTTGAGGTTTCAGATGGAAAGCTTGATTGATGGTAATTTCGCTTATCATGACCGTCTTTCTGATCATCGCCCCTTTGCTATTTGTAAAAGACTCCAAGAGTGTAGAAGTAAGGAATACTTTCTGCATGGGAGAACGACCATTTCGGCACATTTTCCCTAAAGTATTTCTCCCAGCCATTCTCAAATAGTTTCATGGTGCGATCACGGCGTTCACGGAACTGCAGGTAATTTTCGTATCGAGTCCAGCCATACAGTGTGTTGTTTGCTTTAACACGGCTTGCGTACTCTTCATCGTTTTCACCGAAACGTTGAGGTGAGCTAATAGCAGTACGTTTCAGATATTCATCTTGTGTTTCACCCACACCAATCCAGCGATTAATCCTGTCAAGACTGCGACCCAGAGGCCCACCCAGCCATTGAGTGAGCATCTTGTTGTCGTTCATAAAGAAGTCGAAAGTGAGGCTCGACGCCAGCGCGAATCCGAAAGTTTGGGCATAGCTAAACCCTGAAATAAGACCGTGGGCGTATGCTCCGACCGTGGCTACCGGACCCAGCACCAGACCTGCGGTGGCCGAGGCCAGCGTTTTCACTTTTTGTGGTGTCGCCCGGTGCAGCAGTGGTACCTGAACACCTTGTCCGGAACCTGTGGATTTCATTATTTCGGGCACCAGACGGGAAATGCTGCGATACATCTGAGGATTGGCGTTGTACTGTCTGGCAAACAGCATAGAGCCGGTTCTCAGCAGAATGACAGAGGAAGCGGCTTTACCCAATGGCATGGCCAGCCCGCCCACTTCAGAAACTTTTTCAATTCCGCTGTGGTAGACATATTGCCCGGTCCGGTCAAGATCAACACTGTAGCCTTCCAACCAGTGCTGGAAAGGTGCGAGCATCCGGTGCAGGTAATCACCCCGGTTGGTCAGATCCAGAAGATAAAGGAATGACATGTTCAAGAGAGACTGCTCAGCAGCCTGTCCGGCGGTACGGGTCGCCAGCAGGGGTTTGTAGCTGGAGAAGTACCAGGTGACAGCCTGTACCAGAAAGGCTGAAGGTTTGACCCAGTACTCATTGATCTGCTGCTCAACCGCTGTGGTATGAACCTGCATCAATGTGCCATGGACAGCCTTGATCAGTTCTGATTCAGAGAGTCCGGCAGCATTGGCATAAGACGTCAGGGTATTCTGAATATTGGCCAGAAATGCTGCCGTCCTGCGGCCATTGTCAAAGGCAATATCGTCAAGAACATAGTTGGCGATAACAGCAGCTGCGTACTCTTTCATGCCGACAACAGACTCTTTCATAGCCACCGGGCCAGTTGCAGTCACAGCAGGAAAAGCACTCAGAATGAATTTCTCAACACCCTTGTCGGACAGCAGCCGGACAGCGGCCCTGAAGTGAGGCACATTGACACCCTGTTTGTAGCCAAGGAAGTGTTCAAATTCAGCCACTGTCTGATAACCATCAATTCCTCTGACGGTCTTTATGTTGTTCCAAAGTTCAACCTTATTGATCAGGCCATCATGCAGTAGAGTTATGATCCTGTTAACGCTGGCAGAATGGGTAGTGAAGTCTTCCGGGAAGGTTTTCAGGTCATTCGGATCACGCCCGAGGTAGTGAATCGCTGATTTGCCCATGCCGAAAATTTCTTTGTCGTATTCTCGAGCCCCGGATCCCATCTCATTTCTGGCTCTGTGCACCAGCTTCTGGACTTCTTCCAGAGGGCAGCGAGGCTCGTCTTGCGAAGCGGGGTATTCCGGGAAGGTCGCCTTCAGGTCCCTGAAGATTTGCACGATCCGACTGGTCTGATCAAACGTCAGTTTGTCTCCGACCAGTACCTGCAAGCGAAGCGCTGCAAATTCCTCGTCAAAATCGTAAGTCGGAAGGTTGGGTATTGCTTTACCGTTCATTACGGCTAATTCGGCCAGACCAGTTGCGACTTGCAGGGCCTGTCGTTTGAGAGGGTGCTGCTGCATGAATGTTTGGATAGCGTGCAAAACTTCGGCCTGTTCCGGCGTGTACTGGAAGGAACCATCTTCAAGCAGCATGTATTTTGGGATGTCACAGTGAAGTCTATCGCGAACTCTGGCCAGTCTTGTTGCTTTGTTATCCTCTTTGTTAACTTCGATTTTCAATATTTCTTCCAGTGTTTCCAGTATATCCAGAGCCTCCTGCTCTGTCTCCTCTACGGCTTTTGTTGCGTATGACTGAATTTTCTCAGAAATGGCGTTACGACGATGATACAGATCGACCTCGCTCTTATGTCCATCCATTTTCAGGGCTTTTTCTACGGCAGTGAGTTTCTCATGGGCTTCAGACATGATTTCAGGATGGGCTGGTCTTCGATCAATTTCTTCTTCCGGGTCTGCAATTGTCTTAAGTTGTTGATGCAGACCTTTTTTCCCGGCAGTTATTGTCTTGATTTTTTGAACCAGGCATTCCTGTTGAACGTCAATATCTGCACTGCAATCAAAATCCTGAATCTCTAAACGTGCGACAATGGTTGAATAGCGGGCTTTTATTTCAGCCTCTGTTCTGGTGTGCTCTTGCTGAAGATCTGGTTGAACGAGCTGAGTTTTAACGACTGCCTGTCTGCATGTGTCATCAGTTTTCTCCAGGAGACGCCTGATTTGCTCATCCAGTGGCTGGGTTTCATCCAGGTCGTCTATGCCAGGTTCTATTGCCATTTTAGAGTGGCGAGCATTTATGGTCTTTATTCTGGCCTTAATAACTCTTTTCTCCAACGGAGGAATCCGTCTGACATCCTGCATAAGTTCCCAATGGAGGTTTTCCTGATCTCTCTGCTCATCAAGAACCCTTGCATATTTATCCTTGATTTCCTGGCAGAGTCGTCCCACTTCCAGTTTTTTCTCATCACTGGCATCAGCTTTATTCGATTCAATGTCCAACTTACGTTTGAAACGCAAGAGTATGGCTTTCTCGCTATCTAGTGTAGTGCGTCGTTCTTTTTGCAACTTAACCGGCGATTAGCCCGAACGACTTTTTCTAAGATATCATTTGCCTTAGCAGTCCAGATAAACGGCTTTGGATTTTGATTATGCTTTTCAATATATTCATCAATCGCACTGACTAGCTGTGGCACACTGACAAACACACCACGGCGTAAACGCTGACTCGTGAGATCCCGAAAAAATCTCTCAACCATGTTTAACCATGATGCTGACGTTGGCGTAAAGTGCATATGAAAACGAGGATGTTTTTCCAGCCATTCTCGCACCTTCGGGTGTTTGTGAGTCGCATAGTTGTCGCAAATCAGGTGCAGCTCTTTGTCTTTTGCCGTTTCCCTATTTATCTGTTTAAGAAACTTCAACCATTCCACATGGGTATGACGCTGCTGGCACTGACCGATGACAGCACCATCAAGTACATTCAGTGCTGCAAAGAGAGTGGTTGTACCATGTCGTTTATAATCATGAGTCATTGTTGCGGCACGCCCTTTCTTCAACGGTAAGCCAGGCTGTGTTCGATCGAGTGCCTGAACCTGACTTTTTTCATCACAGCACAGCACCAACGCATGTTCAGGAGGAGACAGATAGAGTCCGACAATATCTTCAAGCTTCTCCACAAATTTCGGGTCTCGGGACACCTTGAATGTCTTTTCCAGGTGAGGCTTGAGGCCATATGCATGCCATATCCGGCGAACACTTCTCTCACTGATACCGCTAACAGCAGCCATAGTTCGGGTGCTCCAGTGAGTGGCATTTTCCGGAAGGGTGTTTGTGGTCAGACTCACAATCTCAGCAGCATCAATCTTCTTTTTACGGCCACTGCGAGCTCGATCCTGTTCAATCCCGGAGAAGCCTTCCTGAGCATATCGGTCACGCCAGCGGCTGACCTGATGACGACCGATCTTCAGTATTTGCGCAATCTCAAGATTGCTTTTTCCTTCTGCAGAGAGAAGAACAATCTGGGCACGGCGGGCCAAGCGAAGAGGGCAAGTATTTGATGAAGTAATCTTTCTGAGTCGTATTTCTTCAGAAGCATCAAGTATTATCTCTGTGGCAACTCGCATAGTAAAAACAGGCAGTGGTTGGAATAACATCCATAGTAGACCGTTAGGAGTCTTTATGTACTGTTAATTAGGTCGCACTACACTAGTTCATCCAGCTTGCTGAACAACTTAATCATCTGTCTGTTTCTTTCGCCCAGGAGTTTGGAAAAAAAATGTGCGTCGTCGTATAAAGTGTTGAACTTTAATTTGGCGCCAACGGGTATATAATTCATAATCTTCCGAACAAAATGCTTGTTAATCAGAAGATCTCCAAGTGCGGGTTTGAAGCTGAAGTGTTTTGCGAGTTCATTGTGCATCCAGTTTGGCGTGACGACTGACAGAGCGACCCTGATGTGTTCCTGTGTGACTTGAAATTCGTTGATTCCATGTATTTCATCTGGAGTAGCAGTGGCTAATGCCAGATGGAGAGATTCATAGTATGCAAGCGCATGCATCGCCCGTTTATCTTTTTTTGAAAACGTCGTCGGTTGATCCTCGCTTTCTCCGGCAGCGTGCTGCGCAGCAAACTCCTCCAGCATCGCCATTTGCCTGCTTCGAATGACGTGCTGGTAGCCTTTGACCTTATGGGTTTTAACTGCTGTTAATATTGCAGAGGAGGGGGGAGTAGCCTTAGCTTCTTGCCACAGGTCATAGAGGTTTTCTACAAAAGCGATATCATCGGGATTCAGCCTCTGACTATGGAAAACTATCACCTCCCCCGGAGCTTCAGCTACTTCCAGTTTCGGATAACCCGCAGGCACAGGATAAGCCCGTGAGTGACCCTCGACGTGGACAACATATCCGACGGGTTTGCTGTCTGCCAACAGTTTATTAAGAGCCTGCTGTTGTAACTCTCCTCCCAGGACATGAACTTTGATATAAGCAGAGGTGGCTGCTGCCAGGAGAACATCATCATTGACAAAGAGTGACTGACCCAGGCGTTCCAGTTCAGGAGGCTGATCACCCCCTGAGACATGACGCATAAAGGTACGCCCATTGACTTCAACCTTGTCTACTACAATGGTGGCAAGGGTAACATAGTCATCACTGGTGCCGAGGTTTCCTGCTCTCTCTTCGACAGCTTTCAGCAGTGCGAACAGTTGTCTGGGGCTGGCGATTTTCGTTATCGGTTCCAATGATTCCATGTCAGTCCATTGAGAACGAACGGCCCTGACTGAATCCCAATCGGTCATTCCGCCTCTGACTTCAATGACCAGTTCCTTTTCCTGGAGGTTATGGGTGAACCTGAAGATTCCCTCATCAACCAGCTTCAGGACTTTGGTGTATTTCAGGGCAGCGTTATTCTCATCTGTTTCAAACTGGTCAACGCTGGAAACGCGCCCGTCGAAATTAGAAAGAATGTCTGTAAAGCCTATAGCAGGAACAATGTAGCCTGCGCTGACTCCATACTGGTCAGGGTAGGTGGTGGTAAAGGATCCGGGTATTGGCTGCTGGTCATCACCTAAAGTTGGCCGGACCATGACCTCACTCTGGACAAACTCCACCTGTTCATTGGCTTGAATATCGACAGACCTTATTTGCAGCCTGCGATCGGCCAGTGTCTTTGGAGCAATGATGGAGGAGCTGACGGCAACGGCCACCAGAAGGCTGAATGCACTGGGGCAGGTATTTTTCATTCTACTGCCTCATAGCTGGCTGGAAAGCCTGGTTGGGGAGGTGTTTCTTTTACCATGAAGGTGAACTTTTTTGTCATCGCCCTCTCGCCATTTGTAGAAGGCACCCAGAGTGTAGGAGTAAGGAATACTTTCTGCATGGGAGAACGACCATTTCGGCACATTCTCCCTGAAGTATTTCTCCCAGCCATTCTCGAACAGCTTCATGGTGCGATCACGGCGTTCACGGAACTGCAGATAATTTTCGTGTCGCGTCCAGCCATAAATCATGTCACTTGTCTTAAAACGGTTTGCATATTCTTCATCGGTTTCATTAAAGCGTTGAGGCTTGGCAATAGCTGTACGTTTTACATATTCATCTGTCGTTTCACCCACGCCTCGCCAGCGATTAATCCTGTCAAGACTACGTCCAAGAGGCCCACCCAGCCATTGAGTGAGCATCTTGTTGTCGTTCATAAAGAAGTCGAAAGTGAGGCTCGACGCCAGCGCGAATCCGAAGGTTTGGGCATAGGTGAATCCGGATACCAGACCATGGGCGTATGCTCCGGCAGTGGCTATCGGACCCAGTACGAGTCCGGCAGCGGCAGAGGCCAGAGTTTTTACTTTTTGCGGTGTCACAGTTTGTAGCAGCGGTACCCGAACCCCTTGTCCGGAACCCATGGAATTGACTAGTTCGGGCATCAGACGAGAAATGCTGCGATACATCTGCGGGTTGGCGTTGTACTGTCGGGCAAACAACATGGAGCCGGTTCTCAGCAGAATGACGGAGGAAGCGGCTTTACCCAATGGCATGGCCAGCCCGCCCACTTCAGAAATTTTTTCAATTTCGCTGTGGTAGGCATGTTGCCCGGTTCGGTCGAGATCAACACCATGGTGTTCCAGCCAGTGCTGGAAAGGTATGAGCATTCTGTGCGCGTAATCCCCCCGGTTGGTCAGATCCAGAAGGTAGAGGAACGCCATGTTTGACAGGGACAGCGCGGTAGCCTGCCCGGCGGTTTGGGTCGCCAGCAGAGGTTTGTAACTGGAGAAGTACCAGGTGACAGCCTGTACCAGAAAGGCTGAAGGTTTGACCCAGTAATCATCGATCTGATGCTCAACCGCAGCGGTATAAACCTGCATCAATGTGCCATGGATAGCCTTGATCAGTTCTGTTTCAGAGAGTCCGGCAGCATTGACATAAGGTGTCAGGGTATCCTGAACATTGCTCAGGAAAGCTGTCGTCCTGCGGCCATTGTCAAAGGCAATATCGTCTAGAACATAGTTGGCGATGACCGCAGCTGCGTACTCTTTCATACCGACAACCGTCTCTTTCACACCTGCCGGACCAGTTGCATGCACAGGAGCAAAGGCAATTAGTGCGAATTCATCAATACCCTTGTCGGAAAGCATCTGGACAACGGCCTTGAAGTGAGGCAGATTGACGCCGTGTTTGTAGCCAAGGAAATGTTCAAATTCGTCCACTGTCTTATAACCATCAATTCCTCTGACGGCCTTTATGTAGTTCCAAAGTTCAATCTTGCTGATCAGTCCTTCATGCAGCAGAGTCATGATCCTGTTACCACTGGCAGAATGGCTGGCGAAGTATTTCGGGAAGATTTCCAGTTCATCCGTTTCACGCCCGAAGAAGTGAATCGCTGATTTGCCCATGCCGTAAATTTCTTTGTCGTATTCTCGAGCCCCGGATCCCATCTCATTTCTGGCCCTGTGCACCAGATTCTGGACTTCTTCCAGAGGGCAGCGAGGCTCGTCTTGTGAAGCGGGGTATTCCGGGAAAGTCGTCTTCAGGTCCCTGAAGATTTGTACGATCTGACTGGTCTGATCAAACGTCAGTTCGTCTTCGACCAGAACCTGCAAGCGAATCGCTGCAAATTCATCGTCAAAATCGTAAGTCGGAAGGTTGGGTATTGCCTGACCTTTCATTGCGACTAATTCGGCCAGACCACTTGCGATTTGCAGGGCCTGTCGTTTGAGAGGGTGCTGCTGCATGAATGTTTGGATAGCGTGCAAAACTTCTGCCTGTGCCGGCGTGTACTGGAAGGAACCATCGTCATTTTTGACCTCTTCCACTGCAGCCTTCGGGGCTCGTTCTTCAGTGGCTACCTCTGGATCAGGAATGTATCGGGGTTCAGCTCCCGGAGCGATTTGTCTGTCAAGCTCATTCTCAATGACGGCAATACGCTCGTTAACCTCAGGCTGACCCAGCAGATCAACATCTCTACCCAGCCACCGGAGTTCTGTTTCAATGGGCTTTATGATTTCATCACCAAAGTAGTACTTGGTGTTCTTAATATCGAGTTGACGAGCAATTTTATCGTATCCCTCTCTCGCGAGATCTTCATCGTGACAATAGTGGTCGAGGTGGTATACTTCTTCCTCTAATGCCCGAATACTGGCTTTTAGAGCATTCTTCTGGTCATTCAGGCTGGCACCTTTTTCAAATTCTACATTTAGAGGCAAAGCCAGTTCAGCAGCATCCTCCCTGCCTCTTTTTATAGCAGCAGGGTTTTCACTCTTGTCGATGTTCAGCTCGTTCTCTAAAGCTTCAAGCATCCTTACCTGTTGTTTTAAGACACGCTCATCCGGATCCGGGGTTTCGACATTAATGTCAAGAAAATCTATAAGGTTCCAGACTCTTACTTTCTCTACTTTGCTCCAGGTCATGCGTATTTTCCAGATGAAACCTTCCACCTCACGCAGCATGTATTTTGGGATGCAGCTACGAAGCACACTCTGAACTTCGGCAAGTCTTGTTGCTTTGTTATCCTCTCTGTTGGCTTTGATTTTTAATATTTCTTCCAGTGTTTCCACTATATGCAGAGCCTCCTCCTCTGCCACCTCTATGGCTTTTGTTGTGTATGAGTGAATTTTCTCAGAAATGGCGTTACGACGCTGATACACATTCTCCTCGCTGTTGTCCTCGCCCTTCAGGTCGTCCATCTTCAGGGTTTTTTCCACGGCTCTCAGTTTCATGAGTACTTCAGGCCTGACCCCGGGGTGGTCTGGTGTTCGATCTCTTTCAGCGCCTGCGCTGGTGCTCTGTTGCTGAAGAAGTTGTTCGGCGATCTCAGTTTTTTGTTGTTTAATGTGTAGATGTTGAAGTTGATGCTCGAGATCTTGTTCTTGGGCCCAGGCACATTTCAGCCAAAGGAGCTTCCGAATGTTACCCTGGCGGGCCTGGGGTCCATCTTTTTCATCTGGAACCAGACCGAGCTGACCTTCAACGACAGCCAGTTTGTCCCGAAATATCTCATCGCTCTGACCTGCCTGTTGTTGCAGATGCTTTAGAATGAACTCAGAGCGGCCACTCAGGTCGTTTTCATCGTATGGAACAATGTCGAGCTGGCCTTCAATCGCTGTCAGCGTTTCTTTATAAGGCTGTTCCCGAAACGGTTTTTTTGCCGCCACCGAATGGAGCTCAAACCATCTCTTGCTGAGCAGTCTGACTTTTTCTTCCATTCGCCAGGTATCATCCCAGGCATCAGTATCCAGTATTGCTGCGGCAAGGGCGTGACGTGCTTTTGTGGTATCTGCTATGGCATCACTGACCTGTTCTTCCAGCCCCGGGATTTGTTTGATATCCTGCCGAAATTCATGAACCATGTTTTTCAACACCCGGAACAACTTACGAAGCTCTTTAAACTCAGCCGCAAATTTCTGTCTGATCAGTTCTACTTTCAGTTTATCCTCACCACTGTCAGTGGCACTTGCCATTGTAATGTCATCTGATGTTTTGACTGCTCTGGCGAATTCGGGCACGTTTGCCAGCCGTTTTTCCTGCGTGTTAACCATCTCAAGCAACTGTTCGCTGATGTCATCCTTGACTTTGGAGGAAAACTTTGTTTTTTCGCCAGCACCAAAGTCATTTATCACGTCGGTGTCGTAGGGTATGAGTTTCTGAATATTCCGAATACTCTGAACAAAATTATGGTTAGTCAGAAGATCATTAAGTACGGGTTTAAAGCTGAAGTTTTTTATCAGTTGAAACTGCACCCAGGTGGGCGTGATGACTGATGCAGCGGCTCTGATGTAATCTGTTGTGAACTCAAATTCATAGGTTTTATCTGGAGCAGCACTGGTTAATGCCTGCAGAAGAGATTCATAGTAGCCAAGTTTCAGCAGCTTATCATCATCAAGCCTGGCATCGTGCTGTGCAGCCAGGTCAGCAGCGAACTCCTCGAGCAATGCCATCTGCCTGCTTCTGATAATGTGCTGGTAGTTTTTGATCCTGAATGTTTTCACCTTTGCAGAGAGTTCTTTAAATCGATATTCTTCCCGGATGCCAGAGTAGTGGCTTTCCACAAAAGCGATATCGGTTGGATTCTGTTTCTGACCACGGAAAACAATAATCTCTTCCGAAGCCTGTTCCACTTCCAGCTTTGGATAATCAGTAGGCACAGGATAGGCCAGTGTGTCATCTTCGACGTTTACAACGTAGCCGACGGGTCTATGGTATGACAACAGACTGGCCAGGGCCGCGTGGTGTACTTTTTCCCCCAGAACATGAACCTGGGTGTAGGCAGAGGTGGCTGCTGCCAGAAGCACCTCATCATTGACAAAGAGCGATTGCCCCAGGCGCTGGAGATCAGGGGGTTGATCGCCTGCAGCGATAAGACGCATAAAGGTGCGCCCTTTCACTTCAACCGGTTCTACTTCAATGGTAACGAGGTCAACATAGTCATCAGTTTCACCAAGGTTTCCTGCTCTTTTATATGCAGCTTTCATTATTCCGACGAATTGTTTGGTAGTGGCAATTTTCGTTGCAGGTTCTAATGGTTGGATGTCACCTGATTGGGCACGAACAGCTTCAATTGAAGCCTGATCGGTCATTCCTTCCCTGACTTCAATGACCAGCTTACTTTCTGCAAGGTTATGGATGAACCTGAAGACGCTCTCATCACCCACTTTCAGGATTTTGGTGTATTTTTGAGCAACGCCATTGTCGTCTGTTTCAAAAATATCAACACTGTAAACGCTGCCACCAATGTCGGCAATAACGTCCGTGAAGCCTTCGTAAATAACCTTGATGCCAGCCCCGATCTGAACCTCAATCTGGTCAAGGTAAGTGGTTGTACAGGATTTGGGTATGGGTTGCCGGTCATGACCTGAAGTTGGCTGAACCATGACCTCAGTCTGGGTAAACCCTGTTTGTCCATTGCCCGGAATATCAATAGATCTTGTCAGCAGCCTGCGATCGGCCAGTGCCTGTGTACTCATGATGGAAGCGCTGATTGCAAAGGCCACTGCAAGGCTCAATGCATTGGGACAGGCATTTTTCATTCTACTGCCTCAGAGCTGGCTGGAAAGCCTGATTGGGGAGGCGCTTCTTTTATCATGAACGTGAGATTTTTTATCATCACCCTGTCGCCATTTGTAAAAAGCTCCCAAAGTGTAGGAGTAAGGAATACTGTCTGCATGGGAAAACGACCATTTCGGCACATTTTCCCTGAAGTATTTCTCCCAGCCATTGTCAAATAGTTTCATGGTGCGATCACGGCGTTCACGGAACTGCAGATAATGTTCGTGTCGAGTCCAGCCATACATTGTGTTGTTTGCTTTAACACGGTTTGTGTAGGCTTCATCGTTTTCACTGAAACCTTGAGGTGTGGCAATCGTCGTACGTTTCAGATATTCATCTTGCGTTTCACCGGCACCAATCCAGCGATTCATCTTGTCAAGACTGCGACCCAGAGGTCCACCCAGCCATTGAGTGAGCAGCTTGTTGTCGTTCATCAAGAAGTCGAAAGTGAGACCCGACGCCAGAGCGAATCCGAAGCTTTGGGCATAAGTAAATCCGGATATAAGGCCGTGGGCGTACGCTCCGAACGTGGCTACCGGTCCCAGCACCAGACCGGCTGTGGCCGAGGCCAGCGTTTTCACTTTTTGTGGTGTCGCCCGGTGCAGCAGCGGTACCTGAACCCCTTGCCCGGAACCCATGGATTTCACTATTTCGGGCACCAGACGGGAAATGCTGCGATACATCTGCGGGTTGGCGTTGTACTGTCTGGCAAACAGCATGGAGCCGGTTCTCAGCAGAATGACAGAGGAAGCGGCTTTACCTAATGGCATGGCCAGCCCGCCCACTTCAGAAACTTTTTCAATTCCGCTGTGGTAGGCATATTGCCCGGTTCGGTCAGGATCAACACCGTAGCCTTCCAACCAGTGCTGGAAAGGTGTGAGCATCCGGTGCAGGTAATCACCCCGGTTGGTCAGATCCAGAAGATAGAGGAACGACATGTTCAAGAGAGACTGCTCGGCGGCCTGCAGTGAAGTGTGGGTCACCAGCAGAGGTTTGTAGCTGGAGTAATACCAGGTGACGGCCTGTACGAGAAAGGCTGAAGGTTTGCCCCAGTATTCATTGAACTGATACTCAACCACTGCAGCATGCGCCTGCATCAAAGTGCCATGGACAGCCTTGAGCAGTTCTGATTCAGAGAGTCCGGCAGCATTGGCATAAGGTGTCAGGGTCTCCTGAGCATTGGCCAGAAAGGCTGCCGTCCTGTGGCCATTGTCAAAGGCAATATCGTCAAGAACATAGTTGGCGATGACCGCTGCTGCGTACTCTTTCATGCCGGCAAGCGACTCTTTCATAGCTGCCGGGTCGGTCGCAGTCACGGTCACAGGAGTAAAGGCACTCTGCATGAATTCCTCAGCTCCCTTGTCGGACAGCATCCGGACAGCACTCTTGAAGTGAGGCACATTGACACCCTGTTTGTAGCCAAGAAAGTGCTCAAATTCATCCACTGTCTGATAACCGTCGACACCTCTGACGGCCTTCATGTAGTTCCCAAGTTCAGCCTTGCTGATCAGTCCTTCACGCAGCAAAGCGATGATCTTGTTGCCACTGGCAGAATGGCTGGCGAAGTATTCCGGGAAGCTTTTCAGAACGCCTCGCAGATGCTCGACAAAGTCAATGCCTGCTGAGCCCATGCTGCGAATTCTGTTGTCGTATTCTTTTGCCCCTCTTCCTATCCCGTGACTGGCCGCGCAAGTCAGCCGCAGGACTTTATAAGTGACACTCAGAGGCAGATGGTTTTCCGGAGGCTCGAAAGGAGGTTCAGGAAAGGTCGTTTTCAGATTTTTGAAAACTTCCACAACCCAACTGGCCTGTGCAAACGTCAGCTTGTCCCCGACCATTGCTCGCAAGCCAATGGGGGCAAATTCGTCGTCAAAATCGATAATTGGAAAGTAGGGTATTTCCTTACCGTTTTCTAATGCTAATTCTGCCAGGCCATTTGCGACTTGCAGAGCCAGTTGTTTGAGAGGGTGCTGTTGCGCGAATATGTGAAGATCGTTGAGAATTTCTGCCTGTATCGGCGTGTACTGGAAGGGACCGCCATCATCTTCGACGGCTTTTTCGGCAGCCTTCAGGACTGTTTTCATTTTCTTAATGTCTGCTTTACTGCCTTCATCCTGAGCCTCAGGACTGACCTGTTCCTTAGCCGCCAACAGTTCACTTTCAGCTTCTTTTATTTTTCGCCTGGCTATGGCTGCCTCACGGTCAAGAGCGTATCGGGGCTTGGGTTTCGGGAACAGAGCCATGTACCTGTCAAGCTTATTTTCAATATCTGCGATACGCTCATTAACGGTAGAGCTGCCCGCCTTGAAAACTTCTTCATCCAGCTGCAGGAGTTTTGCTTCAATCAAACTGTTCTGGTCGCGGATAGTGGCATCTTCTTTGTAATCCTTAATAGCGAGCTGACAGGCCATTTCATTGTTCCTGGCTCTTTTGATACTTTCATCCTGATAGACTTCGTTGAGTTCATCAATTAATTCCCAAATTTTGCCTGTCAGGGCATCCTTCTGTTCAAGCAGGAAGGCATCTTCTTCAAATGCCACATCCAGATCACTGGCCAGTCTGGCAGTGAAGGCCTTGCCCCTTTTGTTGGCAGCATGGTTTTCACGACGGAAGAAGATTTTCAGCTTATGCTCTATGGCTGCAAGCAGTTTTTTCTGTTGTTCATTGCTATGTATATCCAGATACCAATCTTCAACTTTATAGGCCAGACTCGCACCGAGCTTCCTGAGTTTGAGAGCCCTCTCGTCCAGCACTGCGCTGTCTTGTTTCCAGAGGGTTTGATCTATCAGATCCAGAGTCTCCTCTGAGGGATCACCGCCCTCAAGTATGCTATGAACCAGAGCCACTCTTGCTGCTCTGCCGTGCCCTTCATTCAATGTGAGGGTCAGTATTGATTCTACAGCTTCCAGCAGCTGGATCTGTTGCTCTGTGGCTAGCTTATTCGGAGCCGGGGCTTCGATTTTATAATGAAGATGTGCAAGGACTCTTCTGAGTTTGATATCCCTCTCGTCACGAGCTTTGCCATTGTACGTCCAAAGGCTAATGTCTATATCATTCAGAATGTCATCTGAGTGATTTTCGGTGTCAAGTTTCCTGAAAACCCTGATGAATCTTGCCATTTTGTCATCGTCTTTGTTGACGTTGAGGTTGAGTGTTTGTTCTGCGAATTCCAGTAGATCCAGGGCTTCTTTCTCTGCCTGATGTCTGGCTTTTCTGATAAGTCTGTCCATGTCTTGAGAAATATCACTGCGACGGAGATAGATATCGAACTCTTTTTTATTACAGGGGAAAGCTATCTCTAATTCCAGAGCTTCTTCCACGTCACTCACTGTCTTCAGGACCAGGGCTTCACGCATAGCTTTGGGATGGCCTGTTCCTGCTTGGGCAGCCGCTGTGCCGATTTCATGAATTTTCTGTCTAATGAGTCTGAATTGTTCTTCTGTTGGCTGGTCATCATCCCGGTTATCAATACCAAGATCTTCTGCCAGTTGAGCGTTGTAAGCCTTTCTGGCGTTTTCTCCGGCATCAATAACTTCTTGCTCCAGCTCTGAAATTCGTGCAAGTTCTCGCTGAAGTTTCTGTGACTGGTCTTGCAGTGTTTTCGTCATTTTACGCATCTGCGCAATCTCATCCTCAAACCGTTGCTTGAGTTGATGGCTATCGGTAAAAGCTTTCTCGGCTTTGAGCTTAAACTGGTCTCTAGCCTCAGTGAGTTTGCCTACTGTTGCCAGATTGAGCTTTAACTGGTCTCGAAGCTCAATGAGTTTGCCTTCTGTTGCCAGATGCTTTTCCAGCAGGAGTTCCCTTTCAACCAACTGCCCGGCCATGTCGCTCAGAATTTTGGCCATAAACGGGTCATCGTGAAACATTTTGGTCAGTGGTTCAGCGAGATTGGGTACAAGATTCAGCATACCCTGAACATAAAGCTGTTTAGTCAGAAAATGTCTCAGTACGGGTTTGAAACTGAAGTGTTTTGCCAGCTGAATCTGCTGCCAGGTTGGCGTGATGGCGTACGAAGCGACTCTGATGTGTTCCAGTGTGAGTTCAAATGTATCGCTTCCATACATTTCATCAGGACTAGCACTGGCCAATGCCTGCATGAGATATTCATAGTATGAAAGCGCATGCATCTCCCGTCTATCTTTGTCTGCCAGTATCGTTGATGGGTATTTGCTGGTGCCAGGGTACCTCACAATAAGCCCCTCCAGCACTGTCATCTGTTTGCTTCGAAGGACGTACTGGTAGCTTTTGACTTTATGTTTCATAACCTTTGTTGCTGCTGCCGCTGCCTCCGCCGGCGTGGGGTTATTAAGCTCAGCTTCTTTCCAGAGGTTATGGAGGCTTTCTACAAAAACGACATCTTGCGGATCCTGCATCTGACCATGAAAAACAATAACCTCTCCAGGAGTTTCTTTAACTTCCAGCCTTGAATAACCCGGAGGCACATGAAAAATCTGTTTGTCATCCTCGACGTGGACAACAAACCCGACGGGTTTGCTGAGTGCCAAGAGTTCATTAAGCGCCTGCTGTTGTAACTCCTCTCCCAGGACATGAACCCGGATATAGGCAGAGGTGGCTGCTGCCAGGAGAACATCATCATTGACAAAGACTGTTTGACCCAGACGTTGCAAGTCAGGGGGCTGGTCGCCTGCAGCGATAAGACGCATGAAGGTACGTCCTTCCACTGCAACTTTTTCTACTTCAACGGTGGCAAGGGGAACATAGTGATCACTTTCGCCGAGCTGTCCTTTCAGGGTATCGACACTGTTCAGCACCTCAGCCAGTTCTCTGGAGCTGGCGATTTTCGTCAGCGGTTCTAATGACAGGCTGCAAGATGATTGACTGCGAACCACCTCAATGGAATCCTGATCGGTCATTCTGCCTCTGACTTCAATGACCAGGTTCTCTTCTTTAAGGTTGTGGGTGAACCTGAAGAGTCCCTCATCACCCACTTTCAGGACTTTGGTGTATTTTCGGGCAACGCCATTTTTGCCTGTTTCAAACACATCAACAATGGAAACGTCACCATCGGCATCAGCAAGAGCTTCCGAAAAGCCTACAGAATTAAAGTGATGGCTCAATCTGTCACGAGGCTGAGCAGGGTAGGTGGTCGTGAAGGATTTGGGTATGGGTTGCTGATCATTCCCTAATGTTGGCTGGACGTTGACCTCACTCAGGGTAATCTCCACATGTCCATTACCCGGAATATCGGCAGCTTTTATCTGCAACTTGCGATCGGCCAGTGCCTGAGCACCAATAAGGGCAGAGCTGATTGCAACAGCCACTGCGAGGCTTAATGCATTGGGACGGGCATTTGTCATTCTAATGCCTCAGAGCTGGGTAGAAAGCCTGATTAAGGGGTTTTCATTTGTTATTTGTAGAAGGCTCCCAGAGTGTAGGAGTAAGGAATGCTTTCTGCATGGGAAAACGACCATTTCGGCACATTTTCCCTGAAGTATTTCTCCCAGCTATTCTCAAATAGTTTCATGGTGCGATCACGACGTTCACGAAACTGCAGATAATGTTCGTGTCGAGTCCAGCCATAGATTGTGTTGTTTGCCTTAACACGGCTTGAGTAGTCTTCATCGTTTTCACTGAAACCTTGAGGTGTGGCAATAGTTGTACGTTTTAGATATTCATCTTGCTTTTCACCCGCACCAATCCAGCGATTCATCTTGTCAAGATTACGACCCAGAGGCCCACCCAGCCATTGAGTGAGCAGCTTGTTGTCGTTCATGAAGAAGTCGAAAGTGAGACCCGATGCCAGAGCGAATCCGAAGCTTTGGGCATAGGTAAACCCAGATATAAGGCCATGGGCGTATGCTCCGGCGGTGGCTACCGGACCCAGCACCAGACCGGCTGTGGCCGAGGCCAGCGTTTTCACTTTTTGTGGTGTCGCCCGGTGCAGCAGCGGTACCTGAATCCCTTGCCCGGAACCCATGGATTTCACCATTTCGGGCAGCAGACGGGAAATGCTGCGATACATCTGAGGATTGGCGTTGTACTGTCTGGCAAACAACATGCAGCCGGTTCTCAGCAGAATGACGGAGGAAGCGGCTTTACCCAATGGCATGGCCAGCCCGCCCACTTCAGAAACTTTTTCAATTCCCCTGTGGTAGGCATATTGCCGGGTTCGGTCAGGATCAGGACCAAAGCGTTCCAGCCAGTGCTGGAAAGGTGTGAGCATTCTGTGTAGATAATCACCCCTGTTGGTCAGATCCAGGAGATAGAGAAATGACATGTTGGTGAGGGAAAGCCCGGCAGCCTGTGCGGCGGTATGGGCCGTCAGCAGAGGTTTGTAACTGGAGAAGTACCAGGTGACAGCCTGTGCCAGAAAGGCTGAAGGCTTGACCCAGTATGCATTGAGCTGATACTCAACCACTGCAGCATGAGCCTGCATCAATGTGCCATGGATAGCCCTGATCAGTTCTGATTCAGAGAGTCCGGCAGCGACGGTATAAGGTGTCAGGGTATCCTGAACATTGGTCAGAAAGGCTGCCGTCCTGTGGCCATTGTCAAAGGCAATATCGTCAAGAACGAAGTTGGCAATGACCGCAGCTCCATACTCTTTCATGCCGACAATGGACTCCTTCATAGCTGTCGGGCCAGTTGCAGTCACGGACACTGGTGCAAAGGCTCTCTGGATGAATTCCTCAACACCCTTGTCAGACAGCATCCTTACAACAGCTTTGAAATGAGGCACATTGACGCCGTGTTTGTAGCCAAGGAAATGTTCAAATTGATCTACTGTCTGATAACCGTCGACATCTCTGAAGACTTTTATGTAATTCTCAAGTTCAATCTTGCTGACCAGATCTTCACGCAGCAAAGCGATGATCTTGTTACCACTGGCAGAACGGCTAGCGAAGTATTCCGGGAAGCTTTTCAGGTCCCCTGATTCATGCTCGACGAAGTGAATGGCTGTTTTGCCCATGCTGCGAATTTCGTCGTCGTATTGAAGTGCCCCTTTTTTCATCTCATTCCTGGCTTTGTGCACAAGCCTGAGGATTTTTTTCAGGTTGCTCCGAGGCAGACCTTCTGGAGGCTCGAAAGGGGGTTCCGGAAAGGTCTTTCTGAGTCTCTTGAAAACCTCCGCAACCAGACTGGCCTGTTTAAACGTCAGTGTGTCTCCGACCATTGCCTGCATGCGAATCGATGCAAATTCATCGTCAAAATCCAAACCAGGAAGGCAGGAGATTGTGTTACCGCTTTCTACTGCCAATTCTGCCAGACCCAGCGTGACTTCCAGAGCTTGTTTTTTGAGAGAGTGCTGCTGAACAAAGGCGTCCATCTCTTCCCTGACTATTGCCTGTCTCGGTGTGTACTGGAAGGGACCTCCGTCATTTTTTACAGCTTGCTCTGCAGCATCCAGGACCAGCTTCATCCTCTCAATGCCTGCTTCCCTGGTTTCAATCTCACCTTCCAGTCGGGTCCGCTCCTGAAGCAGTTGCTGGATCTTGCCGCCAGTATCATCATGACCGCCCGGTTGAACCTGTTTGTTTCTCAGGGCATCAACCCGTTGTTCATGAGTGTCGGTGGGTTCTGGCTTAAGATCCGCAGCTTTTTTTGTGAGCTGATTGTACTTTTTCCTGGTCAAAGGCAGTTCACCCTCAAATGCGTGGGGTTCCTCCTGACCATGAATGTTTGTATAGGCTTTATTGGCAGTAAAGTATTCGGCTTCTTCCAGCAAACCGTGCTCACCTGTTATCTGGATGTTCAGAACTTTTGTGGCTCTCTCAAGGACTTCATCCTGCCTTTCTGCACTAAGTCCCTGCAGGAAGTGTTCGATGTCGTTTACTCGCTCGCTGAGGGTTTGTTCATCACCTGTAGCCAGACCCAATAGCTTTTGACGGGCAGCCTCCTGCTCACTTTCAGCTTCTTGCAGTGCCCGCCTGGCTGTAGCCAGCTCACGATCAAGAGCGTACCGGGGTTTTGGTCCCAGGGGAGCCATTTGCCTGTCAAGCTCATCCTCGATGGCTTGGATACGCCCACTAACATCAAGCTGGCCTGCTTTGTAAATCTCAGAACCGACCCGTATGAGTTTATCTATAAGTAGACGGACCTGTTCGTCAATAGTGGCATCATTCTGATAGCCCTCAATGTTGAATCGACGGGCTATTTCATTGTTTAATTCTCTTTTGATACTTTCATCTTCATAGCTTCCGCGTACTACAGCCAATAATTCCCAGGCTACGGTTTTCAGAATTTGCTGCTTCTCAGACAGGCTGATATCTTTTTCAAACTCTACCTGCAGATCATTGGCCAGTTTAGTAGTAAAAGCTTTGCTTTTTTCTATAGCGGCAACGCTTCTGCGAGGGTCGATCTCCAGCTCCCATTCTACGTTCGCAAGATAAGATGACTGTAATTCGTTGACTCGCTCTTCCGATACCTCAACCAGAGACCTGAGGCGCGGATGGATCGATTTGAGTCTGAAATCCCTTCCTCTCTGGTCATCCCGGGTTGTGCCGTAATTCCCCCAGAGGATCTTATCCATCTCATCCAGGTCGTAAGCTGAGATATCATCGCCATCAAGTCTTTTATGAATCCTCTCAAGTCTTGCTGCTTTGTCATCACCTTCATTGCTGTCGATGTTGAATAATTTTTCTGAGGCTTCCAGTACCTTCAGGGCGTTTTCCTCCAGGCGTTCTCTGGCTGCTATGATGTATTTCTGAATGCCTTCGGAGATGATCTGGCGATGAAGATAAACGTCGTCCTCATCATTGAGGCGGTCGTCCTCAAGGACTCTTTCCACTTTTTTCAGTAAGCTGAGTATTTCTGGCCTGGTTTTGGGAGCCAGTGTTCGATCCATTATTTTTTTCAGCCTTGTAAGCTCGTAGAGCGTCATATTTAGTGCCCGTTCCATGGCATCGAGTTCTTCAGCTGTGGTGTTATCATTCAGCTCAACACCAAGAGTAGCTACCAGAACATCTTCATCGCCAGAGTTATAGATGTTGCGATGATCGCTGCTTCTCTGAACTCTCTGAGGCGGCTGTTCCTGCTCAGCATTCATTGTCTCAAGTTGTTGACGCAGACGTGCTTTTTCATCATTCATCGTCTTGATTTTTTGAATCAGGCTTTCATGTTGAACGAAAACATCCGCATCCTTGTCAAAATCCTGAATGTGCAAACGTGCGGCAATGGTCGCATGCTGGGATTTGATTTCAGCTTCTCTTGTAGTATCTGTTCTGAAGCTTCGTTGCTGAAAATGTTGTTGGGCGACCTGAGCTTCTTCTTCTGCAGGGTGTTGTTGAATGGCTTGGTCAGGGGCTTCCAGATCAGCTTCGTTGACGGGGTCCTGACTGATCTGTTCAGCTCTGTGCTGGTCCAACACAGCGTATGATTCTGCTTTTTCTTGCAGATGCTTTTGAATGGACTTAAAGCGCTCAAACAGATCGTTTTCATTGACCGGAGTAATACCGAGCTGGTCTTCAATGGTGGTCAGTTTTGCTTTTACGACGTCTATATTTGACTCTTCTCTTGTCCCGGATGACGTTACCACTGCCTGCAGCAGTTCATAAAATTCTTTTATGTTGACTCTGGCTTCTTCTCCTTCTGTTTTGGCAACATCAGCCTCTTGTTTCAGCCATATAACTTGACTGACTTCACGCCGAATTATCTGATTCTGATTTTCCAGATGTTTCAGCCGTATTCTGAGCAGTTCAAGCCTGTCGTCAAAACGGTGCTTTTCTCTCAGCTTTTCCTGACCACTATGAACAGCAATAGCCATTGTTTCTTTGACTTGTTCATTTGCGCGAAGTAATTTTTCATTTAGCTCGCCGAGTTTAGCCTCTTTTGCCCGCAGCTTCGCCAGATTGTTGTAAAACTCAAGCAGCTGTCTGGTCATCATATCGCTCATGACTTTGGAAGCAAACTTTTCGTTTCCCTCAGAAGTATCGATCTGCGCCTGGTTGATATTGCTGATAGTGGGTATCACATTATGAATGTTCTGCATAAATTGCGCGTTAATCAGAAGGTTCCTGAATACGGGTTGGAAACCGAAGTTTTTTACCAGTTGATTATGCATCCAGGTCGGCGTGATGACTGACGAAACGATTCTGATGTGTTTCAGCGTGAACTCAACTTCGTCTGTTCCATGTGCTCTATTTGTAATGACAGTGTTCAATGCCTGTTGCAGAGATTCATAATATAAAAGCGCAAACGTCGACATTTTATCTTCAATTGAAATGGTCGTTGGTTGATCCGTGTTAACGCCGGAATCGAGCCGCGCAATAAACTTCTCCAGCAGTTCCATCTGCCTGCTTCGAATGATGTACAGGTAGCTTTTGAAATTATCTTTTTTAACTTGTGTTGTTAATGCCGGGGCGGGGCTCTTAATTTCTAACCAGCGTTTATGGAGGCTCTCTACAAAAGCAATATCATGGGGATTCTGCATCTGACCATAGAAAACAATAATCTCTCCCGGAGCTTCCTTTACTTTCAGTATTGGATAACCCGCAGGCACAGGATAAACCTGTTTGTCATCCTCGACATTGACAACATATCCGACGGGTTTGCTGTATGCCAATAGCTCATTAAGAGCCTGCTGTTGTACATCTTGTCCCAGGATATGAACCTGAATATAGGCAGAGGTGGCTGCTGCCAGGAGAGCCTCATCATTGACAAAGAGTGATTGACCCAGACGTTGCAGTTCAGGGGGCTGTTCGCTTGAAGCGATAAGGCTCATGAAGGTACGTCCATTCACTTCAACTTTTTCTGTTTCAATGGTGGCAAGGGCTACATAGTGGTCACTTGTTCCGAGGTTTCCTGCTCTGTTACTGGCAGCTTTCAGTACTCCAGCCAGTTGTCGGGGGCTGGCGACTTTCGTTAACGGTTCCAGTGATTGAATGCCAACTAATTGATCACGAACAGCCGCAACTGAATCCTGATCGGTCATTCCGCCTCTGATTTCAATGACCAGTTCCTTTTCTTCAAGGTTATGAGTGAACCTGAAAACACCCTCATCTGCCACCTTCAGGACTTTGGTGTATTTCACAGCAACGTCCTTCTCACCTGTTTCAAACAGCTCAACACTGGAAACGCCACCATCAACACCAGCAAGAGCGTTAGTAAAGCCCCTGGTATGAGCGAAAGAACTCTTTTTGACTGTCTGATCAGGGTAGGTGGTTGTAAAGGAGTTGGGTACTGGCTGCTGGTCATCGCCTAACGTTGGCTGAACTATGACTTCACTCTGGGTAAATTCCACTTGTCCACTGCAACGAATATCGATAGATTTAGTCTGCAGTTTGCGATCTGTCACAGCCTGTGTGCCAAGGATGGAAGAGCAGATTGCAACGGCCACCGCAAGGCGTAATGCATTCGGGCGAGCATTTGTCATTCTACTACCTCAGAGCTGAGTACTTTTATGACTATGAAAAGCGATGGCCACACCCGGCGGGAAGCAGCTTTTAATTACTTATGGCTGTCAGTGGGTCATGGTTGCAGATTGAAATCCTGATTGAGGGGCATTGCTCTTATCAGGACCGTGAACTTTCTGATTATCGCCCTGTTGCAACTTATAAAAGGCACCCAGAGTGTAGGAGTAAGGAATACTTTTTGCATGGGAAAACGACCATTTCGGTACATTTTCCCTGAAGTATTTCTCCCAGCCATTCTCAAACAGTTTCATAGTGCGATCCCGGCGTTCACGGAACTGCAGATAATGTTCGTGTCGAGTCCAGCCATACATCGTGTTGTTTGCTTTAACACGGCTTGAGTAGTCATCATCGTTTTCACTGAAGCGTTGAGGTGTGGCAACAGTTGTACGTTTCACATATTCATCTTGTGTTTCACCCACACCAATCCAGCGATTAATCTTGTCAAGACTGCGACCCAGAGGCCCACCCAACCACTGAGTAAGCAGTTTGTTGTCGTTCATGAAAAAGTCGAAAGTGAGGCTGGATGCCAGAGCGAATCCGAAGGTTTGAGCGTAGGTAAACCCTGATATAAGACCATGAGCGTATGCTCCGACAGTGGCTACCGGACCCAGCACCAGACCGGCTGTGGCCGAGGCCAGAGTTTTCACTTTTTGTGGTGTTACCCTGTGCAGCAGCGGTACCTGAACCCCCTGCCCGGAACCCATGGATTTCACTATTTCGGGCACCAGGCGGGAAATGCTGCGATACATCTGAGGATTGGCGTGGTACTGTCTGGCAAACAACATGGAGCCGGTTCTGAGTAGAATGACTGCAGAAGCGGCCTTGCCCAATGGCATGGTCAGCCCGCCCACTTCAGAGATTTGTTCAATGCCAGTGTGGTAGGTATATTGCCCGGTTCTGTCAGGATCATCACCGCAGTTTTCCAGCCAGTGCCGGAAAGGTGTGAGTATTCTGTGCAGGTAATCACCCCGGTTGGTCAGATCCAGAAGATAGAGAAACGCCATGTTTGACAGCGACAGATCGGCAGCCTGCCAGGCGCTGTGGGTCGCCAGCAGGGGTTTGTAACTGGAGTAGTACCAGGTGACAGCCTGTACCAGGAAGGCTGAAGGTTTGACCCAGTGATCATTGAGCTGCTGCTCAACCGCTGCGATATGAGCCTGCATTAATGTGTTATGGATAGCCTTGAGCAGGTCTGATTCAGACAGGCCGACAGCATTGGCATAAGGCGTCAGGGTATCCTGGAGATGGGTCAGGAAGGCTGCCGTCCTGTGGCCATTGTCAAAGGCAATATCGTCAAGAACATAGTTGGCGATGACAGCGGCAGCGTACTCTTTCATGCCGTCAACAGATTCTTTCATACCTGCCGGGCCAGACGCAGTGACGGTCACGGGCGTAAAGGCACTTTGCATGAATTCCTCAACACCCTTCTCGGACAGCATCCGGACATCGGCTTTGAAGTCAGGCACATTGACCCCGTGTTTGTAGCCAAGAAAGTGTTCAAAGTCAGCCACTGTCTGATGACCATCGACGTCTCTGACGGCCTTCATGTAGTTCTCAAGTTCAACCTTGCTGATCAATCCTTCACGCAGCAGAGTTATGATCTTGTTACCACTGGCAGAATGGCTGGCGAAGTATTCCGAGAAGCTTTTCAGGTCCTCTGTCTCATACTCGACGTAGTGAATGGCTGTTTTGCCCATGCTGTGAATGGCTTCGTCGTATTGTTGAGCCCCGGTTTGCAGCTCACCCCTGACCCAGTTCACCAGCAGCTGAACTTCTAGCAGGGCAATCATAGGCATAAATGCTATTCGCCCGGGAGGCAGGTGCGCGCAGTTCGTCATCAGGCTCTTGAAGACTTTCACTATCCGACTGGCCCGGGCAAACGTCAGGCCGTCTCCGACCATTGCCCTCAGGCGAACCGGTGCAAATTCATTGTCAAAATCGAAATCCACAAGCGAGGGGCTTGCCTTACCGTTTTCCAGGGCTAATTCTGTCAGACCTATTGCAGCTTCCAGAGCTTGTTTATTGATAGAGTGGTGTTTCATGTAGTTTTGCATATCGCTCAGAAGTTTTACCTGCTTCGGCGTGTACTGGAAGGGGCCGCCGTCATTTTCGACGGCTTTCTCTGCAGTCTTCAGGACTTCCTTCATTCTTTCAATGTCGACTTTCCTGTTTGCTATCTCAGCTGTCAGTTGGGCCCTTTCCCGATTCAGTTGCTGGATCTTGCCGCCAGTTCCATCATGTCCGCCCAGTTGTACCTGTCTGTTTCTCAGGGCATTAATCCGGTCTTCACAGGTCTGAGTGGAGTCAGGTGTAAGCCCCTCAGCTTCTTCAGTGGCATCAAGATCCGCTGCCACTTGTTTGTTACTAATAGCATTCAGTCTTTGATTAGCAGTCTCGAGCTCACTTTCAGCTTTTTGTATTGCCTGTCTGGCCTGAGCCAGCTCACGATCAAGAACGTATCGGGGCCTGGGCCCCAGACGAGCCATTTGCCGGTCAAGCTCATTCTCGATGGCTACAATACGCTCATTAACGTCAGGCTGATCGACATTGAAAACTTCTTTATCCAGCTTTTGGAGTTTTTTTCCAATCAGACGGTTCTGGTCGTCGATAGTGGCATCTTCTTTATAATCCCGGATGTTGAGTTGATGAGCTATTTCATTGTTCCAGACTCTTCTGGCAGCTTCATCATCATAGAGTGCCGCTAATTTTTCGATTAATTCCTGAATTTTGGTTCTCAGGGTAGCCTTCTGATCAGACAGGTCGTCATCCTGATCAAAGGCGACATCAAGCTCTTTGGCCAGTTTGACAGTGAAAGCCTTGCCTCTCTCTTTAGCCGCATCGTTGTCATCAGGGTAGATGCTCAGCTCGTTCTCTATAGCTCCAAGCAAACCTGTCTGTTGTTTTCTGATTTGCATATCCAGGTACGAATCGTCGATTTTATAGTTGAGAATCGCACGAATCTTGGTGAGTTTGAGACTGCTCTCGTCCAGAATTGTGCTGTCTTCTTTACAGAAGGTTTGATGTATCTGATCCAGGGCATTTTCATAGCTATCATCGCCGTCAGGTATTGTATAAATCCGGGCAGGTCTTGCTGCTTTGTCATTCTCTTTATTGAATTTGATGTTGAGTGTTTTTTCTGAGGCTTCCAGCCGGTCGGTCTGTTGTTCAGTGGCTTCGAGTTTATAGACCCACCCCCAGGCCCACGAGATGTCACTTATCTCATTCTCTATCTTATCCAGTATCTCATCTGAGAGAAGATCACTGTTAAGTATTATAAAAACTCTGTTGAGTCTTGTTGCTTTGTCATCCTCTTCGCTGACTTTGAGGTTGAGTTCTTTTTCTACGACTTCCAGTATGTTCCGGGCCCTTTTCTCAGCCAGCCGTCTGGTATTTCTGATGTATTCCTGTATGCCTTTAGAAATGTCCTGGCGACGGAGATACACATCGTCGTCTTGATCAGGGTCACCCCGGTGAAGGACTTTTTCTAAGGCACTCAGCTTCTCAAGTACTTCAGGCCAGGCTTTCGGGTGGCCCGGTGTTCTGATGTCTTCCAGCGCTTCTTCCAGTGCCTTAAGCCTGAAGTGTTTGGTATATAACATTGCTTCCAGGGCAGTGTCATCGGGTGTGCCTGGTGGGCTGTCAGTGCCAGGGACCGTAGTGAGAGCGCTGGTTTTGACCCTGGTGTAAGAATCCTCAGCAAACTCTTGATCGTGCATTGTCTGAACTTCCTGAAGCAGGCGTTGCTTTTGAGCATTCAATGTATTGATTTCTTCAAGCAGTCTTTCTTGCTGAGCATCAACATCTGCATTGCTATCAAAATTCTGAATGTTTAAATGTGCGGCAATGGTTGCATAGTGGGCTTTGATTTTTGCCTGCAGCTCTGCCTGCGTGTTGTCCAACTCAAGGTCCTTACGGACCATGTTAGCAATGACTTTTTTAACTAAGTTTGTGTCTTCGACAAGGGCAAAGCCCCTCATCAGCAGTTCGTTGAGAATGTCTGTACCTCTTTGAACATTGAGAAAAAAATGCCGACTGTTCAGGAGGTCTCTGAGTAGGGGTTTAAAGCTGAAGATTTTTTCGAGTTGAACCAGCATCCAGCCCGGCGTGATGACCGATGTCGTGACTACGATCTGTCCTGCTGTCAATTCGAATTCATCGGTTGCATCCTGACTAACAATGGTTAATACCTGCTGTATAGATTCATAGTATGCAAGTATCGCAAGTTTATCCTGGTCCAGTTCAGCATCCTGTTGTATAGCTAAATTGTCAGCAAATTCCTCAAGCAGCGCCATCTGCGTACTTCGAATGGCGTACTGGTAGCTTTTGACCTTGTCTTTTTTAACCCGTGCAATTTTGTCATTGTCATTGTCATTAGCGTCAGATTGTTCACAGAGGTTATAGAGACATTCCACAAAAGCGACATCAGCCGGATTTTGCTTCTGACCACGGAAAACAATCCTGTCCGCCGTAGCTTCAGTCACCTCCAGTTTCAGATAACCCTCAGGCACAGAGTATACCTGTGTGTTGTCCTCAGCATGGACAACATAGCCGACGGGCTGCTGGTATGACAGCAAATCCTCCAGAATATCCTGTTGTAAATGTTTCCCAAGAATATGAACCTGGGTATAGGCAGAGGTGGCTGCAGCTAAAAGAACCTCATCATTGACAAAGATCGACTGCCCCAGGCGCTGCAGTTCCGGAGGTTGATCACCTGCAGCGATAAGACGCATGAAGGTGCGCCCGTTCACTTCAAATTCGTCCACATCAATGGTGACCAGGTCAACATAGTGATCAGCCTTGCCAAGGTTGCCTGCTCTTTCGTACGCACCCTTGAGCACTCCGGCCAGGTGTGAGGGGCTGGCGATTTTTGTTAACGGTTCCAATGATGGGAGGTCATCTGATTGAGCACGAACAGCCGTAATTGAATCCTGATGAGTCATTCCCTCCCTTACCTCAATGACCAGTTTCTCTCCTGCAAGGTTATGGGTGAACCTGAAGACCCCTTCATCACCGACCTTCAGGACTTTGGTGTATTTCTGAGCAGCGTTGTTGTTGTCTGTTGTAAACAGGTCAACGCTGGAAACGCCACCGCTGATACCTGAGAGAACATCTGTGAAGCCTTCGGAAGGAACCTTATAGCCCCTTCGGATCTGAGTCTGATCAGGGTAGGTGGTTGTAAAGGATTTGGGTAACGGCTGCTGGTCATGACCTAAAGTTGGCTTAACGATGACCTCGCTCTGGACGAACTCCACCTGTTCATTGCCCGGAATATCGATAGATTTTATCTGCAGCCTGCGATCGGCCAGTGCGTCCGTAACAGAGATGGAAGAGCTGATTGCAGCGGCCACTGTCAGGCTCAAGGCATTGGGGCGGACTCTTGTCATTCTACTACCTCAGAGCAGAGTACTTTATTACCCTGAAAAAGTGATGGCTACGCCGGACAGGGAAGCAGCTTTTAATGATCCATAGCCTTCAGTGGCTCATGGTTACAGATAGAGATTTTGATTGGGGGCATTGCTCTTATCATGACCCTGAATTTTTGGATCATCGCCCTGTCGCAACTCATAGAAGGCTCCCAGAGTGTAGGAGTAAGGAATACTTTCTGCATGGGAAAACGACCATTTAGGTACATTTTCTCTGAAGTATTTCTCCCAGCCATTCTCGAATAGCTTCATGGTGCGATCCCGGCGTTCACGGAACTGCAGATAGTTTTCGTGTCGAGTCCAGCCATACAGGGCGTTGTTTGCTTTAACTCGTTTTGCGTAGGCTTCATCGTTTTCATTGAAGCGCTGAGGTGGGGCAATGGCCGACCTTTTTATATATTCATCATCCGTTTCACCCACGCCCAGCCAGCGATTAATCCTGTCAAGACTTCGACCCAGAGGGCCACCCAGCCATTGAGTGAGCATTTTGTTGTCGTTCATAAAAAAGTCGAAAGTGAGACTCGACGCCAGAGCGAATCCGAAGGTCTGGCCATAAGTGAATCCGGATATAAGGCCATAGGCGTATGCTCCGACCGTGGCTACCGGGCCCAGCACCAGTCCCGCTGTGGCAGAGGCCAGAGTTTTCACTTTTTGTGGTGTCACCCTGGGCAGCAGCGGCACCTGAATCCCTGGTCCGGTACTCATGGATTTGACTACTTCGAATGTTTGGGCATGGGTAAAGCCGGGTAAAAGTCCTTGGACGTGTATTCCCAAGGTGGCTGCCGGGCCCAGCACCAGGCCGGCTGTTGAGGCCAGGGTTTTCACTACTTGTGGTGTAACCCTGTGCAGCTGCGGCAACTGAATCCTTTGTCCGGAACCCATGGATTTGACTATTTCTGGCAACAGACGGGACATGCTGCGATACATCTGCGGGTTGGCGTTGTACTGTCTGGCAAAGAGTATGGAGCCGGTTTTCAGCAGAATGACTGAAGAGGCGGCCTTACCCAATGGCATGGCCAGCCCGCCCACTTCAGAAACTTTTTCAATTCCGCTGTGGTAGGCATATTGCACGGTTCGGTCAGAATCAACACCGACGCGTTCCAGCCAGTGCTGGAAAGGTATGAGCATCCGGTGCAGATAATCACCCCGGTTGGTCAGATCCAGAAGATAGAGGAATGACATGTTCAAGAGAGACTGCTCGGCAGCCTGCACTGTGGTATGGGTCACCAGCAGAGGTTTGAAGCTGGAGTAGTACCAGGTGACGGCCTGTACCAGAAAGGCTGAAGGTTTGCCCCAGTAGTTGTTGAGCTGATACTCAACCGCTGCGCCATGAGCCTGCATCAATGTGCCATGGATAGCCTTGATCAATTCGGTTTCAGAGAGTCCGGCAGCATTGGCATAAGGAGTCAGGGTATCCTGAACATTGGTCAGAAAGGCTGCCGTTCTGCGGCCATTGTCAAAGGCAATATCGTCAAGAACATAGTTGGCGATGACAGCAGCGGCATACTCTTTCATGCCGTCAACAGACTCTTTAATGCCCGCCGGGCCAGTCCTGGTCACGGTCACAGGGGTAAAGACGCTTTGCATGAATTCCTCTGCACCCTTGTCGGACAGCATATGGACAATGGTGTTGAACAGAGGCAAATTGACACGGTGTCTGTAGTAAAGGAAGAATTCAAACTCAGCCGCTCTGTGAAAACCTCTGGCGGCCCCCATATCGGCACTTCTGACGGCCTTTACGTAGTTTTCAAGTTCAACCTTGCTGATCAGACCTTCACGCAGCAGAGTTATGATCTTGTTACAATTGGCGGAATGGGCAGCCAGGTATTGCGAAAAGTCTTTCAGGTCACCTGGTATGTGCTCGACATAGTGAATGGCTCTTTGACCCATGCCGTTCACTTCGTCATCGTATTGTTGGGCCCCTTTTCCCAACTGACTCCTGGTCACGCAAACAAGCATGTAGATTTGTGCCATGATATTCACAGGCTGATCTTCTTCAGACCAGAAAGGGGGGTCCGGGAAGCTCGTCTTCAGGCTCTTGAAGACTTCTACAATCCGACTGGCCTGATTAAAAGACAGATTGTCGCCAACCAGCATCCGCAAATGAACGGTTGCCAATTCATCGTCAAAATCGAAAGTCGTAATCCAGGAGATTTCATTATCGCTCTTCACTGCCAGTTCTGCCAAACCCAGCGCGGCTTCCAGAGCTTGTTGTTTGAGAGCGTTATGCTGCGTGAAATCGTCTATGACGGCCCGTACTCTTGCCTGTTCCGGCGTGTACTGGAAGGGACCGCCGTCATTTTCGACGGCTGTCTCTGCCGTCTTCAGGGCTTTCTTCATTGACTCAATGTCAGCTTTCCTGGTTTCAATCTGAGCTTCCAGATAATCTCTTTCCTGAACCAGTTGCCCAATCTTGCCGCCAGTACCATCATTCCCGCCCAGTTTTAGCTGCCTGTTTCTCAGGGCATCAACCCGGTCTTGACAGGTGTCAGTGGAGTCTGGTGTAAGACCCATGGCTTCTTCAGCGGCTTCAAGAAGCGCCTCATGCTCCGGGTCTTGTTTTACATTGGCTACATCTCTGCTTTTCCTGTCATGCTCACGCAGGAATTCCGTGACCTGATTGTAATTTTTCCTTGCCAGAGGCAGTTCACCCTGTGCTTCCCCGGGGATATCGCTTTCGTCCAGACCCTTAATTGCCTGATTGAGGACCCTGTTGTCATCCTCCGAGGTATGCTGGAGGTCAGCACGGTTCCCCGCAAATGCCGCACGTTTGCCACAAAGCATATTCAGTTGCTTATAAACACCCGTCAGATCACTTTCAGCTTCTTTCAGTGCTCGTCTGGCAGTGGCTAGCTCACGATCAAGAACGAATCGGGGTTTGGGACCCAGGCGAGCCATTTGCCTGTCAAGTTCATTTTCGATGTCTGCAATGCGCTCATTAATGTCGGGCTGATCGGCATTGAAAACGTCTTCATCGAGCTGTTGGAGTGTTGTTTCAATCAGACTGTTCTGGTCGTCGATAGTGGCATCTTCTTTATAATCCTCAATGTTGAGTTGATGAGCCACTTCATTGTTTCTGGCTCTTCTGACAGCTTCATCGTCGCAGGCTTCATGTAGCTCATCCATTAATGCCTGAATTTTGCCTCTCAGAGCATCCTTCCGGGCAGGCAGGTTGTCATCCTCTGCAAAAGCTACCTTCAGATCACTGGCCAGTTTAGTAGTGAAAGCCTTGCCTCTTTCTTTGGCAGCAAGGTTTTCATGAGGATTGATACTCAGCTTGAACTCTATAGCATCAAGCATACTTGCCTGTTGATCTCTGGCTTGCTTATCCAGACACGAATCTTTGGTTTTATAGGTAAGAATCGCACTAAGCTTTTTGACTACGAGCTCCCTTGGGTTAAGAGCTTCGCTGTCTTTTTGCCAGAGGGTATCATCTATTTCTTCCATCATGTATTCAGAGGTCAAGTCTTTGTCAAGTACTTCACGAACCCAGGCCAGTCTTGCTGCCAGGTCTTTCTCTTCTTCCCATGGGATGCGGAGTATTGCTTCTACTTCTTTCAGCAGATCGAGCTGTTGTTTTCCGGTCGGGTTATCCGGGTCGGAGTCTTCGAATTTATGATGAAGGTAAGCATGCAGCTTGATGCGTATGAGATCATCCCAATCCAGAGCTCTGCTTTCATAGGCCCAGAGGGTGCCATCCAGCTCATCCAGTATCTCAGCCAGTGTGTTGTCTGAGAGATCAGCGTTGTTAAGTATTTTAAGAATCCGGGTGAGTCTTGTTGTTTTGTTATCCTCTTCATTGAGGTTGATACTGAGTTCTGCTTCTACGTCTTCCAGTATCCTATATGCTACAAACTCTGCATATTCTCTGGCGTCTCTGATGTATGCCCGCATGTGATCGGAAATGTCCCAGCGTTGGATGTGCAGGTCTTCGTTCCGATTACTTACACTTTGCCGCAGAACTTTTAGTACGGCATTCAGAGTCTTAATTACTTCAGGCCTGATTTTGGGGTGGCCGGGTGTTTTGAAGTCAGCCAGTTCTTCTTCCAGCTCTGCAAGCCTGAAGAGCCTGGTGTATACCATTTTTTCCAGGACATCGTCTTCTGGTATGCTGCCGTCACCTGGCTCAATACCAAGAACTGCTGCCAGAGCACCTTTTTTGGCCCTGGCGTGAGCATTCTCTGCATTAAGTTCAACATCCACCGTCTGAGGCTTCTGAAAAAGACTTTCCTGTTCACGAATCAGTTGTTTTTTTTGATCATCCAATGCCTTAATTTTCTGAAGCAAATGTTTTTCCTGATTATTGATATCATCATTGCTATCAAAATCCTGAATGTTTAAATATGAGGCAATGGTTGCATAGCGGGCTTTGATCGCAGCTGCTATTTCAGGCTTTTCTGTTGTGGCCACCGCTAGATTGGTTCCATGAGTTCTTATACTGGTGAGTCTGGCTTGTTTTGCTGGTGGCGGGCTATCATCAGAGTCACCAATGTCGGATTCTGCTAATCGTTCCGTGTTGTCAATGTATGGGGCTTTTGACCCGGCATCACGAGGTTGTTTCACCGGCCCCGGGGTTCGTTTTACTGTCAGGGTTTGCCTGTTGTTGGCAATCGCTGCTGCGGTTGCGCGATCTGATGATCTGCTTATCCCGGTGAGTCCGGCCTCTTTATGCTGTAGCTTTTCCCGCAGGCTTTCTATCTCAAGCAGCTTCCCGGTAAGGTCAGCAACGACTTTGGAAGTAAAGCTTTTGTCTTTGCTAAAAGTATCGCTAAACGTTTTGGTGACAATGGGTATAACCTGGTGAAGATTCTGAACAAAATGCCGGTTAGTCAGGAGATTTCTAAGTACGGGTTTGAAGCCGAAGTATTCTGCGAGTTGAAGATGGATCCAGGTTGGCGTGATAAACGACGAAGCGAATCTGAGGTGGGGTATTGTCAATTCAAATTCATCTGCTCCGTCCAAAGTAGCAGAGGTCAAAGCCTGCTGAAGATATTCATAGTATGCAAGCATCGACAGCTTACCATCGTATTCAAACGTCGTTTGTCCGGCATTGTCAGGTCCGTAATTGTGCTGTGCAGCCAGCTCCTCAAGGAGAGCCATCTGCTTGCTCCGAATGATGTACCGGTAGCTTTCGATTCTGTCTTTTTTAACCTGCGCTGTTGCTTCAGGAGGGGGGGCATTGTTATTAAATTCTCTCTTCCAGATGTCAGAGAGAGCTTTCACAAAAGTGACATCGGCCGGGTTCTGCTTCTGACCACGGAAAACAATAGTGTCTCCCGTGGCCTCAGTCACTTCCAGTATTGGATAATTCTCAGGCACAGGATAAGCCTGTGTGTCTTCCTCGACGTGTACAACATAGCCGACGGGTTTGTTGTGTGCTAATAGTTCATTAAGAGCCTGCTGTTGTAAGTTCTCTCCCAGGACATGAACCTGGATATAGGCAGAAGCGGCTGCTGTCAGGAGAACATCGTCGTTGACAAAGAGTGATTGACCCATACTTTGCACTTCAGGGGGGCGATCGCCCGAAGCGATAAGACCCATGAAGGTGCGCCCATTTACTTCAACTTTTTCTACTTCAACGGTGGCAAGGGCAACATAGTGATCACTTTTGCCAAGGCTTCCCTCTCTGTCGTCGGCACCTTCCAGTAAAAAAGCCAGCTGTATGGGGCTGGCGATTTTCGTTAACGGTTCTAATGATTGAAGGCTGCCCAATTGATCACGAACAGCCTTGACTGAATCCTGATCGGTCATTCCGCCTCTGACTTCAATGACCAACTTCTTTTCTTCAAGGTTATGGGTGAACCTGAAGACTCCTTCATCACCTACCTCCAGGACTTTGGTGTATTTCTGAGCAACGTTATTCTCGTCTGTTTCAAACTGATCAACACTGTAGACGCCACTACCAATGCCAGAAAGAACTCTTGTCAAGCTTAAGCAGGGATGGACATAGTCTTCACTTTCCTGAGGCTGATAAGGGTAGATGGTGGTAAAAGATTTGGGTATTGGCTGTTCGTCATGACCTATAGTTCGCAGAACAATAACCTCACTCTGGGTAAACTCCACATGACCATTGCCCGTAACATCGACAGATTTTGTCAGCAGCCTGCGATCGGCCAATACCTGTGGACCAACGAGAGACGAGCTGATTGCAACGGCCACTGCAAGGCTTAACGCATTGTGATGAGCATTTGTCATTCTGCTACCTCAGAGGTGAGTACTTTTTATTAGCGTGAAAAATGATTGCCACACCAGGCGAGGGAGCAACTTACAAACGCTCATTGCTCTCAGTCGCTAATGGATGTCAATTGCCTTGATTCGCTTCAGGCTCTTTGAGGTCTTTGTGGGCTCAGAAGAAAAGGTTGCATCCGGTGCCAACTTCTGATTATCGCCCCGTTGCCATTCGTACAAGGCTCCAAGAGTGTAGAAGTAAGGAAAACTTTCTGCATGGGAGAATGACCATTTAGGCACATATTCCCTGAAGTATTTCTCCCAGCTGTTCTCGAACATCTTCATGGTGCGATCACGGCGTTCACGAAATTGCAGATAATTTTCGTGTCGCGTCCAGCCCAACATATTGTTGCTTGCTTTAACACGGGTTGCATACTCTTCGTCGGATTCACTGAAGCCCTGAGGTGAAACGACGGCGGTCCGTTTCACATATTCATCGTCTGTTTCACCCACGCCCTGCCAGCGATTAATTTTGTCAAGACTACGTCCCAGGGGGCCAGCCAGCCATTGGGTGAGCATCTTGTTGTCGTTCATAAAAAAGTCGTAAGTGAGACTGGTTACCAGAGCGAAACCGAATGTCTGGGCATAGGTAAATCCAGATACAAGACCGTGGGCGTATGATCCGACAGTGGCTACCGGACCCAACACCAGACCGGCGGTGGCAGAGGCCAGAGTTTTCACTTTTTGTGGTGTTACCCGGTGCAGCAGTGGTACCTGTATCCCTCCAGAATTCATGGATTGCACTATTTCGGGCACCAGATGGGTAATACTACGATAGCTATGAGGATTGGCGTTGTACTGTCTGGCAAACAGCATGGAGCTGGTTCTCAGCAGAATGACTGAGGAAGCGGCCTTGCCCAATGGCATGGCCAGCCCGCCTGCTTCAGAGATTTGTTCAATTCCATTGTGGCAGGCAGATTGGCCGGTTCGGTCAGGATCAATACCGTAGTGATCCATCCAGTTTTGAAAAGGTGTCAGCATCCGGTGCAGGTAATCTCCCCTGTTGGTCAGATCCAGAAGATAAAGGAACGACAGGTTTGAGAGGGACAGCCCGATGGCCTCCCAGGCAGTATGAGCTACCAGTAAGGGTTTATAGCTGGAGTAGTACCATGTGACAGCCTGTGCCAGGGAGGCTGAAGGTTTGATCCAGTAATCCTTTAGCTGCTGCTCAACCGCAGTGGCATGAGCCTGCATCAATAGGTCATGGAAAATCTTGATCCGGTCTGATTCAGACAGGCCGACAGCATTGGCATAAGGTGTCAGGGTATCCTGAACGTGGGTCAGGAATGCTGCCGTCTTTCGGCCATTTTCAAAGGCAATATCGTCAAGAACATAGTTGGCGATAACAGCTGCAGTGTAATCTGTTACGCCGGCAACCGACTCTTTTATACCTGTCGGGCCCGTTGCAGCCACAACCACAGGAGTAAAGGCATTTTGTATGAGTTCTTCAACAGCCTTGTCGGGCAGCATCCGGACAATCTTCCAGAATTCTATTGCATGCACCCCGTGTTTATAACCAAGGAAATGTTCAAATTCAGCCACTGTCTGATAACCATCGACACCTCTGGCGGCTTTGATATAACTCTCTAATTCAATCTTGCTGATCAGTCCTTCACGCAGCAGACTTATGATCTTTTTGCCATTGGCGGTGTCGGTTGAGAAGTACTCCGAGATGCTTTTCTGGTCCTCTGCTGAATGCTCAACCAAGTGAATGCCCGCTGAGCCTATGCCGTGAATTGCGTTGTCGTATTCTTGGGTCCCTCTTCCCATCTCATTGATGACCTTCTGCGTCAGAGTCTGAATTTCATCCATGGTATTCAGACGATGAATTTGATTTTCTAATAAAGACTCGTAGGGATATATCCGGAAGACCGTCTTCAGGTTCTGGAAGACTTCCACAATACGACGAGCCTGATTAATCGTCACACCGAACATTGCATGCAGGCGAATCGGTGCAAATTCATCGTACAAGTTAAAAATCGGTACGATGGTACTTAGTTTGCCTCTTGCTGCTGCTAATTGTGCCAGACCTATTGCGGCTTCCAGCGCTTGTTTTTTCAGAGGGTGCTGCCGACTGAATTTGCGGATAGCGTCCAGAGCTTCTGCCTCACCCGGCGTATACTGGAAGGGACTGTACCGGAAGGGACAGCCATCATTTTCGGCGGCTTTCTCGTCGGCCTTCAGCGCTTCCTCCATTCCCTCAATATCTGCTTTTCCGGATTCAATTTCACCTTCCTGACGGGCTATTTCGTACTCTTGCAAGGTTTTACTCTTCTCATTGATGTCACCGTTCATTACCCGATAGAGAGCCGTGTCGTCTTCATTGTCAGGAAGGGTATTCAGTTTGCGATGAACATCTGCCAGCTCACTTTCAGCTTCTTTTACTTCTCGTCTGGCTGTGGCTAAGTCACGATCAGGAACGTATCGGGATTCACCCAGGCCAGCCATTTGCCTGTCAAGTTCATCTTCAATGGCTGCGATACGATCATAAATTTTAGGCCGACCCACTATGTCAACTTCTTCATCCAGCTCCTGAAGGGTTTTTTCAATAAGACTGATCTGATCCTCTAAAGGGGCATCATCCTTATAGCCCTCAATGTCAAGTTGCCGAGCGATTTCATTGTTTGCATCTCTGGTGAGCTCTTCAGTGTCGTAATGGTCGTTTACTTTTTCCCTTAATGCCTGAATTTTGTTACTTAGAGCATACTTCTGGTCATTCAGGCTGGCGCCTTTTTCAAACTCTACATCCAGATCCAATGCCAGTTCAGCGGCAAAACCCCTGCCTCTTTCTTTCGCAGAAGGGTTTTCACTGGTGTCGATGTTCAGCTCGTCTTCTACAGCTTCAAGCATCTTTCTCTGTTGCTTTGTGACCTGCCCATCGACATCCGGGGTTTCGACATGAAAGGTAATAAATTTTTGAAGTATCTCAATTTTTTTTGCGATGTGGTATCCAAGTGAGCTTTCTATTTTCCAGATAACAGCGTCTATCTCATTCAGCATGGATTCTGAGACATCACCGCTTTTTAGCTTTCTGCGAACCCTCTCGAGCCTCGTTGTTTTGAGATCATCCTGGTTGATTTCGAGTTTGAATATTTCTTCTACTGTTTCCAGTATTTCCAGAGCCTCCTTCTCTGCATTCTTCCCGGCTTCTGCAATGTATGTGTGAATTTCTTCAGAAATGGCGTTACGGCGGTTATAGACATCGTCCTCGCGATCCTGGTGATCCAACTCCAGGGCTTTTTCTATGGCCGCAAGTTTTTCTTTGAAAGCTTCTTCTCCGGGCTGACCTGTTGCGGCAACCGATGTTGCGGCAATCGATGTTGCGGCATTCGATGTTGCGGCAAGGGGTTGCTCGACTTCGTGGACTTTCTGACTGATAAGTCTGGCTTGTTCTTCGGGTGGCTGGGTATTATCCCGGTCATCAATACCAGGCGCCGCTGCCATTCGAGTGTTGTAATCCTCTCTGGCGGCGGCTAAGACTTCACGAACTTCTTTTCTCACAATTTGATTTCGTTCAATCTCTACCTGAAGGCTCAGTATCGAGTTTTTCCGTTTTGCCAGCTCTATTTCGGTCTGAGCGTCTTGCATCCTTATGTGTTCCCGAACTGCACGGCAACGAAATTCCAGGGTCTTTTTACTATCCGGGACCAGACCGAGCCGACGTTCAATGACACTCAGACTATTCTGGATTTCCTGATCGGTTCGTTCTTCCTTTTGTTGCATGTGTTGTTGAATGGACTGAAGAATAACCGGATCGTCTTCATTAACCGAAATAATATCTCGCTTGCCTATAATGACCGTCGGTTTTACGTTTACAGCTTCTTTGTCAGGCTGCTCTGTTGCTGCAACCCATTGCTTGATTTCAACAATTTTATTTCTGATGAGTCTGGCTTGTTCTTCGACTGGCTGGGCATCATCCCAGTTGTCAATACCAAGCTCTGCTGCCATTTGAGCATTGCGAACCTTTGTGGCACCTGTTCTGGCATCATGGACTTGTTGTGCCAGAGATGGAACTTGTCCTGCTTCCTGCTGAAGTTTCTGTAACCAGTCTTTCTGTAACCAGCTTTTCTGTGCTTCCTGCTCTTGTTGATTCTGAAAATGTTGTTGAAAGACCTCACGTCCCTGCTGCTTAAGGCGCTTCAGAATGGCCCGGCGACGGGCTTCAAGATTATCCTGATGGTTCGGAACCAGGCCGAGCTGTCCTTCAAAGGTAGCCAGTTTTTCCCGGACTGCTGCTGAGTTTTTCTTCAGCTGATTATGAATGAAAAGAAGGCTACCCAGATCGTCTTCATTGACCAAAATAAGAGAGTGCTTGTCTCCAATGGTGGCCGGTTTTGCTTTTACAGCCTCTTTATCAGACTTTGCTGTTGCGGCATGTGTTTTAGCTTCCGCTTGCCTGATTTTACGAATTTTTCTACTGATGCGTCTGGCTTGTTCTTCGGCTGGCTGGGTATCATCCCAGTTATCAATATCAAGCTCTGTTGCCATTTGAGCGTTGCGAACTTTTGTGGCATCTGCTCTGGCGTCATGAATTTTTTGTTCCAGCTTTGGAGTTCGTTTGGGTTCCCGCTGAAGTTTCTCAGTGGTGCTTTGTTGTCGAAGAGGTTGTCGAAGAGGTTGTTGTTCAGTCTCCGCTTCCTGCTCTTCAAGGTGTTGCAGAATGGCCTGACAACGAGCTTCCGTATCTTCATCGCAATCCGGGACCAGACTGAGCTTATCTTCAATGTATGACAGACTATTCTGGATTTTTCGATCGGTTAGTTTTGCCTTTTGTTGCAGGTGCTGTTGAATGAAATGATAGCGGGCATCCAGATCGTTTTCATTTTTTGGAGTAATGTTGTGCATGCTTTCGATGGTCGCCAGTTTTTCTTTTGCAGCCTCTTTCTGGTGCTGTCCTGTTGCGGCAGTCGAGTGCTTGATTTCATAAAGCTTTTGGCTGATGAGTCTGGTTTGTTCTTCCAGCGGCAGGGTAACATCCCAGTTATCAATGCCAAGCTCTGCTGCCAGTTGAGTGTTGTAATGTTGACTGTCTGCAGCTATTGATTCACGAACCTCTTTCTTCTGTATTGGTATTCGCTCGACTTCTTTGCGCACAATTTTCCGTGCTCGGCTTTTCGCTTTTTTCAGATCTTCCTCCAGGTTTTGAATATCCTGAACACGTTCTTGCTCAAGATAGGCTTCCAGCTTCTCAAGGTGCTGGGGAAGGTATTGGTAATCGGCTTCAAGCTCATCTTCGTTTTTCGGAACCAGACCGAGCTTACTTTCTACGATAGCCAGTCTTTTCCGGACTTGTTCATCGGTGACTTCTCTGTTTTGTCGCAGCAGCTGTTGAATGTACTGAAGGTAACCCAGACTGAATTCTTTGACCGAATCAACACCTCGCTCACGTTCAGTGGCCGCCGGTTTTGCTTTTACAGTTTTGTCATCAGACTGACCTGTTGCGGTAAATATTGCGACAACCCATCGATTGATTTTACCAATTTCTTTTGCAATGATCCTGAGTTGTTCTTCGTTTGGCTTGGTATCATCCCAGTTATCGATACCAAGTTCTTTTGCCATTTGAGCACTGCGAGCTATTCTGGCTCTTATTCTGGCGCCATGAGTTTTTATTGACTGCTCTGGATTACATTCGACTTCCTGTTCAAGCTTCTGCATCAATTTTTTCTCTTGTGCCCGCTCTTGACGAAGTTGTATAAGCTCCTTGTTAATTTGTTGTTTGAGTTGATCTGCTCTGAGTCTCCCTCTTTCACTGATAGTGTCTTTCTGCGTTTCGAGATTTATCTCTTTTCTAAGATGCCTGAGACTGAGTTCTTTTATTAGCAAGAATACCTGCTTATCATCCATCTCATTCATCTGTCTGGATATGTCGCTTATGGGTTTGGAAGTAAGCTTTTCTATGACTTCAAGAGTATCGTCCTGCAGCTGATTAAGATAACTGTCATCCACTATCTCTTCCTGAATAGTCTGAATAAAGAGTGGGTTAGTCAGAAGATTTCTAAGTGCAGGTTTGAAGCTGAAGCGTTTTTCGAGCCGATTAAGCACCCAGGTCGATGTGAGGACCGGGAAAGCGTCTTCGATCTGTTCTACTGTGAGTTCAAATTCATCTGCTCCATCTGAAGTTGCACTGGTCAATGCCTGCTCAAGATATTCATAGTGTATCAGTGTCCACAGATCCTCTTCGTATTGAAGCGTCGCTTGGCTATCTTCTTCAGTATGTAGCTCTACAGCCAAATTCTCCAGCAGTGCCATCTGCCTGCTTCGGATGGTGTGCTGGTAGCCTTTGACCTTATCTTTTTTGATTTGTGCTTTTGCTGCAGAGAGGGGATTACGGGCCTCTTCCGCCCACATGTTATAGAGCTCCTCCACAAAAGCGACATCGGCCGGGTTTTGCTTCTGACCACGGAAAACAATAACTTCTCCCGGAGTCTCAGTCACTTCCAGTCTTGGGTAGCCTACAGGCACAGGATAAGCTTGTGCATCATCCTCGACGTGGACAACATAGCCAACGGGTTGATGACAGTGCAATAGATCGTTCAGGGCTTCCTGTTGTAAATCTTCCTCCATTACATGAACCTGGGTATAGGCAGAGGTAGCTGCTGCGAAAAGCACTTCATCATTGACAAAGAGCGATTGACCCAGGCGCACTAAATCAGGAGGCTGATCGTTGGCAGCGATAAGACGCATGAAAGTACGCCCTTTCACATTCACTTCATCTACTTCAATAGTGGCAAGGGCAACATAGTTATCCATTTCGCCAAGTTGTCCCGCTCTTTCGTGCGCACCTTTCAGCACTCTGGCCAGTTGTTCGGGGCTGGCAACTTTCGTTAAGGGTTCTAATGACTGGAGGTCGCCTACTTGATTTCGAACTGCTGCAATTGAATCCTGATCGGTCATTCCGTTTCTGACTTCAATGACCAGTGCCTTTTCTGCCAGGTTATGGGTGAACCTGAATATCCCCTCATTACCTATCTTGAGAACTTTGGTGTATTTCTGAGCAACGTCCTTCTCGTCTGTTTCAAACAGATCAACACTGGAAGCGCCGCCAATGCCAGACAGAGTGTCTGTGAAGCCTTCAGAAGGCAGTTCGTAGTCTGCTCTGACCTGAGTCTGATCAGGGTAGGTGGTTGTGCAGGATTTGGGTATTGGTTGCTGGTCATTGTCCAAAGTTTGCTTAACTATGACTTCGCTCCGGGTATACTCTGTATGTCCTTTGTTCAGAATATCAGCGGATTTTGTCTGCAGTTTGCGCTCGGCCATTGCGTCTGTGGCCATGATGGAAGAGCTGATTGCAACGGCCACTGCAAAGCTTAATGCATTGGGGCGAGTATTTGCCATTCTACTACCTCAGAGCTGAGTACTTTTATCGCCGTGAAAGGTGACGCACACCCGGAGCGGGGAAACCTTTTCTAATCGCTTATGGTCAGTCGCTCATCGCTGTTTCGATAAGCCGTTGAGAGAATCTAGTTCACAGTGGCAAATCTGGTAAGCTGCTTGGTAGAATTGATTGGTTTTTTCAGGGAAGGAATACCTCCATACTTTCTGACAGGGTTAACTCGATAGTTTGATCCGAAACAATCCAGTCTGTATTTCTTTGTGCTGATTTCTTTTGGTTGGCTATGAAGGTTTCATTTCCTGACCTTGAGACCAGCTGATGCTGTTTTCACGGCTGTGGAAGGGGGCTCAGGCGCTGCAGCCCCTGACTCGAAAAGGGCACCCAGGGTATAAGAGTAAGGAATACTATCTGCGTGGGAAAATGACCATTTAGGCACATTTTCCCTGAAGTATTTCTCCCAGCTATTCTCGAACAGCTTCATGGTGCGATCCCGGCGTTCACGAAACTGCAGGTAATTTTCGTGTCGGGTCCAGCCATACATCGTGTCGTCTGCTTTAATACGGTTCGCATAGGCTTCATCGGTTTCGGTCAAGCGTTGAGGCAAAGCAACAGCAGTACGTTTCACATATTCACCGTCCGTTTCACCCATGCCTATCCAGCGATTAATTTTGTCCAGGCTGCGGCCCAGAGGTCCACCCAGCCATTGAGTGAGCATCTTGTTGTCATTCATAAAGAAGTCGAAAGTGAGACTCGACGCCAGAGCGAATCCGAAAGTTTGAGCGTAAGTAAACCCGGATAAAAGGCCATGGGCGTATGATCCGGCTGTGGCTACCGGACCCAATACGAGACCGGCTGTGGCTGAGGCCAGCGTTTTTACTTTTTGTGGCGTCACCCTGTGCAGCAACGGAACCTGAACCCCCTGGCGGGAACCCATGGATTTCACTATTTCGGGCATCAGACGGGAAAGGCTGCGATAGCTCTGTGGGTTGGCATTGTACTGTCTGGCAAACAGCGCAGAGCCGGTTCTTAACAGAATGACCGATGAGGCGGCTTTGCCCAGTGGCATGGCCAGTCCGCCCACTTCAGAGATTTGTTCAATGCCGCTGTGGTAGGCATATTGGCCGGTTCGGTCAAGATCAACAGCGTAGCGTTCCAACCAGTGCTGGAAAGGTGTGAGCATTCTATGCAGGTAATCACCTCTGTTGGTCAGATCCAGAAGATAGAGGAATGACATGTTTGCAAGGGACAGTTTGGCAGCCTGCCAGTGGGTATGAGCGACCAGAAGAGGTTTGTAACTGGAGTAGTACCAGGTGACAGCTTGAACCAGAAAGGCGGAAGGTTTCAGCCAGTAATCCTGTAGCTGCTGCTCAACCATAGCGGCATGAGCCTGCATCAATGTGTCATGGATAGCCCTGATCAGTTCTGATTCGGATAGTCCGGCAACATTGGCATAAGGTGTCAGGGTTTCGTTAATATTGGCCAGAAACGCTGCCGTCCTGCGACCATTGTCAAAGGCAATATCGTCAAGAACATAGTTGGCGACGACCGCAGCTGAGTACTCTTTCATGCCGGCAACCGACTCTTTCATACCTGCCGGGCCAGTTGCGGTCACGGTCACAGGAGTAAAAGCACTCTTTATGAATTCCTCGGCACCCTTGTCGGACAGCATCCGGACAAGGGCTTTGAGGTCAGGATTGACACCGTTTTTGTAGCCAAGGAAGTGTTCAAATTCAGCCACTGTCTGATAACCATTGACACCTCTGACGGCCTTCATGTAGTTCTCAAGTTCAACCTGGCTGATCAAACCTTCACGCAGCAGAGCCATGATCTTGTTACCACTGGCAGAGTGGGCAGCGAAGTAATCCGAGAAGCTTTTCAGGTCCCCTGGTTGATGCTCGACGAAGTGAATGGCTGTTTTGCCCATGGTGTGAATTTCGTTGTCGTATTGTTGTGCACCGGTTTTCATCCCATCTCTGGCTATGAGCACCAGAAAATAGAGTTCTTCCACGACAGTCATAGGGTCATATTTTTCAGGCCGGAGGGGCGGGAAGTTCGCTTTCAGGTTTTTGAAGATTTCTACAATCCGACTGGCCTGAGCAGACGTCAGTTCGTCTCCAACCATTGCCTGCAGGCGAATCGGTGCAAATTCATCGTCAAAATCGAAATGGGGAAGGCAGGGTATTTCCTTACCGTTTTCTACTGCTGATTGTGCCAGACCCAGTGCCGCTTCAAGAGCTTGTTTCTTGAGAGAGTGCTGCTGCACGAAGTCTTCGATTGCGGCCCGAACCTCCGCCTGTATCGGCGTGTACTGGAAGGGACCGTCGTCCATTTCGACGGCTTTCCGGGCAGTCTGCAGGGCTTCCTTCCTTCTCTCAAGGTTTGCTTGTCTGGTTTCAACCTCAGCTTCCAGACGAGCCTGTTCCTGAAGCAGTTGCCGGATCTTGCCGCCAGTTCCATCTTCCCCGCCCAGTAGTAGCTTATGGTTTCTCAGGGCGTTAACCCGTTGTTTATCGGTATCAGCAGGTTCTGGTTTGAGACCCAGGGCATCTTCAGTGGCGTCAAGAATCGATTGGTGATGAATGCCGAGAGCGTCTGCTGCTTCCGATAAAGCTGCTTTTTTATCCATAAGTTCTGAATTCAGCCGAGCTATTTCGTGCTCATGTAAGGTTTTAGTCTTTTCATCGATCTCTCCAGATTCAAGAATCTCCTCTTCTCTGACATACAGATTAATTTGTGCAATGTCCTCTTGGACCACTGCATTGCTCAGTTCCAAACTTTTTCTGTCGTGCTCACGCAGAAATCTTGTGACCAGATTGTACTTTTTCCTGGTTAAAGGCAGTTCACCCTCGACTTTATCGGTTTCGTAACGACCACGAGTGATTGCATAGATTGCAATGCGAGTAAAGTAATCCGATGCTTCCAGTAAATTGAGGTCACTAAACGTCGCGATCCGGAAAGCTTCCGTGGCAGCTCCCATTTCATCAAGAGCTTTTTCCATAGAATCAATGTTCGCGGTGCTGAGAGTTTCTGTGGCAGCTCTCAGTTTCTCAAGGGCTTCATCCTCTGTTACTGCAGAGTTCCGGCGCAGAAAATGTCTGATGTCGTCTAATCGCTCTTCAGGGGTTTGCTCATCATCTGTGGGAAGACCAAACCTGATCTGAATTTTTTTTATTGCCTGATTGAAAACCTTTTCGTGTTCTTCCATGGCAACAGGGGTATTGTCAGTTGTGCGCAAAAATAACGGTTGTTTGTGACGGATAGCATCCAGGTTGTGATTAGTCGTCTCCAGCTCACCTTCAGCGTCTTTTACCGCCTGCCTGGCTATGGCTAGCTCACGATCAAGAACGTATCGGGGTTTGGGTCCCAGCCGAGCCATTTGCCTGTCAAGCGCATTCTCAATGGCTGCAATACGCTCAGCAACGTCAGGCTGAGGCACTTTGAAAACTTCTTCATCCAGCTGTTCGAGTTTTGCTTTAATCAGACGGCTTTGGACGTCTAAAGTGGCGTCGTCTTTATAATCTTCAACGTTGAGTTGATGAGCAATTTTATTGTTCCACGCTCTCCTGTGATCTTCATCTTCATAAATTTCGCCTGCTTCTTTAACCCGTAATTCCTGAATTATGTCTCCCAGAGTATGCTGCCGGTCAGAAAGGCTGACATCGTCTTCAAACCTAACCTGCAGATCACTGGCCAGTTTAGCTATGAAAGCTTTGCGCTTTTCCATGGCTGCAGGGTTTTTATGAGGGTCAATATTCATCTCGTGTTCTACAGCTAAAAGATATTCTGCCTGTTTTTCCCTGGCTCGCTGATCCGATTCTTCGACTATCAGGGCAAGACGGGCACGGATTCTGTCGCGTCTGATATCACTCCCCTCTGGAGTCTCCAGAGATGCACTTTCATCTTTCCAGAGGAACTTATCCATCTCATTGAGCAGGTATTCCGAGATATCCTCGCCATCACGCTGTATAGTAACCCTGTCAAGTCTTGTGAGGACCCTGTCAAGTCTTGCTGCTTTGTCGTCCTCTTCATTGATTTCGAGTTTCAGTAATCCTTCCAGGGTTTTCAGTATTTTCAGGGCCTCTTCCTCTGAACGTTGTCTGGCTTGTGTGATGTATTTCTGCATGTGCGTGGAAATGTGCTGGCGACGGAGATACTCATCGTGCTCTCCAGGACAGGTAGCCATCTTCAGAGCTTTTTCCACGTTGGTCAGTTTCACAAATACTACAGGCCCGGTCATGGGGTGGCCTGGTGTTCTGATGTCTTCCAGTTCCTGTTCCAGCTTTGAAAGCTCGAACAGTTTGTCATTTACCGTTGATTCCAGTCTGGCGCGGTTATCAGGACCGGGGTTTTCGCTCAGGTCAATACCAAGAACCAATGCCAGAGCTTCTTTTCTGGCCCTGGTGTAAGAATCTTCCATATCGATCTGACGACTCATTGCCTTGAGTTGTTGACGAAGACTTTCTTGATGAGTACTTATTTCCCTGAGCTTTTGAATTAGGCGTCCTTGTTGAACGCCAATGTCTTCATGACTGTCAAAATCCCGGATGTTTAAATAGGTGGCAATGGTTGCATAGATGGATCTGATTTCAGCTTCTTGTTTAGCATCCATTCTGATGTCTTGTTTTTGAAGCTGTTTCAGAGCAATCTGAGCTTCATGACTCTTAAGGTGTTGTTGAACGGCCTTGCAACGGGCTTCCAGGTCGTTTTTATTATGTACGACCAGGCCAAATTCTTCTTCATAGTGGGTCAGTTGGTTCAGTCTTATCTGATTAGCCCGTTCCAGCTCTTGATACAGGTACTGTTGAATAGACTGAAAGCGGAAATCCAGATCGTTTTCATTGTATGGAGTGATATCGAGCTTTTTTTCAATGGCCGCCAGCTTTTCTTTTATAGCTTCTACCGGAGGCTGTTCTGTTCCGGCATCCAGGCTGTTGATTTCAAGAAGTTTGTCTCTGATGAGTCTGACCTGTTCTTCCATTGGTCTGGTGTTATCCCAGTTATCAATGCCAAGGTATTCTGCCAGTTGAGCGTTGTGATCCCTTCTGGCTGCATCTACGGATTCAAGAACCTCTTTTTTAAGCATTGGCATTTGAGCGATGTTATACCTAACTCTTCGCACATAGTTTTTGTGTTTTTGCAGCTCCACTTCCCGCTCTTTATTCTGCTGAAGACGATGTTCGCCGATCAGAGTCTCCAGTTTCTTGAGCTGTTGAGAGACTTCCTGGTTATCTTTTTCATCGGAAGCCAGAACGAACTGACGTTCAGTAGTCGGTAGCTTTGCCTGTGCAGTCGCAACCCTGAGCCGTCCTGTTTCGACAACCGCTTTGTTCATTTCATGAATTTTCTGTCGGATGAGTCTGACCTGTTCTTCTGGTGGCCGGGTATCATCCCAGTGATCAATACCCAGATCCTTTGCCAGTTCAGTGTTGTAAGCTTTTCTGGCCTCTTCTCTGGCGTCACGAAATTGTTGTTTTAGCGCCGGAATTCGATCGACTTCCTGTTGCAGTTTCCGTGACTGGTCTTGCAGTCTGAACAGCTCTTTAAGAGCCTTTGAAAGTTCATCCTCAGCCTCTTGTTTGAGTTGAAGTGCTCTGAGTTTTTTTTCCTTTTCGCTGGTGATAGCTTTATTCGATGTGACCTGTAAATGGTTTATAACCCGGATGAGTTCGAATTCTTTTCTCTGCAGCTTGTCCAGTTTGCTATACACCTCAATGAGCTGTGTGATGATGTCGCTCTTGACCTTGGAAGCAAACTGTTCGTTGTCCCCAAGAGCAGCGCCCTGCGCCCCGTTGATACTGCTTAAAATGATTGTCGTTTTCTGAATCTTCTGAATGAACAGCTCGTTAGTCAGAAGATTTCTGATTATGGGTTTGAAGCTGAAGTGTTTTATGAGTTGCTCATGCACCCAGGTTGGTGTGGCGACCGACAAAGCACTCCGGATGTGTCCTATCACGAATTCGAATTCCTTTGCCTGATCCGGAGTGGAGCTGGTCAATGCCTGCTGCAGAGATTCATAATACGCAAGCATAACCATTTTATCCTGGTCAGGTTCAGCATCCTGCTGTTCGGCTAACTCCTGCAATAGTGCCATTTGCCTGCTTTGAATGATGTACTGGTAGCTTTTTAGCTTATCTTTTTTTACCGGTATGGTTAATTCAAGGTTGGGGTAATCGGCGTCACCGCCTGCATAGAGACTATAAAGGCCTTCCACAAAAGCGCTGTCGGCTGGATTCTGTATCTGACCATGAAAAACAATCGTCTCCCCCGGAGCCTGTGTCACTTCCATTCTCGGATAACCATCAGGTACAGGACGGGCTTGTGTATCATCCTCAACGTAGACAACATATCCGATGGGCTTCTGATGTGATAAGAGTTTATTCAGCGCCTCCTGTTTTAAACTCTCTCCCTGGATATGAACCTGAGCATAGGCAGAGGTGGCTGCTGCAAAAAGAGCCTCATCATTGATAAAGAGCGATTGACCCAGACTTTGCAGTTCAGGAGGCTGGTCGCTCGCTGCGATAAGACGCATGAAGGTGCGCCCGTTCACTTCAACTTTGTCTACTTTAATGGTGGCAAGGGCAACGTAGTCATCAACTTCGCCGAGGTTGCCTGCTCTTTTATTCGCACCGTTCAGTATTGCAGCCAGTTGTTCGGGACAGGCAACTTTCGTCAACTGTTGTAATGATTGTGATTCAGTGCCTTCAGGCCGGGCGCGAACAGCCCTGATAGAATCCTGATCGGTCATTCCTTTTCTGACTTCAATGACCAGTTGCTTTTCTGCAAGGTTATGGGTGAACCTGAAGACTCCCTCATCACCTGCCTTCAGTACTTTTGTGTACCTCTGAGCAACATTACTCTCGTCGGTTTCAAATACATCAACACTGGAAGCGCCACCATCAACATCAGAAAGAATTTCTGTAAAGCCTGCTGAATGAACGCGGTAGCTTGCCCTGTCATGAGCCTCATCAGGGTAGATGGTTGTGAAGGATTTGGGTATTGGCTGCTGGTCATCACCTAAAGTTGGCTGAACGATGACTTCACTATGGGTAAACTCCGCATGTCCACTGTCATGAATATCGAAAGATTTTATCTGCAGCCTGCGGTCGGCCAGTGCCTGTGTACTGATGATGGAAGAACCGATCGCAACGGTCACTGCAAGGCTTAATGCATTGTGGCGTACATTTGTCATTCTACTACCTCAGAGCAGGGTACTTGTATTACCGTGAGAAGTGACTGCAGCACCAGGCGAGGAAGTAGCTTTTATTTAAGGCTGTCTGCTGAAGCTGCAGGTCGAAAACTCGATTGGGGGGCATACCTCTTTTCATGACCGTGAATTGTCTGATCACCACCCTTTTGCCATTTGTAAAAGGCTCCAAGAGTGTAGGAGTATGGAATGCTTTCTGCATGGGAAAACGACCATTTAGGTACATTTTCCTTAAAGTATTTCTCCCAGCCATTCGCAGACATCTTCATGGTGCGATCACGGCGTTCACGGAAATGCAGGTAATTTTCGTGCCGCGTCCAGCCATGCATCATGTCACTTGCTTTAATACGGTTTGCATAGGCTTCATCGTTTTCACTGAAGCGCTGAGGCGTAGCAATGGCCGTACGTTTGAAATATTCATCCTGGGTTTCACCCATGCCCAGCCAGCGATTAATCCTGTCAAGGCTTCGACCCAGAGGTCCACCCAGCCATTGAGTCAGCATCTTGTTGTCGTTCATAAAGAAGTCGAAAGTGAGACTCGATGCCAGGGCGAATCCGAGGGTTTGAGCGTAGGTAAAACCGGATAAAAGACCGTGGGCGTATGTTCCGAAGTTGGCTACCGGACCCAGCACCAGACCGGCTGTGGCAGAGGCCAGAGTTTTTACTTTTTGTGGTGTCACCCTGTGCAGCAGGGGTACCTGAACCCCTTGCCCGGAACCCATGGATTTGACTATTTCGGGTACCAGGCGGGACATGCCGCGATACATCTGCAGGTTGGCGTTGTGCTGTCGGGTAAACAGCATGGAGCCGGTTTTCAGCAAAATGACGGAGGAAGCGGCTTTACCCAATGGCATGGCCAACCCACCCAGTTCAGAGATTTGTTCAATTCCACTGTGGTAGGCATATTGACCGGTTCGGTCAAGATCAACACCATAGTGCCCCAGCCAATGCTGGAAAGGTATCAGCATCCTGTGCGTGTAATCACCTCTGTTGGTCAGATCCAGAAGATAGAGGAATGCCATGTTTGAGAGGGACATTTTGGCAGCTTGAAAGGTGCTAAGGACTAACAGCAGGGGTTTGTAGCTGGAGAAGTACCAGGTGACAGCCTGTACCAGACAGGCTGAAGGTTTGACCCAGTAATCATTGAGCTGCTGCTCAACCGCTGCGGCATGAGCCAGCATCACTGTGTCATGGATAGCCTTGATCAGTTCTGATTCAGAGAGTCCGGCAGCATTGGCGTAAGGTGTCAGGGTATCCTGAACGTTGGCCAGAAACGCAACTGTCCTGCGGCCATTGTCAAAGGCAATATCGTCTAGAGCATAATTGGCGATGACAGCAATTGCGTACTCTTTCATGCCGGCAACAGACTCTTTCATACCCGTCGGGCAAGTCACCGCCACAGCTGCTTTTTTATCTTTCAGGTCTAAATTCAGTCGAGATACTTTGTGCTCATGGAAGGTTTTAGTCTTTTCATCGATCTCTCCAGAATCAGGAATCTCCTTTTTTCTGAGATCCAGATTATTTTGTGCAATATTTTCTTCGACCACTGCCTTGGTCAGTTCCGTACTTTCTCTGTCGTGCTCAGCCAGAAGTTTTGCGACCGGAGTGTACTTTTTCCAGGTTAAAGTCAGCTCGCCCTCGACTTCATTGGTTTTGTCACGGCCATAAGCATCTAAATAGGCTTTAAGTGCAGTAGAGAAAGACGATAAATCGTTGCCATTTTCCACCCAGGTGTCCATAGCTTTTATGACAGCTTCGAGTTTTTCAAGCGCCTGACCGATTTCTACAGTGTCAAATTGCTCTTCAGGGGCAGGGGCATCGCCTGCAGGCAGACCCAATCTGGTCTGAATTTGTTTCCTTGCCTGATCGGGAGCCTTTTCGTCTTCATCCGTAACACTGCCTTTGGCGTTAGCAGGACGCAAAGGTAACACTTGTTCGCGACGAATAGCATCCAGATTATGATTAACACTGGCCAGCCCACTTTCAGCTTCATTGTTAGCATTTGTTCTGGTGCTCTGTTGCTGAAGTTGTTGCTTTTGTTCAGTGATCTGAGCTACCTGCTCATTAAGGTGTTGCTTGATGGCCTGACAACGGATTTCCGGGTCCTTTTCGTTATCCGGGATCAGACCGAGCTGACCTTCAATGTCAGCCAAATGATTCTCAGCTGCCTTTACTCGATCGGCCTGTTCTGCTTTTAGTCGCTCCAAGTGCTGTTGAAGAGACAGATAGCGGGCATCCAGATCGTTTTCATTATCTGGAGTAATATCGTGTTTTCTTTCAATGGCCGCCAGTTTTTCTTTCAAAGCTTCTTTCCGAGGCTGTCCTGTTGCAGCAACCGATGTTGAGGCCATTGATGCCGAGGCAGTCGATGTTGGCGCAATTGATGTTGGCGCAATTGATGTTGGTGCAATTGATGTTGGTGCAATTGATGTTGGTGCAATTGATGTTGGTGCAATTGATGTTGCGGCAACCGTTGTTGGGGTAATCAATGTTGTGATAACCGGTTGCTTGATTTCATGAATTTTCTGACTGATGAGTCTGGCTTGTTTTTCTGGTGGCTGGGTATCATCCCAGTTATCAATACCAAGTTCTGCTGCTATTTGAATGTTGTAATCTCGCCTGGCTGCTGCTGTTGCTTCAAGAACTTTTTTTTTCAGGATTGGAATTCGATCGACTTCCTCCTGAAGATTCTGAATCCAGTTATTCCGTTCTGCCAGCTCTTTTTCGATCTCAGCGTCCTGCTCCCAGATGTGTTGCTGAATGGTCTGGCAACGGACTTCCAGATCCCTGCCTTCAACCGGGATAAGGCCGAGCTGACCTTCAATGTAAGCCATATTATTCAGGATTATCCGATCGGTTAATTCTTCCGGGAGCACACCTTGCTGACAATCAATGTAAGCCAGATTATTCTGGATTATCCGATCAGTTAGCTCTCTCTTTCGTTGCAGGTGCTGTTTAATGGACTGAAGGATACCCAGATCCTCTTCATTAACCGAAGTCATATCTCGCTTGCGGCCAATGACCTCCGGTTTTGCTTTTTCAGCTTCTTCATCAGGCTGTCTTGTTACGGTAATCCGTTGCTTGATCTCATCAATTTTATCTATGATGAGTCTGGTTTGTTCTTCGGGTGGCCGGGTATCATCCCAGTCATCAATACCAAGCCCTGCTGCCATTTGAGCGTTGCGAACTTTTGTGGCTTCTGCTGCGGCATCATCGGCTTTTTTTTCCAGCTCCGGGATTCGTTTGGCATCCTCCCGAAGTTCATAAACCGTGTTTTTGATCACCTCGAACGTTTGACGAAGCTCTTTAAGCTCAGCCTCAAATTTCTCACTGAGTCGTTCTGGTTTCATTTTTTCCTCACCGTTGGCAGCGGCCATTGCCGTTGTGCCGTGGCCTAATGTTTTGGCTGTACCGGCGAGTTGCCCGGCGAGTTCGGCCTCTCCTGCCCGCAGCACTTCCGTCGTGCTTGCCATCTCGAGCATCTGTTGGTTAATGTCACCCATAACTTTGGGGGAAAAGGAGGAAAACTTTTTGCCTTCGCCATCAGCAAAGCGCTGCATCGCTGTGTTAATAGAGGATATAAATTTTTGAATATTGTGATTAAAATTATGGCTAATCAGAAGATTTTTAAGTACGGGTTTGAAGCTGAAGTTTTTTATGAGTTGAAACTGCATCCAGATTGGCGTGATGACCAATGAAGCGATTCTGATGTGTCCTGTTGTGAACTCAAACTCATCGGTTCCATCGGCAATAGCACTGTTTAATGCCTGTTGAAAAGACTCATAATAGGTAAGCTCTGACAGGTTATCTTCGTTAAGTTTGGCATCGTAGTTTTCAGCCAACTCTGCAGCCAACTCCTCCAGCAGTGCCATCTGCCTGCTTCTAATAATGTACTGGTAGCCTTTGATCTTGTCTTTTTTAACCTCTGCAGTGAGTTCTTTAACTGTATATTCTTCCCAGATGACAAGCTGGCTTTTCACAAAAGCAATATCGGTCGGGTTCTGTTTCTGACCACGAAAAACAATTATCTCCTCCGAGGCCTGATCCACTTCCAGCTTTGGATAACCCTCGGGCACAGGATAAGCCTGTGTGTCATCCTCGACGTGGACAACATAGCCAACAGGTCTATGGTACGACAGTAGTTTGTGGAGAACTCTCCGTTGTAGTTTTTCCCCCAGAACATGAACCTGGGCATAGGCAGAGTTGGCTGCTGCTAAAAGAGCTTCATCATTAACAAAGAGCGATTGCCCCAGGCGCTGCAATTCAGGGAGTTGATCGCCCGCAACCACTGGGCGCATAAAAGTGCGTCCGTTCACTTCAACTTTTTTTACTCTAATGGTGGCAAGGGCAACATAGTCATCCCTTGCACCAAGGTTTCCCGCTCTTAGATGGGCACCTTTCAGTGTTGCGGCCAGCTGTTCGGGGCCGGCGACTTTTGTTAACGGATCTATTGGTTGGATGTCACCTGACTGAGCTCGAACGGCCTCAATTGAGTTCTGATCGGTCATCCCTTTTCTGACTTCAATGACCAGTTTTTTTTCTGCAAGATTATGGGTGAACTTGAAGACTCCTTCATCACCTACCTTCAGGACTCTGGTATATTTCTGAGCAACGTCATTCTCGTCTGTTTCAAACAGATCTACACTGGCAACGCCACCCTCTATGCCAGAAAGTACGTCTGTGAAGCCTTCAGAAGGAACGTCATAGCCCGCTCTGACTTCAGTCTGATCAGGGTAGGTGGTTGTAAAGGATTTAGGTATGGGTTGCTGGTCATCACCTAAAGTTGGCTGAACTATGACCTCACTCTGGATAAACTCCACGTGTCCACTGCCCAGAATATCGACAGATTTTGTCTGCAGCCTGCGATCGGCCAACGCCTGTGTACCAAAGATGGAAGAACCGATTGCAACGGCCACAGCAAGGTGCAATGCATTGGGACGAGCATTTGTCATTCTGTTACCTCAGGACTGATTACTTTAATTACCATGAAAAGTGTTTGCCACATGTGGCAAGGAAGCGACTTTTAATCGCTCGTGGCTGTCGTTTTCCAGAAAGCGACAATGTGTTTCTACCCTCGTCGGGATAAATGGTGGTTTTTAGTTCTTTTAAAAATCTCCGAGTCAGAGCACGAGCTAATCTGCCTCATCGGGATCATAACCTTCCAACTCTCCCTGATCTTCCATTTCATCAAGATTCGGTTCATAGGGAGCCGGTTCCGGAGTACCGGAGTCATCATCATCAAGCATGAACTGTTCAGTGTCGGGTTGATCATCGTCGTCCTCTAGTCCGCTCAAGTCTGCATGGTTCACAGAGGCAAAGCCCAATGCCAATAGAATGGTCAGGAACGAGGCCCCCGAAATTGCAAAAGCCCGGAGCCTTTTGACAGAGAGCCAGTTTATTGACTCGGGTTTCCCGGGAGCGAAGGAAGCATAAGCCTTGCAATTAAATGTCTCTTTTTCTGAATTGACCCGGGGGGCATTCATTTGAGCTGTTTTTTCAGGAATGGAATACATTGTTTCGTACCTCTTCATAGGGGTGAATCGGTAGCCCAATCAGAGAGAGAAAGCAGTATGAATTTCTTTATACCGGCTTCTTCTGGATGGCTATGAAGTGAGCATCTGCTGGTTTCTGATATCAGAGTTCGTCGCGGGGATTTTTATCGTCTCCCCGATCTTCATCAAGATTGAACGCAAGACCAGCCATTGCTGGATTTACAGCTGCCGGGGATTTCTCAGGCGCTGCAGTGGGTGTCGCGGTTGTTATCGGCACAGGTTCAGAGCTTTCCCTGAATTCATCCAGTATAATGGGTGGAATAACTTCAGTCTTTGTCACCGGAGAAGTCTTCGTGGACTCGGAAAGAAGCGCTTCCACTGAAGTCATCACCGGTGTTTCACGGGGCACTGGCGTGGCACTGCCGGTGGTTGCTTGTTGCCTGGTTGATTCACCGGCCTTTTGCCATTCATAGAAGACACCTAAAGTGTAAGAGTAAGGAACACTTTCTGCATGGGAGAATGACCATTTAGGTACATTTTCCCTGAAGTATTTCTCCCAGCCATTCTCAAACATCTTCATGGTGCGATCCCGGCGTTCACGGAAATGCAGATAATTTTCATGACGCGTCCAGCCAGGCATGCTGTTGCTTGCCTTAACACGGTTTACATAATCCTCACCGGTTTCATTGAAGCGTTGTGGCGTGGCAACAGCCGTGCGTTTCACATATTCAGCGTCCGTTTCACCCACACCTCGCCAGCGATTAATCCTGTCAATACCTCGCCCCAGAGGACCACCCAGCCATTGAGTGAGCATCTTGTTGTCGTTCATGAAGAAGTCGAAAGCAAGGCTCGATGCCAGAGCGAACCCAAAGGTTTGAGCATAGGTAAATCCTGATAACAGACCCTGGGCGTATGCTCCGGCAGTGGAAATCGGCCCCAGCACGAGGCCGGCTGTGACAGAGGCCAGACTTTTCACTGCTTGTGGTGTCACCCGGTGCAGCAGCGGCACCTGAACGCCTTGTCCGGAACCCATGGATTTTACTATCTCAGGCATCAGGCGATAAATGCTGCGATACCTATGGGGGTTGGCGTTGTACTGTCTGGCAAAGAGCATGGAGCCGGTTCTGAGCAGAATGGCTGAGGAAGTGGCCTTGCCCAATGGCATTGCCAGCCCGCCTACTTCAGAGAATTTTTCAATTTCTCTGTGGTAGGCATATTGCCCGATTCGGTCAAGATCAACACCGTAGCGTTCCAACCAGTGCTGGAAAGGGGTGAGCATCCTGTGCGTGTAATCACCTCTGTTGGTCAGATCCATAAGATAGAGGAACGAAATACTTGAGAGGGCCAGGTCGGCTGCATGCCAGGCAGTGTAGGTCATCAGTAGAGGTTTGTAGCTGGTGTAGTACCAGGTGACAGCCTGAACCAGATAGGCTGAAGGTTTGAGCCAGTATTCATTTAGCTGCTGTTCAACCGCTGCAGCATGTGCCAGCACCAATGTGCTATTGATAATCTTGATCAGCTCTGATTCAGCCAGGCCAGCTGCATTGGCATAAGGTGTCAGGGTATCCTGAACATTGGCCAGGAATGCGGTTGTTTTGCGGCCGTTTTCAAAGGCAATATCGTCAAGAACATAGTTGGCGATAACTGCAGCGGCGTACTCTTTCATGCCGACAACAGACTCTGTCATACCTGTCGGGCCAGCGGCAGTCACAGCCACATTAGCAAAGGCACTCTGCATGAATTCCTCAGCAACCTCATTGTCCAGCCTTTGGACAACAGCTCTGAAGCGGGGCACATTGACTTTGTGCCTGTAGCCAAGAGCGTGTTCAAATTCATCTGCTGGCAGATAGCCATCGATACCTCTGACGGCTTTCATGTAGTTCTCAAGTTCAACTTTGTTGATCAGACCATCACGCAGCAAAGCTATGATCTTGCCACCACTGGCAGAGTGGGCAGCGAAGTATTCCGAGAAGTCTTTCAAGTCCCTTTGCTGGTGTTCGATGCAGTGAATAACCGCTGAGCCTATGCTACGAATTTCGTCGCCGAATTCTTTTGCTCCAATGTTTCTCTCAATCCATGCCCTGGTCGTGAGTGTTTGGATTTCCCTGAGAACATTTCGAGATCGATCTTCTGAAAGCAGGGGGAGCGGGAAAGCTGTTTTCAGGCTTCTGAACATTTCCACAATCTGACCGGCCTGTTGAATCCTCAGTTTGTTTCCGACTTTTGCCCGCAAGCGAATCGGTGCAAATTCATCGTCAAAATCGAAACCTATAAAGTTGGGGGGGGTCTTACCGCTATAGGCTGCTGCTTCCTGCAGGCCAATGACGGCCTGAATAGCTTGTTTTTTGAGAGGGTGTTCCTTCGAGAATTTGTGGATAGCGTCCAGAGCCTTTACCTGTCTCGGCGTGTACTGGAAGGGACCGTCCTCTTCTTCGACGGCTTTCTCTGCAGTCTTCAGGATTTCCTTCCTTCTCTCAATTTTTGCCTTCCCGGCTTTAATCTCGCCTTTGAGACGGGCCTGTTCCTGAATCAGTTGCCGGATCCTGCCGCCGGTGCCGTCGTGCCCGCCAAGTTGTACCTGTTTGTGTCTCAGGGCATTAACCCGGTGTTCACTGGTGTCAGTGGCGTCTGGTTTAAGTCCCACCGTTTTTTCCAAGGGGGCAAGAGACGTTTTATGAAAATCCGTCAGGTCCTCTTCTGCTTTTGATACCTCTTTACTTTTCAGTTTCAGGGCCAAATTCAGCCGCGCTATTTCGTTCTTATGTATGGTTTCAGCCATGTCATCAGTGTTTCTACAACGCTTGATCTCCTCTTTTTTAAGGTCCAGCTTCTGTTGTGCATTCCTCTTTTCAAACCACGCATTGGTCACCTCTAAGTTTTTCCTGTCGTGATCAACCAGAAATTGCCTGACCAGAGAGTTCTTTATCCGGGTTGAAGCCAGTTCACCCAATGATCCACCGAATTTACCGGTCCCGTACAAACCAGGAATTTTTTTGTGCAGATCGACAATAAACTCTTCATGTTCTTCCGTAAAACTGAGGACATTTCCTTTTATCTCAATGTTCCTGTTTGTTTTGGCTCTCAGTTCCTTAACGATGTTATCCCGTTGTTCCTGACTGCATCCCCGCAGGTAATGTTTGACGTTCTCCATTCGTTCTTGAGGGGGCTGTGAGTCACCCGAATCCAGACCCAGATGGGTATGGAATTCTTTCATTGCCCGGTTGATAACCGTTTTTTCTTCATCCGAAAGGTGTTGCTGGCTGGCAAGGCTCCACGCAAATACCAGGTGTTTGTCACCAATCTTATGTAGCTTGCGATGAGCTGAGTCCAGGTCATTCTCGGCCAACTTTATTGCCCATCTGGCCCTGGCAACATCACGATCAAGAACGTATCGGGGTTTAGGTCCCAGACGAGCCATTTGCTTGTCAAGCTCATTTTCAATAGTTGCGATACGCTCATTAACGCCAGGCTGACCCGCCTTGAAAACTTCTTCATCCAGCTGATCAAGTTTTGCGCCAATTAGACTCTTTTGTTCGTTTATACTGGCGTGATATCCATAGTTCTCAATGTTAAGTCGATCAGCAATTTGATTGTTACTGATTCTTTTGCCGCCTTCATCGTGATAGATTTTGTTTACTTCTTCTCTTAATGCCTGAATTTTGTCTTTTAGAGCATCCTTCTGGTCAGACAGGTTGTCATCCTGTTCAAACTCTAACTGCAGATCACCGGCCAGTTTAGCCGTGAAAGCTTTGCCTCTTTCTATAGCAGCAGGGTTTTTATGAGGGTTGATCGCCATCTGGTCTTCTATAGCCAAAAGGTATTCTGCCTGCTTTTCTATGGCTCGCTGATCAGACTCTTCGATTGCAAAGGCAAGACGCTCACGAATTGTGAAGAGTTTGAGATTCGTCTCTGGCAGATCCCCCTTCAGTGCCTCCAGGTCATGTATGTCCAGCTCACACCAGAGGACCTCGATCATTTCAACCAGCTTGTAATTTGATATATCACCGCCATCAAGCCTTGTACGAACCCTTTCCAGTCTTGCTGCTTTGTCATCACCTTCATTGCTTTGGAGGTCTAATATTTTTTCCAGGAAATACAGTGATATCAGGGCATTTTCCTCTGACCGCTTTTTGGCTTCCGTGATGAACATCCGTATACCTTCAGAAACAGCCAGACGATGGAAGTAGACATCGTCCTCTTTACGGTAAATCACCTCCTGCTCCAGGACTCTTTCCACGGCGCGAAGTGTCCCAAATACTTCAGGCATGGCTCTGGGGTGGCCTGGTGTTCTGATGTCTTCCAGCTCTGTTTGCAGTTCTTTTTCCAACTCTGAAAGCCTTAAGAGCCGGTCTTGTAATGTTGACTGCGGTTTGGCACGATTTTCCAGTGCGGTGTCTTTATTCAGGATTGCCTGATCGGTTAGTTTCAGCATATTCTGCAGGTGCGGTTGAAGGAGCCGATAGCGGGCATCCGGATCGTTTTCATCCTCTGGAGTCATAGTTTGCTTTCTTTCAATGGCCGCTGGTTTTTCCTTTAAAGTTTCTTCCCGAGAATGTAGTGCCGCGGCTCCTGTTGCGATAACCGGTGTTGTGGCAAGAGGCGTTGCGCTAACCGGTGTTGGGGCAATTGATGCTGTTGCAAGAGGCGTTGCGCTAAGCGGTGTAGTGGCAATGGATGTTGCGGTAACCGGTTGCTTGATTTCTTGAATTTTCTCTCTGATGAGCCTGAATTGTTCTTCGATTGGCTGGGTATCATCCCAGCCATCGATACCAAGCACTGCTGCCAGTTGAGCGTTGTATTTTTGAGTTTTTATTGGAACTGTTGCACGAGCTTCTTTTTTCAGAATTGGAATTCGATCGACTTGCTTCTTAATAAGCTGTAACCATGTTTTGCGTCCATCGTACTCATCTAGAAAGTTCATAAATTGTTGTTCGATCTCAAGTGACTGCTCCTGAATGCGCTGCTGAAGACCCCGGTGACGGGTTTCAAGGTCATCTTCATTGTCCGGAACCAGGCCGAGCTTGCCTTCACAAAAAGAGAGGTTTTCCCGTATTTCCTGATCGGTTAGTCCTTCCTTTTGTGGCAGTAGCTCTCGCTGTTGAACGAACTCAAGGGTATCCAGATCGTCTCCATTGATCGTAGTCATACTGCGTTTGCCGCCAATAGCGGCCGGTTTTGCTGTTGCAGCTGCTTCATCAGGCTGTCCTGTTGCCGCAACCGATGGTTTCATTTCAGCAATTTTTTTTCTAATAAGTCTGGCTTGTTCTTCGGGTGGCTGAGAATCATCCCAGTTATCAATGGCAAGCTCCGCTGCCAGTTGAGCGTTACGAGCTTTTGTGGCATCTGCTCTGGCATCACGAACTTGTTGTTCCAGCTCTTGAATTCGATTGGCTTCCTGCTCAAGTTGATTCTGAACAGGCTGTCGAGCGATCTCGGCTGCCTGCTGCTTAAGGTGCTGGTGAATGGCCTGATGTCGGGCTTCAAGATCATTTTTGTTTTCCGGAACCAGACCAAGATAATTCTCAAAGATAGTCAGCTTTTCCCGTACTTCCCGTTTGGGTAGTATTATTTCATTTTGTTGTAGCTGTTGTTGAATGAACAGAAGGGTGTTCGGATTGTATTGATTGACCGAAGCAATACGGCACCGACCACCAATGGCGGCTGGTTCTGCTGACAGAGCTTCTTCATCAGACTGCCCTGTTGCGGCCATCGACGTGTATATTTCACTTAATTTTTTTACTATGAGTCCGAATTGTTTACCGAGTGGCAGGTTATCATCCCAGTCATCAATACCAAGCTTTGATGCTGAAAGAGCGTAGCGAGCTTTTTTGCCATCTCTACTGAGAGTATGAACTTGCTTTTGCAGCAATGGAACCAGATCGGCTTTCTTCTGAAGTTTCTCTGTCCACTCTTTCTGTTTATTTGGCTCAAAGTGTCCAGGAATGCTCTGGTGACGGGTTTCCAGCTGGTCTTCATTGGCCAAAATAAGACGACGTTTGTTTCCAATGCCCGCCGGTTGTGCTTTGACCGTTTCTTCATCAGTCTGTTCTGTTGCGGCATCCGGTGGTTTGATTTCCTGAATTTTTTTTCTGATGAGTCTGGCTTGTTCTTCGGGTGGCAGGGTATCGTCCCAGTTATCAATACCAAGTTCTGCTGCCGTTTGAGCATTGCGATCTTTTGTGGCGTCTGCTCTGGCATCATGTACTTGTTCTTCCAGTGGCTGGCTATCGTCCCAGTTATCAATACCAGGCTTTGCTGCCACTTTAGTATTGTGTTCTTCTAAAATGGCTCTGGCAATACCAACATTTTTTTCCAGCTGCTGAATTTGTTTGGCTTCCTGCTGAAGTTTCTGTAACCAGTTTTTCAGTTCTTCCTGCTCTTGTTGATTCTGACCATGTTGTTTTACGGCCTCAAGTCTCTGCTCCTGAAGGTGCTGTAGAATGGCCTGGTAGCGGGCTTGAAGGTCATCTTCATTGTTCGTAACCAGACCGAGTTGAACTTCAAAGATTGCCAGATTTTTTCGGAATTCCTCACTGTTTTTTTTCAGCTGCTGTTGAACGAATTGCAGGGCACTCAGATTGTCCTCATCCACTGAAGCTATATTGGGCTCGCCACCAATGGCCCCCGGTTCTGCTTTTAAAGCTTCTTCGTAAGACTTTGCTGTTGCAGCGAACGGTCTGTAGATTGCGCGAATTTTTTCTTTAATGAGTCGTTCTTCTATTGGCAGGGCACCTGCTCTGGCATCACGAACTTGTTGCTCCAGACTGAGAATTCCTTTGATCTCCTGCTGAATTTCTCCTGGCGGGTTTTGCAGTTCATCCCTCAATTTACGATTTTCTGCAAGCGCATCCTCAACTTGTCGCTTGAGTTGAAGTGCTCTGAGTTGTTTCTCTACACTGGTAGTGGCCTTCAATGTGAGCTTTAACTGGTCTCTAAGCTGGGTGAGTCTCCTTGCTTCTGTTTGCAGCTCTTCCTGCATGCTTTCTATCTTAACCAGCTGTTTGGAAATGCTGCTGGCAAACTTTCCCTCGACCCCGGGAGCACCGTTGTGGGCCTGGTTGATAGCGGTTACCACTTTCTGAATATCCTGAATAAAGAGCTGATTAGCCAGAAGATCTTTAACTATGGGTTTAAAGCCGAAGTGTTTTTCGAGTTGATTCTGCACCCAGGTTGTCGTCACCCCTGACGAAGCCTGTCTGATGTCTTCTATCGTTAATTCAAAGTCATCGGCTTGATCCGGGCTGGCATTGGTCAACGCCTGCTGGAGAGATTCATAGTATGTAAGCGTAATCAGTTCAGCTCTGCCAACTACAGTATCGTACTGTTCAGCCAACTCCTCCAGCAGTTCCATTTGCCTGTTTCGGATGACGTACTGGTAGCTTTTGACCTTATCTTTTTTTACCTTTGCTGTTACTGGAGTGGGGTTGTTAGCGTCATCTTCTCGCCAGAGGTTGTAGAGGCTTTCCACAAAAGCGATGTCGGCCGGATTTTGTTTCTGAGATCGGAAAACAATAACGCCCCCCCGGACCTCTTCCACTTCCAGCTTTGGATAACCGGCTGGCAAACGATAAGACTGTGATTCGTCCTCAAAATGGAGAACGTAGCCGACGGGTTGATGGTATGACAACAGATCATTCAGGGCTTCCTTTTGTAAGTCTTCCCCCAGAACATGAACCTGGGTATAGGCAGAGGTGGCTGCTGCAAAAAGCGCCTCATCATTAACAAAGAGCGATAGACCCAGGCGCTGAAGCTTAGTAGGCTGATCGCCTGCTGCGATAAGTCGCATGAAGGTGCGCCCTTCTACGTCCACTTCGTCTACTTCAATGGTGGCAAGGGCAACGAAGTTATCAACTTCGCCAAGGTTTCCCGATCTTTCATTGGCGCCTTTCAGTATTGCGGTTAACTGTTCTGGGCCTGCAACTTTCGTTAATGGTTCTAATGGTTGGGTGTCGCCTAATTGGCCTAATTGAGTTCGAACAGCTGCAATTGAATTCTGATCAGTCATTCCTTCTCTGACTTCAATGAGCAGCTCCTTTTCTGCAAGATTATGGGTGAATCTGAAGACTCCTTCATTGCCAACCTTGAGGACTTTTGTGTATTTTTGGGCAATGTCATTCTCGTCTGTTTCAAACAGATCAATATTGGAAACGCCACCCTCGATGCCGGAAAGAACCTCTGTGAAGCCTTCAGAAGGAACGTCGAAGCCTCCTCTGACCTGAGCCTGATCAGGGTAGGTGGTAGTAAAGGAATTGGGGATTGGCTGCAGGTCATCATCTAACGTTGGCTGAACTATAACCTCGCTACGCGTGAATTCCGCATGTCCATTGTCTGGAATATCGATCGATTTCGTCTGTAGCTTGCGTTCGGCGAGTGCCTGTGTACCAAAGATGGAAGAACCGATCGCAACGGCCACTGCAAGGCTTAATGCATTGGGGCGAGTATTTGTCATTCTACTACCTCAGAGTTGAATGCTTTGATTACCGTGAAAATTGACTGCCAAACCGGGCGAGGGGGGCAACTTTCAATCGCTCATGGCAGTTTCGGTAAGCTGTTGAGAGAATTTAGTTCACGGTGGCTAATCCGGTTAGCTGCTGAGCAAATTTAGTTCACAGTGATAAAGGGCAGTGGCAGTATAATTGAGTGATTTTTCAGGGAAGGAATGCATTATACCAATCGTATTTTCTAACTCCCGCAATGAGCATGGAGATTTGAGCCTTAAGACAAGGCGGCGTGAGGAGTCATAGCCTTAGCTATGGCGACGATCGCCAACGCAGGATTAAGGCTCAAATCTTCAGCGCAATAGGGAGTTAGAAAGTTCGATTGGTATTAATACCTTTTAGCAGAACTTAATCGACAGACGGGTGTCAAAGAAACCAGTACGTATCGCTTTATACTGGTTTCTTTTGGATCGCTATGAAGGGTTCAGCTGAAGGTTTCACGGCTGCAGTTTTTTTCCAGACGCTGCACTACTTTCGGGAGTTGATGTGGCTTGAAGAGCATTTCTCTTATCATAAAAAGTAGCTGTCTTGCTATCGTCCTGTTGCAATGCATAGAAGGCACCCAGAGTGTAAGAGTAAGGAATGCTTTCTGCGTGGGAGAATGACCATCTAGGCACATTTTCCCTGAAGTATTTCTCCCAGCCATTCTCGAATAGCTTCATGGTGCGATCCCGACGCTCACGGAACTGAAGGTAATTTTCGTGTCGTGTCCAGCCATACAGGGTGCCGTTGGCTTTAACACGGTTTGTATAGTCTTTATCGGTTTCACTGACGCGTTGAGGTGAAGCAACAGTCGTACGTTTCACATAGTTATCTTGCGTTTCACCCACGCCCAGCCAGCGATTAATTTTGTCAAGACTACGGCCCAGAGGTCCACCCAGCCATTGAGTGAGCATCCTGTTGTCGTTCATAAAGAAGTCGTAAGTGAGGCTGGACGCCAGCGCGAATCCGAATGTTTGGGCGTAGGTAAACCCGGATAAAAGACCGTGGGCGTATGTTCCGAAGGTGGCTACCGGGCCCAGCAGCAGACCGGTTGTGGTAGAGGCCAGGGTTTTCACTTTTTGTGGTGTCACCCTGTGCAGCAGCGGTATCTGAACTCCCTGTCCGGAGCCCATGGATTGCACTATTTCCGGCACCAGACGGGAAATGCTCCGATACATCTGCGGGTTGGCGTTGTACTGTCGGGCAAACAGCATAGAGCCGGTTTTCAGCAGAATGACCGAGGAAGCGGCTTTACCCCATGGCATGGCCAGCCCGCCCAATTCGGAGATTTGTTCAATGCCACGGTGATAAGCATATTGCCCGGTTCGATCAGGATCAACACCATAAGATTCCAGCCAGTGCTGGAAAGGTATCAGCATCCGGTGCAGGTAATCTCCTCTGCTGGTCAGATCCAGAAGATAGAGGAACGACAGGTTCGAGAGGGATAGCTCAGCAGCCTGCCAGGTGGTGTGGGTAGCCAGCAGGGGTTTGTAGCTGGAGAAGTACCAGGTGACAGCCTGTACCAGAAAGGCTGAAGGCTTGACCCAGTAATTCAGTAGCTGTCGTTCAACCGCTGCGGCATGAGCCTGCATTAATGTGCCATGAACAGTTTCGATCAGGTCTGATTCAGATATTCCGGCAGCACGGGCATAAGGTGCCAGGGTATCCTGAACATTGGCCAGGAATGCTGCTGTCCTGCGACCATTGTCAAAGGCAATATCATCAAGAACGTAGTTGGCGATGACCGCAGCTGCGTACTCTTTCATGCCAGTAACAGACTCTTTCATACCCGTCGGGCCAGTGGCTGTGACAGCTACTGGATCAAAGGCACTTTGCATGAATTCCTCAACAGCCTTGTCGGACAGCATCCGTGCAACCTTCTTGAAGTTGGGTATATGGACGTCGTGTTTGTAGCCGAGGAAGTGTTCAAATTCATCCACAGTCTGATAACCATCGACACCTCTGATGGCCTTCATGTAGTTTCCAAGCTCGATCTTGCTGATCAGTCCTTCCCGCAGCAAAGCAATGATCCTGCCACCACTGACAGAGTGGGCAGCGAAGTATTCCGAAAAGTCTTTCAGGTCCCCTGGTTTATGCTCGACGAAGTGAGTGGCTCTTTTGCCCATGCCGCGTATTCCATCGTCGTATTGTTGAGCCCCGGTTTTTATCTCATTCCTGGCCCTTAGCGCCAGATTCTGGACTTCCTCAATGACATTCTGAGATTGATCTTCTGAATGCCCGAAAGGCAAGCTCGTCTTCAGGCTCTTGAAGACCTCCACCATCCGACTGGCCTGATCAAAGGGCAGATCGTCTCCGACCATTGCCTGCAGGCGAATCGGTGCAAATTCATCGTTAAAATCAAACGTCGCAAGGCCGGGTATTGTTTTACCGTTTTTGACGGCTGATTCTGCCAGGTCCAGTGCAGCATCCAGAGCCTGTTGCCTGAGAGGGTGCTGCTCTGTGAAGGTGTCCATATCGGTCAGAACTTTTGCCTGTCTAGGTGTGAACTGGAAGGGACCGCCGTCATTTTCGACGGCTTCCTCTGCGGCCCTCAGGACTTCCTTCATTCTCTCAATGTTTGCTTTCCTGACTTCAATCTCTCTTTCCAGACGGGCCTGCTCCTGACTCAGTTGCTGAATCTTGCCGCCAGAACCATCATCACCGCCCAGTTTTACCAGCCTGTTTCTCAGGGCATTAACCCGGTGTTCATTGGTGTCAGTGGCGTCTGGTTCAAGACCCATGGTTTTTTCCATGGGGTCAAGAAACGTTTTATGAAAATCGATCAGGTCCTCTTCTGCTTTTGATACCGCTTCACTTCTCTGCTCCAGGGCTGTGTTCAGGCGGGTTATTTCGTTCTTCTGTTCGGTTTCGGCCTTTTCACCGGTGTTTCCAAAACGCTTGATCTCCTCTTTTTTAAGATCAAGACTCTCTTGTGCGTTCCTCTCTTCAAGCCGTGCATTGGTCAACTCCCTATTTTTCTTGTCGTGAATACGCAGTAGTTGCCTGACCCGAAAGTACTTTTTCCTGACTGAAGGCAGTTCACCCAATAGTTCATCGAATTCATGGGTTTTGTCTTGATCGTGATTATCTCTTCTGCTCCGAATGACAATAAAGTAATCAGCCTCTTCCGGTAAAATTTCGTCATTTTCTTTTATCTGGATGTTGGTATTTGTTTTGCCTACCCGTTGCTCAACGATTAAATCCTGCTTCTCTTTGCTGTGTCCCGACAGGAAATCTTTGACATCCTCCATTATCTCTTGAGGGTGTTGTTCGTTACCTGCATCCAGCGCCAAGTCGGTCTGAGATTCTTTCATTACCTGATTGATAGCTGTGTCGTATTTATCCGAGATATGTCGGAGGTCAGCACGACTCCCGGCAAACAACACGTTTTTGCCACTAAGCCTATTCAGTTTTCGATGAACATCTGTTAGCTCTGTTTCAGCTTTTTGTATTGCTTGTCTGGCTCTGGCTAGCTCACGATCAAGAACGTATCGGGGTTTGGGTCCCAGGCAGGCCAATTGCCTGTCAAGCTCTGTATCAATGGCTGTGATATGCTCATTAATGCTGACAATACCTGCTTTGGAAACTTCTTCATTCAGCTGTTGGAGTGTTCTTTTAATTAGAAAGTTCTGGTCGTCAATGCTGGCATCATCTTTATAGGCCGCAATGTTGAGTTGAGAAGCCATTTCATTGTTTCTGCGTCTTCTGACATCTTCATCGCCATTGGCTTCGTTTACTTCTGTTATTAATGCCTGAATTTTGTCTCCAACAACATGCTTGCTGTTGTACAGGTAGTCATCGTTTTCAATAGTTAATCCCAGCTCATTGGCCAGCTTAGCAACGAAAGCTTTGCCTCTTTCTATAGCTCCATGGTTTATTTCGGAGGAGATAAGCAGAACGTGCTCTATCATTTCAAGCAGGTCTTTCTGATGATTAAAGACTCGAGCATCTGTGTTTTCGACATGGTAGGTAAGATGCCCTTGAATCTTCCTGAGTTTTGATGCCTTTTTTACGCTCGCAGGTATCATCTTTTCTTTTGAGAGGGCATCTTCTATCGTATTCAGCATGTCTTCTGAGACATCATTGCTGACAAGTTTTGTACGAACCCTTTCAAGCCTTGCTGTTTTGTAATCGTCTTTGTTAACTTGGATTTTGAATATTTCTTCTACTGTTTGCAGTATTTTTAGAGCATCTTCCTCTGCCTGCTGTCTGATTTTTATGATGTATGTCTGAATTTCTTCAGAAATGGCTTGACGACGGTGATACACGTCATCAATGCTATCGGGCTCATCCATGTACAGGGTTCTTTCCACGGCGGTCAGTCTCCCAAGTACTCCATCTTTATTGCTATCAAAATTCATGGTGTTTAAATGACTGGCAATGGTTGCATAGTAGGCTTTGACTTCTGCTTCTCTTTCAGCGTTAAGTGCTTTTGTGACATCTGCTCTGATAGTACGAACTTGTGTTTCCAGCTCCGGGATTCGTTGAGCATCCAGCAGAAGTTTCAGTTCCATATTTTCCAGATATTCCAGTTCGACATGAATCTTTACAAGCTCATCCTTAACTTCCCAATAGCGTTGTTGCAGCTCACCCAGCTTTTCCTTGCGACTGGGACTGGCTACTCCGATTCTGGACTTTAAGTAGTCATGAAGTCTGAAGAGATCACTTTCTTTTGCGTACAGCTTGTCCAGTTTTTTAAGCAGCTGTCTGTTCATGTCTCCTATGACTCTGGCTGCAAACTTTTTGTCCTTCTCATGATGACCGGTTTGCGCCTGGCTGTCATGGTTGTTAATGGGTATAACATTCTGAATATTCTGGACAAAATGCGGGTTAATCAGAAGATTTCTGAATACGGGTTTGAAGTTGAAATGTTCTATGAGTTGAGAATGCAGCCATTGTGGCGTGATGACCGACGAAGCAACCCTGATGTGTTCCAGGGTGAATTCAAATTCAGGGACCTGAATTGAACGAGCTGGAGCATTACTGGCCAACGCCTGCTGGAGATATTCATAGTGAGCAAGTGCATCTATTGCCAGTTTATCTTCGTTTGTGAGCGTCGTCGGTTCATCTTCGTGAACCAGTGCATCGTGCCGCGCAACATACTCCTCAAGTATTGCCATCTGCCTGCTTCGAATGACGTGCTGGTAGTTTATGACCTCATGTTTTTCAACCTTTGCTAACACTGTTGGGACGGGGTTATTACCCTCAGCTTCTTTCATAAGGTGATAGAGGCTTTCTACAAAAGCGATATCACTCGGACTCAGCCTCTGGCCATGGAAAACAATCTCATTGTCCGCAGCTTCTGCTACTTCAAGTTTTGGATAACCCGCAGGCACAGGATAAAACTTTGTGTCATCGTCGACGTGTACAACGTAACCGACGGGTTTGCTGTGGGCCATGAGTTCATTAAGAGCCTGCTGTTGTAAGTCCTCTCCCAGGACATGAACCTGGATATAGGCAGAGGTGGCTGCTGCCAGAAGAGCCTCCTCATTGATAAAGAGTGATTGACCCAGACGCTGCAGTTCAGGGGGCTGATCCCCCGAAGCGATAAGACGCATGAAAGTACGTCCATTCACTTCAACTTTTTCTACTTCAATGGTGGCAAGGGCAATATAGTGATCATTGGCGCCCAGATTTCCTTTTCTGTCGTAGACAGCTGCCAGTAATTCAGCCAGTTGCGGGGGGGCGGCGATTTTCGTAAACGGTTCTAATGGTTTCTCGTCATGAAATGCACGAACAGCATTAATTGAATCCTCATCGGTCATTCCGGCTCTGACTTCAATGACCAGTTTCGTTTCTTCAAGGTTATGGGTGAACCTGAAGACTTCCTCATCATCTAACTTCAGGACTTTGGTGTATTTTTGAGCAACGCCATTGTCGCCTGTTTGAAACAGATCAACACTGGAAACTTTGCCTTCAAGATCAGAAATTATTTGTGTAAAGCTTGCTTTAGGAAGGTGATAGCAGTCTTCTCTGAAGATAGTATGAGGGTAGGTGGTTGTAAAGGAGTTGGGTATTGGCTGCTGGTCAAGACCTAAAGTTGGTCGAACCACGACGTCACTGTGGGTAAACTCCTTATGTCCACTGGCCTGAATATGGATAGATTTGGTCTGCAGCCATCGATCAGCCAGTGCCTGTGTGCCAGTGAAGGACGAGCCGATCACAGCGATTACAGCAAGGCTTAAAGCATTGGGGCAAGCATTTGTCATTCTACTTCCTCGGAGATGAGTACACCGATTAGTTTGAAAATAGTTTTTTTCTCTCCTGGAATAGTGCCTTGGTCAACAAGGGCTTTTACAAGCCCGTCCCTCTGGGGGCGGGTAGTTGACCATGGGCAGAAAGTTTCTTATCGTCGGGCTTTTGCCACTCGAAGAAGGTTCCCAGAGTGTAAGAGTAAGGCACACTCTCTGAATGGGAGAATGACCATTTGGGCACATTTTCTTTGAAGTATTTCTCCCAGCCATGCTCAAAGAGTTTTAGGGTGCGATCACGGCGTTCACGGAACTGCAGATAATTTTCATGTCTTGTCCAGCCAAGCATCATGTTGCCCGCTTTAACACGATTTGCATACTCCCCGTCGCTTTCACCGGAGCGTTGAGGTGTGGCAATAGCCGTACGTCTCACATATTCATGGTCCGATTCGCCCACGCCTCGCCAGCGATTAATTTTATCAAGGCTTCGGCCCAGGGGGCCACCCAGCCACTGAGTGAGTATTTTATTGTCGTTCATAAAGAAGTCGAAAGTGAGGCTCGACGCCAGGGCAAATCCGAATGTTTGAGCATAGGTAAAACCGGAGATCAGCCCATGGGCGTAGGCTCCAACAGTAGCTACCGGACCTAGCATGAGGCCGGCGGTGGCAGAGGCCAGACTTTTCACTTTTTGTGGTGTCACCCGGCGCAGCAGCGGTACCTGAACCCCTTGCGCGGAACCCATGGATTTCACTATTTCGGGCACCAGACGGGAAATACTGCGATACATATGGGGGTTGGCATTGTGCTGCCGGGCAAACAGCATGGAGCCGGTTTTCAGCAGAATGACGGAGGAAGCAGCTTTACCCAATGGCATGGCCAGCCCGCCCACTTCGGAGACTTGCTCAATTTGATTATGGTAGGCGTATTGGCCGGCTCGTTGAGAATCAACACCATAGCGTTCCAGCCAGTGCTCGAAAGGTGTGATCATTCTGTGTGCGTAATCACCCCTGTTGGTCAGGTCCAGCAGATAGAGGAATGACATGTTTGAGAGTGACAGCCTGGCAGCCTGGCAGGCGGTATGGGCCACCAGTAGTGGTTTGTAGCTTGAGAAGTACCAGGTGACAGCCTGTACCAGGAAGGCTGAAGGTCTGACCCAGTACTCATTGAGCTGTTGCTCAACCGCTGCAGCATGAGCCTGCATCAATGTGCTGTTGATAATCTTGATCAGGTCGGATTCAGGCAGGCCAGCAATGTGGGCATAAGGTGTCAGGGTATCCTGAACATTAGCCAGAAATGCCGCCGTCTTGCGGCCGTTTTCAAAGGCAATATCGTCAAGAACGTAATTGGCGATGACCGCAGCTGCGTAGTCTTTCATGCCGGCAACAGACTCTTTCATACCGGCTGGGCCAGAGCCGGTGACGGCCACAGGAGTAAAGGCACTGCGCATAAGTTCCTCAGCCCCCTTGTCGGACAGCATCTGAACAACCTTCCTGAACTCAGGCACCTTGACGCCCTGGTTGTAGCCAAGGAAGTGTTCAAACTCATCCACTGTCTGATAACCGTCGACACCTCTGACGGCCTTTATGTAGTTCTCAAGTTCAACCTTGCTGATCAGACCTTCACGCAGCAGTGTTATGATCTTGTTACCACTGGCAGAATGGATCTCGAAGTATTCCGAGAAGCTTTTCAGGTGCCCTGATTCATGTTCGACGAAGTAAATGGCTGTTTCACCCATGCCGTTAATGATTTCGTCGTAATATTTAGCACCTCTTCCTATCTCATTCCTGGCTCGGTGCGCCAGAATCTGGACTTGTTCAATGAGGGTCTGGGGCTGATCTCTCTCAGGCTCGAAAGGAGGAGGGGGGGAGGGGAAGTCTGCCTTGAGGCTTCTGAAAACTTCCACCATCCGACCGGCCTGATCAAACGTCAGATCTTGTCCGGCCATTGCCTGTAAGCGAATGGGCGCAAACTCATCGTCAAAATCGAAGGTCGCAAGGCAAGGTATTGCCTTTCTGCTCTTTTCTGAAGAGGCTGCCAGACCTATTGCGGCTTCCAGAGCTTGTTTCCAGAGAGAGTGCTGCTGCGTGAAATCGTAAATATCAGCCAGAACTTTTACCTGTCTCGGTGTGTACTGGAAGGGGCCGCCGTCGTTTTCGGCGGTTTGCTCTGCAGTCTTCAGGTTCTCCTTCATTCTCTCAATGTCTGCTTTCCTGGTTTCTATCTCACCTTCCAGGCGGGCCTGTTCCTGAATCAGTCGTTGGATCCTGCCGCCAGTGCCATCTTCCCCGCCCAGTTGCAGCTGTTTTTTTCTCAGGGCACTGATCCGCTGTTCACTGGTCTCAGAAGAGTCTGGTTTAAGACCCACAGCTTCTTCAATGGCCTCAAGAGCCGTTTTGTGATGTTCCGCCAGAGCGATTTCTGCTTTTGATAAAGCATCACATTTCTGCTTCAGGGCCAGATCCAGCAGCTCTATCTCGTTCTCAATCGCCTCTTTTTTTCGATCCATATCCTCTTGGACAGCTAGCCCGCGAGCCACTGCCGATACATCGTTCTCGATCAAACACCTCAGGGAATCCCGTTTCTCAATATCAGTAGAGTCTGATTCAGAGCCTGTGGCTTTCTCAGTGGCTTCAATATTCGCTTTATGAGCCTCCGGAACTTTCGATGCTTCTGATTCAGCGTCACTTTTCTGCTCCGGGGTTTGCTTCAGGTCGGTCTGCTCAGGGTCTGTACTCTGCGATTCAAATTCGTTCTCATGTTCGGTTTTAACTTTTTGTTCGATGCCTCCGGCTTTGTTAATCTCCTCTTTTTTACGATCCAGATTCTCTTGTGCAAGCGCCTTTTGATGCCGTGCAGATTCTATGTCCATGCCTTTTCTGTCGTGTACACTCAGGAATTCCGTGACCTGAGTGTATTTTTTTCTGGTTAAAGGCAGTTCACCTAATGTCTCATCGACTTCATTGATTTCGTCCCGGCCATGAATTTTTGCGAAGGCTGTAATGGCAAAATAATCAGCTTGTTTCGGTAATCGGAGGTGATCTTTTATCTGGATGTTCAGGTTTTTTGTGGCAGCCTCCAGTTTATCAATGATTTCATCTCGTCTCTCTGCACCGTCTCTCTGCATAAAGCGGTTGATGTCGTCTACTCGTTCTTCAGGGGTTTGTTCGTCACCTGCAGGCAGACCCAGTTCGGTCTGTATTTTTTCCATTGCCTGATTGAGAGCGCTGTTATCTTCATCCGAGATAGGTTCAATGCCATCGCGATTTACCAGCACTAATTGTTTGCGACGAAGATCATTCAGCTTGCGATGAGCACCTGCCAGCTCAGTGTTAGCTCTTTCTATGACTTGCCTGGCTGTGGCGACATCACGTTCAAGAACGAATCGGGGTTTAGGTCCAAGGCGGCCCAATTGCCTGTCAAGCTCATCTTCAATGGCTGCGACACGCTCTTCAACTTCAGGCTGACCTGCATCCATCGATTCTTGATCCAGTTGCTGGGTCAGTTGCTGGAGTTTGCCGTTAATCAGCTCGATCTGGTCGTGGATAGCGGCATCATCTTTATACTCCTTAATGTTGAGTTTACGAGCCAATCCATTGTTAAAGGTTCTTTTGGCAGCTTCATCCCTATAGCCTTTGTGCAATTCATCCATCATTTTGCGAAGTACGGCACCCAGAGCATACATCCGGTCAGACAGGCTGAGATCCTTTTCAAACTCTAACTTCATATCACTGGCCAGCTTGTCAGTGAAAGCCACGTGTCTTTTATTAGCAGCAGGGTTTTTCTGAGGGTTGATACCCAGCTTTTTCTCAATATCAGTAAGATATTTAAGCTGGTGTTCTCTGGCTCGCAGATCGGATTCTTCGACTCGAGAGGTCAGATGCTCACGAAGCCTGTCGAGCCGCATATCTCCTTTCTCCGGATCCTCCAGCGTTATGTCGTCCGTGAGGATCTTAACCATCTCGTCCAGCTGGTATTCTGATATATCATCGTCGTTAAACTTTGAACGAACTGTTTCAAGTCTTGCTTCTTTGCCAGCATATTTGTCGATTTCGAGGTGGAATATTTCTTCCAGTGCTTCCAGGATGTTCAGAGCCTCTTCCTCTGACCTTTTTCCGGCTTCCATGATGTATGTCTTTATATCATCAGAAATAGCCTCGCGCCGGAGATAAACGTCTTCCTCTCCACCGGGGAGAGTCATCTCCATGGCATCTTCCACGGCACTCAGTTTCTCAATTACTTCAGGCTTGGCTTTGGGATGGCCCGGAATTCTGACGTCTTCCAGTTCTTGTTCCAGTTCTGCAAGTCTGGAGAGCTTCTCGTAGACGGTTGACTCCAGAGTGACGGGGTCTTCCTCATTCAGCTTAATACCAAGAACCGCTTCTAAAGCGCCTTTTCTGGCCTCGGTGTAAGAATTCTCTGCATCCTGTTGATCAGCCTCAACTTTATGATGCAGCCGTTCCGGATGGTCTTCCAGTGCCGAAAGTCTTTGAATCAGGTACTGTTTTGAATTCTCCATCATCTTGATTTTTTTAAGCAGGCTTTCTTGCTGTTCATCAATATCTGCATCGCTATCAAAATTCTGAATGTTCAGATGTGCGGCAATGGTTGCATAGCGAGGTTTGATTTCAGCGACTACTTTCGAATCTTTTCTGATGTTCTGCTGCAGAAAGCGTTCTCGATCTATCTGAGCTGCCTGCTGTTTCAGGTGCAGCTGAACAGTCTGGAAACGGGCTTCCAGATTTTTATCGTCAACCGGGAAAAGGCCGAGCTGTATTTCAATGTCTGTCAGCCTGTTTTTTACAACATCATCGGTTACTTCTATCTGCAGTTGCTTGAAGTATTGGGCGGCCTTGTGAATGGAATCAAAGCGGCTAATCAGATCGTTTTCATTGTCTGGAGTCAGTTTGAGCCCTTTTTCAATCTCCGCCATTTTTACTTTTAAAGCTTTAGCCCGCTGTTGTTCTGTTGCGGCAGCTGAACTCTCGATTTCATTAATTTTCTCTCTAATGAGTCTGGCTTGCTCTTCTGATGGCGTGCTATCAATACCAAGCTCTTCTGCCAGCTGGATGTTATATTTGTCTATGTGTGCTGTTAATGTTATGTGATAGTCTTTTCTCTTATTCAGAGTTTGATCGACTTCCTTCTGAAGATCCGTCAACTGTTTTTTCTGTATTTCCAGCCCCTGTTGATGCTCAAGATGTTTCTGAATGGCCTGGTGACGGGCCTTCAGGTCATCTTTGTTAATCGGCATCAGCCCGAGTTGATCTTCTATAACAGCCAGCGCCTCTTCTTCGGCGAGTTCTGCCCGTTGCTCCATGTACTCTTGAATAAACGCAAAGCGGGAACCAAGGTCGTTTTCATCGTCCGGAGTAATTCCTAACACGCTTTCAATCGCCGCCAGTTTTGCCTCTGGAGCTTCTTCATAAGACTCTCCTGTTGCAGCGAATGTTGCGGCCACCGCCAGGTTCATTTTATGAATTTTTTTTATAATGAGTCTGATTTGTTCTTCGGATGGCTGGGTATCATCCCAGTTGTCAATACCCAGTTCTGCTGCCAGTTGAGTGTTGTAATTTTTTATGGCCTCTTCTCTGGCATGACTAACTTGTTGTTCCAGCTCTGGAATTCGTTTGACTTCCTGCTTAAGTTGATCTGAATGCTCTTGCAGCTGTTCAATCACTTCACGATTCTCTGCAAGCTGACTCTCAACTTTTTGCTTGAGTTGAACTGCATAGAGTTTTTCTTCCTCACTGATAGCGGCTTTCTCCGACAGGAGTTTCAGCTCGTTTGTAATCTGAGCCAGCTTACCCTCTAAGGCCATATGCTTTGTCAGCTTCATTTCCATCTGAACCATTTGGTTGGCGATGTCGCTCAAGACTCTGGAAGCAAACTCTTCGTTGTGAGCTAAAGCATCGAGCATTAATGAGTCGGCGGTGAGTAGATTACTCAAAATACCCTTAGCAAAACTCTTAATGATTAGATGGTGTCTTAGTGCGGGTTTGAAACTGAAGTGTCTGGCGAGTTGAATCTGCATCCAGGTTGGCGTGATGACAGACGAAGCAACTCTGACCTGTTCCATTGAGAATTCAAATTCATCTGCTGGAGCTGCTGCAGCAGCACTGGCCAATGCCTGCTGGAGATATTCGTAGTGTGAAAGCGCACGAAACGCCTGCAGATCTTCGTCTGTATACGTCACCGGTTGATCTTTGTCAGCTCCGGTAGAGTGGGTCGCTACAAGCTCCTCCAGCAGTGCCATCTGCCTGCATCGAATGGCGTACCGGTAGCTTCCGACCTTATGTTTATTGACCACTGTTGCTGGAGCGGGTTTGTTTGCCTCTGTTTCTACCCAGAGTTTATGAAGGTTTTCTACAAAAGCGACATCTTGCGGATTCAGCCTCTGGCCATGGAAAACAATCACTCCCTCCGAAGCTTCTGATACTTCCAGCTTCGGATAGCCCGCAGGCGCAGGATAAACCTCTGTGTCATCTTCGGCCTTTACAACGTAGCCGACGGGTTTGCTGTGTGCCAGGAGTTCATTAAGAGCCTGCTGTTGTAAATCCTCTTCCAGAACATGAACCTGAATATAGGCAGAGGCGGCGGCTGCCAGGAGAGCATCGTCATTGACAAAGAGCGATTGCCCCAGACGATCCAGTTCAGGGGGCTGAACGCCCGAAGCGACAAGACGCATGAAGGTGCGCCCATTGACCTCAACTTTTTCTACTTCTATGGTGGCAAGGGCAACATAGTGATCACTTGAGCCGAGGTTTCCTGCTCTGTCGTTGGCGGCGTCCAGCACATCAGCCAGTTGTATGGGGGTGGCGATTTTTGTTGACGGTTCCAGTGATTTGATGCCATGCGATTGCCATCCTTTACGAATAACCTCAATTGAATCCTGATCGGTCATTCCGCCTCTGACTTCAATGAGCAGTTCGTTTTCTTCAAGGTTATGGGTGATCCTGAATACGCCTTCAGGACTTTGGTGTATTTCCTGGCAACATTATTCTCGTCTGTCTCAAACTGATCAACACTGGAAACTGTGCAACGAGTATTATAAAAAATTTCTGAAAAGCTTATAGAAGGATAGAGAAGGTCCTCATTTACTGCAGGCTCATAAGGGTAGGTGGTTGTAATGGATTTGGGTATTGGCTGTTGGTCATCACCTGAAGTTGGCTGAACCCTGACCACACTCTGAGTGAACTCCACATGTCCATTGCCCAGAATATCGGCAGATTTTGTCTGCAGCTTGCGATCGGCCAGTGCTTGTGTGCCAGTGATGGAAGAGCAGATTGCAAAGGTCACAGCAAGGCTTAGTGCATTGGGGTGAGTATTTGTCATTCTAATACCTCAGAGCGGAGTAGTTCTGATACTGCGAAAAGTGATTTCCATACCAGCCAAGGATGCAGATTCCAGTCAGTAGCTCATGGCTGTTAATCGCGTATGGCTGTTAATCGCTCATGGCTGTTAATCGCTCATGGCTGTCCCGGTAAGCGGTTGAGAGAATTTGTAAGTACCCAAAACTTTTAGCAGTTAAATGGAGAGCTGCAAGTTCAAGTGTCTAAATATCCAAATTCTGGCCAATGAGCAGGTAAAGATATGAGACCTGTTTCAGCTGTTTCAGAAGATCATTATTGGGAAGGTCTGATGGGAGCCAGTCACAGTTTGTTGTGTTCTCTGAGCAACGAACTGCGAAACAGGAACCTGTCAGGTGACTAACAGTAATCCCCGTCGTCTGGTGGGTGTCAAAAGGGAAAGTGTCAAAAGGGAAAGTGGGCTGAGGCGGTAGCCTCAGCCTAACTGGTGAGCCACTCAGAATCAGGCTGCGGCTGCGGTACTAATGTACTGACTCCTTAACTCTTCGATCTTCTGCAGATAGCCGTTGTATTCAGGGGAACCGTCGTGTGAATAGTTCAGGTTCTTGAGCAGGCCGGTCAGCTTGACGAAGTAGTCACGGGCAACTTCTTTATCCTTGAAGGCGTACTGCTGACTGATCAGGCTCACAACCAGCTCGAAGCAGGCCTGCTGGCGACTCAGTGGGCAACTGCTGTCGACGTCATCAAAGGCGTCCTGCTGGAGGTAAACCATATCCAGGAAGAAAGACTTCTGGAAAGTAACGTAATCTTCCAGAGTAATACCTTCTTCACCGGTCACCTGCATCATCTGGTTAATGCTGTCACCTTTGACAAGCAGAGCCTGCATTGCCTTGACGGTATCGACCCAGTCAGGGGACAGGTTTTTGCTGTACCAATCGGACAACTGATCAAGATAACGGGACCAGGAGATCAGTGGATCTATGGCAGGGTAGAAACGCTTGTAGGCGCGGTCGTACGACAGCCCCAGAAAAGTTTTGACCGTACTCAGAGTGGCCTGGGTGACAGGCTCCTCGAAGTTACCACCGGCAGGAGATACGGAGCCTACCAGAGTCAGGGAACCTTCGTCTCCTTCTTCGTTACGAATCACACCACAACGCTCGTATACACCTTTAATGGCGGAGTCCATGTAAGCAGGGAAGCCTTCTTCACCCGGAATTTCTTCCAGACGGTTGGAGGTCTCACGCATGGCCTGGGCCCAGCGGGAAGTTGAGTCTGCCAGAGCGAGGACGTTGTATCCCATCTGACGATAGTACTCACCCAGTGTCAGACCCGTGTAGATAGAAGCCTCACGGGCAGCTACCGGCATGGATGAGGTATTACAGATGATGACGGTGCGGTCGATGAGAGAGCCGCCTGTTGTTGGATCTTGCAGGTGCGGGAATTCTTCAATGGTTTCCACCACCTCACCGGCACGTTCACCACAGGCTGTTACAATGACGATGTCGGCATCGCAGTAACGGGAGAAAGAGTGCTGGAGTACCGTTTTTCCGGAACCGAATGGACCGGGGATACAACCGGTGCCACCACGGGCAATGGGGAAGAAAGTGTCCACGATTCTCTGGGTGGTGACCAGGGGAGTATCAGGATACTGACGTTCAGTTTTACCTTTTCTGGACAGGGTTTCAGAAATGGAGTGACGCACTGGCCACTTTTGAACCATGGTCAGGGCAACCTCGTCTCCCATCTGATTGCGCACTTTGGCAACAACGGTATCAACGCTGAAGGAGCCTTCCTGAATCCAGATCACTTCCACTTCACCTTCGGTGTTGAAAGGAATCATGATTTTGTGGGTAAAGCGACCTTCCGGGACCGTACCAAAGGTTTCACCCGCGTGAAGTTTGTCGCCAATCTTGGCCACAGCTGTGAATGCCCATGTCTGACTGCGATCAAGCGCATCAATCTGAACACCACGCTGCAAGAACTTGCCGTGCAGAGACGCCAGTCTTTCCAGAGGGTTCTGCAGACCATCGTAGATCATGGAAAGAATGCCGGGACCCAATTCCAGTGAGAGCAGCTGCCCCGTTTGGATGATAGCATCACCTACCGCGACACCCCGGGTGTCTTCGTAAACCTGAATATCTGCGATATCACCGCGAACCCTCAGGACTTCCGCCATCAGTTGCTCTTCAACCTGTTCATTGGAACGACGGCCGGGCATCACATAGACGACTTCGTTTTTGGTCAGTGGCTTACTGCCCAGACTCTTGATGGTGATGATATCACCCATTACGGCAACGACTTGGGCAGAGGCTCCTTGGGCCAGTGCCTGCTGTTCCGGTTCTGTGTTTGTCTGTTCACTCATTGGCGTTTTCCAAAAGCTGTTTACTGCTTGCCATGACGATAGAGTCCTCAGGCATCAGAGGGATGCTGTATCTTTTCATGGCTGCTTATATCAGGCTGTCCCCCAGGTACTGGTTCCAGATAGTGGGTGGACAAATTCGCCCAGCGCCAGGTCGGTCAATTCGTTAAAACGTTCCACTGCCTGGTCACCGTCGTAGGCTGTCCAGCGGGCGACCAGGTTCCAGCGCAGAAGATAGATCACAACCGCTTCAAAGTCGAAGCTGTGTTGTCTGCCAGCGTCGTCCAGTCGGCGCCACACGGCTTCCAGCAGGGTTTTCTCCAGTGTCAGATAGTCCTGCTTGTTCAGGCAATCAATAGCCTGTGGAATCCATGGGAAGGCATGCTGAAGGCCTAGTGTCGGGTTGCTCCAGTTGCGGCGAATGTAAGCATAGCGGGTACCGAAGCTCCACTGAGGATCGCCCGGTGCCTGCTTGCCCTGCATTTTACGACGCAGTGCTGCCATGACCGTTCTCATGTCCAGCCGCCAGTTGATCAGATCACGCAGAGTCTGGCTGGGAAGTTCTCCATGCAGACGGGCAGCCAGCTTGATCAGGGCTGCCTCGTCTACATCTTCACCCAGGTGGCTCCAGTGCATAAGCTGCTCGACCTTGATCAGGGTATCCTTGTCTTCCTGATTCAACATGGAGAGGCGTCGATCCAGTTGCAGACGGGAGATCGGAGTGATCTTGCTGTCAAACAGTGAATCGATGTGAGGCAGCGAAGTCACCAGGGTGTAATAGGCGTTTTCTGCCATTTCATGCTCCCAAAAAGTCCGGCGTTTTCAGTCTTGACTGTCAACTTCCGACTCTTAACTCATTATTTGACGATACCTTCCAGCAGCGCCCGGAAACGAGGCTGAAGGTGCCTCAGTAAGACAGCAGTGACGGTTTGGTCACTCAGTTCTACTTCGATCTCCTTGTCCTGAAGACGGAATTTGATACCGCTCTGACTGGTCTTGCCTACCGAGAAAGTCACCCCCTCCTGAAGCATTTCAGCAGCCTGACCAGTGACGAAGTCCAACAGAGGACCTTTTTTAACCAGGTCCGGGTTTTTGCGCAGCTCATCAAGACCAATGACCTTGCGAGGCAGGACCACTTCGAGGTTTTTCTCGCCATGCAGGTTATTTTCGCCCGCCACTTCAAGAATCATCTGCTTGAGCACTTCTTCTTTCTCGAGGGAGCCGCTGACCAGGGCGCTGATCTGTCCGGAGAATTTTTCCAACAGGTAATCTTTCAGCTCCAGAACGGCATTACGCTCCGCGAGTTGCAGGGCTTCCTGACCGGATTGGGTGATAAAGTCCGCCTCTTCACGGGCTTTGCTGACAATCATGTCGGCTTTCGCCTGAGCTTCCCGGACCAGCTCGGCGGCATGGCTCTGGGCCTCGCTGACAATCCGGTCAGCCCGCTCACGACCGTCCTGTACGCCCTGATTGCGCAGTTTTTCGATCAGCTCCTGGACGCCAACAGAGACGTTCTGGCCGCCAGGATTCATTGCTGCTGTCATAATTTATTCCTCTGGTTAACAGTCCACCGTCAATTGTTCACAGTCTTCTGATCAGGCCGTGATCTGCTGACCCAGCACCAGAGCAAATACGAATGCGAATACCGAAAAGCCCTCAACAATTGCAGCAGGCGCAATGGAAAGGCCAAAGACTTCCGGTTTGTTCTTGGAGGCATTGATACAAGCGGCAACTGCCTGACCCTGGTAGATAGCAGAGTACATCAGGGCAATACCGGTCAGCAGACCAATACCCAGCAGGCCCGGGGCGCTGTTATCGGAAACACCGATACCGCTGAGGGTGAACATGATTACAATGCCGTATATAACCTGTGATGAAGGCATTGCCGACAGGCCGATAAATTTACCGTAGCCACTTTCAACATCCAGCATGGCACCACAGGCCGCCTGACCAGCGACTGAACAGCCAATGGCTGAACCCACTGCCCCCAGTGCAACCGGTGCAAATACGCCTATCCAGCCCAGGGCCAAGATCAGATTTTCCATGTTTAATCCTCTTGTTTTCTAAAAGATTTGAATGGGTAGCCCTCGTCGGACAGTCCCCAGTTAACGAATTCAATCACGTTGAGACGCATGCCATGTACGACACCGCTCATGATGCAAAGGGCAAAGTTGAGTATGTGTCCCAGCAGCAGAATCAGGCCGCTGAACAGCACGCCAATGACCGGACTGGAATCCAGGGCGTCCATAGCCAGGGTGTTGAAGGTCATTGCCAGGGAGGCACCGGAAAGACCCAGGGCAAACAGACGCATGTAACTCAGCACGTCACCGAAAGCGGAGGTGATGTTATAAATACCTTTCAGGCCGTCCAGACCTCTGAGGCAAAGACTGCCGATGGAGCGAACCGGACGGGTGCTGGTAAACAGGAACACCAGTAAAGCACCTGTGATCAGCCCGGCAGGTCCAACCTTGTCGGCAAAAACAGTCGGCAGAGTACCAGTCGTGCCCAGCCACATTGACAAACCCGAGGCCATAATAATTGCCCAGCCAACCGGGGCGAGCGCATGACTGCTACCCCGGTTGACCACTGCCGTCATGATGTTGGCAATGATCAAATGTGTCACACCGACAAAGACCGACAGTTTCATCATGGCGCTGTAGTTGTTCAGGTTGATGACGGCCAGATGACCGAGAATCCCCCCCGATTCTGGTGCCACACCAAAGTAACTGCCAATCAGAACACCCCAGACAACGCCGGCCGCTGACATGAAGTAAGCCAGATTCATCAGGCGTGAACCGGCCTCGGTTTTTTTCAGGTTCTTGCGGAACATGAACACGATGCCACCAAACAGCAGGCTGTACATGGCGTCACTCATGATCATGGCGAAGAACAGTGAAAACGAGTAAAAGACCAGATTGCCCGGGTCCCAGGTACGATAGTTGGGTGTCTGGAAGAAGCCCAATGCATCTGAGCCACCGCCAATGCTGTCGGATTTTGCCAGCAGGGTAGGCGGATTGTCTTCTTCAGAGGGCTCCTCGAAGATCGCCGCAACGCCGTTTTCCAGACAAAAAGCCTCCACCGCTTTTTTCTCCGATACCGCTACCCAGCCCTGAACCAGGAAGAAAGTTCCCTCATCCTGAGTGCCACTGCTGGCTTCTTCCAGGGCAGCCTGGTCCAATCTGGCTGCCACCGTCTGACCCAGCAGATAGTGCCAGCGGGTCAGAGCTTCACGCTCTGCCAGCAGTTCTTCCAGCAGATGCTCAGACTCTTCCAGTTCCGTTTCAAGTCTGGAAAGAGGCACCATACCTACATGGGAGCGTGGTACTGGCAGCAGGTCTTCTGCCGGTTCACTGGTAGAAATGACAATCACATAGGCCTGGCGATGGTCCCTGTGAATTTCCTCCCAGGGCAGGTCATCTTCCTTCAGGACTTCGGAGAGAGCCTCCATTTCACCCAAAGGAACGACATAAAACCAGAAGCGCTGGCCATTCAGGTCGGACAGGCTGGGCAAGCTGAACTCTCCCCACTGACGAACTTCACGGATTCGCTCAACCAGTTTGTCACGGGCATCGGACACTTCCCGAACAGAGGTCTTGTTGTCCAGAACCTCGGCAACGACCTGATCAATGCAGACATGGTTTTTGTCTTTGAGCTGTCGACGTGTTCGTGGTGAGCGCTCCAGCCAGGCTATAGCTTCACTGGCCTGTGCCGGTTGCATGCGCAGGCTCTGATCCACGTTGTTATCGGACAGTGGAATCAGGTGCATGCATCCCAGAGTCTGGAGTCCCTGAAGAATCCGGCTTTTGTCTTCTCCGGGCCCGTATAGGGTAATTTTATTCAGCCGTTTAATGGCCATTGACGTCTGCCTCCAGTGATTCCAGTTCACGGGCTCTGGCCAACCTGGCTTCCTGAGCCAGCACTTTACCCTTGGAGAGCTTGGCGTTCATGACGTTGGCACGATCCTGGTCAGACAGGTAGATCTGGATTTTCTGGATACTCTTGCGGGTTTGCGGAATCAGTACCTTGGAAAACAGATTTACCCTTTGGGATGTTGTCCGGGTGGCCTTGTCGAGCTCTTTATGACGCAGCTCGCGCACCTGGTACTCAATGCGTAGACGCACCATCTGCTGAAGCAGTTCAACCAGAAAGTCGACCCAGACTGGCTTGGCCAGGTCACTGTAGGCTTTCAGGCTAATGGCGATGTTCTCTACCCTGGGTACTGCCGTACCCACGATATTCTCATCGATCAATTTGACTCTGGTTACCTTGACCAATCCTTCCAGAGGCACATCTTCCCGGGCCAGCATCGGGAGCTGTTCCCTGACCAGACGCTCAACGTCCGCCAGATGAGACCGGGTTTCTGCCAGCGCCTCTTCAGCCTTTTTCCGTTCAACCATCAACTGTTGGCGCTTCAATTCCAGTGCCGGCAGATAACGGTTGTAGGTTTTGAGGCTGCGTTTTTCTTTGTTCAGCGAGCTTTTATTGAGGGCTACCTTGGCCATGGTTTAAGCCTCTGTCGCAGCTGTTTCCGAGCCAGACTTTTCAGTGGCCCCGGCGGATTCTCTGGCTTCGTCAAGACCAGGCCAGTACTTGTCCAGCAGGCTCTGTTTGAGCAGGGTTTCTTCGGGTTCAAAACATTCAGCCAGTGTCTGCCAGCAAAGATCCAGGGCTTCTTCCAGACCCATCCGGGCTTCAAGAACCATGAAGCGACTTTTGAATTTTTCACCGAAGGCGATCGCTTTCAGGTCGTAGCTGGACAATTCAAAGGCCATGGCCTGTTTCTGCTGGGCATTCACAGAGTCGGAGTAGAAACGGATCATGGTGTTCATGATGTGAGCATGGTCGTCGCGGGTTTCTTTGCCCTGAATCATCTGTTTCAAACGGGACAGAGAACCGAATGGATCAATGACGCCATTGTGCAGGTAGAACTGACCTTCGGTGATGTAACCGGTGTTATCCGGCACCGGGTGAGTGACATCGTTGCCCGGCATGGTGGTTACCGCGAGGATGGTGACAGAGCCTGCACCCTTGTAATCACAGGCTTTTTCATAACGCTTGGCCAGCTGGGAGTAGAGGTCACCCATGTAACCCCGGTTAGCCGGGATCTTGTCCATTGCTACGCCGATCTCTTTCATGGCGTCAGCGTAGGAGGTCATATCGGTTAGCAGAACCAGAACCTTCTTGCTTTCGTTCACGGCAAAGTGCTCTGCCACTGCCAGCGCCATATCAGGCGTCAGAAGACGTTCAACGGTCGGATCAGAGGCCTGGTTGGTAAACATGACGGTACGGGAAGATACACCAGCTTCTTCAAAGGTTGTACGGAAGAAGTGGTAATCGTCGAAGATCAGGCCCATGCCAGCAAACACGACCACGTCAGCTTCAGCCTGAATGGCAATACGGGCGAGGAACCGGTTGTAAGGTTCACCGGCCACCGAGAAAATGGGGATCTTCTGTGATTCAACCAGGGTGTTGAATACGTCAATCATTGGAACATTGGTTCGTACCATTCTTGACGCCAGTACACGACGGACTGGGTTTACCGACGGGCCGTCAATTTCAACCTTGGGGTCTTGCTCCAGAGCCGGACCACCATCAATAGGTTCACCGGCACCGTTAAAAATGCGGCCCAGGATGTTGGGAGAATAGGTGGCCTTCATAGGCTCGCCCAGGAAGCAGACGGAGGCATCAGTAGAGAGGCCCTTGGTGCCGGCAAATACCTGCAGGGAAACTTCTTCGTGATCAATCTTGATGATCTGGGCCAGGGAATAAACCTGTCCGTTTTGTTCGATCATCGCCAGATCGCCATAGCTGGCCCGGGCATTGCCTGCCGTCAGGTTAGGCACTTGAACGCGAATCAAGTCACCAACAATGCTGAGAATGTTGGTGTATCGCAATAGACTCTGGGGCATTTCTGCTCCTCTATACGGCTTGGGAACTGAAAAATCGGGACGATTGACCGGAAAGCCGGAACTTAATCACCATGTGCCTCTCTTAACCTAAAAAAAGAAACTCATGGTCATGGCGGTTCAGGTCAGGATCAAAGGGCCTCTGGTTAATCATAAGTTATCTGTCGCCTATAAACTTGAGGGGCTGGCGATCAGATATTACCGGGCTGCAGAAGGTTTTGGAGTGATAGCTCCGCAGTCTCTGCAGCAGCCGGGTTGCATTGCAAAATTTACTCAATAGTAGACAATTCCGGACGTTTCAGTCTCGAGACTTTGTCAGGTTCACTCTTGGCACAATAAATATCTCTCTTCGATTACCGTCGTTTTGCTCTGACCGGTCAGGCTCCCAGTGTAGCCACCATAACGGCCTTGATGGTGTGCATACGGTTTTCTGCCTGATCAAAAACGATGGAGTGTTCAGACTCAAAAACATCTTCCGTTACTTCCAGGCCCGACATGCCGTATTTACTGGCAATCTCAAGGCCAATAGTCGTTTCATCGTTATGAAAAGCGGGCAGGCAATGCAGGAATCGGGCGTCAGGATTGCCCGTTTTTTCAAGCATAGAGGCATTTACCTGATAGGGCGTCATCAGACGTACACGCTCATCCCAGGCCGCTACCGGTTCACCCATGGAGACCCAGACATCGGTATAGATAAAGTCACATTCATGCACCGCTTCTTCTACGGACTGTGTGACGGTGATTCTGGCTCCTGATTTTTCTGCTAATGGCTGGCAGCGTTCGAGCAGTTCCTGGGCAGGGGTATAACCTTCTGGTGCGGCAATTCTGAAGTCAACGCCCATTTTGGCACAACCTACCAGAAGTGAGTTCGCCACATTATTCCGGCCATCGCCTGCATAACAAAGCTTAAGTTTGTTCAGGGGGCGCCCTTTGCCATGTTCCAGCATGGTCAGAAAATCTGCCAGAATCTGAGTCGGGTGCCAGTCATCGGTCAGGCCATTCCAAACCGGGACGCCTGAGTATTCTGCCAGTTCTTCAACATGCTGCTGGGAGTGGCCACGAAACTCAATGCCGTCGTACATTCTTCCCAGAACCCTGGCAGTGTCTTTCACAGATTCTTTACTGCCCATCTGTGAGCCACCGGAAATGTAAGTCACATTGGCACCCTGATCAAAGCTGGCTACTTCAAAGGCACAGCGGGTTCGGGTGGACGCTTTTTCAAAAATCAATGCGATGTTGCGACCCTCAAGAAAACGGGGCTCGTTACCGCTTTTTTTGGCCTGCTTCAGCTGCGCTGACAGATCGAGCAGCGAAGCAATATCCTCTTTAGTGAAATCAAGCAGTTTCAGGAAATGGTGGTTGGGCAGTCTGAAATCCATCGTTTTACTCTTGCTTTTTGGTAGGCGCATGGTTACATGCTAAATGCACTGGTCGTATCTTCCGGTGGCACTCCAGACGTAAAGGTACACGATTCCGGGAGGCAATAGAGTATATGCGCAAAAACCGGATGACACTACGTAGAATTACTATTAATGTTGCTGCTCAAAATAGATAAGGCTCTCGTAATCAGTAAGTACTTACGTTATGTTTTTCATCTAAAGGATTAAAACCCAAGAGCTTCTATTTCTTCACGAGCAATATTGCGCACCACAAAATGCAAACTACCGCTATGTGCTAAAGAGTAGGAGGTCGTTATTTCCGCGAAGGAGGCTGTTCAGTCTTGGTTACTCTTTGGAAGCTCGTACCTTGTCAAGGGCATCAAATTCGATGCATCGCCAGTATTCGTTTTTTTCTGTCGGTACACGGAAGGGGTCGACAGATCGTGTTCTTGAGAACCATTTATTCCATTCTTGATCACTGGCGCCCATCATCCTGAGACAATGGGCTTTTTGCGAATAAGCTCCAGCATTTGGAGGGTAATTTTTTATGACGGATTCCACAAACTCAAGCGCCTTGTTAAGGTTATCTTTTCCTGCCGCCGCGCCATCTTTGCTTATCTGCTTACAAGCCAGAGTATAATAGTGGATCGAGGTCGCCAGCAATGTGTTGGCACTTTTCGGATACCCGGCAATCATTTCCATAAACCCTGCTTGCCCAATGAATAATTTAAACAGTGCCGATTCACATTCATCCGAACGATATCTTGTATAGCAATGCTGAAGCAGTCTTATAGCCGGTTCCGTTTTGCCAGCCGTTTGCCAGAGTCGCACCAGAGCCAGGTCAATGTCATGATGCCCGGAAGGTTGCCACAGGCTCTCTTCACTATTATCGGGGTGTTTGCCAGTCATGTTCAGCAGCAGTCTTTCAGCCAGTTCATATTTGCCAAGCGACTGCCAGAGTCGCACCAGAGCCAGGTCAATTTCATAATGCCCAAAGGGCTTGCAAAGGACTTCTTCACCGGCATCAGGGTGCTTGCCAGTCATGTTCAGCAGCAGCCTTTCAGCCCACGCAAATTTGCTTTTTCCCTGCCAGAGTCGTACCAGAGTCAGGTCAATTTCGTGGTGCCCGCAGGGCAGGCACAGAGACAGCTCACTGGCATTGGGGTGCTTGCCGCTCATATTCAGCAGCAGTCTTTCAGCCAGTTCATGCTTCTCCATTACCTGCCAGTGTCGCACCAGAGTCAGGTCAGTGTCATAATTCCCACAGAGCTTGCAGAGGGCCTCGACACTGGCATCAGGATGCTTGCCACTCATGTTCAGCAGGAGTCTTTCAGTCATTTTATATTTGCCCATCAGCTGCCAGTGCCGCGCCAGACAGAGGTTGACATCATGATAAGCACAGGGCTTACACAGGGCATCCTCGGTGTCATCGGGGCGTTTGTTGCTCATGTTTAACAGCAGCTTTTCAGTCAATTGATGTTTGCCCATTATCTGCCAGTGTCGCGACAGGCAAAGGTTAATGTCATGGTGCTCACAGGGAGTACAAAGGATTTCCTCAGAGGCATTGAGGGGCTTGCCACTCATTTGCAGCAGCAGACTTTCAGCCGGTTTATGCTCACCCTTACACTGCCAGAGTCTTACCAGAGAAATATTGACGGTATGAAGGTATTTACTTAGTTTCTTTATGGTGCGAGGAAACGTCGATAACCGCAGCTTTTCAGTCAGCTCTGACTTTAAGTTCTGAAGTAGCGGTTCAACCAGCTCATATTTGTACAACAGCTGCCACTGCCTGGTCAGGCAAATATCAACTTCGTAATTGCGGGAAGGTTTGCACAGCGTCTGCACATTAGCATTGGGCTTTTTGTTACTGAGAGCTAAAAGTCGTGCTTCAGCGTGGAGGTTTCTTCCAAGTAGCTGTTCACAGCGGCTCAGGGTTAGATCAAGGTTATGAATGGTTGACGCCCCGTACTCAGTGAAGGTTCCGGTCAATCTGAGTTCTTCCAGAAGATAACAGGCCTCTTTCAGCTTTTCGTAGGTTTGTTCTTTCAACGATCTTGCAAGCCCTATGACTGAGCTTTGGTAGTGGAATTCACCCAGTACGGCCCTGCCATTTTGTATGATCCTTCGGAACATTCTTTCAACATTGATAAAATTTTTTTCTTTTATTAGTTCATCGAAAGCGCTATCGATCTGTTTTTGAATAGCTTCAGGACAACGGGCATTCGCCCTTGTTTGAAACTCCCGGGGAAAGCGCGATTGGAATACAGTTGTTTGCCGGTTCCTGATATTGGAGGGTCTGTTCCAATGTTCCCAGGCACACTGAGCAGGTTGATTAAACACTAAAGCTTTCGGGTCTATGGCAGATGGACGCTTTGTTGCATTATGGTCAGAACCTGAGGCACGATGCTGTAAAGGTTGCGATATTGTTCCGGTCGCAGTGCTGATTGTTGGTGGTAATCCGTAATTCATAGCAATCTAATCTCTCTGGCTATGCCTCTGAATCTGATGGGCATAAAGGTTCATGTTTATTTACTTGTTCTTTGTGGCTTAACACCTTCTGAAGAGCAGCAGATTCGCAGCTTTGCCAGGACGTATTTTTATTCTTATGTGTCCGGCTGGAGTCAAGTAAGCTGGCTTTATTGAAACAGGCCCGCCAGACCTCCTCACTGGCGCCCATCATTCTGAGACAGTGGGCTTTTTGTGAATGAGCGCTTGCATTCAGGGGGTACTTCTCCAAAACTGATTCAACATATTGAAGAGCTTTATTGAGATTATCCTTTCCTGACTTCAGGTCATCATTGATGATCTGTTCACAAGCCAGATTGAAATAATGGACCGAGGTTACCAGCAATGTGTTGGCACTTTCAGGATAATGGCTAATCATCTCCATAAATCCTGTTTGCCCGGCGTACAGACATAACAGAGATAATTGAAATTCATCCGAATGATAAAATTTGCTGCAACGCCAGAGCAGTCTTTCAGCCAGTTCATTTTTGCCCGTCACCTGCCAGATGCATGCCAGGGCCAGGTCAATGTCATGTTGCCCAGAGGGCTTGCACAGGATGTCTTCACTATCATGGGGGTCCCTGCCACTGATGTTCAGCAGCAGCTTTTCAGTCAGTGTATGTTTGCCTATTACCTCCCAGTGTCTTGCCAGAGCGAGGTCAGTGTTATGATGCGCACAAGGTTTGCAGAGGTTTTCTTCACTGTCATCGGGATGCTTGTTGCTCATGTTCAGCAGCAACTTTCCGGTCATTTCATGTTTGCCCATCTCTTGCCAGAGTATTGCCAGAGCCAAATTAATCTCATGCTGTGGACAGGGCTTACACAGGCTTTCTTCGCTGCCATCAGGGTGCTTGCCACTCATGTTCAGCAGCAGTCTTTCAGTGCGTTCAGATTTGCCCATCATCTGCCAGACGCGCGCCAGAGCCAGGTCAATGTCACGATGCTCAGAGGGGCTGCACAGTAACTCCTCACTGGCATTGGGATGTTTAACAATCATGCTAAGCAGCAGGTTTTCAGCCCATTCATATTTACCCGTCAATTGCCAGTTTCGAGCCAGAGCCAGGTTTACGGTATGGAGATAGCTGTGCCGTTTTTGTGAAGTGACAGCGGACCGGTTTGAATGCAGCTCTGTAAACAGTGCTTTTCCCATGTTCATCAGAAGTGCTTCAGTCAGCGTGTTTTTTTTCATCAACTGCCACAGTCGGGCATTAGTAATATCTGCGTCAAAATTGCCAGAAGGCGTGCACAGTGCCTGAACATCGGCATCGGACTTCAGGTTCCTCAGCGCTATAAGTCGTGTTTCAGCTTCAAGGTATTTTCCCAGTACCTGTTCACATCGGCTCAGTGTCAGATCAAGGTGATGGATGGTCGAAGCCCTGAACTCGGTAAACGATCCAGTCAACCTGAGTTTTTCCAGAAGAGAGCAGGCTTCCAGCTGCTTTTTTCGGGTTTGCTCTTTTAGCGACCTTGCAAGCCCTATGGTAGCGTTCTGGTAGTCAAATGTACTTAGTATCTGCTGGTTTTCGTTTAAAATGTTCCGGAATGCTGTTTCTGCATCGATGAATTTTCGTTTTGTCAGTTCTTTGAATGCATCATTGATTCTGCCTTTAATATCCGCAGAGTCTTTTGGCTCCGTCCATTGCGAAAGTGTCTGGGGTAAAAGCGTTTGGCATGCCGCTGCCTGTCGGTCTTTAATGTCTGAAAGTTTGACCGAATGCTCATGAACACGCTGAGCATGCGGAATAAATACTGAAGCTTCAGGGTTTAAGGTGTATTTGCTTTTTGTTATCGAACAGGTTGTTGTCGAACTGGCGGTAGCAGCCGAACCAACGGCAGCGCTCGAATGGGCTGCGCTGCTCCTGACTGGTGGTAATCCGTAACTCATAGCAATCAAGCTCTACTGAAAAACTATGCTCTTGGACAGTTAACGGAGATAAAAGTTCATCTTGATCCATTTAGTCTGTGAGGTTTTTTATTTTCTGAAGGGCAGCTGATTCCATGCTTCGCCAGCAGTCGTTTTTGTTCTTCATTGCACGTAAGGGGTCAAGGGATTTTGATTTTAGGAACAGCTCCCGCCATACAGGCTCTGCTGCACCCATCATTCTCAGGCAGTGTGCTTTTTGCGAAAAAGCGCCAGCATTCGGAGGGTACTTCTCCAATGCTGATTCAACATGCTCAAGAGCCTTGTTAAGGTTATCGTCTCCTGACTTTGGGCCATCCTTTATTATTTGCCGACAAGCCAGAGTGAAATAGTGTAAGGAAGTTGCCAGTAGTTTATTGACGCTGTCCGGATACCGGGTCATCCTTTCCATAAACACTGATTGTCCAATCGATAAACACAATAGTGCTAATTCAAATTCATCCGAACGATACAAGGCGAAGCCACGACTAAGCAGTTTTTCTTCCGATTCATATTTGCCAAGCGCCTGCCAGGTTCGTGCCAGAGCCATGTCCAGCTCTTGAATCCCGGAAGGCTTGCACAGGATGTCCTCACTGTCTCTGGTGGATTTGCCACTCATATTCAGCAGCAGTCTTTCACTCTGTTCATGGTTGCCCATGACCTGCCAGAGTATCGCCAGAGCCAGATCAATAACATATTTTCCAGAGATCTTGCACAGATTCTCTTCACTGTCATCGGGGCGCTTGCCGGTCATGTTCAGCAGCAGTTTTTCAGCCAGTTTTGTTTTGCCGATCTCCTGCCAGAGTCGCACTCGGGTCAGGTCAATCTTATTATTCCCAGAGGGCTTGCACAGGATCTCCTCACTGTCATCGGGGCTCCTGTTAATCATGCTCAGCAGCAGTCTTTCAGACAGTTCATGTTTATCCATTATTTTCCAGAGTCGCACCAGAGCTATGTCAACTTCGTAATTCCCACAAGGCTGGCACAGGATCTCCTCGTCGTTATCGGGATTGATGCCAGTCATGGACAGCAGCAGTCTCTCAGATAGTTCATGTTTGCCTGAAATCTGCCAGTGTCGCACCAGCGTCAGGTCAATATCATGATTCCCACAAGGCTTGCACAGGATCTCCTCACTGTTATCAGGGTGCTTGCCACTCATCTTCAGCAGCAGCCTTTCGGCTCGTTGATATTGGCCCATTGTCTGCCAGAGTCGTGCCAGGGTCAGATGATAATCATATCTTCCAGAGGGCTTGTACAGAATCTCCTCACTGTTATCAGGGTGCTTGCCAATCACGTTCAGCAGCAGTCTTTCAGACCGTTCATATTGACCCATCGCTATCCAGAGTCGTGCCAGAGCCAGATCAATATCACGTTTTCCGGAGGAACTGCACAGGATCTCCTCACTGTCATCGGGATGCCTGCGAATCATGCTCAGCAGCGTGCTTTCAGCCCATTTATATTTGCCCATCGCCTGCCAGTGTATTGCCAGAGAGAGATTTACGGTATGAAGGTTTCTGTGCAGTGCCTTGACAATGGCAGCGGATGAGGCCGACTGCAACCTGATAATCAGCTTTGTTCTCAGTTTCATCACTAGTGTTTCAGCCGACATGTGCTTTTCCATCAACTGCCAAAGTCGTCCAATAGTCATATCAGCGCCAAAATTGTCAGAAGGCTCGCACAGGGACTGCTCATCGGCATCAGGCTTTTTGTTCCTCAGTCTCAAAAGTCGTTTTTCAGCATCAATATACTGCCCCAGCGCCTCTTCACATAGGCTCAGGGTCAGGTCAAGGCTATGAATGGTCGAGGCCCCGAAGTCATTGAGCGGTGCTTTCGACCTGAGTTCTTCCAGACGAGAGCAGGCCTCTTTCTGTTTTGTGTAGGTTTGCTCTTTTAGAGACCTTGCAAGCCCTATGACCAGGCTCTGGTGCTGCAATTTGCTTAAGCTGCTCTCGTTTTTGTCCAGGATGAGCCGGAAAGCTGCTTCTGCATCTATGAATTTTTTATTTGTCAGTGCTTCGAAAGCCTTGTTGATCGCTTCTGTAATGGCATCAGGACAGGAAACATTCGTCCTTTGCTGAAATGTCCGGGAAGCAAAGGTTTCATCTGCAGTGACTTGCCTGCCTGAAATAGTTGGGAGCCTGTTCGAATGACCATCAATACGTTGAGCTCGTTCAGCACGTGGAATAAACTCTGGCGCATCAGGGTTAAGGCTAGATGTATGCGCTGAACCTGACGCAGGATTCTGTGACGGTTGCGATGTCGTATTGGTTGTGGCGCTGGCTGTTGGTATGAATCCGTAACTCATGGCAATCAAAACTTCCAGGGAAAACTACGCTGTTGGACAAGTAACAGATATTAAAGTTCCTTATGATCCATTTGCTCTTTCAGACCCTGCAGCTTCTGAAGAGCAGCGGCTTCGCTGCTTCGCCATAAGTTAGTTTTATCTCTGCGTGCCCGGCTCAGATCAAGGAAGTTGGCTTTATTGAAATATTTCTGCCATTTCTGCGAATCGGTGCCCATCATTCTGAGACAATGTGCTTTTTGCGAAAAACCGCCCGCACTGGTGGGGTACTTTTCCAGCAGTGATTCCACAGTCACCAGGGCTAGAGTCAGGTTTTCTTTTCCTGACTCCGGGTCATCATTTATTATCTGCTCACAAGCCAAAGTGAAATAATGGATTGAGGTGGCCAGCAATGTATTGTCATTCTCCGGATAACGGCTAATCATTTCTATAAATCCTGGTTGCCCGCAAGAGAAGATCAAGAGTGTAAATTGACAATCTTTCGAATGATATAATTCACAGCAGTTCTCAATCAGTCTCCTGGCCAGCCCACGTTTGTCAATCTTCTCCCAGAGGTGGACCAGAGCCAGGTCAATGTCATGATTTCCGCAAGGTTTGCAGAGAATGTCTTCACTAGCATCGGGACGCTTGCCACTCATGTTCAGCAGCAGCTTCTCAGCCAGATGATTTTTGTCCGCTATCTCCCAATATCTCACCAGAGTCAGATCAATAGCATGATGGCCAGAGGGTTTGCACAGAATATCTTCACTGGCATCGGGATGCCTGCCACTTATGCTTAGCAGCAGCTTTTCAGACTGTTCGTATTTGTCCATCTTCTGCCAGAGTAGCGCCAGGGTCAGGTCAATCTCAGAGTGTCCGGAGGCTTTACACAGAATTTCCTCAAGGTTTTTGGGGTGTTTGCCACACATGCTCAATAGCAGCCACTCAGCCAATCTGTATTGACCCTCATGCTCCCAGTGTCGCGCCAGAGTCATGTCAGTCTCGTAATGCCCACAAGCCTGGCAAAGGAGGTATTCACTGGCTTTGGGGTGCTTTTTACTCATGTTCAGTAGCAGTATTTCAGTCAGATGAGGTTTTCCCATTAGCTCCCAGAGCACAGCCAGAGCCATGTTAATGTCATGTTGCCTGCAGGGTTTGCACAGTCTGTCCTCGCTTGCCTCAGGGAGCTTCCCACTCATGTTCAGCAGCAGCTTTTCAGTCGGTTGATATTTGCCCATGTCCTGCCAGAGTCTGGCCAGAGCCAGATTTACGTCGTGATCTTTGCAAGGCCTGCATAGCGTCTCCTCACTGGCACCGGGGTGTTTGTTACTCATCTTAAGCAACAGATCTTCAGCCAGTTCATATTTGTTCATCGCCTGCCAGAGTCGTGCGAGAGCGAGTTTTACGATATGGAGATATTTACGCAGTCTTTTTTTATTTGCAGCGGATCGGCTCCGCTTCAGCTCGCTTTTCAGCTGTTCTTCCATTTTCAGCAGGAGTCTTTCAGACTGTGTGTGTTTTTCCATAAGCTGCCATAGTCGTATATTGGCAATATCTGCGTCAAAATTGCCAGAAGGCTTGCAGAGGGTCTCTTTATCGGCATCGGGCTTGATGTTTCTCAGCGCTTGAAGTCGCATTTCAGCATCAGGGTAGCGTCCCAGCGCCTCTTCACATCGGCTCAGGGTCAGATCAAGGTTATGAATGGTCGAGGCCCCAAAGTCATTGAGCGATGCTTTCGATCTGAGTTCTTCCAGACGAGAGCAAGCCTCTTTCTGTTTTGTGAAGGTTTGCTCTTTTAGAGACCTTGCAAGCCCAATGACGACGTTCTGGTGCTCGGATCTACTTAAGATGCTCTCGTTTTTGTCCAGGATGAGCTGGAATGCTGCTTCTGCATCTATGAATTTTTTATTCATCAGTGCCTTGTAAGCGTTATCAATCTCTTCCTTAATGGCTTCAGGACGGCGGATATTCTTCCTTTGTTGAAATGTCCGGGGAGCAAAGGTTTCGTTTGCAGTGACCCGCCTGCCCGAAATAGTTGGGAGCCTGTTGGAACGATCATCAATACGTTGAACGCGTTCAGCACGTGGAATGAACACTGGAGCTTCAGGGTTAAGGTTAGAGGTATGCTCTGAACCTGTCGCACGATTCTGTGACGGTTGTGATGTCGTATTGCTTGTGGCGCTGGCTGTTGCTGTAAATCCGTAACTCATGGCAATCAAAACTTCCGGGAAAACTAGGCTCTTGGACAGTTAACGGATATTAAAGTTCCTTGTGATCCATTTGCGCTTTGAGCCCCTGCAGCTTCTGAAGAGCAGTAGCTTCGTTTCTTCGCCAAAATTCAGTTTTACGCACATGCCCACGGTTGATGTCGAGGGAAGTGGCTTTTTTGAAGTATTTCTTCCATTCCTCAACGGTGGCACCCATCATTCTGAGACAATGCGCTTTTTGTGAAAGACCGGCTGCACTGGTGGGGTACTTTTCCAGGAGTGATTCCACAGTCTCAAGGGCTTTACTCAGGTTTTTATTTCCTGACTCCGGTTCATCATTTGTTATCTGTCCACAAGCCAGAGTGAAATAATGGATTGAAGTGGCCAGCAATCTACTTTCACCTTCCGGATAGCGGCTAACCAGTTCCATAAATCCCGGTTGCTCGCAAGATGAGATCAGGAGTGTGAGCTGACACTCCTTGGATTGATATAACTCACTGCAATTTTTAATCAGCCTCTCTGCCAGCCGATGTTTGTCAATTATCTCCCAGACGCGAACCAGAGCCAGATCAATGTCATGACGTCCGCAAGGTTTGCAGAGAATGTCCTCACTGGCATCGGGATGCTTGCCACTCACGTTCAGCAGTAGCTTCTCAGCGAGATGATATTTTTTTGTTGTCTGCCAATATCTCACCAGGGCCAGATCGACAGCATGATGGCCAGAGGGTTGGCACAGAATATCCTCACTGGCATCGGGATGCTTGTTACTCATGTTCAGCAGCAGCTTTCCAGCCCGTTCGTGTTGGTCCGACTCCTGCCAGAGTATCACCAGGGACAGGTCAATCTCAGAGTGCCCGGAGGGTTTGCACAGAATTTCCTCAAGGTTATTGGGGTGTCTGCCACACATACTCAACAGCAGCCTTTCGGCCAATCTGTGTTTGCCCCCATGTTCCCAGTGATACGCCAGAGTTATGTCAATTTTGTAATGCCCACAAGCCTGGCAAAGGAGATATTCACTGGCTTTGGGGTCCTTGCCACTCAGGTTCAGTAGCAGTCTTTCAGTCAGATGATGTTTTCCTGTTACCTCCCAATTTCGTGCCTGAGTCAGATCAATATCAAGCTGTCCAGTGGGTCTGCACAGGATGCTGTCACCGGCATTGGAGGGCTTGTTACTCATGTTCAATAGCAGTTTTTCAGCCAGGTGATTTTTGCCCGACACCACCCAGTGCACAGCCAGAGCCATGTTAATGTCATGATGCCTGCAGGGTTTGCACAGTATGTCCTCGCTTGCATTGAGGGGCTTACCGCTCATGTTCAGAAGCAGCTTTTCAACCAGTTGATATTTGCCCATTTCCTGCCAGACTATTGCCAGAGTCAGATTCACGTTGCGATTTTCACAAGGCTTGCAGAGCACCTCTTCGCTGGCACCGGGGTGTTTGCCACTCATGTTCAGCAGCAGACCTTCAGCCTTTTCATAATGGCTTTTCCCCTGCCAGAGTCGCACCAGAGCAATTTTTACGATATGGAGGTATTTATCCAGTCTTTCGGTAGTTTCAGTGGAAGTTACAGTGGATTGTCTCCACTTCAGCTCGGTTATCAGCTTTTTTTCCATGTTCAGCAGGAGTGTTTCAGCCAGTGTGTGTTTTTTCATAAGCTGCCATAGTCGTGTACTAGCGATGTCAGCGTTAAAATTGTCAGAAGGCTTGCACAGGGTCTCCTCATCGGCATCCGGCTTGATGTTTCTCAATGCTGTAAGTCGTGCATCAGCATCAGCGTACTGTAGAAGTGCCTGTTCACAGAGACTCAGGGTCAGATCAAGATCAGGAATGGTCGAAGCCCCGTGCGCAGTGAACCTTCCCTTCAACCTGAGCTCTTTCAGAAGAGAGCAGGCTTCTTTCTGTTTTTCGTGGGTTTGCTCTTTGAGCGACCTTGCAAGTCCTATCGTCAGGTTTTTCCATTCGCGATCACTCAGTTTGTTCTTGTCTTCCTTCAAGATGGTCCGAAATGCTTCTTCTGCATTGCTGAATTTTTGTTTGCTCAGCTCTTTAAAGGCGTCATTGATTTTTGCTTTTTTAGCACTCTTGGGTGGTGTCGCACTATCGCTTTGCTGAAACGTTTGTAGTGAAGGGTTTTGGCTTGCCTTTGTTTGCCGGTCCCTGATATTTGATCTGTCAGGATATTGGTGACCACGTTGAGCATGCGGACAACGCGGAATAAACGTTGGAACGTTCGTGCGTGCGGAAGATTGGCTCTTTTCGGTCGCATCCCGATGTGAACCTGACGCACGATACCCTGGCGGTTGTATTGTCGAACTGGCCGTGGTGCCGGTGGTTGCTGTTAATCCGTAGCTCATAAGTCACACAACATACTTTTAAAGTTATGCCTTTGGACAGCAAACGGATCTGAAAGTTCATTGATATCTATTTGACCTGTGAGGCCAGCACCTTTTGAAGAGCAGTGGCTTCGTTGCCTCGCCAAAAATCAGTTTTACTCCTGTAGGCCCGTCCGGGGTCAAGGGATTCTGCTCTGTTAAACCATTCCCTCCATTCTTGCTCACTTCTACCCAGCATTCTGAGACAATGCCCTTTTTGTGAATAAGCTCCCGAATTGACAGGGTATTTTTCCAGTGCCGATTCAACAATCTCAAGCGCCTTCATAAGGTGATCGCTGCCTGCCTTTGGGTCATCATTTGTTATATGCTCACAAGCCAGACTGAAATAATGGATTGAGGTAACCAGCAAGGTATTGGCACTTTCCGGATAGCGGCTGATCATTTCCAGAAATCCCGCTTTCCCGGCAGACAAGCCCAACAGGGTTAATTGACATTCATCCGAATGATATAACTCACAGCAACGCCTGGATAGTCTTTCAGCCTCTTCAAATTTGCCCATAACGGTCCATAGTCTTATCAAAGCCAGGTCAATCTGTTGATTCCCGGAAGGTTTGAACAGGCTGTCTTCATCGGCATTGAGGTGCTTGCCACTCATGTTCAGCAGCAGACTTTCAGACAGTTCAAATTTGTTCATATTCTGCCAGAGTCGTGCCCGGGTCAGGTCAATGTTATGATGCCCGAATGGCTTGCACAACTCTTCCGCAATAGCTCCGGGGGGCTTGCCAATCATCTTCAGCATCAGCTGTTCAGACCATTGATATTTGCCCATCATTTGCCAGAGTCTCACCCGAGCCAGGTCAATTTCCATGTTCCCACAGGGGCTGCACAGGCTGTCTATACTGGCACCGGGATGCTTGCCAGTCATGTTCAGCAGGAGTTTTTCAGCGAGTGTATATTTGCCAACAACCTCCCAATATCGCACCAGAGTCAGATCAATCTCATGGTGCCAGCAAGGCTTGCAAAGTTCTTCCTCGCTGGCATCAGGATGCTTGCCACTCATTTTCAGCAGCAGCTTTTCAGCCAATTGATTGTTGCCCACCTGCTCCCAATATCGCATCAGAGCCAGGTCAGTCAGATAATTCCCACAGGGGGTGCAAAGGGTCTCCTCGTTGGCATCAGGGGGCTTGTTACTCATGTTCAGCAGCAGTTTTTCAGTTCGTTTATGTTTGCCGACAGTCTGCCAAAGTCGCGCCAGGGTCAGGTCAAGGTCGTTCTGCCCAGAGGGTTTACACAGTTCTTCTTCACTGTTATTGGGGTTCTTGCCACTCACGTTCAGCAACAGCTCTTCAGCCAATTTATATTGGCCCGTCTGCTCCCACTTTCGCACCAAAACAATATTTACGGTACGGAGTTTTTGATGCAGTTTTTCAACAGCAGCAGCGGATTGCTTCTGCTGCAGCTTTTCAGTCAGCCTTGTTTTCATATTTAGCAGGAGTGTTTCAGTCAGCGTGTGTTTTTCCACAAGCTGCCAAACTCGTGTAATAGTCATATCAGCGTCAAAATCGTCAGAAGGCTCGCACAGTGCTTTCACATCGGCATCGGGCTTTTTGTTTCTCATTCTTAAAAGTCGTGTTTCTGCATCAAGGTATCGTCCCAGTGCCAGTTCACTTCGGCTCAGGGTCAGGTCAAGGTTATGAATGATCGAGGCCCCGAACTCATTGAGCGGTGCCTTCGATCTGAGCTCTTTCAGAAGGGAACATGCTTCTTCCTGTTTAGCCCGGGTTTGTTCATTCAGAGACCTGGCAAGCCCTATGTGCATCTTTTGGTAGTCGTATTGGCTCAGTACGTCCTGGTCTATGCATAAGATGGATTGAAATGCCACTTCTGCACTTCTGAATTTTTGTGTTTTCAGTGCATCGTAAGCGTCATTTATCCTTTTTACCGTATCATCAGGGTATGTTGGTTTCTCTCTCCATCGATGAAACTTCTGAAGTACATCGGTTTTGCGTTCAGTGGCTTGTCGGTGTCTGATATTTGAGGGGGTGTTCCATTGATCAGCACCCTGATTACGAGGAACAAACGGAGCGGCTTCCGGGTTTAAGGTAAATCGACGTTCTGTTGTTACAGAATCTGCATTCTGTGGCAGTTGCGGTGTCGCACTGGTCGCAGGGTTGGTGATTGGAGGTAGTCCGTAACTCATAGCAATCTAAAATGATTGGGAACTTATGCTCTTGGACGGCAAACGGGTCTGAAAGTTCACTGATATCTATTTGACCTGTGAGGCCAGCACCTTTTGAAGAGCGGTAGATTCGTTGCTTCGCCAAAAATGACTTTTAACCTTATATACCCGAGCGGGGTCAATAGCTTCTGCTCTGCCAAAGCATTCTAGCCATTCTTGCTCACTTCTGCCCTGCATTCTGAGACAATGCGCTTTTTGCGAATAAGCTGCCGCATTGGAAGGGTACTTTTCCAGTAACGATTCAAGAATCTCAAGCGACTTATTAAGGTTATCGTTTCCTGCCTCCGGACCTTCTTTTATTATCTGCTCACAAGCCAGTTTGAAATAGTGGATTGAGGTAGCCAGCAGGGTGTTGGCACTTTCCGGATAGTGACTAATCATTTCCATAAATTCGGGCCACCCGGAAGATAGGGTTAAGAGCATATACTCACATTCATTCGTCTGATACAAATCACGGCAACGCCTGAGCAGCCTTTGAGCCCATTTATTTCTGCCTATCATTTCCCAGGAGCATACCAGAGCCAGATCAATGTCATGATGACCACAGGGTCTGCACAGGCTTTCCTCACTGTCATTGAGAGATTTGTTACAAATATTCAGCAACAGTCTTTCAGTTTGTTCAGGTTTACCCATCACCTGCCAGAGTCGCGCCCGAGCCATGTCAATATCATAATTTCCACTGGGCTCATACAGGATCTCCTCAATGTCACTGGGGTGCGTGCCAATCATGTTCAACAGCAGTTTTTCAGCTCGTTTATATTTGCCTGTATTCTGCCAGTGTCGTACCAGACTCAGATCAATGACGTGCTGCCAGCAGGGCGCGCACAGAATCTCTTCTCTGGCATCGGGATGCTTGCCACTCATGTTCAGCAGCAGTTTTTCAGCCAATTTATATTTGCCGATCTGCTCCCAATATCGCACCAGAGCCAAGTCTGTTTGACCATTCCCACAGGGCTTGCAAAGGGTCTCCCTGTTGGCACCTGGATGCTTGCCACTCATGTTCAACAGCAGTCTTTCAGCTCGTTTATGTCTGCCAATTATCTGCCAGAGCCGTGCCAGAGTCAGATCAAGGTCATGATCTCCACACGACCCGCAGAGGGTCTCCTCGTTGTCATTGGGGTTCTTGCCACTTATGTTCAGCAACAGTTTTTCGGCCAGCTCATTTTTGTCCATCATTTCCCAGATTCGCACCAGAGCCAGATCAATGCTTCGCTGGCCAGTGGGTTTGCACAGAATCTCCTCAGGGTCATCGGGACGCTTGTGACTTGTTTTCAGTAGCAGCTCTTCAGACTGGTGATGTTTGTCCATCAACTGCCAGATTCGTCCCAGAGCCACATTGACGGTATCGAGGTATTTATGCAGTTTTGATGTATCAGGAATGTATGGTTTTGACTGCAGCTCGTTAATCAGCTCTGCTTGTATGTTCATCAGGAGTGCTTCAGCCAGCCTGTGTTTGCCCATAGACTGCCATAGTCGGGCATTAGTAATGTCTGCAGCATAATGGCGAGAAGGTTTGCACAGGACCTCCTCATTGGCATTGCACCTTTTCTCTCTCAGTCTCAAAAGTCGTAGTTCGGCATCAAAGTGCCTTCCAAGTGCCTCTTCACAGAGGCTCAGGGTCAGATCAAGGTGATAAGTGGTCGAAGCCCCGAAGCTGGTGAATGTTCCATCTAACCTGAGTTCTTCCAGAATAGAGCAGGCTTCTATCTGTTTTTCGAAGGTTTGCTCTTTTAGCGATCTTGCAAGACCGATGGTTATGTTTTGCTTATCGAATGAACTCAGTATGCCCTGGTTTTTGTGTAAGATGATCCGGAATGCTTTTTCTGCCTCTGTGAAATTTTTGTTATTGAGTATTGCGAAAGCATCACTGACCTCTTCCTCAATAGCTTCAGGAGATGAGCTCTTAGTGCCCGGGTGAAAGGTCCGGGGAGTAACCCCCTGGTATTCAGAGGCCTGACGGTCTGAAAGAGTTGAGAGTATGTTCGAACGTTCTTGTACACCTTGATGAAGTCGCCTGCCTGGAATAAACGTTGGCGCTTCCGGATTTAAGGTAAGCCTGCGCCCTGTTGTTGCAGCCGCATCTGAACCTGACGCACCATACTGTGACCGTTGCGATGCCAAAGTGGTCGTTGAGTTCGAACTTGTGGTAGCACTGGTTGTTGGTAATCCGTAACTCATAGCCATTTAAACTCTCTGGAAAACATTACCCCGTCTGCCTGGAGGTGACACCTTCAGGCAGACGGGGTAGTCGTTGGACAGTCAATGGACAAAAAAGTTCATGGCTATCTACTTAACCTGTGAGGCCAGTAACTTTTGCAGAGCAGTGGTTTCGTTGCTTCGCCAAAAATCAGTTTTAACCTTATATGCCCGGCCGGGGTCGATGATTTCTGCTCTGTTAAACCATTCCCTCCATTCTTGCTCACTGCTTCCCAGCATTCTGAGACAATGCGCTTTTTGTGAATAAGCTCCCGCATTGAAAGGGTATTTTTCCAGTGCCGATTCAATAATCTCAAGTGCCTTCATCAGGTTATCGTTTCCTGACTTCGGACCTTTTTCTGCTATCTGTTCACACGCCAGGCTGAAATAATGGATCGAGGTAACCAGCAAGGTATTGGCACTTTCCGGATAGTTGCTAATCATTTCCATAAATCCTGCCTGCCCTGCAGATAAAGCTAACAGCGTATATTCACATTCATTCGTTTGATACATATCACGGCAACGCCTGAGCAGTATTTCAGCCCATTTATGTTTGCCTGTCTTTGCCCAGACACATACCAGAGCCAGATCAATGTCATGATGACCAGTGGGCTTGCAGAGGCTTTCTTCACTGACATTGAGGGACTTGCTACTCATGTTTAGCAATAGCCTTTCAGTCCGTTCAGGTTTATCCATGATCTGCCAGAGTCGCGCCCGAGTCAGGTCAAGATCATTATGTCCACTGGGCTCACACAGGATCTCTTCAGTGTTATTGGGTTGCATGCCAATCATGTTCAACAACAGTCTTTCACTCAGGTGATATTTGCCCACAACCTCCCAAAATCGCACCAGAGTCAGATCAATGACATAATTCCAGCAGGGCTTGCACAGAATCTCTTCACTGGCAACGGGATGCTTCCCACTCATGTTCAACAGCAGCTTTTCAGCTAATTTATATTTGCCCGTCAGCTCCCAATGTCGAACCAGAGCCAGGTCAATTTCATGATTCCCAGTGAGCTTGCACAGTTCATTCTCGCTGGCACAAGAGTGCTTTTTACTCATGTTTAGCAGCAGCTTTTCAGCTCTTTGAAGTTTGTATAACTTCTGCCAGAGTCGCACCAGAATGAGATCAGTGTCATGATGCCCACAGGGCTTACACAGGACCTCCTCATCGTCATTGAGGTGCTTACAACTCATGTTTAACAGCAGTTTTTCAGCCAGCTTATTTTTGTCTGTCTGTTCCCAGGTTCGCACCAGAGCCAAGTCAATGCCTTGATGGCCAGTGGGCCTGCACAGAATCTCCTCACTGTCATCGGGATGCTTGCGACTCATGCTCAGCAGCAGTCTCTCAGCCCGTTCACGCTTGTCACAATCCAGCCAGATAATAACCAGAGCCAGGTCAATGTCTTTACGATCGGAGTGCTTGCAGAGCTTGTCCTCATTGTCATCGGAGCGCTTGCCAATCATTTCGAGAAGAAGCTCTTCAGATTGTTGATGCTTGTTCATCAACGGCCAGATCCTTCCCAGAGCCAAATTGACGGTATCAAGGTATTTACGCAATCTTGCTGCTTTAGGCGCGTATAGTGTTTTCTGCAGCTCGTTAATCAGCTCTGTCTTTATGTTCAGTAAGAGTGTTTCAGCCAGCGTGTGTTTGCCCATAGACTGCCAGAGTCGGGCATTGGAAATATCTGCGGCATAGTAGCGAGAAGACTTGCACAGCTGGTTCTCATCGGCATTGCGATTTTTTCTTCTCAGTCTCAAAAGTCGTCTTTCGGCTGCAAAGTTCCTTCCAAGTGCCTCTTCACAGCGGCTCAGGGCCAGATCAAGGTTATGAATGGTTGAAGCCCCGAACCTGGTGAATCTTCCATCTAGCCGGAGTTCTTCCAGAATAGAGCAGGCTTCTTTCCGTTTTTCGAAGGTTTGCTCTTTTAACGATTTTGCAAGACCTATGGTTATGTCCTGCTTCTCGGATGAACTCAGTAGGCCCTGGTATTTGTGTAAGATGAGTCGGAATGCTTTTTCTGCCTCTATGAAATCTTTATTATTGAATATTGCGTAAGCCTCATTGATATTTTTCTCAATAGCTTTAGAAGAGGGTCTTTTCGCCACTGGTTGAAACGTCCGGGGAGTATGCCCCCGGTATGCAGTTGCTTGCCGGCCTGAAATATTTGAGGATCTGTTCGACGGTTGATGAACATCTTTTAGAAGTTGGGCTCGCGGAGCAAGAGATTTAGCTTCCCGGTCTGAGGTAGATGGTTGTTTTTTTACCGCATCAGCATATGAACCTGACGCACAATACTGAGACGGTTGCGATGTCACAGTGCCCGGACTGGTCGTGGTGCCCGAACTCGCGGCAGCACTGGTTGTTGTTGGTAATCCGTAACTCATAGCCATTGAAACTCTCTGGAAAATGGGTACCCCGTTTGCCTGAATGTGTTGCCTGAAGACAGAAGAGGTAGTTTTTGGACAGTCAACGGACAAAAAAGTTCAGGGTTATCTATTTAACCTGTGAGGCCTGCACCTTTTGAAGAAAATAAGACACCCATAAAAAAAAAAAGACACCCATTAAATAAATAAGACATTTAAAAACTGTATTCCCAAAAAAGGATCTGAAAACCTATCTTCGAATAGCCTATCAGCGAGCCACACAGGAGCATTCGACGAACAGAGGCTGCTCGAGCCATGTTCAGACGACACAAACTTATTCCGACTTAAAGTCGAGGAGGGATAAAGAGAAAGTGTTTAATTTCTTAACTGACTTCTACGCTAACTTGTCAGATACAACCGCCTGCAGGCGTTTAAACCTCGAAGCCACTTCTGTCCAACTTCAAGTGCAAAGGCCTTCATCGCTTCCAGACGGCCAACTGCCCGATAAAAACGATTATTCCATTGCATGGTTTTCAGCCACTCATCCGGATCAATTTCCAATCTTTCAAGAATCGGAGGGGTGCACGACGGGATGGAACCTTTCTTGTCTGTTCTGACAATGCGACCACTCCAGTCAACCAGTTCCAGATAGTCGTGAAGAAGGTAGGGAAGGGCAACGTCCGTATTCTGGCCCTGCAAACAGAAAGGTTTCAGCGTCAGTGGCTGCCTTTTGGTCTCAGAATGTGCAATCTGCTCCACTCGTTCCTGAATCGACGTGTAGTCCGACTCTTCGGGTGTTTCTACCTTTCCTGCCCGAATCGGATTCAAGTCAACGTAGGTCATGCAGGTCAGTAACGCTGCTTCGTCCAGCAATGCCTGGCTTTTAAAGCGTCCTTCCCAGAAGCGTCCTTTACACTCGTCTTCTTTGTTGGCCTCACGAGCAAGATGTTCATTCAGGCAGCGCATAAACCAGCTGATATCCGTTAAACGACGCCGGTATTCCTCAGCATATTCATCAATACGGGCCAATTCAGCGCTGCCCAGTTTGTCAGCGGCCAGATGCCTTTGCACCAGAAGTGGGCCTGTAAACAAGGTCGTCCAACGGTGAAGCACTTCATTCCGTGACCAGCCTCTGGCAGATGACTGATTGATGTGCAAAACCACGTGATAATGATTCGACATGACAGCGTAAGCGCAGACTTCGATAGCAAAGACTGAAACCAGTTCCCGAAGTTTATCCACCACCCACTGGCGGCGATGCTCGTAGTTCTTGCCAGTCAGATGGTTCTCTCCACAGAGGTAGGCTTGACGAACACATCTTGCCATGCAGTGGTAATAAGGCGTTGAGCCGGGATCAATCAGGGTGTTGCGAGCTTGGGCCATGAACTCACCTGTCTGGGCAAAAAATCAGTTGTAGGTGAAAAGTAGACTAGGTGGATGGTAAAGCAAATTTATGGGTGTCTTTTTTTCTTGTCTTTTTTTCTTTAGCAAATTTATGGGTGTCTTTTTTTTCTTTTCTCTTCGGCTGGACAGTCGGTGGACATAAAAGTTCATGGCTATCTATTTAAACTTTGAGACTGCGCAACTTCAGCAGAGCGGTGGCTTCGTTGTTTCGCCACAAATCAGTTTTCTCTTTATAAAGCCGACCGGGGTCAAGGGATGCTGCTTTTTCAAACCATTCCCTCCATTCTTGCTCACCTCTGCCCAGCATCCTGAGACAATGCGCTTTTTGCGAATAAGCTCCCGTGTATAGAGGGTACTTTTTCAGTATTGACTCAACAATCTCAAGCGCCTTTTCAAGGCTATCCTTTCCTGACTCCGGGTCGTCATTTGTTATCTGCTTACAAGCCAGGTTGAAATAGTGGATCGAGGTGACCAGCAAGGTATTGGCAGTTTCTGGATAGTTGCCAATCATTTCCATAAATCCTGCTTGCCCCGCAGAAAAACATAACAGCGTATATTCACATTCGTTCGTATGATACAAGTCACAGCAACGCCTGAGCAGCCTTCCAGCCCATTCATGTTTGCCCATCATCTCCCAGAGTCGTACCAGAGCCAGGTCAATGTCATGTTGGCCAAAGGGTATGCAAAGGCTTTCTTCACTGTCATTGGCGGACTTGCCACTCATGTTCAGTAGCAGTTTTTCAGCCAGCTCATGTTTTTCCAGTTTTTCCCAGAGTAGCACCAGAGCCAGGTCAATCTCGTTATGGCCACAGGCCCTGCATAGTTCTTGTTCACTGGCACAGGAGGACTTGCCACTCATGTTCAACAGCAGTTTTTCAGACCATTTATATTTGCCCATGACATCCCATTGTCGCACCAGGGTCAGATCAATGACATTTTTCCAGCAAGGCTGAAACAGAATCTCTTCACTGGCACCGGGTTGCTTGCCACTCATGTTCAGCAGTAGTCTTTCAGCCCGTTCATGTTTGCCCATTATCTGCCATAGTCGTGCCAGAGCCAGATCAATGTCATGATGACCAGAGGGTTTGCACAGGCTTTCCTCACTGTCATTGAGGGGCTTGGCACTCATGTTCAGCAGCAGTCTTTCAGCTCGTTCAGTTTTATCCATTTCCTGCCAGATTCTCGCCCGAACCAAGTCAATATCATGATGTCCGCTGGGCTCACACAGGATGTCCTCATCGTCATCGGGGTGCTTGTGAATCATGTTCAACAGCAGTCTTTCACTCAGGCTATGTTTGCCATTAGCCGCCCAATGTCGCACCAGTGTCAGGTCAATTTTAGTCTGCCAGCAGGGCTTGCAGAGAATCTCTTCACTGGCATCGGGATGTTTGCCACTCATTTTCAGCAGCAGCTTTTCAGCCAATTTATTTTTGCCTGTCAGTTCCCAATGCCTTACCAGAGTCAGATCAATGTCATGCTTACGGCAGGGTTTGCACAGTTCTTCCTCGCTGGCACCGGGGCACTTACCACTCATGTTCAGCAGCAGCTTTTCAGCACGGTTATTTTTGCCTTTTATCTGCCACAGTCGTACCAGAGTCAGATCAATGTCATGCTTACGGCAGGGTTTGCACAGTTCTTCCTCGCTGGCACCGGGGCACTTACCACTCATGTTCAGCAGCAGCTTTTCAGCCGATTCATGTTTATTCATCACTTCCCAGAGTCGCACCAGCGCCATATTTACGCTTTCGAGGTATTTCTGCAGCTTTGGTGCAATTGCAGCGGAGGGTTCTGACTGCAGCCTTTCGATCAGATCTGCTTTGATGTTCAGCAGGAGCCTTTCAGCCTGAGTGTTTTTGCCCATAGACTGCCACAGTCGGGCATTATTAATATCTGCGGGATAATAGCGAGAAGACTTGCACAAGGCTCTCTCATTGGCATTGGGACTTACTCTTCTCAGTTTCAAAAGTCGTCTTTCAGCCTCAAGTTGCTTTCCAAGGGCCTCTTCGCAAAGACTCAGGGTCAGGTCAAGGTTACAAATGGTCGAAGCCCCAAACCAGCTGAGTTTACCTTCCAACCTGAGTTCTTCCAGAAGAGAGCAGGCTTCTATCTGTTTTTCGCGGGTTTGCTCTTTTAGTGATCTTGCAAGCCCTACGGTTGTGTTCTCCTTTTCGAACGTAGTCAGTTCGCCCCAATTGTCGGTTAAGATGATCCGGAATGCTTTTTCTGCACCTATGAAATTTTGATTATTGAGTATTGCGTAAGCACTATCGATCTCTTTTGCAATCAGTTGTGAAGAGGCTTCCCTGACAGCTGGTTGAAACGGACGGGAAGTAGACTTCCGGTTTGCAGTTACTTGTCGTTCTGAAATATTTGCAGCCCTGTTCGAACGTTTGTGAACACCATGATGATGCGGAGCACTTGGAATAAACGTTCGAGTTCTCCTGTTAAAGGTAAATCCAGTCTCTGTTGTCGCAGGGGTATCAGTACCTGACGCACAATCCTGTTTCGGTTGTGATGCCGTAGTGGTCGAGGTGCCCGAATTTGCGGCGGCACTGGTTGTTGTTAATCCGTAATTCATAGCCATTTAAACTCTCTGGAAAGCGGTACACTGTCTGAATGTGACAGGTTCAGGCAGTGGGGTAATGGTTGGACAATCAATGGACATAAAAGTTCACGCTCATGTCTGAACCAGTACCGTTTGAAGAGCCGCGTATTCGTTGCTTCGCCAGGCGTCTGTTTTACCCTTATATTTGCGGGCGGAGTCAAGGGCATTGGCTTTTTGGAAGTATTCCCCCCATTCTTGCTCATTTTTCCCCATCATTCTGAGACAGTGCGCTTTTTGTGAATAAGCTCCAGCAGTCAGGGTACCTCTCAAGTGTTAATTCCACATGCTCAAGCGCCTTAATGAGGTTTTCCTCTCCTGACTTGGGACTGGCTTCTGATATCTCCTTACACGCCAGTGCAAAATAATGGATTGAGATAACCAACAACTGATTGGCACTTTCCGGATACCTGTTAATCACCTCCATAAAGCTTGCTTTCCCGACAGATAAGGACAAATGTGATAATTCACATTCATCGGAATGGTATAAGTCACAGCAACGCTCAATCAGTTTTTCAGCCTGTTTATCTTTGTCGATCATCTGCCAGAGGCGTACCAGAGCCAGATCAATATCATGATTCCCGCAAGGCATGCACAGGCTGTCCTCACTGTCGTTGAGGTGCTTGTTGCTCATGTTCAGCAGCAGCCCTTCAGTTAGATGATGTTTGTTTTCTATCTCCCAATGCAGCGCCAGAGCCAGGTCAATGTCATTGTTTCCACAGGGCCTGCAAAGTTCTTCTATAGCGGCATCGGGGCGCTTGTTACTCATGTTCAGCAGCAGCCTTTCGGCCCGTTGATATTGGCCCATTAGCTCCCAGAGTCGTGCAAGAGCCAGATCAATCTCATGTTTTCCAGAGGGCTTGCACAGGATCTCCTCAGTGTCATCGGGGTGCTTGTAAATGACATTGAGCAAGAGTTTTTCACTCAGTTGATGTTTGCCTGTCTCCTGCCAGAGAAGCGCCAGAGCCAGATTGAATTCGGGGTGCACAGAGGGTGTACAGAGGCTCTCGATACCGTCTTTGGAGTCTTTGCCACTCATGTTGAGCAGCAGTTTTTCAGCCCATTCATATTTACCCATCACCTGCCAGTGTCGTACCAGGTCTATGTCATGATGCCCAGAGGGTTTGCAAAGGGTCTCGATACTTTCATCGAGGTGCTTGCCACCCATGTTCAGCACCATGCACCCTGAGTTCTTCCAGACGAGTAAGGGCTTCTTTCTTCTTTTCCGAGGTTTGTTCTTTCAGCGATCTTGCAAGCCCTATGACGGTTCTCTGGTGGTCGAATTCATTCAGTTGTTCATCTTGCAAGATGGTCTGGAATGCTGCTTCTGCATTTATGTAATCTTGTTTTTTTAATAGTTTGAAAGCGCTATTGATCCTTTTAGCCGTTTCAGGACAGGATTTATTCACCCTTTGGTGGAACGTCCCGGGAGACGGCCACTGGTATGCCTTTGCTCGCCGGTCCAGGATATTTGAGGGTGCGCCAGGATCTTCCTGAACAGGTTGCATCCGTGGAACAAACGCTGGCGCTTTCGGGTTTAATTTAAACGGAGGCTTTGTTGTTTCAGTGGTGGCATTTGAACCTGAGGCACAATATTGCAGCGGCTGAGATCTGGCAACGGTTGCGGTGCACGAAAGGGGCGCGGAACGGGTTGTTGTTGGTAATTCGTAATTCATAGCCTCATTAATTCCCTGAAACTTTCACTTTATGACAGGCAGTGGATGTAATAAAGTACAAGGCCATCTAACCTGTGAGACCTCGTACTATCTCAAGAGCAATGTATTCATTCCTCCGCCAGAAATCAGCTTTCCCCTTTTGGGTTCGGCTGTAGTCAAGGGCTTGCGCTCTAGCAAAACATTCTGTCCATTCTTGCTTACTTCGACCCAGCATCCTGAGACAATGGGCTTTTTGTGAATAAGCTCCGGCATTCGGAGGGTACTTTTGTAACGCTGATTCAACCTGCTCAAACGCCTTTTCAAGGTTCTCCTTTGCAGACTCCGGGCCGTCTTTTTTTATCTGGTCACAAGCCAGGGTGAAATAATGGATCGAGGTAGCCACCAGAGTATTGACACTTTCCGGACAGCGGCTGATCATTTCCAGAAATCCCGCTTTCCCGGTAGATAAGCACAACAGGGTTAATTGACATTCATTCGAATGATATAACTCACAGCAACGCCTGGTCAGTCTTTCAGCCTCTTCACATTTGCCCGTAGTGTCCCATAGTCTTATCAAAGTCAGGTCAATCTGTTGATTCCCGGAAGGTTTGCACAGGCTGTCTTCATCGGCATTGAAGTGCTTGCCACTCATGTTCAGCAGCAGCCTTTCAGACAGTTCAAATTTGTTCATTTTCTGCCAGAGTCGCGCCCGAGTCAGGTCAATGTCATGATGCCCAAATGGTTTGCACAGCTCTTCTGCAATAGCTCCGGGGGGCATGCCAATCATGTTCAGCATCAGCTTTTCAGACCATTCATGTTTGCCCATCATTTCCCAGAGTCTCACCAGAGCCAGGTCAATTTCCATGTTCCCACAGGAGCTGCACAGGCTGTGTATATTGGCATTGGGGTGCTTGCCAGACATGTTCAGCAGCAGCTTTTCAGCCAGTTTATATTTGCCCGCCAGCTCCCAATGTCGTGTCAGAGTCAAATCAATTTCACGATTCCCACAGAACTTGCACAGTTCTTCCTCGCTGTCACCGGGGCGCTTTCCACTCATGTTCAGCAGCAGCTTTTCAGCCAGTTTATATTTGCCCGTCAGTTCATAATGTCGTGCCAGAGCCATATCAATTCCACGATTCCCAGAGAGCTTGCACAGTTCTTCCTCGCTGTCACCGGGGCACTTTCCACTCATGTTCAGCAGCAGTTTTTCTGCCAGCTCTTGTTTGTTCATTACTTCCCAGAGTCGCACCAGAGCCATATCAATTTCACGATTCCCACAGAGCTTGCACAGTTCTTCCTCGCTGTCACCGGGGCGCTTTCCACTCATGTTCAGCAGCAGCTTTTCAGTCAGTTTATATTTGCCCGTCAGCTCCCAATGTCGTACCAGAGCCATATCAATTTCAAGATTCCCAGAGAGCTTGCACAGTTCTTCCTCGCTGTCACCGGGGCGCTTTCCACTCATGTTCAGAAGCAGTTTTTCTGCTAGCTCTTGTTTGTTCATTACTTCCCAGAGTCGCACCAGAGCCAGGTCAATGTCACGATGGTTAATGGGGTTGCACAGAATCTCCTCACTGTCATCGGGACGCTTGCGACTCATGTTCAGCAGCAGTCTCTCAGCCCGTTGGTAGTTACCCCTCACTTGCCAGATTCGCACCAGAGCCAAGTCAATGTCGTTGTGGCTGGTGGAGTTGCACAGAGTTTCCTCACTGTCATCGGGATGCTTTTGGCTCATGCTCAGCAGCAGTCTCTCAGCCTGTTCATATTTACCCTTTGCTTGCCAGACTCGCACCAGAGCCAGGTCAATGTCTTTATGACCAGAGTGCTTGCAGAGCGTGTCTTCACTGTCACCGGAGTGTTTGCCAACCATCTCCAGCAGCACTTCTTCAGCCATTTGATGTTTGTCCATCAACTGCCAGATTCGCCCCAGAGCCAAATTGACGGTATCGAGGTATTTACGCAGTTTTGATGTATCAGGAGAATAGGGATTTGACTGCAGCTTTTTGATCAGTTCTTTTTTTATGTTCAGGAACAGTGTTTCAGCCAGAGTGTATTTGCCCATAGACTGCCACAGTCGGGCATTATTAATATCTGCGTTATAATAGCAAGTAGGTTCGCACAGGGTTTTCTCATCGGCATTGCGGCTTTTTTTTCTCAGTCTCAACAGTCGGGTTTCGGCATCAAAGAGTCTTCCAAGTGCCTCTTCACAGAGGCTCAGGGTAAGATCAAGGTTATAAATGATCGAAGCCCCAAACCTGGTGAATTTTCCATCTAACCTGAGTTCTTCCAGAATAGAGCAGGCTTCCAGCTGTTTTTCGCAGGTTTGCTCTTTTAGCGATCTTGCAAGTCCTATGATCACGTTATGCTTGTCGAACGGATCCGGTATGTCATGCTTGCCGTGTAAGATGACCCGGAATGCTTTTTCTGCATCTATGAAATTTTTATTGTTGAGCATTGTGTAAGCGCTACTGATCTCTTTTTTAAGAGCGTCAGGAGGGTAGGTCTTCGCCTCTGGTTGAAACGTCCGGGGAGTAGGTCTCTGGCATGCAGTTGTTGACCGGTCTGGAATATTTAAGGGTCTGTTCGAATGCTGATGACCACGATGATCTCCATGAGGAAGTTGCGAACGTGGGATAAATGTTTCAGCGTTCGGATTCAAGGTAAATTTTCGCCCTTTTGACGCACCGGTATCTGAACCTGATGCAGAATACTCTGACGGCTGTGATGTCGTGGTGCTTTTAGAACTGGTCGAGGCAATTTTTGTGGGTAATCCGTAGCTCATGGCCAAATGACCTTCCTGGGAACTTACGCTCTTGGACAGTCAATAGACATAAAAGTTCATGCTTATGTCTGAGCAAATACTTTTTGAAGAGCCGCGTATTCGTTGCTTCGCCAGGCGTCCGTTTTACCCTTATATTTACGGGCGGAGTCAAGGGCATTCGCTTTTTGGAAGTATTCCCCCCATTCTTGCTCATTTTTCCCCATCATTCTGAGACAGTGCGCTTTTTGTGAATAAGCTCCAGCAGTCGGGGGGTACCTCTCAAGTGTTAATTCCACATGCTCAAGCGCCTTAATGAGGTTTTCCTCTCCTGACTTGGGACTGGCTTCTGATATCTCCTTACACGCCAGTGCAAAATAATGGATTGAGATAACCAACAACTGATTGGCATTTTCCGGATACCTGTTAATCACCTCCATAAAGCTTGCTTTCCCGACAGATAAGGACAAATGTGATAATTCACATTCATCGGAATGGTATAAGTCACAGCAACGCTCAATCAGTTTTTCAGCCTGTTTATCTTTGTCGATCATCTGCCAGAGGCGTACCAGAGCCAGATCAATATCATGATTCCCGCAAGGCATGCACAGGCTGTCCTCACTGTCGAAAAGGTGCTTGTTGCTCATGTTCAGCAGCAGCCCTTCAGTTAGATGATGTTTGTTCTCTATCTCCCAATGCAGCGCCAGAGCCAGGTCAATATCATGGTTTCCACAGGGCCTGCAAAGTTCTTCCATAGCGGCATCGGGGCGCTTGTTACTCATGTTCAGCAGCAGTATTTCTGCTTGTTTATGTTTGTTCAACCTCTGCCAGAGTCGAACCAGAGTCAGGTCAATGTCATTATATCCACAGGGCTGACACAAGGTCTCCTCATTCACATCGGGGTGCCTGACACTCATGCTCAACAGCAGTTTTTCGGACCGTTGATATTGGCCCGTTACCTCCCAGAGTCGTGCAAGAGCCAGATCAATATCATGTTTTCCAGAGGGCGTGAACAGGATCTCCTCAGCGTCATCGGGGTGCTTGTCAATTAGGTTGAGCAACAGTTTTTCACTCAGTTGATGTTTGCCTGTCACCTGCCAGAATTGTGCCAGAGTCAGATCAATTTCATGTTTTCCAAAAGGCGTGCACAGGGTCTCCTCATTGTCATCGGGGCACTTGCCACTCATGGCCAGCATTAGTCTTTCAGCCAGCTCATGTTTACCCTTTACTTCCCAGAGTCGCACCAGGGCCAGGTTCACGTCATTATGACGGGAGGGCTTGCACAGGAGCTCGATACTGTTACCGGGGTACTTGCCACTCATGTTGAGCAGCAGATCTTCAGCCCATTCATATTGGCCTGTCTCTTGCCAGCATCGCGCGAGAGCTATATTGACTTTATGGAGGAAATCTTGCAGTTTTTCTGCAAGCGCTGCGTGCAGGTTCCACTGCAGCCTGTCAATGAGCCCGTATTTCATGCTGTGCAGCAGTTTTTCAGTCAGCTGGTATTTCCTCATAAACTGCCATAGTCGTGCATTAGCCATGTCAGCATCAAAATAATTAGAATGCTGGCAAAGGGTTTCTTCATCAGCACCGGGCTTTTTGTCTCTCAGTTTCAAAAGTCGTGCTTCAGCATCAGGGTTCTTCCCAAGTGTCTGTTCACAGAGACTCAGGGTCAGATCAAGGTTACGAATGGTCGAAGCCCCGAATTCGTTTAACTCTCCAGTCAACCTTAGTTTTTCCAGATGAAAACAGGCTTCTTTTTGCTTTTCACAGGTTTGCTCTCTGAGTGATCTTGCCAGCCCTATGATTGATCTTTGGTAGTCGGATGTTCTCAGTAAGTCCGCGTATTCTTGCAAGATGGCCCGGAATGTGTTTTCCGCGTCAATGAAATTTTGGTTCATCAATAAATCGAAAGCGCTATTGATCTTTTCACTGGCCGCTTCAGGAGATGTCCTCTTCACCGATGGGTGCAATGTCTGGGAAGAAAGTGTCAGGCACGCAGTTGTTTTTCGGCGATTAATAGTTGTGGGTGTGTTCGAAAGTCGATCAACACCAGAAGCACGAGGAATAAACGGTGGAGCTTTCGGGTTTAATTTAAATGGAGGCTTTGCTTCCTCATTGGAGTCAGTAAAGCGATTTTGCGCCGGTTGCGATGTCGTACCGGATGCGCAGTTGTAGGTTGGTGGTAATCCGTCATTCATAGTCATGAAACTTCCTCTGAAACTTGTGCCATTGGACAGTCAACGGATATAAAAGTTCATGCTTATGTCTGAGCCAGTACTTTTTGAAGAGCCGCGTATTCGTTGCTTCGCCAGGTATCCGATTTACCCTTCTGTTTTCGGTTGGAGTCAAGGGCTTGGGCTTTTTGGAAGCATTTCCTCCATTCTTGCTCATTGGCGCCCAGCATTCTGAGACAGTGCGCTTTTTGTGAATAAGCTCCCGCAGTCGGGGGGTACCTCTCAAGTGTTAATTGCACATGCTCAAGCGCCTTAATGAGGTTTTCTTCTCCTGACTTCGGACTGGCTTCTGATATCTGCTTACACGCCATCACAAAATAGTGGATTGAGATAAGCAGCAACTTATTGGCACTTTCCGAATACCCGTTAATCACCTCCATAAACTTTGCTTTCCCGGCAGATAAGGACAGATAGGATAATTCACATTCATCCGAATGGTATAATTCACAGCAACGCTCAATCAGTCTTTCAGCCTGTTTACCTTTGTCGATTAGCTCCCAGAGGCGTACCAGAGCCAGATCAATATCATGATTCCCGCAAGGCATGCACAGACTGTCCTCACTGTCGTTGAGGTCCTTGTTGCTCATGTTCAGCAGCAGCCCTTCAGTTAGATGATGTTTATTCACTATCTCCCAATGCAGCGCCAGAGCCAGGTCAATGTCACGGTTGCCACAGGGCCTGCAAAGTTCTTCCATAGCGGCATCGGGGCGCTTGCCACTCATGTTCAGCAGCAGTATTCCTGCTTGTTTATGTTTGTTCAACTTCTGCCAGAGTCGAGCGAGGGTCAGGTCAATGTCATGATGCCCACAGGGCTGACACAAGGACTCCTCTCTCTCATCGGGGTGTTTGAGACTCAGGTTTAACAGCAGTATTTCAGCCCTTTGATATTCGCCCATCTCCTGCCAGAGTCGTACAAGAGCCAGATCAATCTCATGTTTTCCAGAGGGCGTACACAGGATCTCCTCAGCGTTATCGGGATGCTTGACAATCATGTTGAGCAGCAGTTTTTCACTCAGTTGATATCTGCCTGTCGCATGCCAGAGAAGCGCCAGAGACAGATCGAATTCGGGGTGCTCAGAGGCTGTACAGAGGATCTCGATACTGTCTTTGGAGTCTTTGCCAATCATGTTGAGCAGCAGTTTTTCAGCCCATTCATATTTGCCCATCACCTGCCAGTGTCTTACCAGGTCTACGTCGTGATGCTCAGAGGGCTTGCACAGGGTTTCGATACTTTCATCCGGGTGCTTGCCACCCATGTTTAGCAGCAGATCTTCGGCCCGATCATATTGGCACACCTCTTGCCAGTATCGCACCAGAGCTATATTTACACTATCGAGGTAATTATGCAGCCTTTCCACTATGCCAGCGTGTGGGTCCGACTGCAGCTTTTCAATCAGCCCTGCTTTCATGCCCAACAGCAGTTTTTCAGCCAGCTGGTATTTTCTCATATGCTGCCATAGTCGTGCATTAGCGATATCAACGTCAAAATAGCCAGAGTGCTGGCAAAGTGTCTCCGCGTCTGCATCGGGCTTTTTGTTTCTCAACCTTAAAAGTCGTGCTTGCGCATCATGGAACCGTCCAAGTGCCTGTTCGCAGAGGCTCATGGTCAGATCAAGGTTACGAATGGTTGAAGCTCCAGACTCGGTGAACGTACCATTCACCCTGAGTTCTTCCAGACGAGTAAGGGCTTCTTTCTTCTTTTCCGAGGTTTGTTCTTTCAGCGATCTTGCAAGCCCTATGACGGTTCTCTGGTGATCGAATTCATTCAGTTGTTCATCTTGCAAGATGGTGCGGAATGCTGCTTCTGCATTTATGTAATCTTGTTTTTTTAATAGTTTGAAAGCGCTATCGATCCTTTTAGCCGTTTCAGGACAGGATTTATTCACCCTTTGCTGAAACGTTCGGGGAGACATACACTGGTATGCCTTTGCCCGCCGGTCCAGGATATTTGAGGGTACGCCCGGATCTTTCTGAACAGGCTGATCAGGTTGCATCCGTGGAATAAACGCTGGCGCTTTCGGGTTTAATTTAAACGGAGGCTTTGTTGTTTCAGTGTTAGCATTTGAACCTGAGGCACAATATTGCAGCGGTTGAGGTGTGGCAACGGTTGCGGTGCACGAACGGGTCGCGAAACGGGTTGTTGTTGGTAATCCGTAATTCATAGCCTCATTAATTCCCTGAAACTTAGACTTTTTGACAGGCAGTGGACGTAATAAAGTACAAGGCCATCTAACCTGTGAGACCTCTTACTATCTCAAGAGCAATGTATTCGTGCCTCCGCCAAAAATCGGCTTTCTCCTTTTGGTTTCGCCTGGAGTCAAGGGCTTGCGCTCTAGCAAAACATTCTGTCCATTGTTGCTTACTTCGACCCAGCATCCTGAGACAATGGGCTTTTTGTGAATAAGCTCCCGCATTCGGAGGGTATTTTTGCAACGCTGATTCAACCTGCTCAAGCGCCTTTTCAAGGTTCTCCTTTGCAGACTCCGGGCCGTCTTTTTTTATCTGGTCACAAGCCAGGGTGAAATAATGGATCGAGGTAGCCACCAGAGTATTGACACTTTCCGGACAGCGGCTGATCATTTCCAGAAATCCCGCTTTCCCGGTAGATAAGCACAACAGGGTTAATTGCCATTCATTCGAATGATATAACTCACAGCAACGCCTGGTCAGTCTTTCAGCCTCTTCACATTTGCCCGAAGTGTCCCATAGTCTTACCAAAGTCAGGTCAATCTGTTGATTCCCGGAAGGTTTGCACAGGCTGTCTTCATCGGCATCAAGGTGCTTGCCACTCATGTTCAGCAGCAGCCTTTCAGACAGTTCAAATTTCTTCATTTCCTGCCAGAGTCGCGCCCGAGTCAGGTCAATGTCATGATGCCCAAATGGTTTGCACAGCTCTTCCACAATAGCTCCGGGGGGCATGCCAATCATGTTCAGCATCAGCTTTTCAGACCATTCATGTTTGCCCATCATTTCCCAGAGTCTCACCCGAGCGAGGTCATTTTCCATGTTCCCACAGGAGCTGCACAGGCTGTCTATACTGGCATTGGGGTGCATGCCACAGATGTTCAGAAGCAGCTTTTCAGCCAGTTTATATCTGCCCGTCAGCTCCCAATGTCGTGCCAGAGCCAAATCAATTTCACGATTCCCAGAGAGCTTGCACAGTTCTTCCTCGCTGTCACCGGGGCGCTTTCCACTCATGTTGAGCAGTAGTTTTTCAGCTCGTATATATTTGTATTTCCTCTGCCAGCGCAGTGCCAGACCGAGATCAATATCATGATGCCCAAAGGGTTCACACAGGAGCTCCTCATTGTCGTCGGGTCTCTTGCCACTTATGTTCAGCAGCAGCTTTTCAGCCAGCTCAAATTTGTCCATTTCTTCCCAGGTTCGCACCAGAACTATGTCAATGGCAGGATCGCCAGTGGGGCGACAGAGAATCTCCTCACTGTCATCGGGATGCTTGCGACTGATGTTCAGCAGCAGCCTCTCAGCCCGCTCATGCTGGCCCAACGCCCGCCAGATAAACGTCAGAGCCAGATCAACGTCTTTACGATCAGATTGCCTGCAGAGTACGTCCTCATGGTCATCGGGGCGCTTGCCAATGATTCCGAGCATCAGGAGTTCAGCCTCTTGATGTTTGTCCATAGACTGCCAGAGTCGCACCAGGGCTATATTGACGGTATCGAGGTATTTACGCAGTTTTGATGTATCAGGAGAATAGGGATTTGACTGCAGCTTTTTAATCAGTTCTTTTTTTATGTTCAGGAACAGTGTTTCAGCCAGAGTGTATTTGCCCATAGACTGCCACAGTCGGGCATTATTAATATCTGCGGCATAATAGCGAGAAGGTTCGCACAGGGTTCTCTCATCGGCATCGAGCCTTTTTTTTCTCAGCCTCAACAGTCGGGTTTCGGCATCAAAGTGTCTTCCAAGTGCCTCTTCACAGAGGCTCAGGGTCAGATCAAGGTTATAAATGGTCGAAGCCCCGAACCTGTTGAGTGTTCCATCTAACCTGAGTTCTTCCAGAATAGAGCAGGCTTCCAACTGTTTTTCGCAGGTTTGCTCTTTTAGCGATCTTGCAAGCCCTACGGTTACGTTCCGCTTTTCGAATGGATCCGGTATGCCATGTATGCTGTTTAAGATGACCCGGAATTTTTTTTCTGCATCAATGAAATTTTGATTGTTGAGCATTGCGAAAGCGCTATCGATCTCTTTTCTAAGGGCTATAGGAGAGTAGGTCTTCGCCTCTGGGTGAAACGTCCGGGGAGTAGGGCGCTGACATGCAGTTACTGGCCGGTCTTGAATATTTGAGGGTCTGTGCCAATGTTGATGACCACGATGAGGAAGTTGTGAACGTGGAATAAACGTTTCAGCGTTCGGATTTAAGGTAAATTCACGCCCTTTTGCTGCACCGGTATCTGAACCTGACGCACAATATTGAGATAATTGCGATGTCGTAGTGCCCGAACTCGCTGGAGCGTTAGTTGTAGGTGTTGGCCCGTAACTCATAATGATATAGATTCCCTGAAAATCTATGCTGTTGGACAGTCATCAGGCATAAAGGTTCAAGGATGTTTTTTTATTCTTTGAGATTCGATAACTTCTGGAGGGCAGCGGCTTCCCTACTTCGCCAAAAATGAGTTTTTGCCCTGTATGCCCGGCTGACGTCGAAGGCTTCCGCTCTATCAAACCATTCCCTCCATTCTTGCTCATTTTTCCCCAGCATTCTGAGACAGTGCGCTTTTTGCGAAAAAGCTCCCGCACTAGGAGGGTATTTCTTTAGTGCCGATTCCACAATTTCCAGAGCCTTATGAAGGTTATCTTGTCCTGACTCTGGACCTGTATCGATTATTTGCTTGCAAGCCAGGTTGAAATAATGGATCGAGGTAGCCAACAGGGTATTGATCGTTTCCGGATAGTGGCTAATCATTTCCATAAATCCTTCTTGCCCGGCAGATTGGCTGAGTAGTGCCTGTTCAAATTCATTCGAATGATATAATTTACAGCCTTGCTTAAGCAGTCTTTCAGCCTGTTCATGTTTGCCTATCCTCCCCCAAAAGCGTGCCAGAGCCATATCAACGTTATGATTGCCAGAGGGTTTGCACAGGCTGTCTTCAGTGTCATTGGCGTGCTTGCTGCTCATGTTCAGTAGCAGGAGTACAGTCCATTCGGGTTTATCCATGATCTCCCAGAGCATCGCCTGAGCCAGATCAAAATCATGATTCCCACAGGGCTTGCAAAGGATCTCCTTACTGCCATCGGGGTCCTTGCCACTCATGTTCAGCAGCAGCCTTTCAGAGAGGTGATATTTGCCAGTGACCTCCCAGTGTCGCATCAGTGTCAGATCAATTTCCTGCTGCCAGCAGGGCTTGCAGAGAATCTCTTCACTGGCACCGGGATGCTTGCCACCCATGTTCAGCAGCAGCCTTTCAGCCAGGTTGTGTCTGCCCTCCATCTGCCAGAATCGAGCCCGGGTCAGGTCAGTGTCACAATGCCCGGAGGGCATGCACATTTCTTCCTCACTGGCACCGGGTCGCGAACCGCACATGTTCAGCAGAAGTTCTGAAGACTGTTTAAATTTGCCCATTATCTGCCAGAGCCGCACCAGGGCCAGGTCAATGTTAGCTTTCCCAAAGGGCTTACACAGAACCTTCACACTGTCATTGGGGTGCTTGCCAATCATGAGTATCAGCAGTTTTTCAGCCAGCTCATGTTTACGCGTTTCTTCCCAGAGTCGCACCAGAGCCAGGTCAATGTCATGATTCCCGGAAGGTTTGCAGAGAGTGTCCTCACTGTCATCGGGACGTTTGTTACTCATGTTCAGCAGCAGTCTCTCAGACTGTTCATATTTGCCCATTAACCGCCAGAGTACCGACAGAGCCAAGTCAATGTCTTCACACTTGGTGGGCTTGCAGAGAATGTCCATATAGTCATCGGGGTGCTTGCCGCTCATGTCCAGCAAGAGGTCTTCAGCCAGTTGATATTTCTCCATCAGCTGCCAGAGTCGCGCCAGGGCCATATTGACCTTACCGAGGTATTTACGCAGTTTTTGTGCCGCAAGAGAGTCCGGTTTCGACTGCAGCTTTTTAATCAACTCCTCTTTTATTTTCAGGAGGAGTGTTTCAGCCAGCCTGTGTTTGCCCATAGACTGCCACAGTCTGGCATTAGTAATATCTGCAGCATAATAGCCAGAAGGCTTGCACAGGGTCTTCTCATAGGCATTGGTGCTTTTCCGTCTGAGCCTCAAAAGTCGTGTTTCGGCGGCAAAGTGCCATCCAAGTGCCTCTTCACAGAGGCTCAGGTTCAGATCAAGGTTGTGAATGGTCGAAGCGCCAAACTTATTGCATGTTCCATCCAATCTGAGCGCTTCCAGAAGAGAGTAGGCTTCTAACTGTTTTTCGTTGGTCTGTTCTTTCAGCGCTCTTGCAAGCCCTATGGTCGTGTTCTGTTTGTTGAATGGACTCAGATTGCCTTGGTATTTCTTTAAGATGACTCGAAATGCTTTTTCTGCGTCTGTGAAATTTTGATGTCTCAGTATTGCGAAAGCACTATTGATCTCTTTTCTAATAGCTGCAGGAGAGGGGGTCTTTGCCTCTGGATAAAGCGTCCTGGGGGTAGACCTTTGGTAAGCTGATGCCTGCTGGCCTGAAATATTTGAGGATTTGTTCGAATGTTGATGAACACCCTTTGCCAGTTGAGCGCGTGGAGCAAGAGGTTTAGCTTCCCGATTTGGGGCAGATGGCGGCTTTTTTGCCGCATCGGCATAGGAACCTGACGCACAATACCGTGACGGTTGCGATGTCGTAGCAGGCTGGCAGGCAGATGCCTGCCGACCTGAAATATTTGAGGGACTGGTCGAACGTTGATGAACAACTTGTGGAAGTTGAGCCGGTGGATTAAGAGATTTAGCTTGCTGATTTGAGCTAGATGGACGTTTTTTTGCCGCATCGGCATAGGAACCTGACGCACAATATGGAGACGAGTGCGATGTCGTAGTGCTCGAACTCACTGGAGCGCTGGTTGTTGGTGTTGGCCCGTAACTCATAATGATGGAGATTCCCTGAAAATCTAGGCTGTTGGACAGTCATCAGTCATAAAGGTTCAAGGGCGTTTTTTATTCTTTGAGATTCGATAACTTCTGAAGGGCAGCGGCTTCCCTGTTTCGCCATAAATGAGTTTTAGCCCTGTATGTCCGGCTGGAGTCAGAGGCTTCCGCTCTATCAAACCATTCCCTCCATTCTTGCTCACTTTTCCCCAGCATTCTGAGACAGTGCGCTTTTTGGGAAAAAGCTCCCGCAATCGGTGGGTACTTTTTCAGTGCCGATTCCACAAATTCCAGAGCCTTATGAAGGTTATCTTGTCCTGACTCAGGGTTATCCTGAATGATCTGCTCACAAGCCAGACTGAAATAATGGATCGATTTAGCCACCAAGGTATTGGCACTTTCCGGATAGTAGCTAACCATTTCCATAAATCCTTCTTGCCCGGTTAATAACTTTAATAGTGTGAGTTCAAATTCATTCGAATGATAAAATTCACAGCCACGCTTAAGCAGCCTTTCAGCCCGTCCAAGTTTGCCGGTATTCTCCCAGCAGCGTGCCAGAGTCAGGTCAATGTCGTGATTGCCAGAGGGCTTGCACAGGCTGTCTTCGTCGTCACCGGGGTGCTTACCACTTATGTTCAGCAGCAGTCTTTCAGTCCGTTCAGGTTTATCCATCATCTCCCAGAGCCGTGCGAGAGCCAGGTAAAGAACATCATGACCACCGGACTTGCCCGGGATCTCCTCACTGTCATTGGGTTGCCAGCCAATCATATTCAACAGCAGTCTTTCAGAAAGTTTATATTTGCCTGTAAGCTGCCAGCATCGCACCAGAGCCAGATCAATGTCATGCTGCCAGCAGGGGTTGCACAGAATCTCTTCACTGGCGTCGGGATGCTTGCGACTCATGTTCAGCAGCAGCTTTTCAGCCAGTGTATATCTGCCCGTCAGCTCCCAAAATCGAACCAGAGCCAGGTCACTTTCACGATTCCCACAGAGCTTGCACAATTCTTCCTCGCTGTCACCGGGTCGCTTTCCACTCATGTTCAGCAGTAGCTTTTCAGTTCGTATATATTTGTATATCCTTTGCCAGAGTAGTGCCAGAGAGAGATCAATGTCATGATGCCCGCAGGGCTTGCACAGTTCTTCCTCGCTGTCACCGGGGCGCTTTCCACTCATGTTCAGCAGTCGCTTTTCAGTTCGTATATATTTGTATTTCCTCTGCCAGATTAGTGCCAGAGAGAGATCAATGTCATGATGCCCACAGGGCTTGCACAGTTCATCCTCGCTGTCACCGGGGCGCTTTCCACTCATGTTCAGCAGTAGCTTTTCAGCCAGCTCAAGTTTGTTCATTTCATCCCAGGTGCGCATCAGAGCCATGTCAATGGCACGATGGCCAGTGGGGCGACACAGAATCTCTTCACTGTCATCGGGATGCTTGCGACTCATGTTCAGCAGCAGTCTCTCAGCCCGCTTATGCTTGCCCAACGCCCGCCAGATAAACGTCAGAGCCAGATCAACGTCTTTATGATCAGATTGCCTGCAGAGTATGTCCTCATCGTCATCGGGGCGCTTGCCAATGAGGTCGAGCATCAGAAGTTCAGCCTTTTGATGTTTGCCCATCAACTGCCAGAGTCGCATCAGGGCCATGTTGACGGTATCGAGGTGTCTACGCAGTTTTGATGTCGCAGGAGAATAGGGTTTTGACTGCAGGTTTTTAATCAGTTCTGTCTTTAAGTTCAGTAACAATGTTTCAGCCAGAGTGTATTTGCCCATAAGCTGCCAAAGTCGTGCATTACTGATATCTGCGGCATAATAGTGAGAAGGTTCGCACAGGGCTCTCTCATTGGCATTGCGCATTTTTTTTCTCAGTCTCAACAGTCGGGTTTCGGCATCAAGGTGTCTTCCAAGTGCTTCTTCACAGAGGCTCAGGCACAGATCAAGGTGACTAATGGTCGAGGCTCCTAACCTGGTAAGTTTTCCATCTAACCTGAGCTCTTCCAAAATAGAGCAGGCTTCCAGCTGTTTTTCGTGGGTTTGCTCTCTTAGAGATCTTGCAAGCCCTATGGTTGCTTCCTGCTTGTCGAAGCGATTCGGTATGCCATGCTTGCCGTTTAAGAGGGTCCGGAATGCTTTTTCTGCATCTATGAAATTTTGATTGTTGAGCATTGCGTAAGCGCTTTTGATCTCTTTTTTAAAAACGTCAGGAGGGCAGGTCTTCGCCTCTGGGTGAAAGGTCCGGAGAGTAGAACTCTGGTCTGCAGTTGCTGGTCTTGAGGGTCTGTTCGAATCTTGATGACCACCATGAGGAAGTTGTGAACGTGGAATAAACGTTTTAGCGTTCGGATTTAAGGTAGATCTACGCCCTTTTGATGCACCGGTATCTGAGCCTGACGCACAGTACCCTGACGGCTGAGATGTCGTAGCAGGCTGGCAGGCAGATGCCTGCCGACCTGAAATATCTGAGGGACTGGTGGAACGTTGATGAACAACTTGTGGAAGTTGAGCCGATTGAGTAAGAGATTTTATTTCCCGATTTGAGGTGGATTGACGGTTTCTTGCCGCATCGGCATAGGAACCTGACGCGCAATATGGAGACGATTGCGATGTCGTACAGCTCGAACTGGCTGGAACGCTGGTTGTAGGTGTTGGCCCGTAACTCATAATGATGTAGATTCCCTGAAAATCTATGCTGTTGGACAGTCATCAGTCAAAAAGGTTCAAGGATGTTTTTTTATTCTTTGAGATTCGATAGCTTCTGAAGGGCAGCGGCCTCCCTGTTTCGCCAAAAATGAGTTTTCGCCCTGTATGTCCGGCTGGAGTCAAAGGCTTCCGCTCTATCAAACCATTCCCTCCATTCTTGCTCACTTTTTCCCAGCATTCTGAGACAGTGCGCTTTTTGGGAATAAACTCCCGCACTCGGTGGGTACTTTTTCAGTGCTGATTCCACAAATTCCAGAGCCTTATGAAGGTTATCTTGCCCTGACTCAGGGTTATCCTGAATGATCTGCTGACAAGCCAGGCTGAAATAATGGATCGAGTTAGCCAGCAAGGTATTGGCACTTTCCGGATAGCGGCTAATCATTTCCATAAATCCTTCTTGCCCGACAGATAATTTTAACAGTGTGAGTTCAAATTCATTCGAATGATAGAATTCACAGCCACGCTCAACCAGTCTTTTAGCCCATCCTAGTTTACCTGTAATCTCCCAGCAGCGTGCCAGAGTCAGGTCAATGTCATGATTGCCAGAGGGCTTGCAAAGGCTGTCTTCGTCGTTATCGAGGTGCTTACCACTCAGGTTCAGCAGCAGTCTTTCAGTCCGTTCAGGTTTATCCATCATCTCCCAGAGCATCGCCAGAGCCAGATCAAAATCATTGTTTCCACAAGGCTTGCAAAGGCTCTCCTCACTGTCATCGGGGTCCTTGCCACTCATGTTAAGCAGCAGTCTTTCACAGAGGTGATATTTGCCCAAGACCTCCCAGTATCGCACCAGTGTCAGATCAATTTCCTGCTGCCAGCAGGGTTTGCACAGGATCTCTTCACTGGCGCCGGGATGCTTGCGACTCATGTTCAGCAGTAGCTTTTCGGCCAGTTTATATTTGCCCGTCAGCTCCCAATATCGCATCAGAGCCATGTCAATTTCACGATTCCCACAGAGCTTGCACAGTGCTTCCTCGCTGTCACCGGGGCGCTTTCCACTCATGTTCAGCAGTAGCTTTTCAGTTCGTATATAGTTGTATTTCTTCTGCCAGAGTAGTGCCAGAGTGAGATCAGTGTCATGATGCCCACAGGGCTTGCACAGTTCTTCCTCGCTGTCTCCGGGGCGCTTTCCACTCATGTTCAGCAGTAGCTTTTCAGCCAGCTCAAATTTGTCCATTTCATCCCAGGTTCGCACCAGAGTCATGTCAATGGCACGATGGCCAGTGGGGCTACACAGAATCTCCTCACTGTCATCGGGATGCTTGCGACTCATGATCAGCAGCAGCCTCTCAGCCCGTTCATGCTTGCCCAACGCCCGCCAGATAACCGTCAGAGCCAGATCAACGTCTTTATGATCAGATTGCCTGCAGAGTATGTCCTCATCGTCATCGGGGCGCTTGCCAATGATGTCGAGCATCAGAAGTTCTGCCTTTTGATGTTTGTCCAGCAACTGCCAGAGTCGCCCCAGGGCTATATTGACGGTATCGAGGTATTTAGGCAGTTGTGCTATAGCAGGAGAGTAGGGTTTTGACTGCAGGTTTTTAATCAGTTCTGTTTTTATGTTCTGTAACAGTGTTTCAGCCAGAGTGTATTTGCCCATAGACTGCCACAGTCGTGCATGAGTAATATCTGCGTCATAATAGCGGGAAGGTTTGCACAGGGCTTTCTTATCGGCATCGCGCCATTTTCTTCTCAGTCTCAACAGCCGGGTTTCGGCATCAAGGTGTCTTCCAAGTGCTTCTTCACAAAGGCTCAGGGTCAGATCAAGGTTGTTAATGGTCGAAGCCCCGAACCTGTTGAGTGTTCCATCTAACCTGAGTTCTTCCAGAATAGAGCAGGCTTCCATCTGTTTTTCGCAGGTTTGCTCTTTTAGAGATCTTGCAAGTCCTATGGTTGCTTCCTGCTTCTCGAACCGATTCGGTATACCATACTTGCCGTTTAAGATGGTCCGGAATGCTTTTTCTGCATCTATGAAATTTTGATTTTTGAGGATTGCGAAAGTGCTTTTGATCTCTTTTTTAACCGCTTCAGGAGGGCAGGTCTCTGCCTCCGGGTTAAACGTCCGGGGAGTAGAGCTCTGGTATGCAGTTGCTGGCCAGTCTGGAGTATTTGAGGGTCTGTTCGAATGCTGATGACCATGATGAAGTTGCGAACGTGGAATAAACGTTTCAGCGTTTGGATTTAAGGTAAATTTATGCCCTTTTGATGCACCGGTATCTGAACCTGACGCACAATACCCTGACGGTTGTAGTGTCGTAGCAGGCTGGCAGGCAGATGCCTGCCGACCCGAAATATCTGAGGGATTGGTGGAACGGTGATGAACAACTTGTGGAAGTTGAGCCGGTTGAGTAAGAGATTTAGTTTCCCGGCCTGAGGTAGTTAGAGACTTTTTTGCCGCATCGGCATAGGAAACTGGCGCACAATACTGGGACGATTGCGACGTCGTAGTGCTCGAACTGGCTGGAGCGCTGGCTGTAGGTGATGGCCCGTAACTCATGATGATGTGGATTCCCTGAAAATCTATGCTTAAGTACCTGGCCAGTTGGTTTCGCATATTCTGGCGAGTGGATTTTTTCATCCTTCAAGGCGCAACGACGGGCGCGTAGCCATAGCTACGCAACCAGAGTTGGAACGCAGAAGGATGGAAAAAGCCGCCGTCCAGAATATGCGAAACCAACTGGTTAGGTACTTATTGGACAGTCATCAGTCATAAAGGTTCAAGGATGTTTTTTTATTCTTTGAGATTCGATAACTTCTGAAGGGCAGCGGCCTCCCTGTTTCGCCAAAAATGAGTTTTAGCCCTCTGTGCCCGTCTGAAGTCAAAGGCTCTCGCTCGATCAAACCATTCCTTCCATTCTTGCTCATTTTTCCCCAGCATTCTGAGACAGTGCGCTTTTTGGGAAAAAGCTCCCGCACTCGGTGGGTATTTTTTCAGTGCCGATTCCACAAATTCCAGAGCCTTATGAAGGTTGTCTTGTCCTGACTCCGGGTCATCCTGAATGATCTGTTCACAAGCCAGGCTGAAATAATGGACCGAGTTAGCCAGCAAAGTATTGGCACTTTCCGGATAGCGACTGATCATTTCCATAAATCCTTCTTGCCCGCTAGGTAACTTTAATAGTGAGAGTTCAAATTCAATCGAATGATAGAATTCACAGCCACGCTCAAGCAGTCTTTTAGCCCGTCCAAATTTGCCTGTATTCTCCCAGCAGCGTGCCAGAGTCAGGTCAATCTCATGATTGCCAGAGGGCTTGCACAGGCTGTCTTCGTCGTCACCGGGCTGCTTACCACCCATGTTCAGCAACAGTCTTTCAGTCTGTTCAGGTTTATCCATCATCTCCCAGAGCATCGCCAGCGCCAGATCAACATCATGATTTCCACAAGGCTTGCAAAGGATCTCCTCACTGTCATCGGGGTCCTTGCCACTCATGTTAAGCAGCAGTCTTTCAGAGAGGTGATATTTGCCCGAGATCCCCCAGTGTCGCACCAGTGTCAGATCAATTTCCAGCTGCCAGCAGGGCTTGCACAGGATCTCTTCACTGGCGCCGGGATGCTTGCGACTCATGTTCAACAGCAGCTTTTCAGCCAGTTCATATTTGCCTTTCAGTTCCCAAAATCGAACCAGAGCCAGGTTAATTTCGCGATTCTCAGAGAGCTTGCACAGTGCTTCCTCGCCGTCACCGGGGTGCTTTCCACTCATGTTCAGCAGTAGCTTTTCAGTTCGTATATATTTGTATTTCCTCTGCCAGACTAGTGCCAGAGAGAGATCAATGTCATGATGCCCACAGGGCTTGCACAGTTCTTCCTCGCTGTCACCGGGGCGCTTTCCACTCATGTTCAGCAGTAGCTTTTCAGCCAGCTCAAGTTTGTCCATTTCTTCCCAGGTTCGCACCAGAGCCATGTCAATGGCACGATGGCCAGTGGGGCGACACAGAATCTCCTCACTGTCATCGGGATGCTTGCGACTCATGTTCAGCAGCAGCCTCTCAGCGCGCCCACGCTTGCCCAACCCCCGCCAGATAAACGTCAGAGCCAGATCAACGTCTTTACGATCAGATCGCCTGCAGAGGACGTCCTCATCGTCATTGGGGTGCTTGCCAATGATGCCGAGCATCAGAAGTTCAGCCTTTTGATGTTTGCCCATCAACTGCCAGAGTCGCACCAGGGTCATGTTGACGGTATCGAGGTATTTACGCAGTTTTGATATAGCAGGAGAATAGGGTTTTGACTGCAGGTTTTTAATCAGTTCTGTCTTTAAGTTCAGTAACAATGTTTCAGCCAGAGTGTATTTGCCCATAAGCTGCCACAGTCGTGCATTACTAATATCTGCGGCATAATAGTGAGAAGGTTCGCACAGGACTCTCTCATTGGCATCGCGCATTTTTTTTCTCAGTCTCAACAGTCGGGTTTCGGCATCAAGGTATCTTCCAAGTGCTTCTTCACAGAGGCTCAGGCACAGATCAAGGTGACTAATGGTCGAAGCTCCGAACCTGTTAAGTTTTCCATCTAACCTGAGTTCTTCCAGAATAGAGCAGGCTTCTATCTGTTTTTCGCGGGTTTGCTCATTTAGAGATCTTGCAAGCCCTATGGTTGCTTCCTGCTTGTCGAACCGGTTCGGTATGCCATGTTTGCCGTTTAAGATGGCCCGGAATGCTTTTTCTGCAGCTGTGAAATTTTGATTGTTGAGCATCGCGAAAGCGCTATCGATCGCTTTTTTAAGCGCCTGAGGAGGGCAGGTCTTCGCCTGAAAGGTCCGGGGAGTAGAACTCTGGTCTGCAGTTGCTGGCCAGTCTGGAATATTTGAGGGACTGTTCAAATGTTGATGATCACCATGAGGACGTTGCGAACGTGGAATAAACGTTTCAGCGTTTGGATTTAAGGTAAATTTACGCCCTTTTGATGCACCGATATCTGAACCTGACGCACAATACAGTGATGGTTGCGATGTCGTAGCAGGCTGGCAGGTAGATGCCTGCCGACCTGAAATGTTTGAGGGACTGGTGGAACGTTGATGAACAACTTGTGGAAGTTGAGCCGCTTGAGTAAGAGATTTTATTTCCCGATTTGAGGTGGATAGACGTCTTTTTACCGCCTCGGCATAGGAACCTGACGCACAATATGGAGACGATTGCGATGTCGAAGTGCTCGAGCTGGCTGGAGCGCTGGCTGAAGGTGTTGGCCCGTAACTCATAATGATGTAGATTCCCTGAAAATCTATGCTGCTGACATGTTGGACAGTCATCAGTCATAAAGGTTAAAGGAAGTTTTTTTATTCTTTGGAATTCGATAACTTCTGAAGGGCAGCGGCCTCCCTGTTTCGCCAAAAATGAGTTTTAGCCCTGTGTGTCCGGCTGGAGTCAAAGGCTCTCGCTCTATCAAACCATTCTTTCCATTCATGCTTATTTTTCCCCAGCATTCTGAGACAGTGCGCTTTTTGCGAAAAAGCTCCCGCAGTCGGTGGGTATTTTTTCAGTGCTGATTCCACAAATTCCAGAGCCTTATGAAGGTTATCTTGTCCTGACTCCGGGGTATCCTGAATGATCTGCTTACAAGCCAGGTTGAAATAATGGACCGAGTTAGCCAGCAAGGTATTGGCACTTTCCGGATAGTGGCTAATCATTTCCATAAATCCTTCTTGCCCGGTAGGTAACTTTAATAGTGTGAGTTCAAATTCAATCGAATGATAGAATTCACAGCCACGCTCAAGCAGTCTTTTAGCCCGTCCAAATTTGCCTGCATTCTCCCAGCAGCGTGCCAGAATCAGGTCAATCTCATGATTGCCAGAGGGCTTGCACAGGCTGTCTTCGTCGTCACCGGGGTGCTTGCCACTCATATTCAGCAGCAGTCTTTCAGTCTGTTCAGGTTTATCCATCACCTCCCAGAGCATCACCAGAGCCAGATCAATATCATGATTTCCACAAGGCTTGCAAAGGATCTCCTCACTGTCATCGGGGTCCTTGCCACTCATGTTAAGCAGCAGTCTTTCAGAGAGGCGATATTTGCCCGAGACCTCCCAGTATTGCACCAGTGTCAGATCAATTTCCAGCTGCCAGCAGGGCTTGCACAGAATCTCTTCACTGGCGCCGGGATGCTTGCGACTCATGTTCAGCAGCAGCTTTTCAGCCAGTTCATATTTGCCCGTCAGCTCCCAAAATCGAACCAGAGCCAGGTCAATTTCACGATTCCCACTGAGCTTGCACAGTGCTTCCTCGCTGTCACCGGAGCGCTTTCCACTCATGTTCAGCAGTAGCTTTTCAGTTCGTATATATTTGAATTTCCTCTCCCAGACCAGTGCCAGAGAGAGATCAATGTCATGGTGCCCACAGGGCTTGCACAGTGCTACCTCGCTGTCACCTGGGCGCTTTCCGCTCATGTTCAGTAGTAGCTTTTCAGCCAGCTCAAGTTTGTCCATTTCATCCCAGGTTCGCACCAGAGCCATGTCAATGGCACGATGGCCAGTGGGGCTACACAGAATCTCCTCACTGTCATCGGGATGCTTGCGACTCATGTTCAGCAGCAGCCTCTCAGCCCGCTCACGCTTGCCCAACGCCCGCCAGATAAACGTCAGAGCCAGATCAACGTCTTTATGATCAGATGGCCTGCAGAGTATGTCCTCATCGTCATCGGGGCGCTTGCCAATGATGCCGAGCATCAGAAGTTCAGCCTTTTGATGTTTGTCCATCAACTGCCAGAGTCGCATCAGGGCCATGTTGACGGTATCGAGGTGTTTACGAAGTTTTGATGTAGCAGGAGAATAGGGTTTCGACTGCAGGTTTTTGATCAGTTCTTTTTTTATGTTCAGGAACAGTGTTTCAGCCTGAGTGTATTTGCCCATAAGCTGCCACAGTCGGGCATTACTAATATCTGCGACATAATAGCTAGAGGGTTCGCACAGGGCTCTCTCATCGGCATCGCGCCTTTTTCTTCTCAGTCTCAACAGTCGAGTTTCGGCATCAAGGTGTCTTCCAAGTGCTTCTTCACAGAGGCTCAGGCACAGATCAAGGTTATGAATGGTCGAAGCTCCGAACCTGGTAAGTTTTCCATCTAACCTGAGTTTTTCCAGAATAGAGCAGGCTTCCATCTGTTTTTCGCGGGTTTGCTCTTTTAGAGATCTTGCAAGCCCGATGGTTGCCTCCTGCTTGTCGAACCGATTCGGTATGCCATGATTTCCGTTTAAGATGGTCCGGAATGCTTTTTCTGCATCTGTGAAATTTTGATTGTTGAGCATTGCGAAAGCGCTATTGATCGCTTTTTTAAGCGCTTCAGGAGGGCAGGTCTTCGCCTCTGGGTGAAACGTCCTGGGAGTAGAGCTCTGGTATGCAGTTGCTGGCCTTGAGGGTCTGTTCGAATGTTGATGACCACCATGGGGAAGTTGCGAATGTGGAATAAACGTTTCAGTGTTCGGATTTAAGGTAGATCTACGCCCTTTTAACGCATCGGCATAGGAACCTGACGCACAATACCGTGATGGCTGAGATGTCTTGGCAGGCTGGCAGACAGATGCCTGCCGACCTGAAATATCTGAGGGATTGGTCGAATGTTGACGAACACCTTCTGGAAGTTGAGTTGGTGGATTGAGAGGTTTAACTTCCCGACTTGAATTAGAAGGACGTTTTTTTGCCGCATCGGCATAGGAAACTGGCGCACAATACTGGGACGATTGCGACGTCGTAGTGCTCGAACTGGCTGGAGCGCTGGCTGTAGGTGATGGCCCGTAACTCATGATGATGTGGATTCCCTGAAAATCTATGCTTAAGTACCTGGCCAGTTGGTTTCGCATATTCTGGCGAGTGGATTTTTTCATCCTTCAAGGCGCAACGACGGGCGCGTAGCCATAGCTACGCAACCAGAGTTGGAACGCAGAAGGATGGAAAAAGCCGCCGTCCAGAATATGCGAAACCAACTGGTTAGGTACTTATTGGACAGTCATCAGTCATAAAGGTTCAAGGATGTTTTTTTATTCTTTGAGATTCGATAACTTCTGAAGGGCAGCGGCCTCCCTGTTTCGCCAAAAATGAGTTTTAGCCCTCTGTGCCCGTCTGAAGTCAAAGGCTCTCGCTCGATCAAACCATTCCTTCCATTCTTGCTCATTTTTCCCCAGCATTCTGAGACAGTGCGCTTTTTGGGAAAAAGCTCCCGCACTCGGTGGGTATTTTTTCAGTGCCGATTCCACAAATTCCAGAGCCTTATGAAGGTTGTCTTGTCCTGACTCCGGGTCATCCTGAATGATCTGTTCACAAGCCAGGCTGAAATAATGGACCGAGTTAGCCAGCAAAGTATTGGCACTTTCCGGATAGCGACTGATCATTTCCATAAATCCTTCTTGCCCGCTAGGTAACTTTAATAGTGAGAGTTCAAATTCAATCGAATGATAGAATTCACAGCCACGCTCAAGCAGTCTTTTAGCCCGTCCAAATTTGCCTGTATTCTCCCAGCAGCGTGCCAGAGTCAGGTCAATCTCATGATTGCCAGAGGGCTTGCACAGGCTGTCTTCGTCGTCACCGGGCTGCTTACCACCCATGTTCAGCAACAGTCTTTCAGTCTGTTCAGGTTTATCCATCATCTCCCAGAGCATCGCCAGCGCCAGATCAACATCATGATTTCCACAAGGCTTGCAAAGGATCTCCTCACTGTCATCGGGGTCCTTGCCACTCATGTTAAGCAGCAGTCTTTCAGAGAGGTGATATTTGCCCGAGATCCCCCAGTGTCGCACCAGTGTCAGATCAATTTCCAGCTGCCAGCAGGGCTTGCACAGGATCTCTTCACTGGCGCCGGGATGCTTGCGACTCATGTTCAACAGCAGCTTTTCAGCCAGTTCATATTTGCCTTTCAGTTCCCAAAATCGAACCAGAGCCAGGTTAATTTCGCGATTCTCAGAGAGCTTGCACAGTGCTTCCTCGCCGTCACCGGGGTGCTTTCCACTCATGTTCAGCAGTAGCTTTTCAGTTCGTATATATTTGTATTTCCTCTGCCAGACTAGTGCCAGAGAGAGATCAATGTCATGATGCCCACAGGGCTTGCACAGTTCTTCCTCGCTGTCACCGGGGCGCTTTCCACTCATGTTCAGCAGTAGCTTTTCAGCCAGCTCAAGTTTGTCCATTTCTTCCCAGGTTCGCACCAGAGCCATGTCAATGGCACGATGGCCAGTGGGGCGACACAGAATCTCCTCACTGTCATCGGGATGCTTGCGACTCATGTTCAGCAGCAGCCTCTCAGCGCGCCCACGCTTGCCCAACCCCCGCCAGATAAACGTCAGAGCCAGATCAACGTCTTTACGATCAGATCGCCTGCAGAGGACGTCCTCATCGTCATTGGGGTGCTTGCCAATGATGCCGAGCATCAGAAGTTCAGCCTTTTGATGTTTGCCCATCAACTGCCAGAGTCGCACCAGGGTCATGTTGACGGTATCGAGGTATTTACGCAGTTTTGATATAGCAGGAGAATAGGGTTTTGACTGCAGGTTTTTAATCAGTTCTGTCTTTAAGTTCAGTAACAATGTTTCAGCCAGAGTGTATTTGCCCATAAGCTGCCACAGTCGTGCATTACTAATATCTGCGGCATAATAGTGAGAAGGTTCGCACAGGACTCTCTCATTGGCATCGCGCATTTTTTTTCTCAGTCTCAACAGTCGGGTTTCGGCATCAAGGTATCTTCCAAGTGCTTCTTCACAGAGGCTCAGGCACAGATCAAGGTGACTAATGGTCGAAGCTCCGAACCTGTTAAGTTTTCCATCTAACCTGAGTTCTTCCAGAATAGAGCAGGCTTCTATCTGTTTTTCGCGGGTTTGCTCATTTAGAGATCTTGCAAGCCCTATGGTTGCTTCCTGCTTGTCGAACCGGTTCGGTATGCCATGTTTGCCGTTTAAGATGGCCCGGAATGCTTTTTCTGCAGCTGTGAAATTTTGATTGTTGAGCATCGCGAAAGCGCTATCGATCGCTTTTTTAAGCGCCTGAGGAGGGCAGGTCTTCGCCTGAAAGGTCCGGGGAGTAGAACTCTGGTATGCAGTTGCTTGCCTTGAGGGTCTGTTCGAATGTTGACGAACACCTTCTGGAAGTTGAGTCGGTGGATTGAGAGGTTTAGCTTGCCGATTTGAGGTAGATGGAGGCTTTTTTGCCGCATCGGCATAGGAAACTGGCGCACAATATTGAGGCGATTGCGATGTCTCAGTGCCCGAACTGGCTGGAGCGCTGGTTGTAGGTGTTGGCCCGTAACTCATAATGATGTAGATTCCTTGAAAATCTATGCTGTTGGACAGTCATCAGTCATAAAGGTTCAAAGAAGTTTTTTTATTCTTTGAGATTGATAACTTCTGAAGGGCAGCGGCTTCCCTGTTTCGCCAAAAATCAGTTTTACTCCTCTGCAATCGGTTGGGGTCAAGGAAGTTGGTTTTTTGGAACCATTGCTTCCATTCTTTCTCGCTGGCACCCATCATTCTGAGACAATGCGCTTTTTGCGAAAAAGCGCCTGCACTCGGGGGGTACTTTTCTAATGCTGATTCAACAAGCTCTAGCGCCTTGTTTAAGTTATCTTTTCCTGACCCCGGGACGTCCTCTGCTATTTGCTCACATGCCAGTCTGAAATAATGGATCGAGCAAGTCAGCAGGGTATTAGCACTCTCCGGATACCTGCTGATCATTGCCAAAAATCCTGCTTGCCCGGCAGATAAGCTCAACAGTGATAATTCACACTCACTCGAAGGGTATAAGTCACAGCAGCGTGTGATCAGTTCTTTAGCCCATTCATATTTGCCAATTCTCTGCCAGTGTCGTACCAGTGTCAGATCTATAACATTATTCCCGCAAGGCATGCACAGATGGTCGTCACTGTCATCGGGGTGCTTGTTACTCATGTTCAGCAATAGCCTTTCGGCCAGATAATGTTTGTCCATTAACTCCCAAAGTCGCGCCAGAGCCAGGTCAATGAAATGATTCCCGCAAGGTTTGCACAGGCTGTCTTCGTTGGCATTGGGGTGCTTGCCACTCATGTTCAGTAACAGTCTTTCAGTCAGGTAATATTTGTCCATTGACTCCCAAAGTCGCGCCAGAGCCAGGTCAATGAGATGATTACCGCAAGGTTTGCAGAGGCTGCCTTCATCGGCATCGGGATGCTTGCCACTCACGTTCAGTAACAGCTTTTCAGTCAGGTAATATTTGTCCATTAACTCCCAGTGTCTCGCCAGGGACAGGTCAACGGCATGATTTCCACAGGGCCTGCACAGTTCTTCCTCACCGGCACAAAAGTACTTACCACTCATGTTCAGCAGCAACTTCTCAGACAGTTGATATTTGCTCGTATTTTGCCAGAGTCGCACCCGAGCCAGGTCGATGTCTTGATTCCCGGAAGGTTTGCACAGGGTGTCTTCATCGGCATTGTCTTCATCGGCATTGTCTTCATCGCCATTGTGCTGCATGCCAATCATATTCAGCAGTAGCCTCTCGGACAGTTTATTTTTACCGATACGTAGCCAGAGTCGCACCCGAGCCATATCAATGTCATGATTTCCTGAAGGCCTGCACAGGCTGTCTTCATCGGCATTGGGATGTAGGCCAATCATGTTCAGTAGCAGCCTTTCAGAGCGTTCATGTTTGCCCATTAGCTGCCCGAGTCGGATCCGGGTCAGGTCAATTTCCTGATTCCCACAAGGTTTGCAAAGGCTGTCTTCACTGGCATCCGGGTGCGTGCCGCACAGGTTAAGGAGCAGTCTTTCAGCCAGTTGATATTTGCCCGCCAGCTCCCAATGTCGCGCCAGAGTGAGGTCGATAATAGGATGCCCAGAGGGCTTGCACAGGCTGTCTTCACTGTCATGAGGATGCTTGTGGCTCATGTTTAGCAGCAGTCTTACAGACAGTTCATGTTTGTCCATATCCTGCCAGAGGCGAACCTGAGCCAGATCAATAATATGATTTCCGGAGGGCTTGCACAGGTAGTCCCAACTCTCATCGGGGTGCTTGCCACAAGTGCTCAGCAGCAGTCTTTCAGCCAGCTTATGTTTGCCCATAATGATCCATAGTCTTGCCAGAGCCAGGTCAATGTTATGATCTCCTGTGGGCCTGCAGAGAATGTGCTCAGTGTCCTCAGGATGCTTTTTGCTCATTTTCAGCAGCAGTCTTTCGGCCTGTTTATGTTTACCCATATCCTGCCAGAGACGCACCAGAGCCAGGTTGATGTCATCATGGGCGGAGGGCTTGCAGAGAATGTCCTCACTGTCATCGGGATGTTTGCCCATCATATCCAGCAGCAGGTTCTCAGACAGTTGGAATTTTTCCAGATGCTGCCAGAGTCGAGCCAGAGTCAAATTTACGGTGTGGAGTTTTCTGCGCAAGTTTTTTACATCATATGGATTCAACAGCAGGCTATTAATCAGCCCTGCTCTCATGTTCAGCAGGAGTTTTTCAGACAGCGAGTATTTGTGTAAATGTTGCCATACCAGGGCCATAGTAATATCTGCGTCAAAATTGCCAGAAAGCGCACACAGGGCATTTTCATTATCATTGAGCCTTTTGTGTCTCAACGTCAAAAGTCGTGCTTCTGCGTTCAGTTGCAAACCAATTTTCTCTTCACAAAGGCTCAGGGTCAGATCAAGGTTATGAATGGTTGAAGCCCCAAATGCATTAAGCGGTCCTTTTGATCTGAGTTGTTTCAGAATATTGCAGGCTTCTATCTGTTTGTTAACCGTTTGCTCTTTTAGCGACCTTGCAAGCCCTATGATTATGTCTTGATAGCCGAACTGACTTTGTATGCCCTGGTTTTCGCTTAAGAGGGTCCGGAATATTTCTTCTGCTTTTATGAAATTTTGTTTTTTTAGTGCTTCGTAAGCGTTATTAACCTTCATTGCAGTTTCTTTGGAATAATTTTTCCTCCTCTGTTTTTGAAACGTCTGAGGAGGAATGTTCTGGCCTGCAGTCGTTTGTGGGTATCTGACAGATAAGGGTGTGTCCGGACTTTGCTTAAACTGTTCAGAGCGTGGAATAAACGGTTCTGCATTCGGATTTAAGGAAGATTTATTCGCTTCAGGCGTTGCTGCCGGAGCGCTGGAACTGACCGCAGTGCCGGTCGTCGGTGTTGGTCCATATGCCATAGAACTATTACATTTTTGTAAAACGGTGCTCCTTGGACAGCAAACGGACATTAAAGTTCATGGTTGTTCGTCTATATTGAGAGCCTGCAAGGTTTGCACTTTCCGGATAGCGGCTCATCATTTCCATAAATCCTTCTTGCCCGGCAGATGGGCTTAAGTTATCAGGCATATCAGGGGTGTCTGTTTACTCTTTGAGATCCCGTAACTTTTGAAGAGCAGAGGATTCTTTGCTTCGCCAAAAATCAGTTTTACTCCTCTGCAATCGGTTGGGTTCAAGGAAGTTGGCTTTTTGGAACCATTGCTTCCATTCTTTCTCGCTGGCACCCATCATTCTGAGACAATGCGCTTTTTGCGAATAAGCGCCTGCACTGGGGGGGTACTTTTCCAATGCTGATTCAACAAGCCCGAGCGCCTTGTTTAGGTTATCTTTTCCTGACCCCGGGACGCCCTCTGTTATTTGCTCACATGCCAGTCTGAAATAATGGATCGAGCAAGTCAGCAGGGTATTAGCATTCTCCGGATACCTGCTGATCATTTCCAAAAATCCTGCTTGCCCGGCAGATAAACTCAACAGTGCTAATTCACACTCACTCGAAGGGTATACATCACAGCAGCGTGTGATCAGTTCTTTAGCCCATTCATATTTGCCGGTTCTCTGCCAGAGTCGAACCAGTGTCTGATCTATAAGATGATTCCCGCAAGGCATGCACAGACGATCGTCACTGTCATCGGGGTGCTTGCTACTCATGTTCAGCAATAGCCTTTCGGCCAGATAATGCTTGTCCATTAACTCCCAAAGTCGCGCCAGAGCCAGGTCAATGGAATGATTCCCGCAAGGTTTGCACAGGCTGCCTTCGTCGGCATCGGGGGGCTTGCCACTCATGTTCAGCAGCAGCCTTTCAGTCAGGTAATCTTTGTCCATGAACTCCCAAAGTCGCGCCAGGGACAGGTCAGTGAGATGATTTCCACAGGGCCTGCAGAGTTCCTCCTCACTGGCACATAAGTACTTACCACTCATGTTCAGCAGCAGCCTCTCAGACAGTTCATATTTGCTCTTGTCTTGCCAGAGTCGCACCCGAGCCAGATCAATCTCATGATTCCCGGAAGGTTTGCACAGGCTGTCTTCATCGGCATCGGGCTGCAGGCCAATCATATTCAGCAGCAGCCTCTCGGACAGTTCATCTTTGCCGATAACTTGCCAGACTCGCACCCGGGCCATATCAATGTCATGATTCCCTGAAGGCCTGCACAGGCTGTCTTCATCGGCATTGGGGTGCAGGCCAATCATATTCAGTAGCAGCCTTTCAGACCGTTCATGTTTGCCCATTAGCTGCCCGAGTCGCATCCGGGCCAGATCAATTTCCTGATTCCCACAAGGTTTGCAAAGGCTGTCTTCATTGGCATCCGGGTGCGTGCCACACAGGTTAAGCAGCAGTCTTTCAGCCAGTTGATATTTGCCCTCCAGCTCCCAATGTCGCACCAGAGCGATGTCGATAACAGGATGCCCAGTGGGCTTGCACAGGCTGTCCTCACTGTCATGAGGATGCTTGTGGCACAGGTTCAGCAGCAGTCTTCCAGACAGTTGATGTTTGTCCGTTTCCTGCCAGAGGCGTACCAGAGCCAGATCAATAACATGATGCCCGGAGGGCTTGCACAGGTAGTCCCAACTCTCATCGGGCTGCTTGCCACAAGTGCTCAGCAGCAGTCTTTCAGCCAGCTTATGTTTGCCCATAATTATCCATAATCTTGCCAGAGCCAGGTCAATGTCATGATCCCCAGAGGGCCGGCAGAGAATGTCCTCAGTGTCCTCAGGATGCTTTTTGCTCATTTTCAGCAGCAGTCTTTCAGCCAGCTTATGTTTGCCCATAAATATCCATAATCTTGCCAGAGCCAGGTCAATGTCATGATCCCCAGAGGGCCTGCAGAGAATGACCTCAGTGTCTTCAGGATGCTTTTTGCTCATTTTTAGCAGCAGTGTTTCGGCCTGTTTATGTTGACCCATATCCTGCCAGAGAAACACCAGAGCCAAATTAACGAGATGGAGGTGTCTGTGCAATTTTTGTACATCGTATGGATTCAACAGCAGGCTATTAATCAGCTCTGCTCTTATGTTCAGCAGGAGTTTTTCAGACAGCGAGTATTTGTGTAAATGTTGCCATACCCGGGCCATAGCAATATCTGCGTCAAAATTGCCAGAAAGCACGCACAGGGCATTTTCATTATCATTAAGCCTTTTGTTTCTCAACATCAAAAGTCGTGCTTCCGCGTTCAGTTGCAAACCAATTTTCTCTTCACAAAGGCTCAGGGTCAGATCAAGGTTATGAATGGTTGAAGCCCCAAATGCATTAAGCGGTCCTTTTGATCTGAGTTGTTTCAGAATATTGCAGGCTTCTATCTGTTTGTTAACCGTTTGCTCTTTTAGCGACCTTGCAAGCCCTATGATTATGTCTTGATAGCCGAACTGACTTTGTATGCCCTGGTTTTCGCTTAAGAGGGTCCGGAATATTTCTTCTGCTTTTATGAAATCTTGTTTTTTTAGTGTTTCGTAGGCCTTACCAACCTTCATTGCAGTTTCATCGGAATAATCTTTTATCCTCTGTTTTTGAAACGTATGAGGAGCAATGTTCTGGACTGCAGTCGTTTGTGGGTATCTGACAGATAAGGGTGCTTGCGGGCCTTGCTTAACCTGTTCAGAGCGTGGAATAAAGGGTTCTGCATTCGGGTTTAAGGAAGATTTACTCGCTTGGGGTGTCGTAAATGTCGGAGCGCTGGAACTGACCGTGGCGCTGTTGGTTGATGTTGGTCCGTATGTCATTGCAATACATCTCTGTAAAACTGTGCTCCTTGGACAGCAAACGGACATTAAAGTTCATGGTTGTTCGTCTATATTGAGAGCCTGCAAGGTATTCGCACTTTTCGGATAGCGGCTCATCATACCCATAAATCATTCTTGTCCGGCAGATAGGCCTGAGTCATCAGGCATAAAGATTCAAGGATGTCTGTTTACTCTTTGAGATTCGATAACTTCTGAAGGGCAGCGGCTTCTTTGCTTCGCCAAAAATCAGTTTTACTCCTCTGCAATCGGTTGGGTTCAAGGAAGTTGGCTTTTTGGAACCATTCCTTCCATTCTTTCTCCCTGGCTCCCACCATTCTGAGACAATGCGCTTTTTGCGAACAAACTCTTGCACTCGGGGGGTACTTTTCCAATGCTGATTCAACAAGCTCGAGCGCCTTGTTTAAGTTATCTTTTCCTGACTCCGGGACGCCCTCTGTTATTTGCTCACATGCCAGCCTGAAATAATGGATCGAGCAAGTCAGCAGGGTATTAGCATTCTCCGGGTGCCTGCTGATCATTTCCAAAAATCCTGCTTGCCCGGCAGATAATCTCAACAGTGCTAATTCACACTCACTCGAAGGGTATACATCACAGCAGCGCGTGATCAGTTCTTTTGCCCATTCATATTTGCCGATTCTCTGCCAGAGTCGTACCAGTGCCAGATCTATATGATGATTCCCGCAAGGCATGCACAGACGATCGTCACTGTCATCGGGGTGCTTGCTACTCATGTTCAGCAATAGCTTTTCGGCCAGATAATTTTTATCCATGAACTCCCAAAGTCGCGCCAGAGCCAGGTCAATGAAATGATTCCCGCAAGGTTTGCACAGGCTGCCTTCGTCGGCATTGGGGTGCTTGCCACTCATGTTCAGTAACAGCCTTTCAGTCAGGTAATCTTTGTCCATGAACTCCCAAAGTCGCGCCAGGGACAGGTCAGTGAGATGATTTCCACAGGGCCTGCAGAGTTCCTCCTCACTGGCACATAAGTACTTACCACTCATGTTCAGCAGCAGCCTCTCAGACAGTTCATATTTGCTCTTATCTTGCCAGAGTCGCACCCGAGCCAGATCAATCTCATGATTCCCGGAAGGTTTGCACAGGCTGTCTTCATCGGCATCGGGCTGCAGGCCAATCATATTCAGCAGCAGCCTCTCGGACAGTTCATCTTTGCCGATAACTTGCCAGACTCGCACCCGGGCCATATCAATGTCATGATTCCCTGAGGGCCTGCACAGGCTGTCTTCATCGGCATTGGGGTGTAGGCCAATCATATTCAGTAGCAGCCTTTCAGAGCGTTCATGTTTGCCCATTAGCTGCCCGAGTCGCATCCGGGCCAGATCAATTTCCTGATTCCCACAAGGTTTGCAAAGGCTGTCTTCACTGGCATCCGGGTGCGTGCCACACAGGTTAAGCAACAGTCTTTCAGCCAGTTGATATTTGCCCTCCAGCTCCCAATGTCGCACCAGAGCGATGTCGATAATAGGATGCCCAGTGGGCTTACACAGGCTGTCTGCACTGTCATGAGGATGCTTGTGGCACATGTTCAGCAGCAGTCTTTCAGACAGTTCATGTTTGTCCATTTCCTGCCAGAGGCGTACCTGAGCCAGATCAATAACATGATGCCCGGTGGGCTTGCACAGGTAGTCCCAACTCTCATCGGGGCGCTTGCCACAAGTGCTCAGCAGCAGTCTTTCAGCCAGCTTATGTTTGCCCATAATTATCCATAATCTTGCCAGAGCCAGGTCAATGTCATGATCCCCAGAGGGCCGACAGAGAATGTCCTCAGTGTCCTCAGGATGCTTTTTGCTCATTTTCAGCAGCAGTCTTTCGGACTGTTTATGTTTCCCCATATCCTGCCAGAGACGCACCAGAGCCAGGTTGATGTCATCATGGGCGGAGGGCTTGCAGAGAATGTCCTCACTGTCATCGGGATGTTTGCCCATCATTTCCAGCAGCAGGCCCTCAGACAGTTGGAATTTTTGCATAAGCTGCCAGAGTCGAACCAGAGCCAAATTTACGAGATGGAGGTGTCTGCGCAATTTTTCTACATCGTATGGATTCAACAACAGGCTATTAATCAGCGCTGCTCTTATGTTCAACAGGAGTTTTTCAGACAGCGACCATTTGTGTAAAAATTGCCATATTCGGGCCATGTTAATGTCTGCGTCAAAATTGCCAGAAATCGCACACAGGGCATTTTCATTATCATTGAGCCTTTTGTTTCTCAACATCAAAAGTCGTGCTTCCGCGTTCAGTGGCAAACCAATTTTCTCTTCACAAAGGCTCAGGGTCAGATCAAGGTCATGAATGGTCGAAGCCCCAAATGCATTAAGCGGTCCTTCTGATCTGAGTTGATTCAGAATATTGCAGGCTTCTATCTGTTTGTTAACCGCTTGCTCTTTTAGCGACCTTGCAAGCCCTATGATTATGTCTTGATAGCCCAACTGACTTTGTATGCCCTGGTTTTCGCTTAAGAGGGTCCGGAATATTTCTTCTGCTTTTATGAAATTTTGTTTTTTTAGTGCTTCGTAAGCGTTATTAACCTTCATTGCAGTTTCTTTGGAATAATTTTTTATCCTCTGTTTTTGAAACGTCTGAGGAGTGATGTTCTGGCCTGCAGTCGTTTGTGGGTATCTGACAGATAAGGGTGTGTCCGGACTTTGCTTAACCTGTTCAGAGCGTGGAATAAACGGTTCTGCATTCGGGTTTAAGGAAGATTTACTCGCTTGGGGTGTCGTAAATGTCGGAGCGCTGGAACTGACCGTGGCGCTGTTGGTTGATGTTGGTCCGTATGTCATTGCAATACATCTCTGTAAAACTGTGCTCCTTGGACAGCAAACGGACATTAAAGTTCATGTTTGTTCGTCTATATTGAGAGCCTGCAAGGTTCGCACTTTCCGGATAGCGACTCATCATGTCCATAAATCCTTCTTGCCCGGCAGGCTGGCCTGAGTCATCAGGCATAAAGGTTCAAAAATGTCTGTTTACTCTTTGAGATCCCATAACTTTTGAAGAGCAGCGGATTCTTTGCTTCGCCAAAAATCAGTTTTACTCTTTTGTAATCGGTTGGGGTCAAGGAGGTTGGCTTTTTGGAACCATTCCTTCCATTCTTTCTCGCTGGCACCCATCATTCTGAGACAATGCGCTTTTTGCGAACAAGCGCCTGCACTTGGGGGGAACTTTGCCAATGCAGATTCAACAAGCTCGATCGCCTTGTTTAAGTTATCTTTTCCTAAACCCGGGACGTCCTCTGTTATTTGCTCACATGCCAGTCTGAAATAATGGATCGATTTAGCCAGCAGGGTATTAGCGCTCACCGGATAACTGCTGGTCATTTCGAAAAATCCTGCTTCTCCGGCACATAAGCTCAACATTGCTAATTCACACTCACTCGAGTGGTATAAATCATAGCAGTGAGTGATCAGTACTTTAGCCCATTCATATCTGCCTGTTTTTTGCCAGAGTCGAACCATTGCCAGGTCAACGTTACGATTCCCACAAGGCATGCACAGACGATCCTCACTGTCGAAGGGGTGCTTGTTACTCATGTTCAGCAAGAGTCTTTCAGACAGATACAGTTTGTCTGTTTCCTCCCAGTGTCGCGTTATAGTCATGTCTAGTTCCAGATTTCCACAGGGGCTGCATCGTTCTTCCTCACTGGCATAGAGGTGAGTACCTCTCATGTTCAGCAGCAGGCTTTCAGCTATTTTATTTTTTCCCGTTATCTTCCAGAGTCGAACCAGGGCCAGATCAACTTCACGATTCCCGGAAGGCGTGCAGAGCCTGTCTTCATCGGCATTAGGGTGCTTGTGACTTATGTTCAGCAGCAGCCTCTCAGACAGTTCATATTTGTTCATATTTTGCCAGATTCGTGCCTGGCACACGTCAATGCTATGATTCCCGGAAGGCGAGCAAAGGGTGTCTTCATCGGCATTGGGGGGCTTGCCTCTCATATTCAGGGTCAGTCTCTCAGACCATTCATATTTGCCCATCAGCTGCCAGAGTCGCATACGGGTGAGGTCAATTTCCTGATTCTCACCAGGTGTGCAAAGGGTGTCTTCACTGGCATTTGGGTCTATACCACACATGTTTAGCAGCAGTCTTTCAGAGCGGTTATATTTGCCCGCCAGCTCCCAATGTCGTGCCAGAGTGATGTCGATAACATGATTTCCAATGGGCTTGCACAGGGTGTCTTCGCTGTCATCGGGATGCTTGTGGCTCATGTTCAGCAGCAGTCTTTCAGACAGTTCATGTTTGTCCATATCCTGCCATAGACGCAGCAGAGCCAGATCAATGACATGCTGCCCACATGGCCTGCAAAGGATGTCCGAACTCATACCAAGGTGCTTGCCACTCATATTCAGCAGCAGTCTCTCAGCCCGATCATATCTACCCATCTTCTGCCAAAGCCGCACCAGAGCCAGATCAATTTTACGATGATCAGAGGGGGTGCACATAATCTCCTCACTGGCATAAGGAGGCTTGTTGCTCAGGCTCAGCAGCAGTCTTTCAGATTGATAATTTTTGTCCATCACGTTCCAGAGTCTTGCCAGCGCCAGTTTAATGTCATGATGACAGGGACGGTGCAGGAACTCCTCACTGCCATTGGCGGCTTCACCCATTATGCTCAACAGCAGACCTTCAGCCCATTGATTTTTGCCTCTCTCCTGCCAGAATATTGCCAGAGTCATATTAACTGTATGGAGGTTTTTATGCAGTTTTTGTAAGGCGTAAGCGGATCGGACCGACTGTAAATTAATAGTCAACACTGATCGCATGTTGAGCAGCAATGTTTCAGTCAGTGTGTGTTTTTCCATAACCTGCCACAGCTTGCTATTAGACATATCAGCGTCAAAATTGTCAGAAGGCTGACAAAGGCTCGTCTCATCAGCATCGGGGTTTATGTTTCTCAGTCTCAAAAGTCGTGCTTCAGCATCAGGGTACCTTCCAAGTGCCATTTCACATTGACTCAGGGTCAGATCAAGGCTTTTAATGGTCGAAGCCCTGAGCGTGGTGAGCTTTCCTTTCAACCTGAGTTTTTCCAGAAGGTCGCAGGCTTCTCTCTTTTTTTCATAAGTTTGCTCTTTTAGCGATCTTGCAAGCCCTATGGTTGTGTTCTGCTCTTCTAACAGGGTCAGCTTGCCCTGGTTTTCGTTTAAGATGGCCCGGAATGTTGCTTCTGCATTTATGAAGTCCTTATCTTTTAATGTATCGAAACCGCTACTGATCTTTTCTTTAATCGCTTGTTGAGTCGCTTCAGGGCGAGGGCTACTTGCTCTTTGGCCAAACCTCCGGGGAGTAGACGTTGGGTATTCAGTGGCTTGTCGGTGCCCGATATCTGGAGGTGTGTTCGTACATTCCTGAACACCTTGAGCACGTGGCACAAACGGTCGAGCTTCCGGGTTTAAGTCAGATTTACGCTTTGGTGCAGTATCGGTACTTGAACCTGACGAATAATACTGTGATGGTTGCGATGTCGTAGTGGTACTCGAACTGGCGGCGGCATGGGTTGTTGTTGGTAATCCGTAACTCATAGCAATAGAACATCCAAAGAAATCTATGCCATTCGACAGTAAACAGGCATAAAAGTTCATGGTTATCCAGTCCGGAGTTCTTGATTCCGCTATTTCTCTGGAGTGTGAGTACCTTGCAACTAGCGGAAATTACTCTTGGCAAATACCTGTAATGCAGATTTAACAGCTGCAACTTCCGGATAACGTTCTAATTCCGGAGGACAATAAAATGATAAATGTACCCGAAGCGCGTTAGCCAGTTCATTAACATTGAGTTGCACCAACTGACCACTTTGCAACAAGGGCGCAGCTAAAGAGTGCTCCAGGATCGCCCACCCGTCTTCAAGCAGCAGAGTCAGTAGTACATCATTATTACTCACTCTTAGGGTAGACATTAAGCTCAAAAAAGCTTCATTTCCAGCGGCAGAACTCACCTTGAACAGCCAAAATAAAGCTTCGCGAAAAGTATCAAGGCTGAACAAGATGAGTATCGCAAATAGTAGACTAGTTCAAAAAAACTGCTGACGTGTTTCGACCGGTCTGAACTTCTCAGTATGGCGGAACAGCTTGGTTTTACTATACGACAGCGAGATATCCGCCCCTTGGACTTTATCCTTTCACTGATTGATGCCCTTGCTGGTGATGGAAACTGCGATACTCAAGCCGATCTCCACCGTAAATTTAATGAGTTGACGGGGCTGAATGTCTCCTATCGTTCCTGGGCAAATCAAGCTAAAAAAGACGCGATGCCTGCTCTTGTCCTCTGGCTATGGGTGCAGTGTCTGGAAGTCTTTACCCGCAAAGTCATGGCGTTTGATGAGGACAGTCCATTTTCAGAGTTCGAGCACATTCTGATTCATGACGGCTCATCGCAGGCTGTCTACAATGCCCTAAAGGAAACATTTCCCGGCAGGTTCTCAACGGTCAGTCCTGCTGCTGTAGAACTTCATACGACAATGGATCTTCTTACCAACAATCTGGTGCGCGTGCAGCTCACTGAAGATACCCGTTCAGAAAGAGACTGTCTGCCACCACTGCCAACCTCCATGGCTAATATCCTGATGCTGATCGATGCCGGTTATTTTGAGTTGGAACGCTTTGCTGCCATTGATGATCGGGAAGGTTCTTTTATCTGCAAGGCACCTCAGAGTATCAACCCGACGATACTCAGCGCAGTACGGGAGGATGGCAAAAATCTGAATCGCTACAAAGGGAAAAAACTTAAGGAAGTGTTGTCTGGCTTCCCTAAAGATCAATGCCTCGACCTGGATGTAGAATGGCCAGGATTCAAAGCCTGGCCATATCGTTTGGTTGTCCGCTGGAATGACAGGAAACTGAAATGGGTATTCGTTGTAAGCAACCTTAACCGGGTTGAGTTCACCCTGAATGAAGTACTTCAGGCCTATCGTCTACGATGGCAAATAGAGCTTATCTTCAAAGAGATCAAGTGTAAACGCCAAATAAACCCACGCCCTTCAGAATCAAAACCCCATTTGAAATGATTAGCCTCCCGATATAAGGAGGCCAATATGTCAAAGAAATTACCCGCAGACAGTGAATGGCTAGAGCGTGTTCAGTCGTGGCGGGATTCAGGTTTGACTCAGAGTGCGTGGTGCCAACAGCATGGTATAAGGGTATCCAAATTCGGATACTGGAAGCGTAAACTCGACACAACCCCCAGCGTAAAACCGACCCCGAACAACTCTGGCTTTGTCCAGGTAACACCCCAACCAGAACCTGGTGCGCCTTCTCGGATAACACCACTCTCCATCACCCTACCCAGTGGTGTAACAGTGTCCGGTATTGATGAAAGTAACCTGTCGCTTTGTGAGCAACTGGTGAGGGATATGCTATGAACACCCCGGTTATGCGACCGTCAGAGGTATTACCAAAGGTGTTTCTCTACCGGGAGCCGATTGACTTTCGCAAGTCATTTCGTGGGCTTGCTGTGTTGGTTGAACAAGAGCTGGGGCACAACCCCTTTGACGGCTATTTATATGCGTTTACCAACCGGCAGCGTAATAAAATCAAGTGCCTGTTCTGGGAAGATAATGGTTTTGTGCTTTATTACAAGAGCCTGTCTGAGGACAAATTCCACTGGCCCAAACCGGACGAAGAGCTGGTTACATTAACCGGGAAACAATTAAACTGGCTGCTGGACGGCTACAATCTCAATGCCATGCAACCCCATAAAAAAAGGCATTATGAGAGCTGTTTTTAGTCCTGTTTTTCAGGGTTTTATGGTAAAATAGCGACCATGAAATCGACCGCCGACACTCTGATTTTTCAGCCGAAATCCGCACTGGATTTGCCCTTTCATCAGGCTGAGACTAACCCTGAAATGGTCGCCTTGTTTGAGGCGATCCATTCGCAGGAAAGTGTCATTCTTGAAAAAGAAAATGCCCTTCTTGAAAAAGAAAATGCCCTTCTTGAAAAAGACGACATTATTCAAAAGAAGTCAGAGGTCATCGATTCTCAAAAAAAACGCATTGCGCAACTGGAAGAGTACCTGAGGCTCTCCCGATCCCGCCTGTACGGAAGAAGCACTGAAAAAAACAACAGCCAGGTCGACATTTTCAACGAGGTGGAGCTGGAAGGCTGCACCGGAGAGCAAGACGAAGCTGAAGGTCAGCCAGAGCAAGAGCCTCCAAAACCACGCAAAAAGAAAACAGGGCGCAAGTCATTTTCAGAGTCTCTGCCCAGAGTGCAGGAACGCTCTGAACTCAGTGAAGAAGAAAAAGCCGGAGCCATTGATACCTTCTTTGTCAAAGTCCGTGAAGAGCTTGATATCGTTCCGACCAAGGTTCAGGTGAAAGAAATTCTGCAAGAGAAAGCAGTCTTTCCAGAAGTCGATGAGCATGGACAGGAGAAGCGGGTCATTAAAGTTGCAGAGCTGCCAAAACACCCACTGCCCAAATCTTCACTCTCTGTTTGCACACTGGCCTGGATCATTGTCTCCAAGTACTGCGACGCACTGCCTTTGTACAGGCAAGAGAATATCCTCAAGCGATACGGTGGCTCTGTCACCCGGACGACGATGGCCAACTCTTTGATTCGGCTGTCTACAGAACTGCGGCCACTCATCAATTTGATGAGAGATCATCAAAAGACCGGTTCGGTGATCCATGCTGACGAAACCCGAATTCAGGTGATCAAGGAAACCAGCAAGTCCATCAACTCTGACAAATATATGTGGGTCAGCCTTGGTGGGCCACCCGGACAAACATCGGTGGTGTTTGAATACGATCCCTCAAGAGGCAAGGAGGTTCCCCTGCGTCTGTTCGAAGGGTTCAGCGGTTACCTGCAAACTGACGGGTATGCCAGTTACGACGCTGTATGCAAACAAGAAGGCATCACCCAGGCGGGTTGCTTCGACCACGTTCGCAGGAAATTTCTGGATGCCAGGAAGGGCGAAGCCAAACCGGGCAAAAAGGTGAAAAACACCCGCGTTAGCAAGGCGAATGTCGCTTTAGGCAAAATCGGTAAGCTTTACGCCATTGAGAAAGAAATAGGAGATCTTCCTCCATCAGAAAAAGCCATCCTGCGTCAGCAAAAGAGTAAGCCACTACTGGACGACTTTCATGTATGGCTGGAGAAAAACATAACCAGGCTAGACCCGGGCAGCCTGTCGCACCAAGCCATGAGCTATGCATTGAACCAATGGCCAAAACTGGTCGTTTACTGTGACAACGGCCACCTGGATATCAGTAATGCCGCAGCGGAAAACACCATCCGCCCCTTCGCTATTGGCCGCAAGAACTGGATGTTTGCAGACACGCCAAAAGGGGCGCAAGCCAGTGCCCTTTTATACAGCCTGATTGAAAGCGCAAAGGTGAATGGTCTGGAGCCTTTCAATTACCTGAACCATATTTTAAAAGAGCTGCCTTACGCCGATACCGTTGAGAAACTGGAACAGCTTCTCCCCTGGAATGTTAAGACAGGCAAAGAATAAGAAATCTTGGGGGCGGCAGCCAGTACGCTGGTTTATTTGGCGCTTACGATCAAGTCCTATTCAGGGTGGCATCGTTTTAACACTAAATCAGCGACACTGGTGTTTAGCCTGATTCTGATGTCCTTCGTGGTTGTGACGTTGAAAAGGTATCTTGCCCATGCTGCACAGGCGAACCTCTATGAAAGTGGAGCCATTGAAGAAATCTCGACGCATAAGGCGATGAAAAGTGGAACCCGACTGTTTGGTAATGTCATTTTATCCCTTATGAATGCAGGAAAGTCTCTGCTCTCACATACAAGGAAGCTGCTCAACTTCTGGGCAGATAATGCGAAACGTGAACACCCTGCACGAGATGGTTGTTCAGGGCGTACAAGATTAGGTCTTTGTGCTGTGGGTGGGGCTTAATGTCTACCTTAAGATTACTCACTAAGCATACATGGGTAGAAATGGAATAAAGTTCAGGATTACTATTATGGTGGTTTTCGCTTAAGTATTGCGTGGCCAGTTCAAGCTCATCCATTTGAATACAATCTCGCTTTGCCAGTGCGTGCTCAGGATGACAATAAAAACCGTGTTCACTGGTACCCAGATTAATAAAACTGAAGGTACGCTCAGGCATGTTTCTAAGCCGGCTTTGCATAATGGCAACACAATGCTGGTTGCTCACTAACGCGTCCAGCGTCTCATCCCGGTTTCGATGCAACCAATGCAGGCGCAACATCGGAAACTGATCCCTGACTGATTGATTAACCAGTCTTATCAAGCTATTGGGTACCAGGTTGTCATGGTAAACAATCAGAGATTCAAGTGTCTGTTTGTAGCTGTCGATCATTCGGCGATAGAGAAGATTACTGTTTTTAACCAGCACCTTTGCCTGACGATAGAGGGCATCAGCTTCGTTTGTTGCCACGGCTTTCTTTCCCTCAATGGCAAACAAACGGATTGCAAAACTGTCTTCTAACGCCTTCACTTGCTCACGAATGGTGGTTCTGTCTTTGTTCAGTTTCTTTGCTGCTTTGCTGTAGCTGGCTTCTTCAAACGTGGCGCAAAATGCGGCTAAGTGCTCGTATGAGAACATTTATCTTTCTCCTGCTGCCCATAAAAAATGAATGTAATTGCCCATCATAATGCATTTATCATGGCCGTTTAATATTGCTATTTTTTGCATCTTGCCTTTTGGTGGAGTGGTTAACCCGGGGATGCTCTGCCTTTTTCATTGACGGTTTGTAATATGAAAAATATCTTCAAAGTTTCCGCATTAACTGTGTCCTTATCCATCCTGGCAGGGTGCTCAATCGGAGGGGGTCCAGATGAGTCTGTTACCAGCCCCATCACTGTATTTGTCTCCAATGACATCATTACCCTCTCAGAGACCATTAAAGACAAACCCACCGCCATTGCAGTTCAGGACGGGAAGGTTATCAATATCGGCCATCAGGAAGCGTTGATAGAAGCCTACAAAAACGAAAGTAATCTGGTGGTAGATACACAATACATCGATAAAACGATTCTGCCGGGTTTTGTCGAGCCTCATATGCATATCTGGATGAGCAGTCTGTTACTGAGTATGGATTTCATCACCCCCGCAGACTGGGCATTCCCCTGGGGGTATGTGAATGGTGTCCAAAATGAGAAAGCCTACTTTGACCAGCTTGCTCGACTGGAACAGTCTCTGCCTGAGAACGAACCTCTTATTACCTGGGGATATCACAACTATTTTCATGGTCAGAACATGAGCAAAAAGGCCTTGAATAAGCTCTCCGAAACCCGGCCAATTATTGTATGGCACCGTAGCTTTCACGAGGTTTATTTTAACGATGCTGCCCTTAAGATGCTGGGCTGGAACGAAACGGATTGGAAGAAAAAACAAATATCCCAGCTTAATTGGGATAGAGGTCACGCCTACGAGACGGGTCTGAAAGCGATCATGAACGAGCTCTTTATGTATTTCTTGGACTCGGGACGATTTGCCAAAGGGGTTAAACGCACTAAAGACTATGTCCATTCAGGCGGTATCACCACGGTGATTGACCCGGGTGTCCTGCTCTCTGCGCAGATGTATAACGAAATGGTGGATGTCTTGACCAATGATACCTTTCCGATGGACTACTGGTTGATCCCGGCAGGCAATTTCACCTACATGCTATCGCAAAATGATGCCGAAAAAGGCAAAGCCATGGCAGAACAACAAACCCGGACCTACAAAGAATCTGACCAAATCAATTGGCTGCCAAAGTACGTCAAATTATTTTCTGACGGGGCAATGTATAGCCAGTTAATGCATATGAAAGATGGCTATACCGATGGCCACAAAGGCGAATGGATCCAAAAACCGGAAGAACTCGAAGACAGCATGAGGCCTTACTGGTACGACGATTACACGGTTATTGTCCATGCAAATGGTGACCTCGGGTTTGAAACCGCTATCGATATTGTTGAAACGCTAAACAATGAAGCGCCCAGAGAAGATCACCGAACCGGATACCACCACCTGGGCTTTACCGGCAAAGACGATATTACCCGAGCCGTTGACCAGGGCGCCAACTTCAGCGTTAATCCTTACTACACCCACATACTGGGTGAGCTTTATAGCGTGCACGGAATCGGGAAAGAGCGGGCGGAAACCATGTCCCGTGGCCAATCGTTCATTGATGCAGGCGGTGTACTTTCCCTACACTCTGATGCACCCATGGCACCGGCGCAGCCACTGAGCCTGGCTTGGGCAGCAGTTAACCGCTTAGGCTTATCCGGCAGTAGAACACTTGGGCCTCTGGAGCGGATCAGTGTCGAAGAAGCACTCAAGGCCATCACTATCAACGCGGCCTATACTGCCCGCTTAGAAAACCAGATTGGCACCATTGATGTCGGGAAGTACGCCAACTTCACTGTATTGGACGAGAGCCCGTTTGAAGTCGATCCGAAAGATCTGAACAAGATCACCGTCTCAGCCACAGTCTACCGGGGAGAGCCTGCGCCGGTTAAACACAGTAATGCCGGTCTGGATATGACCTTTCGCTCCCACAAGGCAGTGAGAGTAATTAATAGGCTTTCAGCCAGAGATGGTTCAGGGGATTTCTGCACCACCAGTATTGAGATGCAGCGCAGTGCGCTGGGAGTGGCAGAGCATTAACTGAACCATAAGGCTTCAATATCACCAGGCTGCTGTACCGGGTGCCCTGCGCGAGCGGGGAAGGGTATTCCCCTGCCTGGTATTTAAGCAGATTTGGCGCAGGCTTAATCGGACAATAGTGGTAATTCAGCGGAAATCGCCATGGAACATTCATGTTTGCGTTTCATATAGAGCTGTGCAGTATTGTCCCAGATGACGTCTGCAAAGATACTTTTGTCAAGGTTGTCGTCTACCTGACATTTTATGGAATAGGCCTCAGAAGGTTTGGCAGTCCCCCATGGAATCTTGTAATAGTCACCATTAGCGCTTCTTGTCCATAAATTCTCTATTAGCGATGTATCATCACTCTCTATTGAGTCGCCAAAGGTAGCTGAAAATAAAAGGCCCTCCTCTGAACGGAGAGAAAAAGTGTCGTTCCCATTTACTTTTTTGACTGTCATTGAGCCATAAGATGTATTGTATTTGTCGAAATATTTGAGAACATATTTCATTTTCAATGAATCAGTATGTGCTTTGATTGCCAGATATGAGCCTTTGCTGAGTTCCAGCATCCAGATAGCCTCGGTGTAAACTGGTTGAAAGAAGTTAGGCAATGGAATCTTGAAGGCGCTATCAATGTTAATGGTGACCACCAGCATAGCGCAGCTTACTCGTTCCGGTGAGTCTGCCGGTGAAACGAATTGAAAAGCCTCACCGGCCAGCTCAATAGCTTTGTCCCGGGGAACGGAGCCTTTTATAAAGAATCCCACATACTCATTGCCCACAAAAGAATACCCAGGTTCCGGTTCAGCCTTGTCTTTTGATGCCGAAGGGGCGCTTGACGGATTACATTCAGTCGCTGCCCCCGGGTCTTTATGACCCGAACATTCGTCAGAATAGGAGCCACTCACCTGCATGAGCAGAGAGACAAAAGCCAGGGCCAACAACTTGAAGAGCTGATAATAATGATAAAAAACGAGACGAAACATAATAACAACACCAAAGTAAAATCGTGAAGCGAGCTAAAGTCATTAGCTCGAATAAATTGCTACACTGACCGACAGCTTTAAAGAGTAGACGATGATAAAAGACAGAAGGTTTAGATTGGGTAAGATTCTTAATCTACGAATTCGGTGGGGGTATGAGGAAAGGCTCGGCTTGTCGTCTGGTTTTCAGGCTCATGTTTGTTTTGTCAGACCCCGAACCTAAAAAAACAGTGGGTTCGTTGTTAAGTCAATGCCCTATTGACCATAACAAAAGTGCAGCCTGTTCACTTGCTCTTGATTAAAACCGCAACGAGCGCAACACTCGCTGTTATGGCTAAGGTTCAAGCTACCTTGTCAAACACTTAAGAAAGACATTTCTGGCACCGTTGATGTCACGATCAACGATGAAGCCCTCACCCTTAATAATTTTGGAAGAACCTAATTTTTCGTCAATGGTACCGTTCCATGATTGAGTCTTGGATGTATAGGCTTCGTTGCAATCAACTACATGCTTTCCATACTTTTTTGCGTACCACTTAAGCCGCTTTTTGAATGGGTAGTGATTGAGGTCAAGCATCTGGCGGCAGGTGTTACGGCGAATGGTGCGAACCTTCTTATCTTTGCGTGTGACCATACCTCTTGTCTCAAAGGTTGGCAAAAATACAACGTCGTAGTTCGACACCAACTCGAACGCCAGCCGGTTATGCAGATCAAGAACAATGTCATCCTTTTTGCATTTCAGCCGGTCAATTTCCCTGTTGAAATGAATAATCCGATCTCTTGCCCACTGGGGCATGTCGGGGAACTCAACGCCTCTTTTTCGCTGTAGCAAGTGGCAAAGGTGCGAACTCCGGGGTCAACTCCAACGCATCTAACCTTCCCTTGGATTTCGGGATTTAGCTCAATATGTTGTTGAACCTGAATGAACCAGCGACCTTTGTCGTAGGTTACGACACAAGATTTACCAATCGCTTCTGCTGGCACATCTTCTGTCAGGTGAATCTTGCCAAGAGCCTGTACGCAGGGATTTAATCCCTTTGGCAAACGGTCAATAGAGAATGAGTGCCTGCTACCTTTGCGGCTTTTGAAACTGATTTCTGCAAAGCCCTCTTTAGCTCCATTGAGCTTCTTGTTGTGCTCGCAGACCGCTTTGAATGTGGTCGCTGCCGCCAGTGTTCCATTATCAGAAACAATCGAGTTATAAGCCCTGCCACTTTCTTTTTGCTCCTGCTCCACTTGAGCTTTAATGGCAGGTCGCATGTTGATGAATTTTCCGCTGGCATCTTTATAGTCATCGTTGCGGAAACGCTCAACAGCAAGGTTGTACGACCTGCGATAGAGTATCAGGGCATCGTGATAGGCTTGCTTATTCTCTGGGTAAAACCTGATCTTTTTTGACGCTACTATCTTCGCGTCCTTTGCGTCTTTTAGCAGATCGCTTCCCGTAGTGGCTATTGCAGAATGAGGTAATGAAACCGATAAGCTCTTGGGTGTCGAATGACTCACTGGCGTTATCCGGGTCATCCAAAACCTCGATGTGTCCTCCCGATAATTCAACAAGCCATTTGATGAGTCCAAACCCTGATCGGGCAAGGCGATCTTTTGTGGCAACCACAATATAGGTTGGATTTCCGCACACCGCTGATTCCAGAATGGTTTGCAGTCCTTTTCGCTTAAAGTTGAAAGCACTGGCAATGTTGCTGATAAATTCTGCATCAGGGTGCTCTTTGAGTAAGATACGCTTTTGCGTGTCAATGCTGGATTTTTGCTTTCCAGAACTCACTCTTGTATAGCATATCTTCCTCTGCTGGTTAATGAATATGCGGAAGTGACCACCACTGGTTTGCTTCACTTTTTCGTAGTGACCGCTTTCGATCTTGCGCCTCATAGTTTGGCTGGTTACGCCTTCAAACTTGGCTAGCTTTGTAGTTGAACCCCACAAGATAAATTCACCTTTTGACGATTTATCTTGTGTCTGGCGTAATTGATTTTGCGATTGTTGCAATTTTATTTGACTGTCAAAAACTACAGTGGGAGTTGAGGTTGAGAAGTTATGAACTGTTGATGTTTATCATGTTACTCATATAGTCTGTCCCTATAATGTGAAACTCTTGTCAGAAAGTGGAAGCAGGCATGTCTTTCTATAACTATTGGGGCGCTTTCAAAATTGCAACCTGGCTTCAGCCTTACCCCTGTATACAACGCAGGAGATATTAGGTGTTAAGCAACTGACAAAACCCTTTACCCGTCTCAACTCTGAACAGTGGCAACACATTATTGATCAGCAAATGGCCAGTGGTTTAAGCCAGAAAGCTTTTTGCCAAACTCAAAACATCAGCTTGAGCACCTTCACAAACTGGAAACGTAAACTTAGAGTTAATATCCCAGTTGTGATTATCAAGCCTCCGGCGACCTTAAACTGGCAATTCGAATTTGAGTGGTTTGGTGGTGTTATTCTTCATATACGTCGCTGATCATGTTTTTTATGGAGTCTCAGATTCAAGTCTGCCTCCATAATTGGCTGATCCACTGGCACGTGAAAGAGTTTGCTTTTAATGCCTTAAGTAAGTAGGTTGCCCCAAAGCGGTACCCCTTCTTGGTTCGATCATTGGCAAGCCTCTATTCCGGAATTTTTACTCTATCAAAAACCGGCAAAAAATAATGGAAAATATCCATAAAACCCTTTGTTTAGCTATGCTAGACTGGAAAAAAGATCGGCAAAAAGATCGGCAAAAATGACTTCCATAACACCATTTTTACTTCAGGATAGTGCTTCAGGGGAGCTACAAGATGCTGCGGTTGAGCTGATGCAACTTGATGCAGCACTCAATGCCCATATACCTGAATCTCTCAGAGAATCGCTCAAATTTATGCTTAGAGTTGTAAACTCTTTCTACAGTAACCGCATAGAAGGAAATCCAACTCAGCCAGCAGAAATACTAAAGGCACAATTAAACAAAGAAAAAGATTTAAAAGATGATTTATTTGAAATAAAGCATCATATTGATGTTCAAAAATATTTAAATCAAAAGTCGTTAGATAGAAATGAAATTTGCACTGTTGATTTTTTAAAAGAACTTCACAGATCCTTTTATGAAGGGATGCCTAAGAAATTTCTTGAGATTGACAACGACGAAACCGGTGAGAAAATCAACATTCAACCTGGTAAGCTTCGCACAAGAGATGCTCATGTAGGAAAACATATTGCTCCCGAATACCAAGAACTCACACGCCTTCTAAACTGGTTTTCGAACGCTTACAGCCCAGATAGGATTTTTGGGACCAACCGCATTTTTGCTGCCGCTGCCTCACACCACAGACTAATGTGGATTCACCCCTTTATGGATGGAAATGGTAGAGTGGGCAGGCTATTCACAGATAACTATATGAAACACTGTGCCAACCTTGGTGGGTATGGTTTGTGGTCGATTAGCCGTGGTTTTGGCAGGGATGTTGACTCTTATTACCAAGCTCTTGCAGCAGCTGACATGGAGCGACAGGGTTCAAGTGATGGCAGAGGGATGCTATCAGATAGAGGCTTATTAAAATTCACGACCTATTTTATTGAAACCGCATTGGATCAAGTTAAGTTCTTTTATGAACTACTCGACCCTAAACGCTTGGTTGAGCGAGTAGATATTTATTTTGAAATGAGAAACAGGCAGGCTATAACAGGCTTGGATGGTAGCCATCTTCCAAAAATGAGGCCTGAAGTTAAGACAATATATAAAGAACTGCTGACAACAAGAACAGGCGAATTAGAAAGAACTGAGATACAAGGAATGTTCAATCTTGGAGAGAGAACAATAAGAACTATTTTATCTCAAATGGTCGATGAGCGTTTGGTCAGCGCCCCTCCCAGAAAGCCAGTATCTCTCTCTTTGTCTCCAAACTCAGTGGAAATCCTGTTCCCAAGATTGTGGTAAATCATTGCACGTGTTAGCGTAACCGCCGATAAAGTGCTTCTGTCGGAGTTTTTCAAGATAGTTGTCCCGAAAACTGAATTTTAGGCTGCCTTTTTCTCGTTAATTCTTGCTTCAGACAACCGCTCAGGATTCAGTGCAACCGCACCTACAGGCTCCCAGTTTCTGATAACTCCTGACCAGCGCGTTGGATTAGCTTCTCGCGCTTTGGTATACACCTGTTTCCGGTGATTCAGGATTTCCTGATCTCTTTTCTCATGCCGTTGCGCAGGTGTCACAAAGCGGATTGAGCTATGGCGGTGTTCATTGTTATAAAAGCGCTCAAACTTCAGCATCCACTGTCGACTGTGTTCTAACGTCAGAAAACCTTGAGATGGCCACTGAGGACAGTACTTCACCGTTTTAAAGATCGATTCTGCAAATGCGTTATCGTTACTCACCCTTGGGCGACTATGAGAGGGAATAATGCCCAATTCCTCAAGCTTGGCCTTAAAGGTACTCGACGTCATTGGAGCCCCATTGTCTGAGTGCAGTACAAGCGGTGTTTTAGTGCATTTTTCAGCCACCATTGTCCGGTTAATCAGTTCACTGGCTAACTCACCAGACTCACGGCTATGAATCTCCCAACCAACAATCTTACGACTGTAAACGTCCAGTATCAGGTAGAGGTACCAGAACTGGCCGCGTACCCTGGAAGGTATGTAACTGATGTCCCAACACCAGACCTGGTTAGGGCCAGTAGCAACATAGGTTGTCGGCTTGTTGCTTTTCGATCGCTTTCTTGAACGACCGCGGTGGTGCAACTGACCATACTTTTTCAACACACGGTAAAAGCTAGATTCAGAAGCAACGTATACTCCCTTGTCTGCAAGGGCTGGCACGATCTGCGATGGTGGCAGGCTCGCATACTCATCTTCATTACTGATAGTCAGAATACGTTGCTCCTCTTCCTCAGTCAGTTTGTTAGAGGGTACCGGGCGCAAGGCATCCGGGCGTTTGTCCGTTAACACTGCACCATTGTCATCGCGCCAGCGATTCAGTGTTTTCAGGGATATTTCCAATTGTTCAGCAGCCTTCCAGCGAGAAGCGCCGTTTGCTATAGCCTCATCAAACCATGTCAGCAGTTGGCGGCGCTTATCGACAGGTGTCAGTTGTCCTCGCTGTCTATCCCGTAGAAGGCATCGAGCTTTTTTGATAGCACCAGCAGGGCTGCAGCTTCTGCCAACGCCTTGTCTTTACGGCGAAGCTCTTTTTCAAGGCTCTGATTGCGCTTACGCTCTTGTTTTAATTGCTTGCTTTCCTGGTCTGCACGCTGAGAAGCCTGAACAGCACCTGAAATACAAGCGTGCTTCCACTCCTTGACTTGTTGAGGATAAAGCCCTTTTTTACGGCAGTATTCACTTAACTCTGTTTCTGACAAAGCAGCGGTTTCGACGACCACGGCAAACTTGCTTTCAGCAGACCATTGTTCTGATTTTTGTTCGTTCCCTGGCACAGGTAATCCTTTGTCCCGTAGTTTTTTACGCCAATTATACAGGGTTTGTTCGCTGATACCTTCCTCTCTGGCAACATCCGGCACAGAGCGATTGTGTGGTGGTAACAGTTTTTTCAAAACAGCTGATTTACGTTCCTCTGAAAAACGAGGCATATTCAACGTCCATCGCCCACTGTCTAGCTTTTATTGGTTAATCAGTGAGCGGGACAACTATCCTGACACAGCGGGCTGTTAACCGTACGACCATGGCTAAATGATTGGGCGGTTAGAGCCTCTTAGGAATAAAGCAGCCTGTTGCTACTGGCTATGACGCTTAATTGGCATTGGCTGCTAGTTCGAGAGGTATGAAAAAGTGTTCCCTGTGCCTGCAGGGGTGGACCGCCATGCCTCTCAGAATGACACGTTTATATTTGCTCTCATGTCATGCACCTTAAAAAGGGCTCTGCTGATTAGCCAGGAGATAGCTTCAACTGCTCCAATTCACATTCATCCAACTGATACAATTCACTGCATCGTTTCAGCAGCCTTTCAGCCAGTTCATGTTTACCCATCACTCGCCAGAGATTGATCAGAGCCAGATCAATGTCACGGTTTTCAGAGGGGATGCACAGAATGTCTTCACTGGCACTGAGTTGCTTGCCGCTCATGTTCAGCAGAAGTCTCTCAGTCTGTTGATGTTTGCCCATCAGTGACCAGAGTCTCACCAGAGCCAGATCAGTGTCACTCTGTTCAGAGGGGGTGCACAGAATGTCTTCACTGGCATTGGCTTGCTTGCCGCTCATGTTGAACAGCAGCCTTTCAGCCAGTTGATATTTGCCCACTAGCCCCCAGTGTCGCACCAGTTTCAGATCGATGTCATGATGCCCGGAGGGTTCGCTGTCTTCACTTGCATTTTCGTGCCTGTCACTCATTTTTAGTAGCAGTCTTTCAGCCTGCTCATATTTGCTCATCACTTGCCATATTCGCACCAGAGCCATATTAACGGTAGGGATGTGCTTACTCAGTCTTTGCACAGAGGGAGCGTGTGGTTTTGACCGCAACCTTCTGGTCAGCTCTGAATTTATGTTCAGAAGAAGTGTTTCAGTCAGTGTGTGTTTGTCCATAGACTGCCAAAGTCGTGCAATAGTAATATCTGCGTTGAAATTCCCTGAAGGTTCGCACAGGGTCCTGTCATTGGCATTGGGCTTTATGTTTCTCAATGCTAACAGTCGTGCTTCAGCGTTAAAGTACTCTCCAAGTGCCTCTTCACAACGACTCAGGGTCAGATCAAGGTTATGAATGGTCGAAGCCCCGAACTCAGTGAATGATCCAGTCAACCTGAGTTCTTCCAGAAGAGAGCAGGCTTCTATCTGTTTTTTGCGGGTTTGCTCTTTTAGTGACCTTGCCAGCCCAATGACTATGTTTTGGTAGTGGAACAGACTCAGTATGTCCTGATCTTCGTTTAATATGATCTGGAACACTTTTTCTGCATTTGTGAAATTTTGTTTTTTTAGTTCTTCGAAAGCTTTATCGATCCTCTCTCTGGTGGCTTCAGGGTAGGAGGGCCTGGCACTTTGCTGGACTCTGGTATTTGAGGATCTGTTCGAATGTTCATGAACACGCTCATTAATTGATGAAGATTCCGGGTTTAAATTGGATCGGCTCTTTTTTGTTGTTTTTGTTGCACTACTGGCCGCAGCGCCAGTTTTTGGTTTTATTACATACCTCATATCAATAGAACTTCCATGGAAAAGTTAATCTGTTGGACAGTAAACGGTTGTGAAAGTTCATGTTTATCTATTTATCTTGTCAGATTTTTTTTCTTATGAGCGGGGTAGCGGATTCGTTGCCTGGTCAAAAATCAGCGAGACAAAAGGCGATGAAGCTCGTTATCACCATGAGTCGGAAGAGCTATAAAACTCATACCTCCAGATAATCAGCGGGGACAGAGGTTCATGTTTGCTTTGTGAGACTTTTCATCTTAGCCAGGGCAACGGCTTCTTTGATTCGCCAATGATCGGTTTTATCTTTATGTTGCCGGATGGGTTCAAGGGATCGGGCTCTATTGAACAATGCTTTCCATACTTGCTCACTGGCACCCATCATTCTGAGACAATGCGCTTTTTGTGACACCGCACTTGCATTTGTAGGGCTCTTCGCCAACGCTGATTCTACAAGCTCAAGAGCGTGTTTGAGGCTATCACTTCCTGATTCAGGGCCACTCTTTATTATTTGCTCACGTGCCAGGATGAAATAATGGATCGAAGTCAACAGCAGTGTGTTGGTATTTTCCGGATACCGGGCAATCATGTCCATAAATCCTGCTTGCCCGAGATGAAAGTTCAAGAGTGACAATTCACATTCAGTTGAATGATAGAGTTGACAACAACTCTCAATCAGTCTCATGGCCTGTTGAGATTTGCCCACTATTTCCCAGTGATGTGCCAGAGTAAGATCAATATCATGATGCCCGGAGGGCTTGCACAGCTCTTCCTCACTGGCATCAGGGCACTTGCCACTCATGTTCAGCAGCAGTCTTTCAGCCCATTTATGTTTATTGCCTTCCATCAGCTCCCAGAGTCGTACCAGAGCCAGATCAGTCTCGTTATTTCCAGAGGGTTTGCACAGGACTTCCTCAGTGGCATCAGGGGGCTTGTTACTCATGTTCAGCAGCAGTCTTTCCGCCCATTCATGTTTGCCATCTATCGTCTCCCATAGGCGTGCCAGAGTCAGGTCAACTTTATGATTTCCAGAGGGCTTGCAAAGGACTTCTGTATCGGCATCAGGGTGCTTGCCACTCATGTTCAGCAACAGTTTTTCACAGCATTTATCCTTGTCCATTATTCGCCAGAGTATTGCCAGAGCCATATCAACAAGATATTTTCCAGAGACCTTGCACAGGACTTCCTCACTGGCATCAGGGTGCTTGCCACTCATGTTCAGCAGCAGTTTTTCAGCCAGTTTATATTTGCCCATCACTTCCCAGTGTCGTGCCAGGGTCAGATTGATGTCGTCATTCTCAGAGGGGTTGCACAGGACTTCCTCACTGGCATCAGGGTGTTTGCCACTCATGTTCAGCAGTAGCTTTTCAGCCAGTTTATTTTTGTCCATCAACTGCCAGAGTCGCACCAGTGCCAGATCGGTGTCATGCTTGGTGGTCTGACACAGACTGTCCTCATCGGCATTGATGCGCTTGCCACTCATGTTCAGCAGCAGTTTTTCAGCCAGTTTGTACTTGCCCATTATTTCCCAAATTCGCACCAGGGACAGGTTGGTGACATGATCCTCACAGGGCCTGCACAGAGTGTCTTCACTGGCATTGGGGTGCTTGTTACTCATTTCCAGCAGCAGTTTTTCACTTCGTTCATGTTTGCCCTGCGCCTGTAAGAGTCGCACCAGAGCAATATTGGCGTTATGGAGGAATTTACCCAATTTTTTTTTAGCGTTGGCGGATGGGCACGACCGACGCTTTTGAGTCAGCTCTGCTACGACCTTTAGTAGCAGTCCATCGGCCAGCTTGATTTTGTTCATAGTCTCCCATAGCAGGGCCAGGGCAATATCAACGGTGTAGTTGCCAGAGGGCTCACACAGTGCCCTCTCGTTGGCTTGAGGCTTTTTGTTGCTCAGCATTAAAAGTCGTTTTTCAGCCCTGAGGTGCCTCCCCAGCGCCTGTTCGCATTGGCTCAGGGTCAGCTCAAGGTGGGTAACGGTCGACGCTCCGAATGGATAGAATGTTTCATTTGATCTGAGCTCTTCCAGAAGTGAGCAGGCTTCTAACTGTTTTTCGCGGTTTTGTTCTTTTAGCGACCTTGCAAGCCCCAGCAGTACCTCATGTCGCTGGTATTGATTCAGTGACTTCATACAGTTTTTCAAGATGGTACGAAACGCTTTTTCTGCCGTTGCGTATTTGCGGTCTTTGTATTCTTGGTAAGCATTATCAATCATGTCTGAATAAGGGCCAGAACCTTTCTTCTGACTGAGTTGTTGAGACCTCAGGGAAGAAGGTTTCTGGTTTACCGTTGTATGCCGGTCTCTGATATTTGCGGGTGAATTCCAATGTTGCTCAGCACTCTGAACACGTGGAATGAACGCTGGCGCCTCGGGGTTCAATTTAGATTGTGGCTTTGATGTTATGGAATCTGCAAGGGCCGAACTTGTATTGGCTGTGGCGCTGGTTGGAGTCAGTCCGTGATTCATAGCGATATAACTCTCATGGAAACATGCTTTTTGACTGTTCACAGGGACAGAAGTTCATTTTAACTCTGCGCGACCTCGCACCTTCCGAAGAGCTGCGGTTTCTGCACTTTGCCAATGATCGGTTTTATCTTTATGCTCTCGACTGGGTTCAAGGCGACGGGCTCTTTGGAACAATCCTTTCCATACTTGCTGATCGGCGCTCATCATTCTCAGACAGTGCGCTTTTTGCGACACCGCGCCCGCATTTGTGGGACACTTCTGCAATGCTGATTCTGCGAACTCAAGAGCCGTTTTGAGAGTATCTTTTCCTGATTCCGGGCCACCCTCTGTTATCTGCACACATGCCAGGATGAAATAATGGATCGAAGTCGTCAGCAGTGTATTGGCATTTTTCGGATACCGGGTAATCATTTCCATAAATCCTGCTTGCCCGACATGGAAGTTCAACAGTAACAATTCACATTCAAGCGAATGATAGAGTCCACTGCAACGTTCAATCAGTTTCCTGCCCCGTTGAATTTTGCCCACTGCTTTCCAGTGACGCGCCAGAGCCAGATCAATATCATGATTCCCGGAGGGCTTGCACAGGTCTTCCTCACTGGCATCAGGGCTCTTGTTACTCATGTTCAGCAGCAGTCTTTCAGCCCGTTCATGTGTGCTCTCTGTCAGCTCCCAGAGTCGCGCCAGAGCCAGATCAATTTCTTTATTTCCACAAGGCTTGCACAGGGCTTCCTCAGTGGCGTCAGGGGGCTTGCCACTCATGTTAAGCAGCAGTCTTTCAGCCCATTCATGTTTGCCATCTGTCATCTCCCAGAGTCGCATCAGAGCCAGGTCAATTTTATGATCTCCTGTGGGCCTGCAAAGGACTTCCGCATTGGCATCAGGGTCCTTGCCACTGATGTTCAGCAACAGTTTTTCACTCCATTCAATGTTGCCCATCACTCGCCAGAGTATTGCCAGAGCCAGATCAATAGCAAACTTTCCAGAGATTTTGCAGAGGTGTTTCTCACTGGCATCAGGGTGCTTGCCACTGACGTTCAGCAGCAGTTTTTCAGCCAGTTTATATTTGCCCATCACCTCCCAGTGTCGTGCCAGGGGCAGATTGAGGTTTTCATGCTCACAGGGGCTGCACAGGACTTCCTCACTGGCTTCAGGATCCTTGCCAGCCATTTTCAGCAGCAGTTTTTCAGCCAGTTTATGTTTGTCCATCAACTGCCAGAGTCGTACCAGTACCAGATCAATGTCATGCTTTGTGGGCTGACACAGACGGTCCTCATTGGCATCGGCGCGCTTGCCACTCATATTCAACAGCAGTTTTTCCGCCAGTTTATATTTGCCCATTACCTCCCATATTTGCACCAGGCTCAGGTTGATGTCCAGATGCTCACAGGGCCTGCATAGAATGTCTTCGCTGGCATTGGGGGGCTTGCCACTCATCTCCAGAAGCAGGTTTTCAGCCCCTTGCTGTTTGCCCATCCGCTCCCAGAGTAGTACCAGAGTCATATTTGCGTCGTGGAGGTATTTGCAAAATTTATTGGCAGCGCGAGCGGATAGACGTGACTGAAGTTTTTGAGTCAGTTCTGCCAGGATTTTCAGTAGCAGTGTTTCAGCCAGCTTGCGTTTGTTCATAATCTCCCATAGCCGGGCCAGTGCAATATCAACGGTATAATCCCCGGAAGGCTGACACAGTGCCCACTCGTTGGCATTGGGCTTTTTGTTGCTCAGAATTAAAAGTCGTGTTTCAGCCTTGAGGTACCTTCCCAGCGTCTGTTCGCATTGGCTCAGGGTCAGCTCAAGGTAGGGTATGGTCGAAGCTCCGGATTGAGAGAATGTTCCATTTGATCTGAGTTCTTCCAGAAGAGAACAGGCTTCTAACTGTTTTTCTTGGGTTTGTTCTTTTAGCGACCTTGCAAGCCCCATCAGTACAGAATGGCGCTGAAATTGACTCAGTGTCTCCTCAGAGTTTTTGAGGAGGGTCCGAAATGCTTTTTCTGCCGTTGTGAATTTGTGTTTTCTGAGTTCTTTGTAAGCATCATCAATCATGCCTGAATAAGCGTTATGATGTTTTTTTCTGTGTTGTTGAAACGTCGGCGTAGAAAGGTCCTGGCTTGCAGTTGCTTGCCGGTCTCTGATATTGGCGGGTGGATTCCAATGTTGCTGAGTACTCTGAGTACGTGGAATAAATGCTGGCGCCTCAGGGTTCAATGTAGATTTTGGCTTTGATGTTGTGGAATCTGCAGGGCTCGTGCTTGTATCGGCTGTGGTGTTGATTGGGGTTAAACCGTGACTCATAGCTATAACTTCCATGGAAATCTTTGCTTTTCGACAGTCAATGGACATAAAAGTTCACAGTTATTCAACACGGCTATCTTTCTTGGCATGCTTTCTTTGGCAGCATGAGAAAAGCTGCGCAGCGGTTTGATCACTTGTTGGCGGGATTGAAAGCGGACTGGTCAGGAATAATAAATTATTTGAATCTGAAAATGCAGTGAATGGAACTATCGTTTATTTTTATGGTCTTAATTTATAGGAAGCAAATTTAATTCTTTCGACAGATTATCAATCCCAAATATCCAATGGATTTTGTCAGTTGCACTATCGCAAATGTCAGGGAAACTGATTCTCTTTAAAGATAAAGTAATTTGAACGATTCATAGTTTAAAAAAAGGAGGTATCTTATGAATGTAAATAGTCAAGCAGTCGGTCATCCAACTGTTGAACAAGGCAGACAAGCAGAACCAGAAACGGGTTCAAGTGTTGGTCAATTCCTGACGAGGTCCGTAAAAGAATTATCCATCAGAAATATTCTCTGGGATGTTGATCATTATAATAAATACTCCAATGATGGAAAGTTTTATATACGACAACGAATGGCGGTAGTCCCTCCATTGACTGTTTCCGCTTTCTGTTTTTCTGTTGCGAAATATATGTCATGTAGTAATTTAGGGATTGCGGTAGCAACTGCAGCTGGGTGGTTAGCTGGCTCTCAGATAAGTCACTCGATCGGGAAAGAGTTTTTTAAGGAACTTGATCGATTAGAATCTGAAGCTATTCGAAATGCAGTAGTTGCTTTTCAACCTCAGCGGGACTTCATCGATGAAGACTTAGAGAATCCTCCACCATCCTATGAAGAATGTGTGCCTGATAACACAGTTCGTCAAAGAGTAAATCGCTCTGATGGTTCAAGCTCACAAACAAACGTGGAATAGTGTCCGGAAAAACTGGTCGGAGCGAGAGGATTCGAACCTCCGACCCCCACAACCCCATTGTGGTGCGCTACCAGGCTGCGCTACGCTCCGACTTTCGCTTTGGGGTTTCTGAAAGTGCCCCGCTGACGAAGTCGTATATTAACCTGTCGACCTTATTTTGCAAGGGGTATCTGCGACGGATTCGCTCCAGCCGCGTGTCGGCAGCCCGTCCTCTGCTCAGTGCAGGGTTTCGTCTTTGATGCTATGAAATCTGGCCAGTACTTCGTGCATCATTCTCATTTTCTTCATAATGCCCTCAATCGTGGCTCTCTGGTTTTCAGGTTCCATAATGGGCAGACTTTCAATTTCGTCATTTAATTCGATCAGATAGGGCAGAAAGCGGTTAGCGGAGGCACTGAAGCCTGAGTCCTTCTGAAAAATGGCAGAAAAGTTGCCTTTCTCTTGTTTTTGCAGAATCTCCAGCTGTTCATCGGCATTGAGTGCCAATGTGTAGATGTCTTTCAGGGTGAGAGTCAGTTTGGCCTGAATTTCCTGAATAATTGAAGTTGAATTCATGGGTTACTCGATGGGATTAATAATGGCGCAGTATAGGTTAATACTGAGCTCTGTTGTAGTGATTTGCACCTTCAGACCGGGCTCTCTGAAGACTGGCTCTGCAGTTGCTCGTAGAACTTTTCCAGCTCGTCCACATCACAGGCCTCGGCAATTTGCAGAAGGTACTGGCAATAGGTCTGTAAATGTGCTTCTTTGAACTCATCCGTTATGGACGTCAGTTCTTGTATATCACCGAATTCAAGCACCCGGGAGACCTTTCTCAGCAATGCTTTTTTATGAGTCTCATCCAGTTGCGGCAGTTCAGAAACTTCTGCTTTATCGGCGGCTACGCGAGACTTCCTGATATCCAGATTCAAAAGGCTGGCCACTACTTGTAGCAGGTAATTCACCTTGAAGGGTTTGGCCAGCACGCCGTCAAATCCTGCCTGCTTGAGTCTTGTCTGGATGTCAGAGCCTGCGCTGGCGGTCACAGCGATCACTTTCAGGTTTTTCAGCTCGGGATTCAGACGGATATGTTTGAGTGCTTCCATTCCATCCATTTTGGGCATTCTGATGTCCATCATAACCAGCTCCGGTTTCTGGATTTCCAGGCGAGCCAGAGCTTCCAGTCCATCACTGGCCTGCAGGGTTTTGAAGCCGGCTTCTTCCATGATGACTTTAAGCAGGTCACGGTTTATTTCCAGATCATCAACAATCAGTGCGGTGTAGGTCTGATTGTCAGCCAGTATCAGTTCCACCTGGTCGGAAGAAAAAACATTATCGGTATCCAGCGCCGGAACTTCTTTCAACGGGATCGAAAACCTGAAGCTGCTACCCTGGCCGACATGGCTGGTAACAGTCAGGTCATCTCCCATGGCTTTAACCAGGTGGCGACTAATGGCCAGACCCAATCCGGTGCCTCCTGACTTCAGGCTTTCATCCAACTGTCTGAAGGGGTCAAAGATAATTTCAAAATTATCCGGATCAATGCCTACGCCGGTATCTTTCACTGAAAAGCAGAGTCGTTCATCCACCGCATCAATGCGGATTTCAACGGAGCCTTCTTCGGTATATTTAATGGCGTTGCCCAGAAGGTTGGTCAAAATTTGCCTTAGCTTGACATCATCAACTTCTATCCACTCCGGAACCTGCTCATCAATGGTCAATATTAACTGTAAATCTTTATGCTCTGCCCTTGGGACAAAAAACTCCCGGGTTTCCAACAGCAACCGTCTGAGGTTAATTGATACCGGGTGCAGGTCCACACCCTGAGTCTCAATTTTAGTAAGATCAAGAATGTCGTTAATCAGGGTTAGCAGATGCTGGCCACACCGCTCAAGAATGGCCAGCTTCCGGTGCTGTCCGGGGTTCAGTCCTCCTGACCGCTGTAACACCTGCGCATAGCCAATGACACCATTCAATGGTGTTCGTAACTCATGACTCATGCACGACAGGAACAGGCTTTTTGAGCGACTGGCGGTAATCGCTTCGTCCCTTGCTCTCAGCAGGGCCAGCTCAATCTGTTTGCTTTCCGTGATATCCCGGATGACAACGTATATAAGAATACCGTCGCGGGTAATCAGTGGATTACTGGTTAACTCTGCTGGAAAGGTGCGCCCACGTCGGTCAACGGCTTCTGTCTCCCGACGAAACAGTTGTGTTCGCTTCCAGGCTCTTTCTAGCAGAGGGCTGATCAAAGGATGGTTCTCCCGGGATTGAGGAGGAACAAGCAGAGAAAGGGGCATATTGATAAGGTCATCGCGAAGGAAGCCCAGTAGTTCGACAGCTCTGGTATTGACCATGACGATAATGCCATCCGGATTCAGGATGATCATGGCATCTGGTGCAGAATCCAGCAAAGCCTTGAATTTAAGGGTATCACTAACCCGTTCAGTGACATCATTGGCCAGTCCTTCAATCACTCTTTGCTGTCCGGAAGTCATGGCGTTCCAGAACAGTTCAATCCTTCGGGACTGTCCCTGTTTATTCTGGATATCCAGTTCAAAAGCTTCTACCGGCTCTCCTCTCAGTGCTTTCTCAAAATTGACTTTGTAGTTGCAATTGCCCGGATCGTGACTCAAAAAGTTCTCCAGTGGGCCGGAAAACTCTTCACTGCGATAGCCCAGGACCGATTTCACCGAACGACTGATATGAACAATTTTGCCGTCAGTGTTGAGCTGGAAATAAAAGTAGCGTCCTTTCAACCCCTGAACGATATGCCCCATATTGTTGGCTCTGGCCTGGTGCAGGGCAAGGTCCCTGGCATCAAGCCACTGAGTCAGTTTTACAAATGAACGGGCCAGGGAGCCGGCTTCGTCCCTGGAATGGGTGTCGGGCAGTTCAACAAGCTTATGATGCTCGATAAAGTTATCCATGCAGGATTTCAGGGTAATCAGGGGGTTGGTGATTTTTTTGGAGGCATAGCAGATGCCACCCAGAATCAAGAGCAGGGAGATCAGCATAATAGCAATGTCCAGCAAGGCTATGTCGAGCACTCCCTGGAGAGCATGTTGTCGACTGACTGAGGTATAGAGCCACCACTGGGAAGAAGACACCGGGGCACCGAAGAACCAGTATTCTTTTTGATACTGAGGGTTTGGCAGCCAGGCCCGGAAGGTCTCGGCCCGCCCGGAATCAATCCACTCCTCGATCTTGTTGCCGAACCCTTCGATACCATAAACTTCACCGGTCTGGCGCAGGTTTTTATGGCCAAAGCGGTTCGCCTGAATGCTGTCGCTGTAGAGGTAGTCACCGCTGCGGTCGACCATATTGAATTTCCAGAGGTTGATCCCGATATTGCGTCCTTCAAACAGCTTTGGATTGATGACATCGTGAACCATACGATTGATATCAACATCCAGTTTAAGCAGATGCCCATCGCCCTTTTGAGAGCTCGGGACAATAAAACTGACCAGTCTCTTGCCGGTTTTGGCATCCCGATAGAGCTTGCTCCAGTAGTCATTCTGTTTGAGCAGCTGCAGCCAGTTGCTGCCCAGTTCGGTGGGCGGCATTGCGGGCAGTTGGGTGGGTTCTGCCTTGTTTTTGCGTTTATTGATACACGCTGAAGTCGCTATATTTTTAGTGTCAATCCAGCAGACTCTGGTCAGGAAGGGGCTGGAAGCGAGAATACTGTGTAGCAACGGGTAGGTCGGGTAGCTTTCAGTCTGTAATAAACGAATCTGGGCTTTAGCCTGGGACATGATCTCCTGAGTGTAGGCATCAAGGTTACGGGCAAAGTGCACAATGTTGTTGCGCATCTGTATCTCTATCTCATGGGAGGACTCCTTGAAAGAGGTATAGATGTGCAAGGCACTCAGCAGGTTATAGAAGAGTGTGACGGGCACTACGGTGAAAAGAATGATTTTTTTTCGAATAGAGGGTTTGACCACGCCCTGCCTCAAGCAAAATCTTAGCAACCTGTTCAGAATAGCCAAGGGAGATGAAGTTGGCGGCTAAATGTTTCGTTTCCATCAACCGTCTGAGACGTTATGCACGACCAGAGTCATAATAATCACCAGCCAGCGAACCCAGTAAATTCCTTCAAGTACACTGGGTGCCCTTGTTGCCATCAGACTTCCATAGTCCCCGGGCAGGTAATCTTCAGGGATCTCAATGCCATCATTGTCAGAGTAATCGCTCCTGAATGCGGACAGGGGAGGCGGGGATTCAGGCTCGGTTTTTATGTCAATGAGAGAGATAACAGGCTGTTGTTCAGAAGAGGAGTCCTTCGTTTTAAGGCTTACCGCTGGAGCTAATGTCTTCGGTTGCGGTGTTCGCACAACAGGCTGCCAGTGATTGCCAGCGTTTATGAAATTGTCTGCGATCAGTGGCGCTTGCAGATTGCCATGGAACAGTGTGATGGTGCCCCGATCATCAAGCCATTCTGCGATCTGCGAGGAGTCATGGCTGGGCACCGGCATCGCCCCAAGGGCGGGGTTGCCAGCCATTGCCGGTATAAACATGGCACCCAGCGGGTTTTGAAAGTTGTGAACGGCAGGAGTAACAATCATGACGTTCAGCGGCGTATTCGCTGCGCGTAGCAAAGGCATCAGAAGGTGTTCTACGACATTGTTATCCCCCCACATATGTTGTCCCGGCTGAATAGGCGTAAGACCCTGAAGCATCTGTAAGCCAGCCTGAGTGGGGTTGTCCATGAGATCGTCAAGGGCCTGGGCTCCCAGTCCGAGAAACAAAATATAAGGCGTTAACCTGGAGCCATCCTGATGCCATTGGTTGCTCAGATGCTGAACCAGGTCATTAATCAGTTGTATTTGTTGGGTTTGACCGGCAAAAACCGCTAATTGGTTAATCAGGTCCGCTAACAATAGATCAAGAGCGGTATTGTTACCTGAATGGGTGATCAGCTGATTCAAGAGGGACCATAGTTCATCGCTATCCATGGTGTCGAGTGTGTCCAGGGTCTCCTGGTAGCTCGCAGGCAGATGTTCACGAAGGTGTCTGGGTAAATGGCTCAGGAATCCTTTGAGCGTATTCTTGAGCAGGGGAGTATCATTAAAGAGCAGGTGTCTCAGCTGGAACAGAAGATGATGGCTGATTACATTGTTTTTTAAAGCCAGAAAGATAATGTTTCGAAACAGGCCGTCAATAATTTGAGAATTCATGCCATCAGGTCGGGTTAATACCAGTTTTCTCAGCAGGGCGATGATATGGTCAATGAGCTTACTGGCAGTTTCAGGCCTCATATTCAACAAGTGAACCAGGCTGTTGTAGAGGCAGAAGTGGTCTGGAGCTACGTTTACAGTTTGCCATCGTTGTGATTTCAGGGCATTGATAGCCTCTTGTTCCAGCTGATTCAGGTTCGCCTGTAATGCAGCCTGCCGGGCTCTGAGCCGGGTCAGTTCTGCCAGTGATAATTCCGTGACTCCCCGTTGTTCCAGCTCTATGTATTCATGGGGGGTCAGGGGAAGGTTTTCCGGTTTGGTTCGCTTAAAAGGGTGGAACGACTGCGAAGTCAGGGGGGGGGGTAATTGATCCCGCAACATCTGGTTATCGGTGAGAGTTTTTCTTCTGTCTCTTTTACTTTTGACGGATTCAGGCAGTTTGAGGGTGAACCATCGATCTTCATCGCTAACACTTAAAATCCTGAGGAGATAGTCGTAATTTCTGTTCTCAACAATCCATTGGTTTAATTGTGCAAGGGGGATGCTCACCTGTTTAACCTGACTCAATTTTTCGGACTCGTGAGGACTAGGGCTTGACTGAATCACGATGATTCTGGGCGGTGAGGGTGGAGGTGCGGAGTGATAGGTGGCACCGGATATCGTTTCATCAATAGATGAGGAAAAGTCAATAATCACCAGAGGTTTTGGCTCGCGACTCTGATTTCTATGCTCCATGACTTCCTTGATCGCTTGAATCAGCGTGTCCCTGTGGGTGTAACTTGGAAATTGCACTTTGTCATGGCTGGATATTAGTCTGAGCTCTCTGGCCAGGTAGTGACGTTCATAAACCCGGGGTCTTAAACGCAATCTGACGGTTTCCGGCAGTGGGTAAACCGCAGAAATGGGAAAGGAAGTATTAAGATTATTCAACGCTTTGGCCCAGCTCTGGGATTTCAGTCGGCTATAGGCCTCAGGAAAGGTCGTGGCTTCCGCCTGCACGACGTCCATAGGGTAAACACCCCATTTTTTCATCAGCTCGGCAAGGCCTTTTCGGCTAAGGCTAATGGCCCCGTTTCCTGTTGTCAGTAATTCACTGGCCGGGGACGGCTGTGTCAGCTCTACCCGTTTTGATTGTTGGCTGACAGGAGAACTGCTTCTTTTTACAGGCGCATTGTCCGGTTCATCGATGACCATATAATCCCGTTCCTGCTCTGTGGCAGAAGCGCATTCATCAGTAAACAGAGGAATACGGGGATCGGATAAAATTTCCCGGATGAGTACCTCAAGCAGGGAGTCGTTGGCCAATAGCGGTATTTTATCTTCGAAAGCTTGCTCTCCTAGTGCGCGGTGCAGGGTGGCTTGTATTTTTTCTGAATACTTCTGATTGACCTGTTGTATCCACTCATCTTTTTTGATGGTATCAAGCTGTTTCTGCTCGCCTTTTGACAGGGGTGGCTGGTGACGGTTTACCAGGTGCGACCAAAAAAGTTGTTGTAGTTTGCTGAATCCCTTTTTGAAAGCTTTCAGGCTGTCTTCATAAATTTCATTGGCACGAACCGCTTGTAATTCAAATAATTTATTAGCCGGCAAGCCTGGCCATTGATTCCTATGCAGGCTTTGGAGTCGACTTGAGTAAAAGTGGTTGACTCTTCGAATGAGGTAGTCTCTTTCGATTCTTTTTAACTCGCCTTCATGTTTTTTTCTTTGTTCTTGCTCATGCTCGGGTATCCTGCCGGCCATGATATGCCAGTTGATAAGTCGGCTTAATTTTGCTTCATCGACCAATGTGCGGTCGGCCGCTACCGAATTGACCAGTGTTCTCAGAAAGTCGCTGGCCACCTTACTGGGCTCACTATCATTCGTCTGATTGGCTTCGAGTTCAGAGAAGCGACTTTCCAGCGCTTTTGAAAAATCATCCCGGTATTTTTTGTCCACGATACGCAACCACCAGTCCTGTTGATAGTCAACGGGTAGATAGAGCTGATGATTGAACTGTTCAGGTCGCATCTCTCTGGTCAGTTTTAAAAGGTAATGGTGAAGCTTTAGCTTGAGATTATTTCTCGAGCTATTGTTTCGATACTGAATCACACTCTCAGCCGTAATTTCATCGGGATCAAAGAACAGTCGGTCCAATGGCAGTTTACCGGCATCAAACTGTGGAACGGGGCCCTGACGCAGGTAGTCCATATAACGTCGACTGAGTTCCGGGCTGGATTGCCACTCATCCAGAAGCATCACACGCGTTCGGTCTACCAGCTCTGGCATGATCTCATACGCCATATCGCCGGCGTGATAGGCAATGTTTGCCAGCGATTTAACAATCAGCTGTTTGGCATCAGCCCAGTTTTTAATCTTCTCTTGATACCCCTGGTAGGGGTTGTAGCCCAGGATGTAGGTGAGCAATGCAGCTTCAGGGCCGCCATCGAAAAGCAATTGATCAAATAACACCAGAGAGCAGGGATGAAAATCCGTTAGATCAGCCTGAGTGATCACGTCACGAAGGTATAGGTTGTTTCTTTTCCACTCCTTACGGTATGAAAAGCCAACGGCAAAGTTATCGGGTTTGGCATCGCAGCAGATTCTGTGGGCACAATCTTCGTTGCCCAGTTTAACCAGGTTTTTATAGATGGCGGCGATTACAGCATGCAGAATGCGGCTAACCGCTTCTGCGTATCCCATCTCGTGAACTTCACCAATGCTGCCCTGGGATTTGATTGACATGGCAATTTCATCAGGGCCAAAGTCCAGCAAACCTTCGATGAAATTTTGGGCCAGTTCATCTTTTTTCAGGTGACGCTGGATCATGTAGATGGTAAAACCCTCTCTGGCTCTGATCCTCAGAAGCCGGGTGGGCTCGAGGTTGACACCCAATTCCTTGTAAAGCTTCAGTGCTGCTTCGTGGGTTAGCAGAAAATTGTCAGCGTCCCTCTTGTTCGTGTAACCGGGGAAACGTCGCAAAGCCAGGCCGGGCAGAACATCGAGGGTAAAAACAACAGAAAACTGGCCTCTTCCAATCACTCGGGCATCGGCATGTCCTATAGACTTGTATGCTGATGAAACGTCTACGCTCATTTCGTCCTCGACATTAAGGAATTCAGCATGGATATTTTGTTCAAAGACCTGAAGGAACCTCTGATAGTCAACATCTCTGAGTGTGGAAGTATAGGGAGCGCCTGATAATTCTTGCTCAACAGGATTATTGAAAATGCTTCTCGGGTCATAAAAGTGGCTCGCTGTCCTCAGGTCATGGATGCTCTTTTCGTCTTCCTGAGTCTCAAACTCTACGCAGACCTCACAGGTTGAGTTTTGACTGTTGATGTAGTGACAGAAAAAGGTTTGGTCGGGTTTGTGTTCTGGCTTGAGCATGGCTGCAGTGTGAGTTGCATCATAGGGCACAAGAATAAACGTTCTCTGCTTGGGCCTGGGGTCTCCGGTTCTGTGGTTCTGTACCCTCATTCTGACACTGAGCAAAGTCTCATCGTCCAGATTAAACGTAATGGGACTACCGCTCGCACTCAGTTGCCTGAAGGTAGAAAGTCCCATTCTTTGAAATGGCGGGCCATTGACCAGAGTATGGTTCTGGTAGTCAATGCGCCAGGAAATAAAGTGTTGGCTGCTACCCAAAAATGGGTTGCTTGCAGACAAGGAATGAAGTTCGAAAGCGTCAGGAGACTTGGGTGATCCCAGCAAAGGGCTACCCACAGGAGTAGAACTCAGTTCAGGGTCGATGAGCATATATTCTGTGCGATCAATACGAGAGCGCAGTATATGCACCCGCCAATATTGATTACGGGTGGTAGAGGTCTCTCTCGAGCTCTGGGCAATATCTCCCAGCATTTTGAAATAATGTTCATACTTTTTGACCTGTTCGACATTTTCCAGAAGGCTGCCCGAGGAAGCTGAAGCTAACGTCGAAGAGAAAAGAAGGAAAACTACGAATTTGGTATATTTGTTCCAATAATTACGGGACAGAAACAGGTTAAGGAAGAGCACATAAACCGTGATCTTTCCCAGAATAGCCATGGATCCCGAAAATAATTTAGTCAATTTACCGCAGATAGTTCAGTCGTTATTTATTGATGCCTGGCCTTTAGCTTGCCTTTAGAAAGTTTCCCTTCGGTTCTGCTACCTAATGCCACGTGTATCCTTGAACGGTCAAAAATTTATATTTATGAACACTCCAGATTAGACCAGTCTTTCACCGAATAGGATTGTAAATGTTTAATTTATTTTTTGGTTCGTTACTCAAGTGACTTTTTAGCAAACTTTTAAATACTTTAACGAAACTCACGGAATTCTCCGTCCGTAGCTTCTTATCGGGAGCTTAGCCACCTTTGGCAGTCTGGATGGAAATGGTTTATGGAGGACCGAAGCCTGCAAGGGCTTTGAAGAGAGGTTGGAAAGTGGTGAGGTGTCAGTGCACCGGGCTTGTCGAAGGTTGTGGCACTCTGCTTCAACAAACCTGGCGCGAGCTAACGCCTGGATGGCACTGGTATATTTTGATGATCAGGTTAACAGACCTGCACGAGCCAGTTGCCAGCGTTTTTGCTGTTCCTGCATGGACGATTTCATCTCTTCATATTGCTTATGAAGCTCTGAGCTTTCCCAGTTCTGTTTCAGCTCCCGGGCTTTGTGTTCAACCCACTTCTGACGAAGTTTGTTCCAGTCATGCCAGGTGCTGCTCACCAGTTCATACTGTTCTTCCAGCTTTTGCAGGGCAATCTGGCAGGTCAGTTTCTGGCTGGCATATTTGTACTGCATATCGATCCGGGCTTTTTCAATCCGATAATCACTGACCCGCTTCAGTTTGCCAGTCAGGCCGATTTTCGAGAAGCCGAAGATCAGCCACTTGGTGGGATCAAAATGCCACCAGCGTATGCCGTTGCGGTAATCATACTGAAAAATATGGTGGTAGTTGTGATAACCCTCACCCCAGGTCACCAGAGCCAGGATGCCGTTATCCCGGGCGGTATTTTTATCGGTGTAAGGGCGCTTGCCCCAGATATGAGCCAGAGAGTTGATAAAGAAAGTGAAGTGATGACTCAGCACCAGTCTCAATACCCCGCCCAGAAGAAGCATGGCAATAATATCGCCCATCAGCAATCCTGCCAGTGTTGGTATAAACAGGTTCATCAACAGTACCAGTGGCACATAGTATTTATGCTGCCAGACTACAATGGGGTCTCTTTGCAGGTCCTTGATATTAGAAAAATCACCGGCTTTTGGGTCATAGTCACGAAGCATCCAGCCAATGTGGGAGAACCAGAAACCACGACTTGCAGAGTAAGGGTCTTTGTCGTGATCGTCGACAAAGGCGTGGTGGCGGCGATGACCAGAAGCCCAGTTCATGATGCTGTTCTGAATCGCCATGGCACCCCAGATTGCAAACCAGAGGCGCACTGACCAGTGAGCTTCATAGGCCTTGTGAGACCAGAGGCGATGGTAGCCAGCAGTGATAGCAGTGCCATTAAACATCAGGATTAAGCCGGCAACGATCCATTCACGGAGTTCAAAGCCATGGGTAATACCGTACCAGGGAACAAGGGTGACCATGGCAAAAAACGTTAGCGAAAAAAGTAACGTGGTCACCCAAATGCGACGGGGTTTCTCCATTATGCGCTCATAAAGTCTTTGTCTAGGAGTCTTGATTCTCGCACAATGTTGCCAAGCTGTTAAGGCGTAATAGTCGCTGTGATCCCTGGTGCATACTTTTTATTCGTTGGGTTGATCGGTGAGTTGATTAATCAACCAGGCAGCCAGTCTGGCTGTGCGCAGGTCTTGATCAAATTCAGGGTTGTATTCAGCAATATCCATTACCCTGACTTTTGCGCAGTCCTTGATGGTCTGCAGAAGGGTTGCTGTCAGGTCCAGTGGAATGCCCCTTACAGCCGGAGCACTGACCCCCGGAGCCTGGTAAGAGGGAAAGGCATCCAGATCAATGGTTAAATAAACATGATCCACCATAGAGGTGAAACAAGTGAGTTCTTCGATCAGAAAATCGAGGTTATCCCGATGAATCTGATCATCGGTGATGTAAGCCACATTGAGCGCATCGGCCCGTTCGAACAACGCCTGAATGTTACTGCTGCGGCTGATACCAAGACACAGACAGTGAAAATCGAGATTCTGATGCTCGCAGAACTGAGCCATCTGCCAGAAGGGGGTTCCGGAACTGGCGCCTTTCTCTGGCTTTCTCAGATCAAAGTGGGCATTAAAATTGATCACGCCAATATTCAATCCTTTGGGGGTCTTGTGATCCTGGGTCAGAAAGTCTGCCAGACCTTTAAAGCTTCCCCAGGCTATTTCGTGTCCCCCCCCCAGACCAACAGGCAGCAAGCCTTCCTTGAGGGCTTTCACCAGTGTTTGACTGAATTGATTCTGTGCACCCTCCAGATCGCCATCCTGACAGTGGACGTTACCCAGCTCATAAAGTCCATCGTCCCGGTTCCAGGGGAGATTGGCGAGGCATTTTCGAATCAGGTCCGGGCCATTGGCGGCACCCACCCTGCCATGATTGCGCCTGACGCCTTCATCACAGGCGAGCCCCAGCAATGCCAGGCCGCTGGAGCCTGAGTGTTCTGAGAAGGGTTTAATCTTCTGGTGCCAGCGTTGTGTCTGCTGCGGGTCGCCATCGTAATCTACCCATCCGTTCCAGATTTCGGGTTCTACAGGTTTTAACTCAGACATGAGAAGTAGGCACTCTTACTGTGAAATACCGCCCCTTAGGGCTTCAGCAGCATTCAGTGATCCGGGGAGGCGGTAATACCGGTTCAAAGCTGTTTTTGTCTCAGGCTCCCGGCATCATCTGGTTTCACCGTTACGAAGCGCGAGCGAAAGTTTTTCTCCGAAGAGGCAGGCTACCAGCACCATGGGTATGTCTGACTCTCGAGGTTTTTCAACTGGAGGGAGTCGTGGTTTGTTCAGAAAATAAAAAGCTACTCGCAATAATGTAGCAACTGTGGCGCTGTTCTCCACTGATTTCGTGCCTTCTTCACGGCTCTCACATTAAACAATCTTCAAGAATTGTAACTTCAAACTCATCTGACACACCCGGATTGTCGGAAGGAGACAGTCGTACATTACTACGGTCATTTTGATTCCTGTCCAAGAATTGCAACTTTATACCAAACGGAACCAATACGAATTCGAAGCGTTTGAGCTTCAACATCGAAGCTTTCGATCTTAATCCGTGTGCTCAGATACCTCCCACCACACCTGTGTGCCATAAAATGCAGATCATCCAGTTTAAAAATGGTTGCCGTCTCACAAGAACATGATTCATAAGATAAGGGAGACGTAACTTTGTAGACCTGGTATGCGTATACAGGTAATGATATAAGAAAAACTGATGCCAAAAAGAGCTTTCTTAAACTCATCTAACACACCTGAATTGCTAGCAGCCTGTCGGACTTAAGACGGTCCTACTCGGTAACTGCTCCTGCGTTTCTCTAGCTCCTGCATCCATGCAGTCGTCGGTAACTGCTCCTGCGTTTCTCTAGCTCCTGCATCCATGCAGTCGTCGGTAACTGCTCCTGCGTTTCTCTAGCTCCTGCATCCATGCAGTCGTGCGGTTGCGATAAATTGGTCTAAAAATTTCTCGCAATCCTCGCTACGGTCGCTCAAGTTCGACAGCTAGGTTGATGAGCGCCTGGAATGAACGTTTACCTGCCGGATTTCGACGCATGAGCTCTCTGCAGGGTTGCTTTGCTGACTGTAAAAGACTTATGCAAAAAAATAGGCGGTTGCTGTCCATAAACAAGCCGCTAGTGAAGCAGCAAATATTGCCGGAATGATCTGAGACTTAACATGATCCATCAGGTCACAGCCAGTGGTCATCGAGCTTAATATGGTTGTGTCAGATATAGGTGAACATTGATCTCCGAACACACTTCCGTTCAATACTGTGGCGAAACATACCATCATAAACAGCTTTGGATTTGCTAATGACTGTGATTGCGCGATGGCCCAGGCAAGAGGCATGGTAAGGGGGAAGGTGATTGCATAGGTTCCCCAGCTGGTACCCGTTGAAAAGGCAATGATCATAGTCATCAGCTGTAAAATTACCGGCAATAACCAATAGGGAAGCTGCTCGCCGAGTAGCGACACGACATATGATCCTCCGCCAACTTCCTTGCTGATACTGCCAATGATCACCGCAAGCATCAGGATGACCGAAGCAACCACCACACCTTTTAACCCATCACCAAAACCTTCAACGACATGGGTTAATGACATACCTTTAGCGATGGCAATGGAAGCAGAGAGCAATAAAGCGACTCCGAAGGCCCAGTTAACTTTTGGAGTGCCCAGGTAGATGAACGTTAAGACAGCGATAGCAATCAGACTGACCAGAGGAATAATGAATTCCAGAACATTCGGCCTGTAATTTTCGGGGACTTTCGGTGTTTGTAGTTCGGTGGTGCTGAGGGGGGTTGCACCTGGAGCGTCCAGCTGACCGGTTTCCAGAGCCCTTCTATGTGCCTTTTTCATGAGGGAACCGGAAAAACAAGTAATATTCAGACACAGTAAAAGTGTTCCGGTAACGGCCAAAATACTATAAAAGCTGAAAGGCACACTGCTAAAGAAAAAAGCTAAACGATCCGCTTCCGTTGCCAGAAATGATACACCGGGCACAAAAATTAATGCCTGCACGTAAGTAGGCCACGCGTTGAATGCCAGTACAGAAGCAATGGGAGAAGCCGTTGAGTCGACAATGTAACTCATTTCTTCATGGCTGACTTTCGCTTTATCAGCAATCGGACGTATAGTAGTACCTACCAGTACGGTACTTATTGTCCCCCCCTGGAAAAAGAGAACACCCAGTAGCCAGGCGACTATTTTTGCGGAACGTTCACCCTTTACAAAGTGTTTGGTCATAAAGGTGGCAAATGCCTGTGCAGCGCCCGTTTTGGACCAAACCCCCAAGAGGCCGCCAAGAAGCCATAAATACAGCAATAGTATTGATGCAGTGCCTTTTTTAGCCAGGTTGGGAATAATCACTTTGTCAGTCAAATCGTATTGACCGAGCATAATTGCACCAACAATGATGCCACCCAATAAGGCTGTTAGTGGCTCTCTGGTGATCAGGCACAAGGCTATTGTTACTAATCCGGGAAGAAGCGACCAAAAGCCATAATGAAAAGTCGGCTCGAGCAATTCGTGATTGCCTTCATATTTGTGGCTAACATTAACTGCAGCCAAAACCCCTAACACAAAGATTATCAACGCAAAAACATTATAATTCTTCATTGACTATACCTTTTTTGCTAAAAGAGCTCAGATGGATTCAAGCAATAAGTGCAATAGCCTGCTCAGTTTAGACCTTAGCCGGGTTCGTCTATCGAGAAACTTTTCTGGCATAATTTCTGGTGTGGCTCTTGTGTTCAGCTTACAGGGGGCGGCAGAAGCGATCGCTCTAGCCGGTTGCGGAATCGGGTCAATCAGTGCAAGAAACGTCGCGCTGCCGGAGGATCGTCATTTGAGTGGTTTGCAGGCAGCGGCTGCTTCAGCGCGAGAACTCACAGGTTATTGTTCTTCTTCTTTAAACACCGTTATAGCCTGGCCTTCATCACCGGCATAAACAACAACGATTTCTGCAGGCTCATCCGATGTGTTCACTCCGTAATGCCACTCATCTACCATCTCAACCAGCGCATCACCGGCTTTCAAGTTCAGTTGCTTGCCATCAGACAATCGAATCACCGTTAATTCACCTTTAACCAGGTAGCCTGCATTGATAACAGGGTGCTTGTGAATGGGCAGTCTTGAGCGTGGGGCGATGGTAATACGCAGTACACGGACTTCAGGGTTCTCAAGGGTGACACTTTTCAGAAGGGTACCATCCCAGCTGGTTGTGCTGTGAGCCAGCACTTCAGTAGAAGACTTGCCAGCAGAAAAAGTGAAAGAACTACTAAGAGTCAGAAATAGAACCGCGCTTCTGAAAACGGTTTTCATTATGATTTTACTCTGGGGAAGTTTAATAATTTTACATCAAATAAAGATGAATTCTGACCTGTTCAGGTGCAGGGGGGTTGGCAATTTTAATTATCCTTATGCAGGCACAGTAGTCTATTTGTTGGTATTGATCAGTGCGGTATCGACAGGGGGGATTTGTAGCCCTAAGGACATAACTGACAGGCTTATTCAGCCGATATCCTGCCGATCACAAAATTAAAATAACAGATCTCAGTTGGTCAACAGACTGACTTCATCAAGCAGTTCTTTCAGTCGCTCCATTTTTTCCTGACTTAAACCCTCGGTTAGACGGCTATAACTGTTTTCCACCATAGGGGTCATCTCGTCCAACAGTTTCCTGGCTTTAGGAGTAGCTTTGACCAAAATACGTCTATGGTCTTCTGATGATTTGCGGCGGCTGACATAATCCTGTTGCTCAAGACGCTGGATAATGCCTGTCAGACTCGGGCTCAGAATGCAGCAGGCATCAGCCAGCTGTTTGGTCTCCATCTCGTCGGTGTCGTTCAGAACCCGCATCACGCGCCATTGCTGTTCGGTAATGGAGTGTTCTTGCAGCATGGGACGGAAGAAGCTCATGGCAGCCTCTCTGGCCTTAAGCAATTTGAGTGGTAGAGAATCTTCGTACTTGCGCATCGTGTTCAGTTTACAGCTAATAACTATGATTGGCGGATTGTGTGCATCTTGTTCAGGATAATCAAGACAATGATGTAATTAATTACACCGTATTTATCCGTACTCGAAAAAATCTACAGGTAATCATAGTCGTTTCTCTAAAGGGGGATGTGGCCGGAGTGTTCGCTTTCATGGGGGGTGTCGGAAATATACAGGATTGTACACGTGCGGATGAGTATATTCTGAAGTACAGGCTCCTGGCCTGATAATGTGAAAAATAATCAATGGGTGTGCAGTTCTGGACGATACTGATATATTGAAGCAGACTTCAGGTCGTTAAATACCTGGGTTTTAGTTTCAATCGGAATCCTGCATATTATATGGGTATCACTCTTTTTGATTGCGCTGACATGACAACAACAAACACTCGGGAGTGCTGATCATGGCAACGGTAGCCTTTATCGGTCTTGGTAATATGGGAGCGCCCATGGCGGCTAATCTGATCAGGGGCGGTCACGATGTGAGTGTATTTGACCTTGTTCCCGAGGCAGTGAGTTCTCTGGCCACTCTGGGAGCAAGAGCAGCAGCCAGTGCAGAGCAGGCATGTTCCGGAGCCGGGTTTGTTATTTCTATGTTGCCCGCCAGTAAGCATGTAGAAAGTCTCTACCTGGATCAGGGTTTGCTGGATTCCGCTCCCACTTCTGCCATTCTTGTCGACACCAGTACCATTGATGCGGACACCGCCAGAAAGTTATCGGCTGCTGCTGCCGGGAGAGGGAGGTCAATGATTGATGCGCCTGTGTCCGGTGGCGTTGCTGGTGCGACTGAAGGTACTCTGTCGTTTATGTGCGGAGCCGCCGACCCTGAAGTGTTTGAAAAGGTGAAACCGATACTTCTGGACATGGGTAAGAATGTTTTTCTGGCCGGTGGACCAGGAGCTGGTCAAGTGGCCAAAGCCTGCAATAACATGTTGTTGTCCATCTCAATGATTGGTACCTCGGAGGCGCTTAATCTTGGAACCAAAAATGGCCTTGACCCAGAGGTACTTTCTAACATCATGCTGGCCAGTTCAGGAAAAAACTGGGTACTGGAGGTTTATAATCCATGTCCTGGTCTGATGGAAAACGCTCCGGCCTCCAGGAATTATGAGCCGGGATTTATGAGCGAGCTGATGTTGAAAGATCTTGGGTTGGCAATGGCGGCTGCCACTAGCAGTGAGGCTATGACCCCTTTGGGTGGCCTTGCTTATGAGCTGTATAACCGCCATGTTTCCGGGGGAATGGGCAAGAAAGATTTTTCCAGTATCTTCCGGGCCATAGAAAGCTTGCAGCCAGAAAGTTAATCACTGGCTGCTGCGGATACCGGATGTTTCAATTTTAATAAGACGCTGCTTGTACAGCCCACCCAGTGCCATTTTAAAGGCACGTTTGCTGGCTCCGAAGACCCGTTTGATTTCAGCAGGATCGGTTTTATCGTTCAGAGGAAGAAAACCTCCGGCAACTGCCAGTTTGTCCATAATCTGTTGACTGAGAGAGTCCAGCGCCTGTTGATCAAAGTCGGGCTTTTTCAGACAGAGGTCTATTTTTCCATCCGGTCTGATACGCTTGATATAACCCTGTACTTTATCACCCGGTTTGACTGAGTCGTTTGCTTCCTGGCTGAAAAGCAGTCCCTGGTGTCTGTTATTAATAATGGCCATATAGCCAAGGTCGGTTTTATCGTAAATCAAAAGGGATACAGGTTGGCTGTTCTGGTACTCTCCTGCTGAGCGATCAATGAACTTATGCAGCCTTGAGGATCCTACGATGCGTCTTGTTTCTTCGTCCTGGTAGAGATAGACAATATAGTGTCCACCTTCGCGCATACGGGTTTTTTGTTCACGAAAGGGGACCAGCAGATCCTTGCCCAGATTCCAGTCCAGAAAGGCTCCAATCGGATTGACTTCTTTGACTTTCAGCGCTGCAAACTCACCAACACAGGCCAGTGGTGTTTCTGTCGTTGCGATCAAATGGTCGTCGGAGTCAAGGTAGACAAAGACATCCAGTTCATCTCCAATATTGCAGTCTGCAGGGACATGCCTTTTGGGTAGCAGGATTTCATCAAACTGTCTGCCATCCAGAAATACGCCGAAGCCTGCTTTACCGACGACTTTCAGGCGATTTTTCTGGCCAACTTTAACGTATTTTCCGGACATATCTGTGCCTTTGAGCGAAAGGTGAGAAGTCAGAGTTTTTTCTCCCAGAACAGGGCGTGTCCGAGCTGTTCATCCAGTTCGAAACCCGAGAAGCCAAGCTTTCGGTAAGCAGCCTGTGCTACATGATTCCCTTCCACAACTTCCAGCGTGATTTTGCAGCACTCTTTTTCTCTGGCGATCTGTTCAATTTTTTCGAAAAGTTTTCTGCAAAGGCTTTGACCTCTGAATGACTCATTAACGACCACATCATGGATATTGATCAGAGGTTTGCAGGCGAAAGTAGAAAATCCTTCCAGACAGTTGGCCAGAGCGGCTGGTTGTCCATCAACCAGACAAAGCACCGAAAATGTGAAAGGACGTTTTGACAGTTCCTGAATCAGATGTTCTCTGGTGAAGCTGCTTAGTGGCATTCCTCCACCCATGGGGTCTCTGGCGTAGTGGTCGAGCAATTCAATAATGGCCTGACCATGATCAGGGTTTGAATAATCGGCTACGAAAATATCGGGCATGAAAATGACTTCTGGTAGATAAAGCTAAACAATCAGGAAAAGTATTCTTGCATAACGGGCCTTGAATGGATAGCAGTCTGACAGGGTTCCGAGTCATCTTATCAAGTAACAGTGAAGAGTAACTTCTGTGGCTTATGGCCCGGAACTTTTTATTCTCTACCGGGTCAAAATTATAACGATTAGCGAGAAATCTAACATGGAGGTTAGAATTATGAACCCTTCCTGTGTAGCCGGGGCAAGCGGATACCCGGTGTCTTTAAGGCCTGAAAATACTGCGCCAAGTCGCGTTGGTGCTATCTGGTGCACCATCACCGGCGCATTCAGATGTGTTGGCTGCACGAGTGATGATGCTGTGTTGCCCGGTAACCAGAGATATTCAGCAGGTCCTCCAACGGATTTGAAGGACAGAGACGTTAAGGGAATATCTTCAAACCCCCTGGATTTACCAGGCACTGATGACCATGCAAAGGCGTTTAAAGAAGTTGTTCGCAGAATTAAGACAGACCAACAATCATTGATCATGGAAAAGGTTAATGCCATTACCAAAGATCATCTCAAACAAATTGTCCAGTGTTGTCGCAAGCCAGAACAAATCACTGATGAACACCTCAGCTTTTTTAAAACTGATACCTTTGCCTATGCAGCGCTCCGTGCATTTCGGGAAAAGAAAATCAGCGGCAATGATTTTGCAACCCTGGTCACCCTGCAGGGCGTTTACCTGGAAGGTATCCGGAATATAAAATCATTTGAAATTGTTCATCACAAGCTGTTTGACGGTAACAGAAACGCTAATGAAGCCAACTGGGGCATCATTGCGCTTTCACTAGAAAGGTCAAAGTGGTTTTTTAACGGTTCTTCTTTTGATGTGAGTTCCATCATCGAGAAAATGAAGCGTTTGCTTGAAAAAGCACCTCCGGTTGAGGCAAGTTTCTGGAGCTGCACGTATCCGGATTCCTCAGATAAAGACAAAGGGCTGCGTACGATGTATAAAGTCCTGTCAAACAGAAACTTCAACGTTTTATTAGTTGACTGGTGGTGGACTGGTTGGGTGATATGCCCATCCATCACGTTGCGACAGGCTTTTATTGACAGTTTTTGTCAGGAAGAAGCCCATAAAATCAATCCAGTGATCGGGGCCAGTTCGCTTGAAGATATCAGAACCGGCGGGCTGAAAGGATTCAGAGACATGGCTATTCCGTTTCCTGGTCACCCTTTGCCAAAAACTGCTGACCACATAGTTGCTCGATGGATTCTCGAGTTTATGCAGCATGATTTTTATCATGCAGTGCGAGCCAGCATGTTAAAAAATGTGGATATCCATTTAATCATTGCTATTGCCGATGTTGTGAAAAAGATCAAAGCATCCTTCAACAATGAGTACCACAGGGTAACCCGGCTTTTTCAGCAGCGGGAAGAAGAATTTGAACACTCTATTTCCAACCAGCTACAGAAACAACGGGGCAGAATGAGAAAAGATTGGCAGAAGAGTGAAGAGGTGGTCAGTATAAAAAATACACTCGAATATCTGAAACGGACCAGAAAAGCCCTGGGCCAGTTTGCATTTAACCTTGAAGATCTGGATACCCATAAACCAACGTGGGATATAAGTTCGTATAATTATGATAAAGAACGATGCAGAGAGCACTTGTCAAATATTCTGCTTCAATTGAACAGCGGTTCGGGAAAACCCTGGAGTGAGTTACTGAGTGAAACCGATGCTGGTATTGTCGGTCAGTGCATTATTCCGATGATTTCCGGTAATTTGTCTAATCCCCTGGAGTTGTATAATCATTTCTGCCGCAAGATTGATTCGGAAATAAGTTCTGGTTCCAAAAAGCATCTCTCAAAAGAAGAGAAACAGAAATACCTGGCCAGAAGTAAAAAGTTGATTGAACCGCTGAATCCATCGGTTAAACTGGATCAGTCGCAATGGCCAGTTTTTCTTCGGGAAACAATGAAAAATGGAGTGCATATTCCAGACTCTGAGCTTGATTAATGAATAAATGAAATTATGCAATTTGTTGATTTTTTTTGATTGAACATACAATCAATTAAAACATCTGGTACGGTCAGCGCCTGACCCAGTGACTTTCATACAGGCAGTTGTTTGGATAGTAAACGTCTAATGTCGTGCTAAACCCCTTATGGGTATAAATGACAGTGGATTCTGCACATAACAAACGGTTATATTTATATCCCCTATCGGTATATTTGATATTTCTGTGATGTTATGGATCTGAGCCTGTACCCGCAATTAATAGCCATGGCCGTTGTTTTCCTGGGAGCTTTGATCCAGGGCATGATTGGTTTTGGTATGGCAGTGGTAGCCGCTCCCATTCTCTTTGTTGTTGCGCCATCTCTGGTGCCGGGCACTCTGATCTGCATGGCAATGTTGCTGTCTCTGTTGACGGTCAGAAAGTATCGGGGGGCACTGGATCTGGCAGAGATGAAGTATGCTGTGGCTGGCAGGGTTCCGGGCTCACTGCTGGGAGCTTATCTTCTGGTAGTGGCCTCCAGAGAGCATATGAGCCTTTTTATAGGTGTGGCTGTTCTTATGGCTGTCATTGTGAGTCTGTTTTCTGTAAAAGTTCGGGCAAGCAGGTCCAGTTTGTTTGTTGCCGGTGTTATTTCTGGCATCACAGGTACAACATCATCTATTGGCGGACCTCCGATAGCTCTGGTCATGCAGAATGAAACCGGGGACAAAATTCGGGCCAGCATGTCCATTTATTTTGTTTTTAGCAGTGCGATCTCACTGATATTTCTATCAGCGGGTGGCATGGTGGGGCTCGATGACTTTAAGGATGCCCTGATGCTGGTTCCACCCGTATTGTTGGGGAGTAAAATTGCTTCCCATCTATCTCACCGGATTGATCAAAGAATGATTCGCCATGCCTTGCTGGTTCTTTGCAGCATTGCCGGTGTCAGTGCTATTGCTTCCGGTGTTCGATAATCGATCTTTTCAGGTCGTGCAGAGCCTGCGTGTTCTGCTGGTAGCGGCTGGTTGACTTTAGTTTTGGTGTCTATTACGATTCTGAGGATGCGCTGATTTGTCTTGGCTTGCGGGCGCTATAGAAATACCGCTAAAAGAAGGGTTTATGAACGAATTCATGAAAAACCACTCTGTTTAGCACAGGGTGGTTTTTTTTTGCCCTTGAAAAAGAGGTCGTTTAATCGATCTGAAGGCTGAAACTTTCGAGTGGGCAGTAGATACCTGATCAGGTATTTATAACCAGCTCTCACGCAACCCGCCAAGGCAGAAGAACTGATTGAACTGACTGAGTATAACTCAGGCAGTCATGCACTGATTGTATCTGAATCAGGCAGGAGTGATGATGATAGAACTGAAAAACCTTACCAAGGTGTTTAAAGCAGGAGGCAAGGAGGTCAGGGCTCTGGATGACATTAATCTCAGTGTCTCGGAAGGGTCAATCTACGGTGTGATTGGCTCAAGTGGTGCTGGCAAGAGTACGCTGATTCGCTGTGTCAATATGTTGGAGCACCCCAGCTCGGGTCAGGTCATAGTGGACGGTCAGGATCTTACTCATCTGGCCGGAAAGGGCCTGCGCCTGGCTCGTCACAATATAGGGATGATTTTCCAGCACTTCAATCTACTGTCGAGCCGAACGGTTTATCAGAATATTGCTCTGCCACTGGAACTGGCCGGTGCCAGTAAGCCTGAAATAGAAACGGCGGTGGCTCCTCTGCTGGATTTGACCGGTTTGAAAGAAAAGCGGGACAGCTATCCATCCCAGCTTTCAGGAGGGCAGAAACAGAGGGTGGCTATTGCCCGTGCCCTGGCCAGTAAGCCCAGAGTTCTCCTGTGTGATGAAGCTACCTCGGCACTGGATCCTCAGACTACGCGATCGATTCTGGCACTTTTGAAGGATATTAATCGTGAGTTGAAAATCACTGTGTTGATTATTACTCACGAGATGGATGTTGTTAAAACCATTTGTGATCGGGTTGCGATACTAAGCCATGGTCAGCTGATTGAAGAAAATGATGTCGAATCTTTTTTCCTGAATCCAGAAACGGAACTGGCGAGAGAGTTTGTCCGCAGTGCTATCCACGAAAAGCCGGCGGCTGAAGTGGAAAGTCGTTTTCAATCAGAGCCAAAAGAAGGCTCAAGGCCGGTTGTGCGGATTACCTTTGTCGGGCAGCGGGTAGTGGAGCCTCTGATTACCCGGGCGGCGAAGCAGTTTGGTACTGATTTTGTCATTCTGCAAGCTGACATTGAAACCGTTCATGGTAAGTCCATGGGGTTTCTGATGGTAGAAATTATGGGCGAGGAGTCAGACGTTGAGGCTTCCATGCAATTTCTTAAAGACAATGTGCAGGTGGAGGTAGTGGGCTATGTCAGCTGATTCCTGGCTTCTCCTGGGGAAGGCGCTTTGGGAAACCCTTTACATGACAGTAGTTTCTGGCGGACTCAGTTTCCTCTTTGGTATTCCGTTGGGTGTGTTGCTATATATTACCAAGCCCGGACGTATTAAAGAAAATGCAGCTTTAAACTCAGTGCTGGGTGCCGTCGTTAACGCTACACGTTCTGTGCCGTTTATTATACTGCTGGTAGCGATTATTCCTCTGACTCGCCTGCTGGTAGGAACCTCTATCGGGACAACGGCCGCGATTGTGCCGCTGACCCTGGCAGCTATCCCTTTTGTTGCCCGTATTGCTGAAGGTGCTATCAATGAGGTGCCTTCTGGACTGGTGGAGGCAGCCCAATCCATGGGCGCAACGCCTTTGCAGATTGTCAGTCGGGTATTGTTGCCCGAAGCACGTCCCGGGCTGATTAATGGTATGACCATTACTCTGGTGACCCTGGTCAGTTATTCGGCCATGGCGGGAGCCATTGGCGGTGGTGGTCTTGGTGACCTGGGTATCCGCTATGGCTACCAGCGTTTTGATGGCGTCATCATGCTCGCCACTGTGGTGGTGCTTATTGTGCTGGTTCAGTTGATACAGAGCATTGGCGACCGTTTGCAAAATTATTACGACAGAACTCGCTGAGTGTTTGTGAATTAAACCATTGAATGGGACAGGTTGTTTCAGTGCTTTGTCCCGAACTGGTTGAATGGAGAAGTGAAGAATGTTTGCAGTCAATAAATTAAAAGCACTTGCAGGCGCAGTGCTTATGGTCGCCAGTGTTCTGCTGGCGGGGTGTGGCTCTGAGAATTCCCCGGAAGGTCCTTTGAAGGTAGGCGTTATGGCAGGTCCGGAGGCTGACGTTATGAAAGTGGCCGCTGACATTGCTAAAAAAGATCATGGAGTGGATGTTGAATTGGTCGAATTTTCTGATTACGTCTCTCCCAATGTGGCTCTGGCAGATGGTTCTATTGATGCTAATGCCTTCCAGCACAAACCTTATCTGGACAGCATGATTCGTGATCGTGGTTTCAAGCTGGCGGCTGTAGGTAATACTTTTGTGTATCCGATTGGCGCATACTCCAGAAAAATCAAGGATATCAGCGAGCTCAAAGATGGAGCCAAAGTGGCTATTCCAAACGATCCAAGTAATGAAGGCCGTACACTGATCCTGCTGGATAACAAGGGCTTCATTAAACTCAAAGACGTCAGTAATCTTGAGGCGACACCGGCTGATATTGTTGAAAATCCTAAAAACCTTCAGTTCATTGAGTTGGATGCTGCCCAACTGCCTCGCTCTCTGGATGATGTTGACCTGGCTTTCATCAATTCAACCTACTCTGTGCCTGCAGGTCTGCTGCCAGGGCGAGATGCACTGCTGGTTGAAGGTAAGGACTCACCTTATGTCAATCTGATTGTGGCACGTGAGGATAATAAAGGGGATCCTCGCATTCAGACTCTGGTTGAGTCTTACCATACTCCGGCAGTGGAAGAAAAAGCCAGGGAGTTGTTTAAAGGCAGTGCAGTTCCTGGCTGGAAGTAATTTGTTTTCCTCAAAAGATCTTGAGTAGCTTGTGAGAAAGCCCGCTGATTTCAGAGGGCTTTAGCTTGTTTGTTCGGATTTTTAGGGTTGTTCTCTGGGTTATTTGCTCTTGTTTTACGAAAGTTTCCGTGGTGCCTATTCCGCAGGGCGTAAAGTTTGCTAAGATAACCCGTTATTTTCTTGTGTCGGCCCGTCAAGTCAGCGCTGCTCATCCGAATTATGGGATCGAATGAGTAAGCTGGCTCGCTCGGGAGCTCTTTTCCTTTGCATGAGGCGGGGGTACTTCATGGCTGTAGTTGCCAAAAAGTCATCCATGATTTTTTTCTCGGATCCATCTGACCACTACTGTCACAGGGTTCGTATTGTTCTGGCCGAAAAAGGGGTCGCGGTAGATATTCAGGATGTGAACCCTGAAAATCTGCCTCAGGAACTGTCTGATCTCAACCCGTATAATAGCCTTCCAACTCTGGTTGATCGTGAGCTGGTGCTTTATGAGCCGAGCGTCATGATGGAGTATCTGGATGAGCGTTTTCCTCATCCACCACTGTTGCCGGTTTATCCGGTCAGCCGTGCCCAGAGCCGTCTGATGATGCACCGCATCCAGAAAGATTGGTGCAGCCTGGTAGATGCTATTACGGATCCAAAAACCAAAGAGACGCCTGCGGCCCGTGCTCGTAAAGAGCTTCGTGAAAGCCTGTTGTCCGTAGCGCCTATTTTTGCTGAAAAGCCATTCTTTATGAGTGATGAGTTCACCCTGGTGGACTGCTGTGTAGCCCCAATTCTCTGGAGGCTCCCCGCGATGGGCATTGAACTGCCCAAGCAGGGGCAGGCGATCCTGGATTATGCTGAACGTTTGTTCGAGCGCGAATCCTTCAAAGAAAGCCTGTCTGAAATTGAAAAAGAGATGCGTGAAACTCTTTGATTTAAACTAGACCCTGGCAGTCTGGCTGCCAGGGCTAAATAATCTGGCCAAGCAGTCATGAGCTGAGAGTATGTTCGAATCTTTGACTGTCAGACGATTGTTCCAGGCAGCCGATGCTCTTGGCAGATTAGAAGTGTTTTCTCTGTTTCAGGGGCTGTCGCAAAAATGGTGCACTTCGCCGATACGGTGTTAAAAAGTGACCTGCTTTGCTTGCTGCTTTTCGAAACCCTTATCCACGGAGAGGGTCAGGGGACTTCTTCTATAGTGGCTATTGATGGCTCCTGGGTCAGACAGTTGTCCGGAGTTAGTCTGGATGGAGACATATTATGACAATGACCAGCAGTCGCCCTTATATTGCCAGAGCAATCTACGACTGGATTCTTGAAAATGACTGCACCCCATACATTCTGGTGGATACTGCCCGTAAAGGGGTAGAGGTGCCCAGAGAGTATGTTAAGGATAATCAAATAGTCCTCAATATTTCCCCGGCAGCAGTGCGTGCCATGCATATGGGAAATGATGTTATTACCTTTGATGGTCGCTTTGGTGGTGAGGCATTGACCATAGTGGTTCCTGTTGAATCGTTGATGGCCATCTATGCCCGTGAGAACGGTCAGGGTATGGTATTTGAAGTTGAGCCTGTTGCCGAGTCGGAAGAGCATGTGTCTCCTCATTTTGAGCTGGAGGCTGTGTCGGGTCCGGAGTCTCAGGAAGCCTCCGTTGAAAAAGAAGAGCGGTCCGAAAAAACTCCCCGTAAGCCTGGCAAGCCGAATCTGAAAGTTGTTAAGTAAGTCGGGGCTTAAAACTCTGCGGTTTATTTTTTGGTTTGGTTTTTCTGACCAGGCTGGCTTCGCTTTAGCAGGGTGTTCTGGTTATTATTTCCCGGTGTTTGGTAATCGGAATAGTTATACCAGTCGTGCTTTCTAACTCCCGTGATGAGCGTGAGGCGTCATAGCCTTAGCTATGGCGACGTCGCCAACGCAGGATTAAGGCTCAAATCTTCAGCGCAACAGGGAGTTAGAAAGTTCGATTGGTATTAGAAGAGGTGTTGATGAACCTGACTATTATTAGCGGAAGCCACCGTAAGGAATCCCAGAGTGCTCGTATCAGTCATGTGCTCAAACTGCGTGCACAGGCACTGGCGCTGTTTGATCAGGTAGATATTCTTGATCTGGCAGAAAATCCTCTGCCATTGTGGGATGAGTCCATCTTTTCTGGCAATAAAGAGTGGAAGTCCCTTTTGGCTCCCTGGAAAGCCAGATTAAACGACAGTGATGCGATTATAGTGGTGTCGCCGGAGTGGAATGGCATGGTTCCTTCAGGTCTGAAAAACTTTTTCCTGATCTTCGGGGCGCAGCAGTTAGGACATAAGCCAGGCCTGATCACAGCTGTGTCTGCTGAGCAGGGCGGTTCTTATCCCGTTATGGAGTTGCGCTCAAGCAGCTATAAAAATTGTCGTCTCTGCTACATTCCAGATCACCTTATTGTACGAAATGTGGCTTCTGTTATGACGGGTGAAGATGCAGAAGCTGATCGCCAAATGCAAGAGCGTATGGATTACAGTCTTGTTGTCCTGAAAGAGTATGCTCTTGCGTTGAAAGGTGTGCGTGAAAGCGGTGTTATTGATCACAAGACTTTCCGGAACGGTATGTGAGTTTCATTCAGAGTGCGTTCATTGCGCTCTTCCCCCTCCTCTTCGGTGGTTATTCTCTCGTCTGAAAATGTGCGCTTGATAGGCTGAGAAATCCCGGATTTTTGGTTGCAGGTCTGAAATCCTTTTCTAAGCTATGGTCATGGTTATGCAGGAGTGTTTTATGAAGCGCAGCAGTCTGCTTCTCATTCTGGCTATCATCGTTCTCCTGATCGGACGATCAAGCCCTGTTACCAAAGATAGTCGTTCAATTACGACGAAAGACGCTCCTCGTATGAATCTTATGGATTCTTTTTCGGAACTCTGCAGTAGTCTCTTGGTTGAACTCACTAGCCTTTATTCTGCTTGGACGCCCATCTCATAAAGTTTAAAAAAAGCTGCTTGCCGTTATCGCCGGACACTTCAGGGTGAAACTGTACGCCAAGTATCGGGCGGTCATTGATGCTGATCGCTTCTACGTCGTAAAACTCCGACTCTGCCAGGATCCTTGTGTTCGCTCCTGCCTGAATGCCCTCGCAATGATCCTCTTTAAAGAGAGGGGGTGCTGGAAGGTCTTCAAAAAGGCCATGCTTTTCAAGAATAATGATGCTGTCTTGATCTCGTCTTTCCTGTCCCCTGAAGACTTGGCCACCATGTATCAGGGCGATTGCCTGATGACCAAGGCATATACCGAGGGTGGGTGGGAGAGGTTCCCGAAGGAATTCAAATTGTTGCATTAACGCCTCTGTTTTCTCAGGGCTGTCAGTAAACAGGAATGGACCGCCGGAAATAATGACGGCTGTTGCCTGTTTGAAATTGAATTGATTGGCGCTTTTCAAAGCAATAGTTTTGGAAGCTGTGCCCAGACTGGAAAGGGTCTTTTTTATCTCGGGAGTTGTGTTACTGCCGCAATCAATAACGATGACCTGGTTGGTTTTGATCTGATTCATCATACTCTCGGGAAATAAGGATGAGCGTTTATCAGGGGCTTTATACCAATTGAACTTTCTGACTCCCTATTGCGCTGAAGATGTCACTGGGAAGAAATAAAGGAAGAGGGAGCAAGGCGCAAGGCTTTCCCCTCATTCGATTACTGAATATATTCAAAGACTTTGACTATTTTCTGAACACCGCCAGTGTTTCTGGCAATATCCACTGCTGCCTGTGCCTGTCTGGGAGTAGTCAGTCCCATCAGGTAGACAGTGCCTTTTTCTGTATTGATCTTGATGCGGTCTGCAGAAACTTCTTCACTCTGGATCAGGTTCGCTTTCACCTTGGTGGTCAGCCAGGAGTCATTGCTCTGTTCAAGCAGGCTGGCATTACTGCCCAGAGTGAGTTCGTTGTAGACCTTGTCAACTTCTTTCACATTCCCGGCGGTTTCTTCTGCGAGGCGCTTAAGTTCATTACTGGATACCTGTCCGATTAAAAGCACTGTGCCATTGAAGCTGATGATTTTAATCCGGCTGTCTTTAAACCGTTCATCGGCTTTATTAATGTTAACGGCGGCTATGGTTTCGATGGTCTGGTCGTCTATCAAGTTGCCCCATGAGCGTTCAGTGGGGTCTGTTCGGATGGGGTCTTCATTGACGCTGCCGACAATGGTCGCACAGCCCCCCAGCAGAAAGAGTGAGCTAGTTAAAATCAGAGCGTTTAAACGCTTCACCTTGTTACCTCCTGGTGGGGGATGAATTAAACGTAGTCAGTCTTATAGTCAAAATAGTCTTTCATCGAGACTTACTCTCCGGAAAACAGGAACTCATCGATCAGGTCACACAGGCAATGAACGACCAGTTTATGAACTTCCCGAATACGTGGAGAGCTATTATCCGGAACCCGGATTTCAATATCTTCCGGATGCAGTAATCTCGCCATATCGCCACCGCTTTTACCCGTCAGGGCAATGACCTGGATATCGCGATCATGAGCGGCCTGAATAGCTTGAACGATATTGGGACAATTGCCCGATGTCGAGATCGCTAAAAGAATGTCGCCTTGTTGCCCCAATGCCCTGATTTGTTTTGAGAAAACTTCGTGAAAGCTGGTGTCATTAGCGATTGAGCTTAATATCAAATTGTCGGCGCACAGAGACATGGCTGGTAATGAAGGTCTTTCTCGTTCATAACGATTGAGCAGCGCGGAAACAAAATGCTGGGCATCTCCTGCGGAGCCGCCGTTTCCGCAGGCCAGGATTTTTCCTTCGTTAAGAAGGGTTTGCACCATAAGCTCGGATGCCTGGGCGATCAGGGGAGGTAAACAGTCAGCGGCACGAATTTTGGCGTCAATGCTGTCTGAAAAATGTTGTGTAATGCGCTCATGCATGTCTCAAAATCCCGAATAGTTCGACGCCGTGCGTTTCGCAACTGGCATTTTCTTTCGCTATGGGCATTAGAAAACCGTGAAAGCCTCATGAGTTCATGGCTAGCCAGGTACTTAATAGATCAGTTAGTTTACCGTGATTTTTTTTTCATTACCCCTTTTAAATACCATCATCCATTGGGGAAGTTAAGAGCGAGTGATGTTTACGCATTTTATCAGTTGTCAGGTTGCATACAGGTTTAAAAAATACCTTTGATCCATTCTATAGGCTTTTCGGAGTTTGCGTCATCATGGATGGATGCATTTTTGAGCAAAAGTGCATCGAAGCGGCAAAGCCTGTGCTGGTGGTTCGAGTGCAGGGCGAGAAAGTGATTGGCTGCTTTTCTGATTTTATTTTGCTTGCGGTAGGTAATGGACTCGGCAGCTGAACCAAATTGTGACTGTGATCTGAATCGGACTTCTACAAAAACCAGTGTTTCTTTTTCGAGCATGATCAGATCTATCTCTCCTGCTTTGCAGGCATAGTTTCTATTGACCAGCTTCATGCCCCGGGCTTTGAGGTATTCCAAAGCCCGGTTTTCTGCGCAAAGCCCCTTATTATTGAGAAGCTTTAATTGCCAGAACATCAGCTTTCCTTTGAATCGAAACAGGCAGTGCTCTCAGTCGACCATCCCGGAAGATTTGCCAGGAAAGCTCCCTCACCACATGGTGTTTGTTGTTAATGCTAAGCATGCCTGTCAGTCCTTCCAGACGACTGCCTGGCAGACTGGCAAGTTGTTGCAGGCGGGGATACAACTTAAAAGCGTCAGCTCCCATGGCGTAAAGACTGCCATACTGGCCTTTTGAGCTGCTCCAGGTGGCTTTTATATTGGACTCGAGACTGCTTTTCTGGCCAGGCAGGTACCAGGTCATTACAGGGATTCTGAGGTTGTTCAGATCCTGATCTCTGCCAGGGTCGACTCTACCGGAGTATGCGCTGGAAGTGGCATAAACAGGCAGCTTGCCAGCGAACTGGTAAGAGAGGGCAGGCTTGAGCTGGCGAGCTTCCTTGGGGTGGGAAGGCATGTAGATCATGTCAATATCGTGTCTTCTGCGGGGAGTAAAGCCCAGTGGCTCTCTCAGAACTCTGCTCAACTCTTTGGCACGTTTCTGGCTTTCGTCAACCAGCAGCGCCTGACCAGCCAGTTGGCTGAATTCGGTCTTGTTGTTGAATTTAGTAACACCGGCCACCTCGCCACCGAGTTTTGTCCATTCGGACACAAAGCTGTTGGAGGCTCTGTCACCCCATGAAGTCTCCGGGCGAAGTATCAGTACACGATGGTGTCCATCCAGAATGCCGCGACGGGCCACAGCTCTGCCTTCATCTTCGATGGATAGACCGTACTCGAAGAAGCTGTTGTTTTGTCCGGGGTTGCTCCTGCTGTCTTCGAGGTTGTTCAGTGCAAGAATTGTAAGGTTGTCGGGCGTATTTTCTTTTAACAGGCCGACGTTAGTTTTATCCAAAGGACCGATGATCAGTTTGGCACCTTCATTTTTGGCTTGGTTAGCCAGCTCGACAACGTTCTTGCCGTGAGTGTCCAGTATGCTCACTTCGGGTAGGGTCTCATCAGCAAGATTCTGGTGATAAGCAGCGAGAAAGCCGTCGCGAATGGCTCTGCCTGCAGAGGCCAGTGGGCCGCTGACAGGAAGAAGAAGAGCAATTTTGTCGGGCTGCTGAGTGCTGGCTGTCTGAAGCGCACTGATGTCTTTCGGCAGGTAGGTTGTTGCAGGGTGGCCAGGCCAGCGAGTTCGCCAGTGGCTCAAGTCGGCCAGTTGCTCGCTCACGGATTTGCCCGGGCGGTAAATCAGGGCAAGTTGCAGCCAGCCTTTCATGGTTCTGTTGTTAGTCTGACTGTCCAGGCTGATCAGGCGCTCTTCAGGTGCGTTAAGCAGGGTTTCCCAGAAGGCGTTGCGGCTCTTGGGTTGTTGGTCGAGTTCACTTATGTTGGACAGCATGCTCCATTCATCCAGCGCTGCAACGTACTCCCCGAAGCGGTTATACGCGCGTGCTTTGAGGATATGGCTTTGATCCAGAAGCCCGGTATTGCTGCTGTTAATGACGACAGCTCGATCCAGCCAGACAAATATTTCCCGGTTCTGCCCTGCCTGCTCAGCAATGCGGGCTCTTGCCACGGCCATTTCTGCTTTCAGAGTCTCGGGTAGCTCTTCATAATTCAGGCTGTTCAGAATGGTTTTTGCCCTGCCCATCTGGTTGTTGATCAATTGCCCGGCGGCCTTGATTTTGAGTCTTGCACTCTCCGGAAATGAGCTGCGTTCGGCTCGTTCCAGCAGTTGGTCTGCTCCTTCCGGGGCCAGTTCGTGGGTGGGTGCAGGCAGTTCAGCAACTTTGCTGGGCTGTAATGAGCACCCCGTAAGCACTGCGCTGATCAGCAGTGTATTGATGAGAATGCGTTTGGAAAGGTTCTGGCTCATAAAATCGGAGTCAACGACCGAACTGTTTTTGATCTCCCTATTCTACCTCAACAGGGTCATTGCGTCAGCCTGATGGACGTGGTTTGAGAAATCAGTTAGCTAAGGATTCTGTCAACGACGATATGATAAGAGTAAACTCATGGTCGTTTGATTCTTAATACTTCCCTTGCTATGAACGACCTTCATACTGGATAAATTGGCTGGCAGGATATGTCTGAAAGTGCACTTTTTGTTGTTTCGACCCCCATTGGTAATCTCGATGATATGACACCAAGAGCCATTGAGGTGCTGAAGCAGGTGTCAGTGATTGCGGCGGAAGATACCCGACACAGTCGCAAGTTACTCAATCACTTCGGGATCGATACCCCCATGATTCCCTGTCATGAGCATAATGAACGGCATCAGGCAGAGGTGTTGCTGGCTCGATTGCAGCAGGGTGATTCTGTGGCATTAATCAGTGATGCCGGAACGCCCCTGATTTCAGACCCGGGTTTTGTATTGGTGCGAATGGTCAGGGAGCAGGGTATTAAAGTGGTGCCTGTGCCAGGTGCCTGTGCGCTTGTGGCGGCTCTCTCGGTCAGTGGTTTGCCAACAGACAGGTTCTACTTTGAAGGCTTTCTACCGGCCAAATCCTCTGGTAGGAAGAAAAGGCTCGAAGCGCTGGGTGCGATGACCAATACCTGGGCTGTGTACGAATCTACACACCGAATTCTCGATAGCCTTGCTGATTTTCGGGAAGTGTTGGGTGGAGACCGGTACGTTGTGTTGGCCAGGGAGTTGACCAAAACATTTGAGACGGTGCTGGCGGGCAAGGTAGAAGCGTTGGAGAAAATACTGCAGGAAGACTCCAATCAGTGTCGTGGCGAGTTTGTGGTTTTGGTAGAGGGGGCTGAGGAGCAGAAGCAAGAGGCTGTTGATCCTGAAACCGCTAAATTACTGCAACGGCTGCTGCAGGAGTTGCCCGCTAAAAAAGCCGCTGCCGTGATTGCAGATGTTTCCGGGTATCGCAAGAAGCAGCTCTATGAGCTGTCACTCGCAATGAAATAAGTTGTAATTGATTCAGATAATAAGTTTGTGAAATGAACGAATTGCAGTGAGGGGAATCATTCGGTAGTATTCGCCGCCTCGAGTTGGCCGGGCAGTCGCTGTCAGTTACTGTTTCAGTATCTGGTGGAGGAAAGTCCGGGCTCCAAAGGGTACGGCGCCAGGTAACGCCTGGGGGGCGAGAGCCTACGGAAAGTGCAGCAGAGAGCAGACCGCCTAAGTCACCATGCGGTGACCGGTAAGGGTGAAAGGGTGTGGTAAGAGCGCACCGCGTGACTGGTAACAGTTCACGGCATGGTAAACCCCGCCTGGAGCAAGACCAAATAGGAATCCTGAAGGTGTGACCCGCACTGGATTCGGGTAGGTTGCTTGAGGTGTCTGGTGACAGGCATCCCAGATGAATGATTGCCCAGACCTGTCTTCAGGTTGGACAGAACCCGGCTTACAGGCCAACTCGAGATTTACTTTTTCTTCCGCTATCCATTACCCGAATCTAACCGGAAACGGCTTTTTCAGGTGTCACTGACCGGTCAGCAGATCGCTGGTGCTTTGGGTATCAAAATCGTCAATTGTCTGAAATTTTTACAATTTTTTTCGGGCGCTTTTCCTGCTTCATGGGCTTAAACAGCTCTCCTCTTCAAGCTGCTCATTTTTATGCACTTTTTTAATGCAGGGCACTGTGTGTGAGGTCTCTGGAGGAGTCAATTATTTGACCCATCAGACAGATTCTGACCTTGACGTGGGTTTTTCAGGTTTCTATAGTGTGCTTCAGTGGAGTAAAGTGGATAAATGTGGAGTTAAGTGTGCATTACGTGGAGAAAAGGGATGTCGGTTAACACGTTTTCTCTTCGGACTGTGGCCTGCCATTCTGGCTGAATTGACTAGAGGGAAGCGGTTTGTTTCGTGGGGTTAATGCCATCAACCTCGATGCCAAAGGGCGTCTTGCAATACCTACCCGTTATCGGCAGGTGTTGAAAGATCGTTGTGAGGGCAGTCTGGTGGCGACCATTGATACCGATGAGCCCTGTCTCCTGATTTATCCACAGGATGAGTGGGAGGCTATTCAGGCAAAGATTGAAGCCCTGCCCAGTTTTCATCCGATGACACGCCGAATACAAAGACTTCTTATTGGTCACGCTACCGACATTGATATGGATGGCAGTGGACGAGTTTTAGTGCCTCCCTTGCTCAGGGATTATGCGGGTATGGATAAGCGCTGCATTTTGCTGGGACAAGGCAAAAAATTTGAACTGTGGGATGAAGCCTGCTGGAACCAGAGACGAGATGATTATCTTCACGAAGCCAGTGGGTCCGCTGAAGTGCCCGCTGAGCTCCAGTCTTTGTCCCTCTGATGGGTATTTGCCCGGACAAGATAGATGACATTGCAAGAGCAATCAGATCAGCATATTACTGTGCTGCTAGAAGAAGCGGTTGAAGCTTTGGTTACAGATCCTGACGGGCTCTATGTCGACGGGACATTTGGTCGTGGCGGTCACAGTCGTGCAGTCCTGGAAAAGCTGTCTGACAGAGGCAGGCTGGTAGGCATCGACAAGGACCCGAGAGCGATCGCTGCAGCCCGGGAGCTGGCTGAAACGGATAGCCGTTTTTCCATTTATCATGGCTCTTTTGCTGATTTGGAAGAGGCCCTTGATGGTCAGAAAGTAGAAGGTGTTCTGCTTGATCTGGGGGTTTCTTCGCCGCAGTTGGACAACGCCGAGCGAGGTTTCAGCTTCATGCAGGATGGTCCGTTGGATATGCGGATGAATACCACGCAGGGAGAAAGTGCAGCTGACTGGATTAATCGTGCGCAAGAGCAAGAAATCAGCAAGGTGATCTGGGAACTCGGCGAAGATCGTTTTTCGCGCAGAATTGCTCGGGCCATCGTCAGGGAAAGGGAAGGAGAGCCTATTACGACCACGAAACGTCTGGCAGGAATTATTGCTTCTGCCAGCCCTTCCAGAGAGAAGAACAAGCATCCGGCTACCCGTGCTTTTCAGGCCATTCGCATCCATATCAATCGCGAACTGGATGATCTGGTGGATTGTCTGGATGCTGCATTGGAAGAGCTCAAACCAGGTGGGCGTCTGGTGGTTATCAGTTTTCACTCACTGGAAGACAGGATTGCCAAAAGGTTTATCAGAAAGCAGTCCAGAGGCGATGAGTTGCCGCGCTGGATTCCGGTGACGGAAGATCAGCTTAACAAACGAATGCGGCCCGTCGGTAAAGCGATCAAGCCCGGCGAGCAAGAGGTCAAAGCTAATCCAAGAGCGAGGAGTGCCGTCATGCGAATTGCTGAGAAGCTAATCTGACAAGGCTGTAAAAATGGACAGACAACCGCTGCAGGCTTTGTTTCGCAAATCTGGTTTAGTCAGTGTGATGTTGCTGGCCGGTGTTCTTGTGTCGGGGGTGGCTGTGAGCTTTGTCAAGCATGAAAACAGACTGCTTCACAATGAACTTCAACAGGCGTTTGAGCAGAGAAACAAAGCCCAGGTTGAATGGGGGAAGTTGCTTCTGGAGCACAGTTCCCTGACCAGTCCGGGGCGAGTGGAAAGAATTGCAAGGGATGAATTGAACATGGAAGTGCCTGATGCTGGAAGTATAAAAATGGTGATGCCGTGAAGACTGCAGCAAGACCGGCCAGTGCCAGCAGGAAAAAACAGGCTGGCGAGGAAAAGGCTCTGCCTTACCGCTGGCGAGTAAAGCTTTTGCAGATCTTGTTTATAATGGCTGGCCTGGTGATTGGTTATCGTCTCGTAGATCTTCAGGTTTTAAATCGTCATTTTCTTCAGAGCGAAGGTGATAAACGCGCTGTTCGCCATGAGTCCATACCGGCTCATCGGGGCGTCATATTTGATCGAAACGGTAAGATTTTGGCGGTAAGTGCCCCTGTGATGACCGTATGGGCTGACCCTCAGGACTTGATCAAGGCACCAGAGCACTGGCATAAGCTGGCATTTGCGCTCAAGGTTGATGAAAGCTGGCTGGCAAAAAAGATAACAAGCAACGCAGCAAAGGAATTTATCTATCTTAAACGTCAGATGACACCGGAGCAGAGTGAGAAAGTCGAAGCTCTGAAAGTGCCCGGCGTGCATATTCTTGACGAACAGCGACGTTACTACCCTATGGGTGAAGTGACATCGCATCTGGTGGGCATTACCGGTATTGATGATAAAGGTCAGGAAGGGCTGGAGCTGGGATATGATCATTGGTTAACCGGCTCCGAGGGAACTCGCAGGCTGCTGAAAGATCGCCGGGGTCGCCTTGCCAGAGAGGCCGAACTCGTGAAAAGCGCCCAACCCGGTAAGGAATTGATGCTCAGTATTGATTCCAGGCTCCAGTATATGGCTTATCGTGAGCTGAAAAGTGCTGTAGAAAAGGCCAAAGCCACAGCGGGCTCGCTGGTGATGATGGATGTCCAGACCGGAGAGATTCTGGCTATGGTCAATCAGCCGTCCTACAACCCGAATAATCGTACCGGGCTTCAGCCTTACCGAATGAGAAACCGGGTGATGACTGACCTGGTGGAGCCGGGCTCTACTCTCAAGCCTTTTACTGTCGCGGCAGCCATGGAGACCGGCAAGTATGATCGCTATACCCGGATTAAAACCGGCGTTGGCTACATGCGTGTTGGACAAAATGCGGTTAAGGATGTCAGGGGGTTTGGAACCATTGATGTCGAAACTGTTTTGAAAAAGTCCAGCAATATCGGCGTGAGCAAGATGGCACTGGATATCGGTGTCGATAAGGTTGTAGATCTGCTGCGCCGCGTGGGTATCGGGCAGAGCCCGGGAACGGGTTTTCCCGGAGAGAGGGCTGGGTTTCTCCCTTACAAGGATCGCTGGAGCGACATTGAAGTGGCTACCCTGTCCTTTGGTTATGGCTTGACAGTCACGCCATTACAGCTGGCGCAAGCCTATTCTGTGCTGGGGTCTGGTGGCTTACTCAGGCCAGCATCACTGATCAAGCGTGATGTGGCACCTGATGGTGTTCGGGTTATGGATGAAGATGTAGCACACGATGTTATGGAAATGCTTGGCAAAGTGGTGGGTAAAGGAGGGACTGGTTGGCGCGGTGCCGTCAAGTCCTACAATGTGGGTGGCAAAACGGGAACGGTTAAAAAAGTGGGTGGCAGTGGCTACCTTGAAGATCGTTACGTGGGTCTCTTTGCCGGTGTGGCTCCTGTGGGAAATCCTCGCATTGCTACTGTTGTCATTATTGATGACCCGGCTGGTCAGGATTACTACGGTGGCGTCATAGCCGGTCCGGTGTTTTCCAGGGTCAATGGTCAGGCTTTGCGGATGCTGGGTGTCAGACCCAGTGAAGAAAAGGTACTGACAGCTAAAAGACCCGGTCTGGAGCAGACCGGAGTTATGAAAATGAAACAGGATGGAACATGACCTCGTGTCAAATGACGTCTTTAAATGAAGTGCTGGCGGAGCTGAATCATCCTCCACTGGATGAAGACAAGACCCTCACAGGACTGACCCTCGACAGCCGCAAGCTGATCGGGGGTGAGCTGTTTCTGGCTGTGCCAGGGCTGAGTTCTGACGGTCGGGCGTTTATTGGTGCGGCCTTGGAGGCGGGCGCCTCTGCAGTGCTGGTTGATTCAAGTGGGGAGTCATTTTCTGAGACTGAATTTCTGGTCGGTAAACCTGTTATTTTTATCGAAAACTTAAAAACGCACATTAGCTTTCTTGCCGATCGATTCTATCGACAGCCGTCCACAAAGCTGAAGCTGATTGGCGTGACAGGAACCAATGGCAAAACCTCAACCTGTTGGTATGCAGCGCAGCTACTCTCTCTTCTGGGTGAGCCTTGTGCGGTGATGGGAACCCTGGGTAAAGGTCTTCCAACTGAGCTGGAACCCTGTCTGAATACTACTTCAGACCCTGTATCGACACAGGGCTTTATGGCTGAACTGGTGAGCAGAGATGTGTCTTCCATGGCCATGGAGGTTTCTTCTCATGGGCTGCATCAGGGGCGCGCAGATCAATTAGCGTTTGAAGTAGGCGTTTTTACAAATATCAGTCGTGATCATCTTGATTATCACAAAACGATGGACGCTTATGCAAAAGCCAAGGCTCTGCTTTTTGCCAACGGTCGTGTCAAAAAAGCGGTGATTAATCGGGATGATGACTATAGCGAACTGATGCTGTCCAGTTGTTCCGGTGTTACTGAAGTGTTTACTTTCTCTATGACCTCTGATCAGGCAGATATTACGGCTCGAAATATCCTCCTGGATTCAGGTGGAGTCAAGGCTGACCTTTATACGCCATGGGGTAAGGGACAGTTGAGGACGACTCAGCTGGGTCGTTTCAGTCTCGAAAATCTTTTGGCTGTTATCGGGGCGGTATGCTGTCAGGGTTATTCCCTGGAGCGAGTGCTTGAAAAGGTCCCTCAACTGAGCACTGTACCGGGAAGAATGCAAAGGTTGGGTGGTGGTCAGAAACCGGTGGTAGTGGTGGATTATGCTCATACTCCGGATGCCCTGGTGAGTGTCCTGAAAGCGTTGAGAGAGCACGGCGCTGCAAAATTAATCTGTGTCTTTGGGTGCGGTGGTGATCGTGATCGGGGTAAGAGGCCTCTCATGGCCCTAGCTGCTATGGAGGGTGCAGATGAAGTGATCGTGACCAGTGATAATCCCAGAAGTGAAGATCCTGAAGAAATAATCAGAGATACACTGACGGGAGTAGATCTGGCAGGTAGGCCAGTGACATCTGTCATCAATCGCGCAGAGGCTATTCGACAGGCTGTCAACAAGGCTGCTGTCGGCGATATTGTTGTTATCGCAGGCAAAGGACACGAGGATTATCAGGAGGTTAACGGCGTCAGGCATCACTTTGATGACAGTGAAGAAGCTGCAAAAGCCTTGAATCTCTGGCCGTCATCAACGTGTTCAGCCGGTGAGAGGGTAATATGATTCGTCCATTTACCCTTTCTGAAATAACCCATGAGCTTCAGGGGATTCTTCTGAGGGGGGATTCTGGTGCTGATACCACTATAACCGGTATAAGCATTGATACCAGAACCCTCGAGCAAGGTGATCTTTTTGTCGCCATCAAGGGCCCTCGGTTTGATGGTCATGCCTATGCGGATCAGGCTGAGGTTGCAGGCGCTGCGGCGGTCGTGGTTCAGGTGCCAGTTCCAGGTCTGGGAATTCCCCAGATTCAGGTCCAGGACACTGATCAGGCACTGGGACGACTGGGGCAGTTTAATCGTGAGTGTTTTCATGGCCCTGTCGTGGCAGTAACAGGAACCTGTGGCAAGACATCGGTCAAAGAGATGCTGGCCTCTGTCTTCGAGCAGGTTGGTAAGGTTCTGGCCACCCGGGGGAATTTAAATAACGCTTATGGTGTGCCTCTGACCCTGTTCAGGCTGGAAGCAGATCAGCAGCATGCAGTGATTGAGTTAGGAACCAGTTCCCCTGGAGAGATTGATTACATCACTCGCCTGACCGAACCGGATGTTGCCATCATTACCAATGCCTCAGAGAACCATCTCAAAGATTTGTTAACGCTTGAGGGCGTTATTCATGAGAAGGGTTTTATTCTCGACGGTCTCAAAAAAAATGGTATTGCCGTACTGAATTTAGATGATCCCAGCTTTCAACGCTGGAAACAGAGAGCTTTGAGACAGCCTGATCGAAAAGTGTTGTCCTTCAGTCTGAATAAGCGAGAAGCCGATGTGTTTGCCTCAGAGGTGTCTTCAACGTCTGAAGGTATGAGCTTCAGGTTGCATGTTGTTCAGGGAGGCATCGAAAAAGAGGCAAACGTGAAGCTGTCTTTCTGGGGGAAACATCAGGTTCAGAATGCCTGTTGTGTGGCCGCAGCGGCGTCTGCTGTCGGACTAGGGCTGGACATTATTGTCAGTGGATTGGAAAATGCCCGGCCTTATCAACAAAGAGGGACTCGTTACCCCCTGTCGGAGGGCCTTCTGGTCATCGACGAAAGTTATAACGCCAGTCCGATTGCCACTCTTGCTGCCATCGACCAGCTGGCAGACTGCGAGGGTAAAACCATCATGGTACTGGGAGACATGCTGGATCTTGGTGAGGTGAGTGAAGCCCGGCATGTTGATGTAGGTGAGTATGCTGCTACCCGGCATATTGATTGTTTTGCTGCCTATGGTGAGGCGACTGTCGCCTCTGTTGATGCATTCAGTCGTGAACTTCGCGGGGCTCAACGAGGCATGAAGGCAAAACATTTAAATGATAAAGAGGCTCTCTCGAACTGGGTAAAAAGTCGGATACAGGCGTTCAGAGAGCAACAGGCGGATTGTCCCATCACGGTTCTCGTCAAGGGATCGAATGGAATGAAAATGTTGGATGTAGTCAGATCCCTGGTGGGATCAGAATTTAAGGGAGAGCGCTGCTGATGCTGCTCTGGCTTGCGGAATTTCTAACGCAATACTATCACGGCTTTGCCGTTTTTAAATACCTCACACTCAGAGCTATTCTGGGTGTGCTTACTGCATTGGGAATGGGGCTCTGTCTCGGGCCCTATATGATTCGTCGGCTGAGCTACCACCAGATTGGTCAGGCAGTGCGTGATGATGGTCCACAATCTCACCTCAGCAAGGCTGGAACCCCGACTATGGGTGGGGCATTGATTCTGGTTTGTATTGCAGTCAGTACGCTACTATGGGCCAATCTGAGCAATCGCTATATCTGGGTAGTTTTGCTGGTAACAGCGGTATTCGGAATTGTTGGCTGGGTGGACGACTACCGTAAGGTGGTGGAAAAAAATTCAAGGGGCCTGCCAGCGCGCTGGAAGTTTTTCTGGCAGTCGGTCGCTGGATTGGGAGCAGCTGTCTTCCTCTACGCTACGGCTAATTCACCGGTAGAGACCAGTCTGATTGTACCTTTCTTCAAAAATATCGTCATTGATCTTGGGCCCTTTTTTATTGTACTGGCTTACCTGACCATTGTCGGTTGCAGTAATGCTGTGAATCTGACAGATGGTCTGGATGGTCTGGCGATCATGCCTACCGTTCTGGTGGCTTCTGCACTGGCAGTTTTTGCTTATGCCAGCGGTCATGTGAATTTTGCCCAGTACCTGCTCATTCCTTTTGTGCCTGGCTCGGGAGAGTTGGTGGTTTTTTGTGCCGCTATCGGTGGCGCGGGTCTGGCGTTTCTCTGGTTTAATACCTATCCCGCACAGGTTTTTATGGGGGATGTAGGTGCTTTGGCTCTCGGAGCAGCATTAGGTGTACTGGCGGTCATTGTGCGTCAGGAAATTGTGCTGGTCATTATGGGGGGGGTTTTTGTGATGGAGACGGTATCGGTGATTCTCCAGGTGGCTTCGTTCAAGCTCACCGGGCGCAGAATATTCCGTATGGCTCCACTGCACCATCATTTTGAATTGAAGGGTTGGCCTGAGCCCCGGGTGATTGTCCGCTTCTGGATTATTACCCTGATTCTGGTCCTGATTGGTCTTGCGTCACTGAAGATTCGTTAACACACTTTGCTCGGGAAAAAATCCGCGTGTCAGCACTGATAAGCTCAAATCGTACAAGGGTAGTCGTAGGACTCGGCAAGACCGGAATGTCCTGTGTGCGATATCTTGCTGAAAGACAACGCCCATTTAAAGTGATGGATACCCGGAATAACCCGCCAGGCATAGACGAACTCAAAACTGCTTTTCCGAATGTTCCTGTCCATCTGGGTGGATTGAACACTCAGTGGCTGAATGGAGCCGATGAGTTGATTCTCAGTCCCGGTATTGCTCTGGCTACTCCTGAGATTGCTGAGGCTGTAAGTAGAGGTGTTGAAGCCGTTGGTGATATTGAGCTGTTCTGTCGCGAGGTGAATAAACCTGTCGTTGCCATAACTGGCTCTAACGGCAAGAGCACGGTCACAACTCTGCTGGGAGAGATGGCTCAAGAGGCCGGTTTGGGTGTTGCTGTGGGTGGCAATATTGGTACTCCAGCTCTTGAGCTTCTTGAGAAAGAAAATGTCGATCTCTATATCCTGGAATTGTCCAGCTTCCAGCTGGAAACCACTCATTCTTTACGTGCAGCCGCCGCGACGGTACTGAATATCAGTCCTGATCATATGGATCGTTATGAGACCATGATGGACTACCATAAGGCAAAGCAGCGTATATACCGCGGTTGTATGCATGCGGTATACAACAAGCAGGATGCTCTGACTGTGCCTCTTCTTCCCCAGGTTACTCCCGCAACAGCGTTTACTTCCGGCAAGCCTGATTTACACGACTATGGCCTGATCGGGGATGAAGAAGGTATGTGGCTTTGTAAAGGTGTCGAAAGACTCATCAATACAGCGGTCATGAAGTTGCCGGGTCGTCACAATCAATTGAATGCACTGGCTGCACTGGCCCTGGGTGAGTCAGTGGGTATCCCGATGACACCCATGCTGAAGACTCTGAGCCGCTTCACAGGTCTTTCTCATCGATGCCAATGGGTAGCGGAAAAAAACGGTGTGGTCTGGATTAATGATTCCAAAGCCACCAATGTCGGTGCATCGGTTGCGGCCATTGAAGGTCTGGGTGAGACCCTGACCGGAAAAATTGTTCTCATTGCCGGTGGGGACGGCAAGGGGGCGGACTTTAATCAGCTGAAACAGCCATTACAAAAGTTCGGTCGTGAGCTTGTGCTGATAGGGCGTGACGCACCTGATATTGATAAAGCCGTCAATGGCGTTATCCCGGTTCAATATGTTAAGAGTCTGGCTGCTGCAGTAGATCGTGCCTGCGAAGTCAGTGAAAGCGGTGATGCGGTCCTGCTGGCTCCTGCTTGTGCCAGTTTTGATATGTTCGAGAGTTTCGAGCAGCGTGGCGATACCTTTATGACTCTGGTCAGGGAGCGTCTTGCATGACTTTACACCAGAAGTTTCTCAGCGAAATAAGATCGCCTTTTACAGGCCGCCGTGGCAGTGTTCTTGATCTGCCGCTGCTGGGTGCTGTGCTGGGACTTCTTGTGATTGGTTTGATTATGGTCAGTTCCGCTTCTATGGAAGTGGCGGGCAGTCTTTATTCCAATCCGTTTTATATCCTCATCAAGCAGGCTTTTTTTGTTTTCGTCGGACTGTCGCTGATGGGTGTCATTTTGATGGTTCCGGTGACAACTATTGAGAAATACAGCTGGCTTTCACTTTTTGGTGGTCTGGGGCTGCTGCTGGCTGTGTTGGTTGTGGGTCGGGAGGTCAATGGCAGTGTTCGCTGGATTCCTCTGGGCTTTTTCAATCTGCAGGCATCAGAAGCGGCCAAATTGATGATTGTCGTTTACCTTGCGGCCTACCTGGTGCGTCGGTTGGAGGAAGTCAGAACCAGATGGACAGGCTTTTTCAAGCCTATGACTATTCTTTTTGTCTCATCTCTACTGTTGCTGATGGAGCCAGACCTTGGAGCGCTTGTGGTGTTGATGGGCGCTTCCATGGGAATGATTTTTCTGGCAGGCGCCAGACTCTGGCAATTCGTTATTCTGTTCCTGGTGCTGGTTGGGTCTATTGCCGCCCTGATTGTTTTTGAACCTTATCGCATGGCACGCCTGGCTTCTTATATGGACCCCTGGGCTAATGCTTTTGGTAGTGGCTATCAGTTGACTCAGTCCCTGATTGCTTTTGGGCGAGGTGAATGGTTTGGTGAGGGATTGGGTAATAGTCTGCAAAAGCTGTTCTATTTACCGGAAGCTCATACAGATTTTGTCTTTGCCGTTCTGGCTGAAGAGTTTGGTGTCCTTGGAGCAGTCTCTGTCCTGACTCTGATTCTGTTTATTTCCTGGAGAGCGCTGCAAATCGGTTACCGGGCAGAAGCAAAAAAACTTCTGTTTCATGGCTACGTTGCCTATGGAATCGGCTTGTTGTATAGCAGTCAGGCGTTGATCAATATTGCTGTAAATACCGGGTTGCTGCCCACAAAAGGTTTGGCGTTGCCTCTGATCAGTTATGGGGGTAGTAGCCTGTTGATAAACTGCCTGGCTTTTGGATTGTTGCTGCGGATTGATTATGAACGACGGCAGTTTAATGTCAAAACAGATAATAAAAGCAGGGGAGTGTCATGAGTACTACTGACAAACCTACTGTTTTAATAATGGCGGGTGGTACCGGTGGGCATATTTTCCCGGCGCTGGCCACTGCCAGAGAACTTGAGAGGCGTGGCTACACTATTCACTGGTTGGGTACGGCCAACAGTATGGAAGCTGAACTGGTGCCGCGCCACGGATTTGAAATCAGCTTTATCCCGGTCACCGGATTGAGAGGTAAAGGCTTGAGCTTTTTACTAAAAGCGCCCTGGAAGCTCGCTGTTTCACTGTTTCGTGCCTTGAAAGTGATTCGAAGCTGCAAGCCTGTGTGTGTTCTGGGAATGGGTGGCTTTGCAACAGGACCGGGTGGGGTGGCCGCACGTTTGTCGGGTGTTCCCCTGGTGGTTCACGAGCAGAATGCGATTGCAGGCTTCACGAACAAGGTTTTATCAAGAGTTGCCCGCAAAGTATTGTTGGCTTTTCCCGGTGCTTTTGGTCCAGAGAGTGGCTCTGGCAAATTTATTCTGACCGGTAATCCGGTGAGAGCCGATATTGCAAATCCGGATTTACCTTCCCAACTGAATGGCAGGGCTCTAAGGCTGTTGGTGGTTGGTGGCAGTAGTGGCGCTGTAGCCATCAACGAGCTGGTTCCAAAAGTACTCACCCGGTTTAAAGGTCGCTTCGAGGTTTGGCATCAAACTGGCAGAAATAATCTCGATGCTACCCGTGAGTCTTATCGTGCTTTGGGTGTGGAGGGGCGCGTAGAACCCTTTATCGATGATATGGCTGGTGCCTATGAGTGGGCTGATCTGGTGATTTGTCGCTCTGGAGCCCTCACCGTTTCAGAGCTGGCGATGGCCCGAAGAGCGGCCCTGCTGGTGCCTTATCCCCATGCTGTTGATGATCATCAAACGGTCAATGGTCAGTACCTGGTTAATCAGGGGGCCGCCATGATGGTGCAGCAGAAAGAACTGAGCGAAACCTGTCTGATCAATATGTTAGAGAATTTTGTGGGCAATCCTGAGCAGCTGGTGACTATGGCCAGGGCTGCAGGCAGTGTCGCCAGGCCTATGGCGGCTGTGGAAGTAGTTGATCATTGTCTGGAGGTGGCTCATGCCCGCTAATAAGCCTATTTTTCCTGTGGCTCCTATACCTGAAATGCGTCGTATAAAAAATATTCATTTTGTTGGCATAGGTGGTTCGGGCATGTGCGGCATCGCAGAAGTGCTTAAGAACCAGGGGTATCAGATCTCTGGATCAGATATTCAACGCTCACCGGTAACCCAACGTTTGGAAGATCAGGGAATTAAAGTCTTTATTGGTCATCAAGCTGCGAATGTTGAGGGGGCGGATGTAGTGGTCACTTCTACAGCAGTCGCTTCGGAGAATCCGGAAGTGGTTACGGCAAGAGAGCTGCGTGTACCCGTAGTCCCCAGAGCTGAGATGCTGGCGGAACTGATGCGCTACCGTCATGGTATCGCAGTGGCAGGCACCCACGGCAAGACTACCACGACCAGTCTGTTGGCCTCGGTGTTGGGCTATGGTGGTCTGGATCCTACTTTTGTGATTGGCGGTCGTCTGAATTCAGCCGGTACCAATGCCAAGCTGGGAGGCAGTCGCTACCTCGTGGCAGAAGCGGATGAGTCAGATGCATCTTTCCTGCATCTGCAACCGATGGTTTCTATTGTCACCAACATTGATGCAGATCATATGGCTACCTACGAAGGAAGCTTTGACAAGTTAAAGAAAACCTTTGTGAGTTTTCTTCACAACCTGCCATTTTATGGTCTGGCTGTGGTCTGTACAGACTGTCCTGTGGTAAAAGAACTGTTACCATTAATTAAACGACAAGTTATTACTTATGGTGAAAGTGAGGGGGCCGATTTCCGGGCTGTTAATATTCAGCAAAAGGGTATGAAGACCTCTTTTGAGCTGGAGCGGAAATCTAAAGGCAATAAAAAGGTAAAAGTTGAGCTGAATATTCCAGGCCGTCACAATGTTCTCAATGCACTTGCCACTTTTATAGTTGCATCGGATGAAGGAATGCCTGATGAAGTGATCTGTGAAGGACTCAGGCAGTTCCAGGGTGTTGGCAGACGATTCCAGGTGCAGGGGTACTTTCAGACTGAGTCTGCCCAGATGATGCTCGTTGATGATTATGGGCACCACCCGACAGAGGTGGCGGCAACGATCAAGGCTATCCGCGCTGGATGGCCAGACAGGCGGCTGGTTATGGTTTATCAGCCACACCGCTATTCGAGAACCCGGGATCTTTACGAAGATTTCGTTGAGGTGCTGTCCCAGGTGGATGTCTTACTTTTGATGGAAGTCTATCCGGCAGGAGAAGAGCCGATTCCGGGTGCAGATACACGAAGCCTCTGTCGAAGTATTCGTCAAAGAGGCCAGCTGGAGCCTATCTTTATCTCCAGTCCTGATGAAGTTAGTACTGTTTTGCAAGGTGTTGTTGAAGACAATGACCTGGTTTTGACCCAGGGGGCCGGAGATATCGGTGCTTTGGCTGTGAGACTGACAACAGAGCTGGGTGAAAAACTGGACGATATAATTCAGGACGGAAAGGTAGCTTAAAGATGTATAGCCAGGACCAGGGTCAAGTTGCCATTGATGCAGACAGTGATGAGCTAAAAAGAGTATTCGGTAAAGTCGCGGTATTACTGGGTGGTTGTTCAGCTGAGCGGGAAGTAAGTCTTGCATCTGGTAAACGAATCTTTGAAGCCCTGAAAACCAGTGGCATAGATTGTTGTCTTATTGATCCAATCGAGGGGCTGGTCTCACAGCTGGTGGAACAGAAGCCTGATCGCGTTTTTATTGCTTTGCATGGTCCCCGCGGTGAGGATGGTACGGTGCAGGGACTGCTTGATCAAATGGATATTCCTTATGCGGGCAGTGACATTATGTCTTCAGCATTGGCCATGGACAAATACAGAAGCAAACTGCTCTGGCAAGCGGTTGGTTTACCCACCCCGGACTTTATGCTGATTGAGCAGGCTGAAAGCCTTGATTGCTGTGCAGAAATATTGCCGGCTTTCGTAAAGCCCAGTTTGGAAGGCTCCAGTGTAGGGATTACAAGGGTTGATCGGGAGCAGGATCTGTTGCCAGCCTGGGAGCAGGCTTCAAAATACGGTGGTTCTGTGCTGGTGGAGCAGTTTATTGATGGTCCTGAATATACGGTTTCGATTCTCAATGGTCAGCCTTTGCCTGCTATTCGAATCGAATCGGCAGAGTCTTTTTATGATTATGACGCTAAATATGTTTCAGGAAATACTCAATACCACTTACCCAGTGGTCTGTCTGAAAGCAAGGAGCAAGAACTTCAGGCTCTGGCACTGACCGCTTTCGAAACACTGGGTTGCTCTGGTTGGGGTCGAGTCGACTTTATGCAGGACGAAAGAGGACGCTTCTGGCTGCTTGAGGCAAATACTGTACCTGGTATGACTGAAACGAGTCTTGTTCCTATGGCCGGAAAGTCAGTGGGTTTGAGCTTTGAAATATTGGTTCTGGAGATTCTGAAGTCGTCCCTGTTACCGGCTCGTCAGAAAGAGGGTGGAGGAATAAAGGGAAGCAAAGAGCTTGTTCAAACTGAATCAGAAGCCACTTGACGACTCTGGCAGGCGCGGTCGTGGGGCGAGTCGGGGAATAGAGAAAAAGCTGGCTCGGCCCGGATTGTGGAGACGCTGGTTAGGATTGACTGTCATCTGTGTTCTGGCCGTGTCTTTGCTCTGGATTTGGCCGACATTGATGATGTGGGTTAATCAGCCGATAGCACGGGTGGAAGTGCGTTCTACGTTCAATTATCTGGAACGTGGTGATGTTGAAAAACAGCTGGCCCCCTGGTTGGTCAATCGGTTTTTTTACCTTGACCTGGAAGAGATGAGAAGGGCTGTCCTGGATATGCCCTGGGTAAGGGAAGCCAGTCTGCGACGTGAGTGGCCGGATACTCTGATCGTCAGTCTGGAAGAGCGAAAACCGATTGCCCGTTGGCAGGATGACGGTTTGATTGATGAAGACGGAGAAGTTTTCAGACCCGGATCTCTGGAGGCCTTCAGTAAGCTGCCAAAGCTGGCAGGGGTGGAGGATCGTTCTCAGGATATAATGCAGCAATACCTGGCGTTTAGTCAGGTGATCAGGCCCCTGGGAGTTGCCGTTAGAGAGTTGCGGCTCAGTACAACGGATTCCTGGTGGCTGAAAGTAGATCACGTTGATGTCAATCTCGGGCGTGATCGCAGAATGGAAAGATTGCAGCGTTTTATCAGGTTGTATTATGCAAGGCTCGATGATCGCTGGCAGGATGTAAAGCGCGTTGACTTGCGCTATTTGAATGGGGCTTCGGTGGCCTGGAAATAGTCATGAAAACGTCATTATGCGTTTTCGTGGCAACACTGGAGTAGTGGGTTCGGCGCACTGACTATTTTGGTCAGAGTGGTTTGGGATGATAGATGCCATGACAGCGGCAGATAACGGAAATTTAATAGTCGGACTCGACATTGGAACTTCCAAAGTTGTAGCGATCGTCGGTGAGATAACCGCAGATGGCCAGCTGGAAGTGATCGGGATCGGCTCACATACCTCACGGGGTCTGAAGCGTGGTGTTGTTGTCAATATTGACTCTACAGTCCATGCCATAAAAAGGGCTGTGGAAGAGGCTGAGTTGATGGCCGGTTGTCAGATTCACTCCGTTTACGCCGGCATCGCAGGTAATCATATACGCAGCCTGAACTCCCACGGAATTGTTGCTATCAGGGAGAGAGAGGTTACCAGTGCCGATATTGACAGGGTGATTGATGCCGCCCAGGCTGTTGCCATTCCGGCAGATCAGCGAATTCTTCATATTTTGCCTCAGGAATATGTGATTGATACCCAGGAAGGTGTGAAGGAACCATTGGGCATGTCAGGAGTGCGTCTGGAAGCGAAAGTGCATCTGGTGACCTGTGCTGTCAATGCAGCGCAGAATATTGAGAACTGTATTAAACGATGTGGTCTTGAAGTAGACGACATTATTCTGGAGCAGTTGGCTTCGAGCTATTCAGTGCTTTCAGAAGATGAGAAAGAGCTCGGTGTGTGCATGGTTGATATTGGAGGTGGCACCACCGATATTGCTATCTTCACTGAGGGAGCCATACGACATACGGCAGTTATTCCTATAGCGGGTGATCAGGTCACCAATGATATTGCCATGGCTCTGAGAACACCCACTCAGCATGCTGAAGAACTTAAGATCAAATATGCCTGCGCTCTTACCCAACTGGCGCGTGCTGAAGATATGATCAAGGTTCCGAGTGTTGGAGACAGGGCAGCCAGAGAGCTATCTCGACAGTCGCTGGCAGAGGTGGTTGAGCCAAGATACGACGAGCTGTTTACACTGATTCAGGCGGAATTGAGACGAAGTGGTTTTGAAGATCTCATTCCGGCCGGTATCGTGCTGACGGGTGGTACGTCCAAAATGGAGGGTGCCGTAGATCTGGCAGAAGAAATTTTTCACATGCCGGTCAGGCTCGGCATGCCTCAGGCCATTCAGGGGTTGACAGATGTCGTTTGTAATCCTATTTATGCAACAGGTGTCGGCCTGCTTCACTATGGTTTGAAAGCTCAACAGGAAGGGCGAAGGGAAACGGCCAGTTTCAGCAGACAGGAAGAAAGTCTGTTCAATCGGCTTAAAAAATGGTTTCAAGGTCAATTCTGATTGAGGGTTGGGTAGCAATCAACAGAATTAATCCTGCAGAAGGCAATGGCTTGATTGTCATTGGCTAAACAGGGGCACACTGTATGCAGGGTGTTCCTGCAGGAAAGTGATTGAAGTTTAATGGCATTTAATATTCAGAAAATATCCTGTTTACGGTGACAGAAAGGAGAGAGCCATGTTTGAACTGGTGGATAATGTTCCGCAGGAAGCGGTGATAAAGGTTGTAGGCGTAGGTGGCGGTGGCGGTAATGCAGTCTGCCACATGTTGAACAGTCGGCTGGAAGGTGTTGAGTTTATCTGTGCTAATACGGATGCCCAGGCTCTGAAAAAACAGCACCTTCAGGCTCATACCCATCTGCAACTGGGAGCCAATATTACTCGTGGCCTCGGGGCTGGAGCAAATCCGGAGGTCGGTCGTGATGCAGCGATGGAAGACAGAGACCGTATTTCTGAAGTGTTGGCGGGCTCTGACATGGTTTTCATCACTGCCGGTATGGGAGGAGGTACAGGTACCGGTGCTGCTCCGGTTGTGGCTGAAATTGCCAGAGAGATGGGGGCTCTGACCGTAGCGGTGGTGACCAAGCCGTTTTCTTTTGAAGGTCGCCGCAGAATGACAGTGGCTGAAGAGGGGCTGAATCAGTTAAAAGAGAGCGTAGACTCCCTGGTCTGTATTCCTAATGAGAATCTTCTGCCTGTTTTGGGTCGTGATGTCAGTTTGCTGAACGCTTTTGGTGCAGCAAATGACGTACTGCTGGGCGCAGTTCAGGGTATTTCAGAATTGATTACCCGTGACGGCCTGATTAATGTTGACTTTGCTGACGTCCGGACTGTTATGTCTGAAATGGGCATGGCTATGATGGGTACAGGTTCAGCCACAGGCAGCAACAGAGCGATTGAAGCGGCCGAGCGAGCTATCCGAAGTCCTCTCCTGGAAGACGTCAACCTTCAGGGGGCTCGCGGAGTGTTGGTTAATATTACTGCTGGTCTCGATCTTTCTGTGGGTGAATTTCATGAAGTGGGTGACACTGTTCGTGAATTTGCTTCCGATAATGCCACCACTGTAGTAGGTACAGTTATCGATCCGGAAATGACGGATGAATTAAGAGTGACTGTTGTTGCCACTGGTCTGGGAGACAGTGACGAAAAGCAGGAACAGTCCCTTAAGGTGGTTGATGGTTCCAAGCCAAGGGCGACCCGTCCAGACGGTACCCTGAACCTCAAGGAGCTTGATATTCCTCCTCATGTTCGCAAGAAAGCAGCTGAACAGCCCGAGGTAGAGGAAGCTGAAAAGCCCCGCAGGCAAGCACCATCAACTGACAATGTGGATTACCTGGATGTACCGGCGTTTTTGCGCCGACAGGCTGATTGAATCAATGACCGGTTGTGTCATGTGTAACTTTTGTTACAATAAGTCGTTGAATTCAAATAACAGGGGCCTTTGAGGTCGCGGAATAGCGTTATCATGATCAGACAGCGTACCCTGAAAAATATTATTCGAGCTACGGGAGTGGGGTTACATTCCGGTGAGAAGGTCTATTTGACTCTTAAGCCGGCTCCCGTCGATACCGGCATTATCTTCTGTCGCACAGATCTTGATCCTGTGGTGGAAATTCCTGCTCGTGCAGAAAATGTCGGAGAAACTACCCTGTGTACCTCTTTGCAGAAAGACGGTGTTCGGGTAGACACCGTTGAACACCTGCTTTCGGCAATGGCTGGTCTGGGAATCGACAATGCTTATGTCGAATTGAGCGCCCATGAAGTTCCGATCATGGACGGTAGCGCGGGACCTTTTGTTTTCCTTATCCAGTCTGCTGGTATTCAGGAGCAGGAGGCAGCCAAGAAATTTATCCGTATCAAGAAAGAAGTGACCGTCACTGATGGTGAGAAAACAGCTACTTTCAAGCCTTATGACGGCTTCAAAGTCAGTTTTACTATCTATTTTGACCACCCTGTTTTCAAAGGTCGTTCACAGACCTCTGAGATTGATTTTTCCAGTACTTCTTTCGTAAAAGAAGTCAGCCGTGCCCGTACCTTCGGATTCATGCGTGACGTTGAGTATCTGCGTTCACAGAATCTGGCTTTGGGAGGCAGTGTTGACAACGTTGTAGTGGTTGATGACTACCGTATTCTGAACGAAGACGGATTGCGCTACCATGATGAGCTGGTTAAACACAAGATTCTGGACGCCATCGGTGATCTGTACCTATTAGGTAATAGTCTGGTTGGCCAGTTCGTTGGCTACAAGTCCGGACACGAATTAAACAATAAGCTGGTCCGTTCTCTGCTGGAGAATGAAAAAGCCTGGGAAGTAGTGACATTTGAGGATACTGAAGTGGCACCGATTTCCTACCTTAAGCCGGCTGCGGTTACTGCTTAACTCATATAGTCACCTTTCATTGAAGGTCGCAGAAGCGACCTTTTTTGGAATCTATACTGGTTAAATGAGGCATCTGGTTTTTAAAGATTTACCTGAATCTGAAAACCATCAAGAGTGAAGAAAACAAGAATGTGGGAGAACGACAGCAAAGTGACTTTTTTACCAGGGTCAAATATTGCTGACATGGTTGTGTCGATTCTCCATGACTGAATAGCGCTATCCTGTTTCAAGACAGGATGTGGATATGACGCTCTATCGCCTTTTGCATTGAAGCCCGGGTGATGAGCAGTGATTTCCATGATAATGAGTTAATAAGGTTGAATCATTGGGAGTACAGGGCTTCCTAGAATGAAAGTCATTGTTGTAAAGCAAGATCACTCTCGAACACAATCGTTCAGAGTCACAAGCAAGCGGCTGGCACTGGCTGCTTTTTCCGCGGTTTTTCTCTGCATGATGCTGGGTGGAGGTATTACCTATCTTTTCCTCAATTCGAAATCTGGCGTTGTCCTGACTGAAGAGGGCCTGCAAGAATGGCGGACAGTCCTGAGCGGACAGAGAAAAGAAGTTGAAAATGTTCGTCTTGCTGCAGAACGTCAAATTGATGCCCTGACCATTCGTCTGGCAGAGTTACAAGGGCGGATTACCCGACTGGATGCTGTTGGCGAGAGACTAACCATTGCTGCGAAACTGGATGATGGCGAGTTTTTCTTCGATGAAGTGCCGGCTATTGGTGGCCCGGAAGCGCTGCCTTCCAATGAATCTATCTATTCAATGCCCCCGCTTATTGATGCTATTGATCAACTTTCTGAGCAGATAGACAGCAGAGAGCAGCAGTTTGATATTCTGACCAGCCTGGTCTCTAACAGGACCATGAGTAATGATGTCTTTGTGGCAGGGCTTCCTGTCAAGAAAGGTTGGCTTTCTTCTCGTTTTGGTCAGAGAGCAGATCCTTTTACCGGAAAATTATCCTGGCATTCAGGTATTGATATGGCCGCTGTAAATGGTTCTGACATTATTGCTGTGGCTGCCGGTGTCGTGACCTGGTCAGGTGATCGCTCTGGCTATGGGCTTATGGTTGAGGTTAACCATGTTAATGGCTATGTGACACGATATGCGCACAATTATTCCAACGAAGTCAAGGTGGGCGACATCGTTACTCGAGGTCAGGTTATTGCTAAAGTAGGAAGCACAGGTCGTTCAACAGGGCCGCATGTTCACTTTGAAGTGATTCGCAATGGTAAGCATGTGGATCCACAGCGCTACATTTATCGGGCAAGCAAGTGATCTTTCCTGACAAGAACAAAGCGCTCCTCATATTGCTGGTATTTCCGATCCTTTTTCATGACTTGTTTTTCGATGAATCTCACTGCCCGATTATTCAGTGCTGATCCTGCGAGTTGTCAGCGAAAAAGTAGCGCTCTTCCCTTGAAAGACTTCTTTCCAGTCCCTATATCCTTTACTGATGAGTGTAAATGTCTGTAAGGTTTGGATTTTTCTGCCTTTAATCCAGATTGTTGCAAACGTCTGGCGTTGACGTCAGTCAATAAAAAACCATCTTAAGCTTTACGTTTATGGCTTATAAAACATTAAGGGCCAGATTTATAGCTAATATGGATGAGACTTTTGTGTGATTGTCATAGAATATTTGGCTGTTCTTAAGCTTGTCTGCCCACCCGGGATTGTCGGCAAGAGAGGCAGCCCCGGAATCAGAGTGAGACTGTAACCAATCTATGTTAGCTTCGTTAGTCAAAAAAATTATCGGCAGCCGGAATGATCGCCAGCTGAAACGCATGGGCAAGCTGGTCAAACAGATCAATGCTCTGGAAGATCAACTGTCTGGTCTCAATGATGAAGAGCTCAGGGGGCGGACTCAGTCCCTCAAGGATCGCTATCAGCAAGGCGAAAATCTTGATGACTTGCTGCCCGAGGCCTTTGCTGTCGTCAGAGAGGGCAGTAAACGCAGCATGGGCATGAGACATTTTGATGTCCAGCTGATCGGTGGCATTACTCTTCACGAAGGTCGCATCGCCGAGATGAGAACCGGTGAAGGTAAGACACTGATGGCGACACTGCCTGTTTACCTGAATGCCATCACAGGTAAGGGTGTTCATGTTGTTACCGTTAATGACTATCTTGCTCGTCGAGACGCCCAGTGGATGAGTGCTCTTTATGAGTTTCTTGGCCTGACAGTCGGAGTAGTTGTTCCCCAGCAGTCTCCTGAAGAGAAAAGGGCTGCTTATCAAGCTGACATTACCTACGGAACCAACAATGAGTTTGGCTTCGATTATCTTCGTGACAATATGGCGTTTCGCAAGGAAGATAAGTTTCAGCGTGAATTGCACTATGCTGTTGTCGACGAAGTGGACTCCATCCTGATTGATGAAGCCCGAACGCCACTCATTATTTCCGGTCCGGCGGAAGATTCCTCTGAACTCTACAAACAGATGAACAAACTGGCTCCTCAGCTGAAAAAACAGGAAGAAGAACTCGGAGAAGGTGAAGAGCCAACCGGTCATTACCTGCTGGATGAAAAGACCCGTCAGGTTGAGCTGACCGAGATCGGCCATTTGTTTATTGAAGAGCAATTGCAGAAGCTGGGACTCCTGCCTGAAGGAGAGAGTCTCTATTCTGCCCATAACCTGAATATGCTTCATCATGTGAATGCAGCGTTGAAAGCTCATGTCCTGTTCATGCGAAATGTTGAGTACATTGTGGCCGACGGCGAAGTGCTGCTGGTTGATGAGCACACGGGAAGAACCATGCCGGGCCGTCGTCTCTCTGAAGGTCTGCATCAGGCACTGGAGGCTAAGGAAGGACTGAATATTCAGGCTGAGAGTCAGACCCTTGCCTCGACAACCTTCCAGAACTACTTCCGACTCTACGAAAAGCTTTCTGGTATGACCGGTACAGCGGATACAGAAGCTTTCGAGCTTCGCCAGATTTATGGTCTGGACGTTATTGTTGTCCCGACCCATAAACCAATGGTACGTGAGGATGGTAACGATCTGGTTTATCTGACCATTGAAGAAAAGTACGAAGCGATCATTGCAGACATCAAGGAAACCGTTCAGCAGGGGCGTCCTGTTTTGGTGGGTACTGCATCTATTGACGCTTCCGAACTCCTGTCCAATGCCTTGAATAAGGCCAGGATCCCTCACAATGTTCTTAACGCCAAATTTCACGAGAAGGAGGCCGAGATCATTGCCCAGGCGGGGCGTCCGGGTGCTATTACCATTGCTACCAACATGGCGGGTCGTGGAACTGACATAACCTTGGGTGGTAGCTGGGAGGCCGAGCTATCAGCCGTTAAAAATCCAGATCAGCAGCAGGAAGACCAGATCAAGTCTGAATGGCAGAAGCGCCACAAGGCCGTTCTGGCAGCCGGTGGTCTGCATATTATCGGTACTGAGCGTCATGAATCCCGCCGTATCGATAATCAGCTGCGTGGCCGGTCCGGTCGTCAGGGGGACCCAGGTTCTTCCCGTTTTTACCTGTCTCTGGAAGATAACCTGATGCGTATCTTTGCCTCTGACCGGGTGAAGAACTTTATGAAAGCACTGGGTATGGAAAAAGGTGAAGCTATCGAGCACCGAATGGTGACCAATGCGATTGAAAAAGCCCAGCGCAAGGTTGAGGGTCGTAACTTCGATATTCGAAAGCAGTTGCTGGAATATGATGACGTCGCCAATGATCAGCGCAGAGTGGTCTACAAACAGCGTGATGAGCTTCTGAATTCTGAAAACGTGCAATCCAGCATTGATAGCATGAGATCTGAAGTGGTCAGCGATGTCATTTCCCAGCACATCCCACGCGAGAGTCTTGAAGAGCAATGGGATGTGAAAGGTCTCGAGCAGAAGCTTGGGGCTGAACTGGCTATCCATTTGCCGATCCAGAAGTGGCTGGATGAAGATGACAAGCTGGAAGAAGAAGGTCTGAGAGAGAAGATTCTGGCTGAGGTCATCTCCAACTACAAGCAGAAAGAAGAACTGGCGGGTGGCGAGTCCCTGAGGAACTTCGAGAAACATATCCTGTTGCGTGTACTGGATGACAAGTGGAAAGAACACCTTGCGACCATGGATCACCTGCGTCAGGGCATCCACTTAAGAGGTTATGCCCAGAAGAACCCCAAGCAGGAATACAAACGTGAAGCCTTTGAGTTGTTCCAGTCCATGCTGGAAGATATCAAAACGGACACCATTCGTATCCTTTCTCATGTTCAGGTTCAGCAGGATGACAAAACCGAGGAAATGGAGGAGCAGCGTCGTCAGGAACTGATTCGTCGTATGCAGTTTCAGCATGAGCAGGCGCATGTTATGGAAGATCATTCAGGGAAAGAAGGTGAACTGCCAGAAGGTGTAACCGAACCTTTCGTTCGAGAAAGTCGCAAAGTCGGCCGAAATGAACCCTGTCCCTGTGGCTCCGGCAAGAAGTATAAACAGTGTCACGGTAAAATAGTTTGATATTGACCCGTTATTTTAAAGAAAACAGGCCGCTTTGCGGCCTGTTTTCTTTTATGGACTGTTTTAAACCGGCTGATTTATCGAGGCATTGGGGTATAATTAATTTTTACTATCATTCGGCCAGTTAAGAAGTCCAATGGAGCAACTTGTTTTAAAGCCCATTTCCCGCGTGCAAGGGGAAGTCTCTATTCCTGGCTCAAAAAGCCTGTCCAACCGTATTTTACTGCTTGCTGCACTGGCAGAAGGTACAACCACCATCACCAATCTTCTGGATAGCGATGACGTTCGCTATATGCTGAAGGCTCTGAAAGCAATGGGTGTCCAGTATCGACTGTCAGATAACAATACAGTTTGCAAAGTCATCGGACTGGCTGGCCCGCTCGGTTCTGGTGAAAGCCTGACTCTGTTTTTGGGAAACGCCGGCACTGCCATGAGGCCATTGACGGCAGCCTTGTGCCTGGGGCAAGGAGAATACACCCTGACGGGTGAACCCCGAATGTATGAGCGACCTATCGGCGATCTGACTTCCTGTCTTGAGCAGGCCGGTGCAAACATCGAGTACCTGGGTGAGAAAAACTTTCCACCTCTGAAAGTCCTTGGTTCGGGCCTGAAGGGAGGAGAAGTCAGCATCAGGGGAGATATCTCCAGTCAGTTTCTGACAGCAATGCTCATGGCAGCACCATTAGCATCAGATAAAACGTTCATCACGATTGAAGGTGAACTGGTTTCCAAACCCTATATCGATATCACTCTCTCGGTTATGGAGCGCTTTGGTGTTAATGTCCAGAATAATGAATACCAGAACTTTGTCGTAGAAGGGGGGCAGGCTTACCGATCCCCGGGTGAAATTATGGTAGAAGGAGATGCTTCCTCGGCTTCTTACTTTCTGGCAGCTGCAGCAATCGGAGGTAAGCTGAAAGTTCATGGAACCGGTAATGCCAGTGTGCAGGGCGATGCCCGATTTGCTGAAGTACTGGAGCAAATGGGCGCTAAAGTCACCTGGAGTGACAACTGGATTGAAGTAGAAAAAGGTGAGCTTAAAGGTGTGGATATTGATCTGAACCATATCCCAGACGCAGCCATGACCATTGCTACTACTGCTCTGTTTGCCAGGGGCCAGACGGCTATTCGAAATATTTACAACTGGCGGGTCAAAGAGACTGACCGGCTTTCAGCGATGGCGACCGAGCTTCGTAAAGTGGGAGCTGAAGTTGAAGAAGGTGAAGATTACATTGTGATTAATCCCCCTGAGCAGATTCAGTCTGCAGTCATTGATACCTATGATGATCACAGAATGGCCATGTGTTTTTCCCTGGCGGCATTCGGTGGCAGTCCAATTACCATCAATGATCCTGGGTGCACCTCAAAGACCTTCCCGACTTATTTTGAGATATTTGAAAAAATCGTTGGATAATGAATAACAAAATGTAAATGGTTAGCTATAAGTGTATTTCGCATAGGTCAGTTGAATCAATGCTCTCTGGCCCGATTCTCTGTGTCCGTTATCAGGATTATTGAACCCGGGAGGTAGCCGGGTTGAAGGGATGGCGTGGGCAGCGAATTGGAATGAAAAAAGAGGAGATGGAGAAACCATGGCAGTAGGATCAGGAAGCTGGCCGGAAATGCATCCAGTAAAAGGCTTTCGTCTGGGGACAGCAGAGGCAGGTATCAGGAAGCAGGATCGTAAGGATCTTGTGATTATGAACTGGGATCAGGGTGCTTCTGTTGCCGGTGTTTTCACTCTAAACCGTTTTTGTGCTGCTCCTGTCCATCTGGCCAGGCGTCGCATTAACCGTTTGCCTGAGTATTTTGTTATTAATACTGGCAATGCTAATGCGGGTACCGGTGAACAGGGAATGGCGGATGCCACCGAGGTCTGTCGTGCATTGGCTGAATTTGCCAGGGTGCAGGAAGATCAGGTGCTGCCTTTTTCAACCGGTGTGATTGGCGAGCCTCTCCCCGTTGGCAAAATTGTTTCTGGCCTGCCCACTGCTTTCTCGGATTTGAGTGAAGATGGCTGGCACAGAGCCGGAGAAGGCATACTGACGACCGATACCCGCCCCAAAGGTGCCAGCCGACAGTTTGAAGTTGACGGTAAACGTTACACGGTAACGGGAATCAGCAAAGGGTCGGGCATGATCAAGCCGAATATGGCCACCATGCTGGCTTTTATGGCCACAGATGTTTCCGTAGATGAGACTGTTTTACAAAGCCTTCTGTCTGATGCTGTTAATTTGTCGTTCAATAGAATTTCAGTAGATGGTGATACTTCCACCAATGATTGCTGCATGCTGGTAGCCACGGGCAAGGCCGGAAATGAATCCATAATGCAGTCTCAGGGGCCTTTGTACCAAGCTCTGAAAGAGGCTGTTGAAGAGGTAGCTATGACACTCGCACAGGCTATTGTCAGAGATGGAGAAGGCGCTACCAAGTTTGTAACCATTCAGGTTGAACAGGCGAGCAGTGTCGTTGATGCCCTTGAAGTTGCTTATACCATTGCCCACTCTCCACTCGTCAAGACTGCATTATTTGCCAGTGATCCGAACTGGGGCAGGATTCTTGCTGCTGTGGGAAGAGCTGAGATCGAAGAGCTAAAGATTGATAAGGTTTCCATCTGGCTAGACGACGTTTGCATTGTGCAAGATGGGGGTGTTGCCTGCTCTTACACCGAAGCGGAAGGTGAGCGTGTAATGAATCAGGAAGAGATACTGATCCGTGTTCAGCTGGGGGCAGGTACTATCACGGAAACACTCTGGACTACTGATCTTTCCCATGAGTATGTTCGAATCAATGCTGAATATCGAACTTGAAAACAGGGCAGTAGGTGATGTCTTCAGAAAATCAGGCGAGTGTCAGGAAGGTGGTGCATGTTGCGGTGGCAGTTATTCGCGGGGATGATGGACGAATTCTTATAGCACGGCGACCGAATGATAAGCACATGGGTGGCTACTGGGAGTTTCCGGGTGGCAAGGTGGAAGAGGGAGAGTTCGTTACGGCAGCCTTGAATCGTGAACTTAAGGAAGAACTGGATGTTGAGGCAAATCAGTTCCGAAAGTTGATTTCGATTCGGCATGATTACCCGGACAGGTCTGTCTGTCTCGATACCTGGTGGGCGAACGATATCATTGGCCAGCCTCGTGGTAATGAGGGTCAGGAGATCCGATGGGTCGATCTGAAAGAGTTACCCGAGCTGAACTTTCCTCCGGCTAATGGTCCCATCGTTACGGCAGTCCTGTTACCAAATCGCTATATGATCACCGGTAAGTTTGATGTGGCTGCTGAGCTTCTGGAAAAAGTGAGTTACCAGCTTGAGCAGGGAGTAGAGCTGATACAGTTTCGGGCTCCATGGCTGGATAAAGGAACCTATCAGCATTTAGCCAGAGAGCTGCATCACCTTTGTCGGGAAACCGGGGCCAGCTTGCTTCTTAAAGGTGAGCCTGAACTACTGGCCAATAGCTGGTGTGACGGTATCCATCTTACCTCGAAACAGCTTCAGCAGGAGGGTGTTGATTGGCGAAGTGCTTCTCGTTCTGGTCAGTGGCTGGCAGCTTCCTGTCATAATCAGGAACAAATCGATCGGGCGGTATCACTGGGTGTCGATTTTGTAACACTCTCTCCGGTTATGTCGACACAGACGCATCCGGGCTGTGAAACCTTAGGAATGGAAAAAGCTGCAGAGCTGACAGAGCGTTGCCCATTGCCTGTGTTCTGGTTGGGGGGGATGCAGCTTGCTGATCAGGAGCAGTTCATAGACCGGGGAGCCCAGGGGTTGGCTGCCATCGGTGCTTTCTGGTCGCAAACTTATTGAGGCCGTATACTAGTCTTAATTTAAGATTAAAGACTTCTTGCAGGGAAGCAAATGTCTCACTCTAATATCGGACCTGGTGGCAACAAATCAACATCAGTTTTGCCCGCTGATTCAACATTCCAATCCCCGTCAACTGCTGGCAGTGACTCACTGGGTAGAACAGTAGGTTCACTGGGGAATCTGCCTGGTACCGAAGGGCTGGATGAAGAGGCCTCAATGCTGGGGCAGCGTCCTGTTCAGGATCGGGCGGTTGCTTATTTCGAAGAGACCGGGCAGGTTGGCAGAAATATTCTTCCATCCATTAATGACAGGCCCTTTGGTGAATATTGGGAGGAGCTCCCCGGACAGATTCACCGGGGAGTTGTTGCTCACCGGTTCATGCGGATCAAAACAGATTCGAGAGGGGCCGGGAGAGAATCAGATTCTACTAAAGCTGAAAAAAAGGAAGAGTTTTGGCATGTCAAAACACTCGGGTATGAATCGGGTGCTGAAAAGTTTAAACGGTTGCTGCAAAAAGTGATCCACCTGATCACTGGAAAATCTTACAAAGCCCGTTTTTATGATGATCGAAAAGTGTTGGCCCAGAGGGAGTGCCTTGCTGCCGCAGCCTACAAACAAGTCATGGGTTACGGGCAAGAGTACATTCATCGCTACAGTCTGGACGAAAAAAATCAGGATCATTGTGTAGCTTCTAAAGACCTGAAAGGCTTCTACCCTGGCAATACCTTCTTTCAACAAACATTATTCCCTTCTATTTGTCAGTTTACTGATGATCATAACCCGGTTACCAATCTTGTCATGAGGCGATTTCTTCTGGGCGATCAGGACTATCTGAAACTTGATAATTACCTCTTCAAGCATGCCGAAGATGACGAGCTGCTGACTGGTAAGTTAGTCAGTATTGATTTCGGTATGTCCTTTTATAATCGATTTTCCCTCCCCAGGAACTGTTCCATTGATGAATTTAGCCAGAGTCTTTTGCGTCCTTCAAAATTGCACAGGTTTCAATATCGAGGTAAGAAGACACTATTGACAATGGTTGAGCAGATGCCGCCAGAGCAAGTGGGACGATCGATAAAGTTAGCTTTGGAGAGAATTACCAGACTGTCGGATCAGCAGTTGAGCGAGCTGGCTGAACATATGCACCAGCCAGAGCTTCGTGAGGTAATGTATCAAGTCCTCAAGTTCAAACGTTCTCAGGCAGAAGCCCTGTTGAACCTGAGATCCTGGCCTGTGAAACCAGGAGCTGGTGGGGGCTTATCAGTGCTTTAAATGGTCATCAATGTCGCTGGTCATCAGATCATCGAAAGCAGGGTTTCCGGGTATCGAACGCTCTTCATTCGCCCAGGCTCCAAGATCAATCAGCTTGCATCGTTGGGAGCAGAAGGGTCGAAACCCGTTTTCTTTCTTCCATTCTACTTTTTTGCCGCATTTCGGGCACTTCACAGTTGTTGGCATTGAATTACTAAACCAGAAGGTGGAGTGGCCTCCTGCTGGAAGCCACAGGGAATTACTGTTTGTTCCCGGGAGGTTGGGGAGCAACCGGGGTCTGCGCTTTCTGCTTTTCAATACCTGAATCACCCAGCAGGCCAAAGGTCACGGTATAAAGCAGCGAGGGATCGACATCACCGAAGGACTGGTAGCCGATGAATTCACCCTGTTCATTGAGTAGATTCGAATTCGGGAAATTCAGCTTTAAGACCTCAAGGGTTTCATTCGCGGGCTCTATCAGGCCCAGTCGCTGATAACCTTCCACCATGATACCCAGTGCGGGTTCTACCGCCGGGGTCTTCTGCATATTTTCAACAACATACTTGCCACGGTTCACAGCCGCTACATAGGCTTTGCGTTTCAGGTAGTAATTGGCTGCATGAATCTCATAATCAGCCAGACGATTTCTCAGGGCTACCATCCGCTGACGGGCATCTGGTGCGTATTTGCTGTCCGGGTAGCGCGTCAGCAATTCACGAAACTCATTGAAGGATTGGCGAGCCTGACCAGGATCACGCTTTGTGTTGTCTAATGGCAGGTAGCGCTCGATGAGACCCATGGAGGCCGTGTTAGAAGCCAGACCTTTCATATAATAGGCATAGTCTGCATTGGGGTGCTGCGGGTGCAGGCGAAGGAAACGATCCGCTGCTGCTCTGGCGGCTTCAGGCTCTACATTCATGAAATAGGCATAAACCAGGTCCAGCTGAGCCTGTTCTGCAAAAGAGCCGAAGGGGTAGCGTGACTCCAGTGTCCGCAGATACTCTACAGCCTTTGTATAACTCTGGTTATTCAGGGACTGGTTGGCCATCTGGTAGAGTTCGGCCTCAGTCAGGGATTCCGGAAGCGTCTTTTTTTCGGGGCTTGATGAGCATCCTGCCAGAACCACCGCAGCAAGGATCAGAAATATCAGGCGCGAATATGTGGTTTTCAGTATTGTCATGGTATTTACAGTTTCCGTACTCCGGCATGATTGTGAGGAAATAGGGCGTACAGGCCTCCCCTGAACTTATAACAGGGAGGCAGGCCGATAAAGTTTTGAGCATAGCTCAGCCAGACCTGATGATGTGATAAACTACCCGCCTTTGATCAACTAATTTAAACACAGTCCGCTGTAAAACGAAAAGAAACTGGTTCTATTAATAATCATTCAACTGCTTTCGGGAGGTTGGAAATTTTTATTAACCTGTTCCGGTGCAGCATCTGGCCTTCGGCGGCTGAGATTTTTTGTCCGGGAGCAGGGTCGGGAATAATGCCCGCTCAGGCTCCTGTTACTTGAGAAGTAGTTAATGAGTGAGCGGATCAATCAGCAGGTCGTCGTACCTGATGAACTGGGGAGCAAGAGACTGGACCAGATTGCAGCCAGCTGCTTTCCGGACTTTTCCAGGGCACGCCTTCAGGAGTGGATCAAGAATGGCGATCTGCGAGTGGATGGCCAGAAGAAAAAGCCTAAAGACAAGCTGGTCGGTGGCGAGAAGCTGACTCTCAGCGTTGAAGTCGATGATGAAGAACGTTGGGAACCTGAAGATATTCCATTGAATATCATTTACGAAGATGATGTCATCCTGGTCATTAATAAACCGGTGGGACTGGTTGTTCATCCTGCGGCAGGAAATTACTCAGGTACCTTGTTGAATGGCTTGTTATATCATTATCCGGAGATAGCCTCTGTACCCAGGGCCGGAATCGTGCACCGTCTGGATAAAGATACTTCAGGACTGATGGTGGTAGCCAAAACTCTGGCCGCTCATACCGATCTGGTGGCTCAGCTTCAGGACCGAAGTGTAAGTCGAGAGTATGAGGCCGTGACTCAAGGTGTTATGACGGCGGGCGGGACGGTTAATGAACCCATTGCCCGTCACCCGACCCATCGTCTTCGTATGGCGGTGATGCCCGGTGGCAAAGCCTCTGTAACTCATTACCGGGTTCTGAAGAAGTTTAATGCTCATACCCATGTCCGCTGTAAACTGGAAACGGGCAGAACTCACCAGATCAGAGTGCATATGAGCTATATTCGCTTCCCGCTGGTAGGGGATGATCTGTATGCTGGCCGTCTGAGAATTCCCAAGGGGTGTTCTGCCATCCTGGAAGAGACTCTGAGGAGCTTCAAACATCAGGCGCTTCACGCCAGAAAGCTGGGTCTTATGCACCCGGTGTCCGATGACTACATGGAGTGGGAAGCGCCCTTACCGGATGACTTTTCAGCGCTTCTGGAAGTATTAAAAGAAGATGTTAAAGAGTCCTGAGCAGGATTTGCTGTTTTATGAGTGAACTCATGCTCCCAGGGCGTTGCAATAGAGAGAACTGAACATGTCTGAAGATCGTTACCTGCTCCCGGACTGGTCTGCGCCAGAAGGTGTCAGGGCTTTTGTCACCCTCAGAACCGGCGGGTACAGTCAGGGAGCTTTCAGCAGCTTCAATCTGGGGCTGCGGTCTGGTGATGATCCTGATGTGGTAGCAAAAAACAGAGCATTGCTCGACGACCATTATCAATGGCGGTACAGGCCGCAGTGGCTCAAACAGGTTCATGGTACTGATGTAATAACGGCCCAGCCGGATAACTCAGAAAGAGAAGGTGATGCGGTTTGGACAGATAAGCAGGGGTTACCCTGTGCCGTCTTAACTGCAGATTGTCTTCCGGTTATTTTTTGCAACTCGTCCGGCACCCGTGTTGCCGTTTCTCACGCCGGTTGGAAAGGGCTTCAGGCTGGTGTACTGGAAGCCACAGTTAAAGCTATGGGCGATGAGCCTGGCCAGGTGATGGCCTGGTTGGGTCCAGCTATCAGTCAGTCTCATTTTGAAGTGGGACCTGAAGTTCGCGACGCTTTCCTGAATTCTGATCCGCAAATGGAAACGGCTTTTATTCCCGGTCAGGGTGATCGCTGGTATGGGGATCTCTATGAACTGGCAAGGCTTCGGTTACATAAATTGGGTGTAACAGAAGTCAGTGGCGGCAATTTCTGTACTTATAAGGAAAATGACCGTTGGTTCTCTTACCGAAGGGATGGCGTCCAGTCCGGACGTTTAGCCACAGTGGTCTGGATTGAATAGGCAGGAAGAGCTCTCAATGAGAGTTCTTCCTGTCATTGACTGCTAGCTGTAATAGCGCTGCCTCAGTCCTTCAAATAAATTGGCCAGATCAGGTGCTGGAGCAGGTGACTCTGCGGGAGCGCTTTCTGACCAGGATCTGTGGATATGATTGGCATCATCATTCTGCTTATAAACTCTCTTCAGGTAGTGGTTGTAGTTTCTGCTGGCAACAGTGTCTACATGATACCAGTGGGCTTTCGTTCGACTATGAGTGATATCCAGCAGCACATAGCCTTTCTCGCTCTGGTTGGTCCATTTAAGGTTTGGCAGAGCACCGTCAAGGGCCGCTGACGCTATTTTGGCAAGACCCGTCTTTTCAGAAAATCCGGATGTAACTGCGGGGGTTCCAAATTCTCCACCCAGTGCGCCAAAACCTGAAATCCGTCCGTAGTGAGGGAAGCGCGGTTCAGGTGCCAGATCAAATGCCCACGAGCTGTGAGTATCGCCGGTCAGTACCATCAAGTTATTGATGCCCTGATTTTGAATATGATCAAACAGACGCTGTCGGGATGCCTGATAACCATCCCATTGATCCATAAGGATAGGAAGGTCCGGATTGAGAGTGAGCTGTGACATCATGACCTGCTGTCCCAGTGCCCGCCAGCGAACCCCTTCATTCATGGATTGACTTAAGCCATTATGCAACCATTGTTCCTGATCTGCTCCCAACAGGCTTCTTGATGGATCTTTAGCGGCTTTGGCATTCAATGGCAGAGCCTGCCGGTCTCTGCCAGTCAGTCGGGTATCCAGCATAAAGAGATCCATCAGGTCACCAAAGCGGAACCTTCGATAAATGGTTCTTTGTCCAAACTGGTCAACAATGCCACTCTCTCTGATAGGCATCCATTCAAAGTAAGCCTGAACTGAATCATTGCGGCGTGATTCCCAGGCTCCTTCACCCAGGTTATGGTTTTGAGCTCCACCTTGCCATGAGTCATTGGCGGATTCATGATCGTCCCAGACGCAGATGAAAGGATGCTGACGGTGAACTTCCTGCAAATCCGGATCGGATCGATACTGGGCGTAGCGTTGTCGGTAGTCCTGAAGTACTGTTATTTCTTTCGCAGGAATCGGGTTCCGGCCAAGGCCGTTGTTTGTCCCATAACCACCAGGACCGTACTCATAGATGTAGTCTCCAAGGTGCAGTACGGCATCCAAATCAGGTCTCCGGGCTATTTCCCGGTAGACGTTAAAGTAGCCCGCCGGGTAGTTGGAGCAGGAGCAGAATGCCAGTCGCAGACTGTTCAGGTGGCCTTCTGGCAAGGTTCGTGTTCTGGCCACCGGCGAAGGTTTTCCATTGGAAAAGAATCGGTAGTAGTAAACAGTGCCAGACACCAGACCGTCTGCATCAACCTTAACGGTGTAGTCAACATGTGGTCCGGTAACGCCTTCGCCGGACCGGACTATCTGGTTCATCTGTGGGTCAAGGGCCATTTCCCAGGAATAGGGAACGATAGCCTGTTGAAAGTCCGGGTCTGCATCGGGTGTGATCCGGGTCCAGAGGATCACTCTATCAGCCAGAGGATCGCCACTGGCTACTCCGTGCTGAAAAGGTTGGTGGCTGCTCGCAAACGTCTTGAGCAACGGCAATGTAGCAATCCCCAGGGCGGCTCCCTGAAAGAAACGTCTTCTTGTTATAGCCATATTCAATCCATGACAGGTGTTTTTTAAAATTGTCATGGCAGGATAAAAGCGCAATGTGTCAGTATGAAGAAGGTTTTTTGACAAAGTCTGAGAAAGAGCAAAAATCAAAATGGGTTATTAATCAAAAATCAAAGCCGTCGATCTGATCTGTTGTCGAATATCTGTTTCGAGTGATTCATGGCTTACGAGGTTTTGAAGCAGGGCTGGCTAAAAAAAATGAAACTTACTGCGATCTGCATTGGTAAAACAAAGCGTCATAACATACGTGGCCATGATGTCACAACGGCTTACCTTAAGTCTGAAGTGCGGGGTCCGGTAAAGATTCATGCCAGTGGTATTGAGGGCAATGAGGTGGCTGTTCATAATGACCACATCTATGCCGTTTCAACAACCACTTATGATTACTGGAAAGATCGTCTGGGTGGCAACGATGAAGACTGGCCAAAGGGTCGTTTTGCCGAAAATCTTATCATAGACGGACTGGACGAGGTCGCTCTGGCAGTGGGTGATGTCTTGCGCATTGGCGATGAAGTGGTGCTATCCGTGTCAGGACCTCGTATTCCATGCTTCAAAGTGTGCTGGCGGTTGGGGCAACCAGACAGCTTTATTCCGGAGTTTGCCATCTCAGGCCACAGTGGCATTTACCTGAATGTAGTCAAAACAGGCACTATCACTCCCGGCGATCACGTTAAGGTCGAAGCCAAATCAGAGCCTCGCACTCTGGTGCTGAACATCTCCAAAGCGCTCTTTGCCGACGCTGCCAGTTTGGATCAGATGCAGGCGATGTCCGAACTTGAAGGTCTGAGCCCGATGTCTGCTTTTTTCTTAACCTCAAAAATCGCTGCGGAGCGGGAGCGCTGTCAGCTATCAAAAGGTCGGTGGTCAGGTTCCCGGGCATTGAGGGTTAAAGAGATCCGTCAGGAGACACCAGACACAAAATCTGTCTGGCTTGAAGCTCCGGATGGAACAGCGCCATTGGCAGGAGCGCTGGCAGGTCAGTTTCTGGCCGTGAAGATTCCGCAGGCAGAAGAAGAAATTACCCGACTCTGGAGCCTTAGTGACTATCAGGATGGCCCTGACCACTACCGCATAACGATTAAACGCTCGCCCAGCGGACCCGGAAGTGCCTATATGCACGAGACTCTGGTGGTCGGAGACGGCTTGCGCGTGTCTTCTCCCCTGGGCCAGTTTACCCTTGCTCGTGGCAATCCAAAACCCGTCGTTTTGTTTGCGGGCGGGATTGGCTTGACCCCGCTTCTGGCCATGCTGAAAGCACACACCTCTGTCAAAAACTACCCACCTGTATTATTCTTTCACGCCGTTCAGGATGGCCTTCATCAGGCGCACCGGGACGAGCTTGATCAGCTTGGGACGCTTCCCAATGTGACCGTTATTCATATTTTTTCACGGCCCAACGAAAACGACATTTCGTCTGGCCGTTTCGATTATCAGGGCTATATTACGAAGGACATAATTGCCAGGAAGCTCGATGGGCTATACATCATGGATGGAGATAAACGGATCGATATGCCACCCTGTGAATTGCTGTATTTTCTCTGTGGTCCACAAGCTTTTCAAACTCATGTTCGAGAATCTCTGCTGGCACTGGAAGCCAACGCTCATCAGATCTACACCGAAAGCTTTGGAACAGAGCCGGGAGCACCGCCTCCAGCCATAGTGGAAACTGCTGAGGTCACTTTCTTACCCGATGGGGTTGTTGCAAAGTGGGATGCAGGTTCCAATCTTTCGATGCTGGAACTGGCTGAAGTTTACGGGCTGACACCGCCAAACGCCTGTCGTATGGGTGTATGCCATACTTGCACCTCCCGGCTGGTAGCGGGACGTACTTACTACGACCGCGAGATTGCCATTGCACCTCCTGAAGGTGACTTCCTGCTTTGCTGTTCAAGACCCGGTTCTGAAAAAGTCACAATCATGCTGCCCTCAAACACAGACAATGGTTTTGATCCTGTTGAAGACTGATGGCGACCCGTCTTGACGTCCAGCTATACCGGTTTGGATTCAGCGATAGAGCTCTTGATAGTTTTTAAGTATTCCTGATCGATAGTCAACCGAGTATACCCTGAACTTATCTGAAGAAGTGCTGTAGGCGGCCTCAGGACAATAGGAAAAGCCTGCCAGTGCGCCATCCTGGTCAAATATTGCAACAGTGTTATTGAAGTACCAGTGCCGCAAACTTGCAGGCAGGTGATTGTTCAGGGAGAGTACGTAGGATTGTCTGGTGACGTTAGGTTTTAACCAATGCTTTTGCCATTGCCAGTGAACATCATTCCAGTCTCCGGTCATTGCAAGACACTTCCAGAGAGGCGTCCACCAGATTGGGGTTGCCTGTTTGGAAACTTTGGCAATGCTTTTATTTTCCGGGTGCTCTTCTAAAATGATCGTTACTATCTGTTTCTCATCAATGTTTTTTTTTGGGCTTCTACCTGATTGCCAGTCATGTTGATTGAAACCTTCCCAATAACTGAGTTCCTGCGGGCTTCTGTAGATGGTGTAATTGCCAAATCCACCGTGTTTTGCGCAAGGAACTGTAGTGGTGACCTCTTTCTCTCCTGTCACAACGCCAAGACAAAAGCCGGTCGAAGACAAGCCATCGTAAATGATAACGAGACTATCTTCCGGGTTGGGGGAGGTCGCCATTGCCTGAAAAGAAAGGGCAAATAGAAATGAAAATGTCAGAAAAAACCTTGCATACAACGGATTAGATGGGACTGGCTGACGTTCTTTATTGTTTGGGTTCCATAACTTTTTCATAATATTGAAGATTATCCCGGATTAAATCAAAACCTCTCAATCTAGCAGACATCAAGAGATTAGCTAGTTCACGAGGGGCAGGAAAGCCAGCTCTTGAAAAGATCGATTCTGCCGCAATATAGGATTACAGAAGCAGCCCTATCGGCAAGTAATAAAACGCGGGAGAACTCACTATGCGAGCAGACAGACTGACCAGTAAGCTGCAGTCCGCATTGTCAGATGCTCAGTCACTGGCTGTGGGTAAGGATCACAATCAGATAGAACCTGTCCACCTGTTAATGGCGCTGCTTAATCAGCGGGGTGGTTCTATCAAGCCTCTTTTGAGTCAAGTGGGCTTTAATATGCAACAGCTGGCTGATGAGCTCGAGAAGCTGCTTGATCAGGTTTCAGTCATTAATAATCCAACCGGCGATATTCAACCGTCACAGGAAACCATTCGCTTGCTTAATCTGGCCGATAAACAGGCTCAGAAAAGGGGGGATCAGTTTATTTCCAGTGAAACTGTCCTTCTGGTGATGATGGACGGGAGTTCGTCAGTTTCCCGTGTCCTGAAAGGGCAGGGGGTGAGTCAGCAGGCTCTGGAAAATGCCATCAACAATCTCAGGGGAGGCGAATCCGTCAATGATCCCAATGCTGAAGATAATCGCAATGCTCTGGCCACCTACACCATTGATCTAACTGAGCGTGCTGAAGCAGGCAAGCTGGACCCTGTCATTGGCCGGGACGATGAGATAAGACGCATTGTTCAGGTGCTGCAACGCCGTACCAAAAATAATCCGGTGATTATTGGCGAGCCCGGTATTGGTAAAACTGCCATTGTGGAAGGGCTGGCTCAAAGAATTATCAATGGTGAAGTGCCTGACGGTATCAAGGGTAAAAGGCTTTTGTCGCTTGATATGGGGTCGTTGATTGCCGGGGCCAAATTCAGGGGTGAATTCGAGGAGCGCCTGAAGTCGGTACTCAATGAGCTGTCCAAACAGGAAGGGCAGATCATCCTGTTTATTGATGAGCTCCACACTATGGTAGGTGCCGGTAAGGCAGAAGGTGCCATGGACGCCGGTAATATGCTTAAACCCGCTCTGGCCCGGGGTGAACTCCATTGTGTTGGAGCAACGACACTGGATGAATACCGGCAATATATCGAAAAAGACGCAGCGCTGGAGCGTCGATTCCAGAAAGTACTGGTGGATGAGCCTACAGAAGAAGACACTATTGCTATCTTGCGTGGTCTGAAAGAGCGTTATGAGGCCCACCACGGTGTTGACATTACCGACCCGGCCATTGTCGCTGCCGTAAAACTCTCCCAGCGCTACATCACTGACAGGCAACTGCCCGATAAGGCCATCGATCTGATTGATGAGTCAGCCAGTCGTATACGGATGGAGATGGATTCCAAGCCAGAAGAAATGGATCGCCTGGAGCGTCGTCTGATTCAACTGAAAATCGAACGGGAAGCACTTAAAAAAGAAGACGACAACGCATCCAAAGAGAGGCTGGTACTCTTGGATACAGAAGTGGGCCGCCTTGAGAGAGAGTACTCAGACCTTGAAGACATTTGGAAGGCCGAGAAAGTCGTCCTTCAGGGGTCTCAGAAGTTACGGGAGGAGCGTGAGCAATTACTCATTGCCCTGGAAGCTGCACAGCGTTCTGGTGATCTCGCCAAAATGTCAGAAATTCAGTATGGCCAGCTTCCCGAGCTGGAAAAGAAGCTGGCTGAAGCGGATGCTGCCAAGTCAGGTGGAGAAACCAAGCTGCTTCGCAACCGGGTCACGGATGAAGAAATTGCTGAAGTGGTCTCTCGCTGGACTGGAATACCTGTTTCCAAAATGCTGGAAGGTGAGCGTGAAAAGCTCTTGAAGATGGAAGACGCACTTCATGGTCGTGTAATTGGTCAAGACGAAGCAGTAGTTGCTGTTTCTAACGCTGTACGCCGCTCAAGAGCAGGCCTGGCCGATCCCAACCGACCTAATGGCTCCTTCATGTTTCTTGGGCCAACCGGTGTGGGTAAGACAGAACTTTGCAAAGCGCTGGCAGCATTTCTGTTTGATACCGAAGACGCTATTGTTCGCATCGATATGTCCGAGTTTATGGAAAAACACTCTGTTGCCCGCCTGCTGGGAGCGCCTCCCGGCTACGTGGGGTATGAAGAAGGGGGTTATCTGACAGAGGCTGTTCGCCGTAAACCCTATTCGGTGGTGTTGATGGATGAAGTAGAAAAGGCTCACCCGGACGTTTTCAATATTCTCTTGCAGGTATTGGAGGATGGTCGTTTAACTGATGGCCAGGGAAGAACGGTAGACTTTAAAAATACTGTGATTGTCATGACTTCCAACCTCGGCTCTGATGTTATTCAGACCATGCAGGGTGAAGATTTTGAAGCATTGAAATCAACGCTTATAGATGTAGTGGGAGCTCACTTCAGGCCTGAATTTGTCAACCGTGTCGATGAGCTGGTGGTCTTTCATCCCCTGACAGAGAGGCAGATAGAAGGCATTGCGGCTATTCAGTTGAGCCGACTGAACAAACGTCTTGCGGAAAATAGTCTGTCCCTGGAAGTTTCTGATGAAGCAATGAAAAAACTGGCTGAAGTGGGCTTTGATCCTGTGTACGGAGCCCGTCCGTTGAAACGGGCCATACAGCGCAGTATCGAGAATCCTCTGGCAGAATCCATACTGTCAGGTCAGTACTCTCCCGGTGATGTCATCAAGGCAATACTTACAGAGGGTGAGATTACGTTTGAGTAATGCTCTTCAGTCGAGGCCGCTATCCAGCGGCTTCCTTTTTTTGTTATTCCTTCAGGGTTAACCCCTCTGCGTGTAGCAGTCTGGGGATAGTTAGCTCATTAACTTTCGTAGATGCGCCTATTGCCATAAAGTGAGACAAGTGTGCATAATTACAGGGGCTAAGCCACCTGTTTTGTCTGTTCATCACTGTGTCATGAAATAGCATCAGGATACAGATAAAACGTACTCTCTTATGAGGTATACATGTATCCCGTTGTTGTCTCAGACCTTGATGGTACCCTTCTTAATGACCAGCACCAGCTGGCACCTCGCACCAAAGAAGTTATTCGTCGTTTAAGCAATCAGGGAATCCGTTTTGTTTTTGCCACGGGCAGACATTACCTGGATGTTGAAGAGATAAGAGCACAGCTGGACATCGATATGTTCACCATTACTTCTAATGGCGCACGAGCACACAACCCCAAGGGAGAGACGATTGTCAGTCATGATCTTAATCCCAGGTTTATTCAGCCCTTAATTGCGCTTGGCCGTCAATACAGTGATACCGTTTTTTTGAGTGTGTACAGCGAAGATAAGTGGTATGTCGAGCAGCATCATGAAAGCTTGTTGGAGTTTCATAAAGACACAGGCTTCAGCTACACTGTGCAGGATCTGGATACGATTCCTGTCGACAAGATTATCAAAGTGTTCTTTGTAGCCAAAAAGCATGATGAGTTGCTTGATCTTGAGCGGGATATTCATGAGACCTTTGGTGACTCCGTGAATATGGCTTTCTCTCTGGATACCTGCCTTGAAATCATGGCGCCAGCGGTGAGCAAAGGTGCAGCTCTGGAAGAAGTCATGAAACTCAAAGGTCTGGAGCCCAAAGACGCAGTAGCTTTTGGTGACGGCATGAACGACGTTGAGATGTTACAGGTGGTAGGCAAAGGACTGGTTATGGGGAATGCGACAGAGCGTTTGAAAGCGAAACTGCCTGATCATCAGGTGATTGGCCAATGCAATGATGATGCTGTGGCTCAATACCTCGAAAATCATTACCTGAATTGAGTTGCGAACAAGCTCACCGGTGTCCCGGTGAGCATTAATCAATGCCTTTACGAAATTCTTTCGAAACAGCCAAAAAACACTGAAAATCAGTATCAAAAGTCATGTTTTGGCTAGCTCTGACTGGAATCTCAAGTTCCACTTGTGATATTGCGGTAAATGCTCAAATTGTGTTCATTTCTAATGCGAGCAAATTTCTCGAACGATTTAAATATCCCGGAGTCAGGTAAATTTGAGTTTCTTGTCTAGAATAATTTCTTCATTTCTATTTCAAGCTCAGGTATCTCATGACTTTTGTTTTTATTGTGCCTATCCTGCTTTTGTCGTGTAGTAGTCAGGCTTCAGTTCCTCTCGCTTCATCTTTCGTTTCCGGCGACAGTGTCGAAGCAATTCTTGCTTCTTTCTTACCTGATCCCATTCGTCTACCAAAATCTAACGTTGCTCCGCTGTTGCTGTTACAAAAGGGTAAAAAAGGCTCGATAATCAGTTTGCCTGTCTCTGAAAGGGATCGGCTGCAGCCGAATAAAGGTACGACGTTTACTGGCTATCCATTCGAATTAAACCGTTATGGCAACGAAAACAAGGAACAGTCTAAAACCGACGGTAAATCTTCGCCACCGCAGCAAGAGCAACAAAGCAAAAAGCAAAGCGATAAAGGGCTGGGCTCTTCTGGCTCCTCAGGCTCTGGTGCTGCATCAGCATCAGCTTCCGGTAACGATGAGAGTCGTGCCAGGCATCTTGAAAAACTGAAAGAAATCCTCAAAGCCGCTGAAAAGTCATTGAAAACAATGGATCAGAAAAAAAATATTGATGAGTTTCATGCAGAATTGAAAAGATTGTATGCGGAATCCCCCGATATTTTGAAGGAGAAGGGCTCCCTGGAGAGTGGTGAACACCGTTGGAAAGCGATTTTGAGGCTGCTTAAGCTTCATTTTCCCAACAAGATGGAAAAAGGTGAAATGTCACACGTTTTACTTGAATATCCTGGTCTAGCGAGCCTGCCAGAAGAAGTGATCAGATTTTTTGCCAGACAGAAGCTGACAGAACCTGCATTAGCTGAAAGTTTGCCCAAACAGTTGTTAGTTGACAGCATTGTGGATGCTGCCAGCCCGTCAATCCTGAGGTATATTCAAGCTCATCTGGGCTACCCCTATTGTCTTCAGCAGTTGATTGGGCTATTTATAACCCAGCTGTCTTTAGTGGCAACGGGTGAATCTAAAGAGTTTATTTTTCAGGATCATACAGGGGGGCAAGTTAGTGTTTTTTCTATCCGGAAAAATGCTAAAGGACGTTATCGTGTTTTTGTCGTTGATGGTTTAAGTGTTGTTAAGCGTTGCTACGAAGATCAGGTCTATTCATCTCTGCCACATTTTGTCATTTTCGCTTTGGCACTGGCTTTAAAATATCATGGCTTTACTGATTCCCGATTTTACTTCCTGTCTCAACGTCAGGCTGGTGACTTTGGCTCTGAATCATTCATGCTGCACGACCTGGAAACATTGTTGCAATCCCCTATGGTGACTGGTAACGGTTATTATGCGGATAAAGAACCTATTCCTAATGACAAAGTAGCCATGTTTTCGTTGCAAATAACATTTGACGAGAGTGCTGAGCAACTCGGTCGATTGCGAGTCAATGGGGAGATTAAGTATTTTACGGACACAGCAGATAAACCTGAACTTAATGCACATGACCTAAGCACCCTTATTATTATGTCGTTGCAAACCTGGGTTACAATGGGGCTGGAACCAGATTTGTTTAAATTTTATCAGTTGCGTCAGTTTCCTCAGAGGTTTGCACATCTGACCCAAGGGCAGCAGCGACTAAAGCGATTGCTTGAGAAATTCCCTGAAGAACGGCAAAAAGAGGTGGAACAGGTCGTTGATGAAACACGGGGCTTGTTGTCCGGCGATGATGGAGTCTGCAATAACAATGCTAATCTGGCTGCTACCCTGCTGTGGATGAAAATGAATATTGAGTTGCTGGAAATGAACAACCGTCCCGGGCAGGAAGAATAAACAAGATATCCGTAAGTTCACCATCATCGGTTATGATCAATTTCATAGCATGAAATTAACTCAACCTTCGTGATTTGTTCAAGTAGTTGCCATAAGCAGCTCTCACAAAAAATCCGGTACCGCTTCACCTGCCACTCAGGTGTCCAAAGTCGTCTTTTAGCTAACTCTGAGACTGGACATCTCAGATTCTGCTTGTGATAGTGGGATAAATACTCAAATTGTACTCATTTTTAACCTGAGTGAATTTTTCGAACGATTTAAATATCATGGAGTCAGCAAAATCTGAGTTTCTTTTCTAGAATGATCTTTTTATCTTTACTTGAAGCTCCAGTATTTTATGACTATCGTCTTTATTCTGCCTGTCCTGCTTTTGTCGTGTAGTAGTCAGGCTTCAGTTCCTCTCACTTCATCATTCGTTTCCGGCTACAGTATCGATGCAATTCTTTCTTCTTTCTTACCTCCCATTCGTCTACCAAAATCTAACGTTGCCCCGCTGTTGCTGTTACATAAGAGGAAAAAAGGTTCGATAATCAGTTTGCCTGTCTCAGAAAGGGGGTGGCTGCAGCCGAATAAAGGTACGACGTTTACTGGCTATCCATTCCAATTAAACCGTTATGGCAACGAAAACAAGGAACAGTCTAAAACCGATGGTAAATCTTCGCCACCGCAGCAAAAGCAACAAAGCAAAAAGCAAAGCGATAAAGGGCAGTGCTCTTCTGGCTCCTCAGGCTCCGGTGCTGCATCAGCATCAGCATCAGCTTCCGGTAACGATGAGAGTCGTGCCAGGCATCTTGAAAAACTGAAAGAAATCCTCAAAGCCGCTGAAAAGTCATTGAAAACAATGGATCAGAAAAAAAATATTGATGGCTTTATTGCAGAATTGAAAAGATTGTATTCGGCATTCCCTGATCTTCTCGAGGAAAAGGGCTCACTGGTGAACAGAGAATACAGCTGGAAAGCGATTCTGAGGTTGCTTAAGCATCATTTTTCCGACAAGCTGGAAGAAGGTGAAATGTCGCACGTTTTACTCGAATATCCCGGTATTGAGGGCCAGCCAGAAGAATTAATCAGATTACTTGCCAGAGAAGTGCTCCCGGAAACTGTATTACCTCAGGGGGTGCCCAAAGAGACGTTAGTTCACTTCATTGTGAATTCTGTCAATCCGATAACTCTATGGTATATGCAAACTCATCTGGGCCATCCTCAGTGTCTTCAACAGCTGCTTAGGTTATTTATAACCCAGCTACCGCTAATGGCAAAAGGTGAATCTAAAAAGTTTATTTTTCAGGACCATACGAGTCACATTAACGTTTTTTTTATCCGGAAAAATGCTAAAGGGCGTTATCGTGTTTTTGTCGTTGATAGTTTAAGTGTTTTTAAGCGCTACGACGAAGGTCAAATTTATTCGCCCCTGGCACATTTTGTCACTTCAGCTTTGGCACTGGCGTTAAAATATCATGGCTTTACTGATTCCCGGTTTTACTTCCTGCCTGAACGTCAAGGTCCTAACCTTGGCAGTGAGTCATTCATGTTGCACGACCTGAAAACGTTGTTGGAATTCCCAATGTTGGCTGGTAACGGTTATTATTCGGACAAAGAACCTCTTACTAATGACAATATGTTCAGGTTTTTTTTGAACATAACGTATGATCCGGAAGGTGAGCAACTCGGTCGATTGCGAATCAATGGGGAGATTAAGTCATTTACGGACACTGCAGATAAACCTGCACTTGCTACACATGACCTGAACACCCTTATTCTTATGTCGCTCCATACCTGGACTACAACGGGTCTGGAACCGGATTTGTTTAAATTTTATCAGTTGCTTCAGTTTCCCCAGAGGTTTGCACATCTGACCCAAGGGCAGGAGCGACTGAAGCGATTGCTTGAAAAATTCCCTGAAGAACGACAAAAAGAGGTTGACCAGGTAGTTGATGAAACACGGGGCTTGTTGTCCGGCAATGGGGGAGTCTGCAATAGCAACATTAACCTGGCTGCTACTCTGCTGTGGATGAAAATGAATATTGAGTTGCTGGAAATCAACCAGCCCGGGCAGGAAGAGTAAACGGAATATCCGGAATTTCGCCATCAATGACTATTCACATCATGAGATTAACTCAGCCCTGATAATTTGGTCGAGTGGTTGCCATAAGCCACTCTCTCAAAATTCCGGAAACGATTTATAAGCCTCTTTATAACCAGCCGCCCAGATCCTTCCAGCGGTTGACGATAGAGCAAAATAGCTCGGCAGTTTTCTCTGTGTCATAACGGGCAGAGTGGGCTTCACCCTTGTCGAAATGAATCTCTGCGGCCTCGCAGGCTCTGGCCAGCACGGTCTGCCCGTATGCCAGTCCGGACAGGGTGGCTGTATCAAAGCAGGAGAAGGGATGAAAAGGGTTGCGTTTGATATCACAGCGCTCTGCTGCGGCCATCAGAAAGCCAAGGTCAAATGATGCATTGTGACCCACCAGCACTGCCCGGTTACAACCCTGTTTTTTAACTTCCTTGCGCACTGTTTTGAAGATACCGTTCAGTGCCTGCTCTTCTTCTGTGGCAATGCGAAGCGGGTGGAAGGGATCAATACCGATAAACTCTATCGCCGCCTGTTCAATATTGGCGCCTTCAAATGGTTTGATATGGAAAGACTGAGGCTTACCGGGGTGCACATAGCCGCTTTCATCCATTTCAATGACCACAGCTGCAATTTCCAGCAGGGCATCGGTGGCGGAATTGAAACCTCCGGTTTCTACATCCACCACAACAGGCAAAAAACCACGAAAGCGGTTGGCCATCAAATGGCTATCATCGACCACGGAATCTCCTTAATTCATTCAGAGTCAATGGAAAGTCAGCCTTCTGAGGGCTGACTTTCCGGTCTTCAGTGTTAGTTCTGGGTTTGTAAACGCCAGTTCAGGGTTTCGCCTGCACGCAGAGGAATCACCTGATTGTCGCCCAGGGGGATAGACTCTGGCAATTGCCATTCTTCTTTAATCAGGGTGACAGAAGCCTGGTTTCTGGGTAGACCGTAAAAATCCGGACCAAAGTGGCTGGCAAATCCTTCCAGTTTATCCAGTGCATTCATGCTCTCAAAGGCTTCAGCATACAATTCCAGAGCTGCCGGTGCGGTATAGCAACCTGCACAGCCACAGGAGGTTTCTTTTGCATCTACCGTATGAGGTGCAGAGTCGGTGCCAAGGAAAAATTTCGGATTGCCACTGGTTGCGGCTTCCAGTAAGGCCTGCTGGTGGCTATTACGCTTCAGGATTGGCAGGCAGTAATAATGGGGGCGAATGCCTCCTGCCAGCATATCGTTGCGATTGTAAAGCAGGTGGTGTGCAGTAATCGTGGCGGCGACATTGCTGTGGCTGCTTTTGACAAATTCGACCGCATCAGCGGTGGTGATGTGTTCCATGACCACTTTCAGGTCAGGGTGCCGAAGAGTAATGTCTCGCAGGTAACGATCAATGAAAACTTTTTCACGATCGAAGATATCAATGTCTTTGTCAGTGACTTCAGCATGTACCAGCAGCAGCAGGCCAACCTCAGCCATGGTCTTCAGACTTTCCTCAATATTGTTGATATCAGTGACACCTGAGTCAGAGTTGGTGGTCGCTCCGGCTGGATAGAGCTTCAGAGCTTTGACATCGCCTCTGGCCTTGGCTTCACGAACCATTTCGGGGGTGGTGTTATCCGTCAGGTAAAGTGTCATCAGTGGTTCAAACTGACTACCAGCAGGCGCATGCTCAAGGATTCGGGCCTTGTAAGCGGCAGCATCATCGGCGTCCAGTACCGGTGGACGCAGATTAGGCATGACAATAGCCCGGGTAAAGTTTCTGGCTGCTGAACGCACTGTTTCAGCCAGGGCTGCGTCGTCTCTCAGGTGGATATGCCAGTCATCAGGACGTGTCAGGGAGAGCTTTTCTTTCGCTATGGGCATTTGCGTCATCTTCTGAAGAGTACCTGTTCCGGAAAAGAAAGGTTGACTGCTAAATAGCAACAGTTTAATCGCGTTTTTATCTTGAGTCCGCTAAATACAGCACGGGATGATCAAAAAAGCACGTGAATAAAATGGAGTAGATTGGAGAGTTCAGGAGACCCCCTTCACCGGGCTAGCATCGTATCTAAAATCATGCAGGCTTGGTAGTAATATTTGCCGTTCAGAGCATGCCCTTCGATCAATTTGCAGGACTTCAAAGGCGTTGATTTTCAGTTGTTTGCACATTTTCGGTCTTTATCAGTTCAGGTGAAGTGCTTTTGAGATTCCCCGGTCTGGAAAATAGGGAAGCATTCGAGAATAATGGTGTCCGCTCTGTGGCTATCGGAAGTCGGTTGGGTAATTTCCACATCGGGCTTTCAGAGTTAAGAGGTAGCCATAAAAAATGGGAATATTGAATTAATATGTAGGTTTTTTGAATAAATATTGATTTTCAATTTTGGATCATCAATACTCTTCAATCAATCAGGTTTACCGTATCGGGAATTGGGAGTGCACGGTGAAAGAGATCAAAAAAGTGGTACTGGCCTATTCGGGTGGACTGGATACCTCAGTCATTGCCAAATGGCTGGAAGATACTTATCAGTGCGAAGTTGTTACATTTACCGCAGATCTGGGTCAGGGTGAAGAAGTTGAGCCTGCCAGGGCCAAAGCAGAGGCACTGGGCATCAAAGAGATCTATATCGAAGATTTGCGTGAAGAGTTTGTTCGGGATTTTGTGTTTCCGATGTTCCGGGCCAATACCATCTATGAAGGCGAGTACCTGCTGGGTACTTCTATTGCCCGTCCTCTTATTTCCAAGCGATTGATTGAAATTGCCAATGAGACGGGAGCCGATGCTATCTCCCACGGTGCTACCGGCAAGGGTAATGACCAGGTGCGTTTTGAACTGGGCGCTTATGCTCTGAAGCCAGGTGTACAGGTAATAGCTCCGTGGCGTGAGTGGGATCTGAATTCCCGTGAAAAACTGCTGGCCTATTGTGAAGAGCACGGTATTCAGGTTGAGAAGAAGAAAGGTAAGTCTCCTTATTCTATGGATGCTAACTTGCTGCACATTTCATACGAAGGCGGAGTCCTGGAAGATCCATGGGCTGAAGCCGAAGAGGATATGTGGCGCTGGAGTGTATCTCCGGAAAATGCCCCGGATCAGCCACTGTATCTTGAGCTGACCTATAAGAAAGGTGATATCGTTGCCATCGATGGTCAGGAAATGACACCCGCAACCGTTTTGACTTACCTGAACAAGGTGGGTGGAGAGAATGGTGTGGGTCGTCTGGACATCGTTGAGAATCGTTATGTCGGTATGAAGTCCCGTGGTTGCTACGAGACTCCGGGTGGAACCATTATGCTGAAAGCGCACAGGGCGATTGAGTCCATTACTCTTGATCGTGAAGTGGCACACCTGAAAGACGAACTGATGCCCAGGTATGCGAAACTGATTTACAACGGTTACTGGTGGTCTCCCGAGCGTGAGATGCTTCAGAGGATGATTGATGAAAGTCAGGATTACGTGAATGGTGTCGTACGTCTGAAGCTCTATAAAGGTAATGTAACGGTTGTTGGTCGTCAGTCTGATGACTCCCTGTTTGATGAGAATATTGCCACCTTTGAAGATGATGCCGGTGCTTATGATCAGGCAGATGCTGAAGGCTTTATCAAGCTGAATGCATTGAGGCTGAGAATTGCTGCCAATAAGGGGCGTAATCCTGGTTAATTGAGTGAGTAAAATGTTGCTTTTTGAACTCAGTTCATCATCCGCCCCCTACTTCGGGTGTCCTAAAGCTTTGGTTCCCATGCTTCAGAGGCTATCGCAAAAGTGCAAGCAAAGCTGAGACAAAGCAATAAGTGGCGAAAAAGCGCAGTTTACAGCGAGTAAATGAGCATTTTTAGCCACTTTTTAACGCAGTATCAGCGAAACACAGCACTTTTGCCGTAGCACTTTTACGACAGCCTCGAAGGGGCGGAGATCAGGCCGTTACTTGTGCACTTTACCTTCTGGATTGCTGAATTCATCGTTCTTGAACACATCAACATTTTTGCGCTTTCGATGTATTCTTTTATGACAACAAAGTGCTTGAGCATTGTCACAGATCTTTCCGCATGGCCGCAGTTGGCCATCTTTCCCAACCACCTTTTCGTAACAGGTTTGTTGCCCGGTGTGCTCTCTTCTTTTATGATCCGACAGGGCTTTAGGATTCTTGCAGACCGTCCCGCATGGCTGAGGCTGGCCATCCTTCCTGATCATTTTTACGTCACAGGTTTTTTGCCCGGTGTGTTTTATTTTTTTGTGATCCATGAGGGCTATAGCATTCCTGCAGACCGTTGCACATGGCTGCAGCTGACCATCCTCCCCGGGCACTGCTACGTTACAGGTTTTTTGTCCGGTGTGATATCCGGCTTTGTGGTCTGACAGGGCTTTACCGTTCTTATAGATCCTTCCGCATGGTCGCGTCTGGCCATCCTCTCCGACCAGGATTTCGGCACAGGTTTTTTGCCCGGTATGGTGTCTTCTTTTGTGTTCTGACAAGACTTTAACACTTTTACAGAGCATCCCGCATGGCTGCGGCTGGCCATCTTCCCCGACCGTGGTTACGTCACAGATTTTTTGCATGCCGTGGTTTCTTTTTTTGTGATCCCGCAGGGTGCGAGCATGTAAGCAGACCTTACCGCATGGTAGCGGCTGACCATCTTTTCCAGCCACGATCGCGTCACAGATTTTTTGCTGATAGTCGTATCTGTTTCTGTGACCCGATGAGTCTTGAGGGTTTTTGCAGACCGTCCCACAGGAATCAGGCTGGCCGTTCTCTCCGACCAGGGTTTCGCCACAGGTTTGTTGCCCGGTATGGTGACTTCTTTTGTGATCTGACAAGACTTGAACACTTTTACAGAGCGTCCCGCACGGCTGCGGCTGGCCATCTTCCCCGACCAGGGTTACGTCACAGGTTTTTTCCACGCTGTGGTATGTTCTTTTGTGTTGCCGCAGGGAGCGAGCATGTAAGAAGACTCTTCCGCATGGCTGCAGCTGACCATCCTCTACGGCCACGATCGTGTCACAGATTTGTTGCCCAGAGTGGCATCTGTTTTTGTGTTCCGACAGGTCTTGAGCGTTCTTGCAGACCGTCCCGCATGGACCAGACTGGCCATCCTCCCTGACCAGGGTCACGTCACAGGTTTTTTGCCCGGTGTGAACTTTGCTTTTGTGAGTCGACAGAGTTGGAGAGTTTTTGAAGATCTTTGCGCATGGCCGCAGATAACAATCCTCTGAGGCCACGATCTTGTTACAGATGAATTGCCTGTGGTGGTGCTTGCTTTTGTGACCCGACAGAGCCTTTTGGCAATGGGCAGTGGCTTCGAGAGCAAGGCAATCATTCTCTGGTATTGCCAGATCATCACTGACTGGTCCGGTAGATGCATTTGTATAGGCGGCCCCTGCGCTCATTGAGTCTAAAGCGAACCCATCCAGGGCGACCTCGTCCAGGGCGACCCCGTCTATAGGGTTGCAGCTATTAGCCGGGTTGACATCAATGTCATGCGCCTCTGCCTTAAATACTTTATAAGAATCAAATACTGGAGTGTAAGGGCAATTACTCAATAACCTGAAAATTGAGTTGTTTTGAGAATATGTAGTGTTTGGAGGATCAAAATAGTCCATGCAAATAAAACAGTATCCATTGACCAAATGAGAGCAAAAGCTATTTCCGGCTATCGAAACTTCTTCGATATCCAGCGTCCGTTCTGCGCGCCCCCCGGGATCGGATAATGGTCGGAATTGACAAACGCCATGACAGGGATGGATGAAACAATTTAAACCCAAAGTATGTGAGTCTTGATGAGGGCCTTGGTTACCGCCCCGATGGTCAGTATTCTGAGGAGCAATAAAAGAGCCTGCAGTGCGGGTGTTGGCTTGCGGAGCTTGCTGGTCGGACGATTCTGACGGCTGGTATTGATGTTGGTCGTGTCCGGAGCCAAACATTACAGTAATGGCCTGATGCGGGTGATAATGACTCGGAGCTTGTTGTTCTCTGGCGTTAAACAGAGGTGAATCAGGGTTCCAATAGCTTTGCAAAAGCCAACCGACTAATGCAAGCACTTCTGGAGATAGTCGTGAAAAAGGGGATCTCAAGGGAGCCTTTTTGATGGTCAGGATCAGTTTGTAATCAACCAACATATGAGTGGCGAAAAGCAATGGCCAGGAAATCGACTCAATAAGGGGCGTTTTTACCCCATCAGCATCGGGTCTCTGTGGTTTGTCATCGGGCGGTGAACCTGCTTCTGCATAGCCGCTTGAGTCGGTGATGTCTGATGATCGGCTACCCGGCTGTTTGTGCCGGTCAAGCTTTATAGAGAGGCTCTGTTTTTGAAAGCCTGTATGCTGTTCAAACTCCACCACCAAACGTTTTGTCAGCGGTTTGGCCTGACAGATGGCGGACAATGACAGGAACAGCAGAAACGCTACTACAAAGAGTGGGTGTTTAATAATTCTATCCTTGCTATCTGGTTTACAGGAAGAAAGGATAGATCACCCAATGAAGCAGGCAAAGCTAAGCCACTTAATGCCGTATTGATAAAGTGGAGTACTTTTGCGATAGCCTCTGCAGCGAAGAAATGTGTTGAACTGCCTTTTGTTATTCATCAGATTAATGTTTTTGACCCAATAGGATTAATGCAGAATATTTAGCTTCTTATTGAGTTAGATTTTTTTGTTAATGGGCTGAAATATTGAGTAACAAAAGAAAACCGAGGCTCTTTAATAAGATGACCTGAATCAATGAATTGTTTTTTTATGGTCTTATGGGTTAAGACAATTGTTTTAATTCAATATCCTTTCTGCTGTAAATTGATCCTCTTATCGCTCTTGTTCGTTTCCTTTCTTTAAAGATGTAAGTGCGAACAGTCATGGGCGAACTGAGATGAATAATTTTTGTTGATAAAACTTATTTTAAATCCCCCTCGCAGAGAATGATGCAAAATAATTACAAGGAAAAAATGATGCAATACACACGTTTAGCCAGGGCTATTTCATTGACTCTACCCGTGATATTGCTGGCAGGCTGTGATGACGTTCTGAACGACGATGTTGAAGAAGTGACACTGCAACCCCAGACGTTAAAGTTTGATCCGGCCAATGGTGTTATTCCTTACCCCAATGATATTGTCGGATTTGATGAAGATGGCACGCTGAAAGTACCCGGGGAGACGGACTGGGTTCATAATCCGAAAGATAGCCCCAATACATATTGGAACTACTACGGCACTCAGCAGGGCTGGGGAACATCCGTACCTATAGTTCTGGAATTTGACAAGGCTCCTGAAGAGTCAGGCGGCTCGCCCAGTATCGATCCGGCTACGTTCGAGGGAAGCATTAAAATGTTCAGGGAAAAGAATGGTACCCTTAAAGAGTTGATTTGGAACAAAGATTTCCGGGCAATTCTGGCAAAAGCTGGCAGTATCAATATCGAGCCTCTAAAGCCCTTTGATGAAGCCAGCCGCTATTTTATCGCTCTGACAACGGGCGTTCAGGACGTTCATGGTAAACCCTTGCAGGCTTCATCTGCTTATAAGCAGCTATTAAGCAGTAATGATGAAATGGGGCTGCATTTGCAAGAAGTCATAGATCAGTTGGAAGGCGCTGGTATCTCTGATAGCAGCATTATTTATGCAGCTGATTTTACTACGGGCAGTAATGTCAGTGTGATTCGACAGGTTGTTGAAAGTTACCTTAGTGAGTACTCTGCAGAAACCAAAATCACAAATTTAGTACCAGAGGCTGTTCCAACAAGTACTGAGAAAAATACGCTGGTTACTGAGTTTTCTGATCTGCTGGAGAAGGAAGGCGTATCAATTCCAGAGCCAGAGTCGACAGAAGCGCCTGAATATCGGGTCTTCTCAGCGACCATCAACTTGCCAGCTTATCTGGACACACCTGAGATGGGGGTGAACTGTGATTACAATGAATATGTTGACAGTATGCAGGAAGGTGGCAGCCATGACAGTCATCCTGAAAACTTCAATGAATACAGGGTAGCACCACAGGAATTCTGCTCAGGTGCATTCAGCTATTTTCAGACAAACGACGGTACGCCTATAAATGTCAGCAATGCTGCTGATATCCGGGTGTTTAAAGAGTCTGATCAAAATTCCATAAATGCCAGAATCTATTTACCTGTTGGTGAAGTTCCCGAGGCTGGATTTAAAGTAGTTATGCATAGCCATGGCTTCGGTAGCTCAAAAGATGAGGCTGAGCTGTTTGCTGAACAACTCTTAGGGTCCGGTTACGCTGTGATTGCCATCGACCATCCCCTGCACGGTGACAGAGTGGTGGATATTGATGGTGACGGTGTCGCTGATCTGGATGCTTCGGTGCGTCGGACTGACTATGCCAGCCCTGAAAATCTGTTAACTACCCGTGGTTTTATGTGGCAGTCTGCCCTGGATTATTTGGGTATTCGAATGGCGATAGCCAATGGTGTGGAGGACGATCAGGGAAATATACTTCTTGATACCAATAATGTGCACATGCTAGGGGGGTCACTGGGGGGGATTCACAGCACGATTATTTCTGGAATGATCAAAGATGCTCAGGAGAATATTCCCGGTTACAAAGAGCAGCTGGATCTCAAGACAACAACTTTGAATGTACCCGGTGCAGGTGTAGCCACTGTATTGATGCAGTCTCCCGTTCTACTGCCAGAATTGAAAGAAGACATTCTGCACTCTGCTGCTTTCCGTTTATTTATGGCTGAAAAACTGGGTTTATATGATCCTGTAACACAGCTTTCGAAAGATGAGAAAGTGACTGCTCTGAATAAAACCGATGAGTATCGCAATGGCTTGGAAGATGTTGATCTGACCCAGCCTGAGCAGATTACCGATGAACAGATCCGTCAACTGGCTAATGAAGTGCTGGCTGCCAGTACAGTCATGGGCAACTCGGCACCGGCTGACTTTGCTGAATTTGAAGAGCAAGTCTGGGTAGCCTACGAAACCCCGGCCGAGATTGCTTATCAGGCGATTACTGACCCTTCCGATCCAATCAGTTACGCCAGGGTGCTGGCTCAATATCCCGATGAGCCCATTCTGCTGACAGAGGCTGTCGGTGATGGTTCAAATGATCTGAATATACTGGGTCTTGGTATTGCTCTGGCGACAGAGGGTAATGAATACAATCCGGGTGACTTTGTGATTGTAAACCAGAGTGATGAAATGCCTCTGGGTGGTACAGACCCTTTGATTAGAGCCCTGGGTCTGGATCTGCTGGTCGGCGGTGAAAATGGTGAAGAGGATGTAACTACTATCCGTGGCGCTGCCCGTTATGGTTATGGCACTCATGTGTCCAGCTTTGTGCCAATGCCTGTGGCTATGATCGATCCGGATCTGCTACCAAATGACATGCAGGTTCATAGCAGCATTGTTGGGGCTTCTATTTCATTTATGGACTCAAACGGGTCTTTTGTGAAGGTTAAAAATCGTGGCTTTACCAATGGTGATGATCTGTTGTTGCTTGAGGAGGATTTTGCAGATCAGCCTGAATATAAGAGGAGATAATCCTCGTTTCAAGGTCGGTGTTTAAAGCTCTGGTTCCCATGCTGCTGCGTGGGAGCCCATACCTTAGCTCAAGTAGTAGAGTCCATTTTTCACGGCGTATCGATTCCCATTGGGAGCGTAAGAAAGAGTTGAGGAAGAGCTGTCTTGATCATCAGCCTTCTTATGCACCTGAACATTCACAGGAGTTGTTTTCCAGTTTACCTGACTGCTCTATTTTTTCCTTTGTTCCTCAAATTCCCTTTTTGCAGATTGGTAACCCGGGCCATCAGGCGCATAATATAATTCATTAAATAAGACTTCGGTTTTAATGCTTACTGAAATCCCACATGTCAGAGGAGATGCAAAGCTTGTTTTATTTGCAGTGCGTATTATAGCGAACAGCTTCTTGCCTTTATAATAGACGTGATAATAAGCATAGTCATCGATATCGTCATCGCTATCGCTATCACCACAGGCATGATTGAGGTGATAGGCATCATAGAAATCAATCTCTGGATAGAGACTAAACGGTTCCAAGTCTGTTGAAATATCGGAAGGGTCAAGTAATTCAAGTAACTCGATGGCATTCCAGAATACCTGAATATCCGGACATGGGGAATTCGCGTTGGCATGCACATCGTTTAAGGTGTGAGTATATATTAATCGATTAACGTGCGTTATGATTTCTGAGACAAGGACATTAGCTTTGCCTGCGTCTTTTGCGACAGCCTCATGGGTCTCTGGTTTAAGGGGATGTTCAGCTAGCTCACTACTATTGGATGATTGTCGGATTTTACAAATGCCACGACAGGAGTCGACGTAACAATCTAAACCCAACGTATGCTGGTCTTGTTCAGGACCTTCATTACCATCGTCAGAGCCAGACGACAGGGTTTTGGTGATAGAGCCGCTGATATGGCTGGTTGCCCCTGAGGCTTGCTTGCCAGATGATTCTGATGGCGGATTTTGTTTGTTGCTTTGTTGTTGGTCACTTTGTTGTTTGTTTTCTCCGGGGAGCGTCATAGTGTTGATCGTAAACGGATCATCCCGACTCAGTTGATCCCTCGGGTTAAACAGCAATGAATCGGGGTTCCAGTAACTTTTTACAAGCCAGCCGACAGCCACAAACACTTCTTCAGTTATCCATGAATAAGGTTTGCATTTCATGGCAGGGTCCCTGCTGGTCAGGATCAGTTCGTATGCAGCCAGCACGTTGGAGGTGTAAATAGACTCAATAAAGGTCATTGGTAGACTGTAACCGCCAGATTTATGTGGTTTGTCATCAGGCGGCAAAAAAACTGCGTAGCCGTTTGTGTCGGCAGGGTACATCGGATTGTTCAACAATGGATTCAGGCTGCGCTTAACAGAAAAGCTCTGAGTAGTCTGTTTATGTTCGACAACAAAACGTCTTGTTAACGAGTCTGCCTGACAGATGGTAGACAAAGACAAAAGCAGCAACAGGGGTTTCGCAAAAAACGATCGTTTCATTATTCGATTCATAGGTTACTAATTGTGGCGTAAGGAAAGGTAGAGCAGGGCGGTGGTAATTCAAGAAAGTAAGCGTGTTTTGCTGTCAAAAAATAAATTCAGACATCGCCTTTATAAAAGTCTTTCTGAGCTTTGGTGACTTTTTTCAGATAGTTTCTTGATTCCTGTCTGGGGTGTTTGCGGGTGAGAGACCAATACGCTTCTTCTGGTTCCATCTCATTGAGGATTTCTATAGCCCGGGTGCGATTGGAATGGAAGGTTTTCAAAACATTCCCTGTTCCACCGTTGTAAGCAGAGATAATAGCGTAATGCTTTACCAGTGGATCTCTGACATTTTTCAGATAGCGGGTTTCAAGAAGGTGCAGATAAGCGGTGCCTGCATCAATATTGTTAAACGGGTTGAAAAGATAGTGTCTGCTGGGCTGTCCACTGCGACGTTTGACCAGCTTGAAAACATCTCTTCCTGCCGTTGATGGGATAATCTGCATAAGACCGTAGGCATTAGCATGGCTCACCGCGTAGGGGTTGAAACTGCTCTCTGTCCTCATGATCGCATAGATCAAACTTTCCTTAATCTTGTATCTTTGCGACATCTGTCGAACGATACCGGCGTATTGATACTGTCTTTTGATCATATGGTCGCCAACCAGATCAAGATCAACAGAGTAAACGGTACCCTTGCTGCTGGCACGAGTGGTTAACTGATGGTCGATCAGGTAGTCGGCAAACCGACTGGCTCGCCACTCCCAGCGTATGGGCTGCCCCTGATGGTCCACAACCTGTCCATAAAGCATGGGCTCTTCCCCGATGGGGACGGCTTTGTCGCTGAACAGGTCAACTTCATCAGGATTGTAAGGCGTCAGCAGGGTGACAATAATCGCCTGTTTCAGGTCTTCTCTATCCAGCGTTTCAACGTGAACCTTGCCCTGTTCGAAGTTAACAAATACCCGGGTGCGGTAATGGTTGGTGTATTTGACGTATTCCTTCCTGCTGGCACTTTTTTCGTCACCCCAGTTAACACGGGCCTCTGTTGACAGAATCCGAACCAGGGCTTCAAAGGCGATTACATCTTTCTGGACACTCTTGACGGCCTTAACCGTTGAGTAGACTTCAGCTGCTGGTCCACCCAACTCTCGAACCACAACATCAGTCGCATAGTTAAGGGCTGAATGACTGGAGCAGCTTGAAAGCAGAGGGATCATCAGACAGAGGGCAGCTATTTTCTGAGTCTTTTTGATAGAGGTATCGGAGGGTTTTTCAGAATTGTCTGGCATTGACTGGTTCACTTCCCTGTGTTTTTTCCTTATCCCTGAAGTCCCCGGGATGCATTTTTGTTCTGGATCATTTCGATTTTGTAGCCGTCGGGGTCTTCTACAAAGGCGATCTCTGTCGTTCCACCCTTGACCGGACCCGGTTCACGGGTGATATTGCCGCCGTTGGCACGGATGGTCTCACAGGTTGCATAGATATCATCAAAGCCAATGGCTATATGACCAAAACCTGTACCAGGCTCATACTCACTGGTACCCCAGTTATACGTCAGTTCAATAACGGCCTGTTCTGATTCATCGGCATAGCCAACAAAAGCCAGAGTGTATTTGTATTGCTCGTTATCGTGCTTGCGAAGCAGTTTCATACCCAGGATATCAGTATAAAAAGCAATGGAGCGATCAAGGTCGCCCACTCGAAGCATAGTGTGGAGAAGTCTCACGGAAAGCTCCTGACATTGAGGTAAAGGACTGTTGCAACAGAAACTGCCATTTTATCGGAAACCCGAAGCAACAGACAGCGGGTTCGTTATATCCGTAACACAAAACCAGATAGTCTTTTATGAAGCCTTTGTATCGGGACTGGCTGAGATCCCCCGCAAGATCTATTTGGATGGCTTGGGAGTAATTCCTTTAATCGTTTTGCCGTCCAGTTCACCACCTTTGAACTGAATCAGATAGTCTGAGCCGTTTTCTTTCTGATGGAGTTGCACAAGAACGTAATCCCAGTCTTTGGCAAACCAGATCCAGGTCTCGCGGTCGTTATCTTCGCGAACCACTTTTACGCGGGTCGTATTGAGTGGGCCGACGGGTGTTTTCAGCATTTCATCGGCTTCAATCACGAACCGTCTCTCGTAGACTTCATCATCCTCAACAATCGGGTAGACCAACTCTTTTTTTCCAGCCTTCAAGTCCAGCCGAAGTTGAAGCTGGTATGAGAGTGGGTCCTGGGCGCCAGATTTAAATGGTATCTTTGATTGTTTCTCAGCCTGCTGCCAGGAAGCTTCCATAGATTTCCAGTCAAATCGGGCAGTTTTAGCCGGTTTGCTGCCTACCCCCTTTCGCTCGTATTGGTAATCCACGGGAAGTGCCTGACCCTTTTGTAAATTGAAGCGGCTGGTTTCATCCAGACTGATGGAGGCAATGATGACCGATGCACTGGCCCCAAAATCCAGAACCCACTGGTCGCCCTCTTTTTTCAGACTGCGTGTACCTGAGCCACTGATACCGGAAACTTCCGCTTTATACTCCGCTGTGAATGGCTTTAACGTAGCTTCTGTGGGTTGTGCAATGGAAGGAGTGCTGGCGATCAAAAGGCCAGAAGCCAAAATGGCTGAGACGGTCTTGAAAGGGGTCATCAGGATAATTCCTTTTTAAGGGAATACCTCCTGCCAGGAACAGCGAGGTATTCACAGCTTATGGCCACTCATCAATGAAACCGTTTTTAATGCTCGAATCAACAAGAAAAGTCTAAAACGGAATCAGTTTGCCGTGGCGATACTTTTTTCAGATATACGATATCCTTGAGGGCCAAGCGGCTTTTTGTCAAGTAATATGGCATCGTTCTGGATTGTTATCCGGCCAGAAACAATCCAGTCTATAGCCTTGGGATAAAGGTGGTGTTCCATGACCTTGACTCTCTGTTCAAGCGTCTTCGCTGTATCAACATCAGTGATATCCAGCGTCGCCTGCATCACAACAGAACCACTGTCCAGCTCTTCCGTGACATAGTGAACCGATGTTCCATGCTCTTTGTCACCGGCATCCAGTGCTGACTGATAGGTATTCAAACCTTTATGCCTGGGGAGCAGGGAAGGGTGTATATTGATCAGTTTTCCCTGATAGCGCTTAACAAAAGCACGGCTGAGTATGCGCATATAGCCTGCAAGTACAACCAGGTCAGGTTTAAAATCATCAATACGTTGCACCAGCTCAAGATCAAATGATTCCCGGCTTGAGAAACCTTTGTGGTCAAGGCTAAAGGTGTCAAGCCCCGCTTTCCGGGCTCTCTCCAGGCCATAGGCATCAGGACGGTTGCTGAGCACCCCGACCACCTGATAGCAATACTGTTTCTGCTGATCAAGAATGGCCTGTAAAGTGGTACCACTGCCCGATAGCAATACGACGACTCGATGGTTATCCGTCATTTCCGCTCTCAAGATTTTTATCTGCTTTGGTAAAAGGCTTGAAGAACACCAGGAAAATGTTGACCAAGCCTTTTTTTAACTTAACGGTAAACGACTTTGTCACCAGAACCTGATTCCATATGACCGATGATGAAGGCCTCTTCACCCAGTTCATTCAGTCTGGCTACGGCCTGTTCAGCCTGTAATTGAGGAACACAGACCACCATGCCAACACCGCAGTTGAAGGTCAGGTACATTTCCGACTGGGCAATGTTGCCCGCTTGCTGCAGATGTTTGAAAACTTCCGGGATTTCCCAGCTTTTGGTGTTAATGACGGCGACACAGCCTTCAGGAATAACCCTTGGCAGGTTTTCAGTCAGACCGCCGCCGGTAATATGTGCCATGGCATGGACTGGCAGTTCTTTCTGGAGCTGCAGTAAGGGTTTGACGTAGATTCGGGTTGGAGCCATCAGGGCTTCAGTCAGTGGCTTGCCATCAACTTCACTGCTCAGGTCTGACTGGCTGACTTCCAGAACCTTGCGGATCAGGGAGTATCCGTTAGAGTGCGGGCCGCTGGATTTCAGGCCAATCAGAGCATCGCCGGCGGCAACTTTGCTGCCATCAATGATATTGGACTTTTCAACGACACCAGTGCAGAAGCCCGCCAGGTCATAGTCTTCGCCCTGATACATACCGGGCATTTCTGCGGTCTCACCACCAATAAGTGCGCAGCCAGCTTGTTCACAGCCTGCACCAATACCGGTAACGACCTGCTCAGCAACGTCAACATTGAGTTTTCCGGTTGCGTAGTAATCCAGGAAAAACAGGGGCTCGGCACCAGAAACCAGCAGGTCGTTGACGCACATGGCCACCAGATCAATACCAATGGTATCGTGCCTGCCCAGATCCATAGCCAGTTTCAGCTTGGTGCCTACACCATCAGTGCCGGCAACCAGAACCGGCTCTTTATAACCTGATGGTATCTGGCACAGGGCACCGAAGCCTCCCAGGCCGCCCATGACTTCGGGACGTGAGGTGGCTTTGGCTACATGCTTGATGCGATCTACCAGGGCGTTGCCTGCCTGGATGTCGACACCTGCGTCTTTATAGCTCAGGGAAGAAACAGGGGAATTTGTATCGCGGTCGCTTTTGCTCATCGGAGATGTATCCGCACCGTGGAATCTAAAGTGGATTGATCAGAGCGCGCATTCTAACGTAACCCGAAAAAATCATAAAGCCGCCTGCTATTGCTCAGGTTTTATGGTTGGCCTCCTGTTGTTTTAGAAAGATTTTCTACAAAACCAGAAAGTTATGGCAAAATGAAGGGATAATCGGCTCCGGGCGTTTCGTCTGGGTAATTAGTACTCTTTACAAAGATAAGCAGTCTTGTCGGAAGTCGCTGACATCTGTAAACCGGCCTTTGGCTGTATTGATGTTTATGACGGTTTGTTCACGAAGAGTGCCTGTTTTTGATTCCGGACATTATGTATAAAACATGCAAGCTGGAACGATTGTTCCCCCTTTCCAGACTGATATTCACCCTTCTTTTGGCCCTGTTGTCTTTTCAGCTGCCTGCTGCAGAGATGAGCGGACTTTATCGTGTCGGCGTACCTGTCACCAGTCAGGGTAATGAGGAAAGGGAAACAGCCATTAAGCGGGCTCTGTCTGAGGTCCTGGTTAAAGTAACCGGGCAGCGCAGTACCCTCAGTAATGAGGGGGTGTTACAGTCACTTAAGAATGCCTCTGCGCTGGTTCGGAGTTTTGGTTATGAACGCCGTGATACCGAGTCAGGACGGCAACTTTTTCTTCAGGTGCGTTTTAATGAAGCGGCAGTTAATCGACTGCTGCGAGAAAATGATTTGGGGATCTGGGGTTCCAACCGACCAGATACCATTGTCTGGTTAGCCATTGAAAAGCAGGGAGGCAGGCAGATTCTGAGAGAATTGGCAGACTCACCTTTGGTGAATAATCTGGAGCATGTTATGGCTGCCCGCTCATTGCCAGTGACTCTCCCTCTTATGGACTTTGAAGACAGTGCCGCGATTTCTGATGTTGATGTCTGGGGACTGTTTTCGGACAAGTTGGCTCAGGCGTCAAGAAGATATGGCTCTGAGGCTGTATTAGGGGGGCGTCTGAGTGAAGTGCGCGGACGCTATAATGGCCGCCTGGTTCTTCTCTTCAAAAATCAGCAGTTTGATGCCACAGTCCAGGACCTCTCTGCAGAAGGACTGGCTCTGGCTATTGCTGATCTTATTGGTAATTCCCTCTCCCGGCACTATGCAGTCATCTCTAGTGGCAGCAGTGTCAATCCGATGCTTGAAGTGGAGGGTATTGACAGCACACAGGACTATGCAGGATTAATTAAATACCTGAAAGGTTTGACGGCGGTGAGGGATGTGATGGCAGTCAAGGTCGGCGGTAATAAAATTCAATTGGAGCTGTTAATTGATGGTACGCTTAGTCAATTATCGGATGCTATTGCCCTGGGACGAAAGATGAGAGCGACTGGTACTGATGAGGCCAACCAGACGTTGCAATACCGTTGGCTGGGAGGCTGACAGGAAGTCAGATATTAAATTCCGGAGTGCGTTTTTTGCATGCACCCTGCAAGGCGAGTTGCAATAGAAGGAAGAAAATGACCAGACAGCAACAGTGGATGCTAGCAGGCATCGTATTGGTTGGCGTAGTGCTGATTAATTTTGTCGGGGCGGTCATGACACCCTTTGCGATCAGTGCTGTGCTTGCCTATTTAGGCGATCCGCTGGTTGATCGTTTGGAAAGGCTGAAGCTCTCCCGGTCACTTTCGGTGGCACTGGTTTTTTTGGTAATTTTTACTTTTCTGGTACTGATGCTGCTCATTCTGGTACCGGCATTATTCCAGCAAGTTAAAACCCTTATGCAGTTGCTTCCGGTCTGGGAAGAGTGGGTCAGAATCAATGCCATCCCAAAACTGGTTGAATACACTGGTCTGGACCCTGAGTGGTTTGATATCAGTCATCTGGTCAAGGCGATGGCGGGTGAGTGGCAAAAAGCTGGTGGGCTTCTGGCTCAGCTGGGTCGTTCAGTCACCAGCTCGAGTCTGGCAGTAATAGGTTTTCTTGTGAATCTGTTCCTGGTTCCGGTTGTGACTTTTTACCTCTTGCGCGACTGGGATCATATGATGGAACATATCCGCTTAATGCTACCTGTCAACCTTGAACCTATTGTGGTTGAACTGGCCAGTGAATGCGATGAAGTCTTGGGTGCTTTCCTCAAGGGTCAACTTATGGTCATGCTGGCCCTGGGGTTGATCTACGGTATAGGACTCTGGGCGGTAGGCCTGCAGTTTGCGTTGTTGATCGGACTACTGGCGGGGCTGGTCAGTATCATTCCTTATATGGGGTTTGTGGTCGGCTTCACCACAGCCATCATGGTGGCTATTTTTCAATTTGACAGCTACCTGCCGTTACTTTTGGTGACCGGTGTGTTTGCCCTGGGACAGGCTCTTGAGGGTTGGGTGTTGACACCTTATCTGGTGGGTGACCGGATTGGTCTGCATCCGGTGGCTGTAATCTTTGCGCTGATGGCAGGTGGGCAGATTCTGGGCTTCGTCGGGATGCTAATAGCACTGCCATTAGCAGCCATTATTATGGTACTCTTGCGTCATCTGCATCGAAATTATAAGGCGAGCCACCTGTATAATGCTGGTGAGCCGAGGGAGTAAGGTGATCTATGCCCGCAGCGAACAGAAATCCATTTTGCCATGCCATTCAGACGAGGGGTAAGTGAAATGATTTTGTTGCAGCTGTCTCTTGCAGATTCAATCAACCCGCTGAAGCTGGCATTTTTCAATACAAATGCCGCAACAGAGGGTTCGGAATGTCTATCCATTGTTAAGGTTGAGCGGCATTTCCCGCTCAAGGCTGTTTAATGTCGTATATGAGCCAGCCTGTGCAATTACCGCTCAGTGTTCAGATCAGGGACGATGCCACCTTTGAAAATTTTTTCAGCGGAGATAATGCTGCGCTGGTCAACATGCTGGATATGGATCAGCAGGTCAGTGGGATAGACTCAGAACAGTTTATCTATCTCTATGGAGCTCCCGGCGTTGGTTGCAGTCATCTTCTTCAGGCTGCCTGTCACCAGGTTGATCGCAGAAAAGGTCGTAGTATCTATCTGCCTATGAAAGAGCTTGTTCACTATCCTTCAAAGCTGCTGGAGGGCATGGAAAGACTGCAACTGGTGTGTGTTGATGATGTGAATGCTGTAGCAGGCATACCAGAGTGGGAAGAAGGTCTTTTTGATCTGTTCAATCGCCTCAGGGATTCCCGGACTCGCCTGCTGGTGGCGGCTGATTGCCCACCCAAAAGACTTTCTATCCTGTTGCCTGACCTGGTCTCGAGACTAAGCTGGGGCCTGGTGTTTCAGGTTCAGCCTCTCAGCGACAGGGACAAAGTGTCGGCATTGCAGCTTCGGGCTCACCTGCGCGGGCTGGATATGAATGAAGATGTGGCCCGGTATATCATATACCGCAGTAACAGGGATATGGGGCATTTATTCAAGATGCTGCAGAAGCTGGACAGTGCTTCATTGAGGGCCAAAAGGAAGTTGACCATACCCTTCGTCAAACAAGTCATGAATTGGTAATCAAGAGAAGAAGTATGCAAACCCAGAAGCCGGCTATCCGGTTTGTGCTCTTTGTCGTTGTTATTCTGGCCATTCTGCTGTTTCTGATTTCAGTGATGCTAATGGTACCTGGTCGGTATACAGACCAGCTGCTCCAGCAAATAGAAAATCAAACCGGGGTTGAAGTCCTTCCCGTTAAGAAAGAGTACTCTTTCTTATCCGGTAAATTCCTGCTCACCAATCCGGAGCTCAGAATCTCGCCCGGAATTACTCTTAAGTCAGAATCTATGGTTGTCAATGTTGCCTGGACTTCCCTGTGGAAACAAGCCATTGACCTGGATCGAATCGACTTTAAAAAGCCCGGAATTTTTATTGATCTGGCGATCATCGGTCAGAAACCACCCATGCCCAACCTTTATCAATTTCTCAGGGAAACGGAGCAGTTTGTCTTCGAAGACGGATCGATGAGAGTAGTGAACTCCGAACAGACCGGTTCCAGTAAAGTGGTCAGTATTGATTTCAGTAAAATGGAGCTGAAAACCTATCGTCCTGATCAAATAGATGTTGAAGTTGTCAGGGATTCAAGTCACATCAAGTGGTCACTGGGTGGTATTATTGATTTAAAGAAACTGGCACTGTCTGGTCAGTTATCCATTGATGAGCTTCCACTGGCTGATGTTGTCAGCCAGAACTTTCTTGAATGTTCAAATTGTTCGCTGGAAGGCCGCCTTTCGACAGACTTATCTGTTGAATGGTCCGAGGATCACGGGGTGGAACTGACTGGCACGGCGAAAGTGCTGGAGGGTGAATATCGTGATTTGAACTCCGGTCTTGATCTGGGCTGGAAAGAATTATTTGCAGAGGGTTTCCAATTCAGATCCCGGAAAGCTTTTGTCGAAGACCTTTCATTCAGGGGTGGCTTGTTGACGATCAATGGCAGTCCTTTGGAGCAAGTCGCAAAAACGCTTAATCGTTCATTATCCGCTGATGGTTCTGTACCATTCACCGTAAAAAATATCGAATTCAATGGCGCTGTCCAGTCATCCCAAAAGCAGAATCGTAAACTATTCAGTAACAGTCGGGTGGAGCTGGCAGTGATGAATCCGGAACAATTCACCTTTCAGCTCAATGGGCAATGGCTTGAGCGTGTTCCACTCTCTATGAAAGGCAGTGTCGATCTGAAGAATGCAGTAACCTCGAGACTTAACATTGCTGCCAGGGATGTGGATTTGTCTTTGCTGCCTGTTTCAGATCGGTCTGTTGCCGGATATGATCTGGCCGGAAGTCGTGTAAACCTTAATCTTACTTCCTCTGCAGGAGGAGGCAGCAAGGGCAAGTTGACTTTTTCAAAGCTTACAGGCAAGCCTGTCAAGCCTGAGCTGGATATCAATCACGTGAAAGCTTTGATGGCTAACCCTCAGTCCATCATTTCCATAGACGTTACGAATCGCGACGAGCTGTCGCCGCAGGTTGCGGCAGCGGAAGCTACGAGGGAGGCATGGGAGCGTGTGCTGGAACAGCCCCTGCAGTACCTTTCCAGCCAGGCCGGTATCAAGCCAATTTTATCCGGTGATATACAGATGCCGTCGGGTAAGGCTGTGTTGACAGAAAACGACAAAACACAATTGAAGGGCTGGGGTCGAGTGCTCAGAATAAGGCCTGAACTCAGTCTGTCTCTGAAAGCAATAGCCAGCAAGAATAAAGATTGGCCCAGTCTCTCCAGGTCAGAGCTTGAGTCCGATCTGGTTGAACTCTATTCGGCCATCCATCAAACAAAGCCGGGAGAGGTGACAGAGATTCCGGCTGACGTCAGAGGGCATTTGATTGAGCAAATGTATCTCAGGGCCCACAATCGAAAATTACCCGAAGTGGGTGATGCCAGTCAGAGCAAGCGTATCAAAGAGGCAGAGCAATGGCTGTTGATAAACTGGCCAGCGAATCAGGAAAAAATGAATAAGCTGGCCACTGACCGTCTTAATCTGGTTTATGATTTTCTGCGGAATGAAGGTGTCAGCGAGAAACGTATCATCAGCAGTCCACCCTCAACGGTGGAAGAGGCCGGTTCAGCCATCGAAGTTCAGCTGTCCTATTAGAATCGGTTGACGAAAAATAAAGCTCTTGCCAACGCAGGAGCTTTTTTTTGAGAAGAAAAAGGTCGGTCTTTCTGAGAAAGGTTCAGTCAGCGGGCTGATTGTTTAACTGCCCCTGCCAGCGGGTAAACATCATGGCAGATACAAACAGCGCACTGCTGAATGCGGTAATCAGCCATCCATGTATGGAGTTTTTGATAAACCAGGCGTCAAGCACACCGCTGATAAAGTAAAAACAGAGAATGAAGCATAACCAGGCCGATGCCCTTGGCTGTCGCCTGATCAACCCGTAAAGAGGTAGCAACAGTGGAACAATCGTGAAAGACGCAATCATCCATAGCGAATTTTGAGGTGGGTGCAGCCAGAGCACTTTTGCGATCTGCGAAGCTAGCAGGCAGAAGTAGAGTAGCAGGCTCAGCCGATAGCATAGCCTGGCTTTTTGATTCAGGTCCACGATTAAAGGATCTCCAGAACGGATTCTGGCGGGCGACCGACACGCGCCCGACCGTTGCTTACGACGATGGGTCTTTCAATCATTTTGGGGTAGGTAATCATTTTTGCAATTTGCTGCTGCTCTGAAAGTTCCTGGCCTTTGATGTGGTCCTTGTACTCCTGTTCGCCCTTGCGCATCAGTTCTTCGGGGCTCTTACCGAGTTGTTTCAGAATGTCAGTCAAAGCGGCTTCGCTGGGCGGGGTATCCAGGTAAAGCACTACCTCAGGGCTGATACCTTTTGCTTCGATCAGGGCCAAAGTCTGTCTGGACTTTGAGCAGCGGGGGTTATGGTAAATCGTAACGCTCATATGGCTTTGCTCTCGAACTATTTTCATAACAGGCAGTTGTTTCGACAGGCTGATGCCTGAAGTATTATTTCTGTGATGGGAAGATTATCGTTGAATGGGGTTCGGTGCAATTGAAGTCATGTAGCCCGCAAATATTCTGTAAATTCACACACTTCTAACCAAATCAACCCTATAATTCTCCACCGATTACTGTCAGAGCTGGCTGGTGGACGCAGATCTAACAATAAACCCTTTCCAACAGTGCCACACCCGAAGAGCGGAGTGAAAAAATTAATGCCGCAGTTGAGGGGATACTGAATGGCTTTCCTCCGGGGCATAAGAACTGATACGCTTCTCTGAGTTGGAGCCTGGCTGAAAATCCTCGGGTCAGGCTCTTTTCAATATCAGGGATTCGTTATGCCAGACTCGCTTTTTTCCACTTCTTCACAGGCTCAATATGTTCAGTGGCTCCGTGCCTATTTCCTGTCTGTCTCTGATACTTTCTTTAAGCACCGTTGCCTCAATAACGCCGCTGCTCTGACTTATACGACACTGTTTGCTGTGGTGCCGATGATGACGGTTACTTATAGTATGTTATCGGCTATTCCTTCTTTCCAGGGGGTTGGCGAGATAGTTCAGAGTTTTATATTCAGTCACTTTGTTCCGACAGCGGGCGAGCAGATCCAATCTTATCTTTCCAGCTTTTCCCAGCAGGCCCGAAAGTTGACTGGCTTGGGCGTTGCCTTCCTGGTGGTCACGGCATTCATGATGCTCAGGACCATTGATGGTGCCATTAATCAGATCTGGCAGGTAGACAGGGTTCGCCGGGGAATTGTCGGCTTCCTGCTCTACTGGGCGATTCTGAGCATGGGGCCCTTCCTGCTCGGTGTTGGTTTTGTGCTGACATCTTATCTGGCGTCCCTTAAGCTGATAGCTGATACCACTGCCTATCTTGGGGTTGATCAGTGGCTCTTAGGTTTAACTCCCATTCTGTTGAGCAGCATTGTTTTTACTTTACTCTATATGGCTGTACCCAATCGATATGTACCTTTTCGTCACGCTTTTACAGGAGCGCTGATCGTAGCTTTTTTGCTTGAAATGGCAAAGAGTGGCTTTGCTCTGTTTATTACTCTGTCACCGTCGTATAAATTGATCTATGGTGCTTTTGCGGCCGTTCCCGTGTTCCTGCTTTGGATTTATTTAAGTTGGATACTGGTTCTTTTTGGTGCCGTACTGGTCAGGAGTTTCGCTTTATCCAACCAGACCCGGAACGAGGCGCTTCCACCTTTAATGGGTGTTCTGGTGATCCTGAACGGATTTAATGAGCAGTTTCAAAAAGGATTGAGTTTCAAGCTCGAACAGCTGCACCAGTCGGGATGGAATCTCTCTCTTGAGGATTGGGAGCTTTACACCAGCTGCCTGTTGGAGGAGGGAGTGGTCAGTAAAAATGATCTGGGTGAAATGATACTGGCCAGGGATCTCAGACATCTGGAACTCAATAACCTTTGCCAGCAGCTCCCCTGGTCATATCCATCGGATCAGCAGCTGGAGTCTGTTGTGACTCAGGATAAGCCTGTATGGTATGGTCAACTGGTTGATCGACTGAAACAGTTGAATGAACAGCAGCGGGTTGTACTCGATTGCCCTTTGGATGACCTCTTTACTGAATCCTGAAAATACTGACCTCAGTCAAAATTTCATTTAATGAATGTGATCGGTTAGGTTTCATGCACAGCCGCAAGCTGATCATCAGGCTTTCGTAACAGGTGTTACCAGTCATTGCCCGTTGTTTTGAATCCTTGATGCCTGTTATTGCCATTATTTTTGTGTTGCAGTCTCGCTCCAACAGGCTTCCGTGCGACTTTATGAGATATTCCAGCTAGAATCAGAACAAACTCATCACAGGGTCTGAGGCTAATGCGACAATTTTTTTTCCGCTTCTTTCCGTTGGTACTGACCACTCTGTTTCTGTCTGCCTGCTCTAAACCGGATTTGACAGATACTCAGGGAAAAGGCGTTTTTCTCAAAGATGATAAGGGTCGGTGGACTGCTATAAACATCTGGGCTCACTGGTGTGGGCCCTGTCGTGAAGAGATTCCGGAGCTGAATGCCCTGGCCAGTGACGGAAAGGTTCAGGTTCTGGGGTATGATTTTGATGACAGTCAGGGAAAAGAACTGATAAAAAAAGCCAGAAATATGGGTATTCGGTTTCCTGTTATTACCGAGAGTCCATTGGTGTTGCTGGAGACCAGAAGTCCTCAGGTATTGCCTGCGACCATGATTGTTAATCCACAGGGAAAACTGATAGAAATATTGTATGGGCCTCAGACAAAGGAAAGCCTTGAAGAGAGCATCCGGGTATTGATGAATATGGTTGATGAAAATGGCTAATCAGTGCAGACGTGCAATGGTTGAGGGGAGGGTGCAGGGCGTCTGGTATCGCGGCTCAACCCAGCAAGAGGCCAGAAAGCTGGGGATTACCGGATGGGCAAAGAATTTGCCAGACGGGAGGGTTGAAGTTTTAATGTGTGGTGAAGAGAGAGAGCTGGACAAGCTGGAAGCCTGGCTGCAAAGCGGTCCTCCCATGGCTCGAGTTACTGGCGTTAGTGTTTCCCTCGAACCTGAACAGGAGTTTTCCGAATTTACTACGGGCTGATCAGGTGCCGACATAGTTTTATGAAGTACATCTCAGTCATTGCGCCAGTGACGATCCCAGTTTTTATACACTCGCTCCGGGTACCAGGTTTTGCCAAGGCTGCCATTGTAACGGGCTAATGCCCGGGTCAGGTTGCCTTTTTCCTTTTCCAGATAATAACTGAGAATATGGCTACCATATTTCAGGTTGGTCTCTACGTCGGTCAGGTTATCTTGTGGGCGGCCAATGACGTCTTTCCAGAATGGCATAACCTGCATAAGGCCCTGGGCTCCGGCAGAAGAAACAGCAAATCGGTCAAAAGAGGATTCTGTCTGAATTAATGCCAGCACCAGTTCGGGGGAGAGTTTAGCGGCAGTGGCCTTTTTGTGAATTTTTTTGAGCAGCTCCAGGCGCTGTCGAGGACTCTGATGTTTCATGAACGGCGTTAGCCGGCTGGACATATCGACCAGCCAGACTTCTGCCTCGAAACGATCTGAAAAGCTCTCAGTGGTGCTGAGAGCCTCTTCAAGATAGATCCGAAGCCCTTCATCCACTTTTTGCTGACTCCAGCCGGTTGTCGGAGTCAACAAAAGTGCGAGGGTGAAACCTGTAATCAGGCTGTTTTTATTATAAAACGACGGCCGTTTGATAAACGGTTCAGGCCAGACGTTCCTTAAGAAAGTCGGAAATTTCACTGAGTGCCACGTCTTCGCGATCTGCTGCCCTGCGATATTTGTATTCTACCTGACCGTTTGCCAGCCCTCTATCACTCAGGACCACCCGGTGTGGAATACCGATCAGTTCCATGTCGGCAAACTTGACGCCCGGACTGGCTTTACGATCATCCAGAAGGACGTCGTAGCCCGCTTCAGTCAGTTCCTTATAGAGGTTCTCGGCGGCTTCCCGAACGGCTTCAGACTTCTCAATCTTCAGACCAATAATGGCGATCTGGAAAGGCGCAATGCTTGCGGGCCAGATGATTCCCCGATCGTCATGATTTTGCTCAATGGCGGCTGCGACGACCCGGGAAACGCCCAGCCCGTAGCAACCCATTGCCATAGTCACGGCTTTTCCGTTTTCATCCAGAACGGTCGCGTTCATTGACTCAGAGTATTTGGTGCCCAGCTGGAAAATATGGCCCACTTCGATGCCGCGCTTGATTTCCAGGGTGCCCTTACCGCATGGGCTGGGATCGCCTTCTACAATATTTCTCAAATCGGCGATGCGGTCGAAAGATGCGTCTCTCTCCCAGTTGATACCTAATTGATGTTTGCCATCTGTGTTGGCGCCAGCCCCAAAGTCAGACATGACCGCAACTGTGCGGTCAACAATACATGGGATACTGATGCCAACAGGGCCCAGAGAGCCGGGTCCGGCTCCCATGACGGGCTTGATCTCTTCTTCTGTTGCAAAGCGCAGAGGTGCTGCAACTTCAGGCAGTTTTTCCGCTTTTATTTCATTCAGTTCATGATCGCCACGAACCATCAGGGCAACAAAGTCCGCTTCTGATTCTTCGTCTGCTGCAACAATCAGAGTCTTGACCGTCTTCTCAATGGGTAGATCAAATTGCGCAACCAGGTCTGCAATGGTTTTTGCTTCGGGGGTATCAACCAGGCGTATTTCTTCAGACGGAGCTGCTCTCTCGTGAGCAGGTGCCAGAGCTTCTGCTTTTTCAATGTTGGCTGCGTATTCGCTCTGGTTGCTGAAGACGATGGCGTCTTCTCCAGATTCGGCCAGGACATGAATTTCGTGTGAGGCGCTGCCACCGATGGAGCCCGTATCCGCTTCTACAGCCCTGAAATTGAGGCCCAGACGAGTAAAGATACGGTTGTAGGTATCGTGCATGTTTTCGTATTCACGACCGAGGCATTGGTCATTGGAATGGAATGAATAGGCATCCTTCATAATGAACTCTCGACCACGCATCAGGCCAAAACGGGGGCGGATTTCATCACGGAATTTGGTTTGGATCTGGTACAAATTCATGGGCAGCTGTTTGTAGCTGCTGATAGTGTCTCGAACCATATCGGTGATGACTTCTTCATGAGTAGGACCAATGACGAAATCGCGCTGATGACGGTCTTTAAATCTAAGCAGTTCGGGGCCAAATTGATCCCAACGTCCGGTTTCCTGCCAGAGTTCAGCCGGTTGCACGGCAGGCAGCAGGACTTCCTGCGCGCCAGAGCGGTTCATCTCTTCACGAACAATGTTCTCTACCTTCTGGAGAACGCGCAGACCCATCGGCATCCAGCTGTAGAGACCGGATGCCAGTTTACGGATCATGCCTGCTCGCAGCATCAGCTGGTGGCTGACGACGACGGCATCAGAAGGTGTTTCCTTGAGGGTGGAGATCAAGGATTGACTAGTACGCATGTGCTCAGTTATCCGATTATCAAAACGCAAAAGCTGCATATTACTACGGTTGTGCAGAGACGTCATGGCTACTGAGTGAAACACAGTCGAATTTCACCGGCAGGTTAGCTATAGTGCTGCAAATTATTACTGGCAACTCGGCTTAATCGGAGTAATTATGAGCGAATTTCAGCTGGATAACAGACTGGATAAGGACTGCTTTGTCATGGGGGATCTGCCCCTCTGCCGGGTTTTGCTGATGAATGACAGTCAGTATCCCTGGTTTATTCTGGTGCCCAGGGTGGCAGGGGTTTATGAGTCTTTTCATCTTGATGAAGAGCAGCAGCTACAGCTGGCCTGTGAGTCGTCATTGACGGCAGCCATTCTGAATGATGTCTTTGAGGCGGATAAAATGAATGTGGCGGCTCTGGGTAATATTGTGAAACAGTTGCATGTTCATCATATTGTCCGTTATGAAAGTGATGTTGCCTGGCCAAACCCTGTTTGGGGCAGGTTGCCAGCCAAGCCATACGGGCAGGCGCAGGTCGCTGAGATCAAAAAGAAGCTGGAATCATTGTTCAGCTGCTTTGAATGAGTGGGGGGAGTGAAATGAAAGAGGAATTGATTGAGCTGCAGACCCAGCTCAGTTTTCAGGAAGATACCGTTGCCCAGCTTAATGAGGTGGTCACCCGTCAGCAGCAGGAGATTGATCGTTTGAAGCAGGAAATGATTCAGCTGAAGAAGCAATTAATGGCTATGTCCAGCTCTCGGTTGGAAGAACAGAAGGAGACTGCTCCTCCTCATTATTAATAAGGGTCAGAAGCCTTAACGGGGCCGGAAAGAGCCCCATTCATTAAAAGTATTGATGTTAGCGGCCTTTGGGTGCAGCAATCACGTCTTCTGCCTGCAGTCCCTTATCTTTTTCCACCACGATAAATTCTACCCTTTGCCCTTCAGACAGTGTCCGGTGACCCTCTCCACGTATCGTGCGGTAGTGGACGAAGACATCTTCACCACTATCCCGGGTAATAAAGCCGAAGCCTTTTGAAACGTTGAACCACTTGACGGTGCCTGTTTCTCTATCGGAATCTACGATTTCCATTGGGCTTGTGGGGTTGAAGGATCTCAGGTTGATTACGACGTGCAGCAGAACCCCGGCAACAAGGAGTAGTGAGGATGGAATCTCAGGTGTCTGGTGAGAAAATATTGCCCAGCCACTGAGTGCAGTCGCTGCAATCAGCATAACTGAAGCCATTGCCTGCAAAAAGGATTTCTTGCCACGATAGACTGTCAGATAGCAGCCAAGGCAGAGGTGAATCAGTGCGGCAGTGAGCAGCAGCATGGTAGCTGAGGCGATAGCCAGTGCGCCACCCAGCAGCACATTGAGGACAGACCCCTCCACAATTAATGCTGCCAGTGAAAGGATGCCTAAGATCATGTGGATAAATTTAAGATGTTTCAAGTGCTGAGTCCTTTTGGTTGTTATGTGTGTGACTGTAAAAATATGCCGATTTCAGGCATTACTGCATTAAAAAGCGCCTTAAACCGGTTAAACATCAATAAAGCTCCTTGCTGCAAGCTCTCTATGAAGTGACTGCCTCCCGAAATTATGGGAATGCTTTGAAATCAGTAATGCGGTCAATTCAGCGCGCAAACAAACGGGCAACAAAAAGCCACAGCGTAACACTGCTGTAAGGATTAATGTAACGTCATTGTGCCTCTATCTCAAACTCTTTCTATGCCCCTTATATAGTGGGCTATTGCAATGCTTAAAAGGGTGTAAAAAAGACTACCACTGTAAAAAATCACTTGTTATAGTGATTTCAGATGTTTCAAAAGTCTGGTTTTGCAGGCTCTCTGAGGTTAGGGAAGTTTAATGTCCGATTTTTCGGACTTGCCTCGTGAAACATTAAATCAGCCTGGTGAAGTGGCAGATCACAATCCGTTGGTGCGGAAGGTAACCTACAGGGAAAATCCATCAGGAGAGTAATTGTATGGCAGCGAAGAAAGCCACAGCTATCAAGGATAAGTACAGTAAAACCCAGATTCTTGCTGATATTTCAGAGAGTACCGGTTTGAGTCGGAAAGAAGTGGGCGCTGTGCTGGAAGAGTTGGGAATACTGGTAGAACGTCATATCAAGAAGCGGGGCTGTGGCGAGTTCACTCTTCCGGGACTGCTCAAGATCGTGACCAGGAAAAAACCTGCTCAGAAAGCCAAGAAAGGCGTACCCAATCCATTCAAGCCTGGCGAGTTAATGGATGTGCCCGCCAAGCCGGCCAGTATTCAGGTCAAGGTGCGTCCTTTGAAAAAGCTTAAGGAATACGCCGCTTCGTGATGACGCTGGTGTTGACTCTTTGAGTTCTTCTCAGTCCTTCAAGGGAGGTATTCAGCCTCCCTTTTTAGTGTCTGGTGTATTTGTTTAGCAATGATTGCCTTTTGATGGGGTGCTGTTTAAGTCGGTTTGCTGCTTTCGGCAATAAAAAAGCCCCTGCATGTGCAGAGGCTTCATAAGATTGCTCTTCTGATGGTTAGATCAGAATACAGCGACGTTGTACTTCAGGATGACACGTGTGTCGGTCTTGACAACATCGTCTGCACCTTTGGCTTCAACAGTATTATTTGCGTATCTCAGGCGGGCAGTCAGACCCTCAACCTGAGGAATTGCATAATTGATGTCCAGGTTGTATTCAGTTTCGTCCTCAGACTTAACTTCACCCATGACGTAAATACCCTTGACACTCAGGCCGTCAACGACGCCTTCAAAATCATATCCTGCAGAGAAGCCCCAGGCTTTTTGGCCATTGCTGTTGAAGTCAGAGATCTGGATAGAGTTATAGCCAAAGTAACCGGTGTCATCGTCACCGCCAGCCCAGCCAATTTTGTATGGGCCCAAGTCTGTGCTTTCAACTTTTGTGTACGCAATGCCAAAGTCGGCATGGCCTACACCAGCGGCCACTTTCAGGCCATAAGTGTACTGACTCTTGTCTCCAGTCGCTGGCTTGCTGTCGCCAGTAAGTTCGACTTGCCCGTACTGACCAGCCACACCCACTTCAACACCTTCAACTTCTGTAGAGAAGCTGGCTTCGCCCAAGTATTTCTTGGCATAGTTGCTCTGGCTGGCATAGTCTGCGCTTAATTCCAGACCGTTACCAAAGTCGTAGGCACCACCCAGTGTCATTACTGCTTCACTGTCGTCGCCTACCTCGTAATCTTCAAAGCCTGACTCGGTTTTACCATTGCCTTTTGTAATCCAGGCTGTATGAGCAGACAAGCCGGATAAGGTGATGTCTGCATAGAAGCCTTCGCTCAGGCTTGGCAGAACACGGCTGTCAGAGTCGTTGACCAGAGGTGTATCCAGGAACATGCGTCCGTATTTCGCTACACCCATGTCAGCAAGATTGAATTTAATTGCGTAGGATGTTTTGCCGTAGCTGTGGGAATCGCCGTCGCTATCCACTCTGAGCAAGCCAGGGTTGCCAACAAAATCGTCAATATCGGAAGCGCCAAGCTTCAGAGAGTAGTAACCACCCAAGTCCAGTCCGACTATATTCTGAAAGTAGCCAGAGGAGAAGTCAAGACGAACGCCTTGAGCCCACTGAGAGTTGGAGGAGTCGGTCGAGCCGTCATCCTTGGTTTTGGTTTGATAGAAGTTGCGCAACTCCAGATTCAGGCTTGATTCGTCCAGGAAGGCGTTAGCCTGAGCAGAGGTAGCCATAAAAATGGCAGCACTCAGTGCACTGATTTGTGCGAGTTTCATTAGTGTTCAGCTCCTTGCTGCATTCGATGTGTGTTCTAGCCCTGGTTTCAAAAATCCTTGTACTGCTCGGACGGAATGTACTGCGAAACCTCCCCATAGGGCTAAGAGTGATTCTTATACAATCCTTAACAGGATGCAACAGGGTTTAGAAAAATCTCACATCTTTTGTACAAGCGTTTAGCGGGGCCGCATCCTTGTATGATAAAGCTATCCAGCAATCCCGCCCCTAAAGGCACCGACTGTATAACCGACATCGAGGTGAATAACAGTCATGTCCTCGTACTCATAGAAGTGCCGCAGAACCGAACATGAACAGTGTCTTGCTCAATTCTGGCAACGCCTATGATATTTTCCAGACCTAATATGCCACAACTATCTCCATCAGCCGACTTGCCAGCTAAACGAATGCCAACATTAGAGCAGCACTCATCGTAGTTATAACGACAAGTTTCAAACGTAAGAAGACATGAAACTTGAAATTATCAGGCCCAGCCCTTTTTGATTAAGTGTTTAGGCAATATGAGTACTTGAGTAAAACAGCGATCTGATATTTTGCAAATTATCTTAATGAATAAAAATTAGTTCTTTTAATTTCTTTTTGTTGGTTTGACAGGATTAATGAATGAAAGTCAGAAAAAAATGAATGTTTATAATGAATTGAGATCATTTATTTTTCAGGGATGAAATATGAACAGCTTGCAGCAAAATGCTGAAGCAGGAAAAGACCTTTGGCTGACTTATTTAAGACGGGGCGGAACGATACGTGAATTAAGAGGGCTGGATCAGGGCCAGATGGAAGCCATCTATCAGCTCGGATTCAGTCATTTTGGTATTGGTCACTATGCAGAAGCTCTTAAAGTCTTCCGTTATCTGGCTCTTCTGGATCATCGCAGTTCTCGTTACTATCTGGGAATAGGGCTGGCACTTCATCATTTAAACCAGGATGCAGCTGCAATCCCCGCACTGAGTTATGCCGAAAGGTTGGATAATGAAGATCCTCGTCCTTCAATTTGTATGACGGAGTGCTTTATTCGTCTGAAAAATCGAAAATTGGCGGTGAAAGCACTGTCAAATGCAGCGAAAATTCTGAAATCATCCAAAGGGTGGGAAGAAGAGCGAAAACAGGCCAAACAACTAAAGCACTATCTTATAGAACCTTCAGGGAGGAAGTGACTATGAATCCAGTCGATCCCAATTCCGGAATATCCCAGACTCCTGTGCAACAGAGTGGGCAGGTATCTCAAACTCCAGCACAGGCGCAGGTGAGCCAGGGATTCAGTCATTCGAATTCGATTTCCAGCTCGCAAAATAGCAATAGCGGACAGGCGGTCAGTGTCAGTCCAGATCAGCCAGGCGTCTCCAATGCCGACAGCCGTGACTTTCTCCAAAGAGCTTTTGACGCCAGACTGGATGGCTTCAGGGCAGCAGTGCATGAATTCAATCGTCGCTTCAATGCTGAGGATATAGATATTAGTGACACTCAGTCACTCATTCTTATTGTTAAAGGGATGATCAGTGATGCTCAGGCTATGGTGAGTGCTGCTTCTATCGATCAGAATTTCAGCAATCGGCTCTATCAGCAAAGCAGGAGGGAGGATAGTGCAGTCAATGCCCTTAATCTAAGAGAAACTATTCGATCCAGAACCAGGGATTTAAATGACATAGCGGCTCAGCGGGACGTCTATGTAGAACTCCTGGCCAGCAAAAATCTTCATAAAACCCTGAAAGAGGCTGAATTGGCCAGTGCTCAGTCTAATCAAGCCGGTAACAATAGCAGCGGTGGTCAAATAAACCGGTTGATGAATGAAATTACAGCGCTCGAGTATCAAATTGCAGGTGTTGCCACAGAAATCAGTGCTCTGAGCCAGCAGATGAAGACATTGGAAGCCAGTAATACCGCAGATCATGCCGCATTACTCAAAGCTAACAGGCAGCTGAATACAGTGACCTCAGAGTTTGTGCGTGTTAACAGTCTGCTGGGGCGAATTCGTCAGCGGTTCGATCCTGCTGCTATGAAAACCGGTGAAGAAGGTGTGCAAGCCGTAAAAGAGCTCGAACAGAGGGCTCAGAAAGAGCAGGTAAGGGAGTTCAGAAGAAGGGAGCAGAACGAGGACGGAGTAAAGTCGCTGGATAAAGAGCACAAAGAAGGTGAAATCCGGTCAGAGGATGACCGGATTGAGCTTGAGGAGGGTGCTAACCAGTTTCTTGCCACTGAGGATCTGGAGACTCTGCAACAGGTATTCTCTCCCTCTGACCCTGCAGAGCTGAGAAGTGCTGTTCAGCTCCTTGACGATAAACCTCAGGCAAGAAACTCTCCTGCAGTGGAAGAAGGGTTCGCTATTGCTTTGCATAGCGTCCCCTCAGAAAAGGCGCTGGAGGATGCAGTCAACCCTGCAGCGGAGACTCACCGGGGTGATAATCTCAGTTTTGAAGGTGCAAGCAGTCCTCAGGTTTTTGCCCGCCTCTGGATGGAATCAAAGCTGGAAGAAGGTCAGGAAACTCAGGATGTGAAAGAAGATCACCTCGATGAAGTGGCTGAGAATGTGGATGCTCAACGCAAGAGTGTTGCTGAGCATTTGCAGGATTTTGAGTCGATTCTACTGGAAGTCGCTGAGTCGCTGGAAAAGCAGCAGGAGGCAGCTGTTCAAATCAGCAAAAGTAATCGAGTTTGAGAGCAGCGGGGAGGGGCTCCCTTCCTCGTCTTTCGTAAAGTCTGCACAGTCATCGAAAATATCCCTGATCCCGTCTCTATTTTCTGATTATTGGTCTGGACACTATCTGGTGAAAATCAAGGGTTCAGGTATAATGCCCCAGTTCTGACAATGGCAAACAAAGGATAGACAGATTCAATGCCGATCTACGAATATCAGTGCGGAAGTTGCGGTGGTGTGCAGGAAGTGATTCAAGCGTTCAGCGATGCACCTCTGACTGACTGTGGTGTCTGTGGTGAGCCTGAATTGAAAAAAATGTTGAGTGCCCCGGCCTTCAGGCTGAAAGGTGGCGGCTGGTATGAAACAGACTTCAAGAGTGGCAATAAGAAGAATCTGTCCTGCAATGATAATCAGGGCCCTGCCAAGGGCTCGGGCGGCGCTGCAGCCGCCAGTGAATAATTCGGTCATTTGAGCGCTGAGGTTGTGCTTCACCCGGAGTGACTCAAAACCATAAATTCAGGCACAAAATTTCAGATAATTCTGTGCTGAACCTGAACAGCCCCCCAGTTTCGAGGTATGTTATGCGCAGCCATTATTGCGGCGAACTGAATCTCTCCCATGACGGGCATGAGGTTACCCTGTGTGGATGGGTACACCGACGTCGCGACCATGGTGGTGTGATCTTCCTGGATATGCGAGACCGTGAAGGTATCGCCCAGGTTGTTATTGATCCTGACACCGAAGAGGCGTTTGCTCTCGCTGATAAAGCACGCAGTGAATATGTGCTGAAAATCACCGGATTTGTACGCCCCCGTCCCCAAGGCACTGTAAACACCAATATGGGCACCGGTGAAATTGAGGTGTTGGGTAAGCAGGTAGAAATCCTGAATGAAGCCCAGACACCGCCTTTCCAGATCGAAGGCTACACCGATGTAGGTGAAGAAGTTCGTCTGAAAAACCGTGTTATTGACCTGCGTCGTCCGGAAATGCAGGAAAAAATGATCCTTCGCAGCAAGCTGACCAGTGCTGTTCGCAGCTTTATGGATGAGCAGGGTTATCTGGATGTTGAAACCCCTGTTCTGACCCGTGCGACCCCGGAAGGTGCCCGCGATTACCTGGTACCCAGTCGAACTCACGAAGGTAAGTTCTTTGCGCTGCCACAGTCTCCCCAGCTGTTCAAGCAAATGCTGATGGTGGCAGGTTTTGATCGTTACTATCAAATTGTAAAATGCTTCCGTGACGAAGATCTGCGTGCTGACCGTCAACCAGAATTTACTCAGATCGATATCGAAACCTCCTTCATGGACGAGTCCCGGATCATGGGTATGGCTGAAGACCTGGTTAAGACCACTTTTAAAAAGGTAGGTGGTGTTGAGCTGGGTGAATTCCCGCACATGACTTTTGCACAAGCCATGAACCTTTATGGTTCTGACAAGCCAGACCTGCGTATCCCTCTGGAGCTGGTGGACGTTGCTGATCTGATGGCCGGAGTTGAATTCAAGGTCTTCAAAGGACCGGCTGAAGATCCGAAGGGGCGTGTAGCCGCGCTGAAAGTACCCGGTGGAGCTGAACTTTCCCGTAAGCAGATTGATGACTACACCCGGTTTGTCAGCATCTACGGTGCCAAGGGTCTGGCCTGGATCAAGGTCAACGAAATCGAAAACGGCGCAAACGGTCTACAGTCTCCGATCATCAAGTTCCTGGGCGACGATGTCACCATGAAGATTATGAAGCGTCTGGATGCCAGCAATGGCGATATCGTCTTCTTTGGTGCAGACAAAGAGAAGGTAGTCAACGAAGCTCTGGGTGCATTGCGTTGTAAAGTCGGTGCTGACCTGAATTTGTATACGAAAGAGTGGGCGCCACTGTGGGTTGTTGACTTTCCAATGTTTGAAGAAACAGACGACGGTGAACTGACCGCACTGCACCATCCATTCACAGCGCCAACGACCTCACCTGAAGAGCTTGAAGCAAATCCTGCTGAAGCACTTTCCCGTGCCTATGACATGGTTATCAATGGTTATGAAGTTGGTGGTGGTTCTGTTCGTATTCACAACCAGGAAATGCAGCAGACAGTATTTCGTATCCTGAAAATTGAGGAAGCAGAGCAGCAGGAAAAGTTTGGCTTCCTGCTGGACGCTCTTAAATACGGTGCACCTCCCCATGGTGGTCTGGCGTTTGGGCTTGACCGTCTGGTTATGCTGCTGTGCAGGACCGATAATATTCGTGACGTTATTGCCTTCCCGAAAACTCAGTCCGCAGCCTGTCTGCTGACTCAGGCTCCGGGCGAAGTGGATGCTACCCAGCTACGCGATCTGAATATCCGTATTCGTCGTGATCCGGCGTCTGCAACCAGTCACTGAGCGTCTGCGGCTGTTCCAGAAAACGTCTGCGACCATTTTATAAATTGCTGAGGCCGGTTTTTACCGGCCTGTTCAAGAAGAGATAAAGGGTATTTTCTATGGCAGGTCATAGTAAATGGGCCAATATCAAACACCGTAAGGCGGCTCAGGACGCCAAGCGTGGCAAAATCTTCACCAAGATCATTCGTGAGTTGGTGGTGGCGGCCAAGCAGGGCGGTGGGAATATCGAGGATAACCCCAAGCTGCGTCAGGTGGTTGACAAGGCTCTGGGTGCCAATATGACCCGTGACACCATCAACAGGGCGATTGCTCGTGGTGCCGGTGGTGATGACGATTCCAACATGGAAGAAGTGACCTACGAAGGTTATGGTGCTGGCGGTATCGCGGTGCTGGTGGAATGTCTGACAGACAACCGTAACCGTACCGTTGCAGAAGTACGCCATGCTTTCTCCAAGCATGGTGGTAATCTGGGTACTGACGGTTCTGTAGCCTACCTGTTTGAGCGTAAGGGGCAAATCTTCTTCGAACCGGGTCTGGATGAAGACACTGTCATGGAAGCTGCTCTGGAAGCCGGTGCTGAAGATGTACTGACTAACGACGATGGCTCCATTGAAGTGGTCACTGAGTGGACTGAGTTCATGGCGGTAAAAGAAGCTATTGAAGCTGCAGGTTTGAAACCAGCGGGCGGCGAAGTAGCGATGATCGCTTCTACCCGGACTGAACTGGACAAAGACGGTGCGGAAAAAATCATGAAGCTGGTGGATCGTCTCGAAGACCTGGACGATGTGCAAAATGTTTACACTAACGCTGACATTCCTGCCGAAGTGATGGCGCAGCTGGACTAAGTTGTTCTGTCGGTGTGAAGAGCCTCGATAACGAAAGTGTCGGGGTTTTTTGTTTCTGTTCCGGAGATACCAGCCCGGCTGGAACATCTGTGAACGCCCAGACATTGAAGCCTACCAGCAGCATAAACAATAGAATAATGATGCCTGTGATAATCATTAATGTTTTTAGCAGGTCGGACATTAATCGTTTCCGGATCATCTTGTGGAGTAAAACAGTCTTGAGCAAGAACAATGATCTTTGCGGTTCTCGCCACGAAAGTATTACCAGAGAAATACTAAGCTGCTTCTATCGTTACTCACAGGCAAATTTGGTAATTCAGTGTTCTTGAATTGTAAGTTTCTGATACCCACCGGCACCGCTGGTATATTGTATGGGTGTACAGTATCCTTTTGACATAACCATGACTTTGAACCCTCGCCTGTCAGATTTTTTTGGCAGAAGCTGTCACACTCATTGACCCCGGGGGGCATCAAACGCTGTCATTGAAAATAGCGATATCTGACTTGAGAATACATTCTGAATGGCCATCCTGATGGGGATAGATCCGGGCTCAAGAATTACCGGCTATGGATTAATTGAAGAAGTAGGCAATAAAACACATTATGTGGCGTCCGGTTGTATTCGCATCCGGGAGGCGCCTCTACCTGAGCGGTTGCAGCAGATTTATGAAGGCATCAGCACTTTGATCGAACGTTACATCCCGCAGTCCGTCGGTGTGGAGCAAGTGTTCATGTCCAGAAATGCTGATTCGGCACTGAAACTGGGTCAGGCCAGGGCTGCGGCCATTGTGGCTGTGGTTAATCACAATATTGAAGTGTCGGAATACTCTGCCCGGCAGGTCAAGCAGGCTGTGGTTGGTAAAGGCTCTGCGGATAAGTACCAGGTAAAGCACATGGTGAAGTCGATCCTTGACTTGAATGATACCCCTCAGGGCGATGCTGCGGACGCTCTGGCGGTTGCTCTTTGTCATGCTCATACTCGTTCCAGTCTGGTCAGGATGGCGGGTGCTACGGGTACTCGACGTCGTCGTCTTACGGGGCAGTCAGGAGGCTGACCGAGAATAGCGCCCGTAGCGAGGACGGCAGAAAATTGAGGATGAAAATTCGGTTTTGTGAGGAGAATAGCGAGCTATTTGACGAACAAAAGCGGATTTTTAGACCAATTTGCTGCCGCCGCAGTAGGGCAGTCTATTCCCGGTCAGCCTCCTTAGTTTGGGTGGACACAAAGGTGAAAGGAAGCAATGCAAAACACCAGATCCAGGATCTGTTGTGGCGTGTAGATTTTCTTCAGTTCTTTCCAGTTCTCCGGACTTATGATCTGTTCTTTGTAGAGTTCTTCAGTGGTTTTCAGTAACAGGCGTTGTTTGTTGTCCCAGCCCGGTGCCAGATGGCCACGGGAAACCATTTGTACATCACTGGCTTTCAGTCCCGTATCCAGTGCGCATTGAGCAATATCCGGGATCAGGTGTCTGGTATTGCAAATGTACGCACTTCTCAGGGCAACCAGAGCGCGATCTCTCATCGGGAGGCTGCTGTAGCCTTGTATATAACTGATGAAGCTGCGAGCAGGCTTATCAAGCTCAGGTGAGTTTGCCGGGCGTCCCGGGAAATCTTCCTTTAACAAAGATTTTTGTGACTTGATGAAAGGGATGGGAATAGGGCCACCGGGTACAGCTGGGTGGTATTCACTGGCCAGGCCAGCCTCGGGCAGGATCTGCCAGAGTGATCCCAGAAATGTGCGAAGTTTCTTCAAGGGGGCAGCTCCTTCAGATCATCGAATTGAACTTCTCTTAGTGATTAGAGAGTGACAATTCTCAGGAGTTCTACGCCCTCGTCGTATTGTTAGGCGTTCTGACCTTATAGTCAGAAAATAAAAGATTTGGAAAACAGGATGATTGGAAGAATTCGGGGCCTTCTGGCTGACAAACAGCCCCCTCATTTGCTGATAGAGACCCATGGTATCGGGTATGAAGTGGAAGCTCCGATGTCGGTTTTTTATAAACTGCCGGACGTTGGTCAGGAGGTCGTGTTATATACCCACTTTGTAGTGCGCGAAGATGCTCAGCTCCTATACGGTTTTAGCAATCGTGATGAGCGGGAGTTGTTTAGAACTCTGATCAAGGTCAATGGGGTTGGTCCCAAGCTCGGACTGACCCTGTTGTCCGGTATAGAAGCTGATGCTTTTGTGCGCTGTGTGCAGGAAGGTGATAGTGCCACTTTGGTGAAGTTGCCGGGTGTGGGTAAAAAAACAGCCGAGCGGCTGATTGTTGAAATGAAAGATAAGCTGGATCGTTGGCAGTCAGCACCTCTGCTGGAAGGTAAGCCTCTGGTTGTCGGTGGCGAAATGGCTGCCGGAGCAAAAGATATTGAACAGGAAGCCGTCAGTGCTCTGGTGGCCCTGGGTTATAAGCCCCAGGAAGCCGGCAAAGTCATTGGTAAGTTGCTCAAGGATGGCATGACCAGTGAAGAGCTGATTCGTCAGGCTCTGAAAAGTATGATCTGATAACACCGCGTCTTACTTTAAAAGGTGAGATGATTGAGTCTCACCTGCTTGTCTGCTTTGTAGTTTACCGGATGAACTTCCTGACCGAGTCGACGCAGATGGCTGCCGTTGCCAGCCAGATAAAGCTATAGCTGAGCCACTGCTGTAAGGTGAAGACTTCTCCGAGAACGGTGACAGCCACCACAAATATCAAAGCAGGCTCCAGGTAGCTCAACAGGCCAAACAAACTGACAGACAGATGCCTGGAGGCGTTGATGTAGCAGATCAGTGACAGGCTGCAGAGAAGCCCCAGACCTGGCAGCAGATACCAAAGAGTGACGGAATGGGTCAGGTTTTGCATAAAACTCTGATCACTCATCAGTATGAAAATACCAGCCGGAAGGAACAACAGGTGCTCAAAAAGCAGGGCTGGCAAGGTATCGACCTGCAAAGGTTTACGGATGATGAAATACACCGGATAAAGTCCGGCCACTGCCAGACTGACCCAGGGTAATGAGCCCTGTTGCCAAATCATGGCAAGCACGCCCAATGACGCAGACCCCATGGCAAAGTAATGAGCCTTGTTCAGTCTCTCGTTAAATACCAGCTTGCCGGTTAATGCCAGGGTGAGTGGCAGCAAAAAGTAGCCAAGGGAGAGATCCTGTGTTTTATCATTCACGGGGCCCCAGACAAACAGCCACCACTGAAAGCCAACAATCAAACCACCCAGGGATAGCATCAGCACAGTTTTCCGGCAGAGAAAAACCGCCCTGAAGCCCCGAAGCCGGTCCATGCGATAGCAGACCATTGTCAGGCAGAGAGCGCTGAAAATGACCCTGTTCCAGAACAGGGTATTTCCGGACAGCTTAATAAACTGTACATAAATGGGCACAAGCCCGAACATCACGGAGGCCATGACCGAGTTAGTCAGGCCTTTTCCAGAAACCAAATGTGTATTCATTCTGAGTACTTCCTTTAATCAGAATTTAAAACAGAGAGTGTAGGAGTCCGATGACTCCGAAGTTTAAAAGGTAATGCACCCCCGGGCAGCTAAGTGCTCGCAAGTGCTCTTTTTACGTTCAGAGTGCTTGGACGATTAAATGTAGCGTTTTGTTCCCAAAGCTGGATTATTTTTTTAACAGACTGGAGATGGTACGCTGAGAGTAATGGTAGACGAGCTAGAACATGATTGAAGCAGATCGATTGATATCCTCCTCAGAACGCCCTCTGGAAGAGGTGCTGGATCGGGCTATTCGCCCGGTAAAACTGGCTGATTATGTGGGACAGCCAAAAGTCAGGGAGCAGATGGAAATTTTTATCCAGGCTGCAAGACTTCGTAATGATGCCCTTGATCATACCCTTATATTCGGACCTCCGGGGCTGGGTAAAACCACGCTTTCCCACATCCTTGCCAATGAGATGGGCAGCAATATTCGAACGACTTCTGGCCCGGTGCTGGAAAAAGCGGGTGACCTGGCAGCTCTTCTGACCAATCTTGAGCCCAATGACATTCTGTTTATTGATGAAATTCACCGCCTCAGTCCGGTAGTTGAAGAAGTATTGTATCCGGCGATGGAAGATTATCAGCTGGACATCATGATCGGTGAAGGCCCTGCTGCGCGATCTATCAAGCTGGACCTGCCTCCCTTTACCCTGGTGGGAGCTACAACCAGGGCGGGTCTGCTGACGTCTCCGCTCCGGGATCGTTTTGGTATTGTACAGAGGCTGGAGTTTTATAATATTGAGGACCTGACTCATATCGTAGAACGTTCTGCCGGAATTCTCGGGGTGGGGATTGATAAGGAAGGTGCAGGAGAGATTGCCCGACGCTCCAGAGGAACGCCCAGAATTGCCAACCGATTGCTGAGAAGGGTGCGTGATTTTGCCGAAGTAAAGGGGAATGGTGTGATCCACAAGGAGACGGCCGATGCCGCATTGAATATGCTGGATGTTGATGCCAGCGGTTTTGATCATATGGACAGACGGCTGCTGTTAGCCATGATCGAAAAGTTTGATGGTGGGCCGGTCGGGGTAGACAGTCTGGCGGCTGCCATCAGTGAGGAGAGGGATACCATCGAAGATGTCCTGGAGCCTTATCTTATTCAACAGGGCTATATGATGAGAACCCCCAGAGGGCGGATGGTCACCAAGCACGCATACTTGCATTTTGGGCTTGACTACCGGATAGAAGAATAAGTCTTTCCGGTTTAATATCTGGATCGTTCTTTTGAAAAACGAGTGGCTAAGGAAACGCTGATGCTCATGAGAATTTTAGGAATCTACTGTCTATTTGTTCTGTCGCTCACTCCTCTGAGTGGTTGTCAGACTATTACTACGGAAGCGACGCCAATGCGTCCAGGGTTCTACTCTGCACCTTTCTCTGTCTCGGCAGCAAGTTGCTCGCAGGTGCTTCATGGTTCCAGCCAGCTGCCGATTGATCTGTATCATGCCGGAGTCTGCTTCGAGCAGGGAGTGGGTACAACAGCTTCCTTAGCCCAGGCTGTTGAGCGTTACTCCATGGCGGCTCGATGGGGGATTCCGGAAGCCACCCAAGCCTTGAAACGTTTGCACAAACCCGTTCCAGCTCCTGATTTGCTGCAACGCAGAACAGAGCAGGAGCAACGCCTGAACAAGCAGAGACTGGATGAGGAAAAACTCAATAAAGGCTCCTATCCTCCGCCTCATAATTTCCCTCATTGTGGTCGTTCATCGTGTTATTAACTTGCCAGGGTATCGGCGTCTCTGGCAGTCTCTGATCTGGTTTAATGTTATGTGAACTGCTCTGTGACTGATACCTTTTCTATTTCCATTCGAGTCTATTATGAAGATACCGATGCCGGCGGCATCGTATATCACGTCAATTACCTGAAGTTTATGGAGCGAGCCAGAACCGAATATCTGCGAACTACCGGTTATGACCACCAGAAGTTGTTGAAGGAAAAGAAGCAGCTGGTAGTGGTTGATGCTTCTGTTCAGTTCAAACACATTGCCCGGTTGGATGACTCTCTTAACGTGACTGTCGCAGTTGAAAGTATGGGTAAAGCCAGGATGGTTTTTCTGCAACAGTGTTTTCGTGAAGGTCTTTTGATATGTGAAGGTCGGTTTGTGGTGGCTTGCCTGAACAGTCAGAGCAGAAAACCCACAGCGATTACAGAATCCTTACGGAATAAATTAAGTCCTGACAGCAATTCGCCCTGAGATTGGTGGTACTATCCATAACTGCCTGTTTATCATGAAAATGCAGTCACAGCGTCTGGCCCGATTCCAGAATGATTGTCGATGATCATTTCTCTAACAAGTATTAATCAAATTAAAAGCGAGGTTTTCAGTGGCAGATAGCATGTCCATTTGGTCACTGGTAGGCAATGCCAGTTGGATCGTTTTACTGGTGCTGATACTGCTGGTGGTGGCATCTGTTGTTTCCTGGGTGATGATCGTTCAGCGTGGCGTACTCATTCGTTCCGCTCAACGCAATATGATGGCCTTTGAAGATCGCTTCTGGTCGGGGATGGATCTGACCCAGCTCTATAAAGAGCTGGACAAAGAAGAAGACCTGGGTGGTCTGGAATTGGTTTTCCGTTCAGGCTTTAGTGAGTTTTCCCGCATGCGTTCTCAGGGTACTGGAGAGGCTGATGCTGTCATGGAAGCCACACAGAGAGCCATGAGAGTGGCCATCTCCCGTGAGCAGGAAAAACTGGAAACGCATCTGCCCTTTCTGGCCAGTGTCGGTTCGACCTGTCCTTATGTTGGCCTGTTCGGTACCGTAGTCGGCATTATGAACTCTTTCCGTGGGCTGGCAAATGTGCAGCAGGCCACTCTGGCATCGGTTGCTCCTGGTATTGCTGAAGCTCTGATGACGACAGCGGTTGGTCTGGTAGCTGCGATTCCTGCGGTGGTAGCTTATAACCGTTACGCATCCAGAGTGGAAGCCCTGCTGTCGAACTACGAGACCTTTGCGGATGAATTTTCCAGTATTCTTCATCGCAAGGTTCACAGTCGTCACAGTGCAGGCTAAGGGAGCGAGTAAAAAATCATGGCTCGATCCAGAACCCGGCGCAAGCCGATGTCAGAAATCAACATGGTGCCGTTTATCGACATCATGATGGTCATGCTGGTGGCCTTTATGGTCAGTGCCCCGATGCTGACTCAGGGGGTAAAGGTAGAACTTCCGAAGGCAACCAGTAATCCGATGCCACTGCCTGATGATGCCAAGACTCTGATTATCTCTGTCCAGTCCGATGGCAAGTTCTTTATTGATCTGGGCGGTCATCAGGAAAGTGCCAAAGGAATGGATGAAATCAGTGAGAAGGTAGGTAAGGTTCTTTCTGCCAGTCCCGAGACCCGGGTGTTGATAAAGGGGGATCGTAAAGTTGACTATGGCTCAGTGGTTGAGCTGATGGCCAGATTACAGGGAGTGGGTGTTAATGATGTGGGATTGATTACAGATCCTGCGTTGCTCAATGAACGGACGAAGCGCTGATGATAGAAAGTGTTATCCGCTGGTTTGACTGTCAGTCAGAACAAATCATGATCATGGTGTTGTGGAACGCAGGGCTGTAATGAAGAAAATTCCATTGATCGGTGCTTTATTGAATCATAAGCTTTTTCAGGGTTACGGGTTTGCAGTGGTGTTTTCCTTACTGCTGCACGTTCTGATACTGGGTCTGGTGTCCTGGGACTGGTCAACTGCAGATGAGTTGAGGATTGTAGCGCCAAAAAGTATCAAAGCCAGTGTCGTTGAAATTGCCCAGCCAAAGCCAATACCGCCAGCGCCCAAGCCTGTTGTAGACAACTCGGCACAAAAAGCTCGTGAGCTTGCTGCTCAGAAGCGCAAAGAAGAAGCCCGCCGACAGGCAGAAATTAAAAAACAGAAAGAGCTGGCTCTGAAAAAAGAGCATGCAGCCAAAGAGAAAGCAAAAAAGGAAAAAGCAGCTCGTAAAGAGCAAGAGCGACAGCAGCGTCTGGCTGAAGAAAACAGGAAGAAAAAGCAACAGGAAGCGTTACTCAGACAGCTTGAGCAGGAGCGGGTTGCCCGCGAACAGGCTCAGGCAGTTGCTGCCGAGCAGGCAGAACAAGAGGCTGGAGAAGTAGCTTACTACTCCGAACTGCTGAAAAACCTTATTGCCCGGAACTGGAACCGACCGCCCAGTGCCCGTAACAATATGGTGGCTCTGGTTCAGCTCAGTCTGTCGCCTTTTGGTGACTTGCTGGAAGTAAGGTTGCTTGAAGGCAGTGGTAATGATGCCTATGATCGTTCTGTCGTACAGGCGATACAGAGGGCGGCGCCTTTTCCTGAATTGAAAAAGCTGGAACGGCGTGTGTTCGATAATAAATTCAAGCGCATTAACTTTAGGTTCAGGCCAGAGGATCTGGTGAGATGAAGCAACAACTGCAATGGTTTTCTGCCGGATTGTCGGGCAGCTTTAAAAGTAAGCAGACTGTCTTCAGGGAAGACACCTGTCGTCGTGTTTACCTATTAATCTCTTCTGCAATATTTTCATGGTTCCGAAGTAGGAGCGTTTTGGTCTCATCTCTGTTTGTTGCCCTGCTGTTATCAATGCAGAGTGCTCAGGCCATTCTCACAATCGAAGTAACCCAGGGTAATGACAAGGCCGTCAAGGTGGCAGTACCACCCTTCAGCTGGAATGGTAAGAAAATTCTGCCCGAAGATATGGCTTCTGTTGTAGAAGATAACCTTCATTTCAGCGGCCTGTTTGCAGCTTTGCCCAGAAAGGATATGCTCAGCTTTCCATCCAGTGCCAAAGATGTTGTTTACCGTGACTGGAATATACTGGGTGCTTCCTACCTGGTTACCGGAGAGGTTAAACAGGAAGGCAATACGTTTGAAGTGGACTATCAGCTGTTTGATATTGTTCGCCAGAAAAGCATTATGAAAGGCAGGGTTCGAGGCGATGAAAGTCAGCTGCGCGGGTTGGCTCATCATATCAGTGATGCGATATACGAAAAGATCACCGGTATTCCCGGCGATTTCTCGACCCGAATCATGTATGTCACTGCTGATCGTAAAAGTGCTGAACATACGGATTACAGTCTAAACTATGCCGATGCCGATGGTCAGCGCCAGCGCGAGATACTTCGTTCAAGAGAGCCTATACTGTCACCGAGCTGGTCACCCGACGGCAGTCGTGTTGCCTATGCTTCTTTTGAAACCGGTCGTCCGGCTATCTATATTCAGGAACTGGCTACCGGTAAACGTCAGAAGATAACTGACTTCAAAGGGTTGAACAGCTCTCCGGTATTTTCTCCTGATGGCAGGCAGTTGGCACTGGTTCTGTCCAAGGAGCAGAATCCGGACATTTATGTGATGGATCTGGCCACTGACAAACTCAGTCAGATTACATCACATTTCTCGATTGATACTGAGCCAGACTGGATGCCAGATGGGAAAAGTCTGATCTTTACATCTAACCGGGGAGGCAGTGCCCAGATTTATCAGATCGGGCTTGACAGGTTGTCGAACGGTACTGTGGTTGCTGAAGGCAAACCTAAACGGCTGACGTTTACTGGTAAATTCAATGCCCGTGCTAAAGTATTCCCTGATGGTAAATCTCTGGCACTAGTCCATAAAGGTCAGGGAGCCACAGAATTTAACATCGCCATTCTGGATCTTGATACTGGACGACTGCGTCAGCTTACGTCTGCCCGGTTGGAAGATTCGCCCAGTGTTTCCCCTGGGGGCCGTCGTCTAATCTATGCGGTATCGGGAGGCAAAAACGGGGAGCTTGGCATTGTTACAGCGGATGGTCGGGTAAAATATCGCTTGCCATCGGCCGAGGGTGATGTCAGAGAGCCGGTTTGGGGACCATCAATAGCTACACAGCGCTAAATCGGGTTGGATTGGTTCGCTGGAGTCAGTCGAACTTGGCATTCGAGCATAAAATTCAGTAGAGTGAGCCAGCTCTTCAAATGGTCTTGTGCGAATAGTTAATTTATTCAATCAAATTCATCTGTAGCGCTGGACGCTCTTTCCGGATTTCAGGCCGAAGAAGTTGCAAGTTCAGCTGACCCCCTTGGTATTCGGGCTAGTCCGGAGTCTGCAGTTCTGATACTGTACTGCATCAATCAATACATTGATTTTGATTTACCAACATTGAACGAACAATTGGAGCTTGTCATGCGTTTTGCCAATTTTGTCAAAGCCACCGCACTCACTGCCACTGCACTCTGGCTGGCTGGTTGTGCCTCTACAGGTGGTCAGAGTACTTCTGATGTTGAATCTAACACTGACTTCGCGACTGAAGAAGTTGTGATTGAAACCTTCCCTGCTTATAGCCCTGCTGTTCAAGCCGTAATTGATAGCGGTGAGATTCAGGCTACCCCTGAAGAGATCGAACAATTGCTGGCGCATAAAACTTATCACTTTGCTTTTGACAGCTCCAAGCTGAAAGAGAGCGATTATAAGGCTCTGGACGTACAGGCTATTTATCTGAATTCCTCTGAAGGCCGTGGCAAGAAAATCACCATTCAGGGTAATACGGATGAGCGCGGAACTCGCACATATAACCTGGCTCTGGGCGAGCGTCGTGCTAATGCAGTTAAGAACTACCTGGTTAGCAAGGGTGTATCTCCAAGCCGTATTGAAGTGATTAGCTTTGGTTTTGAGAAGCCTCTGGACCCGGCTCACAATGCAACTGCCTGGGCTATGAATCGTCGTGCTCACATTGTGATCAACTGATGCCCATAGTTTTAGAAAAATATTGATTTCATAATGCAGCCATGGCCCATTCACTGGTGCAAAGCCCTTGGGTGGGCAGCATTTCAGACTCATGGCTGCCCGACAGGGAATGAGACTGAATGCCTCTGAAACGATCTGTTTGCTCTGCTTTTGTTGTTGTCGGCCTGGCCTCTTATGTTCAGGCAGAGGTGCCGGTGGTGGACTCCCAGCCTTCTGGAAATGCTTATTCTGTCAAGAGTTCACAAACTCGTGAATCGACTTCAGTGGCATCATCGGCAGGAGGTACTGCCCACTTATTGAACCTGGTGGATGAGCTTCGTCAGGAGACCATGACCCTCAGAGGGCAGTTGGAAGAGCAGGCTTATCAGATCAGGCAGCTGCAGAAAGAGAACCGGGAGCGTTACCTGGATCTTGATCAGCGCATTTCTCGTCTGGGTGACTCTTCTGGTGAGGCGCCTGCTGCCGCAGGAGGCGCTTCAAACTCCCCGGTGACTTTACCTGCTATCGGTAACAAGCCTTCAGTGTCTGAGACTGGTGCCCGCGAGGAAGCTGCTTATCAGGCTGCTTTCTCCCTGATCAAGGACAAGCGTTTTGATGAGGCTATTACGGCCTTGAAAAAGTTGTTGAAAGACTATCCCAAAGGTCAGTTTTCGGATAATGCCCAATACTGGTTAGGTGAAGTTCAGATGGCTCAGGGCAAATACAAGGAAGCTCTGGGCGACTTTCAGTCTCTGATTGACAATTATCCGGACAGTCCGAAAGTATCTGACGCTACCTACAAGCTGGGTCGTATTCTTGATTTGCAAGGCGAAAAAGACGCTGCCAGGAAACACCTTGAATCAGTGATCAGTCAATACCCCGGCAGTGCTGCTGCCCGATTGTCAGATACCTATCTCAGGAATATGTCCGATTCCTGATTAATTCTGCCTGCCTCCGGGTGGGCGTCGACTCTGTTTGGGTATTTCATCCATTTCCTGTTTTCTCCCTTGAGGGGATCTTGCATTCTGCTCGGGCAGTTAAACCAAAATTGACTTAAGTAGGATGGGCTCCTAGTATTGCCGACCTGAATGTCTGGTGAGAGCTCAATGACTGCTGATACCCTCAGAATTACTGAAATTTTTCACTCCCTGCAGGGAGAGTCCCGTACCTCGGGCCTGCCTACAGTGTTTGTCCGGCTGACGGGCTGTCCACTTCGTTGTGTCTGGTGTGATACCGAGTACTCATTTCACGGTGGCACCCGTATGTCTCTCGACGAGATCATAAAGGAGGTAGACGACTATGGCGCTAAATATGTCTGTGTAACAGGCGGTGAACCTCTTGGGCAGCCAAATTGTCTGCCTCTGCTTGAGCAGCTGGTAGACAAAGGCTATGAAGTATCACTGGAAACCAGTGGTGCTCTGGATGTTTCCCTGGTGGATGAGCGAGTGGTCAAAGTGCTCGACCTCAAGCCACCGGCATCTGGTGAAAGTCACAGGAATCTGTACGAGAATATTGAACACCTTACCGCTAATGACCAGGTTAAGTTCGTCATTGCCAATCGGGAAGATTATGAGTGGTCGGTCAGTAAAATGTTGCAGTACAACCTTGCGGGCCGGGTGTCAGATGTACTGTTTTCTCCCGTCAACGACCAGTTGGCTCCTGATCGGCTGGCTGACTGGATCATCTCAGACAAGCTTCCGGTTCGGTTTCAGGTGCAATTACATCGCGTGATCTGGGGCGACAAAGCCGGTGTTTGAGTCAAAATCCTAATCAGGTAGGCTGCAAGCTATTTAAGTTAACTCGTAAGCGTTTTATAACAGTCTGGTCAGCGCTGGATCGTCGATTGTCGCGAGCGTCGCTGTAACCCTCGACTTGGCCGCATTTATAGAAAAGCAGGCCATGAGCGAAGAAAAATAGGAATAAAGAGCATGACAAAAAAAGCAGTCATTTTACTGTCCGGTGGTCTGGATTCTTCCACAGTACTCGCCATTGCCAGAGATCAGGGATATGAGTGCTATACCGTCAGCTTTGATTACGGTCAGCGACACAGAGCAGAACTCGAAGCCTCTATTCGTGTTTCTGAGGCATTGGGTGCCAGGGATCATAAAACCCTGAAACTGGACTTGCGTGATCTTGGTGGCTCTGCTTTGACAGATGATGATATTGATGTCCCTGAGGATCTGGGCGAGGGTATCCCTGTAACTTATGTACCAGCACGAAATACTGTATTTCTTTCACTGGCACTGGGTTGGGCTGAAATTCTCGGTGCCCGGGACATTTTCATTGGCGCTAATGATGTAGATTATTCCGGCTATCCGGATTGTCGTCCTGAGTACCTCGAGGCTTTCGAGAAAATGGCTAACCTGGCCACCAAAGCGGGAGTTGAAGGGGATCACTTTCATATCCGCGCTCCACTGCTGGAGCTGACCAAGGCTGAGATCATAAAGGAAGGCAGTCGTCTGGGGGTTGATTACGGGATGACCGTTTCTTGTTATCAGGCTGACGAACAAGGTCGCGCCTGTGGTGTCTGTGACAGCTGCCGCTATCGTAAAAAGGGCTTTGCCGAAGCCTCTGTCGCCGACCCAACGCCTTATGTAGAATCTTGAGTGATCCAACCTGACCGCTGAACGTTTGCAGGTCTGTTCAAGTTCATACTGTCGTTCTCAAGCCAGTCCTGAGTACGGCAGTCAGGAGATCTATTGCATCTTGAACAGTTTTTCAGGCACTCTGAAGAAGATAACATCAGTGCTTCTTGGCTTGGGAAAATTGGCACCATTATCGCCAACCAGAACCAGTAGCCTGCTGTCGTCAGTCCCGTGAGGTCCAATCGTCACCCCTTCGATATTGATTCTTTTAAAGTCCGGGAAGGTTTTTTCAAAGTCCCGGGTGCTCAGCAGACGCTTCTTTCTCAGTAAAGGCAGAGACGTATTAGCAGTCTCTTTCGGTTGCTCTTCTGGACAGGTGCATTTATTGCCTTGGGTTGGGGGAAGAGGGTTATCCAGATCAACCAGATAAACTTCCGTGTATGTATAGTTTACGGTTTTTCTGTCGGCTTTCCTGATGAAATTTTTTTCGATGACAAGAAACTGGTGATTGTTGACGGCCTGGGCGTCGCTGATGCTCTGTACAATGACGTCTACCTCGGGGTTGTAAAGCTCTGCAGGAACAGAAGTGGGCTGATAGTGGTATTGAATGTCTGGTTTCACAGAAGCTGAAACCTGATGGACCGCTTCAGCCATTGAGAAACGCAATACCCGACCAGGTACAGGGCCTTTATGATGTTGTTCATCCTGAAGAATCCCCTGTTCAGATATAGCAAGATAATCAGGGGTTCCCGGAAGGTGGATGACAGTTTCGAAGCCCCGGTTTCGCTTGACCCCCTTTTTATTGGGGTCTTCACTGTGCCAGTTGAACTGAGTGTCATAGATGCCGGGTACCCAGTGAGGTATCTTCCAGTCAAAGCGCCAGCCGATATTGGAAAATTCTCTGGGGTATTGGTATGCGCCCAGAAGAGATCCGTCTCTTCCTACTTTCAGAAGAGAGCTGTGAATATTCCATCCAGGGAATCGAATCCAGGGGCAGACCAGGTTGAACAGAAAGGTCGCGTTTTGTTCCGAAGCGACCAGAAAAGCACTGTCGCCAAGAAAGTCAAAGCCTTCTGTATCAATATGCCCATGGGTTGTCCAAAAAACAGAGTCATTAGGTTCAATGACAACTTCTCTGACCCGTCTGCCAGACTCTTGCAGGAAAGTACCTTTGCTTTTTGGAATGCCTTTCCTGGTAATCAGGGTTTCTTCCGGGATGAGATAGTATCGGGGCAAGCCGTTTTTGTTGTAATAGTTGGGAATGGCCCCGGTATCATCTGAAAGCAGAATGAATTGATTGTAGGCTTTGTCGTAACGGATGGAAGAAATTCCCAGGATTGGCTGATCTTCACTGTAATCCAGCTTTTTACTGCCGAGAAGCATTACTCCGTTCTGGCTGGCAATGGCAGCTTCAGAGGATAACAAAGCGTAGGTAAAAAAAAGGGAGAGAGGCCATAATCCTTTGGATGACATGAGGCTACCTTAGTTAAAGGAGGTTTATAGAAACTGGTATAATCCTAGTCTAAATTCAGGACGTTACCGGAGGGTCAACTGGTCAGTTTTAGTGGAATACTTCAGGGTTGGAATCATTCGCAGATGAGTATTCAGTGACTAAACAGATGCGTTAGCGCCTGATACCTGACAGGCAGGGAAGGCTGAAGAAAAAACTTGCAAGATTTAACCGACTGAGTAATATGGCGCCGCGTCGGGTCGTTAGCTCAGTTGGTAGAGCAGTTGGCTTTTAACCAATTGGTCGTAGGTTCGAATCCTACACGACCCACCAACTCCACTTCTCTTTTTCCCGGCTGTCTGAATCTTTCATTTGTGTTAAAATCGCGTGGATTTGCCTAATAATGTCTTCTAGAGACTTTCAGAACAATTTTTATGAGTGTACTTAGTGATAGAGCATTTGTTCAGGAGCATCTCGGTAGCGCACCCGTTCAGGGCCTGGACGAAGCAAAAGAGCAAGCACTGAAGCAGAAAGTGCGAGAGCTTCTGGAACAGGAAAACGCTGTTCTTGTTGCTCATTATTACACTGACCCTGTCGTTCAGGCGCTGGCCGAAGAAACCGGTGGTTATGTAGCGGACTCCCTGGAAATGGCTCGCTTTGGACGTGATCACTTTGCGGATACTCTGGTCGTTGCTGGCGTTCGCTTTATGGGTGAGACTTCCAAGATTCTCAGCCCTCAAAAACGTGTTCTGATGCCAACGCTGGAGGCAGAGTGCTCTCTTGATCTTGGTTGTCCGGTCGATGAGTTTTCGGCTTTTTGTGATCAGCACCCCGATCGTGAAGTGGTTGTCTATGCCAATACATCTGCGGCGGTGAAAGCACGGGCTGACTGGGTTGTGACTTCCAGTTGTGCTGTGGACATCGTTGAGCATCTGATGGATCAGGGCAAAAAAATCATCTGGGGGCCGGATAAATATCTGGGCAGTTACATCCAAAAGAACACCGGGGCAGACATGCTGCTCTGGAACAGTAGCTGTATCGTTCATGAAGAGTTCAAGGCCAGGGGTATTGAAGACCTCAAACGGGTTTACCCGGATGCTGCGATTCTTGTGCACCCTGAATCACCAGACTCTGTTGTCCAGGTGGCAGACGTCGTTGGTTCTACCAGCCAATTGCTGAAAGCTTCTCAGGAAATGCCAAACTCAACCTTTATCGTGGCAACGGATCGAGGTATTTTCTACAAAATGCAACAGGCTTCCCCAGACAAGTCTTTTGTAGAAGCTCCAACTGCGGGTAGCGGTGCTACCTGCAAGAGTTGTGCCCATTGTCCGTGGATGGCAATGAACTCTCTGGAAGCACTGGTTCAGTGTCTGGAAAAACCAGGCAAGTTGAATCTGGTGAATGTCGATGATGAGTTGCGAAAGAAGTCTCTGATTCCTCTGAATCGTATGCTCGACTTCACGGCATCACTATCAGCCTGAGGTATGGCCGCCGACAATGACGGCCTTTTCTGATCAGCTTTTTTCAAGTTTCTTACGATATTCGAATATGTCGTTTAGCTTTTTGTCGATCTTGGCTCTCAGGGCGTAATTATCTCCCACCATTTTTCGAGCAAACTGAAGGTGCTTGATGGCATCGTCAAGATTGCCTGTTAAGAAGAAGTACTCTGCCCGAGCCTGATGTAAGCCCAGAATGTCATCGGACTGACCCTGGGCTTCCGCCAGTTCATACCAGATATCCGGGTCGTCGGGTCGACTGCGACTCAGTTTCAGAAGAAGGTCTCTGGCTTCGCTGAATTTTTTTGCCTGAATCAGAATATCCGCTTTGGTCGCCATCAACGGATAGTTATCCAGATGAATTGAAAGCGCCGCATCCAGTCGTTTAATCGCTTCATCGGATTTTCCGGTAACTGATTCGAGTCTGGCCTGAGCCATAATCAAATGCAGGTTGCGAGGGTGTTTCTTCAGCAGCGCAGTCAGTTCTTTTTCTGCTGTTTTGTAATCTCGTGCTTCAATGCTCGCCAGTGCAAGACCATAGCGGGTAATGTCTTCCGAGCTGGTATGACTGGACTCCAGCTCCTTCTGTAACTGATGTGCGTAACGGGCCGGATCTTCGGTGCTGAGTACGAACAGTCTCATTCGAATTAAAGAATAATCAAGGCTGCTGCCCTGGGAACCCTTGGAAGGCAATTGTGCAGCTCTGGCTCTGGAGTCTGAAATACGGTTGTCGGTAACAGGGTGCGTCAATAGAAACTCCGGAGGTCTGCTTTGATAACGCCTGGACTTGTTCATGTTCTCAAATATTTCAGGCATGGCTTGAGGATCAAAGCCCGCCCTGGCAAGAGTCAGAATGCCAATATTGTCTGCCTCGCGCTCAAATTGTCTGCTGAAGCGTAAACGACTGGACTGGATGCCGGCCATCGTTGTTGATAGTGCTGCGGCACCTACTTCAGTTCCTGCTGTTGCCATCAGGACAACCGATGCAAGAACAGCGGCAGCGGTCGGCAGGCTCTTGTTTTTGGCGTCTTCAACATTTCGGGCGTAATGGCGCTGGCTCAGGTGTGCTAATTCGTGAGCGAGTACGGCAGCAAATTGAGCTTCTGTGTCCGCGTTGAAGAACAGTCCGGAGTTGACGCCGATGATTCCGCCCGGTGCTGCAAAAGCGTTCAATACGCTACTGTCTATCACTATGGTGTTTAATCGGTGATCTTTAATCTCACTGAATTCAGCCAGGCGATAGGTGAGTCTTTCGAGGTATTCCTTGACCTCGGGGTCACTCACCGTACGGGTTCGGCTACGTATATATTTCAGATAAGTCTGTCCCAGCTCATACTCCTGTTGAGGCGAGACGACTGCGGAGGTGCTGTCCCCCAGTCTGGGCAGTTCAATTGGGGCCGCGCTTACCACTGCGGAAGAAGTTCCGAGCCAGGTGCTTAGCAGGGCTGCCATCAGGAAACCCGGTTGCTTCATAGAATATCCATACTCGTATAATCTGCGGTACACTGTATCGTCATAGAGGTGCTGGCTCAAACAGCCGTGAAAAAAAACACAGCATTTTACGGCCTCCTTACCTTTCGGGTGAGGCCGGTAGTGCGTTTATCATGACTGGCAACTTCTGGCGATGGAAAGAGCAGTCATCTCTCTATTCTACAGGTCAGCGACGTTTGCACCAGAGCCTTTTAGTGAGAGTCGGGTGTGGTAACAACTTGCCTGCCGTTTTTGGGCAAGTGTATGCATGGCACTTGGAAACATTTTTACACTGTAAGCGCTTTACTGGTTTATTAATTATCAGTCAGTGCAGCATAACATTGGCAGCAGAGTTCCTGTACAGCTGAATTTCAGCTTCGCTGAGGGAGAATGAGTTTCATTATGATAGAAGTGGATGTTGAACTGGATCTGAAGGGAATGAGTTGTCCGCTCCCTCTGCTCAAAGCCAAGCAGGCGCTCAGTAAAATGGATCAGGGCGAAGTGTTGCGGATTCAGGCCACAGATCCGGGCTCGGTTCGGGATTTTGCCAGCTTTGCCTGCATCAGTGGGCATAAACTGTTGGCCAGTGATGAAGCTTCAGGGGTATTTATCTTTACTCTCGAGCATAAATAAGATCGGATTGTTAATATCCCGAGCCTGACTGACAATAGACAACCTGGTCAGTTTTCTGAGTAAGTCATAAGGAAGAAAATATGCTGGATATCATCAGGGATTGGCTGAACCGTTACCTGTCAGATCATGAGGCTCTGGTGCTGCTGTTGATGCTGGTGACCGGGTTTTTGGTCATCATCTTTATGGGGAATATGTTGGCCCCGCTGCTGGCGGCAATGGTATTGGCATTTTTGATGCAAGGTGTGGTGAACTTACTCGAAAAATGGGGGGTACCCCATCTCCTGGCCGTCAGCCTCATTTTCACTCTCTTTATGGCGGTTCTGCTTATTTCAATATTCCTGTTGATTCCATTGATCTGGCAGCAAGTCACCGGCTTACTGAATGAGCTGCCGAATATGGTGAGGCAGGGACAGATGATTCTGAAAGAATTGCCAGAGCTCTATCCAGCCTTTATTTCGGAATCCCAGACAGCGGCTCTCAGTAGTGCTATCAATATGCATCTGGCCAAGTTCGGACCCTGGGCGTTGTCGTTCTCTATCTCCAGGTTGCCTGGTGCCCTGGGTATCCTGGTTTATCTGATTCTGGTGCCCATCCTGGTATTCTTTTTTCTTAAGGATAAAACTGAACTGCTCGGCTGGATTGGTAACCGCTTACCTATGCGACGTCGCCTGATTATTCAGGTGGCGGACGAAATGAATGACCAGATTGCCAACTACATACGGGGTAAGGTTATTGAAATTTTGATTGTTGGTGGAGTCAGTTTTGTGGCTTTTGCCTGGCTGGGGTTGAACTATGCCGTTCTGCTGTCTGTACTGGTGGGCTTTTCAGTAGTGGTTCCCTATATCGGTGCCACTGTGGTTACCATTCCTATTGCCCTGATTGGTCTGTTTCAATGGGGTGTGGGACATGAGTTCATGATGCTGATGATTGTGTACGGCATCATTCAGGCTCTGGATGGCAATGTTCTGGTTCCCCTGCTGTTTTCCGAGGCGGTTAACCTGCACCCGGTTGCTATTATTGTTGCGGTTCTGGTGTTTGGGGGAGTCTGGGGCTTCTGGGGAATATTCTTTGCTATTCCGCTGGCGACCCTGCTAAAGGCAGTGATGAATGCCTGGCCCAGTGTGCATGATGTGGAAAAGGTCAGCTAGCCTTTCATCAATACAACGAAACCGGTCCATCTGATTATCATTGGAATATTTCTTTGAGGGCCATCACGGATAGATGGCCCGTTTGGATGATTAACCCAGTGCCTGAGTAGCCTGTAGAACGTCTTCTACATGGTTTTTGATCCGTACCTTACGCCACTCGTGTTGCAGGGTGCCCTCACGATCAATGAGGAACGTGCTGCGCTCAATTCCCATGTACTCTTTGCCGTACATATTCTTTAACTTGATGACATCAAACAGTTTGCAGAGTTCTTCGTCCGGATCGGAGATCAGCTCGAACGGGAACTCATGTTTAGCCTTGAAATTTTCGTGAGATTTCAGGCTGTCACGGGAGACACCGAAAATCAGGGTGTCAGCTTCCTGAAATTCCTGGAACAGATCCCGGAAAGTCTGGCCTTCACTGATGCAGCCCGGAGTGTTGTCTTTGGGGTAGAAATAGATGACGACCTTCTTGCCTTTCAGTTCGGACAGGGTGACGGTGGTGTTATTGGTTGCCTGGGCGGTGAATTCCGTAACGGGTTGGCCTAGGGTAAAACTCATTGTTCTTCCTTCGATTCTCTTGTCTTTGATAGTAAGTCTGAATAGTAAACGGTTGTTTCTGCTTCAGCTGGCTTTAATAGATGTCAGAATTTTATATTCAGCCACAAAAACGGCCAGATCAACAGATTGTTTTCAGATGCAGCGAACCTGTAGCATAGTGCGAATGACTGACAATGGTCTATAAAGCTGGACTGAGTCGGGCAGAATGTCAACGCTGCTCTTGTTAATGCCGGTGCGCGTCAGTAACATTATGCACAGCTTATGACTGATCTCTTGGAGTGGATAGATGATTACCGGTAGCCTTGTAGCGCTTGTGACCCCGATGCAGGACGATGGAGAGCCGGACTGGGAACGTCTCCAGAAACTGGTTGAATTTCATATAGAGGAAGGTACTGATGGCATCGTGGCAGTGGGTACTACCGGAGAATCTGCTACTCTGACCGTGCAGGAACACTGCGAAGTGATTAAACGGATTGTCAGACAGGTTAGTGGCCGTATTCCGGTGATTGCCGGTACCGGAGGAAATTCTACCCAGGAAGCTGTTTTATTGACAGCAGAGGCAAAAATCCTGGGGGCTGATGCCTGCCTGCTGGTGACTCCTTATTACAACAAGCCAACCCAGGAAGGTTTGTACCTGCATTACAAAACCATTGCTGACTCTGTGGCCATTCCTCAGATTCTCTATAATGTACCCGGTCGTACCGCCGTGGATATGTTGCCTGAAACTGTGGCGCGTCTTTCCGGTCACGAAAATATCGTGGGTATAAAAGAAGCCACCGGCATTGTCGAGCGTGGCATCCAGATTCGTGAACTGTGCGGTAATGACTTTGCTATATACTCCGGTGATGACGCTACTGGCATGGAGATGATGTTGCAGGGCGCTAACGGTGTTATTTCTGTAACCAATAATCTGGCTCCTCGGAAAATGCATGAAATGTGTGTAGCGGCTCTTAATGGAGATCGCGCTACAGCCGAGGCGATTAACGCTAAACTGGACGGATTGCATCAGAATCTGTTTGTTGAGGCGAATCCGATTCCTGTGAAATGGGCGCTGTCGGAAATGGGACTGATTGGAGAGGGTATACGCCTGCCACTGACGCCCTTGTCCGAAGGTTGCCACCCGGTTCTGCGTGAAGCCTTGAAGCAGGCTGAACTGATTTAATTATTCAAGGGACCAGGCGTTGAGCCTGATCCCGGCACCTGATTATGACTGAACCCGGGAAACGAAAGGTATCATCCGGGGGATTGTTATGGCACTTTTCAGAATGGAGATCGTATGTCGCGAGCGATGAAAACCTTGCCGGTTATGGCCTGTGCTTTGGCACTGGCAGGTTGTTCCAATCCATTCGGCAAGGAGGGTTATTTCCGGGATAAATCCGGTGATTATACTCAGGCACGGGTGACCAGGTCGCTGGAAATACCTGAGCAGATGAATGCAGAGCCCATGGTGGAATCCTTGTCTATTCCGCCCATTTCTGCGGACCACTCGCAACTGGAATCCGATTTTGATGTGCCCAGACCTGACCAGCGCCTGACTCAGGAAGCAGGTGGCGTCTATACCATCGAAAGGGCAGGTGATGAAGAGTGGTTGCTGGTAGGGCATTCGCCCGGTGAAGTCTGGCCAAAAGTTCTGGCTTTCCTGGAAGAAAACAACATTCCGGCCAGATCCCGGGATGTCAAACAGGGCGTTCTTGAAACAGAGTGGACTGATCTGGGCAAAGACCCGGAAAAAGGTTATGTCTCCCGTGCCTTCAGTAAGTTGATGGGTGCTGAGGTGACCGGTCCTGTTGAAGATCGTTTCCAGTTCGAAGTGCGCCAGGGTGTGAAACCAGATTCCTCTGAGGTGCGTTTGAAGATCAAGTCTCGCGCCGTTCCTGAAGAAGGCCAGAGAATCACCACTGAGCCAGGGTGGAACAACTTTGCTGGGCGCAGTCAGAAGATGGTTGACAGTATATTGAATGAACTGCTGCTGTTTATGGTGCGTGATGGCAGTGAAAAATCCGTCTCTTATCTGGCTCAGGATCTGAATCTGGGCAACCTGGCTGTTATGGAGCAGGACGGTGCTGGTAATCCGCTACTGAGAATGGATCAGCTCTCCTATGCCCGTAGCTGGTCTGCTGTTGATGCTGCACTGCAACAGGCTGGGGTGGATGTCACCGATAAGAACCGCACCGCAGGTATTTTCTACCTGCAGGTAGATCCTGAAGGAGTGGTCAAAAAAGACAAAGAATCCAGTGGCTGGTTCAGTGGTTGGTTTGGCGGCGATGAAAAGAAAGAGGCACCCAAGGATGTTCTGTTAATGAGAGTTTCAGAATTGAATGGGGTCGTCAGGGTCTCGGTAGAAAAGGATGCCAATACCTCAGCACCTGCCGAGATCAGTCGTAAGTTGCTGAATCTTGTGAAGGAAAACCTCAAATAGGGTAGAATCGCATTGTAAAAGCCAGTCTCCATGACTGGCTTTTTTGTTTTGTTTGCCAGGCAACGAAACAGTTCCATGGAGCGGCTCCTATTCGCTTCAGTTGATTGTCCATTAGTAGAATGCAGGATGTTGGCAATGAGCTTTGCTGATAAAGTACTGGCCGTAAATAACGACCTTCCTATTCGAACAGAGCTTCCCGTGCACTCAGGTAAGGTCCGTTCTGTTTATTGGTTGACAGAGGCGGACAGCCGTCGTCTGATCAGGGAAAAGGGCTATGATGTAGCCGGTGATACGCCTCTGGCTATCATGGTGATTTCTGACCGGATGAGTGCCTTTGACTGCATCTGGAAGGGTGAAAGAAACATGCAGGGTGTACCCGGAAAAGGGGCTGCCCTGAATGCGATCTCCAATCACTGGTTCAAATTGTTCAGGGAATCGGGGCTGGCTGACAGCCACATACTGGATATTCCCCATCCCTTCGTCTGGATCGTTCAAAAAGCCCGGCCAGTGATGATTGAAGCGATCTGTCGTCAATACATTACAGGATCCATGTGGCGTGCCTACAGCAAGGGTGAGCGTGATTTCTGTGGTATCCGGCTTCCGGATGGTCTTGAGAAGGATCAGAAATTACCGGAGTTGCTGATAACACCTTCCACCAAGGGTATTCTGAAAGGGATTCCCGGTGTGCCGGAAGTGGATGATGTTAATATCACTCGTGCTGACCTTGAGGCAAATTACAGGTCTTTTAACTTTCACAAGCCTGAAGATATTGATCGTTATGAAAGGCTTCTTAAAGAAGGCTTTGATGTCATTTCCGAAGCCCTTGGCAAGCTGGATCAGGTGTTTGTGGATACCAAGTTTGAGTTTGGGTATGTCACCACTGCCAGTGGTCAGGACAGGCTAATTTACATGGATGAAGTAGGAACACCGGATTCATCCAGAATCTGGGACGGCGCGTCATACAGAGTGGGTAAGGTGGTGGAAAACTCCAAGGAAGGTTTTCGCCAACAGTTGCTGAATTATTTTCCTGACCCTGACATTCTGCTCAACAAGGACAGAATGGACGAGCGACGGGCCTTGGCCGAAGAAAACGAGCTGCCTCAATCCATTATGATGGCTGTATCCAGAACCTATCTGGATATTGCTGAGCGCATTACAGGCGAGCCTGTTCAACTCTCAGACAGCCCCAAAGCTGAAATTGTAGCCATTCTCAAGGATCAATATGGTTTGATTGATTAAGGGTTTTAGTCGGGCGTTCTTCAGTCGTTTGAGCCGGTTGACGGGGGGGTGGCCGCTTAATAGCGATTGGTTATTAGCGAAAACCTGCGGCATGACGGTAATTTGCCCTCTTTTTTCAATAGATGATCTGAATAAGGCTTACGTCATCTGTTTTTTATGCACAAATGTCAAGCCCTTGACGTCAAAAAAACGCATCGGGTCTAAGTAATTGATTTTATAAGGATGAGTTGTAACTTATTGAAAATTAAAGAAAAATAATTGATCAAAAAGTGATCGATTTGTATGTGAGGCAGTAAGAATCAGTCTTTCTGAATGATTTGGCAGGTTCTTCCACAAAGTTATCCACAGATTTTGTGGGTAAGATTGCAGTAATGCTTCACTAACAAGTCATATGAGCTGCCTTTAACGCCCTTTATGACAACTTTTTATTAAAGAATGCTGCGCTCCTGACGAGGCGGCTAGAGAATCTGAGTATGAACGAATTGCCGAATATTGTTGATCTGACAGAAGAAAATGTTCGAGAAGTATTAGTTGAACAGTCGGCCCAGCGACCGGTGCTACTGGATATCTGGGCTGAGTGGTGTGAGCCCTGCAAAAGTCAGCTACCGATTCTGGCCAATCTGGTAGAGAGCTATCAGGGTAAGTTTTTGTTGGCCAAACTGGATGCAGATCAACCTCTGGGTCAGCAGTTAATGGCTCAGCTGGGTGTCCGCAGTGTCCCGACACTGGTTTTCTTCCATCAGGGACAACCTGTGCAGGTGTTGTCCGGTTTACAGACTGAGGTGGCTCTGAAAGAAGTGCTGGATCCTTTGACAATGAGCCCTGTGGAGCGTATCCGTTTGCAGGTCGATCAGTTGATTGACGAAGGGCAGCACGAGCAGGCGCTGCTGCTGTTGCAGCAGATTTTACAGGAAGAGCCGGAAAATCAGGCGCTTCAGGTACTTCAGGTTAACCTTCTGCTGGAACTGGATCGTGTTGACGATGCCAAAGCCTTGATGGCTGCACTGCCTGCCGATGCCGCAGGCATTGCCCAGCCCAGGGCGAAACTGGCTTTCTATGAGATGGTGGTCCGGGCACCGCAAATGGCAGAACTGGAAGTTCGCCTTCATGATGATGAAAACGATCATGAGGCTCGTTATCAGCTTGCTATCCGTCAGGTGATTGCCGATGACAATGAGCAGGCCCTGGAAAACCTTCTGTTGATTGTCAGAACAGACCGTACCTTCCGTGAAGACGGAGCCAGACTGCTAATGCTAAAGGTTTTTGATCAGCTGGGGGCTGGAGACCCACTGGCCAAGCGTTATCGTGGCAAGCTGTTTGGGTTGATGCATTGACGGATTAGTGAGTTGGTATGAGTTGGGCTTCCTGTGAAAGGGAAGCCCGGTGGCGGGTTTTCTTACCTGAACCGTCGCTTAAGATTCAGTTGTCCCTTCTGTAAGTCCGCCTAGCGCCTCTGCCAGGTCATTGATCAGCTTTCTCAGGGAAAGGCTCATGACTGCGAAATCGGCATCGAATTGTTCCGCCGCAGTTTCTGCTTCTACTTCGTCCAGTTGATCCTGGATCACTTCAGTGAACTTCAGCTTTCGTACAATCAGATCATCACTGAGCACAAAAGTTTGTGCTTCATCCCATTGCAGGGACAATTTGCTCACCTGCATGCCGCCCTCCAGGTGAGCCTGAATTTCTTCTGTGATCAATGCCTGCCGACGGACATTGATTTGCCCACCCTCATCACCAGGCTCTCGCAGGTCGCATTCGTCACCCAGAATAAAGGGAGCTGGGACAGCAGGGTTTTCTGAAAGCCATTGTGTCATGGACGCTGAGGGCAGGTTCTTTAAGGGGGGGTTAATAACCGGCAGGCTACCGAGGCATTCTCTCAGACAACTGGTCAGTTCTTCTGCTTTCTTGAAAGAAGAAGCGTCCACAACCAGCCAGCCCTCTCTTGTATCCATGTAAGCGAACGTTTTCTGATGTTTGGTGAAAGCTCTGGGCAGCAGCTCCATCATAATGTCGTCCTTGAGCGCTTTTTTTTCCTTACTGAACACTTCCCGTTGTTCTTCCTGTTCTATCGTTTCTATTTTTTCTTCCAGGGCATCTTTGATAACACTGGCGGGAAGAATCTTTTCCTCTTTCTTGGCGCAGATCATGACAAAATCACCACTGGTGTGAGTCAGCATATCTCCATGGCGACCCAAAGGTGGCACCCAGCCATAAGAGCTGATGTCCTGACTGTTGCAGCCACGAAAGCGTTTTTCAGAGAGCTTTTCTTCCAGCTCTTCGCTGTTCCATGCAATGGGTTTGGTGAAACGATAGAAAATCAGGTTTTTAAACCACATGATTGAGTCCATGCAAAATTGAGTGTCTGCATTATACGCATCAGGCTTACGCTAAGTGAGAGAATGTGTGTTGTTTCCGGTATTGAGTATTCATAAAGCTGCTTTAACCGGGAAGGTTTCTTGTAGCCTGAATATCCTTTTGCAATGCTATGTTATCGATACTTATAAAAAAAGTGTCTAAAGGCGGTTGCGTGAGGTTCGGTTCGCTGCTTATAATGCGCCGCGTTGTTGAGAGACACACGGCCATGACCGAAGGGTGATTAGCTCAGCTGGGAGAGCATCTGCCTTACAAGCAGAGGGTCGGCGGTTCGATCCCGTCATCACCCACCACTTTGAATGTTAAGACGCAAAGTGGCAGGTTAATTGAGCTGTATAGCGGACCGGTAGTTCAGTTGGTTAGAATGCCGGCCTGTCACGCCGGAGGTCGCGGGTTCGAGTCCCGTCCGGTCCGCCATCTGATTCAGGATGCAGTAGTCGATGATTTCTTTTTCATTACTTCTCTCAATCAGGACTTGAACGACAAATGTCTTCATGTATAGTCGGTACCGACTCGTCAGCCAGGGGTCGTTAAAAAATACTTTGGGTGATTAGCTCAGCTGGGAGAGCATCTGCCTTACAAGCAGAGGGTCGGCGGTTCGATCCCGTCATCACCCACCAGTTTTTATAGAGAGCAGTGATTAAATGTGCTCTTTATTAAATGAATGCGGACCGGTAGTTCAGTTGGTTAGAATGCCGGCCTGTCACGCCGGAGGTCGCGGGTTCGAGTCCCGTCCGGTCCGCCAGGTTTCTTGATTGAAAGCAAAGATTGTACGACAGGCGCAATCGATCTCTGAAGCGAAAAGCTTCAGATCAGGGTGATTAGCTCAGCTGGGAGAGCATCTGCCTTACAAGCAGAGGGTCGGCGGTTCGATCCCGTCATCACCCACCAGATTTATAGAGAACAGTGATTAAATACTGTTCTTTATTAAAAAGAATGCGGACCGGTAGTTCAGTTGGTTAGAATGCCGGCCTGTCACGCCGGAGGTCGCGGGTTCGAGTCCCGTCCGGTCCGCCAGGTTTCTTGATTGAAAGCAAAGATTGCACGACAGGCGCAATCGATTTCTGAAGCCAAAAGCTTCAGATCAGGGTGATTAGCTCAGCTGGGAGAGCTTCTGCCTTACAAGCAGAGGGTCGGCGGTTCGATCCCGTCATCACCCACCAGATTTATAGAGAGCAGTGATTAAATACTGTTCTTTATTAAAAAGAACGCGGACCGGTAGTTCAGTTGGTTAGAATGCCGGCCTGTCACGCCGGAGGTCGCGGGTTCGAGTCCCGTCCGGTCCGCCATACATCAAAAACCTGGTGATTTCTGTCGCTAGGTTTTTTTTGTTGTTCAGCCTTAAAAAATACGGTTTTTTCACTCCTGCCCGAGTTTTCATACCCCACCTTTAGCCGGACAGCTTATCTTTGGGGACTCTGGAGTTCTCCAAGCGTTTATGCAGCTTGGCTTTGAACTGTTCTCTCATCGTGGAGTTGAGTTTCTGCCATTCTTTCCACGCCAGTGCAGAAAAATCCAGCTCATAGGTCATCAATATTTACCCGAATCCGCTCATCATTTTTGCGTTCTTCGACGATGGCAGCGAGTTCCAGGTCGTCCAAAGCATCGAGCATGGCTTCATAAAGATGGGCTGGTACTGCATAAAACACGGGTTGATTGCGATTCAGGATGGCCACGGTTTCACCATTGGCTTCTTTCAGAACGGCCATCGGGTTCTTTTTTAGTTCGGATATCCCGGCACTGACGTCAGCGAGAATAGGATGGACTGATGCCATAGCAAGCTCCTTTTACGGTTCATTGAAAGATCAAACAATAGACCTATTAATAGATTTCTTCAAAGGCTGAGACCAGACACTCGCCTGACCGTTTCCGAATGGGCTGATCAAAAGCGGATTCTTCCAGCAAAAGCCACCAAAGAAGCAGGACGCTGGCGAACTTCCCGCACACCGTATCTGAAAGAGATCATGGATTGTCTCTCACCATCGTCACCTGTTGAGCAGGTGGTATTTATGAAAGGTGCTCAGGTAGACGGCACTGAATGTGGCAATAACTGGCTTGGCTATGTGATTGACCATACGTCGGGTCCGATGATGTATGTGCTGCCCACGCTGGATATGGAAAAGCGAGCCTCCAAGCAGCGCATTGCTCCGATGATCGATGAAATGCCAGTTAAGGGTTCATCTCAGGCAGGCAAACCTATCGCCACATTTCCCAAAACCAAAAACATGAAAGGGGTCTACCTGACATTGGTTGGCACCAATACTGCTATCCGTGAGCTATTCACCACCGGGCAACGCTTCACTCCAGAAGCCCGAAATATCAGCTTCAGTGAAACCCGGTTTGATATTGCCCCAAGCAATGCCCATTTTTCGTTTGCTGACTTGCAGCTACATATTGAAGTCGTCGTTTAATAGCAATCCAATGCCATCTGCTCCAGCGTCGCCAAGTCAACCATTTCAAGCGCTGCCATATTGGTCGCGGCCAGGTAAACCGGCGGAGCAACACCTGCCTTATGAGCCTCCACCCAGCGACTTACACACAGACACCAACGGTCACCGGCTTTCAGGCCGGGAAAGCCAAACGCAGGATTAGGTGTGATGAGGTCGTTACCTTTGGACAGGGAAAATTGCAGGAACTCATCGGTCATCCGGGCACAGACTGTATGACTGCCGGCGTCCTGTGGACAGGTATGGCAATATCCGTTCCGAAAGAAGCCAGTCATTGGACTCTGACAACAAACCTCTAACTCTCTACCAAGCACATTGAGCTGTTCAAACAGCATTTCTAACATGTAAAACCCTCCCATGATTAACCCATGGCCTACAAGATAGGAGAACGAAAATAATAGGACACCCTTATATTTGACACGGTAGCTTGGGAGACTGATTGTAAGCTCAATAGATGATTGAATTTAAACGTGAATAAATTTAGTTATGTTTGCGGATCAGAGTGAGTGGGCGTTAGTAGCCCCTGAGATAACAGGGGCCTTGCGCGTCAGCGGGCTTTTACATCCAGGACTACGGGCACAAATTTCCTACCCTGAAGTTTACTACCCATAGTCAAGCTCACCTCAACGGGGTAGTCGAGGCTTTCCAACTTTCTGATACAGCTTTCATCCAGATCAAACTCTTCCATCTCGTAACCGCCTGAGCCAGTTACAGTGAAATTACGGGTATTAGTCGAAACCACCTGTCGTACAGTATAAAGCTTGGAAAGTTCGAAGTTCTTCTGATATCTGGGTGAATAGCCGTGGCCTGTCTTATAGCCGAGCAAGATAAAGTGATCTGGATGGCTCGGGGTTAAGGGGGCATCATTCTGTCGTTCATGTTCTTCCATTGCCTGATTTGCCTCCATCATCATAAAGTCGGCTTTTTGTTGTAGCTGTTTTTGGAGCTGCAGGTGGACAGGGTTGTGAATCCATTTCCTGGGCGCTTCTGAGATTACAGCTATTGCAATGGCCTCTGGAGATGCGTCCCTGTCCAGACCAGAGAGATCAATTTCCATCATGCAGGTATTGGCTTCCTGCACTTTTTGTTTTTTGATGCCATCTACCTCATGGGTGACCCGGATTTCTATATCCAGATCCTGTTGTTCATAGGGATAGCCGGTTGCATCAGATCGGTAACCGGGTTTCAGTACCTCGAGTCCTACCTCTTCAAAATCGATCATTTCACTGGTGACCCGTTCTCTGGCTGTGTGAATTTTTCCCGCTTTATCCACTGAACTGGCAGAAATATGATCTTCAGGTATGCGAACTTTTTTATGAGATGCAATGACCTGTTTGGCAAAGCGGTGAAGGGTGGTTTCTATGCAGCTTTCGCTCTCCTGACCCTGGTGGTGAGCAAAATGGTGCGTCCTGACTTCACCTTTTCTGGCAATCAGGGGCGTTTTGCAGCCCGGGCAAATGCAGTCACAGTCCAGTCCGCTTTTAACTTCTGAAATGTGGAGAAGCTGGCCGTTTTGTTCTCCGAATTTTAACTCAGCCTGGTGCTTGTTCAGTGTGCTTTCGATATCCATGATCCAATCCTCTTGTATCTATTCTGATCATTGAGCCAGCGAGTGCTGGTGAGGTTAATACTGGTATGGCATAGTCGTCCCAAACAGAGATAAACCCCACTTAAAGGGGTTGGTAGGGGTAAGGAAATGGTTACGGATACTGTCTGTCAGGCTAGTCTTCATGCGGCTGAGAGTGTTTTGCTGTTTATTGCAGAGAGGGAGGAGAGAAGGAGCCTTTCACTGCCTTTGTTGTTTTTTAAATCGCTGGCCACGCTCACGAAAGAGCAGGCCCTGAAAGGCATATCTCACGATAAGTTGATCTACGAAGCAAAGGAGCTGATCCATTGGATGCAGGACAATATTGAAAGGGATATACAACCAGAGAATGAGACTCAATACATCAGCAAGCAATATCGAGATTTGATGAAAAAAACGCTCCAGGATGATGTTCGCCTTGAAACAATTGCTTTGAAGCACGAGCTGCAAGGCTATGGTTTTCCCTGCAAGGTTGAAGGGGGTGGGCAATACAACAAGAATCAATATTATCTGGAGCTAAGGCCTATTTCTGAGGAAGCTAGACAAAGCCGTCAATTGGAGCAGCATGCAGAAATACCAGAGGCTTACATCTGTTATAAGGAGCAGAAAAGGAAGAAAGGTCCATTTCTGGCGCGAGTACTCGATGGTGTCGGTATGAAAGGCTGGCGACTTTTCTTATTTCTGTCAATGGTCATCCTCCCATTGCTGATATTCTCTGGTTTGATGCTCACGCCATTGCTTTCAATTTTCTTTCCCTCTCTTAAAGAGATCATGTTTACTTTTTCGATTTGGGGAGCCATGTTTCTTGGGGCATTTTTCGCTTTTTTTGGTTTTATATTCAGGCTGGTGGATAAACGAGTGGCCATGCTACCAGATTGGATTTCACTGAGTCCGGAATATTGGTTGTTGGAATACCGGCCAACGAAAAATGATGCTGGAGAATACAGTCACCGAAAAATAGCGCTGGTTCATTATATTGCAGACTGTAAGGTGTGTTCAGGTGAAGTCACGGTTGGAAAGGGTGGCTGGCATTTTCCCGGACGACTGGTGGGACGCTGCAATGAAAACCCGGTGGAGCACGTTTATACCTTTGATCATGTGACTCGGGTAGGCAAGCCGCTCCGGTGAGGGAGCGATGGCCTTAATTGGCTACTACCGGTAAGCAAGGCTATCGGTAATAGTGGTGAAGCTGTGCCAATTTTTGAGGAGTCTGCAGGCTCCTCAAATCAAAAGACTTTATGGAGCCTATATCGATTCTGTGCTCCACAAGCTGTTTTGTGGCTTGCATGCGACACAGCTCCTCGCTGTTAAGCAGGAAGTATCAGAGAGATGTTCCAATTTCTGATGGTTTTGTTTGGTATGTTTTTTTGTGCGAAAATCAGTCTTATAAAGCTCAAAAAACTATTTTTTTATGATAGTCGTGCTAATCTTGGGAGAAAATATCACCTAAAGAACTTATTATGCTCTTGCGATTCTCTGTTGAAAACTATCGATCCTTCAGGGATAGGGTGGAGCTATCCATGGTTCCAAGCCGGGTACGCACCCATCCTGGTCATGTTATCCCCCCTGGCAGCTCAAAAGATATCGGTGCTCTCAAAGCCGCTGTTATCTATGGGGCCAATGCGTCAGGCAAATCCAATCTGATTAAGGCGATGCATTTTGCCCGGCTAATGATTACCCAGGGCAGCCCACAGGGAAAAAATCTACACTATGACCCATTCCTGCTGGATAAGGCGTGCTCTCAACAGCCATCGCGCTTTGAGTTTGAGATCAAATGTGGCAAGAATAATTATGCCTATGGTTTTATGGCAGATAGCAAATCCATTCAGGAGGAATGGCTGTACAAAATCGATAAAAAGGGTGAGTCCCCTGTGTTTGTTCGAACGAATGAACAGCGGATTTCATTTCCTGCCCTTAAGTTCGAGAGTAAGGAAGATAAGCAGTTTTTATCATTTACTGCCAAAGCAACTCCGCAGCATCGCCTGTTTCTGTTTGAATGCCAGGATCGTAATGTAACCAAGTCATTAGATTATATTAAGCCATTGACGGAGGTTAATGATTGGTTTCATCACAGGCTTAATATTGTGTTTCCTAATTCAAAGTATCATGGACTGGAAATGGCGGTTCATTCCGATGATACCGTTAGCAACCTTCTGGCCAGTATACTTAGAAGCTTCGATACAGGTATCAATGATCTGTCGTTAAAGCAGGTCGATTTGATGAAAGATGTTTATGATGTTCCTGACCACATTAAACAGGATATTGTGTCAACCATAGAAGCAGGTGAGGCTTCTTTGGTGTCAACGCCTGATAGTACCCGTTACCAGATTTTGAAAAATCAAGAAGGTGAAATCAGTACTTTTAAACTGATGACATCTCATAAAAATCACCAGGGTGACTCCGTCGATTTTGATATCAATCAGGAGTCCGATGGCAGCCAACGTATTTTGGATATTGCTCCCGGATTATTAGAGCTTTTTTCGCAAGACAAGGTTTATGTAATCGATGAAATAGATAGAAGTTTACACTCAGAAATAACAATGGCGATTCTGAGCCACTTTCTATCGTTAACTACCGGAAAACATAGCCAGCTAATTGTCACAACTCATGAGTCCAACCTTCTGGATGTGAACCTTATACGGCGGGATGAGATATGGTTCGCGCAAAAAAATGCAGAAGGCGTATCCAGTTTTTACTCGCTGGAAGAGTACCAGTCCAGACCGGATAAAGACATTCGAAAAGGTTACCTGATAGGGCGTTTTGGTGGTGTCCCTGTGATTAAAGATGGCTTGAATAATCTGGTTAAAGGGCTAAGCAATGGCTAGAGAATCCCGCTCTTTTACACGCATTAGCGGTGTTCGTGATCCCTCTTTAATTGTCATCGCCTGCGAATGTGCAGCAACTGAGCCGGTCTATTTCCGGGGAGTTGCGGATAAGTCTGATGCCTTGGGTTCGCGTCTCAAACTGAAGGTTTTACCCCCTCGGGAGGCTAATCTCAGTGCTCCTAAATACGTCTTGCAACAGATGAATACCTACAAGAAGGAATTCGGTAGATGATTTTTGGGTTTTGACAGAGCAGGCAATTGATCACGCGAAAAAGCTGGATAAAGACCCAGCATCTCGCTGGCCTAACGAACTGGGTACGCGAGTTTATTTGATTCTAGAAAAGATCCTATCCGCCAAGGAAAATGATATAGCATGATGGTTTTGAGATAGCGGATAGGGTGGTAAGTTATCAAAAAATCCCGCTATGGATTCCCGCCCCACCGCCATACATAAAAACGATTATCTTTGGGTAGTCGTTTTTTTTTATTGACAGATGGCCAGGTTTCAGGCGAAAAAAAAGCTAGTACTGAACCAGCTTTTTTGGAAGCGGAACGTGCTTTTTTGTCAGAAGCGACGACCGCCTTCACGATTACCACCAAAGCCACGACGAGCGCCGCCGTTGTTGTTGCGGGGACGTTCGGTTGCGATACTGACGCGGATGCTGCGACCCGCTACATCCTGACCATCCAGAGCAAGAGCTGCTTCTGCAGCATCTGCGGAACTGAAAGTTACGAAAGCAAAGCCACGAGAACGACCGGTTTCACGATCAAGGATGATTTTCGCCTCCTCGATTTCGCCGAAGGCACCAAAAGCCTCTTCCAGATCTTGTTCTGTTGCGGCGAAGGCCAGGTTACCAACGAACAGTTTGTTTGCCATTTTTCCTCTATCTCCGGGGACGCTGTAGCTGCTTTTCTGCGACCTTTCAAAGCACCAAGTGTCGTTAGAGACACTGTCTTTTCGGGTATCAGGTAAGAGTACAATGTTTAAGTGAGATTCCATTGTAGCACGTAGATCAGTGGAATGAAGGCTTGTTATATTTATTATTTATTACTGATATCGTTTGTATCACTGGCATATTGCGCCATCTTCGTTTACTCAGAGTTAAACCAGAAGAGCAAACAGGGTTATGTGTTTTTTAAATTTTATTGGTAATAGTGTACCTGTTGAAAGAATAAATACTTATCTCGTAGGTAATTGCCCTATTGCTGTTGATATCCTTCGCCTTGATCAAGTTGATCCGCTAATCAGCGGTAACAAGTGGTTCAAGCTTAAATACTTTCTCATTGAGGCGCATTCAAGAAAGATCAGAACACTTTTAAGTTTTGGTGGCGCCTGGTCTAATCATCTTCATGCTATGGCGGCGGCAGGTCATCGTTTTGGCTTTCAGACAATAGGCATTATTCGCGGTGAGAAACCGGCTAAACCTTCTGCCATGTTGCAGGATGCAGAACGCTGGGGTATGAGACTGATCTATGTCAGTCGTGCTGACTATAAGAAGCGATACGAGACTGAATATCAGCAGGCGCTTTTAAAACAACTGTCGCTCTCCCTGGATCAGCTGATGATTGTTCCCGAAGGAGGCTCGGGCGAAGAGGGTGTCAGGGGATGTGAGGATATTCTTGACGCAGGCTCCATCCGGGCTTCGGAATATGATGAGATCTGGCTCGCCTGTGGTACCGGAGCCACCATGGCCGGCATTATTCGCAGTGCAGGCAGTGACACCCGCGTGAGGGGGGTTGCCGTGCTCAGGGGAGCAGGCTTTCTGAAGGATGATATTCAGCAGTATCTCTCCCCGGCCGCAACACGATGGAATCTTGAACTCGATTACCATTGTGGCGGCTATGGCAAAACCACCCCCGGTCTTATTCAGTTTATTCTGGAATTCGAGCGGGAAACCGGAGTCCCTCTGGACCCTGTTTATACGGGTAAACTATTTTTCGCTCTGAAAAAGATGGCCCGGTCGGGAGGACTGTCGGGGATCAGCAGGCTGCTGCTCATTCATACCGGCGGCCTCCAGGGGCGTCGTGGCTTCAGGGAGTGGGCTACTTGAATTTATTAATCAGCGAGCCCACGGTATCGGTTAACCCTGAAGGAAGAGCCGAACTTAACAGCCCGGCGGCTTCGCCACTGGGGCTAGCCTTGAGATAATCGATCAGTATGGTTGAAAACTTTGAAATCATCTCGTCCTTCAGACCCAGTTTTGTAAACTGCTGACTCAGGGTGTCGAAATGGCCCAGTAAACTGGTACTGCCTAAAAGCGACGATGAGTTTTTGTCAGGGGTCAATTGCGGAGCTGCCTTTAATAAGTCCGATGTTTCCGGTAGAGCTTCCTTGATTACACTGAAGTCTTCTTTTGATAATTGGGCGTTGGCTAACTGCAGAAGGGCGCCTGCACCTCCTTCGGCCTGGATCTTGCTGACATTGAGTTGGCTGGTCAGGGTATCAATCAACCCCATGGCATGACCGGCCGGTGATTGCAGAATAAAAAGAGTGGCAAGAAGAAAGAACAGTCTACTGCAGAAACGGTTAATGAAAAAGCTCCGGCGTTTCATAAAACAATACCCTATTAGCAAAAGTAATCCTTTAATTATTTATCAATGCCGATAAATAGTTGTTACAAATTGTTATATAAAAATGATTGTTTAACAAGAGTCGTTTATATTTCAGCGGCTATTCTTGCCCTGGCTTCCCAGTCATCGGGCACCACAAAAAAACGACTGTTTTCACACAATTCACCCTCTTTTTCATGGCATCGAACCACCATTTGAGGGCGGGCACTGTTGGATAGTTGCAGTTGCATGCGCTTGATCAGTTCGTCTCCGGAGAGATGAGTCGCTGCATCAGACAGGCCTCTGTAGGACGATAGCCAGAGCGATTTTGGCAGAGGCAGGTAGCAGACTTCGCCTTCCTCGAGTTCCAGCCAGGACGACAGCTGATTAAAGGGTAGCCAGTGTCCTCTCGGATGATAAACAGAGCAATCTTCAGGGGGTGGGCAGATGCCTGTGACCGGATAAAAAAGGTATCCCTGAAAAAGTATTTCCGTCTCTATCCCTGAGATATCCAGAGCGTTGAGTGCACGTTGTCCAGCCAGCGTCTGTGAAAGCCTGATCTGATGGTGCAACATATGGTTGAGCTTCTTGTCCATGCGGTCGTGCAGACCTGGTCCAATCCAATGGTGCCACGGGCTGGCCGAGTGAGTGTGGGAGGGAAGACCCAGGTAGTACTTGACGGCGAGTTCCCGGTGAATAAAAACCTCGTCCTTGAGGGACTTGAGAATCAGGTCGAACTCACCCAGTGTCTGGTGATTATTCTGAATCTGAAGATTGCAGGCAATCAGCTGATAGTTTTCTGAATGTCTGAGGATGTATTGCCAGAGTGATTCATAATAGATACCCAGCAGATGACTCCGTCGCTGACGCAGAATCTCTACTAGCTCTGAATAGCCAGAGCCTGTAATCTGGGCATTATGCACCGGGCAGGTTGCCGGGCAGATAAACCTCGCATCATAATCAGGGTTAATGATGGAAGGGCTGCTGAGTAACCATTGCACATCCCGGGCTATCTGCTGATGAGAGAGGCGAATCATTTTTGGCAGTTCATGGTGTCCGAACGATGGCTTTGAATAATAAAATGATGGCTGATCATTGCCGACTGTGAGAAGCCGACAGGTGATGACTAAGAGTAACAGATTCAAATCGGTGTGTTTACATTCAAAGGATAACAACGGTCACCCAATTCTGGGTGTGGTGTCATCCGGGCAGGATAAATTCACCAACGATAAGTGATTTAGACCGATGGAAGAATTCAAGCAGGTTGGGATTACCGGGCGTCAGGGTAAGGCCCATATCGAAGACACCTTGAAGCGTCTGACCGATTTTCTGCAGTTGCAGGGAGTGACTGTTTCTCTGGATGAGCAATTGTCGGATCTTTTGCCGGGGCATGGTTTTCAGATCTGCGACCGGGCGAGCATGGGTAAAACCTGTGATCTGGTGGTAGTCATCGGAGGTGACGGCAGTTTATTAGGGGCAGGCAGAGAGCTTTCTGTCCATGATGTTCCGGTAGTGGGTGTCAACCTTGGACGTTTGGGCTTTCTGACCGATGTTTCACCCGATGAGCTGGAAACCTGTATTGGCGAAATGCTCAATGGCCATTACCGAATGGAGAAGCGGTTTCTGCTGGAAGCCAAGGTTGAGCGCCAGGGTCAAACCATTGGTTGTGGCGATGCTCTCAATGATGTGGTGCTGCATCCGGGGGTGTCCACCAAGATCATAGAGTTTGAATTGTTTATTGAAGACCAGTTTGTCTATCGCCAGCGTTCTGACGGTCTGATTATGGCAACGCCTACAGGCTCAACAGCTTATGCTCTGTCGGGTGGTGGACCCATCATGCATCCAAAGCTGGATGCTATTGTGCTGGTCCCCATGTATCCTCATATGTTGACTAACCGGCCCCTGGTTGTGGATGGTAACAGTCAGTTGAAGCTTGTGATTCATGAAGGCAATGAAATCCATCCACGCATCAGCTTTGACGGGCAGGTGGATATCGAGCTGATGCCTGATGATGTCATCCTGATTCGTAAAAAGAAGCAAAGTCTGAGATTGTTGCATCCTTTAAATCACAATTTTTACGAAGCCTGTCGATCCAAATTAAGATGGTATCCCAATGAGGATGCAGAGTGACATTTTTGTCTACAATTACTCGTTTGAGTATTACAAGAGTTGACTATGTATAGGGCGCTTGAGCTTTCTGCACATAAGGATTTGAGTGCATTGTCCCACTTTCTTTACCGGCAGGGAGTGCCCCACAGAATTACCGAGGAATCCGGGAAGCAGGTACTGTGGACCCAGAATGAGCAGCAGGGAGAAGCGGTAGAAAAGTTTTACCGGGACTGGCAGTCCGGAGAACTTGAGCTGGAAGTGGCGCCTCCCCGAAGAGGACCTGAAGTGGGAAACTTTTTCAAAAACATTCCCTGGAAACGCTTTCCCTTCACCTTCCTGATTCTTGCGGTTTGTCTGCTGGTGGCTGTCCTGACTCATCTGGGCGAGAATATTCAGGCTATTTCCAGTTTCACCTTCGTAGACTTCAAGCTAGCTAATGGCTACATCTATTATGCCACTCTGGAACATACTCTGGAGAGTCATCAATACTGGCGTCTGATCACTCCGATCTTCATTCATTTCGGGATTCTACACCTGGTGTTCAATGCCCTGATGTTCTACGTGCTGGGTGGCAGAATCGAAATGCATCAGGGTGGTATCCATTTGCTGGGGCTGGTTTTGCTGACCGGGGTTCTGTCAAATTTTGCCCAATATGCCATGTCAGAGGGTTCTGTGCTGTTTGGTGGTCTTTCCGGTGTGGTGTACGGTCTGATGGGTTACAGCATGGTACGTGAAAGGCTGGACAAAAGTTTTTATATGGGACTGCCACCGGCGATCTACGGCTTTATGCTTGTCTGGCTGGTGATTGGTTATACCGGTGTTCTGGGGCCATTGCTGGGACAGATGGCAAACGCTGCACACCTCGGAGGACTGGTATCCGGGGCTTTATTGGGCGGGCTGGCCGCTTTGATGTTCAAGTCCAGAATTAAGACTTAATGGTTAAGGAGGGCTGGCCTGGGTGCTGTCGGTTGCCGTCGGCAGAACTCGTATGCAGAAGGCTGGTGAAAGAAGCTGCAGGTTCGATGATTGTTTCTGAGACCTCCCCGAAATAAGTCGTTTGTGAGGAACTGATATCCGGGGCCTCGTTATAAGAATCTGCCAAGTCCTGCTGTGCCTCCATGCCCGCTACAAAATCCGGTGATTGTGCCAATGATGACAGGTCCCCTCTGCAAAGTGGGCAGGACCATCGTGTTTCTGCCGTCCTCGCTAAGGGCGCTATTCTTGGTCAGGCTGCTAGTGATCATAACTGACCCAGACTTTAATCTTGCTGCTATCGCTATTGTCAATCCATAACAATCCGTCTGGATCTGCATCTTCGCCTATCGTTGCATACGGATCCTGATGCAAATCTTTAAACCACAAAAGTTGGGCTGATCTTCCAAAATGATTTTCACTTTTTACCTTGAACAGCACGGAAGCCCAGGACCTGTCACAGATCCCCGTATCAACGTAATGAATATTCATAGTTTGTCCGTTCTCATAACCCGGAACCGTTTGCACAGAGGCCGGTGAGACCCAATCAACGCATGCATCCGATGGATCCTGCACTGGCTTAGCTATGTAAACATCTTTATCGGTCCCGACTTTCTGTAAGAATTCTATGTGCCCGAAACCATCGGAAGAAGCATCCGGGGCAGAGAGCAAGAACACAGCTACCAATAGCGCGTGTAGAAAGCTTTGGCTTGTCTTTTGCTTCAACATAATCGAACCTACTGCCGTATAACGACAGTGAGTATTCTAGGACACTCTGGTGTTTTTGCTAGCAGCCTGACCGGCAATGTATTCAGATTATGCTTTATGGAAAAGACCCGATCCGGGATGGCAGGATACAAACCATTCTTTCCCTGCTTCCATGATCCAGCGTCGGTGTGTGATGATCTGGATAAGCTGATCAGTCAGTAAGCCGAACAGCAAAAGGAAATGGCATAAGTACCTGGCCAGGTACTTAACCTCATGAGCAATTAATGACTATTCTTGATGCAACTCTAACAATCAAAAAAGAGGATAATCAATGAACTCGGACTCTAATGAGGTTCAGATCTTTACCACTGATTCAGGAAGCATCCATGTTCAGCTTGCTCAAAAAAGCGTTTGGCTAACCCAACGTCAAATGGGTGAGGTATTTGGAACAACAGCAGAAAATATTTTAATGCACCTGAAAAATATTTATAAAAATCAGGAGCTTGAGGAGAAATTAACTTCTAAGGATTTCTTAGTTGTTCAAAAGGAGGGCAAAAGAGAGGTACGCCGAAACCTAAAACATTACGATCTTGATGTCATTATTTCTGTTGGTTATCGAGTCAATTCAAAAAGGGCGGTTCAATTCCGTAGATGGGCAACCGGTGTTCTGAATAACCATCTCACTCACGGTTTCTCCATCAACCAGCAACGTTTTGAAGAAAACGCCAAAGAGTTGGAAGCTGCTTTAGCGCTGATTCGCAAAGCAGCAGCAACGCCGGAACTGGAAGCAGAGGCAGGCAGGGGGCTGGTTGAAATCGTCAGTCGTTATACTCAGACCTTTCTCTGGCTGCAACGCTACGATGAGGGCTTGTTGAACGAACCGGCAGGTCAGCCCGGAGGCACCCTGGTCGATGAGCATCAGGCCATGACGTCATGTCAATGCTCCACGCTGCTTCAACAGTTCAGGAACAGGATGAAAAGAATCCATCATCGCCTTTTCATCCAGCATTGTTCTCCGTTCCTTCAGATATAAATGAATCGTCGTCTTTATTCTTTGCTCATGAATTCCAGATGTCTGGAATGCACATCCAGATGGGTCTCCCGTATCGTTTTATCCAGTTCTTCGTCTGACATAAACTGTTCGGAGAATCCCGGCATCACCGGGTCCAGATGAAGTTTTGCACACGCCTTGAACTGTCTTATCAGATCTCTCGGGTTTTCATCGCCCATGGCGACACGAATGGTGGTCAGAAAAATGCCCGCTTCTCTCTGGGCGGATTCGTCCATTTCTGAATGAGACGTTAAGGCCGGACAGAGTACCAAAGTATTGCTCTGACCAAGGCTGACCATATGACCAAAAGCCGGTTCCAGGGCATCAAAGAAACGGATGAAAGCTTCTCTCGGAATCCGGGCTTTCTCCATATCAATACTGAACAGCGGGCTGGGCAGGCCGAGATAGAGCTGCTGTTCCCGCAAGTCTGAGTTAGGGTGGCTGCTCAGGGCATGGCTGTTGACCTGGATCTGATCGTGGGCATTAAGATAGTGACTGAACACCAGAGTATTAATGCACTTGGATAGCATTCGGTTTTCCAGGGTTTTCAGACCATTGATAATGTCCAGAGATTTATCGGCATCCAGGAAAGCGCCCTTGATGTAGTAAACGTCCCAGAACAGGGTTTCATGCCAGCTTACGCCTTCATGCTCAGTGTTCTTGGGCAGGAACATACGACGGCTTTCAGCAACGATACCACCTGCAGTGGCGCTGCCAGAGCCGGAGATGTCTTTGGTGTAACTGTGGATGACCCAGTCAGGTCGCTTGCTCTTGTCCTTATTGCGCAGTGGGCGATGAAGGAAGGGCGTGGCCAGAGTTGAATCGAGAGCCACCAGATAACCTTTCTCATGACTTTTTTTACAGATGCTGGCGACATCAATCACATTGCCGTGGGGATTGCAGGGGGATTCCAGATAAACCAGGATTTTTTTGCCATCTTTCAGGGCTGACTTATATTTCTCTTCGACCTGCTTGAGCTTCTCACTGAATGCTTCGCCAGAAAATCCGTCAAACCATTCCAGCTTGACGGCCATGCGGTCAGGGCGGGCATAGAAATCCTGCATCAGCTGGAAAGTACCGCCATAAACATTGCGGGAACTGAGCAGAATGTCGCCATGCCTGAGTTGGTTTGCCAGCAGGGCATCAATCGCAGCCATACCGCTGTTGAAGTTCCAGGTCATGTATTCACCGGCATTTTCTCCTGCTTCCAGAGCGGTCAGGGTGTTGGCCAGAGAGATCGATGTAGGGTTGAGCAGGCGGCTGTAGATCGGGTGAGTGCTTTCCTTGCCGTGAAAGGCATCTTCGACCCACTCGGTACAGGCATAGAGATAAGTGGCAGTCTTTACTACGGCGGGCGTGGCCGAGAACAGGGCGCCGACATTAGCAAACAGAGGGTAGTCACCTTTGACAACCCGGCTACTGACATCCATTCCCAGGGCATGATAATCCTGCTTCATGCTGGGTTGCAGCATGTCGATCAGCTTGGCCAGCTGGAAACAGAGAAACTTTTTGGCATTAAAATGACTGATTTTGTCCGACTCAGGCAGTGAGGCTATGGCCTGACAAAGGCTCTCGAACTGGCTGATATCGGAACCTGCCTGATAAAGACTGCTGGCGGCGCTGAGTAAGGATTGGCCAAAGGGCGTGTCAGGTTGAATACCAAAATGTTGAAGCTGCTCAGCGGCCAGCGCATCGGCATCCTGAGCCCGGGTAGTGTTGCGAATGGGTGACAAACGCCGCATAACAGGAATCTGGTTAGTCATGAGTGTGTCCTCTTTATTAAGAAAATGCCCCGACTTCGTGATACAGAGCTGGTGGCACCTTCCGCTTAAGGCTTTTTTTATCGGAAATTACAGCAAACATCCCGGTAAGGTGATGCAGACTGCGTTTTTTCGCTTGTGGCGATTTGATAGTATTATCCTTCCATATTTGTTTTGCCTTGTAACGGGCTAAAAAGCCTGAAAGGCAAAATTCTTTTCCTGGATTGCTAACTGTCCACCAGGAACTATTCAGATGAGGATAAGTGGATTTGATGCAGCTTAAAGACTTTCTGGCTCAGATGACGCCAGAAATTTACCAGAACATGAAACAGTCACTGGAGCTGAGCCGCTGGCCCAATGGTGACAAGCTGACACCAGACCAGAGAGAAGGCATCCTGGAGGCTCTGATCGCCTGGGAGCACGATAACCTGCCCGAAGAAGAGCGCATTGGTTACATGCCTGTGAATTGCAAAAGTGCATCCGGACAGGATGAGTCTGAAACCACCATTCTGCGCTTTAAAGACTGAGGTATAGAACTTGACTCAACGTCTGAGTGGCGCACTGCGCAAAATGGAATCGCTACTGAAAGAAGGCCAGCCGGTGGAGTACCAGCTGCCTGTGGGCGATGATCGGCTGCCCCTGAATGAACTGATGGGAAAAAAGCTGACCCTTGAATACCAAGGCGCAATCAACTGCTGCCACTGTGGCCGCAAGACCAGGAAAAGTTTCAGCCAGGGTTTCTGTTATCCCTGTTTCAAAAAGCTGCCCCAGTGTGACAGCTGTATTATGAGTCCCGAAAAGTGCCATTATCACGAAGGCACCTGTCGCGATGCCGCCTGGGGTGAAAAGTTCTGTATGACCGATCATGTCGTCTATCTCGCCAACTCCTCGGGTCTGAAGGTCGGTATCACCCGCGCAACTCAGGTACCCACCCGCTGGGTGGATCAGGGGGCGACCCAGGCCCTGCCTTTTGTCAGAGTCTCTACACGACAGCAGTCCGGTTTGATCGAAACCCTGTTCAAGGCGTTTGTGAATGATCGAACCAACTGGCGTGCCATGTTGAAAGGGACGGCAGAACCTCTGGATCTCAAAACACAGGCCAGTGATCTGCTGGAGATGAACGCTTCACGGCTGGAAGCGCTTCAGGAACAGTTTGGATTACAGGCCATAACACCGGTGGTCGATCCGGAAGTCGTCGATATTCGCTATCCCGTCGAGCAATATCCTGTCAAAGTGACTTCCATGTCCTTTGATAAAAAACCGCTTATTGAAGGCGTACTGATGGGTATCAAGGGGCAATACCTGATCCTTGATACCGGTGTTATCAATATTCGCAAGCACACTTCTTATCAAGTCAACGTATCAGTTGCAGCCTGATCGGCATGGAGAGGAAATATACCTCTCCGCAAATTGAGCCAAAAGCTCTAACAACAAAAGCACGACCATGGTAAAGGAAGGTTGAAAATGAAAGACGCCCAACCCAGAGCTATTTACCTGAAAGATTATCAGGACCCGGATTATTGGATTGATACCACCGACCTGACCTTCGACCTGTTCGAAGATCACGCACTGGTGACCTCGGTACTCGGCTTGCGCCGTAATGAAGATCGTGGACAAGATACCCCCGACCTGACTCTGGTTGGTATCGACCTGGAGCTGGTCAGTGTCTTTATTGACGGTTCCGAACTGACCTCTGATCAGTACATCCTCGGTTCTGAAAGCCTGACTGTACCGGTCACCCGTCTCTCATTCTCTCTGACGGTTGTGACCCGTATTCGTCCTCAGGAAAACACTTCTCTGGAAGGACTGTATAAATCCAACGGCATGTTCTGCACCCAATGCGAAGCAGAAGGCTTCCGCAAAATTACCTACTATCTGGATCGTCCGGATGTTATGTCCAAATTCACTACCAAGGTGATTGCCGACAGAGGCCGTTACCCGGTACTGCTGTCCAATGGTAATGATATTGCCCGTGGCGAGTTTGAAGGTGGACGACACTGGGTGACCTGGGAAGACCCGTTCAAAAAGCCCAGCTATCTGTTTGCCCTGGTAGGCGGTGATCTGGAAATGGTGGAAGATAGTTTCACCACCATGAACGGCAGGGAAGTGGCACTGCGTATTTTCACCGAGTCTCACAATATCGACAAGTGCGACCACGCCATGCTTTCTCTGAAAAAGTCCATGAAGTGGGACGAAGAGGTGTATGGCCGTGAGTACGATCTGGATATCTTCATGATCGTAGCGGTAGATCATTTCAACATGGGGGCGATGGAAAACAAGGGTTTGAACATTTTCAATTCTTCCTGCGTACTGGCAAGCCCTGATACGGCTACTGACGCCAGTTACCAGCGTATAGAAGCGATTGTTGCCCATGAGTATTTCCATAATTGGTCTGGCAACAGAGTCACCTGTCGTGACTGGTTTCAGCTGAGCCTTAAAGAAGGCTTCACTGTATTCCGTGACGCTGAATTCTCAGCAGATATGAATTCACGGGGCGTCAAGCGGATTGCAGACGCTGCGATAATGAAGACGGCACAGTTTGCTGAAGATGCAGGCCCCATGGCTCATCCTATACGTCCGCAGTCATTTATCGAGATCTCCAACTTTTACACCCTGACCATTTACGAAAAGGGTTGTGAAGTGGTTCGGATGATTCAGACCATTGTCGGTAAAGACCATTTCCGCAAAGGTTCAGACCTGTACTTTGACCGTTTTGACGGTGAAGCAGCGACCTGTGAAGACTTTGTAAAAGCCATGGAAGAGGCTTCCGGCGTTGACCTCGGTCAGTTCCGTCATTGGTATAACCAGGCGGGAACGCCGGTTGTTTCTGTGACCGACAGCTTTGATCAGGCGTCAGGTCGGTACACTCTGACAATAGCTCAGAGTTGTCCGGCCACTCCGGGTCAGGAGACTAAGCTGCCTTTTCATATTCCTGTGGCTGTTGCCCTGCTGGACAAGGATGGCAAAGCCCTGCCACTGAACGAAGCCGGTGAGACTGAACGGGTTCTGCATGTTACAGCGGCTGAAGACACCTGGACATTCGAAGGACTGACTGAAAATCCATTGCCGTCTATTCTGAGAAACTTCTCTGCGCCCGTTCGTGTCAAATACGATTACCGTCGTGAAGATCTGGTTTTCCTGATGAAGTACGACAGCGATAGTTACAATCGTTGGGATGCAGGTCAGCGTCTGGCCACTGCGGTTATTGAAGATCTGGTCGACGGACTGCTGAAGGGCAAAGAAACCGGGATTGATTCAAGACTCATTGATGCTTTTGGTGTTGTGCTCGCCGATGAAGAGCTGGACAAAGCGGCTAAAGCAGAAATGTTGAAACTGCCCTCTGAAGCGAGTCTGGCTGAGCAGGCGGAAGAAATTCACCCTCTGCAGATCTGTGAATCCAGAAGTCGTGTTCGTAAAGCCATTGCTGAGGCTCACAAAGATAAACTGCTGGAGCTTTATCAAACTCTGAAGCTGAAGGGTGAGTATCGCCCGGAAGCCGGAGATATTGCCAAACGTACCCTGAGAAATATCTGTCTCGGCTACCTGGTTGAACTGGAAGACGACAGTCTGCAACAACTGGCTGAAGATCAGTACAACAATGCCAGCAATATGACCGACCTGCGTGCAGCCATGGGCGCCGTCATTAATTCCAGTTATCAGAGTCGGGAAACCATTGATTCTCTGCTTAATGACTATCTGGATCGTTATAAAGATGATGCAGTGGTCATGGACAGCTGGTTTATGCTGCAAAGCAGCAGTCCGTCTCTGGGTACTCTGGAGCATCTGAGGTCACTTCAGGAGCATGAATCTTTTGACAGCACCAGCCCGAATAAGCTGAGAGCTTTATTGGGCGGATTTGCCAGCGGGAATATGAAGCAGTTCCACTCTGGCACAGGCGAGGGCTATGAGTTCCTGGCGGACTGGATCATTACCCTGGACAAACAGAACCCGCAAATCGCTTCTCGCCTGATGACGCCATTGACACGCTGGAAGAAATACCAGCCAGTCATAAGGGAACGCATGAGAAAAGCGCTGGAGCGGATCAAGGCAGTGCCTGATCTGTCTGCCGATATTTATGAAGTAGTCACCAAGAGTCTGTAATCTCTGCCTCTTTCTACCCTGCTGTCGTGTTGGAAGCAGGGTAGAAACCATTTAACAGATGCCCTGCTAAAGTATCCTGCCTGCAACAGCAAACTTTACTTTTTCCTGAATAGAGCAACAGCTGTGGAACTTCTTAGTGCTTTAGTGCTCTATAAATATTGAGCAAGTGAATCATGGTAATTAAAAAAAGAGGAAGTAAACGTCATGGATCAAATCAAACTGGGTGCTAAATCGGCGCTTTCACATTCATGGCACAATCATTCAGACTCCTTCATGCCAATCAGGGCAATAACATCCCTTTTTGATGGCATCAAGCCATGTTTTGGTGGTTATTCTGTCAGCATTTTGCACTCTAACACCGCAAACCTGATGAAAGAGCACCCTGATGCACGGTTTACTAAAACACTCCATAAACCATTAAGTGCTTATAACATTAACATCCCGCTAGCCTGCGAGGGATCAACTCACTATGTTAAAAGCAAGGTAAATCAACTGCATGATCAAGGGCGAAGTCTTCAGGTTAAACTTGCTTTCAAGCAGGATGGCAGTATTGTTCAAATCCCCATGTATAACTCCGATAATTCCCGGTTCCCCATAAACCTTAATTGTAAAGTCCGTCGCTCTGATAATGACACCGTAGCACCAGGGAAAGAGATAGCCTGCCGTCATTTCGCTTGTGCTTATGCCAGAAGAGTGTTTGGTCGACGGAAGGATTTTCAAATAATAAGCACCCCTGAAAAAATACAGTCAACGTTTGCAAATACATCTGATCTTCTAAATGATGAATATTTTCGTCCAGATGGATTAGGAGAAGGCTCAATTACTGATAAACCCTATTTTGCTGATGGATATTATTTCCATAAGGGAAATTTTTCTGAGGCTCTTAAGAGGCTGGTAAAAAAGTACTGGAATATGTCAGTTGGCAATGAAAAGAACTTTTATTTTAAATCAAGAGACGATGGAATAACTGGCCACGCAATGGCCATTAGACTAAAGAAGCAGGATGGATGCATGAAAGTAATTCTTTACGATCCTAACGCTACACTCATGCACACAACATTCCTTCTTTCTGAACCAGATCTGGCTGCACACATTACCGGCGAAATTCTTAAAGCTAACAGTTTCTCGTATGGGGGGCTTATTAATATTGATGATGGGAAGAAATCTTCTGATGAATGTGATGTTCAGTGCTTTGGTGCTGCACCCTCCAGGTTTACTGATCGTTCAGTAATAGTAAAGGAGCATGTTAATCATCCTGAAGTGATAGCACGGTGGGACTTTTTTGAAGCAATTATTCAACAATTCCAACTGTAGACCCGCCTTTCACCACCCCTATCAGGAATACATCGACTCGTAAAAAATGCCCAAAATTTGAACGGTCGTCCACTGCCTTTCCTTCAAGCCGATCACATGTTCCTCCTGATTATTGACCGTTAATACACTAAGCCCCTGGAAACAGAAAAAACTCATTTAACAGATACCCTGCTAAAGCATCCTGCCTGCAACAGCAAACTTTACTTTTTCCTGAACAGAGCAACAACTGTGGAACTTATTAGCACTTTAGTACTCTAAATATATAGTGAGCAAATGGATCATGGTAATTAAAAAAGGGGGGGATCGCGCAATGGATCAAATCAAATTAGGTGTTCTGTCGGCACTTTCACATTCGTGGCACAATCATTCAGAATCCTTGATTTCGGTCAGGGCAATAACATCCCTTGTTAATGGCGTCAAGGCATGTTTTGGTGGTTATTCTGTCAGCATTTTGCACTCTACCAACACAAAACTGATGAAAGAACACCCTGATGCATGGTTTACAAAAAGGCTCCATAAACGATTAAGTGCTTATAATATTAACATCCCGCTAGCTTGCAAGAGATTAACAGACTATGTTGTCAACAAGGTAAATCAATTGCATGATCAAGGTCGAAGTCTTCAGGTTAAACTTGCTTTCAAGGAGGATGGCAGTTCTGTTCCAATCCCCATGTATAACTCCGATAATTCCTGGTTCCACAGAAACTTTAATTGTAAAGTCCGTCGCCATGATAATGACACCATAGCACCAGGGAAAAAGATAGCCTGTCATCATTTTGCTTTGGCTTATGCCAGAAGAGTGTTTGGTCGACGGAAGGATTTTGAAATAATAAACACCCGTGAAAAAATACAGTCAACTTTTGCAAATACATCTGATATTCTAAACGATGCAGATAAAGATTTTCGTTCAGATGGTTTAGCAGATGGCTCAATGACTGATAAACCCTATTTTGCTGATGGATACTATTTCCATAGTAATAATTTTTCTGAGGCTTTTACGAGGTTGATAGAAAAGTACTGGAATATGCCGGTTGGCAATGAAAAGAACTTTTATTTTCACACAGAAGGCTATGAAGAACATGGCCACGCAATGGCCATTAGATTAAAGAAGCAGGATGGATGCATGAAAGTGATTTTTTACGAACCTAACGCTACACTCATGCACAGAACGTTCCTTCTCTCGGAACCCGATCTGGCTGCACACACGACCAACGAAATTCTTCAAGCTAACCGTTTCTCATATGGGGCACTTATTAATATTGGTGATTGGAAGGAATCTTCTGATGAATGTGATGTTCAGTGCTTTGGTACCGTACCCTTCAGGTTTAATCATCGTAGTGTAATAGCAGACGGGCATGTTAATCATCCTGAAGTAATAGCACGGTGGGACTGGTTTAAAGCAATAATGCAAATGCAATCCAGCATTAACCTCAAGCTCAAGCAGGGTCAGTTCACCATGAATCTTGGCTTTTTTGATAGTGCGGTTACCCCGGCCACTCCCCGGTCATGACAGCAAACTTTACTTTTTCCTGAACAGAGCAACGGCTGCGGAATTTATTAGCACTTTAGTGCTCTAAATATATAGTGAGCAAATGGATCATGGTAATTAAAAAAGGGGGGGATCACGCAATGGATCAAATCAAACTGGGTGTTCAGTCGGCACTTTCACATTCATGGCACAATCATTCAGAATCCTTGATGTCAGTCAGGGCTATAACATCCCTTGTTAATGGCATCAAGGCATGTTTTGGTGGTTATTCTGTCAGCATTTTGCACTCTACCAACACAAAACTGATGAAAGAGCATCCTGATGCATGGTTTACTAAAGCACTCCATAAACCATTAAGTGCTTATAATATTAACATCCCGCTAGCCTGCGAGGGATCAACTCACTATGTTAAAAACAAGGTAAATCAGCTGCATGATCAAGGGCGAAGTCTTCAGGTTAAACTTGCCTTCCAGGAGGATGGTATTAGTGTTCCAATCCCCATCTATGACTCCGACAATTCCCAGTTCCCCACAAACCTTAATTGTGAAGTCCATCGCTCTGATAATGACACCATAGCACCAGGGAAAGAGATAGCCTGCCGTCATTTCGCTTGGGCTTATGCCAGAAGAGTCTTTGGTCGGCGGAAGGATTTTGAAATAATAAATACCCCAGAAAAAATACAGTTAACCTTTGCAAATACAGCTGATGATCCATTAAGAGAGTCATACTATCTTCCAGTTAGATTGGCAGATGGTCAAATGACTAAGAGATCCTGTTTTGCTGACTTGTATTATTTTCATAAAGGCAAGTTTGCAGAAGCTCTTACAAGGCTGGTAGAAAAGTACTGGAATATGTCGGATGGTGATGAAAAGAATTTTTTTTTCCGTTCCCGAGAACATGGAAGATTTTCTCACTCAATGGCCCTGAGATTAAAGAAGCAGAATGGATGCATGAAGGTTATTTTTTACGACCCTAACGCCACACTCAGGCACAAAACATTCCTTCTCTCGGAACCAGGTTTGGCTGCATATATCGCCGGTGAAGATCTTCAAGCCAGCTTCCTCTCTTATGGAGTGCTTATGAATATTGATGATAGGAAGAAATCTTATGATGAAAGTGATATCCGGAGCTTTGGTGGCTCACTGAAGAGTAATCATTTAATGATAGATCCCGGGCATGAGACTCATGCTGTATTAAGGGGATAGTGGAAATAAGTATTCGGAAAATAGTACTTTTGTTTCAGATAGGCAACTATACAGGCACTTGATATTATCCAAAGATTTATAAGGTAATTATAAATTTTTTGGCGATTTATAGAGGTTTGTTTTGAGTTGGGTTTCTGGTAAACACTGGGTGTTATTTAATTTTTCATTTAATTTGAACTTACTGGCAAGTTTGAACTCTAAGTAACTGGTTAGGTACTTATAGCTTTAAGAAAATTGATTATGATTGTTGATAATGAAAGGAATATCATGAAATGGATCAGATTAATCTTGGTGTTCAGTCGGCACTTTCACATTCCTGGCACAATCATTCAGAATCCTTGATGTCAGTCAGGGCTATAACATCCCTTGTTAATGGCATCAAGGCATGTTTTGGTGGTTATTCTGTCAGCATTTTGCACTCTACCAACACTAAACTGATGAAAGAGCATCCTGATGCATGGTTTACTAAAGCACTCCATAAACCATTAAGTGCTTATAATATTAACATCCCGCTAGCCTGCGAGGGATCAACTCACTATGTTAAAAACAAGGTAAATCAGCTGCATGATCAAGAGCGAAGTCTTCAGGTTAAACTTGCCTTCCAGGAAGATGGTATTAGTGTTCCAATCCCCATCTATGACTCCGACAATTCCCAGTTCCCCACAAACCTTAATTGTGAAGTCCATCGCTCTGATAATGACACCATAGCACCAGGGAAAGAGATAGCCTGCCGTCATTTCGCTTGGGCTTATGCCAGAAGAGTCTTTGGTTGGCAGAAGGATTTTGAAATAATAAACACCCCTGAAAAAATACAGTCAACTTTTGCCAATACATCTGATCTTCTAAATAATGTAGATGAAGATTTTCGTCCAGATGGTTTAGCAGATGACTCAATTACTGATAAAGCCTATTTTGCTGATGGATATTATTTCGATAATGAAAATTTTTCTGAGGCTTTTACGAGATTGATAAAAAAGTACTGGAATATATCGGTTGGCAATGAAAAGAACTTTTATTTTAATACGCGAGACGATGGAGTAACTGGCACGCAATGGCTATTAGATTAAAGAAGCAGGATGGATGCATGAAAGTGATTCTTTACAACCCTAACGCTACACTCATGCACAGAACATTCCTTCTTTCGGAACCTGATCTGGCTACACACACGACCAACGAAATTCTACAAGCTAACAGTTTCTCGTATGGGGCACTTATTAATATTGATGAAGGGAAGAAATCTTCTGATGAGTGTGATGTTCAGTGCTTTGGTGCCGGACCCTTCAGGCATACTCATCGTTGGGTAATAGCAGAGGGGCATGTTAAACATTCCGAAGTAATAGCACATTGGGGCTTGCTTAAAGCGATAATGCAAAGGCTATCCAGTATAAAACTCAAGCAGGGTCAGCCCGCCGAGAACCTTGACCCTTTTGATGGTGAAGCCCCGGCCACTTCCCGTCATGACAGCAAACTGCCTTACCATATAAGGTGACGTTGCTATAGACTCAAAGAACCAAGAAAAAAGAAACATCTGCCAGATAAACGGCAGGTCCTGGTTGGCGACAATTCGACTGATTTTGACACAGCGTTGATATGGCTTTCAATAGTTTAGGGCTATAGTCGTAGAGTAATATCCTCCTCGTGATATATCGTTATCATGATACTCTGAATTCCAGTTTTTAATCAGATGGTTGGGGTCACTTCGTATCCATAAAAAAGGTAAGTAGCCACCTGCGCGCTTGTACCACCTTATTTTTGCCTTATGTCCTTGGGCATCACTGACAACGAAATCGAACCAGGACTGATGCCATCCGCAGTAAAAAATTGACGAGGAATAGTATATATGTGTCACAGCCCAGGCTCTATTTCCCTTGAAACTAATATTATCCATAGGATTATCATCCATACACTTACCGTCATCCGTGTGCTTGGCCCAGTAGCTGTTATCTGTATTGCTTTTAAAATATAAATCAGCGGATTTTGCCTGTGCAGCCGAACAAATTACCAGTGCGACAATCAATACAGCACAGCGTACATATTCTTTCTGTATCATGATGTTGACTCCAAAGAACAAGTCATTGAGGCAATTTAGCATATAGTGATACAGAGGTATCAACCTACTGTGAACGCGGTTAAAAGGCATGTTAAGTCGTTTATGCCAAAAAAGTGTTTGGTCGGTGGAAAGATACTTTTAAAAAAACACCTCAAAAAAAATACACTTAACCGTTGCCAATATATCTGATTGTTGAGGAATCATCTAGCGATGACGCCTGGGCATGAGACTCATACTGTATTAAGAGGACGGAGGGAATGAGTATCGAAAAGTATTATTTTATTTGAACTTATTAGCACCTTTGAACTCTATAGGTTCAAGAAAATTGATCATGATTTTTAAAATGAAAGAGGTATCACGAATTGGATCAGATCAATCTTGGTGTTCTGTCGGCACTTTCACATTCATGGCACAGTCATTCAGACTCCTTACTGCCGGTCAGGGCCATAACATCCCTTGTTAATGGCATCAAGGCATATTTTGGTGGTTATTGTGTCAGCGCTTTGCACTGTATCACCACAAAACTGATGAAAGAACACCCTGATGCTTGGTTTACTAAAGCACTCCATAAACCATTAAGTGCTTATGATATTAACATCCCGCTAGCCTGCGAGAGATCAACTCACTATGTTAAAAACAAGGTAAATCAACTGCATGATCAAGGGCGAAGTCTTCAGGTTAAACTTGCTTTCCAGGAGGATGGCAGCACTGTTCCAATCCCCATGTATAACTCCGACAATTCCCAGTTCCCCATAAACCTTAATTGTAAAGTCCGTCGCTCTGATAATGACACCATAGCACCAGGTGAAGAGATAGCCTGCCGTCATTTCGCTTCGGCTTATGCCAGAAGAGTGTTTGGTCGGCGGAAGGATTTTGAAATAATAAACACCCCTGAAAAAATACAGTCAACATTTGCAAATACACCTGATCTTCCACTTGAAGAAGATGATTTTCGTCCAGATGGATTAGCAGAAGGCGCAATGACTGATAATCCCTATTTTGCTGATGGATATTATTTCCATAAGGAAAATTTTTCTGAGGCTCTTACGAGGCTGGTAAAAAAGTACTGGAATATGTCGGTTGGCAATGAAAAGAATTTTATTTTTAAAACACGAGACGATGGAGCAATTGGTCACTCAATGGCCATTAGACTAAAGAAGCAGGATGGATGCATGAAAGTTATTTTTTACGACCCTAACGCTACACTCATGCACAGAACATTCCTTCTCTCGGAACCCGATCTGGCCGCACACATTAACGGCGAAGATCTTCTAAGTTATTGTTTCTCGGTTGGGGCACTTATTAATATTGATGATGGGAAGAAATCTTCTGATGAATGTGATGTTCAATGCTTTGGTGCCGCACCCATCAAGTTGCCTCATCTTTTAGTAATAGCAACCGCGCATGTTAATCATCCCGAAGTAATAGCACGGTGGGACTGGTTTCAAGCAATGATGCAAAGGCTATCCAGTAAAAACCTCAAGCAGGATCAGACCGCCGAGAACCTTGGCCCTTTTGATAGCGGTTACCCCGGCCCCTCCCGGTCATGACAGCAATCTGTCTTACTATAGCGGGCGAAGGCTATGAATACCTGGCAGACTCGATCATTACCCAGAACAAACAGAACCCGCAAACCGAGACTCCTTTGACACACTGGAAGAAATACCAGCGTATCCTGCCTACAACAGCAAACTTTACTTTTTCCTGAACAGAGCAACAGCTGCGGAACTTATTAGCACTTTAGTGCTCTAAATATATAGTGAGCAAATGGATTATGGTCATTAAAAAAAGAGTGGAGGCACGTAATGGATCAAATCAAACTGGGTGTTCAGTCGGCACTTTCACATTCATGGCACAATCATTCAGAATCCTTGATGCCAGTCAGGGCCATGACATCCCTTGTTAATGGCATCAAGGCATATTTTGGTGGTTATTGTGTCAGCGCTTTGCACTGTATCACCACAAAACTGATGAAAGAACACCCTGATGCCTGGTTTACTAAAGCACTCCATAAACCATTAAGTGCTTATGATATTAACATCCCGCTAGCCTGCGAGAGATCAACTCACTATGTTAAAAACAAGGTAAATCAACTGCATGATCAAGGGCGAAGTCTTCAGGTTAAACTTGCTTTCCAGGAGGATGGCAGCACTGTTCCAATCCCCATGTATAACTCCGATAATTCCCAGTTACCTATAAACCTTAATTGTAAAGTCCGTCGCTCTGATAATGACACCATAGCACCAGGTGAAGAGATAGCCTGCCGTCATTTCACTTTGGCTTATGCCAGAAGAGTGTTTGGTCGACGGAAGGATTTTGAAATAATAAACACCCCTGAAAAAGTACAGTCAACTTTTGCAAATACATCTGATCTTCTACATGAAGAAGATTTTCGTCCAGATGGATTAGCAGAAGGCGAAATGACTGATAATCCCTATTTTGCTGATGGATATTATTTCCATAAGGAAAATTTTTCTGAGGCTCTTACGAGGCTGGTAAAAAAGTACTGGAATATCTCGGTTGGCAATGAAAAGAATTTTCATTTTAAAATACGAGACGATGGAGCAATTGGCCACTCAATGGCCATTAGACTAAAGAAGCAGGATGGATGCATGAAAGTTATTTTTTACGACCCTAACGCTACACTCATGCACAGAACATTCCTTCTCTCGGAACCCGATCTGGCTGCACACATTAACGGCGAAGATCTTCTAACTTATTGTTTCTCGGTTGGGGCACTTATTAATATTGATGATGGGAAGAAATCTTCTGATGAATGTGATGTTCAGTGCTTTGGTGCCGCACCCATCAACTTGCTTCATCTTTTAGTAATAGCAAAAGCGCATGTTGATCATCCCGAAGTAATAGCACGGTGGGACTGGTTTCGCTTCTCGTCTGATGACGCCATTGACACGCTGGAAGAAATGCCAGGCAGTTATAAGTGAGCGCATGAGAAAAGCGCTGAAGCGGATCAAGTCTGTGCCTGATCTGTCTGCCGATATTTATGAAGTAGTCGCCAAGAGTTTGTAATCTCTGCCTCTTTCTACCCTGCTGCCGAGTTGGAAGCAGGGCAAAACCCATTTAACAGATACCCTGTTAAGGCATCCTTCCTGCAAAGCAAACTCTACTTTTTCCTCAAAAGATCAACAGTGGTGGAACTTATTAATACTTTAATACTCTAAATATGTATTCAGCAAATGGAACATGGTAATTAAAAAAAAGACGGGGAATCACATAATGGATCAAATCCAACTAGATGTTCAGTCGGCACTTTCACATTCCTGGCACAGACATTCAGACTCCTGGATGCCAGTCAGGGCCATAACATCCCTTGTTAATGGCATTAAGGCATGTTTTGGTGGTTATTCTGTCAGTGCTTTGGGTTTCACCACAAAGCTGATGAAAGAATACCCTGATGCATGGTTTACTGAAGCACTCCAAAAACCATTAAGTGCTTATAACATTAACATTCCGCTGGCCTGCGAGAGATCAACTTGCTATGTTTTCAACAAGATAAAACAACTGCATGAAATAGGGCGAAGTCTTGAGGTTAAACTCGTTTTCAAGCAGGATGGTTCTATCGTTACAATTCCCATGTATAACTCTGATAATTGCTCGTTTCCAAAAAACCTTAATGGTGAAGTCTGCCGCTCTGACCATGACAAAATAGCACCTGGAGAAAAAATACTCTGTCGACATTTTGCCTGGGCTTATGCCAAAAATGTATTTGGCCGTGGGAAAGATACTTTTGAAAGAATAAATACCTCAGAAAAAATACAGTCAACCTTTGCAAATACATCTAATTTTCCATACGAAGCTGCAGACTATTATCAATATGGAATATTTGCTGATGGATATTATTTCCTTGAGGGAAAGTTTTCTGAGGCTCTTGCAGGGCTGGTAAAAAAGTATTGGAATATGTCGGCTGGCGAAGAAAAGAACTTTTATTTTCATTCACGAGGCGATGGAACATTTGACCACGCAATGGCCTTGAGATTAAAGAAGCAGGATGGATGCATGAAGGTTATTTTTTATGACCCTAACGCTACACTCATGCACAGAACAATCCTTCTCTCGGAACCAGATTTGGCTGCGCACATTACCGGCGAAGATCTTCAAGCCAGTCTCCTCTCTCATGGAGCACTGATTAATATTGATGATGGTAAGGAATTTCCTGATGAATGTGATACTCAGTGCTTTGGTGCCTCACCCAAAGTGATGAGTCATCATATAGTTTTAGCACCTGGGCATTATCCCGAAATAGCACGATGGCAAATGCGTGTCTTTAGATAGATCACCCTGCAGGTAATGGTTGAGTACTTATGGTTAATTAAAAAAAGGATAACAGCAACAGCTAATGGATCAAATAAATCTTGGTGTTCAGTCGGCACTTTCACATTCATGGCACAGTCATTCAAAATCCTTACTGCCAGTCAGGGCCATAACATCCCTTGTTAATGGCATTAAGGCATGTTTTGGTGGTTATTCTGTCAGTGCTTTGCGTTGTCTCACCACAAAGCTGATGAAAGAACACCCTGATGCATGGTTTACTGAAGCACTCCACAAACCATTAAGTGCTTACAACATTAACATCCCGCTAGCCTGCGAGAGATCAACTTGCTATGTTTCCAACAAGATAAAACAACTGCATGAAAAAGGGCGAAGCCTTCAGGTTAAACTTGTTTTCAAGCAGGATGGTTCTATCGTTCCTATTCCTATGTATAACTCCGACAATTCCTGGTTTCGAAAAAACCTCAATGGTCAAGTCTGCCGTTCTGACAATGACATTAGAGCACCTGGAGAAAAAATAGTCTGCCGACATTTTGCCTGGGCTTATGGCAAAAATGTATTTGGCCGTGGGAAAGATACTTTTGAAAGAATAAATACCTCAGAAAAAATACAGTCAACCTTTGCAAATACATCTAATTTTCCATACGAAGTAGTAAATTTTTCTAAATATGGAATATTTGCTGATGGATATTATTTTCTTGAGGGAAGGTTTTCTGAGGCTCTTGCAGGGCTGGTAAAAAAATATTGGAATTTGTCGGCTGGTGATGAAAAGAACTTTTATTTTCGTTCACAAAACGATGGCACAATTGACCACGCAATGGCCTTGAGATTAAAGAAACAGGATGGATGCATGAAGGTTATTTTTTATGACCCTAACGCTACACTCATGCACAGAACAATCCTTCTCTCGGAACCAGATTTGGCTGCACACATTACCGGCGACGATCTTCAAACCAGCTTCCTCTCTCATGGAGCACTGATTAATATTGATGATTTTAAGAGATTTTCTAATCAATGTGATGTTCAGTGCTTTGGTGCTTCGCCCAATGTGATGAGTCGTCATATAAAAATAGCAATTGGGCATTATCCCGAAATACCACGGCGGTAAATGCGTGCCTTTAGGTGAACCATTTAGGTGAAGATTTTGCTGGTTCCCATCGAATTAAGTACAAACGTATTGATGCTTGACTAATACACCTAATCACCTGAGTTAATTCGTGGTGATTGAGTGTCGCCCGGTTGAGTACTTAAGCTTCTTCAGATCAGAATAAGAAACTATCGGTATCCAACTCCCCAGAGGGAATTTCTGACCTGCTTTCACTAACAGGACGTTGATAGCTGGGCGTGATACAATCTGAGACCGCAGTTCCCCCCCGGCTATTGGAATGAAAATCGTCAAAAGAATCAACCTCCGGCCTCTCATAAGCTCCCATCCGAGAAAATTGATTAAAAGCTAAAAATTTTTCAGAAGGGGTTGTTTCGAATAACTTCTTATATTCAAAACCCTTTTTTTCCAGCTCCTGTTTCAATCTATCCCAGCTAAAAGATTTAGTAGATGGATCGAAAATGGTGCGAAGAGGCACGGAGTTATGTTCGTCATTGATGAAAATAGCGTTGTATCTCCATAAATCATGATGGAAGATGTATAGATCTGTGCTTAGGTCAAAAATGGCTGGATGCGTGTTTCTCAGGCTGAGAAATAACAAATCGGTTCGCATGTCTTCCAGAAGATTTTTGAAAGCAGCTTCCGGAGTTTTCGCTTTGTTAATATCTTCAGCCCAATAGGACAATTCTATCTCGGGCTGGTTGGGTTTGAGCTGCACAGAAAGGGCAATCGCTGGTTTCTCGTGAAGGTGTACGAATTGGTCTGTTACGCAATGTTTTTCATCATAATGCACATGAGCGGTTTTGTACTTTTTTTCAGCAAATGACTCACGGAGCCATTCAATAATTGGAGCATGGTTGTTCTCCAGAAAGTTTTCTGCCGCTTGATATGGGAAAGTTGCAAGAGGATAAGGGCAGAGCGCTTTCTTGCCGGAGCTAATGGAGGCATTGTCACCTACCACAGAACAAAGGTTATCAGCGCATTCCAGTGGCAAATTTTCTCTTAATGATGTGCTATTATCGTAAATTTTAATCGTTGAAGGACTGGCAAGATCCCTGCAATCAGGACAGGACTTTTTGTTTAATGTTTTAGTAAGGCATTCTGAGTGGTACACATGGAAGCATGGCAACAAGGATAATGGTTTGATTTCAGTATTGGTGAAAAGATCCAGGCAAATACTGCACTTACCTTGAAGAGCAGCTTCTACTCGCCGAGATGACTTTGTAGCTTGAAGTTGGTGTCCCTTAAAGTTTGCATTATTAGCTGGAGACGTTGATTCCGAAGTATGGGCTTTATTCTCAGGCATAGCGCATTTGGGCTGTGTGCCATTGCTGATGTTATTCATGTTGTACCTCACTTATCTTATTGGTTAATTTCATATCTTTGACTATTTCCACAAGAAAAAGTTCCTAACCGGGCATACAGGAGGTTTCGTTCTAATGGAGGTATCGCCGACTGTTGGGGGTTCATGTAGCCAAAATGCTTCTAACTGGCTGTTTTCGTTGATGAAAAATACAATTTTTCTTTTTTGAGGCAGTGTGTCGAAGAAAAGGTCATCAAACGGTTCCAAAGAACTGTGAACCAGAGGTTATATCGAGGCCCAATGACAATTTTATAGTGGCCTCTCAATGAAAGAGCTTTTTTCTATCATTTTCACAGTTCAGAACTCTTCTTTTCCCTGGTTTCAATGACCTCAATATTTTGAACTTCCGTTATAAACCCCACTCTAACAGATTTAATTAATTTTAAATGTCCTTTCTAAGGGAGGATAAATAATGACTTTGGAGCTGTGGGAAAATCAGGAATGTACCCTATTAAGAGCAATTTCAGCATACACGAACCAGTCTCGCGAACATTTGAGCAAACCCAACGGGAAGAAGCAGCAACGGGTGTCAGTGAAAGCAGGGAGGTTACTCTGGATCACAACAATAACTCTCCATTCTTTGAGTTGCCCGAATTGATACATTCAAAAATTATTCGCTGTCTGGGTTTACGTGATGTTATTCGTTTAGCAAAGGTATGCAGATATTTTCGTCATCGTGTTAAAAAAAATAAAGCGCTGGAAAGAGCATGGAATCGCCGTTTTCCTTCATCACACCAATATCAACTGAAGACCACTATTAAGACAAAAGGTGAGCATCAACTCCGTGATTGGTTGAAGCCGTTTGCAAATAAGGAGACCATTGAGCCGCTCATAAAACAACAAAAGAATATTCATTTTCCTACTCAGTTACTTTTCACCAACAGTAAACTGATGTCTCTATGTAAAAAATTCGAGTTAGTGGAAAAACTGGAAATTACCCATGGTGATAGTGTCCTTGAAGCCAATTTCAGCCCGGATGGCCAGCATCTGGCAACCGCCAGTCGCGATGAAACAGCGAAAATCTATGGTCTGGAGGATGATGGCTCGTGGAAACAAAAAGCCATTATTACACATAATGAATGGGTTAAATCAGCCATTTTTAGCCCCGATGGCCGCTATCTGATAACCGCCAGTCACGATCAAACAGCGAAAATCTATGGTCTCGAGGACGATGGCTCATGGGAAGAAAAAGCCATCATTACCCATAATAATCTCCTCCTTTCAGCCACCTTTATTGGTGACGGTCGCCGCGTAGTGACTGCCGCTCTTGGTGATTCGGTGAAAATCACTGGTCGGGGGAACAATGGATCATGGGAACTAGAGGACGCTTTTCATAAAGATACGACCTACTCGACCCTACTTAGCCCTGATGGCCATCACATGATAATTTTCAATCCTGCGAGTTTCGTTATTGAAATCCTTGGTCAGTCAGCTGCTGGATTATGGGCAGTAACATCTAGCATTCAAACAGAGCAGGGCGGAGTCGGCCCGGCCCAGTTCAGTGCCGATAGCTGCCATCTGGTCATCATCACTTTTGCTAGCACAGCGATAATCTGTGACCTACAGGCTGATGGATCGTGGAAAAAAATGGGCACAATCAAACATGATTTCTGGGTCAAATCAGCCAATTTCAGCGCGGACTGCCTCCATGTGGTGACTGCCAGTGACGATCATAAGGCGAAAATCCATAGCCAGAATGCTGGATCATGGAAAGAAAAAGCCTGCATTGTCCACGATAACAAGGTCTCCTCTGCAAACTTCAGTGCCGATTGCCAGCATGTGGTGACCGTCAGTGATGATGGCACGGCGAAAATCAGTAGCCTGCAGACCGATGGATCATGGAAACTAAAAGCCAACATTGTCCACCAGGATAAGGTTCTCTCGGCCAGCTTCAGTGCCGATGCTTGCCATGTGGTGACCGCCAGTATCGATGGTGTCGTAACAATTTATGGCCTGCAGGCCAATGGCTCATGGCTGCAAAAAGCCGCCATTCAAAAAAAGACAGAATTCACCGCAGCCAGCTTCAGCGCTGATAGCCGCAATGTGGTGACCGTCAGTCGAGATAACAAGGTGAGAATCACTGAACTACGCAAGAAGGATTGATGGTTGAATGAGCGTAGACAACTTTTTCGTATGTAAGGGCAGAATCTTTGTATTGTGTTTCCTTGTATTCTTTATTGGAAAAAACTGTGCTGTTGGATGATAAGCTTCTTGAAAGTAGATTTCCTGATTTTTCTTTGGGATGTGTGGTGATTGTATTTTGAGTTTTTTAATGGAACTTTTATTTCAAAATCGAATCCAATTTACAGCATCAATTTTGAATGCCCTCTTTAAACGGGGAGGTAGTAACTCAGGAGAAACCCAGCATGGACTCTAACGCTAACATTTCCAGCACAGTCGCTTCACTCTCGCTACAGCCTGTGAACACTCCAATAGAGAGAGAGTCGTCGGGTGTTAGTGCGAGCAGATCCATTGCTCTACCTGGTAAGGACATTGAGAAAACAGTTTCATTGCACTCTTTGCCCGAAGAATTACAAATCAAAATTTTTCGTTTGTTGGAGTTTCGGGATATTATCGGTTTACAACAGGTATCTTCTCACTTTAACAGTCTTATTAAAGATAATCATACCTTGGAAAAGGCATGGTATCGCCGGTTTTCTTTACCACACCAGGATCAATTAAAGAAAATCCTTCCGACAAAGGATAAAGAACAACTCCGTAATTGGCTGCGACCCTTTACGAAAGATGAAGCGTTAGTTGAATCACTCATCAATCACCGGGAGAAAGTTTATTTTCCTGCTTTGTTCTATTTCACCAAAGCTAGACTGATGTCTCAATACAAAAAGTATTATTTGGATACAGAAGCTGTCATTGCTCATAATGGCAGTCCGAACCTAATCGACTTTAGCACCGATGGCCGCCATTGGGTCACCAGCAGTATAAATGGCGAGGTGAAAATCATTGCTCAGAAGGGCGATGGGTCTTGGGAGCAAAGACTCACCCTTTCCCATGAAAACGGTCTCATATCAGCCGTCTTTAGTGCCAATGGCAAGCACTTGGTGACCGTCAGTGTGGATAAAACGGCGAAAATCTGTAGTCAGGGTGATGATGGGCGATGGGAAGAAAAACTCACCATTTCCCATTCACATTGCAGTTGGTCCTACTTAGCCACCTTCAGCGCCGATGGTCGTCATTTGGTGGTTGCCAGTAACTTTACTGCGGCGAAAATCTATGGTCAGGAAGTCGATGGATCATGGGTAGAAAAACTGACTCTTGCCCATAATCTGACAATCGCCTCAATCACCTTTAGCGCCGATAGTCGCCGAGTGGTGACGGCCAGTGTTGATAAAACTGCGAAAATCTATGTTCAGAAGAATGATGGTTCATGGGAAGAAGAAACCACTATTCCCCATGATGAATTTGTCGAATCCGCCATCTTTAGTGCTGATGATCAGCATCTGTTGACTGTCAGTCGAGATTACAAGGTAAAAATTCTCAGCCAGAAGCTCAATGGGTTATGGGTAGATAAAGTCACCATTCCCCATGACCGACTGATCAACTCGGCCACTTTCAGCACCGATGGTTACCGAGTGGTAACGGCCAGTGAGGATAATACGGTGAAAATCTATGGTCTGAAGACCGATGGAGCATGGGAAGAAGAAGCTAATATTTTCCATGATCACTGGGTCAACTCAGCCAGCTTTAGCCCTAACGGCCGCCATGTGGTGACCACCGATTGTAATAACACGGTGAAAATCTACGGTCATAAGGACGATGGATCATGGGAAGAAAAGCTCACTATTTTCCATGATAAAAATATTATCTCAGTCATCTTCAGCCCCGATGGTTGCCATGTCCTAAGCTGCTGTAAGTATGGTACCAGCAAAATCTCTGGCAAGAAGGCTGATGGATCATGGGTCGAAAAAGCCATCATTTGCTATAGAGATTCTTTTCGCCCAGCCGTTTTCAGTACCGATGGCCGCCATTTGCTTACTACCCATTTAGATGGAACGGCAAAGATTCATGGTCAGGAGATTGATGGATCATGGGTCGTAAAAGCCATCCTTTCCCATGATTGTTCGATCGAATTAGCCACTTTCAGCGCCGATGGTAACCATGTATTGACTTTCAGTAGTGATAATAGAGTGCGAATTAATAAACTACGGATGAGTGAATGATTGATTACTGTGATAAATAAAAGGGGCGCCATTCTGGTTGTGAAAGACAAAAAGACAAGCCTTCCTACAGAGGATAAAGAATAACTCCGTAATTGGCTGCAACCGCGTACGAAGCCATGAGCAAGACCTTCTTTAAGTCTTCATTCAAACCTTTGTTTTCTTGCAAACCCTGAAGAGTTGTATCAAGTACACCACCTGGCCCGGTCAATGGAGAATCGCTAGCAAAAGTACTTAAAAGATTAGACGGAGTATTGCCAACGCCGGCTTCTACCAAGTTCCATAATTGCCCTAAATATATCTTTCGGATCTGTCGGGTTAGTTTGACCTTCACTTAAAAGCACTGCTCTCATCATTCTAACTGACACAATCATTGTTGAAAGCCTGGATGATTCAAAAGCATTCAAAAGCATTCAAAAGCATTCAAAAGCATTCAAAAGCATTCAAAAGCATTGTATGGCTAGCTTCGATTTTTTTAAATGATATTGTTAAAGCTTTGTCATTCAATGAGATGAGGCGAGTAGCAGTTGAGAGGACTGTTGCCCTTGAATAACAAGGAAGTAAACATATTAATAACACTAAAATCGTATTTGTGAGTCTCATACTAAAGTGGTCTCAAATTTACATTACGATGAAAAAGTAGCATTGGATACCTGGAATAGCAAAGCACCTGAATCAAGTTCACCGTTTGCGTCCTTATCTCGATTTTTAGTAGTTATTGGGCCTTATCCCCAGCCTTTCGAAGCGAAGAATAAAGAATAAATAATAAATAAGGAGATAAATCAAAAATAGAAAAAGTCTGGTCACGCAAAAATTTTATAAATTAGAAACTAATTTATAATTCATCTTGCTTAAGATTCACCGCAACGGCTCAAACTTTTACTTTGGTAATAGCGGCAAACTCAATAAAGCGTTGAAAAACGACTGCATAGGTTTTAAAAGACACACAATGTCATCTCACCAAAGTTATTCAGTAAAAATGATGAAGTATAAGACCAAAAAAATGAATCAAACAGTCAAAATAAACGACTACAATAATTTAACTCACAAAACCATAATTGAACTGTACTTATGAGCCTTCAAAGCCTTGATTCGCCCAACAGCACGATAGAATCGATTATTGCAACTCATGATTCTTAGTCATTCGTCTGCATCGATTGCAAGCCTTTTCAGAACAGGAGTATGCATTCTGATATAGAGCCTTTTCCGTCTTTTCTTACCGCTCTTCCACTCCAGTTGACCGTTTCCGGGTAATCATGAAGAATTTAACATCCTTCTCCATCTGAATACGGTGTTCCAAAACCCGGTTCCCACGCTGAAACATGGGAGCCAGAATTTTGCGACAGCCTCGATTCAGGTGGGGGAGAATGGCAATCAGCACTTAACTCCAATTAATGAACTTTTATTTCGAAATCTACTCTTAAGTACTCAACCATACGAAATCATATTTTCTGACTCATTGTTCAGGCACTCGCGGCAACTGCTCCTGCGTTGCTCTAGCTCCTGCATCCATGCAGTCGTGATGCGTTGCAACTCTGGTCACATAGCTTGCTATGTTCCCGTCGTTGCGCCTTGCAGAGCACCTGCCCAATAAGCCAGAAATATTCGATTCCGTATGGCTGAGTACTTATTAATTGCATCAGTTTTGAAAGCTCTTTTTTAATTGATTGAAAGTTCTAACATAGGAGAAACCAGGTTTGGATTCTATGAATAGTGAATCCGGCGTAGCCGGTTCAGTCTTGCTGTCAGATGGTTACGCTCGATTGGAGGGAAAATCATCAGGTGTCAGTAAAGTTAGATCCATCGCTGTACCCGACAAAGAAATACAGAAAACAGCCTCATTGCACGATTTGCCCGAGGAATTAACCATCAAAATTATTCGTTTGTTGGAACTTCGGGATATTGTCCGCTTGCAACAGGTGTCGACACACTTACACAGGGTAATTAAAGATAATCATGTTCTGGCAAAGGCATGGTTTCAGCGGTTTTCTTTACCGCACCAATATCAATTAAAGACAAGCCTTCCTGCAGAAGATAAAAAACAACTCCGTCTTTGGTTGAGGCCGTTTACGAAGGATGAAGCGTTAGTCGAATCACTCATAAAATGCCGAAAGAAAGTTTATTTTCCTGCTTTGTTTTATTTCGCCAAAACTGGGCTAATGTCTCAATGTAAAATATTTGATTTAGAGAAAAAAGCTACCATTGCCCACTATGACCGTGTCAGATCGGCCAACTTCAGCGCGGATAGCCGTCATGTGGTGACCGCCAGTAACGACAAAAAGGCGATAATCTATGGCCAGAATGACAATAAGCGATTATGGGTAAAAGAAGCCACCATTTCCCACGATGGTCACGTCAACTCAGCCATATTCAGTGCCGATGGCCGCCACGTGTTGACGATCAGTAAGGATCGCACGGCGAAAATCTATGGGCAGGGAGTCGGTGGGTCATGGGTACATAAACTCACCATTTCCCATAATGGTTTCGTCATCTCAGCCTCTTTCAGCCCGGATGGTCTGCACTTGATAACCGGCAGTATCGACCGCACGGCAAAAATTATTAGCCAGAAGGATGATGGATCATGGGAAGAAAAGCTCATCATTTCCCATAATGACCGGGTCGACTCTGTCACATTCAGCTCTGACAGCCGTCGTGTGATGACCGGCAGTTTCGATAACACGGCGAAAATTTATGGTGAGAGGACTGATGGATCATGGGAGGAAGAAGCCTTCATTATCCATGATTACTGGATCCAGTTAGTCGCTTTTAGCGCTGATGGTAGCCATGCGCTAACCGCCGGTGATGATCACAAGGTGAAAATCCACCATCTGGAAGAGAATGGATCATGGTTAGAAAAAGTGACCATTTCCCATGATAACTACGTGGAGTCAGCTACCTTCAGCGTCAATGGCCATCATCTGGTGACGGCCAGTTTGGATAACACGGCGAAAATCTATGGTGAGAAGACTGATGGCTCATGGGAACAAGAAGCCATTATTTCCCATAATCACTGGGTTACATCAGCCAACTTAACTGGCAATGGCCGCCATGTGGTGACTGTCGGTAGAGATTACAAGGTCAAAATCCATAACCGGCAGGTCAATGGATCATGGGTAGAAAAGCTCACCCTGTCCCATAATGATTGGATCAACTCAGCCACCTTCAGCCCTGATGACCGCCATGTGGTGACCGCCAGTATGGATGGCACGGTGAAAATCTGTGGCCTTAAGATCAATGGATCATGGGAAGAGAAACGCACCTTTTTCTGTAATGATTGGGTCAACTCTGCCACCTTTAGCCCCGATGGTTGCCATGTGGTAACCGCCAGTGATGACTGCACGGTGAGAATCATTGGCCAGCAAACTGATGGATCATGGGTCGTAAAAGCCATCCTTTCTCATAAACGTTCAATCAAATCAGCCACTTTCAGCGCCGATGGTAACCATGTATTAACTATCAGTAGGGATAATAAAGTGCGAATTATTAAACTACGGATGAGTGAGTGATGGTTTCCTGTGACAAATAAAAGGGGCGCCATTCTGCATGTGCTTAAAGACAGAAACTTTTAAGTCCATGTTTTGAACTTTTATTTCAAATCCAACTCTAATTTTCTCCATCAATTTTGAACCTCCTTGTTTATCGACGGCAAGACTAGTCCAGGGAAAATCAGGTATGCATAGCGCAAATAACAACTCCGGCGTCGTTGGATCTTCCTTGCCTCCAACCAAGCTCACACGATCGGGCGGAGAACCCTCTGGTGACGGAGCGGGCAGGTCTATCGCCGTCATTGAAAAAGAAATAAAGAAATCACTCTCATTGCACGATTTGCCCGAGGAATTAACCGTCAAAATTATTCGTTTGTTGGAACTTCGGGATATTGTTCGCTTGCAACAGGTATCGACTCACTTACACAGGGTAATTAACGACAATCATGCTCTGGCAAAGGCATGGTTTCAGCGGTTTTCTTCACCTCACCAATATCAATTAAAGACAAGCCTTCCTTCAGAAGATAAAAAACAACTCCGTCTTTGGCTGAGGCCGTTTACGGAGGATGAAGCGTTAGTCGAATCGCTCATAAAATACCGAAAGAAAGCTTATTTTCCTGCTTTGTTTCATTTCGCCAAAACTGGACTTATGTCTCAATGTAAAATATTTAATTCAGAGAAAAAAACGACCATTGCCCATCGTGATATTGTCAGATCAGCCAACTTCAGCGCCGATAGTCGTCATGTGGTGACTGCCAGTGACGACAGAAAGGCGAAAATCTATAGCCAGAATGACAAGGGAAAATGGGTAGAAAAAGCAACTATTGCTCACAATTTTGATGTCAACTCAGCCACCTTCAGTGTCGATAGTCGTCATGTGGTGACTCTCAGTTTCGATCATACGTCGAAAATCTATGGTCAGGGAGTCGATGGGTCATGGGTACATAAACTCACCATTTCCCATAATAATTTCATCAACTCAGCTTTCTTCAGCCCTGATGGTCGTCATGTGGTAACCGCCAGTAACGACCACACAGCGAAAATTATCAGTCAGAAGGATGATGGATCCTGGGAAGAAAAGCTCACCCTATCCCATAATGATTGGGTCAACTATGCCACCTTCAGCGCCGATAGCCGTCATGTGTTGACCGTCAGTGCCGATCACACTGCGAAAATCCTCCACCTGCGGGACGATGGATCATGGGAAGAAAAAGTCACCATCTCCCATGATCATTGGATCAGATCAGCCACCTTTAGTGCTGATGGTAGCTATGCGGTGACCGTCGGTGATGATCGCAAGGCGAAAATCCACCACCTGGAAGAGAATGGATCATGGTTAGAAAAAGTGACCATTTCCCATGATGACTTTGTGCAGTCAGCTACCTTCAGCGACGATGGTCATCATTTGGTGACGGCCAGTTTGGATAACACGGCGAAAATCTATGGTGAGAAGACTGATGGCTCATGGGAACGAGAAGCTACTATTTCCCATGTTTACTGGGTCACTTCAGCCGCCTTCAGTTCTGATGTCTGCCATGTGGTGACCGCCAGTGAAGATAAGAAGGTCAAAATCCATAGCCAGCAGGACAATGGATCATGGAAAGAAAATGTCACCATTTCCCATGATGGCACTGTCAACTCAGCCACCTTCAGCCCTGATGACCGCCATCTGCTAACCGCCAGCAACGATGGCGCGGTGAGAATCTTCGGCCTGAAGGACGGATCTTGGGAAGAAAAACGTACCTTTTACCACAATGATTCTGTCAACTCAGCCACCTTTAGCCCTGATGGCCGCCATGTGGTAACTGCCAGTGACGATTGCACTGCGAGAATCATTGGCCAGCACACTGATGGATCATGGGTCGTAAAAGCCATCCTTTCCCATAAATGTCCGATCATATCAGCCACTTTCAGCGCCGATGGTAACCATGTATTGACTATCAGTAGGTATAATAAAGTGCGAATTATTAAACTATGGATGAGTGAATGATTCTTTGCTGTGATAAATAAACGGGGCGCCATTCTGCATGTACTCAAAGACAGAAACTCAGGACACTACTTTTTGAACTTTTATTTCAAAACCGACTCTAATTTGCTTCATCAATTTTGAGCCTCCTTATCAATCGTCGGTTACTCTAATTCAGGGAAAATCAGTGATGGATGCTGCAAATAATAAATCCAGCATGGTCGGTTATTCCTCGCCCACAATCAAGTTTGCGCGATCGGCATTAGAACTATCGGGTTACAGTGTGGGCAGGTCTGTCGCTGTCGCTGAAAAAGAAATAAAAAAAACACCCTCATTGCACGATTTGCCCGAGGAATTAACCCTCAAAATTATTCGCTTGTTGGAGCTCAGGGATATTGCCCGTTTGCAACAGGTATCTACCCATTTACACAGGGTTATTAAAGACAACCATGCCCTTGCAAAGGCATGGTATCAGAGGTTTTCTTTGCCACACCAATATCAATTAAAGACGAGCCTTCCTTCAGAAGATAAAAAACAACTTCGTCTTTGGCTGAGGCCGTTTACGGAGGATGAAGCGTTAGTCGAATCACTCATAAAATACCGAAAGAAAGTTTATTTTCCTGCTTTGTTCTATTTCACCAGAGCTGGACTGATGTCTCGATGTAAAACATTTGATTTAGAGAATAAAGCAACCATTGCCAACCGTAACCGTATCAGATCAGCCAACTTCAGCGCCGATAGCCGTCATCTGGTGACCGCCAGTAACGACAGAAAGGCGAAAATCTATGGTCAGAATGATAATAAGCGATTATGGGTAAAAGAAGCCGTCATTTCCCACCATGGTCACGTCACCTCAGCCACATTCAGTGCCGATGGCCACCATGTGGTGACCGTCAGTGTGGATAACACGTCGAAAATCTATGGTCAGGAAGTCGGTGGGGTATGGTTGCATAAACTCACCCTTTCCCATAATGGTTTTATCGGCTTAGCCTCCTTCAGTCCTGATGGTCGCCATTTGGTAACTTGCAGCGACGACTTCACGGCAAAAATTATTAGCCAGGAGGATGATGGATCATGGGAAGAAAAACTCATCCTTTCCCATAATAATTGGGTCACATCTGTCGCATTCAGCTCGGATAGTCGTCATTTGATCACTGCCAGTTTTGATAACACGGCAAAAATTTATGGTGAGAAGACTGATGGTTCATGGCAAGAAGAAGCCTCCATTACCCATGATCACTGGGTCTTATCAGCCACCTTCTCTGCCAATGGCCGCCATGCGGTGACCGTCGGTGGTGATTACAAGGCGAAAATCCACCATCTGGAAGAGAACGGATCATGGTTAGAAAAAGTGACCATCTTCCATGATTACCGTTTGAATTCAGCTACTTTCAGCGTTGATGGCCACCGTGTGGCGACGGCAAGTGTTGATAACACGGCGCAAATCTATGGTGAGAAGACTGATGGATTATGGGAACATGAAGCCACCATTACCCATAATCACTGGGTCGAATCAGCCAGGTTAACGGCCAATGGCCACCATGTGGTGACCGTCGGTAGAAATGACAAGGTCAAAATTCACAGTCGGCAGGCCAATGGATCATGGAAAGAAAATGTCACCATTTCCCATGATGGCAGTGTCAACTCTGCCACCTTCAGCCCTGATGATCGTCATTTGCTGACCGCCAGTAACGATGGCACCGTGAGAATCTTCGGCCTGAAGGGCGAATTATGGGAAGAAAAACGTACCTTTTACCATAATCATTCTGTCAACACTGCCACCTTTAGCCCTGATGGTCGCCATGTGGTCACAGCCAGTGATGACTGCACGGCGAGAATTATTGGCCAGCACACTGATGGATCATGGGTCGTAAAAGCCATACTTTCCCACAAACGCTCGATCAAATCAGCCACTTTCAGCGCCGATGGTAACCATGTATTGACCATCAGCAGCGATAATGAAGTGCGAATTAATAAACTGCGGACGAGTGAATGATGGTTGACTGTGGCAAATAAAAGGGACTCAATCCTGCCTGTGCTGAAAGACTGAAAGTTTATTAGTTGCACTTAAGACCCTCTAATGAACTTTTACTTCAAAACCGAGTCTGATCAACCGTATCAATCTTTAATGATCTTTTTACAGGAAGAATATTAACAAAGGAGAAATCAGATTTGGATCCTACGAATAATAAATCCAGTATGGCCGGTTCGCTCTCGCTGTTAACCAATCGCACTCAGTTGGGGGAAGAACTATCTGGTATTAGTGCGGATAGAACCGTCACTATACCTGAAAAAGAAAAAAACAAAAAATCTTTATTGCTCTATTTTCCTTTCGAAATAACAATCAAAATTATTCGTTTGCTGGAGTTTCGAGATGTTACCCGCTTACAGCAAGTTTGTACTCACTTTAACAATGTCATTAAAAACGATTATGCTCTGGAAAAGGCATGGTATCGTCGGCTTTCTTCACCACATCAATATCAATTAAAGAAGATTCTTCCTATAAAGGATAAAGAGCAACTCTGTAATTGGTTGCGACCGTTTACGAAGGATCAAGCGTTAGTCAATTCACTTGTAGAACAGCGAGAGAGAGCTTATTTTCCTGCTCTCTGCCATTTCACCAAAGCTCGACTGATGTCTCAATACAAAAAGTATTATTTAGTTACAGAGGCTGTCTTTGCTCACCATAGCCATGTGTACTTTGACACCAGCAGCGTCGATGGTCGCCATTTGTTGACCGCCAGTAGAGATGGTGAGGTGAAGATCATTAGTCAGAAGGTTAATGGGTCATGGCAGTGTACGCTCTCCTGTTTCCATGGAGACGATATCAGATTAGCCAGCTTTAGTGCCGATGGCAGCCATTTGGTGTTTGGCAATTACAGAGATGATAGGTTGAAAATCTTTGGTCAGGGAGACGATGGATCATGGAAAGAAAAGCTCACCATTTCCCATGATGATTGGTTCCAATTTGCCGTCTTAAGTGCCGATGGTAGTCATTTGGTGACTGATGTTTTCGGAAAGGGGGTAAAAATCTATAGTCAGGAAGACGATGGATCATGGTCAGAAAAAGTCACTATCTGCAACTCATTGATCAAAGCAGCCACCTTCAGCGCCGATGGTCGCTTACTGTTGACGGCCAACTATGATAAAACCGCGAAAATCTATTGTCAGAAGACCGATGGCTCATGGGAAGAACAAACCACCATTCGCCATCATGACTTTCTCAAGTCGGCCATTTTTAGTGCTGATGACCGCCACGTGTTGACCCTCAGTGGTCATTGCAAGGCGAAAATCCATGGCCAGAAGGTCGATGGATCATGGGTAGAAAAAGTCACCATTTCCCATAAACGATTGGTCAACTCAGCCACCTTTAGCGCCGATGGTTGCCGAGTGGTGACGGCCAGTGACGATGACACTGCGAAAATCTTCGGTCAGAAGACCGATGGCTCATGGGAAGAGGAAGCCTCAATTTCCCATGATTGCGGCGTCAGATCAGCCACTTTTAGCCACAATGGCCGCCATGTGGTGACCATCAGTCTTAACAAGGCGAAAATCTGCGGCCAGAAGGACGGTGGATCTTGGGAAGAAAAACTCACCATTTCCCATGATAGCAATATTATCTCAGCCATCTTCAGCCCGGATGGTTGCCATGTGTTAACCAGATGCAGAGATGGTACCAAGAAAATATCTGGCAAGAAGGTTGATGGATCATGGGTCGAAAAAGCCATCATTTCCCGTGATAATCCGTATAACCCAGCTATCTTCAGCCCCGATGGCCGCTTAGTGCTGACCACCCACAAAGATAGAACAGCAAGGATCTATGGTCAGGAAATTGATGGATCATGGAGCGAAAAAGTTATTATTTCCCATAATGATTGGATCACAAGAGTCGGCTTTATGGCTGGTGGCGACTACGTGGTGACGATCACTAGCGATCACATAGTGCGAATTAATAAGTTAAGAATGAAGTTGGATTCAAGCAATAATTGATCGTTGACTGTGGCAAATAAAAGGGACGCCATTCTGCATGCGGCGAAAGACAGAAACTTCGTTAATTGTACGTAAGACCCTGTTTTGAACTTTTATTTCGCACCCGACTCTAATTTACTCCATCAATTTAAAAAGTCCTTGTTAATCGAGGGGGGGACTCATTAAGGAGAAACCAGATATGGATATCAAGACTAGCAACTCAGGCATGACCGGTTCGCCATTGCCCTCAACCAAGGTGGCACGGTTCGGCGGAGAACGATCTGATTTTGGTGCTCGCAGGTCCATCGTTGCAGCTGACAAAGAATTAAAGGAAACAGCTTCATTGCTCGATTTGCCCGAGGAGTTAACCATCAAAATTATTCGCTTGCTGGAGTTTCGGGATATTGTACGTTTACGGAAGGTCAGTACTTACTTTAACAGGGTTATTAAAAATGATCATGCTTTGGAGAAAGCATGGTATCAGCGGTTTACTGCTCAAGATCAAGATAAATTAAAGACAATCCTTTCTGTAGAGGATAAAAAACAACTTTGTCTTTGGCTACCGCTGCAGCCCTTTACAAGTAATAAAGCATTAGTCAACTCACTTATAAAGAAACGAAAGATTTCTTATTTTCCTGCTCTGTTTTATTTCACCAAAGCTCGACTGATGTCTGAATGTAAAACATTTAAAACAGTTACAAAAGCGATTATTAACCATGATGACTTGCTCGCGTCAATCCGCGTCAGCCCTGATGGTTCCCACATTGTGACAGCCAGCTACGATAATACGGCGAAAATTTATAGTCAGAAGACCAATGGATCATGGGTAGAAAAAGCCATTATTTCCCATGATGGCTATGTCAACTCAGCCATCTTCAGCCCCGATAGCTGCCAGGTAGTGACCGCCGGATGGGATAATCAGGCAAAAATCCATGATCTGAAGGCTGATGGGTCATGTGTACATAAACACACTATTTTCCATAATGATTCGATCAGCACAGTTGCCATCAGTCCCGATAGTCGTCACCTGCTGGTGGTCGGCAGTTGGGATCAAACTGCGAAAATTTGCAGTCAGAATGACGATGGATCCTGGGAAGAAAAACTGACCATTTTGCATGATCATATGGTCTTCCTGACCACCTTCAGTGCCGATTGCCGTCATGTAATGACCGTCAGTTCGGATAAAAAGGCGAAAATCTGTGGTCTGAAGACCGATGGATCATGGCAGGAAGAAGCTACCATTTCTCATAAAGATCATATCTACCAGGCCAGCTTTAGCAACGATAGCCGTCTTGTGGTGACTGCAGGCGATGGCAAGAAGGTAAAAATCCATAGCCAGAAGGCTGATGGTCAATGGGAAAAAGAAGTCTGCATTTTGCATGATAAATGGGTCTACTCAGCCAACTTCAGCGGCGATTCTCGCCGCGTGGTGACCGGCAGCGGAGACGGCACAGCAAAAATTTTTCGTCGGAAGGACAATGGCTCGTGGGAACAAGAAGCCACCATTTTCCACGATCGTTGTATCGAGTCGGCCATCTTTAGCCCTGATGACCACCATGTAGTGACCGCCAGTCACGATAAGACCGCAAAAATCTTTAGTCTGAGGGACGATGATGAATCATGGGAAAATAAGCTCACCATTTGCCATGATAAAGCTGTTACCTCAGCCATCTTCAGCCCCGATAGCCGTCATGTGGTGACCGCCAGTAAAGACGGCAAGGCGAAAATCTGTGGTCAGAAGGCTGACGGATCATGGGTCGAAAAAACCACCATTTTCCATGAATCTCTGGTCGATTCAGTCAGCTTCAGCGCCGATGGCTGCCAAGTGCTGACTACCAGTGAAGATGGAGCGGCAAAAGTCTATGGTCTCAGGAAGAATGGGTCATGGGTCGAAAAAGTCATCATCTCTGGCAAACGTCCGATCAAATCAGCCAAATTCAGCGTCGATGGACATCACCTTGTGACCAATTCGTACGATAATAAGGTGCGAATTATTAAACTACAGAAAAATAAATGATTGTCTGTGTGCTGTGACAAATAAAAGGGGCGTCATTCTGCATGTATTGAAATACAGAAACTTTTTAAGAGCATTTTTTGAACTTTTATTTCAAAATCGATTCTAAGCTACTTCATCAACTTTGAGCGTCCTTGTTTTTGCGGCGTTACTAACTTTGGAAAAACCAGATATGCTTTATGATGTTAATAAATCAGGCATAGTCGGTTCCTCCTCGACTCCAACCAAGCTCGCGCGATTAGAGGGAGAGTCACCTGGTGTCAGTGTGGCTAGATCCGTCACTATACCTGACAGAGAAATTAAGAAAACAGTTTTATTGCACGATTTGCCCGAGGAATTAACCATCAAAATTATTCGCTTGTTGGAACTTCGGGATGTTGCCCGTTTACAACAGGTATCGACTCAAATAAACAGGGTTATTAAAAGCGATCATTCTCTGGCAAAGGCATGGTATGAAAGGTTTCCTTCTTTACATCAATATCAACTTAAGAAAATCCTTCCTGCCAATGATAAAGAACAACTTCGTAGTTGGCTGCGACCATTTACGAAGGATGAAACGTTAATTGAATCACTCATAAAAAGCCGTAAGAGCGTTTATTTTTCTGCTTTGTTCCATTTCACCAGAACTGGACTTATGTCTCGATGTAAAACATTTAATTTAGGTACAAAAGACACCATTTCAAATAATTGGGTCATTTCAGAAACCATCAGCGCGGATGGCCGCCATTTGGTAGCGTTCTTCGACTGTGATCATAAAAAGGTACAAATATATGGTCAGGAGGTCGATGGGTCATGGCTAGGAAAAGTGACCATTTCCCATGATGACTGGATCGACTCAGTCACCTTCAGTGAAGACGGTAGCCATGTGGTGACCCTCAGCAGTTTGGCTAAAAAGGTGAAAATCCACGGTCAGAAAGCCGGTGGTTCATGGGAAGAAAAAGCCACCATTGCTCATGATGAATACATCAACTCAGCCTCTTTCAGCCCGGATGTCTGCTATCTGGTAACCGCCAGTAACGATAACACGGCAAAAGTCTATGGTCAGAGCGGCGATGGCTCATGGCAACAAAAACTCACCATTTCCCACAACGATTGGATCAACTCAGCCTGTTTCAGTGCAGATAGCCACCATCTGGTGACCGTTAGTTGCGATAACACGGCAAAAATTTATGGTCTGAAGGTCGATGGGTCATGGGGAGAAGTAGCCATCATTTCCCATACTGGTTGGGTCTCTTTAGCCACCTTTAGCCCCGATAACCGCCATCTGGTGACCGTCGGCGATGATTTTATGGCCAAAATTCACTGTTTGAAGGACGATGGATCATGGGAAGAAAAAGCTATCATTTCCCACGATACCTGGGTCAACTCGGTCACTTTCAGTGCTGATGGTTGCAAAGTGGTGACCACCAGTAACGATTACACAGCGAAAATCTTTGGTCTCAAGACGGGCGGGTCATGGGAAGAAGAAGTTACCGTTAACCACGATCACGAGGTCACCTCAGCCACCTTCAGCCCCAATGGCTGCTATGTAATTACCATCAGTAACGATCACATGGTGAAAATCTGTGGTCTGAAGGTTGATGCTGTATGGGAAGAAAAAGCCACCATTTCCCATGATGACTTTATCAAGTCAGCGATCTTCAGCGCCGATGGACGCAGTGTGGTGACCGCCAGTATAGATGGAACGGCAAAAATCTATGGTTTAAAGGCCGATGGATCATGGTGGGAAGAAGTCACCATTTTCCATACCTCTTCGGTCAACTCAGTCGCCTTTAGCCCTGATGGCCGTCATGTGGTGACCGCCAGTAAAGATCGAACAGCAAAAATCTATGGTCAGGAAATTGATGGATCATGGGTCAAAAAAGCCATCATTACAGAGAATGGTTCGATTGACTCAGCCACTTTTAGCGCTGACAGTCACCATGTAATGACTACCCGTTCTTTTGCACCCGTTGACCAGCTGTTGAAGAAGTATACGTTCACTGCTTTTCCAGGATCCATAAGCCCGCCCTGTAGGGGACAATTTCGGGACGTTACAAATAAAAGGGACGCCATTGTGCATGCGCTGAACTTTAATGGCACTTAAGACAATGTCATGAACTTTTATTTAAAAACCGAGTCTGATTTGCTGACTTAATTTTTAACGCCCTTTTTAATCCGGGGAAAATGCTTACCAGGAGTCACAAGGTTTGGAAGCTACCGATAATAAATCCACCAGGTTTGGTTCACTCTCGCCGTCAACTAATCGTGATCAACCGGAGGGGGAGGGATTATCCGGTGTCAGCGCAGGCAGGTCCGTCGCTATACCTGATAAGAGAAAAACGAAAAAATCTTTATTTTTCGATTTACCTATTGAAACAACCAATAAAATTATTGGTTTGTTGGAGTTTCGAGATGTTACCCGCTTACAGCAGGTTTGTAATTACTTTAACTGGGCTGTTAAAAACGATCATGCACTGGAAAGGGCCTGGTACCGCCGGTTTCCTATACCACACCAGGATCAATTAAAGAAAATCCTTGCTACAAAGACTAAAGAACAACTCCGTCATTGGCTGCGACCGTTTACCAGGGATGAAGCGTTCGTTGAATCACTCGTAAATGATCGAGAGAAAGTTTATTTTCCCGCTCTCTTTTATTTCACCAAAGCCCGGCTGATGTCTGAATGCAAAACCTATAATGCAGTCGGAGAAGTCGAGATTACCCATGAAATCGGTGTGTATTCAGTCACCTTCAGTGCCGATGGCAGCCGCCTGATGACCGAGGGAGGCGATGGCGTGAAAATCTACGGCCAAAGGGCCAATGGATCATGGGAAAGAGAAATCTTCATTCCCCACGAAGACAATGTTGAATTGGCCATCTTATGCGACGATGGCCGCCACCTGGCGATCGCCACTTTTGATTATAGGGTGAAAATCTATGGTCAAGTCGATGGGATATGGGCACAGAAACTCGCCATTTCCCACGATAACGATTGCTCCGATCTTGTCTTCAGTGCCGATGGCCACCATTTAGTGACCGCCAGCCGCGATAACACGGCGAAAATTTGTGTTCAGGGAGACGATGGGACATGGGAAGAAAAACTCACTATTTCCCATGATGAATGGGTTGTCTCAGCCACCTTCAGTGCCGATAGTCGCCATTTGGTGACCGCCAGTTTGGACAAGTCTGCAAAAATCTATGGGCAGAAGGACGATGGATCCTGGGAAGAAGAAGTCACCATTTTCCATGACGCTAGTATCATATCAGCCGACTTCAGCCCCGATAACTGCCATGTTGTGACTGTCGGTGTCGATCACAAGGTGAAAATCGTTTACGGATCATGGGGAACAGAAGCCTCCATTGAACATGATGGCAACGTCGAGGCGACCTTTAGTGCCGATAGCCGACATTTGGCAACGGCCAGTTGCGATAAAACGGCAAAAATCTGTGGTCAAAAGGATGATGGGTCATGGCAAGAAGAAGTCATCATTGCCCATGATTGCTATGTCAACTCAGCCGTCTTTAGCCCCAATGGCCGCCATGTGGTAACCGCCAGTTGGGACAAGACTGCAAAAATCTACGGTCAGAGGGGTGACGGATCATGGGAACAAAAGCGCACTATCCGCCATAATGACCGTGTCCTCTCAGCCATCTTCAGCCCCGATGGCCGCCATCTGGTGACAGCCAGTCTCGATCGCACGGCGAAAATCTACGGTCTGAAGACTGACGGATCCTGGGTCGAAAAGGCCACTATTTCCCATCAGGGTGATGTCAAATCAGCCATCTTCAGCGCCGATGGGTGCCTTGTGGTGACCACCAGTTCCGATGGTAAGGCAAAAATCTATGGTCAGGATACTTTTGGATCCTGGGTAGAAAAAGCCATGGTTACCCATAGACATAAAGAATCGACCCAAATAAATCGCCTTAGCGCCAGTGGCCACCATCTGGTGGCACCTCTTAACGATAGCTGTGTGATCATTTATAAACTGTCGATGAATGCTTGACTGTTTGCTTTCAGAAGTAAAAGGGGCGCCATTCTGCATGTGCTGAAATACAGAAACTTTTTAAGACCCTGTTTTGAACTTTTATTTCAAAATTGATTCTAATCTCTTTCATCCATTTTGAACGTCCTTGTTTTTCGGGGCGGTAATAAGGAAAAGCCAGGTATGCTTTATGCTGCTAAAGAATCAGGCATAGTCGGTTCATCCTCGACCCCAACCAAGCTCGCACGATTAAAGGCAGAGTCGCCTGGTGTCAGTGTGGGTAGATCCGTCACTATACCTGACAGAGAAATCAAGCAAACAGTTTTATTGCACGATTTGCCCGAGGAATTAACCATTAAAATTATTCGCTTGTTGGAACTTCGGGATATTGCCCGTTTACAACAGGTATCGACTCACATAAACAGGGTTATTAAAAACGATCATGCTCTGGCTAAGGCATGGTATGAAAGGTTTCCTTCATTACATCAAGATCAATTTAAGAAAATCCTTCCCGCCAATGATAAAGAACAACTTCGCAGTTGGCTGCGACCATTTACGAAGGATGAAACGTTAATTGAATCACTCATAAAAAGGCGGAAGAGCGTTTATTTTTCTGCTTTGTTCCATTTCACCAGAACTGGACTCATGTCTCGCTGTAGAACATTTAATTTAGTTACAAAAAACACCACTTCAAATAGTTGGGTCATTTCAGAAGCCTTTAGCGCCAGTGGCTGTCATCTGGTGGCGTACGGCTGTGATCATAAAAAGGTGAGAGTCTATAGCCGGGAGGTCGATGGGTCTTGGGTAAGAAAAGTAACCATTTCCCATGATGACTTGATCGACTCAGTCTCCTTCAGTGCAGATGGCAGCCATGTGATGACCCTCAGCAGTTCCGATGGCAAGGTGAAAATACATGGTCATAAAGCCGATGGCTCATGGGAAGAAAAAACGACCATTTCCCATGATGACTACACCAACTCAGCCTCTTTCAGCCCGGATGGTTGCTATCTGGTAACCGCCAGTAACGATAACACGGCAAAAGTCTATGGTCAGAGCGGCGATGGCTCATGGGAACAAAAACTCACCATTTCCCATAATGATTGGATCTACTCAGTTTGTTTCAGTGCCGATAGTCAACATTTGGCGACTATCAGTTGCGATAACACAGCAAAAATTTATGGTCAGAAGACAGATGGATCATGGGGAAAAGAAGCCACCATTTCCCATGGTAAATGGGTCACCTCTGCCAGCTTTAGCCCCGATGACCGCCATGTGGTGACCGTCGGCGATGATAACATTGCGAAAATCTTCAGCTTTCAGCTCGATGGATCATGGGAAGAAAAGGTCGCAGTTTCCCACGATCTCTGGATCAGCTCGGTCACATTCAGTGCTGATAGTCGCAGAATGGTGACCACCAGTAACGATTGCACAGCGAAAATCTTTGGTCTCAAGACGGGTGAGACATGGGAAGAAGAAGTTACCATCAACCACGATCACAGGGTTAACTCAGCCAGCTTCAGCCCCAATGGCTGCCATGTAATCACCGTCAGTAACGATAACAAGGTGAAAATCTGTGGTTTGAAGGTTGATGGATTATGGGAAGAAAAAGCCATCATTTCTCATGATGACTTAATCAACTCAGCCACCTTTAGCGCCGATGGACGCAGTGTGGTGACCGCCAGTAAAGATGGAACGGCAAAAATCTATGGTCTGAAGGCCGATGGGTCATGGAGGGAAGAAGTCACTATTTTCCATGCTTCCTCGGTCAACTCAGCCTCCTTTAGCCCCGATAGTCGCCACGTGGTGACCGCCAGTAAAGATCGGGCAGCAACAATCTATGGTCAGCAGATTGATGGATCATGGGTCAAAAAAGCCATCATTGTACAGAATGGTTCAATTGACTCAGCTGCTTTTAGCGCTGACGGTCACCATGTAGTGACTACCCGTTCTTTTGCACCTGTTGACCAGCTGCTGAAGAAGTATACGTTCAGTGCTTTTCCGGGATCCATAAGCCCGCCACCTTTATAGGGGACAATTTCGGGACAAAGCTTGATATGAAAGGCTGAATAGGTGGCCGATAGCAGGTACTATGCAAGCCCGGTACCTTAAGCAGTCACCTTTCGTGCAATACACCCATTTACTGGCAATTTTGTTCAGGCTGTTAATGTAACGCTGCGCTCATTAAATCCAACGTTATTTTGTGCTCACTTTCCAAGCCAGAATTAGTACACTTTGTTAAAAAAAGCTCATCATTTTTCAACAAATTGTAGAATTTTGATAAAAAATCTTTTGCCTTTTCGCTGATTTCTTTATCTTCCAGCTTATCTATGTCAGAAAAAGTTACAGTTTGGCAGTCATCATATACTTCTCCTCTTTCATGAAATGGAAAGTAACCCACTCCTTCACAACGAGATATTAACTGATCTAAATTCTGCTCCTCATGTTGCAAAGAACATTCAGGCACACGGCGAAGCAGTCGTTCTTTCATTTTTCTTGCATAGAACTTTTTTGAAGAAACTGCTCCTGGCTGCTCTCTGGCAAGTAATGAAGCGCGGTATAGATCTAGCATCTCGAGATTTCTATTCAACACGGAATGAGAAAAAGTGTATAAGACCTGTCCAGTTAGTCGAAACTCTTTTAAATGTAACTCATCAATGAGGGTGGCCAGACTGTTGAACGCATTATAGAGCGGTGATGCATTGGCATTATATGTGTAAAAAACAGAAATAATAAAAATAATTCGAGTGATTGCAATGGCTCTGTGATTTTTCATGTGCTTCAGGTTTCTTTACTTTGAAAACTAACCCTGAAGGTAGCACTTTTTTATTATTCTGCAGGAAGACAATAGCGCTGAAGTCAGCACTAAGTACTCAGCCATACGGAATCGAATATTTCTGGCTTATTGGGCAGGTGCTCTGCAAGGCGCAACGACGGGAACATAGCAAGCTATGTGACCAGAGTTGCAACGCATCACGACTGCATGGATGCAGGAGCTAGAGCAACGCAGGAGCAGTTGCCGTGAGTGCCTGAACAATAAGTCAGAAAATATGATTTCGTATGGTTGAGTACTTATTATCCTGTCAAAAGTTGCATGCATCAAAAAGCCGCTATCATTTTCACCAAAGCCCGACTGATGTCTGAATGTGAAACGCCAAGAGCAGTCAGAAAAGTCACCATTGCCTTGCATCTCTGAGTCAACTCGGCCAGCTTCAGCGCCGATGGAGACAACATTGTGCATGCGCTGAACGACTGAAGCCTCTTTAAGACAATGTCAGGAACTTTTATTTCAAAACCGAGTCTGATTTACTGTCTTAATCTTTAACACCCTTTTTAATCCGGGGAGAATGCTTACCAGGAGGAATAAGGTTTGGAAGCTACGGATAATATATCCACCATGATCGGTTCACTTTCGCCGTCAACCAGTCGCGCTCAATCGAAGGCAGAATTGTCGGGTGTCAGTGCAGGTAGATCCGCCATACCTGTAAAGGAAGAAGCGGAACAAAGTTTATTTTTTAATTTACCTTTAGAAGTAACAACACGAATTATTCGCTCGTTGGAGGTTCGGGATGTTGCCTGCTTACAGCAGGTTTGTCATTACTTTAACGGTATTATTAAAAACGATCATGAACTGGAAAGAGCATGGTATCGACAGTTTTCCTCACCACACCGATATCAATTAAACAAAATTCTTCCTGCAAAGGATAAAGAACAACTTCGTAATTGGCTGAGACCGTTTACGAAGGATGAAGCGTTAGTCGAATCAGTCATAACACAACGAGAGCAAGTTTATTTTCCTGATCTATTCTATTTCACCAAAGTTCGACTGGTGTCTGAATGCGCAAGGTTTAAAGTAGATAGAGAAATCTTCATTGGCCATGATGAAGATGTATTCTCAGCCATCTTTAGCGCCAATGGAACCCGACTGGTGACTGCCGGTAGCCATGGGGCGAAAATCTGTGGTCAGAAGGCCAATGGGTTTTGGGAAGAAGAAATCTTTATTTCCCATGTCACCAATGTCAGATCAGCCACCTTCAGTACAGATGGTCGCCATGTGGCGACCGCCAGCAAAGATCGAACGGCAAAAATCTATAGTCAGGTCGATGGGTCATGGGAAGCGAAACTTACCATTTCCCATGATGATTGGGTTAACTCAGCCACCTTCAGCGCCGATAGTCGCCATTTGGTGACCGCCAGTATGGATACAACGGCGAAAATCTGCGTTCAGGGAGCCGATGGATCATGGGAAGAAAAACTCACCATCTCCCATGATGGTTCTGTCAACACAGCCAGCTTCAGTCCGGTTGGCTGCTATGTGGTGACGGCCAGTGACGATAACACGGCCAAAATCTATTGTCAGAGGACTGATGGATCATGGGTAGAAAGAGCCAACATTTTCCATGATAAATTTGTCCTCTCAGCCACCTTCAGCCCCGATAGCCGCCATGTGGTGACTGTTGGTTACGATCACAAGGTGAAAATCGTCTATGGATCATGGGCGTCAGAAGTCTCCATTGATCATGATGATACGGTCACATCAGCCACTTTTAGTGCTGATAGCCGCCATCTGGTAACGGCCAGTTACGATAAGACGGCGAAAATCTTTGGTCAGAAGATCGATGGCTCATGGGAAGAAGAAACCGTTATTTTCCATGATGACCGTGTTAACTCAGCCGCGTTCAGTCCTAAAGGCCACTATGTAGTCACGGCAAGTGACGACAAAACAGCGAAAATTCATGGTCAGAAGGGCGACGGATCATGGGAAGAAAAGCGCATTATTTATCATGATGACCGTGTCCTCTCGGCTATTTTCAGCCCCGATGGCCGCCATGTGGTGACGGCCAGTCTCGATTACACGGCGAAAATCTATGGTCTGAAGACTGACGGATCCTGGGTCGAAAAGGCCATCATTCCCCATCTAAGTTTTGTCGAATCAGCCACTTTCAGTGCTGATGGCTGCCTTGTGGTGACCACCAGTTCGGATGGGAAGGCAAAAATCTATGGTCAGGATACTTTTGGATTCTGGGTAGAAAAAGCCATCGTTACCCATAGACATAGAGATTCGACCAAAGTAAATCGCCTTAGCCCCAATGGCCACCATCTGGTGGCGCCCTTTGACGATAACAGCGTGATGATTTATAAGCTTTCGATGAATGATTGACTGTTTGCTTTTAGAAATAAAAGGAACGCCATTCTGCATGTGCTGAAATACAGAAACTTTTTAAGACCCTGTTTTGAACTTTTATTTCAAATTAGATTCTAATTTTCTTTATCAATTTTGAACGTCTTTATTTATCGGGGCGGTACTAACTCAGGAAACTTCAGAGATGCTTTCTGATGCTAATAACTCAGGCTCAGTCGATTCATTCTCGACCCCAAACAATCTCGCACAAATAGAGAGAGAGTCATCGGGTGTCAGTGTGGGTAGAACCGTGGCTGTAGCAGATACAAACATTAAGAAAACCGTTTTATTGCACGATTTGCCCGAGGAACTCACCATAAAAATTATTTGCTTGTTGGAGTTTCGGGATATTGCCCGTTTACAACAGGTGTCGACTCACTTAAACAGGGTTATTAAAAACGATCATGCTCTGGCAAAGGAATGGTATCAACGGTTTCCTTCAGCACATCAATATCAACTTAAGAAAATCCTTCTAAACACAGATAAAGAACAACTTCGTAACTGGCTGCGACCGTTTACGAAGGATGAAGCGTTAATTGAATCAATCATAGAAAAGCGAGAGAACGTTCATTTTTCTGCTTTGTTCCATTTCACCAAAACTGTACTGATGTCTCAATGTAAGACATTCAATTTAGATACAAAGGCGACCATTTCAAACAATTGTGTTTTTTCAAAAGCCTTCAGCGACGATCGCCGCCATGTGTTGACAACCAATTGTAATCATAAGAACGCGAAATTGTATGGGCAGGAGGTCGACGGTTCATGGGCTGAAAAAGTGAACTTTCCCCAAGATTACTGGATCATGTCAGCCACCTTTAGCAGAGATGGTAGTCATCTGGTGACCTTCAGTGGTTTTGAAAATATAGTGAAAATCCATGGACAGATAGCCGATGGCTCATGGGAAGAAAAAGCTACCTTTTCCCATGATGAATGGGTCAACTCAGCCTCCTTCAGCCCAGACGGTTGCTATGTGGTAACCGCCAGCAAGGATAACACGGCAAAAATCTACGGTCAGAGCGGCGATGGCTCATGGGAACATAAACTCACTCTTTCTCATAGTGGTAGGGTCATCTCAGCCTGTTTCAGCGCCGATAGCCAACATCTTGTGACCGTTGGTTGCGATAACATGGCAAAAATTTATGGTCAGAAGACCGATGGAACCTGGAGAGAAGAAACCACCATTTTCCATAATAATTGGGTCACTTCAGCCACCTTTAGTCCCGATGACCGCCATTTGGTGACCGTCAGCAATGATAGCAGGGCCAAAATTCTCAGCTTTGAGGTCGATGGATCATGGGAAGAAAAAGTCACCATTTCCCACGATCGCTGGATCGGCTCGGTCACTTTCAGTGCTGATAGTCACAGAGTGGTGACCACCAGTAACGATTACACAGCAAAAATCTTTGGTCTCAAGACGGGTGGTTCATGGGAAGAAGAAGTCACCATTTCTCACCATCTCAGGGTCTTATCAGCCAGCTTCAGCCCCGATGGCTGCTACGTAATGACTTTCGGTGACGATAACCTGGTGAAAATCTGTGGTCCGAAGGTTGATGGATCATGGGAAGAAAAAATCACCATCTCCCATAATCACTTTATCGAATCAGCCACCTTCAGTGCCGATGGACGCCGCGTGGTGACCGCCAGTAAAGATGGAACGGCAAAAATCTATGGTCTCAAGATCGATGGATCATGGAGGGAAGAAGCTACCATTTCCTATGATCACTGGATCAGCTCAGCCTCCTTCAGCTCCGATGGCCGCCATGTGATGACCGCCAGTATTAATGGAACAGTCACAATCCATGGTCAGAACCTTGATGGATCATGGGTCGAAAAAGCCATCATTCTACAGAATGCTTCGATTCACTCAGCGACTTTTAGCGCTGACGGTCACCATGTGCTGACCACCAGTTTTTTAGCACCCGTTGATCAGCTGCTGAAGAAGTATACGTTCAGAGCTTTTCCACGATCCATAAGCCCACCACCCTGATCACTGTAAATAAGATATGGATACTGTAAATAATAAATCCGGCATGGTTGGTTCATCCTCGCCCCCAACCAAGCTCCCACGATCGGAGCGAGAACCCTCTGTTATCACTGCGGGCAGGTCTGTTACTGTAGCTGACGAAGCAATAAGGAAAACAGCTTCATTACACGATTTGCCCGAGGAATTAACCATCAAAATTATTCGCTTGTTGGAGTTTCGGGATATTGCCCGTTTGCAACAGGTGTCGACTCACTTACATGGGGTTATTAAACGCAATCATGTTCTGGCAAAGGCTTGGTATCAGGGGTTTTCTTCAGCAGATCAATTTCAATTAAAGACAATCCTGCCTGCAGAGGATAAAAAACGACTCCGTCACCGGCTGCGACCATTTACAAAGGATAAAGCGTTAGTCAAATCGCTCATAAAAAAACGGAAGAAAACTTATTTTCCTGCGCTGTTCTATTTCACCAAAGCCCGACTGATGTCTGAATGCGAAACCTTCAGAGTAGTTAAAAAAGTTACCATTACCCACCATATCTGGGTCAACTCAGCCACTTTCAGCTCCAATGGCCGCCATGTTGTGACGGCCAGCCTTGATAACACGGCGAAAATATATGGCCAGAAGGACGACGGGAAATGGGTAAAAAAAAGGACCATTATGCATGATCACTTTGTCGACTCAGCCACCTTCAGTGCAGATAGCAGTCATCTGGTGACCGTCAGTGGTTGGGATAATAAGTTGAAAATCCATAGCCAGAAGGCCAATGGGTCATGGGAAGAAAAAGCCACCATTTCTCATGGTGACTATATCAACTCAGTGACCTTCAGCCCCGATAGTTGCCATCTGGTGACCAGCAGTCAGGATAATACGGCGAAAATCTGTGGGCAAAAGGACGATGGATCATGGGAAGAAAAAATCACCATTTTGCATGATAACTGGCTCAACCCGCCCACCTTCAGCCCCGATGGCCGTCATCTGGTGACTATGAGTAGAGATAATAAGGCGAAAATCTATGGTCAGAAGACCGATGGATCATGGGTAGAAGAAACCACCCTTTCCCTTGATCACAATGTCTACTTAGCCAGCTTTAGTGCTGATAGCCGTCTAGTGGTGACCGCCGGTACAGGCAACAAGGTACAAATCCATAGCCTGGGGGCTGATGGTTCATGGGAAAAAGAAGTCAATATTTTGCATGATTGCTGGGTCACTTCAGCCAATTTCAGCTCCGATGGTTGCCGTGTGGTGACCGCCAGCAGAGATGGCAAGGCAAAAATCTGTGGTCAGAGATTCAACGGCTCATGGGAAAAAGAAGTCACCATTTTGCATGATAATTGGGTCAACTCAGCCTGCTTTAGTCCCGATGACCGCCATGTGGTGACTGCCAGTAAGGATCGCAAGGCGAAAATCTGTAGTCAGAAGGACGATGGAGTCTGGGAAAAAAAGCTCAGCGTTTCCCATAATGACGATGTCATCTCCGCCACCTTCAGCCCCGATAGCCGCCATGTGGTGACTGCCAGTATGGATGGCAAGGCGAAAATCTGCGGTCAGAAGACTGACGGATCATGGGTCGAAAAAGCCATCATTTCCCATAGAGGTGGGGTCAAATCAGCCACCTTTAGTGACGATGGCTGCCATGTACTGACCGTCAGTCGGGATGGAACAGCAAAAATCTATGGTCACAAGACTGATGGATCATGGGTCGAAAAAGTCATTATTTCCCGCAAAAGCCGGATCAACTCGGTTACTTTCAGTGCCGATGGATACCACTTTGTAACCGTATCTGACGATAACAAAGTGCGAATTAATAAACTCAAGAGGAATAAATGATTGTTTGTTTACTGTGACAAATAAAAGGTATGCCATTCTGCATTCGCTGAAAGATAGAAACTTAAGAGCCTGTCAGGAACTTTTATTTCAAAGCCGTCTCTAATTGTTTTTATCAATTTAGAACCTCTTTGTTAAGAGGGTGTCGCAAAACTCTGGTTCCCATGCTCCAGCGTGGGAACCCATACCCATCTCGCGCTGCAGAGTCCGCTTTTCAGGGGAGGTATGCATTCCCACGCAGAGCGTGGGAACGAGTTGTTAGAGTTTTGCGACAGCCTCTTAATCGAGGGGGGATAATAGCTCAGGGGAAATCAGATATGCATTCTGACTTTAGTCACTCCGGCATATCCGGCTCGTACTCGCTACCGGCCAATCTGGCAAGACCGGAGGGTGAAGAATCTGCTGTCATGGTCTGCAGGACTGTCACTTTACCTGACACAGAAATAAAGAAAACCGCTTCATTGCAAGGTTTGCCCGAGGAAATAACCGTCAAAATTATTCGCTTGTTGGAACTTCGGGATATTGCCCGACTGCAACAGGTGTCGAGTCACTTGTACAGGGTTATTAAAAACGATCATGCTCTGGCAAAGGCATGGTATCAACGGTTTTCTTCACCACATCAATATCAACTAAAGAAAATCCTTCCTGCACAGGATAAAGAACAACTTCGTAATTGGCTGCGGCCGTTTACGAAGGACGAAGCCTTAGTAAAATCACTCATAAAATATCGAAAGACAGTTTGTTTTCCTGCTTTGTTCCATTTCACCAGAACTGGATTGATGTCTCGATGTAAAACATTCCATTTGGATACAAAAGCTACCATTGCACATAATATTGGGGTCTCATCAGCCGTCTTTAGCACCGATGGCCGCCATCTGGTGACGGCCAGTTACGACAACACGGCGAAAATATATGACCAGGAGGACGATGGTAAATGGGTAGAAAGAATCACCATTTTTCATAATCACATTGTCAATTCTGCCACTTTTAGTGCAGATGACCGCCACGTGTTGACCGTCTGCGGTTGGGATAACAAGGTGAAAATCCATGGTAAGAAAGCCGATGGGTCCTGGGAAGAAAAAACCACCATTTCCCATGAAGGCTTCGTCGTGTCAGCTACCTTCAGCCCGGATGGCTGCTATGTAGTGACCGCCAGCAACGATAACACGGCAGAAATCTATGGTCTGGGCGTTGATGGGTCATGGGAGCAAAAACTCACCATTTCCCATAATCACCAGATCAACTCAGCCACCTTCAGCGCTGATAGCTTTCATGTAGTAACCGCCAGCTACGATATGACGTCAAAAATCCTTAGCCGACAGACTGATGGGTCATGGCAAGAAAAAGCCACCATTTCCCATGATAGCTGGATCGAATCAGCCACTTTTAGCGCCGATGACCGTCATTTGGCGACCATGAGTCGCGCTTTCGAGGTGAAAATCCACAGCCAGGAGAACGATGGATTATGGCGAGAAAAACTCACTATTTCCCACGCTCACTGGGTCAGCTCAGTCATATTCAGTCCTGATGCCAGCCGTCTGTTGACCGCCAGTTGGGATAAGACGGCGAAAATCTTTGGTCTGAAGGCCGATGGTTCATGGAGAGAAGAAACCACCATTTCCCACAGTCTCGGTGTCTATTCAGCCGCCTTTAGTCCCGATGGCAGCTACACAGTAACCGTCAGTGCGGATAAAACGGCGAAAATCTGTGGTCCAAAGGATGATGGATCATGGCAAGAAAAAGTCACCATTTCCCATCGTAACTCAATCATCTCAGCCACCTTCAGTGCCGATGGGCGCAGTGTGGTGACAGCCAGCAAAGATGGAACGGCAAAAATCTATGGCCTGAAGACCGATGGATCATGGCAGGAAGAAGTCACCCTTTCCCATGATTCCCGGATCAATACAGCCTCCTTTAGTCCCGATGGTCGCCACGTGTTGACTGCCACTCGCGATGGTTCGGTAAAAATCTATGGTCAGGAGATGGATGGATCATGGGTCGAAAAAGCCATCATTTTCAATGATGGTTCGATTGACTCAGCCAGCTTTAGCTTTGATGGCCATCATGTAGTGACCACCTGTACCGATGGCAGGGTGCAAATTTATAGGCTAGGGGCGTCTGATTCAGGAGAAACCAGACATGCATCCTAATGCTGACAACTTTGGCGTAGTCGATTCAACCTCACTACCACCTGTGAGCACTTCATTGGGGGAAGAGCCATCGGGTGTCAGTGTGGGCAGGTCCGTCGCTGTACCTGAAAAAGAAATAGAGAAAACCGCTTTATTGCACGATTTGCCCGAGGAATTAACCCTCAAAGTTTTTCGCTTTTTGGAGCTTCGGGATATTGCCAGTTTGCAACAGGTCTCTACTCACTTTAACAGGTTTATTAAAAGCGAACATGTTCTGGAAAGGACATGGTATCGCCGGTTTTCTTTACCACACCAATATCAATTGAAGAAAAGCCTTCCTGTAGAGGATAAAGAACAGCTCCGAAATTGGCTGAGACCGTTTACGAAGGATCAAGCGTTAGTCGAATCACTCATAGAACACCGAGAGGCCGTTTATTTTCCTGCCCTTTTCCATTTCGCCAAAGCCCGACTGATGTCTCAATGCGAAAAGTATAATGTCGATACAGAGGCCGTTATTGCTCATGAAGACAGGGTGAACTCAGCCACCTTCAGCGCCAATGGTAGCCACCTGGTGACGGCCAGTGACGATGCAACGGCGATAATCTTTGGCCAGGGGACTGATGGAACATGGGCAAAAAAAGGCGTCATTTCCCATCGAGACATTGTCAAATCTGCCATCTTCAGCGCCGATGGCTGCCATCTGGTGACCGTCAGTTGGGATTGCACGGCAAAAATCTATAGTCAAATCGATGGGACATGGGAAGAGAAGCTCACCATTTCCCATGATGATGATTTCTACTCAGTCACCTTCAGTGCGGGTGGCCGCCATTTGGTGACCGTCAGTAAGGATAACACGGCGAAAATCTGTGTTCTGGGAGACGATGGCACATGGGAAGAAAAACTCACCATTTGCCATGGTGATTGGGTCGAATTTGCCGCCTTCAGCGCCAATAGCAGTCATTTGGTGACCGCCAGTCGCGATAACACAGCAAGAATCTATGGTCAGGAAGTTGATGGATCATGGGTAAAAAAAATCACCATTTTCCACGACCTACGGATCCAATCAGTCAACTTCAGTGCCGATAGTCACCGTGTAGTGACAGCCTCTAAGGATGGCGCAGTGAAAATCTATGGTCAAAAGGACGATGGCTCATGGGAAGAAGAAACCATCATTTCCCATAATTGCCTTGTCAACTCAGCTACCTTTAGTGCCGATAACTGCCATTTGGTAACGGCCAGTGAGGATTACACGGCGAAAATCTGTGGTCTGAAGGACGATGGATCATGGGAAGAAGAAGCCGTCATTTCCCATCATCGCAATGTCATCAACTCAGCCGCCTTCAGCCCCAACAGCTGCCATGTGGTGACGACTGGTTACGATAACACGGCGAAAATCTTTAGTAAGAAAGACGACGAATCATGGGAAGAAAAACGCACTATTTCCCATAATAACTATGTCAGCTCTGCCACCTTCAGCCCCGATAGTCGCCATTTGGTGACGGCCAGTAACGATGGCATGGCGAGAATCTATGGTCTGAAGACTGACGGATCCTGGGTCGAAAAGGCCATCATTTCTCATTTGAGTGTCGTCAAATCAGCCACCTTTAGCGCCGATGGCCGCCATGTGGTGACCACCAGTACAGATGAAACGGCAAAAATTTATGGTCAGGATGTTAATGGATTATGGGTAGAAAAAGCCGTTGTTGCCCATAGAGGTTTGGCCAAAACAACTGCCCTCAGTGCTAATAGCCATCATTTGGTCTCGCCCTTTCTAAATAACAATTTGAGAATTTATAAGCTATCTATGAATACTTGATTATTGGCTTTGATCAATAGAAGGAACATCATTGCGCATCTGCTGAAAGGCAGAAATTTCTTTAGTGGCACTTAACAACCTGTTGTGAACTTTTATTTCAAAACCGACTCTAATTGACTTCATCCATTTTGAATGTCTTTGCTCAGCGGAGAGGTGAAGACTTAAGAGAAACCAGATATGTATTCTGACGTTAATCATTCCGACATAGCCGGTTCACCTTCGCTAGCACCTGTGAGCACTTCATTGGGGGAAGAGCCATCGGGTGTCAGTGCGGGCAGGTCCGTCGCTGTGCCTGAAAAAGAAATAGAGAAAACCGCTTTACTGCACGATTTGCCCGAGGAATTAACCCTCAAAGTTTTTTGCTTTTTGGAGCTTCGGGATATTGTCAGTTTGCAACAGGTATCTACTCGCTTTAACAGGTTTATTAAAAACGAACATGTTCTGGAAAAGACATGGTATCGCCGGTTTTCTTTATCACATCGATATCAATTGAAAAAAAGCCTTCCTCTAGAGGATAAAGAACAGCTCCGAAATTGGCTGAGACCGTTTACGAAGGATCAAGCGTTAGTTGAATCACTCATAAAGCACCGAAAGGCCGTTTATTTTCCTGCCCTTTTCCATTTCGCCAAAGCCCGACTGATGTCTCAATACGAGAAGTATAATGTCGATACAGAGGCCGTTATTGCTCATGAAGACAGGGTGAACTCAGTCACCTTCAGCGACGATAGTCGTCATTTGGTGACTGCCAGTTACGACAATACGGCAAAAATCCTCTGCCTGCGGGACGATGGATCATGGGAAGAAAAAGGCGTCATTTCCCATCAAAACGCTGTCAGATCAGCCCTCTTTAGCGTTGATGGCCGCCATGTGGTGACCGCCAGTTGGGATTGTACGGCAAAAATCTATGGTCAAAAAATCGATGGCTCTTGGGAAGAAGAATCCATCATTTCCCATGATCAATGTGTCAACTCAGCTACCTTTAGTGCTGATAGCCGCCATTTGGTTACGGCCAGTATGGATAAAACGGCGAAAATCTATGTTCGGGGAGACGATGGGGCATGGGAACAAAAACTCACCATTTGCCATGGTAGTTGGGTCCACCTGGCCACCTTCAGCGACGATAGTCGTCATTTGGTGACTGCCAGTTACGACAACACGGCAAAAATTCTCTGCCTGCGGGACGATGGGTCATGGGAAGAAAAAGTCACCATCCCCCATAGTTATTTGATCAGATCAGCCGCCTTCAGCGCTGATGGTAGCTATGTGGTGACGGCCTCTAACGATCACACAGCGAAAATCTATGGTCAAAAGATCGATGGTTCCTGGGAAGAAGAATCCATCATTTCCCATGATCAATGGGTCAACTCAGCTACCTTTAGTGCTGATAGCCACCATTTGGTTACGGCCAGTATGGATAAAACGGCGAAAATCTGTGTTCATAGGGACGATGGATCCTGGGGAGAAGAAGCTGTCATTTTCCATAAGGGCAATGTTGACTCAGCCACCTTCAGCCTCGATAGCCGTCATGTGTTGACAACAAGTGGCGATAAAACGGCGAAAATCTTTAGTAAGAAGGACGACGGATCATGGAAAGAAAAATGCACCATTTCCCATGATTGCGGTATCAGGTCAGCTACCTTCAGCCCCGATGACCGTCATGTGGTGACCGCCGGTTACGATGGCAAGGCGAATATCTATGGTCTGAAGACTGACGGATCCTGGGTCAAAAAGGCCATTATTTCCCATGAAGATTTACTCAAAACAGCTACTTTCAGCGCTGATGGCGGCCTTGTGGTGACCACCAGTATGGATGGAACGGCAAAAATTTATGGTCATGGGGCTAATGGGTTATGGGTAGAAAAAGCCGTTGTTACCCATTCAGGTCCGGCCAAATCAACTGCCCTCAGTGCCAATAGCCACCATTTGGTTTTGCCCTTTCGCCTTAACGCTTTGAGAATTTATAAGCTATCGATGAATCATTGATTGTTTGCTGTGATCAATAAACGAACGCCATTGCGTATGTGCTGAAAGGCAGAAATTTCTTATAGTGGCATCTAACAACACACTGTGAACTTTTATTTCAAAGCCGACTCTAAGTACCTAACCAGTTGGTTTCGCCTATTCTGGACGGCGGCTTTTTCCATCCTTCTGCGTTCCAACTCTGGTTGCGTAGCTATGGCTACGCGCCCGTCGTTGCGCCTTGAAGGATGAAAAAATCCACTCGCCAGAATATGCGAAACCAACTGGCCAGGTACTTAACTGACTTCATCAATTTTGAATGTCTTTGCTTATCGGAGAGGTGAAGACTTAAGAGAAACCAGATATGTATTCTGACGTTAATCATTCCGACATAGTCGGTTCACCTTCGCTACCACCTGTGAGCATTTCATTGGAGGAAGAACCATCGGGTGTCAATGCGGGCAGGTCCGTCACTGTGCCTGAAAAAGAAATAGAGAAAACCGCTTTATTGCACGATTTGCCCGAGGAATTAACCCTCAAAATTTTTCGCTTTTTGGAACTTCGGGATATCATCAGTTTGCAACAGGTATCTACACACTTAAACAGGTTTATTAAAAACGAACATGTTCTGGAAAAGACATGGTATCGCCGGTTTTCTTTATCACACCAATATCAATTGAAAAAAAGCCTTCCTTTAGAGAATAAAGAACAGCTCCGAAATTGGCTGCGACCGTTTACGAGAGATCAAGCGTTAGTCGAATCACTCATAAAACACCGAAAGGCCGTTTATTTTCCTGCCCTGTTTCATTTCGCCAAAGCCCGACTGATGTCTCAATACGAAAAGTATAATGTCGATACAGAGGCCGTTATTGCTCATGAAGACAGGGTGAACTCAGCCACCTTCAGCCCCGATGGTAGCCACCTGGTGACGGCCAGTGAGGATGCAACGGCGATAATCTATGGCCAGGGGACTGATGGAATATGGGCAAAAAAAGGCGCCATTTCTCATCAAGGTGGTGTCAGATCTGCCATCTTCAGTGCTGATGGCCGCCATGTCGTGACCGCCAGTTGGGATCACACAGCAAAAATTTATGGTCAAGTCGATGGGACGTGGGAAGAGATGCTCACCATTTCCCATGATAACGATGTTACTTCAATTATCTTCAGTGCTGATGGCTGCCATTTGGTGACCGCCAGTAAGGATAAAACGGCGAAAATCTTTGTGCTGGAAGACGATGGGTCATGGGAAGAAAAACTCACCATTTGCCATGGTGCTTGGGTCCACCTGGCCACCTTCAGCGACGATAGTCGTTATTTGGTGACTGCCAGTTACGACAACACAGCAAAAATCTTCTGCCTGCGGGACGATGGATCATGGGAAGAAAAAGTCACCATCTCTCATAATTATTTGATCAGATCAGCCGCCTTTAGCGCGGATAGTAGCTGTGTGGTGACGGCCTCTATCGATGAAACAGTGAAAATCTATGGTCAAAAGATCGATAGCTCTTGGGAAGAAGAATCCATCATTTCCCATGACCACTGGGTCAACTCAGCTACCTTCAGTGCTGATAGCCGCCATTTGGTTACGGCCAGTAACGATAAAACGGGTAAAATCTGTGTTCAGAGGGACGATGGATCCTGGGGAGAAGTAGCTGCCATTTCCCATAAGGGCAATGTTGACTCAGCCGCCTTCAGCCCCGATGGCCGTCATGTGGTGACAACAAGTAGCGATAAAACGGCGAAAATCTTAAGTAAGAAGGACGACGGATTATGGGAAGAAAAACGCACCATTTCCCATGGTTACGGTATCAGGTCAGCCACCTTCAGCCCCGATGACCGTCATGTGGTGACTGCCGGTAACGATGGCAAGGCGAAAATCTATGGTCTGAAGACTGACGGATCCTGGGTCGAAAAGGTCATTATTTTCCATGAAAATTCAATCAAAACAGCTACTTTCAGTGCTGATGGCCGCCTTGTGCTAACCATCAGTATGGTTGGAACGGCAAAAATTTATGGTCAGGGGGCTAACGGATCATGGTTAGAAAAAGCGGTTGTTACCTATGGAGGAGGTAAGAACGAATCAAACGCCCTTAGTGCCAATAGCCACCATTTGGTTTTGCCCTTTCGCCGTAACGCTTTGAGAATTTATAAGCTATCGATGAGTCATTGATTGTTTGCTGTGATCAATAAACGAACGCCATTGCGCATGTGCTGAAAGGCAGAAATTTCTTTTAGTGGCATCTAACAACATACTGTGAACTTTTATTTCAAAGCCGACTCTAATCGTTTTCATCAATTTTGAATGTCTTTACTAACCGGGAAGTGTGAAAACTTAAGAGAAACCAGATATGTATTATAACGTTAATAATTCCGACATAGCCGGTTCACCTTCGCTACCACCTGTAAGCACTTCACCAGAGAAAGAACCATCGGGTGTCAATGCGGGCAGGTCTGTCACTGTGCCTGAAAAAGAAATAGAGAAAACAGCTTTATTACACGATTTGCCCGAGGAATTAACCCTCAAAATTTTTCGCTTTTTGGAACTTCGGGATATCATCAGTTTGCAACAGGTATCTACACACTTAAACAGGTTTATTAAAAATGAATATGTTCTGGAAAAGACGTGGTATCGCCGGTTTTCTTTATCACACCAATATCAATTGAAAAAAAGCCTTCCTTTAGAGAATAAAGAACTGCTCCGAAATTGGCTGCGACCGTTTACGAGAGATCAAGCGTTAGTCGAATCACTTATAACACACCGAGAGGCTGTTTACTTTCCTGCCCTTTTCCATTTCACCAAAGCCCGACTGATGTCTCAATGCGAAAAGTATAATGTCGATACAGAGGCCGTCATTGCTCATAAAGACAGCGTGAATTCAGCCACCTTCAGCGCCGATGGTAGCCAACTGGTGACGGCCAGTAACGATGCAACGGCGAAAATCTATGGTCAGAGGGCCAATGGATCATGGGCAAAAAAAGGCGCCATTTATCATCAAGACGGTGTCGGATTTGCCATCTTCAGTGCCGATGGCCGCCATGTGATAACCGTCAGTTGGGATTGTGCGGCAAAAATCCATAGTCAAATCGATGGGACATGGACAGAGAAACTTAGCATTTTCCATGATGGCAGTTTCTCCTCAGTCACCTTCAGTGCCGATGGCCGTCATTTGGTGACCGTCAGTGAGGATAACACGGCGAAAATCTGTGTTCAGGGAGACGATTGGGCATGGGAAGAAAGACTCACCATTTCCCATGATACCTGGGTCCACTTTGTCGCCTTCAGCGCCGATAGTCGTCATTTGGTGATCGCCAGTCACGATAACACAGCAGGAATCTATGGTCAGGAAGCTGATGGATCATGGGTAAAAAAAATCACCATTTCCCATGACCGACTGATCCAATCAGCCACCTTCAGCGTCGATAGTCACCGTTTGGTGACAGCCTCTGACGATGGCAAAGCGAAAATCCATGGTCAAAAGGACGATGGCTTATGGGAAGAAGAAACCATCATTTCCCATGATTGCCTTGTCAACTCAGCTAACTTCAGTGCCGATGACCGCCATTTGGTTATGGCCTGTGTGGATAACACGGCGAAAATCTTTGGTCTGAAGGACGATGGATCATGGGGAGAAGAAGCCATCATTTCCCATAATCGCTATGTCAACTCAGCCGCTTTTAGCCCCAATGGCAGCCATGTGGTGACGACAAGTTTCGATAACACGGCGAAAATCTTTAGTAAGAAGGATGACGAATCATGGGAAGAAAAACGCACTATTTCCCATGATCACTACGTCCGCTCAGCCACCTTCAGCCCCGATAGCCGCCATTTGGTGACGGCCAGTAACGATGGCATGGCGAGAATCTATGGTCTGAAGACTGACGGATCCTGGGGCGAAAAGGCCATTATTTCCCATCTGGGTGTTGTCATTTCAGCCACCTTTAGCGCCGATGGCCGCCTTGTGGTGACCACCAGTACAGATGAAACGGCAAAAATTTATGGCCAGATGACCGATGGATTATGGGTAGAAAAAGCCGTTGTTGCCCATAGAGGTTTGGCCCAATCAACTGTCCTCAGTGCCAATGGCCATCATTTGGTTTCGCCCTTTCGCCATAATAAATTGAGAATTTATAAGCTATCGATGAATCATTGATTGTTTGCTGTGATCTATAAAAGGGGTGCCATTGCGCATGTGCTGAAAGGCAGAAATTTCTTTAGTGGCAAATAGCAACCTATTATGAACATTTATTTCAAAGCCGACTCTAATCGTTTTCATCAATTTTGAATGTCTTTACTAACCGGGAAGTGTGAAAACTTAAGAGAAACCAGATATGTATTATAACGTTAATAATTCCGACATAGCCGGTTCTCCTTCGCTACCACCTGTAAGCACTTCACCAGGGAAAGAACCATCGGGTGTCAGTGCGGGCAGGTCCGTCGCTGTGACTGAAAAAGAAATAGAGAAAACCCCTTTATTACACGATTTGCCCGAGGAATTAACCCTAAAAATTTTTCGCTTTTTGGAGCTTCGCGATATCATCAGTTTGCAACAGGTCTCTGCACACTTAAACAGGTTTATTAAAAACGAATATGTTCTGGAAAAGACATGGTATCGCCGGTTTTCTTTACCTCACCAATATCAATTGAAGAAAAGCCTTCCTGTAGAGGATAAAGAACAGCTCCAAAATTGGCTGCGACCGTTTACGAAGGATCAAGCGTTAGTCGAATCACTCATAAAACACCGAAAGGCCGTTTATTTTCCTGCTCTCTTTCATTTCGCCAAAGCCCGACTGATGTCTCAATACGAAAGGTACAATGTCGATGCAGAAGCCGTTATTGTTCATCAAGACAAGGTGAACACAGCCACCTTCAGCGCTGATGGTAGCCACCTGGTGACGGCCAGTGACGATGCAACGGCGATAATCTACGGCCAGAAGGCCAATGGATCATGGGAAGAAGAAACCATCATTTCCCATAACCGCGATATCGTATCAGCCCTCTTTAGTGCCGATGGCCGCCATGTGGTGACCGAAAGTGTCATTGGAGCGGCAAAAATCTATGGTCAGGTCGAGGGATCATGGGCAGAGAAACTGAGCATTTTCCATGATGGCAGTTTCTCCTCAGTCACCTTCAGTGCCGATGACCGCCATCTGGTGACCGCCAGTTCGGATAACACGGCGAAAATCTGTGCTCAGGGAGACGATGGGTCATGGGAAGAAAAACTCACCATTTCCCATGATGGCTGGGTCGAATTTGCCGTCTTCAGTGCCGATAGTCGTCATTTGGTGACCGCCAGCGACGATAAGACAGCAAGAATCTATGGTCAGGAAGTTGACGGATTATGGGTAAAAAAAATCACCATTTTCCATGACCGACTGATCGAATCAGTCACCTTCAGCGCTGATGGCCGCCGTGTGGTGACGACCTCTACCGATGGCACAGCGAAAATCTATGGTCAAAAGAACGATGGCTCATGGGAAGAAGAAATCATCATTTCCCATGATGACAGGGTCAACTCAGCTACCTTTGGTGCTGATAGCCGCCATTTGGTAACGGCCAGTGAGGATAACACGGCGAAAATCTATGGTCTGAAGGACGATGGATCATGGCGAGAAGAAGCCATCATTTCCCATAATCGCAATGTCGACTCAGCCGCCTTCAGCCCCAATGGCCACCATGTGGTGACGACAAGTTATGATGACACAGCGAAAATCTATGGTAAGAAGGACGACGGATCATGGGAAGAAAAGCGCACCATTTACCACGGTCACGGTGTCATCTCAGCCACCTTCAGCCCCGATGACCGACACCTGGTGACCGCCGGTTTTGATGGCAAAGCGAAAATCTATGGTCTGAAGGCTGACGGATCCTGGGTCGAGAAGGTCATCATTTCCCATGAGGCTTCACTCAAAACAGCCATCTTCAGTGCCGATGGTCGCCTGGTGGTGACCACCAGTAAAGATGGAACGGCAAAAATTTATGGCCAGATGACCAATGGATTATGGGTAGAAAAAGCCACTGTTACCCATGGAGGTACGGCTGAATCAACTGCCCTCAGCGCCAATGGCCACCATCTGGTTTCGCCTTTTCCCGATAATATTTTGACGATTTATAAGCTGTCGATGAAGGATTGATTGTTTGCTGTGATCAATAAAGGGAGGCCATTGCGGGTGTGCTGAAAGGCAGAAATTTCTTTAGTGGCAATTAACAACCTATTATGAACTTTTATTTCAAAGCTGACTCTAAGTACTCAACCATACGAAATCATATTTTCTGACTTATTGTTCAGGCACTCGCGGCAACTGCTCCTGCGTTGCTCTAGCTCCTGCATCCATGCAGTCGTGATGCGTTGCAACTCTGGTCACATAGCTTGCTATGTTCCCGTCGTTGCGCCTTGCAGAGCACCTGCCCAATAAGCCAGAAATATTCGATTCCGTATGGTTGAGTACTTAACAGACTTCATTCATTTTGAATGTCTTTGCCCATCGGGGGAGGTGAAGACTTAAGAGAAACCAGATATGTATTCTGACGTTAATCATTCCGACATAGCCGGTTCACCTTCGCTACCAGCTGTAAGCACTTCATTGGCGCAAGAACCATCGGCTGTCGGTGCGGGCAGGTCCGTCGCTGTTGTTGACAAAGAAATAGAGAAAACAGTTTTATTACACGATTTGCCCGAGGAATTAACCCTCAAAATTTTTCGCTTTTTGGAACTTCGGGATATTGTCAGTTTGCAACAGGTATCTACTCACTTAAACAGGTTTATTAAAAACGAACATGTTCTGGAAAGGACATGGTATGGCCGGTTTTCTTTATCACATCAATATCAATTGAAAAAAAGCCTTCCTGTAGAGGATAAAGAACATCTCCGAAATTGGCTGCGACCGTTTACGAGAGATCAGGCGTTAGTTGAATCACTCATAACACACCGAGAGGCCGTTTATTTTCCTGCCCTTTTCCATTTCGCCAAAGCCCGACTGATGTCTCAATACGAAACGTATAATGTCGATATAGAGGCCGTTATTGCTCACGACGATAAGGTGAACTCAGCCACCTTCAGCGTCGATGGTAGGCACTTGGTGACGGCCAGTGACGACGCAACGGCGATAATCTATGGCCAGAGGACTGATGGAACATGGGAAAAAAAAGGCGTCATTTCCCATGACGATGTTGTCAAATCAGCCCTCTTTAGCGTTGATGGCCGCCAACTGGTGACCGCCAGTAAGGATAACACGGCGAAAATCTGTGTTCAGGGAGACGATGGGTCATGGGAAGAAAAACTCACCATTGTCCATGATGCCTGGGTCCACTTTGCCGCCTTCAGCGCCGATGCCAGCCATTTGGTGACCGCCAGTTTCAATAACACAGCAAGAATCTATGGTCAGGAAGTCGATGGATCATGGGTAAAAAAAATCACCATTTTTCATCACCAACGGATCAACTCAGTCACCTTCAGTGCCAATAGTCGCCGTGTGGTGACAGCCTCCAACGATGGCACAGTGAAAATCTATGGTCAAAAGACCGATGGTTCATGGGAAGAGGAAACCGTCATTTCTCATGATCATAAGGTCAACTCAGCTGCCTTTAGTGCCGATGGCCGCCATTTGGTAACGGCCAGTGAAGATAACACAGCGAAAATCTACGGTCTGAAGGACGATGGATCATGGGGAGAAGAAGCTGTCATTTCCCATGGGAGCTATATCAGCTCAGCTGCCTTAAGCCCCAATGGCAGCCATGTGGTGACGACAAGTTACGATTACACGGCGAAAATCAACAGTAAGAAAGACGACGGATCATGGGAAGAAAAACGGACTATTTCCCATAATGACTACGTCAGCTCAGCCACCTTCAGCCCCGATAGCCGCCATTTGGTGACGGCCAGTGACGATGGCATGGCGAAAATCTATGGTCTGAAGACTGACGGATCCTGGGTCGAAAAGACCATTATTTCCCATCTGGGTGTTGTCACATCAGCCATTTTTAGCGCCGATGGCCAGCTTTTGATGACCGCCAGTTGGGATCGTACGGCAAAAATTTATGGTCAGGATATTAATGGATTATGGGTAGAAAAAGCCGTTGTTGCCCATAGAAGTTTGGCCAAATCAACCGCCCTCAGTGGCAATGGCCACCATTTGGTTTTGCCCTCTCTCCATAACATTTTGATGATTTATAAGCTATCGATGAAGAATTGATTGTTTGCTGTGATCAATAAAAGGGACGCCATTGCGCATGTGCTGAAAGGCAGAAATTTCTTTGGTGATGCTCAACAGCCTATTATGAACTTTTGTTTCAAAGCCGACTCTAAGTACTCAACCATACGGAATCATATTTTCTGACTTATTGTTCAGGCACTCGCGGCAACTGCTCCTGCGTTGCTCTAGCTCCTGCATCCATGCAGTCGTGATGCGTTGCAACTCTGGTCACATAGCTTGCTATGTTCCCGTCGTTGCGCCTTGCAGAGCACCTGCCCAATAAGCCAGAAATATTCGATTCCGTATGGCTGAGTACTTAACAGACTTCATCAATTTTGAATGTCTTTGCTCATCGGGGGGGGGGGAAGACTTAAGAGAAACCAGATATGTATTCTGACATCAATCATTCCGACATAGCCGGTTCACCTTCGCTACCAGCTGTAAGCACTTCATTGGCGCAAGAACCATCGGCTGTCGGTGCGGGCAGGTCCGTCGCTGTTGTTGACAAAGAAATAGAGAAAACAGTTTTATTACACGATTTGCCCGAGGAATTAACCCTCAAAATTTTTCGCTTTTTGGAACTTCGGGATATTGTCAGTTTGCAACAGGTATCTACTCACTTAAACAGGTTTATTAAAAACGAACATGTTCTGGAAAGGACATGGTATGGCCGGTTTTCTTTATCACATCAATATCAATTGAAAAAAAGCCTTCCTGTAGAGGATAAAGAACATCTCCGAAATTGGCTGCGACCGTTTACGAGAGATCAGGCGTTAGTTGAATCACTCATAACACACCGAGAGGCCGTTTATTTTCCTGCCCTTTTCCATTTCGCCAAAGCCCGACTGATGTCTCAATACGAAAAGTATAATGTCGATACAGAAGCCGTTATTGCTCATAATGACTGGGTGAAATCAGCCACCTTCAGCACAGATGGTAGCCACCTGGTGACGGCCAGTAGCGATGCAACTGCGCTTATCTATGGCCAGAGTGCCAATGGATCATGGGAAAAAAAAGGCATCATTTTCCATCAAGAGGGCGTCAGATCTTCCATCTTCAGCCCCGATGGTCGCCATGTGATGACCCTCAGTCGAGACTGTACGGCAAAAATCTATGGTCAAGTCGATGGGACCTGGGTGGAGAAACTCACTATTTCCCATGATCATTGGCTCAACTCAGCCACCTTCAGCGCCGATAGCAGCCACCTGGTGACCGCCAGCAATGATGAATCGGCGAAAATCTGCGTTCAGGGAGACGATGGCACATGGGAAGAAAAGCTTACCATTTCCCATGATGATAGGGTCAAATTTTCTGCCTTTAGCGACGATGGCCGTCATTTGGTGACCGCCAGTCACGATAACACGGCAAGAATCTATGGTAAGGAAGTCGATGGATCATGGGTAAAAAAAATCACCATTTTTCATGACCAACGGATCAACTCAATCACCTTCAGTGCCGAAAGTCGCCGTGTGGTGACAGCCTCTGAGGATGGCACAGTGAAAATCTATGGTCAAAAGACCGATGGCTCATGGGAAGAAGAAACCATCATTTCCCATGATGACTGTGTCAATTCAGCCACCTTTAGTACCGATGGCCGCCATGTGGTGACGGCCAGTAAAGATGACACAGCGAAAATCTTTGGTCTGAAGGACGATGGGTCATGGGGAGAAGAAGCGATCATATCTCACAATTCCTATGTCAACTTGGCCGCCTTCAGCCCCAATGACCGCTATGTAGTGACGGCAAGTTACACTAGAGCGAAAATCTGTATTAAGAAGGACGACGGGACATGGGAAGAAAAACGCACTATTTCCCACCGTAACTATATACGCTCAGCCACCTTCAGCCCCGATAGCCGCCATTTGGTGACGGCCAGTGACGATCGCATGGCAAAAATCTATGGTCTGAAGACTGACGGATCCTGGGTAGAAAAGACCATCATTTCCCATCTGGGTATTGTCATATCAGCCACCTTTAGTGCCGATGGCCGCCTTGTGGTGACCACCAGTACAGACAGAACGGTAAAAATTTATGGTCAGGATATTAATGGATTGTGGGTAGAAAAAGCCGTTGTTGACCAAATAGGGTTGCCCAATTTAACTGCCCTCAGCGCCAATGGTCACCATCTGGTTTTGCCCTTTTCCCATAACGTTTTGACGATTTATAAGCTATCGATGAAGCATTGATTGTTTGCTGTGATCAATAAAAGGGACACCATTGAGTATGTGCTGAAAGGCAGAAATTTCTTTAGTGGTTCTTAACAACCTATTATGAACTTTTATTTCAAAGCCGACTCTAACTGACTTCATCAAAATTGAAATTCCTTGCTAATCGGTGGGAATAATCAACCAAGAGAAACCAGATGTATTCTGATGTTAATTATTCCGACATAGCAGGTTCCCCTTCGATACCAGCTGTAAGCACTTCATTGGCGAAAGAACCGTCGGGAGTCAGTGCGGGCAGGTTCCTTGCTGTGCCTGAAAAAGAAATAGAGAAAACAGCTTTATTACACGATTTGCCTGAGGAAATAACCCTCAAAATTTTTCGTTTTCTGGAGCTTCGGGATATTGTCAGTTTGCAGCGGGTATCTACTTACTTAAACAGGTTTATTAAAAACGAACATGTTCTGGAAAGGACATGGTATCGCCGGTTTTCTTTACCACACCAGTATCAATTGAAAAAAAGCCTTCCTGTTGAGGATAAGGAACATCTTCGAAATTGGCTGCGACCGTTTACGACAGATCAAGCGTTAGTTGAATCACTCATAAAGCACCGAAAGGCCGTTTATTTTCCTGCCCTTTTCCATTTCGCCAAAGCCCGACTGATGTCTCAATACGAAAAGTATAATGTCGATACAGAGGCCGTTATTGCTCATAGTGACCAGGTGAAACCAGCCACCTTCAGCCCCGATGGCAGCCACCTGGTGGCGGCCAGTGAGGACGCAACTGCGCTTATCTATGGCCAGAGTGCCAATGGATCATGGGAAAAAAAAGGCATCATTCCCCATCAAAGGGGTGTCAGATCTGCCATCTTCAGCCCCGATGGTCGCCATGTGATGACCTTCAGTTGGGATTCTACGGCAAAAATCTATGGTCAAGTCGATGGGACTTGGGTGGAGAAACTCACTATTTCCCATGATGATTGGATCAACTCAGCCACCTTCAGCGCCGATAGCAGCTACCTGGTGACGGCCAGTGACGATGCAACGGCGAAAATCTGTGTTCAGGGAGACAATGGGTCATGGGAAGAAAAACTTACCACTTACCATGATGATTGGGTCAACTTTGCTGCCCTCAGCGTCGATGGTCGCCATTTGGTGACCGCCAGTGACGATAACACGGCCAGAATTTATGGTCAGGAAGTTGGTGGATTGTGGGTAAAAAAAATCACCATTTCCTATGACCGGGAGATCAACTCAGTCACCTTCAGCGCCGATGGTCGCCGGGTGGTCACCGCCAGTGATGATGGCACAGCGAAAATCTATGGTCAAAAGACCGATGGCTCATGGGAAGAAGAAACCATCATTTCCCATGATGACTGTGTCAACTCAGCCACCTTTAGTGCCGATGGCCGCCGTGTGGTGACGGCCAGTAAAGATAACACTGCGAAAATCTGTGGTCTGAAGGACGATGGGTCATGGGGAGAAGAAGCCATCATATCTCTTAATTGTTATGTCAACTTAGCCGCTTTCAGCCCCAATGACCGCCATGTAGTTACGGCAAGTTTCACCAGAGCGAAAATCCATAGTAAGACGGACGACGGATCATGGGAGGAAAAACGCACTATTTACCATCGTGACTCTATCTGCTCAGCCACCTTCAGCCCCGATAGCCGCCACTTGGTGACGGCCAGTGACGATCGCATGGCGAAAATCTATGGTCTGAAGACTGACGGATCCTGGGTTGAAAAAACCATCATTTCCCATCTGGATATTGTCTTGTCGGCCACCTTCAGCGCCGATGGTCGCCTTGTGGTGACCAGCAGTACAGATAGAACGGCAAACATTTATGGTCAGGATATTAACGGATTATGGGTAAAAAAAGCCTTTGTTGAGCAGACATGTTTTCCCACATCAACTGCCCTCAGTGCCAATGGCCATCATTTGGTTTCGCGCTTTCGCCATGACAAATATAGAATTTATAAGCTATCGATGAATCATTGATTGTTTGCTGTGGTCAATAAAAGGAACACCATTGCGCATGTGCTGAAAGGCAGAAATTTCTTTGCTGGCATTCAATAACATAGTATGAACTTTTATTTCAAATCCGGGTCAAACTCACTTTATCAATATTGAATATCTTTGCTCATCAGAGGGTGTCGCAAAAGCCCAACAACTCGTTTCCACGCTCTGCGAGGGTGTCGCAAAACTTCAACAGCTCGTTCTCACGCTCTGAAGTCGTCATTCCCGCGAAGGCGGGAATCCAGCGCCAACGGTGGATCTCTGCCTTCTCGGGGATGACAAGGCCAGGGGGACACCGGGCAGTAGGGTTCTGGTGGAGAGTCAGTGTGGATTCCCGCCTTCGCGGGAATGACTAGAATGAAGCCGGCAATGACGGGAGTCAGCGCGTTCCCACGCTGGGACCCACAGGGCCTGAAAGCATGGGAACCAGAGTTTTGCGACAGCCTCATCAGGGGGAGGGTGAAAACTTAGGAGAAACCAGATATGCATTCTGACCTTAATAATTCCGACATAGCCGGTTCGCCTTCACTTCCACCTGTGAGCACTTCATTGGGAGAAGAATCATCAGGTGTCAGTGCAGGCAGGTCCGTCACTGTGCCTGACAAAGAAATAAAAAAAACAACTTCATTGCCCGATTTGCCCGAAGAAATAATTATCAAAATTGCGCGTTTGCTGAAATTTCGGGATATCGTCAGTTTACAACAGGTATCTACTCACACATACACTGCCATTAAAAACGATCCTGTACTGGAAAAGGCATGGTTTCGCCGGTTTTCTTCACTGCACCAATATCAACTAAAGAAAATTCTACCTGTAGAGGATAAAGAACAGCTCCGTAGTTGGCTGCGACCGTTTACGAAGGATGAAACGTTAGTCGAATCAATATTAGAACACCGAAGTTATGATTATTTTCCTGCACTGTTTTATTTCACCAAAGCTCGAGTGATGTCTCAATGCAAGACGTTTAATGTAGATACAAAAGTGATCCTTAACCATTCTGGTTTTTGGGGTGGTGTGTTCTCAGCCACCTTCAGCGCCGATGGCAGCCACCTGATAACGAGGTGCGCAGACGGAAAGGCCAGAATTTACCATAACAATGGATCATGGGATAGAAAAGCCATTATTCCCCATAGAGATGAGATCGTGTCAGCCATCTTCAGCGCTGATGGTCGCTACGCAATGACCGTCAGTTTCGATAAAACGGCAAAAATCTATGGTCAGGTCGATGGGTCATGGGAAGAGAAACTCACTATTTCCCATGATGACTGGCTCAGCTCAGCCACCTTCAGCGCCGAAAGTAGCCATGTTTTGACCGCCAGTAGGGATCAAACGGTGAAAATATGTGTTCAGGGAGATGATGGGGCATGGGAAGAAAAATTTACTATTTCCCATAATGATTGGCTCGACTTAGCCAACTTCAGCCCCGATAGTAGCCATCTGGTGACCACCAGTTACGATTACACGGCAAAAATTTATGGTCGGGGAGTCCATGGATCATGGGAAGAAAAATTCACCATTTTCCATGGCCTGTGGATCAACACAGTCAACTTCAGTGCCGATGGCCGTCATCTGGTGACTGCCAGTGACGATGGCACAGCGATAATTTATGGTCAAAAGGCTGATGGCTCATGGGAAGAAGAAACCATCATTTCCCATGATCACAGGGTCAAGTCAGCCATATTCAGTGACGATGGCCACCATGTGATGACCGCAAGTAAGGATCATACGGCAAAAATCTATGGACAGAAGAGCGACGGCTCATGGGAAGAAAAGTGCACTATTAACCATGGTCGCCATATCCTCTCAGCTAACTTTAGCCCCGATGGCCGCCATGTTTTGACCGCAAGCAAAGATCATACGGCAAAAATCTATGGCCAGAAGAGTGATGGTTCATGGGAAGAAAAGTGCACTATTAACCATGGTCGCCGTGTCCTCTCAGCCAACTTCAGCCCCGATGGCTGCCATCTGGTGACGGCCAGTAAAGATGGTACAGCGAAAATCTATGGTCTGAAGACTGACGGATCCTGGGTCGAAAAGGCCATTATTTCCCATGAAGCTTCACTCAAAACAGCCACCTTTACTGTCGATGGCTGCCTTGTGATTACCACCAGTATGGATGGAACGGCAAAAATTTATGGTCAGTGGGCTAATGGGTCATGGATAGAAAAAGCCGTTGTTACCCATAGAGGTATGGCCGAAACTGTCCTCAGTGCCGATGGCTACCATTTGATTTCACCTTTTCGCTTTGACAATTTGAGAATTTATAAACTATCGATGAAGAACTGATTGTTTGCTGAGATCAATAAAGGGACACCATTCTGAATGTACTGAAAGGCAGAAGTTTTTTTTAGTAGCACTTAACAACCTATTATGAACTTTTATTTCAAAGCCGACTCTAATTGACTTCATCAATTTTGAATATCTTTGCTCATCAGGGGCATGGTGAAGACTTAAGAGAAACCAGATATGTATTCTGACGTTAATCATTCCGACATGGCCGGTTCACCTTCGCTAGCAACTGTGAGCACTTCATTGGGAAAAGAACCATCGGGTGTCAGTGTAGGCAGGTCTGTCACTGTGCCTGACAAAGAAATAAAGAAATCAACTTCATTGCACGATTTACCCGGGGAAATAATCATCAAAATTGCGCGTTTGTTGGAATTTCGGGATATCGTCAGTTTACAACAGGTATCTACTCACACATACACTGCCGTTAAAAACGATCCTGTACTGGAAAAGGCATGGTATTGCCGGTTTTCTTCACCACATCAGTACCAACTAAAGAACATTCTTCCTGTAGAGGATAAAGAACAGCTCCGAAATTGGTTGCGACCTTTTACGAAGGATGAAACGTTAGTCGAATCAATATTAGAACACCGAAGTTATGATTATTTTCCTGCTCTGTTTTATTTCACCAAAGCTCAACTGATGTCTCAATGCAAAACGTTTGATGTAGATACTGAAGTCATCATTGAACATGATGACTCTGTGAAATCAGCCAATTTCAGCGCCGATAGTCGTCATGTCGTGACCGCCAGTTATGACAAAACGGCAAAAATCTTTAGCCAGAAGGCCAATGGATCATGGGAAGAAAAAGTGACCATTCCTCATAATTATTGGGTTAAAGCGGCCATTTTCAGCCCCGATGGCCGCCACGTCGTGACCGTCAGTTGGGATAACACGTCAAAAATCTATGGTCAGGGAGTCGATGGGCTATGGAAACATAAACTCACCATTACCCATGATGGTTTGATCGAATCAGCCACCTTTAGCTCTGATGGTCTCCATGTGGTAACCGCCAGTGACGACTGTACGGCAAAAATTATTAGCCAGATGGCTGATGGATCCTGGGAAGAAAAACTCACCATTTCCCATGATGATTTCGTCAAGTTTGCCATTTTTAGCCCCGGTAGCCGTTTTATGATGACCGTCAGTTACGATCACACGGCGAAAATTTTTTGCCAGGGAGACGATGGAGCATGGAAAGAAAAAATGACTATTTTTCATGATTACTGGATCCGCTTAGCCACTTTTAGCGCCGATGAAGGCCGTTTGGTGATTGTTAGTTGCGATAGCAAGGTGAAAATCTATGACCAGATGGCCGATGGATCATGGGAAGAAAAAGTCACTTTTTTCCATATTCACTATATCAACTCAGCCACCTTCAGCGCCGATGGCCGCCATTTGTTGACGGCCAGTGAAGATAATACAGCGAAAATCTGTGATGAAAAGGCCGACGGCTCTTGGAAAGAAACCATCATTTTCCACGATGACAAAGTCAACTCAGCCACCTTCAGCCCCGCTGGCGATCATCTGCTGACCGCCAGTAGAGATGGCAAGGTGAAAATCTATTGTCTGGAGGCCGATGAATCATGGGAACATAAAACCACCCTTTCCCATGGTAACGATGTCGTCTCAGCCCTCTTCAGTGCCGATGGCCGTCATGTTGTGACCGCCAGTGAAGATGGCACAGCGAAAATCTCTGGCAGGAAGGCTGACGGATCATGGGTTGAGAAAGCCATTATTTTCCACAAAGGTTCGGTCACCTCGGTCACCTTCAGCGCTGACGGCCGCCATGTGTTGACCACCAGTGCAGATGGAACGGCAAAAATCTACGGTCAGGAGACTGATGTGTCCTGGGTAGAAAAAGCCATCATTTCCCATAATCATTCGATTGGATCGGCCACCTTTAGCGATGATGGCCACCACGTGATGACCCTCTGTAGTGATAACAAGGTACGAATTGATAGACTTCGGGGGAATGATTGTTTGCTGTGAAAATAAAAGGGATGCCATTCTGCATGCGCTGAAAGGCAGAAATTTCTTTGCTGGCATTCAATAACACATTATGAACTTTTATTTCAAATCCGAGTCTAACCGACTTCATCAATTTTGAACTTCCTTGTTAATCGGGGTTAAAAACTTAAGAGAAACCAGATATGTTTTCTGACGTTAATCATTCCGTCATAGCCGGTTCGCCTTCGCTACCAACCGTGAGCACTTCATTGGGAGAAGAATCCTCAGGTGTCAGTGCAGGCATGTCCGTCACTGTACCTGACAAAGAAATAAAGAAAACAACTTCACTGCACGATTTGCCCGAAGAAATAATCGTCAAAATTGCGTGTTTGTTGGAGTTTCGGGATATCGTCAGTTTACAACAGGTATCTACTCACACTTACACTGCCATTAAAAACGATCCTGCACTGGAAAAGGCATGGTATTGCCGGTTTTCTTCACTGCACCAATATCAACTAAAGAAAATTCTTCCTATAGAGGATAAAGAACAGCTCCGTAGTTGGCTGCGACCGTTTACGAAGGATGAGGCGTTAGTTGAATCAATCATAGAATGCCGAAAGAGTGATTACTTTCCTGCTCTATTCTATTTCTCCAAAGCCCGGCTGATGTCTCAATACAAAAAGTATATTGCAGATACAGAGGCCGTCATTACCCATGTTGACCGGGTGAACTCAGTCAGCTTCAGCATCGATGGTTGCCGGGTGGTGACGGCCAGTGACGATAACACGGCGATCATCTATGGCCAGAATGCCAATGGGTCATGGGAAGAAAAAGCGACCATTTTCCATAATGGTTCGGTCACATCAGCCAGCTTCAGCGCCGATGCCCGTCATGTGTTGACCACCAGTCAGGATGGAACGGCAAAAATCTATGGTCAGGAGACCAATGGGTCCTGGCTCGAAAAAGTCATCATTTCCCATGATGATTCGATCAGGTCAGCTACCTTTAGCGCCGACGGCCACCACGTGCTGACGAGTTTTAGCCAACACGTGATTATTAATAAGCTACGGATGGATCATTGTTCATTTGCTGCAGCAAATAAAAAGGGACGCCATTTTGCAGGCAGTAACTCAGGAGAAAGCAGGCATGCATTCTAAGCTTAATAACTTCGCCAAAGGTGATTCACCCTCGCTACCACCTATGAGCACTCCATTGGAGAGAGAACCATCGGGTGCCAGTGTCGGCAGGTCCATCACCATACCTGACAAAGAAGCCGGGAAGACAGCTTTATTGCAGGATTTGCCCGAGGAAATAACCATCAAAATTATTCGCTTGTTGGCGTTTCGGGATATTGTCCGTTTACAACAGGTATCTACTCATTTACACGGGGTTATCAAAAGCGATCATGCTCTGGCGAAGGCCTGGTATCAACGCTTTTCTTTATCACATCAAAATCAACTAGAGAAAATTCTTCCTGCTGAAGATAAAGAACAACTTCGTCATTGGCTGCGACCGTTTACGAAGGATAAAGCGTTAGTCGAAGCAATCATAGAACGCCGGGATAGGCATTACTTTGCTGCTCTATTCTATTTCACCAAAGCTCGACTGATGTCTGAATGCAAAATATTTAACGTAGATACAGAACTCGTTATTGATCATGATTACTTTGTCAGTTCAGCCAGATTCAGCACCGATGGACGCTATATGGTGACCAGCAGTTCTGATCACACGGCAAAAATCTTTGGCCAGGAGGATGATGGAACATGGGACCGAAAAGCCATCATTGAACATGAAGGTTCAGTCGAGTCAGCGAGATTCAGCCCTGAGGGTAGCCATGTAGTGACCGCCAGCAATGATGGCACAGCGAAAATCTATGTCCAGAAGGACAATGGATTATGGGAAGAAACGATCACCATAACCCATGATGATCAGGTTAACTCAGCCACTTTTAGTCCCGATGGACGCCATGTGTTAACACTCAGTGACGATGACAAAGTAAAAATCTGCAGTCAGGGTTTCGGTGGTTCATGGGAAGAAAAACTTATCATTTCTCATGAAGCTAAAATCAACACAGTCAGATTCAGTGGCGATAGCCGTCGTGTGGTGACAGCCAGTGACGACTATGATGCGAAAATCTTCGCTCAGCAGGATGATAAATCATGGGAACTACAAGCCACCATTTCTCATGATAACGATGTCAACTTTGCCAGGTTTATTGACGATGGCCGCCTTGTGCTGACCGTCACTGAAGATGATGAGGTGAAAATCCATGCCCAGGTGGCTGATGGGTTATGGGTAGAAAAAGTCACCATTTTCCACAGTGGTGCAGTCAACGCAGTGAGCACCGGTGACGGCCTTGTGGTGACGGCCAGTAGCGATAACACGGCGAAAATCTTCGGCCAGAAGAGCGATGGATCATGGGAACAAAAAGCGATCATTTCCCATGGTTGTCAAGTCAGGTCAGCCGATTTCAGTCCCGATGCCCGCCATGTGGTAACCGCCAGTTTTGACAACACGGCGAAAATCTATGGCCAGAAGGCCGATGGATCATGGGAAGAAAAAGTGACCATTCCCCATGATGACTGGGTTACAGAAGCCTCTTTCAGCCCCGATGGCCGTCATGTGGTGACGGCCAGTGTAGAGGGTGTATGCACACTCTTTGATAAGAATAAAGGCGGCACGGCGAAAATCTATGGTATCAGGGCTGATGGATCCTGGGTCGAAAAAGCCATTATTTTCCATAAGCTTTCGGTCAACTCAGCTACCTTCAGCGACGATGGCTGCCTTGTGCTGACCACCAGTAACGATGGAACGGCAAAAATCTATGGTCAGCAGACCGATGAATTATGGGTCGAAAAAGCGATCATTTCCCATGAAGATCCAATCAAATCAGCCACCTTCAGCACCGATGGACACCATGTACTGACTACCAGTAGTGGTAATAAAGTGCGAATTAATAAATTGCAGATGAATGATTGTTTGCTGTGACAAATAAAGGGGATGCACTTGTAAATGTGCTGAAAGTCAGAACTTTGTTATTTGCACTTAACAACATGTTATGAACTTTTATTTTAAAAACACTTCTAAGTTACATATCAATTTTAAATGTCCTGAAATGGTCATTTAGGAGAAACCACAAGTGCATTCTTCAACTAATAAATCCGACATGGTTGGTTCATCCATACCCCCAACCAAGGACGCACGATTGGAGGAAGAACCATCGGGTGCCAGTTTGGGTAGATCCATCGCTATACCTGATACCGAGATAAAGAAAACAGTCTTATTGCAGGATTTACCCGAGGAGTTAACCCTCAAAATTATTCGCTTGCTGGAGTTTCGGGATATTACCTGTTTACAGCAGGTATCTACTTACTTACACAAGGTTGTTAAAAGCAATCATGCTCTGGCAGAGGCCTGGTATCACCGCTTTACTCCAGAGCACCGATATCAACTAAAGAAAGCCCTTCCTGCAGAGGATGAAGAACAACTCCATAACAGGCTACGACCGTTCACGAAGGATGAAGCATTAGTCAAATCACTTATAGAACTCCGGGAGAGTACTCATTTTCCTGCACTATTCTATTTCACCAGAGCACGACTGATGTCTCAGTGTGAAACGTTTAATTTGGAGCCAAAAGCCACCATTGTTCATCGTCATTATGTTGTCTCAGCCAAATTCAGTGCCAATGCCCGCTATCTGCTGACGGCCAGTCTTGATGGAACGGCAAAAGTCTACGGTCAGAAGGCTAATGGAACATGGGAAGAAAAACTCACCATTTCTCATGAGGATGAGGTTCATTCAGCTACGTTCAGCCCCGATAGTCGTCATCTTGTGACCGCCAGTAGAGATAATACGGCGAAAATTTATAGTCAGAAGGCTGATGGATCATGGGACAAAAAAGCCGTCATTTCCCATAAAAGTACAGTCATCTCAGCCACCTTCAGCCCAGATAGTCGCTATGTGGTGACTGCCAGTAAAGGTGGCAAAGCGAAAATCTATGGTCAGAAGAACGATGGCTCATGGGAAGAAGAAGCCATCATTTCCCATGATCACTATGTCAACACCGCCACCTTCAGCTCTGATAGCCGTTATGTGATGACCTCCAGTAGTGATAAAACGGCGAAAATCTATGGCCAGAAGGACGATGGATCATGGGAAGAAAAAGTCACCATTTGCCATGAAGGCTGGGTGGCGTCGGCCATCTTTAGCCCCGATAACCGTTATCTGTTGACCATCGGTCTCGATAACAGGGTGAAAATCGTCTATGGATCATGGGAGTCAGAAGTCACCATTGACCATGATGACATTGTCAACACAGCCACCTTTAGTGCTGATAGCCGCCGTGTGTTGACAGCCAGTGACGATAACACGGTGCAGATCTACGGTCGGAAGGACGATGGATCATGGGGAAAAGAAGACGAAGACAGTATTTCCCATGGTGACCATGTCAACACAGCGGCCTTCAGCCCCAATGGCCGCTACCTGGTGACGGCCAGTGATGATGACATTGCGCTAATCTGTGGTCAGAAAGACGACGGATCATGGGAAGTAGAGCGTACTATTAATCATGATGACGCTGTCATCTCAGCCATTTTCAGCCCCGATGGTCGCCATGTGGTGACGGGATGTGTGGATGGCTCGGTGAAAATCTATGGTCAGAAGGCTGACGGATCATGGGTCGAAAAAGCCAACTTTTCCCATAAAGGTCCGGTCATCTCAGCCACCTTCAGCCCCGATGGTTACCATTTGGTAACCGCCTGTGAAGACAGCAACACGGTGAGAATCTTTGGCCAGAAGGCTGATGGATCATGGGTCGAAAAAGCCACCATTGTTCATGATTATCGGATCATTTTCGCCACCTTCAGTGGCGATGGCAGCCATGTGGTAACCGCCTGTTGTGGTAACAAGGTCCAAATTAATAAACTTTGCATGAATGATTCATTGCTTTCACTCACGCGGCCAGAATCACCTGGCCAACAAGAGTTTTCAGAGCTCAGAACTACTAGCCCGGATAAAGACTGTTAAGGCCATTGTTTGTTTCGCTGCTCTTTTGCTCTTTACGCAGTTGCGTGCACACCATAATCAGCTCCCTTGCATCAAGCTTTTGTTCCTGACCTGAATAAAGGCTGGCTTCAAGCTGGTTGAACGAAGCCACTAATGGATCACTGTTGAGTTTTTTCAAACATCTGTCCATGGTCGATAATCCTGAGTTGCCAGACAGAGCTTGAACCCATTCAATAAAACATCGGCGGATCTGAATCAGGTCATCGGCATTGCAGGCATTTTCAAATTTTTGCCAGGCTTCTTTCTCATTGAATCCCTGAGGCTCTGTGATGGCGGAAGACTCAATCGCTGGTTTTCGGGAAGACCGGCATCGCCATAATGCCAATAAAGTGATCAGCCAGAGTACTCCAAACAGGGCAGATAAAGAAGGCCAAAGCCAGCCTGGCCCCTGGGTGGTGAGATTAGCAACCACAGGTGGACAAACTGTTTCTGCATTCTTTTCGGTAGTCTGGGTTGGAATCTCTGGAGTCATTGTTAATACTTCGCCGTTTTCCGATGGCAGCACGGTAATGGTTTTGGCAGGAATGGTAGCGACTTTCTCGGTCCGGGTTTTGGTATCAAACCATTGATAATGCACCGGAGGGAGTTCAATCTTTCCGGGGCGGGTTGGAATCAGGGCGATGGCTTCTATTCGGCTGCCAATAACCCCCGAGTCTGTTGCCTTGTCATCGGTCGCAGACTTGTCCGGGTAAGCGTTGATGCCGTCGAGTCTGGGCATGGTAATGGCAGGCAACTGAACACCGGTCAGTCCTTCAGCTTCTACAACAATGGTTCGAGTGATGGCGTCGCCCACTTTGACCTTGTCCAGTGGTGCACTCCAGCCATCGGTCAGGGTCAGTTTTCGGGCAGGCAGCCAGACCGGACCTTTAAAGCTGTCTGGTTGTGGCCGGACATTGAGGGTGATTTCAGCAGATCGGGCTGCAACGGGCTTGCCACTCATTGAAAAAATACTGCCAAAAGTATCCCGGCGGTCTGGCATGGTGGCTGAAAAAGTCAGGCCCGGAATGTCCATCGGACCTGGTTTTTGCGGGTGAATCGAGAAGTTCAGTTCAAAGACACCGTATCGGGTACCGTCCATAACCGTATCATAGTTCCGGGTTTCCCCCAGTTGTTGCACAATAGCACCGTCGATATTTACGGGTGAAAGTCGACGGTCGTCGTAAAGCTGGACCCGATAGTAAATCTTCAGGGTCAGGATCACTTCTTCCTGAACATAAGGTGTTTCATTACTGATTTCAGTTCGGATGAAAACCGGGCCGATCCCACCTGATCCGGCTTTTTGTTCAGTGGGCGTGTTGGATACTTCCAATCGTATAGCTTTTGAAGTCATACCTTCTAATTGCAGGCTGGGTATCAGCAAACGACCGGACTTTTTAGGTGAAAGCGTGATAATCCAGTCACGCCAGGATTCATTTTTACCATTAATAATTCGAACCTGACGACTTTGGCGGGTCCCCAGTATGTCAAAGTCATTTTCCAAGGGTGACAAATCGGGGGCAGCACTGGTATCACTGTCTGTTCTGAGGGTGAGTTCCAGAGTCTCGTATTCTGCCAGATGAGTCCGGTCAACAGAGGCAGTCAGTGCAGCCATCCCCTGTGCAGTGAGAAACAACCCTGTCAGCAGGATCAGTACTTTACTGAGTTTGAAAAAAATTGACTTCACCATGACTGCTCCTGTTGTCTTTTTTGCTCTCTCTGTTGTTGAAGGAATTTGCGCCTGAGTAGGCCACCGGGGTCGTCCGGTATGGTTTTTAACCAATTTTCAATGGCTTGCTGGTCCGGGCTGGTGGTTTGCTGTTCTTCAGGATATCGCAGTGCTTGCTGCGCCTGATCACCCTGTTCCTGAGGCTCTCCGGCACTGGCTTGTTGTTGCTTGCTCTCAGCTGGATTCTGTTGTTCAGACTCCTGATCCTGCTGACCAGAGTATGAGCGCTCTTTCTGATCTTCCTGTTGCTGCTGTGCTGACCGGGATTGAGAAGATTGTTCTTGCTCCTTATTCTGCTGACCAGAATTTTGCGGGTTCTGCTGTTGCTGATTTTCCTGACCCTTGTCGGAACTTTGTTGTTGATTATCAGAGTCTTGTTGCGGATTCTGTTGACTCTGACCCTGCTGGCTCTGATCTTTTTGTTGATTCTGCTGATTCTGCTGATTCTGCTGATTCTGCTGATTCTGTTGATTCTGCTGATTTTGCTGATTTTGCTGATTCTGTTGATTCTGTTGATTCTGTTGATTCTGTTGATTCTGTTGATTCTGTTGATTCTGTTGATTCTGTTGATTCTGTTGATTCTGTTGATTCTGTTGATTCTGTTGATTCTGTTGATTCTGTTGATTCTGCTGCCGGTTGTTGTTCTGAGCCTCTTGCTGTTGCTGCTGCTGTTGCTGCTTTATCAGTTCTTCAATCAGCTTTTTATTGGCGGCGGCATCTTCCATGGCAGGGTTTAGCTCAAGGGCTCTGTCGTAGGCTGCTACCGCTTCATCGAGTTTACCGGCTCGGGAAAGAGCATTGCCCTGATTGTAAAAGCCGTCAGCGGTATCGGAACGGGCAAACTCAGTGGCTGCTTCTTCGTACATACCTGCCTGATAGAGAGCTTCAGCTTTCCAGTCCGGTTGGGTGAATTTTTCAGCGGCCTGTTCGGGGTTTTTGTTGTTGAGTGCTTCCATAGCCTGTTGGTTACTGTTTTGCCAGAGACTGTTCCATTCCACAGCTTCTGCCGGGGGAGAAGGGAGTAACGCAGCCACCAGAAAGACGGTTAACCAGCCTTTTCTGAAACCGGCCATTGCCAGAGGCAAAATCAGCAGCACCAACCAGAAGCCGACATCCTGCCATTGGTCAAACTGACTCTCAACTCTGACTGAGTCGTCATTCAGTCCCGCTTTTGGCAGAACGGTTTGCAAATCACTATCATCCAGAGTCATGTCGGCGTAAACGCCACCTGTCGATTGTGCAAGCTGACGCAGTTGCTGACGTTCCTTCTTCGGAATAATAATGGTGCCTTGTCTGTCTTTAAGGAAGCCGCCTTCGGGCAGGCTGATGGGAGCGCCTTCCTCGCTGCCAATGCCCAGAATTGAGAGAGTGCTGCCACTATCCTTCAGCAGTGAGCGTATCTCGCTGACCTGTGTATCTGGAACCTGGTCGGTGATCAGGAGGATATCGCCTGTTTCCCCCGCCCCTTGCTTGAGTAATTCAACGGCCTGCTCAAGGCCCTTCAGGGCGTTATCTCCTTGTTCCGGCATAATCTGGGGGCTCAGCGCCGGAACCAGATTGGCTAAAGTACGATTGTCGTCTGTTAAGGGAGCCGCAGTGTGGGCTGAGCCTGCGTAGGCCACCAGAGCTGAAAGCCCGTCCTTACGCATTTTAAACAGGTCCAGCAGTTTGTAACGAACTCTGGAAAGTCGATTGGGTGTAACGTCTTTAGCAAACATTTTGTGGGACATATCCACTACGACTACCATGGGCTGAAGGCTCTTGTTGACAGGAGTGGGGATTTTTTGCCAGGTTGGGCCTGCCAGTGCCAGAACAGCCAGTGTCCAGCCTGCCAGAAGCAGGTAGACTGGGAGTCGGTTCTGTTTCTTATTGCGACCCTGCAAAAGGTGTTGCAACAATTCAGGGGCGATAACCCGTTTCCAGTCTCCGGACTGCAGCTGTTGACGCCAGAGAGCGATCAGCAGAATCAGACACGGGATGAAGGCCAGCAACCACAGTGGGCGTAGAAAATGGAATTGACTGATAAACGCATTCACTGGCGATTCCTCCCTGTCTGGCTAATAGATGCTTCAGGAAAGACTCTCAGTGTTGCCATAATCAGGCTGAGAATCAGGGCCAGTGCCAGAGGCCAGAAAAACAGCGCTATGCTGGGCCTGAAGCGTTCTTTGTTCTGCTTTACAGGCTCCAGGTTGTCGAGTTCGTCGTATATTTTTTCAAGCCCTTCGGTATTTTTTGCCCGGAAATACTGTCCACCCGTGAGCTCTGCAATTTCTTTCAGGGTTTTTTCGTCCAGGTCTTCAGAGGGGTTGATCCGACGTGCGCCAATGGATGAACCAAAGAGGCCGGGCTGAATCATTTCATCCGCTCCCAGGCCAATGGTATAAATGCGAATGTTTTCTGAAGCGGCCAGCTTTGCAGCCTGGACAGGCGTAATCTCTCCAGCGGTGTTGGCACCATCGGTCATTAGTATCAGAATCCTGCTGTCCTGGGGGCGTTTACGAAGATGCTTTACTGCCAGACCCAGGGCATCACCAATGGCGGTTTTGTTGCCTGCCATGCCAATCGTAGATTCATCCATGAGAGTGCCAATGGTTTTCAGGTCAAAGGTAAGAGGTGCCTGCAGGTAGGCCTGGGTTCCAAATAGAATCAGTCCAAGTCGGTCGCCCTTGCGTTGGTCAATAAAGTCGTTGAGGACGTGTTTGGTCACCACCAGACGATTCACTGCCTGGCCATTCAGTTCCATGTCGGCGATTTCCATACTGCCGGAGAGGTCGACGGCGATCATCAAATCTCTTCCTGATCTCTCTATTTGAACCGTTTCTCCCAGCCAGGCCGGTCTTGAAGCGGCGAGCACCAGCAGCATCCAGATCAGCCAGGGGATCAGGCTCTGCCAACGCTTAAGTGTTTCCCGGTGCTCAGAATGTTCACCGGCAATATCGGCCAGATCTCGATAAAAAGGGACTCTTAAAGCCGCGCCAGCGGCACGGGGGGCAGGGCTTACAAAACGATAAACCAGCCAGGGCAGGGGGGCGGCCAGTAACATCCAGGGCCATTGCAACTCAAGCATGGTGTTTCCTGATCCAGCGGACTGTGAGTTTATGGAGCTGGTTCACATCAACCTCTGATTTGTCTTTCGCGGTGGACGTTTCTTTTTCTGTGGACATTTCGTTTGCCACAGGCATTTTTTGAAAACGGGCGTCGCCCAGAGACTGTCCGGGTTTCCCGCTGAATGCAAGGATGCCACTCTTTCGGGAGAGAAACTCCAGCCAGGGGGTCCCGTGAAGAGAAGCAACCTTTTCGGCCGGGTAGGCATGCAGTGCTGTCTGTTTTAGTAAACGGTTACAGTCGTTGGCAAACTGTAGCGAATTCTGGTGATTCTGATAGGCGCTGAAAATAATATGGGCCTGTTTGCGTGCCTGCCTGCGGTAACGATTTCGACGAATGTAGCGAACCACAAATAAGGTCGTCAGGGTGACAACCACTATTATCAAAACGGCGGATAGCCACCAGCCGGGAGCCAGCGGCCAGAAACTGACCGGGTCAGGCAGATGATTGGGTTGGAGTTGATCCAGAGGATTGGGTGTCATACCGACCTCCGGGGGGTTATACGGGAGCCAAACCAGGCTTGAAGTTGAGAGCCGGTATCCTGGTCAGCCCCAAGCTCCAGAAGCGGCACCTTGAGACTGGCAAGCTGGCTTTTCAGGGAGTTCTGAAAGTGATGATGCCGGGATCGGTATTGCTGGCGAAGGTTTCTGGAGCGGGTGTTGATGGTTTGCTGATGCATCCCATTGGTGATGTCATAGCGTCCGGGTCTGGGCAACTCAGATTCCAGCGGGTCTGTCACTTGTATGGCCATTAACTCACAATGTCCTGAAAGCCGGGAAAGGTGGCGAAAGCCTTCTTCGTCAAGCTGCTGAAAATCACTGATTACGAAAATATGAGTACCCGGATGAGCCACCCTGCGAGCGTGTCGCAATGCTCTGCCCAGATAGTTGTCCTGTGGTTGGTGAGGGATGGTTTCAGCCTTGAGACTTCTATTATGATGTTCAAGCTTGTTGAGCAGGTGCATCAGGGTTTTTTTGGAACGCTTGGGACGAATCTCACTGAGTCCCTGCTCATCAAAAATTAAACCTCCGATACGGTCACTGTGCTGGAGCGCGGCCCAGGCCAGCAAAGCACCGGCTTCGACAGCAGTGACAGACTTGAAGTTCAACTGACTGCCAAAAAACATCGAATGACTCTGGTCAACCAGAACCAGAACCGGGCGTTCTCGTTCTTCCCTGAAGAGTTTGGTATGGGGTTTCATCCTGCGGGCTGTGACGCGCCAGTCAATAGACCGGATGTCGTCACCAGGTTGATAAGCCCGCACTTCCTCGAAGTCGATCCCTCTGCCTTTGAAAGGGGAATAACCTGTGCCTGCCAGCAAACTGCGGGCACGGTTTTGACGGAAAATGGCCAGTTCCCTGGCCTGAAAACGCAGGCCGACCAGCTCTTTCAGTTGCGAGTATGCTCCACTCATTCTTTGCTCCCGGCTCAGGCAACAGGAACCAGATTCAGTAACTGATCAATGATGTGATCAGCGTCTTTTCCTTCGGCCTCTGCCTCAAAACTCAGCAGAAGTCGGTGCCGAAGGACATCGTGGGCAACCGCCTGTACGTCATCCGGGCTGACAAAATCCCTGTCGTTAAGCCAGGCTCTGGCGCGGGCACAGCGGTCCAGGGCAATCGTACCACGGGGACTGGCACCGTAATCGAGGTATTCACCCAGACGATCATTGTAGAGGGCCGGGTGGCGGGTGGCATTGATCAGCTGAACGATGTATTCCTCAACCACGGGTTCCATGTGAACGGCCAGGGTTTCCTGTCTCGCGGCCAGAACGTCAGCCTGGCTCACGGGCGTAACCGGTTTTACCGGAGACTGTTTCATGGCTTCACCGCAGGCGAGCTTGAGAATCAGTCGCTCGGACTCTACATCGGGGTAACTGACCCGGACGTGCATCAGGAAGCGGTCCAGCTGAGCTTCCGGGAGAGGGTAAGTACCTTCTTGCTCAATCGGGTTCTGGGTGGCCATGACCATGAATACTTTAGGGAGTGGATAGGTTTTTCGACCCACGCTGACCTGGCGCTCAGCCATGGCTTCCAGCAAAGCGGATTGGACTTTGGCCGGAGAGCGATTGATCTCATCGGCCAACACCAGATTCTGAAAGATAGGACCAGGCTGGAAGTGGAAGCTGCCGTCTTCAGGGGTATAAATATCGGTACCGGTAACGTCTGCCGGCAGCAGGTCCGGTGTGAACTGGATACGGTGAAATCCAGCCTCCAGACCATCGGCCAGAGCCTTGACGGCCCGGGTTTTTGCCAGGCCCGGGGCGCCTTCGACCAGCAAGTGTCCATCGGCCAGCAGGGTAATCAATAAACGATCTACCAGATGCTCCTGTCCGATAATACTGTTACACAGGTACTGCCTGAGTTCATTCAATACTGAATTGTTAGACATAGAATCTTGAATCCCGGATAGCTTCTGGCGGCTGAGCGGTGGACATGCCTGACAGCTGCCTGTGATTATATGGGTTTGTTACCGTACCCTAACAGCGACAACAGATACCTTATTCATATTGCGTTATAAGATGCCTCTATATGGCTTCGATGGTGTTAGCCGGTTCGGTTCACCCTGTTCTACCTGTTGCATTCGGCTTCATCGCTGGGTCCATCCATCATTGTCCATGTTGAGAGTCCGGTTGGGCAAAGCCCACAGCCTTTACCTATAGTCAGGTAGAGAATCTGTAATATAGGTTCAGTAGCCGCTCAGGTCTAGTCGTCCGAGGGAAGCTGTCCGTTATCTGACAACTTCTTTTCGAATTCTGGACAGAGAGACTCCTGACTCTTTTATAAGAGTGCAAAGGCCGATAAGTTAGTAACAGCTTGGGTGAATTTGTTTTAGACAGCGTCTTTCCCTGAAAAGTTTCCTTTCAGGCTATAAACCTGTTTGTTGTGCCCATCCCTGCCAAAAGATTTCTTAAACGGAACCGTTAATATTCAAAAGCTGTTGACGTAGTCATTTTCAGGCTGACAAGGACGTCAACGGCCCTTGGCAATACATTTTTCTTAACCGGAGATGCCAGCATGGGTCATCACGAGACTTTGGAACGAAAGGAGTATTTGGACAAAATTATTGAGGAGTTAAGCGCCCAGATACCCGAACAGCAGAAAGAAGCTCTTCGTGAGTTTGTATACCAGTACTATTTCATGGATATCCGACGGGAGTTGAACAAATGCCGACGCCGGGACCTTCTGGGCTCAACCCTTTCGTTCTGGAAGTTTATCCAGCACCATGATCCTGACCGTCCGGAAATAGAGGTATTGAATCCGGATTATCCCCATCACGGCTGGCACTCAACCCATACCATACTCAGACTGATTCATCGGGATATGCCTTTCCTGGTGGACTCCCTGAGAATGAAATTGAATGAGCGCGGCCTGACCATACATAACCTGCGCAATACCGTCATTCATAACCGCAGGGACAGCCAGTTTAATCTGGTGTTCGATACGAACACCGAGGCCACGGTTCACAGGGAAGCGATTATCTTCGTAGAGATTGATCGCCAGGATAATGAAGAGGAACTGGAGGCTATTGCCGAGCAGGTGGCTGCGGTAATGGCTGATGTGGCCAGGGTGGTTGAAGACTACCGGTCCATGTCGAGTCGTGTCGAGCAGTTGGCAAGCTCTATGGTCGGGGGGCAGGCAGAGCAGGTTAAGGAGTTTCTGAACTGGCTGTTAAACAACAACTTCACGTTTCTCGGTTACGAAGAGCTCAAAGTGTCAGAAAGTGAAGGTCAGCGCCAGATTATTCGTCCTTCCGATTCATTGCTGGGACTTTTGAGAACCACCCACAAGGGGGAAATCGGTCAGCACGAACTGGAGCCTTTTATAGAAAAGGACTTCTTTGAGCAGAAAGACTGGCTTTCCTTCTCCAAGGCGGCTGTCCGATCCAGTGTTCATCGTCCCGCTTATCCCGATTTCATCACGGTAAGACAATTTGCAGAGGATGGCTCGGTGGTAGGTGAGACCAGAATTGTGGGTCTGTATACCTCTCCGGTTTATCGTCAGAGCCCTTTCTCGATACCTTACATTAATCACAAGGCCCGGGAAGTGATTGAGCGTTCCGAGCTGGATCCCAAAAGTCATCATGGTAAGGATCTGGAACAGGTTCTGGAAGTTTTCCCCCGTGATGAACTGTTTCAGACACCCAGAGAGCAACTGTTCACCACGGCAATGTCCATCCTCAGGATTCAGGAGCGCAAGAAGATCCGGATCTATATCCGTCAGGATCCTTATGGCACTTTTTGTTCCGCACTGGTGTTTGTCCCCCGAGATGTCTATAGCACCAGCCTGCGGCTCAAGATGGAAGAGATTCTCTGCCGGCGGCTGTGTGCGGTTGACTCGGAGTTCACCACGTATTTTTCCGAGTCTGTTCTGGCCCGGGTGCATTTTATATTCAAGCTGCGTGGGCGCATTGAGTATGATCTGGAGGCGATCAATGATGAGCTGACCCTGGCCACCCGCTCCTGGATTGATGAGTTTCGTTCAGCACTGCTGGAATCCAATGGCGAAGCCAAGGGCAATCAACTGGTTGCCAGATATGCCTCAGGATTTTCTGCCGGTTACAAAGAGGCATTTTCGCCAGAGTCAGCGGTTGTTGATGTTGAACACTTTGAGCGCATCAATGAAAAATCATCACTGTCTATGGGATTCTACCGCTCTCTGGACGATGAGCCTGGCCGCATTCATTTCAAGCTGTATCACTATATCGAACCACTGCCACTGGCTGACCAGATCCCGATTATTGAGAACCTGGGGCTGAGGGTGCTGGCTGAGTATCCCTACCTGATTCGCAAGAGCGATGGTCAGCTCATCTGGATTCATGACTTTCTGTTGTGTTATGACCCACAAAAGTCGATGGATATTCAGAAAGTTGACAAGACCTTCAAGGAGGCATTTGAAAAGGTCTGGTTCGGGGAAGCTGAGAATGACCGGTTTAATCTGCTGGTGCTGGCCTGTGGTATGAGCTGGCGTCAGGTAGCCATGCTGCGATCCTATTCCCGCTACATCAAACAGATTCGGATGGGGTTCAGTCAAACTTATATTGCTGAAACCTTATGCAACAATATAGAAATTACGCGCATGCTGGTGGCCTTGTTCGAAACACGCTTTAACCCTGAGTTGTCTCTGTCCAACTCCCAACGGCTCGGACGACAGCAGCAGATTCAGCAAGGGATTCTTGAGGCTCTGGATCAGGTGACGGTGCTCACTGAAGACCAGATTGTTCGCCGTTTTCAGAGTGTGATCATGGCCACCCTGAGAACCAATTTCTACCAGCTTGATTCTGATGGTAATACAAAGTCGTATATTTCCTATAAATTGTCACCACGGGAAATTCCCGATATTCCAAAGCCGGTGCCACTTTACGAAATTTTTGTTTACTCGCCCAGGGTAGAAGGTATCCATCTCCGGGGTGGTAAAGTCGCGCGGGGAGGGCTGCGCTGGTCTGACCGGGTGGAAGATTACCGGACTGAGGTTCTGGGTCTGGTCAAGGCTCAGCAGGTCAAAAATGCCCTGATTGTTCCGGTGGGTGCCAAAGGCGGTTTTGTTGCCAAACAGCTGCCGGTAGATGGTCATCGGGAAGCCATCGTGGAAGAAGGGGTGGCCTGTTATCAGACGTTTATTCGTGCTTTGTTGGATATCACTGATAATCTTTCTGAATCCGATGTTATCCATCCGAAGTCTGTCGTATTTTATGACGATGATGATACTTACCTGGTGGTGGCAGCTGATAAGGGAACCGCCACTTTCTCAGACGTTGCCAATGAGATTGCTCACGAATACGACTTCTGGCTGGGCGATGCTTTTGCCTCCGGAGGCAGTGTCGGTTATGACCATAAGAAAATGGGTATTACCGCCAAAGGGGCCTGGGTTTCGGTACAGCGTCATTTCCGTGAGCGGGGAGTGAATGTTCAGGAAGATCCCATCTCGGTCATTGGCGTCGGGGATATGTCCGGGGATGTTTTTGGTAACGGTATGCTCTCTTCTGAAACGTTGGAAATGGTCGCTGCCTTCAACCATCAACACATATTTGTGGATCCAAACCCTGATGTAAATCGCAGTTATCTTGAACGGCTGAGGTTATTTAATCTTCCCCGTTCCAGCTGGCAGGATTATGACAAGTCTCTGATTTCCAAGGGCGGTGGGATCTTCTCCCGCAACGCCAAGTCCGTGACGATTTCAAACGAAATGAAGGAGCGCTTTGATATCAAAGCAGGCCGAATGACGCCCAATGAATTGATACGTTCGCTGTTAAGGGCTCCCGTCGATTTGATCTGGAATGGTGGTATTGGCACCTATGTGAAAGCCATTAATGAAAGTCATGCCGATGTCGGTGACAAGGCTAATGACCCACTGCGTATCAACGGCTGTGAGCTCAGGGCCAAAGTGGTAGGTGAAGGTGGTAATCTGGGTCTCAGCCAGTTGGGAAGGGTTGAGTATTCCCTGCAGGGTGGCGCACTGAATACAGACTTTATTGATAATTCTGGCGGGGTTGACTGCTCTGACCACGAAGTAAATATCAAGATTCTTCTCAACGATATTGTCGCCAGTGGTGACATGACCGTGAAACAGCGCAATGCATTATTGGAACGCATGACCGACGATGTTTCCAGACTGGTTCTTTCCAATAACTATCGCCAGACTCAGGCGCTTTCCCTGGCAGAACTGGAAGTCCGTAATCGCATGGATGAATACCGGCGCTTCATGGAGTACCTGGAAGGGGAAGGCAAACTTGACCGGTCTATTGAGTTCCTGCCTGATAATGAAGCCCTTGCAGAACGGTTGTCAGCGGGTCAGGGGTTAACCCGTCCGGAATTGTCGTTGCTGATCTCATACAGTAAAGCGGACCTCAAGGAAGCACTGATCAGTTCGGATGTGATTGATGAGCCCTACATGACCCGTGAGTTGCATACCTCTTTCCCTGATACTCTGGTAGAAAAGTTTTCAGAACAGATTGATCAACACCGTCTGAGAAGGGAAATTGTAGCAACCCAGACAGCCAATCATATGATTGACATGATGGGGATCACTCACGTGCTCAGGGTTCATCAGACCACCGGTGCCAGTGCGGCGGAGATTGCCCGGGCCTTTATGGTCAGTCGGGAGGTTTTCGGTATCTCTGATTACTGGCAGGCCATCGAAAATATGGATAACCAGATTCCCAGCAGTGTGCAGCAGCAAATGATGGTGTCGCTGATCAAACTGACCCGTCGTGCCAGCCGCTGGTTTATCCGGCTCAAACGTCAGGATCTGGTAGCAGCAGAGTGTATTGAACATTTTGGTCCACTGATCAGTAGCTTTATCGAGTCGTTTACTGAATACCTCAGTGAGTCCGAGAGAGAAGAGCTGGATAGCAAAATGGCTGAGATGGTCAGTCATCAGGTGCCAAAAAATCTGGCCAAAGTCGTTTGTAGCCTGAGACACCTGTTGAGTGCCCTGTCAATTATTCAGGCCGCCGATCAGACCGGGCAACCTATAGAAAAGGTCGCCCGGACTTACTTTGCAGTGGGTGAGCGGCTGGAGCTGAACTGGTACAGCGTACAGTTGGGCAATATAGAGGTGACCAATCACTGGCAGTCATTAGCCCGTAACAGTATTCGTGACGAGTTGACCTGGCAGCAGATCGCTTTGACGGTTGCATTACTCAATACCGGCAGTGAAGAGGAAGATCTTACTCTGAAGCTGGATGAATGGGTGGTGCAGCACCAGGGGCTGGTGGCTCGCTGGCAGGCTATGTTATCCGAAATTCGTAATGCCAGTGTGCACGAAATGGTGATGTTTACTGTGGCTAATCGGGAACTGATGGGACTGGCTCAGGCGAGCAGCCTACCGGTACAAACTATTAAGTGAATGATTAAGTGAGACCTATACCAGAAATATTATTTTATCGTCGTGTATGATCTATCACTCAGACATGGAGGCCAGGAGCAATGAATATAGAAGGCACGGGTGCACCAGGATCGGGTTCTCAGTTCGCTGATTTAATGAAAAATGTCTCAGAGCTTGAGGCGATTCATAAAAAAGGAGGAGTGGGCCGGATTGAAGTGACTGAATGTCCTGAGAGAACAGAGCAGGGCTCTTTGACGACTTTCAGAGGGAGAAAGGTTGTCAAGGTCAAACCCCGTAAGAACCTGTTCAAAAGGCTGCTTGACTTTTTTACTCTCAGAAAGTCAGTAAGAGAGATCAGAGCCATACAAAAAAGAGATGCCGAGGCTGTGTTGCACGACCAGGTCTTGATGGCGCTTCGTGACAAACATCTGGATACACAGGATAGAAGCCGTCTTATCAATGCTGTTGCCACTGGTGTTATCCCCGGGTTCAGCCAAGAGGAGAGGCAAGGGATGAGAGAAAAAACTCTCAGCCACCTCGAAAGCCTCAACGTGTTTCAGGGGCCTGAATCCATAGGAATGATGCTCAATGAGGCAGAAGACGGAGTAAAAGCCTTTCCAAAACTGATTGACACCATTTCGTCCGTCTCTCTTTATGATGCCCGCGAGGCTATTAAAGGTTATTACACGACTTTGCTCCTTGCCCCTGAGCGAATACCGGATAACAGCAGACTGCATCAGGATATTGCGAGGCTGGAAGAGCATTTTAAAGTTACCCGCCAGTTAGATGGTTTTCGGGATTTGGTCAATGAGGTCATTGAGGAGGTTATACACTCTTTGCCTGAACGCCTGTCAGACGATGAATATACGCAGTTATTGGCTAACTGGAGTCACTTTCCTGATACAAACCGTGACAGGGCCCTGGCTAGAGTTATCGATAAAACGTTCATTAATGTCACCCGCAAAGAACCTTCTATTCACGGCCACCCACGAGAGTTGGTGCAGGAGAAAACTGCTCGCTTTATTGACGCAATGCGCCGTGATTCTGAACTCGAATCGCGATTCGGTCTTGACAGGATTCAGCAGTTGATCATGCAGTTAGCTCAGGATAAAGCTCAGGTGACAGAGGAGCTGGAGCGTTTGAGTGATGAAGTAACCCGGTTAAATGTAGAAGCCATCAGAGAACGCTTGAAAGCTGGTGAGGCGTTGACCAGAGAAGAAAGAGAGCTGATAGCGGAATCAAGACGTGTACTGCTGAATATTCAGTTGACGGCGGGCAGGCGGTGGGACATGGCAATGCTCCTGCAGCCTGACATCTGGATAGCTCAGGAGGAGGAACACGAAAAACTATTGAAGATTCAGGAAATCGGTACTCTGAGGGGAGAAGAGGTTGATCTGGCGCAGCTCGACTGGCTGATCAGGCAGCATGATGAGGCCAGAACTCATCCTCGGGTAGCTATTGAAGGAGCCGGCCCCACAGGGCTGACGTTGGCCTTGTCACAGTTCGAAGCCGGTGCCAATGTTGCCATCTTTGAGAAGAGAAGTACTGAATACGACAGAGTTCAGGTGGTCAGGCTGGACCCCAAATGGTTGGATATGCTGAAGTTTTATCTGGGTGAGCATTATTACGAGCTTTTTGGTGCAGGTGAAGAAAGCAAGGGCATCATTCGTCCCGATGGCTTTGGCGAGATAACCATTCATCGGTTGGAGGAAGCATTACACGACCGACTGACTGAGCTGATGGGCAGGAATTATGATAAGACCAGTGAGACTGACCAGCCTCTCAGTCTGGAAAGAATGGCTGCCTATGAGCTTGAAGAGGTAGAGTCGGGGGAGGAGGGTTTCAAAGTCAGGGCTCGTTATAATCCCGAATATGATGTGGCGCAACAGGGCAGGGCAAAAGATCACACTCCGGAGGAAGCGGTCAAGTATCGGCCTGTAGATATGCTGATCTGTGCTGGAGGTAAAAACACCCAGCTGCGAGGCAAGTTCATGGAGGACAAAGTGCTTGTCCGTGCCGAGCCTTACGGTGTCTGTAGCTGGGAAGGTAAAAAAGGTGCAGAGTTACCCAGCCAGAAGCTGGACAGGTTTCAGGATTTCAGGGAGATGGTGGTTTTTGACAAGGAATTTCATGAGCACTTCAGGGAGAGCCTTTCCAAAGAGATGCTTCTTTTATCAGAACCTGCTGACTCAAAAAAGAGTGTCGTCGACCCTAAGGATCTGCTGGAGCTTGAGTTCAAGACTATGAATCGGGTTATGCAGACTCGCTGTTTTGAGAACAAGAATCTGGTTTACATTGGCATGGAGTTGCCAAAGCCCTTTGGTCAGTATTGTAAAAAACTGGAGGGGAAAATTAAGCGGAATCTGTCGGTCAGTGTGACTCCGGGATCGGGTATTGTTAATCCGGAAGAGGCTAATAAACAGGCTGAGAAAAAAGCCAGAGAGGCTGTCAAGGCCGTTCAAAAAGCCTGGTTCCAGGCGGTTGCCCATTATTACGGAATCGACGACTCCAGATCACTGGGCGCCACATCGGACAAAATCAATCACAAGTTTGCTTCGGCCTTTTCGGTGCAGCAACACAGGGTTGAGAAAAGTGTTGTAACCAGGCAGGCAGACGGACATGAATTGACAGTAACAGTAGCCGGTGATGCCGCAGTCAGCCCTCATTTTATGAGTTACAGCGGGCTGACCGGAGCCAGAGAACATGTTTTGCAATTGCAGGAATTTACCCAAAAAACGGCCAATGATGTCAATCCTTCTGATAGGCGTTTGCACCGGGAAGAGCTTGAGCAGAGGCAGCAGAGAACCGCTGACTTTGTGATTCAGCGAGGCAAAGCGTTCCTGGGTCGCAACTGAAGACCTGATTTTGACGGTTGCATTGATCAATAACGGAATTATCTGGTTATTGATGTATTTATTTAATCACTCAGGCAGGGAGGCCTATAACTATGAGCGTTGGAGGTGCAGGTGGACGAACACAAGCGAGTTCTCAATACGCTGATTTAATGGACAATGTTGGGAAGCTTGAGACGTTTTGCAGACAACGAAAAACAGCCCGGCTTGAAGTGACTAGCGAGTCGGGGGCACCAGGGCAGGACACTTTGGCTAGTTTCAGGGGGAGAAAGGTCATCAGTGTCAAACCCCGTGGAAACCTCTTCAAAAGGCTGATTGCCTTTTTTTCTCCCACTCGCAGCGCAAAAGCGCAAAGGGCCATGGAGCGTGAAGCAAAGGTTTTGTTGCATGATCAGGTGATGAAGGCTATTGAGGGCGGGGAGCTTAGTAAACAGGACAGAAAACGTCTGGTAGATGATGTGTCTGATGGGGTTATTCCGGGTTTCAGCCGTTTGGAAAGAGAAAACATACGGGGTAGAATTCTCCACGCTGTTTTGAGGTCTGAGAACATAAACACGATGCTCAGTGAGGCAGAAGAGGGAATAAAATCCTTGCCAGCACTGATTGACAAGATTCCAGCGGTATCTCTACAGGATGCTCGTGAGGCCGTTAAAGGCATCTACAAGGCTTCACTCCTCAAACCAGGTCGAATATCGAATGACAGCAGATTGCAGCAGGATCTTGGCAGGTTGGAGCGGCATTTTGCTGGTAGTGCTCAATCAGGGGATTTTCGGTGTCTGGTCGAAGAGGTGATTCGGGAAACGCTTCATTCGTTGCCCGAACGGCTGTCACAGGATGAGTATGACGATCTATTGTCTATCTGGGGTGAGGAATCAAATAGTTTTAGAATTCCAGACCATGAGTTGCCCCTGCGCACAGCGGTAAAACAAATATTTTTGAGTGCCGCAAGCGCAGAGTCTTCCGTTCACAGCTACCCAAGAAATTTAGTACTGGAAAAAGACTACCGTCTTGTTCAAGACCTGAAGCGTTATCCGAAACTGAAAATTCTAGTCAATCGTCGCAGCGAATTTTCTTATCTGAAGCGACAGTTATCTGAGGATAAAGCCAAGGTGAGAAAAGCATTGAATCAACTGAGTGCTGAAGTCACCAAGTTAGATGTAGATAACATCAGAGAACGCCTGAAAACCGGTGAAAACCTGACCAAAGAAGAGGGGCAGCTGATAGCAGAATCACGACGAGCACTGTTGGATATCCAGTTGACAGCGGGCAGACGATGGGAACTGAGCATACTCTCGCAGCCTGAACAATGGCCAGGTCAGCAGGACACTCTCACCAGGCTGTTAAAGATTCAGGAAATCGGCACTTTGAGGGGGCAGGAAATTGATCTGGCACAGCTCGACTGGTTGATTAAGCAGCATGATGATGCCAGAACTCACCCCCGGGTAGCGATTGAAGGGACGGGACCCACCGGGTTGGCTCTGGCCTTGTCACAATTTGAAGCCGGTGCCGATGTTTCCGTCTTTGATAACAGAAGTACTGAATACGACAAGGGTCAGGTGGTCAGGCTGGACTTCAAATGGATGGATATGCTGAAGTTTTATCTGGGTGAGCACTACTATGAGCTCTTTGGTGAAGGTGAGGAAAGCAAGGGCATTGTTCGTTCCGATGGTCATGGTGAGATAGCGATTCAGCATCTGGAAGAAGGCTTGCACGATCGACTGAACGAGTTGAGGCAAAGGAATAATCAAATCCATGAGGGTGGCGGGCCTTCCAGTCTGGAAAGAATGGCTGCTTTTGAGCTGGAAGGCGTTGAGTCGGGAGTGGAGGGCTACAAAGTCAAAGCACGTTATAACCCTGCTTATGATATGGCGCAACAGGGCAGGGCAAAGCATGACACCCTTGAGGAAGCGGTTGTGCACCGACCTGTGGATATGATCATTTGTGCCAGCGGGAAAAATAGCAGGCTCGGAAACAAGTTCCTGAGGGATGGCAAGGGCAACTATGGCAGGTCATACGCTGCTTGCAGCTGGGAAGGTAAACAAGGTGAGGAATTAGCCAACCAGGAGCTGAATACCTTTCAGGATTTCAGGAAGACGGTGGTCTTCAACAAAGATTTTCATCAGCACTTCAAGGAACAGCTTTACCAGGAGTTGCAGATGTTAAAAGAGTCTGATGACCCTATAAGGAACGTCGTCTTCCGAAAAGACCTGGTAGAATTGGAGCGCCGGACACTGGATCAGGTTATGCAGACCCGCTGTTTAGAAAACAAGAATCTGGTTTACATTGGTATGGAGTTGCCAGATCCCTTAAATCAGTATTGTCACAAACTGAAGCGAGACATCAGGGATCAGCTACTGAATAGCTCGACTTCAGGATCGGATCCCGGCAATTCAGAAGAGGCTTTTCAACGGGCTACAAAAAAAGCCCTGGAGAGTGTCAAAAAGGTGGTTCACAAAGCCTGGTTGCAGGCGGTTGCCCACTATCATGGAATTGATCAGTCCGGATCAATAGGGGCTACATCGGACAAAATCAATCACCAGTTTACTTCAGTCTTGTGTACGCGGCGTCAACGGCTCGAGAAAAATTTTGCCATCAGGGAAGCCCATGGGCATCAGTTGGCGGTGACGGCAGCTGGTGAAACTGCAGTCGGTGATCATTTCATGCTTGACAGTGGACTGAGCGGTGCCAGAGAAAATGTTCTGAGTCTGCAGGACTTTACCCATAAAACAGCCAAACATACCGATCCCTTTGATCCAGACTTGCATCGGGCAGAGCTTGAAACCAGACACAGCAGAATCACTGACGATGTCAGTGAGCACGCCAGGGTATTTCTCAGGTGAAGGCCGGGGTTGATTCTCCGGGCATGGCAATAACAGCCTGATCAATAATCAGAGCCTGCTCTTCTTCGGTCATATTCTGAAAATCAGGGTTCTCTTTCAGTTGCTGTCGGAAACGGGCAACCCTGAGCCTTTCAACGTCTTGCATGGTCCGACCCTGATCTTCCAGCCGGTTGGCCAGTGCTGTACTCATCTGTTTAAGGTTGACTTTTCGACCCTTGCCAAAGTCGTCCTCAACGCTTTTTGCGGCCGTGTGAACCGCCAGCTGCAGTCGCTCCAGCGCCGCCGATGAAATGTCCTTCTCCAGACGATTATAGAGCTGACTCATGACATGGTTTTTGATGGTCAGCAGGTCATCACGACTGAGAGATCGGTGCGAAACACTACCATCTTCGTCTAAAACCCTTTTGACCGGTCTGCCAAGAGCAGCCATTTTCAGCAAATAGTGACCCCTTATCGTTTGCCTCAAAGTGTCTTCCAGAGTCTTCTCAATGGCTGGCAAGGTGGTGCCGGGGGTGGGGGTACCACAATGGCGGTTGATGGCCAGAGGAATCTCCAGTAATTGATCCTGAATGTAATAACCAATGCCACGGCTGATCTCTGGAGGATGAAGCCCCAATTCCCTGAGTTTTCTTCTGAAGGTGTTAAAGGCTTTGAGATCTTTGGTCAGGGTATCGATCCTGTCTTTATAGCTTTGGAGGATCATCAGGGCTTTGTGGTTTTTCAGAATGCTTCCTGCCAGTTCTTTCCTGGAGTCAGCTAATTCGCTGACTTCCATTTCCACCCCGGCGTTAACGCTATCAACCAGATGTTTGTCCTCTTCGGTTTGACACCATGGCTGCCAGTAAGTATTAGCTACTTCGGCGGTGATTGTTTCCCGCAGGTATTGCTTGAACGAGCTCTGGGCGGTCATTTTAGCCATCATCCGTTTTGATGATTCCATGCAATGAGCTTCAATACGGGCTCTTTCATCGGAGCCTTCCGGCAACAGCATCTGGTAATAGTGAAGGCCGTCTTTGTACGTATAAACCAGGGCTTCGACATGATCCAGAGAGTTAGATAGTCGACTGATGACGCTGCCGACAGTCAATGTCGTGACAATCAGTTCGAAGCTGGAGGCGACTATGGGCCATAATGCCGCACTCAGAAGGCTCCCGTAGAAAGCGCCTCCGGCTATCAGGGCTCCGGTTGTGACTGAGCCACCCAGAACGACCAGGCATTTGGCACCTTCAGCGGCGAGCCGACTAAAGGCTCCGGCTTCCTTTTTGTTGTAGGCATGGATCGCTTCTGTCAGTCGGTTGTAACGGACTCGAAAGGGGTTGAAGTAGATGTTACAGAAGCTTTTGGCCAGACCGCCCTCTTTAGAAACGCCTCTGGCAATCTGTGCCAGCTGATCCGTGGGGCTGGATGTGTTGGCAAAGGCTGGTCCATAGTTGATCAAACGATTCAGGACTCGAACCTGACGACCATCCAGTTGATTGACGCCTTCACGGATCGCAACGGCTCCCGTTGCATGAGTTGTTGCGGTAGCAACCGCTCCAGCCAGTCCGCCAACGGTCCAGCCCATTACGCCACCTGCGGGTCCGGCAAGCAGGGCGCCTGCTGTCAGTCCGAGAAGGTTACCCAGTCTGGAACCTGCCGTATGATTGGCAAGGTCGGCAAAGAAGTTCAGGGCGATAGAGCCTTTCAGAGCCAGGTCTGATACCTGCAGCAGAAATTGGAACCGTTTTAACAATGCCGCCTGTTCAGGGTGGTTGGCATAGCTGTCTGTAGGGTCGAATGTTTCATTAACGGCTTTATCTCCTGCAAAGCAGGAGGCTGCTGATTCAGCCGACATTCTTGCCTGAAGTTGTGAAACCAGTCCTGAATTGCCGGCGCCCACCAGTATTTTTAACTGCTCAATAGTCTGGACAGAGTCTCCGACCAGACGACGGAACATTCGTGGATGACTCTGGGCGATTGCCACTACGCCCGAAAGTGTCTCACAGGCCTGCTTTTCCAACTCTGTGTAACTGCCTTGTACTCCAGTCAGTACACTCCAGGCACTGCCTTTACCGCTGTACCAGTCCTGAATCGTGGTCGCGGTGGGCTGCACAATATTGGACACTCGGTTAATAATACCAGTGGTAGAACCGGGAATGGCCTCGCAGGTTTTCAGAAGCTCTTCACTGAACGAGTAGCCAACGGCTTTCAGATCTTTAAGGTGCTGAAGTTCGGCCAGTTTGTCATCAAAGGATTTTCTATGAGGCCAGATGATCTGATACCCCACCGCCATCATCGCTTCTTCGCCCGAATTGACGGGCCTGACCGGGGCAGTTTCCTGCAGTGCCTGATCCATCACTTTCAGTAGTTGCAGGTTTTCCTGATAATCACCGGAACTCATAACGGGAGGCATTTGAGGGTGTTCTATCAAGGCTCTGGTCTCTGCCATCAACTGCTCTTCCTGAGCCAGCCTGAGGTCATGATGTTTCTGCTGATAAGCGACTATGGATGAGTAGCTTGGGTTTTTATGATAAGCCTGCAGGTGATCACTGTATTGCTGGATGGCGTGATACAGCTTTATTTCTGCATCGTCCTTATGCCTGCAGTTATTCAGCTTGTACATGAGATGCCGGGTGGCAGGGGGCTTGAGCATAAAGATCCGTTCTGAAACTGGAATTTCCAGCTCCAGTTTCATAAAACGAACCAGTTGAATGGCGTGATGGAAATGCTCTAACTGTGTCAGCATGTCAGCAGGTATTTCCTCATGCTTTTCCATCGCCAGCATATGGCCAACCTGCTGCTCTGTTTCATTCAGCTCGTCGATGGAGAGTTCCGATAACTCTATCGACATTAAGTGTTGGTAGCGCTGTTCGAAGTAGAGCTTTCGGCATTCCATTTCCAGAAAGTCCTGAACCTCTTTATGATCGGGGTTTTCAATGAAGTCCGTCAGTTTTTCGGGCGTGCAGGGCATCTCGGCAAGGCACTTGAGACGGTTTGATAATAACTGCAGTTGCTGACGACTTTGCCACTGCCCACGGCACATCTTTTTTCGAGCTTCAATGATGTCAGTGCTGCAGCGATCCAGCAGCAGTTCGTGAATAACTTGTGGTATTTTCCAAATCATTGTCCCGGTTAACTGTGAGTGGTTATTCCAGTCACCCGGTGGTGGAAAATAGAGCCCCTTCAGCGCTTTTTGAGCGTTCATTTTTTTCAAGGACCCGGCAGCTGGGTTGATGCCGACATTCTCTGGTTTGAAGGGGTCGGTCTTTAGGTTCTGCACGAAGCACTCTTGAAGCCCGAGGTAAAAAGGCGTCTTGCCATGCTGTGTTTCAAATTCAAGTAACTTTTCAAACAGAGCATCGAAATCACGAGCTGCCAACAGGTCGAATAAAGCCTCCAGCTGCTTTCTGGCTTCCGGTCTGCTGGAAGTGATGCCCCACCAGTTTTTTTCTATGTCCTCAGCCAGTGCCAGCAATCTCTGTTGTAACAGGGCAAAACCGCTTTGCGGGCACTCATCCAGAATCCGTTCGAGAATGCCATAGGGATGCAACATAGAGATGACTTCAGCAGCCATACCTTCTTGTCTGAACCTGTCCAGCAAGTCGGGATACTCACGAATCAGGGTTTCCCGGTCGTGAGCCGAGAATTGCCAGTGATCCTTTTGGGGGATGGGAGGGGGATTTGCAGTTTCCGCCATTCTGGTATCGTAATCTTTCATCCAGTCCGGGTTGTCGTCGGCATCCTCAAAGAGTTCATTCTCGTCATCAATATCAGGCGCAGAAATGGACGTTTTTCCGATGAATGCGGTGGGGTTAGATTGAGTGACCTGGTGTTCAGAGAGAGGTCTGGAGAAAGGTGTAGCATTGCTTCCGGCCTCCTGGCGGGGAATATAGGTTCCTGCATCCGCCAGAGGGTTCTGCGCAAGGCTCAGGCAAGAGTGAGGCTTGCCTGGGCAACCTGTGTTTTTTGGAACACTTCCCATCAATACTTCTAACATATCTGGCCTCCTGCCAATATCAGTTAAATGGGTCCCTTATTAAGTAAGACCCTCGGAATGGCAGAAAATTTCCATTTTGGTCAGAATAACTGTCCGTCTTGTTAGTGCCAGTCAATTCGGAATTATAAAAAACCCTGCGACACTGGTTTTCAAAATGAAGCTGCGTATAATTTCGCAGGTTTATCTACATTATCCGGGGCTTTTCATGTACCAACTGGGCCGAAAGTTGTTATTTTGTCTCTCTGCTGAAAATGCACACGATGTGGCACTAGAGATGATAGGTGCGGGCCAGCGGCTTGGCCTGACCGGTGCTTTTGTGCCATCTGTGCCTTCCCGTCCCAGGGAAGTTATGGGGCTGACCTTTGAAAACCCTGTCGGCCTGGCAGCAGGTCTTGATAAAAATGCAGATTGCATTGATGGTCTGGGCAGTCTGGGTTTTGGTCATATTGAGCTGGGCACCGTGACACCCCGCCCTCAACCCGGCAATCCAAAGCCCCGGTGCTTCCGGATTCCAGAGCGTCAGGCGCTGATCAATCGTATGGGGTTCAACAACAAAGGGGTTGATCACCTGGTTGAAAATGTCCGCAGGTGTCATTACCAGGGCATCATTGGCATTAACATCGGTAAAAACTTTGATACTCCAGTAGAAAACGCTGAAAGTGATTATCTGACTTGCCTGCGAAAAGTGTATCCCCATGCCAGCTACATCACGGTTAATCTCTCATCCCCTAACACTCCGGGGCTGCGTAAATTGCAGTTTGGTGATGCCCTGAAAAGTCTGCTGGATGCCCTGAAAAAAGAGCAGGCTTTATTGACCGACAAATACGGTCGCAGGGTTCCGGTAGCGATCAAAATTGCACCGGACATGAATGAAGATGAAATTGCTGACATCGCCCGTGAACTGGTTTCCTATGAGATGGACGGGGTTATAGCGACCAATACCACCTTGTCGAGGGATGCTGTTGAGGGTTTGGCCAACGCCGATGAACAGGGTGGGCTCAGTGGTGCGCCGTTAAGCGATCGCTCGACAGAAGTGATTAAACTCTTGTCTTGCGAACTGTCCGGAAAACTGCCTGTTATTGGTGTGGGCGGTGTCATGGATGCCAGAACCGCAGCGGACAAGATCAAAGCAGGGGCCAGCCTGGTTCAGCTCTATTCAGGTTTCATTTACAGAGGTCCTTCCCTGATTCGTGAAGCGGCAGAGGCCGTTTATTCTTGTGATCATGGTTGAAACACTTTTAAGCAGGCTCTGACTCAGGGATATGCTTCTGCGTTCATGGTTGTTGCACGAGATGAAAGAAGCCCCGGAGATCCGGGGCTTATATGGGCTTTAACAATAGGGTAACTTATAGAAAGGAGGCATTACTGGCCCGTTGCAGGCCGGAAATGCCAATCAAGCCATCCCAGTTGTCTACGCGACCCTCCCGCCAGCCCGTTAGCCAGGCCTGGCGAAGTTGGGGGTCCGTATGTGGGCAGATATCCTTCGAACGTCCAGACGCACCTGTCCGATATCCTTTGGTAAAGGCTCTGTCTGTCATATCCCTTTTTTGTCTTTTCATCATGTGGTACTGCCTCTTGCTGATTCGTTTATCAATGCCTCCCTGGCACCCTGTTACAGCACTTGGAATATTCCCCGATCCGGTCTGTTGTGATAACTCCGGAAGCCCACCAGGTCATATGCAAGTTGCATGTAACGAGGGAACTGGGAAAAAACCAGAGAGCAAACGTACAGGGAAAGTCTACGGTCTAATTTCTAACGAAGTTTGAACAGGCTGTCGAGAAATCAATCCTAATAAGTATTGAGTTTTTAAATTTTTTTGGAATATAAGTTATGAATACGCCTCTTACAGAGCGTTCTCTGGAACTCTTCGCCAGCTGCCCCAAGGGGCTGGAAATCCTGCTGGCCAGAGAGTTGACGGATCTGGGTGCTGAATCTGTCCAGGAAACTGTCGCTGGCGTGAGTTTCAGGGGCAGTCTTGAGGTTGCTTATCGCAGTTGTCTCTGGTCCAGACTGGCAAGCAGGATTTTATTGCGGCTGGGTGAGATCCGATCTGAGAATAAAGACAGCCTGTATCAGGGTGTCAGAACGTTTGAGTGGGATGATCATCTCGACAGGCAGAGCAGCTTTCGGGTCGACTTCACCGGCTCCACGCCAGATATCAATCACACCCGATTCGGTGCCCAGGTCGTTAAAGACGCCATCGTTGACCAGTTAAGAGATGACTATGGCTGGCGACCCTCTGTGAATGCCACTAACCCCGATTTAAGAATCAATGTTCATGCCAGGGGAAAAACAGCGTTTGTGTCTATTGACCTGTCAGGCCAGAGTTTGCATCAACGGGGCTATCGTCAGGAATCAGGTGAAGCGCCTCTGAAGGAGAATCTGGCTGCGGCGATTCTGATAAGGGCTGGCTGGCCTGAAATGGCGGCACAGGGCAAACCGTTAATGGACCCCATGTGCGGCGCCGGTACTCTGCTAATAGAAGGAGCCATGATGGCGGCTGATATTGCCCCCGGTCTGCTCCGGACCCGTTTCGGTTTTGACCGTTGGATGGGGCATGTGCCAAAGGTGTGGATGAAAGTGCTGGAGGAAGCCAGGGAGCGTCGGCAACAGGGGCTGGCTACCCTGAGTTCGGATATTACTGGCTTTGAAGGTCTGGGTTCTGTTGCTCATCGTGCCAAATCCAACCTGGAAAGGGTAGGGCTGTCGAAAAGGGTCAGGATACGACAGCAGGAGCTCAAGGATTTGGCGATGGATTCAGACATAGGTGCCGGATTGGTGGTTTGTAATCCTCCCTACGGTGAACGTATGGGCGATGAAGCCAGTCTGGTCTACCTCTACAAACATCTGGGTGAAAAGCTGAAGGAGCATTGCCCGGGTTGGCAAGCAGGCATATTTACCGGCACGCCCAGTCTGGTGAAAAATCTCGGAATGGGGCCAAAAAAGAGTTATTCACTCTTTAACGGTGCACTGCCCTGTAAGCTCTTTCTTTATGATATTCGCAGCCGTGAAGCGAGAGAGCCCGTTGCAGAAAAACAGGAACGGAATCAACCAGAGGCCAGAACAGTTACCTATATTTCTGAAGGGGCTAACATGTTTGCCAATCGGTTGAAGAAAAATTTCAGGCAGATGAGCAAATGGGCCAGAAACAACAACATTGACTGCTATCGTCTCTATGATGCCGACATGCCGGAATACGCTGTAGCGGTAGATGTGTATCGTGACTGGGTGCATGTTCAGGAGTATGCAGCGCCTAAATCCATTAACGAGGAAAAAGCTCAGGAGCGGTTAATCGAAGCCCTGGCAGTGACGCCTGAGGTGCTGAATATACCGGATGAAAATATTGTCCTCAAACGACGTGAGCGGCAATCAGGTTCCAGTCAGTACGGACGACAAGACGAACAGAAGCAGATGATGGAAGTTGAAGAGGGCGGATGTCGTTTATTGGTTAATCTGCATGATTATCTGGATACGGGTCTGTTTCTGGATCACCGACTGATGAGAATGAGACTGCAGAAAGAAGCGGCGGGCAAACGTTTCCTCAACCTGTTCTGTTATACCGCCACAGCAACCGTTCATGCCGCTATGGGGGGAGCCGTGTCTTCTACCAGTGTGGATCTTTCCAATACCTATCTCGACTGGGGTAAAAAGAATCTGGCCCTGAACGGTCTGAGCGAGCGGCGTCACCGAATGGAGCGGGAAGATTGCCTGAAATGGCTGGAAAAAGATATCAGCGAGTATGATCTGATTTTTATGGACCCTCCCACCTTCTCCAACTCCAGAAAGCTAAAAGATGTTTTTGATGTTCAGAGAGACCATTTCAGGTTAATTGAACTGGCAGTAAAGAGGCTGAGCAAGGGCGGTGTTCTCTATTTCTCAAACAATTTTAGAAAATTCAAACTGGATGAGCGTGTTGGGTCAGAATTTGTTGTCGAAGAGATCACCCATCAAACCATTGATCGTGATTTTCAACGCCGAAAAGGTATTCATCGAAGCTGGAAGATTATGAAAAAGTAAATGGCACTGATCTTTGGCAAAAACGCCGTGATTCCACAGATTGCCTGAGATGGTTGGTAAAGGATATCGGAGAGTATGAGCTGATTTTTATGGATCTCCCCATTTTTTCCAACTCCAGGAAACTTAAAGGTGTTTTTGATATTCAGGAAGATCATTTCAGGTTAATCAGGTGGTAGTAAATCAGAGCTATAATTTCCGGTACGATGCAGGCGACAAAAGGGTATGAGGCCTCATACCCTGTCTGCTTGGTTAACTCATCAGTAGGTGAGAAGTATGAAGCTGATTTTCAGACTGGCAGGGTCAACGATTCTTGCGCTCGCGTTCGGAAGTGTGCACGCACTGGACCGGGTTATTTATTTTATAAGAAACTATGATTCCGACCATAGCGTGTCCTACTCTTTCAGGGCTGGGTCAGACAGTTCTTGCATGTACGGGGTTTATACTCCGGGTACTGACTCAATGCCTCCCGGTTACTTAAACATCAGCAAGCTTGGCCTCCATTACAGGGATGTCATATTTACAGACTGTGGCGATGGCGATAAACCGCGATATCAGGATATCGTCATATCCCGGGACACCCCGCCCAAGGCAACCGCTGTCGTTAGATGGCATATGCCAGTATGTGACACATGTGGACCCTATGCCAAGACGAAATCTGATCCTGCCAACCTATTGAAGTGTCCCTTTGACCATTACGGATATAGCACTGATGTAATGCTCGTTGTGGGTCAGGATGTGCCCGGTTCAGGTGGCAGTTGCAGGCACGACAATTTTCGGGATTGATAGCGGAAGAGATCACTCGTCAACTCATCAGTAGGAGAGAAGTATGAAGCTGATTTCCAGACTAGCAGGGTCAACGATTCTTGCGCTCGCGTTCGGAAGTGTTCACGCACTGGATGGAGTTATTTATTTTGTAAGAAATTATGATTCCGATCATAGCGCGTCTTACTCTTTCAGGGCTGGATCAGACAGTTCTTGCATGCACGGGGTACATAATCCGGAGACTGACTCAATGCCACCCGATTACTTAAATATCAGTAAACTTGGCCTCCATTATAAGGATGTCATGCTTACAGAATGTTCTACTGGCGATAAACCGCGATATCAGGATATCTTCATATCCCGAGATACCCCGCCCGATGCAACCGCTGTCGTTAGATGGCATATGCCAATATGTGACTTCTGTGGACCCCATGCTGAGACGATATCTGATCCTGCCAACCTATTAAAGTGTCCCTTTGACCATTACGGACATAGCACTGATGTGATGCTCGTTGTGGGGGAGGATGTGGCCGGTTCAGGTGGCAGTTGCAGACACAACAATTTCCGGGAATGACAGCGAAACAGTTTATGGTTGACTTATAACTGAAGGCTCTCTGAAGGTGGTGTTCTCTGTTCTTCAAACCATTGATTTTGATTTTCAACACCAAAGATGTGTTCGTCGAAGCGGGAAGGTTATGTAAAAGTAAGCAGCTCTGATATCCCCTTGTCGGGCTATGCGAACTACAGGTGTTGCAACGGTTCTTAACAGGACTTAGTAAAAAGGGTAAGGGCATTCTTACCGTGACTTGATTCTTGTCCACAATTTAGCCACTAACGTCAGGGAAACGAACTGTGAAGGGTTTGGTTATTTGAAGCTGAAGATTAAGTACTCAGCCATGCGGAATCGAATATTTCTGGCTTATTGGGCAGGTGCTCTGCAAGGCGCAACGACGGGAACATAGCAAGCTATGTGACCAGAGTTGCAACGCATCACGACTGCATGGATGCAGGAGCTAGAGCAACGCAGGAGCAGTTGCCGCGAGTGCCTGAACAATAAGTCAGAAAATATGATTTCGTATGGTTGAGTACTTAAGTTGCTGGAGGTCTGGGACAACTTTCTTACCGGCATTATTAATCTACCCTGTGAGGAAGTGCCCGACGTTGAGCCCAGAGATGAAGAGCTTGGCAGGGCCGAAATCGACGAGCTTGAACAGGATTTTCAGGAGGGAAATGATGAAAAGTTTGTACGAAATTGATTACTACAAGTGGTTGGAGCAGCAGGTATTTTTACTCAAAAATCGGGATTTTGAGCAGCTTGACCTGGACAATTCGCTTGAGGAGTTGGAGTCGAGCTTAATGAGTTGTAAGCGTGAATTGCGGTCTTACTTGAACGTATTGTTTTTGGATTTGCTCAAATATCATTACCAGAAAACCGTTTTGAATGACCCATGGGTGGAGGACAGGGTGGCCCATCTTTGGCTTGTTAGACAAACCTATTTTTCAATGAAAAGAAGAATAAAAAAGAAGCTTTGTTCTACAGTGCCATGATAAGACTGGTGATAAGTGTTCGATAACTGCTGAAGATAGTCAAAAAATCGTGTAAAACGATAGTGCATGATTATTGCTATCCACATGAAAAGATTGATAAACCCACAAGATAAAAGCCGGACGAAATTATAGCCTGATTATGCAGGCCTATTGGTGATATAAAAAGACGACTGTTTAAACACGGTCGCCAATTTTAGTGGTTTTCTCTGCTCAGGGCTGTCTGACAGCCGAATCAGTGGCGACAGCGGTTGGCTCGGCTTGTTGGAAGTTGGGGTGAACAACCGCTCGCAGAACGGTTTTACCTTCAAAATAAACGGTCATGTCCTGGTACTTCCACTTGGTAATTGCGGGCTTGCCAACCGTTTCAGATATTTCAGGTGGTCCCAGACGATCCTTGACGGAATCCATGCTTTGACCTCTTTCTGGCAACAGAACTGTGCTGCGAAGTTCAGCCGACTGACTGCCAACGGGCACCGCAATGGTGTCGGCGGGTTCTGCTGCAAAAGCATGCTGGTTGAAACTGACAAGACCCAACAAGGTCATGGATAGGGCTAATGACGATATTGTTAATAGATGTTTCATAACAAGCATACTTTTCTCGCTACTTTCTTATTCTCATGGGTTGGCTGCAACAGCTCTGCAGCCGCGGTTATCGTTATGGGAGACTGTCGCTTTTGCAAGGAAATGCAAACAGCCTTATTGTACCGGGCCATTGGGGTTATAATAGCGAACTTTGTAACTATTGACGCCTCATAAAATTTAAATGTTCAGACCATTACCGTTTTTTGTCGGCCTCAGGTATACCCGGGCCAAACGAAGGAATCACTTTATTTCCTTTATTTCACTCATGTCGATGGTTGGGCTGACCCTGGGGGTCTGCGTACTGATTATTGTCATGTCTGTCATGAACGGTTTTGACCGGGAACTGAAACAGCGCATTCTGGGTATGGTTCCCCATGCCACCATTACGTCAGCATCGGGCGGTATGCAAGACTGGCAGAATATTCTGGAACAGGTCTCCGGACAGGATGGGATTGTTGCTGCAGCTCCTTTTGTGGATGGTCAGGGGATGCTGACCAGTGGCAGCCAGGTTCGTGGGGCCATGGTTTACGGGATTGATCCGGCCTACGAAGAGCAGGTTTCAATTGTTAATCAGCATATGGAGCAGGGATCTCTCGACAACCTGAAACCCGGAAGGTTTGGCATAGTGCTGGGTGAAATCATGGCCCAGTCTCTGGGGGTCACAACCGGTGACAAGGTGACCATGGTTCTACCCGAGGCGAATGTGAACCTTGCCGGTGTTTTCCCCAGACTCAAGCGTTTCACTGTGGTCGGTATCTTTTCGGTAGGTGCTGAAGTGGACGGCAGTCTGGCTTATATCAACATTCAGGATGCTGCACGATTCATGAGAGTCCCTGAAGGTGTTGAAGGCATTCGGCTGAAAATGGAAAACCTGTTTGCTGCACCCAAACTGGCCTGGGATGTTGCCATTCAGCTGCCAGGTCGTTACTACGTGCAGGACTGGACTCGAACCCAGGGGCAACTGTTTCAGGCGATCCAGATGGAAAAAACCATGGTGGGCCTGCTGTTGACATTGATTGTTGCGGTAGCAGCATTCAATATCGTCTCTACTCTGGTGATGGTGGTGACTGACAAGCAATCAGATATCGCTATTCTGAGAACACTGGGCGCCAGTCCGAAGACTATCATGGGTATCTTTATGGTACAGGGCTCTCTCATTGGCGTTGTGGGAACATTATTGGGGGTCGTGCTCGGTATTATTGCTGCCTTGAATGTTTCTGAAATGATCTCAGCTCTGGAGTCCTTTCTGGGTATCCAGTTCCTCAGTCCGGACGTTTATTTTATCAGTTATCTGCCTTCTGAATTGCAGTGGCGCGATGTTGCTGCCATCAGTATTGCAGGTCTTTCCATGAGTTTCCTGGCCACTCTGTATCCCGCCTGGAGAGCCTCTAAAACCCAGCCAGCAGAGGCACTTCGCTATGACTGAGTCAGTAAGAGCAATATTGGAGTGCAGGGCGCTTGCCAAAAGTTTTGATGAAGGCCCTGAAAAACTGGAAGTCTTGAAAGACTTGAACCTGGTCGTCGGTCCATCTGAAAGGTTAGCGGTGGTGGGCAGCTCCGGTTCAGGGAAGACGACATTACTGCAACTGCTGGCCGGACTGGATTGTCCTTCTTCCGGTGAAATCAAAGTCTGCGGCCATGACCTGTCGACGATGAAAGAGGCCCGGCAAAATGAGCTGAGAAATCGCCACCTCGGTTTTGTGTACCAGTTTCATCATCTGTTACCCGAGTTCACCGCCCTGGAAAATGTCTCTATGCCGCTGCTGCTGAGAAAGAAAATGCCCATCAGGCAGATTAAGGAGAGCGCCGAACGGCTGTTGGAAGCAGTGGGGTTGCTGGCAAGGGCCAAACATAAGCCCGCAGAATTATCCGGAGGTGAGCGTCAGCGTGTAGCCATTGCCAGAGCCCTGGTCGGCGAACCTGATCTGGTGTTTATGGATGAACCAACGGGTAACCTTGATCCTAACACTGCTGAAAAAGTGCACGGTTTAATGGCGACTCTCAGCAGAGAGTTCAAGACCAGTTTTATTGTGGTAACCCATGACATGAATCTTGCCAGGCAGATGGATCGAGTTTTTCGACTGGAGTCTGGCAGGTTGATTATGGATTCTTAAGCCTGCCGCAGCTCCAAAAACGCTATGCCCACTGGCATGGTTAATGTGGCTCTGATAGCATGGGGCAAACGGCAATATTGCGGTTTGCCCCATGCATCTGCTACCGCACAGGGTGTGCAGGCTGCCTCGATACTGAGTACCTTCTTTCGATATTGTTGTCTTTTAATTCCTTTTATTCCCAAATGGTAGAGACCTATGCTTTCCTATTTGCTGGCTGGTGACCACGGTATTCCTCTGACTCTGATTGAAACTTCAGATTATGATCGTTGGTTTGATGAGCAGTCAGAGCCTCTTCAGAACTGGCTGACCTGCACAGACTACAAAGGAAAAGGCATCAGTCTGATCCCCGGTGAAGAAGGTGTCATGGGGCAGGTCATTGTGGGGGTTGAAGATCTCTCCAGTCACTTTATCTGCGGTGATCTGGTCAATCAGCTGCCAGCCGGAGACTACAAACTTCAGGGGGATGAAAACCTGCTCAAACTGGCTGCATTCAGCTGGGGACTGGGTGCCTATCAGTTTAACCGCTACAAAAAAACTGATCAGAAAGAGTGTCCAAGGTTGATTCTGCCGAGCCAGGCTCAGGTTGAAGAAGCTGAAAAGTATGTTAAAGCGGTGGCTAGCGTTCGTGATCTGGTGAACACCCCGGCAGGTGATATGATGCCTGAGCATTTGGGCGAGGCAGTGGCAAAGCTGGCTGAAGAGTTCGGTGGCAAAGTCAGTCAGATTGTAGGTGATGAGCTGTTGGCCCAAAATTACCCCACCATTCATGCGGTAGGCCGTGCCAGTAGCCATGCGCCACGACTTATCGATATGACCTGGGGTGACGAGAAGCATCCATTGATTACTCTGGTGGGTAAGGGCGTCTGCTTCGACAGTGGTGGTCTGGACATGAAAGGCTCAGCGGGTATGCGCTTGATGAAAAAAGATATGGGCGGTGCCGCTCACGTCATTGGACTGGCGCGTTTGATTATGGACTTCAATCTGCCTGTTCGTCTGAGAATGCTGATTCCAGCCGTAGAAAATGCGGTTGCCGGCAATGCCCTGCGTCCCGGCGATGTTGTGAAAACCCGCCAGGGTCTGACAGTAGAAATTCACAACACCGATGCAGAAGGTCGTCTGGTTTTGTGTGAGGCTCTGACCGAGGCCAGTGCCGAAAATCCTGAAATGATTGTCGATTTCGCCACGCTGACTGGCGCCTGCCGTATAGCCCTGGGTACTGAAGTGGGTGGCTTTTATACCGACGATACGGCTTTGGCGTGTGAACTGATGCAGGCAGGTGATAAAACGGAGGACCCGGTCTGGCGCCTGCCGTTGCACAAGGGCTACAAATACATGCTTAAAAGCGAAATCGCTGACATGACCAACTGTGCCAGGGAGCCTTATGGGGGTTCTATTACTGCGGCACTCTACCTGCAGGAGTTTGTCGGCAAGGACATTCCCTGGGTTCACTTTGATATCATGGCCTGGAATATTCGTAATCAGCCAGGTCGTCCTGTAGGTGGAGAAGCTTTCGGGGTTCGTGCCATGTTTGAAGTACTGCTGGATCGCTACGGCCATTAATCTGACTGTTTGTCCCGTCCTGCAATCAATTGATTCAGGACGGGATAGCGGACGAGGCAATCTTTATTTTATTCAAGGCGAGGCTATCGTCGGTGTTTGACGCCTGGAGTCGTATTTTTTTAGTCTGAAACAGATCCAGTACATTAATCCGTAGAGCGTCATTGAACCCATTAATACTCCTTGCCAGGCGGCCTTCTGCCAGCAAGCGATCAGTAGAAATCCTCCCAGACTGCCTCCCAGATAATAAGCAACAAGATACAGTGCGCTAGCCGTAGCTTTGGCACGGGTTGCATGATGACTGACCCAGCCATAAGCCAGAGAGTGAACAAAGAATGCACCGGAACTGATCAGCAGCAATCCGATAATTACCGCCGTTAATTCCTGCAGGCTGGCGACCCATACGCCACTCATGCTCATAAATGTTCCGATCAACAGGCCCTGAGTAGTGGTGTGTTGCTTACGCCAGTGCCCACTGAGTCGGGAAGAGAGGGTGCCGCTCAGGTAGCAGAGAAAAATCAATGCAGTCCAGCCTGCGGGAAGAGAGTAGGGGGGAGCAATCAGTCTGAGACCTGTTACGGTGTATAGATTGACGAACAGGGCAAAGTTCAGTCCACCCATTAATACAGCCAGTGACAATTTCGGGTTTTGCAGGTGCCCGGCAATATTGTCGATGGCTTCCTTAACACTGAACCCGGGTTCTTGTTGAAAATGAACCGCCCTGGGCAATAACGCATAGACAATCAGCGCACACAGCAGGCTGAACAGCGCCATGGTCGCAACGGCTGTTTCCCAGTTCCACTGTTCGCAGACCAATCCCCCAAAGATACGACCACAGATTCCACCCAGGGAGTTAGCGCTGATATAAGTGCCGACAGCCATCGTAAGAGCGCTTTGGGTGAATTCTTCTGCCATATAGGCCACTGCTACGGCCGCAAAACCGGCCAGGGCGATGCCCAGAACTGCCCGGGTAACAATCATAACAGTCAGGCTGTTTGAAAGGAGGATACCCAGTCCTGTCAGAGGGATCAGCGCCAGGCTGATCATCATCACGGGGTAACGGCCCAGCTTTTCTGAAAGAATGGCCCAGGGCAACAGGGTCAGCGCCAGACCCGTAGTGCTTGCCGCCAGAAGGCTATTGGCCTTAAGTACAGAAACCGAGAATTGATCGGCCATGACCGGAATCAGTGGCTGAAACAGATACAGGTTGCAGAATATCAGGAACGATCCCAGTGCCAGGGCAAAGCAGGCTTTTCGATAAGCAGGTGTGGCAAGATCGATCATGTTATTACTTCTGTCAGGTGCTCAATCGTTCATTCTACAAGTCAATTTCTTCTGAGCTTATAGATTTCTGGAATGCTAATTTATCTGTATTTAACCAAGCTGTTGATTCACAATTCCATCCCGGAATACAAAAATCTTCTGTGCAATGCACAGCATCAAACTCGGTAGCTACTCGTTCCCAGTCGATATAATCATCATTTTCTGCATGGGGGAAGTTTTTCACTAAATTTTCATATTTTTCAAAGGAATCAATCTTTAATATTTTTGCCGTTTCTGAAACTTTAAACTGAGCAGCATCGTTTCCTAACCAGAATCTCAAACTATTTTCTCTACACCACTCTATCCAGGCAGTTGTACTTTTATTGTTTGTGGCGTCTTTTTTTAGAGTGGAGGTCCAAAAAGCATTATCAGGTTTATCTGATGGTATTCTCAGCCACAATGGGAATGCGTTATCTTTAGTGGTAGAAGAACTAAGTATGTGTCCGTTTTTTACTTTTGCCACTTTTCTGGTGGTGATTAATCTTTGCAAATCAAAGTATTCATTACCTCTGGGTATAAACACCTGAGATGAATGATAATCTTCAGACGTCGTAACTTGACTGGTTGCAGCACAGGCTTGAAAGTTTGTTGACCCAAAGGGCTGGATAGGGGCTGAATTCACAGTATATTCCTTTCATGTTTTCTCTCTAGAGTGCTCATTCATCATAAAGTTCATAACAATCTTGTTAGCGCATCTAACGTATGCTTCCAGTTCGTTCCGGTGCTTCGCCTTCATCACCCGACGCCCCTCTGGCTCAGGTTTGAATTGAGCGTTGAATTTGAAACCAGTGTAAGAATGAAGACGATCGTGCTATAACCCCAATGTCTGAGCCCATCACGCAAAGTAAATACCAAATTTTTGTGACTTTCACTAAGTCGGTAAAACTGGAAATTGTCATGGTCTGGCGAAAAAAAGTGACCTCTCTGGCCGACCGAACCTTCAGGGAGTTTGTCAAGGAAAGGTGCGCCAAAAAGCCCTGATGCTTTCTAAGTGATCTAAATTCGCCAATCATCCGTAATAGCTCTAATATTGAGTTTTGAGACCTTACTTAATCACCGCAAGAAGGTGTTTTGTATGTTAAGAGTACTCTATCGTCTGCCTGACCTCGCCTTCGCCCAAAAGCTGAACGACCTTGCCGAAGCTGAAGGGGTCTCTCACAATCGAATCCACATCGCTCACAAAGATCATCTGGCGACGCAGAAAAAGCATTTGAATGATCTGTCCTTTATCGAAGAATACGACACGGTTCGTTCAGGTGAGAGAGGTTTTCTCATTGGTATCCTGCTGACAGTACTGACCGGCCTTGCGGTCCATGAATTAATGGCTGCGCATCCGGTTGCCCCGGTGGTCACTTTTTTCGCATGCATGGTGGTACTGGGTTACTCGACTTGGCTGGGGGGGTTGATCGGCGCTTCCAGTGACAACTTCAGGCTCCAGCCTTTCCATGATCACCTTGAACAGGGTGGCTCTGTAGTCATGCTGGATGTTGAATCCAATTCTGTTTCTAAACTGATGCGCGTCATCGCAATTCACATTCCTGAGGCGGAACCGGCTGGCAGAAGCCAAAGGCTGGACAACCCCTTCATGGGATCCTGGTTACTCAGAAAACATTCGTGAGGCAAGGTTATGAATCTGAAAACACTGACTGCCGTTGTTCGCCAAAAGCAGACACATCTGGAGCTGATTTCGGCTGAAGGTGACATCTATTTGTGCCGGATTAACGACAGGGAATGGCTTACCGAGCATGCAGAAAATAAGCCCAAAGTCTTTCACAGCATTTTCGAGGCCAAATACACTTTAGGCAAGGATCTGTCGGATCAACTGGATATGGTGATGTCTTCAGCCTATGACGAAATGATCAGCTCAGGCGATTCCGGTGAAGGTAAAACTATCCGTCATGGGCTTTTAAAAATTGATCGATAGCCCGACACCATTGATCGCTTGATCGATCAGGCAACAGGTTCTGATCTCGTAAGTTGAGTCTGAATTCCACAACGGAGCGCCATTCCGTGGAGCCGGGATCAGGGCCGTGTCCCATGCCATCGCCTGTGGGTACTCTCGACTCTGCATACTCATACCAGCTTTCGGTACACATCGACTTTTCTTCTGGTCGACCATGATAAGAACACCCCGTCAGAAACAAGCCGATGACTAGCCCTGCCAGAAGATTGTGAGACTGCATCGCCTGCCCTCCTCCGTTTATTGAATCCCCGCTAAAAACCCCGTAATCATCACCGAGGACGTGAAGGCGGGGATCTGAGCCAGGCTTGCAAAGCAAGCCTCTGGAGCTATTCTACAATGGTCGTCTCTTCAGAGACGATAGCATTCTCCAATTTAAAAGCCTAAGCATCGATCGACCTTTGCAGAATTAATCAAGGTTCGCAGAAGAGAAAATGTCCGTTTTAGTCGATCAGACCTGCTTCACGTGCCTGGGCAGTGAGGGGCTCGCGGAAATCCGGATGAGAGATGGCAATCAGGGCTGCAGTACGGTCTTTGAGGGGTTTGTTGTGCACGTCGGCAACACCGTACTCTGTGACAATGAACATAGCGTCACTGCGTGGTGTGGTCACCGGTGTTCCGGCGGGCAGGGTCAGTTGAATGCGGGATTCCAGGCCGTTTTTGCCTTTGAAGACAGACGACAGGGCGATAAAGGACTTACCACCTTTGGACATGCCAGCGCCGCGAACAAAATCAAGCTGACCACCTGTGCATGAAATCTGGTTCAGACCAACACCTTCAGCCGCAATCTGGCCGGTCAGGTCGCACATCAGAGCTCCGTTGATGGAAATGAAATTATCCTGTTTAGCTATTTCTTCCGGCCTGTTCAGCGTTGACAGGGGCATGACATGGGTGTCGTCGTTGTTATCCAGAAAATCCAGAAGGTCCCGACTTCCTACAGCCAGTCCGTAAACCAGTTTGTTTTTGTCAATGGTTTTATTGCTGTTATCAATAGCGCCAATTTTAATCAGGTGCAGCAGGGAGTCTGTCATCATTTCCGAATGCACGCCCAGATTCTTTTTGTTTTCCAAACCATAGGCAACCGCATCTGAGAGTCCGCCAAAACCGATCTGAATGGTGTCTCCATCATTAATGTAAGGCAGAATGTGGCTCGCAATACTCTGTTCCAGTTCGCTTGGCTGGGCCTGTGGCGCGAAGGGCAGTTCGTGATTGCATTCAACCAGTTTGTCAATCTGGTCTACATGAACAAAGTTACTTTCACCTTTAAGATAGGGTACCTGGTCGTTAACAACCACGATCACCTTTTCGGCATTTTCGACCACGCTGTCGCCTAACAGGGCACCGATATGACCCAGACTCATAAAGCCATTTTCATCAGGTCGGGAAACTTCCATCAACAGAACATTCGGCTTCATGATGTTTTTCATAAAGCTCTGCGTCTGGGAAAAATGCACAGAATTAATCTTTATATTGCCATGAGGTCCCAGAAATTTTCTCTCCAGTGGCCCGGTAAATAAACAGTTGTAATTGATGTGGCCTTTAAATTGTGCCTTGAGAAAATCAAAAGGAAACATTAATAGTGCGCCGAACAATTCAACGTCTTTCAATTCATCTTTACGATGACAAAGCTGTTTAAGAACCGGGATAGCAACACCATTGGCACCACCAATCCAAACCCTGTCCCCGGACTGGATTTCATTTGCCGCACTTTCCAGGGGTGACCATTTACGATCGTAGGTTGATTGCCAGTTTTTGATATCAAATTGAGCAGTCATAGTGACTCCTTTTTTATTTGCACAGAGTGACCCGCCCCGAAAATATCTGTAACTCAGGGTCTTGTCTGGTAACGTTGAGGTCTTCACTTTACATCAATGTTCCATCAAAAACTTGGCAGAGTGCGCCATGTACTTGTTTGTTACCGACTGTCAATAAAGGGTTTGATTTGAGCCATATTTCGTACCGTTTTTATTTTTAAACGTTGAAGGATTGGACATTGTGGTACTGCCTTGGCGACAAACCTGTCCAGCTTTTAAACGCTCTGGAAAAACTGCTCAAATCGCCAAACCCTAACTCATAGGCGACAGTGGAAAGGGGCGTATCGCCGGACTCAATCAGGGCAATCGCTTTTTCATGGCGTATTTTGTTAACCAGTTCCCGGTAACTCAGCCCCAGCTCTGTCAGTTTTCTCTGGAATGTACGACTGCTCATATTCATCAGGCTTGCCATTTCACCAGTCGTTGGCGGTATAAGCGGGCTCAACTCCAGGAGTGAGCGACTGACTTTTAAAACAAGGTTGCTTTTTTCGATCATTAACAGCTTTTTCTGAACCAGTGATTCATTTGCCTGAAGCAGCTCTGGGTCAGAGGTGCGCAGAGGCTGATCCAGTGCATCAACACTGAATTCTATGCGAAACTGAGACATGGAGAATTTCAGAGTACTTTCCAATTTCCCCTCAAGTCTTTTGTGGTATGTCGGTTGTTCAAATGGCAGGTGTATCGTGATTTTGGCTTCATTGTCCCAGCGTATTACCGTGGTAACAGCTGAAACCAGGGCCATCATGCCATGTGTGGTCAGGTTGACCTGTTTATCGAGAGCATCACTGTCAATTAATAATAATGTGGCTGTCCCGGCTTTTTCATTGAAGATGATTCGGGTAGTTGTCGTGACCAATGATTGATACATCTCCAGTTTTTCAATTCGTTGCCTGAGTGATGCAGCACTCCATAAGACGATACCCAGCGACTTGATATCAAGCGGTTGGAGTGAAAGCCCCAGATCGACCGGTAACAGCGGGTTATCAGTTTGCTCCACGGCCCAGTAGAGCAGCCTGCGAGCGCCATCAACCGGGACTGGCCTGTCGCAGTATGACCAGCTTTCAAGAGGAATATTGAAATGCTCGGGAGGTAATGGATCCACCCCATGTTTCTGTAATTGCAGATTAATCAGGTCAAACCAGCGTCCACTGACCGTTCCGCGGTATTTATTAATCACTTCCGATGATGAATCGTTAAAAGACATTTTACGGTACATAAATTTCCGGTTCGTTGAAGAGGTGTGCTGGTAAACGTGCAAACTTGATGGATTAAACTTTCAACCTGGTCTGGGGGGCGACTGGCAGTCCAGCGACGAAAGGCGCATGAAGTTCCGGCGTGTTTGCCATTGTGGTAATGTTTGCATCACTGTCGTTCGGCACTTTTAATGCCTGTTTCAGATTATACCGCTCAAAAAGAGACTTGAAACGGATACTTTCGTGATTCAAACAACGAGCTAATTTCCTTTGGCTGTGATTGCTTTTTCGGCAGAAGACAGTGTCAGAGAGCGAATATACCTATTGTTCATGTGATTTACTGATTAATGTCTCGAGGGAAACCCTTCCCATTACCGTTCAATCCACAATGACGTGTCATCCCGGACTCTCTATCCTCACTGCTGAGTTCAATAAATGAACAGGAAAAAAGCTTTAAAGGCCAATAAACGATGGGTAAAGCTGATTTTTATCCCACGCATAAAGATCAACAGGGTCAGGGGCAAAGTGACTCAATGCCTCCACTGAAATGACCACTGAGCCAGCTGGCGGAAAAGTAATAGTGAACTTACTCTGTAGAATAACGGTCTAAATATATAACTTATATCAATAATGCAGAGGACCTGATCCATTAGTTTTGGGCACTTGATTTGTGTGAACTGCTTATAAAATGATCGCCCGATAGGTGATTTCCGTTATATCTAGGAGCCTGACCGAGAATAGCGCCCGTAGCGAGGACGGCAGAAAATTGAGGATGAAAATTCGGTTTTGTGAGGAGAATAGCGAGCTATTTGACGAACAAAAGCGGATTTTCAGACCAATTTGCTGCCGCCGCAGTAGGGCAGTCTATTCTCGGTCAGGCTCCTAGGGGCCTTTCAGACGAGGGGAATGGTACGGAAAGATTGATGAGCAAACAGCCAAAAGCCGGGAGCTCAGCCTTTCCCCGATCGTCAACTGATTGTCTGAAAGGGCGTCAATTTCATTATAAATAAAGTGGGGTATGGTATGGGTGAAACTCAATCTCTATTCGAACGCATGGCCAGCACGAGCCTGGTTCTGAGGATAATCGCAGGTATTGTAATGGGGGCAGGCCTTGGGGTCGTCGCTCCTGATACCGCTATCTCTTTCTCTTTGCTGGGTTCTCTGTTCGTTGGTTCCCTCAAAGCAATAGCACCTGTTCTGGTCTTTGTGCTAGTGGTGGCTTCTATTGCCAACCAGAAGAAAGGTCAGCACACCAACATGAGGCCCATCATCAGCCTCTACCTGATCGGCACCCTGGCGGCCTCTCTGACGGCCGTTGCCATGAGCTTTGCTTTTCCGGTTACTCTCACTCTGGTCACTAATGAAGCCAGTGCCAACCCGCCCCAGGGCATTGGTGAAGTTCTGAACACCCTGTTGTTCAACATTGTCCAGAATCCCGTTGAAGCTCTGATGACCGGTAATTTTATCGGTATTCTGACATGGGCTATCGCACTGGGGCTTGCTCTGCATCGTGCTTCTGATAGCACCAAGCGTTTTATTCATGACCTTTCCGATGCGGTATCCAACGTCGTTCGGTTTGTTATCCAGCTGGCACCTTTTGGTATCTTCGGTCTGGTCGCCAACACCATAGCCCAGACTGGTTTCTCTGCTCTGGCTGAGTACGGGCAGCTGTTGATGGTTCTGATCGGTTGTATGCTGATTATTGCGCTGGTCGTGAACCCGCTGATCGTGTTCGCCAAACTCAGGCGCAACCCATACCCACTGATTTTCCAATGCCTGCGTGAAAGTGGTGTAACCGCATTTTTCACCCGTAGCTCCGCCGCTAACATTCCAGTGAACATGGAGCTTTGCAAAAAGTTGAACCTGCATGAGGATACATACTCTGTATCCATTCCTCTGGGAGCGACCATCAACATGGCGGGCGCTGCCATCACCATCACTGTAATGACTCTTGCTGCTGTCAATACTCTGGGTATCCAGGTGGACATGCCAACGGCTCTGATTCTGAGTCTGATTGCTGCTGTGTCTGCCTGCGGCGCCTCAGGTGTGGCAGGTGGCTCTTTGCTGCTGATTCCTCTGGCTTGCAGCCTGTTCGGCATCTCTGCTGATGTGGCTATGCAGGTTGTTGCCGTTGGTTTTATTATCGGTGTTATCCAGGATTCTGCTGAAACGGCATTGAACAGTTCAACCGACGTTTTGTTCACTGCTGCAGCCTGTATCTCTGCTGAAGAGAATGGTCAGGCTGTCGATGTCATCCGGCAAGCTAATGCCTGAGACTGAAGTATTTTTCAGTACTTAAAAAAAACCGCCAGCTGATTCTGGCGGTTTTTGTATTGGTTGAAGCAATCAGGAATCCCTGAGGTCGAACCGGTCAAGATCCATCACTTTCAGCCAGGCGGCAGCGAAGTCGTGAACAAACTTCTCACCGGCGTCGTCCGAACCATAGACTTCGGCTACTGCACGGAGTTCGGAGTTTGAGCCAAAAATCAGATCTACCCGGGTTGCGCTCCACTGACTGGCTCCGGTAGCACGATCATGGCCTTCGAAAATATTTTCATCCACCGATGTAGCTTTCCACTCAATGTCCATATTCAGCAGATTGATAAAGAAATCATTGCTCAGGGCATCTGATTTTGAGGTGAAAACCCCATGCTGACTCTGGTCGCTGTTAGTATTCAGAACACGCATGCCACCAACAAGTACCGTCATTTCAGGGATAGTCAGGGTCAACAGCTGCGCCTTGTCGATTAAAAGTGCCTCTGCAGAAACATCCGTGGTATTTTTCTGATAGTTTCTGAAGCCGTCTGCTGTCGGCTCCAGTAGCCGGAAGCTCTGAACATCCGTTTGTTGCTGCGACGCGTCCATACGACCAGGGTTGAATTTCAGGTCAATAGCGTAGCCTGCATTTTTAGCAGACTGTTCAACAGCGGCACAACCACCCAGGACAATCAGGTCGGCCAGGGAAATCTTTTTGTTACCTGATTGAGAACCATTGAACGCTTGCTGGATATCTTCAAGCTGCTGCAGAACGCGAGTAAGTTGTTCTGGCCTGTTGACCTCCCAACTTTTCTGGGGCTCCAGCCGGATTCTGGCGCCATTGGCGCCACCACGCATATCCGAACCTCTGAAGGTTGAGGCAGAAGCCCAGGCGGTTGATACCAGTTCACTGATTGAGAGAGTAGAACCCAGAATCTGTTGCTTGAGCGCAGCCTGATCCTCCCTATTGATCAGTTCATGATCAACAGAAGGAATGGGGTCTTGCCAGATCATTACTTCGCTGGGCACTTCCGGACCCAGGTAGCGTGAAATGGGTCCCATGTCCCGATGAGTCAGCTTAAACCAGGCTCGGGCAAAGGCATCGGCAAACTGATCCGGATGTTCATAAAAGTTTCTGGATATCTTTTCATAAGCTGCGTCAAAACGAAGTGACAGATCGGTAGTCAGCATGGTGGGCTGATGACGTTTTGTTGGATCATGGGCATCAGGAATAGTGTCTTCACTGTCTTTGGCCACCCATTGATAGGCTCCGGCCGGACTTTTGGTCAGTTCCCATTCGTGTTGGAACAGATTTTCAAAATACAGGTTGCTCCACTGGGTTGGCTGGCTGGTCCAGGTCACTTCCGGACCACCCGTAATGGTATCGCCGGCTTTTCCAGATCCATGGCTGCTGCTCCATCCCAGTCCCTGCTCGGTTATGTCTGCTGCTTCGGGTTCAGGACCGACCAGAGATGGGTCACCCGCCCCGTGACACTTGCCAAAAGTATGGCCACCTGCAATCAGGGCAACGGTCTCCTCATCGTCCATCGCCATGCGTGCAAAAGTACTCCGGATTTCCATAGCAGCAGCTTTTGGGTCAGGATTGCCATTAGGACCTTCGGGGTTAACATAGATCAGGCCCATCTCGACGGCGGCCAGTGGCTTTTCCAGATTACGTTCACCGATGTGGCGCTCGTCTCCCAGCCAGGTTTTCTCGTTGCCCCAGTAAATATCTTTTTCTGATTCCCAGATATCTACTCGCCCGCCGGCAAAGCCAAAGGTTTTAAAGCCCATTGTTTCCAGAGCCACATTACCTGCCAGAATCAGCAGGTCAGCCCAGGACAGTTTTCGGCCGTATTTCTGTTTAACAGGCCAGAGCAAACGACGGGCCTTGTCGAGATTGGCATTATCTGGCCAACTGTTAAGGGGGGCAAAACGCTGGCTACCCGTTCCTGCACCACCACGGCCATCAAGATTGCGATAGGTTCCGGCACTGTGCCAGGCCATCCGGACAAAGAGAGGACCATAATGACCAAAGTCGGCGGGCCACCAGGACTGGGAGTCGGTCATCAGTGATGTGAGGTCGGTCTTGACCGCCCCGAAATCCAGGCTGTTGAACTCAGCCGCATAATCGAAATGCGCACCCATCGGGTTTGAAGCACTACCGTGTTGACGCAGGATTTCCAGATTTAATCGATTGGGCCACCAATCCTGGTTGGAAGTACCACTGCCAGCGGCATGATGCATAATAGGACATTGATTAACAGACATACAAAGCCTCCGATTCGTTCCTGTAGAAACGCAGAACAAACTTCTTAAGGTCAAGGTAGCCGTTTAGAAAGTGTCAGAGAGGTCGCCTGACTAGGACGAGGCCACCCAGATGCAGTCGGACTTAAGTCAAAAGGATCGGATGGTTGTGAAGTTTAAGAGCCATTGGCTGTGTAAGCAAATGAAACAGTGACTTCATTTGAGTAAGGTTTTAGTCTCAGTCAATCACTGCTTCAATAAGTTCCGGATCAATGATCAAAGTCCCTGAGCAAGCTGAACTGACCGAGGCATGAAACTTTGCGATCAAACGACCAGATGGTTTTGCATCGAAACCCGTAAGTACTCAACCATAGGAAATCATATTTTCTGACTCATTGCTCAGGCGCTCGCGGCAACTGCTCCTGCGTTGCTCTGGCTCCTGCATCCATACAAAGTCCATCTGTCTTGCAGTTTTCTCGGCAAGTTCCTGACTGTGCAGCAAACTCACCAGGGAAAGACTCATATCGATTCCGGCTGTAATACCGGCTGATGTCATGATAGAGCCGTCTTTTACCCAGCGCTGGTCAGAGACCACAAGCAGTTGTGGATAATGTTGCCTCAGGTCAGGAATATCTTCCCAGTGAGTAGTGACTTTCTGATCGGTTAGAATGCCCGCTTCGGCCAGGATAAAAGCGCCAGTGCAAACGGATGTTGTCATGTGTGCACTGGCTGAAAAAGTTCGAAGCCAGTCCAGTACCTGAGGCTTTTTCAATTCAGCATGATGGACACCGCCAACCACCATCAGTAAGTCAACAGGGGGGTGATTGTAGAACCCATAGTCAGGGTTCACGCTGTATCCGGCTCGGGCAGTAACGGTTTCACCAGTCTCTCCTATCAGAAAGACATTAAAAGGCTCGCCGTCTGCACAGACCCGGCTGGCTGTTGAAAACACTTCATAAGGACCGGAAAAATCCAGTACTTCTGCATTGTCGTATATATAGATGGCAATGTTCATGGATTCTTATTCTTGATTTGAGTGCTATTCAGTTTCTCGAATATAAAGAGGCCCGGCCAGCGAGACAAGCGATAAAATAAAAAAATATGTCTTGGAGAATTTCGAACCCCTCGCAGCACTCAAAGTCACTGACTTCAAAGCCCATCTTTTGTCACCAGATTTTTGTCTGAATTTCGGCTCAAAAAGGACATCAGTTGTTCTAAATTCGGATTTGCGAACAGGGTAAACAGGACGCGTTCACAGGATTCCCCTGCAACCAGACTCATCTTGTTCACTTTGTGTTCCGACCAGAGGTTCTCGAAAAAAAAGCAGCCACTTTCTGGATAGGAATACGTTTTGACCGTTTCAGGAATGTAGCTTGGCGTATAAAAAAACTTAGAATAAAGTCTGGAAAAAAACGTTTCTTGTGCGCGTTCAGCAAAAGACAGCTCTCCGCCGGAGTATGTACCGTTTTCCTGCTCGCATGGCGAAACGACTGTTAACATTGATAAACTGGTCCAGTCATAATGCCAACCCAGATGCGATATTTCCGGGAAGTCTGAATTAAGCGTATATTTTAGTATGCTGGCGTGAAATGGCACTCTCTGATCGGACCAATTGCCTAGTTGAGCCATTTTTTCCAGGCTGGAACAGGTGAGATCAGCCACTGATTCAGTGACATTTTTTTTCTCAAGATAGGCTCTCACCTGATCTTCGTCAGCTAATTTACAAGACCTGTCAAATGCGATAACGGGTGCCAGCATTTCACCTGAACAAAATGCCCCGAGCACTGGCACATTATAGCGATCCTTGTGGGGACTGCTGTCCAGGAAATTTGGGTAGTATTTCATTTCTTTTTCATGGGCCAGATCCTCTAATCTGTTATCGACAAAGGCATCAAAGCTTCTGGCTTCTTTTGCGTCCTTGCATACCTTAAGCATTAAGTTTTTATCTAAAAAGTTATCGTATCTGGCAATAAACCGGCCACTAAATGTTGGTTGAGTGGTATCCCCTGTCTCTTGACCGATTTTAGCGCGCCATTGGTCGAGCAGTCTGTTATTGTTTCCTGGCTGAATCCTTGCTTGTATCATCATCAAGTCCTCCTTGAAAAATTAAATGGTCAACCTCTCTAACTTGGTACAAATGTTCTGATCAGTCTTAAAATTAGACATTGGCAGTTATGAAAAAGTTCCATGCTGATTTCAACGGCGTTTTGCATCTCTTCCATATCTTTTGGAGATAGGTTGTCATTTCCCGATCATCATGACCGGGCTCAGGTTAAAACAAGCATTCAGTGGTAGTTGACTAAATTTAAATAGTTATAATATAACATAACAATTCAGGGCGTACTCAACCGCATATTCACTTGGACCGGAACTATCCGTCATGACTCAACTACCCGTCACTGTGCTGTCAGGCTTTCTTGGCGCAGGAAAAACCACTGTACTGAGCCACATTCTTAACAACCGTCAAGGTAAAAAAGTGGCCGTTATCGTTAACGATATGAGTGAAATCAATATCGATGCAGCACAGGTAAAAAACGAAGTCTCACTGAGTCACCAGGAGGAGAAGCTGGTGGAGATGAGTAATGGCTGTATTTGTTGTACCTTGCGCGAAGATCTGTTGCTGGAGATCAACAAACTGGCACAGGAGGAACGTTTTGATTACCTGGTGATTGAGTCCACCGGCATTTCCGAGCCTTTACCCGTCGCTGAAACCTTTACCTTTGCTGATGAAAAGGGTGAATCACTGTCTGATGTCGCCACGCTGGATACAATGATCACTGTGGTAGATGCGGTGAACTTCCTCAAGGATTATGACGAGGCGAAATACCTTCAGGAAACCGGGGAGTCTTTAGGTGAAGAGGATGAACGCAGTGTCGCTGATTTATTGGTAGATCAGGTTGAGTTCGCCGATATACTACTAATCAGCAAAACCGATTTGATAGAACAACCCGAACTGGAACGTTTGACCGCGATTCTGAAAACGCTTAATACCAATGCCCGAATCATTCCCATTGCTCATGGTCAGGTAAATGTTGACGAAGTATTAAACACTGGGCTGTTTGACTTTGAGCGCGCACAATCAGCGCCAGGCTGGCTTAAGGAAATGCGCGGGGAACATGTGCCGGAAACCGAAGAATACGGCATTGGAAGTTTTAGTTACACCGCCCGCCGACCCTTTCATCCAGAAAAGTTTTACCAGTTTCTCCACTCGGCGAGAGACTATGGAAAACTGATTCGATCCAAAGGCTACTTTTGGTTGGCCTCCCGTCCGGAATTTGCAGGCCAATGGAGTCAGGCTGGCGGTATTGCACGTTATGGTTTCGCAGGGATGTTTTGGAAAGCTGTCCCGAAAGAGAACTGGCCTACCGATGAAGATTACCTCGCCTCCATCAAGAGTAACTGGGTAGAACCTTTCGGCGATATGCGTCAGGAGCTTGTTTTCATTGGTCAGGGTTTGGATCAACAGGCCATCACTAAAGCCCTCGACTATTGCCTGTTAACAGAAGACGAGGTTCTCAAAGGTAAAGAGTACTGGGCAAGTTTGAGTGATCCTTTTCCTGGTTGGGGAGAAAGTCAATGAAGACAACATCACTGGGACAAGGCACGTTGACTGAAGATCAGATCAAACAGGCTGCAGAGTCTGACTACATGAATACTGAGCAACTGGATTTCTTCAAGCACCAACTATTGCTGCTTCACAACTCGACAGAAGCTCGAATTCAAGAGGCCAAAAGTCAAATGGCCAGCCCACCGGAATTGAACGATGACAGTGATAGAGCATCCTGGGAAGAAGAGTGCAGTACTTCGTTGCGGATTTTAGATCGAGAACAAAAATTGCTCTCCAAGATCAGACAGTCACTGGAGCGTATACGATCAGGTACCTATGGTTACTGTCTTGAATCGGACGAGCCCATAGGCATCCCCCGCCTTCTGGCAAGACCCACAGCCGAATACTGCGCTGAAGTGAAAGCCCGGATGGAATACAGGGAGCAGTCATACCGGGACTGAAGGTGTCAGTCATTGAAATAAGCTGCCGTAAAGATTCCACAAGAACGTTGATTTCATGCCATCCGGACATGGATTGGAGAAGACGGTGATCCGACCTATAGTGATTGCAGTACAATTCTATTTCATTCATGCGGAGGCTGGGATCGAATATGCTTTCTATTGAAATGGGCAGGAAAGACGGCATTGCTCTTCTGGAACCTCATGGACCTCTTTCAAAAGAGGATTTTGTTTCTGCCGCTCGACAAATTGATCCTTTGATTGAAGAGAGAGGAGGGCTGGCCGGGTTGATTATCCATACCGATCATTTTCCCGGCTGGGAATCCTTTGGTGCACTGGTCAGCCACATCCGGTTTGTGAAAAATCATCACAAACATCTGAGAAAAATTGCCATTGTGACGGATGCAAAAGAGGTGGGGGCAAGGGAAAAAATGGCCAGCCACTTTATTGCCGCAAAAATCAGGCACTTCAAATACGAGCAGCTGGAGGCGGCAAAGCTCTGGATTCAGGAAGAGGATTGAGGCGCAATTGAGCAAATCGATTTGTGCGAACATTACACTTCAGAGGTGTCCGGGCATTTGATTTTTAGCCATGGTATTTGTGAAGGACTTCAACAATTTCCACCTGGTAATCATGGTACCAGAGTGCTTTGCCTTTTTTTTGGGCTGTCAGGTGTTCGGGGTTGTTCTTCCAGGCATGGATGCTGTTTTTGTCTGGCCAGTATGAGATAGCCAGCTCCTGATCGCCTTCAGTACTGGCTATAAACTCAATACAACCGTATTCATCCAGGGCCAGCTCACGCATGCGCTGGGCCAGTTCAAGGTACTCTTGATCCAGTTTTTTGACTGTTGCTCTGAAAATGACAGCGTACATGGTTGTTCCCTGATTGGAGTTTTTAAAAGTCTCCTGCAGAGACTGGGCGTTATTAACAGAGAGCACAGCAGAAGAGGCCAGGCATTCAGTATTCACTAGACATTGCAACAAATCCCGGAATAACTTCCTGTTTAGGGCGCTTCTATTTTATTAAGCGACATTGTACCAGTGTTTTTTATCGGAAGGTAGATATTAGTAGCTGTCCTGAGATTCAGGAGGCTGAACTCTTGAGGCTGGCAGGGCCTGACAATCAGGCCCTGAGAGGTTATTAACGGTTGGCTGTTTTTTGTTTTGTCTGAATTTGAACCAGATCCACCAGAACCATTCCGGCTTCCTTGATAAAGGCGTCTGTTTCTTTCTTTTTGTTTTTGGTTTCTGAAGAAGACTCTTCCTGCTCGGCTGCTTCCAGTTCATCCAGATTATTCAACAGGGGTTCCCCTTTGGCTTTTCTTAGCCTGTTCTCAATGGCCAGCCTCTGGCTACGCATGGTCTGGATTTCGTGCTTGCGCTTTGCTTCGTTCAGCGACACTTTTTCCTGATTTTCGTAGCGGGACAGGTACTCCTTCATTTCGTTCAGATAGACGAAATCCGGGTCCTCATCTGTTCGCTTGCGGTGCTTATCATCGAGAGGTTGCAGATAAGGTTTCATATCTGAATACTTTCTGTAAGGGATTGGCTTGATGGTGTCCCAGGGCAGGGCGTCAGGCAGTTTGCTTTCGCCGATATCACGTCCGTCATACAGTGACGGAAAGGCAATGTCGGGCAACACACCCTGGTTCTGGGTACTTTCACCGGAAATACGGTAGAACTTGGCGAGGGTCAGTTTCAGCTGTCCATGGTTAAGCGGCTGAATGCTTTGCACGGTACCCTTTCCGTAAGTCTGACCGCCAATCACCAGTGCCCGTCCATAGTCTTGCATGGCACCGGCAAAGATTTCCGAAGCAGAAGCACTCAGGCGGTCAACCACAACGGCCATGGGGCCATTGTAGACCTGAGTCGGGTCCGGGTCCTGCTGACGCTCGGTGCGACCTCTGCTGTCCCTTACCAGAACTGTCGGGCCCTGATCAATAAACAGGCCTGTTAGCTCATTGGCTTCCTGCAAAGAGCCACCACCATTGCCACGAAGGTCTATGATCAGGCCGTCCAGGTTTTCTTTCTTGAGCTTTTCAAGCAGCTTGCGCACGTCGCGCGTCGTGCTCTTGTAGTTGGGATCACCGGACTGAGCCGCTTTAAAGTCTATGTAAAAGGTAGGAATTTCGATAACCCCTATACGCTTGTTTTTATTATTCTGTTTAAATTCCAGAATGTGACTTTTCGCGTCTTGTTCTTCCAGCTTGACCTTGTCACGAACAATTTCGTAAATACGGGTGTTGCTGCTTTTGCTGGACCCCGGAATGACCTCCAGTCTGACCAGGGTTTTCTTTTTACCACGGATCAGTTTAACCACATCATCCAGACGCATTCCTACGACATCTTCCAGGGCGCCTTTCTGGCCCTGGCCTACGCTGATGATTTTATCGCCGGGCTTCAGCTTGCCTGCTTTATCGGCAGGACCACCGGGAACTATGCTGACCACTTTTGTGTATTCATCCTCGGCAGACAGTACTGCACCAATACCTTCCAGAGAAAGGCTCATATTAATGTCGAAGTTCTCGGCAGTCTGAGGCGAAAAATACTGGGTATGGGGATCGAAAATCCCGGTGAAAGAATTAATGTAGGTCTGGAAAACGTCTTCACTTTTACTCTGATGCAATCGGCGTAAGAGGTTGGTGTTACGTCGTTTCAGTTGATCTGCAATTTCTTCATCGGTTTTGTTGTTCAGCTTTAAGGTCAGTACGCTGTCCTTGAACTGCTTTTTCCAGAGGTCACGCTGGGCCTTTTTATTGGCCAGCCAGGGCTGCTCCTTGCGGTCAACAATCAGGTCTTCGTTCTTTTTCAGGTTCAATTTGTCGACTCCCTGCTTGACCTGAGCCAACATGTAGCGGGCACGTTCTTCTGCCCTGACTGTGTAGCGATTGAATATTTCAAAAGCAGGTTTCAGGTCGCCGCTCTTGAGTGAGCTGTCGAGCTTTTCTTTGTAGGGGGCAAACTGATCAATATCGCTTTGCAGGAAGAAGCTGCGGTTGGGGTCCAGACGATCGAGATAGCGCTGAAATACTTTTTCACCACTCTCTTTGTCCAGCTCAATTTTACGGTAATGGTTACGTGAAAGCAGTTGCACCACATTAACACTGGCAATGGCCTGCTGCAGGCTGGGCTTAAGTTCTTCAACCGGGCGCTCAAGATTCTGGTCAGCGGCAAAAACCGAGCTGGTGGTTAAACAGAGCGCGGTGAACAGGGCAAAAAAAACCGATGGTATTTTCCTGGCGTTTAGCAGGGTCGGTATCATGGATTGTGAAGCTCCGTGTCGTTTTTCGATATCGGGTGTGCCGCCTCGGCTCATGAAGGATTACGTCCTTATTACAGAGTGCCTAAGACGACGTTCATCGACTATAGGACACTCCATCCCACTGTGCCTGAAACACTTGTACCAAAATATTCAGAACGTTCGTTACAGCCTATTTTGCACCGGAAATAGTCCAGAGCCTGTCAAAGCTTTGTTACCGGGTGATACTGCGTTTGGCGCATTTGGCACTGCTGGCTCCCAGACAGTTGGTCCATAGACTCATCCCAAAGCATTGGTTGACCTCTATTTTTAAGTTACCAGTGCTTTGGGGGCTTTCTCAATCAGTTTTCTTTTGTGATTGTGAATATCCCCTGAGACATAATACAGTCTATAACTGAATGCAGCCAGTCAGTGGACTGTCAGAGTCGCTTCAGGTTGGTAAACCCTCATTCAATGAAGCTCGATAATGGAGGTATTTTCATGATACCTGTATCGGCTTGATCAACGAGGATTGAGTAAAGATGCAAGAGAGCAAAAACTTTCACGGACTTATGGCTATTGACAAGGCGTTGCAATGGCGATCTTTTCCCGATAAGCCTCCGGGTAAAGATCAGGTAAAAGTTCGCGTAGTGGCCGCAGGTCTTAACCGTGCCGACCTGTCGCAACAGGCCGGAACTTACAATCCACCAGAAGGTGTAACGCCCGTTATGGGACTGGAATGCTCCGGGATTATTGAGACGGTTGGAGCCAATGTCAGCCAGTGGTTGCCGGGTCAGCAGGTGTGTGCGTTGTTGCCGGGTGGAGGACTGGCGACCAGCGTAGTGTGTGATCAGCGGCTGTTGCTGCCGGTTCCCGGGTCACTGAGCCTCGTTCAGGCAGGTGGCATTGTTGAGGTTTACACAACCGCCTGGCTAAACCTGTTTCATCGTGGCAAGGTCAAAGCCGGAGACAAGGTTCTGCTGATGGCGGGTGCCAGCGGTGTGGGTACTGCAGTTCTTCAATTATGCGACCATTTGGGCATTGATGTAACGGTAGTGGTCGGCAGTGATGAGAAGCTGCAATTCTGCAGAGAGCTGGGAGCAAAAAATGGCCTGAACAGACATCGGCAGGATTGGCAAGTTCTTAATGCCTTTGGCCCCTTTGATATGGTGTTGGATTGCTGTGCCGGAGACTGGCTGGAAAGATACCTGCCTTTAATGAATAACGGCGGAAGAATTGTCACTATAGGTTTAATGGCAGGCCGAAAAGCACAATTGGATATGGGGCTGTTGTTAATGAAAAGAATTCAGGTGATGGGATCAACCCTGCGCTTTCTGCCAATTACCGAAAAAGAAAGGTTGTTAACCGAATTAGTGGAAAAGGTTTGGCCTTTATTTGCTCTGGGCCAATTAAAACCGATTATTGATACAGTTCTTCCCATAGAACAATATCAGAAAGCGTATGATTTAATGGCATCCAATAAAACAACAGGCAAGGTGATTCTTTCCTTGCCTGCGTAATGATTTTGAGTCGCTTTAAAACAGTCATAAAGGCCTATGATTATTCTGCTTTGGGCTTTGGAAGGCGCTCGGCAGAATGTATCAGTTATACCCGAGCTCAAAGCATTCGTTGCCTTCAGGCTTGCTGGCTGGCAGCTGGCTGCTGTTTTTCATCAAAGGCTTCAGGTTTTTTGGGTAGGCAGTTGCATTGTATGCGCGAACCTGTGGGCGAATAGTGGTTTTCCGACTTTTAAATGGCGCAGAGTAGTGATGTTTCATAGTCTTTCCTGACCGTGCTGGCTTTTGCATGGATACCATTTAAGAATAACAGCAACTCAATCATTCGGTTAGTCTGAATTTGTACTTAAGTGAGAGTTTCAATTGCAGTTTGCAACGCTGTGTTATTAAAACGTTGCAAACTGTTGGAGGCGTCAAATTCTGGTGAGTTATACCAATCGTGCTTTCTAACTCCTGTGATGAGCATGGAGATTTGAGCCTTAAGACAAGGAGGTGTGAGGAGTCATAGCCTTAGCTGTGGCGACGATCGCCAACGCAGGATTAAGGCTCAAATCTTCAGCGCAATGGGGAGTTAGAAAGTTTGATTGGTATTAAACAGCTGTTTGATTCAACGCTGGAAAGATACTGGCATAGAAGTAATCTATGCCAGTACTGTATGTGCGCAAAGATAGGTGGTGGCTCTGACTGTCAGGAGCTTTCAGGAAGCTGAACGTTGACTTCCAGGGTGGAGCAGTCACCATCTTTGTCCAGTCGGACGGAGATGGTGTTTTCAGCTACCTGAAAATACTTTTCTACGACTTTCAGTATGTCCTGTCTCATAGCCGGAAGAAAATCGTGGCCAGAACGGTTCAGTCTTTCGTGAGCAACCAGTATCTGAAGACGTTCTTTGGCCACTGATGCACTGCCTTCGGATTTGCTGGATTTAAAAAATTGCAGCAGACTCATGCACGACTCCCAAAAACTTTCTGGAGAAAGCCTTTTTTCGGAGGTTCAATAAACCGGTGGGGTAATTCAGCGCCCAGAAAACGAGCGACCATATCATTGTATGCCTGGCCGGCATCGGTGGTCTGCTGATGAATAACCGGAACACCGTGATTTGATGCCTTCAGTACATCTTTGGATTCAGGAACAACGGCCAGCAAAGGGATGGCAAGGATTTCCTGAACGTCTTCAACATTAAGCATATCGCCCATTTCTACCCTCGTCGGGTTATAACGGGTCAGCAACAGATGCTCTTTAACAGGATCAAGCTTTTTTTCAGCTCGCCGGGATTTGCTTTGCAAAATACCCAGAATCCGGTCTGAATCCCTGACGGAAGAAACCTCGGGGTTCGTCGTTATGATAGCTTCGTCTGCGAAGTACAAGGCCATGAGCGCACCATGCTCAATGCCGGCAGGTGAGTCGCAGATAATGTATTCAAAATCTTTTGCCAGCTCGTCAAAAATTGCTTCAAGGCCTTCGAGAGTCAGTGCTTCTTTATCCCGGGTCTGTGATGCCGGTAATACGCTCAGATTTTCAGTGTGCTTGTCTTTAATCAGCGCCTGATGAAGAGCTGCTTCGCCATTAATAACGTTCACAAGATCATAAACGACTCTGCGCTCACATCCCATGATAAGATCGAGATTTCGCAGCCCGACATCGAAATCAATCACGACGGTTCTGTGTCCTTTCATGGCCAGACCCGTGGCAAATGAAGCGCTGGTTGTGGTTTTACCAACACCGCCTTTTCCTGACGTTACAACAATTATGCGTGCCAAGTTCAAATCCTGTGAATAGTAAGTGGTGGTCAATGTTCAAGTATTTATTAAAGCCTGCTGATGTGCAAGTGATCCTTAGTAAGCCTTATTAAGACAGACTTACCCCAGTGGCGGCTCCAGGATGATTCTTCCGTCTGATCGGTGAGCTTGTACTGACCGCTGATGGAAATCAGTTCGGCTTCGAATCGATGGCAGAAAATTCTTGCCTCAGGATTGCCATTAACCCCGGCAAGCGCCTTGCCTCTTAAAAGTCCGTAGACGTGTATGTGCCCGCCAGCCAGTAATTCTGCACCCGGACTGACCTGTGATAGTACAACCAGGTCGCCCGGGGCATAGACTTGCTGACCAGAGCGAACAGGTTGATCGATAATTTTTGTTTCTGAGTCTGAGGTGGCTGAGGTTTCTTCTTTTTGCTCAAAGCGAGCTGGCTCATGACGTTCGACCGGCATCGGTTGACCGTTCTGTTGCATCATGACCACATTTTTCTCTGACTTTGTCTTCTGAAAGGGTAGCCAGGCTATGCCTGCACGCTCCGCCGTATATCTGAACTGCTCGCTGCCACGGACGGCTACCAGAATCATACCGGACTCCCTTAGTCGCCCGGCAATAGCCCTCAGATCAGAGGCATCAATGGTTGCTGGTAACTTCTCCAGGGCCAGTACCACCGGTGTCTCCTGAAAGAAGTGGGGGGCTTTTTCCGACATCGCCTGCAACTGCCTGCTAAAGCTGATCAGACAGCTGTTGTGCAATTCAAGCGTAGTCAGCGTATAAATGCCGCCTTTGAGCTGGAATGCGGCTTTTGATGGCTTTGAGGTCAGAGTTGAATTCATGGCGGCCATGTTATTTACGGAAGTTAGGTCAGCAATGTTCTTGCTGTATCTGACGGATAATAGGAAAAAGTTACAATGCCTTTCATTTTCTGGCCTATCGCTCCGCATTGCTTGTCAGGCTACGATCAAAAGCAATATTTCTCAAGTCATTTTACAAGCTAGCCCCTGAGAAACATGACCTCGGTCCCGGCAGCTGAGATAATAGTGCCGGACAAGGGCAGGCTGATGCTTCGCTGATTATGCAAGTTTATTGAAACAGGGTTTCTGGTGAATAGATGAAGTCGGATGAATTAAGTAATACTACGGAAGCCGATCGCTTTCAGTGGTCCTACCTGAAACCAAAGTTCTGGCCAGTATGGCTGGGACTGGGGTTCACCGCTCTGGTGGCATTGCTTCCTTATTCTGTCATGGTGCTCCTCGGGCGTCTGGTAGGTCGTCTTTTATTGCGTTTTGGTGGTAGCAGGGTGCGTATTACCCGGGTCAATCTGGAAAAGTGTTTTCCCCACATAAGTGAGGCGGAAAGGGACGCCCTGTTGCAGAAAAACTTTGAGTCGGTTGGCATCGGTCTGATGGAAGTCATCATGGCCTGGTGGTGGCCAAGAAAGCGACTTGAACGACTGGTGACCTATAAAGGTCTTGAAAATCTCAATTCAGAGACTGGCCAGGGTAACCTTTTGTTGATTCTGCATTTTACAACCATAGAAATATCGGGCGCTCTGATTACGCTAAGGCACAGTGTCGACGCGACCTATCGTGAACACAAGAATCCTGTTTTTGAATACATGCAGAGAAGGCAACGTCTGCGTTATGACCGGGGGAGTCGTCTGTTAGGCCGAAGGGATGTAAGGGGTATGCTGAGATCCCTGAGACAGGGAAAAACCGTCTGGTACTCTCCCGATCAGGATTATGGTCCCAAGCAAAGTGTTTTTGCTCCTTTCTTTGGTGTTCAGACCGCATCGGTGACTGGCACTTCCAGAATGACCAAAATGGGTAAGGCCAGAGTGGTGCCCATGGTGGTCACCCGAAAACCGGGTTCCGAGGGGTATGTTCTTGAGGTGTTTGAGGCCTGGAAAGACTTCCCCCGGGGCGATGATCTTCAGGATGCGATCCGGGTCAATCAATTTGTAGAAGAGCAGGTAAAGAAAAACCCGGATCAGTATATGTGGTTGCATCGCCGATTCAAGACCCGGCCTGAGGGTGAGGTGGGTTTTTATAAAAAGTAATTGCTATGATCTGATGGCTTCTGGGTCTGAAACCATTTTTGACTTAATCATAATTAATAATATTTAATTAAAAGTGAGGTTGTCATGGCTCAAACAGACACGAAGGTACTAACTGCCCATGTGCCAATACCTTTGGCTGAAAAAGTGGAACTGCTCGCACAGAGACTTGAGCGATCACGTGGGTGGATCATCAAGCAAGCTCTTTCCGCCTGGATTGACCAGCAAGAAGAGCGTGACAGGCTAACCCGGGAAGCGCTGTCAGACGTAGACGCAAATGCTGTTATTGATCATCAGGCTGTGCAAGAGTGGGCAGAAAGTCTTGGGACTGATAACCCCTTGCCGGTTCCACCCTAGTGGAAATTAAGTGGACGAGCAAAGCCCTTTCTGATTTGTCGTGGCTGTATGATTTTTTAGCTCTGGTAAATAATCAGGCTGCGGCTAAAACGGTTCAGTCTTTGACATCCTGTCCAGACAGTCTGCTGGAAACCCCAAGGCTTGGTGAACGGCTTGAAACTTTTGGGCCTAGAAAAGTCAGAAAGATACTTATAGGGCAATATGAAATACGCTATGAAATCCAGAACTCAACCATTTATATTTTGAGGCTCTGGCATACTCGTGAAGATCGATAGAAGCAGTAACCTGTTGTTACCTTATAAACAGGACAAAAAAGACACAACAACCAATGGCACTGAACACGAAAAAAATCGCGCCAGTGCCCTATGCGTTGTTAACCGGCGATCATCAATCGCAAACCATCCAGCCTGAGCATCGCTTTCTGAAGACATTGATGACCCAGGGCGGCACGCAGTTTGAGGTGTTCAATCTCTTCATCACGTACGTTCGGGTTCACTGCTTTCAGGGCAGCCAGCCGCTTGATCTCTTCCGTAACATGGCTCAGCAGGTTTTTGCAGGCTTCGGTCACAATGGGGTTAACCTGTTCCTTCGCCGCTTGCTCTGCTCTGGCCAGCATGGTCAGAATTGGCTCCCGTTGCGCTTTCACCAGTTTCTTCGCCATACCTTTTTTGATGGGCTGAAGTTGGGCGTTCAGGGTGTCGAAGGCCACTTTTTCCGAGAGGTTGTTCATGCCGGGATCGATCAGGCAGCGAATCGGTGTCGCAGGCAGGTATCGATCCAGCTGCAGTTTTTTCTCTCCTGAAGCTCCGACGACATAGATTGCTTCCAGCAGCATGGTGCCCGGTTTCAGAGCTTTGTTTTTCAACAGAGCCACCGAGGTATTGCCCATCTCACTGGTGAGAAGCATGTCCATGCTTTCACGAACCATGGGGTGCTCCCAGGTGAGGAAGTGCATGTCTTCCCGGGAAAGGGCCATATCCCGATCAAAGGTGACGGTAATACCGTCAGCCGGAAGGCCCGGGAAGGAGGTCACCATATGGCTGCCCGGACGCACAACAAGACAATGTTTGGAATGATCTTCTGACTCGACGCCAAATCCTTCAAACAGCTTTTCCATATAGCGCTTGAGCTGCCTGGGTTCTTCCTGTGCTTCGATGTCGTTAATCAGATCTTCACTGGAGAGGGTGCCACGGGAGTTGATTTCCAGCAGGCGATCCCGACCATTGTGAAGGTGTTTATTCATTTTTGCATTGAGATCTGCGGTTTCTTCGATCAATGGTTGAATGTCTGCCAGTGTCGTTTTCTTTTCAGGCGCCAGTGCTTCAGTGAATGCTTCACCCAACTTTTCAAAGACCATGCTGCCAGACGGGCAAGTATCGGCGAAGGCATTGAGGCCCTGATCATACCAGTGAAACATTAATTCCTGTCCGGTGCCCTCTATAAAGGGAACATGGATTTTGATGGTCTCAGTCTGGCCAATGCGATCGAGCCGTCCAATACGCTGTTCCAGCAGATCCGGGTGAGCAGGCAGATCAAAGAGCACCAGGTGGTGGGCAAACTGGAAATTGCGACCTTCACTGCCAATTTCGGAGCAGACCAGAACCTGGGCACCGTATTCCTCATCAGCAAACCATGCAGCCGCTCGATCCCGCTCTACGATAGTCATGTTCTCGTGGAACACTGCCGTGGGTATACCAGACACAATTCTGAGAGCGTCCTCGAGATCCAGAGCGGTATTGGCATTGGCACAGATCACCAGCACTTTCTGTTTTTTAAGCAGCTTCAGCAGGTTAATCAGCCAGTCGATGCGTGGGTCTACCTTCCACCAGGGGTCCATATCATCAACACAGATATGGGATTGGTAAGCCAGTTCGGGGTAGAGCGAACCACGGGCTTCGGTTTCTTCTTCCTGGGCAATCTGATAAAGCTCGGGCAGCTTCTGGGCGTACCCCTGAACAACACGGCCGGGGAATCCTCCCACCGCTGCACGGGTATTTCTGAACAGAACCCGGCCAGTACCATGGCGGTCCAGGAGGGTTTTTAGTAGCTGTTCGCGGGCCGTTTCTTTTTGTTCAGAAGAGCCATTATTGATCAGGTCGATCAGAGGCTGACAATCGTGACCCAGGAAACCGGTCAGGTGCTGACAGGCGACTTCCGGCAGGTGGTTATTTTCCAGCAGCTCTTGAACCGCTTCGGCCACAGGCTCATAGTTTTTTTCCTCTTCCTGATAGGTCACCAGATCGTGGAAACGATCAGGGTCCAGCAGACGGAGCCGGGCAAAGTGACTTTCGGGTCCCATCTGTTCAGGTGTTGCTGTCAACAGCAGCAGGCCGGGAATTTGTGACGACAATGTTTCCACAACCTGATATTCACGGCTGGGGTTTTCTTCTGACCAGACCAGATGGTGAGCTTCGTCGACGATCAATAGATCCCAGTCGACCTCAAGAGCTTGCTGAAAACGATGTTCGGACTGGCTCAGGAAGTCCAGGCTGCAGAGAATCAGTTGCCCCGTGTTGAACGGGTTTTCATCTTCAGTCGCACGGCAACGCTCTTCATCAAACAGTCCGAAGTGCAGATTGAAACGACGCAGCATTTCAACCAGCCACTGATGCTGAAGTGTTTCCGGTACCAGAATCAATACCCGACTGGCTCGTTCAGTGATCAGTTGCTGATGCAGGATGAGACCGGCTTCAATGGTTTTACCCATGCCGACTTCGTCAGCCAGCATCACTCTGGGAGCATGACGTCCAGACACTTCACGCGCTATATGCAGCTGATGAGGTATCAGGCTGGTACGGGCACCGAGCAGCCCTCTCACAGGAGAGCTTAGTAGTCGACAATTGTTCAACAGAGTTTTGTATCGCAGGGAAAAGTTGCTGTTTTGGTCTATTTGACCCGCCAGCATTCTGTCCTGCGGTTTGTTGAAATGAATAAAGTTGCCCAGTTCCGATTCGGGAAGCTCTTTGGGCTTTCCGTCGGGAAGAACGCCTCTATACAGTAGCAGACCATTCTCTTCGATGACTTCTGTCACCGTCATGGTCCAGCCCTCGTGACTTTCTATCTTGTCACCAGGATTAAATTGTACCCTTGATAGCGGGCAGTTATTAATGGAGTAGAGCCGGGTTTCACCGGTGGTGGGGAACAATAGGGTTACCATGCGACTATCGAAAGTCAGAACGGTACCCAGCCCTTGTTCAGTTTCGGTGTCACTGATCCAGCGCTGTCCAGGAACGAAGCTCGTCATGTCGTGACTACATACCTTGCCAGACAAAAAGGCCGATATATTAGCGGAATTCGCTGTATTAGCAACCAGTACAAGTGCTACTTGGCGGGTTGCTTCACTAGTGTCTTGGTCTGATTATGGGAAAAATGACCTTTAGAACCGCTGTTTTTGGTAAAAAAAAGGGTTTCTCTATCAGGAATGAAAGAAAGACTTTTTTTCACAAAGAGCTATTTTAAAGCTGAACCTGAAGTGAGTCAGAGGGAAATGGATGATTGTTTTTACCCATGCTCTTTATTCCTGATTCGTTCTAAATGGGAGGGGATAAAAAAGGGTTTGTGGCAGAGCGGATCAGGGCTTTCCGCTCTTGGTTATCGGATATTGGCAGGCCAGCTCAGGCCGAAGTCTGATCCTCATTTGGGTCATTGTCTTGCTCAGCAGTCTGGCCTATCTCGAGCACCAGGTCCGGTTTGCCTTTAAAGGCTTTGGCGAAGGCTTCCTTGTTTTTGGCGAACATCAGGCCGATCTCTTCTGCCAGTTGCTCATCAATTTCAAAGTGATCTTCCAGCAGGCTGGTGATATTCCCGGCCAGTTCCAACATGCGATCGTATTCTTCAGCGGCTTTTTTATCTGTAAACATGCTTCCGTCCCGGTCAACTCGCCACATGGGGGTAATAGACATGGGCCTCTCCTGTCAGGTGTGGTTTAGATTAACTGTATATAAGTACAGTTAATCTGTCCAGTGAGAACCCGGTCAGGGCCAGCATGGAAACTCATTAAAGCATATTCAGGGTATCACCAAGAGCTCCAACTCGATGGCTGGAGCTCAGATAACATCAGCGATGCCTGTTCTTTTTGAAAGCACCAGGCTTTTTGTGAGGCGAGGGCCGCTTCTTGTTGATAGCAGGTTTACCACGGGTGCCTCTGGTTTTCAGGCCGGTTTTGGTGTGTCTCGGATCGACTCTGCGAGTTGGTGTGTTGGGTGCGGGTGATAGCTGAACGGCTGCCGCCAGTTCGTCGATGTCAGTTTTTTCTACTTCTTCCCATTGACCCATGCGCAGGTGGTCAGGAATGATGACATTGGCAAAACGAACTCGTTTCAAGCGGCTTACTGTCAAATCCTGTGATTCCCAGAGTCTGCGCACTTCACGGTTACGGCCTTCCAGAAGGCAGACATGAAACCAGCGGTTGATACCCGAACCGCCTGAGTCAACAATATCGGTGAAACGGGCAGGGCCATCTTCCAGCTCGACGCCATCGAAGAGGTTTTTAACTTTCTGCTCTGTTGTATTACCCATCACTCGAACAGCGTATTCACGTTCAACCTGGTAAGAAGGGTGCATCAAGCGACTGGCCAACTCACCATCGGTGGTGAACAGCATCAGTCCGGAAGTATTGATATCCAGACGGCCAATGGCAATCCAGCGTTCGCCCTGTAGTCTGGGCAGTTTGTCAAAAACGGTCGGGCGGCCTTCCGGGTCGTGGCGGCTGCAAATCTCGCCTTCCGGCTTGTTGTAGGCGATGACACGACGGATTCCGGAAGCATAGGTTTCCAGTTTGACCGGGCGGCCGTCGACAGCAATCTTGTCTTCAGCTGAGGCTCGGTCGCCGAGGCTGGCCTGTTCTCCGTTGACGGAGATTCGACCTTCGCTGATCCAGCGTTCCATCTCACGGCGCGAGCCCAGGCCGGCGCCCGCCAGGATTTTTTGCAATTTCTCACCCTGGGGAGGAGTGGTTTCAGTTGTCATGGTATTTACGGCTATGCCGCTCTGTTTCTCAATCAAAGGGGCCAAAGTATAGCGATTCAGGATAGGTTAAGACAGCGTGGATTTCCGTGGCTGTTCCATCGGGTCATCAGGCATTGCTCAGGGGTTAGTTATTTTCGTTTGATATTTCCACGGGTGTTTCTACTTCGGAAGCAGGCTCTTCTTCAAAGGATGGATTTGTCGCCTGGTGTGCGACTTGATCCTCTTCAGCGAAAAGTCCTACCGACGAATCCGATATATGGGTGTCCTGTTCAGCCTCCTGTTCAGCCTCCTGCTCAACCAACGGTTGTTCAGGTTCTGGTTCATCAATGTTCTTTTTACGGATCAGATCGTCAAAGTTATCTGGCAGATCAGCTTCCAGTTCATCCAGTTCGGCAAATAGCTCATCAGAGGATTGCTCTTCCACCTCAGTGTCCTCCTGAACTTCAGCGTCCTCTGCCACTGGTCTGCTCTGATCGTTAGCTTCTGCCAGTTCCCGGGCTGCTTCTTCCAGATTACGAATCTCGGACAGGGGGGGCAGTTCATTGAGATTTTCCAGATTAAAATAATCCAGAAATTGGCGGGTAGTGGCAAACATGGCCGGACGCCCCGGGACATCCCGGTGACCTACCACCCGAACCCATTCGCGGTCCTGAAGGGTTCGTATAATGTTGCTGCTGACGGCCACCCCGCGAATGTCTTCGATTTCCCCCCGGGTGATGGGCTGCCGGTAGGCGATCAGGGCCAGGGTTTCCAGCAGTGCCCGTGTGTAGCGCTGTGGTTTTTCTTCCCAGAGTCTGCCAACCCAGGGTGACAATTCCTGTCTGACCTGGAAGCGGTATCCCGATGCCACTTTTTTGAGTTCAAAGCCCCGTCCTTCACAGGCTTCAGAGATAGCTACCAGAGCCCCACGAATCTGGTTGTCATCCGGGCGCTCTTCCTCAGAGTAAAGGTCTTCGGGGAACAGTGCGGCCAGCTTTTCTTCAGTCAGGGGTTTCTGGCTGGCCAGCAGAGCTCCTTCCAGGATACGTTGCAGTTGTTCTGCTTCCATCAGTCAATCCGTGCCTTTACGTGAATGGGGCCAAAAGGTTCATTCTGAATGAGTTCGATCAGGGATTCCTTGATCAGTTCCATCACCGCCATAAAAGTAACGACAACGCCGAGTTTGCCTTCCTCAAGCCGGAACAGGGCAACAAAGGGAGTGAAACGCTCAGAGGTCAGCATGGAGAGAACTTCACTCATCCGTTCACGGGTGGACAGGGCTTCCTGTTCAACCTGGTGACTGACGTACATTTCTGAGCGGCGGAGTATTTCTCCCATGGCCAGCATGATCTCTTTGAGATCCACTGTCGGATGGGGGCGTTCCTTTTCCAGGTCGGGTGGGGCCGCACTGGCTTCGTGCAGATCCCGGGTCATTCTTGGCATTTGATCAATATCTTCTGCGGCTTTCTTGAAGCGCTCATATTCCTGCAGTCGACGAATCAGCTCGGCACGAGGATCTTCTTCCTCGTCTTCGTCCTCAGAGACCCGGGGCAGCAGCATTCGTGATTTGATTTCGGCCAGTGTCGCGGCCATGACAAGGTATTCAGCTGCCAGCTCAAATTGTCCTGATTCCATCAATTCTACATACTGCATGTATTGCTCTGTAATGACTGCCACCTGAATGTTCAGGATGTCCATGTTGTTACGCTTGATCAGGTAGAGCAGCAGGTCAAGAGGCCCCTCAAAGGCTTCCAGAAAAACTTGCAGGGCATCCGGTGGGATGTAAAGGTCGTCAGGCAACTTGGCCATGGGCTGACCCATAACCCGTATCTGGTGTTCAATGAGTTCAGGCTCAGAGTCCGATTGAGCTGGCGTTGTCAGCTCTTCAGGGGGTTGTTCTCCGGGCTCAGCCACGGTTTCCGTGGAGGTCATTGATGCTTCACCCTGTTTCGAATCCTCTAACTGAAAAAAAGCAGTTTGACCGACAAACGGTAAAACTGCTTTTTATGACGATCAGACTCGAAGAACCTGACCTGTAGTTTGTAATAGCTGATACTTCACTGAAACACAGTGTTCAACGATAGTCCAGTCCTATGGCTTCCCGAACCTCCCTGAGGGTGTCCTGGGCTTCGTCCCGGGTCTTTTCGGTCCCTTCGGCGATGATACTTTTTACGACATCGGGATTGTTTTCCAGTTCCCTGGCTTCTGAACGAATAGGCTCCAGTTCAGCCTGTACCGCTTCGATCAGGGGCTTTTTGCAGTCAAGGCAGCCGATACCTGCTGAGCGACAGCCTTCCTGAACCCAGTCTCTGCGTTGTTGATCTGAATAGACCTGATGCAGTTGCCAGACCGGACACTTTTCCGGCTCGCCCGGATCATTCCTGCGAATGCGAGCCGGGTCTGTGGGCATCTTTTTCAGTTTTGACGCTACGCTGTCCTGGTCTTCCCTGAGGCCGATGGTATTGCCGCAGGACTTGGACATTTTCTGACCATCCAGACCCGGCATGCGGGGCTGTTCAGTCAGCAAAGCCTGAGGTTCCGGCAAGATAACCTTACCTGTCCCTTCCAGATAGCCAAACAGTCTTTCCTGGTCGCCCAGGGTGATATTGCTCTGTTCTTTGAGCAGCGCCTTGGCCGTGGCAAGAGCTTCGTCATCCCCGTGTTCAAGGTAGGCGCGACGGAGCTTGCGGTAGAGGTTGGCAGTTTTTCTGCCCATTTTGCCGATAGCGGCCTCGGCATTATCCTCAAAGCCGGGCTCCCGACCATAAAGGTGGTTAAAGCGTCTGGCGATTTCCCGGGTAATCTCCACGTGGGCTTCCTGGTCAGCACCGACAGGAACCAGACCTGCACGGTAGGCAAGGATATCGGCGCTTTGCAGGAGTGGATAGCCAAGAAAGCCGAAGGTAGAGAGATCCCTTTCCTTCAGTTTTTCCTGCTGATCCTTGTAGCTGGGCACTCTTTCCAGCCAAGAGAGCGGGGTAATCATGGAGAGCAGCAGATTCAGTTCTGCATGCTCCGGAACTCTGGATTGTATGAACAGGGTGGCCGAACCGGGATTGATGCCAGTCGCCAGCCAGTCAATGACCATGTCCCAGACTGAATCTTCGAGTTTTTCCGGCTCTTCATAGTGAGTGGTCAGCGCGTGCCAGTCAGCTACGAAGAAAAAACATTCATACTCATGTTGCAGCCGAAGCCAGTTTTTTAATACCCCATGATAATGGCCAAGATGTAATCGGCCAGTAGGTCGCATGCCAGATAGAACACGCGACTGTGAGTCTACAGCGCTCAAGAGGCTCTCCCGTTAGAATCCTGAGTGAACAGGGTACGACAGTTTGCACGACGGTAAAAGCGTGTTTTTGCCAGCAGTGAATAAATCAGCCATGGTGACTGAAACAAATTTTTGTCGCCCCCGAAGATGAAAAATGTTTCACAGTAAAAAAAATCTGTCATGAAGTCGGATTTCTCTAGCAGCCTGTCGGACTTAAGCGTCCGTAGCGAGGATTGCAAGAAATTGAGGATAAAAATCTCTGTTTCTGAGGAGAATAGCGAGCTATTTGACGAAGAAACAGGGGTTTTTAGACCAATTTATTGCAACCGCAGTAGGACAGTCTTAAGTCCGACAGGCTGCTAGCAACAGATTAGTGCATTGGATCGGATTCAGTTGAGAAACGGTTCCGGATTGCCTTTACCTTTCCGTAGGACTTCAGGCGTTTCTGCCAGCAAACTGATCACGGTGGTTGGTTCCATACCTCGATAACCTCCATCAATGACCAGGTCCAGCTGGTTTTCAAGTGTTTCACGAATGTCGTATGGGTCCAGCATGGGTTCATTGTCACCTGGCAACTGCAGAGTACTGCTCATTAAGGGCGCGTCCAGTTCATTGAGCAGGGCGCTTACAATACTGCACTCTGGTACTCGTAAACCCAGGGTTTTTCTCTTGGGATGCATCAGGCGGCGAGGCACTTCACGGGTGCCTTTGAGAATGAAAGTGTAAGGGCCGGGTGTATGATGTTTCAGTAGACGGTATTGAACATTGTCGACCTGAGCGTAGGTGGCCAGTTCAGAGAGATCTCTGCACACCAGTGTGAAGTTATGCTTTTCGTCCAATCGACGAATCTGGCGAATGCGCTCAACCGCTTTCTTGTCACCGATCAGGCAGCCCAGGGCATAGGCTGAGTCAGTAGGGTAGGCAATCACCCCTCCAGCCCTCAGAATTTCTGCGGCCTGGCGAATCAGACGAAGCTGTGGCGTCTCGGGGTGGATCTGGAAAAACTGACTCATGGCTGTTGTATACATGGAACCTGCACCTATTGAACCGTCTTTTGGACACTGTGTTCAAAGGGATGTCGACAGGTTGCCATTCTCTTGCAGTAAAATTGGAGTGCGCATCATACCACCGAAGCAAGCCGGTGCAACGTTTGCGTTCAATTCGGGACGATACCAAGGGCTTTGGTTTAGTGATAAGGTTTCACGATCCTCAGTAAGCTGCGCAAGGGTTATGAGGAAGAAAAGTATAGATTTATGGGTATAAAATGATTTTTGTTTTCAGAAGAGTAGTAATAAGTACTTTCAGTATTAATGAGCTTTTTATCAAAATCGGTGTTTTTAAAAGAGTATGCAGAATCTTTTCTGCGGTCAGTGATGCGAAACTGGTGACGCCCTTTGTTTAATAGTTGCAACTCGTAAATAACGCCTTCCTTGCTATCAAATATTAAATCGGTATGTCTTTTTTTATTGCCCGGAAAAGTTTGTTTAACAGGAATGCTTTTTTCAGCAAGATATTTTTCAGCAAAATCAAAAAATTGCCAGTGTCTCTCATCCGTTCAACAATGCTACCAACAATAAATGTCTGTCTATCTTTAACGGGTGCGTACTGGGTTATTTTCGCAAGCATGAAGTCAAAAGAGGGCTTGCACATATCGTTTTGCAAAAAATGAGTCATTATGGCCGTTTGCGTTTTTTGATCCCAGAAGACTTCAGTATGACAATCATTATACGTTTTACAGCAAGAAGGTAGGGGAAGAGACCCTGAGCTTCCCCGAGGGAATCTTGGCTAACTTCATCCATCTAGCTGAAATGATTGAAGAATTTGGCCCTGCTTTGGGCAAGCCATATACAGCTCCAATGTGCGATGGTCTCTTCGAGATCAGAGCAAAAGGCAAAGAAGGCATAGGTCGTTCTCTGTTTTGTCAGGTCAAGGGGCAAGAGGTCGTCATCCTCAACTCCTTCATCAAGAAAACACAGAAAATGCCTAAAAAAGAGCTGGATCTTGCCAAAAGCGGATGAAGGAGGTCAAAAAATGACAAGACCAACATTTTCTGATTTCAAGAAAAAAGCTCTTAAAAATCCAAAAGTGAGGGCAGAGTACGAAGAGCTTGAGCTTGCTTATGAATTACGTAAGCAGCTTATTGCCCTTCGTAAAGAAGCAGGCTTAACCCAGGAAGAACTGGCTGAAATTCTGCATACGCAAAAAAGTAATATTTCACGTTTGGAGAATGTAAATTCTAAAACATCTCCAAAGTTGTCAACTATCGAAGATTATGCAAAGGCGATTGGGTATAAAGTAAAAATCAGTTTTGTGCCACAAGCTGCAACATAACAATGGTTCCAGTTCTCTCCGAGGCTGCGCCCCTCAACCAGACGTCGCCGTCGGCGATGAGAATGAACCAGACATTATGTTAACAGTCGACGAGGATGTCCCGTAGGCACTATGTTAGGTGTCTTTGTGCCAGTCTCTGCTATGCTGTTCTTCTTTGACATTTTATCAAGGAGTAACCCATGAGTGCGAAACCCAAACCCGAACCTCAGTCGACAGAGATTAATCATATCCGTAACACCCTGACTGACTTAGTTGACGGCCTTGGTCAAACCCGTGGTGAAATGCATCAAAGGTTCGATCAGCAGGACAAGGAAATTGCTGCATTAAGAGCAGACAATGTAGAAATAAAGGAAATGCTCAAAGCCTTAATCTCACGTCAATAACCATGCCACCTACCAATAAAATCCAGTGGATTGCCTGTCGGCAACCACTGATTTAAAGGGTTATGCGGCTATACTCAGCTCGGCAAGTCAATCCTGTTTATTTTTCATTGCTTGTTTGTAGTTGGTCAGGGCATTTATTATGAAAACTCCTTGTCTCTGTGTTTTATTACGAATTGTAATTATTAGTTCATAGGCAGTTACCTCATTGCTTGCTGATGAGTCTTACCAATCTGTTAATACTACCAAAGATGGAGTTATAAAATGTCCATCTAACATTTTATTTAGTTTTCAAGACACTGCTAATGTTTTTTTGATTGTAAAGATCTAACGTGGTATCCCATTAATAATGTTTGTCAAGATGCTACATGTTTTGTTCCACGCACACAGACAATATGTGACATAAGTGTTTATGAATCTGAAATAGATACGAATTGCCCGTCTGATTGTGAAGATGATTGTAAATGTAAAATTGATCATCCTCCTGGATCTGACTATTTTCTGCCTACGGATCCATGCATTCCTTACGTCAATGACAAAAATTGCCCTGTATCTTTTACACATTAGACATGAAAAATTGACTTGGACGTCTTGTCATGAGGGTAATGCGGTTGGCACTTTTACTAACCCAAAGAATAAAGAAGTTTGTGTTGTTGCTGTTGGCTCTTGGGGAATCAGAGGTTCGTTTTTGTGCCCATCTTGGGGTGTAGGCAGCGATTATTGTTTTTATGGTAGGGACGATGATGGGTTTCTTGAAATCTGTGTAACAAGCAATTCTCGGCCATTGTTACCTAATGACGGATCATGTGCCATTCCGCACTTTAAATACAAAGGGTTATTGTGGGACTTTTGTACAAAAGGCGATGGTGCTGGACAATGCACAAATATTTTTCTAGATATACCAGAAAAATGCACTGTCAAAATAAGCTCTGTTTGCGAAACTGCTGCTGAAAGTTGCGGGATAATTAACTGTGGAGAGAATAATGATTGTGTCGCCAGCTGGAATATGCCTAATAAACCGCAGTTTTACGACTTTCCGGAAGGGTGTATGGGCAAATCTATTAATTTTCCCTCTGATAATAATAAAATCATTATTCCTGCTGTAGTTGGAAGTGTCGCTTTTGTTGGAACGGCGTCAGTCATCGGAGCAGCCTGCTATTTTTATCACCGATATAAGCGACAAGGTTATCAGTCTGTTCATTGATCAGAACAAACAGGGGCAATGCCGCATCACAAATACTCCCGGTTCTTTCGTTTCGCTCACCAAACTCCGTTCACCCTGAGCGCCCTTCGACTCCGCTCAGGATGCACGGTCGAAGGAGAGTGGGGGCATTCTATTGCTTTCTGAATATTTGAAGGACAGTAAACAGTGAAGATTGATTTTTTTTAATTTCTCTATCAGATGTGATTTTAAATTCAGTGGATAAATGGTCTTCATCAGTTGCCCGCTGTGTCAGGATAGTTGTCCCGCTCACTGATTAACCAATAAAAGCTAGACAGTGGGCGATGGACGTTGAATATGCCTCGTTTTTCAGAGGAACGTAAATCAGCTGTTTTGAAAAAACTGTTACCACCACACAATCGCTCTGTGCCGGATGTTGCCAGAGAGGAAGGTATCAGCGAACAAACCCTGTATAATTGGCGTAAAAAACTACGGGACAAAGGATTACCTGTGCCAGGGAACGAACAAAAATCAGAACAATGGTCTGCTGAAAGCAAGTTTGCCGTGGTCGTCGAAACCGCTGCTTTGTCAGAAACAGAGTTAAGTGAATACTGCCGTAAAAAAGGGCTTTATCCTCAACAAGTCAAGGAGTGGAAGCACGCTTGTATTTCAGGTGCTGTTCAGGCTTCTCAGCGTGCAGACCAGGAAAGCAAGCAATTAAAACAAGAGCGTAAGCGCAATCAGAGCCTTGAAAAAGAGCTTCGCCGTAAAGACAAGGCGTTGGCAGAAGCTGCAGCCCTGCTGGTGCTATCAAAAAAGCTCGATGCCTTCTACGGGATAGACAGCGAGGACAACTGACACCTGTCGATAAGCGCCGCCAACTGCTGACATGGTTTGATGAGGCTATAGCAAACGGCGCTTCTCGCTGGAAGGCTGCTGAACAATTGGAAATATCCCTGAAAACACTGAATCGCTGGCGCGATGACAATGGTGCAGTGTTAACGGACAAACGCCCGGATGCCTTGCGCCCGGTACCCTCTAACAAACTGACTGAGGAAGAGGAGCAACGTATTCTGACTATCAGTAATGAAGATGAGTATGCGAGCCTGCCACCATCGCAGATCGTGCCAGCCCTTGCAGACAAGGGAGTATACGTTGCTTCTGAATCTAGCTTTTACCGTGTGTTGAAAAAGTATGGTCAGTTGCACCACCGCGGTCGTTCAAGAAAGCGATCGAAAAGCAACAAGCCGACAACCTATGTTGCTACTGGCCCTAACCAGGTCTGGTGTTGGGACATCAGTTACATACCTTCCAGGGTACGCGGCCAGTTCTGGTACCTCTACCTGATACTGGACGTTTACAGTCGTAAGATTGTTGGTTGGGAGATTCATAGCCGTGAGTCTGGTGAGTTAGCCAGTGAACTGATTAACCGGACAATGGTGGCTGAAAAATGCACTAAAACACCGCTTGTACTGCACTCAGACAATGGGGCTCCAATGACGTCGAGTACCTTTAAGGCCAAGCTTGAGGAATTGGGCATTATTCCCTCTCATAGTCGCCCAAGGGTGAGTAATGATAACGCATTTGCAGAATCGATCTTTAAAACGGTGAAGTACTGTCCTCAGTGGCCATCTCAAGGTTTTCTGACGTTAGAACACAGTCGACAGTGGATGCTGAAGTTTGAGCGCTTTTATAACAATGAACACCGCCATAGCTCAATCCGCTTTGTGACACCTGCGCAACGGCATGAGAAAAGAGATCAGGAAATCCTGAATCACCGGAAACAGGTGTATACCAAAGCGCGAGAAGCTAATCCAACGCGCTGGTCAGGAGTTATCAGAAACTGGGAGCCTGTAGGTGCGGTTGCACTGAATCCTGAGCGGTTGTCTGAAGCAAGAATTAACGAGAAAAAGGCAGCCTAAAATTCAGTTTTCGGGACAACTATCTTGAAAAACTCCGGTTGAGGGTTCAATCAGTAGCTAGCTATGGCGGAGTTGATATTAAATATTGCAATCTTCTAAAACATTAATAACTCTTGGGTTGAAACAAGTGGGCGTCTCTACCTCCTTTGTCTCTACCTCTTTTGGTTTTAACTGCACAGAAGTCAGCTTTGAGATTTCTTTAATTTTCTGAGGGATATGGCCTGGTTGATAAAGTATTAGTAAAATATTGAGCATCCATGCTAGGTAACCTCTTCCTGAACTAATTATTATGGCAGACAATATTAGAAATAGTTCATAACACATATGTTACTCTTTCTTACTTTTTCATAAGTACCGACTTATGTGGCTTTTGTGGGATTAAAAAGAAGAAACATGAAAATAGCCTTTTTCCTCGGTTTGTATAAGCTTGAATTTTGAGAGTACTGGGCTGAAGTGTGTTTTGATATCGTTATATCTTGGATGAGAATACTCTAATTCAGAATTATTATTTTCAATCATTCCAATTTTTTTGATATAAAACTGTCTCGCACTGCCCTCAGGGTTAAGTTTAACAGTTGTAATATTTCTTTTAATTGCAACATCAATGGCGCAGCGCATAAGAAATTGACCAGCTCCACGACCTTTATATTCATCCTGAGTAGCCAGCATTTTCACAAACAAAGATTTTTTGTTATCTTGCATAGATATAAAAGCTATAAGATTAGATGTTTGAGAATCTAATAACTCAATAATGACCAAATTGCATGCCCTATCAGAAAGCCTTGTGTTAGAAAGTTTTTCAAATTCTTCTTTCATCTCTTCTATTGGGTCAATGGGAGTAATTTCTTTTAGAGAAGAAAAATACATTGGTAAATATGGGAGGTCTGAGCAATTACATATCACTTTAACCTTGAAGTCCATAAAAGCTGAAGCTTCTTTTAAAGTAGGAGAAATACTAATCTTAGGCTTATTCTGAACGCTTGCTGAATCTATCATTCCATGAATCATAGGAAGACTCCTTTTTAAATACAGAAATTGGACATTCCTAAACCTTGATAGTTCAATTTTGCTGTAGTGTGTTTCCGAGAGTGCCACATAACCCAGGGATAGAACTCACACGGACATACAGGTTCCGGTAATTCTTGACCAGCGCCATGAAATTGAGTTGCGCGTTGGGGTATTCTGAACAGATGGCCTGGACGTGTCTTCATTGAGTGCCGAAACAATCTGTATCACGGCCAGGAAAAAAGCAACAAAAATACCCAGCCCATAATAATAGTTGGCCGTTTTTTTAAGGGGCGTTGACGGTGTGCTCATGGTTAACCTATTGCATTATAACCAGGCGCTAGCTTACCGAAAAACACCGAACCGTTCATCCGCACAACCACCCGCCCTCCAGCGGTTGCAAAAGATAGTCTTCGGTCGTGTACCCGCCACTGTCCAGGGGATGGCTGACCTTGTTCAGTATCGATACGGGTTCGACGAGCTCCGGCCACTAATGAAGCGTTGCCCGGCAGGCCAATAAAGATTATTCAGCCCTTAGTCACTCAAATATATGGATTTTCCCCGAAAATGGAGCACTCGGCTACCAGGGCCAAGTTCTGATGGCAGACTGACTTTTCCGATGTTTTACTTTTGCAGTAGCCTGTGGAATGTGTGAATGAGTTAAAAAAATGTTAATTGCAGTTAAGAAAATTTGAACTTTTATTACTATGCAGGTTCTAAGTCACATGGTGAAATGTTGATTCTTTTGACAATCGATAGTAGTTGGTGACTTTGGAGAAATTTCATTATATCCAGCTTTGCAGGTATAACAGCCAGGAAACAAGTGTATCAGAGGCTGTCAATGTTTTAGGAAAAACAATGCTTCCGGTGACAGTATCCAGTGTTGCTCACAAATCCTGGATCAACTCAGCCAGCCTTGGCCCTGATGGCCGCCATATGATCACCGCCAGTGACGATGGAACGGCGAAAATCCACGGTGTGAAGGCCGACCAATCATGGGCGCAAGAAGCCATCATTGTTCATGATGATGTTGTCAACTCAGCCAGCTTCAGCCCTGATGGCAGCTATGTATTAACTGCCAGCATGGATCATACGGCGAAAATCTATGGCCAGAAGGATGATGAATTATGGGTAGAAGAATTCGTCATTACCCATGGTGATGGTGTCAACTCGGCCAGCTTCAGCCCCAATGGCTGCCATCTAGCAGCCTGTCGGACTTAAGACTGTCCTACTGCGGTTGCGATAAATTGGTCTAAAAATTCCTGCTCCCTCGTCAAATAGCTCGCTATTCTCCTCGGAATCAGAAATTTTTATCCTCAATTTCTCGCAATCCTCGCTACGGACGCTCAAGTCCGACAGGCTGCTAGTCACCGCCAGTATGGATCATACTGCGAGAATCTATGGCCAGAAGGATGACAAATCATGGGTAGAAGAAGCCATCATTGCTCATGACGATGTTGTCAACTCAGCCACCTTCAGTCCCGACAGTTGCCATGTACTGACCGTTGGTGAGGATCCTACGGCAAAAATCTATGGGCGAGCGGACGATGGATCATGGGAGCCAAAAATGTTCATTAACCATAATGATTCGATCAGTTCAGCCACCTTTAGTACTGATGGACGCCATGTGGTCAGTGTCGGTAACGATAATACGGTGAAAATCCATGGTCTGCAGGCGGATAAATCATGGAAAACAGAAATCGTCATTGTCCATGATAACTCTGTCAACTCTGCCAGCTTAAGCCCGGATGGCCGCTATCTGGTGACAGCTGGTGATGATCATGAGGCAAGAATCTATGGCCGGGAAGACGATGGAACATGGAAAATAAAAGCGATCATTTCCCACGAAAAAAGTGTTATCTCAGCCGTCTTTAGCCCAGATAGTAGCCGTGTGGCGACCGTTGGTAGAGATGACAAGGTGCAAATCACTGGTAAGAGGACCGATGGATCATGGTGGAAAGAAACGACCATTCATCATAATAATTCGATCAGATCAGCCACCTTCAATGCCGATGGCGATCATTTGCTGACTGCCAGTTTTGATCGCAGAGCTCAAATCATTGGTCGGAAGGCTGACGGATCATGGCAACGAAAAGCCACCGTTTCCCATTCTGAAAAGATCTTATCGGCCAGCTTTAGCAACGATAGTCGCCATGTGGTGACCAGAAGTTCCGGTCACTTAGCAAAAGTTACCGAACTATGGAGGGATGGTTAATTGAGCAAGGGAGCGTGAGAATCAGTGTTTTCTGGCACTCAGGCATTAGAAAATCATCTACCAGTTTTCCCAGACAGGCAGAGTACCCTTGGGAAGTTCTGGCGCTCTGCCCAGTTCTACCCAAGGTTTGGTGGGGGTATGAAAGTCACTGGCCCTTGAGGCTCTGAGTTCAAAGTCCTGGCAAAGGCTTGCCAGTGCTTCCCGCTGTCCGGGAGGCTGTTGGCAGCCACTGACTTCCAGGGCATGGCCGCCAGCCAGTTTGAAGTCTTTGACCAGAGCTCTGAGCTTGGTGCGGGTCATTTTGTATTTTCCGGGGTGAGCTAACACAGCCGTACCATTCAGGGCTCTGATCCAGGCTACGGCCTGACCCATGGGAGGCCAGAAGGCCTTCAAGTTGCCTATTTTCTGGTGCGACAGATGCTTGTCAAAAGCTGCTTGCATCTCTTTGACGTAGCCTTTTTCAATCAGCCATTGGGCGAAATGAGGTCGGCCTGTCTGGATGTTTTCTCTGGATAAAACAAAGCCGTCAGGCGATTGTTTCTGCCGGTTCAATGCCAGATCAATGACTTCATTCATCAAAGTGTCAGCGCTGATCTTCAGTTTCAGTTGTTTCATCAGACGGCTGGCGATCATCAGAGATCGCTGCTTTCTGGCAGAACACTGGTGATGGATGATTCGTTCAAGATCCGGGTTAGACAGGGAAAAGTTAAGACCGACAATATGGATTTCCATGGCAGACCAGGTGGTTGATAATTCCGTCCCGGTGATCAGCCTGGGGCCAGAGAGTGTTTTATTGGAGAGAAACTGGTGTGCAGCCACCGAATCATGGTCCGTAATAGCCAGTATATCGACACCTTTATCACGTGCTCGTTCATAAACTTCCAGTGGTCCCATGGAACCATCGGATGCGGTGGTGTGACAATGGAGGTCGACATTCAGGGTCATTGCGATACAAATAAGTAGTAACTGTCTGTACACTCTACCACCAATGGAACTGTAAAGGCTTTTAAAAAGTTGGCAGGGTGGAGTCGACCAGACATGGCAATGCAGCCGTTCCATAGTAAACTACAGGATGATTTAACGAGCTCTGAACTTGGTTAGTGAGAAACCCTGAGCGAAATATCGAAGTAAATCACAAGGTAACCCGACTGGTTTAATATGAAGCAACTGATTGATTTTATTCCACTTATTATCTTTTTTACGGTCTACAAGATGGACCCCAGAATGGTGGATGTAGCCGGATATTCCCTTGAGGTCGGAGGTGCTATCAGTGGCACTTTCTTCCTGATCATTGCCTCTGTCATTGTTTATGGTGGCAGCTTCATCAAGAACAAAACCCTTGAAAAGAGCCAGGTGATTACGCTTATGGCCGTGGTTTTATTCGGTGGCATGACCCTGGCCTTTCAGGACGAAAACTTCCTGAAATGGAAAGCGCCGATTGTAAACTGGATCTTTGCTGCCGCCTTCCTGGGCAGTCAGTTTGTTGGCCAGAAAAGCCTGGTTCAGAGAATGATGGAGCATGCCATCAGCCTGCCGGATGAGATCTGGATTCGTATGAATCTGAGCTGGGTTGTATTCTTTGCACTACTGGGTGCCGCTAACCTTTATGTGGCTTTCACCTTCCACGAGTTCTGGGTTGACTTTAAGGTGTTCGGTAGCCTGATTCTTACTTTTGTCTTTGTTGTCTTGCAGTTTCTGGTCATCTCAAGACATATACAGACTGAGGAAAAATAAATGCTTTACGCAGTCATCAGTGAAGATGTTGACAATAGTCTGTCTCTGCGCAAGACAGCCAGATCTGCTCACCTGGAAAGGCTTGAGGTATTGAAGTCTCAGGGTCGTCTGATCCTGGCAGGCCCCTGTCCTGCTATCGACAGTAACGATCCGGGCGAAGCCGGATTCAGCGGCAGTATTGTTATTGCTGAATTTGACAGCCTCGAAGCCGCACAATCCTGGGCTGATGATGATCCCTACGTGGCCGCCGGTGTTTATCATTCTGTAAGTGTGAAGCCATTCAAGCGAGTACTGCCCTGATTTTCCTTCCGGAAGTCTGTCATTTTTATAATTAAGTTTTGCAGGATGCGGCCCTGTTCGAATAATTCTGATAACAGGGCAGCCTGGTTAAGAGAGAAAACGTGAAACAAACCTTACCCAAACTGTTTTTATCACTCACTGGTTTAGTACTGCTGGGTTCAATGGTTCAGGCTGAACCAGTACAGGCTGAAACACGTTATGTTACGGATGTCGTTTATGTGCCAATGCGGTCAGGGCCTGGTAATCAATACCGGATTTTGCACCGGGGCCTGAAAACAGGGCTGAAAATGACTGTTCTCGAAGCTGATGCCGGAGAAGGGTTCAGCAAGGTCAGAATGGCCGATGGATCAGAGGGTTATATCCCCCGTCAGTACCTGGTGGCCGAGCAGCCTGCCAGAGAGCGTCTGCCAAAAGTGCTGGCAAACGTTTCGCGGCTGAGCAAAGAAAATACGGCTCTGAAGTCTGAGCTATCTGCCACTGAGAATGAGCTGAAAAGTGTAAAAGGTTCTCTTCAGGAAACTGCCGAATTGCTGGATGACAAAACCTCTCAGTTTATTGCCCTGAGAGAAGCCACCGCCGACCCTCAGGCACTGGATCGTCGGAACAAACAATTGATGGAAGAAAATTTGCAGCTGAAAAACCGGATTGAGGTGGTTGAGGCTGAAAATAACCAGCTGATTCGCAGCAGCACTATGCGTTGGTACCTCTATGGGGGGGGTACGATAATCATAGGGATTCTGCTGGGGCTGTTCCTGCCAATGATCCGATTCCGCAAAAAGCCGGCGTCAGACTGGGTTTAAATGTCGTAAATATTTGAAAAAGGCTCTGGTTGATCGTCAGAGCCTCACTTTGATCGGAGTAACATAAATCAACGGTCGTTGTGACCGAGATCCCGTTCCGGATCTATCAGGTCACGGACTTTCTGTTTGATCTGCTTGGGCTGAGGAAAGCCGCCGTCCTGTTTTCTCTCCCAGATCTGTTCACCATTCAGGGTGATGATAAAGATACCACCTGTTCCGGGCTTCAGTCTCACCTCTCCCAGGTCAGTACTGAACGTACTGAGCAGTTCCTGAGCTAGCCAGGCAGAGCGAAGCAGCCACTGACACTGGCTACAATATTCTATTTCTATAATGGGTTTTTCTGTCACAGTCTACTGCCTTGGAGGAGTTGGGTGAGTGATGGATTTTTTTTATTTTTTTGATTGAGCCCCTTGTTCCTGTCTGACTTGTTCAGAGGGTTCGCGAAGCTACTTCAAATCCTACCATGAGTTTATCAACCGGGCATGGTTAAAAGGCATTTTTTACTGAGCAGGCTGCTGATAGAATCTGCCCGTTAATGCAGTGAAGGAAGGGCCATGACGGTCATTGTAAATCCCGATATTGAACAATATTGCCATGACATTACCGGCGGTGAATCGTCACTTCTGAAAGAGCTGGCCCAGGCGACGGAGGACCGGACCCGCTACCCGGGGAACATGTCAGGAAGAATGGTGGGACAAACCCTGAAACTGCTGGTGGCCCTGAGCAATAGCAGAAGAGTGTTGGAAATCGGCATGTTCACCGGCTACGCGGCTTTATCCATGGCAGAAGCACTGCCAGAGGATGGGGAAATTTACTGTTGTGAAACCAACCCGCGAGCCATTGCTATTGCAGAGGAATTCTTTGATCGATCACTTCATTCTCATAAGTTGAAAGTACTGTTTGGCAAAGCGTTGGAAACCATCCCTACCATCGAGGGTGAGCTCGACTTTGTTTTTATTGATGCCGACAAGAAAAAGTACTTTGAATACCTGGAGCTTATACTCCCCATGCTCAAGCAGGGGGGGCTTATTGTCATTGACGATGCCCTCTGGAAAGGTGGTGTTTTGAATCCTCAGGATGAGCGGGACGAGGTGATTGCAGAGCTTAATCGTTATCTGTCTTCCAGAGAGGATCTGGATAATGTTCTCTTACCTGTCAGGCATGGTCTTCATGTGGTACGGAAGATCTGATTTTTATCATTCTTTTGCAATTGTCTTAATTCTGACCTGGGGCATTAGTCCAACTCACTATTTGCAAAGAAAGATATGTTCTAGACGATGCATTGCTTCCCGGGAACTTCATCACCTATAGTTCGAATGAATCAAGACATAAGTGTTAAAGAAGAAACATTTCGGGGGAAGTCAATGGATCTGGAGACCATAAACCGTGAGCTTGCCGAGCGCTCGCCACAAGAGATAATCCGCTGGGCTCTGCAAAAGGCCGTCAAGCCGCTGGTTACCACCAACTTTGGTCCCCATGAGGCTGCCATTCTGCATATGGCTACCCGGGTTCAACCTGATTTGCCGGTTATCTGGATTGATTCAGGCTACGGGACGCATGCTACGTACCGCTTCGCCCGGGGTTTAATCCAGAAGCTGGAGTTGAACATTCAGATTTATCATCCAGAGTACAGTCGTGCTTACCGCGATGCCATTATGGGCGGTGTGCCGGAGGTGGATACGCCTGCTCATGACGAATTTACCCGTCAGGTCAAACTTGAGCCTTTTGGACGGGCCATGCAGAGTTTCTCTCCGGACTATTGGTTGACGGCCATCAGGAAAGACCAGACCGCTTTTCGTCAGGGGCTAGAGGTCGTCAGTGAAACCAAAGATGGTTATTACCGGGTGGCCCCTCTGTTGAACTGGTCAGAGCTGGATGTTGAAGAGTATCTGGTCATGAACGACCTTCCTATTGAAGAAGATTATTACGACCCTACCAAAGTGATTGGTAATCGGGAGTGTGGGCTGCACACCTCGGTGTCCTGAGTCGTTAAGGGGAATAAAGGGCTGGCTGCCTGATGTTTCTGACAGGCAGCCGTGTTGGTGGGTTTTACTGCTCTTTGTTGGTTAGCTTGTCCAGACCACGGTTGTAGAATTCCAACCAGTCATCCAGAACCGCTTTGACATCTTCCTTTGTGACTTCATCATTATCCGATTGCTTATTGATTCCTTTACGCAGCACTTCACCCTCAAGCTTGCCCGTTTCGCCGTCTCTCAGTTGTACTTCCAAATAGAGGGCTACTATGTAATCCAGTCGGTCGGTGGCTGTTTTGATCAGTGTTCTGGCAACTGCGACGGGGAGAACGAATTGTCTGGGTCTGAGGTCCTGCATTTCTGACACAATGCCGGTAATGGCAGGCTGAATGACCAGGACGCCCGGTCCCGGCTTTTCTGCCAGCATCCCACGCTGCTTCAGACCTTCTCTGAAACCATTGTTCAGGTAGTCAGCGACTTTAGTAGCTACTTCCCGCTGGGCATCATTGGTTGCATTGTAATTCGGGAACAGATTAACGGGTTCAACATAGACCTTTTTATACTTTTTCAGATCACCACTGACCCAGCGCATGGCAGTATCGTCATCAAAAGCAGTCAGTCTTTCATAGTTTTCCAGATAGCCGCTGAAGGGTTGTTCTTCAGTATCAATTTTTTGCTGCGTTGAACAGGCTGTTAGAAACAGGGCGCTGACCAACATAAAGGGCAGGGCAAAAAGTCGGCGAGTTTTTTTATAAGCTGTCATGGTTCGTGTCGTCGTTTGATTAAGGTATTTGCTTTAACTGAGGTAGAGTGTCTATCAAAGTTTGTCTGCTGAAAAGTATGATTTACCGAGATAATCATTGCACTAAAGTGTATAACGCAGTGATGAGCTGAACTGATGCCAATAATCGAGACAAGAAAGGAGGGTGGTGCGGGCTGCTGCTAAAAAAGTCCCCCTGATGCGGTTCTGAGGGGTTCCGGTGCATCCATTACTCTGGGCCAACGGTGACTCTTGTGGCAACTTTGTTCGTTCTCTTCTGTTACGACATAAAGCCGGGTAAAAGGGCCATCAGTAGCGATCAGCCCTTGTATAAACTGTTGGTTTTCCAAGAGAAACCAATGACTCTCGCCTGCTTCATCTTTTTCCATAAAGGCATCGACACTTATTTTGACAGGTTTGGGGCTAAACCGATTCCAAATACCCTTTTTAATGGATTCCAGTCTTGCCCAACCTCCTTGTGGTGTGTGACCAGGCTGACCCTCACGGCGTCCCCAGGGAACCAGAATCTGCTGGCCCTGCAGGCTCAATACCGGCAAACGGGCTTTGGGATTTGGGAAAAAGGTTTTGATGGTCAGGCCATCCAACTCGAACTGAACACCGCCGCACACGTCCTGGGGTTCTCCATTACCAATTGTGAAATGCCTTTCATCCATGAAGGTGGCAAAACTTACTTTTAGCGGCCTGCTCTGGTTGTGGCCGTTTGAGAGAGTTCAGTGCTTGCTGCCGCCTTTGCAGTCCGGACTGACAGGTGCCAGGCCCTTACGCTCGTACCATTCACCGGGGGTATAAGTATGAAGGGCCAGAGCATGAATGCCCCCTTGCATCTCATCAGACAGAATTTTGTAAATCAGCTGATGGCGTTTAACCGGCATCTGCTCCTCAAACGACTGGCTAACCAAAACCACTTTAAAATGAGATTCAGAACCCGGCGGCACATTGTGCATATGGCTTTCATTGAATATTTCAAAGTGTTCAAGCTCCAGGGCAGTGGTCAGTTTGTCACTGACACGATCTTGCATAGTCATACTTCCATTTCCACCTTTTAAATCATGCTTGGACGATCAGATATATGATTTTAGATTAACAGGAAGACGCGAGGGTTGCGAAGAGAAAAGTGGATCAGGAAAATTCACTGTTCAAGGCCGTGTAGTTAATACCTGGGCGCTGTGAGCAAGATTCCTCAATAGGTTTACAGAATGATGCCTCGCCGGCACAAATAACTCTAATCGATGAAGCTTCTGGTAAAGCCGAGTCCAGCCATTGCCCATAATCCTGTCTTCCGGTTGTCAGGGCATAACTGAATTGATCCATTTGTGAAAGTGCTTCCAATCGTTCTATACCGAAGTGATCGTTGCTGTTGGATGCCTCGTGGATCAGATGAATTCTAAGTTGTGATGAGGACCCGGTATTGTGCAAAGCTTCACGGACATAAGCCAGTATGGGGGCCAGTGCCACTTCCTGAGCGATCAGTATCTGGTCAGGGATATCCAGCAGGCTTCCACATAGATTGATTCCGCGGGGGCTGCTGATGCTGATTTTTTGTCCTGTTTCGGCAGAATCGTGCGCCCAGGTGCTGAAAGGATCTGCCACCTTGCGCTGGACCTGGATGACCATCGTCTGATCCAGTGATGGCACTGAGGCCAGATAGCACTCTTTATTAACTTGTAGCCCTATATCGATAAAGACATGCTGGCCGGGAAAATAGTTCATCGGATGCCTGGGGGCGAGAGTCAGAGCCACAACGGTAGGGCATAAGAACTGTTTTTCGGTAATGATGGCCTGGGTGTGGCTCCTGCCGGGCAGGGAGACAGTCATATCATTTTCAGGCAGACACTGGCAGGCAAGAAAATACCCCTCACGAACTTTTTCACTGCTCAGCCCAGCCTGGCTCCGCTCGCTGAGATGACCTGTGTCAGCTTTCATCATGCAGGCATGACAGATACCTGAACGACAGGAGAAAGGTATTTTTTCACCCTTTGCCAGTAAGGAGTCCAGCAGGCTCTGGTTTTTATCGACCGGGTAGGCCCGGTTAGACAGTGTGATAACAGGCATGGTGGTATCTTACCTTAATGCTTTTTACTACGGAAACACCCATGTTTTTTCGTGGGTGCTGTTGTATTTAAGCAATAACGAACTTGTTGTGTCCCCGTGTCCTATCAAATTATAACAAGATCTTCAAATATAGATCGCCTGACGGCAGTGTGGGAAAAATACTGTTTTATAGAGGAAAATAAAGTGCATCTGTAACGATGCAGTTTGCTCAACCTAAAAGTATGCAAACCAAAAAATAGGAAAAATAGCTAATAGCCTATTGGTTATTAATGGCTTTATGACAAACTGAAAGGTTTGGGTATACTCAAATGAGTTTATTCTCCCTTGCTTAGGGGGGAGACGCGTCTGAGTCATAACTAATGTCGCTCGTTTGACTGCTAATAACTGTTAGTCGCTAAAAGTGCTCTCGTCTGCTATAGATGTAGACTAAATAACCCATAGAGTTTAAAGAAACATGAGCTACAATCGCACTTAGTAAACCATAATGTTTAGTAAATTGTCCTCTTGCGAATGAGTTGGTCATTGATATCAGGACTTGTGCCATTAATGGGTTCTTGTTGGCAAGGTGTAAAAGTCCAAATGCTGTGGATTTGATGATGTTACTCATAATAAATATTTTTTTATCATGATGGTTGTAACTTAAAATAAATATTTCTTCATCAAACTTGGTGCTACTGTTAGTTGCCAATTCTATAGAGTAATTGATTAAAGGGAGCAACAAACCATTAAATATAGCCTCTTCAACGATAGCTCCTGAAACAGCCTCTAAAAATGTTAATTTTCCATCGTATGGGTCATGTACTAATGACAGAGGGCGTAAAATGCAAAAATACAAAATTCGATACTCTGTAAAATGTATTGCACCTAATAATAATCCATAATAAATTTGCTTATCAATATTATATCTCTTTATAAAACCGACTGTTTTGTAAGGCTCTTTATCTTCAGTATTCACTGAATCTGAATCTGAATCTGAATCTGAATCTGTGAGGCTCATATTTGTTACTGCGTGTAAAGTGCTCAATTCATCCTCTGTTTTTAGCAGAGGTGTATCTGACTTTGTAAGAACGACCGTTATATTAGATTCTTTATCTTCAATAGTTGCTGAATCTGTGAGGGTCATATTAATTAATGCGTGCAAAGTGCTCAATTCATCCTCATTTTTTGGGAGAGGGGCTGACTTTGCATATTGAGTTACTAGTGAGCAACATATTGCGATTATTAAAGTATATTTTTTCATTGTACTTACTCCCTAAAAAAACAAGCATAGATGCTAACAAATGATTCCAGTTTCTTCCGAGACTTCGTCCATCCACATGTCTCGCCTTCGGGAAGTGGCTGAAGCAGGCTTTATAAACTTCGATCAAGATGCTCATCTGACTTAAAATTATCTGTATTTAAAGTAAACTTTTTCCATATCATTGCACTCAGGGATTTGTATAGCGCTGCTTGAGCTATCCCTACTATTTTTATTTTGTTCTCTTTAAGAGAATCGATTTGATCGTTAATAATTAGTTTGACTGTTCTGTTGTCAAAGAGTTCAATGAATAGTAACAACTGTGTTAGGAATACTTATTGTTCGCGACCAGTAAAAATAAAAATACCAGCAGGGTGATAGAAGTGCCTACCGCTTCTCTGTTGGGATAACTGTTTACTTATCGCATAAAATGTCAGGCAAATGGCTTGGCACAAAGCTGTATTCATTACTGCTCCAAAGACTCAAAGAATCTGGGGTTCGTATGGCGATCAGTGGGATTACCCTTCCAAATGCTTCCAGCGTCAAGCTCCATGAGAAGCTTCGAACGGTAAAAGTAGCACACTTTGAAAAAGTTGGTTTTAAATTTAACCAATGGCTTGATGTTGGCTACTGGCAGATAGATCTGAACGCATACTAAAGGTTCCAAAAGACTGAGAAGTTGGGATAGCTCCAAGTGAATTTATTATTCCTGATTCAGAGGGTATAAACTGCATGAGTGTAATATCCAATATCAATTACTGGGGTTCTGATAGCTGTTAGGCTTGGCACTACCTATTGCAATATGGACACCTTCCAGAGCCATGTTGTGCCCATTGACGCAGGCATAAGGTACAAAAATAATGCCTATGACAGCCAGCCATCGAAACTTTTCCTACGATCATGTTTTTATGGCAAATAGCGCACTCTCCTAGAAAAAAATCTTCAAACAACGCATCAATTGTCATGATAAGAAAAATATGTTCAAGCTGTTTAAAAGCTAATTTTATGGTATATGCAAGCCATCCTTCAGGCTGAAAAGATAATTTTTCTTTAAATTCGAAAACTAAAGTTTCATTAGAGAAGTTCAGTTGGTTGCTTTTTATTTGCAAAGTATCAGTTTGAGTATTACATATAGAATAAGAAAAGATGTCGGACTCTATCCGTTGTATTTTTGCTACAACAAACTCTTCACTAATTGAAAAGTCAATCCCTTTGGCTCTGTTAAAATTGCTGCTTGAAGCCAGAAAATCATAGTTGCCATCTAAAAAAATGACTAACTCACCGACCACTTCTTCTGACAGTACACTTAATGGAGTTGAAGAAAAAATATTACAATCAATATATTTGTTGCAACAAAGCGGAGTTTTTCAAGATAGTTGTCCCGAAAACTGAATTTTAGGCTGCCTTTTTCTCGTTAATTCTTGCTTCAGACAACCGCTCAGGATTCAGTGCAACCGCACCTACAGGCTCCCAGTTTCTGATAACTCCTGACCAGCGCGTTGGATTAGCTTCTCGCGCTTTGGTATACACCTGTTTCCGGTGATTCAGGATTTCCTGATCTCTTTTCTCATGCCGTTGCGCAGGTGTCACAAAGCGGATTGAGCTATGGCGGTGTTCATTGTTATAAAAGCGCTCAAACTTCAGCATCCACTGTCGACTGTGTTCTAACGTCAGAAAACCTTGAGATGGCCACTGAGGACAGTACTTCACCGTTTTAAAGATCGATTCTGCAAATGCGTTATCATTACTCACCCTTGGGCGACTATGAGAGGGAATAATGCCCAATTCCTCAAGCTTGGCCTTAAAGGTACTCGACGTCATTGGAGCCCCATTGTCTGAGTGCAGTACAAGCGGTGTTTTAGTGCATTTTTCAGCCACCATTGTCCGGTTAATCAGTTCACTGGCTAACTCACCAGACTCACGGCTATGAATCTCCCAACCAACAATCTTACGACTGTAAACGTCCAGTATCAGGTAGAGGTACCAGAACTGGCCGCGTACCCTGGAAGGTATGTAACTGATGTCCCAACACCAGACCTGGTTAGGGCCAGTAGCAACATAGGTTGTCGGCTTGTTGCTTTTCGATCGCTTTCTTGAACGACCGCGGTGGTGCAACTGACCATACTTTTTCAACACACGGTAAAAGCTAGATTCAGAAGCAACGTATACTCCCTTGTCTGCAAGGGCTGGCACGATCTGCGATGGTGGCAGGCTCGCATACTCATCTTCATTACTGATAGTCAGAATACGTTGCTCCTCTTCCTCAGTCAGTTTGTTAGAGGGTACCGGGCGCAAGGCATCCGGGCGTTTGTCCGTTAACACTGCACCATTGTCATCGCGCCAGCGATTCAGTGTTTTCAGGGATATTTCCAATTGTTCAGCAGCCTTCCAGCGAGAAGCGCCGTTTGCTATAGCCTCATCAAACCATGTCAGCAGTTGGCGGCGCTTATCGACAGGTGTCAGTTGTCCTCGCTGTCTATCCCGTAGAAGGCATCGAGCTTTTTTGATAGCACCAGCAGGGCTGCAGCTTCTGCCAACGCCTTGTCTTTACGGCGAAGCTCTTTTTCAAGGCTCTGATTGCGCTTACGCTCTTGTTTTAATTGCTTGCTTTCCTGGTCTGCACGCTGAGAAGCCTGAACAGCACCTGAAATACAAGCGTGCTTCCACTCCTTGACTTGTTGAGGATAAAGCCCTTTTTTACGGCAGTATTCACTTAACTCTGTTTCTGACAAAGCAGCGGTTTCGACGACCACGGCAAACTTGCTTTCAGCAGACCATTGTTCTGATTTTTGTTCGTTCCCTGGCACAGGTAATCCTTTGTCCCGTAGTTTTTTACGCCAATTATACAGGGTTTGTTCGCTGATACCTTCCTCTCTGGCAACATCCGGCACAGAGCGATTGTGTGGTGGTAACAGTTTTTTCAAAACAGCTGATTTACGTTCCTCTGAAAAACGAGGCATATTCAACGTCCATCGCCCACTGTCTAGCTTTTATTGGTTAATCAGTGAGCGGGACAACTATCCTGACACAGCGGGAAAGTTCAAGCCAATAATAGCTGTCAGAATTTAATTTGGGGAAAAAAATATCAAAGAATATTTTATCGTTTTTGCTAATTTGTGTTAACTCTCCTAAAAGATGTATTTCGTCGTCTATTATGGAGGAGGTGAATATAATGCTGTTAACACCACGACTTAGTAATGGTTTTGATATATTCTGTAGAGCACTGTTTTTTGATAAGCTCGAAAGCTCTATTTTAAAAGCAGGGGAACCATTAATTTTACGTGTTTTTATTTTAGGAATATCACTATCACCTGAGGCTGTTCTATCTTCTAAAATATCATAAATAAAATTCGCAGGTATAATTGCAAGCGAAAATCTTAAAAGCCAACGAGTTATTCTATCATCAGCTCTTCGATGTAAATAAAATTTATAATAGTTTCTGTATCCCATTGCTAATATTGATGACAAACGAAAGATACCTCTTGGACTTATGTAATAATCCACTGGTATATAGATGTAGTAATACAATGACTCTTGAAAAGTGTGATACCAAAAATTTTGATCTTCCATAGTTACTTCACTCTCATCATGTCCTTCATAATTCGAGAAGCAAGCTGATGAGAGACATAAGATTGTGATGGATAGTAAAATTAGCCTCGTCCAAGATTCAAATTTATTCTTCAATTAAGGACCTTCATTTAATCGGACAGAATTAGAATGCTACGAATGTACCGAAGTAGATTCAAGAATGGTGTATTCGTATGTGCCAAGATTTCTTATTTCTAAAGTCCCCTGACCAGATAAAGTCAGATAGGGGATCAGAAAGGTTGCTTGATATCTATTGGTTATTTTCTTGCCTCTGCGAAAGCCGGATTCCTTGAAATTTTGATACGAGGATGAGGGCAGTGACCACAAATGAGACTCTGTTGAGCCCTGAGCCAACATACCGACTCCTGTAGCATGTTTGGAGATAAGTGACATTAACCTATTTCCTGCTTCGGCTTGATCGAAGCTACTCGCAACCTGGCCTGGTGCGGACAAAAAATCAAAACTAAGGAGAGCTGTTCCATCATTCAAAATGACAATAAAACCAATGTTTTCAATCTGGTCAACAAGGCCATCGGGATCAGCTGAAAACTGAATAACGTAAACTTTACTTATAATTCTCTCTTTGAGATTTTTATCAACTCTCAGGGTGGTTTCAGACATGGAAGTAGCCAGTTGTAAATATTGATCAACATTCTCAGGCCTGGTGTGGCCAAGAATTTGTCGAGTTTTTGTACTACCTGTACTATCTGTATAGGTGAAAGTGTTTGGCCCAATGACTTCTACGGTCGCCCAAGTCAAGGAACAGAAAGAAAATATAAAAAATAGTAAAAGATACAGTGTATTAAACATGATCTTACTCCTGTAAAAATATTTTTAGTATTTTGTGGCTGCAAAGTACAACAGGTAAACCATTCCAATATAGTCATAATCCCGCAAACTAACAAATGTTTCCAAAGGAATGCGCTGATGCGCAGCACTTGAACCAGAGGTTATGTGCTATTATAAGTGGCCAATTGGTCATCATGGATCAGCCAGAATGTTTCTGTCTGGTAGTAAATCAGGTATCAAACGATGCTTTTCTCTAGTCTTTTTGCAAGAACATTCTTTACACTTACGCTTGGGTTTACAGTAATCAATGCTTGTGCAGATGATGATTTTGTTGATAGCACCACCGAATATAGCATTGTTATTAATGAAATATATGACGAAATTGTCGTCGCACATCGGCAAGGGGATAATTGCCACCTTATTATTTCACATACTCTTGGTCCCTCACTTAATCAACAGCCACCACAACCAAGTGCTGCAATTATCTTTCCTGAGTCTTTTTACAGTCAAAGTCCACATTTTGTTGCAGAGCTCTGGCCGCCTTCTTACTCCTCAACTCCGGATCGCTTGTTCTCTCCTTCTTTAGAGGAAGGGGTAATGGCTCTTGATGCTCTTCAGATGCTTACGCACGAGAATTTAATTCAAATGGCCACTGGGGCTGGCCAACAATCTGGTTTCGCAATCGCTCTCCCGATAGGGCCTATTGAAATTGAAATTGAAAACCGGAATCAGTTGTATGTGATTGATCCAATACTTCATGATCCAATAGTCACTACTTGCGGAAGCACTGCTTCATCCAGCACTGAAAATAAACCAGCACCAGAAGAACAACCAGCTTCCGACAGAAGCGCCAACAAGGAGACCTCGCGATCAAAGCGGAAAAGAAAAGCGCCTTCTGCCAACACATTGGCTGAGACCACCCCACGGCCGCCACCTGCAGAAGAAGGACCCTCCAATGCAGCTGCTGCCTCTGAAAGCCCCGCTACGAATGAGCAGGATCACTACCAATTTCGTATCACAGGGCATATTAATCTGGGCATCGAAGTCCCACGTACATCAAGAGCAAAGAACAACAGGAAGAGAAAAGATACGGTTGATGTTCCAGTAACAATGCTTGTCAGCACCAACACTACAGAAGGCAAAGTCGAGATAGACTCTCTTTCATCCAGAAACTCAAAATATGCAATTAATATATCTCGCAAACCGTCTCAAGCCAGCTCGTCAAACAAGGCATTACCAGATAAAAGCCTCCGGGAAGTTTGGGAGATAATACAAAGGCGGGCAATACAAAGAATCATAGGTGAGCTTGAGGGCCCACAAATTTATGGTGTAAGGCAGATAATAAATTCCTCACCACCATCAGACGCCAAAACACTACCGTGGATTCCAAAAATAAATTTACAGGTAATCGATCAAGCTGATTCCAAGGTCCCATCAGTAGATATGTACATAGAATCCAGCCCCTGACTTCACTAGTGCGATGTTGCGGTGTTGAATCAGCTATTTGATCGCTTCGATATAAGGCCAGAATCCAATAGCTCTCTCGGGTGTTGCCAGATCAGATCCTTATTTATTCAGTGAAATCCATAAATACGCATTTTTTCAAGATTGTCGGGATTTATTTTCTGTTTCAAGTTCTTCCAACAATATAAAAGTAAGCTGTATGCTTCTGCATTTTCAGAGTTACAAGTTATAGCTATCACTGCTGAATTTACTGCAGAATTTACAGTCGATTGATTTATTCCCCTATCTTCTCTGTTTGTAAAAAATAAATAATAATAATGAATTGCATCGTTATGGTTGCCCATCAAAGAGTGAACAAATGAAAGTTCATAGTAAATTTGCAAATTTCTGAGATTTGTTGGGTGGGAAAACTTTGTTTTTACCAGGCATGTATTTAAAGTGCTCAACGCTTGTCCTAGTTTTCCCATATTTCTTAAAGCTACTGCGTGGGCATACAAAAAGAATAAATCATCCTTATGTTCTGAAAATTTACAGAGGTAATCAATATCACGCCATAAGGCTGAAAACCTTCCTTCTTTCCTTGCTCGTTCAAGCAATCTTCTCAAATGATAATGTAGAGATGTGTTGTGTTTATTATTTGTACTGATTCCAGAACTGATATTTTTTCCAATTGCCATTCTGGCGACAGAGTCTTCTCCCCTTAGGCGACCAGTTGGTAAAAGTTGTAATGAAATTTGAAAACCACAATTAGGGCAAAAGTTGCTTGCTGCATTAATTTCAAATTTACAATTATTGCATCCTACTGACCAAGCTTGACCTGTAATGATGACTGGTATCAAAGTTATAAATAAATATCGCATAACGAAATACTAACGTGAAAACTTCGATAATTTGGCAAACTTTTTTGATCTGCACATTTAAGGTAGCCAAATGATAGCTGTCAGGTGAAAAGGTGCAAGTATCATTTTCCATTTGTGAGTTCAGAGTTTCTGGTTATTGGTTTGAGAACGATCAATCAGAACTGATAATGAATACTATCTCTGTCGTTTAGATCAAGGTCTCAGAAGGCCGGACAGGTGTCTTTCAGTAAGAAGAACTTAATGACTTTTTATGTTCTCAGCAGTGGTAACAATCTCTGCTTCTGTGCAGAAATAAATCATGCTCTGGTCTCGACGTGGTCCAAGTTTTTCAGATTTGTACCCTGTCAGGCTTGAAACAGTGCAGCTGACAACTAACAGCCGACTGGGTATTATGACTACCGATGGAAGATAAGGTAGACCTCTGAGTCGGTAACCGATTCAATTCCAAAATATCAGCCTATTGCACTTGTCGTTTTTTTCCAGTCTGCTCTGTTCTGAAGAGAAATCTGCTTTGCAATGCTGTTGTGTTTTTTACTTTTTTGCGTATTAACCGAGAGCATTATTCAGTTGTGGCTCGTGTTATCAGGTATTGTCTGTCGTTTTGTTTCGGTAATCCGTGACAAAAAGTGATAGATCCTGTTTTCAATCCATGTTTTCTGATGCAAAGCATTGATATACTGGCAGGACAAATGAGGAGGGGAAGCTCATGGGAAACCGATAAAACTGTCGTGTTTCGAAGGGTTCTTCATTGATGTTCTGATCTATATGACAGAGGTTTCTGTTCAGATCAGAACCAAACAACAGAGCCGGGGAACCGGCCAGGGTCCTGAAGGCTGTTCTTCAGAGATCGCAATAGATTGAAGCTTGCAAATCCGGGGTCTGTTGGAGCTGTGCTTTGAGTCCGACAGGTTTCTGGACCGAACATGGGAGTTGGGGAGCGCAATGTCACTAATTCGTGAAGAGGATCTGATTGAGAGCGTAGCTGACGCTCTGCAATTTATCTCCTGTTATCATCCACTGGACTTTATTCACGCTGTTCATGATGCCTGGAAAAAAGAGCCCTCCAAGGCTGCCAAAGACGCCATGGCCCAGATTCTGATTAATTCCAGAATGTGTGCAATGGGCAAGCGACCCATTTGTCAGGATACCGGTATTGTTACGGTCTTCCTGAAGATCGGTATGAATGTCCGCTTCGAAAGTGACCGAAGTGTCGAGGATATGGTGAATGAAGGTGTTCGCCGTGCCTATACGCATCCGGAAAATGTTCTGCGTGCCTCTGTTCTGGAAGATCCGGCAGGTGCCCGCAAAAACACTAAAGACAACACACCTGCTGTCATTCACATGACTCTCGTGCCCGGAGATACTGTTGATGTCCAGGTGGCAGCCAAAGGTGGTGGTTCCGAGAACAAGTCCAAGCTCGCCATGCTTAACCCCTCTGATGATATTGTTGAGTGGGTCAGGAAAACCGTACCGACGATGGGTGCGGGCTGGTGTCCTCCGGGCATGTTGGGTATTGGTATTGGTGGAACAGCTGAAAAAGCCATGGTGCTTGCCAAGGAATCTCTGATGGACCCCATTGATATCCATGAACTCAGAGAGCGTGGACCCAGTAACCGGGTTGAAGAGCTGCGTTTGGGGATCATGGATGCTGTCAACAGTCTGGGTATTGGTGCACAGGGTCTGGGTGGTCTCACCACGGTGCTTGATATCAAGATCAAGGACTATCCTACTCATGCCGCCTCTCTGCCCGTGGCGATGATTCCAAACTGTGCTGCCACACGACATGCGCACTTTGTACTGGACGGCAATGGCCCTGTTATTCAGGAAGCTCCGAGCCTGGATGATTACCCTGAAGTCGCTCTGGATATGAGTGAAGGGGTGCGCAAGGTTAATGTTGACGATATCTCCAAAGAAGAGACCAAGAGCTGGAAGCCGGGCGACACAGTATTGCTGTCAGGAAAAATTCTGACCGGTCGTGATGCTGCCCATAAGCGCATGGTTGACATGATGTCCCGTGGCGAAGAGTTGCCTGTTGATCTGAAAGGTCGTTTTATCTACTACGTAGGACCTGTTGATCCGGTTCGTGACGAAGTGGTGGGTCCGGCAGGTCCAACCACTTCTACTCGTATGGACAAATTTACCCGTACTATGCTGGAGCAGACCGGTCTGGCTGGAATGATTGGCAAGGCTGAACGGGGTGACGCTGCGATTGAGGCGATCAAGGATAACGAATCTGTCTATCTGATTGCTGTAGGTGGAGCCGCTTACCTGGTTTCCCAGGCTGTCAAGAAAGCAGAAGTCGTTGCTTTCCCTGAACTGGGTATGGAAGCTATCTACGAGTTTGAGGTTAAGGATATGCCTGTGACCGTAGCAGTCGATCACACTGGTAATTCTGTCCACAAAACCGGACCACAAATCTGGAAACAAAAGATAGAAGAGCAGGTTCTGGATATTAAATAAGTTTCCAAGAGCCTGTATCGGGTCAGCCTCTCGGGGCTGGTCCGGCTTTATTCGCTAGTTTATTCAACTGTTACCTCTTTTTTGATGGCCTTTTTTCTCCTTTAGTGGGTTCTTGTAACGCTCCTTCCTGCCTGATTAAATGGACATAAACACTGCCAAAATCTGGATATTCGGCGAGATATAATCAGGCTTCTATAATCAGTTTATTAGAACAGGCAGTAAGGACGCACCAATGGTTGACGATTCTGATCAGGGTCAGGAGCCCGCCTCCGGCCGGAACAATCCTGAAAATACTGAGTTTCTTTTTTTCTGGCAAAACCTTTTTGCAAGGATTAGACGCTTTGTCTCAGACAGGCAAGATGTTATCAGGATGGATTCTGATGCCAGAATCGTCCGGTCTAATCTGTTGAACCTCCAGATTGAAGGTCGATTCGAGCATTTCTGGATTGCAGAGCATCCGGAGGAGGTTGTAGAAGACAATCAATGTGAGTCGATCGTTGATGATGAGCTGTTTTCAGAGTTACTGGCTATTGAAGAAGAGTGGATACGCTTGCAGCAGTTCAGGGATCAATTTCGGAGAAACACTGATTAGATGCCCCCACAGGAATATTGTTAGTCAGACTGACGCTCTGGTTAGTTCTTATTCAGTTTTATCGAATAAGCATAAAGCCCCGTACTTTGAGGACGGGGATGTAAGCTCGGCTTGCAAAGCAAGCCCCTTGTGCTAGTTTCCTATCCGTCAGGTGTTTTTAGCGATTACGCTACCTGACAGGAAAAGTAATAAAGGCATATCAACAGCCCCTTAGAGACCCGTAAAAAGGCCTGGCTGCTATTCGCACCCAGGCTTTTTATGTTTTCAGAACTCAATAAAATATAAACTCAACAGCTACCGGATTCACAGAGCCCGAATCGCTTTGAGCTGTTCATCGAGCCGTTCTCTGGCAGCCAGCGCTTCTGTCAACTTTTCGCGTTCCTTAGCAACTACTTCAGGTTTGGCGTTGTTGATGAACTTCTCGTTGGCCAGTTTGCCTTCAAAGCGCTGAACTTCTTTATTCAGTCGTTCAACTTCTCTGCTCAGACGAGCTAGTTCCTTGTCTTTGTCGATCAGGCCCGCCATAGGCACCAGAACTTCCATCTTGCCGACCAGTTGAGTCGTCGACATAGGTGCTTCCTCGTCAGAGCCCAGAAGACGAATGTCTGACAATTTCGCCAGAGACTTCAGAAAAGCGCTGTTTTCATCAAGGCGACGTTGGTCGTCAGAAGAGAGGTTGCGCAGCAGAACATTTAGTTCACGGCTGGGGCCAATATTCAGTTCAGCACGAATATTACGGATACCGGTAATGAAGCCTTTCAGCCATTCGATGTCTTGCTCGGCAGTTTCGTCCAGCTTGCTTTCGTCCAGAGTCGGGTAACTCTGCAGCATCAGGGTTTCACCTTCAACGCCAGCTTCTTGCTTGATGTTCTGCCAGATCTCTTCAGTAATAAACGGCATGAATGGGTGAGCCAGACGCATAATGGTTTCCAGAACCCGGACCAGTGTTCGACGGGTACCCCGCTTCAGGGCTTCGGAAGCATTTTCACTCCATAGAACAGGCTTGGACAGTTCCAGGTACCAGGCACAGTATTCATTCCAGATGAAGTCGTACAGATTCTGGGAAGCGTGATCCAGACGGAAGTCTGCCAGATTCTTTTCAAGCTGGGCTTCAAGACGTTGCAGCCGGGAAATAATCCACTTGTCCGCCAGAGTCAGCTCAACGTCGGTATTGCTCTGACCACAGTCTTCACCCCTGGTGTTCATCTGAACATAGTTGGCTGCATTCCAGATCTTGTTACAGAAGTTTCGGTAACCTTCCAGGCGCTTCATATCCCAGTTGATGTCACGGCCGGTGGAAGCCAGTGAATATAGGGTGTAACGCAGGGCATCCGTACCGTGCGCCGCGATACCTTCAGAGAAGGTTTTACGGGTTCGTTTTTCAATTTTTGCCGCCAGCTGTGGCTGCATCATATTGCCGGTGCGTTTTGCAACCAGATCTTCCAGGCCGATGCCGTCGATCATATCCAGCGGGTCCAGTACGTTACCTTTGGACTTGGACATCTTGTCACCATTCTCATCTCGAATCAGACCGGTCATGTAGATATACTTGAACGGTACCTGGGGGTTGCCGTCTTCATCTTTGATGAAATGCATGGTCATCATGATCATCCTGGCAACCCAGAAGAAAATGATGTCAAAACCGGACACCAGAACATCTGTCGGGTGGAAGGTTTTCAGGCGCCCGGTGTTTTCAGGCCAGCCCAGGGTGGCAAAAGTCCAGAGGGCAGAAGAGAACCAGGTATCCAGTACGTCGTCTTCCTGTTTAAGGCTGACTTCGGCCGGGATGTTGTTTTCCTGTCGTACGTCTTCTTCACTGCGGCCTACATAAACATTGCCCTCTTCATCGTACCAGGCAGGAATGCGGTGGCCCCACCAGAGCTGGCGGGAAATACACCAGTCCTGAATGTCCTGCATCCAGGAGAAATACATGTTTTCGTATTGTTTGGGGACAAACTGAATGCGGCCATCTTTGACGGCTTCAATGGCGGGTTTTGCCATAGGCCCTGCACGGACAAACCACTGGTCCGTCAGCAGAGGTTCAATAACAACGTCAGAACGGTCGCCGTAAGGCACCATCAGTTCGTGATCTTTAACTTCTTCCAGCAGCCCGGCCGCTTCAAAGTCGGCGATAATGGCCTTACGAGCAGCAAAACGCTCCATGCCACGGTATTTCTCGGGGATGGGGGCTTCCATGTCGTGATTGCTGGAACCATCAATGTTGAAAACTTCACCCTGTTCACTGATATGACCTTCCAGAGTCATGACATTAATCATGGGCAGACCGCAGCGCTTGCCGACCTCGTTATCGTTGAAGTCGTGAGCCGGAGTGATTTTTACACAACCTGTGCCTTTTTCCATGTCAGCATGTTCATCGGCAACGATAGGAATACGACGGTTGACCAGTGGCAGGATAATGTCTTTTCCGATCAGGGCCTTGTAGCGCTCGTCTGCGGCATTAACGGCAACACCTGTGTCACCCAGCATGGTTTCGGGACGGGTTGTGGCTACGACAATGTAGTTTTTGCCTTCAGCGGTTTTTTCGCCGTCAGCCAGAGGATAACGCAGGTGCCACATGTGCCCTTTGATTTCCTTGTTCAGCACTTCCAGGTCAGAGATGGCGGTATGAAGTTTGGGGTCCCAGTTGACCAGGCGCTTGCCACGATAGATCAGATCGTCTTCATAAAGGCGAACGAAGACTTCCTGAACGGCTTTGTAGAAGCCTTTATCCATGGTGAAACGTTCATTGTTCCAGTCAACAGAGGCTCCAAGACGACGCAGCTGACGGGTGATGTGACCGCCGGACTCTTCTTTCCATTCCCAGATCTTGTCGGTAAAAGCTTCACGGCCATAATCGTGACGTGTCTTGCCTTCTTCCGCCTGGACTTTACGCTCTACCACCATCTGTGTGGCAATACCGGCATGGTCAGTACCCACCTGCCAAAGAGTATTGCTGCCTTTCATGCGCTGGTAACGAATCAGGGCGTCCATAATGGAGTCCTGAAAAGCGTGACCCATGTGCAGACTGCCGGTGACATTGGGCGGTGGAATCATGATGGAGTAGGGAGAACCTTCGCCGGAGGGGGCAAAGTAGCCTTTTTCTTCCCAAGTCTGATACCAGCTGCGCTCAATCGCGTGAGGGTTAAACGTTTTTTCCATAACTACAGAGTTCTGACAGGTTCTGATCTAAACGACGCAGTATACACGGAACCGACAGGGCAGTGTTAATAGGAGAAGCCACCTGTCTGAATGATATCGGACGTTAATCCGATAGACCGTCGGGCATCTGATCGAGAAGGTGATCCAGATAGTTGTTAAGCTCACGGTTCAGCTGAGCCTCGACCCTGACCAGCTCTTCATCGATGATCTCCTGAATCAGCAGTCGGGCCTGTTTGCGTAGCCGGGTTTTCAGTTCAGACTCCGTGACACCGGGGTTAAGCAGGGGGCTTAGAATAGGCGGTTCTTGCGGGTTATTCTGTTGATAATCACCGGTGACATTCAGAACTGTGATGGTCTGTCTGGCCCCTTCATGCTCAGCAAGGTCGGTAAGAACAGGAATGTGTTGGTTGAGATGATCATTGCGGTCTATCTCTTCCTTCAGTAGGCTTTTTAATCTTTCCTGTTCATTCAGCAGACCTTTCGTCTTTTTCTGACTCATATTTTCTACCTGCTCATTTTTTTTGCCAGCGGATGGCTTTTTGCCAGCTAATGGCTTCAATCCCGGATTTGATGGGTTTCCGGCTGGATGCCATCCGCAACATAAGTCCTGAATTTTTCACGGAGAACCTCAACCGGGCCCGGACTCTGGTCAACAATTTCACAAGTTCGGACAAAATTTTTGTAAAAGTTCGGAATTTGGCTGGACAGATTGATCAGCAGGGTGTTGTCGTGCAACGATTCCGGTGGTTTATATCCCAGCGTGATTGGCGCTATTACTGCTTCGCTGTTGATGATCTGGTGTGGCAGAAAACTGTCCTCACGCCACTCCCAGAGCAGTCGGTCCAGAGTTTCGCACTGGATGTCATTATCCGTATGAATATGTACAGGCATACCACTACGCCATGCCTTGTCGGTCAGTCGACAGGCGAACTTTTTAACGGCTTGGGCAGACTGCTGTTGCAGTAAATAGAAAGTAACTCGAGACATGACGTTGAGTGTAATGGGAAATGATGCTGGTTTAAAGGTCGTTAACTGTCAACGCTTGGGTTAGCTGCGCGCCGAAGGCGCGTCGGGTGGAGCCCTTAAGGACGGAGCCTACGCCACCACTTGTCAGGCAGCCTGGTTATTGGCGGGAAAGGAAGGTCTGGAGCATTTCTTTGATTTCACTGATTTCAGAGCCTTGCCGGTCAACTTTCTGTTCGAGGCCGTCAAAACGGACTTTAACCTCATGAACCTCATGTTCGAGGCCGCCAAGACGCGCTTTAACCTCATGAACCTCATGTTCGAGGCCGCCAAGACGCGCTTTAACCTCATGAACCTCATGTTCGAGGCCGCCAAGACGCGCTTTAACCTCATGAACCTCATGTTCGAGGCCGCCAAGACGCGCTTTAACCTCATGAACCTCATGTTCGAGGCCGCCAAGACTCGCTTTAACCTCATGAACCTCATGTTCGAGGCCGCCAAGACGCGCTTTAACCTCATGAACCTCATGTTCGAGGCCGCCAAACCGCTCATTAAACTCGGCAAACTGCTGATTAACTTCATGTCTGAATTGATTATGTTCTTTTTCTTGCTGGTCAAACCTTTGGTGCATTTCACCACGGGTCTGACCCAAACCATCAACTACGTCAGTCAAGGTGTTGCGAATATGATTAATCTCTGTCGGCTGAGGCTTTGCTCTTGTATTCACTGGCATAACTCCAATCAATATGAGTGAATGACACATATTAGTAGAGATTTACGGCAAGACACCTGACAGCGGCTTCACGAATGTTGCGTTGATGATTTTCGGAAACAGGGGTTGTGAGCCTCCAAAGATCCACAACCCTGAGAATATTACAGCTGGTTCAGCAGATATTGAATCAGCATGGGTACAGGGCGACCGGTAGCGCCTTTGGCTTTACCGGAGTTCCATGCCGTTCCGGCGATGTCCAGATGAGCCCACGGGTAGCTTTCTGTAAAGCGCGCCAGGAAGCAGGCCGCAGTGATGGTACCAGCCGCACGGCCACCGATGTTGGCCATATCAGCAAAGTTGGAATCCAGCTGGGCCTGATACTCTTCACCCATTGGCAGCTGCCAGGCCAGATCGGAAGCGTCTCTGGAAGCTTTCAGCAGTGCTTCGGTCAGCTCATCATTGTTGCTCAGAAGACCGGTGGTGTGGTGACCCAGGGCAATGACACAGGCACCTGTGAGAGTGGCAACATCGATCACTGCTTTTGGCTTGTAACGCTCGGCGTAAGTCAGAGCATCGCAGAGTACCAGTCGGCCTTCGGCGTCAGTATTAAGGATTTCAATGGTCTGGCCCGACATTGAAGTGACGATGTCTCCCGGACGGGTAGCGTTGCCACTGGGCATATTCTCGGCGGCGGCAACCATGCCTACAACGTTGATGGGCAGGTTCAATGCCAGAATGGTCTGCATGGCGCCAAAAATGCTGGCTGCACCACACATGTCGAATTTCATCTCGTCCATGGCTGCACCGGGCTTCAGGGAAATACCACCGGTATCGAAGGTAATGCCTTTACCCAGAAGTACAACGGGCTTCTCACCGCGCTTGCCACCTTTGTAGTCCATCAGGATCAATTTGGATTCCTGGTCTGAACCCTGGCCTACGGAAAGTAGGGAGTTCATACCCAGATCGGACATCTGTTTTTCACCCAAAATCTTGGCAGTCATCCTGGCATGGGTTTTTGCCAGAGCTTTAGCCTGATCTGCCAGATAAGTCGGGTGGCAGATATTGCCCGGCAGGTTGCCCAGAGTACGAGCCAGGTTACGACCTTCACCAATGGCCTGACTTTCAGCAATAGCTTGATTCAGAGATTTTGCCTGCTTGCGATCAGCCAGAAAGGTGACCTTCTTCAGTACCAGTGCATCGGCGCTTTTACTCTTGAATTCGTCGAACTGGTAGAACGCATATACAATGGCTTCTACCAGCTGACGTACTTTCCAGCTATGGTCCTTGCCGTGCACATTGATATCTTCCAGGGATACCAGGGCGTCTTTGACAGAGGTAGCTTTCAGTTCACCAGCAACGGCTCTGGCCAGTTTGATGAATTCACTTTCCTTGAGGGCGGTTTTTCCTTCGCCGGTCGCACAGAGCAGAATCCGCTCAGAGGGCATTTCCGGAACATGCTGGAGCAACAGGGTCTGACCTGCCTTGTACTTGAGGTCGCCTCGTTTGAGGATGCTGTTGATGGCACCCTTGCTGGCTTCGTTTACGGCTGCGGCTGCGGCGGTAAGCTCTTTCTTCTGCACACCCAATACCAGGCAGGCAGTTTTCTGCTTCTCTACCGCTCCGCTTTTTACGATAAATTGCATGGTTGCTCCCATAGGACACTTGTCCGGTTCTAACTCTCGGGGATGACCCGATTTCCTGTTAATCTTTCTGACAAATTCCTGATAAATACTCTTAATCGGGCTTGTGGCTCTGGTAACCAGGAGTCGGGATTTCGAGGGAACCGACGGACACCTGAGTCAGCACTGAATGCCCCTGGGGGACACACCCTTTTTTAGCAAAAGGCACGTAAATGATGAGACTTCTTTCATCCGGGCTATAAACTCGAAGAGGTTTGTTGGATAATTGTCAGATCGGGTATTTGAACAGAGCTTGCACGAGAAGTGAATTCCCGCAAGGCTTTCAGAGATAGATTTTAGTCCGTTTATTGTATCAATGTGTCGACAACTGATTTTTCGGGCAGAAAAATCATGTTTTGATGGTCGACAAATGGTCAGGATTACTGTCTGTCTTGAAGCGTCATACTTACCGGACCTCTCGGGTAAGTGAGTTTTACTTTTATGAACTATCGGAAACAGTAACTCAAGATCATGCCTTCGATCCTTTTTCGATACCTGGCCAAAGAAATGCTCAAGGTCACATTTGCTGTGACCGGCGTTGTGCTCCTGATTATCATGAGTGGCCGTTTTGTGAACTATCTTGCGCAGGCTGCCAATGGCACGCTGAACGCCGATATCCTTTTTGCCATTATGGGCTATAGAATGCCCGAATTCCTGGTAATGATTATTCCCCTGGGGCTGTTTCTGGGCATTATCATGGCATATGGCAGGCTCTATGTAGAAAATGAAATGACGGTTATGGGGGCCTGTGGTGTCAGTCAGGGCCATCTGCTGCGCATGACCATGATTCCGGCGCTGGGCGTTATGCTAGTGGTGGCTCTTCTAAGTATTCTGGTCGCCCCCTGGGGGATAAAGAAGGTAGAAACCATTCTTCATCAGCAGGATTCCATGACTGAGTTCGACACCCTGGTACCGGGTCGTTTTCAAAAGTTTGAGGGGGCAAATCGGGTTACTTACACCGAATCGCTGACGGATGACAATCAACAGATGGAGAAGGTGTTTATTGCTCACCAGTCATCCGGGCGGGGCAGTTCAGAGATGTCTCTGGTGCTGGCAGAGCGTGGTCGTATATCTACCACAGAGGAAGCCGGTCAGCGCTATCTTATCCTGAGTGATGGTTATCGCTACGATCTGACACCCGGTGGCAAAAAAGTCAGGGTGACTCAGTATGGAACCTATGGCGTTCGAATGGAAGAGAATGCAGTCGCAGATGAAATCAGCAAAGAGCAGGCGCTGCCGACTTCTACATTGTTAGGCTCTGATAATCCCACCTATATAGCTGAGTTGCAGTGGCGTATCTCACTGCCATTATTGATTCCAATTATTGTGTTGCTGGCTGTACCGCTCTCAAAAGTGAGCCCCAGACAAGGACGCTTCGTCAAACTCTTGCCCGGTGTATTGCTCTATCTGCTGTATCTGGCGTTACTGATTTCAACCCGTGGAATGGTTGATGATGGTCGCCTTTCTCCAAAGGTCGGTGTCTGGTGGGTGCATGGGGTTTATCTGCTGCTTGGATTGGTCGTTTATTTTCAGGAGCCTTTGCGGGTCATGATTGCCAAAAGGAAAGTTGCTCATGCGTAAGCTGGACCGTTACATCGCATGGAACGTATTGGCTTCCATGGTCGTGGTGCTTTTGATTCTGGTGGCGCTGGAATCCATGTTCGCGTTTTTGGGCGAGCTGGATAATATTCGTGGCAATTATCAGATGGCGGATGCGGTCGTCTATATTTTGCTTCTCATCCCCAAGAAGATTTATGAGTTCATCCCGGTGTCAGCCTTGATTGGATGTCTTGCTGGCCTCGGCAGTATGGCCTCAAACAGCGAGCTGGTGGTCATGAGAGCCGCAGGTGTTTCGCTGTGGCGGATGGTCTGGTCTGTGATGAAGCCGGCCCTGGTGCTGATTTTCATAGGCATCGTATTGGGTGAATATGTGGCGCCCGCCACAGAGCAGATTGCTGAAAGCCGGAAGAATATCGCCCGATCCCACAATGGCGAGTATTCCGGAGAAGGGGTCTGGCATCGTGAAGGCAATGAATTTATGTATTTTAATGCCGTTGAGCCAAATGGTGTGCTCTACGGTGTGAGTCGATATGTTTTTGATGATGATATGAGACTCAAGGAGAGTTCGTTTGCCAGAAGGGCGATCTATCAACAGGACCACTGGCTGCTTGAGGATGTCACCCTTAGTCGTATGGAAGGCGATAAAGTCGTTTCAGAAACAGTGAATACAGAGCCCTGGGATACCAACCTGACAACAACGCTTTTGAAAGTGGTGGTGGTTAAGCCCGATGGCTTGTCTATATCAGGCCTGAATACTTATACCCTTTATCTGGAAGAGCAGGGACTGGATACGGGTGAATATGCGCTGGCGTTCTGGACAAAAGCACTGCAACCCTTGTCTATTTTCTCCCTGGTGCTGGTGGGAATCTCTTTTGTCTTTGGTCCTCTGCGCTCGGTCAGTATGGGGCTGAGAATCTTTTCGGGCGTGATTACCGGGGTTGTATTTATGATTGTGCAGAACCTGCTGGGGCCTTCCAGCCTGGTGTTTGGTTTTCCGCCAGTCTTCTCTGTTCTGCTGCCGGTTCTGATCTGTATTGGTATAGGGTCATTGTTGCTACACCGGGCTGCCTGATGACAGAGTGCTGTCTTATTTCGGAAGATGGCTGGCTGTATTGAGAGAGTAAGAATGGTGTTAAATCCAGGTGCCTGAGGCAGTCATTGAGCTAACATAGGCTGACTGCCTGTGATTTATTCGGTCAGGACTTTTGTTTAGGAATATACAGCGTTCTGGATCGGGACAAGCGATCTTGCCAGCTGAGATGTTCCCGATCCCAGAGACACCAGAAGACTCCCAGTCCGCAGAGTAACAGGGCAGGGATAGCGGTCAGTGTGCGAATCAGACATTGGCCGATAGAGATATAACCTCCTTCCCGATCCACAATCTGAATATTCCAGGCCTGCATGCCCAGTGTCTGGCCTCGACGAGTCCAGAAAAAGGCAAAGAAGCTGAAAATACTCAGAAAAAGCGCAGCATAAAAGAAGGGCCCGCCAATGGATTGCCCATTCTCTGTCATGGCCTTGAGTTCTTCAGCTCCATATACCTTCATTTGAATGCCCAGGTTGATAAAACCCACCAGAAACATAATGGCCAAAACCAGAAAACTGTCGTAGATCATGGCAGCCAGTCGCCGCCAAACGGGTGCGGGTTGAGCCTGCTTCTTTTGAGATGTGCCTGACATAAAAACTCCTGTAACAGGCTGCGGAGTTTATCAGTTTCTATCTTGTTGGGCAGCTATGGCATAACAGGATTCAACCAGTGCCAATTAAGTTCCAGGTATGTTATTGATCATAAGGGCTTTATATTGAGTTGGAGGTTTTGTGCATCCTGCCTGTTAATCAAACAGCGAACCCTGTTGATCAGGTAAGCCACCTTCGAGATCAAGTAGCTTTTGTTTAGCCGGTTTACCGCCGGCATAACCTTGAAGCTCACCGTTGCTGGCAATAACCCGGTGGCAGGGAATCAGTATTGAAATGCCGTTTGCACCATTGGCATTGGCTACGGCTCTCAGGGCGTTCCTGTCTCCCATGGATTCTGCCAGTCCGGCATAGGTGGTGGTCTCTCCATAGGGAATATCCATAAGAGCTTGCCAAACCTGCTTTTGAAAGGCAGTGCCAACCAGAAGCAGAGGCACTGAAAAGCTATTCCGCTCTTTACGAAAATACGCTTCCAACTGCTGCCGGGTGAGTGCCATCACTTCGTTGTCCTGCTCGACGTACTCAGCTTTGAGCCCATTTCTGACACGCGCGTCAACTTGCAATCTTTTCTTTCGATAGCGCCAGTCACACAGGCAGAGCTGCTGGTCATAGGTGCCCAGCATCAGCTCGCCAACGGGTGATTTGTAGTATTGGATGTTGATGTTGTTCATAGTGAAGGTTTATAACATATTTTGGGCTGAGGTTGTTTGGTTGAGGTGGAAAATATGTCACTGGCTTGCTCCTATGCTTCGCACTGGAGTATATACATCCCGATAAGCGGACCCCGAAACTCAAGACAAAGTGCTGGTTTCCAGGTCTGGAACCAAAGGGCCTGAAGGCGAGGAAACCAGGATTATTTGGCAGCCTCCATACTATGGGAACAAGCTAAAAAACTGGGTGCATAATATTCGCCAAGAAAATTAATTCCCTGGAAGTTACTGCTAGAATGATGAAGCTGTGTAGATGTGTAGAAGTGTGTTTTAAATATATAGAGGAAATACACGCTACTGGCCCGTTGTAGAATGTTTACGGGCTTATTCGGGAGAGAATTATGAATAAAGAAGACTATTTGAAGCATATTGAAGTTGATCAGGCAAAACGTTTTGGAAAACCTTGTATAAAAGGGACCCGAATAACGGTTACGGACATACTGGAAATGCTGGCAAGTGGTATGACGCAAGCAGAAATACTTGATGAACACCCTAATCTTCTGGCTGAACATATTAAGGCTGCATTGCTCTATGCAGCCAATCAGCTATCTGGTGCCGCCTGATGCTATTGTTGGATGAAAACCTTTCACCAAAACCTGTTGCCAGAATCAATGATACATACCCCGGAAGCTTGCATGTTTTGCATTCAAAGCTGGATAACTCACCTGATATTGAAATCTGGTGTTATGCAAAAAAACAACAGTTAACCATTGTCACCAAAGACAAAGATTTTCTTCGCTATGCAATTCAGTACGGCCATCCACCAAAATTGGTTTATCTGACAACAGGAAATGCAAAACTGGCTGTTGTAGAAGCCATTCTTTTAGAAAATGAAGCGATCATAAAATCATTTGCCACATTGGACAAAGAAGGTGTCTTGAAAATGGGCTAGTGATACAAAAGTTTAGCCACCACCTTACAGGTAAATTATCATGCTACATAGATTCTGCTTCAGCTCCCACTTCAGAGCGACGCATTGTAGGTCTGTTGTGCGCAGGACTGACTTTGTCATGCCACAGGTCATATCCACCTGAAGCAGAATCTTTGACTGCACTTTTTACCCCCCCCCATATCTTCTCTATCTTTTGGCCCGTATCCAAGCTCCTGTGTGAGAGTGCATTTGGGACTAAGAGAGTGAAAATTATAAGACCGGCCTCAACTTGCTGAATTTATTAATGACAAACAGCTCTCAATTATTCGAAGTCAGTCTTATCATGTCGTTCAGGCAATTGTTCCTCGGGTTCTCCCCAGGTTCTGTTGACCATCTTGCCGCGTTTAACTGCGGGTCGTGAAGCCATCTGTTCTGCCCAGCGTTTAACGTTTTTATAAGAGTTCACACTCAAAAACTCTGCCGCGTTGTACAGCTGACCCAAGACCAAAGCACCGTACCAGGGCCAGATAGCGATATCGGCGATGGAGTATTCATTGCCTGCGATATGATTGTTTTTCGCCAGTTGCTTATCCAGTACATCCAGCTGGCGTTTTACTTCCATGGTGTAACGATTAATCGGGTATTCAAATTTCTCGGGTGCATAGGTATAAAAATGGCCAAAGCCTCCACCTAAAAAGGGTGCACTGCCCATCTGCCAGAATAACCAGGACATGATTTCTGCACGACCCTCTTTTTGCGGCAAAAATTCGCCAAACTTTTCTGCCAGGTGAACCAGAATGGCACCGGATTCAAAAATACGAACCGGCTTCTCGCCACTGTTATCGATCAATGCCGGAATCTTCGAATTGGGGTTGATATCGACAAACCCGCTACCGAATTGCTCTCCTTCCATGATCTTGATTGGATAAGCATCATATTCGGCTTTATCAATGCCTTTCTCTAACAACTCTTCGAACATGATGGTGACTTTTACTCCGTTGGGAGTGGCTAGTGAGTAAAGCTGGAAAGGATGCTCTCCCCTGGGCAGTTCTTTATCGTGTGTTTTACCAGATACCGGACGATTGATATTGGCAAATTGACCGCCGGATTCATCGTCCCAGGTCCAGACCGCCGGAGGGGCGTATTTGTCTTGTTCGCTCATGTTCTAAATCCTCAGATTAGTGGACCCATACTAGCTTTGAATGCTTTTCTTGAACAGACAGTGCAGCGGATAAGGCTATTTCACAGAGTGAGCAGGGGTTATACCGCAATTTGTCGGTTGCTGCCCGGGAATTGGAATTTTTTTTCGTTCTCATTGTCAAAAGGTAAAAAGGACATTTTGATAAGGGTGCGCATATATGGATGTAAAAGGCAAAAATACCAATACCATGACCGGATCTGGCCTAATTTCCAAAGCCAGTGATAGTGAAGGAATAGGGAATTATAAATCGCTCTCAGTAAGATCCACTGAAGGCAACGAGAGACTCTTCAATCCTGGCAATGTTGTATCTGGCAACACCGGAGTATCTGGAACCGGATTTCAACGCATTGACAGCTCGTTTAATCTTACCGACGGTAATGTCAGTCATTCCAAGCCTTGCAGCCCGAAAACCTTCGGTATAGAAGGTGGGGCAGAAGACAACCACAAAGTAGCAACCAGTTTTGGCCATAGTCAGGTAGAGCAAAAAAAGTTGTTGGAATTACTTACTTCAGAAAATGATAACGAACAATGTGTAAAAGAAGAATTAGAGAAACTTGTCCAACAATTTGATAAATTACATGTCGGTATCAGTTTAATGGCTGAAGTTAATGAGCTGAAAAAAGAGATTAAGGAATACATTGATACGGGTACTTACAGCTACATAGGGAAAGAATTTGAAACTATAAATGATGCTCAATCAAGAAAAAAAATAGCGGATAAAATTAAAAAAATAGTACGGGATATCGCTATTTGGTCGGGGGTCGAAAAAGACAATCTGAAAGTGCTCACCTATATTATTGAACAAGGGGTTCCTATCGAAAGAAAAGCTGGCTGTATTGATCTTGATCCTGAGTCTACTGTATACCTCCCTTTTGACACGATGAGAAAGCTGGTAGATAACTGCAAGCCAGACTTTCCAGATCTGTTATTTGTCAAGGGTATTTTTGCTGGTACTGATCCTCGCTTTGACGTTCTTTCCGAGGAGATTTTAACTTCCAGATACATTAAAGATGAATTATTTCAGCAGGCAATCGCACAATCAATACCAACGGTTTCATTTAGAAGGTTAATGATTTTTTTTAACTACCTTCGTCGTGAATGTAATGCCAGAGACATGATTAAAGACCTTAATAGGCATAGTTTCGAAAATCACCGCATTACCAATTGTCACAGGATGGAAAGATACAGTAAAAGCATAATAATGGTATTTGTTCTTGAAGCCATGGCTCAACAATCACAAAAAGAAGCAAAGGAAGAAGTCTGTAATCTTATTGGATCATTTTATCAGGATGAGCAGCAGATGATTGCAATGATTGCACTTTTGGGAGGACTGCACCAATGCTCCGAACTATTGACTGAAATGGGTATTACCGTCTCCAGGCAGGCGTTTAAAAAAGCCTCGGTTAATCTTGAAAATTCTCCTTTTCTTATGGCTAAAGAGGCGGGTCTGACGAATGAACGACTGTTTGCCAATACAGTGAATCGAATAGCTCCGTTTTTATGGTCCTTGCCCAATAAATTCGGGCTATATCTGCACCAGGAACACTGGCTTTTAGATAAAAAATCGCTGTCGTTTATTCATCTTGTCATGGATCAATTGTCGATTTGTCAGGAGGGGAGTTATGAATCGAAAAATGGTTTAGCGCCGAAGCATGGAGCAGCATTGGTTCCGGGAGATGTAAGCCTGTGGGCAGCAAAAATTTTTAAGGGAATGAGTGATGCTACTTTGACAAACAGTGCAGGTCTTTTACAGGAAGATGCCCGCTATAGTGAGACATGGAACATCCTGATCAGCCAGGTTAAATGCTGCAATGGGCTGGCCCGTTCCGATGATTTCAAGAAATTCATGGATTGGCTTTTGATGGATGGTCTGTCATGGGTACGAGGGGAATCGAAATACCGTGAGAAAGAGGCAGCTTTTACAACCAGACTGAAAAGTTACCGACCGGACTTGTGGCCGGACCCGGGTAATGAGGATTCGACAACATCACCGGCATTATGTGATCAACTTGAAACTTATAGCAATCGTGTCACTAACTTACATTTTAACTTCATTGAATCATTTCTACGGCTTGCCCCTACAGGCCATCGAATTTATGTGCTAGATAACTGGTTAAACAATCCTGATTGCGCAAAGCAGCGTGAAACCCTGTTTTGCAGATCTGTTCATCCCCTCAATACTATGGGAAGTCCTAACATTTGGCAGGTGTTGTTATCACTGGATAAAGATTATCAGCCACAGGGAAATCAGTTTGAACATGATTGGCAAAAACTGGACAATCCACAGCAATGGACAGCGCCCCCTCCGATAACATCGTTAATAGGCAAGTCTATCGAGGTGTATGGGCGTACGCTCGTCATTCAGCGAACAGACGGTGGCTGGGATTATCTGAAATTTCTCAGTGATACGGAAAAGCCTGAAGAACTGGCAAAAGAGGGTAATAAAATCAGCCTGATGGCAACCATAGCCAGCCAGCATGGCTTGAAAAGTTCAATTCCCGATGTGGTCGGCAGATATCGCTGGGAAAATGTGCAGACTGGTCTGACGACATTAATACCTCCCACCTTAAAGACCAAACTGGAGGAAAAGTGTCGCTACATTGATGACAAGACAGGTTATTGTCTACATCTGAAATCAACCAAAGATGCGCCTTATCATTTATACCCTTATGTTCTTGATCCAGTAACAAAGGCGGATCAGATTTTCGAGGGACTCTATAAGTATGCCCATGATTGCGGTGTTTTATTCAGTTGCGGATTATATGCTCCAGAGGTAATGGCGGCTGACCATGATTCAGTGACGAACCGAAAGCACCATGTGCTTTCGTCTTATGTGGGTGCCTCCAGCGAGGGGAGGATGCTCCAGTGGAAAAAAGCCTCAAAACATCCCAACGTGGGTCCCGTAGGCATGCGGGATTCCGGTGATACGAAAAGTATGCATGAGCTGGGTGAAGATTATTTTTTTTCCGGCAGATGTCAGAAATTTCTTGATTTTGAAAAGTCAGAGGATCGGGCCAAGGTGGCCTTTTCTGAACTGGCAAAAAATGCCCATGGGTTGGTATTGCAATATGCTCTCTGTTTTCAAAAACAGTTCGACTCTGGCAATAGAGAGTCCACAGTCAATCATGAGCATAAAATAAAGGCAATTCTGGCTACTCTGTTTCACAAGGCGTTTCCCCGATTCACAGAAGAGTGCGCAGCTCAGGCCATGGATGAAGATGGGCTGCTGTCACAGGCTGTTAGAGAAATCGTCTACTGGTGTAGTCATGACGCCAGATTCGTTAACGATATAAAACATAACGCTATACCGAAATCGACCTACCCAGATTGTCCAGAAACGACCAATATCTTTGATTATTGCACATTGGAACCTCGTGAGCTGGTCCCCGGCGTTGGTTTTGTTACACGGGATAACCAGCCAAACCTTGGCGTTTCTTTTGGTGTCAATCCATTGGTTACGTTGAATGCAGTGCTTGTAAAGCTACTGGCCAGGGGCGCTCTGACCTCTCTGTGAGTTCAATCTTTTCAGGATAAACTCATCACTGGATTTACCGCAATTGTCGGTTGTGGCCCGGGAATTGGAATTTTTTTTCGTTCTCATTGTCAAAAGGTACAAAGGACATTTTGATAAGGGTGCGCATATATGGATGTAACAGGCAAAAATACCAATACCATGACTGGATCTGGCCTAATTTCCGAAGCCAGTGATAGTGAAGGAATAGGGAATTATAAATCGCTGACAGTAAGATCCACTGAAGGCAAAGAGATATACTTCAATCCTGCCAATGTTGTATCTGGCAACACCGGAGTATCTGGGCCCCGATTTCAACGCATTGACAACTCACCTGATCTTACCGACTACAGTGTCAGTCATTCCACAGTTTACAGTCCGAAAAACATCGATATAGAAGTTGGGGCCGAAGGCAACCAGAAAGTAGCCCCCAGCTCTGGTCATCGTCAGCTAGAACAAGCAAAGTTGCTGGAATTACTGACTTCAGAACATGATAAAGAAGAATGTTTAAAAGACGAATTTGAGAAACTTTTCCAACAATTTGATAAATTACATGTCAATATCAGTCTAATGGATAAAGTTAATGAGCTGAAAAGAGAGATTAAAGAATACTTTGATAATGATACTTACATCGTTGGCAGGTATAAATTTGAAATTACAAGCGGTATTGAATCAAGGAAAAAAATAGCGGTTGATGTTCAAACAATAGCACGGGATATTGCTACATGGGCCGGGGTCGAAAAAAACAATCTGAAAGTACTTACCTATATTATTGAGCAAGGGTTCCCCATCAATCCTCTATCCAGCTGTCTTGATTTTGACCTTGAAACTACCGTATACCTCCCTTTTGATACGATGAGAAAGCTGGTCGATAACTGCGAAGATCATTGCCCGGACCTGTTATTTGTCAAGGGTGCTTTTGCTGATCCGGACTCTCGCTTTGACCTTCTTTCAGAGGAGATTCTAAATTCTCGATCCATTGATGGTATGTTATTTCAGGAAGTAATTGCACAATCAATACCAAAGGTTTCATTGGCCAGATTAATGATTTTCTTTAATTACCTCCGTCGTGGATGCAATAGCAGAAACATAATCAGAGACTTGAATGAACATCAATTTCGATACCACCGATTTACTAATAGAAGAGAGATTCACAGATACAAAAAAAACATAATAATGGTGTTTGTTATTGAAGCTATTGCACAACAATCACAAAAAGAAGCCCGCAAACTTATTGTTTCATTTTCTCAGGAAGAACAGAAGCTGATTGCAATGATTGCTGTTTTAGGAGGACTTTACCAATGCTCCGAGTTATTGACTGAAATGGGTGTTACCGTCTCCAGGCAGGCGTTTAAAGACGTATCGGTTAATCTTAATAAATCTCCTTTTCTTATGGCCAAAGAGGCTGGTTTGACCAATGAGCGCTTGTTTGTCAATACAGTCAATCGAATAGCTCCGTTTTTATGGACCTTGCCCGACCAATTCGGAATGCAGATGCACGAGGAACACCTGTATTCAGAGAAGGATGAGCTGCCATTTATCCATCTTGTCATGGAACAAATGTCCATTTGCCATAAGGGGAGTTATGGATCGGAAAATGGGTTATGGGCGTATCATGGGAAATCTTTGGATCTGAGAGATGTAAGCTTGTGGGCAGCAAAAATTTTTAAGGGAATTAATGATACTATTTTGGCAAACAGTGCAGGTCTTTTACAGGAAGATGTCCAGTATAGTCAGACATGGAACACCCTTATCAGCCAGGTCAAATGCTGCAATGGCCTCACCCATCCTGATGATTTCAGGAAATTCATGGACTGGCTTTTGCTGGATGGCCTGTCATGGGTTCGATCGGAATCGCGCTACCGTGAGGCTGAGGCAAAGTTCACAACCAGGCTGAAAAGTTACCGTCCGGACCTGTGGCCGGACCCGGGCAATGAGGCTTCGGCAACACCACCAAGATCATATGCATATACTCAACTTGTAACCTACACCACTGGCGTCACTAACTTACATTTTGACATCATTGAATCATTTCTGCGGCTTGCTCCTCCAGGCCATCGAATCCATGTGCTAAATAACTGGTTAAACAATCCTGATTGTGCAAAACAGCGGGAAGCCTTGTTTTGCAGAACTGCTTACCCCCTCAATGTTGTGGGAAGTCCTAACATTTGGCAGTTACTGTTATCACTGGATAAAGATTATCAGCCACAGGAAAATCAGTATGATAATGATTGGCAAAAACTGGACAATCCGCGGCAGTGGTCAGACCCTCCCCCGACAGCATCATTGATAGGTCAATCTATCGAGGTGTGCGGGCGAACGCTGGTCATTCAGCGAACGGATGGTGGCTGGGATTATCTGAAATTTCTCAGCGATACAGAAAAACCGGAAGAACTGGCAAAAGAGGGTAATAAAATCAGCCTGATGGCAACCATAGCCAGCCAGCATGGCTTGAAAAGCTCAATTCCTGAAGTGGTCGGCAGATATCGCTGGGAAAATGTGCAGACTGATCTGGCGACATTAATTTCTCCCACCATAAAGGCAAAACTGGAGGAAAAGTGTCGCTACATTGATGACAAGACAGGTTATTGTCTGCACCTGAAATCAACCAAAGATGCGCCTTATCATTTATACCCTTATGTGCTTGATCCAGTAACAAAGGCGGATCAGATTTTCGAGGGACTCTATAAGTATGCCCATGATTGCGGTGTGTTATTCAGTTGCGGATTATATGCCCCAGAGGTAATGGCGGCTGACCATGATTCAGTGACGAACCGAAAGCACTATGTTCTTTCCTCTTATGTCGACGCCTCTAGCGAGGGTAGGATGCTTCAGTGGAAAAAAGCGTCAGAACATCCCAATGTGGGTCCAGTGGGTATGCGGGATTCCGGTGATACGAAAAGTATGCATGAGCTGGGTGAAGATTATTTTTTCTTCAGCAGGTGTCAGAAATTTCTTGATTTTGAAAAGTCAGAGGATCGGGCCAAGGTGGCCTTTTCTGAACTGGCAAAAAATGCCCAGGGGCTGGTATTGCAATATGCTCTCTGTTTTCAAAAACAGTTCGACTCTGGCAATAGGGAGTCCACACTTAATCATGAGCATAAAATAAAGGCGATTCTTGTTACTCTGTTTCACAAGGCGTTTCCCCGATTCACAGAAGAGTGTGCGGCTCAGGCAATGGATGAAGATGGGCTGCTGTCACAGGCTGTCAGAGAGGTTATCTACTGGTGCGGTTATGACGGCAGATTTGTTAACGACATTAAACATAATGTTATACCGAAGTTGACCTACCCAGACTGTCCTGAAACGACCAATATCTTTGATTTCTTCATATTTGAACCTCGTGAGCTGGTCCCCGGTGTTGGTTTTGTTACGCGGGATAACCAGCCAAACCTTGGCATTTCTTTTGGTGTCAATCCATTGGTTACGCTGAATGCAGTGATTGTAAAGCTACTGGTCAAAGGAGCCCTGAGTTCTCTGTGAGTTCAATCTTTCAGGATAAACTCATTAGTGCATTACTGAGTGCTCCTATCAGTACAGAAGCCCCACACCAGCTTTGAATATCTTTCGCGAATAGATATTAAAGCAGATGAAACTACTGCATGGATCGAATGCCCAAGCGGAAACTATCTTCAGCTGCCGGTATCATTCCCGTCTTTGATGATCGTCAGAGTAATATAGCCCAAGTCGATACCGAACTTGGTCATGATGGATTCATTGATGATGACTTTATCGCTGACCAGGTACATTTTGTCGTCTATCGACACTTCGAGAGGTTCACCCTTGTAGAGGATGTTCAGTACATACGCCATAAATAAGGCATTGCCAGATGTTTTCACAGGAACGGCTTCTTTAACGTCTCCTGCACTGGCCAGGTAGCTGCCCTTGCCATCCGGTGTGAATGTCCAGATACGTTTTTGTTTTTCACCGTCGTCAAAAATAAAATCCTCATCCAGAGTGCCAATCCCCTCTTCGTCCCAGCTCCCTGTCATGGTGGCGTTAAAGTAGCGTATTACCTCGCCGCTTCGATTCTTCAGAATCCCGTGGGCTGTCAGAGGACCATTGAAAAACTCCGGTAATGAGAGAGTGGGTTGGTTATCTTGATATTGACTGATATCGACGGAGTTGCAGCCAAATAAAAACAGAACCATCAGCAGAGTGCTAATTCGCAACATAACTAATCTCTTGGTTTTTAATAGGTGTATGGAATTGATAGCGAATAGTGACGTCCTGATAATCACCGTTCTTATCGCTGATATTAGAGCGGCCAGAGAAAATCATCAGCTTTTGACTTTGCTTGTCATAGCTGAGTGTAAGTGACGACGAGAGCATGCGGTATAACCAGCTGTCTGCGGCAATATTGAAGCAAATATGAGTCTTTTTCAGGTATTTTTTGCATTCAACAGTTTTTATGCGGAGATCGATTTTTCGTTGGTGGCTTGGTATCAGGTATTGAATCACTGTTTCTTTTTCTGCTATGAGGGCGTCCCAGTTTAAACGAATGTAGTGATCGAAGCCGGCATCGATCACCAGGTCAGGGGAAAAGGCAATGTCTGATTGTTGAGTGTCTGCACCGAAGCTTGTTCTGTAAGAAACTTTGATTGCATCGTCCACGAACTCGGTTTTGATCAGTTCACCATTACGCTGATTTGTCTGGATGATATCCGGCGCAATATAGCTATCGCTGTAGTCAATGGTTTTGCTGGCGAAAATACTTCCGTCAGTCTCTTTATAAACAACATGATGAGACAGGGAGTCCGGGAATGTGTGCTCTTCTGTGTAGGCAAGCTCTTTTGTTCCCTTATGATAAGCATAACCGGTGAGTGACGGATGATCTGCTTGAGCGAACGGAGAGAGTAATAGAACCGGGTTGAATATAATGATCGATTTTGGGTTTAAAGACGCTAGCATAAGGATTGTTCCTGTTTTCTTGTTGTATGGCCAATCAGAGTCAATAAAACAGCCCAGACCAGGCCTTCCAGCAGCAGTAGCCTTTCCATGGGGATCAAAAGCTGAGCCCCTGATAATTTAATGCCTGCCCAATAACTGAATGGCACAACCAGCAAGCCCACCAATGGAGGTAACCAGAAGGTCTTAAATACCCAACTCATCGAATGTTTAAGAGTAGTCGCGAACGCAACCCACAAAACGCATAGCCAGATAGGAATAAGAAAATGATCAGTACTCTGATACTCAATCCATCCTGCATTCATAATTAAAGTGTCAGCAACGATACCAACGACTGGTACGGCAAAGATCAGTCGTAACTCCTGTGCGTCCGGTTTCATTAGCGTGAAGTGCATAACAAGCAAGAAGAGTAATGCCAATAGCGCATACAGATTGTCACCTTGCACAGCAATAAACCAAACCAGCTGAAACAACACAGCGTTAAAGACTAATAAACGCTTGCTTACTTTAGCCATAATATATTGACCCTGCCTGCATCAATCGCCGCTCCGGTAACCCATATAACTTCACTCCTTGTCGTGCCTGCCAGCCAACCTATTGTTATGCCTTTTTCTACGTATAGGCGTGGTGAATGGATCACGAAAAATATAAGACTGCAATAAATATAATCACTACTACCTACCTTTCTATAGAGAATATTGGCACAATGTCGCTCAATAGATTCTATTCATTCAGACAGGCAGGAAGCCATTGAGCCGCAGGGATACGTGCTCTTCAGCTGTTTCGGGGAACTCCCCGGGCGGTAGCGTGCCTGTTATATTTTGCACAAAGGGCTCTTTACTGCATGGCCACCACGGTTTAACACGTGAGTGTAGATCTGGGTTGTCTTCAGGTCTCTGTGTCCAAAAAGCTCCTGAACCGTTCGTATATCGTAGCCATCATCAAGCAAATGCGTGGCAAAAGAATGTCTGAAAGTATGGCAGCTCCCTTTCTTTTCTATACCGGATAACTCAATGGCTCGTTTTACTGCTCGTTGCAAAGTACTGTCATCAATATGATGGCGTCGCTCACGTCCATCTCTTGGATCGATTGAACGCTTGTGAGAACAAAATAGATACTGCCAATGAAGGCTTTTTGCCTCAGATGGGTATTTTTTTGCCAGAGAATCCGGCATCCATACTTCACCAAAACCGGCCTCTTTATCCATGATATGGAGAAGGCGAACCTCGCTTATGCGAGCTTTTAGCTCAGGAATAAGCCGGTCTGGCAAGATGGTTACCCGGTCCTTATTGCCTTTACCACTGCGAACAATAATGGCCATACGGTTGAAATCAATGTCCTTAATACGCAGGCGAAGGCACTCCATTAGCCGCAACCCGGAACCATACATCAGTTGAACCGGTAACTTATGTGCAGTGCTGATCACTGCGAAAATTGCATTCACTTCATGCCGTTCAAACACCACAGGAATCTTTGTGGCCTTTTTGGCTTTGACCAGATTGCTGACATCCCCCAAAGGTCTACCTAAAACTTGTTTGTATAAAAAGTTCAGAGCATTCAATGCCTGATTTTGCGTTGAAGTCGCAACCCGACGCTGAACAGCAAGATAAGTCAAAAATTGTCTGACATGATCAGGCCCTAAATACTGAGGATGCTTCATGTGTTGATAACGAATGAAGTACTTGATCCAATAACAATAGGACTGTTCAGTTTTATAGCTATAGCGCTTCACTCTGAGGGTGTTGCGTACTTCAGTCATAAAAGGAGATGGCATGGTAAACTCAACAACTGTTATTTTGTACAGTATTATTGAAGAGAAAACCAAAAATGCAAATAACTCACTTGCGTCCTATTCGGGGCGGTATGTAAAATGGCCCATAGTCTGTTGATAATTAATGACTTTTTGACAGGTTGAAAAGTCGGGATATATCTCAAGTGAGTTGATATTTCTTGATTTAGGGGGATATGCCGCGTGTGAGTGTAATATCTAATATCACTTGCTTGAGATCTAATAGCTGTTAGGTGAATAGAAGCATATGTCCTACGAAATACATGGAAATTGGAAGGCTGGCTGGGCAATTGATTTACATACAGTTAGTAGCATTCCCCTCCCTGATGGAGGGTTTGATACTACGTACACGGACACTGGAAAGGCATTGAATCAGTTAAAATATCACTCTGACTATTCTCAAATTGAGCCGCTAGCCAAAACTGCTGTGGAGTTTCTTCGCACAAGAGTGGTGACTCCATACTTAAATGCAATCATCTCTGTCCCACCATCATTTAGTAGGGAGCTTCAACCTGTTCAGGAGATAGCAAAGAAGATTAGTGAAGCCTTAGGTATACCGCATGACCTCGATTATCTAATTAAGACCCGACCAACGGATCAGTTGAAAGGAGTAACCGATCAGGCTGAAAGGGAAAAAATCATTGCCGGTGCATTTAAGGTGGATGATCTGAGGTATAAAAATGGTAAAATTCTTTTATTTGATGATTTGTTCCGATCGGGAACAACATTAAATGAAATTACAAAAGTTCTTTATAACGAAGGCCAGGTTCAAAACGTCTATGTCGTCACGCTAACAAAGACGAGAGTAAACAGATGAGTGAAAGAGTTTTTATATCAGGTTCAATCACTATTAAAAAGCTGCCAAATTGTGTGAAGTCTAGTATCGATGCCATTTGTAAGGGCGGCATCGAAATACTAGTGGGTGACGCGAACGGCATTGATACAATGGTGCAGGATTATTGCAAAAAGGTTGGCTATAACTCTGTTGTAGTTTATTCGATCTATCAATCTCCACGCTATAAAGCGTCAGGATTTAAGTCGAAATTTGTTAATGTTCAAAGCGATTCAAAAAAAGAACGTGAGAGACAAAAAGAAAAAGATGCTGCCATGACACTTGAAAGTGATTACAGTCTTGTAGTGTGGGATGGCGTTAGCAAAGGCAGCTATGCAAATATTAATCGAGCATTGGAAAATGATAAAAAAGTGAAAGTATATTTAAAGGAAGTCGATTCATATCTTCCTCCATCAAAGATAGCAAAAACCGAAATTGATTTTATATTCAGAAAAAATAACGGATATACCGCCGCTGAAGTTGTTGAATATCTACAAAGTGAAGGAGAGGAGTTTTTCAGCAATACAAGGGCTTTAAATAAATGTCTTCTGGAAAACAAAATTATCAAAAAGGAAGATGGCATTTATTTGCCATCAGATGATTTCAAAAACCTATTTATGATTGATAAATATCACGGTGTGGTAAAGGGTATTAAGTTCACTGACGATTTTATATCTTGGATTGAAGATTGGATTAAGAAAAATCGCCCACCTGAAGAATTAAGCCTGCTATGAATTCACCTAACAAGGCGCTGCTGTCGGACAAATTTTACGCTGCGCTCCAAATTTGCCGCAGAGCGCGGCGTTAGGTGCATGAATTCCGAATAGACTACAAAGTAGGTAGATTGTTATTGTTAATGTTTTTAATATTAAAAACAGGAGGATGAAATTGTCAGCTTAAATAGATAAATTTATTTTACGGCTTACATTAAAGGCCGAATATTAGGTTGGTAAGGTAGAGCCTGTAATTCTAAATAATATTGAGAATAATATGGATGGAACCGTGGCAAAGAGTTAACCAGTTAGAAGAACAACTGGAGCAACTAGCAGAAAAAGTAGTCGCACTGCAAAAGGCAAATTTAGGAAAAAAAGCTGATAAGCAAGATCTAATGATGATCAGGTGGTATAAGCAGGACATGCTTGATTTATTTTGGGAGTGGCAAGAGGAAAAACTGGAGGCAACATATTTACAGATTCTTGAAGCAAGAGTAGATCTTCCTGTGTCTGTCGAAAAAATGTTTTGGTGTGCCGGAGGGGAGTGGCTAACGAAAGAGGAGTCAGAAGAAAGGGATAGGGAGGCTGAGTACTGGGAAGAGTACTACGAAAACGAGAATTATAATTGGGAAGAAGAACAGCTCGAAAGAGAAGCTGCGAAAGCCCGGGCTGCATGGAGGGAAGAACAAGAAGCTGAGGCCAGAGCAATTCCAGAAAGCAGTATCCACGACAAAAGTCAGATGGGTGACTGGAGTTACAAAGGCACCTAACAAGAATTACCAGGGGACTGCGCCTGCGGCGCAGCCCCTGAAATGTAAGCGTTAGGCTTCATCAAGTCTTGGAAGTGTTTTTAAGTGTTCTGCTACTTCTTGCAGATGGTAGTCTCTGTATCCCTCCCATCGTTTTTGACTATCTTGCATCGAGAATGTAGGGGAATTACCAATACTTAATCCAGCTTTAAACGCTCTCTCGACAGCAACGCCCAAAATCAGTTCTGTCTCAGTTTTAGCTTTCGTTATCTGACTGAGTTCAAGAAATAATTTGTCGATTGTTTCTGTTTCCATTTTTTTACCTGTGGGTTTCCAGTTTTAGCCTAACAACACGCTCAACAAGGACGCACATACTGTGCGCCCGTCAGCTTTGCGGTTATGTGGCTTAATCAACCACATTGCAATACAATATATTTGAGGTAGGTAGAGCATGACTCGTAAACCCACGCTGCTTGGGCGGATCAAGTGACCTCAACATATTTCACTATCCTTACAACCTCTTTAATCCCAGTAACCGCAATATTTGTCCGCTAGGCTCTTTGTGTCCATTCATTACACTAGATAGGTAAGCTCCATTGACCCCTAGTGCTTTAGCCATTTCTATTTGACGACCATTTGCATATTCTGGTCAGCTTGAACACCTATTCTGGTTCATTTGAACACCCTGGATCTCCTACGCATCACCCAGTCTGATTTTTAGTCCAAGTGTTCAAGTGTTTCCAGTTTTCCCAGCTTCTTGCGCATGGATTCCCCTTTCAGCGTAATCCTGTGGGCGTTGTGCATCAGGCGATCCAGAATGGCGTCTGCCAGAGTCTCATCACCGATGCTGCCATGCCATTGCCGGGTCGGTAGCTGGCTGGTAACCAACGTTGAACTTTGTTCGTGACGGTCATCCATCACTTCCAGTAAATCGTTGCGTTGCTGCTGGGTCAGAGGTTCCAGCCCCCAGTCATCCAGTATCAACAAATCCACCTTCGCCAGTTGCTTGAGTTGCCTGCTGTAGCTGCCATCACCATGGGCAAGGCTCAGCTCTTCCAGTAAGCGCGAGAGTCGGTAATAGCGGACACTGTAACCCTGTATGCAGGCCCGGTGTCCCAGTGCACAAGCCAGGTAACTTTTACCACTGCCACAAGGTCCGGTAATCAGCAGGTTCCTGTGCCTGTTTAACCAATCCTCGCTGGACAATGTGGCTATTTGGACTTTCTTCAACCCCCGGGGATGTTCGTAGTCAATGTCGTCTACCCGTGCAGCCAGCTTAAATCTGGCCGCCCTCAGTAACCGGGCAAGACGTTTGTTATTGCGCTCGGTCTCTTCCTGTTCTGTCAGGAGGGCCAGCCGCTCCACAAAGCTCAGGCTGTCGTAGGTGCCGGGCTGCTCCAGTTGCTGAGCCAGGGCATCGGCCATGCCTGTCAGGCGCAGTGACCGCAGACGGGTCAGAGTTTGATTCATCATGATACGTCTCCGGTTACTGATAGCTGGCTGCACCACGAACATTTTCGTGGCTGTCATGAAGAGGTAGTGTCGTTTGTTTCACCTCAGGTTGAAGAGCCTGTTTGTCTTTACCTGATTGCAGGATCGCCCGGATATTCTTGAGTCGGTAACCTTTGATTTTCCGGGCATGGGCGCAAGCATTGTTTAACCGGTCAGCTCCGTAATCCCGTTTGAGGTTCAATAACCCCAGGCAAGACCGATAAGCCTGCTCCGGATGCTCACGACTGTTCAACAGATACTGAGTTATCCAGTGAACATCGGGGCCCAGCTGTTTTGCCCACTCCAGCAGTCGTTCCGGTGTCCACTCCTGGTGCTTGCTATGTCGTTCAGGCATATGGGCTGATTGAGTGGTAAAACCGGTTGTGAACTTACGGGGGTGACAGGCCACAACTTCACCTTTGCAGAAGACAGTGACCGTATGTTCTGTTGCCTGAACTTCCACCTCTTTCTTGACCAGCTGATGAGGCACTGAGTAGTAATGGCCTTTACAGTGAATGTGATAGTCAATGTTCACCCTGGCTTTGCTGAACTCAGCGTACTCAAAGGCCTGTTTGGGCAAAGGTCGCAAAGTGGGTTCATCCAGTTGCTCAAAGGTACTTCGTCGTGTACCTGGCAGTTTTTGAAAGGGCTTAAGGTTGAGTTCAGTCAATAGCTCCCGTATACGACTGTTCAGTTCTGCCAGGGTAAAGAAGGTCTCATGACGAAGTCTGGCCAGTATCCAGCGTTCAACCAACTGTACACCCACTTCGGCTTTCGCCTTGTCCTTGGGCTTGTAGGGCCGAGCTGGAATGACCGCCACCTGGTAGTGGTTGGCCAGGTGTTGGTAAGCCGGGTTCAGGTCCGGTTCATAACGGCAAGCCTTACTGACACCGCTCCTGAGGTTGTCTGGTACCACGACAGCGGGAATACCTCCAAAGAACTCAAAGGCCCGAACATGAGACCCCAGCCAGTCTTCGGACTTCTGGGACAGGGTGGCTTCTGCGTAGGTGTAGTTAGAGGCTCCCATCACCGCTACGAAAATCTGGGCGTTATGAGCGATCTCACCGGTCTTTGGATTAACGACAGTGACCGTAAGACCGGCGTAGTCTACAAACAATTTTTCACCCGCCTTGTGATGCTGTCGCATGGAACGTTTCTGGCAGCCCAGCCACTGGTTGTAGCGGTGACAAAACTGCGAGTAGCTGTAGGCATTGAGAGTGCTCTCCTGGCAGTACTCCTCCCAGAGTATTTGCTTGGTCACCTCCTTGCGCTTGAGTGACTGGTGAATAACGCCCCAGACCGGGTCGACCAGACCTTGGCGGCTCGACAGTGGGGCCTCAGGGAACAATGTTTGCACCAGAGTAGCCTCAGAGCAATCTGAGGACAGAGGCCAGCTCAGTGGCGACCGCTCAAAGGCCTGAACGTAGTTGGACACAGTGCCAACACTAACCCGCGTGCTGCGAGCTATTTGCCGGATGCTGAGGCGGTACTCAAAGCGCATCCGGAGTATTTCTTGAAGTTTTCGCATGGAAATCCTGTTATCTGGCATGGCTGCTGTCCTTTCTGTTTAGAAAGGTCAGCGGCTAAAGTTCAAGGAAATCAATGCGTAAGAGATAATCTACCGAAAGAAGAGGTTTCAGATTCTGGAGGCTTGAACACGGATTCTGGGCAGTTGAACAGCGATTCTGGAAATCGCCAAAAAGTGTTCAAGAGTTAACAGAATGGGTGTTCAAGCGCCGCCAGAATAGGTGTTCAAGAGTTACCAGAATCAGTGTTCAAGCGATGCCAGAATATGCACCATTGTAGTGTCGATCAATGTATGCCTGTAATTCACTAATCAGTTGCTCCTGAGTCATTTATCTTGCTCTCCGTGCCAATCGCCACATAACAACACGCTCAACAGGGACGCACATACTGTGCGCCCGTCAGCTTTGCGGTTATGTGCCATCGTACTCAGACAACGCGCATTTTAACTTGGTGAGAAATAAGGAAGTTTAAATATGTTAGAGCTACGTCCAAACTGTGAACTTTGCGATAAGGACTTACCGCCCGAATCCACTGGTGCTTGCATCTGTACTTATGAGTGCACGTTTTGCTCTACGTGCGTGGAAAATGTGCTGCACAATGTGTGTCCAAACTGCGGTGGTGGTTTTACTCAAAGGCCAATTCGTCCAAAAACAGCACGAAGAAACAATGTAAGTCTATCGGATCAACCAGCATCCGATCAAAGAGTCCTGACTAAGTTTAGCAGGCAAGAAATCGAAGAGTTTTGTAGTAAAGTCAAAAGCATAGAACCAGAGATTCGTTAAAGTGGAGCCAGCACATAACAAGGCGCAGCAACGGACTGTCAAACCTGTCACTTTTTGTGCCTGTGGCACAAAAAGTGACAGGTTTGCCAGCCGCTGTGCGCGGCGTTAGCAGGCAGCAATAATAGAGAGTTTCTGGTTGTGAAAAGACCAGTTTTCAAAAAGAGCTTTTGGGTTCACTGTCTATGGTGGGTTTCGAGTTAGAACCTCCCAGCAAAAAGACACTGTTACACTAACTTTTCAGTAGTTCTCAGCAGTTCATGTCTGCTGGTGTGAAGTCTGTCGCTGAAAAATCTGCGGTGTATCGTTGGGCATGTCAGCGTTGGTTTTCAGTTTATCGGTACTTTTTGCTCAGTTGCCCTATGCCAGTTCAAAGTTGCATCAGCTTCTTTATCGCCTGGAAGCTTTTAAATATCAGAGATTGTGCGCTTCAATCAGTTCAGCAAGAAGGCTGCTAATCCTCTGCATCATTCACCATTTGCCCTTGCGGGTGGGCTGCCATGCTAACAAGTTGCTGGTGTCGCCCCTAAAGGGGCTGGGACGCCGCTGTGCGGCGCCCCACAGCATGGCGTTATACGGATATACAAAACAATGACATATAAACTTAAATATCCAATTTTCGAAATAAAAGACGACAGTCATATAAAAATAAAGTCAAATGGAAGCTTATTGCAAGCAATAGTTCTTTCTATTCTTTATACATTAATGATATTAGTTTTTGGATATGCCTTTTATGTCAATGCAGGAATGTTTTTATCCGTTTTGATAATTTTGTTCATTGCCTTTGGCTGGGTGATAACTTTCAAATATTTCTTACATTCGAAGTATTTTTTAATTGATGTTGTGAACTCTGTTCTTGTGAGAGAACCAATTTTAGGAAAGCAAATAGAAGACGTATTTGATATAAGTTTACTAAGAATAAGAAAATCAAAAATCAGATCAAACTTTAATTCCATATCATTAGTTTATGGAAAAACCTATAAAGAAAAATCACTACATTATCAGAGTCATTGGGTCAAAGATAAATATAAGGAAGCAGCTTTAGAAACAACATATGAATTTATTCTCTCTATTGTTTCAGACGCTTTAAAGTACAAAAATGCAAAAAAAGCTAATGATATTGCTTTATCTAAAATAAATGAATATGCGAAAGCATTTCCTGAACTAAAACCAGAGCCTTTAAGAAGACGAATCACTAAGTTTTTGATTAGCATTTTTCTATGTTTGATTGGGATTCCAATCATATTATTTGTATTGCTCATGGTTAAAGTATTAGCTCAATCAGTAATATTCTAGAATCCGTATAAATCGGGTAGCCGGAGGTCTCTAACCTCCAGCCCCCACACCACCACGGCGTGCGGGTCCGCACCGGGCGGTTCACCGAGGATAGTGAAACCTGATCCATAACTCTTTCAGGGAAACAAGCCCAATATTTGCAAGATAACTGTCGTTGAGTGCCTGCTGAGTTGCAAAGGTTTTGCTCAACCGATAATACCCTTTGCTGCTGGCTGCAATCGAAGCGGCCTTGATATGATCAACGCCTAACTTGACTAAATTTCGATAACGGGTTTTCGGCTTGCGCCACTGCTTAATAAAACAGCAACGGATGCGCCGACGTATCCATTGATCCAGCAGCGGTATAGGACGGTAATATTCGGTTATTCTGAAATAACCCATCCAGCCCCGGATATATTCGGCAAGCTTTCGCAGGCGGTAGCCCATCGAGACTCCCCAGCTACGGCTGGTGAGTTTGATGATTTTCCGTTTGAAGCGAAGCAGGCTTTTCTGTGACCAGCGGATTCTCTTCCCTGTGAAGGTAAAACTCAGGAACTCGACCTCAGTGGATTTCACCACCTTGCTTTTGGTCGGGTTGATTGTCAGTTTCAGTCGACGCTCAAGGTACCGGGTGATGCTTTCCATCACCCTTTCCCCTGCCCGTTGGCTGTGAACCAATATCACGAAGTCATCGCAATATCTTGCGAAACAGTGACCCCGATATTCCAGTTCCTTGTCCAGGTCATCAAGAAGTACATTCGACAGCAGCGGTGAAAGTGGACCGCCTTGTGGCATACCCACCCGTGTCGGGTAGCATTGCCCATCAATCATGACGCCAGCACGGAGGTAGCGACCAATCAGTTTTAGCAGGCGCTTGTCGTTAATCTTACGAGCGACTCTCGACATGAGTACATCATGGCTGACGGTATCAAAGAACTGACTCAGATCAACGTCAACCGCCTGATGCAGCCCCTGTTTGATATAGCGTTTAACCTGTTGCACAGCATCATGTGCAGATCTTCCCGGTCTGTAACCAAAGCTGCTGTTTGAAAATCCGGGATCAAAGATGGGGGTTAACACCTGCACTATGGCCTGTTGTATAACCCTATCCTGAACGGTAGGAATTCCAAGCAACCTTTCTCCTCCATCGGGTTTCTCAATGATAGCCCGAAGCACCGGAGACGGCTTATATGTTCCATCCAGTAAGGCTTGGCGCACTGAGGACCAATGCTGTTTAGCAAAGTCAGGGTAAGCCTCAATGGTGACTCCATCAATGCCGGGAGCACCCTTGTTGCTTCTGACCTGTTTCTCGGCTCTGGCTCCTGCTTCGCCCTACCTCCTGCATCCTTGCAGTCGCATGCCTTCAGTAAGTTGGCAGGCTCCAGTGCACAACTTAGTAGATCGTGGTTCAAAGCTGGTTAAAGATTCTGTCGCCAGACACAGTGTTTCGCCGGACGACTGCACTGTGCTGAGGGAATCAGTCTCCTCTTTGTCATCGGTGTTCAGTCCTTCGCTGACGACTCCTGTCGAACAACTACTATGACGTCTGCTGACTTCTGTTCAATCACCACACAGGATTACTCCTTTGGGCGCTATTGGTTGTCATCGGGTTTGCTCGAACAGGGTGATGAATCTTGCTCGCCGAGCCTGTTGTAACCAGTGGCTGAGAACTGGGAATAACCAATCGCATGTTGAACAGACCTCCCCGGATAAGAACATGAACTGTCAGTGCACAACCGCCGCATTTACCGTGTCTCTCAAACCAGAGGGCTTTGTGATCATTGGCTCACTCGCCCACGAGACTCGGCCTTGTATGCGATTTATGGGGGACGCCCAGTCTCCGTCGGCTCGCACCTTTGCAGTCAGACTGCCTCCGCACAACCCCTCGCGGGATTGCACTTGCCTTAAGCTAGTGGTTATCATCGGTTGGCTTATTAGGCTCAAGATCCGATGCTGGTTTACCCACAGGGGACTTTCACCCCATAAGTTCATGCCCATGCCGGGCGTACCAACATCATCCAGTGGACTCTCACTGCGTTCGAGCCACTGATAATGAGGGTTAGGTTTCCTCAACCGGCGTCTGTGATTTAGCTCAAATACTAAGCTCGTCAAGCCATGCAATCTTATCGGCAGATAAAAAGTTTGGGAGTTCCCAGTCAAGGATAACCGGCTGCGGGAACAGTCGGCCCCGGCTGAAAAACTCCCCGGAGCGTGGGCACACACTCCGTTAGGTGGCCAATGTTGAGAAGCAATACCCCAGCGTTCCCGCACTGGACAAGTACGTCTATCACAGTAACCACCAAAGCACGGCCACGTTTAACGTAGTCGCGCAGCGCTGTTGCGACTGCATTGAAATGGTATCAGCCATGAAAATGCTTATCGCAATCAGAGTAAACGTCAGTGTAGATAGAATCATTATGTCGGTATCCGCCTGCACAATGGTTCTTCACGAAATCGGTTTACTCTAATTCCAAGTCCTCGGTGGGCAACCACCGGGGCATTCAAACAATCGAAAACCTAACAAAAGCGTGGTGTCGGCAGCAAGCTGCCTGGGATGCCGCTTGTGGCGGCACCCCACACGCAGGCGTTAGCTGCTCCTACTTCATCGAGAATAACTATTGAACGAATATATCAATTATTTTAAGTGCGCTATTAAGGCGACATATTTTAAAGTTATTAAGCGTATATATGGTGTGATTCCTTTTGACAAAAAGATTATATTACTGTGTCAACTCGCTATTTTGGCGATGGGCACATTCCTATTCATATTTTCTAAATCAAGTGTTTCAGAGTACTTTTTTGGTTTGGCTCTTGCCATTTGCGGCGGTTTCCTTTTCTGTAAAGAATTTGATAAACACAAAGAAGCTGCATTTAAAGAATATTTCCCAATCTTCGAGGAAGAAATAATTTTTTTCAGTAGAAAATATGAATTCTTACAATTTTTATTATTTTTAGAGTATGCAAGCGAAGTAGGTATGATAAATCAAAAGAAGTTCAGCTCTGCTTATCATTTCAGTATCAATGAAAATAATAGAAATATTTCCGCAAATATTGCTAGCAACCCATTCTTTGTTACATTTGCATCTTTCATATCAGCTACTGCAGTAGTGTTATTTTGGCAAACAGATGAGAGCTTTATGGGCTTAGGCTTTGCTTTGAGCATAGTATTAACATTGTTTCTCTTACAATGGATCACTAATAAATTAATCGATCACAAAAATGAAAACAGGATGAGAAAGTTCTGCTTATGGGCATCTGTAATGCGAACGGATAAATTTCAACAACTAGCTGCTATGCCGAAAAAATCGAAAGTGTAGTGTTTTCAAAAAAGTGATAAATCAAAATTTTATTGACTTTATAGATATTTAATATTTCCTTGTTTTGTGGAATAAGTATGACTATTGATTTCAAAAGAATCAGCGATGATGGCGAAGACTTTGAACTCTTAATTAGAGATGTTCTAGAAAGTCATGGAGTCAAAATTCTATCTTCACCATCAAGAGGTGCCGACCAGAAGAAAGACTTAATTGTTGAAGTTGAGAATAAAGATCAAATCGGTACAACAACCTCAATAAAGTATTTAGTTCAATGTAAACATAAAGCCCACAGCAACAAATCTGTATATGAAAATGAGCTTGGGGACTGGAGAAGTGCTTGTAAAAAATTTCAAGTAGATGGTTATTTTCTAATTACTTCTACTATTGCTAGCACAACTGTTCAAAGTAATTTCGATGCAGAAAACTCTGATAGAAGTGGCTTTAAAATGAAAATCTGGGATAGACAGCAGCTCCAATCTATGATTGAATGCAGTCCCAAATCAGTATCAATAATAAAACAATATAATTTAAAAAATAGCATTGACTTACTCTTTGAACAAACAGAAAGAATTTTGTGTGGAGAATACCCCGCTGTGTCAGGATAGTTGTCCCGCTCACTGATTAACCAATAAAAGCTAGACAGTGGGCGATGGACGTTGAATATGCCTCGTTTTTCAGAGGAACGTAAATCAGCTGTTTTGAAAAAACTGTTACCACCACACAATCGCTCTGTGCCGGATGTTGCCAGAGAGGAAGGTATCAGCGAACAAACCCTGTATAATTGGCGTAAAAAACTACGGGACAAAGGATTACCTGTGCCAGGGAACGAACAAAAATCAGAACAATGGTCTGCTGAAAGCAAGTTTGCCGTGGTCGTCGAAACCGCTGCTTTGTCAGAAACAGAGTTAAGTGAATACTGCCGTAAAAAAGGGCTTTATCCTCAACAAGTCAAGGAGTGGAAGCACGCTTGTATTTCAGGTGCTGTTCAGGCTTCTCAGCGTGCAGACCAGGAAAGCAAGCAATTAAAACAAGAGCGTAAGCGCAATCAGAGCCTTGAAAAAGAGCTTCGCCGTAAAGACAAGGCGTTGGCAGAAGCTGCAGCCCTGCTGGTGCTATCAAAAAAGCTCGATGCCTTCTACGGGATAGACAGCGAGGACAACTGACACCTGTCGATAAGCGCCGCCAACTGCTGACATGGTTTGATGAGGCTATAGCAAACGGCGCTTCTCGCTGGAAGGCTGCTGAACAATTGGAAATATCCCTGAAAACACTGAATCGCTGGCGCGATGACAATGGTGCAGTGTTAACGGACAAACGCCCGGATGCCTTGCGCCCGGTACCCTCTAACAAACTGACTGAGGAAGAGGAGCAACGTATTCTGACTATCAGTAATGAAGATGAGTATGCGAGCCTGCCACCATCGCAGATCGTGCCAGCCCTTGCAGACAAGGGAGTATACGTTGCTTCTGAATCTAGCTTTTACCGTGTGTTGAAAAAGTATGGTCAGTTGCACCACCGCGGTCGTTCAAGAAAGCGATCGAAAAGCAACAAGCCGACAACCTATGTTGCTACTGGCCCTAACCAGGTCTGGTGTTGGGACATCAGTTACATACCTTCCAGGGTACGCGGCCAGTTCTGGTACCTCTACCTGATACTGGACGTTTACAGTCGTAAGATTGTTGGTTGGGAGATTCATAGCCGTGAGTCTGGTGAGTTAGCCAGTGAACTGATTAACCGGACAATGGTGGCTGAAAAATGCACTAAAACACCGCTTGTACTGCACTCAGACAATGGGGCTCCAATGACGTCGAGTACCTTTAAGGCCAAGCTTGAGGAATTGGGCATTATTCCCTCTCATAGTCGCCCAAGGGTGAGTAATGATAACGCATTTGCAGAATCGATCTTTAAAACGGTGAAGTACTGTCCTCAGTGGCCATCTCAAGGTTTTCTGACGTTAGAACACAGTCGACAGTGGATGCTGAAGTTTGAGCGCTTTTATAACAATGAACACCGCCATAGCTCAATCCGCTTTGTGACACCTGCGCAACGGCATGAGAAAAGAGATCAGGAAATCCTGAATCACCGGAAACAGGTGTATACCAAAGCGCGAGAAGCTAATCCAACGCGCTGGTCAGGAGTTATCAGAAACTGGGAGCCTGTAGGTGCGGTTGCACTGAATCCTGAGCGGTTGTCTGAAGCAAGAATTAACGAGAAAAAGGCAGCCTAAAATTCAGTTTTCGGGACAACTATCTTGAAAAACTCCGATACCATCTTCCTTTCAAACATATTGAAACTGTCAATGAAAATCATTATAAAGGATTAATATTTTCTAAAGTTGAACTAAATAATGAGTTCAAAACTGAAGAAAAAAGAATAGGTTACTTTTGTTTTACAGATAACCAAATCCAAGAGGTTGTTACTACATTTAGCTTGAGTGAAATAAACATTATTGATGATGAAAAGAAGCTCCCTAGTTCTATTTCCTTAAATGATCTTTATAGGACTTTGCAGGGTTTTAGGGACACCTATTATCAAAATGCTATATGGACAGCTTTGTCTTGCTGTTACCAGAATCCAACAGCTATAAGAGTTTTGGAGACATCATTAAGAAATTTACCTTATCAGCCACAAGAGACGACAATAAGAAATTTGAATTTAACTATTTCTTCTGATTTGTCGTCAATGGACTGCATATATATTTCAGAAGCTGTTAAGGTCGCTGTTAATTTAGAGATTCAGGATTCAAAAAGTAGTATCTTGTCTCAGCTTAGAAAGGCTGATGACTGGAATCTTAATACTGTTGAAACATCATTTTTATCTCAAAATCTTGTTACAGGTTTAATTGAGCTGGATAGGGATATACAAGAACTAAAAGATGAAGTGTTTGAGGTTTTTTCTTATATCAAGGATGTTCAAGTCAAAGCTGAATTGATCGAATACTTTATAGCCTTAAAAATAGAAGATAAAAATAATGTGATAATGGCTTTTTTTGATGCTCATATAGGACAAAGGATACCACCTAGAAATCATGGCGTCAGTTATTCACCTAGCAGAGTTGTTATTTTAGAACAATCCTATTTTTCAGATTTTGATAGCTTGAAGAAAAGTTACATAGAAGCAGTGCAATAATACATAAATACTTTATAAGGTTATTATTGCTTTATTCGTTTTATAGTAACAACGCAGCTAACAAGTGCGTGGTGCGGACAAGCCGCACACGCAAGCGTTAGACGGTATTCGCTATCGAGTGCAAACGCACCATTTTTAATCTGTATTTTGCTGCTTCTTCCAAAGCACTATCACTATATTTATTAAAGTGAAACTTTTTCTTTTTCTGAATACGGAAGGGTGGCTTACCTTGTTGCCAGCAGGCTACCCACCTAACATGCTCGCCTCGAATAACATAACGCACTACGCCTAAAATACCGGACTCCCCTCTGGCTTCAAACTTATCGTGATCGTAATCTCCTCGAAAGCTACTGACAGGCAAGCGATCACGAAAAGCTCTTGCAGCATTTAGAGCAGCTTCTTTGTTACCGTATTCACTAATGCTGAAATAGTGCTGCTTGTGTTTTGTTTTTACTCGAACAGACTGACCTAGCCAACTAATGTTGTGATCGTGTTTTTTGTAATACTCTCTTTCGTACTCTTGCATACCATTTACCCATACCGTCTAACAACTCGCTCAATGGGGACAGCTTCGCTGCCCGTCAGCTTTGCGGTTATATTTTTCACAACCATCAGGAGTAACGATGGAACTCAATATACAATGGAATAAACCACTACCTTTAATTGATGGTAGCGATGAAGACTTAATTTTGAATATCGAAGATATTGATGAACTTCATGATGGCCCTGGTGTTTATATGTTCTGCAGAAGATACGACACAAGCATAAAGCCCTTATATATTGGAAAATCTACAAATATACAGAAAAGAATCAAACAACACTTGAATTCCGTCAAAATGATGAAAGGAATTCAGAATGCACAAAAAGGCGATAAAGTTTTAGTCATCGGCGAATTTATAGCAAGATCTGGACAACAGCCAGCTAAAGCTATAGGAATTATTGAAATTGCTCTTATAGAACACGCATTATTAGAGGGGCACGATCTTCTCAATGATTCAGGTACCAAACGACCAACTCATCAAATAAATTTCAAAGGCTTCATGGCGGCAAAACAGTTTTCTGGAGCCAAACAAATTGTTAAAGCATAGCACCGTGCAAGAAAAATATAACAAGTGCATGGAGTACGTTTCGCCCTAATGCATATTCTGGTCAGCTTGAACACCTATTCTGGTTGCGACAGGCTAAGCCTGAGAATGTGGGAGGTTTGCTATGAACTGAAATCATTCGTTGAAATCCAGCAGGTTCGACTCCTGCCCGGCAAAGACTAACCATCAGCCGGAAGCGAGTGTTGCATAGTCAGCGGTAACGCTGGTTGTGAAGCGTACACAGCAGGTACTGAAGCCGTGGGATTGAGTTCCGATATGATGCAACCGTTGGGGGCTTCATTTTCCAGAAGATGGGGTCAGCATTGGTTTGCCGCTATGGTGAGGCAACACCAGCCCAACCGGAATCTGAGACCGGGGCAAAGGTACAGGATGGATTTCTCAGGAACCTGCGAGGTCCAGTGCTGACCTGTGTGTAGTCGCCATTGGTTCTATGGCTGAACAGAACCCGGTCGTCAGGTGGCGCTTCAAACCTGATGAAGCAAATCAGAAGTAACACGCAGGAACTCGGAAGCGAATCCATAAGTGACCGGGCAGTAGGTACTGGAAGTCTTAGTGTCCCATAGTACTGATGACAACGGGGAACTCTGCTCAGGAGGACCCGGACGAGGAAAGGGGACATCATAGTTATTGACCCGTTTGTGGGAAACACAAGAGGTGCATTGGAACCTTATGTTTGTGTCAACGAAACAGAGACGGATAGCCACACTGGCCAGGAACAACCCAGATATGGCTTTCACTTCTCTCAATCACCACATGGATTACCAGTGGCTTTATCAGGCTTACCAACTGACCCGCAAAGATGGCGCTACAGGAGTAGATGGTCAGACGGCTGAGATGTACGAACGGCAGTTGGAGTCTAATCTCCTTAATCTGCTGGATCACATCAAGTCCGGTTGTTACCGCGCGCCCGCTGTGAAGCGGAGTTACATCGATAAAGGAAAAGGGCAGAAAAGGCCTTTAGGCATTCCTACCTTTGAGGACAAAATTGTCCAAAGAGCGGTCGTTATGCTGTTGGAGCCAATCTATGAGCAGAATTTCTACCACTGCTCATTCGGGTTCCGTAAACAAAGGTCGGCGCATGAAGCCTTACGAAGCCTGCGTGAAAATATCATGAGAGACAGAGCCTACTGGGTGCTGGACGTGGATATACAAAAGTATTTCGATACGATTGACCACGGCCAGCTGAGACAGTTTCTTGACAGACGAGTAGTTGATGGCGTAGTGAGAAAACTGATCGATAAATGGTTGAAGGCAGGTATTCTTGAGTCCGGGGAGCTTGTCTACCCGACGCAGGGAACACCTCAGGGCGGAGTAATTTCACCCCTGCTAGCCAACATATACCTTCATTACGTGCTAGTGTAGTGCGACCTAATTAACAGTACATAAAGACTCCTAACGGTCTACTATGGATGTTATTCCAACCACTGCCTGTTTTTACTATGCGAGTTGCCACAGAGATAATACTTGATGCTTCTGAAGAAATACGACTCAGAAAGATTACTTCATCAAATACTTGCCCTCTTCGCTTGGCCCGCCGTGCCCAGATTGTTCTTCTCTCTGCAGAAGGAAAAAGCAATCTTGAGATTGCGCAAATACTGAAGATCGGTCGTCATCAGGTCAGCCGCTGGCGTGACCGATATGCTCAGGAAGGCTTCTCCGGGATTGAACAGGATCGAGCTCGCAGTGGCCGTAAAAAGAAGATTGATGCTGCTGAGATTGTGAGTCTGACCACAAACACCCTTCCGGAAAATGCCACTCACTGGAGCACCCGAACTATGGCTGCTGTTAGCGGTATCAGTGAGAGAAGTGTTCGCCGGATATGGCATGCATATGGCCTCAAGCCTCACCTGGAAAAGACATTCAAGGTGTCCCGAGACCCGAAATTTGTGGAGAAGCTTGAAGATATTGTCGGACTCTATCTGTCTCCTCCTGAACATGCGTTGGTGCTGTGCTGTGATGAAAAAAGTCAGGTTCAGGCACTCGATCGAACACAGCCTGGCTTACCGTTGAAGAAAGGGCGTGCCGCAACAATGACTCATGATTATAAACGACATGGTACAACCACTCTCTTTGCAGCACTGAATGTACTTGATGGTGCTGTCATCGGTCAGTGCCAGCAGCGTCATACCCATGTGGAATGGTTGAAGTTTCTTAAACAGATAAATAGGGAAACGGCAAAAGACAAAGAGCTGCACCTGATTTGCGACAACTATGCGACTCACAAACACCCGAAGGTGCGAGAATGGCTGGAAAAACATCCTCGTTTTCATATGCACTTTACGCCAACGTCAGCATCATGGTTAAACATGGTTGAGAGATTTTTTCGGGATCTCACGAGTCAGCGTTTACGCCGTGGTGTGTTTGTCAGTGTGCCACAGCTAGTCAGTGCGATTGATGAATATATTGAAAAGCATAATCAAAATCCAAAGCCGTTTATCTGGACTGCTAAGGCAAATGATATCTTAGAAAAAGTCGTTCGGGCTAATCGCCGGTTAAGTTGCAAAAAGAACGACGCACTACACTAGATGACTGGTTTACACAGACAGTCCAACCAAGACTGCGAGGAAAGTGTAGCCTGACGCGTTTTGCCGATGATAGTGTGATGGTCTTTGATAATCGCGAAGACTGTCGTCGGGTAGAAGAAGTGCTATCCAAGCGCTTCGAACGTTATGGGCTAAAACTGCATCCGGAGAAAACGAGGCGTGTAGACTTCCGGCCATATTGTCGGAAAGAGAATAAGCGCAACGGAATACCGGTCAGCTTTGACTTCCTTGGGTTCACGCATTTCTGGGGTACTTCCCGGAAGGGCAATACTGTTGTTTACCAGAAAACGGCAAAAGGGCGGATCGCCAGAACACTGAAGGCATTCAACGACTATTGCCGGAAATTCCGACATAAACCGGTGAATGAACAATATGCAGCCTTGAACCGGAAGCTCCGGGGGCATTATGCATACTTTGGTATCACGGGCAACGCCAAATCCTTAGATACGATTCAGGACAAGGTGAAGGTAATCTGGCATAAATGGCTCTGTCGGCGTTCGCAGAAAAGCTATATAACATGGGAGAAATTCAATCTGTTCCTGAACCGTTTCCCCCTGGCACCGCCGAAGATCCATCATCGGTACTCTTACAGCCGTCGGCTAGTGAACCAGTAACTGTGAGGAACCGGATGCCTTAATTGGGCTCGTCCGGCTCTGTGAGGGATGAGGGCGGTAGCGTCCTCATCTACTCGGAAAATCGCCAAAAAGTGTTCAAGAGTTAACAGAATGGGTGTTCAAGCGCCGCCAGAATAGGTGTTCAAGAGTTAACAGAATCAGTGTTCAAGCGATGCCAGAATATGCAGCACCGGAGACGGCTTATATGTTCCATCCAGTAAGGCTTGGCGCACTGAGGACCAATGCTGTTTAGCAAAGTCAGGGTAAGCCTCAATGGTGACTCCATCAATGCCGGGAGCACCCTTGTTGCTTCTGACCTGTTTCTCGGCTCTGGCTCCTGCTTCGCCCTACCTCCTGCATCCTTGCAGTCGCATGCCTTCAGTAAGTTGGCAGGCTCCAGTGCACAACTTAGTAGATCGTGGTTCAAAGCTGGTTAAAGATTCTGTCGCCAGACACAGTGTTTCGCCGGACGGCTGCACTGTGCTGAGGGAATCAGTCTCCTCTTTGTCATCGGTGTTCAGTCCTTCGCTGACGACTCCTGTCGAACAACTACTATGACGTCTGCTGACTTCTGTTCAATCACCACACAGGATTACTCCTTTGGGCGCTATTGGTTGTCATCGGGTTTGCTCGAACAGGGTGATGAATCTTGCTCGCCGAGCCTGTTGTAACCAGTGGCTGAGAACTGGGAATAACCAATCGCATGTTGAACAGACCTCCCCGGATAAGAACATGAACTGTCAGTGCACAACCGCCGCATTTACCGTGTCTCTCAAACCAGAGGGCTTTGTGATCATTGGCTCACTCGCCCACGAGACTCGGCCTTGTATGCGATTTATGGGGGACGCCCAGTCTCCGTCGGCTCGCACCTTTGCAGTCAGACTGCCTCCGCACAACCCCTCGCGGGATTGCACTTGCCTTAAGCTAGTGGTTATCATCGGTTGGCTTATTAGGCTCAAGATCCGATGCTGGTTTACCCACAGGGGACTTTCACCCCATAAGTTCATGCCCATGCCGGGCGTACCAAGTAAATCCAGGTGACGCCTACGGCGCACCTGATTTAAGCGTTAGCTCACTGCACCGTCAAATAAAGGAATCCAAACAAACAGAGAAAAAATATGATATTTAAAATTTGATTGAATAATCTTGTTATTTTATGAATGCAAAACAAAAACTATAAAATATGACAAAAGACAAAAAAACAAATTACTGGGTAGGTGTTATTGGTAAAGCCTTTTTTCTATATGATGAAACGATACAGAATAATGATGAAGAAAGCATAATATTATTCTCAGTGTCATTTGATCAAGCAGTAAAATTAAATAAGAAAATAGTAAGGGACAGAATTAAAACTGTTCCTGTGCATGACCCAGAAATGGCTTCCATACAAAGACAATATCGAGTATGGAATAAGTTCTATAGTTCTGAATTAAAGAAAGTAAAAGAAGGTCAACAGCTTGATACAAATAAATTAATATCTAAAGCCCAGTCGATAAACATTTTGTCCAAAACAGGCAGGATTACACACTGTTATAGCTGTGGAACATCGCTAATTGGAAAAAGGGGAAATTTATGCAGTAAATGCTTATGGATTACCTGCAAGTGTGGTTCATGTGGCTGTCAGTGGGATACCAGAAACACGTGAGCTAACAAGTGCACTTAAGGTAGACATTAAGCCCCACCCACAGCACAAAGACCTAATCTTGTACGCCCTGAACAACCATCTCGTGCAGGGTGTTCACGTTTCGCATTATCTGCCCAGAAGTTGAGCAGCTTCCTTGTATGTGAGAGCAGAGACTTTCCTGCATTCATAAGGGATAAAATGACATTACCAAACAGTCGGGTTCCACTTTTCATCGCCTTATGCGTCGAGATTTCTTCAATGGCTCCACTTTCATAGAGGTTCGCCTGTGCAGCATGGGCAAGATACCTTTTCAACGTCACAACCACGAAGGACATCAGAATCAGGCTAAACACCAGTGTCGCTGATTTAGTGTTAAAACGATGCCACCCTGAATAGGACTTGATCTCTTTGAAGATAAGCTCTATTTGCCATCGTAGACGATAGGCCTGAAGTACTTCATTCAGGGTGAACTCAACCCGGTTAAGGTTGCTTACAACGAATACCCATTTCAGTTTCCTGTCATTCCAGCGGACAACCAAACGATATGGCCAGGCTTTGAATCCTGGCCATTCTACATCCAGGTCGAGGCATTGATCTTTAGGGAAGCCAGACAACACTTCCTTAAGTTTTTTCCCTTTGTAGCGATTCAGATTTTTGCCATCCTCCCGTACTGCGCTGAGTATCGTCGGGTTGATACTCTGAGGTGCCTTGCAGATAAAAGAACCTTCCCGATCATCAATGGCAGCAAAGCGTTCCAACTCAAAATAACCGGCATCGATCAGCATCAGGATATTAGCCATGGAGGTTGGCAGTGGTGGCAGACAGTCTCTTTCTGAACGGGTATCTTCAGTGAGCTGCACGCGCTGCATATTCTGGTCAGCTTGAACACCTATTCTGGTTCATTTGAACACCCTGGATCTCCTACGCATCACCCAGTCTGATTTTTAGTCCAAGTGTTCAAGTGTTTCCAGTTTTCCCAGCTTCTTGCGCATGGATTCCCCTTTCAGCGTAATCCTGTGGGCGTTGTGCATCAGGCGATCCAGAATGGCGTCTGCCAGAGTCTCATCACCGATGCTGCCATGCCATTGCCGGGTCGGTAGCTGGCTGGTAACCAACGTTGAACTTTGTTCGTGACGGTCATCCATCACTTCCAGTAAATCGTTGCGTTGCTGCTGGGTCAGAGGTTCCAGCCCCCAGTCATCCAGTATCAACAAATCCACCTTCGCCAGTTGCTTGAGTTGCCTGCTGTAGCTGCCATCACCATGGGCAAGGCTCAGCTCTTCCAGTAAGCGCGAGAGTCGGTAATAGCGGACACTGTAACCCTGTATGCAGGCCCGGTGTCCCAGTGCACAAGCCAGGTAACTTTTACCACTGCCACAAGGTCCGGTAATCAGCAGGTTCCTGTGCCTGTTTAACCAATCCTCGCTGGACAATGTGGCTATTTGGACTTTCTTCAACCCCCGGGGATGTTCGTAGTCAATGTCGTCTACCCGTGCAGCCAGCTTAAATCTGGCCGCCCTCAGTAACCGGGCAAGACGTTTGTTATTGCGCTCGGTCTCTTCCTGTTCTGTCAGGAGGGCCAGCCGCTCCACAAAGCTCAGGCTGTCGTAGGTGCCGGGCTGCTCCAGTTGCTGAGCCAGGGCATCGGCCATGCCTGTCAGGCGCAGTGACCGCAGACGGGTCAGAGTTTGATTCATCATGATACGTCTCCGGTTACTGATAGCTGGCTGCACCACGAACATTTTCGTGGCTGTCATGAAGAGGTAGTGTCGTTTGTTTCACCTCAGGTTGAAGAGCCTGTTTGTCTTTACCTGATTGCAGGATCGCCCGGATATTCTTGAGTCGGTAACCTTTGATTTTCCGGGCATGGGCGCAAGCATTGTTTAACCGGTCAGCTCCGTAATCCCGTTTGAGGTTCAATAACCCCAGGCAAGACCGATAAGCCTGCTCCGGATGCTCACGACTGTTCAACAGATACTGAGTTATCCAGTGAACATCGGGGCCCAGCTGTTTTGCCCACTCCAGCAGTCGTTCCGGTGTCCACTCCTGGTGCTTGCTATGTCGTTCAGGCATATGGGCTGATTGAGTGGTAAAACCGGTTGTGAACTTACGGGGGTGACAGGCCACAACTTCACCTTTGCAGAAGACAGTGACCGTATGTTCTGTTGCCTGAACTTCCACCTCTTTCTTGACCAGCTGATGAGGCACTGAGTAGTAATGGCCTTTACAGTGAATGTGATAGTCAATGTTCACCCTGGCTTTGCTGAACTCAGCGTACTCAAAGGCCTGTTTGGGCAAAGGTCGCAAAGTGGGTTCATCCAGTTGCTCAAAGGTACTTCGTCGTGTACCTGGCAGTTTTTGAAAGGGCTTAAGGTTGAGTTCAGTCAATAGCTCCCGTATACGACTGTTCAGTTCTGCCAGGGTAAAGAAGGTCTCATGACGAAGTCTGGCCAGTATCCAGCGTTCAACCAACTGTACACCCACTTCGGCTTTCGCCTTGTCCTTGGGCTTGTAGGGCCGAGCTGGAATGACCGCCACCTGGTAGTGGTTGGCCAGGTGTTGGTAAGCCGGGTTCAGGTCCGGTTCATAACGGCAAGCCTTACTGACACCGCTCCTGAGGTTGTCTGGTACCACGACAGCGGGAATACCTCCAAAGAACTCAAAGGCCCGAACATGAGACCCCAGCCAGTCTTCGGACTTCTGGGACAGGGTGGCTTCTGCGTAGGTGTAGTTAGAGGCTCCCATCACCGCTACGAAAATCTGGGCGTTATGAGCGATCTCACCGGTCTTTGGATTAACGACAGTGACCGTAAGACCGGCGTAGTCTACAAACAATTTTTCACCCGCCTTGTGATGCTGTCGCATGGAACGTTTCTGGCAGCCCAGCCACTGGTTGTAGCGGTGACAAAACTGCGAGTAGCTGTAGGCATTGAGAGTGCTCTCCTGGCAGTACTCCTCCCAGAGTATTTGCTTGGTCACCTCCTTGCGCTTGAGTGACTGGTGAATAACGCCCCAGACCGGGTCGACCAGACCTTGGCGGCTCGACAGTGGGGCCTCAGGGAACAATGTTTGCACCAGAGTAGCCTCAGAGCAATCTGAGGACAGAGGCCAGCTCAGTGGCGACCGCTCAAAGGCCTGAACGTAGTTGGACACAGTGCCAACACTAACCCGCGTGCTGCGAGCTATTTGCCGGATGCTGAGGCGGTACTCAAAGCGCATCCGGAGTATTTCTTGAAGTTTTCGCATGGAAATCCTGTTATCTGGCATGGCTGCTGTCCTTTCTGTTTAGAAAGGTCAGCGGCTAAAGTTCAAGGAAATCAATGCGTAAGAGATAATCTACCGAAAGAAGAGGTTTCAGATTCTGGAGGCTTGAACACGGATTCTGGGCAGTTGAACAGCAACTCTGGAAATCTCCAAAAAGTGTTCAAGAGTTAACAGAATGGGTGTTCAAGCGCCGCCAGAATAGGTGTTCAAGAGTTACCAGAATCAGTGTTCAAGCGATGCCAGAATATGCACGCGCACCAGATTGTTGGTAAGAAGATCCATTGTCGTATGAAGTTCTACAGCAGCAGGACTGACCGTTGAGAACCTGCCGGGAAATGTTTCCTTTAGGGCATTGTAGACAGCCTGCGATGAGCCGTCATGAATCAGAATGTGCTCGAACTCTGAAAATGGACTGTCCTCATCAAACGCCATGACTTTGCGGGTAAAGACTTCCAGACACTGCACCCATAGCCAGAGGACAAGAGCAGGCATCGCGTCTTTTTTAGCTTGATTTGCCCAGGAACGATAGGAGACATTCAGCCCCGTCAACTCATTAAATTTACGGTGGAGATCGGCTTGAGTATCGCAGTTTCCATCACCAGCAAGGGCATCAATCAGTGAAAGGATAAAGTCCAAGGGGCGGATATCTCGCTGTCGTATAGTAAAACCAAGCTGTTCCGCCATACTGAGAAGTTCAGACCGGTCGAAACACGTCAGCAGTTTTTTTGAACTAGTCTACTATTTGCGATACTCATCTTGTTCAGCCTTGATACTTTTCGCGAAGCTTTATTTTGGCTGTTCAAGGTGAGTTCTGCCGCTGGAAATGAAGCTTTTTTGAGCTTAATGTCTACCCTAAGAGGGATGAATAAAGTTGCTCATTTTAAGAAAGTTGGTTTTAAGTTCAATCAGTGGCAGGATGTCGGCTACTGGCAAATAATCATGCAGACCTAACAAGTGCGTGGTGTCGGCAGCAAGCTGCCTGGTACGTCGCCTGCGGCGGCGCCCCACACGCAGGCGTTAGCAGGCAGCAATAATAGAGAGTTTCTGGTTGTGAAAAGACCAGTTTTTAAAAAGAGTTTTTGGGTTCACTGTCTATGGTGGGTTTCGAGTTAGAACCTCCCAGCAAAAAGACACTGTTACACTAACTTTTCAGTAGTTCTCAGCAGTTCATGTCTGCTGGTGTGAAGTCTGTCGCTGAAAAATCTGCGGTGTATCGTTGGGCATGTCAGCGTTGGTTTTCAGTTTATCGGTACTTTTGCTCAGTGGCCCTATGCCAGTTCAAAGTTGCATCAGCTTCTTTATCGCCTGGAAGCTTTTAAATATCAGAGATTGTGCGCTTCAATCAGTTCAGCAAGAAAGCTGCTAATCCTCTGCATCATTCACCATTTGCCCTTGCGGGTGGGTTGCCATGCTAACAAGTTGCTGGTGTCGCCCCTAAAGGGGCTGGGACGCCGCTGTGCGGCGCCCCACAGCATGGCGTTAGCTTTCAAGGAGAGTTATGGATTCAAACACACTTCAGTTATGGAATGTCATAGGTACTTGGGTAGCTGGAATTGGCACTGTTTCAGCAGTTATTACTTCATTATGGCTTTCATTCAATCAAAACCGTGTAAAGTTAAAAGTTATGACAGGTCATCGTCAGCTTGTGACTCAAGGATCAAGTCATATTCCTGATTACTGTGTGATCCGCGTGGTAAACATTGGCTCTAGACCAGCGAAAATAATCAGCATAGGTTGGACTATTGGGCGTTTCAGAAACAAAAAACATTTAATTCAAACGTTCGGTTTTCCTGAGTCAGACAGCATTCCAAAAATGTTGAATGAAGGAGAGGAGGCTACGTTTATGGTTCCATTTAATTCTCCTGATAATCAAGGATGGCTTAAAAAATTTGCGAATGAGTTTGGCAAAGATAACCCCAAGTCACTAAGTACCTTGAAGTCAATAGTATATACATCTGTTGATTCAACCTTCAAAGTAAAAGCCGAGAAAGGTTTGATCCAAAAACTACATGGTGCAATAGAAAGCTAACAAAAAAATCCAGCGGATTCGCTACGCTCACCGCTGATTTTGGCGTTAGGCGCTAATTAGTAAATAGTAAATTGATCCAATTTATTAAAAAATAACAAAGAGAATAGTTTTATAACGAAGTTGACTGGATAATATAACTGATGGTTTGAGTATTTTTACTTATAAATGTTCGTTGATTTCATATTTCGGAATTCTTTAATACAAAGATTAAGCTTAGTATTATTTATTTTTATTCTCAGCTACTAAGGTTGATATTTTTCTCGTGAGTAAAATTAACAATATCAAGTTCACTCTTGATACAGATGAAGATGGTGATATTTACGATTTAACATTTATTGATGGTCAATATATAGAAGAGTACTGTATTGACTATGAGGAAATTTCAAAAAGCCTACTATCACCAGGTGAATATGAAATTTTCACATGCGAGTGTGGTGTGGCAGGGTGTGCTGGAATATATAAAGGTGTTACTGTTAGACATGAAAGTGATTTAGTTGTATGGGAATTTACGCAACCATATGAAGCCCATTATATTTTTGAAAAGGAACAGATTTATAATGATTTATACAAGTTTATAGAAAAGGTTGAAAATGAATCTTTAGAAGTTGGTTCAACTTTATTTTCTATGTCTGGATCTTTTAGAACACTAAATAATCTTAAACAATTACAACGAGCAAGCCGCGCCTAACAAAAAATTTCAGCGGACAGCGCTAGACGCGCTGCCGCTGAATTTGGCGTTATGTGCTCCTACCAAGCAGTAAGTAAAAGTTAAAAAACAGATCAAAGCATGACATAAACCGCTATCTTTACCATTTCATACGATTTTGAGAGCAATCTTAGCTATATGAATAAGGCTGAGTTAGAGAGCTTATCCTCGATAAGGATAAGAGAAGCAATAATGCTGCTTGAAAATGATGAGTTCAATGGAGCTTACTATCTTGCAGGGTATTCTGTTGAGTGTGCTTTAAAAGCTTGTATTTGTAAGCAAGTCAAAGAGTTTGACTTTCCAAACAAGAAGTTGGCTCAAGATAGCCATACCCACAACCTAACTGATTTGGTTGGTGTCGCAGGGCTGAAGCAAAGGCTCAAAAAAGAAGAACAGGATAGTGAAACTTTTAAATTGAACTGGGCAGTTGTTAAAGACTGGAAAGAAACCTCCCGATATGAAACAAATATCGAAAAAACTAGAGCTATTGACTTAATTGAAGCAATTATCGATAAACAATCAGGAATTTTACAATGGCTAAAGAAATTTTGGTAAGCGAAAGCCTAACGAATGAAATGATTAGTGTCGGTGAAACTCTTCTCAAAAAACTTGATAAGAGCGATGCTAAAGTTTCTGCAACATTTTGGTTATATTATCCAGAAGAAAAAACATGGAAGCTTTACTTTACTTCAGAATTAGTTAAATCTGAAGGGCCAAAAAAGTACTACAAAAAAGTAGTAGATGCCTTAAACGATTTTTCGGATAAAGATTCAACCTTATCCCTTAATAATATTGGTGTTACCGATAATTCAAACAAGATATTGCAATTATTGGCCAGTGTTTTCAATAGTAAGAAAAACATATTAAAAGAAAGGCTCTCAAGAGAAACTATAAATGGTCAATTCATAGAGGATGCTTTCGTTTATAGAATCAACCTACGCACATAACAAATGCTTCCAGTTCGTTCCGGGGCTTCGCCCCTCCACCCGACGCGCCTTCGGCGTGCGGCTGAAGCAGGCGTTATGTGGCTCATCAAACTTGGAATGAACAATGAAAAAAATGTGGACAATTGATATTAAAAATAAAAAATTCCTGCCATGTACTGAAAAGGTTGAATCAATCAAGTGGCATAAATCAGTTTTCAAAGGATATGGTGAAGGAATAGTTGATTGTGGTGGTGCTCAAGAACTTGCTGATTTATCCGGCTGGAATGAAGTAAATGATATACATGAATTTATAAAAGCAGATCCAAACTTATTTTTTGATACTCCATCAGCTATTTGGTGTTACACAGGAAAAGTTGGCGAGGCAGCTGATTTTGTTGGTTTCAAAAATGAGTCGGTATTAATAGGTGAAATTAAGTGGCAAGAGGGTTGGTCAAAAAGGCTTAGAAAACAAATACCCTGCTATATCAGCCCTCAACTATGGTCAGGTGATATAGGTGATAAGAAGCTGGAAATTTATATATCATCCCCGCAAACCGCATCAAAAAGCTTAATCACTGAACTTTCTAGATTGACTCCAACGCCATGGAAAAATGTGGAGGTATATTTTGGGTTTATGCAGCTAGGCTGGCTTGAAAATGATAATAGATCATACTTTTTTAGGGTAGTTTGGGTTCCCGGAAGTAGCTGGACTGGAGAAAAATTTGATTGCCAGTCAGAAGTTGGTATCCATTAACAGTCAAAGTATACGCAACATAACAAGTGCGTGGTGTCGCCAGCAAGCTGGCTGGGACGCCGCCTGCGGCGGTGCCCCACACGCAGGCGTTAAATGCCTTGATCAGCATTATTCTAAATACACCAGCATTACTCTGTTTCAATGTGCAATAAGAAGAGAATTAGAGATGAGTTCGATTTCAGAAACTCCAAGCCCACCTTATTATGCAGTGATATTCACTTCAGTCAGAAATGAATGTGACAACGGGTATAGTGAAATGGCAGCAAGGATGGTAGAGCTTGCAGCGGTTCAGCCGGGTTTTCTGGGTCTTGAGTCTGCACGAGAAAATATTGGTATTACTGTTTCTTATTGGGAAAATCTGGAGTCCATAAAAAAATGGAAAGCAAATTCGGAGCATTCATTGGCTCAGAAGTTTGGCCATGAAAAGTGGTACTCTGCCTTCAAAGTTCGAATCTCAAAAGTAGAGCATCAGCACGGCATTTAACAAGTGCGTGGTGTCGGCAGCAAGCTGCCTGGGACGCCGCCTGTGGCGGTGCCCCACACGCAGGCGTTAGCCAGCAGCAGTATGAAAGTTTTTTCTATTTTTCCAGTGGATGAGCCAGGAATCAAAATCTACGCCAGCAACCAGTATGGTCAAATCCAGTTCTGAGTAGTTCTCAATAATGCATGTCTGTAGATTCTGTGTCAGTCGATGAAAAATCTGCGGTGTCTTGTTGGGCATGTCAGCGTGGTTTCACGGTGTTTATGATTATTTGGTCCGGCGCACTAAACGAGTTAAAAGTTGTAACAGCATTGGCGTTGCCTGCAAGTTTTCCAGCGGTAATTTTTATGCACTTCAATCGGTGCAGCAGGTGCAGGTTTTACTGAAGCTCCTCTGCAATAATCAACATTGTCCCAGGCGGCAGGGCTGCCGGGCTAACAAATACAGGCAAAGGGATGGCTCACTGTGTTTGCCACCCTTGCTGCAAGCGTTATACGCTCAACATCGCAATCCACCTGATACATCTGAGGTTGACCGTCTTTTAGTATGGATGAGAGATCAGGATTCACACACTCAGGCATTTTGCTTTGATGTTATGATGTCTGCTGCATACATCGATGCAACCTCGGGTCTTGAAAGGCATCTTGAATTCTGTGAAAACATTTCTGCTACTGGCTACAATGCGCATTTGGGATTTATTAATTAATCATTAGGTAAACCCCCGGCTATGCCGGGGAGACTCGCATAGGTTATAGCGAGGCTTCGGTAGCTAACCTCAAGGGTTCCGCCAAGAACCAAGAGGTTTAACTTATGCCAGACTACAAAAGTCTGACTCATACTCGATGGGATTGTAAGTATCACATTGTCTTTATTCCCAAAAAGAGACAAAAGGTTATTTATGGGAGCTTGAGAAAATTTCTGGGAGCCATTTTCCATGATCTTGCCAGTCGCAAAGGGTGTGAAATTGTGGAAGGGCATTTGATGCGAGATCACGTTCATATTTGCATTAGCATCCCGCCGAAACACTCTGTTCCAAATGTTGTTGGCTATTTGAAGGGTAAATACGCAATAGCTATTGCGAGACACTTCAAAGGTAAGCAGAGGAATTTTTCTGGTGAGCATTTCTGGGCAAGAGGGTATTTCGTCAGCACAGTAGGTCTTGATGAAGATCTGGTTAAGGCATATATCCGAAATCAGGAGATAAATGATGAAACACGAGATCAGCTGAAACTTGGTTTTGACACGCGCCCTTGGGTGCAATAAAAGCCCTTTGAGGGCGTCACCTAATAAGCCTCCGGCTCTGTTGGAGGTCATTTAACTTCCAGAAAATTTATAGCTTCTCAAACTGTTTCAAATTTGCCAAATGCTCCAGAAGGCAAATATGAAGTCATGACATACCATTCAAGATTCACAAATAAAAGTGAAGCCACTGAAACAGTAACGTTTATGCAAGTTGACAACGAATGGAAAGCGGCAGGTTACTACATCAAATAACACAACCTGTAAGTTCAAGCACATAACAAAGCAATCAAGTTCGTCCCGGCCTTCGGCCTCCACCTGACCTCGCCTGCGGCTCAGCGGCTTATTGCGGCGTTATGCCTCAAATCACAAAAACAAATAAGCATGTCGAGACGTGAGGATGTAGATCAGCTGATCTAGCTCGCTAAGCAAAATCGTAGCTATTGCTAACCCCAGAGCCGAAGCAGAAAGAGTTAGATTTAAAAGCATTTTTAGATCTTTTTCTATCATTAAAAGTACATCTGAAATTTCGATTGAAAGCGAATTCATTTTTACAATGTAATTAATATTTTCTCCTATAAGAATTGTTGCTTTTCTAATTAACTCAGGTGAATTTGCTACTGTAACACCTGCTAAATATCCAATAGATCCACCGAGGGCGGCTAATAAAGCATTTGCTGTTGTAATTGTGTTGTAATAACTATCACTTCGATTTATTAAAGTGGGCAAAAATAAACAGGCGAAACCAAGACCTACGTACTGCTTATAATCAGTTAGTTTTGATGTGAAGTTCTCAATCACTCCAATATCGTAAAATTCATTGTTAGCAGAGACGTTAATAGAATTTATAGTTATCAGAATACTGAATAAATAAATTTTTAGCTGTGTCTTCATACCAACTTTCAACCTTCAAAAATATATCGAAGTATAGGCATAACAAAAATTTCCAGGGGACTGCGCCTGCGGCGCATGCCCAGAACATGTTTCCAGAAAAACTGCAGGCCATTACGATCGGTTTTGACCGTGCTCCAGGAATGGTTTTCCACCAGGGCGGCAAAACAGGTTTTTAAATCCTCAGGGCTGAGTCTGTCAGGACAACGATCAAAGAAGGTTTCCAGCCGCCCAATTGGCCTGCTGTATAGATCAATGGTTGATTTTCTTTTGCCCTGAAGTTTCAGGGTGGTGATGTGTTTTTGATACAGTATGTCAAACCGGATTTGCTCAGAACGTTCCATGTTGCTTCCTTATATAAGCCGCGCCGGAATGGTACGGATATCAGGAAGTATTGGCAATGTTGGGGTGGCTGGGATGAACGGTATTTTTTTTTGCCACGTTAGCGGATTGGTTCAACAAGTGCGTGGTGCCTGGGACGCCGCTTGCAACGACGCCCCACACGCAGGCGTTATGCGCGAAAACAAACATCGTCAAAATTGAACCAATCAGCTATCTTATGACTCATAGTTGTATGATCTCATATGAATATCAATAACTTATTTTTAAATGATTTATCTATGGGAGTGCTCAGATTGCCAACTATTTTAAGAATCGGGCCATACAGGTTTTTCTTCTACTCCAATGAAAATGGAGAACCTGCCCATATTCATATTCAGCGTGACAAAGCTCTCGCAAAATTCTGGTTAAAACCTGTCATGCTTGCAAGCTCAACAAGATTCTCTGCCAAAGAGATAAGGGAGCTTCAAAAGCATGTAGATAAAAATCAAGATAAATTCTTGGAGGCATGGAATGAATACTTTAAAGGTTGAGGCACATCCATTAGCTCAAGATGTTAAATTTTCTGAATCTGAGCTAATTGTTAGTTTGGTTGATGGCAGAGTTATTTTGGTACCAATCTCTTGGTTTCCATCTCTTTTAAATGGAACCAAACAACAACTCAACAATTGGGAGTTGCTTGGGGAGGGGGATGGTATCCATTGGCCTGATCTTGATGAAGATTTGAGTGTTAAAGGCCTCTTGCTCGGTGTCCACTAAAAATCCCGCTAAGTGGAAATCGCACATAACGAATAAGGATAGATTGCGCTCAGCCGCAATCTTATCTTGTTGTTGCACAAGCCCTGGTTTAATTCTGGTAAGGAAGGTCTATCGGAGTTTACTTTTCTGGCGGACCTTGAATCAAAACGTTTTTGCTGAACGCTATTTATTCAGGATGAGTGTCTCCAGACCACTGCATTACGGTAGTCTTGGATATGTCGGATCTGCCTGGCTGAGTTTACATTTCCTCCTTGCTTGTGAATGGTGGTGTTTGTTGATGTGACAATAACTCAGGTCGGTTTCACTCAGGTCGGTTTCAGGAAACTGAACGCAATGTGTTTCATAGTCTCAGCGCAACGCCTGCATGTGAATTTCAGGAGAATGACGGGTTCGACTGCTTTCACCATCACATTTAAAACCAGTTGCAACAGTGATAATTGTTTTTTTGCGTTGCTGTGTAAAAATCCATAATCCCGTGATCGTCGAAGTCGCCTGGGTAATACATGTTTCAGTACCAGCCACAGTTTCCAGAAAAACTGCAGGCCACTACGATCGGTTTTGACCGTGCTCCAGGAATGGCTTTCCACCAGGGCGGCAAAACAGGTTTTTAAATCCTCAGGGCTGCGTCTGTCAGGAGAACGATCAAAGAAGGTTGCCAGCCGCCGAATTGGCCTGCTGTATAGATCAATGGTTGATTTTCTTTTGCCCTGAAGTTTCAGGGTGGTGATGTGTTTTTGATACAGTTTGTCAAACCGGATTTGCAAAGAACGTTCCATGTTGCTTCCTTATATAAGCCGCGCCGGAGTGGTACGGATATCAGGAAGTATTGGCAATGTTGGGGTGGCTGGGATGAACGGTATTTTGTTGCCGCGTTAGCGGCTATTGGTAATGTTTTAAGCTGCCCTCAAAAAATCGTTTCATTGTATACCCTTCTGGAGGAGACACTTGATTCTTGCCTTGTGGGTATATATTAATAATCAAGTCTGTTTCATTAGCAGATTCTGTAAATACCAAATCATCTGTTAAATAGTTCTCAGTATTAGCAGTTAATTGTAATAAAGGAATTTGTATTGCCTGGCTGCCTGCGAGCCCTGTCAAAATATTCTGATCAAGATAATTCAAAAAATCACTCGAGAAAAATAATATAAGTGGATGAACTCCTGGGATTTGACAGCCAGATTGATAAAGCAGATTGTCTTGATTTAGATGAGAAAAAACCACTTGCCAATCCATCATGTCAATAGCTGGCGTTCTTAACAATAAACTAGGTGCGTTAGCGAATGATAAAGTAAAATTCTTAGAATATTCGCGTTCAGCAGTCATACTCATAATTCCTGTCCTGTACAAAGAACGCGAAAAATTCTCTAGAGCTGTAAAGAAGGAATGTGTCCCCAGCCTGCCCCTTACTGTATCTGATAGTAATGATCTGACAATAATTTTATCGGGGACTATATTTCTAGTCCTAGATGCTTGATGATTATATTTGGATGTGATTTCAAGTACTGGTATTTTGTCAGATTTAATGATTATTCTTTCAAATGCTGCTTCAGGTTTTAGTACAATAAAAAGCAGTAAGGTTAATGTGCAAAGCCTAAAATATTTCATTTCGTTTTGAAAACGCCATAACACGAAGTAGGTTTTAATATAGTTCATACTTAAATAGCTGCCATATTAGTTATAAAGTGATTCTCGTTCAGAATAACCGTCGCATAACGAATAAGGACAGATTGCGCCCATATTCGCTACTCCTGAAAGAATGTTGAAGTGGTTGTAGTATTCCACAGCTCTAACACTTTACACGCCTTGAGACGTGTAAATGTTAATTTTTACTAACTGTGCAGGCTCAGGCAGACAGTGAACTGAATATTCCTTTAAGTATTATATTAAACGAATTTCAAAGGCGAAGTTTGCGAACAGCATCGATCATGTTTATATCTTGAACAAGTAAACGACAGTGTAAGTCAGTGGTGCCAAAGGATTTAGTTCTGCTTTTTTTATACTCTCGCAAACATTTTTAGCTATGAATTTATGTAATCAGTTATATACCTTTACAAGCTCTGGTACTAAAGGGGAATATTTTTTCCATGCCAACTTACACGACCCTAGATCGTATATGTAGCGGGATCTGCTGGTAGTATTCACGTACTCAGAGTGTAAGTATTGGCATGAAATGATAGCTTCGTTTATCTTATGCCTAAACTCAGAGTTCAATTCGTAGTAGATAAGCTTATGAAAACCGCTCGGGTATTTGCTTTACTTGCCAGCTTATCGACTGCTACAGACAGTTTCGCTGTACAGTTTCAAGATGAGGAGCAGACAATAAGTTGGGCGAAAACCCTATCAATTTGGGGACTCTATACTGGCATATTTTGTCACTGCTATCTTGCTACAGACGGGCTCGATGAACAAGATAGAGGAATAAATATTGGTTTTCTCTACACTCCTGTAACTCTTGGAACAATTGGCTACAACATCGGGTGTCTAATAGACTACCTTGCTGAATAGAGAGTAATAAAAAAACGGTAATCTTCACAAAGAACAATGAACGACAAGCAAGCATGTTGGAAAAGAAGCGATTCTAAAGCAAAGTACTTCCTAACTGGTTAACGCAGATAACGAATAAGGATAGATTGCGCCCAGCCGCAATCTTATCCTGTTGTTGCACAAGCCCGGGTTGAATTCTTGGTAAGGAAGGTCTACTGAAGTTTACTTTTCTGGCGGACCTTGAATCAAAACGTTTTTTCTGAACGCTATTTATTCAGGATGAGTGTCTCCAGACCACTGCATTACGGTAGTCTTGGATATGTCGGATCTGGGAAGTCTTCTCCTGTGTCAACAGAATGGTGTAATCGGGCAGTTTCCGTGCAGTGTTGAGCAGTCGTTCTACCTCTGCAGGCGTCAGGATAACAGGCAGTCGCTTGACGGTCGGTGGTTTGATGATTTCAACAAAGTCCCGGTGTTTGCCCAGAACATGTTTCCAGAAAAACTGCAGGCCATTACGATCGGTTTTGACCGTGCTCCAGGAATGGCTTTCCACCAGGGGCGGCAAAACAGGTTTTTAAATCCTCAGGGCTGAGTCTGTCAGGACAACGATCAAAGAAGGTTGCCAGCCGCCGAATTGGCCTACTGTATAGATCAATGGTTGATTTTCTTTTGCCCTGAAGTTTCAGGGTGGTGATGTGTTTTTGATACAGTTTGTCAAACCGGATTTGCTCAGAACGTTCCATGCTGCTTCCTTATATAAGCCGCGCCGGAGTGATACGGATATCAGGAAGTATTGGCAATGTTGGGGTGGCTGGGATGAACGGTATTATTTTGCCGCGTTAGCGGCTTGGTTCAACAAAATATTTCAGTGGGTTATAATCAGTTGAGCTATTGAACTCAGGATTAATAAATGCCTACTATATCAATGTTTTATGGTCTGATTGTTCGAATGTATTACTTCGATAATCAGAAACACAATATGCCTCACATTCATGTTTTTTATTAGAATTTTGAGGCAATTATCGAAATTCCTACAGGCAAAATACTTGAAGGAAATCTTCCTAAGAACAAGCAAAAACTTGTTGATGCCTGGATAGAAATCCATAAAGAAAGTCTCATGGCTAACTGGGATTTAGCAATAAATGGAGACTCAGTATTCAAAATTGATCCTTTAAAATAGGTGTAAATATGAATCCTGCGGTGAAATCAGTACAAGCTTTAGAGAATTACAAACTCCATATTGAGTTTGAGAATGATGAAGTCAAAGAGTTTGACGTTTCTCCATACTTGGAAAAAGGTATTTTTGTAGAATTTAAAGATATTAATTACTTTAAGCAGGTAAGAGTTTCATTTGGTTCTATAGAATGGCCCAATGAGCAAGACTTCAGCAAAGATACTCTGTATCTTCTTAGCGTAACAATTCAGCCTTCCTCTCAAAGGCATTAATCGACCACGCACATAACAAATAAGGATAGATTGCGCCCAGCCGCAATCTTATCCTGTTGTTGCACAAGCCAGGGTTGAATTCTGGTAAGGAAGGTCTACTGAAGTTTACTTTTCTGGCGGACCTTGAATCAAAACGTTTTTTCTGAACGCTATTTATTCAGGATGAGTATCTCCAGACCATTGCATTACGGTAGTCTTGGATATGTCGGATCTGGGAAGTCTTCTCCTGTGTCAACAGAATGGTGTAATAGCGCAGTTTCCGTGCAGTATTGAGCAGTCGTTCTACCTCTGCAGGCGTCAGGATAACAGGCAGTCGCTTGACGGTCGGTGGTTTGATGATTTCAACAAAGTCCCAGTGTTTGCCCAGAACATGTTTCCAGAAAAACTGCAGGCCATTACGATCGGTTTTGACCGTGCTCCAATGGCTTTCCACCAGGGCGGCAAATCAGGTTTTTAAATCCTCAGGGCTGAGTCTGTCAGGACAACGATCAAAAAGAGAACTATATTCAAGACACCCACGGGTATTGTCAGCTTCGCCAGTAAAACCCGTGGTGAAATACACCAAAGGTTCGATCTGCAAGAGAAACGTTTTGACTGTCAAGAAAGAGAGATTGCTGCACTGAAAGCAGACAGTGTAAGTACTCAGCCATACGGAATCGAATATTTCTGGCTTATTGGGCAGGTGCTCTGTAAGGCGCGACGACGGGAACATAGCAAGCTATGTGACCAGAGTTGCAACGCAGTCTGAGTGCCTGAACAATAAGTCAGAAAATATGATTTCGTATGGTTGAGTACTTAGTGTTGAAAGCTGACAATGCGGAAATCAAAGAAGCCTTAAAGATCATTCTGTCCAGGGTACCTGGGTAACCGCCGTATAACAGGCAAGTGAACGGGATAAGCTCGTTAAGCAAGAAGTTATGTGCCATAAGAAAAGAGAGCAATCAATATGAACCGCTACTTCAGGTTAGTATTCAAAATCATGTTGGGTGTCTTGGTACTGGCTTTGATCCTGGGTGTTTTGATTTCAATAGTTGCACCATACTTTTTCTCGGAGGACGAAGTATATGATTGTCTGGATACAGGTGGTAGCTTTAATTACGATACATGTGTCTGTGATTATGAAAATAACCACCAGTTCAAGGCAGAGCATCAATGCAAGTAACCATACAAAGATGGTTATCCGGGGCAATTTACTTCCTGTTAATCTCAGGGGCACTAAGAGTTAATGGATTTGCGAGTTAGAACGACGTAGGAACTAAAGTCGAGTCATTGATCGGTTAACCGTTAACTCAAGAAGATTTAGCTGTCTAGGAGCCTGACCGAGAATAGACTGCCCTACTGCGGCGGCAGCAAATTGGTCTGAAAATCCGCTTTTGTTCGTCAAATAGCTCGCTATTCTCCTCACAAAACCGAATTTTCATCCTCAATTTTCTGCCGTCCTCGCTACGGGCGCTATTCTCGGTCAGGCTCCTAGTGGTGAATAACTGGACAGAAAGATGAAAAATGATACTGTTAAGATATAAATGATTCGAATTTTAATAGATGGTGGTGTTTCAGGTTTTTGTGAAAGGAAAATACCTGAGGTCGCTCTCAATAAAGTATCAGTATGAACCTGGAAGGGGATATTTTCTTTGCAATTACCTTCTTTACAGGATACTCAGGCGCAGTCAAATTAATACACAAGGTAAACATGGATATTTCAGCAAAAAAGCGATCTTCAATTAATACAATAGATGAATCTCTATCTGATAAAAAACTGAAAAACGGGTGTGATGAGAAGCCCAAGGAAAAAGTAATTCCTCATAGAAAGGCTGAACCAGATTATGGATTAGAACTAAAAGACAGGAAGATTAACGAAATATGTTCACTTGCTAGAGAAAAAAATAAAACTCTTTGTATTACACCAGAAAATCTATCTGAAAGAGGAGTAGTTATAGGCAATAAAGATGATCAGGAGTTAATTTTGAAAGTTGCAAATCTGATTTTCATGGCAATGAATAATACAGATAATCCTTTGTATACATATTCATCAGGAGGGAGTACAGTAACAGCCAGAGATGAAGCTCATAGGATAAAGTCTCAGAACTCACTAGAATCTTATGATGAATTAGATCTTTTTATTATGCTTCATTCTGATGAAAAAAAACTAGATACAATGACATTAGTTTGCGATGAAGAACTTAATAGCATCTTTGAAAAGTATGGTGTTGTAATTCTAAATGGACTGAATCCAGATAAACATTCTACTTTAATGCTTGGCTGTGGTCATAAGAATGATCATTATAATCATTACGGTGTAGATACTTTGGATATAAGGGCACGTATTAAACCAGATGTTTTGTTACAATGGGGAGATAAAAGAGCAACTGAATATCTTAGTAGTCTCAATAAATATAAAGAAATTGTTGATGAAGGGCCTTTGTTTTTATTTATGAAATACTCTGATGATTATTTTTCAGCAGTAAGGTCATGTTTGGTTGCAAATGGTAAATTACGACTGCCAAGCTCTAACCTCGATGAAAGTAAAATTCCATTAGACTTTATAAAAGAAGATGTTTCGAAGAGAAATGATTTTGGTTCACGTCATTTTTGTACTACCTATATTTACTCCCCTCGTTGATAACGTCTAGCAAGTGATTAGGCTGCCAGCAGCTGATTATTTGCTGCTTGGGGGAAACAGTGAACCTCGACTCTGACCATTTAATATGAGTTCGTTGTTTAATATTTTGTTATGAAGTTTAACATTCTTGAGATTAATGCTAATGTCATCGGGAGGAGCGGATAACAGAGCCTTCCAGCTGACCCTACCCCTCCGTTTTGATTCATATACCTGGAATAACAGAGCCTTGATATCTGACAGCAGTCCAATATGAAGTTGTTAAAGAAAATGACTCCTCTGCTTATAAAATACAAAGATCGTTATTCATCCGATGAATTTTCAAGGCTCTCAATCTACAGGTACTCATGTGAAGAGAAAGCTGCCCCATAATTTGATTTTATACTTTTTTCCATATTAGTTTTCGGTAATTTGTAATTTATCCATGTTAGGTTCACGCGAACGGTTCACTATTTTAAAGATTAAAATGGAAACGTGACGGAGTTCTTGGTTACCGGCATGAAGTAGGTAAAATAGGAACTGCCTTAGAGAATCAAGAGACAAGTTCGTGTCAAAGCCTCTTTCCTGGTCAATTCCATGAATTTGTACGACTGGCAAGGCAGCGAATGTATTCTGCAAAATGTTTATGTGCAACATAATAAATGGGTTTTCCTCTGTATAAAATGCAATAAATACTTGATTGTTTTGTAAGACTGCATTCATCAAAGTATCTAAAGAGTTATCAAAAACGGGTTGTTCTGATGTAATATCCGGAGGCCAAATACCACAAAAACCGAGCTCTTCACAGAGTTTGGCCAATCTCTGATTATTAGTAAGTTGCCTGTTTCTGGAAAGATTGGCCCAAGTCACAGCAAAACGCCTTAATAAAAAATAACTGGAATCACTGATGAAATTTAGCTCAGTATGTTTTCTCTGGTTCACTCCAAAATCTTTTAACAGTACTTCAAGTGTATTTCTTAGTTTAACGATTGGCGTTTGCAAATGGTCTGTTGTCATAAGCTGACCGGACCCACTGTATCGGGTAGTCTCATCAGGGGGTGGATTTGAAGTAGTAGAGGCTAAAGCCATTTGTTGAGTTTGCGGGGCTTCCTGAACTTGCGGGGTTGGTGGGGCTTGTTGGATTGGAAGGATTTGCGGGATTGTTGGCGTTTGCGGGATTGCTGGCATTTGCGGGATTGCTGGCATTTGCGGGATTGATGGCATTTGCTGGATTGATGGCATTTGCGGGATAGGCGTGATTTGGGGGATTGTTGGCATCTGCGTTTGAACAGATGTTTGGTGGGCCAGAAATGGAATGACTCGCAAAGAATTCAGAGCAGGTAAGCCTGCCCCTTTACAAGAAAAACTAAAATCGCGTGTTTCAATATTGAGTTCTAGATTTCCCATAGGAGAAGCCATTCTATTCTGAACGAACAGGGGGCAGAATGGGTATGTGCATCCATATCGTCCCATTGTAAAACTCATTGGGTAGCAACAATGAGGGCAGTCTAAAGCGAGAACTTTAAAAGAATAAAGAAGCATGAAAAAAACAACACATTCAATGTACTTTAGCTTTACAATAGTATCCATAAAAATGAGGCTCTGTGATTAGTATTTGCATATATTAGCACTTGAATTTTCACATAAGGGTTATTTTAAGTTTTGTTACTTCAATAGTTGTGAATAACAAAAAAAAACCAGAGTTTTTGCTCTCGCAGTGCCCCTGGGTTTGGCGTTTGCTTACGATGTAAGCGAGTTTTTTCTCTTTTGCCAGTGGTGAGTGACCGCTAATACCTATGTCAGCATTCTGTCCGATCAAAACCATTTCTGAGTAGCTCTTAACAGATTACGTCCGTAAGTTACGAGCTGCTCAAATAACAGTCGTAGGTGTAGCGATGGGCGTTTGTATCCGATTGCTGTGGGTATTTGATCTGGTACTTTATTCCAGTTTAAAAGCTGCATCAGTATTGTCACCAAGGCTTCAACAGGCAAAGTTCAGGATTAATAAAAAGTACAGAAGCAATGATTGCAGGTTATGTGTTTCAATCAACATTAACCCTGACATTGGGGTTCCCACCACTTGATAAGTATCTGTCCTTATGTGTATTGTCGCTGAGACGGACAACAAAACTGATGATTATCAGCAGGAAGATTGTATGTACTCAGCCATATGGAATCGAATATTACCGGCTTATTGGGCAGGTGCTCTGCAAGGCGCAACGACGGGAACATAGCAAGCTATGTGACCAGAGTTGCAACGCATCACGACTGCATGGATGCAGGAGCTAGAGCAACGCAGGAGCAGTTGCCGCGAGTGCCTGAACAATAAGTCAGAAAATATGATTTCGTATGGTTGAATACTTATGCTGATCACTCAATTGAAATCTGATTAGGCTCTAAAAATGGTCTATATTCCTAACTATTTTGTTAGAAAAGGAACGAATCTGGAATACAGCCATCTAACTATTCATTAAACCGGAGTTAACTAGATAAATTCTATGTTGAAAGTCGAATAAAGTCAGGCTATTTGTCTAACAAAACTCCGAATCTGAAAGTCATTGTTTTTTAAGTCTTGGAGTACATCATGGATAAACCGATTTGTAGTTCTTCTTCCTCTCCCTGCTATGGAGCTCAAGAGCCTTATATCGTTGATCGTACTGATGAGTCTAAATGTTTTGGAATGAAAGTGGATATAGAAACGGCAAAAGTTAAGAAAAGAAAACTAACAGATCAAGAGAGACAAGAATATATTAATGAAAGAAAAATAAAAAATAGATTATCAGCCGCATTATCAAGAGGAAAAAAGAAAAAATACTTGGAAGACTTGGAAAAAGAAGTTAAGGTATTAACCAAAGAACTTAAAGAAAAGAATCAAAAAATAAAATTACTATCTTTTGAATTGGAGGAGAAAGATAAAAAAATTAATAGCCTTGAAGGAGAGTTAAAAAAGACTAGAGAAGAAAAGGAATATTTCAAAAATAACTTTTTTTCATCTGCAAAAAATAAATAAAAAAAGTAAAATCAAAACCTTCTAACTGGTTTTCCTTTTGAACGCGGCTCATAAGCTGGCTTTATGTTCTAATCAAATTCTGTGTTTCTATTTTGAGCCCAAGGCTGGGTGAATCGCGATATTGCCTCATCTAAGCCATATCGCTGGATCATATTAGAAAAAATAAAACCTATGGAAAAAGCACCAAACGCTGCTCCAAAAGTTGCCCCCAGAGTCCAACCAATTGATATTCCACTATCCAAAGTGCTGAGGGCAGCTGACATCTCAGATGATGTAGCAACAATAGATATTCCATAATCAGTGGCATGAATACCAAAACTATCTGAGGGCAATGAATTAAGAACATTAGCATCTTGAAGGAAACAGGCTCCTAAACCACCAAAAAAGCTACCCAATACTGCACCAGATAGTGTTACCGGTAAATTGTATGCTATTGCGGCCATCATCACTCGTGGAGTCAGTACATGACTAATGGGCACATCCCTCAGCACTAATAAGCGCCCTTCCTTTTTAAACACTTCTATGGCTGAACTTTTGGGAGTATATAGGGTATTTACCATGGTTATTATTGCTAAAATGCATTTTAAATAAGTTTTCATATGAACATCGATTATATTCTTTACCTACAACAAGTCTCAGTTTTAGCATAAAAAGTGCTTTCAGGTGGGGTTTCTGTTGGCAGCCATCGCAAACTTGAAACAGTTGATATGCTTTGAAAATCATTCCTATGTATTTGAACTATTGTTATTCTTAATTCTTGGTTGTAATAGAGAATTTTCATGTGCAGTCGGTCATTACGCAATTTTATTCTGTTCTCAACTTTGTCGATGCTTTGCATTTTAGGCAAGGCTGATATTCATGATATTTATATGAAGCATGGTTATAAAAATGTTCATTTATTTCATATCGTTCAATTTCCCTTCGTAAATGGTCTCATTGAATATTTAAATGTAATCTCCCACGACCTTTTGGTTCCAATGCTTGACTTTGTGGTTTCAAGTCAAACTGACCTCCAAGATCTGGATGACTTAATCTATCTAGAACAAGAACTTGCAACCAATTCCAGTGTTCACTCTGAAATACTTAGATGGCTTAATAAATGGTTGTTTTCTTATTAGTTATTCCAGTCAGACATAATAAGCCGTCCATGAGGCTACAGCTGCAGGGCAGCCCCTGAAGGTGGCTTTATATTTTAAAAAAACAGGTAGATTATCACCGTTAATTTCAGTAACAATCTTGTCAGTTGTTTATGGAACAAATGAGAATATTTTGCATCTAAGTTATTAATCATAAAATGAAAAGGAGATTGATTATGGATGCAATAAATTTATCTCGAATGAGTACGAATTGCCATTGCAATTCGAGTTTTTTGAAGCAGAAAGATAGCACCGAAAAACAAATGCCCAGCACTACTCGTTTGACCGAAAATAAACCGATCAGTGAATATTCAGTAGCCAATAATTTAAAAGATTCCTTATTTGAGGGGGCAAAAATTGTCAGCTTTCGGGAAGTACTGGATAATTTCGAAAAAGAGCATGGACAATATGGTGATACTAACTTGATTGCCAAAGGCTATATCAAAATAGCACATACGGAAATTGTTTTACCAAATCATGGAGGTTGGTTATTCGCAGAACTTCCATTTGAAACAGCAATGAAAGTATTATTGCCAGGGCACACGCATGATGGTGAGCGAAAAACCCTTCTTCCAGAGTGTGGCTTAACAGCTAAAGATGCAGCAAATAGTTATAAAGTTTGGACTGAACAAGATAAGCGTAATAATCCGTTATGTTCAGGGTCTCTAAATTATCATTTAGGAAAAGACCCTGCTGAAAAGCCAATCTTTTTAACAGTAGAGCCCATCAATATTCGTTACGACTATGGAAAAATCATAGACGATCCTAAACTTGCTGAGGGAAGATTAGTTCATCTGGATGGTTTGCATCGTTTGGTGTCATTAGCAATAAAAGATGACCCGAAAAGCACTATTCCTGCTTTTATTGCATGCAAGGAAGCACCAAAGAAAATTGATGGTCTAGGGGCAGTTAGCCGAAGTGGTATCGAGAACAACTAATACCATTTAATCTGACAAAGAGCCTCGGAGGACTGCGCTTTCGGAGCAGTCCCTGAGTTCGGCATTATATTCTAAAACTCATCTTTAAAGGGATCATCTTTTTTCATTACAGTGCAGCTTTTATAACTCCCCTTTTTATACTCAATCATACCAATAGAATAAGTTTCATTAATCATCGGCTGAATCTTTAAATTGTAAGCTGCTGTCAAAACTTTTGTAGGTAAGTCTTTATTATCAAATTCTTTAGTGTCATCCAAATCGGTTAATAGCAGCATTTTTTAGTACTGATTTTATCTTTTCGATCAATGGCATCTATGTAAAACCATAATTTATAATGCTTGTAATCAATTAGTTTATCGTTAGCTTTATCAACAATCATCAAAGAATATTGCCCGTATTCACCCGAGCGAAATTTTTCAACAATAATACCCTCCAATAAAGGTACGTAAAAAAAATGATCTTGTGAATATTCAAGTTTGGATTGATGTGTAAATAATATATTGCAAAAAAAGTCAGTGTTTTCTTGATGACCTTCCCATTCTCCCATGAAAGATGGTTCAGAGGAAAATGCAGAGCAGCCAAAAAACAAAAGCGATAGTGCAGATACTTTTGTAGAGAACATAATACACAAGCTCGTGTCAGTGAATTGTGAGTCTATATTCTAGAAAAACGAATATAGACATTGAGAGAATATATACGATATTGTGAGATTAGTCTGTTATACTTAGAATTTTCTATACGACAATGGATTATTTTGAAAGAAAGTCTGACCAACCAAAACGACAATGTGTCCCTAAAAGCCTTACCAAAATAATAATGGACGCACATTACGACAAGCTACTAATGCTTTCATTAGCCGCTTCGTTTCCCATCTCGATAAGCACAAACATAGATTCGATAGTGTTATTGACTTTTTTGATTTTGGTTATATAAATTGCCTTTATCAAGAAAAAAGGCCTGATAGCATGAAGCAATTTATCCTGTTAGTGACAATTTTTGGTACAATGGTACTTCCCCGAATGGGGTATTGTGGAGATAACAGGTTTACAGCTTTACTGCCTTTAACAGCACTCCAGCTCTCTCAAAAGCTCCGAGTCTTTATAGAAGGACAATTACCGAGATACCTTTTGAATCTAAAAGAGGTTAGCGTATGGTCGTTTAACAGGGATCACTACACATCCGATGGAGAAGTTGATGAACAGACTGTTGATGGAGTTATAGTTGTGACTGCCAGCTTTCATACCCCTCTTTTAGATGTTGATGTTGGTCTACAACCCCAATCTTTAAAATCCTATGCTGTGAGTGCCATCATTAACACCTCTTTTTTATCTATTTTGCCATTATTGACTGAGTATTTTAGAGCTCATTTCAACTCTGATAAAAATTACCATCTGGGCCGGGCCAATATTGAACGCAGCCAAGGGTCAGCAGCGGACAATAGCCCTGACGATTCTGGTGATGAGTTTGATGAGAATCCTGGTTTCAGGGATGATGAAGGCGAAGCTGCAGCTGCAGAAATAGATAATGGGGCCAGAGCAATGCGCCGAAAATGCGGATGTTTTGAATGTTCAAATACTAATTGTGATCCTGTATTCGAATCTCCACAATACTGGAAGGCCCATCTGCTCAGTGACAGGGAACAAGGCACTATCACTTATGAAGCCACACTGTATTACTCAGGGTTCCTTAACCCTGTCTCTATTGCCTCGTGTGGAGAGCCAAGCCCCGAACAAAAGGATGGAGACGATTGGCAAAGTGAGGAAGAAGACGAAGCACTGATTACACAGACACGCCAATGTATTGATCTATATGATGAAGGTCTTGATAAAGGGTTGAGTAAGCATCTGTTTTCTGATTCTGACCCCTGATGTCAGGATAAATGTTGCCTCTTTTTGATTGATGACTTCAAATAACAGAGAAAAGATTAGTGTTATTACGGTACCTGACAACTAACTTAGTTCATCATGAATCTTTTCAGAACTTGCTTCGATCGGTTAAAGCCTGTTCATCACCATTGATCCAGCTACTTCAGGACTTTAATGTTAGTTTATATAGGATGGTAGCTTTTTTGAATCTAGTTCCTGTTCTTCAAATCTGATCTGCGCTTCGTATGATTCGTACTCATCTTTAAACATTAGAGTTTGCAGAAAATAACTAAATACTTCTGTGCAATCTGATGATTTTGCTGTTCTTGAGTGGGTTAAAATATCTTTAGAAAAATCATCTAAATTCAACGATGAAATAAAATTTTCGATTTCAGACTCACTCATGTTTTGTATTAAATAATTCCAGCTTGGCGCCAACCTTACTAAACCAGCTCCCCATGCAGTAAAGCCGGTATAACAACATTCTGAATTAAAATAGAAGGCCGAACCATCAATCAATTCACCAAATACATGCCATATGTTGTCAGCTCGTGGGCCTATCCAAACATAAGAAATTACGAATTTTATGTTTTCTGTTGCGACACTCACCAGAGGTTTATACTCAATCATTCCTGGCATTGGTACGCCCCTGATATGATTATTGATTTCCTGATAGTAAAATTCATCATCAAAGTCATCTTCATACTCACTAAACCAATATGTAAAAGCTCTGTAGTCATGCCAGCCTTGCTCCTGGTCTTCGCACTCACGCCATAAAGCAGGAGGAATATAGTCAATATTTAAAGCATTAACTTTATCGCACAAATCGTTTTTTATATGCATACTAACGCTTTGATATACCCCAATATTAAGCGCTTCCATTAGAGATAAAAGATCTTTAGCAGAAAGATAACATAGGATTAATACCCTGATTTCATACAGGTTTAATATTCGAAAATCACCTGCATGAACCTTTGTTGTCGCATTTAAAGCTAAAGCTGTTGTAAGAATTACAAGTATAAAATATGACCGTATATTAATAAGCATTATCATTATCCTTATTGAATTGAGCTTTCGAGTATAGCCTCTTAATTAAGTGACTGGAGTAAATTCCATTCTGAAAGTCTTCATCCGACGCACCTGAGGGGCTCGGCTTGCCCTTTCGTTATGCTCTGGCATTGAAACTTCAGCTGAATAATACACTCTGATGATTTGGAATGGGTTGATCTATAATTGTTTCGTCAAACTTTAGGTTTAGTACCTCATTAGATGCGTGGGTCTGTTTTATGAAAAAGCTAATTTCATGTCTATTCATTTCCGCCTTTCTTCTTACCGGTTGCAGTTCGAACAGCCCGGAAGAACAAGATTTCCAACCTTTGGTTGGATCTGATCGGGATGAGCACGGGTGCATTGGTTCTGCCGGCTATCTTTGGTGTAAGCGTACAAACAGCTGTGAGAGACCCTGGGAACTCGCAAAAAAAGCTGGATTTGAAAACTCGGAAAAGGGCTTTTCAAGCTATTGCAAACAGCCGCAAAATCAATAAATCTGAACTTGTCCGGAAATACCCGCGTTTTTCAAGATTAAGAGATACGCCACGAACAATAGTAACGTCCAGACACTCCGGCAGGTAGACCAATCTGCTGATGATCCACCGACTTCGCCAATGAAGAGCAGAGTCAGACACTGACCAGGCAATCGAAGCTTGGCAGCAGGCCTGTCTGGGACAAATATCCTAACACAGTCGGCACCCATGGTTAGTATTATTGACTTGAGGAGGATGCAAACCTTTCCTGGCTCGACAAGTGCCATTGACACAATGTCCTATGAACAATCTCCATAGGTAAAAACTCCTGCTCAAGTCTCCCTTTTTCGTGGAGCCTGAGAGCTGTCAGGAATTGCTGTTCTTCATCCTTCAGTGCTGTAGAGTCTTCATTTACCGATGGGTTTGGCTCTGCAACTGCTTTACTTTCCTGGTACTGATTGAACAGCGCCTGATTCATTAAAAGTGCCGAAAGCTCTGGATGATATTTGCGTGCTCTGGCCAGCATGGTCAGTCCCCAGGTGTCCATATCACCCCAGTAAGCCAGGACTTTTGAGGACAGCCAGGCAGCTTGCATCCATGACAGGTTCAGGCCTGCGCCCAGGATGGCTATGGTATTGGACAGTGCAGGTAACAGGTGCAGGCATTGTTCATTTTCCACAATCAGGATCTTGTCGGCCGGTAAAGGGGTGGTGACGAGTTCCTGATCTCTGACCCTTAGCTGTTTGAAAGGCAACAGTGCCCCATCCAGGTCTGCGATTAATAACCAGTGGTGACTGTCGTCCGTAGCGTCAAGAAATTCCTCAAGCCCCAGTCTGCTTGCCAGCCCATCAAACCGGATATCAAGCAATTGCCGGATCAGCAGGTGATTGCGCTCGAAAAATTTGGTGTCGGTATTGGCCACCCCGAGAGAGCGCAGTGGCACGCCCCGGGCACAACCAGGGGTTAGGATCATGGCCAGCCTGGCGGCTTTGATCACTTCGTCTGCCGGTTTGGCCAGCCAGCGTCTTTGGCGTACGAAGTATGGATGAAAAATCGGGTCTACCTGACTGATGATTGTCAGTAGTTGTTGATATTCATGTTTGCTGTTTTTACAACCGCTTGCTTCAATCCATTCACTGGGTTTTGACAGCACCCAGTAGACAGGAACCTCAATAGCGGTGGCAGCTCCCCGATAGTTAACCGGAGTCCACTGTACCTCACCGATGTTTATTTGCCGCCATTGCTGGAAGTGCTGTCTGATTTTGTCCGGCTGCTGGCTGATGACCTGCGATGTTGGCCTGCCAATTCTGATTTTCAGGGGCCAGCTGTCCGCCATCAGCAGGCGTGTTTCCCTGATGTTGGCGTTATTCCACTGTCTGGTCAGCTCCCGAGCTATGTCATCTGGTGATTTCATGATTGGCTGGCTCATCCGTAGCAACAGGTGATTGGGTTGCGATCAGGCTCTTTTTGTTGGCGTGTTGTGCAAGGGTTTCCCAACGCATGGGCGTCAGCGTGGCTTTCATCCCTTTACGGTGAACCAGAATGGCTGATTGGGTATGTGCCCGTAGCAGGCGGATCTCTTTATTGGGTGTGACAAACAGTGGGTGAAGACCAAACTCATTGAGGGCAGAGATTATTCTGCCTGCCACCGCCTGGGAGCTTTTGGAGAAGGCTTCATCAAGGACAATTGTTCCAAATAATGGGCGGGCTGCACCTGCAGGACAGAGTGCATAGCTCAGGGAAGCGGTCAGAATGTAGCTGGCCAGGATTTCTTTTTCACCGCCACTGCCACTCTGGGACCCCTTAAGCCGTTCAATAATGGTGTGATCCGAACGGTCGCAAACTTCTACCGTGAACTGCAGTCGATAGCGGGGATCAAGCAGTGCCCGAGCCCCCAGATTTCTGCGATTGTCACTGGCCTCCCGCAGTAAACTCACCATATTCACCAGGGCCTGGTAATGGCTTTCACCATCGTCGTCTTTCAGGGAGGCTGCCCGCAGATGGCGACGGGCCGACTCCAGAGTGCGCAGACTTTCATGGACGACGCGCTGGGGTTTTAACTGAAGATATTGCCCGGGCTTGAAATCCACCCGTTGCAGGGTACGGTTCAAGTCTTCAATGCGCTCTTCCACCTGACTGACTTCGTTATCAATAGTATTCAGCAGCTGTGTGACACCCTGATCAGAGGATTGGTTAAGGTAGTTTTTAAAACGCTTCTGTTTTTCTGGTAAGGCTTCTTCGGTCAGAACTTTCAGTCGTTCGAGGTATTGAGGCATATCCATTAGCTCGGTGCCCGCTTCACTGAGGGCGCCGGTATCCTGTTTCTGGGCCTCGTTCATTTGCCGGATCAGTTTTCCTTCGGTGGTTTTTATTGCCTCCTGCAGTTCCTTAATACGGGTCGTTGACTTGTTCTGGGCGTCTTTTTCCTGGTCGGGCAGGTCGTCAGGGTTAACTGCAGAGAGATCAGGCAGTCGTCCTGTGGCCAGTTCCATTTGCTCATTGGTCAGGCCAGGGCCAATGGCGGCAAATGCTTTGTTCTTTTTCTGCTCAGCAGCGTTCAGTTGGCTGTCCAGCGCACCCAGTTGTTGCCCTTTCGCATTTATTTGTGCCCGTACTTCCTTCATTGCAGCTCTGACCTGATCCAGCTCCACCTTGGCTTTGGCGGCATCGGAATCGGGTGCTAACAGGGTGGCCAGCTGTTGCTTAAGATGGCTCAGTTGCTGTTCGTACTCCGGCAGGTTAATCTCTTCAAAGCTAATCTCTGATAGCCTGCTTAATAAGTCCAGCTTTTGTTGTATTGCCTGTTTCTGCTCCTCGGCTTTTGTATATTTCTGATTGAAGAGCTTTTCTTCCTGCCGCAGTGTCTGAATTTCTGTCTCCAGACTGGCGAGACGGTCGCGGTTGTCAAAGCCGGTCATCCAGTTCTCATGCAGGGAGCGTTGATCCTGCTTTTCATAGCGACCGCCGGAGCCGGACATCAAGCCCTGTTGGGTCATGGCGTGGGGGGTTATTTTTAACTGGTCCGGTGAGTCGACACAATGGCGATCAATACTGGCCAGAAGCATTTTCAGTGCTTCCCGGTGAGAATGGTCTTTAAAGTTGAGTTTGCGGGTAAAACCATCGTCATAAAACCGGGGCTGTGTATCCGGTTTCCTGGCATCCTGCAGTCGAACATGGACCCGGTTATGACGACTGTTGATCCAGCGAAGTGCCGCTTTCATATGCTCTGAAGGGACCAGGATCCGTTCCCGATGGCTGCCAATGGCACGTTCAATCGCTCCGCGCCACGCTTTTTCTTCAGCCTTGACTTCTACCAGCTCTGCTACGAACGGCAGGGATTCCTCTTGTAGCTGCAGTGCTTCAGCCAGATCGCTACGGAAACTCTGTAGCGATCCCTTGATATTGGAGCCGGGTCTGGCTTTAACGCTGTCGTATTCCTTACTGGCTTCTGTCAGCTGCTTTTCTCTGGATACCAGCTCAAATCCCAGTTCTTTTACTTCGTTTTCCCGTTGTTCTGCCTGTACCTGTAACGCTTGCTGCTGCTGGTCTATCTGCTGTTGGTTGGCGGTGAGTGCTTTTGCCGACAGGGTGTCATCAAGGTTGAGATTGCGGGCCAGTGTCTGGTAATTTTTGGCTCGTTGACGACAATCGGCGGTTAGTCTTTCCTGCTGTTCAATTTCACGGCCTAAAGACTCGATACTGGCCCCTCCCGCCTTCAGATAGACTTCATTTAACCGGTCTGCCTGATCCTGAAGCTGGGTTTGTTGCTTCTGACCCATTTCAATGGCGCTACGGACATCGGCTATTGATGTGTTCAATGCCTCAATCCTGGCTGTCCAGAGTTGGTGGCCTGCTATAGCAAACCAGATGGGAATAATGCCCGACAGTTCCTGCTGCTCGGATAGCTTAAGTGTCTGCTTCTGATAGTCTTTATTGAGACTCAACAAGGGCTGGAGTGAGCTCTGCTGACGGCGGGCAGTGTTCAGCTCTTCATGGATGATGGCAAGATCATCAAATTCCGTAGCCACTTCACCGGCCCGCACAAACATTGAACGGTCTTCAAGTACCAGCTCCCGGAATATCTCGTCAACGCTGTTCAGTTGTTTCAGACCTGCTGCCCGGTTCAGCAGGGGAAAGGCATTTTTGCCCACTTCAAAAAAGCGCTGAATCTTATCCAGGTAAGCTCTTTTACTGTCAAACAGTTTTAGATCGGGCGTATTGCGCTCAAACTGCCTCAGTGCGCGTTTACCGCCTTCTTGCAGTCGGGTCAGCCACTCCTCCAGAGTTTGATCGTTGCGTTGGGTAAATAGCCAGAGTCTTTTCAGGTCTGTGGAAGCATTGCCTGGCACATCAATCCAGAACAGACCGCCAATATGCACCACCTGATCGCGGTGTTCAAAGCGGGCTGCCAACCCGGTGATGGTCCTACCGGTGCGGGCGATATGGTTATCATCGCCAGAGTTGTTACCGGCACCTGTCACCCCGCGAACGTAGGAGATCAGATCCCGGTCGCTTTCATGCCCGCCAGTGGAGGCCAGATTGTATTTGGGTTGAGCAACGATCAAGGTCATCAGGGCATCAACCAGTGTGGTTTTACCACTGCCTGTTGGGCCAATAATAGCGGTACCATTCAGGTCAAACGTAGCCTGGTTGTTTCCCTGGAACGGTCCCCAGTTATAGAGGCTCAGCTCTTTCAGAACAAAAGCGGTGTCCGGTTGATCAGTTGCTTGAAAAAGATCAATGCTTTTTGTCGGGCTATTCTTGTTTTTCGGTGGTAGAGCGTCGTCGTGTTGTGAATTGTTGTGGTCGCTCATGGCTTACTGCTCTGCCTCATCACGGACAATGGTTGTGGAAACGTCATCAGACGGACTGTGTGATTGCTTGAAGTGGTTCAACAAGGTTTGCAGGCTCTCAGGATTCGCCAGATGTGTGATGATGGGTCGGATGGCTACTGTTTGCTGTTTGTCGTCTACTGAAACCAGTCCGTGGATGGAGAGCTTGTCCAGCAGATTATCCAGCCGCTTGCGTTCACGGGAGTCGCTCCCCATATCACCCAGGTAGACCTGAAGCTGGGAAAGCAGTTCTTCAATATCAACCCGTGCATCACTGGCACCAATCCCGGCTTCTTGTTCATGGGCGATATACTGTTGTCGAAGTATGGCGATCAGGAGTGATTGTTCCATAGTAATCCGTTGTCGCCTGACCAGTGGATGTGTCCATTCATCACTGTCTGCCCCGTCTTCTTCCTGGTTTTGCCACAGGTCGCTAACCACCAGAAATGCAAGGCCACGGATATCATCAATGGTGAGTTTCAGATCCAGAGGTTCCAGAATTTGATTGATCTGCTCCCGGGAGACAACGGACTGTTGATAGAGATTGGGTCGACGGCTGGCTTCAAGATAACCGAATTTCATCAGCTCCTGTACAGCCTTCTTTATGTTTTTAGCCGTTATTGTGGTTGAGCTTTCATGCTGCTGGCTGGAGGACTGGTCTTCTGGAGCATCTGCCGGGGGCTGCTGTTTCTGCGTCCCGGAAGCAATCAGTTGGTCAAAAAAATCGCTCATAGCTTTACAGCTCCCAATTAATGGCGGACAGGGTTTCCTCTTCCAAATTAGCTTTTGGCAGATAGAATCGGAGCCAATGTCCATCGCGGTCCTGAATATCCAGTTGCTCCTCATCCTGATCAATAATCAGTTCCGCTTCCCTGGCCATGCTTAACCAGAGTGCCAGGGTTTCCAGGTCGTGGGTCGGGGGCAGGTGTTCTGCCAGCTCGGCGATGGTCATGGGGGTGCCCCGGCGCTTTAACAGGGCAATGGTCTGTTCCAGAAGGGCTTCTCTGTCCAGACCATCAAAGGCGTCCCAGAAATCATCGTCCAGCTCATTCAGATCGACGGCACCTTGAGTGAGCAATAGCTCCCGGGATTCCAGCCGCTCAAGGGACTTGAACGTCAGTCGTTCAATCAGAGGCAGTCCGGATAAGGGGATAGCCAGCGGCTTGAATGGCGCGGGGGCGCGTCGTAATTTCTGGTTCTGCCAATCCAGATTCAATGCGCTTTCCATAATGTCATTCAGCAGTTGGCCCACACGATGGTGCTCGGCTGCCAGTCCGGATTTCAGAAAACCTTTCACATCGCGTTCGCTGCGGGCTCTGGCACGAATTACATATTCGGACTCCCGGACCAGACTGGAGGTGAGCCAGCGCAGTTCGGCGGACTGTTGTTGTGTCAGGGCCTTGCGGCAGGGGGCACTGCCAAGAATACTCCGTAATTGATGCTTCATATTCTCCAGCTCAACCGAGTGGCTTAGCTGCTGATAAAAGCCCTGGAAAACCTGGCCTTCGGGTGTGTTCAGGAGATGGTCGTGGTTATCGAGCAGGCGGTCGACGATCTCTCCCCGGTGGTGCTGTTCACTGATAATGGATTGGCGGAGGTGACGATCTGTCTCCCGATAGGAATCTTCAACTCTGCGAAAGTCCGACTTCAGTGTCATGGCCAGGTTATAAACTTCCCGTATATTTTCTACTGCAGATGGCCCGTCAAGCACTTTAAATTCACCACGATTAACCCGTTCCAGCTCCTGTTGCAGTGCATCGATCTGTCGTTTCAGTGCATTTGCCCGACTTTTCTGATCGGGGTTGAGCTTGGCTTCAAGATTATCGATCTCCCGTTGAACGGTGGCCAGACGGGAAGCAGTAGACGTCATAATGCGGTTATCCATGCCGTCAATAAACTCCATGGCCTGTTGCAGGGCATCCGTAGCAAACAGCTGACCTTCCCGTTCTACGATCAGCTTGCGTCGACGCCACTCTCTCATTTCCTTTTTGGCTAACAACAGAAAGTCTTCGGTATCGATATCGAACTCATCGTGATTGACAAACTGACTGAGAATTTCGGCCAGAAGGTGGAGGGCTTCTTCTTCTGATACTGCCTCCCGTTCCTGCTCGAACAGAGTCTTAAGGCAACTGATCATCAAGGGGCCACGTCGGGATGCCAGCAGCTGCCAGGCTGGATTCTGGTTGCGGGCCAGCACTAGGTCGTTGCTGAGTTTACTATCGGGGGAGGGCATTTTTGTAGTCCCGTCAGGTGCTGGAATAGGGGCTGATTTTATAATAGTTGGCGATATTATCGGACTACAGAACTTTTTAAAAAGCTCATCGTCTTGATATGTCCTTTCCCTTTCCTTGACGATGGTTGCTAACAAAAGCCCTGAATTTTGATGCGGAGTTTTTCAACAAGGTTTGCAGGTTCTCGGGATTCGCTCCCCATATCCTTTAAATCAGTGGTTGCCGACAGGCAATCCACTGGGTTTTGTTGTTAAGTGGCGTGTTACTTGCTGGCCAGGTGGTTCACGATCTGGATCAGAAGTTCTTCGCTCTTGTCGAAACGACGATCAACCGCTTTGAACTTCTCATCAACCGCTTTGAACTTCTCCCGTTGTTCATTGAGGATCAGAGAGACCACCCCGTGAGTAGTTTCAAGAATTTTGTTGTTTTCTCGAAAGGCATACTCAAGGTGTTCAACCTTTTGCTCAAGCCTGGTAACTCTTGCCTCTAGCGACATAGGTACTACCCATTTTTATTGAATGAGCCACCAGAATAGCAGACTTTGAGAGATGGTACAGAGACACCTGACACCCAGACAGACATGAAACTGGGAAAGCAGTTTTTCAATATCAATCTGTGCATCACTGGCACTAATTCCGGTTTCTTGGCCCGTATAAAACTGTCAAGTAGGCTAATTTTGATCGCATGTATACCTATTCATCAAACAAAGCTTTCTTACGTCATCAGTCAGCTGGTGATATGACTTATCAATCCTTTGAAAATGACCAGATCATTGATACCAAACGGGGCACATAATTGTTCCGTCATAATTCAGGGTGTCTTGAACGGTAGCCAGAACACTACATGAGGTTCATGGATTCATACTTCCCAATCAGTTCATTAATATTATTATGTTTCCAATAGTCATTACCAACATGGAGCTTTATTGAATTAGATCCAAGATCACCTGTAAACGTAATGATCGTTTCTCCATTTTCCGATTCCATTTTAACCCTGCCATGCTTTGAACTGGCCAAGGGAATAAAATTAACTCCAACACCTTATGAGGTTGGGATAATATTGATGTGGCATTTCAACAAATCTTTAAAAACCAGACATTCGACAATTTTCTTTTTTACATCGCTGGCATCCAATTTCAGGTGCACAGAAGGGTGATGTATTTTTTCCAAACGAGCTATCTTTGCACCTTTGAAGTTGAAAGAGCAAGGCGATTTTCTATGTTTGTTAACTGTAAAGCCCCGGAGATCGGAATGCCCTTCATGGCGAATGGATTTCAAGGTTGATGGCTGGGTGTCCTGATTTTGCACTTCATAAATATCATTCATTCGTCCTCCAGTTCCCACCCTGTATCATATCTATCCAGCGTATCAAGGTATTGTCTCAGCTCGGAGATTTTTTGTTCAATGGCTTCTCTTTCACTAGGGAATTTTTCTTTGTACCCAGGAAGATGTGCCAATGTACAGTATGTCACAGCTTGAATTGTGACTTTATCGCCTTTTGACCAGTTATTGTTGAGGGGATGGGTGAGTATGTCATTAGCGACTTGCAGCACTTCATCGAGGCTCAGTGATAGACAACCAGGAGCCTGCTTCATCATCTGATTAACATGATCCCCGTAATACAAACTAACGGTTCTTTCCTGAAAAGACCGAAGACAATACCCCCTGTTTTCTGGCCAGCATTGAGAAAGTTTATTACTAATATCACTGGTTTTAACCCCCATGCTACCAGCAAAAGCATGTCCGGCTTCTTCAGCAGTTGACTGGGGTGCATCCACTTCTTGAGGTGGAGTATTGGTTCGAAATAAGCTAATCATTCCTGTTCTCCTCTTTGTAAGCGTATAAATTTGAGATTTTCTAACACATATATATTTTGACCAACAAATCAGAAAATAGTTCAAGTGACCCACCTGAATGCTCAAGAAATTACTGAACATCTAAAGAATCTAGCAGCCTGTCGGACTTAAGCGTCCGTAGCGAGGATTGCAAGAAATTGAGGATAAAAATCTCTGTTTCTGAGGAGAATAGCGAGCTATTTGACGAAGAAACAGAGATTTTTAGACCAATTTATTGCAACCGCAGTAGGACAGTCTTAAGTCCGACAGGCTGCTAGAGCCAGAATAACCAGGCCGGCTTCTATTATCAGCAGCTGAGCCATTCGATTGAGCTGGAGAATATGAACCATCAATTACGGAGTATTCTTGGCAATTCCGCCTCCCGCAAGACTCCTGACACAACAGCAGTCCGCCGAACTGTGCTGGCTCATCTCCAGCCTGGTCCGGGAGTCCGCGTCAAAATCAGGACATCCAGCCTTCAATACAGAAACCCATTGGGCATGAAGAGCATTCTAATCGAGAGGGCTATTCCGATGTCGGAGGCTTTAGTATTTTCAAGCATGAAGCACCACCTCTCTATTTTGGCCACGACATAGTCAGAGCGGCAAGGATAGCTCGTCTGGAAAAATTACATCACCCTTCTGTACATCTGAAAGTGGATAGCTATCTTAAAAAGACAGTTGTCGGATGTCTGGATTTTAAAGAATTGTTGAAAGGCCGCATCGAAATTCTCCCAACCATATCAGGTTCTGGATTTAATGCTCATCCTTTGGGCGGTTCAAAGGATCGCAAGGTTGAAATGCAGTGGGGAAATGGTGAAACGATTATTAAGTTTACAGGTGACCATGGAATTGAGCCAACAAAGCTCCATATTGGTAATGACTATTGGAAGTATAATAACATTAAATTACTGATTGAAACGTATAAATCCAAGAACCTCATGTAGTTTTCTGGTCCATCCAGTAGGTCATTTGAACTATTTTCTGATTTATTGGTCGAAACAACAGAGTTTAGAAAATCTCTAATTTATACAATCAAAAACAGGAAAAAAGGAATGAACAACATACCTCGAACCAGTGCTACAACTTCAGCATTAAGCAGTCTGCCGCCAACAGATGATGAAGAAGTCGTCCGTGCTTTTGATGATAACAAGGAGGTTAAACCCAGTGATATTGGCAATGAACTTTCTCAACGTTGGCCAGAAAATGCAGGGTGTCTTCTTCAGGAAAGAAGCGTTGCTTTGTTTTGTGGGGATCGGGTCAAACAGATGCGTAGAGAAATCGAAGCTTTCTTGAGGTCTCTCGACTCTAATCATCATGGTTACTTTACAACCAAGTTCCATGATTTGCTAAAAGTTGTTGATGAAACACTCTCTCACCCCCTCAACCAGGACTGGTCAAAGATTGATGCAGATATGATGAGAGGCCTGGCACATATGATAATTGGCCATCTTATTCATTATGGCAACGAACTCCCTAGTGAAAGAGTAATCATTGAACATAAAATAGAAGAGCTGAGACAATACATTGATACGATAAAACGTAACACTGTTGAAACCAGTGTATGAATGCGGTCACTTCTGGTACCGGTGGGCGGACTCGAACCGCCACGCCCGCAAAGGCGGGGGATTTTGAATCCCCTATGTCTACCAATTCCATCACACCGGCACTGTTTTCAGGACTGGGCTGTCCCGAGAAGATGTGGCGTAGTATACATAAGCCCGAATCGTTTTCAACAGCCGTTTTGCCCTGAGAGCTGGTATTCGGTATTTCTGATTATTTTTTCTTCCTTACGTAGTAACTGAAACCAAAGTGCATAGAATGTCGCCTGACAGAGTTGGAGTTTTACAGTATATTATCCTGCTTTTTTGAGAAATGGCCCTGTTTGCCCGTACTCGTGATTCGAATCGGTTGAGCTGTCTAAGGCTGTTTAGTTTTCAAGTACCAGGTCACACACCCACTATGCGCGTCAGTGATTTTGATTTTGAGCTGCCCGACGAACAGATTGCCCGGTTTCCTGCCAGGGAACGAACCGGTAGTCGTCTGTTGCGGCTTGATGGTCCGACAGAAACCATTACCCATGGGCAGTTTGCCGATGTAGAAAGTCTTCTGGAGCCCGGCGATCTACTGGTTATGAACAACACCCGGGTGATTCCTGCGAGGCTGTTTGGCCAAAAGGAGACCGGTGGTAAACTGGAAGTTTTGATAGAACGTGTTTTGGAAGAACGAAAAGTTTTAGCGCACATACGTTCCAGTAAAGCGCCTAAGCCCGGCAGCCGTATCTTTCTGGCTGATGGTTGTGTGCAAGCAGAAGTGACAGGTCGGCAGGGGGCTCTGTTTCTCATTGACTTTGATATGCCCGTGCTGCCTCAGTTACAAGAGCATGGTCATATGCCGCTTCCTCCCTACATCGACCGTGAAGATGGTAGTGCGGATCGTCTGAGGTACCAGACGGTGTTTGCTCAAAAAGACGGTGCTGTGGCAGCGCCAACGGCCGGCCTGCATTTTGACGAAGCCATGTTACAACGCCTGAAAGATAAAGGTGTTGAGCAGGCTTTTGTTACTTTACACGTAGGCTCTGGCACTTTTCAGCCAGTGCGGGTTGAGCATATCGCCGACCATGAAATGCATTCTGAGTACATAGAGGTGCCGGAAGAAGTCTGCGAAGCAGTCAATGCCGCTCGTGCCCGGGGTGGCAAAGTTGTGGCTGTAGGGACTACATCGGTACGTTCCCTGGAGTCAGCGTCCAGAGATGGGGAAATCAAACCCTTCTTCGGTGATACCGATATCTTTATTTTCCCGGGTTATGAATTCCGTTCTGTAGATGCAATGATCACGAACTTCCACCTTCCACAGTCAACATTGCTGATGCTGGTCAGTGCCTTTTCAGGCAAAGACGCCATACTTCGGGCTTATAACGAGGCGGTGAAAGAAGGCTATCGATTCTTCAGTTATGGCGATGCCATGTGGCTGACCCGCAAAGCCTGAATATGAAAGCCGGTCGTCGGGCTTGAAAAAAACGGATCCGTTCCCACCTTAAACTTGATTTTATTTTAGATATGACTCGGATGAATGCAGTCTGCTGTGTCGTCTGAATTGAGAGGCTCATGAGTAGAGAAGAGTGCTTCATGCAGTTCCAGGAGCTCGCCACTGATGGTGAAGCTCGACGTGGACGGCTGACCTTTCCCCGTGGCACGGTTGAAACGCCCTGTTTTATGCCCGTTGGTACCTATGGCACCGTTAAAGGCATGATGCCCAGGGATATTGCCGACACCGGCGCGGAGATTATTCTCGGGAATACTTTCCATCTGATGTTGCGTCCCGGCACTGAAATTATCCGTGAGCATGGGGATCTGCACGATTTTAATCAATGGCAGGGGCCGATTCTGACCGACTCGGGTGGTTTTCAGGTTTTCAGTCTGGGCAAATTGCGCAAGATCACTGAAGAAGGTGTTTCTTTCAAGTCGCCTGTGGATGGTTCTCCTGTATTCCTGAGCCCGGAAGTCTCTATGCAGGTTCAGCGTGAGCTGGGTTCAGATATTGTGATGATCTTTGACGAGTGTACCGATGGCGAGGCTTCTGAAAAGGAAGCAGAAGCGTCCATGGAGTTGTCCCTTCGTTGGGCCAAGCGCTCCAAACAGGCTCATGGCGACAGTCCTTCGGCTCTGTTTGGAATTATCCAGGGCGGCATGTTTGAGCATCTGCGCGATCGTTCTCTGGAAGGGTTGACCGAGATTGGCTTCGATGGTTATGCCATTGGCGGTCTATCTGTGGGTGAGACCAAGGCGGATATGATGCGTATTCTGTCGCATATTACCAACAAGGTGCCCGAAGGTTATCCACGTTACCTGATGGGCGTAGGCAAGCCGGAAGATATTGTTGAAGCCGTACGCCGTGGTGTGGATATGTTTGACTGTGTGATGCCGACCCGAAATGCCCGCAACGGCCATCTTTTTGTAGACGAAGGTGTCATTAAAATTCGTAATGCCGTTCATAAGCGGGATAACCGGTCATTGGAAGAGGGTTGCGACTGCTATACTTGCCAGAATTTCAGTCGCTCCTATCTGCATCATCTGGACAAATGTGGCGAGATCCTGGGCTGTATGCTCAATACAATCCACAATCTTCGCTACTACCAGAGGGTCATGGCAGGTTTGCGAGACGCCATTGAACAAGGTAAATTGGACGACTTTGTCGAAGAGTTCTACCGAAAGCGTGGTCAGGCAGTGCCGGTACTTTAATTGGTCGGTAGGATCCTGTTTTTGATCTAACGGAATTTAACTGTGTATTGTTTTAAGGAGCATTTGAATGATCCCATTCATCAGTCCGGCATTTGCTGAAGCAGCTGGAGCAGTCCCAGCGGGTCCTGGCATGTACGGTCAGCTGATCATGCTGGGTGGTTTTGTCCTGATTTTCTGGCTGCTGATCTGGCGCCCACAGTCCAAGCGGGCCAAGGAGCACAAAAACCTGCTCAGCAATCTGTCAAAGGGGGATGAGGTCGTGACCACTGGTGGTATCGTTGGTAAGGTCGTAAACACTACCGATGAGTTTATTACCTTGAAGGTTGCTGAGAACATCGAACTGAATTTCCAAAAATCTTCAGTAGCTGCTTCTCTGCCCAAGGGCACTATTAAAGCTATTCAGTGATAGCTATGAGCTAATGAACAGCCATGAGCTGTGGAAATTGTTTTTCTGAATCGTTGATGATGAAAAATTTTTTCAAGATAAAAAGCGTGACCGGGAATCGAGGATGGTTTCCGGTTATTTCTGGAGAAACGGACTTTGCCTGAGCATCAGGGAGAGTTTTGTTCCTTGAACAGGCTTCTGATCCAGGCATTTAAAATTTAGAACAGGAACCGGTGGGCCATGCTCAATCGATATCCGCTGTGGAAGTACCTGCTGATTGCAATCGTCGTTGCCCTTGGCTTTGTGTACGCTCTGCCCAACTTGTACCCCGATGACCCTGCTATTCAGATATCGGGCGCCAGTTCATCTGAAACCATCAATGCTGGTGTGCAGGATAAGGCACAAAAAGCGCTTGCTGAGGCCAATATTGAGGTTAAGGCCAGTGATAATAATAACGATGCCTTGTTGATTCGACTGAAGCATGCTGATCAGCAGCAGTTGGCTAAATCGGTGATTAAGGATGCCCTGGGCGATGACTACATCGTAGCGCTCAATCTGGCTCCGACGACACCAGAATGGCTGACATCCATGGGCGCCTACCCCATGAAGCTGGGTCTCGATTTGTCTGGCGGTGTGCATTTCCAGCTGGAGGTGGATACGGATCGGGCTGTTAAGACCAAGCTGGATATTTCCAATACTGAAATTCGTACACTGCTTCGAAAGGAAAGGTTGCGCTATCGCACTATGCCTGATCGTGTTGACGGTGCCCGTCAGCTGGCATTCCTGGATGAAGCAACCCGTGACAAGGCAGAGCGTCTGATCAAGCGCGAGTTTCCTGATTTGCTGGTAGAGGCTGAAGACCTGGGGGAGCGTTATGCTGTTTCCTATCGCTACTCCGAACAGTATATTCGTGAACTGGAGGATTATGCGGTCAAGCAAAACCTGACGACTGTTCGTAACCGTGTTAACGAGTTGGGTGTTTCTGAACCTCTGGTGCAGCGTCAGGGGCGTAATAGCATTGTTGTTGAGCTTCCGGGTGTTCAGGACACCGCAGAAGCCAAGCGTATTCTCGGTAAAACCGCTAACCTCGAGTTTCGTCTTGAGGCGCTGCCAAATGCTTCCCGCAGTAATTCGGAGGCTTTTAATTACCAGGGGCGTACTGTTAACCTGGAGCGCGACATAATTATCACCGGTGAGCGAGTTTCCAGTGCTCAGTCGAACTTTGATACCGAAAGTGGTCAGCCTCAGGTAAATATTAGTCTGGACAGTACCGGTGGCAAGAAGATGAATAACGCCACGCGGAATAATGTCGGGCGCAGCATGGCGGTCATCTTTATTGAGCAGAAGCCTGTCACTCGAACCGAATCCCGTGAAATTGACGGAAACCTGGTCAAAGTTAAAGTGCCCGGTTTCCGTGAAGAAAAACGAGTGATCAGTCTGGCTACTATTCAGTCGGCACTGGGTAACCAGTTCCGTATTACTGGTCTGGATTCTTCGGGTGAAGCCTCTGAGCTGGCCCTGTTGCTGAGAGCTGGCTCCCTGGCGGCGCCAATGTATTTTGTTGAAGAGCGAACAGTCGGCCCAAGCCTGGGTGCCGAGAATATCAAAATGGGGTTGGACTCCACTCTGATGGGATTGGGTCTTGTCGTCATGTTTATGGTGGTGGTCTACCGGGTTTTTGGTTTGCTGGCAAATATTGCCCTGGCAATCAACCTGATGCTGTTGATTGCTGTCATGAGTATCTTTGGTGCTACCCTGACAATGCCCGGTATTGCCGGTATCGTTCTGACACTGGGTATGGCGGTGGATGCCAACGTGCTGGTGTTCTCGCGTATTCGAGAGGAGATTAAGCTGGGGCGTCCGGTACAGCGTGCGATTCATGATGGTTATGACCGTGCTTTTGTATCGATTTTTGATGGTAATATTACTACGCTTTTGGTCGGTCTGATTCTCTTTGCCGTGGGAACCGGTCCAATCAAGGGCTTCGCTGTGACTCTGTCTATCGGTATCGTCACATCCATGTTCACCGCGATTATGGTGACCCGCTCACTGGTGAATCTGGTGTACGGCGGACGTCGTGATCTGAAGAAACTGAGCATCTGAGGTGGTCACAATGGCAGACAAGAAAGCAGCCTTGAGCGAAAAAGCAGCCTTGAGCGATAAAACCATTAATTTTATGAAGTTGCGTACCTACGCAACTATTCTTTCCGTTGTGATGATCCTGGGCTCCCTGGCTTCCCTGGCCACTAAAGGAATTAACTGGGGTCTGGATTTTACCGGCGGTACCTTGATCGAGCTGGTTTATGATCAGCCTGCTAACACGGAAGAGATTCGTAACCAGCTGGGTGAGGCTGGTTATAATGACGCCGTCGTGCAGGAGTTCGGTTCTGTACGTGACATTCTGGTTCGTATTCCTGGTGATGATCCGGCTCTGGGCCATAATATTGCCAAGCTGCTGGATCAGAATCACGATGGTAGCGTTGTCGTCAAGCGAGTAGAGTTTGTTGGTCCTCAGGTAGGTGAGCGACTGAGGGAGCAGGGTGGCCTGGGGATGCTGATGGCTCTGGGTCTGGTTATGCTTTATATCGCTTTTCGGTTTCAGTTCAAATTTTCTGTCGGTGCCGTTCTGGCGTTGACCCATGACACCATTATCGTTCTGGGATTGTTCTCCTTTATGCAATTGCAGTTCGACCTCACCGTTTTGGCGGCGATACTGGCGGTTATTGGTTACTCGTTGAACGATACCATTATTGTGTACGACAGAATTCGTGAAAACTTCAGGAAACTGAGGAAGGGTGATGCGGATGAAATCATCAATGTTTCCCTGACTCAGACATTGGGCCGGACATTAGCAACCTCGGGTACTACCTTGATGGTGCTCCTCTCGCTGTACCTGTTTGGTGGTGAGATGATCAATGGTTTTGCCACAGCGTTGATTGTAGGTATTGGTGTGGGTACATATTCCTCCATCTATATTGCCTCCAATCTGCTGATCTACATGAAGATCAGTCGTGAAGACCTGATTGTTCCTGTTAAGGAAGATGACGCTGATCACAGACCCTGATGGTTGTCGTTAACAGGTTTCTTTATTGATACACCTGTCAGTCTGATGAAGAACCGGCCGTATAAAGGCCGGTTTTTTTTTGCGCTCTGACTCAATATTTTAAATTTTGTCACGCTGCATAAAAAGCAATCTGTGCAATGGCTTTGGTTCAGGTCCCAAATATTATTAAACTGTTTGTACTACCGCGTTGAGGTGTCAGTATGCTGAGTCAGAATAATACTGCTCTGGTTGTTGTTGATGTTCAGGGTAAGCTTGCCACATTGATGTATAAGCAGGAGAAAATGCATGACGCTCTGGTGAAAATGATCAAAGGGGTTCGAATGCTGAATTTGCCTGTTTTATGGCTGGAGCAGTTGCCCGAAAAATTGGGACGAACGACTCCAGAAATTGCAGATGAGTTGGAGGGTGTGGCCCCCATAGCCAAGACAACATTCAGTGGTTGTGGGCAGCAAAAGTTTATGGATTCACTGATGGCAACTGGAAAAACATGCATTTTACTGGCAGGTATTGAGACTCATATTTGTGTCTATCAGACGGCTCTGGATTTAATGGCTTCAGGCTACGAAGTCGAAATAGTGGCTGATGCGACTTCATCCAGATCTAAGCACAGCAAGCGACTGGCGTTAGATAAATTGGCACGCAAGGGTGTTGAGATGACCAATGTTGAAATGGCACTGTTTGAACTGATGAAAACCGCCGGGAGTGATGTTTTTCGAGACGTGGCGAAACTGTTGAAATGACTTTGCCTAAAAAGCGAGCCTTAGCCCGCAAGGGTAAGGCTCTAGGAGGTCAGCGTCCCATGTTTTCGTGGGCAAATGGGCGAATACGTTGCAGTACTTCCTTGAAGCATTTGGGGTTGGCGGCAACGACCTGTCCCTTGTCCAGGAAGTCGTGTCTGCCATTGAAATCGCTGCACAGACCACCGGCTTCCTGGATTAATAGTATACCAGCTGCCATGTCATATTTCTGCAGACCGAATTCCCAGAATGCGTCCAGACGGCCGCAGGCAACGTAGGCCAGATCCAGTGCAGCAGCCCCTGCGCGACGAATGCCGGCGGTATCGCCCAGTAAGGTGCGCATCATGTTCAGGTAGCCATCCAGATAGTTCAGGTTGTTGCCGGAGAAAGGGATGCCTGTCCCGATTAATGCGCCTTCAAGGCTTTTGCGACTGCTTACGCGAATGCGTTTGCTGTTCATTGTGGCGCCTTGTCCACGACTCGCGCAAAATGCTTCGTCACGAATGGGGTCAAGCACAACAGCGTGTTCAATGCGGCCGCGATATTGACAGGCGATGGAAATAGCAAAAGTGGGGATGCCACGGATGAAGTTGGTGGTGCCATCCAGTGGGTCAATGATCCAGAGGTAGTCCTTACCTTCACCTTTTCCTTCAGTAGTACCGGACTCTTCACCAAAGAATCCGTGGTCGGGGTACGCCTTCTTTAATGCGCCGATAATGGTTTTCTCGGAAGCTCTGTCGACTTCAGTGACAAAGTCGTTCCGGTCTTTTGCCTGCACCTTGAGACTCTCGAGGTCTTGATGGGCGTGAAGGATGATTTCGGCGGCCGAGCGAGCTGCTCGCAAGGCCATGTTCACCATGGGTTGCATAGGCTGGACTACGTCTGACTGTGAAAGATCGAAATGCTGACCGAGGGGGTCGGCAGCCTGGTACAGACTGGTTTCCTACACGGAAAATAAAGTTCCGGGTATTGGGCCAGTGACTGGGAAAACAAGCGCTGGAGTATAACAGTGTTATTTAAGGCTGGAAACCTTTCATTGTGCTTGTGTGCAGTCTCTGATTTAACGCTGATGATCAGGATGGAGGTATTGGTTGTTAACTATATCGGTTTTAAGGCCAATCGAAGCTTCCCTTACGTGGCTGTCAGTCATTGTTTGGGTTAAACTCGTCGGCCTGATCGTATATATCATAAAAATCATCCGTTACAGATTTTGGATGAGTTTTATGGCATTTAATGAGCTTCTGGCTCCTTGTTTTTGGTGCAAACGAGATATCCCCCAGTGAGTGACGCAGTCGCAATTGAGCCTTTGGTGCTCGACAATATTTCCATTGTTCTGATTAATACCACTCATCCCGGTAATATCGGGGCGGCAGCAAGGGCTATGAAGACCATGGGGCTTAGTAAGCTGGTGTTGGTGGAGCCGCAGGAGTTTCCTTCAGACAAGGCTAGTGCGCTGGCTTCCGGAGCGGATGATCTGCTGGCTCATGCCAGCGTGGTGGGTACTTTGGAAGAGGCAGTAGCTGACTGTCACTTTGTGGTCGGTACCAGCGCCAGAGTCAGAGGGGTGTCACTCCCTCTCGTTGATCCACGCGCCTGCGCTAACCAGATTCTTTCTGAAGCGAGTTCAGGAAATATTGCTATGGTTTTTGGCAGGGAGGATCGCGGGATGACTAATGAAGAATTACAGATGTGTCATCTTCAGGTGCATGTTCCGACCAATCCGGATTTCAGCTCGCTGAACCTCGGAGCTGCTGTCCAGGTTATGACCTATGAGTTGAGAATGGCATGGCTGGCTATAACCCGGGGTGAAGTTCCGCTACCTTCACCGCGAACCCATGAGCTGGCATCCCAGGATGATGTAGAGCGTTTTTATGAGCATTTATATAAGACGCTGATTCAAATCGGCTTTCTTGAGCACAGTAGTCATGAGAAGATTATGGCCAAGCTCAGGCGAATGTACGGTCGCATTCGTCCAGATCGCGTCGAGCTGAGTATCCTTAGAGGCATTTTGTCAGAGACCGGGAAGTTTGCAGGTTGTTCCGGCAGAACTGAAGAGGCTGAGGAGACTCAAAAGAAGTAAAAATGTACATTCAATAATAACAACAGCACCCAGAAAACAAGTGACGAATTGACCCATGTTTGAACGTTTAAAAGAAGACATAAGAACGGTCATGGTGCGTGATCCGGCTGCCCGGAGCACCTTTGAAGTTCTTACCAACTATCCGGGGCTTCATGCTTTGTTGTTGCATCGTGCAGCGCATAAAATCTGGAAGTCCGGTTTCTGCTGGTTGGGCCGATCGCTGTCTACATTCAGTCGCTGGTTAACTGGTATAGAAATACATCCTGGTGCCAGCATTGGTCGACGTTTTTTTATAGATCATGGAATGGGTGTGGTGATCGGTGAAACGGCCATCATTCATGACGATGTGACTCTCTATCACGGTGTGACGCTGGGAGGGACTTCGCCGAATAGAGGTAAAAATCACCCTTCGAATCAGGGTAAGCGTCATCCGACGCTTATGGAGGGAGTTGTGGTTGGTGCAGGTGCCAAGGTGTTGGGTCCCTTTATTGTTGGCGCAAATGCCAAAATTGGTTCCAACTCGGTGGTGGTTCGTGAAGTGCCTGAAGGTGCTACGGTGGTTGGCATACCGGGGCGTATCGTCAAAAAGCGTGAAGAAGTGGATTCTCGGCGCCAGAAAATGGCGGAAAAGATAGGTTTTGATGCCTATGCAGTGACAGAAGATATGCCGGATCCTACCGCAAACGCTATATCTGCGATGCTGGATCATATGCAGGCAGTGGATAGTCGTATAGAAGAGCTCTGTATGACGCTCAGGGAGCGTGGGCTTGATTGTGGTGACAAGCAGCTGCCTGAATTAAGAAAAGAAGATTTTGCCAGCGTAAAATCAGGCACGGAGGGTGAAGTGCTTACGCATCCATAATTTGCTTGGATGCGGGGTGCTGCTTGTATACAATAGCGTCGGCCTGCAGGTCGCTGAGTTTTTTAATGGTGCTTTCGTTAGTAACGTTTCCAGATGGTTGAGCAACAGGTCCTTAATTCAGATGATCTTTTTCGGTTGGCTTGATCTCGACTTCGCCTGATCCCTCTCTGAATCCCTCTCCTCGCAATGGCTGGCTTAAGGTCAAAGCAGGGCTCTCGGACTATTATTTATAATACTTGACTAAATTACTAGGGTATTTCATAATTCGCACGAATACTGATCCTGTGATGGTTTTATTACGTATGCAGGATAGAGCTGCTGTCTGGACAAGCAGCAAAAACAGTAGATTGGATTCTTTTGATAACACCGGCTCTGGTCGGCTAGTTCGGAGATATTGCCAGCATGCGATTAACAACGAAAGGGCGTTATGCCGTGACCGCTATGTTGGATCTGGCTCTTCATGCTGGAGAAGGGCCTATAGCACTGGCTGATATTTCCGATCGTCAGGGTATCTCTCTATCCTACCTGGAGCAGCTGTTTTCTCGTCTCCGTAAGGGAGACCTGGTATTCAGTGTTCGGGGGCCCGGAGGTGGTTACCGCCTGAGTCGTGATATTGATGAAATCTATGTGGCAGAAGTGATTGATGCGGTTAATGAGTCGGTTGATGCCACACGATGTCATGGCAGTGGTTCCTGCCAGAAAGGGGCTAAATGCCTTACCCATGACCTCTGGCATGATCTTAGCCAGCAGATCCACGAATTCCTCAGTGGTATCAGTCTTGCTGAACTCGTAGCCAGACGTGAAGTTCAGAGTGTTGCGATCCGTCAGGATGAGCAGCAGGGACTGAAAAACAAGAGCGCGATCAATAGCCTTCTTTGATGAGGGAGGGCAGTTGATCGCAGGGACAAACAGCCTTGAGTGACTCGAACAACACCAATGTCCGAGCGCCTGGAGATGTACGGGATGAAACTACCTATATACCTGGATTATTCAGCAACAACACCCTGTGATCCGCGTGTTGCTGAGAAGATGAGTCAATGCCTGTTGTCTGAAGGCAATTTCGGTAATCCTGCATCCCGTTCACATGTATTTGGCTGGAAGGCAGAAGAAGCCGTTGAAAATGCTCGTAGACAGGTTGCGGATCTGTTGAATGCTGACCCCCGTGAAATTGTCTGGACTTCAGGTGCCACAGAGTCTGACAATCTCGCCATTAAAGGCGTAGCGCACTTTTACAGCAAGAAGGGTAAGCACGTCATTACTTCCAGGATTGAACACAAGGCGGTTCTGGATGCCTGTCGTCAGTTAGAGCGTGAAGGCTATGAGGTGACTTACCTCGAGCCAGATTCTCAGGGGATGATTACACCCGAGCAGGTAAGTAGTGCATTGCGTGAAGACACTGTTCTGGTCAGTCTCATGCACGTCAATAATGAAATTGGTGTGGTCACAGATATCGCAGCCATTGGCGAAATTACCCGAGCCAACAAGGTTTTGTTCCACGTTGATGCTTCGCAGAGTGCGGGTAAGCTGCCTATTGACCTGGCCAGTCTCAAAGTGGATCTGATGTCTTTATCGGCTCACAAAATGTATGGCCCTAAAGGTGTGGGCGTGCTGTACGTGCGTCGTAAGCCGCGCGTTCGTATCGAGGCTCAAATTCATGGTGGCGGTCATGAGCGTGGAATGCGTTCAGGTACTCTTGCTACACACCAGCTCGTCGGCATGGGTGAAGCTTGTCGTATCGCCAAAGAAGAGATGGCTGTTGATAACGAGCACAGCCTGAAGCTGCGTCAGCGCTTTATGAACAGTATTGCAGATATGGAAGAAGTCCATGTCAATGGCAGTCTTGAACACCGTGTTGCCGGTAATCTCAATATCAGCTTTGCCTTCGTAGAAGGTGAGTCCCTGATTATGTCTCTGAAAGATATTGCTGTCTCTTCCGGGTCGGCCTGTACTTCAGCCAGTCTGGAACCGTCTTATGTGCTGCGTGCGCTGGGCGTCAGCGATGAGCTGGCACACAGTTCCCTGCGTTTCAGCTTTGGTCGTTTCACAACCGCTGAAGAGGTAGATCATGCCGTTGCCCAGGTCAGAGAGGCCGTAGGAAAACTGCGTGAACTTTCACCTCTTTGGGATATGTACAAGGATGGCGTAGATCTGAGCACTGTTCAGTGGGTAGCACACTAATATTGAACCGGGTGGGAGGAAAATATCATGGCATACAGTGAAAAAGTAATCGATCACTACGAGAATCCCCGTAATGTCGGCAAACTAGACGACAAATCTGACAAGGTAGGTACGGGTATGGTCGGTGCGCCCGCCTGTGGTGATGTAATGCGTCTTCAGATTCAGGTTAGCGATGAGGGTGTGATTGAAGATGCTCGCTTCAAAACCTATGGATGTGGTTCTGCTATTGCCTCCAGCTCTCTGGCAACAGAGTGGATGAAAGGCAAGACGCTGGATCAGGCAGCAGAAATTAGAAACACAGATATTGCTGAAGAGTTGGCGCTTCCCCCTGTGAAGATCCACTGTTCAGTGTTGGCTGAAGATGCAATCAAGGCTGCAATCGACGATTATCGTACCAAACACGGCGGGTCATAAGGTTGGTGATATTCCATTGACCTGCTGGATTTATGTATTGAGTTGGAGTATTTCATGGCGATCACCATGACGAAAGCCGCAGCCCGGCATGTAAGGGATCAGCTGAAGAAGCGCGGCAGGGGTCTCGGTATTCGTGTAGCGGTGCGAACTTCTGGCTGTTCGGGCATGGCTTATGTGCTGGAGTTCGTGGATGAAACTGCCAAAGACGAGCTGTCTTTTAAAAGTCAGGGTGTCTACATATACTCGGATCAGAAGAGTCTGGTCTACCTTGATGGCACTGAGCTTGATTTTGTCAGGGAAGGTTTGAACGAGGGTTTTCAATTCAACAACCCCAATGCAGCCAGCGAGTGTGGTTGTGGTGAGAGCTTTAACGTTTGAACTTTGACGTACAGTGATACCCATGCAGCCGACCCTCGTTCCTTTTACAATGCATTAAAAAGTCTTTTATCACGTGAGTGGTGAAAGACTTTTTGACATTGAGAGAGAGTTGTAATAAAGGCTGCGTAATGAATAAGTTTCGGGATTTCTGGTATTTTATTTGTTGATGGAATTCCGGCCTTCACCTATTTGGAATGTTCGGTATCGTGGTCGATTTAACCAAGAATTTTTTCGAGTTGTTTCAGTTGCCTGTCGAATTTCAGGTCGATCAGGCGTTGTTATCCGAGCGATATCGCGAATTGCAAAAGTCGGTTCATCCTGACCGGTTTGCCGGGGAAGATGAGCGTCAGCAAAGGTTGGCGGTTCAGTATGCGGCCTATGTTAATGAAGGGCTCGAAACACTGAAGTTGCCCCTCAATCGCTCACTTTACCTACTGGATCTGGCTGGCCATTCTGTTGATCTTGAAAATAATACGATTATGGACACGGCCTTCCTGATGGAGCAGATGGAGCTGAGAGAAGCTGTCAGCGAAATTCGTGAACATCAGGATCCTGAGTCTGAACTGGATCGGCTGATGGCTCAGGTGGACCAATCTGTAGCGGATTATCAAAACGAATTTGCCTCTCTCTGGCAAAAGGGCGATGAGGCTTCTCTGGAGCAGGCTGCGGCTGTCGTTCAAAAAATGCAATTCATGGTTAAGCTGTCTATCGAACTGGAACAGCTGGAAGCCGAGCTCCTGGATGATTGAGAATCGAATATGGCACTTCTTCAGATATCTGAACCCGGGCAGGCTCCGGAACCTCATCAGCAAAAACGTGCAGTAGGCATCGATCTGGGAACGACCAACTCCCTGGTAGCGACCATTCGATCCGGCTCTGTGGAAACATTACCGGATCACGAAGGCCATCATATTCTGCCCTCAATAGTCCGATACGCAGACCAGGGTATCGAGGTGGGGCTGGCTGCGAAACCTTACGTCGTAGAGGATTCCCTGAATACCATTGTCTCAGTTAAGCGACTGATGGGGCGCGGTCTGGAAGATGTCAGCACACTGGGTGAGGTGATGCCTTATCACTTCACACAATCAGAAAGCAGTATGCCTTTGATAGAAACCCGTCGGGGTGCTGTCAGTCCGGTTGAAGTGTCTGCTGAAATTCTTCGTTCATTATCAGAGCGTGCCAGGGAAAGCCTGGGTGGTGAGCTGGATGGTGCGGTCATTACCGTGCCTGCTTATTTTGATGATGCACAACGACAGGCAACTAAATATGCAGCCAGGCTGGCAGGTTTACATGTATACCGTCTTTTGAATGAGCCCACTGCAGCTGCTGTTGCCTACGGACTGGATGACGGGGCTGAAGGGGTTATTGCTGTCTTTGACCTGGGTGGTGGTACCTTCGATATTTCTGTGCTCAGGTTAAAGAAAGGCGTGTTTGAAGTCATGGCTACGGGTGGAGATACCGCCCTGGGTGGTGATGATTTTGACAAAGCCGTTGCCCATTGGATTCTGGAGTCTGCTTCTGTTTCTGAAGCGGAACTTGACAGCGGGCTTTTCAGGGCCGTAATGACAGAAGCCTGCAGGGCTAAAGAAGCCCTGACTGACCTGGATAGCGTCTCCGTCGCCTTTGCTGGCTGGCAGGGTGAGCTGAGCCGTGTTCAGTTTAATGGGCTGGTTAAGCCACTGGTTTCCAGAACCATCAGAGCATTCAAACGAACCCTGCGTGATGCAGGCGTTAAGGCGGCTGACATTCGTGAAGTGGTTATGGTGGGTGGTTCTACCCGTGTACCCTTTGTTCGAGAGTCTGTGGCTGAATTTGTCGGCAAGCAACCCCTGACGTCTATTGATCCGGATCGGGTTGTAGCAATGGGCGCTGCGCAACAGGCCAATGTTCTGGCAGGGAACAAGTCTGCTGAAGAAATGTTGCTGCTGGATGTTATTCCTCTTTCGCTCGGTTTGGAGACCATGGGCGGATTGATGGAAAAAGTCATTCACAGAAATACCACTATTCCGGTCAGTAGGGCCCAGGAGTTTACAACCTATAAAGAAGGCCAGACCGCAATGGCCATACAGGTTCTGCAAGGTGAGCGGGAACTGGTGAGTGACAACCGTTCGCTGGCTCGCTTTGAGTTGCGCGGTATTCCACCACTGCCTGCCGGTGCTGCCAAGATTCGTGTGACTTTCCAGGTTGACGCGGACGGCCTGCTGGATGTTTCAGCGGAAGAAATGGCTACGGGTATTAAAAGCAGTGTACAGGTCAAGCCCTCATTTGGTCTGACCGATGATGAAATCGCCCGTATGCTGAAAGAGTCCATGAGTAGTGCTGTTGAAGACAGGGATGCCAGAAAACTGAGGGAGCAGGAAGTAGAGGCTGATCGTTTGACAGAAGCTCTGACAACGGCGCTTAAAGCCGACGGGCGTGAACTGCTGAGTGAAGATGAATTTAACCGCCTGGTGGCTGATCTGGAACAACTCGGAACTGTAAGGCGTCTGGGGGATGCCGATGCCATCAAGCTTGAAATAGAACGTATCAGTAAGGCCACTGATGAGTTTGCTGCCCGTCGAATGAATTCGGGTATACGAAAAGCACTCTCGGGTCATAAGATTGACGAATTCAAGGAGTCCTGAACAATGCCGCAAATCGTATTTCTGCCCCATGATGAAATCTGTCCGGAAGGGGCTGTGATTGAAGCTGAGGCGGGGGTGACCGTATGTGATGCGGCTCTGGCTAATGGTATTGAGATTGAGCATGCCTGCGAAAAGTCCTGTGCCTGTACCACCTGTCATGTTGTTGTTCGTGAAGGTTTTGACAGTATGGAAGAAGCTGATGAGCTGGAAGAAGATCTGCTCGACAAGGCCTGGGGTCTGGAGCCTGAATCTCGTTTGAGCTGTCAGGCGGTGGTTGCTGAAGAGGATCTGGTGGTAGAAATACCCAGGTACACGCTCAACCAGGTGTCAGAGAAACACTGATCCTGGTGTGTTTTCGCTACAGAGGCTCCAATGAGTCTCTTTCTTTCCATAGAGTGGATCATCGAATAGGAGGAAGAAAGGCAATGAGATGGACAGATGTTTTCGACATTGCTGCTGAGCTGGTCGATGCCCATCCGGATGTTGATCCAAAATTTGTCAATTTTGTTGATCTGAGAGGCTGGGTGATGGCTCTGGAAGATTTTGATGATGATCCAGAGCGTTGTGGGGAAAAGATTCTGGAAGCAATTCAGGCGGCCTGGATAGAAGAGCATGAGTGATCAGCCCGATGAGAGCTTTTAGCAATGATTGATTCTATTCTTCCAGTTAACGATAGTTAAGGTCTTCAGGGTGAAGTATCTGCCCGATAAAGAGTATTCTCTCTGTTTTCTTATGTCGTAATATATAAAGAAATGGCCTGTTAAAATTAATTTTGATATTTTTTCTGATACCATCGACAAACATAGTTTGAGTGACTGCTGAAGCTTCAGTCCCTAATTCGTTGACTTTTATGGCGCAATTTTGTTGAACACCGCTTAAAAAGATCTCTTTCGAAGAACCCACTAGCATGCCACCTAAATTGACTCTGCCTTGCTCAAACAAGCATCCCAGACCGGTGTTTTGTAAGGCGGAATCCAAGTCACTTTTGGAACGGGTCTCAAAAGCGGGTAAAGTAAGATCCACTTCTGGTACAGTTTGTATTGACGCAAGTAAATTGGCCATTAATCCAGTGGATATTCCTGAAACTGCTGTTCCTTCCGGGGGTAAAACCAGAACCATTTCATAGTTACCCCGGTAGGGAACCGTTACTGCTTGCCACTCATTGTGGGTAGCGTACCCTGTGTGTTGTATTTCCTGATGTAAAACTCTTCTGAGATGCACTCTTCCGTTTGCTAAAGTAAACATTCCTCCTTCCTGTTTACGATAAAAAGGTTGTTTCCACAGCCCTCTGAAGTAAACAGAATTGATGAGAATAAGTGCAGTCTCTGTGTTCCAATCATCAGCATTGCAAAAAGATCGAATCATGCCATGGGTTAAATAGCAGAACTCTTCGTTAAGATACCTTGCGAGTGCTTTCACGGATGGTCTGTTAGTAAAGTCTATATTCTCATGAACAATCGTATTCATCTTTTCAGCTTCCCTTCGATAGGAATCTTGAAGCTGATGTCGGGAGGCCAGTAATAAAGCGTTGCCCACAGAGTAGACCTCGCTTTGTCCTGAACCGGCACCTGGTTCTTCTGTTGTGGGGAAAGCACTGCTTTCCAGAAAATTTGCGAGCAACTCCCGGGTGGTGCCAGAGGCTCCCGCGAGTAGGGCCGACAGGGCGTGAAAAAGGCTGTCAGGGGAAAAAACAAAATTTGAATTTGAATGGGTCTGGGCTGCCAACATAAAAAGTCTCATCACCACATCCAGATGTTGGGAGTGTGGTGTTGCAGGTTGAGTTACTGGATTTTCAGGTGGCGTGCAGCTGGCGACAGGCTGATTGGCAGTTGGCAAGGACTGAGCTGGATCGTCAGGTGCCGGGTGGCAGACTGGGCAGACAAGAAAGACACCATCATTGAAAGCAGACATACACTCCTGGCATGTTTGGGGGGCAGCCCGAAGCGGAGGTGATGTTAACAGGAAACAGAATATCAATAGTGAAAGCTGCATTGAAGCGTATTGAGAGGAGCGGCTGCTCAACTTATTTTTTAAAGTCAATTTTATGCCTGCCTTAGTGAGTGAGTTATTAAGCTTGAATAAATAGAAATGTTCTGGCACTTGCGGGAGTGCGTAAGAATTGTAGACACACATTAGCTGCACTGCTGATCTCTCAAATGAGACAAGCGTGGTATTGGCGTTTTGAAATGCAATGATATGAGTTTGTTTTTTCTCTTGTATGATTTTTACGGATATGACTGACACAGGGATAGTGATCGTTTACAATGCCGACCAAGCTTCCCCAATGACTGGAGGTGGCGCATTGAATTATAAACTTGACCCTTAATGGGCCAATAAAAGAACATTTGGAGAGTGTAATGGCCGTAGAGCGCACTTTATCAATTATCAAGCCTGATGCCGTTGCTAAAAATGTCATCGGCGAGATATTTAGCCGCTTTGAAAAAGCCGGCCTGAAAGTTGTCGGAACCTGCATGGTTCACCTGAGCAAAGAGAAGGCAGAAGGTTTTTATGCAGAGCATAAAGAGCGTCCTTTCTTTAAGGATCTGGTCGCTTTCATGACGTCGGGTCCGGTCGTTGTGTCGGTTCTGGAAGGTGAGAATGCGGTCGCTCATCACCGTGAGCTGATGGGCGCTACCAACCCGGCCGAAGCCGCTGCGGGAACTATTCGTGCCGATTTTGCCCAGACTATTGATGAAAATGCAGTGCATGGTTCGGATTCTCCGGCTTCTGCTGCCAGAGAAGTGTCCTACTTCTTTGAAGATGCAGACGTTTGTCCTCGCACCCGATAATGACATAACGGGGCATTCTTTCTGCAACCTGAAATCAGGGGTAGGCGTATGCCCTGTATTTTTATCTATAAAAATGCCGTGGCTATTGTGGTTTAATAGCGCTCATGTTTTTATCGTGAATCATTTTTCATTGGCTCAGTGTCGACGACTTTTCTCTATAGTCAATCATGGCAGTTAGTGAGAATGCAGCCATTTCAGGTTTGCATTAAATTCCGGCGAGGGATAATGCGAGTCCACCCCATGGCTGTTGGGCGGCTTATAGCGCTCATGGCTTTTTGAGGTATTAAGAATGTCAGAATTAATCACCGTAAGCGCTGAGGCCGGTGAGGTTCAAAACACACCTGTTAACCTGTTGGATCTGTCCCGCAGCAAGATGGTGGATTTTTTTCTCAGCATAGGTGAAAAGAAGTTTCGTGCTGAGCAGATGCTCAAGTGGATTCACCACTTCGGCGTCGATAATTTTGATGAAATGACCAATATCAGCAAAACTCTCAGGCAAAAGCTGAAAGAGGTGGCTGAAATTCGTGGTCCCCAAGTCGTCAGTAGCCAGTTTTCTGAAGATGGTACCTGCAAGTGGGTGGTCAGAGTCGCTTCGGGCAGTTGTGTCGAGACAGTCTATATACCGGAAGGAAAGCGCGGCACCCTCTGTGTATCCTCCCAGGCAGGGTGTTCACTGGACTGCAGTTTCTGCTCCACCGGTAAACAGGGTTTTAACTCCGATCTCACTGTGGCGGAAATTATCGGTCAGGTCTGGATTGCCGCGCGTCACTTTAATAATGTTCCCGCAAAGAAAGATCGTTCTATCACCAACGTCGTAATGATGGGGATGGGTGAGCCTCTGATGAACTTTGACAATGTCGTTGATGCCATGAACCTGATGATGGATGACCTGGGTTATGGCCTGTCCAAGCGCAGGGTAACACTGAGTACTTCGGGGGTTGTTCCCGCCCTGCGTAAACTGGGTGAGGTGACCGATGTGTCGCTGGCAGTGTCGCTTCATGCAGCTAACGATGAATTGAGAAATGTGCTGGTTCCGATTAACCGTAAGTATCCGTTGTCAGACTTGCTGGATGCGATCGAACAATATATGAGTGGGCTTCCAGACAAACGTGTCGTAACCATTGAATATACGCTGCTGGCGGGAGTGAATGATCAGCCTGAGCATTCCATTGAGCTGATTCAGTTGTTGAAGAATGTCCCCTGTAAAATCAACCTGATCCCCTTTAATCCGTTCCCGCATTCCGGTTATGAACGCCCCAGCAACAATGCTGTACGTCGCTTCCAGGAACAACTTCAGGAAGCCGGCTTTAATGTCACCGTGCGCAAGACTCGTGGTGACGATATTGATGCTGCCTGTGGCCAGCTGGTGGGGCAGGTTGCAGACAAAACACGAAGAAGTGAACGCTATATCGCTGCTCGTCAGGTAAATGTTGGCTGATCAGAGTATCCGGTTTCCAATTCATTGATTCTGGTAAAAGCCTGTTTGAGCTGAAAATTATGACCGCAGGGGCCAGATTTCTGTGGCCTCGACTATCCCGGTTCACTTACTATGTTCAAAATAATTAAAAAACGGGGAGAAGTATGATCGCAAAACTGGGAATCAGTGCAGTTTTGTTCAGTATCATCCTGAGTGGTTGTGTGACAACCGGCGGGCCTGAACCCGTCAATGAAGGTGAAGCTGTCCGTAGCTACCTTGAACTGGCCAGGGGGTATGTGCAACAGGGTCTAACCGAAAAGGCAGTCAAGCCGATTAATCGGGCGTTGGAGATCCAGCCCCGATCAGCCGATGCCTTCGGCATGCTTGGGTTGGTTTATCAGCTTCAGGGAGAAGCCAGCCTGGCAGAGACATCTTTCAGGAAAGCCCTGTCTTTTAATCCTGACTCTTCTGAAATCCACAATAACTTTGGTGTATTTCTCTTCAGTCAGAACCGCCTGAGTGAGGCTTACCGTGAATTTGAGCAAGCCGCCGGTGACGTTCGTTACAGTAGCCGCAGCCGAGCTTATGAAAACCTGGGGCTGGTGGCATTAAAACAAGGCCGACGATCTCTGGCTGCAGAGCATTTTGACAAAGCTCTGAAACTGAACAGTAATTTACCTCGTGCAAGTCTGGAATTAGCGGCGATACTTGAAGAGCAAGGCCAGTTTCGTGAAGCCTGGAAGTACTATCAGGTCTTTACCCGTCTTTCCCGTCAGAATGAGCGATCCCTGAGGCTGGGGGTTCGCTTGGCCAGAGTTAATGGCGATCAGGATGCTGCAGCCAGTTATTCTTTGCAATTAGGGCGTTTATTCCCTTCTTCCACTGGAGAGGGAGTGCGGAGTAGAAGCGGTTATGAGTACTGATGAGCAAAACAGCCAGGAAGACCAGGAGGAGGCTTCTGCTGTCGCTCCTGGTCAGTTACTGAGTGCTGGAAGGCAAAAAGCAGGTCTTTCAATAGGTGAGGCTGCAGACCTTTTGAAGTTGCCAGAGTCTTATATTCTGGCGTTGGAAAGTAATGAGTTTGAGACACTGCCAGGTCTGGTTTTTGCCCGGGGGTACGTCAGACGCTATGCCCGGGCTCTCGGATTGGATGGTGATGAACTGGTGGATCACTTTGATCGTTTCACCGGGCACAGTGGCGCCGAAACCCCTCATTTGAAAGCAGGTGCTCCATTGACAACCTGGCGTCCAATGTCTTCTTTTTTTGCCTGGGGAGCAAGCCTTCTCACGGTTATTCTGGTGGGGGCGGGCAGTTATTATGGATGGAATCTGGACAAACGTTCTGCTTCGCAATCGGAAGTGATTTTTCGGCAGCAGCCCTCCGTTGTTATCGAGTCGTCAGAAGATGTTTCTGAAGCAGAAAAAGTGATGCCCGTGCAGGTTGACTTTGATGATTCTGAAATGGAAGTGACAGAGCCTGAGAACGAATCAGAAAATGATGATATACCTGCGGTCGGTCAGGACAGTGAAGAACCTCTTGGTCAAACTGAACGGGTTCTTCCCGAAGTGGGCAGTTCTCTTTCCGATGTTGACGGCTCTCTCTCCGACAATGGCTCCCCTGTCAGGCTGGCTATTGACTTTGTTGAGGACTGCTGGATTGAAGTCAAGGATATGAGTGGTCGTGCTCTCTATACCGATGTTCAGAGGGCAGGCTCAAACCTGGAGCTTGAAGTACCCTCATCCGTTCAGGTCCGCTTTGGGAATGTGAAAGGTGTGGCGGATCTAAAATTTGATGGCAAAAAAGTCGCGGTCAAGACGTCTGGCTCGGGTCGCAGGGTAGCAAGCCTGTTACTGAAAGCTGGCTGATTGAGAATCCGGTTCTGCGACAAGCCAGTCTGCCTATACTCAGGGCCCCGGAAAAGTTATAGTTGGCGCTTTTGTCGTTGGAATAAGCCTTTTTGAGCAATTTTTGCCGGTTGATAGTAATGCTTCAGGCATTATCTGCCATTATTACCTGCTCACCAACGTTCATTTAGAGGATTGAGAGGGCGTCAGAACTTGGCAAAGCAACTTCAAGCCATTCGCGGGATGAATGACATCCTGCCAGATCAGAGTCCTGCCTGGCAGTACCTGGAGTCCAGACTCCGTAACCTGATGGCGACTTACAGTTATCGCGAAATCAGGATGCCTGTGGTTGAGCCCGGTCCACTATTTAGCCGGGGCATCGGTGCAGGTACAGATATTGTAGAAAAGGAAATGTACACCTTCGAGGACCGCAACGGCGAGAGTCTCTCTCTGCGTCCCGAAGGGACAGCCGGTTGTGTTCGAGCCGGTATCCAGCACGGTTTGCTCTATAACCAGACACAAAGACTCTGGACTATGGGGCCTATGTTCCGTTATGAGCGTCCACAGAAAGGCCGTTATCGTCAGTTTCATCAGTTTAGTGTTGAAACCTTCGGCATGGCTGGCCCCGACATTGACTCGGAACTTATATTGTTGACTGCCAGACTCTGGAAAGAGTTGGGTATTGATCAGCATGTGCGTCTGGAACTCAATACTCTGGGTACGTTGGAAGCTCGGCAGAATTATCGTGAGGCTCTGGTCGAGTATTTATCCCGCTTCGAACAGGAATTGGATGAAGACAGTCGGAATCGTCTGGGTATCAATCCTCTGAGAATTCTTGACAGTAAAGATAAAAGCACCCGGGAAATTGTTGCGGATGCACCAGTATTGCACGATTATCTGGACGCTGAATCGGCCGAACATTTTGAAACCCTGAAAAGTATTCTTGATGCGGCAGGGATTTCTTATGTCGTTAATCCACGTCTGGTGCGCGGGCTGGATTACTATAGCCGGACCGTGTTTGAATGGATAACAGACAGTCTTGGCGCACAGGGAACCGTTTGCGGTGGTGGCCGTTACGATGCTCTGGTTGAACTGCTGGGTGGCAAGCCAACCCCGGCAGTAGGATTTGCCATGGGGCTGGAACGCCTGGTACTGATGCTGGAAACGTTGAATCTTATTCCCGAGTCGGTTCAAAAGACAGTTGATGTCGCTGTGGTCACCCGTGGAGAGGGTGTCAGTGCTAAAGCTCTGCCCCTGATTGAGCAAATAAGAACAGCGGTTCCGGATGTGCGCATTCTGGTCAATTGCGGTGGAGGCTTTAAAGGACAGATGAAAAGGGCCTTTAACAGCGGAGCTGACTTCGCCTTCATCATTGGAGAAGATGAGTTGGCCAGTCAGTCGGTAACCGTTAAGTCTCTGTCAATAGATGGTGAGCAGGAAAGCATGGATATTCCTGCTGTGGTTGAATTTTTGAAAAAGCGAATTCAGGAGTAAAGAGTGAGCCGTACAGATGAAGAAGAAGTAGAACTGCTTAAGAACCTCTGGCAGGAATACGGCAAGCCGGTTGTTGTTGGCGTTGCTATCACTGTCGTAGCTATTTTCGGCTACAAGGCTTACCAGAAGAATCAGCTGGAAACGGCAGCTGCTTCATCACAGCTTTATCAGAGCCTTCTGGAAGTCACAACTCAGGGGCAGTCGCTGTCAGAGCAACAGAAATCCACCGTTAAACACGTGGTGGAAACTCTGCAGTCTGATTACGAGAGCTCTGATTATGCGGCTTTTGCAACACTGATTCAGGCCCGTGAACAGGTTCTGGATAATGATCTTGATGGTGCCCGTTCTTCCCTTGAATGGGTGCTGGCTCAAAAGCCCGATCTGGAAATTGAGCTGGTGACTCGTGCCCGACTGGCGCGAGTGATGCTGAGCCAGTCTGATGATAACGCACAAGCGGCGCTGGATGTTTTGGCCAAAGCCGATTCGGAAGCCGGTTTTGTCACGACTATCGAGTCCGTTCGAGGCGATGCACATCTGGCAATGGGTCAGAGAGACAAAGCACGAGAATCCTATGAAAAGGCACTGGAAGCTGCCCGTACTAACGGAGAGTCCCGGCCTCTGCTGCAGTTCAAACTGGATGATCTGGCAGCTAACGTAAAAGAGGGCTAATGGATGGAGAGGATAATCAGATCACTGCTGATCGTTTCCCTGACGCTGGGGCTGGCTTCCTGTAGCCTGTTTTCCGATGACGAGGACATAGTCCGCAAACCAAAGACCCTCACCGGGTTTGAGCCGGATATTGAATTACAAGAGGTCTGGTCCAGAAGTATCGGTAAAGGTGTCGAAGACAGCTATGAGCGACTGGTGCCTTCTGTTTCAGGCGATGTGATTTATGCTGCAGGCGCTCAGGGGGATGTCATTGCCCTGAACCTTGAGACTGGTAAGGAGATTTGGAAGAAAAGTCTGGAATTAGCTGTCGGTGGTGGCATTACTGCTGACTTCGGGATGCTGCTTCTGGGAACCCTGGATGGGCATGTTATTGCTCTGAAAGAGGAAGATGGCAGTGAGCTCTGGAAAGCCAGAGTAAGCAGTGAAGTGATTTCTTCTCCCCAAACCAACGGCCGTGTCGTAATGGTTCAGAGTATTGACGATACGATTACGGCTCTCGATGCTGAAACCGGCAAGGAGCTTTGGCATCAGGAAAACCTGCAACCTGCACTGACTTTGAGAGGCTCCAGTACGCCGCTTATTGAAGGTGAAGCGGTGTTTGTTGGGCTCTCCAATGGTGAGGCGAAGGCATTCAGGGTGAATGATGGTGGTCCTCTCTGGAACAGTCGGGTTTCTATTCCGAAAGGCTCTTCCGAGCTGGAAAGAATGGTCGACATTAATGCGGAGCCACTGATCGTAGGTGACAACCTGTTTATGGTCAGCTTTCAGGGTAATGTAGCTGCTATGGATATGTACAGTGGACGTGTACGCTGGAGTCGGGAATTATCCAGCTACAGGTCGATTGCAGAAGGTTTCGGCTCTCTGTATCTGACGGATGACAGCAGTTATGTCAGTTCTCTGGATCAGCGCAGTGGTGCGGTCAGCTGGAGGCAGGATAAGCTGGAATATCGTTTGCTGACAGCGCCAACGACATACAGCAGCTATGTAGCTGTGGCTGATCTGGAAGGCTATGTTCATCTATTATCTCAGGTTGATGGTGTTATGGCAGGTCGGTTCAAGGCCAGTTCATCAGCGATCAAAGCCCCTCCTGTGGTATCGGGTGATTTCCTCTTTGTGCTCAGTGCCGAAGGTACTTTGACTGCGCTCAACCAAAAATAATTTGCTGAATCAAACAGTGACTTTGGCAAAGGATTAAAGCCGGGCTGAATCTTGGAAGGTTCAGCCCTTTTTCTGTTATTTGAATGCTGGGAATCTGTTGCAATTGGCCCGTCAAGGTCTGTCAGGACAGATTTCATGACAGACTGCTCCCACTTAAACGGCAGTTTGTCTGTAACTGGTTTAAAGCTTTGGGGGTGTTCAATAGCCCCAGTGGAATGAAGTGTATGGTTCCTGTAATTGCCCTGGTGGGGCGTCCCAATGTTGGCAAGTCTACGCTGTTTAACCGTCTGACTCGCTCTCGTGATGCTCTGGTTGCCAATGTAGCCGGTCTTACCCGTGATCGTAAGTACGGGGAAGGCAGAATGGGCTCCAGACCTTATATTGTTGTTGATACCGGTGGAATCAGCGGTGATGAGGAAGGCATTGATTCAGCTATGGCTGAACAGTCCCTGGCGGCCATCCGGGAAGCTGATATTGTTCTGTTCCTGGTCGATGCCAGGGCCGGATTGACTGCCGCTGATGAAATGATTGCTGGTCATCTGCGTAAGCAGAACAAGCAGTACCATCTGGTGCTTAACAAGACGGATACCGTTGATGCTGATCAGGCAGAAGCCGACTTTGCCATTCTTGGCTTTGGTGAAGCCTTCCATATTGCTGCTGTTCATGGCCGTGGTGTCAAAGGCATGATTGAAGGCGTTCTCGAAGAAGTGATGGGGCCAGAGTCCGGTGAGTTTGAAGAAGATGAAGACGACCCGGAAACGGTCAAGGCCAGAGGTATCAGGATTGGCATTGTAGGACGACCCAATGTGGGTAAGTCGACACTGGTCAATCGTTTGCTGGGGGAAGAACGTGTTGTCGTTTATGATCAGGCTGGAACTACCCGCGACAGTGTTTACATACCTTATGAACGCTGGGGTCAGGATTACACTTTGATCGATACGGCAGGTGTTCGCCGCCGTGGTAAAGTCCATGAAGTGGCTGAAAAGTTCTCAGTAATTAAAACCCTTCAGGCTATTGAAGATGCCAATGTCGTGGTACTGGTTGTGGATGCCAGAGAAGGGATTGTGGAACAGGATCTGCATCTGCTGGGCTTTGTGCTGGAAGCTGGTCGTGCCGTTGTGATTGCCGTAAACAAGTGGGACGGCATGAAAGAAGAAGAGCGAAAAAAGGTGAAAGAAGAACTGTCCAGAAGGCTGGAGTTTATCAATTTTGCCCGTATTCACATGATCTCTGCCAAGCACGGAACTAATGTCGGTCATCTCTATGACTCTATCGACGAAGCCTATGAGTGTGCGACTCGCAAACTGTCTACCAACCAGCTGACTCGAATTTTGGAAGATGCTACCAAGATTCATCAGCCACCTATGGTTCGAAATCGTCGTATCAAATTAAGGTACTGTCATGCGGGTGCCATGAATCCACCGACTATCATTATTCATGGTAATCAGACGGAAGAAGTTCCTGCTTCCTATAAGCGCTATCTGGAAAATACCTTCAGAAAGGTGCTAAAGATCATGGGAACACCCATTCGGATTGAATTCCGTTCCTCAGAAAACCCTTATGCAGAACGCAAAGCGGTTCACAAGAAGAGCTCTGGGGGTGAGCGGAAGGTAACTCACAAGCGTCGTGTTATTGAACTGAAAGGCAAGAGGAAGGATGATAAAAAGAAAAAACAAAAATCTCGCCGCTAGATAGACTACGTGGGCTGATAAAAAACTGGGTGCAAGCGTTGCACTCAGGCCCATTCTCTTCAGTATTAAATGGATTTGCATCTGTAACATTCCGATTAACGACGATTTTCTCTCCTTTAGGGGGGCAAATCTTATAGCTGCCAGTAAATTAAACAGTTGTTTGAAAATGGTTATGCTGTACATTGGTACTTACTATGATTTGAGATTGCATTGACATGAATAGCGATGAGCAGATAGTAAGCATTGTTCAGCAGTTTTTCCAAGCAGTTCCCCATTGTCGTGTATTGGAGATGAAGCCGGAGCATGCCTCTTCTGAAGGTGTTGTCATTAACATGCCGTTTAGTGACGAACTGGAAGCCAACCCGGGAAGTGGAATCATTCATTCAGGTGCGATAACAACCCTGATGGATAGCGCTTTCGGTATAGCCGCCTGTATAAGTCTGCCAGGCTTTGAGACTTGTCCTACCATTGACCTGCGAATTGATCATCTGGGTTTTCCGGCTCCTTTCAAGCCGGTTCGCTGCTTTGCTGAAGCCTATCGGGTTACTAAAACCGTTGTCTTTACCAGAGGGGTAGTCTATCAGGGCAATCGTGACGAGCCTTTTGCGCACGGCGTGGGAACCTTTATGAGATCCGGGCGAACGTTGAGTCAAATGGCTAAGGGGTTAGCAAAATGAAGATTCAGAACGACTTTCGTGAGGTTCTGCTTCAGGCCAGAGCGACCAGTGATTACAGTTATTTGACGGAGCTCTTGCCCTACGCCAGGAAAATTGGCATGAGTTGCCAGTCTCTGGGTGATGATGCCCTTTTTGTTCTGCCTGAAAACAGAGATAACACGGGTAATCCGGTGTTACCAGCACTCCATGGTGGTGTGTTGGGTGGTTTTATGGAAATGTCGGCAGCCATTCACTTGATGTTGTTTATGGATGAGCCAAAAATTGCCAAGATTGTGGATTTTTCTATTGATTATTTAAGAAGCGCAAAAATTCAGGATGTTTATGCAGAATGCGATGTGGTGAGACAGGGTAGCCGGATCGCCAATGTTGCGATCACCGCCTGGCAGAGTCGCAGGGAAACACCGGTGGCAACAGCAAGAGCACACTTTCGGCTTGATAGCTTATAAGTACTCAACCATACGAAATCATATTTTCTGACTTATTGTTCAGGCACTCGCGGCAACTGCTCCTGCGTTGCTCTAGCTCCTGCATCCATGCAGTCGTGATGCGTTGCAACTCTGGTCACATAGCTTGCTATGTTCCCGTCGTTGCGCCTTGCAGAGCACCTGCCCAATAAGCCAGAAATATTCGATTCCGTATGGCCGAGTACTTATACCAATCGAACTTTCTAACTCCCTATTGCGCTGAAGATTTGAGCCTTAATCCTGCGTTGGCGATCGTCGCCATAGCTAAGGCTATGACTCCTCACGCCGCCTTGTCTTAAGGCTCAAATCTCCATGCTCATTGCGGGAGTTAGAAAATACGATTGGTATTAGAACCTGATCTCATGAGCTCGGGCATGACTGCAATTCATGCCTGAGTGATGCTTTCCTGAATACTTCCTGATACATTTCCCGACAATTTTGTACAGATGCAGAGAAGCTCATGAGCGGAACCTTTGATTTAGCGATTTACGATGCACAGAGTCTTGCCGGGGAAGCAGTGTTGGCTATTCTGGAAGAGAGTCATTTAACCCCCGGCGTTGTCTATCCGCTGACAGGGCCTGAAGAGTTCAATAAGTCCAGAGATGAGACGACAGTGGCTTTCAAAGGCGCTGAAATCGATGTGATTAGTGCCTTGACGTTTAATTATGCAGACGCCGATCTTCTGATTATACCCGCTGGCTCACAAATTAATCCTGAGATTCTGAATCTGGCCAGTGACAGTGGCTGTCGTGTAGTTAATGGTGCTATTGGTGCCGAGGCCGAGATGTACCTGCCGGGTCTGTCTGATGCTGCGGAACTGTCAGGCTTGCAGGAGATCGCAATTCCTGCCAGTCCTGCTGCCCTGATGCTTCAGGTCATGAAGTCGCTTCAAGATGCAGTCGGCATTGATTCTATCAATGTCATGGCCAGCCTTTCACTGGCTGAAACTGGTCAGAGAGGGATTGAAGAATTGCGTGGGCAAACAATTGATTTGCTCAGTGGCAAGCCGGTGAAGAAAAAGCTTTTTGAGCAGCGAATTGCTTTCAATGTCCTGCCGCAGGTGGGTGTCGTCACTGAGGCAGGTTTTACATTACCGGAGCGAATGATTGCTAAAGAACTCATGAAAGGGCTGGATCAGGATGATCTCAGGGTTAGTGCTACCTGTGTGCGTGTGCCTGTATTCTTTGGTGACAGCCTCGCAGTTCACCTGGATCTGGACCGTCCAGTTGATGAGCAGACTGTCAGGGATCTCCTTGCAGGGGTTGCTGGTATTGAGTTGGCGGCCGATGATGAAATGCCTTCTGTTGAAACTGTGGCAGGAAAAGATGCCATTGTCGTTGGTCGGATTCGTCAAAATCCGGATCATGCCGATCAAATATGTCTCTGGATTGTTGCTGATCGGGTGCGATGTGGCGCATTTCAGGCATTGGCAGTGGCAGAGATATTGCTAAAAGACTTTTTAAAATGATAACTTAGCTTAGAATAGTGACAGTTCCTTATTGAAATTGTCAGAATAATAAAAATTTTATCCTGAAGCCTTGCTTTGACTAGAGCAGCGAAGGGCTTCAGGTAATCAGGAACTGTTAGCCGTACCGGTTTTATGGCTATGAGTGATCATAGCTTTTGGTGTATTCCATGTTGGAGTACAGATTGGGCACCTGTCTTCTGTTTGAGGGTGCAGCACACATCTGGAAAGCTGTTTGTTATAAAAAGTGTCGTCAAAGAAAACCTCACGCCCCGAAAGGCGGGGGTTGAGAACAGTTGACGACCTGAATTGTTCAGTTTTTAACTCGGTTCTGCTTCTGGCTGTCGATGTAAGGTGTGTTTACGGGCGGGTTTTCTGATTCGTGCAGATAACAAGGACTCATAATGAAACTGCAAAAGCTTGTAGCAGCTATGGTCATATCAGGAGCAATGGGTTCCGGTCTGGCGAATGCACTGGGGTTGGGTGAAGTGCGCTTGAATTCTGCGCTCAATCAACCGCTGGATGCCGAGATTGAATTGCTGCAAGTCAGAGAGTTGACCCGGAACGAGATTCTGCCCAATCTTGCCAGTCGTGCAGATTTTCAACGGGCGGGGCTCGACAGGCCTTTCAGTCTGACTGGCCTGAATTTTAAAACCATTCTGAGAGAGGACGGTACGGGCTATATTCATGTCACCAGCAGTCAGGCGGTTCGTGAGCCCTTCCTTAATTTTCTGCTGGAAGTGCACTGGCCCAGTGGTCGCTTGCTCCGGGAATACACCATGCTGCTGGATCCGCCTGCCTTTAGCCAGGAGGCAGCGGCTCCGGTGAATCCTGCTTCTACCCAGACATACAACAGTGGTTTTCCTGAGCCTTCACGTGGTCAGAGTGTGAATCCGTTCGATCAGAGAGGGTACTCTGAAAGTCAATCTTCATCCTATCAGCCAGAAGAATCATCCAGGCCGATCCAGGTCAATCCGGTCAGGGAAGAGCCTGTTCGCACCGGTGTCCGTAGCTATTCTGGACCAGGCCAGAGAGATACTTATGAAGTGCAGCCTAATGATAGTCTCTGGAATATTGCCAGAAGTGTCAGGCCTGCTAGTGATCTGAGTATTCAGCAGACGATGCTGGCTCTGCAGAAAAAGAATTCACAAGCCTTTGTTCAAAATAATATCAACCGTCTCAAAAAAGGACAGGTGTTGCGCTTGCCTGACAGAGATGAAATTACACAAGTGAGCTTTCAGGATGCTGTTAGTGAGGTGGCTCGACAGAATCGTGAGTGGCAGGCTCGTCTGGAGCAACTGGATGCAACACGACGCAGCTCAGCCGAGTCGGGTGGAGAAGGTGCTGGAAACAATGGGCGTTTGTCGATTGTTGCCACAGATAATAGCTCCGGTGCGGGCAGTGATCTGGGAAGAGGGTCTGCAGACACGGCAACCACGGCGCTTCAGAATGAGTTGGCAATGACTCGTGAGAAGATGGATAACCTGACTCGCGAGAATGAAGAGCTTAAAAGCCGTTTAAAAGATCTCGACGATCAGATCAGTACCCTGAAACGACTGATAGATCTGAAAGATGATCAGATGGCCGCACTGACACAGCAGCCTGTCGGGACACCGGCGCAAATAGCGCCGGAAACCAGGCCGGTTCCTGTGGCTGAGCAACCAGTACCAGAATCTGAGCCTGGCTTCCTGAGCTTCCTGTTTGGTCACCCTCTTTATCTGGCTTTGTCAGCTCTGCTGCCATTAGGTCTGATTGCGGCCCTGTTAGTTTACCGACGTCGCAAGCAGGAAGAAGAGGACGAGATCGAAGTTGAGGAAGAGTCCAGCCTGGAGCCGATGTCGCTGATTCCTGATGAACCTCAGCAGGATGATCAGGAAGAGTTTGAGCTGGATGAGACACTCGAAATCGATGAAGACAGTCTGCTTGAAGATGAAGAGCCAGAAGAGACGACTCAGCAGACCGAGGATGCAATCAGTGAAGCCGATATCTATATTGCCTACGGCAGATTTCCGCAAGCTGTTGAGCTTCTGGAAAAAGCCATTGCAAATGAGCCGGATCGTTCGGATCTGAGACTCAAACTGCTGGAAGTTCATGCTGAAAATAATGATCTGGATAACTTTAAGGCAGCTCTGGCAGGTGTTGAGTCGCTGGATGATCAGGATGCCTTGCGTCAGGCTGATGCCTATAAAGCCCGGTTCCCGGCTGAAGCTTTCTTTGGAGATGTTACTCAACAAGCGGCTACTGAAGAGGCAGATGACGATTTTGAGCAATTCGACCTGAATGAAGCACTCAACGATGAAAGCGATGTTGATTCTGATGGCGAGCTGGGTGATTTGGAGTTTGATCTGGATGACCTGGAGTTCAATGATGAGCCTGCTGAGTCGGCTGATGATCTGGACTTCCAGCTGGATGATCTTGATCTGGAGCCAGAACAGGGCGAAGACGATACTTCTGAGGCACTTGAAGAACTGGAGCTGCCTTCAGAATCGGACGTAGCTGCTCAGGAAGCGGTTCCTGCTCCAGGCGATAATCTTGATGATCTGGAGCTTGGACTGGATGAACGCTATGCCGATGATGACGAACAGTCGCTGAGCTTCGATGATGGCCTGCCTGACCTGGAGTCGGTTCTGGAAGGCGATGATCTGGAGTTCCTTTCTGATGACGATGAAGCAGCAACCAAGTTGGATTTGGCAAGGGCCTACATTGACATGGGTGATATAGAAGGTGCCAGGGACATTCTGCAGGAGGTGCTTGAGTCTGGCTCTGATGAGCAGAAGCAGGAAGCTCAGGCACTGATGGAGCAAGCGGTTTAACATTCCCCAGCCTCAATTCAATAACCAACTGGTTAGGTACTTAAAGCCCGGAATGGTTCACATCGGGCTTTTTTTAGCCATCGGAATCAGGGTTAAAGAAACAGGCGACGAGTGTCTGTCAGAAGTTTAACCAGCATTGCAGCAAAGGCAAAAAAACAGCCACTTTTTGCCCTGTTAAAAAATCCAGATAATATTTGAGCTGCCTATTCATTCTGGAAGTGTCTTTTAATAGAGGCTGAAAGCTGGATCACTCTTTGCTTTCTTCTGAAGGGCTTAAGTCATTTTCATTCTGCTTTGTATCAGGAAGCTGCTTGCCTTTTCGATGCGCTTCTGTCTGATAGGGCAGCTGTTCACAGTTCTCGAAGGTTGTTCCGCATGACTGTTGTTGATCATCCTCTCCGAGCGCTGGCTCATCATAAGTTTGTGACCCGGTGTGGAATCTTTTTTTGTGACGCTTGAGGGCTGAAGCGCTGACTGAGACCCGATCGCATCGGTGCTCCTTGCCATCCGCCCCGACCACTGTCTCGTTACAATGGTGTTGCTCGAAGAGACTGGAACTTCTTCTATTCAGACTGCTGACGGTGCTATGTAAGCGCTTGGGTTGCTTCTTGTAGGGTCTTTTTTGCTCCTGCGGTTCATTTTCCGGCTTGATAAACGATGCTGTAAGGGCGTATGGCTGAAGATCGTGCAGGGCTTGAATGAGATCATCCATTCGTGCGTATTGCTTGCCTTGTTCCGGTGTCCCTGCAGTTTGGTTTGTTGGAGTTTCTGCGGCATTCAGCGACCTCTCTTCTGATGACTCGCCGCTATCAGATGATTGTCGTAGTTTACAAAGGCCATTACAGGAGTCGACGTGACAATTTAAACCCAAAGTGTGCTGTTGTTGTTCGGGGCCTTTGTTACCGTCACCAGAGCCCGAACGGTAGGTGAGAGTGGCTTTAAGCAGCGTGGTTGAATGAGAGGCTTGCTGACCGGGTGATGCTGATGGCTGGTTTGGTTCCTGGCTTTTTTGTTGACTTTGTTGTTGACCACGTCCGGGGAGCATCATCGTGGTGATCACAAACGGATCATCCTGACTTGCCTGCAGTTGCCCTATTGGATTGAACAGCGGTGAATCGGTGTTCCAATAGCTTTGCAAAAGTGAGCCGACAGCGACAAGCGCTTCTGCAGGTACCCCTGAATAAGGTTTGGCGCTCAGCATAGCATCACTGGTGGTTATAATCAGTTCGTAAGCAACCAGGAAATGAGTGGCGTAAATCAATTTCCACGAGATCGACTCAAATAAGGAGGTTTTTACCTCGCAGCCAAGTCTGTCTGCTTTCTCTTCTGGCGGCAAAATTGCTTCTGCATAGTCGTTTATATCAGTAAGGTATGACGGGGTGCTCAGTAAGGTGTGCGGGTCTTGCAGTATAGAAAAGCTGCCTGTTGGAGAGCTTTCATCCTGCTGCAACTCGACAACAAAGCCTCTTTTAAATGATTCGGCCTGGCAAATAGCGGGCAATGAGAGTAACAGCAATATGAGACCTGCGGAGAGTGGTTTTCTGAAAACTCTGTCATTGCATCTATTGGAGAGTAGGTTTTTCAAAAATCTATCCTTACATCTATTTGTGTTTTTGTAGGGAGTAAAGATAGACCAGGAAAGTGACGGATCTGGAAAATAAACGTGTTTTTCATTCGAGTACCAAAAATTGCGTCTCAGTGTATAAAAACCAGGCGGACCCTATGTTTATTCGGCTTGCTGCCCTACCAATTGTTTCTGCCTCCTGATAAATTTCCCTCCTTTTAGTGGCTGTTGTAAAACTCTGGCACCTATGCTCAAAGGCTCTCCTGGTCCCAGCGTGGAAATGAGTTATTGGAGTTTTGCAGCAGCCTCTTTAATGGATGGAGTGAGTATTTTTCATGCCGCGATTAGCTGCCAGTGTTCAATACGATGGTTCCCGTTACCATGGTTGGCAGAGTCTGAAGTCAGGGCTTCCCTCGGTTCAGGCTACTGTAGAAAAGGCGTTGTCGAACGTAGCCAATCATCCTGTCTCTGTCGTTTGTGCAGGAAGGACGGATGCCGGGGTGCATGGTTGCAACCAGATTATTCATTTTGATACTGAGTCCGTTCGTAGTGGTTATGGTTGGACGTTTGGAGGGAATACCAACCTGCCGGATGACATCTCCTTCAACTGGGTTCAGCCTGTCAGTGAAGACTTTCATGCCCGCTATTCTGCTCTGTGGCGCAGATATCGCTATGTGATTCTTAATCGACCGGTGAGACCCGCTCACCTGCCTAAAGGTGTCACCTTTTACTACCGGCCACTGGATGTAGAGTTGATGAATATTGCCGGGCAGCAGCTTATTGGTGAGCATGATTTTGATGCTTATCGGGCGGTACAGTGTCAGGCGAAACATGCGGTTCGTGAAATTCAGCATCTGAATGTCTACAGACATGGCGATATGGTGGTGATTGATGTCAGGGCGAATGCTTTTCTTCATCATATGGTAAGAAACATCACGGGTGTTCTTCTGGAAATTGGTGCGGGCAGAAAACCACCAGTCTGGGCAAAAGAAGTGCTGGAGGCCCGAAAACGTTCTGAAGGGGGTACTACAGCCAAGCCCCATGGTCTTTATTTTGTTGATGTGGGTTATCCGGCAGATTTCGAACTGCCAAAAAGTGAACCGAATCCTTTCTTCGTAGCCTCGACGCTGCCCTGGTGACCTGAAAGTCACTTGACAATCGGGCTGGCAAGAGGTCTTTTTATTGTATTAAGCATTTGTCTTTATCGATTGATATTTTTATAGCCAAGGGAATAGGCAACCAGGGATGGATTATGAGAAAACGACATCGGTCTGCAGCAGGCTTTTTCGTCTACGTTTTAGTTTCATTGGTCTTGAGTGGGATAGCTCGGGCCGGATCACTGGAATCGGCTGGTCAGGAGGACGGAGTCTGTCTTCAGGAGGGTTCGAAGGAGCGAGACCAATGGAGTCAAAATATTAGAAAGAAGTTTAACTGGCTACCTCACTTTAGCAGTGGAAGGATGGTCTATTCCCGTTCTTGTGATCAGAGCAGACTGCAGGACTGGGAGGTAGATGAAGAGGAGGTGGTTTCTCTAGAAGGCAGAAGGCTGAATGTTTTCAGATGGCGCAAAGAATTCTATCCGGTAGCGTCTGAGCGCAGATTCGGAGTACTTTATCCTGTTCAGTATCTGCAGCAACGTTTGAGTTTTCAGTTCCGAGGTAGTCGCTACTGTCTGATATTGAACAATAACAAGCGCTTTGAAAGTCTTTCCTGGGAGCAATGTCTGCAATCTGTCGAAACCCGCTGGTTATTTGATCTGCCACCCGATCCTGGTGAGGATGGCTTGATAGGTTTAGCAGGAATTGACAGTAATCAAGATGGTGTTCGTGATGATATTGAGCGGTTTATTGAGAGAACTCTGCCTGATTCTGAACAAGAAAAGAAAGCAGCCAGGCAGTTGGCGGAAGTGAGTCAGAAGAAGCTGGAGAATGCCTATGACAGAGAAAGAATTATTGAGTTGGACGATGAGTCGGGTGCGGCAGTTATTTGTCTATTGCATGTAATGGGCCGGGATGCCACCGCATTTCGCCATAAGATGAAGGCGAAAATGTATAACACGTCAGAGCGTATAGAAGCATGGAATAAAATGAATGGCCATCTAAGTGGGGTGCCTTATACGTTACCGGAAGATTTTGCGAGTCAATGTAATTTTGCAGTGAATGGTTCAACCGAATAGTTCTGGATGAGTCACTGTCTCAACTTCTTTCAGGGATGATTATGAAGAAAGTATTACTCATGTTTTTTGTGTGCTTAAGCTTGAATTTATGGGCTGCAGAGTGTCCTGTTTCAAGACCTGATTTAACAATGGCTTATGGTAATGGGATGTTTAACGATCGGGAGGATGCCGTTGAGTCTCAGGGCAGGCTGAAGCTGATGATGGCAAGCCAGCTTCCCGGTTACCGGGTCAGCTACAGTCTTTCTTATAACTACAACGAAAGTCCTGTTGATCAAGTGCTCGAAGTGGCGCGACAAAAACTGTTGCAGGATTACAGTAATATTTTACTGTGGCTTTCAGGAGTGGAGTCGGCACCTGACTGGTTCCGGGAAGGATTGGAGCTGATAGTACTCAGCTATGATGCATTCAGTTATGTGTTCGATAGTGACCTTCGCAAGCATATTAGTCAATACACGCAAGACATCAGCCAATGTCGAAAGGTTTTGCTGGTGGCTCATTCTCAGGGGAACTTTTATGGTAATGAGTCCTGGCGTTCGGTTTATCAGACTTTCACTGCTGGCATCGCCTGGGATGAGTTGAAGTTAATGGGGATGGTGTCAGTGGCCACTCCTGCAAGTCAGGTAGGATACCCCTTGAGTTATCCCGTTGATCAACAGAGTGTGACCCGATACCTGACGCTTTCTGATGATCTGGTGATTAATTTATTGAGAAGTGCTGCCTTCGGACCTCTGCCCGCCAATGTAACAAACAATGCTGTGAGCGACGACTGGAAAAATCATAGTTTTGGATTGAGTTATGTTTTAGGCGATCCCAGCGGCCAGATGTTGAGGGAGCAGATCAGAAGTGTTGCTTATAGTCTTGAAACCTTACCCTTTGATCGGCAGCCAGTAGACTCAACTGCGCTGGCATCTGCGGGCTATGATCCAACAGCCCGGATACTGGAAATCCAGTTTGTGGGTAGTGACAGTCTCTATCGATATTACGGTGTGCCTGAGAGCGTCTATCAGGATTTGCTGTCTGCCGAATCTGTGGGTCGTTATTACAATCTGGTCATCAGAGGACAGTACCCTTCCAGGCGTTTGTATTGAAATGACTTTTACTCTTGATTTGGCTCTTGTCTCTCCATTATGAGACAAGGGTCGGCTGTTTCTGCTAACATCCACGTTCTGCTTTCTGATCCTGTTTTATTTCCTTCTCCTTGAGGAGGGGTATGGAAGCATCCTGTTCAATGACTCCCATCGCTCACTCATCAAAGAAGCCGTATTTAACCGGTTTGTCTGATGACCGGGAGAGTTCACTGTTATCGAATGCTTTAGGCGTTCTTTACTGGAAATAGGCACATACGGGAGAGGTATCGTTGAAGACTCGGATCAAGGTCTGTGGAGTCACCTCTGTAGAAGAAGCACTTGAAGCGGTTAATGCGGGTGCCGATGCACTGGGTTTGGTGTTTTATGCACCCAGCAAGCGGTTTGTGTCCGTTGGTAAGGCTCGAGAAATTGCCAGTGCGGTCCCACCCTTCATCACTCTGGTGGGTTTGTTTGTTGACGCTGAGGAAGCGGTTATCCGGAACGTTCTGGATCAGGTCCCCCTGGATCTGTTGCAGTTTCATGGCAATGAGACCGATCAGGAGTGTGAGCGATGGCGAAGAAGATATATCAAGGCACTCAGAGTACGTCCCGGGACGTCTGTTGAGGAAAGTGCTGCCGCTTATCCCGGTGCCTGTGGTCTGCTTTTGGATTCTTATCGTAAAGGTATACCCGGTGGAACCGGTGAGGCCTTCGACTGGCAGTTGATACCCGACAGTCTGGATAAGCCTGTTATTCTGGCGGGTGGCCTGAATCCTGAGAACGTTTCGCAAGCCATAGAACAGGTTGCGCCCTTTGCTGTCGATGTCAGCAGTGGTGTAGAGAATGACAGGGGTAAAGACCCCGAAAAGATGAAAGCCTTTGTCGAGGCGGTAAAACAATGACTGTAGATTATAAAAAGTTGCACGAACTGCCGGATGAATCCGGCCATTTTGGTCGTTTTGGTGGACGTTATGTGGCTGAAACGCTCATGTGTGTCCTTGAAGAGCTGGAATCGACCTACAAGAAGCTTTGGAATGATCCGGATTTTCAGGCTGATTTTGACCGTGATCTGGCTCATTACGTAGGCAGGCCTTCACCGCTCTATCATGCTGAGCGCTGGTCTGAAAGTCTGGGTGGTGCTCAAATCTACCTGAAGCGTGAAGATCTGAATCATACCGGTGCCCACAAGATCAATCATGCCATTGGTCAGGCTCTGCTGGCCAAACATATGGGGAAAAAGCGGATTATTGCTGAAACCGGTGCCGGTCAGCACGGTGTGGCTACCGCTACTGTTGCTGCCAGACTGGGTCTGGAGTGCATCGTTTACATGGGCGCTAAAGACGTAAAACGACAGGCGCTGAATGTTTACCGAATGAAGCTGCTTGGGGCCATTGTGGTACCGGTCGAGAGTGGCTCTCAAACACTGAAAGATGCCATCAACGAAGCTCTGCGTGACTGGGTAACCCGTCCTGAAGAAACCTTCTATATTCTGGGAACGGTTTGTGGTCCACATCCGTATCCGGAAATGGTGCGTAATTTTCAGAGTGTTATTGGTCGTGAGGCTCGCAGGCAATGTCTGGAAATGACTCAGCGTCTGCCTGATGCACTGGTGGCTTGTGTGGGGGGGGGCTCTAATGCGATGGGATTGTTCTATGAATTCCTGCAGGATGAAGACGTCAAAATCTACGGTGTTGAAGCCGGTGGTCACGGTGTCGAATCTGGAGAGCATGCCGCAAGAATGTCTGGTGAAAGACAGGGCGTTTTCCAGGGGCAGCGCAGTTTCCTGATGTGTGACGACGATGGTCAGATAACTGAAAGCTATTCTGTATCGGCTGGACTGGATTATCCGGGAGTAGGGCCAGAGCACAGCCATCTCAGAACTGTGGGTCGTGCAGAGTATCCTTGCGTGACAGATGATGAGGCTCTGGCGGCATTCAGAAGCCTGACACGTATGGAAGGTATTATGCCGGCGCTTGAGAGTTCTCATGCCCTGGCTTTTGTTGAGCAGCTGGCTCCCACCATGGCAAAGGATCAGATTATTCTTGTCAATCTGTCTGGTCGGGGTGACAAGGATATTCACACTGTGGCCGAGATAGATGGACTTACGTTCTAAGCATTCAAGGAGAAATCATTATGAGAATTAAAGCATGCTTTGAGCGATTGTCTTCAAAAGGTCACAAGGCTCTGATGCCCTACATAACAGCGGGTGATCCGGCAAGTAAGACCGTAGACGTTATGCACAAGCTGGTAGCCAGTGGTGCTAACCTGATTGAGCTTGGGTTTCCGTTCTCTGACCCCATGGCTGACGGGCCGGTGATTGCTGAGGCGCATGAGCGAGCATTATCACAAGGTGTTACATTGAATGACGTTTTTTCAATGGTAACTCGCTTCAGGGAAAACGATAATAATACACCGATTGTCCTGATGGGCTACCTGAACCCGGTTGAAATCATGGGTTATGAAGCGTTTGCTACCCGGGCAGCTGAAGCCGGTGTAGACGGTGTACTGATTGTTGATCTGCCCGCAGAATTTGCCGGTGATCTGGTTGAGCATTTAAAGCCCAGGCGGATTGATATGATCAACCTGATTACGCCGACTACCACCGATGAGCGCATTCAAAAGATCTGTTCTGTTGCTTCAGGATTCGTATATTACGTTTCTGTAAAGGGAGTCACAGGCTCGAACAAGCTGGATCTGGACAGCGTTCAGTCCAGAGTGGCCCACATCAAAGGGTATACCGATCTGCCTGTAGGAGTAGGGTTTGGTATTCGTGATGGTGAGTCTGCCGCCGCTATTGCTTCTGTTGCGGATGGTGTGGTAGTAGGGTCTCTGCTGGTATCTGAGCTGGCTAATTATGAAAGCCAGGGTGAAGGTGCTATCGACCGGGTTTCTGGCCATCTGGAAGCAATGCGTCAGGCAATGGATAAAGGTTAACCCAATGAATTAAGGCGATAGAAAATGGGGGATTGTCCTGAACATTCAGGTGCCCCCTTTCAGTCTTGCTAACAGACAGGAAGCGTGAATGAGTAACTGGCTAGTCGACAAACTGATACCTTCGCTGTCACGTTCTGCGAGTCAGCAGAAGAGCAGCAATGTGCCAGAAGGATTGTGGCGCAAGTGTGTTAAGTGTGAGTCGGTATTGTATCGTCCAGAGCTTGAGAGAAATCTGTACGTTTGTCCAAAATGTAATCATCACATGCGTATCGGTGCCCGAAAACGTCTGCAGTATTTTCTGGACAAAAACAGCACTGAAGAGCTGTTCTCCGAGATAGAGCCTGTCGATAAGCTCAAGTTCCGGGATTCAAAGAAATACAAGGATCGCCTGTCATCGGCCCAAAAGCAGACGGGGGAAAAAGATGCTCTGGTGGCTATGAAGGGCCAGCTTGATGGCTTGCCTTTGGTCGCTGTGGCATTTGAATTCAGCTTTATGGGTGGGTCAATGGGTTCTGTTGTTGGCGAGAAGTTTGCCCGTGCGGCAGAGCTGAGCCTGGAACTCAAGATTCCTTTTGTCTGTTTTTCTGCCAGTGGCGGTGCTCGTATGCAGGAAGCCTTGTTCTCCCTGATGCAGATGGCTAAAACCAGTGCGGCATTGGAGCGTATGAAACAACACGCGGTACCTTATTTCTCAGTGCTGACAGATCCCGTTTATGGGGGTGTGTCTGCCTCTCTGGCAATGTTGGGTGATGTGAATATTGCCGAGCCTGGTGCCTTGATCGGTTTTGCCGGTCCGCGGGTGATCGAACAGACCGTTCGTGAAAAATTGCCGGAAGGCTTCCAGCGCAGCGAGTTTCTGCTGGAGCATGGTGCCATCGATATGATTGTTGATCGAGGCGATATGCGTTCGACGGTTGCTCGACTTTGTAGAAAAATGCAGGGGATGGCCCCTGCGCCTGCTGAGCCGGATTCGGACTTTAGTGCAGTTGAGGAAGAGGTGATTTCAGCGGCTGGGTGAGGTGTGATTAGAATAAAGAAAATCATGCCTTCCTTGAGGGAGGGAGTTGAAAGTCTCTAGAAATGAATCGATAAGTTAGTCTGGCCAAAATTCATCATTGATCACCTGTTCAAAGCGCCACTCGCATTGTGTTGGGAATGTGGCTTCTTGCAGGCCCGTTTCCTTGAATGCTGTGATCTTCGCGACGTTGTAAGCCTCAGCAAAGATCTCAGGGAATTTGGGTTTGAGTCCGGGGTTTTCCTTGATGAGTTTTTTCAGACGGTACCGTTGTTCTTCGACTGAGCCTTGCCAATATGTGCTCCTGTTTACGGGTTGATATTTCCACTTCAAAAGATGCATGAGCAATAAGTCCAGTCGATGACTAAGCTGGCGATATTCACTTCTGCCCATGCTTTCGATTTCCTCAAGAATGTTATCCAAATCCAGTTCTCCCAGTCGACCCTGACGGATTAAGTTGGCTTGTTGCTGCGTCCAGCTATAAAAATCAGTGTCGTAAAGCTGCTGGGTCATCGAATTGCCTCATAAAGGATTCATCCAAAGCCAGATGTAGAATGATTTAAGCAAATATGCAACCATTCGTCCCTAACGATGTACTTCCAAGGAATCCCTGCATGACATACCAGCAAAACAGTCAGCCTCCCTTCGAGCAGCTGTCTGATTGGCTTGACTGGTTGGAAAACACCCGGCCTGAACACGAAATGGAACTTGGGTTGGACAGAATCAGGAAGGTGGCCAAAAGACTGGATCTTATCAAACCTGCTCCTCTCGTAATCACGGTAGGTGGTACCAATGGCAAGGGCTCGACGGTCGCTATTCTTGAGTCCATTCTCCTGGCGGCTGGTTATAAGGTCGGCGTTTACACCTCTCCGCATCTGCGCAGATTCAATGAGCGAATTAAAGTTAATCGTGTTGAAGCGAGCGATGCAAGCCTCTGTGACTCTTTTCAAAAAGTAAATGACGGACTTGGTGGTGACTGGCTATCCTATTTCGAGTTCGCAGTCCTGTTGGCTATAGATGTGTTCAGGAAAGAAAAAGTAGATATCGCTCTCATGGAAGTTGGACTTGGCGGTCGACTCGATGCCACCAACATGATTGAGCCCGATATTTCAATTATTACAACAGTAGGGTTGGATCATCAGGACTGGCTGGGTTACAGTATTGAAGCGATAGCAAAAGAAAAAGCAGGAATTTTTCGCTCTGAAAAACCAGCAATATTTGGTGGTGTGGAGACACCAAACAGTATCGTCGATCAAGCTGTCAGACTGGAGTCAGCTCTTTACAGAAGAGATAAAGAGTTCGAGTTAACAGAAGAAGACAGAACATGGAGTTGGAAAGGTTTGAACAAAACGGGTGATTGTATTGAGTATGTTGGCCTCCCTGTGCCTGCGTTGGTCATTGATAACGCTGCTACTGCTCTGCAAGCAATTCAGTTTTTACCTCAAGTTGTAAACCGTGATGCCATCGTAGAAGGTTTAAAAGCATCGCACCTCCCTGGTCGCTATGAAAAAGTCCTTGAGACTAATAAAAGCGGGGAGGAAGTTCAGATTGTTTTCGATGTTGCTCATAACCCCCAGGCAGCAGCAAAGCTGGCGGAGTGCCTGAGGTCAGACCCGGTATCAGGGAAGACTCGTGCACTGATAGCTATCTATAAAGACAAGGATTATCACGGAGTGATTGAGTCACTGTCTGAAGTGGTAGATGAGTGGGTTGTTGCTGATTTCGACTCACCCAGAGCACTTAATAAAGTCGATCTCAGTGAAGCAGTGGCCAGATATTCTGGTCTGCCTGTCATCGCTGAAAATGCAGAACAAGGTTTCCAGCAACTTAAAGAAGAGTCAACAGCCAGTGACAGAGTGCTTGTTGTTGGTTCGTTTTTGACGGTTGGTGCAATTTTGAGCATTGACAGTTAGGTGTTCCTTTTTAAATAAGAATTCTGGCATGAGTGTTACGTGCTCATGGGTATTTTTATAAAAAATATTTGTATTTAGACGTGTGTTTTGGGTGATAGGTACTTGTCAGTGTATGTATAACTGGTATTCTTGTCGTGATACCCCATGATATTTAGAGAAACTTCCTAACCAGCAGTTGCTTGGTTTTGGAGTTTTCATAAGTGGTCGTGTAGTCAAAAAATAGACGGTTTTTAAGCTGCTTTTCAGAGAGGGTGTTATCTGGAGGGCGGTAGCGTTTTCTAAAAACAATGCTTGAGAGATAATTCGGTCTTATTGACTGAATCAGAGTGGCAAGCCATTGTGGCTGTTATTCGGAAGATTGATACTAATCGTTTTGCCCGCTTTAATGACTTTATGTTATAAAAATATTCCGCCTGATTGTGACCATTGACCTTGATGATGTCTGCACCGTAAGAGACAGAATCAACCGTTGTAGGCTACGCTCCCCCCCCCTGCTGGATATTACTGAACGGGTACGAAAATACTGCCTGTGGTATGAACCTTGAAAATTCCGGGATGCTTTTTTAATAGAGAATAGCGAGAGGTCAATACCATTGAGAATCACAAGCGAACATGCGAGCCATATTTGCAATGTGCTTCAGCGTTACTTTGGTGCCAAAACTGATATCTGGCTCTTCGGCTCCAGAGTTGATGATAAACAGCGTGGCGGTGATATTGATATCTATATAGAAACCGACCTGCAAAGCCCGGAAGCGGTTTTTGATGCCAAACTCCACAGCCTGGTGGACATCAAACAGCACATTGGTGACCAGAAAATTGACCTGGTCATTTATCGACGAGGAAAACACCGCGAAGCGATTCACCATGAAGCCAGAAATAGCGGGATTCAACTGAATGGCAACAAAGCAGGGTAAAGAATGAGTAGCGGAAGACAAGTTGTAGACGTTATCGGGCGCACTCTCTGGATTTGTGACCGTCATGCATTGCGCCTCGAATGGGTGATGGACGAAGTGAAAAGATTGTATCCAATGAGTGTCAATGCATTTAACAATCTTGCCCCCGCTGAAGTGGCGTACATGGATCAATTTGCCACCCGGTTCAGTAAATTGCAGGATGCCATGGGGGCAAAACTCTTTCCTCAGGTGCTGGATTTGGTGGGAGAGCAGGGGGCGTTGAACACCTTTATCGATAAGCTCAACCGGCTGGAAAAAATAGGAGTGATTGATAACGCAGCCCAATGGCCTTTATTTCGTGAGATGCGCAATGCTTTTGCCCATGACTACCCGGAAGATAGCGAACTGAATGTCGAGACGTTGAACCGGGCCATGCCGCTGGCCAGCGAGTTGTTAACGGTCTACCGCAATATTCGGGATTTTGCCTTGCGCTATGGTGCTGTTTTACCTGGAGAATGCAGCGATGGTTGAGGGAGTGCCAAGTGCGGTTGAGTGAATCTGAACGAAAAGCCGTTGTGACAGCTATTCAGCAGTTTGACCTCGATGCTGAAATTTGGCTTTTCGGTTCAAGGGTTGATGACCAGGCCAGAGGTGGGGATATAGACTTACTTATCCTTTCGGATAAGTTGAAACCTGACGATAAAATAAGGATCAGATTGGCGCTCTACGAAAAGCTGGGTGAGCAGAAAATAGACTTGGTCATTGCCGCTGATGATTCCGACCCGTTTACTCGAATAGCATTGGCAGAAGGAGTTTCTCTGTGAATGATGGCACAGCCGCTAAGCAACAAGTAGCGATAAAAGAAGACCAGTTCTTGTTATTGCAGCAGCAGCTGGAAAGCATGAGGCAAATGGAGGAGTTACTCAAATGGTCTTTGGCTCGCTGTAAGACTGTAAATCTTGAAAAGGGAAGTATGCCAGACCCTGAAGCTCTGGAAAAATTTGAATCCCTCACCGCTCGCTTTGCTCGTTTTAACGACATCTTACTACAAAAAATATTCCGTCTGATCGACGTCATAGATGTGGAGCATGGAGGTACCATTCGCGACAGAATCAACCGCGCCGAGAAAAAAGGCCTGATTGATAACGCCATTGAATTTATAGAAATTCGTGAACTGAGAAACAGTATTGCCCATGAATACCAGCCGGAGGCATTAAGTCTGATTTTTCCCAGGGTTCTTGCATTTACGCCAGTGTTGCTTGGTGTGGCTGATAGGGTTAGGGGGTATTGTCGGCGGTATGGTGGTGGTTAGTGGTAAATGCCACTTCTCTGGCATTCAGGGGGAAATTATGAAAACCCCTGAAATTATTCACCTGTAGCTTATATTTGTTTTCTTTTTAATACGTCTATGGTTTTGTAACTGCGCATCAGGATAAGGCCTCAGCATGGATGTAGGGAAAAATCATGAAAGCCCCGGAAGCCACTGAGCTCAATGGCTATAAGGATATCCACCTATAGAGCAAAATACACATCCATTGTCTTATATAAAAAAGATTTGGATGTCCCGGAATTGAATGCATTTGATTTAATGAATAGGCTATCTGTCATTTATGACGCACGTCAGCAATGGAAAGTAGATCATAAACTTGCTGATATTCTGCTCTTAACCATCTGTGCTGTCATTGCAGGTTGCGAAGGTTGGGAAGAAATTGAAGACTTCGGCAATGAAAGACTGCAATGGTTAAAAAAGTATGGTGAATTTGAATACGGTATTCCTTCACATCATACAATTTCCAGAGTAGTTGCTGCTATTAACCCAAAGCAAATTCAGAAATGCTTTATTGAGTGGATGCAAGCCTGTCACCAGACAACCAATGGTGAGATCATTGCAATTGATGGAAAAACAGCAAGAGGCTCTTACGATAAAGGAAAGGACAAAGGTGCAATTCACATGGTGAGTGCATTTGCGACTGCAAACGAATTGGTTCTTGGCCAAATTAAAATTAATGATAAAAGTAACGAGATTACCGCCATACCTGAATTGCTTGATCTCCTGGAAATCCGTGGCTGCCTCATAACTATAGACGCCATGGGGTGTCAGAGGGATATTGCCAAGAAAATCGTGATAAAGGCGCTGATTATTTGTTAGCGGTAAAAGGCAACCAGGGTAAGCTTTATGAAGCATTTGAGAAACATTTCTCTGTTGAAAAAGTGAATCAATGGAATGGTAATACTTTCAGAATCGAAGAGAAAAGCCATGGTAGAATGGAAACACGCCTTCACATAGTAAGTGATACCTTTGATGAGTTCGTTAATTTTTCTTTTGATTGGAAAGGAGTGAAAACACTCGGGATTATTTTCTCTGCCAGAATGGAAGATAAAGTGTTCAATGCTGATGATATCAGTTTCCGTTATTATATCTCCTCTGCGAAGTTAACAGCAGAAGAATTTTCACATGCTGCAAGAGAGCATTGGGCGATCGAAAATAAACTCCATTGGAAAATGGATGTTGCAATGCGAGAAGATGATTGTCGAATCAGAAGGGGCAATGCCGCTGAAATGCTCACAGGTTTTCGGCATATGGCAGTGAATATGTTGAACAATACCAAAACCTTTAAAGCAGGCTTAAAGCGTAAACAGAAAAAGGCAGCCATGAACACACAATACCTGTCTGAAGTCCTTGCTGGGTGTGGGGTTTCATGATTTTTCCCTACCTTCCATCTTGATGTGGATGGCGGTATCGAGGTGACAGCAAGCCATAACCCAATCGACTACAACGGTATGAAGTTTGTTGGTCGTGGTGCACAGCCAAACAATGGTGACAGTGGCCTTCGTGAAGTTCAGCATCTTGCTGAATTTCAGACTTTCAGGCAAACCTCTTCCCGTGGTTCACTGAGCCAGCAAAGCATTCTGAATGATTATGTAAAACATTTGCTTGGTTATATTGACCCTGTAAATATCAAGCCTATAAAATTGGTGGTCAATACTGGAAATGGCGCGGTAGGCCATGTAATCGATGCTCTTGAAGCAAGCTTTAAAACGCAGGGCATAGCCATTGAATTTAATGAACGACCCCGCCCCTTGGAGGGTGTCGCAAAACCCCACAAAAGCCGGTAATCTGAGATAAAGCAGTTTTACCGGCCACCTCATGACATCAAGACGCCAAATTAAGATTAATAACGACCCTCAGCTGGATATTTTCTCAACAGCAACTCACAACTCTGATCAAAGCTCTTTCAAGGAGTCTGGCAATTCAGATGACCAAGCTCAAACAAGACGCTTTGTTGCTCCAGACGCAAACTCCATTACCCCTGGCAATGCAAGCTTAAAAGAGCATCTTGAGTTAACCGACCAAAAAGCACCATTCGCTGTCGCCAGTCTTCTTGATGAACAGGATTGGTCTGAATTTGAGACAAGATACGCTCCACAGGGACGTCCTCCTTATGCACCACGCAATATGATGGGGTTGATCCTTTATGGAATCATGCAAGGTGTAACTTCACTGAGAACTTTGGAACGACTGGCTCGTGTTGACCTTGGTTGCATGTGGGTCTCTGGCGGTATTTTTCCAGATCATGGCATCATTGGGCGTTTTATCAATATGCACAGTGAGTCTATGACTGGAGCATTTTTTGAAAGCCTGACACGCGCGGTACTAAAAAAAACGGATTCCGGCGGAAACTGCCTGGCTGGCGATGGCACGGTAATAGAAGCAGCTTGCTCAAGTTACAACATGATCAAGCAGGAAGCAGCGCAGCAAGCTCTTGAAGCGGCCAAGGAAAAGGCTGACAGCCAACCTGGTTGCACTAAGAGCCAGAAAGATCTGGAGAAGGCGACCAGTGTTCATCAGGCTGTCATTGAGCGCAACAAAAAGAAGAAAAATGGCAGGTCCGGTGAAGCTGTCGTCAGCCCGACAGAGCCAGAAGCGACTGTTCAAAAAATGAAACGGGGGCGAGGCTATGCAGCTAGCTATAAGCCTTCGGTACTCGCTAATAGTAAACGGGTCGTTCTGGGTCAGACGGTTGATCCCACCAGTGAAACCTCGGCAGTAAAACCAATGCTGGATCAGGCAGAGCAAATAACAGAGAGTCCTGTTGACGAAATGCTGCTGGATGCCGGCTACTTTAGCGATGACATCATCGCAACCAGTTTGGAAAGAGACATCAGCTTGCTTTGTCCAGAGGGTAAAGAGCCAGGAAAACCCAAGGCATCGGCCAAGTTCCAGAAGGGGCACTTTTACTATGATGAAGCCCGTGATGTTTATTGGTGCCCGGCAGGTAAAGAGCTTGTCCTGATTGGTCAAATCAAGGGAAGCACTCGAACAAAGGAGCAAAAACTCTACGGCAACGGACCTTGCGAAGGGTGTGCTCTCAAAGGTCAGTGTACGACTAATAAAAAAGGGCGACGCATAAAGCGCTACGCAATGGACGACGCTAAGGATGTATTAAGGCAGGTAATGCAGCAGCCGAAGGCGAAGAAAGTCTTTAGCAAGAGAAAGGCAATGGTTGAGCCTGTTTTTGCCTACTTGCGGGATATACAGGGGTTAAATCGCTTCCGTCGCAAGGGGCTTGAGAACGTTAAATTGGAGTTTGGCTTGCATCTGCTGGCTTACAACCTGAGCAGGGCTGTAAAAGCCATTATTTACGCTATTTTGTCGCTAAACAAGCTTCTCTGTTGGCTTTTTGAACAATATTGGTTACTTGATAGAAAATGGGTCAGTTAGGAAGGCAACGCAGTAAAACATCATACTTTGCAAAGGAGAGTGCTTCACTGGATTTGAATTTTGGCTTTTACGACACCCTCCTTGGGGCGCGGGGTCGTTCATTTTGCGGTCATCAAATATCGAACCTCTTTAAAGACTCAATGCTGAAGGGACTTCTTCTAAAGAACATGTTTAGATTCGAGTTAATGAAATTGAAAGCTTGATAGTTATTTAATCAATGCAACCAATCTTCACTCTCAAACACATTTATTTTTTATTGTGCAATTAAAGCGAACAATTATGAAAAAGAAGGCAATTATTACAGGGATAACAGGTCAAGATGGTGCATATTTGGCTGAGTTTCTTCTTTCAAAAAACTATGAGGTACATGGTATCCGCCGTCGGGCATCACTATTCAATACTGACCGAATTGATCATCTTTACCATGATCCTCATAATAAAGGTTACGACCTCACACTCCACCACGGGGACTTGACCGATTCATCAAGCCTGATTCGGATTGTACAGCAAGTTAAACCTGATGAAATATACAATTTGGCAGCCCAAAGTCATGTAGCAGTCTCGTTTGAAGAGCCTGAGTATACTGCTAACTCTGACGCTTTAGGTGCACTTCGTATTCTGGAAGCAATAAGAATTGCAGGGCTTGAAAAAAAGACTCGTTTTTACCAAGCCTCTACTTCTGAACTCTATGGATTGGTACAAGAAGTGCCACAAAAAGAGACAACACCATTTTATCCGCGCTCACCTTATGCTGTAGCTAAGTTATATTCTTATTGGATTACGGTCAACTACCGTGAAGCCTACGATATTTATGCTTGTAACGGTATTTTGTTCAACCATGAGTCACCTATACGCGGGGAAACTTTTGTCACTCGTAAAATTACACGTGCTTTGGCTCGAATAAAATTAGGCCTTCAGGATTGCCTCTATCTTGGCAATATGGATGCTTTGCGAGATTGGGGGCATGCCCGCGATTATGTAGAAATGCAATGGTTAATGTTACAACAAGACACAGCTGAAGATTTTGTTATTGCAACAGGTGAACAACACTCTGTCCGTGAGTTTGTAGAAGTTGCCGCAAAAGAAATAGATATTAACGTAGCTTGGGAAGGTCAAGGGGTCGAAGAAAAAGGTTACGATAGTTCTACCGGAAAATGTATTGTGGCAGTTGATCCAAGGTATTTCCGGCCAGCTGAAGTTGAAACTCTACTAGGTGATCCATCCAAAGCGAAAGAAAAACTCGGCTGGTCTCCGAAAACATCATTTAAAGAGCTGGTCGCTGAGATGATGCAGGAAGATATGAAACAAGCTCAACGTGATGAGCTTGTTAAACAGCATGGTTTTAAGTATCTTAATCACCACGAATGAGAGATTAATAAAAAATGATACCTGTATATCAACCACATTTTACCGGCCTTGAAAAGCGATACGTTAATGAGTGCCTTGATTCAAGCTGGATTTCCTCGAAAGGTGAGTTTATTGGCCGCTTTGAAAGTGTATTTGCTAAATTTATAGGGGCAAAACATGCAACTAGTGTTTCTAATGGAACAGTTGCAATCCATTTAGCCTTGGAAGCGCTGGGTATTAAAGCAGGCGATGAAGTGATTGTGCCTACATTGACGTATATCGCATCTGTAAATACGATAATACAGACTGGCGCCACCCCTGTTTTCGTTGATTCTCTTGAAGAAACCTGGCAGTTAGATCCAGCTGAAGTTCGAAAAAAAATCACACCAAGAACAAAAGCCATAATGGCTGTTCATCTGTACGGTCAGTCTTGCGACATGGATGAACTGGTTTCTATATGTAAAACACATAATCTGATGCTAATAGAAGATTGTGCAGAAGCGTTTGGCACTTTCTATGAAGGTCAACATGTAGGGACCTTCGGTGATGTAGCAACATTTAGTTTTTTTGGTAATAAAACAATCACTACCGGTGAGGGTGGGATGGTTGTAGCCAAGGATCAATCTATTATTGAAAAAGCTTTCCATCTGAAAAATCAAGGTGTATCTCAGACTAAAGAATATTGGCATGATTGTGTCGCATACAATTACCGTATGACGAATATTTGTGCGGCAATTGGTTTGGCACAAATTAAGACAGTAAAACCAGTCCTGGAAAGAAAAAGACAGATTGCAAATTTTTATTCTGAAGGGTTAGCTGATCTCCCTCTCATATGCCATAAAGAGCAACCTGATACGACTCATTCTTTTTGGATGTGTTCGATAGCGCTTAATGACGGGGCAGTGCGTTCTGATCTTAGATGCCATTTAAAATCGAAGGGTATTGAAACACGCCCTCTTTTTTACCCAGCGCACACAATGCCACATTGTAAGGTTAATGATGCTTTTCCTGTAGCGGAATCGCTCGGTGCGAGAGGGATAAATTTACCAAGTTATCCTGATCTCACAAAGTTGCAAATCGAAGAAATATGTCTCGAAATTAAAAAATTTTTTCATTGAAGTTAAAATTAACGAGTTTGTTAATAGAGTGAATAACTTTTTATTCACTCTAATTATTATTTTTTACAACTTACGATATAGCTGAATGGGCGACGAGAAAGCCTGCAGCTTTTAAATACATTATTTTCAATATTTGTTTAATTTTTTACTTATTAGATCGTAAGACATCAAGCTGCTTAGGTTTAAACTCGTGATGCATTATGTGCTTAACATTTGGAGAACCAGATTTTTTTGGACTCACTTATCATTTTCAGACTTACGATCACGCTGGCGCAGGTCATTCTTTGGTCTATTTTGGACCATTATCCAACCTTTGGGAATGACGGCATTACTATCGATTGTCTTCAGTCGTATTTTCAATACTGAAATTCGTGAGTATGCGCCTTACATTCTTTCAGGTATGATTATCTGGGAATTTGTGACTGCAACTATGCTTGGTGGTGCTTTAGCGTTTGTTCAAGCAGATGCATACATAAAGCAATGTCGGCACCCATTAGCAATTTATACACTTCGAACGGTCTTTACTAATATTATGGTACTTAGTTTGGCAAGTTTGAGTCTTATAACATGGGTGCTATTTGTAATGCCTGGAAACTTCGGTTGGTCATGGCTTGCATCTATTACTATTTTTCCAATTCTCATTCTTATCACATGGCCCATTGCTACTGTTTTAGCATACACTGCTACACGCTTCCGTGACTTACCACATGCACTCGGCCTTATATTACAGGCAATGTGGTTTGTATCACCTATTTACTTTGAAGCAAAAGTTTTTCGAGGTGGTGAACTTAGTTGGTTAGTTGATTATAACCCTGTTTATCATCTGCTAGAAATCGTACGTGCACCACTGCTACGAGGAAACTGGCCTACACTTGAAAACTTTGCTTTTTGCGGTTTGTCAATTCTTGTTGCAACAATATTAGCTGTATTGGTTGGTTTGCGCGCAGAGAAAAAAGTTATTTTTTATTTATGAATAAAAACCTGATTAAACTAGAAGATGTTAATCTTTACTATTCCTCCACTTCATTTAAAGAACGCTCATTAAAATCACTAATGAGTTCAGTTCTTACGTCAAGACGAACTGCCGGCACAGCAATTCAAGATGTACATGCACTAAAGAACATAAGTTTAGAAGTTCATCCGGGTGAACGTGTAGGCTTGCTTGGTCATAATGGTGCAGGCAAAAGCACTTTCCTTAAGATGTTGGCGGGTCTCTACCCTATTACAACAGGTAAGAGAGATGTCAGTGGGATGGTGCGTTCGTTATTTGACTTGAGCCTTGGTTTTGAACCGGATGCCTCAGGGCGGGAAAACATTCTATACCGCGGTTTATTACTAGGGCTCTCACCTAAATTTATGAGAAATATAGAGGATGAAGTAGTTGAGTTTGCAGGTTTAGGTGAATTTATAGATTATCCAATAAAAACCTATTCTGCGGGGATGCAGGTTCGCCTTGCTTTTGCGATATCAACAGCTGTTGGTGGTGATATTTTATTGTTAGACGAGGTTATTGGCGCTGGAGATGCCAACTTCATGGCAAAAGCAAAGCAACGCATACTTAAACTCATTGAACAATCTGAAATTCTGATTCTGGCATCTCATGATTTCAGTGCTTTAACTGAAATTTGTCAACGTGGTTTGCTCTTTCATCATGGTGAAATCATATTTGATGGTGAAATTCACGAAGGTATCAGCCAGTATAAAAAGATTAATGGCCTTTAAATGACTAAATATCGGGTACTTTGGTTATTAAACCACACAAATCTTAGAAAGTTCGAAATAGAGCAGCTTAAAACTCTCGGTATAGATGAAATATATACACCAAAGAAGTTCCCTTACGATGAAAGTAAGCTGACTGCAAGTGTAGACTTTGGTCTAGATTCGAGGTTGACAATACCTGAAGATAACTTGAGCGTTCTCAATGAACAGGACTGGTATAATTCACCAAGTCCTGAAGCTTGGGATATTGCTAATGAATATTTCGATATTGTATTTATTGGATTTCATCTAAAACAATTGCAATCTACCATCAGTAATTTTAAAGGCTCTATTATATTAAGAATATTTGAGCACTTACAAAATGATACTTGCTCAAAAATTATATATGAGTTAGCTGGTGAAAGTTTGGTGAGTAAAATCAAAGAACTAGGTCATCGATTTTGGCTTGGGACTGGTTATGAATATATGCAACATGCTGAATCAATCTTTCTCTCTAGAAGAAGCTGCTTTTTGCCTGTAGGTTTGAATCTAGAAGATAACTCAAATGAATGGGTAGGTGCAGTAAAGAAAATTCTATTAATAAACGCAAAAACACTAACCTTAACTTATTCTGAAAATCAAAATAATTACTTCCAGATGAATTTTGGAGATATACCACACACAATTTTAGATGTTGGTAAGATTGCTGATGATAAATTTTTTGCTCTAAGTAATTCTAATTCAAAAGTAAGCTATTCTCGTGTATTTCGTGAGCATCGTGCAATGCTCTATCTACCGTGTCAGTCAAATAAAATAGATTATCAGCTCTTTGATGCATTAACAGCCGGTATACCAATTATATATATGGATGGTGGTTTGCTTGATAAATTGGGTGGAATTGAACTACCTGGCAGATGCACTTCTATAAGCCAAGCAAAGAAAAAAGTTAGGAAGTTGTTGGCTGGTGATACCAAGCTAACTGAAGCTGTTCGAGAATCACAGAGAATGCTACTGCAATCAGTCAAAGCAGTAAATTCTAAGTATATTTGGCAGGAACACTTTAGTAAGAGTATATTAAATAGCCTAGAAGAACAGAAACAAATTCTTGATACTCGATTGCGTCGAAAGCCTAGAGTTGCTGTCATTTTGCCTATTGCATATCATGGTGGTAGCCTGCGAGGTGCTAAGTTGTTGGCTGAAGCGATACGGATTGGAAGCGAGCAAACTGGTGAACGGGCTGAAGTTGTGTTCCTTCATCTAGAGGATAAGAATATTTATTCTGAAAGTGATTTTGATGATTTGCATAACTCGATCAAGTGTCGTTCATTTAAATGGAAGAACTTAAATGGTAGTAGTGCTCGACGAGCTATGCGCTATGCTGGTTTCGACGACTGGGAACCAACTCATGATGGCTATATCGTTATTGATGACGGTATTAAGCAACTTCTAGATTGTGATTTATGGGTTATAGTATCAGATCGATTAACTGGTACATTATTACCTATAAGACCAGTAGTTTATATGGTATACGATTATCTTCAGCGTTACTTAGCAATTATGGACGTAGGCATAGACCAGCCTTTTCTGGATGCAGTCCGTTCAGCAGATAAAGTTTTAGTTACTACTAAATTTACTTTTGAGGATGTCACCCAGTATGCAGGAGTGTGTGCTGATAAAGTAGAAAAGTTACCCATGCTTGCACCAACTTTCCATCAATGCAAAAAAATGATAACGACAGAAGGTAAACCTTATTTTATTTGGACCACTAATAAAGCAAAACATAAAAACCATATCAGAGCAATTAAGGCACTACAGATCTATTATTGTGAACTCCAGGGTGAATTTCATTGCGAAGTTACAGGCGTTGGAACTGATGATTTATTCGATGATGCAAATGAGTATATAAAAAAAGCTGGGCCATTATTGAATAATAGTGAACATGTTTACCAGAAATCTATTTCATGTAGGGGGAATTTATCAAATAAACAATATATAGAATTGCTTTCTAGGGCCGCATTTTTATGGCATCCTGCTTTGATAGATAATGGCACTTTCAGCGTTATTGAAGCAGCAAGCTTAGGAGTACCATCATTAAGTAGTGACTATCCTCCTATGCGTGAAATTGATCAGCAGTTTTCTCTTAACCTTGCTTGGATGAACGCAAACGATGCACGCTCCATGGCGATAAGCCTGAAGGAAATGGAGCGAAATTATCTGGAGTACCGAGCGACACTACCGACAATTGAAACACTATCTTCACAGAGTGTGAGTGAGCTATCACAAAGTTACTGGAAATCAATACGCCAATGTCTTTAAAAAAATACGGAATATATTTAGCATATCCTCCAACGGTAGATCTCCGATATGAAGGCCTTGGCCGATATCTAGCTTCATTTCTGAAAGGTGCTTCAATCCGTGAAGACATAAAATTTATTATTGTTTGTCCAAGTTGGTCACGTGAAGGACTAGAAAAACTGTTTTCTTCGGAAGGTGTTTCTCAAAATGGATTTGAAATTATTTGTCCTCTTCAAAAACCTGTTGTGCTTAGGTTATATGAAAAACTGCTTTTTATTAAAAATCGAAAAAGTAAGCTGGGCCCAAGTTTCGGCAGACTGTATTTAATAATCGAAAACGCTAGACGGTTTTTAATCAAAGTGCCATTGATTAATTCCTTAAAAGCTTACACATATAGCTCTTTTATTAAGTATCTGTCACCTGTTTTGTTTGTTATACCTTTGGCTGTGTTAGCACTGCCTTTATTGGTTTTTTTATCCTGTCTCAAATTAATTAATTTCACATTGGGTAAATTGTATTCAATTTTTCGAAAATTATTTAATAATATTCTTACTAAAATCCATGATGTATTTATAGCACCAAAAAATAATGATCATTTGGTTAGAATGTATAGGGAGCTGGAGCATGTTGAAATTCAACGGATGATCAACATAGCAAATAACCTAAAAGATGTACGGTCTTGGTACTGCCCTACAGCTTTTTGGCCTTCATTTAACAAAATTTTAGCGCCTAAGTTGATGTGTGTTCCTGATGTCGTCTTGACTGATTTTCCTATTGGGTTTTCCGATGTAGGTGGTGATCGATTTTTAGAGACCTTTAATATGGTTAATTCATCAATCAATGGCGGGAGTAATTTTGTAACATACAGTGAAAATGTCAAATGGGAAACATTGGTAGATCGATACTTGATTAAACCGTCAAATATAACTGTTATACATCATGCGCCTAATGATCTTAGTGCCTTGATCAACTCTTATGAAGAGAAATGTTCTGAGGTATTTTTAAAGGATTTCTACCAAAAAATATTTTTGCAAGCATTTAAAAGTACAAATTTTAATAATACTTATACATCAAGTTTTCAGAACTTTAATGTGAAATTTGTTTTTTATGCTAGTCAGATTAGGCCAAATAAAAACATTATAAATCTTCTGCGAGCTTATGAATATTTGTTACGAAAGCGTTTTATTCGTCACAAATTAGTTATGACTTGTAACCCTGTTGGACTACCAGAAGTAGAGGAGTTTTTAAAAAAACATTATTTAGAAAATGATGTGATTTTTCTACACGGCCTTAATGTCTCTGAGTTAGCAGCATGCTATAGATTGGCTGACCTAGCTGTAAATCCAAGCCTTAGTGAAGGTGGGTGCCCATTTACTTTTACAGAAGCTCTTTCTGTTAATACTCCTGTTGTTATGTCAAGGATACCAGTCACAGAGGAAGTGTTGATTGGTAAAGAGATACAAGAGCTATCTCTTTTCGATCCATATGCCTGGCAGGATATTGCTAACCGCATAGAATGGGCATTAGGTAATTTAGATGATTTATTAACTATTCAGCAAAAAGCCTACTCAGAGCTGACTAAAAGAACTTGGGGTGATGTGGCTAATGAACATTTAAAAATTATGGATGATATAGCTGATACATATACGAAACTTCATAATCAATGAACAAATATAATTATACCTTGTTAATTTTCGGTTTCGGAGGGCACGCCAGAAGCGTTGCTGATTTAGCTCTCTCTTGTGGGTATAAGAGTTTAGAATTTATCGATGAAAACGCCGAAAAAAATGAGACTTACCTTGGTTTTCCTGTACTCAAACAGCATAGGGCTTGTTTGCTGCCAGATCGAAAAGCCTTTGCAGCAGCAGGCAACAGTACTATTCGTCAACAACAAGTCAACCTAATAAGCAGCTTTGGCATGAAACTTACTACTTTGGTTTCACCATTGGCAAGCATTGCAAAAGGGTGCCAGATTGCAGATGGATGTTTTATAGGTCATAACGCACACATTGGCCCTCAAGCATCTATCGGTTTATCGTGCATCATCAACACAGGTGCTATCGTAGAGCATGATAGTACTATTGGTGATTTTTCTCATATTTCAGTAAATGCGACTGTTGCAGGCAGCAGTAGCTTAGGCTCTTTCTCTTTACTGGGTGCTGGCGCAACTTTGATCGATCAGGTCGATGTTTGTGATCATGTGATTATTGGTGCTGCTGGTGTAGTCGTTCAATCTATAACACAGCCAGGTACATACATTGGTATACCCGCGCGTAAGAAATCAAGTGTTATAACAGAGTAAGTCGAATTAGTTTTGTCACACATTAAATTACATATTTTACATGTTTATAGAACCTACTTTCCTGATACCCAAGGCGGACTGGAAGAAGTTATCCGCCAGATCTGTCTTAATAGCCACCCCCATCAGATAGAAAGCAGGGTTCTTTTCTTAAGTGATAAACCTGAACCATCGGTCATCCAGCGTGCTGAGGCCACTATTTACCGATTTCGAAAAACGTTTGAAGTCGCGTCATGTGGTGTTGGTCTGGGTTCTTTCAAGGGTTTCAGAGATTTGGTCGAGTGGGCAGATATCGTTCACTACCACTTCCCTTGGCCGTTTGCCGACTTTCTCCATCTTGTTTCACGGGTAAACAAACCTTCATTAGTTACCTATCATTCGGATATCGTCCGACAGAAATTTTTGCTGCAATTTTATCGCCCACTAATGAATCGGTTTTTGGGAAGTGTCGACAGGATTGTGCCAACATCACAAAACTATTTTGCCAGCAGTGAAGTGCTAGGGCAGTATGCTGAAAAAGTAACGGTGATGCCAATCGGGCTTAATCACGATAGTTATCCTGTATTGACTGATGAACAACTGGCTGCCCAGAAAACCATTTATGGAGAGGGTTTCTTTTTGTTTATTGGGGTTCTGCGCTATTACAAAGGGCTTCACATTCTTCTGGATGCTTTAAAAGGAACTGATATTCCTTGTGTGATCGCCGGAACAGGGCCTATTGAACAAGAATTAAAGAATCAAGCTCAACAATCAGGCTTAACTAATGTCCGTTTTCTTGGACGGGTCAGTGATGAGGAAAAGGTAGCACTTTTGAAGTTATGTCGTGGTGTGGTTTTTCCTTCCCATATTCGCTCTGAGGCTTTTGGGGTTACTTTGCTGGAAGGAGCCATGTATAGCAAACCTCTGATCTCTTCGGAAATTGGTACTGGTACCAGTTATATTAATCAGGATGGTGAAACCGGGTATGTAATACCACCAGCAAATCCAGCTGCCTTGCGTAACGCCATAGAGGCAATGCACCATAACCCTGAACATGCTGAACAAATGGGAAAGGCAGCCAGAGTCCGTTACGAACAAGAGTTTACCGGTGCCTTGATGGGTGAACGATATGTTCAGTTATATCGGGAAATTTTGAAGGAGAAAAAATAGCACATTTCGATACGAGGCGAAATTTTCTTTCGCCCCAGCAAGACTAGCTTTTATCAGACTAACCCTCATAGAATAATTCCAAATCGTGAGTATATTAACTACCGGTGCCAGTGGCTTTATAGGTAAATCACTGGTCGGCAAATTGAAGACTATGGCGCTAGCTTACCGTTGTGCGGTAAGAAAGTCAGCTTCATCTTCTGATTTTGTCTCTGAAAAAAACATGATAACCATCTGCGATATTAACGGTACAACTGATTGGCAGTTGGCTTTAAACAATATCAAGATTGTTATCCACCTGGCCGCCCGTGCCTATTTCGTGAAAGAATTATCCACCGATCCGCTCAATGAATACAAAAAGATAAATACTGACGGCACATTGAACCTTGCTGTGCAAGCTGCCAGAGCGGGTGTTAAACGTTTCATTTTTGTTAGCACCATAAAAGTCAACGGTGAAACCACTACCGAATTACCCGCTTTTACCGAGCAGTCCAAGCCTGTTCCACAGGATCCTTATAGCATTTCAAAATGGAAAGCTGAAACCGGCTTGCGTCGTATTGCCATTGAAACCGGTATGGAAGTGGTCATTATTCGTCCACCTCTGGTTTATGGTCCCGGCGTTAAGGCTAATTTTTTCAATCTTATGAAGCTCGCAAATAGCTCACTGCCTTTACCATTCGGTGCTATAAACAACAGCCGAAGTATGGTGTACGTTGGCAATCTGGTGGATTTTATCGTCACATGTATTGACCATCCGGCAGCAGCAAACCAAACCTTTCTGATCTCAGATAATGATGATTTGTCGTTAGCCATGCAGGTTAGTCTATTACGAAGCTCGCTTGGGAGACCTGCTCGTCTATTTCCAGTTCCGGCCTACTTGTTATGTGCAGTTGCACGACTTGTTGGTAAACGAGATCTGGTAGACAAGCTAATTGGTGATTTAAAGGTCGACCCGGCAAAGGCAATCAACCTTTTAGGATGGCAACCGACTTATTCTGTGGAGCAGAGTATCCGGGCTACCGTTGAGTCTTATTCCAAAGGTCAACAATAAAGTGTTTCGTTTTTTCGATTGCCTGCTGGCTTCATTTGGTCTGATACTTGGCTCACCTTTGTTTCTTCTGATTTATATTATGGGCCTTTTTGATACCGGTTCACCCCTGTTCAGGCAAGAACGTGTGGGACGTAATAAAAAACCGTTTGTTCTTGTGAAGTTTCGAACCATGCACGAAGATACTGTCTCTATTGCCAGTCATCTCGTCTGTTCATCTTCCATCACACCGCTGGGAGGTTTCCTTCGAAAAACCAAGTTGGATGAACTGCCACAGCTCTGGAATGTTCTGGTTGGCGACATGAGTCTGGTAGGTCCAAGGCCGAATTTGTTTAATCAGGTAGAGTTGATTAAAGCCCGTGAACGACTCGGTGTGTATGATGTCCTACCCGGCGTTACCGGGCTCGCGCAAATCAGCCACATTGATATGTCAACACCTGAACTGCTGGCAGAGACAGACAGCCAAATGATCCGATCTTTAACCCTCCGGGATTATTTTCAATATATTTTGATGACTGCGACCGGGAGGGGTCAGGGAGACCGGGTCCGTTGAGCAATGAGGAACTTGCGAATGCAGCGAAGGTATGCAGGGTTTGCTTTATGAAATCACTTCGGTGCGCTTGTTCGCAGGTTTATTTTGGGTCTTGCTACCCTGTGCTGAGCGACTATCATGCATTTTCGCCAGCTGCGCTAAAAACAACATCTCCGAAAGCTATTTTTGAGGAAATCAACTTCTTGCTTATGTACGTAGCTGTTGTTTTCAGATAAGGAGCATTGGTCGATGCCAGATCATCGAGATTGACTCACACTTTGAAGACAGCTGCCGCTAATCAACATGATTTGAATAAGACCATTGAACTCCTACATGAAAGAGAGAAGATGATTGTCGATTAAGAAGGGGTAGTGCAGCTGAAATGCTCACAGTTTTTCGATATATGGCATTTAATATGTTGAACAATACCAAAACCTTTAAAGCAGGCTTGAAGCGTAAACGGAAAAAGGCAGCCATGAGCAAACAGTACCTGTCTGAAGCTATTGCTGGGTGCGGGTTCTCATGATTATTCTCTGTGTTCGCATAGTTTCTTTCAATTGATTTTCAGGTAATAAATGCGCCAAATATTGCTGTCCCTCCCCCGCTCGGGTAAACGTCTGGTTGCACTATTGTTTGACACTGGAGCGATAACTCTATGTTTATGGGTGGCGTTTTATATTCGCCTGAGTGTGGTGGATTCGTTTTCTCAATATTACCCTGCGTTCATTTTAGCTGTTGCAGTCACCTTACCTTTTCTGGTTAAAATGGGGCTTTATCGTGCTGTGCTCCGGTACATGGGGTCTGACTCTATTATCGCTATCTTTAAAGCCTGTACCTATGCTGCCATCTGTCTGATGTTGGCTGGGTTTCTTTTCGGACAGGTGCATATTCCCCGCTCTATCCCTTTTATATACTGGCTCTTGCTGCTGCCAACAATGACGATCTCTCGATATCTAATCAGAAGCTGGTTATTAGAGGAATCCATAGCAGATATTTTCCCTGAATTTTTCCCTCGCAGGCAGCGTCACTCGAGCAGGGGAATTCCTGTCGCCATCTATGGCGCAGGCGCTGCAGGTGTGCAGGTAATGTCCGCTTTAGACAAAGGGATTGAATACCAGCCAGTCGCTTTTTTAGATGATAAGCAGGACAATGCTGGTCGTGCTATTCAAGGGAGGCGCATATACCGACCATTATGTTTTGAGCAGATGGTTCAGGAGACAGGTGTTCAGGAGGTGTTACTGGCTATACCCTCTGCGAGCAGGCAAAGGCGAATGGAGATAGTTCATACTCTTGAACAACATGGTCTACCTATTCGAACTATACCCGCCATGGCTGACCTGGCCAGCGGCCGCATGAAAATGCAGGAAATTCAGCCAGTTGATATTGGTGATGTGCTTGGAAGAGACGAGGTGGAGCCAAGGCAAGAGCTTTTGGAGAAATGTATCACCGGTAAGGTTGTCATGGTGACTGGGGCAGGAGGTTCTATCGGTTCTGAACTCTGTCGTCAGATTCTTAAAAAGAAACCTTTATGTCTTGTGCTTTATGAGCACAGTGAGTTCAGCTTATATTCTGTCGAGCAGGATTTAATAAAAACGCAAAAGAGTACCAATGACTGTAAAGCGGTACAGCTTGCGGCAGTGCTGGGTTCGGTCAACAATCCGGAACGGTTAATTGAAACCTTGCGAAGATTTGCTGTGAATACGGTTTATCATGCTGCTGCCTATAAACACGTACCTATTGTTGAACAAAATATTGAAGAAGGTTTACGCAATAATACTTTGGGTACGCTTTATACGGCACAAGCCGCCATTGTTGCTCAGGTAGAACGCTTTGTCCTGATATCTACCGATAAGGCAGTACGTCCCACAAATGTTATGGGTGCCTCAAAGCGTCTGGCAGAAATGGCTTTGCAGGGATTGGCTGATGAAAGTTCAGTAAATCTGTTTCATTCCGACAGGTTTGGCTTTAGGCCAGAAACAAAAATACCCGTTAATACCTGTTTTACAATGGTGCGGTTTGGAAATGTATTGGGCTCGAGTGGTTCAGTTATACCAGCGTTTCGCGAACAGATTCGGGTCGGTGGTCCTGTGACAGTGACTCACCCAGACATTAACCGTTATTTTATGACGATTCCTGAGGCTGCACTTCTGGTGATTCAAGCCGGTGCGATGGCCAGCGGAGGGGAGGTTTTTGTGCTGGATATGGGGAAACCTGTCAAAATAGCCAACCTTGCAAAGCGTATGATTAATTTATCTGGCTTGACCCTGAAGGATGAAAGTAACCCTGAAGGCGATATTGAAATTGTCTACACAGGATTACGCCCTGGTGAAAAGCTCTATGAAGAACTGTTGATTGGAGACAATGTGACAGGTACCAGTCATCCTAAAATCAGCATGGCTATGGAAAGCAAAGAATTATGGAGTAACTATAGGCTGGCCCTGGAAACTGTTTTTGAAGTGGCGAGAAGTGGGCGTTTTACCGATCTAAGAGATCTGCTTTCCAGCTGTGTGAATGGTTTTAATCCAACTTCTGATGTGGTGGATTGGATGGATCAGTCCAGGCAAACCGAATCAAAATCTGAGCGAGAAGTTCTGAGCTACCATTGAGCTGTCGTTTGCTATGATGTCTGCTAAATCCCTGTCTATATTGAACGGCTCATATTTCATAATGATCAGTGAGCCAGATGCAAAAACGCTATGAGAAATCCACTGTTATCCGTTGATGAATATTTAGAGTCTGAAAAGACGGCTGAATCGAAAAGCGAGTACATCAATGGATATGTCTTTGCTATGGTGAGTGGCAGTCGAAAGCATAACTTGCTAACAGTTTCTCTTGCAACGAGGCTTCATCAGCATCTGTCTGGCACAGGTTGTGATGTCTTTGCTTCTGACATGAAAGTCAGTGCAGGTTCTGAAAACGATAATATCTTCTTTTACCCTGACATAATGGTGTCCTGTGGCAGTGGCTCTGGTGATGATTATATTGAAGAGAATCCAAAACTGATTATTGAGATCCTTTCAAAATCTACAGAACAGCATGATCGTTTTGCCAAACTTGAGGCATATACTCAAATAGCAACTCTGGAAGAATACATGCTGGTTTCTCTATACGAGCTTCTGGTGGATCTACACCGACGGGAAGGAGGACAATGGTGTACACAGCGTTACGGAGGAGGAGACTCTTTGCTGTTGCGCTCAGTCGGTCTCGAACTTTCTGTTCTGGATATCTACAAGGATATTAGAAGAGTTGAGCATTAAGGCCAGAATTCCGGATCCATTGCCTGCTCATAGCTCCAGGGGCATTCTTTTGGGAAAGTAGTGGAGGGGAGTTCTGTTTCATCTGAGGCATCTTCCATAGCGTCGGAGTAGGCTTCAAGCAGAATTTCTGGCAGCTTGCCTTTCAGTCCTGGATTTTTTCTTAGAATCCGTCTGATCTGCTTGCGTTGCTCCCGGATAGTCCTTTCCCAGCTGTGTCCGGTTTGTCTTTTTTCAGGCTGGTACCGCCATTTCAACAAATGCATGAAAAGCAAACATATTCTGGATTCCAATGCCCTGTAGTCACTGCGCCCCATGCTTTCGATTTCCTCCAGGATATTTTCCAGATCGAGTTCTGCGAGTCGGCCCTCACGGATCAGTTTTGCCTGTCTCTGGGTCCAGCTGTAAAAATCGGTATCGTATAAATCACGCACAAAGATCACCTGCTGTTTTTATAAGATTTCATAGTCACCTTTCAGTTTATATTATTGCCTGGAGAATTATCAGGGCCAGAACTCAGGGCTCATAGCTTGCTCATAGCTCCAGGGACGCTCTTTGGGGAAGGTTGAAGGTGATAGTCCAGTTTCTTCAGTAGCATCTTCGACGGCTCTTTTATAAGCGACAGGAAGCATGGCATCAATTTTGTTTTTCAGACCCGGAGAATCCTGGAGAATTCGTCGTGCCTGTTTTCGTTGCTCACGAATGGTGCGTTCCCAACTGTGACCCATCTGCCTTTTTTCTGGCTGATACTTCCATTTCAACAAGTGCATGTAGAGTATTTCCAGCCGGGATTGTAAAGCTCTGTAATCACTGCGACCCATACTCTCAATTTCCTCAAGGATATTTTCCAGATCGAGTTCTGCGAGGCGACCTTCACGGATCAGTTTTGCTTGCCTCTGAGTCCAGCTGTAAAAGTCGGTATCGTACAAGTCACGCATATAGGCCACCTGCTTTGTCCATTATCAAACTTTCCTACAGTCTATCTTACCCACCTTGCACCTTACGAATCAAAACTGCACCGATAACGATAGTGCAAGTTTCATTTATTGGGCTGGGCGTAGTTTAATACAGAATCAGTAGATGATACTGGCTGCAGTCATGAGTGTACTCATACTCTGGCTCGTTTTGTTCTGAAATTAATACTTGAAGGCTTCAATCCGAAAGGCTCCTGAGGGTTTGTTTTACTCTTGACTTTTTGTTGTCAGAGTCTGAAGAAATAGTTTTATTCATGCTTTTATCGAACTTCAGAGTAAGACCCCCACCGAACTGGGTAGGGGATGTAAGCTTGGCAGTTGCCACAGAGAGCCAAGCGACTATAATTAGTCGCATACTGGAGAGCAAATATTGTGGCTCAGAAAAAGAACATTGAAAAACTGAAGGAAGGCCCGAACACCTTTCCATGGAAAGATGTCTGCTCACTATTGAAGTATTTTGGCTACAAGCAGGAGGAAAAGGCTGGCTCACGGGTACGATTTTACAACAAAAACACGAAACGAATGATAAGACTGCACAGGCCACACCCGGACAAAAATCTGAAAGGGGGAGCCCTGAAGGCACTCATCGAGTTTCTGGATAACGAGGGGCATCTGTCATGACTCAATACCTCAAATACAAGGGCTATCAAGGCACAATAGAGCCACAGATTGATGATGGTACGCTGTTTGGCAAAGTAGCCTTCATCCGAGATCTGATTACTTATGGAGCGGACACGCTGCCAAAGCTGATAGAGGAGTTTCAGCAGTCAGTAGATGACTACCTGAAAGACTGTGAGGAACTGGGCAAAGCCCCTGATAAACCATTCAAGGGCTCGCTGAATGTTCGCGTCGGTGAGGAACTTCACAAGGCCATGGCCATAGCCATCCTCGAAGCACCACTTAATCACACAAGGCCAAAGTCTATCAACGCGTTCATTTGTGAGGCGATAGAGGAAAAGCTAACCAGGGAAAGAAGCAAAGGGATTAGCACCAACACGATTAATTAATTATCGAGTGAGCGTAAAAAACCGTCCCTTAGGACGGGGCGGACATCAAGTTTCATTTATAGGGCTGAGCGTAGTTTAATACAGAATCGATAGGTGATACTGGTTGTAGCCATGAGTGCACTCAATAATCCGGCTCGTTTTGTTCTGAAATTCATACTCTAAGTCATCAATCCGAAAGGCTCCTGAGGGTTTGTTTTACTCTTGACTTTTTGTTGTCAGAGCCTGAAGAAATAGTTTTATTCATGCTTTTATATTGTCAAAACATTGGCTTCGCTGTCTGAGTACTTATTTTGGAGACTGTCCCGAGTTCTTTATAAAATCAGTCGTTTACACCAAATGGCTCTGACATAGTCATAGTTTTTTTTCAATGCGTTTGGTTTTTTTTTAAAATCCGTCTAGAACTGAAAATAACGGTTTTGGAAATATCTAAAGCCAAACTCAAATAATCAATAAGGAAGTTTGATTATGAATAATTTTTTCCCAGCTATCGCTCTTTCCAGTCTTTTGATGTTCTCTGCAGGCTCATTTGCCAATAGCGACGAAAAAGAATGGGTCGTTAATGTCAACACAGCCACCGTTCAGGAACTGGACGAAAAGCTTATAGGTGTAGGCCGACGAACAGCAGAAGAGATAGTCAAACACCGCAAAGCCCATGGTCCTTACAAGAATATGGATGACCTTGATCAGGTGAAGTTCATCGGTGAAGCCTTTATGAAGAAAAACGAATCCAGAATAATTTTTGAAGAGTAGGAATAATACACACAAAAAAGCCCGTCCATAGAGACGGGCTTTTTTGTGTGTTGAGTAGCTGTTCCAAAACCGATAATCTGACCCGAATAAAGACTAATGCAGGAGTTTTCCTTTGACGTTTACCTGGATCGACTGGGTCATTGTGGCCATAGTGGCTGTGTCCTCTCTTATCAGCCTTAAACGTGGCTTTTTTAAGGAAGTCCTTTCTCTTCTGACCTGGGTAGTGGCTATTTTTGTGGCCTGGACTTTTAACGGCAGTGTTGCCAACTTGTTGACCCAGTATGTAGAGACCCCATCCGTTAGAGTAATTTCCGCATCAATCCTGCTTTTCGTCGCAACTCTACTGGTGGGGGGGTTAGTGAATCGTTTGTTTGCAGAATTGGTGGAAGCCACTGGCCTTACTGGGACTGACAGGGTGTTGGGTATGGTTTTCGGAGGGCTCAGAGGCTGCCTGCTTGTAGTGCTTGTGGTGGGACTAATGACATTTGCCCCATTAGAGAATGACGAAGCATGGCAAGATTCGGTATTATTGCCCCACTTTTTGCTGCTTGCAGACTGGTCCAGGCAAACAGTGGTCCAGTGGGTTGAACCATTGATGCAAGCCGGTTGAAATAATCTCTGAAAGCTTCCCGGGAACAGGCAAACGTCCAGGGGGTGCTTTCAATGAACTTTTGAGAAAAAACAGGCTCTAAAGCCAACCAAAAGCATAAAATGCGGGGAGAGCCGATTTTCAGGTTACCCTGCCATAGCTTTAGAGCCGCTGATCCAGCCTGAGGATGTGATAAATGTGTGGAATTGTCGGTATTTCGGCGACAGTGAATGTTAACCAGCTGTTGTTCGATGCGCTGACCGTGCTTCAGCACAGGGGGCAGGACGCAGCCGGAATGGTCACTCTGGGGGGAGGGCATTTTTATCTGAGAAAAGATAACGGGCTAGTCCGTGATGTCTTCAGAACCCGGCATATGAAAAAACTGGTAGGGAATATGGGCATCGCTCATGTTCGGTATCCTACTGCAGGGACTTCGAGCTCAGCCGAAGCCCAACCATTCTATGTGAACTCTCCCTACGGGATTGCCCTTGCCCATAACGGGAATCTCACCAATGCCCAGAGCATCAAGCAAGAGCTCTTCGAAGCAGATCTTCGCCATATCAATACCAGCTCTGATTCAGAGATTCTGTTGAATGTCTTCGCTCACGAACTGGAGCAGTCTGGCAAGTTGCAGCCCAGTCCGGAAGATTTTTTTCAGGCGGTTCGTCGTGTCTATGAGCGTTGTGAAGGGGGTTATGCTGTCGTTGCTATGATCAATGGTCACGGTATCATTGGTTTTCGTGACCCTTATGGTATCCGCCCCCTGATTTACGGTAAGCGAGAAAGCGAGAAAGGCACAGAGTATATGATGGCTTCTGAATCCGTCGCTCTGAGTGCCTCTGGTTTTGAAGTGATCCGTGACGTTGAACCAGGCGAAGCCGTATTTATAGACTCAAACAATCAGCTGCACACTTTCCAGTGTGTCGAGGGCACCAAGCACCCTTGTATGTTTGAGTACGTCTATCTTGCTCGCCCTGACTCAATTGTGGATGGTATTTCGGTCTATCAGGCGCATCAGAGAATGGGGCAGATCCTGGCTAACAAGATTCTCAGAGAGTGGCCAGAGCACGATATTGATGTGGTCATGCCTATCCCTGATACCAGCCGAACATCGGCACTGGAGATTGCCAACCGGTTAGGGCTTCCTTACAAAGAAGGCTTTGTTAAAAACCGTTATATCGGTCGAACTTTTATCATGCCTGGTCAGGAGGTCCGCAAGAAGTCCGTTCGCCAAAAACTCAGTGCTATACGCCAGGAATTTGAAGGCAAGAATGTGCTGTTGGTGGATGACTCTATCGTCAGGGGCACAACCTGTCAGCAGATCATCGATATGGCCAGAGACAGTGGTGCAAAGAAAGTCTATTTTAGCTCTGCTGCTCCTGCGATTCGTTATCCTAATGTTTACGGGATCGATATGCCGACATCTGAAGAGCTTATAGCCTACGATCGGACAGATAAGGAAATTGAGCAGGAAATCGGGGCAGATCGTCTGATCTTCCAGGATTTGGATGATTTAAAGAAGATCGTTTCTTCGTTGAATCCCGAGATTACCGACTTCGACTGTTCTGTTTTTGATGGTAAATACATTGCTGGCGGTATCGACAGTGAATACCTCAGTCGTCTTGCTGCCAGCAGGAACGAACAAACCCGGGCGAATGAAGGAAGTGATTCGATCATTGATCTTCACAATGATGAAGAGCTTGCCTGATTTATCCCTCAACAGCGCCAGTTACCAGAGTCAAGCCCTTGTTAGCTTTGCTAACAAGGGCTAAACTCTACCTAGTTTAATTAGCTGGGGGGACGGCTTAATGTCAGGGTCACAACAAATTACCGTTGGAATGCATGAGGTAATAAGCAGGTTCCCAGAACTTGTCAGGCTGGCACTTGAAGAAGATGCCGATATCGTTATCACTCAGAGGAATAAGCCAGTTATTAGGTTGGTTCCTTACGAAGAGCAGCCTAAAGGCAGAGGTTTTGGTGCTCTGAGAGGGCGGATTGAGATATCCGATGATTTTGACAGTACACCTGATGACGTAATCAATCAATTTTATGGTAACTCCGATCAATGAGATATTTACTGGATACCTGTGCACTTCTGCGTTGGTTAAAAGGTGATTTCAGGATTTCCGGTCAGGTTATTGATGAAATCAATTCACCTGGTAATGAGGTTTATGTCAGTTCGGCGTCAATTTGGGAGATAAGAATTAAGCAGCAGATTGGCAAGCTGAGTGTCGATGAAAACTTTTCAGAGGTTATCGCGTCTTGTGGCTTTCAATCTTTACCCATCACTTTTTTCCATGCTAACAAGATAGTTGATCTTCCAATGATTCATAGAGATCCTTTTTTACAGAGTACTGATTGCCCAATGCCTTGTTGAAGGAATGACGATTGTGACGAGTGATGGCAACATATTTAAATATGAAGTCTCTTCCTTGCCACTATAATTTTCTCCTAAACAAGTTACCCTCTAGATACAGTCTCATACCTCAAATCCTTCATCCTTACTCCAACCTCAAGGTCACAAGTCAAAGTTGCCAATTTCAGGCTTAACAATGCCCGTTCTTTCTGCTTCACTACTTTTCCCGCCGCCCCTTTAGCCTCCTCTCCTAGCAAAAAGATAGTGCTTATTTCCTGATGTTCCAGAATCAGGGAGGTCGCTCCCTTATCGCCTACGCCCTGAACGCCGGGCACATCGCCCACACCGGCAATTGCCCAGAACTGGGTTAGCTTTTCAGCCCCGAAGCCGTAAAGGTTCTGTACACTCTCTCCCTGATAATCAATCTTCTGGAAGTGATCACGCAGTTTTATCTGCGGAACATTCAACAGTTGCAGGAAAATACGGTCGGTTGAAAGGATGGTGGTTTCGGCGTTGGCTTTTGATGCCTTGGAGGCTACAGCGGCAATGACATCATCCGCTTCCAGACCTGTTTTTCTCAATGTTTTTACCCCCATTTTCAGAAAAGCTCTGTTAAAGTCGCCCAGTCTTTTTCTCAGTGCTTCGGGCATGGGCTTGCGACCCTTTTTATAGTCAGGAAAAAGCTCATGTCGCCAGGTCGGAGGGTTGCCATCAAAAACCATCAGGCAATGCGTTGGCGATGTTTCCTTAATGGCCCGAGTTAGCGAAGCAACGGTAGCTGAAATTGCTCCGTCTATCTGGCTGTTTTCATCCGGGGCCCTGACAGCAGCGTGTACTCTTCGGATAAGATTCAGAGCATCAATCAAAAGCAGGTGAGGGCGCATTCTGTTTTTCCTGAACAGCCATGGATGTATAAATCAACACTAAACATTTAATAATCGTGTTCCCAGATTACCACATTCAGGGGCCGGGAATTTTCTTTTATCTTTCTAAAACCGAGCAGTGAGGGTGGTTATTTCTACTGTCAACCGCCGGTTTTTTTCGCTATCTTTGGCATCTCAGCCATCCGGGATATGTCAGACTCAAGGTTCTTTCAGGCCGGGTAGAAAACCTCAGCATGACATATAATCGAAGCCTTGGAATTGTAGGCTCAGAAACAGCCATGAGTGAAAAAATACAGCGTAATTTCTGAATAGCAGAACAAAATATTATTCATGGTAAACTGCCCTCAGCGGTACAAAGGATCAGAAATGAAAGACAACGATGTGAGTAATAACCAGGATCAATGGGCGTTTGAAACTCAGGCTATCAGGACTGGCGTCATACGCAGTGGTGAAAGAGAGCACAGCGAAGCTATTTATCTGACTTCCAGCTTCACTTATGACAGTGCCGAGCAGGCTCAGGCTGTTTTTGCCGGAGATGAACAGGGCAATGTTTACTCACGGTATACCAACCCCTCAGTAAAAATGTTTGAAGAGCGTATGGCGGCCCTTGAAGGGGGAGAGTTGGCCTGTGCCGCCTCTTCAGGCATGGCGGCTATCCTGGGTATGTGCATGGGGTTGTTGAAAGCCGGTGATCATGTGATTTGCTCTCGGAGTGTTTTTGGCACGACGGTCACCATTTTTGCCAAATACCTGGGCAAATTTGGCGTAGAAACCACTTTTGTTGATTTCACGGATTACCAGCAGTGGCGAGATGCAATGCGTCCTGAAACACGTCTTTTGTTTCTGGAAACGCCTTCGAACCCTCTGGGCGAAGTAGTGGATCTGGAAATCATGGCCGCCATTGCTCATGAGAATGATGCTTTACTGATGGTGGATAACTGCTTCTGTACACCGGCTCTGCAGCAGCCTCTGAAGCTTGGGGCAGATATTGTCGTCCACTCTACCACCAAGTTTATCGACGGTCAGGGACGCTGCATGGGGGGAGTAGCTGTCGGCAGCAAGGAACTGATCAGTGAGATGCATCTCTGGCAACGAGCGGCTGGTGCTTCAATGAGTCCTTTTAATGCCTGGAATTTCTACAAGTCCCTTGAAACACTTAATCTCAGGGTCAATGCTCATTGCTGCAATGCAATGGCTCTGGCCCAATGGCTGGAAGCGCATCCTGCTGTTGAAAAGGTTCACTACAGTGGTCTTGAGTCTCACCCTGGTCACAGTTTGGCGAAACGTCAGCAGAAAGCTTTTGGTGGTGTTCTTGCCTTTGAAGTCAAAGGCGGTCGAGAGCAGGCCTGGAAAGTGATGGATGCGGTAACCTTTATTTCCAGAACCGCTAATCTGGGTGATACCCGCACAACGATCACTCATCCGGCCACCACCACGCATTGTCGTCTTTCTGATGAAGACAGAGCAAGAGCCGGTATTACCGAAAATCTGATCAGGGTGGCTGTAGGTCTTGAGAACCTTGAAGACCTCAAGGCTGATCTTGAAATAGGATTAGCCCAGCTTTAAATAAGCTCCCCGTAACAGAAAAGGAATTCTGTTCTTTTGTGTCGATTGACCGATAAAACAGCCTTGAGTACAAAAAGCAAAGTCTTCAAAATAATAAGAACGGTTCCCAATTAATGAATGAAGTCAATCAATGTATTCATGCGCTGAATACGATTATCCGTGGTAAGGACCTGGAAATTCGGCTTGCGGTATGTTGTCTTCTTGCCCGAGGTCACCTGCTCATCGAAGATCTGCCCGGAATGGGTAAAACAACGCTGGTTCATGCACTGGCCCGGGTTATGGGCCTGGACTATCAACGGGTGCAGTTTACCAGTGATTTGTTACCTGCTGATATTATCGGGGTCACCGTTTTTGATAAAAATACCGCCAGCTTTGCCTTTCAGCCCGGGCCGGTTTTTTCCCGGCTGTTGCTGACAGATGAAATCAACAGGGCTTCACCCAGAACGCAAAGTGCCTTGCTTGAAGCCATGGAGGAGCGTCAGGTTTCGGTAGATGGTCAGCCGCAATCCCTGCCCGAACCTTTTTTCGTGGTGGCAACCCAGAATCCTGTCTATCAGGAAGGCACTTTTCCCCTGCCAGAATCCCAGCTTGATCGGTTCTTGATGAGATTAGAGCTGGGCTATCCCGACCCTGAATCAGAGAAAGCCATTTTGAAAGGCGAAGCCGGCAGGGAGGAAATGAATGCGCTGCCTGTCATCTTCAATGCAGATCAATTGATCAAGGCTCAGAATGCATCAGCCCGGGTACATGCCGGAGAGATGTTATTGGATTATGTCATGAGGCTGATTTCTCGTACCAGGGAAGTGGGATGCTTCAATGTTGGACTCTCGCCACGAGCGGGGCTGGCATTAATGGCCGCCGCAAAAGCCTGGGCCTGGATGGAAGGTCGGGACTATGTTATTCCCGAGGATATTCAGGCTGTGTTTGTCTCTGTTGCCGAGCACCGATTACATGCAAAGGAAAAAGGTCAATCGGTCAGGGAGTTGCTGGCTACCACTCAAGTTATGGGATAACAGGTATGTCAGAAGGCGTTGTAAAACGGCGATATCGTCAATGGCTTGATCGACGCATTCCTCCGGCTACCCGGGTGACTCTGGATCAAAAGCGGATATTTATCCTGCCCACAAAAGGGGGCTACATCTGGCTGTTTGTTGCTGCCCTTATTTTTATTCTTGCCGCCAATTATGCTAACAGTCTGGCGTTCGGTCTGTCTTTTTTTATGGTCAGTCTGTTTATGCTGTCCATTCTTCATACCTGGAGAAACCTGGCGGGCATCACTCTGATTTCAAAGTCTGCCGGTTCGGGACATGTTGGGGATCTGATACCGGTTCATCTGCAATTGCAGACAGGTGAGCGAGGTCGACAATCAGTGAGATTAGGCTGGCCCGAAAATGAGCAAGTGATCTATTCATTCGAATCGGATCTGGACTTGAGCCTGAGGGTAAAAGCAACATCCAGAGGCTGGTTTCGTCCAGGAAGGATGAGAGTAGAGAGCCTGTATCCTCTGGGATTTTGCAGAGCCTGGAGCTGGGTTCAACTTGAAATGCACACACTGATCTATCCCCGGCCTGATTACACCCACCCTGTTCCAAGCCCACTGGGTGCGGGGGAGGAAACCGGTGTCCAAACACGATCAGGGCAGGATGATTTTGCCGGCTTTCGCCGCTTTAAAGAGACGGATCTTGCGGGTCATGTTGACTGGAAAGGGTATGCGAGAACCAGTGAGCTGAATACCAAGCTGTTTGAAGAGCCTATTGGTCATCAGGTTAAGCTCTCCCTGGAGCATAATCCCGGCGTAAGTCTGGAAGATAAACTGTCTGTTCTGGCTGGATGGTGTCTGAGATGCGAAGCCACTAACAAACCTTTCAGCTTGTCTGTTCCCGGGACAGAGTTGGCAGCCAATGGAGGGCGCAAGCATTTAAAACAGTGCCTTGAGACTTTGGCTCTATTTGCTTCTGGCTCTGACAGGGCTTCGGGCAGTGTAAAGTCAGGAGGTGGTCGTGCTGAGTAATGCTCAGGTGAGCAGAACCTCAACACTGTGGTTAACTGCAGCCCTTCTGTCAGTCCTGTTGCCCATTTGGAAGCAAGTTCCGACGCTGATTATTTTACTGGGTTGTCTTTCAGCAGGCTGGCGGATTACTATTTTGCTGGGTAGAGGGCAGTGGCCACCTTTTTTGTTGCGTCTGGGACTGATTCTGATTGCACTGGTTACGGTGATAGTCAGTTTCAGGCCGTTGATATCTCTGGAATCATCGGTCTCTGTTCTGGCAGCAGGGTATGCACTCAAACTGTTGGAAATGAGAAGCCAGCGTGATGCGCTCATTGTGGTTTACATCGGCTATTTTCTGGTGGCGACAGCCGTTCTTTTCTCCCAGTCGTTACTACAAACACTCTACCTGATGTTTTGTCTGGTGATGTTGATCGCTGCCCAGCAGGGCTTGTTCCGATCAACGAATGCGACACCTGTTGTTTCCAGTATAAGGTTTGCAGGCCTCCTTGTTTTGCAGGCAGCTCCTTTAACCATTCTCCTGTTTGTCCTGGTGCCCCGGATGGGGCCGCTCTGGTCAGTCCCCCTTCCCGATAATAGTGCCAGAACTGGCTTAACCGATGCCATGACGCCAGGCGATATAGCAAGACTCAGTCGTTCAGATGAGCTGGTGTTTCGGGCACGCTTTGCTGGTGATGTACCACCACCTCAGCAAAGATACTGGCGGGCTGTGGTTCTGGATCAGTTTGATGGCAAGACCTGGAAGCAAACGGACAAGCCTTTTTCTGTTGCCGCCATGTCGCAGAAAGATTGGGTCAGCAGGCAACCTGAAATTGAAGGCTGGTGGAAGAATCGTCAGGGAAGCTATCAATATGAAGTGATGATGGAGCCTACCGGAAAACCATGGATGTATACATTGGGAGCTGCTGGCACAGTGGCTGAAAACAGCTTTTTATACAGGACAATGAGACTGGCATCGGAACGACCGATTGACAGCCGATTGTTGTACTCACTGGATGGGATGTTGCCTCAGGCTCGATCTGTCTTAATGCCTGACTGGCTTGCTGCCTTGAATACTCAGATTCCGGATTTTGGAAATGACCGGAGTCGACAATATGCCCTCAGGCTGTTCAACCAGGCAGGTCAGGATCCCGTCAAAATGGCGGCTCGATTGCTGTCGCTGTTCCGTCTGGATGATTTCTACTACACCGTTGCACCGCCTTTATACGATCAAAACTCTACGATTGATGAATTTCTGTTTGAAGGTAGGCGAGGTTTTTGTGCCCATTATGCCGGAGCATTCGTTTATCTGATGAGGGCTGCGGGTGTTCCGGCCAGGGTCATTGGCGGTTATCAGGGTGGAGAGTTTAAGAAAGCTGATAACCTGATTCAGGTTCGACAGTTCGATGCTCATGCCTGGGCTGAAATCTGGGTGGCAGGGCAGGGCTGGCAAAGGTTTGACCCAACTGCAGCGGTTTCACCCCAGCGAATAGAGTCTGGTCTGGAAGCGGCTATCGGTAACTCCGAAACTTTTTTGCCAGACAGTCCTTTGTCTCTCTACCGTTACCGTGAGTCAGGCATTATTAACAGAGTCAGGCTGGCCTTTGAGAAGGCAGAATATCAATGGCAGAGATCGGTCGTGAATTTCAAGCAGGATCAGCAGGAAGCGTTCATGAGAGGCCTATTGGGTGATAAAGATTTTTATTGGCGACAAGGGATGGCTCTGACGATAGGGGTAAGCGTGATACTGACTATACTGTCCCTGACTTTACTGTATCGCCGACAGACTCTGCCTCCGCTCCAGGAACTCTATGCCCGCTTCCTGAAAAAAATGGCTAGAAGAGGCTTTGTCCCTCGAGAGGGTGAAGCAGAGTTGAGTTTTGCCCGTCGTATTTCCCAATCGGATGACTCGCTTGCAGAACCTGTAATGTCGTTTTGTGAGGCTTATATGCGAGCGGCTTACGGAGAACAACATTCGGAAATGGACGAGTTGAAGCGGCTTTTGGCTAATTTTTAGGGCTAGCAGCCTGTCGGACTTAAGACTGTCCTACTGCGGTTGCAATAAATTGGTCTAAAAATCTCTGTTTCTTCGTCAAATAGCTCGCTATTCTCCTCAGAAACAGAGATTTTTATCCTCAATTTCTTGCAATCCTCGCTACGGACGCTTAAGTCCGACAGGCTGCTAGATGATTTCTCGTTTAGGTGACTTTGGCATCTTCTGGCTCAGATAATGGTTAATATATCGCTGGGTTTCCTGACCTTTTTCAGTGCCGGGGCAAACCAGATACACTTTTGGCGGTTTGGTTTCATAAGGGTGACTGCTCATGTATCGGCTGATGGCTACACAAACAATGGTCGCTGCTCTTTGTGGGGAAAGGTTCATTTCAGAGCTGAAAATGGGGATGGCTATGCTCGACAGATTTTTCCTGTGAGCGGCTTCAATGGTGGATTGGTAGGCGGCGACCAACTCTGAATGAATATTCCCGGAACCGACATGTGGCAGCATGGCATGAACCATGTGACTGAAGCCCCTGTCCTTCAGTGCAGGGCTGGGTGCAATGACGGCCAGTCCTGGTTGCACCTTTTTAATAGCTTCCAAAAAACCTTTTTTTGCCAAACTGCTATCAATTTCGGAAAGCTGCTTCAGTAAAGCCGTCTCATTTTCTGATCCTTTGGGGGTGTGAGGGCAGGCAATGGCTTGAATAGGTGGGGTTTGTAATTCATTCATTCGGCTGATATCTCCGGACATCAAAAAGAGCTCTTTTCCCAGCAGCTGGTCAGCAGGAATTCTGACATCCGTTTGCATCAGAGTGTCTGTAGATTGTTGCCCTGAGGGAGTGATAAGAAGCTCAAGAGGCCTGACAAAATCGGCAAGTTTGTGAGCCCCTCCAACAGGATGTCTCAGAGTCAGATCATTCAAAACAGCTGGCCAGTTAGCGGCGCCCACCCGGTTCACAAGTTTGGAAAAAGCCTGCATGTCTTCCAGCGTTCCCTGTTTGTAGGTTTTGATTTGAAGGCGCCTGGCTTGGGTTAGCAGTTTGTTCCGAAATTCAGATAACAGGTCGGTCTCTTCAGTGAGTGAGCTGACATCAATACCAATGCGGGCAAAGTCAGTCCTGAAGTGTTGAGCGGCTCTATTAATCCTGGACCTGGGACTATCATGGCGTTTGATGTCTCGAAGTCTTATGCCCGAATAAGGATTGTCGCCTCTGGCTCTGGCTTCCTGGAGCAGGGCGGCAGGGTCTTCCAGTACCCGGGTTTTCCGGTTCCAGGTAAAGGCTGAGCGCAGTTTGTGTTTTACCCAGCTTTTGAAAATCTGCCAGTTGGACGCCGAACTGACCGAGTCAGACGTTGGAATCATGCTTAAGCCAGAAAATCTACTGATAGTCTTCAGTATAATCAGTTCATTCCTGATCTCGATTTACAGGGCTAAAAGGTATCTGGCAAGGCTGGCTGACAACGTCAGCCGGATAAGTTATCGACTTTCTGACGAGTCTTTCTGCTGGCTGGAAATACGCTGTCAATTTTTCCACTTCGGCAACCAGGCTTAGAAAAAAAATCCCCGCACAATGACGGGGATTTGAGGTTGACAATCAGGTTACTGATCAGCTTGCTTTGGCGATAACATCATCAGCTGCCTTCTGGTAGGACTCTACCTGATCAAAGTTCAGGTAACGGTAGACTTCACTGGACATGGAATCCAGATTTTGAGCGTATTCCATGTACTCATCAGCTGTAGGAATCTTACCCAGAATCGCGCCAACAGAAGCCAGCTCGGCAGAGCACAGGTATACGTTAGCCCCGTCACCGAGACGGTTCGGGAAGTTACGGGTAGACGTTGACAGTACTGTAGCACCGGGTTCTACCCGTGCCTGGTTACCCATACACAGTGAGCAACCCGGGATTTCGGTACGTACACCGCTGTCCTGATAGATGTTGTAATAGCCTTCTTCTTCCAGTTGGGCCTTGTCCATCTTGGTGGGAGGAGACATCCAGAAGCGGGTTTGCAGAGGGGCCTTGTTCTGCTCCAGCAGTTTACCGGCTGCACGGAAGTGACCGATGTTGGTCATGCAGGAACCCAGGAAAACTTCGTCAATCTTGTCGCCAGCCACGTCAGACAGTGTACGGGCATCGTCCGGATCGTTGGGAGCACACAGGATAGGCTCTTTGATTTCAGACAGATCGATTTCAATCACTTCAGCGTACTCTGCGTCAGCATCAGCGCGCATCATAACCGGGTTGGCCAGCCACTCTTCCATCTTGCGGGCACGGCGCTCCAGAGTACGAGGGTCACCGTAACCTTCACTGATCATCCAGCGCAGCATGGTCACATTCGACTTCAGGTATTCGGCGATGGACTCTTCAGACAGAGTGATAGTACAACCTGCAGCGGAACGTTCAGCAGAAGCGTCAGACAGTTCGAAGGCTTGCTCGGCTGTCAGGCTTTCCAGACCTTCGATTTCCAGGATGCGGCCGGAGAAGGCATTTTTCTTGCCTTTCTTCTCAACGGTCAGCAGGCCTTGCTTGATACCGTACAGTGGAATGGCGTGAACCAGATCACGCAGAGTGATGCCGGGCTGCATTTCGCCTTTGAAACGAACCAGAATGGACTCCGGCATATCCAGAGGCATAACACCGGTGGCCGCAGCAAAGGCGACCAGACCGGAACCGGCAGGGAAGGAAATACCCAGTGGGAAACGGGTATGAGAGTCACCCCCTGTACCCACAGTGTCTGGCAGCAGCATACGGTTTAGCCAGCTGTGGATGATACCGTCACCCGGGCGCAGGGATACACCACCACGGTTCATAATGAAGTCTGGCAGAGTGTGGTGAGTTTCAACATCAACCGGCTTTGGATAAGCCGCCGTGTGACAGAAAGACTGCATCACCAGGTCGGCAGAAAAGCCCAGGCAGGCCAGATCTTTCAGCTCATCACGGGTCATTGGGCCCGTGGTGTCCTGAGAACCGACGGTGGTCATTTTTGGCTCACAGTAAGTACCGGGACGAACGCCTTCAACACCACAGGCTTTACCGACCATTTTCTGAGCCAGGGTAAAGCCTTTCTCGGAGGCTTCAGGAGCAACAGGGCGACGGAATATCTCGGAATGTCCCAGACCCAGAGCTTCACGGGCGCGGTCGGTCAAGCCACGACCAATGATCAGGTTAATACGGCCGCCAGCTTGCACTTCGTCCAGGATGACATCGGATTTGAAGCCAAATTCAGACAGTACTTCACCGGATTCGGACAGGATTTTGCCGTCGTATGGACGGATCTCGATCACATCACCCATGCCCAACTTATCAACGGGGGCTTCGAAAACCAGTGCGCCAGCATCTTCCATCGTGTTGAAGAAGATGGGTGCTACTTTTCCGCCAATACAGATACCGCCTGCACGCTTGTTAGGTACGCCCGGAATATCATCACCGAAGAACCAGAGTACAGAGTTAGTCGCGGATTTACGGGAAGAGCCGGTACCTACTACGTCGCCCACAAAAGCAACGGGCAGGCCTTTGGCCTTGATGTCGTCGATCTGCTTCAGAGGGCCGGTAACACCGTGCTCTTCAGGTTCCAGACCGTCGCGGGTCATTTTGTACATGGCTCGGGCATGAACCGGAATGTCTGGTCGAGACCAGGCATCAGGGGCAGGAGAAAGGTCGTCGGTGTTGGTTTCACCGGACACTTTGAAGACGGCAACCTTGATGCTTTCCTGAACCGCTTGACGCTGGGTGAACCATTCGGCGTCTGCCCAGGACTTCAGGACAGCTTTAGCATGGGCGTTTCCGGCCTTGCTTTTCTCTTCGATGTCGTGGAAAGCATCAAACACCAGCAGGGTGCTTTTCAGTTGTTCTGCGGCCAGCTCTGCCAGTTCGGTGCTGTCCAGCAGTTCAACCAGCGTCTCAATGTTGTAGCCACCATGCATCAGGCCCAGCAGTTCAACCGCTTTTTTCTTGTCCAACAGTGGGGATTCTGCCTCACCTGTAGCAATGGCAGACAGGAACCCGGCTTTCACATAGGCAGCTTCGTCCACGCCGGGCGGAATGCGGTTTTCCAGCAGGTCCAGCAGATACTCTTCTTCACCGGCGGGTGGGTTTTTAAGCAAGGCTACCAGTCCGGTGACTTGCTCAGCGCTTAATGGCTTTGGTGGGACACCTTCTGCTGCACGCTCTTCGACATGTTTTCTGTAGGCTTCTAGCACGGATCAACCCTCATCATCTGTGCGGCCTGCCCGTTCACCCTTGCTGTAATGTTTACAGTGATGGGGCGGACAGTTGCTGATGTTCCTGTGAATATAGGTCCTGCACGGTATGGCTGGGCGGGTAAAGAAGAAAGCTCTGCCGGATACTTCTGCTCCTCCTCCAGAACAGGAGTTTACTTTAGATCACTTTCATGCCCATGACGATGTGTGCAGGCATCGTAAACCGGTCGGAATTATTCTGTATAGATTAGCAGTGAAAAGAACTGTAACCTTCGCTTATTCAGCCAACCGGCGGCGCGGGCAGTATAGCGGATAGCGTTATTCAAGTTAAGGGAAGCCCGCAATCTTTGATATAAATTTGGTGAATACTGGTTGAATCGGTCGGAAAAGCCCTTGTTGCGCCGGTTTTTTTCGTATATCGCTGATTATTACCGCAAATAATGACTGCCATCTGGTCTGAATGAACTTCGATGTCTATTCATTGAAATGACTTAACCCAACTGATCAAGTGATCGGTTTAAGTAGGTCAAGTTCCCATAAAGGTGGGGCAGGGGCATTAGAATATGATGCACTATGATGCCATTATTGTGGGTATGGGGATTATGGGATGCGCTGTTGCAGCCCGACTGACCCAAGCTGGTTTAAGTGTGCTTTGTCTGGAGCAATATGAGTTAGGTAATAAAAGAAACAGTTCTCACGGCCAGACCAGACTCTTTCGACTCTCTTATTTTGAAGACTCTCGCTACGTTCCCCTGCTTAAAGAAGCTCTGGTCGACTGGCAGGATATCAATCGTGTTACAGACGGGAAGATACTCTCTCTGAACGGGCTGCTAATTGCTGGTGATCTGATGTCAAGCCAGACTTTAAAGGGAGTTTTAAGCAGTGCCTCTGAGTATGATCTGGACGTTAATATCCTGAAAGGCAGTGAATGCAGCGAACTTGTTTCCGGTCTGAAAGTCCCTTCAGTCTGGACAGGCATACTGGACCGGCAAGCCGGGTTTTTGGATCTTGATAAGTCATTGCAATATTTCCTTGAAGTATTGAGAAGTCACTCAGGTCAGATACTGGAGAACACTTTAATGGAGTCATTTAAGGAGCATGATAGTGGCGTTGAGGTTACAACCAGTAAAGATGTTTTTTCCTGTTCACACCTGGTCGTAACCGCAGGCTCCTGGCTGAACAGCATTGTCGGTGGAAAGTATCCGCTGGAAATTGAGATGAATCTTCAGTATTGGTTTAAGAGCAGAAACAGTGAGAATTTGTCAGCGGATGCGCCAGCTTTTGCCTTCGACACTCCCGATGGATTTTATTATGGTGTGCCTCAATATGGCGCTGAGCGACTGGTGAAGATTGGCAGACACAAAACGGGTTTTCTGTTGGATAATCCTGAACAGTTGCTTCAAGATTCTCGCAGAAACCTTTCAGAGATCCAGTCAGTTATTGAAAAGTATTTGCCAGGGGTGGTGCCTGAAGTTATCAGGGAAGAGCCATGTCTTTACACTAATAGCCCCGATGGGCATTTCATTATGGAGGCATTACCGGATCACCAGAGAGTCATTGTAGCAGGGGGCTTTTCAGGTCATGGCTTCAAGTTTGCCCCTGTGGTAGGGAGTATTATTAGAAAAATGGTTTTGGAGGAGCCACTGCCTGAAGTATTGGAGCTTTTTAAGCACTCAAGGTTTCAGAATATGTAAAGAAGCAAAAATAAACTATGGCGCTTTGTTTATTTATGAGAAAGGCAGTTATGTGCTTAGATCTTTAACAACCCTTAGACTTCCTTTTTTCCATAGTTCAAAAGTATCTAATATTGATTCAAGATCCTGAATGTAAATATCTTCCTTAGAAAGCTTGCTAATGTATTTTCCATTACCGATATAAACCACACTATGAAAAACTAAAGGTTTTCTTTCAGTGTGGGAAGTATTGTTTGTTATTTGCACAATGTCTCCAAAGTCTAAATCCTTTTCTCCAGTAAATTCATAAATTTTTATGTTCGAAAGCGATTCGTAAAAAGAATCATGAGTGTTATCTCTCGTAGATATTAAAACTGAAAGCCCAAAGCTCAAATAATAAGCAAAGTCGTGACATACACCCTCTATTTTTGATTTATCATCTGGATAGAAAACAGTGCAAACATTTCTAAAGCCTTTTGTTATGATGTCAGAGAGTCTCTTTATTAATTGTTGGTTTTTTTCTTCTTGTTGTCCTGCACAATGTTCTATAAAAATCTCATCATTTTCTGAAACGGAGTCACAACCTGAGGCTTTGTCAATATGGTAATAAGTCTTGCCGTTTAGAATAAATGGATAGACTTTAAAGTCTCCCATATTGTCTCTATTAGTTACTTTATATTGGCATATCTCCAGTTTTCGATTTACTGGCTGATCAGTTTGAGAGATGGATGGGATGTCCATTGCTGGTTGAATTGATGCCGTGCTATTTTGAAATGGTTGCATGGTTCTTCCTTGATAACAGATTGAATGATTAATTAAATCTGTATAAAAAGAAGATGTCACTAACATTCGAGTCAGCGAATATAACAAAGAACTAAAGGGAACATCGGTTATGTCATACTTCGTCTTTGGGATGATTCGGTGGGTCGTGCTATCTGGATTTGTATTCTTCTGGAAGGGAATGATGATCGGCCGGGAACCAGCCGATCATTTGTGCTGGTGGTTTCAGAGACCTTTGATTTTGTCGTAAGTCTTGTAGAGAACGGCTTCTTCTTTGGAAATTCGCTTGCTTAACGCCCTGATGATATTGTTGCAGTCCTGCTGAAAGTTTTCGATGGTGTTATCACCATTTTCATAAAGGTTGAAAAAAACCATCACTTTGGCAGAAATCTTATCCATATCAAGCGCATAGTCAGTCAGAGTAGACTTCAGGCTTTCATCGTTCTCGGCGGCTTCTCTCAATACGGGATACAGGAGCCTATCTTCTTTGTTTAAATGTGCTAGCAGTATTTTTTTGGCGGACAGTATCAAATCCCGACCTTTCTGGTTACCAATGCCAATATCACGTGCTTGTAAAAGTAAGTCACTGATTTGCACATGTTCGCTTTTGAATTCCTCAATTAACTGAGACATTTTTGTTCGCTCCCTGAACATAATGGTTACTAATAGTTTAGGAGGTGATTGCCAGATTTGTCTCAAATCATTAATTATTTACCGTTATGTGTGACTGACTTACCATCCGGGAGTTTTTCATGGGGGCGTTATCTTTTATTGCCCAGACTCTTCGAGCTGCATGACGATAAGAATTCGTGCAGATATAATGTGGAAATTTCAACCACATCTTCTGGGATGAGCCAATGACAACGGCAAAAGATACTGTTTGGGGAATGAACCCTGATCGCGCGATGGCCAGACAGCTTGCCGTTCGTGATATTCCTTCTTTGGTCTATGACGCTGTCAACCTTGAAGGGGTTGCGATGACTCTACCAGAAATTCAAACATTATTAGATGGGATAACTGTTGGAGGCCACAAAATAAGTGACCAGAATATGGCTCTACATCAGGCAGAGGCTTGGAAATATCTGTTTGCACTGGCTGCTGAAGGAAAGTTCTCTTTTTCCAAAGACGTTGCCCTGGCAATTCACAACATTGCGGGTAAAGCAGAAGCTCTCGTGTGGGGGGCTTTTCGAACTGGTAACGTCACGATAAGTGGATCAGCATACGAACCTCCCTCGCCCAATGAGCTGGATAACGTCTGGGCTGAGATTGAGTCGGAAATCGCTACTTGTAACGATGTTTATGATATGGCATTTACCGCTTTTTTGAGAATGGCAAGAGCACAGTTCTTCTGGGATGTGAATAAGCGTATGGGGCGATTTATGATGAACGGTATTTTGCTTTCTCATGGGTTTCCCATTGTCAATGTTCCAGCAAAACGTCAGAAAGAGTTTAACCAGTTGATGCTTGATTTCTATGCAACGGCAGACACAACCCGGATGAATAAATTTCTGAGATCGTGCCTTAATGAGAAAATTATTGAAAATTTTAAATCCGATCCATCGAACGGCTAAAAAAAATCATGGGATTGCCTTTGGATGAGGCATTAAATGGTTGGGTAAGAGTCATTGTGCTAAAAAAGGAGAAAGCGAAGATGTATCACTTCGCTTTCCAGAACTACTTTTTTAGCTTTCGATCTCGTAACAGGGGACATAATGACTGCCCGGCAGCTTCATTCTGAATTGTTCTACAAAAGACTGAAGCAGGCTATCGACCTGTTTCATCAGTTCAGGCTCTCCCTTTAATTGATAGGGGCCTTTTGCCCTGATCTGGCAAACGCCTTCTTCTTTTATATTGCCTGCCACAATACCTGACATGGCGCGTCGAAGATTGGCCGCCAGAATATGGGGAGGCAGCTGGGTATTTAACTCGAGGTTCGCCATGTTTTCATGGGTTGGGTCAAAGGGGGTTTGAAAGTCCTCGTCAATTTGAAGCAACCAGTTAAAGTAGTAGGCGTCGCCATGCTTTCTGCGATAGCGCGTAACCTGCTCCAGTCCACTTCTCATCACCCGGCTGACTTCCAGCGGATCATCAATAATAATCTGGTAGCGTGACTGGGCTTCTTCCCCCAGTGTGTTGCCGATAAATTCATCAATTTTTTCAAAATATTCCCTGGCGGCTTCTGGCCCTGTAAAAACCAGTGGGAAAGGGATTTCCCTGTTGGCAGGGTTGAGTAAAATGCCGAGAATATAGAGAATTTCCTCACAGGTTCCCGGTCCACCCGGAAAAACGGTGATACCATGACCCAGACGAACAAAGGCCTCCAGACGCTTTTCAATATCCGGCAGGATAATCAACTCGTTGACAATAGGATTGGGGGATTCGGCCGCAATAATTCCAGGCTCTGTTAAACCAATGAATCGTCCACGGGACATTCGCTGTTTGGCATGACCGATATAAGCCCCTTTCATGGGGCCCTTCATGGCACCCGGACCACAACCTGTGCAAATGTTCATGCTTCTCAGGCCCAGCTGGTAACCCACTTTCTTGGTATATTCATATTCATGTCGGGCAATGGAGTGTCCGCCCCAGCAAACCACAATACTGGGAACCTGTTGGGTAATAAAAGCGTCAGCGTGTCTGAGAATCTGGAAAACCAGATGCGTGATATCCGTGGAACTGTTTACAGCAAAGCGAGGGTCTTCTGTGATGCGAGACGACACATAAAGTATATCTCTGAGGACAGAAAACAGGTTTTCCCGAACGCCGCGAATCAGTTTTCCAGCGACAAAGGCGTCGGCGGGAGCATTAATTAATTCCAGTTTTAGTCCGCGGTGTTCCTGAACAATACGAATGTCGAAATCCTGGTATTGCTCCATGATTTCTTCGGTGTCATCACCTTCCTGTTCACAGTTGAGTATGGCCAGGGCGCACTGCCGGAACAAACGATGCAACCCTTTCTGACTGGTGTCCTGAAGGCTGCTGACCTCATGGTTTGAGAGAACACGCATGGAGCCTACAGGGTTAACAATAGTGGAAACAGTATTTCTGGCGGTCATGGCACCCCCTGGTTTTTTTTATCGTGAAAATCGTCCAGCGATTTGGATAGCAAAGTGGTTCTGACCTTGTGGCCATGTTATTTAATCGGCCACAGTCTGATTATATGTGGATATAAGACATTTTTTCAGTCTTGACGGATTGTTCATCCTCTGACAAATTGGGAGTGTTAACACCTTGTTGAGAGCCGAATGGTTGACTCACTGGCTCACATTTCATTTCGGCTCTTTCAGGCTTTGCCAGAGGTAGTGAAAATGGCTAAACAAAGAGTAGTGGGCTATCTGAATCATCACCATGTGACCTTTTCAACCCATCGCCAGCCATCCGCTTTTACGGCTCAGGAAGTTGCCGAACAGGCACAGATCAGTGGTCATAATTTGGCCAAAACAGTGATGATATCTCTGAACTTTTGATACTGGGTTGGCAAGACTTTCAGGAGCTCGTGCATCCGGTTGTGCTCTCGAAGAGACAGAGAGATACGATTGCGTGAAAATGTCTCACGGTAAAATAAAACGAATATCCGGAGTCTGGTATTTATGCCATCTAACCCAGAACTGCAGCCTGCATCAGAAAAGGTCATTATTGTCGATGAAAGTAACCAGGTGCTTGGTGCTTTACCCAGAAGCCAGATGAGAGAAAAGAAACTTTGCCACCGGGCTACTTACGTCTTTGTTTTTAACAGTAAAGGGCAGCTCTACGTTCAGGAAAGGACGTTGAGCAAGGATATTTACCCGGGTTATTTTGAGCCGGCAACGGGAGGCGTAGTCGCTGAAGGTGAGAGTTATGACGTGGCTGCCGTCAGGGAACTGGCGGAAGAGCTTGGCATAGAAGACACACCTTTGGAGCCTCTGTTTCACTTTTACTTTCAGAATGATGACTGCAAGGTTTGGGGGAGGGTCTACAGCTGTCAATATGAGGGGGAGCTGAGGTTGCAGGAAGAAGAAGTGGCAAGGGTAATCATGGAGTCGCCTGAAGAGATTCGGTCAAACCGCTTCAACCGGACATACACACCAGACAGTCTCGTGGCTCTTGAACGTTTGATGAATCTCTATGGTGACAGAGAAATATCTGCCTGAACTTTCCGGTCAAATCGACATCATCTTAAGTATTGAGGCCCACTCACGCTTGAGCCCCGGGTCAAGAAAACCTTTCGAAGATCTGGAAAATACAGGTTGGCTAAGCAGCGATGCATAGCTTGAGAAAGAGTTTGAAAGCAAGAAGTTCTCTTCTTCCAGATGGCCCGTTTCATCGGTTGGAGAGATCTTTATTTCCTTATCTTCATCATCGATTGCTATAGGCAAGTCTTCATTGACGGCAGTGGACTTTTGATCAATCGTTGGGTTGTAGGGTGTATCCAAAGCATCGAAAAACTCATCATCTTCTTCCATGCCAGATATTGTCTCAGAGGCCGTGTTGTTTTCGATGCTGGTTTCGGCAACCGGGCCTTGAGATGTCAGCATGGTCAGCAGGTTGGGCTCAACAGGTCCCCTCACTTTTATCAGTAATTCCATAACCCGATCAACCTGCTGATTTGCATCCTGAATCTTCTTCAGCAGCAGAGGTTTGCTTAAGTAGGCTGACTCATCAGTTCGGGCAGTTTTCAGATGCTGTTCAACCTGATTCAGGATTCTCATGCGATCATTCAGACTCAGCGCTTCTCCCTTTTGAAGGTTAAACAGCTTATTGACTGCTTTCACGAAAGAAGCCTTTTTTTCCTCTGTCATCAAAAGATCTTCTGTGAAAATCCCTGCAAGTTCCGGATGGGGTTCTTCTGTAACAAGATCAGCCAGGACGGAAATAGCTGCCTCTCTCATGACCTCCGGGGTTGAGGGAGTCTCTATCAAATGCCTGAGGCGACGAACTTCCTTTTCTAACGTTACACCTTCAGCTAGCTCATCCCTTACCGCCAATTCCACTTTCACCTTAAGAGCTGATGGGTTGCCCTGCCTGATACCAAGGTCAAGCATTCTTGCAGCCTGTCTGGGATCCCCTGACTCAATCAAAAGTTCAGCGGCTTCTTTAAAGCGACCATGCTTGATCAGCAGGATTTTAAGAAAATTCAGAGTGCTATGAGCTTGAATGTTGTCATCTGTCCAGAGGTTTTGAAGAAGAGTCTGTATCGGAAAGTGTTCCAGTGAGCGGGCAACGATGTCCGGATGGCTTTGGTCAAGCAGGTTTAATAATGAGATGAGATGATGAGGGTCTGCAAAGTAGGGATGGTGACTGACCAAGTCTTGAATAAGATCATTCAGCTGCTTTGTTTTATAGAGATTGTTCTTATTGCAGTCGATAAGCAGCTTGATCAATTCTTCTGCTTTTTCCGGATTGGATTTATAGGCAAACTCGGCTAAACGGAAGGCAATGGCTTTTTCCTCGGGCGTGTTTTTAGGGAGGTTTTTTGCCAGATGGATCAGCCATTCAGTGTCAGTCACCAGTTTACTGGCATTTTCGATGTCCTTTCTTTTCAACAGCTGTCTGTATAGCTCAAAGGCTTTCTGTCGTTCAACGACAATCAGCCTGTGTGCGACACTCTCAAGCCATAGCCATTGCTCATCATCCGCTTCTGCAGCTTCCCTGGCGTAGAAAGCTTCAGGGATAGCCTGCAGGGCCATCATGCAGTCACTTTCATGCTGAAATCTTTCCTGATCCCGGACAAAGTGGAGCAGGATCCGGCAGGCAGCCTCGTCACCTCTTGCCGCTTCTATGCAACGTTTTTCCATTAATCTTGGCACCATCCTTACTGGCTGGGCTAAAGCCTGGTCTTCTGAGATGATGTCACTGAGCACTCTACTGAAGGCATCGGGTACAATGAGTACACCCTCTTCTTTTTTGAGTGCTTCTATATGCTGGTGGTGAAGTGCAGGTGACACTTCATCTGACGTATTGCCTGATTGAGATTGACCTGGTATTGAAGCATCTTGAGTGTGCATCTGATTCAGTCGCTCATAGGTGACCTGATCGTGATCTTCTATTCTGGTTGCCGGTTTTCCAGGGAGCAGACCGGGTATCTCGATTTTGCATGCGATAAATTCAAACGGCCAGCCTATTTGCAGTCCTGTTCCACCTTCGTAGGGAACCAGGCGTGTTTCTTTGGCTGTTAGCGCTTTTTTTACCAACCACCCAGTCAGACTTCCACCTGAAACCCTGATACCGTGTTTCAAATCTTTTATCATGACTTCGCCGTGCTGCATAAAAGCGAAGATATCGAGATGAACAGGTTTTGAGAAGAGAGGAGCTAATAGCCAACCAATGTAGGGGATGTTTCGAATGGTTTTGGGGTGAATGATCAGTGAGCTGTTGAAGGTTCCATTATGAGTATCATCGAAGTGCTGAATGTTGACTTTCTTAACCTCCAGCAGGGCAGGCCGGGCTGACTCGTTGACAAGCTTTAACGCATCGAAAGCAAGTATGGATGTTTGTTTTGGTGAAGCTTTAAGCAGGTCGAGAGGTTTGCAAAAGCGGACGCCTTTCATGGTCAGCTTTCCTCTCTCATAACCTACTATGCAGTCTGATTCTTTTGAAGGGTCAGGTACTGCCGTCAGCTCTTCATAAGAGTCCAGATTTTCATATCGGACTTCAACTCTTTCAGCGGAAAGTTGCACCGCTGTTCGATCCTCGGAAGAGGAAATGAATGAGTTTTTCAATATCTGGGAGATGCTGATATCGGTGCCGACTGAGATAGTCGTGTTCTCGAGTCTGATTTGCAACGTCAGTGGAGGTTTATCTTTAACCGGAATTTCAACCGTACAGGAAAGATCCCCTACTTCAAAATGGTTTTTTGTGGCTTGTCCATTGATTAAATAGCTCTCTGATGCCTGGACGACTCTTTTCGAGTCGAAGTTCAGCGCTGTAATTCTAACGGGCAGATCATCGCCATTCTTTATGAGTATCTCATTAAAGTTGAATGGAGTTTGCTCTCCGTCGACAATGACCGCCGTATAACTGCACAGCAAGTCATATAATAAAGAGCGCCACTGGCGTCTTTCATCCTCACGGCTGATCTCAATGCCAGCCTGATGATTGACGAAATTATCAAGCTTTGATGCGACTTTCTCGAAACCTGCTCCAGGAAGGTTCGCCAGTGCTCCGACAGCTCTGCCTGGAAGATCTTTCAGTAAACCAAGGTAACCGGTCTGCTTTTCCGCTTCTTCAGGTTCAAAATCCTTAGTAGGAGGGAGTGTCGAGTTTTTCTTGCCGATGTAACTTTTGTACCATCGCCGGAAGAACCAGGGGCGTCTTTCAGCTTTTCGCTCATTAATCTGAGGGGATTGAGGTGCCCGTTGATCAGATGATTCGTGGCTCAATTGACTCCTGGTGCTTGTCTCACTGATTTGTCTGCCCAGATGGTCCTGTCCAGTGAGTGGAGAAGGGGGCGGATTACGATCGCCAGAAGATCTGGAGGAAGGGGGCGAGTTGTTGCTGCCAGGTGTAAGAGGTGATGACATGTCGCTGCAGTCCGTTATGAGCTTTCGGGTTCATCAGCATTTCAGTATTTATTAACACAGCTTAGCTGATAGCAATAGAGCTTGGCAGCTTGGCTGAGGCGGTAGGAGAAATTGTGTTTTTGCGCTGCTAAAAAGTGTCGAATGAATGGCAGATTGTCAAAGGAAATGGCTGGCATTTTGCAGCGTGACGAAAATTGACTTAAAAAAAAATTCTTATGCTTCAAAATTCTTGATTGCAGATGGACAGCAATCTTCAAGAAGTCAATACTTAGTTCGCTCACTAATGTGTCCTAACGGGGGTCTCCCTCGTTGTTAGAGCATTGAATCATGTGCCGCCCCCTAAGGGGCGGCACAGTTCGTTGTGGGGAAAGAAATTTCCAAGTCCGGGTCGATCTGATTGAACTCAACGCTTCCTCACAGGCTTTTTACGTGCGGTTTTCTTTGTGCTTTTCTTTACAGGCGATATCTTTACAAGCGATGTCTTTACAGGCGATGTCTTTTCAGGAAATGCTGCTTGGCGCACATCTTCGAAGGTTGTGGCAAAGTGAATGGTCATATCTTCTCGAATATAATCCGGCAGTTCATCGTAATCTCTTCGGCATTCTTCCGGAATGATCAGGGTATGAATACCTTGTCGTTTGGCTGCTATGACTTTTTCCCTGACCCCGCCAACAGCCAGAACTTTTCCGGTTAGAGTCAGCTCTCCGGTCATGGCTAGAGAGGCGGGCTTTTTGCTCGTGGCAAGAGATAATAGTGCGGTTGCCATGGTAATCCCGGCTGAAGGACCGTCTTTGGGAGTTGCGCCTTCAGGCACATGAAGATGGATAAAGGCTTTTTCAAAATAGGCTTCCGGAATGCCTAATTTTTCAGCTTGGCTTGAAACAAAGCTATAAGCTATTTCAGCAGACTCCTTCATGACATCCCCCAACTTACCGGTCAGTTTGAAGCCAGCTCGCTGATGATGAATAAGGCTGGCTTCTACTGGCAGGGTTGCGCCTCCCATGGCAGTCCAGGCCAGACCTGTCACTACACCAATGCCTTCAATGCGCTTCTCTTTTCTGAAGTAAGGTGCACCCAGATAGTCAGATAGATTCCTGCTAGTCACACTGAGACTCTTACCGGTGCCTTCAAGCAGTTGAACAACGACTTTGCGAATAATTTTATGAAGCAGTTTTTCAAGGTTTCTCACGCCAGCTTCCCTGGCATAGCCCTCAATGACTGCCTTAAGAGTGAGGTCGGAGAGCCTGATCTGGCTCTTTTTTAAACCCGACTGTTTCAACAGTTTTGGCCACAGGTGATTTTTGGCGATAGCCATTTTTTCTTCTGTGATATAGCCTGAAAGTCTTATGACATCCATTCGATCCAGAAGAGGGCCGGGAATCGTGTCCAATTGATTGGCAGTACTGATAAACAGCACTTTTGAAAGATCGATTCTCATGTCCAGATAGTGATCGAGAAACTCACTGTTTTGTTCCGGGTCGAGCACTTCCAGCATTGCGGATGCGGGGTCTCCACGATAAGAGGCACCGATTTTGTCTATTTCATCCAGCATGATAACGGGATTGGCAACATCGACTTCCTTAAGGGCCTGAACCAGTTTACCCGGCAGTGCACCGATATAGGTCCGGCGATGACCTTTAATCTCTGCTTCATCCCTCATGCCGCCCAGGCTGAAACGATAAAACTTTCTGCCTAAAGCACGGGCGACGGATCGTCCTATGGACGTCTTACCAACGCCGGGAGGGCCTGCCAGTAACATGATAGTGCCTGATATTTCCTGTTTGTAAGCACCAACAGCCAGAAACTCGATGATTCGGTCTTTGACGTCTTCAAGTCCATCATGATCTGCATTTAAAATTTTTCTGGCATGGGCAAGATCAAATATGTCTTCGGAGTATTTGCCCCAGGGGACCGAGGTAGCCCAGTCAAGATAGTTCCGGCAGATGGCATATTCAGGGGAGCCCACTTCGAGAATTGAGAGCTTTTTCATCTCGTCATTGATCTTTTTAAGGGGCGTTTCCGGAATAGCCAGCTCGGCAATCCGTTTTTCAAATGCCTCAATTTCAGCCGTTCTGTCGTCTTTCGAAATGCCAAGCTCTTTCTGAATGACTTTCAGCTGTTCTTTCAGAAAAAATTCACGTTGATGCTTGCTGATCTTGCGGTTTACCTCAGCGTTAATCTCACCCTGAAGGCGGGCCACTTCCTGTTCCTTGCGGATGAGAATCAATACTTTCTCCATTCGACGCTGAACAGAGAACGTTTCAAGGACTTCCTGCAACTCCTTACCCGGCGCAGTGGTGATGGCGGCTGCAAAGTCCGCCAGTGGGGACGGGTCTTTTGGACTGAATCGATTGAGGTAATTTTTCAGTTCTTCGCTGTAGAGCGGGTTCAGCGGGATTAATTCTTTGATGGCCTGAATCAGCGCCAGTGCGTAGGCTTTGATTTCATCGGTGTCATCTTCGATATTGTCAGGGTACTCTACCTGAACCAGGTAGGGTGGGCGTTTTCGAAGCCATTGCTTGATACGAAAGCGCTGCATGCCCAGAGCGATGAACTGGATCTGGTCGCCTTCCGGAAGGATATTATGAATTCTTACGGTGCAGCCCACCTGCGGGAAGTCTCCCGGACTGACCACATCGCCAGCTCCTGTCATGCCAGCAACATAACTGAGTCCCACTACTTTATGTGGGCTCTGGGCGACCCGATGAAGTGTTTCTTCCCACTCCTGACTACTGAATACCAGAGGTTGAACCTGTGCCGGGAAAAACGGCCGGTTTGAGACAGGGATGAGGTAAAGCTTGTCAGGCAGAGCGTGTTCCGGGAGCACCAGTCCGGTACCCATATCCTCTACCTGTTCATCAGCTGAAATAACTTCGGGTTCCTGATTGTCCTGATCTGTCATAGTCTTTTCGGATAACGTCTCGGAATGAATAGTAAGCGGATAATGACTATCTGGAGTCATCTCCAGTGATTTCAATAGGCGATGTAATTAAGTATGGTTGAGTAAAATCTGCGTGCCACTCAACTGACGCGATCAAGGGAGTTAATAATATGAAAAGTTTTCAGGAAGTTTTGGGTTTCTGGTTTGAAGGTGAACCTCTTGGCGATGTGCAAATGTCCCGCTGGTGGAAGAAAAGTGAGGCTCAGGATCAGCAGATCCGCAATCAATTTGCTGGCTTGCCGGAGGCGGTAGAGTCCGGAGAGTGCGACGAATGGCTGGAATCCGCTGAAGGGCGGTTGGCAGCGATTATTGCGCTGGATCAGTTTCCCCGGAATATGTTCCGGGGCCATCCCGGATCCTTTCAGTACGATCATACTGCTCTGACGATTTCCAGAGAGGGTGTAGAGCTGGGTCAGCTGGATCAGCTGACAGAGCTGCAACAGGTTTTTTTTGTCATGCCTTTCATGCACAGTGAGTCGCTTGAAGATCAGGAGCAATGTGTGAGGCTGTTTGAGAGCATTCTTGGCGGGGCTGGAGATGGCTATCAACAATACCTCGCAGGTTCACTGGATTTTGCTGTCAGACATCGTGATATTGTTGCCAGATTTGGACGCTTTCCTCATCGCAACAGCCTGCTGGAACGTGAGAGTACCGATGAAGAATTGAGCTTTCTTCAGCAGCCTGGATCATCTTTCTGAGCTTTTTTCGCCATGTCAGTGGTAAAAATGGGAATAAAGTATCAGCTGCTGTAATATGTCGCGACAAACAATAATAATACCCAAAGGATACTTATGAAAAAGTTGTTTATTGTCGCATTTGGGATGGCCCTCTGGCAGTCAGCTCAGGCTCTTTCGATGAAGGGTATGGAGATCCCTGATGTTGTGAAGTCAGACGACACTGTTTTGCAACTTCAGGGTGCAGCAGTTCGAACATGGTATTTGGTGGTAGACGGTTACATTGGTGCACTCTATCTCGAAAACCCCACCACTGACGTATCCCGCATACTCTCTGAAGAAAGTTATCAGAGAATGAGCTTCACCATTCTGTTATCGAAAATGAGTGCGAGACGTATGGCCAATGCCTTTTACGAAGCGATTCAGATTAATACATCTGAGGAAGAGCAGAAGGAGCTGGAAAAAGGTATCGCTCAGTTTATGGGCATGATTGATGGTACTCTGAGCAAAGGAGAATCTGGAACCTTTGAATACATCCCTGGTAAGGGAGCCAGAGTCATTATTGCCGGGGAGGAAAAGGGGATCATACCCGGCAAGAAACTATTCAACGCAATACTTAAAGTTTGGATTGGTGAAACCCCGCCCAACCAGAAGTTTAAGGAAGGTATTCTGGGTTTGAATGCCAAGGGGTAGAGCTTTTCACAAGATAGAGCTTTTCACAAGATAGTGCTTTTCACAAGATAGTGCTTTTCACAATAGGTTGCTTTCGGTTTTGTCTTCGGGGCTGCTCACAAGGCCACTTTCCTCTGCTGCTAATGTCGAAACTAACCGGTCAGGTATTTATGACCTGAATTCAAGCAATGTTTTTCTCTTCTCAGCCGATGCATGGATAGAGGTGCCTTCGATCAGCCAAGAGGAGAAACTGATGAGTAAGTCTATAGAAAAAGCTGTTCTCACCATGACTGAATCGACCCAGGGGGAATATGTTATCCGGGTAACCCAGGGTGGCACGATTCTCTTTGGGGATGTCATTCTCCGCCTGCCTGCGGGTTTGGGAGAGTCGCTAAAAAGTGATCTGGCTTCAGTCATGGCCAATGCTGTCCTGAGGCACATCAGTTGTGCTGACAAAGAAGCTATCCGCGAAGTTGAAGGCCTCTTCCTCGAGTGGGGATGCTTTGATATTGCGGATGATAGCTGCATCTAACTGAATTAATATTCCCCCCCCCCAAACATCTTGCCTTCTCAGGTTAGAGGTGCCTGTCACAGAAGTGCAATCACGAGTCCAAATGTTCAGGGTGGTATTTTTTGTCCTCTCTTGCAGTAGAATGTTTGAGAGTCGGTCAGTTCTGTCGGATACTGGCTGTATTGTATCGCTGTTCTGCCGTAATCGTTTCAGTGCGATGAAGTGCAGACGAAGTGCAGATGTATTGTACAATGGAGCTTTTTGCCGTATGTGCATTTAGCATCAACAAAAACAAGAGATTACCATGTCTGATCAAGTTAGTATTGTCATCGTTTCAGCTTCACGTACTCCCATGGGAGGTTTCCAGGGGAGCCTTTCAGACGTCTCAGCGCCTGAACTGGGCGCTGTCGCTATCCGTTCTGCCCTTGAGAAAAGTGGCCTTTCTCCCTCCGATATCTCTGAAGTTCTGATGGGCTGTGTGTTGCCTGCAGGCTGTCGTCAGTCTCCCGCCAGACAGGCAGCCAGAGGAGCAGGTCTGCCGGACTCTACTTGCACGACAACTGTCAATAAAGTGTGTGGCTCAGGCATGAAAACCGTCATGATGGGCGCGGCTCAGCTAAAATTGGGCGAGGCTGACGCTGTGGTTGCAGGCGGTATGGAGAGTATGACGAATGCGCCCTACTTTTTGGAAAAAGCTCGCTCAGGTTTGAGATTAGGGCACGGAGAGATTAAAGATCACATGTTCACTGACGGGCTGGAAGATGCCTATGAAGGCCAGGCCATGGGCGTTTTTGCCGAGCAAACCGCCAAACGATTTGAAGTGTCCAGAGAATCAATGGATGACTATGCTCTGGAATCACTGAGAAGAGCCCTGGCTGCCAATGAGGAAGGGGCATTCGCAGATGAAATTGCTCCGGTGGAAACACGTCGTAATGGTGAAGTTACGGTGGATGAACAGCCCGGCAAGGCCCGTCCTGAAAAGATCCGGCAGCTGAGACCCGCGTTCGAGAAGGACGGGTCTGTCACAGCAGCAAACTCCAGCTCTATTTCCGACGGTGCGGCGGCCCTCGTTTTGATGCGTGAAGAAGATGCTTTGGCCAAAGGTTTGGCACCTGTTGCACGCATCAAAGGCTATCAGAGCCATGCCCAGTTACCGGCGGAGTTTACTATTGCCCCCATTGCTGCTATCAGTAAATTGCTGGAAAAGGTGGATTGGCAGGCAGAAGAAGTAGACTTGTTTGAAATAAATGAAGCTTTTGCGGTTGTCACCATGGCGTGCATGCAAGAGCTGGGTCTGGATCACAGCAAGGTCAACGTCTACGGTGGCGCCTGTGCGCTGGGCCATCCACTGGGAGCCAGTGGCGCCCGAATTATTGTGACGCTTCTTAATGCCCTGAAAAAGAAGGGGGGCAGCAAAGGTGTTGCATCCCTCTGTATTGGTGGTGGTGAAGCTACTGCTATCGCACTTGAGCTTATTTAATGTGTCTTGAGCTCAGGATTTTTGACGACTTGGTCGTTTATTAATCGCCACAAGCAAAAGGAGTCTGTAGTGATTTTCTGAAGTCCGGCAGGCTCCTGAGGCTTACAAACAATAAGAGGCCGTTAATGAACTTTACCCTGACAGAAGATCAAATCGCTTTCCGTGATCTTGCCGCCCAGTTTTCCCGGCAAGAGCTGTTACCCCATGCGGCTGACTGGGATAGAGATAGCACTTTTCCCATTGAGACCCTCAGAAGAGCTGGAAAACTGGGATTTTTATCCCTGTATGCACCTGAATCAATGGGGGGGATGGGGTTATCACGGCTCGACTCAAGTCTGGTTTTCGAACAGCTTGCCATGGGATGTACGTCAACCACGGCTTATATGACCATCCATAACATGGTCGTCTGGATGGTAGGACTGGCTGCCAGCGATGAGGTGCTGTCCGAGTGGAGTGAGACTCTGGTGACGGGTGAAAAACTGGCTTCTTATTGCCTGACAGAACCGGGTTCCGGGAGTGATGCTGCTTCTCTGAAAACCCGTGCCGTCAGGGAAGGAGACGAGTATGTCCTTTCCGGTTCGAAAATGTTTATTTCAGGTGCGGGCAGCACCAGTCTGCTGTTGGTCATGGCCCGAACGGGGCAAGAGGGTCCAAAAGGTATCTCTGCTTTTGCGGTTCCTGCCGACAGTGAAGGAATTACTTATGGTCGTAACGAAAAGAAAATGGGTTGGAAAAGTCAGCCAACCCGGCTGGTAAGTTTTGACAATGTCAGGATTCCTGCCAGCTCTCTTCTGGGTATGGAGGGAGAAGGCTTCACTCTTGCTATGAAAGGTCTGGATGGTGGTCGAATTAACATAGCCACCTGCTCTGTCGGTACTGCTCAGCAGGCGCTGAATACTGCCAGAGAATACCTTAGGGAGCGTAAGCAATTTGGAAAAGCTCTGGCCGAGTTCCAGGCCTTGCAGTTCCGGCTGGCCGATATGGCCACAGAGTTGACGGCAGCCAGACAGATGGTCAGGCTCGCAGCTTTCAAGCTGGATCAAAAAGACCCTGAAGCCACTGCCTATTGTGCTATGGCGAAACGTTTTGCCACAGATGTTGGTTTTAAAATCTGTGATGAGGCGCTGCAACTCCATGGGGGTTATGGTTACATCAATGAGTATCCTCTTGAGCGGCATGTCAGAGATACCCGGGTGCACCAGATTCTGGAAGGGACCAATGAGATAATGAGACTGATCATTGCTCGTAGAATTTTGGCTGATGAATACGCAGGACTGGAATGAACTATGTCTGATCTTTTGAAGCTTTCTCTCGAAGGCCATATCGCCACCATCCAACTGAATAACCCGCCGGCCAACACCTGGACACTGGAAAGTCTGGAGCTCCTTCAAGAGATGGTTGATGAATTGAATGAAAATCCGAGGGTGACCGCCCTGATTATTTTCTCTGAAGAAGAAAGATTTTTCAGTGCCGGAGCCGATCTTAAGCTGTTTGCCGATGTTTCGCCTGAGGAGGCCCGGCCCATGGCAGAAGCATTTGGCATGGCTTTTGAGACACTGACAGAATTTAAGGGCATCTCTATTGCAGCAATCAATGGGTTTGCCCTGGGGGGTGGGCTTGAAGTGGCGCTGGCCTGTGATCTGAGAGTGGCTGAAAGACAGGCCTTGTTGGGGCTGCCAGAAGCATCAGTGGGTCTGCTGCCTTGTGCAGGTGGTACTCAAAATTTAATGTGGCTGGTGGGCGAAGCCTGGACCAAGCGGATAATATTGCTGGGTGAGAAAGTGGACGCAGAGAAAGCCTGTCAGATTGGTCTGGTGGAAGAAGTCGTAGAGCAGGGGCAGTCCTGTTCAATGGCTCGGGAGCTTGCTGAAAAGGTGAGTCAGCAAAGCCCTGATTCTGTTGTCGCCAGTAAAAAGCTGATTCAAATGAATCGGCTTTCCTCAAGCAATAGGTACGCTGTTGAGCGAGATCTGTTCCTGAAGTTGTTTAAAGGTCAGAATCAAAATGAAGGTGTTAAGGCTTTTCTGGAAAAGCGCTCACCTGATTGGCGCTACGAGTAAAGCCAAACCCGGCTTGGCCGGGTTGCTATTTGAGTGTCAGTCGTTGCGAAACAGTGTTTGTACCAGGTGGAAGCCGAATTGAGTTCTGACCGGGCCATGAACCTTAAGAACTTCTTTTCGGAACACCACCTGGTCAAAGGCTTTTACCATTTGTCCCTGACGAAACTCTCCAAGGTCTCCTCCCTTCTTGCCAGAGGGGCACTGGGAGTATTTTTTGGCCAGCTGGCCAAAGTCAGCCCCTTTGTCCAGCTGTTTTTTGAGCTTTTCTGCTTCTTCCTGCGTTTTAACCAGGATGTGTCTGGCACCGGCAGTCGCCATAAGATTACTCCTGAGTGGTTGAGCTTTGGTTAGTGGTTGTTTTGCAAGTGTCACTTTGAGCGGGTTGTCCGGTCACCACCAGTTTGAGTTGCCCCACAAAGACTCGTTGATTCTTTTTCTGGCGAGTCAGTTGTCTCTGATACAGAAGAATTTCGGCGTTGACAGCTTCTTTCAGTTTGACTTTGCCGGCAGGTTTGCCATTCAGGTCGACGCGGTTTCTGCCTTCCTTGATCGATGATAGGTAGCGATCCTGCTGAGTAAAGAGTTTCAGGGCTTTTTTGATGGTACTGGCCGGAAATTCACCGGTCTGATTCATTTCATTATGGATGCCGACTTTAAGGGGACGCGGTGAAGCCACCCGAAAGGCTTCAGGCCAGCGTTCCCTGATCAGGCGGAGTGCTTCAGAACTGGATATTTCATCTCTATCGTTAGCTGAAGTCTGTTCATCAGAAGAAGAAAGGTTACTGCATTGAGTATCTGCCCTTGAAATAGTCAGATCTTCTCTTTCTGCATTGTGCATATTGTGCTCATGACTGATTACTTGGGATGTTTGTTCTGTGCAATTGTACTGCATTGTGGACTTCTAATGATATGTTTTGAAACCGAATACTTGTGTCGTTTATTAATGAATATCAAGGGCTTTAGATTTCAATACACCAAAGCTGATCATTTCAAGAGCCTTTTCGTGTGTCGATCTCAAGTAGACTGGAGGGGCGACGCCGGCTTCATAAGCTTGTATCCACCTCTGTGCACACAGACACCATTGGTCACCTTCTTTGAGTCCGGGAAAACGGTAGGCCTGATTGGGGGTAATCAGGTCGTTACCCTGTTCGAGGGAAAACTCCAGGAAATCCTTAGTGACTCTGGCGCAGACAATGTGCTGTCCAATGTCATTCTTGTCAGTATGGCAATACCCATCCCGGTAGATTCCGGTAACAGGATCAAGGCAACAGGGTTGAAGAGGTTCCCCGAGAACATTTTTTTGATCAGAAGCCGATGTGCTCATGCCGTTTTCCGCAGACAGTCCTGAGGTGAGAGTTAACAGCAGGTTGCTTCGGCAGTCAATGAAGAATTTTCAGTAAGATCCTGACGGTAAAGAGAGGAGTATCAGGACCTTGATTCTTATTGCTGTTTGTAGACACAGTCGTTTACTTTGTTTAAGGCATCACTGCTTGTATCAAGGTCTGATAGAGGTGTGGTTTTTTGCCTGTTTGAGAGTCATTTGCAGGGCCTGTTCTCTTGGCAGGACTTTATAAATACTTCTTAGATATTCGGCTTCAAGCGCTAAAGAGTCTTTAACGTTTAAAGAACCTTCTGTCTTGACAGTTTCTTCTAATCTGAGGTTGTTGATTTCTTGATGTTTTTCTTTCAGCTGCACATTGGCTCTGAGGTATTTCAGATAAGCTTCCATGTGACTTTGTTCAGGTTTGCTCATTCTTGTTCCAAATCGCCTTGGTCGAAAAGTGCGTGTTTAGCTAAAAAGTGATCTGTTCGAGCTAAACGTACTTTCAACATTAAAAATAATGAATCCTGTTCACCTGCTGTCCTGACGTCCTTTCTTCGGACAGGCTGCTCGTTGTGGGAGGATAATATGCACAGCCCGTGCCAATGATAGAAGGCGGGTATTAATACCTATTTTGGTGCGTTTTTCCTTTGTTTGGGGTGACTGCGTAAGTGGCTTTTTTTGAGTTGTTCCCCGTAGTGCTACGTTACGATTGGGATCGCGGGTTACACATTGTTCCAAATTAAATCCCGTCGGGGAGTGCTTTTTTTTCATTGAGTTGACAGATTTTTGTCACTGCAAATCATACGGGCAACCACCCACTAATGAAATCTGCTCTTTGTCGGCCAGTCAGGCCTCCTCTTTGCCTGATCGTTTGCAGCGCTCTTTAGTCTTCATATAAGTACCTAACCAGTTGGTTTCGCATATTCTGGACGGCGGCTTTTTCCATCCTTCTGCGTTCCAACTCTGGTTGCGTAGCTAAGGCTACGCGCCCGTCGTTGCGCCTTGAAGGATGAAAAAATCCACTCGCCAGAATATGCGAAACCGACTGGCCAGGTACTTAGCCACTGATTTTGTTTCCCCAGACATTGTCTGTCCCCGGAGCGCAGCTGAAGACGAGGATATTATGCATAGATGGGTTGTCATGCTGATTGGGTTCACGCTTTATGCCAAGGCCGATAATACTGCTTATATCAACTGGATTGCCGGTTTACCAGAACAGGGTATTCCTGTGGAGGACCTGGACTGGCAGCGCCTGGTTGCCAGTCCTTCTTCTGCAGCACTTCAACAAATAGTTCGTCGGTACGCTTTGTATGTTGATAGAGGGCGTCTTGATAAAAGATTGTTTCAGCCAGGCTGGCAGATAGATGACCAGCCACGTAAAGAAAAAGATCAATCGCAACGCTATTCCATTGATGACCTTAAGGGTCTTGAGCCTGACCTTCCCCAATATCGTGCTTTGATCAACAGTCTGAAAAAACTCAAGAACTGGAGCCTGGTGGCTGCTCAGGAATTTCCGGATGATCTGATTTTCTTCAAAGATGACCGGCACTCTGCTGTTGTCCGCCTGAATCAGTGGTTGATGGATCTGGACCTTGCAGAGCATTTGGAAGGAAGTGTTTACACTCAAGCGCATAAGGATGTCCTGACGCAAGTACAGCTTCAGTTTGATCTGATGCCGGATGGCAGGCTGGGGGTCATGACGCGTCAGGCATTGTTAGCCATAACTCACGAAAGAATCAGAACGCTTAAGGCTAATCTTGAGCGTCTTCGCTGGTTGCCATCGACACTGCCATACCCTCACATTCGTGTGGATATTGCGGGTTTCAATGTTGCCTGGGTCAAGAATAAAACCAATCAGAAGATTCATAAGGCGATCGTTGGAATGCGTCATAAGCAGACGCCGGTTTTCAATGATCATGTCGAAAGTGTGACATTCAATCCCGTCTGGAAAGTTCCTCATTCTATAGCCGCCCATTCGATGTTAAGGGCAGAAAGGAAAGAACCGGGATTTTTAAAGCGTGAAGGTTTCGTCGTCTATGAAAGCTGGGAGGACCGGGCACCTGCTGTTGCTATCGATAAAGTCAATTGGCGATCCTTGACGCCCGGAACATTTCGTTACCGGCTTGAGCAGCAACCCGGTGAGAAAAACCGATTAGGGCGCTTTAAGCTGGATCTGCCGAATCCGTTCGGTGTCTATCTCCACGATACGGATAAGCCTGAGTTGTTTGCAGAGGAAAGGAGGATGTTTAGTTCAGGCTGTACCCGGGTTGAAGGGATTGCCGATTTGATCCAAACCATCTTTCATCAGCAATCTATGGCGTGGGTGCACAAAACCACCCCTGAAGAGCTGACGTACAAAAGAATGCTTTTCCAGCCTGTGCCTATCTATTTTGTTTACTTTACAGCCTGGCCCGATGAATCGGGCAGAGTCCGGTTCAGAGAAGATATCTATCAGCAGGACGCTGCCATGACCAGCTGGTTTTGAACATCTGGCAGAGAGACACTATAAGTAGTTGACGGAGTAGGGCGTTTTGTGGAAAATGCGCTGCATCCAGACGAGACGTCTGTTTTTTTGGTGGGCCCTGTCGGTCCCCTCGCAATGATCAGCTGTGAACCCCGCCAGGCCCGGAAGGGAGCAACGGTAGCAGTGACATCATGTGCCGGGGTGTGGCTGGTGGGGTTTGCCTCCATCTGTATTGCCCTGTCCTTGAAATATCCTTATCAGACCCCTGTGAATCGTGCATTCTTTCGTTTTCTTGGTTAGCATAGAGTCCTCAGTTTCAGTTACCGGTATTTAAGCTTTTCAATGAGCTATCAGGTTCTTGCACGCAAATGGCGACCCCGTTCTTTTAAAGAGCTGGTGGGCCAGACTCACGTATTACAGGCTCTGGTCAATGCGTTGGACCAGGATCGGCTGCATCATGCTTATCTGTTCACGGGCACACGAGGCGTGGGTAAGACAACGATTGCCAGAATTCTTGCCAAGTGCCTTAACTGTGAAACAGGTGTCAGCTCTACTCCCTGTGGGCAGTGCGCTGCCTGTTGCGAAATTGATGAAGGTCGTTTTGTTGATCTTATTGAAGTGGATGCTGCTTCCAGAACCAAGGTGGAAGATACCAGGGAGCTGCTTGATAATGTCCAGTACGCTCCCACCAGAGGGCGTTATAAGGTTTATCTGATTGACGAAGTGCACATGCTCTCGGTGCACAGTTTTAATGCGTTGCTAAAAACCCTGGAAGAACCACCTCCCCATGTAAAGTTCCTTTTGGCTACCACTGATCCTCAGAAGTTACCGGTCACCATTCTGTCGCGATGTTTACAGTTTGGGTTGAAAAATATGACACCGGAAAGGATTGTCGGTCACCTGGAAAATATTCTCGGCCAGGAAGCTATCCCTTTTGAAGGTCCGGCCCTCTGGCAGCTGGCCAGAGCAGCCGATGGCAGTATGAGAGACTCTCTGAGCCTGACCGATCAGGCCATCGCGTTCGGTAATGGTCAGGTAACCGAGCAGGAAGTCAGTGCCATGCTCGGTACCATTGATCAGGGCCAGGTCATGAAGATGGTCAGGGCACTTTCTTCGGGTGGGGCTCCTGAAGTCCTGGCCGCTGTTGCCAGCCTGGCTGAACATGCACCGGACTATGGGGCAGTGCTGGACGATATGCTTTCCATGCTGCATCGGATTGCCATTGCCCAGGCAGTGCCAGAGGCAGTGGACAATAGTCAGGGTGATCGTGAGCAGGTTCTGGAGCTGGCAGGTAATATGCTGGCTGAAAACGTTCAGCTGTATTATCAGGTCGGTCTGGTCGGGAAAAGAGATCTTCCGCTGGCGCCGGATCCACGGGGCGGCTTCGAAATGGCTCTCTTGAGAATGCTGGCATTCAGACCTGAGCCTGTTGCCATTCAGGTGCCACAAAGTGCCCGGCGTGAAGTGGAGGCTCAGTCAACAGAGGCTTCAGAACCTGTTGTATCCTCTCCTGATCCGGAACCTGAGCCTGCTGCTGTATTGCAGTCCGAAAATCAGCAGCAGAGGGATAATGAAACAAGCGAGCCTGAAAGTCCTCTGTCATCGCCTGTGACTGAAGAATATCAACCTCAGGCTTCAGCTGGGCAGCCTGTTACCGCTATTACAGAAAATTTCTTGCCGGAAGATTTTTCTCCTTCAACGCCATCCAGTCTGGAGCCAGCTCAGGTATGCGGGCCCGATCAAAATGTCGATGAAGAAGTTCCGCCAACGGTAGAAGCTTCTCAGAAACAGCAAGTGGAGGAGGATGGAGTTCCGCCATCGGTATCCACTTATGAAGCTTATGCATCTGAGCAGGCATCAAGAGAGACGGTCGCTCAGCCAGAGCCAGAGTCAGCACAGGTGATAGAAGAACCTGTTCAGAGTTCTGCTTCTGAAGAAAGAATTTCTTTTGCTGATCTGAATGTTCAGTCCTGGGTGCCTGTTTTCAGAAGTCTTCCTCTGGGTGGTGTGACCCGAACGATTGCCTCTCACTGTGAGTATGTCAGTCATTCAGCAGGTAGAGTCGATCTGCGACTGGATAGTGGCAGAAGTACTTTGTACAACGACATGCATCGGCAAAGGGTTGAGAAAGCGCTGAGCGACTATTTTGATCAGCCGCTCAGGGTTCAGGTGGAAATTGGTCAGGTTCAGGCAGAAACGCCTGCCGCCTGGCGAGAGCGCAAAATGGCTGAACGAATGGCTGATGCTCGCTCCAGTATTTTTAATGATCAGCATGTGCAAAGTCTGATTGATAAATTTTCTGCTGTCGTCATCGAAGACAGTATTCAGCCAGTTGGCAATGTCGTTAAGTGATGAATAGCCGGGTATTTCAATCATCCGGCGGTCGTATTTGTGTTTAGTTCGTCGCTTTTAATAAGCCAAAAGATAACGTAAAGGAGTTTTTATGTTTAAGGGCGGTATGGGTAACCTGATGAAGCAGGCCCAGAAAATGCAGGAAGACATGCAGCGTATCCAGGAAGAGCTGGCGAACGCTGAAGTGACTGGTGAGTCTGGTGCCGGTCTGGTGAAAGTGATTATGAACGGTCGTCATGATGTCAAGGATGTCCAAATCGATCCAAGCCTGATGCAAGAAGACAAGGAAATGCTGGAAGATTTGCTGGCGGCAGCAGTGAATGATGCGGTGCGTAAAGTGGAAGAAAACAGCAAGGATAAAATGAGTGGTCTGACCGCTGGTATGGGTCTGCCGCCTGGCTTCAAGATGCCTTTTTAAGCGTCATTTTCTTGCAGTAGGCTATTCGTTCAAAACACCTTTGGACAGTCATTGGCTACCAGGGTCTACTCAAGGTGAGTGGGCCCTGACCGGAATTTGAGTGCATTTATGTTCAGTCCTCTGATCAAGGAATTGATAGAATCCCTGCGTTGTTTGCCCGGGGTGGGGCCCAGGTCATCCCAGAGAATGGCGTTGCATCTATTGGAAAAAGACCGGGAGGGTGCACTTCGGCTGGCTAAAGCTCTCACCGAAGCAGCAGAAGGGGTTGGGCGCTGCAAGTCTTGCAGAACATTATGTGAGAGTGAATTGTGTGATATTTGCAGTCATCCGGGTCGCGAGAAATCAACACTTTGTGTGGTAGAAAACCCTTCTGATGTAATGGCCCTGGAACAGGCCGGTGGCTATTCCGGACGCTATTTTGTTCTTATGGGGCACCTTTCACCGATCGATGGGGTTGGTCCTGACGAAATCGGTGTGACCGACTTGCTGGAGCGAGTGTCCGATTTTCAGGTTAAAGAAGTCATTCTGGCAACTAACCCGACGGTTGAGGGTGAAGCCACGGCTCACTTTATTGCAGAAGAGCTCAAAAATATGGGCGTTGAAGCGAGCCGGATAGCACATGGTGTGCCGTTGGGTGGTGAGCTGGAATACGTTGACGGCGGCACTCTGGCCCACGCATTGGCAGGCCGACGAAAGCTTGAACTGTAAAGCAGCAGAGGCTGGGAGATGTCGTAGTTCATTTAGGACAAAAGTACTGAATTCGATTTACAAGGCCTGTGGTTTTCGCTTCACCTGTTCGTATTCGGGTGTACTGGTCCGTAGTCATCCAGTCAATGGTTTTCTGTGTGCCTGTTAAAGAATCCGGAAAATAAGTGTTGATATAGAGGGTGAAGCCGCCATTATCTGTACCAAAAGCGGTTTGCCAGCTTGTGTCACTATCGAGCTGCACTCGATAAAAGCAATTTCTGCTGAAGCTGCTGGCCTGAAGCTTTCTGCCTCTGGCTTCATGAATCACTTTTTCAGTTGAATCCGGATCAGGAAACTCTTTCCATTCAATATTCTGACACTGGCTCAGTATTGTGTGGGTCAGCACTTTGATGGCTTGCCCATCCGCTTTCTGAACAAGGGTAGTATTTTTTCTGTTCGACTGAATATGGGCTTTCAGTACGGTTTTCTGGTCGCCGAAGTCTTCGGGTATCAGTTCAAGCCGGGTTTTGTTGTAACAGGTGGACAGGTAATTGTAAAAAGCCTGTTCTTCATTGATCCAATGGAAACAGTCAGGATTAAAGCTGCTGTTGCTGTTGAGATCCAATTTCTCTGCAACAGAAGGGCACCATCTGCGAATGGATTTAAAGCCAAGAGGTTTTTCACTGGTGCCGTCACTGCTTTCAACGATCAGAGTGTTTTTCTGTGCGGCAGAAATTTTGAGTATATAAGTCTCGGCATTTTCCAGGCTGCCGTAGGGGGTAAGCAAGAGAGCATCTTTATTGACGGCGGCTGCAAAGAACCAGGCTTGATCGAACTCAACCTGATAGTGGCAATTAGGGTTGAAATCCTCCGGGGTGTCTGTTGCTACATCCACCCAGGGAGATTCCAGAGGCATCCAGGCAGCAAAAAATCCAAAAATTGTCGATAAGCCAACAGCCATTGGAATACACCATAACACTATGATGTATCCATTCTAGTTATTGTTTTAGAAGGCTGCCGACTAAGTGATTACCAGTTGTAGCCAAATGTCACCGAATGAAAATCAATGGATTCATTCATGCTGTGCAGTCCGGCATTGGAGTAATGGAACCAGCCATAGCTGAGTTCAAATTGCTGATTAGCTCCAAATTCAATACCTGCCATGAGCCGGATCTCGAATTGGGAGTGACCGCCCATATTAATAGGTGATCTCTTTTCTTTCTCCAAATCTTGTTCAGACAGGTAGGCGGCACCCACCCCAAGATCTATAAACGGACGCACGCTGGCGTTGGGGAGAAATCCCATTCTTAATACTGGCGAAAAACTAATAGTAGTTACTTTGTCTTTGCCATCAGGACTGGGATTGTCACTGGCCGAGAGATTACTTTTCCATGAGCTGGCAGCCAATTCAAAATAGCTGCTGAGTACAATGCTATCAGACTGATAAAAGTCCTTTTTCCAGTCCCAGGTGATACCCAGGCGCAGATTGGTGTAATCCGCTGAACGACCTGAAACAAGGTCAAGGTACTGGCCATAGCTAACATTGATACCATCTGGAACAAAGTCCTCTGCGTGAACGCTCTGTGTCTGGATCAGCAGCGACGCTGATAAGCACAGGCTGGCAATAGCACTCTTCATATACTTCCCCTTGATATTATTCTCTTAGTGGTTTCCACGCATTAGCTATCGGCCGATAAAATTGAAACTTTATGAGGAATTTGCTGATAGCTTATTGCCGGGGGGATTTGATGAGAGAAGAGGGCTAACATCCTTTGCGCATTGGTCACGCAGACTTGTTTGTAATAAAGAGTAGTTCTTCCACAACTGTTCTCAACTGGCTGGACATTTCAAGTGACTAACAGGAATCTCCCACCGATATTAGGTAGAGAAGGGTGTTGAGCAGAGGTGTATACGAAGAGAAGGAGAGCCCTGAATGAATATGGCTCGGGTGGTCAATGCTGCTCTACGCAGCACTGCTATAAGAGGAGGGCAGGGGTTTGGCTTGTTCAGAGATCAGGACAGGCGCTTGTTCTGATGGTCTGAATGTTGAAGCGGGTTTCAGAAATTCTTCGTAAAAGCGCAGACTGCTATCACAGGTAAGCCGGTAGTATTTGAAAAAACTGCCATTGATCTGGGTTTTCTGAAACAGGTAGGAATGCAGTTGTTTGAATAAATGACGATCAACAGGCTCCGGACTTTTCCAGAATGACTCCAGAGATCCCTGATGGGTAATGCCCTCGATATCATAAAAAGCTCGTCCCATGACCTTGGTAGGCAGGTGGTGCAGAAGGGCGGAGATCCCAACGGTACTGTTAACGGTCACTACGCCACAGGTGTGATGATATAAATCGGGTAATGGGATGTCGTGGCAGTACAGCACTCTGTCCTGGATGCCCAGATTTGTTGCCAGGTCTTCAATAAACTGCCCGTATTCTGTGTAGCCCCTGTCCATCGGGTGGTGTTTGAAGCACAACACCTTGTCTAAATCTGCATGCTTCCAGAAGGAGACTATGACTTCCTGAATAAAAGCTTTCACTGACTCATAAGGAGAGTGAAAAATCATCTGGGAGTCGTCGTGAACTTGTAGCGGAACCAGATAAAATCTCTGATCAAACTCATTATCCAGACGAAATTGCGTTTGCTTGTCATAACTTTTAAACAGCAGTTTTCTGGCAAACCCTCTCAACCAGTAAAAGCCTTCTTTGACCGGATTAGTAGCCCTGTGATGCCTGTACTCAGAAAATTCATCCCTTGAGAAAGAACTGGCCCAATAATAAAAAGCAGCGTAGCGGGTCCTTCGTTTCATGGTGCCGCCGATTGTCTGGCTGGATTTAGCTGAGCATGGCGTTATTCTCTCCAGGCTTTCGCGGCTGAGATCCATCTGGCTCAGTGAATTAACGCCTCCGGACTCCAGTGTAATGGTATCAGGTCGTAAGTAACCTTCTTCGAAGACACAAAATTGAACCCCCAAGGCATCACAGACCGGCTTTGCAGTTCTGTGATAATAACGGCAGTCACCAAGGAGAAAAACGGCTTCGATACGATGTTCGGTGAGGTACTGTTCAAGAAAAGCGGCCCAGTCAGCTGGTTTTCCCTTGTAGTGGGTCTGAACATCAGCCCATGAAAAAAACCGGTCGCCGCCATTAAAGTTGATTTTGTGGGTGGTGTAACCCGCTCTGGAAAAGGTGCGTGCCAGCCGCTTGAAAAATGGCCCCAGTGGGCCTTGAAGAAAAAGTACGGCAGATTTGGTCATAGCCTAAATCCGATCCTTGTGTATGACCTTGGTCGCTTATCGGTTGTCGTGTGTTGTGCAAATCCTAGCATAAGCCAGTCTAAAAATATAACTGAATGTAATTGAATTGCTGTAGCAAGCAAACTGGTTTGGGTTTTAATATGGTTGTCTTAAACAATACTAGGTTCTGCATTGAGAAGGCTATACGTATAGTACGTGGTAATGATTAAACTCACCTTAACATTGGGTCCTGAAGTGGTTAAACAATTTAAAGTTGATGCAGCCAGTCAACAGAGCCTGTCCAGGCAGGTAGAAAATTGCCTGAGATCACTGTCAATGTCTTGAGAGCGCGATGAGATAAAGTCAGAGGGAGTGGTTGCAGAGCTGTCAGGAGTGATATGCGAGAACGATTATACTGAACCTGATTATACGGACAGTGTCAGGTACGGAGTGAAATGACACTGTGACACATTACGTGAAAATCCACGTCCTTTCGACGTGGTCATGAATTTAAGTTAAGTTTTCTGGCTGCAACATGGCCCTTCAGGAGGGAATCGTGAATACCAATTCAGCTATCTCAGAGAATGCCACTGAATGTATAAGAAATATCTAACTAAACAGAGCCTCTATTAAATAGCCCACCTTTCGTCGTTTTCTGCTCAACCATCGGTTTATAAAGTGCCCACTCTTTGATGTTGAACAACGTTCTTGCTCGATAGCAGCAATAACCCTCTCTGGTGTCGTATACCTTCGGGTTTGCCAGTTGATATACATGGGGTAATAACAGTGCGCAAAATAGATCAGCTCCTCCAGGTTTCTCGTACGATAACGCCTGTTGCAGGTTAAATGATCAACGGTTACCCCCCATCCCCCATAAAAAGGCTGGCCCCAGCAGTGGACTGTTTTTCCGAGTGTCAGGGCTTCAAAACCTGCCAGAGAGGTCATGACGTGCAACTCATCACATTGCTCTATGCAATCAAAAATATCACCATTCGCCACAACATGGTCAACCCAGTTCAAGGCCAGACTGTCAGGAATATGTCCCTCTCTTCCTGCTAAAAGAACATCAGGGTGAGGCTTGTAAACAATAAAAGCATCAGGCGCACAGGTTCTGACCGCCTTGATCAATTCAAGATTGGATGAGATCTCGGGGCTGCCCCATTGAATGGAAGCATCGCTGTCTACCTGACCGGTAATCAGTATCTTGCGCTGATCCGTTCTGGCTGACACAAACAAGGATTGTTCTGAGCCTTGCAGATTATATTTGCTGATTCTTTGCTCTTTCAGCGTTTTACGCAAAGCCTTCGCCTGTTCGAGCTGCTTATCATTGAGCTCAATGGTATTGATCGCAGTTTCAAGATCAGAAGGTCGTGAAGCATCAAAATAGATACCCGTCTGATCCAGAATCAATGAACTGGGTCTTCGCAGGTCTGCGCCCAGACCTACTGAACGAATAAATGCGTCTTCTGCTCTGAAAAGCTTAATATTTGATGGAGGTTTATAATCATGATGTTTAGCACCCCAAACCAGAACGCCATCTTCTGATTTGGCCTTTGCTTCAGCCTGCTGAACTGATTTTACAAACTGAACCTTCTCTGAAATTGCCCGGGTAAAACTCTTTAAAAAGGCTCTTTTCCATAGGCTGAAGCCGACCGCATAGAGTGTTTTGACGGGTTGGCAGCGTGATCTTCTCTGCAGGGGGATAAGCTCAAGAATAGCTTCCAGCTCACACCGTTCAAACGTTTCCGGATCGATATAACGAGTGTATTTCAGGCAGGCAGCAGCAAAGAGGCTTTCAATAGTATGCGTTTGTTTCCGGCGAGGGCAGGGAACCCGGTCATCGGTTAATCCCCAGCCACTGTAAAACGGGACACCAAAACAAACGACATTTTTCTTGTGCCAGAGTGCTTCAAAGCCTAATTGAGAGGTAACAACGTAGACTTTTTCAAAATAGGGGAAAAGCGACTGGGCATTAACCTTGTCGGCAAGAATGCGTATTCTGGGATTATCAGGAAGGTTGCTGCCGAGGTAGCCCTTTTTGGTACCCAGAACAACATCGGGATGAACTTTTATCCAGACTTCAGAATCCGGATTCTCCGCAAGAGCTGCATTCAGCATTTTATTAAAGCTGGAGTCATCGGCTAACCCAAATTTGACGGAACAGTCCCCGTAAGTCTGATCAACCACAAGAATACGTTTCTGCTCTCCAGCTTCAGGCTTCCAGCTATCAACTGGCTCATGATTATATTTAGTGATTTTGTCTTCAGTAATCAGAGTCAGAAGGTTTGAAGACCGCTCTTTTAATGCTGAGCTGAACCAGTCTGGATGGTTGAGAAGATCTTCAATATCTGAAGGGCAGGTAGCATCGTAATAAATGCCCCGTTTATCAACGATCAAAGCAAAGCGTTTGTCACCCAGGGCAGGGTGGCCCAGGTAGCTGATAAAGCCGTCTTCAAGGTGCCAATAAGGTACCTGGTGTTTTTCTGCAAGTTTTACAGCCTGTTGTGTGTTGGCTTTTTTACCCCAGCCGAGAACAACGTGATATGGCTGTATTTTTGTGTAAGGCTTTTTCTTTTCTATGCCATCGCAGTGCAAGAGAGCGGTCAATTCTCTTGCTTTACTGATCCCGCGAGAAAGGGTGATAAAAGCTGGTTTTGGTTTTGGAGAAGACAGCAAGGTAGTCACTGATAGTTGATTGAAATAAATAACCTGGAATCTGAAAATCGATAGGTCTGAAGTGAAAATGTATAAGACAATGTGTTACTTTGGGTAGTACAAGACCTGCCTACGGTACCTACCTCTCCAAAATCAGAGGTTTTGCCTTATCATCAATATGAGCCTTCAAAGGCTCATGAGTGATTGTTCCATAATCCACCACATCAAACAAATAAGGTGTTGGAAGTTCATCCAGAGCCGCAGCAATATGAGCTACTGTGTGAGGGTTATCGGTGGTTAACCAAATTACGATATCAATATCAGATCCTGCCCGATAAGTGCCGATAGCACGGGAACCAAAAATAGCCGCCTGACTGATTTCAGTGAAGCCGGACAAGCAGGCAATAATTTGTTGCAGGGTTGCTTCAGGAAGCCCAAACATCAGGGTGTCACTCGCCCGGTAAAGTAATCTGACAGCGCCACTAAAGCTGGGTGATAACTGTGCTGTATAGCCTTGGCAGCTTGTTGCGCCTTCTGGTTGTCATAGGCATGACTCATGGTATTACGGGCTTCCAGCATATCTATCCATAACTGGCCATCTGATATTATCTGCTGTTGAAATGCCTGCTTAATAACCTGTCTGGGCGACGGTTGAACCTCGATACCCTCATGGTTCAGGTAGTCTTTCATTACTTTCCAGCCAAGCTCCCAACTGAACTTGAAAGACTGGATCAGGGCGATTCGATATAAAATATCTTCGGGTGCTGCCTGAACAGCAGCTACTGCGGAGTCCAGAACAGCAAGGGCATTCTGATAGTTCTCGAAGCGCTGTTTCCAGCGGTTATCAGGCGTTGGGGTCATGTGGATAAATCAGCAATGATAAAAGGATTAAAATAACAGAAAAACGTACATCAGGTGAATTTTTGGATTGTGGTGCGCAAGAACGGTTACCCGAAGCAGCTCTGGTTATTAAACGTCTTATAAGGCAGCACAGAGCCGCAATGATTGGCTCAGTTCTGCAAGAGGTGCTAACTTGTTCAAACGACGCCGAACATTATCACCATCCAAGACATAGGTATGATAACCCTGTCCATGCAGGAAACCGTCAACTGTGTTGGCAACGGTAAACTTACCTGAGCCACTCAGGCCAGTGAACCAGAACAGGCAGGGCTTTTGCGATTTCAGGTTCGAACGTGCTTCTCTGGAAACCCTGTGACTATGCCAGGCAATATTTTCCATAAGACGAAGCTCCGGCTTCGGAGGCTGTAACATGGCAAAATCATGAAAGTGCCAGTTCAGCAAGAGCCTGAGCGAGGAAGTGTGTGCTCTTTGAATTCGACACTGATTTTCTCATCGTAACATCAAACTTCCAGTTAAGCTTATACTCGATGTGCTAATGTTTCCCGACCGGCCTTACCCAATTGCTCTGTCGTTAAGTCTGCCAGGCTGATGAAAGAGCAGGGGAGGGGGTTAATCTTTTCCTGTCTTCAAACCAGGCAAAGCTCTTGATAACAGGATTTAATATTAGTTTTAAAAGACTCTGGTATCGCAGACCAGGACAGTGCCTGCACAATTATGGGAATGTTGGAGTCACGTAAGGCTTCATTAAACGCCGCTAGCTGAGCGAAGCTATCATTCTCATCTTGCTCATCAGGAAAGTGAACGACAATGTCCAGGTCACTGGCATCATAATTAGTACCTTTTACACGGCTTCCATAAGCCCACAGCATGGTACCAACGGGGAATATCTGCGATGCCAGATCACAGACGGACTTGCGATCTTTTTCTCGTAAATCAATCATCTCTGACTCTTCCCAGATGCTGCACTATAGCTTTCTCCAAGGTAATGGCATCAGCGATAAAACCTGGCAGCAACGTTAGCGTGTATTCAGCAAATTTCTTACCATAATCGTGGGCCGTGTTATTACGATTATCCCGATAAATCAACCAGCGTTCGGTTTCCTCAACAGACAAAAGGCTATGTTGCCCCGCCTGCCTGAAGACTTCTTTGAACACAAGGCGATTTATCGCCTTGGGGCTATGAGCAAAATCCTTCAGACACTTGCGGAGAAGTTTACCAGCCTGTTCGAGGATGATTTCAAACTCTTTCACACAGGCTGAACGGTACATATCGTACTCTATACTGCCTTCTTCACAGCCGAGTAAACGGTTATAAGCAGTATCCAGTGTCTTGATGCAACGAGAAAAAAAAGTAGTGTCTATAGTCATGTGTCTTACTGACAATTGATATTTAGACCATCATATCTCAGAAATTTGATTAGTACAGTCAGTGAAGCTTATTCTCAATGTGTCAATATTCCCGGATGGCCTCACCAATTGTTCAGCGGTTAGCTCTTCAGAGCTGATGTAATGGTGAATGCAGACATCATTCAGGCTCACTAGGAGCCTGACCGAGAATAGACTGCCCTACTGCGGCGGCAGCAAATTGGTCTGAAAATCCGCTTTTGTTCGTCAAATAGCTCGCTATTCTCCTCACAAAACCGAATTTTCATCCTCAATTTTCTGCCGTCCTCGCTACGGGCGCTATTCTCGGTCAGGCTCCTAGCTCACTCTCAAGTTATCACCGATAAATTACAACCCAATAATTACGACACATTCAAGTCAATCAAAAAGGCAGGGAGGAATCCGGAGTATAACAGAGTTAAAGGATGTCAAGAATCAAGATCTGACTCTGCTTTCTTCTCTTCGCTACGCTACCTGATTAAAATCAATGCGTTCAAGGTTTGCTGTATCGACCACTTGCCTGGCTTTCCACAAGTCAAAGCTTTCCTGAAGTGTCATCCAGCTTTCAGCAGAACCACCCAGTACTTCGGACAATCGAATGGCCATTTCCGGTGAAACACCTGCTTTTTCATTCAACAAACGATTGAAAGTACTTCTGGCCACGCCCAGTTGGTCGGCAATTCTGTTAGCAGTAATTGAGGTGAACGGCTCAATGTAGGTACGGTAGATCAACGCCCCTGGGTGAGGTGGGTTAAATGGTTGTATAGCCATCAGTGGTAATCCTCATAGTTTACGATATAGGCATCACCGTCTTTAAATTCAAACACAATGCGGCGGTTAACTGAGACGTTTACGGCTCAAACACATGACACCGGTTTTGTGTTGCCGGGTCTCACCACACGGGTTTCTCCGAGTTTCTTCTTTTGGTTACGCGGCATCAAACCTGACTAGCTTACCTGCCTTATCCAGTTTCTCATGCAAGCTACCTGGACTCAGTTCAAAACCATTAGGCCAGCACAAGGCGCCCAACTCAAGGAAAAAACGGCAAAAATACTGTGAACTCTCCAAGGAGCCTGACCGAGAATAGTCTGCCCTACTGCGGCGGCAGCAAATTGGTCTGAAAATCCGCTTTTGTTCGTCAAATAGCTCGCTATTCTCCTCACAAAACCGAATTTTCATCCTCAATTTTCTGCCGTCCTCGCTACGGGCGCTATTCTCGGTCAGGCTCCAAGGGTAATGTCATAGCTGTTTTTTTAGACAGCAACGGAGAAAAATCCATCAATCCGTGGGAACCATCAGAAAAAGAAAGTCGAATTTCTTTATCGTATAACCACTCAGCTTTTATCAATCTAATCATAATCAGCACCCGGAATACGCTCTGGCGGCTGAAGCTCCACTGCTTATTGACAGTTATCAAGTAGTGATGTTTTATGGTCACCACACCAGTCAGATACCAACCTTGCGGTCTTCTTTGGAAGATGGCCATTGAGAACTGTACCATCATTAATACACACTAAAGCCTCGTGACCTTGGCTGAAGGTTAGATACCTCCGACTACCAATTTATGTCCTGGCTTGCCATGTGATGTCGATTTTACGATGCTCTATCATACAATCTTTGAGATAGAGATTGATCAGACTTTGATAAGGTACACCCGTTTCTTCTGCCATTTTTTTGAAATATTCAATGACATCTTCACTAAGGCGCATTGTCACTGATTTTTTCAGCTTTGAAGCGTAAGGGTTTCTGCGGGCTTTCATTTTTGAAAAATCATATTCATCTTTCATGACAAGTTCCCTTCATAATAACTGCGCTCAGTATTAGTGGCTTTCCTTGCTGAGATAATACGGATGGTCTCACCATCGTCTCTCTCGCAATGACACACCAGTAAAACACGGGATTGTTGACTCACACCAACCATCAAAAATCTATCTTCGGCCTCAGAACTTTCCTCGTCATAAAACTGAATAGCATATTCATCATAAAATATACTTTTTGCCTGCTCAGCAAGGACTTCAGCGGGAGAGCCTGTACTCATATTGGCAATAACTCTTGCCTTGAGGGAGGCAGGACACCGGGTGATGTTCATGAGCCTTAACAAGTTGATGGCCACGCTGGAAAAAACACAAGAGGAAAACTGGCTTGAGAGATAAGTGCAGCAACTGCTGTATTCAAGTTGGCTGATACTGGATGAAATCAGTTACTTCCTCATGCATCAGGATGAAGCGTCCGTGATACAGGACTCATTAATGCATTACGCAACCACTCTGAATTATCAAGGGTCAAAGCAACTGAGAGACGTTATGACAGGCATTCATCCAGTCAATAAAGCACTTCTGGAACCGCTTTGGGCTGATGGCACTCACGACTCGCGCTATGGTGTCATTTGAAGGAATACCTTCTTCAAAATCACCCTACTGCTTAAGCCAGTCCAGTGGTTCATGACCAAAGTCTTCGATTTCACCCCAGCCTTCTTCGTCGGCAATGACAGCACAGATGGTCAAAAAAAGATGTCTGTTAGCTTGTGGCCGACTTTCCAAGCTTGGCGAGGGTCACTGATAATAGAGAGCTGTGAAATCAAATCGTGAGCATCATGCTGAGGCCTTATCTGATGTGCAGGTATAAGACCATAGACGTATTAGAAAGAAAACAAATATAAGCTACAGGTCGATAATTTCAGGGGGGTTCATGAGTTTTCCCTGGTCCAACAGTTTGTTGGATATTGGGTTCTTAGGTGAAGGTCGGCCAGGCATCAGCAAAGGCACGCATATGCATTATGAAATCACTGGATAACTTACAAAAGTTGATCTAGGTTGGAAGGTCAATGGAGTTAAACATTAAGAGATGATCATGGAAAACCTCTATAACACCGACTATCACGGCTGGATCGCCCGGCAACGTGAGCTACTGAAAAACAACAGGTTTAACGAACTGGATATACCCAACCTGCTAGAGGCAATGGAACAGGAAATGGGGAATAACCATCATACCCTTGAGTCACATCTGAAGATTCTTTTATTACATTTGCTGAAATACCAGCATCAGGTAGAAGTTATCAACCCGGTGCTGCCGGAGCCATATAATTGTCGTGAATGGTTTGCAAGCATAGACAGGGCGAGGGATGCCATAGGGTCGCTACTCCGCAGAAATCCATCTCTGAAACGGGAGACCGACAAAACACTCCGTGAGGTTTACCCTAGTGCCAAGCGCATGGCTATTAAAGAAATGAACCGCTACGTGCAGAAGCACCAGCAGCTTAATAACAACAGTTTCACACCTGAGTGCCCCTGGACCTTCGGGCAAGTTATTGAGGATGACTGGCTGCCCTGCGATTAAATAGGCTACTCAGCTAACTGCATCTGGCTTTCTGTGCGAACATGGTCTGTTTTGCGGCTCGTTGATAAACAGATTGCAGCGACTGTGCTGGCTTGCGATTTGATCGCTGTAGCCAGAAGTTAGAGTAACTTTTCAGGAATAGGTGTTAAATGGCTGAATCCATTTTTAGACTAGAGCAGGATTAGAGGGGGTCAAGAATCAACACTTGACCCCGGTTCTTTTTGGATGAACATCCTAATCTTCCGGTCAGATTAAGGCAGTTTCGACTATGGCCTGGACCATATCTTACTGAGGTCCCGTGGCATCGAGTGTTACAAGTTAGCCCCTGATTTCCAAGAGTTTCAGGAGTTCGGGGTTGTCGGTTATCACATTAGGCTCCTCTTATAAAATTGTTTCAAGGATTTTCATAATTTTTCCTGATGAACATACTATCTTGAAAAAAAGCTCTTGGATTTAAAATTAGCTTTCGCAATTTCCGCCAGAAACCGCCATTCTTTTTTTTTACACCGGCCTGAAAATGAAACAGACCGGGATATTCCTCAACTGGAAAGCCATTCAATATTTGTTGCTCCCGTAACCAGCAAGGAAAATCAGAAAGTATCGTATCAGAGTCGAAAACACCGTTTTTTAAAACAGCCAATATCTCAGCATCTGCCTGAAAGCCCGGTAAAGGTTCTGGCAATGTCACCGTGGCGTCCTTGAGGATCTCGGCAAAACGGGCTTCATTCTCCTTTCTTTTACGGTGGTACTGTCGAGTCAGTGGCCTTGGGTGCCACTGGTGCAGCAGAAATGTACCCTTAAAAAGATGCGGCACTGCGTAATAACTAAAGTAGCGGCGAAAGCCCCGGTAATCCCCCGGAAACTGACTTTTCACATCCTCAGGATAATCGGCAGGCCGTTTGCCAACAGGGTAATACATGGCCAATCGGTGGATCAGATCAAAGTCTTCATAGCCATGGCCAGCAAACGTCTGACGAAAGCCACCCATCGCCAGAAACCATTCACGATTGATCAGTAAACAGCTGGAGGCCAGGGCGATGCCATCCACTTTACATACTTCACCACGAAACCAGGACTCAAACGCCTCCTGGTAAAAAGCCTGCTGCAAAACAGGCTTAAAAAATTCTGCCGTAAAATGGGCAGAATAGCGTTCTGAAAGGTAAAGGCAGGGGTACATGCGAAAAGCCGGCGGCCCTTCCAGTGTCAATTCCTGAACAAAGCCTGATAGCTGATCAACCATTCCCCGGGCGATCAATAAATCCGCATCAAACAGAAAAATATACTGACCGGTTGCATGGGCAACCGCCGCATTACGGACCTGCCCCGGTGCGAATACACCTGGCTGATACTGATGGAAATAGCGCAGGTTGTCCTGCTGTCCATTAGTCAATTTTAAGCGCGTTGATTGTCGCCCCGTATCAAAAACCACGAGTTCGATATCTGGTTGATCTGCAAAACAGGCAATGGCCTGATCAAGACGCTGAATAGAAGCCCGATCGCCTGACCGCTTCCGAAAAGGGATAATAACGGAAAGAAGCTTATTCAAGGTCTATTACCCGTTCAACACCTTCAATACCTGCTCAACCTTCTCCGCCAACACCTGGCAGTGTTGAGTAATTTCTGCCTTATCCTCACCTTCTACCATCACCCTAACTACGGGTTCAGTACCGGAAGGGCGCAACAATACCCGGCCACAGCCAGCCAGTGCCTGCTCGCATTCGGTAACGGCACGGGTCACTGCAGGAATACGGGCAAGGTCCCGGCGCTCAGTCATAACAATATTGATCAGATGCTGAGGGTACTTGTTCATGCCTTGCTTCAGTTCCGCCAGGGTTTTACCGGAATGCTGAACCGCTGCCAGTACCTGCAAAGCGGCTACAATACCATCACCCGTAGTGGTCACCTGTCGGCAGATCAGATGGCCGGAGGATTCACCGCCCAGATACCAGCCATTGGACAGCAGCAACTCATTAACATAACGGTCGCCCACCGCTGCACGGGCAAACGGAATATTGCGCTGGGCCAGAGCGTGTTCCATTCCCAGGTTGGACATCACCGTGCCCACTACACCGCCCTGCAACAGACCACGGTCTTGCAGTGAGCAGGCCATAATAAACAGCAACTCATCACCGTCCAGCTCGGCGCCATTGCCATCCACCATAATCAGCCGGTCACCATCGCCATCAAAGGCAATGCCCAGATCTGCACAATGTTCCAGCACTTGCTGCTGCAAATGGTTAATACAGGTGGAACCCAAACCGTCATTAATATTGGTGCCGTTGGGCTCAATACCGGTGCTGATCACCTCAGCCCCCAACTCAGCAAATACCGCAGGCCCTACCTTGTAACAGGCGCCGTTGGAGGCATCCACCACAATCTTCAGACCATGCAGATTCAGCCTTGGTTGTACGGTACTTTTGCAAAACTCGATATAGCGACCAGCGGCATCATTAATACGGCGCGCTTTACCTAACTCATTGCAGGGTACACAGCTGAACGGTTCTTCCAGCATTGCTTCAATCTGAAGCTCAACCTCATCGGGCAACTTCAGGCCATCACCACAGAAAAACTTGATGCCATTATCGTAATAGGGGTTATGGGAAGCACTGATAACAATACCGGCACTGGCGCTGTAGGTATGGGTCAGGTAAGCGACAGCTGGCGTAGGCATTGGGCCTAACAAATACACGTCCATCCCCGCCGCCGAAAGCCCGGCTTCTAAAGCCGATTCGAACATATAGCCGGAGATACGGGTATCTTTACCGATCAACACCCGGTTATTGCCCTGGCGGCTTAGTACACGCCCGGCAGCCCAGCCCAGTTTCTGGACAAAATCAGGGGTAATAGGAAATTGACCGACACGGCCACGGATGCCGTCGGTACCGAAGTATTTTCTGGTCATAATAGAATTATATGAATACTGGTTCTGATAGATTTACACAGACAACGGGTGTCAAATAACTGAGAAAAGAAGAACCGGGAAAAATTGAATTGTCAAAATTCCTTGACTTTATTCAAGAATTAATACCTGACCCCGGTTTCTACAGTTTTTCTTGGTTTAGTGAACTCCCTAACAAAAAATATAAATCAGAAAGTTTGCTTGATTTTGATATCGCCAGTTAATTTAATTTATGTAACTAGCGACCCTTTTTAATGTATTGTTTTCAATATTTTTATCCAAAATAACTTCACCTATTTTATTAATTCTGGTAATTAGACTAAAAAAAGACATTGTTTCGTCAAACTTTTCCGTTTTTACATCTGCCCCAGATGAAAATTGAAATACACCATTATCAATGACAAAGGATCTTTTCAGTACCCCATCTACTTCTAACAAATAATCTTTTATAAATATTATGTTGCTTAATGCATCTACATAACAAAATTGTTGATCATACCAAGAGACAATAGATTTATTTCTGTATGGTAAGGCAAAATCGATGTTGTTTTCTTTGCAATAAGAAACCACATCTTCTATTTTCATAAAATCTGAGAAAACAAATAGTTTGTTTTTTCTGTATCTTCTTTCTGAAAAAATTAAATCCCAGTTTTTAGAGACTGTGGCAATAGAAAAATTATTAACAACTTGCTCTCTCGAAAGCCTTGACTCAAAATTAAGTAAAACTTCATTAGAAGCAATCTTCTCCATTTGCTTTATAAGATTCCCAATAGATGAATATCTCCTCCCTAGAGCAGGGTAATTATCAACAACAAACCTTGCTCCAATCTTTGTGCAATACATATGATTTGGGTAAAAAGTAATTGCTCCGAGAGATTTAGCATCATTTAGACAATAACTAAATGTTTCACTATTCGAGACAAATACAAAAAACATTGTTTCAGACATTAAATCCCAATACTCTTTGCTGGAGTATGGCGGGGCAATGACTTTAATTTCAAACCTCTCGGCTAGACTTGTTTTTTTTATCTCTTCAATAATATCATCAATTGCAGAATTATTTTTTGTTACTCTACCTTCTGGAGCTTTTACAAAAGTTATGTATTTTCTATCTTTAACGTCTTTTCCAAAAGAAAGAACATCAGTATCAATACCGAGCTCAAACTCTTCAACTCTTGCTCTAATATGATCATTAGCTGCATAAACTTCACGGTCTGTTTTAGCTGTATGCCTCAGCAAAAGATGAGCAAAGTAAATATCATTTATATTCTCATCTGTTAAGAATTCTTTTGTGGTACCCCATGTGCCTTCAGTACCAAAGATCAACTTAGCCTTTATTTTTTTATTGTTTATAAAATCCAACAATTCACGAACAATAGAAAAAGTATTTTTACTGGCGTTTTGATGAATTACAACAAAGTCAAAGTTACTTAGAGCCGACTTAAAATTATCATCAAAGGATGTGCAATAATAGTGTTCAATTTCATATTTATCAGATAGCATATCGAGAGCTTTATAATTAGCTATATTCAATCTGGCCGTAGAATTAGCTCTAGGCGGCCAATGGCTAGAATTATAAAAAGAAATGTCATTAATAGATAAGTTATCACCCAGCGTTTGAATTTTTTTAATAATAACATCAAAATAGACTGATAAAATTTTTGCTTTTTTCATAAAGACCTCAAATAATCATTTCGCAAGGAGCATTAAATACCCTGCTTTTCTGTTGTTTCGGCAAAAACAGACTGTTTTTTGAATGACAATTTTTATGCCATTCCGAGTATGATTTACGATACTTTTTCCTAAAACTAGATATGCCTATAATTGGATCAATACTGAATAATCCATAAGAAGTCAACGATCTTTCATGATAGCTTGCGATGTATATAGGTGCTTCATAATGATCCAGCATATTAGGTGAGAAATAAGCCTCAACCCTAGAATAGAATTCACTATCAGCAGATGTGCGAACGCTATCAAAAAAACCTACACTATCTAAGACCTCTCTCTTCATGAATAAAGATATAAATGCTTTTCGACACAATGCTTTATTTTGAAAATTTAACTGGCTCAGACTATTGACTCTTACATAAGAACAAAGAGTTGCTATAAGTGAAGAATTATTGTTAAGCCGGATTAATTGGAGTTGAAAACGCTCTGGATGCGACCAATCATCCGAATCCTGAAAAGTAATATACTCACCACTCGCAAGAGACAAACCATGGTTCTTGGCTCTGTATGTGCCTGAGTTCTGCTTTAGCCTGATAACCTTAATCCGTTTATCCTTTTTGCCTCTTACAAACTTTGCCAGCTTTCTGTAAGCATTTTTCTCACTGTGATCATCGATAATAATCAACTCAAAGTTACTGTGAGTCTGATCCAGTATTGATTGTATAGCCACCGGCGTATATTCAGACCAGCCAAAATTGGTCATTATCACCGAGATCAGCGGCTGTGTATCATCACGAATAATAGGAGCCGTTGACTTCAGGTTCATTACTGCAAAAGATTGAGAAACCTTATCCGTACTGGTAAAGCAGCGATGCTCTTCAGGAAAAATGCTGGCAAATAGCTCAAATGACCTTTGATTATCCCCCGATAACCGTGCTGAGTTGGCCAGCAAAAGTTTTCTCTCGCTGGCACCCTTTTCCGTGGCATTGAATACCTCTGATCGTCGGTTCAGGTAGTCATCCGCTTCTGCCAAAGCGCCAGCTTGGATTAAAGAATGTGCATAATACTTGGCAAATAAAACATCAGAATCCAGCTGGTTGTTACTGATTAATGACATACAAGCTTGGTAGTCTTTTTCAACAACCGACTTCAACAATATGTAGTGCAGGGCATTGCGCCGGTTAACCCTGATCTCAATGGCTTCAGTAATCTGTTCAATCGCTTCCGGATAGGCTTTTCGTTCGCAGTAGAGGTAGGAAAGGTAGTAGTGAAGATCACCATTTTTTTCCCCTGCCGCTACTCTGGCTAACAGTTCATGCTCAATGGTAGCTAGTGTACCTTCCTGAAAATGAATCAGCGGCAGGAGCGTTGCTGCGTATTGTGGATGTCTGGCAACATATACACGGGCTGACTCAAAATCACCTTCTGCCCCCATCAGCTCTACAGTGGCAAAAGCCCAGCGCTGCTTATTTCTCTCGGGCTGAAGTTCATAGACCTTTTTGGCTCTTTGCAATGCACTGCCAAAGTCCTTTTCCTTTTTATAGAGATAGTACTCCTGGGTCAGAACAGTCAGTTCAGGCAATTTAGCAGATGCAGCCTTCAGCAGCTCTTTTGCCAACTTAACCTGGTCCTTATTTCTAAGCGCACCAATATAAAAAGTAAAAATTTGATGTTGCTCACGGTGCGCATCAGGCAGCTGTGTAAAAAGATCAATAATCAGATCGTAGCACTGACCGTCGAATAACTGCTTGAAGAGCTTGGCAACGAAAGTTGGTGTTTTCCATAAACAGGCGTTTTTGGCAAAATGCTGGGTCAGCTGCTCTTTGCGCACTCCTGTCACTAATCGAATAAAATAGTATCTTGACGAGGCTTTCTTCAGTTTGAAGAAAAGCTTTTCAATGTCAGACAGATCAGCGCTAGATTCTGAGGCTTCTAATGCCAGCAGTAGTGTTTTTTCATCCCCTTCTGGCAATATAGGAATCGAGCTGAATAAATCGCTTAGAGTTAGCGCTCTAAAACTTAAATCTAAACCTTCTACCAGTGTTGTCAGGTAGAGTTCTACATAACTGGCAGATAGCTCTCTATTTTGAGATTGGTATTGATGCAAAAATGCGATAATCAGTTTACGAATTAAAGGATCTCTGAGTCCTTTTCTAAGCATGACAAAAACGGAGTCACGACATTCGCTACCCTGATATAGCTTTTCCTTCAAGTAGAACAGGTAGAATCCCTTTAGTTTACCTGTGTGCATATAGTTATTTACGGTTTGTGTAATACTTTCTGAAAAATCAGCGAATTTATCGATTGACTGAATTCGGTGAACCAATGCCTGAATCGCCAGGTAGCGTGTATGTTTATACGCTTCATAACCTTTTTCAGCCAGTAATTGTATTTTTTCTGGTTGCCATGCATCAATGCTTCTGAGAATTTCTGTATCAATATTTTCTCTTTGTCGGTTTCTGATTCTCAGAGAGTAGATAAAGCAATCGTATGCTTTATCATTTTTATTTTCTTGAACAAAGTAGTTATTGGCTTCGTTGAGTGTGCGTACAACTGCAGGTGAGCACAGTACTGAAAATGTTGCTTCATTTGCATGAAGATTATTATTTTCTGAACGGGTAATTAAGCTATGCACTGAGGAGTAATTTTTATTAACCCCCGCATTAATAATATCTTTTTTTAACGCTTTGGCTTTTCTTATTTTTTTAAACTCAGCTATAAAATTACTTTTCACTGCAATCGCCACTGGTATTTCAAAGCCCCTGCATTACAGGGGCATGTTATTTGGGTTGAATCGGTCTTAGAGACGACCATCAATCTGATCTACTGGCAGAACGCCTTTAACATCAAAAATCACCCGCTCAGGCTTGGCAAATCTCTCAACTTTTTTGTTATAGTTCTGGACAAAACGATCATGGCCTACTGCAAAAATAACCGCATCATAGGCATTGGTATCTGGTCTGCTGACGATATCACGACCGTACTCTTGCCAACACTCCTGAGGGTTGGCCCATGGGTCATAGACATCCACTTCAGCATTATGAGCTTCTAGTTCTGTGACCAGTTTTTCAACCTGAGTGTTTCTCACGTCCGGGCAATTTTCTTTGAAGGTATAGCCCAAAACTAAGATTCGAGATCCAACCACATGGATACGTTTACCATTCATTAGTCGAACCACTTTGCCTGCAACGTGAGCAGACATACCTTCATTAATCCGACGACCAGACAGTATCATTTGTGGGTAATAGCCAGAAGATTCTGCTTTATGCGCCAAGTAGTATGGGTCAACGCCTATGCAGTGGCCACCAACAAGACCTGGCTGCATCTTAATAAAGTTCCATTTTGTGCCTGCGGCTTCGATTACATCTTTTGTATCAATGTTCAGACGATCAAAAATCAGTGAAAGTTCGTTTACCAGAGCAATGTTAACGTCGCGCTGGGTGTTTTCAATGACTTTAGCTGCTTCCGCAACCTTGATGGTAGGGGCTTTGTGAGTACCGGCAGTAATAATTATGTTGTAAAGATTATCAACATAATCGGCCACTTCAGGAGTAGAGCCAGAAGTGATTTTTTGAATAGTTGTGACGGTATTTACTTTGTCGCCCGGATTGATTCGCTCAGGGCTATAACCTGCAAAGAAGTCTTTATTAAACTTTAAGCCAGAAACACGTTCAACCTCAGGAATAGCATCTTCTTCTGTTGCACCAGGGTAAACGGTGCTTTCGTAGATGATAATATCACCTTTTTTTACCACTTCACCCAACATGCGGCTAGCAGACTTAACAGGTGTCATATCGGGAGTTTTGAATTCGGTAACAGGTGTTGGAACCGTTACTATGTAAACATTACAGTCACGAATTTCATCAAGCTTATCAGTGAACGTTATTTTATCTGACGCTTTTAACTCTTCGCTGGTTACTTCTAGAGTATGGTCAACAAATTCGCACAACTCATTAATGCGCTTTTTACTGATATCAAACCCTTTGGTTTCCAACTTTTTGCCGAATTCAACTGCCAGTGGAAGTCCCACATAGCCAAGGCCGATTACTGCGATTTTTGTGTTTTCTAAATTAAACATACTGTTTGTTGTACCGATTTACTTGATTTTACTACCTAGGTAGCTGTCCTTAAAAAATTGCCTGGGATTATTTATCAGTTTTCTAAATTTTGCATTTAGTTTTATATATGCAAAGGGTTTGAAAATTGAGTAGCCTCCCCAAGGGCTATTATTGGTTAGTAATTTGTTAACTGAATTTTTAATATCTTTGAAATTTTGTTTTTCTTCATGTAAACCATAAAGCATGTATGGGGATGACTCTAGCCACCCTTCTTCATGAGATAAACATAACATTTCAATATTGTTTTTCTTGCAGATTACTGCAAAAGCTGGGTCTACTGCATATGGATATTCGTTTAAAATTTGGCTATTCACTTTTGTAAATAGGCTAGTATGAAATCCACTAACACCAGTCCCCAATAAGTGGCAGACTTTGTCTTCTTTAACCGTTTCAGTGAACTTATAGAACTCCTTTCTATCGGCTTTGAAGTTTGCTACATATTTCTTGAAAATAATACCGTGATAACCAACTATTTTTTTGCGGTTATACTTATCGATTGCAGATACTGTTCTTAGAACATAATTCTCAGGATAAATGATATCATCGTCACATGTCAGATAGTAACCATTTGTTTTTTGTAACCAATGAAATTTTGCTTCTGCTCTGCGGTTACCTGTCTCATCAATAATACAAATAATTTTATTTCGTTGGCTATGCTCTTTGATCTCTAGTGGTATTTCTTGATATTCATTTAAATACAAGAGTAAATAGTCAACCTGATTTATCAATGAATTAATAGTTATGAATAAGCTTCTTTGCCTTGCAGGATAAGTCGCAATTGCAGCGCAAATAGTATCTTGACTGGTATTGAGTTTGATGTTTTTTTGAGTGCAGCCAACTTTTTCTAGACGAAAGTATTTAATAGTCTTATTTGTATTAATTGGTTTTTTGCACTTGCTTGTTAGTTGAATATTAAGGCATTCGGGCTTGTCTTTGGTAAAGAATATTGTTGATATTTCACCGTCGCTTTTTAAATCACGATTTAGTATTAAGCTGCCATCTTTGTTTTTTCCAGTCAGCTTTAATGCTGTGTAGTTGTCTACGTTTTCGACTTTAACTGTGCAGCGATAGACAGAGCTGTCTTCGACATTTGCTGTAGTGGGTAAAATACTATCTTTCATATTAATAAGAACAAGTCACGGAATAGCCTATCGAATAGCATTTTGACAGGTCGTAAAGGGTTGGTGAGTTCAGAAATCAGATCTATCTGTTGTAGGGAAAAATATAAATTACTTGGCCGTTGGTTAATTCAATCTGAACTGGGTTTTCTACCAGTCCATTAAAAGAGGTGACACCTTGTCGTGTGTTGAAAGCCAGGGTATCACCGTAGCCCGTTTATTCAACTGATAGACCCTAAACCAACCGAACACCTTCCAATTTGGCAATTTGGTGAATGGGTTGTTCCGGGTGCTGTGTATCGTGAATCAAAATATCTACTTTTTGCTCACCCCATCGGTCTTCCAGGGCGAGGCGTAAGTTGATTTTCTTTTCGACCGGGTTGCTCAATCCATCGACTTCAATCAACAAGTCAATATCGCCACCTCGTGCGTCATTTCTGGCCCTTGAGCCAAAGAGCCAGACCCGGGCCTGCTCGCTGAGCTCTTTCCTGACCAACTCTATGATGTCGTTTTTCTGCTTTGGACTGATTCTCAATTGTCACCACCTAACTTTAAATTGTGGAGCTTGAGTAGGTAAGCTTCGATCTGATCGGTGATTTTAATCAGTTCGGGAGCCACAGCCCATGCCATGTTGAGAGCTTCAGCCCGTTGTGATTCAGCTTCCGGGTAGTCGTGAGAAAATACATTGCGAATTTCACGCATTTTCCGCCAGCTGTCAGCAGAACTCAGGATATGTCGCTTTTCCATCCGAGATAACGTATCTGCCATATTCAAGCCTTCTTCATCTTCCATTCGTAGTAAGTTTCTGAAGAGCTTGTTGCCAATACAGTCTTGCAGGCCTGCAAATCGAACTCTGAAAGCGTCGAGTTTTTCAAATAGCGCTTCATCTTCCGACTTGAGTGCCTGAGCAGTCAATGGAAAGTGCTCTTCAAGCCTCCTGAGTGAAGCTTTCATGCGTTTAACGGCTATTTGAGATTCAGACCAGTTTTGCTCAAAAAGAGATAGATATTTTGTATTGAGTGGCATTGTTCGTCTCAAGGTTCAGAAGGCTTTGAACCCAGTATGCTGCCAAGATTGCTAACTTACCAGTTTCGCCGTAAAGCTTTGCCCGATAAGCGGGGAGAGTTAGCTCTGATAAAAAAGCTGCCCCACCCGATGAATATGCTCAACCAGCGCCGGGTTATCAATGTCTGCAAGAATCGAGAGATCAAAACTGTAAGGCAGTAACAGGTTATCCAGCGCATCATCGATTTTGAACAGCAGGTTTAAATCCAGTGTTTCACCCTCTGCAGCCACCAGGGTTAGATCAATATCTGAGCCAGTGCGGTAGTTTCCTTTTGCCCTGGAACCATAAATAATGGCGCTTCCAACTTGCTGGTGTCGGCTTAATACGTCTTGAATGGCTTCTATGGTTTTATTACTTAAACCAAATTTCATGGTTGATCATCACTCAGGCTTTTTAACATCTGCTCTAGTGCGTTGAATTCGTTTAAGTACTGGTTGATGATGTTTTCATAGATTTCCTGAGCGACTTCTTCCCGATAGGTGTGGGATGTCAGGTTTCTGCTTTTGATCATACTCATCCAGGTCTCACCCTGCTCTATAAGCCCTTCTTTGAAGGCGAGACGAGTAACATCCCTGGAACCGAACATCTTTTCAGCCCCGCGCTCAGTCAAAAAGTCTTTCAGGGTATTCCAGGCCAGTTCATGAGTGTACTCAAAGGCTTTGATCAAACCCTGTTTCTCAAGCTCACTTAACTCTCGACTGTGTGAAAGACTGACTGCTGCCTGCAATCGGCCCAGGGCGCGCTGGTAGTTATCAAATCGCTGCTTCCAGCGACTATCTTGTTGCTTTTCCATCCTGTTATCTCAGTGATCTGGTTGAATCAGGCTAAAGGCTGCCAGCCTTGATGCTTTTCGGTCAAAGGTCCAGGTCTTTTTGCATTGATGAATGTGGTTATGGTGGCCAATCATTGCATCTGCAAAGTCATACCCTTGTTCATAGTCATCCAGTGCAGCTATGACCGCTTGCCGGTCATCGGTGACAACGCCCTGTTGGCAGATAAAAGCCTTTAATATCTCGCACTGTCGTAGCCGCTTGACCTGATAGAAATGACTGAGTACCCATACCGTTTCTACTAGCACGATGGGGGAGAGATAAACCTTCGGCATTCCGATAAACAGTGACAGTGCCTGTTGGTACTGCTGCGGGTCATCTTTGACCAGGAAGCGGATAAGTACATTTGTATCAACCCCTTCCATTGTCAAGCTCCTTGTTCTGCCCCCAATCCTTAGTGGCGCCCTCCCTGATAGCGGATTCCATATCTTCAAGGGATGCCCGGCGTCCGCCCACATCGTCGGCAAGGCAACCGGCCAGGTGGGTAATATCCTGTTTCATGGGTACCAGGGTGATTACCCCGTCTTTTTCTAAAAACAGCACCTTATCGCCCGGTTCCAACTGGAATTTCTCCCGCAAGGCGCTGGGGATGGTCACTTGTCCCTTGGTGGTAATAGAGCTGCTGGCCATGGCTGACTTCCCGAAAACAAAGGTATTACTCAAAGTAATACCTGGAGGTCTACGTGTCAAAGGGTGCAAGCCGATGTTTGGCACTCAGTGGATACCATGTCATTTAGGAACATCATTTCACCATAGGCTCTCACCAGAACGGTATTGTTTTGCATATACATGGTCATTTATCAATAAAGCAAAGGTTGCACTGAAATTATCGGGATTAACCGTGTAAGCAGACGACGGATTTATTATATATTAACCAGTCATTTGCAAACCGTTCCATTAATAATCAATAGCCCCAGCTATTGACTGGATACTACTGGAAAGGTGAGTGTCCAAAATCGGTTCTGTTAATGATGATTTGCCAATGCACCATGATGCACTATTATCACATTCATGATGTATCAAACTAAAAAAAGGGCTTAAACCATGAGAACAACACTGGATCTAGAGCCGAGCTTGCTTGCCCAGCTCAAAGAGCAAGCCGCCAGGGAGCGCACAACCGTGAGCCAGTTGGCAAACCAGCTCATTCGCATGGCTATTTCCACACAGCAGAATAAACCGGAGCAGGTGCCTTTCCAGTGGCATGTGGCAGAAAATGGCAAACCTGCCGATGGTTTTGATCCATCGGGTCGCGGCTACCTTGATGACCTGGCTTAATGCTCTTCGAGTTGAGCGGAATAAGCCGTATCAGAGATTTTACCCACATTACCAGTCATTCCGATTTGATTGGCTTTTCTACGGATAAGCATTAAAGGGTACTGCCTAAAGTAATACCCTTTCATAACGGCAAAAAAGTGCTATAGCCTCAACACCACCGCCGCACTCATAGCCACCTGATAAATGACCTGCATAATATCACTGGTATATTGCATGGTTTTTTCATCGACTTGTGGCATCACCAGGATTTCGTCTCCGGGTTTAACGTCGTATTTCGCTAAACCACTACTGAACAGACCATCGTTGTATTCAATGCGAGAAATCGTTCCATCCTGATGCAGGACCAGCACTCGGGATTGATCGGCTTTTTGAGAGTAGCCCCCTGCTGCGGAAACGTAGTCGTTGATGGTTTTTTCATTATCAAAGACCATGGCATTGGGGAACATGACTTCGCCATGCACCTGAACCAGAACGGTGTCATTAGGAATAACGATTCTATCCTGGTCTTTCAGCATGACATCCATGCGGGTTTTATTCTGGCCCAGCAGCACCTGACCACGAGGGACTGCCTGTCTGGCTCTTTCTACAAATTGCAGGATCGATTGTGCATCGGCCTTTCTCAAGTTGGCTTCGCCTATGCTTTTGCTTCGTGCCGAGAGTGCCGCTTGCTCAAGCTGTTTTAGCTGCACATCAAGCATGGCTTTCTGGCGTTTTGCTACAGACTCTCTGAAGAGTTGCATGGCTTCCATATTGGACCGGTCGTTAGGGGAGAGCCGGGCCATCAGATCTTTAATGGTGCTGCCGTAAGGAAGGATATAAATAGCCTGACCGTTGTGTTCCCCCTCGACTGATACACTGATGGTTCCCGGCATTTTGTCAGAAACAACGGTGACTTCATCGCCACTATGAAGTTGTACGTCCGCTGTTTTGGCAATAGACAGGTATTCCACGTTGCGCTTGGCCATCTGGTTTCTGGCAATCCGAACGTGGGTGGCTTCGGGTAATACACCGACCATATCCAGAGCGTCTTTCAAAGCCGTCTGGCCGTTGGCGAATTCAATTTGAACCGGGTTTTCAACCAGTCCATCAAAAGCGGCTACCCCTTGTCGTGTGTTGACTACCAGAGTGTCACCGTCGCCCAGTTGAACCTGTTCAATGGTACCTGTGAGAAGAAACTCATAGAGGTTAAAAATGGCTCGGGTCTTGCCGTTGCGTTTTAGCTCAACGTTCAGATAACTACCAGACTCTGGACGTATACCCCCGGCTTTTGCCAGAAAGGCCAGTATTGAATCCGATGAAAAGCCGCCATAAAGGCCGGGTGATTGAACAAAGCCGGTGACAAACAGTTTAACCGGTTCTGCTGCATTCAGGCTGGAGTAGACGTTGACATTTTTTTGGTAAACACTGCGAACTTTTTTCTCGATAACCTGGTTCAGGTCTTTGTTGGCAACACCTTGCAGCTTTACGGGTCCTACCTGTGGAATAAAGACATTACCTTGTGCATCAACCGTAAGTTCTACGGCCACTTCATAAGCTCCCCACATTTGCAGGGTTACTCTGTCGCCAATGGCCAGAGTGTACTCAGGGTTAAAGCCTTTAAACTCGGCCTGTTTGAACCCTTCAAATAAATTTTGACCGAATACCGGATGTTGCTTGACGGTTTCAACGAGTTCCGGGCCCACTGTTTCCGTTTCAGTAGATTCGGGGATCGGTGTGTTTGCGTAAGCAGCCATACTCAGCATGAGTGCGGCTGTTGATGAAGTGAGTTGTAGTTTCATAAATTCATAGTCTGGGAAATCAGGAATGCTTAAACGATGCTTTTTTATTGATCCTTCGTCAATCACGATGCTCACGGATTGTGGCGCGAACCATTCGGGCCAGTGCAAAAATCATCAGCAAAATCAGCATAATGTTAATGAGGGAGTAGGTCACCCTGGGGTACTTGGCATCTTGCGCCTGGTATGGGCTACTGACGACAACCAGCTGCTTTAATTTACGGCTTGCCTCGGTACGTGTTGTTTCCAGGGCAACCAGTGCTGACGTATAGGCCTGAGTGGCCAGGTCCAGATCCAGCTGTAATTCTTGTTGTTGGGCAGCAAGTTCGTTCAGCGAAGTGGCTTCACTATCGACCAGTTTGTCCTTTTCTGTGGTGATCTGAGATTGAAGGGCGTTGATCCGTTGCTTCAATGCAATGACCTGGGCGGAGTTTTCGTTCAGATAGGAAGTCAGGGTCTGTAATTCGGTTTGGCTTCTGATTAATTCAGCCTGCAGCTCATTCATAATGCCACTGAGTGCGGCTCCTTGTTCCTCAACGCTCAGCAATCCGGTTTTGTTCTGAAAATTCAATAGTCTGCGGGTGAAGTCCTTGAGTCTCTCTTCGGACCGCTCTACTTCAGATCGGACAAAGGTCAACTGTTCGTTGGCCAGATTGTGACTGATTTCATTGACAAAGTTTTCGCTTCTTAAAAGAATCAGATCGGTGACTTTTTTGGCGTATTCGGGCTCAAATCCTTGAACCTCCATATCCAGCATGCCATTGGTATCATTGTATCGAACATTGATATGACTGCGATAAAAGTTGAGAAAATCTTCCTGGCTGGCAGACGACGATAGTCTGGAGATCCAGTCGGCAGATTCAATGTAATGCTGTCTTAAGTCCAGCTCTTGATTGAGGTACTCCAGCATGTCGGGGGACTGTATAAAGGTCTCCAGAATTCTCTGGTCATTGCTGGCTTGTGGCGTTACGCCAAACAGACTGAGGCCTTCAATGGCAGTGCCGCCTGAGTCACTTCTCTCAATAAGAAAGCTGGCCTCGGAAACATAACGATCCGATGCTATCAGGGTAAAGTAAATTGCACAGAGTACCCAGGGAATAAGAACAATAGCGGTAAACCACCGTCCGGTTTTATGGGTCAAAAGCGCTGACTTGAGTTTTTGAGTGAGTTTAAGCTGTTTTAGCTTTTTCTTGATGGTATAAACAGGAGCGCCGAGCTGTTCAGGCTTCTGTGGGGTTCGAAGAGCTTCGCTTTTGCTGGCGGGTTGTGCTTCTTTCGGTGGGGCTTGAGGCGGTGCTTGAATTGTATCTGGCATGTCGATAGGGTCAGGTCAAATTTACATGGAGTTATAGGCGGCAATGGCATCATCTATGCTGTTATGAACATGGATAGAGCCGTCTTTTATATAAATGCCAATGTCACACTGCCGCTTTAGCTCATTGATGTTGTGTGAGACAAAAAGAAAATTGGCTATCCCTTTTTTGGCATCGAAGGTTTCGCGACATTTTTCTCTGAATCGCTTGTCACCCACGGCTGTAAGCTCATCAATCAGGTAGTAGTCAAAATCAAAAGCCATGCTGACTGCGAATGAGAATTTGGATCTCATCCCGGAAGAGTAGCTTTTGAGAGGCATTTCGAAAAAGTCATTTAATTCAGAAAAGTTTTTGATGTATTCGATCTTGTCCTTGATCTCATCTTTATCTTTTCCGTATATCCGGCAGATAAATTCAGCATTCTCACGGCCTGTCATACTGCCCTGGTAGCCGGAAAGGCCCAGGGGCCATGAAACATTGCCTGTCATTTTAATACTGCCCTTGTTGGGGAAGTCGACTCCGGCCAACAGCCGCATGAGTGTGGACTTGCCACTTCCGTTGGCTCCGAACACGCCGATGTTTTTATCACCGGGCAAAACCAGGTCTACATCTTTGAGTATGTAGTGGCGGCCTTGGGGAGTCGGGTAATATTTTGTGACGTTTTTGAAAGTAATCACTGCGTCAGCATCCTGCGCCAGTTGGCCCGGAGCATCAGAAGGCCTAAAGTTAGCGTTGTTAAGGCCCACATCTCTACGTATTTAAGGCTGAGCAGGCTGGTATCATAGTGGTATGAAAAAGCTGAGCGCATAAATTCAAATACATGGATCAGTGGGTTCCATAGTAAAAGTTCTTGTATGGCAGAAGGCATCTCGTTGATGGAGAAGAATGTGCCAGAAATGAACATAAGTGGTCTGAGTAAGGCGGGTATAAATTTACCCGGCTCAGGGTAAATCGTATTGATGACACCAAATATCAAACCCAACCCGAACGCAATGATGCTTAGCAAGCAGTAGGCATAAATGAAAATCAGACTGTTGACCAGAGTGACTTCATAACCCACCCACCAGGTGATCAGAATGATCGCGGATAAGACGATAAAAGAGGTAATAAATTCAAGTATGAAACGGGTCAAAAAGGTATCAAATACTCTTACCTGTCGGTATATAAGGAGATTTTGATTGGCGCTAACAGCACCCAATGATTGTGTGATGACTTTATTGAAGTACAGATAGGGCGCAATACCGGTGGCCAGAAATAATGGTATTTCTAGTCCGCCAACAGAGCTTCTTCCACCAAAGTAAAACAGCCCCATAAAAACGGCTATCTGCAGGATTGGCTCGATAAAGGCCCAGGCTATGCCAAGCCGGTAGGCTCCAAAGCGGGTCTTGAGTTCACGTATGAGTAGTGCATGCAGTACAGCATACTGTATTTGTAAGGGAGATCTTGATTGCATCAGAAAAATAAGGGCAGTCAGTCTGAACTATTAGCAGGTTTTAAGCTTGTAGCAGGCTTTAAGCTTGAGTTTTCATCGATTTATATCCAGACACGCTACCGCCCTTCGAGATTTGCTTCATGAATTGTCATAGGACAGGTACGAGCACGCATATACTGAAACAGCGTGTTAGGAAATTTGGCTGAGTACTATAAGCTTTGTGTTTTATTCAGGTAATTGTGTATTGTCGCACTTGATTATTTCGTTTTTGTTACACCGATTATTGCGGCTATGTTCTTGTACAGGTGCGAAGACAAGGAAGGCAATAAACTCTAGGTATAAAGGCGGATCAGGTAGCTCGATTGCTGTTGTTTATATTCATGCTTTGTTCATAAAATGTCTGGTTTTGTAGTCTTTTTGTAATTTATATGGCACTAATGTTTCATGCAATAGGTAGTATACCTGCTTGGAAAAATAAGAAAAGCATGATAATCGTCAATGTCCTATTGGATGACCATGTTAGTGTATTTTAGTGTTTAACCAGTTATGAAAGACTTGATGTAGAGTTAGTGTCGTTTAAAGAGTCGCCAGCATCGCGCAATCCAATCGCACTTTCTGTGCGGTAATGTCTGTGGTCATTTTGCTCAGCGGTGCTGGGTGATTTTTCGCCTGGTTTCCTTGCTTTTAGGCCCTCTTTGTAACTGAGTTGCAGCTCTTCTTCTATCTGCTACGTTCCAATCTCGAATAAAAAACCATTGGGGTAAGTAGTGTGAGTCTTGTGGAGAGGGTCACAGCATTGGAAGAGCATTGGGACAAGGTGCTTGTTGGTATTGAAGCTGCTGTGGGGTTGATTCTCAGGGAACAGGAAGGGATGAAGTAAGAGATGGGGTGAAGAAAGAGATGGACAGGCGCTTTAGCGAGCACGATCAGATACTCACTGGCCTCATAAGCACAGTGGCCTGGATTCTGAGGTGGCAAATATGGGTGAGGGAAGAATTGGCGGATCACACTAGACGCTTCGACAAAGTTGAAGAGCTGCTGGTCCAGATCGTCAACAACCTTGCCAGCAAGTAATCAACTTGTTTCCATGCATTGACCAATAGAGCCTCAGAGCGTATGAACAAGTCAAATCGCTAACGACCACTGATTATTTACAGCCTTGAGCGTCAGCTGTTTGATGGCCTGAGCCTCTTCGCTCTGTGCAAGAAGGTTGAGGAAAAAGCTGATTTTGCTGCTCGTGTTTATGGTTTCCAGATAGATAGATCGAAGTACTGCGTCCGAGGTTCTTGGTATAGCGATTTGATCCTTCTCCCAGCGAGCAACTGTTTGGCTATTAACACCCAATATTTCCGCCATGTTTTTTTGAGACATGCCACACTCGATTCTCAAAAATCGCACCTCCTCACCCAGGAGCGGGGTTTTCTTTTCAGTAATATATTTGGCAATGATTCGGTGAAGACCATGAACATCTTCCACGCCCACATAAGTCTCACCATCTATGGTTTCAATATCGTACCCATCAGCAAGGTAAATGTAAGATAAACCACACTCTGTATAGTGATAATTCATATCTCAGTCCTTTATTCTCGCTGAATGAAAATTGTGCGCGGTTTTTTCGAACTTACCTGCGAATGATTATTTTGAAATTTGTCATCATGATAGACAGTTTTTGAAATTCAGAGTGGGCAAAAGAGAAAAATTCAGGAGGGTGAAAAACTAATGAAAGACTTGCATGTCCCAGACGTGTCCCGCCCTGTTTTTTGAAATGGGCGAAAAACTCTGGAACCCATGGTATGACTGGTCGGAGCGAGAGGATTCGAACCTCCGACCCCCACAACCCCATTGTGGTGCGCTACCAGGCTGCGCTACGCTCCGACGTGCCGCTCTGTGCGGCGGAGCTGTATATTACCTTTCTAATGCGGATTTGCAAGTCTTAGTCTGATTTCCTTCTATAGCAACCTCTATGACAACAATGGATTAGCGAACAGAAAATGAAGAAATGTTTACTTTTTCTCCGTGTCAGACTATAGCCTTAACGACGAATCCAGTAGGATAACGACCTTAATCATCTTTCTTATGGGTTAACGCCAGTGTTAAATGCAATCAAAAGGGTTCTGACGCTATCTTTTTTACTCTTTGCCAGTCAGCTACTGGCAGAGCAGAAAGCAACAGCTCCAGATAAACCCGCTTCAGAAGCTGTGCAGCCTGTTGATGTAGTGATCAAGACCAGCAAAGGTGATATGACAGTTCGCCTGAATCCCGAGAGGGCCCCCGCCACCGTAGAGAACTTTCTCGCTTATGTAGACCAAGGGTTCTATGAAGGTCTGGTTTTTCACCGAGTGATGCCTGGCTTTATGATTCAGGGCGGTGGCATGACCGCAGATATGAGTCAAAAGTCGACGGAGGCACCTATCACGAATGAGTCTGGTAATGGCCTCAGGAACAGTCGTGGCACTGTCGCTATGGCAAGAACCTCTGACCCGGACAGCGCTACCTCTCAGTTCTTCATTAATCTCGTTAATAATGATTTTTTGAATGATCGTCCGGGTCGTCCGGGCTATGCAGTGTTTGGAGAGGTGATTAAGGGTGAAGAGGTTATGGATTCCATAGCTTCCGTGAAAACCGGGAATAGAGGGCCTCATGCAAATGTTCCTGTTGACCCGATCACCATTCTGGCAGTTGAAAGAGTCAGAACGGCACCCAATTAAGTAAAACAGCTATAAGCGTCACTGTTACCCCAATAACTATCAGGTAAATAAGGTTCCATGAAGCGTTGGGCAAAAAATTGTCTGTTAATCATCTTGTTGCCGGTTATCACAGCCTGCGACAGCTTTTGGAATAGCAGGCTGGCATTAAAATCCGTTGATCAACCTGAGATGGAAGCATTGGTCCGGGAGCAGGGCTGGGTCCTGGTCGATGTTCGAGACAGTAACTGGTACAACGGGTGGCCTTCGGGTAATGATCCGGATGGGGGGCATATTCCGGGTGCCCGAAACTTTGACCTGGCTTTGATGACAGCCGACCCTGAACCTGTTCAGAACCTTTTGGCCAGTAAGGGAATATCGCCTGACAACAATATCGTTGTTTATGGTCGCGACAAGCAGGATGCCCAGGTGCTCGCCCAGTGGCTGGTGGATGAGCAGGGCTTTAATGAGGATCGGATTCGTGTGTTTGAAGCAGGCTTTTCTTCCTGGCTGACCCAGGGTGGCAAGCCTGCCAAGTTGCCGGGTTATGAGCGACTGGTTACACCTGAGTGGCTGGATGAGCAGCTTAAGGTAAATTCCGATCTTATGGTACTGGATGTCTCCTGGGGCAGGGGCGCTCGCTATGTCGTTGAGCATATTCCCGGTGCCCTGCATGTTGAAACCGGCAGTCTGGAGTCGATTATCAAGGAGTCAAAAAAACTGGTGTCGGTCCTGCTCAGGCTGGGTATCACTAAAGATACGCCTATAGTCGTTTATGGCGATGATATGATTGCCGCTGCACGAGTTTTGTTTGTTCTTCAATACGCCGGTGTCAAAGATGTACGACTTCTCAATGGTGGACTTAAAGCCTGGACGGGTTCAGGCTTCCCGGTGGAAAGAGGCATTAACCACGCGACACCTGCCAGACAGTTTGGTAGCCGTATTCCTGCTGATTCTGAACTATGGATAGTGACGTTGGCATTAGAAAAAATTGCGGCGGCAAATGGATAAAGTTGAGTCTATCCTGAGGCAGGCGGCTGAAAACAATCATCGTGCTCTATTGGTTTTATCCGGGACAGAAGTCTGGGCACAGCAGCAGGCTGAATGCCTGTTTCAAAATGCACTCCTGTGCTCAAATAATCCGGAGCTACAAGCTCTTTGGGTAGGTGAGCGCAAGCGGGGAAATGAAAGTTCGATCTCTGCATCTAAAGCTACAAGCTGGTTAGGGCGTGAGATTGACTTCCTGGTATTTAACGCCTTTTCCGGTTTTGATGTCGATGCCTTTGGTCAACTCAGTGGTGCTTTGAAAGGGGGAGGGCTTTTCGTACTTCTGGTGCCAGACCTGGATAACTGGCCAGATTACTGCGACCCGGACCATAAAAGACTTGCTGTTTACCCCTATCAGCCTGAGCAGATCGGGGGGCTCTATCTGAAAAGGCTGGCAAACCTTATCAAGTCTGAAACGACGCTCTCTCTGTTATGCGAGAACAGCGATGCTCGATGGCAACAAACTGTTTGTTACACCGATTTATCTGATTCTTGTCAAGCTGGATCAAAAGGCGACAGTGCTTGTAGAACATTGGATCAATCCGGGGCTGTTGAAGCTATTCTTCGCGTGGCAAAAGGCCATCGGCGTCGTCCATTAGTGCTGACTGCAGATCGTGGTCGGGGCAAGAGTGCTGCACTGGGTATTGCCTCCGCCCGCTTACTGCAATCGGGGCTTTCAAGGATATGGGTAACGGCCCCCTCTCTGACTTCTGTCGAAGTCGTCTTTAATACCGCTGAATCATTGCTTGATGGGTGTAAAGTCCACCGGGGAAGACTGCTTTGGGAAGGCAGTATACTTGAATTCAAAGCACCCGACGAACTCCTGCATCCTGAAGATGACTCTGGTTGCGACCTAATGCTGGTCGATGAAGCCGCTGCTATCCCGGTGCCACTGTTGACCCAATTGTTAAGGAATCATTCCAGAATCGTTTTCTCATCCACCCAGCATGGCTATGAAGGAACGGGCAGGGGATTTGCCATCAAGTTCAAATCAACACTGTCTGAACTGACGCCAAAATGGCAGGGTCTGCATCTGAAACAGCCGATCCGTTGGGCTGGTAATGATCCTTTCGAGGCGTTTGTTTTCAGAGCGTTGATGCTGAATGCCTCACCTGTTTCAGAGGAAATGGTAGAGGGTGCAGGTATTGAGAACTGTTCATTTGATCGTCTTGAGTCGACTGAACTGATTCATGACGATCAGTTGCTGACGGATGTGTTTGGTCTGCTGGTATTCGCCCATTATCGAACCCGTCCTTTTGATCTCAGGCATTTACTGGATGGCCCGAATATCGAGGTGCACTGCCTCAGGTATCAGGAACGTGTCGTGGCAACGGCGTTAATGGCGCTGGAAGGTGGCATTGAAGACAGCTTGCAGGAAGCGGTCTGGCTTGGGCAGCGCAGGGTTCGGGGTCATCTTATTCCACAGTCTCTCAGCAATCATTGTGGTTTTCCGGAGGCTTCAGGCTTTAAAGGTTTGAGGGTTATTCGAATTGCGGTACATCCTTCATTGCAGGGAAATGGGCTCGGCACTCATCTGTTGAAATGCATTGAAGAGCAGGCAAAGCTCAGAAAACTGGATTATCTGGGCAGTAGTTTTGGTGCAACCTCAGAACTGGCGTCTTTTTGGGGAGGTTCGGGCTATCTTCCTGTTCGAGTGGGTATTACCCGTGAAGCGGCCAGTGGCTGTCATTCAATGATGGTTTTGAAGTCACTGAATGAAGCATTTTGTCTTCTTGTTAAAGAAATGCAGTGTCGTTTTACCTCAGGTTTTCTGATCCAGCTACCCGGGGTATTCAGAGAAATGGCTCCTGATCTGGCTCGAGTGATACTTCGCTTGAGTCATTCAAACATTGAATCGGTTCTGGATCAGCGAGATCAGATGGATCTGAAATCTCTTGTCTGTTCGGATCGTCTGTTTGAAAGTTGTCTGCCTGCCATTCGCTCCCTCCTTTTATCAAAAATTTCTGACAGCTCTGCCTCTAAGGTCGCTTTGAATGTCTTAATAGCCAAAGTACTTCAGTTGAATGACTGGTCGGAGATAGCCAGGGCAAATGGCCTGACGGGCAGAAAGCAGGCCGTTCAATTTTTAAAGCAATGTGTCCGGGGCTTATGTACGCAACAAAAAATCGCTGAAAGCCAGAGTAGCTCCCAGCTTTAAGGAGTCAATCGGAGAAATTTGAGCATTTAACCACGCCGCCAAAGTTCTCTTTCTTGCAAAGCTTAACGTTTCCGTTTTCAGAATCCAGAACCCATATTCTGTGATCCTGATCTTTACTCTGGACGGGGTAAGCTACAAACCTGCCTGTAATGATGCTTCTTAAAGAATCCGCCGCCCAAACTGCACTACTGAATAAAGCGGCTGTCAAAATAATCATCAGATAGTTTTTTGGATAGTTCTTTTTCATAAATGATATTTCCTCAACTCTTGAAAATGGTTGACTTCAATGCAAACTGGTTAGGTACTTATATATAGACAACAAAAAAAGGTAATCGTTCACCGCTGAAAGTCCAGTCTGCTGTAAAAGAGGCGTCTGGGAGAGCGGGGCAATCCGTTGTTGAAGCCGGACTGACAGGCAATAAGGAGGTTCGGTAATGACGGATAGACTTTCTCTATCAAACCGTTAAAAAATACTGATTTCAGGCATTACACTGACTCGTTTATAGTCAGTGGCATACTTTTATATGAATTTGAATCCTGATTAGGGTTAGGTGGATTTTATGGATCGTTTTACCGTTTTTGGACGTCCGGGCTGTGGCTACTGTGTGCGGGCTAAAGAAGTACTGGAAAGCTGTGGACTGCCCATGCTGTATGTGGATATTCATGCGGAAGGTATCACCAAGGCAGATCTGGAAAAAACCGTTGGAAAGCCGGTTGAAACCGTGCCTCAGATCTTTCACGGCCAAAAGTACATTGGCGGTTACACAGAGTTGGCTGCCTATTTGAGAGAAGAGTTGGTGGAATCCCTGCAAGGCTGAGGTCAACAGCCAGCCGCTGCACTACCGCCAGCTGCTGCACAACCACTGCAACCAATGAGCCTTTGCGCTAGTGAAAGTGCCAGTTGATGATAAAGACGCTGACAATGGTGGTTATCAAAATGAGAAAGGTAATGATGTATTGCCGGGTGAAGGAACCCATTTCGGCTCGAGCATCGGTAATTTCAGCACGTACACCGGCTATCTCTTTATGCAGCTCAGTAAGCACACCGGCTATTTCCGTATGCATCTCAGTGCGCAAGGCACTGATATCCGAACTCAGTGACTGATAATTGCGATCACTTTGCAGCTGTATCTGCATAATGGCTTCCTGCATGATCAGGATATCCTTTTTACTGGCATTGTATTCCGGATCAAGGGAAGCACTGACCTTACTGGCCAGTTCTTCATCAATGCCAATACGCTTGAGCTCTGAAAATAACGACTTTTCCATAACCACCCCGACAAAAACTGAAAAAACAGCATAGATCAGGGATGACATTATGACCAGCTGGCATAACTAGACCGCAGACCCAATTTTTCAACAGGCCGACGATGCCGAAAAAGAACGTCTGCGCAACCATTACCGGGATCAGAATCTGGCCCCTGCCATTGCCATGGAAAACCGGGCCGAAGCGAAAAGCATTTTTGATGAGCAGGCACGTTCAGGCATATTTATAAATTCGAGAGTGCGGGTTTTCCGAGATTTTCACCAGTCTGGTGTCACTGCGTGTGAGTCGCTCCTGTTTCGCAGAGGGGTCAAAAGGTTTGATCCGGTTGAACTCTGGTAATGGCTGGCCTTTTTCCAGCTGGACAAAAACAGGCAGGGGCGTATTGATCTGGCCAGGATAGAGTTTGCGAAAATCTTTATCCGTTTTTCTCAGTTGCTCAATATCCTTTGCCCAGGTCAGGTTGGCACGCAGATGAGGGCTCAGCATTCTTTTAATAATAACGGTCTCAGCGGCAGGCATCTGCTCAAGCATCTGGATGTCTGTCTGGATGGCGTTGGAAGTCAGGTATTTCTTGCGCAGGTGATCAATCGCCTCATTTGCAGAAAGCTTCACAGAGCCGCTGTGGTGGGCTGCCCAGCTGAAGCCAATGCGACGGGGTGGAGTCTCAAAGAGTTTTAGTTGACGGTAACTCTGGACGAAATGTATGTGGGCAAACTGCAAGCCGCCCAGCATTTTTTCCCTGATCTCGTCCGAGGTTTCTTCAATGGCCTCAATACTGTCTCCGTAGAGTTTCCTGAATTCGGACATGGCCTGTTTGAAGCTTTCCCGGGCTTCGTTAAGTTTTATACCCGTCTGCAACGTTTCTTTGGCAATGCCAACTATTCCGGGCAGTCGGGCTGTCTCCTGTTTGTTTTGCTGATCGGTATAGATCAGTCGGGTGCTGGTTTCTGCCGCCAGAGCACGGTCATTCTTGTCCTCGTCCGGGGATTTCATAACCCAAACGGGCAGGAGCTGGTCATCATAGACCTGATCACGAAACTGTCTGTTGACGGTCACCATATGAATCAGGGTGTCTCTGACGGCAATCCTGGCCGCCGTCTTCTGACTCATGGTGACAGCCTTTCTATTGACCAGTTGGATTCTGTTCGTTTAAACAGGAAACGGTCGTGCAGACGATTGGGGCGCCCCTGCCAGAATTCTATGGCTTCAGGGATGATCCGATAGCCCCCCCAGAAATCCGGTAAAGGAACCTTGCCTTCCTTGAATTTTCTTTTCATTTCTTCCAGCTTCATCTCAAGCACTTTTCTGCCAGTGATGACTGAACTCTGCTGTGAAACCCAGGCTCCCAACTGGCTGCCGTGAGGGCGGCTGGCGAAATATTTTAGCGAGTCGGTTTTGGAAATCTTTTCGGCCCGACCCCGAACAGTGACCTGTCTTTCCAGGGCAACCCAGGGAAACATAATGGCTACATTGGGGTTGTCGGCAATGTCCTGAGCCTTGCGACTGCTGTAGTTGGTGAAAAAGACAAAGCCCTCGGGGCTTACGTATTTCAGCAGGACGGTGCGCAGGCTGGGTAAACCATCTCTGGATGTTGTTGCCAGGCTCATGGCGTTGGGTTCAGGCAGTTGTGCTTCGACCGCTTGTTGAAACCACAGGTCAAACTGTTGGAATGGATCGGGATCAAGAGAGTCCAGATCGAGACCCGCCTGGGTGTAATTCTCTCGCAGATGGCTGATATCCATGTTCATACTTCGCTGATGCAGTGAGTTCATTGTATATGAACCGGTCAGGTCGTGAAACCGCTGTCAACTCTGATCAGTGGCGTTGTACTTAAGACCTGAACCCTTGCATTGGGCTTGTCGAAGTGCGATACCATTTTGGGTATTAGTTAATAGAAAATGATTAACGACACCGTTAACCTAATGCCCCGATTACACGTGTTTTTTTAAAAGGCCGCATTTGTGAATAGGGTATTACTTTGTTTTTATTTGAAGTTCTGGTTTATTTCTCGTTGTGCGAGTTTTTATTGGTTGAAAGTACTGTGTTCATTGGTATTAATACGATTTGTTGAGCTGGTCTATATCAATGAGAATACAGCCTCTTGTTCAAGATTATAATGGTGTGTGGGGGCAGATGCTTGAAGGTGGAAGGGTTTCATCTCTGAGGGTTTTTCTCCGTCGATGCGGTGAACGGACCACAGAACTCACTTCATGCCCTGTCCCTTGAGGTAGGGTAATTGATTTAATCCAAGTCATTCTGACTGAAATTAAAGTCAAACATACTTAATACCTTAATCCTGTCTTTCCAATTCCTTTCAGAAGGGAAGGGCCCTCAGGCCTTTGGCTTCCTATACCCTGAGAAAGGGCAAATGAAAAATACGAATACCTGGTTAGGTATTTAACTCTTGTTAAACAGGCTGGTTTTAATGAGCACAACGTCAACGGTCGCACCTTCTGCCAATGACGGCAAGAAGTCCATTATTGAAAGAATCGGAAAAAAAATACCTGACCCGGTCATCATCTTTATCTGGTTATTCGGCCTGACTCTGGCAGGTTCTTTCCTGATGGGAGGCCACAGCTTTGAAGTTATGGGCGCTGATGGTGGTCAGATTGTTCATACTGTCAAAAACATGCTGACCACAGAAAATGTCCGCTGGATGTTTGAAAATGCCATTCTGACAAACTGGTTGTCCTTTGGTCACGGCGTTCTTGGCATCATCCTGATTGTTATGTTGGGGGTCGGTGTTGCAGAAAACTCTGGTCTTCTATCCACCCTGATCAAGAAGGCCGGTCTTAAAGTGAACGATAAATACCTGCCTGCTTTGCTGGTATTCATTGGCATCATGAGCAGTGTAGCCACCGATGCCGGTTATCTGGTTCTGATTCCACTGGCAGGCCTTTTGTATGCGGGCCTCGGCAAGAATCCTCTGATTGGCATGGCGGCAGCGTTTGCCGGTGTCTCTGCCGGGTTCAGTGCGAATCTGCTGCCTGCTACTCCGGTGGATGTTATCGTTGGTGTCAATGCTCAGATTTTTGCTGAATCTCAGGGAGTGCCTTTCACTAACGCAGCCGGTGAAGCACTGACGCCTGCCACCATGCACTATTTCTTTATTTTTGCATCGACTTTTATCCTGGCGACTGTGGGTGCCTGGGTGACCCATAAGTTTGTTACTCCCAAACTTGAGAAAATGGATTATCAGATACCTGAAGATCTGGATATCACTAATTTCGAAGTCACCAAAGCTGAGAACAAGGGCCTGAAGGCCGCATTTTTTGGACTGCTGGTTTCCATTGCCATTATGACAGGTCTGGCAATGGGGCCGCTGGCTGAATACACCAATGAAGCCGGTAAGGTGGTCAACCCATTCCTTAATAACATCATCCTGATGATTACCATGACTTTCCTCATTGTGGGTGTTTGCTATGGCAAATCGACAGGTAAATTCAAGGTTATGCAGGATGTTATCAGTGCCATGGTCAAGCAGATGAATACTGTCGGCTATGTACTGGTGTTGACCTTCTTCTGCTACAACTTTCTGGCCCTGTTGAGCTTTACCGGACTGGGGACCTACATTACCTTTCTGGGAGCGAGTTTCCTTCAGTTCCTGGGGTTGGATAATTTCCCAATTCTCTTGATCATTGGCTTCATTATCACCACCGCAGTCATCAACCTGTTTGTCGGCGGCCTGACATCCAAGTGGATGCTGCTGGGTCCAATCTTCGTACCTATGCTTTACCAGGCTAACCCGGCGATGACTCCTGATCTGGTGGCCGCAGCATTCCGTGTTGCTGACTCTTCCACCAACATTATTACACCGATGATGACTTATGCGGGTGTTATTCTGGCCTTTATGAGGAAGTACAAGCCAGATCTGTCCATTGGTGACATGATCGGAATCATGATGCCTTATTCCATTGCCTTTATCACTATCTGGACGACTGCATTGATAGGGTTCTTCGCCTTCAATATTCCCCTGGGCTTCTGATCCCTCAAAGAAGAAAACCAGCCTTCAGGGCTGGTTTTCTTTATTTTCAAATCTTCAGCGCAACAGGGCGTTAGAAAGTTTGATTGGTATAAGTACTCAACCATACGAAATCATATTTTCTGACTTATTGTTCAGGCACTCGCGGCAACTGCTCCTGCGTTGCTCTAGCTCCTGCATCCATGCAGTCGTGATGCGTTGCAACTCTGGTCACATAGCTTGCTATGTGCCCGTCGTTGCGCCTTGCAGAGCACCTGCCCAATAAGCCAGAAATATTCGATTCCGTATGGCTGAGTACTTAATACTCGAACCTTTAATCCTTTCTGTGGTACAAGTGTAATTAGATTACGACTGCTACTTTTGTACTCTGGTTTAAAATCTTGACGAATAGAAAAATAGATATAAATACAGGCACCCTTTGTACGTGCGTCTATACGGACATCTTTGCGAACAGTAAAAGGATGGTAAATTGGCTGTCTCAGTGCTTGATAATTAGCCCTGTCTGCAGAAAGTATTCAGCTGGGATCAAGACCTTTAGAAGGTGTGGGAACTTTTATGCTACGAAAGCACATGTCTCTGATTGTGGGAGTGCTGGCAACGATACTGGCAAGTGGGTGTACAGTGACAGCTGAACGTGATGCAATGGAAAAAAGTCGGGTGGTGGTGAAAAGTCCAGCGGATGATCGGGACTACCGTTTTGTCGAGTTGGACAATGGTCTCAAGGCTCTTCTGATTTCTGATCCGGATACCGATAAGGCCGCTGCCGCAGTGGATGTGAAAGTGGGTAGTTTCCAGGACCCGGACAATCGTCTGGGGCTGGCTCATTTTCTTGAACATATGTTGTTTCTGGGCAATGAAAAATACCCGGAAGTGGATGGGTATTTTGAATACATCCGGGCCAATGGCGGCAGTGCCAATGCCTATACGGCTGATACCCGAACCAATTATTTCTTCGATATTAACAGTGACAAGCTGAGACCTGCGCTGGATCAGCTGGCACAGTTTTTTGTCTCCCCTACGCTGGATCCTGCTTATGTTGATCGTGAGCGTAATGCGGTTGATTCAGAATATAAGCTTCATGCCAATGAAGATGGCTGGCGTCTGATGACAGCTCAGAATGCTACTTCAAATCCGGCTCACCCTCGCAGTCGTTTCAATATCGGCAGTCTGGAAACCCTTGCCAATGAAGACGGCAGGTCGCTCTGGAAAGACCTTAAGAGGTTTCACGATGCCTACTATGTAGCCGAGAATATCGGAGTTGTTATCTATGGCAGGGAATCAACAGATGTTCTGGAAAATTGGTTAAAAGAGTCTTTTGCCGGAGTACCTGAAGGCCAGTCGCCGGACACTCATATTGGTCTTGCTCCCTATACACCTCAGCAGCTGGGTGTTCGTATTGATCTGGTACCTCTAAAAGACGTCCGGGTACTCTCTTTGAGCTTTCCAATGCCCAGTCAATATGAGAATTACCGCAAGAAGCCTCTGGGCTATCTGGCGAGAATACTGGGTTATGAAGGTGAGGGCAGTCTGCACAGTTATTTGAAGGAGCGTGGTCTGATAGAGTCGCTGTCTTCTTATTCCAGCCATTTACCCGGAGAGTTCAGTGAGTTCACGGTTCGAATGGAGTTGACTCCAAAAGGTCTGGAGCAGGTCGACGAGATGACTGCCCTGGTGTTTGATTATCTGGATCTGGTTCGCAAACAGGGTTTGGAGCTCCGGATATACGAGGAAGCTCGTCAGCTGGCAGAACTGGGATTCCGTTACCAGGAAGATGCCAATCCACAGCAGACCGCATCCGGACTGGCTTCTCGCATTCACGATATCCCGCCTCAGGATATTTTGCGGACCAGCTACCTCTACGAAGACTTTGATCGCGAGCTGATCAGTGATCTGCTTGATCAAATGAAGCCTTCGAACATGAGGCAGGTTGTTATTGCCAGAGGCCTTGAAACGGATCAGGTCGAGCCCTATTTCAAGACTCATTACAGTATCAAACCTCTGTCTGATACCCTGGTGAAGCAACTTTTATCGCCTCAGGTTCATGCAGAAATGACCATTCCCGAGCCTAATGACTTTATTGCCCGGGATTTGAAGCTGCGTGAAAGCAGTTCCGGTGATAAGCCCGGGGTGTTACTGGAAGAGCCCGGCTTTCAAGTCTGGAGTATGACAGACAGCAGCTTTGAAGTGCCCAAAGCCAATGTTCGCATCAAGATATCCTCCGGGAAGGCTTCCGAAACAGAAGCCGATCTCGTAGAGATGCAACTCTACAGCGTCCTCCTGAGACGAAGTCTGAATGAATACGGCTACCCAGCCAAAGAAGCGGGCCTGAACTACGGTGTTTCATCCAGCCGGGAAGGGCTGACCATTGCGCTGTCTGGCTATCAGGATAAGCAGGAGCTTCTGCTAAAAGACATTCTCAAGGCCATCAGGCAGTTCAACCCCGATCAGGCCGGTTTTGACCAGGAGAAGGCGCTGCTGATCAGAAGGCTCAAAAACAAGCAGTTCCAGCCACCCTATCGACTGGGTATGGATCGTTTGAGCCAGGAACTTTATCCCACCTATCGTGACGATAAGACGTTACTGGCAGCCGCTGAAAAGGTGACCTTCAGTGATGTTAAACAGTTTGCCAGTGACTTCTATCGTTCAATTTATATCCAGATGCTGGTCCATGGAAACCACAGTTCACAAGAGGCTATGAAGCTGGCTGAGCTGGTGGAAAAAGCTTTGTTAACGAAAGACAACCGTGGCCGTCAATTCAGGCAGCCTCTTAATCTTCTGAAGGATAAGAAGCGCACCATCAAGACTGACTTTAACCACAATGACTCTCTCTATATCACTTACTACCAGCGCCCTGGTACTAATGACAGAGATCGTGCCGTGTACTCCCTGCTGGGAAGATTGTTGGCGACCCCCTTCTTCAACCAATTGCGGACTGAGCAGCAGCTGGGTTACATCGTCTTTGCTGGTCCCCGTCCTGTTGAACGTCATCCCGGCTTAATCTTTGTGGTGCAATCTCCCGTGCTCGGGCCGGAAGGTATTGAGGAGAAGGTAGAAGCCTTTCTTAAGGGCCAGAAAGAGAAGATAAAATCCCTGACCGATGAAGAGTTAGAGCAGTATCGTCAGGGCCTGTTGGGTGATCTTTTGAAAAAAGATGCCAACCTGGATGAACGCAGCTCCCGTTTCTGGCAGTCCCTGGATGGTCAGGAAGCCGGTTTTGATTTCCAGAAGCTTATTGCTGAAGAAGTGAAGACCGTCTCTGTTAAGGAGATTCAGCAGGCGCTGGATACCCTTCTCGAAGATAAGGGAAGATTGACTGTAGAGTCTGTTGGCAAAGCTCAGGCGGAAGGGGAAAGCTGAGTTCTCGTATCCAGGCCAGACTAATTCTCTGGCCTGGGTTTATTCCAAAAGAATTTCTCAAGCTCATGGATAATCGGAATAACGAATTAGTTCCGCCGCACTTTTCTTGAAGCCCACCTTGAAAATCTCCCGGTTTTTTTCTGCCCGAAGAAAATGTCTCCCTGAAAAAGCACCACTATTTCCCAACTTTGCTATTAGTTAGAGACATCGTAAAACTAACGCATAGCGACGGTTATTGATGAAATGTTGTTGCAGCAGGTAGGGAGGCGATCACCCCGGCGGGCGATGCTGTTCTGGCTGAGTTTGCCTGGTGTGGTTGTGATTGCTGCCGGTTGTACCGGTCACCTGCCAACCGGGATGGTCGGACTGATTCCTTTTATTATGGCTCTGGGTGCTCTGCTCAATACCCTTGGCGAACGTTTGAGCTGGATTCGTAACTATTTGGGCGGAGGGCCGATTGTCATCATTTTTGGCTCCAGCCTGATGGTAGCGACGGGGGGTATTCCAGCCGAGACCAGTGACAGTGTCTCTGATTTTGTCCGAAATCAGGGTTTTCTCACTTTGTTTATATCAGGCCTTATTACCGGCAGTTTGTTCGGTATGGACAGGCAGCTGCTGCTGCGATCAGCACTCTGGTATTTACCGGTGATCGTCGGCGGTGTTCTGGGTGCCATTACTCTGGTGGGGCTGGCAGGTATGCTCATTGGTACTGGCTTTGTTGAAGCTGTCTTCTATGTTGGACTGCCCATCATGGGTGGCGGTATGGGTGCTGGAGCTGTCCCGCTGGCAGAGATCTTTGCCAATATTCTGAACTCCGACGTTACGACGGTTTTGTCAAAAATGGTCCCGGCGGTTGTACTGGGTAATCTGGTCGCCATTATTGCAGCGGGGTTGCTGGAAAGGCTGGGCAAGATCAAGCCCGGTCTGACAGGCAATGGCAAACTGATGAAAAGTCAGAAGGCCACTCCCCATGAAGAGCCCCATGAAGATAAAGTCGAGCCTGTTCCCGATCTGGCGAAGATAGGGATCGGACTTTTTGTTGCGAGCGGTTTCTATGTTTTAGGTTATTTGCTCAGTCTGTTCATTTCTCTGCATCCTTACGCCTTAATGATTTTCTCTGTCGGCCTTGTCAAAGCGCTGGGAGTGTTTCCTTCCAGCGTTGAAGAAGGAGCTGCTCTGTGGGGCGATTTTATGGTGATGTCTCTTACGCCTGCTTTACTTGCCTGTATAGGAATAGGCTTTACGGATCTTCATCAGATTGCACAAGTGATCTCTTTGCAGTATTTCATTCTGGTAGTGACGACTGTCACAGGGGCCATACTGGGTGCAGGACTGGCTGGAAAAATACTGGGTTTTTATCCCATAGAAGCCTCTGTAACGGCGGGGCTGTGTATGGCAAATATGGGGGGAACCGGAGATGTGGCGGTATTATCAGCCAGCCGTCGTATGTATCTCATGCCCTATGCACAGGTCTCTTCAAGAATAGGAGGGGCCTTTATTTTGCTATCGGCAAATGCACTGGTGTGGTTGATGTAGATCAGATCAGGTTTGAAAAGCCCACGTTGGTCTCATATAGTGGATCAGTGAGAGAACTACCTATCCAGTGACCCTGGGTGAGCACAGAATAACGATTGAACGGTTTATCGCCGGTCATTGCAGGAGAAGAAGAAATGACCGAAAAGGTCCTATTTGACAGGCTTGATACAGCCTCCGGGCATAAAGTTGGTGTTATCACTCTGAATGCTGAGGGCAATCTTAACTCTCTCGACAAAGCGATGTTAGACAGCCTTTATGAACAATTCAGTGAATGGCAGGAAGACAACAAAATCGTCTGTATTTTTCTTCAGGGGGCTGGGGAAAAAGCGTTTTGTGCGGGTGGAGATGTCCGTTCTCTCAGGCAAAGTGTTCTTGATGGGGATACCAGTGCCCCGGGGCAGTTTTTTGAAAAAGAATACCGTCTTGACTACCTGATTCATACCTACCGAAAACCCGTGATCTGCTGGGGTAACGGAGTCATTATGGGGGGCGGTTTTGGCCTCATGGCCGGGGCAGACTTTCGTGTAGTGACCGACACTTCTGTTATGGCCATGCCTGAAATTACGATAGGACTTTATCCGGATGTCGGTGGTTCATGGATCTTGAATCGCCTGCCCGCAAAAATTGGTCTGTTTATGGCTTTGACCGGGTGTCGTTTAAATCCTGCGGATGCTATGTACCTGGGTCTGGCTAACCGATTTATTGATCATGCCTTTAGAAAAAATGTGCTGGAATCACTTCAGGAGGCTGACTGGTCCGGAGACCATTATCAGGTGACCTCTGATGTTGTTCAATATTATGCAGATAACAGTGCTGGCTGGTTGCCTTACTCCAAGATCAGGGAACACCGTGATTTAATAGCCCGAATGATGGACAAGTCAAACTTTTCGGCGATCATTGCTGATCTGAAAGCGCTGGAAACAGAAGACAGCTGGCTTGAGCAGGCACGCAATATAGCTCTGACGGGTTCGGCTCTGTCGGCTGTGGTTGCCTACGAGCAATTTAAAAAGAGTCGGCATGTCTCTTTGAAGGAAGTCTTTCAGAGTGAACTCTTGCTCTCCATCAACTGTGTGCTGAAAGGCGATTTTCAGGAAGGGGTCAGAGCGCTTCTGGTGGATAAGGATAATCAGCCACAATGGGCTTATCCAGTGATTGAAGAGGTTCCTCAGGAAAAAGTAGTCGAAATGTTTACCCCCCCCTGGGGAGAGTCAGCCAATCCATTGTCTAATCTCTGATGTATATCGGTAGCTGGTTCCCATGTGGAGCGCGGGAGCCAGTTGAAATTGATTATTGCGATAAAATGTGATCCAGATTCATCGGAATGCGTAGGATGAGTGACGCATCTAATTGAGGCTTCTATGAAAATACTGGTTGCTGGTGGCAGTGGTGGAATTGGTCGGGCCTTTGTCGAAGAGATCGTGCATGAAATGCCAGAAGCGCAAGTACATGCCACTTTTTTCAGAAGCTCTCCGGATTCCAAAAACTCTCCAGAAAATAATAATTCCGTAAACTCCGTTCAATGGCACAGGTCAGACCTTACCGATGCCGATTCCGTTGAACAGCTTGCCGATAGCGTTGGGCCAATTGACTGGATTATCAATGCTTCGGGAATGCTGCATACTCCCACTCAGATGCCTGAAAAATCGATTACTCAGATAGATTCAGATTTTTTTCACAAAACAATGGCTGTGAATGTTCTGTCGACACTTTTTTTGGCCCGTTACTTCCTGAAAAATTTTAAAGGCAGTGAATGCCCCCGGTTTGTTGCACTGTCTGCAAGGGTGGGTAGTATTGAAGATAACAGGGTGGGGGGTTGGTACAGCTACAGGGCATCGAAATCGGCTCTTAATATGGTGTTGAAGACACTCAGCCATGAGTGGCGAAGGAAAAAGCCCGATGGTTGTATTGTGGCCATTCATCCCGGAACGGTAGATACTCAGCTTACCGAGCCATTTAAAAAAAATGTTCCACCCGAAAAACTCTTCTCTTCGCAGCACTCAGCCCAGCGGATGTTGGAGGTGATTCGTCGTTTAAGTTCTGAGCAGACTGGTCAGTTTCTAGCATACGACGGCTCCCTGATTCCCTGGTAGTTAATTAGTATTGATTTTCCCGGATAGTCAGAGGCATTGATAGTCAGAGGCATTGTTGGTCAGAGGCATTGTTGGTCAGGTTACTTCATAAGAGAAGAGAGTGGCTGTTTCCAAAGCCTGCTTTGAAAAGAGAATACCAAAGCAGGCCTAGGAGCCTGACCGAGAATAGCTGCCCTACTGCGGCGGCAGCAAATTGGTCTGAAAATCCGCTTTTGTTCGTCAAATAGCTAGCTATTCTCCTCACAAAACCGAATTTTCATCCTCAATTTTCTGCCGTCCTCGCTACGGGCGCTATTCTCGGTCAGGCTCCTAGCAGCCTGTCGGACTTAAGACTGTCCTACTGCGGTTGCAATAAATTGGTCTAAAAATCTCTGTTTCTTCGTCAAATAGCTCGCTATTCTCCTCAGAAACAGAGATTTTTATCCTCAATTTCTTGCAATCCTCGCTACGGACGCTCAAGTCCGACAGGCTGCTACAATGCCAGCGTCAGCTGAGCATCGACAGGACAACTTCTGCAACAGCTTCTGAAGAAGCTGGATTTTGCCCGGTTACCAGTAAACCATCGGTAATACAGTAGGGTGACCAGTCATCTCCCTGGCTGTATTGGCCTCCCTTGTTTTTGAGCTCATCTTCCAGAAGAAAGGGAACCACATCGGTTAAACCTACAGCGGCCTCTTCGCTGTTGCTGAAACCGGTGACTCTCTTGCCACTGATCAGTGGTGTATTGTCTCCTTTCTTTGCATTCAGCAAAACGGCTGGTGCATGACATACGGCAGAGACAGGCTTTCCCTGTTTCGCGAATGCTTCTATCAGGGCTATAGAGTTTTTGTCATGGGCCAGATCCCATAAAGGGCCATGGCCACCCGGATAAAAGATGGCATCGTATTCGTCAGCAGAAACCTCAGACAGCTTTAAGGTATTTGACAGCTTGTTTTTCAGGGCACCGTCCGAATCAAACCTTTTTGTGGCTGCAGTCTGAGAGTCCGGTTGGGCACTTTTGGGGTCAATGGGCGGCTGGCCACCCTTCGGGGATGCGAGGGTTACCTCGGCATTGTGATCCGCAAACACATAGTAGGGCGCTGCAAACTCCTCGATCCAGAAACCCGTTTTCTCACCTGTATCTCCCAGCTTGTCATGGGATGTCAGGACGAATAACACCTTCATAAGTTCATCTCCATATGGTCAGGCGGCATGCCTGAGAATTTTGGTGGCAACTTCAGGAGTAATATTCTGCTTTTCTCCCAGTGCAGTCATTTTGTGCCGTTTCAGCTGATCAACAAGGTCAGCGATGGCGCTTTCCTCAATGCCATAATCGGACAAACGCGTTTTAATACCCATCTGTTCAAAGAATTCGCGGGTTTTGCTGATGGCTGAATCCATCTTCTCCTGGTCGTTGCCTTCCTTAATGCCCCAGATCCTGTCAGCATACTGAAGCAGCTTGGACGCTTTCTCTTCTCTCATGACATGCATCACTGAGGGGAGCACGATGGCCAGTGTCTGGGCATGGTCGAGGCCAAACAGGGCAGTGATCTCGTGGCCAATCATATGAGTAGACCAGTCATGGGGCACACCCACGCCAATCAGACCATTCAAGGCCTGATTTGCAGCCCACATGATGGTGGCTCTGGATTCATATTCCCGGGGTTGTTTGAGTACAACCGGGCCTTGCTCAATCAGGGTTAACAGCAAACCTTCGGCATAGCGATCCTGAACAGGGGCATTTTCGCGGGTCGTCAGATACTGCTCCATTACGTGGACAAAGGCGTCTACGACACCGTTAGCGGTCTGGCCTTGCGGAAGGCTATAAGTGGTTTCCGGATCCAGCACAGTAAATTGTGGAAAGACTTCGGGGCTGCTAAAAGCCAACTTGTCATTGGTGGCTCTGCGGGTAATAACTGACCCTGAGTTACTTTCCGAGCCTGTTGCCGGAAGGGTAAGAACGTTGCCAGCAGGTATGGCCTGATGAATCCTGGCGTGCTCACTGAGAATGGTCCAGGGATCTCCTTCAAATGGAATGGCTGCGGCAATAAACTTTGTGCCATCAATGACCGAGCCACCACCTACGGCCAACAAGAAATCAATGTTTTCCTGTTTTGCCAGAGCAACCGCTTCCATCAGTGTTTCAAAGGAAGGGTTAGGCTCAATACCGCCAAACTCGGTAATGGACGTATGCTCTTTCAGGGCTTCCCTGACTTGATCAAGAGTGCCGTTCTTTTTAATGCTACCACCGCCATAGGTGATCAGAATTCTGGCATTACGAGGGACTTCATCAGCAATACGGGCGATCATGCCTTTGCCAAAGTGAATGCGTGTTGGGTTGTGAAATGAAAAGTTTTTCATGATTAAACCTAATACTGATTAGCTGAGTTTAACGAGCATTTTGCCGGTATTAATGCCAGAGAAAAGCCCGAGAAAAGCTTCAGGGGCCTGCTCGATACCTTCAAAAACCGTTTCTTTCCAGGAGATCTTGCCTTCCTGTATCCAGTGGCCCATCTGTTGGACAAACTCGGGGTAATGCTCCCAATGTTCGAACACAATAAAGCCCTGCATTTTCAGTTTTTTTACAATTATCTGAGCCAGATTGGCTGGTCCGGGAACAGGAGCAGTTGAGTTGTATTGATCTATCATGCCGCATACAGCTATACGTCCATGATCGTTCATTAGATTGAGGGCGGCTTCAAGGTGCTGGCCGCCGACATTGTCAAAATAGACATCAATGCCTTCAGGGCAGGCTTCGGCAATGGCATTCGCCAGGTCAGGTACGGTCTTGTAATTGACCACTGCATCGACTTTCAATTCTTCCTGCAGGTAACGGGCTTTATCGTCGGAGCCAACACTGCCGACAACATAACAACCCTTGAGCTTTGCAATCTGGCAGACGGTCGACCCTACTGCTCCGGATGCAGCAGAAACAAAAACACGGTCGCCTTTTTTCAGTTCTGCAATTTGTGTTAATCCCACCCAGGCTGTCATGCCAGGCATACCCATTATTCCCAGGAAGGCCTGATCGTCAATTTCTGTCTGGGGTAGCAATTGAAGGTCTTTATCATCAGAAATGAAATACTCGCGCCAGCCTTTCATGCTGGACACTTTGCTACCTGTCGGCAGGGATGGATTTCGTGACTCTATGACTTCGCCGATGGCTGCACCTTCGAGGGCGGCATCCAAAGCAAAGGGTGGCACATAGCTTTTGCGATCGACCATGCGTCCACGCATGTAGGGGTCAACAGACATCCAAAGGTTTTTAACCAGAACTTCACCCTCTTTCAGCTCTGCAACGGGCTGAGAAACCAGTTTGAAGCAGGTGCTGTCTGGCAAACCTTCGGGGCGTCTGGCAAGATGAATCTCGCAATTTTTCTCTATAAACATGAACGAATGTCCTGAAACAGATAGTTCAGGGGATAATTTATCGTTGTACTCAATATGACTCCAATGCATCATTGTTATATTGATCATGATTGTGAGTAATGAGTTTGCCTGTTGATAATCTGTCGTCTTCCGACTTAAATTTGCTGCCGGTGTTGCAGGTCCTGATGGAAGAGCGAAGTGTGACCCGTGCTGCTGGTCGATTAAATCTGACTCAGCCTGCCATCAGTCGAAGTCTGGCCAGACTTCGGGTACTTTTTGATGACCCTTTGTTCACCCGGACTCCCCAGGGGTTGGCACCGACACCACGGGCCCAGGGTATAGCCCTGGACTTGCAAAAATCATTGCAAGACATCAGCCAGTTAATTGAGCCTCCCCGTTTCATAGCGGCAGAGTCTGAGCACAGCTTTCGAATGGCCTCTTCAGATTATGGGGCTCACGTTTTACTGCCTGAAGTCATCAGGAGGCTAAGTCGTGAGGCTCCGGGAATTTCGCTCGAAATTGTGCCCTGGCGTTCGCATTTGCTCCATGAGATGGATCAGCAGAATGTCGATCTGGCTGTCTGCTCTATCACCGACGCGCCGGCAATGATTCATGGGCGAGGAATAGGTCAGGACAAGTTTGCCTGTGTTGTCAGAGATTCACACCCTCTGCTGGAGCAGGGCATGGATATTGAGCGCTATGCCAGCCATTCCCACGCACTGATTACCATGGGGGGGGAGCGTAAGGGTGCTGTTGACTACCTGTTGGAAGAGCGGGGATTGTCCAGACGAATTGCCCTGAGGGTGCCGCACTTTATTGCCGCACTGGCTCTGGTAGCCAATACCGATTATATATTGACAGCACCTTATGGGTTGGTGAGAAGCTGTGCCAGTCACTATGGATTGGCGATACTGCCTTTTCCCATGGAGCAAAAGCCTTTTACCTACTCAATCATCTGGCATGAGAGGTATATGAAAGAACCGGCTCATATCTGGTTCAGGCAGCTTGTTTATGAAGAGCTGACTCAAAAGATCAGTCGGCTTCAGCTTGAGTGCACGGTTTGAGCAGCTATGGTTGATAACGCAAATTTGAGAAGAAAAATTTCATTTCTTTGTTAATTTTCTGTCAATATAGGAAGCACACATAACTAACAGGGAGTGTTTGACATGAAGGCTAAAGGATTAGCACTGTTGCTGATTTTATTTCCATTGCATTTGATGGCTGAACAGATGGTAGATAATAAACGCTGTTCATCAGGTCTGGCCATCTATATCGCAGGTGATTATGCCAAAGCGTTTGAGGTACTCAAAGTAGAAGCCGACAATGGGCTGGACTGTGCTCAGCATTGGGTGGCCAGAATGTACCAGATGGGTCATGGCATCCCCATGAACAAAGAGCTTTCTGAAACCTATTATAAATTGGCCGCCGGTCAGGGATTTGAACAGTCCATTTTGCAGCTTGAGTTGTTGAAGAAGAATTGAGAAGTGTTGCTGAAGAGTGTCTGGCGCAGCATAAGCATTTTCTCTGCAGCAGTGATAGCACGGAGTTATTGAAATGAAAAAAGCCTCTGACCACTTTTTATGCTGATCAGGGGCTTTTTATAATGGCGGAGGATTAGGGGGCGAGTCTGTCCAACTATCTCAATAGCTTAGGGTAATAGTTGTAGAGAAATATCCTCCCCGTGACACACTGTCATCACCATAAGTCGAATACCAGTCTTTAATAAGATGGTCGGGGTCACTACGTATCCGCAAATAAGGTAATATGTTATCTGCGAGCTTGTACCATCTTATGAGTGCCTCATGTCCCTGGACATCACTGACAGTGAAATCGAACCAGGACTGATGCCATGCGCAGTTAAAAAACGACGAGGAATAGTATATATGTGTCACAGCTCCCGGCGGAACCCGGGTTCTAAGTCCATTGAAACCAATATCATCCATAGGATTATCATCCATACACTTACCCTCATCCGTGTGCTTGGCCCAGTAGCTGTTATCTGTATTGCTTTTAAAATATAAAACAGCGGTTTTTGCCTGTGCAGCCGAACAGATTACCAGTGCGACAATCAATACAGCACAGCGTACATATTCTTTCTGTATCATTGTATTGACTCTAAAGGACAAGTTTATTAGGACAATTTAGCAAATAGTTAGACAGAAGTATGAACCCATTTTTGGAGGACCAGTGTTTTCTGACAGGTACGAAAACAAAAGGAAGATAAATTAAATATCTTCAAATTTAGGGTCTATTGTTATGTCTCAATTATAAAGCCTGCAGGCAAATCCAATTATGAAAACAGCAAGATTTCTCACTATGACTCACCTGTTTCTCTTGTTCGTAGTGTCTGTCATTTTGCCGTTTGTTGCTCAAAGTGCTGAATTTACCAACCTGTTGAGCTGGACTGGTTGGTTGAGTTCTTCCAAAGCCATTGAAAAAAAGAGTGAGACATCGGAAGGGATTAGCAAACTGTCATTTATAGGTGGCAGCCCGCCTCTCCATCTTAATTATGATCGCAAGGCGTTTGACGAGAACATCAAAACAATTTCTGAACTGGAGAGCAATCAGCTTTATATCATCCTCAATGGCCAACCAGGTCACTTGTTTAATTTTTGTTTCAGGACGCCACCCGCATTTTCAACGGGAAATTTGCCTCACCCCCCGGTAATTGCAGAGCCTCTGACGGGCCAGGCTATGCCGGATATACAAAACGGGGGAGTGAGGCTGGTTCCATTGGCGCCAGACAGTGATCACTGGCAACATGAGTACTCGGCCAGTTGGCGCTTGCCGAAAGGAAATAAGTCGTTGGTTCTGTCCATTGAAGACAATGAGAATGGATGGGTTTTAGAGCCGGAATGCAGCAGTATAGTTTCAGAAAGTACTGGTTTACCGTCGCCTTTGAGAAGCAATAATTATGGCAGTATTACTGACAGAAACAAAAAAGCATCATTTGTCGAAATTTTTTTCCGCAGTAAACAGGCTGTAAAAAATGGGCCTGATTATCTCGATGACAAAACACGTTTAGATGGCCCTTTTGTAATACCCGGAGCCGCTGATATTGCCGATAGCAGTCAGCCATTCGCAAGCTCTTCTGGTGGTGGCGGTTTTGGCGGTAGTGATGACTTAGACGACTTATTCAAGAAAAGGCCGGGAAACGGGATAGCCCCACTTTACGCTTTTGAATGGGTGAGTGAACTGGTCAGCAGAATGGTGCTGCTGCTTGTTCCTGACACTAACGGTCAGACTGTTAAAAAACAGGTCTGGGATAACCGGATTGTGCTAAAAATCAGGCAGGGTTGGAATGAGCAGGCGATCATAATTTCGCAGGAACTGTGGAACAGGATAAGGGAGGCAAATCTTGAACGGAATTCAGAACTTTTTCTGACATTGTCTGCAAATCCCGCTAATCCGGAAGCTGCATTTGATCATTACCTGGGCAGCAACCCGGCACAATCGCTGCAACCAGAAGACTACAGTCGCTATGCAAAGCAAGAGTTCATCCTAAGTCCTAAACAATTACGAAGTGTATCTGTTTTTCCGGGCCATTGCCCCTCAGTGATCGGTTGCTCCGGAGAAACCGCTCAGGTTGAGAAGGCAATGGCTGACCTTAGTGTGAAACCATCGACCAATGCCCAATCTCAAAGAGGTTATGGTCGGCAAAATCAAGGCAGCCGCAGTGGAAGAAGGAGTGGAGGAGATGATGGGTCAGGAGGGGCACCCAACACTGGGTTATGCCAACATTGTAATAAACCTGCTGTCGCCTCCAATAAGTGTCTCAAATGCCTGAATCGTGAATCTCAACTCGATGAGCAGGAAGTGACTAAAGGATCGCCTCCTGGAATGAGAGGAGAAAAGAAAATACCGGAGCTTCTGGCAAAAGGTGTTGATAATTCAGCAGCCCGGTATCAGTCATCAGAAGCAGGCAAACTGAGCTCTGAAACCATGGTCTCTGACGCTTACAGGGAAGAAGTACAAAATGCCAGGCTTCATTCTGACAGACAGGGTTCGGAAGCAGGCTGGGCGTTGGTCGCTGATTCACGAGCACGGAAAGGCAAGAAGAAAAAGCGCTCAGACAAGTCTGTTGCCGACTATCCACCCTGTGCTGCCCGCCATCGAACTAACCCAAGCCAGGGCGCAGCTCAGGGGCAGCAGGCTTTGGTTAACATAGGACTTAAGTTCCGATATCGCCAGAACTCAACCCTGGCTGGTTTGCAGCGGACTGATTCTGACAGAGGTGATGCTTCCACTGGTTCTCAGTTAATTCCTGCAAAAAAAGGGGCAAAAGTAAAACTGAAATCACTGCTGGAGAGACCCCGGTATGATACTCCGCTGATAGATATTGGTGCCAATCTGGTCGGGAATAGTAGGTTTCAAAACTTGCACGCAGTTGTTGCTGATGCTGCCCGTTCGGGGGTCGGCACTATAATTTTAACCGGTTCGTCTATCCCGGTATCCAGACAGGTTCAAAATGAGGTAATGAAATGGGGGAAACCCTTCCCTGTGTCAGGCAGAGAAACTGATCAGGCAATGGCTATTGGCGATTCCTCTGATGCCTTACGATGTTCTTTATACTACACAGTGGGTTGTCATCCTCACGATGCCAGAGACTTTTTGAAAGATGGTGGCATCCCGGCGATGAAAAAAATGCTTAAGAAGGATCGCAAACGCTGCATCGCAGTGGGTGAGTGCGGGCTTGATTACAATCGAAAATACTCGCCTGTGGAAGATCAGAAAGAAGCTTTTCGGCAGCAGCTGGCACTGGCTGTAGAAATGAAAAAACCGTTGTTTTTGCATGAGCGTGACGCTCATGACGATTTCAAGGAAATTCTGGTGGATTATATTGAGCAACTGCCCGTGAAAAAAATGGCCTGCGTTCACTGTTTCACCGGCAATAGCGAGGCTCTGCAAGATTACATCGATCTGGGGTGCTCTATTGGAATTACAGGATGGATTGCTGGTGGCTGCAACAGAGATCTGGTGGAAGCATTGCGTACTGTTGGATGGGATGTTCTGCGGGATCGTCTGATGATTGAGACTGATGCACCCTTTTTATGCCCCTTCCAGGTGATGCCCCGAAAAGATAATCCTGTGAAGGGTAGTAAAAAAAGAGTTGATAATGTTCCTGCTAATCTGCCCTATGTGGTCCATGCACTGAGTGTAATACTGGGTGTAGATGCTGAAGAGATTGCTGCTGCAACCACCCGTAATGCCAGGGAGATATTCACTATATTTGATCATGATTGAAAAATTTCGAAGATCTGGAGTCTTAAATAAAGCGTTCAGATAAGGATGTCTGAAGCAATAAGGTTTCAAACAAATGAAACTCGCAAACAGACCAGCATGATTCCAGAGGTTTTCGTAATAGATGGCGGTGGGTCAGAGATTCGAACTCTGGGTAGGCTATTAACCTACGCCGGTTTTCAAGACCGGTGCTTTCAACCACTCAGCCAACCCACCGTATCAGGTGAAAATTCACAGTAAAAGCAAGCTGTCACCCAAGTAACTGCCTACAGATATCTGATTTCAAAGGAAATTTAAATATGGCGGAGGGACAGGGATTCGAACCCTGGGTGGGCTATTAACCCACGCCGGTTTTCAAGACCGGTGCTTTCAACCGCTCAGCCATCCCTCCGCAGCAACGGGAATGAATATTACCTGAAAACGATCAACTGTCAAACCCTTGAAAACCAAAGGATATCTCCTGAATGGAAAAATATTTATGGCAAAGCATCGGAAAAAGTAACGATTGTTACGATTTTGTAACGCCATCAGGGTACTGTGGGCATCATGTAAAACGAAGTTTTGGATATAGCCGACATGTTCAGCTCTGGTATACTCCTTATATATCTCCCAACGTGAGGAATAAAAAGATGGAACGAAAATCTACCGTTATAGCGTCAAGGCCGACACAGGTTGGCAGCGGCATTGAGATCAACAGTGTTTTGCGCAACACCTACCTGTTGTTGGGTATGACACTGCTGTTCAGTGCTTTTACTGCTGGTGTGGCCATGGCACTGGAAATCAGCCGTATCACTGCCCTGGTGCTCAGCCTGGTAGGTTTTGGTCTGATTTTCGTTGTCAATAAAACCGCTGACTCAGGCAAAGGTCTGGTGGCTGTTTTTGCTTTCACCGGTGTTCTGGGCGCAGCTCTTGGCCCTATGCTGAACTTTTATCTGGCTCTGCCTAATGGTCCTTCTCTGGTGATGCAGGCCCTGGGCGGAACAGCCGTCGTATTCTTTGCTCTGTCTGCCTATGTACTGGTTACCCGCAAGGACTTCTCATTTATGGGGGGGTTCTTGATGGTTGGCCTGATTGTGGCCGTCATTGCCAGTATCGCCCTGATCTTCTTCCAGATCCCGGCGGCATCTATGGCACTGTCTGCTGCCATTGTATTGCTGATGTCCGGTTTTATCCTGTTTGATACCAGCCGTATCATCCACGGCGGCGAAACTAACTATATCCGCGCTACCGTCTCTTTGTATCTGAATATCTACAATCTGTTTACGGCTCTGCTTTCTCTGCTGGGCATGTCTGACGACTAAGTATTCGATGGCCCATATAAATACCCCGGTATCCCCGGGGTATTTTTTTGTCGAAGGGAGTCTTTGAATGAAATACGCACTGGCTGTATACGGTGCCTCCGGCACCGGGCAGTCTTCACTGACAGCGCTTTCTTTTGCCAGGGCCCTGCTGGCTTGTGGCCATGAGATTATTCGGGTCTTTTTTTATCAGGAGGGTGTGCACAATGCTTCCAGCCTGGTTTCTCCACCACAGGATGAGGTGAATCTGCCAGAGCAATGGCAAAAGCTGATAACGGAGCAGGGTATTGATGCCGTTGTCTGCGTCGCAGCGGCTCTTCGCAGAGGTGTGGTGAATACTGAAGAAGCTGAAAGGTACGAACTGTCTGGAAGCAATCTCAGAGAGGGGTATGATCTCTCGGGACTGGGCCAGTTAATTGAAGCGACGATTGTGGCCGATCGTCTGGTTACTTTTGGAGACTAAGCATGAGTCAATCCATTTGTATTATATCGACTCAGGCCCCTTACCGTGGTCAATTTGCCAAAGAAGCCCTGGACGCTGTGCTGGTTTCTGCATCCTACGAGATCCCAACCCGTCTGTTGCTGATGGGGGATGGTGTTTATCAGATCCTGGATGGGCAGTCTCCCGGACAGCTGCAAAGGAAAAAACTTTCAGCCCTTTTTCAATCCCTGGAGCTCTATGGCATTGAAACAGTTTATGTGGATGGAGAATCCCTGACAGAGCGTCACCTTGATCCAGAGCAGTTATTACCCCTGTACACACTGCTGGAAGGGGACGCGGTGGCCTCTTTCCTGGCACAGCAAGATAAGGTATTGAGTTTCTGATGGCTACTCTGCATACCGTCAATAAAACCGGACAACCCCTGGAGCTCTGCCTGAGAGCCCTTAATGCCGGTGACAGTGTTCTGCTTCTGGAAGAGGGCGTTTACGCTTTGTACGAAGCCAGTGATGTTTTATCGGATCTTCTCAGGCATGTAACCGTCTATGTGCTGGAGGCGGATGTTCTGGCCCGGGGAATCACAAACAGAGACGATCTCGATATTGGTATGGTGGACTATCAGGGCTTTGTTGAGCTGACGGTGGCCAACGACAAGGTGGTGAGCTGGTTTTAGAATATGTCGGATTTGATGCTTGATAAAGACGGTTATCTGGTCAACCTCAGTGACTGGAATCCAGAGGTAGCGGGTCAGTTAGCTGCTGAAGAGCAAGTTATTCTGACCGATGAGCACTGGGAAATCCTTAATCTGCTCAGAAAGTATTATCAGCAATTTGAACACGCTCCCAGTCAAAGACCTTTTGTGAAATACGTTGCCAACCAGCTGGGAAAAGAGAAGGGGAACAGTCTCTATCTGATGAAGCTGTTTCCCGGCAGTCCCGCCAAACTGGCTGCCAGAATTGCAGGTCTGCCGAGACCTACAAACTGTTTCTAGAACAGCCTGGTCTGTGTATCCCCACCACAAAACCGGGCTGTCCGGTCGACAGCCCTCCGGTAGCTTCAATTTGATTTAGCCGCCTGGCTGGAAGATTCTGAGGCACTGACATCCTGGCGATAGACATGCCAGCAAAACAGCCCCAGGTTATGTATTGCGACCTCGGATTTGATGTTTTCGTAGGATTTAATCCCCACGTCCTGTGACATGGGTTCAAGAGCCGAATGGAAGATATAATCCGGCGAGTATTGCCAGGGTGCTAAGGATATTTCCCGTTCAAACCTTTCTGTATTTATGGAGGTAAAAAACAGATAAATAGCCTGCCGCGAAGGAAGTGTTGCCAGCAACTGGTTTAACCGGTAGATATCACCGTTTTCTGCGTTCATTTCTGCGGCTATTGCCTGGCGACGGGGTTCTGTCTGACGCTCCTCCAGCGTAATGCTTTGAGCGAGCGCGTGGTAATGTTTGGTGTACACCAGTTCCGGGGGAATATATTGCTGGGGTGAGGATGCGTGCGGGTCTTCGGTGATCAGGACAAAACAACCAGGATTGTTTTTTATGAGTGTGGTGAGATAAAAATCAGTTTTCCCCTGTGCAATCTCTTTACAAAGTTGTACTTCTTCCGAAGGCAAGCCGGTATAAGGGTGTATAGCGGTAAACAAAGTGGTCGCAGGATTAGCGCCAGCAATTTCCTGAGCCGGGATTATGTTGATGGGCAGCGGGTCGTCACAGTAAGTTCCATCCTGCATAGCATAAGCATTTCCGATATCTACAGGAATTACTTTGATCTGGGGGTTCAGCTCTTTGAGATAGCTTTGCATTAACAGGGATATTTTTCCAAAACCACAGCCAACATCAACAATGTATTTGATTTCGCTGTTTTTGCTTAAAAAATCAGCCAGAAAGCTGAAGTTAAAGAGTTCCAAATGACCCCTGTTTGACTCCAGGGCCGCATCAATAAATGATTGCGAAGTATCCAGTGTCATCAGTTTCTGGTTGCCGATCTGGACAGTTTTCGGTTCAGACGTACCGGGTACATTGGCATAGCTCGCACAGCAATAACGCCGGGGATTATTATCCATATGCTCACATTCCCAGTAAGTTTCAGGTGACGACGCAGAATGAGGGTTCAAGCCAGTAATGGTTTGGCTTGAAAGACTGGTGGCCTGTTGTTCCTGAATTCCATCGCCGTCGGTTTGCAATTGTGGGGCGATGTTATGTTTTTGCCTGACATGATCAGGTTTGTCAGGGGGAGTTTCTCTGGTAAATTCCTGTTGTGTCGTCGGAGCCTGTAAATTGGCAGTGTCCATACTTCTAATCATGACATTTCTCCTTGTCGATGAGTCATCAAAAAGATCAAACATTTTATTCAGCTTGGGCCGGTTTTAGTCTGTGCTTACATATTTAGACCAAAGTACTAGTTATTAGTTCAATCCATAAACCGGGCGTTGTTGACGGCTCGTTCCCAGGCTGGAGAGGGTGTCTGGCAGCTTCAATTTGAAGAATAGGGCTCTTTCGCAGTTTCGCTGGTCACTTTTGAGGCACTGATGTCCTGACGATAAACATGCCAGCAACGCAGCTCCAGTCCATAATTTTCCAGGACAGATTTGATATGAGCGCGAGACCTGATTGCCTTATCGTCTAGCCTTTTTCCCCAGAGATAAGCATTAAAAATATAATCCGGCGTGAATAGCCTGGGTTTTAAGTCCATTTGCCGTTGTAATCTCTCTGTAATTGCAGAAGTCATAGCCAGATAATGACTCCGCTGCTCAGGAAGTTTTGCCAGAAACTGGTTTAACCGGTCAATATCACCATTTTCTGCATTCATCTCTGCAGCTTTTGCCTCTTGAAGGGATTTTGTCTCAATATCTTCCGACGAAACGCAATTCGGTAATGCATGGTAATGTTTGGTGTACACCAGTTCCGGGGGAATATAAAGCTGGGGTGAGGATGCATAGGGATCTTCGGTGGCCAGGACAAAACAACCGGGATTGTTTTTTATGAGTGTGGTGATGTAATACTCGGTTTCCCCCCTTACGATCTCCCCGGAGAGTTTTTCTTCTTCTGAAGGCGTGCCGGTAAAAGGATGTAAGACGGTAAACAAAGTGGTTGCCGGTGTAGCGTCAGCAATTTCCTGGGCCGGGATTATGTTGATAGGCAGTGGCTTGTCGTGGAAAACTGCATAGAGACTACCGTAAATATTTGCGATATCCACAGGAATCACTTTAATCTGAACTTCCTGCTCATTGAGATATTTTTGCATTAACAGAGATATCTTTGCGTTACCGCAGCCAATATCAACAATGTATTTGATTTCGCTGTTTTTGTGCAAAAAATCAACCAGGAAGTTGAAGTTAAAGAGTTCCACATTGTCCCTGTCTGCCTCCTGGGTCGAATCAACAAATGATTGCGCAGTATCCAGTGTTATCAGCTTCTGGTTGCCGATCTGGGCAGTTTTCGGTTCAGCCGTACCCGATACATTGGCATGGCTCGCACAGTAATTGCGCCGGGGATTATTATACATACGGGCATATCCATACGAGTGAGTTTCAGGGTACGCTGCGGAATGAGCGTTTAAACCAGTAATGGTTCGGCTTGAAAGACTGGCGGCCTGTTGTTGCTGAATTCCATCGTCGTCGGTTTTTAATTGAGGCTCGATGTCACGTTTTTGCCTGACATGATCAGGTTTGTCAGGGGGAGTTTCTCTTGTAATTCCCTGTTCTGTTGTCGGAGCCTGGAAATTGGCAGTGTCCATACTTCTAATCATGACTATACTCCTTGTCGATGAGCATGTAATAAGACTGCAAACGCTTACTCAGAATGAACTGGTTTAAAGGTTGTCCTTACTTTTTGGACCAGAATATCAATAGAGAGTTCCATTCATAAACCGGGCTGTCTATTAGTTTCAATTTAAAAAATCAGGGCTCTTTAGTGCCTTGCTCGGTAACTTCTGAGGTAGTAATATCCTGACGATAGACATGCCAGCAACGCATCTCCAAATTGTTTCTTGTTAAGTCACGTTGAATTCCAAGATATGAACTTATTGGCTCGAAACATGTGATATTTCGAAGAAACGAATTGAAGATGTTGTCTGGGCGAAGTTGCTCAGGTTCCTTGGGTAATTCCTTTTGTAAATTTCCCCTGATTAGAGGGATCGAGTACAAATAAATATTCCGATCTCTGGTAGGAAATTTTTCCAGCAACTGGTTTAAACGGTAAATATCACCGTTTTCTGCATTTATCTCCGCAGCCTTTGCTTGACGATCAGACAATGTCTCATAATCGTGCGGCGAAAAGGCATTTGCGAATGCATGGTAATGTCTGGTGTACACCATTTCCGGGGGAATGTAACGCTGGGGTGAAGATGCGTACGGATCTTCGGTGGTCAGTACAAAACAGCCGGGATTGTTTTTCAGGAGTGTGGTGAGGTAATAATCGGTTTTTCCCTGTGCAATTTCCCTGGTCAGTTGCTCTGCTTCCCGGTCCTCTTCGGTAAAAGGGCGTATGGCGGTAAACAAAGTGGTTGCTGGTGTAGCGCCAGCAATTTCCTGAGCCGGGATAATGTTGATGGGCAGTGGCTTGTTGTGGTTATATACATTGTCATAAGCATTGGCAATATCAACAGGAATCACTTTAATCTGAACGCCCTCTTCTTTGAGATAGTTTTGCATTAACAGGGATTTTTTTCCGTCACCACAGCCAATATCAACAATGTATTTGATTTCGTTGTTTTTGTTTAAAAAATCAACCAGGTACCTGAAGTTATGGTGTCCCAAATCTTTCCTGTCTCCTTCCAGATCCGGATCAATAAATGATTGTGATGTATCCAGCGTTATCAGTTTCTGGTTGCCAATCTGGACAGTTTCCGGTCTAAACGTACGCGGTACATTGGCATAGGTCGCATAGTAGTTGCCCCAGGGGTTATTATTCATATGGGCTTCACGTCGACGCCTGGAACTACCCGGGTAGGGTTTGCGAGGAGTGTTCAGTTCTAAGGGACGTTCATCTTGTCCAACGTGTTCACTGGCCTCAGGGGCACTCTGGCTGTGCGAGGCTGTCTCAGAAGTCTTGCATTTTTGTGATTCGCTGGGATCAAAACATTGCTTTAATACTTGTGAACTGTGTTTGTTTGCCAGTTTTTGCCTTGTCTGAGTTTTGCTGGTTACTTTTGCGTCTGCCTCGCGCGCATTGGGTAATGGGCTTTTTATATCTGCATTCAAATCAGTAACGGTTCGGCTTGAAAGATCAAGTCTCTGTTGTTGAATTTCGTTGCCGTCGGTTTTCAGATGAGGGGGGATGTCATGTTTTTGTACAACATCATCAGGTTTATCAGGGCGAGTTTCTTTAGTATTGCCCGGTAATGTCGTCGGAACGACAGGGTTTTCTATACCTCTAATCATGACTGTTCTCCTTGTCGATGAGCACGCAAAAAGTTTAAAAACGTTTATTCATTAATAGTCAGTGCTTATAGATTTAGACCAAGGTACAAGTTATTAGTTCAATCCATAAACCGAACTTTGTTCTGGGGGGCTGTATCCACAGGCTTCTGAGGTATTTATATCCTGACGAAAGACGTGCCAGCAACGCAGCTCCAATGCCTTTCTTTTTACGTCATATTGGATATCATCATAAGGTCTGACACCTTCGGTAAAGGACCTTTTATCAAGATATAACCTGAAGATTTCATCTGGCCAAAATCGATCGGGCTTTTTGACTATTTCCGGCTGTAATTGATCTTTCAATGCAGAAATCTCAGCTTGATAGCTGTTCCGCATTTCAGGAAGTTTGGCCAGCAACTGGTTTAACCGGTGAATATCACTGCTTTGCGCATTCATTTCTGCAGCTTTTGCCTGACGAATGGCTTTCTCTGTCTCACAAGCCGCTGGAACAAGGAAGTTCGGGTATGCATAGTAATGCTTGCTATACACCAGTTCCGGGGGAATATAATGCTGTGGTGAGGATACATAAGGATCTTCGGTGATCAGGACAAAACAGCCGGGATTGTTTTTTATCAGTGTGGTGAGATAAAAGTCAGCGATCCCCTCTCTAATTTCCTTATTCAGTCTTCTTGCTCCTGAGCCTGAGCCGGTATAAGGGTGTGTGGCGGTAAACAAAGTGGTTGCGGGTGAAGCATTGGCAATTTCCTGGGCCGGGATCAGGTTGATGGGCAGTGCCCTGGCACCGTCAGCTTCATTGGCATAATCATTACGGACGTCCACAGGAATTACTTTGATCCGCAATCCCTTTTCATTGAGATAGTTTTGCATTAACAAGGATATTGTTCCGCGGTGACAGCCAATATCAACAATGTATTCAATTTGGTTGTTTTGGTATAAAAAATTAACCAGAAAGTCGAAGTGATACAATCCCAAAAAGCGCCTTTCTGCCGCCAGATCCGAATCAACAAATGGTTGCGAAGTATCCAGCGTGATCAGTTGCTGATTACCAATCCGGACTGTTTCCGGTGTAACTGTTTCCGGTAGATTGGCATAGGTAGCCGAGTAGTTCCCCCGGGGATTATTATCCATATAGACTGATGTACATCTGGAAGTACCGGGATATGGCCTGGAAGGAGTCTTCAAATCAGCAACGTTACGGCAGGAAAGACTGAAGACTTGTTGCTCGTGGATTTCGTTGCCATCGGTTTTCAGAAAAGGGTTGACCTCTTGTTTTTGCCTGCAATAAACAGGTTTGTCAGGGGGAGTTTTTTCAGTACTGACCTGTTCTGTCGTCTTGACGTTTAAATGAGAAGTCTCCATATCTCTAATCACGATGGTTCTCCATGTTGATTAATAAGCAATAAGATCAAAAATCCTTATTCAGTTTGAACTGGTAAAAGTTTTGCGTTTTCTCTTCAGACAAAATATTAATATTGAGTTCCATTCATAAAACGGACTGTCTGGTAGTTTCCATTTGAAAAATACGGCTCTTTAGCAGCCTGGCTGGAAACCTCTGAGGCATTAATATCCTGGCGATAGACATGCCAGCAACGCATCTCCAATCTATTTTTTGCCAGGTCATGTTTAATATCAGGGTATAACCTGAAACCCTTGATAGATGCCATCTTGTCAAGATACAACTTGAAGATTTTGTCTGGCCTGGCTCGCTCAGGTTTTCCGGGTAATTCTACTTGCAATTTTTCTTTAATTGCAGGGATCGAGGCCAGGTAATGGGCCCGCTCTTCAGGAAGTTTTGCCAGCAAATGGTTTAACCGGTGAATATCACCTTTTTCTGCATTCATTCTCATGGCTTTTGCCTCTTGGTTGGGGTTTGTTTCATAATCATCCAGCTTCATGTCATTCGCGAATGCCTGATAATGTTTGGTGTAAACCAGCTCAGGAGGAATATAACGCTGGGGCGAGGAGAGGTAGGGATCTTCGGTTGCCAGGACAAAACAGCCGGGATTGTTTTTTATCAGCGTGGTGAGGTAGTAGTCAGTCATCCCCTGTGCAATCTCCCTGCTCAGTCGTCTTGCTACTGAGCCTGTGTCGGTATAAGGGTGAATAGCGGTGAACAAAGTGGTTGCCGGTGCAGCGCCAGCAATATCCTGGGCCGGTATCAGGTTGATGGGCAGTGTCGTGGCGACGTCAGATTTACCGGCATAAGCATTGCTGACATCCACAGGAATCACTTTGATCGGTAATGTCTTTTCGTTGAGATAGTTTTGCATTGACAGGGATGCTTCTGCATTACCACAGCCAATATCGACAATGTATTCGATGGTGTTGTTTTGGCGTAAAAAATCAGCCAGAAAACTGAAGTTATAAAGTTCCGAATCAATTCTGTCTTCCACCAGGGTTGGATCAACAAATGCTTGCGACCTATCCAGCGTAATCAGCCGCTGGTTGCCAATCTGGACAGTTTCCGGCTTAACCGTAACGGGCACATTGGCATAGGTTGCAGAGAAATTGCTGCGGGGACTGTTATCCATAAAGGCAGACTCGTAACTGGAATGACCAGGGTATGGTCTGGAGGGAGCGATCTGCTGTGTGGCACGTCTGTCTTGTCCAATAGGTCCACTGGCCTCAGGGACGCTCTGGCAATGCCAAGCTGTCGCTAAAGTGGGTCGCTTCGCTGATATGGCGTTAAAAAGTGGCTCAAAATACCCATCTACTTCTTGTAAACGACGATTTTTACCCACTTTTTGCTTTGTCACAGCGTTGCTTGCTACTTTTTCGACAGTCTCGTGCAGAGAGGAGGGTGATGGACTGATTTCAGGGTTGTTTGAGTCCGAATTTAAATCAGTAATCACTCGGCTCGAAAGACTTTTGGTTTGTCGTTGTTGAATTCCGTTGCCGTCGGTTTTCGGGGTGATGTTATTTTTTTGCGCAATATCATCAGGTTTGCCAGAGGTTTTTTTTTCTGTACTGCCCTGTTTTGCCGTCTGAATGGGAGAATTGGCTGTGCCCGTACTACGAATCATGACTAGTCTCCACGTCTATGCAACAAGATCAATAACTTTATTCACCTTGAACGGGTTAAAATTTGTAATTGTATGTTTAGACCAAAATATCAACGCTTAGTTCAACTCAGGCTCTTCAGGGATAACTGTGCCGTTTGGGGCCTTCAATTTAAAAATCGGGCTTTTTTCGCCTACTGGCTTGCCACTTCTGAGGGATTGATAGCCTGACGATAGACATGCCAGCAAAGCATCTCCAATTGATTATTTTCTACTTCACGTTTGATACTTTCAAAAGTTCTGCCAACTTCCGTTAATAAGTCATTATTAATGTGCAACTCAAAGATGACATCTGGCCAGAATTCAGAAGGCTTTCTGAGTATTTGCTGCTGTTGACAGCTGGTAATTTTATTGATCGAAGCCAGATAACTATCCCGCTGTTCAGGCAGTTTTGCCAGCAACTGGTTTAACCGGTAAATAGCACCATTTTCTGAATTCATTTCCGCAGCTTTCTCCTGACGAAGGGCCTTTGCCTCATCGGTCTCCGACGGAATCCTGTATACGAATGCCTGGTAATGTTTGGTGTACACGAGTTCCGGGGGAATATAACGCTGTGGAGAGGAGGCAAAGCGGTCTTCGGTGGCCAGGACAAAACAGCCGGGATTGTTTTTTATGAGTGTGGTGATGTAATAGTCAGTTTTCCCCTGTGTAATGTCCCTGCTTAGCTTTATTGCTTCATAGTCGTGGCCGGTAAAAGGGTGTATGGCGATAAACAAAGTGTTTACCGGTGTAGCGCCAACAATTTCCTGGGCCGCTATTATGTTGATGGGCAGTGACTTGATAGCTTCATCGTCGTGATAATTGTAAACATCTACAGGGATTACTTTGATCTTGAAATTCTTTTCGTTGAGAAGGTTCTGCAGTAACAGGGATATTCCTCCGCTACCACAGCCAATATCAACAATGTATTCGATGGTTTTGTTTTTATCCAAAAAATCGAGCAGGTAGCTGAGGTTAAACTCCTCCCAATTGCTCCTGTCTGACTCCAGGTCTGGATCAACAAATGATTGTGAAGTATCCAGGGTCATCAGGTTCTGGTTGCCAATCCGGACAGTTTCCGGTTCAACCTCAGCCGTTACATTGGCATGTCTCGCACAGTAATTGTGCCGGGTAGTATTATCCATCAAGGCAAATACGCGTCTGTAACCGGAAGTATCAGGGTATGGCATTAAGGGAGTGTTCTGCTGTGTGGGACGTTTATCTTGTCCAATGTGTTCACTGGTCTCAGGGACGCTCTGGTTGTGCAAGGTCATCTTAAAAGTTTTGCGCTTCTTCGGTACGGTGGGATCAAAACGTTCATTGACTTCTTGTGCACTGCGTTTGTTCGCCACTTTTTGCTCTGTCTCAGTTTTGTTGGCTACTTTTGCGTCTGCCTCGCGCGGTTTGGGCAATGGGCTGGTGTCAGAGTTGTTTATACCTGAATTCAAATCAGTAACGGCTCGGCTTGAAAAATCGACAGTCTGCTGTTGAATTTCGTTACCGTCGGTTTTCAGATGAGGGGTAATGTCATGTTTTTGAGCAACATCATCAGGTTTACCAGGATGAGTTTCTTTAGTATTGCCCTGTTTTGCCGTCGGAACGAGAGAGTTGAAAGTGTCCATACCTCTGATCATGACTGCTCTCCTTGTCGATGAGTATGTAATGTGACTAAAAACCCTTGTTCAGAAAGAACTGGTTAAAAGTTTATCCTTAATTTTTTGACCAGAATATCAATTGAAAGCTCCATTCATAAACTGGGCTGTCTTTTAATTTTAATTTAAAATCAGGGTGTTTTTGCTGCCTGGCCGGTAACTTTTGAGGCATTGATATCCTGGCGATAGGCATGCCAGCAATGCATCTCCAATCTATTTCTTTTTATCTCATCTTCGATGCTTTCGAATGTGATACATTCGGAAGATTTGTTAGTTGCCATGAATAATGTGTCATTAATATGCAAATTGAAGATATTATCTGGCCAGAATTTCTCTGGCTCTTTGAGTATGTAACTTTTTATTCGATCTGTAATTTGGGAGATTGAAGCCAGATAACCATCCCGCTGTTCGGGAAGTTTCGCCAGTAATTGGTTTAACCGGTGAATATTACCGTTTTCTGAGTTCATTTCTGCAGCTTTTTCCTGGTAAAAAGGCACCCTGTCATCATCCTCCAGCCACTTTATCCAAAAGCTATTCGCGTAGGCGTGATAATGCTTGGTGTACACCAGTTCTGGTGGAATATAACGCTGGGGTGAGGATGTGTGTCTGTCTTCGGTAGCCAGGACAAAACAGCCGGGATTGTTTTTTATGAGTGTAGTGATGTAATAGTCAGTTTTTCCCTGTGTAATCTCACTGCTCAATCCTTTTACTTCATCGTAGTCGCCGGTAAAAGGGTGTATGGCGGTAAACAAAGTAGTTGCCGGTCTAGCGGCAACAATTTCCTGAGCCGGGATAATGTTGATGGGCAGTGGCTTGTCGTCGTTATATACATTGTCATAAGTATTGGCAATATCAACAGGAATCACTTTAATCTGAAGTTCCTTTTCATGGAGATAGTTTTGCATTAACAGGGATTTTTTTCCGTCACCACAGCCAATATCAACAATGTATTTGATTGAGCTGTTTTCGCGTAAAAAATCAACCAGAAAGCTGAAGTTAAAGTATTCCAAATATTCCCTCTCTGCCTCCAGAGCCTTATCAACAAATGATTGCGAAGTATCCAGCGTAATCAGTTGCTGGTTGCCAATCTGGACAGTTTCCGGCTCAATCTCAAGCGGTACATTGGCATAGGTCGCATAGTAGTTATCCCGGGGGGTATTATTCATATGCTTCCAATGAATACGCTCGGAACTGCCCGTGTAAGCTTTGCCAGGAGCATTCAGTTGTATGGGACGCTTATCTTGTCCAATGTGTTCACTGGCCTCAGGAACGCTCTGGCTGTGCAAGGCTTTCTTAAAAGTCTGGCGCTTCTCCGATACGGTGGGATCAAAACGTTCATTTACTTCTTGTGAACTACCTTTGTTCGCCACTTTTTGCCCTGTCTCAGTTTTGCTTGCTACTTTTGCGACTGCCTCGAGCACAGAGGACGACGGGCTGATGTCTGAGTTGTTTAAGCCTGAATTCAAATCAGTAACGGTTCGGCTTGAAAGATCGACGGTCGGTTGTTGAATTTCGTTGCCGTCGGTTTTCAGATAAGGGGTGATGTCACGTTTTTGCGTAACATCAACAGGCTTATCAGTGGGAGTTTCTCTAGTGTTGCCCGGTATTGTTGCCGGAACGAGAGATTTGAGAGTATTCATACCGTTAATCATGACTTTTCTCCTTGTCTATAAATATGCAATAAGATTAAAAACGTTTATTCAGCTTGTAATGATTAAAGACTGTTCTTTTTATTTAGACCAAAGTACCAGTTTTTAGTTCAATCTATAAAATGAACCTTGTTACGGTGGGCTGCATCCAATACGAAGATACACTTGATGAGGCTGTTCCCGGTATCGAATAAAAGTTCCCTGAGACAGAACTTTTTTAGTTATCAGTTGTCTAAAAAAAGCTGGCTGATGCTGGCAAGATTTTCAGGAGGGAAACAACAATGCTGCCAAAAGGAGGGGCATCTTCCAATCCAGTAAACCTGAATGGTGGTGATAAAAACACATCTGAAAAGCACAATCCCGTAACAGCCCCGGCTACCGGAATACCTTCTGTCCAGAGCGTGGCATTACGGCATAGTCAAAGCTTTATGCCATCTGAAAGCTTACGCGCTACAAGAACAGTAAGACTGATCCAGGCTCGCTCCATTCTTGGTCATCCTTACTCCAGACCCGAAAGTAAAAAAGCACTCCCGGAATCATCTGATAATGTGCTGATGCAACAAGTGATGATGGAAATGGCGGAACTGCAAGTCTCTTCGAAGGAGGCACCATGGCGTCAGCGCAATCTTGCGGATAACTCCTCCCCGCAAGTCCTGATAAACCTGATAAGGCAGGGGGATACAGAAAGCGTAAAAGAATGCATTAGCAAAAACCCCCTTGCTCTGGCTATTAAAGATGAAGAAGGTAACTCCGTTCTGCATCTGGCGCTGCTACACGGCCATGATGACTTATCTCGGCTGTTGGTGAGTGGAGCTCAGCACCTGTTGCTGGCAATAAATAATAACGGCGAACGACCTCTGCATATCGCAGCTAAAGAAGAACAAAATAATTTTTTGAGATTTTTTCTGGATAATTGCCCCAACTTGTCATTATTGGAAAAAGAACTGCTGGCAACAGACAAATCAGGAGCCACCCCGGTTCACCTGGCAGCGCAACACGGAAATAAAGCCGGTTTAATGGCCATGTTTGAGTATGAAAGTCTCCGGAATCTGTTTGTTGGCAATTATTCACTTATTGGGTTGGCGATGGAAAATGGTCATAAGGAGTGTGCAGAAGTTATTATCAGCAGTGCAAAAAATGCGGGTACTTTTTTTCGACCCAATAGCCTTCTTCGCCATGCGGTAAAGTGTGGGCATTTGGATTGTGTAAAATGGCTCGTTCAAACCTGTCCAGATACTTTCACACCTGACGAGGTTTATTTAAATGACTTGGAGCCGCTAACTCAGCTGGCTATAAAACGTGGCCATGATGAAATTCTAAAATATCTTCTCGAGCAGCCGTTCTTCATCAATCGACTGACGAAAATGGGATATGCCTCTGAATTTCAGAGTAAAGAAAATGGTATCTGTGCAAAACTGATCAGAGAGGCCCGGGAGAAAGTGAAGTTGCCGTTTTGCCCGGTGAAGAATTTCGATAAAACGCTATTCCAACAGACCTTGCAGCAGGAAGAAGATAAAATTTTCAATAAAAATATCAGGGGAGAAAATTTATCGGATCAGCCCGACAACAGTTTTGCCGAGAGATCATCATCCGACAAATATTTGCCACAGGTTAAAGCCTTGTTAAGTGGGTTGCAGGAAATAGGGGTGTATGTACATTGTATCATTGAAGAAAATTTAGATAAAAAAGGTCAATTCATGTCTATGGGTGATACCGTGGCATCGGTTGGACTCATTAAAACCCTTGTTGACCTGGGCGCCAAAACTATTCATGCGCAATTGTCACCCCCGGATTACAGTGATTTCATTACACGACAAAAATTTAATCATAAAGAACAGGCAGGATACTTAAAGAAACAGCGAATAGCATTATCAATGTTGGCTTACTTGCTGCCAGGAATAAAGATTAATCAGGACATTCAGGAAATTTATATAAAAGACACCAGGGTTATCATTTCCAGCTGTAATCTTCGAAGCGAGAATAAAATCAATGCAGCCGTTACCCTTTCATTTTTTCGACCCGAAATGCTTTACTGGCAATTGGGGTGCATACAAGAATCCTACATTACTTTAAAACCCTATCGTTTTTTCATTGAGCATGAAACGATGTATTTGGATACCAAAACATCGGTTAAAATGAATGATGAAAATAACGAATACTCTCTATGGTCACAGCCTTGCAACGTTTCGAAATCCACTTTCACCGATAAATCACCCACAACTTCCATTGACGACAAGGATGCAGTGTCTGATTGTAATATCGTCTCTTTGCATCTACCGGCAAACGCCATTATTCCCGGCGAAGATCTGCAACCACAGGGAACGGAAATAGCCAACGAATCCGTCGATAGCCATCGAGCAACATTAATCTCTGCTATTGATGATCTTTGTGATTTATCTGCCAACGAAAAAATACATATTGCGGTAGTTTATGGTTTGCACACTGTTCTGCGCCAGAATAAAGCAACGATACTAAGCAATTGGCTTAGTGCTATTAAAATAAATCAGGGTCAGGCAGCAGACGCCCTCCCGGTAGTGGTGACCACCACGGTCAGCGCTTTTAGGGATAAGGATAGAGAGGGAGATGAATATATGGATGAAAATGGAATAAGTTCGTTAAAAGAAATCACCAGAACCACGGGCTTTACACTGGTTGACTTTCGGGATCAGCAGGACCGGGCCTCTTTGATGGCCTCGGGCAGGAGCCAATGGTTACTGTGTCTTATGCCCAGTCTGCCGCAGCAAAGTTTCAATAAGCTGGTGCAAAGCACCCGTTTCCCGGTATTAAGTGAAGGTGCCAATCTGACCACGACTCTGTTGCAAAGTGGCCAACCCCATCTTTCTCTCCTTCCCTATGGAAATACGCCAGTGGCCCAGGACATGGGAGTGCCATTGGAGGCTTTAAAGGCCCTGGCCTTTTCCTGCAAGCTACAGATGGAAAGGGAAGGCACCGGGATTGAAGTCCTTAAAAAGTTGTCCAATTTTGTCAGGGAAGGTCGCTATGCAGAGGCAGTTTCTTATATTGACAAGATAAAGACCAACGAGTTTGAATTTGAAAATGAGGCGTTGGATTTTGTATGGGCAGACCCCCAGCCATCGCCTTTGCAATTGCGGCCAGTCACCATTATGAGCCTGTTACATAAAGCAGAAAAACTGGGCGGGATTGAAAAAAAGGCGTTGCTCGCAGCGCTTGATCCTTCTGAGCAAGCCCTGGCTGATTATATTGATAGCTGCCTGGATAAGGACTCAATAACAAACCATCACTTCAGGCTGCAGCAAATGCATGTGAATAAGCCTTTCAATAACAAGGTGGTGGCAGCGCTGCTTCAATTTGGTCGCTATAAAAAACTGTTGCCTTGAGAGTAATCATGAAGCGGTTTACTGGTCTTTATGCCTATAAACGTCGGCTGACGTTCTTTACAGACCCCGAACTAATGCTAAGGTATCAAATTTTCACATAGGGAATCCCATCACCACCTAAACTGGAACAGAGACTCTTGTTCTTTTCGGAGATTTCCGATGTTCAGAAACCTTATCTGGATATTCCTGTTTTTTTCTTTCAGCGCCTTAGCAGAAAACACCACTAGCCAGTCCCTGCCAGCAACCGAGCTTGTTGCTTCACAGGCTTCGGTCATCAGCAATATTGAAGCTGCCAGCAAACGGGTGGTTCAGATGGAGGCCAACTGGGAGGATACCAGTTCTGAGATGACCCGCGATTTAATTCAGCAACAAGTCGTTTCCGATATTCGCACCACTACTCGTCTGGTTAATGATTTCCTTGACCAGGTTCAGGCTATTAATACCCCAGAGACCATAAAGCTGGGTGAAGAGGTGGTGAACGCAGAAAACCGCTTTTTTGAAGCCCGGCTAACCCCCGCCTCAACTGATCTGCGCAAACTGTTTGAACAATATGAGAAAGCCAGTGCCGATGAGCAGTTACTGGTGTTGTTCAACATCAACGACTTCTACGCCTACATAAACTGGCTGCTGAATGAACGGCTGGATAACCTGAAATTACTGAAAAGCTGGAAGGTCAATAGCGCCGCTGCGCAACAGCAACTTGACCGGGAGATAACCCTTTACGCTGAGTTTATGGCTACCTATCTCCGTAATAATAACCGCCAGAAAGAGTTGTTACAGACGGAGCTGAAATCCCTTCCTGCAGATGCCCGAAGTTCTTTGGAAAGTAAAATTGCCACTCAGGACCGTCTGGTTCGCAGTGCCGTGGCGAATCTGAAACAGATCGTGATAATGATGCAAGAACAGGGACTGCCGGTGGAACAGTATAATGAACTGATTTTCAAAACTACCGGTAATCTGGCAGAAGCCGTCGTTAACATCGAAACATTGCACACGGTCATTGCCGGACTCTGGGGTGATTTGATTCATTGGTTTAAATCAAATCTGGGCGGCATACTCTCCCGCCTCTTACTGTTTGTCGCTCTGATGGCAGTCACCATAATGCTATCTCGTCTGGTTCGGCGGGGGATATCCCGGGCCGTTACTCTTAAGAAAGCTCGTTTCAGTACATTGGTTCAGGATTTCTTTATCAGTGTTGGCGGTAACCTGGTGGTGGTTTTCGGCCTCCTGTTTGCCCTGGCACAGGTGGGACTGGATTTAACACCGGTACTGACCGGTCTGGGTGTGGCCGGTATCGTTATCGGTTTTGCCCTGCAGGATACCCTGTCCAATTTTGCCTCCGGTATGATGATCCTGATCTATCGCCCTTTTGATGTGGGTGACTATGTTGAGGCCGGAGGTGTTGCAGGCAAAGTGGGCAAAATGAGTCTGGTCAACACCACAATTCGCACTTTTGATAATCAGGTCTTTATGGTACCCAATGCCAAAATCTGGGGAGAAACCATTAAGAACATCACATCGGAGCGCATCCGCCGGGTCGATATGGTCTTTGGGGTTGCTTATGGAGACAATGTTGAGCAGGTTGAAAGCCTTCTTGAAGATATTGTCTGCAGCCACCAGAAAATACTGAAAACACCGGAGCACATCATTCGTCTGAATATTCTCAACGAGTCATCCGTGGATTTTGTGGTTCGTCCCTGGGTAAAAACAGACGACTACTGGGATGTATACTGGGACATCACCCGTGAGGTGAAAGTCCGGTTTGACCGGGAAGGTATCACCATTCCATTCCCGCAACGGGAGCTTCATTTTTATAGCAAGGCGCCAGCAGACCTGCCGGGCGAGCAGGTAACAGGCTGTCAGTGAGCAATTCTGTAGGTCATGGTTCAAACTCCTGAACCGAACACCTCCATTTAGCAATGAACTAAATCATTTCTTCGTTGTCAAAGATATTAAGACTTTAGTGTCAGATTCATATAAGCACGCTCTCTTGAGATTACCTGAAGTACTCTCAGGCAGGATTGAACGTGCTGACTAAATATGATGGCTTCAAAAAGGTATTAACAGCAAGCATAAGAAGTGGAGGATAAGAAATATGTATACTGAACCTGCAAGCTTTCAACCCGGCACAAATCTCCAATTCCCGGCGGGAGAGTCTACTGAAAGAGCTTCTGAAGTAGGGAATACCAAAACATTTTTGGGTAACCCCTCAAGGCTTGTATCATCTTTGTCATCAGATTATGAAGATGATTCAAAACTTTTTAGACCAATCGATATCGATGGGAAACTGATACAGACAGCTATTACGTCCAGGTGTGTATTATCTTCTGGTGCGGAGTTCATTCATGACGATCCTAATGAAAAGGTGGATTCATGCGTGCAGAAGTCGAATATAATGAATGGAGGAAACCATGATGTTGGAATTGGCGCAGGCTTTTCTGTCGTCTTTGACTCAATTCCTAAAAAAGTCTCATACCACGATAAGCGTGTTTTTAGAGATCATATCAAATCTTTACACCAGATAACCCCCCCTTACAACGCCTTCCCGAAAAGTCTCAGCACTAAACCCTTCGCTGAGCAGTTCGCCGAAAAAACAATTCACTGGCTCCAGCTCGTTAACACACCATACGATCGACGGGGCTCAGTCACGACAAGCTTTTGTCATGAAGCGGATAATTGTTGGGCAGAAGAAGAAAAACGTCTGGGTGTTTTTTATGGGGTGGATTATCAGGCTCACGAACTTCGCAAGCTGACAAAAAGTACCTACCTCGGGGCGCACTCACTACCGGAATATTTTGACACGATGAACAGGCGTAGCTTTGTAGCAAGGGACAATGGGCATAAACCAAGTGAGTGTCTGAATGCTTTTTTTCATGGCCCCACCATTGCAGACTGTGCAATGACCCTTTTGGCCTGTCAGTATCGAGCCATAGAAACCATCATTGGCACAGACGAATTCGACCGCATCTTTGGCGCACCGATCTCAAAGTTTAGAATTCCCTGCGACCTTTTCAGTCACATCAGCCATGTTTCTGAATTCTTCCAAAAACTCGCAAAAGAAGGTGAATCTTTAAAACTGACCGATTTTAGCAACCCTCTCCATCCTCTGTTTGATTATCTTGAGTTTTACAAGGGTTCATGGAGCACTGAGCAGTCAGAACAGGAGATAAAAAAAGGTGATATCCTCTATATTCAGGGCGTAAAAGGCTACCATTTGAAGCACGCGAGCGGTTCTGCTGCGGGTTTCAATCTGGTATGCACCGGGCAAAACAGCAGCGGACAGAATCTCTATCTGGGGTTTGGTCCGGGTGTATTTGATGAGCCGAAAACCTACGACCAGGTCAAAAAAATACTGATTGATGGCTACAATAAACCACAGAGTCCTGAGACAATTTTTGCCATTAAAGAAGGGAGAACGAACTATACAGAGCGGGCCAGCGATATCCTGCCCTATGACCACCCTATTGGTGGTATCCATACTGCGGCTCGCTTTCGTACTGAGTTCTGGGAATATTTTTTGTCCCAGTGCGATCAAGTCTGGCACCGTCAACCGCTTTTGTCTGTCACTGCGACTATGAAACCAAAGCCGGTGCATTACGGGTCACAGCTCCACACTGAAAATCTTGATGCTGATATAGATCAATACAAACCCTGCTCAACACAGCAGGAACTCATGCATGAGAAGGCCCTGAAGTTTACGCACGCTGTGATTAATAATCAGGGTGAAGCATGGAGTAAAAAGCCCATGGGACTATTCCTGACCGGATCACCAGGAATAGGAAAAACACATCTTTGTGTAGCTGTTGCCAAAAAAGCAGCCAAGTATGGTGTCAACACCCTCTATCTGGACGCAGATAAGGTTGGTGAGCTTTATCAGCACTTCCAGGCTAAATGTAATGTAAAGATTGACGAAATGCTTGCCGGTAAGGATTTGGTGGTCATCAATGATGCCCGCAGCGATTGCTTTAGCAAACAACTTCTGGCAAAAACAATGAAACATGTGATGGATTATGATAAGGCCGTCATGGTCAGTTCAAATCATCATATTCCTCTCAAAGCTGCATTCCCTTGCAATATTGATCCCTTAACCGAGTACGCACATAATTTTCTTTATCTGAGCGATTTGCAGGGAGACAGTCACCGTTCCCGATGGTGGCACAGCCCTGAAGTACAGGCTGCTGATGCAATATCGCAACTGGCTCAGTATCACGGCCGCAATGCGGCAGCAGTGATCACTGAACACGCAGTATCAATAGAAGAATTGGTCAGAGTACTCAGTATTCCGGCCGAACAGATCCGTCAGGTGGGGAGCCCCTTTTTACCCGGAATATATGTTGTAAGCTCGGATTACGATCTCAGAGATTTAACCAAAACACAGCATCAGGCTGTTTTGATGGAGTGTGATGTTACTGATGATGATACTCATATCAAGCAGTTCTTAAATGTTATTCAGAGAGTACACAACGAAGGCTTGAAGCTGGTGGTCAAAACCAATGACCGCTTATTATTGTTAAAATCTGTACGGGTTTTTTTAAATCAGCCAGATTTATCTCTTAAGTATAATGAGGTCTGTGTCAGGGAGCGGCTAGCGCATATGTTCCCGGACTTTGCGGAGTTCGGACTGCAGGACCAGCTCAAACAGCAAAGTTTGCCGGGAGCGTTTGGTGGGAACAAAGCTTCTTGATAAAATTGCCCAAAGTGCAGTCATGATGTCGCCAGAAGAACGGGGTCTGTTGACGTGCTTTGGGCCCAAGGCAAATAACTGCAACCATGCAGACCAACCAGCGGTGTTTGTCAACGAGGTTGAGTCTCGGCCCGCAAAACTGCTTTTACGTCAGAAAAATCGCTGAATTAATGTTTGTAATGCGGAATTTCCACTCTTTGGCACGCCTGCACTGACCGGGCAGACGTTGCCATCGATCATGACAGTGGAGCGCAGACAGTGACCAATCAGGTTTAATGACGCAATTCAGTAGATCATGGTTCAAATTCCTGAACCGAACACCTCCATTCAGCAATGTGAAAAATCCGGATCGTGGCTCCTTCCAATCTAAAAAATAACTTGTGTCAGTTGAGCAAAAACGAATATTATTCGTTTTTATTTCCAAGTATTAGCGTCCTTATGTCCAGACAGCAGAAACGTATTCAGAGAGAAGCCGAGATCGTTGCTGCCACACTCCTTCTGATGAAAGAGAAAAGTTTCCTCGATCTGCGAATGTCCGATGTTGCCCAGGCGGCAGAGTGCTCCATGGGAGCCATCTATTCTCATTTCTCCAGTAAAGAAGATCTGCTTCTGGGGTGCGCTTATTTTCTGGCCCGGCAAAAAATTCAGGTGCTGCATCGTGTTCTGGATAAAGATCTGGCTTCGGTCGAAAAGATGGTCATGATCTGTCTCTGCCTGTGGCAGGTGAATCAGGATAATCCAGAGCACTTTTCACTCAGTCAGCTGGCCATGAACCCGAGTATCTGGCAAAGAGCCTCTGCCAATCGCAGCAATGCCATGAATGAGTTGGGTAACTATATTGACAATCAGCTCAGGGCTCTGGTTCGGCTGACGCTTGTTGAGAATGGCTATGAAGACGTTTCTGATGCGCTGGTTGCTGAGCTGTTGATGGGGCTTTGGGGCTTGTCCTGCGGTCTTTATCAGATTAAGGAGTCAGGCTTTGGCGTTTTCAATGCAGACTTTCGAGAAGACGACGGAGTGGATCTGCACTTGTCAAATATTGAACGCTATCTGGCGGGTTGGAATCTTCATTCTGTCGTTCCCAGATCACGGCTTAATCAGCTGGTGGGCGTTGTGACTAGCTATACAGTCCTTGAAGCAGACTACTGAAAGTCTTACTTTAACACGGTTTGATTTGCCATTTCTGAAATGTGCAGCTGGCACAGAGTGTTTTTCTTTGCTTATTGCTGTTTATGTTGATCCCCTCGCGCAGGGGATTTTTTAGGCTGTTTTGCGAATGATATTCGGGGTTGGGATGCCCTGTGTCCGCGAGGGAGAAAGTTTATGAAATCGATGTTCAGCCTGCCCAAAGGTAAGGCTTCAATCAATAACAACAAGTTGGGTTACTCGCCATTCCTTCTGACCTCACTGGTCGCTGCGGTTCTGGTTCTTTCAGGTTGCTCGCAGCCACAGGAAGAACAGAAAGTGGTGACTCGTCCAGTGAAGCTGTTCAAGGTGGAAGATTCCAATGCCGGCAACTTACGACAGTTTCCGGCCAAGGTCTATGCCAGCAAGGAAGCCGAGATTTCTTTCCGTATTCCCGGCGAACTGGTGGAGTTTCCTGTCAAACAGGCTGAAGAGGTTAAGAAAGGGCAGTTGCTGGCCAGGCTGGACGACCGTGATATTCGCAATGAGCTGGCTGCCCGACAGGCAGATTTTGATCTGGCAGAAACGGACAATAAACGGATTAAATCGCTCTATCAGAAAAAAGTGGTCTCTCAGTCCGAGCTGGATAACTCCAACGCCAAACTCAAGTCAGCCAGAGCCGCCCTGGAGTTGGCCAGGGATAAATTGAAGTACTCTGTACTCAAGGCGCCGTTTGATGGTCGGGTTGCCCAGACTCTGGTAGAGAATTATCAGTTTGTTCAGGCGCAGCAGGCCATTCTTATTCTGGAGGGCAGCAATACCCTGGATGTCAGTATTCAGGTTCCGGAGAGTATTGTCGCCAATGTCCGGGAAGAGGAGGTGGATTTCAGCTATCAGCCGACGGTCACTTTTGCCGGAAGACCCGGTACGGAATACAAAGTCAGTTACAAAGAGCACGCCACCAGAGTGAGCCCCGGTACCCAGTCCTATGAAGCCGTTTTCACCATGCCTATTCCTGAAGACTTAACGGTTTATCCCGGCATGGGCGCAACCCTGACAATGGATTTGGCAAAAGTTTCACCGGGAAGCAACGGCGGTCAGCACTTTATTGTGCCTCTGTCGGCGGTTTTGAAAGACAATACCAGCGGCAGGGAGCAGGTCTGGATATACGATGAGCATAATAACACCGTGAATCCGGTTGCAGTGACCACAGGTACCATTCTCCAGTCGGGTATCGAAGTCACTTCAGGGCTCAAAGAAGGTGAGCGCATTGTTTCAGCCGGTGTTAATCGGCTGCGCCCCGGCATGACTGTCAAGCCACTGCAGCGTGAGCGGGGGCTGTAAGCATGAATATTGCTGAGTATTCGATTCGAAACAAAGTGATCAGCTGGATGTTTGTGGTCCTGCTGCTGATTGGCGGTACGGTATCCTTCTTTGGTCTGGGCAAGTTGGAGTTCCCGGAATTTCCGATTCCCCAGGCGATGGTCAACACCGCGTATCCCGGAGCTTCACCCCAGCAGGTTGAAGAAGAGGTCACTTTACCTTTGGAACGGGCCATTCTGGAGATGGAATACGTGAAGAATATCGATTCTGTCTCCAGTGCCGGTCTCTCCCAGATCATGATAGAGCTGAAAGATGAGTTCACGGCCAGCGATCAGCCGCAAATATGGGATGAGCTTCGCAGTAAGGTCAATGATACCCAGTCGTCTATGCCTCAGGGTGTCTTGCCTTCGAGTGTCAATGATAACTTCAGTGATGTCTTTGGCATCATGCTGAACATCAGTGGCCGCGACTTTAATTATCGTGAGCTGGAAAGTTATGGCGACTTTCTTCAACGTGAACTCTCTCTGGTCGACGGCGTCAAGAAAGTCAGCCTGGCGGGTACGGTCGATGAACAGGTGGTTATTGAGATTTCTCAGCCCAAAGCCGCCGCCCTGGGTGTCGATCCGGCCTATATCTTCAGTTTGATCCAAAATCAGAATGTTGTGTCCAATGCCGGAAAGATGTTTATTGATGGCTTTTCGGTACGTATTCATCCCACGGGAGAGTTCAGGGACATCAGTGAGTTGAAGCAATTGCTGGTCAGTTCACCCGGCACCACTGAACTGATCTACCTGGGTGATATTGCTGATGTTCACACTACCTTTGATGACACGCCTCAAAACCTTTATCGAAGTAATGGTGAGCAGGCGATTTCTCTGGGCATCTCATTTGCCAAGGGCGTGAACGTAGTGGATGTGGGAGATGCCGTTAATGCCCGTCTGGCCGAACTGGAGTCAAGCCGTCCTGTAGGGATCGATGTTACCACTGTCTATGACCAGCCTGAAGTGGTCAGAGCTTCAGTAAATGGCTTTCTGATCAGTCTGGCTGAAGCTATTGCCATTGTCATAGTTGTCTTGCTGTTTGCCATGGGTCTGCGTTCCGGTCTGTTAATGGGTGGTATTCTGTTGCTGACCATTCTGGGCACTTTCATCGGCATGAACTTGCTGGGAGTCGATTTGCAGCTTATTTCACTCGGGGCATTGATCATTGCCCTGGGGATGCTGGTGGATAATGCTATTGTGGTCACCGAAGGGGTTCTGGTGGGTTTGCACAGAGGGCTTTCCCGAATGGACGCCATCAGGCAGGTGGTGGTTCAGAATCAGTGGCCTTTGCTGGGCGCGACAGTGATTGCCATTATCGCCTTTGCGCCCATTGGTCTGTCACCTGATACCACCGGTGATTTCATGGTTTCCCTGTTTCAGGTGCTGTTTTTGTCCCTGATGATCAGCTGGGTTCTGGCTCTCACTTTGACACCTTTTTTCTGTCATCTGGTATTCAAGGAACCGTCCGAGGCCATGGTGGGCAGTGAATCTGATCCCTATAAAGGCGCTCTGTTCTCTTTTTATCGCTGGTTTCTGAACAAAGCCCTGAAGCACAGAATTATTTCTCTGTTATTGACGGTGGCCGCTCTGTTCACGGCCATTGTCGGTTTTGGTTATGTTAAGCAGTCTTTCTTTCCTCCTTCAAATACACCGATCTTCTTTGTCGATGTCTGGATGCAGGAAGGCAGTGATATTCGTGCCACTGAAGAAGCCATCAAGCAACTTGAGCAGGATGTACTGACTTACGAGGGCGTCGTGAATGTCACTTCGGTGATGGGCAGGGGGGCTCAGCGTTTTATTCTGACATATGCTCCGGAAAAGAGTTACAGCAGCTACGGACAGCTGATTATCGAGGTCGATGAAAGGGATCGGATGAAAGCGCTGATTGGTCCCATGGAAAAGGCTATGAACGCCAAATACCCGGGCATTGAATTCAAGTTCAAGCTGTTGCAGAACGGTCCTTCACCCGCCGCCAACATAGAAGCAAGGTTCTACGGCTCAGACCCCGCTATTCTTCGGGAACTGGGCGCCAAAGCCATGGCCATCATGGAGGAAGAGCCCTCAGCCGTAGACGTGAGACAGTCCTGGAGAGAGCAGGTTACCATTGCCCGTCCTCAGTTTGATGAAGCGGCAGGCCGCCGAAGCGGTATTTCAAAACAGACGCTGGATGAAGCCTTGCTGGTGAACTTTACCGGCAAGCAGGTGGGTGTGTATCGGGATGGCAGTCATCTGTTGCCTATCATAGCCAGAGCTCCGGAGGAAGAACGCCTGAACGCCAATACCCTGACCGATCTTCAGGTATGGAGCCAGGAGCGTAATGCCTTTGTGCCAGTAGCTCAGGTCGTGAGCAGCTTCGAATCGGCTACAGAAAATCCGCTGATTGTGCGTCGTAACCTGAAGCGTGTTCTCACGGTCATGGCAGACGCAAGACCCTTCACAGGTGAAACCCCCGAATCGGTTCGATTGAGGCTCAAGGATAAAATTGAGTCCATCAGCCTGCCAGAAGGTTACACCCTGGAATGGGGCGGTGAATTCGAAATGTCCAGTAATGCCCAGGGCAGCATCTTTAAGTCATTGCCGATGGGTTACCTGATAATGTTTATTATTACGGTTTTGCTGTTCAGTACGGTTCGGCAGCCACTGGCTATCTGGTTTACCGTACCTCTGGGTGTCATCGGGGTGTCGGCAGGTTTGCTGTTACTGAATATGCCTTTCACATTCACAGCGCTGCTTGGTTTACTGAGTCTTTCAGGTATGTTGATCAAGAATGGCATTGTCCTGGTGGAACAAATCAACATTGAAGAAGAGAAAACCGGCAATCTTGCCAGGTCCATTGTTGATGCTTCTGTCAGCAGGGTACGCCCGGTTTGCATGGCTGCATTGACCACCATGCTGGGTATGATACCGCTGGTGTTTGATGCTTTCTTCAGTTCAATGGCGGTGACTATTATCTTTGGTCTCGGCTTTGCAACCGTTTTGACGCTGATTGTACTGCCAGTGACTTATTCACTGCTTTACAGGGTTCGATACGACGGATAGGGCAGTTGCTGACAAAAAAAACGAGCCGTGACTTTTATAAGCACGGCCCTTTTTTTATGGAGGATGTTCAGTTTTGAGTTACGACTGGTTCATGAATACTCTGGTCATTTCGAAGGGCATAGTAATAAAGGTTGTTAAAAACCTCCGGATAATCCACACCAGCAAATTCCAGAATTTCAGCGAGCTGACGTGCAGTGTAACCCTGGCTCAGTAAAGTGCTCACGCTCCCCTGAAAATCTTCTTTCGACGTGATAAATGCCCGGTAGTAGGGACGACCGGACACATCTATTAATCCCTGGGCATAAGAGGGAATCAATTTCAGCATGGCGCTTTTCAGCAGGTCAGGGCCGATCACTGCACTGGATTCAATTCTGGTCAGGGATTCGGCCTGGTGGCAAGAGCGACGTTTGGCGGGATCACTGGAGGGTTGAGGCGTCATTCTTTTGCAGGCCTTAATCTGCTGTTCGAGTTTGGGCATGATTTCAGTGGACTCCAGGGAAGGCGTAATCTGTCCTGACAGGCTTTTCTGGCTCCACTCGGCCAGTTTGTCCTGCATGCCATTTTTGATACTCAGGAGTGTCTCAGGTCCAAAACCTTCACGGCCCAGCCTCATCATCCACTGTGCCAACAGTGTCTCATTAATTTTTTCAACGGTATGACCCGGCTTTGCCAGCATCTCTTTCAGATAAGACAGGTAGAGGCTTCTGATTTGAAAACGATAGCCTTCTGTCACCATCCCACTGGGGCTGTTCAAATAAGCACTGGCCATCATTCCATAGCGCACCGCAGCAGAAACCAGTGGCAGAGGAGATTTATCTGAGAGTTCGGGTTGAGTGGCAGATTCAACGGTCATTTCAGCCTTTACGGGTTCAACCGGTTTTATAGGTTTTTGGTTAGCTTGTATGACAGGAGAGAGAAGCAGAGCAAGGGAAAGCAAATACTTTTTATTCATCACATTATTCATCAGGACATCCATTAATCAGTTGCAGGGAGACGTTAGATTTGTATCGGCAAAAGTGGATAGGGATGAGGCTTGCGAAAGAGGTTTTTATTTATTTTTTTGTAAGGAGTGAACGAAGTATCGTTTTGTTGGTCTAACCTATATCTGGTTTTTTTAGAGTGTTCAGATTAAATTATGTTGTTAAGAAATAGTCATCGAATTGCCGGTCTATCACTACTGGCCGTCACGCTGCTGCAGGCAGGCTGTGCAGGCAGGGATGCACATCCGGTTGCTGTACGACAGTACGGGGATATCAATCGCTCCTGTGCAGCTCTGGAAAACGAAATAGTCTTTATCGAGGAGGAAATCAGAAGGCTGGTTCCCAAGACCGATAAAACCGGTAAAAACGTAACCCTGGGGGTGGCCGGTGCGTTTCTCTTGGTTCCCTGGTTCTTTATGGACCTCAGTCAGGCAGAGCAGATTGAAATTAATGCCTTTCGTCAACGTTACAATTACCTGCTAGGTCTGGCACAGAATAAAAACTGTAGCAGCACTTCAAGAGTGCCCATTCCTGAATTCAGTAATTCCGGTTCAACCCGATAGCAAAAGCCATTCAACAACCGCAAATGCAGATTCAACGAGCGATGGATCTGCAAGTGCCGAGAAAAATACCCATCAACCCGATGAAGTGACAGCAGGGAATGATGAAAAATTCTGGAGAAAAAAGACAGGGTCATGATCAGGGAAGCCGGGAACCATTTCCCGCTTCTGATTGAAGCCAACCAGAGCCGACCAGGTGCCCGGAAAGCATAGCTTTCATCACTGTCATATCGGGTACTGAAATTAAATGACCGATCTGTTTCCCTGTCAGGTTCGTCGCCTTAATCAGACATTGTTTCTCGTAGGAGTTTGATTGCGGGACTTGCCACGGGTCTTTCCAGCATTGCGTTCGGTAGCAAAATTGACTCGAAGGGGTCTGCCATTCAATTCTTTACCATCCATAGTTAAAGCAGATTGAGCGTTATCACTTTCTGCAAAAGTAATAAAGGCAAAACCTCTGGAGCGACCGGTTTCCCTGTCGGTAATCACGCGAATTTCATCGATCTCACCAAATTGCTCGAAGGCTTGCTGAAGGTCACTTTCATCACTGCTGAAAGGAAGGTTACCTATAAACAGTTTATTCTGTTGCATGGTAAATAGGTCTCCAATTATCCAAAGCTACTGTAACCCGGAATCGAGACACACAATTTGGCTCGAACAAGGCATTGGGCAGCATCATTATTTAAATTCAGGACGACATCTAAGGGCTTTCAGCAGAAACCCGGCAGAAACATTTTGATCTCTCTTGTTGTTATGAAGGGAGGGGCCAATGGCCTCTTTGCACAGGGTTTCCGGAATCATATCCTGAATGTTCTGGTTTTCGTGAACGGAGCACTCAGTGCAGCCAGACAGTCCATATTCTGACATCATGAGTATCATTATTATCATGGCCTGTCAGCCAAGCCATGCATCCAGATTATAACCTCATTGCTTTATGTCAAGTATGAAGTTGAAACGGGTGATATTTAAAGACATCAGTGAAGGTAAAGCAGCAAGGCTCAATAGCTTGATATCGAAAGATACTCTCTGCCGGGGATTTTGATACAGGAGCGACTCCTGAAATCATATGATCCTGATTTTTTTCTTGGCTTTCTGTTGTGTTATCTTCCACGAAGAGTGACACAAGAATCGAGACCAGCAGCGTCAACGGAAGCCCATTGAGCATTGGGCTGTTAATGAATCGGGACATTTCGGGGCTCATATTGATGAAAAAACTGGCGCTCAATGGATCAGCCAAAAACCGGGGGCGTATCCATGGTGAGCAGATGCGCGATGAAATCAGCGCAGTGCTGGATTACTACCGGTCACGTTTTCTTAGAGACAGGGAACGTTTACAGTCTCATCTTGATCTGCTGATGCAGAAAGTTCTGTCATTCAGACCGCACTATAAAGTGGAGATGGATGCTATTGCCGAAGCCGCAGACATTGAGCCTTTTTGGATTTATTGCATTAACGCCCGCAGTGAGCTTATGTCCTCGCCCATTGAGTGTTCTTCTGTCGCATTCCCAAGGCAGGGGCTGATAGGGCAAAACTGGGACTGGGCTGAAGCACTGGCAGGCAAGTTGGCCCTGGCAGATGTTGAACTCGAAAACGGTCATCGATTTCTGACCATGACCGAGCCGGGTATGCTGGCCAAAATCGGAATGAACTCTGCGGGGCTGGGTGTCTGTCTGAATATTCTGCCCGCCACCCGAAAACTGACCGGCTTGCCTGTTCACATTTTATTGAGAGCATTGCTGGAATCTCAAAGCCTTCAGGAAGCCCGATCTCTGATCGAGGCTCACGGGGCAGGCAAGGCCAGTCACATTATGGTCGCGGATAAAAAAGAAACCATAGCGGTTGAGTTGGCACCTGATCAGCCCTGGTTCCAATCCACGGAACAGGATACTTATCTGCATACCAATCATTACTTTCAGCCGGGTCAGGCCCAGCCAACTTCATCAAAGCCGTGTACTGAGACCCGGCTCAAACGGCTAGAGGATGGGTTACTGTATAACCCTCAACTGAACCTTAAGACCATGATGCAAATGCTTGATAATAATGAAAAACCTTTTCCGGTTCTCAGGCCCTACAGTTATCATGAGCTGACCGGAAATGCGGGAACTCTGGTGACCCTGATAATGAATCTTGGTAAACGACAAATGTTGTTGAGGGAGGGGCACGACCCTGAGCAGGGGTTTGAGAGTTACCGCCTGGCGTAATATTCAATGCTGGGACCCTGTGTTGGTTGCATGGTATCTTGAAATAAACCGTGAGCTGCTCTGCGCGCAGAGCAACTGTTGATGAGACTGTCAGGAGATTAAACGGGAGTCGAATGTCCGAATCGATCACCAAGAAGCGTAAGCGAGCCGCAGAAGAAAAGCCGATGCTCAAAGCCATAACGGGTATTCGTGATGCGGACTCTGGCGCAGGGACTGAAGAAGCCAGTGCTCTGGTACTGAGACTGAGAGAAGCGGGTATGTTATTCCTGCTGGTGCTGGCTGCTTTTACTGCATTGGCGCTGTTTTCTTACAGCCCTACAGATCCCGGCTGGAGCTACGTGGGCCATGAAGGAGAAGTGGCAAACAGCACAGGCAGAGCGGGAGCCTGGTTCAGTGATGTCCTGTTTTCCCTGTTTGGTGTATTTGCCTGGTGGATACCGGTTCTGCTGGTCATCAAAACGGTGCTGGTTTTTCAATATCGATACAGTGCCTGGCGCTGGCAACCCGGCTGGTTTGTTATGCGCTCACTGGGATTACTGCTGGCTCTGGCTACAGGGGCAGCATTGGCTGCTATTCATCTGGAAACAGTCGGCAGGGGCTTGCCTGCCCGGAGCGGTGGTATTCTCGGTCGCATGATTATGGAACAGTCACTGCCTGTTTTTAATCTGGTCGGCAGCACATTGATTTTGCTGGCCATTTTTCTGGTGGGATTCACTATATACACCCATCTGTCATGGTTTCAGGTTCTGGATACAATCGGGCGGTTATTAAAGATAACTTTTGCCAGAACAGGCAGGGGCATTATCCGTTTGGTTGCAATCATCCGGGCTCGCATCGCTGATTGGAAAGAGCAACGTGAAAGGGATCGTGAAGCCTTTCAAGCCGCTCAGCCTGAGCCGGAGCCTGCCGACTTTGCTCCAAGGCAGCGTCAGGAGCCTGTAGTGGTTCTCCCGGCTCCTGAGCCCGAATCAAAACCCACCAGACTCGGCAAAATTGCCGTGCCCGGGAAAAGCCCTTTAGCCGATATAGAAGATGCCATTGAAATACCGCCGGAAGGTGAACTACCCGGCGTGGGCTTACTCGACAAAATCAAAGATCATGGCAACGGTATTAACCAGGAAGAGCTGGACATTGTCTCCCGCCTGCTGGAAGCCAAGCTGGCAGACTTTGGTGTTAAAGCTGAAGTGGTCGCTGTGCATCCGGGTCCGGTGATTACCCGTTATGAGATTCAGCCTGCGCCCGGAGTCAAGGCCAGCAAGATTTCCAATCTGGCCAGGGATCTTGCCCGTTCTCTGGCTGTGGTCAGTGTCCGGGTGGTTGAAGTGATTCCTGGCAAGTCAGTGATGGGCATCGAAATTCCCAACGACGACCGGGAAACGGTGTTCTTTGCAGAATTGATTGCTTCCAGAGCTTATGAACAAGCCGCATCCCCACTCAGTCTGGCGCTTGGACATGATATTGCCGGTCAGCCGGTGGTGGTAGATCTGGCAAGAATGCCGCACCTGCTGGTGGCAGGGACTACCGGTTCCGGTAAGTCGGTTGGCGTTAATGCCATGCTGCTCTCCATGCTCTTCAAATCCGGGCCGGAAGACGTTCGTCTGATTATGATTGACCCGAAAATGCTGGAACTGTCGATTTATGACGGTATTCCGCATTTGCTATCTCCCGTAGTGACCGACATGAAAGAAGCCGCCAACGCCCTGCGCTGGTGTGTGGCAGAAATGGAACGTCGCTACAAGCTGATGGCGGCTCTGGGGGTCAGGAATATTGCTGGCTACAACAAAAAGGTCAAAGATGCGGCGGCTACGGGCGAGCCTTTGCGTGATCCATTCCACGAAGCCATGACCCTCGGTGATCTGGCCCCTGAGCTTGAATCACTGCCGTTCATTGTCGTGGTGGTGGATGAGTTTGCTGACATGATGATGATTGTCGGTAAGAAAGTCGAAGAACTGATTGCCCGGATTGCCCAGAAAGCCCGTGCGGCGGGCATCCATTTGATACTGGCAACCCAGCGTCCTTCGGTGGATGTCATTACCGGCCTGATCAAAGCTAATGTTCCGACCCGAATCAGTTTCCAGGTGTCCAGTAAAATTGACTCCCGCACCATCATTGATCAGGGTGGGGCAGAACAATTGCTGGGTCATGGCGACATGCTCTACCTGCCGCCGGGAACCAGTGTTCCTATTCGTGTTCACGGTGCTTTTGTCAGCGATGATGAAGTGCACCGGGTGGTTGCTGACTGGAAGAAGCGGGGCAAACCTGATTATGTGGAAGCCGTTCTCAGTGGCGCCGATACGGCTTCCGACGGCAGTGCTTTCAGTGGTGGACTGGATGAAGATTCAGAGCAAGACGCCCTGTATGATGAAGCGGTCGCCTTTGTGACTGAAAGCCGAAGAGCGTCAATTTCGTCAGTGCAGCGTAAATTAAAGATTGGTTATAACCGCGCTGCGCGTATCATAGAGACTATGGAAACAGCCGGTGTGGTGAGTCCGGCAGGTCATAATGGTAATCGTGAGGTGATCGCACCACCTCCCGTGAAGGGTTGAAGTTGAGTGTTTAATAAAATTTCCCAAGTGGTTGTAATTACTGCTATTTTCAATGTCTCAGCGCAGGTCATGGCGGCCCCGCTGGAAAATGTTTCAGCCACCACCCTGAAGGCTCAACCAGTCAAGAAGCTGGATGTCAGCAAGGGGCTGAACGATGAGAAAGCCTCTCAGGCTCTCGCCAAAAAACTGCAGTCCATAAAAAGTCTGAGTGCTCATTTTCAACAGCAAGCGGTCTCTTCTGATGGTCGTACCAAGACAGAATCCGGGGAGATGCAAATGAAACGTCCTGATCTTTTTCGCTGGCTTACCAGGGAACCTTTTGAACAGGAGATCGTTGCCCAGGGCAATAAAGTCTGGATGGTAGACCCTGAACTCCAGCAGGTGATCATCCAGAAGCAGGATGCACGCAGGGCCAATACGCCAGCCAAACTGCTGACAGGGAATGCCCGTGAGTTGCTGAAACAGTACAAGGTTTCTGTCTATAGCAAGGATCGCAATGAGAGATTCACTCTGACACCCAGAGAGGAGTCAGACCTGTTTGAGAAGCTGGATATTGATTTTCGCCAGGGGAGGCTAAGCGCTATTGAGTTGTCTGATTCTCTGGGTGGCAAGCGCAGAATCCTGTTCTCCGGGGTGAAGGAAAACACTCAGTTGAATGACAGCCTGTTTGAGGTAAAACCTCCCAAAGGTTTTGATGTCATTGATGAGACCCGGGGTTAGCTGTGTATTCTGCCGGTTTGTTTGACGACGAGTCATCCCGTTATGAGCCCCTTGCTGCACGCATGAGGCCCCGCAACCTGGATGAGTACCTGGGGCAGGAGCATATTCTGGCCAGAGGCAAACCTCTGCGTGAAGCTTTGCAGCAGGGTGCCATTCATTCGATGATTTTCTGGGGGCCACCAGGGGTCGGGAAAACAACTCTGGCCCAGTTGGTTGCCGGTGTCTGTGATGCCCACTTTGAAACACTGTCTGCGGTTCTCTCTGGTGTCAAAGACATTCGGGCTGCGGTCGCCAGAGCTCGGGACGAGCAGATGACCCGTCAGCGCAAAACCATTTTGTTCGTGGATGAGGTGCATCGTTTTAACAAGTCTCAGCAGGACGCTTTTTTGCCCCATATTGAAGATGGCACTATCACATTTATCGGTGCTACTACCGAGAATCCTTCCTTTGAGTTGAACAACGCCTTGCTCTCCAGGGCCCGGGTTTATGTATTAAAACCGCTGACGGACGATGCGCTCAGAGAAGTGCTCCATCAGGCTCTGTCTGACGAACGGGGTTTTAAGGGCAGTCCTGTTTCACTGGAGCCTGAAGCTGAAGATATTCTGATTCGTTATGGCGATGGCGATGCCAGACGGGTTCTGAATACTCTGGAAGTAGCGGCAGATCTCAGTGAGGATGGCCAGATTAAAGTGGCAACGGTGACCGAGATTCTCGCCGACAGTGGCCGACGTTTCGATAAGGGCGGTGACGCATTTTACGATCAGATATCAGCCTTTCATAAATCCGTGAGAGGTTCTGATCCCGATGCCGCACTCTATTGGGCTGCCAGAATGGTGGATGGTGGCGCTGATCCACTCTATATCATTCGCAGACTGGTAGCGATTGCCAGTGAAGACATTGGCAATGCCGATCCAAGAGCGCTGGAGATGACCATGAATGCCTGGCAGGCTTATGAGCGGCTGGGCAGTCCGGAAGGGTTGCTGGCTCTGGCCCATGCCACAGTTTATTGTGCCTGTGCGCCCAAGAGTAACGCCGTCTATCTGGCCTGGAAGGCGGCGATGGCCGATGTCAAAGGAAACCCTTCCTTTGACGTTCCGCACCATCTCAGAAATGCTCCCACCCAGCTGATGGGATCCTTGGGCTACGGTTCTGAATACCGCTATGCCCATGACGAGCCCAATGCCTATGCAGCCGGTGAATGCTATTTTCCAGAGAATATGGAGGCCCGAAAGTACTACCAGCCCAATGATCGCGGACTGGAAATCAAAATTCGGGAGAAGCTCGGGAAACTGGCGCAATGGGATCAGCAGAGTCCCGTTCGCCGACGTCAGGAAGACTGATCCATACCGGTTCTCGTGACAACTGAAAGATAGCCATGGGCCCCGATGAACCTCAATCATGATGAAGTTAATCTGCAAGCGCAAAGTTTCCCCGGGTATTTAAAATGAAGTTCTGGATATTCCTGTCCAGCCTGCTGATGTCAGGCATAACCCTTGCCGGTGAATATCGCACCTGCTCAATCAGTCATGGTCAGATCAGCCAATGTGGTGGCATGTATACCGGCACAGCGGTGATTAAAAACAATGGCGCCTACCGTCAGTGTGAAATCATTCAGGGAAAGGTTTCCGGCTGTGACCGTAAATACAGCGGGTCGGCTATTGTGGCGGATAAGGGTATTTACCGCCAATGTAAAATCACCACAGGGTCTGTTTTTTTCTGTAGTATCAGGTTCAGTGGGACGCTACCGGTTTACAGATAATACTCAAATCGCCTGAAAGACCATGATCGCTGCCGGATAGTCCGGCAGCTCTTTCACTATCTGGTGATCCAGCAGCTGCCACCGAGCCTGCTCACCTATTTCACAAAGCTGCGCAATACTTTCCGGGAAGTCGAACTGGCTGACGTGATCCAGAACAAGGTTCTGCCAGTCGCCCTGAAGCTCCGAAATACTTTTGAAGTACTGGCCAACTTTTTCGATGTATTGATCCCGACTCTGTTGATCAAGCCTGATGGCATCAATCATCACAAACAGGCTGTTGGGTTCTGCCTTGTTCCTGAGTTCCGAGAAAAGCGCCTGTTTTTCCGACAGGGAGCCATGATGAATGGCGAAACTGCTGAAGATCAGGTTGTAGGCGCCCTTAACTGGCAGGGGGTCGAAAATATTACTGAGAAAGAACTGTGAATCAACCCCGGGTTTTTGCATGTTCTGTTTAGCCATGGCTAAAACAGATTCAGCAAGATCGACTGCCGTGTAGGAGGTTAGCGATAGCTCTCTGGTCATCTCTACTGCCAGTGACGCATCGCCACAGCCAAGATCGAGCAGGTCTACTTTTTGATCGCCGTAGTGCTGCATGAGTTTACTAGTAGCAAGACGCATCAGCTGCTGGTGGCCCATGACATTGTTATCGACCAGCCAGCGGTAGCACTGCCATTGTTCATTAAAAATATCGACTTCTGAACGATGTTTCATCGGCTTACCGGGGTGTACTCTGATGATGGAATGAAAGACGGGAGACCCACTGTTATTGAAGCAGGTCAGAGATATCTGTCCAGTCGGCTGACCTGTTTGTCCCACTGCCAATGCCAGGGAGCCCGCAGCGCAGAAGCCGGAAAACATAGAATAAGGTGCTCTTCCGCTGAAAATCAGAGCACCAGACGCTGGTCGAGATCAACCCTGAAGCTTATGGTCGTCAACGACATTGATCATATGGAGCAGATAAGAACCGCGCTGGCAATTCAGGCTGTAACAGTGAGTTTGACACCCAGTGATTTCAGCAGGCGGTGAACCGTATCCCAACGGGGCTGCACCCTGCCATTGAAGGTTTTGTAAAGGCTCTCCCGGCTCAGCCCGGTTTGCCTGGCCAATTGAGCGACCCCTTTTTTCTTAACCACGTCACCCAGAGCGAGTACGAAAACAGCGGGGTCGTCGTCCAGATAAGCCTCAGCCAGAAAGTGTGCAATCTCATCATCGGTTTCCAGCATTTCCACAGGGTTAAAAGGTTCAAGTTTCAGTGCCATCGTCATTCCTCATTTGTTCTATCAATGTGTGGGCTTTGAGAATATCCCGCTTTTGGCTGCTTTTGTCGCCACCGCATAAGAGTGCGATTAGCTGACGGTTCCGGATTGTGAAATAGAGGCGGTATCCTTTACCAACAAAAATTCTCATCTCACTGACCTGGTTTCCAACGGACTGGACATCTCCGAGGTGGCCGGCCCTGGCCCGCTCAAGCCTTATGGCGATAGCCTTCGCCGCTTGGCGGTCTTTCAGGCCTTTGCGCCACTTCTGGAATACCTCTGTGGCCACTAAATCGAATTTCATAATTTCCAGACTGTAACCTATAGGATACATTTTTGCAAAGTGCTCCGTCCTGAAGTGTCTGATTTTTTGGAACCTTTGGCGTGATTTTTGGCGAACCGTTCTGGCAGTTCAATTGAAGCAGGTCAGAGATATCTGTCCAGTCGGCTGACCTGTTTGTCCCACTGCCAATGCCGGGGAGCCCGTGTTATCTTGGCACAGATCAAACTCTATCAGTCTGGTCACGCCTGACGTAGCAAAAGCGGCTACGGGCAGAACTGTGACCAGAAAACAAACAGGAATTATGATGCAAGCTACACACTGGATAGCCGTCGCTGCGGGTGGTGCACTGGGAGCCCTTCTCAGAGCATTTGTCTATGAGCTGTTTGTGCTGACCCGTAATCCCCATCTGCATCATTTTCCGACGCTGACGGTTAACCTGGTGGGATCAGTTATCATGGGGGTTTGCTGGTACCTGCTGACAGAAAAAGCCATGTTATCACCCACCTGGAAGGTCTTTGTGATGACCGGTTTTCTGGGCGCACTGACCACTTTCTCAACCTTCTCTCTGGATCTGATGAGATTGCTTCAATCCGATCAGCTTCTGACTGCCCTGGCCTATGGGCTTGGCAGTGTTCTTGTTTGCCTGCTGGGAACCTGGCTGGGTTATCAGGGGGTCCGCTGGGCGCTTTAGAACCTGGATACAGGCTCAACCGTTTATCGCTATTTCTGCACCTGCCAGTAGATTGTCCTATGCTTCCGGGGTTTGTTAAGGAAAATATTCTTTAAAGAAAAGGAGGTATAGGATGTATCTTTTTCGAATAATTAGTTCCGTTTTTGTCAGTCTTGTGTTGGTTGCTTCCTGTTGGGGCAGTGTTGATTCACCTGAGCAGAAAGCGCTCAGGTACGCCCGGGAAAATCTCAACAGACTCTATTTTGACTACGTCTTTGCAGAAGAAAACGAGAAGCTGTTAAAAGCCATCATGGTTTCTGTAAGGCGACTTTATGACCACTATGAGCTGGATCATTGGCTGGAAGGCCACTCTGCAACAGGCAATCAGACCGAAGCCCGACAGCAGCTTCTCACCGGGCTGGTCCAGCAGGCAACCCGGCATACTATCGCAAAAATCAATGGTGACGAGGAGCTGGATGGCAGTGATCGTTCCATGTTTCATCTCCTGCAGGCAGTCAGCAATGCGCCATCCATGCGGGAATCCCAGGATGTTGCTCACTGGTTCCACACTCGGCCCTTACTGCTTCAGGGGGTTCTCGCTGAAGATCGCATGGATTCCATGGAAAGCCTGATTCAGGAGGCTGTGCAAAACAGTTTCAGAGAATTCCCGTCCAACCAGCTTTCCCGGGAGCAATTAGCTCAGCAAATCGGTTTTATTCTTCTGGAAATGCAGGAGCGTTTTCTGCGTGGCAAGGTGCTTCGTTCTCTAAGCCACAAGGTAGATCGGCAAAAGCAGAACCCGAAGATTGCCAGAGACCCGGCATTTAGCATTTACCTGTCCCTGCTGACTAAAACCTTTAACAACCATCCCACCCTCTGGCATACAGACAGCAAACGTCGTGAGTATCAGGAAAATCTCTCCGCGCTGTTTATGAAAGCCACAGATCGTGAGGATTATGGTCATGAGTGGTACCAGCAGATCCGCAGGATTCTGGCTGTTGAAAAAATGGTGCCTGTTACACCACCGCCGCCCGGTCAGAATCCGGGCAGCCATCACAATCGGCATGAAAGTAATGGGGAAGCCTGGTATCAACCCACTGTGTTAAAAGCAGCGCTTGGGATGGGGGCTATGCTTGGCGTGTTGACCTGCGCTGCGGTTTACATAGTGATCTCCTTCGAATATGACACAGAATCGGGCATCGACAAACCCGGGCGGAAAGGTCCCCAGGGAAGGAACTTGAGACCTAACAGCGCTGAAGGGAAGCAGGTCAGTTTCATGCAGTCTCCACAGCCAAGGCTATACAGCTATTCGTGGGAAGAAGGCGATATCTGGGCAGTAGAAGAGGAAAGACGCCTGAGAAGACAGGAGGAAGAGGAAAGACGTCTGAGAAGGCAGGAGGAAGAGGCTAAAAGACAAGCCACTCAATCAACTCATCATCAAGACGGGTTTGGGGAGGCATTCGGCTCCATTTTCAGTCTTCCAGGCAGCGGTAATGGCGGCAGTGGTTATGACATCTTTGGTAGTTATGACAGCTCTGGTGGTTACGGCAGCTCTGGTGGTTATGACAGCTTTGGTACACCCTCTACTGAACAAGTTCAGAGTCGGGATGCGGTCTGGGACTGAAGTCATGTATCTGTTTGATTCTACGTCTTTGTGCCCGGCATTTTTCCTGTCTGCCTGCCGGGAGCCAGTCTGGGTTATCAGGGTATCCGGCCGCTCTTTAAACCGAATGCAGCCTGAGCCAATAATTTTTCAGAACCTGCCAGACGCTTGTCCTAAGCTTTCTGAATTTGTCAGGGCGCAGGGGTGGCAGATGTTTTTTTTTCGTGGTTTGTGGTCCGTGTTTTTCAGTCTGATGCTGGTAGCTTCCTGTTGGGGCAGTGTTGATTCACCCGGGGAGAAAGCTGCCAGGAATGTCCGGAACAATATCAACAGACTCTATTTCGATTACGTCTTTGCAGAAGAAAATGAGAGGCTGTTAAAAGCCATCATGGTTTCAGTGCGGCGTATCTATGACCGCGATGAGTTGGATAAAAGGCTGGAATGTCAGTCTGAATCTCTCTATCAGACAGAAGCCCGACAGCAGCTACTCACCGAGCTGGTTCAACAGGCCACCCGCCATGCTATTGCAAAAATCAATGGTAACGATGACACGGATGACAGTTATCTTCCCATGTTTCATATTCTGCAGGCACTGAGCAATGCGCCATCCATGCAGGAATCCCTGGATGTTGCTCATTGGTTCCAGACCAGGCCGGTGATGCTTAAGGGGGTTCTGGCTGAAGATCGTATGGACTCCATGGAGAGCCTGATTCAGGAGGCTGTGCAGAACAGTTTCAAAGAATTCCCGTCTGACCCGCTTACCCGGGAACAGTTAGCCCGGCAACTCGGTTTTATCCTGGTCGAAATGCAGGAGCTGTTTCTCCGGGGCAAGGCGCTTCGTTTACTCAGTTACAAGGTAGACAAGCAAAAAAAGAACCCGCAGATTGCCAGAGACCCTGCATTTACCATTTACCTGTCCCTGCTGACGGAAGCCTTTAACAAGCATCCTACTCTCTGGCATACCGACAGCAAACGTCGTCATTATCAGGAAGACCTCTCCGCCCTGTTTATGAAAGCCGCTGATCGTGAAGGTTATGGCAATGAATGGTACCAGCAGATTCGCAGGATTCTCGATGGTGAAAAGCCAGTGCCTGTTACCCGACCAACGCCCGCTCAGAAACCGCACAGGCATTACTACCGGGATGATGATGAGTGGGAAGGCTGGTTTGAACTCACTCCCTTTAGAGTGGTGCTTGGGATGAGTGTAATGTTTGGCGCATTTGTCACCACCATGGTCTGTCTGGGAATGTCTGAACATGAAGCGGAGCAGGGCAGGCAGGAGCGGCGGCAGGAGGAGAATCTGCAAAGGAAATTGGGCAAAACACTCAACAAACCCGGGCGGGAAGATCCGCAGGGAAGGGACTGGAAACCCAACGAAACTGACAGGAAGGAAGTCAAAGAAGCTGCGGAAGGCTTTGAAGAAAAGATCATAAAAAATGTACTGATCCAGGCTGGGGTTCTGAATCCCCTTTTCTGTAACATGGATATAGCTGATATCTACATGCAGATATCGCTGACAGAGCTCTACAGGTATTTGAGGAAAGAACGCTATATCTGGACAGAAAAAGATGAAATTCGCCGAAAAAGGGAGCAGGAAGAATATAAAGAACGCCGCAGAAAAGAGCAGGAACAGGCTAATGAAAGAGCCTGGACGCCCTCATACACTGAAACAACCTCGCAACAAAACGGGTCGGAGTCTTTATCGAGCTTCACTTATAATTTTCCAGGCAGCGATGACGACAGTGGTTATGTCAGCTTTGGTACTGCCACTGCCACTGAGGTTCAGGGACGGGATGCGGACTGGAATTGAGGTCATTTATGTGCCTGATTCCATGTTTGGAGGCCCGGCAGTGTTCTCATTTGCCTGCCGGGAACGTCTGAATCTGAACCATTAATTAGTTTTTCGGCACTTGCCAGTGGATTGTCCTATGCTCCCTGAATTTGTCAGGACATTGGGGTGGCGGATGTTTATTTTCTGCGGTTTATGGTCTGTGTTTTTGAATCTGATGCTGGTGGCCACCTGTTGGGGCAGTGTTGAATCACTCGAACGGACAGCTCTCATAGATGTCCATTACGACATCAACGGTCTTTATTTTGGTCACGTCTTTGCCGAAGAAAATAACAGGCTGTTAGAAGCCATTATGGTTTCAGCACGGAAAGTTTATGACCGCTATGAGCTGTATCAGTGGCCGGAAAGTCATTTTGCTTCTGACAATCAGACAGAGCACCGGCGGCAGCTGCTCACCAGACTTGTCCAGCAGGCTACCCGCCATACTATTGCGAAAATCACGGGTAACGATGATATAGATGACAGTTACCGGGACCGTTCCATGTTTCATCTCCTGCAGGCATTCAGTGGTTCTCCTGCCATGGAGGAATCCCGGGATGTTATTCATTGGTATCGAAACCAGCCGGTGTTGCTTCAGGGGGTGCTGGCTGAAGATCGCAGGGACTCCATGGAGAGCCTGATTCAGGAGGCGGTACAGAACAGTTTCAGAGAATTTCCGTCCAACCCATTTTCCCGGAAACAGTTAGCCCGGCAACTCGGTTTTATTCTGCTGGAAATGCAGGAGCTTTTTCTCCGTGGCAGGGCGCTCCGGTCTCTCAGCTACGAGATAGAGCAGCAAAAACAGAACCCGAAGATTGCCGGTGATCCTGCATTTATTCTTTATCTTTCCTTTTTGACTGAACTGTTTAACAGCCATGAAGCCCTCTGGCATAGAAAGAGCCTGGGGAGCAAATGGCGTCAGTATCAGGAAGACCTCTACGCCCTGTTTATGAAAGCCGCTCATCATGAAAATTATGGTATTGAGCGGTACCAGCGGGTTCGCAGAATTCTGGATGGTGAAAAGCTGCTCCATGAAAAGCCGGCCAGGAAATACTACTCGTACTGGAATGACATCAAATACTACCTGTACTGCATTGAAGTGGGCCCAAGGGAGAAATTTACCCTTTGGCTTGTGGTTGATTGGCTGATGATCGTTATTGTGGAAGATTTTGCGTACCGTATACGCCTTCACCAAGGGCAATTCTAGTGACTTTGTCTGCACCCACTAGTCGATTGTCCTATGCTTTCTGAATTTGTCAGGGAATAGGGGGGGCGGGTGCTTCTTTTTCGTGGTTTATGGTCTCTGCTTTTCAGTCTGATGCTGGTGGCTTCCTGTCGGGGCAGTGTTGAGTCAGTCGGGCGGAAAGCTCTCATAGATGTCCAGTACGACATAAGCAATCTCTATTTTGGTTACGTCTTTGCCGGAGAAAATAAGTTGCTGCTAGAAACCATCATGGTTTCTGCACGGAAAGTCTATGACCGCGATGAGCAGTATCAGTCGCTGGAAAGTCATTTTACTCCAGACAGTCAGAAAGAAGATCGGCAGCGGCTGCTTACCAGTCTTGTTCAGGAGGCCATCCGTCATACTATTGCAAAAGTCACCGGTGACAATGGTATGGATGACAGTCGCCCTTGCAGTCCCTCGCTTCATTTTCTGCAGGTATTCAATAGTATTCCTGCTCTGGAGGAATCCCGGGATGTTATTGATTGGTATCAAAATCAGCCGGTGTTGCTTCAGGGGATTCTGGCTGAAGATCGTACGGACTCCATGGAGAACCTGATTCAGGAGGCGGTAAAGAACAGTTTCAGAGAATTCCCGTCTCACCCACTTACCTGGGAACAGTTATTACCAAGATTTGTGGTGAAGAGGGCATTCTATTATGAGCCACTTACCCGGGTACAGTTAGCCTGGCAACTCGGCTATATTCTGCTGGAAATGCAGGAGCTTTTTCTCCGTGGCAGGGCGCTCCGGTCTCTCAGCTACAAGATAGAGCAGCAAAAACAGAACCCGGAGATTGCCAATGATCCTGCATTCACTCTTTATCTTTCCTTTTTGACTGAGCTGTTTAACAGCAATGACACCCTCTGGCATACAAAGAGCCTGGGGAGCAAATGGCTTAAGTTTCAGGGAGGCCTCTCCGTCCTGTTTTCGCAAGCCGCTAATCATAAAAATTATGGTTTGGAGTTTTACAAGCTGGTTCGCAGAATTCTGGATAGTGGAAAGCTATTCAATAATAAGCCGGTCAATAATGAGCCGGTCAATAAAAAGCCGGTCAATAAAGAGCCAGTCAGGAAAGACTACGTGAACATGATCAGCGATTTACTGGATCGAAAGATCGGACTTGAGCTGATTGCTATTTTTAGCATGTTGATGATCAACGCGGTGGCTCATCTTTTGAGAACTGCACATGTATATGAAATGTTTGTACCAAGGGTATGAGTAGCTGTTTGAGGATAGGCTGCAAAGGACATCAGGCAGAGCGCTCAACCTGATTTACCAGCTTCAGTTGGGATTTTTTGACTCGTTCCGCTCCAGCGTGGAAACGAGTTGTTGGGGTTTATTTTAATGACTTTTTCAGCCTCCTAGTTGATTGTCCTATGCTTTGTAAATTTTTCAGGAAATAGGGGGGCAGATGCTTCTTTTTCGTAGTTTATGGTTTCTGTTTTTTAATCTTATGCTGGTGGCTTCCTGTTGGAGCAGTGTTGAGTCACCCGAGCAGAAAGCTCACAGGAATGCCCGGCTCAGTGTCAACGGCCTCTATTTTAGTTTCGTCTTTGCCGAAGAAAATAAAAGGCTGTTAGAAGCCATCATGGTTTCAGTGCGGCAAGTCTATGACTACTATTATCAGGATCTTTGGTCGGAAGGTCACTCTGCAACAGAGAATCGGACAGAAGCCCGACAGCAACTTCTCACCAACCTCATCCAGCAGGCTATCCGGCATACTACTTCGAAAGTCATTGGTAGCGAAAAGGTGGTTGACAGTCACCCAGACTGTTCCATGTTCCATCTCCTGCAGGCATTCAGTAATGCTCCTGCCATGGAGGAATCCGGGGATGTCGTTCATTGGTATCGAACCCGGCCTGTGTTGCTTCAGGGGGTCGTCGCTGAAGATCGTATGGACTCTATGGAGAGCCTGATTCAGGAGGCTGTGCAGAACAGTTTCAGAGAATTCCCGTCTAACCCGGTTTCCCGGGAACAGTTAGCCCGGCAACTGGGTTTTATAGTGGTGGAAATGCAGGAGCTTTTTCTCCGTGGTAAGGCGCTCCGTTCTCTTAGCCACACGGTAAACCGCTTCAAACGGATACCGGAGATCGGCAGTGATCTTTCATTTGCTTTTTTTCTTTCCTTTTTGACTGAACGGTTTAACAGCCACGGCACCCTCTGGCATACAGAGAGCGGGGGGAGCAAATGGCGTCAGTATCAGGGAGACCTCTCCGCCCTGTTTATGAAAGCTGCTGATCATGAAGAATATGGTATTGAGTGGTACCAGCAGATTCGCAGGGTTCTGGATGGAGAAAAACCGGTCATTGAAGAGCCTTTCGGGGCTGACAATGATTGGGAACATTGGATCAAACCTGTGATCATGATTCCGTTTTCCTTGGTGGTCATCTTCACGGTGGTATCAATAGTGAAAGAAATATGTGAACCGGAACCTCCGCGAAGAAGAGCTAAAAGAGGATAGGCTGTAAACATTAGCCAGAGCCCCCGTTTCGCTGAACAATTTCCACAATTAAACGTTCTGCCCTAAATTCATTGGTTTTTTCTCTGCAGCTGCCATTACCTTGTTCTATGCTTCCTTAATTTGTCAGGACACAGGGGTGTTGGATGCTTCTTTTTCGTGGTTTTCTGTTTTTGTTTCTCAGTCTGATAGCAGTGGCTTCCAGCTGGAGCAGTGTTGAGTCAATCGAGCAGAAAGCTGAGAGGAATGCCCAGAAGAATCTTGGCAATCTCTATTTTGATTATGTCTTTGCCAAAGAAAATGAGGGGCTGTTAAAAGCCATGATGGTATCTGTCCGGCAAATCTATGACCTTTATAAGCCGAATCAGTGGCCGCAAGACCAACTGGTTCCAGACAATCAGAAAGAAGCTCGACAGCAGTTTCTTACCAGACTCGTCCAGCAGGCTGCCCGCCACACTATTGCGAAAGTTAACGATAAATTGGACGACAGTGACCCGGACCGTCCCATATTTCATCTCCTGCAGGCATTCAGCAATGCTCCCGACATGAAGGAATCTCAGGATGTTGTTCACTGGTCTCAAACCTATCCGGTCATGCTTCTGGGGGTGATGGCTGAAGATCGTCTGGACTCCATGGAGAGTCTGATTGAGGAGGCTGTGCAGAACAGCTTCAGAGAATTTCCCGCCAACCCGCTTTCCCCGGAGCAGTTAGCCCGGCAACTCGGTTTTATTCTGCTGGAAATGCAGGAGCTTTTTCTCCGGGGCAAGGCGCTTCGTTCACTTAGTTTTAAGGTTGAAAAGCAAAAACAGAACCCACGGATTGCCAGAGACCCTGCATTTAACATTTACCTGACCATCCTGACTGAAGACTTTAATAATCATCCCACCCTCTGGCATAAAGACAGCAAACGTCGTGACTATCAGGAAAACCTCTCTGCCCTGTTTATGGAAGCGGCTGACCGTCAGGATTACGGTCTTGGGTGGTATCAGCAGGTTCGCAGAATTCTGGATGGTGAAAAACGGGTCAGTAAAAAGCTGGTCATTGAAAAGCCGATCAGGCAAAGCCATCAGGATGACAATAACTGGGAACGCTGGTTTAAAATTGGGGTGATCGCTTCGGCAGGCGGCGTGGTCATCAGCATGATCAGCATAATGGCCTTTTTGATGGTCGATGAATATAAAATGGAACGCAAGTGGCGGCAAGAGGAAAAGCTGCGAAAGAAGCTGGGCAGAGCACTCAACAAGCCTTGGCGGAAAGATCCGAAAGGAAGGGACTGGACACCTAACAGAAGGGACAGGAAGAAGGTAAGAGATATCATCGAAGGCTTTGATCGAAAGATTTGGGAAAAAGTCATGATCAGAGCCGGGGTTCTGGATCCCCATTTCTGTGACATGGATCTGGATGATCTCTATATGCAGTGGTCGCTGGCAGATCTTTATAGCCATTTGAGACAAGAAGAATATATCCTGACAAGAGAAGATAAAATACGTCATGAACAGCAGCGGCAAGAAGCGGCTGAAAGAGCCAGAACAGCCGCCTACACTGCAACAACCCATCAACAAAATAAGCTCAAGACCCTATCCAATTCCGGCTTCAGTTGGGATTCTTCAGACAACGATGGTGGTTTTGGCTTTTCCAGTTGGGATACACCGACCACTCTTTCAGTTCAGGGGCTGGAGGCTAGCTGGGATTGATTATTTAAAGCTTTGTCAGCTGATTTATGTTCGGTAAACAATTTCCGCCATTAGAAGGTTCTGGCCATGGATTCATTGTTTTTATTCCGCAGCGGCCAGTTGCTTGTCCTATAATTTTTTAATTTGCCAGTTGACAGGGAGGTCAGATGTTTTTTCTTCGAGGCTTATTGTTTGTGTTTTTCAGCTTGATGCTGGTGACTTCCTGTTGGGGCAGTGCTGAGTCACCCGAGCAGAAAGCCGCCAGGAATGTCCGGGATAATCTGAACAGTCTCTATTTTGATTACGTGTTTGCCGAAGAAAATGAGAAGCTGTTAAAAGCCATCATGGTTTCGGTTCGGCGAGTCTATGATAGCTATGAGCAGGATCAGGGGGCGGAAGGCCACTCTTTACCAGACAGTCAGACAGAAACCCGACAGCAGTTTTTGACCAGACTCGTTCATCAGGCTGTCCGGCATACTATTTCGAAAGTCACCGCTAGCGACAATCCGGACCACCCTATGTTTCACCTTCTGCTCAACAAAGCACCTGGCATGGAAGAATCCCCGGATGTTGCTCGTTGGTATCGAACGCGACCTGTGTTGCTTCAGGGGGTCTCGGCTGAAGACCGAACGGACTCAATGGCGAGCCTGATTGAAGAGGCAGTGCAGAACAGTTTCAGAGAATTTCCGTCCAACCCGCTTTCCCCGAGAGAGTTATCCCGGCAGCTTGGTTTCATTCTGGTAGAAATGCAGGAGCTTTTTCTCCGTGGCAAGGCGCTTCGTCATCTCAGCTACAGGGTCGATGAGCAAAAACAGGACCCGGAGATTGCCAGAGACCCAGCCTTTGTTCTTTACGTTTCCTCTTTGACTGAACTGTTTAACAGCCATTCCACCCTCTGGCGTACAGACAGTGAACGTCGTCATTATCAAGAAGATCTTTCCGCCCTGTTTATGGACGCCGCTGGTCTTGAAGGTTATGGCACTGAATGGTACCAGCAGGTTCACAGAGTTCTGGAGGGTAAAAAGCCGGTCACCTACCACCCCCGAAGTGGTTATAATCTCGATGGTCTCAATTATAAAGTACTGTTCCTTTCAGGCGCATTGCTCGGAGGTTTTTTAACCGGCGTGATGGGTATAGTCATTGCTCATGGCCAGAGGCTATCACAAAGAGAGCAATGGACATGGGAGATTGAACAGGCGGAGGAGTTGCAAAGAAAGTTAGGCAAGGCACTCGAGCTGGAAGATCAGGAAGGAAGGGACCGGGAGCCTGACAGGAGAGACAGGAAAAAGATCGGAGAGATTATGGAAGGCTTTGATAGAAGGGTTACGGAGAAAGTACTGATCAGGTCCGGGGCTCTGGATCCCTATTCCTGTAACGTGGATATTAATCTCAGCATGCAGATATCGCTGATAAAGCTATACGACTATTTGAAGGAACGCAGGTATCTCTTGACAAAAGAAGAGAAAAGACGCCGGGAGATGGAGATGGAAATGGAGATGATGCAGGAAGAGGCGGATGAAAGGGCCCGAACAGCCACCTGCAGCGGAACTAGCCATCAGCAGGGGAGGGCGACCACACATTCACCCTCCAGTAGTTCTTCAAGTCAGCAAAGAGCAAGTGGCTGTTCCAGCTGGCGTACCCCAAGGACTTCTGAGGTTCAGTGTCGCAAGGCGACCTGGAGCTGAATGGCACCATTAAAAAGACTCCCCAATAAACAATTTCCGCAATTAAAGAACCTGCCCCTTGTGAATTTGCAGACTTTCCTTATTATTGATGTTTCACGGAGATCTGCTCAGGATCTCTGCACTCGTCCTGGTTCAGGACCCTCAGAATTGTTTAAGACATAAGGTTACGGAATTCACATGCTGGATCCCAAATACGTTCGCAGCCACCTCGATGAAGTGGCTGCCTTGCTTCGTAAAAAGCATTTCGAGCTGGATGTAGAGCGACTAAACGCTTTGGAAGAGCGTCGCAAGTCCCTGCAGATGCGCACCGAACAGCTTCAGAGCGAACGTAAATCCGGGTCGAAGGAGTTCGGCAAGATCAAATCCCGAGGCGGTGATATCTCCGAACTCAAGGCTCGTATGGACCAGCTCTCTGCGGAGGTGAAAGAGTCCGAGCACCAACTGTCAGCCCTGCAGGTAGAACTGAATGACTTGTTACTGGGGGTTCCCAATCTGCCCCATGAATCAGTACCGGAAGGAGCTGATGAAGAAGACAATGTTGAAGTGCGTCGTTGGGGAACCCCGGCTGATTTCCAGTTTGATATCAAGGATCACGTTGATCTGGGTGAGCCCCTGGGTCTGGACTTTGAAACCGGCACCAAACTGTCTGGTGCACGTTTTACACTGATGCGTGGTGGCATTGCCCGACTGCATCGTGCCCTGGCTCAGTTTATGCTGGATGTTCAGGTTCAGGAACATGGTTATGAAGAGGTCAATACACCGGCTCTGGTTCATGATACCGCTCTGCTGGGGACTGGACAGCTGCCAAAGTTCAGTGAAGATCTGTTCAAGACCGAATGCGCTGAAGCTGAGAAACCTTTCTACCTGATTCCAACCTCCGAAGTGACCCTGACTAACGTCGTACGTGAGAGCATTCTGGATGCCATTGAACTGCCACTGAAACTGACGGCACACTCTTGCTGTTTTCGCAGCGAAGCAGGCAGCCATGGTCGTGATACCCGTGGCCTGATCCGCCAGCATCAGTTTGAGAAAGTGGAAATGGTTCAGGTAGTGCATCCGGAAAAGTCGTTCGAGGCGCTGGAAGCCATGACCGGTCATGCTGAGGCTATTCTGCAGAAACTGGGACTGCCTTATCGCGTAGTCGCGCTCTGCGGCGGTGATCTTGGCTTTGGTGCCGCCAAAACTTACGATCTGGAAGTCTGGCTGCCGGGTCAGGGCAAGTACCGTGAGATTTCTTCTGTCAGTAACTGTCTGGATTTCCAGGCTCGCCGCATGCTGGCCCGTTTCCGTAATCCCGAAACCGGCAAGCCGGAACTGCTGCATACCCTCAATGGTTCGGGTCTGGCAGTGGGCAGAACGCTGGTGGCTGTTCTGGAAAATTATCAGAATGAAGACGGCTCCATTACTATCCCGGAAGTGCTTCAGCCCTACATGGGTGGCGTCACTGTGCTGGGCAGATAGATAGCTCTGAAACAGATAGTTCTAAAACCAGAGCACCTTCAGGTGCTCTGGGTCACAGGCTCCGAGACCAGGTTCTTCAACCACCGTCGTGAGAATACTCTGAACAACACCATCATAGCCTTAAACAGCTCTTCAAACAGGCTGAAAATAAACACCAGGTACAGCGGCAGTCCCCAGTGCGCTGCGAGCCAGGCCATGGGGATGCCAATCCCCCACATGGCAAAGGTGCAGATGATAGCGGTGGCTTTAACATCTCCGCCACTTCTCAGCAGGCCGATAATTCCCATCAGGTTGATAACCCGGATACACAAGCCCACACTGGCTACGATCATTGCCTCCTGAGCCATAGTCATGGTGGAGCCTTCAAACTTTCCGAACAGGGTAACCACATCCGTCCGGAAAACGATCAGCAGAGTACCAATAAACAGCGCAATAAAGGGTGACATGACCAGCATCATCCAACCCTGTCGCCAGGCTCTCTCAAAACGGCAGGCTCCCAGTTCCTGACCCAGAATAATAGAGCCGCCCACACCGAATCCGAGAAACAGTGAAATCAGGATGGCCTCGATAGAGGAGATCGCTGACATGACTGCAAGCTCATTGACACCAATACCGGCATAGATGACGCTGTATATAATCAGACCAAAAGCCCAGGATCCGTCCTGGAGCACGATGGGAACACTGACTTTGAAATAGCGAATCAGCTCTTTCGTTTTCAGGCCCAACTCTAAATCCTGTTTTTCGGGAATCAGGTAGCTTCTGAATTGTTTGATGTACCAGAGCAGAAGGACTGTCTGGAAGAGTCTGGACAGCGTTGTTCCCCAGGCCGATCCGGCAACGCCCAGTTCCGGGAATCCAAAGTGCCCAAAAATCAGCACGTAATTCAGGAATACATTCACCAGAATGGCATAAAAGCCAATGAGGGTGGGTGTTCTGGCATCGCCAGATGCTCTCATCGCGGCTTCCAAAGGTACGACAATTGCCGCACAGATAATCGAAGGGGCGGTAATCAGGAGGTATTCAATAGCCAGTCGGGTTAGCTCAGGGTCGCGGGTTGAAAGCCCGATCACGACATCAGGCAGCAGCATGTAAAAGGCCACGATAGGTACCGTGATGAGTACTGAGGTCAGCAGCGATTGCACCAGCGTTCTTCGCAAGCCCGCAGGATCGCCCGAGCCGATAAACTGTGAGGCCAGAATACTCATACCGCTACCCAGAGAGGCAGTCAGAATCAGGTTAAAGAAAAAGATTCGGTTTCCCAGGCCCACCGCAGCAACGGCTGTCTCACCCAGCTGACCGACCATCAGAATATCGATGAGTCCGAGCAGGGAAAACATCATGGATTGCAGGGAAACAGGCAGGGCGAGGCGCCAGAGTTTATGAAAAAACTCCCTGTCCGCACTAAAACTTAGTGAAGCGGATGTATTCATGCAGTTCCTGATAAAAAGGGTATTAAGTACTCAACCATACGAAATCATATTTTCTGACTTATTGTTCAGGCACTCGCGGCAACTGCTCCTGCGTTGCTCTAGCTCCTGCATCCATGCAGTCGTGATGCGTTGCAACTCTGGTCACATAGCTTGCTATGTTCCCGTCGTTGCGCCTTGCAGAGCACCAGCCCAATAAGCCAGAAATATTCGATTCCGTATGGCTGAGTACTTAGACTGTTCTAGATTCAGTCTTGAATTATTCGGCGTAGATTATATGAACTAAAGTATCGCTCATCTGCTGGGAAATACCGAACTCTGAAGTGAGACAACCAGGCATTGGATTTTAAGGCTTTAAAAGAGGGTATAAGGATCAAATTTATTCTTATTAAAGGATAAGCATTCACTGGTATAATGCCGGACAATGAGAGGAACAGGTTCAGTATCAGGTTAAGCCGCTGAAAAAACCGTTTCCCGGATACAATAATGATAACTGAAAGAGAGTCGTCCGAGTGGATTATTTGCCATTATTCCTCGAAGTTCGTGATCGTCCCTGTCTTCTCGTTGGGGGGGGGGACATTGCCTTGCGCAAAGCCAGATTACTGTCTGATGCGGGTGCGATGATTCAGCTGGTAGCGCCCGAAATTCACCCGGACCTGATGACATTGATCAATGCCGGAGATCATCAGTTCCGGCAGAAAGCCTTTGAGCTTTCTGATTTGAAAGGCGTTTGTCTCGTTATTGCAGCAACCGATGATCCTGAAGTGAACTCGGAAGTGGCCCGGCAGGCAAAGCTGCAAAATTTGTTTGTCAACGTCGTCGATGACGCTCAATCCGGTAATGCCGTAATGCCTTCTATTGTTGATCGCTCACCGGTTATGGTGGCTTTCTCAACGGGAGGAAAAGCACCTGTTCTAGCGCGAATGCTGCGACAGCAATTGGAATCCATCTTGCCGGCTGGCTATGGCCGTCTCGCCGAAATGGCGGGGCAGTTTCGTGCAAAAGTGTCCCGGAAATTCAGTCATATCAATGATCGCAGATATTTCTGGGAGCGTGTGTTAACCGGGAGTGCTGCGGAAAAAGCCATTTCCGGCGATGTTGAGGCAGCCCAACGTTTAATGGAAGAAGAGCTCGCCAGCTCCGAAGCGGTGACAACCGGGGAAGTGTATCTGGTGGGTGGTGGGCCAGGGGACCCGGACTTGCTGACATTCAAAGCACTGAGGTTGATGCAGCAGGCTGATGTCGTGTTGCATGACCGACTGGTTTCAGAACAGGTATTGTCACTCTGTCGCCGGGATGCGGATTACATCTACGTAGGCAAGAAGCGCGATCGACACACCCGCCCTCAGGAAGAAATTAATCAGCTACTGGTCGATCTGGCAAAAGAAGGTAAACGGGTGTTGCGTCTGAAAGGAGGAGATCCATTTATTTTTGGTCGGGGAGGTGAAGAGATTGACACTCTGGCTGAAGAGAATATTCCTTTTCAAGTGGTGCCGGGTGTTACGGCGGCATCCGGCTGTGCCAGTTATGCGGGCATTCCCCTGACGCACAGAGATCATGCTCAGTCTGTAAGGTTTGTAACCGGTCATCTTAAAGACGACAGCTATAACCTGAACTGGCAAGAAATGGTTGACACTTCCCAGACTCTGGTTTTCTACATGGGTCTGATGGGGTTGCCACGAATCTGTGAAGAGTTACACAAACACGGGCGCAGTTCAGACACACCCATTGCTTTGATTGAGAAGGGAACCACCCAGAAACAAAGGGTATTCACCGGAACTCTGGATACTATTTGCAGCATTGTTGAAGGGAATGCTGTAAAGGCACCCACTTTGATAATTGTTGGTGATGTGGTGCAGCTCCACGACAAGCTTAAGTGGTTTAATCCTCAAACTTCTTAGTTCAAACAATACATCCCCCACCCACTGCATTCCCGCCCTTTGCGCGGGAATGCATCAGGTTATAAGTTCGACAATATGGCCAGAGTGGCCATGACACCCAGAGCAGTCGTCACTGCGGCTTTACCTGCTGATGAAGTGGGCAGGACTGTCATATTTGTGCTTGATGCAGTGGGTACGACGGTCATATTTGTATTTGATGAAGTTGGGAGTGCTGTGGTCGTAACTGTGTTTGATAAGTTGGAGGCCGCTGCCGAACTCATATTGACGGCATTGAAGAAGGCTGCGAAACCTGCAGCTGGGTCAGAGGACGGACTGACTGGCTGGCAGACCTCTGAAACAAAGAAGAGCTCACCTTCGAGGTTGACCAGCCCGGCGCAGGCATTGGCTGTGGAACCATTCATGGCGGTCCAGATATTCACGGTTGTTTGAGTGGGAATTGGCCAGACACTGGGTGAACTTACAACTTTTTCGCACAGTTTTTGTTTTTCCGCGTCATCCAGTGTTATGTGTGCTGCTTTCAGGCTGAAGCGTTCCAGAGGTTGCCACCATGGTTTGACTGCCTGAAGGTGGTTACAAACCAAATTCAGAGCAAGCAGTCCACTGACGGTCAGAGCGGTCTGTGTTGTTTTGATCTGATTACCAATCAGGTAAAAAAGAGGAAACTTTGTTTCCTTATCTGCGGTACCAACAAGTACAAACCCTCCCTTGCGAAGAGGGTCGAGTCGTGTGATACCCTCATTGGAAATATTAACATTGTTTTTGAACACATCCATGGAGATTCTGGGGCCCAGTCTGAACTCTCCCGCCTCTGCCATATCGCCTTGGAATGTGTTCCCAGTCACAGTCAATAACCTGGACTGGTACTTGATGGCGGGAAGATTGACTAATACTCCTTGATCGGGAATAAGATCGGAAAGAATGCCGTTGTGAAGCCCGGTGTATTTTTTTCCAATGACCGTGTTATTGGCAAACTGTAGACCTGGACCTCGATACCAATAAGTGGCGGATAAATTCAAAGGTAATTTGCAATCCAGGTTAACTGCTGCCCGAACAGGAAGATGGAATACGTTTTTTTCTAATATCAGTCTGCGGTTATAACACTCTGCAAAAACAATGGAGTCAATTTTGGGGAGGTTATTCTCACGGGTTGGCCGGAAAGTAATGTGTTGTATATTACTTTTTCTTCTTTCTCCGAAGAGGAAGTTATCAGGGGCTCCAATCCTGATCATACTACTGCCTGTAAATCCTGGCCGATCCTCGATAACGATTTCATGATCGACCTCGGCAGCTCCAAGAATGTCCTGACCGTCTTTCAAACGAATTTCACCGTCAATAAAGTATTTAGCGGTAATTTTACCAGGCGCCGAGGTCGTTGACGGAGGAGGCATCGCTGTGGTGCTATTTGACAGAACCATTGAGGAAGAGGTCATATTCATCGAAGAGCTGGTGGTGACATTGGCAGTGGTTGGGGCAGTGGTTGAGGTCTGCACGGTTTCGGAGGAGAGCAAAATAACAGTGTTCTCTGGAATCCGTTCGATCAGCTTGTTTAAATTCTCTGTCGGGTCAGCTTTGAGAACAATACACTGTCGATTGTAAACAAGGTCGCTATAAAGGTTCACTACCGCATCAACCCCCATTGCCTGTGGTGAAAGACGGTCGCACAATTCAGTCGGAAGGAGGGGGGGAGCAGAAGGGGTTACACTGGGTGATTGAGTTGTGTTCTGTGCCTGCAGAATCAGAGCCTGTGACAGGAGTACAAGAGCGATTAAGCAGGCTGAATAATACTGTAGCTTGGTCATGTTAAAGACTCCCGATAAGCCTCCCAGATAAGAAGCCTAGACTCCGCATTTATACTTATCCATTAATATGGTTGAGATGTTTCAGGAAAAACAGTTGGATTTTTCTTACTACCCTCTCTTCAGTGCTCTTGCCCGGACAGCCAGCCCTGACTCCAGAGCTATTTCATATCACTCGTTTTGCCCTCGACGGGAATGTCTATCTCCTGAGATGATGTACGGATTCCCGGGCCGGGACCACCCACAGCACCTGAAAGCACAGCAATCAGAATAAACGCTGGGTACATTTATATCAGCGCCTGGTTGCACCTGGCTATAGATTCAACAATACAGCCAGAGTGGTTATAACACCCAAAGCAGTCGTCGCGGCGGTTAAACCTGCAGTTGAAGTGGTCACAACATCAGAGTCGTCTAAACCCGCTGATGTGGTGTCAATAACAGCAGGGGTAGCAAGTGTCGGGCAGTTTGCTGCATTGTCAAAGTAGAGCTGACCCTGGATATTTTTCAGCCCGGATAGAACAGAAGCTCTGGAATAATTGATGGGAGTCCAGGTATTCACGATCTGGTCGACTGTCGGTCTTCTGGTCGTCGCTATGCCGGCGGTTGAACTCACGGATGTTTGGCACTCAGTTCCCAGCCGTATGGGGTTAACTGCTATCAGTGAAAAATAATCGCTGTATTGTTTCCACAGAATCATTCCCAGAAAGCGGTTACAGGCCAGGGCCAGTTCAATCTGATTAATGATGGTTAAAGCTTGCGTTGTGACCCGGATATAATTACCGGCCAGATTATAGCGAGGAGCTTTTCTCACAGTAGATGAAAGTCCCCTTAAAGCCAATCCCCCTCGTCGGAGCACTCTTCCTGTTCTAATTTCGCTTCGTGTTATGTCTTTATTGTCAATGTAAATGGAAGCCGTGTTTCTAAAAATATCAATACTGCTACCGGACCCAATTGTAATCTCAGCCAATTCTGAGATTTTGCCCCGAAATGTGTTTTCAATTATTTCGAGCTTGTTTGATTGGTTAGTGATGTTGGCAAGAGCAATAATTATCGCCTCCTCAGGAATCATGCTGTGTTGTGATGTGCGGATGGTTTCAGCTATGACCTTGTTGTTGGCGAAGCGTAGGCCCGGGCCCGTGTGCAAATTATTGGCGGATGCATCCAGAGCTAAACTGCAACTCACTTCAACTGCAGCCCAGGTAGGGAGATATAAAACGTTGTTTTCTATAGCCAGTGTCCTGTTATAACAGTTTGTGTAAAAAATAGTGTAAATTGGATTATCGGGATCAGTTCCAGTTGGCCGGAAAGTTATGTGTTTTATATGATTGTCTATTGTTTCGCTAAAATTGAATCCGCCATTGTATTCAACTCCAACCTCGATCATGTTTCTGTCTGCAAAACCTGGATGAAGCTTGATAACAATTTCAAAACCGTCATCAGCAGCCCCGATGATGTCCTGACCGTTTTTCAAAGTTATTGGACTGGCAATAAGATAATCAACAGTGGGCTTACCTGTTACGGGGGCAACGGTTGGAGAAGTTGTATTGGAGGAAAGCAAGATAATGGTGTTATCAGGAATCTGTTTTATCAACTCACTTAAATCATCTGCAGGGTCGGCACTGAGAACAACGCACTGTCGTCCGCTAACAAGACCACTGTATTGCTGAAGTCGTCGTTCAACCCCAGTCGTTTGACCTCTGAGAGAGCTACATAATTCCCTTGGAGGGGGAGTTGCAGTAGTAGGAGCTGCAGTCGTAGGAGCTGCAGTCGTAGGAGCTGCAGTCGTAGGAGCTGCAGTTGACGATTGAGCTGTAGCTGTCGATTGAACTGCGGCTGACGATTGAACTGCGGCTGACGATTGAACTGCGGCTGACGATTGAACTCCAGCTGTCGATTGAACTGCGGCTGACGATTGAACTGCAGCTGTCGATTGAACTGCGGCTGACGATTGAACTGCGGCTGTCGATTGAACTGCGGCGAACGGTTGAACTGCGGCTGTCGTTTGAACTGAGGCTGTCGGTTCAACTGCCGTTGTCAATTGAACTGTGGTTGTTGGATGAACTGAGGTTGTTGATTCAGCTGCGGCTGTCGGTTGAAGTGCTGCTGTCGGTTGAGCTGTGGTTGTTGGATGAACTGCGGTTGTAGGTTGAGTCGTGTTTTGAGCCTGAAGGTTCAGGGGCAGTAACAGAAATACAGGAGCGATGAACAGGGCCGAATGGTGCCGCAACTTAATCATTTTCAGGACTCCTTGGAAAAGTCGTTAGGAAGACTAGACGCTGTGTTTATACTTATCCATTAATGTGATGATGGTGTTGCAAGAAAATAGATGGATCTTTTTGTCAATCCTCTCTTTAGTGTTGCTAATCAGGGTATTAGCCTTGATTCCTGAGCCTTTCATATACAGGGTGCGGGCATGCTCTTTTAACCGAGGAATCAGCTCAGGCTATAGATTCAACACTATGGCCAGAGAAGCTATGACCCCTAAAGCATTGGTCACTGGAGTTGTACCCGCTGATGAAGCAAAGGATTGAGGCTCTGTCATGCAGACAGCTGAGTCAAAGTAGAACTGAACCTCGACGTTGGTCAGTCCAGTCAAAGCAGTGGCTTTGGAATCATTGACAGGAGTCCAGCTATTCACAATCTGGCAAAGTGTCGGCGCACTGGTCGTTGCCACGCCGACGGTTGAACTCACAGACCCTGGGCACTCATCTGCCAGTGGCAATGGATCAACGGCTTTCAGGGAGAAACCTTCGTCGTCTACTTTCCACAAAGTCATTCCCCGAAAGTGGTTACAGGCCAGTGCCAGATCAAGCTTCTCATAGATAGTTAAAGCTGTCGTTGTGACGTTGATATTGTTACCAGCCAGATTAATGAGAGGAGCTTTTCCATAGTCAGACGAGGAAAGACCCACTAAAGCGAACCCTCTTTTAATTCTTGTACGAATTTCGCTAGGTGTCTTGCCTTTATTGTCAATAACAACAGTGTTTCTGAAGATATTAATATTGCTTCCGGACCCAATTGCAATCTGAGCTAATTCCGAGATTTTGCCCCGGAATGTGTTACCAATTATTTCGAGTTTGTTTGACAGGTTATTGATGTTGCGAAGATTAATGAATAATGCTTTCTCGGGAATCATACTGAGTTTTGTTGTGTGGATGGTTTGACCAATGACCTTGTTATTAGCGAAACGTAAGCCCGGAACCGTGTGCAAATCACTGGTGGATGCATCCAGATTCGCAGAGCAAACAATGTTAACTGCGGCCTGGACAGGGAGATAAAAAACGTTGTTCTCTATAGATAATGTCCCAGAATAGCAGTTTGTTTGGACAATAGCGTCAGTTTGAGTATCTGGATTAACTCCGGTTGGCCGGAAAGTAATATGTTTTATATGATTGTCTGCTGTTTCTTCAAAATTGAATTTGTCATCGTAGTCAACGCCAACCCCGATCATGTATCTATTTTTAAAGTTATCATGGAGCTTGATAACAATTTCATAACCGTCATCAGCAGCCCCGATGAGGTCCTGACCGCTCTTCAAAACTATTGTATTGGCGATAAGATATTCAACAGTGAGCTTACCTGTCACGGGGGCAACGGTTGGAGAAGTTGTTTCGGAGGAAAGCAAGATAACGGTGTTATCAGGAATCTGTTTTATCAACTCACTTAAGTCATCTGCAGGGTCGGCACTGAGAACAACGCACTGTCGACCGCTAACAAGATCACTGTCCTCGATAAGCCGTTGTTGAACCCCCGTCGTTTGACCTCTGAGAGAGCTGCATAATTCCGTTGGATGGGGAGTTGCAGTAGTAGGAGCTGCAGTTGACGATTGAGCTGTAACTGTCGATTGAACAGCGGCGGACGGTTGAACTCCAGCTGTCGGTTGCACTGCGGCTGTTTGTTCAACTGCGGCTGACGATTGAACTGCGGTTGTCGGTTCAACTGCGGCTGACGATTGAACTGCGGTTGTCGGTTCAACTGCGGCTGACGATTGAACTGCGGTTGTCGGTTCAACTGCGGCTGACGATTGAACTGTGGTTGTCGGTTCAACTGCGGCTGACGATTGAACTGCGGTTGTCGGTTCAACTGCGGCTGACGATTGAACTGCGGTTGTCGGTTCAACTGCGGCTGACGATTGAACTGCGGTTGTCGGTTCAACTGCGGCTGACGATTGAACTGCGGTTGTCGGTTCAACTGCGGCTGACGATTGAACTGCGGTTGTCGGTTCAACTGCGGCTGACGATTGAACTGCGGTTGTCGGTTCAACTGCGGCTGACGATTGAACTGCGGTTGTCGGTTCAACTGCGGCTGACGATTGAACTGCGGTTGTCGGTTCAACTGCGGCTGACGATTGAACTGTGGCTGACGATTGAACTGCGGTTGTCGGTTCAACTGCGGCTGACGATTGAACTGCGGTTGTCGGTTCAACTGCGGCTGACGATTGAACTGCGGTTGTCGGTTCAACTGCGGCTGACGATTGAACTGTGGTTGTCGGTTCAACTGCGGCTGACGATTGAACTGCGGTTGTCGGTTCAACTGCGGCTGACGATTGAACTGCGGTTGTCGGTTCAACTGCGGCTGACGATTGAACTGCGGTTGTCGGTTCAACTGCGGCTGACGATAGAACTGCGGTTGTCGGTTCAACTGCGGCTGACGATTGAACTGCGGTTGTCGGTTCAACTGCGGCTGACGATTGAACTGCGGTTGTCGGTTCAACTGCGGCTGACGATTGAACTGCGGTTGTCGGTTCAACTGCGGCTGACGATTGAACTGCGGTTGTCGGTTCAACTGCGGCTGACGATTGAACTGCGGTTGTCGGTTCAACTGCGGCTGACGATTGAACTGCGGTTGTCGGTTCAACTGCGGCTGACGATTGAACTGCGGTTGTCGGTTCAACTGCGGCTGACGATAGAACTGCGGTTGTCGGTTCAACTGCGGCTGACGATTGAACTGCGGTTGTCGGTTCAACTGCGGCTGACGATTGAACTGCGGTTGTCGGTTCAACTGCGGCTGACGATTGAACTGCGGTTGTCGGTTCAACTGCGGCTGACGATTGAACTGCGGTTGTCGGTTCAACTGCGGCTGACGATTGAACTGCGGTTGTCGGTTCAACTGCGGCTGACGATTGAACTGCGGCTGTCGGTTCAACTGCGGCTGACGATTGAACTGCGGTTGTCGGTTCAACTGCGGCTGACGATTGAACTGCGGTTGTCGGTTCAACTGCGGCTGACGATTGAACTGCGGCTGACGATTGAACTGCGGTTGTCGGTTCAACTGCGGCTGACGATTGAACTGCGGTTGTCGGTTCAACTGCGGCTGACGATAGAACTGCGGTTGTCGGTTCAACTGCGGCTGACGATTGAACTGCGGTTGTCGGTTCAACTGCGGCTGACGATTGAACTGCGGTTGTCGGTTCAACTGCGGCTGACGATTGAACTGTGGCTGTCGATTGAACTCCAGCTGTCGATTGAACTCCAGCTGTCGATTGAACTGCGGCTGTATGTTGAGTCGTGTTCTGAGCCTGAAGGTTCAGAGGCAGTAAAAGAAATACAGGTGCGATGGAAAGGGACGAATAGTGCCGCAACTTAATCATTTTCAGGACTCCTTGGAAAGTCGATAGGAAGCCTAGACGCTTTGTTTATAGTTATCCATTAATACGGTTAAGGCGTTGCAAGAAAATAGATGGATCTTTCTGTCAATACTCTCTTTAGTGCTGCTACTCAGGGTATTAGCCATGACTCCTGAGCCGCTCATGTACAGGAAAAAAAGACACCCATAAAAAATGTCTCTTCAGGGGGAAAAAATAAGACATTCAAAAACTGTACTCCCAAAAAGGATCAGAAAAATCTATCTTCAAGTCGCGTATCACCGAACCACACAGCGCCACCCAACGAACAGAGGCTGTTCAAGCCATAATTCAGACAATGCAAATTCATTCCGACATAAGTCGAAGAGAGATAAAGAGAGGGTCTTTGACGTCTTAACTGACTTCTACGCTAACCTGTCAGGTACAAACGACTGCAGGCGTTTAAACCTCGAAGCCACTTCTGTCCGGCTTCAAGTGCATAAGCCTTCATCGCCTTCAGACGGCCAACTGCCCGATAAAAACGATTATTCCATTGCATGGTTTTCAGCCACTCATCCGGATCAATTTCCAACCTTTGAAGAATCGGAGGGGGGCACGACGGGATGGAACCTTTCTTATCTGTTCTGACAATGCGACCGCTCCAGTCAACCAGTTCCAGATAGTCGTGAAGAAGGTAGGGAAGGGCAACGTCCGTTTCCTGTCCCTGCAAACAGAAAGGTTTCAGGGTCAGCGGCTGTTTTTTAGTCTCAGAATGTGTAACCTGCTCCACCCGTTCCTGAATCGACGTGTAGTCCGACTCTTCGGGTGTTTCTGCCTTTCCAGCCCGAATCGGATTCAAGTCAACGTAGGTCATGCAGGTCAGTAACGCTGCTTCGTCCAGCAATGCCTGGCTTTTAAAGCGTCCTTCCCAGAAGCGTCCTTTACACTGGTCTTCTTTATTAGCCTCACGAGCAAGATGTTCATTCAGGCAGCGCATAAACCAGCTGATATCCGTTAAACGACGCCGGTATTCCTCAGCATATTCATCAATACGGGCCAATTCAGCGCTGCCCAGTTTGTCAGCGGCCAGATGCCTTTGCACCAGAAGTGGGCCTGTAAACAAGGTCGTCCAACGGTGAAGCACTTCATTCCGTGACCAGCCTCTGGCAGATGACTGATTGATGTGCAAAACCACATGATAATGATTCGACATGACAGCGTAAGCGCAAACTTCGATAGCAAAGACTGAAACCAGTTCCTGAAGTTTATCCACCACCCATTGGCGGCGATGCTCGTAATTCTTGCCAGTCAGGTGGTTCTCTCCACAGAGGTAAGCCTGACGAACACATCTTGCCATGCAGTGGTAATAAGGCGTTGAGCCGGGGTCAATCAGAGTATTGCGAGCTTGGGCCATGAACTCACCTGTCTGGGTAAAAAATCAGTGATGGGTGAAAAAGTAGACCAGGTGGATGGTAAAGCAAATTTATGGGTGTCTTTTTAAGTATTCGGGCGCTGCGTTTAAACTTGCCGTCAGTCTGTGCTCCTGATGGGACCTGCCGAGCCTGAAAGCAAGTGAGCCAGAGTAAGTGAATTCATGCCTCTGGCTTTTAAACCGAAGGGACGGATTCTCTCGGGTTACAGATTCAACAATAGTGTCAGAGTGGTTATGAGAGTGGTTATGACACCCAAACCCGTTGTTACTGAGGTTGTAGCTGTTGATGAATCGGGGTCTATGTCAGCGGCAGGCCTGCTGCTGTTGCCTGGAGATAGTGTAGTCGTTTTCAGGCAGTCTTCCCGGCCAAAGAAGAACTGTCCTTCAAAGTTGGTCAGTCCACTCAGGGCCTTGATCCTGCAGTCACTGATGGCTGTCCAGCTATTCTCGATCTGGCTGATTGTATAGGAACCGTTAGTGGGTGTTGGCACAACTAAGGTTGAACTCACGAAGTTTTTGCACTTACTTCCAAGTGGAAATGGAACAGCGGCTTTCAGGGTGAATTCTTTGTAAAGTTGTCGCCACGGGCTGGATCCCTGCAGGTGGTTACAAGCCAGGGCCAGTTCAAGGGGTGGACTGACGGCCAGAGCTATTCCTGTTACCTGGATCTGGTTGCCTGCCAAATTATAGAGTGGACGTTCTGCATCACTTTCTGAATGACCTTTGAGAACGAAACCACTCCTTTGTGTTATTCGAAGGCCAGTGGTGTCGCGAACAGTGGGGCCAGCATTGGTAATGTTGACCGTGTTTCTGAAGACATCCATACTGGTTCCGGGTCCGAGTTCAAACTGACCTGCATCTGCTATTACGCCCCGAATGGTGTTCCCGATAAGCGCGACTCTCTTTGACTGATTCTTTGACTGATTCTTGATGAAAGGGAGATTAATAAATATCCCTTCCCTGGGAATGGTGATTCTGTGGTCTATTGTGCTGATGATCTTACCGATAACTTTGTTCTTGGTGAACAGCAAGCCAGGGCCCTGATGCGAGACATTGACAGACGCATCCAGACTTTTTCTGCAATCAAGGTCAACCGCAGACCAGTTAGGAAGATGAAATACATTGTCTTCTATGATCAGTTTCCGGTTATAGCACTCTGCGAAAAGAATGGTGTGAACGGGGTGCTGGTCCAGAGGCCCGGTCGGAAGGAAGGTAAGATGACTCAGACGATTTTCATGAGTTCTGCCAAAATGGAAGTTGTCAGTGGTTCCAACCCTGACCATATTTTTATCTCGAAAACGTTCCCAAAGCGAAATAACGATTTCAAAACCGTCATCAGCAGCCCCAAGAATGAACTGACCGTTCTTCAAAACTATTTCATTCCTAATATAATAGTGAATCCGGGTTTTACCCGTCACAGAGGGAGTGGTTGGCACAGAGGCAGTGGTTGGCGAAAACGTGTGTGAGGAAAGCAGTATAACTCTGTCATCCGGAAGCTGTTTTATCAACTCACTTAAATCTTCTGCAGGGTTAGCGCTGAGAATCGTGCAATGTCGTCCGCGAATCAGGTTGCCGTATTGGGCCACCCGTTGCTTAACCCCCGTCGTATGCTTCAGCAGTGGCAATGTAACAGAATCGCACTCGGTCGGTTCAAGTTTATTATTTCGATGAGCGCCCGGAACCTCCTGGTTCAGAGCCTGTAACAGAAACAAAGGAGTAATCAACCAGACCAGATAATGTTGCAGTTTGATCATGCTGGGTCATACTCCTGAACGCTGCGATTTTACCCATCTATTAATCAAAACCGGTTGCCACGCTTGCGTAGGGATGAATAAGCTCAGGTCAAGGAGATAGCAATACGGCCAGAGTGGTTATGATTCCCAGGCCAGAAGTAGTCAACAGATTTGTGCCCGCTGACGAAGTGGGGACCATAGAGGTAATGATAGTCTTGACGGTATCATGAGTCCTGCTGTTAATGGATATCGTATCGGTAATAAAAAAAGCGTGGGTCATGGCAACTGTCAGGCAGTCTTCTCTGTTAAAGAAGAACTGACCTTCGAAGTTGAACAATCCGCTGCAGGCGTTGGCGGTGGAATCATGGATGGCGGTCCAGGTGTTCCTGATCTGGTTGATTGTATAGGATTTGTGTGTTGGCATGACAACGGTTGAGTATGGAGTTGGCCAGTCAAAGGTTGAGTTTGGTGTCGGCGTGCCAATGGTTGATTCCAGACCTGACATGACAGAGGTTGAGTTTGGAGTTGACATGCCAACGGTTGATCCCGGATTTGGCATGACAGAGGTTGAGTTTGGAGTTGACATGCCAACGGTTGATCCCGGACTTGGCATGATAGAGGTTGAGTTTAGCGTTGACACGCCAACGGTTGATCCCGGACTTGGCATGACAGAGGTTGAGTCTGGAGTTGACACGCCAACGGTTGATTCCAGACTTGGCATGACAGAGGTTGAGTCTGGAGTTGACATGCCAACGGTTGATCCCAGACCCGGCACGACAGAGGTTGAGTTTAGCGTTGACACGCCAACGGTTGATTCCAGACCTGGCATGACAGACGTTGAGTTTGGCGTTGACATGTCAACGGTTGATACTGGAGCCTGTCTGGAAACGGTTGGGTCAGGAGTGAGCATGGCAATGGATGAACTCATCACACTTGGGCACTCTTTTCCCAGTGGCAATGGATTAGCAGATTTCAGGCTGAATTCTGGTTGAAGTTGTAACCAGGGACTGATTGCCCGCAGGTGATTGCAAGCCAGGGCCAGTTCAAGGGGGCCTCTGACGGTTATGGCGGCGGCTGTTGTCTTAATCTTATTGCCCGCCAGATTAAAGCGAGCAGGCCCTGAGTCGCTGTCTTTGTGACCTATGAGAGCAAAGCCTCCCAGCAATGATTGTCGTTGTCGACGGGCGCTGCGGAGTGTGATACCGATATTGGAAATGTGGACCCTGTTTCTGAAGACATCTAAACGGGCACCGGGTCCAAGAACAAATTCACCGGCTTCAGCCATTCTGCCCAGGAATCTGTTCCCAATAACCGCGAGTCTCTTTGACTGGTTCTGGATGGCTGGAAGGTTAATGTGTATCCCTTCCTCGGCAAAAAAGAGGCCGAACCGCGTTCTGATACCACTACCGATGATCGTATTATTCGCAAACCGGAGGCCCGGACCCGGCTGATCAACATTGGCGGATGCATCCAGAGGTTCTTTGCAATCAAGGTCAACTGCCGTCCAATAAGGAAGAGAAAAGTGGTTGTTTTCTATAATCAGATTTCGATTATAGCACTCTGCTTTAACAATTGCGTATACTTGGCTGCGGTACCCGTCGCCTTTTGGCGTGAAAGTAACGTGCCTTATATGACTGCTTCCTGTTTTTTCAAACTGGAAGTTGTCACGGGTTCCAACCTTGACCATAAATTGCTTTTTATAACTTTGCTTAGGAATAATGACTATTTCAAAACCTTTATCAGCTGCCCCAATAATGTCCTGACCGTCCTTCAAAACGATTTCACTATCAATAAGGTAGATAATCAGGGTATTACCTGTTGGGGGGATAACGGGTTGAATCGTCGTACGGGACGAGAGCAGTATGACAGTATTTTCAGGAATTTGATTGATCAGCTGAGCGGTATCCACCGTTGGGTCTGAAGTGAGAACAACACACTTTCGTCCACGAACATGTTCACTATTGTATTTAAGCCATTGATCAACCCCCGTCGGTTGTCCTGAAAGAGAGGCGCAGTCTGTTGGAAGTGGCGGCTGAGTCGCTTGAGCTTCCGGATTCAGAGCCTGTAAAAGGAATACAGGAACGATTAAACGGGCTAAATAATACTGTGACTTGTTCATATTAAGGACTACTACCGATAAATCTAGATAGGAAGCCTAGACTCTGCATTTACAATTAGCCATCAGTCTCTTTGCCGGAGACATGACTTCAGATTAGTTTTTTAACAAAAGGAATAAAGAGGTCACGACGCTTAAAGCCGTTGCTGCGAGGTTTGTGCCCTCTGATGAAAGGGTAGATGGAGTGGTGACAGGAGCAGAGGTCGAATTGATTGCCGGGCAGACTAGCGGGTCAAAGTTGAACTGACCATCGACGTAGGACAGTCCACTCAAGGCAGTAGCTGTGGAATTATTGATGGCAGTCCAGGTATTGACAATCTGACAGAGTCTGGGCGGCCGGGTCGTTGCCATGGCAACGGTTGAATTCACCGAACTTTCGCACTCACCTGCCAGTGGTAACGGATCAGCAGCTTCGACGGGGTGTTGTTGTTTGTCTTGTTGCCAGGGTTTATAGGCCCGCAGGCGGTTACAAGCCAGGGCCAGTTCAAGTTTTGCCTCGACACTTATAGCGGTGTCTGTTACATAAATCTGGTTGCCTGCCAGATTATAGAGAGGCGGTTCTGAAGCGCGTTCACTATGACCGATAAGAATGAAACCACCTTTTCGTATTTTTCCTCCTAAATTCATTTCTCTATGTGTCAAGCCTGAGTTGTCAATATCGATAATATTTCTGAAGATATCCATACTGCTTCCGGGTCCAAGACCAAAGCGACCCATGCTGCCCATCTTTCCCCGGGAAGTGTTCTCAATAACACTGACCCTCCCGGACTGGTTCTCGATGCCACGAAGATAGATTTTTAACGCATGCAGAGGGATACGCATGTGACCGTGAGCGTTGATTGAGTCGGCCAGTAATGTGTTATTGACGAACTGCAGACCAGGGCCCGGATGCAAATGATTGGCAGCTGCATCGAGAGGTTCTGTGCACTCAAGTCTGACCCCGATCCAGTTTGGGAGATAAAATACGTTGTTGTCCAGAAACAATCTGCGGTTAGAGCACTGAGCGAAGATAATCGTGTGAATGGGTGAGCTGTTGTCAGGTAGAATGGGTTGGAACGTGATGTGCCTTATATGACTGTCTCTTGTTTCTCCAAACTGAAAATCATCATAGGAACCCATCTTGAGCATATAATTTTGTCGGAAACTTGGCCAAGGCGAAATAACGATTTCAAAACCGTCATCAGCAGCCCCTATAATATCCTTTCCACTTTTTATAAGTATTGGACTGTCAATGAAGTAGTTAACCGGTTTTTTACTTGTCGAAGGGGTCATGGAGGGAGTAGGCGTCACTCCATGGATAATGTTGGAGGAGAGCAGTATCACGCTGTTTTCAGGAGCTCGATTAATCAGCCCTGCGGTATCTTCTATCGGATCGGCACTGAGGACAATGCACTGTCGTCCACGAACAAGGTCATTATACTGGCTTAGCCGTTGCTGAACCCCCGTCGTTTGTCCTGTAAGAGTGTCACACCGTGTTGATGGCAAGAAGGATGTTGTGGTTGCAGGCTGAGTTGTCTGGGCGAACAGGCTCAGGGCTTGTATCAGAAATGCAGTAACGATTAACTGAGCTGTAAAACGCTGCAACTTAATCATTTTCAGGGTTCCTCGGGAGGGTCGTTAAAAAGCCTAGACGCTGTATTTGTAGTTATCCATTGGTCTGTGTTGAGAAAGTACAACTTGTTTCCATGCTCTGCTTATCCGAAAACCGGTCTCAATAACTTGAGATAGCCTGTTGTTTCCAACTCCGGATCCCACAGAGCCTGAAAGGGAACCAGAGTTTTCTAAAAGCCTGCCTGAACCGGAAGGGTGAGTCAGCTCAGATTAATTAGCGAAGATCAGAGCCATGAGGGTCAGGAGAAAACACACACTAAAAAATTGCAAGGTATGCTCTGGTAATCTACTGCAGATCATGCAGATACTTTCAGTTGTAGTGCTACTGCCAGTTTTAGTGGAGCTGGCAGTTTTGCGGGTACTGGAAACAAAGGATGGCGTGAAGGACTGGCAGTTTTCTGTGTCAAAGAAGAGCTGGCCTACATAGTTTTCCAAACCGGAGCAAGCCGTATCAGAGGAATAAGGTGTGCCCGTCCAGGTATTTGCAGGCTCGATGTTTTCATGTGGAGTTGGCATAACATTGTTTAAACTCACCACGTTTTCACACTGTCTTCCAATATCACCAAATGTTGCAGGGGACGCCTTGAACTTGTATTGCGGCTGGATTTGCCACCATGCATTGAAGGCTTGCAGGTGGTTGCAAGACATAGACAGTTCAATCAGTCCCCTGATAGTTATAGCGGTTGCTGTCACCTGGATTTTATTGCCAATCACATTAAAGAGAGGCGTTTTTGCACTGGTATCAGTATGACCTAAAAGAGCAAAACCCCCTTTGCGGAAAGCGGGGCGACCAATGCTGCCGTAATTGGTAATATCAACCGTGTTTTTGAAGATATTTATAGCGCTTCCTGAGCCAGGTTTAAAGGCACCTGCCTCTGCCATTTTGCCCTCAATTTTGTTTCCGGTAACAGTTAATGCCTCTTGCTGATTTCTGATGGCAGGCAGATTAATAGACAGGCCTATTTCGGGAACAAGCGTTTTGGTGAGCTTTTTGAAGCTTGTACCTTTGAGTGTGTTTTCGGCGAACAGCAGGCCCGGCCCCTGGCGGTTGACATTGTCTGATGCATCCAGAGATTCTTTACAATCAAGGACAAGTGAAGCCTGGAGAGGAAGGTGAAATACGTTTTCTTTTAAAATGAGTTTCCGGTTATAGCACTCTGCAAAAACAATGGTGTCAATTGATGGGGAGCCATTCTCCCGAGTGGGCTGGAAGGTGAGGTGTCTGATATGGCTGTCTTTGGTTTCGTCAAACTGGAAGTTGTCAGTGGTTCCGACCTTAATGAAATGTTTATCTACAGATCCCGGCCGATCCCTGATGACGATTTCATGGCCATCATCAGCTGCCCCGAGAATGTCTTGACCGTTTTTTAGACGTATTTCACCGCCAATAAAATACACAACCGGGGCTTTGCCCGAGACAGGGTAACCTGATGGAGAAGGCGTCTTCACTGCGGTGGCAGTATCGGAGGAGAGCAGTATCACGGTGTTTTCAGGAATTTGATTGATCAGCTGATCTGCATCCACTGTCGGATCGGCACTGAGAACAGCGCACTGCCGACCGCGAACGAGGCTTTTATGCTCGATAAGGCGACTCTGAACCCCTGACGTCTGCCCCGAAATAGCCTCGCAGGACATCGTCGGAGGGGGTGTTGAAGGAGAAGGGGGTTCGGGTATAGTCGATTGAGTTGTCGTTTGGGCATGGAGACTCAGAGCCTTTATAAGAAACACAGGCGCGATTAATCGGGTTAAATTATGAATCACTTTAAAAACTTCCGGAAATCCTAAAATGAGGAAGCCTAGACTCTGCATTTATAACTATCCATTAATATTATTCGATCTCATGTAATTCGATCATGAAAAAATTGGCAAGAACGTATCGGTTCCCAGGTTGCGGCTCACAGGGCCTGAAAGCATGGGAGCCAGGGTTCTGCAATGCTGTTTTGCGGGGAATGATGGTGTCAAAAGGATGAATTAACTGAGGTTACAGATTCAACCATATGGCCAGACTAGCCAAAACACCCAAACCAGTAATCTTTGCGGTTGTTCCCGCTGCTTTAGTTGGGGCCAGAAGGGAACTGGATGTTGTATCAGCAACAGAGACAGAAGAAGCAGAAGCAGAAGCAGAAGCATAACGCAGAGTGAATGGTTGGCAGGTTTCTAAGTAAAAAAAGAACTGACTCTTGGAGTTAACCAGACCGTCACAGGCAGTGGACGAGGAATTGTTTATGGGAGCCCAGGTATTTGCAAACCGGATGCTTCCATGTGTAGTGGGAGTTGGTATGGCAACCGTTGAATTTACAGCGGGAGTTGACATGGCAACGGTTGAATTTGGAGTGGGAGTTGACATGACAGCCGTTGGGCCCACAAGGCTGCCGCACACTCCTGACACTTTTTCCAAAGGTGCCGACATTGCTCTGATGCTGGATTGTTTTAAGGGTTGCCACCATGGATTGAAGGCCTGCAGGTGGTTACAAGCCAGAGTCAGTCCAATGTGTCCCCTGACGTTTATAGCGGTCTGTGTTACCTTGATTTGATTGCCTGCCAGGAAAAAAACAGGCAGTTTTGAAGGGCTATGTGCAGGCCCAACCAGAATGAAACCTCCTTTGCGAGCAGAGCTTCGAATTGTGAGGCCAGCATTGAATATATTGACAATGTTATTGAAGACATTGATTTTAGATCCGGGTGCAAGTCTGAACTCAGCCGCTTGTGCAATGTAGTACTCAAATGTGTTGCCAATAACCGATAGTCGATCTGACTGGTTAATAACAGAAGGAAGATTAATAAATATCCCTTGTTCCTGAGTAACATAGTAAGAAGTATAATCAGCAATCCAGCTGTATTTTCCTCCAGAGATTTTGTTATTAGCGAACAGCAAGTTTGGGCTCGGGTTCCGGGTTGAGTCAGAGGCATCGGAGGATTTTTTGCAATCAAGAGTGAAGGCGGCCCTTGCAGGACTTATGAATAGGTTATCTTTTACGATCAGCTTCCGGTTGAAGCACTCTGCAAAAACAATGGATTCAATGGGATGGTGAAAACTTTTCTGCCATGGCGAGAAAGCAAGGTGTCTTATATGGCTGTCTTTCGTTTCTTCAGTTTTGAAGCTTTCAGGGTATCCAACTCTGAGTATGTGTTGTTTGTATTCAAAATATGACCGATCCCTGATGACAATCTCAAAACCGTCATCAGCCGCTCCAATAATGTCCTGACCGTTTTTCAAAACTATTTCAGTGTCAACAAAGTACACAGCCGGGATTTTATTTGTCTCGGGGAAAGGGGACGGAGAAGGTGTCGCGCCAGGTGCAGTGGCGGAGGAGAGCAAGATAACGGTGTTCTCCGGGATCTTTTTTACCAACCTGCCTAAATCCTCTGATGGGTCGACACTGAGAACAACGCACTGTTTTCCATTAACAAGTTCTCTGTATTGCTTCAGGCGTTGCTCAACCCCTGACGTCTGTCCCATGAGAGTGTTGCAAGGTGATATCTGAAGGCATGATATATAAGAAGAGACTGTCGGCACATGGGCCTGAAGAACCAGAGCTTGCAAAAGCAATAAAGGCGCAAACAATCTGTTCAGATAATTTGGCAGCTTGGTCATGTTCCGGGCTCTTTAGGGATATCTGTGGGTCATTGAACCCACAAGGCCTGAAAGCACAGGAACCAAGGTTTTGTAACAGACGCTTTGTGGGGAATGATCGCCTCGAAAGAATTCGCTCAGGTTACAGATTCAACCATATGGCCAACGTAGCCAAAACACCCAAACCAGTAATCTCTGCGGTTGTTCCCGCTGCCGTAGTTGGGACCAATAGGGAACCGGACGTTGTATTGGCTACAGAAGCAGAAGCCAGAGTGAATAGTTGGCAGATTTCTTTACGAAAAAAGAACTGACCCTCGAAGTTAACCAGACCGGTACAGGGAGTGGACGAGGAATCGTTTATGGGAGTCCAGATATTTGCAAACCGGATGCTTCCATGTGTAGTGGGCGTTGGTATGGCAACCGTTGAATTTACAGCGGGAGTTGACATGACAAGGGTTGAATTTGGAGTGGGAGTTGACATGACAGCGTTTGAATCTGGAATGGGAGTTGACATGGCAAGGGTTGCATTCGGACTGGAAGCCGACATAACAGCGATTGAGTCCGGACCGGATGTTGACATGACAGCCGTTGAATCTGGAGTGGGCGTTGACATAACAAAGGTTGAATTTGTACCAGATATTGGCATGACAGAAGTTGGACCCACAAGGCTACTGCACACTCCTGACACTTGTCCCAAAGGTGCTGGCATTGCTTTAATGCTGAATTGTTTTAAGGGTTGCCGCCATGGGTTGACGGCCTGCAGGTGGTTACAAACCAGAGTCAGTCCAAGCTGTCCCCTGACGGTTATAGCGGTTCGTGTTACCTTGATTTGATTGCCAGCCAGGAAAAAAACAGGCAGCTTTGCAAGGTCATGTGTTGGCCCAACCAGAACGAAACCTCCTTTTTGAGTGGTGCTGCGAGTTATGGGGCCAACATTGGATATATTGATAATGTTATTGAAGACATTGATTTTAGATCCGGGAGCAAGTCTGAACTCAGCCGCTTCTGCAATATCGTCCTCAAATGTGTTTCCAATAACCGATAGCCGACCTGACTGGTTCACGACAGAAGGAAGATTAATAAATATTCCTTGTTCCTGAATAACATGGGAATAAATTCTGTCCGTAACCGAAGTGTATTTTCCTCCATAGATTCTGTTTTTAGCGAACTTCAGGTGTGGGCCAGGGGGGTGGGTTGGGTCAGGGGCGTCGGAAAATTCTTTGCACTCAAGCTTGAAGGCGGCCTTTGCAGGAGTGCGGAATACGTTATCTTCTATGATCAGCTTCCGGTTGAAGCACTCTGCAGAAATAATAGAGTCAATGGGAAGGCGTGGATTATTCAGCGATGGCCAGAAAGTAAGGTGTCTTATATAGCTGTCTTTGGTTTCGAGAGGTTTGAAGCTTTCAGGGTCTCCGACTGTAAGTAAGTGTTTGTGATTGAAAGTTGACCGATCCCTGATGACAATCTCAAAGCCGTCATCAGCTGCTCCAATAATGGACTGACCGTCTTTCAAAACTATTTCACTGTCAACAAAATACTCAACCGGGGTTTTAGCTGCCTGGGTAGCGGGAGAAAGCGTTGCGCTGGGTGCAATACTGGATGCGGGGGTAGCTGGAGAAAGCGTTGCGCCGGGTGCAGTTTTGGAGGAGAGGAAGATAACGGTGTCCTTTGAAGTCTGTTTTACCAACTCACCTAAATCCTTTGAAGGGTCGGCATAGAGAACCTTGCACTTTTTATCAAGCTCGCTGTATTGCTTTAGCCGTTGTTCAACTTTCGTCTGTCCCATGGAATTGCACGATGGTTTCGGAGTGCTTGCTGTAGAAGAAGAGACTGTCGGCATCTGGGCCTGAAGAATCAGCGCTTGCAAAAGGAATAAAGGCGCGATCAATCGGGCCAGATAATATTGCTGCTTGATCATGTTCCGGGCTCCTGGCGAACCTAGATAGGAAGCCTAGACGCTCCATTAATAGTTGGCCATTATCAGGTGTTAACAAAATATACAGGACTTCCTTTTAATCGTTCTCAGGTTCCCGGAATGCCTGCAGGGATCAATGGGCTCTGGTTATAGATTCAGCAATATGGCCAGAGTGGTCATGATGCCAAGAGGGGTTGCCACTGTAGCTGTAATTGTTGATGAGGAAGGGACTGCTGTCGTGCTGGTATCGGGAGCAGAATGGGAAATGACAGGCTGGCAGACTTCTGTAGCAAACAAAAATCGACCTTCGAAGTTGACCAGACCCTTACAGGCAGTGAAGAAGGAACCGTTGATGGCAGTCCAGGTATTGGCAAACCGGCTGCTTATTGCAGGTGGAATGGATGTTGACCTGTCATGGGCTGAACCTGAAGCAGTGGGCCTGACAGTCGTTGAACTCACTATGTCATTGCACCATTCTGGTTCTCTTCCCGAGGGCAATGGCAGTGCTTTCAGGCTGAATTGTTTTTGGGGTTGCCACCATGGATTAACTGCCTGCAGGTGATTACAAGCCATTATCAGGCCGAGCTGCCCCCTTACGATGATAGCTGTCCGTGTTACCCTGATCTGATTGTCAGCCAGTAAAAAAACAGGGGGGATTTCCGTGTTATCTGCAGGCCCCGCGAGAACGAACCCTCCTTTGCGAACAGAGTTGTGCTCTGTGTCGCCCTCATTGGAAATGCTGATAGTGTTATTGAAGACCTCCATGCGGGTCCCGGGTCCAAGCGTGAACTCAGCCGCTTCTGCAATGTAACCTTCGAATATATTCCCGGAAACAGCTATCTTGTCCTGCTGATTCACGATGCCAGTAAGATTAATAAACAGGCCTTGGTCGGGAATAACATAGGGAAAAAGTTTGTCGCTAATCGAGTCGAACTTTTCACCGATGATCCTGTTATCTGCAAACTGCAACTCTGGGCCCTGGAGCCATTTGACAGATGCATCCAGATGTTTTTCGCAAGCAATAATAACAGCGGCCCGGAAAGGAGGCTTATGTAAATCATTTACATCAATAATTTCGGCCAGGATAGGGGGATAAAATACATTTTTTTCTACAATCAGTTTTCGGTTATAACACTCTGCGTAAATAATGGATTTAATGGAGTCGCGCTTTTTTTTTCGGGTGGGCCGAAAAGTAATGTGTTTTATGTTGCTGTCGTCTGTATGGGCGGGCTGAAAGTTGGCAGATCCAAACCTGAGCAGATATTTGCCTTCAAATACTGGCCGATCCCTGATGACGATCTCAAAGTCGTCATCAGCCGCGCCAATAATGTCCTGACCATTCTTTAAACGTATTTCATGGTCAGCAAAGTACACAACCGGCGTTTTGCCCGTCAAAGAGGTAGCTGTTGGCGAGGGTGTCACGATAGGGTCAGTATTGGATGAGAACAATATGACGGTGTTCTCGGGAAACTGCTCTATTAACTCACTTAAATCTTTTAAGGAGTTGGCACTGAGAATAACGCACTGCTGTCCCTTAACAAGTTTCCTGTGCTGGTTCAGTCGTTTTTGTACTCCTTTCGTCTGCAGTGCAAGATTCGTCGGCTTCAGAAGATCGTCGCAGGGTGTCGTCTTATTTATGGCAGAAGGGGTTGCTGTTGAAGATTGTAATCTTGTTTGAGCCTGGGTATTCAGGGCCTGAAACAGTAATACAGGCACAATTAAACGTGCCAGATATTGCTGTAGCTTCATCATGCTCTGAACTCCTGAGAAATTTACCGAAGCCTAGACGCTACATGTATGGTTAGCCATTGATCGAGGTTAAGAAAACGGTGCGGTTTTCCAGCCACTCCAGCCACCGACCGGCACATCTGTTCTGTATTTCTTATACCAATCGTATTTTCTAACTCCCGCAATGAGCATGGAGATTTGAGCCTTAAGACAAGGCGGCGTGAGGAGTCATAGCCTTAGCTATGGCGACGATCGGCAACGCAGGATTAAGGCTCAAATCTTCAGCGCAATAGGGAGTTAGAAAGTTCGATTGGTATTACAGGTTCGAACACCAAAGCCTGTGCTTTGGCCTTATCCATTGTCCATCTGGGCAATTTGTGAAAAAAGATCTATGTCAATAGCCAGATATAATAAGACAAATGTCGTTCTTAAAATGGGGCTCCAGCCCATTTTTGGTGCGTTTCATTAGCTGACAAATCAACCTCTACTTTGGAGTTTGAAAGTCTTGTCGGTTATTGTGGCTTTGGTGCATGAAAATCTACGAATTCATCTTTCCCTAAAGCCGTTCAATGTAAAAAATCCCACATCTATTTCAAACTATTTTAATTGTTGGAAATATTTTTCCTAACTTATTAACTATCAGTTTTTATAACTGAAGTTACACGACTAATTACTCAAACATTCTGTCATTGAAGATGCGTTTGATTTTTTATTAATTTTTATAGATATGGCTTACTAATTATTATGAAAAGTTCATGTGCAACTGTTTGTTATCCGTCGTATAAAATACGATGTTTTTTATCGGTTTTTTTTCTGGCATTCTGCACTCTGTCTCTTTCCGCTTATAGTGTCGGTGGCGGCAGTGCCCCAGACACGACTACGCCCCCACCAGACACCCCGACTGATACGACTGCTCCCCCACCAGACACTCTGACAGACACGACTGCTCCTCCAAAAGACACTCCGACTGGCCTGTCACCAAACAGAACTTCAGCTACGGCTACGACAATAGCCACAACAATAGCTACTACAATAGCCCCGACAACGGTATTCAGCAGAAGCAATCCCTGTGATGATTTATTCCGTAATCAGTTAGCCCTGGAGACTTGCAACAGGTTTTTCAACAATGAAACAGCGGCCGGAGAGACGGAATCCTTTGAAACGGCACGGGTTGTCACTAATGCCAGTGAACTTGTCAGTGCGGTCGAAAGCGCCAGGCCCGGAGGCACTATTATTGTTCTGGCTCCCGGAACTTATAAGCTTACCAAAGCATTGAAGCCCGCTCAGAGAATGGCTTTGGTGGGTATTAAATCGGCCGGGACCCGAGTAAAGATCACTGCAAATGTTGATTTGGCGGGGAGTAATCCAACCGGTCTGGTTTATTTGCAGCAGCCAAAAGAGGGGGCTTCAGCTGGCTTTTACAGCGCATTTATAAACTGGGAAACCAACGTGATTTCGAATTACGGCGATGCTAACAAATACAGCACCATTTTCGGGGAGAATTATCCGGGGGAAATCAGGCTTTATGACAACATTTTTACACAAAAGAACAATAACTTTCATGGCAGTGAGCTTGTTTATCTGGAGAACAGGCGTGATACAGCCAAAAAAATAGTGATCGACAGTAACCAGTTCAATACCAGTAACATCAGACTTTCAGCGGTATTCTCAGAGGCAAGTGCCTCCGGTAGAGACCAGAATGAAATCATTATTACCAACAATGTATTAATGAGCGAAAATGGTGCGAACACCGTCAGTAAGAATGCCTTTCATCTTGCTCATCACAAAAAATTCACGATCAAAAATAATATTTCTCTGAGCCGTCGGGCTAACGCATCCATATTGGTTGAGTTACTTAACCAGCCCGGGGTGCAAGGCTCTATTAAAGACAATATTGCTGATCCTGCCGCAGATGAGTCCAATCGCTTAATCAATTTACAAGTAGCAAAAAAAACAAGCGAGGAGAATTCCAAAGTTACGGGTCTTCTGGCCATTTCTGACAATGACTATTTCGACGTTAAGCGCGAGGATGAAGAGGGCGCCTATATTGCCTTCACGCGAGGAAAAAAGATTCCTGCCGGAGGTTCTCCATTACCAATCTGCGGCAACTTGAGTCGGGATGCTGCTGCCTTCAAGATCTGTAACGACTTTCTCAGTCACTCGCTGGCAACAGGCGGCGATAAAAACTTCTCTCACGCCTTCGTGGTAAGCAACGCAGAGGAGCTGCTTAACGCCGTTGAGCGATATTACCCTGACGATAGCGGATTCACAGGCAGCATTATTGTCTTACGTGCAGGAACCTACCTGCTACCCAGACAATTAATCACCAATCATAAAGTGGCTTTGGTTGGTGAGAAATCCGGTGACTCTTTTCCCAAGATAAAAGCCAGTAACGAGATCCTCCTGACGTCCCGTGAAAGGTCATCGCTGGTTGATTTGAGGAGCAGTTCTTCACAACCATCCTCCGGTTTTTACAGTGCTCATATCAAGTGGGATACCGGCATTGATGATATTGATGATATTTATCATATACATGAAGTGGTTTCTGAAGACAGCACAATCAGCGGGGTGTCTTATTCGGGCAAGATCAGGATTTTTGATAACTACTTTATGCATCATTTGGACGCTAACAACATTCGCCACTTCCTGATGCTGAATAATTTTAACGACGATGCTTACATAGGGCATAATACATTTGATACCACCCGTCTTAAATTTTGTGCGGTTGCTGCCCAATGTGCCGATTGTTCTGAACTCGGTACAAAAATGGAAATTGTCTCAAACCGTTTTATCAGTGATCAGGCTTCAACGACCTATTCAGTTGCTCACGGCATTGAACTTAAGGGCTACAAACGATTCCAGATTGAAAACAATCGACAGGAAAACAGCAAAGCTGCCGCCAAAATCAGTGTTTTTCTGAAAGATAATACCAGTGGTGTCAATGGTGTAATCCGCAACAATACCGTGAGCACAAGTGCTCCGGGAAATCAGCGGATGATAAGAATCGAGTCCTACATGCTTGAAGGGCTCCCACGTGTCACCGGATCGCTGATTGTGACGCAAAACAGCGGTTATACACTCTTTGACCCGGACAAACTGATGGCTGGATTGACCGTCGAAGCTACGACTGCCAGGGCATCATCCACTACTCAACCCGTGGTGTCGCCTTCGCAGGTCGTCCGGACATCCGCCCCGGGAATGTCTGCTCCAGCACATCGGGATATTACCAATAGCACAACACCCTTACCGACCCGGGCAATGTCGCCAAGCTATTCCGTTACTCCAACAGGTTCTTCTGTGGCAATCTGTGATCGCATGCAATCAACTGCAGAGGTCACGGCCAGTGAAATTGACGCCTGCAAAGCCTTTCTTAACAATAACAAAGCATCGGGTGGTCACTCTTTTTCTCTGGCGGTTGTCGTCAGTAATGCCAGGGAACTGGATGAAGCCGTTACCGGCAAGTTCCCGGAAGGCAATCCCGATGCCAGCAGACTGGTTGTATTAAAAAGCGGTACCTATCCACTCACCAAGTACTTGGATATTACGCGCAAGGTGGCTCTGGTTGGAGTCCTTAAAGACGGTGAATATCCTACTATCAAAACCACTAAGGACTGGGGATACCGTTTGTTGGCTTATCTTCGCCAGGATCCAGAGGTAGCTGAAACCGGCTTTTTCAGTCACCATATTCACTGGGACATCTCTAGCACTCCAATATACTCATTTTTTTATGGGTTAATAAAAAAACGAGCTATCTACAGTAATTCCTATCAAGGGGATATCCGAATTTATGAAAACAAATTCTCGGAAGCAAGATTGAGTTATATCAACTCTTATATCGAGTTAGTGGATGCTATTGGTGGTACGTTTATAGAAGACAACAGGTTTGATACCGCTTATTTAACCGAGTGTACTATTATCGCCAATTGTCAAAGTAAAGTCTGTCAGGCTGCAGAACCTCCGCTTGACGTTAGTAATAACCATTTCTACATCGAAACCTCCCCATCCCCAGACGCCTTGAAATTCCTAAAGAGCTATAGAAAAGAACCGCCGAAATCGATGTGCGTTTTAGGTTATATGCGCTTCCGGATCGCTGGTAACCAGCAGAAAAACAAAGATGCAACAGGTAGCATTCTTTTAAGAGATCATTACGACGTTAAACGCTTGCATGGCTACGTGTTGAATAACATTGCTCATAAAGATGCTCCTGAGCTTCAGCGCAAAATTATCTTCCAGTCTTCCCACTTTGCCGATCATTATCTGAGGGTTACCGGAAAACTTCATGTTTTAGGAAATGATTATTACACCTTTGATGAATCCGGACTTGCCCCGAGTTTTATTGATTACATCCCGGGTAAACAGGTTATTGCGCCTTCACAGACAATTTCAGCGTCATCGACGGTAAAAGCGGCCTCATCAGTCAGTGTGTCTCCTGATGCCATTACGCCAACCGGTTCACTGATAGCTGCCACCGCCTCTGTTCGCCCGCTGCCTGCAAAAACGGAACCCTGCAACGATATCCGGGATCATCCAACCGCATTTGAAATTTGTAAGGCATTTCTGCAAGACGAACTGGCCTCGGGGACGACTGCCAATAAGCCTGCCTTTTCTCACGCCATTGTGGTTAGCACTACTCCGGAATTGATCGATGCCATCAATAAAACGACCGGTGATGATGGCAGACCTGTTAGCGGTAGAATTATTCTATTGGAGCCGGATACCTATGAACTATCAAAAGCTCTGAGTGCCAACCACCGGGTTGCCATGGTCGCCTTAAAAAGTGAAGACGGCCGATTGCCTGTTATCACAGCGGCACGCGACTTCAGTGGCAGCGAAGGTCCCGATCGTTCACTGCTTTACCTTAAGGCTGTCTCTGATCCTCTGGATACCGGCTTTTACAGTTGGAACCTGGAGTGGAAGACCAGTATGCCTGAAGGCCGGTACTTTTTTAAATTTCAATCCCTCATCTCCGCAAAAGGTTACAACGGTGATATACGGATTTACCAGAATCGCTTCAGTGACCGGAAACACTCCATATCCTGGCCCTTGCACTCTGTAGTGCTGAACGATAATAAGGGTTATGCGTACTACGTTGGTCATAATATATTTGATACAGAGGCAGTGGAGTCTAATGTGATTGAATCCACTGCCAGCCCAAACTCCCGGGCGGCTATCGAGGTCGACGCCAATGAGTTCAGAAGTGACGATCCATTTCATAGCGACAGGCCAGATGCTATTGTTCTTGCTAATTACCAACAGCTGAAAATTCACAACAACATACAAAAAGACAGCAGTGCTGCGGGTGCGATAAAAGTTGGATTTAAAAACAACCAGAGCATTGAAAGCGCTACCATAAAAAACAACAGAGCGCATATAGACGCATCGCAACAAGAAAGAATCATTCAGCTACAAGTCCACAAGAAATCACCTTATGAAAAGCTCAACTTATCGGGTTACGTAGAAGTAACCGGAAACGACTACTATAAACCACCGGAACTTCTGGATTTTGACGAGAAGAATTATCGCTACACCCCCGGTCTGGAGGAAGCTACTGCAAGGTTGGCGCGCTCCAAATCCACTGTAACGCCCTCTTTGCCAGCAGCGACCGTTGCAATGAACGGCTACGGAACTTCAGAGCCAAGTCCGGGCGGAAAGATCCGTTCAGCGCCATCGTCTATCGTGCCGACCCGGATTCAGACCACTGTCGTATCATCCGTCACATCAGGCTCGACACCTTCATCTCTACCACCACTCAGCAGCCCATGTGATCAGCTAACCGATTCAGACAAAGCTCAGCTCTGCCAGCAACTTCTGAACGAGCTTGAGGAAATGAATATAAGGACTACGTTTTCTGAAGTGGTGATTGTACAAAATACTTGGGAACTGCTTCACGAAGTAGACATGACGTCGGAGTCTGGCAAGGTTATTTTACTTCAGGCAGGCAGCTATGAACTGTACGAGCAGCTTCGTGTGGTTCGGCCTGTGGCACTGGTCGGTATTGGCAATACGGTTATTAAGCAAGCCGTTGATTATCCTGCCGAGGCAGAATCGCTGGTTCTGCTCGATTATGCCAGTACGGGTTTGGGTTTCTTCAGCAAAGGCATAACCTGGGATATTTCCGCTTCAGACAGTATCCGGAGCAACCCCATCAGCACGGCAATCAAGGCCGTCCACTATCGTGGAAAACTCGTCATGAGCGGTGATGAGTTTCAATATAACGCCATCAGGGAAAACGAAAAAGCGCCTTCCCACTATATTGAGGTACGGGACTCATCAGGTGATGTGATAATTACTGGCAGTACGTTTTTTTCCGGAGGTCTGACAAAAGCCGCCATTTATGCCGATTGTAAAAATTGCCTGGAAGAAGTCCAGAAGATGGATATTTCCGGTAACCGCTTTACAGACTCAAATTCTGGCGAGTCTGCACCGGCTGCTATTGACGTCCGTCACTACAGAATCCTGAAAGTTCGTAAGAATGTTCAGGAGACCGAGTCTGTTTCGGTGAACATCAGTGTTGTACTGCCAAATAATAACAGGGACGATATCTATGCTTATATCGCTGACAACATTGCCATGGGTTCAGCTATTGACGAGAAGAAAACCATTGATGTCACGGTTGGCAGACTGGCTAAAGAGCCTGCCAGAATTAATGGCCTGGTTCAGGTGTACAGTAACCGTTGCTTCTCCGTTAACCTCGATGAAATACCTTCTGATATTCTTGAGTTTGCAGAGGGTAACTGTAGCGCTTTGCCCAATATTCAGGCCTTGAGAGGGTCTCCGACACCTTCACACAATGGTCTGAGCACGGGCCAATGGGTCGGCATAGGGTTCGCTGTCGGTGCAGCTGCTGTATACGGCGGGTGTGGTCTCTATGGTCTTACCAATCTGCCTGGACATGGGAGAGCCTGGTCGTTCTTTATCTTACCCAAAACCCTTGCACTGGCTGCCACTGCAAAAGTGCTTGCATGGTGTAACCAACGCAAATGGCGCGGTTTAAGTGAGGATGATGATGAAGTCATTTATTCGCCATCTGCGGGCGTAGAAATGAAAACAGGTTTGACGAAAGATCCTGAAATGAATTTGGGCGAAAGCGAAGGTGATCAATTCCCTTTGATTGAAAATCCGATAATGGAACGTGAGCTGTAAGTTTGTTTGAGAGGGTTTTAAAAGCCCTCTCAATCAAACGTAAAGGTTCAGTGGGACTCATTTTTGGCGTAATGCTCAATATGTTTTGTGAACTTATCATGCCGATCCAGAAACGAATCGTAAGCATGTTTGGCTGGAAGCGTGATGACTTTGCCGGTATGGGACAAACCGCTGATAAACTTTCCGGCAAGCGTCACCGGGTCTTTGCTGACCTTATAATGGGTTACCTTCTCGTGGGCGCTGGCCAGATTTTCTCTGGGAATGTCTGATAGAGCTGCACGACTCAGCTCCGCACTTGAGAAGCAAACCGCTTCGACTGGAGGCACCATGGAGAGTGCTGCATAGCTTGCTTCGGCTCCTCCTTTGGAATGGCCATTGAGTTTCAGAGAAAAAGGCTCGCCTTCAGGCGTTGCAGGCAGATTTTTCATAAGACTGGCGGTCAGGGCTTTGGCTTGTTTATAGCTGTCAGGGATGCCTTTTCCCGTGAGATTCTTGAGATTGGCTTGCCATTGCTTGCCTGAAAACTGCATGTTTTTTCTCGAACGTTCGATTAGCCCTCCTGCTGCCAGTCCCGATGTCGTGCCGCCAAACACCAGACGGACTTCCTTACGTTCAGGATTGGTAAGAACGTAAGCCGTGAGTCCTGTTTTCTTGTCATACAGGAATCCGGGTTCCTTGGTGCTGAGGGTCACTCCTGTCTCATCGGAAATCAGTTTTGCGATATCCTCAGAAGGTTGCCATTGAGCGGCAAAATCCTCTTTCTCTGGTTTGTGAATATCTCCGGCTTCGCTGATTTTCTCAAGCGATCGGTGGTAGGGATAAGCGGCCAACTGAGCATCAATGGCCATAGATCTGAGAACTCTGGGTTCTGTGGGCGGTTTACTGTTCATGGCCAGTTTTTTGATTTCCCGCTGCTCGAGTTTCACAGGGGCATCGTTTTTAAGAGTGGCTTTTTGGGGGGAATATTTGCCCATGGACTTGGAAAGTTTGACTTTCCACCGGCCAAACACACCTGTTTTCTGAGACTTATCGAACTGTTTTTCAGAAATAGGCCTGAATTGAGTCGCTTGTGTATCGAGTCTTGATCTATCCATGATGATCTGATTCTTATGCCTGTTGTGAAACTTTTCAACTCAGCTCTCAAAGCAGAGTGTCTTTCCTCAGTATAGGGGGGCGTATTCAAAGTCTGGTAACACTGCTTTTTATCGGCGGGTCAGTCAAGTATTCGGTACAGGTGCCAGCTTTGAACCCAGCCTTCCGGATTGGAGGCGTAGAAGCCACCAATATCAGGATTGACGAGTGTTATCCGGGAAGGGTGGAGGACAGGAATCAGTGGTAATTCTCTGGCCAGAATAGCTTCGGCATTCTGATAGTTCGGTAAACGGGCTACAGCGGTTTTCTTGCTTGCAGCCAGGGCAAGTTCCCTGAGATAGGCTGGATCCCTGAAGGGGCCAAAGAATTGACTTTCGGTTAGAGGAATCAGAAAAGCCGTGGCATCATTGTAATCAGCTAACCACTCATACCATGCCAGCTCGTAGTCTCCTATAGATATATGCTCGAGGTAACTACCCCAATCCTCACTCTTACTGCTCAGGGATGTGCCCAGAGTGCTGTTAATCTGATGACAGATCTCCGGCAGAATATCCAGAGAATCGTACCTTGGGCTTGATAATACAGTTAGTTTTATATCACTTCCTTTAATGCCTGATTCAGCCAGTAACTTGATGGCCTGTTCTTTGCGATCCGGATTATCGAGCAGCCTTTTGCAGTTTGCCGGGTCCGGGTTGAAGCCCCGGGTATGGGGAGGCACAAAACTGCACGCTGGTGTGGTATGACTGTGGGGGTATATCTTCTTGACCAGCGCATTCCTGTCAATAGCCATCGATAGAGCCTGCCTTGCTTTTAAATTATGCAGGACCGTTACCTTCGGGCTGACCATCAGGCTGGCGGTGGCAAGAACCTGATCTTCAAACACAGACACAGGGTGCTTTTTCTTCAATTCCTGAATATGCAGCGCTGGCAATTGAGCCGTTACATCCAGTACGTGATTCTCAAATTGTTCTATTTGACGATGGACGGATGGAATAATCTGGTAATTGACCCGTTGCAGGTCAGTATCCAGATGACGGAAATAATGGGGGTTGCTGCTTAATTCTATACGGGTTTCAGGGATCACTTGACGAATTTTGAAGGGACCGTTGGTGACCGGAATGGTTGAGGTATCGCCCTTGAGATTACTCTTATGGACAGGCAGAAAGCTGGGAAAGGTCATCAGGTCCAGAAAATAAGGAGTGGGCTGATCCAGTTCGATAATGACTTTATCGTCGTATGCCTTCACCGCCAGGGCATCAAGATCGCCATTCAGAGCCTGCTCGGCTCCTTTTATTTTAGCGACTTTCAAGTACCAGCGGTAGGTGGCTCGACGTTCAGGATCGGCCAGTGCCCTGAAGCTGCGGGCAAAGTCTTCAGCCGTGAGGGCACTGCCATCTGACCATTTCAGATTTTTTCTGATGATAAAGGTATATCGGGTGCCGTCAGGGGCGCGTTCAACATCGCTGGCCACTCCGGGCACGGGTTCACCGTTTTTGTTCTGCACCATTAACCCTTCAAAAACATCCTTGAGCACCTGGGCGTTGGGTGAGCCGCCAAAATAGTGGGGGTGCAGGGATTTTGGGTTGGCCAGCAGACCCCTCTCAAGGGGCAAAGAGAAAACCTGCATGGAAGCAGTGAAGGCCAACAGGAAGCAGGGCAGGGCAAGGAGAGTTCTATGCAGCCAGCCACGAACCCTGAATGTAAGGGGCTTGAATATAAAGGACATTTAGGAGGTCAGATCAAAAAACTACACGAATCTTCTGTATAGCTTATTCATAAAGCTTCTGCCGAAAAAAGTCAGAAAGATGCGTCTGGTTTTCCATGGTAAAGGCTTTTTTGATGGCTAGGCTCAACCACTGGGCAGACTTCTATATTGATCTATCCTTCCTCTCTGGAAATCAGAAGGCAAGGATAAAATTATTAAACACTCCCGTTTTGCAATACTGCTGTTATTGTCGTTGTCTGTCATCTGCCTGGCCAAACCGTTGAACGGGGGTTTTATTGTCGAGCTTGATAGACCTGACAGTTACGAGATGGAAACCCCTCCCGTTGAGTCGACCTCCTTGCAATGGCCTTACGTCAGGAATCTGCTGGTTGCTTATGAACTGATCCTGACACCCAAAGACAAGCCTCTAAGCGCCATCCCCTATTCTCTAGAAGCAGCTATCGTTGGCTGGCTTTTAAAAAGCTCTTGGAACCGGGATTCACCTCTGTTTAACCCGATTGAACAACAAGAAGTGTCTCAAAATCACCCGTTTGCGGTCACCATTACGGTGCCAGGTTCTGAACAGGACCAACCACAGGGGCAACCTCCAGAATCATCCGGCCAGCAGGCAATACAGTTCACTACCCACCCTTTGGGCTATTTAACCCATTTGCTCTACTCTGACTCTGGCAAAGGTAACGAAGAGCCACAACAACACTCACATACTTTGGGCTTAAATTGTTTCGTCCACCCCTGTAATGGCGTTTGTCGATTTAGACAATCTTCCGGTTCAACCGATGGTAAAGTGCAGAATTGTGAAGAAAGTTCTACAGACAAAACGGGTAAAACATCCGAAAAAAGCTTCTCCCAGCATTTGGCAAGGAGACATTGTTATCGATGTAACTCTCTGGACGGGGTCGCCTCAGACGGGGTCGCCTCAGACGGGGTCGCCTCAGCCTCAATAGCTACAGTGACAGACGCTATAAACACTACTGCCGGGCGATTAGCCTGCAATGTGATAGTCTTCGAAAAGGATGGCCATCTGCGACAATGCGGGAAGGTCTGTAAAAACGAAAAAAGACTATCGTGTCACAAAAGCAAATGCCATACCGGGGAAAAAACCTGTGACGTCATGGTGACCGGGGAGGATAACCAGTCGCAGCCATGTGGAACCTTCTTCAAGAATGCCGGAGCCCTGTCGGTTCACAAAGCCAGAGTCCATGGCAATCAACGAATCTGTAAATTGACCATACTCGGGAAGGGTCGACAGCTGCGGCCTTGCGAGAAAGTCTTCAAGAACAATCGATCTTTTGCGACGCACAAATACAAATTCCACACCGGGCAAAAAACCTGTGACTTGATGGTGACCGGGGAGGGTAGCCAGCAGCGGCCATGCGGGGCAGTCTGCAAGAATGCCCAAGACCTGATGATCCACAAAAGAAATGGACACACCAAGCAAGCAAGCTGTGACCTGATTGTGGTCTCGGAAGATGGCCAGAAGCGGTCATGCGCGTTTGTCGGCAAGAATCCTCAGGCTCTGTGGTCTCACAGAAGCAAAATCCACAGTGGAAAACGAACCTGTGACGTAACCGTGATCGGTGAGAATGGCCAGCAGCAATCATGTGCAAAGGTCTGCAGGAATGCTGGAGCCCTGACGGATCACAAGAGAATTGACCACAGCGGGCAACAAACCTGTTACTACACAGTGGTCGGAGAGGGTGGTCAGCGTTGGCCATGCGGAAAGATCTGCAAGAATACAAAAGCCCTGTTGGACCACAAAAGGGCACATCGAAAACACAAGACTTTTGATATGAACCAGCACGTCGACCAGGGTTCCCAAAAAAGTAAAGTGAAGAAATAACGATCAAAAGTGATTGAGTTTTCACTGCTACTTTGTTTGGTTGTTGGCTCGCTGAACAAAAAAGTGTTTTCCTGAAATCAAGGTCAAGATACCGCCGAGTATCATCAGTGAAGACAGAACAAGTCTCATAGATAAGGTCTCGTTGGTAAACAACACACCTCCTATTGCGGCAATAACAGGAACGAGCAACTGCACGACAGCCGATTGTGTGCCAGAAAGCCCCGCCAGCGCGATATACCAGATCATGTAACCAATTCCCGATGTGACGCCACCAGATACCACTGCCAATATGACACCTTCGGTGGACAAGCGGCTCTCCTGAATGGATACAAGCCCCAAAATCAATACAAATGGTAGCGTACGAACAAAATTATAAGTGGTGTCTGCCAGCGGATTTTGTGAGCTCCTGCCAGCAAGCGTATAGAAGCCCCAGGCTACGCCGGAGAAAGTCATCAGGATAAATCCCGTCAGTGATGGCGTGGACAAACCGGGTATCACCAGATAAACAAAACCCAGAAATGCAATAAAAGCACCCAGCCACTCAACAGGTAAAAGTTTTTTTCCTGTAACAAGCTCAGCAACAATAATCGTAATTTGTACCGAAGCGAACAAGATTAATGCCCCTGTTCCCGTATTCAGAGAGAGGTAGGCAAAAGAAAAGGCGATGGCGTAAAGAAATAACATGAAGGAAGCTTTCCAGCTCCCTTTTGATGTTGAAACGCAATTGAATCGGGATAACTTGAGTATCAGCAGCAATACCAAAACGCCGCTAAGTAATCGAATCCACGTAAAGCTAACGGCGTCAATCTCGTTATCACCCAAAGCCAATCTGCACAGAATGGAATTTCCCGCGAATGCTATGAGGGCCAGGCTCGTTAACAGAATGGTTTTCATTTCAAGAGGTAATTGCGGCGAAAGGTAATTCTACGACCAGCATTCGGAAAGAATGCTGGCTGGGATGACGAGAAAGATCAACTGAGTGCTGCTTCCATTCGATCCAGGGCTTTTTCCAGGGCTTCATCACTGGTGGCGTAGGATAGACGCATACAGCCTTCCATGCCAAAGGCTGAGCCCGGTACCAGGGCAACGCCTTTTTCCAGGAGCATCTCTGCCAGTTGGGTGTCTTTTTCAAAGCCCAGCTTCTGCATGGCTTCGCTGAAATCAGGGAAGGTATAGAAAGTACCGTCGCTTTCAATGGTGGTAACACCAGGCAGCTTCTTCAGACGACCTACGACATAGTCATGACGCTTTTTGAAAGAGACCAGCATCTCTTTTACACACTCCTGTGAACCGGCCAGAGCTTCAGTCGCCGCAGCCTGGGCAACAGAGCAGGGGTTCGAGGTACTCTGTGACTGAATCTTTTTCATGTTTTTGATCAGCCAGGCGGGTCCACCGGCATAACCAATACGCCATCCGGTCATGGAGTAAGCCTTGGATACACCGTTCAGAACAATTGTTCTGTCGTACAGTTCCGGGCAGGCCATCAGGATGTTGCAGAAAGGCTCATCACTCCAGAGGATGTGCTCGTACATATCATCAGTAGCCACCATAACATGGGGGTGTTTCAGCAGAACAGCGGCCAGACCTTCCAGCTCTTTGCGGGTGTAGGCTGTACCGGACGGGTTGGAGGGGCTGTTCAGAACTACCAGCCTGGTTTTTGTTGTAATGGCCGATTCCAGAAGCTCCGGAGTCAGTTTGAAACGGTTCTCAAGGCTGCCCTTGACGATCACCGGGACACCTTCAGCAATAGTGACCATATCCGGGTAGGAAACCCAGTAAGGGGCAGGAATAACGACCTCATCACCCTTATTGATCAGTGCCAGACAGAGATTGAAGAAGCTCTGTTTACCACCGGAGGAAACCAGAATCTGGTCTGGCGCATATTCGTGACCATTGTCGCGCCTGAACTTATCGATAATGGCCTGTTTCAGTTCTACAGTACCGTCAACGGCAGTGTACTTGGTTTTTCCTTCGTTAATGGCCCTGATCGCAGCAGCCTTGATGTGATCAGGGGTATCGAAGTCGGGTTCACCGGCACCCAGGCCAATAATGTCGTGTCCGGCGGCGCGAAGTTCAGCGGCTCGGGCAGTGACTGCCATGGTAGGTGATGGTTTGACCATCTGAACGCGGTGGGAAGGTTGACCAGTCACGATGTTCCTCGTTAATCGTTTTTCAAACCCGTATAAAGTCAGACAATCTGGCGCAATGCTTAGCCTGTGTCCTGACTGATACTGATTCCGGTGCGAATCTTATAAGGTTGACAAGCTGACTTGTCAGGGAATCACGCATCAGCAATGCGCATCATACACAAGCCCTCTTCACTGCGCCATCTGAAAACGGAAGTCTGATTACATTTTTGCGACACACCGATGGTGGTTGCTTTTCCTGATTAAGTGCAGTGTTCTCTGGCTGCATTTCCTGTCCTGGGCTGTTTATAATCAACAAATAATTTAAGCGCTTCTGCCAGTGGATACGTATGGGAAAGACATTCAAGGTATCATCAAAATTTCAGCCTTCCGGAGATCAGCCTGAAGCCATTGAAAAGCTGCTGTCCGGCATTCATTCGGGACTGGCCTGCCAGACATTGCTGGGGGTGACCGGTTCAGGGAAAACCTTCACCATTGCCAATGTCATTGAAAAGCTGCAAAGACCCGCTATTGTTATGGCCCATAACAAGACTCTGGCTGCCCAGCTGTATGGCGAGTTCAAGGAGTTTTTCCCTGGCAATGCGGTTGAGTATTTTGTTTCCTACTACGATTATTACCAGCCTGAAGCATACGTGCCCAGTTCGGACACCTTTATCGAGAAAGATGCCTCGGTCAATGAGCACATTGAGCAGATGAGACTTTCGGCCACTAAAGCGTTGATGGAAAGGGAAGATGCCATTATTGTTGCGACGGTTTCAGCGATTTACGGTCTGGGTGATCCCAAATCTTACCTGAAGATGATGTTGCATATTTCCCGGGGTGAAATGATTGACCAGCGGGAGGTTTTGCGCAGGTTGGCCGAGCTGCAATATACCCGCAACGATACAGAATTGAAAAGGGCTACTTATCGTGTTCGTGGTGATGTCATTGATATCTTCCCGGCAGAATCTGAAAAAGAAGCCATCAGGCTGGAGCTGTTTGATGAAGAGGTGGAGGAAATCAGTGAATTTGATCCTCTGACCGGCGAAGTGCTCAGAAAACTGCCCCGGGTGACTATTTACCCCAAGACTCACTATGTCACACCTCGTCAGACCATCATTGAAGCCACAGAAGCTATCAAAGACGAAATGGTTGAACGTCTGGAAGTGCTCAGAAATAACAATAAGCTGGTGGAAGCACAGCGTCTGGAGCAGAGGGTCAAGTACGATCTGGAAATGATGCTGGAGCTGGGCTACTGCACGGGTATCGAAAACTATTCCCGCTATCTCTCAGGCACTCAACCCGGCGAAGCACCACCGACACTGTTTGATTATATTCCTGACAATGCCTTGTGTGTGATTGACGAATCACACGTCACGGTGCCCCAGGTGGGTGGGATGTACAAAGGCGACCGTTCTCGTAAGGAGACCCTTGTGGAGTATGGCTTCAGACTGCCTTCTGCGCTGGATAACCGGCCCCTGAAGTTTGAAGAGTGGGAAGGACGACGCCCGCAAACTATTTTTGTTTCCGCGACTCCCGGTCCTTATGAAGCGGAACATCAGGGACAGATAGTGGATCAGGTGGTTCGACCCACCGGGCTGGTTGATCCGGAGATTGAAGTTCGTCCTGCCACGACCCAGGTGGATGATCTGTTGACTGAGCTTAATAAAACCGTGGCTAAAGGCGACAGGGTTCTGGTAACGACCCTGACCAAGCGCATGGCGGAAGATTTAACCGATTATCTCCATGAAAACGGTGTTCGCTGTCGCTATTTGCATTCTGGTATCGATACAGTAGAGCGGGTTGAGATCATTCGTGATCTGCGGATAGGGACGTTTGACGTGCTGGTAGGCATTAACCTGTTAAGAGAAGGTCTCGATATGCCGGAAGTTTCGTTGGTGGCTATTCTTGATGCCGACAAGGAAGGTTTCCTGCGTTCTGATCGCTCTCTGATTCAGACCATTGGTCGTGCAGCCCGTAATATTAATGGTAAGGCTATTCTCTACGCCGACAAAATCACGGGCTCAATGCAGCGGGCGATTGATGAAACCGAACGTCGTCGAAAAAAACAGCTTGCCTACAACGAAGAGCACGGGATTACCCCGAAGAGTGTCCATAAATCGGTTGCGGATATTCTTGAAGGCGCAGTCATTCCCGGCAAGAAGAAAGGGCAGCCCAGTCGCAAGGTTGCTGAGCCGAAAGCCGACTATCACCATGAGATGTCGGCTCAGGAACTGGCTAAAGAGATCAGTAAGCTGGAAAACAAGATGATGGAACATGCCCGCAATCTGGAGTTTGAAGAAGCGGCAGCTGTCCGTGATCAGGTGGCCAGGCTCAGGGATCGGGTATTGAAATGAATTGACTCTCTTCCTAAGCCAGCCCAGCAGCGATTGTCTGTGGGGTTCAGCGTTCTGACGCACCGGTATTAAGCCCGGTGCGACGGGTATTAATGGATAAAATTGTGAGAAAAAGCCTCAGCCATATCCATTGTATCGAGCAGTTGACCATTGTGGTTTGAAACAGTTTGTAATTCAGCTCTGACCGTCTCACCACCATTATCTATAAATACTTCTTTTACCGGGAAGTTGGGGGTCTCAAAGCTGGCCAGCTGAATATTACCAACATATACATTGAATCGTTTAGTAGCGCCACTGACAGACCAGCTTAAATGAGCTTTACCGTGAATGGCACTTGCACCTCTGTTGATTGGGATGATGCTGTTGGTACTTTTTTTCTGATTTGAAAATGCAGTCTGAGTTATCTGGAAATAGTGTGGCTGATTGAAAAGTGTCAAGGTTACATATTGCCCCTTGTCAGCACCCATCAAAGAAATCTTGATTTCATTACTTCCACTTTTAATGTCAGAGCTGATAGTCAATAGACCAGCCCCGGCATAAAAATCATGACGAGTCAGGCTCTGTGGTCTATTGATTACAGAAATGATCTTGCTATTGTGTGAGTGACTTTTTATTTGTTTAAAGCTCTTTAGTTTTCCATTAACCGATTTGCTTTCCGTCACTGTGGTAGTGGTGCTCTGAAAGATAGTAGCCTTGACTAAAAAACCACTTGCTTGAGCTTTTCTTTTCTCTTCCTCAATGTCAAATGCTCGTGCTTTAATAGCGCCGATGCTTGAAGAAAAAACAAAAAGAAATAAGAAGGCGGTTTTTAAACGAAGTTTTTTATTAATTAGTAACATGTTTCTCTCCTAAATCAGTTAATTGATACGAAAATATATCCTTCTGGATAAAAATTAATATTTCTGAAGGGATGATTAGTTCACCTACATAATACTTTGACTTGAAAAATGAGAAATAGTTCAAAAGTACCAGGTCAGGGAATGATGCGAAGGGACGCCTCAAAAAAATTACCGACTGCCTGCTGGCGGTAAAAGGGCAAAAAAATGAACGTTTTTTGCACAGAAATCTGGACTGATTTTCAGCTATATCCATGCTCTGTTTTGTACATATTTTAACCAAGCTGATGTTCAGCTAATCGCCTGATTTTCTTTTAGATTAATCGGGAATCGGGGGTTGCATTTTTCAGCAGCGTTGATACTATACGCAGCAACTTCAGGCGGTTAGCTCAGCTGGTTAGAGCGTTACGTTGACATCGTAAAGGTCGCTGGTTCGACTCCAGTACCGCCTACCATATAAGTGATTGATCTCACCAACGAAAAGCCCATTTTTTACAGTGGGCTTTTTTTGCGTCGTAAAAAAACGATCAAATCTCCAAACCTTCCAAACTCAGTTCAGCTTCTACAGACTCGTATCTGATCTCGTGTCCTTCCTGGTATTCCGTCGTCATTTTTCCAGTTGAGTGGCCCATGTGTATCTGAACATAGCTACTTTCAGGTCCCTGTTTTTCTGCCGGTCCGACTCGGAAACCTGGAGAACGCCATGAACGAAGAAGTCCAATATCTTCATGCTCACCACGGGAGTTGGAAAACACGATTGGTGTTACAACTCCGATTAAATGGTTACGGCTATTCAATAACGACAAAAAATACCAGGGACCAAGGAACTGAAAGAGTTAACGCAAGTCAAACAAGCACAATCAGCCGATCAGGAATAAATATTATGAACAGAATCACAAGCTCTTCTAGCCAATATTACCAGCCCGCTACTGAATACATGCAAGAGGACGAATGTACAATTTGTAAATTCTGTTTTGCAGGAAAAAAAGTATCGGTTACCAAATGCAACCATTATTTCCATACATCTTGTCTGGAAACCTGGCTACAGCGTGGAGATCAATGTCCTTTGTGTAGAACTCCCCTCAAAGATAGGACAATCCAGCAAGAGGACTCACCTGTTGATGCCTTGATGGCAGCTTATAGCTTCACACCTATCCAGCATCCGGAGGACCCTGACACTGATCACTCGCAAGCGCTAAATGTGTTGATTGGAGCTGACAACTTTAGATTTAACAGGCACCCGGAGGACCCTGACCTTAATCGCTCGGAAGGGCTAAATATGTTGATTGAAATTGGCCGCAGCCTGGGGAATGGCGGTAGAACGCAGGCCAGCGGACTTTAAGCTTTGAGATAAGAGCTTGCTCCTGTTGTTGTATCTCCTACTCATATATACTTTGAGTCGAAAAATGATGACTAGTTCAAAAGTACCAGTTCAGAGAGTGTTGATGCCAAGGGACGTCTTAAAGAATTGCCAACGAGATTATAAATGAGTTGGTCAGATAGTCTGGAGTGACATAAGTTCAGAGTTCAGTGAGTTTTTGAATACATCGAAAAACATTTATTTTCCAATGAACTTTAAAGAGAAGTAATGCTCTGATGTTATAAATTGAATTTGAATTATCAGGTATATAATGTGGACAGAATACCGACAAATTGTTTAAGACAAGAAATTTCATCACTTGTAGCCACTCAGCAAAGTGATAGACGTGTCAGAGGTGCTTGTGGTGACCTTCCCTATGCCTTTTCAAAGAGCGTTGAACGACATGAAATGATAGGAAAAGGACTTTTTTCCCATGTTTATGCCGGGTCATCGTCTATTGGAGATAAACGGCTGCCTGAGAGATTTGCGGTAAAAGTTTACGATGGTTTTTTTAAGGATGTAAGGTTTTTTAATACAGAAGTTAAAGCCCTGAATTTGCTGAAAGAATGCCCCTTTATCGTTGATATCTTCGCATCTTATATTGATAAGTATCCACACGTCTTATTGGAATTGGGAGATATTGATTTAGATAGCCTGATAAGAGAAATGATTGGACATAAAACTAAGTTCACTGAAGGTCATTTAAATTTTATCATTGATAACCTGTCAAGAGCTGCTGAATTTATGTTGAAAAATGGGATTCAAAACAAGGATCTTTTTGATGATAATGTCGTGTATTTTTTTAATCAGGGAGTTTTGAAATTCATAGACTTTAACAGTGCATGTTTTGACATTCCTGCCGAGAAAAATGAAATCATGAAAAATATCGGATTAATTGTTCTTTATTGTAAATTGAAAGAATCTCATGAGTGTAAAGAGAGTGTTACTTATAAATGCAAAGCCTGCTATCAGGTTGATGACAAGCTTAAAGATAAAGTTGAACTTGATAAAATCATAGATGAAACAATGCGGGGAAGCGGTTCTTTAAATACATTGATCAAAAGCTTAATAAAATTTGACCCTGCTTCCCCAATAGACCCTTCACAAGTATACAGCTCACTTGGATTAAAAGAGGCTCTCCCGCAATTGACTCGCACCTGACGACTGGTTCAGGTGCGCACGGCAGCCTCCAGAATATGGGAACGAATTGAGACAAGGTGAAAGCTCAGCACTATCACTCCGACAGCCTCTAATCCTGTTTTTTGCCTTCACTGACATGAAAGATATCAATCTTATGCTGAATAATGAAACCGGTGAGGTTTGGTTGGAAAAAGTTGGCAAAAAACTTCATTGCAAAGTATCAGACAATATGGCTGAGTTTCTAACAATGCTTGAGCCTCGCGAAGCGGCCAGCGTGCAATAAGGTTTCTTGAGTTGCTCTGATGTCAGATACCGAAGGAATCCTGGCCTGCTTCAATGTCTTTTAGTGTTTAAAAATACACTCTGCCCTGAACTTTTTTATATATTGACGGTCAAAGTTATTGAGTGAGTTTCATTAATTTTTAGAAAGTTCCATTAATTGTTAAAGGGGGAGTTATGTCTGATTCGAGATATTTTATGCGTGCTTGTTCTGCTCTTCTGTCTTTCTTGTTGCTGGTTATTTCGGGGTTGGTTCTGGCGGATGAAGCTGTTCAGGACTATCGCAGTCTGTTGGCGGAATATCATATAGAGATCAACGACGATCTGAGTTACACCCGTATTGTCACCTTTGAGTATCAGGTGTTGACTCCTGCAGGTGCTGAGGAGTTGCAGGAATACCACTACAGTTATTTTTCCGAGAATGAATCCCTTAAGGTTCTGGAAGCTTCGATTACCCATCCGGATGGTAAGGTGTTCTCTGTTGAAAAAGATAATATTTACGAACAGGATCTGGGAGGGCGTGATCAGGAGCGGCGTTCCAGGGAAGTCGTGGTGATTTTCTCCCGGTTGACACCAGGCAGCACCATGAAACTGAAGTTTGAGCATGTGGTGAACAAGGACAGCCCCATGGGCTTTAACATGGTGCTGCAACCCGAATTGGAACTGGAACAAAAGAAATTGGCAGCTACCATTGTGCTGCCTGAAAACAAACCCATGAAATGGGGGAGTAGAGGCAATTTCTCTGTTAAAGAACTTTGGAAAGGCAAGCGTAAAGAGTTGACGGTCAGCCTTGAAAACTTCCCTTATCAGGAGATGGAGCCAAATATGGTCAGCCCGGATGATGTGCTGCCCATGTTTGCGATAACCTCTCTGAAAAGCTGGGAAGAGATCGGCCAGATATACTACGAAAGTAGTCTGAACAGACAGGCTGACAGTGAAGAAATCCGTCAGTTGGCTGAAGAGATCACCCGCGGAGCCAGGCATCCACGGGAGGAGGCAGAACTCATCTATAACTGGGTGGCCCAAAATATTAATTACCTGTCTCTGAGCTACAACCTTGAAGATACGCTGGTCCCTCACCCGGTGGAAGAGATTCTTCTTCATGGTTATGGCGACTGCAAAGATCAGGCTCTGTTGTTGCAGGCATTGTTAAAAGCCCGTGGTATAGAGTCAAAGTCGGCATTGGTCAGCTGGGATAACAGCTATAAGGATTGGCCGGTACCGACTTCCATGCAGTTTAATCATGCGCTGTTATACATTCCTGAAATGAACACCTGGCTCAATCCTGTTTCACCCCTGTCTCCATTCGGATCACTGGATTACAGTCTTTCGGGCAAGCGAGTGGTGCTGGCCAGCCCTGAAGGTGAAACTCAATTTCTTCCCGTCATGCAACCGGATCAGAACCGTTATTGGGTAAAAAACCAGTCGGTGCTGTCCGGGAATGGATTTTTGAGAGGAGAGAGTAAAGTCACCGGGACTGGAACCATCGGAGAAGAGATTCGCGAGCTGCTGGCAGCCAGTGGCAGCGGTGAATGGAAGGCCAGTAATCTGCTGGCGGACACCCTGATCGGCGGTTTTGGCTCTATCTCTCAGGGTGCGTCTGCTTATGATCTGAAAACACAGCCCGCCTATAAGGGTAAATGGCACAGCCCTCACGCTTTTGAACTGGGCAAGGAAGGATTTATCACCACTGCACCAGGGCTGGATTTTCAAGATGTGCTGGCGCTGAGAACCTATCTGGTGGATGGAGAGCGCAAGTACCCGTTTACGGTCGGACCCAGGCATTATCATTGGGAGCACCGAATGAAACTCCCCAAAAATTATAAAGTCACCCGGCTTCCGGAAAATTTGAAGGTGGATAATCAGGCCGGCACTTACAGCAGTCATTACAGGATGGAGGGTAATACTCTGGTTGTGAAGCGGCAGATCGTCATTAAGAAAAACCTCTATCAACCCGGTGAATACCCTGAATTCGAGCGGTTGGCCTACCTGGCTATTAATGATCGCCGTGCCGTCATTGCTTTGAAGCGACGCTGAGCTTCAATCATAAGGTGCTGTCAGGCTGTTGCTCTGGACTGGCATCAATAAATGCATTGAGTTCATTACAGTGCTGGTGGATCCTCTGGATTTTTGGATAATCCGTTAATGGCACGTTAAACCGCAAGGCATTGTAGACCTGAGGTATCAGACAGATGTCGGCCAGGGTAGGGGTGTCTCCGATACAGAAAGGGTCATCCCCCAATTGCTGCTCACAGGCATCAAAACCTGTTTTTATCCAGTGCTGGTACCATTGGTTTTTTTGCTCGTCACTGATTGCAAATTCTGACTTCAGATATTTTAGTGTTCTCAGATTATTCAGAGGATGGATATCGCAGCTGATGATATTGGCCAGACTTCGAATCCGGGCTTTCTGCCAGGCATCACCGGGAATAATGGCCGGTTCCGGACAGGTTTCTTCAAGCCATTCCAGAATAGCCATGGACTGAATCACTCTGTTATTGCCGACTTCCAGTGCCGGTACCAGTCCCTGGGGTTGAATGTTTTTATATTTATCCTTTGTCTGTTCTGACTTCAACAGGTTAACCGGAACCAATTCGTAATCCACCCCTTTCAGGTTCAGGGCGATCCTGACCCGATAAGCCGCTGAAGATCGGAAGTAGCTGTATAGCTTCATTGCGTTATCCCTTTGCTGGCAGAAGAGTGGCCGAGACGTCACCAAAGCCGATTCTGGCAGCGCCTTCTTTCTCGCACCAGCCTCTCATGACCACGGTATCTCCGTCCTGCAGGAACGTTCTTTGTTCACCATTGGTCAGGTTTATAGCCTCCTTACCACCCCGGGTCAGTTCCAGCAGTGAGCCTGCTTCCTCTGGCCTGGGGCCTGACTGGGTACCCGTTCCCAGCAAATCGCCGGATTGCAGGTTACAACCATTACTGGCGTGATGAGCCACCATCTGACCCACACTCCAGTAGGAATGTTTGAAGCTGGATTGAGACAGCTTTTCCATGCTTTGTTGAGAACCTTTCATGGCGGGTGTTTGCAGGAGGACTTCCAGCTGAATGTCCAGAGCGCCCAGACTAGTGTTTTCTTCCGAGCTTAAATAAGGCAGAGGTTGAGGATCATCGGCAGGACGAAGGTAACCGGTTCGATACGGAGCCAGTGCTTCCAGCGTCACAATCCAGGGCGAAATAGTTGAGGCAAAGCTTTTCGCCAGAAACGGTCCCAGGGGCTGGTATTCCCAGGCCTGAATGTCTCGTGCAGACCAATCATTGAGAAGACACAGGCCAAATACATGCTGATCGGTCTTATCCAGCGCAACAGGGTCACCCAAAGGGTTGCCCTGACCGATGAAAATGCCCATTTCAAGCTCATAGTCCAGTCGTTTACAGGGACCAAAGGAAGGTTGTTCTGCGTCCGGTGCTTTGGTTTGACCAACCGGACGGTGAAAAGTTTGTCCTGAAACCCCAATGGATGAGGCCCTGCCATGGTAGCCAATGGGCACCCACTTATAGTTGGGAAGCAGGGGATTGCCGGGTCTGAACAGTGAACCGACGGCTGTGGCGTGATAGATAGAGGAATAGAAGTCTGTGTAATCCCGAATCTGGCAGGGCAGGGCGAATTCGGCTTTGTTCATGGTGATCAGACAGGGCTTCAGTTGGCTTTCCAGTTCCGACCCTGTTCTCAGTGCCCTGGACAGGCTGAGCCTGAGAGCGCTCCAGTATTCAAAACCCAACTCCATCAGGGGCGTCAAATTTTCCTGAGTACAGGCTGTCAGTGCCACGGCTGCCTTGCCGTCAAATGGCTTCAGCGCGTCTGTTGCCTTCAGGTCCAGAATCTGGTTGCCAATGGCTACGCCACATCGGAAAGGCTCACTGCCTGTGCGAAAAACAGCAAAAGGCAGATTCTGAATGGTAAAGTCGGCATCAGATTTGTTGGCACAAATTACCCAGCTGGTTAGATTAACGTCATGGGTCTCGTTCAGTGAAATCATTAGTTATCCTGAATGCATTGAGAAACAGGGTACCAGCTACTGCAAACAGCCTATCTGGCACGCGTGATTTTTCTTGTTAATGACTGTCTGACTTAAGGCTTCTGACCGGGATCAAAATGCTTCTTCAGGCCAGACCAGCATTTAAGATAGTCTTTTTGTCGCAGGTCGCTCTCCATGGCAAACTTTGAGGGTACGTAGACATATCGGGATTCAAACATGAACGCCAGAGTGTTTTCATAACGCACGGGCTTCAGCTCCGCTTCACTGGCTTTCCTGAATACGTCTGCCTCGGGACCATGGGGTGACATACAGTTATGCAGACTGCTGCCACCGGGTACAAACCCTTTTTCCTTGGCGTCGTAAACACCCTGAATCAGCCCCATGAACTCACTCATAATATTCCGGTGATACCAGGGGGGGCGGAAGGTGTTTTCAGCCACCATCCAGCGGGGAGGGAAGATGACAAAATCCAGGTTGGCTACGCCGGGTGAGTGAGATTGGGAGGTCAGAACCGTAAAGATAGAGGGGTCCGGATGGTCGTAGCTCACCGTATTGATGACATTGAAACGGGACAGCTGGTATTTATAGGGTGCCGAATTTCCTACCCAGGCAACGACATCCAGGGGTGAGTGATCGAGCTCACAGGCATAAAGGTGACCGGCAAATTTAGCGATCAATTCGAAGTTACCTTCTTTGTCTTCATACCAGGCAACGGGGTATTGGAAATCCCGGTCATTGGCGAAGCCATTGGCGCCTGCCGGGCCGCGTTCCGGCAGTGTCAGAGGGGCTCCATAATTTTCGCAGAGATAGCCGCTGGCCTGACTCTCCAGAAGATCCACCCTGAATTTCATACCTCGCGGAATCACGGCGATATCTCCCGGGCTGACCTGTAATTGACCCAGTTCGGTACAGATCATCAGAGCGCCTGACTGTGGCACAATCAGCAGCTCGCCATCGGCATTATAAAAAAAACGCTTTTCCATGCTCTGGTTAGCGGCGTACAGATGAATGGCACTACCGATCTGTGTAATGGCTTTACCATTAGCCGCAAGAGTGGTCAGACCGCTGATAAAATCAGTGGGTTGCTGTGGAGCGGGCAGCGGGTCCCAACGAAGTGGACTTGGCACAGGCGGCAGGTCTGTCAGGGGAGCGGTTTTAAGCAGGGGATTGTTGTCCCAGGGCTGGTAGTCTCCCTGCACAACAGAAGGGCGGATTCGATAGGTCCAGGTTCGGCGGTTCTGGTGTTTGGGTGCCGTGAAGGCCGTGGAGGAAAACTGTTCACAATAGAGCCCGTAAGCCACTTTCTGAGGGTTGAAGCAGGCCTTGGGCAGGGCACCGGGTAATGCCTCTGTTTCGTGTTCGTTACCAAAGCCCGTCTGGTATTCAAGATCGTCAGGTAATGTCATCAAACTGAACCTATGGTTTTTCTTATTTTCAAGCCTAATTTCCGGGTAAGGGTGAAAGTTGTTTGTTGAGGTCTTGAATTGTTTCCATTTTTAGCCAGTCATGAGCGTTTGTCCATACGGATTCTGGATTTTTAATCTCCCGGCGCTGTTGCGGCAGTGTTAATATCTCTCAGAACCTGATTGACCGAATAGACAACGTTTGAGAACTGACTTGCTAAATACCCAGCCTGTACGCAAAGGCTTTCTTCTGAGCCGACATAGCCAGGACCGCAGAGGACAGACGGAAGTTGTTTTGTGGGTTGTCACTGATGATGGTCCTGCAAAGCTGGTGGTTGAAGGGGAGCGTCCCGTCTGTTTTGTTGTTTCCTCGAGGTTTGAGCCGCTAAAGAGTGAGTTTTTCAGGAGTTATCCAACGATTGAGGCAAAGCCTTTACCTCTGAAGAACTTTCGTCATGAGCCAGTCACGGCCCTTTACAGTCAAAACGTGAACCAATCGTTTCAGATGCATGATTATTTTCGTACCAGAGGCGTAGAGTTGCTGGAAGCCGATGTCAGGCTGGCAGATCGGTTCCTGATGGAGCGTTTTGTAAACGGTGGCATGGCATTCACTGGTGATTTGGTGCAGAAGTCAGGCTATCAGGAATACCGCAAGGTGCGAATTCGTCCTGCTGAGTTTAATCCCGACTTCAAGGTGGTCTCCCTGGATATTGAATGTTCCGAGCGAGGTGAACTTTACTCCATTGGACTTTCGGCCGGGGACTTTGAACGGGTCATCATGGTGGGCGATCAGGAGCCGGTTGACTGGATACATTGGGTTGCTGATGAGAGAGCGCTTCTGGAGGCACTTGAAGAGACGCTCGGAACTCTGGACCCCGACATAGTGATTGGCTGGAATGTCATTAATTTTGATTTTCGGCTGCTGCTTAAACGGGCAGAACGCCATGGCATGCCGTTGAAACTGGGCCGGGGGCAACAGGCAGCCAGCTGGAGAAGTCGCAGAGGTGATAGTGGGCAGGGGTTTATTACCCTGCCGGGTCGAATGGTCATTGATGGCATTGAGGCATTAAAGGCAGCCACTTATCAGTTTGACAGCTTTAGTCTGGAGTTTGTGGCACAGACGCTTCTGGGCAAAGGTAAGGCGACAGAAGACGTAGATAACCGGATGGCTATCATTAATCATGACTTCCTCCATAACAAGGAAAAACTGGCCCGTTACAACCTGCAGGACTGCCGACTGGTTGCAGAGATTTTTCAACACACCAACATTCTTGATTACCTGAGATTACGCAGTCATCTGACCGGGCTGGAGCTTGATCGCATGGGTGGCTCAGTCCAGGCATTCACCAATCTTTATATGCCCCGTTTGCACAGGGCCGGTTATGTGGCTCCGAATTTACCGGAAGGCGGAGGGCTGGCCAGTCCGGGGGGGTATGTTATGGATTCCATTCCCGGACTCTATCGCAATGTCATCGTTCTGGATTTCAAGAGCCTCTATCCTTCGATCATCAGAACCTTCAAAATCGATCCACTGGGACTGGTGGAAGGTTTGCAGAAACCAGAAGGGGCGATTCCCGGTTTTCGTGGCGGCCTGTTCTCCCGTGACCGGCATTTTCTTCCAGATATTATTGCTTATTTCTGGGCCCAACGGGATGAAGCCAAGAAGCAAAAGGATGCTGCCCGCTCCCAGGCGCTGAAGATTATTATGAATTCCTTTTATGGCGTGCTGGGCTCAGGCGGTTGTCGTTTCTATGATACCCGGCTGGCCAGCTCCATTACCCTGCGAGGGCATGAAATCATGCAGCAGACGGCCCGTTGGATAGAAGAGCAGGGCTATCAGGTGATTTATGGCGATACCGATTCTACTTTCGTGCTCCTGAATGAAGCCTATTCCGATGAGCAGGCCAGATCCACCGGGAAAGAACTGGAGCGGCTGATTAACGACCGCTGGACAGCTAAATTAAAAGAGGATTATCAACTGGACTCGGCGCTGGAGCTTGAGTTTGAAACCTGCTACCGAAGGTTTCTGATGCCGACCATTCGTGGCGCGGATACCGGCAGTAAAAAACGCTACGCCGGTATTACAGCCACTGCCAGCGGGCAGCAACTGGTATTCAAGGGACTGGAAACGGTCCGTTCTGACTGGACGGCACTGGCAAAATATTTTCAAACGGAACTGTTCTCGTTGGTGTTTAACGATCAATCTCCGGAAAACCTGGTCAGGGAGACTGTGCAGAAAACGCTGGCCGGAGAGTGGGATGACAAACTGGTGTACCGAAAGCGACTGCGGCGTAATCTCAGGGACTATGTTAAACACATTCCTCCTCAGGTCAGGGCGGCCAGAAAAGCCGATGAGATCAATCAGTCACTGGGAAAACCACTAAAGTACCAGCGCAAAGGCTGGATTCAATACCTGATCACCGTCAACGGCCCTGAGCCGCTGGAATATCGCACCAGCCCCATTGATTATCAACATTACATCGACAAGCAGCTAAAGCCGGTGGCAGAGGGTGTTCTTCCGTTTATAAATCTTGATTTTAATACCTTGATTGACGAACAGATGGGACTGTTTTGACGGTTCAACCCGTCGTGCCAGACTGGGCCTTAACCATCATCACCCATAAGTACCTAACCAGTTGGTTTCGCATATTCTGGACGGCGGCTTTTTCCACCCTTCTGCGTTCCAACTCTGGTTGCGTAGCTATGGCTACGCGCCCGTCGTTGCGCCTTGAAGGATGAAAAAATCCACTCGCCAGAATATGCGAAACCAACTGGCCAGGTACTTAGGTCGTCTCTCGCCTAAACTGCCTGTCAGTTAAACAAGGTACACAAATAATCCAAAGGATTATGAAATTTCTTCCATTGGTTACGGACTGTTTCGGTGAAACTTTCTTCAAGTGAGTAGCCATAAACCGCATTGTTTGAAAAGCCATTGATCAAAGCGAGAGTCAATGCGGGAGCCAGAGTAAGAGCAACGTTTTTCAATAAATGACCTGAGTCCAGTGCTGAGCGTTGATGACTGAGAAGAGCCAAGACCAGGTTTCCGGCCATCAATCCTCCCACCATTCCAACAGTGATGTCGCTTCTTCTAGCACAAGGAGAAATCAAAATCGCGGTATAAACTACCATGGCGATGCTCGCTAATAGATCTTTTGATATGTGCGCGGCCCTTACGCCTCCGGATATGGCTGTAGCCCATGATCCAGCCAAGGCTCCGACTCCTGTTCCAGCCAAGACATCTGCTCCTGCTTCTGCTTTTGCTTCTGTCCAGACGCTATCGTCACAGTTTGAATTGTATTTTGAAAGAGGGCTTATTGCTGATAATCCCTCTACCAATGCGTGGGATACTATGTAACCAAAGATTGCTTTTACGTGTGAGCCATCTCTGGCGATCATCATGTCATAGACTATCGACCCGAACGTCATGCCAGCGACTGTTGACAACATGGAATATTCACTTTCAGCATAATCCAGAGGATGGGTTGTGCTTCTGTCCTGATACCTTGAACTCCGGATAGCAGTGGCTCCGGCTACCGTTCTTGCCACTACCTCATGGGTAAAGTAACTCGCAGTCACTATGGGCATAAGATAAGGATTGCTGTTAGTGTATGCTGCATAACCACTGTAGGCTGTTCCGGCATATCGCAATGTCTGCCACCAGGGTTGCTTAAGGGGCCAGGATGATACGTGCCCGGCTAAAGCGACCTCGGTGGAAGTGATAACGGCTGCGAGTTGATTACAAAAAGATGATTTGACCTTTTGTAGCTCATTTTGCTCTGTGCATGACAGATCAAAGCGACCTGCAAGGGCAGAGACCACCTCGGGTGATTTGCAGATGCCGTACCAGAATCCATAATTGATCACGGTGGAAATGGCCAGGCCGGAGCTGCTGGTTGCCAGCTTCAGGCTGTCTTCAACCAACGATGTATTACTGTAGTGGCTCAATAATTTAAATTGTTCTTCTTTTGATAGGCCTGAATGAGCGACTGAACATAAAAATAATAAGCACGAGAAAAGCGCTGTTAGTTGACCGGATATTTTCATTATTGAAATCCATAAACAGGGTATCTGATTTGCTATAAAGCAAATGACCAGTCAAATCTTTCCTGCCAGAATTAACCTGTTTCTTTTAAGTATCTGGTTAGGTACTTATAGCATCCAGTACGAGGTTCAAAAGGGACAGACGCTTAACATATGCTCTCCTTTGGCTGATCTTTGCAGTTATGAGAATTCGATCTGCATATAAGTACCTAGCCAGTTGGTTTCGCATATTCTGGACGGCGGCTTTTCGCATCCTTCTGCGTTCCAACTCCGGTTGCGTAGCTAAGGCTACGCGCCCGTCGTTGCTCCTTGAAGGATGAAAAAATCCACTCGCCAGAATATGCGAAACCAACTGGCCCGGTACTTACAGGAAGCTGTAGTGGCTGACCTTTTATTGTTTCCGGGAGAATTTATAGTACAGCAAATGAACTTTCGCTATTCAGTAACGGTCATTGTTTGGCGATTCACGAAATAAAATCTGGTCTCTCGCATCAAACCTAACCATTTGTTAATTAAACAAGGTATACAAATAATCCAAAGGAGCATGAAATTTTTTCCATTGGTTACGGACTGTTTCGGTGAAACTTTCTTCAAGTGAGTAACCATAAACCGCATTGTTTAAAAAGCCGTTGATCAGAGCGATTGTCAATGCAGGATACACGGTAATAGCGATGTTTCTCAATAAATGGTTTGAGTCTAGCTCTAAGTTTTGTTTTAACAGAATCATCAGGACTGTGAGTCCGGTTCCAGCTCCGGCCATGGCTCCAAGCAGGACTTCGTCTTCAATTCCGGATAAAAATTCAGTTTTACTGAGTGAGAAGGTCATATAACCCACTACGGCTGTGGACAATGCCAGGTCAAAGAACCCAACATAGAAGGCTCCGGTTAAGGCTCCGGCTATTGATCCAGCCAAGGCGCTGGCTAAGGTTTCTGCCGCTGCTTCCAGATCGACTGCGTGGGCACTGTCTGAATGAGATGCTGAAAAATAGCTTATGGGTAGTAATAACTCTACCAATGCAGCAAACCCAAGATAAGCAGAGATTGCTTTACCAGTTGAAGCGCCTGCGGCGAGAAACTTGTGATAAAAAATTGCTCCGAACATCACGCACGTGATTGATTTCACTACGGCATATTCACTGCAGGTATAATTTTCAGGTTGGATTGAAGGACTGTCACGAGTCCTTAAAGCCAGTGAAGTCATAGCTCCGGCTACCGTTCTCGCCACTATTTCATGGGTAAAGTAAGTCGCAGTCATTATGGGTATAAAACGAGTGTCGCATTTTGTGTATGCTAAATAACCAATGTATCCGGTTCCAACAAATCGCAGTGGCCGCCACCAGGGCCGCTTAAGGGGCCAAAGCGATACCTGACCTGCTAATGCAACCTCAGTGGAGGTGGTGACGGCTGCGAGTTGATGACAAAAAGAAGATTTGAGCTCCTGGAACTCATTTCGCTCTGGGAGATTCAGGCCAGGGCGACCCGTGAGGGAAGAGACCAGCTCAGGTGATTTGCACAAGATGCCGTACCATAATCCGTAATTGACCACGGTGGAAACGGCCAGCACGGAACCTCTAACGACCAGTTCCAGATTGTCTTCGACTAATAATGATGCATTATTGTAGTGACTTAATAAGTTGAATTGTTCTTCTTCCAATATGCCTGAATGGGCGACCGAACAGATAAATAACAAGCACAGGAACAGCAGTATTGATTCAGGAATGTTTTCATTGTCTGTGTTTTTAATTCGGGCAACTAATTTATTGATCACTAAATGACGGACTGAATCTTCCCAAACCGGGAGTAGTTTGTTTTTTGTAGCTGTAAAAACACGACCAGCACACATAGGAGTCTCTCATTCGGTTCGGGTTCTTTGTGTCTTGCTGTTACCAAGAGACGATATAGTACAGCAACGGAACTTTCGCCATTGACAGTAAGTGTTAAATAAGCGAAAAGCCCTGTGTCTCTGAAGGATTTCAGGGCGTTTTGTCAATTAAACAAGGTGTACAGATAATCCAAAGGAGCATGAAACTTCTTCCATTGGTTACGGACTGTTTCGGTGAAACTTTCTTCAAGTGAGTAACCATAAATCGCATAGTTTGAAAAGCCATTGATCAGAGCGAGCGTCAATGCGGGAGCCAGAGTAAGAGCAACGTTTTTCAATAAATGATTTGGGTCCAGTGCTGAGCGTTGATGACTGAGAAGAGCCAAGACCAGGTTTCCGGCCATCAATCCTCCCACCATTCCAACAATGGTGTCCCTTCCTCTAGAATAAGGAGAAACCAAAATCGCGGTGTAAACTACTATGGCGGCGCTCGGTAATAGATCAGATGTGTGCGCGACCCTTACGCCTCCGGATATGGCTGTAGCCCATGATCCAGCTAAGGCTCCTACTCCTGTTCCAGCCAAGACATCTGCTCCTGTTTCTGTCCAAACGCTGGCAACACCGTTTGAATTGTGTTTTGAAAGAGGGTTTATTGCTGATAATCCCTCTAACAATGCGTGGGATATTATGTAAGCAAAGATTGCCTTTGCGTGTGAGACATCTCTGGCGATCATCATGTCATAGACTATCGACCCGACCATCATGCCAGCGACTGATGACAACATGGAATATTCACTTTGTGCATAATCCAGAGGTTGGGTTGTGCTTCTGTCCTGATACCTTCATTGCAAGAATATTATAATTATTTTTTAACTGTATGATTTTGCATGGATTTTATTCAGAGCCTGTGTTTCAGGCTCGTTCAGAAAGGAACTTTCAGCAACGCTGATCTATGGTTCTGGTAGATTTTTTGTAGACCCTTGGCACAGCATTTCCACGACTTTCAGGTTCAGGATAGACGGTAGCTCGTTATCGTTCTCCACCATAAAGTCCTTCAGGTCATTCACTGGCATCTCGTAAATACTGACGAACTGCTCTTTCGGCAGGAAGCAGTTTTTGCCGATAACTGTCGGGTCGTAGTAATCATCCCTTACACGAATAACCGCTTTACCAAAGAGGCAGTGATCGTGGCTGATGCCGAGCACATAGTGTATGTCATCAAAGTCCTGCTCATGGAGGTTGAGCAGATAGTCAGCTGCGGTCTTGTAGCTGTTATGGGGAGTAACCGGAATATCCAGTTTTTGAATGGATGCTGGAAGCGGATGCAGGGTTACCTCCTGAACTTTTGGGGTTACTCCGAAGTGTTGAAAGTACTCCTTGATATAGTCTGCCATCATAACGTTGTCCCTATTGTTATGTTTTTGAATTTGATCGCCAGAGATAACCCGCAACCGATTTATTCAGCTATTTCCTCATCAACTGCTTGGTAATCGATGTTCCAGGCGTCTTTGCCAAAACCGTTAAGCCAGAGCTTGAGCTGAAGCGAGTCCATAGTGGTGGCACTGATTTCATAGCAGTCCTCATGCTCAATGTAGGTTTGATCTTCTGATAATTGGGATTCAAGAATATGAAGCCCAGCTTTCTTATTGACGCAGAAAGACAGTTTTACTTTTCTGCCTTCCCCGAATGCAAACCGCGCCTCATCATTGTATTGCTTCAGGTCAAAGCCCTCTGGTCGTTCAAAGGTCATTGAGGTTGAGCGAGCGGTTAACATCCTGTGCATCGCCAAATTCCGCTCATCGTCATAGCCCTTGAACCGGCAGACCAGGTACAACCGAGGTCCTTGTTGAGCCAGTCCCAGGGGCATGACGGTTTTTTCTTTTACCTCTCCACCTGCATTCCTGTAAGCAATATCCAGCCAGCAGTTGTTGTAGAGAGCGCAGCTGACTTCATTGAATACATCCGGTTGTAACTCGGGCGGTAACAATGGCTGCATCTCAGGTGCCACAACCACCTTGGATAGCCACTGAATCTCCTTGGTGGGATCCTGGGCATGGCTGATATTGCGGTTTGCCTCTTCAAAAAAACCAGACATGGAATCCATCAAGCTGCTGGGTAATAGGTTCTTCAACGTCTTATGTGCCATTTGCAGGATCAGTGACTCTTGGATACTCAGGGAGTTCACCGTAAAGCCTACCGCCTGTAAGCTCCACCGGTAGCCATAAGGCTTGCTTCGGTCATTCATATCAATGGGGAAATGACTGCTTTCCATCAGTGATTTTAAATGTCGTTGAATGGTGTGAATATCTCTATCCAGACCAATCTCGGCCAGCTGTTGTTTCAACTGTTGAGCAGTAATCCACCAGCTTTTGGGGATGCGCTTCAGTAACTCAATAATGAGAATGGTGGTTTCCAGAGAAGATTGTCGTTTATTCATGCTATTGTCAGACTCCGCAAGACAGGTGTAGCATGGAAAGCTCACTTCAGCGCCATTCGGCAACGCTTTCCCGTTTTAGAATCCCATCATAAAACAACCCTGCGACGAGTTGTGTCGCATATAAACCATTTTTGCAAAATTTTTCTTTGCTCCTGCTTCGCCAATACCCGACTACCGCCCAACACCTTACAAGCGTACAATTACTATCTTCCCAATATTTACCTTTGAGCTATCTGGTCCCATGCTCCCCGGCGTCAATAAAAGACAATGGTAAAAACCACGGGCGGTAGCGTGGCTGCGACCTGATTATTGGGCGTTTAGTCTTGCTTATAAGGGTAAGTTTGAGAGGCTGACACAATTTGTGTTATTCGTACTGCTGGACATCCAAATACTCATACCCGGACATACTGCAGAGTCATTCAAGGTATTATGAAGACTGGGGCAAAGCCCCTATGCTGAAAGCGTGAACCAGCGACGAACCAGAAAAATGAACGGAAGTGAATAGTCTTGAAGGATAATACATCATGGCTGATTTCAGTAATTTTGAGTTCCTAAAAAAACATCATGACTGGCTTTTCAAGCTGGCAGAGAGTGCTGAACGAAATTTTGTACCTTACCCAAACACTACGCTGGTTAACATCCGTCAACTCGGGGAAGCAATTGCCCAGACAATCGCCTCACGAGTTGGTGTTGAGTATGGCGCTAACGTCAAGCAAATTGACCTTCTGAAAGAACTTGATTGTGCTCTTCGCCTTGATGATAACGTTCGTGATGCCTTTCATACGATCCGAAAACTTGGAAATAGTGCAACACATGCCTTTGAGAGCAGTACCCATAGAGATGCACTAAAAGCCCTGATGGTCGGCCATGCTCTATCTGCGTGGCTTCATAAAACCCTTGGAGGATCAGCAGCAAAGGGCTTTAAGATTCAGAAGTTTGTAAAACCTGAAGACCCGTCAACCTATGTTCGTCAGCTTGAAGAACAAGTTGAGAGATTAAAGGTTGAATCTCAGCGAACAAAAGATCGTATCAAAGTTGCAGAAGAACTCAGCAAGGTTGAAGCGGATAAAGCGCAAGCAGAGAAATTACGCGCTGAAAAAATGGCTGAGGAAAAGGCTGTTTGGGAAGAACTGGCAGAAGAGCAAGAAAAAACTTTGTCCACTTATCGACTCAAGATGGATGAAGCAAACATTGTTTACTTAAAGACTTTCCAATCTAAATCCAAAGCAGAGCAAGCCTCTGAAATTCAGCGCATTGAGAAATCTCTTTTTGAGATGGATGAAGCTGAGACACGCGTAATTATTGATCAGCAGTTGGTTGACGCTGGGTGGGAAGCCGATACCGAAAACCTTCGATACTCAAAAGGTACCAGACCAGAACCAAATAAGAATCGTGCTATAGCGGAATGGCCAACAAAGTCAGGTCCGGCAGACTATGCCCTTTTCATGGGAATGACGCTGATAGCAACCATTGAAGCAAAAAAATCAGCTAAGAATGTTTATGGGGCTATCGATCAAGCAAAACGTTATGCAAAAGGCATCCAGAACTTACCAAGTAGTGTTGAGGTATCTAAACATGAAGAATTTCTGATGCCAGCAGTCTTTGCAACTAATGGCCGGGCGTATCTAAAGCAGCTCGAACAAGAAAGCGGTATTTGGTTTTTAGACGTCAGAGACAGCACCAATCGTAGAAAAGCCCTGAAAGGTTGGTACACACCTGCTGAGCTGAAAGAGTACTTACGCCAGACACCTCAACAAGCCAACGCAGAGTTGGATGAAATGGGCTTTGAGTACGAGCTAAAACTCAGAGATTATCAAAAAGAAGCAATTCTTTCAGTTGAACAGGCCATCAAAGATGGAAAAGAAAAAGCGCTGGTGGCAATGGCAACCGGTACCGGTAAGACAAAAACCTGTATTGCCCTGGTTTACCGGCTATTAAAAGCGCAACGTTTTCGTCGAATTCTGTTCCTGGTTGATCGAAGTGCCTTGGGCGTTCAAGCTTCAGTTGATTTCGGCGAAGTGCGTATGGAAAACCTGAATACGTTTGCCGATACCTTTGACGTTATGGGGATGGAGCCAGAGAAAGCGCCCAAAACGTTACCGGATGACGACACGAAAGTGCACGTGGCAACGGTGCAAGGTTTAGTCAAACGCATTATGTACCCATCCGAAAACGGTTCAAAGCCAGGCGTGGGTCAATATGACTGTATCGTTGTCGATGAATGCCACCGTGGTTACTTGCTTGATCGTGATCTCAGCGATACAGAGATTAAGTTTCGAGATCAGAAAGACTACATGTCAAAATACCGGGCCGTTATTGAGTATTTTGATGCCTTCAAAGTAGGCCTAACCGCTACACCCGCGATTCATACGGTACAAATATTTGGTGAGCCAATATTCTCATACAGCTATACCGAAGCCGTGATCGATGGCCACTTAGTCGATCATTTACCGCCTGTTCGTATCCACACGAAATTAAATACCGAAGGGATCAATTATCAGGTCAACGAAGAGGTTCAAGTTTATGATCCTCATACTCAGCAGCTTGATCTGATTCATACGCCAGATGAGCTGGATTTTGATGTCTCTGACTTCAATAGAAAGGTAATAGCCCCTGAGTTCACCAAAGTCATATGTAAATGGCTCATCGAAAGTGATTCTCTAAATCCATACTCGCAAGAAAAATCACTGATTTTCTGCGTAACAGACCGTCATGCAGATGACGTTGTGGAAGCATTAAAGCAAGCGTGCGAAGACTACCACGGTGAAGTGGAAGACGATGCTATCCAAAAGATCACAGGGGCTTCTGATAAGCCTTTGGAAAAGATACGCCTGTTCAAAAATGACCGCTTACCCAATATCGCAGTAACCGTTGACCTGCTGACTACCGGTGTCGATGTGCCGAGTATCTGTAACCTGGTGTTTTTACGGCGGGTTAACAGCCGCATCTTGTTTGAGCAAATGCTTGGTCGAGCAACGCGCCGTTGTGATGACATCGATAAAGAGCGTTTCCGCATTTACGATGCAGTAGATATCTACAAACAGCTCGAAAAAGTGAACACAATGAAACCCGTTGTGACCAACGTGGATATTACCTTCACAGAGCTGGAAGAAGAGATCACGAAAGGGACAGACACCAAGCTGCAAGATCTGGCTAAAGATCAATTTCTTGCCAAGCTGCAAAGCAAAAAGAACTACTTAACGCCTGTTCAGCACGATGAATTTGAACGAATTGTCGGCAAGCCACCAAAAGAGTTCGCCAAAGAACTCAAGGCCATGAACACGGAGGATGTGGCGAAATGGTTTGTCAGTCATCCAGGCTTGGGTGAACTTCTGGATATGAAAGTGCAAGGCGGCAGCGGACGAAATAAAATCGTCATATCAGACAAGTTCGATGAAGTAACCGGCACATCAACAGGCTATGGTAGCGGCCAGAAACCAGAAGACTATTTGTCATCGTTTACAGCCTTTGTGAACGCCAACAGCAACCGGATGATGGCATTACAAACGGTTATTCAAAAGCCGTGGGAGCTGACGCGCAATGACCTCAAGCAACTCGTTGTTGAGTTAGATAAAAATGAATTCAGGGAAGAAAAGCTAAAAGTAGCCTGGAAAGAAGTGAAAAACGAGGACATAGCCGCCCGCATTATTGGTTTTATTCGACAAGCAGCCATTGGTGAGGCTTTGCTTCCCTATGAGCAGCGTGTTGATAACGCATTACAGGAAATACTCTCAAGTCGCGTTTGGAAAACACCGCAGAGAGATTGGTTGGAAACCATCGCAGCGCAGATGAAAGCAAACATTGTCGTTGATGAGTCAAACCTCAACCAGGGCATTTTCAAGCAGCGTCTTGGTGGCATCCAGCGTGCAAACAAACTGTTCGACCAGCCTATAGTTGACGTACTCGCACAATTCAACCGTGCTATCTGGTCGGATGACAACCATCAGGCAACTGCATGATCGGTTACAATTCCCAACAATTCAGATGAACTAAGCAGAACGATGAGCACACAAAATTTAATCAACAAACTTTGGGGCCTTTGTCACCTGTTACGTGATGATGGCGTTACCTACCATGAATACCTTAACGAGCTGACCTTCCTCGTTTTCTTGAAAATGGTAGAAGAAACAGGACAGGAGGAGCTGATCCCTGAAGGGTACCGTTGGGCAGATATCGAGAACTTCAATGCTGCAACACGGCTTGAAGAATATAAAAAACTACTGGTTCACTTAGGCTCTCACGGTTCACTGATCACCAAAGCGATTTTCAACAATGCATCTACCTGCATTCGCAAGCCTGCAACACTGACAAAGCTGGTTACAGAAATAGACAAGCTTGATTGGTACTCGGCCAAACAAGAAGGCCTGGGCGATATGTACGAGGGCTTGCTTGAAATCAACGCCAGCGAGAAAAAATCGGGTGCAGGCCAGTATTTTACGCCTCGGGTGCTGATTGAAGTGATGGTTGAGCTGATGAAGCCAGCCCCAAAAGATAAACGGCACAATCAGAATGGTGACGTTATTGTTGACCCAACGGCGGGCACGGGCGGCTTTTTGATTGCAGCCCATCAATACATAGAAAATAACTTCGATGTAAAAGGGTTGGGTGAGGCTGATTATGACGACTATCAGCATGACACCTTCTTTGGCATGGAGTTAGTGCCAGACACACGCCGACTGGCAATGATGAACCTGATGCTACATGACTTGGCAGTGGATGATGAAAACTCAGGTGTTCTATACGGCGATACGTTATCGAACGAAGGCAAAGCATTACCAAAAGCATCGCTGATTCTCGCTAACCCACCCTTTGGTACCAAGCAAGGTGGTGGTGTGCCGACGCGTGATGACCTTGTGCACTACACCAGCAACAAACAGTTGGCATTTCTGCATGCCATGTACCACGTTATGCTGAAACCGGGTGGTAGAGCTGCCGTAGTATTGCCTGACAGCGTACTGTTTGAAGGTTCAACTGGCCGTAAAATTCGCAATGATTTAATGGAAAAGTGCAATCTGCATACTATCTTGCGTTTGCCGACAGGCATCTTCTATGCAGCAGGCGTAAAAACCAATGTACTGTTCTTCGATAAGCCCACAGATATCAATCAAGACAAAGGCAATACCAAGAAAATTTGGGTGTACGACCTTCGCGTCAATATGCCGAAATTTGGCAAACGCACCGTTTTAGAAAAAGGACACTTTGAAGAATTTTACCGTGCCGTGGGCAGTGATTTAACGCAGGTAGATGAAGCTAAACGCCAAGCTTTTATTGATAACCACCAAAACTTCAGTTCTATAGGTAATATCGATACCTGTCGTTTGCGCTCATTTACTCGTGATGAGATTAAGGCTAAAGATGACTCGATTGATCTTGCTTGGATTCGCGATGATAGTCTGGAAGACTCTGCGTGCTTACCTGAGCCAGATGAGTTAATTGCAGAAGCAATTGAAGAGTTAGCAGGTGCAATAACGGATTTGCAATCGATTTTAGTTGAGTTGGATGGAGCTGAAGAGGTTGGGGTATGAGTCAGTTTCCACAAGATTGGGAAGTTAGAAAACTAACTGAGGTTGCTAAGGTTTCTACTGGAAAAGTAGATGCGAATCATGCCACAGAAGATGGTGAGTATACTTTTTTTACATGTGCATTGAAGCCGTTTAAATCACCTACATACTCTTTTGAGGGTGAATTAATTACATTGCCTGGAAATGGTGCTAATGTTGGTCACGTAAATTATTACGAAGGAAAAATTGAAGCGTATCAGCGAACTTATGTTTTAAGTGATATCTCGATTCATCCTAAGTATTTATATTGGCAGTTAAAATACAAATGGAAGTCCACAAATTTAGATAAGCAATTTGGTTCGGCGACAAATTATCTCAAAATAGGCAATTTCAAAAATTACGAATTACCAGTTGCTTCCATTTCAGAACAAAAGCGCATTTCAGAAAAACTTGATTCGGTTTCAGCCAGAGTAGAAGCGGCACGAACTCGCCTTGATAAAATCCCGTCCCTTCTAAAACGCTTTCGTAAGTCTGTTTTGTCGGCGGCTGTGTCGGGAGAGCTAACAGAAGAGTGGCACGAAGAAAACAACGCAGATGCTTGGGAACACGTAAGCCTAAAGCAAGTTGGAAAAGGTTTCAATTACGGCTCTTCTGCCAAGTCTAAAAAGGAAGGAACCGTACCTGTACTGCGAATGGGTAACTTGCAAGAAGGCAAATTAGATTGGGTGGATCTTGTTTACACGTCAGATGAAAACGAGATTGCAAAATACAAGCTTGAGCCTGGCGATGTGTTATTTAATCGTACTAATAGCCCCGAGTTAGTCGGAAAGACATCTATTTATCGCGGTGAAAGAGAAGCAATTTTTGCCGGATATCTGATAAAAGTTCAGGGAAGCGATCGACTTAACAGTGAATACCTGAATATCCAGCTTAACAGTCCGCATGCAAGAGATTATTGCTGGCAAGTGAAAACCGATGGAGTTAGTCAATCAAATATCAATGCTCAGAAGTTGAAAGCGTACGAGTTTAACTTACCTTCTGTTAAAGAACAGGAGGAAATAGTAAGGGCTGTTTCAGAATTGCTGGCTAAATCTGACTTGGTGAAAAAGCAGTATGAATTGGCAAAGCTTCGTGTGGACAAGCTCACGCAATCCATTCTGGCAAGAGCATTTCGTGGTGAGCTGTTTGAGCCTTTCTCTGAAAAGTCAGAAAGAGCGTCTCAACAACAACCATCAGATGCTATTGCTGAGCATCCTGAAGAGTTAGTCGTCAACAGAAAGCAGGATGATGGGAGTGTGGCCAAACATCAGTCATCGCAAAAAATCTCCGACGATAAAAGTGAAGTGCTGACACAGTTAAAATCTACCAAAAAAGCCATGTCGGCACAGCAGCTGTTTGATAGCGCCTCTATGGAAACATTTAAAGCCATCGATGAATTGTTTGTTGAACTCAAACGACTTTTAGAGCTGAACTTAATTGAAAAAGAGGGCGAAGGTACCAACTGTCAGTTTAAGGCCACGAAGAAGTGAAAATAGATTATTTGCATATTCGTAGTGGCTTTAAAAACGTTCAGGACTTAGAGATTGAATTTGATAACAAACAGCTGCTTACCGTTCTTATCGGGCGAAATGGTTCCGGTAAATCGAACATTATTGAAGCTCTGGTTCGGATTTTTAGAGCGTTGGATCTGGGTGATGAACACGCGCCGTTTAGCTATAAGCTGAGATACTCTCTGGGCGCTTCTTCAGATAGGCTTATTGAGGTTGATGCGTCTCCGGAGTACGGCTCTACTCCAATTCAGCAGCACAAAATTCAAGTATCTATTTTGGGCGACAATGGTCAGTATTCTCTGGCAGAAAGTATTTCTTTGTCCAAAGTAAAGCGAGATAAAAACGGCAATTCCGATTACCTGCCAAAGCATTTGTTCGCTTATTACTCCGGCCCCAGTGATCGGCTAGAAGATTTGTTTAAACCACACAGAACCAGGTTTTATAACCAGCTGCTAAAGAATCAGGTTAAGATTGAGGATGAGGTTCGCCCTCTCTTCTACGCCAAGCCTTTCCATAGCCAGTTTGTTTTGCTGGCATTCTTCTTAAACCAACAGAGAGGCGTAGGGCGGGAGTTTCTTGAAGATCAGCTCGGAATTGAGTCATTCCATTCTGCGCACTTCGTTTTCAGGCGACCTGAGTGGGGAAAAAACAATAAAAAGGATATCTTCTGGGGCGCAAGGGGCGTAGTCCGTGATTTCCTTGAACGCTTATTGCCTCACAGCTTGGGTGCAATTAAGACGATACGGGAAGAGGAAACAACCCTAACGGGTAAGGGTGTGAATAATGAGTTTGTTCACCTGTTTTTACCTGATATTTATAGCCTAAAGAAAGTGGCTCAGGGGCTTGGGGCGAAGAATTTCTTCAAAATGCTTGAGAGCACTTTACTTTCAGACCTGTTAAGCAGCGTTCACATCAAGGTTCATTTGAAAAATGGTGAGGTTGTGTCGTTCAGTGAGCTCAGTGAGGGTGAGCAACAGCTACTGACAGTGCTGGGGCTATTAGAGTTTACTGTCGAAGAAGACTCTCTTTTTCTATTGGATGAACCGGATACTCACCTGAACCCGGCCTGGGCAGCAAAATACCACTCATTTCTGAAGCGTTTCATACCAGATAAGCGCTTTTGCCATATTTTGATGGTAACACACCACCCACTTGCTATTGCTGAGCTTGAGAAGGAACAGATTCAAGTACTCAGGAAAGATGCTAAAGGGTATTCATTTGCTGAGACACCACAGGAAAATCCGATTGGAATGGGTGTAAACGGCATACTGACCAGTGATATGTTTGGGATGGCAACTACTCTGGATCAGCACACCAGCAGAGTTATCGAAAACCGGCGAAGACTGCTTGAGAAAGAAAACCTGTCTGGTGATGAAGTAGCAGAGTTAAGAAAGCTTAATAACTCACTCGACAGATTGGGATATAGCTATACCCACCCGGATGAAGATTACCGACAGTTCCTCATTGCTCGTAAGAAAGTCATGCAACAAATGGAGGCTGAGGGTATGGATGCTACCGAATATCGCCTCACGTTGATTAACGCGATTTTGAAAGACCAGGGATTAATTGAGTAGTGCGTTACATAGATCCAAACATTATTGACCAGTGTAAACCAGATAATTGGGATACTGATGCTCAAACCTTGGGGCGAAGGGTACAAAACGCTGCAGACAAATCAAAAGAGATTAAGAGCATTGGTAGCAAGTGGAGTCAGTTTAAACCTAATTTTATAAGAGAGTTAGGGGATAAGTGTTGGTACTCCGAGGTACCAAGAATTGGTACCGATTTTGATGTCGACCATTTCAGACCCAAAGGAGATGTGAAAGTTTCCAAGAAAGCTCATGCCACCAGAGTTGTTCAAGGAGTAAGTCAAAAGCACCCCGGATACTGGTGGCTGGCATTTGAAGCGAAGAACTACAGATATTCTTGCATCGAAGCAAATAGACCGAGAGCAGATGGAGGCAAACATGATTACTTTCCGCTCATGGATGAAACTACACGAATTTGGAAACCCTGTAATATTGCTGGTCACGGCAATGAGTCAGTCAAGCTTTTAGATCCATGTAATTCAAACGACGTTGCTTTGCTTTCTTATGACCAGGACCCTGGCGCTGTTATGCCACGTTACAGTGATAAAACTCACCCAATTGAGTATGCGCGAGCTTTCGAAAGCACTAAAAGATATAACCTGAACAGTAAAACAATTAAGGGAGCGAGAAACGAAGTAATCAAAAACGTAAGCCAATATTTAGATTTTTTAGAACATTACGCTTCATTTCCATTAGCCTTGAAAACTCAAATGAGTGGTCATTCAGTACAAATGGAACAAAATTTAGTAGATGCATGTAATAGGAAGGCTGCATTTTCTGCGTCAGCTGTAGCTTTTGTTCGTTTGAAAATGCATGAGCCTTGGTTAGCTCACCTTTTGCCAAGACTGGATTTATCAGACTAAATGGCTTTTGACTGCACACCTATCACAGAGAAGCTGCCTTATTAAAATATAAGAAAATAAGAAGGCTTGGGTCAGGTCTTGAAACTTGAATACATTTAAAAAGAATGAGTTAACTCTAGTTTTCCATTTTCTGATTCGTCAAGAATCAAGACCTAGTCCATTTTTTTGACTCTTTCTCAAGTCACATTTGAGGTTTTAAAAAAATAAAATCATCTCAGTGAACTGGTTTTTTCCCTGGGAACCTCAATCCTGAAGAATAATTTTAAAAAGGGTAGATCAGTGTCCGAAGAACACGATAAATTCAGCAGAGTTGACAGATTAAAAGAGTTAATGCTTACTCTAAGTAATCAAGCGAAAGAGTGTAATATTGAGATTCGTCTAGTTGGAAATTTTCTGAAATTTACGCCCATAGGGAACTATAGGAAAGTTTTATTGGAACTTGAGCAAACTGACTTTTATAAAGATATTGTTATTTATAAACATAAAAACGCAAAGCTTACAAATGATTTCAGAGGTCGAAAAGTATCAAAAAAATGGATTACCAGTTTCCTGATCCATAATTATGAGACAGAAAAAGAGCATAGTGTATTCTGCAATGTGTGTGGTGGTGATGGAGGAGCAACTGGTAACTGCTTTGAATGTGGTGGAAATGGTTTCGCTTAGCAAAAAAAAACAGAGGGATATTATGGAAGATAAGGATGTAGAAGATTTTCTCAAAGAACAAAATGATAAGCTAACTGACGGTGAAAAACTCGAACCAGACAGTGAACACGCAGTTATCGGTAATCATACCGGATATAGTCATCAAGGGAGCGAGAATTTTGAACATGATGATACGGGATGTATTCAGAATTATTCTGGAATTGAAGATGATGTATTTACATCAATAGGTGAGCATGAAGACTGGAAAGAAGATTATGATTATTAGTAGTTAAACAACCAACAGCATTCAAAAATTCTCGTGCTCTTTTCGCTACTGCATGTGTGGCTTTTTTATGACTGTAGTTTGCCTGTAGTTGTGGTTGTGGTTGATGAACGAGATGGTGAAGTTTCAGGGTGGTCGGATCTTTTTTAATACGGTGGATTTAGGGGAAAGATCCACTGTTGTACGAGGCAATTATTAAACATTCTCCTTAAATTTTTTAACCTAGACTCCTCTCTAATGGATACAGCTTAACATTTCACAATCCTTATTCTATTAAATAACGGTAACTTATATTACAGATAAATAAGATCAGGAGAGCTTATGGAAAAGGGTGATAAGGTCCGCCATGAAAAATTCGGAGAAGGTCAAATTATCAAAAAACATGGACATGATCTTTTATTTGTGAGTTTTAAAAATAAAAATATTTACGCTACTAACACAGAATTAAAGTTAATCGGCACCAGTACCAAAACAATACCCAACTATAACAGAGAGAAAGAAAATAAAATAAAGCGTAAAAAACAAGAAGAAGCCATACAAAAAGAAGCCTTGCAAGTAAAAGCGGAAAAACTGGCTGAAGCAAAACTGATCATCCAAGATTGGTTCAACAAAGATTTTTTGACTATGGACAAAAATTATCAAAAAAGTCAAATAAGGAATCACATATCTAATCAAGATTATACTGATATTAAAACGGATCTTGTTTCTCAATGGGTGAAAGAACACACAGGAACAATGTTAGATAAGGAACAAGCTCTGGCTTGCGGAACTACCGGTAAAAATCTTCAGCTTATCGCTCGTGCTGGCAGCGGTAAAACACGCACCCTTATCAACCGAGCACTATTTCTTATCCGACACTGCAAGGTTGCACCAAAAGAGCTTTTACTATTAGCTTTCAACAAAAAAGCAGCCAAAGAAATGCAGGAACGTTTCATTGAATTACTCGGTGATAACAACCTTCCTCACATTATGACTTTTCATGCTCTTGCCTATGCCTTAGTCCATCCGAAGGAAAATATAATCTATGATGAGCCGGAAGGAGCTCAGATAAAAAGTCGAAGTATTCAACAGATTATTGATAATTACCTAAGAACGCCTGAAGGTTTAGACAGGGTAAGATCTCTGATGATGGCAAACTTTCAGGAAGACTGGAATGCGATTATTCAAGGCAGTTACGATAAAAGCCCTGAAGAGTTCTTGGCTTATCGACGCTCAATTCCTACCGAAAGCCTTAATGGAGATTATCTTAAATCCTATGGAGAAAAAGTTATTGCTGACTTTCTCTTTGAACACAATATACCTTATAAATATGAGAGAAACTTTCTTTGGGACGGCATTAATTACAAGCCCGATTTCACAATCTCATTGAGCCAAAACTCAGGTCTGATTATCGAGTATTTTGGTTTTACTGGTGACCCCGATTATGACGAGATGTCAGAAGCAAAAAGAAAATTCTGGAAACAAAAGCAAGGATGGTTATTTCTCGAATTTACACCAGAGAATTTTAACTATGGTGGTGTGCCTGGATTTCATAAGTACTTAAAAGAATGCCTTGAACATTATGGTATAAAACCCATAAGACTTACTGAGCAGGAAATCTGGAACAGAATCAAACATAGGGCTGTTGACCGATTTTCCAGAGCAATGACCAGCTTTGTCCAACGCTGCCGAAAAATGTCTCTATCTCCCAAAGAACTACTCAACCTGATTATTAAACATACAGCTACGAATGAAATTGAGAGACAATTTATTGAGCTTGGGCATAAGTTTTATGAAACTTACCTCGATCAGTTAACGGAACAAGGAGAAGAAGATTTTGACGGGCTTCTACAAAGAGCTATTCAGCAAATACAATCAGGAAACACTACATTCTTAAGAAAAGCTCATGGCTCAGGTGATCTTAAGTTACTGAGATACATTCTAATTGATGAGTATCAAGATTTTTCACAACTTTTTATGCAAATGATTCACGCTGTTATGGACGTCAACAGTTCAGCAGAATACTTCTGTGTAGGTGACGACTGGCAAGCAATAAATGGCTTCGCTGGTTCTGATCTCAAATATTTTAAAAAGTTCGAGCGGTATTTTTCCAGTACAAGTAAAGAACCTTGCTGTCTCAATTTGTCAACAAACTATCGATCTGCCAAACAGATAGTGAACACAGGAAACGCCGTTATGAGTGGGCTTGGTAAACCTGCTTTAGCTGCACGAAATCACTTGGGTAATGTCTATAAGATAGATTTCGGTAGTTTTATTCCAACCGATTTAGAGAAGGAATCATTTGATGGAGATTTCATAACACCGATAATACTACGTTTAGTTACAAAAATTATAAAACAAGGTAAAACTGTTGTATTGCTAGGCAGACGCAATGGGCTGGGATACTATATCAATTTCAAAAAAAGCACCAAAGCTAAAGGAAATACTCTGGATGCCTTTCTTGAGCATTTACGTTCCTTCCTTCCGAAAGAAGACAGCCACAAAGTCACTATATCTACCACCCACCAATACAAAGGTTTAGAGAGTCATTCAGTTATTCTTCTTGAAGTTACGGGTCAGACCTATCCTCTTATTCACCCTGACTGGGTTTTTAATCAGATATTTGGAGATAGCCTGAATAAGTTGATAGATGATGAGCAGCGACTTTTTTATGTCGCTATAACTCGGGCAGCTGATGATTTATATATACTGACAGACTCAGACAAACCATCTCCATTCCTTCAAGAGATTCCCTGGAGCACTATTGACTGGCTTTCCTTTCCTCCCCCACAACCAAAGGAAAGCCGACTGACTGCCAGAGTCATGAGCATGATTGGTTATGGCTCAACCCCTACCCGATCAATAAAAGATCTGTTGAAATCTGAAGGCTACAAATTCAATAATAACTGGGAAGGTCGACCGGTATGGTGGAAAACCATTCCAGATGACAAAAGTTCCTTCCTGATCCTGTTAAAATCTTCTTGTTGGTTCACTGCGGCTGATGGAGTTGAGGTTTTGATTAAAAATGATCTTAAGAAACAAACTCTTGCTCACTACACTCGTCAGAACGGTGAGCTGCGATGTATCTGTGATGCTCAGATCCTTGAAAGCAATAATCAGCAAAACTCTTCACCCTGAATTTACACTTCAGCCTCATACAACGGCAAGCTTGGTGCTTGCCCGGCTATTTTCTCCTTATCAATAAAAACACTTGTCCCGGCTGAAACTGACTCACTCTTGACGGTGATAATTGAACCATCCCGCAGGATTGCCTGACTAGTTCCATTGCCATTGAGTGCGGTGATCGTAGCTATAACCTTGCCCCCTTCCGGGATCAGTGATTTGAACTGCTGCCAGATATTAGTGGTGGCCATGTTTTTTCTCCTCTCAGTAATGACGTTCAAGCTCAATGCTCTGACTGACTTTTCCCTGTCTGGTACTGATGCTGGTGGACAGACATAAACCTCGCCAGTTGCCCGTAATATCCTGAACCTCTACCAGCTGGCCTGGTTCAATCAGCCCGGGCGCAGTTGTGCTGTCTGTGAGTAGCATCTCCAACGTGGTGATACTTTGATGGCCACCTTTGGCCAGTTCGTTCCTGCCTCGCTCAGTATTGACCTGTGTTTCCGTCAGCCAGTCTTCCAGAATGTCCGGTGCTGGGTTGTCACCTGCAGTGCCCTGGCGTTTAACGTTGACTGCGACGCCTGTATGGGTGCCCGATACGTAGACGGCATTGTATTCCGGCTCTGGCCTCCAGCTGGCACTAAGGTTAATGACCATGCTGGCCGGTATTATCTTGTCCATGGTGGCAGTATTCCAGCTCCAGGGGCTGGCCGGATAACGGGGTTTGATGTTCAGCTGGTCGGCATCCCGGGAAGGAATAATCACAGCACCTGCAGTGCTGGCCAGTCGAGCGATGACGGTCATGGCGGTTTCGCTCTGATAGCTGAAGCTGCCGCCTGGGATGATCCAGTCGGGTGTGCTGTAATCATCCAGTTCCGGATAGAGTGCAGAGAAGCCGGTGTTGGCCAGCTCTTCAGTGATCGCCTGTTTTGCATTGAGGTTGCTGCTGTTGGACTTGCTGCGCTGGGGTGCATAAGGAGCGGCCAGCAATTGTGTACGACTGGTTCCGTATATCGAGTATTTTTCTTGTCCGAACGCCCTTGAGCCGGTGTAGCGCTCCACAATGAAGACCCACTTCCAGCCATTGATGTCGACCTCGATCTGTTTGGGCCCGTCCTGATCGGGTTCCACCAATGTCAGGCTGCTGGCTCCCCAAAGCTCACCTCTGAGTGCCCAGCTGAAGCTGTCGATGTCGAGGCTGATGTCCATGTTGCTCATCTCGATCGGTGTCCTGTCGGGCAGCGTCACGACACTGATGGTGTTCATAAGCAGATAAGTCTCCCTGATCTCTGGTTCTTCGGGTTGTGGCTTTTCGATGACATCGATCTCACCGCCATAGTCACTGTCGACTGTGTCATCTTTCGCTTTTCTGCCGGGTCCCCATGGGATGATGACGGGTTCATCCTGAGTGCCGTTACTGCTGAAGGCTGACTGCTGCAGGGAGTCTCTTGGCTGAATGGCTCGGTCGGCTGTTCTCTCGCCCAGATTGAAATACACGTCTGGGGTTGTTAATGGTGAGTAACGTTTGGCCGCAAAGGTAAAGTTCAGCAATGCAGGTGCTGGTACCTGGTAGCCACTGGCGGTGATTTGATGGACTGCGCCATACTCGTCACTGCGATCAAAGCGCTCTGTGTTTTGCCGATCTGTCTGCCTACCTTGCTGCCACTGTTCAGAACTTTGCTGCTCTCTTGGCTGGATACTCTGGTCCCTGGACTCATCGATGCTAAGTTCTTTTGCAGGCGGTTGCTGCCAGAGAGCCTGTTGCTGACTCTGGTGATCAATGGCTTGCTGGTGACTAATTCTGACTGCTTCCCCCAATTCAGGCACCTTGCCCCAGAACATTCCGAGCTGTGGAGCTTCCAGAACGGTGCCTTGATGACTACTTTGCTGAACACTGGCCTGAATCGTCACTGAGTGCTGGAACGGTCCCCGGGCAGATACCTGGTAGGCGTTACCTCTCCGCCACTGGCTCTGACAGACACTGACGACAGTGGGCGGTGGAATAAAGGCATAGGTTGGCTGCGGATAAAACTCAAAAAGGGAGGCGGGTTGATAAGCCTCCCGGGTAAAGTTGAAGTCTTGTGTCTTCTCTGGAAAGTAGGCCACTTAACTCTCCGGTACGATCTCGGGTACCACCGGGCCATGGGCCAGTGGACGAGTGTAGGGCTTGGCTTTGAATTGAGCGGTGCCTATTGCCTGAACACTGTCATCAAACCACCAGGTGGGTTCTGTGCTATCACCTTTACCGGCCAGGGTGCAGAGGTAAACATAACCCTGGAAGTCGGCCGGGCGGATCACGTCGCCGACCTCGTAGACCGTATCGACCTGCCAAACTTCTCCATAGTCGTCCATGGCCACCACGATCACGGCTCCTTCATAGGGGCTGGTGTCCAGGGAGTAGCTGCCACTGATGCTGTCGCTGAGCACACTGTTTAAAACGGCGTGTTTTGTTTCCTGGCTGCCATCGACTTCCAGTTGTGCCTGAGTGATGGCAAAGACCCGGCGAGCCACCGGCAGATCGTCTTCCGTAACGGTGCCCTGGATGCAGGTGGTGTTGCCGTTTCCCGGGATGATGATACCGCCGCCATTGTCTGAAGAAGGTGGACCATTGTTGTCGCTCCAAACGACAGTGGTGTCGTCAGTGTTAGTCCACTGCAGTTCTGAGGCAATATTGTTACGGCTGGTGATGATTTTCAGTGGGTTGCCACTGTCTTCAAAGTCCCAATGCCAAACGGTCATAGTGGAGCTAGAAGACGAAGTGACAGGTATCGGTGAATTGTTATAGGCATTGGTCAGTGTTGCCTGCACTACAAGCAGACCTTTAGCATTACCAGAAGCTGAACCATCCCCTCCTAAAATAACCCGAGTGAAGTTAGCAAATGTATTCATGCTAGAGTGTCCATAGATTGATTGAACTGTCTGGGTTACGCCATTGATTTTAATGACGACTCTATCCTGAACATTATTTTTGGCAGGATTGAAGGTCACCACCAGCTCGAATAATTCATCAAAGGGAATACTCAACTCGCTATACCCACGGCATCCCAGCCGAGTGCCGTAGTAACCCAGCACTTTGACGATGCCGCTTTCTATCCAGATCAAGGTCTGATAATTAGTACCGGCAGCACTGCTGATATCTGCAAATATTCGGAGTAGAGGGATGTTCTGGTCTGCTTGACTGGAATCCACCTGCAGAAGCGCATGAAAAGAAAAATCTCTTCTGCCATAGAAGCCTTCATTGTTACTGGCATTGGCTGACAGACTTTCCAGCCGTCCTAACAGGTTTTCTGGAGTAAACCATATTGCGGCCATCAGTCAGCATCCCCCCGAATCTGCAAAGTAAACTGGTCACTGGTTTCGGTCCCCTGCCCGGCCAGTACGGTTCGGCAGATCCACACCGGAGCCAGGCAACCATCGGTATCAAACCGGATCACATTCCCAACAGCCCAGCCGGTTCCCCAGCCTTGGGCTTTGATGGTGAAGTAAGGTGTACAAGTTTCCGGATTAATCGGCGCTGCATCAGCGGCAGTGGTGGCCGTATCAATAATCCCGAGTTTCTCCTCCACAATCTGGAAGGCGGAACCGGACGTAAAAATAATCGCCCACTTGCCGAAGATGGCTCCTTTGTTGGTCACCACCAATGGATAGTTAATGGTGTTGTACTGGGCAGTGGTGTTATCGCCGATGCGCTCATCGGTCCAGTTGGGATCGCCACCGTCCCACACTTTCTGACTGAAGAAGTTGTGAACTCTGGCCTGCAGGTCACCATAAACTACGGCGCTGCTGACCTGTGTTTCATTGGCTGGTAAGTCCCAGGGCACCGGAGCGATGATGGTGATCTCGCCATTAATCTGCACGTCGCTGGCGACGCTCATATGCTCGACCCGGTCTTTGATGGTAAACGGCGCTGTCAGACTGTTGCTCTCTGCATCCCGGAGCAGCAGTGGATCGGCAAAGGTGACTGTGCCTGCTTCACGATCCGTCGTGTATTGGGCTGGATCGAGGGCCTGGCCCTGACTGTCCTCCACAGTGATCTCTGCCTGATGATCACGGTTCAGGGTGACCAGCTGGCCCGCTGTGGGTATGCCTGCATCGGTATTCTGGGTGTGGCTGATGACCACAATATCCCCCGGACGATAAATCGGCACCTGGCCATCGGGTGGCAGACGTACCGGGTCCAGACCGATCAGCTCGGCATCCAGTGGCAGGCTGGTTTCCACAATGCAGTTGTAGCGCACACTTTGAGGGATGACATAGATAGGATCGGTGCCGTTTGTGAAGGTCAGCTCACACCAGCCGGTGGTGGCATCCATGGAGCCCTGGACCTCTGGCGTGTTAATGTCGCCATTGAAGTCTGCGGTGGCGGTGATGATCTCGGCATTATCCACACGCACTGCGGTGAGCTGAAGGCTTCCGGTCCGGATGGGTGCACCTGGTGTCCTGAAAGCCACTGCATCGACTTTAAAGCCACCGGAGATGGTGGCAGCTGCCTGTACTGTTGCTGTGTTAACGATACCCGAGGGATAAACGGCCAGCGTCGCCACGCCTCCGGTGTAATCTATTGTTCCCACAGATGATCCGGCATTCGTCTGACTGCTGACGTTTTTGTACAGCACACCGTCTCGATCAAAGTAGAGCTCACCGTTCCATTCCAGAATGACACTGCCGGGCAGCAGTGGATCTTCAATCAGAGGCAGCAGGTCGATGGTCAGCTCTGGCGTACTCAGGGTATCGGTATTCGGCTGATGGCTGAGGCCGTTGCTCTGGGCCTTGCTGGTAACTGTGCTGCCTGAGAAAACTTCGGTCTTGGTGGTGTTGGTAAAACTCAGTCGGTATTTGTAGGACTCTCTGCTGAGTGTGTACTCCGGATAGCTGTAGTTCTCTGTCGCCTGCAGAGTAAAGTCGCCGGTCTGGTAATCAATCGTGCCGGTAATATCTCGCCAGTTACCGCTACCATCGTCAGTGTAACTTTTAAACCGCTGAGACGTGGTCTGGTAGGTGGTGTAGTCACTGCTGCGACTGCTGGCATGCTGTGGCACATTACTTTGTCGATCCACCGAAAACTGAACCTGAACGGAGCCTGGCAAGAGCGGTGCACCCGCAATGGTGCCGGTTATTAAACCGGAACCATCCACTGTCACATCCACAATGCCACCCGCTACTGCGCCTTCTTCGTACTGAATATCGATCTCGGTGCCTTGGTCTGGCAAGGCATTCAACACAAAGCCCAGCTCACCCGAGGCGTAGTAGATACTGCCTGATCCATCGCCCGTCAACAGGCCGTTACCCTGATCAGTCAGGGTCTTGGTTTGCTCACTGGCCAGATAGGTGATGACGACACTGCCTGGCTTGATACCTGGCTTCGCAGTGGTGTGCCGAAACGAAAACTTATCCACCGCCACCGAGCCGGTTCGCAGGGTGATTTCATCATCCGCCTGGGCGATATAACTGAACACCAGCTTGCTGTCAGGATCGGGCAAACCATCCAGAGTCACGGCCACGCTGCCAGTGCTAAAGTCCATAGTGCCTGAGCCTGAACCAGCCAGCAGACCATTGCCCGGATCGCTCAGGTCTTGCCACTTGCCCAGAGAGATATAGCTGACCACCAGGGTGCCAGGCTTGGGCTTGGCCCCGGCAAAGTTGAAGGTATAGTTAAAGCCACGGTTCTGGGAGGTGATGTCCAGGGTGCCACTGATGGCGGCTCCGGTGATGCCAGTGGCAGGCTGGTATAGGGCAGTAGCCGTACTGGTATAGTAACTGCTGTTGCGCCAGACGTTCAGCTCACCGCTGTCATAGTCAATGGTCAGGTTGCTGTAGTTATTGGCCCCGCTTTTGTGTACCAGCTGGCCGGTTTTGTCGTCTTCAAAGGTGCCGCCTTCTAACGACAGAGTCACGGTTCCTGGTAGTGCTCCCGTCTGCAGAAAGGCCCGGCTCTGGTTACCGGACAAGTGCACAAAAGAGAGGCTGACATTGCGTTGTGCGGCAGAGGTGGCCACCATCCTTTTGGCGGTGTAGCCCCCGTACTGATCCACCACCGGACTTTCAACCCGGGCACTCGGCACCAGAGGTGAATAAACGCTGTTGACCTTCAGGGTCAGATCGCCCTGGTTAATGGCTGCTTTGGTTGGCTGGATGCCGTAGTAGCGAGAGGTGTCTGCAATCTGGGTCGACTGAACTGAGGTCTTCGCTTCGCTGGCTCCCTGGCCATCCACAGGCATAACGGTCCCTGCTGGTGTGGCAGTGCCGCCTGGGAAGCGATCAATCAGGGCCACGCTGATTTCCATATCCAGTCGTCGACGGTCAAAGTCGATATAGCTGCCTGCGCTGTAGGCATAGGTGAAGGTTTCGATGCGGTGTTCCACTTTGGTGATGCGGACGTACTGCTCCTTTTTGCTATCGCTGTTGTACAGCCGATAAACTTCCCCAATCTCCGGCAGGGCTTTTTCTTCTCGCTGAATGCCGACAATGCTGCGCTGACCCACCAGCTGATCACCCAAAAGTTCAAAACTGGCAGAAGTGCCTGGCACCACATAGGCTTCGATCCGATCCCGGGCAGTATTGCGCTCATCAGTCTGGCTGTCGGTGTTGAACAGCAGCACACTAACATTGTCGTCATCCGGTGCATCGGTGAGGATAATATGACTGCCGAGATAAGCATCGTTGTTGTCGGTGCTGATGCCAATGTAGGCTTTACGCAGGGCGACATCGCCGATGGTACGGTCAATCCGGGAGATGTCCTGAAAGAGGTTATTCACATTACCGTCGATCACCACAGTGCCAGTGGCCCGGCCACCGCCATCCTCCTCGTCACTGAGACGCTGGCTTTCAAAGAGTTTCACATCATCGTTGTTAATGGGCATAGAAATTCCTTTTCTTTAGACGAAAAAAAACCACCCTAATGAGTGGTTTTTATGCTGGAGAAGGATTAAATAAGAATTCAATTACCAGTACGGAGACCCTTCCAAATCTACTCCCTGCATTCTTATACGCATGGACGTAGTCTGCGTGATAACTTTATTTTCAAGCAAAAATATTATCACCTCTTCTGAGTTCTTATTGGATAAAGATTCCAGAGAAAGCCCTTTACCTTTCATCCGATTAACAATTGATTTGTACCACCTCACATCAACGCGAGCCCTTTCTTCGTCTGCATCCGAATTAGGATTTAACCTTGCCTCTGCTAAAGCAATGTTGATTTCTTCCAGTTCTCTTTCCAACAACGATTTATCTGAAACAGATGTTGCAGTTGGCTGCAAGTTACTCTTTTTGGACTCTGGAGCTTCTTGTTTGGTTTCTTCTGGTTTTCTTTTGCAGGCTTTTTCAACTTTTCGAGATTCCCAAGAAGCATCATTTTCAGGCGCTTCAGACTTCTCGGGTTCAGAAAATGTAACCGACTTTCCCTCTGTTTTCCTTATATCCATCAGCTGACTTCCTTGTTCTGCTAGTCCTGACAGTATAGTTGTCGAGATAACCATTTCATGTGCCTTGAACTACCAATAATCGAAGAGTGAGCTGATAAAAATGATGGTCATCAGGATATGCAGAAGGTAGAACCTGCCTTGCTTCAATTGGGCTACCGTTAGTTCGGTCAAAAATGACAGTAAATTGACGCCCATCAGGAAGTTTCAGAAGCATGCTTTTATTGGCTAATTCACTGAGAGACTGCAGTTCAACGACTGTTGAACGATCTACCCAACCGGCGTCCAAACCTCCCGATAACTCTATGGGTCTACCCGATTGTTTTGACTGCTCCTGGATCAGCAAGCCTCCGGTCAGGCTGCGGTCCTGGCTCTGGGCCACCGGGTTCCAGTCGAACTCATTAATCCATAACAAATCGTCAGGCAGTGTGATGCTATCCAGTGTCATCAGGCAGACCTCATTCCGGCATTTTTCAGAGCTTCCAGCAGTCGTTTTTCATCACCCGGCTTAACGCCAACATCCACCTGGCCGCCCGGATACTCCAGACGAATGACTTTCTCTGGTGATCTACTTTGGGTGGGTTGCCTTTGGGTTTGAATACGTGATTTTTCCTGTTGAGCTTGCTGCTCCCTTTGCTTTTGTACTTTCTCTTGTTGCTGAAGCTGGTACTGTCGCTGCTTCTCGGCCCGGATCGATTGATTCAGCGAGAGCGCCTTCTGCAGGTTACTCACCGCCTGAGAGTCACCGTCCTGTTTGGCGATGGCCAGCTCCAGTTCGAGGTCTTTCTTTCGGGCTTCATAGCGACGTTGCTCGATATCGCCCTGCCTACCCTGAAGGCGATCCAGTTCATCCTGAAGGCTGTCCAGTGTGCCTTGGGTGCTGTCTGACAGCCGTTGCATACTGTCGTTGGCTTGTTCGATGGCTTGATTCAAACGATCCAGGTCTTGCTGGTTGAGCAGGTTCAGTTTGTCAGCCAGGTATTGACCATCGCTGGCCATCTGTTGGGCCGACACAGAGCCGTTTTCATAGCTCTGCACCAGGTCTTCCAGGGCGATCTTCTGCTCATAAAATTCAGCTCTTACTGAAGCGGCATTGGTCGCTGTATCCTTCATCCAGTGTCCGATGCCGGTGGTATCCAGTCCGACATTGGCAGTGGCCAGAGCCTGGACTTCCTCTTTGGTTTCAGCCAGTGTCGCTTTTAGCTGTCCCAGCTCACCCAGAGTGTCAGTGGTATCGATCTGAGTAGCGCCTTGCATGTTGAGGAAAGTGTCTTCTGCCTGGGCGCTCAGACCGTAGAGTTCGGAGGTGATGTTGTTGTAAAAACCCACTAAACCATTGAGTGTGCCGGATGCACGTTCTGCCCCCTGTGCCTGTTTATCACCGGCCTCATCCACGGCATCACCCAATGACCGGGCAGCCCCTGCTGCAGACCGGGCACCGTCTTCCAGCTCGGCCAGCTTCTCTCTGCTGGCCGCTAATGCTTCGTTGTATTGTTCTTGGGTCAGGGTACCGTCCGCGAAAGCTTGAGACAGTTTTACGGCCAGATCAGCCAGCTCTGTGCGGGTTTCGGCAGCATTGATCTGTTTCAGGGCATCGGCGGCATCGGTGAAGGCTTTCTTGGCAGTCTTTGCTGACTCAACGTAGACCGAGTTGAGCTTGACGACGTCTTGTTCAACGGACGCTGTCGTTTTTTTGCTCTCATTACGGATGGCTTGCTGCGAACTTTGGCTGGATTGAACAATCGTTTCACCCAGTGACTGCCAGCTGTGGTTAATGTCCTGCACATCTTCTTTTACCGCTTCCCTGAAACCCGCCGACACCGCTTTCAGTGATTCACTGAAGGACTGGAGTTTTTGGGCTGACTCTGTCGCACCTAATGCATTCAACAGACTGCCCATGCCCCCGGAAACGGATGAGATAACTTCGCTGAACACCAGACCAAAAGACTTAACAGCCAGAGTAAAACCATTAAACAACAACCGTACAGCGTTACCCGTCAGAGTGAAGGTATTGTTGAGACTGGTCAGTGTGGAAGCAATACGCTGGCTGGCAGACTGAATACTCGCCACCACACCTTCAAAAGTCAGCCCGGTAAAGTTGGCCTTGATCGCCTCACCCATCTGCACAAACGCATCACTGACGGACTGAGCCAATCGAGACAAACGACCATCTTCAGACATAATACTGATCTGGTCCGAAAGGCCTTTGAGCTGATCCTTGGCATAAGACAATGCGCCACTCTGAGCTACCTCATCCAGAAAGTTCTGCCAGCTGTCTTTCAGGTTGCTGACATAACCGGACAACAGGCTCATATTCTTGGCCGCTGCACCTTCTGCACTTTTGCCTATCTCTGCAATCAGCAGAGCAATGGTGTCCCGCCCCAGCTTTCCGGCAGACGACAGCTTCTGCAATTCCTGCACATTTTTCCCGGTGGCCTTTTCCAGCAATTCCCAAACGGGAACACCTCGCTCCACCAGTTGTAAAATTTCCTCTCCCTGTAGTTTCTGTTTTGCCCACGCCTGACCGACTGCCAGCGTGATGCCATTCAGCCTCTCCATGCCACCGCCAAGTTTGGAAGCCTGATCCACAATGGCCTGCATGCTGCCATCCATGGGATCAAGGCCGAAGGCTTTTAGCCGGACAAACGCCTCGGAGACTTCTTCTAACTGGAATGGTGTGTTGCGGGTGAAGTCTTTAATCCACGCCAGCGCCCGTTCACCTTCAGCCATAGAGCCCATAACGGCCTCCAGCTGAACACTCAAACGCTCAAACTTATCGCCTGTAGTCAACATGGACTCAATGCCACGTTTAATGGTGTAAAGGCCTGCTCCCGCTGCAACCAGAGCAGCGAATCGTCTGGTTAAACGACCAATACCTGATGATGCCTGCTCTGCCTCTCTGGCTACTTTCTTCAGGGTATCTTTCTTGAGGGTTCGGTCAGCAGCTTTTGCCTTTTTGTTGGCTTTCTCAAAGGCATAACCGGTTTCTTCTATTTCACCGCTGAGTTTTTGCTGTTTCTGTGCCAGCCTGGCACTGGACAGTCCTGCCTTATTCAGCTGGTTCCTCAGATTGGCCAGTGCTTCACGTTGACGACCATAAGCAGTGCTACTCTTTCTGACCTCTTGCCTTGCTTTGGCCAGAGCGGTTTTCATCGCCTTGGTGGGCTGCTCGGCACGATCTACTTCTTTTGCCAGTGCAGCCACTTTCGTCTGGGCTGCTCGAAAGGCTTTCCCGGCCTCAAAAGTCGCCCTGGTTTGCTTTTCAAAAGACGTGAGTAATTCTTTTTGGTCTTTCAGTTTGCCAAGCTGGTCTTTCAGGTCTGCCGCTTCGCCCTTCAGATAATCAAGGGATTTAGCCGACTGTTTCACCTTGCCTGACAGCGCATCTTTTGCCTTCAGGACTAACTGAATGGCGGACTGTTTGAGTGAGGCCATGGTCTTTTTTTATAGAGAAATAAGCCCCGGAAACGAGGCTTTATAGATAAGGGAGTTACTGCGCGAGATCAATTTGCATAAATGTGCTCAAGCCAGAGGCAGTGATGGTGCTGTCTGCCAGCACATCAAGTTCCAGCGGAATACTGGCAAAATCATCGGAAATAAAATCCAGATTCTGCACTGGGGAAAACTTCACCCGATGCACACGGATATTAAATGCCTTGCCATCCTGTGCATCGTTCAGGCCTTCCATGAACAGCACGAACTCCTTTCCGGATTCGATCAAAGCCTGCACCATATCAGAAGCCAGTGGCGTATAGCTGACTGTAATACCAAGGTTATCAATACCTCCGCCTGCAATGACTTTGATCCCAGCCTTGGTCAGTGTGTAGTCATCACCTGCAACCAGAGTGGTACTCAGGCTGTCCTTAACCGTAATGGCTTGGGTCAGGTCAGGCATTTTATCGAACGGGATCAGTTCATCAACCACGCCAAAAGACGTGTGGGGTTCATCGGTAACTGCTGTGGTTGATCCGGCTGTAGCTGATCCACGTAGCGCCATAGCCAGATTATCTGCCGTAAAGTCGTGGGCAGTGAGGCTGGCAGAAATAGACGAGATCCGGCTGATAGTGTTTCGGTTACCGCCACCGCCCAGGTAGTTTTTCAGTTCCTTTTTATCTTCTTCAAAACTGAACTTGAACTCGCTGACGTTACCAACGGGCAGCAGAGGTGCGCTGCCATCGGCAGGTTTGAGGTAGATGCTTCCGGCACCAATAAAACTACGGTCCATCGTAGACATGGTTTTTCTCCTATCTTGTAGGCCATGGGTTAATCATGGGAGGGTTTTACATGTTAGAAATGCTGTTTGAACAGCTCAATGTATTTGGTAGACAGTTAGAGGTTTGTTGTCTGAGTCCAATGACTGGCTTCTTTCGGAACGGATATTGCCATACCTGTCCACAGGACTCCGGCAGTCATACGGTCTGCGCCCGGATGACCGATGAGTTCCTGCAATTTTCCCTGTCCAAAGGTAACGACCTCATCACACCCAATCCTGCGTTTGGCTTTCCCGGCCTGAAAGCCGGTGACCGCTGGTGTCTGTGCGTAAGTCGCTGGGTGGAGGCTCATAAGGCAGGTGTCGCTCCGCCGGTTTACCTGGCTGCAACCAATATGGCAGCGCTTGAAATGGTTGACTTGGCGACGCTGGAGCAGATGGCATTGGATTGTTATTAAACGACGACTTCAATGTGTAGCTGCAAGTCAGCAAACGAAAGATGGGCATTGCTTGGGGCAATATCAAACCGGGTTTCACTGAAACTGATATTTCGGGCTTCTGGTGTGAAGCGTTGCCCGGTGGTGAATAGCTCGCGGATGGAGCGGGTTAAATTCAGCAGGTTGTAAGTCGTATCCTTGTTGGTTTTGGCCACGGCACTGATATTGAATTCCATCCGGTACTTGGCTCGTTGGCCCTGTCGTTGTTCTTCATTGATGGATTCCAACTGCACCAGTATGGCCGGGAGGTCTAAATCCTGTTCCTGACCTGTAGCTGAATAACCAAGGAGGGTATTTTCAGAAACCTGCTGTAGATGCGATAACAGACTCTCAATAATCTGTCGTTCAGGATTCAACGTTGAAGGCATAATTCAATTCCTGATAAAGCAGTTCAGCAAAACGATCCAACAGCACTGGGCCCAGTTTTTTCAAAGACGCTTCGGCCTTCGCTTCGATAGGTACGGTTTGCTTTTCCAGCGGTAAGCCCATCCACATCCAGCGGCCTGAGCGTTTGGATTGCTGGTAACGGTGCTGCCAGTTTGCCTGGCGCTGAAAAACCAGAGTTTTATCGGTATTGTGCGGTTGCAACAAAAAACTGCCTTGCCAAAAACGACTGCCAACCTGAACGCCTTGGCGGGTTTGCCTTGGATTGCCAAAGCGATGCGCTCCCACTGGGTTGGTACCAATCCAGACCGTCATATAACGTTCCTTACCTGGGGTTCTGTTACTGCGCACAACAATCCGGTTCAGTGCTTTAATTTGTTTTTGTGATAGGTTCAGTTGCCGGGATAAATCCCGTAATACCTGACGTTCAGCCCAGCGACTTAACTTGGTCAACGCCCTTTGAATAGCTTGCTCAGTTTTTTTCGGTGAGTCTTTGAACAGTTTGGTTAACGCTTCAATGTCACCACTGACTTCCTGTTCAATGAGCATAGATATTCCATTTGGCTAAATAGCCATCGTCTTTTAGTTTGCGATCCACCTTATAAACCTGACCATTGACCGACAGGGTATCGCCTCGCTTGAGCCGGATAGCACTATCTACTGAGAGAACGGTGACTTCACCCTGAACAGCTTCATACTGGCCAAGTTCCACCAGTTCCCTGCTGATAATGCCCCAGGTTTCCAGTGATGTCTGATCAGAAAGCGTCACTAAAACCGACTGCCCAAAAGTTGAAAGAAGGGTGTGATCCAACACTTTGAATGCTTCATCCATTTGAGCAGTCTCCTTTCTTAGCTCATGGTCAGTTTGATGACTGCCCGTGGTCGTAGATTGATTGGCAGCGGATTAGACTGGGTATGAACAATCACGCCTTTCTCAAAATCCATTACCTTCTGCTTGGCATAGCGTGGCAGGCCGATGGTGTTGACGGTCTCGACAAAGTCTGCCGGTGCAAACCAGGTTCTGAAGATATCTGCACCCGTTGGGTAAAGGTACGCTTCATTGGCTGCGACAAAATCATTGCCGCCCACTGAACCCCGGTATTCTTCCCAATCAATATCGGCAAAACGGAATCGGCCCTTGGGATCGATACGCAGTGCTTCGCCATCCTGCCAACGTTGATAAGCTTCTTTGACCGACTTGTGGCCCACCAGCCCATCAAAGAAGTCAGAGCCACAGAATGCATGGAGGCCACTGTAGGGCAATGCACCCAAAGCATCATCAACCAGACGACGAGCTTTTACGCCCTGAGCACGAACGTCGGTAGTCGTGCTGCTGAATTTAAAATCATGGGTCTGCTGAGTGACACCAAACTCATCAAACAGGTTGTAGAGTATGGTGCTGCCATCGCCATCCAGGATTTCACCCTTGAGGGCACCCATACGCAGAAACTCCAGCGTTACCTCGTGGTTGGCGTTCATCTTCTGTAAACGCTGGTTAACCACAGTCTGAACGCCTTGCATGGCATCTTCACTGCCAAACTGACGAACATTCTGCACTTCGGCAGCAAGAATAGTGCTGTCGTGAGGAATATGGGGCACAACAAAACTACGCAGCTGACGTTTATCGCCAATAGCCTGAGTCGCCGGTGCGCCTCGCTCGGTCGATGGCAGCAAGCGGAGTTCACCATTAATGCTTTCCACCACGACGGTTGTGGTATTGATACCACTCTCCTGAAAGAGTCCCAGTTGCCCAAGACGACCAGGCTTGTAGTCCATCTCATTGATGGTGGCGGTCAGACTGGTAAGGCTGAATGCATCGTCATTAAAAATATCCAGCATGTTCTCGCTCCTTGATAACGGAAATAGGAATGTGTGAAGAAAGAGTTACAGCAGAAAAATCAGGACGGGTTATTCCGTGCGCAGGATAATATCCAGCCCGGCCAGTTGATCCACGGCCGTTGCCTTTTGCTCATCGGTGATACCGGCAGGCCAGATCAGCAGGCTGTCCACTACTTCTGCCAGGCGGGCGATAATGACACCATCAGCACCCGAGGCATCCGTCACTTTGCCAGCGTAGAGAATGCCAGCAGCGGTTTCAGTGCCATCCGCTGCGGAAGGATCAAGAGAGCTGTAGATACCATCAGCAGAAGCCTTGCCGACTACAGTTCCGGGCTCCATCGTAAGGTTCGCAGCCAGTGAGACCTGCTCACGACTAATGGTGTTGTTTCCTTCAGACACGAGAAATTCACCGGTATAGACCGATTCCGTTTTTACACTCATCGTTAAAGTCCTTTTTTGAGGATTTATATGGAGGGGTTATGCTCTGTTGCGTCGGCTGTAAATAGCCTGCGTATCAATAGCGACAGTGGTTTGCTTTAAGCCCTGCTGTTGTGGGGTAAGGGCTGTATTGATCGGGTCATCTTCAGCGGTCACTAGTTCAAACAGGGTATTTTGAACGTCGAATACTGAGAGGTCGTCTCTTATGAAATCCGCAGCTTTATCCGGGAAGCCTGCTGTCTGACAGAGGTTCTTAATCTGGTCATAGCTGGCGAGTCGAACCTTGACTTCATCTTCCGACAGTGACGCTTTAAGAATTGCAGAGGTTTTTTCTGGATAACCAGCCCGACTGCAAAGATCTGCAATAGCCACAGAATCAAGTTGAGGTTGCGACTTAACTGATTCTGTCTGACCTTGAGCTAGTCCATAGCTGTCTGGTGCATTACTGAACATGGAAACATCAAACCGGGCAGCAGCCTTGATGGGAGTATCCATCTGATCAACCAAGCCAGCGGCCATTGCTTCAGTCGCCGTGTACCAAGTCTCGCTATCCATCAGGGCTTTCATTTCCTCAATGGTTTTCCCGGTTCGGGCAGTGTAAGAGACTGCAATACTGTCGGCGATCTTATCCATAACATCGGCGGTTTTTCGCATGGCTTCCGCGTCGCCCTGCGCCCAGCCATAGGGGTTATGGATCATCATCATGGCATTCTCAGCGATGGTGATCGTATCTCCGGCCATGGCAATGACACTGGCAATGCTGGCCGCCAGCCCTTCGATGGTGACATGGATATTGGCTTTGTGCAGGCGCAGAGCGTTATAGATGGCAATACCTTCAAACACCATGCCGCCCCGACTATTTAGGCGGACATTGATCTCTGTGGCATCCAGATTGCGGATTTGATCCACCACACTCTGTGCCGAAACGCCGTACCAGTCATCAATATCATCAAAGATAAACAGCTCTGGTGTCTGATTCGCTTCATTCTTAAAGGTGTACCACTGTCGACTATGACTCATCCCTGTCATCCTTTTCTGGTTGATTGGAAGCTTTATTGTTTTCCGGGTCACGGCCATCGCTGTCGTATCTTAATGAATGGCCATCTGCCCGGCGATTATCAGCGGCAATTTCGCCATCCATTTGCTCACTGTCAAAACCCAGCTCGCTGACCACTTCGGAACGGGACTTAAAACCAGAGCGCACTGCCATTTTCTGTGCCTGCATATCCTGAACTGGATGCATATACGGCCAGCCATGGGCGATCCATTTCACACGACGATAGTTTCTTGGTTGATTGCCATAGTCAGGAATGGAGACTGTGCCATTAAGCACCGCCATATCCAGCCAGCGATTCCAGACTGGCCGGCAGAACTGAAAAATGATCTGGTTATGCTGAATCTGCTGGATGCGACGACGGAACTCGTTGATGATCAGGCGCAGCGCCCGATCACTGACTCCAGCCATATCGCCAGAAAGCAGCTCATAGGGCAGTCCGATACCTGCGGCAATCGCCATTAACTGCTGTTTCATAAAATTGGGGTAGTCTGCGGCGGTACCCGGTGGGTTATTGAATTCGACCTCTTCACCCGGTGCCAGTTCTTGCATGGTTCCAGGTTCCATTGCCACCATGGGCAGACCATTGTCGCCAAAGACCAACGGCTTGCCAGTCAGAGGATCAATAGGGTCTTGTTCTGGCGATGGTTTCTTAATAAAGCCGGTGAACAGGTTGGCTATTTCCTGTCGTAATAGCGTGGCATCATCAAATTTATCCAGGTGATAGAGTCTGACTAATACCTGAGTCAGCAATGGCTGACCTCTCAATTGTCCCGGACGCAGGGCTTCAAATATATGAAGCACATTTTCGGCCTTCACCCTGGCCAGCTTGGTGCTGTCAAAAGCAAACTCAGCTGGATGCTCCCGGTGAAAGTAGTAAGCCACCCGCTGACCCAACTTATTGAACTCAATCCCGGCCTTAATCACATTGCTATTGTCTAATGTCTCGTTATAGCTGATGGGGACAAACTCGGATTCCAGCACCTGAAGTTGCAAGGGAACGGATAGCCCATCTTCTGGCCTTCGGGGACGAAGCCTGACAAAACACTCACCACCTTCAAACATGGCGCGAGTAATCAGCGATTGCTGTCCGGTGAAACTTAGCAAACCATCAGCATCCGATTCATCCGACCACTGCAGAAACAGGTTTTGCAGCTGTTCCCGTAAACCATCGTCGTCCAGCAGAGATTTAGGTGTAATGCCACGACCAACCACATTACTGACCAGCTTTTCCAAACCACTGCTGGCCCAGGGGTCATTGCGGATTGCTGCCCGGGAACGGTTAATCAGTTTGGACAGATCAGCAGTGAGTGCGGTATTTGCAGAAAGCCCTGGTGCATACCAGCTTTTGGCTCGTCGTCCCATGCCTGCGGCGGTGTAGGCTGAGTTTTTGAAACGACGAAAAAGGTTGGTGAGCAATCCCATGCTCAAACTCCCTTGGATGAATAGATGCCGTATTGCTTTGGGCGTTTCTGTTGTTTAATCAATTCACGCTCAATGGCTTGCAATCGCCTTTCCATTTCGGCGAAGCTGCTGTACTCCACCCGGCGGCCTTCAAATTCCACAGTACGGGTCTCACGCAAGAGCACTGCCCGTTTCAGGGCCTGATATTCTGCCTCAGTAATCATGGGGGTTATCTCTGAAGGTAGGAACTGCGGGACGAACGACGAACTGCTTTTGGCTTATTGCTGGTTTCTTCTAATTCAGGATCAGGGGTGTCTTCTGGTGCTGGTCGGCCTTTGGCGAGCAATTCCAGGTTGATGCCTCGGTGCTGCTGGAGGATACGGATTGCTGCCAGCGAATAGACTCTACAATCCAGTGCTTCGTTTCTACGGTTCTTGGCATCCCAACTAAAATAGGGCACACCGAGCCGGTACTTCTTTATCTTTTCTTCTGCAGTGGCCTGTTTGAAATAATCTTCATCAAAGCAATCCTTGACTGGCCAGTGACAGTAACCCTGTCCGGGCTCTAAAACTCGGTAACGCTGATAGATAAGCTCTTTCGCAGTATCGGTGCCGACCAATGTCAGGTAGACCCCTTTCTTGTTTTTGGTTTTGGGAAATGTGGCGATAGGTTTGCCAGCCTGAGATGAACCCTTAACTGGAATTGCCCAATCGGCTCCTTGCTTACGACAGAAAGCATACACCTCATCGGTGTAGTGACCACCAGAGTCAATGCAGACCTGAGCTACATTCATTTTGATGCCATCCTGCCGGGTGTAAGTTTTGTGCAGCATATCCGTCAGGGCATCCCATATTGGCTGACGGGATAAGTCACCGTATAAACGGACATAATCAATAGACCAGCTTTCCTCTCCAGCTCCCCAACCCGTCACTTCAAACTCAAAGCGGTCATCCTGGACATCACAGCCAACCGTCAGTATCTCCACCCACCAAGGCAACTCTGCCGGGTAATGTTCCCTTCGCTGGTAGAGCAAGGTATGTTCTACCGTTTCACCTCTTTCCGTCCATGTCTCACCGAGAACAGTATTGGTCCAGTCCTTGAACTGTACCGGGTTACTTTTGGCGGCGAGAAAGTCCTCTACTGCATTTTGCCAGCTGTACCAGCCATTAGGGCTGTAGAGCGAACTCAGGTGAAAACCGGCTACCTTGCTACTCTTTTCAGTTTCAGCCTGCCAATGGCCATTAGTGAGCAGTTTGGGTTTGTCTTTTTCATAATGCTTGTGGCCACACTGCACACACTCAAACCGAGTGGTTGCCGGATCATGGTTATCAAAGATGATCTGAGCCCAGACGATCGGTTGGTAGTGTCCACAGCTATTGCAGGGAACCAGATAGCGTCGTTTATCACTGCTTTCATAAGCCGCTTCAATCTTGCTGGTTTCTGCAATATTGGGCGTACTGACCATCAATATCTTACGGTTACGGCTAAAAGTGGCTGTTCGCTTGATCGCCAGATTGATAGGACTGCCTTCGCCATCCACATCATCGTCGTAGGCATCTACCTCATCCATGAAGAGAAAACGGGCGGGCATCGAGCGCAACCCTGCCGCTGAGTTGGCTCCGGTAAAGATCAGCACACCATTGGGAAACTCTTTGGTCAGCAATGTATTGCCACTGTCACGGCTCCGTGGATCTTTTACCTTCTCCCGAAGATCAGGCATTTCATCGATCATCGGAGCAATGCGCTGCTTGGAGGTTCGCTTTGCCATATCCAGCGTGGGCAGCACATACATCATGGGACCCGGCGTATGGTCAATCACATAGCCCAGCCAGTTATTGCCACATTCAGTGCCGCCTACCTGGGCACCTTTCATAAATACCACCTGCTCAACAGGCGACGATGGCGACAGGCAATCCATGATCTCTTTCAGATACGGTGTGCGGGAAGTTCGCCAGCGACCTGCTTCTTTGGTGGCTTTGGCAGGAAGAATTCGTTTCTGGTCAGCCCACTCGGAAACGCTCAGGCGAGTGTCTGGTTTTAAACCAGCAAAAAAGCCTGAAAGATAGGGGCTGTTCATAGAGTATTTAATTTTTTTGAAAAATCAGACGCAACAGAAAGTCGCTATATGAATCCTTACAACTTTAACAACTAATTAATAGTATTTTGTTGCAACAAAAATAATAATAAAAAGCCTTGAGATAAATGCATTCTGTTCACACAAAAATATTTCATATTCATTTCATTTCTAACTTAAATATTTCAATTCCAACACCTTCGTAAAGTCGATCAAATTTTATCCACTTATCTCCATTAAAATACCCTCTACCTCTACACATATTGTACCAAGCATTTTTGTTTGCAGGTGTAGTAATATATGACTTTCTCTCGTGGTTTTTACCCCACTCTAAAGCAGTTGAAACTAAAGACCTGTCAGCACTAATGAATTCTGTATGTGCTATATCGTTGTGGGTGTATCTGACAATTAAACCACAGTCACCTTTGATTGAATTGATGTTTTCTTCAGTACTTTTTTCAGAATCAAATAAAACTCTTGACACTTTGAAGTGATTGCTTAGCTGCTTCCTCATTCGTGCTTCACTGCGCAAGTTATTAGTAGATATTGCATGCATTTCCTCATCGGAAATTGGCAATTTATTTTCCAGATATGAACAAACAACAGCAGCATTAGAGCACGTTTTAAAAGGTGGTGAGTGTTTTTTTAAATAAGTATTAATTTGGGAATAATCTCTAATTGAAACAGCTTTAGTTGTATTTTCAAATATTTCAAGTGACTTATTATGCTTGACTTGTTTATCGCCATCATGGGCTTTCACGGTCCTAGAAAATGCCAGTCGTTCAGCTTCTCCATTTTGGGCAGGTGATTTTGGATCAAAATTATCGGGGTTTATTTCCTGTAATTTACTATTGTCTGCAGTTCGAATCTGATTAACCGGCATATATACAGCCCTTGACTTGATTTTTTTCTAAGTATAGACATACTTATGAGTTATTCGTTTTTCCTTGTTTTACTTCCATAAATCTGAGGTCTTTCTTAATAAGCTTTATTACCTTGTCATCAAGTGAGTTCATTGAGTATCGCTTCCAACTCTTCCTGAAGTAGCTCCCCGACTTTTCTTGGATCATCCTCTGCCGCAAGCACATCCGCCATTCGATCAGGAATGGCCAGCAGTCCATCCCTTATAATCCGCCCCGCCTTGAAAGCATCCTGCTTTACCTTTGCTGCATCAGTCAGGGTGCCACTTTTTTCCTCATACTCCAGCTTAGCCATCTTGGCTTTGAACGCTTCCCGCATAGTGCGGGCAGTCACAAAGTCAACGGCTCCTGGTTGTGTGGGTGCAAGGTCGGTGGATTGATCGGAACGGATAAGCGTTACTGGATCAGCATTGGCTTTCATGGCCTGCTGTGCCTGCACTGAATCCACCTTGCCATTTTTCAGTTTCACAATCCCTTTTTTGATCAGCTTGGTGACATAGCCTTTGGTAAAGCCTTGCTGTCTGGCAAATTCCGCTTGTGAAATCAGTGCCATGGGAAGTCATACCTACAGCCATCTCATTCAATATGGGCATTCATCTTAAATTTTCTCGACTTATCGTGGCCATCCCCTATAGAGCTACTGCGACAACAAAAAATGAATCAATAAAGGATGTACTTATGAACGAAATTGCCACGTTAAATGATGCAGTGCGAAAGTCACTGGTGAATCTGGAGGTAAAAAACAGTCTTGCTCTGATCAATTGCCGGTTTGAAATCATGATGACCGCTAACCTGCAACATACCATTGAAAACAAAGTCGGTTTGCTGAAAGCCATTGCCGAATTTAATCAGTTCAATGAGCAGAATGATCCCTATGGCGAGCACGACTGTTTCCGCTTCAAATTCGAAAATGAGTGGATCATTGCAAAATTTGATTATTACGCCCCGGATATGGAACACGGCTCTGAAGATGCTTCGGATTTAACCAAAACCATCCGGGTGCTGACCATTATGCTGGCCATCGATTATTAACGACGAAGAAAAACAACCATGAATAATGAAGCCCAATTGATCACTCATTACTATTCCTGTGCCGGAATTCTGGATCAATTAAGTGACCAGACCCGCACACCGGCAGAATTGTTTGGGGATGGGGAGCTGGAACTGATTTATAACCTTTGCCGTTATAGCCAGATCATCAGTGAGATCGAACAATCAAAAAATGACGAAGAAGGCTTTCCCGGAGTATTTGATTATGAAGTCTCTGAAATGCTGGCCGCTCAACTCTGGATTGCCTTGTGTGAGCAGCACCCGGAATTTGAGCCCTGGGATTTTCCTGATGAAAGCCAATTCAGAAATCTGTTAGAACAGCTAATTGATGACTGGCTTAAGCAGCGCCTTCCCAGAGAGTTAACGATTCAGCAATGGCTGGAGAAACGACAGTAACTCAAACGCCACGGATGGCGCCAGTTCGAACAAAAAAGTATACCTGTTGCGCCATTTTTAAAACCGGGATTTCTTGTTAATTATCAGCAGGTTAATGCCAAAAAGTATACCAAGGGTATACCTCGTTTTCAGACTTGCCACTAACGAAAAACCGCGCCCGTTCGTACCCGCAAAAAGTTAAACATTGCAGGGACCCACGTTGTTTTTAATTTGACAGTTTGAAAGCCGTTACCTACTGAAAAAAACATTGTTATATCAACCATATAGAGAGATTTAAAAAGCAGAATAAAGTTTGAGATATACGGCAGATCACCCATAGTTAAAGTGTAAAAACATTAAACAACGCAAAGGAGAAACATCATGGCTACTAATAAAAATACCGCTAAAACTACTGATAAAAAGAACGCAAAAGGAGATAAAACCATGGCTAATAAAAGCACTGAAAAGAAAACTAAAAAGTCCGACTCTGAAAAGTTTGCTGAACTGGCAAACATCCGTGTACCCAAAGCTCTTCGGATATTGAAATCCATTTCATCATTGGCCAACGATGACAAATATGAGTACACCGAAGCCCAATCTACCGCCATTACCAGCGCTTTGAAATCCGCTGTTGATGATCTGTCTGAATGCTTTAAAAACGGAGGCAAAAAGGATGAGGAGGTATTCCGCATTTAATCAACCAATCAACCTATAACGAAGCAGGCGATAATGCCTGCTTTTTTGAGTTTGATGATTATTCCTGCACTATCGGAACATCACTAAACACCGGTAAATCGTCACCATTCGACGTTTTCAATATTGATTATGTACCCTATTGCGATGATCGAATGACCCGCCAGATCGACGTAGTAACGAGCCTATATGATGTTTAATCTTTACCCACATATTGAAATGAACAGGTCAACCGATCAAACGAGTGCTTGCTTAATATCGACTGGGCAGGCATGCCGACTCGCCCCGGCTTGCGAGTCATTATCCAACGGTCCGATTTGTTCATGGCATGGATCAAGGCAGGCGACGTGGTGACGGTATTCACCTTGTAACCCTGTTTCCGGTACAACTCGCAGATATAGCAGCGCAACTGAAAGCCAATCCCCAGGCCCTGATAATCGGGCAATACCACCGTTCTGTGCAGTCGTTTCAGCTTCTTATTGCTCGGATGAGGAAAGTGCAAGACGCTGCACCAACCCACAGGTTCACCGTTAATTTCAGCAATGTATTTATGGGCAGAACGATTGTGAACACTGCTCAGATAGTGAAATGGCCTAAATAATGGCCACTCTGATTGGTCGGCTTTGCGGACATCGATGCGGATTTCGGGTCGCCGAAGACGCCTCCGTTTGAAGGTATGCTTGTTGCAGTCATAGACCCAATCCGGTTGCAACCACTCCACAATGTCGTAATGACAGCTGACCGCAATGAACTGCTTGTCCTCCTTTCGGATAAACTTCTGGATAGCAGCACTGCCGATCTTGGCCACCTGTCGATCCACCACCGAAGTGAACTCGTCGTAGATGACGGGCTTATCGGATTCCAATATTAGCCTGGCAAGTTCGGCTCGCATCTTCTGGCCGTTGGAGAGTACCGCAAACGGCTTCAGCCAATCCGGGGGCGAAGAAAAACCCACTTTGCTTAGAGATTCGGTAATTTGCTTGGCGCTCAGGTCCTCACTGAAATCATCCACTACGGAGCGATCTGACCAGTCAAACCCTGAGAACAGTTCAAAGTCCTTGAAGACTTCTCTGGCAATGGTCGTCTTACCGGAACCACTGGCACCAACGATCAGGCCGATATTCCACGGTTTGTCCTCAATGGGAATATCAACGTCAAACTCCTTTTTGACGGACTGCATATCAATATCAAACATCCCTTTGACTTTCTCAGTGCGGAAAGAAGGCTTGATAGCGGACTCCACTACAAACTTTGAACTCGGCATTTCAGTCCCTTTTGTGTCAGTTCGTCGTAGATTTCCTGCTGATGGACTTCGTTGTCACACTCTACCAGGATATTGAAGATTTCGGTGTATTCCTCACCATTGGGTTTCTGCTCTGGTTCAGGGGCAGGATCATCAAAGAGCGTTACTATAAAATCGTCTTTAAAACCGAGCAGATTCAGATCAAAGTCTTCCGCTTGCAGGGCTTCGACTTCCCTGGATAGTACGTCCATATTCCAGCTTGAGTTCAGAGCTATGGAATTATCCGCTATGACGTAAGCCTTCTTCTGGGCCTCAGACAAACCAGCAAGCACGATACAGGGAACGGTTTTGAGATTCAGTTTCTTCGCTGCCATCAAACGACCATGGCCAGCAATAATACCATTTTCCTCATCAATCAACACTGGATTGGTAAAGCCAAACTCCTTGATAGACGAACAAATCTGGATGATCTGCTCTTCATCGTGAACCCGGGAGTTGTTAATATACGGAATCAGTTCGCTGACCTTACGGTCCAACATTTTGTATTTTTTCGCTGCCATCCTTAGCGCCTTATTTTGTCTGCCACCTTCTCAATGCCCCGGCTGGCGATATACCCGCCAATACCCAACTGAACGATAGAGAACAGTTTAAGTTCAACCGCTTCTGATAAATCCGGTGCCGACCAGCCAAGCCAGCGAGCGACGATCAGGGCAGTAAATACCAGCATCACAATGGGACGCCAGGATCGTTGTAGCCAACCATCACCCTGAGCCTCAGCCTTGATAACCCCGGCACGCTGAACCAGTTCATCCAGCTCCCCTTTGACCGCCATATCCACCAGTTGGTTTTTAGCTTGGGCCGCTTTGTCAGGATCAGGAATGATTCGCTCAATAACTTTACTTAAGACCGGAATAGCAGCAGCCCAGCTCATTTGATAGTCTCCAGCCAGTGCTCAACGACAAAGTTCGGGCAAGTTTTGTAAGGCGTGAAATAGTAATGGCCAACGACCTGAGCCTCTGGATAACGCAGCTGTAAAGATTCAACCAACATTTCCAGCATCAACCACTGGGCAGATGTGAAGTTATCTTCCGGTTCGCCATTTTGGTTGATGCCACCCACCATACAGATACCAATGGATTCATGGTTATGACCTCGAACGTGAGCACCCTGAACCTGAGAATGTCTGCCATGCTGAAGCTTGCCATCCCGTTCAATAATCCAGTGATAGCCGATATCCAGCCAGTCATTCTCTTCCACATGCCAGCGTCGGATATCGACTGCTGTGACTTCCTGATCTGCCCGGGTTGCCGAGCAATGAATCACAATGAAATTAGTTTCCGTCCTTGGAATCATCGCTTCATTTCCTGAAGGCTATTTTTTGAAAAAGAAGGCCACCAGGCCAATCAGTGCAGACACAACCAACCAGCCAAGTCGTTCAATACCGGCCAACAGGACACCACGGGAACTGCCCTGGAGTTCCAGTGCTCTGATCCGGGCTTCCATCTCACTCAGTTTGGAATCCAGCTGATTCATATTGTCGTTTTGGTGGGCGATACGCTCTTCAATCCGAGCAAGCTGGGATACTGCCTCGCTCAGCTTGTCCAGCTTCACATCGATGCGATCCAGACGGTCGGAGAGGTCAGTCATGAGTGCGTCCTGCACAGGGAAAAAATTGGGGCAATAAAAAACCCCACGCCATTTCTGGGTGAGGTTTTGCATTTTGAGAAACTATGCCCTATTCAGTAATCATTGGCAAGTTCAACTTACAGATAATGCTATTTTAGATCAGCTAAATCGTTTGCAATTTCCTCTGCCATGTCAATCATCATTTCATCTACGCTTGGAGCTAACACCCCCCTGGTAGCTGAAGATTTGGAGTATAATTGCGTCCAAATTGTTTGTCCTGTTTCAGCACTAATCAGTTTCAGAGACATTGCTATTTTTGTAGGCGTGGCTAATGGGAATTGAGCTTCGCCCTGTGCAAAGCGTGTTACCCTCCCTTTTAAGAGGGCATCAGCATTTATCAATCTCTTCTTGGCAATTATTGTATTTTCATCAAGCAATTCTGAAGGTAAACGATGTTCAGAAACAATTGCGCCTGTCTGAGCGCGATCAACTACAGCATCAAAAACATCTCTATTTGCTATGACCATTGCGATCATATCCGCAGCAGTATTGGCATCTGGAACACCATCAAACGGCAAGACTGCAATACGATCAACCTCTGACAGCGAAAAATTAGGATTGGTATAACCTCGTTTTGAGGTAGAGCCACAACCTGTCAATATCAGAGCTGAAAATACCATAAAGAACAGAATTTTTATTGGTTTCACTGTTATCCTTTCCTTGCTTAAAATTATTCGAACCAATATATGATTTAAACTGTTACATCTCAATAACAACATCAATAGATAATGGAGCTTTGCTTATTGGTTGAATCCAGCCTGATAGCAACTAAAGCTTCTCTATCCAAGTCTTTATCGCATAGAGCCCAGTAATATTCATGCCAAATTTGGAAATCACGCCTCCAATTCTGCCGACAAATCCGACATTTTTTTATCACCAAACTGACAGGGTAGAGATGCCGACCATTAGTCACATAACTCCGATAATCCAGAACGGTATAGGCCACCACATCTCTGATCTTCTGTTGTGTCGCCTCCCGATAATCCCGCTCACTCTCCGCCAGTTTCTCTGTAACATCCTGCTCCAACCATTCAAAGAAACGTCTTTGCTCAGGTAACCAGTGCTCCGTTCTTGGCCCGTACGCCCACTTTGCCCAGGAACGAAATGGCTCATCAAGGTTTTCCACTGCCGCTATCACCTTACCAGCTTCCACGGCATTGCAGATCAGCAGGTTGTTGTCCAACTTGCTCGATTGACTACCAGCCCGAAATGCCAACGGATTAGCCTCAAACCCTTTGCTGGTAAAGTGAATGGCATAGGCATCGTGAATAGCCTGTCTTGCTGAATAGAATTTCATGCTGAGTCTCCATATCGGGCAATGAGCACAGCATCAGCACGACCATTGTCTTTTTTTCGATGAACATCGGCCTCTGGATAGAGGTCTAACACTTTTCCCCGAGAGGCATCCTTGTGAGCACCCATCAGACCTGCAGAGCGTTTCCAACGCTGGGGAGTCACATAGGTCAGAGGAAAACCCATTAAGCTGACAGCGGCTTCCACAGCGCCATAGGAACGGCCAAAATTGAACATGGAGACCACGCCTTGTCCGGGTCTTGCTCCTACTTTTTCCAGATAGACCATCTCTACCTGTTGCCGGGAATAGCCACCAATGATTTTCATCAGGCCATGACCGCTTACTTTTTTCTTTCCTCCCTCAGGGATAATGGGCATATCTTCCAATTTGATGAGTTCCTTATTCTGACTGTCCAGAACTGCTATACCTCCCGTAAGCCCCGGATCAATTCCTATAATAATTTTGTCCATAACTTTTCTTCTCTTCTTATCCTTGAAATTGTCTCTTGAACCTCCCGCCCTTATGCTTTCGCCATGCTTCCCTCGCCCCTCCCCCTTTTACCTCCGCTCTCCTAAAGGAGAGAGCGGGGTGGGGGGTGTGGGTCGGCTAAAGGCATCAACCTACCTGGAGGCCTTGAAAATAAAGGGGTCCAGGGGGATGGAGGGGGTTAAAATATAAGGTCATCTAAAAAATGCCAGTAGGGGGTACTTTTTTGGTTAGATTTTGATCAGTTTGACTAGTCACTTTTGATTGCCTCCTGCCCCTTTTCAGTGACCGTAACAAAAGGCGCATCAACCGCTAAAAAGCCCCGGTAAATCATCGTATCAATGGTTCTCCGCCAGTGCTTGGAACAGATAAAACCTTGCTCATAGCAATCATCCTTGAGGTTTTGAAGTTCTATCCGAGCATTCAACGGATCACGACCACTTTTATGAAGAGTCTCCTGTGCGTTTTCAATTAGGCGATTCAGGGCTTCAATAATTTTGACCTGACGCTCTCCTATCCGGTTTTCAGGGGCATTTTTGGATTTGAACCCGTCTGTCATATTCGGGTCATAATGCTTTAAAACACAGCTGTATTGAGGCTCACCTTCCTCATCTACGAAGGGCAGCCGGACAGGGTGAAACAGAAATTTGATGGGGTCTGGTTCATCTGCATCCTTCATCTTCTTGGCGGTAATGGTGATTTCGTCGTCTGATTTCACCACTGCATACTCAGCATCCAGTGCACCTTTGAGAGCACTGTTACCACGAGCCCTATCCTTACTACCAACTCCTGTATGGTGGACGATCAGCACGTTGCATTGATACTTGGCCCGAAGTAACTGGTCGATGTGGTTGATAAAGGTATTCATCTCCTTGGTGGCGTTCTCGTCAGCAGGGCCGAAGTTTCTCGCCAGAGTATCAATAACAATCATGGAGGGAATTACACCCCCGGTTTCTTCCACAATTTCCTCAATGCTGGCACTGACCAGCCGGGCATTACCCAGGTCCGTGAGGGAGGCAGCGCACTGGCTGATATAAATCGGGGCATTACGCAGGTTGTAACCATGGGATACCTGCCATGCCATTAAACGCCGGGAAAGACCATTAAAGCCTTCCCCTGCGATATAGAACACGGGCCCAGGACGTTTGACCGGCTTGCTATGCCAGTCTTTGCCTGTGGCAACGCAGCACGCCAGATCGATGGCAGAAAAGGATTTACCGCAGGCAGGCTCACCAAACATCAGCGACAGGCTGTCCATTTCCAGAAAGCCCTTGATAAGCCAGTTAATCGGCTTCACGCCCTTGACCAATTCTTTAACATGACTGAAGGCAAACTCAGGCTTAGTAACGGGCAGTGGCTCAACAAGAATGGACGAACCGGGGTTATTGTTGTTATGGGTGCGGGAAATGCTGGCAATCGTGGTATTCAGCTCTGCATCAGACAAGGGTGGATGATTGGACTGATTCCATTGATCAAGGATTGCCTTCACTTCCCTGAGAGAGAAATTCTGGCGCAGCAACTGTCCGGCCATACTGGCGGCGGCATTATTGCGACCCTGACCTTCTGCCAGATTACTCCCGTCGTGTGGCAATGGGTACTGATCAGTAGAGAACCCCAGATTACCCGTTGGTTTTTCTTCAGCAGCCTGGCCATTAAAACCATTGATGGTGGCAATATCATCCGGGGAGAGCATAGGCAGATCGTGAAGGTCGGCTATATCCATATACCCATCCGTTTCCCACTGATAAAGCGTACCGTCAGCATGGGTACTGCCGGGAGCCACTACATAACCGCCAATGCCCCGCAGGTCGATTTTGTTCTTTCTCACGGAGTTATGAACGGGATAGTCCGAATTGACCTGAAAGTAGTAGTGCTTGCCTTTACTGGTGATGGCTCTTAATGGTGTGCGGGTAATGGCGCCTTCTTCGATAAACTGCACCGCTTCTGCACTGTCTGCATCGACGACTACGACACCATATCCGGTGATTACTGCCCAATTGGTGTGTGGGTAGAGTTTGATCCAGTTCTCGATGGCACTGTCATCCGGTGCTTCTTCCTGGTATTGCTTCCAGCGAAACCGGGGGGCTTTTGGCCATTCAGTTTTTGCTTTCTCTTTATCCCCAGAACAACGGCCATCGACAAACCAGGCAGGAGGTTCTTCAAATGGAGAGCCGAGCGGGACAATGGATAAACCGGCTTCGTTCAGTTTCCAGGCTTCTGTTGCGGTGTTGGGCAAGCTCGCTTCCATACAATGAGTTCCTTTTTATTTGTTATGCAATACGGGGTTTATGAGTGGGGCTCGACGGATTGCAGCATCTCAGGCGTCCAGTGCGGCACCATGCAGGACCAGAGCAACTGCTTCATGCGGGAAATGGACTTATGACCATTCTCTATCTGGGAGAGTTCGCCTTTTGAGCAGCAGAGGAATTCCGCCATCTGCTCCATGCTGATGCCCCGTTCAAGGCGGTAGGCCCGGATCAACTGCCCCGGGGTTTTCGGTTGGGTAGGTTCTCGTTTGATCACCATCTTCCGGTTCCTTTTGGAAGTTATGGAAATCAAATTATTGAATTTGCTTATTTAAATTGTCAATAAATGTTTAATAAAATATTGGCTATTTATACAGTATGTTTAAGGCGCTATTTTTTCCCCATAATGGTTATAGACAACAGTTCGTCAATATTTGCCAAAACCAATAAGGAAAAGAAACGTGAATTGGAAGCAGCGCACCAAAGAGTTACTGGCAGAAAGAGGAATGTCACAATCGGACCTGTCCAGAGCACTGGGTGTTACCCGCGCCACCATCTCTCTCTGGCTCGGGGATTCCAGCAACTACACCGATTACAATGTAGCCAAAATTCAGTACAAGATTGCTGCGGCACTGGACGTTCCCAAAGAGTACCTGGCCAAGGGAAGTGACATTAATAAGCCTGAAGGGCGCGGCGTACCCGTGCTGTCCTATGAAGCCATTAACCGCTGGATGGATGAGAATGCCTGCCATGAAAATACGACATTGATGTTCTGCCCTGTTCCTTGCAGCCCAATGAGTTACGCTCTGGAAGTGCGTGGTAGTGCCATGGATAGTCAAGGTCGCTCTGGTGCCACTTTTCCCACTGGAAGTATGATTTACGTTGATCCCAAACTGCCTATGAAAGAAGGCAATATCTGTGTATTGGAAGATAAAGAGATCATGCTCGGCATCTATGAACGGGTCAACGGTCAGGATACCGTGGTGTTCCTCAACCCCAATTCACCTCGTTTGCAGGTAGAAAGCCTGAAGTATCACGGCACAGTGATCGGTACGTTTACTATGGTCAAGCAATACTAAAACAGATCACTACAAAATATTAAACAAACATTGACATTCTATTCTCTGATAGGCAGTCTGTATTTAACAATAAATAACAGATCGCCTAATCAGTCATGAACAAAACGGATTTTTCAGCTGTTCAGGATGTAATCAGCGTACTCGCAAAACAAGTGGTTTCGCTACACGGTGAAGCCCAACGCCTCTCTCAAGAAATCACCGCTGTCCATTCCGAGTCTCAGTCCGCTGTTGAGGCTCTGCTTGATGTGATCCAGGACTACAACCGCCAACTCAATGATTCAGAAGTGCAAGCCAATCAGCTGACAGTCATCCCCCGTCGTTTTCGTCTCGGGGAGTTACTGATTGATCTGACCAATGATCGGCAAGTGGCAGTGACGTCCATCCCGGAACTCAGCGAGCTGCTCAGTGACTGACTGAGTTTCACCCCCTACCGCTAAACAAAAGGAAATTGCGATGACCGAAAGCAATGATGCTTCACGGCTGGACAAACTCGCCTACGAGTTAGAGCTGGCCAAGCAAGCCGAACAGCAGGCAAAGGACCACCGCCTGACGATTGAACAGCAGTTATGTGAGTTCGTGGGTGTAAAAGATGAGGGCAGCTACTCCGTAAAGGGAGACTACTACAAGGTCACCACCGTCTCGGGCTTCACCCGCGCATTAGATGTAGAGAAGTGGCAAACACTGAAAAACCGGCTCCCAACTCATATTGCTGAAAAAGTGGTCAGAACCAAACTGGAGGTAGATACCCGCCAGTTGAAAAGCCTGCGGGGTCTTGATCCGGCTCACTACAACATGGTGGCGGAGGCCATTACCACCAAACCCAAGAAAGTAGCCGTGAAATATGAACGACTGGAGGTGAAGTGATGGCCATCTCCCTGGAATCCATTAGCCGTTCCTCTGGCATTAAAGCTCCACGCATTGTGGTGCATGGCCCAGCCGGTGTCGGCAAGACCACATTAGGCTGTGGTGCGCCTAATCCTATCTTTATTCAGACTGAGGATGGTTTGGGAAAGTTAGAGGTAGATGCTTTCCCCATGATGACCTCATTTCAGGATGTGCTGGATGCGCTTTCTGCTTTGTATACGTCCGAACACAACTATCAAACCGTCATTATCGATAGCCTCGACCATCTGGAACCGCTGGTCTGGCAGCATCTGTGTGAAACCTATGTGGGGCCAAAAGGTGAGCGTTACCAGTCTGTTGAGGACTTCGGTTACGGCAAGGGCTTTCTTCTGGCGCTGGATTTGTGGCGCCAGCTGTTGGAAGGTCTGGATGCCCTGCGTAATGAAAAGGGTATCGCCTTCATCTTGATTGCCCATTCGGAGATCAAGCGGTTTGAAAGTCCGATGACCGATAGTTATGACCGCTACCAGATCAAACTCCATAAACGTGCCAGCGACCTTATCCAGGAATCCGTCGATTGTGTGATGTTTGCGGATTACAAAACCGTCATTGAGAAAGAAGAAGGCGGTTTCAATAAGGTGAAAACCCGTGGCATCAGCACTGGCCAACGCTACCTCTATACCGAAGCTCGTCCGAGTTTCGTTGCCAAAAATCGCTATGGTCTGCCGGCAGAACTCCCGCTGAACTGGCAGGCATTTAGTGACGCATTGACCAATAACTCAAGCCAATAAACAAGGAGATTACCCATGGCACAGTTAGGTTTTAACGCTGGTGACTACGATCCAACCGATGAGTTTGAGCCATTACCGGCTGGCGAGTACCTGACCATGATCACTGAATCGTCGCTGGAAAATACCAAAACGGGCGGTCGTATGGTGAAGCTGACCTACACCATTATGGAAGGGCAGTATGAGAGTCGGAAACTCTGGTCACAACACAATATTGAAAATCGTAGTCCCAAGGCAGAGGAAATCGGCAGGAAGGAGCTAAGCCGGATCGCTCACGCCATTGGCCAGCCCATGATCAGCGACACTGATCAACTATTGAATCAGGTGGTTCGGATTCGGGTGGTGGTTAAGAATGATCCGGGCTACGGCCCTAAAAATGAAGTGAAAAAATGGATCAATGTGGGTGGCCAGACAATGCAGAGTGCTCCAGCACCTCAGCAGCAGACACCCGCCCACAATCCAGCCCCCGCTCAACAAGCGCCTCACCCAGCAACTCAGTACGCCGCACCACCGTGGGGACAAAAATAATCATTCACCAAGGGGGCTTGCCCCCTTCATTCAAGGAAGAAATGTATGTTTTTCAATGCTACCGGAACCGCAGCCCGGAAACTGGATAAGGCAAGGTTCACCAAACAACGACCATCCAAAACAGAAAGAAAGCGGAAAAGAAAAGCCCAGCGAATTGCCAGACGGTTAAACAGAAAGCAGAACTAGGCCCAGAGCCTGGGAAGGTGAATCATTGTGAAAATCCCCGAATCCAACCGTACAACCATCAAGGCGATTGTCCAGCATTATGAGGACAACCAGGGCGATGCATTCCGGGCTCATCTGGGTGGTTCTATTATTGGTCGCCCCTGTGACCGGGCGCTCTGGTATACCTTTCGATGGTGTTCTGATGTAAAGCATGGTGGCCAATTGCTGCGACTTTTTCAGACGGGCCATCTGGCAGAAGAACGGTTTGTGTCTGACCTGCGCAATGTAGGCATCAAAGTATTTGAAACCGATCCGGCCACCGGTAAGCAGTTCAGGGTTTCTGCCTGCAATGGGCATTTTGGTGGTTCATTTGATGGTGTGGGTCAGGGCTTTATTGAAGCCCCCAAGACCTGGCACTTGATCGAGATGAAAACCCACAATGAGAAGTCTTTTAATAACCTGGTTAAAAAAGGCGTAGAGGAAGCCAAGCCAGAGCACTTTATTCAGATGCAAGTCTACATGTATCTGGCCAATCCTCAGCTGACCAGAGCCTTCTATATAGCCGTGAATAAAAATACAGATGAGCTTTATGGTGAGCGGATTCGGCTTGATCCTGTTATTGGTAAAGCAGTCGTTGAGAGAGCGGAATGTATTATTGCCAGTGACCGCCCTCTGAGCAAAATCAGTGAAGACCCCAGCTGGTACCTCTGCAAATTCTGTGACCATCACTCAATCTGCCACAGCCAAGAGGCACCTGCCGTTAATTGTCGTACCTGCCTGCACAGCACCCCGGTAGAAGATGGGCAGTGGCACTGCGCCCGGCACGATATGGACATTCCCGAGCCTGTTCAGAAATCCGGTTGTGAGCTCCACCTTTATAACCCGTACCTGTTAGAGCAATTCGCTGAGCCCATTGATAGCGGTGAGTTCTGGATACGATATCGCCTGAAATCAACGGGTGAGGAATTCATAACTGGCAGAGATAAAGGCCAGTTCTCCTCTCAAGAAATTCAGGCAGTAGAAGACAAGAGCCTGCTGACTGATAAAAAGCTGGCAGGGTTGAAAACGCAGTTTGATGGAAACATTCAAAGCAACCAATAAGGAAAGCCATTATGAATAAAGTCATTTCATTTAATGTGAACCAGCAAAGTGTAAGTAGTCAGAAAGAACAGACCATGTCCAGCCGGGAGATTGCGGTCGTGACTGGCAAGGCTCACCGGAATGTTAAGCGGGATATCCAGGTGATGTTCAAAGAGCTTGGAATAGATGCGCTCAAATATGAGCAGACCTACTTAGATGGCAGTAATCGGAAGCAAACTGAATATTTATTACCACGATTTGAGTTTGAGGTTCTGATTACTGGTTATGATGTGCAGCGTCGGGCAAAAGCATTGCAACGCTGGTTTGACCTTGAGACTGGTAGGGTTCAACCAAAGCATGCAGCCGAGATTGATTCAGCGCGACTGTTATCAGTAGAACAGAAAATTGATGATATTGAGAAGCAACTGGAAGACCCAACCAACCGTATCCACCTGACTGAACCACCGGAAGGTTATGCTTGCGCTTCGGTATTACAGGAGTTTATCCCCTACAGCTTTTCCTTTGTGAAAAAGACTCTCCGCTACTTCAAACTTCCGCCAGTTTATTACATTACCCAATCCGCAGAGGGCGAGCGATATCCAGTCCGCTCATACAATATTGAGGATTTTATGACCGCTGCGGCATTGGTGGAAGAAGAAGCCAAACAGATATCCCGCTGCTACAAGGAGCACCCTGTCGTCGGCCGCTTCAGAAATCGCTAATCATCAACGGACACCAGGCTCCGCAACCTGTTGCACTCGAACAAGAAAGGACACCAAGAAATGGATCATTCAAAACGCTATCGCTTCATACCAGTCAGCAAACCACCTGCTGCAGATCAGATTGATCTGATCGGCCTTAGCCCAGACAGCGGGCTCTGCATAACGGATTACCAACAAGGTAACTTCTACCCTCGGGTTACCCACTATTTGATAGAAGATACGGCTTCTTTTGATCAATACGCTCAGGCGGCTTGTGATGAAACCATCAATGATCTGGAAAAACAGTTAGAGCAATTTCAAAGCCAAACCATCCAGCTCAGGGATTTGTTTGCCATTGCTGCATTGGTGGGAGAGTTCGTCTGCAAACGTGGAACTGCCATAGAGCCTGCGGTGAACTTTGCTTACACCATTGCAGATAAGATGCTAATGGCAAGGGAGGCTGACGACAGTAAACCAACGTCTTTTGATCGTAAAGCCACCGAGCGGGTTGCCAATAAGATCATCAATCAGATGAAGGGCTTTGACCATGGCTTTTGAACTCCGCTGGTATCAGCAGGAGGCCATTGATGCCATCTATCAATATTTCAGTGCCTCTGATGGCAATCCGTTGGTTTGCGTCAGTACTGGTGGAGGCAAGTCAGTGATCATTGCTGACTTTATCCATGGTGTTCTGTGCTACTGGCCTGACCAGCGGTTTCTGATTCTATCCCACGTAAAAGAGATCATTGAGCAGAACCATGAAAAGATTATCGCCCAATGGCCAGAGGCACCAACGGGAATTTACTCGGCCTCAATGCAGTCCAGAGATACCGATGCTCAGATACTATTTGCGAGTATCCAGAGTGTTCACAAACGAGCGGTAGAGCTGGGACACTTTGATCTGCTTATTATTGATGAATGCCATCTTCTTAATAGCGAAAGCTCGGAGACCATGTACTCGCGCCTGATTGCAGGCCTGCGGGAAATCAACCCGGCACTGAAAATAGTCGGCTTCACCGCCACACCTTACCGGATGAAACAGGGCCTGCTCACGGAAGGCAAGAACCCACTGTTTGATGAGATTGTCTATGAGACAGACATCCAGAGACTGATTGACGATGGCTTTCTATCCCCCCTGCGCTCCAAGGCTGGAAAAGACAAGATTAACCTTGATGGAGTCAGAACCCGGCAGGGCGATTATCTCACCAGTGATATGGAGGAAGCAGTCAACAAGAACGATGTCACCGAAAAAGCCGTGGCTGAAATTATCCAGTACGGTCAGGAGCGGAAGGCATGGCTGATCTTCTGCGTCAGTGTGGCTCATGCGGAACAAGTGAAAGAATTGCTCATCATTGAAGGTATCGAGGCTGAGTGCATCACTGGAGAAACCCCAAAAGAAAACCGTGCCCGGATACTGGCTGACTATAAATCAGGAAAGATAAAAGCTCTCACCAGCCAGGGTGTTCTGACCACCGGTTTCGACGCGCCCTTAACCGATATGATCGCTCTGCTTCGAGCCACCAAATCACCCGGCCTGTATGTACAGATATTAGGTCGTGGTCTGCGCATCAGCCCGGAAACCAGCAAGACGGATTGCCTGGTTCTGGATTATGGCGGCAATGTCGAACGCCACGGACCGATTGACCGGATAACCGTTGACCACATAAAAGCAGGCAAAGCTTCCGGAGAACCGCCGGTTAAGGAGTGTCCGGAATGTTTTGAGCTAATTCTTGCAGGCCTTCGGGTTTGTCCTGTCTGCAACTATGAATTCCCGGAACAGGAGAAGCATGAAGCAGAAGCTTCCAACGCTGCACTGCTAGCCAACCAGATTGAACCGGAATGGCTGGATGTGGATGAAATCCTATACAACCTGCACGAGAAAAACGGTAAGCCACCTTCCATGCAGGTCTCTTATCGATGTGGCCTGGAAACCATCCGTGAATGGGTTTGCTTTGAACATGGCGGTTATGCACGACAGAAAGCCGTGATCTGGTGGGTGAAACGCTTTGGTCATGAAGCCTGTCCTGAGCTAACCGAGGACGCTCTGCATCGAATCAATGAGATTCAGGATAGACAAGAACCCTGTCGCATAGAAGTAATCCAGGAAGGACGATGGCAGCGGGTAAAGGCTTACGATTTCACAGTAAAAGCAGGCACCCCAAGTGAGTGGAACGACAACCCGGCTAGCAGGCCAAAACCACCAGCATTTAATACTGACAACTTTGATGTATTTGATACGGATATTGATTTTTAGGAGCCCACAATATGGATATTGTGCAAAAATGCGAAAGAGATGAAACTATGATCCACTGCTTTGAATTCAGCGAACAGGTGGTAATCCGATTCGAGAAAGCCATAAAAAAGAAAAAGCTTAACGGCTCTAATGAAGTCGAAAAGCTGATTCTTGAATGGTTGGAAGAGCAAGGCATGTAACCATGCTACTTGCCTTTCTCCAGCTTAAGAATGCGTTTTTTCCCTTTATAAACGTCGGCGGAATAATCTTTAAATACCGTAATCCTGATATTAATACCGGATAGAAGGTGAATAATCGCAATGGCTCGCTGACCTTCTTTTTCCGGTAATTGGATGACGATTTTCTCCACGGTCCCCCTCAGTGCTTCGATAAATGGTATTTGATCTTCTTTGGTGGCCTTTCCTAATTGGAACCGTTTATGGAAAGCATTGATGTGATCAATACTTGCAGCCATTGTCGGAGAAGTAAGAGCGTCCAAGTCATTTTCTATCCGGCCTATTTTCTCGTTAATGGCTTCAATATCATTTTCAAGTTTGACCACTCTCTGAACCCCTGATCTTGATCCAGCCTCCACCAGCTCTGCCAGGTTTTCTATTCTTTGTTGTTTCTCATGCAGCTCAGCCTGCAATGCGGCAAGTGTCTTTGTCAGTGTCGCCTTTTTATTGTTCGATGCACTCACCAGCATATCATCTTTATCAATGACAGCAATGACCTTCATTAACACTTGCTGAAAGTGATTAGAATTCAAGCAGGTTTTGTTTTCGCAGTTCTTGTAGCGGTATCGGTTATTGCACCGATAGACACGGTAGTCATTTCGACCGGATGTAGAGACCACAAAAGAACTGCCACATTGACAAAACATCATGGATTTAAAAAAATTGACATACTGCGTTTTGCTGGGCCTGCCCAACTCTCTTGTCAATCTGCTTTTTATGGCTGCCTGTGCAGCATAAAATGTGTTTTCATCAATGATTGCTGGATATGCTTTAATTTCGTCATTTATATCAGCAACTTTTTTAACACCATTGGTATAAAAAACTTCTCCGGGTTCATAAATACCTAACACTCGTTTTGAGCTAAAAATATTGTTTAAAGTTGCTGAAGGGAATCTATATTCCTCGCCATACTTCTTCTCCATCGTTTGTGTGATTGAGGCATAGCTCAAGTTTTTTTCAATACAGAGGTGAAATAGCTCTTTTACGATTTTTGCCTTGCTCTTAATGACAACGGGCTTTCCCGATGAGATATCAATCCACCAGGGATAAATATGTTTATGGCCAAGTTCGCCGTCAGCAATTTTTTGTCGTTTATACTTCCAGCTTTTCTTTGTTCGCTCTGCTTTGATCAGGCTTTCCTCATGGGCTCTGCACAGGATGGTTATTGAAATAATGAGGGGGCCGAAGTTTGACTTGATATCCTCACGGTTATAAGTAATCCGGTCAACAGATGTGTAGATGGTAATCCCTGAGTTCAATATCCGGATAAATAACTCCAGAGCATCCATGATATTTTCGCGACTGAGCCTGTCCAGGCTCTCAACCAATAAAACAGCAGGCCGTTTGATCAGCCCATCATCCACAGCCTTCAAAAAACCACCTAGCGCCGCTTTATCGTCTAAATGCCTGCCATGATAAGCGGATTTCCCAACATCCGTGAGGTGAAAAGAGGTGTCTAACGTCCAGCCTTTTTCCTCACAGATCTTTTGACTTGCTTCAAGCTGGCGTTTTATCCCGCTTCCTCTAAGCTGTCTTGCGGATGAGATGCGCTGGTATGAATAGCAGAATGTCGTCCGTGTGACCGTTGTATCCATTGCTTTTCTTATACTCATAATGCCTCCTACAATCGTGCATTAGTCGTTTGTGAAAAGCAATTATAAGGTTTATGTTATGTTGAACTCCGGATAGAAGTGGCTCCGGCTACCCTTCTTGCCACTACCTCATGGGTAAAGTAACCCGCAGTCACTATGGGTATAAGATAAGGATTGCTGTTAGTGTATGCTGCATAACCACTGTAGGCTGTTCCGGCATATCGCAATGTCTGCCACCAGGGATGCTTAAGGTGCCAGGTTGATACGTGCCCGGCTAAAGCGACCTCGGTGGAGGTGATAACGGCTGCGAGTTGATTACAAAAAGATGATTTGACCTCTTGTAGCTCATTTTGCTCTGTGTCTGACAGATCAAAGCGACCTGCAAGGGCAGAGACCACCTCGGGTGATTTGCAGATGCCGTACCAGAATCCATAATTGATCACAGTGGAAATGGCCAGCCCGGAGCTGCTGGTTGCCAGTTTCAGACTGTCTTCAACTAACGATGTATTACTGTAGTGGCTCAATAAGTTAAATTGTTCTTCTTTTGATATACCTGAATGAGCGACTGAACATAAAAATAACAAGCACGAGAACAGCGTTGCTAGTTGACCGGAAGTTTTCATTATTGAAGTCCTTAATCAGGGTGAATGATTTGTGATAAGTAAGTGACCAGTCAAACCTTGACTACCAGAATTAACCTGTTTCTTTTATAGCATCCGGTATAGCATCCGGTATCTTCCTGGCCCTTTGGGGCTTACACGGCATTAGTTGTTCACTATTCTTGTTTATTTTCGGCATTCACTAGCGGAAATTGCTCAGCGACACACGAGCTAAAATCTAATTAGCTGTCTCTCGCATCTAACTATTTGTCAATTAAACAAGGTGTACAGATAATCCAAAGGAGCATGAAACTTCTTCCATTGTTTACGGACTGTTTCGGTGAAACTTTCTTCAAGTGAGTAACCATAAACACGATGGTTTGAAAAACCATTGATCGCAGCGATTGCCAGCGCAGGACCCAGAGGAGCGATGTTTTTCAATAAATGTTTTGAGTCCAGTTGTGAGTGTTGCAGCATCATAAGTCCAATGATTTGTGCTCCGGCTAGCAATCCGACGAAGGCTCCAACACAGACTTCCGGAACTATGGGGACGGCTGAGACCAGAGTGACAAGTGTGATTCCTTCGAAGATTAAATTTGAGCGCTCAGCAGACATCATTATGGCTGCGGCTATGGCTGCAGCTAATGATCCAGCTATGGCTCCGGCTTCGGCCAGTGCTTCTGCTCCTGCCTCGATTCTATCAGTATCGTCTGAATTAAGTGTTGAAAAAGAGCTTCTTGTAAATATTCTCTCCGTCAATTCAGACGATATCAGGTAAGCACCAATCGCTTGCGCCGTTGTAAAACCTCCGGCGAGCGTAGCGTCGTAGACTACTACCCCGACCATCAGACCCACCATTGATGACAACATAGTATATTCACTACGGAGATAAACCAAAGTTTGGGTCGTGCCTCTGTCCTGCTGCCTTAAAGCCTGGATGGCATAGGTTCCGGCTACCGTTCTTACAACGACCTCATGGGTAAAGTATGCCGCAGTGACAACGGGTATAAGAAAAGGAGGATCGCAGGTAGTGTATGTTTTGTAACCAACGTATGCAGTTCCCGGAAATCGCAGCGGCTGCCACCAATCCAGCTCAAGGGGCCAGGCCGATACGCGTCCGGCTAATGCAACCTCAGTGGAAGTGATAACGGCTGAAAGTTGATAACAAAAAAGTGATTTAAATTTTTGCAGCTCATTTTGCTCTGTGCCAGACGGATCAGAGCGACCCGCAAGTGCAGAGACCAGCTCGGGTGATCTGCAGAGGCTGTACCAGAATCCGTAACTGATCACGGTGGAAACGGCCAGCCCGGAACCACTACTGAACAGTTTCAGGCTGTCTTCGACTAACGATGCATTATTATTGTAGTGGCTTAATGAGTTAAATTGCTCTTCTCTGGTTAAGCTTGAATGAGCGACCGAACACAAAGATAATAAGCACGAAAATAATGGTATTAGTCTAACGGACATTTTCATTCTTCGTGTCCATAATCAGGGTAAATGAAACTGATGTGTTGCGAGCATTTCCTGTTTTCTCAGGATCCTATTTATAGAACAGCAATGGAATTTTCGCCAACCATTGAGTGGTTCCCGGGTTCAGGAAATAAAGTGTCCAATGCAACTTGCTGATGGTAAAAGGTATGACAAAGATGGTGCGATTGACTTCACTCTGTCAATGAAACAAGGTGTACAAGTAATCCAAAGGAGCATGAAATTTCTTCCATTGGTTCTGGGCTGTTTCGGTGAAACTTTCTTCAAGTGAATAACCAAAAACAGCATGGTTTGAAACGCCATTGATCAGAGCGAGTGTTAATGCAGGAGCCAGGGTAACAGCGACGTTTCTCATTAAATGCCTTGAGTCCAGTTCCCGGCTTTGTTGCAATAGAAATTGCAAGAGTACGGCTCCGACTGTCATTCCGACTTCGGCTTTAAGTCCAATAAAACTGTCTATGTGTCCAATTTCAGATTCAGGACTGGCCAGGGTTATGGTAACAAGTGTGTTTACTTTCAAGAATAGATCTGATCTGCACCAAACAGCCATGGCTCCGCTTATGGCTACAGCCATTGTTCCCGCTATGGCCCCGGTTCCGGCCGCTGCCATGGTTACTGCTTCTTCCACAACTGCATGACCACTGCCTGAGTCAAGAACTAAAAGAGAGCTTAATGTTGATATTGTCTTCATCATTGAAGCAGATATCATGTAAGCAAAGGTAAACGCCAAATAAACCCACGCCCTTCAGAATCAAAACCCCATTTGAAATGATTAGCCTCCCGATATAAGGAGGCCAATATGTCAAAGAAATTACCCGCAGACAGTGAATGGCTAGAGCGTGTTCAGTCGTGGCGGGATTCAGGTTTGACTCAGAGTGCGTGGTGCCAACAGCATGGTATAAGGGTATCCAAATTCGGATACTGGAAGCGTAAACTCGACACAACCCCCAGCGTAAAACCGACCCCGAACAACTCTGGCTTTGTCCAGGTAACACCCCAACCAGAACCTGGTGCGCCTTCTCGGATAACACCACTCTCCATCACCCTACCCAGTGGTGTAACAGTGTCCGGTATTGATGAAAGTAACCTGTCGCTTTGTGAGCAACTGGTGAGGGATATGCTATGAACACCCCGGTTATGCGACCGTCAGAGGTATTACCAAAGGTGTTTCTCTACCGGGAGCCGATTGACTTTCGCAAGTCATTTCGTGGGCTTGCTGTGTTGGTTGAACAAGAGCTGGGGCACAACCCCTTTGACGGCTATTTATATGCGTTTACCAACCGGCAGCGTAATAAAATCAAGTGCCTGTTCTGGGAAGATAATGGTTTTGTGCTTTATTACAAGAGCCTGTCTGAGGACAAATTCCACTGGCCCAAACCGGACGAAGAGCTGGTTACATTAACCGGGAAACAATTAAACTGGCTGCTGGACGGCTACAATCTCAATGCCATGCAACCCCATAAAAAAAGGCATTATGAGAGCTGTTTTTAGTCCTGTTTTTCAGGGTTTTATGGTAAAATAGCGACCATGAAATCGACCGCCGACACTCTGATTTTTCAGCCGAAATCCGCACTGGATTTGCCCTTTCATCAGGCTGAGACTAACCCTGAAATGGTCGCCTTGTTTGAGGCGATCCATTCGCAGGAAAGTGTCATTCTTGAAAAAGAAAATGCCCTTCTTGAAAAAGAAAATGCCCTTCTTGAAAAAGAAAATGCCCTTCTTGAAAAAGACGACATTATTCAAAAGAAGTCAGAGGTCATCGATTCTCAAAAAAAACGCATTGCGCAACTGGAAGAGTACCTGAGGCTCTCCCGATCCCGCCTGTACGGAAGAAGCACTGAAAAAAACAACAGCCAGGTCGACATTTTCAACGAGGTGGAGCTGGAAGGCTGCACCGGAGAGCAAGACGAAGCTGAAGGTCAGCCAGAGCAAGAGCCTCCAAAACCACGCAAAAAGAAAACAGGGCGCAAGTCATTTTCAGAGTCTCTGCCCAGAGTGCAGGAACGCTCTGAACTCAGTGAAGAAGAAAAAGCCGGAGCCATTGATACCTTCTTTGTCAAAGTCCGTGAAGAGCTTGATATCGTTCCGACCAAGGTTCAGGTGAAAGAAATTCTGCAAGAGAAAGCAGTCTTTCCAGAAGTCGATGAGCATGGACAGGAGAAGCGGGTCATTAAAGTTGCAGAGCTGCCAAAACACCCACTGCCCAAATCTTCACTCTCTGTTTGCACACTGGCCTGGATCATTGTCTCCAAGTACTGCGACGCACTGCCTTTGTACAGGCAAGAGAATATCCTCAAGCGATACGGTGGCTCTGTCACCCGGACGACGATGGCCAACTCTTTGATTCGGCTGTCTACAGAACTGCGGCCACTCATCAATTTGATGAGAGATCATCAAAAGACCGGTTCGGTGATCCATGCTGACGAAACCCGAATTCAGGTGATCAAGGAAACCAGCAAGTCCATCAACTCTGACAAATATATGTGGGTCAGCCTTGGTGGGCCACCCGGACAAACATCGGTGGTGTTTGAATACGATCCCTCAAGAGGCAAGGAGGTTCCCCTGCGTCTGTTCGAAGGGTTCAGCGGTTACCTGCAAACTGACGGGTATGCCAGTTACGACGCTGTATGCAAACAAGAAGGCATCACCCAGGCGGGTTGCTTCGACCACGTTCGCAGGAAATTTCTGGATGCCAGGAAGGGCGAAGCCAAACCGGGCAAAAAGGTGAAAAACACCCGCGTTAGCAAGGCGAATGTCGCTTTAGGCAAAATCGGTAAGCTTTACGCCATTGAGAAAGAAATAGGAGATCTTCCTCCATCAGAAAAAGCCATCCTGCGTCAGCAAAAGAGTAAGCCACTACTGGACGACTTTCATGTATGGCTGGAGAAAAACATAACCAGGCTAGACCCGGGCAGCCTGTCGCACCAAGCCATGAGCTATGCATTGAACCAATGGCCAAAACTGGTCGTTTACTGTGACAACGGCCACCTGGATATCAGTAATGCCGCAGCGGAAAACACCATCCGCCCCTTCGCTATTGGCCGCAAGAACTGGATGTTTGCAGACACGCCAAAAGGGGCGCAAGCCAGTGCCCTTTTATACAGCCTGATTGAAAGCGCAAAGGTGAATGGTCTGGAGCCTTTCAATTACCTGAACCATATTTTAAAAGAGCTGCCTTACGCCGATACCGTTGAGAAACTGGAACAGCTTCTCCCCTGGAATGTTAAGACAGGCAAAGAATAAGAAATCTTGGGGGCGGCAGCCAGTACGCTGGTTTATTTGGCGCTTACAAGCAAAGGCTGCTTTCACAGGTGATAATCCTATGTCGAGCATCTTTTTATAGACTATTGCCCCGACCATCAGGCCAGCGATTGATGACAACAATTTATATTCAATACGGGCATAATTTAGCGATTGTGTTGTGCCTGTGTCCTGATTCCTTAAAGTTCGGATGGTAAGGGCTCTGGCTAAGGTTCTGGCCATTACCTCATGGGTAAAGTAAGCCGAAGTCACTATCGCAACACGATAAGGATCCTGGTTAGTGTATGTTTGATAACCAACGTATGCTGTTCCTACAAACCGCAGTGGCTGCCACCATGGCAGCTCAAGGGGCCAGGGCGATATGTGCCCGGCTAAGGCAACCTCAGTGGAGGTGATAATGGCTGCAAGCTGGTTACAAAAAGATGATCTGACCTCTTGTAACTCATTTTCGTCAGAGCCTGACAGGCCAAAGCGACCCGTAAGGGGAGATATCAGCTCGGGTGATTTGCAGATGCTGTACCAGAATCCATAATTGATAACAGTAGAAACTGCGAGCCTGGAACTGCTGGTCACCAGTTCCAGGCTATCTTCAACTAAGGATGCATTATTATAGTGGCTCAACAAGTTAAATTGTTCTTCTTTTGATCTGCCTGAATGAGCGACTGAACATAAAAATAATAAGCACGAGAAGAGTGTTGTTAGTTTACCGAATGTCTTCATTATTGAAGTCCTTAATTGGAGTAACTGATTTGTTATTAAATGACCAGTCAAAGCTTAACTATCAGAATTAATCTGTTTCTTTTATAGCATCCATTATGAGGTTCAGGGGCGACAGATCTATGTATACACCGCGCTTTAGAGAGGAATATTAATAAAAGTGGCTGAGTGTTTTTGTTGGTTCGTTATTCAAAGAGAAAAGTTAAACTCAATCCGCTGCTTCCCGAAGCATTCAAAGCAACTTGAGCAGGTTCAGAACCTGCTCACTCCTGTTGAATCTTTTTACACTTTGTTTTTTTAAACAGGATTACAAAGTTGTTGCCAATGACTTTAACTGTTGGCTATCTCTCGCTTCAACTATCTGTTAATTAAAAAAGCTGTACAAATAATCAAGGGGAGCATAAAATTTCTGCAATTGGCTACGGGCTGTTTCGGATAAACTTTCTTCAAGTGGGTAACCATAAACGACATTGTTTGAAACGCCATTGATCAGAGCGATAGCCAATGCAGGAGCCAGGGAAATCGCAAGATTGCTTAATAAATGCCTTGAATCCAGTTTTGACCTTTGCAGCTTCTGAAGTTCAATGATTCCCGTTGAGACTGCTGTCCCGGTTACAAACCCGGCCAAGATTTTGTAATCAACTGCAATTCCCCTCATCGGAAAAGCCGTGGCCACGATGGCAAGAGTGATAAAGTTAGTGAACTGATTAAGTGAGTTCCCAACCCACATGATTCCGGACATGGTTGTGGCAAATGACCCAGCTAAGACTGCGTTTCCAGCCAGGCTTTCTGCTTCTGCCCCTGTCCCGACAAAATCAAAAGAGCCTGAATTGAGTGCTGAAAAAGAGCTAATGGCTAATATTTTCTGTGTCAATGTAGCGGAGATAATGCAGGCAAAAGCAGCTTTTACCGCTGAAACATCTTTGGCAAGCATCTGTTCGTAAACGATACTACCGACCATCAATCCAGCGAGTGTTGACAACATGGAATATTCTCTGCGAGCATAATCCAAAGGCCAGACTGTTCCCTGATTCCTTAAAGTTTGGATAGCAGCGGCTCCTGCTACTGTTCTCATCACTACCTCGTTGGTAAAGAAAGCCAAAGTTGTTAAAGGTACATGATAAGGCTCCTGTTGAGTGTATGCTTTATATCCAATGTAGGCCGTTCCCATGTATCGCAGCGGTTGCCACCAGGGCTGCTCATGGGGCCAGGGCGAAATTTGTCCGGCTAAAGCAATCTCAGCAGAGGTAATAACGGTTGCGAGTTGATTGCAAAAAGATGATTTGATTTCTTGTAACTCAATTTCTTCTGTGCCGGACAGGCCAAAGCGACCTGCAACGGCAGAGGCCAGCTCGGGTGATTTGCAGATGCTGTACCAGAATCCGTGATTGATCACTGTGGAAATGGCCACCTTGGAAGTGCTACCAACCAATTTCAGGCTGTCCTCTACTAATGATGCATTATTGTAGTGGCTCAATAAGTTGAATTTTTCTTCTTTCGATATGTCTGAATGAGCTCCAGGGCATATAAATAATAAGCACGAGAATAGCGGTATTAGTTTAGTGAATGTTTTCATTATTGATGTCCTTAATTAAATTTTCTGGTTTGTTATAAGCTAATGACACGTCAAAAAATACCTGCCAGAATTAATCAGTTTCTTAAATTAAATCCAGCATGAGATTCTTGAGTGACAGATGCTCTCTATATGCCCTCCTTTGGCTGACCTTAATAGTTGTAAGAACTTGTTTGTCATACAAATGAACCAGTGTTGCTGTTACTGGCTCTTTGGGCTTTTCTGTCTGGATAGTTCCTTATAGTACAGCATTGGAGTTGTCTCCACTCATTATCATAATTAATTCTTCTGGTGTCTGACCTGAAAGAAATATTCACCCGGAACCAAAAAAGTTTTTTCAGAAATAAGTGGACGTGCGTATTAGTCAAAGCCGCTAGCAGCCTGTCGGACTTAAGCGTCCGCAGTAGGACAGTCTTAAGTCCGACAGGCTGCTAGGGCGCTTTTATTGAATCGCTCAAACGAAGAAAAGTCAGCTGACATTTAAAGTCATTCAGACGCATTGCGAGGAGTTCATAGTAACTCAAAAAGTTTCAGAGTCTGCTTATTCTTTTCGTAAGACAGTCAGCCGGGTTGAGCCAGTTATTGTCAATTAAATATGGTGTGCAAATAATCTAAAGGGTCATAAAGTTTCTTCAATTGATTACGGGCTGTTTCGGATAAACTTTCTTCAAGTGGGTAACCATAAACTGCATGGTTTGAAAGGCCATTAATCAGAGCGATTGACAGTGCAGGTGCCAGGATAACAGCGGCGTATCTCGGTAAATGCCTTGAGTTCAGTTCCCGGCCCTGTTTCCAGAGAAACACCTCGAAAATGGGCCCGACGAAGCTTCCGGCTATGGCGCTAAAATAGACTCTGTATCCAACTTCAGGTATAGAGCGAGTGAAGGTGCTAACTGCGGTTAGAGTCAAGACAAAATTTGATCTGCTCCTAACATGGCCGGTTAAGATTGCGGCTGTGGCCATTGACCCAGCTAAGGCCCCGGCCCCGGCTAAGGCTGCTGTTCCTGTATCGTTTTTATTGCCAACGCCTGAATTTAACGCTGAAAAAGAGCTAAATGATGATATTGTCTCTGCCAATATAGAAGATAACACGAAAGCAAAGATTGCATTCGCAGGTGTATAACCTCTGTCGATTGCCTTGTCATAGGCTATCATGCCAACGATCGTGCCAGCGATTGATGACAACATGGTATATTCACTACGGGCATAATCCAAAGATTGGATTGTATCATTGCCCTGAGACCTTAAACCCCTGATAGCATGGGCTCCGGCAAATGTTCTTGTTATTATCTCATTGGTAAAGTATGCGAAGGCTGTTATGGCCGCAAGATGAGGCGCCTCACCAGTGCCTGCTTTATAAACACTGTATGCTGTTCCTGCAAATCGCATTGGCTGCCACCAGGGCGGCTCAACGGGCCAGGGCGATATGTGTCCGGCTAAAGCAACCTCAGCAGAGGTCGTAAGCGCTGCGAGTTGCTTACAAAAAGATGATCTGATCTCTTGTAACTCATTTTCTTGTGGGCCTGACAGGTCAAAGCGACCCGCAAGGGCGATGACCACCTCAGGTGATCTGCAGATGCCGTACCAGAATCCATAATTGATCGCGGTAGAAACTGCCAGCCCGGAACCGCTGGTTACCAGTTTCAGACCGTCTTCAACTAAAGATGCGTTATTGTAGTGGCTCAATAAGTTGAATTGTTCTTCTCTCGATACGTCTGAATGAGCGGCTGAACTTATAAATAATAAGCATGAGCATAGCGATATAACTTTAATAGTTGTTTTCATTGTTTATGTCCTTATTAAGTGTGACTGATTTGTTATTAATAAATGACCAGTCAAACCTTAAATACCAGAAGCATCCTGTTTCTTTAATTACATCCGGTATAAGGGTTATAAGTGGCAGATGCTTTATATTCACCCTCCTTTGGCTGAACTTTCCAGTTAAGAAACCTGTTTGGCACATGCAGGAACCTGTCATGCGTTCTCAGCACTATGGGCTTTACTAATTCAAAAGGAATCTATAGTACAATAATGGATCTTTCGCCATTTATTGTCAGGAGTTGACTGTTCTGCCAATGCCCATTGATAGTCTCTCGAATCAGCTATCTGTCAGTTAAACAAGGTGTACAGATAACGCAAAGGAGCATGAAATTTCTGCCATTGGTTTCGGATAGTTTCTGTCAAACTTTCTTCAAGCGTGTGACCATAAAGAATATTCTTTGAAAAACCATTCATCAGAGCGATTCCCAATGCAGGAGATATGGTAACAGCAATGTTTCTCCATAAATGGTTTGAGTCCAGAACGAAGCTTTGTATCACCAGAAGATGCTTGTATCCGGTTCCGGCTATGATTCCGGCAAGCACTGCGTCTTTGGCTATGAATTGAAACTTGGCCATAGATATGAACAGCTTGGCGAATGTGATTAGGGACGCGTACACATCTGATGACAACCCAACAGTTGCGACTCCGGTTATGCCTGTGGCTAGTGAACCCGTTATGGCTCCAATTCCGGCTAAGGCTTTTGCTTCTGCCTCGACTGAATCAACAGCGCCTGAATTATGTGCTGAAGAAGAGCCTATTGCTAATACTTGCTCTATCAATAAAGCCGATATCAGGTATGCAGAGATTGCATCAAAAGTTGTAGCTCCTCTGCTGACCATCCTGTTATAAGCTGCTGTCCCGACCATCGTGCCTGCCATTGTTGACAAGAAGGAATATTCACTACGGGCATAATCTAAAGGTTCGATTTTGCCTCTATCCTGATACCTTAAAGCACGTGCAGCGTAGATTGCGGCTACCGTTCTTGCCATTACCTCATGGGTTAAGTAAGCAGCAGTCGTTATGAGCCCATAATATGGATCCTGGTCAGTGTACACCAGATAACCGCTGTATGCTGTTGCTACAAACCGCAGCGGCTGCCACCAGGGTGTCTCAGGCGGCCAGAGCGATACGTGTCCTGCTAATGCAATCTCAGTGGAAGTGACAACAGCTGCGAGTTGATTGCAAAAGGAAGATTTGAACTCCAGTTGCTCATTTTGCTCTGTGCCTGACAGATCGGAGCGACCCACAAGGGCAGAGATCACTTCGGGTGATCTGCAGATGCTGTACCATAATCCATAATTGATCACGGTGGAAATCACCAGCCCGGAACTGCTGGTTGCCAGTTTCAGGCCATCTTCAACTAACGTTGTATTGCTGTAGTGGCTCAATAAGTTTAATTGTTCTTGTTTTGATAGGCCCGAATAGGCGATTGAACATAAAAATTGCAAGCACAAAAACAGTGGTAGTGATTTACCGGATGCTTTCATTATTTATGCCCTTAATTCGGGTAGTCGGTTTTGATATAAACAAAATACCAGACTGACCCTACCTATCGTGAGTACACAGTTACTTTGATTACATCCAGCATAAATACCTAACCAGTTGGTTTCGCATATTCTGGACGGCGGCTTTTTCCACCCTTCTGCGTTCCAACTCTGGTTGCGTAGCTATGGCTACGCGCCCGTCGTCGCGCCTTGTAGAATGAAAAAATCCACTCGCCAGAATATGCGAAACCAACTGGCCAGGTACTTAAGGTTCATGGGCGACAGATGCTTTATATGTCCCCCTGGTTTGGCTTATATTTCTGTTGCGAAAAGCTGATCGGTATGCACTGGCAGCCTGTAATGCGCCAGCTTTTGGCCACTTCTGTTTTTCAGAAGGATTTATAGTACAGCAATGTCATTTTCTCCATTCATTGGCATGAGGCTGAGTTGCTCAAGCATAGAAAAAAGTCAGCTGACATGTAACTTTGCGAAGCGTTCAGAGCAGCTCGAACAGATGCAGAACCTGCTGATTGCGGGCAAACCTTTTTACGCTATTCTCGCTGTCAAACAGGATGACAAAGTTAGTGTCGTTGACTTCAATGACTTTACCCTTCCCGAAAATGCTGTGTTTCAACCTCCGGTTAAGTTGCCATGGGGCATTTTCCGGTACTTCCCTGCGTAAGATGTTTTGTCGTGCTGACAGATAGGCCGGACTGTGAAACGAAGCGGAAGGCTTTGAGCGATGCTTTTCTGCCAGTGAAGGGATGGTTTCAATCCTTTGTGCCAGGTTCGGCTTTATTGCCTGAAAGTATCGACGTGCTGCTTTACTCAGGCCATTTTTCTTGAGTTGGTTGACCAGTTCATCCTCTGAGGCCTGGTTGAGTGACTGGCAAACGGATTTGACGTGAGGGACCTGCATCTCTTTCAGGAACTGGCTGATCTGTTGTGAGCCGTTATCCATCCAGCTTTTGGCTTTGGGCTGGAGAGATCCGTTGCTGGTAAACAGGTAGAGTTTTTCTCTGGCACGGGTCATGGCTACGTAGAGCAGTCGACGTTCACTTTCCAGATCTTCGCTGCTGCCCGGGGTCAGTTCATCTTCTCTTTTGAACGGCCAGTATTTTGAGGTCAGTCCCGGAATCAATACTGTCGACCATTCCAGCCCTTTAGCCCGGTGGCAGGAGCTGATCACGATCTGTTCGGTTCCGTGAGCGGTCTTTTGTCCCGAGGTTCTGGATGGTGTTTTCTGTTTGGATCTCAATTCATCCAGATGCAGGCAGCTTTCCCTGACGGTCAGGTTCATTTTTCTCAGATAGCTGAGGAATCCATCGATGGCCAGCAGTTGCTCTTCCGTTCTCTGATCATTAAGGCTCATGGATTGCAGGCTTTCCCTGAGCTCTGTGCGTTGAATGTAGCCTTGCAGTAATTCAGCAGCAGGTTGCTGATCGGATGTCTTTTCCAACGACTGTAATATCTCACCCCTGTCGTAAAGCTTCTGACGCTGATAATCACTGATTCCTGAAACTTTGCTGGCTAGCAGACCCAATTCTTTTCCCCATTGCTGATCCTGTTCCTGAAGGCGGGCAACCAGTTGTTTTAACAGGGCTGCTTTAACGCCCAGGTGAGGGAGGGTAAACAGCGAAGTCAATATCTCGGAACGAACGGCAGGGTTCAGGTGCTGCAACTCGCCTGAGGCCATTCTGAGGGCTGCGATCAAGGCTGATATTTCAGGACGGTCAAATAGGGAAGGGCCTTCACACTGGTAAGACAGACCGTTTGCCAGCAGTCTCAGCTCCAATGGGACGGATTGTGCCCAGACCCTCAAAAGCACAGCAATCCGGGAGTCGGAGTTGGAAATATGTTGCTGGATAGTGGCCAATACCCGTTCGGTATCTTCGCCTGCCCCTTGCGAGATTGAGATACTCGAATCCGGGTTGTCCGGGTGGGCAATACAGATCACATCTTTTCTGTTTTTGTTACGACTGATCAAGTGACTGGCTGCCATGGCGATCTCGTGGCCATAGCGAAAAGTATGAGGCAGAGTCAACTCATGAACGGCATCGGTGCTGGCGTAATCGGCTTCGAAATGCCGGAGAATATTCTGGATATTGGCTCCGGCAAATTCATAAATGGTTTGATCTGGATCGCCCACGGCAATCATTTTTGCCCGTTCACCAGCGATGATACGGGTCAATCGGTGTTGCAGGGTCGAAGTGTCCTGATATTCATCTACTATGATTCGATCTATTTTGTTGGTGATGCGGGGGATGACATTCGGGTTGGCTTCTATCAAACAGACTGTGTCGTACAGCATATCCGTGAAGGTTATTCTTTGATGCTGGTGGCGCCACTGTTCAAAGGCCTCAAAGAGTTCCACCAGAAATCGAAAATAATCAGGATAGTCTGCCTGTTCCAGAACTTCGCAGGGGGCGTTAAGACTGGCTTTAACGTTATCGATAAAACTGCTGGCCACTTCAATGTAACGGGCGCTGTCTGCTTTGATCCGGTCTTGCAGTACGTCAGGTGCCAATGCCAGCAGCAGTTCCCGGACTTTCAGTTCGATCTCTTTCTCTGTCAGGGGGCGGTGATTGTAGGTCGCTCTCAATCCCCAGCCTTCCAGCGACTTGAGAAGTTTCAGGCCTGTTGAGTGATAGGTCCGGACTATCGGAAGTGTCGGCCACTGTCGACAGCGCTTTCGAAGCTTGCGGGTAAAGTCCAGCTGGGCTGATTTGTTAAACATCATGACCATGATGCGTCGGGGAGGAACCCCCTGGTTCAGCAACTCATGAATGAGAAAGGAGAGGGTGGTGGTCTTACCTGAACCGGCCACGGCTATGCAAAGGGCATGTCCATCTACATGCCGGGTTACCCTCTGTTGAGGGCCGGTCAGTTCCATACAATCAATACGCCAGTGGGGATCTATCGGACAGAGTAATCATAGTACCAGATAATGGTCTCAGGAGTGCATACTTATGAATACTTTATCGAACCAGATTTTCTACAGGCTTCACACCTTTCAAAACTGAAGATCAAAACGCAGGTCTAATCCCGAGGCTTCAAAGTCGCCATCGCCGATTCCGTCATAATAGGCTGAACAATAAAAACTGACACCGTTGCTGCTGTAGAGGTTAATGCCGGTCTTGAGCATTGCTCTAAAACCCTCACCAGCCAGGCCGGATGAACCGGACGGAACTGGTGCAGAGTTTTTTTGTTTGAAGGTCCAGATTCCCTCAAACGTGAGAAAGGGTGACAGACGAGTGTCCGTGGACATTTTGAAGTCTTTTCTGACCGTTGGTCCAAACTGAAAAACGCCGGTTTCGACTTCAACCGAAGAAATGGCTACGTTCAACGAATCCAGATAGTCATCACTTTTTTCCTTGTAGTAGGACAGTCTTGCCTCTGGCGTGATTCGAGTTTCCTGTACCTGCCAGGTTCCGATCAGCGCAGCAGTTGCGAGCCAGCGTTCAGAATCAAACGAATCCCGATAGGTGCCAAAGGGTGAAATCCTGTTCTCTACTTTACCCCAACCAGCACGGGCATCGACATAGAAATTGTCTGACAGCTCTGTGGTCAAATACGGAGAGACCAGAAACCCAACACCTTCTGCTTCACTACCAGGGACTAAATACTCTAAGTCCGTCCAGTCACCCTGAACGGAAAGACCAACAAGAAGCTTTGGCTGGAACAAATAATCCATACCAATATGAAGAACTCCGAAACTGCCATCACCTTCTTTGTAATTGAACCTGCTGATTTGTCCCTCGGTCCAAACGTCGAACTTAAACGGGATCTCAGAGTTGGCTGCAAGCATAATCTGTTTGCCAACTGCGGTTGGGAATTGTGGTCGAGGGTCTGGATTTTCGAGAGAGCGATGAAAGTCATCCAGAGACAGCCCTGTTTTTGAAACTGAGGACGATCTACCGACCCGCTGGTCAGACCCTAATGTCGCGATCAATACATCGATATTTGCAAGAACCTGCTGAAGATTAGCGTGTAAACCAGGTGAGTACGCATGCGAATGCGCATTGCTTCTGCTGTAGGCAAAACTGACCCGATCTGCTCCGAGGCGCGCTGAGAATGGCAAGCTCCCGGCATTGAATGCAAAGCCGAAACCTTCGATGCCAGAAGTTCCTGGCATGCTATTTTCCAGTCTGTTGATGCGCCGGACGACATCGGGTTGGTGTTGCAGGATCAGCCTGGACCGCGCCTCCAGAAATTGCTCTATCTGATGCGTTGTGGCGCGCCGCGAGTCCTTCACATCAATCGTGCAAACAATCGATTCCGCAGAGGTAAGCAAGAGCGTACCAGTTTGTTTTTGTACGTCCAGAACGCCTGAGGGATTGTCGCATGTAGCACCTTCTACCCCGATACCATCCGGTGCCGAAAAGTTTATGGGATAACTGCCGGGAGGCAAAGGAATGGCTCCGGAACTGCCCGATCCGGATTTGACCGGAATGGCAGTGTTCAAGTCAGGAGCTGACGACCGAATAAAGAAAGTACCGTCGACGTCAGACCGGATCACAAGTGTTATTGAGCCAAGTGGTGAAGCCGAGACGATTACATCAAAGCTACAGGTCGCGACGTTACCCGCATGATCTGTTGCAGTATCCGTAAGGGTCGTTACTCCCAATGGAAAAGCGCTTCCGCTGTTTAAGCCGGCAGTAGGGCTCGATGTTTGTGTTGGTGTCACCGGGCCATCTTCATCGTCTGTTGCAGTGGGTGATGTAAATGTTACGACGGCTGAGGTCTCACCTGCTGGGGCGGTTTTGTATATGTTTGAAGGAACCCCCGAAAAAACGGGTGCGGTCTTGTCAACATGTGGTGAAGTCGTAACGACCACACCAAAACTGTAGGCCGCTATGTTACCCGCACGATCTGTCGCGGTATACGTAAGGGTCGTTACACCCAGTGGAAAGGCGCTTCCGCTGTTCAATCCGGGAGTAGGGCTGGAGGTTAGTGTTGGTGTCACCGGGCCATCGGTATTGTCTGTTGCAGTGGGTGACGCAAACGTAACGACGTATGACGTCTGTCCCGCCGGAGCGGTTACGTAGATGTCAGAGGGAACCCCCGAAAAAACCGGCGCAGTAATGTCAAATCTGCCACCATTTGCGACAAATGGCGTTATCTCCTCCGAGCCAGAAGGGACCGAGAAATTCAAGTTGACAATTTGTCCGTTGTCCTGAATGTAGTCGTGATTGATAGTGCAAGAGCCGAGGTCTGGATTGCATTCGTAAAAGAAGCCCGGTCTGAAATGGGTAGGTGCGACGCAACCTTGTCCCGCGCAGCTGCCTGAATAGTCGGAGATATTAAAATTGGGCACACCTGCTTCACCAAAGCCGATAAAAACCCGCTTGCTTTGCAAACGATTGATGACAGAAAACCCGTTGTTCGGATGTGCAGCCCCATTGAAAATGCAACTACTGGGTGATGTCGTGTAATCTCCTTCGGCCAGATCACCAAAGGAAGGTAGTCTTGGACAGGCTACCTGGGCCGTCGAAATCCGGGGTTCTAATAATCCAATTAAGGTGAGAAAGGCGAGTACCAGAAAGCGTTCTGAACAGTATCCCATGATGAGATCCAATTCTTAAGAAATCATTTAGTGGACAGAATCAAGTTGTCTTTCATTACATCAGAATATCATCAACATCAGATTCTAGTCAGAGAGCAGATTTGTAGCAATTTTGCAGGTTGCCGGAGTCGTCGGCAGATTGAGTGAAATCTTTGTATCCGTTTACAGGCGAATTCTACGGGACACAGGGTGTGTCATTATTATGTTTTTATTCGGTAATTACTTTCTATTAAAGCCAATAAATATATAAGTATAATGCCCCAAAAATCCGTTTTAAGGTGACCATCCCCGTGCAACACATGCTTATAAGTCTCTTGGGAATCGCAGTCCTATTGGGTATTGCAATATTATTATCGGACAACCGCAGAGCGATAAAGTTGCGAACCGTGGGTGGGGCATTTGCTATTCAGGCGGGTATCGGCGCATTCGTTCTTTATATCCCTGCCGGACAATACATTCTGGAAGCCATTACCAACGGCGTTAATGCTGTTATGGGATATGCTAACAGTGGTATTGGTTTCCTGTTTGGAGGACTGGCCAGCTTCAAGCTTGGCTTTATCTTCTTTGTCCATGTTCTCTCTGTCATTATCTTCTTTGCTGCTCTGGTGGCAGTGCTGTATTACCTGGGGATCATGCAGCTTGTCATCAAACTGTTTGGCGGCGCTCTGCACAAATTACTGGGCACCAGTCGCACAGAATCGCTTTCAGCTGCTGCTAACGTTTTTGTTGGTCAGACTGAAGCACCTCTGATGGTTCGTCCTTTCATCAGCCGTATGACTCAGTCCGAACTGTTTGCCGTTATGGTGGGCGGTCTGGCGTCTGTTGCCGGTGCAGTTATGGTGGGTTACGCCAGTATGGGGGTTGAGCTTAAGTACCTGATTGCTGCCAGTTTCATGGCGGCTCCGGGTGGCCTTTTGATGGCAAAAATTATCAAGCCTGAGACCGAGACACCTCATGATGACGTAGACGACATTGACGAGGAGGGCTCTGAAGAAAAGCCAGCTAATATTTTTGATGCTGCTGCTTCGGGTGCTGCCAGTGGTCTCAAACTGGCTGCCATGATTGGTGCCATGTTGCTGGCTTTCATCTCCCTGATTGCCATGCTTAACGGTTTGCTGGGTTGGGTTGGTGGCTGGTTGGGTTATCCTGACCTGACCATAGAACTGATCCTGGGTTATGCCTTCTCTCCTCTGGCTTACCTGATCGGCGTACCCTGGTCTGAAGCTCTGACTGCAGGTAGCTTCCTGGGTCAGAAAGTGATCGTTAACGAGTTTGTTGCTTTCAGCAGTCTGGCTAACTACGTCGATGCTGAAGCAGCAGCCAAGGCCGGTGTTGCCTTGTTGTCTGATCGTTCTCAGGCAATTCTGACCTTTGCCCTCTGTGGCTTCGCCAACATTTCATCCATTGCTATTCTGCTGGGTGGTCTGGGCTCTATGGCGCCTGACCGTCGTCAGGACATCGCCCGCTTTGGTCTGAAAGCGGTGGTAGCGGGTACACTCTCTAACTTGATGAGTGCCACTATTGCCGGTCTGTTCCTGGCCTTGGCCGTTTAAAGTCCGTTATTGGGTGAGTCGTAGTCAACGGCTCATTCAATTCTTCCTGACTGACTCCGCTATTTTCTATATTTTCTCTTCTATTGATTGGGTTTTCAGGGCTAACATTCAGCTATTTCAAATGGGCTACAAGACCCCCTCTGCTTCTCAGACCATGACGATTCTCCATCTGCTGTCGGGCCTAACCTGCTGGATCAGGTGCAGACCGGAACGGGAAGGGCAAAGGATCCTGTTTGCCAATAAGTCAGAAATTGACGCCGAATCAATAGGTCGCATCGAAATCTATGACAGTGACTCGACTGTGGATATGCCTGAGGGTGTGCCGCGCGAGAAAAGGCAGGGCAAGAAAAAGTCGGTTGAGAAAAAGCAGAAAGCCAGGGGCCGTATGAAAAGAAGGAGTGATCACTACCTGTGCCCTTGCTCGATGAAACTACGAAACTTCTACCTTGAAATGTTCTGTTTTGTAGAGGTTTTTTTCAAAGGAAGATATATCCGGGGATTTGCGTTTTCCCAGTCTGGAGCTATAACGACAGTTGCGCCATCTAGTTCGTAAGTTTCTTGTTTCAAGCAACTAGCAACTGTTGAGGGAAACGCTATGTCTGCAAGCCATTCCCCGGGTGTCGGTGAGCCATGTGCGGTAAGAGGCTCGGTCCTGTCCTACCGGGACGACCCCTTCCAGTCGCCGCTGGAAGAGTGTGTCGTCCACGAGCCCGACGGTGTGATAGTGATGCAGGACGGAAAGATCTCAGCTTTTGGTCCTGCTGATCAGGTCCTGCCCTCTTTGCCCGAGGGCATAGAAGTCACTAACTACAGAGATTCCCTGATTGTCCCCGGTTTCATTGACTGCCACGTGCACTACCCGCAGACGGAAATCATTGGTGCGTATGGCAAGCAGTTGCTCGACTGGCTGAATAAATACACCTTTGTTGCCGAGCAAAACTTCAGGGACAAGGCGCATGCCCTGGAAGTCGCGAAAGTGTTCCTGCAAGAGGGTTTGCGCAGTGGCACGACCACCTCCTGTGTCTTCTGCACCGTAGACCCGGTGTCGGTGGATGCTTTCTTCGAGGAATCCGAGAAGCTGGGGATGCGCAATATCGCAGGTAAGGTGTTGATGGACCGCAACGCGCCCCCGGAACTGATGGACACGGCGCAGAACGGCTACGACCAGACCAAGGAACTGATTGCCCGATGGCATAACAGGGGGCGCAGCCTCTACTGTGTTACGCCGCGTTTCGCTCCAACCAGTACTCCTGAGCAGATGGAGATGACCGGGGCTGTATGGAAAGAGCACCCCGGTACTTATTTGCAAAGCCATGTGTCGGAGAATCTGGGCGAGATTGAGTGGGTCAGGGAACTGTACCCAGCGCGTACCGGGTATCTGGACGTATACCACTATTATGGGCAGCTGGGTGAGCGCAGCATTCTTGGCCACGGTGTCCATTTGACTGAAGAGGAATTTCAGATCCTGCACGATACCGGAACGGCGATTTCCCACTGCCCAACTTCCAACCTGTTCCTGGGCAGTGGCCTGTTCAGCGTGGAAACTGCCATGGACAGCAAGCGGCCGATTCGGGTCGGTTTGGCAACCGACCTCGGTGCTGGCACCAATTTCTCCCAGTTAGTCACCATGAACGAGGCTTACAAGGTCGCGCAAATGGGTGGTTATTCCCTGAGTGCCCATCACGCTTATTACCTGGCAACCCGTGGCGCTGCCAATGCCCTGTACCTTGATGACAAGATCGGCAGCATTGCGGTCGGGATGGAGGCAGACATTGCGGTGTTGGATCTAAAGGCAACCCCGTTGATGGATTATCGCCTGAAGTACGCAAACGACCTGGACGAGGTTTTGTTTGTGCTCATGACACTGGGCGATGATCGCACTGCACGTGCGACCTACGTCAACGGCAATTGCGTGTACCAGCGAGTAGCCAGTGAGACACAAGCATGACATGAAATGAAATAGCTCTCCATCAAACCTGGCCAGACAGGAGTATCAGCATGAGTAGGCAAAGCACCCTGGGTGGCGGACAGGCCTGGATCAACTGGCTACTGGCAACCGCTTTTGTCGTTTTTGTTTTCACCTTCCAGACGGGCTATGCCATCACTAGCGTGGGCATGCAGGAAGATCTTTCGCTGACGGTGGCCCAGGTGGGTTTGATTGGCTCTATCTATACCTGGGCATTTGCCGTGGTGCAGTTCTCCAGTGGCTCTATCCTGGATCGCTTCGGCATTCGCTGGGTCTTGCCCATCGCAGCGGGCTTTGTCTCGGTTGGGGGGTTAATTTTTGCCAATGCGGATGGCCCCAAAGTATTGGTATTGGGGCAGGTGCTGATGGCCTTGGGTGCATCCTTCGGCTTTGTCGGGGCCGGCTTTACCGGAGGGAGCTGGTTCGGTGCTGCCAAGTACGGAATTATGTTCTGCTGGGTACAGTTTGTGGCGTCCGCCGCAGCAATTATTGGCCAGCGTGTGCTGGGCAGCCTGGTACAGGAATTACCCTGGAACAACGTATTGAATGGCCTTGCTCTGGGCGGAACAGCTCTGACGGCAGTTATGTTTATCGTGATGCGAGATCCGACACGGAAGGACCAGCACCTCATTCCCTGGGAGGGGGGGCGTAAATTCCTGCACGATGTGGTGCATGCGATCAACGAGGTGGCATCCATCCCGGACAGTTGGATCAACGCTCTCATTGGTGGTGCGACTTTCGGCACCATGCTGTCTATGGGGGTGGTTTGGGGTCCCAAGTACCTGATGGTCGCGGGTATGGGGCAGACTGACGCGTTTTTCACCAGCTCGATGATGTGGGGTGGACTCGCACTGGGCGCGCCGGTTTGGGGTTGGCTCTCAGACACTTTCCGTAGCCGCAGGAAAACCATGTTCGTTGGCTGCTTTCTCCAGCTACTGACCATTCTATTCATTCTGTTAAATCCTTCCATGTCACCGCAACAAGCGAATATCTTCTTCTTCGCCTGGGGATGGATGGCTGGTGCGTCCATGCTGAACTTTCCGATTGCTGCGGAGTTGGTGGAGCCACACCTCATTGGCACCTCGGCCGCCGTTGTGAATGCGGTGCAGTTCATTGTGGGCGGTATCATCATGGCAATTCCTGGTCGGGTCCTGTCGGGCTCAGGGCTGGTGGCGCGGATAGCCGATATAGAAGGAGATGCCGCGCAAACCGTCGTCAACTATCAATGGGCCCTGGTGTGTATTCCACTAATCCTGGCTCTGGCGTGTTTCCTATTTCTGTTCCTGCGAGAGACTTATCCTCACGAAAGCCAGGCCTAGCAGCCTGTCGGACTTAAGCGTCCGTAGCGAGGATTGCAAGAAATTGAGGATAAAAATCTCTGTTTCTGAGGAGAATAGCGAGCTATTTGACGAAAAAACAGGGATTTTTAGACCAATTTATTGCAACCGCACGACTGCATGGATGCAGGAGCTAGAGCAACGCAGGAGCAGTTGCCGAGTAGGACAGTCTTAAGTCCGACAGGCTGCTAGTCAGGGTGTTTAATGCCAGAGCGGCCGTTACGGTAGATTATTCAATGAACAAAAGGATCAGCAATTGCATTGCGATTAGCCTGTTGAGTTTTAACCTGTCGCAGGGGGCAAAGTCCGGATATTCGATTACCAGTCCAATGAAGTGCAGCACCACTTCGTTCGCTATGAGATACCGTTGCTGAATGAGTCCAAGGAAGAGAACGGCTATGTGTGATCCAGCGTAAAGACGGTTGGCTAGCTATGAACTTTTTTATCCGTTGACTGTCCAAGGGCATAGTTTTTCAAGAATGTTATATTGTATGAGTTGCGGATTAGCACTAACAAACTTTGCTCCGGCCAGTTTGGGCGCTTCGGGCAGAGAGGGATTGCAGCCATCACATTATGGTACCTCAGGAGCAAAGACCCATGAGGCAACAACAAAAAGTTCATCTACCTTAGATCCGAATGCTGCATTTTTCACAAAAAGCGCACTGTCTCAGAATGATATGGGTACTCTGACATACTTTTTTTTAGACATCCCTTGTCGTAGAGTAATGAGTTCTCTATCAGACAGGGGAAAGCCGGGCGGAATACTTTAATCAGATTCAGGAAGTTTGCTCAACTCCTGTCTGATAAGTGATGCAGAATCGGTAGTGGAACTTTGGGCGATCGCTTTATCCAATCATAATTAACGGGTGTGTTCATGCAGGAACGAGGGCAAGTTGCAGCCTGGGGTATCATTACCACGGTGCTCCTGATTCATTTAACCATGGCATCCGGAGTGCCACTGGGTGTTGATGAAGCTCACTATGCACTTTATGCCCTTCATCCGGCCCTGAGTTATTTTGATCATCCACCTATGGTGGGCTGGTTACAACTTCTGGTGGCACCGCTGGGGTACGATGAATTTACAGTCAGGCTTGTCCCTGCGATTCTTTATGCGTTAAGCAGTTATCTGGCATTCAGGGTCAGCAGGATACTTTTTCCTGATGGTCCGGTCTGGATCGGACTGGTGGCAGTCTTTCTGATCAATACGGCACCTATTCTGCAGTTGATGGGGTGGGGGCTGGTACCTGATCTGCCCCTGATGGTCTTTGGTCTCTTGTCGCTGGAATTGATTTACCGCATCCACCATGACAATTGTTTACCTTATTGGCTGGCTCTGGGTATCGTCTTTGGTTTGGCGGGGTTGAGCAAATATACGGCGGTATTCCTGCCCCTGGGCATGATACTTTTCATGATTCAGCATCAGGGACTGAGATGGCTTCGACAGGCCGGTCCATGGTTGGCAGCTTCGATAGCACTGGTGTTGATTTTTCCTGTACTCCTCTGGAATGCTGACAACGATTGGGCATCTCTGGCTTACCAGTTTAATCGTGGTGTCGGGGTTGAGGAGTGGTCATTAAAAGAAGCTCTGGTCATGCAATTGGCGCAAATGCTTCTCTATTCCATACTGGCTTATGTTGCCGCCATAGCGGCCATTTTTTCACTGATCAGGAAACGAATCCCGGAGCGCCACAGGGCATCTTCCTGGCTGATTATCTGGAGTGCTGTGCCATTACTGGCTGTGACCAGCTGGTCTGCCGGTGATGGCACAGTGTTGCCTAACTGGCCAGCCCTGGGTTGGACACTACTGGCGCCTTTGTCGGCCTATTGGATCTGCCATGGCTGGTCCCGTTTGTGGGTGAAAGGTCTGGTTGTTTTTTCTTCCATCCTGTCACTGGGACTGATTGGCTTTGTGTTTTTCTTTCTGGCCTTTATGCCTCTTTCTACTTTCCCTTTCATGACCTCAGCCATCAAGGACCTGGTGGGCTGGAAAGCAGCGGCTGAACAGGCGCAGTTATTGAAGCAGAAGTGGCAGAAAGAAGCAGGAATAGAATCGGTTCTGATGGTGGATAACTGGACCAAGGCCAGTCGCATAGCCTGGTATGCCTACCCTGAACCCGTGCAACTGCTGACCGACCGATTAACCCAGTTTGATTTCTGGCACGGCAAACCAGAATCCGGTAGTTATGGTCTGCTGGTACGCGATAAGAAATCAGCCCCTGAGAGTGGCCGCCTTAAAATACAGAACTTTTCCTGCATACTGGTCGATGAGACAGAATCCGGGCTGGACACTATTACGGTTAATCGATTCCAGTTTTATCGGTGTCAGGCCGCTCAGTAACTGAGGTTTTATTTAAAGCCTCATCCCCGGTCTATTGATGGGGTTTTTGTGCTTTTCTGTACGGCTTGCCTTTAACATTGATTTCATCAGTTTTTTTATTCTGTCTTTGCATATTCTTCTGTTTGCTGTAACTTGGTTTTTAGTGCTGGATAATTTCATCTGTTCATGATGAATCATCATTTTTATCGCTGAAAGCTGTTTTGACAGGGTTTCGAGGTTATATAAGGAATGTCCGATTTGCTCGGAGTCGATTCTGGCCGGTCTCGCTCAACAATCTATAAAGCCAGCTGCTTTCTGCTTCCCTTCGTGGCGCTGTTTTTAGTCACTGAGGTCAATCATTCAGTTTTTTATCAGGTCAATGACTGGGGTGTTGAGTCGCCCGCTGCTGTTTTCTGGGTGTTATTAACCAACCTGGGGGATGGCTTTTTCCTCTTTCCTCTGGCTATGTTGTTGTTTTATAAAAAGCCCGACAAACAGCTGGCGATTATTTTTACCATGTTGGTGGGTGACTTTTTATTGAGTGGTGGTAAAGCTCTCCTTCCCTTCTCACGTCCGGTCGGCGAGCTGGGGCTTGAAGCCGTTAATGTCCTGGGGCCTGTTTTAAAAACAGATACCATGCCTTCGGGGCATACCGGTACGGTTTTTCTTTTGGTTGGACTTTCGTTTCTTTATTTGAATTCACTCACTCAATACCTGCTTCTTTCGATTGCAATTCTTTCTGCAATCTCACGCATTGTTGTCGGGGCTCATTGGCCGTTTGATATTTTCCTGGGCGCCTGGGTGGGTATTCTTGCTGCTGTGACAGGGGACTTCCTGGCCAGTAAAGTGGCATCTGGCCTTAAGAGTCGGATGGTCTTTATTCTTCTGGGTTTGTTGTGCGTGGCTGTATTGCCATTCTACGACAATGGATTCCGCTCTTATAAAGTGATTATGTATTTACAATTTGTACTTGCGTTGCTGGCTCTGGTTTTATCCGCTCACTGTATGTTCTCTCTTTATCAGGACGAGCTGGAAGCTCGCATGAAACAATCAGGAACCCTGTTGAACAAGCTATTTATGACAGGGCAGAGACTGACCAAGTTCGGCATGGTAGGAGCCAGTGGATTCTTGGTGGATATGGGTTTTTACACTCTCTCAGTGCAGTGGCTGGGAGTGCCTCACTTGCTGGCAAGAGGTGGTTCCTATTGGGTCGCTGCCAGCTGGAACTGGTTCTGGAATCGTACTTTTACTTTTTCCCATGTCCCCAAAGAGAAAAAACTGAAACAGTGGAGTAAATATCTGACTATGTGTATGGTCAGTTTTATCCCCAACTGGGGAACTTATTATTTATTAACGTCCTTTGTACCTTTCTTTACGGAATACAAACAGCTGGCACTGATATCCGGTGTTTTGGCGGGCATGTTATTTAATTTCACCATAGCAACGGTATTTGTTTTTTCAGGACAAAAGTCCAATGTAGCTAAGGGGGCCAACCTGTGAAAGTAGATACTATGCGATGGGTTGATCATTATGTGGGTGTTCCACTCTGTTTTCTTTTAAAACTGGTTTTCTGGCCTTTTGACTGGATTCATAAGGGGCAGAAGACGGTTTCTAACAATGTACTGTTGATTGAGTTGTCTGAAATGGGCAGTGCTATTCTGGCTGACCCTTCCATGCGCTGGCTGAAGGGACAGGGCAAAACCCTGCATTTTGTCATTTTTGAGAAAAATGCGACCAGCCTGCAGTTGTTAAATACCATTCATCGGGACAATATTTTCCTGATTAAACCGGATAATTTATTCAGCCTGGCAATCAGTAGCCTTAAATTCCTGATCTGGTGTCGGAAAAAGAAAATTGATACGGTGATTGATCTGGAGTTGTTCTCACGTTTTACAGCCATTCTGAGTCGACTCTGCGGTGCCAGCAATCGGACAGGTTTTGATCGGGTTCATGAAGAGGGTCTGTACCGGGGTAATTACTTAACTCACCCGGTGATGTATAACCCATACAGCCATATTTCGAAAAACTTTATGACTCTGGTGAGGGCTTCTCAAAATACACCTTATCAGCCTTATCAGAAAGAGCTATTGGATGAGTCAATTCAACTGGCCAGAGCAGAAGTAAGCAGTGATCTGAGATCATCGGTGATCACCAAGCTGAAATCGCTTTATGTCGGTTTTGAACCGGGTGTTCAGCGTCTGGTGCTTGTGAACCCTAATGCCAGTGACCTGCTCCCCCAGAGACGATGGATGAAAGATCGTTACGTTGACGTTATTCGGACTTTGCTGGCCGAGTACTCAGATATTCTGGTGGTCATTACCGGTGCTCCGGCAGAACGTCCAGAAGCTGAAATTCTCAGACAGCGGGTGAAACATGAACGCTGTCTCAACAGTGCCGGTGCTTTTGAGTTTAAGGAGCTGGTTCCCCTTTACTCTCTCTCTGAACTGATGTTGTCCAATGATTCCGGACCTCCTCATTTTGCCTCCGTCACAGAACTGAAAACCTTTGTGATATTCGGTCCGGAAACACCCGCACTTTACGGTGCCCTCGGGAATTCAACTCCGATCTATGCCGGATTGCCCTGTTCGCCCTGTGTCAGTGCCGCGAATCACAGGAAGACCAGTTGCAACGATAACCAGTGTCTGAAAGCCATTGACTCCCGACAAGTACTGGATTTACTCAGGCCAGTGCTGGATAACAGCCTGATCTTGAAAGCAGGTTAGGGGTCGGGAGAAAGGATTCTCTAATTGCAACCGGTCATTACCAGAGCATGTGTTACACTAAATTTTAATAAAGTATCTTTTTCGATTATCGACGAGAGTTCAAGGATGAACCTGACAACAAGGATTCTTCGCTCACGCAAGGAAAAGCGTTATTCCCAACAAGTTTTGGCTGATCTGATCGGTGTCTCCCGAAGTGCTCTGGCTCAGTGGGAAACCGAAATGAGCAGTCCCAGTCTTGAAAATCTCCGCAAAATGGCTGAGCTTCTGGAAGTTTCATTTGAATGGTTGGCGACAGGCAGGGGGAATCAGTACCTGACTTCACCTGCAGATACCATCTGCGACACTCAAGTCGATGATGAGATCATTCGCAGCCTGAACAGAATGAACCTGAAGAAAAAGCGGGCCATTCTTAATGTCATGAGAGCCATGGGGTGATCGGCTTCAGAGGCTCATATTCTCACTTCACATGCTCGGAGGTGAGTTGTTAAAAAGTTAATTTTATTTCCGTTTTTTGCCCTTGCAGCCACAGGTGCAAATGCCAAAGTGACATTTGAAGGCTCGTTGGGCGTCTTAAATGGAGAGGCGACCGAGTTAGTCTATATCGACGGGGAACGAGCCAGCCAACTCGATTGGGAAACTTACAATGCCCCTGTTATCAAGCTAGGTGCAATTTGGGATTTAGACCCAAGATGGACATTTAATGCAGACTACTGGATGACACTGACGCAAGGCAATGGCTATTTGACAGATAGGGACTGGGAGTCAGGAATAGCTGAACCATCTGACATATCAAAACACCCTCACACAAAAACAACCAGGGCCTCTGCAATAGATCTAAGTGCTTCTTATTGGCTGCTTTCAAAAAGCGATTATAAAGTAGGCGTTACTGGCGGCCTGTTTGGCCAAAAAATGCACTATGAGGCACGTGGAGGTTCATATAATTACGATTTCGGTGAGGATGTAGGAACTATACCTCATGACACTCTTGGAGTTTCATACCAGCAAACATTTTTAACGTTATATCTGGGATTGAGTGGAGACTACAGAGTCGGAAAGTCTCAGTATGGTGCCCAAATAAAATGGAGCCCTCTGGTTAAAGCTGAAGACTTCGATACGCACCATCTTAGTGATACGACTTATGACGGCAAAGGCAGTAGCCATTCAACTTACACCTCTTTATCGTTTAATTACGCCTATCAACTAAGTCCGAGGATGAAAATTTACAGTGAATATACTTTCACAAAATTTTCTGAGAAAAACATTAATCTCAAGACCGATGATGGTTTTGAAACATTCTATTTGAAAGACGGAGGCGGAGCAGCCAGCGAAAGTTCATTAATATCGGTTGGACTAAAGTACAGCTTCTTATAGCTTGTATACACTATTGCTTGATAAAAGGCGCTGAAAAGCGCCTTTTCAATAACCAAGCATCAAACAACTATTTTTGGCTGCAATGAAAGAGGCTCACCGAAGGCCTGTCAGAACAAAAGCCTTATTGGCATTGTCCAGACAGGTCCTCTCCATTTTGCTTTGATCGAGCCGGTTTGGGTAGTGACGCGGTAGACAACTTTGTGTTGTCTGGTTATTTCACCACTTCCCGCAGTTTGTTTCCCGGTTTGAATTGCGGCAATTTACAGGCGGGTATATGAATTTCCTGGCCTGTTTGCGGGTTCCTTCCCTTGCGCGCCGCTCGATCCACCACTGAAAAAGTTCCAAACCCGATCAGCTGCACAATATCCCCTTTTGCAAGGGTATCCTGGGTATTTTGAATGAAGGCATTGACGGCCTGCTCCGCCTTGTTCTTTGAAAGGTTGGATTGCTCTGCGACCTTTTCAACAAGTTCTTTCTTGTTCATAGCGCGTCTCAACAATGATTACCTGTGGGTGAGAAGGAATACCCACCCGGAGCAACTCTGGATGGGCGACGGGCATCTCTGGTATCAGACGTACTCAGGATGAAGGATAGAGGCCATATTGCTGTTCCTCATAATTCACAACCAGAAGCGGCTGATGTGTGGGGTCCGGATAGTTGATGGTGCAAGCCGGATCATCGACGGACCGACAATTGCAATGGCTGTCGCTGGTATCCTGTTTATGGCGGATGAATATCTGGTCAATCAGATCCTTTCTGCCTGCCTGCTTCAGGGTGCAGAGCAGGGCAGGCAGTTCCGGGGCGCTGACATAATTTGCGTAATCAATAGTGGTGGTCAGGGCAGGGCTTTGCAGAAGTTCGTGAGCCGTGTGCAGCCTGATGGGGAATACAGGCTGGTGACTGGTGGAAATATCCGACAGTTCCCTCTGAAAAACGGGTCTGGTTCGATCAACGACGATCTGAGCTCCGAACTGTCTGGCAGACATTCCAGTGTCAGGGTCTTCAACCCCATGTGTTGTGATAGGGGTTACTACTGAATCTTCGTTGGCCATCAGTTTCCTCAGCAAATTCAATGCGGCGTTTTACAAAATTGGAAGCCGCCTAATCAGGAATTAAGACCGATGGATTCCAGTTTTGGTCACAGGCTGTCTGTTGTTGGTCAGTTTCCTACTATTCAGGCTTCTCTCAGAGCAGAACGACGGATCGGCTTAAGCAAGTAATCCGGAACCGATATTCTTCTGTGGAAGTGCCAACGCTGGTCTGCATTCCAGAAATAATCGGTAACGGGTTCTCGGAAGTGCCCGGATGGTTTTTTTTCGTTCTAACCCGAACAATATAGAAGCTCTTGCCGTTTTCGTCCCGAATCGTGTCGGCACTGACGTGTTCCACTGTGCTTTGGAGGCTACCATAAATGACAAAAATATAGGCAGTCACCTTGACAATGGCATTGAGCCAAGCCTGATAAGAGCAATGTATCCGGGGCCTATCCGTACCTTAATCCTATGAAGCTACTTTCTCGCTGCCTGACGGGCCTGACAGAAAGTAGCACTCAGGAATCTGGTCAGGCTTCCAGCTCACGCTCCAGCGGCAGCATGTGGTGTCTGGATTGAACCGCAAGCAGGTCACAGTCGATATTGCTGGCCAACTTCTCAGCCGTATTGCCCAGGGTCAGTCCACTGAGGCCTGAACGGGCATTGGTGCCCATGATCAGCAGTGATACCGCCAGCTCACGGGTCAGGTCCGGAATCATGGTCTCCGCTGGTGCAGTGACCAGGTGGATAGCGTCCTCGGTAATCCCGTAATCTTTGGCAAAATGCTGACAATTCTGAAGGTAACGCTCCTCATTGGTCTGACCGTCACCCTTGTCGGATACTGCCAGCATTATGGTGGGGTAGGCAGAAGCCAGATGCAGCTGTGCATCAAAATAGTCTCTGACCACTCTGGCATTTTCCATGATGGCCTTATTCAGCTGTTGATGGTCGGCATCTCCGGGATCGGCCTTAATGGCCGCGAGCATAGGCTCATTTTCCCACGGACGATCATGACGAACCAGAAGGACCGGAACCCGGCTTTTTCTCAGTAAAGCCCAATCTGTAGGAGTAGAGAAAGGCTTTTCCATAAAGCTTTCCTGCCGGAAATCCTTGATAACCAGATGACTGCGTTCCATCTGTCTGACATGGATAATGGTGTCGAGAAGGTTATTTCGCCACGACTCCTGACTGGTGACTTCTATACCGTCGGCCTCGACATTTTTGCTAAGTGTAGAGAGTACCTCAGCAGACGTTGCGTCAGGTTTGGGGTTCGGAGCCAGAATATGAAGACTGCAATGGGCTGCCCTGGCCAGTTGGGTGGCTCGATTGAGTGCGACATGACGGGCTTTGCGAGTATCAACAATAACGAGTATTCGTTGTATTCCTTGCATGGCCTGCTCCTTTATACCTTAAGAATTTCTATAACCCTGAGGGGGTCTCAACTCTAACTGTTTTTTTTATAGACTAATGGGATCGAACTGAATAGCCCGATGAGGAAAAATGATCTGCATTAATATCGTTAACTTGTTAATCAGAAATTTGTGACGATGGCTCTATTAACAGGCATCAACCCATGACAGCATTCAGCTTTAAAGGTAACGTAGTGCCTGAATTTTTACCCTTATTCAAACTTAATCAGGGTCGTTTACCAGGACCTGGTTGTTTGGATTTTGTTGCTAAGAGACATAGAAATAATGAGTGACCAGAGCCTGACCGAACTTTTTCCTGAACTGGATGCTTTTTTACCCTGTGTGACGCCAAATGAATGGATTGCAGAAGCGCTGAAAAATCAGGATATTCTGCTGATTGATCACGCCAATTGTGAAAAAAAAGCGGCTTCCACTGCCTTGAACCTGATGTATCGCTACACCGGGCATTTTCAGTTGCTCAACAAAATGTCGCGCCTGGCTCGTGAGGAGTTGAGGCATTTTGAACAAGTTCTGGCCATTATAAAAAAACGGGATATTCCTTATGGAACCCTGTCAGCTTCACGTTATGCCGGAGCGCTAAGAAAGCACGTAAGAACCTGGGAGCCTGCTCGAATGGTGGACACCCTGATTATTGGTGCTTACATTGAAGCCCGCTCCTGTGAACGATTTCACAAGCTGGCCCCATATCTTGATGATGAGCTGAAGAAGTTTTACATGTCACTGCTCAAGTCGGAGGGTCGACATTTCAAAGATTACCTGACTCTGGCAGAAAGTCTTTCAGAAGAACCCATAGAAGAGCGAGTGGCTTTTTTTGCCAAAGTAGAACGGGAAGCCATTGAGTCCGCTGATGAAACCTTCCGTTTTCACAGTGGCGTTCCGGCTACTGCCTGAAATGTAGCCAATCAGGGAATGGTAGATCAGCTTCGTAGTCTATAATCGAATACTTAGTGGGTTTACCCTGTGCTGTAAATTTTTTATTTATCTCTATAGCTGTTGCGTAAAGTGCTTTCAACTGACTCTATTCTTACGGCTTCTCATCTCTGATTTCCCACCTTCATTCTGATTCAGTTTGACTGGGATACTGGTTTTCGGGAGATATGCAATGCCCCTGCTGAAAAGAAAATCACTGCTGCTGATCGTTTTTTTTTCTGGAGCTGGACAGTTATTTTCCAGTTCTTCTCTATCGATTCTTGACCCAGAGGACCCGTCGAATAGTTTCAATGCTCTGATACGAGAGGTCAGGCCAAACTTTTGGGGGAACTGGGGGCTGGATCTTGCTATTAAGCCGGGTGCGATCGGTGTGATTGATACTGATACTGGAATATTTCATTCTGCAGGGCAGCAGATTTCCAAAATCTCTGTGGACTCCGGTGACATTTCTGAAGAGCTGAAAATATCGACTACTCATGTTAAAGGTCCTCAGGTAGCCTCATTTCCAATGAATGATCAGTCATCAAAAGCGAGCGTAAGTACGGACCTTAAATGGCAGTTCAGCAAACGAGGAGCGATGATAGCTCAATGGGATCTGGTAAAGGAGCACAGTTTGAAAGAGCCATTTCGGGTTATCAATGAGAATATGGATTTCTTGAAATCAGTCGCTGCAGATATGGAGATGTATGATCCTGGAGCCGATGCCATTTCCCAGGGGTTTGGAGTGGTAACCAGTGTGCTTCTGGCAAAAAGCGGGATGAATGTTGCGTCACTCTCAGACTCTTCCCAGTGGAGTATTACCGGCAAGGCCAGCAATTTACAGAGCATGCTTGGGCATGGTTTTGCAAAGGCATCTTACTCCAGCGCCGGGGGTGATACTGATGTAATCAGCACTATCTGGCCCAGTCAACCAAACACCACAACTGAAGATCTTGTTCCTGTTGCATACACCTTTGCGTCGATTAGTGGCAAGCAGGTCATTCCTTACTGGATGGAAGAGATTGAAGCTTTTCAAATCATCTTCGAAAACAAGGGGAGTTACTTTATCAAGGCAACCTTAAAGTTCCAGACTCCGGAAGGTGAGAAGGAGCTGCATCAGGATATTGTTGGTTTTATGACCAGAACTATGGAGGGTATTCCATTGAATGCAACAGAACTGGCCCTGAAAATGGAGTTTGTTGATGCAATACCCAGCACTACAGAATTCTATCATTGGGATACGCCGCTGGGCAGGTGGTCTTCAGGGAAAAGACATGTCGAGATTAACGGGTGGTGGCCATGGCAGCCTTCATTTGTTGTTCGGGAGGATCATATGACTACAACGTCAATGGGAATCCTGAAGGACGAATGATAATCCATAAGAAGCCATCATCGCTATTGGAAGATGGATAGATAGCAGTAGGTGCCGGGTCGGTATTATCTCAACTTACAGGAGTGGCTCGATACAGAAAGCGTCCATTTTCAGTCCTGATTCGTCACAGGTTAGCACCCAACCCTGCCGGTCCCAATCGCCAAGTACAATCCGTTTTCCGGTACCTGAAGCCAGCTCGACTTCATGGGTATCCGGGCGATGAGTGTGACCATGAATCAGCGTTTTGACTTGATACTTGTCCATTACCCGAACCACCTCCTCCGGAGTGACATCCATGATGGCCAGAGACTTCGTGGATTTGGATTTTTTGCTTTTGCTGCGTAATTTTTGAGCCAGTTTTTTCCGGTAACTCCGTGGAGTGAGGCGAAGTATGCCCAGAACCAGAGGGTTGCGGATAATCTTGCGGTAGCGAAGGTATTGCGTGTCACCCGTGCAGAGCAGGTCACCGTGCATCAGCAGAACCGTCTCGCCATTCAGGTCAATGACGCAGGGGTCATTGAGCCAGGTGGCTCCGGTCATTCTCAGGAAATCCTTGCCGATGGCAAAGTCACGATTACCTGCCATCACAAACAGTGGCTTGCCTGAATCAGAGTAGGCTTTGAGTTGACGGGCTATGTCATGATGAAAGGGTTCCATGGCGTCGTCGCCCACCCAGTATTCAAAGAAATCGCCCAGAATGTAAAGAGCATCTGATTGAGAAGCCTGCTCCTGCATGAAAGAAGTGAACGCCCGGACAATGTCCGGGCGTTCGGGTGTCAGATGCAGGTCAGAAATGAACTGTATGTTCATTCAATCGGCTTCCTATTCGACGACCGCAGACTCAATCAACACGTCATCTTCAGGAACATCCTGATGACCGGCCCGGAAGGTGGTTTTAGCCGCCTTGATCTTGTTCACAATATCCATACCTTCAGTGACCTGACCAAATACGCAATAGCCCCAGCCATCCGGCGTCTTGGAGGTGTGGTTAAGGAAATGGTTGTCAGAAACATTGATAAAGAATTGCGATGAAGCTGAATGTGGGTCCATCGTCCTGGCCATGGCAATAGTGCCAATGGTGTTTTTCAGGCCGTTGTCTGCTTCGTTTTCGATAGGTGTCTGTGTCTCTTTTTGAAGCATACCTGGTTCAAAACCACCGCCCTGGATCATAAAACCATCAATGACCCTGTGGAAGATGGTACCGTCAAAGTGGCCACTCTTTACATATTCCAGAAAGTTAGCCACAGTTTTGGGGGCTTTTTCAGCGTCCAGTTCCAGTTTGATATCGCCAAAATTGGTGTGCAGTACAACCATAGGGTTACCGTAATCTCTGTTCAGATGATCCGCGAACGGAAAACCTCCAATTCTAGGTGGTTATGAGACAGGTGTAAAAGGTCAGAGTGGAATAAACAGCGATGGGTGACTTAATCAAGCTGCTTGAGATGCAGGAAACTATTTACTGAAACCGCAAGCCAAAAGTCGGTCTGACTTGTACCCTTCGACGGGAAAATGTTAGTCTCAGGCGTTAACCAAACAGCCATGGGCGATTGAAAAGTCTATTATCGCTCTGGATGGCAAAAGATTTTTTTACGGTAAAATAATGCATTCCCTCTAGAGCATGGGCGAGTCAGATCCTGAACGGTCTGATGTCTCCGGGCTTCTGTATCAGAGAGGGCTTTCTCTTCCAAGACGCTGGTTGCAATGAGCACAACAGACACTTCATCCAACAAACCATCAAAATCCGGTAATTTCCTTGAGCAGATCATTGAAAAGGATCTGGCTGCAGGTCTGGTTCAATCGGTTCAGACCCGATTTCCGCCGGAGCCCAACGGCTTTCTGCATATTGGACACGCCACGTCCATCTGTCTGAACTTTGGATTGGCTGAGCAATTCAATGGCCAATGTAACCTGAGGTTTGATGATACGAATCCCGAAAAAGAGGAGCAGATGTATGTCGATGCCATTCAGGAAGATGTTCGCTGGTTGGGTTTCAATTGGAGCGGAGAGGTTCGCTATGCTTCCAGCTACTTTGATCAGTTTTACGAATGGGCTCTCTACCTGATCAAAGAAGGTAAGGCCTATGTGGATCATCAGGACGCCGAGTCCATGGCTAAAAACCGGGGTGACTTTAATACCCCTGGCGTTGAAACGGAATGCCGCAAGCGGTCTGTAGAAGAGAATCTGGCAGAGTTTGAAAAGATGCGTGCCGGTGAGTATGAAGAAGGTCAGTGCAGCCTGAGGGCCAGGATTGATCTACAGAACCCCAACATGAATATGCGTGATCCGATTCTTTACCGTATCCGCAAGGTGCCTCACCACCAGACGGGTGATAAGTGGTGTATCTATCCAAGCTATGACTTTGCCCATGGTCAGGAAGATGCCATTGAAGGGGTAACGCACTCGATCTGTACACTGGAATTTCAGGACCACCGTCCGTTATACGACTGGTTTATCGAGAACCTGCCGGTGCCATCAAGGCCGAGACAATTCGAGTTTGCCAGAACGAACCTGAACTACACCGTCACCAGCAAGCGAAAACTGAAGCGACTGGTGGATGAAGGTATCGTAGAAGGGTGGGACGACCCCCGTATGCCTACCGTGTCCGGTATGCGTCGGCGTGGGTACACACCGGCTTCTATTCGCAAATTCTCCGATATGGTGGGTGTCAGTCGTTCCGACGGTATTGCTGATGTTTCCATGCTGGAACATGCGATCCGTGACGACCTGAACAACAACGCAGCACGTGCCATGGCGGTTATCAATCCGCTGAAAGTCGTGATTACCAACCTGCCTGAAGGCGAGGTACAGGAAATGACCGCAGCGGCACACCCTAACAAGCCTGAGTTGGGTGAGCGTAAACTGCCGTTTACACGTGAACTGTATATTGATCGTTCAGATTTTACTGAAGACACCACTCTGTCACGCAAAAAATTCAAGCGACTGGTGTCGGGTGAGTACGTGCGCCTGCGCAGTGCCTATGTCATCAAATCAGACCAGGTAATTAAAGATGAGCAGGGCAAAATCACTGAGATTCACTGCAGCTATGTACCCGGTACAGTGGGAGAAAACCCTCCTGAAGGTATTAAACCTCGTGGTGTGATTCATTGGGTGTCAGCGAGCCATGGCAAGCAGGCAGAAATCCGTAAGTACGATCGCCTGTTTAATAACCCTGCTCCAGACAAGGGTGATGAAGACTTTATGGCTCATGTGAATCCGTCTTCCCTGGAAGTGGTGACAGGCTGGGTTGAACCCTCTCTGGTAGAAGCGAAGCCGGAACAGGGCTTTCAGTTCGAGAGGGAAGGGTATTTTGTCGCCGATCGACGTGAACACTGTTCTGAAAAACCCGTGTTCAATATGACGATTGGTCTCAAGGATACCTGGGCCAGTAAAGTCTGACGAGTGGAATCAAGCTCTCCCATTTCAGGGAGAGCATACAGCCTGGATCATCGGGCTACAGGACAAAGAACGTGTTGCAGATATACAACTCCCTGACCAGAACCAAAGAAGCCTTTAAACCACTGAATGAAAATCATGTGCGGATGTACGTCTGTGGTATGACAGTTTATGACCTGTGCCATATTGGTCATGCCAGAACGGTTACGGCTTTTGATGTGGTCTCCCGTTACCTGAGAGCTAAAGGCTACAACCTGACTTACATTCGCAATATCACTGATATTGATGACAAGATCATTCGTCGCGCCACTGATAATGGTGAAACTATTGACGTGCTGACAGATCGTATGATCGCCGCCATGCGTGAAGACTTTAAACGTCTCGGCAATCTGGAGCCTGATCAGGAACCCAGGGCGACCGAGCACGTGGAAGGTATGATCGAAATGATCAGTGACCTGGTTGAGAAAGGCTTTGCTTATGCACCGGGCAATGGCGACGTTTACTTCCGGGTTCGCAAATTCGATGGCTATGGCAAGCTTTCTGGAAAAATTCTGGAAGAACTGGAAGCCGGTGCCCGTATCGAAGTCGATGAGCAGAAAGAAGACCCTATGGACTTTGTGCTCTGGAAGGGAGCTAAAGAAGGTGAGCCAAGCTGGCCTTCACCTTGGGGCAATGGCCGTCCTGGCTGGCATATAGAGTGCTCGGTTATGGGTAAGTGCTGCCTGGGAGAAACCTTTGATATTCACGGCGGCGGTTCAGATCTCAAGTTCCCTCATCATGAAAACGAGATTGCCCAGAGTGAAGCGGCCAACGGTCAGACCTTCGTGAATACCTGGATGCACTCAGGTGCCATTCGCATTGATAATGTGAAAATGTCCAAGAGCCTGGGTAACTTCTTTACGATTCGTGAGGTGCTGGATAAGTACCCGGACGAAGTCGTGCGTTATTTCCTGATTTCCAGTCATTACCGCAGTCCGGTTAATTATTCGGAAGATAGTCTGAAAGAGGCGTCTATTCGCCTTGAGCGTCTATACACTGCACTGAAAGGACTGGATGTGGCTGGTGTCACTGCGGCTGAAGGCACTCGTTTTGAAGAAAAGTTCATGGCTTCCATGGATGACGACTTTAATACACCGGAAGCATTGGCGTCCCTGTTTGAACTGGTACGTGAGCTGAATACCATTCGTGCCGAAGATAAGCAGAAAGCCATGCCGCTGGCAGCTTTGCTGGTCAAACTGGGTGGTATCCTGGGTATTCTGCAAGGTGATGCCGAGTCTTTCCTGAAGTCCGGAGCCGAGGTCGATGAAGCCTGGATTGAAGCAATGATTCAGAAGCGCAAAGATGCCAAGAAGGCTCGTGACTATGCTGAAGCGGATCGTATCCGTGAGGAGCTGGCCAGTCAGGGTATTATCCTGCAGGACAGTCGGGAAGGAACCACCTGGCGTATTGAGCGCTGATAGACTTTTCAGGACCTGGGATCTTCAGGTCCTACCAAACCTCAAGAATTTTTACTCCAGTTGCCAAAAATTAAGCCCCAATACCTGCCCTTCAATGGAAAATACTGGCACAATGTCGCTCAATAGAACCTGTTTACTCATCCAACCAGAATGCCATTGAGCCTAGGGATATGTGCTTGTCTGCTGTTTCGGCAGATTTACTCTCAGGGCGGTAGCGTGCTTCTTGTATTTTGCGACAAGGGCTTTTTACTGTATGAGAACACGGGTTTGTCATATCAATGTAGATCCGGTTGTCTTTTTGTTGAAAGAAACCGTCAGCTTGATTTTAAAGCTATAGCCCCTCACTCTCAGGGTTTTGTCTGCTTCAGTCATAAAAGCAGATGGCATGGTAAACTCAATAACTGTTATTTTGTACAGTATTATTGAAGAAAATACCAAAAATGCAAATAACTCACTTGCGGCCTATTCGGGACGGTAGGTAGAACAGCTCGTAGTCTGTTGATAATTAATGACTTTTTGACGGATTGAAAAAACGGGATATATCTCGAGTGCGTTGATTTTCTCTGATTTGGGGGGATATGGCGCGTGTGAGTGTAATATCTGATATCACTCGTTTGAGTTTTAATAGCTGTTAGCAGGCAGCAATAATAGAGAGTTTCTGGTTGTGAAAAGACCAGTTTTCAAAAAGAGCTTTTGGGTTCACTGTCTATGGTGGGTTTCGAGTTAGAACCTCCCAGCAAAAAGACACTGTTACACTAACTTTTCAGTAGTTCTCAGCAGTTCATGTCTGCTGGTGTGAAGTCTGTCGCTGAAAAATCTGCGGTGTATCGTTGGGCATGACAGCGTTGGTTTTCAGTTTATCGGTACTTTTTGCTCAGTGGCCCTATGCCAGTTCAAAGTTGCATCAGCTTCTTTATCGCCTGGAAGCTTTTAAATATCAGAGATTGTGTGCTTCAATCAGTTCAGCAAGAAGGCTGCTAATCCTCTGCATCGTTCACCATTTGCCCTTGCGGGTGGGCTGCCATGCTAACAAGTTGCTGGTGTCGCCCCTGAAGGGGCTGGGACGCCGCTGTGCGGCGCCCCACAGCATGGCGTTATGCAAAGGGAGATATCGCTTATTTATGAGAAAGATTGAAGATTTCATGTATGAATATGATGGCTTTTGGGCGAATACTCCTGGAAAGTGTCGTATAAGAATATTTACTGACGATAAAGATAAATTTGTTGGTGTATGTACCGCATTACCAGAAAATGTGGGGACATCAACTACAAACCGAATTGAGTATATCTACACAGATATAAGGGAGAGATTTTTCCCAAAAAAGTCAGAGACTATGTTACCTAACGATGGAAAAATTACTGAAATAGAAAAATTTATTTCCGACAATAAGACAAGCAAGCCATGGGCTATAGCTTGCTCGTTGTTTCTAAAAGGCTATAGATTTTACTTAAAACTGAACACCCCAAAAGACGAAGAAAGTTCTCCTAAAAAAGATAGAGAGCTAATTTGGATTGATCATTGGCCCAAAGGTATAGGCTTTAAAGAATTTGAACACGAGTTTGCACTCGTAAAATTTACAAGTAGCTTAACTCCAATCTGGTATCACATGGATGAAGGAAGTTTTCAGAAACATATAGGCATTGATCTTCGTTTATTAGAACCTTTGGAGCTAGAGCAGACAGATGCATAACAAGGCGCTGCAACCGACTGCTAAACCTGTCACTCGTCTTGCTTGCGCAAAACAAGCGCCATGTTTGTCAGCGGGTGAGCGCGGCGTTATGTGACTGTGATTAAATGGCAACCTATCATCTTTATGCTACTGTCTAAACTCCATCGAGTGAAACAGGACTAAATGATGTTAAAAACTATCAAACATGTGCTAAAGAGCTGCATATTATTTTTTTTAGGGGTGCCCGTTTGCTACTCAACGATTACTAAAATTGAACCTTATAAATTTATAATTTCAAACGAAAACCAAACTATAACTCTCAATGTTTCAGGTATTCCTGAAGCTATTAAGTATTTAGCAGAAGTTAAGAATATCAGCAACGGTCATATCATGTATATAATTACAAGCACTAGCGGTAGTTCTTATTTATATCACACAAATGAAAATATAGAAGGAATATTAAGTGGACAGAGCATTTCAAATGGGGCTAGTGCAACTGCTTCAGTAGATAATAATATGGTAGCCTCTTTAATTTATAACTCAGTACAACTTCCAAATGGTAATTTCCACATACTAATAATTGCAACGAATAATTCTCCCCAAGTTGCCCTTCCGGGAGAATATGAGTTAATTCAGGAGCAGTCATTTCCTCAATCAAATTCGGAAAATGAACAGCCTTGGGAAGTGGATGGCCAGTTCAGTATGGAGCTGTTCCGCGCCTTCTCGTCCATGTATCATGACAAAGGTTTGCCCAAGGATGAGGTGAAAAAGCTGCTGAGCTGGCCGGAATGGAAAGGCTCGGAAGACCCAGAAGGCTTTGGTATGCCATGAGTCAATTAAAAACTTACATCCAAAAGGACTGAAACAAATCACATAACAAATAAGGATAGATTGTGCCCAGCCGCAATCTTATCCTGTTGTTGCACAAGCCCGGGTTGAATTCTGGTAAGGAAAGCCTATTGGAGTTTACTTTTCTGGCGGACCTTGAATCAAAACGTTTTTTCTGAACGCTATTTATTCAGGATGAGTGTCTCCAGACCACTGCATTACGGTAGTCTTGGATATGTCGGATCTGTCTGGCTGGGCTTACATTTCCTCCTTGCTTGTGAATGGCGGTTTTTGTTGATGTGTCAATAGCTCAGGTCGGTTTCAGGAAACTGAACGCAATCTGTTTCATAGACTCACCGTAACGCCTGCATTTGAATTTCGGGCGAATGACGGGTTCGAATGCTTTGACCATCACATTTAAAACCAGTTGCACCAGTCATAATTGTTTTTTTGCCTTGCTGTGTAAAAATCCGTAATCCCGCGATCGTCGAAGTCGCCTGGGTAATACATGTTTCAGTACCAGCCACAGGAAATCTTCTTCTGGCAGGGTTCGCTTCTCCTTTTTGCCGGTTTCACTGTTGAGGTAAGAAAAGGTCACCTTTCCTCGTTTGCTGGCCAGGATGTTGTTGTCACTGATCACGCCTCGGTACAGATAGCGGGGTAGATATTCAAGTGCTGGTAATCCTTTGCCAACCCTTTTGCAATGTAACCGCTCATTTGAGGACGTCTTCAAAAATCACAACCTGACTGCCAGCCTTTCCCCTGCAAACAACGCAGGAGATACCTAACGTGAAGCAACTGACAAAACCCTTTACCCGTCTCAACCCTGAGCAGTGGCAACAGATCATTGATCAGCAAATAGCCAGTGGCTTGAGCCAGAAAGCTTTTTGCCAAACTCAAAACATAAGCCTGGCAACATTCACAAACTGGAAACGCAAACTCAGGAATTACAACAACACTGACTCCTTTGATATCGCTCAGGCTTCTGCCCCGGAATGGGTTGAAGTCCCAAACGGGCTGACTGAGCCTCCAGCCAGCTTAAACTGGCAGTTGGAACTTGAGCTGCCCGGTGGCGTTATTCTTCGTATGCGTCGCTGATCATGTTTTTTCCAGAATCTCAGGTTCGGATCTGGCTCTACAACCGGCCCACCGACATGCGTAAATCCTACGACGGCCTGTCTGCCCTGGTGAGAAACAAACTTGAAGAAGACCCACTCAGCGGCCAGCTGTTTGTCTTCATCAACCGCAAACAAACCCAGTGCAAGGTGCTGTATTTTGATCGCAGTGGATACTGTATCTGGAGCAAACGACTGGAACAGGGTCAGTTTCATACTCATGCAGGCAAATCCATCAAGCAAACAATGGCGTGGACAGATCTGAAGCTCATCCTTGAAGGCATTGATACCCGCTGCGTTCAGCAATATAAACGCTACAAACATCAACCGTCCCGTTACACAAAAGGAGAGTCAAAGGTCTATCTTTAACCGCCATGAAATTACCTGTTTCGACCCCCGGCACCACTGACCAGGACCTGCTCCAGCAGATCCTGGTCTTGCTGTCGGAGCGTGATCAGGAAATAGCTTCTCTTAAACATCAGCTGGCCTGGTTTAAACAACAGCTATTTGGTGAAAAATCCGAAAAGCGCCTGATTGAGAATCCGGACCAGCTGGCGCTGGGAGAAATCCTTCAGGACAAGCCTGAAGAGCAGGAAACTCCCACAGAAACCATCACTTACGAACGGCGGAAAAAGAATCGCCCTGAAGACTGTGTGACCGATCAGGGACTGCGCTTTACTGAAGATGTACCGATTGAACTCATCCCGATGCCTGCTGCAGAAATGAAGGGTGAAGACGCAGACCAGTACGAAATCATTGACTACAAGTACACCTATCGGCTGGCGCAGCGCCCTGCCAGCTATGTCATCCTGAAATATCAGCGCGAAGTCGTTCGCCATAAGCCCAGCCAGACGCTAACAACGGTAGCCGCACCATCAGGATTATTTGATCGCAGCTTTGCCGATGTCAGCTTTATCGCAGGTCTGCTGGTAGAGAAGTACCGCTTTCACGCACCGCTTTACCGCCAGCATCAGAAACTTGAGTCCAGTGGTATTACCATCAGCCGTGGAACCCTGACACATCTTGAGCAGCGTGCCGGGCACTTACTCAAACCCATCGCTGACGAAGTGCTCAACAGCTGTCTGGAAAGTCGTGTCCTCACTCTGGATGAAACGCCCGGAAAAGCGGGCCGTAAAAGCAAGGGCAAGATGCAAAGAGGCTACTTCTGGTGTTTTTACGGAGACCAGAATGAGATAGCTTTTACCTTCTCCACCAATCGTTCTGGCAGGGTCGTAGAACCTTATCTGAAAGAGTATAAGGGGGTCTTGCTGACCGATGGTTATTCGGAATACGACCGCCTGTGCATGAAATATCCCAAAATCATCCATGCCCAGTGCTGGACACATAGCAGGAGGTACTTCGTCAAGTCACAAGAGGTCGAGCCAGAAGCCGCAAAAGAGGCGCTGGACTGCATAGGTGCGATCTATCAAGTCGAAGACGAAATCCGCAAAGCTGGGCTGCAAGGCGAAGCAAAGCAGGAATACCGCCAACAGAATGCCAAGCCACTGGTTGATCAGTTCTTTAACTGGCATAAAGAACAACTTCGTCGCCTGAATCTGGTGAAAAGCAACCCATTGAGCAAGGCTCTTGGCTACGTGAACAAACGGGAAAAAGAGCTACGGCTTTATCTGGATAATCCGGATGTCGCCATTGATACGAATCACCTGGAGCGAAGTCTCAGGTGTATCCCGATGGGGAGAAAGAACTGGCTTTTTTGCTGGACAGAAGAAGGGGCAGTCAATGTAGCCGTGTTTCAGACGTTAATCGTCAGTTGTCTTCTTGCAGGCATTGATCCATACAAGTACTTCGTCGATGTGCTTCAGCGCATCAGTTACCATCCGGCTCGAGATATCCGGGAGCTAATCCCACGAATCTGGAAAGAGAAATTCGGGGCCAATCCGTTAAAATCCGATCTCGATAAGTAGGGGGAGTCTATACCCTGCTTGAACGCTTACTTTGCAATTGACGACCCACTCTTTGGGTAGCCTTGTTTTCAGGCTCGGAGATAGTAGTCCCTTTTCGTCCAGGGCGCGAAGGAGTTTGGCTCGAAAGACCATGGCCAGATTCTTGCCATTGAACAGGTAGTTGCCTGTGAGTTTGCGCCACTCTTTTCGTCGGGTATTGATGCCGCCACCTGGCACGAGAAAGTGTATATGGGGATGGTAATCCAGTCGTCGGCTATGAGTGTGCAGGACGCCGGTCATTCCCAGGCCTGCATCCAGTTTTTTGGAATTGCTGCCGAATTCTTTTAGGGTGTCAGCTGCCGTTTTTTTGTTAAAGAAACCGTCAGCTTGATTTTAAAGCTATAGCCCCTCACTCTCAGAGTTTTGTCTGCTTCAGTCATAAAAGCAGATGGCATGGTAAACTCAATAACTGTAATTTTGTACAGTATTTTTGAAGAAAATACCAGAAAGCAAATAACTCACTTGCGGCCTATTCGGGACGGTAGGTAGAATAGCTCGTAGTCTGTTGATAATTAATGACTTTTTGACGGATTGAAAAAACGGGATTATATCTCGAGTGCGTTGATTTTCTCTGATTTGGGGGGATATGGCGCGTGTGAGTGTAATATCTGATATCACTCGTTTGAGTTTTAATAGCTGTTATGTTTCTCAACTCAACCCGTCGAGCTATAATACCCCACAAAGATTTAAATAAGGTAAAAATTATGAATTCAAAAGTTGAAGACTATGGTGTGCTGCCTGTTGAAAGACCGAAAATAAAAGCAACAAAGAAGCTTGATCTTTCAGGTGATGCTGGGCGGCAAATAATAAAATCAGAAACAAAGCTTGCTCTAAGAACTCACGCTAAAACTTTCAAAAAACTGGCTGATATGTGATGAATATCATTTGCTTTCCCTTTGAGCGTGTGATTGAGATCAATGCATTTATTCTTACTACTGAGCCAGGGATGAAAGGCACAGTTGATGTATCCAAGTTGCAAGGAGCATTAAGCCGCATTGATAATGCAATAGTTTACGAAGGTTTAGATGATATATTTGAAATAGCTGCTAAATATACTGCATCTATTGCAGTTTCTCATGCCTGTCCAGATGCGAATAAACGCACAGGATTAGCTGTTGCTCTTGAATATCTTTCTCTGAATGACTATGAAATCACAGAAGATAATGAGCTTTTAGCAAATGCAGTTCGAGATTTGGTCATACAAAAAATAAATGAAACTGATTTTGCTGACATATTATATTCGCAGTACATGAAAGGAACCGAAACATAACAAGAGCATCCAGCGGACGGCGCTTGACGCGCCACCGCTTATGCAAGCGTTATGTGCCAAATCAAGTTAAGTTACTATGAATGAGATCCACTTTCTTAACATAGATCTAGATATCGAATCGTCGATTGATATATCTCCCATCATCGAGGAATGGGGGGAGCGTGTTTGCGTGTTTCGTAATGAAGAGATTGATGGTATTTATTATGGATCCTTTGAAACAGCCTGTAGCGGGATCGATGAGATAATTGCTGAGTATGTTTCTTTAATTGATGGTTTGTCCAAATCATCAAGAGATATCTGGGACAAAGCACTAAGGAGAGATTTTGACTTTGGCTATGAAAGTGGGACTACACCAAATAACTTTCATTCAAGAATAGAGTCAGATGCAATAAAAAAATTGGCCGGGGTCGGCGGTAGTGTTGTTGTTACTATTTATCCAGTACCCGGCACATAACAAGTGCAGGCAACGGACCGCCAATTTTGTCTGCCGATGCTGCAGGCGTTAGCCGGCAGCAGTGTGCAAGTTTTTTCTATTTTTTTAGTGGACGAGTCACGAACCAAAATCCATGCTAGCAACCAGCCTGTTCAAATCCAGTTCTGAGTAGTTCTCAGCAGTGCATGTCTTTGGGTTCTGTGTCAGTCGCTATGAAATCTGCGGTGTCTTGTTGGGCATGTCAGCGTGGGTTCACGGTGTTTATGAGTATTTGGTCCGGCGCACTAAACCAGTTAGGGAAAAATCATGAAAGCCCCCGAAGCCACTGAGCTCAATGGCTATAAGGATATCCACCTATAGAGTAAAATACACATCCATTGTCTTGTATAAAAAAGATTTGGATGTCCTGGAAATGAATGCATTTGATTTAATGAATAGGCTATCTGTCATTTATGACGCACGCCAGCAATGGAAAGTAGATCATAAACTTGCCGATATTCTGCTCTTAACCATCTGTGCTGTTATTGCAGGTTGTGAAGGTTGGGAAGAAATTGAAGACTTCGGCAATGAAAGACTGCAATGGTTAAAAAAGTATGGTGAATTTGAATACGGTATTCCTTCACATCATACAATTTCCAGAGTAGTTGCTGCTATTAACCCAAAGCAATTTCAGAAATGCTTTATTGAGTGGATGCAAGCCTGTCACCAGACAACCAATGGTGAGATCATTGCAATTGATGGGAAAACAGCAAGAGGCTCTTACGATAAAGGCAAGGACAAAGGTGCAATTCACATGGTGAGTGCATTTGCGACTGCAAACGAATTGGTTCTTGGCCAAATTAAAATTAATGATAAAAGTAACGAGATTACCGCCATACCTGAATTGCTTGATCTCCTGGAAATCCGTGGCTGCCTCATAACTATAGACGCCATGGGGTGTCAGAGGGACATTGCCAAGAAAATCGTTGATAAAGGCGCTGATTATTTGTTAGCGGTAAAAGGCAACCAGGGCAAGCTTCATGAAGCATTTGAGAAACATTTCTCTGTTGAAAAAGTGAATCAATGGAATGGTGATACTTTCAGAGTCGAAGAAAAAAGCCATGGTAGAATGGAAACACGCCTTCACATAGTAAGTGATACCTTTGATGAGTTCGTTAATTTTTCTTTTGATTGGAAAGGAATGAAAACACTCGGGATTATTTTCTCTGCCAGAATGGAAGATAAAGTGTTCAACGCTGATGATATCAGTGTGCGTTATTATATCTCCTCTGCGGAGTTAACAGCAGAAGAATTCTCACATGCTGCAAGAGAGCATTGGGCGATCGAAAATAAACTCCATTGGAAAATGGATGTTGCAATGCGAGAAGATGATTGTCGAATCAGAAGGGGCAATGCCGCTGAAATGCTCACAGGTTTTCGACATATGGCAGTGAATATGTTGAACAATACCAAAACCTTTAAAGCAGGCTTAAAGCGTAAACAGAAAAAGGCAGCCATGAACACACAATACCTGTCTGAAGTCCTTGCTGGGTGTGGGGTTTCATGATTTTTCCCTATTTGCTGCCATTGATGATCGGGAGGGTTCTTTTATCTGCAAGGCACCTCAGAGTATCAACCCGAAGATACTTAGCGCAGTCCGGGAGGATGGCAAAAATCTCAATCGCTACAAAGGGCAAAAACTTAAGGAAGTGTTGTCTGGCTTCCCTAAAGATCAATGCCTCGACCTGGATGTAGAATGGCCGGGATTCAAGGCCTGGCCATATCGTTTAGTTGTCCGCTGGAATGACAGGAGACTGAAATGGGTATTCATTGTAACCAACCTCAACTGGGTTGAGTTCACCCTGAGTGAAGTACTTCAGGCCTATCGTCTACGATGGCAAATAGAGCTTATCTTCAAAGAGATCAAGTCCTATTCAGGGTGGCATCGTTTTAACACTAAATCAGCGACACTGGTGTTTAGCCTGATTCTGATGTCCTTCGTGGTTGTGACGTTGAAAAGGTATCTTGCCCATGCTGCTCAGGCGAACCTCTACGAAAGTGGAGCCATTGAAGAAATCTCGACGCATAAGGCGATGAAAAGTGGAACCCGGCTGTTTGGTAATGTCATTTTATCCCTGATGAATGCAGGAAAGTCTCTGCTCTCACATACAAGGAAGCTGCTGGACTTCTGGGCAGATAATGCGAGACGTGAACACCCTGCACGAGATGGTTGTTCGGGGCGTACAAGATTAGGACTTTGTGCTGTGGGTGGGGCTTAATGTCTACCCTAAGAATAGCTGTTAGCAGGCAGCAATAATAGAGAGTTTCTGGTCGTGAAAAGACCAGTTTTCAAAAAGAGTTTTTGGGTTCACTGTCTATGGTGGGTTTCGAGTTAGAACCTCCCAGCAAAAAGACAGTGTTACACTAACTTTTCAGTAGTTCTCAGCAGTTCATGTCTGCTGGTGTGAAGTCTGTCGCTGAAAAATCTGCGGTGTATCGTTGGGCATGTCAGCGTTGGTTTTCAGTTTATCGGTACTTTTTGCTCAGTTGCCCTATGCCAGTTCAAAGTTGCATCAGCTTCTTTATCGCTTGGTAGCTTTTAAATATCAGAGATTGTGCGCTTCGATCAGTTCAGCAAGAAAGCTTGCTAATCCTCTGCATCATTCACCATTTGCCCTTGCGGGTGGGCTGCCATGCTAACAAGTTGCTGGTGTCGCCCCTAAAGGGGCTGGGACACCGCTGTGCGGCGCCCCACAGCATGGCGTTATGCCCCTGCAATAAATAAACTATGGAGTAAAAATGTTTGGAGAAAAACTTCTCATAAAAATGTGGGAAACATTAACCAAAGATGGAATCGGCTCATTGGCTTCTCCTTGGCAGATAAAAAGGCAAGGAAAAGCGCACGCTGAAGTGCGAAGAGATGAACTCCTTTTAATTGCGCAGGCAGAATCTGATGCTGATGATATAAAGCAAGGTCGCAAAAAATTATTATCAGATGGTCGTTTAATTGAATTAAATGATAACTCTAGTGTAGATTCATCTGAAAAAGATGATTTAGGTAGAATTGAGCCATTAATTAACTTAAATAGCCTTTCTTCAAAAATAGATCAACAGAAGAATGCTGAAGAAATACAACAAGAAATAAACATAAACAAAACAATTCTTTTAGCAGAAGATGAATTGTTAAGATCTAATCAAGAACCACCTCAGGAGAATGTAGATCCTGACTGGATTTATCGTTGGCGTGATTATGCTAAAAGCACTCAAAGTGAAGAATTACGAAAGCTTTGGGCTAGAACCTTAGCCGGTGAAGTGAAATCACCAGGAAGATATTCATTAAGGACTCTTGAGTTTATAAAGAATTTATCTCAAGACGAAGCGTTAGCAATTTCAACTCTCGGTCAGTTTGTCATAAATAATACTATTTTTAAAACCAAACGCCTTGAAGAATTTAATATTAACATGTCTTTCTTGCTTCAAATGGATGATCTTGGAATTCTCAATGGGGTGCAAGGTGGACAAGTTGCAGGCCTCAATTTAACAATGCCTAGTATCGATAGCAATAAATACATAAACAGCTTAATAAATAGAAGCATAATCCTATTAATTGAACATGATGATCCAGCTAAAAAAATGGTTCTTGATTGTTATCAAGTCAGCAGGATTGGAGTCGAACTTCTTTCTTTAGGTGACTTTAAAGCTGACAGACAATACATGGAGGAAATTGGAAACAAAATCAAAAGTCAAGGCTTCAATGTGAAGCTCGGTGACTGGATGCAAACAAGCGCAACCCATGGACAGTATTTTAATGCCATCGAGCTATAGGGCATAACAAATGGTTCCAGTTCGTTCCGGGGCTTCGCCCCTCCACCCGACGCCGCCGTCGGCGGCGCGGCTGAACCAGGCGTTATGTGCCAAATCAAGTTAAGTTACTATGAATGAGATCCACTTTCTTAACATAGATCTAGATATCGAATCGTCGATTGATATATCTCCCATCATCGAGGAATGGGGGGAGCGTGTTTGCGTGTTTCGTAATGAAGAGATTGATGGTATTTATTATGGATCCTTTGAAACAGCCTGTAGCGGGATCGATGAGATAATTGCTGAGTATGTTTCTTTAATTGATGGTTTGTCCAAATCATCAAGAGATATCTGGGACAAAGCACTAAGGAGAGATTTTGACTTTGGCTATGAAAGTGGGACTACACCAAATAACTTTCATTCAAGAATAGAGTCAGATGCAATAAAAAAATTGGCTGGGGTCGGCGGTAGTGTTGTTGTTACTATTTATCCAGTACCCGGCACATAACAAGTGCAGGCAACGCACCGCCAATTTTGTCTGCCGATGCTGTAGGCGTTAGCCGGCAGCAGTGTGCAAGTTTTTTCTATTTTTTTGCCTCGTCAGCAAAATCTGTGGGGCATTTCTGGTTCGGGCAGGTTGCCCAGTGCATGATATAAAGCGATTTCTGCACATCTATAGGTTCTGAAACCATACGATTTTCTCGTAGTGAGTTTTATCTTGGTGTTCAGACCTTCCACAATTCCGCTGGAAAATGCTTTTTTTGCCCTGAACCAATTCAGGATCAGTGGTCTGTGTCGCCGAACAGTTTTAGCTACTTTCTTCATCGGTTCTATCTTTGACCGCATGACTCTTGTATACCACCGGTCCAGATACTTTCCTGCCCAGTGTGGTGATATGTAACTCCAGAACACTTGAAACTCCTCTCTGAGCAGATAGGCCCTGACACTTTTGAGATTATACTGAAGCACTGTATTTAACTTGATCTCTTCTTTCTCGGTCAGGTTTTCCTTTCGTTTCAGCAGACACCAACGGGTTTTTTTCAAAACAGGCTCATAACCATCAGCCTGAAGCTGTTTGTGTTCTGATGCTCTGACCTTATCGATGGCCTTGTTCAGCATGGCCACAATGTGAAATCGATCCAGAATATGCAGCGCCTGATTGGCAAACTCGGCGATCGCCTTTACATAGGGCTTCCACATGTCAGAGCAGACATACTTCAGTTGCTGACTACGCTCAGGGCCAAAAAAGAAGAAAAAGTTTCTAATTGTGGCTTCAGTACGATCCTGACCAACCCATAATAGCCGGGTGCAACTGCGATCAATCTGATAAACCACTGTCAGGTATTTATGTCCGACCTGGTAAGCCACTTCATCAACGCCAATGGCCTTGATATTGTCGAGTGAACGTTGCGCTTTGCCCCACTCAACCATGTACTCCACAGCATGAAATACTTTCTCCCATGAGGTATTGAAAGTACTGGCAACCTCTTTCCAAGACAGCTTTCTGGCCCAGTTTGCCAGAAATTGCATATAGGCTTTGGTCAGCTCCTTCTTACCTTCAGCCCATGGGACTTGCTCAACCTTTACGCCGCACGTCTTACATTCCACCCGGCGCATTCTATAGAGCAAGAAAACTCTGATTCCCCAGAGAGGAACAAACTCGAAACGACGCTCAGCAAGATGATCATAGCCCGGAGCAGGTTTCTGGCATCCTGAGCAGATAGCGTGACTGTTCTTTCGTGGAACAACGGCTACATTAAATACTTCAGAGCCTTGGTAGAAGCCAAGTTTCACATCCTGATAAACAAATGACTTGAGTTTATGAACTTTATTGAGGATAGTTTTTATTAGCATCAGCGGTGTTTCTTGTGGTTATTTTGTCTGCTAACAAAAAACCTATCAAAAATCAGCCGCTGGTGCTTCTACCTTTCAAATTGACTCATTTTTACCCACAGATATCCCTGAAGAGCCAAAAAAAGAGGCAAAGCCCTATCAGGTTAAAGATACACGAGATTTTCTAACTAGAATTGGAGTTAAACCATGAACACAATGACATACAAAGGCTATGCAGCTAGCATAGAATACAGTGACGATGATGAATGCTTTATTGGTCATATTGCAGGCATTAAAGATCGAGTTGGTTTTCATGGTGAGTCAGTAACAGAATTGAAAGATGCTTTTCACGACGCAGTTGAAGATTATCTCGAAACTTGTGCCTCTGTGGGCAAAGAGCCTCAGAAACCATACTCTGGAAAATTGATGCTACGTATTCCACCAGAACTTCATGCAACTATTGCAACAGCAGCTCAGGTTAGCGGTCAAAGTATCAACCAATGGATTTCAAGAGCCTTAGTTCAAGCTTCTCGCATATAAACCAGCGCATAACAAGTGCGTGGTGTCGCCAGCAAGCTGGCTGGGACTGCCGCCTGCGGCGTCAGCCCCACACGCAGGCGTTATGCCTTTAATCCTCAACAGTGCTATTACCACTATTATCTCTGGTACATATTCTTACTCGATATTCTTACTCGCACACATCCATCTTTAGATTCAGTAGTTATTTGTGTAACAGAGTTGCCATGGTTTATTTGCTGCAAAGTTGCTGTTTGATCTTCTGAAGGTAAACTAATTTGAATAGGATCTCCCTCCTGTGTGCCATAAATGAAAACTCCTTCTCCACGCTGTTGAAGCTGAATAGAAATTCCACTGCTATGTGACAAATCGGGCATTGGAGGCATTAGAGGCATTAGAGGCATTGGAGGCATTAGAGGCATTGGAGGCATTGGAGGCATTGGAGGCATTGAGGGCGTTGCCGGTAAAAATTGTGCCGATATTGATAACCTATGTGCTCCAAATGTGTATGGAGCATATCGTTGACGACGTGAATGTCGTGGGTGACGTGATTCTTCATGGTTAGACATTACACAAATAACATCAACGCATTTATCATGCTCTTCAGTACTGTACTCTGGAGTATGAATACAAGCTTTCTGCATGCAATTCGGGCATGTATCATGGGCCTCAAACCAAGGGGCTATACAAGTGGCATGATATAAATGCTCACAACAAAGTTGTTGTACATTGTCACTATCTTCTAAAACTTCCAGGCATAAAGAGCAAGCCTCTTGCGCTAATGCTTGTAGAGGGATGATGAATAAAGATACGGTCAACAACTTAAAGATAAAAATTTTGTTCATGATGGAAGTCTATGCGCCTCAGCCCAGCTTAGTATAGGCATAACAAAAAAATCCAGCGGGCTGCCTTCGGCAGCCCCTGGTTTTGGCGTTACATTCGCTCAAACAATCCGTCATTTATCTGTATAACTTGCTTATAGGAACTCTCAGGACTAGATTCTGTTTATACGGAAGATATCCGTACAAATGGAGGATGAAAAATGGCTACTGCACGCTTAGACCTGAGACTTGATGAGGAAATCAAGGCTAAAGCAGAGAAGGCTTCAGCTCTACTGGGGTTGAAGAGTTTGACAGAATACGTTGTCAGGCTCATGGATGAGGACTCTACACAGGTCATTTCAGAATACGAGAGCATTACAGTCGAAAACGATGTCTTTGATCGCTTTACAGAAGCTTGCGAGAAGGCAAAGGCTCCAAATAAGGCTTTGCTGGATGCCTTAGCATTTACCGAGGAGAACGGTGTCAAGTGAGCTGGTCAAAGGAGTTTGTGGAACTCGATAAAGGTATCCACGATAGAGCATCATTTGATTGCGGTGAAACTGAGCTTAATTTGTTCTTCCAGACTCAAGCTGCAAAACATATGCAGGCAGGTATCAGTCGTACAATGGTTCTGCCTGCATCAAACCCTTTGCCAAATCAAAAAATACCAATCTGTGCATTTTACAGCATCGCGCCAAGCTCTATCTGTCGTGATACTTTACCGAAAGCTTTAGCAAAAAAACTGCCACGATACCCTATTCCTGTATTTTTGATCACACAGCTTGCGGTTCACCGAGAATTTCATGGTGAGGGGCTGGGAAAAACCTGTCTCATTAATGCCTTAAAATACCTGTGGGAGATAAACTCTCATATGCATGCATACGCCATGATTGTTGATTGCTTAACAGATGCCGCAGAGAAGTTTTATGCAAAATACGGGTTTGAAGTGCAGTGTGAACATAACGGTCGAGTTTGCATGTTTCTACCCATGAAAACAGTAGCCCAGCTTTTTGGTTCGTAGCCAACCGCAAATGTAACGAATAAGGTTAGATTGCGTGCAGCCGCAATCTTATCCGGTTGTTGAATAAGCCCGGATTTGACAGCCACTCGGAATGGTTTGTGTGAAATAGCTTTTTTTCTGGCAGCCTTATATAGCTGATGCAGGTTGGTTTTGACTTTTGTTAAGCTGAGCGCGTCCCTGCCCCAGCTATTAATTGAGCATTGTCGTGAAATTATGTATTCAGATTGTGCTGGCTCTCCCCTGTTGAGTGAATTTAAGGCTTTTTTTATCGGTCAGCTGAAACCTGTGAACCGGAATGCTATGACTTTCATATCGCAGCCACAGGTTCTGCAGGCGTGTTTTGGTCGGATGATGGGTTCCAGAGGTTTCAGCATGACTTGCAAGATCAGCTGAATCGGGTTAAGTCTGCGTTTAGCCCGACAGTGCAGGAATCCGTAGTCACGGACTCGTCTCAACCCTTTGGGCAGCACATGCTGTAAAACCAGCCAGAGAAAGTCTTCTCCTTTTATGGTTCGCTGCTCTTTTGCATCGGTTTTACTGTTCCGGTAGATGAAAGTCACTTGTCCGTCATCATGACCTGTAATCTGCCGGTCAGCGATAACGCCCCGGTAGAGATATCTCAACAAGTATTTCAAAGCAGGTTCGCCTTTCCGACGTGCTGACAATTCACCACCCAGAGTTCGGGCAGCGATTTTTTAAGCGTTGGTGTCAGTAAACCTGCTTCATTCTGGCCGTACCGACCTGAACCTGATTCGTCAACAGATTGAAATTCCGGGCGCTCACTACTACTTCTGCGATCCTTCAGGCTATATGTCCATGGTCAACAAAACACTTCAGGGCTGGGGGGTGCCATCAGAGAATATTCACTACGAGGTATTCGGTCCTCACAAAGACATCTAATCCCCCGGAGAGGGCTTCATGCTCTCTCCTGCCGAAGCCAGGTTAAGCGTTTTGGAAACACCGAGATTCCTCACCCGGTTTCAAAGCTTTTGGCCTTATTGAACGGCTAACAGCTCCGACAACTCAGTACGATTCTCAATCAGATCAACCAGCGTGATGCTTTTTTGTCACATTCCCACCTGCGTATGGTTATCCGGGCGTTAAGCCTGGTTTCTGACGCTCATTTTGTCCCCCTGCTCCTGCTAGATTCTTGATCCCGTTGGTGGTTCCGCCTACCTTGCCGGTTGTGCTGCCGGATTGACTGAAATGGCATTAATTTTCTGACACGATCAATAATCATTGTCTATCTTCTGTCCCTCAAAGCCTAAAAAGTGGTAAATAAGAGTGGATAGAAAGATTAAAATCCGTCTGGGTAGATGGCTGTTAATGTTCGTTTTGCTAATTCAGGGGCTATGGTGTTTTGGCGCATATACAAACCTGCCTAACATGATGAATAACCGGTTAATAGCTGCGGCGACCGGACAGCTTGTCAGCCAGAGTTTGGGCGGAGTAAGCGCACAGACGCTTGCAGTGGCACTGTCAAGAAAGGGTTTTTTGGTGGGAGTGGTAGATGCTGTGATTAGAAGGGTGACCAGTGAGCTGTTGACCTGTCCCAGACAAACGTACACCGATGCGCTGATCACCGTGAGCTCGAGTGTTGCAAGAACAGCCGTTTCTGGTTTGATGCACTGTTACATGCAGAGAAGAGGGTTTGGGATTAACCCAATACTGTACGCGGGTATTTACGCAGCAGCTGACACGGCCATAACGGATTGGGTTAATGTAAGACTTTACGCTGATGACGAGCACAACGAGCGCATTGTTGAAATAGTAGGCAGTCAGGCGGTGTTGCAGGGTCTCTTTGCAATGGCCGTTAGTGCCGTTGGTATTGGCATTGGGTACTCAAACGAGGGCAGCTGGTTGACTCAAATGACTGTCATCTATGGGGCGGTCGTTGCTTACATTGCATTCATTGAGCTCTCACTGGCTTTTGGCGAGTTAGCGATGTTGGGATAAGTCAGTGAAATCGAAGTTCGGATCGTTCTTCGATTGGGTCTATCTTTTGAAAACCCTAAATCTTATGAGGCTCAAACGTTCCTGACTCAAGTTATTGAACAGACCGATCAAGATAAAACGCCTCAAGCGGTGCATCGAACCGTTCTTGCCAACCTTCTGGATGCTAAAGGACATCATTCTTACCCGCTTTACGAGCAATATATGGACTGGTTGGTTTAATGGGACGTTTTTTCTGAACACCCCTGTTTGGCCAGTTCTGAAGCGAATTCCCTACGAAAGCCTCAAATGCAAGTAGGAACCTGACAACGTTGCTTGGCGAACGCATCCGGGTTGAAAATGGGTGATGTTGTCAAAGAGGGTGCTGGGGGGGCGAAATATGACCCTTGAGCAAGACTACCTTGGGCAAACGCTTTTTTCACACTACCGAAGTGTCGTCATCCTATTGGAAAAAGCGCCAAAGGCGTATTTAATGCCATTGCTCGAGCATTGGCTGCTTGGCCCAGGCAGTGAGACGATCAGAGAGACGCTGTAATGAAGAATCAAAACAAGGAAGTAAACGATGATTCCCAGCCTTCAGAGCTTTCAACAATCGACCCCGGAAGATTCTGGCCAGGTTGTTACTGTTGAACAGGTATTTACCCTTAAGCTTTCGCCATTCACGACGGCGAGTATTAATACCACCACCTGGAACTACAAAGTGCACATGAGGGTGGTAATCAAGTCGACGACTGTGGGTATGTAATACGCCGGTCATTCCGAGCTGCCCGTCCAGACTTTTGTGGTTGCAGCTACGGTGACCGCAGGACATCGGACGTTGATCACGGCGCTGGCAGGCAGTGCATTCCAGCAGTGTCATTCCGGCAGCAGGTGTCCGGCAACTTCTACCCAAACACAGACAGGATTACTCCTGAATGCACTACCGTGTTTCATCGGGTTCGCTCATTCCGGTTGATGAAGCCAGAATGCCAGACCTGTTGAACCAGAGGTCAAACTGGATATTATTCACGGTCGCCGGTTGGGCAGACCTCCCCGAGTAAGAGCATGAACTGTCAGTACACAAAGCTTCCGCGTCCTGCTCACGCTCCTCACCTGCATCCATGCAGGCGACCGCTGCATTTACCGTATCTCTCAAACCAGAGGGCTTTGTGATCGTTGGCTCACTCGCCCACGAGAGTTGGCCTTGTATGCGATTTATGGGGGACGCCCAGTCTCCGTCGGCTCGCACCTTTGCAGTCAGACTGCCTCCGCACAATCCCTCGCGGGATTGCATTTGCCTTAAGCTAGTGGTTATCATCGGTTGGCTTATTAGGCGCAAGATCCGATGCTGGTTTACCCACAGGGGACTTTCACCCCATAAGTTCATGCCCATGCCGGGCGTACCAAGTGCATCCAGGTGACGCCTATGGTGTACCTGATGCAGGCGTCAGCTGCTAAGAGTAAATATGCACATTCCATCAAAATTTAAAGAAGAAAACTTGGATAAATTGTATGAGTTTATTCAAGAGCATGCGCTTGGCACTCTAATAGTTTCAGCTGAAAATACTTTGGATGCTGACCATATTCCGTTTTATCTTCAGAAACGAAAGAATGCACAGGTAATACTTCAAAGCCATATTGCAAAAGTAAACCCTTTATGTAAAAAGGTCTCAGACGGTCAGGAGGTTCTGCTTATCTTTCATGGACCAAGCGCTTATATCAGCCCGAATTTATATCCATCTAAAGAAAGAAACGGGTAAAGTCGTTCCAACATGGAATTACTCTGTCGTACACGTTAGAGGTCGAATTTTTTTCAGGCATGAAAGTGACTGGATTTTGCAGCTGCTCAACAATATTTCTGACTTTCATGAACTAAACCAAACCCTTCCTTGGTCAGTTTCAGATGCTCCGTTTGAGTTCATTAAAAAACTGATAAATGCTGTTGTTGGTTTGGAGGTCGTTATTGATGATATAGTTGGTAACTTCAAGTTAAGTCAAAATAAAACAGCATCAGACTATTCAGGTGTCGTAAACGGTTTGGCGGCTTCAGAAAACAATTCAGATATTTCTGTGTCCAAAAAAATGCAACAATCAGAACGCAGCTAACTGTCTGGGACGCAGCCTGCAAGCGTTAGCCGTCATAATAACATCGAGATGTATCGTAATGTCAGGAATAGTAGATCTTGGAAAACTTCTGGAAAGTATGAACCCAGTGCTAGTTGAGGATGAATTTGTATTTTGCAATGTATCAGGTCAACTGTCCGAGTATATTAATTTAAACCCTCTTGCTACTTTCAATGAATCAGAGGGCTTAACATTGGTTTTACCAAAAAAATGTGCTGAAAGTGCTGGCATTAGTTTTGAAAATACCTACAAGCAAATCACTTTAACTGTGCATTCAAGCTTGGAGGCTGTTGGTTTAACAGCAGCAATATCAAACAAACTTGCTTCAAAAGGTGTCAGTGCAAATGTAATTGCAGCATATTTTCATGATCATGTTTTTGTTCAATCTGAAAAAGCTCACGCTGCATTAGCAGCTTTGCACGAAATATCGGGGAAAAATGGCTAACAAGCACATGGTGTCACCAGCAAGCTGGCTGGGTCGCCTACGGCGCCGCACATGTAGGCGGTTATGTGGCAAAAATCAACAATTGAGTAAAACGAGAAAAATATGAGAACTATTGGTCTGCTTGGAGGAATGAGTTGGGAATCTACCGCAAGCTATTACAAAGCAATAAATGAAGGTATCAAAGAAGTACTTGGTGGCTTACATTCCGCCAAAATCTGCCTCTATAGTGTTGACTTTGATGAAATAGAAAAGCTGCAACATTCTGGTCGCTGGGATAAGACAGGAAAAATTCTTTCTCAAGCCGCTCAATCAGTTGAAGCGGGTGGAGCTGACTTTATCCTCATCTGTACAAATACAATGCACAAGGTTTCAGAAGAGATTCAATCTTCTATTTCAATACCACTTGTTCATATTGCAGACGCAACCGCAGAAAAACTTATCACTGATGGAATAAAGCGGGTTGGTTTGCTTGGTACAAAATTTACAATGGAGCAAGATTTTTACAAAAATCGAGTTTCAGAAAATTATGGTATAGAGGTTATTGTTCCAAACGATCAAGATCAAAACATTATTCATAAAGTAATTTACAATGAGCTGTGCCTTGGTGAAATTAATGATGAATCGAGAGAAAAATATCTCGAAATTATCAGCAACTTATATTCGCAAGGAGCAGAAGCGGTAATTCTTGGTTGTACTGAAATTGCGTTGCTTGTTCAACAGCAGCATACAAATATCCCGCTATACGACACAACACAAATTCATGCAGCACAAGCTGTGAAGTTGGCAACCAGTCAAAGTGACGCATAACAAGTGCGTGGTGTCGGCAGCAAGCTTCCTGGGACGCCGCTTGCAGCGGCGCCGCACAGGCAGGCGTTATGCCCTTATACCAAGAGAACAAATTTCAATCTGACCGGTGAGAAAAATATAATGGCTAAAAAAGAATCACTCCTAAAACTCATAGAGATCATTGAGTCCCACAAGGCAAACCGAACAGATATGATGTTCAGAAATTTTTTTTCTTCAGCATGTCATTTATCCCTTCAAGGGAAAGACGAAGCTTCGAGAAAAGTTCTCAGGAGCCTTTTTGATTGGCTTGGATATGAGAATAGGAAAACATACTTCAATAACATAATTCACACACTCCCTCAATACGCTGAAGATTATGCTTGGGAAATATCAGCAAATTGTGAATTTAATGAGTTAGTTCAGAAAATTACTAGAAGCAAAGAGCCAGCATAAGTTAAAAAAGGGCAAGCAATGAAAGTGGTTTCTATAGATACTGCCAAGCATTACAAATGGGGCGAAAAGTGTGATGGTTGGCATCTCGTAAAGTCTGCCATGCTCAGTGTAATCCAAGAGCGTGTTCCCAGTGGCTGTAGTGAAATTCGACATTTTCACCAAAAGTCAGAGCAGTTTTTCTACATATTATCTGGTAACGCAGTTATTGAAGCTGATGGAGTGGTTCATTCGTTGATTACAGGACAAGGCTTGCATATTCCGGCTAAAGTCCCACATCAGCTTAAAAATACAAGCTCTCAAGATTTGGTTTTTGTTGTTACATCTGTTCCGCCGAGTCATGGTGATCGTATCGAAGCACGGGCATAACGAATGCTTCCAGTTCGTTCCGGGGCTTCGCCCCTCCACCCGACGTCGGCGGCGCGGCTGAAGCGGGCGTTAAGCCGGACTACCTATCATTGACATACTATAAATGATATATATACTATATTTGGTATGTGGGAAATATACGAACATAAGAAATTGGCTGGTCAGCTTCGAAAAATTCCGAAGGATGTCTTGCAAAGGTATGAAAAATGGAAGGATATCGTAATGATCTCAGGCCCTGGAGGCCTAAAGCAGATTCGTGGATTTAATGATGAGGCCCTACGTGGAGAGTGGAAGGGCTTTCGATCATCACGCCTAAATATGCGATATAGAGTGATTTACAAAGTTGAGAAAGACAATGTTCTTGTGCAGGTCGTAAAAGTAACTCCACACGACTACAGGAGAAAATGAAATGAGCGAATACAGGAAAGCTAAACGTCATGTAGAGGTGTCAGTGGGCGATTCGGTTCGGATTGTACGAGAGCTTCAAGAGCTCAGTCAGAATGAACTTGCGGAAATAACTGGGATACCGCAGTCTACACTTTCTGCAATCGAAAATAATCGAGTCAATCTTGGCGTTGAAAGGGCCAAGATCTTAGCTCGTGCCTTAAAATGTCATCCAGCCGTTCTAGTTTTTCCTGGTTGGGATATTAATCAAGAATCAGCGGCTTAATTGCTTTATATCTCAAACATGGCTTTCAAGCATTACATCAAGCAGAGCAGAATTCTGTAACAACAACGATCATGGTGTATCAAACAGACGCATAAAAAAAATTCAGGTGACGCCTACAGCACACCTGATTTAGGCGCTATGTTGCATACAAATCAAAGGAGTCATTCATCAAATGGACTTTCTTGTCCCCAAAGTGTTGGAAACAGAGAGATTAATTCTCAGACAATTCGAAGACGGTGATTGGGTTGATTTGCACAAATATTATTGTGACTCAGTAGCTACAAAATTCACAACTGGTCGCTCTTTTACAGAGGGTGAAACATGGAGAGCTATGGCAGGAATGATTGGCCATTGGCAACTACGAGGTTATGGCCCTTATGCTGTTGTAGAAAAGTCCAGTAACGCTGTACTGGGTCCAGTAGGCTTCTGGTATCCTAACGACAGGCCATCTCCAGAAATAAAGTGGGCACTGGCTCCGGAGTTCTGGGGACATGGCTTTGCAAAGGAGGCAACTCTGATTGTTCAAGCAACTGGCAAAAAATATATGCCAGATTTGTCTTTGATAAGTTTTATTCATTCAGAGAACTTGGCATCAAAAAAGCTAGCGAAATCTGTAGGTGCAAATCTCGAAAAAGAAACAGAGTTCAGAGGTGGGCTCTGGCAAATCTACCGCCATCCAAATGCAACATAACAATTACAGGCAAAGGGATGGCTCACTGCGTTCGGCACCCTTGCTACCAGCGTTAGCCCTCCTAAATCCAGCTAAGATCAATCCCTTGACTTTATTTGGCTCCAGAGTAAACTTAAAATCAATAAATTGATCTTATAGTAATTTTCATGTTAACTATATCTGGCAATGAAATAATAAAGCGCCTCTACTTTGATAACCCATGGTGGGAAACCTCCAATATTGAATCTAGGTACCAAAATTATCCCAAGAGGTTTTACTTTACTCCTTTCTTTGAATTGGTTAGAGAGTCATCTATAAATAGAGCTGCTGTCTTAATGGGGCCTAGACGAGTTGGTAAAACTGTTATGGTTTACCATACAATTGGAAAGTTACTTGAAGAAGGTGTCAGTCCGACCAGCATTCTTTATGTTTCTTTGGAAACACCTATATATACGGGTCTTTCGCTTGAACAAGTTTTAAATTTTTTTAATGAAGAATTTAAGCATAAGAGAGATAGCAAACTCTATATAATTTTTGATGAGATACAATATCTTCCAAACTGGGAAGTTCATTTAAAATCACTTGTTGATTCATATGCATCTCATAAGTATATTGCCGCAGGTTCAGCCGCTGCTGCTCTTAAATTGAAAAGCCGTGAATCAGGTGCAGGTCGGTTCACAGAATTCCTTCTCCCATCTCTAACATTCGCCGAGTACATTTCGTTTATCAATAAGTCAGATAAACTCATGAGCTATGATGATGAATTTTGGGAAGCATTAGATATAGAAGAACTAAACAAAGAGTTTGTAAACTATCTTAACTATGGTGGTTATCCTGAAGCTGTATTTTCATCATTGATACAAGAAGACAGCTCTAGATATATAAAGAGTGACATAATTGATAAAGTGCTTTTAAGAGACTTGCCAAGTCTTTATGGGATAAATGATGTTCAAGAATTGAATAAACTTTTTAATGCTATGGCCTATAACACAGGTAATGAAATAACTTTAGAGTCATTGTCAAAGTCGTCAGGTGTTTCAAAAAATACCATAAAAAAATATATTGAGTATTTAGAAGCTGCTTTTCTAATAAAGATTATTCATCGTGTAGATATTAGTGCGAAAAAATTCAAAAGGGCAACAACGTTTAAGGTATATCTTACAAATCCTTCAATGAGGGCCGCTCTTTTTGGCCCTGTGGAGGGAAACCATGAAGCAATGGGAACCTTGACAGAAACAGCAATCTTCAGTCAGTGGCGGAGTTTTTCAAGATAGTTGTCCCGAAAACTGAATTTTAGGCTGCCTTTTTCTCGTTAATTCTTGCTTCAGACAACCGCTCAGGATTCAGTGCAACCGCACCTACAGGCTCCCAGTTTCTGATAACTCCTGACCAGCGCGTTGGATTAGCTTCTCGCGCTTTGGTATACACCTGTTTCCGGTGATTCAGGATTTCCTGATCTCTTTTCTCATGCCGTTGCGCAGGTGTCACAAAGCGGATTGAGCTATGGCGGTGTTCATTGTTATAAAAGCGCTCAAACTTCAGCATCCACTGTCGACTGTGTTCTAACGTCAGAAAACCTTGAGATGGCCACTGAGGACAGTACTTCACCGTTTTAAAGATCGATTCTGCAAATGCGTTATCATTACTCACCCTTGGGCGACTATGAGAGGGAATAATGCCCAATTCCTCAAGCTTGGCCTTAAAGGTACTCGACGTCATTGGAGCCCCATTGTCTGAGTGCAGTACAAGCGGTGTTTTAGTGCATTTTTCAGCCACCATTGTCCGGTTAATCAGTTCACTGGCTAACTCACCAGACTCACGGCTATGAATCTCCCAACCAACAATCTTACGACTGTAAACGTCCAGTATCAGGTAGAGGTACCAGAACTGGCCGCGTACCCTGGAAGGTATGTAACTGATGTCCCAACACCAGACCTGGTTAGGGCCAGTAGCAACATAGGTTGTCGGCTTGTTGCTTTTCGATCGCTTTCTTGAACGACCGCGGTGGTGCAACTGACCATACTTTTTCAACACACGGTAAAAGCTAGATTCAGAAGCAACGTATACTCCCTTGTCTGCAAGGGCTGGCACGATCTGCGATGGTGGCAGGCTCGCATACTCATCTTCATTACTGATAGTCAGAATACGTTGCTCCTCTTCCTCAGTCAGTTTGTTAGAGGGTACCGGGCGCAAGGCATCCGGGCGTTTGTCCGTTAACACTGCACCATTGTCATCGCGCCAGCGATTCAGTGTTTTCAGGGATATTTCCAATTGTTCAGCAGCCTTCCAGCGAGAAGCGCCGTTTGCTATAGCCTCATCAAACCATGTCAGCAGTTGGCGGCGCTTATCGACAGGTGTCAGTTGTCCTCGCTGTCTATCCCGTAGAAGGCATCGAGCTTTTTTGATAGCACCAGCAGGGCTGCAGCTTCTGCCAACGCCTTGTCTTTACGGCGAAGCTCTTTTTCAAGGCTCTGATTGCGCTTACGCTCTTGTTTTAATTGCTTGCTTTCCTGGTCTGCACGCTGAGAAGCCTGAACAGCACCTGAAATACAAGCGTGCTTCCACTCCTTGACTTGTTGAGGATAAAGCCCTTTTTTACGGCAGTATTCACTTAACTCTGTTTCTGACAAAGCAGCGGTTTCGACGACCACGGCAAACTTGCTTTCAGCAGACCATTGTTCTGATTTTTGTTCGTTCCCTGGCACAGGTAATCCTTTGTCCCGTAGTTTTTTACGCCAATTATACAGGGTTTGTTCGCTGATACCTTCCTCTCTGGCAACATCCGGCACAGAGCGATTGTGTGGTGGTAACAGTTTTTTCAAAACAGCTGATTTACGTTCCTCTGAAAAACGAGGCATATTCAACGTCCATCGCCCACTGTCTAGCTTTTATTGGTTAATCAGTGAGCGGGACAACTATCCTGACACAGCGGGGTGGGTACATAATCCCAATATAGAAAACTTACACTATGCTCGTTGGAAGGCAGGCGAAGTTGATATTGTGTGGTTAAATCTTGCAACTCAAAAGCCTTACTGGTGTGTTGAAGTAAAGTGGTCTGATTTACCATGCTCTGACTCTAGAGTTCTAAAGGGGATTATCGCATTTATAAAGCAGCATGATTTAGATGATGGCTTAGTAACCACAAAAACAATAACTCAGAAACAAACCGTTGATGGTGTTAAGCTACGATATAGGCCTAGTGCTGCTTACGCATACACCTTGGGGACAAATATACTCGGAGGGCTAAATCGGGTAGCCGGAGGATACTAACCTCCAACCCCCACCCCACGTAGCGTGCGGATCCGTACCGGGCGGTTCAACGAGGATGGTGAAACCTGATCCATAAGTCTTTCAGAGAAACAAGCCCAAGGTTTGCAAGAAACCCGCTGTGTCAGGATAGTTGTCCCGCTCACTGATTAACCAATAAAAGCTAGACAGTGGGCGATGGACGTTGAATATGCCTCGTTTTTCAGAGGAACGTAAATCAGCTGTTTTGAAAAAACTGTTACCACCACACAATCGCTCTGTGCCGGATGTTGCCAGAGAGGAAGGTATCAGCGAACAAACCCTGTATAATTGGCGTAAAAAACTACGGGACAAAGGATTACCTGTGCCAGGGAACGAACAAAAATCAGAACAATGGTCTGCTGAAAGCAAGTTTGCCGTGGTCGTCGAAACCGCTGCTTTGTCAGAAACAGAGTTAAGTGAATACTGCCGTAAAAAAGGGCTTTATCCTCAACAAGTCAAGGAGTGGAAGCACGCTTGTATTTCAGGTGCTGTTCAGGCTTCTCAGCGTGCAGACCAGGAAAGCAAGCAATTAAAACAAGAGCGTAAGCGCAATCAGAGCCTTGAAAAAGAGCTTCGCCGTAAAGACAAGGCGTTGGCAGAAGCTGCAGCCCTGCTGGTGCTATCAAAAAAGCTCGATGCCTTCTACGGGATAGACAGCGAGGACAACTGACACCTGTCGATAAGCGCCGCCAACTGCTGACATGGTTTGATGAGGCTATAGCAAACGGCGCTTCTCGCTGGAAGGCTGCTGAACAATTGGAAATATCCCTGAAAACACTGAATCGCTGGCGCGATGACAATGGTGCAGTGTTAACGGACAAACGCCCGGATGCCTTGCGCCCGGTACCCTCTAACAAACTGACTGAGGAAGAGGAGCAACGTATTCTGACTATCAGTAATGAAGATGAGTATGCGAGCCTGCCACCATCGCAGATCGTGCCAGCCCTTGCAGACAAGGGAGTATACGTTGCTTCTGAATCTAGCTTTTACCGTGTGTTGAAAAAGTATGGTCAGTTGCACCACCGCGGTCGTTCAAGAAAGCGATCGAAAAGCAACAAGCCGACAACCTATGTTGCTACTGGCCCTAACCAGGTCTGGTGTTGGGACATCAGTTACATACCTTCCAGGGTACGCGGCCAGTTCTGGTACCTCTACCTGATACTGGACGTTTACAGTCGTAAGATTGTTGGTTGGGAGATTCATAGCCGTGAGTCTGGTGAGTTAGCCAGTGAACTGATTAACCGGACAATGGTGGCTGAAAAATGCACTAAAACACCGCTTGTACTGCACTCAGACAATGGGGCTCCAATGACGTCGAGTACCTTTAAGGCCAAGCTTGAGGAATTGGGCATTATTCCCTCTCATAGTCGCCCAAGGGTGAGTAATGATAACGCATTTGCAGAATCGATCTTTAAAACGGTGAAGTACTGTCCTCAGTGGCCATCTCAAGGTTTTCTGACGTTAGAACACAGTCGACAGTGGATGCTGAAGTTTGAGCGCTTTTATAACAATGAACACCGCCATAGCTCAATCCGCTTTGTGACACCTGCGCAACGGCATGAGAAAAGAGATCAGGAAATCCTGAATCACCGGAAACAGGTGTATACCAAAGCGCGAGAAGCTAATCCAACGCGCTGGTCAGGAGTTATCAGAAACTGGGAGCCTGTAGGTGCGGTTGCACTGAATCCTGAGCGGTTGTCTGAAGCAAGAATTAACGAGAAAAAGGCAGCCTAAAATTCAGTTTTCGGGACAACTATCTTGAAAAACTCCGGAAAGCTGTCGTTCAATGCCTGCTGCACTGCAAAGGTTTTGGCCAGCCGGTAATACCCTTTGCTACTGGCTGCGATCGAGGCGTCTTTGATATTGTCAACGCCTAACTTGATCAGATTTATATAACGGGTTTTCGGCTTACGCCACTGCTTGATAATACAGCAACGGATGCCCGGGGGCGTGCTTTGCAATATTAATTATTTATGCATTTGTAGGTCGAATATGGTTGCGCAAAACTGATAACAAATAAATCAGCCTGTTGCCTGGCGGCACAGGTTATTAAGGCGTTAGGTGCTCACAACTTCACATCGCGCAATGGCTCTGCTATCAGGGGAAATTCAGAAATTACCTTCTTGTCCATCGTGAACAGTTTTGTCCCAAGGTTCATAGCCAAAGAAACATATTCGCAGTCGTATGCTGAGCAGTTGCTCTGATTTACAAGGGATAACACGTTCAGTGATTTGATGTCATATTCATTACCAGACATTAATGTTTCAGCTTCATTCTGTATCTGGAGAGCTTTGTCGTAGGTAATAAGCTCCTTTCTCAGATACAGTGCTAAAACATTTCTAAATTCGCTACGCCAGAGGTGAGGAGCAACCCACAACGGGTCAATTTCGAGAAGTTTTTCCGCATGCGGGGTGTATTTCGTTGGCAAGTACAAATAAACGAGTACATTGGTATCAACAACAATCATGCTCTGCCTTTATTAATCGCATCTTGGATATCGTCAATATCAACCAGATTGGCATCAATCCCTCTACGTAGCTCTCTGGCACGCTGCAAGTGCTCGGAAGGGTTCACTCGCTTAGGCAAAAGCATTTGCTCAAGACAATGAATTAACTCACTATTTATGCTTCTGTGGTGGGCGGAAGCCGCTTCTTTCAACCTGTTATAAAGAGTTTCGGGTATGTTTTTAACCGTAATGGCTGGCATTGCCTAACCTCCTGAAATGTCATAATGGTTTCATTATGGTTGCAAAGTGTCAATCAGTCAAACAACGCACCTAAATCGGGTAGCCGCAGGTCTCTAACCTCCAGCCCCCACACCACCAAGGCGTGCGGATCCGCACCGGGCGGTTCACCGAGGATGGTGAAACCTGATCCATAAATCTTTCAGAGAAACAAGTCCAAGGTTTGCAAGAAAGCTGTCGTTCAATGCCTGCCTTTCACTCCATAAGTTTATGCCCATGCCGGGCGTACCAAGTGGTTCCAGGTGACGCCTACGGCGTAGCTGAACCAAGCGTTAGGCACTTCAATCAATATGCTCAACTGACATAAAATCAGCTTTATTTAAAGCTAAGCTTTTTTTCATGTTGGTACATTCAGAGTTTTGTGTAATACTGCCATCTTTAAAGGTAAGCCCGCTGAGACTGGGTGTTTCTCTGAGCGCAGACATCGAATATAAAAATTGTTTTTTATGAAGAGCAACGTCAGTCGTATCTACATTATGCCTTATTAAAACTTTCCCTATGAAATCAGAAAGCTTTGCTCTATTTACTTTGATATGGCAGTGCCAACCGTCTAACTTGTGATTTTTACTAGTAGGATTTTCTGGCTTATGTAACTCTGCTTTATGGTCTGGATGATAACTAAAAATCATACTTCCACTATCATAACCCAATGCATTTTGACATTCTCCAAAGCTAAAAAAAATTTTACCTGGAGGATAATATATTGTTAATACATCTTGCTGAGCAGCCTCTCTTTCCGTTAGCTTTACAGCTGAAATGAAAGCTTGGCTTTTAGGAAAATAAGTAAAGCTCAGCGATGTACTGGTTATAGATTTACTAGCAAATTTACCTGACGAAAGGTTTTCTTGGTTTGATGCGTCTTGCGGACTTGGTTGTAATAAGTTTACCTGATCTATTCCTTGCACTTTATCCTCCTTAATAATCAATTTAATTACTAATCTGACAATGCTGCTGCCAAGTAGTTCTACCAATACAAACATGTGTGTTAGCAATACTAACTATTCGAGACCAGTGCATAAATCGGGTAAGGACTGGTCTTTCTCCGTAACGCCCTCCTAAACTGTTTCAATAAGCTAAAGTAGCGATGAGCACTTACCAGGATAAATACGGAGCGAACTAGTCATGTGTGTTTCAGTACTTGGTATCGATATTGGTAAAAACAGCTTTCATCTTTTCGGTATTGATCGCAAAGGCAACAGACTCATTAAAAAGAAACTTTCTCGTAAAAATTTACTGGAGTACATTGCCAATCTTGAGCCATGCCTTATAGCTATGGAGGCTTGCGGCGGATCTCACTACCTTGCAAGACTATTCCAGAAACAGGGCCATAACGTTAAACTGTAAGCGCCAAATAAACCAGCGTACTGGCTGCCGCCCCCAAGATTTCTTATTCTTTGCCTGTCTTAACATTCCAGGGGAGAAGCTGTTCCAGTTTCTCAACGGTATCGGCGTAAGGCAGCTCTTTTAAAATATGGTTCAGGTAATTGAAAGGCTCCAGACCATTCACCTTTGCGCTTTCAATCAGGCTGTATAAAAGGGCACTGGCTTGCGCCCCTTTTGGCGTGTCTGCAAACATCCAGTTCTTGCGGCCAATAGCGAAGGGGCGGATGGTGTTTTCCGCTGCGGCATTACTGATATCCAGGTGGCCGTTGTCACAGTAAACGACCAGTTTTGGCCATTGGTTCAATGCATAGCTCATGGCTTGGTGCGACAGGCTGCCCGGGTCTAGCCTGGTTATGTTTTTCTCCAGCCATACATGAAAGTCGTCCAGTAGTGGCTTACTCTTTTGCTGACGCAGGATGGCTTTTTCTGATGGAGGAAGATCTCCTATTTCTTTCTCAATGGCGTAAAGCTTACCGATTTTGCCTAAAGCGACATTCGCCTTGCTAACGCGGGTGTTTTTCACCTTTTTGCCCGGTTTGGCTTCGCCCTTCCTGGCATCCAGAAATTTCCTGCGAACGTGGTCGAAGCAACCCGCCTGGGTGATGCCTTCTTGTTTGCATACAGCGTCGTAACTGGCATACCCGTCAGTTTGCAGGTAACCGCTGAACCCTTCGAACAGACGCAGGGGAACCTCCTTGCCTCTTGAGGGATCGTATTCAAACACCACCGATGTTTGTCCGGGTGGCCCACCAAGGCTGACCCACATATATTTGTCAGAGTTGATGGACTTGCTGGTTTCCTTGATCACCTGAATTCGGGTTTCGTCAGCATGGATCACCGAACCGGTCTTTTGATGATCTCTCATCAAATTGATGAGTGGCCGCAGTTCTGTAGACAGCCGAATCAAAGAGTTGGCCATCGTCGTCCGGGTGACAGAGCCACCGTATCGCTTGAGGATATTCTCTTGCCTGTACAAAGGCAGTGCGTCGCAGTACTTGGAGACAATGATCCAGGCCAGTGTGCAAACAGAGAGTGAAGATTTGGGCAGTGGGTGTTTTGGCAGCTCTGCAACTTTAATGACCCGCTTCTCCTGTCCATGCTCATCGACTTCTGGAAAGACTGCTTTCTCTTGCAGAATTTCTTTCACCTGAACCTTGGTCGGAACGATATCAAGCTCTTCACGGACTTTGACAAAGAAGGTATCAATGGCTCCGGCTTTTTCTTCTTCACTGAGTTCAGAGCGTTCCTGCACTCTGGGCAGAGACTCTGAAAATGACTTGCGCCCTGTTTTCTTTTTGCGTGGTTTTGGAGGCTCTTGCTCTGGCTGACCTTCAGCTTCGTCTTGCTCTCCGGTGCAGCCTTCCAGCTCCACCTCGTTGAAAATGTCGACCTGGCTGTTGTTTTTTTCAGTGCTTCTTCCGTACAGGCGGGATCGGGAGAGCCTCAGGTACTCTTCCAGTTGCGCAATGCGTTTTTTTTGAGAATCGATGACCTCTGACTTCTTTTGAATAATGTCGTCTTTTTCAAGAAGGGCATTTTCTTTTTCAAGAAGGGCATTTTCTTTTTCAAGAAGGGCATTTTCTTTTTCAAGAATGACACTTTCCTGCGAATGGATCGCCTCAAACAAGGCGACCATTTCAGGGTTAGTCTCAGCCTGATGAAAGGGCAAATCCAGTGCGGATTTCGGCTGAAAAATCAGAGTGTCGGCGGTCGATTTCATGGTCGCTATTTTACCATAAAACCCTGAAAAACAGGACTAAAAACAGCTCTCATAATGCCTTTTTTTATGGGGTTGCATGGCATTGAGATTGTAGCCGTCCAGCAGCCAGTTTAATTGTTTCCCGGTTAATGTAACCAGCTCTTCGTCCGGTTTGGGCCAGTGGAATTTGTCCTCAGACAGGCTCTTGTAATAAAGCACAAAACCATTATCTTCCCAGAACAGGCACTTGATTTTATTACGCTGCCGGTTGGTAAACGCATATAAATAGCCGTCAAAGGGGTTGTGCCCCAGCTCTTGTTCAACCAACACAGCAAGCCCACGAAATGACTTGCGAAAGTCAATCGGCTCCCGGTAGAGAAACACCTTTGGTAATACCTCTGACGGTCGCATAACCGGGGTGTTCATAGCATATCCCTCACCAGTTGCTCACAAAGCGACAGGTTACTTTCATCAATACCGGACACTGTTACACCACTGGGTAGGGTGATGGAGAGTGGTGTTATCCGAGAAGGCGCACCAGGTTCTGGTTGGGGTGTTACCTGGACAAAGCCAGAGTTGTTCGGGGTCGGTTTTACGCTGGGGGTTGTGTCGAGTTTACGCTTCCAGTATCCGAATTTGGATACCCTTATACCATGCTGTTGGCACCACGCACTCTGAGTCAAACCTGAATCCCGCCACGACTGAACACGCTCTAGCCATTCACTGTCTGCGGGTAATTTCTTTGACATATTGGCCTCCTTATATCGGGAGGCTAATCATTTCAAATGGGGTTTTGATTCTGAAGGGCGTGGGTTTATTTGGCGTTTACGTTAAACTGATTGCCCCGCAGTTTGTCAAACCCTATGTAAAGTCCAACAAAAATGACTATAACGATGCCGAAGCAATCTGTGAGGCTGCCACTCGACCCACAATGCGTTTTGTAGCGATAAAAACTTCAGAGCAACAGGCTTGGCAAATGTTACATCGTTATCGTCAACAAAGCATTGAACAACGAACTGCTTTGGTTAATCAGATCAGAGGAGCTCTGCTTGAAGAAGGCATTGTGGTAGCCCAAGGCATTGGTAAGTTGCGTGCTCAATTGCCCCGTCTATTGGAAAATGCAGAAAATGGGCTTCATCCCCTTTCGCGGTCATTACTTTATGGTCTATCTGAAGAGCTTTCTAATCTCGATAAACGAATCCGAGAGTATGATCAGAAAATACACGAAATAGCGTCACAGGATGATGTCTGTATCAGACTCATGACGATCCCCGGTATTGGTGCCTTGATTGCCACTGCGTTAAAGGCAGCAATCAGCAATCCTAAAAATTTCAAATCTGGAAGAGAGTTATCAGCATGGCTTGGTCTGGTGCCACGTCAATACTCCACGGGAGGAAAGCCCAAGCTGTTGGGTATCAGTAAAAGAGGAGATAAATATTTACGTACACTATTGATACATGGTGCCCGTTCGGTCTTGTGTGTTCTGAAAAATACAGATGATCGGTGTAAAAAGTGGGCAGTCCAACTCAACGCACGTACTAACCATAATGTTGCAACAGTGGGGTTGGCAAACAAAATCGCCCGTATTATCTGGGTTATTATGGCCAAGGGTGAAGTTTATAAGGCTGCATAGTTAAACCAGCAAACATGGGGACAGCAGAGAGCTTAAAGCCCCCAAAGATTGCGTAGAGTGTGTGAAGTTGATGGCAAACAGGTAAAAACCGACAATCTGGAACCTGCGCTGTGTCGTGGATCACGAATCCGATATCCTGCTAAGGACAGATCGTGCGAATTACCATCAGGGCCAGAGGGTAAACCTCAACGATAGGCCGTATATATGTTTGCAGTTATTGCTGTTTGCAAATCAACCAAACAGGCTCTTGCAAAAAAGGGCGGACCATCTATGACACAGGGGGACCTTGGAGGTTCCCATGACCCGAGAACAAAAGCAGCAATAGTGGAAAAACCACATCGAAGCCTGGCAGAACAGTGGCCTGTCCCAGGCTGAATATGTCCGCCGCAACGGGCTGCCAATCAAAACATTCGGCTATCACAAACGTCGCCTTCAATCTGCCCCGAAACTGCAGCAAACACTGGTTCCTGTGAAAGTAGATAATGATGACGTCAAACAGGTTCAAACACCGGAATCCGGCATCTCTCTTGTAACGCCCCGAGGCTTTACTATGGCTCTGGCTTCAGATTTCGATACCGCCTGTCTGCAACGTTTACTCCAGGTGATCAGCTGATGATGACTGCCAATATCAATCACCCTGTGTATATGGCCACTGGTGTAACAGAGTAGGCTCGACTGCCAGCACCGTGACTTGTATGGAGGTTCGAGGTTGACGAACTTCCCAAGCTGGTAACCAACAGCCTGCCCCCGAACGCAGCATGCACCTTTCAATGCACTACGCCCTCCAGTATTAATATCTTGCAGATTTACCACATTACCAACGCTTGATCGGCTAGTGTAGTGCGTCGTTCTTTTTGCAACTTAACCGGCGATTAGCCCGAACGACTTTTTCTAAGATATCATTTGCCTTAGTAGTCCAGATAAACGGCTTTGGATTTTGATTATGCTTTTCAATATATTCATCAATCGCACTGACTAGCTCTGGCACACTGACAAACACACCACGGCGTAACCGCTGACTCGTGAGATCCCGAAAAAATCTCTCAACCATGTTTAATCATGATGCTGACGTTGGCGTAAAGTGCATATGAAAACGAGGATGTTTTTCCAGCCATTCTCGCACCTTCGGGTGTTTGTGAGTCGCATAGTTGTCGCAAATCAGGTGCAGCTCTTTGTCTTTTGCCGTTTCCCTGTTTATCTGTTTAAGAAACTTCAACCATTCCACATGGGTATGACGCTGCTGGCACTGACCGATGACAGCACCATCAAGCACATTCAGTGCTGCAAAGAGAGTGGTTGTACCATGCCGTTTATAATCATGAGTCATTGTTGCGGCACGCCCTTTCTTCAACGGTAAGCCAGGCTGTGTTCGATCGAGTGCCTGAACCTGACTTTTTTTCATCACAGCACAGCACCAACCCATGTTCAGGAGGAGACAGATAGAGTCCGACAATATCTTCAAGCTTCTCCACAAATTTCGGGTCTCGGGACACCTTGAATGTCTTTTCCAGGTGAGGCTTGAGGCCATATGCATGCCATATCCGGCGAACACTTCTCTCACTGATACCGCTAACAGCAGCCATAGTTCGGGTGCTCCAGTGAGTGGCATTTTCCGGAAGGGTGTTTGTGGTCAGACTCACAATCTCAGCAGCATCAATCTGCTTTTTACGGCCACTGCGAGCTCGATCCTGTTCAATCCCGGAGAAGCCTTCCTGAGCATATCGGTCACGCCAGCGGCTGACCTGATGACGAACGATCTTCAGTATTTCCGCAATCTCAAGATTGCTTTTTCCTTCTGCAGAGAGAAGAACAATCTGGGCACGGCGGGCCAAGCGAAGAGGGCAAGTATTTGATGAAGTAATCTTTCTGGGTCGTATTTCTTCAGAAGCATCAAGTATTATCTCTGTGGCAACTCGCATAGTAAAAACAGGCAGTGGTTGGAATAACATCCATAGTAGACCGTTAGGAGTCTTTATGTACTGTTAATTAGGTCGCACTACACTAGTTCCGACAGCTTCATGCCGTCGTACTTTCCGTCATAAACTTTCATGTGACAGTCACGACAGACCGGTATTTGCTTCCGGTTGATTTGCGCCATTACCTTGCTAAAGCCTTTGGCTTCCTGACCCATCTTGCGGGTATGCCGGACATGATGCATCTCAATATCATCGGGTTTACCGCAAATTGCACAGTGACACCCCAGCTTGCTCCTTGTTCGCTGGTTTATTCGCTTCAGGTACAATTTCTCAGGATCAAGACCTTTGCCGCTGACATTAAATGCTTTCTGGTTCACCTTCAGGGACAGGTTATTGCCGTATCCATTAAAATTAACCTGTCGTATACTATCTTTAGTTGTCTTCAAGGCTGTAATCTTACCGTTGCCTTTCTTCAAAACTTGCCGGGTTGAACAGCGCCTGCTGCTCGCTAATGTATGCATCAGTGATCTTTGAAGCGTGTATACCATCCTGCTCATTTTTGACCTGTTGGCAGCGAAAGAGTAATAGTTCAGAACTTCTCCCAAGACCGAGTTGTAGTACATGACTATTTCCCATTCCTGTCTCGGGATTAAATCTCTACGCGCTTTTCCCTTAAAAGACCCTTTCTTAGCAAATCCATCCTCAACCAGTTTGCCCATCAGCTCCATGATCGGAGCTTCGAGCCTTATGGTGCCCGCACCAGTACGTGCAAGTGTTGCCCGTTTCGCATGGCCACTTTTATGTTTGGAAGTGTGCCCCTTGGGATCGGATTTAATATACGTCCCAAGAAATTTCACTTTTGCCTTGTCGGGTCTGGCGATCATGGCGGATGAAACAACCCTACAAGTGCTGAAAGAACCAGGGCGAGAGGCGGCCAGCAAATCGTATATGTGGCTATATCGCAATGGTGCTTACAGTAAACCCATTGTCATCTACGAATACCAGCAGTGGCGTGGATCTGAACATTTTAGCTGACTATCAGGGGACTCTGCACTGCGATGGCTACGCCATAGAACAGAGAGTGCGGGACAAAACACCGGATGAGCGACGCCTGGCGAGGCAAAACGACGCCGGTCCGGTGATGGACAAAATCAAGGTTTGGCTGGAAAAACAGGCGCTGAATGTCACCCCCAAAAGCAAGCTGGGTGAGGCGATTCGCTAAATGCAGAACCAGTGGACGTACCTTGTTCGCTAACTGGACAATGGTCTTGTGGGCATTGACAACAACGCATCAGAACGGGCGATCAAACCCTTCGTGATGGGGCACAAAGGCTGGCTATTCTCAGACAGTATTGCTGGTGCACGCAGCAGTGCGGTTCTGTACACACTGGTGTATACACAAGCCTGTCAGTCTGCTGTTTCTGAAGATCCTCATGACCTGTGATCAGCTAAAGCGGGTTGGTCGTGGTATGTTTGCTATTGATGGTCGTAAAATGTCGTCCAATGCCCGCAAGGAATGGAGTGGGACACATAACATAAGGAACTGCCCAGTAAACAGAAAAAGCTTGAGCAGATGATCGCCCATCTGATGAAACAGCATCAGAAGCACGACGTTCAGGAAGCACAGGACGAGCAGTATCGTGAGGGCGATGAGAAGCGTATTCAGACTCTGCGTATGTTAGCAATCTCCTTTTTCTACAGATTCGTTATGTTTTTATGAAGGAAATTGAAAATACAAAAATATGTGTCAGACTGCCTAGGTATTTCTCGCTATTTGTGATGGTGAGATGATGTTCTTGGAACCTACTCTATTGAGGTGAAGTATGAAGGTTCGGAGTATTAATGAATGTCGGCTTGTGCAATCTATTGCAATCTCTCTTTTTTCGTGTTCAGTGTGTATGGCTAATCCTGTGCCAACATTGAGTGACAAAAATGGAACTGAACCGACGGTTGATATTGAGTCATTTTCCCGGCTAGTGGATGATAAAAATGCTGACGACGTGCTGGAGTTAGCCAAGAAATATAATGTCCCCATTTATGAGGGGGAATTATCACTTGATGAGGTGACAGGCAATGTTTCATTAGAGACCAAACCATATGATATGAGTCTTGACTCACATGATGATAAAGCAAATGAAACGCGAGGGTTAGATAGAGAAAGAAGATCTATCGATATTGCTGATAGTGCTGATAGTGCTGATAGTGCTGATAGTGCTGATAGTGCTGATAGTGCTGATATTACTGATAGCAATAATGGGGATTGTCATCTTGAAGATCTTAAATTGGATGTGTCGAAATTTGATATTTTGAAGGGTGATATCAGCGAATTCTGGAGCGCAAAAAGAATAAACATCAAGCAGGCTGTTGGCAGTTGCTCTAATATAGATTCCATGAGAAAGGCCAGGCAGCACACTATCGCCAAGCAAAAATTATACGAGCAAAACTACCCTGTTCAGCCAGCAAGGTGCGTACCAATCAGTTTTAAAAATCGACCCTTCGTAGTCAAGAATAGCCAGGGAAATTTATCTATTGTGGTATTGAGAAAATTTATCGCAACTGAAGCTGGGTGTCGTTAGAAAAAGAACGTTTATTAAACGCATTTTTCGGACAAGGTGTAACAAAGAAAAATCCAGTTGACGTCAACGGCACACATGGTTTTGTGCGTGTGTGCCGGGCATGGCACCTAACTTGAGACATGAAAGTCCTCTTACCAGTTATTGGCAGAGTCGAAGGCTAGCGAAAGGGCACCGGCGTTGTCGCGTTGGGTGAGTTTGAGAGCTTTTTTATCGGTCAGGTGAAACCTGTGAACCGGAATGCTACGGCTTTCATATCGCAGCCACAGGTTCTGCAGGCGTGTTTGGGTCGGATGACGGGTTCCAGAGGTTCCAGCATGACTTTCAAGATCAGCTGAATCAGGTAAGTCTGCCTTTAGCCCGACATTACAGGAATCCGTAGTCACGGACTCGTCGCAACCCTTTGGGCAGAACATGCTATAAAATCAGCCAGATAAAGTCTTCTCCTTTTATGGTTCGCTGCTCCTTTGCACCGGTTTTACTGTTCCGGTAGATGAAAGTCACTTGCCCGTCATCATGACCTGTAATCTGCCGGTCAGTGAGAACGCCCCGGTAGAGATCTCTGGACAAGTATTACAAAGCAGGTTCGCCTTTTCCGACGTGCTGACAATTCACCATCCAGAGTTCGGGCAGCGATTTTTTCAGCGTTGGTGTCAGTAAACCCGCTTCTTTCGAGGCTTTCAACAATCGTCCCCGGAAGACTCTGGCCAGGTTGTTACTGTTGAACAGGTATTTACCCTTGAGCTTTCGCCATTCACGACGGCGGGTATTAATACCACCATCCGGAACTACAAAGTGCACATGAGGGTGATATCACGGTACTGGTAGGCAGTGCATTTCTCATGGCTCTTTGGGGTAACGAGCGATTCATCGGCTTTTGTGCCAGGTGTTTTTCTGCTTTATCCCGGTCTTGTGGAAATACCCAACGTGGATTTCTGTGGGTTTTCCAATGGGTTCTCAGGGCCTCGAGTGCTTGGTTTGGCAATGGGACCTAACGATCTTTGCCGCCTTTGCACTGTCTTAAATGAACACTCATTCTGTCTGAGTCAATATCGTTGACAGTGAGGCTCAATGCCTCTCCTAACCTCAGTCCCGAACTGTAAGTAACGAGAATAAAGTTTTTGAATATTGGATTCCCGGCAGTCGCCTGACTGAGAGAGGCTTGAAGATATCAATGAATTTCCACGGTTTGTTGATCACATGTCCATAGTAGAACTGGATACCGTTGCGATCTGTTTTTAATATACTCCATGAGTGGCTTTCGATCAGATCCGCAAAATAGGTTTTAAGGTCATCCGTGTTGAGTGCATCGAGGGAGCAGTTAAAATAGCTGGCAAGACGTCTAACGGGCGGCTGTAGAGATCAATGGTGGGCTTGCTTTTGCTTTGAAGTTTGAGTGCGGTCAGGTGTTTTTGGTAAAGTTCTTCGAACTGTTTTTTTCGATTGAATTCATGTTTGGTATTCCTGTTATTCAGACACATCAGAATTGATGTGGTATCAGGAATTATTAGACAATATTGTAAGTTTTTTTCCGTGTAGCGGCTTGGTTCAACAACAGGCTCAACTGGGACGTACATATTGTGCGCCCGTCAGTTTTTCGGTTTTGCGCTGCCAGCAATCAGTTAAAGCCAGTTAAACGGGTAGGTTTTGGTCTATGATTATTTTCTTATTAATCACTTGAATGATGACTTAAAAGTGAAAAAGTTACTAAAGACAGTATGTTTATTCTATTGTTTCTCAGACTGTGCCTGCTCACAGACTGGAAAAGGTTTCATTGATGTTTTTTCAAACTCTTTAATTGTTCCAAATATTTTAAAATATTTAAGCTTTCAAGGCATTTCTTCATTTCGAACTGCGGTTGGTTGTGACTCATCTCTTTTGGGTTTGTCTGAATTAATACAAAGCTCGGGTCTACATGTAATAAGAACTATAAGTCGAAATAGGTGGCTGAATTACGCGTATTCTTCCTATTTAAGTGAAGATGGGGATTGGGAAGTGCGTGGAACACCTCAAGCAGGAATGCTGGAGTATTCTACAGACAGGGAGTTTGACATTAAAAAAGTGATTTCATATTCAGAAGGTGAAAGAGATGAAGCTCCATGGGTCATGTTTGGGGAACTACATGATGGCTCAGTATTTCACTTTATTGCTAGCTGTGATTATACTGGTTTTGATTGCCAAGGAAGTGGAGTGATAACGTATGCGCCAAGTTGGGTCAACTTACTCAATAATCTTAGCCCTCGCGCACTAAATTACCTGATTAGCAATTTAAATACATCTGATGAGTTTATTGTCCTCCTTCTAAAAAACAAAGACTGCCCTGAAATACTTATACGTCTTTTTATTCAGGCACTTAATCAAAAAACGTAATAATTCATTCAAGTACGATCATGCGCATAAAAAATTTCCAGCAGACTGCGCCTGCGGCGGAGCAGTTGAAAATGACGTGTGTGCCGAGCATGGCACTTAACTTGGGAGGTGAAAGTCCTCTGACCAGGTATTCGCAGAGCCGAAGGTTGGCGAAAGGGCATGGGCGTTGCCGTGAGGCGGGCTCTACGCGACCCGGTCTACGCGACCCGGTCTACGCGACCCGGTCTACGCGACCCGGTCTAAAGGAAGCTCGATGCAATACTCAAAGATGTCTCTTATTTTAAACAGGTCAGAGTAGCTTTTAGCTCAGTAGAATGGCCTAATGATCAAGATTTCAGCAAGGATGCTCTTTATCTTCTCGGCGTTTCAGTGAGTTCAGCTCAAAGAAAACATTGACAACGCACCTTAAAAGAGAATCCGGCGGCGCTAGATGCACCGCCGCTTATAGGCTAGGCGTTAGATGCTCAAACCGAGCAAGGAGACTGGTATGAAAATCGAAGAAAAGGGAGTTATACCTGATTCAATTTTTTGGGTAGGAATTGGTAATATTTCGATATACTTGATCATATATTTTCTCGGGTGCTTAAATTCTGGATGGACATGTTCTGGTGATAGCATGGGCGGAATAATGATGGTTTACGCATTGACCATTTTTATTCCTCAGTTTCTACTGTTTATTTTCTTAACAATCTACTTTATTCGTAAATTAACTTGTATATTCAGAAAAGAAGAAAATGAACGACCAAGTAGAAGAGACTGGAGAAAGTTCATAATCTATTCTTCGTTATCAATGTTTGCTTATTTTATAGGGTGATTATTACTCCATATCTTAAACATAAAGTTTCAACAAAACCATGAGTTTGCGAATAGATATTATTCATAATTTTTATTAAACATTTCAAGAGCAGATCTAGCAAAATCGCCGTAAACCCTCGTCCAATCGAGGGTGTCGTAAAAGCCAAAATTCAAATACAGTAAAGCTCTCTCCTTTGCGAAGTATGAGGCTTTACTGAGTTTCTTTTCCGACTGACCCATTTTCTATCAAGTAACCAATATTTTTCAAAAGTAACCGCTCATTTGAGGACGTCTTCAAAAATCACAACCTGACTGCCAGCCTTTCCCCTGCAAACAACGCAGGAGATACCTAACGTGAAGCAACTGACAAAACCCTTTACCCGTCTCAACCCTGAGCAGTGGCAACAGATCATTGATCAGCAAATAGCCAGTGGCTTGAGCCAGAAAGCTTTTTGCCAAACTCAAAACATAAGCCTGGCAACATTCACAAACTGGAAACGCAAACTCAGGAATTACGACAACACTGACTCCTTTGATATCGCTCAGGCTTCTGCCCCGGAATGGGTTGAAGTCCCAAACGGGCTGACTGAACCTCCAGCCAGCTTAAACTGGCAGTTGGAACTTGAGCTGCCAGAGTAAGCCAGCAGATGCAAGCCAAACACCAATTTAGCGTTCTCAAGCCCACTGCGACGGAAGCGACTTAACCCCTGTATCTCAAGAAAATCCATGGTTATGGCGGCGGAAAGTTGCTACAACGAATGGAGAAGATCAAAAAAGAAACGCTGAAACGACTTTGGTCGGAATTTATGTGAACAGCTTGCCCCGCCAGAGGCGCCTGCAGTGTTCTGAACGGTTCTCAGGCTGCTAATAAGCCAGAATGGAAAAATACAAATTAACCGCGAATCTGAAGATCAGTACTCGCTAATAACAGTAACCGCAGGTTTACGGCTTTGTTTTTGGGTTTTTCTAAAGGCTCGTTAGCTGTTCTCTCCACATCTCAAAAAACGACATAATTGAGACAAACAAGAAATATTGAGTTAGAATATCTCAATATCACACTTTTTTGAGATATATTATGTTCAAGGCACCACCACCTGAAGGCCTAAATCCAAATGTATTTGAGGAAATCTCCCAATATAGTCCAGAGAAATTTGGAGATTATCTTAGTTATTACAAGCCCTTAGATGGAAAAGGTCGCTATTTACCCTTTGATGAATTCCGATATCGAGTAAAGAAAGGCTTAGATGTAGCTATTGCATGGTCCTTAACAAAACTGTCTAGAAACAGCCAGTATGTAAACTTGCTGCCTGTAGGTGAACCAACCGGACTATGTAGCCTAATACTTACGCCATCGATTCAAAAAACGATCTCACACACTGATCGGAACGCAACTACAGCTGCACTAGAGTGGATGAGTAGCAAAATTGGGGAAGAGCAACATTTTGAATATCTTCTAAATGATCTCATTGAAGATGAAGCAATTAGTAGTAGCCAGTTGGAAGGGGCAGCTACAACGACTCTTGTAGCAAAAGACATGCTCAAGAGAAAGAGAAAACCAAGAACATCAGATGAAAAAATGATTCTTGGAAACTATAAAATGATGAGATTTGCATGGGACAATAGAGATGAGCCTCTGACTATTGATTTGATATGTGACATGCAGAGGATTGGTGTCAGTGACATTGATGATGATAAATATACGCCAGGTGTATTTAGACAAACTGATGATGTTGTCGTTGTAGATAGTGATGGTGAAACCGTCCATACACCGCCTTCTCATAAAGGGATAAAGAAACGGTTTAAACTTTTATGCGACTGGATAAATCAATGTCATGATGATGAGGATAGCTCAGACTACCTCCATCCACTAGTCAAGGCAATTTCATTGCACTTTTCGATTGGTTTTGAGCATCCATTTCGAGATGGAAACGGAAGAGTTGCCCGATCATTATTTTATTGGTTCATGTTCAAAAATGATTATGCAGCATTCAGATATATTGCAATAAGTGTTTTACTAAGAGCTGCTCCTGTAAAATATGGAATGTCATATTTATATACTGAGACGGATGATATGGACTTAACATATTTTATCGAATATCAGTGTGGAATTATTCATAAAGCAATAAATAATTTCAAAGAAGCATATAAAAAAGCATTAGATGATATTGAAAGTTTCAATCAATGGATTTGGTCTTCAGGACTTTATAAAAAGCTATCAGAAAAACAGAGGGTTGTGTTTCAGGTAGCAAAGAGTGGTACAGCAAGTGTCTTCACAGCATCTAGTGTAAGAGACAATCTTGGTTGCTCGTATAATACTGCTTCAACTGTACTAAACGGACTAGTTGATCTAAATATTTTTGAAAAAAAGAAACACGGTAGAGAGTGGCTTTTCTACATGATGGATAAAAATTCTATTCAGAAAAAATGGAGAACGCAGCTAACAAAAAAAACCAGGTGACACCTACGGCATACCAGATTTTAGTGTGTGTGCCGAGCATGGCACTTAACTTCAGAGGTGAAAGTCCTCTTACCAGGTATTCGCTGCCAAAGGTTAGCGAAAGGGCAAGGGCGTTGTCGCGAGGCAGGGTCTGCGCGACCCGACCTGCGCGACCCGACCTGAACAAAGCTCAACGCAAAATCGCGGGACGACGAACAGCAACCCAATACGAGATGTGACGTATTCGCGGCCAGTGGGCACGTGATCATTAACCGCTCCATCTGCAATCTTTTGTTCATTTTTGATGGGCGGTTACTGGGAAATCTATACTTCGATCTTTCATGGGCATTACAACAATGATGAAACCGGTCGTTTAGCCTACGATCCAACCATGCTTTTAAAGGTGGTGTTGTTCGCCTATTCCCGATCCTCTCGCTCCATTTCATCCAATGTTTCCTGAAGCCAGCGTTTAGAACGATCATTAATATCTTCCTCGGAGAGAGCCGAATCTGTCTTCCTGATAGAATTACCAATAATTGTAATTGCTTCTTGCTCTGGTTGAGGACGTAATTCTGAAGGTACTCTGTTCCTATGGAGAGACTCGATGTGTTCTGTTAATAACAAATCTTCATTTGTGACTACAAGACAGTCACCAGGTTGTGCAAAAATTTTATACGTAACTGCTAGAAGTAATAGAACTATACGTATAGTAATCATTTCAATATTCAGCTTTAAATAGTACGTTTTGTTCGGACAGTATAGGCATAATAGCTGTTAGCAGGCAGATGTATGATAGTTTTTCCGCTTTGTCAGTAGTTAAGTAATGTACCAAAAAAAGTGCCGACAATCAGTTCGATCAAAACCTGTTCGGAGTATCTTTTAGCGGTAGATGCCTGCTGGTTTTGAGCCAGTCTCCAATGATTCTTTAGTGTAATCTTGTGTCTGTCAGCGTTGGTTCCCAGTTTTTATAAGTACTTGGTCTGGTGCTCTATTACACTTTAGAGTAGTGTCATTATTGGTGTTGCCTGAGGGGTGTTAACTCCGTTTTGAATGACCTTCACCCACTGATTTGAGATGACCCGCTTTCTGTCGTGTTTTTGAGCTCGACTTAACAGTTAAGTTCAGGATCATTCTTTATCCGATTATTTATTTCGGTTGAGCCATTCAAAAGTGCAGTCTGTATGCTCCATAAATTAATGACCTTTATAGGTCGGCATTGATTTTAAATCAGGAAAGATGAGTTCGCATATTTAATAAGAGGGATGTAGAGATAGCAGTTGTGCTTATCTTATTTTTCTAACGGTTTCTCAGGTTTCACCCGGATACCCATACTCTGAGCAATAAAGATGGATATAATCTGAAATAGCCTCTATTTGTTCGTAATTTTCAAAAAAAGGGTTGGTCAGAACCTGTGACACATAAAGCTGAACGACTGGGTAAAGCTCAATGCAATCTTGAATTAAACGAGCTAAGTAAACGTTGTTGAACCAAACTAGCTCAAGAAATACTAGAATCGCCTGCTCCACAGTTGCTCCTTTTTTTACTTATTAAGTTTTATGTAGCTAAAGGATTTACGAATTTATTTTTTATAATGCAACAATAGCATAAAGAGTTTAAAGAGCAATGGCACCTTTAGGGATGAATGCAACCAGCCACTAATAAAAATCAAAATCAGTATGCCGGTTTCTTAAATCGTTAGCTTTTAGTTCAGGGACTAACTTTTCTGGCAAGCACATTTTTCGCCAAAATCCTTTGTGGCTTTAGTTTGATTTTGTTCAAATTTAGACAAACTCTAAGCCTTTGGCACATGGTTTTAATTTTAACTCTTTTCTTTGCTCAGTAGTGAATGGCCATATGGTTAATGGAGAAAGAAATTTCACCATTTCTGCATGATAGCTTTCACTCTTGCCGCTGCCTTGTGGGGGAATTTGTTCACATTCGCCATGTAATGGGCTTTCCCCATCCTGGAGTGCCAGGGAACTCCGCCAGCAAACTTGTGTGGTACGGATCACCGCAAACAGTCTACATGTGTCCTTGCTGTCTCTGCATACCACCTGATAAGCCGTTAAGGTGTTGGCGATATTCTTCAGAATAACAAGGCACGATACATGCCTGCTGCCTACTGTTGACTTCTGGACATGGCCTGATCGATGTGACACTACATCACCCGCCCGAGGTGAATAAAAACATGCAAGGCAGAGTAAAAAAATGTCCGGAAAATCCTTGCTACATCAAGTTTTTCAGACAGGCACTGAATAGATGGGAATAAATAAAGCATTTTCAAATTTAAGGTCTATTGTTATGCCTCGTTGATAAGATCTTTAGGCAAATCCAATTATGAAAACAGTAAAACTTCTGACTATGATTCGCTTGTTTATGTTATTCATTCTGGCTGTGACTTTTCCTCTTGTTGGTCACAGTGCTGCTTTTTCCAACCTGTTGAGTTGGACAGCTTGGATGAGTTCCTCCAAAGCCATTGAAAAAAGGAGTGAGACATTGGAGGGGATTAGCAAACTGTCGTTTATAGGGCACAGTCCGCCTCTTCATCTCACTTATGATAGCAAGTCAAATGTCGAGATCGATAAAACAATTTCTGAACTGGATAATAATCAGCTTTATATCATTTTGAATGGCGTACCAAATGACCGGTTTGTTTTTTGTTTCAGGACACCTCCAGTATTCTCGTCGGAGAATTTTCTTTCTCCTCCGGTAATTACAAAGTCTTTAACGGATAAGGGTTTGCCCGATATACAAGACGTGAGATTGAGACTGTTGGGATCGACACCAGGTACTGGTCGCTGGCAGTATGAGTACACGGCCCGATGGCGTTTGCCCGCAGGTAATCACTCGCTGGTTCTGGCCGTTGAAAATAATGGTAATGAATGGCTTATAGAACCGGAATGTAGTGGTATTCTTTCAGAACTCACCCGTTCTCCGTCGCCTTTGAGAAGCAATACTTTCGATGGCAAAAAAGCATCATTTGTTGATATTTTTTACCGTAATAAACAGGCTGTAAGAAATGAGCCTGTCAGTTCTGACGACAATAGCCGTACCAGTGGGCCTTTAGCAATATCTGCATCACCTGATACTATCGATAACAGCGAATCATTCACAAGGTCTGGTGGTGGCGGTTTTGGTGGTGATGATTTAGACGATTTATTCAAGAAAAGGCCGGGAAATGGGTTAACGCCTCTTTACTCTTTTGAATGGATGAGTGACCTGGTCAGCAGAATAATCCTTGTACCTGTCCCTGACGCTGATGGCGAAACCTTAAAAAAACAGATTTGGGATACCCGGATTCTTCTCAAAATCAAACAGGGTTGGAATGAGCAGGCGATTATTATTTCGCAGGAACTCTGGCGTAAAATAAAGGGTGCAAATCTTGAAAGGAGTACGGGACTTTTTCTGGCATTGTCCAGAAATCCCGATAATCCGGAAGTTGCATTCGATCACTACCTGAGCAGTAACCCGGCACAACCCTTACAGGCAGAAGACTATCGTCGCTATACGCAGCAAGATTTTATTTTAAGTCCCAAACAATTACTTAGTGTGTCTGTTTTTCCGGGCCATTGCCCCACTGGGATCGGTTGCTCTGGAGGAACCGGTCAGGTTGAAAAGGAAATGGCAGACCTTGGCGCGAAACCTCCCGGCTATAGCCAATCTCAAAGAGACGATGATCGGCACCATCAAGGAAGCCAAGGTAGAAGAGGGAGTGGGGGAGATGATGGATCCGGTAGATCACCAAGCAGTGGACTATGCAAAAATTGCAATAAGCCTGTTGTTGCCTTCAATAAATGCCGTGAATGCCTGAATCGTGAATCTAATTTATTTGAGCAGGTAGCTAATAAAGAGCTCTCCTCTTCAACAGATCAAAATAGCGAAATACCACTGTCTGAAGCAAAAGATTTTAATGCTTTAGCAATTGATGTATTTCAGTGGTTTCAAACTTTGAGATCAAATGAAAAGGAGGCAATACATTATTTTCACCATAATGACTACTATAATCTACCAGAGCTTTATAAGCTTTTATCTCATCGCTTTTATTTAGACAAGAATAATCTAAGTAAATTTCATTCAAAATGGGTTGAATTTACAAAAGGAAATCTGGCACTTTACTCGCTTATTTCAGAAGTCGGTGAATTGGCTAAATCCCAGGGAGTCGATGATTATGTTGAGGTGATGAGAATTATACAAGCGCTCGCATTAAAAAGGGAGGTATATGAGAACGAAATTTCTTTAACACTATTCAGAAGCAAATTGATAAACTATCTAGCGAGAAATAATCTTTTGGTATCTGATGAATCGGATCAAATTTCTTATTCAAGATTGCATTGCCATAAGAAAGCAGAATTGATTGATTTTATTTATCAGTTTTTTAAATTGACTGTTCCCTTGGTAAAAGAAGAAACTGTACCATTGGGATATGAAGTAATGGTAATGTTAAATAGCTTTGCCAGAGAGATTTATGCTGAGTTTTTTTTTGGTCTTCCGGATGTTGATGATGACGGTTTATTCGACGTTATTATGTGGGGTTATGCAAATCACAATCAATATTCTTTTCTAACTCCAAACAACAGGGATAATTTTCTTGAGGTTAACAGTCATCAATCACTTCAAAATATGGCATTGTTTGTTTCTGCTGATGGATCATCAAATGCTGAAGAAGTTAGCACTATGTTTACGGCTTTGGCTATTGTAAAATCAATGTTTTCCGAACGTTTGACAAAAGTTTTTCCGGAGCATGCTCTTTTAATAAAAGGTATTCCCTATAAGCAACTTGATTTTTTAAGGACTTTTACTTCTAAAGCCAGAGAGCAGCTTTTTGAAGTGCTAAAACTTAGTGGGGAAGAAAAAAAAGATGAATTCATACGTAGTATGCTTTTGATCTTTGGTATGGTTCCAAAAGAACTATCTGATGAATTGTCTAAAGAATCGGATTCTGAACTTTATCCATTATCGCAAGTTGCTTCTCACGCAGTAGCACATCCTCAGCATCTGTCATCAAAAATAAGAATACCGCAGTCTGTAAGTTTGGACTTTGCTTTACCACAAGGGGTACTCCAGAATATTGGATTTAAGCTGGACGAAGATTGGGAAAATTTTGCCAAAAGCTCTTTCCTTAGTAATGCTGATGTAAGAAAGATTGATGCTGATAACGAGAGAGTTGAAGATAAGGCAATGGCAATGCTAGAACTATGGCAACAATTGAAAGTCCGAATTACCTTTGTAGATTTACTGGTTGTTCTTGAAAGCATCGGACGAGATGATCTTATAGACGATATAATGGAACTTTATGCTCTTTGAAATCATTAACTTTTTTATCGAAAGTCGTCTCAATTCGGTGATTTTGGAGCATTTTATGGCAGCGGTAAAACAACAGTGGGCATCAACAGTCGGGACAGCAGTTTTGGTATTTTCATCTAACCATGTGATCTGTTTCTGAGGTGTTTCATAAAATTTAGTGCACCGCGAAAAACCACGTCCTATGGACGTGGTCATGAATTGTTGGCCCTGCCTGCAATGAACGGAGCTACCCATGCTACAGCGAGGCATAAGGCTCATGCCCATTGATTTTGGCGGTTTTGGGACAGAGTGAAGCGGTCGTTTATAGTAGCCCGACTGTGCAATTCAATTGTTCTTCTGAGAAATATCAGAATAGGTGAGAATAAATAAAAAAACTTCAAATATAAGGTCTATTGTAATCTCTTATCAATAAGATTGTAGGCAAATTCAATTATGAAAACAGCAAGGCTTTTTGCTGTGATCCGGCTGTTTCTGTTACTCACCCTGTCTGTCATTTTACCGCTTGCCGGTCACAGTGCCACCCATATCAAATGGAGTTCAGGACTTTTTCTGGCATTGTCCAGAAATCACGATAATCCGGAAGCTGCATTTGAACAGTACCTGAGCAGTAACCCGGCACAACCTTTACAAGCAGAAGACTATCCTCGTTATGCAAAACAAGAATTCATTTTAAGTCCTAAACAATTACTTAGTGTGTCTTTTTTCCCAGGCTTCGTCCCCAGCGGGACGAGCCACTCCGGGGGAAGCAGTCAGGCTCAAAGGCAAATGACCAACCTTAGTGAAACCCCACCTGCCGACACCCAATTTAAAAAAGACTATGGTCGTCAAAATCGGGGCAGCCGTGATGGTGGAGGGAGTGGGGGAGACGATGGTTCAGGTGGATCACCAAACAGTGGGTTATGCCAAGTTTGTAAAAAACCGGTACTAGCTTTCAACAAATGCAAAGAATGTCTGGATCGTGAACCCAGTGTTGCTGAGCAGGAACTGACTAAAGAACTGCCTTCTGCAATAAGACAAGATAGAAAAACAGCTGTGTCAGGAACAAAAAATGCTGACACATCAGCAATCCATGTATTTCAATGGTTCAGAACTTTAAAATTAAAGGATAGGCAGAGAGGAAATTGCTTTCACAGAAATGATTGCTATAAATTTCCACAACTTTATAATCTTTTAACTCAAAGTTTTATGTCAGATAAAAATACGCTTAGTAAGTTTCATTCGCATTGGGCCAGGTTCTTAAATTACAGTATGTCAATTTACGAGCTTATTTCAGAAGTCGGTAGATTGGCAAAATTAAAGGGGATTGAAGATTATGTTGAGGTAACAAGGATAGTTAAAGTGCTTGCTTTTTATAGGGATGAATTTGAGAGCGAAACTAGTTTGAAAGAATTTGGAAACGACTTGTTGAACTGCCTGACGAGTAACAATATTATTGCCTCTGATGACTCAGATCAAGTTTTTTATTCGGGATTAGATCATCAAAAGAAAGTAGTGTTAGTTAAGTTTATTTATCAGATCTTTAAAAAAACTGGTCAGTTGCTAGAAGATGAAATGTTTCCGTCGGAATTTGAAACAATATCAATGTTAAATAAATTGGCGAGAGACGTTTATGCCAAGTATGCTTTTGGTATTCCGGGTCCGGATATTAATGATCAGGGGTTATCAGAGATTCCTGTGTGGGGCTCTGCGAGCCAAAATGAATATTCTTTTATTACTCCATTTAACATTGATATTTTTCTTGAAATTACCAATCATCAACCACTTCATCTTCTGGCATTAAATGTTTCTGCCGATCAATCATTAGATGTTGAAGACGTTAAAGCTATGTTTACTGCTTTGGCTCTTATAAGATCAATGTTTGGGCAACGGTTAAACGCTATATTCCCAGAACATGTCAACTTTGCTAAAGATGTAACCCATGAGCAACTTGATCTGTTAAGTACTTTTACTCTTATAGCGAGGGAAAAACTGGTTGAGATACTGAACCTTGCTAAGCCGAAAGAAAAAGACGAATTTATTCGTAGTATGTTTTTGATCTTCGGTATCCTTCCTAAGGATCTATCTTATGAAATGTGTGCTCCTGAACCTGTTACGTTAACGCAAGCCACTGCCGACGCAGCTGTGCATGCTCAGTATCAACAATCAGAAAGAAGCACACCGCAGTCTGTAAATTTGTGCTCTACTGTAGCAGAACAGGAACTCCTGAATATTGGTTCTAAACTTGACATCGATTGGCAAAAATTTGCAAAAAATACGGGTGTTCTCAGTGACGATCAACTAAGAAGTATTAATGTTGATAACGATAGATTTGATGATAAAGTAAAGGCAATGATGGAAAAATGGAAACGAATGAAAGGCTGGATTACCTTCAATGACTTACTGGATGTTCTTGCAGAAATCGAACGATATGATCTTATAACCGAACTAATAGATCGTTATCATCTTTGACACTATAGACTTTATATCTGGTTCCCGAGAGAAGTAAAATGGGTATCCCTATATTTGACTAATCGACTTGATATAATAATCTTTTCCTGCTTCCGATTTTTACCGCTTTATCAGGAAATCCCATTACTCGAACTCGTAGCAGCCTATTTTAACTGATTCAGCTACTGCCTGAGCGCTCAACCAACAACACCTACCCCGCAAGGCTTGGGTGGGGTTTATTAAAAATTCTGGTTTGATCTTCATTGGCAACATGTGCTCCACATTCACGTCTTTTTCCGGGGCCGACAGAGTTGTCAACATAGTGACAGAAGAGTGATGCGACGTTTATAGTAACTTGGCTGCGAATTTTAAAGGTTTTTTCGAGAGATATCAGAACAGGTGAGAAAAAATAAAACAACTTCAAATTTAAGGTCTATTGTTATCCCTGCTTAATAAAATTTGTAGGCAAACCCAATTATGAGAACGGCAAGGCTTCTCGCTATGACACGCCTGTTTCTTTTATTCATCCTGTCTGTCATTTTACCGTTTGCTGGTCACAGTTTTGCTTATAGTAACCTGGTGCGCTGGCCAGATTGGGGGAGTTCTTCCAAAGACATTGTGAAGCGGGGCGAGGTATCAGGGATAATTAACAAACTGTCGTTTATCGGGAGCAATCCGCCCCTTCTTCTTACTTATCATCGCAAGATGCTTGAAGAGAGCGGTCAAACAGTTTCTGAACTGGAGAACAATCAGCTTTATATTATCCTCGATAGCCAACCGGGCGACCTGTTTAATTTTTGTTTCAGGACGCCCCCCGCATCTTCGACTGGAAATTTTCCCTCCCCTCCTGTAATTAAGAAGACTGTATCTCATCAGGGTATGACGGATATACAAAATGGAAGAATGAGACGGGTCGAATCGGCACCAGACAGTGGTTTCCGGCAGCATGAGTACTCGGCCAGATGGCGTTTACCGGCAGGTAATCAGTCTTTGGTTCTGGCCATTGAAGACAATGATAATGGGTGGGTTATAGAACCGGAATGTAGCGGTATTTTTTCAGAAAGCGCTGCTTTTAAGTCGTCATCGGGCAGCAGCACATTCGATAGCAAAAAAGCATCATTTGTCGATATTTTTTACCTTAATAAACAGGCTGTAAAACATGGGCCTGATATTCCTGAAGGCAGCAGCCGTTTCAGTGGGCCTTTTGCGATACCCGGAGCCTCTGATACTGCTGATAACAGCGAGCCATACATAAGCTCTGGCGGTGGCAGTTTTGGTGGTGGCGATAATTTAGACGATTTATTCAAGAAAAAGCCAGGAAATGGGATGGCTCCTCTTTACTCTTTCGAAGTAACGAGTGAGCCATTCAGTAGAATGATCCTGATGCCTGTTCCTGGCGCAGTCGGCCAGACCGCAAAAAAACAGATTTGGGATAACCGGATTGTGCTCAAAATCAAGCAGGGTTGGAATGGGCAGGCGATCATTATTTCGCAGGAACTTTGGAATAAGATAAGGGGTGCAAATCTTGAAAGGAGTTCAGGGCTTTTTCTGGCGTTGTCCAGAAATCCTGATAATCCTGAAGCTGCATTTTATCATTACCTGAGCAGTCACCCAGCACAGCCTTTGCAGGCAGAAGACTATCGTCGTTATGCACAGCAAGAGTTCATTTTAAGTCCCAAACAATTACGCAGCGTGACCGTTTTTCCGGGTACTGTTCCTACAGGGATAGGCCATTCTGGAGGAACCGGAACCAGTCAGGCTGAAAATCAAAAGGGTGACGTTAATAGGACTCCGCCTACCAATACGCAGTTTCAAAGTGGCGATGGTCGTCAAGATCAAGGCAGCAGAGGTGGAAGTGGGAGTGGAGGAGACGATGGGTCAGATGGATCACCAGACAGTGGGTTATGCCAAAATTGTAATAAACCGGCACTGGCTTTCGATAAATGCAAAGAATGTCTGGATCGTGAATCCAGTGTACTTGAGCAGGATCCGACTGAAGAACTGCTTCCTGCAATAAGACAATATGAGGGAAAGCCTGAGTCAGGAGCCAGTATCGTTGAGTTGGAATCGACTGAAGAACTGCTTCCTGCAATAAGTCAAAATAGGGAAATACCTGTATCAGGAACAAAAGATGCTGATACTTCAGCAATCCAGGTATTTGAATGGTTCAAAATGTTGGAATCAAATGAGAGTCAGAGAGAAGATTGTTTTCGCATTAATGATTACTATAAGTTCCCAGAGCTTTATAGACTTTTAACTCAAAGTTTTATGTCAGATAAAAATACGCTACGTAAATTTCATTCGAAATGGGTTAAGTTTTTAAATGGCAGTCTATCTCTTTATCACCTTATTTCAGATGTGGGGGAATTGGCAAAATCTCAGGGAATTGAAGATTATGTTGAAGTGGCAAAAATTGTTAAAGCACTTGCTGTTTACAGGGATGACTTTGAGAACGAAATCGGTTTGAAAAAATTCAGAAACGAATTGCTGAACTACTTAACGAGAAATGATTTTTTCGCTTCTGATGACCCAGGTAAAGTTTTTTATCCAGGATTAGGTCGCCAGGAAAAAGCAGAGTTAATTAATAATATTTATCAGATATTTGAAAAAACGAGTCGACCTCTACAGAGTGAAAGATTTCCATCGAGGTTTACAACAATATCAATGTTAAATAAATTTGCCAGAGATGTTTATGCTAAGTATGGTTTTGGTCTTCCGGATCTGGAAATGGAATATGAGGACACACCAGGAATTCTTATGTGGGGCTGTGGGAGTAGTGGTGAATATTCTTTTATTACTCCATATAACAAAGATTTTATAAGTGGAATCATTAGTCAATCACTTCATATGCTGGCATTAGGAGTTACTGCCAATGAATATTTGGATTTTGGTGCTGTTGAAGCTATGATTACCGCCTTTGTTCTTATAGGATCAATGCACGGACAACGTTTAAATGATATGTTCCCTGAATATGCCAGTTTTACGAAAGATTTACCCAGTGAGCAACTTGAGCTTTTAAGCGCTTTTAGCATTAAAGCCCATGAAGCGCTTGTTAAGGTTCTGGAACAGGCTGGATCAGAAAAAAAAGACAAATTTATACGTAGTATGTTTATGATCTTTGGTATGGTTCCTGAGAAGCTATCGGATGAGCTGTAAGATCAATCATCGGATCCCGAACCTGTTCCCTTAACGCAAGCCGCTGCACATGCAGACGCATATCCACAGGATCATGAATCAGAAATAAGCGCGCTACAGCCTCTAACCTTGAATTCTGATACAGCGGAAATCCTGGATGTGTGTTCCAGACTCGATATCGATTGTTCCTCATTTGTCAAAAAAAGCACACCACAGTCTGTAACTTTGGACTCTACCGTAGCGCAAGAGGAACTCTTGAATATTGGTTTTAAAATAGGTATTGATTGGCAAAAATTTGCCAGAAATACCGGTGTTCTTAATGAAAAACATATAATAGAAATTGATAAAGCTAACGTTGGGTTTGATGATAAGGCAAGGGCAATGATGGAAAAATGGAAAAATGGAAAAGCATGAAATTTCGGATTACCTTCAATGACTTGCTGGATGTTTTTACACTAATCGGACGATTTGATCTTATAACCGAGGTAGTAGATCGTTATCATTTGTGAAATTGTTAACTTTTTATCCGGCTCCCCAAGAGAACTAAAATGGCTATCCCTGTATTTGACTAATTGACCGGATATAATAATCTTCTCCTGCTTCCGATTATTACTGCTGTAGCAGGAGATCCCATTACTCGAACCCGCAGCAGCCTGTTTTGACTGATTCAGGTACTGCCTGAGCCGTCAAGCAACAACATTGATTTTGTTAGTTTAGGGGCAAAGTGATGGCGACGTTTAATAGTAGTTTGGCTGCGAATTTTAAAGGTTTTTTCGAGAAATATCAGAAAAGATGGGAATAGATAAAACAACTTCAAATTTAGGGTCTATTGTTATCCCTCCTCAATAAAATTTGTAGGCAAAACTCACTATGAAAACGGCAAGGATTTTCGCTATGACTCGCTTGTTTCTGTCGTTCATCCTGTCTTTTATTTTGCCACTTGCAGGTCACAGTTCTGCTTATACCAGCCTGTTGAGTTGGCCAGATTGGGGGAGTTCTCCCAAAGACACTGAGAAGTGGGGTGAGGCATCAGGAGAGATTAACAAACTGTCGTTTATAGGGAGCAATCCGCCCCTCCTTCTTACTTATGATCGCAAGACGCTTGAAGAGAGCGGTAAAACAGTTTCTGAACTGGAGAAAAATCAGCTTTACATCATCCTCGATAGCCAACCGGGTGACCTGTTTAATTTTTGTTTCAGGACGCCTCCTGCATTATCGACAGGAAATTTTCCCTCCCCTCCTGTCATTAAAAAACCTCTAACGGATCAGGGTATGATGGATATACAAAATGGGAGAATGAGACGGGTCGAATCGGCACAAGACAGTGGTTTCCGGCAGCATGAGTACTCGGCCAGATGGCGTTTACCGGCAGGTAATCAGTCTTTGGTTCTGGCCATCGAAGACAATGGTAATGGATGGGTTATTGAACCGGAATGTAGCGGTATTCTTTCAGAAAACGCTGTTTTAAAGTCGTCATCGGGCAGCAACGCATCTGATAGCAAAAAAGCATCATTTGTCGATATTTTTTACCGTAATAAACAACCTGTACAAAATGGGCCTGGTAAGCCTGATGGCAGCAGCCGTTTCAGTGGGCCTTTTGCAATACCCGGAACCTCTGAGACCGCCGATAACAGCGAGCCTTACATAAGCTCTGGTGGTGGCGGTTTTGGTGGTGGCGATGATTTAGGTGATTTATTCAAGAAAAAGCCAGGAAATGGGATGGCTCCCCTTTACTCTTTTGAATTAACGAGTCAGCCGGTCAGTAGAATGATCCTGGTGCCTGTCGCCGGCGGGCAGACCGTAAAAAAACAAATTTGGGATACCCGGATTGTGCTCAAAATCAAACGGGGTTGGAATGAGCAGGTGATTATTATTTCGCAGGAACTTTGGAATAAGATAAGGGGTGCAAATCTTGAAAGGAGTTCAGGGCTTTTTCTGGCATTGTCCAAAAATCCCGATAATCCGGAAGCTGCATTTGAGCATTTCCTGAGCAGTCAACCGGCACAGCCGTTACAAACGGAAGACTATCGTCGTTATGCACAGCACGAGTTTATTTTAAGTCCCAAACAATTACGCAGCGTGACCGTTTTTCCGGGCCATGTCCCCACTGGGATCAGCCACTCCGGGGGAAGCAGTGAGGCTGAAAAACAAATGGCCGACCTTAGTGAAACCCCACCTGCCAATACCCGGTTTAAACAAGACAATGGTCGTGAAAGTCAAGGTAGCCGAGGTGGAAATGGGAGTGGGGGCGACGATGGGTCAGGTGGATCTTCAAACAATGGGTTATGCCAAAATTGTAATAAACCGGTATTAGCTTTCAATAAATGTAAAGAATGTCTGGATCGTGAATCCAGTGCACTTGAGCAGGAACCGACTAAAAAACTGCTTCCTTTAGTAGGAGGAGTTAGGAAAATGCCAGAATCAGGAATCAATGTGCTAGAACAGGAGGCGACTGAAGAACAGCCTCTTGCCACTAGACAAGATAGAGAAATACCGGTGTCAGGAACAAAAGATGCTGATGCTTCAGCAATCGAGGTGTTCCAATGGTTCAAAAGTTTGAAATTAAATGATAGGCGGAGAGCAAATCTTTTTCACACTAATCATCACTATATTTTTCCAGAAATTTATAATCTTTTAACTCATAGTTTTTTTTCAGACAAAAATACTCTTAGTGATTTTCATTCGAAATGGATTAGTTTTGTAGAGAATAATATATCACTTTATGATCTTATTTTATATGTTGGTGAGTTGGCAACATCGCAGGGAGTCGAAGAGCATCTCGAGGTGACGAGAATTATTATAGCGCTTGCATTATATAGAAATGTATATATAGACGAAGTTGCGCTGGTGCGATTCAAAAACGAATTGCTGAACAGCCTGGTGGATAATAATCTTTTGATATCTGATGACTCAGACCAAGTTTTTTATTCAGGGTTAGTTCGCGAAAAGAAAGTGGTGCTAATTAATTCTATTTATCAGTTTTTTAAAAAGACGGGGCGTCTACTACAAGAAGAAACTGTTCCGTCGGGATTTAAAACAATAGAAATGTTAAATAAATTAGGCAGAGATGTTTATGCTAAGTATATTTTTGGTTTTCCGGTTATTGATGGCCAAGGGTTTGACATTATTATGTGGGGCTATTCGAGCCAAGGTCAATATTCTTTTATTACTCCATCTAACAAAAATAATTTGCTTGAAATGCCTGATCATCAAACACTTCAGGGACTAGCATTAAATGTTTCTGGCGATGGATCATCAAAATGTGAAGATGTTAGGGGTATGTTTACTGCTTTAGTTCTTATAAGATCAATGTTATCGTATCGTTTAAGTGGTATATTTCCTGAACATAGTCTTTTAGCTGAAGAGCTACCCAGTAAAGAACTTGAGCTTTTGATGGATTTTACCCTTAAAGCCAGAGAAAAGCTTGTTGAGGCATTGGAGCTTAGTGAGCCAGAAGAAAGAGACGAATTCATTCGTAGTATGTTTTTGATCTTTGGTATGGTACCTAGAGAATTATCTAATCTATTGTCTTGGGAAGTTAATCACGAATTTTTTCCGTTAACGCAAGCCGCTGAGTATGTATCGAAACATCCGCGGTATCATCCATTTAAAACAGGCACTCCACAGGCGGTAATTATGAAAGCTCCTTTACCACTGGGAGAATTGCTGAATATTGGTCTTAAACTAGGGAAAGATTGGAAGAATTTTGCCAGACAAACGGGTGTTTTTAGTAATCACAACCTAAGGAGTATTGATGATGATATCGATGAAGATGATGGAAAGGCAATGGAAATGCTGGAACGATGGAAAAAAAGGAAAGTTGGACTTACCTTTAAAGACTTACTGCTTGTTCTTGAAAAAATAAAACGAAATGATCTCAAGCGCGAAGTAATGGATCGTTATGGTCTTTGAAACTATTGGCTTTTCAGCTTGTTCCCATGCTTTTTGGCTCTGTAGCTTGTAGCGTGGGAACGAGTTGTTGTAGTTTTGTGACAGTCTTCAGAACACGGGGTTAAACGGCATATCTGATAAAGAATCTGAATGTTTTTGTCAGGATTTCTTGCGAAGATGTTAGTAAGAATATTGAACAAATATCAAAACTGAGACTCTTAAATAGTCTGAGATGAAAGAGTTAGAGGGTTATACAATGTACTCAAACATAAATATGGAGGCTAGTGGCTCCTTTGCGGCTACAAATAATTGTCCAAATAACCAGGCAAAAGAGCCGGTAACGTATCAGGGTCATACCCTAGTCAGTGTGGAGTCTGTAGTCGGCTCTGATTTACCAGGGGTGAGTGCCTGTCAGCAAACCTCCATCAGGTTAAGAAAATACACCGCTTATGATCATCCTTTAAGTCATGTCTTTAAACATATTCAAGATGTTATTTCAAAAAAATATGGAATCACTGTTGGAATCAATAAAGACAGGCTTGTTTTTGATTTAACTAAAAAAATCAATGAAGAACAGGATCTGCTTTTAGAATTTGGTGAATATCATTATTTAGTCTCAAGTGCCTTCAATGGTACGGATATTCCTGATTTAATCAGAGCTGAAAGGCTAATTCCTATTGTTCTGAAAGGTGATAGTAAAAGTCAATTCATTTTAGAGTTTAAGTATTTTCCTGAGGCCTACGTGCATACTCTTTATGGAGAAGAGACGCCACTTAAAACACTATCTATTATGCCCTTTTATAATCCTGAAGCATTAAACGATGTTGATAGTTCTATGTTAAGGCTGGATATGTTTGATGTGGGGTTCATAGATGGCTCGCCACGATACATTTTTACTACAGGCATTTGCCCCTGCATTTGTGTTGCTTTTTTTGATAAATCTCTAAATAAGGTGCTACTTTGTCACTTTGCTGGTACAGATTTTTTATCTGAAAAACTATCAGAAATTTTTGATTTTTGCGATCAGCAGAAAATGAAAAGCCTTAAATGCCATATTGTTGGTGGAGAATGTAAGTTTCTAGGTCAGAAATACGGTTTTTTAGATTTAATTGACTTTATATCCGCAAAAGGTGTTCCCATAAAACAGATGTTTGTTGGTGATAGTAAAGACCGTCCAAAATCGGTAGTTATAGACACCAGGGATATGAGCTTGTATGGGCTTCCTTTTAGTGATCTTGATTTTCCTGCAAGCAGCCAAGACATGTATGTATCGAAAAAGAAACTTAGGCGTATAGCAAAGATGCCTCTCATAACGAAGAATCATAGCCTTTCATTATTAACGGCTGGTCTGGATGCCTGATTTAAACTGAAACGAGTGGAAAGGGCAGCCTTCGTGACACAGTATGTTCAAAGACTGGAGCATATTGTCGGCCTTTCTTGCAATGTTGTTAGTAATAAAAGTGAACGATTCTCGAAATAAAGTCTCTAAAATAACTGAGTGATTTAAGATTGAGGAATTATATATGGACCCAAGAACAGGCTTGCATGAAAGCTGTGTGTTTGCTTCCATAGATCACACTTCAAACAACCAAATTAAAGAGCAGGGAAATAATAAGGGGCATACTGTTTTGAGTGTTATGCCTCTGGTTTCGTCTGGTTCCTATGGGATGAGTGCCTGTCAGCAAACTCCTATCAGTTTAAGAAAATACACCGCTTATGATCATCCTGGGAAACAAGTCTTTAAACACATACAAGATGTTTTTTTAGAAAAAACCGGAATCCCTGTTGTCGTCAATAAAGGAAGGCTTGCTTTTGATTTAACTGAAAAAATCATTGATGATCAGGATGGCTTTTTTACATGCTCAGGGTGTCATGCTAAATTAGGACATCTATTTGATGGCACAGATATCCCTAATTTAATTAGATCTGAAAGACTAATTCCTGTTGTTCAGAAAGGTGATAGTGAAAATCAAATGCTTTTAGAGTTTAAGCATTTTCCTACTGCCTATGTCCATACTCTATATGGAGAAGAGACGACTCTTAAAACACTACCAATTGCACCTTTTTATAATTCTCAAGCTTTAAGTGACGTTAATACTTCGATGCTGAGGGTAGATGCGTTTGAAGTGGGGTTTAGCGATGGCTCACCACGATACATTTTTACTACAGGTCTTTACCCCTGCATTTGTGTCGCTTTTTTTGATAAATCTCAAAATAAAGTGGTACTTTGTCACTTTGGTGGAACAAGTATTTCACCCAAAAATCTATCAGAGATCTTTGATTTTTGTGATGAGCAAAAAATGAAAAGCCTTGAGTGTCACATTGTAGGCGGTCAATATAATTATCTAGGTCAGAAAAACGGTTTTTTAACTTTGATAGATTATATATCTTCAAAAGACGTACCCATAAACCAGATGTTTGTAGGAGATACCAAAGATCGCCCAAAATCTATAGTCATAGATACCAGAGACATGAACTTGTATAAGCTTCCTTTTTGTGAACTTGATTTTCCAGTAAGCCACTATGAAATGGATTCAACAAAGGAAAAGTTCAGGCATATGGCAACGATGCGTCTCATAACAAAAAAACACAGTCTTTCATTATTGACAGCTGGTTTGGATTCCTGAAGTGAATTGAAACTGATACAAGTCAAAAGGGCACCCTTAGTGGCACGCTAAGGATAAAAAAACTGGAGGTGTAACTATGTCAGACATAGTTGCAAAGTTGTTCGTAATGAGCGTGAACGACTGCCGAAATCAAGTCGCTAAAGTAGCCGAGTAGTTTAAGGAATTGTATTATGGACCCAAAAGTAGGCCTGGATGCAGACCTTGTTTTTACTTCTATAAAACACACTTCAAATAGCCAGTTAAAAGAACAGGTAACACATCAGGGGTATTCTGTTGCGAGTGTCGAGCCTGTAATCTCCCATGGCGATCAGGGGATGAGGGGTTATCAACAAACACCTGTCAGTTTAAGAAAATACTCTGCTGATGATGATCGTAGAAGTCATCTATTCAAAAAGATTCACGATATTGTTTCAGGAAAAAAAGGAATTACTGTTAGCATGAATAAAGATAGGCTTATTTTTGATTTGACTAAAAGAAATAATGTGAATCAGGACAACTATTTTAAAGATGGTGAATATCACGCTTTAATCGGAAATGCATTCGAAGGTACAGATATCCCTGATATAATCAGAGCGGAAAGGCTGATTCCTATTGCTCGGAAAGGCTATAAGGAGAAACAATTAACTGTAGAGCTCAAGGTTGCTCCTGAGGCCTACGTCCATACTTTGTATGGTCAGGAAGTGCTACTTGAAACGAAGCCTTTTACCCCTTTTTATAATCCCCGGGCATTAAAGGATGCTGATACCTCTATGTTAAGAGTCAATATGGATGAATTGGGGTTCACAGATGGTTCGCCACGATATATATTTACCACGGCTCTCGCTCCCTGCATTTGTCTTGCTCTTTTTGACGGGTCTCAAAGTAAAGTGCTACTTGGTCATTTTGGGGCTGCTGATTTTTCATATGAAAAGCTGTCAGATATTTACAAGTTTTGTGATCAACAACAAATGAGAAGCCTCGAGTGTCATATTGTCGGTGGCTGGTATCAATATTTAGGTATGGAAAACGGTTTTTTGAGCTTGATCGATTTTGTATCTTCAAAAGGTATTCCCATAAAACAGTTGTTTGTCGGTGACACCCCAGATCGTCCAATGTCCGTAGTTGTAGATACTAAGGATATGAGTCTGTACGGGCTTCCTTTCAAAAGCCTGGACTTTCCGACAAGTATTGTAGAAAGGTTCAGAGCAAAGAAAGAACTCAAGCGCTTAGCCAAATTGTTTCTCCTGACAAAAGATCATAGCCTTTCACTATACACATCTGGTTTGGATGCCTGATGCGAGTTAAAAGTGAAGTGCGAAATAAGGACATTGATACAGAGTAAAGAAGCTCCGGCCTGTTTAACGGAGCTTTTCAAACGTTGCGCGGTCAGTCGTGGAGGTGTTCCGCTGCGTAAAGTGTGTTTTCCAGCAGAGTGGCCACGGTCATCGGGCCCACACCGCCTGGTACAGGCGTGATCCAACTGGCTCTCTGCTGTGCCGTTTCGAACTCGATATCACCTACCAGTCGACCGTCGTCCATACGGTTAATGCCGATGTCGATGACTATTGCACCTTCTTTAACCCATTCACCTTTGACCAGTCCTGGTTTGCCAACGGCAACCACCAGAATCTCGGCTCCGCCTACAACCTCTTTGAGGTCGTGGGTAAAGCGATGAGCTGTTGTTGTTGTGCAGCCTGCCAACAGTAATTCCATGGTCATGGGGCGGCCAACGATGTTGGATGCGCCAACGATCACTGCATTTTTGCCGCGAATGGCTTCACCGGTACTCTCTAGCAGGGTCATAACACCTTTTGGTGTGCAGGGGCGCAGCATTGGGATGCGTTGAACCAGACGGCCAATATTATAAGGGTGGAAACCATCTACGTCTTTGTCAGGACGAATGCGTTCTAATACAGGGTCGCAGTTGATGTGCTCTGGCAGTGGCAGCTGAACCAGGATGCCATCAATGGCCGGGTCCTCATTCAGCTGGTCAATAAGGCCCAAAAGGTCTGCTTCGCTGGTAGAAGCAGGCAGGTCATGAGAAACAGAGTGAAAGCCAACACGTTCACAGTCACTTCTTTTTTTGCCTACGTATACCTGGGAGGCAGGGTCGTCACCCAGCAGAACGACAGCAAGACCCGGTACCCTGAGTCCCTGTACAATCCGTTGTTTGACGCGTTCAGCAATGGAATCTTTCAGTTTTTCGGCAATGGCCTTGCCGTCAATGATTCTAGCGGTCATGGTTCTTGGTGGATGCCTGTTAAGCGGACGAGTTGCCCATTTTATCATGGAAGTTCTTTATTGTTCATGAATTGAATAGGTCGAAGATACCTATAGCTATTAGATGGAGTTCTCCTGGAGTGCCGAATGACCCGGGTGATTGTTTTCGGCTGAAAAAATGAACGTTTCGAGTCTGGTCAGTCTGGTACTCCTGTGTTAGATTGTTTGCCGTTGGAAGCAAGGCGGAGCTCAAGTCCGGCGACTCGTTGATGGCTCAGATGATTGAATTAAATCGACGTTGACGAGACACTCTCTTCTGGGTAATATTCGCCGCGCTGCAACGATCAGCACATTGGATTAACAGAAAGTTATCCATGACTCGGGGTATAGCGCAGTCTGGTAGCGCGCCTGCTTTGGGAGCAGGATGTCGGGAGTTCGAATCTCTCTACCCCGACCAGATTAATCACTGGTTAAAATGTTCTTAATGTTTAGACGAGTGATAACTTATGATGCGCCCGTAGCTCAGCTGGATAGAGCATCCGCCTTCTAAGCGGATGGTCGCAGGTTCGAATCCTGCCGGGCGCGCCATAATTAACTGTCTCGAAGAGTCGGTTATTGCTGGTGGGCGTAGCTCAGTTGGTAGAGCCCCGGATTGTGATTCCGGTGGTCGTGGGTTCGAACCCCATCGTCCACCCCAGTATGAAAAAAGGGTTTAAGCCCGATATTTGGTTTGTCAAGAGTTAAGCAGCATCAGTAAAGTGCTGTAAGCGGATGTGGTGGAATTGGTAGACACGCTGGATTTAGGTTCCAGTGCCGCGAGGCGTGAGAGTTCGAGTCTCTCCATCCGCACCAGTGAACGATACGGGGATAAGCTTGCTTATCCCCGTTTTTGTATTGGAAAAATAGCCTGTTTGAGCCGGGCATTCTCTCTGCAACTAGTCCGCAGTCCCAGCTCGCTGGTGAGGCGTGAGAGGGGCAGGGGTCTGTTTGTATGATCCGGGGTGCAACCTATAAGTACTTTTGCTAGTCTATGCGCCTTTGTTCCATACGTACTGCAACTCAGGTTTTATTGAGGAACGCAAATGCAAGTCTCCGTAGAAACGACTTCCGGTCTGGAGCGTCGCCTGACAATTACAATCCCAGCCGACAAGATCGATGGGGAAATCAACAAGCGACTGCAGGATCTGTCTCGTCGTGTTCGCCTGGATGGTTTCCGTCCCGGCAAAGTGCCTATGAAGGTCGTTAAGCGTCGCTATGGCCTGGGTGCACGTCAGGAAGTGCTCGGTGAGCAGATGCAACAGGCGTTTGTAGAAGCGATAACCCAGGAAAATTTGAATCCTGCAGGTGCGCCCCGTGTTGAACCCAAGAATGACGAAGAAGGCAAGGATTTTGAATTCGTAGCCATCTTCGAGGTTTATCCGGAGATTGTAGTGGGTGACTTCGCAGGTGTTGAAGTTGAGCGCCCGGTCGCTGAAGTTTGCGATGCTGATATCGATGAAATGGTAGAAACTCTGCGTGCTCAGAGCAAAACCTTTGAAGATGTAGAGCGTGCTGCTGAACTGGGTGACCAGATCGTATTTGATTACGTGGGTTCCTTTGCTTCAGGAGAGAAAGACGGTGAAGAGTTTGACGGCGGCAAGGCTGAGAATGCCACTCTGGAGCTGGGCTCTGGTCAGATGATTCCGGGCTTTGAAGACGGTCTGGTTGGTGTTTCAGTCGGTGAAGAGAAGACGCTGGAACTGACCTTCCCGGAAGACTACCACGCTGAAGAGCTGAAAGGGCAAGCCGTTAAGTTTGCCTGCAAAGTGCACCAGGTGCAGGCTGCCACTCTGCCAGAACTTGATGAGGCATTCTTTGAGCGTTTCGGCGTAGCTGGGGGTGGCGAAGAAGCTTTCCGCACTGAAGTTCGCAAGAATATGGAGCGTGAACTTCGTCAGGCTATAAAGAGCAAGGTTAAGAATCAGGTAATGGACGGTCTGCTGACTACTCACGAGATTGAGGTTCCTTCGCCACTGGTAACTCAGGAAATCGACCGCATGCGTGAACAGGCTGTTCAACGCTTTGGTGGTGCTCAGGGTGGTTTCGATCCCAGGCAGTTGCCTGCTGAACTGTTTGAAAAAGATGCCAGGAAGCGTGTAGCTCTGGGTCTGCTGATTGGTGAAATCGTCAAGCAGCGCGAAATCAAGGTTGATGACGATCGCGTTCGCGCCATGATTGAAGAAATGGCCTCTGCTTACCAGACACCACAGCAGGTTATCGACTGGTACTACAGCAACGAAGAGCAGCTCTCTGAAGTGAAGTATGTTGTTCTGGAAGAGCAGGTAGTAGATACTGTTCTGGAAGCAGCCAAGGTTTCTGATAGCGAATGCAGCTACCAGGATGCAATCAAGCCAGCTGCTCCTGCTGAAGAAGCCGAAGCTTCCGAAGAACAGCTGGCCTGATCAGGGCGTCGTCTAAGGTTTTGACGCGCGCTGCCGTATTAACGCCTTGTGTGCGTCGATAATGTTAGTCACTGTATCACTACAGTGGTTAAACCATGACACGTTTCGCGACCCGCTCTATGCGGGTCGTTCCTCTTCGACTTGGCAAGGAGTTAAGACAGGACATGTCCAGACTGATCGAAACGCAATCCGTGGCAATCACCAATTCCGGCCTGGTTCCAATTGTCGTTGAGCAGTCCGCCAGAGGTGAGCGTTCTTACGACATATACTCAAGGCTACTCAAGGAAAGAGTTATCTTCCTGGTGGGTCAGGTTGAGGATCACATGGCCAATCTGGTTGTGGCTCAGCTACTGTTTCTTGAGTCAGAGAATCCAGACAAGGATATCCATCTCTATATCAATTCTCCGGGTGGGTCGGTTACTGCCGGTATGTCTATTTACGACACCATGCAGTTTATTAAACCGGATGTTTCAACCATGTGTATCGGGCAGGCCTGTAGCATGGGCTCACTGCTTCTGGCGGCAGGTGCTAACGGAAAACGTTATGCACTGCCTCACTCCAGAGTGATGATTCATCAGCCGCTGGGTGGTTTTCAGGGACAGGCGTCTGATATTGCTATTCACGCCCAGGAAATCATGACCATCAAGGAACGTTTGAATCATGTGCTGGCCAAGCATACCGGGCAGCCCATGGAAGTGGTTGAGAAAGATACTGACCGTGATAACTTCATGAGTGCCGAACAGGCAATGGAATACGGCCTGATTGACAAGGTTCTGAGTAGTCGCATTCCGACTGACAAGTAAAAGCGTGGAGTTTGAACGAAAATAGCCTCGAGCTGTCTATTCTTGTTCAGACTCCCGAGTACCATCTGGCAGAAACAGATTAAAATCAGGCAAAGGTGGACAGTGAGTGCTTTTGTGGAGGCAGTCTCAGTATTGGTAACAGATTGCCCCAATGTGACGGAGTAAATTGAATCCATGACAGTTTCTGCCTGAGGCATGAAAAATAGGTCTGACTAACCTCTCGTAGACTATTTTTCTGTAATTTCTCCTGTTTGACACTTGAAAATACGTCCCAATGCCTGCATCTTGTTTTTTATGACAGGTGTTGTTCCTCCAACAGGTAATCGAATGACCGACGAAACTAGCGGCAAGGGTGAAGATAACGGCAAGTTGCTGTACTGCTCTTTCTGCGGAAAAAGTCAGCATGAGGTGCGCAAGCTCATTGCCGGCCCTTCCGTATTTATTTGCGATGAGTGTGTTGATCTGTGCAACGACATCATCCGTGAAGAAATTCAGGACAGTGAAACAGAGACTTCCTCTGACAAGCTGCCGACACCCCGGGAAATCAAGGATATTCTCGACGAATATGTGATCGGTCAACCGCGCGCTAAGAAAGTGTTGTCGGTTGCTGTATACAACCACTACAAGCGCCTGCGATATGGCGATAAGAAAAAAGATGATGTAGAGCTGGGCAAGAGTAATATCATGCTGCTCGGGCCTACCGGCAGTGGTAAGACATTGCTGGCCGAGACACTGGCAAGGCTGCTAAATGTGCCCTTTACTATTGCCGATGCCACCACTCTGACCGAAGCAGGTTATGTGGGTGAAGATGTTGAAAATATCATCCAGAAGCTGCTACAGAAGTGTGACTACGATGTAGAGAAGGCCCAGGTGGGCATTGTTTATATTGATGAAATTGACAAGATTTCCAGAAAGTCTGACAACCCCTCAATTACCCGTGATGTATCCGGTGAAGGTGTTCAGCAAGCCCTGCTCAAGTTGATTGAAGGTACCGTTGCTTCTGTTCCGCCACAAGGTGGTCGCAAGCATCCTCAGCAGGAGTTCCTGCAGGTAGATACCTCCAATATCCTGTTTATCTGTGGTGGTGCCTTTGCCGGTCTGGATAAAGTGATTCGGGACCGCACTGATAAAGGTGGTATTGGTTTCTCGGCGGAAGTGAAGAGCAAGGATAGCAAGAAGGATCTGAGTGAAATCTTTAATGAGGTTGAACCGGAAGATCTGGTTAAGTTTGGTCTGATTCCGGAGTTTATTGGTCGTCTGCCAGTGATTGCCACGCTGGAAGAACTGGATGAAGCTGCTCTGGTTCAGATTCTGACCGAACCAAAGAATGCTCTGACCAAGCAGTATTCAAAGCTCTTCGAAATGGAAGATGTCGATGTCGACTTCCGTGAAGACGCTCTGCGTGCAGTGGCTAAGAAAGCTATGGAACGAAAGACGGGTGCCCGTGGTCTAAGGTCCATTCTCGAAGGTGTTTTGCTGGACTCCATGTACGACATACCGTCAGAGAGGACGGTTTCCAAAGTGGTCATTGACGCTTCCGTGATTGAAGGCAAGTCTGAACCGCTGATGATTTATGAAAACACTGGAGCACAGATGGCAGCATCTGACGACAGTTGACTATAAGTTCGCATTTTTACAGAACCGGGAACCCTGTCAAATGGCAGGGTTTCTTTTTCCCGGGAGCAAATCCACAACCGACCAAAATAGCGGGATTCTGGTAAAACGCTTATTGCTTTATTTTTTCAGTGTTGGATTACATAGGCCCAGCTCTGATGGGGATGACAGAAAAATACAAGAGATACATTGCTCTTGACAGACTTCAAAAACTGTTACATTAACGAATTTGGTCAGCGTTATTGTGGTACTAAGGTCTATAAATTTTACTTGCCGGGTGGGTAGAGAGTCTTGTAAAAAATCAGATCAGTGGCCGTATAGAGAATTGATCGAAAGAAGTTGCGAAGATAAGCTTCTCAATCATGAAAATCTACCACAGTTGGAAGCAATAAACACTATTGTAATTTCCGCAAAAAAGAAGCATCTTAAACCTTAAGCCAACGGTGCTGCACGTTTACAGGATGTTGCCCGTTGTGAGCCGTTCCGGAACATTATAATACCGGAGTCATGTAAGTAGAAATGCCGTAAGGGGACTGAGTCATGGATAAAAACGATACTTTGCATCTGTCAGAGCCCTTTGAGCTGCCATTGCTGCCTCTCAGGGATGTGGTGGTGTATCCGCACATGGTGATACCGCTTTTTGTCGGGCGTGAGAAATCCATACAGGCCCTTGACCTTGCCATGGAGCAAGATAAGAAGATTCTTTTGGTGGCCCAGAAAAATGCCCAGGTCGATGATCCGGTCGTAGACGATATTTTTCAGGTGGGCACACTTGCCAGCATTTTACAGCTTCTAAAGTTACCCGATGGTACCGTCAAAGTTTTGGTTGAAGGTGAGGGCCGTGTCACTATCAATCGTTTGGATGAAAGTAATGATTATGTTACGGCGGAAGTTCAGGAATTCATTGAGCAGGAAGTCAGTGAGCGCGAGTCGGAAGTTCTGACCCGGTCATTAATGTCCCAGTTTGAACAGTATGTTCAACTGAGCAAGAAAGTGCCTTCTGATGTACTGACGTCCCTGACAGGAATCAATGTGCCCTCCAAGCTGGTTGACACTGTCGCCGCTCACATGCCCATGAAGATTGAGGACAAGCAGAAAGTGCTTGAAGTCGAAGATTTGGGTGAGCGGCTGGAATACCTGATCGGTATTATGCAGGGTGAGTTGGATTTTCTGCAGGTTGAAAAGAAGATTCGTGGCCGTGTCAAAAAACAGATGGAGCGCAGTCAGCGTGAGTACTATCTGAATGAGCAGATGAAGGCTATCCAGAAAGAATTGGGTGATATGGATGAGACGCCTAATGAGTTGGAAGAGCTGAAACAGAAGATTGATGATGCAGGTATGCCTGTCGAGGCGAAAGAGAAGGCCATAGCAGAGCTCAGCAAGCTCAAGATGATGTCGCCAATGTCCGCTGAAGCGACTGTGGTCCGTGGTTATATCGACTGGATGATTGCTGTACCCTGGAAAAAGCGCAGCAAAGTTCGTCATGACATGAGGCGTGCTCAGGATATTCTTGAAGCAGAACACTATGGTCTGGAAGAGGTGAAGGAGCGTATTCTGGAATACCTGGCAGTACAGAAACGTGTTCGCAAGATAAAAGGTCCTGTTCTGTGTCTGGTGGGACCTCCCGGTGTTGGTAAAACCTCTTTGGGCGAGTCGATTGCCAGGGCTACTAATCGTAAGTTTGTTCGTATGGCTCTCGGTGGTGTTCGTGATGAAGCGGAGATCCGTGGCCACAGAAGAACCTATATTGGTTCCATGCCCGGCAAGCTGATACAGAAAATGGCCAAGTCCGAAGTGCGTAACCCGCTTTTCCTGTTGGATGAAATTGACAAGATGGGTTCTGATATGAGGGGCGATCCTTCTTCAGCTTTGTTGGAGGTACTGGATCCCGAGCAGAACAACTCATTCAACGATCACTATCTGGAAGTGGACTATGACCTTTCTGATGTCATGTTTGTTTGTACCTCCAACTCCATGGATATCCCGGCACCACTGCTGGATCGTATGGAAGTGATCCGGATTCCGGGTTACACCGAAGATGAAAAAGTGAATATTGCCCAGCGTTATCTCGTCACCAAGCAGATCAAGAACAGTGGTCTCAAGGCTGGTGAGCTGGAGTTTGAGGAAGACGCCATACGTGATGTCATCCGTTACTTCACTCGGGAAGCAGGCGTCCGGGGGCTGGAAAGGGAAATTGCCAAAATTTGCCGTAAGGCGGTTAAGGATGAAGCACTTTCTGCTCAAGAGCGTTACGATACAGTGACCCCTGAATCACTGGAATATTTCCTGGGGGTTCGCAAGTTCAGCTTTGGTAAGGCGGAAGATCAGGATCAGGTGGGTCAGGTAACCGGACTGGCCTGGACCCAGGTTGGCGGTGAGCTGCTGACTATTGAGTCAATGGCGGTGCCTGGGAAAGGGCAGATTACCAAGACGGGTTCTCTTGGGGATGTTATGCAGGAGTCTATCCAGGCTGCCCTGACTGTCGTTCGTAGCAGAGCCCATTCACTGGGAATTCCTCAGGATTTCCACCAGAAGAATGATCTGCACATTCACGTTCCTGAGGGGGCTACGCCCAAGGATGGCCCAAGTGCCGGTATCGGCATGTGCACAGCTCTGGTTTCTGTACTGACTGATATTCCAGTCAAGGCCGATGTTGCCATGACCGGGGAAATCACTCTGAGAGGGCAGGTGCTGGCCATTGGTGGTTTGAAAGAGAAGCTTTTGGCGGCACATCGAGGTGGTATCAAGACGGTCGTTATTCCGGAAGAGAATCGCCGGGATCTGAAAGAGATTCCGGAGAATATCAAGGAAGACCTTACGATCGTGCCGGTGAAGTGGATTGATGAAGTGCTGGAGATTGCCTTGCAGTATATGCCAACTGCTGACAATGAAGAGCCGATTAAGGATCTTGAAACCGAGGCTGCATCTGGTAGGAGACGTTTAATCAAGACCCATTGAGCATACTGATCCTATTAAAACAACAGGCTGGTACAAAAGTACTGGCCTTTTTTTTGGAGTTAGTGCGCAGAGGCAGTATTGGCGGTTGTTGCCGCTGTTGACAGTTCCCATAAGGCATTGGTATAAACAGCGTCTGCTGTTAAGTAGGCTCTTGTGGGTTTTAGGAGCCTGAGAATTATCCGTTTCGGATACAATCTGCAACTCGTTTGATGCTGTTTCGCTTTTTTGCCCTGTTCAATTCTTTCAGATGGAAAGTCAGAGGGTATTTCGAAGTCGTTGTGGCCGTTCTGTAATAAACGGGGAGCTGTTGTTAACTGTTTGATTGGAACATACGATCAGATTAGGCAGAAAACGGCAGAAATTACCGGGTAACCTGCGCTATCGCTTGAGTTTTCAGCTAAAATCACGCAGCATAGCAAAGCACCCGTCAGGTATGGTATCTGGGGCAGTCAGACTGTCTTCAGTACCAACAAGCTATTTTTGGTTATAGCTATTTTTGGCTATAAAAGCATCGTACAAAGAAGGGGAATAGAGTGAACAAGTCCGAGCTGATTGAAGCAATTGCGGCATCTGCTGACCTTCCCAAGGCTGCCGCTGGTCGTGCCCTGGACGCCATGATTAACTCTGTCACCAATGCACTTAAAGATGGTGAACAGGTCGTCCTGGTTGGTTTTGGTACATTCGCTGTTAAAGAGCGTGCGGCTCGAACTGGCCGTAACCCTCAAACCGGTGAGCCTATTGAGATTGCTGCTTCCAAGATCCCTAGCTTCAAGGCTGGTAAAGCTCTTAAGGATGCGGTTAACAGCTGATAGCGCGCCTGGGATGAAGTCCTGAGACTTCAACAAACCACAAAGGAACTGTGGCAAGAATCTGCAGTTGTTTTCAAAAAGGCTGTTAATTTTTTGCTGCTTTCCGAAAAGGCGCATCTTAAGATGCGCTTTTTTTGTTGGTGAAGCCTGAAATTCTGAAACTCCGTTTTACGGGTCAGGGGATAAAGGTCATACCAGCAGCACCTGACACTACGTCTCAAGAGCTCATTCTCAAGAGCTTACAGAGAGGTAAGTGATGTCATCGTAACAGGGCTCGAACATCAGGTTCGTGTCTCTATGAATATAAAGCTAAAGCGAGCCCGGAACCTGAGGTTAGTATGCTCCAATCAATGAGGGATAAGGCAAAGAGCTGGGTAACATTTGTTGTTGTCGGCATCATTGCTTTTATGATGGCGATTACCGGCCTGGAAACACTGGCGCCGAATCCTAATAATCCTAACGTTGCTAGCGTTAACGGTGAAGATATCACCCGTGCCCAGTTGACACAGTCGCTGGAGCAACAGAGAAGAATGCTTATTCAGCAGATGGGTGATCAGTTTGATCCATCCCTGATTGATGAAAAACAACTCAGGGAGTCTGTTCTTCAATCTCTGATTGATCGCAGTCTGCTGCTGCAGGAAGCCAAAAATGGTGGTATGGGTTTAGGTCAGAAAGAACTGGATGCCATGATCGTTCGTATGCCTGAATTTCAACAGGACGGTAAATTCGACCAGGATCGCTTCATGATGATGGTCCGCAGTTTGGGTATGTCTCCAGCTCAGTTCCGTGTGCTTTTGAGTGACGAAACAGTTTTGCAGCAAATTCAGGCCGGTGTTGCAGGTTCCGAGTTTGTCACCCAGTCAGAGATTAACAGGCTGACTGCCCTGGAAAGCCAGAAGCGTGAGATAACCTGGCTGACACTGGATGTTGCAAAAGTTCGTGACAGTATTGAACCGACTGAAGATCAGGTTAAATCCTACTACGAAGCCCACCGTGATCAGTACATGACATCAGAGCAGGTTGAGATCAGTTTCGTAGAAATGGATAGGGCTTCCATGGTTGAGGATCTTGAAGTCGATGAGCAGGCTGTCAAAGATGAATACCAGCGTCGACTCCAGGACATCGAAGAGAATGCCGCTGATACACAAACAGTGTCCACTATTTTGATTCAGACCGGTGATCAGCGCTCACTGGAAGAAGCTCGTAAAATTGCTGCAGAAGTAGAGTCCAGGCTGAAGGCGGGTGAAGCTTTTGCCAGGCTGGCAGAAGAGTACTCGGACGATCCCGTAACCTCTGCCAAAGGCGGTGATATGGGGCAGGTTCAACCAGGCATCTTTGGTGATACTTTTGATGAAACGGTGGCCTCTCTTGAGCCAGGACAGGTTTCCAGGCCAGTTGAAACTGACTTTGGAGTCCAGATCATCAAATTAACTTCTCGCGAGAAGCCCGTCATTTCGAGCTTTGATGAACTGAAAGATGAAATTGCTACCGGGCTTAAGGCTCAGGAAGCCGAAACCATTTATCTGGAAAAAACCCGTAAGCTGGCGGATATCAGCTTCGAAGCATCTGATCTGGCCCAACCGGCAGAACAGCTGGGCCTGACCATCCAGACGGCAGGTCCTTTTACTCGCCAGGGTGGAAGCACCGATGTAACTTCAAACGCTAAAGTTATTGCAGCTGCCTTCAGTGATGATGTGCTTGAACTGGGTGCCAACAGTGAACTGATTGAGCTGTCTCCAGAAAAGGCCATGGTTCTTAGAGTTAAAAAGCACCTTAAACCAGAATTGCGTCCTATGGCTGAAGTGCAGGACAGCATTGTACAGGCTCTCAAGATTGAAGAAGCACGAGAGCAGCTGGTCAAGAGGGCAGAAGCTCTGCAGGCGAAACTGGTAGCCGGCGACACGGTTAAGCAGGTAGCTGAATCTGAGGGTCTGAACTGGACTGAGGCAAAGACGATTGCCAGAAGAGAGCAGGGCGTTCCTCAACCCCTTCTGATTGAATCTTTCAAAATGCCTCATCCTGAAGACGGGAAGTCGAGCTATGCTTCAGTCGAATTGTCCAATGGTGATATCGCTGTTGTTGCCCTTAGTAAAGTAGTTGAAGGTAAGCCACTCGAGGCAGATACCGCCAGTAATCGAATGATGGCGAGCTACATCGCTAACGGTAATGGACGTAACCTCTTTACCGAGTACCTCAAGAGCCTGAAGGAAACCGCAAAGGTTAAGATCACTAAACAAGAAGAGTGATCTCAGGTTAGCCCAATCCGAATGGCAGCCATAAACCCCGGTTTTTATTGGGGTTTATTTTTTCTGGCCGAGTATGGCGCTGTTCCGGTCCGCATGGTGGCGACTACCCATTTTCGTACCAAACAGAAAGCGGAATCTCCGTCGGAGCAGGTCATACAACGTTTAAAAGACTGTGGTCTGACATTGCATCCGGAAAAGACAAAACTGGTCCAGGTGACTTTGTTAAGAAAATGGTACAAAAATTATTCTAGCCGTATGATCACTCATCATGAAGTATAAAAAGCAGCCTTCGAATTGCTCTTTAGATATATTAATTGAATAACGCTTGATATTGTCCAACAGGCAATGTGTAATGCTTTCGTTATGTTCAATTAAATCAGTTTCTGATGCATGATATAGGAATGTTCTGTTTGACAGCATTGAATCTACATCATGCCTGGTTAGCCCTCGTGGTATGTTTTCTTTAGAGTTTTTTTCTACTGTTAGTAATACAAGATAATTTTTTATTTGAGCTGATTTGGTTTGTCTGGAAAGTTGATCGAATGTTGAATAAATTGTAGATGATGCTCCTGAATAATTAATAATCTTGGCAATGTCTTCCTGTCTATTAATGTAAGTGTCTTGCTGCTCTACATTATCAATCAAGATAGACAAATCCTCCTCGTTCATCCGAATAGCTTCATTGATTGGAACCACTAATGATGAATTGACACTGAATTCTGATGGTACGTCTAATTCAGCATTTGCTCCTGGTGGCGGGAATCTTAGATTCCTGGTTGCTCGTAATGCTAAGGATAATCCTCTACCACAGCCATAGAGGATAGTTACAGGAAGGGCTGCAATTGAAATGCCTGTGACTGCTGTTGCTGCACCAATGGTAAGAAAAGTGCCGCCTATTAAAATACTAACACCTGCCAGTGTTGGAATTGATCTGATTGTTGCTCGCCAGCCATGGTATGTTGTTTGAACGCCATTACTTACAACGGTAAGTTGTGCCCCTGTTTCAGAAGTTGAATATCTATATTCAGAAGTTGAATATCTATAGTTAAATTCAAATGAATAAGAACGCTCGGAAGAGGCTAAAGCCAAGAGAAACGATATTATATAAAACAGCTTTATCGTAGAGTGAGAGGTTGTTTTCATGGACTCAACCTATGCATTAGAAATTTCATTTAAGGTAGAGTCGTTTTTGTCTTTTGTCACGTAACGAGTCTGTAGAAAAAACATCTCAAAGGCTGCTATCTCCAAGAGACTCACTTTAATATTCCATTTAATCCTGTTTCAGATATTCAGTTACTGACTTTTTCTGGTTTTTCAGGGTAAGTTCGGTCGGTCTGATTTCCTGCCTATGACCAAGCGGTGGTTCCGACGTCACCTGCCGTTTGCCGTAAAAAACAACCGAGAGGCACCCGATTACTGCTGATGAAGGCTTCTTTATAAGTCCAGACGCTATAGGCTGGCTGTAGCCTGTGAAGTCAGAAACCGCCCTTGACAAGGCGGAGAGCGTCACAGCAGGTATTGTAAATACCTGAATTCCCATTAATAAATGCTTATTATTCCGGCGGTAAATGAGGGCAGGGGATCTGAACCAGTTGAGTATTTTCATCAACATACCATTCTATTTGACCGTTTTTGGTGCTCAGTTTCACTGTAACTTCTGGTTCTGTTGCTGCAACGACATCCCGTTTCAGATCTTTCATGGAAACAATGGATCTGCCGGAAATTTGATATGTTTCCAGTCCCATAATCCCGGCACCTTTTGCTCCCAGTGAATAGGGTGGTTTGCTGGCGATCATTGTGTAATCAACGGCAAGGTCACCGTTTGCCAGTTGTGTGACGGTTATCTGGTGGTTATCGTCAGCGTCCCTGCCCATAGGATTCAACAGAAAGGGGGTCACCTTAAACAGTCGATAAGTCTCAAGTTTGGTCTGGTAAGCAGCAAAAGTCTGGGTCAAAAGTTTTGACAGAGTCCTGGCAGCACGTATGTCGCCAAGAAAACGCATCAGTTGAGTGACTTCCAGCGTATGTCCGATACGAGAAAAAGTTTGATCCTTTCTTCGCTTTATGCTGCCAGTAGCTACCTTGAACTGATAGTCTGTTCGCACGCGGTCCTTTTCAAATTGGCTCAGCATTTCGTTGGAATCGTTAATACTGTTCAGAATGACTTGCCACTCTTTCGTCATGTTTTCTTTTATGCCCAGAAATTCCGGGGAAACAGGCATGTCATGGTTAAGACCATACTTTAACGCCACGGGTAATCTTTTTGTTAATTCGCCTGTGATATGGCTCAGCCATTTTTCTGAAGGCTCCCCGATCATTTGGCGGGTGTCAGAAGAAACACTGGGTACTGAACAGGCATCGTGTATTTCCTCAACGAGAGCAAACAGGTGTGATAGACCTTTGTCGTAGGAAAAAATTTCCGTTCCTGAAGCCACTTGGACCAGCAATGTGGGAATGTCTGCAACGTAGAAATTTCTTAAATTTCTATCAGAATTATTGAATCGTTCAACCCTCTGTACAATAAAAGTCATATCCTGATGAAATGTTTGTTGCCAGGGAGTGTTCTGAATTCCATGGATAGGTTGATCATTTGTCAGGTGCCGGGCGATAAGGGTAAAAAGCTGGCTCTGCATGCTCATTTGCTCGGGGGCCTGAATCAGCAGTCCCATGATGTAATGATTAAGTCTCTCCTGAGTCAACTGCTGTTGTTGAATATCGGACAACATTGCTGCCAGCATCTTTTTAGTGCTTTCATCCAGGGAGGCTGAACTCCACGACACAAGGCACTCTATCAAGTCCGGCTGAATGGGATTTGAAGTTTCTGCGGCTTGCAGTTGCTGCTCAAGGGTCTTTCCGGCCTGAAATGCTTTTACAAAACGCTTGATGGACTGCTCTAGTCCATCAAAGTACTGAATTCCGGGTAGGAGAGTCAGGTTAATCAAATGGTTTTCATCCAAGGGTTCACAAAGCTGACTCTTCAAAGGTTCATCGACCTGTTGCGACAGGGACTGACAGAAGTGTTCCAGCTTTTGTAATGTCATCAGGCCTGTTTGTTCAGACACCAGCGCCTTAACCGGTCGGGACCTGCGGGTTCGTTCCATCAGTTCAATATGGTCGAGCGTGATATCGACTGAAACCAGTGTGTAACTGTTGTCTTCTTCCCGATGGATAAAGCCCATCTGGCTGAGCTCATTGTTGGTAAAAAGTGGTGCTTCTTCTGTTCTGGCAGGATAAACACAGTGAAACACAAACCCCTGATCAAGTTTTCCACCGTCGTTTAACCAGATTCGACCAAACTCAACCGGGTCTGTACAGGCGAGATAGCGATCAAGCAGGAACAGCTTTCTGTTATTCACTTTTGATGCGAAGAATCCTGAAGGCTTCAGTGAGTTAATCTGACCAGAAGCCATTCCAAGCTTTGTTAATACAAAGGCTACTTTGCTGCGCAGCTGATTTTTGTCTGCATAAAAGTCCGAATAGTGCTGTTCCAGAGACGCTACAAATTGATTCAGTTCACGCTGCCAGAGCTTTTTGTGGCGCAACTGCAGTAGTTCCTCTCCCTGACCTCTGGCAGTCACTTGCCAGTGTGCCAAGGTTTTTGCAGAAAAGGGCTGAACTGTCGGAAGCGTATTTTGTGTGGGCAGACTCCTGACCTTATGACCCAGCCAGAAACCGGAGAGACGGCCAATTCCACTGTGCAGAGAGCGATAGACTGAGCTGACAAAACTGGGTATTCGCATACCGGCTTAATCTTCCATGAAGAGGCTGATGGGGGGCTGTGTAAACTTTAACCTATCATAAAAAGCCAGAGAAACATGAGTTGTTAAGCCAGTTTCGTGTGCGCCAAACCCTTGTCAATTATTGGGGGACGCTCCCTCTCCGGTCGGAATTGGTACACCGATTGAGAATTAGTTTTCCAGTTCGAGCATCCAGTCACCTGGTATCCAAAAGTCGTGCAGATCCAGTGATAATACCGGGCGATCACCCTGATCAGACAAGGCCCTGGCATCTTTAAAGGCTTCAAGGCAGTCATCTTCGAGAATTGGGCCAATCAACTCAGGCCGGTATTTGTTGTCTTTTCCTGCCCGGTCGAGAATTTCGACGGCTTCGAATCCGAAAGAGCAATCCCAGAGTTCTTTGAGGCTGATTCTTGAAGCGCCGTAGGCGATTCTGGCAATGTTGATATCGTGCATATTGCACCAGAGAATCGTCGACATGGCTGCGCAGTCCGGCTCGGTATTGGTCAGCAGAATCAGCTCCTGATCCCGGCGGACATGATAGTTCTGTGCCAATGCATGAAGGGCCAGACCTTCAGCGCTGAACAGGGGACTGATATGCCGGGCATAAGCGGCAGTCACCAGAATCTGGCCGCAGGGGTCCAGGATGCAGCAGGAAAAAGGTGCTACGGGGTTGGCATTGATGCCAAGCTCGATCAGCTCTCCCATCATTTCTTCGTACTCTTGCATAACCGTTCTCCGGACGGGTTGAAATCATCAAGAGAGACACAGGCTATTTGTCATGTCCCAATTGTTAAGCGGAAAAGAGCCTGAATAAAGCGGAAAAAACTGCCAAATTTATAGTTCCATTTGTCATCTCCATCAAGGTATTGCGCCCATTTCTTCGAAAAGTGCAATGTACACAAAGCGCAGTATATTCCGGGTACAATTTTCTCATGTCACAGCAGTGCGATTCTGTACACACTGGTGGAAACCGCCATTGCCAGAGTGCTCTATATTCCTGCGAAGGCGGGAATCCAGCGCCAACGGTGGATCTCTGCCTTCTCGGGGATGACAAGGCCAGGGGGGCACCGGGCAGTATGGTTCTGGTGGTGAGTCAGTGTGGATTCCCGCCTTCGCGGGAATGACGAGAATGAAGTCGGGAATGACGAGAGTCAACTCGTTCCCATGCTGGAGAGAGTTTTGTGACACCCTCAGAGCGTGGGAACGAGTCGTAAAATACGTGGCCCGAAGGAGAAAAGGAATAGTGAAGCTCCCAATACTTGACCGTCTCTCAAATGAGAGACATGCTAAATAAACATTACTTAAAAAGGATATTTGTTATGGCTCATACATCAATGTTGCACGTCCATGTAGATTCTGCTTTAAAAACAGAAGCGACCGAAAAGCTGGCCAACTTCGGCTTAACCCTGTCTGATGCGGTTCGGATCCTGCTAACCCGGATAACCAAAGAAGGTGGCCTGCCCGTCGGCCTCACCAGTGACCCTGAAGCGCATGATGCCTGGTTCCGGGAGCGGGTTAAGGAAGCCTTGAACTCTGAAGATGTTTTATCCCATAACCAGGTTATGGATGAAGCCCAAGCCTTGATCGAAAGGAAAAAACAACGTGCATAAATTGGAGTGGTTGGGCCCTGCTCGTAACGACCTTTTGACCATTGTTGATTACATCTCCGATGATAACCCAGAGGCGGCCCTTCGACTCAAGGACGACATTCAGGCCAAAGCTGAAAAGCTTATGGATTTTCCCAAAATTGGCAGGGTAGGCCGGGTTGAAGGTACAAGGGAGTTAGTGGCTTGGGGAAACTACATCATTGTGAACAAGGTAAGTGAAACCACCATACGGATACTTCGCATTTTGCATGCCGCACAGCAATGGCCACTGTCGAAATAGGGGTTATGACCGTTAGCGTACGTTTTCGTTCCGGCTCCAGACCTCTGACAGCGAGATCGATATGGCGTTGTCGAAGGCGTCCATTGCCAAGATGATTGAATGATGGGTTTATGGCCATCAGTGCGCAGGATGATATTGATTTCTTCGCTATACCCATGCTGTTCTAGCAAGTCGTAATAAAGCCGGGTTCCGGGAATAAAATCCCTCAGTCTTTCAGGCAGTCACAGGGCGGGAAGTGCCATCAGGCTCTAGTGTCACTGGTCTGGAAAAGAATCCAGGGCAGCCGTTTTTTTTGCTGCTAGTTGTCGTCAAAGCTGTAACCGCCTTCACCTCCGGTAAGAATGGTTTCTTCTGAGGGTGACGGGGAGGGTGTTAGTCCTCCATCTATATCCCTGCCCATTTGAGGTATCGCAAAACTCTGGTCCCCATGTTTTCAGGCCCTATGTGTCCCAGCATTTTTCTAATGCACTACATTCTATGAAATGCCTAAGGTATAGAGGAGCAATCCATGTCAGTAAATGTGATGACAAGACTATCGTGGCGATTTGAAAAAAATTATTTCCTGTCTGGATGTATTCTTACTTTAACGGCACTGATACTGCCTCTGTCAGGTCTGAGTCTGGAGATCTTATCTGATGAGGTGGTTGAACCTGCAAGCTGTCTCAATCAGGAGCCGGACTACCTCAGTCGGCTGAAGCATAATCAAAGATATTACCTGTTCTGTCATGTTCCTGCCTCGGACTGGAAGGTTTTTCGTGATGACATCATTGATGATGAATCTTTAAAGGTGGAAGCGGAACAGCTGGTAGAGAAAATCAGCAATAATGACTTTATATTACCGGCCTCTGGCACTGAAAATTCTAAAGTCAAAAATGATGACGCAGTGCTGGAAAAAATGTTCGACCTTCTGGTCTACATTCATATTCACCTTGCCGGTCAACTCACTACTGACAACCTTTTGAATGCCTGGATCACCCAGTTGCTTCCAGCTGCTCAGTTTGGTTCTGCATCAATAAGCAGGCTTGATTCTGTTAGTGATGGCTCTTTTCAGGGTGTCCAGGTTAACCTTGATGAGCGCTATCGGAAAGCTTTCCTCAAATCAGCAACGCGTGTTGACCGTTGCCCTCATGCGGCTTCTGAAAAAGCGGCAGCGGTTTTAACCTGGCTTCGAATTTTGGACATAAATTCAGAGCCGTTTATCTATGATCGAGAAAAAAACCTGGTGCAGATACCCATCATGGCAAAAGTCTGGGCTGATATTGCCGAGCATAATCGATTACATTTCTATCATGAGACCTTCGGACAATCACCGGAAAAACCTGTTCTTTTTCTCGGCGCGCCTGATATAAAAGCGCTCTATAAGCTTCGCAAAAATGGCCTGCACCCGGTGACACTTTACCACCCAAAACTCATCGAGCCGTCTCTGACAGCTGACCACTGTTATGCGGGCCCGGCTATGTCTGCCTGGCACGGTATGAGCTACATCATACTGTTATCGACACTGTCCAATGACATTAAGCAGCACAGCTATGAACTCTATAATTCATTGACGCAACTGGGACAGGAATTACAAACGGGTTCTCCATCATCTCCCGGGAATGCTTTTTTCCTGGCGCACTATTTAGAAGCCATGGATCGGTTATCCAGGACAACGGACTGGAATAAAGACCTGGCATTCTTATTGAGGGGACTGTTCAAATATAAGCCTTTTTTTGAGGGGAAGTCTGTTAACATCAGTGACTCCACTTATTTCGATATTCTTGAAATCGGGCATCACAATCATGCTATTGGTGATGGGCGTGATGATTTAATGAAGCTGTTATCGCTAATGATGAATGCCAAGACTGAGCTTCAAGAAGCCCACTGGGGCTTGGCCGGCCATTATTATGTCTTCACACACATGGACAAATGGTTAGCGGCTGGAAACAGCAAGGAGCTTGGGCTGGTTCCGCAAACTCTGGTGGAACTCTGGAGAGCAGTGCGTCAGTAAGTTTGTTTCACAAAGGCAGCGCCGTAGTGGATTTAACCGAGGCCAGGGCCAGGGCCGTCTTGACATGACTGACGCCGGGCAAGGTCAGAAGCTCTTTCATGATAAATTCATTCAGAGCCTGACTGTTGGGTGCCATGACTTTTAACAGATAATCTCCATCACCGGTTATCGAGTGGCACTCCAGTATCTGATCCATATGCAAGATGGAGGTCTGGAAACTTTCGGCAGAGTGTTTGCCATGGGTTTCCAGTGTCACAGTAACAAAAGCCGAGACATCCAGACCCAGGGCTTCGGGGTTTAGTTGTGCCACCTGCTTCCTGATGTAGCCCAGCTTTTTCAGGCGGCTAATGCGTCTGGAGCATTGAGAGCTGGACAGGTTCACCTTGTTAGCCAGGTCTGCCAGAGAGACTCCATCTTCCTTCTGCAGACTATCCAGAAGACTCACGTCGTACTTATCCAGAGATTCAGTCATCATGAACAAGGCCCTGATATGCAATCAAATTGCATGATGTTGTTTTATTGCTTTTTATGTCGCAACCATTTTGCATGACCACCCTTTTATACTGTATTTACTAAGGAAATGCAGCTCTTTCAATGGCCAATGCCGCTTGGTTACGGTTGGTGAGTTCTTCTCCCTGAACACCTCTCAGATTATTGGCAGTCTTGAGCTGAACTAACAAGAAGCTAATAAACGTCTGATTTGCCAAGGCTGGCCGATAGATAGAATAGCGGACTTTAAAGGGATAGTTTGCCCGAATTCGTCCATAAAATGAGGATAATTTATGAAAGGTATTGGCCATTCTGCAGAGGTTTCTGATATCAATCCCATGGGGACAGACGGCTTTGAGTTCGTAGAGTTTGCCTCTGCGCAGCCCGCTGCGCTTCATGAGTTTTTCGCAAGCCTCGGTTTTCATGCATCTGCTCATCATAAAACCAGGGATATTGCTCTTTACAAGCAAGGCGATATCCATTTTCTGGTAAATGGTGATGCCAGCAGTTTTGGTCGTCGTTTCTATGAAAAACATGGTCCCTGTGCCTGTTCTTTTGGTATCCGTGTGGCAGACGCTGAGTATGCACTGGAGCGAGCGCTGAGTCTGGGTGCAGAGCAGGGCGAATCTGAATATTCGGTCGATGGTCGTGAAATCCCCTGCATTGTTGGTGTTGGCGGCGCTTTGCTTTACCTGGTTGAGCGTTATGGGTCGGCAGGCACCATTTATGACAGCGATTTTGAGTTTGTTCAGGATCAGACAGAAAAACCTGAAGTCGGTCTGGAAATACTGGATCATCTGACCCACAACGTGGCACGTGGCAACATGGATCACTGGGCTGGTTTTTATGAAAGGCTTTTTAATTTCCGCGAGATTCGCTACTTTGATATTGAGGGCAAGCTGACGGGGCTCAAGTCCAGGGCCATGACCAGCCCCTGCGGCAAGGTCAGAATTCCCATCAATGAATCTTCTGATGATAAAAGCCAGATAGAAGAATATCTTGAGCAATACAAGGGCGAGGGTATTCAACATATTGCCCTGACAGCCGGAAATATTTATGAAGCGGTAGACAGAATGAGGGGTTTGGGGGTTAAGTTTATGTCGCCGCCACCGGATACTTACTACGAAATGCTGGGTGAGCGTCTGCCATGGCACGGCGAAGTGGTTGAAGACCTGAAAACCAGAGCTATTCTGATGGATGGTGCTCCCACTTCAGACGGCGGTTTGCTGCTACAAATCTTTACCGAAACCGCCATCGGACCGATCTTTTTTGAGATCATCCAGCGTAAGGGCGACGAAGGCTTCGGAGAGGGTAACTTTAAGGCTCTGTTCGAAAGCATGGAGAGGGATCAGATTCGTCGTGGTGTTTTGCAGGAAGAATGACTTTTCTTGCATCTCTCAGATCAGGCTGTCTGTTTTCGGACAGCCTCCAGGCTGTGAAAATGGCTATGGCGATTGCTTTTTTCACAGCAAAAGGAATTTCAGATTGAAGAAGCCCACACAGTATACAGCCCGAAAGCCTGATGAAAAGGGTTTTATCGAGTATCCCGCCGAAGAGCATGAAACCTGGCGAATACTCTATGAACGTCAGATCAGGGCGGTCGAAAAGAGAGCCTGTCCCGAGTATATCAGGGGGCTGGGGATTCTTGGTCTTTCTGCTGAGCAAATCCCTCAGCTCAATGACATCAGTGAGAAGCTGCTTGAATGCACCGGTTGGTCGGTGGCCAGAGTTCCAGCTCTTATCTCCTTTGACCGTTTCTTTGAATTATTGGCCAATCGTCGTTTTCCGGTGGCTACTTTTATCCGCACCCGTGAAGAGCTGGATTATCTTGAGGAACCGGATATCTTCCATGAAATATTTGGACACTGTCCTTTATTGACGAACCCCGATTTTGCGAAATTTACTGAAACCTATGGTCAGTTGGGACTCAGAGCAAGCAAAGAAGAAAGAGTTTATCTGGCAAGGCTGTACTGGTTGACCGTGGAGTTTGGCCTGGTCATGACAGATGAAGGGTTGAGAATATATGGAGGAGGTATTCTCTCCAGCTTCAGGGAAACGGTCTACGCTATCGAAAGTGAGGATCCTGAGCGTCTGTCCTTTGATTTGATGACGGCTTTGAGAACTCCCTACCGGATCGATATTCTTCAACCGGTCTACTTTATTATCCAGTCCCTTTCAGAGTTGCACAGTCTGACAGAAATGGATCTGATGGCAAAAGTGCATGAAGCCATGAAACGGGGACTATTAACCTCAAAATTCGCCCCCAAGAGTGCTTGAGCCTCTTGTCTCTGGTTCGGGTGTGGTTGCTTTACCTTTAATATCCTGATAATTTTTCGGCATTCTTGCGGGGCTGTTTGGTGAATGGATAGAACTGCTTGAAAACTTTTGTGATGAGACCGACAGGCTCCTGGCCATAGTATATGGCGAAAACAATGACACACTGTCGTGGAAGATAAAGAGGCTGACAAGAGAGAGCTATGGAGCCTAGAGACATTGAAATCAGTATTGGGCGGATGAACTTCTCTGGTCAGGAATGGGGCGACCCGGACGGAAAGCCGCTGATTGCCCTGCATGGTTGGCTGGACAATGCCGCCAGTTTTGCTCCCCTTGCTCCCTTTCTGAAAAATGTGCGTTTGATTGCTATTGATCAGGCCGGTCACGGACGTTCCTCTCATCGACCGGATGAATTGGATTATTCCATTTGGCACTATGTCGAAGATCTGGTTGGGATCGCTGATAGTCTGGAGCTGGAATCTTTCAGTTTAATCGGACACTCAATGGGAGCCATTGTTTCGGTGATGGCTTCAGCCATTCTGGGGAATCGGATTGAGAAAGCGGTTTTGCTGGATGGGCTTTTTCCCATGCCCAGAAAACCTGAAGATACTCCCAGTGCCCTGGCGGCCTATATTCAGGAACGAAAAACCTTTCGAAAAGGCAAGCCAGTAAACCGTTACCGCTCTTTGGAGCATGCTATTCGCGTACGTTGTCTGGGACAATTTCCAGTATCGCGGGACTCTTCCGCATTGCTGGTGGAGCGAGCGTTATTTCAGGACGGTGATGCCTGGACCTGGCGAACCGATCCACGTCTGAAGTTGCCTTCTCCCACTCGTTTTACAGAAGATCAGGCTCTGGCCTTTGCAGAACAGATGAGCTGTGATGCACACATGCTTTACGCAAAAGAAGGTTATGTTGATGCTTTGATTGAGCCATACCGTGAACGTCTTGATAATGTCCGGTTTTATCCGATGCCAGGCTCCCACCACTTTCATATGGACGGGGAGACGGATTCTGTAGCCACCATAGTGAACACTGTTATGAGTTCTTGACTCTGTCTGGCGGGCCAGGCACCTGAAAGGTACTTATATCCGATAAAAAAGCGGTACTTCATTGGTCGGGATTGAAATGCAAATCATAGCCATTTTTCATTCTTTGTTAAGACGAACACTTACTTTAACATTGGCAGGTGGCCTTATTGCCTCTGCTACTCTAATTGCTGATGAAATAGTCCCGTTTCCCAATGCCACTCTCAACCTTGAATTCGAACAGCAGGTGACCAGCTATCCGGTCATCAGTAGCCCAATGAAAAAGGTGAATGGTGTCGTGACTGCCGATTCAGAGCAGTGGCTCGATGGCTCTCTCAATCGAAAACTCTACCAGCTGCCCAGTGGTAAAAGCAGTGACGAAGCCTATCGATTTTTTACCGATCAGTTTGAAAAACTGGGTGTCACCTCTGTATACAGCTGCGAACGTTTCAGCTGTGGGGCCAGTAATTTCTGGGCGAATAATGTTTTTGATGTAGCTCGTTTGTATGGACTTGATAAGACTCAAGCCTATTTTCTGGGTGAAAAGCAAGTCGATGGCAAGACCGTTTATTATCTGACCTATACGGTTCGCAGAGGCGACAAAAGAGAGTACGCCCTGGTCGATATCTTCACTGCAGGCAAAACAAAAGTAGTGAGGAATAACCAGGTTGTCATGACCACCTTGCCGACCAGTTCATCTACCCTGGCCCGTTCAGAAGCCTACAAGTCTCTGCTTAAGGCTTTTGAAAACCAGACCAGAGCCTTATTGATTACGGTCGAGTCAGCTTCGGCTGAAAGAGTCTCTGAGGTGGACAGTCTCAGCAGGCGGTTGCAACAATTCAAAAGCCTCCTTCAATCCAGACTGAGGGAAGACGCTATTGGCTCCAGTCGTTTCCGGATTCAGTGGATTGTTGGAGATCAGGAAGAGGCAATGATGCATTGGCAGTTGCTTCAATAGAGTAATACCAGTCGAACTTTCTAAATCCCTATCGCGCTGAAGATTTGAGCCTTAATCCCGCGTTGGCGATCGTCGCCATAGCTAAGGCTATAGCTCCTCTCAACGCCTTGTCTTAAGGCTAAAATCTCCATGCTCATCACGGGAGTTAGAAAGCACGATGGCTATAACTTGATAGACATCAGAGCGTCTTCCTGCATCGGGTGGTCAGGCATTAAACACTTTCCAAAGCTACAGGCTTACTTCTGACCCCTGAAAAAATAACGTGCTCATAAGGTTCCATGAGACGTACCATGCGGTACGTTACGCCATTCTTTGGAAGAACGTTGTCCGGAGCGCCTACCAGCAATTGCAATGACTGATTGGCACAGAGTTCTTCCAGAGTCTGGAGTGCCCGGGCATCCAGTCGCGCCGCCTCATCAAGGAACAGCAGGCGATTGGCTGCATGGCCGTTTCCTTCACGGTTCTGGGATTCCCAGGAGTGCAGCACCATGGTGAGTACGGCCAAACCTGTGCCTATGGCTTCACCGGTAGACAGGTTGGTCGGATTGGCTGCTTCAAACTGGCTGCTACCCGCGCGTTGAATCAGAATGTTAAGTTTGATGTACTCGCGATAATCGAGCAGCTTCTCCCCGGTAATGGTGCCACCTGTTTCCCGTTTGAATATTGCCGCAAGGGCATCTTCAACTGTCATTTCAGGCTGTTTGAAAAGATCGCCATAGAACTGGCTTTGCAGGGCATCCAGTACCTTTTTGAAGCTCTCAATCTCCTGCACTTCGATTTTGATAGAGCGGATGGTGCCAAAGTGAACGCTGGACAACGCAGAGTTAAGTTGAAAAATCTGCTTCCGCTGTCTGTTAATACTGCGTTGAATGTTCTGGCCCATGTATTCTGATTCAGCAAGGAACTGCTCTTCTGCGTCCTTGAGTCGCTCTTCCAGTCGAACCAGATGTTCTTCAAGTTGTTCCAGTGCCTGTCTGGGGTCATCAGAGTTGGAAATGGTTTTATCCATTCGCTCTGCCAGTAGTTGCTGGGCATAAAGAACACATTCAAACAGGTCGGGCAAGTCGGAAGCACTGGCTTGGGACAAGCGTCTGAGCAGGGTATTTTCAGGTTCAGGCTTGAGAGCCTGTTCCAATCTCGCCCGGGCGGTTGAAATATTTTCTTTTAACGCTTCATTACTCTCATGGAGTAATTGCTGAGAGTGCAGCCGACTCATTAAACCGGACTGGCTGGCACGCTCCTCAATCGCTGCCCACTGTTGCTTTGCTGTCTCGCACCTTGGGGTAATAGATTGAATGTCTTTCTGCAGGGCTTCTAAATGATCCTGTAGTTTATTCAGCTCTGAGCGACGCTCCGTGACTGACTTGAACAGGGTATTGTGTTTTGGCTCAAGGTCTTTCAGTTGCCGGATGACCTCGTCCAAGCGCGCTTTCATCTGCTCTGTCAGTGTTTCATGCCAATCCAGTGGGATGCCTTTGATCTCGTTTTCTTTGAGCAGGAGCTGACCTTCGTTGTGTTGCAGTACGCTCTTATCGGCAGACATATTACTGTTAAGAGCCTGCAGCTGATCCTTAAGGAGTTCGAGTTCTCTCTGTTGGACCTGTTTTCTGGAGTCTTTTTCTTCCCATTCCCGTTTCAGGGATTCTCTCAATGAGCTGGTTTCGTTCTGACGATGGACTGAATTTTTAAAGCGCAGATTTGGCAGGGTCTGTTCTGTGCGCTGGAGCAGATCAATAGTCTTACCTGACTCGGCTATCTGGTTGCCGAGTTTATCAAGACTGGCCTTGAAGACTTCAATGTCTTCAGCCGGAGGGGTATCAAGGTATAAACGACTGCTTTCCAGTTGACTGATATTTTCAGAATGTATTTTGATCCATTCGGCGGCTTCGAGGCACTGAGTCTGCCGGGACTCCAGACTCTCCACTGTCATGGCAAGATCGACTTCATCAAGAACAGTGGCATTGGATTGTTGAGAGGCCAGAAAAGAGACAACATGGTTAAGCGTTTTTAACTCTGTATCTTTCTGAGTCCGGGTGGCCTGAGACGATGTGAGCTGGTTTTGACAGTCTTCAATGCTTACGGCCAGTGACTGGAGGTCAGGCTCCTCCTGGCCAATCCACTGCGATAAAGGTGCCATCCTGTCGAGCAGAGTAAACTGTTTTTCAAGTTTCCTGCGGTTGACGGCCAGCGTTTGTCTCTCATCGAGAATGTTTTCTTCCCGTTCAATGAGTCTTGCTCTCTCTTTCTCGCGGGCCAGTTTACCGAGAGTAGGAAATTCAGGTTCCTTGCTGAGACGGGAAATGTTCTTTGAAAGATTCACCAGTACACTGCCGTCTTCATCCTGATGTAACGGTGATTCAATGAAGAGGTCTTCAGAAAAGCTGGTGCTCGAATCACCCTCAAGCAACCAGACATCGTCAGGGCGATCAGTTTCCTGTCTGATCAGTGCCGCTGCCTTCTCAACATCCTTTACCAGTAGCGCATTGCGTAAGGGACCCATTTTGGCTTCCAGCCAGGCGGCTTCTGCCAGTGAAATCTCATCTTCATCAAAGAACTGGCTTACCAGCTGACCCTTTGTCAATTCCGCCAGTCTTTGCAGCTGGATCTGCTCTTTTGAATCGCTGATTTCAAGCCCTTTCAACCTGAGTCTCAGGGTGCTCAGTTCGGTCTCAAGCCCAAGGTCCTGACGATGGCAGATATTCTGCTGTTCGGTCAATGTATAGCGAAGAGTACTCAGCTCCTCCGGCTGTTCTAATTGAATATCGTCGTTTAGCTCAAACAGCTGTTGTTTGAGACTTTCATATTCCAGCCATTGGGTATGATCTTTTTGCTTTTGTAAACGCTGTTGTTCCAGCTGCTGCTGCTTCACTTTCAGGTCCTGAATGGCATCGGAAAGTGTGCTCAGTTGTTCACTGATCAGGGCTTTGTCCGTCTCTCCCTGCTTCAGGTGAGTCAGCCATTGTGCATGGTTTGTTATGGCATGGTTGAAGGGGGAGGGCAGTCTGGCGATGCCTTCTTTAAGTCGTTGTTGTTCTGCCAGTTTGCGTTGTGTTAATTCCAGCCTGTCCTTTATAACCTTTATTTGACGTGTATCATGCTCTTTTGAGCGCTTTACCTGAATCCACTTGTCTGATAACTGGCCGACATTGGCGGTAGACACTTCACTGTTTTCAAGGAGAGACAGGATCGGTAGACACTGATCAAAGTGATGTCTGATATTTTCCATCTGCTCCAGCAGGGGCCGTTTAACATGATACTCTGCTGAGAGTTCGCTGCGCTGCGCAATCGTCTGCTGAAGAATCTGACTGAGGTTTTTTTCACTCAGGGTCGCATCCGACAGATGGCTGCGACACTCTTCAAGGCTGGCTAAAGCCTGATTATAGAGTCCGGCTTTACGGGCTTCTTCAGAATAAGCATCTTCAGCGTCAGCCAGCTGTTTAACGAGTGATCGAACGTCCTCTTCTATTTGTTCCAGTTGCTGGTTTTGTTGCTGTTTTTGAGCTTCCAGTAATTCAAGTTGTTCGTTCTGTTGTTGCAGGCGTTCATGAATATTGTCATTTTCTTGTTTCAGCAGTCTGGACTCCGTGTGGATTCGGTCCAGTGTTTCGGCCTGTTCCTTTTGAGTACGGGCCATGGTTTCATGGGTCTGGAGCTGTTCCCTGGTACTTTCCAGTTGCTCTATTTCAAGCTCAATTGCGCTGATTTGCTGTCGTTGAGCTGTGATATCTGACTCAGTGCGCTCAGTCTGATTCTGGCAATCAATCAGCGACTGCTCAAGTTGGACCTGAAGTCTCTGTGCCAATGCTATGACGTTTTCGCCCAGTTTGTAGCTTGAATCCAGTAACTCTTTAATCAGCTCCCGTTTTTCACGGGTATGGTGAATACTGTCCCGTGTTTTGCGAGTTTCCTGCAAAGCATTCTGCATGGAACCGACCGACTTTTTAACATTTTCTTCCGATGTCAGCAGGTAGTCCCGGAGCCCTTTTTGCATTTCAGAAGAAAGGCCACCATACAGGCTGGTTTCCAACATTCGATAATAACGCTGGCGGTCTCTGATGTTTTCCATTCTGCGGGGAATGATCCGGCACTGAAATTGCCAGTCCATAAACTGGCCGAGAGATTTGAAACGTTTCAGTGTTCCGCCCTGAATGGCAATCTGATTTGAAAGGGCGTTTCCTTCCAGGGCATCGTAACGATTCTCACCCGCAGGACTCATCATCAGATCTTTTACTGAAATGTCTTGGTCTATGCCCGAAATGGCAAACATTTTCAGCTCGACTCTGGGCTTGCCAAGGCGCTTTAGCTGGACGCCGGCGATGACACGTTCACCGTTGTACAGGGTGTAATCCACCAGAGAATAACAGGTGCCTTTGTCAATGCGTCCCCAGATACCGTTGTCGCTGCGATCCTGACCGCTGTCGGAGTTGTTTCTTAATCTTACCAGACGATTGTCTGGTACCCGGTTAACCAGCAGTGCGCCCATAATGGTCGTTTTGCCGGCCCCATTATGACCAATCAGGTTGCTCATCCACTGGTGCAATGAGAGAGTTTTAAAGAATATCCCTCGAAAGTTGACCAGCGTCAGACTGTTAATCTGCGTACGTGTCTGACTCATGCTTCGACTTCCTTAATCTCTTCATTGCCTTCAACGGAACCTTTGTTTTCTGCTGCTGGTTCGTCGCTGTTTAGTGTTTCATCCGTTACTGATTCGTCTGCCACTTCTTCGTCTGCCTCCAGAGAAATAGAACCGGATTGCACCAGCTTTTCCAGACTTTCCCGGGTCATTTGGCTGCTTCTTACAGGTTCAATAAAGCGCATCAGGGGGGATTGGGTCTGAACTCTGTCTGCTTTTATGCCATCCATGCGGATCATGCCGAGCTTCGCCAGTTGCCGCAGTGACCTCTTGAGGGTTTCCATAGCTTTTTCACGATCCAGCTGGGTATCGATTTTCTTTCTGTCCAGCAATCGTGCCAGCCGCTTGTCGTCTACAAGCATCCGTAAACGTTCAAACAAAGAATCCGCGTGAATCCAGCCGCCGCCTTCGAGCTGTTCCGGGTCAAGGTGATACAAGGCCAAAAGCTGGCCCAGAACCATGCTGAGTTCGTCGAGCTTTTTAGAGCGAATCAGATTTTTGTTGCCCAGTTTTGGCTGCAGGTAATAATAGTCTTCCTGAGCACAAATCAGATCTATACCATAACGCTGGTAATGCCCGTCAAGCCAGGTTTTGCCTGCCTGTAACATGCTATAGAGATGGGTATGTCTGGCATCAATATGCTCACCCCGGCGCAGTCGGCTGTCCAGCTCGGGAAAGAGATCGTCGTTTATGACATCGGCCAGAGTCTGGTAGGGGCTGTTAGCATTCAAGCGAAGATTCTCTCTCTGATGTGATGGGTTTTGTTAGCTCTAATTGCAGGTGTTCGGCTTCGAGGTTGGGCATGATTTGGTGCCAGAAACTTTCAGGAATATCCTGAGCATTACGGAAATGGCCCAGTCTGGTCATGGCTTCGAACAGCCAGCCCGCAGATTGCAAAAAATCGGTCATGGGTAGGGTGTTGGCAAGTTCGCTTAAGGCTTCCTCATAGGAGGGAAGATAGCCTTTGTCAGAAACCCGTGTTTTTAGCCATTGAGCGATCGCTGTTTTACGGCTTTCAAGATCGTCCATGTCGGTCATGCTCTCTTCATCCATGATGACCCGGGACTGAGTGGTTTCAGGCTGGGGCGCATCAATTTCTCTCAGTCGAAGTAAAGGAGCGTCGCTGCAAAGATTGAGATACCAGGGGTTCTGATCATACTGTTGAATGGCGTCCAGCGTTCTTTCCATCAGGGCTTTGCGTTCATCCATGTTGATAAACTGGCGGATATATTGATGGGCGCGTTGATGGAAACTTTCCCAGTGCGCCAGTCTTTCTCCGCTCCAGTGCTCAATGCGATCAAGGTGTTGCTCGAGTCTGAACACCGAGTGGGCTGCAAGATGTCTATTCGCTGTTTCGCAGGCCTGGGAAATGGCTTCCAGAAGTTGTCTCAGGTCATGACAGGAGGCCAGCAACAGTTGTTGAAGATCCTGTAATCGGTCCTGGGTATCATTCAGAAGGTGTTCACACTGTGTCATGGCATTTTGCCAGTCTTGCTTCAGCAAGGCGACGACGTCAGACCGTGTTTCTATGGCTTCCTGGTCCAGTTGTCTCTGTCTATGATCAATCGCGGTGACGAGTTGCTGTACAGTGACATCCAACGGTGCTTCGATTTGAAGACGCCAGTACTGATCGTTACCATCATTGATAGCAGCATCCCTGATCTCCCGCAGGTGGCTGGCGACTGTCATAAACAGTGTGCTCAATGCGGTATGGGAGGCGTCAAAGCCTGTGCAGATGGATTCAACGATTTGTTCTGAAACGGGAGGAAGCAGGTAAGCGTGCTGTTTTTCACCGATACCCTCCAGACAGATCAGCAGGTTTTGATCCATCATGCGACGAATAGTTTCATTGCAGCGTCGTTCAGATGTGACGGAATCACTGTCTATACGGTGTTTATCAACCTGTTCATAGACGATATGAAGCTCCGCTTCGCTGAACTCTGGCTGAGATTCCTGATCTCTCCAGTATCTCAGGGTAGCAAGAAATGCAAGCTCTGCGGGTTGCAGGTTAAGTTTTTGACCGCTGGTTAAAATGTTGCTGATCAGTGAAGGAATATCACGAGATGCCGTCAATCCGCACTCCCTGGCTGCTGAATGTGAAAATAAATGTTATGCCACGCTGAATCTGTGATTGAGATGGCATTGATAGAGTCAAGGCACGATTATGGAAAACCAAACGAGTCTCGTAAAGTAGAATTGATAAGCGGTAAGTAATGCAGTGAATAATACTGTGCAAACAGAGGTAGTTAGTCAGGAAAACGGGCACTGAAATACGGGCAACTGACAATAGGGAATGCTGAACAATTTGACTAAGTAACTGGTTAGGTACTTAAAGTAAGCCCCGGGTTTTACGGCGCTTTGTCACGACAGGTTATCTGGTTGGTAGCAGAGCTTTTTAAGAGGGTGGCCCGGCTTTTCAGGGCTGCCCTTGCTCTCTGTCAGTAACCTGTTCTTTTCTGCGAGTTTGTTTTCTTTTCTGCGTTTGTTAAGCTCTTTCCTAAGGTAAAACAGATCTGGGTGTTATGAAAACGCATAGTCAACGTTTGCTTCCTGGCGATGATCTCTATTTCGAACTCCTGACCCTTGCCAAGGAATGGCCTGCAGCCTTTCTGTTATCCTGCGTGGGAAGTCTGAAAGTGTTGTCGCTCAGATTGGCCGGAGCAGAGCAGGAGAAGATACTTCAGGGCCCCTTCGAAATTCTTTCTCTTTCTGGCACCTGTTGTCCATCAGGGCTCCATTTGCATATCTGTGTGGCGGACAAGGAAGGGCGTGTTTTTGGTGGTCACTTAAAACCGGGGTCGATTATTGAAACCACAGCAGAAATAGTTGTGGGTATTCTTGACGATACCTGTTTCACCCGGGAAGCAGACGATGAAACAGGTTATCTGGAGCTGGTGGTCAAAAAGGCTTCGCAGGCCAGTTCCTGATCAATTTTCGTCTGATGTTGGCCTGCTCTTCACTCGATAAATCACCAATGTGCTTACTGGCATAATCGCTGTAGATGGTAACAAGTCGACGTGTATTTAATGGGTTGGGAATGATCATATACTGACGGCCAAACCTGTCTTTATTGGCTGCCACGGATGCTTTCAGGTCCGGGTCAAAGCCATTTTCTTCAAGGCCAAAGTCAGAGAGTGTGTCACCAATATAAAGTGCGATCTGATGTTTTTTTCTATCAACCTGTCCGCTGGTGATCGCATGTCGCTGAGAAGTTTTTGTGCAGTTCTTCAGCTCGACCTCAGTGCAGTGTTCACCTTTTAATAAAACGTGGGTTTCGTCTGCATCGGGGTAGCCAAGCTCCCTTAATTTCCTGACCGTAAGCGTTTCTATGTCTTTCTTGTTGCCCTGCCGACCAGACGACACTGGTGTTTCGGAGACATAAAAGATATCAAATCCTTTTTCCTTTGCGCCAGCAAGAAACTCGGGAGCTCCGGGGGTTGGCTTTGCATTTTTTTGTTGTTCAAGGTGCCAGTTAAACAGATTCTGTTCTGATCCTGGTGCAGGTAGGTTCAGGTCAGGATTTTGGGGGGTGTATTGTAATATGGTACCGTTGATGTTCACGACAATAGCAGGGTTCTCCATGGTTTTCTGATTCATTTTTGCCAATATTCTTGTGGATTGATTGTAAGCCTGATGCGTCAGGGCATGATAATCCGCTGATGAGTTCATCCACAGCATTGCATTAATGTTGTGCACTGCAAATGTTGGGTCCTGTATCTGCGCGAAGTGAGAATAGTTCAGCGCATTCAATTTGGCATCGTGCTTCTCATCAGGAGACAGCTGGTTGAAGTTCACCTTCACCACAGCATGCTCCCAGCTTCCATAGACAAGGTTGGGAAAGAAGATCCAATCTTTGCCGAATCTGCTTCGGTTTTGCTGAACCCACTGTTGTCTCCTGTTGAAGTGATGGCCTTCCACTTCTGCCAGATCATCCAGCTGGTCACCCAGAAGCATCAGGACGTGATAGCCCTTGTCTCTGATTTTCTGACGTTGGTTCTCTTTACTTAATGTTCTATTGTCTGTTTGCTGAAAGAGTAGATAATCAGCTCCTTTGATCGGGAATCCCAAGCGTTTTAGTTTGGCCAGGGAAAGTTCCTTGGCTTCATTAAAACGAGCGCTGACATAGAAGATGTCTATCCCCTGGTTATCAACCTCATTCAGAAAGTCTAAGGCACCGGGCAAGGCTTCCATCTTCTGATCTTTCCACCAGGCTAAAGTAGCATCGACGTTTCTTGCACCGTCGGTCCCCACCATACTTGAGAAATAGGTGGTGCCCTCGATCAAAGTGTCATCAATATCAGTCACTATCGCTGCACGCTTGCCTTTCGGTAGTTGATTCAGTGCGTTGCTGAGGTTGTCTCTGGCCATGTTAAAAGACTGGTACACCAGTGCTTCATATTCCGGTGAGTGTTGTTGCCAGTTGGACGCAACGACTTTTTCTTCATTCAATTCTCTCTGGGAATAATCATCAGGACGTGCTGACAATGCAGATGTGTATGCTGCCATTATGAGCAGGATTGAAGTTTGAGCTATGGCCATGTATTCCTCTGTCTGATCGATTTATCGGCGGGCTTCGAGGATAAAATCTAGTCGAGGTTTCAGGGAAGGCGTGTTTTTTTGTAACGGGTTGTTTGCCGACAAGGTAAATAATGACCCACCGTTTAAGTGGGTCACACGGCGATGTCAGAGTGTTGCAATGTTCTCTGGATCACCCGGAAGCTGGGCATGAAAGGCTTTGCCGCTGACTGAGTGACTGTCGTCTCCCATCAGATACAGATAGACTGGCATAATATCTTCAGGCGTCGGACGACTCATCGGGTCCTCTCCGGGGTAAGCAGAAGCTCTCATGGCTGTGCGGGTGCCTCCGGGATTAATCGTGTTGACTCTTACCTGACTGAGGCCGTCCTCTTCGTCGGCCATGACCTGCATAAGCCCTTCGGTAGCAAATTTCGAAATGCTATAGGCTCCCCAGTGAGCGCGCCCTTTATGGCCAACGCTGGATGAAGTGAAGGCAATAGAACCCGATTCAGCCTTGCGGAGCAGGGGGATTAGTTCTCTGGAGAGCAGAAAGGGGGCGGTCACATTAACGTGCATGACCTCATTCCATTTGTCCAGATCGAACTGTGCAATGGTCTTGAGTTCGCCCAACAGACCTGCATTGTGCAGAAGCCCGTCCAGTCTGCCAAATTCTTTGTCCAGAGTTTCCGCCAGGTTGGCATAGTCCTGTTCAGAGGCTCCGGCGAGGTTCATGGGGTAAATAGCTGCCTGGGGCCAGCCATTTTTTTCAATCTCGTCATAGACCTGTTCAAGCTTGCTGATGGTTCTGCCCAGCAGAATGACGGTTGCGCCGTGGCGTGCAAAGGTCAGGGCTGCCGTACGGCCAATACCACTGCCAGCACCGGTGACCAGGATAATTTTGTCCCGGAGGAGGTTGTCGGGTGCGGTATATTCAAACATGCGTTGCTCTCCGTGGCAGCTGCCACTTATACTTTTCCAGCAGCGGAAGAATCTCTTCTGCGGACGAAACCTTGTAATCAGCGTGCCACTGATCCGGTGTATCTATGGGGCTGATAAAACCATAGAGTGCCGCAATAGTCACCATTCCTGCATTTCTGCCAGCCTCGATATCACGTAAATGATCACCTATATAAATGCACTTTGCCGGGTTGGCGTCTGTTTGCTGGCAAGCTACCAGCAAAGCTTCCGGGTTGGGCTTGGTCTGTTTGACATGGTCTGGACAGATCAATGTTTTTGAACGCTGGCTCAAGCCAGCCTGATCCAATAAGATTTTTGCATAAGCTGAAGGTTTATTGGTGACGACTCCCCAGGGAATGGCTTTGTCATCCAGAGTATCCAGCAGCATTGGCATTCCGTCGTACAGTTTTGCAGCCTTTTCCCTGCGATCATTGTTGATATATTCATTGTATTCTTCAAGAAGCCTGGTTCTCAGGCTTTCGAGCTTCGGATCAGGTGGCTCTATACCATAGGCAAGTTGAACAAGCTTTCTTGAGCCTTCCGAAACATGGCTTCGAATCAGTTCACTATCAATCGCTGGCATATTGTCGTCTGCCAGCATTTTGTTAACGGTGAAAATAAAGTCTTCCGAGGTGTCCAGCAATGTGCCGTCCAGATCAAAAAAAATACCTTCAATGGCGTTCGTTTGGCTCATCGGGATTCTCATTGGAGCTCTGGTTTGCTGCCGTAGATCAGGTAATTAACGTCAGTGTCTGACTTCTTGAGGGAATAAACGCCAGTAAACGGGTTGAAAACCATGCCTGTCATGTCGTGTACTTCCAGATCGGTCTGGCGCATCCAGCTACAGAGTTCATGGGGTTTAATGAATTTACTGTGCTCATGTGTACCCCTGGGTAGCATTTTTAGAACATACTCGGCTCCGACAATGGCAAATAGCCAGGATTTGGTGTTGCGGTTTATCGTAGCAAAGAAGATCTTTCCGCCGGGTTTGAGCAGCTTTTCACAGGCGCGAATAACGGATGCAGGTTCGGGAACGTGTTCCAGCATTTCAAGGCAGGTGACAACATCAAAGGTGCCGGGCATCTCTTCTGCCAGCTCTTCCACCGGAATTTTACGATAATTGACTTCGACTTCACTTTCCATGCTGTGCAGGCGAGCTACAGAAAGTGGCGCGTCGCCCATGTCGATGCCAGTCACCTCTGCGCCGCGAAGTGCCATGGATTCGCTGAGAATGCCGCCACCACAGCCAACGTCCAGTACTTTTTTTCCGGCCAGACCCACTCGCTCGTCGATGTAGTTGAGGCGCAGCGGATTGATTTCGTGCAGTGGCTTGAATTCACCCTCCATGTCCCACCAACGGCTGGCCAACTCTTCAAATTTAGCAATTTCGGCTGGATCGACGTTTTGCACTGGGCGTGGTTCGTCCTGGTTTGCAGTCATAGTGTCCAGATTCTCATGCGGTTGTGTTGAATGTGCGCCGGGAAGCGGGTCTCTCTGAAAACCGCTTTATGCGAAGAATAACGCAAAAAACCAATTTCGAGAGTCGGTTGATTTCCGAAAGTAACAGCGCAGTTTGTATTCTTGTCTGCATTATACAGACAGAGTTATCAGAGTTAAGTATTCCTGTTATCCGGATACAAAAGAGTTACTATGTCGTACTTCTGTGTCATTTTTTATTCACAAATATTGTTGTCAACGCATAGACTTGCTCGCAGTAGGGCTGGCAGCTGTGGTATTATTTCCTACTTAATATGAAAAAAGTAGCCATGCCCTTTTTATCGTTAAATTCATTTCAACGCTCCTTTCTATTCAGACAGGAACTGAATGATTGCTTCCACATGGCTGCGTGTTGATTGAATTGTTCGGGTTTCCGGCCTTCCGGGTTGAGAAAGGGTGCTGACTGGTATCCGTTGGGCGCAAGCTAAAGGACGACTGGGTTTACATGACTGATATCGCCAAAGAGATTCTTCCGGTAAACATCGAAGACGAACTCAAGCAGTCCTATCTGGACTATGCCATGAGTGTCATCGTCGGGCGGGCACTGCCCGATGTACGTGACGGACTCAAGCCGGTCCATCGGCGAGTTCTCTTCGCAATGAACGAGCTGGGCAATGATTGGAATAAGCCCTACAAAAAATCAGCTCGTGTGGTGGGTGATGTGATCGGTAAATATCATCCCCACGGTGACTCTGCAGTATATGACACCATTGTTCGTATGGCGCAGCCATTCTCTCTGCGATATATGCTGGTAGACGGGCAGGGTAACTTCGGTTCCGTGGATGGTGACTCTGCAGCGGCCATGCGTTATACCGAGATCCGGATGCAGAAGATCAGTCATGACATCATGGCTGACCTGGATAAGGAAACGGTCGATTACGTGCCTAACTATGATGGCACGGAACAGATCCCTGCTGTTATGCCTACCCGCATTCCCAATCTCCTGGTGAATGGCGCTGCCGGTATTGCCGTTGGTATGGCAACCAATATACCTCCTCATAATCTGACTGAAGTGGTCAAAGGTTGTCTGGCGCTTATTGATGATGAGAGTCTGTCTGTTGATGACCTGATGGAATACATTCCGGGTCCGGATTTCCCGACGGCTGGCATTATTAATGGTCGTGCGGGCATTTTGCAGGCCTATCGAACCGGGCGTGGTCGCATCTATATTCGTGCCCGAGCGGATATTGAGCACGATGAGAAGAGAAACAAAAGTACCATCATTGTTACCGAGCTTCCTTATCAGCTGAATAAGGCCCGGCTGATTGAAAAGATCGCCGAGCTGGTTAAAGACAAGAAAATTGAGGGCATTTCCGAGCTGCGCGACGAGTCTGATAAAGACGGTATGCGGGTCGTGATTGAGCTGCGTCGTGGCGAGGTGGCTGACGTAGTACTCAACAACCTCTATGCCCAAACCCAGCTTGAAAGCGTATTTGGTATCAACAATGTTGCGCTGGTGGATGGTCAGCCAAAACTCCTGAATCTCAAGGAGATGCTGGAAGCCTTCATTCGCCACCGTCGTGAAGTGGTGACCCGCAGAACCGTTTATGAGCTGCGAAAAGCGCGTGAGCGGGGTCATTTGCTCGAAGGTCTGGCCGTAGCGCTTTCCAATATTGATCCGGTAATTGCCTTGATCAAGGACTCTCCAACGCCTGCAGAAGCTAAAGAGAAACTGGTGGCTCAAGGGTGGCAGCCCGGTCACGTGCTGGAAATGGCAGAGCGTGCCGGAGCCGATGCCTGTCGACCTGAAGAATTACCTGCAGAGTTTGGCATGAGAGAGGATGGTCTCTACTATTTGTCCCCGGCTCAGGCTCAGGCAATTATGGAAATGCGTCTGCACAGACTGACTGGCCTGGAGCATGAAAAACTGCTCAGTGAATACCGCGAGCTGCTGGAAAAAATTGCCGAGTTACTACTCATTCTTTCCAGCTCTGAGCGTTTGATGGAAGTCATCCGCGAAGAGATGGAAAAAGTGGTTGAAGAGTATGGCGATGAGCGTCGCACTGAAATCACCAGTTCACGCCGGGATCTGACCGTTGAAGATCTGATTTCTGAAGAAGACATGGTCGTCACCCTGTCTCATGGTGGTTATGCAAAAACCACATCGCTCGACACCTACCAGGCACAGCGCCGTGGTGGTCGGGGTAAGTCTGCCGCTTCGGTAAAAGACGAAGATTATGTTGAACATATGTTGGTGGCCAATACCCATACCCAGATTCTTTGTTTCTCCAGCAGGGGTAAGGTCTATTGGTTGAAGGTCTATCAGATTCCGGAAGCTGGCCGTACTTCACGTGGCCGCCCAATTGTGAATATCCTGCCTCTGGAAGAGGATGAGCGGATTACGGCGATGCTGCCTGTAGAAGAGTATACCGAAGGTCACTTTGTCTTTATGGCAACGGCTGCGGGAACGGTTAAGAAGACGCCTCTGGAGCAGTTTTCCCGTCCAAGAACCAGTGGTCTGATTGCCTTGGGTCTTGATGAAGGCGATACTCTTGTGGGTGCTGAAATTACTACCGGTGAGAAACAGGTTATGCTGCTTTCCAACGCCGGAAAAGCGATCCGCTTCGAAGAGACTGACGTGCGCGCCATGGGCAGAACTGCCAGAGGTGTGCGTGGTGTCAAGTTACAGGATGCACAAAGAGTTATCTCTCTGATTATCCCCGAAAACGACACCCAGATTCTGACCGTCAGTCAGAATGGTTTCGGTAAACGTACGGCGGTAGAAGATTTCAGAATCACCGGGCGTGGTGGTCAAGGGGTTATTTCCATGCAATGTACCGATCGGAACGGTGAGCTGGTTGGTGCTATTCAGGTGCAGGATGGAGAAGAGATCATGTTGATCTCTGATCAGGGGACCCTGGTGAGAACCCGTGTCGATGAAATATCTGTCATGAGTCGTAATACCCAGGGTGTTACCTTGATCAAGGTTCAGGAAGGCGAGAAGCTGGTCGGTGTTGCCAGAGTTGAGGAGCCCGAAGAGCCTGAAAATGTGGCTGAGGGCGTTGAAACCTCAGAAGCTGGGGAAGAAATGCCTCAGATCGTGCCTGATGAAGGGAAGGAAGGCTGATTCTGTATGCCATAACTTAACGCCAGCATCATGCTGGCGTTTTACTTGCCGGGATGTAATTTATCCCTGAGATGCAAGAGCAATTTCAAGGGCGGCAGTTACGCATTTCTGAATCGACGAGTCTGGCTGTACGGGAGGATGGTATGAACAATCTATTGGCAAAAACACTGGCTGACCCGAAAGGGCAAACCTATAACTTTTCGGCGGGTCCGGCGCCTTTGCCAAAGTCGGTGCTTGAGCGTGCTCGTGATGAGCTGCTGGACTACAACCGTGAAGGGGCTTCCATTATGGAAGTCAGTCACAGAGGGAAATCCTTTCTCAAAGTCGCAGAGCAGGCGGAGCAAAATCTGCGTGAGCTTTTGAAGATTCCTGAAAACTACAAGGTTCTGTTTTTACAGGGGGGTGCCCGTGGGCAGTTTGCTGCCGTCCCGCTGAATCTGAGAGGTGAGAAAAATAGCGCCGACTATGTCAATAGTGGGCACTGGGCTCAATCAGCTATCAAGGAAGCCCAGCGTTATTTGAATGTCAATGTTATTGCTGACGGTAAGGGAGCTTCATTCCATACCATGCCGGAAGAAAGTGAATGGCGCTTCAGTTCAGATGCGGCTTATGTCCATTACACGCCAAACGAAACTATTGGTGGTCTTGAATTTCCGTTTATACCGGATTCAGGGGATGTCCCGCTGGTAGCAGATATGTCATCCAATATCCTGTCCGGGCCTGTTGATGTCGGCCGTTTTGGGGTTATCTATGCCGGTGCCCAGAAAAATATTGGTCCGGCAGGATTAACAGTGGTCATCGTGCGTGACGATCTCCTGGGTCGAGGACATTCCAGTTGTCCTGCTGTTTTTGATTATCGAGTGCAGGCGGACAAGGATTCCATGTACAACACCCCGCCAACCTTTGCCTGGTATCTGGCCGGTCTGGTGTTTGAGTGGCTGAAGGAGCAGGGGGGGCTGGAGGTGATCGACCAGGTCAATGCCCGCAAATCCGGCAAGCTTTACCAGGTGATTGATGAGTCCGGTTTTTATCACAACAAGGTGGACCCTCGATGGCGTTCAAGAATGAATGTACCCTTTACGCTGACTGACCCTGAGTTGGACAAAGTCTTTTTGGCAGAGTCTGAAAAGAATGGCTTTCTTTACCTTAAGGGTCACAAGGCAGTAGGCGGTATGCGGGCCAGTATTTATAATGCAGTACCGGAAGAGCATGTCGATGCGTTGATTGCTTTTATGCGTGAATTCGAAAGAAAATTTGGATAACAAATTCTTGATCCGTTGCAATCTCAATCACAAAGCTCGCAGGATTGCCAGCCGCTGATTGCACGGCTCTGGTCATTACAGTTAAACGCAGAGAACATTATGACAGATGACAAGTTGAAGGGGTTGCGGACAAAAATTGACAAACTTGACCAGGATATTCTGAAGCTGATCAGTGAGCGTGCGCGCTGCGCTCAGGAAGTGGCCAGGGTCAAGCAGACTGAAGATGCTGCGGCAGTATTTTATCGCCCGGAGCGTGAAGCCCAGGTTTTGCGTCGGGTGATGGAACGGAACAATGGTCCACTGGACGATGAAGAAATGGCTCGATTGTTCAGGGAGATTATGTCAGCCTGTCTGGCCCTTGAGGAGCCCGTCCGAGTGGCATTTCTTGGTCCGGAAGGCACCTTTACCCAACAGGCGGCCTTGAAGCACTTTGGCCATTCAGCGATTTCTGTCCCTATGGCAGCAATTGATGAGGTATTCAGGGAGGTGACGGCTGGAGCTGTAAGCTACGGTGTTGTGCCTGTTGAGAATTCAACGGAAGGCGTGGTCAGTCATACTCTGGACAGCTTCATGGATTCATCTCTGAAAATCTGTGGTGAAGTTGTATTGAGAATTCATCAGCACCTGCTGGTTTCTGAAAACACTCGTCGTGACAATATTACCCGTATTTACTCCCACGCCCAGTCACTGGCACAGTGTCGTAAATGGCTGGATGCTCATTGGCCAATGGCCGAAAGAGTAGCGGTCAGCTCCAATGCGGAGGCGGCCAAGCGTATCAGGGGTGAATGGAACTCTGCGGCCATTGCTGGTGATATGGCTGCTGACATTTATGGTCTGGAAAAAATCTCTGAGAAAATCGAGGATCAACCCGACAATTCCACTCGCTTCCTGATTATTGGTCATCAGGATGTGCCCGTCAGCGGTGAAGACAAAACCTCAATTGTCGTCAGCATGAGAAACCAGTCCGGTGCTCTGCATTCGATTCTTGAAGCGTTCGATGTTCATGATGTGGATCTCACCCGAGTGGAAACCCGTCCATCCCGTACCGGCATCTGGAACTATGTCTTTTTCATTGATTTTGAAGGTCATCAAGACGATCCGGTTATCCAGAAAGTGTTGGGAAAGTTGGCTGACAGAGTGAATGACCTCCGTGTTCTGGGCTCTTATCCGAAGGGTGTTCTTTAACAAAACAGCCATGCGCGATTGAAGCAATTTTTCGTCCCTGCCTCTGGAGGCTGTCTAAAAGCCCTGGTTTCAGTGTGGGGACGAGTAGATGGTGAATATACAGGTGAAACATGGGTTGTGATTTTACAAAGCTTGCCGTACCGGGAATACGTGCCCTGAATCCTTATCTTCCCGGAAAGCCTGTGGAAGAGCTGGCGCGCGAACAAGGTCTGGATGCCAGCAGTATTGTTAAGCTGGCCAGCAATGAGAATCCTCTTGGGGCGGCTCAGTCTTCCCGTGAAGCCATTGCCGCAATGATGGCCGAGCTGGCCCGATACCCGGACAGCAGTCTTTACAATCTGCGTGATACTCTCTGCAGAAAGCTGGCGGTTGATCCTGATCAGATAACCTTTGGTAACGGTTCCAATGATGTTCTGGTTCTGTTGGCACAGTGCTACCTGAAAGAAGGATTCTCAGCCGTGTTCTCTGAATACGCCTTTGCGGTTTATCCCATTGCAGTTCAGGCGAGCGGGGCTGAAAGCATTGTGGTTCCGGCTAAAAACTGGGGGCATGATCTGGAAGCGATGGCCAAAGCGGTTCGTTCTGATACCCGTATCGTATTCCTGGCTAATCCTAATAACCCGACAGGTACCCGTTTTTCAGAAACAGAGTTGCGTGCCTTTCTGGGTAAACTAGCTGAAGGGGTTATTGTTGTTCTGGATGAAGCTTACTTTGAGTATGTCATGGAGAGTGATTACCCGGATGGTATTGCGCTGCTGAAAGAATACCCCAATCTTGTAGTGGTCAGAACATTCTCAAAAGCCTACGGTCTGGCGGGTGGTCGAATCGGTTATTCTGTTTCAAATGCTGAAATAGCCTCTATTATCAACCGATTACGACAGCCTTTTAATGTTAATAATCTTGTTGAGGCGGCAGCGGTTGCTGTTCTTAATGACGAAGAATACCTGAACCGTTCCAGACAGGTTAACCAGGATGGAATGGCTCAGATTGAAGCGGGTCTGAAGTCCATGAATATTGATTACATTCCATCCAATGGCAACTTCATTACTTTTGATGCTGGCATGGAAGGTGTGGAGTGTTATCAGCGCTTACTCAAACAGGGCGTCATTGTCAGACCTCTTGGCAATTATGGAATGCCGGGGCACCTCCGGGTTTCCGTTGGTCTGGAAGAAGAGAACCGTCGTTTTCTGGAAGCACTGTCCGCTCTTAAACAGCCTTGAGTGATAACAGCCCTGAGCGAAATACAGCCCTGAGCCAAACACAGCCCTGTACGATAATTATTAGTCTGAAGAGGCTGTCGCCATTTTCATTCGACAGACATTTGAAAGTGGTTTTTGAAAAAGGTTGAACGTGTAGTGATAGAGCAAAACAAGACCGGTACCCCACTGAATATTCTGGTGGTCGGGCTGGGCCTTATTGGAGGATCATTTGCAGCTTCCCTCAGAGAGTGCAGTGAAAACTTTCATCTGATGGGTTTTGATCTCAAGGGCGAAAACATCCAAGCAGCCCTTTCCCTGGGAATCGTGGCAGAAGGTTGTACAGATTTTGAATCCGCCGTCAGCAAGGCTGATGTTATCCTGCTATCAGTTCCCATGCTGGCTATGCCAAAATTACTCCGGCAACTTAAGGGTCTCGATCTCACTGACAAAGTGATGACGGATGTGGGTAGTTGCAAAGGCATACTGGTCCAGGCTGCCCGGGAAATATTTGACTGTGTACCTGAGAATCTGGTGCCGGGTCATCCCATCGCCGGTTCCGAAAAAAGCGGAGTCACTGCTGCCAGGGCCGGACTGTTCAAGAATCATAAGGTGATCCTGACACCGCTGGAGAACACTGATACTGCCGCTTTATCCCTCGTCAGGCATCTCTGGCAATGCTGTGGTGCCCAGGTCAACGCTATGGATTTTCGGCGTCACGATGAAGTGCTGGCAATGACGAGCCATTTGCCTCATCTCCTGGCGTTTTCACTGGTGGATACGCTGGCGGGCAATCCTGAAAATCAGGATATCTTTCGTTACGCCGCCGGAGGGTTTAGAGACTTTACCCGCATTGCTGGCAGTGATCCGATTATGTGGCACGATATTGCCCTGGGTAATAGCGAGGCTATTATTTCCTCGCTGGATCAGTTTTCTGAGGGCTTGACTCATCTTCGTCAAGCCATCGTTGAGAAAGACAGCAAAGGGATACTGGCGAGTTTTGAGCGAGCCCAGTCTGCACGGCAGCACTTTGCCAGTATTCTGGAAAAAAGAGCCCGTATGAATACCCTTGATGAGAATCAGGGTGAATCCCTAAGCTGAGATTCGTATTCCGGATTGTGCCAGTGTGGTCACATCCTTAGCTAACTTCGTCAACCTGGCTTTCGATGCGGGTCTGGCGCTCTCAACAGAAGGTATTCAAGCGTGAGAGATATTGATATGTCTGCAGCGACAGAAGTAATTCTTAATTACTTCATGGATTAGAGAGTCAGTCAATGAAAACTTCTTCATATATAAGCGTGCCGGTCGTAACTATTGATGGTCCCAGCGGTTCCGGGAAAGGAACGGTTGCGGCTCTGCTGGCGAAAGAGTTTGACTGGCATCTGCTCGACAGTGGTGCTTTGTATCGACTGACGGCGCTGGCGGCCATGAATCACGGGGTGGATTTTTCCGATGAAAATTCACTGGAAGTTTTAGCAGGTCACCTGGATGTGCAATTTGAACCGGGTGCTGATGGTGAAGGTCTGAAAATCGTTCTTGAGGGTGAGCGCGTTGGCGCTAATCTGAGGACCGAAGAGGTGGGAGCCAAAGCTTCTCAGGTGGCGGCTTTGCCGGGTGTCAGGAAGGCTCTTTTGAGGCGTCAGCAGGACTTTGCAGAAGCTCCGGGTCTGGTTGCCGATGGAAGGGATATGGGAACTGTGGTATTCCCCCATGCTAACGTCAAAGTTTACCTTACAGCCAGTCCGGAAGAGCGGGCGAAACGCCGTCAAAATCAGTTGCAACAGAAAGGTATTGATGCTAGCTTTGACCAGCTTTTAGCTGACATTCTTGCCAGGGACGAACGTGACATGAATCGCGATGTCGCCCCGCTGAAACCCGCCGATGATGCTATTGTTCTGGACAGCACCAGATTGAGTATTCAGGAAGTCTTCAGTCGTGTAGTGGATGTCATGCGACAGAATGGCCTGATCTGATTAACGTTAATCATTTCGGAACCTGCTGGTTGTTGAGGTGCTCGACAGCCTGTTTATATCGAGGTGGTCTGACCGACTTCCGGAAAGACCGGCGTGAATAGCCGTGTGGTGCAGATTGCCAGTTACAACCATACGGTGTTTTTTGAAAAACAACCCACATTGACTGGCGGTGTGGCCAGCATGCGATCGGTAGTCACTGCTTTTCTGAGGTGGTGTTGATTGAAGTGCTGATTGATAGGAATGACCATGAGCGAAAGCTTTGCTGAACTGTTTGAAGAAAGCCTGAAAGATATCGAAATGAAGCCGGGCGCTATTGTTAGCGGTCAGGTTGTCGATATCGACAGCGACTGGGTTACTGTCCACGCAGGCCTGAAGTCTGAAGGTGTTATCCCAAAAGCTCAGTTCCTGAACGAACAGGGTGAACTGACCATCGCTGTCGGCGACGAAGTTCAGGTTGCTCTTGACGCGGTTGAAGATGGTTTCGGTGAAACCCGTCTTTCCCGTGAAAAAGCCAAGCGTATGGAAGCTTGGGGCGAACTCGAAAAAGCCTTCGAAGCTGAAGAGATCGTTAAAGGTGTTATTTCCGGTAAGGTCAAGGGTGGCTTTACTGTTGACGTTAACACTATTCGAGCCTTCCTGCCTGGATCTCTGGTTGACGTGCGTCCGGTTCGTGACACAGCTCACCTGGAAGGCAAAGAGCTGGAATTCAAGGTTATCAAGCTGGACCAGAAACGTAACAATGTAGTCGTTTCCCGTCGCAGCGTTCTGGAAGCTGAAAACAGCGCTGAGCGCGAGCAGCTGCTGGAATCTCTGCAGGAAGGTCTGGAAGTTAAAGGTATCGTCAAGAACCTGACCGACTACGGTGCATTCGTTGATCTGGGCGGTGTTGACGGTCTGCTGCATATCACTGATATGGCCTGGAAGCGCATCAAGCATCCAAGCGAGATTGTGAACGTAGGTGACGAAATCAACGTCAAGGTTCTGAAGTTTGACCGCGACCGTAACCGCGTATCCCTGGGTCTGAAGCAGCTGGGTGAAGATCCTTGGGTGGCTATCACCAAACGCTTCCCTGAAGGTACCCGTGTTTCCGGTCGAATCACTAACCTGACCGACTACGGCTGCTTTGTTGAGCTGGAAGAAGGTGTTGAGGGTCTGGTTCACGTTTCTGAAATGGACTGGACTAACAAGAACATCCACCCATCCAAGGTGGTTGCTCTGGGTGATGAAGTTGAAGTTCAGGTTCTGGACATCGACGAAGAGCGTCGTCGTATCTCTCTGGGTATCAAGCAGTGCAAGCAGAACCCATGGGAAGAGTTCTCCGGTTCCTTCAACAAGGGCGACAAACTGGCTGGTAAGATCAAGTCTATCACTGACTTCGGTATCTTCATTGGTCTGGATGGCGGCATCGACGGTCTGGTTCACCTGTCTGATATCTCCTGGAATGAAACTGGCGAAGAAGCTGTTCGCAAGTACCGTAAAGGTGACGAAGTTGAAGCTGTTATCCTGGCGATCGACGCTGAACGTGAGCGCATCTCTCTGGGTATCAAGCAACTGTCCGAAGATCCATTCAACTCTTTCGCTGGCCTGAATGAAAAAGGTTCCATCGTTAAGGGTGTGATCAAGGAAGTGACAGCCAAGGCAGCTACCGTAGAACTGGCTGAAGACGTTCTGGCTACTCTGAAAGCTTCTGAAATCAGTGTTGATCGCGTTGAAGACGCTACCAACGTCCTGAAAGAAGGCGAAGAAGTAGAAGCCCGCATCATCAGTATCGATCGTAAGAACCGCAATATCTCCCTGTCCATCAAGGCGAAGGATCAGGCTGAAGAGAAAGCGGCCATGAAAGAACTGCGTGCGAAGCAGGAAGACGAGACTTCCGGCCCTACCACCATCGGTGACCTGATCAAGGCTCAGATGGAAAACAAGTAATACTTGTTGGAGAAAGCTTCTGATGAAGCTTTCTTTTACCATAAAAAAAACCGCAGCCCGAGCTGCGGTTTTTTTTATGGTAATCAATAGGTTGCTTGATTTATTGAATCGGGTTGGCTAGGGTAGGAATTATCTGTAATCCCTGTCAGGTTCGGGACTGCCTGAATTATCGGGTGTCCGGCTAATGAGATGCTTGGCCGCTCCAGGCTACGACTGTTTAATGTCTTGTTTATCTCCTGATCAGGGTGCAGCGTCTGTAACGATACTGATACTTCAGTGTCACCCAAGGGTGCAGGGATAGGAAGAACGACAATGACCCGATCAGAATTGATAGAACGACTGACCGATCTGCAAGATCAGTTGTCGGTGAAGGATGTAGAGCTGGCCATCAAATCTATTCTTGAGCAGATGTCACATTCTCTTTCCTGTGGAACAAGGGTAGAAATCAGAGGGTTTGGCAGTTTTTCCCTGCACTACAGGGCTCCCAGGGTGGGGCGAAATCCCAAGACCGGTGACTCTGTTGTTCTGAATGGAAAATACGTTCCTCATTTCAAGCCGGGCAAAGATATGCGGGATCGTGTAAACAGTAGCCTTAAGAATCTGAAATCTTGATTTTTCCACTGTTGTTAAGCTCTGTTCAATTGTGACTCGGAATCGGATCGTAAATAAGTCATCACTGGAGTTTGATCGAATATGGTCTCTCATTTGAGTATCTGGCTGAAGCGGCTGGTAATACTGTTGGGCAGTCTCCTCCTGCTGATTATTCTCGTCAATTTTATTGTCGCTAACCCACAATTGGTGAGATTCGACCTGGCTGGTTTTTTATTGCCAGAAGTGAAGGTGTCTTCTGTCGTCGTTATCTCCTTTATAATGGGCGGGCTGTTCGGGCTGCTGGTCTCACTGGTGGCTATGACCCGGCTGAGGTTGGCCAATGCCAGTTTTAAGCGTAAGCTGGGCCGACGTGATGCAGAAATACAAAAACTCAGAGCGAATGCCTTGCAAGGATTAACCTGATGCCCGATGTTGCACTGCTGGCGCTGATTATGGTGGCAATGCTGGCAGGATATCTTCTCGGACGTGCTGAAAAAAAGAAAAAAAAAGACCACTTCCCCGGGCGACCCCTCTCTAAAGAGTATTTTGTGGGGTTGAACTATCTGTTAAATGAGCAGACGGATGAGGCCATTGAGACCTTTATCAGAGCGCTGGATATTAATAATGATACTGTCGATACCTATCTTGCCCTGGGTAGCCTGTTTTGTCGTAAAGGAGAGGTGGATAAATCGATTCGGGTGCATCAGGATCTTTTGGCACGACCCAGTCTGACCCCCCTTCAATCCATTCGTGTTCGGCTGGAGTTGGCCAAGGACTACATGACCGCAGGATTATTTGATCGCGCCGAAGCCATGCTGGTCGATCTTTCCAGTCAAAATCATGAATATAGAGTGGATGCGCTTGAACAACTTCTGAAAATCTACGAGAGAGAGAAAGAGTGGCAGCAGGCTGTTGAGATTGCAGAATCCCTCCGTAAATTGTCGGGTGAGTACTATGCCTCCAGGCTGGCTCATTTGTACTGTGAGTTAGCCGAAGAAAAACTGCTTCACAATGATCGATCGGGGGCCAGAAAGTTCATCAGAACAGCATTTTCCAGGGATAAGAACTGTGTCAGGGCCAGTTTGATACTGGGCCAGATAGAAATGGAGGAAGGCCGCGACAGAGAAGCCGTAAAGGCTCTCCAGAAGGTGTCCATTCAGGATAATCGTTACGTGCCACTGACTCTGGAAATGCTTGAAACTGTCTGTCACCGAAGTCATCAGCAGCGTGCTCTGGGCAGCTATCTGGCACGGTGTCTCAATGAGAAGTCGGGCACAGCTATTATATTGGCCATGACGGCTCAGTTAATGAACAGTCGTGATGAAGTGTCTGCCATGGAATTTTTAACCATTCAGTTGCGACGGCAACCTTCTCTCAGGGGGTTGAATGCCTTGATCAATATTCAGTTAAATCATTCCTCTGACCCCTCTCTGACCAGTATCAAACTGTTGAAAGAGGTCACAGACCAGATGTTGCTTGAAAAGCCTGTTTACCAGTGCTTCAGCTGTGGCTTTTCCGGCAAAGAGATGCATTGGCATTGTCCGGGTTGTGATGGCTGGGGAACTCTGGCACCCATTCAGGGCGTAGAAGGGGAGTAATATCCCCATTTGTTTGTTTTACTCAGTGTTCTTGTCTAGACCTGTTTATAGAGCCTTCTTAGTATATCTTCCAAATTTCAGGATGCAGCGTGGGAGGCAGACAGGAAGTTAAGGATGTCTCCGATGAGAAAAAGAATAATCAGTTTTACCGCAGTGACCCTGCTGGCTCTTTCTGCCCCTGTTTTTGCCGACAAAGCCCCATCCCGATTGAAAGTAAAAATGAATATTGCCACTCTTCAGGAACTGGATGAAGCCAGGGTTCAAGTGCGCTATACACTGGCAGAGAAGATTGTCGGAGACAGAGAAAATAATGGCCCCCTGAGCTGAAAGTTAAATTGATTTTCAAGATGCCGCAGTATGACCATTTAATATTTTCGTACTCATTTAGCAGATATTTCTTTTTGATATTTTGAAAAAAATCTATATGAATTAAAAATTAATATTTCTGAAACTACGATATCAATGAGTTCGATTGTTAATTGAAATAATTCTCATTTAGGTCTAATATTCCGCTTGCTTTTCAATCTGTTGTTGTCTTTCCGTAAACCGCCTCAGGTTACTCTTTTCACTACATCATCAGATGTATCAGGAAGCACTCTCTCCCGCTTGCTGTGCGTTCCGGGAGGAGGCTTGGGAGATTGTGATGACGGTCACTTTAGGGGATCTCCGGACAGGAGAGGAAGCTCGGGTCTTCGCTTTCAGGGAAGCAGGCTTAGCCTATCGTCGTAAGCTTCTGGCCATGGGCCTGACGCCTGGAACCTGTTTCAGAGTATGCCGGGTCGCGCCTCTGGGTGACCCTATTCAGCTCCAGGTTCGGGGATTTCAACTCAGTCTGCGTCGTCACGAAGCGGCAGCCGTTGAAGTGACTCGTCTATGAACGAACATGTGTTTGCGATTGTAGGCAACCCTAATTGCGGCAAAACCACTTTATTCAACAGTTTGACGGGGGCCAGTCAGCATGTAGGCAATTGGCCTGGTGTTACTGTAGAAAAGCGCAGTGGTCGCTATGAGTATAAAAGCCAGCTCGTTGAAGTGGTTGACCTGCCCGGTACCTATTGTCTGGACGTGGTTGATGATCAGGTATCGATGGATGAGCGCATTGCCCGTGACTTTATCCTTGCCCGTGAAGCTGAGCTGATCGTCAACGTTGTCGATGCTTCAAATATTGAGCGTAACCTGTATCTGACCACACAGCTGTTGGATATGGGACTCCCCGTTCTTGTTGTCCTCAACATGATGGATGTTGCCAGGGACAAAGGTCTCAAGATCAATGCTGAAAAGCTGTCCGAACAGCTCGGTTGCCCTGTTCATGCCATGATAGCCTCCAGAAACAAAGGAACACCGGGGCTCAAGGATCTTATTAATCAATGCTTTTTTAACGGAGTTGAACCGGCAAAGCCGCAATCTCTGGGAAGCGTTCTGGAAGAATCTGTTACTTGCCTGCAGGCACGTGTTGCCAGTGAGATTGAAGATCGCTCAATTGCACGTTGGGTGTCGCTTAAATTACTGGAGGGCGAGGCCGGTTATGTTGACCAGGTTTCTCAGGGTCTGTTGGAGGCTGCGGTTTTGGCACGATCCCAACTTGAGGACGCCTATGATGCAGAGATGGATATCCTGGTGGCAAACGGTCGCTATGAAAGCATCAGCCTCATCATGAAGGATACTGTCAAAAGCATGGGGAATGTAAGTCAAGGTCTTACTGAGCGTGTCGACCGCATTGTCCTGAATCGACTGGTGGGGTTGCCGGTTTTCTTTGGCGTTATGTATCTGATGTTCATGTTCTCTGTGAACATAGGCAGTGCTTTTATAGACTTTTTCGATATTCTCTCAGGCACTTTCTTTGTCGATGGTGTGAGCCATCTGCTTGAAAGTATCGCTGCGCCGGACTGGATTATTGCGCTGCTGGCCAAAGGTGTCGGTGGCGGTATCCAGACTGTCTCTACCTTCATACCGGTAATTGCTTTTCTGTTCCTGTTCCTTTCAGTACTGGAGGATTCAGGTTATATGGCCAGAGCCGCTTTTGTTATGGACAGGGCAATGCGTTTTCTGGGGCTTCCCGGAAAGGCTTTTGTGCCTATGTTGGTTGGGTTTGGCTGTAACGTACCGGCCATTATGGCGACCCGGACGCTGGAAAATCAGCAGGACCGGATGCTGACCATTGCCATGGCGCCTTTTATGTCCTGTGGTGCGCGTCTTCCTGTCTATGCGTTATTTGCTGCGGCCTTCTTTCCCGGTTTCGGTCAGAATGTGGTTTTTACACTCTACCTGACGGGTATTCTGGCTGCGGTGGTAACGGGTTTGATGCTGAAGAAGAGTCTCTTCAGTGGAGAGGTTACACCTTTTGTTATGGAGTTACCTAACTATCACAGGCCGTCAGTCAAGCATGTACTGCTGAGAACCTGGAGTCGACTGAAAGCCTTCTTGTTCAGGGCAGGTAAAGCGATAGTTCTCGTAGTAATGATACTCAATACCCTGAACTCTGTAGGAACTGACGGCAGTTTTGGCCATGAAGACACCCGGTCATCTGCGCTTAGTAAAATAGGTCAAACCATTTCACCTGCTTTTGCTCCCATGGGTATGTCAGAAGATAACTGGCCGGCGGCTGTTGGCCTGTTCACAGGCATTCTGGCAAAAGAGGCGGTGGTTGGCACGCTAAACTCCATGTACACCTCCATCGCTGAGCAGGAGAATGGCACTCAAGCCCAAGCCCATAATTTTGACTTTATGTCTGGTTTTAAGGAGGCCATGGCAACCATTCCTGTCAATCTTTCAGAGGTGGTATCTTCTCTGACAGATCCTCTTGGACTCAGTGTTGGTGATTTGAGTAATCTGGAATCAGTAGCGCAGGAACAGGCAGTGGAAGTTTCCACCTTCGCGGTCATGCAAAGACTGTTCATCAGTGATGCGGCTGTCGTCGCTTATCTCCTGATGATCCTGCTCTACACACCCTGTGTTGCAGCCCTGGGGGCTATTTATCGGGAATCAGGCCTTCGCTGGACATTCTTTGTGGCGGGCTGGACTTTCTTCATGGGATATTCAGTGGCTACTCTATACTACCAGTTGTCCCGAATTACTATTCAACCACTGACATCCCTGAGCTGGCTGTCCATCATAATGCTGGCCATGACTCTGGTGTTTCTGCTACTCAGGAGGGCAGGGCAGAGAATGCTATTCACTTCAGAAGATCTACCTGCTGAAACACTCAGAAGCTCTACAGGAAGCCATTGATGCTGCTATCAATCAGAGATTTTCTGTCAGAAAAAGGGATCTGTACTTTGGCTGAACTGAGTCAGCATTTTGAAGTAGACCCTGAAGCCATGCAGGCCATGCTGAGTCACTGGGTCAGGAAAGGAAAAGTGGCGGAGGAGTCATCTGGCTGCAAACAGGGGTGTGTCGCTTGTGGGCCTGAACAGTTGATTGTCTATCGTTGGTTAAGCTCGAGTCACTACGATCTCATTCCTGTCTGTGTTCAGAGTGATTAACCCGATATCGATAGACAGGGCTAAGGTATAAATCGTTAGCCTTATTCGTACGTTCAGGCTGCCATCCCGGTAGCCTGAATGTGTGGCTGACGATGTAACAGCCATCCTTCAGTTTCTCCTTGAATGCTCGGGATAACTTTTCCATAGCGCCCGGATAGAGATAGCATACGACCAATCCGGCTTCTTCCCATTGATGTTGAAAAATATCCTGCTGAATGATGATGACATTTTTCAGATGGCTGCAGCGTATTCGGCTGATCCAGTAGGGGAGGGGAGAACGTTCAATTCCGAAGATGATGCGGTCAGGATAGGCATTTGCCAACACTGAAATCAGAGAACCAAAACCACAGCCCAGTTCATAAATGTTGCCATCGACCCTTGAAGGCAGGGTTTCCAGTAGTTTTACTCTTACCTTGCCAGAAGTGGGTGTTGGAGTGATGCCCAAACGCAGGCTCCAAAAGACAATGGTCGTAGTTATCAGGCAGCCTGCAAAAAAGATCAGAATCAGAATTGTGTGTTCAAAGTTAATCATTCCCTTAAAGAACTTTATTACCCGCCAGGTTTTTATATTGCTCTTTATTTGACGCTTTGATCAAGTTCTGGCTGGACAGTTTTGCTGTATGAACTAGCTTACAAACAGAGTCTCAAGTCAAGTAGTGCGATGAATAGTGCAATAAACAGTGCAATAAATAGTGCGATAAATGGTGCCATGAGAAAATTGGCGATCACTGGCGTATTCTCATTGGTCACAATCGTCATTTGGCCTCTCTATGCAGCCGAACCTGTGCCGTCTATTGAAAGTCTGGATGCAGGCTTCCAAAAACTGCAATCAGTACTTGGGCGGTATGAGCCGATGCATGCCAGGCAGTTCCGTATCATTATTGACAAGGAGTATAAAAATAAACCTGTCGAAAATGAGCCGGAAACACTGACCATCTCTAAGGGTGAGGTGCTCATTGGTAATCCTTATCGAATGGCGGATGGCATTGCTTTTGATACGATTGAAGCCATCAGGAATACGTTTTACGAAATTAATAAACATGATCAGCGCAAGAAAAAGTTTCGTGAGCACCGCTATCTGGCGATTCGCTACGTATTAAGAATAGATGCCGAACATCAATGGCATTTTGAAAGCAGTGTACTGTCCCACAGTGATCCTGCCGTGGTGGAGTCCCATGCCCTTACAGGCAATGTCGACTGGCTGAAAAACGGCTTTGAGCTGACAGGTTTTACCTCGGGTGTTGCATACACAGCGGGAGTTAAGCCTCTGCCCATAGCGGTCTATGCTCAATTAAAATTCATACGTGCCGGTGATGAATTGTACATTGATGATCAATGGCAGGATTATAAAATGACCAAAGGTCCCAATGGCAAGCTACTGCCATTCCCGGATTTCAATCAGCCCGTCGGGCGCCCTCAGTCCTGGTACAGTCGGGAAGCTTCTTACTATGAGTAAAAGCCTATCGTCATCTATCGCGATGCGCTTCGGCTGCCAGATGGTTAGGGAGCATAGTTGGTTTAGATTTGCGCCACCGACTTTGCTGGTTTGACTTTTTTAGGTGTTTGCAACAGAGTGACATTTTCCTGATTTTGACCAAAAATATTAGCTCTTTAAAAAGATGTTAAAAATCATATGGTTATAAATGGCTCAAAAAATTGGGGTGAATTTGATATTTATTCCTAAGTTGCTGTTATATAAGTGGTTTGATGCTTTATACTCTGGTTCACTGCCGTGCAGGCAGCTTAGAAAATAGGTAGGATTGGTTGGCTGTCGTATTTCAACGAGCTTGGGAATTGATAAAAGAGGGCTTTCAAGCCCTCCCGGATCGGTCGATCAGATATCAATCACGTCAAAAGGCACTAATGGATTAACATCCGCCTCATAATCAACGCCTTCAACACCAAAACCAAAGAGTTTCAGGAACTCTTCCTTGTATTCAATGTAATCAGTCAGCTCGGCCAGGTTTTCGTTGGTCAGTGCTGGCCAGAGTGCCTGACAGTGTGATTGAATGTCATCCCTCAGCTCCCAGTCATCCAGGCGCAGGCGATTGGTGTCGTCCACTGCCGGAGCCTGGCCGTCTTCTCTGTAAAGGCGATCACGGAACATTCGGTTGATCTGCTCGATACAGCCTTCATGAACACCTTCTTCGCGCATCTTTTTGAAGACCATGGCGATATAGAGGGGCATTACCGGAATGGCGGAGCTGGCCTGGGTAACGACACTCTTCAGTACTGCGATGTTGGCTGAACCATTCAGGCTCTTGAGTTGTTTATCAATGGCGTGGGCGGCACGGTCGAGATCCTTTTTGGCTTGACCCAATGCACCTTCCCAGTAAATAGGCCAGGTAAGTTCGGTACCAATATAGCTATAGGCCACAGTTTTACAGCCTTCTGCCAGGACACCGGCTTCTGAAAGAGCTTTTATCCAGAGTTCCCAGTCTTCACCCCCCATTACCGTCACCGTTGCTGCTACTTCTTCTTCGGTCGCAGGCTCAACAGAGGCTTCAAACAGTTGATCTTTGTTGGTGTCGACGGCAGTCGCCTTATAAGGCTGTCCCATAGGCTTGAGTACGGAACGGATCACTTCACCACTGTCAGGCAGTTTACGGACGGGAGAAGCCAGGGAATAAACTACCAGATCGATCTGGCCCAGATCTTCCTTGATCAGTTCGATTGTCTTGGTTTTGGCTTCGTGACTGAATGCATCTCCGTTCAGGCTTTTTGCATAAAGACCTGCTTCATGGGCCAGCTTTTCGAAAGCGGCAGAATTGTACCAACCTGCCGTACCGGGTTTTTTTTCGGTCGCAGGCTTCTCGAAGAAAACACCGATGGTGGCCGCGCCTGAACCAAAAGCCGCAGTAATTCGAGAGGCAAGGCCGTAACCACTGGAAGCACCAATGACCAGGACCCGCTTGGGACCCCCGGCCACTTCACCCTGAGCCCTGGTATAAGCGATCTGCTCTTTAACGTTCTGCTCACACCCGACAGGGTGGGTCGTTGTGCAGATAAATCCGCGAATCCTTGGCTTGATAATCATCTTTGGCTCCGGTTAACGATAAGAGACGGCACACGGTTCACTGTGCCATAACAGTCGAGTAAAGCTTATCCAAAACCGGCAGGGTGGAAAAGGCGCAGGCGGTATAGATCAGTCGGTATATTGATACGAAATGTATCAAGAGCTCTCAAGATAGAAAAGTTTGTCCCGAACACTGCGCTTAAAGTCGCTTGGCGTGAGCTGGAAGTGTTTCTGAAACAGTCGGCTGAAATAGTCAGGGTCTGTGTATCCGGCCTGGTAGGCTGCTTCCCTGATTGAAAGGTCGGTACTTTTCAGGAGATCCGAGGCCAGGGTCAATCTCATTCGCTGAATATAAGCGGTGGGGGAGAAGCCCGTTGCTTCCTTGAATCTTCTGTGCAGCGTTCTTCGTGTCAAGCCTGAAGCTGCTACCAGGTTTTCCATCTCAATAGCTTCACAATAATGCTGCCTTATCCATTCCTGAAGCCGGACGATGATTTCATCGTTATGAGCGGTTGTGTGATCTTCGGCGAACAGCATCTGATCCATAGGTCGACGAATTTCGTGGGAGAACTGCTGCTCGACCTTATGGGCAATTTGTTCTCCCATGCTCAGCTTAATAAGGTGAACCATAAGATCGGCAACCGAGTTGACACTTCCGGCACAGAATATTCTGCCTGAGCGGGTAATCAGGTGGTGGGGTTTAAAATCAACCTTGGGATAGTGTCGCTTTAATCGTTCAAGAAAATACCAGTGAGTCGCTGCGGGCTGGTGATTCAATAAACCTGTTTCGGCCATAAATGTGACCCCGGTTGCTGCTACGCAGAAGGTAGCGCCCTGCTGATGCTGATACCTTAGCCATTTCACCATTGCTCTGGATTGTTTGACCACGGGTAGGGGATTGCGCCAAAGGCCGGGCACAATGACAAGGTCTCCGGGACCTGTTTCAGAAAAGGTCACTTCCGGTGTCAGAGGAATTCTGCTCATGCTGATGATCGGGTTAAGTTGCTCGGCACAGAAACAGATTTTGACGTCTGGGTGTTGATGTCTCAGTCGACTATAGGTGACTCCTGCCTGGATCATTTCAAGGGGTAAACTGATGCTGGTAGACAGCATATGATCCACAAGGGGAATCATAACTCTATTCAGTGAAAGCGTTTTCTGTACCAATGCACCGGCCTTTGAATTCGATGGTATGGCGTAATAATCTGGTATATTGGCGTAAATGTACAGATGAGTTGATGAATGTCCTATTAAACTACCGCTATATCTTTTCTCTAAATGGAGTTGTTACCGTGAGCAGATTGCCGGTCATTGTCGCGCAGGGAGGCATCAGCCCGGCGGGACGAAGTTCAGGGTTTCATGGCTATCATCGCCTGATATTTGATCAATTGGGTGCTCAGCAACAGCAGAAAACATTGTCTGCTATCGCACGACTCAGGGGTTTGGATAAAGACACACCGGCAGACACCATTCTTTCAGGTACTTTGATCAGGCAGCTGGAAACCAACCTGTTTGATAATAATGCTCTCTATTATCACCAGCCCCTCAAAGCCGACAAGGGTTCCGAACTGATTCTGCCCAAGTGCAGGCTGCCCAGGCCATTACCGGAAAACTGGCAGGTAGAAGAACTGAATGATGGTCGAAATGTCAGAGTGTGTTTTTCTGGTGCGCAAACCCTGATGTTGCCTTCAACAAGAGCAGGTTCGGTCAATGCTGCTGGTCAGTTACCCAGCGGTTTTGATCCTGCTGCGCTCTACCAGTCCAGACATCATCCCCGTTCACTGGCTATGACGGTTTATGGTGCCTCAGATGCCTTGCAATCCTCTGGTTTGGATTGGCAGCTCTTAAAAGACAATTTGTCTCCCGAACAGATTGCTGTCTATTCTGGCAGTGCCATGAGCCAGCTCGACTATAACGGCTATGGCGGTATGCTGAAAGCCCGCCTGATGGGTAAGAGGGTTAGTTCCAAGCAATGTCCACTGGGCTTTGCTGAAATGTCTGCTGACTTTATCAATGCTTATATCCTGGGTTCACTGGGTAATACCGGCACTTCAATGGGAGCCTGTGCGACCTTGCTTTATAACCTGCAGCTGGCAGTAAACGACATTCGTTCCGGCAAGCGCCGTGTGGTGATTGTTGGCAACAGTGAGGCACCGGTCATTCCTGAAATCATGGATGGCTATAGCACCATGGGAGCTCTGGCTACGGATGATGCTTTGAGGAAGCTGGATGGTCTTGACGATCTTACCAACCCCGATTGGAGTAATGCCTGTCGTCCTTTTGCAGAGAGTGCCGGTTTTACCATTGCCGAGTCTTCTCAATACTTTGTCTTGATGGATGATGGACTGGCGCTGGAGACCGGTGCTGAAATTCTCGGGGCGGTGGCTGATGTTTTTGTGAACGCAGACGGCTATAAGAAATCCATTTCAGCGCCCGGTGCCGGCAACTATCTGACCCTTGCCAGGGCTGCCGCTCTTGGCAGGGCGATTCTGGGAGAGGACGCTCTGCGACAGAGAAGTTTTGTTCAGGCTCACGGTACCGGTACCCCACAGAACCGGGTGACTGAATCCCGCATCCTCAATGAAACGGCTCGTCATTTTGGTATGAATAACTGGCCTGTCACTGCAGTTAAGAGCTATCTGGGTCACTCTATTGGTGCGGCTGCCGGTGATCAGCTAATGTCGACACTGGGTGTCTGGCATCAGGGCATTATTCCCGGAATCAGAACCATTTCCGGCATTGCTGAAGACGTTCATCATTCACACCTTGAAATCAGTATGAATCACAAACAGATGGACCCATCACAGATGGCCATGTCGCTGATCAATGCCAAAGGTTTTGGGGGCAACAACGCTACGGCACTGGTTCTGAGTCCTGATATAACCCGTGAGATGTTAAAAGCCAGACACGGCGAGCAGGCACTTTCATCCTGGCAGCAGTGCTATGAAACTACGTTCCGCCGTCAGGAAGAGTATGAGTCTGCACAGCTGTCTGGCCAGGCGGAGCCTATTTATCTATTTGGTGAAGGGGTTCTTGGAGAAGACGATCTGGAGTACACCGACCAATCCATTAAGGTACCCGGTTTCGGCCACCCGGTGAATCTGGAAGTAGATAATCCTTTCTGGTCTTTTTGATCTTGGAAGCCTGATGAAGTGGGGGCACCACCTTTCCAGCCCTGGACATAAGAAGAGTTAATGTATCCCGTTATTCGGCTGCACTGGATGATATCATTGAGTCATACCCGAGCAAACGTTCAGTTGATTTATGGTCTATTTTACGGGCATGTTCTTCAAAAGCTTTACATCATTATCCGGGCTGGTCATTGAGTTATGTATAAAGGTAGACTCAATCAGTCCTCAGTATCTCATTAAAGGGAGAAAGTCATAATGAGAACCAGACTCAAACTGACCGGAATACTGATTAGCTCTATTGTTCTTACTGGCATGGCTGCCAGTAGGGTAACGGCAGATGAACAGGCAGGAAGAGTGGAAGTCAGTCACGCCAACAGTACTCATTTAACGCTTTACCCGGACAAAACCCTGGTTCGTCAGCAGTTCAAAGTGCTTCCCGGATCGGATGGGAGCCTGGTCGTCGAAGGCATGGCCGATGACTGGGAAGATGACAGCCTTGAGCTGGAATACATCAAAGACAAACAAGGTCTGGTGCCCGATAGCCTCACTTGGCACAGAGGTGGGCTGGACCGGGATCATCTATACAACAGGTTGGTCGGCAAGTCGGTTGAACTCGTAGGGGGAGGGCTGAACGTTCCGGTACAGGGTGTGTTGCTCTCCTATGACAGTGGAATGGGTCTGGTCCAGGGCAGTAATGGTCGACAATACCTGGTGGACTGGAACGATCCGCAGGGTATCAGGCTGGCTTCGCGCGAACAGGTTTTTCTGGAAAAAGACTATCAGACTCGTCTGATAGCACGCTTCCCGGATCTGGAAGGTACCGACCAGTTACGTCTTTCTTACATCACGCCTTCCATTCGCTATTCAAGCCATTATCGAATGACTCTTGATGATGATGGAAAGGCTCGTATTGAGCTGACGGCGCTGTTAAACAACAACACAGAAACCGATTACAACAACGCAGATATCAAGCTGGTGGCCGGTGATATGGGGCGACCCAACGTGGGCTATGCCCATAAAATGGTGAGGGCGAATGCTGCCAGTCCCATGCCCGGTCAGGAAAATCAGCGGGTGGGTGAAGTCATGGTCATACCCTTGCCGAAGGATCAAACGAAACTGACCCCGTTCTCCTGGCAACAGATGACGCTCTACAAGGAAGATCAGATAGCACTCGATCATTACTATCAGCTGGATGTCAATGGACGTTCATATTCGGGCAGAGGTTCAGATCTGCAAAGACCCAGACTGAATTATCGCTTTAAGGCAGGGCGCGATCTTCCTGCGGGTGAGGTGAGAATTCTTGAGTCTACCGGCGACGGCACTGTGATTATCAGTGGTAATGCCATGATTCCCCAGACCACCAAAGGGGATTATGCCCATCTTGCTATGGGCGAAGCTCTGACTGTGAGGGTTGAGAGAAAGCGTGTTGACAGTCAGCAGCGCGAGAAGGAGCTGATCAGTCGCTGGCAGGCCGTCGTATTCAATGACAGTGATGAAGAGGTGACCTTGATGATGACAGATCGCGATCATTCTCTGATTAAGTTGGAAGATGTGAAAGGCGGTACTCTGGAGCAGACTGACACCATCAAAGTCAAAGTTCCCGCAAAAAGCAAGAAAACCTTTACATATACCTCGGTATACACTCGGTAATACCGTTCAGGTCAGAAGTCTGAAGGCAATAGTTGTTCAGGCTTCTGGCAAAATAAAATGCAACTTACTACAGATCAAAGGCTCATGCTCAATTATCCATCCATTGTAGTTCTGACTGGTGCCGGTATTTCTGCCGAGTCGGGTATTCGAACCTTCAGGGGCAGTGATGGCCTTTGGGAAAACCATTCGATTGAAGATGTCGCCACGCCGGAAGGTTATTATCGCAATCCGGCCCTGGTGCAGGCTTTCTACAATGACAGGCGACAACGACTGAGTGAAGTGGTTTGTAATGCTGCTCATAAGGCTCTTTCAGACTTTGAAAAGTCTTTTGATGGTGAGTTTCTGCTGGTAACCCAAAACGTGGATGATCTGCATTCCCGGGCGGGCAGTCAGAACCTGATTCACATGCATGGTGAGCTTTATAAAGCGAGTTGTCAGGATACAGAGCAGGTTTTCGAGTGGTATGAGGATCTGACTACCGAAACACTCTGCCCCTGTTGTCAAATGGCGGGCAATTTGCGGCCTCATATCGTCTGGTTTGGTGAAATGCCCCTGGAGATGGATCGTATCTTCAAAGCTTTGTCGCAGTGTGATCTTTTTGTATCCATCGGAACTTCAGGTAATGTTTATCCGGCTGCTGGCTTTTTTGAAGAAGCCAGAGCTGCGGGTGCCGAAACTGTAGAGTTGAATCTTGAGCCCGGCTCCAACGCCTCCCGGTTTGATCGAAGTCTAAGCGGTCCTGCTACTGAATTGGTTCCTGAATTCTTTAATACTTTGCTGGAATAGATGTACGGCAATATTTTCCTATCTCAAATTTTTCGATGCCCTGCATGTTATGCTTCTTCTCAATTGGAGGAAGCGGAGTGTGTTTTTTTTGGCAGTTCGTGCTTCTGTTCCGAAGAGGAATTTTTTACTTTTGGGGTATTATCCAAAGGCGGCAGTTTGTCTGAGTGGTCAGGCTTGTAATCTGAATGCAACGGGTCAACGCCATCAGGCGCGTGTTGAGATACAGTGGCTGCAGAACAGCCAGAGACTGCCTCTTCCCTAAAGTCACCGACGAATATAGCAGCTCTTTTACCAGCGCGCCTTTGACCAAGCGTTTGACCAGTAGCCGGAAAGGCAACAAAATTGAAGAGTTCAGGGTTGATACTGTTATACCTTGTAAACAGATGCTTCAAAACATCTTTAGTGAAGACGCTGCTGAGACAGCCTGAATATTCAAATTCAATCCTGATAATAGGTTTGTCCGATGTACACTCCGATACTGTTCGTTTTACAAAAAGAGACTGTCCATCTGCAGACCAGCTGAACGAGGCTTTTTCCAGAGACTCAGGGGGAAACCATACCATTGGAACAGCATCAAATCGGTAAGTAACCGAGGTACCGGGCAGGCCAACAGAGACAACAGAGGTAGTACCTTTGATTTCGGGCGGATGAACAAGAATATTCAGCGATGATAAGAAGAAATTTTGCTTGGCTTTACCTTTAAATGACTTCACGTAGCTGAGGTAACCTGCATTCCTGTAATTAGCAGTAGCGTGGTAATCATGGTCAACGATCCACAGATACTCAGGGAACAAATCTGCCGGTGCCTGCGCCATAACCGCTCGAACCGTTGTCATAACAATCAGAAAAATAACAGTTTGTCGCACCAGAAATACCTGCTGCTTTATAACAAACGGTAACTATAGACGCTCAAAATGGTTCTGCAGACAACCTTGATCGGAAAATAAAAAATAAAGGGCAATCACAAGCTAAAGGCATTAAAGGAAGGACCAACAGCTGTCACCAATTCATCATGAAACTGACACCCTTGTAACATCACTGTGTCTTATTTCTTACATACCCTGTGCTCGCAAAATAACCCATAACAATCGGGAGTCCTCGTGAGAGTTCTGAGTTTTATACCACTGATTGTTTTTTCACTATTGCTGAGTGGCTGTGACGATGAAACAGAAACCGCCAATGGTGACAATAATACCAGTGAATACCACTGCCCAGTTGAATAAATAGTAAAGGCAATCAGCTAATTATGAAAAAAGCGTTGAGTCGTCGTAAATTTTTAAAAGCGTCAGGTATCGGTTTAACTGGAGTGACAGCATCAGGGTTGCTTCCACCTTCAATTGTGAAGGCTTTATCCATTCCGGCAAATAATGTCCATGGCAACATCAATGATGTCGAGCATGTGGTTATATTGATGCAGGAAAACCGGGCTTTTGACCACTATTTTGGAACCTTGGCAGGGGTTCGTGGTTTTGCTGATCGCCATCCTGTTCCTACGGTGTATGGCAATGTCTGGAAGCAAAAATATAAGCAACGAAATAATGAACGCTTTATTTATCCCTATCATCTGGATGCGGAACAGGGTAATGCCCAGCGGGTGAATGGTACGCCACACACTTTTCCGGATGCCCATGAAGCCTGGGATCACGGGCGCATGAGCGATTGGCCAACCTATAAAGAAGATCAGTCGATGGGTTACTACACAGAGGCTGAATTACCTTTTCAATTTGCCCTGGCCGATGCTTTTACTGTCTGTGATGAATACTACTGCTCATTCCATGGGGGAACTAACCCTAACCGGCTGTATCATTGGACGGGTATCAATCATCACGAACTGGACCCTAACCCACCTGCCATTTTTAATGATTATGATAGTCTGGGCTCGTCCAGTGAAGGGTATACATGGACAACCTATCCCGAGCGTCTGGAGCAGGCGGGTGTCAGTTGGAGGATTTATCAGAACTTACCTGATAATTTTACAGACAACCCTCTGGCCGGTTTTAGACAGTACCGGGAAGCCAATGAATCAAAAGGCAATCAATCCAATGGTAAGCCTTATCCCGAATGGTCAGAAGACGATGACAACATAAGCCCTTTGCTGAAAGGCGTCGCCAATACCATGGCTGACGGTGGCTTTTTGGAAAGTCTTAAAAATGATATTGAAAACAAAACTTTGCCACAAGTGTCATGGATTATTGCGCCAGCAACTTATTCCGAGCACCCGGGACCTTCGTCACCGGTACAGGGAGGCTGGTATACACAGGAAGTTCTGGATGCATTAACCAGTGACCCGGACACCTGGAGTAAAACAGTCCTGATTATCAATTTTGATGAAAATGATGGTTTCTTTGATCATATGCCTCCACCTTGCCCGCCTTCCCTGAGTGAGGGAGCTTTTCATGGTGAAAGTACTGTTGATACAACCGGAGAGTATCACACTGAAAATCAGGCTTATGGTCCGGGTCCAAGAGTTCCGGCATTGATTGTTTCTCCGTGGAGCCGGGGAGGCTGGGTGAACTCACAGGTGTTCGATCATACGTCGGTGTTACAGTTTCTGGAGAAGCGTTTTGGAGTGATCGAAGAGAATATTACGCCTTTTCGCCGTGCGGTTTGCGGTGATTTATTATCGGCGTTTAATTTTGAAAACCCTAATGACGAGCCATTGCCATCGCTACCGGAAATGACTAAGTCCGAGGCTGATACCATAAGATTCTTCCAACAACTATTGCCACAGATTAATCCTCCGGCTGAAGATGACCAGCTACCGCCCGCTGCGGATGCAGGTATCCGGCCTTCAAGAGCTCTTCCTTATGAGCTGCACGTCAACGCTTTGGTCGATATTGATCAGTATTCCGTTGTTCTGACTATGACCAACAGTGGACAGCAGGGCGCGGTGATTCATGTCTATGATCAACTGAATCTGGAAGAGATACCTAAGCGTTTTGTCATTGGAGCCGGAGATACCGTACGGGCTACATGGCCGACATCTCTCGACAATAAGTATGACTTGTGGGTGCTCTCTGCTAACGGTTTTCATCGTCAGTTTAAGGGAACCTGCGAGCAGGAACATAACCAGGAAGTCTCCGTATGTTATGGAGTTAACAAGGAAACGCCGTCGGTTCTTGTCAAGCTGGAAAATCTTGCAGATACAGAGAAGCGTGTAACTGTAGACTTCTCAGCCTACGAGCCAGGTAATCAAAAGACTGTCACTCTGGCAGCCGGTGAAAAATCGTCTGTTGAGCAGTTTATCAAGCCTGCATCCAACTGGTATGAGCTGGAAGTCAGTGTTGAAGGAAGTGACACGTTCAGACGTTATTGTGGCAGGGTTGAAAATGGCACTCATGGCGTTTCAGACCCTCTGATGGGGTCATAAAACTTCTGAAAATTCAGAGGGTGCCCAAGGTGATGGGTGATAGCAATCGAACTTTCTAACTTCCTATTGCGCTGAAGATTTGAGCCTTAATCCTGCGTTGGCGATCGGCGCCATAGTTAAGGCTATGACTCCTCACGCCGCCTTGTCTCAAGGCTCAAATCTCCATGCTCATCATGGCAGTTAGCAAGCACGATTGGTATAACCTTTGTTTTTAGCCACATTGGCTGTCAGTCTGGGAGGTTTGGCTCATGATGGATATTTTGAGGCAGGATGACTATGGAAAAATAACTGGCCAGATGAAATGATAACCCTTAGTAATACTTTTTTAGACACTATCTGCAGGACATTCTATTGAGCCCTTCAACATGTCAGCTTCCAGATGGTCTGGTTGATGCAATGCGACATTTCAGTGCAATTGATGCCATCTATCTATACGGTTCACGGGCAAAAGGGAATGCCAGGGACGACAGCGACTGGGATCTTGCTGTTATTTATACAGATTATGAAACCGATCTTCTGGAACGTGCCGTCCGGCCACAAATGATTGAAGCCGAGCTAGAGCGGCTGTACCCCGAGCTTGAACTCAGTGTTGTTGATCTTCGAGAGGTACCTGTGCCTCTGCAATGGAACATTATTCAGGGTATGAAACTATTTGACCGCTATGTTCCGGCCGTTCGCCGTCTTGAGCATGCCATTATTTCTGCCTGGGAAAAAGACTATGAACGATAAAGTGTACCTGCAGGACATCCATAAACCTTCGTTTTCAACTGACCCACGGATTTGGTGAGGGCTGCCCAGACTGAGGCCGGATGATCAGAACCATAGTACCTTAGTCAATTACCCTGAAATCTTCACGAGTACCGCTATTCCAAGGAATACTGGAAATTTGAAAGGTTCGTCAGGGTCAGTCAGAAGAAGCTGAAGAGGACTTTTTACTTGATCGTTTACTTAACGGTTTACTTGGTCGCTGAAATGGATGGGTTCACTGGCAAGTGCTTCGTTGAGAGTCTGCTCAATCGCTTTTAAGTATGAAGGCGATAATATGGTGTTGAGTCGCCGGCATCGTCGGCCTGACGCAATGCTTGATAATGGGTATTTTGTTGGTCACGAATGATGGTTTCTACGGGCAAAAAAGCCATTGGCTCAGCAATGGCATCACGGATGGAAGGTCGCAACGGCGTAAAAAGCCCTTGCTACACAAGAGTTTCAGGCAAAAAGAAACCCGCGACTCTGGGGGAAGAGTACGCGGGCTAAGACCATTTTAGGAGTGAAACATAGGTACACAATGCAAGTATCAAGGCCACTTAAGTCAGCAGCCCAGACTGATTGATCGTAGGGGGAAGTCGACCGGATCAGTAGAAGTAATTATGGTGCAGATTCTTCTCGCGTCCACTAAGCTATAAGATCAATTCTGAATAATCAGCTTTTTTATTACTCTTGAATGATTTGATGCCTCTCAGTTTATTCACCAGGCGTCAGTTCAAAGTGTTTCTGTTGTCCAGAGTCTCTGAGCCTGAGCCACTGTTTAATCCTATCTGCTGCAGTTCTTTCACCTCATCAGGGGTGATATAAAGATCTCCTTCCTTACCTTCCAGAGCACCATGGCCATGCCAGGGAAGCAGTTTGTAGTCCGAATGGTGGGTATAATCGAGAAAGGGGTATTTAATGATCTGGAAATAGGGAGAGTAGTCAAAGTCACTGGGTGTGCAGAGTTTGGGGTTGCGCTGAAACAGCTGAACACCATTTTCTCCATTCATCTTCACCAGAGGCAAAATCGGGAAGTGAATAAAACTGAATGCCTCGGCAATCATACTGGAGCAAACAGTTTTGGTTTCATCTCCGGGTGAATGTTGAAATAAAGTGGAACGCCAGCGCCTGGGCATTATGGAATAAGGGAAGAAAAAGCGGGCCAGGTCCAATATATGGCGCACGTTGTAATCAAGACCCAAACGGCTGACAGCATAGTGAATGACCTGCTGGCTGTCGGAATAGTTTAATCCATTGGGTCGACAAATTCTCAGGTGTTCACCTTCATAGCGGCTTAAAGGGTGTACGACTGTTCCAAATCCAAGCTCGCTCTCAATGATAAGTTGATCATCCGGAGAGCCGTCATAAGACTCTTTAACGGTCTGTCGAATACGGTCGTCTTCTATATCATGCAGGCGGCCAACATAAAGCATGGCATGGGACCAGGGGCTCTGGGTGATCTGTTTGATGACATTGCTGACTCGAGATTTACCTTCAACGAGCACTACATCGCAGGGCTTAAGCTCATGGCGGATTCTTTCGAAATCACAGAGAGGTCGGTTGTTGTCTTCAGGCTGTTGCATGAGCCATTTGGTGAGTAAGCCAGCGAGTGATTTGAAGAGCTGCATTGTTTTTCCCTGTCGTTCTTCGACTATGCACTTCTCCATAACTTCAGTGCTTCAACTTAAATAGTAGCATTTGTCATATCCCTGATAGGGTCATGGGTGACTTCTAATCTCGATCTTGCGAACTATCCTTTCTGGATCGATCGAGTGTCCGGCAGAGATAAATCAGACGGCGTCCTCATTAAGACGATATAATGTCTTTGTTGCATCCGTGTTTCATTCGAGTACTGACGTTTCGCCAGAACAATGACAACAGACTGAGGGGCCGAATTATGAGTGATCAATCCATATCACCCGGACAGCTGGCTGAGAGCATGAAGCCTCTCCTGAAACAGCAGGGGTTACCTCCTGTTCATTCATGGAATCCCGATTTTTGTGGGGATATAGACATGAAAATCTGTCGGGATGGCAGTTGGCTCTACATGGGATCACCCATAGCCAGAGAGTCCATGGTTAAACTGTTTTCTAACATTCTCAGGCATGATGAGGATGACTGTTTTTATCTGGTGACCCCGGTAGAGAAGGTGAGAATCCAGGTAGAAGATGCTCCGTTTGTGGCTGTCTCCGTTGAAAATAATGACAATGGCCTGACTTTCACTACTAACGTAGGTGATAAAGTGACTCTGGATCGAGAGCATCCTTTGTGGGTGAATATTGATTCGTCGACGGGAGAGCCTTCACCGTACATCAGAGTCAGGGCTCAGCTGGATGCTCTGGTTCATCGTAACGTCTTCTATCAACTCATTGAGATGGCAGAAGAAAAATCTACGGAGCATGATGATGTAGAGTTGTGCCTCAACAGTCACGGTCAAACTTTCACCATTGGCAGTATAAAACCTGAATACTGATCCGGGATGGGAGTCAATAAATCTGCCTGAGCATCCATAAAACAGAAAAGGAGCCTGATGGCTCCTTTTCTGTGTAACCCGAGCTACATGTTCGGGTAGTTAGGGCCGCCGGTACCTTCCGGAGCTACCCAGGTAATGTTCTGAGCAGGGTCCTTGATGTCACAGGTTTTACAGTGAACACAGTTTTGACTGTTGATCTGGAAGCGTTGTTCGCCGGACGTTTCCTCTTCGACAATTTCATAGACACCGGCCGGACAGTAACGCTGAGCAGGCTCGTCGTATTTTGGCAGATTATCTTTCAGAGGAATCGATGCGTCCGCCAGTTTCAGGTGGCAGGGCTGGTCTTCTTCATGGTTGGTGTTGGACAGGAACACAGAACTCAGGCGATCAAAGCTGATGACTCCATCCGGTTTTGGGTAATCAATCTTCTTGCTATCAGCGGCTGGTTTCAGGGTTGCATAGTCGGGTGTTTTATCATGCAGGGTAAACGGCAGCTTGCCGCCAAAAATATTCTGGTCGACAAAAGCAAAGCCGGCACCCACAAAATTGCCCCACTTATGCATGGCCGGTCCAAAGTTTCTCTGCGCCTTAAGCTCTTCACCCAGCCAGGAGTTTTCAAAAGCCCGGGCGTAAGAGGTGAGATCTTCACCACCTTCGGAACCAGTGCTGATTGACTTGAAAACTTCTTCAGCCGCCAACATGCCGGACTTCATGGCCGTATGAGAGCCCTTGATTTTGGCACCGTTCATGGTGCCGGCATCACAACCGATCAGAATGCCACCGGCAAAGGTCATTTTTGGCAGCGACTGAGGTCCACCTTTAGCAAGGGCGCGGGCACCGTAAGAAACCCGTTTGCCTCCCTCTAGGAATTTCTTGATGGTTGGGCTCTGTTTATAACGCTGGAACTCTTCAAACGGACTGATGTGGGGGTTGGAGTAACTCAGGTCGGTAATGAGACCCAGAACGACCTGATTGTTTTCAATGTGGTAAAGAAAGCCACCACCGGTTGAGCCGCTTTCAGTCAGAGGCCAGCCAGCGGTGTGCACTACCAGGCCCTGAGAGTGGTTCTCTGGAGCTATATCCCACAACTCCTTGATGCCTATACCGTAATGCTGAGGGTCTTTACCTTCGTCCAGATTAAAACGGCTGATAAGTTCTTTGCCCAGTTGACCACGACAGCCCTCTGAGAAAAGGGTGTATTTGGCGTGCAGTTCCATGCCAGGCATGTAACTGTCTTTTTTCTCGCCATTGGCAGAGATGCCCATGTCACCAGTAGCAACCCCTTTAACACTGCCATCTTCGTTGAACAGAATTTCGTTGGCAGCAAAGCCTGGGAAAACTTCTACACCCATGCTTTCTGCCTGCTCGGCCAGCCAGCGGCAGAGGTTACCCAGGCTGATGATGTAATTGCCTTCGTTGTGCATGGTCTTGGGTACAAAGACCCCCGGCACTTTCAGAGCCTTTTCCTGAGAACTCAACCAGTAGATATCGTCGGATGCGACAGCGGTATTCAGTGGCGCACCTTTTTCTTTCCAGTCAGGAAACAGTTCATTCAGAGCAGTGGGTTCGAATACGGCGCCGGACAGGATGTGTGCTCCTACCTCTGATCCTTTCTCAACGACGCAGACAGAGAGTTCCTGACCCGCTTCCTGTGACAGTTGCATAAGACGACATGCTGCAGACAAACCGGATGGACCAGCGCCCACAATTACCACGTCGAATGGCATAGACTCGCGTTCCAAAATGAATCCCCTCCCTCACCGAGTTATCATATGGTGATTTTCATACAATATTTTTTATCTGATGACGCTTTAACTTTTCCGGTTAAATTTTCCGGCTGCCGTTGTCAGAAGAATCTGCCAGCATGAAAATCAAACAGTTGTTTGAATTTTTTTCTGCATTATACTGTCTCATACGCAAATAACCAGCATTCGCTGAGTCGGAGTCCGTTCGACGCAGAAGAGTGTCAGGTGGCTTTCTGCCAATGAGATGTCTCTGAGGCAGTTTGCAGAATATGCGATAATGCTCGGGTGCTCTAATAAAAGGCACTGGTCAGACAAATTGTTCATAAAACTGCTTGATAATCATCAATCTTGAACATAGGTTTGAACCCTTATTGACGTGCTGTTAGACTGCCCACACAGCAGTGATGTGAAACAATGATAACAATTGATGCTCCGCGCGATGTTTTCGGAGATTTCATGCCCTGCCTCACAACCAAGTATCCAGTCATAGTATAAATAAGGAAGGCTGCGAACCCATGAAAATTCTTGTAGCCGTTAAGAGAGTCATCGACTATAACGTCAAGGTTCGTGTAAAAGCGGACCATAGTGATGTCGATCTGACGAACGTAAAAATGGCCATCAACCCTTTCTGTGAAATTGCTGTTGAAGAAGCGGTGAGACTGAAGGAAAAGGGTGTTGCAAGTGAAATCGTTGTCGTATCTCTCGGTACCAAAGAGAGTCAGGAGCAAATACGCACCGCTCTGGCTCTGGGTGCTGATCGCGGCATTCTGGTAGAAACCGAAGAAAAGCCCGGTTCTCTGTCTGTTGCCAAACTGCTGAAAGCCATTGTTGATGAAGAAAAGCCGGATCTGGTGATTCTGGGCAAACAGTCCATCGACAGTGATAACAACCAAACCGGTCAGATGCTGGCGGCACTGTCTGGTCTTCCTCAGGGTACTTTCGCCTCTGAAGTGACTGTAGAAGATGGTAAGGCCTGTGTCACTCGTGAAGTTGATGGTGGTCTGCAGACTGTTTCCCTGTCACTGCCCGCTATCGTGACGACTGATCTGCGCTTGAATGAGCCTCGTTATGCTTCCCTCCCCAACATCATGAAGGCCAAGCGTAAACCTCTGGACGTCAAAACACCTGCAGATCTGGGTGTTGAGGTAACTTCCTCCCTGAACACACTCAAAGTTGAGCCGCCCGCCGAGCGCAGTGCCGGTATCCGTGTGGGCAGTGTTGATGAACTGATCGAAAAACTGAAAACAGAAGCGAAGGTAATCTAATGGCTATTCTCGTAGTTGCAGAACATGATAATGCAGCCTTGGGCGCAGCCACTCTGAATACTGTAGCGGCTGCCCGCCAAATAGGCGATGATGTTCATGTATTAGTCGCCGGGTCCGGATGTGGTTCTGTTGCCGAAGCAGCATCAGCCGTTGAAGGTGTCAACAAGGTTATGGTTGTGGACAACGCCGCCTATGAGCATCAGCTGGCAGAAAATGTCAGTTTGCTGGTTGCTGAGCTGGGCAAAGGCTATAGCCATATTCTGAGTGCTGCCAGTACCGGCGGTAAAAACTATATGCCTCGTGTTGCTGCTCTGCTGGATGTTGATCAGATTTCTGACATTATCCGTGTAGATAATGCTGACACTTTTGCCCGTCCTATCTATGCCGGTAACGCCATCGCAACAGTACAGAGTGGTGCTCCTGTGAAGGTTATCACCGTTCGTGGTACCGGCTTTGATCCTGTCGCCGCTACAGGTGGCAGTGCAGCTGTTGAACAGTTGGATATTGCCCACGATGCAGGTATTTCTTCTTTTGTCAGTGAAGAAATGGCCAAGTCTGATCGCCCTGAGCTGGGTGGTGCCAAAATCGTAGTATCCGGTGGTCGTGGTATGGGTAATGGAGAAAACTTCGAAATCCTGTATAAACTGGCTGACAAGCTGGGTGCTGCCGTAGGAGCTTCCCGTGCTGCGGTGGACGCAGGCTTTGTTCCTAATGACATGCAGGTCGGTCAGACCGGCAAGATTGTTGCTCCCAACCTCTATGTTGCTGTAGGTATTTCCGGTGCGATCCAGCACCTGGCAGGTATGAAAGACTCTAAAGTCATTGTTGCCATCAACAAGGACGAAGAAGCGCCTATCTTCCAGGTAGCCGACTATGGTCTGGTAGCAGATCTGTTTGAAGCTGTACCAGAGCTGGAAGGCAAACTCTGATTTCAGAGTCTGATGTTGCTATCAGGCTGGTAGCATAATAAGCCTGCTGTACGGTATTATTCGTGCACAGGCTTTTTTGGTGGCATTGGAATGATTTACCATCAGGGAAGTAAGAGACCGATTAGGAAAATAACAACTATAAAGATGCAGGTTGGAGTGTTTCATGATTCGCGTACTGATTGCTGACGATCATGATCTGGTGAGAACGGGGCTATCCCGTATGCTTTCTGATGTACAGGAGCTGGTCATTGTCGGAGAGGCCAGCAGTGGGGAAGAAGCCATTGAGAAATGTCGAAGCCTGAAGCCTCAGGTTGTCTTGATGGATGTTCGTATGCCAGGCATTGGTGGTTTGGAAGCCACCCGCAGAATTAATCAGTCATTCCCGGGAATTCAGGTCATTGCTGTCACCGTCTGCAATGATGAGCTTTATCCTGCCAAGCTGATGGAAGCCGGTGCAGCCGGGTACGTGACCAAAGGCATCAGTATCGACGAGATGGTGACCACCATCAAGTCAGTGGTCGTTGGCAAGCGTTGCATTAGCCCTGATATTGCACAGCAAATGGCACTGAAATCGTTACGTCCTTCCTCCGGCTCCCCCTTTGAAAAACTTTCCAGCCGGGAAATGCAGATATGCCTGATGATCGTCAACTGTGAAAAGGTGCAAACTATTTCAGACAAACTGTGTCTGAGTAGTAAAACGGTGAACAGTTATCGCTACCGTATTTTTGAGAAGCTACAAATAAACAGTGATGTGGAGTTAACTCATCTGGCCATTCGATGTGGCCTGATTGAAGTGGGGCAGGATATTGTTTCTGTCTAATCAGCCGTATGCTCTGAACTAAAGTTTCAGTAGGTCTCTGGGTTGGTTTGTCAGTATACTGTTCGAAATTAATCGACAGTATTAACACTCCATGACAGGCTCAATGGTTCAGGGTGAAGAAAAAGAGCGCTTCGATCACAAGGCTTTTCTAAAACAGGCGCCCAGACAGCCGGGTGTCTATGACATGCGGGACAATCTCGGGAATACCCTCTATATCGGTAAGGCGAAAAATCTTAAAAACCGTCTTTCCAGTTACTTTCGTCCTACTGGTCTGACCACCAAAACCATGGCACTGGTCAGCAAGATACACACCATAGATGTTACCATTACCAACTCTGAGTTGGAGGCTCTGCTGTTAGAGCAAAACCTCATCAAGGACCGGAAGCCGCCCTACAATATCCTTCTCAGAGACGATAAGTCCTATCCCTTTATCTATCTTTCTCTAGAAGATGAGTACCCTCGCATTGGCTATCAGAGAGGTCGGAGTAAAAGTAAGAAAGGCTTGTTTTTCGGTCCTTATCCCAGTGGTGGTGCCGTGCGGGAAAGTCTGAATCTTCTGCAAAAGGTGTTCAAAGTCAGGCAGTGTGAGAACAGTTATTTCCGCAATAGAAGTCGTCCCTGTCTCCAGCACCAGATTCAACGCTGTAAGGCTCCGTGCGTCAATCTGGTCAGGTCGGAAGAATATCAGCAAGATGTGCAGGATACTCGTGAGTTTCTGGAAGGAAAGAGTCAACAGCTTATCCGTAAACTGATCAAGAGAATGGAGAATGAGTCCGAAGCGTTGAGGTTTGAAGAGGCAGCTGAAATTCGGGATCAGATCAGCCAGCTCAGACATGTCCAGGAGCAACAGTCGGTCAACCGCAGCACCGGCGATGCTGACATAGTCGGTTACAGCAACCAGATGGGTAAGGTCTGTTTTGCGGTGCTTTTTTTTCGCAATGGTCAGCTATTGGGTCACAAGAGTTACTTTCCGAACTTCAGACTGGATCTGCAACCGGAAGATCACCTGTCAGAATTTCTAGCCCAGTTTTATATCAAACTCGCCAATAGTCGCAATTTTCCCGCTGAGATTATCTTGCCCATTGCCATGGAAGATCATCAGGTACTTGAGCAGGGAATCAGTCAGTTGTCGGGTAAAAGTGTAAAAATCAAGCATCGGGTGAGGGGGGAGCGACAGGACTGGTTGAAGCTGGCAGAGAAAAATGCACAGATGAGCCTTCAGTCTGAGCTGGCCGGGAAAACTCACCAGCGCAAGCGCACGGAACAATTGGGTAAGCTGCTGAAGCTGAAAGAACCTTTAACCCGGTTTGAGTGTTTTGATATCAGTCATACCATGGGAGAAGCAACTGTTGCCTCCTGTGTTGTTTTTAATCAGGATGGGCCTGATAAAAGCCAGTATCGGCGTTTCGACATAACAGGCATTGAGCCCGGTGATGATTATGCAGCCATGAAGAAAGCCCTACATAAGCGTTATAAAGGCTTGGCTGAGCATCCAGAGAATACACCTGATCTGATATTGATTGATGGCGGTAAGGGGCAGTTGAGGGTGGCAGAGGAAGTCATGTACGATTTGTCTCTGCAACATATTCCTTTATTAGGTGTCGCTAAAGGAGTTTCCAGGAAACCAGGTCTTGAAACACTGATCTATAAGGGCAGGGAGCTAGCTGCACTGAAACAAGATGGCGCTCTGCTACTGATTCAACATATACGAGACGAGGCTCACAGGTTTGCCATTACCGGCCACCGGCAGAAGCGCAGTGTTGCCAGAAAGCGATCAACTCTGGAAGATATTCCGGGCATTGGTGCCAAACGTCGTTCTGCATTGCTCAAGTTCTTTGGGGGGCGTCATGGCGTAATGAATGCACCAGTAGATGAGTTGGCAAAAGTCGAGGGAATCAGTCAGAACCTGGCAGAGCAAATACATGCTCATTTACATGGTTCCTAGGAGGCCGAAATTGACAGGCTTCTGGATTCGGGTTTGTACTCTGTCTCCTGACTGTGTAACTTATGCGGCTGTAAATACTTTCAACGACAGTCTGTCGGGTCTCCATCTGCACCAGACCATTCGAGGTTGTATGGGGGCTCTTATACAAAGATCTCAGCACTGTTTTCACATCATGGTTAGTTATCTGTTGCTATGAATATTCCAAATACTCTGACGATGCTACGCGTTGTTCTGGTTCCTTTTCTGGTCTTGATTTTCTACCTGCCCATAGAGATGCGTTACACCCTTTGTGCAGGCATCTTTGCAGCAGCTGCTGTCACTGACTGGTTTGACGGATATCTTGCCAGGCGCTGGAATCAGACCACCCCCTTCGGGGCTTTTTTTGATCCAGTAGCAGACAAAATCATGGTTGCAACAGCGTTGTGTCTGTTGGTCGACGAATTCAGGGCAGCCTGGATGACCATACCCGCTGTTATCATTATTGGTCGGGAAATCGTTATTTCTGCTCTGCGTGAATGGATGGCCGAAATAGGAAAGCGTACCAGTGTGGCGGTGAATATGATCGGAAAATTTAAAACGGCCGGGCAAATGATGGCGATTACCTTGTTACTGCTTGCACCTGCTCCCCTGGAATCCATGATTGGTTATATTGGTCTGGCACTGCTTTACATTTCTGCGATCCTCACACTCTGGTCCATGTACGTATACCTTCATGCGGCATGGCCTGATCTGACACCATTCTCTAGGGCTGAAAGCTAATTCGTTGCTCCAATCTATTGACAGCAGACGAAATATTCTTAAACTACGCAGCATCTTCGACGGAGACGAAGCCCAAACGCTTCAAGCACTGACGAATACAAATGCGGGAATAGCTCAGTTGGTAGAGCACAACCTTGCCAAGGTTGGGGTCGCCTCAGAGTTAAAGAGTGAGTCTCGTTTCCTGCTCCGGACTTTGAAGAAGTCCTGAATAATCTTCATTGCGGGAAAGCTCAGTTGGTAGAGCACAACCTTGCCAAGGTTGGGGTCGCCTCAGAGTTAAAGAGTGAGTCTCGTTTCCTGCTCCGGACTTTGAAGAAGTCCTGAATTATCTTCACTGCGGGAATAGCTCAGTTGGTAGAGCACAACCTTGCCAAGGTTGGGGTCGCCTCAGAGTTAAAGAGTGAGTCTCGTTTCCTGCTCCGGACTTTGAAGAAGTCCTGAATAATCTTCATTGCGGGAATAGCTCAGTTGGTAGAGCACAACCTTGCCAAGGTTGGGGTCGCCTCAGAGTTAAAGAGTGAGTCTCGTTTCCTGCTCCGGACTTTGAAGAAGTCCTGAATAATCTTCATTGCGGGAATAGCTCAGTTGGTAGAGCACAACCTTGCCAAGGTTGGGGTCGCCTCAGAGTTAAAGAGTGAGTCTCGTTTCCTGCTCCGGACTTTGAAGAAGTCCTGAATAATCTTCATTGCGGGAATAGCTCAGTTGGTAGAGCACAACCTTGCCAAGGTTGGGGTCGCCTCAGAGTTAAAGAGTGAGTCTCGTTTCCTGCTCCGGACTTTGAAGAAGTCCTGAATAATCTTCATTGCGGGAATAGCTCAGTTGGTAGAGCACAACCTTGCCAAGGTTGGGGTCGCCTCAGAGTTAAAGAGTGAGTCTCGTTTCCTGCTCCGGACTTTGAAGAAGTCCTGAATAATCTTCATTGCGGGAATAGCTCAGTTGGTAGAGCACAACCTTGCCAAGGTTGGGGTCGCGAGTTCGAGTCTCGTTTCCCGCTCCAGTTCAATTACAGATAAGTCTGCGAGCTGAGAAAGGTTGGGTTCGTCTATACATGGCTGTGGCGAAACCCGTTCCCGATCCAGTCTCTCAAGAGATAAAAGGCGAGTTAGCAAAGCGGTTATGCAGTGGACTGCAACTCCATTTAGACCGGTTCGACTCCGGTACTCGCCTCCAAATTCAAAAAAACAGGTAACTAGCCTGTTTTTTTTCGGCTTGAATAGATAAGCTATTCATTTAGCCCGGGTGGTGAAATTGGTAGACACAGCAGACTTAAAATCTGCCGATCGTTAAGATCGTGCCGGTTCGATCCCGGCTCCGGGCACCAACTCCAAAAAGTCTTCCAGAAATGGGAGGCTTTTTTTGTGCCTGTTTCTCACGTTTTTTCACTATACGATTACTGCGCCAAAGTCTTGCGCTCAATCCTCCCTATATAACCATTTCTTTTAATGATTAGAGAAATTAGGACACCCAAATATGGAGGGCGGTGTTTGTCAACAAAGATGTCGCCTCAACTTATGCAGCTAAATCACAATGCTGCTGATTCTCTGATCGCTCAGGGTTAAGCCATACCTCTAGCAGCCTGTCGGACTTAAGACTGTCCTACTGCGGTTGCAATAAATTGGTCTAAAAATCTCTGTTTCTTCGTCAAATAGCTCGCTATTCTCCTCAGAAACAGAGATTTTTATCCTCAATTTCTTGCAATCCTCGCTACGGACGCTTAGGTCCGACAGGCTGCTAGCGGTAATTTCCAGTTTCTGGTTATACGACTTCAGCAACGCTCAGGGTGTTGCTCTTTTGCTTTACGGTAAACTCTTTCACGATTCAGACCCTTTTTTTGAGCCTTCCTTGTGTGTCTGTCGTAACTTGATGCCACTGTGCTTGTGCTCCATGTTGTACCAGTTTACGAACCCATACACCCACTCTCTGGCTGACTCCAGACTGGAGAAGTGATTCGGGTACCCGGGTCGGTATTTCATGATTCTGAAGTCTGATTCCGGGTTTGAGTTATCGTTACTCACACGAGGCCTGCTGAACGATGTCTGTGCACCCAGCTGCTGAAGAGTACTCAGTATGGTCGCCCCCTTCATCAGACTACCATTATCCGAGTGCAGGACCAGCGGTTGTTCCTGAAGGCTGATCTTTTGATGCATGAAAGCTTTGCGGATCATCTGAGCAGACAGATCAGAGGACTCACTCTGATGGACTTCCCAACTCTCAATCATGCGGCTATAGACGTCCAGAACCAAATAGTTTTTGTTAGGCATCCTTACATCTCTGTCAGTAACAATATTGAACTTAATAAAGAACTAAAGGACTAAAGGACTAAAGGACGACTAAGAGGACTAAAATACATGAATCCAGTAACCACCAGCTCTAGCTTACTTGGCAAACACTCTAATATTGATCAAGAAAAAGCTCAAAGTATACAAGATACTACAGCAAGAAAAATACCTGAATTTGAAAGTGCTACACCAGAAGGAAAGCACATAGCACAAAGAGGGGTTGAGTGGCTTAATTATGGCGATCCGAAAATTTGGGATCTTGAATTTGAAAATGCAGTAACAAACGCAGTGGATAGTATTAAAAAAAATGACCTGAAATCATCAAACATTATTGAGCATTTTGAAAAAACAAGAAAACATATAGCGCTCAAAAGAAATAATGCGAAATTCAACCGATTTGGTTTGCGTAGAGATTTAAATACAGGGGATGCTTTATTTAATAATAAATCGTGTTATACAAGAATAAACCGTAGAAGTAAGGCATATGGCTATGCACTGGAACGGGCTGTAAAGATTCCATATGACAAAAAACACTTTATCAATTCGATCAGTGACGACGGATTATTTTGGGCAAGAAAACATTTTTATGGCGGTGGTGCTACAGGTGAATTGAGATATGGCTTGGTTCATGGCCACATAGATGATACGCCAATTCCATTAACGCAGTATGTTTTTTGCCCTAGAGAATCTGACAATAGAAGATGTGAAAGCGAAAGATGGTTTGGAGCGTACGATGATAATTATATTGGAGATAATCAAGAGTCTGGTCTTTGGCTGCACACTGGTAGGGAACAAATACCCATCGTGCTAGAGCATGTAAGAAATTTAATAGATAAAGCTATAAGCGGTGATCTAAGTGTTATTCCAAGAATACACTGGTGGTACGTTCACCTTGCTCCAACCTGGAGAGGCTCTGGGGGAATAGCAGAGATGTTAACAAATACATTGTGTCGGCTCCACGGTATTGACTTGCCAGCTTGGAAAAAGGGTATTGCACCATCTGTAGAAGTGCTTCTTGAGCCTAATGAAGAAAAGTTTTGCTCTAACTACCATCTATTGTTTGAGCAAGGTGAAAAGAAACTCAAAGAAGTATTCCAGCCTGAATTAGATGCCTAATCGGAATAGGGCAGAGTCTCACAACTCTGCTCCTCCCACAACACCGGCCATACGGATCACGTAGCTAAAAATATAAAGTATTTAAAAATCTTATAACTCTTGCCTTATTGCATTTCTGGGTATTCCAGAGCCATTCGGCCACCAATTCCGGTAACATCCGGCCACCCCTTTTCTGACCAGTGGCGCAGTCCCATTTTTCACCGCTCCCCTCAAACTTGAGACCTCCTCAAGGACGAGCGGATAGCATCATGAAGAGACTGCCCATGCGCAAGATTCGTGAAGTACTCAGACTCAAATTCGAGCACCACCTCAGCGAGCGAAAAATCGCTAACAGCTGTAATATTTCCCGAGCAACCGTAAGTGACTATCTGGGACGTTTTGCCGTGTCGGGGTTGACTTGGCCACTACCGAAAGTATGCCGAATGGACGCCTGAGCGACTGCAAAACTGGGCGGCAAGGACAGGTCCGGAAACAGAAGCAGTCATCCGTCGCATCCTCTCAACCCGTCGACATCCAGAGCAAAGTTACTGCAGTTGCCTCGGCATCATGAGGTTAGGTTAAGGCTATGGTCATGACCGGTTGGAAAACGCCTGCCGTCGTGCACTGTATACAGATACCTACTCCTACCGAAGCATTGGGCCCATCCTGAAAAATAATCTGGATCAACAGTCGTTGCCAGAGCTGGAGCCTGACGAAGTGCTGCCGGATGACCATGAGAACCTGCGCGGCTCAGACTACTACCAATAACAGTTAATAAAGGGATAAGAATCATGTTACTCAATCCTGCCCTGGAAAAGCTTCAGACTCTCAAGCTAACAGCCATGTTGGAAACTGGGCTCCCCTTCAGGCTCATTTCATATTGGAAGAGACTAAACTGGCAAGATCCAAATATAAGTCCTAAGCTCCATTCCGATGCGTCGCTGCGCTCCGATGAGGGAGGTGGCCGGATGCTACCGGATTGAGTGGCCGAATGCTCTGGAATAGCCAGGATTGACAGGTTTGGCCGAAACGCCACTGATAAAGGCTGCTTTCCATTGCTGTATTTGTTCAGCAAAAAGGCCTTTCTTACGACAGTATTCGGCCATTTCTGCTTTATTTAACGCCGCCGTTTCAATGATCACGGCTAATTGGTTTTCCGGTGTCCACTGATCTGGATTTTTTCCGTTGCCTGGCACAGGTATTCCTTGAGATAAAGCTTTCTTTCGCCAAGTGTACAGAGTCACATCGGGGATACCAGTATCACGTAGCTGAGAAACTGGCACATTATTATTGGGGGGCATCATCATCTGAATGATGGACTCTTTGAACTCTTCTGAATAGCGAGCCATTGATCACTCAGTGCCCGCCCCCTGTTTAGGTTTCTAAATTCAGGAGAGGCGACAACTATGCTGGCACAGGGGGGATTTGGATATTCAGGTGTGCTCAAATTTATATGTTAAGTGAGGTTTTTCAGTGGAAAAAAGTTTGATGCAGACATTGTTAATTTCTATTTTGATTACCACTGGAACGGTTAAAGGAGCTACTCTCCCAAATGCTCCGCCTGGGCCATTATCTATAGTTCTCGGTGACGGTTTCATTATTGTTGAGGCGGATATGATTTTATCGATCCATGGTTTTACTCCATTTTTTGATTCCCAAAAAGGCTCGGTACTCCTTATTTCTGACATTAACAAGAAAAATATCATCAGACTTCGGGCAGATGCTCACCAGTCCCTGGTTGTGACTGATATTTCAGATAATCAGATACCTATTGATTTGCAGCATCTGGCAAAAAAGAAGAAGGTTTTTTTTGCGCCTGTTGATGCTTCAACTGATATTAAAAAAACAGGGCAGCATTTTTCAGGTATTACTATAACGGCAAAAGAATGGCCGACTGGTTTAAATCAAAAGGGCAGTCAGCAAGAATACTATTCAGGCAGCCTGACTCCGGGTCAGGCTATTTTTTCTCTTTCAGGTCTTGGCGATCAGGGAAAGACACTCTTATCGACAAATTATGGACTACCGGGAATAAACGACAACAAAGCGTTACGCTCTGACTTTCTGGATTATCCGTTAACGCCAGCTTTTCTGGAAGTGACGGCCTATATCAATTATAACAACTACCCAGATACTGAAGATATCAATGACACTATGATTCTGCTGAGGTTTTTGGCCGAGAAATCGCCCACAGCAACCACTTTTTATTTTTTGTTGCACGCAATGTTTCCTGACAACCTTGCTGGGAAAGATGAGTTTATGAAAAGATTTTGCAAGAAAGATCAATCGCTAAAGCTGAAAAAACTTTACAATTATTTGGTAGCCGAAAAGCAAAGAGAAATAGGCAATGCGCTCCAAACCACTGAAGGTGCAACCGGGGGAGCTTCGGCGGTGTTGACAGAGTCTGAAAACGCAGTAACAGCACTGGGTTATATGATTGCCAATCAAATTAGAAGTGGGCATCAAGGAAACAGAAATGACGAGATCAATGCTGTCCTGGAACGTTTCCCTGCACTGGTAGCCGTTCTGCCTGTTCAAAAACCATCTGCCTCGCAACGGGGTGTACCTGTCTGGAGGGGCGGTGCAAATACCGTTTCTGCTGATGATGGTTCTGCAGGAGGTACTTTAATGCTTACTCGCCAGGGTGCAGAAACGATACCAAAAGGTGAGCAACGGGGACTCCAGTGTGCTGTGCAGCGTGCCACCGGGGTAGATATGGAACTGTCAGATGAAGGTGAAGATGAGGCTGCAGCTGAGCCACTGTATGACCAGGCCACTTCTGGCGATGAACTCCTGCCCCTGCAATGCTGTCGTTCCGGAAATATTGAGGCGCTGTCTGACTTGCTTGACCGGGAACCCGCGCTGGCCGGTCAAAGCTTCTACTCAGCGTTTTACGGTGGCCATGTCACGCTGCTGCATATCGCTGTCCAGGTCGGCAATGAGGCGTGTGTACAGATGCTTATTGACCATCACTCTAATGTCAATGCCGTCTCATCTTCAGGCGCGACGCCCCTGCATTTTGCTGCCGAATTTGGCCAGGAGCAGTGTGTCAGGACATTGGTCTGCAATGGTGCCAATATCAATATCCGGGACAGTATGGGCAGGTCGCCCCTGCACAGCGCTGCCCAGCATGGTCAGGTGAACTGCGTGGAACGTTTTCTTGAATTCAAGGCGATTGGCAATGAAATTGACCATTTTGAAACCACCCCCCTGCATCTCGCAGCTATGATGGGGCACGATGCGTGTGTGGCAGCCCTGCTCTTCATCGGGCCCAGAGAGAAACATGGGGAGAGGAGTTGGGTGAGGCATGAAGAGGATATAGATGCCACCTGTGATCACCACCATACGGCACTGCACCTTGCCGTTCTGAATGGTCATGGCAAGTGTGCTCAAATCCTGCTGGATCACGGAGCCGATGTGAATGCCCTGCTGGACAGGGGCAAGACGCTCTTGCATGTTCTCACCCGAAGTGGCCCCATGAATTTCCTGCAAGTACTGCTTGACAGAGGGTTAGCTGTCGATGCCAAAGACGACAATGGCTGGACAGCCCTGCACGTTGCCGCCTTTACTGGCCGTATGGACTTTCTGGAACTGTTGCTCAAGCACAATGCCAGCCTGCTGGATGCCACGGACAACGGCGGCTCTACGCCCCTGCATATGGCAGCCCTGGCTGGCAACGCCCGGTGCGTGGAGTGGCTGCTGCACCGACAGGCAAACGTCAATTGCAGAAACAACAGAAACTTGTCGCCACTGAGCAACGCTGCCCGTCAAGGGTATCCGGAGTGTGTACAGCTTTTACTCGCTCATGGTGCCGGGTTTATTGAAGCCACCACAGACTCTGGCTGGTCACCCCTGCACAGTGCCGCAGATAATGGACATGTTGAATGTGTGGAACTTTTGCTTGGCGCCGGGCATGAGGTCGATGCGGCCACCTATGACGGTATGACTGCTCTGCACAGAGCCACCTTAACTCCCCAGCGAAACTCCGTGGATATCCTGCTCAAGTATGGTGCCAACATCCAGGCCCTCACAGAGGGCAATAATACCCCCCTCCATTGTACCCTCATGTTCGACAGCGTGGAGTATCTGCTGGCCTTGATCAGGCAAGGGGCTGATATCAATGCCAGGACCCTTTATGGTTTGACGCCCCTGCATATTGCTGCCCGGGAAGGGAGTGTAAAGTGTCTGAAAGTCTTGCTTGAACACCAGGCGCTGATCGTTGGCTCCCAACGAGGAGGGGGATGGACGCCCATGCATTTTGCCAGCAAAAATGATCAAAGTGAATGTCTTCGGTTACTGATGATGGACAAAAGGGTGAACATCAATCCCGTGGATGAGGCAGGCCGTACCCCCCTGCACATCGCTGCCCAGTTTGGCAGGGTTCGTTGTATGGCTGTGCTGTTGAATGCTAAAGACCATGTGCATATTAATTTCAGGAGTAACAGGGGTTGGAGCCCTCTGCATTTGGCCGCACAATGTGGCCAGTTGGAGTGTGTTCAACTCCTTTTGGCTTATAAAGCAGATATTAATATCAGGAATGCACGGGGCCTGACTCCCCTGCACCTGGCCGTCATGAACGGTCACGTGCAGTGTGTGCAAGTCCTGATCGATAACAATGCCAATATCAGTGCCACGGATAGCGGTGGATGTTTGCCCGGGTTCTACGCTGCCCGACATGGTCATTCTGCCTGCCTGGAACTGTTGATTGATAAGCAGACAAAGTCCGGTATTTCCGTCAATGAGTTAAATGGAGGGGGATCGCTCTTGCATCACGCGGCCCAGTGTAGCCGAATCGGCTGTGCTCAAGTCCTGATTAACAGCGGGGCAGATGTTAATATCGCTTCACCTGAAGGCTTGACCCCGCTGCACATGGCCATGAAGCTGGACTTGGCAAAGACTGCACAATTCCTGATCCATAACGGGGCAAATATCGATGCTACCAGCAGCATGGGCCGGACGGTGCTGCATCATGCTGTCATGTTAAATGCCATTCGGTCTCTGTCTGTCCTGATCGACAGCGGCGCTGATATCCATGCCAGGGATTGCCATGGCCAGACACCTCTGGAACTGGCCAGGAGGAAAAAACGTGAGCAGCTGATATTGATGCTTGAGAAGGCAGAAGCAAACCTGGGCAACACTCCCGACACAGCAGGGCCATGACCCTTCGTTCTTTTTGCCATGGATTTTCGCTTTGCTATCCAGGCTGGCGGTCATCACATAGCGGCCATCGACACTGAAGGTAGCTGAGTACTTATAGCTCGATGTTTGCGCAGAGCATATTTGTATGGAGAGGACCGTTTTTGTGATATAGTTACTGTAATAATTATTACGGTAACTTTTGATGATGTTCTATAATCGAGAAGATGAGCTTGAACAGCTCCGTGAGTGGAGTGAACTAGCCTCTAAAGGAACGGCCCACCTGACAACTGTAGTAGGAAGGCGCCGGGTCGGTAAAACAGCGCTGTTAAATAAAACCTTTCCTCAGAGCAATACTTCTGCAGCCACTATCTATCTGTTCGTATCCAGAAAGCAGGAGTCATTGCTTTGCGAGGAGTTTGTCGAGCAAATCAGAACGGTCTTAAATATTCCCATATTTGGTCAGCCTGCACGCCTTCGGGAAGTCATGGAAATCCTGTTGCAGTTCAGCATCACAACGCCGGTTACCGTCATACTGGATGAATTTCAGGATATCCAGCGGGTTAATCGGGCGTTTTTTTCCGAACTTCAGGATTTATGGGATCGATACAGACAACAGAGTCGTATGCACCTGGTCTGCTGTGGCTCTTTATACAGCCTTATGACCCGGTTGTTTCAGGATGGACGAGAGCCCTTGTTTGGTCGTGCCGATCATCGCATCAACCTTCAGCCGTTGCGTTGTCGCTATATCGCCCAGATGCTGAATGACCGACAGGAGTTTGCACCTGAAAAACTTCTGCAGTGGTACATGCTCAGTGGCGGTGTTCCTAAATATCTGGAGTGGCTGTTTAACATTGATCCTGCAACCGACCTTTGGTCGCAGCTGATTAACGCACACAGTCTGGTCATTGAGGAAGGGCATTATCGTCTGGCTGAAGAGTTCGGACCTGAACATGGTACCTATTTTTCCATACTGGCTGCTATTGCTTCCGGGAGTACGAGCCGACCTGAAATAGAATCTTTGCTGGGTATTTCCGTGGGGCCACAGCTTGATCGCCTGGAAAATGAATTTGATATCATCAGCCGAAACCGACCAGTGTTGTCTAAACCGGGAACCCGGTTGGTTAAATATCGTATTGCCGATGCTTTCCTGGCCTTTTGGTTTCGCTTTATTTATAAACACCGTAGCGCAGTGGAGATTGGCAACTTTCCGTTTATCCATAAAGTCATTGAGCGTGATTACCCGACCTGGAGTGGTCACTGGCTGGAAGAAATCGTCAGGGAAGTGATTGCGGAAACTGGCGAGTACAATATCGTCGGCAGTTACTGGGAGAGAGGGAACCAGAATGAAATTGATCTTGTCGCGGTCAATGAACTGGATAAAAAAGTCCTGATTGCTGAAATCAAGCGTAACCCGAAAAATATCCGAAAAACGCATTTACAGGAAAAAGCCACCAAGTTGGTGCAGCAACTGAAGGGGTATGAAATTGAGTACAGGGGCTTTTCTCTGGACGATATTGATACTTTACTTTGTCAAAGTCCGTGAAGAGCTGGACATTGTACCGGCCAAAGTTCAGGTAAAAGAAATCCTGCAAGAGAAAGCGGTTTTCCCACAAATCGATGACCACGGACAGACAAAGCAGGTCATTAAAGCAGCTAAACTGCCAAAACACCCGCTACCCAAGTCCTCCCTCTCCATCAGCACACTGGCCTGGATCATCGTCTCCAAATACTGCGATGCCCTGCCACTATACCGGCAGGAAAACATTCTTTTAGACCAATTTATTGCAACCGCAGTAGGACAGTCTTAAGACCGACAGGCTGCTAGATCACTTTCAGGTGTCTTTCCGGTCAGGTGTCTGATGTTTTTATCTGTTCGGTCGGCCTCCTGGAGGGAGTCTGTTCGCTTACTTCTGTTCAACTCTACGTTTCGAACTGATATTTTTTTCCAGGTCTGAAACGTAGGATTTTATGCCTTGAAGCTTGCTCAGGTTTTCAGTCCAGACCGAGCGCTACAAGCTATACTGCATCGTCGCTTCTATCGTATCTCTCAGGTCTTCTAAAGCCTGCTGTGTGTATGAATATCATGAAAACAATTGCCTTGGTACATACCTGCTTCAGTATTTTTTACTGCCTGAAGGTTTTTCCGAGTCTAACTGCTACGGCAGCGCTACCCGCTGTAAATAAGCAGGCGGCGTAAGTGTTAATTCATCAGAGGTTATTTATTATGAGACTGCACAACTACAAAACATTTTTCTATTGTTTGTTATTGCTAATTTTATCTGCTCAAAGCTTTGCCGAAGAAAATACGCAGGGCAACGCTTTCGAAAATCTTGTTTACTTTCAACCCCGGATTTACATTGCAGAAAAGGCTCAACCTTGTATTGGGGTGCGGGTTTCAAAAAAGCATATTTTTACCTCGCCATCCTGCGCCAAGCAAATACTCGCGCTATTCATGCAAGCCGTTGACATAAATGTACTGAGTCCCGGCGGTGTGAAGCTTGGCCATATTCAAACTTCACATAATCGGTCGGCTACAGCAGGTCTCCTGTCTATAGATCTTTATGCTGATAACTTGCCCTATCAATCGCCTGTATTGAGTACCGTTAATGTTACAAATGGAATTGAGCTAACGGCTTATTACATGCTACAAGGCGATGAAGAGATGAATGTTACAAAGCATTATTTTATCTTTGATAGCCAGCAAAATTCCGGAGTGCAAACAATGATCAAGCTGCCATCGGATATCAGTATCCCTGATGGGGCTCCGGTTAGACTAAGAAACCAGCTGTTCTGCGTAGTGGTAAGCGATACCTGCATCAGGTCATCCTACTTATTAAACGCTTCTGCAAAAGACTATGACCCCAGATGTCCAAGGGCTAACGATACTTACTATTTTCATTGCCGAGAAAGGGGGATGTACAATTGTAGTGAAGTTATATCACCAGAAGGTGTTGCAGGTCTTGATGTAAATGGGTCATGCGTTAACCCCGAGTCAAAAGAACAGTGTACATTCAACTCTTCGTACGCTTTTAATTCTGATGAAATGGATTATGAGAGGAAGGGTGATTTTATTACATGCAAATCTTGTTCAGCCCAGTATACGTGGTCTAATTCGTCGTTGACCGGCAGCAAATCTGTGATTTGCAGACCCAAAGGCTGTATGCCTGGTTGTAAAGGTAAACCTGATCCAAAGCATTCTGGCAAAAAACCTGCTGACTCCATCGGAGAAGGAATAGCTGGAGAAGTTGCAGCGTTTGTTTTAATTGGTGTGATTGCTTCTGTGGGCTACCTGATTTACAAACTCTACCACAGGGCAAATTATCAGAGTTTGTAGTTCGGCGGCAGGTGCCCAGCTGATGACCCTGCCATGTTATTAAAGGCGGTTCTGTTCGCCTATTCCACAGCATAACTTCCAGTCCCCGGATTGCCAGGGCTTGTCAGGAAAACGTGATATTCATGGCGCTGTTTGCTGACGAGCGTTGCTGTAACCGGCTCTCATCTTCATTCGCGTAAGACCTTCAACGAGCTTGGGGGGCTTACGCGAATTAAGGATGAAGATGCCAAGAATCTGTTGCTCGAAGTTCACAGAACCAACCAGGGGCTACCAATGAGAATAATAGGGCAGGGTGATTGTTTTCTTCTTTTTAGCCGAGGTGAGCCTGACGCCGCTGCGGTGGTTGGTATCAACAAGTGTGAACATGGCCAGGAGTATTGGGTAAATAAGGAGGAGCACAAATTCTTCTGGCATCAAACTTACTTTGATGTCATCGAACCTGCTGACACATTCATAGTAAACAGCCAATGGCACAGGCTATACATACCGGGGCGCAGGGCTAAAATGTGGGTGCTGCGGTGATGATCTGACACGATAAGAACTTTTGGCTGGCGCATTGCTGAAGTGCGTTGTTAAAGGTACAACCAGACGAAAAAAAACGCCAATCTTGCGATTGACGTTTCCAGAGAAGCTTCGAAATGGCGTCAGCCTGTTGTTGGCCTTCCTTGCATGCATCTTGCAAGCAAGTCCTTTGCTCCCCCTTTGTCCATTAGTTGTAGTTTCTCAAACCTGTCCGGTTTTCATCATCTGTGGTTATACCTGAATTTCTACGGCCAACCTGGTTCGATCCGGCTAATTTATGCTGAAAGTGGTCAGGTGCCTTCACCAGCTGCATTAAAAAGAGTATGAAAGTACCTGGGACAGGTCTGTTGAATGCTTGCTTCTGTCATATCCCTGCGTGATTTACCTGCGGTGTGGGGAATTGCCTGCTCATCAGCAGCTTTGCTTGCTACTTTTTTGACACCCTCCTGAGCACTTGAGTTCTGGAAGACAGCAAAGAAGTCCATCCAGAATCGTGTCGTCAAGGAGCTTTTTCAGGAATGATCTGCCCGCCCTTTTCTATTCACCCCTTAACTCTGTGACATAAGACAGAATTTTACTGCGCAACCAGCAGTTGGTTTTGCTATTGCGGACCCGGCTATGGGCTAGCAATTTGTAGTTAATGGGCAAAGAACGAAACGGTATTTTCATGATCTGTAAACCAAATTGTTGAGAAAACACCTTTGCCAGACTGCTGCTCATAGTGCCAATACTTTCACTACTGGCTACCAGAGCCATTAACGCAAGCAGGGAGTCGCACTCAGCCATAACCTTCCTTGGTTGCAGGGGCTCTTGCGTAAAAGAGTCTGCCAAAAATGTATTTTCACGCCTTAGTTTCAACGTTATATGTTTTTCCTGATAAAACTGCTCAGCTGTAACGCTTCCCTGGATTCTGGGGTGGGATTGGCTGGCAATCAGGCAGATCTGGTCAGTAAACAAAGGCTGGGAAAAATAAGATAAGGTGGAGACATGAGCAAAATCTATTGCTAAATCCGCTTGCCGTAAATTGAGCTTATCAAGTAACTCTTCCTCAGTGGTCGGTGTTGGGAAAAGCACTATTTCCCGGTTTTCCAATGTTGAGTCAGCTTCAATCTTGGGGAGCAGTACCAGCATTACGGGCTCTGGGGTATACACGATGAACCGGCGCTTTCCATGATGGCTGAGTCCCTGCATATCAATGAGAGTATTGTTTATAGTTTCCAGGGCGGGCTCAATCTGGCGGGCTATTTCGTGGGCAAAATCCGTTGGCGCAATGCCTCGGCCATCACGAACAAACAGGGTATCTCCCAATTGGTTTTGCATTCTCTTTAATGCGCCACTGACGCCGGGCTGGGTTAGCTCCATAACCTCAGCCGCCACTGTGATTGATTGGTAGCGATAGACCGCCAGAAAAACTCGCAGGAGATTAAGGTCGAACTTTGATGCTTTCATCAATATATAACCAGCAGTGATGATTAAACTAAAAAATCGTAAATTTATCATTATGAATTTAGCCATTAAAGTGATCGAGTCTTCAGTTCAACTGTGAATAAGGACCACTATGAAACCGACACAGACTCTATCAGCTATTACCCTTGCTATTCTTGCGTCGTTTAATGCAAGTGCTGAATATACCAGCCTCGAGGACTATCAGGGCAAACCTGCCACTGCCCATACTGAACAGGCAAACCAGAATCTGGCAAAAAACCTGCCATGGAAAGATGTATCCGCTTTTGAACGTACTCGCAAAGGGCTGATCGCAGAATTTGGCAATCATGCTGCGGGAGAGCTGAAAAAACGTTTTCAGTACATGACGGATATGTCGATTGACGAAATACCTGCCACGGTGAATCCGTCTATCTGGCGTCAGGGTATGCTGAATTATACGGCGGGTGGCTTGTATCAGGTGACGGATGGTGTCTATCAGATTCGCGGGGCTGATCTATCCAATATGACCATTTATCGATCCAAAAACGGCTATGTCATTCATGATCCGTTGTTGTCCCGGGAAGCGGCTGCAGCTGCCTGGGATTTTGCCAAAACACACCTGCCTGAAATCAATGGTGAGCATAAAATTACCGGGATGATTTACTCCCATATGCATGCTGATCACTTTGGTGGTTCCAGGGGTGTCTATGAGTCCGGCAACTTCGCCGAAGGCGCGCAAATCTACGCGCCAAAAGATTTCATCAAAGAGCTGGCTGACGAAAACGTCATCGCCGGTACTGCTATGGGCCGCCGGGCAAACTATCAGTATGGAACAACGTTAACCAATAGTACCAAAGGCATCGTTGACAATGCTCTGGGGTTGGGTACGTCAAGGGGCGAGGTCACTCTTGTGGCGCCTACGACAGAAATTACGTCACGTGAAAAAGTGATTAATATTGATGGCCTGGAGTTTCATGCCATAAATATGCCGGGCGCTGAAGCACCTGCGGAAATGGTGCTCTATGTTCCGCAATACCGCTCACTCAATACCGCTGAGCTCACTTATGACGGCATGCATAACATCTACACTTTCCGGGGAGCAAAAGTTCGTGATGCTCTGGTCTGGACCAAGTATCTGACTGAACTGAAAATGCGTTTTGTGGATTCCGGAATGGTTGACAGTATTCACGCTGCACACTCGGCACCAGTCTGGAATGATCCCGCCACTGAAAACAACGAAATTGCCGAGTATATGACCCTGCAGCGGGATAACTATGGCTTTATTCACAATCAGGCCATGCGCCTGGCCAACCATGGCACCACTATTAACGACGTAGGTCGTGAAATTGAGAAGCTGGTGCCAGAGGTTCAAAAGCAGACCTGGCACACCAATGGCTACCACGGTTCATACAGTCACAACGCTCGCGCGGTGGTCAATTTATATCTTGGTTATCACGATATGAACCCGGTAAACACCAACCCGCTTGAAACCAGAGACAAGTCCTGTGTTTATGTGGATGCAGCGGGTGCAGAAGCACTTTATAGCGCAGGAGTTTCACACTTCAATAACGGGCAATATCAAGAAGCATCCCAGCTGTTCAACGATCTGGTGCAATGTCACCCGGATAATCTGCATTATCGCTATGCACTGGCTGACAGCTTTGAGCAACAGGGTTATCAGTCAGAAACCATGGCGTGGCGCAACTCCTACCTGCAAGGTGCAGTGGAGTTAAGAACCGGAGAGATCAAACCATCCATTAAGCTGGCCTCTGCCGATGTTATTGCTAATACGCCAACAGGCATGTTTCTTGACTTTCTGGCGGTTCGCCTCAATGCCGAAAAAGCGGAGCAGGCGGGTTTAGACTTTAGTTTTGGCCTTTATCACCCGGACTTGGAGCAGCGCTTTTTTGGTGAAGTTACAAACGCCAATATGAGTAATATAGAAGTGGAAACACTGCCGGAGACTGATGTTGAACTGGTCATTCAAAAAACTGACCTGACAAAAATGGCGCTGGGTCAAACTTCCCTGACAACCCTCCTGAAGTCAGGTGATGCTGAGATCAAAGGCAACGCAGAGCTGATAGAAAAGCTGTCAGCAACTCTGGATGACTTTGACGGAATGTTTGAGATCATTCCAATGCCTGCCAGCTAATGACTTTCTTTGAATGATTTTTTGGTTGGGATGAACGACAGTAGTCATCTCAACCTTTTTTTCTATTTACAAACTTTATCCGGATCTTTTAGTGAAAAAAATTCCTCCACACGCATTTGCAGGCGCCATTGACTATGACATGTGACTGTCGTGGCGGTAGTTGATATGTAGCGTCTGATCATTTACGAGCGATCTGATACCGGGTACTGCGCCCACCACCCGGCAATTTCTCAATACATCCTTTGTTTAATAAATAACACAAATGTCGTGTAGCTGTAGCCTTGCTGACTTTTGCCACCTTCTGGTATTGCGATGCACTGATCCCGGATTCAAACCCTTTCTCGCCACCGTCGAGCAGCCGGTTAAGCACTTTAATTTGCTCATCAGAAAGCCCCGTATCATGAAATGCCTGCCAGAACCGCGTTTTGTGTAGTGTACGATCAATCTTTCTCAACGAGGCTTTGATCGTTTCATCGAGCATCTGCAAAAACCAGAGCAGCCAGTGGGTGATGTCCAGCTCCCCACGCTGGGATTGCTCCAGAATCTGATAATACGCTTTGCGATTATCCAGAATCGCGCTGGACATAGCATAGAGCCTGATGCTTTGGGCATCGGCTTGTGCCAGGGCCAGGTCGGTAATAGCCCGGGTTAATCGCCCATTACCATCATCAAAAGGATGCAGTGTCACAAACCAGAAATGACTGATGGCAGCACGAAGCAGGGGATCGCACTTTGGATCGTTTCCGCTCTGGTTAAACCAGTCAAAGAATCGCTCCAGCTCTGACACCAATACACTTCTTGGCGGTGCTTCAAAATGAACGGTGGGCCGATCAATACGTCCGGACACCACCTGCATGGGTTCATCGCCCCTTAACTGACCTGCCTGAACCTTATGAAGGGTAAACTCCGTATTGGTAAACAGCCAGCGGTGCCATTGGAAAAGACGATTCAGGCTGAGTGGGGCATTCAGGTTAGAGATCGCATCCAGCATCATTTCTGCCAAGCCTTCGGTTCGCTCGGAAGTCGGGTAGGCAGCGTCATCAGTACCTTCGAGATTCAGGCGCTGCGCCAGTGATGACCGGACAGACTGGGCATTAAGGCGTTCACCTTCGATGGCAGAAGAGGTGATGATGTTTTCCAGCAGGGTGTCCAGTGCAGAGGCTCCTGCTGTATCACTCTGGGTAGTGCTGGCTTTTCCTAGCAGGACTCCCAAGCTGAAGCGAACTTCTCTGAGCAGAGGTAATACAGCCTCTTCTTGCCAGTAAAACTGGGGCCAGTCTTTGTTTTGCCAGATCCACAGCGTTGGTGAATAATCAGTCATTTACGGATTCACCCAATATAGTGAGCCGATTGTAAATCTTAAATGGCTCAAATTATGAGCTAAATAATAGTATTAATTGGCTCAAACAACAAGATTACAGGGTACAATCAAAACTACTGAACCCAACATCACTCACAACTAATTCCGTAAATCTGCAAAAACGGATTGTTCGGATATACTGAACAATCCTGTCAGAAACTATGGGAAGATCGATTATTAACTCAGAATACAGTCCGGGAATCATTTGAATGCGAGCATCACAATCGAATCCTTTACACATTGATAGCGTTTCTATTCCCGGAGGTGGAATTCTGGGCATGGCCGTTGCACCCGGTAAAAAGGGGCAGTCAATGTTTGGAGAGGACTGGAGCCGGGATCTGGCTAAAGACATTACCACTATAAAAAAATGGGGCGCAGTGCTGGTGATCTCTCTGATTGAAGAACATGAGTTCCACATGCTGGGTATCAATGAGCTTGAAGATGAAGTTAACAAAGCAGGTATGCAGTGGCTGCATTTGCCGATAAAAGATTTCTCCATTCCTGATGCCCGGTTTGAACAGCAGTGGCAGCAGTCTGTTAATACGATTTATCGTTACCTGGACCAGGGGAAGAAAGTATTGGTTCATTGTCGTGGAGGGCTTGGGCGCACCGGGATGTTGGTTGCCAGACTGCTGATGGCCTATGGTGCATCATCTGATGAGGCTATTTCAAGTGTACGGGAAGCCCGGATCGGAGCCATAGAAACCAGGGAACAGGAAGATTACGTGCGGTCTATGCCCTCGGGCAATCACTCTGTCAACACTAAAGCAAAAAAAGTTTAACAAGCCGCACAAGAAAACACTGTTTTATTCAATGCTTTCTGATGCAGCCTGATATCGCTGCGACCACGATGTTTATCTTTACGGTTATAAGTACTCAACCATACGAAATCATATTTTCTGACTTATTGTTCAGGTACTCGCGGCAACTGCTCCTGCGTTGCTCTAGCTCCTGCATCCATGCAGTCGTGCGGTTGCAATAAATTGGTCTAAAAATCTCTGTTTCTTCGTCAAATAGCTCGCTATTCTCCTCAGAAACAGAGATTTTTATCCTCAATTTCTTGCAATCCTCGCTACGGACGCTTAAGTCCGACAGGCTGCTAGCCTTTCACATTAACGATCTGTCGCAGTGTGCACACGACCTCAACCAGATCGTTCTGCAGGCTCATGACCTTATCGATATTTTTGTAAGCGGCGGGAATTTCATCCAGTACGCCTTTGTCCTTTCTGCACTCTATGCCCTGTGTCTGATCTTCAAGATCACGAACAGAGAAGGTTTTTTTGGCAGCGGTACGGGACATGCTCCGTCCAGCTCCGTGAGCGCAGCTGCAAAATGCTTCGGGATTGCCTCTGCCACGGATAATGTAAGACCTGGCTCCCATAGAGCCGGGTATAATGCCCAGTTCGTTGTTTCTGGCCCGGATGGCTCCTTTACGAGTTACCCAGACTTGCTGGCCATCATGCAGCTCCTGCTCAACAAAGTTGTGGTGGCAGTTAATAGCTTCATTGATGACGGTGAACGGTTTCAGATGCTGGTGCAATACGTTGAGAATACTGTTCATCATGTGTTCCCGGTTCAGCAGGGCGTAGTTTTGTGCCCATGCCACGGCTTCAACGTAATCATCAAAGTGGTCCGAGCCTTCCTTCAAGTAGCCGAGGTCTCTGTCGGGCAGATGAATCTGCTGCCTTTCCATGTCTTTTCGAGCCAGATGAATAAAGTACTGACCTATCTGGTTACCGATACCCCGGCTTCCGGAATGCAACATTACCCATACGTTGTCGTGTTCATCCAGGCACAGTTCAATAAAGTGATTGCCAGAACCCAGACTGCCCATCTGACGAACAAACTTGTCCCGATTGCCTCTACGAACAATATCCGGATGCTTTTCCAGAATACGTTGCAAGCCATGAGCAACAGATGAATCTCCGGCTATTTGCGCTTCTTTATGCTGTCCGCCGGCTCCAAGGGGAATAGCCTTTTCAATATCATGCCGGATGGCCAGAAGGTTGTCCGGCAGATCAGAGGCTTTCAGTGATAACTGAACCGCATTCATGCCACAGCCTATATCGACGCCAACTGCGGCAGGAATAATGGCTTCTGTGGTAGCAATAACCGATCCTATTGTTGCACCTTTGCCCAGATGGATGTCAGGCATGCCAGCCACATGTTTGTGAATAAAGGGCAGGCTGGCGACTTTACGCATCTGTTCAAGTGCCTGTGGGCTGACCTCATCCGTCCAAATCTTAACTGGCTTTTGGCTATCGGTTCCCTCTAGCAAAGTAATCACTGGCATGATGTTGCACCTCTCTTATTTTTTTCAGCGGTATGGTCCAAAATTTTATGGAGCAGGTGATTGATGGTCTCAAATGATCCCACAGTCGTTTGCTGGCTGCCCTTGAAGGCTTCCAGCGCAGAGAGTTGTGACTCCATGAATTCATTCAGTCCCAGCATAGCCTGAATGGTTTTCGTTTCGCTACTCCCCAGGCGCAGCTCCCGGATTCAATGGTATAGTGAATAATGACGTTGTGGTCTTTAATACGTTCTAAAATCTCATCTCTCATATTGCGCTCCCTGAAAGTTGATGGCTTGCTCATTGATTGTTTCAGATGTACTGAATGGTTAGACCAAATGCCGTGCCAATAAGTTCATTATGAGCTGAAAAAAAATAAGGCACTGATATGTAAAGGTTTAATTTTAAGCTATCCTCAAGTTCTCCAGTGTTTCTGTGACGACAGGACAGGTTACCTTCCCTTTGACGTTTATCTTCCCGTACCTGTTCTTCATTTTTTGCCAGCGCTGAACCCTGTTTATCGACAGGTTGAGCCTGGCGTGGGCCTTCACAGTACAAGTTCCCTTTGCCTTGTTTGTCAGAACTAACAGAGCCGATGGTTTCTTACCATCACCGGGCACGAGTATACCTTGCACTTTTGTCTGTTTGCGCCAAGTATACAGAGCTGCATCAGTAATGCCGGTTTCTCTTTTTTAAGCTGAGCCACGAAAACACTAGCATCACCTTCTGGAAAATGGGTTCTTCCATTTTTTGCTGCAGCGAGCCAAAACAGTCTCTTTTTATCTGCTCTCACTTATTGAAAGTCATGTATTAAAAGAGGCGATATCTATCCTGACGTAGGGGTTACCTATATGTCATTTATTTATGAAGCCAAAATATTATTCTACCGCTTTAGAGTATTAGTTACGCTAACATTCATATTTTTAGATGTATGTCCCAGCTCTATGGCGGGGTCAGATCTGATGCCTCCCCCACCCACGATATCCTCATCAGGAGGAGCAAGCGGCGGTGATGATCGTGACCCATGTCACTGGCAGAAACGCTGGGTGAAAATTGGTCAACAAACATTTTATGTGCATGCCGAAGATGAAGAACTCCTTCAGCAGCTTTCACATCAACTTGAGCAGCTGCGAAATGCAGGGATGCTTATCCCCTATAGCATCAATTGGGGAGCCAATCTCTATCCATGTGAATGGATACCGCAAACAATAAGAAGACTGATGGTACACTATCCAAATGGAGTGACTATTTTTTCAGCCAGTGTCTGTTTTGCCGGAGTGATAGCTTATTGCAGATATAATGAAATCAGTGGTACGCTAAGTCCAATACTACAAGGTGCCGGTTCGGCCACTTTTTCACACATGATGTTTTTTGTAAATCTATGCCCTTCTTACTTGCAGCGACCATTAATAGCTGGTTCTATAGGTGCGTCTGTAGCTAATACGATTTGTAGAAATGCCATTGCTTATCATCGTTCAATATTAAAAGCACGCAGGACGACAGTTATAAATCCTCAGGTTGTTTTTCTGGCGGTACAGGAAGGTCAAGTTCAAATATTGAATTCTGATGAAGAGGTAATTGTACAAGCACAAGCAATAAAGCCGGATGATGAGAGCGATATTGATGATACATTACATGTTCCTCCGCAAACCTTCATGGCAAGACCCACAATTTATTTGAGACGAATATATCATTGGCTTATGTCCCCTTTTTTACCGTTATAGATAATTGATGTTTCAAGGAACATAACCGCCTGCTTCTGCGAAGCGTGGCAGGCGACTAAAAGTCATACACGACCACCACTGTGTAATTTACGAGAAAATTCTAGCTATAACACGCCCGCTGTGTCAGGATAGTTGTCCCGCTCACTGATTAACCAATAAAAGCTAGACAGTGGGCGATGGACGTTGAATATGCCTCGTTTTTCAGAGGAACGTAAATCAGCTGTTTTGAAAAAACTGTTACCACCACACAATCGCTCTGTGCCGGATGTTGCCAGAGAGGAAGGTATCAGCGAACAAACCCTGTATAATTGGCGTAAAAAACTACGGGACAAAGGATTACCTGTGCCAGGGAACGAACAAAAATCAGAACAATGGTCTGCTGAAAGCAAGTTTGCCGTGGTCGTCGAAACCGCTGCTTTGTCAGAAACAGAGTTAAGTGAATACTGCCGTAAAAAAGGGCTTTATCCTCAACAAGTCAAGGAGTGGAAGCACGCTTGTATTTCAGGTGCTGTTCAGGCTTCTCAGCGTGCAGACCAGGAAAGCAAGCAATTAAAACAAGAGCGTAAGCGCAATCAGAGCCTTGAAAAAGAGCTTCGCCGTAAAGACAAGGCGTTGGCAGAAGCTGCAGCCCTGCTGGTGCTATCAAAAAAGCTCGATGCCTTCTACGGGATAGACAGCGAGGACAACTGACACCTGTCGATAAGCGCCGCCAACTGCTGACATGGTTTGATGAGGCTATAGCAAACGGCGCTTCTCGCTGGAAGGCTGCTGAACAATTGGAAATATCCCTGAAAACACTGAATCGCTGGCGCGATGACAATGGTGCAGTGTTAACGGACAAACGCCCGGATGCCTTGCGCCCGGTACCCTCTAACAAACTGACTGAGGAAGAGGAGCAACGTATTCTGACTATCAGTAATGAAGATGAGTATGCGAGCCTGCCACCATCGCAGATCGTGCCAGCCCTTGCAGACAAGGGAGTATACGTTGCTTCTGAATCTAGCTTTTACCGTGTGTTGAAAAAGTATGGTCAGTTGCACCACCGCGGTCGTTCAAGAAAGCGATCGAAAAGCAACAAGCCGACAACCTATGTTGCTACTGGCCCTAACCAGGTCTGGTGTTGGGACATCAGTTACATACCTTCCAGGGTACGCGGCCAGTTCTGGTACCTCTACCTGATACTGGACGTTTACAGTCGTAAGATTGTTGGTTGGGAGATTCATAGCCGTGAGTCTGGTGAGTTAGCCAGTGAACTGATTAACCGGACAATGGTGGCTGAAAAATGCACTAAAACACCGCTTGTACTGCACTCAGACAATGGGGCTCCAATGACGTCGAGTACCTTTAAGGCCAAGCTTGAGGAATTGGGCATTATTCCCTCTCATAGTCGCCCAAGGGTGAGTAATGATAACGCATTTGCAGAATCGATCTTTAAAACGGTGAAGTACTGTCCTCAGTGGCCATCTCAAGGTTTTCTGACGTTAGAACACAGTCGACAGTGGATGCTGAAGTTTGAGCGCTTTTATAACAATGAACACCGCCATAGCTCAATCCGCTTTGTGACACCTGCGCAACGGCATGAGAAAAGAGATCAGGAAATCCTGAATCACCGGAAACAGGTGTATACCAAAGCGCGAGAAGCTAATCCAACGCGCTGGTCAGGAGTTATCAGAAACTGGGAGCCTGTAGGTGCGGTTGCACTGAATCCTGAGCGGTTGTCTGAAGCAAGAATTAACGAGAAAAAGGCAGCCTAAAATTCAGTTTTCGGGACAACTATCTTGAAAAACTCCGCACGACTGGATCAATGGATACACCAGCGTATCCAGATGGACGATCAAGTCCGACAGCCTCCTGGAGACCTTCGAAAACCCGATTTATGTCGCGTTTGTAGACTACCTTTTTGAATTTATAGTATGAATGGTTGAGGTGAGGTCGTTATGCACTATTTTGGGCTGGTTTTTCTAATTGTCTACTCCAGTTGCATTTTTGCATTAGATAGACAAAAGCGATACACAGAACCCACTCAACTTGTTGCACCTGGCTTGCTACCTTGGGTTGTTAAAATGACAAATACCGGTGGCACTTTTACTGGAGTATTGATATCAGACAGACATATAGTAACGGTTGCTCATGCGTTAGACTCTTTTCCAGATGCTGACTGCCTTAAGGCTCATTTTAAAAATGCTTTGACTCCATTTTCGGTTAAAGCAAGCAGATATATATTGTACTCGAAATTTGATTCTTCACGAATTATTTATAATTATGACTTTGCGATAGTTGAGCTAGATCAAAAAATTTTTCTGGATGAGAAAGGTATAAAGTTACCCTTAATCGATAATAAAACATATTTAATAAATGATTTATATAAAATCAATCCCATTTACGCTGCTGCTTATTCAGATCACGATGCCTTGAAGAAAGTGATTCTTACATTATTATCAGTCAAAAATTCTGTTTATGAGTTAAATTATGCTGGTTATGCAGAAAATGGCAATTCCGGAGGCCCCCTATTCTACAGCATGAACGGTACTGCATATTTATTAGGATTACTTGACGCAAGCGCTGGCGTGGCTGGTGGCGTAATTATCTTCGAAACCCTATCAAAATATCTTGATTTTATCGTAGATAATACCAGTTTAGAAAAGTCTCAAAAAGATAATTGGAAGGATGTTATTTGTATTTTTGACATTACTGTTGGCATTGGAGCTGGTGTTGTTGGCACTCTTCTTGGAATAACAGCCATTCTATATGTAAGTAGAAAGCTCAAAGAAACCCGCATGACAGGAGAAACAATATAATTGGGATAGGGCAGAGTCTCACAACTCTGCATCTCACTGACCAGGATCAATGCAGATCACCCAGGGATTATGGGAAAGAAAAGGCGTGTTAAACCGCTTTCAATAAATGCACACCGTCGGGCAATTATTATGTTCATGTTCACCTTCTTACGGGTATAAGGGATGCCTGCAAACAGGGCAGTCTTCTACCCTGTTTTGAACCATCAAAAGGCCGCACTCCCCGTGAACTTGGTGGGAGCAGGGAAGGACAAAACGGTCGCCGGGGACCTCTTCCAGACAGATGCAGCAGGTTTCGCGCCCTGAGATTTGTCGGCATTTGTGCGTGCTTTGTAAATTTATATCAAGGCAAAGGTTGCAAACATCACAGTGAAAGAGTTTATCCTTGCTCCTATGGCAAGCATCACATTTATCGCAGTGGAACATGGATCTTTCGCTAGAGGTAAAGAGTTTGCAACGTGCACAGAAATATTCCGACATTTGCTGGTGGCAGCCAGGGCATTTCTGGGAGTTTTCTGTAATGTCCCCCTCATATTTGCAGAGAGAACATTGAAACTGTTTTGCATCAAACGGCAGTTTATTCGTAACCTCGCATAGATCACTTTCGTTATGACATCTATGGCAGGGGAAATAGAATCTGCAGCAGTCAAATTTCAGAAGGCAGAGTCTGTAGTAATGAAAACAGAGCGACATTGGTTTTTTTTGTACAGATGTCGTCGACTGTGCCTTCGACGGGCTGGTCGTTGAAATCGGTTGCTGTTCTCCATGGGGCATATCGTCTACTGATGGTAACTCTGAATGCTCATTGGATGAGTTTGTCGCCTCATACGAAGGGGTTGCAAGCTCATTGTGAGTGCCCGACTGCTGGTAAGAACCACTATGCCCGGCACCATTGCTTCCCATCGCCGGGCTGGCGGCTGTCATAGGTTCTTGCGCCCAGTGGGGCATAGCGTTTAATGATTCTCGTAGTTCTCTGAGCGCATAATGCGCCTTTTCAAGTTGTTTACTAAAGCATTCGTTTTCAGCCTGCAGGTAGCTCACGCAGCTCCGTAATCCCTGGTTATCTGTATTTAACGCTTGATTCTGCCTTCTTAACCCTTCAGCCTCCATTCTTAACTCTCGATTCTCTTTGCTTAGCCCTTTAACTTTTTCAGTTAACTCTTCAATCTGTTGTCTTTTATTTTCTTGTTTTTCCTGAGCTCCTCTTTTCAGCTCAACTTCGATTCTTAGCCTGCTGTACTCATTTAAAACAGTTTCCAGCTTTTCTAAACCACAATTGATAGTTTGAAATTCTTGATTGTTGGGGCTGTCGCCTGCATTAGATGGATTTCCCGGAGTAATCGCTGGGGTATCTGAAAGTAGTCCGTGGGTATACTTCATCGGTGCAGGCAGGGATGGTTGGAAATAAGGTTGCCGAGTGAGAAGGGAGTTGTCGGCAAAGCCAGAGGCTATTGTTCTGTTAGAAGTGCTGTCTCTACTAATGATTGCAGCCCCTTGCAGTGGAGGCTCCTGTGGTAAAGTGTGAGTTTTTACCGGAATCAACAGTCGACTTAAGAAATGTTTTAATTCATGAAACGATGGGTGTTGAGGGAATTGTGTAACGGTATATAAAAAAGAAGTGGAAAGTGTAAATGACTGTGCGCCAATTAGAATATCACGCCTAACTTCCGGATCTGATATTTGTCCTAACGGATAAAGAATAAGTTCAAGTGGGTTGGAACGGAGCAGGAACAATTGGACGAAGTACTCTGCAAAGCAACATTTTTCAAATTGTCCTATAGGTGGCTGTTGGCTGGATTGGTTGACTCTGTGGATTATATCCCGAACAATTTTATACAAAATGATCAGGTTCTTGTTGCCAGCTTCGGGTAGAGTCTGGTCAGCTGGAATTATTGGCTGGAGTTCAGACGGAATGTTAACATCATCCAAAGTCCGTGTTTTATCACTGGTGGCTTCTATCAGCTGTTCGATAAAACGGTTGCGTGTTGAGTTTTCGTAGCAGGAACGCTGCAGCTTCAATATCGCCTCAAGGGGCGTGAGACTAATGCCCTCGGTGTTTGTGCTTTTTGTTTCCAAAACCTGCAAACGCAGAGGCATGTTCAGCTCAACCAGTATTTGCCTCAGCTTAAAAACGGCATCGGGATTGTCGCTTTCAATGATGGCTACAAGTTGCTTCGCCAGTACCTGAAGGTCTTGAGTCCTGATGTTTTTTTCACTTACTTTTCCATTGTCGTCTTTTCTGTTATTACCATCTCCACTGCTATCATTGTCTTCTCCCTGTGAATTGCGCTCCTGATCTTCAGGGGCACCTTTTTTTTCTTTTTGATGGTCGTTATTTTCGTTCTTTAGTGATTTATCTTGTACCTTATCCGATGACTCCCCATACCCATTACCTGCCTTTAATACATCAGCATGATCTGTCTTCAAGGCAGTGTACTCAAGAAATAGTTTTAGACAGTCAAGCTGCCACTGAAGGCTCTCGCTGGCTGGGCAAGTAGTGGCGGCACGCTGGAAGAGGGTGTTCCAGAAATTAACATCGGTCAGTTGTTCTATATTCAGGAAGTTAAGCCAACCAACGGGTATAACGGCCTCACTGGAAGAGCCGTCGGCATTGACGCGTGTCATTTTCAGACGCGCCGGGGATGGCTTTTCCGCAAACGAGATAGAATCCTTGCCTATGGACATCAGCCAGTTGCTGACGGGTTTCAGGATAATCAGGTCAATTTCGAATAATCCCGATGGTCTTCCCCCTCCGCCTCCCGGAGGGGGAGGAGAATAGAAAAAGCCTCCATTACCGCCACCGGTAAAATCGGTGTTGCCAGCGAACCCGGCTCCTTTCAATGTGATTGTGTTATTTTGGGTTTGCCCGATTTTCATCCCAATGTCGGTCAGGTTGTCGGGATAGAGCAGAAGGGTCAGCGGGCTGGCCTGGGTTTTGTCGTTCAGCGGTTGATCGGTGGTTACAGAAATAAGCTCTGGTCTCTCCGCCGTCGTTGATTTCAAGCGGACCAGTGCGCCATTCTCAGAGGCACCTTGTGAGAGCTGCCGGAAGACGGGAGTTTGCTGCTCATTCAGGAGCACTAGCTTATAGCAATAGTCACTCAAGTCGTTCGTGACCCATATTGCGATACTGTTCAAATCAGCAGGTACCACAGGTGCCTTAAAGCAAAGAATGCTGTTTCGGTCATTGAAGCTTTCCGGAAGCAGCAAACTCACTTGCCACTGACTCACGCTCTGCGGATCTGTATCATCGCTGATTTCAATCTGAAATCTTTGTCCATCGGGATTATGTCGGTCGATGATGGTTGAAGAATAGACTGATGGCACAACTACGATAGTTATCAGAGAAACAACAAATGCTATGAATAAACGACAAAGTTGCATTCGAATCCCTCAAAAAAAGCTGTGTCAATAATATCAATTCCATTCTTTTCGCCTTATAGCAAACGGCAGGACAATCCGTTTTGACTTTCTGTTCTGGAAAAATAAAGGAACATCATTGGTTGATTTCATTATTTGTTGTAGAAACAGAGAATAGCCAAAAATTTCTGAATCGCTAAACGGTTAATTGTCTTGTGCCAGAGTGCTTTTCGCTGAATCAACCTCTTTGCCAGAAAAATACTTGTCTATTTGGCCAGTGAAGTATTTACACCGGGTTTTTCGGATGAGCTTTCTATTCAATCAGTCTTCCTTCCATAACTCAGTGATTGTTGCCTTGTGACCACCCATCGCCATGGGACCTCTGCCGGCGGTCACCACAAAGCGACTATCGTTGCTGAAGGAGGCTGGTTTTATCGGACCACCATGTCGGATGGTGACTTCATGTTTCCATGTTGCATCGCCCCTACGGCTATAGATTTTCGCCCTTCTATCTACACCAGCGGTTAACACAAAGCGGCTATCGGGGCTGAAGGTGGCTGATATCACTGGGTCATAATGGCGGATGATGGTTTCTTCTTCCCATAATCCATCATCCGTCAGGCTATAGATTTTTGCTTTACCATCCTCACTGGCGGTTATTACATAACGGCTATTGGCGCTGAAGGTGGCTGAGTTAATCATACCTTTATGGTGAATGGTGGCATCTTCTTTCCATGAGCCATCATCTTTCAGACCATAGATTTTCGCCTTTCTATCATCACTGGCGGTCACCAGATGGTGGCTATCGGCACTGAAGCTGGCTGAATTGACCGTCTTATCATGGGTAATGATGACACTTTCTTTCCATAAACCATCGCTCCACTGGCCAGTGATTTTTACCTCGTTATCCTTACCGACAGTCACAATATGGCTGCCATCAGCACTGAAGCTAGCTGATTTGACCGGAGTATTATGGCAAATGGTCATTTCTTCTTGCCATGATCCATCGTTTTTCTGAGCAAAGATTTTCGCAGTATGATCCTCACTGGCGGTCACCAGATGGAGGCTATCTGCACTGAAGATGGCTGAGTTGACAGTGTTGTCATGGACAATGATGGCTTTTTCTTTCCAGACTTGATCGGCTCGCTTGCCAGCTACTGTTACCCGATTTTTGTTTTTTATAGTTACAAAAAGCTGACCATCGGCATTAATTTCAACGACTCTCTCCCTTTGCCCATTAGATACAGTCAGTACATGGTTACCATCGGCACTGAAGGAGGCTGATTCGATCGAACCACTATGGTGAATAGTGGCTTCTGTTTCCCAGGTTCCATCGTCCTTTTGGCCAGTAATTTTCGCCCTGTGATGCCTGCCGACAGTGACTACATGTCGTCCATCCTGACTGAAGGAGGCTGATTTGATCGGACCATAGTGGCTTATAGTGACTTCTTCTTGCCATGATCCATCCGCCTGGTAGCCATAGATTTTTGCCGTTCCATCGTCACTGGCGGTTATTACCAGGCGGCCATTGCTGCTGAAGACGGCGGAGTTGATCTTATATTTATGGATAATCTCAGCTTTTATAACCGGATGAATTATTTTTCGCAGGATACTTACATACTGTAAATCATCCGATGCCTGGCTGTTATGTCTGCAAAGTTGGACAAAATGATATAAGACTCCATGACATGCTTCTGCTTTATTCCATTCGTTCACTGCTCTGGCAGCAATATCTAATGAGTAACAACCGTCGTATTTATCCAATAGACCATTTAAGTCTTTAAGTTTGTTCCTTAAGCTAATCAATTCTGCGCGACAAACAGGGCAGGTTTTAACTGTCCTGTTTCGCAGTCTGGTTTGCAGCCACTGATACAAACAATGCACGTGAAAAAGGTGTTTACATGGCGTTTTCATTATACTTGCCGTGTGTGACCCATAACAGACTGAACAATTCTCGTCAGTAACTTGCGCTTGTTCCAGTTTGAATGCACTGTCGCTGAAAGCACTAATGTTGATTAAAGCATTCAATGCTGTTTTTTCAGTGACATCGGAGGTTCTACCCTCATTGACAGAAGATGATACACTTCCCCGGCGAGCTCGCTTTGGTGGTGGCGAGTATGAACCTGTAATGCTGGAGTGATTATTAATTCCATCCATGTCTGGCTCCTCCAAAGTTAGCGCAACGGATAAAGTTTCTTTCAGCACCTAAGGGGTGATGTTATCCAGTGACAGCAGACAAAAAATGATGTCTCCGCAGTTCAGTGATTTTTACCATGCCATACTCGCTGGAGGTGATCACCTGGTTGCCATCAGCGCTAAAGGTGGCCGATGAGAGCCAGTCATCATCGACAATGGTGGCTTTTTCTGACCATGACCCATCATCTTGCTGGCCAATGATTTTTGCCGTTTTATCAAGGCTGGCAGTCACCAGATGGCGGCCATCGGGGCTGAAGTTGGCTGATATGACATGACTCTCATGGGAAAAGATGGCTTTTACTTTCCACGAGCCATTGGCTTTTCTGCCGTAAATTTTTACTTTGTAATCGTAGCCGACAATCACCAGATGGTGGTTATCGGTGCTGAATCTGGCGGATTTGACCCAGTGTTGAATGATGGTATTTTTTTTCCATGATCCATCGGCCCTCTTGCCATAGATTTTCGCCTTCGAATCAAGAGTGTTGGTGATCACATAGCCAGTGTCGGCGCTGAAGATGGCTGACAAGACGTTAAAAACATGGGGAATGGTATCTTTTTTTTCCCATGATCCATCGTACTTCTGGCTATGGATTGTCACCGTGTTATCAGAGGCGGTTAATACATGGCAGCCATCGATGCTGAAAATGGCATCATAGAAAAAAGTCTCATTGGGAAGGGTGGCCGTTAGCTCCCATGATCCATCGTTCTTTCGACTATGGATTTTCGCTGTATAATCCAAACTGGCGGTCAGGACATTTCGACCATTGCTGCTGAAGCTAGCTGAATTGACGATACCATTATGGTGAATGAGGGTGTTTGGCTCCCATGATTCATCACAACTCAGATCATATATCTTCGCCGTACCATCCGAACTGGCGGTGACTGCATGATGACCATCGGGGCTGAAAACCGCTGATCTGACCCGTCCTTCATGGGCAATGGTGGTTTTTTTTTCCCATGTTCCATCAGGCTTATGGCCGTAGATTTTTGCCGTATTGTCTCCATTGGCGGTCACCAGATAGCGGTTATCGGCACTGAGTGCGGCCGAGTAGACTACATTGATGCTTCCCATTCGGATGAGATCGTCAATGTTGGCTTTAGTAACTAATTCAAAGGTATCACATTCAGACATCAGCTTTGCCTTGGTGAAAAATAACAGACCAGGTAAATAAACACTCGTCGGCCGACGATCTGCGAGTGAGTCGGATAACGCTTTATTATTCGAAAATGACTCAAACCATGCACGGAGTTGATCCTTGTTTTTTGTACTGATGGTTATCCTTAGTTGATGCTGATGTGCTGAAGTAAACTGACGATACCAGGCTTTTGCCAGAGCATTGTCTTGTTTGATAAGGTCGCGAAGACGGGTAGATACCTTTTGTAAACTGCGAATATCCCGAAGTTTCAAATGACAAAAAATCATGGAAAGTGTATCTGAGGCCAAATCCTGTAATGACAGTTTTTGCTTTTCTTTCTTGTCAGCTACTGTGATGGACCTACCCTGATGGTTACCCGTTAATGCCAGCGCTCTGGCTCTGGCTCGCGTCAGTGGAGGTTCAAAACCGGAATTATTGATTCCATGCATGTCTGGATCCTACAAAGTTGGTGTTTAATCTCGATCATCAGGGCGGTTTAAAAAATATTTAGTTAGTCAGAGACATTTCCAGAATGAAAGTTCATAACAGGCTGGTTAGTGAAACTAACAAAATGACTTTCAGTGCGTGCAGGATGGTGTCACTCAGTGACAACAGACCGTGAATGATTTCTTCGCAGTTCAGTGATTTTTACGATGCCATCCTCACTGGAGGTGATCACCTGACTGCCATCAGCGCTAAAGGTGGCCGATGAAATCCAGCCAGCAGTGAAAATTGAGGCTTTTTTTGACCATGATCCGTCGTCCCGCTGACCAATTATTTTCGCCTTATTGTTATAGCTGGCGGTTACAACATGTCGGCCATCAGGGCTGAAGGTGGCTGATAAGACCCAACCCCTATGGGCAAAGGTGGCTTTTTCTTCCCATAAGCCACTGGCTTTTCTACCGTAAATTTTAACTGTGCGATCGCTGCTGACAGTCACCAGATGTCGGCCATCGGGGCTGAAAGTGGCCGAGTTGACAGCTTTCTTTTGTTGAATTGCGGTATTTTCTTTCCATGATCCATCGGACTTCTTCTCATAGATTTTCATTTTTGGATCCAGACCTGCGGTCACCACATAGCGGCCATCGGCGCTGATATTGGCTGACATGACATTATGATTGTGGGGAATGGCATCTTTTTCTTCCCATGATCCATCGTCCTTCTGGCTATGGATTTTTACCGTATCATCCTGACAGGTGGTTAAGACATAGCAGCCATCGATGCTGAAAATGGCTGAATAGACAGCATACTGTTGGGAAAAGATGGCTGTTATCTCCCATGATTCATCGTCCTTCTTGCTATGGATTTTCGCTGTGTAATCCCAACCGGTGGTCACCACATGTCGACCATCGGTGCTGAAAGTGGCTGATTTGATGCGGCCATCATGGGTAATGGTGGTATTTGGTACCCATGATTCATCGTGCACCAGATCATATATTTTCACCCCGTCACCCGAACAGACGGTCACTACGTGATGACCATCGGGGCTGAAAATCGCTGATTTGACCGATCTGTCATGGGGAATGGTGGTTTTTTTCTCCCATGTTCCATCAGCCTTTTGGCCGTATATTTTTGCCGTTTTGTCTCCATTGACGGTAACCAGATAGCGGCCATCATTACTGATGGCGGCTGAGTAGACTTTATTGAGGCGACTTATATAGAGGGTTTCGCCAAGGCTGTTGGCTGAGTTGTCTTTATAGTTTTTGTCAATGATGGCTTTAGTGACTGATTCAAAGGTGTCACATTCAGACATCAGGTTAGCCTTGGTGAAAAATAACAGACCAGGTAAATAAACACTCGTCGGCCGACGATCTGCGAGTGAGTCGGATAACGCTTTATTATTCGAAAATGACTCAAACCATGCACGGAGTTGATCCTTGTTTTTTGTACTGAGGGTCATCCTTAGTTGCTGCTGATGTGCTGAAGTCAACTGGCGATACCAGGCTTTTGCCAGAGCGTTATCTTGCTTGATAACGTCGCGAAGACGGGTAGATACCTTTTGTAAACTGCGAATATCCCGAAGTTTCAAATGGCAAAAAATCATGGAAAGTGTACCTGAGGCTAAATCTTGCAATGAAAGTTTTTGCTTTTCTTTCTTCTCAGCAACAGAGACGGACCTGCCCGCATTGTTACCCGATAGTGCCAGCGCTCTGGCTCGAGCTTGCTTCAGTGGTGGTTCAAAACCGGAATTATTGATTCCATGCATGTCAGGATCCTGCAAAACTGGTGTTTATTCTTGATCACCGGGGAGGGTTAAAAATTATTCAGTTAGTCAGAGACATTTCCAGAATGAAAGTTCATAACAGGCTGGTTAGTGAAACTAACAAAATGACTTTCAGTGCGTGCAGGATGGTGTCACTCAGTGACAAAAGACCGTGAATGATTTCTTCGCAGTTCAGTTATTTTTACTATGCCATCCTCACTGGAGGTGATCACCTGACTGCCATCAGCGCTAAAGGTGGCCGATGTGACGAAGTCATCATGGGCAATGGTGGCTTTTTCTAACCATGTCCCATCATCCTGCTGACCAATAATTTTCACAGTTTTGTCGTAGTGGGCAGAAGTTAGCAAATGGCGACTCTCAGGACTGAAGGTGGCTGATGAGACCGCCCTGGCATGGGAAAAGGTGGCTTTTACTTCCCAAAAACCATCGGCTTTTCGGCCGTAGATTTTCGTGCCATCGCTGCTGGCAGTGGCCAGATGTCGGCCATCGGGACTGAAGGTAGCCGATTTGACAAGACTCCTGTGTTGAATCACGGCATTTTCTTCCCATGATCCATCGGCCTTCTTGCTGAAGATTCTCGCCTTGCAATCCTTACAGGTGGTGACCACATAGCCACCATCGGCGCTGAAGGCGGCAGACATGACAGAACTATCATGGGGAATGGTATCCTTTTCTTCCCATGATTCATCAGCCCTCTGACTATAGATTTTTGCTGTATTATCCCAACAGGTGGTAACCAGATGGCAGCCATCGTTGCTGAAGGCTGCTGATTCGAGACGAAATCCAAGGGAAAGTATGGCTGTTCTTTCCCATGATCCATCGCGCTTGTGGCTATGGATCTTCACCTCTCCGTCGAGACTGGCGGTCAATACATGTTGGCCATCGGTGCTGAAGGCGGCTGAATGGATCGGAAGATCATGGAGAGTGGTGAATTTCAGTTTCCATGATTCATCGCACCCCAGACCATATATCTCTGCCGTGCAACCCGCACTGGTGGTGATTACATGGTGTCCATAGGCACTAAAAATCGCTGATTCGACCCGTCCTCTATGAGGCAGGGAGGTTTTTTTTTCCCATGTTCCATCAGCCTTTTGACCGTAGATTTTTGCCGTTTTGTCACCATTGGCGGTGACCAGATAGCGGCCATCGGCACTGAGGGCTGCCGTGCTAACTCGATTGAGGTTTAATGTATGAAGGTATTCAGCAGTGCTGTTCGCTGAGTTAGTATTATAAGTTTTGTCAATGGTGGCTTTAGTGACTGATTCAAATGTTTCACATTGAGACATCAGTTTAGCCCTGGTGAAAAATAATACAGGTGAATAAACACTCGTCGGCTGGCGATCAGTGAGTGACTCGAGTAACGCCTGATCATTGGAAAACGGCTCAAACCATGCACGGAGTTGATTCTCGGTTTTTGTAGTGAGGGTCATCCTGAGTTGATTCTGGTGTGCTGAAGAAAACTGGCAATACCAGGCTTTTGCCAGAGTGTTATCTTCCTTGATAACGTCGCGAAGGCGGGTACATACCTTTTGTAAACTGCGAATATCCCGAAGTTTCAAATGACAAAAAATCATGGAAAGTGTATCTGAGGCTAAATCTTGTAATGAAAGTTTTTGCTTTTCTTTCTTGTCAGCTTCAGTGATGGACCTACCCTCGAGGTTACCTGTTGGTGTTAGTGATAGAGCTTGAGCTTGTTTTAGTGGTGGTTCAATAACGGAATTATTATTTATTCCATGCATGTGTGGATCCTGCAAAGTTGGTGTTTATTTTCGATCACCAGAGAGTTTTAAAAATATTCAGTCAGTCAGATAAAGTTCCAGAATGAAAGTTCATGACAAGTTGGTAAGTACAACTAACAAAATTTCTTTCGGCACACTTAAGATAGTGTCACTCAGTGACAGCAGGCCATGAATGATTCCTTCGCAGCTCAGTGATTTTTACTATACCGTCCCGACTGGATGTGATCACCTGGCTGCCATCAGCGCTAAAGGAGGCCGATGAGAGCCGGTCATCATGGACAATGCTGGCTTTTTCTGACCATGACCCATCATCTTGCTGACCCATAATTTTCGCCGTTTTATCAACGCTGGCAGTCACCAGATGGCGGCCATCAGGGCTGAAGTTGGCTGATATGACGAAACCCTTGTGGGAAAAGGTGGTTCTTACTTGCCACAAGCCATTGGCTTTTCTGCTGTAAATTTTTACTTTGCATTCGTAGCCGCGAGTCACCAGATGGCGGCTATCGGGGCTGAATCTTGCTGAATGGATCGAGTGATGAATGGTGGTATTTTTTTGCCATGATCCATCGGCCTTATTGTCGTAGATAATCGCTTTCTGTCCAAGACCGGTGGCGACCACACTGCCAGTGTCGCCGCTGAAGGTGGCAGACAAGATACCACCAACATAGGTAATGGTATTTTTTTCTTCCCATGATCCATCGTTCTTCTGGCTATGGATTGTCACCGTAATACCAGAGGTGGTTACTAGATGGCAGCCATCGATGCTGAAAATGGCTGGATGAAGATAATCGTTATGGGGAAGGGTGGCCGTTAACTGCCATGATCCATCGTTCTTCCGGCTATGGATTTTCGCTGTGACCCTACTGGAGGTCACGACATGTCGACCATTGCTGCTGAAGGTAGCTGATTTGACGTCACGATTATGGCGAATGATGGTGTTTGGCTCCCATGATTCATCACAGCTCAGATCATATATCTTCGCCGAACCATCGGAACTGGCGGTGACTAGATGATGACCATCGGGGCTGAAAATCGCTGATTCGACCCGACCGTCACGGGGAATGGTGGTTTTTTTTTCCCATGTTCCATCAGGCTTATGGCCGTAGATTTTTGCCGTATTGTCTCCATTGGCGGTCACCAAATAGCGGCCATCGGCACTGAGTTCGGCTGAGTAGACTGTATTGATGCGTCCAATTCGGATGAGATCGTCAATGCTGTTGTCTTTATAATTTTTGTCAATGGTGGCTTTAGTAACTAATTCAAAGGTGTCACATTCAGACATCAGCTTAGCCTTTGTGAAAAATAACAGACCAGGTGAATAAAGACCCGTCAGCCGACGATCTGTGAGTGACTCGACCAACGCCTGATCATTCGAAAATGACTCTAACCACGCACGGAGTTGATCCTTGTTTTTTGTACTGAGGGTCATCCTTAGTTGCTGCTGATGTGCTGAAGTAAACTGGCGATACCAGGCTTTTGCCAGAGCGTTATCTTCTTTGATAACGTCACGAAGACGAGTAGATACCTTTTGTAAACTGCGAATATCCCGAAGTTTCAAATGACAAAAAATCATGGAAAGTGTATCTGAATCTAAATCTTGCAGTTTAAGTTTTTGCTTTTTTTTCTTGCCAGCTGCAGAAACGGACCTACCCGCATTGTTACCCGTTAGTTGCAGTGCTCTGGCCTGAGCTCGCGTTAGTGGTTTTTCAAAAACGGAATTATTGATTCCATGCATGTCAGAATCCTGGAAAGCTGGTGTTTATGCAGGATGCTGTCACTCAGTGACAGCAGGCCATGAATGCTTCCTTCGCAGTTCAGTGATTTTCACTATACCGTCCCGACTGGAGGTGACTACCTGACTGCCATCAGCGTTAAAGGTGGCCGATGAGATCCAGGCATCATGGGCGATGGTGGCTTTTTCTGACCATGAGCCATCATGCTGCTGACCAATGATTTTCACCGTTTTCTTGTGGCTGGCAGTAGTCACTATATGAAGACCATCAGGACTGAAGGTGGCTGATGTGTCCCAACCAGTGTGGGGAAAGGTGGTTTTTTCTGCCCATGAGCCATTGGCTTTCAGGCCGCAGATTTTTAATGTGCCATCATTGCTGGCAGTGACTAGGTGGCGGCCATCGAGGCTGAAGGTGGCAGAGTTGACTCTTATCCTGTGTTCAATGATGGTATTTTCTTCCCAGGATCCATCGGCGCTCTTGCCATAGATTTTCGCCTTGCCATCCAGACTGGCAGTGACCACATAGCTACCATCGGCGTTGAAGGTGGCTGAAATGACACCTCTATCATGGGGAATGACACCTTTTTCTTGCCATGATCCATCGCCCCTCTGGCTATGGATTTTCGCCGTCTTATCCCAACAGACGGTCACCACATGGCAGCCATCGGTGCTGAAAGTGGCTGACTCGACAAGATCGTTATGGGGAAGGGTGGCCGTTAATTCCCATGATCCATTATCTTTCTGGCTATGGATTTTCGCTGTTTGATCCCAACTGGCAGTCACCAGATGTCGACCATCGGTGCTGAAGTTGGCTGATCTGATGAATCCATCATGAATAATGGTGGTTTTTGGTTCCCATGGTTCATCACACTCCAGATCATATACCTTCGCTCTGTTATGACTGGCGGTGACCAGGTAGTGACTATCGAGGCTGAAAATCGCTGATCTGACCCATCCTTGATGAGGAATGGTTGTTTTTATTTCCCATGATCCATCAGGCTTGTGGCCATAGATTTTTGCCGTCAGGTCTGCATTGGTGGTGACCAGATAGCGGCCATCAGCACTGAGGGCCGCTGAGTTGACTTCATTTTCATGCATCATACGGATGCGATCATTTAATGAGTTGGCTGAGTTGGCTTTATAAGTTTTGTCAATGGTGGCTTTGGTGACTAATTCAAAGGTTTCACATTGAGACATCAGCTCAGCCCTGGTGAAAAATAACAAAGCAGGTGAATAAACACTCATCGGCTGGCGATCTGTGAGTGACTCGACTAACGCTCTATTATTCGTAAATGACTCAAACCAGGCACGGAGTTGATCCTTGTTTTTTGTACTGAGGGCCATCCTGAGTTGCTGCTGGTGTGCTGAAGTAAACTGGCGATACCAGGCTTTTGCCAGAGTGTTATCTTGCTTGATAACGTCGCGAAGGCGGGTAGATACCTTTTGTAAACTGCGAATATCCCGAAGTTTCAAATGGCAAAAAATCATGGAAAGTGTATCTGAGGCTAAATCCTGCAATGAAAGTTTTTGCTTTTCTTTCGTGTCAGCAACAGAGACGGACCTGCCCGCATTGTTACCCGTTAGTGCCAGCGCTCTGGCTCGGGCTCGCGTCAGTGGTGGTTCAAAACCGGAATTATTGATTCCATGCATGTCTGGATCCTGCAAAGCTGGTGTTTATTCTCGATCACCGGGGAGGGTTAAAAATTGTATAGTTAGTCAGAGATATTTCCGGAATGAAAGTTCATAACAGGTTGGTTAGTAAAACTAACAAAATGACTTTCAGTACCTGCAAGATAGTGTCACTCAGTGACAGCAGACCATGAATGCTTCCTTCGCAGTTCAGTGATTTTTACGATGCCGTCCCGACTGGAGGTGACCACCTGACTGCCATCAGCGCTAAAGGTGGCCGATGAGATCCAGTCATCATGGGCGATGATGGCTTTTTCTGACCATGTCCCATCATGCTGCTGACCAATGATTTTCACCGTTTTCCTGTAGCTGGCAGTAGTCACTATATGGAAACCATCAGGACTGAAGGTGGCTGATGTGACCAAACCAGTATGGAGAAAGGTAGTTTTTTCTGCCCATATGCCATTGGCTTTCAGGCCGTAGATTTTTAATGTGCCATCATTGCTGGCAGTGACCACGTGGCGGCCATCGAGGCTGAAGGTGGCAGAGTTGACTCTTAGCCTGTGTTCAATGATGGTATTTTCTTCCCAGGATCCATCGGCGCTCTTGCGATAGATTTTCGCCTTGCCATCCAGACTGGCGGTGACCACATAGCTACCATCGGCGTTGAAGGTGGCTGACATGATAGCTCTATCATGAGGAATAACACCTTTTTTTTCCCATGATCCATCGCCCTTCTGGCTATGGATTTTCGCCTTCTTATGCTCACAGACGGTCACCACATGGCAGACATCGGTGCTGAAAGTGACTGAATGGACAAAATCGTTATAGGGAAGGGTAAGGGTGGCCGTTAATTCCCATGATTCATCCTCTTTCTGGCTATGGATTTTCGTTGTGCCATCAAAACTGGCGGTCACCACATGTCGACTATCGGAACTGAAAGCGGCTGATATGACGAAATTACCATGGGAAATGGTGGTGTTTGGTTCCCATGATTCATTGCACCCCCGATCATAGATTTTCGCAGTGTGATCTTCACTGGCGGTGACTACGTGGTGACTATCGGGGCTGAAAATCGCTGATTTGACCCATCCTTCATGAGGAATGGTTGTTTTTATTTCCCATGATCCATCAGGCTTGTGGCCATAGATTTTTGCCGTCCTGTCTGCATTGGCGGTAACCAGATAGCAGCCATCAGCACTGAGGTCCGCTGAGTTGACTTCATTTTCAAACATCATACGGATGCGATCATTTAATGAGGTGGCTGAGTTGGCTTTATAAGTTTCGTCAATGATGGCTTTGTTGACTAATTCAAAGGTTTCACATTGAGACATCAGCTCAGCCCTGGTGAAAAATAACAGACCAGGTGAATAAAGACTCATCGACCGACGGTCTGTGAGTGACTCGACTAACGCTCTATTATTCGTAAATGACTCAAACCAGGCACGGAGTTGATCCTTGTTTTTTGTACTGAGGGCCATCCTGAGTTGCTGCTGATGTGCTGGAGTAAACTGGCGATACCAGGCTTTTGCCAGAGCGTTATCTTGCTTGATAAGGTCGCGAAGGCGGGTAGATACCCTCAGTAAACTGCGAATATCCCGAAGTCTCAAATGGCAAAAAATCATGGAAAGTGTATCTGAGGCTAAATCTTGTAATGAAAGTTTTTGCTTTTCTTTCGTGTCAGCAACAGAGACGGACCTGCCCGCATTGTTACCCGTTAGTGCCAGCGCTCTGGCTCGGGCTCGCGTCAGTGGTGGTTCATAACCGGAACTATTGATTCCATGCATGTCTGTATCCTGCAAAGCGGGTGTTTATTCTCGATCATCAGGGAGGGTTAAAAATTGTTTAGTTAGTCAGAGACATTTCCGGAATGAAAGTTCATAACAGGCTGGTTAGTGAAACTAACAAAATGACGCTCAGTGCCTGCAGGATGCTGTCACTCAGTGACAGCAGGCCATGAATGATTCCTTCGCAGTTCAGTGATTTTTACTATGCCGTCCCGACTGGAGGTGACCACCTGACTGCCATCAGCGTTAAAGGTGGCCGATGAGATCCAGTCATCATGGGTGATGGTGGCTTTTTCTAACCATGTCCCATCATCTTGCTGACCAATAATTTTCACAGTGTTGTCATAGCAGGCAGTAGTCAGCATATGGCGGCCCTCAGGGCTAAAGGTGGCTGATAAGGTCCAATCCCCATAAGACTCATAGGAAAAGGTGGCTTTTTTTTTCCACAAGCCATTGGCTTTTCTGCCGTAAATTTTCACTTTGTTATCGTTGTCGGTAATCAACAGGTGGCGGCCATCGTTGCTGAACCTGGCTGATCTGACAATTCCCCAGTGTTGAATGATGGTATTTTTTTTCCATGATCCATCGGCCTTCTGGCCATAGATTTTCGCCTTCCATTCCAGACCAGTGGCAACCAAATAGCGACCCTCGGCGCTAAAGATGGCTGACAGGACATCACCAACATGAGGAATGGCATCTTTTTCATCCCATGATCCATCGTCCTTCTGGCTATGGATTTTCACCGTATTATCAGAGGTGGTTAACACATGGCAGCCATCGATGCTGAAAATGGCTGAAGCGCCAGCAGTTTTATGGGGCAGGGTGGCCGTTAACTCCCATGATCCATCGTCCTTCCGGCTATGGATTTTCGCTGTGCCATTCCAACTGGTGGTCACGACATGTCGACTATTGGCGCTGAAGTTGGCTGATTTGATCTCACCATTATGGGAAATGATGGTGTTTGGCTCCCATGTTTCGTCGCACCTCAGATTGTATATCGTCACCGTGCCACCCGAACTGGCAGTCACCAGATGGTGACCATCGGAGCTGAAAATCGCTGATTTGATCTCTCTGACATGGGGAATGGTGGTTTTTTTTTCCCATGTTCCATCAGGCTTATGGCTGTAGATTTTTACCGTATTGTCGCCATTGGCGGTCACCAGAAAGCGGCCATCGACACTGAGTGTGGCCGAGTGGACTCTATTGTTTCGTCTAATTCGGATGGGATCGATAATGCTGTTGGATGAGTGGGTTTTATAAGTTTTGTCAAGGGTGGCTTTAGTGACTAATTCAAAGGTATCACATTCGGACATCAGCTTAGCCTTGGTGAAAAATAACAGACCAGGTGAATAAAGTCTCATCGACCGACGGTCTGTGAGAGATTCGACTAACGCTCTATTATTCGTAAATGACTCAAACCAGGCACGGAGTTGATCCTTGTTTTTTGTACTGAGGGCCATCCTGAGTTGCTGCTGGTGTGCTGAAGTAAACTGGCGATACCAGGCTTTTGCCAGAGCGTTATCTTGCTCAATAACGTCGCGAAGGCGGGTAGATACCTTTTGTAAACTGCGAATATCCCGAAGTTTCAAATGGCAAAAAATCATGGAAAGTGTATCTGAGGCTAAATCCTGCAATGAAAGTTTTTGCTTTTCTTTCGTGTCAGCCAGAGTGATGGACCTGCCCGCATGGTTACCCGCCTGTGCCAGCGCTCTGGCTCGGGCTCGCGTCAGTGGTGGTTCAAAACCGGAATTATTGATTCCATGCATGTCTGGATCCTGCAAAGCGGGTGTTTATTATCGATCACCTGGAAGATTTGAAAATTATTTAGTTAGTCAGAGACAGTTCCGGAATGAAAGTTCATACCAGGTTGGTAAGTACAGCTAACAAAATGACTTTCGTCGCGTGCCGGATGGTGTCACTCAGTGACAGCAGACCATGAATGATTCCTCCGTAGTTCAGTGATTTTTACTATGCCATCCTCGCTGGATGTGATCACCTGGCTACCGTCGGCGCTAAAGGTGGCCGATGTGAGCCAGCCTTCATGGACAATGGTGGCTTTTTCTAACCATGAGCCATCATCCTGCTGACCAATGATTTTCGCCGTATTGTCCATGCTGGCAGTCACCAGATGACGACCATCAGGGCTGAAGGTGGCTGAGAAGACCCGACCCTTATGGAAAAAGGTGCCTTTTTCTTTCCAAAAGCCATTGGCTGTTTTGCCGTAAATTTTCACTTTACAATCATTGCTGGCAGTGACTAAATGGCGGCCATCGGGGCTGAAGCTGGTCGAGTTGATAAAATCACCGTGTTGAATGATGCCGCTTTTTGCCCATGATCCGTCGGCCTTTTTCTCATAGATTACCGCTTTGCGATCCGGACTGACGATGACCACAGAGCCGCCATTGGCACTAAAGGTGGCTGAAATGATACTACCGTCATGAGGAATGGCATCTTTTTCTTCCCATGATTCAGCGTCCTTCTGGCCAATGATTTTCAACGTCTTATCCTTACCGGCGGCTACCACATAACAACCATCAGTGCTGAAATTGGCTGAATAGATAGCATTCTTATAAAAAAAGCTGGCTGATAACTTCCATGATCCCTCACCTTTCTTACTAAGGATTTTCACTTTACCATCCAGACTGGAGGTAACCAGATGTTGGCTATCGGTGCTGAAGGTGGCTGACCTGATGTACCCATTATGAACAATGGTGGTTTTTGGTTCCCATGATTGATCACATCCCAGATTATATATCTTCGCTGCACAATGACGATTGACGGTTACTAAATGGTGACTATTGGGGCTGAAAATGGCTGGTTGGAAATTGCTTTCATGAGGAAAAGAGGTTTCTAGTTCCCATGTTTTATCAGGATTTTGGCGGTAGATTTTTGCTCTATGGTCGCCATTGGTGGTTGCCAGATAGCAGCCATCGGCACTGAGGGCCGCTGATTTGACCTTGTTGAGACTTGCGTTAGCGTTGGGGTTTTGTAGGCTGATGGCTGGGTTGATTTCATGAGTTTTGTCAATGGTGGCTTTAGTGACTAATTCAAAGGTTTTACATTTAGACATCAGCTCAGTCCGGGCGAAAAATAATAGTGCAGGTAAATAAATATTCGTCGGCTGGAGATCCAGGAGTGACTCGACTAACGCCTTATTATTTGAAAACGACTCAAGCCACTCACGGCGTTGATTCTTATCTTTTGCGCTGATGGTCATCCTCAGTTGATTCTGTTGTGCTGAAGAAAACTGGCGATACCAGGCTTTTTCCAGAGCGTTATTTTCCTTGATTGTGTCGCGAAGACGAGTACATACCTTTTGTAAACTGCGAATATCCCGAAGTTTCAAATGGCAAAAAATCATGGAAAGTGTATCTGAGTCTAAATCTTGCAATGAAAGTTTTTGCTTTTCTTGCTCGTCAGCTTCAGTGATGGACCTGCCCTCGTGGTTACCCGTTGGTGTTAGCGATAGAGCTTGCACTGATGGTGGTTCAATAACGGAATTATTATTTATTTCATGCATATCTTGATCCTGTAAAGCGGGTGTTTATTCTCGATCGCCAGGGCGGTTAAAAAGTTATTTAGTTAGAGACAGTTCCAGAATGAAAGTTCAAGACGGGCTGGTCAGTGAAACTAACAAAATGACTTTTGGTGGATGCAGGATGGTGTTACTGAGATAGCGTCACTCAGTGACAGCAGACAATAAATGATTCCTTCGCAGTTCAGTGATTCTCACCGTGCCGTCCTCACTGGATGTGATTACCTGGCTGCCGTCGGCGCTAAAGTTGGCCGATGAGAGCCAGTCATCATGGACAATGGCGGCTTTTTCTGACCATGACCCATCATCCTGCTGACCAATGATTTTCGCCGTTTTGTCATAGCTGGCAGTCACCAGATGGCGGCCATCAGGGCTGAAGGTGGCTGATATGACCAGACTCCTATGGGAAAAGGTGGCTTTTTCTTCCCATAAGCCATTGGCTTTTCTGTCGTAAATTTTTACTGTGTGATCATAGCTGGCAGTCACCAGATGTCGGCCATCGGGGCTGAAGTTGGCCGACTTGACAGGTCCCCTGTGTTGAATGACGGCATTTTCTGCCCATGATCCATCAGTCTTCTTGCTGTAAATGATCGCCTTGCAATCGACAATACTGGCAGTGGCTACACAGTCACCATCGGCGCTGAAGGTGGCTGAGATGACACTGCCACCATGTTGAATGACATCTTTTACTTCCCATGATGGATTGTCCTTCTGGCGATGGATTTTCACTGTCCTATCCTGACAGGCGATTAACGCGTAGCAGCCATCGGTGCTGAAAGTGGCTGAATAGATATCACAATGATGGGAAAAGATGACTGATAACACCCATGATCCATCATCTTTTTGGCTACTGATTTTAACTGTGTTATCCAAACTGGCGGTCACGATATGTCGACCATCGTTGCTGAAGGTGGCTGATCTGATGAGATCATAATGAGTAATGGTGGCTTTTGGTTCCCATGATTCATTGCATCCCAGAGCATAAATCTTCGCTGTGCCATCACCACTGAAGCTCACTGCATGGTGACTATCGGGGCTGAAATTCGCTGATTTGACCCATCCTTCATGAGGAATGGTTGTTTTTATTTCCCATGATCCATCAGGCTTGTGGCCGTAGATTTTTGCCGTATTGTCGCCATTGGCCGTGACCAGGTAGCGGCCATCACTACTGAGGGCGGCTGAATTGACTCTATTGAGGTGTTCCAGGTGGATACGATCGACTAATTGAAGGTCTGGGTTGGGTTTATATATTTTGTCAATGGTGGCATTAGTGACTAATTCAAATCTTTCACATTTGGACATCAGCTCAGCCCTGCTGAAAAATAACAGAGCTGCTAGATAAACGCTCGTCGGCTGCCGATCTGAGAGTGACTCGAGTAACGCCTGATCATTCGAAAACGACTCAAACCAGGCTCGGAGTTGATTCTTATCTTTTCCAGCGATGGTCATCCTTAGTTGAAACTGGTGTTCTGAAGAAAACTGGCAAAACCAGGCTTTTGCCAGAGCGTTATCTTCTTTGATAGTGTCGCGAAGGCGGGTAGATACCTTTTGTAAACTGCGAATATCCCGAAGTTTCAAATGGCAAAAAATTAAGGACAGTGTCTCTGAGGGTAAATCCTGTAATGAAAGTTTTTGCTTTTCTTTCGTGTCAGCTATAGAGGTGGACCTGCCCGCGTAGTTACCCGTTAGTGCCGGGACTTTGGTTGGAGCTGGCGTCGGTGGTGGTTCAAAACCGGAATTATTGATTCCATTCATGTCTGGATCCTGCAAAGCTGTTGATTATTCTCGATCGTCAGGGCGGTTTAAAAATTATTTAGTGAGCAGAGACATTTCCAGAATGAAAGTTCAAAACAGGCTGGTCAGTGAAACTAACAAAATGACTTTCGGTGCATGCGCAATGGTGTTGATGAGATAGCGTCACTCAGTGACAGCAGACAATAGATGATTCCTTCGCAGTTCAGTGATTCTCACTGTGCCGTCCTCACTGGATGTGATCACCTGACTGCCATCGGCGTTAAAGGTGGCCGATAAGATAGGGCCATCATGAACAATCCTGGCCTTTTCTGACCATGTGCCATCATCCTGCTGACCAATGATTTTCGCCGTCTTGTCCCTGCTCGCAGTCACCAGATGACGGCCATCTGGGCTGAAGGTGGCTGATAAGGTACAACGCTTATGGGAAAAGGTGGCTTTTTCTTCCCATAAACCATTGGCTTTTCTGCTGCAAATTTTCACTGTGCCATCCTGGCAGGCAATCACCAAGTGATGGCCATCGGGGCTGAAGGTGGCTGAGCTAATAGGTTCCTCGCGTCGAATGATGGTATTTTTTTCCCATGAAACATCGGACTTCTGCTCATAGATTTTCGCAGTGCGATCATTACTGGCAGTCACCAAATAGTGGCCATTGGGACTGAAGGTGGCTGACCGGACAATGTCATTATGGCGGATGACATCTATTTCTTCCCATAATCCATCGACTACCTGTCTATGGATTTTCGCAGTATTATCATCACTGGCGGTTACCACATAGCGGCCATCGGTGCTGAAACTGGCTGACCAGACAGCTCCTTTATGGCGAAGGGTAGCGGTTAATTTCCATGACCCATCGCGTTGTTGGCTATGGATTTTCGCTGTTCGGTCGCCACTGGCGGTCACTACATGTTGGCAATCGGTGCTGAAGGCAGCTGACGTGATGTCAAGATCATGGGCAATGGTGGTGTTTGGTTCCCATGATTCATTGCGCACCAGATCATATATCTTGGCCCTGCCATCCAGACTGGCTGTCACTACATGTTGACTGTCGTTGCTGAAGGTCGCTGATTGGACCCAGAAGTCATAGGGAATGCTGGTTTCTTTGTCCCATGTTTCATCAGCCTTTTGGCCGTAGATTTTTGCCGTATGGTCTTCATTGGCGGTGACCAGGTATCGGCCATCAGCACTGAGTTCTGCTGAGTACACATCACACTTTATGTCAATGGAGGCCTTAGTGACTAATTCAAAGGTTTCACATTGAGACATCAGCTTAGCCTTGGTGAAAAATAATAGAGCAGGTGAATAAACACTCGTCAGCTGGCGATCTGTGAGTAACTTGATTAACGCCTGATCATTGGAAAACGACTCAAACCAGGCTCGGAGTTGATTTTTATCTTTGCTGGTGATGGTCATCCCCAGTTGATTCTGGTGTGGTGATGAAAACTGGCGATACCAGGCTTTTGCCAGTGTGTTATCTTCTTTGATAACTTCCCGAAGGCGGGTACATACCTTTTGTAAACTGCGAATATCCCGAAGTTTCAAATGGCAAAAGATCATGGAAAGTGTATCTGAGTCTAAATCTTGCAATGAAAGATTTTGCTTTTCTTGCTTGTCAGCTTCAGTGATGGACCTGGCCGCGTGGTGACCCGTTGGTCTTAGCGATAGAGCTTGAACTTGCGTCAGTGGTTGCTCAAAACCGGAATTATTGATTCCATCCATGTCTGGATCCTGCAAAGCTGGTGTTTATTCTCGATTATGAGGGGATTTTGAAAATTATTTAGTTAGTCAGAGACAGTTCCGGGATGAAAGTTCATAACAGGTTGGTAAGTAAAACTGACAAAATGACTTTTTGTGCATGCAGAATGGTGTCACTCAGTGACAGCAGGCGATAAATAATTCCTCCTTAGTTCAGTAATTTTCACTATGCCATCTTCACTGGATGTGATCACCTGACTGGCATCGGCGCTAAAGGTGGCCGATGAGATCCAGTCATTATGGGCAATGTTGGCTTTTTCTAACCATGAGCCATCATCCTGTTGACCAATGATTTTCGCCGTTTTACAAAACAAGACAGTAGTCACTAGATGGCGGCTATCAGGACTGAAGTTGGCTGACAAGAGCCAAAGCTTATGGGGAAAGGAGGCTTTTTCTTCCCATAAGCCATCGACTTTTCGGCCGTAAATTTTCACTGTGCGATCTCTGCTGGTAGTCGCCAGATGGCGGCTATCGGGGCTGAAAGTGCCCGAGTTGACAGTATCTTTGTGTTGTATAGTGGTATTTTTTATCCATGATCCATCGGACTTCTTCTCATAGATTTTCGCTTTGTAATCCATACTGGCAGTGACCAGATAGCGACCATCGGCGCTGAAGGCGGCTGACAGGACAGTCGCCTCATGGGGAAAAACCTTTTTTTCTGTCCATGATCCATCGGTCTGCTGACTATGGATTTTCGCAGTGTTATCGTAACTGGCGGTAACCACATGGCAGCCATCGGTGCTGAAACTGGCCGAATAGAGCGATTTCTCATGAGGAAGGATGGCTGTTAACTGCCAGGAACCATCGCGCTTTTGGCTATGGATTTTCGCCGTTCCATCCATACTGGCGGTCAACACATGTTGGCTATCGGTGCTGAAGGCAGCTGATCTGATGTGATTTTCATGGGAAATGGTGGTGTTTGGTTCCCATGATTCATTGCATTCCAGGTCACATATCTTTGCCATGCTATTACTACTGACGGTGACTAAATGATGACTATCGGGGCTGAAAATCGCTGATTTGACATGGCCTTCATGAGGAATGGTGGTTTTAATTTCCCATGTTCCATCAGGGTTTTGACTGTAGATTTTTGCCGTATTGTCTCCATTGGCGGTGACCAGATAACGGCCATCGCTGCTGAGGGCGGCTGAATTGACTTTACTGAGCTGTCCCAGGCGGATGCGATTAATAATGCCGGTGGCTGAGTTGGTTTTATAAGTTTTATCAATGGTAGCTTTAGTGACTAATTCAAAGGTTTTACAGTTCGACATCAGCTCAGCCTTGGTGAAAAATAACAGAGCAGGTAAATAAACACTCGTTGGTCGGCGATTCGTAAGCGACTCGATGAACGCCTGATCATTGGAAAACGATTCAAACCAGGCACGCAGTTGATTCTTATTTTTTACAGTGATGGTCATCCTTAGTTGAGACTGATGTTGAGGAGAAAACTGGCGATACCAGGCTTTTGCCAGTGTCTTATCTTCTCTGATAACGTCGCGAAGACGGGTACAGACCTTCTGTAAACTGCGAATATCCCGAAGTTTCAAATGGCAAAAGATCAGGGACAGTGTATCTGAGGCCAAATCCTGCAATGAATGTTTTTGCTTTTCTTTCTTGTCAGCTACAGCGATGGATCTGCCTGCATGGATACCCGTTGGTGTTAGCGATAGAGCCTGCGTCAGTGGTGGTTCAATACCGGGCTTATTATTTATTCCATGCATGCCTGGTTCCTGAAAAGTTGTTATTTATCTACGATCAGCAAGGACGTTTAAAAATTATTTAGTCAGTCAGAGACAGTTTCAGAGTGAAAGTTCATAACAGGCTGGTCAGTGAAATTAACAAAATGACTTTCGGTACATTCAAAAGGGTGTCACTCAGTGACAGCAGACAATTAATGATTTCTCCGTAATTCAGTGATTTTCACTATGCCATCTTTACTGGATGTGATCACCTGACTGCCATCGGCGCTGAAGCTGGCCGATGTGATAAAGTCATCATGGACAATGTTGGCTTTTTCTAACCATGAGCCATTATCCTGCTGACCAATGATTTTTGCCGTTTTACAACGCTTGTAAATTGACACCAGGTGGCGGCCATCAGGGCTGAAGCTGGCTGACAATACTTCATCATCATGGAAAAAAATGGCTTTTACTTTCCATACACCATTGGCGTTTCGACCGTAGATATTCACTGTGCCAAAGTTGCTGCCGGTCACTAAATGGCGGCTATCGGGGCTGAAGGTGGCCGATTTGTTAACGTTGTTGTATCGAGTGAGGGTATTTTCTTTCCATGATCCATCGGACTTCTTCTCAAAGAGTTTCGTCCTGCAATCCATACTGGCGGTGACCAAATAGCAACCATTGGGGCTGAAATTGGCTGAAATGACTTTACCACTATGGGGAATGGAATCTGTTTCTTCCCATGATCCATCCGCCTTCTGGCTATGAATTTCCACCGTTTTATTAAAAGAGGTGGTGACCACATGGCAGCCATCATCGCTGAAGTTGGCTGAGTTGTAGGCTTTCCTGAGGGTGGCCGTTAATCGCCACGATCCATCATCCTTCCGGCTAAGGATTTTCCCTGTGTTATCACAACCGGTGATCACCGCATGACGACTATCAGTGCTGAAGGTGGCTGAATTGATGAGAGCACCATGGCGAAAGGTAGTGTTTGGTTCCCATGATTCATCCCATGCCAGATCATATATCTTCGCCGCATTAAAACTTACGGTTAATAGATGGTGACTATCGGGGCTGAAAATGGCTGATACAACCGGTTTGTCATGGGGAATAGTGGTTTTTATTTCCCATATTCCATTAGCCTTGAGGCCGTAGATTTTTGCCGTATGGTCTCCATTAGCTGTGACCAGATAGCGGCTATCAGCACTGAGAGCGGCTGAGTTAACCCTATTGAGCTCTGGCCTATTCAAGGGACCGGCAATGGGGGGGGATGAGTTCGCTTTATAAGTTTTGTCAATGGTGGCTCTGGTGACTAATTCATAGGTTTTACATTGAGACATCAGCTCAGCCCTGGTGAAAAATAATAGAGCGGGTGAATAAACACTCGTCGGCTCGCGCTCTGTGAGTGACTGGAGTAACGCCTGATCATCGGAAAAGGACTCAAACCAGGCTCGGAGTTGATTCTTATCTTTAATGGTGAGGGGCATTCTCAGTTGATTCTGGTGTGATGAAGAAAACTGGCGAAACCAGGCTTTTGCCAGAGCCTTGTCTTCTTTGATCAGGTCGCGAAGGCGGGTACATACCTTTTGTAAACTGCGAATATCCCGAAGTTTCAAATGGCGAAAAATCAGGGACAGTGTATCTGAGGTTAAATCCTGAAATGAATATTTTATTTCCTTGTCAGATACAGTAACGGACCTGCCCGCACTGTTATCCGTTGTTGTTAGCGATAGAGCTTGTGTTAGTGGTGATTCAGTAACGCGATTTTTATTTATGCCATTCATGACTGGCTCTTGCAAAGTTGCTTTTTATCGTTGATCAACAAGGGCAGTTAAAAAATATTCAGTCAGTTAGAGAAAATTTCAGAATGAACGTTCATAACAGGCTGATCAGTGGAACTAACAAAATGCCTTTCGGTGCATGCAGAAAGATGTCACTCAGTGACAGCAGACAATGAATGATTTCTCCGTAATTCAGTGATTTTCACTATGCCATCCATACTGGATGTGATCACCTGGCTGCCATCGGCGCTGAAGCTGGCCGATGAAATAGAGTCATCATGGAAAATGTTGGCTTTTTCTAACCATGAGCCATCATCCTGCTGACCAATGATTTTCGCCGTTCCGTCCTTGCTTGCAGTCACCACATGACGGCCGTCAGGGCTGAAGGTGGCTGAAAAGACCCAATCATCATGGAAAAAAGAGGCTTTTTCTTTCCATAAGCCATCGGCTTTTCGGCCGTAAATTTTCACGGTTTGATCTCTTCTGGCCGTCACTAAATGACGGCCATCGGGGCTGAAGGTGGCGGATTTGACATATTTAGTGTGTTGAATGAAGGTATTTTCTTCCCATGATCCATCGGATTTCTTCTCATAGATTCTTGCCTTGCAATCATTCATACCGACGGTAACCACATAGCGATCATCGGCGCTGAAGGCGGCTGACAGGATAGCCTCCTCATGGGGAAAAACTTCTTTTTCTTCCCATAATCTGCCGTTCTGGCTGTAGATTTTCGCGGTTTTATCCCTGCAGGCAATTAGCAAATGGCGGCCATCGGTGCTGAAAATGGCTGAATGGATAGCATCGTAATGGGCAAGGATGGCAGTTGAATTCCATGATCCATCATCCTTCTGACTGTAGATTTTTGCTGTGTGATCCAAACTGGCGGTTACTACATGTCGACTATCGGTGCTGAAAGTGGCAGAAGAGATTAGATTATCATGGCGAATGGTGGCCTTTGGTTGCCATGTTTCATTAGATCCCAGGTCAAATACCTTCACCATGCCATAGCCATACGAACAGACGATCAACAGATGGTGACCATCGGGACTGAAAATTGCTGATACGACCTGTCTATCAAGAGGAATGGTGGTTTTAATTTCCCATGTTCCATCCGTCTTGTGGCCGTAGATTTTTACTGTATTGTCGCCATTGGCGGTGACCAGATAGCGGCCATCAGCACTGAGGTCGGCTGAGTAGACTCTATTGTCAGCTTCCATAATCAGGAGCTCGTCAGAGCTGGTGTCTGAGTTGGCTTTATAAATTTTGTCAATGGTGGCTTTTCTGACTAATTCAAAGGTTTTACATTGAGACATCAGCTTAGCCCTGGTGAAAAATAATAGAGCCGGTGAATAAACACTCGTCGGCTCGCGCTCTGTAAGTGACCGGAGTAACGCCTTATCAATGGAAAACAACTCAAACCAGGCTCGGAATTGATTCTTGTCTTTTAAGGAGAGCGTCATCTTCAGCTGATTCTGGTGTGCCGAAGAAAACTGGCGATACCAGGCTTTTGCCAGAGCGCTATCTTCTTTGATCACGTCGCGAAGGCGGGTACAAACCTTTTGTAAACTGCGAATATCCCGAAGTTTCAAATGGCGAAAAATCAGGGACAGCGTATCTGAGGTTAAATCCTGAAATGAAGATTTTTTTTCCTCGTCAGATACAGTAATGGACCAGCCTGCACTGTTACCCGTTGGTGTTAGCGATAGGACTTGAGTTTGCGTTATTGGCGGTTCAATAACGGGTTTATTATCTATTCCATGCATGACGGGCTCCTGCAAAGTTGTTATTTATCTTTGATCAACAAGGACGTTTAGAAATTTTTAGTCAGTCAGAGACAGTTTTAGAATGAAAGTTCAAAACAGGTTGGTAAGTACAACTAACAAAATGATTTTTGGTGCATGCAGGATAGTGCTACTGAGATAGTGCTACTGAGATAGTGTCACTCAGTGACAACAGACAATAAATGATTCCTCCGTAATTCAGTGATTTTCACTTTTATTGCTCACTGTTGAAGGCTGCCCGATGGTTGGGCTCCATAGTCTTCAAGAAGTTTCTTGCAGTCTGTGCAGATAAGCTGCATAGCATAGTCGAGAGCTGTCCTGCCATATTTATCCTTCTCTTTGGCCAGTGAGCGGTCAGAGTCCAGCAATTTCTGGATGACCTCTGGATGGTCCCAATCAGCGGCTGTGTGGAGAGGCGTTTTGCCATCGTTGTCCTTCTCTTTGGCCAGTGAGCGGTCAAAGTCCAGAAATGTCTGGATGGCCACTGTGTGGCCAAGAAAAGCAGCATTGTGGAGAGCCGTTTTGCCATCGTTGTCCTTCTCTTTGGCCAGTGAGGGGGCAATTTTCAGCAATTTTTGGATGGTCTCTGTGGGGCCTTCATAAGCAGCTTTGTGGAGAGCCGTTTCGCCAAAGATATTCTTCTCTTTGACCAGGGCGGGGTCAAAGTTCAGCAATGTCTGGATGACCTCTGTTTGGCCTTCCGAAGCAGCCAAGTGGAGAGCCGTTTCGCCATCAATCTTCTCTTTGGCCAGGGAGGGTTCAAACGCCAGCATTTTCTTGATCAATGGTGTGATGCCAGTGCGGACAGCAGAGTGCAAATCCCGAAGGCGCTTGATTCGGTCACTGTCCGGCAATACCTTGGCCTTGATGGTCCCTGTGTGACCTTGACCGGAAGCAAAGTGGGGTAATTTTGCTCCATCAGGCGACGAGCTTTTTTCTTCTGGCTTCACTTTCGGCTGAACATCAAACACTTTCGTCACAAAAATCTCAGGCAGTCGGATGGTTGTTAATTGATTGGCTGAAATACTCTTGCGGCAGAGAGAACACTCATTTTTGCTTTTTACCCAACTGGTAATGCAATCTTTATGGAAGAGTTGACCGCAACAGGGAGTGGCCGCAACATTTTCGACCATTGCCTCCATACAAATTGGACACTCCATGTGAGCCACTGCGTCTGTAGACTCCTGAGTTGATGGCGATGAAGCAATTTCCGATGATGTAGGTTTTTGATTGAATATCGGCTCAAGCAGCTCCAGAACCTGTTTGAGCTTCAGGTCTTTTTCAAGATAAGAAGATACACGGGCATAATCGTATAAAGGCTGCCAGCCAAGTGCGTCAAAGAGATCTTTATCAAGCAGCTCATTGGCCACAGCATCTGATAAACCATGCAAAAGCCAGGAAAAAATAGTACCGGCGCTGATACCTCGATCAACCAATATATGAAAAGGCGTACAACCAGTAATATTGGCTTTCGATAGCATGGCTGGCGTAATGGTTTCAGCATTGCGTTCAAAGAATGCTGCAATCTCTTCAGGTGAGCTGTTTCTTGCTATTTCGTGTAACTGGTTTTCACCACTGGCGACAGTGACTATGGATTTTTCTGTGATGCTTTTTTCTCGCTCTACCTTCAACCAGTCAAGTCGATGTGACCTGACTTGAAGCAGCCCGGCCTGTTGAAACAGCTGGTCCCAGCTGAGTTCAGGGTTAGTCTCCAAAAGTGTTTTTAGAAGCTGCTCATGCTTATGCTCAAGGTTAGCCCGCAACCAGGACGATGCAGCTGCAGGAGAAGTATGCTGTAAAAACATCTGAGATACAGAGACACCGGCATGGTTGGTTGTTAATCCTATGAGATAATCAAAGTAAACCCTGCCCAGAAATGCTTTGGTCAGTGAGATATTACCTCTGGCAAAGAGAAGATGCAGCGGGGTATAGCCATCAATGGCTCGTTTTTTGCCTAACACCTTAGAGTCAAGGTAAATGCGACAGCCTTCAATAAGCCGTTGAATGGTAGATGGATAAGCCTGACCAAACAGTATGTGCAGTGGCGTTTCGCCATTATGGGCTTCAGCCTCCAGCATAGCACCGGTCATCAGGGAATAATTCTGGTCAATAAAATTATAAATCAGCGTGTTACTGCAACTGGCAAAAAGAATATGCAGCAGGTTTGCGCCACTGAAATTCTGCATTGCCAGATCCTGGCGAACAGGTCTGCCTGTCTGATTTTGTAATCTTTGAAACACTCCCTCCACTGCCCGGAAGAAATTCCGGTGATAAAGAATATGAAGCGGAGTTGAACCTCTGCGATTCTGCCGGGCCTGCAATTCCCAGGTAATCATCTTGCCATTGGATCGAATGGTTTCCATGATGTCCTGTTCTGACTGATATTGAAACAGGTAGTGTGCTGATGTCCAGCCGTCATTGTCTGGAAGCTGTATCAGTTCAGCGGTTAGCCAATGCTTGAAACGCTGCAGAAACGACCGGATGACTGCCGGTGAAGTATATTGGGCCAGATCGTGAAGCACGGTTCTGTGGTTACGATCGGTCTGATTTAAATCCTCAGCGACTATCGGTAAATCGAATTGTTGTAACAGGTCGAGCAGGGTTTCTTCCGTTCCGAAACGAATCATGAAACGGAACAGAGTCAGAGTATTGTCCATTGAAGGTGTTCCCGGTACCTGCCCTCTGTACCGAGTGCACTGACTTTGGGTATGGCTTTTTAGCATTACTTGGCGTGCGTCAAGGGTACCTGCAATGGGTCTGAATTGTTGACACTGATCGCATGTTATCCAGTGCCTTTCTGCGTGAGGCAGTAACTCCTGAAGCAAAAACCCGCTTTGTTCGCAATCCATACAAGATAGCCTTAAACCGGCTTCTGACGCAGGCCTGTCCAGATTCGCTAACACCTGTCGTTTGCTGACGTGATATTCGGTTTGATGCAGTATGACGGTGTAATACTCATCATCCCCGAAAAATGCATTATGAGTGAAATCGGTACCTTTGTTATCAGGTTCTGGGTAATTCTGCTCTGGCTGGTTTTGTTGTTTTTCATTGTTGCGTGTCTGGCGGCCTGAATAACGCTGTTTGTTGCCTTTATTCACTGCGGGATTTTGTGAACTTGTGCTTTCGGAGTTTCCCAACTGTATGGTTTCGGGGGGTGTCTGAGTCTTGGTCTGTCTTCTAAAAGTGCGTTCCAGTTCCGAGTATTCAAACTCAAGACTGAACTCAGTATCTGGAAGTTCCAACACGATAGCCAGTTGCTTTCGGAGGGATTTAAGGATTTCTTCAGATAATGGGTTGGGCAGTTCATCTGAGTCTGCTGTCAGCGCCAGAAGCCGTTGTATCAGTTGCTCCCTGCCACTGAGTCTGGGTGCGAGCCAGTGTAAAAGCGCCCGTGTATCAAGCAGCTTATCCGCCAGTTCCCGGGATTCAGCCAGGCTGATTTGGAAGGTAAGCGGCGGCGAATCACCGAACCGCACAACCATCGTTACCCCTTCGGGCTGTGTATTGGTAAGCCAGTGGTACACCCCGACAAAGGGCAGATAATCACGCCAGTTAGCAGGCAGGCTCAGAGTGGGCAGGAGAATCAGGTCGACCATCATTTTGTCGGGTACGGGCATAAAGGGCGGTCGTTTGAAATCGTTGTCATCGTCAGTGTCGTAGCCACCACCTGAAGGGCTTTGAAACAATACAGGCTTGATTGGCATATCGGCGGGAGGAATTGCCCCGGCATTTTGAGTATCGCGCGTTTTTTCTACTCGTCCATCTACCACTAAAAAAGGCTTTTTTGAACGCAGATATTGCCCTGATGTGAATGGATACGGGTGATTAAAAGACTCCGGGCAAGGCTGGCTTTCTTTAATCGTCATTCTGCCCGTTCGCTCACTCAACCTAAGCACATAAAGATGGGTTGATTTATCACTATCAGAAAAAAGGAAAGGTACAACAGCACTGGCTTCATAAGTAAAGCCCTGAGCGTTTAAGCCTTGTGCACAGACAATAAATGGCTGGTTAATCTGCCCGGAAATAGTGACTTCGCCAGTAAAAGACTGTGTTCGTGTGCCCTGAGTTTTTGTAGCAACACTTACCGACCTGGCTCGAACGGATATAGAGGCATCACTTTGTTGGTTTACAGGCAACTGCCATTCCAAATATTCACCAGCGGCCACTTCAGGATTTGTCAAAATGGTAAGTACTGTTGCTACAAATGATACAGTCGACAGCTGTAGAAAGGTGTAAAAGATGTACATTGCCAAAGAGGTTAGGTTGCTGAGTTTATACAGGGTAGTCTGTTTTTTTGAGACTGAGAATTGGAATAAGCCTTGTGAGGCTGTCGCAAAACTCCAACAACTCGTTCCCATGCTCCGAGGTTGTCGAAAAACCCTGGTTACCCTCCCGTCATTCCCGGCTAGACTCACGTCATTCCCGCGAAGGCGGGAATCCACACTGAATCACCACCAGAACCATACTGCCCGGTGCCCCTGGCCTTTTCATCCGCGAGAAGGCAGAGGCCCACAGTTGGCGCTGGATACCCGCTTTCGCGGGAATGGCGACCTCAGAGCTTGGGAACGAGGGCTGTATGGATATCAAGGCTTAGCTGCACTAGCAGCCTGTCGGACTTAAGACTGTCCTACTGCGGTTGCAATAAATTGGTCTAAAAATCTCTGTTTCTTCGTCAAATAGCTCGCTATTCTCCTCAGAAACAGAGATTTTTATCCTCAATTTCTTGCAATCCTCGCTACGGACGCTTAAGTCCGACAGGCTGCTAGTCTCTTCCAAAATTGATGCAGTTATTTTTCGGCGTGCTACCTGAAGACTAAAGTCGAGAAACGTTGGTGAAAAGGCGTTTATTAAGGATGGGGAGGTCAAAGGTACTGCGACGGGTTTGGCGCAGTATGAGGGCGAGGTTTGAAATAATCAAGAATCGGTTCTCCGCGCAATTTTATTGCTCACTGTTGAAGGCTGCCCGATGGTTGGGCTCCATAGTCTTCAAGAAGTTTCTTGCACTTTCTGTGGCCACACTTGATAGCAAAGTCGAGAGCCGTTTTGCCATCGTTATCCTTTTCTTTGGCCAGGGAGCGGTCAAAGTTCAGCAATGTCCGAATGTCCGCTGTGCATCCCTCACGAGCAGCTTTGTGGAGAGCGGTTTCGCCGTAGTTATCCTTCTCTTTGGCCAGCGAGCGGTCAAACTTCAGCAATGTCTGGATAACCACTGTATGGCCCCAAAAATTAGAAACAGCTTTGTGAAGAGCCGTATTGCCATAATAATCCTTCTCTTTGGCCAGAGAACGGTCAAACTTCAGCAATGTCTGGGTGGCCTTTAAGTGGCCACATTCAGAAGCGAAGTGGAGAGCCGTACAGCCATAGTTATCCTTCTCTTTGGCCAGTGAGGGGTCAAAGTTCAGCAATGTCTGGATGGCCTCTGTGTGGCCGTTATAAGCAGCTAAGTGGAGAGCCGTACAGCCATAGTTATCCTTCTCTTTGGCCAGGGAGGGGTCAAAGTTCAGCAATGTCTGGATGGTTTCTAGTTGGCCATTACGAGCAGCTGAGTGGAGAGCCGTCGAGCCATCGTTAGCCTTCTCTTTGGCCAGGGAGGGATCAACCTTCAGCGATTCCCTGATCAACCATGTGTTGCCATTCCGGGCAGCAACGTTAAAATCCCAAAAGCGGATGATTCGGTCAATGTCCGACAATACCTTGGCTTCGACGGTGTCTGTTTGGCCTTGACCAGTAGCCAAGTGGGGTAATGGTGTATCGCCCATCTTATCTGTCGTTTCCAATTGCATACCGGCTTTAAAGTCAGGTTCAACACCAAAGGCAAAACCTTTTGCTCCATCAGGCGACGAGCTTTTTTCTTCTGGCTTCACTTTAGGCCGAGCATCAAACACTTTCGTCACAACAATATCAGGCAGTCGGATGGTTGTTAATTGATTGGCTGAAATACTCTCACGACAGAGAGAACACTGTTTTTTGCCTTCTACCCAACGGGTAATGCAATCTTTATGGAAGAGTTGACCGCAACAGGGAGTGGCCGCAACATTTTCGGCCATTGCCTCCATGCAAATTGGACATTCCATATGAGCCACTGCGTCTGAAAACTCCTCAGTTGATGGCGATGAAGCCATTTCAGATGACGTGGGTTCTTGATTGAATATCGGCTTAAGCAGCTCCAGAACCTGTTTGAGTTTCAGGTCTTTTTCAAGATAAGGAGATACACGAGCATAATCGTATAAATGCCGCCAGCTAAGTTCGTCAAAAAGATTTTTATCAAGCAGCTCAACGGCCACAGCATCTGATAAACCATGCAAAAGCCAAGACAAAATAGTACCGGCGCTGATACCTCGATCAACCAATATATGAAAAGGCGAACAGCCAGCATTATTGGCTTTTGATAGCATGGCTGGCGTAATGGTTTCCGCATTGCGTTCGAAGATTGCTGCAATATCTTCAGGTGAGCTGTTTCTTGCTATTTCGTGTAACTGGTTTTCACCACTGGCGACAGTGACTATGGATTTTTCTGTGATGCTTATAACGTCTGAAGATTTTTCAGCCTTTGCAATGGAGGCTTCCGAAGTCGTTGCTTTCGATCTAACGGGTTTGGGTGCTTCCAGACTTTTTGTATCTTGACTTGATTCAAATAACCCAGGTTCATCTTCTTCCGGTACAAGCAGCGGCGGAGCTGATGGTCCGGGCTCAAGCCTTGTTGAAGCCAAAGGCTCTGAAAGCGGTGCCGAAACTCCAACAAATGATGGTTCAAGTTTTTCTCGCTCTTTCTTCAACCAGTTAAGTTGTGGAGTCATGACCCGGAGCTGCCCGGCCTGATCAAGCAGCTCGTCCCAGCTGAGTTCAGGGTTGGTCTCCAGAAGTGGTTTTAGAAACTGCTCATGCTTAGAGTTAACCAGACACAGCCAGGACAATGCAGCTATAGGAGAAGCCTTCTGTAACAACATCTGAAGTACAGAGACACCGGCACGGTTGGTTTTTAATGCTTCCCTTCTGTGAATACAACGTCCAAGGTTGTCCAGTAATGCTTTGGTCAGTGAGATATCACCTCTGGCAAAGAGAAGATGCAGCGGGGTATAGCCATCAGTGGCTCGTTTTTTGCCTAACAGCTTATTAAGGCGAATGGAACCATAGCAGCCGTCAATAAGCCGTTGAATCGTAGATGAAGAACCCTGCTTAAACAGTATGTGCAGTGGCGTTTCGTCAGTACCGGCTTTTTCACACCCCAGCATATCACTGGTCATCAAGTAATAGTGCTGGTCAATAAAATGATAAATCAGCGGGGTACTGCCACTGGCAAAAAGAATATGCAGCAGGTTCACGCCGCTGAAATCCTGTATTGCCATTAATCGGTCGAGTCTCTGATTTTGTAATCCTTGAAACACTTCCACCACTGCCCGGAAGAAATTCCGGTCATAAAGAATATGAAGCGGGGTTGAACCTCGGTGGTTCTGCCGGGACTGTAATTTCCAGGTAACCATCTTGCCAATAGATTGAATGGTTTCAATGATGGCCTGTTCTGACTGATATTGAAACAGGTAGTGTGCTGAAGACCAGCCGCAATTGTTTGGACGCTGTATTAGTTCAGCTGTTACCCAATGTTTGAAACGCTGCAGAAACGACCGAATGACTGCCGGTGAAGTATATTGAGCCAGATCGTGAAGCACGGTTCTGCGGTTACGATCTGTCTGATTTAAATCCTCAGCATCTATCGGTAAATCGAACTGTTGTAACAGGTCGAGCAGGGTTTCTTCCGTTCCAAAACGAATCATGAAACGGAACAGAGTCAGAGTATTGTCCATTAAAGGTATTGCCAGTACCTGCCCTCTGTAGTGAGTGCACTGACTTTGGGTATGGCTTTGTAGCATTATTTGGCGCGCATCAAGGGTACCTGCAGCGGGTCTGAATTGTTGACACCGATCGCATGTTAGCCAGTGCCCTTCTGCGTGAGGCATTACTTCCTGAAGCGCAAGCCCGCTTTGTTGGCAATCCAGACAAGATAACCTTAAACCGGCTTCTGACAAAGGCCTGTCCAGAATCGCTAACACCTGTCGTTTGCTGACGTGATATTCAGTTTGATGCAGCTTGATGGTGTAATACTCAACATTCCCGGAAAATGCATTATGAGTGTAATCGGTACGTTTGTTATCAGGTTCTGGATAATTCTGCTTTGGCTGGTTTTGTTTTTTTTTGCGCCGTTTCTGGCTGCCTGAATAACTCTGTTTGTTGCCTTTAGCCACTGCGGGATTTTGTGAACTTGTGCTTTCGGAGTTTCCCAGCTGTATGGTTCCGGGGAGTGTCTGAGTCTTGGTCTGTCTTCTAAAAGTGCGTTCCAGTTCCGAGTATTCAAACTCAAGACTGAACTCTGTATCGGGTAGTTCCAACACGATAGCCAGTTGCTTTCGGAGGGATTTAAGGATTTCTTCAGATAATGGGCCGGGTAGTTCGTCTGAGTCTGCTGTCAGCTCCAGAAGCTGTTGTATCAGATGCTCCCTGCCACTGAGTTTGGGGGCGAGCCAGTGTAAAAGCGCCCGTGTATTAAGCAGCTTATCCGCCAGTTCCCGGGATTCAGCCAGGCTGATTTGGAAGGTAAGCGGCGGCGAATCGCCGAACCGCACAACCATCGTTACTCCTTCGGGCTGTGTATTGGTAAGCCAGTGGTACACCCCGACAAAGGGCAGATAATCACGCCAGTTAGCAGGCAGGCTCAGAGTGGGCAGGAGAATCAGGTCGACCATCATTTTGTCAGGTACGGGCATAAAGGGCGGTCGTTTGAAATCCTTGTCATCGTCAGTGTCGTAGCCACCACCTGAAGGGCTTTGAAACAACACAGGCTTGATTGGCATATCGGCGGGAGGAATTGCCCCGGCATTTTGAGTATTGAGCGTTTTTTCTACTCGTCCATCAACCACTAAAAAAGGCTTTTTTGAGCGCAGATATTGCCCTGATGTGAATGGATACGGCTGATTAAAAGACTCCGGGCAAGGCTGGCTTTCTTTAATCGTCATTCTGCCCGTTTGCTCACTCAACCTGAGCACATAAAGATGGGTTGATTTATCACTATCAGAAAAGGGGAAAGGTACAACAGCACTGGCTTCATAAGTAAAGCCCTGAGCCTTTAAGCCTTGTGCACAGACGATAAATGGCTGGTCGATCTGCCCGAAAACAGTGACTTCGCCAGTAAAGTAAGCGTTCAAGCAGGGTATAGACTCCCCCTACTTATCGAGATCGGATTTTAACGGATTGGCCCCGAATTTCTCTTTCCAGATTCGTGGGATTAGCTCCCGGATATCTCGAGCCGGATGGTAACTGATGCGCTGAAGCACATCGACGAAGTACTTGTATGGATCAATGCCTGCAAGAAGACAACTGACGATTAACGTCTGAAACACGGCTACATTGACTGCCCCTTCTTCTGTCCAGCAAAAAAGCCAGTTCTTTCTCCCCATCGGGATACACCTGAGACTTCGCTCCAGGTGATTCGTATCAATGGCGACATCCGGATTATCCAGATAAAGCCGTAGCTCTTTTTCCCGTTTGTTCACGTAGCCAAGAGCCTTGCTCAATGGGTTGCTTTTCACCAGATTCAGGCGACGAAGTTGTTCTTTATGCCAGTTAAAGAACTGATCAACCAGTGGCTTGGCATTCTGTTGGCGGTATTCCTGCTTTGCTTCGCCTTGCAGCCCAGCTTTGCGGATTTCGTCTTCGACTTGATAGATCGCACCTATGCAGTCCAGCGCCTCTTTTGCGGCTTCTGGCTCGACCTCTTGTGACTTGACGAAGTACCTCCTGCTATGTGTCCAGCACTGGGCATGGATGATTTTGGGATATTTCATGCACAGGCGGTCGTATTCCGAATAACCATCGGTCAGCAAGACCCCCTTATACTCTTTCAGATAAGGTTCTACGACCCTGCCAGAACGATTGGTGGAGAAGGTAAAAGCTATCTCATTCTGGTCTCCGTAAAAACACCAGAAGTAGCCTCTTTGCATCTTGCCCTTGCTTTTACGGCCCGCTTTTCCGGGCGTTTCATCCAGAGTGAGGACACGACTTTCCAGACAGCTGTTGAGCACTTCGTCAGCGATGGGTTTGAGTAAGTGCCCGGCACGCTGCTCAAGATGTGTCAGGGTTCCACGGCTGATGGTAATACCACTGGACTCAAGTTTCTGATGCTGGCGGTAAAGCGGTGCGTGAAAGCGGTACTTCTCTACCAGCAGACCTGCGATAAAGCTGACATCGGCAAAGCTGCGATCAAATAATCCTGATGGTGCGGCTACCGTTGTTAGCGTCTGGCTGGGCTTATGGCGAACGACTTCGCGCTGATATTTCAGGATGACATAGCTGGCAGGGCGCTGCGCCAGCCGATAGGTGTACTTGTAGTCAATGATTTCGTACTGGTCTGCGTCTTCACCCTTCATTTCTGCAGCAGGCATCGGGATGAGTTCAATCGGTACATCTTCAGTAAAGCGCAGTCCCTGATCGGTCACACAGTCTTCAGGGCGATTCTTTTTCCGCCGTTCGTAAGTGATGGTTTCTGTGGGAGTTTCCTGCTCTTCAGGCTTGTCCTGAAGGATTTCTCCCAGCGCCAGCTGGTCCGGATTCTCAATCAGGCGCTTTTCGGATTTTTCACCAAATAGCTGTTGTTTAAACCAGGCCAGCTGATGTTTAAGAGAAGCTATTTCCTGATCACGCTCCGACAGCAAGACCAGGATCTGCTGGAGCAGGTCCTGGTCAGTGGTGCCGGGGGTCGAAACAGGTAATTTCATGGCGGTTAAAGATAGACCTTTGACTCTCCTTTTGTGTAACGGGACGGTTGATGTTTGTAGCGTTTATATTGCTGAACGCAGCGGGTATCAATGCCTTCAAGGATGAGCTTCAGATCTGTCCACGCCATTGTTTGCTTGATGGATTTGCCTGCATGAGTATGAAACTGACCCTGTTCCAGTCGTTTGCTCCAGATACAGTATCCACTGCGATCAAAATACAGCACCTTGCACTGGGTTTGTTTGCGGTTGATGAAGACAAACAGCTGGCCGCTGAGTGGGTCTTCTTCAAGTTTGTTTCTCACCAGGGCAGACAGGCCGTCGTAGGATTTACGCATGTCGGTGGGCCGGTTGTAGAGCCAGATCCGAACCTGAGATTCTGGAAAAAACATGATCAGCGACGCATACGAAGAATAACGCCACCGGGCAGCTCAAGTTCCAACTGCCAGTTTAAGCTGGCTGGAGGCTCAGTCAGCCCGTTTGGGACTTCAACCCATTCCGGGGCAGAAGCCTGAGCGATATCAAAGGAGTCAGTGTTGTTGTAATTCCTGAGTTTGCGTTTCCAGTTTGTGAATGTTGCCAGGCTTATGTTTTGAGTTTGGCAAAAAGCTTTCTGGCTCAAGCCACTGGCTATTTGCTGATCAATGATCTGTTGCCACTGCTCAGGGTTGAGACGGGTAAAGGGTTTTGTCAGTTGCTTCACGTTAGGTATCTCCTGCGTTGTTTGCAGGGGAAAGGCTGGCAGTCAGGTTGTGATTTTTGAAGACGTCCTCAAATGAGCGGTTACCCAGTAAAAGGCTGCGTTCGTGTGCCCTGAGTTTTTTTAGCAACACTTACCGACCTGGCTCGAACGGATATAGAGGCATCACTTTGTTGGTTTACAGGCAACTGCCATTCCAAATATTCACCAGTGGCCACTTCAGGATTTGTGAAAAAGGAAATTACTGTTGCTACAAATGCCACATTGGACAACTGTAGAAAGGTGTAAAAGCTGTACATTGCCTGATCGGTTAGGTTGCTGAATTTATTCAAGGTAGTCTGTTTTGTTGAGACTGAGAATTGGAATAAGCCTTGTGAGGCTGTCGCAAAACTCTAACAACTCGTTCCCTCACTCCGTGGGTGTCGCAAAACTCCAGGAGATGTTTGCCAATGACCTGCAACTGAAATGGAATATGGACCTGATTTTCAGGCAGCAGCTTCAGGGCGATGGGTGCAGGGTTAATGCTTTTTGTTTCGAACAGTAAGCCAGATGGCTACTGCAAACAGAGGCAACCCAAAGACCAGAGTCAGAATTAAATATTGTTGTCCTGTATCCATTACTCATCCTCCAATCGGTAGGCTATGTACCCAAACAACAACACCAGCGATGAACCAAACACCTCCAGTTCGAATAAAAAGGGTGATTTTGAAACGAGAGGACCCAGTATACAGAGTGCCAGAGGTACTTTTCTTGAAAGGACATCATAGACCATGGAACTGGATGCCTACCTGCCGTGCATACGTCCCTATATCAAAGGCTGCCCCGATGCCGTGATCAGGGATAATTTGCGGATCGTGTTACGGGATATCTGTTATCAGAGCGTATCAAGAAGGAGATTTGTCTGATGGCTTTTCAGGTACATGACCTGCCTGCTTTCCCGCGCGATGATACCCACGCCATTCCTTTGAAATACCGTCGTAACAATCTTGATGAAAACCTGAAATGTCTGGATTGTGGGTGCAACCATACCCATTAGAAATGTGGGTGTCGCAAAACACTCTCTTAATATCAAATTCAGCTTTTATCAGTCTGCCGGGCAGGTTTGGGCAGCCGATTTTCCTTGATTAACTTACGTTCATTGCTTTTCACGCGACGAGACAATTTGTTGATATCTTCTTCTGATGGCAACTCTTCTGGTGTAATGCCACGTTCCTGCAACATTGTGCGAACGCTTCGGTTGTTCTGAACATGTTCTTGCGTAATGGGGCGCTCTCCCTGCAAGTCATGCTCAGTGACATTGTGGTTGGTAATTTCGGTGGCCAGATTCTTCGCTGCAATGGTCACCGTAGGCAGGAAATCAGCCAGTGGCCGCTTCTCAGGCATACCCAGCTTTTGTTTCATGTTTCTGGTGTTGTTGCCTCCAAACAGGGCGGCATCACCTTTTGACCGAATACGACCAAAACCCCGTTCATCAACGCCCCGCTCATAGATATTTCTCGAAAGCTCGGTTTCAGATTCCCTGAGCTTTTGCCGGGCATCCAGTCGATCCTGAAGCCGTAAACGTTCTACCAGAACCTCCTGTTTTCGGGTCTGAAGAGCAAAATAGGTTTGGGCAAAGGCAATGGATTCTTTACGGGGGTCGCCATTCTGGGCAACCAGATAGCAGGCATAGCGGGTCAACATAACATCAGCAACAGGGCGCTGTGCACTGGAGCCCAACTGAACCATTTTCGTGACGTCACGAAAATGGTCGTCTTGAGGATTTCCTGAGTTTTCACAGGCAGCTCTGGCCTTATCTACAACCTTGGTGAAGTTTTCCCAGCGGTCATACCCCAGCTCAGACATCAGCTCCCGTGCATACCAGAACTCTATGGTTGCATCGGCTAATGTGTGGGTAATTTCCTCGAATCGGCTGGTTAGCTGGGAAATCAACGCTTTGTTCATAGTGGTAACCTTCGATTAAGTTATAAAAAATGCTTTGGGTATTATTGCTCAGCAGAGTCTAAAGTGCTTTCAATCTTGACGTTTCGCAAGTCGATTTTCCCAGTGACGGCAGCGGTAACCAGGGCTGTGCGGTATTCTGTCAACTGAGCGATGGTTTTTTCTGCCAGCCTCAGCTGTTTTTTCATCTTTTTATTTTCAGCATCAAGATAATTGACGATTATTTTCTGTTCACTCAGAGGGTTCGGTTAATGCTGGCTAATGCTGAACGAACTCAAGCATAGCCTCGTTTTATCTCGTGTATATCTCTAGTCTCTTCCAAAATTGTTGCAGTTATTTTTCGGCGTGCTACCTGAAGACTAAAGTCGAGAAACATTGGTGAAAAGGCGTTTATTAAGGATGGGGAGGTCAAAGGTACTGCGCCGGGTTTGGCGCAGTATGAGGTGGAGATTTGAAATAATAAAGAACTGGTTCTCCGCACAATTTTATTGCTCACTGTTGAAGGCAGCCCGATGGTTGGGCTGTATAGCGTTCAAGCAGTTTCTTGCAGTCTGTGTGGCCATGCCTGATAGCAAAGTCGAGAGCAGTCCTGCCATCTTTATTCTTCTCGTAGGCAAGTGAGCGGTCGAAGTTCAGCAATGTCTGGATGACCTCTGTGCGGCCATAATAAGCAGCTTTGTGGAGAGCCGTCGAGCCACCATTATCTCTCTCTTTGGCCAGGGAGGGGGCAAAGTTCAGCAATGTCAGGATGGCCACTGCGTGGCCTTGGCTAGCAGCTTCGTGGAGAGCAGTCCAGCCAGCTTTATCCTTCTCGTAGGCAAGTGAGCGGTCAAAGTTGAGCAATGTCTGGATGACCTCTGTGCGGCCAAAATAAGCAGCGTAGTGGAGAGCCGTTGAGCCATCGAAATTATCCTTCTCTTTGGCCAGTGAGCGGTCAAAGTTCAGCAATGTCTGGATGACCTCTGTGTAGCCTGCAACTGCAGCGTAGTGGAGAGCCGTCCTGCCAAAGTTATCCTTCTCTTTGGCCAGTGAGGGGTCAAAGTTCAGCAATGTCTGGATGGCCTCTGTGTGGCCGTTATAAGCAGCGTAGTGGAGAGCCGTCGTGCCATTGTTATTCTTCACTTTGGCCAGTGAGGGGTCAAAGTTCAGCAATGTCTGGATGACCTCTGTTTGGCCTTCCGAAGCAGCCAAGTGGAGAGCCGTTTCGCCATCAATCTTCTCTTTGGCCAGGGAGGGTTCAAACGCCAGCATTTTCTTGATCAATGGTGTGATGCCAGTGCGGACAGCAGAGTGCAAATCCTGAAGGCGCTCGGATCGGTCACTGATCGACAATACCTTGGCCTTGACGGTGTCTGTGTGGTCTTGACTTCCTGCCGGTTCAAAAAAGCCAATACCACAATCACAGTACTGGTCAGTGAATGTGTGGCCTTGACCAGTAGCAAAGTGGGATAATGGTGTATCGCCCATTTTATCAGTCGTTTTTAATTGCATGCCGACTTTAAAGTCAGGTTTAACACCAAAGGCAAAACCTTTTGCTCCATCAGGCGATGAGCTTTTTTCTTCTGGCTTCACTTTAGGCCGAGCATCAAACACTTTCGTCACAACAATATCAGGCAGTCGGATGGTTGTTAATTGATTGGCTGAAATACTCTTGCGACAGAGAGAACACTGTTTCTTGCCTTTTACCCAACGGGTAATGCAATCTTTATGGAAGAGTTGACCGCAACAGGGAGTGGCCGCAACATTTTCGGCCATTGCTTCCATACAAATTGGACACTCCATATGAGCCACTGCGTCTGAAAATTCCTGAGTTGATGGCGATGCAGCCATTTCAGATGACGTGGGTTCTTGATTGAATATCGGCTCAAGCAGCTCCAGAACCTGTTTGAGTTTCAGGTCTTTTTCAAGATAAGGAGATACACGAGCATAATCGTATATTTGTCGCCAACTATGTTCGCTAAAGAGATCTTTATCAAGCAGCTCATTGGCCACAGCATCTGATAAACCATGCAAAAGCCAAGACAAAATAGTACCGGCGCTGATACTTCGATCAACCAATATATGAAAAGGTGTACGACCAGCAATATTGGCTTTTGATAGCATGGCTGGCGTGATGGTTTCAGCATTGCGTTCGAAGATTGCTGCAATCTCTTCAGTTGAGCTGTTTCTTGCTATTTCGTGTAACTGGTTTTCACCACTGGCGACAGTGACTATGGATTTTTCTGTGATGCTTATAACGTCTGAAGATTTTTCAGCCTTTGCTATGGAGACTTTCGAAGTCGTTGCTTTCGATCTAACGGGTTTGGGTGCTTCCAGACTTTTTGTATCTTGACTTGATTCAAATAACCCCGGTTCATCTTCTTCCAGTACAAGCAGCGGCGGAGCTGATGGTCCAGGATCAAGCCTTGTCGAAGCCAAAGGCTCTGAAAGCGGTGCCGAAATTCCAACAAATGATGGTTCAAGTTTTTCTCGCTCTTTCTTCAACCAGTTAAGTTGTGGAGTCATGACCCGGAGCTGCCCGGCCTGATCAAGCAGCTCGTCCCAGCTGAGTTCAGGGTTGGTCTCCAGAAGTGGTTTTAGAAACTGCTCATGCTTAGAGTTAACCAGACACAGCCAGGACAATGCAGCTATAGGAGAAGCCTTCTGTAACAACATCTGAAGTACAGAGACACCGGCACGGTTGGTTTTTAATGCTTCCCTTCTGTGAATACAACGTCCAAGGTTGTCTAGTAATGCTTTGGTCAGTGAGATATCACCTCTGGCAAAGAGAAGATGCAGCGGGGTATAGCCATCAGTGGCTCGTTTTTTGCCTAACAGCTTATTAAGGCGAATGGAACCATAGCAGCCGTCAATAAGCCGTTGAATGGTAGATGAAGAACCCTGCTTAAACAGTATGTGCAGTGGCGTTTCGTCATTACCGGCTTTTTCACACCACAGCATATCACTGGTCATCAAGTCATAATGCTGGTCAATAAAATGATAAATCAGCGGAGTATTGCCACTGGCAAAAAGAATATGCAGCAGGTTTACGCCACTGAAATCCTGCATTGCCAGATCCTCGTTAACAGGTCTGCCTGCCTGATTTTGTAATCTTTGAAACACTTCCGCCACTGCCCGGAAGAAATTCCGGTGATAAAGAATATGAAGCGGGGTTGAACCCAGGTCGTTCTGCCGGGACTGCAATTCCCAGGTAATCATCTTGCCATTAGATTGAATGAATTCAATGATGGTCTTTTCTGACTGATATTGAAACAGGTAGTGTGCTGAAGTCCAGCGGTAATTGTCTGGAAGCTGTATTAGTTCAGCGGTTACCCAATGCTTGAAACGCTGAAGAAACGACCGGATGACTGCCGGTGAAGTATATTGAGCCAGATCGTGAAGCACGGTTCTGTGGTTACGATCTGTCTGATTTAAATCCTCAGCATCTATCGGTAAATCGAACTGTTGTAACAGGTCGAGCAGGGTTTCTTCCGTACCGAAACGAATCATGAAACGGAACAGAGTCAGAGTATTGTCCATTAAAGGTGTTGCCAGTACCTGCCCTCTGTAGCGAGTGCACTGACTTTGGGTATGGCTTTTTAGCATTATTTGGCGAGCTTCAACGGTACCGGCAGCGGGTCTGAATTGTTGACACTGATCGCATGTTAGCCAGTGCCTTTCTGCGTGAGGCATTACTTCCTGAAGCGCAAGCCCGCTTTGTTGGCAATCCAGACAGGATAACCTTAAACCGGCTTCTGACAAAGGCCTGTCCAGAATCGCTAACACCTGTCGTTTGCTGACGTGATATTCAGTTTGATGCAGCCTGATGGTGTAATACTCAACATTCCCGGACAGTGCATTATGAGTGTAATCGGTACGTTTGTTATCAGGTTCTGGATAATTCTGCTCTGGCTGGTTTTGTTTTTTTTTTGGCGCCGTTTCTGGGTGCCTGAATAACTCTGTTTGTTGCCTTTATCCACTGCGGGATTTTGTGAAATTTTGCTTTGGGAGTTTACTAGCTGTACGGTTCCGGGGGGTGTCTGAGTCTTGGTCTGTCTTCTAAAAGTGCGTTCCAGTTCCGAGTATTTAAACTCAAGACTGAACTCTGTATCGGGTAGTTCCAACACGATAGCCAGTTGCTTTCGGAGGGATTTAAGGATTTCTTCAGATAATGGGCCGGGTAGTTCGTCTGAGTCTGCTGTCAGCTCCAGAAGCTGTTGTATCAGATGCTCCCTGCCACTGAGTTTGGGGGCGAGCCAGTGTAAAAGCGCCCGTGTATTAAGCAGCTTATCCGCCAGTTCCCGGGATTCAGCCAGGCTGATTTGGAAGGTAAGCGGCGGCGAATCGCCGAACCGCACAACCATCGTTACTCCTTCGGGCTGTGTATTGGTAAGCCAGTGGTACACCCCGACAAAGGGCAGATAATCACGCCAGTTAGCAGGCAGGCTCAGAGTGGGCAGGAGAATCAGGTCGACCATCATTTTGTCAGGTACGGGCATAAAGGGCGGTCGTTTGAAATCCTTGTCATCGTCAGTGTCGTAGCCACCACCTGAAGGGCTTTGAAACAACACAGGCTTGATTGGCATATCGGCGGGAGGAATTGCCCCGGCATTTTGAGTATTGAGCGTTTTTTCTACTCGTCCATCAACCACTAAAAAAGGCTTTTTTGAGCGCAGATATTGCCCTGATGTGAATGGATACGGCTGATTAAAAGACTCCGGGCAAGGCTGGCTTTCTTTAATCGCCATTCTGCCCGTTTGCTCACTCAACCTAAGCACATAAAGATGGGTTGATTTATCACTATCAGAAAAGGGGAAAGGTACAACAGCACTGGCTTCATAAGTAAAGCCCTGAGCGTTTAAGCCTTGTGCACAGAGGATAAATGGCTGGTCGATCTGCCCGGAAATAGTGACTTCGCCAGTAAAAGACTGTGTTCGTGTGCCCTGAGTTTTTTTAGCAACACTTACCGACCTGGCTCGAACGGATATAGAGGCATCACTTTGTTGGTTTACAGGCAGCTGCCATTCCAAATATTCACCAGTGGCCACTTCAGGGTTTGTCAAAAAGGAAATTACTGTTGCTACAAACGATACAGTGGACAACTGTAGAAAGGTGTAAAAGCTGTACATTGCCAAAGAGTTTAGGTTGCTGAGTTTATGCAGGGTAGTCTGTTTTGTTGAGACTGAGAATTGGAATAAGCCTTGTTAGGCTGTCGCAAAACTCCAACAACTCTTAGAGGTTTTGCGACACGCTCTATGGATGGTGTCACTCAGTGACAGCCAACAATAAATGATGCCTCCGTAATTCAGTGATTTTCACTATGCCATCCTCACTGGATGTGATCACCTGACTGCCATCGGCGCTAAAGGCGGCCGATGCGATAGTGTCACTATGGACAATGTTGGCTTTTTCTAACCATGTCCCATCATTCTGCTGACCAATGATTTTCGCCGTTTTGTCATAGCTGGCAGTCACCAAATGGCGGCCATCAGGGCTGAAGGTGGCTGAGAAGACCGAACTCTTATGAGAAAAGGTGGCTTTTTCTTCCCACAAGCCATCGGCTTTTCGGACGTAAATTTTCACTGTGTTATCTGCTCTGGTCGTCACTAGATGACGGCCATCGGGGCTGAAGGAGGCCGATTTGACAGCGTTAATGGGTTGAATGAAGACATTCTCTTCCCATGATCCATCGGACTTTTTCTCATAGATTTTCGCCTTGCCATCATACATAGTGACGGTGACCACACAACGATCATCGGCGCTGAAGGCAGCTGACAGGACTGTCTCCTCATGGGGAAAAACCTCTTTTTCTTCCCATAATTCATCGGCGCTCTGGCTATAGATTTTCGCCGTTTTATCCCCGCAGCCGATTAGCAAATGGCGGCCATCGGTGCTGAAAATGGCTGAAAGGACAGAACCGTGATGGGGAAGGGTGGTTGTTAACTTCCATATTCCATCATCCTTCTGACTGTATATTTTTGCTGTTTTATCAAAACTGGCGGTCACGACATGTCGACTATCGGTGCTGAAGGTGACTGAACAGAGTGGACTTTCATTGCAAATGGTGGCGCTTAGTTTCCATGATTCATCAGATCTCAGGTCACATAGCCATACGGTGCCATGCATACTGCCGAGGACCAGATGGTGACTATCGGGACTGAAAGTGGCTGATTTGACCGGTCTTTGTAAAGGAATGGTGGTTTTAATTTCCCATGTTCCATCTGACTTGTAGTCGAAGATTTTTACTGTGTTGTCGCCATTGGCGGTGGCCAGATAGCGGCCATCAGCACTGAGATCAGCAGAGTGGACTTTATTGTCATCTTCCATAGACATGAGCTCGTCAAAGCTGGTGGCTGAGTTGGCTTTATAAATTTTGTCAATGGTGGCTTTTGTGACTAATTCAAAGGTTTTACATTGAGACATCAGCTCAGCCTTTGTGAAAAATAATAGAGCAGGTGAATAAACACTCGTAGGCTCGCGCTCTGTGAGTGACTGGAGTAACGACTTATCATTGGAAAACGACTCAAACCAGGCTCGGAGTTGATTCTTGTCTTTTCTGTTGATCGTCATCCTCAGTTGATTCTGGTGTGCTGGAGAAAACTGGCGATACCAGGCTTTTGCCAGAGCGCTATCTTCTTTGATAACGTCGCGAAGGCGGGTACATACCTTTTGTAAACTGCGAATATCCCGAAGTTTCAAATGGCGAAAAATCACGGACAGTGTATCTGAGGTTAAATCCTGAAATGTAGAGGTTTTTTCCTTGTCAGATACAGTAACGGACCAGCCCGCACTGTTACCCGTTGGTGTTAGCGATAGAGCTTGAGTTATTGGTGCTTCAAGAGCGGATTTATTATTTATTCCATGCATGACGGGTTCCTGCTTATCTTTGATCAACAAGGACGGTTAAAACTATTTAGTCAGTCAGAGACAATTTCAGAATGAAAGTTCAAAACAGGTTGGTCAGTGAAACTAACAAAATGAATTTCGGCACATGCAGGATAGTGCTGTTGAGACAGTGTTATTGAGACAGTGTCACTCAGTGACAGCAGACAATAAATGATTCCCCCGTAGTTCACTGATTTTCACTATGCCATCGAAACCGGATGTGATCACCTGGCTGCCATCGTCGCTAAAGGTGGCCGATGTGACCTCGTCATCATGGACAATGGTGGCTTTTTCTAACCATGTACCATCATCCTGCTGACCAATGACTTTCGCCGTTTTGTCATCGCTGGCAGTCACCACATGGCGGCTATCAGGGCTGAAGGTGGCAGATATGACGAAATCCTTATGGGAAAAGATGGCTCTTTTTTCCCATAAGCCATCGGCTTTTCGGCTGTATATTCTCACTGTGCCATCGTTGCTGGCAGTGACAAGATGGCGGCCATCGGGGCTGAAGTTAGCTGAGTTGACAATTTTCTTATGTTCAATGATGGTATTTATTTTCCATGATCCATCGGCCTTCCTGCTAAAGATTTTCGCCATACAATAATCCACACCGGCGGTGGCCACATAGCGACCATCAGGGCTGATGGTGGCGGTGGGTGACATGTCACCATTATTAATGGGAATAACATCTTTTTTTTCCCATGACCCATCGTCCTTCCGGCTGAAGATTTTCACCGTTCCATCGCAACAGGCGGTTACCAGATAGCAGCCATCATTGCTGAAAGAGGCTGATGAGACAGTATTTTCATGGGGAAGGGTGGTGGTTAACTGCCATGATCCATCGCGTTTTTTGCTATGGATTTTAGCCGCCTGGCGGCTACCGGCGGTCACCACGTGCTGGCTATCGGGGCTGAAGGTGGCTGAGTTGACGTAAAGATCATCGAGAGTGGTGATCTTTGGTTCCCATGATTCATCGCCCAGATCATATATTTCCGCCGTGTTCATCGAACTGGAGATCAGTACATGGTGACTATCGGGGCTGAAAACCACTGATTCGACCCTTTCATCATAATGGGGAATGGTGATTTTTATTTCCCATGTTCCATCAGCCTTGTGTTCGTAGATTTTTGCTGTTTTGTCGCCATTGGCGGTGGCCAGATAGCGGCCGTCAGCACTGAGTGCGGCTGAAATGACTCGATTGTGAAATGCCATATCTGAAATATTGGCAGAGAGATCATAGGAGTCGGCTTTATAAGTTTTGTCAATGGTGGCGATAGTGACCAATTCAAAGGTTTCACATTGAGACATCAGCTCAGCCCTGATGAAAAATAGTAGAGCAGACGAATAAAGGCCTGTGGGCTGGCGTTCTGTATGTGAATTGAGTAACGCCTGATCATTGGTAAACGACTCAAACCAGGCTCGGAGTTGATTCTTGTCTTTTCGGGTGAGGGTCACCCTCAGCTGATTCAGGTGTGCTGGAGAAAGCTGTCGATACCAGGCTTTTGCCAGAGCGTTGTCTTCTTTGATAACGTCGCGAAGGCGGGTACATACCTGTTGTAAACTGCGAATATCCCGAACTTTCAAATGGCGAAAAATCAGGGACAGTGTATCTGAGGTTAAATCCTGAAATGAAGATTTTTGTTCCTTGTCAGATACAGTAATGGACCAGACCGCACTTTTTCCCATTGGTGTTAGCGATAGAGCTTGAGTTTGCGCTATTGGCGGTTCAATAAAGGAATTATTTATTTCATACATGACTGCTTCCTGTAAAGTTGTTATTTATCTTTGATCAACAAAGGCGTTTAAAAATCCTCAAAAATAATCAGAGACAATTTCTGAACGAAAGTTCAAAACAGCTTGGTCAGTGAAATTAACAAAAGTTCTTTCGGCACGTGCAGGATAGTTCTATCAAGATAGCGTCACGCAGTGACAGCAGACAATGAATGATTCCTGCGTAGTTCAGTGATTTTTACTACGCCATCGAGGCTGGATGTGATCACCTGGCTGCCATCGGCGCTAAAGGTGGCCGATGTGATAATGTCACTGTGGACAATGTTGGCTTTTTCTGACCATGACCCGTCGTCCTGCTGACCCATGATTTTCGCCGTTTTGTCATAGCTTTTAGTCACCACATGGCGGCCATCAGGGCTGAACTTGGCTGATGTGACCCAACCCTCATGGGAAAAGGTGGCTTTTTCTTCCCAAAAGCCATCGGCTTTTCTGTCGTAAATTTTCACTGTGCAATCTTTGCTGGCGGTCACTACATGACGGCTATCGGGGCTGAAAACGGCGGATTGGACAGTTTTCCTGTGTTCAATGATGGTATTTTCTTTCCATGATCCATCGGCTTTCTTCTCACAGATTTTCGCATTGCAATCATCACTGGCGGTAACCAAATAGCAACCATCGGCGCTGAAGGTGGCTGACATGACAGAAGAATTATGAGTAATGACACCTTTTCCTTCCCATAATCTATCGTCTCTCTGGCTAAGGATTATTGCCACTTTATCGTGACAGCCCAATACCACATGGCGGGCATCGGTGCTGAAAAAGGCTGAATAGACAGGTCTGTAATGGGGAAGGGTGGCTTTTAACTGCCATGATCTGTCATCGTCGTTTCGGCTGTGGATTTTCGTTACGCCATCATAACTGGCGGTCAAGATATGTCGACTGTCGGTGCTGAAGCTGGCTGAAGTGATGCCACCACCATGGGAAATGGTAGTGTTTGGTTGCCATGATTCATCGCACTCCCGAACATATATCTGTACCGTGCCATTATCACTGGCAGTAAGTAGATGGTGACTATCGGGGCTGAAAATCGCTGACTTGACCCATTCGTTATGGGGAGTGGAGGTTTTTTTTTCCCAGGTTCCATCGGACTTTTGGCAGTAGATTATTGCCGTATAGTCTCCATTGACGGTAACCAGATAGTGTTCATCAGCACTGAGGGCGGTAGAGTAGACTTTACTGAGTTGTCTCATATAGAGGCGGTCGCCCCTGTCGGCAGCCGGGTTGGGTTTATTGGTTTTGTCAATGGTGGCTTTTGTGACTAATTCAAAGGTTTTACATTGAGACATCAGCTCAGCCCTGATGAAAAATAATAGAGCAGGTGAATAAACACTCGTGGGCTGGCGATCTGAGAGTGACTCGAGAAACGCCCTATCATTCGTAAACGACTCAAACCAGGCTCGGAGTTGATTCTTGTCTTTTCTGGTGATGGCCATCTTCAGTTGATTCTGGTGTGCTGAAGAAAACTGGCGAAACCAGGCTTTTGCCAGAGCGTTATCTTCTTTGATAAGGTCGCGAAGTCGGGTACATACCTTTTGTAAACTGCAAATATCCCGAAGCTTCAAATGACGAAAAATCAAGGACAGCGTATCTGAGGTTAAATCCTGAAAAGAAGATTTTTTTTCCTTGCCAGTTGCAGTAATAGACCTGCCCGTGTGGTTACCCGTTGGTGTTAGCGATAGCGCTTGAGGTTGCCTTAGTGACAGTTCGATATCGGAATCATTATTTATTGCATGCATGACTGGTTCCTCCGTAGTTCAGTGATTTTCACTATGCCATCCACACTGGATGTGATCACCTGGCTGCCATCGGCGCTAAAGGTGGCCGATGAGATAGCGGCATCATGGACAATGTTGGCTTTTTCTAACCAGGTACCATCATCCTGCTGACCAATGATTGTCGCCGCTTTACAATGCAAGGTAGTTGTCACCAGGTGGCGGCCATCAGGGCTGAAGGTGGCTGACATGGCCAAAAAATTATTGGCAAAGGAGGCTTTTTCTTCCCATAAGCCTTTGGCTTTTCTGCCGTAGATTCTCACTGTGCCATCGAAGATGGTAGTCACGACATGACGGCCATCGGGGCTGAAGGTAGCTGAGTTGACACCATTTCTGTGTTGACTGATGGTGTTTATTTTCCATGATCCATCGGACTTCTTCCTATAGATGTTCACTGTGCCATCGAGGCTGGCTGTGACCACAGAGTTACCAGCGGGGCTGAAGTCGGCTGACATGACAGTACCTTCATGGGGAAAAACCTCTTTTTTTTCCCATAATCTATCGTCTCTCTGGCTATAGATTCTTGCCGTATTACTCCCGCAGGCGGTTATCACATGGCGGCCATCGCTGCTGAAAGTGGCTGAATAGACCGAATAATTATGGTAAAAGGTAACTGTTAACTCCCATGATCCATCATCTTTCCGGCTATGAATTTTCACTGTTTTATCAAAACTGGCGGTCACGACATGACGACTATCGGTGCTGAAGGTGGCTGAACTGATCTGATGATCATGGAGAATGTTGATGTTTGGTTTCCATAACTCATTGCATCCCAGGCCACATATCTTCGCCCTGTGATTCGAGACGGTTACCAGATGGTGACTATCGGGGCTGAAAATCGCTGATCTGACCGAACTGCCATGGGGTATGCCGGTTGTTCTTTCCCATATTCCATCAGCCTTTTGGCGGTAGATTTTTGCCGAATTGTCTCCATTGGTGGTGATCAGGTAGCGGCCATCGGCACTGAGAGCGGCAGATTCGACTTTATTGAGTTTTCTTAAATGGTCGGTTTCGTCAATGCTGGTGGCTGAGTTGACTTTACAAATTTTGTCAATGGTGGCTTTTGTGACTAATTCAAAGGTTTTACATTGAGACATCAGCTCAGCCCTGGTGAAAAATAATAGAGCAGGTGAAAAAACACTCGTGGGCTGGCGATCTGAGAGTGACTCGAGAAACGCCTGATCATTGGAAAACGACTCAAACCAGGCTCGGAGTTGATTATTATCTTTTTCGGTGACGGCCATCTTCAGTTGATTCTGGTGTGCTGAAGAAAACTGTCGATACCAGGCTTTTGCCAGAGCATTATCTTCTTTGATAACGTCGCGAAGGCGGGTACATACCTTTTGTAAACTGCGAATATCCCGAAGTTTCAAATGACGAAAAATCCGGGACAGCGTATCTGAGGTTAAATCCTGAAATGAAGATTTCTTTTCCTCATCAGTTACAGTAACAGACCTGCCCGCACTATTACCCGTTGGTGTTAACGATAGAGCTTGAACTTGCCTTAGTGGTGGTTCAGTACCGGAATCATTTTTTATTCCATGCATGACGGGTTCCTGCAAAGTTGTTATTTATTTTTCATCAACAAGGACGGTTAAAAATTATTTAGTCAGTCAGAGACAATTTCAGAATGAAAGTTCATAACAGGTTGGTCAGTGAAACTAACAAAATTTCTTTCGGCGCATGAAGGAAGGTGTCACTCAGTGACAGCAGACAATAAATGATTCCTCCGTAGTTCAGTGATTTTCACTATGCCATCCTGACTGACTGTGATCACCTGGCTGCCATCGGCGTTAAAGGTGGCCGATGAGATACTGGCATCATGGACAATGTTGGCTTTTTCTGACCAGGAACCGTCACCCTGCTGACCAATGATTTTCGCCGTTTCACTGTATAAGATAGTAGCCACCACATGGCAGCCATCGGGGCTGAAGGTGGCTGATAAGACAAACCCGCTATAGGAAAAGGTGGCTTTTTCTTCCCAGAAGTCATTGGCTTTTCTGCCATAAATTTTAACTGTGTGATCGTCGCTGGCAGTCACTACGTGGCGGCCATCGGGGCTGAAGGTGGCCGAGTTGAGATAATCACCGTGTTGAATGACGGTATTTTCTACCCATGATCCATCGCACTTCTTGCCATAGATTTTCGCCTTGCCATCGGCACTGGCGATGATCACATAGCAACCATCGGCGCTGAAGGTCGCTAACTCGACAACACTATCATGGGAAATGATATCTTTTGGTTCCCAGGATCCATCGCCTTTCTGGCTATAGATTTTCGCCGTCTTATCCTGACAGGCAGTTACCGAATGACAGCCATCAATGCTGAAAATGACTGAAAGGAAGGCATTGTGACGGGGAAGGGTGGCTGTTAACTGCCATGATCCATCATCTGTCTGGCTATGGATTTTCGCTGTGTTAGCCAAACTGGTGATCAAGACATGTCGACTATCGGTGCTGAAGGTGGCTGATTTGATCTTATGATCATGGAAAATGATGGTGTTTTGTTCCCATGATTCATTGCATCCCAGATCATATATCATTGCCTTGGCACCACTGGTGATAACAGCATGGCGACCATCGGGGCTGAAAATCGCTGATCTGGTGTGTCCGTAGTGGCGAATGATGGTTTTTATTTCCCATGTTCCATCAGCCTTGCAGCCGTAGATTTTTGCCGAACAGTCGTTATTGGTGGTGAGCAGATAGCGGCCATCAGCACTGAGAGCGGCTGAGTGGACTCTGCTGCGGCCTGCCATAAGGAGGCGATCAATTTCGCTGGTGGCTGAGTTGGGTTTATAAGTTTTGTCAATGGTGGATTTAGTGACCAATTCAAATGTTTTACATTGAGACATCATCTCAACCCTGGTGAAAAATAAAAGGCTAGCTAAATAAACACTCGTCGGCTGGCGATCTGTGAGTGACTCGAGTAATACCTGATCATTGGAAAACGACTCAAACCAGGCTCGGAGTTGATGCTTGTCTTTTCTGTTGATGGCCATCCTCAGTTGATTCTGGTGTGCTGAAGAAAACTGGCGAAACCAGGCTTTTGCCAGAACGTTATCTTCTTTGATCAGGTCGCGAAAGCGGGTGCATACCTTTTGTAAACTGCGAATATCCCGAAGTTTCAAATGGCGAAAAATCAGGGACAGTGTCTCTGAGGCTAAATGCTGCAATGAAGGTTTATTTTCCTCATCAGTTACAGTAATGGACCTGCCCGCATGGTTACCCGTTGGTGTTAGCGATAAAGCTTCGACTTGCGGTAGTGGTGGTTCATTAACGGAATCATTATTTATTCCATGCATGACGGGTTCCTGAAAAGTTGTTATTTATCTTTGATCAACAAGGAGGGTTCAAAATTATTTAGTAGTCAGAGACAATTTCAGAATGAAAGTTCATAACTGGTTGGTCAGTGAAACTAACAAAATTTCTTTCGGCGCATGTAGGAAGTTGTTACTCAGCAACAGCAGACAATAAATGATTCCTCCGAAGTTCAGTGATTTTCACTGTGCCATCGAAACCGGATGTGATCACCTGGCTGCCATCGGTGCTAAAGGTGGCCGATGAGATAGGTGCACGATGAACAATATTGGCTTTTTCTGACCATGACCCATCATCCTGCTGACCAATGATTTTCGCTCTTTTGTCATAGCTGGCAGTCACCACATGGCGGCCATCAGGGCTGAAGGTGGCTGATAAGGCCCAATGCTTATGGGAAAAGGTGGCTTTTTTTTCCCAAAAGCCATCGGCTTTTCTACCGTAAATTCTCACTGTGTTATCTTTGCTGGCAGTCACTAGATGACGGCTATCGGGACTGAAGGTGGCTGAGCTAACAATGTCCTTGTGTTGAATGAGGGTACTTTCTTCCCATGATCCATCGGCCCTCTTCTTATAGATTTCCGCCTTGTTACTACCGACGGTGACTAAATAGTTACCATCGGCGCTGAAGGTGGCTGACAGGACAACATAACTATGGGGGATGACATCTTTTACTTCCCATGATCCGTCGTTCTGGCTATGGATTTTCACCGTTTTATCCATGCAGGCGGTTACCACATGGCGGCCATCGGTGCTGAAAATGGCTGAATAGACATATTTTTTATGGCGAAGGGTGGCTGTCAAGACCCACGATCCATCATCCCTCCGGCTATGGATTTTCGCTGTTTTATCCAGACTGGCGGTCAGGACATGACGACTATCGGTGCTGAAGCTGACTGAATTGATCGCAAAATCGTGGCGAATGGTGGTGTTTGATTGCCATGATTCATCCCACCTCAAATCGACTATCTTTGCCGTGCCATTCTCACTGGCAGTAGCTACATGATGACTATTGGGGCTGAAAATCGCTGATTGGACCTGTAAGTTATGGGGAATGGTGGCTTTTTTTTTCCATGTGCCATCAGGTTGGAGACCGTAGATTTTTGCCGTATTGTCTCCATTGGCAGTGACCAGATAGTGGCCATCAGCACTTAGGGCGACCGATATAACAGTATTATTCATGCGCTCCTCAAAGGATGTGGCTGAGTTCGCTTCATATGTTTTGTCAATGGTGGCTTTTGTGACTAACCCAAAGGTTTTACATTGAGACATCAGCCCAGCCTTGGTAAAAAATAATAAAGCAGGTGAATAAACACACGTCGGCTGGCGATCTGTGAGTGACTTGAGTAACGCCTGATCATTGGAAAATAATTGAAACCAGGCTCGGAGTTGATTCTTGTCTTTTCTGTTGATGGACATCCTCAGTTGATTCTGGTGCGCCGAAGAAAACTGGCGATACCAGGCTTTTGCCAGTGCATTATCTTGTTTGATCAGGTCGCGAAGGCGGGTACATACCTTTTGTAAACTGCGAATATCCCGAAGTTTTAAATGGCGAAAAATCCGGGACAGTGTGTCTGAGGTTAAATCCTGAAATGAAGATTTTTTTTCCTTGTCAGTTACAGTAATGGACCTGCCCGCACTATTAGCCGTTGGTGTTAGCGATAGAGCTTGAGTTATTGGCGGTTCAATAGCGGGTTTATTATTTATTCCATGCATGACGGGTTCCTGCTAAGTGGCTATTTATCTTTGATCAACAAGGACGGTTAAAACTATCTAGTCAGTCAGAGACAATTTCATAATGAAAGTTCAAAACAGGTTGGTCAGTGAAACTTACAAAATAACTTTCGGCACGTGCAGGATAGTGTTGTAGAGATAGTGTCACTCAGTGACAGCAGGCAATAAATGATTCCTCCGTAGTTCAGTGATTTTCACTATGCCATCCACACTGGATGTGATTACCTGGCTGCCATCAGCGCTAAAGGTGGCCGATGAGACAGTGTCATCATGGACAATATTGGCTTTTTCTGACCATGAACCATCATCCTGCTGACCAATGATTTTCGCCGTTTTACAAAACATGGCCGTTGTTACCAGGTGGCGGCCATCCGGGCTGAAGGTGGCTGATAAGGCCCAAAGCTCATGGAGAGAGGAGGCTTTTTCTTCCCATGAGCCATTGGCTTGTCTGCCGTAAATTTTTACTGTGAAATCTTTGCTGGCAGTGGCTACATGGCGGCCATCGGGGCTAAAGGAAGCTGACATGACAGGTTGCCTGTGTCGAATGATGAAATTTTCTTCCCATGATCCATCGGACTTCTTCTCATAGATTTTCGCTTTGCAATCCTGACTGGCCGTGACCACATAGTGACCATCGGGGCTGAAGGTGGCTGAAAGGACAGTATTATTATGGGGAAAAACCTCTTTTTCTTCCCATAATCTATCGTTGTTCTGGCTATGGATTTTCGCCGTTTTATCCTTACAGGCGGTTACCACATGGCGGCCATCGGTGCTGAAAATGGCTGAATAGACAGGTCTGTTATGGGTGAGGATGGCTGTTAACACCCATGATCCATCATCTTTCTGGCTATGAATTTTCGCTGTGTTATCAAAACTGGCGGTCACGACATGACGACTATCGGTGCTGAAGGTGGCTGAACTGATCAGAAAATCATGGACAATGATGATGTTTGGTTGCCATGATCCATTGCATCCCAGGTCACAAATCCTCGCCCTGTCATTTGTACTGACTGTAAGCAGATGGTGACTATCGGGGCTGAAAGTCACTGATTTGACTTTTTTACTATGAGGAATGATGGTTTTTATTTCCCATGCTTCATCAGGCTTGTGGCCGAAGATTTTTGCCGTATTGTCGCCATTGGCTGTGGCCAGGTAGCGGCCATCAGCACTGAGGTCGGCCGATTCGACATTATTGGCATGTTCCATGAGATCGAAATCGGCAGTGCTGGTGGTTGCGTTCGCTTTATAAGTTTTGTCAATGGTGGCTGTAGTGACTAATTCAAAGGTTTCACATTGAGACATCAGCTCAGCCCTGGTGAAAAATAGCAGAGCAGGTGAATAAACACTCATCGGCTGGCGATCTGTGAGAGACTTGAGTAATGCCTGATCATTCGTAAACGACTCAAACCAGGCTCGTAGTTGATTCTTGTCTTTTCTGGTGATGGCCATCTTCAGTTGATTCTGGTGTGCTGAAGAAAACTGGCGAAACCAGGCTTTTGCCAGAGCGTTATCTTCTTTGATAAGGTCGCGAAGGCGGGTACATACCTTTTGTAAACTGCGAATATCACGAAGTTTCAAATGACGAAAAATCAGGGACAGCGTATCTGAGGTTAAATCCTGAAATGAAGATTTTTTTTTCTTGTCAGGGACAGTAATGGACCAGCCCGCATGGTTACCCGTTGGTGTTAGCGATAAAGCTTCGACTTGCGGTAGTGGTGGTTCATTAACGGAATCATTATTTATTCCATGCATGACGGGTTCCTGCAAAGTTGCTGTTTATCTTTGATCAACAAGGAGGGTTCAAAATTATTTAGTAGTCAGAGACAATTTCAGAATGAAAGTTCATAACAGGTTGGTCAGTGAAACTAACAAAATTTCTTTCGGTACATGCAGGACGCTTTCACTCAGTGACAGCAGGCAATAAATGATTCCTGCGTAGTTCAGTGGTTTTCACTATGCCATTCAAATTGGATGTGATTACCAGGCTGCCATCGACACTAAAGGTGGCCGATGAGATACAGCAATTATGTATAATGCTGGCTTTTTCTAACCATGTCCCATCATCCTGCTGACCAAAGATTTTCGCCCTTGTGTGATAGAGAGAAACAGTCACCACATGGCGACCATCAGGGCTGAAGGTGGCTGATAAGACAAATTGATTATGGTCAAAGGTGGCTTTTACTGCCCACAAGCCATTGGCTTTTCGGCCGCATATTTTCACGGTGCAATCGTCGCTGGCAGTCACGAGATGACGGCTATCGGGACTGAAGGTGGCCGAGTTAACAGCTTTCCCGTGTTGAATGGTGGTATTTATTTCCCATGCTCCATCGGACTTCTTCTCATAGATTTTCGCAATGCAATCCTTACTGGCGGTGACCACATAGCGACCATCGGCGCTGAAGGTGGCTGACAGGATTTCATCAGTATGAGGAAAAACCTCTTTTTGTTCCCATGATCCGTCGTCCATTTGGCTGTAAATTTTCGTCGTTTTATCGAGACTGGCTGTGATCACATGGCAGCCATCGGCACTGAAAGTGGCTGAACAGACTACCTCGTTATGGGGAATGTTGGTTGTTAACTCCCATGATCCATCATCCTTCTGGCTATGGATTTTCGCTGTCGCATCCTCACTGGCGGTCACCAGATGTCGGCTATCGGTGCTGAAGTCGACTGATTTGATGTCACGACCATGGACAATGGTGGTGTTTGGTTCCCATGATTCATCGCACCTCAAATCAACTATCTTTGCCGTGCCATTCATACTGGCAGTAGCTAGATGATGACTATCGGGGCTGAAAATCGCTAATTTGACCTGTCCGTCGTGGGGAATGGTGGCTTTTTTTTCCCATGTTCCATCAGGTTGGAGGCCGTAGATTTTTGCCGTTTTGTCTCCATTGGCGGTGACCAGATAGCGGCCATCAGCACTCAGGGTGGCCGAGTCGACCCTATTGAGGTCTTGCATATTCATGCGAACCTCAAAGGGTGTGGCTGAGTTTGCTTTATATGTTTTATCAATGATGGCTTGTGTGACTAACTCAAAGGTTTCACATTGAGACATCAGCTCTGCTCTGGTGAAAAATAATAGAGCAGGTGAATAAACACTTGTGGGCTGGCAATCTGTGAGAGACTTGAGTAACGCCTGATCATTCGTAAACGACTCAAACCAGGCTCGGAGTTGATCCTTGTCTTTTCTGCTGATGGACATCCTCAGTTGATTCTGGTGTGCTGAAGAAAACTGGCGAAACCAGGCTTTTGCCAGAGCGTTATCTTCTTTGATCAGGTCGCGAAGGCGGGTACATACCTTTTCTAAACTGCGAATATCACGAAGTTTCAAATGCCGAAAAATCAGGGACAGCGTATCTGAGGTTAAATCCTGAAATGAAGATTTCTTCTTCTTGTCAGTTACTGTAATGGACCAGCCCGCATGGTTACCCGTTGGTGTTAGCGATAGAGCTTCGACTTGCGGTAGTGGTGGTTCATTAACGGAATCATTATTTATTCCATGCATGACGGGTTCCTGCAAAGTTGTTATTTATCTTTGATCAACAAGGAGGGTTCAAAATTATTTAGTAGTCAGAGACAATTTCAGAATGAAAGTTCATAACAGGTTGGTCAGTGCAACTAACAAAACTTCACTTGCTTTGATATCAAGGAGGTACATGGCGCGTAATCGTGACAAATCTTCATGCTGACAGTCTGGAATAATCAACAACGCAAGAGAAAATCAGGCTTTGATTTTGCAGACGGGAAAAGTTAACTGTTTTTCAGGATATTCTCGCTGTTGCAGCACATATTTTGCACGTTTAACAAAACGATCGTTTTTTCAGACACTACTCTCGCGTTCCCGCAACACGCCCAGGGCGACCAAGGCCAGGGTGATCGACCAGCCGCGAAACCTTTTCCGATATCAACTCATCGAGGGCGAGGGCAGCGGCCGGGTTATCCTGGGCGATGTATTCCCGGATATCTTTTCGGTCGAGGCTGGCCGGTTTGGTCCAGACCAGCCTCACGAGCCAGAGCCTAACAGTTTGCGCTGCGTTTCTGCTCGCCATGCGGCAGCTTCGGCTTCCACGTCCTCAGCGACTATTAGCTCGCCCGCATTGGCCGAGTCTATGCCTGCCTGAACTTCGCGCCGAAACCATGCGTCATGCTCTGCTGCTTCCTGCTGCTGCCGGACAAAATCCCGCATGAAATCACGGAGAAGTTGCGCCCCACTACGGTCGCTAGATTTGGCCGCTTGGGCAAACTGGCTTTTCAAAGCGTCATCGACCCGGAAGGTAAAAGTTGCCTCGCTCATGGTTGTGTCCTTATGTGTTACAAGATAATGACACCGTAGCACATTGGCGGTTTTCCATCTATTACACACCGTAGCGCATATGGGTCATGTCACTGCGCTTCGCTCATCGATATAGTTTTACTTTACCAGTAACATGAAACAGTGCCGTGAAAACCGGCCTCCCTGCACACTTGCACAGACGAACTCATTATCCTGCTCTGCGGTGGTGACAAGGCTTCCCAGAAGCGGGATATCAGGCTCGCCAAAGAACTGGTAAAAGCCTTGGAGCTAAAGCCATGAACACAGAACTGCATGACTTGTAGGGCAAGTACAGCAAGGTATTTGAGTTATTCTCACTTAATGTGGGCACAAAATGCCCCTTGTTTGCAGGCAAAGCCGCTCTTGTTTGCAAGCAGCTTCAGTTAGCGGACGCCATTCTCGTGCCTTATCAAATACAGGCATTCCCGCAGAAAACAGCCTGACCCGCTTTTCTGAACTCAATTCTCTCAGCCAAAAAGCCTTCGCCGGAGAGCTGCCAGGATTAAGCGCTCACCTTGCAAGAGGATATCGCTCAGTGACAGCAGACAATAAATCATTCCTCCGTAGTTCGGTGATTTTCACTATGCCATTCCAACTGGCGGTGACCACATGGCTGCCATCGGCGCTAAAGCTGGCCGATAAGACCCAGTCGTCATGGGCAATGGAGGCTTTTTCTGACCAGGAACCATCATCCTGCTGACCAATGATTTTCGCCGTTTTGTCATGGCTGGCAGTCACCAGATGGCGGCCATCAGGGCTGAAGGTGGCTGATAAGACCGAATTCTTATGGGAAAAGGTGGCTTTTTCTTCCCAAAAACCATCGGTTTTTTGGCCATATATTTTCACTGTGCCGTCGTTGCTGGCAGTCACCAGATGGCGGCCATCGGGACTGAAGCTGGCCGAGTTGACGGTTTGTGTGTGTTGAATAATGGTATTTTCCTGCCATGATCCATCGGTTTTCTTCTCATAGATTTTCGCCTTGTAATCCATACTGGCGCTGACCACATAGCAACCATCGCTACTGAAGCTGGCTGACAGGACGGCACCATCATGGGGAATGGCATCTTTTTCTTCCCAGGGTCGATCAGCCCTCAGGCTATAGATTTTCGCTGTCTTATCGTTACAGGCGGTTACCAAATGGCTGCCATTGGTGCTGAAAGTGGCTGAACGGACTGAAGAGTTATGGGGAAGGATGGCTGTTAACTGCCATGATCCATCGTCCTTCCGGCTATGGATTTTCGCTGTGTTATCGGAACTGGCGGTCACCAGATGTCGGCAATCGCTGCTGAAGCTGGCTGAATTGATGAGACCATCATGGCGAATGATGGTGTTTGGTTGCCATGATTGATGGCACCCCAGATCATATATCCTCGCCTTTCCATTCAAACTGACGGTGACTAAATGCTGACTATCGGGGCTGAAAATGGCTAACTCGACCCAGGCGTCATGGCAAAGGGTGGTTGTTTTTTCCCAGGTTCCATCGGGCTTTTGGCCGAATATTTTCGCTGTTTTGTCGCCATTGGCGGTGACCAGATACTGGCCATCGGCACTGAGGTCGATTGAGTTGACTTGATTGAGGCCCGCTAAACGGTTGCATTCCTCAGTGCTGCTGGCTGAGCCGACTTTATACGTTTTATCAATGGTGGCTTTAGTCAATAATTTAAACGTTTCACATTCAGACATCAGCTTAGCCCTGGTGAAAAATAACAGACCGGCTGAATAAACACTCTTCGGCCGGCGATTTGTGAGTGACTTGACTAATGCCTTGTCATTCGAAAACGAACTAAGCCACGCACGGAGTTGATGCTTGTTTTTTGTCTTGATGCTCATCCCCAGTTGCTGCTGGTGTGGTAAAGAAAACTGGCGATACCAGGCTTTGACCAGAGCCTTATCTTCTTTAATGACGTCGCGAAGGCGGGTACACACCTTTTGTAAACTGTGAATATCCCGAAGTTTTAAATGGCAAAAAATCAAGGACAGTGTATCTGAGGCTAAATCCTGCAATGAAACTGTTTTTTTTTTCTTATCAGTTACAGTGATGGACCTGTACCCATGGTTACCCGTTAGTGCCAGCGATTGATCTTGCGTTAGTGGTGGTTTAATACCGGGATTGTTATTTATTCTTTGCATCTCTGGTTCCTGCAAGTGCTATTTATCTCCGATCAACAAGAACGTTTAAAAAATTAATAAGTATCTGGTTAGGTACTTACGTCAGTTGGAGACATTTTCAGAATGAAAGTTCATAACAGGTTGTTAAGTGCAACTAACAAAATTTCTTTCGACACATGCAAGAGGCTGTCACTCAGTGACAGCAGGCAATGAACGATTCTTTCGTAGTTCAGTGATAATCACTGTGCCATCCTCACTGGCTGTGATCACCTGGCTGCAATCGGTGCTAAAGGCGGCCGATGAGATCTTGCCATCATGGGTAATGGTGGCTTTTTCTAACCATGACCCGTCATCCTGCTGAGCGATGATTTTCACTGTTTTGTCTCTGCTGGCAGTCACCAGATGGCGACCGTCAGGACTGAAGGTCGCTGATAAGGCCCAACCTATGAGAAAAGGTGGCTTTCTCTTCCCAAAAGCCATCGGCTTTTCGAGCGTAGATTTTCACCGTGCCATCGTAGCTGGCAGTGGCTACATGGCGGCCATCGGGGCTGAAAGTGGCTGTGTTGACGATTCCAGTGTGTTGAATGGTGGTAATTTTTTTCCATGATCCGTCGGCCTTCTTGATAAAGATTCTTGCCTTGCAATCCCTACTGGCGGTGACCAGATAGCGGCCATTGGGGCTGAACCTGGCTGATATGACAATACCTTTATGGGGAATGGAGTCTTTTTCTTGCCATGATAATCCATCAGCCCCCAGGCTATGAATTTTCACCGTTTTATCGTGACAGCTCGTTACCAAGTGGCAGTCATCAGTGCTGAAATTGGCTGAATAGACACAAGACCAATGGGGAAGGATGGCTGTATATTGCCATGATCCATCATCCTTCAGGCTATAGATTTTCGCAGTGCAATCCCAACTGGCGGTCACCACATGTCGACTATTGGTGCTGAAGGCGGCTGATTTGATGCGTCCACTATGGAGAATGGTGGTTTTTGGTTCCCATGACCCATCGCACCCCAGAGCACATATCTTCGCCGTGTAATTCAAACAGATGGTGAGTAAATGTTGACTATCGGGGCTAAAAATGACTGACTCGACCCGGTTTTCATGGGGAATAGTGGTGTTTATTTCCCATATTCCATCCGCATTGCGGGCGTAGATTTTTACCCTATAGTCTCCATTGGCGGTAACCAGATAGCGGCCATCAGCACTGAGGGCGGCTGAATACACTTTAGCGAGGAATGCTATCGGCAGGTGATCAGGAGTGTCGATGGCTGAGTTGGCATGATAAGTTTTATCAAAGGTGGCTTTAGTGACCAGTTCATAGCTTTCACATTTAGACATCAGCTCTGCCCTGGTGAAAAATAACAGATCAGTTAAATTAACACTTTCTGGCCGACAATCTGTGAGCGAATTGAGTAACGCCTGGTCACTAGAAAACGACTCAAGCCAGGCACGGAGTTGATCCTTGTCTTTTGCATTAATGGTCATCCTCAGTTGCTTCTGGTGTGGTAATGAAAACTGGCTAAACCAGGCTTTTGCCAGAGTGTTATCTGTTTTGATAAGGTCACGAAGGCGGACACATACCTTTTGTAAACTGCGAATATCCCGAAGTTCCAAATGGCAAAAAATCATGGATAGTGTATCTGAGGATAAAGCCAGCAATGAAGATTGTTGCCTTATTTTCTTATCGGCTAGAGTGACGGACCTACCCGCATTCCTACCCACTAGTGCTAACAATCGATCTCGGGCTCGCTTTAGTCGAGGTTTAATACCGGGATTATTATTTATTCCATGCATGACTGTTTCCCACAAGGTTGATATTTATTCTTGATTAACAAGAACGGTTAAAAATCATTTATTTAGTTGGAGACAGTTTCGGAACGAAAGTTCATAACAGCTTGTTAAGTGCAACTGACAAAGTTTCTTTCGGTGCATGCAGGAGGGTGTCTTTTGGTGACAGCAGACAACGAATGATACCAAAGCAGTTCAGTGATTCTCACGCTGGCATCCCAACCGGCGGTGATCACACGATGGCCATCGTCGTTAAAAGTCGCTGATTTTATCCAGCTAAAATGGGCAATGCTGGCTATTTCTATCCATGAGCCATCGGCTCTCTGAGCAATGATTTTGGCCGTTGCGTCACCGCTGGCAGTCACAATATGTCGGCCATCAGGGCTGAAGATGGCCGATGTGACCCAGGCCCTATGATAAAAGATGGCTTTTCTTTCCCATGAGCCATCGGCTTTTCTGCCGTAAATTTTCACTGTGTCATCTTCGCTGGCAGTGACTACATGAAGGCTATCCGGGCTGAAGTTAGCTGTGTTGACATGATCCTTGTGGTCAATGACGGTCTTTACTTCCCATGAACCTTTGTCGTTCTTGCCACAGACTTTCGCGGTGTGATCCCTGCTGGCAGTGACCACATAGCGGTTATCGGGACTGAAGCTGACTGAATTGACAATGTCATTATGGTCAATGATGGCTTCTACTTTCCACGATCCATCGGTATTCTGGCTATGGATTTTCGCTGTGTAATCCCAACTGGCGGTGACTACATGGCGGCCATCGGCGCTGAAGGCAGCTGATTGGACCAAACCATCATGGGAGAAGGTGGCTGTTAATTGCCATGATCCATCGTCCTTCCGGCTATGGATTTTCGCTGTCATGTCCCAACTGGCGGTCAACACATGGCGGCTATCGGCACTGAAGGTGGCTGATCGCACCGAATACTCATTGGTAATGATGGCTTTTTTTGTCCATGATTTATCGTACTCCAGACCATATATTTTCGCCGTGCCATCATAACTGGCAGTCACCAGATGCTGACCATCGGGGCTGAAACTGACTGAGTTGAGGTCACCGTTGTGTGGAATAAGGCCCTGTTGTACCCATGATCCATTGCCCTCCTTGCCGTAGATTCTCACCATTCTACTGGCGGTGGCCAGATGGCGGCCATCGGCACTGAGGGCGGCTGAGTTGATAGTTTCATTTTCCTTAATGGTGGAGTTTGTTACCAACTTAAACCTTTCATAATGAGACATCAGCTTAGCCTTGGTGAAATACAACAGAGCAGGAAAATAAACACTCTCCCGTCGCCCCACGAGTGAATTGACTAACTCTTTGTCATTCGTAAACGACTGCAACCAATCACGGAGCTGATAGTCATTTTTTCTGCTGATGGTCATGCTCAGTTGATGCTGATGGGGTGAAGGAAACCGGCGATACCAGGCTTTTGCCAGAGCGTTATCCTGTTTGACAAGATCGCGAAGGTGGATACATACCTGTTGTAAACTGCAAATATCCCTAAGCTTCAAATAACGAAAAACTCTGGAAAGAGATAATAAGGATAAATGCTGCAGTGAAGGTTTTTCATTTTTTCCTGTGTCAGCCAGAGAGATTGTTCTGCCTGCACGGCTAGCCGCATCTGTTCTTGATTGAACTCGTTCAGGTTGTGAATGTAAGCCTTCAATGCTGGAGTTATTACCTATCCCATTCATGATTTGTTCCCAGAGACTGAGTATTTATCTTGATTAGCAATTACCATTGAGCTGGTTAATTGCCGAATGGCGTCTCTCAGTGAACAGCATTCAATTATTTCTCTGCAGTTCATTAATTTGCACTGTTCTATCCCAACTGGCGGTTACCACATAGCGATTATCGGCGCTAAAGTTGGCTGTCATAACCAAGTTGCCATGGGTAACGCTGGCTCTTTCTGACCATGACCCATCGTTCGCCTGACTAATGATTTTCGCCGTCCAATCTTTGCTGCCGGTCACCAGATGGCAGCCATCAGGGCTGAAGGTGGCTGAATGCACAGCTCTGGAATGTTTAATGACGGTTTTTTCTTGCCATTTTTCATGAGCGTTCAGGTAATAGATTTTCACCGTGCGATCATTACTGGCAGTCACCAAATGGCGGCTATCGGGGCTGAAGGTAGCTGAGTTGACAGAACCCTCGTGGTGAATGGTAGCTATTTCTACCCAGAATCCATTGCTATCCCTGCCAAAGATTTTCGCCTCTTTGTCATCGCTGGCAGTCACTACATAGCGGCCATCGGGGCTGAAACTGGCTGAATTGATGCTGTTTTCATGGGAAATGACACCTTCTAATTCCCATGATCCATCGGCCTTCTGACCATGGATGTTCGCTCTATGATTCCCCCAAACGATTACCAAATGGCTGCCATCGGTGCTGAAGGTGGCAGATATCTTATTGACGTCGTCGGTTATGCGTTTTTCTGGTTCGATATAACCTCGGGAAAGGCTGGCTGTTTCTGCCCATGATCCATCGTCCATCCGGCTATGGATTTTCGCTGTGTAATTCCAAAAGGCAGTTATCACATGGCAGCCATCGGTGCTGAAAGCGGCTGATTGGACACAACCATCATCGCGCAGGGTGAGGGTGGTTGATAATGCCCATGATTCATCGGACCCCAGGCTATATATTTTCGCCGTGTAATCGCTGCTGATTGTTAGCAAATGCTGGCCATCAGGGCTGAACATGGGTGATTTGACCCTGCAGTGATTGGGAATGCTGGTTTTTTTTAACCATGATCCAACACTCTTCTGGTCATAGATAGTCGCCTTATATTTATCACTGGCGGTCACAAGATGACGGCCATCGACGCTCAGAGCGGCTGACTTGATCAAACTATTTTCGTGAATAGTGGCTTCTGTATTCAGATTAAATGTTTCATATTGAGACATTAGCCGGGCTCTGTTGAAATATAACAACGCAGGCGAATAAACGCTCTCCAGTCTGAGATTTGCCAATGGCTCGACTAACGCCTCATCCTCGGTAAAGAGGTTCAACCAATCACGAATTTGATGACTGTCTTTTGCATTGATGGACGTGCTTAGTTGACGCTGGTGTGCTGAAGAAAACTGGCGATACCAGGCTTTTGCCAGAGCGTTGTCGTCTTTGACAGCGGTTTGGAGGTGCTTGCATGTCAGTCCTGTATTGTAAATATCTCTAAGCTGCAAACAGCGAAAAATCATGGAAAGTGAGGGTAAAGACAGTAGTGATGGTCTTTGCTTTTTTTCCTCGCCAACTACAGTGACGCTCCTGCCCGCGCTGTCATTCGCTGGTGTTGCCAGTCGAGCTAGCTTTGGTGGCGAGACCGGACCTTCAACGAGGGGATTATTATCTATTCCGTGCATGTCTGACTCCTGAAAAATTTGGAATTATCTTCGTCCAATAGAGACGTTCGAAAGTTAATCATTCAGGTTAGAAACTGTTTCGGAATGATAAGTTCAAAACATTTTGTTAAGTGCAACTAACAAAGTTTCTGTCTTTTCGCCTGCGCAGAAAGATGTCAGACAATGACAGCAGGTAATGAATCATTCATCCGTAGTTCAGTGATTTGCACCTCACAGTCCCTGCCGGCAGTAATCACACGGCTGCCATCGGCGCTGAAGGTAGCATATAAGACGTTGCCTTTGTGGTAAATTCTGGCTTTTTCTGACCATGATCCATCGTCGTTCTGGCCGATGATTTTCGCCGTTCCGTCCCTGCTGGCAGTGACCAGATGGCGGCTATCAGGGCTGAAGCTGGCTGAATTGACCCCATCGTCATGGTTAAAGGTGGCTTTTTTTATCCATTTTTCATCAGCGTTCAGGTAATAGATTTTCACCGTGCAGTCGTTACTGGCAGTGAGCACGTAACGGCCATCGGGACTGAAGGTGGCTGACCAGACAGCACAATCGTGTTCAATGGTGATTTCTGGCAGCCATGATCCATCGGCCTGCCTGCCGTAGATTTTCGCTGTGAAATCGCGGCTGGCGGTCACGATATAGTGACTGTCCGGGCTGAAGTTGCCCGTGTAGACGATACTTTCATGGGGAATGATACCTTTCACTTCCCATGATCCATCGGTCTTCTGACTGTGTATTTTTGCTGTGTAATCAAAACCCGCTGTGACCAGGTGGCAGCCATCGGCGCTGAGGGCGGCTGATTCGATACGTGCATTATGGGAAAGGGTGGTTGGTAATTCCCATGATCCATCGTCTTTCAGGCCATGGATCATCGTCGTTCCGTCCCTGCTGGTAGTCAACACATGGCGCTCATCGACAATGAGGCTTAATGCATGACGATTATTTGCCAGGGTCGCTTTATGTTTCCATGACCCATCAGCCTCCTTGTCATAGATTTTCACTGTGCCATCGCCACAGGCGGTCAACACACGGTCACCATTGAGGTTAAAAATAACTGAGTTGACCCAGTCCTCATGGGGAATGGTGGTTATATTTTCCCATGATCCGTCAGTCTTATAAACGTAGATTTGCGGCGTTCTTTCTCTTGGGTCTTCAGCGACGGTTACCATATGGCGGCCGTCAACACTGAGGAGAGCTGTTTCGATAGCCATGTCTTCCTTGATGGTGGCTTTATTAACCAATTTAAAGGTTTTACACTCGGACATCAGCTTAGTCTTGGTGAAATATAACCGTGCAGGTAAATAAACACTCTCAGGTTTGCAATCTTTGAACGACGTCAGTACCGCCTCATCATTAGTAAATGACTGCAACCAGGCACGGAGTTGATTCCCATTTTTTGTATTGATGGTTTTCCTGAGTTGATACTGGTGTGGTGAAGAAAACTGTCGATACCAGGCTTTTGCCAGAGTGTTATCTTCGTTGATAAGGTCGCGAAAGCGGGTACATACTTTTGTTAAGCTGCTAACATCCCGAAACTTCAAATGAGAAAAAATCATGGCAAGTGATAATGAAGATAAACCCTGCAATGAAGGTTTATTCTCGATTTCCTTGTCGGGTTCAGTGACGCTCCTGCCTGCGCAGATAACCTTTGGTGTTTGCAAACGAACTTGCCCGGGTGGTGGGGAGTGTGAACCATCGGTGCTCGATTTATTATCTATTCCATGCATGTTTTATTTCCTTATCCCTGATTGGCAAAGACGTCCAATATTGATTCAGGTAGTTAGAATCGGATTTAGAGGGAAAGTTCATGACATGTTGTTTAGTTCAACTAACAAAAACAGGACTCTGATTCCGGACAATGGTTAATAATTTCTATCTTTCAACACAGGCAGAATGGCGTCACTCACTGACCACCCTTGTTGAGTAAGAAAAATCACATGGTTATACAGACACGCTGAAAAAGGGTTGGGGCAGCAGGCAATAAGTTACTCCTCTGTAGTTCAGTGATTATCACCCTGTTGCCACCAGCAGTCACCACGTGGCTGCCATCGTCGCTAAAGCTGGCTGATTTAAGCCAGTATCTGTGGGAAATACAGGCTTTTTCTACCCATGACCCATCGGACAGCTGGCCAATGATTTTCGCCGTGAAATCATCACTGGCGGTCACCAAATGGCGGCCATCAGGGCTGAAGGCCGCTGACCTGACACGATCCTTATGGTGAAAGATGGTTTTTTCTACCCATGATCCACTGTTTTTCCGGCCGTAGATTTTCACTCTGCAATCACTGCCGGTGGTCACCAGATGACGGCAGTCGGGGCTGAAGCTCGCTGATGTAACCCGGTCTCTATGGGAAATGCAGGCTTTTTCTACCCATGAGCCATCAGGATTCTGACTAATGATTTTTGCCGTCCAATCGTCGCTGGCGGTCACCAGATGGCGGCCATCAGGGCTGAAGGTGGCTGAATTGACAGGTAGTTGATGATAAAAAATGAAGGCGTTTTTTTCCCATGATCCATCGGTATTCTGGCGATGGATTTTTGCCGTCTTATCCCGACTGGCGGTGACCAGAAGGTGGCCATCGGGGCTGAAGTTACCTGAGGAAACCGCATCATTATGGGAAAATGTGGCTGTCAATTGCCATGATCCATCGTCCTTTCGGCTAAGGAGTTGCGCCGTTCCATCCGAACTGTTGGTTATTACATGGCGATCATCGGTGCTAAAGCTGGCTGATATAACCGGGATATCGTGGGAAAAGCAGGCTTTTTCTGACCATGACCCATCGCACCCCAAACGGTATATTTTTGCTGTACCATCCCGACTGGCGGTCAACACACGCTCCCCATCGTGGCTGAAAATAGCTGAGTTGACCCGGCTTTGATGGGGAATGATGGTATTTGTTTGCCATGATCCATCAGCCATGTGGCGGTAGATTTTTGCTGTATTGTCAAGACTGATGGTTAACAGATGGCGGCCATCGACACTGAGGGCGGCTGAGTTGACAGATTTATTTTCGTAAATGGTGTCTTTTCTCATCCAATTAAATATTTTATATCCGGACATCAGCCTGGCTCTGGTGAAATATAACTGAGCAGGCACAAAAGCCCTGGCCGGGTTGAGGTTTGTGAGTGACTTCAACAACGCCTGATTATTCGTGAACGACTTTAACCAATTACGGAGTTGAGAAGCATCTTTTGTTTTGATAGCTGCCCTTAGTTGATACTGCTGTGCTGAAGGAAACCGACGGTACCAGGCTTTTGCCAGAGCGTTATCCTGTTTGACAGCCTTGCGAAGAAAGGTACAGGTAAGTTCTACGCTGCGGATATCTCTAAGCTCCAAATAGGAAAAAATCATGGAAAGTGATAATGAGGATATAGCCTGTAATGAAGGTTTATCCTTTATTTTCTGGTCAGGTATCCTGACGCTCCTGTCTGCATGGGTACCCTCTGGTTTTTGCAAATGAGCTCGCTTAGGTGGCAAGAGTAAAGCTTGAGTTCTGGCGTTATTATCTGTTCCATTCATATTTTTTTCTCTGAAAGCAGGTAGCTATCCTCAATGAGCAACGATGTTCAATATTCATCCAGCTGCTTAGAGTTGGTTTTAGAATGAAAGTTCATGACATCTGGTGAAGTGCAGCTAATCCCGTCATTCCCGGCTTCATTCTCGTCATTCCCGGCTTCATTCTCGTCATTTCCGGCTTCATTCTCGTCATTCCCGGCTTCATTCTCGTCATTCCCGCGAAAGCGGGAATCCACACTGACTCACCACCAGAACCATACTGCCCGGTGCCCCCCTGGCCTTGTCATCCCCGAGAAGGCAGAGATCCACTGTTGGCGCTGGATTCCCGCCTTCGCGGGAATGACGACTTCAGAGCGTGAGAACGAGCTGTTGAAGTTTTGCGACACCCTCTTGAGTAAGAAAAATCACAAGATGGTACAGATACGCTGAAGAAGGGGTGGGGCAGCAGGCAATAAATTACTCCACTGTAGTTCAGTGATTATCACTGTGTCGTCACCAACGGTCACCACATGGCTGCCATCGTCGCTAAAGCTGGCTGATTTAAGCCAGTATCTGTGGAAAATACAGGCTTTTTCTACCCATGACCCATCGCGCTGCAGGCCAATGATTTTCGCTGTGCCATCATCACTGGCGGTCACCAAATGGCGGCTATCAGGGCTGAAGGCCGCTGACCTGACACTCTCCTCATGGTAAAAGATGGCTTTTTCTGCCCATGATCTATTGTCTCGCTGGCAGTAGATTTTCACTCTGCAATCAGCGCCGGAGGTCACCAAATGACGACAGTCGGGGCTGAAGGTGGCTGAAAGTACCTGTTTATCATGGGAAATGCAGGCTATTTCTAACCATGAGTCATCGGGCTGCTGACTAATGATTTTCGCTGTGCCATCGTTGCTGGCGGTCACCAGATCGCGGCCATCAGGGCTGAAGGTGGCTGACATGACACGATTCTGATGGTAAAAAGTGAAGACTGCTTCTTCCCATGATCCATCAGCTTTCTGGCGATGGATTTTCGCTGTATTATCCCAACTGGCGGTGACCACATGGTGGCCATCGGGGCTGAAGTTACCTGAGTAAACCGCACCATCATTATGGGAAAATGTGGCTGTCAATTGCCATGATCCATCGTCCTTCCGGCTATGGATTTGCGCCGTTCCATCCAAACTGTTGGTTATCACACGGCGGCCATCGGCGCTAAAGCTGGCTGTCAGAACCGAGTTATCATGGGAAATGCAGGCTTTTTCTAACCATGACCCATCGCACCCTAAACGGTATATTTTCGCTGTGTCATCCTCACTGGCGGTTAACACTTGCTCCCCATCGGGGCTGAAAATAGCAGAGTTGAGCTGGTCTTGATGGGGAATGATGGTGTTTGTTTCCCATGATCCATCAGCCGTGCGGCGGTAGATTTTTGCTGTATAATCGAGACTCGCGATTAACAGATGGCGACCATCGACACTGAGGGCAGCTGAGCTGACAGATTTATTTTCGTGAATGGTGTCTTTTCTCACCAAATTAAATATTTTACATTCGGACATCAGCCTGGCTCTGGTGAAATATAACTGAGCAGGCACACTAACCCCCACCGGGTTGAGGTCTGTGAGTGACTTCAACAACGCCTGATCATTGGTGAATGACTCTAACCAATCGCGAAGTTGACTAGCATCTTTTGTTTTGATGGCTGTCCTTAGTTGATACTGCTGTGCTGAAGGAAACCGGCGATACCAGGCTTTTGCCAGAGCGTTATCTTCTTTGACAGCCTTGCGAAGGTAGGTACAGGTAAGTTCTATGCTGCGGATATCTCTAAACTCCAAATAGGAAAAAATCACAGAAAGTGGTATTGAAGATAAAACCTGCAATGAAGGTTTTTCCTCTATTTTCTGGTCAGGTACCTTGATGCTCCTATCTGCATGGTTACCCTCTGGCGATTGCAAATGAACTTGCTCAGGTGGCGAGAGTGAAATTACAATTCTGGAGTTATTATCTGTTTCATTCATATTTTTTTCTCTTAAAGCAGGTGGCTAACCTCGATGAGCAACGACGTTCAGTATTGATTCAGCTGCTTAGAGTCGGTTTTAGAATGAAAGTTCATGAAATCTTGTCAGGCCGAATCGTGTTACTCACTGACCACCCCTGTTGAGTAAGAAAAATCACAAGATGGTACAGATACGCTGAAGAAGGGGTGGGGCAGCAGGCAATAAATCACTCCACTGTAGTTCAGTGATTATCACCTTGTCGTCACCAGCGGTCACCACATGACTGCCATCGTCGCTAAAACTGGCTGACATAATCCGGTATCTATGGGAAATGCGGGCTTTTTCTAACCATGACCCATCGCGCTGCAGACCAATGATTTTCGCTGTGCCATCATTACTGGCGGTCACCAAATGGCGGCCATCAGGGCTGAAGGCCGCTGAGCTGACAGGATCATCATGTTTAAAGGTGGCTTTTATTACCCATGATCCATTGTTTTTTTGGCGATGGATTTTCACTGTCTTATCCCAACTGGTGGTGACCACATGGTGGTTATCGGGGCTGAAGGTGGCTGATAGAACCGTGTTATCATGGGAAATACAGGTTATTTCTAACCATGAGCCATCGGGCTGCTGACTAATGATTTTCGCCGTGCCATCTTCGCTGGCAGTCACCAGGTGGCGGCCATCAGGGCTGAAGGTGGCTGACCTGACACGATTCTGATGGTTAAAAGTGAAGGCTGCTTCTTCCCATGATCCATCGGTTTTCTGGCGATGGATTTTCACTGTTTTGTCCCAACTGGCGGTGGCTACATTGTGGCCATCGGGGCTCAAGTTGCCTGAGTAAACAGCTTCATTATGGAAAAATGTGGCCGTCAATTGCCATGATCCATCGTCCATCCGGCTATGGATTTGCGCCGTTCTGTCCGAACTGTTGGTTATCACATGGCGGCCATTGCTGCTAAAGCTGGCTGCCAGAACCGAGTCATTATGGAAAATGCAGGCTTTTTCTGACCATGATCCATCGCCCCCCAAACGGTATATTTTCGCTGTGCCATCCCAACTGGCGGTTAACACATGCTCCTCATCGGGGCTGAAAATAGCTGAGCTGACCCTTCTTCCATGGGGAATGATGGTGTTTGTTTCCCATGATTCATCAGCCATGCGGCGGTAGATTTTTGCTGTATATTCGAAATTGGCGATTAACAGATGGCGGCCATCGACACTGAGGGCGGCTGTGTCGACAGATTCATCTACGTGAATGGTATCTTTTCTCACCAAATTAAATATTTTATATTCGGACATCAGCCTGGCTTTGGTGAAATATAACTGAGCAGGCACACAAGCCCCCACCGGGTTGAGGTCTGTGAGTGACTTCAACAATGCCTGATTATTCGTGAACGACTCTAACCAATCACGGAGTTGAGTAGCATCTTTTGTTTTGATGGCTGCCCTTAGTTGATACTGCTGTGCTGAAGGAAACCGACGATACCAGGCTTTTGCCAGAGCCTTATCCTCTTTGACAGCCTTGTGAAGAAAGGTACAGGTAAGTTCTACGCTGCGGATATCCCTAAGCTCCAAATAGGAAAAAATCATAGAAAGTGGTAATTCGGTTAAAGCCTGCAATGAAGGTTTATCCTTTATTTTCTGGTCAGGTACCCTGACTCTCCTGTCTGCATGGTTACCCTCTGGTGTTTGCAAATGAGCTCGCTTGGGAGGCGAGTGTGAAACTTCAATTCTGGGGTTATTGTCTATTCCATTCATATTTTTTTCTCTGAAAGCAGGTACGTATCCTCAATGAGCAACGACGTTCAATATTGATCCAGCTGCTTAGAGTCAGTTTTAGAATGAAAGTTCATGAAATGTTGTGAAGTACAGCTGACAAGTTTTGTTTCTTTCAACAGGGGCAGAATGGCGTCAGTCACTGACCACCCCCGTTGAGTAAGAAAAATCACACGATTGTACAGCTACGCTGAGAAAGGGGTGGGGCAGGCAATAAATCACTCCGCTTTAGTTCAGTGATTTTCACCATGTGGCCGCCAGCGGTCAGCACATGACTGCCATCGTCGCTAATGCTGGCTGATAGAACATAGCCATCATGGGAAATGCAGGCTTTTTCTACCCATGACCCATCGGGCAGCAGACCCATGATTTTCGCCGTGCCATCATCACTGGCGGTCACGAAATGGAGGCCATCAAGGCTGAAGGCGGCTGACCTGGCGCGATCCTTATGGTGAATGATGGCTTTTTTTAGCAATGATCCATTGTCTTTCCGGGCGTAGATGTTCACTGTGCCATCATAGCCGACAGTCACCAAATGACGGCAGTCGGGACTGAAGGTGGCTGATTCGACAATACCATCATGGAGTAGTATGGCGGTTAATTCCCATGAACCATTGTCTTTGCGGCTATGGATTTTTGCAGTGCAATCACTACTGGTGGTCACGAGATGGCGGTTATCAGGGCTGAAGGTGGCCGATAAGACACTACTCTCATGGTCAATGATGGCTTCTTCTTCCCATGATCCATCGGTCTTCCGGGCAAGGATTTTCGCCGTACTATCCCAACTGGCGGTGACTGCATAGCGGCTATCAGGGCTGAAGCTGGCCGATTCGACACCATCATTATGGGAAAATGTGGCTGTCAATTGCCATGATCCATCGTCTATCTGGCTATGGATTTGCACCTTTCCATCCGAACTGTTGGTTATCACATGTTGGCTATCGGCGCTAAAGTTGGCTGATAGAACCGGGGCATCATGGGAAATGATGGCTTTTGGTTGCCATGATTCATCCAGTTTCCATGCTTCTTCGTACCCCAAACTATATATTTTCGCTGTGCCATCCCGGCTGGCGGTCAACACATGCTTCCCGTCGAGGCTGAAAATAGCTGAGTAGACAAAGCTTTTATGGGAAATGGTGGTTACTTTTTCCCATGATCCATCAGTCATGTGGCGGTAAATTTTTGCCTTATTGGCGTAATTGACAGCAAGCAGATAGCGACCGTCAGAACTGATCGCGGCTGAGGCGATACGTTTTTTTCCTTGAATGGTGGCTTTTGTCAGCAAATTAAATGTTTTACATTCGGACATCAGCCTGGTTTTGGTGTAATATAACCGGGCAGGGAAACAACTATCCTCGCGATTGAGATTTGTGAGTGACTCTACCAACGCCTGGTCATTCGAGAACGACTCTAACCAATCACGGAGTTGATTATCGTCTTTTGTTTTGATGGCAGTGCTTAGTTGACACTGTTGTGCTGGAGAGAACCGACGATACCAGTCTTTTGCCAGAGCGTTATAATCCATGACAGTCTCGGGAAGGGGGGTGCAAACCGGTTCTGAACTGAGGATATCCCGAGGCTCCAAATCGTGAAAAGTCATGGCAGATGATGACGGGGATATAACTGATAATGAAGGTTTTTCCTTTTCTTCCATACCAGATACTGTGATGCTCCTTCCTGCCCTTGTAACCGCTGATGTTTCCAATCGAGCTCGTTTGGGTAGTGGCGAGAGAGGGCCTTGAACGATGGAGCTATTGTCTATTTTATTCATGTTTTGTTCCTTGAAAGTGAGTATTTCATCCTTGATAAGCAAGGGGCGCTATAGTCGATACTTGGATTTAGATTCGATTTTTGCTCGGAAGTTCATAACAGGTTGATAAGTAAAACCAACAAAATTTTATTATCTGACACTGGCAGAATGGCTTATTTCCAGGATGGTGCGTAACTTGAGTTATTTAAATCAGCTCATTTTTTGTATTTTCGAAGGTGTGGCTCCGTCGGTCGAGGTGTTAGTGAACGGACTATTTGATGATTGCTTTGTATTCCCACTATTTGTCGGGAAAGCACCGGTTGTTGAAACAACATCGGACAGAAATTCGACAATTGTATGAGCACCTTTTTTTCTTGCATAATCTAATGGACTATCACCTTCAGTTGTCAACTGGTCAAGAGTGAAGTCAGATCGTTTTAATAGTAATTGGATGAAACTTAGTGAATCAGACTCAATAGCTGCCATCAGTACAGTCTTTTTGCAGTCTTTTTTCTGAAGAAGTGTTTTTCTATTGCTGATCGCCTCTTCAACTTTTTTACGTGCTTTATCATTATTGTGAGAAGTTTTATTGTACTCGCCAATTAATGCCACAATGTCATCTCCGTGAAATTCAACCCCCACTCTTGTATCTTTCAGATTATCTGCCAATGTCTCTATATCATAAAATTGCTGCTCGTTTAGCTTCCTCTTTATAAAGCTACGTACTGTGATATCGTATTTAATGGGCTGGTCAATATTCGCACCCAGATTGATTAGTTTGTTAATAATCTCAAGGCTTGTTGAATCAATCTTTATCTGCAAGGCAATATGGCCTAATGCAGTCTTACCCTCAGAGTCTTTAGCATCAACGCAGAGTTTATGAGAATCTAATAGTGACTGAATTATCTCAGTAAAATCACTATTGGCATTCCTGTCTTTGCTTTTTTTGTAACAGTCAATAGCTACTTGGAGCGGTGTTATTCCTTTGAGGCCGGGAGCATTGATATCTTCTTTTTCTATTAATATCTTGACAACCTTCACGGCAGCATTCTGGATAGCATAAATAAGCGGAGTTTCATTGTTGACTTTTAAATTATTAATACCCAGGCGATTTATCATTATTTTCATGAGATCTGATGAGTTGGCTTGGATAATCGACATTAATAATCTTTCTTTGTAGTTATCTTTCAGATCACTAGCTTTGAGTGACAGCATCTCTTTTCTTATTATTTCATAAGCTTCGAATCGATCCATGCTGGTAAGTGTGTTTAGTTTGGCAATCGATGGTATCAACGGAAACCGGCCATTTCTGAAGTCTTCCAGATTATCTGCCAATGCCTCTATATCATAAAATTGCTCCTTATTTAGCCTCCCCTTTATAAAGTTACGTACTGTTATATCGCGTATAATGGGCTGATCAATATTGGCACCCAGATTGATTAGTTTGTTAATAATCTCAAGGCTTGTTGAATCAATTATTGTCTGAAGGGCAGTATGGCATAATGCGGTCATACCCTCAGAGTCCTTAGCATCAACGCAGAGTTCATGACAATCTAATATGAACTGAATTATCCTAGTAAAATCACTGATAGAATTACGATCGGTAATCATATCTTTCCTTTTCTTGTAACAGTCAATAGCTACTTGGAGTGGTGTTTTTCCTTCGAGGCCGGGAGCATTGATATCTTGTATTTCTATTAATATCCTGACAACGTCCACGGCAGCATTCTGGATAGCATAAATAAGCGGTGTTTCATTGTTGACTTTTAAATTATTAATACCCAGGCGATTTATCATTATTTTCAGCATATCTGATGAGTCGGTTTGGATAATCGACATTAATAATCTTTCTTTGTGGTTATCTTTCAGGTCGCTAGCCTTGAGTGCCAGCATCTCTTTTTTTATTTTTTCACGAGCTTTGAGTTCATACCAGTTGGAAATTTTGTTTATGTTGGCGATCGATTCTATCAAAGAGTCAATAGTTAATTCATGGCTAATAGCCTTCTGACTTCTGGAGTTCTCTGTTTTCTCGACATCCCATAAATTTTTTATGTGATCGATAATACGGAGTCCATTGCTTAAAATGCAGGAATATAAATCACTATTCTTACCAGAACATCTATCAGGATGAAAATATTTTGTTAACGTTTTAATAATGTACTCTACATTTGAATTGTCTGAATTTTGATCAATCTTCAATATGTTGGCTAACAGAAACTTGAATATTGTTTTTTCGTTATCAGTTATTGTAACTCCGTTCTCAACTTTATTTAGAATTGATTCTATGTAGTTTCCGACACCTTTAAGTTCCCTTAAAGATTCTTTTAAATTAATCCTCTTTGATCTTTGTTGCTTATTGATCTCTTCTAGAGCGTCTTGTATTTCTATCGAATCAGCAATATTACTCTCTATCGTTCTGCAGAAAGTTTCGGCATGCCTGTTTAATCCATCAAAAAAATCAGAGGTTTGAGCAAGGGTGGGTAATATATGAATGAATTCGATAGTTCTTTCATTGACAGGTGTGTCATTCGGAAGTTTATTGGAAAATTTAAGGCTCTGCTGACTATAAACTTCCATAAGTCTAATTTTTAAAAAGCGTCCCACAGATCTGCTGTTGCCTGAATGAATCAGGCAGCCACCTGTGTTATGTTCGTCAAACAGAACCTTTGAAATCAAACCAAGCGCTTCCATGTTCATAGTTATGTACTTCCTTTTATTAATTTTTTGTAAATGGTTTTTAGACTTTATTATTGATTAGGTCATCCCTTAGACTTTTACTTCTACTAAAAGTTCAATTAAGAGAATTTTGACTCGTGTCCACGCACCAGAGAGGCTGTTGCAAAACTCCAACAGCTCGTTCCCATGCTCTGAGTTCGTCATTCCCGCGAAGGCGGAAATCCAGCGCCAACGGTGGATCTCTGCCTTCTCGGGGATGACCAGGCCAGGGGGGCACCGGGCAGTATGGTTCTGGTGGAGAGTCAGTGTGGATTCCCGCCTTCGCGGGAATGGCGAGAATGAAATCGGGAATGACGAGAATGAAGCCGGGAATAACGGGAGTCAACTCCTGCCCAGGCTGGAGAGGGTTTTGCGACACCCTCTCCAGCCTGGGCAGGAGCCTTGTCACCTATAGTGACTGATTTCCAGGATGATGCGTACTTGAGTTAGTTAAATCAGCTCATTTTTTGTATTTTCGGAGGTGTGGCTCCGTCAGTCGAGGTGTTATTGAACGGACTATTTGATGATTGCATTGTATTCCCACTATTTGTTGGGAAAGCACCGGTTGTTGAAACAACATCGGACAGAAATTCGACAATTGTATGAGCACCTTTTTTTCTTGCATAATCTAATGGACTATCACCTTCAGTTGTTAACTGGTCAAGAGTGAAGTCAGATCGTTTTAAAAGTAATTGGATGAAACTTAGTGCGTTAGACTCAATGGCTGCCATCAGTACAGTCTTTCTGCAGCCTTTTTTCTGTAGAAGTGTTTTTCTATTGCTGATCGCCTCTTCAACTTTTTTACGTGCTTTATCATTATTGTGAGAAGTTTTATTGTACTCGCCAATTAATGCCACAATGTCATCTCCGTGAAATTCAACTCCCACTCTTAAATCTTTCAGGTTATCTGCCAATGTCTCAATATCATAAAATTGCTTCTGGTTTAGCCTCGACTTTATAAAGCTACGTACTGTTATATCGTGCGAAATGGGCTGGTCAATATTGGCACCAAGATTGACTAGTTTGTTAATAATCTCAAGGCTTGTTGAATCAATCTTTATCTGAAAGGCAATATGGCTTAATGCGGTCTTACCCTCAGAGTCCTTAGCATCAACGCAGAGTTTATGAGACTCTAATAGGGACTGAATTATCACAGTAAAATCACTATTGGTATTCCCATCTTTACTTTGCTTGTAACAGTCGATGGCTATTTGGAGCGGTGTTTTTCCTTTGAGGCCGGGAGCATTGATATCTTCTTTCTCTATTAATAGTTTGACAACCTTCACAGCAGCATGCTGAATAGCATAAATAAGCTGTGTTTCATTGTTGACTTTTAAATTATTAATACTCAGGTGGTTTATCATTATTTTCATCAGCTCTGATGTGTCGGTTTTGATAACCGACATTAATAATCTTTCTTTGTCGTCACCTTTCAGATCACTAGCCTTGAGTGCCAGCATCTCTTTTTCTATTTTTTTACAAGCTTTGAATCGATCCATGTTAGTAAGCGTGTTTAGTTTGGCAATCGATGCTATCAACGGCAACCGGCCATTTCTTAAGTCTTCCAGACTGTCTGCCAATATCTCAAGATCATAAAATTGCTTCTCGTTTAGCCTGTCCTTTATAAAGCTACGTACTGTTATATCGTGCACAATGGGATGATCAATATTGGCACCCAGATTGATTAGTTTGTTAATAATATCAAGGCTTGTTGAATCAATTTCTACCTGATGGGCAATATGGAATAATGCGGTATTGCCCTCAAAGTCTTTAGCATCAACGCAGAGTTTATGACAATCTAATAGGGACTGAATTATCTCAGTAAGATCACTATTGGTATCCTTATCTTTCCTTTTCTTGTAACAGTGAATAGCTACTTGAAGCGGTGTTTTTCCTTCGAGGCCGGGAGCATTGACATCTTCTCTTTCTATTAATAGCTTGACAACCTTCACGGCAGTATTCTGAATAGCATAAATAAGCGGTGTTTCATTGTAGACTTTTAAATTATTAATACTCAGGCGATTTATCATTATTTCCATCAGCTCTGATGTGTCGGTTTGGATAACCGACTTTAATAATCTTGCTTTGTCGTTATCATTCAGATCACTAGCCTTGAGTGCCAGCATCTCTTTTTTTATTTTTTCACGAGCTTTGAGTTCATACCAGTTGGAAATTTTGTTTATGTTGGCGATCGATTCTATCAAAGAGTCAATAGTTAATTCATGGCTAATAGCCTTCTGACTTCTGGAGTTCTCTGTTTTCTCGACATCCCATAAATTTTTTATGTGATCGATAATACGGAGTCCATTGCTTAAAATGCAGGAATATAAATCACTATTCTTACCAGAACATCTATCAGGATGAAAATATTTTGTTAACGTTTTAATAATGTACTCTACATTTGAATTGTCTGAATTTTGATCAATCTTCAATATGTTGGCTAACAGAAACTTGAATATTGTTTTTTCGTTATCAGTTATTGTAACTCCGTTCTCAACTTTATTTAGAATTGATTCTATGTAGTTACCGACACCTTTAAGTTCCCTTAAAGATTCTTTTAAATTAATCCTCTTTGACCTTTGTTGCTTATTGATCTCTTCTAGAGCGTCTTGTATTTCTATCGAATCAGCAATATTACTCTCTATCGTTCTGCAGAAAGTTTCGGCATGCCTGTTTAATCCATCAAAAAAATCAGAGGTTTGAGCAAGGGTGGGTAATATATGAATTAATTCGATAGTTCTTTCATTGACAGGTGTGTCATTCGGAAGTTTATTGGAAAATTTAAGGCTCTGCTGACTATAAATTTCCATAAGTCTAATTTTTAAAAAGCGTCCCACAGATCTGCTGTTGCCTGAATGAATCAGGCAGCCACCTGTGTTATGTTCGTCAAACAGAACCTTTGAAATCAAACCAAGCGCTTCCATGTTCATAGTTATGTACTTCCTTTCATTAATTTTTTGTAAATGGTTTTTAGACTTTATTATTGATTAGGTCATCCGTTAGACTTTTACTTCTACTAAAAGTTCAATTAAGAGAATTTTGACTCGTGCCCACGGACCAGAGAGGCTGTCGCAAAACTCCAACAGCTCGTTCCCATGCTCTGAGTTCGTCATTCCCGCGAAGGCGGAAATCCAGCGCCAACGGTGGATCTCTGCCTTCTCGGGGATGACCAGGCCAGGGGGGCACCGGGCAGTACGGTTCTGGTGGAGAGTCAGTGTGGATTCCCGCCTTCGCGGGAATGGCGAGAATGAAATCGGGAATGACGAGAATGAAGCCGGGAATAACGGGAGTCAACTCCTGCCCAGGCTGGAGAGGGTTTTGCGACACCCTCTCCAGCCTGGGCAGGAGCCTTGTCACCTATAGTGACTGATTTCCAGGATGATGCGTACTTGAGTTAGTTAAATCAGCTCATTTTTTGTATTTTCGGAGGTGTGGCTCCGTCAGTGGAGGTGTTAGTGAATGGACTATTTGATGACTGCTTTGTATTCCCACTATTTGTTGGGAAAGTACCGGTTGTTGAAACAACATCGGACAGAAATTCGACAATTGTATGAGCACCTTTTTTTCTTGCATAATCTAATGGACTATCACCTTCAGTTGTTAGCTGGTCAAGAGTGAAATCAGATCGTTTTAATAGTAATTGAATGAAACTTAGTGCGTTAGACTCAATAGCTGCCATCAGTACAGTTTTTTTGCAGTCTTTTTTCTGAAGAAGTGTTTTTCTATTGCTGATCGCCTCTTCAACTTTTTTACGTGCTTTATCATTATTGTGAGAAGTTTTATTGTACTCGTCAATTAATGCCACAATGTCATCTCCGTGAAATTCAACTCCCACTCTTAAATCTTTCAGATTATCTGCCAATGTCTCAATATCATAAAATTGCTGCTTGCTTAGCCTCGACTTTATAAAGCTACGTACTGTTATATCGTGCACAATGGGCTGATCAATATTGGCACCCAGATTGACTAGTTTGTTAATAATATCAAGGCTTGTTGAATCAATTTCTTCCTGAAAGGCAATATGGCTTAATGCGGTCTTACCCTCAGAGTCCTTAGTATCAACGCAGAGTTTATGAGACTCTAATAGGGACTGAATTATCACAGTATAATCACTATTGGTATTCCCATCTTTACTTTGCTTGTAACAGTCAATGGCTATTTGTAGCGGTGTTTTTCCTTTGAGGCCGGGAGCATTGATATCTTCTTTCTCTATTAATAGTTTGACAACCTTCACAGCAGCATGCTGAATAGCATAAATAAGCTGTGTTTCATTGTTGACTTTTAAATTATTAATACTCAGGTGGTTTATCATTATTTTCATCAGCTCTGATGTGTCGGTTTTGATAACCGACATTAATAATCTTTCTTTGTCGTCACCTTTCAGATCACTAGCCTTGAGTGCCAGCATCTCTTTTTCTATTTTTTTACAAGCTTTGAATCGATCCATGTTAGTAAGCGTGTTTAGTTTGGCAATCGATGCTATCAACGGCAACCGGCCATTTCTTAAGTCTTCCAGACTGTCTGCCAATATCTCAAGATCATAAAATTGCTTCTCGTTTAGCCTGTCCTTTATAAAGCTACGTAATGTTATATCGTGAAGAATGGGATGATCAATATTGGCACCCAGATTGACTAATTTGTTAATAATCTCAAGGCTTGTTGAATCAATATTTATCTGCGAGACAATATGGCATAATGCGGTAAAACCCTTAGAGTCCTTAGCATCAACGCAGAGTTTATGAGACTCTAATAGGGACTGAATTATCTCAGTAAGATCACCATTGGTATCCTTATCTTTCCTTTTCTTGTAACAGTCAATAGCTACTTGAAGCGGTGTTTTTCCTTCGAGGCCGGGAGCATTGACATCTTCTTTTTCTATTATTAGCTTGACAACCTTCACGGCAGTATTCTGAATAGCATAAATAAGCGGTGTTTCATTGTTGACTTTTAAATTATTAATACTCAGGCGATTTATCATTATTTCCATCAGCTCTGATGTGTCGGTTTGGATAACCGACTTTAATAATCTTGCTTTGTCGTTATCATTCAGATCACTAGCCTTGAGTGCCAGCATCTCTTTTCTTATTTTTTCATAAGCTTTGGATCGATCCATGTCGGTAAGTGTGTTTAGTTTCGCAATCGATGATATCAAAGGAAACCCGGCATTTCTTAGGTCTTTCAGACTATCTGCCAATGTCTCTATATCATGAAATTTCTTCTTCGTTAGCTCCCTCTTTAAAAAGCTACGTACTGTTAGATCGTGCATAATGGGCTGATCAATATTGGCACCCAGATTGATTAGTTTTTTAATAATTTCAAGGCTGAGGCTGTCTGAACCAACGTTTTCCTGAAAGGCAATATGGCATAATGCAGTCTTACCCTCAGAGTCCTTAGCATCAACGCAGACTTTATGACAATCTAATATGGAATGAACTATCCTAGCTGAATTACCAGGGCAAAAGTTATCTTTCTTTATCTTGTAACAGTCAATGGCTATTTGGAGCGGTGTTTTTCCTTCGAGGCCGGGAGCATTGATATCTTCTTTTTCTATTAATATCTTGATAACCTCAACAGCAGTATTCTGGATAGCATAAATAAGCGGTTTTTCATTGTTGACTTTTAAATTATTAATACCCAGGTGATTTATCATTGTTTTCAATATCGATGGAGAGTCGACTTGGATAATCGACATTAATAATCTTACTTTGTCGTTATCTTTCAGATCATTAGCCTTGAGTGCCAGCATCTCTTTTCTTATTTTTTCAAAAGTTTTGAGTCGATAGCAGTTGTCAATTTTTTTTAGGTTGGCAATCGATTCTATTAAAGAGTCAATAGTTGATTCATGGCTAATACCCTTCTGACTTCTGGAATTCACTGTTTTTTCAACATCCCATAAAATTTTTATGTGATCGATAATACGGAGTCCATTGCTTAAAATGCAGGAATATAAATCACTATTCTTACCAGAACATCTATCAGGATGAAAATATTTTATCAGAGTTTTGATGATGTGCTCTAAATTTGAAATGTCTGTGTTTTGATCAATCTTCAGTATGTTGGCTAACAGAAACTTGAATATTGTTTTTTCGTTATCGGTTATTGTAACTCCGTTCTCAACTTTATTTAGAATTGTTTCCATGAAGTTTCCGACACCTTTAAGTTCCCTTAAAGATTCTTTTAAATCGATCCTCTTCGATCTATGTTGCTTGTTGAGCTCTTCTAGAGCGTCTTGTATTTCTATTGAATCAGCAATATTACTCTCTATCGTTCTGCAGAAATTTTCGGCATGCCTGTTTAATCTATCAAAAAAATCAGAGGTTTGAGCAAGGGTGGGCAATATATGAATGAATTCAACAGTTCTTTCATCGATAGGTGTGTCATTCGGAAATTTATTGGAAGATTTAAGGCTCTGCTGATTATAAACTTCCATAAGTTTAATTTTTAAATCGGGTCCCACAGATGTGCCATTGCCTGAATGCATCAGGTAGCCACCTCTGTCATGTACGTCAAACAGGACCTTTGAAATATAACCAATCGCTTCCATGTTCATAGTTATGTACTCCCTTACATTAACTTTTTGTAAATAGCTTTTAGACTTTATTATTGATCAGGTTATTTATTTAGACTTCTGCTTGTACTAAAAGTTCAATTAAGAGAATTTTGACTCCTTCCCACGCTCCAGCGTAGAACCAGCCATAGCTAAATAATCAGAAGCACCCTGTTTTATTGCATCGAACTCAGTTTTGAGCAGTCAGGAACTTCTGCCTCTGAGCCAACAATCCTTTCAAGTCAGAGCAGTAAGTTGCCTCGTTCCATCCTCACTGGTGGTCTCCAGGATGCGGCCCATCACAGTAGAAGATTAATGATTCGATCGGCCCATCGTGGTCAATGGTGATTTGTTTTGACCATGATCCGTCGGCCAGCTCGCAATAGACTTTGGCCGTGTGATCGTCACTGGTGGTCACCACATGTTTGTCATCAGCGCTGAAGGTGGCTATTCCGATTTTGGCACTGTGGTAAATGGTGGCTTTTACTGCCCATGATCCGTCGTCAGTAAACCCAAAGATATTTGCTGTGTGATCGTCACTGGTGGTCAGCAGATGCCTGTCATCAGAGCTAAAGGTGACTGATCTGATGTTGTCATCATGGTAAATGCAGGCTTTTTCTATCCATGATCCATCTGCCTGCAGGTCAAAAATTTTTGCCGTGTAATCGTCACTGATGGTCACCAGATGCTTGTTATCATTGCTAAAGGTAGCTGATCTGATCTTGTCATCATGGCAAATGCAGGTTTTTTCTGTCCATGATCCATCTGCCTGCAGGTCAAAAATTTTTGCCGTGTAATCGTTACTGATGGTTACAAGATGGAGACCATTGAGGCTTAAGGTGGCTGAGCTGACAGGACTTGTAGTGGGGACGGTGGACTCTGCTAATGATCCATCGGCCTGCCGATTATAGATCTTCGCGCAGCCATCGGTACTGACGGCCACCGAACGGTGGAGACCAATGCTTCCTTCGCCTTGAGTATGGTAGCTTTGCTGTTGCAAACTCTCATAACGCTCCATACAAAATTGTCTCAGTTCAACTGCAGTAACAACCTTTCCGAAACCAACACCTGTTGATGCGCTCTGCGGCTGAGCAGGTTTTGTTGAGTGTAAGTCCGGAAGTCCGTTAGCACCGGGAGCGCTATTTAAGTTATTCATATCATGTTCCTTTTTATTAAGTTGGATTTATCCTTCATTGCACAGATATTGTATTGAAGGTCATCCAATATTGATTTCATCCATTTATTGGGAGTTCCTTTCAGGATAAAAGTTCATAACATGATGTTAAGTGCGACTAACAAATAACAGAATGTTAATTTAAAATAATCAATGGTAAGAAAGTTGAAGTGTGACATAAAGTCAGTGCTGATTGTAAATGGTCGGAGACTTATATTTTTGCATTCTGTAGCTCTAAAAAAATCTCGTATTCTGGTTTTATATTTAAGTGTCTTCTTGAAACTGAGAATAATCTGAAATATGGACGATCATCCGAGTTTCTTAAGGTTTCAAACAGCGTAGGTAAAATCTTCTGATTGAAAATAGCTTTAGAACAGGGTTCGTTCTTTCTTGTTTTAATTATTTTATTAAATGAATGTTTGGTGCTTTTTAGTTCTTTCCATATTTTTTTTATTTCATCTATTGTTTTGTTGGAAAAAAGTAATTTCAATTGGTTTTTGCTGTTTAGTAAAATTAGATCATTACCTTCTTTAAAGGTTTTTGTAGAGTCCTCTATGGTTGAAGAGTCACCAGTAAGCCAATGATTAAGAGTAAACATACCTGCCATCGACTGTAATATGTGAAAATTGTTGTTTTCTCTGAGAATTACGAAATCGTGACAATATGTTTTAATGTTTTCTTGTATGTAACTGATTTTATGGATGAATATGTAATCATTTTCTGGGTCGCTATTAATGTAAGTCTTATATAAATACTGTTCGTCAGATGAAAAAACAAAAGGGATTGAACAATTTCCTTTAGCGAGATTTTCTGCAAGGACTTCTGCTGTTATGTGGCATACATATTGATTCTTTAGTTTACTAGTACTCAACTCTAATGGAGATAAAGAAGCACAGCTTGGTTTTAAGGGTGACTTTTCAGACAGGCTTCGTTTATCTGCACCCAGTGTCTCATCAATAGAATTGGATGAAAATTTACTACCTATCTTAATCTCATCTTGAACTGAAACAATTCTGGAAAATGCACAGGAAACTTCTTCTAAAGTGTCCTTAACAAGCTGTGATTCTTCCTCTGGCATAGTTAAGTGTGCTGTGCCTGCTAACGGGGTAAAGTTGAGCAATGAAGGTTGACTCTTGTTATAGACAGTGACGTCTCTGCCCATACTGACACCCATTGGTGTCTTTGATTGAGATTGATGAGGTGTTGTCAGGGGGGAGCCAACAATTTTGGAGCTGTTATCTATTCCGTACATGGTTTCTTCCTACAAGTTAGCATTTGTCCCGGATTAGCAAGTCGATTAAAAATGGGTGCAGTAATTTAGAGTTGTCTAGTGGGATAAAAGTTCATAACATGTTGTTAAGTACAACTAACAAAGTTTTTTCAGAGCACAAAGAATGTCGTCACTGAGTGATAACAAGAAATTATTCTCTCGTAGTTCAGTGATTTTTACCGTGTTATTCCGACAGGCTGCTAGAGTGGCTGATAAGACTGAGTTTTTAAATGCCTTTTTAACGTGAAGAGTTTAAGGCCCTGGCATGAAAAGCGATATGATCGCTGATAAAACTGGCTATATAGAAATAGCTATGGTCATAGCCTTCATCCATAGATAGCTGGATGGGGTAATTCACCTTATCACACGCCGATTTGAAATGATTTGTCAGTAATTGCTGCTGCAAGAAATTGTCCGACAGACCCTGGTTAATCATAATAGGCAAAACACGATCGTATGCCTGATTCGCAATTAATACAGTGGCGTCGTAGGCAAGCCATGCGTCCTGGTTGTGCCCTAAATAATGAGTAAATGCCTTTTGTCCCCATGGGCACTGACTGGGGTTTACGATCGGCGCAAAAGCCGAAATTGACTCATAATGATTGGCATTGTTCAGACCAATCACCAAGGCGCCGTGGCCACCCATAGAATGCCCTGAGATTGATTTTTTACCAGTAACGGGAAAGTTAGCCTCGATCAGGGCTGGTAGTTCGTGCACCACATAATCGTACATCTGATAGTGCTCAGCCCATGGCTGCTCTGTTGCATTGACATAGAAACCGGCCCCTGAACCCAAATCCCAGGCGCCTTCGGAATCGTCTGCCACAGCCTCTCCACGAGGGCTGGTATCTGGACAAACAATAGCAACACCATGTTCTTGCGCAAACTGTTGGGCGCCCGCTTTTGTCACAAAGTTCTGATCCGTACAGGTAAGACCTGACAGCCAATACAGAACCGGAACCTTTTCGGATTCGGCTTTACTGGGTAAATAAATCGAGAACTGCATAGTGCAGCGGGTAGTGTCAGCTTCATGCTCATTTTGTAGTTGAACGCCACCAAAGCATTTAACACGAGATAATTCTTTCATAGCTGGTTTTGCCTGTTGATTCACTTAAAAAGTTACCTGGCAAGTGAGTAGAATTCACGAGCCTCATTCACTCATTGGTCAATATTCGATGACAGTGCGAATCGATTTACCTTCATGCATCAGCTCAAAGGCTATATTAATGTCTTCTAACGGCATTGTATGGGTGACCATTTCGTCGACTTTAATTTCACCCGCCATATATTTTTCAACATACTCTGGCAGTTGCGTCCGCCCTTTAACCCCGCCAAAGGCGCTGCCGCGCCAGACACGGCCTGTGACTAATTGAAAGGGACGGGTACTGATTTCCTGACCAGCGCCAGCGACACCAATAATCGTCGACTCACCCCAACCTTTATGACAGCACTCCAGGGCGCTTCTCATGGTTTCAGTTCGACCGATGCACTCGAAGGAGTAATCTACTCCGCCGTCGGTGAGTTCCACAATCACATCCTGAATCGGTTTATCGTAATCTTTTGGGTTGATGCAATCGGTGGCGCCAAGGTCTTTGGCCATTTGAAATTTATCGGGATTAATATCCACCACTAAAATGCGTGCGGCTTTGGCCATCACAGCGCCTTGAACTGCCGACAGGCCAACACCGCCCAAACCAAATATAGCCACCGTAGCTCCCTCTTCCACCTTAGCTGTATTCAGTACAGCACCAATACCGGTAGACACTCCACAAGCTAACAAACAGACTTTATCCAATGGTGCGGCCTGATTGATTTTTGCCACGGCAATTTCAGGTAATACCGTATGCTCTGCAAAGGTTGATGTACCCATAAAGTGATAAATGGGCTGCCCATCTTTTGAAAAACGCGAGGTTCCATCCGGCATCAGGCCTTTGCCCTGAGTTTCACGAATGGCCTGACAGAGATTGGTTTTACCAGAGGTACAAAATTTACATTCGCCGCATTCCGGAGTGTATAGCGGGATAACGTGATCACCCACCGCGACGGATGTAACTCCTTCTCCTACGGCTTCTACAACACCTGCACCCTCATGACCCAATATACAGGGAAAGATACCCTCAGGGTCCTCGCCACTCAGGGTAAAGGCATCGGTGTGACATACGCCGGATGCTGTTAATTTTACCAGGACTTCGCCAGCCTGGGGTTCTTGAAGGTCAACTTCCTCAATAATGAGAGGCTTGCCTGGCCCCCAGGCGACAGCTGCACGTGTTTTCATGGTTATACCCTTTTAAGTTGGACAATAGGAACTACCTGGCTTTTCTCAAACTGCTGCCGAGCTCAGCAAAATTGTAATGAGAATGAATCCTGAAATGAAGGTTTTTCCTTTTTTTCTTGTAGAGTGAGGGGCCCACTCTCACTGGTTTGGTGTATTCAGTCAGAATTACTTCGGGAACACGACTTATATTCGGAAATCGTATACTTCGAAAAACATCTCATATTTTGGATCAATGCCTAAGTATCTTCTTGAAGCTGAGAATATTCTAAAGTAAGGACGATCATCCGAATTGCCTAAGGTTGAAAATAATGTAGGCAAAATCTTCTGGTTAAAAATAGCTTTAGAGCAGGACTTGTTTTTTCTTGTTTTTATTATTTTATTAAATGATGGTTCGATTTTATTTAAATCTTCTGTCATTTCTTTTATTTCATCTTCCCTTTCTTTAGAAAAAAGTGATGGCAAATTATTCTCCTGATAAAACAAAATCATATCATTGGTTTTTTTTAAGCTTTTTTTATTTTTGACTATTGTTGAAGAGTCACCATTCAGCCATTGATCAAGACTAAACGCGTCTACCATTGACTGTAAGATATGGAATCTGTTGTTTTTCCTCAGAATAACAAATTCATGAGAATATACTTTCACATTATCGTATATGTAACTGATTCTGTGTGAAAAAGCATAATTATTTTCTGGATTGCTATTGATGTATTCCTTGTATAATTGTTGTTCGCCAAACATGAAGGTATGAGTTACTGAATACTTTTCTTTAGAGAGATGTTTTTCAAGAACTGATACCGTTGTGTGGCATATATTTTTATCTTTTAGTTCATTAATACTCAACTCTAATGGAGATAAGGTGGCAGCTCTTGCTTCTGCCTGAGGTTTTTCAGACAAACATTGTGTGTCTGCAGTCGATGTTTCAGAAGTAGCATGAGATAACAATCTACAGTCTTCCTTTACCTCATTATGAAGTGAGACACATCTTGAAAAGACAGAGGTAGCTTCATTTAAAGCTTCCTTAACAAGCTGTGATTTTTTCTCCGGCGCAATTGATTGGGCTGCACCTTCTGAGGGAGGAATATTGACTGACAAAGGTTCACTCTTGTTATGTACACTGATGTCTCTACCCATACTGACAACAGTTGGTGTTTCTGATGGCGGTTGATTAGATGTTAATGGGGTGGAGCTGTCAATACTGGATTTGTTATTTATTCCGTTCATGCTTTCATCTCTTTAAGTAAGTATTTAAGTACCTAACCAGTTGGTTTCGCATATTCTGGACGGCGGCTTTTTCCATCATTCTGCGTTCCAACTCTGGTTGCGTAGCTATGGCTACGCGCCCGTCGTTGCGCCTTGAAGGATGACAAAATCCACTCGCCAGAATATGCGAAACCAACTGGTCACGTACTTATCCTCGATTAGGGGCTAAATCCTTTCCACCTGTCACAGCTAAATCGGCATAGAGAGGCAACTAAAAGGATCAGTAATTTACTCTAAACGGTATTTGTTTTGAATAATATTCAGGCGCTAATCTAACGATCCTTATTGATTCTGAAGGGTATGTCTCCAGAGCAGCAGGTAAAGATTGGAAAAATATATCAATCGGACCATGCTTGCTTATACATCTTCCACCTCCGATATAAAACAGACTATGAATCAATTTTTCATTTGAAAATAATTGCAGAATATCTCCGATGCATAGTTTTTTTTTGTCATCTGTATGAATGGAAGCAAAAGGAAGTTTTTCATACCACCCATTGAATTTTATATCCTTTTGTTTATCCATACCAAATGCTAAATAATTTACAAGCTGATGACAGACACCGTGAGAATCAATTTCTTTATTTTCAAGAGGAAAAACCGTTTTGCAAACATTCTCAAAGCCCTTTGTAAAGAGACAGGACAGCCTGCTTTTTATTTGATTCAAATAACATGAATCAATATTTGCTTCCTCAGTTAAAGGCAAAGAAACCAAACATTCTTCCTTTAAAATAGGGGTATTAGCTGGCACTTTATAATGTTTGACTCCATTCAAAGTAAAAGGTAAAAGTTTAAGCTTCCAATACACAAGAGTTTCTTCAGCGTAGAGTTCTGGACTGTCAATTTGTTCAAAAAAGGTTGTTCCATCGCATTTTCGGTAAGCATATAATATTTCCGTGTGGTGCTCTTCATCAAGGAGCAAAAGTTTATTGGTGGAGTCAATCTTTCTTTCTGATAATGATTTCCCTTCAACCTGCGATGGCTGGCTTTGATCAGCTTTTAAGTGATGAGTTGCTAATTCTTTTGGTGCTGACTCTTTAGTGCCTGGAATGCTTATTTGCGCTAAAGCAGGGATAAGTTGTAAGTTTGTTTCTGTCACTGGGTTCATTGTCATACACTCCGTGATATTTTTGTAAGTTCCCGATCAGCTGGCTTCGCCTTCCTGGAAGGCGGCTTTTTCAACCTACTGCATTTCAGGCTTGGTTGTATTGACAGATAAAACGAACAGTAATTCATTATTTTGTTAATTAATACTAACCATAAAGTAAGCCAGAATAACAAAGAGCGGGCATAGAAAGGATAACAGTTGCGCCGTTACTGATGACTCAGAGCATAAGCAATCTGTTTGCCATATAATGGGCACAATTACGATCGCAATGGATTACTCACGGTATGTTTGAAACCATAGATGCTCTCAAAGCCCAATTGGGCCCTCAGGCCCCTGCCAAAAAACAGTGTCCAGTCGCTCCATGAGGCAATGGTGCTTGAGTGGACTTATCATTCCAATGCGATAGAGGGTAATACTCTGACACTCAAGGAAACCAAGGTGGTTCTTGAGGGTATTACTGTTGGCGGCAAGTCAATCAGGGAGCATTTTGAAGCCATTAATCACCGGGAGGCCATTGAGTGGGTAGAGTCTGTAATCGCAAGAGATGAGCCATTCAGTGAACGACTGATTAAGTCTATTCATCAGTTGCTATTAAAAAATATTGATAACACTAATGCGGGTTGCTATCGACAGGAAAATGTAATGATTGCAGGTGCTCAACACATACCTCCTGAACACCTGCACTTGCAGTCGTTAATGACGGAACTGGTGGATGGCTATCAAAATCAGGATTATTACCCTGTTGAGAGGGCAGCGAGACTGCATGTTGATTTTGTAGGAATTCATCCTTTTGTCGATGGCAATGGCCGTACAGCCCGCTTGCTGATGAACTTTGACTTGATGAGCAGTGGTTACTTACCCGTCATTATCAGAGCGGAGAACCGTCTTGCTTATTATGAAGCTTTGGATAAAGCTCATACCAGCCAGTGCTATGAAGACTTCATAGCAATGGTCGTTGAAGCAGAGGAGGACGCTTTTAACCGTTATCTGAGCATTGTTAGTTGAAATTGCCACAGCCAAAGCTCCCGGACATAAATGATGGAGCATAACCATAAAACCAGGCTCCATCATTCTTCTGAAACACCCGGAAATCTGAATCCCTTCAGTCTTCGTAGTTCTGGAATACCAGACAAGCGTTGGTGCCACCAAAACCGAAGCTGTTAGACATGATGCGGTTCAGTTTCTGCTCGCGAGCTTTACCGACCAGAATGGGCAGATCTCTGGCTTCCTCGTCCAGGGTCTCTATGTTGGCTGAAGCCGCGATGAAGTTGTGTTTCATCATCAGCAGACAATAGATCGCTTCCTGCACACCAGCCGCTCCCAGAGAGTGACCAGAGAGGGACTTGGTGGAGCTGATGGCAGGCATTGTGTCACCAAAGACTTCTTTCAGTGCTTTCAGTTCTGCTACATCACCAACGGGAGTAGATGTACCGTGGGTATTGATGTAATCGACAGGACCGGCAACCGTTTCCAGAGCCAGACGCATGCAACGGGAAGCCCCTTCACCGGAAGGAGCAACCATGTCATAACCGTCAGAAGTAGCACCGTAACCCACGACTTCTGCATAAATTTTGGCACCACGGGCTTTGGCGTGCTCCAGTTCTTCCAGAACCACCATGCCACCACCGCCGGCAATGACAAATCCGTCCCGGTCAGCATCGTAAGCTCGGGAAGCTTTGTCCGGGCTGTCGTTGTACTTGCAACTCAGTGCGCCCATAGCGTCGAACAGGCCGGTCTGTGACCAGTGCTCCTCTTCACCACCGCCAGCAAAGACAACATTCTGTTTGCCCAGCTGGATCTGTTCAACCGCACTACCGATGCAGTGAGCACTGGTAGCACAGGCAGAAGTAATGGAGTAATTGACGCCTTTGATCTTGAATGGGGTCGCCAGACAGGCAGATACTGTGCTGCCCATCGTTCGGGTGACACGGTAAGGGCCTACACGCTTGACACCTTTTTCACGCATGATGTCAGCGGCCTCGACAATGTTTTCGGATGAGGCGCCACCGGACGCAGCAATCAGGCCAGTTCTTGGGTTGGAAACCTGTTCTTCTGACAGGCCAGAATCTTCAATGGCCTGCTTCATGGCGATGTAGGCGTAAGAAGCCGCCATACCCATAAAACGCTGGGTTTTACGATCAATATGCTCGCTAAGGTCAATGTTGACAGTGCCCGAAACCTGGCTGCGAAAGCCTTTTTCAGCGTAGCTTTCGTTAAAGCTGATACCGGATTTTCCCTGTTTGAGACTGTCGACCACGTCACTCTGGGTGTTTCCCAGGCAGGAGGTAATGCCGATCCCTGTAACTACAACACGTTTCATTAATCTAAACCTGAATTATCCGAATGAATCAGAATGCGTCGGTGCTCTGGAAAAGGCCTACCCGGAGCCCATCGGCAGTATAAATCTCACGTCCATCGACACTGACAGTTCCATCAGCAATACCCAGCGCCAGTTTGCGACTGATGATACGCTTGATATTGATCTGGTAGGTCACTTTCTTATTAGTTGGCAGAATCTGGCCGGTGAATTTGACTTCACCGCTGCCCAGCGCCCTGCCACGACCGGGATTACCCATCCAGCCCAGATAAAAACCGACCAGCTGCCACATAGCGTCCAGACCCAGGCAACCAGGCATAACCGGGTCGCCCGGAAAGTGACAGTCGAAGAACCAAAGGTCTGGAGTGATATCCAGCTCGGCAACGATTTCGCCCTTACCGTATTTACCGCCTTCTTCAGAGATCCGAACGATACGGTCCAGCATCAGCATGTTGGGTGCTGGCAGTTGGGCATTGCCTGGCCCGAAAAGCTCACCCTGTGAACAGCGGAGCAGGTCGTCTTTATCGAAGGATTGTTGCTTCATTCGTTCATTATTCCTGGAAAATGACATGGTCGCCCGATAAGGCAGGGGTGACACGGGTACATCGACTCCCTTTCTGGCTGATCACTGATCACGGGAATTCATTACTATCGTTCCGGCGTGCACTATACCACCGGTCTCAGACTGTCATCATCGAATTCTGTTGAAATTAACAAAAAAACAACAGATGTGGCAGCTCTCGTGACATTTAATCAAGATCTGACCTTAATGGTCAGGGTTTTTTGTGCCTTGAAAAACGCAATACCGACTTATGCACTAACTTATGTACTTAGCCCATGCAATAAACGTTTCAGGTATTGTATTATTTGTTCGAATCATTTTTCCCCGGCTTGAGGCTGAAAAGATGATTCTTGACTCATGGCCTGCCCAATAGGCTGATTAGCACCAGATCAAGAGAAACAAAGCCGAAATTATAATGATGACGCCGAATAACGATAGCAAGCAGTATACCATAGCCATCCTGGGTGGAGGCAGCTTTGGTACGGCACTGTCTGATATATCAGCTCACAACGGCCATCAGGTTAAACTCTGGATGCGCAGTGATGAGCAGGTAAAGGGGATTAACCGGGATCATATTAATCATCGCTATCTGCCGGATTTTACCATTCATCCTTCGGTTCAGGCTTGTACTGATATCAAGGCCGCAGTCTCATCTGCAGATCTTGTCCTGATTGCCATTCCCAGCAAATCCTTCCGTTCAGTGGTTCAGATGGCGGGCGATGCACTGGAAGGCAAAATGGTAATAAGTACCACCAAGGGGATCGAACCGGTCACCTTTGACCTGATGAGTGAAATTCTGAATGAGGAACTTGACTCAGCCAGAGTGGGTGTTCTCAGTGGCCCCAACCTGGCCAGGGAAATTATCGCCAAAGCAGTGACGGCGACCGTGATTGCCAGTGAAGATAACGAGTTGTGTGAGATAGTACAAAAGGTGCTGCATTCGGATTACTTCAGAGTCTATTCCAATCGGGATGTCTATGGCGTTGAACTGGCCGGTGCCCTGAAAAATATTTATGCCATTGTCTCGGGTATCGGGGCGGCCATGGGTATGGGTGAAAATACCAAGAGTATGCTTATAACCCGCAGTCTGGCAGAAATGAGTCGTTTTGCTGTCAAGCTTGGTGCGGACCCCATGACTTTTCTCGGACTGTCCGGGGTAGGGGATCTGGTCGCCACCTGTACTTCCAGTCTCAGCCGTAACTTCAGGGTTGGTTATGCTCTGGGTCAGGGAAAAACCCTGGAAGAAGCTGAAGCCGAACTGGGTCAGGTCGCAGAGGGGGTTAATACCTTACAGCAGGTCAGGCAAAAAGCGGTTGAGCTGGAAGTCTATATGCCGATTGTTGAAGCATTGCATATGGTCATCTTCAAAGAGTTTGATGTCAATCAGCTGGTGCGCGGTATGATGCTTCGAGAACAGAAAACTGATGTCGAATTTATGGTCAGATGAAGGGCTGGAGGGCTTTCCTTCCTTAATATTGTCAATTAATGACGCATATCCATTAACAAAAACGGCGAGGGTTTTTTTATGGATGAGAAAGTGTTAGATAATCTGAAATCAGAGTCCCGATGGCTCAGGCTGTTGTTCATGGTGTTGTTTTACATGCTGGCCCATATTGTCGGATTGCTGATTCTATTGATTGCCATTATTCAGGTGGTTCACGGGTTTATTAAATCTGAACCGAATTCACGGTTGCTGGATTTCTCAGCCGGGCTGAATCAATATTTTTATCAGATTATCCAGTTTGTTACTTATAATGCCGACACCAAGCCTTACCCATTCAGTGACTGGCCCGGAGAGAAAGAGCCTGTCAGTGATGAGAAAGATGCCTGAATTCGTGTTGAGATGTTGTCGAATGAGCCAGAAATCCGGACTTTCACAGGGTGTCAGGATGTAGCTGTTTTTGTATCCAAAATTGTATATATTCAGTCGTATATCAGCTCATTTAAACAAACAGGTATCTAATCATGAAACTGATCATAATGCGTCATGGGCAAGCCAGTTGGTCAGCGCCAAATGATCAGGAAAGACCTTTAACGGGCATGGGTCAGCAAGAAGTGCTCAGCACAGCGTCGAAGCTGACCCATCTTGGCATTAACAGGATACTGGCCAGTCCTTATCTCAGGGCTCAGCAGTCCGGCAGGATTCTGGCAGAAACGCTGGGCTGCTCCCTGGAAACAATGGATTGCATTACTCCAGACGACGATCCGCTGGCTGTTATCTCGGAACTGCCTGCTCAGGGAAATATCGTTCTTGCCAGTCATATGCCTCTTGTCGGCGCTTTAACCGGACTGCTCTGCGAAGGATCAATTCATCAGGGACCCGGCTTTATGACTGGCAATGCAGCTGTACTGGAAATGGAGCTTCCCGGTCCGGGATTGGCAACATTGGTTGAGATGGTCGTGCCCTGAAAACATTCCATTCTTCGCCACTTTGGCTAATCTTTCTCCAGGCCGCTTTGGTTAAACCGCTTTGTTCGAAACAATGGCAAAGAACAGCCGACCGCAAAACAAATATAGCCTTATCGTGAACTGTGGATTTTTGCCTGGATTTTTTGGCTCGAAACACTTAAGCAGGTATGCTTGGCGGCACTTTTAATCCTGTGTTATCGCAGTTGCAGGACGTTGAAAAGGACAGGTTAACTCGAGAATGCCATTACTAAGATTTGACAATATAAACCTTGCCTATGGCGATCATCCCCTGATGGATGGCGCTGAGTTTCAGATACGTAAAGGTGAACGGGTCTGTTTGCTGGGACGTAATGGTGCTGGCAAGTCCACCATGATGAAATTGGTATCCGGCAAAATCGATGCAGATGATGGCAGCATCTGGCGAAAGCCGGGTATGCGTATTGGCGTTCTGAACCAGGATCTTCCTGAGCAGGATGAGAAAAAAGTTTACGATGTCGTAGCTTCCGGCCTTGAACAAGTGGGCGATTGGATCAGTCAGTTTCACGAATTGTCCCAGAATATTCAGTCGGATGAAGATATAAAAGCTCTGGAAAAAGTTCAGCAAAAGCTGGAAGCTGCTGATGGCTGGAGTCTTCAGCAGAAGGTAGATACAGTGATTCAGAAACTGGGTCTGCCGGAAGAGAAGAAAATGAAGGAGCTCTCCGGTGGCTGGCGCAGAAGGGTAGAGTTGGCAAGGGCACTGGTGTGTGAACCTGATCTGTTATTGCTGGACGAACCCACTAACCATCTTGATGTTGTTGCCATTGACTGGCTTGAGAAGCAGCTGCTTGATTTTCAGGGCGCTCTTCTGTTTATCACCCACGATCGTTCATTCCTGCAGTCTCTCGCTACCCGGATTGTCGAGCTCGATCGGGGTATCCTGACCAGTTGGGACTGTGATTATAAAACTTACCTGGACAGAAAAGCCCATGCACTGGAAGTGGAAGCGGAACAGAATGCGCTTTTCGATAAAAAGCTGGCTCAGGAAGAAGCCTGGATTCGCCAGGGTATCAAAGCACGAAGAACCCGTAATGAAGGCCGTGTCAGAGCGTTGAAAGTGCTTCGAAATGAAAGAATGGAGCGCCGGGTAGTTCAGGGTAAGGCAAGCTTCTCTCTGGAGCAGGGCGGTAGTTCCGGTAAGCTGGTGATGGAAGCCAGGGGTATTTCAAAGTCCTGGGAAGGTCGGCACATTATTAAAGATTTTGATCTCAGGGTGATCCGGGGCGACAAGATCGGATTGATTGGCGCCAACGGTGCTGGCAAATCAACATTATTAAGTATTTTGCTGGGGCAACTTCAACCTGAATCCGGTTCTATCAAGGAAGGCACCAAGCTGGAAGTAGCCTACTTTGATCAGTTGAGAAATCAACTGGATCTTGAAAAAACGGTCATAGATAACGTAGCTGAAGGCCGTGAGAGCATCATGATTAACGGAGCCAGTCGGCACGTGATCAGCTATCTCGGAGATTTCCTGTTCCCCGCTAACCGTTGTCGTGTTCCTGTAAAGGCTTTGTCTGGCGGAGAGCGAAATCGTTTGCTGCTGGCAAGGCTGTTCAGTAAGCCCGCTAACCTGCTGGTCATGGATGAGCCAACCAACGATCTGGACGTCGAAACGCTTGAGCTCCTTGAGTCATTACTGGTGGACTTTGAGGGTACGGTGCTGCTGGTCAGCCATGATCGTGAATTTCTCGATAATGTGGTTTCCAGTACCCTCGTATTCCAGCCTGACGGCAGGATTAAAGAGTATGTGGGTGGTTTTGAAGATTGGCTCAGACAGGGAGGCGAGGTCAGTCAACTGGTTGCGCAAGCGCAAACCAGCAAGCCAGAAAAGAAGGCTGAACCTGAACCCGGCATTCAATCCCGGTCGGAACCGAAAAAGAAAAAACTCAGTTACAAGCTTCAGCGTGAACTGGATGCTTTGCCGGGAGAGCTTGAAACGTTAGAAGAAGAGTTGATTCAGCTGGAAGAAACTGTCGCCGATCCTGTCTTTTATCAGAGTGATCAGGAAATTGTTCAAACCACTCTCGCACGTTTGGAAGCCGTCAATCAAAATATTGAAGAGAAGATGCAGCGTTGGGAAGAACTCGAAAATATGAGTTGAAAACCTTCGGTATTAAGTGGGGAGTTAGCAGTCGTTAATGTGCAGTCCTATATCTGCTAGCATTTCACTCACAGCTTCTGTTCTTATTTATGTGGCCGGTGCAGAACATCGGCTATGGTTCTGCCCAGGCTGGTTTTTTCTGCAATGATCAAACGCATCAGGTTAACAAAAGTTACTTTAGATCAATGGCTGCCTATGATTACTTGCGAAGCGTTTGAAAATATTGCTGCCCTTTCTTAAGGATTTGAACCAGCTCATTCACACTGTAAGCATCGAATTTATTAATATCATCAATTATGGTGGGTGAAAAACCTTCTCGCAGAAGGAGTCCGTTCAGCAGAATACAGCCGATGGTTCTGGCATTCCCATCTCTGAAAGGGTGGGTATGCTGAAGATTCCGACATAGTTCAACAATGGCATGAATGATTGCATCCTGTCGCCGTTGGCTGTCAGTTTCAGTTATTTCTTGCAACTTTTTCTCAAAGGTTTGGCAATAATTTTTTGATAACTCCATACCTTTGTGATCTTTATAATCAAAATCAACAAGATATGTATCAGAATTCAGCCTTTCTATTTTTGGAAAATTGTTCACACTAGTCAGTCTCGTTATTTCTTCTAAACCATCCTCTGTCAAGTTTATGCCTCTTTTATAGAAAACGCTGCCTTCGTTCCAGGAGATGTCTTTAATGGCCACATCTTCATTGCTTGACAAAACCCCGGATGTTGTCAAAGTATGAATGGCTTCAATTTTACTGTAATCCAGGGGTTTATTAGCCAATATATTACCAACTTCTTTAAAGGCTCTTAGCATAGCGGCTGCGTACCCGGGCTCATCCTCATAACAAAACAGCCCTAAACCGTACACTTTCGAGTGATCCTCATCAATAAAAAGCCGGTACAGCTCTTCCACAGGAAAGCCTTTGCACTGTTCTGTGTGATCCAGCATGGTCTGCACTTCTTCAGCCTCCTCAGAAGCACGGCAAATACCCTTTAAAAGGTGATATAACCGCAAAGAGAAGCGCTTTTCACCTTTTTCGTGTTCAATAAGAGATTGTCGAATTTCTTCAATACTCATTTCTGAAAGAAGAAGGGCGCAAGCCTTACGTGTAAAAGCCCCAACCTTCTTATAATAATTAAAATAATTAGGCAGTTGGTCTATAGCGCTGACCAAGTCTTCACATTTACTCAGAGTGCTGTTTTCATTCCACTGAAACATGGGTACTGATTCAAAATGGCTGAGCCAGCCGTCCAGTCTGGCAAGAAAGTATGCATAATAAGTATGCCTCCGCCCTTGAACAACCGTTGCTACTCTTCCCAGATTAAATGCAGCTTTACAGTCGTTCACTATTTTTTCAAAACTGCGATCATTCTGTTTAAAATTATCGTGAGATAATCTGGTTATTTTTCTGGCATGTAACAGGGTATCAGGAGTTTGTGATGGATCCGGGTACAAGTGTCTCTTTTCGGTAGAAGGACATCTGCCAAAAACAAATCGTGACTGTTCTTTCGAGCCAAACAGATAGCGGTCTTTATCGCTCAAATCGTCTAATGGATGAATCATATTCCTGAGTGCAGTAGCAAAATAAGAAGGTATCATTGGATAGTTCGTTGTTATTTTCTGAAGTACGTGTCTCTCAATTTATTGATTTTTCTGTGATTCTGTCAAGAAAACTTAAGAAGTTACAGCCCGTCAACCAGACAGCTCAAGGTCTCCGGTCAGGGCAGATACTTATGATTCAATATACGTTCAGCAATGATATCAGGTACTCCATAAGCCTCGAGCTATCAATTAACTTGAACAATTCACCAAACCGTTATTTAAGAAAACACGATGGCTAAGAGCTGAGGTTACAGACGACAATATACCGGTGAGTGTCAGTTCAGATATTGGTGACTAAAGCTTAAAATTGAGCATTGCTGTGATCCTTGGACTACTTTATGAGGGGCGTTTAAAGACTAAGGGAAGCAGAATGATCAGTAACTCGCTGTCTCAGTTAACGAAAACAACGAGGTCCTCGAAATATCCCCATCGAAGTAAGACTAATCAGCTATTCGCAGCCTCCCTTGGTCTCGTTATCATGGCTTGCCCTTACTCAAAACTGCTGGCAGCAAACCCTTTGTTTACGCCATTCGATGAAAGATTTGTTGAAGAAAAGGGGGCCAAGGCGTCTGACTACTTATCCGCTTTAATTAACCATAATGCCCTTACGGGTAGTTTTCCTTTCATCACCCCTAATGATACTGATTTTATCTTTGCCATGAACTCCGGGAATGAGCATGGCATAAATAAGAGAAAGGGCCGGAAAAAACCGCAGGGAGCTGGAGCACCGCAGATGCAGCCATTAATGGACTTTCCACTCCGGCCAATGTCCCGTGCACAGATCGCTGAAATTATCCGGAAATTGAATTCAGGCCTCTCAGAAGACACCATAACCACTCTGTTGAACAATATTCCGGAAATGCCTCCCGGTGATAACCTGACCATTGCAGGCTTGATTGAGCAAGTGAAGATGAGTCTTCAAATTAACATTGACCAAAATCATAATGCAATCCTGGAAACTCTATCTTATATTCAGGGGACCCAGTCCCCTGTTAATCCGGGCAATTCAGAACATCAACAGCGCCTTGCCTGTTTTTTGCTGGCTTACTATGCAGCCATAAATTCAAGCAGTGCTTCCCCTCAAAGTGCCCATGCTTTTTTTACTTCATTTCTGCTTCATGCCGCTGATATGGCTGGAATGTCTGGATTCCTCCACCATCTGCACATAGCTCAACTGTTAGGTAGAAATAAACCGATAAAAGATAAAGCTTCTTTAAAAGAAAATGTTGCAATATCATCTTTGGTATTCTCTGGTCTGAAAGTCTTGGAAACAGAACGCATCAAGTTTTTGCAACAAGTGCTGGATCCCTCAGAGTCTGAGCAATCCAGTATATCAGTCGATGCATTACTAAGAGACTCAGCCAAACTGCTGAACGATGGCATCGACAGGAACGGAATGTCGAGTCATAAGCGACAGCTAAAATCATCCGAACGAATGCTGGAACTAATACAAGAATATGGTGAAGATAGACCTGAATTAATAGCCTGGAACTATCATTTCCTGAATTTGGTTGATGTCGTATGTCTGATTCTTAACCCTTTCGCGCCACAATGTGAATATCCGAATGTAAATATTGAAGATATAGAGGATTATTTTAGAAAATCAGGTAAGAATACGACCTTTTATTCCGGTAGAGAAAAAAGAAGGGATTTGTTTGAAGAATTCAAAAAAGTATCAATGGAAGTGATGCATGATCAAAACAATCAATATGTTAAATCATTTAAGAAATTGTTTTTATACATAAAAATATATGTAGCGCAACAATTGCACTTAACTTTTACTGATGAAAATGATTGCGACACCATAGTGGAAACCCTTGCTATTGGATTCAGGGCTCTATTGGAACAATCATATGATTTATTGGCACTGCTTCCTGATAAAGCTATTGGTTCCAATGATACTGTGCAGGTTGATGAAGTCATGCATGATGAGGCAGCTAAGGAACATGAAGGAACAGAGCTTAGTGAAGAAGAGAAGAGAAAAAGAAACCAGAAAAAACGAATAAAGTACTTAAAAGAACTCGTCGAATGGCTTGAATATTACTTTGGTACTAGTCAAATGGTTCCTGATCCTGCTGACAGTAGTGAATCTGAAAAAAATGATACTGACAGTAGTGATCTTGACAGTAGTGATTTTGACAGTAACCCTGACTGGACTGATTCAGACGGGAGCGATATTGACACACCGAAGCTGTAACTCAGTAAGTCAAATGTTCGCAAGTACGAAAAGAAGATAACAGGCTGTCAGCGGCCCGCGCAATGCAGGAGCCGTTACCGTGAAGGACTGGCTTAAAACAAGATCCTGAAACATAAATCTGAGTGTAGTTGTGATCCCTGGTCTACTTTTCTAGCAGCCTGTCGGACTTAAGCGTCCGTAGCGAGGATTGCAAGAAATTGAGGATAAAAATCTCTGTTTCTGAGGAGAATAGCGAGCTATTTGACGAAGAAACAGAGATTTTTAGACCAATTTATTGCAACCGCAGTAGGACAGTCTTAAGTCCGACAGGCTGCTAGGAGCCTTATATGGTCCGCCCCGTTTTGCAAGAGCCTGTTTTGTTAATTAGCAAACAAAGATAACTGCAATCATATATACGGCCTATTCATGAGGTCTAACCCTCTGGCCCTGATGGGTATCCGCGCAACCTGGCCTTATCAGTCCGACGGCCTCAAGGGTCAAGGCTCCTATCAGGTTTCAGGTTGCCGGTTTTTACCTGTTTGCCATCAACTGTACATGCTCATCGCAATCTGCGGGGGGGTCCCCTTTGATTAAGCTTATGCTTTACTTTGCCGCTGCCGCCTTTACTTCATTATGCAGCCTTGTAAACTTCATTTCGGGTCATGATGACCCAGACAATCCGAGCCATTTTATTAGCCAGACCAACGGCGGCAACGTTGTGATTGCTGCGCTCATTAAGTTGGCTAACCCATTTTTTACAGCGGTCATCCTTATTTTTGAGGCAGTGGAGTACCGAACGTGCGCCGTGTATCAATAATGTGCGCAGGTATTTATCACCCCGTTTACTGATGCCCAGCAGGACTGACTTACCGCCTGTGGAATGCTGTCTTGGAACTAATCCCATCCATGCGGCAAGGTGTCGACCAGATTTAAAATACGTCGCATCACCAATGGCTGCCTTCAATGCTGTGGCAGTGATGGCTCCGATACCCGGCATAGTCATCATTCGACGACATTCGTCGTCGTTTTTTGCTAGCTCCTGAATTTTCTGGTCATACTGTTGAATACGCTTGTCAAGACTGGCCAACTCTTCTGATAAACCATGTAGCAGCTCACGAGTCAGCGAATGGAGTCCATTTTCAGCATCTTCCAGAATTCGTGGAAGCTGTGCACGAACTTTACCAATACCCTGGGCAACTACAATACCTTCTTCCAATAGTGACCCCCGGATCTGGTTAACCAGGGCAGTTCTCTGATCAACCGCTTGTTGACGATAGCGGTGCAGAAGTTGCCAGGCCTGCTGCTCTGACGTTTTAACAGGTACAAAACGCATGCTGGGCCGTGAAGCTGCTTCTGCAATCGCTTCAGCATCGTTGTAGTCATTTTTGTTGGTCTTGACATAAGGCTTGACAAATTGAGGTGAAATCAGCTTGACAGTATGCTCATAGTTCTTGAATAACCGAGCCAAATAGTGAGCACCACCACAAGCTTCCATAGCGATAATGCATGGCTCCAGATTTGCCACGTACTCTAGAAGGTTCTTCCTGGACGACTTCTTTCTGATGACTTTGCTACCCTGCTCATCAACACCAAACAGGTGAAAGTTGTTCTTGCCAATATCGATACCAAGTACTGAAATAGTCATGGGTGGTTCGCTCCGGTTAATCCTGTTTAAATGGTTAACTCCATTTTGGCTCATTTGAAGCCGTTTAGGAGGGGCGGACCATCCCATTAGACCGAGAATAGTCTGCCCTACTGCGGCGGCAGCAAATTGGTCTGAAAATCCGCTTTTGTTCGTCAAATAGCTCGCTATTCTCCTCACAAAACCGAATTTTCATCCTCAATTTTCTGCCGTCCTCGCTACGGGCGCTATTCTCGGTCAGGCTCCTAGGAGCCTGACCGAGAATAGGCTTATCTGTTATGATAAGCCTTAAACCAACTCCGATGATGCCAGATGTCACCACCACCAAAATTCAAGGACAGCCCTGTTGAGTTTGACCAGCATCTGCTGTTCCCAACCAACATTTTCGACCTGCTTCCCAAAGACCATGATTGTTTCGTTTATGAAAGCATTTTTCAGAACATCGATACGTCTGAGGTTGAAAAAAAATATCACCACCTTGGTCAGCACGCTTACCCTCCAAAGCTCATTGTCGCTATTCTGATCTACGCCTATAGCCATGGTGTTTTCAGCTCCCGTCAGATTGAGCGACGGTGTCGACAAGATCTGGCGTTCATGTATATCTCACAAATGAACTGCCCAAATTTCAGGGTTCTGGGAGATTTTCGTAAGGAAAATCTGTCGTTTTTTCATGACTGCTTCAAACAGTCCGTCAAACTGGCCATGGAGCTCAAAATGGCATCACTGGGCCATATCAGCCTGGATGGCTCCAAGTTCAAAGCCAACAGCTCAAAGCACAAGGCCATGACCTACGGAAGGCTCAAGGCTAAAGAGGCAGAACTCAGTGCAGAAGTGGATGAGCTGATCAAAAAAGCCAGTCAGTGCGACCAGGAAGAAGACGACGCCTACAAAGCAAGCAACGGCTACAGCATTCCTGAAGACCTCCAGTTTAAAGAGGAGCGTCTGAAAAAAATCAAAGCGGCCAAAGAAGCCCTTGAAGAACGCGAAAAAGCCCTGAACCCTGATGAGCCTATTGACGACAAAAGGCAGATAAGCTTTGCAGACCATGATGCCCGGATCATGAGCAAGAAAAGTTACTGTGAGTACAGCTACAATGCTCAAATCACCGTAGATGCTGATAATCAGATCATCGTCGGCCAGCACATCAGCCAGCAAGCCAATGATGTTCAGGAGGCAGAGCCTGCTTTGGAAGCACTGTCTGAGACAACCGATGGTGCTGTTGTGGATAAGGTGAGCATGGATAATGGTTATTTCTCAGGGCCAAACCTGCATGTGCTGGATAAGCATGAAATAGATGGCTACATAGCCACCGACAGAAAAGAGAAGCCAGCAGATACCCAGCTTAAGGACTCTGAGCGTAAGTTTGTCAAAGCAGATTTTGACTACGATGCAGAAATGGATGTGTTTATCTGTCCGGCTGGGGAGAAGCTGATAACTAACCCAGACAGCAAGGCCAAGAGGCAGAGTTACCGGGCGAACAAGGACGCATGCAGGAAGTGTGTTTACCGTTCACAATGCAGTGGCTCAAAAAAGGATGCTGGCAGGGTCATCCGCACAGACAAGTTTGAGCCCGCGCGGCAACGTATGAACAAGAAAATGGAGACAGCCAGTGCGAAAGCAATCTATGAGCGTCGTAAGGTCATTGCAGAGCCACCGTTTGGTCATATAAAAAACTCAGGGTTCAGGAGTTTTAGCCTTCGTGGTAAAGAGAAGGTAGAAGCAGAGTTCTCACTGGTATGCACGGCACACAATTTCAAAAAATTTGTGAAGGCCGCTTCAACGGGATCAATCCGTCTTGAGAATTTAAAAGGGGTTAAAAAAGCGGCATAAAGGCTGTGAAAAGGCCTAAATTTGCAAAAATGAGCAAAATTACACCAAAAATTGGATGTTTTTTGCTCATCCTGAAATTTTAGAGAGCCTCTGGGGATCTAGTTACGCCATTCTCGGTCAGGCTCCTAGAGACATTCGAACACTTGAGGAGTTAGCATGATCAGCCACTCTATATTTCAATTACCAAAAACGACAAAGTCATCCATATTGTCCAATCGTGCTAAGACTAATCAACTAGTCGCAGGTTCCCTTGGTATTATTATGGCTTGCCACTGTTCAATATTGCTGGCAGTAAACCCTTTATTAACGCCGGTGGATGAAAGATTTTTTGAAAGAAAGGGGACAAAAGAGTCTGACTTCCTATCCGATTTGATTGACCATAATATTCTTACAGGCAGGCTTCCTTTAGTCACTCCAAGTGATACCAATCTTATCTTTGCCATGCACACCGGGAATGAGCCAGACGTCAATGAGAGTGAGGTTCAGGAACAACTGCAAGGAGCTGAAGCAGCGCAGATGCAGCCTTTGATGAACCTTCCGCTGCCGCCAATGTCCCGCGAACAAATTGCAGAAATTATCCGTAAATTGAACTCAGGCCTCTCAGAAGACACTCTAAACACTCTGTTGAACAACATTCCCGAAATGCCCCCTGCTGAGAACCTGACCATTGCGAGCATGATTGAGCAAGTTAAGGCTAGTCTTCACGTTGACGTTAACCAAAATCAGAATGCGATCATAGTAGCTCTATCTCATATTCAGGGTACCAAGTCTCCTGTCAATCCGAACAATTCGCAACAACAAATGAGTCTCGCTTATTTGATGCTGGCTTACTATGGAGCCATAAATTCAAGTGGTGCTTCTATGTACAGAGCCCATGTTTTTTTTAATTCATTCATGCTTCACGCTGCTAACATGGCTGGAATATCTATACTTCACAGGCAAAAAACCAAACTATTAGCTGAAAATAAACCGATAAAAGACAAAGATGTTTTAAAAGGTAATGTTGCAAAATTATATCCAGTATTTTACGTTCTGGAATCTTTAGAAAAAGAGCGCATTATCTTTTTGCAACCATCTGAGGATCTATTTGAAGATCCATTTGAGGACCCCTCAGTTGAGTCAATTGATGCCTTACTGTGTGACGCTGGCAAACTGCTCAATAATGACCTTGATAGGAACGAAATATCGATGTATAAGCGACAGCGAACGTCAGCTGAGCGAATGTTGGAGCTTATCGTAAAATATGGTGAAGATGAACCTGAATTAGTAGCCTGGAACTATCAGTTCTTGAATTTAATTGATCTCATTGGACTGATGCTTGACCCTTTCGCTTCGGAAAAAATAGACCTGATAGCAAAGATTGATAACATAGACGTCTATTTTAGAAAATCAGATATGAGGGCAACCTTTATTTCCCATGGGAGTGGAAAAAGCAGGGAGTTGCTGACAGAAATAAGAAAAGTAATAGTAGACGCAATGCTCGACGAAGAAAATCAAAATCATAAATCATTTAAAATAGTGATTGAATACTTAAAGTCCTATATAGCGGGACAACTGCATGTTGCTTTTACTAACGAAAAGCATCATCAAGTTATAGTGGAAACCCTCACCAAAGGGTTAAAGGCCCTGCATCAACAATCATATCAATTATGGGTAATGCTTTCTGATACAACTAATGGCACTGATATCTCTGAGCAAGCTGGCGAAGCCAGATATGATGAGGCAGCAAAAAGACAAGAAGACAAAGAGCTTAGTAAAAAAGAGAGGAGGAAAAAATACCTGAAAAAGCGGCTAAAGCACTTGAATGAATGTGTACAATGGCTCGATTGCTTCTTTGGTAGTAGGACATGTGTTCCTGATTACCCATACACTAGTGAATCTGAAAGAAGTGATACTGATAGTAGTGATTCCAGGAGTTGCTCTGACGGGAGCGATTCTGAACTTGCTACGGGGTCGCCTAGACGGGGTCGCCTAGACGGGGTCGCCTAGACGGGGTCGCCTAGACGGGGTCGCCTAGACGGGGTCGCCTAGACGGGGTCGCCTAGACGGGGTCGCCTAGACGGGGTCGCCTAGACGGGGTCGCCTAGATGGGGTCGCCTAGATGGGGTCGCCTAGATGGGGTCGCCTAGATGGGGTCGCCGAGACGGACGCTTAAGCCCGACAGTCTCCCAAAGACGACAATGAACCGATGAGTGTCAGATCTGATATTCGTGACCAGAATTGAGCATTATTACCATCCCTGGTCTACTTTGTATGGGGTCCTTAAACCTTTAAGTAACTAGAATGATCAGCTACTCCATTTTTGAATTCTCAAAAACAACAAGGCTATCAATCACCCATCGTACCAGGGCTAATCAGCTAGTCGCAGGCTCCTTTGGTATTATTATGGCTTGCCACTGCTCAATATTGCTGGCAACAAACCCTATATTAACGCCGGTTGATGAAAGATTTTTTTTAGAAAAGGGAACAAAAGAGTCTGACTTTCTATCTGATTTGATTAACCATAATTCACTTGCAGGGGGGGGTCCTTTAGTCACCCCAAATGATACCAATCTTATCTTTGCCATCAACATCAGGAATGAGCCAGACGTCAATGAACGTCAGGTTCAGGAACAACCGCAGGGAGCTGTAGCACTGTATATGCAGCCTTTGATGAACTTTTCGCTCCCGCCAATGTCCCGTGAACAAATTGCTGAAATTATCCGTAAATTGAATGTAGGACTTTCAGAAGTCACAGTAACTACACTGTTGAACAATATTCCGGAAATGCCCCCCGGTGATAACCCGACCATTGCCAGCATGATTGAGCAAGTGAAGGCTAGTCTTAACGTTGACGTTAACCCAAATCAGAATGCAATCATAATAGCCCTGTCTTATACCCAGGGTGCCGGGTCTCCTGTCAATCCTTTTAATTCGCATGACATGGAGAACCTCGCCTATTTGCTGATGGCTTACTATGCAGCCATAAATTCAAGTAGTGTTTCCTCTCAAAGGGCTCGTACTTTTTTTACTTCATTCCTGCTTCACGCTGCTGAAATGGCTGGAATATCAAGACTCCACTGGCATAAAGATCTACTGTTAGGTAATGGTAAACCGATAAAAGATAAAAATGTTTTAAAAGAAAATGTTGCAAAATCATCTTCAGTCTTTTCTGGTATCAGATCTTTAGAAGCAGAGCGCATTAAGCTATTGGAACAATTGAAAGATCCCTTAGAATCTGAGCAACCCAATGTACCAGTCGAGGCATTACTGAGAGACACTGCTAAATTACTCAACCATAATATTGATAGTTACAGAATACCGATGTATAAGCGACAGCAAACATCAGCTGAGCACATGCTGGAGCTAATACAAGAATATGGTGGCGAAGAACCTGAATTAGTGGTTTGGGGAAATCAGTATCTGAATCTGATTGATGCCATTAGCCCGATGCTTGACCCTTTTGATCCAGAAGAGAGAGGCGTGATTACACATATTTTTGACATGGAGGAATATTTCAAAAAAACAGGTAAAAAGACAACCTTTTATAATTATAAGAGTAAAAAAAGGAAATTACTTAAACAAATCAAACAAGCAATGGCAGATGAATTATTTGGCCAGGAAAATTTAGACTCTAAATCATTTCTAAAAGTGTTGGTACAGATGAAGTTTTATATATGCCAACAACTACACGTGGCTTTTCCAGATGAAAATGAATTTCAAGTCATACAGGAAACCATCACTAAAGGATTTAAGGCCCTGCAGTTGCAATCATATGATTTAGTGGAAGCGCTTGACAGGTCTATCAGGTCTGATGTCGCTGAGCCAGCTGACGATACCATGCAAGACCAGGCAGCAAGCGGACAAGAAGACAAAGAGCTTGGCAAAGAAGAGAAGAAGAGGAAAAGAAAGCGCCTGAAAAAACGGTTAAATCACTTGGATGAATTTGTGCAATGGCTCGATTATTTCTTTGGTAGACGTCTCTCTGTTCCTGATCATTGTTGGAGTAGTGATTCTGATAGTGAGGATTCCAGATGTTATTCTAACAGCAGTGGTTCTGACAAGGATGATGTTGACAAGCCAGAAGGTGTAATTCGGTAAGTAAAATGTTCTCAAGTAAGAAAAAATTTCCTTTTTCCAGTGAACATTTGTCGTGTTCCTGTTAAGGCATTGACCGCCGGGGAACTCAGCCGCTTGCTGGCTGGCAAGACTGTTCGGGAGGTCAGCCAATCTGTTGGCCATAAACGAGGCTGCAACGAACTGGATGTTGAAATGCTTGAGCTGCCCTGGCCACTGCTGAAATTCTGGAATCAGGTAAAGTACGCTCTATGGAGAGCAGGTCGTTAGAATCAGACCACAACAATGAACCGGTGAGTGTCAGGTCTGATATTCGTGACCAGAATCGGGCATTATTGCGATCGTTGGTCTACTTTACGAGGGTTCCTCAAACCTTTAGGAAGTAGAATGCTCAGCCAGTCCATTTCTCAATTATCAAAAACAACAAGGCTATCAATATTTACCCATCGTACCAGGGCGAGTCAGCTAGTTGCAGGTTCACTCGGTATTATTATGGCTTGCCACTGCTCAACATTGCTGGCAGCAAACCCTTTATTAACGCCGGTGGATGAAAGATTTTTTGCAGGAAAGGGAACAAAAGAGTCTGACTTTCTATCCGATTTGATTAATCATAATGCTCTTACAGGGAGGTTTCCCTTAGTCACCCCGAATGATACCAATCTTATCTTTGCCATGAACACCGAGAATGAGCTAGACGTCAATGTGAGTGAGGTACAGGAGGAACCGCAGGGAGCTGAAGCACCGCAGATGCAGCCTTTGATGAACCTTTCGCTGCCGCCAATGTCCCGCGAACAAATTGCAGAAATTATCCGCAAATTGAATTCAGGCCTCTCAGAAGACACTCTAACCACTTTGTTGAGTAACATTCCGGAAATGCCCCCGGGTAATAATCTAACCATTGCAACTATGATTGAGCAAGTAAAGGCCAGTCTTCACGTTGACCTCGATGAAAATCAGAATGTAATCATGAAAACTTTATCTTATCTCCAAAGTACCCTGTCTCCTGTCGATCTTAACAATTCGCAACAACAAGAGAACCTCGCGTATTTGCTGGTGGCTTACTATGCAGCCATAAATTCAAGTGGGGCTTCTTCTCAAAGGGCCCATGTTTTTTTTACTTCATTCCTGCTTCACGCTGCTGAAATAGCTGGAATATCCAGACTCCACTGGTATAGAGATGCATTGTTAGGTAAACGTAAACCGATAGAAGATAAAAATGTTTTAAAAGAAAATGTTGCAAAATCATTTTCAGTCTTTTCTGGTTTGAAATCTTTTGAAACAGAACACATTAAGCTTTTGCAACAATTGGAGAATCCCTTAGAGTCTGGACAACCCGATAATGTATCAGTCGATGGATTATTAAGCGGCGCTGTTAAATTGCTCAATCATGACATTGACAGGCACGGAATACCAAAATATGTACGACAGCGAAGATCAGCTGAGCAAATGCTGTGGCTAATACAAGTACATGGTGGCTTAGGACCTGAATTAGTGGCTTGGGGCCATCAGTTCTTGAAGCTGATTGATATCATAAGTCTGATGCTTGACCCTTTCGATCATATAAGGTTAATAGACCTAACTACAGCTATTGATAACATAGAGGAATATTTCAGAGCATCAGGTAAAAAGACAACCTTTTATAACCATGAGCACATAACAAAGAATTTATTTGAAGAAATCAGGAAAGGAATAGTAGCAATAATGATTGACCTGGGGGATCTGGAACCTGAATCATTTCTAAAACTGTTGATACACATCAAATATTATATATGCCAAGAATTACACGCAGCTTTTCCTGATGAAAATGAATATCACGCCATACTGGCAACCCTCACTATAGGATTTAAGGCTCTGGTGGTGCAATCAATTGATTTATGGCAACTGCTTCCTGATACAACTATTGGCTCTATAGAACCTGAACAAGCTAACGAAGCCACGGATGACGAGGTAGCAGAGTTACAGAAAAAAGAACTGATAAAACGTCTGAATGACGAGGCAGCAAAGTTAGAGAAAAGAGTCCTGATGAAACGTATGGAGTCATTGGATGAATTCTCGAAATGGCTTGATTATTTAATTGGTTGGAGTACGGAGGTTTCTGAATTCGATTACCAGAGTGAATCTGAAAGAAGTTACACTGATGGTAGTGATTCCAGCAGTTATTCTGACTGGAGTGATTCTGAACAGGATTGGTATTGACACAGCAGAAGGTGTAAATCCAAGGCAGCAACTGCTCCTGCGTTGCTCTGGCTCCTGCATTCATACTGTCGTTCGGTTGCGATAAATGGGTCTGAAAATTTCTCGCAATCCTCGCTATGGGGTCGCCTAGACGGGGTCGCCTAGACGGGGTCGCCTAGACGGGGTCGCCTAGACGGGGTCGCCTAGACGGATGCTGAAGTCTGACAGTCTCCCAGAGACGACAATGAGCCGGTGAGTGTCAGATCTGATATTCGTGACAAGAATTGAGCATTATTGTGATCCTTGGTCTACTTTCCGAGGGTGCTTCAAACCTTTAAGGAAGTAGAATGATCAGCCACTCCATTTCTCAATTATCAAAAACAACAAGGCTATCAATATTCACCCATCGTACCAGGGCAAGTCAGCTAGTCGCCGGTTCTCTTGGTATTATCATGGCTTGCCCCTGTATGGCATTGCTGGCAGCAAATCCTTTATTAACACCGGTGGATGAAATATTTTTTGAAGGAAAGAGAGCAAAAGAGTCCGACTTTCTATCCGACTTGATTAACCATAATGCTCTTACGGGGAGGTTTCCCTTAGTCAACCCAAATGATACCAATCTTATTTTTGCCATGAACACCGGGAGTGAACAAGACGTCAATGAGATTGAGGTTCAGGAAGAACCGCAGGGAGCTGAAGCAGCGCAGATGCAGCCTTTGATGAACCTTTCGCTGCCGCCAATGTCCCGTGAACAAATTGCAGAAATTATCCGCAAATTAAACTCAGGCCTCTCAGAAGACACTCTAACCACTTTGTTAAATAACATTCCGGAAATGCCCCCGGGTAATAATCTGACCATTGCAGGCATGATTGAGCAAGCCAAGGCTAGTCTTCACGTTGACCTTGATCAAAATCAGAATGCAATCATGGAGGCTCTATCTTATCTCCAAGGTACTCTGTCTCCTGTCGATCTTAACAATTCGCAACAACAAGAGAGCCTCGCGTATTTGCTGTTGGCTTACTATGCAGCCATAAATTCAAGCGGAGCTTCCTCTCAAAGGGCCCATGTTTTTTTTACTTCATTCCTGATTCACGCTGCTGAAATAGCTGGAATATCCAGGCTTTACTGGCATAAAGATGAGCTGTTAGGTAAAAGTAAACCGATAAAAGATAAAAATGTTTTAAAAGAAAATGTTGCAAAATCGTCTTCAGTCTTTTCCGGACTGAAATCTTTTGATACAGAACGCATGAAACTTTTGCAGCAATTGGAGGCACCCTTAGAGTCTGGGCAAGCCAATAATGTATCAGTCGATTCATTATTAAGAGACGCTACCAAACTCCTCAGCAATAACATGAATAGTCATAGAATAGCGGTCTATAAGCGACAGCAAAGATCAGCTGATCATATGCTGGAGCTAATACAAGAGTATGGTAATGAAGAACCTGAATTAGTGGCTTGGGGTAATCAGTTCTTGAAACTGATTGATATCATAAGTCCGATGCTTGACCCTTTCGAACATTCAAGGTATCCATCCGCAATAAATGATGTTGTTAATATAAAGAAATATTTCAGAACATCAGGTAAAGCGATAACCTTTTATAACTATAAGCGCAATGAAAAGGAATTATTTCAACAAATGAAATTTGGAATGACTGTAACATACAATAGTATTGGAAACCTGGATCCTGAATTATTTCGAAAACTATTGGTACAAATCAAATATTATATAAACCAACAATTACACAGAGCTTTTCCTGATCAAAATGATTATCGCGTCATACTGACAATCCTCACTGTCGGATTTAAGGATCTGATGTTTCAATCATTTGAATTATGGGAACTGCTTCCTGACACAACTATTGGCTTGCTTCCTTCTGACACAACTATTGGCTCTAATGACGCTGAACAAGCTAATGAAACCATGGACGAGGCAGCAAAGTTACAGAGAAAAGAACTGAGAAAACGTCTACGTGACGAGAGAGCAAAGTTACAGAAAAGAGATCTGATAAAACGTGTGTATTATTTGATGAAATTCACGGAGTGGCTCGATTATTTAAAGAAGATGCGAACAAGTCCTCAACCATGAGATAGTATTTTTATTAAGTCGGGAGTCAACAGTCAGCAGCGTGCAGTCTTAAGAACAGATATCTGCTAAATGTTAACTCACCACTTCTGTTCTTACTTATGGTTGTTATTTTTACCCACTCTCACCGCCAGAACGTCACAGCCCGCACCATGCAGAATGCTGGTTGATGTTGAGCCGAGGATCAGGGCCAGACCGTGTCTGCCGTGGCTTCCAACAACGATCAGGTCAACGTCTGATTCGTCAGCGATGCGATGTACTTCTCTTTCCGGGCGGCCATAAACGACATGCTGTTCGCCCTTGTCCAGATTAATACTCTCTGCCAAACGCGAAATACGCTCTCTGGCCTGCTGGGTGATTTCATCCTGAAGGGTTGTGAGGTCCAGTGGGATATCACTGCCATAAGCCACACTCAGTGGTTCAACCACATGCACCAGTGTCAGTCTTGCCTGGTAGGTTTCTGCAAGAGACTTTGCTTTATCCAGAACATCGTCTGCCTCGTCAGATAGGTCAATAGCAACGAGTATATGGTTATATTGACTCATAGACCGTCTCTCTCTTCCCGGTGTTTTTCAGAGAAATGCAGCTCAATCCAGTTTCGTAGCCATTTTTATCATCTGAGCCGGTGAGCTGCATTTCCGGATCATGGCTGTGCACTATAACCACTACAGCTACAATACCGCTGCATAAAGTTGCGATATGAGGTTGTGACATAAAGTGGCGATTTACTGCAGGCATCATAGACCAAACGCCTATATTGTATGGCTGTAGCTGGAGTTGTCCAAGTAAATTTGCAATGGGTATTTGTTATGAATCAGTATTTTTGCGGATATATTGGTGTTCATTTCCTTGACATTGATAAAAAATTCAAAGAAGGTAGGCTCAAAAATTCAAACGGTTGTATGAATTTCTGGCGAATACAGTCTGAGATGTATTGATCAGGAGTCTTACTGAGAATAATCTGCCATTTTCGTTAAAGGCACTATTTTCAGTCAGACTTCTGGCGCCATTTGTTCAGACGTCAGTTATCAGGACAACCTTTTTCAATCCGTCCGGAGAGAGATAAATGATATATCAGGGGAAAGCGTTCAAGGTTCTGGCACTTGAAAGCGGCATCGCTGAGTTGAGATTTGACCTGGATGGGGAGTCGGTGAACAAGTTCAACCGGCTTGCCATTGAAGATCTTAATGCTGCAGTCCAGGCCATCAAGTCGGACGGCACCATTAAGGGTGTCGTTCTTACCAGCGGCAAGGAAGGCGTTTTCATTGTTGGTGCTGATATCAAGGAGTTCACTTCCAACTTCCGTCAGGAAGAGAGTGAACTGATTGAGATGGTCATGGGCGTAAACCAGACCTTCAGCAGTTTTGAAGATCTGGATATGCCGACCGTTGCCGCCATCAATGGCAGCGCTCTGGGTGGTGGTTTTGAGATCTGCCTGTGTGCTGACTATCGTGTTCTGTCCAACAAAGGCGGTGTCGGCCTGCCTGAAGTTAAACTCGGTATCTACCCGGGATGGGGTGGGACTGTCCGTTTGCCACGTTTGATCGGTGTTGATAACGCGATCGAGTGGATTGCTGCCGGTCGTGAACAGAAGCCTGATGCAGCTCTGAAAGTGGGTGCTGTAGACGCAGTCGTTGAAACCGAAAAGCTGGTGGACTCAGCGGTAGCTATCATCAAACGCTGCCTGGCAGGTGAGCTGGATTACAATGCCCGTAAGGATGAAAAGCGTTCACCTCTCAAGCTGCCTTTGCTGGAATCGCTGATGGCTTTTGAAACAGCTACGGCGGTTGTCAAGCAGCAAGCGGGCCCTCACATGCCAGCACCTGTGGCTTCTGTCAAAGCGATCAAAAAGCATGCCGAGCTGCCAAGAGACGAAGCCCTGAAAGTGGAAGCTGAAGGTTTCGTCAAGTTGGCCAAGACGCCTGTGTCTGACGTCCTGGTGGGTCTGTTTCTGAACGACCAGATGCTCAAGAAGAAGACCAAGGAGCTGACCAAAAAGGCAGGTAAAGTTGAGAAAGCCGCTGTTCTGGGCGCCGGCATCATGGGGGGTGGTATTGCATACCAATCTGCTTATAAAGGCACTCCCATCCTGATGAAAGACATCGCTCAGGAAGGTCTGAATCTGGGGTTGAGCGAGGCCAGCAAGCTGCTGTCCAAGCGAGTGGCCCGTGGTCGTATGGATCCTCTGAAAATGGGAGAGGTTCTTAATCACATTGTTCCAACTCTGTCGTACAGTGAGTTTGGTGATGTTGATGTCGTTGTCGAAGCCGTTGTCGAAAACGTCAATGTCAAGAGGGCAGTCCTGGGCGAAGTAGAAAATCACGTCAGTGAGGACGCTGTTCTGGCCTCCAATACTTCAACCATTTCAATAACAGAGCTGGCTAAGGATCTGAAAAGACCCGAAAAATTCTGTGGCATGCACTTCTTCAACCCGGTTCACGCAATGCCTCTGGTGGAAGTGATTCGTGGTGAGAAGACCAGCGAAGAAACGGTGGCAACGGTTGTTGCTTATGCCAAGAAGATGGGTAAGGTTCCTATCGTTGTTAATGACTGCCCCGGGTTCCTGGTTAACCGGGTGCTGTTCCCGTACTTTGGTGGTTTCGCCGCGCTGGTGAAAGACGGTGCCGACTTCCAGCAAGTCGATAAAGTCATGGAGAAGTTTGGCTGGCCAATGGGTCCGGCATACCTGCTTGACGTAGTGGGTATCGATACCGGCTCTCATGCGGAAAAAGTGATGGCTGAAGGTTTCCCGGATCGTATGTCCCGTGACTGGAAGAGTGCCATTGACGTGATGTTCGAGAATGGGCGTTACGGACAAAAAAACAATGTCGGCTTCTACAAGTACGAGCAGGACAAGAAAGGTAAGCCCAAGAAGGTGGTCGACGAAGCGGCTTATGAGCTTCTCTCTGAGGTGGCTGGCGAAAGTCGTGAGTTTGAGACTCAGGAAATTATTGATCGCATGATGATTCCACTGTGTATGGAAACCGTTCGTACACTGGAAGACGGCATTGTTGATACAGCTGCTGAGGCTGACCTGGCTCTGCTCAACGGCATCGGCTTCCCGGTTTTCCGAGGCGGCGCCCTGAAGTACATCGATAGCATGGGTGTCGACAAATTCGTTGAACTGGCTGATCAGTACGCTCACATCAGTCCTCTGTATCAGCCTACTGAAAAGCTGCGGGAAATGGCCCGTGAAGGCAAGACGTTTTACGGCGCGTAAACAGCCTTGAGCGACAAAAAAATGGTTAATCACGAGCAACAGATTTAAGAGAGAATTGACTATGAGCCTTAATCCGAGAGACGCCGTAATTGTTGACTTTGGGCGGACCCCTATGGGTCGCTCAAAGGGTGGCATGTACCGAAATGTCCGTGCCGATGACCTGTCTGCCAACCTTATCACCGGAGTATTGAACCGTAATCCCGGTGTTAACCCTGAAGAAGTTGAAGACGTGATCTGGGGCTGTGTCAACCAGACTCTGGAGCAGGGTTGGAACGTCGCCCGTATGGCGTCTTTGATGACTCCCATTCCTCATACTTCATCAGCCCAGACTGTCAGCCGTCTTTGTGGTTCTTCCATGAGCGCACTGCACACCGCTGCTCAGGCTATTCAAACCGGTAACGGTGATGTCTTTGTTGTAGGTGGTGTTGAGCACATGGGCCATGTGGGTATGATGCACGGAGTGGATCCTAACCCGCGCCTGTCCAAGTACGCTGCCAAAGCTGCTGGTATGATGGGTCTGACTGCAGAAATGCTGGGGTTGATGCACGGCATTACTCGTGAAGCCCAGGATGAATTTGGTGTGAGGTCTCACATGAGAGCCTGGGAAGCGACCAAAGCCGGTCAGTTTAAAGATGAGATCATCCCTATGCAGGGACATGATGATGATGGCAATCTGGCCGTTTTCACCGAAGATCAGACGATCCGTCCTGAAACCACACTCGAAGGACTGGCGCAGTTGAAGCCTGCCTTTAACCCGAAAGGGACAGTGACAGCCGGAACGTCTTCCCAGATTACCGATGGTGCTTCCTGCATGATTGTTATGTCTGCACAGCGTGCACAGGACCTGGGTCTTCAGCCAATGGCTGTGATTCGTTCCATGGCAGTTGCCGGTGTTGATCCCTCCATCATGGGCTATGGTCCTGTGCCCAGCACCAAGAAAGCTCTCGAGCGTGCAGGACTGACTATGGATGACGTCGATCATGTTGAGTTGAATGAAGCCTTTGCTGCTCAGGCTCTGCCTGTCCTGAAAGACCTGAATCTGCTCGACAAGATGGATGAGAAGGTGAATCTGCACGGTGGCGCTATTGCCCTGGGTCACCCCTTCGGATGCTCTGGTGCCCGCATCTCCGGTACTCTGCTGAATGTAATGAAGCAGAACAATGGTACGATCGGTGTAGCAACCATGTGTGTAGGTCTGGGTCAGGGTATTACTACGGTATTTGAACGTCTGTAAGGCGTCGGCCTTTGCCAGACGGGTTCCTGTCTGGCTTATCCTGCCTGAAAGTACTCGCCCCGGAATTCTATTCCGGGGTACTCCTTTTTGATGCATTTTTATGCTGAGATTCTGCTTCGAAAATGAGTATCTTTTTCAGTGTCTGCATAAGTTATTTTGTCGGTAAAACCCGACATTTTTTCCCGTCAATGATCATCATGAAATCTGTCAGGCTTCACAGTAATTAAATAATCTTTTGATATTCAAGGATATTATTGCTTATAACTGGCTGGATTAATCATTGAGGCTGTGAAACGATAAATAAGAGGGTCGTTCGAGAAAAATTCAGGATCATTGCAGGGTTTTCCTTGACCGATGTTTTTCTTGACCTTATATATTGAAACAATTTTCAATTCCCGACCTTTCTTGTTTTGGTCGCAGACAGCACTGAGTGTTTTATGATCTTTTTTCCAGGCTGGTCAGCATAACCGGAACAATGGAGCTGATTACAGGACGTGTAAGGTAGCATGGGTAAATCTTTAGTTATCGTCGAGTCGCCGGCCAAGGCGAAGACAATAAACAAATATCTGGGCAAGGACTTTGTTGTTAAGTCCAGTGTTGGTCACATTCGTGATTTGCCCACCGCAGGTGGCTCCAGGAAGCCTGTGGACCCCAAAGCTCGGGCAAAGGCTGCTGCTGAGACACGTAAGCTATCTCCTGAGCAGAAAGTCATCCATAAGAAGCGCAAAGCCAAAGAACAGCTGATTGAAAGAATGGGCATCGACCCTGAAAAAGGCTGGCAGGCCCGTTACGAGATACTGCCCGGCAAAGAGAAGGTGGTTGATGAGCTGCGTCGCCTTGCCGCATCAGCTGACACAATTTACCTGGCAACTGATTTGGACCGTGAGGGAGAGGCCATCGCATGGCATCTTCAGGAAGCTATTGGCGGGGAGCCTCAACGTTATCGGCGGGTAGTCTTCAACGAAATTACCAGAAATGCCATCCAGGAAGCCTTCAAAGAGCCCGGCTCTCTCAATATTGACCGGGTCAATGCCCAGCAGGCAAGGCGATTCCTCGACCGTGTAGTAGGTTATATGGTTTCTCCTCTGCTCTGGGCTAAAATTGCCCGTGGCCTGTCAGCAGGGCGGGTGCAGTCAGTAGCGGTTAAGTTGATTGTTGAGCGGGAGCGTGAAGTCAGAAGCTTTATCCCCGAAGAGTACTGGGAAGTTTACGCTGACCTGGCTACGGAAAATGGAGAAGTTATCCGTTTTCAGGTGGCCAAAGAAGCTGGCGATGCCTTCAGACCTGTCAGTGAGGCTGCCACCGGAGTTGTTCTTGAAAAGCTGAGACAGGCTGATTACAAGCTGACCGTGCGTGAAGACAAACCGACCCGAAGTCGTCCTTCTGCACCCTTCATTACCTCAACTTTGCAGCAGGCGGCCAGTACCCGTCTGGGATTCAGTGTCAAGAAGACCATGATGATGGCCCAACGTCTTTATGAAGCGGGTCACATCACCTACATGCGTACTGACTCGACCAATCTGAGTCAGGAAGCGGTGGAGAGTGCCCGGGAATTTATCGATGGTACGTTCGGCTCAAGGTATCTGCCTGAAAATCCGAACCGGTATTCCAGTAAAGAAGGCGCTCAGGAGGCTCACGAAGCAATACGTCCTTCCTCTGTGACTGCTGAGCCAGGCTCTATTTCCGGTCTTGAGAAGGATGCAGAGCGGCTCTATGAACTGATCTGGAGACAGTTTGTTGCCTGTCAGATGACGCCTGCGGAGTACCTGAGTACGTCCCTGACAGTTCGGGTGGACGACTTTGATCTCAAGGCGAGGGGCAGAACCCTCAAGTTTGATGGTTATACCCGGGTAATGGCGGCCATAGCCAAAAAAGGTGAAGACATCATTCTGCCGGCTCTGGAAAAAGGTGATCCGCTGGATCTGAAAAAACTGGACCCGAAACAGCTGTTTACAAAACCGCCTGCCCGTTTCAGTGAAGCGGCTCTGGTAAAAGAGCTTGAGAAGCGTGGAATAGGCAGGCCCTCCACTTACGCTTCCATTATTTCGACTATCCAGGATCGCGGTTATGTTTCCCTGAAAAATCGTCGTTTCTATGCCGAGAAAATGGGCGATATTGTCACAGACCGGCTGGTTGAGAACTTCCATGATCTTATGGATTACAACTTTACCGCCAAGATGGAGTCCAATCTCGATGTAGTGGCTGAAGGTGGTGAGAACTGGAAAGATCTGCTGGACAGTTTCTACAGTGATTTCAGCAGCAAGCTGGAGCAGGCTGAAGACGACAGCGACGGTATGCGCTCCAATGACCCTTCTCCTACCGATATCAAATGTCCTGATTGTGGCAGGGATATGATGATTCGCACGGCCAGTACGGGAGTATTTCTGGGTTGTTCCGGTTACTCGCTCCCGCCCAGGGAGCGTTGTAAATGTACCATTAATCTGGTGCCCGGCGAAGAAGTTGAAGATGCTGACGACGAGGATGCAGAAGTCAATGCTTTGCGGGCTATGCATCGTTGTCCCAAGTGTTCTACGGCGATGGAAAGCTACCTGATTGATGAGCAGCGTAAGCTTCATGTCTGTGGTAATAACCCGGACTGCTCCGGCTATGAAGTGGAAAAAGGTCAATTCAAACTCAAGGGTTATGATGGCCCCGTGCTTGAATGTGACAAGTGCGGTTCCGAGATGCAGCTCAAATCCGGACGCTTTGGCAAATACTTTGGTTGTACCAACAGCGAGTGTAAAAACACCCGCAAGCTCTTGAAAAGTGGGGAAGCGGCTCCCCCCAAAATGGATCCTGTACCCATGCCTGAGCTCAAATGTCTGAAAGTGGATGATCATTATATTCTCAGAGATGGTGCCTCAGGTCTTTTCCTGGCGGCCAGCCAGTTCCCAAAGAACCGTGAGACCCGTGCTCCTCTGGTGAGTGAACTGATCCCTCATCAGGCGGCTATTGATCCAAAGTATCATTATCTTCTGGATGCACCGAGGCAGGATGCTGATGGTAATCCCGCAATCATTCGCTACAGTCGCAAAACCAGAACTCAATATGTTATGAGTGAGTCTGAAGGCAAGGCTTCAGGGTGGAGTGCTACCTTCCAGGAAGGCAAGTGGGAAGAAAAAGTCACCAGGAAGCGCAAAAAATCCTGATCTGGCCTCGTCACAAACAGGACCTTCACAGAGATCCGTGGAGGTCTTTTTATTTTTGAGAAAGATTATGTCTGAGCAGTGGCGTTCTCATACCAACAAAAAATTACACTATGCCCGTTTACAGCTGGATGCCTGGGAAAGAGCAGAAGCTTTTGAGCAGGAGGCTTTTCGAGAGGCATTTCTGATGCATGCCAGTCAAGCCTATTCCTCGATGCTGGCGGAGATATTGTCTCCCTACGGTGAGCAGCTGACCCGGTTGCTGTCTCTGGAAGATGCTTGCAGATTGATGGTTGAGCAACCGGCAGAAGTGTCTGAACTCGAGCAGTTAAAGCAGCTGGAGTCGTCGGACAGTTGGCTGGCAGATTTACTTAAAGCTTATGACGATATTTTTAATGCTAATGGTAATATACAATCATATTCAAGTAATAGCAGTATGATTATGATTGCTTCGGATACTAGTGAAGTCACCAAAGGTATTAAGACGCCAGAAAGTGCCAAGAGTATTCTTGCCTCCCTCAAGGAGTTGGTAGGGCACTTTAGAAATTTCAATCTTGAATGGTGATTAGATTTTTTAGATCTGATTCATGACTCATAATAGTGTGCCTGGATTGATTCAAACCGTGCATGATTGTGGGAATGTTTAGAACTCTGTTGTTTATGGCTGTTGTTCAATTTGATCAGAGGTGTCTTATGACTAAGATCATGCTGTGCTGTTCGGCAGGTATGTCTACCAGCATGTTGGTGGAGAAAATGCGCGAAGCAGCTGAAAGTCGGAGTGAAGAAGTCGAGGTTGAAGCCTTCGGCGCTAGTCATTTCGATGAACAGGTAGCCTGTTTCGATGTTGTTCTGCTGGGTCCTCAGGTTAAATATATGTTGAATGATCTCAAGCTGCGTGCTGCCGAATATGCTGTTCCGGTTGAGGCGATTAGCCCTGTTGATTATGGCACGATGAATGGTGCGAAAGTATTGGGCTTTGCTCTGTCGCTAACAGCCTGATTAATTCCAGTTTATCGTGTGTATGCTGCAATACGGGGGCAAAAGCTGCAGCTCTTTTAAGGGTTTTTACTTTCCAGTCTGCAATAACACTTTGCATTACTCTGTACTGACCTATTGCATCATAAGTCACAATGCTGCATGATTTCTCCCTCTTATACGCTATTTATGGAACGAAATATGGCTGCATCGTTTTTGGAAATTGTGGAACTTCCAACAGGAGAGATCGTTCTGCGACGCAGTGATGACGAGGGTGAGCCGCTGCTGACTATGAAGTTTTCAGAGGAAGCCAAGATGTATCTTGAAGGGGACCACCTGCAAGTGGCAAAGGTCATGTTTGATGCAGGCATGCGTGAAGTTGCTGAACTTACTCGTCCGCAGTCTTCTGAAGAAGAGATTCCTGAGAACAGAGTACTGCACTGACTCTATTTTCATGGAAATGACAGGCATCATGCAACCTGTCTAGTGCGAATAGCCAGCCCCTGACACTGTCCATTCCTGGCTGCGCTTTCAAGCCTACTTAGCCACCCTTTATCCAAATGCCCCAGCCAGCTGATGACAGTGTGGCTGGTTCCGGATGCCAGCGCTTTCCTGGTGAGTTCCAATGTCTGATTAATATTGTTGGAGCTAAAGATTTGCACCTTGTCATGATTTAAGTCGCAATTCTTTAACCAGTGCAGGGTTCTGGTGTCATCTGCCAGAATCAGGGTCAACCAACGTTCACTGTCAGTGGACAGCTGACTGAGCATGGGCGTCAGGAGTTGTTCTGCCTGCCAGGGTTGACCTGAAAGAATGAGTTCATTAATACTGGGCTTCAGAGACTTTTCAGTTTTTCCTGATAAAGTCTTTTCTAGGCGCGAGGGGTTAATGCAGACTGTATTGGTCTGATAGCTTGGAGCTGAAAAATTGTGCCTTTCACTGCTGGTTCGGTACAGCATAAATTCTTCCTTCTGGCATAGCCCGGACGCTGTTTGTTATTCGCACTTCAGCGTAGTGGGCCTTTAACAACAGCTGCCTGTTGTGAGTAGTGTCTCTGGAATAATGGTCAGACTCATCTTATTCCGTCTCAGGACTGATTTCTGATGACTCCGACGCTTAAACCTTCGATGGCAAAGGCATCCTGAGTGAGATCAACGACTATGGTTTCGAACTCGTCGTTTTCCGGATGCAGCAATACTTTGTTTTTCTGTTTCTCGAATCTTTTCACGGTGACATCATCTTCAATCCGGGCGACGACAACCTGACCGTTTCGAACATCTGTTGTCTTGTGAACGGCCAGCAGGTCACCATCAAGAATCCCGATGTCCTTCATGCTCATTCCTTTTACCCTTAACAGGAAGTCTGCCGATGGGGTGAAGAAAGCGGGATTGAGCATCAGGTGGTCTTCGATATGTTCCTGGGCGAGGATCGGGTTCCCGGCAGCAACCTGTCCAATAATCGGAAGGCCTTCAGGCTGGCTGTCTGGAATGCGGATACCACGGGAGGCTCCGGGGGTAATCTCGATAGCGCCTTTACGGGCCAGTGCCCTGAGATGTTCTTCGGCAGCATTGGGTGAGCGAAAGCCGAAGGTCTTGGCGATTTCGGCCCTGGTGGGTGGGAAACCTGTCTCTTCAATATGAGATTTGATCAGGTCCAGTATCTCGGATTGCCGTTTAGTCAGTTTGATCATGGTCTCTCAGTCTGTTTTTTTATACAGTATCTGTGATTATATACAGTATTCTTGTGGTGGCAAGTTATTAAGTACCTTGCCAGGCTGCGACGATAAGTAAAAAATGACAAGAGGGTTGTCAATGGTGCAGGTGAGGCATGCTTTGCCACCATAGTGATGAGTTGTTGGCTGAAATTCGCAAGCTGAGTCCCTGAAGCTTTTTTTAATAAAAAATCCGGAGGTGGTTAATCTCCGGATTTCGCATTTTATTTATGATTGTGTAGAAGTTAATTTCTTCCGCAGTGCATCCCAGGCATCATTTGAAACTTCTACTTCAAAGCCATCAAAACCATGCCAAACTTTAACAAAATCTACATGTTTGTAATCAAGCCATTCTAATATTTTTTCTCTGATTTCAAGGGCATTGTCCTTAGTACCAGTATGGATAGCTAATCTGGATTTAAGTGCTTTGGCACTTTTGATATTAAAATCCTCTTTCGGATCAAACCTATGGTATATTAGTTTGCTCACATCAATAGATTCATCATCTGGTAACATATATTTTATAGAGTTAATAGTTTCTTCAATAATTCTTTCGTCTTTTTTGGGTTCATCTAATTTTCTGTAATTTTTATAATTTTCGATAGGAGTCATTTTGCTATCAGCTGTCAAGTCATTTGGTTTCAAACTTTTATCAGATTTCAAATCATTAGATTTCAAGCTTTCAGCTGAGTCATTCCCAGCCGCATAAAATTCTAAAAAGCTGCCATCCTTAATCAGCATCTCCACCAACCGATTGCCTTGTCCATCTACAATGGCAATGTAACCAGGGGAGACAAAATGAAAGTGTGGTGGTTTTTTTGTACCGAACCCTCTGAGCGTTCTTGTTGCGGCAGTGGCAACTTGACCATAAGCTCCCTCTTCATCAATGGATACTCTGGTCTTCTGAAGAATTTCCAGATCACAATTTGAGGGATGGCCTAATCTTGTTAAATCTTCAGACCTTATGACAGCGGCTCCAAATGTCTGATAAATTTTGTCGAGTAAATTGGTGTCACAACTGCCGTCTATTTTTATCTTGGGTAGCATTAGATCCATCTCTATTTTAGAGCCATTTAATCCGTCAATCAGGTGATTGATTGTATCAGAATCAAGGTTGTTAATCCCTGTTGGACTGTCATCAGGTGTTATTATTGCGACTAATTTAAGATCTTCACCATAAACTGATCGGAATTCTTTGCCAATGGCTCCAAACTTTCTGTTATGAAAAAATTGAACATTTTCAGTTGACTTCATCATCTTGACGTTTTCAATTATACTTCCGTCTGCGCAAATAAATTTGCCCGAAGCTGTTTTTTCTTTAGAAAATGGACTTTTCCAGATACCCTCGAATTCCATCACATTACCAATTACCGTTTTAATCTGTTCTCGTCGAGTTTTAGAATGACCATGAAACAACTTATTGATTTTTCCATGAGTTTTCTCTTTCACGAAGTCTTCTGCGACGTCAGCCAGGCACCTGTCCTGGTCAGGACGGTCCAGCTTTTCGGTTTGATAACATTCAGACAGTATCTGATCAAGATGCTCGTTTATGACGGCAGAGTCAGAACCTATAAAGTTAGCGCAAGAGAGTGCCTTCTGTATCTGGTACGGATCCTTGGCGTAAGCATGGTTAACGCTGAATTCGCCTAGTTTTTTATGGATCTCAATCTCCATCTCATCAGTTAACTCTTCTTTAGAGATACCCAGAACCGATGCCTTTCTAGCTTTATCATCCATGCTCGCCAGAAGCATACCCAGAACCGGAGCCAGACTGGCAGAAGACACTACCTTGCTGTTATTGTCCCTGGCGTCTACGGCGTTCAGAATTCCTAATGACACTTTATCAATCAGTTTTTTTACAAGATATGAAGCCTGTGAGGTGGCTTTGAAGGATGTGTTTCGCAGATTTAGCGGTTGCGATGACAATGAAAATTGTCTGAATGAATGTCCAATAGGGTGCATAATATTTTCTCCTAACTCTGATAATAATTAATTTTTTATTCAGGACAAACACACTGCTTCCATGATTTTCAGACAGCGCATGTTTTTCAAATAGCCGTAAATTTCTTATTATGTAGCATTACTACTAGTTAAGTATTCGCTTTCGGAAAATTCACTAACCGGTTAGTTAGTTACGATAACATCTTGCTTCCTGCCATAAAGGCTCGTTACCATGGTGGATTTATCTCTGTCCAAAGTGCTGCCATAAAACATAACTTGTCTATCTGTCCATATTATGGGGACTACTATGCTTATAGGCTTTTGTTAAAAAAAAATCCGGAGGTGATTAAACCCCGGATTTGGCTTTTTGTTTATGATTGTCCAGAAGTTATTTTAGTAATCATTTTTTTCCAGGCATCGCCGCAAACATCTAATTCAACAGGGTTCCATCTATCATGAATCTTGATAAAACGTCCATATTCATATTCTTTTCCAATGGATTCTAATATTCTTCCTTTAAGCTGTTTAGCGTCATCCGGAGAAGACATATTTATTCTTATCCTGACATCATCTGCCTCAGTGCTTTCAATATGAAGCTTCCCATCCAGATTATAATAGTTATTTATAAAATTACTCACATCTACATGTTCAAGAACGTCAAAAGATAATCGTGTTATTGCAGATAAGTCTTTTTGTACCATCTTTGTTTTTGTGGGTAAATCGATTTTTGGTTCTGTATCATCGTCACTATCAGACATGTCAAAATCGTAATAAGCTGGCTGGTTGTCAGAGCTCTGTTTTCCAGCGGGTATGATTTCGGGTGTGCCGTCAAGCTCAAAAAAGCTGCCATCCTTAATCACCATCTCAAGCAACCGATTACCTTGTCCATCGACAATGGCAATGTAGCCAGGGTAATTAAACTCAAAGCTGGGACGCTCAGAGGATGGGTCCCTGAGAGTAGTTGTTGCGGCAGTGGCCACTGTACCATAAGCTCCCTTTTCACCAATGGATACTTTGGTCTTCTGTAGTATCTCCAGATCACCGTCTGATGAATCGCCTAATCTTGTTAAATCCCCGGCCTTTATTATGTTGGTTCCAAATACCTCAGAAATTTTGTCGAGTAACCTGGTATCACAACTATTCTCTATTTTTATTTTCGGAAGTCTTAGATCCATCTTCACTTTACGATCATTTAATCTTTCAATCAGATGATTAATGGCTTCAGAGTCAAGTTTATTAATCATTTCAGGATCTTCAAAGTGTGGTTGTATTGCAACTAATTTAAGGTCTTCTCCATTCACGGATTGGAATTCTTTACCAATGGCATCAAATTCACTGGTCTCAACAAATTGAAGCTCTTCAGTTGAAGACATCATCTTGACGTTTCTAATAAAACTTCCATTTGCGCAATTAAATGGGCGATGGACCGTTTTGTCTTCAGAGAATTCATCTTTCCAAATACCGTCGAATTCCATCACATGACCTAATACCGCTCTAATTAGTTCTCGTCGAGCTTTAGAATGACCATGAAACAACTTTTCGATTTTTCCATTGGTCTTCTCTTTCACGTAATCTTCAGCGACATCGGCCAGGCACCTGTCATAGTCATGACATTCCAGCTTTTCGGTGTGATAAGATTCAGACAGTGTCTGATTAAGCTTCTCATTCCCGAGGGCAGAGGTAGAACCTATGAAGTTAGTGCAAGAGAGTGCCTGTTTATGGTCTGGATCCTTAGCGAAAGGGTGGTTTACACTGAATTCACCGAGTTTTTTATGGATCTGAGCCTCCAGCTCATCAGTTAATTCTTCTTCCGAGATACCCAGAACTGCCGCCTTCCTGGCTTTATCATCCATACACGCCAGAAGCATTCCCAAAACCGGAGCCAGGCTGGTAGAAGACACTACCTTGCTTTCGTCGTCCCTGACACCTTTGGCACTGAGGATGCCTAATGACACTTTGTCCAGCAGTTTTTTAACAATATCAGAAGCTTTTGAGGTAGTCTGTAAGGATGTGTCTGGCAGATTAAATGGCTGCCACTGCGCCGTATTCATAGAAGTTCTCATTGATTCCATAGCCTTCTCTCCTTTACTTTATACAAATTAATTAGTGAGAATAAACTCACTGCTTCCATGCTGAGGAAATAGCCATAAATGCCAGGCTTCAGCATTGCCCTTAATACTTGATATTTAAGTATTTTCTTTCTCAGAAATCACTGACCGGTTAGTTAGTTACGATAACACCTTATTCCCTGCAATAGGGTCTGGTTACCATAGTGGAGATATCTCTGCCCGAAAAACTTTAATTGTCCGTCTGTCCATCCTATGGGGCCACTATAGTTTAAGCTTTTGTTAATAAAAAATCCGGAGGTGGTTAATCTCCGGATTTGGCATTGTATTGATTCATGATTGATTAGAAGTTAACTTATTGCGCAGTGCTTCCCAAGCTTCAAAAGAAACCTCTAATTCAAAAGGAGAATTTTGACCGAGTATCCTAACAAATTTGCTATGTTTATCTCCAATTGATTTTAATATTCTTTCTCTAAGCTCTATAACTTCATCCTTAGAAGACATATTGAGTGTTAGCTGCATATGATCTGCCACAGCGATCCGAACATCAAACTCGCTATTCGGATTATAGTGGTGTTGTATTAAAGTACTAATCCTATCTATCGAAGTTAGATCGGTTACATCTTTCTCAATTGTGAATTGATCATCAGATGTATAAACTTTACTATCAGGCATATCATAATCGTTAAGAGTTGCCAGATTATCAGAGCTCTGTTTTTCAGCAGTTGTAATTATAGGATTATCTTTGCTATCAGAAATATAAGAATCGGTAGGTCCTGAAGTTATTTTATCAATCATTTTTTTCCAGGGATTGGTTAAAACATCTACTTGAATAGGTTTAGCTCTTTCATAAATCTTAACAGAATTACTATATTCTTTTCCAATGGATTTTAATATTCTTTCCCTGATATCTTTAGCGTTATCAAAAGAAGATGTTGTCATTTTTAACCTGTGATTATCTGCCTTAGCGCTTTTAATATCAAGCTTTCCATCCGGATTATAATAGTCTTTTATAAAAGTGCTCACATCTACAGTTTCAAGAGGGTCAAAAGATAAGCGTGTTATTGCAGATAAGTCTTTTTTCACCAGCTTTATTTTTTTGGGTAAATCTATTTCACCGCGATCCACTGGTTCTGGATCATCTTTGCTATAAGAACTATCATCTTCGCTATCAGAAATATAAGAACTGATAAATCCAGAAGTTATTTGATCAATCATTTTTTTCCAAGGATTAATTAAAACATCTACTTGAATAGGAGTAGCTCTTTCGCGAATTTCAACATAGCAACTATAGTCTTCTCCAATGGATTTTAATATTCTTTTCTTAATATCTTTAGCGTCATCCAAAGAAGATGTTGTCATATATAGCCTGTGATTATCTGCCTTAGCGCTTTTAATATTAAGCTTTCCATCCGGATTATAACAGTCTTTTATAAAAGCACTCACATCTATAGTTTCAAGAGGGTCAAAAGATAAGCGTGTTATTGCAGATAAGTCTTTTTCTACCAGCTTTATTTTTGTGGGTAAATCTATTTTACTGCGATGCACTGGTTCTTGATCATCTTTGCTATAAAAACTATCATCATCGCTATAAAAACTATCATCATCGCTATAAAAACTATCATCTTCGCTATCAGACATATAAAAACTGTTAAAACTTGCCAGATTATTAGAGCCTGATTCTCCATCGGTGGAGATTATAGGGTCTCCAACACACTCCAAAAAGCTGCCATCCTTAATGACCAGCTCAATCAACCGATTACCTTTTTTGTCTAAAATGGCAATGTAGCCAGGGCAGTCAAAATCAAAGCGAGGTTTTTCGCACCTTGTTTGAATTTGTGCAACAGTCGCCATCGCACAGCTGGCACCTTTTTCATCAACAGAAAATATGATTTTCTGAAGCATCTCCAGATTATCATCTGCCGAAATGCCTAATTTTGTTAGATCTCCCGCTACTATGTCAGTTCCAAATACCTTACATATTTTCTTGAGTAACTGAGTGTCACAACTGTCCATGTTTATTTTGGGTAGCGTTAGCGTATATTCCGCTTGTCTATGATTTAATTGTTCAGTTAACTCGTTAATCGTGTCAGAATCAAGTTTATCAATCGCTGTGGCACTTTTATTATGCGGCTTTATTGCGACCAGTTTAAGATCTTCTCCATTCACAGATTGAAATTCCTTTGCGATGGCACGAAATCTCCTGTTAGAAGCACATTGAACCGTTTCAGTTTTAGACATCATCTTGACGTTATCAATACAAGTTCCATTTGCGCATAGAAAACTTCCAGCAGCCGTTTCATCTGGAGAAAAACTATCCTCCCAGACAGCCCGGCAATGTATTACATTACCAATTACTGCTTTAACTTCGTTCAACCCATCAAACAACTTTTCTATTTTTCCTTTGGTTTTATCCTTAACAAAAGCTTCTGTGACATCAGCTACGTCCCAGAAAGCACCTTCCAGCTTTTGGGTTAGATAACATTCAGAGAGTATTTTTTCAAACTGCTCAAAACTGACGCAAAAGGCAGAAGCAATAAAGTTAGCGCAAGAGATCAACTGATCAGGATGGCTTCCGTAAGGGTGGTCTTTGCTGAATTCACCGAGTTTTTTATGGATTTCAGTCTCCAGCTCATCAGTTAAGGATTCTTCGGGGATTTCCAGAATCAATGCCTTTTTGGCTTTATCATCCATACACAACAGAAGCATACCCAGTACTGGAGCCAGGCTGACAGAAGAGATCACCTTGCTTTTGTGGTCCTTGGCATCCTGAGTACATAAGATCCCGATTGACACTTTATTTATCAGTTTTTTAACAATATCTGAAGCCTGTGAGGTGATCTCGAAGGAAGTTGCTGGCATATTAGATGGCTGCCATTGCATTGCCTGGCTTGAAGTTCTAATTGTTCCGGTTGGGGTAAATGAGTGCATAGTATTCTCTCCTTTGGTTGATACAAAGTAGTGAGAATAAACTCACTGCTTCCATGCTATTGCAAATAGTCATAAATGATGAATTACAGTATTGCCATTAGTACTTGATATTTAAGTATTTCCTTTCTCAGAAAAAACTGACCGGTTAGTTAGTTACGATAACACCTTGTTCCCAGCAATAGAGCCTGGTTGCCATAGTGAAGTTATCTCTACCCAAAAACTTTAATTGTCCGTTTGTTTAACCTGTGGGGGCAACTACAGGCTAAGCTTTTGTTAAAAAAAACCGGAGATGGTTAATCTCCGGATTTGGCACTTTATTTATGAATGTGTAGATTTTAACTTCTTAAACAGTGCATCCCATGCGTCAAATGAAACTTCTACATGAGAGCCATCAGAGATCTCGATAACTTTAACAAAACATTCATGTTTGTAATCCAGCCATTCTGATATTTTATCTTTGATTTTAATAGCGTCTTCCTTGGTACGAGTTTTGATAGATAAATCAGATCTACCTGAATAGGCACTTTCGATATTAAACTCCCCATTCGGATCAAAGCTATGACGTATTAGAGGACTCGCATCAATACTTTTGATTTTTGTTTTCTCAGATAAGTGCTCTATTATAGAGTCAATAGTAGCTTCACCGCTTTTTCCGCGTTTTTTGGAAGCAAGCTTTTTCCTACCATTTGTATTGGTTTCGATTTTAGCTCTTTTGCTTTCAGCTTTACAGTCATCAGTGCTCAAACTTTCAGAAGAAATGGTCTCGGCCGGAGCAAATTCAAAAAAACGACCATCCTTAATGATCAACTCAACCAACCGATTTTCATTTTCGTCTACAATGGCAATGTAACCAGGGCAAACAAAGTCAAAGCTACCTACTTTGGGTAAGCACCTTACAGAAATTTTTTCATCACTCAAAAGCTTTTTCTGAGCACCTTCTTCATTAATGGATAGTACAGTCTTCAGAAGAATACTCAGATTACTATTTTCCGGTTTGCCTAATTTTGCTAAGTCTTGTGCGACTATTACGTCGGTTCCAAATGTCTCGCAAATTATCTCGAGTAATTGAATATCACAACTTTCTACTACGTTTATTTTAGGTAGCGTTATATTAAATATCGCTTTATTATGTCTTGTATCGCTAATCAGATCAGTGATTATTTTGGAACTAAGGTAGTTAATTGCTGTTGCACTTTCTTCGCGGGGTGATATCGCAACAAATCTAAGGTTTTCTCCATTCACAGATCGGAAATTTTTGGCTATGGCGCCAAATGTTCTGTTATAGGAATAGTGGCAATTTTCCCACATCTGCATCATCTTTACGTCATTAATATGAGTTCCATCTGCGCAAAGAAAATTGCCCGGGACTGTATCATTTGGAGAAAATGCTTTCTCCCAGTTACAATCGAATTGTATCACGCTACCAATGGCCGCTTTAATGTTATCCCGCTCAGTTTCAGGATAACAATCAAACAAGTTTTTAATTTTTTCATTGGTTTTCTCATTAATGTAACTTCCTGCGACGCGTGCTACGGAGCTGTCATGACAGTCGAGCTTTTCAGTTTGATAACATTCAGACAGCCTCTGATCAAGCTGCTCATCCCTGGAGGCATCTTCAGTAGCCATAAAGCCAGCGCAAGAGACTGCCTGTTTCTGATCAGGATCCTTACTATAAGCGTGTTTTACGCTGGCTTCACCGAGTTTTTTATGGATTGCATTCTCCAGGTCATCAGTTAAGGTATCTACGGGGATGTCCAGAATCAATGCCTTCCTTTCTTTATCATCCATACTCGCCAGAAGCATGCCCAGAACCGGAGCCAGGCTGGTAGCAGACACTACCTTGCTTTTGTCGTCATTGACGGCCTTAGGCAGGATTTTGAGTGACAGCTTTCTGATCAGTTTTGTAACAATATTAGAAGCCTTTTCGGAGACCTCCAGGGAGTTAACTGGCGGTTTTGATGTCTGCCATTGCATTGGTTCGGTTGATTGTCTGATAGGTTGCATAGTCTACTCTCCCTTTCTTGATAAAAATTAATTAGTGAGAATAAACTCACTGCTTCCATGCTGAGCAAATAGCCATAAATCCCGGGTTACAGTATTGCCCTGGTACTTGATATTTAATTATTTCTTTTCTCAGAAATCACTGACCGGTTAGTTAGTTACGATAACACTTTGTTTCCTGCAATAGAGGCTCGTTATCGTGGTAGATGTTTCTCTTTCCGAAGTTCTGCCATAAAAAATTAACTTATCTATTTGTCCAAATTATGGAGTCTGGTTTGCTTTCAGGCTTTTGTTAATAAAAATATCCGGAGGTAATTAAAAACCGGGTTTGGCTCTTTGTTTATGATTGTCCAGAGGTTATTTTAGCCACTTAATTAGTGCCCGTCCGAAAACCCTCAAATACTTTTAAATAGCGGCTTATAGCCTAATTTAAGGAACGAAGGTTTTCCACAACAGGACGTTCCCGAACTTATGCGCCAGACCATTAATCCACAAATACAGCTTGGCGAGGTTGATATCTCTGCCATTACATTCAATCTCAGGTCAAGGGATGACATTCCCCGCTTGCTCTTGGCATTGCAATATATCTGGACAAATATCGAGTTGAGGAATCAGGTTTTTCACGTGCTTGAGGGTATGATAGCTGCCGACCAAGGTAACGGGCGTCCCGGAATGGATCCCTGGAGGGTGTTGGTTTTTGGCGCCTTGCGGCTGGTCATTAACTGCGACTACGACCGGCTTCTTGAGCTGGCTAACGAGCATGGAACTCACCGAAAGATTCCAGGCCATGGGTCTTACTGTGAACACCAGTACAAACTGCAAACCCTGCAAGATAACATCTCATTGTTCACACCGGAAATTCTGGACCAGATCAATCAGGTCGTCGTCAATGCTGGCCGTGAATTGGTAAAAAAAAGAAGAGAGGTTACGCGCCCGCGCTGACTCGATCGTCGTAAAAACCAATGTTCACTTTCCGACGGATATCAACCTGCTCAGAGATGCTATTTGCAAGTTGATAGAGTGGGCAACCACTTTGTTTTCGGAGCAGCATGAAAGCCTGTGGCGACAGAGCCGCTATTTGCAGGAGCAGCATAAGAAGCGATTTCACAAAGCCCGCAACCTGAAACGATCCACCTCGGCCAACGAGGCGCTTCGGGATGTCCGGCGGAATGATATTGAAGCTGCCCATGCCGACTATGATGCCTGCAGTCAGAAGCTTATTAGCAAGGCAGAAGTCACCTTAAAGCTCCTGAGAGCACGTACGCCAGGGGACTTGCGGTTAAAAGAACTGGAACGTTGGGTAAAAGATTCAGACTACCAGTGTCAGCTGATTGTCCGTCGTGTATTGAATCATGAAAGCATCCCTCATAATGAGAAGGTTTTTTCTTTATTCGAATGTCATACTGAATGGATCAGCAAAGGTAAGGCTGGCACCCCTGTGGAACTTGGCCTCAGAGTCTACGTATTGCAGGATCAGTTTGGCTTTAACCTGCATCATCTGGTCATGGATAAACAGACGGGCGACCAAGTGACTGTAACTATTGCGGAAGGTGCCAAACAGCGATTTCCCCAGGTATCACAAGTCAGTTATGACCAGGGTTTCTGCTCAAAAGAAAATCTTGAAAAACTGGAAGAATTACTCGACCGGACAGTGTTGCCCAAAAAGGGCAAATGGTCAGAACAGGACAGGTTTCGTGAGCGACACCCGGAGTTTATCAGGGCAAAAAGGAAGCACTCCGCTGTAGAATCTGATATTGATGCCCTCGAACAGCATGGGCTGGACTGATGCCCGGATACTGGCATTGATAGCTTCCGTCGTTATGTGTCTCTGGCAGTTCTGGGTACGAATCTGTATCGATTGGGTACCTTGCTACAAAAGCAGGCAGCCCATACAAGTAAAAAAGCGGCCTGAAAAGAGAAACGGGCTTGTTGGCAACCAGGTTCACCTTTGGGTGAGGTTGCCCTGTGCTCAAAAATCGGAAAGTTGTTCACAAAATGAACAGAAATAAACCAAAAAGTAGCACCCACAGATGAGTAGGCTGAATTTTAACCTAAAATTTTTGCTGCTGCCTGCTGCCTGCTGCCTGCTGCCTGCTGAATCGGATTATTTGTGGGTTTTCGGGCAGGCACTACATAGAGTCTGAAAGGTAATTGTTATGAACAACCTCTTTTTAAAAAATATTTTTATATGTATTTTTTCTCTATCTGATTCAGCGGTTTTTGCAGATCTTCCTGTTTTTAACCGCATTCCAGTAACCAGCAGCAATATGGCTGACCTTCCCGGTAAGCGACTTTATTTGAAAATTTATGGACCAGAAATGGCTAAAGGAAAGACATTACTACACAACTTCGGTAATACGCAGTATTACGGCGAGATAAAAATTGGATCTGACGATCAGGTATTTAAAGTTCTTTTAGATACCGGATCAAGTTATATCTGGGTTCCTGGTACAACATGTGATTCAAACAGCTGCTCTGACAAAAAACGTTTTGATCCACAAAGCAGCAGCTCGTTTGTACGCACTAGCCACAGACTGAACCTAAGTTACGCCAGAGGTAAAATATCTGGTATCTTCGGTTATGATGATATTACTCTCGGTGGCATAAAGGTAGTATCTCAGGGATTTGCTGTAGCCGACGTTATTTCAGATGATATCGAGGACCATCCGTTCGATGGCGTTTTAGGCTTGGGTTTTAAGAGCAATAGTATCATCCCATCATGGTTAGACAATGCCCTAAAACAGGGTTTGATCGATAAAGCTGTCTTTTCGTTCTACCTGTCCCAAAAAACCAACAAGGGCGGTAGTGTTATGATTATCGGTGAGCCCGACCCTTTCTATTATCAGGGGCCTATATACTGGCACTCCCTGATAGCTATCGATGGTGAACATCCTTATTACGATATTTCTTTTGACGGCATCTCAGTCGGAGCAAAAAATATTCTCCTAAGCTGTCAAGAAAGACAATGCAAAGCCCATATTGATACAGGGGCACTTTATATTTATGGGCCAGAAAAAGACGTCGAATCCATTCTTGAATCTCTTGATGTGAAAGCAGATTGCTCAAACGTCAGCCAACTTCCACCTCTGAAGGTCTCCATTGGTGGCCATATCTATGAGGTTCCCCCACAAATTTATGTAGTCAAAGAGCAAAACTGCTTTGGAATGGTTGAATGTCATGCTGGAATTGACGAAATGCCCGGAATTAATAATGAATCTTGGATCCTTGGAAATCCATTCATGAGAGCGTTTTACACCGTTTTCGATAAAACAGATGATCGGATTGGTTTTGCCAAGTTACATGACAGGCTCAATGAACCAAAAACACTCAAGGCATTATACTGATTAATCAGATAGTTTTCGTACAAAAACATTACCCAATGAAAATCATGGTCATGAATCCATTAATTTATTATCTGGTTCGAGCTGAACCTCAAATGACCGTCTAAAATCAAGGAGGTTTTTTTTATCTACATAGAGTCATCTCGTGCACGGTGTTCACGTTTCGCATTATCTGTCCAGAAGTTGAGCAGCTTCCTTGTATGTGAAAGCAGAGACTTTCCTGCATTCATCAGGGATAAAATGACATTACCAAACAGCCGGGTTCCACTTTTCATCGCCTTATGCGTCGAGATTTCTTCAATGGCTCCACTTTCGTAGAGGTTCGCCTGCGCAGCATGGGCAAGGTACCTTTTCAAGGTCACAATCACGAAGGACATCAGAATCAGGCTAAACACCAGTGTCGCTGATTTAGTGTTAAAACGATGCCACCCTGAATAAGACTTGATCTCTTTGAAGATAAGCTCTATTTGCCATCGTAGACGATAAGCCTGAAGTACTTCACTCAGGGTGAACTCAACCCAGTTGAGGTTGGTTACAATGAATACCCATTTCAGTCTACTGTCATTCCAGCGGACAACTAAACGATATGGCCAGGCCTTGAATCCCGGCCATTCTACATCCAGGTCGAGGCATTGATCTTTAGGGAAGCCAGACAACACTTCCAAAAGAACCCTCCCGATCATCAATGGCAGCAAAGCGTTCCAACTCAAAATAACCGGCATCCATCAGCATCAGGATATTGGCCATGGAGGTTGGCAGTGGTGGCAGACAGTCTCTTTCTGAAGGGTATCTTCAGTGAGCTGCACGCGCACCAGATTGTTGGTAAGAAGATCCATTGTCGTATGCAGTTCGACAGCAGCAGGACTGACCGTTGAGAACCTGCCGGGAAATGTTTCCTTTAGGCATCGTAGACAGCCTGCGATGAGCCGTCATGAATCAGAATGTGCTCGAACTCTGAAAATGGACTGTCCTCATCAAACGCCATGACTTTGCGGGTAAAGACTTCCAGACACTGCAGCCATAGCCAGAGGACAAGAGCAGGCATCGCGTCTTTTTTAGCTTGATTTGCCCAGGAACGATAGGAGACATTCAGCCCCGTCAACTCATTAAATTTTCGGTGGAGATCGGCTTGAGTATCGCAGTTTCCATCACCAGCAAGGGCACCAATCAGTGAAAGGATAAAGTCCAAGGGGCGGATATCTCGCTGTCGTATAGTAAAACCAAGCTGCTCCGCCATGCTGAGGAGTTCAGACCGGTCGAAGCACGTCAGCAGTTTTTTCAACCAGTCTACTATTTGCAGTACTCATTTTGTTCAGCTCTGATAATTTTTCGAAGCTTTATTGTGGCTGTTCAAGGTGAGTTCTGCCGCTGGAAATGAATCTTTTTTGAGCTTAATGTCTACCCTAAGAGCGATTCTATTTGGAAATTCGTGAGCCAGAGATGGCTAAAGGAAAGATATCAACGCAAAATAGTCGTAATGAGATTTATTACACTGTAATTAAATTGGATCTGATGATCAAATATTTAAAGTCGTTTTAGATACCGGCTCGAGTGACGTATGGGTTCCCGGTACAAAATGCAGCTCTATTAACTGCTCTGGCAAAAAACACTTTGTTCCGCAAAGCAGCAGCTCGTTCATAGACAGTAGCGATAAAATGACAATATTTTACATGATTGGCAAAGTATCTGCTGACATCGGTTATGACGACATTACTATCAGTAGTATAAACCGACATTCACCACCCCCATCAGGAATAAATCGATTGGTAAATAGACCCTAAAATAAAAATGATTGTCGACTGGCTTTCCGTGATGCCTACCACATATTTCTCCGTCCCGTTGATAGCCCAAACAGAATGCCCTCAAAGCAAGAGCTTTCCCGTATTCCTTGCTATGCAGGACTTGACTTAAATTATTGATTTATTTTCTTGACATTAGGTCCACCATAGGGTGGCTGTTCTAGAGGGTAAGCATAAAAGGTATGCAAGGTCGTCCAGAGCATTGGCTTGAAGTGTTGACTTGAAGTCGATTCAAGCTGCAGCAGCCTTGACAGTTCAGGGCCAGATACGTAGGTTCTACACAGTCGTTTAATAAACTTATAAAATTCTTTGTACCATGGCACAACTTTCAACTGTCGAAAGAATTCTGGATTCAGCCGAACTGCTCTTCGCTGAACATGGCTTCTCAGAGACTTCCTTAAGAACCATTACAAAACAGGCAGGGGTTAATCTGGCTGCAGTGAACTATCACTTTGGTTCCAAAAAAGCGCTGATACAGGCGGTTTTTGCCCGTTTTCTGGACCCCTTCATGAAAGGGCTGAATACCACTCTGGATGAGTGGTCCGATCAGAGTGAGCCACCTGATCTTGAGGCTGTGCTTGAGATACTTGTTGACCATATTCTTGCTGTAAAACCCAGAAGGCCCGATGACATCTCTATTTTTATGAAACTCATGGGGCTGGCTTTCACACAGAACCAGGGGCATTTGAAGCGTTATCTGACGGAAACTTATGGAACCGTCTTCAGCCGATACTTTGAGTTGTTGTTCAGGGCCTGTCCTGACCTTCCGATAGCCGATAAATTCTGGCGTACTTATTTCAGTCTTGGCTCTGCTGTCTTTTCCGTATCTGGCGCCGATGCACTTCTCTCCATTGCCCAGAGAGATTATGACATTGATGACAATCTTGAGAACATTATGAGAAGAATGGTGCCATTTATGGCAGCTGGTCTGCGCGCTCATGCCACCTATAAGAATGGTCGATAATCTTTATTCGAGTTGCTGGCTCTCGAGCCTGAGCCAAAGCGAAACCAGTCAATACGAGATTCATCTGTGCACATTAATGTTAGAATTGCCTCGCAGACTCTGGAGCTGCTGCAAAAGGGTGCAGAAAAGATTTGTTACTCTGTATCCACCGCCAGTAAAGGAACAGGGCAGCAGGAAGGTAGCTGGCAGACTCCACTGGGGCGTCATATTATTCGTGCGAAAATCGGTGAGGGCCTCCCTCTCCATGCGGTTTTTGTGGGAAGGCGATACACGGGTGAGATCTATTCACCCGAACTATTACAACAATACTCTGAACGTCGGGACTGGATTTTAAGCAGAATTCTCTGGTTAAGCGGTCTTGAACCCGGCTACAACCGTCTGGGAAATGTCGATACCATGCGACGGTATATTTATATCCACGGATCACCCGATACCGCTGTGATGGGTGAGCCGGGTTCGAGAGGCTGTATCAGGATGCATGGTCATGACATGATTGATTTATTTGACCGGGTTCATCCCGGAACTACTATTGATATTCTGCCAGAGTAGTTTTATCGCATGCAGACGGGTCAGGAGAGCAAGAAAAGTATGTATAGGCATGATCATAACAATGCGAAAAATACTGGCGTTCTGATAATCGACCTTGAAGGTCAGACACTCCAGCCTGAAGAGCGGGAATTACTCCTGCATCCCGGTGTTGCCGGCGTATTGTTTTTTGCCCGGAATTTTCACGATCGCAAACAGTTCTGTGATCTGGTCAGAGACATAAGAAGTATCAGACAGAACCTGATTTTGATGGTGGATCAGGAAGGTGGTAGGGTTCAGCGTTTCAGAAACGACTTTACCCGTTTGCCGCCTGCCGGGCGTTACGCCAGCTATTTCAACTGTGATCCCCAGAAAGCCCTGGAGTTGGTTGAGGATTGTGGCTGGCTTATGGCAGAAGAATTACTCTCCTGCGGCCTTGACATGAGTCTGGCTCCAGTTTTGGATCTGAACCTGGGTCTGACCGATATAGTGGGCGACCGTGCCTTCGGCTGTGAGCCAGAAAACGTGATTAAACTGGCTGGTGCATGGTGCAGTGGTGTCCGTGAATCAGGAATGGCCTGTGTGGGTAAACATTTTCCCGGCCATGGCAGTGTTAACGAAGATTCTCATCTGACCCTGCCCACGGACAATCGTTCGCTGAGTGCCATCCAGCAGCAAGATATGGTGCCATTCAAAGCTCTGATAGAGCAGGGCATGGAAGCGATTATGCCCGCACACATTGTTTTTCCTGAAGTAGATGATCAGCCTTGTGGTTTTTCATCAATCTGGTTGCAAGACATCCTTAGAGAACAGATCGGTTTTAATGGGTTAGTCATCAGCGACTGTCTGACCATGGAGGGTGCAGCTTCAGCCGGAAGTTACACTGTCCGGGTCGAAAAAGCCTTGAACGCGGGTTGTGATTTATTGTTATTAAGCAGCAGGGAGGGTGTCCGGGAAGTTTTGCCCTGGCTTGAACGGTCTTCTTTCTCAACGCCTGATCTTTCATCTCTTCAGGCCCGTGGCGGTCGAGCTCTGGAAGAGCTGGTGACTATGGATCGCTATCTTAGTTGCAAGGACAGACTGGATTACCTTTCTGAACGATTTAACTGATCTGCCATAAAACGACAATAGAATGGTTTCAATCCTGTGGGAATGAAATCATTCTCAGTGCTAAGTGTCCCGTTCCCTATCCGGAAGTCTGATAATGTCTCTTTCTCACCCTTTTTTTCATGAACTGGATATTCCTCAATGGGTTATTCAGGCCGTTATTGTCCTGTTGATTTCAGGCGTTATCAATCTGATCTTGTCCAGAGTGTTTGCTCATCTTTCCAGAGATGGTCGTGCAGCCCTTACCCCCTGGAATGATGCCGTTATCAGGGGACTCAGAACCCCTCTGATCCTGCTGATCTGGGTCATTGGTTTCTGCTGGGTTGTTGCTGTAGTTGCCAAGGCTACGGATTCTGAGTTAATCGATGGTCTGAATAATCTCAGGGATGTCATTATCCTGACCCTGGTGGGTTGGAGCATTATCCGTTTCATTCGTCAGCTGGAACGAAACTTCCTGAATCCTGAACTGGCAGGCGATAAGTCTAATGATCCAACGACCGTAGTAGCGATTGGCAGATTAAGCAGAATTGTGGTCATCATCATCTGTTTTCTGACTGTATTACAGTCACTTGGCTACAGTATCTCAGGTCTTTTGGCATTTGGTGGTGTTGGAGGTTTGGCAGTCGGTTTTGCCGCTAAGGATATGCTGGCCAATTTCTTTGGTGGTCTGATGATTTACCTAAATAAACCCTTCCGGGTTGGTGACTGGATTCGTTCGCCGGATAGAAACATTGAAGGCACTGTGGAATACATTGGCTGGAGAGAAACCCGCATCAAGACATTTGATAAGCGACCACTCTACGTTCCCAACGCCACTTTCAACAGCATTTCTGTTGAGAATCCATCGCGAATGGAAAATAGAAGGATCAAGGAAACTGTTGGCCTGAGGTATCAGGATGGCCAGAAGGTGGAAGTGATCGTCGAGGAAATACGACAGTATCTGAACGACAACGATGAAATCGCCAGCGATAAGACTCTTCTCGTATCGCTCAATGCCTTTGGGCCCTCCAGCCTCGATATTTTAGTCTATTGCTTTACATGTACCAGAGACTGGGCAGAGTACCTCAGGGTCAAACAGGATGTCCTGGTCAGGATAATGGCTATTATCCATTCTCATGACGCTGATATTGCCTTCCCGACCCGGACGCTTGATGTCCCGCAAGAGTGGCTCGGCAAGTTGAAGCAGACACCGGCAAAAACGGCTGAACCGGCTATGATAGATTGATTTCAACCCTTTAGTGTTGAAATCAAAGTATGTTCGTCCAGCTTTTATCCCTTGAGGATAATTTCAATGGTCTGAATATAACCGGGAAGGCGATGGCCGATATCCCCTTTACCATGGGGTTTTCTTGTGCGAGGAGCAGGCAATGTTTTGGGAGGGTCTTCTTAAAGGGGATAATGTCGATCTAGTGACAGCGATTGTGGCTGCTGTTATCGTTTCCTGGTTCAGCCACTTCCTTCTCAGTCGATGGGCTCAATCTGAGAATCAATCGGTGAGAGCCTGTCTGGCCTCAGCTTTTCGTCCTCCGTTGTTGCTTCTTCCGTGGTTGTTATGTTTTTTTTACCTCGCTCACTGGTTTGTTGATCATAGTGAAGAAGAAGGCCATGACTGGCTGGCCACATCAGAAGCTGTCTGCTCAGTATTACTTCCACTCTGGCTTCTGCTGAGACTCATCAGGCAGTTACCGAACATTGCCGAGATCTCGGGCGTTCAAGATAAAGATCTCGACCTGGCCAGAACCCTGTCACGGTTTTTTCATATCGTTCTGATTGTTCTGGCGGTGATGATTCTGGCGCAAAAGTTGGGCTATTCGCTCTCCGCGCTGCTGACTTTTGGTGGCGTAGGCGGCTTGATTGTGGGTATGGCTGCCAGGGAATGGTTGGCCAACTTCTTTGGTGGTTTGATGTTAATGCTGGATAAACCCTTTAAAGAAGGCGATTGGGTTCGTTCTCCGGACCGACAGATAGAAGGCCATGTAGAACATATTGGCTGGCGCTTGACCCAGATAAGAAATTTTGATCGCAGACCCGTGTTTGTCCCGAACTCGGTCTTCACCAGTATCGTTTTGGAAAATCCATCCAGAATGCGTAACCGCCGGGTTGTTGAAAACTTTGGTATTCGCTACGAGGATCTGGACAAGATCCCCGCCGTCATGAATCAGATCACGACAGAATTTCTTCAGCATCCCGAGCTGGATTGTTCGGAGCCCCACTATGCAAGGTTTCTAAAATATGGGGATTCATCACTGGAGTGTCAGGTCCGGGTGCATGTCATTCCCAAGGGCAGAGTGGACTTTGTCAGGGTCCAGGAAAGCATCATGTTGATCATTGCTTCTGCAGTTCAAAAAGCAGGAGCGGAGTTCGCCTATCCGGTGATGAAAGTGATTCATAAAGCGAATGCTGAACCAGAGTCAGGTAACTCACCCGATAATGATAGCCACTGATTAAGATGAAATAAGGCCCGGCCGATATAGGCTAAATGAATATTCTTATCGTTGAAGATGCTCGTGACCAGCGTTTGATGCTCTCCGTGGTATTGAAAAAGCAGGGGCACCAGGTACTCGAGGCCGAGAATGGTAGACAGGCTCTGGAGATTCTGCGGGAACATCAGGATGTCAGAATTATCATCAGCGATTGGATGATGCCTGAGATGGATGGTCTGGAACTGCTCAGGCAGACCCGAAAAACAGATCTTGGACGTTATATTTATTTTATCCTGCTCACCGGTAATGCAGATCATAAGGCAGTTGTTGAAGGCATGAATGACGGGGCGGATGATTTTCTTGCCAAGCCGGTTAATTTTGATGAATTGGCTGCCCGCCTGAAAGCAGGGATTCGTATCATCGAACTTGAGAGGCAGCTCGAGCTGCAGAATACACGCCTGGTTGAAGCGATTCAGACCGTTGAAAAAGATCTTGAATCGGCGGCCAAAGCCCAGGAAGTTTTGCTGGCTCAACCGGCGACCATACAACATGTTTCTTTTGACTGGTTTTTCCAGCCCAGCAAAATACTGGGCGGGGACATGTTTGGTTATCAGGCTATTGATGGTGAAACCTTAGGGTTCTATCAACTGGACGTGGCCGGGCATGGTATTCCCTCAGCGCTCTTTTCATTTACTCTGAATAATATTCTCTCAGAAACATCGGGCAGAGGCTCCATCGTCAAGGAAACATTGGATCATGAACCATTCAATAAGGTGCGTGCGCCCGAAAAGGTTCTGGCCTCACTGAACCGGCGGTTTCAGTTGACACCTGAGTCGATGCTTTATTTCACCATTGCCTATGGACTTATCAATAGTCGCACAGGTCAGGTGACATTATCACAGGCGGGTCATCCGCAACCCTTATGGATTCATCGTGATAAAGCCTTTGTAGAGCCCGTAATGGGTGGAGGAGTGCCCATCGGTATGATGCCGGACATGGAATACATCTCCAGCACTTTGCAGTTTCAGCCGGGTGACCGTCTGTTTCTCTATTCTGACGGAGTGACGGAATGCGAAAACACTGAAGGTCAACAGTTTGGTGAGGCCCGTTTGCTGCAATGCCTGCAAGATACTTTAGATGACGATTTAAAATCAGTTGTTGACCAGGTAGAGAAAAATGTCAGAGACTGGAGTGAGCTGGACCGTTTCGATGACGATGTGACCTACCTGTTACTGGAATGGAAACCCTGAAAGCCAGGAGGATGGCATGGCGTTTGAACACTACGAGGAAGGCCAGATTACAGTGGTCCGGATTGATGAGTCCCGTCTCGATGCTTCCGTTGCCGAAGCGTTTAAAACCTATGTGTTTGATCTGATTGAAGAGGGCAAATCCGAGCTGATTGTCGATCTTGCCGAAGTGCGTTTTATGGACAGCACAGGCTTGAGCGTGCTGGTAGCGGGTCTTAAGAAATTGTCGGGTAAGGGGTCACTCAGTCTGGCTTCTGCACAACCTGCGGTGCAGGATCTGTTTGATCTTACGTCCATGGATAAATTGTTCAAACTCCATGGTTCAGTGGCTGAGGCTGTTAAAGGGAGCTGACATGTCACAGGTGCTGAAGCTGGAAATCGACAGCCAGTTATCCAATACCAGGCTAGTGGCTATGGCGGTCAGGGGTGTCTGTGCCATGACCACTCTCTCTCCTGTTGAAATTAATCGGCTAGAGCTTTGTCTGGTAGAGATTGTCAACAATGCCATTGAGCATGCTTACGAAAATGAAGCGGGCCATCCGGTGGAAGTGTGTATCAATCTGGACAAGACCATGATGAATATTTCTGTTAGCGACTGGGGACACAGTATTCCGGACGATGTCATGCAGAATACGACTGAAATGGTCGTTGATCCTGAGCATCCTGAAGCCTGGTTGTGCAGTGGCCGTGGTCTACACATTGTGAACAAGCTGATGGATCAGGTGACCTATGAGTCAAACCAGGACAAGAACAGCTTTATCATGAAAAAAGAGCTGCGCCACTGACAGCTCTTTTTATACCAATCGAACTTTCCACGCCGCCTTGTCTCGGGTTAGAAAGCACGATGGGTATTACTCCGAATCAGCTGCCTTCCTGATCGACAATTCCGGGTAGTATCCCTGGCTCCGGGCTTTTTTCCTGGTCAGCTTCCATTTCAGGTAGCAAAGGTTTATCCGGCTTTTTATAGGGCGTCAGTTTGAACAGAACACCGATGACCGGGCTGTCCAGGTACTGAACCTCATCACTGTTTTTGATTCTGCGACTTTCCTGCAAATGAAAATTACGGGAAATCTTCATGGGCTGACCGTCAGGTGCCCTGACCAGTTGCAGATTTTTATCCAGGGTTGGTTTCTTTTGAGACTCCGGGTGCGGCTGAACATTCTCCATGTTTTTTGCCAGTGCTTCCCATGCCAGTTCGCTGTACCAGAGATTAACTTTTACATGCAGATAACGACTGGAGCTGATCGTAACGGTACCTTCCAACATACTGGGTTTTTTACTTTGTGTGTTGTAGTTGCCTATCCTGATTGGCCTCGAACTTTTGCCTTCCCTGAGCGGCATCAGCCAGGCTTTTTGATCGAGAATCCGGTAGCCACCATTTTTGGACAGGGCACTGCTTTCACTTTGCAACAAGTGTGATGGGTAGGGCAGGGACACAAAGGCATCCCGCTCCAGATCTGTTGCAGGCTTTTTGTCAGGACGATCCAGAAAGTCAGTGAGATCAGAAGAGGTTCCTTTTGCGTCTGTCCCGGAGTTGTAGGATTTTAGCTTAATGGCGTCAGCGGGAAGAGGGTGAGCGGTAATACCAGGCCATTTCTCATTGTCACTCGTACTCTGCTCGTTCAAAAATACAATCACGTCAGCCTGGTACCACTGGGTATCCTCACTGGCAATGGCCGTTATGGAGACTGTGCCCAGAAGTAGGGTACCGATCGCTTTTTGAATCATGCCGAAGGTGACATTGTGATTAACAGTCGTTTTTTTCAGCTCAAGGCGTTTCATAAAATCCCTGCTTAATCCTGAAACTCTTTGACCTTCAGTCTGGTGTGCAGCGGTGCGCCAGTGCTGAGGTATCTGAACAGTGGGCTTCAAAAGTGTGGTCATGCCGTTTCGTAAACAGTTTTAGAGGACTCAGAGCCGTATGAAGCAGACATTGATCGAAAAGACGCATGACTGCTTCTCACTCTTACGGGGCCAGTCGATCCAATAGTTGCTCAAGCAGCTTGAATCGTGCTTCGCCTTTTTCCATGGAGCCACTGTACTTCAACACGCTGCTACCTTCCAGTTTGAATAGGTGCGGCTCAAATTGAATCAGCTGAATGATGGCAATGGGGTTAATGTCCGGTTGACTGTTAAATTCGATTCGGGCACTGGTGGCACCGGCATCAATTTTGATAATACCCATTTTCTCGGCTCTTAACCTGAGACGGGTCTGCCGAAAAAGGTTCTTGGTCTGTTCCGGCAACAGGCCGAATCGGTCAATCAGTTCAACCTGAAGGTTTTTCAGATCTTCGTCGTTTTTCGCTGCAGCAATTCGTTTATAGAGAATCAGTCGGTTATGAACATCATGAATATAGTCCTCCGGAAGCAGTGCGGGTAACCGCAGGTTCACATCGCTGCCTTGCTGTAAAGGTTTGTCCAGGTCCGGTGTTTCACCTTTTCGGATCGCTTCCACTGCTTTCTCAAGCATTTCGGTATAGAGTGTAAAGCCAACATTCTGAATCTGCCCACTCTGATCTTCACCCAGCAACTCACCCGCTCCCCGTATTTCCAGGTCATTGGATGCCAGCATAAAGCCAGCTCCCAGGTCCTGGGCTTCGGCAATGGCTTCCAGTCTTTTCAGAGCATCCCTGGTCATGGATTTTGGTGAAGGTGTCAAGAGATAAGCATAGGCTTGATGATGAGATCGACCGACCCGACCTCTCAACTGGTGCAATTGTGCCAAGCCAAACTTGTCCGATCGGTGGATGATAATGGTATTGGCATTCGGTATATCAATACCTGTCTCAATGATGGTAGTACAGACCAGGATATTATGTCGTTTGTGATAGAAGTCGGACATGACCTGCTCCAGCTCTCTTTCACGCATCTGACCGTGACCGACGGCAATACGTGCCTCAGGAATAAGCTCCCGCAAATCAGCAGCCGCTTTCTCGATACTGGAAACTTCGTTGTGCAGGTAATAGACCTGACCGCCGCGCAATAGCTCACGCAGAATGGCTTCTTTGACCAGTAATTGATCGTTTTGTCGAACAAAGGTTTTAACTGACAGCCGTCGTGCAGGTGGCGTGGCTATGATTGACAGGTCGCGAATACCCGACATTGCCATATTAAGTGTCCGTGGGATCGGGGTAGCCGTCAGAGTCAGAATATCAACTTCGGAACGCAGGGATTTCAGCATTTCCTTGTGCCTGACTCCGAAGCGGTGCTCCTCATCAATAATCAACAGGCCCAGATTTTTGAACTTGAAATCACCCTGAATCAGTTTGTGGGTACCAATAATGATATCCAGTTTGCCTTCTGCGACTTTCTCCCTGAGTCCTTGAATTTGCTTTGCCGATTTGAAACGTGAGGCTACGTCGATTTCAACGGGCCAGTCGGCAAAACGGTCACGAAAGCTTTCGTAATGCTGCTGAGCCAGCAGGGTGGTCGGGACCAGGATCGCTATCTGCTTGCCACTTTGGACTGCCAGAAAGGCTGCTCTCATAGCCACTTCTGTCTTGCCAAAACCGACATCACCACAGACCAGTCGGTCCATGGGTTTACCCTCAGACATGTCTTTTATGACATTGATAATTGCCTGCTGTTGGTCCGGTGTTTCCTCAAACGGAAAGCCGGCCGTGAATGCATGATACTGTTGATCCGGTGCCGAAAAGGCAAAGCCCTTTCTGGCTTCTCGTCGGGCGTAGATATCCAGTAGCTCCGCTGCAGCATCTCTGGCCTTCTCAGCCGCTTTGCGACGAGCCCTGGACCATTGTTCGCTGCCAAGACGGTGCAGAGGAGCAAGCTCATCATCCGTGCCGGTGTAACGGGCAATAAGATGCAGAGAAGCGACAGGAATGTAGAGTTTAGCTTCGCTGGCGTATTCCAGGGTCAGGAATTCGGTTTCCTGATCATCAACGGACAGGGTTTGAAGCCCACGATAACGTCCTACGCCATGATCAATATGGACGACCGGAGCACCTTCTCTCAGCTCGGTCAGGTTACGGATGGTTTGATCGGTATCGGTCTGGGTATCGCCTTTTCGCCTGCGGCGCTGCATAACTCTCTGGCCCAGAAGCAGGGATTCCGGAATTAGGGCAATATTCAGATCTTTGAGAAAGAATCCTGATGCTAAAGTACCCAGGGTAATCCCCAGCGTCTCTTTTCTGCTCAGGAAGGTATCCCAGCTGTTGAATGTATCGGGGCGAATATCGGACTGGGCCAGCATTTCCAGCAGGACTTCCCTGCGACCCGCGCTCTCGGTCACCAGAAGAACCCTTGGTCCTGACTCGATCAGGTCTTCAAGAGGCTTTAAAGGGTGGTCGGCTCGGGCATTCAGGGTCAGCTCAGGTAATGACTGGTGATCAAGGTTGAAGCTGTCCGGGGCATCAACATGCTCAGCTGACAGGATAATACGCGGGTATTGTTTCAGAGCCCGGTTGATTTCTTCTGAAGGCATTAAAACCTTTGCGGGAGGCAGAAGCGGGTGGTGTTTATCGACTTTCCGGTTTTCGTAGCGATCCGTCAGATCCTGCCAGAAGTGTTCAATCGCTTCCTGCACGCCCTGATATTGAATGATCGTTGTGTCAGTGGACAAATGATCAAACAGCGTGGCTGTCTTTTCGAAAAACAGGGGCAGGTAATATTCAATACCCGGGCTTGCCATTCCCTGTCCTATGTCCTGATACACGGGACACTCACGGTGATCCACATCAAACGCTTCTCTGAACAGACTGCGGAAGCGATCTCTGGAGGTCTTGTCCATTGGGAATTCATGACCTGGAAGCAGTTCTATATGATCAACCTGTTCTATGGAGCGCTGGCTTTCCGGATCAAAAATTCGCAGGGTATCGATTTCATCATCAAACAGGTCAATCCGGTAGGGGGTATCGGAACCCATGGGGAAGATATCCATGAGTGACCCCCGAATTGCGAACTCACCATGCTCGTAGACTGTTTCAACACAACGATAACCCGCCTGTTCCAGTTGTTGCCTTTTCTCGGCAAGTACAAAGGTTTCACCCCGCTTCAAAACCAGACAGTTGGATTCCAGATAATCCCGGGGACAGAGTCGGTGCAGCAGGGTGGAAACCGAGATGATCAGCAGGGTCTTTTCGCTGCGAGGCAGTCGATACAGGGTTTTCAGCCGCTGGGAAATGATGTCCTGATGGGGAGAAAAAGCATCGTAGGGCAGTATCTCCCAGTCGGGAAAGTGCAGAATCCGGGTGGACCGATCACCTTTTAGGAAGAAATTCAGTTCTTCTTCAAGGGCATTGGCATGAGCGGAATCCGGGGTAATAACCAGAAGCGGCCTGCGGGTTGACCGGGCGGCACTGGCTATGGCGTATGAGCTTGTTGACTGGCTTAAATGACCCCAGAAGGTTTTATGCCCCGGAGTCTCTGGAAGCTGGAAAGAAGATGATTTCAAGTTGGCCTGCGACATGAAAGGTGACTTGTTCTTAATACGCTAGATCCGCAATTGTAGCTGCTCGGAGCAACAGATACCATGCACTAGCGCACCAACAATTGCCTGTAAAGTCGAAGAGTGATTGGACGCAGTGTTAAAGTTTGTTGTACTTTGTTGCCAAGTGGGGGTGAACTCTGGATAATAGCCCCTGAGCCGAAAGGCCAAAAAACGTAGACCTATGTTGTTTGAGGTAACCTGTCGGTTGCTTTCGGGTGACAGTCTGCCAGAAGTAAACAGCCTTGAGCTGATTGACAGCCTTGAGTGCATAAAAATTACAGGATTGGAACCGTGGGAAAAGACCATTTTCAGGACTGGAGAGAACGTGAAGCCTTAGCCGAATCCATGATTCCATTGATCGGCCGCTTGTATCGCGAAAACAACGTTGTGACCTCGATCTATGGCCGCTCAATCATCAACCGTTCTGTGATTGACATCCTTAAATCTCACAAATACGTGCGTCAGGTGGAAGGTTCTGCCCTGTGTGTCCGTCAGACATTCCCTGTCATTGAATTGCTGAGCAAGCTGAATCTGGCTCCGGGCAGAATTGATATTGGTAAGCTGGCATCCGGCTACGAAAAAAGTGAAGGCAAGCAAACCCTGGAAGCGTACGTTCGCAGTCAGGTCTCCGGGCTCGTGGATGGCAAGAATGGCAATGGCCATGACGATAAAGATGTCGTTCTCTACGGCTTTGGTCGTATTGGTCGACTCATGGCTCGAATTCTTGTTGAACGAGCAGGTGGTTCCGGCCTGAATTTGAGAGCGGTTGTCGTTCGCAAGGGCAAAGCGGAAAACGATCTGCAAAAGCGTGCCAGTCTGCTGAGACGTGACTCGGTCCACGGTTCATTCAATGGCACCATCAGTGTGGATGAAGAGAACAATATCATCTACGCCAACGGTGTGGCGATCCGGTTTATCTATGCCAACTCTCCGGATTCCATCGACTACACAAGCTACGGTATTAACAACGCTATCATCGTAGACAATACCGGTGTATGGCGTGACCAGGAAGGTCTGAGTCAACACCTTCAGTCTAACGGAGCTTCCAGGGTTCTGCTGACTGCCCCGGGCAAGGGCGATCTGAAAAATGTTGTGTTTGGTGTCAACCACAACATCATCAATGATGAAGATCAGATTATTTCTGCTGCATCCTGTACCACCAATGCGATCACACCCGTACTGAAAGCGATCTGCGACAAATTTGGTGTTGAGAATGGCCATGTGGAAACCGTTCACTCCTACACCAATGACCAGAACCTGATTGATAACTACCATAAAGGTTCCCGCCGTGGTCGCAGTGCTGCCCTGAACATGGTGATCACTGAAACCGGAGCTGCAAAGGCCGTCTCAAAGGCGCTGCCTCAGTTACAGGGTAAGTTGACCGGTAATGCCATTCGGGTTCCGACTCCCAACGTATCCATGGCTATCCTGAACCTGAATCTGTCCAAAGACACTACCGTTGAAGAGCTTAACAGCTATCTCCGCGAGATGGCGCTGTTCTCTGATCTCAAGAAGCAGATCGATTACGTGACCTCTTTTGAAGCGGTATCCAGTGACTTTGTCGGTAACCGTAATGCGGGTATTGTTGACAGTCAGGCCACCATTGTTGATGGCAACCGCTGCGTACTCTACGTTTGGTATGACAACGAATTTGGTTACAGCTGCCAGGTCAATCGTATTCTGCAACACATGACCGGTAATCACCACAAGACCCTGCCTCTTCAATAACAGGCATTAGTCATCGTCCTGAAAAAGCTCATCTGATGAGTTTTTTCAGGGGGTGCAGTGTATTTCCGAGGTACAGTAACTGTGCTGTACCACACCTTTAGCGTCCACGGAATTCAACCGTACGTCAAACCCCCATAGCAGGTGCAGGTGTTTGAGAATTTCCATAGCAGTTCCTGCGTGAAGGTTCTGACCCAGGTGCATGGAATGAATCAGGGTCAGCGAGCGGTCTCCTCTTACATCAACATCATAAACCTGGATATTAGGCTCCTGATTACCCAGATTGTATTGATTGGACAATGCCTCCCTGAGTGCTTTGTAACCTGACTCATCGTGTATGGCGCTGACTTCCAGGAAGGCTTTTTTGTGGTCGTCATCAATGCAAAATAACTTCATATCCCGCATCACTTTGGGTGAAAGGAACTGGAGTATAAAACTCTCGTCCTTGTATTGAACCATGGCGTGATGGATAGCTTTCAGCCAGTCACTGCCCGCCAGGTCAGGAAACCAGAGCCGGTCCTCTTCAGTAGGCTGCTCGCATATCCGGCGAATGTCCCGGTAGATATTAAAGCCCAGGGTATAAGGATTAATGCCGGAATAGCGTGGATCATCAAAATCCGGCTGAAACACGACATTACTGTGGGAATGCAGAAACTCGAGTATGTAGCCTTCGTTTATCAGACCTTCCCGGTAGAGCTGATGCATCAGTGTGTAATGCCAGAAGCTGGCCCAGCCTTCATTCATGACCTGGGTCTGTCGCTGAGGATAAAAATACTGGGCTATCTTACGGACAATTCGAATCAGTTCCCGCTGCCAGGTTTTTAACAGTGGGGCGTTTTTTTCAATAAAGTAGAGAATGTTTTCTTCCGGCTCCGGAGGGAAACGTCTTCTCAATTTGGCAGGGTCTTCCTTTTTGGTCGGGACCGTACGCCAGAGGTCATTGATATTTCTCTGGATATATTCTTCTCTTTCCCGTGCCTGATTTTTTTCCATTTCTGCAGAAATAGCAGAAGGGCGCATATATCGATTGACCCCCTGGTTCATCAGCGCATGACAGGCATCAAGCATCTCTTCAACGGCATCCACACCGTATTTCTCTTCGCACTGATAAATGTAGTTCCTGGCAAACAATAAATAATCGACAATCGAGTCTGCATTGGTCCACTGGCGAAAGAGGTAGTTGCCTTTGAAAAAAGAGTTGTGACCATAACAGGCATGGGCAATCACCAGCGCCTGCATGGCCATGGAATTTTCTTCCATCAGGTAGGCAATGCAGGGGTTAGAGTTTATGACGATTTCATAGGCCAGGCCCATGTGGCCGCGCTGATAGTTTTGAAGGTTGGTGAGAAATTTTTTGCCAAAACTCCAGTGATGGTACATCAGGGGCATGCCTACTGAAGCGTAGGCATCAATCATCTGTTCCGAATTAATGACTTCGATCTGGTTCGGGTAAGTATCAAGCTTAAATTTTTCTGCCAGCTGACCAATGGCCCTGTCATAAGCATGAAGCAATTCGAAGGTCCATTCGGAACCGGTTGAAAGGTACTGGCGAGTCATGGCTATTCCACTTTCTTTTCGAAAAGACGTCGGAAGACCGGATAGATATTGCTCTGGTCACGAATCTGCTGCTGGGCAAACTGTTCACTGAAGTTTTTTTCGATGTCTTTGTAGGTATGCCAGAGGTTCTGATGCCGGTTGGCGATTTCTACGTAGGCGAAATACTGGACCAGAGGCAGAAGCTTCCGGGTAATGGCGTCATGACAGAGTGGGTTATCGCTGTCCCAGTTATCGCCATCTGAGGCCTGGGCAACATAAATATTCCATTTTGCCGATGGATAACGATCATCAATGATCTGCCTGGCTAGCACCAGTGCTGAAGAGACAATGGTACCTCCCGTTTCCCTGGCGTAAAAAAAATCCTGTTCGTTACATTCTCGTGCTTGGGAATGATGTCTTATAAAAACCACTTCAGTGGCTTCATAATTTCTTTCCAGAAACAGGTAAAGCAAAAGAAAAAATCGTTTGGCTATATCCTTGATCTCACGGGTCATGGAACCCGAGACATCCATGATACAGATCATAACGGCTTTGCTGGAAGGTTGTGGCACCCTCACCAGATTGTTAAAGCGCAGATCAAAGTCGTCAATAAACGGCAACCGACGCAGCTTTTTGTTTAATTCAGTGATTTGATTGCGCAGCTCCTCTTCCTTCTCCCTGTCACGACCACCCGGTTGTACCTCAAGCTCCCTGAGTTGACGCTTCAACTCCCTGATCAATTTGCGTTCCTTGCCAAAAAGGGCAATTCTGCGGGCATTAGCGGCCCTGAGTGAACGCACGACATTCAACCGGTCAGGAGAGCCAAACAGGGTGAATCCGGCGAGCCTGAGAGAGTATTCGGTGGTGTCCATCAGGTTTTTCCTGATCAGGTTGGGCAGCTTCAGATCTTCAAAGAGATACTGAAGAAATTCATCCCGGTTGATCTGGAAGACAAAGTCATCAATGCCCGAACCCTGATGACTGGCTTCGCCTTCACCTGCCCCCTGACCCTGACTACCCTCTGGGCGCTTGAACCTGTCACCTGTGTGGAACTCTTTGTTGCCGGGATGAACATGTTGTCTGCGACCATTATCGCCATGATGAAAGACCGGTTCTGATACATCCTTCCTGGGAATAGCGACATCCGTACCACGCTCCATATCTGTAATCGAGCGTTGGTTGATTTGCTCCTTTACAGACTCTTTGATGGTGTTTTTGTACCGTCGCAGAAAGCGTTGACGGTTGACGGTACTTTTTTTGCCGCTGTTCAGGCGTCGATCAATGATGATACTCATGACGGTCACTTGCCGGGCTACTGGGACTTTCTGACCCTGATGTACCATTCAGACAGCAGCCTGACCTGCTTTTCGGTGTAGCCATGTTGGACCATGCGGTCTACAAAGTCGGCATGTTTCTTCTGGTCGTCATGAGAAGCCTTGGCATTGAATGAGATGACCGGCAGCAGATCTTCTGTGTTGGAGAACATCTTTTTCTCAATCACGGCTCTCATCTTCTCATAACTGAGCCAGATGGGATTCTTGCCCTGCATGTCAGCCCTGGCCCTGAGCACAAAATTCACCACTTCGTTGCGAAAGTCTTTCGGGTTGGCTATGCCCGCTGGCTTCTCAATTTTTTCCAGCTCATCATTCAGTGCCTTACGGTCAAGAATCTGCCCGGTATCCGGGTCCCTGAACTCCTGATCCTGAATCCAGAAATCCGCGTAGGTAATGTAGCGATCAAATATGTTCTGGCCATACTCAGAATAGGACTCCAGATACGCCGTCTGTATTTCCTTACCCAGAAACTCAACGTATCTTGGCGTCAGATACTCCTTGAGAAAGCCGATGTAACGCTCTTCCAACGCTTCAGGGAACTGTTGTTGTTCAATCTGCTGTTCAAGAACGTACAACAGGTGAACCGGGTTAGCTGCTATTTCGGTAGGGTCAAAATTAAAGACCTTTGAGAGAATCTTGAAAGCAAAACGGGTTGATAATCCTTCCATGCCTTCGTCAACGCCAGCGGCATCCCTGTATTCCTGGAGCGATTTGGCGTTGGGATCGGTGTCTTTGAGATTCTCGCCGTCATAAATCCGCATCTTCGAGTAAATGGAAGAATTCTCCGGATCTACAATTCGGGACAGGACGCTGAACTGAGCAAGCATCCGCAATGTGTCCGGGGCACAGGGCGCCTTGTTCAGAGAGCTGTGCTCAAGCAGCTTCTGATAAATTTTTATCTCTTCACTCATGCGGGTGCAGTAGGGCACCTTGATTATATTGACGCGATCAATGAAAGCTTCATTGGTTTTGTTGTTTCTGAATGTCTGCCACTCCGATTCGTTCGAGTGGGCAAGAATTATGCCTTCATAAGGAATTGAGCCAAGACCTTCTGTGCTGTTGTAATTACCTTCCTGGGTGGCTGTCAGTAAAGGGTGGAGTACCTTGATCGGCGCCTTGAACATTTCGACAAATTCCATAATGCCCTGATTGGCTCTACAAAGTGCCCCTGAGAAGCTATAGGCATCCGGATCATCCTGGGAATACTCTTCCAGTTGTCGTATATCCACCTTGCCCACCAGGCTGGAAATATCCTGATTGTTTTCATCGCCGGGTTCGGTTTTGGCAACGGCAATCTGCTTCAGTCGGTCAGGGTAGAGTTTGACGACTCTGAATTGGCTGATATCACCCTTGTATTCCTCGAGGCGCTTAACAGCCCATGGGGACATAATGTAGCGCAGACAGCGGCCGGGTATACCGAATTCTTTCGCGAGCAGCTCTCCGTCCTGCTCCGGGTTGAAAAGACCCAGCGGTGATTCGAACACCGGTGACCCCTTGATGGCATAGAAGGGTACTTTTTCTATCAGTTCCTTCAGTTTCTCTGCCAGAGAAGACTTACCACCGCCCACCGGGCCAAGCAAGTAGAGAATCTGCTTTTTCTCTTCCAGTCCCTGGGCGGCGTACTGGAAGTAAGAAACAATCTGTTCAATGGCTTCTTCCATACCAAAGAAGCCATCAAACGCCGGATATCGTTTGATCAGCTTATTGGAGAAAATTCTGCTGAGCCTCGGGTTTCTGGAAGTATCGATAAGCTCCGGCTCACCAATTGCCTCAAGAATACGCTCGGCGGCGCTGGCGTAGGTTCCGGGTTCATTCTTGCACAGTTCCAGGAAAGCCTGAAGGCTCATCTCTTCTTCCTGGGTCAGGTCATATCTTTGCTGGTAATGTTCAAACAGGGACATGCTGCTTACTCCGACGGGATTCGTCTGCAGGTGAAGTGAAGATAGTTGAAAAGCCAGTGATGACAATGAATCAGGGAGTGAAGTATTTCATCTTCTTCATAAAAGAACGATGAAATACTCTCAGAATGCAGACTGTTTTTCCTGTCAGGAATCAGCGCCGCTGATGACTTTCGAAGGCGGCTTCAAGCAGCTCGCGGGTGTATCCTGTTTGCGGATGGTGAAAGATCTGTTCAGTTGATCCCTGCTCAATAATCTCACCGTCTTTCATCACCAGAATCCTGTGGCTCATAGCTTTCACTACAGCAAGGTCATGGCTGATAAAAATATAGCTCAGGTTGTATTTTTTCTGCAGGTCTCTCAACAGCTCAATAACCTGAGACTGGACAGTCCTGTCCAGAGCTGAAGTAGGCTCATCAAGAATAATCAGTCCGGGTTTCAGAACCAGGGCCCTGGCTATGGCAATACGCTGTCTCTGCCCGCCAGAAAACTCATGGGGATAACGGTGTCGCCATTGAGGGTCAAGACCGACTTCTGCCATGGCTTTTATGATCAGATCGTCCCGTTCACTGTCGCTGGCCAGCTGGTGGATATCGAGTCCTTCACCAATAATATCGGCAATGGTCATTCTCGGACTCAGACTGCCATAGGGGTCCTGAAAAACAACCTGCATCTGTCGTCGGTATGGACGACACTGTTTCTGGTTCAGGAGGTGGAGGGCTTCACCTTCAAAGTAGATCTGGCCCTGACTTTCCTGCAACTTCAGCAGGGCCATGCCCAATGTGGTTTTTCCAGAACCGGATTCACCGACAATACCCAGTGTTTCACCTTTTGCAACTGAGATGGAAAGATCGGTGACGGCTTTGATATGGTCAACCGTTCTTCGAAAGAATCCCGCTTTGACTGGAAACCAGACCCTGATGTCCTGCCCTTCGATAATCTTATGTTGCTCATCAGAGACAGGAGCAGGAGCCCCTGAAGGCTCAGCATTGAGCAGCTCTGTCGTATAAGGATGTTTTGGCTGATTAAAAACCGCTTCTGTGGCACCGGTTTCCACCAGTTCTCCATCTTTCATGACGCAAATTCGATGGGAAACATGATGGATCAGGTTGAGGTCATGGCTGATAAATAAAATAGCCATACCCATTTTCTGCTGCAACTCTGCCAACAGTGTCAGGATTTGCCTCTGGACGGTGACATCCAGTGCCGTGGTGGGCTCATCAGCGATAAGGACCTTTGGCTCGCAGGCCAGTGCCATGGCAATCATGGCTCTTTGGCGCTGGCCACCGGACAATTCGTGAGGATAGGCTGAAAGCTTTTTGGCGGGCTCCTGAATGCCCACCAGTTCAAGCAGCTCCAAAGCCCGCTGACTGGCAGATTGAGGGCGCATTCCCAGATGCAGACTGAGAACTTCGCAGATCTGCTTCTCTATGGTATGCAGTGGATTGAGAGCGGTCATGGGCTCCTGGAAAATCATACCAATCTGATGACCCCGAACGCCTCGCATTTCTCTTTCTGACAGAGCCAACAGGTTTTTGCCAGCAAACACTATCTCGCCCTGGTGACTGGCATTTTCAGGAAGCAGTTGCAGTATGCTCAGAGCTGTAATGGATTTACCTGAGCCGGACTCACCCACCAGACCCAGCGTCTCTCCGGGAAACAGTTCAAAACTGACGTTTTTTACCGCATCGCTGCTGCCACCGCTCTGATTGAAGCGGACTTTCAGGTCTTTGATTTGGAGCAGGGAACTTGTCATCGCTTAGTGACCTGTAACGTATTTGCGTGGATCCAGAGCGTCGCGGGTGGCTTCCCCGATAAACACAAGCAGGGTCAGCATCACTGACATTACCATGAAGGCTGTAATGCCCAACCATGGCGCTTGAAGATTATTCTTACCCTGGGCGATCAGCTCACCCAGTGAAGGCGATCCGGCTGGCAGACCAAAACCCAGAAAGTCCAGAGAAGTCAGGGTGGTGATGGCTCCGGTCAGAATAAAGGGCATAAAGGTGACTGTTGCAATCATGGCGTTGGGCAGAATGTGACGAAACATCAATCGGCTATCGGTCATCCCCAGGGCTCTGGCTGCACGGACATATTCAAGGTTTCGACCACGCAGAAATTCGGCACGGACCACATCCACCAGTGCCATCCATGAAAACAGCAGCATAATACCCAGCAGCCACCAGAAGCCGGGCTCGACAAAGCTGGAAAGAATGATCAGCAGATACAGGCTGGGCATACCTGACCAGACTTCAATAAATCGTTGTCCTATAAGATCAGTTCGTCCGCCATAAAATCCCTGTATGGCGCCTACGGCAACCCCTATGACAGAGCTGAACAGCGTCAGAATCAGACCAAAAAGTACGGATATTCTGAAACCATAAATAACCCTTGCCAATACATCTCTGCCCTGATCATCGGTGCCCAGCAGATTCTCGAGCGTGGGAGGCGCCGGAGCAACGCGGGCATAGTTGATGGTGTCGTAGCTGTAATGGATGGGAGGCCAGAGCATCCAGCCATGGGGCTCGATCAACTCTTTTGCGTAGTCCTGACGGTAATCCATTTCCAGCTCAAATTCACCACCAAAGGTTGTCTCAGGGTAGATATGTAAAATGGGGGTATAGATTTCACCCTTGAAATACACCAGAAGGGGTTTGTCATTGGCGATGAACTCGGCAAATAACGTGGTGAAAAACAGGAAACCGAAAATCCAGAGTGAGTAATAGCCCCGCCGATTACTTTTGAAACTTTGCCAGCGTCGCCGGTTGAGCGGGCTTATACGGGAAGGTTTTATGCTTTGAGACGATGCCATATTAGTCCCTCGCCTCGAAGTCAATTCTTGGGTCGACCAGCATGTAGGTCAGATCTCCCAGCAGTTTTACCACCATGCCTATGAGAGTGAAGATAAACAGGGATCCGAAGACCACAGGGTAATCGCGATTAATGGCGGCTTCGTAGCCGAGCAGGCCCAGTCCATCCAGTGAAAAAATAATTTCAATCAGCAATGAGCTGGTGAACAGTATGCCAATCAGGGCCGCAGGAAATCCGGATATCACCAGCAACATGGCGTTTCTGAAAACATGTCCGTACAGCACCTGGTTATCATCCAGACCCTTGGCGCGGGCTGTCTGCACATATTGGCGATGAATCTCATCGAGAAAAGAGTTTTTGGTCAGCATCGTTAATGTTGCAAAACCACCAATAACAATGCAAAAAACCGGGAGAACCATATGCCAGGCGTAATCTGCCAGTTTGCCGATCAGACTGAGTTGATCAAAGTTTTCCGAAGTCAACCCGCGCAGTGGGAAGAAGTTCCAGTAACTGCCACCGGCAAACAGAACAATAAGCAGGATGGCCAGCAGAAAGCTGGGAATGGCATAGCCTGTGGTAATAACAGCGCTGGTCCAGACATCGAAGTGGCTACCGTGCTTTATTGCTTTTCGAATCCCCATGGGAATGGAGATCAGGTAAATCAGCAGTGTGCTCCATAAACCCAGAGAGATTGAGACAGGTAACTTTTCCTTGATGAGGTCAATGACTTTCGCATCCCTGAAAAAGGAGTCGCCAAATTCAAATTGAGCGTAGTTGACAACCATCTGTATAAAGCGCTCGTAGGCGGGTTTGTCAAAACCGTAAAGCTTTTCGATGTCTTTGATGAGTTCCGGGTCCAGTCCCCGCCGTCCCCGATACTCACCGGATTCGTCCACACTCAATTGTTGAATCTCGGCACTGCCGGAACCTCCGATGCGACTGGTGGCATTGATTTCAAAACCTTCCAGTTTGGCAATCATCTGCTCAACAGGGCCACCCGGTGCAGCCTGAATGATGACAAAGTTCAGAAGCAGGATGCCAAACAGTGTCGGAATCATTAACGCCAGACGGCGTAGAATATAGCTTTTCATAATTCAGTTGCGACGTTTTGAACGACGGATGACCCATCCCAGAAACAGGATGACCAGTAGAATGCCGACAGGCCAAAGTGGTATGCCTTTATTTTCTTCATTTTTTTCTTCGCCATCGGCGGTCGTGTCTGAAGAAGCCCTGATGGTTGTCGGTTCTATCCACCAGGAGTCCAGGTCCAACTGATAAAGAGGTTCCTGATCAGGACGGCTGAGAGGGTGTTTAAGGGGCTTCCAGTAGGCAACCCGGTTACTGGCCAGATACCATTGGGGGATCATGTATTGATTCCAGAGCAGCACCCGATCCAGAGCCTTAACGGCGGCGACCAGATCCTCTCTGGAGTCGGCATTGATTAATTCCCTGATCAGGCCATCAACCACCGGGTTTTTAATCCCTATCAGGTTTCGACTGCCTGGCAGATCCGCTGATTCGCTGCCCCAGAAGTCCCGTTGCTCGTTTCCGGGCGAACTGGATTGGGGAATGCGACTGACCAGCATATCGAAGTCGAAGCTTCTGAGGCGGTTTATGTATTGTGAAATATCCACGATTCGCAGGTTGGCATCGATGCCCATGGCTTCAAGGTTTTTCTTCATTGGCAGGGCCACTTTCTCCATGCTTGAATCATACAGAAGAATTTCGAATTCAAAGGGCTTGCCGTTTTTCCGGAGCGAGCCATTTTCCAGTTTCCAGCCTGCCTGTTCCATCAGGGACAGAGCTTCGCTCAGCTGATTGCGGATTCTGCCACTGCCATCGGTGACGGGCAGTTTGAAGGGTTGGGTAAATAACTCGGCGGGGAGTTGATCTCGCCAGGGCTCAAGGTAGGCCAATTCTTTACCTTCAGGAATGCCGGTTGCTTCCATATCAGAGTTGGCAAAATAACTCTGTGTCCGGGTGTAACTGTTATAGAACAGATTCTTGTTAAGCCATTGGAAGTCCATGGCGTAATTCAACGCTTTTCGAACTCTGACGTCCTTGAAAATATCTCTGCGCAGGTTAAAGACAAACCCCTGCATACCCTGAGGGGCTTTGGTTTGGATGGATTCCTGAATCAGGTCACCTTTTTTAACTGCCGGAGTGTCATAGGCGGTGGCCCAGTTTCTGGCAATATTTTCAAAGCGGAGATCGTATTCCCCGGCTTTCAATGCTTGCAGTGATACGTTGGCATCCCGGTAATAGTCATAACGACGCTCATCAACGTTATAGCGACCTTTGTTGACCGGCAAATCCTTACCCCAGTAATCAACAACTCTCTCGTAAACAATACTGCGACCCGGCTCGGCAGAACGGATTTTGTATGGGCCGCTGCCCAGAGGGTGAGTCAGGTTGCCCTCTTCGAAGTTATTCGACTCTTTTTCCCAGAAGTGTTTTGGAAGAACCGGGAGTTGGGAAATGATCAGGGGAAGTTCAGGATTACGGTTGTGTTTGAAAACGAAGCGCACACTGCGTTTGGACAGGGCTTCAGCCATGGCAATATCGCCATAATAAGCCCTGTAAAACGGTGAGCCTTTGTCCCTGAGCAGTTCAAAACTGTAAACCACATCTTCGGCGGTTACAGGCTGTCCGTCGTGAAACCGGGCTTTTGCATTCAAGTGGAAAGTGATGCCGCTGTTATCAACGGCGGGCTCTGCATATTCAGCTACCAGGGCGTACATGGAGAAAGGTTCATCGGCACTGCTGGTCATCAGAGTATCGTAAATCAAGCCTAATCCCGCAGCCGGAGTTCCTTTTTCTATATAGGGGTTCAGGCTGTCAAAAGTCCCCATGCTGGCCATTCGCAAGGTTCCACCCTTGGGTGCATCGGGGTTCACGTAGTCAAAATGTTTGAAATCTTTTGAGTATTTGCTGTCACCGTAAAGGGAGAGGGAAGGGAGTTTATTAACTGCGTCCTCTGCTTTTACCGATAAAGGCATCACAGACAGGGAAAGCAAGAGTGTCGCAATGGGGAGGGACTGGAAAATCGTTGTCTTCAACGATCTTTTTATCATCACTGTATGATTCATGGTTAGCCTGGATCGCATTGTTATAACTTTTGCCTCAAAACTATAGTCGGCTCCCTGACTACAGGTATTGCTTCTTGCGGAGTTGTTCCGATTTCTGACAATATTGTAAACACCTATCAAACCTGACAGGCAAGGTCTAATTCATCATAAAAAGGTCATTAATACTTTTAGATGACGGTAAAAGTTGATCTGAAGCAATTAAAATACCTGTGTTGCTTCAGAATCAACACCTACAAACATGTAACCAGAGAGTTCCTGATTGTTAGTATCGCAATGTACCCTGTCACCCAAGCGGTTAATCTACCTTCTTCAGTGTTGAACCAGCACTAGCTCTGGCTGATGGTGGTTTATTCGTTTGATACCACCATGTACTCAGGTCAAGAGCATAAAGCGGCGTCGTCTCAGGATGCTTCAGAGTATCCCGGTACAGAACGTTCCAGGAAGGTGAGTACCAGAGAGGCAGTGAGTAGTGTCCCCACAGCAGAACTCTGTCCAGGGCATGAACCATTGAAAGCAGTTCTTTACGGCTGGTGGCTGATGGAATCAATTGAGCTATGTGATCGACCACCGGTGAATGAACACCCGACAGGTTTCTGGTTCCTGGTTGATCAACGGTTTCCGATCCCCAGAAGGATACCTGTTCGGTGCCTGGTGATGCAGTATGTCGATAGACATGCAGTACCAGTTCAAAATCCAGTTCACGGAGTCTGGCTACCATCTGGAGTGGGTCTATACGATGAACATTTAAGGTAATACCAAGACGACTCAGACCGTCCTTGATGGAAAGCAGAACTTTTTCATGTTCTTCAGTGGCTACCAGTGCGTTCAGGACCAGTGGTTCCCCCATGGCATTAACTTGTTGATTATCTTTTATTTCCCAGCCTGCCTGTTTTAATAACCTGAGTGCGCTTGCCATACTCAATCGGTCGCCCGATGCCAGTCGGCTATCAGGTACCTTGAAGGGATCATGGAAGAGGGCTTCAGGCAGTTGTTGCTGAAAGGGGGCCAGCCATTTCAGTTCTTCAGCTGATGGAATTCCACTGGCTGCCAGCTCAGAGCCTGCAAAAAAGCTTTCAGCAGGTCGATACATTCCAAAGAAAAGGTGGTCGTTGATCTGCTTGAAATTAAAAGCGTATCCCAGACTTTCCCTGACTCTGGCATCTTTTAGAAACGGTCGCCGGGTATTGTAGGCTAACGTCAGGGTTTGGGGGTTATGGTTCTTTATGACTTCTTGTACCAGACGATATTTTTTAATTCGGTTCTCGCTCAGCTGGGTATTCCAGATGGTTGGGTCTGTAATCAGTCTGAAGTCATATTGATTGCTGAACATCGCTTCTAACAGCACAGATTCGTTTCCGTAATATTCGAACAGCATGCGGTCAAAATTATACCGACCCCGGTTTACAGCCAGGTCTTGTGCCCAGTAATCTTCGTCTCTTTTATAACTGATGGATCGTCCGGGATTGATTTTATCGACTTGGTAAGGACCGCTGGTGACGGGGACTTCAAATCCGGAGGGCGGAAAATGTCTGTCCTTCCAGTAGTGTTCTGGAAGTATAGGCATTTGCCCCAGGATTAGAGGCAGCTCCCGGTTTTTGTTGTTTTTAAAGGTAAATAGTACCCTCATAGGCGCTGTGACTTCAGCTTTCTCGATATCATCATAGAAGTGGCGGTAGAACGTTGAGCCTTTCTCCCTCAGAAGATCAAACGAGAATTTTACATCACTGGCTGACACCTTATGGCCATCATTAAAGTGAGCTTTGGGGTTAATATGATAGGCAACCCAGCGGTTATCAGGGTCCAATTCTATGTACTGGGCAATCAAACCGTATTTACTTAAAGGCTCGTCCCAGGATCTTTGCAGCAGGCTGTCATACAGCAAGTCGCTGCCAGCCGCAGCCGAACCGCGATCTACAAAAGGTGTAAGACTGTCAAACTGGCCGGTCACAGCCTGTCTGAATTCACCGCCTTTTGGAGCGTCCGGGTTGGCGTAGTCAAAGTGTTCAAAATCCTTATGGTACTTAGGTTCACCATAGAGACTTATGGCATGCTTCAGAGGAATGTTTTCTGCTCCCCATACCAAAGAGGACGTTACTATCAAAAATATTCCCGCAACAAGGCGTTTCATTTTGGTTCTTTCTCCCACCAGATGCTGAGGTCCACAGAGCCGTAAAGACCTCCGTTGTCAGGATAGTTGTAGTGGCTTCTGTATGCTACCCGCCAGTAACGATGGTAGAGCTGGGGAATGGTGTAATTTTCCCAGAGCAGGATGCGATCCATAGCTCTGGTGGCGGCCTGCAACTGGTTGATGGATTCAGCCTTGATAATAGACTCAATCATGGCGTCAACCGCAGGGTGATTGACACCTGCGAGGTTCTGCGTGCCCTGTTGATTGGCAGTACTGCTGCTCCAGTATTCTCTTTGTTCGTTGCCAGGCACATCAGGCTGGTGGAAGGTTCTGAGCAGCATGTCATAATCCTGATTGCGCACTCTTCGAATGTACTGAGAGACATCCAGCGAGGTGATCTGCATTTCAATGCCGAGCATTTCCAGATTACTTTTGAACGGTATAGCAACACGTTCCTGTTCTGGCACCGCCAGCATCAATTCGAACCTGAGTGGCTCACCGGTTTCCTTGTTGACTCTTTTGCCGTTTTTGAGTTCCCAGCCAGCCTGTTTCAGAAGTCTATTAGCATAACTGAGCTGTTTTCGGATATTGCCAGTGCCATCTGTTTGTACACCAGTCCAGGGTTGTTTAAACAGCTTCTCAGGAAGTATGTCCCGATAAGGTTCAAGCAGTTGGGCTTCAGCTCTATCGGGTATGCCTGAGTGGGCAAAATCCGAGTTGGCAAACAGGCTTTCGGGCGCTGAATAAATGCCATAAAGAAGATTGGCGTTGGTCCAGGCTACATCGTAACCCTGACTGATGGCTTCTCTGACCCGTTGATCGTTAAAAGGGTATTTTCGACTGTTAAAGATAAAGGACTGAACCTGAAAGCTCTTGCGAGGGTAATTTTTCTTGATGATCTTCCCGCTCTCCAGGTCCTTACCCTTGTATGCATAAGTCCAGTTTTTGGCCAGATTTTCTATCCGGATATCGTAGTGTCCACTGAGAAAAGCCTCGAGAGAGAGTGTGGAGTTCCTGAAATACTCCAGTCTGATCTGCTTAAAGTTATTCCGGCCAATATTCACAGGCAGCTTCTGAGCCCAGTAATCCTCGTTTCGCTCAAGAAAAACGGTCTGGCCAAGCTCATAGTGCTTGATGCTGTAAGCCCCTGAGCTGACAGGAATATGGATCTTAGTGTCAACATCTTCAGACTTTGTCCAGTAATTACTGTGAATTATGGGTAGCTGGGCCAGTCGAAAAGGCAGCTTCTTGTCTTCGGGGACATTCAGGGTCAGTTTTACCCGGTTTCCGGGTTCAACTTCTATTTGATTAACATCCTTCAACAGGAGCTTGAAGTTGGAGAAGTCGCCATTTTTATATTGAAAAAATGTATCCCTCACAGTTTCGGCAGTAATCGGGTTGCCGTCGGCAAAACGGGCTTTCGGGTTAATAACGAAACGTACCCAGCGATTATCATCCGGGTATTCGATACGTTCGGCAATCATTGGATAAAGACTGCCGGGCTCATCCCGGCTGGCAAACATCAGGCTGTCGTAAATGTAGGCACCAACGGCAGCAGGCACACCTTTGGAACTTAAGAGATCAAAGGTATCGTAAGTGCCTAGAACCGCCAGTCTGACCTTACCCTGACGGGGAGCATCAGGATTGACATAGGAAAAGTGTTGAAAGTCGGCAGGATATTTGGGAGTGCCGATCAGGCTGATGGCATGACCTGTGCGATAGGATTCCTGAACACTGGCCAGTACAGAAGGATAAAACCAGGCAATGTTCAGCGCCATAAGAGTTCTTGCCCATCGTTTGATCGTCATTTTTTTCCTTGTCGTTGAAGGGCTTTAGAGGCTGGTTTCATCCACCATGAAGTGAGACGAATACCAAAGGGTGGGAAAGTGTCAGGAGGTTGCACATGCTGCCAATGAGCGATTCTTATAAAACGCCCCTGCCAGTTGGGAATGAAGTAATATTCCCAGAGCAAGAGACGATTCAGAGCCTGCATAGCAGTATAAAGAGCCTCTCCGGTGTTGGCTGACAGCGCATGATCAATTAAGCCATCGACGGCCGGGTTATGAATCCCGGCCAGATTGCGGCTGCCTTCAGAGTCCGCAGACTCTGAGTGAAATAACCCTTTAAGGTCTTCGCCGGGAAGAAAAGGCACCGTCAGGGTTGTTTGAACCATATCAAAATCCCTTTGACGCAGTCTTCGCTGATATTGGCTCAGGTCTATGGCTCGAAAATCCATTTTGATTCCCACGCTGGCAAGGTTGGCCGCAAAAGGAAGTATGTAACGATCAGCCAGTTTTGAGTAGTGAAGAAATGTAAAGTGAAAGGGTTCATTCCGGGCGCTTAATAATTGTCCCTGATGATAATGCCAACCGGCCTCTTTTAGCAGTTTCAGGGCTTGTCTTCGATGGCTTGTGATGTTCCCATCCCCGTTTGTTTTTGGGAGTTCAAAAGGTTGGGAATAGAGCCCCGGTGGCACTATCGACTGAAAAGCTTCAAACAGTTCCAGCTCGTTCTCTGACGGGACCGCAGATGTATTATTCTCATGAGCGCCAAAGAAACCGGTGGTGCGGACATAGGCGTTATGGAAGAGGTTTGCTGAAGACCATTCCCAGTCGAATAACAGGCTGATAGCCTGCCTGACTCTTCGATCCTGAAACAGTGGGGATCTGAGATTAAAGACAAAGAACCTTCTGCCATAATGCATCTTGTCAGGAATGTTCAGTCTGGTCGCTTTACCTTGTTGCATGGCTGGAAAGACATAAGCTGTTTCCCAGTTTTTCGCCTCGCCTTCATAGTGGACATCGGTCTCCCCGTTCTTAAAAGCCTGAAAGCTGACATGACGGTCACGGTAGAAATTCAGAGTAACTTTATCAAAATTATAAAGCCCCTTATTAACGGGAAGATCTTCCCCCCAATAGTCTGGCACTCGTTCAAAGACGATCGTTGACCCCGGCTTGACCCTGGAAATCTTATAAGGACCACTGAGTAAGGGTGGGACCAGTGTGGTTTTTTCAAAATCACGATTCTGCCAGTAATGCTTTGGTAAGACAGGCAGCTCGCTGAGTTTAATTGGGAGCGCTTTAGAAGATGAGGGTTTCAGATAGAAGTGGATAATGTAGTGATCTTCGATTTGGATGCGTTCAACTTGCTCTAGTGTCAGTTTGAAGTTTGGGTGCCCGTGCTCCAGCAGTATTTTATAGGAAAACTCTACATCTTCCGTGGTAATGGGATGCTGGTCATGAAAACGGGCATTTGTTCTCAGCTTGAATGAGAGCTTATGTTTTTCCGGATCATAAGCTACCGCTTCGGCGATTAAACCATAGGCTGTATTTTTATGTTCCATGGAGGGTGCGTAAGGACCAGTGCCCACCATCAGGGGTTCGTTCAGCTCCAGAAAGCCAAACCTGAAAGTATTATTCGCCTGCGAGGGGGCTATTCCTTTGGCACTGTATGGATTCAGAGTATTAAAGGTTCCAAGGGCTGCTAATCGCAGATGACCACCTTTGGGCGCTGCGGGATTGACGTACCGGAAGTGTTTGAAATCTTTCTTATACAGAGGCTCGTCCATGATGGACAGATAATGTTGCCATTGCTCACCCGCAGCTATTGCGTAAATACTCTGCCAATAGAGCAGAAGAGAGAGCGTCAGTCGTTTCAATGATGCTTCCTGGTATTGTTAAACCGAATGAATATAGCATCGACAGGATAGGGGAGTGGTTTATAGAGAAAAATATCAGACCCGTTCAAAACCGGGTCTGAGCATTATGAATTTATCATTCGTAAACGCGGGTCACATCAACATAGAGAGTCAATTGTTGACCAGGCTGCAGGTATTTGCTGTCAAAGGTATTCCAGGTTCTGATCTGGGCTATGGCGACATTGAATTTGTCAGCGATTCTGGACAGGGAGTCGCCATTGCGAACCTTGTAATTGACCCTGCGAACAACACCGTCCTGAGGCGCATTGGTTTTGGTCCACACCACCAGTGTCTGCCCGATCCTGAGATTGTCTCTGGGTGACATACTGTTCCAGCGAGCCAGTTCCTGGACACCGGTATTGTACTTTTTGGCTATGCTCCAGAAGCTGTCTCCGGATTTAACAGAGTGATTCAGTTTGTGTCGTCCGGCACGCTGAGTGTTTTGCTTGGCAATACGGCGCTGCGGCGCTGTCAGGGCATACTCTTCCTTCTCTTTGACAGCGACGGGGATTAAAAGACTTTGACCAACCCGGATCAAGTCTGTTTCCATTTTGTTCGCTTCCTTGATGAGCCCGGGCTTGGTATTAAAAGTATTGGCAATCCTGATCAGGCTATCACCAGACTTCACTGAGTAGCGCTGCCATTGCATACGTTTCTCCGCCGGCAATTGAGCCAGTTCAGTCCGGAAGGATTCGGCTTTGGCAACAGGCACCAGCAGATGGTGTGGACCAGAAGGAGGGGTGGACCAGCGATTAATCCCGGGATTCAGGCGATATAACTCATTCAGAGTAACGCCAGCCAAATTGGCCGCTTTGGCCATATCCAGCTGGCCACCGGTTTCAACCTTGGCAAAATGAGGTTTGTTAGGAATTGACTTTAGCTTGATACCGTATTTGGCCGGATCACGAACGATCTTGCCCAGGGCGATCAGCTTTGGAACATAGGCGGTGGTTTCCCTTGGCAGGTCAAGATGCCAGAAGCGGGTGGATTTACCCCGCCTTTCGTTCTTGTTGACCGCATTCATGACTCGCCCTGGCCCAGAGTTGAAAGCAGCCAGTGCTAATTCCCAGTCGTCAAACATTTCGTGCAGACTGACCATATAGTCCAGAGCTGCACGGGTGGCCTCAACCACATCACGACGACCGTCATACCACCAGTTCTGCTCCAGTCCGTAATGTTCTCCGGTAGCTGGCATGAATTGCCATAAGCCGGATGCTCCTGCATGGGAATAAGCAAATGGATCGAAGGCACTCTCTACTATGGGCATTAATGCCAGCTCCAGGGGGACGCCACGTTTCTCAGCTTCTATCAGGATGAAATAGAAATAGGGACTGGCGCGATCAGAAACGCGGTCAAAGTAGCCCTGGTTTTTCTTGTACCAGCGTAATTCTGCCAATACCCGGGGATGATTATTATCCAGGTCCATAGCGAGACCCCGACGAGTTCTATCCCACAGGTCGGTCAATGGTTTTTTGGCCAGCTGATCCTTAAATGTTTTTTTGGCCGTTTTCCCTTTGGCAACTTTTTGCTCAACTTTGACTGGTGGAGTACCTGCCTGCTCTGGAGAATGACTCTGACAGCTTGTTAGAGTCATTATGAGTGTGGCGGCACTCAAGACTCGAATCAGGGGTTTAACTTCAGGTCCGGTATAGCGACCAGACGTTTGCTCTGTAATCAAAGGTTCAGACATAAAAACTATATTTATCTTGAAGGAACACAGGGGTTATCGTCATCAAAAGTGATCCTTCCAATGACGCAATGCTCCAAATACCTCTGAATCGTTTGACAGAGAGGCATTTGGGGCGTGCTCCTTAACAGCAGTAATGACACTATTCTGGTCAGTACGCATGAATGGATTAATGGTAAATTCCAGCTTGAGGCTAGAGGGCAGGCTTGGCCTGTTCTGCTCGCGAAGCCGGACGACTCTGTTGCGATACTCCTTAATAGAGTGGTTGTCGGGTTCTACGGTCTGGGCAAAGGCAAGATTTGCCAGAGTGTATTCGTGTGCACAATATACCCGGGTGTTTTCGGGTAGAGCGCGGAGTTTATTGAATGAGCTCTGCATTTGTTCAGCAGTCCCTTCAAACAGTCGGCCACAGCCGGCTGAAAAGAGGGTGTCGCCACAGAATAGAATGGGATCATCCTGATCAGGATTAGCGAAATAGGCAATATGATCGAGCGTGTGTCCCGGTGTTTTCAAAATACTGAATTCAGTACCGAGCACTGCCAGTGTCTCTGTGCCATCCAGGGTGTGAGTAATGCCGGAAATTGCCGAATTATCAGGGCCATAGACTGGAATGCTACGGTTTTTTGTTAACGTTTCTATGCCGTTTGTATGATCCCAGTGATGATGGGTAATCAAAATGCCCGACAATTCCAGATCAAGTCTATCCAGTGCTTTCTCGACCACGCTAGCGTCACCCGGATCAACGACCAGACTTTGTTGACTGCAATCTTCAGAGAGCAGCCAGATGTAGTTATCCTGAAAAGCCGGGATAGCTTGAATGTGGATCATAGGACATTCTGTCGGATAATGGTCAATAACATTCTAATGCCTGTAATGGACAAAAAACCATTTTTACAAATTTTGCGTGTAAAGTCTGTACTATTTTCTTTACGATTGTCATAGGGGATGACACCGATGCTGGTTGAATCCTGCCGTGCCCGATAAGATGTGTATTTGAGCAGGACAACAATCTGGCTCGAGGTTTTTGCTGATTTCACTGCAGCATACACGGAAAAAGCCTGATGCAATGGTTTAAAAAAACGACCAGACCTGAAATGCCTCAAAAATTGCAGGCCCTGCAGGGGTGGATGCAATCCGGTGCAGGAGAGTTTGTCCTTGAGACAGAACGCTGTCACATAGAACATGAGTTAAAGTATATCTTTGGTTATCATGCTGTTGAATTATCGGTATCTCCGACTGCGGCTCTGTTGTCAGAGTCCCAGGTAAGTCGAAACTTTCAGTTTCACCCCTTAAACTCTGAGCCGACGTCTTCGTTGTTGCTTGATCCTTATCACTGGCCGATAGCTCCGGGCAGCCTTGACCTGGTCCTGCTGCATCATATGGTAGAAGTGTCTGATCGCCCGCACCGACTTCTCAGCGAAGCGGGGCATACCATCATCCCCGGAGGCAAGATGATGGTAGTCGGTTTTAACCCTCTGAGTCTCTGCAACATCAAGCGGATGATACTTCCGGGTTATCGTAGGTTGTTCAGTGGTGTCCAGTTCATTAGTCCAAGTCGGATGAAGGACTGGTTAACCTTGTTGGGGTTCAGTGTTGAGAAAGTGATTCATGGTGCCTATCTGTTCCCTTCCACCCACTCAGTCATGGGCTTGAAGTCAGAATCGATTGAACAGCGCTGTCATAATTGGATGCTGCCCTTTGGCAGTTTTTACATCATAGTTGCCACCCGGGAAGTGGCAGGCATGACACCCATCAAGCCTGTCTGGTCCTCCGTGGGGCAATCCCTGGTCGGAAAACCGATTACAGGGTCCAGCCGAGTGGGAGATAATCGTTGAGCAAGCTCGTTGAGCTTTTTACAGATGGTGCCTGTAAAGGAAACCCCGGCCCCGGTGGTTGGGGGGTCATTCTGCGTTACGGTACCGCTGAAAAAGGACTGTATGGTGGCGAGAAGGAAACCACCAATAACCGCATGGAATTGATGGCTGCCATTGTCGGATTGGAAACATTAACCCGGGCCTGCGAGGTGCGTGTCACAACCGATTCCCAATACGTACGCAAGGGTATCACAGAGTGGTTGTCCGGCTGGAAACGCAAAGGCTGGAAAACAGCGGCTGGTAACCCTGTAAAAAACAAAGATTTATGGGAGCGGCTTGATGCCCAGAATACCCTCCATAAAATTGAGTGGTGCTGGGTAAAAGGGCATGCCGGACACCGGGAAAATGAAATGGCGGATGAACTCGCCTGTCGTGGTGCTCAAGAGATTATTGAAGGTAAGAAGCAATGAACCGCCAGATCATAATGGATACGGAAACCACCGGGATAGACCCTTCACAGGGTCACCGGATTGTCGAAATCGGTTGTGTGGAGATGATTGACCGTAAGCTGACGGGCAATACTTATCATGTCTACATCAATCCTGAGCGGCAAATGGATGATGAGGTTATCCAGGTTCATGGTATTACCAACGAATTTATTCAGGACAAACCGCTCTTTGCAGCAGTGGCCAAAGATTTTCTGGATTTTATCAAAGATGCCGAGCTGATTGCCCATAATGCCCCCTTTGATATTAACTTTCTCAACCATGAACTAAAGTGGCTGGATCCAGCCCTTGGGCAGGTTGAAGACTACAGTAAAATTACCGACTCTCTGGCTATAGCCAGAAAGAAGCACCCTGGTCAGAAAAATAACCTGGATGCACTTTGCAAACGTTATTTTATCGATAACTCGGCTCGTACCTTCCATGGTGCGCTCCTTGACTCTGAGATATTGGCTGAAGTCTACCTTGCCATGACGGGTGGTCAGACTTCTCTGCTTCTGGGAGGAACCGGAGAGGGGACTGATGATGTAACGGTTATCAGACGTCTATCTTTGGACAGACCCGCCTTGAAAATCATCAAACCGACCGATGCTGAATTACAGTTGCATCAGGAAAAACTGGAAAAGATAGGCCAGCAGAATTGGTAATTGCTACCAGTTTGCAATGACCGACTGACCATTAACTCATCATCGAAAGCAGTGACATACATGCAACAATACCAACCTGCAAACGGCTGGACCCCGGAAGGGGGTAATGCTGATCGTTATCTAATTCTGTCTGGTCATGACATCCTGATGAATTCCGAGGGGGAGTTCCTCTGGGAGAAACACCCCTGGATGGATAACCACGAATCAATCAGAACTGGAAATCTGGACGAATATTCGGTGTCGGTTATAAAAACAGACCGAATTCCTGAAGAGGGGAGTGCTGTTAATGCCCGACAATATATGGCGATGCAACCTGAATCAATGGTGGCGTTATACAGTCACGCCGCTCAAATCCTGAGATCCAGAAAAGACCACCAATTCTGTGGCCGCTGTGGTAGTCCATGCATGTCAAGCGAAGGGGACTGGTCAATGGTTTGTTCAGCCTGTGAGATGACTTACTATCCAAGGATATCTCCCTGCATCATAGTTCTTGTTCATAAAGGGGATGAAGTACTGCTTGTTCAACATCAGCGACATTTGCGTGATACAACAATGCATACGGTCATCGCGGGCTTTGTCGAGCCGGGCGAGAGTGCTGAGGAAGCTGTAATAAGAGAGATCAGGGAGGAAGTGGGTCTGGAGGTCGGTGAAATAAAGTACCAACTCAGTCAAAGTTGGCCATTTCCCCATGCCTTGATGCTGGGCTATCACGCAGAATATAAATCAGGTGAGATTAAGCTTGAAGAGGCAGAGCTGGTGAGTGCCGAATGGTTCCTTAGAGATGATCTGCCGGACATTCCACCGAAATTCACAATATCCAGGATGTTGATAGATATTTAATATTATACAATCATATTTTTGTTCTGTTTAAAGATTTGGCTCAGTGCAAATTCTACCACTCAAAAAATACGGAACACATGGTCATCAAAACGACTGTCTCTGCCTTTGTGTGACCAGTTAAATGACCTACGGCAGAGCCGTAGGCTCGTCAGCTGATGTTCTCAAAAACTGGTCGCTGGAGATCACTCAAGCCGCAGGTAAGCAGATGGCCAACCAAGCATTAGTTGGACTTTTCACATTCTCTTTTTCAGGTATCCTTAAGCACTCATATTGAAATGAATTATTGGAGGCTCTCTTGGAGTATCTGGCGGAATACGGCTTATTCCTTGCCAAAGTGGTCACATTTGTTGTGGCACTGCTGATCATCATTGTTGCGGCAGCTGCAATGGGACAAAAATCCAAAAAGATCAGTAAAGGGCATCTTGAAATCAAGAAACTGAATGAACACTATCAGCATCTGAAGGATGATCTTCAGCATGCGACGCTCGACAAGGAAGGTCTGAAGCAGCTGGCAAAGGAAAAAAAGAAAGCCGACAAGGAAAAGAAAAAGGATAAAGAAAAGGAAATAAAACCACGTTTGTATGTCCTTGATTTTCACGGCGATATGAAAGCTTCTGCAGTCAAGTCTCTTCGTGAAGAGATCACTGCAGTACTATCTGTTATCACAGACAAGGATGAAGTACTTGTGAAGCTGGAAAGTACGGGAGGTATGGTACATGCCTATGGTCTTGCAGCTTCCCAGCTACAACGTATCAGAGATCGTGGTATTAAGTTCACTATTGCAGTCGATAAAGTGGCTGCCAGTGGCGGTTATATGATGGCCTGTACGGCTAATCAGATTGTTGCTGCGCCTTTTGCCGTGATTGGTTCTATAGGTGTTATGGCTCAGCTGCCTAATATCAACAAATTGCTTAAGAAACATGATGTTGATATTGAACTGCACACTGCCGGTGAATTTAAGCGCACTCTGACGGTTCTTGGTGAAAACACTGAAAAAGGTCGTGATAAGTTCAAGCAGGATATTCAGGACACTCATGAGCTGTTCAAAGAGTTTATCAAGGAGGAACGTGAGCAGGTTAACGTAGAGGAGGTCGCTACCGGTGAAATCTGGTATGGCCGTCAGGCGATTGAGAAAAACCTGATTGATCTGGTCATGACCAGTGATGAGTATATCTATAGCAGGGTAGACTCCTCAGACATTATTCAGGTCACTTATGAAGTGAAGAAAGGAATGGCCAGTAAACTGGGCTTGGCTGCTGAAACGACTCTGGACAATGCCTTCGGAAAAATCTGGGAAAGATTGTCTCAGGGTCGATATTTCTCTTAACTGCTCCAGAGTTGTCTGGATAGAAGAACCCCGTGTTATGCGGGGTTTCTTTGCCTTAGTCTCTTCTCAGCTTTTCCGATACCGCTATGGGTGATTCATAGTTAAACACCACCACGTAGGAAGAGATGATCAACGTTAATATGGCAGTTGCCTGGACGACGTGAGCTGCGATCTCTCCCATCAACATCTGTCCCGCTGCCAGTACTGCAATCAGAATAGAAAACTCACTGGTCTGGCCCAATCTGAAACCGACTTCCCATGCCGTTGATTTGTTCTCATTGGCACTCAGTAAGATACCAAATGTGGCAGGTTTCAGAAGCAGACAAATAACGGTCATGATAACCGCAGGCAGCCACACTTCTCCGAACAAATTGAGGTTAAAGCTGGCACCGATTGAGAAGAAGAACAGAACCAGGAAAAAATCCCGCAAAGGCTTGAGATTAATGGCTATGTACTGAGAAATCGGGCTGGTAGCAATGCTGACCCCGGCAATAAAGGCACCAATTTCATAGGAAAGATTCAAGGCATGGGCCAGTTCAGCGAAGCCAAGACACCAGCCAATGGCTAAGAGGAACATGTATTCATGAAACCGGTCGAAGCGTGCCATCAATGGCAGCAGAGCATAACGAACAGCCAAAAAAGCCGCAGCTATGATCATAGGAAGTGCGGCGAGAGCCATCAGAACATCCATTTTACTGTTGGCAAATCCACCATCAAAGTTGTACAGCAGCAGGAGAACCAGAATCGCCAGCAGATCCTGCAAAAGCAGCAGACTGACAAGAATTTCGCCGGTATGTTTGTGATGCAGTACCGTGGTTGGCAATAATTTGATACCAATAATGGTACTGGAGAACATCATTGTCGCACCGGTTATGACGGCTTCTTTTTGGCTGAAACCAAATGCCAGTCCCAGTCCATAACCGGTTAGTGCAAATATGATCGAACTGATTAATCCTACCGTAGCTGTTTTCTTGAGCAGATGACCAAGGTGAGCGGGCTGCATATCCAGTCCGAGCAAAAACAGCAGGAATATAATTCCGACGTGGGCAATATCATTTAAAAGCCCGGTATCCGTAACCATTTCCATGCCATAGGGGCCCAGAAAGGCACCCAGTACGATGTAGGCGACCAGGAGAGGTTGACGGGTAAACAGCGCAGCAGTAGCGAGTATTGCAGCACCACTGAAGATAAGGAAGAAAGAGAAGAGCAGGGAACCACTTTCCATTAGACTCGCCAGATAAATGATTGTTTATAAAAGGGCTATTCCAGCCCGCATTTTTCTTGAAGCTAAAAGGCCAAGTATATACCCAAGGCTGTGAGTCCGGTAAACAAGAGAAGGTTAGGGCCGCTGACAGCAGCCCTTAACAAGTTGGATCTGGCTCTTCTAAGATGCCTGTCTTTTTCTGTAGAGAGGTTCAGGATCATCAGTGCTTCCCTGATACCTTAGGGTAAAAGTGTCCAATGCCTTGATAGCATCTTCTGCTTTCTGGTCTTCTCTGAGGTAATAACTTGAAAAGCCACACCGCTGCAACATGAAAATCTGATCGATAAGCACGTCACCCACGGCTCTGATATCTCCTTTGTAATGATAACGGTCCCTGAGGATGCGGCACAGGGAGTAGCCTCTACCATCAATAAACTTGGGAAAATTAATGGTAATCAGGTCGAAGCTGGACAGTATGTCAGCATAATTTTCAACTTCGTCATCACTATCAAGGAACAAGCCGGTTGGTTGCTGCTTTTGTTCAAGCAGTTTCTTATATTGATCAAGTTCCTTAGCTGGAATCAGCAGCGTCCCTGCAAATACCTGATCTGCAGATTCTGAATCCAGAATCCGGTAATCATCCTCAAAAACTTCGCTATTTTTAAGCAGCCTGGGCATACACACGCTCCTTGAAAGGGGTTATGCCAATGCGCTGGCAGGTATCGATAAACAGTTCATCTTCATGACGCTGCTCTATGTAAACACTGAGGATCTTCTCCAGCACGTCAGGAATTTCTTCACGCTTGAATGAAGGTCCAATAATCTTGCCCAGGGCAGCTTCTTTTGAAGCAGAGCCACCGACCTGAACCTGATAATATTCAATGCCTTTTCTGTCGACACCCAGAATACCTATATGACCCACATGGTGATGGGCACAGGCATTCATGCAACCTGAAATGTTCAGGTCCAGCTCACCGACGTCATGCAGATAGTCAATATCGTCGAACTTGCGCTGAATTTCCTCTGCCAGAGGAATAGATCGAGCATTGGCCAGTGCACAGAAATCACCACCCGGGCAGCAGATCACATCGGTTAACAGGCCACGATTGGCCGTCCCCAAGCCAACAGCTGACAATTTTTCCCAAAGTTCAATCAGTGCCGTTTGTTCCACGTCAGCGAATATCAGATTCTGCTCGTGGCTAACTCTGAGCTCTCCCAGACTGTAATGATCGGCAAGATCAGCAATAACATCCAGTTGTTCTGCAGATACATCACCAGGAGCATCCCCGGTAGCTTTCAAAGTCAGGGTGACGGCACAGTAACCTGGTTTCTTATGGGAAAACACATTCTGTTTCAGCCAGGAATGGAAACCTGCCGGCGCTTTCAAAGCCAGATCATTAAAGTCCTGATCCACCAGTCCCTTGTATTCTGGATCAATAAAGTGCTGGCTGACACGCTTTATCTCAGCTTCAGGCAAAAGGGATGGGGCATCTTTGATCTGCTCCCATTCTGATTCCACTTTCTCTGTGAATACTTCAGGTGTCATGGCTTTTACAAGAATCTTGATGCGCGCCTTGTATTTGTTGTCACGACGGCCATAGCGGTTGTAAACCCTCAGAATGGCATCCAGATAGGTCAATAAATGCTCAGGCTCTATGGACTCTCTGATGACACTGGCGACCATGGGAGTTCGTCCCAGTCCACCACCGGCCAGTATCTTGAATCGCACATTGCCGCTCTCATTTCGAAAGGCATGGACGCCAATGTCATGAACCATGGTAGCGGCACGATCTTCTTCAGAACCACAAACGGCGATTTTGAATTTACGGGGCAAAAAGGCAAATTCCGGGTGGAATGTGGACCATTGACGGATGATTTCAGACCAGGGTCTTGGGTCTACAATTTCATCTCGTGCAATACCGGCAAACTGATCAGTAGTTGTGTTACGAATGCAAGCACCACTGGTCTGCACTGCATGCATCTCTACTTCCGCAAGATCAGCCAGGATATCAGGAACCTGCTCAAGCAGAGGCCAGTTCAATTGTACGTTCTGGCGGGTAGTGAAGTGCACATAGCCCTTATCATATTTGCGCGAAATTTCAGAAAGTCTTCTAACCTGGCGGGTATTCAACATGCCGTACGGGATTGCGATCCGCAGCATGGGAGCAAAACGCTGAATATAGAGGCCATTCTGCAGACGCAGGGGTAAAAACTCGTCCTCTGCGATCTCACCGGCGAGGTAACGTCGAGTCTGCTCTCTGAACTGACTCACTCTTTCGTCGACGATGCGTTGATCGTACTCATCGTATTTATACATGGGAATAATTTTTCTAAATGGGTTGGCGAGCTATCCAGAGGCCTGACTATATCAGGCTTCTGGAAATCTGTTTCAGGCTCGATGCAGATTCCAGCTACGACCGAGAGTAGACAAGATAACAGTATTTTTGTATTTAGTAATAAAAAATTTTTTTATATAACTAGATGAAAACTGCATATCCGAAGAAATCCATGTATTCGGGAGACTGAATAAGTCGCTTTGCTTAAGTGCCACGAACACATTATTCCAGATAAACTTTTCAATCAAGACTTATGGCGCGGAAAAGGACCATTGAGCAGTTGCCCGAAAAGCGATAATCAGCTAGCTTGGAGGAGCACCATCAAATAACTGATTGAGGGAATGAGAAATGTCTCAGGGAAAGCCCATGAAAGACAGTACTGTTGATGCCATTGCAGCTGTTTCGATAGTAATGCTGATTGTTGTTACTGCTGTATACTGGGTCAGCCATCAATAAGCTACCCAGACTGACTGTGCACCAGTTTCACCAACATTACCAGGATCAGAATAAAAACAAGCGTTCCCACAATACCGGCGATGATGAAGTGCGCCGGACGTCCCTGCGAAAAATCACGCGCCCTGTTTTTTTCACTCTGCACACCAAACGCAGACGCTAAGGCGCTCTGCAGCGTTGACAGGAAGCCAGTGCCCTTTGCCATGATAATTCCCCGTTTCGTGAGTTCGTCTCATTTATTACATGCCAGTGATGAAGTCGCAAGTGATATGACAGGAGAAGAATTAACAAAGCGTGATAATCTTAAAAATCACCTCAAGGTAGACGTGTGAAAGTAGAGTTCAGACAATGTCATAAAAGTTGTAGTCGCCCAAATCATGAGATATTTTGCATAGCGATTGGTGAATCCGCTCGCAAATGTCTTACTGAATGAGTAGTTGCTGTAACTCATAAAAAGAGAGCCAGCCATTAACGCTGAATAGCGGGTAAAGTCACTGGCCCCCTGAGCCACCAGATATTTATCGGCACCATCAACCAATGCATACCCGGCTCCTTTTATGTAATGTCCACCGCATACAGTCATTCCAAGGCTATTAAACGCTTTTCCTATGGCAGCCTGTGTTATGGCTGACGGGATATAGGAAAGGCCAGATGTCACTTTTTTGGCCGGTTCCAGACTGGTGGCAGGAACAATGGTTATATCAGCTTCACCCAGAATACGATGGAAGAACAGTTGAATGCAGGCACCATTGACACTGATCGAGCAGGAGAGGAAGTGATCTGCCGGTACCGCCTTCAATATATTATTGGCATAGGTATTACCCGTAAAGGCAGTGACCATTAACTTTGTTCCATAGGGAATGGCTGTAACTAAACTGGTGAACAGCGAGGATTTCATTTTATTAATCTCGCTATCGGTCTCTTTGGCAAATATTTTCTTCTCAGCAACCTCATTAATCGCTTTGGTCGCAATATTCGCAAACAGCTTCCACGTATAGAATATCCGCACATCAGACTCAGACATCTCTTTCTTGTTTAGAACCAGGCCCAGATTATCCCGATAATGTAAATAGGTGCAAAAAATAGCAAGAGACAAAGTGTAACCGCTGGCATCTATCTGAGGTGTGATGTAAGACCAATTATGATCTCTGATCAAAAGCGGTATTATATCCCCCAATGCCAGAGCTTCTGCCAGTATTTGAGCGTTGGCGAAATGTCCATAATATCCGTCACTGGTATCAACAGGTCCCGAGCTGAAGAGCAGGGAATTGAAAAGTTTGAGAAGAACAGTCAGTGATTTACCGGTGTAATAAACAATGTTATTCCTTATGACCAGACTGTCTCCATTCTCCTTATTTTGATAAACATGGACTTTTTCCAGCCAGTCCGTACCAAGTTCAGGCAGATCTGACTCCTGAAATAAAGCCGTTTTTGTTTCCGAATCAGTAGCGGTAGGACAATCCATTTTCGCAGTACAATGTAACTGGGCATCTTTTTCTAATGATGAATGGTCAGAGCCTGAGGATACTTCGGCTGGCTTTATCTGCGTAAGTACAGTAAAGCGCACAATCTCTGTCAGCTGCTTTGAAGTTTCCTGTTGATTGAAAAGGTAAATCTCAACATCACACTTGAGTCTCTGCTGATGACAGGGTGCCCGAATTTCGTGATCCAGACTTCTTGCCTTTAACAAGCCAGGTAATGTCACCTCGAGATATTCTCTTGCCTCTTCCGAATACATATCCGGTAACTCAGTTATGATAAATTCTACGGACTCCTGCTCTTGTATAGCATCAACACCAAAGTGCTGCTGAAACCAGGCAGCATGTACATCGATTCCCGTTTCAAAACCCGGAGCCGGAGCAGTATGAGGATCACGCAACTTCGAGTTTGTTTGGCCAACACAGAGAGAAGTGAAGCAAGCAGATAAAACCAAAAAAATTAACTGTTTGAGCATTAATTGCATAGAGCATCCTTTAATAATAAAAACACCTGAAAGCTTGAGGAGTTTGATAACTGAGACCTTAAGGTCTTGGCTTACAGGCATAGTCATAATTTCCCATCACGGTATGACCAAGTGCCAGTACCTTTCCTGCAGTCGGATAAGAATGACTTACCAGTGCAGAGCCCGTTTCGTAGATCATGATTAACCCGGAGCCCTGGAGTATGTACATCATCATCGATCCGGGGAAGTATCGGAGGTTGAGGTAAAGGGAACCTGCCGTAATAGCGCCTCCCATGGCGAGCCCTGCCGTATCTTTAGCAATCGGATGATCGAACAGGTTTCGACCCAGAGTGATCGCCATTTCAGTGTTTACCAGACCCGCTGCTTCTAGAGCATTCACAAGATAGACCCAGGGCAAACCACTGGATAATTTCAATAAGGCCAGACCGCTCATGCTGGCCATAGAAACAGAAGCTAACCCTTTACATAAAACCAGTTTTTCTGACTCCCCATAGTGGGCATGAGGTAAAACATGATCAAAGTTTGCCATACAGTAATTTTCAAGAGAGCCAATGGTTTCATAAGCGGCACTGATCATCAGGCCGCCCGATAGAGATACGTGGTAGTATTTTCGACCGACATAACGAGCCATCGCCAATGAATACTGCTCAATATCTTTGGCGTTTATACCTTCCATGGCTGCTGAGTTGAGCAGACCCGTGTTTACCACCCCAGCCAGAAGGACAACGTAGATGGTTGTTACATCTCTTGATGCTGCCGCAGTCGCTTCGTAACTTGTAAAGCCTTTACTCAGGTAGATATTTTTTAAGTGAGTTCTCAGGGCTGATGCCATATTGCTGGTGACACCAATGGATTTAGCTCCGATGGCGAAATTTTCCAGCATATTCACTCCGGGTCCCGGAGATGGATTGTTGGCATTATAAAATTCAGCGAATAAATTAAGGCCAACAAATGACAGGCCCGTCAGGACGTAACCGGCTGAAGGTTCTTCCTTATAACGCTGAGTCTCGTTGCTTTCTGTCGTTTTTATTTGGTCTAACACCTTTTCGACTTCACGGTATTGTGCAACAGGTAGAGCGTATTCGTTGGTGAAGCTGGTCTGAGGGATGGACCAGGAAAGAATGGTGACCAGATTCAACAGAAAAACAGGCTTGTGCCAGTAATTATGAGGATCAACTCCGCCTGCTATTGAATTGGTAAAAGCTGATCCCAACAATGCGAAACCACCAAACTTGATTAATGAGGCGGATGGCAGACTGTTAAAATAATTAAAATTAGTCTCGTAGTCATTGCAGAAAAAAGGTTCTTGCTGCTGGATCAGGGTAGTATTCTGAGGAAGTTCTTCTCTGGAAACAATCGGATGTCCTTCCATGCCGGAGAAGTAGGGTGGCAAGTAAAATTCAAGAAAGATGGCGTGACTGTTTAAGGGCTTTATGGTCAGAATCAATATCAGCAAAAAACACGAACTGAGGGACAGCCGAATCGATCGAATGACCATAGTATTCACCTATTTTAATATTATAAAAGTTTTTGTTAACGCCCTGTTTTACACAGAAGTCCTTTCGAAAATTCATTATAGTGTCTGTTTGAATAATTATTAGGTTATTCTTGTATCATATTGAAATGAATGGAGTTCTTTTTATTATATAAATGGTGACTGTTATCTCAGGCAGTTATCTCACACTGAAAAAAGCTAAATGTTTCGGAAGGGTTTTGAGAATGTGGCAGCCCGTATTTCAGGACTGCCAAAATATCAGATAAGGTTCTTTTCAGATTGCTGCATAGGTGCAAGAGGCCCGGTCAGAATAACAATATCGTCTTGTTCGAGGGCATCCACTTCTTCCGGATCCAGACTTTGGCCGTCCCGTTTTACTTCAACAACAGAAACATCGTCTTCAAGCGGTAAATCACGGGGATTCAATCCTTCACAGGTATTACCCCGGCAAACGTTAACAGCATGCCGTAAAGAAGTTTCCTCGCTGTCTCCCATAACATCTTCATAGCCGGGATAGTAACCATTGAGAATATCATATTGTTGTTCTCTGGCTTTATGGATCTTGTCTCTGACCTGATTACGATCTATGCCCAGCATTAACAGAACATGCTTGACGATCAACAAACTGGATTCGAGCACTTCAGGAATAACGGCTGTGGCACCGGCCTTTTTGAGTGAGTCTGTCAGACTGTCATCCTGGGTTCTGACCAGAATGGGAATATCCTGATAATGGGAACGAATTGTTTTGACAATCTCCAGGGCATTTTCACTGCGATCGATACAGACAATGACTTGCCTGGCGCGTTTCAAACCAACTGACTCCAGAAGCTCCAAACGACGCGAGTCTCCATAAAAGACAGGTTCGCCTGCAAGTCCGGCTTCATGAACATGTAAGGGGTCATTATCTACTGCTACAAAGGCCAGCTTTTCCTGCCCCAGGAATCGGCTTATTGTCTGTCCCACACGGCCGTAGCCGCAAATGAGTGTATGCTGTCTGATGTGAGAGACCTGCTGCTCAATATCGCCCTGATCAATTTGGGACTGTATAGCCTCCTGTTTCTTATATAAAAGATTGACAATTTTGCTGCTGTTTCTGATGAGCAATGGCGCCAGAATCATGGATAGAATAGTAATGGCCAGCACCACGGAAGCTCTTTCTCCCTCCGTTTGGCCATATTGAGTAGCCAGAGCAATGAGGGCAAAACAGAATTCCCCCCCCTGAGCCAGAGCCAGACCGGTTTTGAGTGAAGTACTTTTTTTCTCTCTGAGCACTCTTGCCAGTAGCGTAATGATACCCAGTTTGAAGATGACCAGGCCCACTGTACCCAGGATAATCGCTGGCCAGAAATTCAGCAGGATATTCAGATCCAGCATCAGCCCGACGGAGACAAAGAACAGTCCCAGTAGAATATCCCGGAAAGGTCTGATATCCGCTTCCACCTGATGCTTATAGTTACTCTCACCCATCATCATGCCGGCAATAAAACCACCCAGAGCCATGGACAAACCCAGAACATGAGTTAACCAGGCCGCCATCAGGGCAATCATGAGAGCGGTTAATACAAACAGCTCTTCAGAGCGGGTCCTTGCGACTTCGTTAAAGACTCTGGGCAGAATCCATTTACCAACGGCCATCATGAGCAGGACAAAAAGCAGGCCCTTGGCCAGAGCCATGCTAATGGTGGTGAAGACTGATTTGTCTCCCGCCCCCGCCAGGGCTGGAACCAGAATCAGGAACAGAACTGCGGCAATGTCCTGGAACAGCAGCACACCAATCGCCATCTGGCCCTGACGACTGCGAATTTCATTGCTCTGGGTCAACTCTTTGGAAACAATCGCAGTAGAAGATAAAGCAAGAGCTGCTGCGACGATCAAAGCTTCTTTTACTGAAGTTCCAACCACCAGCAAAACCGCAAAGATTCCTGCCCCACACAAGAGGACCTGCCCGCCCCCAAGCCCAAACACTTCCCGCTTCATGGACTTAATTCGTTTAAGCGAAAACTCCAGACCAAGAGTAAACAGCAGGAAGACCACGCCAATTTCTGCCAGCAAGCTGATATCAAAGCTATGATCGATCAAGCTGGTAGCGGTGGGGCCAAGCAAGATACCCACCGCCAGATAGCCAAGGCTTTCGGGCAGATTCAGGCGATGAAACAGAGCAATGGCTCCCACGGAGAGAGCCAGAATTAACATCAATTGATTGAAAAAAGTAAAGTCCATCGTTTATAGGGCCTGGTTATTCTTTTTACAGTGAAAATACAGCTCTCTAGCAAAATTTTGGGGTGAGCTAAATGAACGGTTACAATTGTATCCGACTTAGCCTCCCGCTGTTCAGGAAAACTTGTGCTGCACTTATCTTTCTATACCACATCTGGTTGCCATCTGTGTGATCATGTTGAAGAGTTCCTTATAATTCTCGGCCAACATCCCCAACTTCATAGTCAATTCTGTTGGTCGGCGGTTGAAATCAGCGTATCTGACGATTTGATTGAACAATATGGTGTCAGAATCCCGGTGATCGCTACCGAAGAGGGTGACGAGATAGGCTGGCCGTTTGAAATGGAAGAGCTCGGAGAATGGATCTATAACCACCTGACTGAGCATTCATCCCGGAGTTGATGGCTTCTTAGTCAGGCTCCTAGGATTTTTATTACAGATTCAGTATTCTGAAACTAGGGAAACAGTTTACACAACATTGATGGATCGTATGTCTACAGCCTTTAAAAAAATCTCTGACAGCCATGAAAAGTTAATGAAGCTCGCTTCAATGGCCTCAGTCACAACTGCCGCCATCCTCTTATTCGTTAAAATTGCCGCCTGGTTTATGACCGGTTCTCTGAGTGTTCTGGCAACACTGCTGGATTCTGTCATGGATGTGGTTGCCTCGGTGATCACACTCGTGGCAGTCAAAATTTCCCTCGAACCTGCCGACAAAGAGCATCGATTTGGCCATGGCAAAGCTGAGTATCTGGCTGTTCTGGCTCAATCTGCTTTTATTTCTGGCTCGGCCATTATTTTGTTTCTCAGCGCAACTGACCAGCTGTTAGGAGAGGAAGGCAGCGTTGACAATGAAACAGTGGGCATGACCGTCATGCTTTTCTCGATTATAGTGACTCTCGTACTCCTGTCTATACAAAACTATGTTGTGAAGAAAACCGGATCTGCTGCCATTGCTGCAGATTCCGCACATTATCGAGTCGATCTGCTCACCAATGCCTCTGTTATTATTGCGCTCTATGGTGCCAGTCAGGGTTATTTCTATCTTGATCCGGGATTTGCTCTCCTGATTTCGATTTATATGCTGGTCAGTGTTGGCAAAATGGCGTGGGATGCGGTTCAGCAGCTTATGGACCATTCATTGCCAGAGCAGCAGGTTCAGGACATTGAACGCATTGTGCTGGCTATTGAAGGGGTTCTTGGCATCCATGAGATGAGAACCCGTATTTCTGGTCGGGTTCCCTTTATCCAGATGCACATCGACCTTGATGGTGATCAGAGCTTGCACGAAGCTCATGATATTGGTCAGGCTGCGGAAGATGCCATTATGGCGTTCCTTCCCAATGCCGACGTCATTGTTCATCTGGATCCAAATTGAAGAAGTTTCTGGCCGTTTGTGATGTCTCTCTGGCCACTTGCCCGAAGCTTTTGCCCGTTTGTTCAGCAATGGTTTTCACTACCCAGGACAAATAGGCAGGCTCATTCCTCCTGCTCTTTGGCTTTTTGTCCATGCTTCTGGGCAGAAGCCAGGGGGCATCGGTTTCTATCATCAGGCGATTTGCCGGAATCTCTTTCAATAATGGATGCAGGTGCGTACCACGCCTTTCATCACAGACCCAGCCGGTTATGCCAATGTGCAGATCCAGATCAAGGTATTGATAGAGCGCTTTTTTGTCGGCAGTAAAACAATGCAAAACCAGCCCATCAAGGTGATCTCTGAACTCTCTGACAATGGCTGTAAAACGCTCAGCTGCATCACGCTCATGGCAGAAAGCCGGGAGACCTGCTTCAACGGCCAGCTGTAACTGTTGCTGAAAAACAGTTTCCTGAATCGGTCTGGGAGAAAAATCCCGATTAAAGTCCAGACCCATTTCACCCGCAGCAACCACTGGCGATGCTTGAAACAGCTCTTTCAGGGCTTTGTAACAGGACTGTGTGGCGTTTTTTGCATCGTGAGGATGAATGCCGGCTGTTGAATAGCAGTAATCGGAATACTTTTCGGCCAGTTCCAATGCCTGTTGAGACTCAGCAACAGAGGTTCCGGTAAGAATCATCGTATTCACGCCTGCTGCAACGGCACGCGCCACGACTTCGTCCCGATCCTCTGAAAATTGCTTATCGGTGAGGTTCACACCGATGTCCACCAGATTAGGGTTCATAAAACCTCGAAGTTACAGGTGAAAATCTGGTACATTCTCTCCAAAATAAGGTGGGCATGGCAATCGGGCTATGCGCTGAATCTTTAAATTCATAGTGAGACTTTAATGACTCATTCTTCCCTGACTGTGTCCCATCTTGCCATTCACCCGGTGAAGTCGCTCAAGAAGATTTCAGTCGATCAGGCTGTTATTGATCCTATGGGATTTATTAATGATCGACGCTGGTTGGTCGTCGAGCCCGATGGCAAATTTATGACCCAGCGCCATTATCCAAAAATGGCATTGATTTCTGCTACTCCAGACGGAGGTGGACTGACCCTGTCTGCACCGGGGATGTCTGATCTCATCATTAAAGACCCGGAGCAAGCGTCTGCAGTCTCTCAAAAGCGTGTTGTGGTTTGGAAAGATGAGCTGCAGGCGCTTGATGCGGGTGATGCCGCATCCCAATGGCTCACTGAATGTCTTGGCTTGCCATGCAGAATGGTTAAGTTCTCAAAGCAGGTGCATCGTCAGGTGGATCTTCGTTTTGCCAATGAGGGAGATTGCACAGGTTTTGCTGATGGTTTTCCTTTCCTTCTGACCACAGAAGCTTCATTGCATGAGCTTAACAGCCGCCTTGATACTCCGGTCACCATGGACCGTTTCAGACCCAATATTGTCGTTCAGGGCACCAGCGCTTATGCAGAAGATCATTGGCAAAGAATCAAAATAGGTGAGGTGGTTTTCCGTGTGGCCAAGCCTTGCAGCCGATGTGTCATGACAACGGTTGATCCGGCAACAGGCACTAAGACAGGAAAAGATCCGCTATTGACATTGTCAGGTTACAGAAGAACGGAGATGGGCGTCATTTTTGGACAAAACCTGATCCATGAATCTGAAGGCGTTATCCGATCTGGCGACACAGTCGAGATTATTGAATAGTTTTAAAGAACATTAAGAAAATATTGTAGCCTCTTGATGCAAGAGGCTATTTTTTGTCAGATAATAGTCAGACGTCAAATTCTACCCAGAGAGGAGCATGATCTGAAGGCTTCTCCAAACCACGAATATCGTAATCAATGCCGGTTGCTTTGCAGTGCGTCATCAAAGAGTCCGTTGCGATAACACCATCTATTCGAAGACCTCGTTTGGGCTCACGATCAAATCCACGACTGCGGTAGTCAAACCAGCTGTATAGTTCTTCACTGTTCTTTTTAGCGCATGCACGGAAGCAATCAGTGAACCCCCAGGCCAGAAGTCGGTCAAACCACTCTCTTTCTTCCGGCAGGAAACTGCATTTTCCCGTTCTTAGCCAGCGCTTTGCATTATCGGGGCCGATACCAATGTCAGTATCCGTGTGGGAGATATTAAAGTCGCCCATAACCAGCAAAGGTTGATCCGGTGAATACTCTTTATCCAGAGTGCTCATCAGATCCTGATAAAAAGCCTGCTTGGCTGGAAACTTGGTAGGGTGATCACGGCTCTCGCCCTGAGGGAAATAACCATTAATGACGGTAAAGGATTGGCCACTGTCGGTCTGGTATTCTCCGGTGATAAGGCGCCTCTGGGCATCAGGGCCATCGGTTTTGAAACCTTTCTCGACCCGGACAGGCTTTCGACGACTCATCAAGGCAACGCCATAGTGTGTTTTTTGTCCGAAATACTCAACATGATAACCCAGGGCTTCAATGGCCTCGACCGGGAAATCTTCATCAGTGACTTTGATCTCCTGCAGTCCAATGACTTCAGGCTGATGCTTTTCGATCAGAGCCTTGAGTTGATGCAGACGAACACGGATTCCATTGACATTGAATGTAATGACTTTCATAACCTTGAAACGGCTTCCTTAGGTAGTATCAGCTGCATCATAGCCGAAAAGCCTCCTGGTTATAAGCTGAAACGCCAGACCCAAAGGTCAGAGATGTGCAAAGATATTAGCCTTGGCTTGCTGCTTACTGGTCAGCTTTTATATAGTTTCCTTTAAAGAATCGTACAAGGTCGTACGACATCTCTGGAACCATCACGACACATTGCGAACACTCTATGCCTGACATTAATCGATCCTGGATCCTTGCCGGAGGAATGGCGGGGCTTTTAGGAATCTATCTGCTGACCGCAGATGTGACTTCCATGTCCGATACCGGTAAGTCCTCATCTCTGGCGCAAAGCACCCCTCTTGCTGAATTGCCGCTGGCCAGAGTCTCAGCCAGAGTTTTTCCTGTTGAATCTATTCACCGTACACTTAGCTTGTTTGGCGAAACCCAGCCCGACAGGATCGTGACGATCAGTGCAGAAATCTCTGCCAGAGTGATAGCCGCAACTGGTCAGAAAGGGCAGCTCATAAAAAGTGGAGAAGCTATCGTCACTTTGAAAGAGGGGGCATTACCGGCCCAGATTGCCACTGCCAAAGCCAGAGTCCGAAAAGCTGAGCTGGACTATGAATCAGCACTGTCACTGAAAAGTAAAAACCTGATTGCTGAGAATGATTTGCCACGACTGGAAGTGGACCTGAGCGAAGCGCGATCAGCGCTTGCAACGCTTGAAATTGATTTCGATAACACCCGAATCCGTGCTCCGGTAACCGGCATTCTGAATGACCGGTTTGTTGAGCAGGGTGATTATATTGAAACAGGGAAACCCGTCGCCGAGATACTCGATCTTGATCCTCTGGTGGTTGCTGTTGATGTTCCCCAGTCACATATTGCTGCAGTTACCCTGAGTGATAGCGCGGATATTCGTTTTGCTTCCGGTGAAACAGTCTCTGCAAAAGTTCGCAACATTGCCCGTCTGGCGGAATCGGGCACCCGAACCTTTAAGGTAGAACTCAGTCTGCCTAATGCAGCTATGGAGACACCGGCCGGTTTGAGTGTTGAGGCTGAACTTCAACTGGAACAAGTTGAAGCCATCAAGGCTTCACCAGCCTTATTAAGTCTGGATGAGACCGGTAACCCCGGCATCAAATGGGTGGATGAACAGGATCAGGTGCACTTCACTGCCGTTGATATTGTCAAATCTGAAGCCAGCGGTATCTGGCTTGGCGGTATTCCTGCCAGTGCCAGACTCATCACCAGAGGACAGGGTTTTGTCAGGGAAGGGGACCGGGTGATGGTTGAACTGGAGCAGGCTCTTGCGGCTAAAGGAGACAAGCTTGCAGGGGATACACCATGAGCAGCCTGATTGGCCTGTCGCTGGATCGCAGTCGTACAGTTCTGATGATGTTTATTCTGATTCTTATTTCGGGGATGGTCTCCTACCTGACGATTCCCAGAGAATCTTCGCCTGATATTCCTATTCCCTTCGTATATGTTTCCGTCAGCTACGAAGGCATTTCACCGGAAGATTCAGAAAGATTACTGATTCTGCCTCTGGAAAAAGAGCTCCAGGGACTTGAAGGCGTCAAGGAACTCTCTGCAACGGCTTCACAATCTCATGCCTCTGTCACACTTGAGTTTGAGGCTGGTATGGAGCTTGATAAAGCGCTTGCCGATGTCCGCGACAAGGTGAACCTGGCAAAAAGCAAGCTGCCAGATGGAACCGATGAGCCCGTCATTGAACAAATTACCATGGCCAGCGTAAACCCTGTGATGACTGCTATTCTCTCGGGCCATCTTCCTGAAAGAACCATGGTAAAGATTGCCCGAGCCCTGAAGGATGAGTTGGAAGCCCGCAAGGCGATTCTGGAAGTAGATATCGCCGGTGACAGGGAAGAAGTCGTAGACGTTATTATCGACCCTATGAAGCTGGAAAGTTATGGTCTGGTGCCTGCCGATGTCATTAACCTGGTTTCTCAGAATAATCAGCTGGTCGCTGCTGGCAGCATGGATACCGGTCAGGGTAGTTACTCTGTTAAAGTCCCTGCCGTTTACAAAACCCCGGCAGATATTCTTTCCCAACCAGTAAAAGTAGAAGAGAACCGGGTAGTGACCTTTGCAGATATCGCTACCGTCCTGAGTACGTTTAAAGAGGGCGGAGGCTATGCCCGCCTGAACGGCGAAAACAGTATTGCCCTGGAAATAAAAAAGCGCCCCGGTGAGAACATTATCGAAGCCATTGAAGTGGCAAAAACTATCATCAATCATGGTATTGCAGCCGGACCCGAGACGTTGAAAGTGGATTACGTGGGTGATCAGTCCGAAGAAATAAAAAGGATGCTGACTGACTTGCAGAACAACGTCCTGTCTGCAGTGATTCTCGTTGTTATCATTATTATTGGTGCCCTGGGGGCTCGCAGTGCCTTTCTGGTGGGCATCGCAATACCCGGTTCATTCCTGTCGGGCATTCTGATCCTGGAGATTATGGGTCTGACCATTAATATGGTCGTGCTTTTCTCGCTGATTATGGCGGTAGGTATGCTGGTTGATGGCGCTATTGTTGTCACAGAATATGCAGACAGGAGAATGGGGGAGGGGATTCATCGCCAACAGGCCTATCTCGAAGCCTCTCGCAAAATGGCCTGGCCCATCACCGCCTCCACAGCCACAACACTGGCAGCATTCTTTCCACTGATGTTCTGGCCGGGAATGATGGGGGAGTTTATGAAGTACTTGCCCCTGACTCTGATTGCAACACTGGCTTCTTCACTGATCATGGCCCTGATTTTCATCCCAACGCTGGGTGCCACGATTGGCAAACCCCGCTCACTGGGGGCTGGAGAAAAAGCATCCATGCAGGCTGTTGAGTCAGGCGAATTTGATCAGACCACCGGATTCACCGGGCGATATGTTTCAGTTTTAGCCCGCGCGATAGACAACCCTGGCAAGGTGTTACTTTTTACCTGCATCACGGTAGCGCTGATTTTTACTCTTTTTATCAAGACTTCCCGTGGTGTTGAATTCTTCCCTGATGTAGATACTGATGCCATTATCATTACCGTAAAAGTGAACTCAGGGAACCTTTCCGTTGACGAAAAAGATGCCCTGATGGAAAACATAGAAGCCCGCCTGCTGGATCTGCCTGGCATGGAGACACTCTATGCCAGAACCGGAGATAATCAGGTTGTAGGGACCTTAAGAATCAATCTTGAAGACTGGCAGTACCGTGACACAACCCTGGCCATAGCCGGGGATGCTGAACAAAGATTGTCAGCATTCTCAGGGCTGGATATAGCCGTTGAACGTGTCAAGGATGGTCCTCCCGGCAGTAAGCCGCTGGAGCTGATTGTCAGGGCCGACAATCTTGACACTCTATACAATGCAGTAGCTAAAGCAAGAAACCTGCTCGAGAATCTGGGTTCTTTTACCAATATTGAAGATTCAGGGCCAGCACCCGGTTACGAGTGGCGTCTGAGTATTGATCGTGCCGAAGCTGCCCGATATGGAGCCGACGTTACAACAACCGGTAGTATGGTAAGAATGGTGACATCCGGATTAACAGTGGGGTCCTATCGCCCTGATGATTCCGAGGATGAAGTAGATATACGCATCCGTTACCCTGAAAGTGAACGACATCTGGAAAGTATTGACCAGCTTCGTCTAATGACTTCTTCCGGACTGGTGCCCATCAGTAACTTTACAGAGCGAGAAGTCACTGGCAAGCTCGATAATATCAAGCGCATAGACGGTAAACGAAGCATCACTCTTTCAGCTGATCTGGTTGATGGAGAGCTGCTTTCACAACAAATCCCGTTATTGACCCAAGCGTTAGCAGCGGCCAATTTTGGCGATGGTGTCAGCTTTGACTTTAAGGGCGAGGAAGAGGACCAGAAAGAGAGCGGACAATTCCTGATGCAAGCATTCAGCGTCGCGCTGTTTGTCATGGCCATGATTCTGGTCACCCAGTTCAACAGTTTCTACCAGGCTGCATTAATTATGTCAGCCGTGATATTGGCCACAGGTGGCGTCTTCCTGGGACTGATGCTCACCGGTCAGAGCTTTGGCATCGTTATGTGTGGCATCGGCATTATTGCCCTGGCGGGGATTGTCGTGAATAACAACATTGTTTTGATCGATACTTTCAATAGTCTTAAAAGAGAAGGGCACAGTGTACGAGAAGCGATTCTCAGAACTGGCGCTCAGCGTCTCAGGCCCGTTATGCTGACAACCATCACGACCGTATTGGGCCTGATGCCCATGGTATTGTCGATGAACATCAATATGTTTGATCATTCCATCGAGATTGGAGCACCCTCCACCCAGATGTGGAATCAGCTGGCGACCTCAATAGCAGGGGGGCTAACCTTTGCCACTCTGTTAACACTGCTGGTGACACCCTGCCTGCTGATGATCTCCGGGAAATGGCGAGCTCGTTCAGTTCGCTGATCTCTCAAAAGGGCATAATGCTTGCTGTTGAGCATTATCTGGCATCTAAGCCTGCAATTTGGATAAATCGCATCCCTATATCTATACACTTTCATGCTCGAAAACAGCCGCAATTGCTTCAGATCGTTGATCGAAAGGCATTTGCTCAATGGTTTGAAGCTCCCTGTTTTTAACAGAGTCAATCACCGCAGTGGAAGTCGGCTCTTCTGTCGCCTCATGTCCCATGGCTCGAATACGTTCAAAGGTTTTGTCCATGTTTGCCTGATGCGTCTCTTTTAAATGAGCCTGCAATTCGCGCTTCTGACCAAAATTAGTCCGACAGGCAAGGCAGAATGTCTTATGGAGGTATAACCCCTTCATTTTCCTTTTATCCAGGGGAATGAAGTTATTATCCTTTCCAGCTGCCAGGTCATGAAGGTGTTTATTAAATGATTCAATATTGTGATAGATCTCCTGACATGGAATTGCCTTAAAAGACTTAGGCGTTGCAAACTGCAGAGTGTCCGGTTTAAACAGCGATCTTATCTCTTGTGGCTTTTTCTGCAAATAGCTAACAGCAGCAGCTGCCTGTTCCGGGTTTTTATCAAACCAGTCAAGGATTTTAGTAGTGCTTATTCGGGAGGCCGGATTGTCAGCATGGTGTTTATAAAGTTGTCGGAGCACTTTATTATATTTCAGTTGCCCGGCAGGTAGTGCTGAATGTCGGTGACGTCGTTGTTTTTTTGCGGGAGAGTTTACTTTTTTACGAAATACTTCGGTTATAAACTTGCGCTGGTCCTTATCAATCACGAATTCTGAGCGATGTTTTTTCTCACACTGGCTTCCATCCGTGAGCATGTGCTCAAAATGAGTCATTTTAGCTGGATGGGGGAGGGTGCTTTTATCAGGATCAACAGGGGTCTTTGTGCGTTTTCTGTAATTTGGGTTTTGCCTCTGTGCTGCGGGAATGGCTATTTGCTTACCTTCGACCAACACAGGAGTGCCTTCTGTACAGAAATTTTTAGCATAAAAATCCTTAACGCTTTTAGCAATTCTTTGTTTCAGGACGTGATCTCTGTGTTTGTTCTCTCTTATGACAAGTCTCCGGTTCAAGCCATCCCGACATTCACAAAGATAACGGGTTGCTTCGCAAACGGTACACGTTGAACAGCGGCAAGTAATAAATTTACTTTGTTGTTCCCTCAGTTTTTCGTGCTCATCGGCCAGATCTGAAGGCTCTGAATCCTGTGTCAGTGTCAAGTCTTCCAATAGTTCTGGAATGGCAGTGCTCTCAGCATAAGCGCGGCTCATTTTCCAGTACCGTTGCTCAGCAATGGGTAATTCATCAAATGCCCCAAGCAACTGACTCAACTGCAAAGCCGTTACTTTAAAGGGAATAGGGATGCCAATATGTTGTTCAACGGCCAGTTTTTGTTCCTTAAGGTGACTAATGTATTGTTTGCGCTCTCGATAATATTCCTCTCCGTAGCTGATATTGCCCTGATTATCCTTTGTTGCTGCAAATCCCTGCTCTTTGAACTGCTTTTTAATGAGTTTAGATTTCTCTTTTTTAATCTGCTTTGTCGTAGTTTTAATGGCCTCAGTGAACCCTTGTCTGGCTTTCAGTCGCCTTTGTTCTTTTTGGAATGCTTTGAATTCTTCTGTTCCTAAAAACAGTTTCTGATTGTTGGGATTAGTATAAAACTGAGACAGTATTTCTTTTACTTGCGGAATAGGAGGTAACGTTTTCCATTCAGCCAGTTGAATGGGACGCGCCAACTGTTTAGTGGTGCTGTCGAAATAGTCTCCATTAGCAATCTCTTCACTGAGTGCATTACTTCTCCAACTGACCACTGATCTATAGTTCATCAGGTAGTTATAAATGCCATCAAGGTAATGTAAGGTAAGGGCAATATTACGGATGACCTTGGCCTCGACCGCTTTGCAAACCTTATCTTGCTGGGCTGGATCCTGCCACTGAGAATACAGGGGAGTCAGTTTATCGGTCTTGTCAATAAAGGCCCTGCCAATCATCAACTGAAAGGTTTCAAGTTTATGATCAGTCCATAACGATGGGTTTGCTACCAGCATAAAAGCAAAGGCGCCGATATCATAAGTCGATGAGATGCCTTTTTTCAGCTCCCGTTGAATGACATTTTCGAATTGTTCTTTTCGACTGGCTCCTTCGTCTTCGTATGCGAAGGTATTGTCAGATATTTCCTTGGTAAAGAAAATCAGCAGATGGCAGACTCTGTTCATAGTGCATGCATTGTTCGTATTTACAGCACCGAACCAGATGTCTTTGACCAGACGGAAAAATGCCAGATATCCTAACGGTGATGGTGCACCCCTATAGCTTCGATAGTGGTCGGAGCAAACCTCCGACGTAGAATCGAAGTTAAACTTCACGTCACCTTTTAACACCAGTTCTGGCCAGTTTCTTTTAATATATCGAGCTTGCTCTTTGAGTTCAGGAGGCCAACCGTCGACAATGGTTACAATTTCCTCACTATTGGGCCACAAGGTGGCATAGTGTTTGTCAAGTTTCTCGGCTACATCATTATTGACTGACTCTGCAAATTTTGTCAGTGCCTCGGCCAGCCGGGCTTTACCCTGAACGCCTGGTGTCCGTTTAATAGCTTCACTGAGCTGGTCAAAAAGAGGAAAACGACCAGTGCGCGAGCCCGAATCCAAAAAGTGGGATATAGCTTCATAGGTGGGGGTAATGTTTCTCTCTTGAAGTGTTTTCTCTGCTGCACTGATTTCTCGTTGTGAAAATCCCCGAATCTTCAAACTCTGTATTTCAAGTGGCTCTGTTGTAGAGGTATTTCGTGAGTGAAAAGTACTGGTTATTGTTGCAGAATCCTCCTCCGAGTCACTCAGACCCACTAACCAGAACCTTTCATTCTGATCGGTTGTACTTCGATTTAGCGTCGATGAAATATCCATTTAAATTTTCTCCAATCTTTATTCAGGCCGGATCGTTATCAGTGGGCTGGCTCGGGCTACTCTCACTGTCACCCGGAGGCTTGCCAGTCAGGTTAAGCTGCAGTTTTTCGGCCAATTCATGTTTACGCATCAACTCCCAAACTTTTACCTGAGCCTGGTCAAAGTCAAAATTGCCAGATGGCTCACATTGTGCTGCCTCGTCGGCATCTTGCCCTTTATTTCTCAGAGCCAGCAGCCGTGCTTCAGCAACACGGCAACGTCCAGCTGCCTGTTCACAAAGACTCAGGGTCAGGTCAAGGTTGGGAATAGTCGAAGCTCCAAATTCATTAAGCGGGTTTCTCGACCTTAGCGCTTCCAGCATAGAGCATGCTTGCGTCTTTTTTTCATAGGTCTGTTCTTTCAGCGAGCTGGCAAGCCCTATGATAATATTTTGGCATTCACTAACACTCAGCGTGAACGGGCCTTCGTTCAAAATGTCTCGGAATAATCCTTCCGCATGTCTGAAATTTTGTTTTTCTAGTTCTATGAAAGCTTCACGCATTCTATCTTTAGCGGTAGTCTTGTTTTTACTTGTTACGGGATCTGTTGTGAAATCTGCTCGATTGACTCCTTTCCTGACGTAGATTTGCACCTGCGTACAGCTTAACAAAGTCCCTCGCATAAGAGTTTTATCACGCAATTCATAGTTTTCTCTGAGAAACTCTATTGTCTCTTTTGACACAGAAAAAAAATGATCCTGTTGGTCGTCATCTTCGACAATAATGAGAACAACCACTTTATTTAATGCTTCCGATTCAGTGTATTTTTTTACCATAGGAAAGCTAATAGGATGCCCCGGCAAGTCAGGGAAACTCATAAATAATACTGAGTTCTTATCAAAAAATAAGGGAGTAATATCATCGCCCGTCAAATCCTTATCATTTACCTTCAGAAAAGGAGAAAGAGCTTTCTCTGCTAAGCCATGATCTTCTTTATCGTAGAAACTTCTGGCAGGTGAATAGTCGTAAGGTCTCACAGTAAAGCCTGCCATGGCAAATAGCGCACTGTGATAACAAAAAGGCCCTGAGCCCGCATCAATGATAACATTGTCTTTTGGATCCAGATTTAAGTTGTCCTCCAGAAAACAGCGAATCTCATCAAACTCGGACGGCAATAATGGAGCATATGTTACTATGTCCCCAGCTAAAAGAGCTTTACGTTCAACCATAAACTTATGATATTGGATTAATCCAACTATTGAGTCTTCTGAAATATCACAAATATCTCGGCATTCGCCCGGTCTATTGCTAACCTCAAACTTCTTGCCGGGATGAGCTTCCGCCTTAGAGATTTCTTGCCAGTAAATAAGACCAATACTACTGACATCAGTAAAATCCAGTTTTGGTTTGCGTTCAGCCGCTTTAGAAGCATTTACATCGAAAGCAACTGCTCTGGAGGAAATTTCGATCTCTTTCTGTCTTGTTGCAGGGTCAGGTGTGAAATCTGCTTGATTGATTCCAGATGGCTCACCGCTGACAGGCCTTACGGTTTTGCAAGAAGCATTGCCATAATTCTCATTACCATCGTTTTTAGCACTATAACCAGACTGGCTTGGTCCCGGATTACATGAGGTGTTAGTTAATCTGTCCATCGTTTTATTCTCTTGGCTTTATCCATGATGAAGGAAAGTTACCCTCTACAGGTACTTACGCTTGTTGACCAGTGAATAAAAAAAAAGTTCCGTAAAACAAATTGAATCTTGAATAGTTCCAAGGAAAAAGTATCTTACGTGCAGGTAAATTTGCTATAGGTTCACATTGCGGCTACATGACTCGAAATTTATAGAGTATGAACCTTGATGCAAAGGAAGGAGGAAAGCTCCATAAGCCAGCGTAAGTTGAAAGCCTTATTATATATTTAACATAATATATATTATGCGCAATCTATGATATAAAAAAGGCACCCTCGGCAGGCACTTCCTCGATGGCGACAATACTGCAACGGAACTGTTTGTACAGGTTAACCATCTGGGACAGAACACCTTTTCCATCAAGGTTGATACAGAGGTCGTCGGCTAAGACGACAGCGAACGGCTCATCTCCAATCAAAGTTTCTCCGGTCAGAATGGCATGACCCAGTCCTTTCATTTCACGCTGACGTGTATAGGAGAATGTACATTCGTCCATCAAACCCCGAATACCCGAAAGGGTTTGTTCCCTGACTGTTCCCTGGATCTGATGTTCCAGTTCATAATTTATATCAAAGTGGTCGTCCAAAGCCCGTTTACCACGTCCTGTAACGATGCAAATCTCACGCAAATCACCTTGCAGGGCTTCATCAACGCCGAACTCAATAAGGGGTTTGTTTACGATAGGCATCATTTCCTTGGGCATGGATTTGGTCGCAGGCAGAAAGCGTGTCCCGTAACCAGCAGCTGGAAAAAGGCATTTTTTGATCATGGATTAATAGTAGCCTTACTTGTTTCAAAGCGTAACAGCTATGCTACCTTCGCATTAAAATAGACGACCTGACTCTTAAAATTTGCCAGATCAGTATAAAACTGTCTAATATTTGTTCTGGTACCTCTGTTGTTGCACCCGTTGTGCAGTACGCTTTAGAGGCCGAAAAATAAGAAGTATACGACGCCTTAAGTTCACAGCGCGCCCATAACCTAACCTAAAGGTAGATTAATAATGACATTAAAAGGTCTGATTAAACTTACCCACCTGCTTCAGGAATACCCACTTACCATTATCCAATGGCAGATCCTGCTGGTAGTGGCTGAGAATCCTGGCGAAACCATAACTGACCTGGTGAATGCTGAAAAACTGACCTGTGGCACACCCAGCGATATTGCTGTCAGTGTGAAGCGTCTGGGCGAAGGCCGCCATGACCGCCCTGGTCTGGGTCTGATCAAAAAGGCTCAACATGAGGACGACGGTCGTTATTTCAAACTAACCTTAACTCCCAAAGGTAAAAAGCTGGTCGAAAAAGTAAAATCCAAAGCTCGCTATATTAAGTGACCCTCCCTTTGGGCTCAGGAATGCTGCTAGCGGGTATATTAGCAAGTACGACTTTCCAGCTTGAGCCCTTACTGCGGTTTATATTGCGCCCGACTCTGATGGTTGTACCGGACGCATCGTTCTACCTGCTATAAAGTCACTCTTCAGATAGCCCCGAACAACGAATCGTTGAAAGGGTAAATTATTTCGGTTTTGCTACCCAGGCTGTGCACCAACCACCCTCCTCTACTCTGCGACCAGCAAAAAGTGTACAGCCATTATTCTTACTAGCCTCAAAGAACATACAGTTTTTGCAGATATCCCCTTCCTTATATTTTGGATTGCCCTTGGCCTCAGAAGCCTCCTTCACGTAGTTGAGAGCTTTTGCCTGTGGATCGTCTTCCTGAACTTCACCAGCGGCTGCTGGTTCCGCAACAGTATCCATGGCAACCAGTGGGATTAAGGTGCAAGCCAACCCAAGCTGCATAAACTTTCTTCTATCCATTTTCAGTCCTCATCGTATGTCATTCATCAAAATAGTTTTGTACGCATTCAGATTTAAAGCAGATCTTTAGAATTTTCGCAAAAACTATTACTTGCTACCGGTAAGTTCATTTACCGGTAGTAGATAAAGAACTTTAATACTATCAATACCAGTATTATAATACTGGTATTGATAGTATGTTCCCGGGTAAAAAATCATGGATAACAAAGCCAATAGCGAGAACCAGAAGGAAATTCAGCGCAGAGAGCTGGTTTTCAGAGTCCTCGACGATCTCAAGACCAGAGGAGAACGAATTAATGCCGATAAACTGGCCCGCATTGCCAAAATGGGGAAACAAACGGTTTTGCCCTATTACAATGAGTGGCGCTTTCTGGATGACGCCCAGAAAGAGACAAACGAAGAGCTACCTGCTGATCTTGTGCGTGTTCTGAAACGCTCTCTCATCCAATGGAAACATGATGCAACCGCCTTGCAGCGTGACTTTGAAGATCAAGCCAATCAGGAAATTGACGAGCTGCAACAGGTAGTACAGCAGTTCTCTGAAGAACGACTGGCCCTGAAACACCAACTGGAGCAACTAACGGCTGAAAATGAGGTGCTACAAGAAAATGGAAAGAAGCTGATTCAGCAACAATCAGAGCATGAGAAAAGCATCATTCAATTGAAGGAACAGCTAAACGCAGAGATCGAAAAAAATAACAAGCATGAAGAAACTCTGGCTTGCAATAAAAAAGAACATACCAATGCCCTCTCCTCTCTAGAGACTAAGCTCGACAGTCAGTACCAGGCACAAATCAACCACTGGATCAAAACCGTAGACAGTGAACGTCGGCTAAGAACAGATATTGAATCCAAGCTGGAGAAACAGAAAGAATCCGGATTGGCTGCCGAGAGGGCGCACAATGAAATTCAATATCGATTGGAAGCCAAGTCTAAAGCCCATTTGGAAGCTTGCGAAGAGAGGAATCATTACAAAGCCATTGTTAAAGAATCAGATCCGCAACTTCAGGCTATTAAAGAGCTGGTACTACTTATGAACCTGCCTGTTGAAGCGATTACCAGCGCAGTGCGACAGCTTATGGATACAGAACAAAAGGCCCGACATAACGAGGATGTCATCAAAGAGTCCAGAAGGCATCAAGCTGACCTTGAGCAAAAGAACCGGGAGCTACAGGAAGAACTTGATTCAACAAAAGCACTGGAGCGCGAAGTTGAACGACTTAAAGGCTATAACGATGCTCTAAAGCTGTCTATTGAACAAAGCAAAGAGAGCAGGCCATGAGTTTACCAGCGCTCTCAAAACTTCTGCTACTTCCCGGGGGCAACCATCCAAACCATCAGTCCGACTTATCGTCGTTCAATACTGATATGACCGGCGCTGTCAATGACAGTGAGATTCTTACTTTGTTTCTGAACAAATCTGCAGCCCGCTCCAGCGAGACGCTCAGACGCTATGAAAGAGAAATCCTGCGTTTCAGCGCCTGGTTGTATCAGGATATGGGGGCAACTTATAAAGAGGTTCGGCTGAAGCATCTTCAGATGTATCTTCATCATGTACAAAATCTGCCAGATCGCTGGCTAAAGAAAGGTATTATCCCCGGACAACCAGAAAGAATACTGTTTAAGGCATCCATCAAGCCCGGAAAAAGCACTGATCAGGTCATAGACGTACTCTCATCTTTCTTTTCTTTTCTGGAGAAAAATCGATACACACCGGGCAACCCGGCTGTTTCATTGATTCGTTCCGGCGAAAAGCTCGCCAGGGGCACTTCTATTGTCCGCTTTTTTCATGAAGAAGAATGGCAGCATTTACTGAACTGCCTTGAGCTACAAAGGCATAGTGAGCGCATCTCTGAATCAGAGTTAGCAAGAACACGCTACATCATTATGCTGGGCTACAGTCTCGGACTTCGAGAGTCTGAACTGACCGGACATAGCTGTAATGATATTCACCCGGATATTGAAGGCGGCTATTTTCTCAGTATTCTGGGGAAGGGTCGAAAACGTCGTCAGCTGCCACTGAATAACAAGCTTATTGAAGAGATCAAGGCGTTCAGGCAAAGGTTTCACTATGAAGGCCTGTTGGGGGACGACTTCCCATTAGCTCCCAGAACACGCAAAATTCAGGGCAAAATGGGCGGACTTTCCTCCAGAGGATTACGTTTCTGGTGGCAGAGCTTTATGGACTTCTGCGCTTATCAAGCAAACGGGATGGCTATCAGGGCAAGTCGATTCAAGGCTATGCCTTTCCACGCTCTGCGACATACTGCATTGACACACCTTGCCCGTCAGATGGACATAGAAGATTTGGCCATTTTTGCAGGTCATGACTCGATCAATACCACCAGCCAGTACTACCACACTGAAGCCAAGAGATTGAAGCAAATGACTGCAACCCATTTTCTCTGAATCATCAACAGCTTTAACCTGCTCCTGCTAAAGTTATTGAGTAAGCATCACATGGCCAGGGAAGGACATGAATTTCTGCAAGAGCTGTCGAAAGCCAATCCACGGAAATGGTCTGGAAGCCCTTGGTAGTCATTGGCACACACATTGTTTTAACTGTCGAACCTGCAAAAAACCGCTTTTGAACAAACCGTTTGTTGGCTTTAATGGCCGTCCTTTTCATACAAGATGCCTGAAATGCCCCGGATGCCGGAAGACCATCAAAGACAAATACATAGAAAACGATGGCATGCCCTGGCATCTGGACTGCTACCTGAAGCAGCATCATCCCCCCTGTGCTGTCTGCCGCAAACCTCTCGGTGAACAATATTTGATGGATTTTTGGGGCAATACCTTCTGCGAGACCCATCAGGACTACACCAATTGTTCAAGTTGCGGCCGCATAGTCTGCAAAAACATCACCGATGGCGGCATGTCTTTCCCGGACGGTCTGGTGATCTGCAACCTCTGCAATCTTCACGGTGTAGTTTCTCAGGAAGAAGGGGACAGAATCATGGAGCAGATGCGCTCTGCCCTCTCCTCTGTAGGATTGAATTTGCATCAATCCAAAACCCCACTGACACTGTGCGGTCGTGATGAACTCAGGGAAGCCAGCCGACATAACTTTCATAATGAAAGGCCAATACTGGGTCTGGCACGATGGAGTATCTCTACGAAAGCCAATGGTCAGGTCATTGCCCGAGAGTTCAACGATATTCTGATCCAGAGACATCTGCCAGAAGAACATTTCCGGACCGTAGCCATCCATGAATTAACCCATGCCTGGTTCTTCTACAACAACTATCGCGACCTGCCACTGGAGGTTGAAGAAGGCATGTGTGTCATGATGGAGTATATATGGTTGAAAAATCAGGATACAAAAGACGCAGAATTCCGCAGAGCAGCAATAGAAAACAGTGACGATCCTGTCTACGGCCTTGGTTTTCAGAAGGCCAAAGCTTCACTGAAATTAATGCCTTTGAAAACACTGCTGCAATTCATCAAAGAACGGAAAACGTTCCCTACCCGTTGGAGCGCATTCTTTTATCATTAAGTCAGGACAAAAAAAAACAGATGTCGTTCTATACACCATTGTCGGGAGTCCGTGCACAGTCTGATTGGATAAGTATAATTACAACACCTAGACTTCCTACCGACTTCACCAGTCCCAAGCTCTAAGGATAGTGGTTAAACAGTGTATTGAGGGTTAATCACAGTGCTGCTATCAAGAAACCGTCCATTAACATTGTCTAGGCGACCCCGTCGAGGTGAACTTTACTGCCGCAAGGCTAGGACGGTGTGTAAGCACCAAAAATAGAGTGATGGCTTGCTCTAACGGTCTGGGCGACCCCAGCAAGTCAACATTCCTTCCCGCACTAGAAGTACGGGGTATCCACTTGAGGAAAATCGATGTTCAAGCAGCAACATTATCTGGTTCAGTTAATCGCTTCTTTATTCCTTTTACAACCCTTGAGCCTTCAGGCTCAATCCACAACTTCTCCTGCTTCAACAGTCCCTACAACGGCATTGTGTGAATCCCTCAGAGGGCAAACAGCGGGGGTTGATAAACGACTGGACGAATACAGTAATCTTGTTCGCGGGCGAAACTGTACCTTGCTCAATGCCGATCAGACAAGAGATATGGCTGAGTTGATCAACCGGATTCCTGAGAACACCGTGATACTGCTTTCCTCCAACACTGCTACTCCTACAATGACACCTTCCCCATCAACAGCTTCCCCTCTGCTTGATAAAATCTCAGTTAAGTACGGCATTGAAAATTCTATAGTTTTGAAGGATGGTCAGGACATTATTGGTGCTGCCGATGAAGGTTTTGATATCGTCATTACGCTTCGGCCAAATTATCGTCTTACATTTATGATCTGGGTTGGAGCTACTGATAACTTCAATTTTGGAGAAACAAAAGACAGTCATATAAGCCATATTACTTTCCTGTCAGATAGACCTATGACCAACGAAGATCATATCATCATTATTGGAGCTGCGTGCTCTAACCGGAGGCTGATTGTCGAAAACAACGTATTCCGTCTCCCTAGATGGGTTGCAGTTTATCTTGATTGCAAAAAACCTCTGGATGCATCGATTGACCCCACTCAATCTGGCCCGGGTCTGAGGTTTGCCAATAACACGGTCATAGGTAATAACATCATGCCGACTACCAACGGTATTCCTGCGGAAGCGGTGTTTATTCATCTTCCTGCCATCAAGAACCAGTCGCAAAGACTGGAGATTATCGGGAACACATTGCAGGGCAAAATGGCCGACGCAGCTGAGTTTATTCTTGGATCCGGAACCAGTGTGAATATCTACAGAAACAAAGTCAACATCTCTAATAGTGGCATCGCATCCAATAATCACCGCTGGTTACTAATATCAAGGAGAGGAGGCTTCGTTCTTACAGGTCATACAGAGAACAATGCCGAACGTCCCCTTTTTAACCTGGCAGGCAATCAGATTCAGGTGACAGAGACCGCTTTAATCGTCAAAGCACCAATTGAACTGGCCTTTGCCTGTAATCACCTGCAAGGACACAGTCCGTGGCGACAAATCGAGGAACAATTCAGCCTGAAAGCGGCTGATCCGTTCCTGTTGAGAAATGAGTGCGAAAGGTTGACACCCAGCTCATCCGTTGTCACGGCATCACCTGCCCCCTACGCCATCAACCAGACCATCAACACCTGGACAGCCATCAAAGGTTCCACAGCGACTGCCTGCAGCGGACTGATCAATCTCGAAGATCATTTATACTTCGACTCGGAAGTCTGCCCGGTAAACATGACAAACTACGCTTTTGTTAACAACGCAGTATCCAGTACCTTTTCAAATTCAAGCTCCATTATTAATTCAAGCTACGTTATCAATTCAAGTTCCATTATTAATTCAAGTTACAGTATGGATTCGAGTATCAGCAAGGTACCCACTTCATCTGTGGGTAAAGCCATAGTCGATACTGGTTTCGGTATTATAATCACACTGGCTCTATTACTGATTCTATAATCTGCATCGAGACAAGACTTAGTCTCATCCTTCTGGTCGTTCTGTCAGACTTACAGTCTAAATCGTTAAGCCAGCCGAAGTAACTTTCATAATGAAAGGCCGATACTGGGTCTGACCCGATGGAGCACCTCTACAACAGCCAATGGTCAGGTGATAGCCAGAGAGTTCAACGATATTCTGATCCAGAGGCATCTTCCAGAATATGCGAAACCAACTGGTTAGGTACTTATATCTGGTTGAAAAATCAGGATACAAAAGACGCAGAATTCCGCAGAGCAGCAATAGAAAACAGTGACGATCCTGTTTACGGCCTCGGCTACAAGAAGGCCAGGGCTTCCCTGAAATTAATGCCCTTGAAAACCCTGCTGCAATTTATCAAGGAACGGAAAGAGTTCCCAAGCCGCTGGGCTGCTTTCTTTTACCACTAAGTTAGTGGCCAACGCCTCTTGAACTCATCATAAGCCTGGAAAATAGATAATCAACTGACATGCTCCGGCATCGAAGCCCCATATATTTTGCCATGGGTGAAAGATTAGATTCTTAAAAAAGAGAATGGAGGCGAGTACCGGAGTCGAACCGGTCTAAATGGAGTTGCAGTCCACTGCATAACCGCTTTGCTAACTCGCCGTAATGGATCGATTTTCAGATAAAAGTCTTTAAAACCAACAACTTCCAAAATCTTGAAGTATTTTATGAGAGAACACGCCAAATGACAATGCTTTTTTAAGGCAATATTTGAACCCGACATATCGGGCGCAGAAGCAGGCTGTCAGGCAGAGGTGGGATCTGCCTGGTCCAGATCCCCTGCATCGAGCGAAATGGTATGGCGGCTATCAAGGCAATCACTGCTGCTCGTCTGGCTATGCCTGGTGACGCAACTCAGGCAGTATCACTCGATAGCTGCATCGAAACCATCTATCGCACCGGTCTTGATCTGCGGGCCAAATATCGTGAAACCCCACTGAGAGGTCCGGCTATATACGCCAGGAAAGTGAAAGAATATAACGCGATTGTCGCTTGACTCTTTAGGCTGCAGCCTTCTGCCACTCACATCATTCTGAAGTTCAGATCAAACAATATCCAGATAGTCCCACCCACCATAATGAAAATCAGAACTCCGGCAAAAAACAGCGCTGTCAGATAGTCTCTGCCCGTGTGCCTGAGGGTGATGTTTAAAAAAAAACGCAAGTGAACCAGCACCTGAATCAAGGCACACAATGCAATAATGGCAAACAGTATTTTGGCCGGGAAAGCTGAGGACCAGACGACCCAGAAAGGGATCACCGTCAGAACGATCGCCAGAACGAGCCCTGCAAGGTAGTCCTTCAGGCTATGTTCATGTGCTTGCACGGCTACCTCCTATATGAACACCGGTAGGTAAACGACAGAAAAGATCCCTATCCAGACAATATCCAGAAAATGCCAGAATAAACCGAGGCGATACAACCTGGAGCAGACCTGGGGCGTCAGCCCTTTCATAAAAACCTGCAACACCATCATCAGGATGCCAAGCATGCCAATGCTCACATGGATGCCATGGGTAGTAACCAGTGTAAAAAAAGACGACAAGTAACCACTGGTTTGAGGCCCGGCCCCCTCTCTGATCATTTCTGCAAATTCGGCGATTTCCAGAGAAACAAAAGTGACACCAAAAACGAGGGTAATGATTAACCAAAGCATTACAATCGGTCGTTTTTTATGCATAGCTGCCAACCAGGCAAAACCAAATGTGACACTGGAGATCAACAGGCAGGCGGTTTCAAGAAAGACATGTTTGAGATCGAAAAGTTCAATGGGCCCAGGTCCGTTGGCAGTATTTCTGAACATACTGACATAGGTTGCAAAAAGCAGCGCGAAGATAATCGCATCCGTCATCAGATAGAGCCAGAAACCGAATTCCCGGTTATCAAGGTACTCTTCAAGATGTTCAGCCATGGCTTGTTGGAGCGCATTCTGATTCATACAGGCCCTCCTCTGGGTGAGAGACTTTCAGCAGACATTAACTGAGCCTTTCGTTTGCTCTCAATGGCCATGACAGCTTCTGATGTAAAGATCTCCTCTTCATGATCATTAGAACTTCTAACGATCAATACTGTTACCGCACCGACCATGGCGAGGATGGCCAACCACCATAAATACCAGACGAAAGCAAACCCTACTAAAAATCCAAACAAACCAATATAAACGCCCGCTCCGGTATTAGCGGGCATTATGATGGCGCTGTATTGATCAGGAAAATAATAGGCTTCCCCTTTTTTTTTCATTTCCCAGAAGGCATCAACAGAGTTGACTTTGGGTATCACAGCAAAGTTATAGGGTGCTGCCGGTGAGGAGGTGGCCCACTCAAGAGTTCTGCCATTCCATGGATCACCGGTTAGATCCCGATGTTGATTACGGTCTCTGACACTGACGTAAAACTGCATAAAGACACTGTAAATGCCAACCAGTACAAAACATGCACCTGCAAAAGCCACCAGCAGAAAAGGTTGCCAATCAGGCTGGGTGTATTGTTCAAGCCTCCTTGTCATACCCAGAAGCCCAAGGGCGTAGAGTGGCATAAAGGCGAGATAGAAACCGATCAACCAGCAGGAAAACACCATCTTGCCCCAGAACTCATTAAGTCTGAAGCCAAAGACCTTGGGGAACCAGAACTGAGTGCCTGCAAAGTAACCAAACAAGGCGCCGGGTATCAGCATGTTATGAAAGTGCGCTACTAAAAAGGTGGTGTTATGCATCTGGTAGTCTACCGGAGGAATTGCCAGCAAGACTCCGGTAATACCCCCTATTACAAAGGTAATAATAAAACCGATGGTAAACAGCATAGCGGGATGAAAAACAATCCGCCCCCTGATCATAGTAAAGAGCCAGTCAAATATTTTAACGCCTGTGGGAACAGCAATAATCATTGTGGCAATACCGAATATGGCGTTGACGTTTGGACTGGAGCCCATAGTAAAGAAATGATGCAACCATACTGTAAACGACAAAAGTCCAATAGCCATGGTGGCGTAGACTAACGAATGATAACCAAACAGCCTTTTCCCGGAAAACACAGCGGTTACTTCAGAGAATACACCGAAAGCAGGCAGAATCAGAATGTAGACTTCAGGGTGTCCCCAGATCCAGATCAGGTTGGCAAAGTTCATCATATTGCCACCCAGCTCATTGGTAAAAAAGTGCATCCCCACTGTCCGGTCCAGCCCCAGCAGAGCCGCCACTACGGTCAGGGCAGGAAAAGCAAACGCCATCAGAATACTGGTGCAGAGTGTGGTCCAGACAAACAATGGCATCTGCATCAATTTCATGCCAGGAGCCCGGCATCTTAAAATGGTCGTTATAAAGTTAATTCCGGTCATCGTACTGCCCACACCACTGACAAGCAGTGCCCAAATCCAGTAATCGACACCAACTCCCGGACTGAAACCAATACCTGAATAAGGTGGATACCCGGTCCAGCCCGCTGTCGAGAACTTGCCCAGAACCAGGGAAATTCCCACCAACCCGGCACCTGCAGCAGTCAGCCATAAACTGACCGAATTCATGAAGGGAAAAGCCACATCTCTGGCGCCAATCTGCTGGGGAACAACGATATTGATCAGGCCAGTAAGAAACGGCATGGCCATAAAAAAGATCATGATAGTGCCATGGGTAGTAAAAATTTGCTCAAAATGCTCTGGCGGCAAATACCCATCATTGTTAAGAGCAATCGCTTGCTGGGTTCGCATCATGACGGCTTCAATAACCCCACGGACAAGCATGACCAGTGCCAGCAAGATATACATGACCCCGATTCGCTTATGATCGACACTGGTCAGCCATTCTTCCCACAAATATCGCCACTTGCCTGCCCAGGTCACGGCCAGAGCCGTCAAAAGCACAGCCATCACTGTAACAAGAGCGCCTCCCATAGCAACCGAGCTATAGAACGGCAGTGCATCAATGGTCAATCTGCCTAACATGGCTTACTCCAGACTTCCGGTTTTTTGCAGGGGTAAGGCACCGCTTGCTCCGGTGTATTTAGCAACGATTCGACTGAACAGCTCCGGTTCAACCCAGGAGTAGTACTCTACCGGGTACTTTGTTTCCGGCCTGAGGAGCTTCTGATAACTCATTGAGTCCAGTCGTTTGTTTGCTTTTTTGACGTTATCGAGCCATTGTGCAAAGTCACTTTCAGAGAGTGATTGAACGTCAAATACCATATGAGGAAAGCCCCGGCCACTGAACTGGGTATTTCTTCCAGTAAAACGACCTGGCTCGAAGGCTTTGAGGTTCAGATGAGTGGTCATCCCGGCCATGGCATAAATTTGGCCACCCAGCGCAGGGATAATGAAGGATGTCATGACCGTGTCTGAAGTAATTTCAATATTAACGGGTCTGTCACTGGGAAAAGCCAGTTCATTGACTACCGCTACCTGCTGGTCCGGGTAGATAAATAGCCACTTCCAGTTCTGAGCCACTGCCTGAACCCTGAACGTTTTCTCATCACTGACCAGAGGCTTGTAGGGGTCGAGTTGGTAGGTGTAAATCACAACAAGAACACCGATCACAACGATAATGACCAGTGGACCGGCCCAGATAAACAGTTCAACGAAAATGGATTTGTGCCAGTCTGGCCGATAGGCCCCTTTGCCATTGGCTCGATAACGCCAGCATGACCAGAAAGTGATCAGGTAAACGGGCAGCAAAGTAAAAAGCATGATGGCTGTCGCGAGGAATAACAGATTCCGCTCGGTTTCAGCAACCGGACCTTTTGGATAAAGAATGGGAGATGACTGCATGCTGCAGCCAGAAATGAGAAGAATCGCTAACAGGACAGTCAGCCATTTTGACAAAAATACGGTACGGACGGACTTCATGAAAGAATGCCACTGTCACAGGGAACTGGTGAGAAAAACCCGTTTCAGCCTTAATACAGCGTAGATCAAAACTGGAAACAATGAACTGAACTGGCAGTAATTTTGTCAAGTTAGCCCTAAGTCTAATCGATCAAGGTCGTATACTGCTCAAGGAGTCCTCTCCACTATTCTGAGTGCAAACATTGTAATGACTAAACGAATGGAGGGACCAAAGGTACGAGGGAGGTGTCGCTTATGAATCAACCGACCGAATGATAACCAACCGGTTATCTAACTTACGAAACAGGACCAATACAGCATTAAAAAACTCTACAATCAAACAGGGATTAAAACGAACAGGGAGGTATCGTTTATGAAAGTAGAAGGACAACAACTATCTGGAAGACCGTATCAGTCTGAGACTGACAACCTTCCGCAAACCGCCAGTGGTCGTACTTATAATCGGGACGTTCAATCCAGATCCAGTCTGGACAGCCTGCTTTATATACTGGCGGAGTTTCTTGAAGACATGGCTCTGGAGTTTAAGCCTATCAGCAACTATCTGTGTCAGGTGTTAACACTTGAGAACTTTATAAAAGCCGCCAATAAACTCAGACACGAGGCAGAACAGGCCAGTATTGATGTCAAAATGAACAATACGGACTCAAAATTCAAGCGCCTTGAATTGAAAGCTAGAAAAGAGATGAACGAGTTCAGGCACGATGTCAAAAATCGATGGTCAGAATTGAGGCATGACTTTAAGGCAGGGTGGAAAAACTGGACAAGTGACAGTTGAGGTCTGGAACTTAGATTAAGCTCCAGCTCCAATATTTGTTAGCCTGCCATTTCTAACAGGAGTTTGTTCAAACGCTGAACGTAGCTGGCAGGATCATCCAGCTGGCCACCTGCAGCCAGCTTGGCCTGATCAAAGACCACACGACACAGATCAGCAAAACGATCTTCATCTGCTTCCTGATCCAAACGGTTAATCAGAGGGTGCTCAGGATTGATCTCAAAGATAGGCTTGGATTCAGGCATGGCCTGACCCGCAGCTTCCATGATCTTACGCATTTGGGCGCCCATATCCTGTTCACCTACGACCAGACAAGCGGGTGAATCCGTCAGACGGTGCGTTACACGGACTTCTTCAATCTGGTCCACCAGGGCATCCTTGATGCGCTTGAGCAGATCTTCTTTCTCCTTGGCACTTTCTTCCAGGGCTTTCTTGTCGCCTTCATCGTCCAGTTGACCCAGATCCAGGTCACCACGTGCGATGTCTGCAAACTGTTTGCCATCGAATTCGTTCAGGTGCGACATCAGCCACTCATCAACACGATCGCTCAGCAGAAGAACTTCGATCCCCTTCTTTCTGAACACTTCCAGGTGAGGACTGTTGGCCGCCGCATTGTGGGTTTCTGCAGTGATGTAGTAGATCTTGTCCTGACCTTCCTTCATTCTGGAAACATAGCCTTCCAGAGACTGATCCTGATCACTACCCTTGCTCTCGGTAGAAGCAAAACGCAGGAGTTTGGCAACTTTCTCACGGTTTGCGAAGTCCTCGGCAGGGCCTTCTTTTAATACCTGACCAAACTCTTTCCAGAACTCTGCATACTGCTCTTCTTCCTTCTTGGCCATTTTTTCCAGCATGTCCAAAACACGCTTGGTCAATGCGGCTTTCATGCTGTCGACAGCAGGGTCTTTCTGAAGGATTTCACGCGATACGTTCAAGGAGAGATCGTTAGAATCCACCACACCCTTAATGAAACGCAGGTACATGGGCAGGAATTCATCGGCCTGATCCATGATGAATACGCGCTGAACGTAGAGCTTCAGGCCTTTCTGCATATCACGATTATAAAGATCGAAGGGAGCTTTGGCAGGAATGAACAACAGGCTGTTGTATTCCAGCTTGCCTTCAACACGGTTATGACTCCACTTTATAGGGTCAGCAAAGTCATGACTGATGTGTTTGTAGAACTCTTTGTACTCTTCATCAGTAATATCAGAACGGGAGCGAGTCCACAGGGCCTTTGCGGTATTAACCGTTTCCCACTCAGGCGCCTTGTCTTCCTCCTTTTCCTCTTCTTCTGAAGGCATCTCTTGCTTGACCATCAGAATTGGCATGGAGATATGGTCAGAATACTTGCGAACAATGTTGCGCAGACGCCAGCCGTCAGCAAACTCTTCGGCATCGTCCTTCAGGTGCAGGATGATGGAGGTGCCACGTTTTTCTTTGCTGATCCCTTCAACGGTGAATTCACCGGAGCCGTCAGATACCCAACGGACGGCTTGCTCAGCCGGTGCATCCGCCTTGCGGGTTTCAACGGTGACCTTATCAGCGACAATAAAGGCAGAGTAGAAACCGACGCCGAACTGACCAATCAGCTGAGAGTCTTTCTTCTGGTCACCGGTCAGCTGTTGCAGGAAGTCAGCGGTGCCGGACTTGGCAATGGTACCCAGGTGAGCAATAACATCCTCACGGTTCATACCAATGCCGTTATCAGCGACGGTAACGGTTTTTGCTTCCTTGTCAAAATCAACACGAATATCCAGATTGGGATCACTTTCCAGCAAACCATCATTATGCAACGCTTCAAAGCGCAGTTTGTCAGCAGCATCTGAAGCGTTAGAGATCAACTCCCGCAGAAAGATTTCGCGATTGGAGTACAGGGAGTGGATCATGAGGTGAAGAAGTTGCTTGACCTCGGTTTGGAAACCCAGTGTTTCTTTTTTGGCTTCTGCAGTCATTTGGCCCTCTACATTGTTTTCTGCCAGTGGCCGTCGTTCAGAACCTTCTCATGAGCGATCAGCCTGATCATAAATTGCTTTGAAACTAATGTGGGGACAGGCTTTTTGATTTCAAGGCAGAATTCGAGAATTTTATGAATATTCTTTTGCCTGCTACTCCTTAGCAGCATCAGAGAGCGTATCAAGCACTTTGGAATGAAACTCCCGACGGTACAGAATAACCACCACCATGACCGTGCTGATGATAAAAAGAGACGGATGAATAAACCAGGACAATGTGGCCAGAGAAAAATAATAGGCTCGCAGGCCGTAGTTAAAGTGGTTGGCGGCCAGCGTCATGATAAAGCCCACCTTGTCCGCAAATACTTTCTGTTCCGTTTTATTACCACTGATATCCTGCATCAGAGGGGCACTCCCCATAAGAACACAGGTAAAGTTATAGAGTCTGAGACTCCAGGTAAACTCAAAAAAGGTATACACAAATATAACCAGCATGACCAAAACCTTCAGTTCCCAGAGTTCACGGGTATTGGTCGTCACAAAAGGCATAGCCGACAGAACGCCGACCGCTTCTTCTGATGCTGCAATTCCGGTGATCAGGCCCGCCATAACCAGAATACTGGTGGAAGCAAAGAAACTGACAGATGCCCGAAGGCTGGCGAGCAGACTGGCATCGGCTATCCGGTTATCCCTGCCAAGCAGCCGATACATCCAGTCTCGTCTGTAGAGTGCCAGAACGCTGGCCAGACATGCCGTTGCCTGCCCCCTTCGATAGGCAAAAATGGTATAGCCTACCCACAGTAAAATCAGTGACAGGAGTGCCAGCCAGTCAAACCAGGAGGCAACCCCAGATAGATTGACCATAGTCCGTCCTCTTGGGTTATTGTTGTCATTCGATAAAGCAGTATCTTCTATCTACCCCGATAGCCATGACTGCGAAGGCAATACCTGCCTCATGCCGGGAAAAGATCAAATTGCCGGAAACATATGCTAAAGTGGCCTCAAGTTAAGACTCTGGATTGCTTCAGGCGTAATATTCACGGGTTAACACCTGCATCAATATAGACTATTGTTTCAGTTTTTATCGGCCGACATCCCGGGATCGACCACCTGATTTTTTCTTATCGGCTATTTTCCTCCAGCTCTGGCTTAGCCCGGTGCCATCGTCAACAGGAGAAAGGATGACAAGTTCGCAATTTATTCTAGGCTGGACAATCTACCTGGCAGGTGCAATGGGTTGTCTGGTGTCGCTTATTATGATTACCGGAAGACTGCCTGCGCGCTTGAAGTGGGTACTGCGTTTTACAGCTGCTGCCCTGCTTTGCACACCCTGGTGGATAACCAGAGGCTCTGATCTGTTGTCTCCCGCGCTGTTTACAATGATATACGATGGCATGACCCACGGTTTTGAAGCCATGTCCAGAACAGGAATGATCATTGTGTTCGCCGCTGGATTAGCGGCCCTGATTGCCTTTGTCCTGCCCGTAAAGAAGTCAAACACAGACAAGAAAAAAACTGAGCGAGCTCCGAAACCCTCTGGTAGCGAGATACGATCCAAAAGGCAGGAACCCACCTGCTGATAGTTTTGTGAACCAACGGAACAAACAATGCCAAGAAACAATACTAACGGACAGTTGAGATGTGTGAACTGCTGGGCATGAGCGCCAACACACCGACCGACATTTGCTTCAGCTTCAGTGGTTTGATGCAGAGAGGCGGACGCACCGGTCCCCACAGTGATGGCTGGGGTATCGTCTTTTATGAAGGGGCGGGAGTACGTGAGTTTCGCGACCCCCATCCGAGCTGTGAGTCAGAAATCGCCAAACTGGTCAGGAATTATCCGATCAAGAGCGATATTGTGATCAGCCATATCCGTCAGGCGAATGCCGGACGGGTTTCTCTGGAAAACACCCACCCTTTTACCCGGGAGTTCTGGGGACGAAACTGGACCTTTGCCCATAATGGCCAGCTTAAAGGGATCAAGAAAAAACCGCTTTGCTATTACCGTCCGGTGGGCACCACTGACAGCGAATATGCTTTCTGCTGGTTAATGTGCCAGCTCAGGGAACGCTTTCCTAAACCCCCTGCACGGGCTGCAACCCTGCACCGCTACATTCATAAGCTGGCGTTGGAATTAAGAAAGCTGGGGGTGTTCAATATGTTATTAACGGATTCAAAACATCTTTATTGCTTCTGCTCGACCAAATTAAGCTGGATTACCCGAAAAGCACCTTTTGAAAAAGCGACTCTGAAGGATGATTCATTGAGTGTTGATTTTAAGCAGGTGACAACTAAAAACGATATTGTCACTCTAGTCGCCACCGAACCTCTGACCACCAATGAGAGCTGGAACATTATGAAGTCCGGAGAATTTATTGCATTCCGGGAAGGCCAGGTTCACTACCGTCATGAGTGAATAATGAATCGGGATGCCTTATTACTCCTTAATATCGCTCCAGCGAATTTCTCCGGAGCGAATTCTCTGTGCCGACATGTAGTAAACCAGTTGACCTGCTTTTACTCGCTGATCACCATTGGGGTTGAGAACCAGATCATCACCGGTGGCCGTCTCAGCGACTCCCAGAACAATAGCTTCATGCTGTTTTTTCATAAATTCCAGCAATCGATTGAACCTTACTCCCTCAAAATCTTCAGGGACTTTAACGCTGTATTGTGTGGGGCCAATCAACGTTGACAGAAGCTGCCCCTGGATTCGAGAAGAACCGGGGTCCTGAGCCGATCGCACCAGCATCTCCATGGAAATACTGGTATGACACTCCACTTGCGGACAATGGGACTTGAGCAGTTTGACCATATGTTCATGCTCAAACCAGGCCACGATATGAGCGGTTTTCGTCATTGCTGTTACGGTCAGGCAACTGGTCAGTGTTTTGTCATCGTTGGAGCGGTAAATGATGACCCGGTCGGCAGAAGTCACTCCGGCCCTGCTAAGCAGTTCATAATCACTCAGACTCTTGCCCTGAATAAACAAAACCTGATCAGGAAAAGGGTTGTCCATCTCTTCTGTGGCACAGAGCACTACCTTGCGATCTTCTCTGCGGATATCACCGAAAATCAGTTCGATCATTCTGGCTGTCCTTTCAGGATGCCAGCCCAAAATCACTATATGCCCGGCCAATGCTGAATAATCGCCTTTCCCCTTCATGCCTTTTCTCCATAACTCGACAAAAAATGAAGACAGTTTGCCGAGAAAGCCGGCAAAAATCACCAAACCGCCCGGCATTACCAAAAGTGAAGCAGTCATTTTTCCGCCCGCTGTTTCTGGGGTGAAATCGCCGTAACCCACCGTAGTTGCCGTGGCCACAAAATAATAAAACCAGATCTCCGGAGAAGTCAGTTCCTGTTCTCCGGACAGCCACATTAACAACCAGCTGCCAAAAAACAACAGCAGCAAAACAACAAGCAGTGCCAGCCAGCTCAACTTCATCAGATTCTGAGTGATAAAGTGCAGGCTTGTTTTTATCGGCCCCACAGTTTGTTCTCCATGGTCAGTTATGTCTGTCAATCAGAAGTATCATCCCATCTGCACCAGTGACGATGACTGAGCAGCCTTTCTCAAGATCTCCGGGCGCTTTGACGGACCAGAGGGTATCACCAACCCTGATCTTTCCCTGCCCACCGGGCAGGTCATTTTCCAGAACCAGCACCCGGCCGATCAATTGAGCAGAACGCTGATTTAACTGAGGGTAATCACTTTTTTCATTCACCCGACGGAAAAATTTCCAGTAAGCCACCGTAAAGATCAGGCTGCTCAATGCAAACCACACCAGTTGCCAGGCCCAACTGGTTTCAGGCAGCAGCCACACCAACGCTGCCAGTAGGAGAGCCGCTGCAGCACTGCCAAGAAGGAAGCCTCCTGCCCCAAGAGCTTCCAGACCCAGGCACAGGAACGCAACAATCAACCAATGCCAGGGTTGCAAAGTATTGAGAAAGTCCATTGATATACCAGATCCTGTCAGGGTGTTTTCTTCAAGCCATCGAAGAGTTCTTTAATACCCGCCAGCGAGCCAATCACATTGCCTGCTTCCAGTGGCATCATGATGGTCTTGCTGTTTTCCGCCGCCGCAACAGATTGCAAGGCATCCACGTATTTTTGCGCAACAAAATAATTGATAGCCCGGGCATCTCCATTAGCAATAGCCTGGGAAACGACTTCAGTCGCCCGCGCTTCTGCTTCTGCCAGCCTTTCCCTGGCCTCAGCTTCTCTCTTGGCTGCTTCCAGCTCACCCTCTGCCTGTAGAATTTGAGCCTGTTTTTCACCTTCTGCTACTTTGATAGCCGCTTCCCGGCTACCCTCTGCTTCAAGTATCTGAGCCCTTTTCTCCCGCTCCGCTTTCATTTGACGGGCCATGGACTCCACCAGATCATTAGGAGGAGCTATGTCCCGAATCTCGATGCGAGTCACTTTCACTCCCCATGGACTGGTAGCTTCATCCACTTTGAGGAGCAGCATGTTGTTAATACGGTCACGGTTGGACAACATCTCATCCAGCTCCATGGAACCGAGAACCGCACGAATGTTTGTCATCACCAGATTCTGCATAGCCCGATAGAGTTCATTGACTTCATAGGACGCACGAACAGCATCCTGAACCTGGTAAAAACAAACGGCATCTGTCGTTACTTGGGCATTATCGGAGGAGATAATTTCCTGTGAAGGTATATCAAGAACCTGCTCCATCATATTGATTTTTTTACCAATCCTGTCAACAACAGGCACTATGACATGCAGGCCGGGAGACAGTGTTCGGGTGTACTTACCAAAACGTTCTACGGTGAAATGAAAGCCCTGTGGAACCATTCTGACACCAGTACCTATCAGCACAGCGATCAGGACTACCAATGCAATGGCTGTAATCTCAAAACCCATTTAGTCACTCCTTAGCCTGAAAAGTAGAATCAATTCAGCGGACAGTCTGACAGAAAAAATCAACAATGTCCTAAATCTGTCGTAGCCTCTGTAAAAGTCACAGAGATCATGGAAAGATAGTCATCGTTGATCGGACAAAATATCAAATAAGTATTCACAGCAGCTACAAACCTCGTTAGAGTGCTGACAGAACTCTAACGCCAACAAATCCGATTGTGATCATGAAATTCGATTCTACCGACAATTATATTGCAACCAGCGAACTGAAAACTGCTGTGAACGCGGCCATTGCCTTGCAACGCCCTCTTCTGATCAAGGGCGAACCCGGAACCGGAAAAACCATGCTTGCAGAAGAAGTAGCAGAATCCCTGGGCAAACGACTTTTGCAGTGGAACATCAAATCCACCACCAAGGCCCAACAGGGATTGTATGAGTACGATGCTGTTTCAAGATTGCGCGACTCTCAGCTGGGCGATGAAAAAGTACACGATATCGGCAATTACATCGTCAAAGGTAAATTGTGGGAAGCCTTTGAAGCCGATGAACAAGTGGTTCTGCTGATTGATGAAATCGACAAGGCTGATATCGAGTTCCCCAACGATTTGCTTCAGGAACTGGATAAGATGGAGTTCTTTGTTTACGAGACCCGGAAAATGGTTAAGGCCCGACAGCGGCCCATCGTGATCATCACCAGTAACAATGAAAAAGAACTGCCCGATGCCTTTCTCAGACGCTGTTTCTTCCACTACATCCGTTTCCCTGATCCGGCGACCATGAAGCAGATTGTCGATGTTCACTTTCCCACCCTGAAGCAGGGGCTGGTTTCCGAAGCTTTGCAGATGTTCTTTGAATTAAGGGATATCCCCGGCCTGAAGAAAAAGCCTTCTACCTCTGAGCTGATAGACTGGCTCAAGCTATTGAACTCTGACGACATACCAGTCGATGTGCTAAGAAACAGCGATGCTCGCAGTGCTATACCGCCACTCTACGGAGCCCTGGTTAAAAACGAACAGGATATTCATTTACTGGAACGGCTCGCCTTCATGACTCGTCGATAAGGTGAACCGATGCTGACTAACTTTTTCGATACGGTTCGCGCCTTTGGTGTCCCGGCCAGTACCCGGGAGTACCTTGACTTGCTCAGGGCTATGCAGGCTCATGTAGTCTTCGCGGATAACGAAGCATTTTATCAACTATCCAGAGCCATACTGGTCAAGGATGAACGTCACTACGACCGCTTCGATAAAGCCTGCAAAGCTTTTTTTGACGGCATTGAGAGCGTTGAAGATCTGCTTGAAGCCACTATACCGGAAGATTGGCTCAGAAAAGAATTCATCAATCAGCTCAGCGAAGAAGAGCGGGAAAAGCTCAAGGCACTCGGCAGCCTTGAAGAATTGATGGAGACACTGAAGCAGCGTCTGCAGGAGCAAAAAGAACGTCATGCCGGGGGGAATAAATGGCTTGGCACTGGCGGCACATCCCCTTTTGGTGCCTATGGTAACAATCCAATGGGGGTTCGTATTGGCCAACACGAGAGCAGAAACCGGAGCGCCACCAAAGTCTGGGATAAACGGGAATTCCAGAACCTGGATGACAATGAAAGACTGGGCAGTCGCAATATGAAAATGGCCCTGCGCAGACTCAGAAAATTCGCACGACAGGGGGTTCCGGATCAGCTGGATCTCGATAACACCATTCGATCCACAGCCAATAAAGGGTTGCTGGACATAAAAATGGTTCCGCAAAGGCGTAATTCAGCGAAAGTACTGCTTTTTATGGATATCGGTGGCTCCATGGATGCTCACGTCAAAGACTGTGAAGCACTCTTTTCCTGTGCACGCTCTGAATTCAAGCATATGGAGTTTTTCTACTTCCATAACTATCTCTATGAATGGGTCTGGAAAAACAACGTCCGACGACAAAGTGAAAAAACCGAAACCTGGGACATCGTTCATCGCTTTGGTAAAGACTACAAAGTGATTTTTGTTGGAGATGCCCAGATGTCACCTTATGAAATCACCTCACCGGGCGGAAGCGTTGAACACTGGAATGAAGAACCGGGGCACACCTGGATGCAGCGTGTTCTGGATCATTTTGATAATGCTATCTGGTTGAACCCCATCAATAAAGACAGCTGGTTTTTCACCCATTCTACAAAGATCATCCATGAACAGCTGGAGGGCAGAATGTTCCCTCTGACGGTGAAGGGTCTGGAAGAGGGTATGAAAGAGTTGTCTACTAAAAGCTGAGTTATGAAAACAGTCAAGGTTATAGAAGATTATCAGGCCTGCTACCCGGACCCAGTGACTTTCAGTGAAGGTGACAGTCTGATATTAGGTAAAAGTGATGATGAGTTTCCCGGATGGATCTGGGTCACAACTGGATCGGGCAAAGAAGGCTGGACTCCCCTGCCTCTGATAAGACGTTTGAACCAGAAACACGGGATTGCATTAGAGGACTTTAGCGCCAGGAAACTCAGTGTGAAAGCGGGTGAAAATTTGAGAATCATGCGTGAGATTAACGCTTGGGCCTGGGTAGAAAACCAACAGAAACAGACGGGCTGGGTGCCTATATCCAAATTCGCTGAATACCGTCATGAAAGTGATTAATAATGTCACTTTCAACCACTGAAAACAGTCAATGTCCCCTGTGCAGTGCCTTATCCAGAGACTTTGCCAGCGATAAAAGAAGAGATTATTTCAGATGTTCTGACTGCTCACTGGTTTTTGCTGATAAAAAAAGCTGGCCAACGCCTGAGCTGGAACGCTCAGAATATGAGCTTCATACAAACAATGCCTTTGAGCCGGGATATCGAAAATTTCTTTCAAGGGTGACAGAGCCGTTGAAAGGCAGGATATCTTTGGATGCACAGGGACTGGACTTTGGCTGCGGGCCTGGCCCCACACTTTCTTTGATGATGGCTGAAGCTGGTTGGCCTATGGCTCTGTATGACCCCTTTTTCCATTCGGATCAAAGCGCTCTGGAAAAAACGTACGATTTTATCACAGTCACTGAAGTCATAGAACACATCCATCAACCGGATGTATGGTTGCCGAAACTCTGGAGTATGATCAGACCCGGCGGGACACTGGCATTCATGACCAAAATGGTGATAGATCAGGAAGCCTTTTGCAGATGGCATTACAAGAATGATCCTACCCATGTCTGTTTTTACTCAATAGAAACCTTTCAGCACCTTGCTGAACAATGGCAGGCAGTGCTCAGTTTTGAAGCCCGGGATGTTATATTTTTCTATAAATTAATGCATTAAACAGTGGGATTACTATAAAGCAATCAAAAAAAATCTCGGAACTGCGTAAGAAGTATTTGGGATTATCTTGCAAGTTGGTAAGTACGAAAGGCTCATTATTTCAGTATGCCAGGCACGGGTGAGTGAGGATGTCTACTTGTTCTTATGAGCCTTATCAGCGTGACTCCGTTGAGCAACGACCTTGGCAAAGCGCAGAGAAATCCTTTTGCATTTACAACACCGGCCGACCTCTTCCTGTTGAAGTTCATTTAGATAGGTATTAATGAAATCCTCATTCATTGTTTTTTAGAATACCCTCAAGGACTTTCATGGCTGATAGTCATCAAATAACTACTCTGTAGCCCTACATTAACCCTGAGGGTGTTTGATGACAACTGACGGCTTCGTTGTTGTTTGATTGTATTGAAGCAGACCAACATTCTGTTGCAAATTCGATCACCACCCTGGCAAGTTTTTATTCTTGCTTGATCGCTACCAGGTATGCCTTAGATAAAAATTTTCTCTGACGGTTATAAAACACACCCATGTTCTGGTTCAATCAGCCAACGCAGAGATAATCATAGCTGGATATCGTCCGACACCTGTTTGACCTGCAATAGCTCGAACAATCGATCCGTTTCCTGAGTGAGATGACGATCTCTGGCCATGACTCCTGACCCTTGTTCAGACTCATGAGTCCCCCAGGCAACCGTTACCTTGCCCCACTCAATAATCATTCTTGGATGATGTACGTAGGACTCCGCCAGTCCCGCCACCGCATTAAGAAAACAGAGAGACTTCGAATACTTTTTGAAGGTATAGGACTTCTCAAGGTGATCAACGCCTTCATACTGACACAACGACCAGTTACTCATATATTATCCTCCTGATGGCTTATTACCCTACCTGACAGGCACGGCAAGAAAGCACTCTGATGATACAGACAGAGTTTATACAGACCCCACGAAAGGATAAATGAATTTTGGGCTTTGATCGAACCTCCTTTACCAGGAAATGGCAACTGGATGAATAAACGTGCTAATCAGCAAGGGCTATACAGTATATATCTTTTCAAGACATAACTGCCTGATGGCTTGAGCCTCATATCCATACGCTGCACAGCCTGCTGCACACTACAAGAGCCTTTTACAAGCTCTCTTCGCTTTCTTCCTGATCAACCTTTTCAGCCTGAAGTTGCTCCAGCTCCTGCTTACTGGCATTGAGCTGCTGAGTGAGCTGCTTCTGCTTGGTTTTCAGTGTCCCGTTCTCTGTCGTCAGAGTCCGGTTCTGCTCCTGCAGACGTTTGATCTGTTTCTTCATACGATCAGGATTGCTGGCTCGCAGCGTTTTCAGCTCGTTATCAGCGCTCTTGACCTGCTTGTTCAGCTTTTCAGCCTTCTGCTCAGCCGCATCAAGCCGTGACTTCAGCTGAGTCACTTCTTTATCGTGCTGATCAGTGATATCAAGGAGAGCTTGCAGGCGCTGTTGCTCAATAACGTCCAGTTCTTCATTTTTAAAGAAACGGCCTCCCGCGCTCAGGGTACCCATATTAATTACCTACCTCCGAAAAGAGTTTGAAGTGATGACAACAGGAAGCTGCCCTTGCCAGCGCAGGGCATCCACACATGTATGGGGGATATTTGATAATGAGATCAATTGTTCTTCATTCAATGGCTGGCAAAAGCAGACTGACTTTAGACGGAGGCAAGTTTATTACACTTACTTCCCCTAGGAAAGCGCAATTTACACAATTTTTTGCAATGCTGCCAGTTTATTTGCTCATTCTGACAGCATTATTGGTCAATCAGGCTTCTGGTATGGCCTCCAGTGTTTTAATCAGGTAGTTCCAGAAATTTCCAACCGCCGGAATATGGACCTTTTCATCCGGTGAATGAGGGAACCGAATGGTTGGGCCAAAAGAAATCATGTCCCAGTTTGGGTAAACACCACCCAGTAACCCACACTCCAGGCCAGCATGAATGACTTTGATCTCAGGCTCGTAACCGAACACCTGTTCATGAATATCCTTCATGGTTTTCAAAATAGTAGACTCAGCATTGGGCCTCCATCCGGGGTAACCCCCCTGCTTTTTGACTTCTGCTCCGATTAACCGATAAAGACCGGCAATACTCTCGGCATGTTCTTCCCTGGCACTGTTAATAAGGCTTCGTACCATGTTTTCTATGGTAATCCGACCCTCCTTTATCTTGATGACGGCCAGGTTATTTGATGTTTCCACCACCCCTTCAACACTCAGACTCATCCGGTGGACGCCATTTGGAGATACATGCAGGGTGTTCATCAGCTGACTTTGTGCTTCCGGGGTCATAGCCTTCCGAACAGATTCTGAGACCTGCATAACAAGACTCAGATCTGGCTCTGCTTCTGACAGCTCTGTACGAAATACATTCAGATACTCATCAACTATTCGGGCAGCTTCTTCGCGACTACTTAGAGGGATAGCTACCTGAGCAAAGGCTTCTCTCGGGATTGCATTTCTGAGTGAACCGCCGGAATATTCTGTCAGTCTGGCACCTATTCCAGACAAGGCTTTCAGTAGCCTCACCATCAGCTTGTTGGCATTACCCCGCTGCAGTTTGATATCAATACCGGAATGACCGCCTTTCAAGCCTTTCAAAGCAAGAGTGAAACTGCTATATCCTTCCTCCAAAGACTCTTCCTGGTAACTGTGAGAAATACAAACATCGACACCACCAGCACAGCCAACATAGAGCTCTCCTTCATCTTCAGAGTCCATGTTCAGCATGATCTCACCCTTCAGCAAACCAGGCTTAAGACCGTGAGCTCCGGTCATCCCACTCTCTTCATCAATGGTAAACAGAGCTTCAACAGGACCATGGGGAATATCCGTCGACTCAAGCACCGCCATAGCCGCTGCAACACCAATACCATTATCGGCTCCCAGAGTGGTTCCTTCCGCAGTAACCCAATCGCCATCAACGTACGCCCTGATAGGATCTTTAGTAAAATCATGTTCTGTATCTGCGTTTTTTTGAGGCACCATGTCCAGGTGACTCTGGAGAACAACGCCACGGCGGTTTTCCATACCCGGAGTAGCTGGCTTGCGAATGATCACGTTGCCGACTTCGTCTATCAGGGTATCCAGACCAAGATTTTCGCCAAACTCCTTTACGTAGGCACGCACAGCATCTTCATGCCTGGAGGGGCGGGGAATCTTGCAAAGTGCCTGAAAGTGTCGCCAAATAGGTTGAGGGGATAATTCAACAAGCTGGGTCACAGCTATCTCCTGTTGATGAGGGGGAAAGAGTCTATGAAAATAGCCCCTGCGAGAACGAACGCCCATTAGCGAATACACTAATCAAAAACCGAGATTGCCGTATTCACTAACAGTAAAACCGAAAACCTGATCTCTTTTTTAACCCGGCTGCCCAGATAATGCGCAAAACCATTCCTTTACTAGATCCCGATAGACCTCAATTTCCTGCTGCTCATGAGGCTCTGGATTACCCTGATGGCCTATTGGCTATGGGTGGCAACCTTGCCCCTGAAACACTGACTGACGCATACAAGAGGGGCATCTTCCCCTGGTTCAACGAAGGCGAACCCATTCTCTGGTGGTCTCCTAACCCAAGAATGGTGCTTTATCCAGAGTATCTGCACATAAGCCGCTCCATGAAGCGTTTTCTAAAAAAACACTCTTATAGAGTGAGTTTTGATGAAGCCTTCAGTGAAGTCATGACTGCCTGCTCGTCGCCCCGGAAAAATCAGGATGGCACATGGATCATCAAAGAAATGAAAGAAGCCTATACTGCCCTTTTTAAAGAGGGTCTGGCTCATTCGGTGGAAGTCTGGTCAGGCAATAAGCTGGTGGGCGGGCTTTATGGCGTCACGATTGACAAAGTATTCTTTGGAGAATCCATGTTCAGTTTCGAAACCAATACGTCAAAACTTGCAATGATTATGTTGTGCAAAGAGTTGCTGAATAGAAACTTCCATCTGATCGATTGCCAGATACACAGCCCCCACCTGGAGTCACTGGGCGCGAGAATGATAAGCCGGGATGCATTTCTCAAGGCATTGAAAGACGGTTGCCGAACGCCTGCAACCAGTGCACACTGGAATTAGACAGGGCAATGGACGGCCGAAGCTGATGAGCGCACTTAAAGATCTTAAATTTTACGCAACCCAGCCACACAACTGCAGCTACCTGGAGGATAAGCAGGCTATAACATTATTTATGGATCCCGACAAAGACTTGGATCCAGCTCTTTATCGGCATTTGGCCGACATTGGATTTCGAAGAAGCGGTCGACACGTATACAGACCTCACTGTCAGGGCTGCAACGCTTGCATTCCGGCCAGAGTGGTTGCCAAGAGTTTCGAACCCAGACGCAAGCACAGAAAGCTATTAAAAAAAAATCGGGATATCCTGGTCACCCGATCCGAAGCTGAATACGATGAAGAAACCTATCAGCTTTACAAAAAATACATCTCCATACAGCATCGCGATGGCGATATGTACCCTCCCTCAATGGAGCAATTCCAATCCTTTTTGGTAGGTTGCCCTGAATTCTGTTGCTACTACAAATTCTGGCTGGACGAAAAACTCGTGGCTGTTGCAGTCACCGACGAGCTGTCAAATGGACTCTCTGCAATTTATACCTTTTATGACCCTGAAGTCAGCAAAACCAGAAGTCTGGGCAGTTACTGCATTCTCTGGCAGATAGAGGAAGCCAAAAAACTGGGGCTCAAGCACCTTCACCTGGGCTATTGGATCAAGGACTGCAAAAAAATGAGTTACAAAATTCAATACCGTCCTCTGGAAGTCTATGTTAACAACCGCTGGGTTACTTTGAGGTAGTCGTCCTGACATACACTGTAACTGATTATTCAGACAGGGTTAATCAGCTACAGCGACATTAACTCCCAGTTAATTCACCGTATTATCTGGTCAATCAGGATTTGATGGGGATCGAAAGTGATGACAGAGAATGTTTTTATATGGATAAAGGCCGGTTCACTTTGCTTTAAAGCTGGTTTTCAGGCAGAATGCCTGCCAGATTTATTCAGCTAACGCTCTATTCCTGAGGTCAAACTTTATATGGCGAAAGAAGAAAGTCTTGAAATGGAAGGCACTGTCATTGACACCCTGCCTAATACTATGTTCCGTGTAGAACTGGAGAACGGTCACGTTGTGACCGCACATATTTCAGGCAAAATGCGTAAAAACTACATCCGCATTCTGACAGGTGATAAAGTCAAAGTTGAACTGACTCCTTATGACCTGACCAAAGGCCGTATCACATACCGTTCCCGCTGACAGGGGCCTCTTGCCCCTGTCCCTCTCCTGGCTTTTTTTCAGCCCTGCTCACCATCCACAACTTCAAGATCCGAAGTCAGGCTTTTGGCAGGTTCGAATTTCAGGAACAGCCCTCCTTTCTTGACTGTCACGCGGACAAAGCCACCACTCTCAGACAGCTTGCCAAAAAGGATCTGTTCCGCCAGGGGCTTCTTGAGATGCTCCTGAATAACACGCCCCATAGGACGAGCCCCCATCATCCGATCATAACCTTTCTCTGCCAGCCATTCTCGTGCCTTATCATCAACGTCAATCTGAACCATTCTCTCATCCAGCTGCGCCTGAAGCTCTGTAAGGAACTTATCGACAACATGCTTGATAGTATCCTCGGTCAATGAGTCAAAGGGAATGATGGAGTCAAGACGGTTCCTGAATTCCGGTGTAAAGGTTTTCTTAATGGCTTCCATACCGTCTGTCGTATGATCCTGCTCAGTGAAACCAATAGAAGTACGCGTCATGCTTTCAGCACCAGCATTGGTCGTCATGATCAGAATAACATTTCTAAAGTCAGCTTTACGACCATTGTTGTCTGTCAGAGTGCCGTGATCCATCACCTGCAAAAGCAGGTTAAATACATCCGGATGCCCTTTCTCAATTTCGTCCAGCAACAAGACACAATGGGGTGTCTTGTTGATCGCTTCTGTCAAAAGTCCTCCCTGGTCATAACCGACATAGCCAGGAGGTGCACCTATCAGTCTGGAAACTGTATGAGCTTCCATGTACTCGGACATGTCAAAACGGACCAGCTCAACCCCCATGGACTTGGCTAACTGACGACAAACTTCCGTTTTGCCGACACCTGTTGGCCCAGAGAACAGGAAAGCACCCACCGGCTTGTCAGGCGCCTTCAAACCAGCACGCGACAATTTAATCGCAGTTGAAAGAGAAACAATGGCTTCGTCCTGGCCGAAGACCACCATTTTGAGATTCCTCTCAAGCTTGGAAAGTAACTCTTTATCAGAAGAAGAAACAGACTTAGGTGGAATCCGGGCAATCTTGGCGACAATACTTTCAACGTCGCCCACCTCAATGATCTTCTTGCGCTCATTCTCTGGTAAAAGACGCTGATAAGCACCAGCCTCATCAATAACGTCAATCGCTTTGTCAGGCATATGACGATCGTTGATATAGCGATTAGCTAACTCTGCTGCAGCTTTCAGGGCATCATCCTTATATTCAATGGTGTGATGCTCTTCAAAGCGACTCTTGAGACCACGAAGAATATCAATGGTATCGTCAACACTCGGTTCACTGATATCCACTTTCTGGAAACGACGAGCCAGGGCACGATCTTTTTCGAAAATACCACGAAACTCTTGAAAGGTCGTTGAGCCTATGCAACGAAGATCGCCAGAAGTCAGCAGTGGCTTTAAAAGATTAGAAGCATCCATAACACCACCGGATGCAGCACCGGCACCAATAATAGTGTGAATCTCATCAATGAAGAGAATGGCGTTATCGAGCTTTTTAAGTTCGCTGAGCAACTTTTTGAATCGCTTCTCAAAATCACCACGGTATTTGGTTCCAGCCAGCAACGAACCAAGATCCAGAGAATACACAACCGCTTTGGAGAGTACTTCAGGAACTTCTCCGTCCACTATTCTTTTTGCCAGACCTTCAGCAACGGCTGTTTTCCCAACTCCGGCTTCACCCACCAGCAGAGGATTATTCTTACGACGTCGCGTCAATATCTGGGATACCCGCTCAACCTCTTCTGCCCGACCTACCAGCGGATCAATCTTACCTATACGGGCCTGTTCGTTCAGGTTAGTGGCATAATTTTTAAGGGGGTCTTGACCGGCTGCCTCTGAGTCAGTGCTTTCCTCCATAAGCTCTCCACCCAACTCTTCCAACTCATTGCCCGGCATTTTGGAAATTCCGTGAGCGATATAGTTGACGACATCTATGCGGGCAACATCCTGCTGCTTCAGAAAATAAACGGCCTGACTTTCTTGCTCACTAAAGATTGCAACCAGAACATTAGCACCGGTGACTTCTTTTTTTCCTGAGCTTTGCACATGAAATACAGCGCGTTGCAGAACTCTCTGAAACCCGAGAGTGGGTTGGGTCTCTCGCTCGGTATCGTTGGCAGGTATTAAAGGGGTTGTTGAATCAACAAAATCAATCAGTTCCCTGCGCAGCTTTTCGGTTTCTACACCACAAGCTAGAAGTACTCGGGAAGCGGATTCATTATCAAGCAGTGCCAGAAGCAGATGTTCCACGGTCATGAATTCATGTCGCTTGCTTCTTACATCACGGAAAGCACTGTTAAGAGTCAGTTCGAGGTCTTTATTGAGCATATGATATTACCCTGAGAACACTAATCGGCCTTAATTGTTTTGCACAACAGGGGATGCTGGAATTCTCTGGAGTACTCGTTGACTTGCTGGGCTTTGGTTTCAGCAACATCTTTGCTGAACAATCCACATACAGCCTTGCCTTGCGTATGAACCATCAGCATGATTTGTGTTGCCTGTTCACTACTCATGCTGAAAAATTTCTCCAGGACCTCAACCACAAAATCCATCGGTGTAAAATCATCATTCAAGAGCAGAACCTGATACATAGCGGGCGGTTTGACTCTGGCTTTAGCTGGTGCCAGAGCGATATCATGATCGCCTTCCTGCTCTATCCCTTCATTCTCTAAGCTTAGACGAAGCCACTCAAAGTTACTCATGTATTGATGAACTGCTATCTGCTGCATTGCACTCGCTTCCAGGTGAATTTACAGCTGAATTAACCAGGCTCTGGACTGCCTGTAACCAGGTGTCGATGACGAAAAACGTCAAAAGCACTACACCCTGAATACCATTCTAAACACGCTGAGAGCAAAGAAAAACAATTTACATCACTCGTCACTTCAAAAGCTATTGATTTCATGGATACCATCGACTGACAACCGAAATAAAATAGCAAAAGAATCAGAAAAATAATCATTTGATCTGACAAGCAAGAAAACGACCACAGAACAAGCCTGCAGCCATTCTTGATGGGTAAAAATGCCCGGAAATTAAATCATGCCATCAATTGCCGCATTAAAGGTAGTGCTTGGACGCATAGCTTCAGTGGCTTTAGCTGGAGTGGGCTCATAATAGCCACCCAGATCAACACCCCCCCCCTGACAATCTGCCAGTTCCGAGACAATCTGACCTTCTTTCTCGACCAGCTCCTTTGCCAGACCGGAAAACTTGCTGCTGAGTTCCTGGTCTACTTGCTGAGCCGCCAGAGCTTCTGCCCAGAACTGAGCCAGATAGAAATGACTACCACGGTTGTCCAGCTCTTTCACCCTTCGGGAAGGAGACTTGTTAGCATCCAGATATTGGCCAATAGCAGCGTTCAATGTGTCAGCCAGAATCTGGGCCCTGGCATTCCCAGTCTTAACGGCAATATCTTCAAGCGATACAGCGATAGCCAGAAATTCACCCAGAGAATCCCAACGTAAATGATTCTCTTTAACAAACTGTTGAACGTGCTTGGGAGCTGAACCACCAGCACCAGTTTCGAACAGACCTCCGCCAGCCAGCAGAGGGACAATAGAGAGCATTTTAGCACTGGTACCCAGCTCCAGAATCGGGAACAGGTCAGTCAGGTAATCACGCAGAACGTTTCCGGTCACGGAAATGGCATCTTTACCTGCCCGAATCGTTTCCATACTCAGACGGCAAGCGTCCACCGGAGAAAGAATACGGATATCCAGACCCTCGGTATTGTGGAACTTCAGGTATTCGTTGACCTTGGCAATCAGGTTGGCATCGTGGGCACGATTTTCGTCCAGCCAGAAAAGAGTCAGAGCCCCTGTTGCCCGGGCACGGTTAACGGCCAGCTTGACCCAATCGCGAATTGGCGCGTCCTTGGTCTGACACATTCTCCAGATGTCACCCTCTTCAACATTGTGCTCAAACACAGTACTGCCAGACTCTTCTACAACACGGATAATGCCGTTTGCAGGAGCCTTGAAGGTTTTGTCATGAGAACCATACTCTTCAGCTTTCTGAGCCATCAGACCTACGTTGGAAACATTACCCATAGTAGTGACATCGAATGCACCGTTCTCCTTACAAAAATCGATGACTTCCTGATAAATAGCCGCATAGCAACGATCAGGAATCATAGCTTTGGTGTCATGCAGCTTTCCGTCAGGCCCCCACATTTGGCCCGAGGAACGCAAAGCGGCAGGCATAGATGCATCAATAATGACATCGTTCGGTACATGCAGGTTGGTAATACCCTTATCGGAGTCCACCATCGCCAGCTCAGGGCGAGTCTTGTATACGGCCTGAATATCCGCCTTTACTTCATCCTTCTGCTCAGCAGGCAGTTTGGCAATCTTGGCATAAACGTCACCCAGACCATTGTCCGGATCGACGCCCAGATCTGAAAATAGAGAAGCGTGTTTCTCAAACACGTCTTCAAAGAAGACTGTGACAGCATGACCAAACATGATCGGGTCAGAAACCTTCATCATTGTTGCTTTCAGGTGCAGGGAGAGCAGAACATTCTGCTCTTTAGCTTCCTGAGCAGAAGCTTCGTAGAATGCCCTCAAAGCTTTCACATTCATGACAGCGCTATCAATAACTTCACCGGCCAACAAGCTCGTACTCGGTTTTAGCACCGAAACAGATCCATCACTGCCAACAAACTCGATTCTTACATCCGTAGCCTCGGGCATGACTGCTGACTGCTCACTGGAGTAGAAGTCACCGCTGTGCATATGAGCAACGTGAGATTTGGAATCTGCAGTCCAGGCACCCATAGAGTGAGGATGCTTCTTCGCAAACTCTTTTACGGGAGCCGCAACACGGCGATCAGAGTTACCCTCTCGAAGAACCGGGTTTACCGCACTACCAAGCACTTTGGCATAACGAGCCTTGATGACTTCTTCTTCAGGATTCCCGGGTTCTACAGGAAAATCAGGAATGTCATAACCGTGTTCTTGTAGCTCTTTGATCGCATCTGTCAGTTGCGGGATAGAAGCACTGATGTTAGGCAACTTGATGATGTTTGCCTGAGGCGTCTTAGCCAGCATACCCAACTCAGACAGAGCATCACTTTGCTTTTGTGCTGCACTCAACTTCTCAGGGAAATTAGCTATGATTCGACCAGCCAGTGAAATATCCTTGGTTTCAACGGCTACGTCTGCGGCTCGGGTAAAAGCCTTGAGAATAGGGAGCAGTGAATAGGTGGCTAAGGCGGGAGCTTCGTCAGTAATAGTGTAAATAATTCTGGTTGTATCTGTTGTCATGTTATCTCCAAAAAACAACTGGCTGTGGTGCCTCTGCGGAGGGGTTTAAGTGGAGTTTGACGACCACTATTTATCACTTTATTTGCACAGCCCCGTAACGCTTTTGACGTTATCGCCTATAAGATATACCAATGTGCGTAAGGAATAAATGTAGTTTTGCTACACAATCTTCTGTTTGCATATCGAAATACTCTATAGAACTGAATTAGCCAGACAGGTACAATGCCCTGCTTCCCGATTCAGCCATACATTAACTATGATAGACTCTTGTGCCACTTTTTCTGACGAAAACCCTCAGGACACCCGTGTAATCGTGGGTATGTCCGGAGGTGTTGATTCCTCGGTATCTGCACTTCTGCTCAAACAGCAGGGTTACCAGGTAGAAGGTTTGTTCATGAAAAACTGGGAGGAAGATGATGGCACTGAATACTGCACTGCCATGACCGATCTGGAAGATGCTCAGGCCGTTTGCGACAAAATTGGCATTAAACTCCATAAAGCCAATTTTGCTGCTGAATACTGGGATAATGTCTTTGAGCATTTCTTGCAGGAATACAAGGCCGGACGCACCCCCAACCCCGACATTCTCTGCAACAAGGAAATCAAGTTCAAGGCTTTTCTGGATTATGCCCTGACACTGGAAGCTGACTGTATCGCCATGGGCCACTACGCCCGCAGAGACAACATTAATGACCGGGCTTGCCTCAAAAAGGGTCTTGACCCCAATAAAGACCAGAGCTACTTCCTGCATCAGGTCGGAACCGAACAACTGGCCAGAACTTTGTTCCCAGTGGGTGAAATAGCAAAGCCCGAAGTTCGGCGCATAGCAGAAGAACACGATTTGATCACCCACAACAAGAAAGACAGCACAGGTATCTGCTTTATTGGTGAGCGCCGTTTTCGTGATTTCCTGAAGCAGTATCTTCCGGCCCAGCCTGGCGACATTGCGACCGATCAGGGCACAGTTATTGGCGAGCATTCAGGCTTGATGTACCATACCATCGGCCAAAGGCAGGGGCTTGGTATTGGTGGACTGAAAGGCGCTTCAGAATCGCCCTGGTATGTTGTTGAGAAAGATCTTGAGAACAATCAACTGATCGTTGCTCAGGGCAATAGTCACCCCTTGCTGTTCTCTGAAGCCCTGACCGCTTCTGAAATATTCTGGATCTCCGGCTCAGCGCCCGAAATGCCAGCCAGCCTGACCGCCAAGATCCGCTATCGACAACAGGATCAGGCCTGCCGCCTTGAGCGAACACCAGATGGGAGATATCTTGTGGTTTTTGACGAACTTCAGAGGGCGGCCACTCCGGGGCAGTCTGTTGTTTTCTACCAGAATGATATTTGTCTGGGCGGTGGAGTTATTGAAACCAGACATCACTCTCTGAGTGAGGCTCAGATTCAATAAGACATCAATCAGTTCGCTCAACTCTCCACAACCGGGAGCAGACAACCTTCCGAAAAGAGAAAGCATAAGTAAGGTAGAGAAACTCAGGTGCAATACACAGCAAAGGAACAGGCAGCTGCCCTCTCAGCGATTTTTCAGGCTGCTGGCCTTGTAGAACGTCTGGCCAAGAGCGGGCAAATCAGTGAAGGGCCACTCGAACCACTGATTGGCAGCCTGTTTGTCATCTCTCCTGATCGCGTTGAGGATGTCTTCAATGGTTACGACAGCCTGCTCACTGGCAGAAAAATACTGAAAGATGTCCTGCAACGTCAGGCCGACGCGATCCAGGCCGACACCGTTCGTTATGCCCTGACCCTGATACATCTGGAACGCAAACTTTCCCGAAATCGTGACATGCTGAATGAGATCTCCCAGCGCCTGCAACGCTGCAGGGAACAGGCCGACCACTTTGGCATCCTCCATGAAAATGTTATTGCCAGCCTTGCCGGTATTTACCTCGACACCATCAGCACCTTTAAGACAAGAGTACAAGTTTCAGGCGACCTCCAACATCTTCAGAATCAGGGCAATGCTGACAAGATACGCGCCATTTTGTTTGCCGGGATACGGGCTGCCATTCTCTGGCGCCAGACAGGTGGCAGCCGCTGGCAGTTATTACTTAGCCGAAAAAAGTTATTGAACGGCTTGAATCAGCTTTAAACCAAATCATCCACCCTGCATCCAAAGCCTTTTTCCGGTATGATGCGTCCTTTGTATGAGCATAAGGCATGTTAAACATGGAGCTGTCTGCACTGACTGCTGTTTCCCCCGTCGACGGTCGCTATGGGGACAAGACCCAAAGCCTGAGAAGCATTTTCAGTGAGTATGGTCTGATCCGCTTTCGAGTGACCGTTGAAGTTAAATGGTTACAGGCACTGGCCAGCCACCCCGAAATCATCGAAGTTCCTGAACTATCCAAGGGTGCTAACGTCCTCTTAGACCGGCTGGTCGACAACTTTTCCCTTGAGGATGCCCAGCGCGTCAAGGAAATTGAGCGCACCACGAACCATGATGTCAAGGCCGTTGAGTACTTGATCAAGGAAAAAATACAGGATAACGATGAGCTGGCTACTATCAGTGAGTTTGTTCACTTTGCCTGTACTTCCGAGGACATTAACAACCTGTCTCACGGGCTGATGTTGAAGACTGGCATTGAACAGGCGGTACTTCCGCCCATGCATCAGATCATCAAGGAAATCGAAAGTCTTGCTCATCAGCACAGCGATCAGTCAATGCTGTCCCGTACTCACGGACAAACAGCCTCCCCTACCACGCTGGGCAAAGAGATGGCAAACGTTGCTTACCGTCTGCGCCGTCAGGTTCAGCAAATCAACCGAATTACTCCACTAGGCAAAATCAACGGTGCCGTTGGTAACTACAATGCTCACCTGTCCGCTTACCCTGAAATTGACTGGCAGCAACATGCTGAAAAGTTTGTCACCAGTCTGGGTCTGGAATGGAACCCCTACACCACCCAGATTGAACCTCACGACTACATCGCTGAACTATTTGATGCCATTTGCCGTTTCAACACTGTCTTGATCGATTTTGATCGTGATATTTGGGGCTATATCTCCCAGGGATACTTTAAACAGAAAACTGTGGCCGGCGAAGTAGGCTCTTCCACCATGCCTCACAAAGTTAATCCGATTGACTTTGAAAACTCCGAAGGCAACCTCGGTATTGCTAATGCCGTTATGCAGCATCTGGCTATGAAACTGCCTGTTTCCCGATGGCAGCGCGACCTGACAGACTCAACCGTTCTGCGCAACCTGGGAGCGGGTCTGGGTTACAGCCTGATTGCTTATGCATCGACTCTGAAAGGTATCAGCAAGCTACAGATCAATGCCGAACGCCTGAATGAAGACCTGGATAATGCCTGGGAAGTTCTGGCGGAGCCCATCCAGACAGTTATGCGCAGATACGGTATTAAGCAGCCTTACGAAAAGCTCAAGGCTCTGACTCGTGGTCAGGAAGGCATCACCCAGGCGACTCTGGAGACCTTTATTGACAACCTGAACATGCCTGCCGGGGTAAAAGCTGAACTTAAGAAGCTGACACCCGCGAATTATGTGGGCAACGCTGCTTCTCAAGCTAGAGCGATCTAACCTGACGATAGCGAAGCGAGCAAATCGCTTCAAGACAACAAAGCCCTCAATTGAGGGCTTTATTTATTACCATTCAGTTATTTCATTTTGCAGTGGCTTTAAATTCACGCCTTCTTGCATGCAGTACCGGTTCGGTATATCCATTAGGCTGCTGACAACCTTTCAGGACCAGCTCGCACGCTGCTTTAAAAGCAACACTGGCATCATAATCGGGAGCCATAGGTCGGTATTCAGGATCCCCGGCATTCTGCTCATCAACCACCTTTGCCATACGCTTCATGGCATCCATCACCTGCTCCTCAGAACAGACACCATGCCTCATCCAGTTGGCCATATGCTGACTGGAGATACGCAGCGTTGCGCGATCCTCCATCAAGCCAACATTGTGGATGTCAGGAACTTTTGAACAACCCACACCTTGATCCACCCATCGAACAACATAACCGAGAATACCTTGAGCATTGTTATCCAGCTCTTGCTGAATCACATCTTCAGTCAGAGAAGCCCTGTCGTGCAGCAAAGGAATAGTCAGAAGATCATCCAGACTCGCTCTTTGACGCTCAGCTATAGATTCCTGAACTTCAAGAACATTTACGGAATGATAATGAGTAGAGTGCAGTGTCGCGGCATTAGGTGAAGGCACCCAGGCGGTATTCGCTCCTGACTGGGGATGCCCGATTTTAGTCGCCAGCATCTTGGCCATCTCATCCGGCATAGCCCACATACCTTTACCAATCTGAGCACGACCGGCCAAACCACAGTCAAGTCCTACCTCAACATTCTGGTCCTCGTAAGCATTAATCCAGGCGGACTGTTTCATTTCGCCTTTTGGAATCATCGGACCAGCTTCCATGCTGGTGTGTATTTCATCTCCAGTACGATCAAGGAAACCTGTATTAATGAAGACAACGCGATCTCTGGCCGCCCGGATACAGGCTTTGAGATTGACAGAAGTACGACGCTCTTCGTCCATTATGCCAACCTTCAGGGTATTTTTCTCAAGACCCAGAACATCTTCAATCTTGCCAAACAGCTTATTGGTAAAGTCTACCTCTTCTGGCCCGTGCATTTTTGGCTTAACAATATAAACGCTGCCGGTGCGGGAGTTTCTCATGCCGTCCTGTTTTTTCAGGTCATGCATGGCAATCAGCGAAGTAAACATTCCATCCATAATGCCTTCTGGAATTTCATTTCCCTGACGATCCAGAATGGCATCAGTAGTCATCAGATGCCCGACATTTCGAACAAACATCAGACTCCGGCCATGCAGAGAAAACGCTTCACCTGCGGGGGATGTATAGTTACGATCAGCAACCAGCTGACGGGTTAAGGTTCTATCACCTTTAATGAATGTGTCCTGCAGGTCTGCCTTCATTAATCCGAGCCAGTTTCGATAAACCAACGCTTTATCTTCAGCGTCGACGGCAGCCACAGAATCTTCACAGTCCATAATAGTTGTCAGAGCTGCCTCTACCACCAGATCCTTCACTCCGGCCGCATCAGCCTTTCCTATAGGAGATTGACGGTCAATTTGAATCTCAATATGAAGGCCATTATTTTTGATCAGAACACTATCAGGCGCTTTTTCACTGCCTGTATACCCGACAAACTTTTCAGGCTGGGCCAGCGCCGTTACGCTGCCATCGTCCAAAGAGAGAGCCAATTCCCCTTCCTTGACAGCATAACCGGCCACCCTGGAATGATTTCCTTTAGCCAGAGGCGCCGCCTGATTAAGCAATGCCTTACCAAAAGCGATGACTTTCTGTCCACGCACAGGGTTATAGCCCTTACCACGCTCAGCACCATCACTTTCAGGAATAGCGTCAGTACCATACAAAGCATCATAAAGACTTCCCCAACGAGCGTTCGCTGCGTTAAGTGCAAAACGAGCATTCATCACAGGTACAACCAGCTGAGGTCCCGCCTGGGAGGAAATTTCTGTATCAACATTTTCCGTCGTAATCTTAAAGCCTTCACCCTCAGATTGCAGGTAACCGATTTCCAACAGAAACTGTTTATAGGCAGAAGGATCATGGGGCTGCTGTTTATGCTCTTTATGCCACTGATCAATTTGATTTTGCAGAGCCTCCCGCCTCTGCAACAGAGACCTGTTCTCAAGGACGCACTCATCCAGAACACCCTCAAAACCTGACCAGAAGACCTCTGAAGTCACTCCAGTGCCCTCAATAGCTTCAACCAAGAGATTGTGGATAGGGGCTGCTATCTGCAAACCTCCGATCTGAATACGATCAGCCATATGCCTTCCTTCTACACGCTTTTATCTTCAATTCGCGTAAGACCACCACCGAATCAGGTGGAGATGTAAGCGGGGCTTGCGAAGAGCAAGCCTGTGAACTATTTTTTCTGCTTCTGTCAGACCTGCCGTGGGGCTCACGGGATGTTAAGTCTGCAGAGTTGGTTTGAGACCCTGGAAGCAAACTTGATTAGCCCAATAAAAGCTCCCTCTGGGAGAGTTTTACGCAGTAACCAAGATTACTCCCTGAGCAGCGAACCATGTAACAGAAACCTGTCAGGTGACCAACAGGGAACCCTCACCGAAATAAGGTGGGGGACAATGCCAATGTTGAGATGGACCGCCTGATTTTCACCAAAAAATCCGACAGCTCAAGTCTGAGCACTATTCTGTTTGAACCGACAGGTGATGACCAATTCAACTCAGTTATATATGATATTTTTTCAATAAATAGCAATTATTAACAAAGATTATGCACAGAAAAGCCGCACAACGGCGGCTTTTCTGGATTCTGAAACTCAATCGTCCGGATGTGATTCCTGCTTTTGCTCAGCGATGATCAGGTAGTAACTTTCTGATGTATTTTCAATACATTCATCAGCCACAGGGTAAAGCGTGTGCTCTGTGCTCAGTTGTGTTAACCAGTTCATTTTATCTTACCTTCCGGTGGGTCTCGTTTGGGTATTATCAGGACTTCGACAGGCAAAGCACTTAGCTACCCGCCATCGCTCAAAGGCAATCAGAGATTAACACTAGTTAACACAACTTTCTAGATAGTTAGACCACTTATTTCACATAAATTATCATTTGTTATCAAACAGGGTCGTCACCCGGCTTGGTTTGTTGTGCAGTAGCTTTGATAACCTGCCGTAGCCAGTTATGCCCGGCGTCGTGATGCAACAACGGGCTCCATGCCATACGAAGCTGGATTGGGGGGATCTCAAACGGCGGCGGCAAAACCACCAGCTCATCTTCATGGCGGTGCAATTCAGCCAACTTACTGGGCAGAGTCGCAATAAGGTCATTTTGGGATGAGAGCAGCATGGCTACCTGGTAATGTCTCGTCAGGACCCTGATGTCACGCTTGTGACCAATAGCCGACAACGCCTCATCAACCCATCCGAGTTGCTGAACATCTTTTGGGTCAATACCCACCCCGACACCCATACCTGTCTTACTTGCCCATATATGCTGCGCGGAAAGATAACTATCAAGGGTGAAATTACCAATAACCGGATTGTCGCGACTCAGGACACAGGAAAAAGAGTCCTCCCAGATCAATGACTGGTGAAAAGATTGCGGCATATGACTGAAACGGTTAATGGCCATATCAACACGACCATGCTCCACATCATGAAAGGTCACATCGCTGGGCGTGAGAATATCGAGAGTAATCCCCGGAGCCTCAGCTCTGAGCTTTTTCAGCACCATGGGAATGACAGTGGATTCTGAATAATCACTGGCCATAACACGAAACACCCTGGAACTCTCTCCAGGATTAAAGGCATCTCTGGGCAGAAGAGCCTGCTCCAAAAGTTTCAAAGCGTCTGCAATCTGGGGTTTCAGGGCAAGAGCCCTCTCTGTTGGAGACATGCCTTCACTGGTTCTTACCAGCAGAGGGTCATTAAACAAACTCCTGAGTCTTTTCAACCCGTTACTCATCGCTGGCTGGGTTATGCCCAGTTGCTCAGCCGCTTTAGTGACACTTCTTTCACGCAGAAGCACATCCAGATACACCAGCAGGTTCAGATCAACACGAGCCAAGTTCATATTTTTTGTTTACATCCTGAAGCGGTTCGCCAGATGGCCAAGAATAGTTATCCCCCTGCTGCAAAGTCAAACAATCCTCTGATCCTGAAAAACGCCCCATTTATTGCTATAAGCGGCAGCAAGCTCTTTGAATGACACTTCAGGACACCTGAATCCAGAGAATACTGCTTTAAAGCTTCCGGAAGTCTTGTGACATTAACTTTCCGGTTATAAAGAAGAGTTTTTCAGTAAAAGAGCCAACTATTTAGTGGCAAGGGAAGGATATTGTGACATTTTTGATGAGAATATTCACTATAACCATAATAAATTATCAAGTTTGTTATCTTTTGTTATAGATTGAAATTGCCTTGACAAACAACCGTTTGATTTTCAGGAGAGGCGATACAATGTCAACTTATAATCGCGCTGAAGAGATTGCCCGTATCGAACAGGACTGGTCAGAAAATCCTCGTTGGGCCAATGTAAAACGCACCTACAAAGCTGAGGATGTCGTCCGTCTGCGCGGTTCCATTAAGGTAGAAAATACCTTTGCACAAATGGGAGCAGAGAAACTCTGGACTCTACTCTATGAAAACAAGTCACGCAAGGGTTACGTAAACAGTCTGGGGTCTCTGACAGGGGGTCAGGCACTGCAGCAAGTTAAAGCGGGACTAGAAGCCGTTTACCTGTCTGGCTGGCAGGTGGCTGCCGACAATAATTCGGCCAGCTCCATGTACCCCGATCAATCTCTCTATCCGGTAGATTCGGTACCGGCGTTAATCGAAAGAATGAACAACAGCTTCATGAGAGCAGATCAGATCCAATGGAAAAATGGTATCGAACCAGGCGATGCAGGATACAGAGATATGTTCGCTCCCATCATTGCCGATGGTGAAGATGGCTTTGGTGGAGTCCGTAACACTTACGAGCTGATGAAAAGCATGATCGAAGCTGGCGCTGCGGGTGTTCACTTTGAAGACCAGCTGGCTTCTGTCAAAAAGTGCGGACACATGGGAGGAAAAGTTCTTGTTCCTACCCAGGAAGCTGTTGACAAACTGATTTCTGCTCGACTGGCCGCAGATGTCGCTGGAGTTCCGACTTTGCTTATGGCAAGAACCGATGCCAGCACAGCTGATCTGATCACCTCTGATATCGATGACTATGATCAGCCTTTCCTGACCGGCGAGAGAACCAAAGAAGGCTTCTATCGCACCCGCAAGGGTATTGAACAGGCGATTGCCCGGGGACTGGCTTACGCACCTTTTGCCGACCTGCTCTGGTATGAATCAGAGACACCGGATCTGGACGAAGCAAGAACCTTTGCCCAGGCTATTCGTTCCGAATACCCGAATCAACTACTGGCTTATAACTGCTCTTCATCCTTTAACTGGAAAAAGAACATGGACGATAAAACCATTGCCCGCTTCCAGGATGAACTAAGTGAGATGGGTTACAAATTCCAGTTCATCACACTGGCAGGTATCCACAGTATGTGGCACAACATGTTTGATCTGGCTTATCACTACGGTAAGGGAGAGGGCATGAAACATTACGCAGAAATGGTTCAGCAACCCGAGCAGGCTGCATTTGAACGAGGCTACACCTTTTCATGCCCTCAGAAAGAAGTTGGGACAGGATACTTTGACCACATCACACACGTGATCCAGAAGAACCGATAGTGCCTTAATTGATTGTGGGAAATTTTGGAGCTTTCTGACAAATTTTAGTACCTGTAACAGCTCTTCATCTTCAACGGATGAAGAGCTGTTTCTTATTGCACGCCATTTTCCATACCGATAGGAACTCCCGCCCCCTTCATTGTGTCTATTCTGTACTGAGTTGTACAAAATGGAACCCCTATGCCGACCTCTATGCCTATCCCTGACTTAAAAACCCTGAAGGAAATCTATCAAAGCCTGCAGAGCTACACTCGAAAGACACCTATGATTCCCAGTGAAGAACTGGGAGCCAGGGTCCAAGGCAAAGTATTTGTGAAAGCTGAGTCTCTGCAAAAAACCGGCGCGTTTAAATTCAGGGGAGCCCTCTACAGACTACTAAAACTCACTAAACACGAGAAATCACGAGGCGTTATTGCTTATTCTTCCGGCAACTTTGCCAGAGGACTGGCTGCAGCAGGCGAGATATTGGGCATTGATGTTCACCTTGTTATGCCCGCTGATGCCCCGAAGAACAAGATAGAAAGTGCCCGCGCCCATGGTGCAGACGTTAAACTCTGTTACCAATCCGAACCATCCAGAGAGGAGGCAGCTGCCGCAGAGGCCGTTAGACTTTCCCGGCAGCATGACTACTCTCTGCTTCACCCTTTTGATGATGCTACTCTGATTCAGGGTCAGTCCGCTGTCGCCATGGAAGCTTCCGAACAACTTGAACAGATGGGAGAGACCTGCCATTTCCTGTTATGCCCGACCGGTGGCGGTAGCCTGGCCGCCGGTTCGAGCATGGTTTTTAATACTGTGAACTACCCTGATACCCAAGTGCTGGCTATTGAACCCTCCGGGTACGAAGGAATGACTTTGTCGATTGAAGAGGGGCAGCGCGCCAGAGCAGATGGCAAACTATTCAGCTCCTGTGATGCCCTTCAAGCTTTAAGCCCGGGGGAAAAGAATCTCTCAATCATACAGAATTCAAAGGTCGCCGGCCTGGCCGTTGATGAAGAGTTTGTTCACGAAGGCATCCGATTTGCGGCTTCCAAACTGAAGCTAATCCTCGAGCCCAGTGGCGCTATTGGACTCGGGGCACTATTGCAACACTCAGAAAAGTTCAGGGGAAAAACAACTGTAATCATCGCTTCAGGCGGAAACATTGATATTGAAAAATACGCCATGATCATTCATCGATGACCCAATCATCCTTTCGTGTGATCTAACAGCAGGCTTTTTTCAACCCTCCTTCAAGATTGCGTCATATCAACTGCTCTCGGGAGAAAAGAATTCCATTATTATCGGCGTAAACATAGCCCTCAGGTACAAAATCAACACCGTGAAAAGAGACGACCAGATTGCTTTCACCCACGCCTTTTTTATCTGTCTTCATGGGATGACAGCCCAGCGCCTGAACACCCAGCGGTAAATCGGCAATAATATCGACATCCCTGATGCAGCCATAAATAATAATGCCTGCCCAACCGTTTTCAACGGCACGCTCTGCCAGCATATCGCCCAACATGGCCTTGCGCATGGAACCACCGCCATCAACCACTAACACTCTGCCTTCTCCTGGCTGCCCCACCCACTCACGAACCAGAGAATTATCTTCAAAACACTTCAAGGTCACGACCTGTCCATGAAAAGCATTAACGCCACCAAAGTTTCTGAAACCCGGTTCAACAACGGAGATCTTTTCAGGAAAATCATCACAAAGATCCGGGGTAGTAAACTGAGTCATTCTTTTTTCCTTCTTTTATGAACAAGGTTTGCCGACAAAAAAAGTGTACAGGAATCAATGAAGTGAAGAAGACAAAGGAAGTGAATAGTGAATATAAAGAGAAATGATGAAGCCCGCATTACGGGCTTCATTTAGGGTTCATCGCTATTGAGACTCATTGTCAGCAAGGTACAGCCAGGTTTCCAGCACAGAATCCGGATTAAGAGATACAGTCTCTATACCCTCTTCCATCAACCATTTGGCGAAGTCAGGATGGTCACTCGGACCCTGTCCACAGATACCCACATACTTACCCTGCCTTCTACAAGCCTGAATAGCCATCGACAATAACTGCTTGATAGCAGGATTACGCTCATCAAAGAGATGGGCTATCAGGCCAGAATCCCTGTCCAGACCCAATGTCAGCTGAGTCATATCATTAGAGCCAATGGAGAAACCATCAAAGTATTGCAGGAAGTCATCGGCCATCAACGCATTAGAAGGCAACTCGCACATCATGATGACTCGAAGACCGTTTTCACCTCGCTTCAGGCCAAACTTCTCCATGATGGAAACGACCTGACCCGCTTCTTCCGGGGTTCTGACAAAAGGTACCATCAGCTCAACATTGGTCAGCCCCATTTCATCACGCACCCGCTTCATAGCCCGGCATTCGAGTTCGAAACAATCCTGAAAATCTTCAGAAATATAGCGTGATGCCCCCCGGAAACCCAACATTGGGTTCTCTTCATTGGGCTCATAGAGGTGACCACCCACCAGATTGAAGTACTCATTAGACTTGAAGTCAGACAGACGAACAATGACCTTTTCCGGTGCAAAGGCGGCCGCAATGGTGGAGACTCCCTCAACCAGTTTTTCAACATAAAAGTCTACCGGACTGCTGTAGCCTGATATGCGCTCACCTACCTGTCGCTTCACATCCACAGGCAGCTTGTCAAAATTCAGCAGGGCTTTCGGATGCACACCAATCATTTTGTTGATGATGAATTCAAGTCTTGCCAGACCTACACCTTTGTTGGGTGTACGAGAGAAACTGAAAGCACGATCCGGATTACCTACGTTCATCATCAGCTTGAAAGGCAACTCCGGCATGACATCCAGATCACGAACCTTGTGCTCGAAGTTTAAAAGGCCCTCGTATATAAAACCGGTATCCCCTTCTGCACAAGAAACGGTTACAGGAGTACCTTCCCTGAGCCTGAAGGTCGCATCGCCACAACCCACAACCGCAGGAATACCCAACTCACGAGCAATAATGGCTGCATGACAGGTTCTGCCACCCCGGTTAGTCACGATGGCAGAAGCCCGCTTCATAACTGGTTCCCAATCAGGATCAGTCATATCAGTGACCAGAACATCGCCTTCCTGAACCTTGTCCATCTCATCAATATCTTCGATCAGGCGAACTCTACCCTGACCGATTTTCTGGCCAATACTGCGACCTTCAGCCAGCAATTCGCCCTTCTCTTTAAGGATGAAGCTTTCCAGCTTTCTGCCACTGCTCTGGCTTTGTACCGTTTCAGGACGAGCCTGAACAATGTAGAGCTGCTGATCATCACCATCTTTAGCCCATTCAACATCCATTGGACAACCGTAATGCGCTTCAATAGCCATGGCCTGACGGCACAACTCAGTGACATCCTCATCGTTGATTGAAAACTGCCCTCTGGCATCCAGATCCACATCTACCGTTTCTACCGAACGACCTGCCGAACCGCTGTGGCCATAGATCATCTTGATCGCCTTGCTGCCCAGAGTACGTCTCAGAATACCGGGACGTCCAGCTTTGACAGCAGGCTTATAGACGTAAAATTCATCCGGATTAACAGCACCCTGAACAACTGTCTCACCCAAACCGTAAGAAGCCGTAATAAACACGGCCTGATCAAAACCGGACTCTGTATCCAGAGAGAACAGAACCCCGGAAGAACCGGTCTCGCTGCGCACCATTCTCTGAATACCGGCAGACAGTGCTACATTCCTGTGATCAAAGCCCTGATGAACACGGTAAGCAATAGCACGATCGTTAAAGAGCGAGGCAAACACTTCGCGAACAGCAATCAGCACGTTTTTTGCACCGCGAATATTCAGAAAAGTCTCTTGTTGACCTGCAAAAGAGGCATCGGGAAGGTCTTCCGCAGTCGCTGACGAGCGGACCGCTACTGGCAGGTCATCACTCCCGGAAAGAGACTGGTAAGCTTTAATAATGGACTCTTCCAGTTCCGGCCTGAAAGGTTCCTCCATAATCCAGCGACGGATTTTAGCGCCAGCAGTGGTCAGCGCCCGTATATCATTGATGTCCAGGTCATCCAACAGGCTATGAATTCTTTGATAAAGTCCGTTGCCATCGAGAAAGTCCCGATAAGCCTCGGCCGTTGTTGCAAAACCACCCGGGACTTTTACCCCGGCCTTGCTTAAGCCACTGATCATCTCGCCTAAAGAGGCGTTCTTGCCGCCGACTTTTTCGACGTCTCCCATGCCCAGAGTTTCCAGGCCTACTACAAAATTATTCAAAGCAGCATTCCCCGCTCTTTTCTATCTGCTTATGGCTGTTTCGGTTAGCCAGGCGTGCTTGTATGCTTATGGCCAACTCTTGGCTTTTTTGTACAAAAGACAAACGTCTGTTATACCAGATTCAGTCCAGCCTATCGCTTCCGTGTTACGGTAGGTACACTATGTTAGATTTTGTTATAAAATGAAATACCTTGAAGGAAAAAAAGTGAAAAGAACGGCAATTTTCGTCTCAGATGGCACAGGAATCACTGCAGAATCGTTCGGACAGAGTCTCCTCGCGCAGTTTGAAGGCTATGAGTTTCAACATGTTACCTTCCCTTATATAGATTCCACTGTAAAAACCATTCAGCTGATTGAAAAGATTCACAGCATTCACAAAGTAGAACAGATAAGACCTGTCGTCTTCATGACAGTTCTGAATGAAGACGTCAGTCGCATACTCCACACCAGTGGTGCTTATATAATAGACCTCTTCGAAACTTTTCTGCCGGGTCTTGAGCATGAGTTCGGTCAACACCCCCTCTATAGAACGGGCAAAAAACGTTCCACAACTCACAGCCACATTTACCACCGACGTATAGAAGCTGTTCAGTTCGCTCTTGATAATGATGACGGTGCAAAAACAAGAAATTATGACAAGGCAGATATTATTCTGCTGGGGGCCTCCAGAAGTGGTAAAACCCCGTCCTGCATTTACCTGGGCCTGCAGTTTGGCATATTCGCAGCGAACTATCCGATCACAGAAGAAGATCTGGATGAACCGCTCAGGCTCCCCAAACCCTTGCAGCCACACAGGGACAAATTGTTTGGCCTGACGATTCATCCCGGTCGTCTGGCTGGTATTCGCCACGAAAGACGGCCAAACTCACGCTATTCATCCAGCCAGCAATGTCAGTTTGAAATCCATACGATTGAGCAGATTTATCGCAAGGAACGTATTCCCTACATCAACAGTACTGATTACTCTGTTGAAGAAATTTCTACTCGTATTATGGATCTTGCTCACCTCAAACGACGGCTGAAGTAACATTCGATGGAGTTTTGATTGTCAAATTAAAAAGAATCCCCGGGGACTCTTACCCAGCCTTCCATCAGAACCCGGGCACTGCGGCTCATAATAGCTTTTTTCGCTGTCCAGTCTCCCTTTTCCAGGGCAGCTTCCGCGCCAACTCGCAAGACGCCAGAAGGGTGCCCGAAACGAACCGTATTGCGTTCACCACCACCTGCAGCCAGGTTTACCAATGTTCCGGGAATAGCGGCTGCAGTGGCGATGGCTACTGCGGCAGTTCCCATCATGGCGTGGTGAAGCTTGCCCATGGATAAGGCTCTCACCAATAGATCAATATCATCCATTTTGATCTCTTTACCACTGGATGTGGTATATGGGGCAGGCCTGGCGACAAAAGCAACCTTGGGAGTGTGCTGACGTTTTGCAGCTCCATCCACATGGTCAATGAGCCCCATCCGGACAGCACCATGAGCACGAATGGTTTCAAAACGTGCCACTGCCTCTTCATCACTATTGATGGCTTCCTGCAACTCGACTCCGGAGTAACCCAGCTCTTGCGCATTCAGGAAAATGGTTGGAATACCCGCATTAATCAACGTAGCTTTCAGCGTCCCACTCTCTATAACATGAGAGGGAACTTCCAGATCATCAATCAGGTTACCCGTTGGGAACATAACGCCATCGCCGTCGGCTGGATCAAGAAACTCCACCTGAATTTCTGCCGCCGGAAAGGTCACACCATCCAGCTCAAAGTCCCCAGTCTCCTGAACCTCCCCATTGATGACAGGCACATGGGCAACAATGGTCTTTTTGATGTTGGACTGCCAGATGCGCACCATGGAAACACCATTTTCCGGAACACGGCGGGGATCAACCAGACCTCTACTGATGGCAAAAGCACCAACAGCAGCAGTCAGGTTGCCACAGTTGCCACTCCAGTCTATGAAAGGCTTATCAATGGAAACTTGGCCGAACAGGTAATCCACATCGTGATCTGGCTGACGGCTTTTAGAAAGAATGACAATTTTACTGGTACTCGAAGTAGCCCCGCCCATTCCATCAGTGTGCTTTTCATAAGGATCGGGACTGCCAATCACCCGCAGCAACAGGTTATCCCGGACTTCGCCGGGAATCTGCGCCCGCTCAGGGAGGTCCTCCAGAGTGAAGAAGACTCCTTTACTGGTGCCACCCCGAATATAACTGGCTGGTATCCTGATCTGAGGCACATGCGACATTCTTATTTGCCCTCCAGAAAGTCTTTGGCAAATCGCTGTAGTACACCACCAGCAGCGTATACAGAAACTTCTTCTTGTGTATCAAGGCGACAGGTCACAGTTACTTCCAAGGTTTCACCATTGGCACGATGAATCAGCAGCGTCAGATTCGCTCGTGGAGCAGGCTCACCCAGAACATCATAAGTTTCAGTACCGTCCAGACCCAGAGTTTTACGGGTAGTGCCATCCTTGAATTCAAGTGGCAGAACCCCCATACCCACCAGGTTGGTCCTGTGGATACGTTCAAAACCTTCAGCCACAATAGCTTCAACGCCGGCAAGACGAACCCCTTTCGCAGCCCAGTCACGGGACGACCCCTGGCCATAGTCGGCACCCGCAACAATAACCAGTGGTTGCTTGCGATTCATGTAGGTTTCAATCGCTTCCCACATACGGGTTTCTTTACCTTCAGGCTCAATACGGGCAAGGGAACCCTGTTTCACCGCGCCTCTGTCATCCAGACACATTTCGTTGAGCAGTTTCGGATTAGCAAAGGTCGCTCGCTGCGCGGTCAAATGGTCACCACGGTGTGTGGCATAGGAGTTGTAATCTTCTTCAGGCAATCCCATTTTCGCCAGATATTCACCAGCCGCAGAACTCGCCAGAATGGCATTCGATGGTGACAGGTGATCGGTAGTAATGTTGTCACCCAAAAGTGCCAGAGGACGCATACCCTTCAGTGTTCGCTCACCAGTCAGCACTCCTTCCCAGTAAGGAGGGCGACGGATATAAGTACTCATTGGACGCCAGTCGTAAAGCGGACTACTGGCTTCTTCTACCCTATCCAGATCAAACATAGGGATGTAAACTTCGTTAAACTGCTCTGGTTTCACATTTTCAGCAACGATCGCATCAATATCTTCATCACTTGGCCAGATGTCTTTCAGAGTGACGTCATTGCCGTATTTATCTGTCCCGAGTGCATCTTTTTCTATATCAAAACGAACGGTACCGGCAATGGCATATGCCACTACCAGAGGCGGAGAAGCCAGAAAGGCCTGCTTTGCATAGGGGTGGATACGGCCGTCAAAGTTTCGGTTACCAGATAATACCGCTGTAGAGTAGAGGTCGCGATCAATCAATTCTTTCTGGATGTCCGGGTCAAGGGCACCACTCATACCGTTACAGGTCGTACAGGCATAAGCGACAATTCCAAAACCCAGTTTCTCAAGCTCAGGCAATAAACCAGACGCTTCAAGATAGAGTCTGGCAACTTTGGAGCCTGGCGCAAAAGAGGATTTAACCCAGTGCTTGCGCACCAGACCCAGTTCATTCGCCTTTTTGGCAACAAGGCCCGCAGCCACAACATTGCGAGGGTTGCTGGTATTAGTACAGCTGGTGATCGCAGCAATGATCACTGCACCATCGGGCAGAAGACCGGCTTTTTCTTCGGCCTGAGCTTTGTCCAGATTTACAGCAATGCCACGCTTGGCCAGCTCAGAGGTGGGCAGACGACGATGAGGGTTTGATGGCCCCGCCATATTACGAACAACAGTGGACAGGTCAAACCTGAGTACACGCTCATATTCAGCAGTTTTCAAATCATCAGCCCAGAGCCCGGTTGTCCTGGCATAATTTTCAACCAGCGTCACCTGCTCCGGCTCACGCCCTGTAAGCTTTAGATAGTCGATGGTTTGCTCATCAATGTAAAACATGCTCGCAGAAGCACCAAACTCCGGTGTCATATTGGAAATAGTGGCACGGTCACCAATAGTCAGATCCGCAGCACCTTCACCAAAGAACTCGAGGTAAGAAGAAACAACACGCTCATTACGCAGGAACTCTGTTATGGCCAGAACAATATCGGTTGCGGTAATACCGGGCTGGCGCTTGCCTGATAGCTCAACACCAATAATCTCTGGAAGACGCATCATGGAAGGACGCCCGAGCATAACCGTTTCAGCTTCCAGCCCACCAACACCCATTGCAATAACACCCAAAGCATCAACATGAGGCGTATGGCTGTCTGTACCCACACAGGTGTCCGGATAAGCGACACCATCACGGGCCTGAATCACCGGAGACATTTTCTCCAGATTAATCTGGTGCATGATGCCGTTACCCGCCGGGATAACATCAACATTTTTAAAAGCCGTTTTGGTCCACTCAATAAAATGAAAGCGATCCTCATTACGACGATCTTCAATGGCACGGTTCTTTTCAAAAGCTTGCGGATCATAGCCTCCGAACTCTACAGCAAGAGAGTGGTCAACAATCAACTGCGTGGGAACAACCGGATTAACCTCGGCAGGATCACCTCCCTGTTCGGCAATCGCATCACGAAGGCCAGCCAGATCAACCAGAGCCGTCTGGCCGAGAATGTCATGACACACGACACGGGCTGGATACCAGGGAAAATCAAGCTCACGCTTACGTTCTATGATTTGCTTCAGGGCATCCGTCAGGGTTTCGGGGTCACAGCGACGAACGAGCTGCTCAGCCAGAACCCGGGAAGTATATGGCAAAGTTGCGTAGGCACCAGACTGGATCGCTTCGACGGCTGCACGAGTATCAAAATAATCCAGCTGAGTTCCCCGTAATGGTTTGCGATAGGCAATGTTCATAACTTCAGGCCTTCTGTTTTATAAACGGTCTTCGATCGCAACCCACTCGGCAGTTTCCGGACCTGTGTAGTCAGCAGAAGGACGGATAATACGATTATTGGCACGTTGCTCCATAACGTGTGCCGTCCAGCCAGAAACACGTGAACAAACAAAGATTGGTGTAAACAGCTTGGTTGGAATACCCATAAAGTGATAAGCAGAAGCGTGAAAGAAGTCAGCGTTACAGAACAATTTCTTCTCGCGCCACATGACCGCTTCAACACGCTCGGAAACAGTATACAAGTACTCATCGCCAACCTGCTGAGACAATTTTCTGGACCACTCTTTAATAATGGCGTTACGAGGGTCAGACTCACGGTAAATTGCATGGCCAAAGCCCATAATCTTATCCTTACGAGCCAGCATGGTCATGATGCTTCGTTCTGCCTCATCGGCAGAGCGCCAGTTCTCTATCATAGCCATGGCAGCTTCGTTCGCACCGCCATGCAGAGGTCCACGCAAAGAACCAATCGCAGCCGTTACACAGCTGTGAACGTCAGAAAGTGTGGAAGCACAGACACGGCCGGTGAAGGTGGAAGCATTAAATTCATGCTCGGCGTACAGGATCAGGGAAGCGTGCATTACCTTTACGTGCAGAGGTTCTGGCTTGCTGTCATGCAAAGTCCACAGGAACTGTTCAGCAATGGAATCAGCTTCGGTATCTACATTAATACGAATGCCTTTATGACTGTAGTTGTACCAATAATTGATCATGCCTGGGAAGATGGCCAGCATACGATCGATGTGATCCAGTTGTTCGGAGAAACTATGCTCAGTCTCCAGATTACCCAACACTGAACAACCGGTTCGCATAACGTCCATTGGGTGCGCACCCGCAGGAACCTGCTCTAATACCACCTTCAGGGCATCAGGCAGTGAACGCATCCCTTTCAGACGGGTTTTATAGGCTTCCAGCTCGGACTGATTGGGCAGCTTGCCGTAAAGCAGCAGATAAGCCACTTCTTCAAACTGTGCCTTGTCAGCCAGTTCCTTGATATCATAACCGCGATAAGTCAGACCTGAACCAGTTTTACCAACGGTGCAGAGTGCAGTTTCACCAGCAGACTGACCACGCAGGCCAGCACCACCGGGCTTCTTAATGGAAAGCGTCTTTTCTGCCACGATCGTTCTCCGTTCTTCTTATTGAATAGGTGTCATCACTAAGGATTCAGAAATTCTTCGGTCTTAACCAGTCGCTCACGTTCCTGAAACGTCATCATGCCATTGGCAATGGCACCGCTGTTGCCGTCACGCTTAATGACTTCAAGCACTTCACGCATAGCAGTCACTGCAGCTCTCTGCAGATCGGAAGGAATGATGATCAGTTGATAGCCCATTGCTCTAAGATCTTCTGTAGGTACCAGCGGTGTCTTGCCACTGTAGAACATATTGATCAGTTTCGGGCCAGGTGCCTGTCTCGCGATCTCTTCTATCTGCTTAATAGTCTGGGGAGCTTCGACGAACAACATATCTGCTCCCGCATCAACATAGGCCTTGACCCGTTCGATTGCATCGTCAAAGCCGGTTACCGCAATAGCATCCGTTCGCGCTATGACAGTGACATCACCGGCGTATTTGGCAGCAATGGAAACTTTCCTGCACATTTCTTCACTGGACACCAGAGACTTGCCATCCAGATGCCCGCAACGCTTTGGAAATTCCTGATCTTCCAGGTGAAAGCCACACACTCCGGCGCTTCTGAAAAGTTCTACGGTGCGTCTGACATTTACTTCGTTACCGAAACCGGTATCCGCATCGGCAATCACGGGAAGTGAAGTGGCTTCACAGATTTGACGGACACGTTCGACCACTTCAGTCAAGGTCAGCAGACCAATATCGGGAACACCTGTGCTTCGAGCTATAGCACCACCACTTCCATACAGTGCAGAAAAGCCCGCTTCTTCACCCAGACGAGCAGAGATACCATCGTATACACCAGGCGCGGTAACAATGCCCTCTTTAGCGATCAGTCGACCAAGGGCGTTGTTTTTATCACTCATTTCACGTCCTCTATTTATCCAGAAAAAATATTTCGCCCCTGGGGCAAAGGTTATTTCATTCGTTCATGCTGGTGATTGGAGTCAATGAATTGTTCAATTTCTTTTCTGGCCCGGACAATATGACGGCGCATCAACATTTCGGCCAACTCACCATCACGGTCTTTCAGAGCCCTGAAGATCATCTGATGCTCAGTCAACGCTTCTTCAGGACGAGCAGGACGACCTGAAGTTTTTCGGTACATTTGAATCAGATGATAGAGCTCATCACAGAGCGAACGTATCAGCCTCTGATTGCAGGAACCATGGATCACACGGTAATGAAAATCCAGATCACCCTCCTGATCAATGTATGACTGGCCACTGTGCTCATTAATATGGCTGGCATGTGTTTCAAGCAGGAATTCGAGATCCAGCAGTTGTTGATCGGACATATGGATTGCTGCCAATCGAGCCGCCATGCCCTCAAGCGCTTCCCGAACGGCAAAAATTTCTGACAACTCATTCTGGCTAAGAGTGACTACCCTGGCACCCACATGAGGAGCACGAACAACGAGACCGGCAGCTTCAAGTTTCAAGAGCGCTTCTCGAAGAGGACCACGCCCGACACCGTACTTTCTTGAAAGCTCTGGCTCTGAGATTCTGCTGCCCTGACTTAAACGACCCGAAGTAATATCTCCGATCAGCAGGCCCATCACCTCTTGCGACTGAGTCCCAACACGAACCGGGTCCTTGTTTGCGAACTTTTCTGGCATAAGAATTGTTTACAATATTCTTTTTTTAAGCCATTTATACATTAGTAATGCTTCAAAATACAGATTATTGTTAACAATCTGAAAATTGGCAAAAATTTTTGCAAGATATATTGCTTTCAACTGAATTAAGACTAATTTCTTAGAACCTGACCGGCCTTTGAAAACAGTAATCCTGAACAATAAAACACCAGAAAAGTCCGTAGCGCCAACAATACTCTGAAGGTAAAATGCGCCTCTGATCTGACCCGGGATTTTTATGCCTTTTATGAAAGAGCTATTCATCGTTGAACTGGACTACCTGAGTGACTCCAGCCCTTATTTCGAGCCTTTTATCAAGCAACCCTGGGCATGTTATCTGGACAGCTGCTCTTCCTCATCCTTGAAAGAGCAGCACAATCGCTATGACATCATCACTGCTGATCCCTGGGCCGTCGTCACTGTAGACAGCCACTACCGCATAAAGACCATCAATCGTCTATCCGGTGAAAGTCGGGTTGAGAGCGATCGGTCCCCTTTCAAGATTCTGGATAATTTACTCGCAACCATGTCGGAAGTAGAACACTCTGAATTACCCTTCACGGGTGGCGCCATGGGATTTTGGGGCTACGAGCTTTGCGGTTTGAGTGAGCCGGAAAGGATTCAGTTTCGACAGCTGGAAACGCCTTTAATGAGCGTAGGTCTTTATCATTGGGCCATTATTTCCGACCACCATCAACAAAAAACCGTCTTTTTCAGTCACCCTGATATGCCAGAGAGTAACCGGGAAAGTATTCTTGCTCTCATCCATAACAAAGCAGGCCTCGAGGATTCATCGCCATTTCAGTTGCAGGAAAAATTTTCTACTACCATCAGCGAATCAGAGTATGAATCCGCCTTCAATAAAGTTCAGGACTACATACTTGCAGGTGATACCTATGAAGTAAATCTGACACAGGAATTTACCAGTCGATTCAATGGCGATTGCTGGCAGGCATACAAACATCTCAGGAAAGTGAGTCCAGCGCCCTATTCTGCTTACCTGTCTCATCTCGATGTCACTGTTCTGAGTCACTCGCCAGAACGTTTTATAAAAGTGACTGATTCCAAGGTAGAAACTCACCCCATAAAAGGTACAAGACCCAGAGGTGAAACACCTGAAGAAGATCTTACCCATGCTGAAGAATTATTGGCTAGCGAAAAAGATCGCTCTGAGAATCTGATGATTGTTGACCTGCTGAGAAACGATCTCGGTAAAGTCTGCAAGCCCGGAAGCATAAACGTTCCCAGACTGTTTGAGCTGGAAAGTTATGCTAATGTTCATCACCTGGTCAGCACCGTGACCGGTGAGCTGAGTCAGGAACACAGCATTCTCGAACTGATGGAAGGTGCCTTCCCGGGTGGTTCAGTCACCGGCGCCCCAAAAATCAGGTCCATGGAAATCATTCGTGAACTTGAAGCTGTCGCCAGAAACGTATACTGCGGCGCTATTGGCTATATCAGCTGTAACAACAAGATGGACACCAGCATTACCATCAGGACTCTGGTTGCTCATAATCAAAAGCTTCGCTGCTGGGGTGGAGGTGCCATTGTTGCAGATTCAGACTGTCACCAGGAATATCAGGAATCCATAACCAAGGTAAAAAACCTGATGACAGCTCTCGAAACTTTCTTTGAATAAATAACCACGAGCGAAGAAAAAACAACGTTTTCATAATAAAATAAACCGCAAACCAGCCACAGGAGTCTCTTGATGAAAATCACCATGGTCAAAAAAATAATGGCGGACGGTAGCCCCTGCAAAAAATGCAGTGAAGTTCTGGAGCGACTACAAAGCTCCGGTCACCTTGAAAAAATTGACCAGGTACTGATTGCCAAGGAAGGTGAAACTTCGAGCGAGGGTGCACTTCTGGCCGATCACTACCAGGTAGACAAGGCTCCGTTTTTTGTAGTTGAGGAAGACGGTCAGGAACCGAGAGTCTACACCGTTTACTTCAAGCTGGTGAAGGAAGTGCTGAATCGGCAGGCTGCGTAATGCAGCCGCCACTTCAAAGGAAATAAAAGTCAGTGATCGGGTAGCTGAACACCAGAGAACAGTTCATCTACCTCAGCTTTGTTATGTCTTGAAATCGCTTCCTGCACAACCTCTTTCGTCAAATGTGGCGCAAAATGCTGGATGAAGTCATACATAAATCCGCGCAGGAAGGTCCCTCTTCTGAAACCAATCTTGGTGACACTGGGTTCAAACAGGTGATCCGCATTCAGGGGAACCAGGTCGGAATCCAACTCTGGGTCATAGGCCATCTTCGCAACAATCCCCACACCCAGCTTTAATCTTACATAGGTTTTAATGACATCAGCATCGGTTGCCGTGAAGACAACTCTGGGCGACAAGCCTTCATTCATAAAAGCCTCATCCAGCTTGGAACGACCTGTAAAACCAAATACATAAGTCACCAAAGGATGTCGGGCAACATCCTGAAGTGTCAGTTCAGATACTTGTGCCAGCGGATGATCTTTCGGGACAAGCACACAGCGATTCCAGCGATAGCAGGGCATCATCACCAGATCGTTAAAGAGTTCGAGCGCTTCGGTCGCAATGGCAAAATCGACAACACCGTCAGCGGCCATCTCGGCAATCTGGATCGGAGCGCCCTGATGCATGTGCAGGGACACATCTGGATACTGGGAAATAAAGTTATTGATGATGTCAGGCAGCGCGTAACGTGCCTGGGTATGAGTCGTAGCAATGGACAGAGAGCCTTTACGTTCATCACTGAACTCTTGTGCCACCTGTTTGATGCTTTCGACTTTTCTTAGAATTTCACCCGCAGTTTCTATAATTTTTTCACCAGCCGGGGTGATTCGGGTCAGATGTTTACCGCTGCGGGCAAACACCTCAACACCCAGTTCATCTTCAAGCAGACGAATCTGTTTGCTGATACCAGGTTGCGAGGTATATAAACTCTGCGCTGTGGCGGATACATTGAGATCATGGTGAGCGACCTCCCAGATATAGCGCAGTTGTTGCAGCTTCATTGATGGCCTCCGGTCGAGCTAACGTCTACCCATAGCGTGAAAAAATATAAGCACTCTTAGTTCATAGCGGCATAAGAGAATATCATTTAATTACTTCCAAGAATACAAGCCGGTCGCTACAGTTACCAGTGAATCATGCAGCTTTAATCATGATTTCAAACATCGCCTGAGCTACTTATAACTTTAGACCATATTTTATGGACACATTGCTCTACATTTCAGCGGGTGCCAGCGTGGGCTTTGCCGTTGGCTTAACCGGCATAGGAGGCGGGTCACTGATGACTCCGCTACTCCTTTTATTTGGATTTCCGGCTCACATAGCAATAGGTACAGACCTGTTGTATGCCGCCCTGACCAAAGTCAGTGGCGTCTGGGTTCATCATCGACAAAATAGTGTTAACTGGCGACTCGTCAAACTACTGTGTATGGGAAGTATCCCAGCGACTGTGGCTACTATATTCCTGTTGAAATATCTTTTCACTGGAAGCGATCATTATAGCCCGATACTTACTACCTGCCTTGGCTTTATGCTTACCTTAACAGCACTGGTGCTTATATTTAGCAACAAATTGAAAAAAATGCAGTTTTACAACAGAAAAGTGCTGTCTGGAAACAGACTGAAGTACTTTACCGTATTTATGGGGATGGTCCTGGGCGTTCTGGTCACCCTGTCATCTGTAGGAGCCGGGGCACTGGGAACAGCAATTCTCTTACTGATATACCCTGCACTGGTTTCTGTAAGAGTAGTCGGCACTGAATTGGCACATGCAGTACCACTAACCCTCGTTGCCGGGATAGGTCATACCTTGCTGGGCAATGTTGATTTTAACCTTCTGGGAGCGCTGATGATTGGTTCACTCCCAGCCATTTATCTGGGCACTAAAGTTGGCAAATACATGCCAGAGAACATAATGCGTATGATTCTGGCTACTATTCTGCTGGTGCTGGGTATTCGTTACCTAATGTAAACCAGCAAGATTTCACAATAGTAGCAACGACTTAAATTAAGCAAAATTATTATTCACAGGGTTGTAGCAGCCACAGTTCTTGATTAGAGTGAATCACCGTCGCTGAACTCTGCAAGCCCGACTTATACATACCCGGGCGAGCAATCTAAGGCGCAAACCCGGAAGGGAGTAATAATCAAAGTTGAGAGCGCAACAAATGGCCGCATTACCGATTGAAAACCTGAACATTGAATCTCAGGACTTACTGATCACTCCAGAGCAGCTGAAAAAGGAAATTCCCCTGAGCGAGGCAGCTGAGCGAACCGTTTCCGAAGGCCGTGAAGTTATTCGCAATATTCTCGATGGCAAGGATCATCGTCTTTTTGTTGTGGTAGGCCCCTGCTCTATACATGATGTTGATGCGGCCATGGATTATGCCGGACGTCTAAAGAAACTGGCAGATGAGCTTAGCGACACTCTCTATCTGGTCATGCGCGTCTATTTCGAAAAGCCACGCACCACTGTTGGCTGGAAAGGTCTGATTAACGACCCACACCTCAATGACACCTTCAAGATTGAAGAAGGTCTGCACACTGGCCGTCGCCTGCTGATGGATGTTGCCGAGCTTGGTATGCCTTCTGCCACCGAAGCTCTGGATCCTATCTCCCCACAATACCTGCAGGATCTGGTATCCTGGTCTGCTATTGGTGCCCGGACCACTGAATCCCAGACCCACCGTGAAATGGCCAGTGGTTTGTCTTCGGCTGTGGGTTTCAAAAACGGTACCGATGGTGGCTTGGAAGTAGCGATCAACGCTCTGAACTCAGTATCCAATCCTCATCGTTTCCTGGGTATTGATGGCAATGGTCAGGTAGCTGTCACGCGTACCAAGGGGAACCAATATGGTCACATTGTTCTGCGCGGTGGTAACGGCAAGCCCAACTATGACTCTGTCAGCATAACTCTTTGCGAGCAGGAGCTTGAGAATGCCGGCATCAAGCCAAACGTTATGGTTGATTGCTCTCACGCTAACTCTAACAAAGACCCGGCGCTTCAGCCTTTGGTCATGGAAAACGTGACTAATCAGATTATCGAAGGCAACAAATCTGTTGTGGGCCTCATGATAGAAAGCAACATTGGCTGGGGTGCCCAGAAAGTGCCTGCAAACCTTGAAGACTTGAAATACGGTGTATCGATTACTGATGCCTGCATTGACTGGGAAACTACAGAGAAAAGCCTGCGTGATATGAGGGAGAAGTTAAAAAACCTACTTCCTGCAAGAATTGCAGAATAATTAACAGTCTGACACGGTCAGTTTATGACTGTGTCAGCATCCTTTAAAACAAATCGAATTGATGTCCTTGTGTGACCTCTTTAGTTCCAAGTATATCTATCTCTTCTGTCAGACCAGATAATAGGTCCATTTGTGATTCTGGCACTTCCACACAAACTTCATCGGGAAAACTGGAAGAAATCAACCGCTTTTTTGGCATATTACTGATTCTTCTAGCCAGGATAGCAGCACAAATCAGGCAAACTTCCGGCAGCAAGTGATTGGTCAGCACTTTATAGTGGTGCGCACCGTGTAACACTTCTGTACACAGTGTGCGGTCCGCGCGAGATTCAATATCAAGGTTGGCTTCTACCAAGTGTGTACACTGGGAGCCGCAAGATTGGATGATCTTGGCAACGAAGAAATTTGACAGTATGACTTGCTTATACCGTTTCACAGGTTCTTTATTTACTGGAAAAACCAGAAACACTACGAAAAAGGGCACATTATGATATACGTTTATGGCCAACTGTCATACACCCTAAAACCAACATAGGTAAAAATACAGCAAAAGGCTCTGCGCTTTTGTTATGAACTCTGGTTACAAGATCCAGGACCGAAATTGTCATCAAAGTCAATGGAAAGGCTTGTATTGTATCTTGTTGATAAACCAGATTTTGTTTCCCTCCGGCGTCCTGACCAGTACTTCATCGTCAACCTGCTTACCGATTAAAGCCCTGGCCATGGGTGAATCAACGGTTATGTGCCCTCGCTTGACGTCAATTTCATCAGACCCCACAATCCGGCATTGGAGCACTTCTCCTTCCTCATTCTCGACTTCTACCCAGGCACCAAAAAAAGCCTTGCCCTCCTGCTCAGGTGAATAATCCACCACTTTGATAACATCAAGCCGCCTGGTGAGAAAGCGAATTCTTCGATCAATTTCTCTCAGCAGTCTTTTCCCTTCCTTATACTCTGCATTCTCACTTCGGTCACCCAACGCTGCAGCTTCAGAAACTGCCTGAGTCACTTTCGGTCTCTTATGCCGCCAGAGGTCATGCAGCTCTTTTTCAAGCTTGTCTTTGCCTGCCTGTGTAATGAGATTCGACTTCATTTAATGCCAATCCAGTGAAATCCATTTTTTTTATAGAAAAAAATGAGTTAACCCAACATCCTAATCAAAGATAGAAATCAATCAAGGCACTGTTTTAGCAATATCATCCAGCACAGTCATTTTATTTACATTTTCATCTATGGTGTGAATATTGATCAATCAAGGACGATTACCATGAAAGCCCTTCCTACACCCGGCCTAGCCCAACCAACCAATAAATTACCCACACTGGAAAAACAATATAAAGAAAGTTGGTTCTACGCATTTTTGCGAAATATCAAACTTGAAGAAGCTGCACCAAAAAAAAGAACACAGGATACAGGAGCCAGCTATTTACCAAGCCTTGTTGAGGCAGATGGAAAAACATTCAAAGCCTATTCGGGATCACTCGCAGCACTGGTCTGCCCTAAGGCCTGAGAGTCCTTAAAACCATTTACAGACAAAATAAAACCCGTTTTGGAATGTCTGGTTTACATCCATAGCAAAAGTTTTGCCCACGGCCGTGTCAGTAAAGAATGTATTGTTGAAGATAATAACCAGATTAGATTCGATGGTTTTGGCATGGCAACCGAACATCAGGACAGTGCTGCACTTCATGATAAATCCATGATGAACCGGGTAAAATACTTTTCTGACACGATCTTTAACGTTCCTCATCCAGAACTTTTGCCACCAGAAGCTTTCTCCCACGAAAAGGGTATGAGACAGCTGGTGATATTTGGGCGCTGGGTGTCACTATGGCTTCTATGGCTCATTGTATTGCTCCTGGAGAGTGCCAGAGCATTACTGATGGACACATAGTTGAGACCCTGCAAAACACCGGTAAGCTGAAGACTTCCAGAAAGGCCATCGTTGATTATGCCGAAACATTAAAAGATGCCTGTAATAAAACATTGGAAAGAGAGACTCGATCCGGGCATCGTTTCATGATTTTAGAACTCTTGCCTAAGCTACTGGAAGCCAATCCAGAGAAGAGATATACAGCTGGGAAAGCTCTGAACCATCGTTCTTTCAAAGAGGAATTAGACAACCCCATTACTGCCAGATAATTGCTTGATTGCCATACCCTCCCAGACAAATGTGGACTGATTAACAGTCAGTCCCTCTTTTTTTATATGAGTTTCAAAGTTCGAACGAAGCCTCACTTCAGTTAATAGCAATAAATATGATTGTATATTGTACATACATAGCAAAATGATGCTAATTCGCTATTTCTACCATTTTCCAGCGCACAAAAAACCGGTTTATGGAAAGAATGGACTCGCTTATAGGAGTGCCATTAGTCTATAAACCGGCTCTTAAGACAGACAGCCTTTTACTTGAAGTAGGCATTCTCGGTAATGCTGTGATCTGTCACATCCCTGACGCCTTTCAACTCAGGAATTCGTTCAATCAGAGTTTTCTCGACACCGTCTTTCAAAGTCAGATCTACTGCACTGCAGCCCTGGCAACCACCACCAAACTGCAAAACAGCAACATCCTCATCAATCTCAACCAGAGAAACAACACCACCGTGAGAAGCCAGCCCCGGATTGATTTCGGTCTGTAGGAAATAGTTGATTTTCTCGTCCAGTGGACTGTCTTCACTGACTTGGGGCAATTTGGCATTCGGTGCTTTGATAGTCAGCTGGCCACCCAGTTTATCTTCGGAGAAATCAACAACAGCGTCTTCCAGGTACTGTTCACTTTTTCCTTCTACATGGCAATTGAAGTATTCCAGCTCAAGAATCAGATCTCCTTCCTTTTCCTCTCCGGGTTTACAGTAGGCAAGGCAGGTTTCAGCATAAGGAGTACCGGGCTGGGTAACGAACAGGCGCACCCCAATACCCTCCACATTCTGTTTCTCCAACAGGGTGGCAAGGTACTTTTGTGCTGCTTCCGCAAATGTAATCTTCAACTCAAGAACCCTCTCAACATTCTGTCGACATTCTATGCCATTCAGCGTTATGTTGAAATCCCCAGTGGGCTAGTCAGGTATTAAAGACTTGTGCTTCAACGACGGCAGGTTACACCCCATTGCTGTACTTGTCTCTTTAGTGCTTCGTGAGCCCCCAGTCTTATGTGAAATTATACGATTGTTACCCTGTTCAAAAGCCTGTACCCTTCGCGCTCTTTTTCCAGGTTAAAGGGGAATTTTGCCTAAAAATAAGGGCCAATTAATTCCTTCGAACCTTTCGAACTTATCCCTTCCAGCATAAATTTCAGTAGAACGAGTCGCAGCCATGAGCTCATTAGATATAGAAAAACACTCCACTACTGTCCTGATGATACTGACAGTGTTTGCCATTGTTGGTCCGGTCTCTATCGATATCTATTCACCTTCTCTCCCGGCTATAACAGAATATTTTGGCAGTAACAGTGCTACAACCCAGTGGAGTATCGGTATTTTTATGCTGGGTTTTTCGATATCGATGCTCATAGTGGGCCCGCTGGCTGACCGCCTGGGTCGTAAAAAGACCTTGATGCTGGGTTATACCCTCTACCTGCTTGCCACTGCTGCCACCCTGTTGACCAATCACATTGGTCTGTTCATAGCTGCACGCTTTGCCCAGGCCGTATTTGGTTGCTTTGGTACTGCCGTTGCCCGAATTTTGGCCAAAGATTATTTCCGAGAGAAAATGGAAGTAAGGATGTTGTCCTATATCAGCGCCTGCCTGACACTGGTCCCTATGCTGGCTCCCATCGCAGGTGGATTTATTCAAGAATATGCAGGCTGGAAGTACAACATTCTGGCCATGGGCGCTATGGCCATTATTGCGATGATGAGCCTGCTATTTATTCCTGAAAAACATCAAATCCCCAGGCACGTTGGCCACCCTATTCTCTCAGGCTATAAAGACGTATTAACTGACTGGCGCTATCTGCGGTTCACTATCGCTGCCGGCACAGCCTTCTCTGGCGCTTTTGTTTTTGTCGCCGGTGGTCCTTTTGTAATGATCAGCCAATTAGGCCTGGCTCCAAAATTTTATGGATTCCTTTTTGCGATAGCCATTGCGGGCTACCTTTTCAGTGCAACCTATGGCCCCAAATTGAATGACCGGTTAGGACGTGAGAAAAGCACTCGACTTGCCTGGATCACTCTGGCTGCAGGTGCAAACATTTCCTTTGCCACTGCCTGGTGGAGTCATGGCAGCTCTATTCCGGGTTATATGTTTGGTATGGTTGTCTTTGAGCTGGGACTGGGTCTCTTTATGCCCCTATGCCAGGCCAGAGCCACCGAACATATGATCAACAATGCAGGCACCGCTGCCGGACTGATCTTCTTCATAGAAATGCTACTGGCTACAATAGTCAGTGGTTTGGTGGGTTCACTGCCACAAATGGGAACAGTGACGCTTGCCAGTGTAACTCTGGTTGCCACCCTGGTTGCTGGGTTTTGCCTTCAAAAGAATAGCCACGACAATATTAAGGCTTCAGCATAAGCATCCCGATTTTCAAAACAGTAGAGGAGCCGAGAGTCTTTAGCAATTCCGTCGAGAATGCCAGCTCCGCCCTTGTCATAATAAATCGTCAAATAAAGCAGTGATTTTTCCAGGCTTGATCACAATAAAATCGTTATCCGCAACATTCTGTTGTCGTTTGGCAAGCTGTAGATCTTCCGGCGGCTGCAACATCGGCTCGTTGGTGAGCATAAAGCTGCCCCAATGCATCGCCAGCGATAAGCGCGAGCCAACATCCTGATGAATGCGCACCGCCTCTTGTGGGTTAACGTGGATTTCTTTCATAAACCAGCGTGGTTCATAGGCCCCAATGGGCACCATGGCCATATCCATATAGCCAAAGTGATCACCAATAGCCTTAAAGTCTGAGCTGTAGCCAGTGTCTCCAGCAAAATAAAAGCGTTTACCCGGTTTCGCAAATACTGAAGGCGCTTCAAATACCCACCCACACCAGAGCGTTCGGTCAGGAAAGATGGAACGGCCACTAAAGTGTTGGCACGGCACTGCGGTGAACGTCCAGCCACGATGGGTATGCGATTCCCACCAATCCAGTTCAACCCAATTATCAATTCCCCGCCTGCTGAACCAATGGCCTAATCCGAGTGGCAACATAAATAACGGCGGGTTGTGTTTCTGCCTTTTCTGGATCGTCAACACAGATTGTCGATCCAGATGATCGAAGTGATCGTGGGAAATCAATATCACATCAACATGAGGTAGGGCATTAATATCTATCGCAGGAGGTGAATAACGCTTTGGCCCAGCCCACTGCACTGGCGATGCTCGTTCAGAAAAATGAGGATCAGTAATAATATTCATGCCCTGATGACGAATCAAAAAAGTCGCATGACCAATCCAACTTGTCAGCGATTTATCTGAGTACTCAAAGACCGAATGATCATCTTTCACAATAGGAATCGAAACTTTTTCCGGTAATTTTTCAAATAACTTCCATTTTAAAATTTTCCATAACGAACGGTGATGCATTTCCATCTTGTCATTATTGCGAAAGCCACCGCTTGGGAGGTGATGTTTTTTAGAAAGAGTCACGGGTCTTCCTCATAATCAATCAGTCACATTGACGCGGTGCAGGCCCGCAAATAAATTTTGGTATCGCCGCACGGCCATAACTTTGTTTACTGACAATCTTTAACTCATCATCAAACACAAAATAATCCATACCCTCCCAGTGAAACGACTTACCAAAACGCAGCTTAATCAGTGAGGCAATAACCTTCTGGCTAAACGACATACCTGCCACTGGTAGCATATCATGCTGACAATACCACCCAAAACTGGCTGTTTTATTGTCTTCATCAACCAACATACTTTTTTCAATAAAGGTTAATTTTCCGTACATACCGCTAAACACTGATTTGATGGCGTTACGAACCTTGTGTTTACCTCGGGCAGTATGACCATTCATTTCTCGGAATTCGCACTCGTCAGCAAAATGCTCCATAACCCGATCCAGACACTGATTCGAAAACGCATCGTTGAAGGTGTTCAGTAAACTGCGTATATCATTCGCCATTTCTAAGTTGTCCATGCCATCCATTCAGCCCATAGGGTTTATCACATACCACCCATCAGGTAAAGGTACTTGGCTGGCGCACGCGAAAGCGTTCACGGGTCACTTTGACAGGCTCAGGTTGATATTCTCTACCCATTAAAATAACAGTAAAAAATGGGAAAAATATCATGAATAATGCAGTGATCACGGATAACTGCAATGGTGTTGGTTTCGCTGCGGCACAGCACTTCTGTAATGGAGATTATCGTGTATTAGTGATTGCCATGACACCGAAAAAACTGGGGTAGGATGTCACGCCCTTGTATCAGGCAGGTGCAATGGATAAACAATGATCGCTGATATTAAGCCTCAGCAATTTTACCCTTATTCAAGCTGCCACTGCAGGTATTAACAACAAATGCCCACAATTGAAGAACTGGCCCTGATGACGGATTCATGAGTGGCCATTCCCGGTCTTACCCGAAGACGCAAAACCCGCGTCATTTATTCAACCAAAGTAAGCGAAAATTCACTATATTGGCACGATTTTGGGCTATAGCCTGTTTAAGCTCGCCAATATTTTATTCGATCGTGGTATGGGATTGAACGTCGTTATGCCGACAGCGGTATCATAGTCGACCTTGCATTTTACTTACTTTTTCTATGAATATGTGTAATTTGAAGTACACACTCTGAGGCACATTTCTGATACCATCGCTCTCCTGAAAATACCTACAAGCAGCCGTGAGCCGTCAAACTGAAACCTTGACGGCCTGTTTCATGGCAATAGAGAGAACTGGCCCGGAATCTGTACCCATGCCTAACAGTCAAGAAAGAGCACACTTTCCAAGAGCAAACCTTCTTAAAGAGCAATTGGAGAAACGGATTCTGATCCTTGACGGTGCCATGGGCACCATGATTCAAGGCTATAAGCTGGATGAAGAAGATTACCGTGGAGAACGGTTTGCTGATCACAGCTGTGACCTCAAGGGCAATAATGACCTTCTCTCTCTGACACGCCCTGAGATCATCAAGGAGATTTACCAGTCTTACCTGGATGCCGGAGCTGACATTCTGGAAACCAATACCTTTAACGCTACAACCATTGCCATGGCTGACTATGAGATGGAACATCTGGTCCCGGAGATCAACCGGGAGTCAGCCCGTATAGCCAGAGAAGTGGCTGATGTAGCCACTGCTCAAAACCCTGATAAGCCCCGTTTCGTAGCAGGGGTGCTAGGCCCAACCAACAGAACCGCTTCCATTTCGCCTGACGTCAACAATCCGGGCTATCGCAACACCAGCTTTGAAGCATTGGCTATGGCCTACAAAGAAGCAGCCCTTGCCCTGATTGAGGGGGGTTCCGATATTATTCTGATCGAAACCATTTTCGACACCCTGAATGCCAAAGCCGCTATCTTTGCCGTAAAAGAACTGTTTGACGAGCTGGGTTATGAACTGCCCATCATGATTTCAGGCACCATTACCGATGCTTCCGGCCGCACCCTTTCAGGACAAACCACGGAAGCTTTCTGGAACTCTGTGCAACATGCCAATCCTGTCTCTGTAGGCCTGAACTGTGCCCTGGGTGCCAGTGAGCTGCGTCCATATCTGGAAGAACTGTCCAACATTGCCAACACTTTTATCAGCGCACACCCTAATGCGGGCTTGCCTAATGCGTTTGGCGAGTACGATCAAACTCCGGATGAAATGGCAGACATTGTTGCCGAGTTTGCCGAATCCGGCCTGGTGAACATTATTGGTGGTTGCTGCGGCAGTACTCCGGCTCATATCAAGGCAATTGCAGATAGAATGACGTCTATCGAAAGACGTCAGATTCCTGAAATTCCTGTCGCCTGTCGTCTCAGTGGTCTTGAGCCCTTCAATATTTTTGCAGACTCGCTGTTTGTCAATGTCGGTGAACGTTGTAATGTAACCGGCTCAGCCCGCTTTAAACGCCTGATTATTGAAGAAGATTACGACACAGCCCTGGACGTTGCTCGTCAGCAGGTTGAAAACGGAGCCCAGGTCATCGACATCAACATGGATGAAGGGATGCTGGATGCCAAAAAGGCTATCACTACTTTCCTGAATCTGGTGGCCTCTGAGCCGGACATCTCCAAAGTGCCGGTCATGGTGGACTCATCTAAATGGGATGTCATCGAAGCCGGTCTGCAATGCATTCAGGGCAAAGGCATTGTTAACTCTATCAGCCTGAAAGAAGGCGAAGAAGCTTTCCGCCATCAGGCAAGGCTATGCCGTAATTACGGTGCTGCCGTTGTGGTGATGGCTTTTGACGAGACCGGTCAGGCTGACACCGAAGCCCGCAAAATAGAAATCTGTAAGCGTTCTTACGATATTCTGGTTAATGAAGTGGGCTTCCCACCCCAGGACATTATTTTTGACCCGAATATCTTTGCTGTGGCTACCGGTATTGATGAGCACAACAATTATGCGGTGGACTTCATCAATGCGACTCGCTACATCAGGGAAAACCTGCCCCATGCCATGATCTCTGGCGGCGTTAGTAACGTTTCCTTCTCATTCAGGGGTAACAACCCGGTCAGGGAAGCCATTCATGCGGTCTTCCTGTATCACGCCATCAAAGATGGTCTGACTATGGGTATTGTCAATGCCGGACAGCTGGAAATTTACGAGGAAATCCCCAAAGAGCTACGTGAACGGGTTGAAGATGTCATTCTCAACCGCAATAACGAAGCCACAGAAGCCTTACTGGCCATTGCAGAGGACTATCGCGGTGGCAGCACCGGCCAGAAGAAAGTAGAAGACCTTTCCTGGCGTGAACAGGACGTCAACAAACGTCTTGAACATGCCCTCGTGAAAGGGATAACCACCTACATTGTTGAAGACACCGAAGAAGCTCGTCAACAGGCAGATCGCCCTATTCATGTTATCGAAGGTCCATTGATGGAGGGTATGAACGTAGTCGGTGATCTGTTTGGAGCCGGTAAAATGTTTCTACCCCAGGTCGTCAAAAGTGCCCGGGTTATGAAACAGGCCGTTGCCCACCTGATTCCTTTCATTGAAGAAGAGAAAGACGGCGACGTTCAGTCCAACGGCAAGATACTGATGGCGACCGTTAAAGGCGATGTACACGACATTGGCAAAAATATTGTCGGCGTTGTGCTGGCCTGTAATAACTTCGAGGTGATCGACCTGGGTGTTATGGTACCCTGCGAAAAAATCCTGCAGGTAGCCAGGGAAGAAAACGTGGACATTATTGGTCTCAGCGGTTTGATCACACCGTCTCTGGACGAAATGGTGCATGTCGCCAGCGAGATGCAACGCCAGGACATGCACCTGCCCCTGTTAATCGGCGGTGCAACCACTTCCAGAGCTCACACGGCTGTGAAAATAGAGCCACAGTTTCAAAATGATCTGGCACTTTATGTGACCGATGCCTCCCGTAGTGTTGGTATTGCGACACGATTGATGAGTAAAGAACTGAAACCGGGACTGATCGAGGAGACGCGTGCCGAGTACGAAAAAATTCGAGTACGCCATGAGAAACGCAGTAATAAGCGACAATTACTGACTTATGAGGAGGCTGTTGATAATCGCTTTGATGCCGGCTGGAACAACTATCAACCACCCGCCCCAACCTTCACAGGTGTCAAAGTGTTTGAAGATTACCCGCTGGAAAAACTGGTGGATTACATCGACTGGACACCTTTTTTCATCACCTGGGATCTGGCGGGCAAATATCCGAATATCCTGAAAGATGACATTGTCGGTGAAGCGGCCACCACCCTTTACAATGATGCCAGGGCCATGTTGAAAGATCTTGTTGAGAACAAGAAAATTGGTGCTCGCGCGGCTATTGGCTTCTGGCCCGCATCTCAGGTAAACGATGATGACCTTGAGGTTTATACCGACGAAGATCGCTCCGAAGTCAAAGCCATGCTTCATCATCTTCGCCAGCAGAACCCAAGACCGGATGATAAGCCAAACTACTGCCTGTCAGACTTTGTTGCACCAAAAAACTCTGGACTGGAAGACTATGTCGGCGGTTTTATCACCACGGCGGGCATTGGTGCGGATGAACTGGCCAACACCTACGAAGACAAGGGCGATGACTACAACAGCATCATGGTGAAGGCGCTTGCTGACCGGCTGGCTGAAGCGTTTGCCGAATATATGCACGAAAAAGTGCGCAAGGAATTCTGGTGTTATGCTCCGGATGAAGTCTTAAGTAATGAAGAACTGATTAAGGAAAAATACACCGGTATCCGCCCTGCCCCCGGCTACCCGGCGTGCCCGGACCACACCGAAAAAGCAACACTGTTTAAGCTGCTCAATGGCGAGGAAAATACCGGAGTCAACCTGACAGAACACTTTGCCATGATGCCCGCAGCCAGTGTCAGTGGTTGGTACTTCTCTCACCCTGAATCCAAATACTTTGGTCTGGGTAAGATCGCCAAAGACCAGCTTGCTTCTTACGCTGAGCGAAAGGGCATAAGTCTGGAAGAAGCCGAACGCTGGTTACGCCCAAATCTTGAATAACACAGTCTGAGGTTTACTTGAAACAGCGCGTTACTACCATATTGAAACTGGGCACCCCCATCATCATGGCGATGCTGTCTCAAAGCCTTCTGAATCTTGTCGATGCTGCCCTGGTGGGTCCCTTGGGAAAAGAAGCGCTGGCGGCAGTGGGTGCCGCCAGTTATGCAAACTTTGTCGGTCTCTCCCTTGTGGCAGGGCTCTCTGCCGGCGTACAGGCGCAAGTAGCCCGTCGATTGGGGGCTGACCATGGTCGTCTGTGTGCGACGCCCGTCAACCATGGCATCATCATCGCCCTGTTCTTTGCCTTGCCCGTCAGTCTTATGCTGATGCTGTTAGCCCCATGGATATTGCACATTTTTAACCAGGGTGCACTAGTGCAGGATACTGCCGTTACCTATTTTCGGATTCGTGTCATGTCCCTGGCTGCTGCCGCTCTTTGCCTCTCTTTCAGAGGTTACTGGAATGGCACGGGGAGGCCTTCAGGTTTTCTGCGTATTCTGGTCATCTCTCACCTCTTCAATGCGCTGGTGAGTTTCGGTCTTATCTATGGCATAGGTCCATTACCAGCAATGGGAGTTGCCGGGGCAGCACTTGGCACTTTCCTCGCAATGTACCTCGCTACCATGCTGAATTTGTTCAGCCTTCTGGGGATCGCCAAAGAACAAGGTTTTATGGACTTCAGGTTTTTAATGAATCGTGACTTTGGGCAGACCCTTCGACTGATACGACTGGCTGTTCCGGATTCTCTGCAACAAATGCTGTTCTCTCTTGGTTTTATGATGCTATTTGCCATCATTGCCCAGATGGGAACCAGTGAACTGGCTGTAGCCCATGTTCTGATGAATATTTCCCTGTTGTTGATTTTGCCGGGTATGGGCATGGGTATGGCTGCTAATACCCTGGTGAGCCAGAGCCTGGGAGCCGGTAAACCCGATAAAGCCTGGCGCTGGGGCTGGGATATTGTCATGGTCGCAGCCAGTATACTGCTACTACTGAGCATCCCCTTACTTTTTGCTCCCAAATTCCTGCTGAGTCTCTTCCTGCATCAGGAGTCGCTTGTGGAGATGGGAACAATTCCGCTTCAGCTGACCGGTTTGAGTATCTTCCTTGATGCGGCCTCTCTGGTATTCACACAGGCCCTTCTGGGTGCCGGTGCAAATCGCACGGTGCTAGGTATAAGAGCTGCCGGACAGTGGTTAATCCTGTTACCACTGTGCTGGCTGGTTGGACCTGTGCTGGGCCTGGGACTGACTGCAATCTGGCTGGTACAGGCTTTGCAGAGACTTATCAGCTCACTGGCTTTTGTTATGGTCTGGCAGGCCCGGAAATGGGAAAGAATCACTATTTAGAAATTACCCGATATAACAGCATTTTGTCGTCAGATCCGTGAGATCATAGATAGGATCACAAGACGACAAAATGTGCCAATCGAAAAATAACAGGCTTTAGGAGCCATGATCCAAATTATTGTTATCCATAAGGTTGTTAAGAATATCAGCATCACTTCCGCCCAGGGCGAACAGATCAACATCCTTGAACGTAACTTTCTTGGTGACATCACCATTGGCGGTGTCACTGATCTCCATCACGGTATCATTGCCGCTGGCAACAAAATGGAAATGCTCATCAAGGCTGTCACTTGGATCCACCAGGATATCATCCAGCTTCAGCACGTCGCCTTCATCGGTATTGAAATCGGTAATAATCAGCTCGGCAGGGTTTTGCGCTGTGCCGGTGGCATTAAAATCAAAGATATCCGCCCCCAAACCACCAGAAGCAGTGACGTCGTCATGGTCAATGGTGAAAATATCGTCCCCGATATCGCCAATCAGAGTGTCCAAACCGGCACTGGAACTATGGTCAAAGCCTGCCACCCGGTCGCTGATGCTGGCCACATCATTACCACTGCTGTCACTCAGGCTACTGCCGGTGTAGCTGAATAGTAACTGTTCTGAGCTGTCAATCTGGGCGCCATCAAAGGTCACGGTAACTTCCTGGCCGTTTACGGCAACTCCAGTCACCAGACGTGCACTGCCATCAATTTGAACGGTAAAGTCAGAGTTTGAGGGCGAGCCGGAAATGGCTTCGGAGAAGCCCAGCACCAACTCGTTACTGGAAGCCAGAGATGAGGTTAAATCAGGTGCTTTCAGATCCGACTGGGTCACACTGCCTGCAGAGAGCGCATCGGTGGTTGACACGTTGCCCGCCAGATCCTTGATAAACCCGGCGGAGATATCCAGGGAATCATCGCTATAATCACCACCGGAGTTGGTTTCAATACTGTCAGCCTTGGCCGCTGCCAACTCAATAATGAGTTTATTGTTATCCAGCACTTTGGCAGACAACACGTCATCTTCACTGAAGCTCTCGGTCAGTGAGCCGTTGACCTTATAGCTGAGCTTGCTCCAGTCCAGCACCAGCCTTAACTCAGCACTGTCAGCGGCGGTATTGCCACTTAAAATATCATTGAAGTTTGAACCCGACAGCTCCAGCTGATTGGTATCGGGGTCATAACTGGCCGAGGCAATGGTGGTGAGCGGAGCAGTCGTATCGATAATCAGATCTGAACTGTTGTTATCCAGGGAACCTGCTCCTGAAGGTGCTGTCAGGGCGATACTCTGCTCTGAATTGACAGTGATAGCGCCATTAGTCCATGAAGAAGTTGCAGGTTCCTTGAATACTGTATCGATGGGGTTGGACGCCGCAAGGGAGATACTGCCAGTGACATTATCGCCACTCTGAATTGTATAACGGTATAAAAAGCTGTTGTTGTACTCGCCGGATAAGTGGGCATTCGTGTCCAGTACTGCGGTTTGTTGCGTGCCGCCAATATTAAACCGGAGTTCAGGTGTTGTACTGTAGTCAAGTTTAACCACATGGTTGAAATCCACCTGAATCAACAACTCTTCACCGGCTTTATAAGTGTCATTCACAGAGACAACACGAACATCCGTAATTTTGTTACCTTGCCTCCCCTGCGCGGTTGGCGTATCCGTAGGAGAGAGAATTTCCATATCCAGACCGTTTGACGGTGATGAAAAAGAATAGCCGTTGCCAGCACGGTCTACCAGAAACCCTTCTTCAACATGTACAACCATAGTGTCTGGCCAGTCACTGTAGCCCCGGAAGTTTTTTTCAAACGCATCAGCCCCACTCTGGTTCAGGTCTATTTTCATCTCATGATTTATTGATGAGTGCCGTTCAAAACTGCTGGCCGAAAAATCATCTGCCTTGAAATAATGCCGCTCGCCAGTCTCTGTATTTTCAACGTACAGCTTGCTCCAGTCAGGCGTCATCTGGCTGACTTCGTTGGAATTAAGCGCTTGATTACCATCTGAATAAATAAATATCCGGCCCGGCGAATAGCCGTCGCTACCAACCCAGAAGTTAACCGCACCCAGACCCGGTAAGGAAGGGTTGGTTGTATCAACTTCAAGTGCTGCATTGCTTGCCAGTGAGTTGGCCTGAGCCCCCGTCGGAAGGGTGCTAACATCCACTGAATTACCGGCCAGGTCGGTAATGCTGCCGTTGGACAGATCCAGGCTGCTGACATCAAGGTCTGAGCTGTCTTGACCACTGCCAATCGTATAATTGAACACCAGTTTGTCCGTTCCGGCACCACTGGAGTAGATGGCCTGGCCACCGGTATCCAGGTTAAGGGCTGGAACTCCAGAAATATCAACGGCTTCAGTGAAAGACACCTCAATCTGGATTACCTTGCCCTCGTTGTAAGGGCCGTCGGAGGTCAGGCTGTTGACTGCGGTAATTTCCGGAGCATTAACATCTATGATGGCACTGCCCGTCTGGGCCAGCGCATCGTTACTGTTAACCGGAGGCAGCGTGGCAAGCATGCTGTTCCCTGCGGAATCAAAGACCATGACCCCGGCAGGTATGGTCAGCGCAGAATCTGAAGCGTAGTTAAGCCCCTGGCTGTTTTCACTGTTACCCGCACCAACGGTGTAGACAAACCTTAATATATCGCTACCAGCACCACTGTCGTAGGTGGCTACGGCGCCGTTATTCAGATTCAGCGTTGGGTAGGTGCTGGCATCGGAAGCATCAATACCACTGATGTTCACTGACTCACTGAGCTGAACGAGAATAACCACCTGTTCTCCGGTGATAAATTGACCGGGATCTTCAAGGCGTACCTGCAACACCGTCGGTGCAGCAATGTCGGTGTAATCCAGGGTCAGGTCACTGGTGGCTGCGGCACCTTCGTTACCCGCCAAATCCCTCAGGAATCCTGCCTGGATATCAACGCCATCCTCTGAACCCTTATAGCCAAATATGCCCTCAAGTTCGGTGGCCTTGGCATCAGTTAACTGGATTGACAGGGTATCCGCTCCCGCCAGACGGGCAACCGTCACATCACTGGCAGAGAAGCTGACGTTTTGTGTGATACCGTCATCCTTATCGATATCAATCACCAGCTTGCTCCAGTCCAGCCTGCCTGAAAGATCGGCGGTGGCACTTTCGCTGTTGTTCAGCAGTTGATCAAAATCCGCTCCCTTCAGCAGGAGCTGGTTGTTGTTTTCATCGTAGGCGGCACTGGTGATGGTGGTGGTAGCTGCATCTGTGTCAATAACAATGTCACTGCTACCGGCCAGTGATTCAGTGCTGGCGGTTCCGGGCAATGTCAGGCTGACATTACTGCCTGCACCGTTGACCAGGGAGCCTGCAGAAATGCCGGTACTGAACGTCAGGGAACTGGTATCACGATAGTTAAGGTCATCAATGTTTTCCCCGGCACTCACGGTATGGCGGAACACAAATTCCCTGGTGCCATCGCCTGAGACATAAACGGCATTACCCCCATAAGGATCGGCCTGGGTCGGCTGTCTGTCATTAAGCAACAACAAGAGAGGGTCATCATTAGGGTCGTAATTTTGCAGCGAGACCTTTTCACTGAACCGTACGCGAATCAGAATTTCATCACCGGCCTGATAGCTTCCATCTACGGTGTCGGAGGAAACATTAAGAACCGTAGCGCCGTTGCTGGTGACAGTGACCGCCTGATCCGCAAGAGCATCGGTAGTAGATCGGTTGCCCGCCCGGTCAGCCATAAAGCCTTGACTGATATCCAGTGCTGTGTCCCCTGATACGGTACTGAAACCATTGTTGTCCAGTACCTTGTTGACGCCTTCATCAATAACAATCTCAAGCCGGTTATTGTGAATCTCTACTGAACCAATATCGGAGGCGTCAAGACTGACACTTTCAAAGCTACCATCAGGCTGTTTCAGTTTTATAGAGAGCTTGCTCCAGTCAAACCGTGACAGAGCATCTCCTGTCAGGCTCAAGCCAACGGATTCGCCACTGCCCAATAACGCATCAAAACCACTGCCATTGATGGTCAGTTTTTGATCATTGGCGCCCTCGGGAGCCAGAGTAACCCCGGTAATAGACACATCTGGGGCGGAGCCGTCGATCATGATATCCGCGGTACTGGCCAGCGAATCGCTATTGGCAGCAACAGGAACCGTCAGCACAGCGGCATTGCCCGATAAATCTTTGATGGTGCCACCATTGAGCTGCAGGGCGCTGGCACTCAGTACATCCAGGTCCGGTGCCTCATCCCCTGGCTGAACAGTGTACTCAAACACCAGCTCCTGGGTGCCAGACCCGGAACTGAACCGGGCAACAGAGATATTGTCACCAGTACCCATCAACAGTACCGGTGTACCCGTCACCTCCACGGCTTCATCAAAGCTCACCTGCAAACGGATAACGGAACCCGTTGCGTATTCCCCGTCCACTGTCAGGCTGGTGATACCGCTGACAGAAGGTGCAATACCATCAGGAGGCAGTATGAAGATCTCCACGCCAGCGCTGTTGCCATCGCTCATGGTGTTACCAGCCGCATCCCGGAAGAAACCATCACTGGTAATCCGGATCAGATCCATACCTTCCTCATTACCATAGCCTGAGGTGGCACGCATGCTGGAAAGCTTGCTACTACTGATCTTGATGTTCAATTGTTGATCGTTCACGGCCAGAGCGGATTCAATATCAGCCGCGCTAAAGCTGATATCCGTGTTACTGCCGCTATTGTCAACAACCCGCCATGAAAGTTTTGACCAATCCAGTCTGCCAATCAGATCGGTATCGGTGGACTCACCTGGTGACAGCAGTGAGCTGAAACCATTACCGGAAAGCGTCAGAATGCCCGCTGAACTGGCTGAGCTGCTGCTGAGCCCTACGGTAGGAGAAACCGTATCAATCCTGATGTCGTTTTGTTGAGCCAGGGCCCCGGCTTCATTCAGCTCAGGCAAGAGCAAGTCTGCGTTGTTACCTAAGAGGTCGGTAATCGTACCGCCACCAAGATCCAGTGCGGAGGTGGATAATGCATTGAGGTCGGCAGACTCATCGGGATTAGCCACTGTGTAGGTAAAGGAAAGGACTTTAGTTCCTGAACCACCGCTGTACGTGCCAAGACGGTCAATTGTGCCGGTTTCCAGCTGTAGAGTAGGATTCCCTGTCACCTGGACAGGCTCAGAAAACTCTACCTTGACGGTAATGGTGTCACCATCGCTGTACCACTGATCCGCATCATCACTGTAAAGGCGCACAACTTCCGGGTTACCACCGCTGTTGGTCACGTTGTCGACAGAGAAGCCGGCTATCGAAGAAGTGTCATTACCGACGAGGTCTTCCAGGCGGTCATTGTCCAGAGCACTGCCCGCACCGGGCCCAGTGTAATCCAGAGTGACCGTCTGACCATCCGTAATCGCGTTGGAGAGCGTCAGAGTCAGTTGCTGGCCACTGATAGCAAGGCTACTGACCGGTTCACTCTGCCCGTCGACGACAATATTAAACAGGGATGGATTAATGGTGGCATTACCATTCAGTGCCTCACTGAACGTTAATGTCACGGTATTGCCATCCACCTCGGCGGTGGACAGGCTGGGTGAAATGGTGTCCGTGGTATTGGTGACGGTTATGTCGCCATGATTGAGGGCAGCGGCGTCAAAGCCCCGCAAATCTTCGACCCGGTCATTGTTACTACTGCTATCTGCACTGGATGGGCTATAGCTAAACGTCACCGACTCCCCGTCTGCCACGGGGCTGGCCAGCTGCACCGTTACCTGATTACCACTAATTGAAGTACTGCTGACCGACCTGCTGGTACCCGCCACATCAACATTCAGAATTCCGGTCAGGCTGACACTCTCATTCAAATCCTCTGAATAAGTCAGGGTGAGAGTATCACCGTCCACCACGGCACTGTTAATAGTTGGTACTGAGGTATCTGTATTATTCTCAACCAGAGCACTACTGAAGCTACTACTGTCATTGCCCTGGTCATCCTGAATGGGGCCACCGCCATTATTGCTGGCATCAGCCACGCTATAGGACAACTGAACAATGTCCGCATCGCCAACCGGGCTGTCCAGAGTTAACGTCATCCGGCTACCGGAAATGCTGACGCTTGACACAGTACGGCTGCCGCCGCCAACCAGAGACAGGGTGAAGGCACTGGTATCGGGAACGCTGCCGGAATCAAGCGTTTCATTATAATCAATGACCAGCTGGTCACCCTCTACGGTCATATTCTGGCGAACCGCAGCAGAAACATCGGGCGTCACTGAAGCAGAGAAACTACTTAATGCGGCAAATGGGTTAATTCCCACCTGTTCCTGAAGGGCATTACTGCCGGGCGTATAATCAAGCGTCACACCGCCCGAGGGACTAACCGCTGTGTCCAGACTAAGGCGAATCTGGGTATCGTTAAGATAAGAGACATTAAGAACATTGACAGCACTACCATCAATGGCCACATCAAAGTCAGCCAGGTCAGGGACACGACTCTTGTCCATATTTTCACTAAAAGTCAGTACCAGATTCTGTGTATTAGCCACGATTTCAGCAGAAGATAGCGTGGGGGTGGTACCGGAGAAGATAACGGTCGAAGTGTCCGTCGTAACGTTTCCAGTACTGTCGGTTTGGGTAACGGTAATATCCAGTGTACCGTCAGACAGGTTACTGACATCCAGCTCACTGCCCGCCAAACTCCAGGTGCCATCCAGTCCAACCGTTACAGTGGCAGAGACAGTAGCAGCTGATGTATCTTCAATTTCGACCTGAATGGAAGCTCCGGGCTCACCAACACCGGAAACCAGAACGGCACCTTCTTCGGCGGCGCTGATCTGGTTGTCACCCATTATGTTGTTATCAATGGCAATGGTCTGGGCAAGGGTGAGCTGACCATCGCTCAGCAGCTGCTCAATAATTTCCTGATCCGTATTCCCCAAAGGCGACAGATCTGTGTTTTCCAGCACAATCTGCTGTACTACATCACCACCGGCAACAACGCTAACGTCAATGACGGTATCACTGCCTTCTGTGCGGAAATGAATAAACTGATCTGCTGTAGTATTTTCCTCACCACTGAGAAGAGCGTGCAAATCGAGAATGTCACCACCGGCACCGACGGAAAAATCTGTAATGCGGTCAATGGCCGGATCACCGGCAGAGCCACCGTCACCAGCCTGCCAGACAAAACGATCCTGACCACTACCACCCGTTAACCAATCATCGCCCTCACCACCAGTGAGCACATCAGCACCTGACTCACCGTCCATAAAGTCTGTACCGTTGCCGCCTGTCAGGGTGTTATCTTGGGCATCCCCTCGGCTAACATTCGCACTGTAAGTGGTTGCAGAACTGGCAACACCACCTGCCTCTGTAGAGGTAACACTGATATTCAGTGGGTCACCATCGTTCAGTGTCAGCGAGGGCGTATAGCTCCAGTTACCATCACTGCCAACGGATGCACTGAAACTGTTATTGTTAATGGTAAAGTTCAGGGTAGTATTTGGTTGGCCCGTACCCGTAATCACGGGCTGGAAACTATTATCGACGACAACAGAATCAATTTTGGGCGGTGTATAAAAATCAATGGTATGAGTGCTGCTCTCCAGAGCACCATCGCTTACCTTAAAGCCAATGCTGCCATGGTGACTACCGTTAATGCTGGCATCTGCGGTAAATTCCAGGTTTGGAATATCACTGGTGCTGATTACCTGGTTAACGGAGACGGCACTGCCGTTTAATGTCAGGCTTCCCGAAGCAGGCAAGGATGTCAACGTAATGGAAGCAAGACTATCCCCTGAATCCACATCACTGAAGCCAAATTCAGCATTAGTAAAGGCATGCTTTCCCGCCTCACTGAGACTTAGATTGTTATCAGCTGCAATGGGTGCGTCGTTGGTGCCGTTAATGGTAATCACTATATCGTGGGTGGTGCCATCCAGAGACTTCACCGTAATGGTTTCATTCAGGCTGTCACCATCCCCCAGAGCCTGAATAGCTGACTGACTATTATCCGCTGAGTAGCTCCAGCTGCCATCGGTGTTCATGGTCAGTGAACCATAGGTGCCAGTTATGGTCTCTCCGGTAAAACTCCCTTCGCCGTTATCCACATCGTTCACACTCAGGCTGCCAGTGGCAGTCAGGATATTACCCGCATCTTCAGTGACACTGCCGGTGTCCGTACCATTGATCACCGCCGCATCGTTAGTGCCGGTTATTGTTATGGTCACCTGCTGATCAACGGTACCTCCTTCCCCGTCATTAACAGTGACGGTGTAAGTCTGGGTCAGAGCCTGACCGGCACCCAGGTAATCAATGTCGGCATCATTAACACTGAAACTCCAGTCGATACGGCCGCTGCCATCGCCCTGGGTGTCGTCCGCCACGGTCGCCGTCAAACTACCCAAGTAGCCATTGGCTCCGGCACTGACGCTGACAGTCTGCTGGTCTGAAAAATCAACATCGGCAATGGTGAACGAGCCAGTGTCAGTCAGACTGTTGCTGTTTTCACCGGCACCACCGTCGACAATCTCGGTGACCGCCCCGGCAACATCGGTGGCACTCGTGATAGTAGGTGCATCGTTGGTGCCGGTTATTGTGATAGTCACCTGCTGATCGACAGTACCGCCTTTGCCGTCATCAACAGTCACGGTGTAAGTTTGGTTCAGTGTCTCACCTGCACTTAGGTAATCGACGTCGGCATCATCGACACTGAAACTCCAGTCGATCCGGCCGCTGCCGTCACCCTGGGTATCATCAGCAACGGTAGCTGTCAGGCTGCCAAGGTAACCGTTGGCTCCAGCACTGACACTGACGCTCTGCTGGTCATTTAGATCAACATCGGCGATGGTGAAGGAGCCATTGTCGGTCAGGGTGTTGCTGTTCTCACCGACACCACCATCGACAATCTCAGTGACCATCCCGGCGACATCGGTGGCACTGCTAATAGTTGGTGCATCATTAGTACCGGTCAGGGTGATGGTCACTTGCTGATCGACAGTACCGCCTTTGCCGTCATCAACAGTCACGGTGTAAGTTTGGTTCAGTGTCTCACCTGCACTTAGGTAATCGACGTCGGCATCATCAACACTGAAACTCCAGTCGATCCGGCCGCTGCCGTCACCCTGGGTGTCATCCGCTACGGTAGCTGTCAGGCTGCCAAGGTAACCGTTGGCTCCAGCACTGACGCTGACAGTCTGCTGGTCATTCAGATCAACATCGGCGATGGTGAAGGAGCCATTGTCAGTCAGGGTATTGCTGTTCTCACCGGCGCCACCATCGACAATCTCAGTGACCATCCCGGCGACATCGGTGGCACTGCTAATAGTTGGTGCATCATTAGTACCGGTCAGGGTGATGGTCACTTGCTGATCGACAGTACCGCCTTTGCCGTCATCAACAGTCACGGTGTAAGTTTGGTTCAGTGTCTCACCTGCACTTAGGTAATCGACGTCGGCATCATCAACACTGAAACTCCAGTCGATCCGGCCGCTGCCGTCACCCTGGGTGTCATCCGCTACGGTAGCTGTCAGGCTGCCAAGGTAACCGTTGGCTCCAGCACTGACACTGACCGTCTGCTGGTCTGAAAGATCGACATCAGCAATGGTGAACGAGCCGGTGTCAGTCAGGCTGTTGCTGTTTTCACCGGCACCACCGTCGACAATCTCGGTGACCGCCCCGGCAACATCGGTGGCACTGGTGATAGTAGGTGCATCGTTGGTACCGGTTATTGTGATAGTCACCTGCTGATCAACGGTACCACCTTCCCCGTCATTAACAGTGACGGTGTAAGTCTGGTTTAAGGTTTCACCGGCACTCAGGTAATCAATGTCGGCATCATCAACACTGAAACTCCAGTCGATCCGGCCACTGCCGTCACCCTGGGTGTCATCCGCCACGGTAGCCGTCAGGCTGCCAAGGTAACCGTTGGCTCCAGCACTGACGCTGACCGTCTGCTGGTCTGAAAGATCGACATCAGCAATGGTGAACGAGCCGGTGTCAGTCAGGCTGTTGCTGTTTTCACCGGCACCACCGTCGACAATCTCGGTGACCGCCCCGGCAACATCGGTGGCACTGGTGATAGTAGGTGCATCGTTGGTACCGGTTATTGTGATAGTCACCTGCTGATCAACGGTACCACCTTCCCCGTCATTAACAGTGACGGTGTAAGTCTGGTTTAAGGTTTCACCGGCACTCAGGTAATCAATGTCGGCATCATCAACACTGAAACTCCAGTCGATCCGGCCGCTGCCATCACCCTGGGTGTCATCCGCCACGGTAGCCGTCAGGCTACCCAGATAACCATTGGCTCCGGCACTGACGCTGACCGTCTGCTGGTCTGAAAGATCGACATCAGCAATGGTGAACGAGCCGGTGTCAGTCAGGCTGTTGCTGTTTTCACCGGCACCACCGTCGACAATCTCGGTGACCGCCCCGGCAACATCGGTGGCACTCGTGATAGTAGGTGCATCGTTGGTGCCGGTTATTGTGATAGTCACCTGCTGATCAACGGTACCACCTTCCCCGTCATTAACAGTGACGGTGTAAGTCTGGTTTAAGGTTTCACCGGCACTCAGGTAATCAATGTCGGCATCATCAACACTGAAACTCCAGTCGATCCGGCCGCTGCCATCACCCTGGGTGTCGTCTACCACGGTAGCCGTCAGGCTGCCCAGATAACCATTGGCTCCGGCACTGACGCTGACCGTCTGCTGGTCTGAAAGATCGACATCAGCAATGGTGAACGAGCCGGTGTCAGTCAGGCTGTTGCTGTTTTCACCGGCACCACCGTCGACAATCTCGGTGACCGCCCCGGCAACATCGGTGGCACTCGTGATAGTAGGTGCATCGTTGGTGCCGGTTATTGTGATAGTCACCTGCTGATCAACGGTACCACCTTCCCCGTCATTAACAGTGACGGTGTAAGTCTGGTTTAAGGTTTCACCGGCACTCAGGTAATCAATGTCGGCATCATCAACACTGAAACTCCAGTCGATCCGGCCACTGCCGTCACCCTGGGTGTCATCCGCCACGGTAGCCGTCAGGCTACCCAGATAACCATTGGCTCCGGCACTGACGCTGACCGTCTGCTGGTCTGAAAGATCGACATCAGCAATGGTGAACGAGCCGGTGTCAGTCAGGCTGTTGCTGTTTTCACCGGCACCACCGTCGACAATCTCGGTGACCGCCCCGGCAACATCGGTGGCACTCGTGATAGTAGGTGCATCGTTGGTGCCGGTTATTGTGATAGTCACCTGCTGATCAACGGTACCACCTTCCCCGTCATTAACAGTGACGGTGTAAGTCTGGTTTAAGGTTTCACCGGCACTCAGGTAATCAATGTCGGCATCATCAACACTGAAGCTCCAGTCGATCCGGCCGTTGCCATCACCCTGGGTGTCATCCGCCACGGTAGCCGTCAGGCTACCCAGATAACCATTGGCTCCGGCACTGACGCTGACCGTCTGCTGGTCTGAAAGATCGACATCAGCAATGGTGAACGAGCCGGTGTCAGTCAGGCTGTTGCTGTTTTCACCGGCACCACCGTCGACAATCTCGGTGACCGCCCCGGCAACATCGGTGGCACTCGTGATAGTAGGTGCATCGTTGGTGCCGGTTATTGTGATAGTCACCTGCTGATCAACGGTACCACCTTCCCCGTCATTAACAGTGACGGTGTAAGTCTGGTTTAAGGTTTCACCGGCACTCAGGTAATCAATGTCGGCATCATCAACACTGAAACTCCAGTCGATCCGGCCGCTGCCATCACCCTGGGTGTCGTCTACCACGGTAGCCGTCAGGCTGCCCAGATAACCGTTGGCTCCAGCACTGACACTGACACTCTGCTGGTCATTCAGATCAACATCGGCGATGGTGAAGGAGCCATTGTCAGTCAGGGTATTGCTGTTCTCACCGGCACCACCATCGACAATCTCAGTGACCATCCCGGCGACATCGGTGGCACTGCTAATAGTTGGTGCATCATTAGTACCGGTCAGGGTGATAGTCACCTGCTGATCGACGGTACCGCCTTCGCCATCGTCAACAGTGACGGTGTAAGTTTGGGTCAGGGTCTGACCGGCAGCCAGGTGATCGACGTCGGCATCATCAACACTGAAACTCCAGTCGATCCGGCCACTGCCGTCACCCTGGGTATCATCGGCTACGGTAGCAGTGAGGCTGCCAAGGTAACCGTTGGCTCCAGCACTGACACTGACACTCTGCTGGTCATTCAGATCAACATCGGCGATGGTGAAGGAGCCATTGTCGGTCAGGGTATTGCTGTTCTCACCGGCGCCACCATCGACAATCTCGGTGACCATCCCGGCGACATCGGTGACACTGCTAATAGTTGGTGCATCATTAGTACCGGTCAGGGTGATGGTCACTTGCTGATCGACAGTACCGCCTTTGCCATCATTAACAGTCACGGTGTAAGTTTGGTTCAGTGTCTCACCTGCACTTAGGTAATCGACGTCGGCATCATCAACACTGAAACTCCAGTCGATCCGGCCGCTGCCATCACCCTGGGTGTCATCCGCCACGGTAGCCGTCAGGCTACCCAGATAACCATTGGCTCCGGCACTGACGCTGACCGTCTGCTGGTCTGAAAGATCGACATCAGCAATGGTGAACGAGCCGGTGTCAGTCAGGCTGTTGCTGTTTTCACCGGCACCACCGTCGACAATCTCGGTGACCGCCCCGGCAACATCGGTGGCACTGGTGATAGTAGGTGCATCGTTGGTGCCGGTTATTGTGATAGTCACCTGCTGATCAACGGTACCACCTTCCCCGTCATTAACAGTGACGGTGTAAGTCTGGTTTAAGGTTTCACCGGCACTCAGGTAATCAATGTCGGCATCATCAACACTGAAGCTCCAGTCGATCCGGCCGTTGCCATCACCCTGGGTGTCATCCGCCACGGTAGCCGTCAGGCTACCCAGATAACCATTGGCTCCGGCACTGACGCTGACCGTCTGCTGGTCTGAAAGATCGACATCAGCAATGGTGAACGAGCCGGTGTCAGTCAGGCTGTTGCTGTTTTCACCGGCACCACCGTCGACAATCTCGGTGACCGCCCCGGCAATATCGGTGGCACTGGTGATAGTAGGTGCATCGTTGGTACCGGTTATTGTGATAGTCACCTGCTGATCAACGGTACCACCTTCCCCGTCATTAACAGTGACGGTGTAAGTCTGGTTTAAGGTTTCACCGGCACTCAGGTAATCAATGTCGGCATCATCAACACTGAAACTCCAGTCGATCCGGCCGCTGCCATCACCCTGGGTGTCGTCTACCACGGTAGCCGTCAGGCTGCCCAGATAACCGTTGGCTCCGGCACTGACGCTGACCGTCTGCTGGTCTGAAAGATCGACATCAGCAATGGTGAACGAGCCGGTGTCAGTCAGGCTGTTGCTGTTTTCACCGGCACCACCGTCGACAATCTCGGTGACCGCCCCGGCAACATCGGTGGCACTCGTGATAGTAGGTGCATCGTTGGTGCCGGTTATTGTGATAGTCACCTGCTGATCAACGGTACCACCTTCCCCGTCATTAACAGTGACGGTGTAAGTCTGGTTTAAGGTTTCACCGGCACTCAGGTAATCAATGTCGGCATCATCAACACTGAAGCTCCAGTCGATCCGGCCGTTGCCATCACCCTGGGTGTCATCCGCCACGGTAGCCGTCAGGCTACCCAGATAACCATTGGCTCCGGCACTGACGCTGACCGTCTGCTGGTCTGAAAGATCGACATCAGCAATGGTGAACGAGCCGGTGTCAGTCAGGCTGTTGCTGTTTTCACCGGCACCACCGTCGACAATCTCGGTGACCGCCCCGGCAACATCGGTGGCACTCGTGATAGTAGGTGCATCGTTGGTGCCGGTTATTGTGATAGTCACCTGCTGATCAACGGTACCACCTTCCCCGTCATTAACAGTGACGGTGTAAGTCTGGTTTAAGGTTTCACCGGCACTCAGGTAATCAATGTCGGCATCATCAACACTGAAGCTCCAGTCGATCCGGCCGCTGCCATCACCCTGGGTGTCGTCTGCCACGGTAGCCGTCAGGCTGCCCAGATAACCGTTGGCTCCAGCACTGACACTGACACTCTGCTGGTCATTCAGATCAACATCGGCGATGGTGAATGAGCCATTGTCGGTCAGGGTGTTGCTGTTCTCACCGGCGCCACCATCGACAATCTCGGTGACCATCCCGGCAACATCGGTGGCACTGCTGATAGTTGGTGCATCATTAGTACCGGTCAGGGTGATGGTCACTTGCTGATCGACAGTACCGCCTTTGCCGTCATCAACAGTCACGGTGTAGGTCTGGGTCAGAGTCTCGCCGACGCCCAGATAGTCAATGTCGGCATCATCGACACTGAAACTCCAGTCGATCCGGCCGCTGCCGTCACCCTGGGTGTCATCCGCTACGGTAGCGGTGAGGCTGCCAAGGTAACCGTTGGCTCCAGCACTGACACTGACGCTCTGCTGGTCATTCAGATCAACATCGGCGATGGTGAAGGAGCCATTGTCAGTCAGGGTGTTGCTGTTCTCACCGGCGCCACCATCGACAATCTCGGTGACCATCCCGGCAACATCGGTGGCACTGCTGATAGTTGGTGCATCATTGGTACCGGTCAGAGTAATGGTCACTTGCTGATCGACAGTACCGCCTTTGCCGTCATCAACAGTCACGGTGTAGGTTTGGTTCAGTGTCTCACCTGCACTCAGGTAATCGACGTCGGCGTCATCGACACTGAAACTCCAGTCGATCCGGCCGCTGCCGTCACCCTGGGTGTCATCCGCTACGGTAGCGGTGAGACTGCCAAGGTAACCGTTGGCTCCAGCACTGACAATGACGCTCTGCTGATCACTCAGATCAACATCGGCGATGGTGAAGGAGCCATTGTCGGTCAGGGTGTTGCTGTTCTCACCGGCGCCACCATCGACAATCTCGGTGACCATCCCGGCAACATCGGTGGCACTGCTGATAGTTGGTGCATCATTAGTACCGGTCAGAGTAATGGTCACTTGCTGATCGACAGTACCGCCTTTGCCGTCATCAACAGTCACTGTGTAGGTCTGGGTCAGAGTCTCGCCGACGCCCAGATAGTCAATGTCGGCATCATCGACACTGAAACTCCAGTCGATCCGGCCGCTGCCGTCACCCTGGGTGTCATCCGCTACGGTAGCGGTGAGGCTGCCAAGGTAACCGTTGGCTCCAGCACTGACACTGACACTCTGCTGGTCATTCAGATCAACATCGGCAATGGTGAAGGAGCCATTGTCGGTCAGGGTGTTGCTGTTCTCACCGGCGCCACCATCGACAATCTCGGTGACCATCCCAGCAACATCGGTGGCACTGCTGATAGTTGGTGCATCATTACTACCGGTCAGAGTAATGGTCACTTGCTGATCGACAGTACCGCCTTTGCCGTCATCAACAGTCACAGTGTAGGTTTGGTTCAGTGTCTCACCTGCACTTAGGTAATCGACGTCGGCATCATCAACACTGAAACTCCAGTCGATCCGGCCACTGCCGTCACCCTGGGTGTCATCCGCTACGGTAGCGGTGAGACTGCCAAGGTAACCGTTGGCTCCAGCGCTGACACTGACGCTCTGCTGGTCACTCAGATCAACATCGGCGATGGTGAAGGAGCCATTGTCGGTCAGGGTGTTGCTGTTCTCACCGGCGCCACCATCGACAATCTCGGTGACCATCCCGGCAACATCGGTGGCACTGCTGATAGTTGGTGCATCATTAGTACCGGTCAGGGTGATGGTCACTTGCTGATCGACAGTACCGCCTTTGCCGTCATCAACAGTCACTGTGTAGGTCTGGGTCAGAGTCTCGCCGACGCCCAGATAGTCAATGTCGGCATCATCGACACTGAAACTCCAGTCGATCCGGCCGCTGCCGTCACCCTGGGTGTCATCCGCTACGGTAGCGGTGAGGCTGCCAAGGTAACCGTTGGCTCCAGCACTGACACTGACACTCTGCTGGTCATTCAGATCAACATCGGCAATGGTGAAGGAGCCATTGTCGGTCAGGGTGTTGCTGTTCTCACCGGCGCCACCATCGACAATCTCGGTGACCATCCCGGCAACATCGGTGGCACTGCTGATAGTTGGTGCATCATTAGTACCGGTCAGAGTAATGGTCACTTGCTGATCGACAGTACCGCCTTTGCCGTCATCAACAGTCACAGTGTAGGTTTGGTTCAGTGTCTCACCTGCACTTAGGTAATCGACATCGGCATCATCAACACTGAAACTCCAGTCTATCCGGCCGCTGCCGTCACCCTGGGTGTCATCCGCTACGGTAGCGGTGAGGCTGCCCAGGTATCCGTTGGCACTGGCGCTGACACTGACGCTCTGCTGATCACTCAGATCAACATCGGCGATGGTGAATGAGCCATTGTCGGTCAGGGTGTTGCTGTTCTCACCGGCGCCACCATCGACAATCTCGGTGACCATCCCGGCGACATCGGTGGCACTGCTGATAGTTGGTGCATCATTAGTACCGGTCAGGGTGATGGTCACTTGCTGATCGACAGTACCGCCTTTGCCGTCATCAACAGTCACGGTGTAGGTTTGGTTCAGTGTCTCACCTGCACTTAGGTAATCGACGTCGGCATCATCAACACTGAAACTCCAGTCGATCCGGCCGCTGCCGTCACCCTGGGTGTCATCCGCTACGGTAGCGGTGAGGCTGCCAAGGTAACCGTTGGCTCCAGCACTGACACTGACGCTCTGCTGGTCATTCAGATCAACATCGGCGATGGTGAAGGAGCCATTGTCGGTCAGGGTGTTGCTGTTCTCACCGGCACCACCATCGACAATCTCGGTGACCATCCCGGCAACATCGGTGGCACTGCTGATAGTTGGTGCATCATTAGTACCGGTCAGGGTGATGGTCACTTGCTGATCGACAGTACCGCCTTTGCCGTCATCAACAGTCACGGTGTAGGTTTGGTTCAGTGTCTCACCTGCACTTAGGTAATCGACGTCGGCATCATCAACACTGAAACTCCAGTCGATCCGGCCGCTGCCGTCACCCTGGGTGTCATCCGCTACGGTAGCGGTGAGGCTGCCCAGGTAACCGTTGGCTCCAGCACTGACACTGACGCTCTGCTGGTCACTCAGATCAACATCGGCGATGGTGAAGGAACCATTGTCGGTCAGGGTGTTGCTGTTCTCACCGGCGCCACCATCGACAATCTCGGTGACCATCCCGGCAACATCGGTGGCACTGCTGATAGTTGGTGCATCATTAGTACCGGTCAGGGTGATGGTCACTTGCTGATCGACAGTACCGCCTTTGCCGTCATCAACAGTCACGGTGTAGGTTTGGTTCAGTGTCTCACCTGCACTTAGGTAATCAACGTCGGCATCATCAACACTGAAACTCCAGTCGATCCGGCCACTGCCGTCACCCTGGGTGTCATCAGCGACGGTAGCTGTCAGGCTGCCTAGGTATCCGTTGGCTCCAGCACTGACACTGACGCTCTGCTGGTCATTCAGATCAACATCGGCAATGGTGAAGGAGCCATTGTCGGTCAGGGTGTTGCTGTTCTCACCGGCGCCACCATCGACAATCTCGGTGACCATCCCGGCAACATCGGTGGCACTGCTGATAGTTGGTGCATCATTAGTACCGGTCAGGGTGATGGTCACTTGCTGATTGACAGTACCGCCTTCGCCGTCATCAACAGTGACAGTGTAAGTTTGGGTCAGGGTCTGACCGGCAGCCAGGTAATCGACGTCGGCATCATCAACACTGAAACTCCAGTCGATCCGGCCACTGCCGTCACCCTGGGTGTCATGAGCAACGGTAGCGGTGAGGCTGCCCAGGTATCCGTTGGCTCCAGCACTGACACTGACGCTCTGCTGGTCATTCAGATCAACATCGGCAATGGTGAATGAGCCGTTGTCGGTCAGGGTGTTGCTGTTCTCACCGGCGCCACCATCGACAATCTCGGTGACCATCCCGGCAACATCGGTGGCACTGCTGATAGTTGGTGCATCATTAGTACCGGTCAGCGTAATGGTCACTTGCTGATCGACAGTACCGCCTTCGCCGTCATCAACAGTCACGGTGTAGGTCTGGGTCAGAGTCTCGCCGACGCCCAGATAGTCAATGTCGGCATCATCAACACTGAAACTCCAGTCGATCCGGCCACTGCCATCACCCTGGGTGTCATCAGCAACGGTAGCTGTCAGGCTGCCAAGGTAACCGTTAGCTCCAGCACTGACACTGACGCTCTGCTGGTCACTCAGATCAACATCAGCAATGGTAAAGGAACCAGTGTCGGTCAGACTGGTGCCGTTCTCCCCGGCATCGCCGTCCATAATTTCAGAGACAGTCCCGGCCACATCAGTGGCACTGGTGATGGTGGGTGCATCGTTGAGGCCTTCAATTGTCATTGAGGCAGTCTGGTTAACTGTTCCTCCTCGACCGTCGTCAACTTGATAGCTGTACTCAACTGTTTCCGACTCTCCTGCCGCCAAATGCTGATAGGCGGACGAATCCAGAGATAGGCTGTTGCCATCTTCCGAGATGCTGATGCCAACCGGATCACCAGCAGTGAGTCGGAGGCTCATAACATTTAAAGTATCTGTCTGATCCTCATCGCTGGCACCTGCCAACAAATCAATATTTTGTAATGGCGAGTTCTGGTCAGCCCTCAACAAAATTGCATCTTGAACCACGGGGTCATCATTACTTCCTGCCAGTGTGATGCTGGCGGTTTGAATCGTAAAATCTCCCTGCGAATCCGTTACGCGGTATTCGTAGGTAATGGTTTCCGTCTCTCCAATGGCCAGGTACTTATAGGCTTCCGGATCAATAATCACCTCTGAGCCATCTTCAGCCACACTAACACCAGCCTCATTACCAGAAACCAGACGAAGGCCAGTAACAGACAGATCATCGTTAAGGTCTGTATCACTGGCGTTCTTTAAAAGGTTTAAACTAATACCGGAATCATTCTGGTTGACATCAAGAGCAATCGGGGCATCTACTTCAGGTGTATCGTTAACACCTTCTACCGTGATATCTACGGATGCCTGACTTTTGTTCCCCTGTGAATTAATAACCTCGAAAACAAAAGTAACCGTCTGGTTTTCACCCGCAGCCAGATAATCAAACTCTGCCCCTGGTTTGAACTCAAAAGAGCCATCGCTATCAATATTGATTGAGCCTGCTTCTGGTGCAGATATCAGTGAGTAGGTGAGTGCGCCACCACCGGCATCCGTCGCAGACAGCTGCCCCTGCAGAACCGGTGCATCTTCACTACCAACCATTGAAGATACCTGAGCGACAGGCTGGTACGAAACGACAACAGGCTCTGCCGACCCCGCTTCACTCTCTGCCCTCTCTGCCTCCTGTTGTCGCTGAACAATGTTGCTGCTGGCAGACCTGCTGTTGGCATTCAGAATTTCTGAAGACTCGACCGCTGAATCCTGATCTGCCTGGTCATCGCTTTCAAGGGTAATAACAGGCATATCCGGAGGTGCGAGTCTGGACTCTGTTTGTTCAGAGCCTGGCTCTTCTGAAGCTTTTTCTTCTACCGCTGGAGTTTCTGCCACGGAAGCGGGGTCAACCCCTTCGGTAATGGCATCCCGCCCCCCTTCGTCAGCTTGATTTTCATCAGCCTGTTCTTCATCAGCTTCAGAGCCCTGGCCGGACAACACACTGTCGGTCAGTGTAAGTGGTTGCTGTCCACTCAGCTCCAGAACCTGATTATTCGCTGTCGTAATGACAACAGGCTCACCGTTTTCCGATACCACCCGGTCATTAAGAAAAACCTTATCTCCTGGTTCAAGAATTACCTGAGTTCCATCCGGCTTTATGGCAATAACCTTACCTGATGCCGCTGTGATCTCACCAATGGCGGGTGCAGAATTTCCTGAGCTGGAATTCATATTTTTGTACTCTCTCCGAATCCTGAGGGAGCAGCGGAAAATCGACTTAGGTACTGTGCGGTCAATGCAAACACAGAATAAAGCGAATTCCTTTCGCTCCTGTATCACGAAAAACCAGTTTAAAAGCTTATTAGTTACAGGATAGACAGATTAAAACGGCTCTGTTGTAACACTCAGCCATTTTGGTCTCAGGATGACAATTGACAGATACGGTGAGAGTGAATCCATTAAACAAAATGGATACTTTATGGATCACTAAGAAAAACAAGTTTAGAAATTACCCGATATAACAGCATTTTGTCGTCAGATCCGTGAGATCATAGATAGGATCACAAGACGACAAAATGTGCCAATCGAAAAAAATAACAGGCTTTAGGAGCCATGATCCAGATTATTGTTATCCATCAGGTTGTTAAGAATATCAGCATCACTTCCGCCCAGGGCGAACAGATCAACATCTTTGAACCTAACTTTCTTCGTAACATCACCATTGGCGGTATCACTGATCTCCATCACGGTATCATTGCCGCTGGCAACAAAATGAAAATGCTCATCAAGGCTGTCACTTGGATCCACCAGAATATCATCCAGCTTCAGCACATCGCCTTCATCGGTGTTGAAATCGGTAATAATCAGCTCGGCAGGGTTTTGCGCTGTGCCGGTGGCATTAAAATCAAAGATATCAGCCCCCAGACCACCAGAAGCAGTGACGTCGTCATGGTCAATAGTGAAAATATCGTCCCCGATATCGCCAATCAAAGTATCCAAACCCGCACTGGAACTATGGTCAAAGCCTGCCACCCGGTCGCTGATGGTAACCACATCATTACCACTGCTGTCACTCAGGCTACTGCCGGTGTAGCTGAACAATAACTGTTCTGAGCTGTCAATCTGGGCGCCATCAAAGGTCACGGTAACTTCCTGACCGTTTATGGCAACGCCAGTCACCAGACGTGCACTGCCATCAATTTGAACGGTAAAGTCAGAGTTTGAGGGCGAGCCGGAAATGGCTTCGGAGAAACTCAGCACCAGCTCGTTACTGGAAGCCAGAGATGAGGTTAAATCAGGCGCTTTCAGATCCGACTGGGTCACACTACCTGCAGAGAGCGCATCGGTGGTTGACACGTTGCCCGCCAGATCCTTGATAAACCCGGCGGAGATATCCAGCGCATCATCGCTATAATCACCACCGGAGTTAGTTTCGATACTGTCAGCCTTGGCCGCTGCCAACTCAATAATAAGTTGGTTGTTGTCAATCACTTTGGCAGACAACACGTCATCTTCACTGAAGCTCTCAGTCAGTGAGCCGTTGACCTTGTAGCTGAGCTTGCTCCAGTCCAGCACCAGCCTTAACTCGGTGCTGTCAGCCGGGGCGTTAGCACTAAGGATACTGTTAAAGTCGTTGCCATCAAGAACGAGCATATTACTCTCAGGATCGTACTCGGCCGACGATATCGTCGTTGCCGGAGCAGTAGTGTCAATATGAATCTCTTTAGCTCCGGCCATAGTGTCTTCAATGTCCAAACCGTTGATAACAGAAGAAGACACATCCACGGTACCATTGTTGGGGCCACCGCCACCATAAAAACGGCCACCATTGGTATTAATACTGGTAACATCCAGGTCATTCACCAAGTCCCCGGCCTGGACGGTATAGGAAAAATTAAAGACCCTGGCCTTAGTACCACCTGATTCCACCAAGGTTGCCGTCTGGCCATTGCTCAGAGTTAAGGTCGGCGTACCACTACTGGTATCCACCATCACTTTCTGGCTAAAGCCGACGGTGATATTGATAACGTCACCTGCCTTGTAAATGCCATTTGCCGTACTGGCTGTGATAGATTCCAGGTGGGTGGCATATTTTGAATTATTCTCTTGCCAACCTGAAGCTTCAAGTGCACTCTGACTCCAGGTAAAGGTCGATAAATTACCCGCCGAATCAGCAAGCCAACCTTGATCGACCCTTATATCTATATCAGAGAACTCATTATTGTTTCTGAAGTAGGAATAGCCCTGCCACGAAACTAAACGCTCATACCCTTGATCTGAAAGTGATATTACCCCTGTTGAGGAAGAACCACTATGAACTTCAAATGAACCAACATCACTTTCCTGAAAGTAAAAACTGGTGCTTTGGCCGAAATTATCGGTACCAGTCAGTACAAATTTTGACCAACCAATTCCGAACTCGTCCGTTAAATCCCCCCCCTTTAGGCGTTACGAATGAGCTGGAGGCATTAAATTCAAAAACATGCCCCCACATAAAAATTCTTGTGATCGATTGCGTGGGAGCAATGGTATCAATTTCAATATCCGACTGACTAGCCAGCGAATCACTGTCGTTACCAGTGGGTAGAGTGCTGGTATCCAAGTCATTTCCGGCCTGGTCCTGTATGCTGCCCCCCGACAATGAAATGCTCGATACATCCAGGTCAGAATCGTTCTCCCCCGACGAAATCGTGTAATTAAATATCAGCTTGTCTGTGCCGGAACCACTTGCATAGGTGGCCTGACCACCGCTATCTAGATTCAGGATCGGGGAGCCGGTCACATTGACCGCCTCGCTCATAGAGACCTCTATTTGGATCAGCTTCCCTTCGCTGTACTCACCATCCGCTGTCAGGCTGCTGATTTGCAGAATTTCTGGGGCATTAACATCAATGATGGCGCTGCCCGTCTGGGCCAGGGCATCGTTACTGCTTACCGGAGGCAGTGTGGTGAGCATGCTATTCCCTGCGGAGTCAAAGACCATGACTCCGGCAGGTACGGTCAGCGCTGTATCAGAGGCATAGTTAAGCCCTTGGCTGTTTTCACTATTACCCGCACCAACTGTATAGACAAACCTTAATGTATCGCTTCCTGCACCACTGTCATAGGTGGCTACTGCGCCGTTGTTAAGAGCCAGAGTTGGGTAAGTGCTGGCATCGGAAGCATCAATGCCACTGACGCTCACAGCTTCACTAAGCTGAACAAGAATGACCACCTGTTCTCCGATGGAGAAGTGACCGGGATCTTCAAGCCGTACCTGCACGACTGTCGGAGCAGCAATGTCGGCGTAATCCAGGGTCAGGTCACTGACAGCCGCTGCCCCTTCGTTACCCGCCAGATCCCTCAGGAATCCCGCCTGGATATCAACACCGTCCTCCGAGCCTTTGTAGCCAAAAATACCCTCAAGTTCAGCAGCCTTGGCGTCAGTCAACTGGATCGACAGGGTATCCGTTCCTGCCAAACGGGCAACCGTCACATCACTGGCAGAGAAGCTGACGTTTTGTGTGATACCGTCATCCTTGTCGATATCAATCACCAGCTTGCTCCAGTCCAGCCTGCCCGAAAGATCGGCGGTGGCACTTTCGCTGTTGTTCAACAGTTGATCAAAATCCGCTCCCTTCAGCAGGAGCTGGTTGTTGCTTTCATCGTAGGCGGCACTGGTGATGGTGGTGGTAGCTGCATCTGTGTCAATAACAATGTTACTGTTACCGGCCAGTGATTCAGTGCTGGCGGTTCCGGGCAATGTCAGGCTGACATTACTGCCTGCACCGTTGACCAGGGAGCCTGCAGACGGGAATCCTGAAATGCCGGTACTGAACGTCAGGGAACTGGTATCACGATAGTTAAGGTCATCAATGTTTTCCCCGGCACTCACGGTATGGCGGAACACAAATTCCCTGGTACCATCACCGGAGACATAAACGGCATTCCCCCCATAAGGATCAGCCTGGGTCGGCTGTCTGTCATTAAGCAACAACAAGAGAGGGTCATTATTAGGGTCGTAATTTTGCAGCGAGACCTTTTCACTGAACCGTACGCGAATCAGAATCTCATCACCGGCCTGATAGCTTCCATCTACGGTGTCGGAGGAAACATTAAGAACCGTAGCGCCGTTGCTGGTGACAGTAACCGCCTGATCCGCAAGAGCATCGGTAGTCGATCGGTTGCCCGCCCGGTCAGCCATAAAGCCTTGACTGATATCCAGTGCTGTGTCCCCTGATACGGTACTGAAACCATTGTTGTCCAGTACCTTGTTGACGCCTTCATCAATAACAATCTCAAGCCGGTTACTGTGAATCTCTACTGAACCAATATCCGAGGCGCCAAGACTGACACTTTCAAAGCTGCCATCAGGCTGTTTCAGTTTTATAGAGAGCTTGCTCCAGTCAAACCGTGACAGCGCATCTCCTGTCAGGCTCAGGCCAACGGATTCGCCACTGCCCAATAACGCATCAAAACCACTGCCATTGATGGTCAGCTTTTGATCATTGGCGCCTTCGGGAGCCAGGGTAACCCCGGTAATAGACACATCTGGGGCGGAGCCGTCGATCATGATATCCGCGGTACTGGCCAGCGAGTCGCTATTGGCAGCAACAGGAACCGTCAGCACAGCGGCATTGCCCGATAAGTCTTTGATGGTGCCGCCATTAAGCTGCAGGGCACTGGCACTCAGTACATCCAGGTCCGGTGCCTCATCCCCTGGCTGAACAGTGTACTCAAACACCAGCTCCTGGGTACCAGACCCGGAACTGAACCGGGCAGCAGAGATATTGTCACCAGTGCCCAACAACAGTACCGGTGTACCCGTCACCTCCACGGCTTCATCAAAGCTCACCTGCAAACGGATAACGGAACCCGTTGCGTACTCCCCATCTGCCGTCAGGCTGGTGATACTGCTGACAGAAGGTGCAATACCATCAGGAGGCAGTATGAAGATCTCCACGCCAGCGCTGTTGCCATCATTCATGGTGTTACCAGCCGCATCCTGGAAGAAGCCATCACTGGTAATCCGGATCAGATCCTGACCTTCCTCATTACCATAGCCTGAAGTGGCACGCATGGTGGCAAGCTTGCTACTACTGAACTTAATGTTCAATTGCTGATCATTAACGGCCAGGGCGGACTCAATATCAGCAGCGCTAAAGCTGATATCCGTGTTACTGCCGCTATTGTCTACAACCCGCCATGAAAGTTTTGACCAGTCCAGTCTGCCAGTCAGATCGGTATCGGTAGACTCACCTGGTGACAGCAGTGAGCTGAAGCCATTACCGGAAAGCGTCAGAATGCCCGCTGAACTGGCTGAGCTGCTGCTGAGCCCTACGGTCGGAGACACAGTATCAATCCTGATGTCGTTTTGTTGAGCCAGGGCCCCGGCTTCATTCAGCTCCGGCAGGAGCAAGTCTGCGTTGTTACCTAAAAGGTCGGTGATTGTACCGCCACCAAGATCCAGTGCGGAGGTGGATAATGCATTGAGGTCGGCGGACTCATCGGGGTTAGACACAGTGTAAGTAAACGACAGGACATTCGTTCCTGTGCCACCACTGTACGAAGCAAGGCGGTCAATGGTTCCTGTTTCCAGCTGCAGGGTTGGATTCCCTGTCACCTGAACTGGCTCAGAAAACTCTACCTTGACGGTAATGGTGTCACCATCGCGATACCACTGATCCGCGTCATCACTGTAAAGGCGCACGACTTCCGGGTTACCACCGCTGTTGGTCACGTTGTCGACGGAGAAGCTGGCTATCGAAGCCGTGTCATTGCCGACAAGGTCTTCCAGACGTTCGTTGTCCAGGGCACTGCCAGCAGCGGGCGGAGTGTAATCCAGAGTAACCGACTGGCCATCCGAAATCGCTTTGGAAAGCGTCAGGGTCAGTTGCTGGCCGTTGATCGCAAGGCTGCTGATCGGTTCACTCTGCCCATCAACGGCAATTCTAAACAGGGATGGATTAATGGTGGCATTACCATTCAGTTCCTCACTGAACGTTAATGTAACGGTATTGCCATCCACCTCGGCGGTGGACAGGCTGGGTGAAATCGTATCCGTGATATTGCTGACGGTCAGGTCACCATGATTGAGGGCAGCGGCGTCAAAACCCCGCAAATCTTCAATCCGGTCGTTATTATTACTGCTATCTGCACTGGATGGGCTATAGCTGAACGTCACCGACTCCCCGTCTGCCACGGGGCTGGCCAGCTGCACCGTTACCTGATTACCACTGATTGAGGTACTGCTGACCGATCTGCTGGTACCTGCTACCTCAACATTTAGAATACCGCTCAGGCTGACACTTTCGTTCAGATCCTCTGAATAAGTCAGGGTGAGAGTATCACCGTCCACCACGGCACTGTTTATAGTTGGTACTGAGGTGTCTGTATTATTCTCAACCAGCGCACTACTGAAGCTACTACTGTCATTTCCCTGGTCATCCTGAATGGGGCCACCGCCATTATTGCTGGCATCTGCCACGTTATAGGACAGCTTAACAATATCTGCATCGCCAACCGGGCTGTCCAGGGTCAGTGTCATTCGGCTACCGGAAATACTGACGTTTGATACCGTGCGGCTGCCGCCACCCACCAGAGACAGGTTGAAAGCGCTGACATCAGGAACACTGGCGGGATCAAGTGCTTCATTGTAATCAATGACTAGCTGGTCACCCTCCACAGTCATGCTCTGACGAACTGCGGCAGAAACATCGGGCGTCACTGTGGCAGAGAAACTGCTTAATGCGGCAAATGGGTTAATTCCCACCTGTTCCTGAAGGGCATGACTGCCTGGCGTATAATCAAGCGTCACACTGCCCGAGGGACTGACCACTGTGTCCAGACTAAGGCGAATCTGGGTATCGTTGAGGTAAGAGACATTAAGAACATTGACGGCACTGCCATCAATAGCCACATCAAAGTCAGCCAGGTCAGGGACACGACTCCTATCCATATTTTCACTAAAAGTCAGTACCAGATTCTGTGTATTGGCCACGATTTCAGCAGAGGACAGGGTGGGGGCGGTACCGGAGAAGATGACGGTTGAAGTATCCGTCGTGATGTTTCCAGCACTGTCAGTCTGGGTAACGGTAATATCCAGCGTCCCGTCAGACAGGGCACTGACATCCAGTTCACTGCCCGCCAAACTCCAGGTGCCATCCAGTCCAACCGTGACGGTGGCAGAGACAGTCGCAGCTGATGTGTCTTCAATTTCGACCTGAATGGAAGCACCGGGCTCACCAACACCGGAAACGAGAACGGCACCTTCTTCGGCAGCGCTGATCTGGTTGTCACCCATTATGTTGTTATCAATGGTAATGGTTCGGGCAAGGGTGAGCTGACCATCGCTCAGTAGCTGCTCAATAATTTCCTGATCGGTGTTGCCCAAGGACGAGAGATCCGTGTTTTCCAGCACAATCTGCTGAACTATATCGCCACCGGCCACCGTGCTGATATCAATAATGGAGTCACTACCTTCTACACGGAACTGGATAAACTGATCAGCCGAAGTACTTTCTTCACCACTGAGCAGGGCGTGCAAATCGAGAATATCACCACCGGCACCAACGGAAAAATCTGTAACATGGTCAACAGCCGGGTCGGCAGCGGTGCCACCATCACCAGCTTGCCAAACCAACCGATCCTGACCACTGCCACCTGTTAACCAGTTATCGCCCTCACCACCAATCAGAACATCAGCGCCTGCCTCACCGTACATAAAGTCAGTATCGTTGCCACCCGTCACAGTATTACTCTGTGGATCACCCCGGCTGACATCTGCGCTATAAGTGGTCGCAGAACTGGCAACACCACCTGCTTCCGTCGAGGTAACACTGATATTCAGCGGATCACCGTCGTTCAGTGTTAACGAGGGCGTGAAGCTCCAGTTACCATCACTGCCAACCGATGCACTGTAATTGTTACCATTGATAGTAAAATTCAGCACTGCATCTGGTTGACCGGTACCGGTGATTACGGGCTGGAAACTGCCATCTAGCATCACCGAATCAATTTTAGGCGGTGTATAAAAGTCAATGGTATAGGCACTGCTCTCCAGCGCACCATCACTCACCTTGAAACCTACACTGCCATGATGGCTACCGTTAATGCTGGCATCTGCGGTAAATTCCAGGTTGGGAATATCACTGGCACTGACTACCTGGTTAATGGAGACGGCACTGCCGTTTAATGTCAGGCTTCCCGAAGCAGGCAGGGACGTCAACGTAATGGAAGCAAGGCTATCCCCTGAATCCACATCGCTGAAGCCAAATTCAGCAAGAGTAAAAGTATGCTTTCCCGCTTCACTGAGACTCAGATTGTTATCAGCTGCAATGGGTGCGTCGTTGGTGCCGTTAATGGTAATCACTATATCGCGGGTGGTGCCATCCAGAGACCTCACCGTAATGGTTTCATTCAGGCTGTCACCATCCCCCAGAGCCTGAATAGCTGACTGACTGTTATCCGCTGAATAGCTCCAGCTGCCATCGGTGTTCATGGTCAGTGAACCATAGGTGCCAGATATAGTCTCTCCGGTAAAACTCCCCTCGCCGTTATCTACATCGTTCACACTCAGGCTTCCTGTTGCAGTCAGGATATTACCAGCATCTTCAGCAACACTACCGGTGTCTGTACCACTGATCACCGCAGCATCGTTGGTGCCAGTTATTGTGATAGTCACCTGCTAATCAACGGTTCCGCCTTCGCCATCGTCAACTGTGACGGTGTAGGACTGAGTCAGAGTCTGACCGGCGCCCAGGTAATCGATGTCGGCATCATCAACGCTGAAACTCCAGTCAATCCGACCGCTGCCGTCGCCCTGAGTGTCATCCGCCGCGGTGGCCGTCAGGCTGCCCAGATAACCATTGGCCCCGGCACTGACGCTGACAGTCTGCTGGTCATTCAGATCGACATCAGCAATGGTGAACGAGCCAGTGTCGGTCAGGCTGTTGCTGTTTTCACCGGCACCCCCGTCGACAATCTCGGTGACTGCACCGGCAACATCGGTGGCACTGGTAATAGTAGGTGCGTCGTTGGTGCCGGTCAGAGTGATAGTCACCTGCTGATCGACGGTACCGCCTTCGCCATCGTCAACTGTGACAGTGTAGGTCTGAGTCAGAGTCTGACCGGCGCCCAGGTAATCGATGTCGGCATCATCAACGCTGAAACTCCAGTCAATCCGACCGCTGCCGTCGCCCTGGGTGTCATCTGCCACGCTAGCCGTCAGGCTGCCCAGATAACCATTGGCCCCGGCACTGACGCTGACAGTCTGCTGGTCACTCAGATCGACATCAGCAACGGTGAACGAGCCAGTGTCGGTCAGGCTGTTGCTGTTTTCACCGGCACCCCCGTCGACAATCTCGGTGACTGCACCGGCAACATCGGTGGCATTGCTAATAGTGGGAGCGTCGTTGAGGCCTTCAATGGTTATTGAAGCACTCTGGCTAACCGTTCCCCCATGACCATCGTCAACTTCGTAGCTGTAATCAATTCTTTCTGATTCCCCTGCCGCCAAATAGTTATAAGCGGACGAATCCAGAGATAGGCTGTTGCCATCTTCCGAGATGCTGATGCCAACCGGGTCACCGGCGGTGAGTCGGAGGTTCACAACATCTAAGGTGTCGGTCTGATCAACATCAGTACTCCCTGCCAACAAATCAATACTATTTGATGGCGAATTCTGGTTAGTCCTCAATAAAATTGCATTTTGAACTACCGGGTCATCATTACTTCCTGCCAGGGTGATGCTGGCGGTTTGGGTCGTAAAATCTCCCTGTGAATCCGATCCTTGATATTCGTAGGTGATGATTTCCATCTCGCCAACGGCAAGGTACTTATAAGCTTCCGGATCAATAACCAGCTCTGATCCTTCTTCGGTCACACTGACGCCAGCTTCGTTACCAGAAACCAGACGAAGGCTGGTAACAGACAATTCATCGTCCAGATCCTTATCACTGGCTTTTTGTAAAAGATCCAGACTAATGCCAGAGTCATTCTGATTTAGATCAAGAACAATCGGAGCCTCTACTTCAGGCGTATCGTTGACACCTTCTATCGTGATACCTACGGATGCCTGGCTTCTGTTTCCCTGTGAATTGATAACCTCAAAAACAAAAGTAACAGTCTGGCTTTCACCCTTTGCCAGATAGTCAAAGTCTGCTCCAGGCTTGAACTCAAAAGAGCCGTCACCACTTATATTTATTGAACCTGCTTCCGTTGCAGAAACCAGAGAGTACGTCAATGCTCCGCCAGCACCACCACTATTATCTGTCGCAGAAAGCTGTCCCTGAAGGATCGGTGAATCTTCATTACCATCCATTGACAATGCCTGAGCGACAGGCTGGTACGAAATAACGACAGGCTCTGGAGTCTCCGATTCTTTCTCAGATTCTTGTTGTTGAACAACTGCGTTAGTGACAGGCCTGCTGCTGGCAGTCAGGATCTCAGAAGACTCGGTAATGGATTCCTCATCTAACTGGTCATCAGTTTCAAGCGTGATAACAGGGATATCTGATGGGGCAAGCCTGGGTTCTGTCTGGTCAGGACTTCTCTCTTCGGAGGTATCTTCTTTTGCCGCTGAAGCTTCTGTTGGAGAACCGGGATCTGCTCCTTCAGCAACAGCGTCCCGAACCTCTTCATCAGCCAGCTCTTCCTCGGCCTGTTCTTCATCGATATCAGTATCCTGACCGGACAGCACACTATCTGTAAGAGTAAGTGGCTGCTGACCACTCAGTTCCAGAACCTGGTTATTCGATGTTGTAATGACAACGAGATCACCATTTTCTGAAACGACCCGATCATTAAGAAAAACTTTGTCCCCTGGCTCGAGAACTATTTGGGTTCCATCCGGCTTTATGGCGATCACTTTACCAGACGCTGCTGAGATCTCACCAATAGCAGGTGCAGAGTTTCCTGAGCTTGAATTCATATTTCTGTACTCTCTGAATCCTGAGGGAAAAGAGGAAACTCGATCCAAGTGCTGTGCAGCCAACTCAAGCACAGAATAAGGCGAGTTCCCTTCGCTCTTATATTCACGAAAAAACAGTTTATAGTTTATTAATCTCAGGGGAGACAGAATAAAGCAGCTTTGTTGCAATGCTCCGACATTTAGCTTTTAAATCTCTTTAAGAGGTCTTTATAGCAGAGGTTACACCTTCGTAACTATGCACCTATAGGCAAGTTAACAACTTTTAAACGACTTCTTATTGAAGATAGAATCATTTCTAATAAATAAAGTTCATCTGGGAAATTGATATGATTTCTCACTACTGTCCGGCTAAACATACCCAAGCTCCAGCCCCCTGATTCATGAGTAAATTGACTCTCATTTTCTCAGTTGGATTATTGAATAACTCCATCAAAGAACGGCGGCTGATCAGATTAGGGCTGATTCTCCATGCTATTTGTTGTAAGTAGAACTTGAAAGCCGTTGTATTCTGAGCAACGCGTAACAGAAGTGAATCACTTTCAGCTCAGAGCCAAAATTTATATGGCAAGGCTAAAAGCTTCTCTGAGGCACTTGAAAGAGGTTGCTAACTGCGTAACTTGAGTTGTTTAAATAGTCAAGCATTGATAAATCAATGAGTTAAGAGATACAGAATGGCGGTGAGGGAGGGATTCGAACCCTCGATACGGCTACAAACCGTATACTCCCTTAGCAGGGGAGCGCCTTCAGCCTCTCGGCCACCTCACCGTCATATTCTTTGTTTTGATGGGGTTACCCAACTTTCAAATTGGCGCGTCCGGGAGGATTCGAACCTCCGACCGCCTGGTTCGTAGCCAGGTACTCTATCCAGCTGAGCTACGGACGCTCATATTTGAAAACTTCTTAAATGGCGCGCTCGGGAGGATTCGAACCTCCGACCGCCTGGTTCGTAGCCAGGTACTCTATCCAGCTGAGCTACGAGCGCGTAATACTAACTTGTTCACTGGCGGTGAGGGAGGGATTCGAACCCTCGATACGGCTACAAACCGTATACTCCCTTAGCAGGGGAGCGCCTTCAGCCTCTCGGCCACCTCACCGGTACAACTTATACTAGCGACACTTGCCGTTTTAATGAGTGGCGCGCTCGGGAGGATTCGAACCTCCGACCGCCTGGTTCGTAGCCAGGTACTCTATCCAGCTGAGCTACGAGCGCGCTGCATCAACGGGAGCGAACTATAGAGATTTAACCCCGAGGAGTCAACGGTATTGTGGCAATTTTCACATTTGAACAACAACGCACAACAACAAAAAAGCCCCACACAGGCAGGGCTAAAAAAGTTCAGGTCCAACTAAAGACGCTGGTGGTTAGACGTTAGTTTGCAACCAATCAAAAATCATAACGGATAGTTGCATTCAAGCTATCCGCCTTGAAGCCCCCCATCCAGTTATTGTCATAATGCAGACTCAAGCTCAGGTTGTTTTCCATTTTGTAGTTAACACCCAAACCGGCCAGGAAGCGATTTTGCTCACGTTCAGCTCCCGTGAATGTCAAGGTTTTACCGCCTTGAAGGATTGTCACCGTTGCTTCAGGCTTTTCATCCTTAAAGTCATGGTAACCCATCAGAACAAACTCAGGTTGGAGAATACCTCGACCCAACTCGAAATCACCCATAAGCTTCAAACCTGCACCCAGTTCCATGACTTCGAATTCCTTCATCTTACGCTTCTGAGCCCAGTCACCTGTTTGCTTTTCAGTGAGATCATCAAATTTAACACTGTTATAGCCAAAGGTGACCTGAGGCTGAAGAACCCACTGATTTATCTGATAGTTATAGCCAGCTACTAAACGTGCCCCCCAGACAGTGCTATCGGCTTCGCCTCTGTAAGCAGTCTTTTCCAGCTGAACTTTACGCTTGTATTCATTGACTCCCTTACCATAACTGAACATTGAGTCCAGGAAGTAATTATTTTGATTCCATCCAGTATAAAGGGTGCCCATATAAGTATCGGTCGCTGTTTCACGATGTATGTCGTTAGTTTCAACCTTTGTATTACCATAAGTGAAGGCAAAACCGACCGTCATCTGATCATTAAGCGTGGTATCAGCACCAAGAGTGACTCCATTAACTCTGGCTTGATAACCTTTTAGAACTTCATCATTATCAAGCTTTCCGTTATTGAAAATATACTCGGCCCAAAACCCCTGAGACTGATACATATCGCCAGCATTAACTCCAGTACGGTTACTGTTGAGACGACGACCAATCGACTCATTAACTTTATTTTGCAAAGTTACAGAAGCACGACCCACTGCGTTATTGAGATCGGGCAACTGCTGGTCAGCAAACAACTTGATGTCCTGCTGCTCCGCCATTGTTACAAGGTTGAACATAGACTGTGATGAAACCATATTGTCAGTAGACAATGCCGATTCATAGGTAGCAATGTACATTTTTGCCTGATCTTCAGACAGACTATATTGAGAGCGCAATTTCTGAACCGGATTGTCATCATACTTCACATTAATAGAGTATACAGACTTGCCAGTCTTCTCACTCTTCGCAAATCCACTGTCTGAAGCATCAATGAATACGGTACCTGTATCGGGAGCAACAAAGCTACCCTCTACTTTATCGGCCTCAATAACTGCAATCGAAGTAGTCAAAGGCTTACCAGACTTGGCTTCTTCATAAAGATTTTTGGCATTTTCAAAACGTTTCTTACTGTCAATGCTATTGGTCAAATCAAGTTTGATCTGGTTCTGTCCCTGCAACTTCAAAGAACCATCAACACTGACATAGGGGACAGACGACAGTGATTTATCATCACCATCCACGACAAGGAACAGGTTAGCACCTTTCTCAAGTGTTTTACCCTTCGTTGCCAATAATGAAGGTGCTGACTCAAGAACAGGGGTATTTTTCTCATCCAGCTTGCTTTGCTTAAACGTCTTAAAGAGTTTCAAACTACCTTTGGAATCGACAACCAAAGGAGCAACCACTTTGACCTGCTTGAGTTCAGTAGATTGAAAGATAGGCATTTGAGACTTTTTAGTAGCTACCCTATCCAAAGTTCTCAGCTCAGTAGTGCCGGGCTTAACATCAATCTGACCCGTTACAAGCACTTCCTTTAGGTGCCCTCGCTCTTTCCCATCAACAACGCCGCCAATCTCACCACCCTTCAAAGTACCTTTTTTCAGAGTAACTGTTGAACCAGTGAAGCGTTCAGGATCTTTCTCATCGCCATTTTCAGCAGCAAAGCCTTGTAGGCTACCTTCTAAAGTACCACCGTCCAAAATAAAGTGTCTGAAACCATGAATATCCTTGGACACTTCCTGCCCGACAGCCAGAGTTACATCTGCGTCTCTACTAACGAAAACAGGCTGCGCATCATTAGACATTGATCGAACGGTCGCTTTTCCTCTCAGGTCAAACGAGACCAGTGGCCTTTCGAGCGTACTGACTTCGTCGGCATACAGTTGACCATCTTCAATCAGAACCTTCTCAATATCAGTAAGGCTGACGTGTGAGACAGAGCCTTTCCTAACCTCAAACACATCAAGTACATCTTCAGCTTCAACATCAACAACGTGCTCTGCAAAACCATCAATGGAGCCTTCCATTGCCTTCTGAGCATTAAGACCTTTAACGGGAACAGCCTTGATTTCAGTAACCGTAATTGAATTTGGCTGTTTCATTTTCCTAGTGTTGTCATTACCTTCTAACTCATCAGAAATAATGCTTTCCAGAGCAATCTTGTTCTCTTCCTGCATACTCAGATGAGTATTACTCAGAACGATATTCTGACCAGCCACAACGCCTTTTCCAGCATTTGCTGTATCGTCGGACCCTGCATCAAGAGTTATATCACTGTCTGTGATAGTGACATTAGCGGATGCTGGAGTAACACCATCTTCCGCAACACCGATTTGTCGAACAACTAACCTGGAGCCTTTGATCTCTATATCTTCATAGCCTTTCAGATTGACAGTACCTTTTTTAGCCCCATCGATAACTGCTACCGCAGCTTTTCGTGCAATTGGCTTATGGACCTTTTTACCATGCTTATTCATGGCTTCTTCCATAATTTCCAATTGCTCTGGTAGTATTCCTACCAAGTCTAAAAAAGTATCAACAGTCTTGGTTTTTTTTCCGTCAACTTCGACATCAACACCCGTTACATCATCAACACCTTTCAGATAGATGATCGTAGATCGGATAGCACCATCTTTTGCGATACGTACCGATGTACCTTCTTTGGCAACAAATGCATCAAGTGCTCGTTCACTTGTGCCGAAACCTTCATGCACCGCACTGGATCTTCCAGAAAGAACAACTGTGCCATATGCCTTAACATCAGCCTCGTCTTCAGTTGCAGCTGATGCTACCACTGGTACTCTTTCTCCCTCTTTAAAACCACTGCTGACATCCGCCAGTTCCAACACTCTGGTTTTAAAGCCCAGCCCGGTCACTTTACCATTGCCATTTGTCTTTAATTCAAAGACTTCTTCAACATTGGTCAGCTTTTCAAGAACTGTTTTTCTGACACCCCCGTCAGATAAATCGATACCTTTCAGTATGATTGCATCCGGAGCCACCTTAACCTTTTTCGTTTTCCTGGTAGATTCATCCACAACTTCTTTTTCAACGAGAATGGCATCACGAAGTGCTAAATTTTCAAGTTCTACCAATCTTTTAACGTAGGCGTTCCTGGCTTCATTAAGGCTTTGACCGTCTTTTTTAAAAAGGTGTTTATCAAGCCCATAATCTTGACCACTAAAGCTCGATTGCGTCTCTGCTGCAGCCAAAGACTCAAGTGCACTATGCGCTCTCCCCAAAACGGCCCTTTCCCGCTTAACCAAAGACTCTGACTCTTTTGGCTTGCGATCATCGGCAGATACACTTCTTTCACTTAACAATAAAAAATCAGGTGCATCTATTTCAAGCTGCTTCCAGAAACTGGCATTGATGAATAAACGCTCTGCATCTGTTTGTTTTTCATCATGTTTAACTTTATAGACTTCATAACGTTTAACTGCCTTATCAGCCTGTTTAATCAGTGGATCATCAGAAAGCATTTCATTCCGAACTTTTACCATTCCGGAAAGATCTACTTTTTCAACTGTTTTAAAGAAATCTTTGTTATTCACGAGGAATTGAGCCTGTGAACATTTACTATAACCCCCAAGAGCCGTGACCACGGCTATGGAAAGCAGTGTCTTATTAAACACCTGAACCTGTCTCATTACTGCAACTCCAACCTCTTTTCTGGATGTTCTTTTCGTTGAACTTTCTCATTTATAAGTTTTCAAATTAACGGACATATCAGACATAGGAGCCTGAAGGCAAGGTATCGTACAGATGGCAACAAGTAATATTAAATACTTTTTCAGAATTAAAAGTGATATTAATTTTTCTATAGATTCTATAGATATAAAGATTCTTTCTTTTAGAAACCTGCAACTAACCCCCAGCGCCTATTAATTAAAACATTGGTAAATTTTTCGTATATTTTTTAACAAACACAACAGTATCAATCAAAAACTGCCAGGTTAAGTCACTATATTAGGGAGCTAAGCTTCCGATAAATAAAAAGGTACATTAGTTCTAAAAAATACTTGCCTATGAAGCACATTCTTTTAATACTTTCTTTCAGCCTTATTTTCTCTGGCTGTCACTCCCCTGCTCCTTTTAATACCACTACCACACAACTTCTGGCCAACTCGAAAAAGCTGTCCTCTGTGGAAATATCCACTTCAACCCACACCCTCAAGGCATGGCTATCTGAAAACGCCAGAAAAGAAAGATTAAGGGTCTATATAGAAGGAGATGGTAAAGCCTGGCTAAAGAGGGGTACACCCTCTTCCGACCCAACACCGGTCAATAGACTGGTTCATAGCCTTATGTTGAAGGATCCATACTCCGATATCGCTTATCTGGGCAGACCTTGCCAGTACATCATGACCAAGTTCTGCAATAAATCAGTCTGGACTTTTGGCCGCTACGACAAGGCTTCTCTGACAAGCATTAACGAGGCTTTAGATTATTTGAAGAAAAAGGGTAATTATAGAGAACTCGAGCTGATTGGTTACTCGGGAGGGGCCACTCTGGCTCTGTTATCAGCGGCCCAAAGGGATGACGTGGCCTCAATCTTGACGGTGGCTGGCAACCTCGACCCGTTTTTCACCAACCAGTTTCATAAAGTCAGCCCAATGCCTTCTGCTCTGAACCCGTTAGATTTTCGAGATAAACTCAGAGACATTCCTCAAAGACATTTTTATGGCAGCAAAGACCCCATAATCCCCTATCAAATTTCAAAGCATTATCGAAATTCACTGAGCAACGATAAGTGTATTTCAATCGTTAGAGTTGAAGGAGCATCACATCACAAAGGTTGGAGCAGAGCATGGAGCAGATTGATAACAACCAGCCTGCCCTGTGATCTTAATGAGAAAGGAAACATTAAAGAATCTGGCGGTGAGGGAGGGATTCGAACCCTCGATACGGCTACAAACCGTATACTCCCTTAGCAGGGGAGCGCCTTCAGCCTCTCGGCCACCTCACCGCATGCGCAATTAATACTACTGTTCGCACCCTGGAATGCAAGCTTTTTCTTCTTACTTACGACCAGAGACTTTTATAAAGGTTCTAAAGTTTGTCACCTTATCGGCAAACGCATTATCGCTCCTTAATCGAGACATTTTTCATAGATAAAAAAATACCCGGGCTGTTAGCCGGGTATTTTTCACTGAATTCGGTGTTAAAACCAGATACTCAGTAAGGCTCAGAGGCAGACGGAACACCCCCGTGCTCTTTCTCTTTCTGAATTCTCTGGTAGATCTCTTCACGATGAACGGCAACTTCTTTTGGCGCATTGACTCCAATACGCACCTGGTTACCTTTAACGCCCAGCACAGTGACAGTGACCTCGTCCCCGACCATCAGGGTCTCTCCTACGCGGCGAGTCAGAATCAGCATTACAATCTCCTTATTTACATCTCTGTAAGTCAACGACCGTCAATCCTGAGCACGGTGATGCTTTGCTTGATTGACCTTAGCCCCAAATACGGGAACACTTTCTCAGCAAGGCAGCTACTGCCAGATCACCGTTTCATGCTTGAGAAGCTCTCAGCCAACAGAGTCTAGCCACCGAACCCAACATTTCCATGCGTATTTTTACTAGCAGAGAAATGTAGTCATCAAAAAAATCACATTTTGTAAGTTTTTAACAGGCACAACCCATTCTAGTTGAAGAATCCATGCCTGACGGGAATGACGGTGTATTTGTCCGATATTCCTCCTGACTGTTGATCAAACCAGTCTCAGAGCCATTCGGGTTTAGCACGTTGAACTGCAGCATTCCCTTTTCAAGATACCCTACTTAACCTTAGACTTCGCTACTCTCTACAGGTTCCCTATCCAGTTCAAATACAGAGTGAAGAGCCCTTACAGCCAACTCGAGATACTTCTCTGCGATAATAACGGAAACTTTGATTTCAGAAGTTGAGATGATCTGAATATTGATACCTTCTGCAGCCAGAGCCTGAAACATCCGGGTGGCGACACCTGCGTGGGATCTCATACCCACACCGACGATAGAAACTTTAGCGATTTTTTCATCACCGTCATATTCGCGTGCACCCAATTCCTTACAGACTTTGGCACAAACATCAAGAGTGTTCTGATAATCATTACGGTGCACAGTAAAGGTAAAATCAGTGGTACGATCATCTGACACGTTCTGAACAATCATATCCACTTCAATGTTGGCCTGACTGACAGGACCCAATATTCGGGATGCGACACCTGGAATGTCAGGTACACCTTTAATAGTAACTTTCGCTTCATCCCTGTTAAAGGCTATACCAGATACTACCGGTGATTCCATAGCTACATCCTCATCGTCGATCGTAATTAGAGTTCCAGGGCCTTCCTGCATGGAATGCAGTACCCTCAGTTTGACATTATATTTTCCAGCGAACTCAACCGCCCGAATCTGCAAAACTTTTGAACCCAGACTGGCCATTTCCAGCATCTCTTCAAAAGTAATCTTGTCCAGTCTTCTTGCCCCCTCCACAACTCGTGGATCGGTTGTATAAACACCGTCGACATCTGTATAAATCTGACACTCATCTGCCTCAAGAGCAGCTGCCAAAGCAACGGCTGTAGTATCGGAGCCGCCTCTTCCAAGAGTTGTAACATTGCCTTCAGCATCACACCCCTGAAAGCCAGCGACGATCACTACACGACCCTGATCAAGGTCAGCCCGCACCTTCTCTGTATCTATATGCTGTATACGAGCTTTTGTGTGAGCCTGATCCGTAACAATGGAAACCTGACTACCGTTATAAGAACGGGCAGGACAGTTACGCTCATTAAGAGCCATTGCCAGAAGGGCTATTGTGACCTGCTCACCGGTGGAAAGCAGAACATCCATCTCTCTGGGTGTGGGTTGTTTTTGAATACTGGACGCAAGATCAGTCAGTCGATTGGTCTCGCCACTCATTGCTGAGACAACGACAACGACATCATGCCCCTTATCCCTGAACCCTTTCACCTTGTCAGCTACTCCCTGGATGCGATCCAGGTCCCCAACAGAGGTGCCGCCAAATTTTTGTACTAACAGCGCCATGTTTATATCGTTCTACGTCAATCAGCCAACGCCGGAATTTAACACGAATAGCTTTATTAAAAAAAGCTTACGATAAAAAAACGAGCCATATGGCTCGTTTTTTTATCGGGGTAAATCGATCACATTACAGACGTTCTTGTAACCATGGTACTATAGATTCAAGCGCTTCTTTGATTTTGGAAGCATCTGAACCACCACCCTGAGCAAAGTCTGGACGACCTCCACCACGACCATTGACCTGACTGGCAACCATTTTCAACAAGTCACCCGCCTTCACCCTATCAGTAAGATCTTTGGTTACTCCCGCTACCAGAGGGAACTTAGAGTGGCCAGGGACAGCCAGAAATACGATACCTGTCTGGAGCTTACCTTTCAGCTGATCGACCATGTCACGGAGAGACTTAGGGTCTACTCCCTCTAACTCAGTAGCCAGCAACTTCACACCATCGACATCAATTGTCCTGGACAGAAGGTCAGCACTGTCGGCAGAGGCCAGCTTCTGTTGAAGTTTATGAAGCTCTTTCTCAAGTTCTTTATTCCGATCGAGAAGAGAAGAAACTTTATCTTGTAAATTGTCCTGAGAACCTTTTACCAGACTTGCGACCGATTTCAGGGTATCTTCCAGTTTTTCCTGATAATCAATCGCAGCTGCACCTGTTACAGCCTCAATGCGTCGCACACCCGCTGCAATACCGGACTCAGAAATAATTCTGAATGAACCGATATCACCCGTACGACTAACGTGAGTACCCCCGCAGAGTTCAACAGAGAAGCCTTCAGAACCCATAGAAAGCACGCGAACCTCTACACCGTACTTTTCACCAAACAGAGCCATTGCGCCTTTAGCCTGAGCAGCTTTCATATCTAACAGCTCGGTTTCCACCTGACTATTATTACGGATCTGCTGATTAACCAGTCTCTCTATAGCCCGGAGTTCTTCTGGCTTAACCCCTTCAAAGTGGGAAAAGTCAAAGCGAAGTTTGTCATGATCTACCAGAGAGCCTTTTTGAGTAACATGCTCACCCAGAACCTTGCGAAGTGCAGCATGAAGCAAATGGGTGGCAGAGTGATTCTGCTCCGTTGCCTTTCGGGCTTCAACATCAACGTAGGCACTCACAATATCACCAACTTTTAATTTACCTTGGGATACTTCTGAGATATGAAGATGACTGTCGCCCTGTTTCTGAGTGTCCAGCACTTTAACCTCGCCACCCTCAAACCTGAGCGAGCCGCTATCACCCACCTGACCACCAGATTCTGCATAAAAAGGTGTTGACTGCAGAACGACCGTCGCCTGTTGACCTTCAGAAATAAAATCAACTGACTGTCCATCAACAAACAGAGCAGTGACTTCAGCTCCGTCCTGAAGACTTTCATAGCCCGTGAAATCAGTAGCTCCCTCAATAACCAACTGTTCGCTGTAGTCCACGCCAAATTTGCTGGCTGCGCGGGCCCTTTCTCGCTGAGCCTCAAGTAACTGCTCGAAACCTTCTTCATCTACCGCCAGCTTACGCTCTCTGGCAATGTCACTGGTCAGATCAACGGGGAAACCATAGGTATCGTAAAGCATGAACACTACATCACCAGGAATAACACTATCCTCAAGCCCCTGGAGCTTGCCTTCCAGCAGTTTCATTCCCTTATCGAGCGTTTTAGCAAACTGCTCTTCTTCCTGTAGCAATATTCTCTCTATCTGCGCCTGATTTTTTGCAAGATCAGGATAAGCATCACCCATCTCACGCACCAGAGAAGCTACCAGCTTATAGAAGAACGACCCAGTGGCTCCCAATTTGTGTCCATGGCGACATGCGCGACGGATGATACGTCTGAGTGTGTATCCGCGACTTTCGTTAGACGGCACGACGCCATCGGAAATGATAAATGAGCTTGAACGGATATGATCGGCAATAACGCGCAGTGAAGCCTCTGGTGTTGGTACACCACCCAGAATTCCGGAAGCATCATTCAACAGGTTCTGGAAGATATCAATATCATAGTTACTATGCCCTCCCTGCATAATCGCAGAAATCCTTTCCAGCCCCATACCTGTATCCACCGATGGCTTGGGCAAAGGTTCCATCAGTCCATCCACCTGACGGTTGTATTGCATGAAGACAATGTTCCAGATTTCAATAAAACGATCGCCATCTTCGTCCGGAGTTCCGGGTCGACCACCCCAGATATGATCACCGTGATCATAGAAGACTTCTGTGCAAGGTCCGCAAGGACCGGTATCTCCCATCTGCCAGAAGTTGTCAGAGGCGTATGGAGCTCCTTTGTTGTCACCAATACGAATGATATTTTCAGCAGCAACACCGATCTCATTAAGCCAGATGTCATAAGCCTCATCGTCTGATTCATAAACCGTAACACAGAGACGCTCAACGGGCAGTTGCAGTTTTTCAGTCAGGAAAGTCCAGGCAAAACGAATGGCGTCCTGCTTGAAATAGTCACCAAAGCTGAAGTTACCCAGCATTTCAAAAAAGGTGTGATGACGGGCAGTGTAGCCCACATTTTCAAGATCATTGTGCTTACCACCAGCACGAACACACTTTTGGGACGAGGTTGCTCGTGTATATGCTCGCTGTTCCCTGCCGAGGAATGCTTCCTTAAACTGGTTCATACCTGCATTGGTGAACAGCAGGGTTGGATCGTCGTGAGGCACCAGAGAACTACTGGGTACGACTTCATGCCCATTTTCTCTGAAGTATTCAAGAAAAGCAGAGCGAATCTCAGCACTTTTCATATATTTCACACGAGTCATACAAGTCTTCCAAACGGGAGATTAAACAGCAATCTATAAAAGACGGACATTATATAGAAGGGAAAGAAAAACAGCCATGCAGACTCTGTTTAAGTTAAATGTTGTTCATATGAGCTAAGTTAAAAATAGCTGCTTTAGACAATTTGAAATCTGAAGACTGGTAAAGCCTCTCTGCGCCAGAAACCGATACTGTTTAGATCTTTCCCCCGCTCCAGCGGGCAAGTTATTACCAAATTTGCGACACCTACTGGATCTTGCCATCTCCAGCCAGACATCATCGTCCTCAAACAGAAAAGATGAGATTACTTGATCAGCAAGGCCTTTCCTGCGCAAATCAGAGCGTATTCTGACGGGGCCATATCCTTTTTCTGTTTTTGAACGAACATAACTCTCGATAAAGCGCTCATCACTTTGGAGACCTTCGTCTTGCAATCTCTCAAGTGCAGGAACCACATCAAAATCAGGGTAACGCCGACTGAGCTTTTGCTGAAGCTCCTGAAAACTGTGTTCACGGCGTGCCAGCAAATCCATGCCAGCACGGCGAATATCTTTGTCAAAGACTTCCAAAACTTATTCCGTCAGAAGTTCATCCTGATGCTTTGCATCTGATTTTGCAGAGGCTTCAGACCCAGGTTCTGCAGAACCCAACAATTCAGCTCGAATCTGTGCTTCTATCTCTTCAGCAATCTTTGGATTGTCGGTCAGATATTGAGCAGCATTGGCCTTACCCTGACCAATTTTCGTACCTTTGTAGGAGTACCAGGCGCCGGATTTCTCGACCAACTTCTGTTTAACGCCCAAGTCAATCACTTCACCCATGTGATAAATACCCTGACCGTAAAGAATCTGGAACTCAGCCTGACGGAAGGGAGGAGAAACCTTGTTCTTGACCACCTTGACCCGGGTTTCATTACCAGTAATTTCATCACCCTGCTTCACTGCACCGGTTCTGCGAATATCCAGACGAACAGAAGAATAGAACTTAAGAGCATTACCACCCGTGGTAGTCTCGGGGTTACCAAACATTACACCAATCTTCATACGAATCTGATTGATGAAAATAACCAAACAGTTTGCCTGTTTGATAGAACCCGTGATTTTTCGCAGAGCCTGAGACATCAAGCGTGCCTGAAGGCCGACATGAGAGTCACCCATATCCCCCTCGATTTCAGCTTTGGGAACCAGAGCCGCAACGGAGTCTACAACAATGACATCAACCGCACCGGAACGAACCAACATGTCCGTAATTTCCAGTGCCTGCTCTCCGGTATCAGGCTGCGAAACATAGAGGTCATCAACATCCACACCCAGCTTGCCAGCGTACTGAGGATCCAGAGCGTGCTCAGCATCTACGAAAGCACAGGTAGCACCCTGCTTCTGAGCTTCTGCAATTACACTGAGCGTCAGTGTGGTCTTGCCAGAAGATTCAGGACCAAAAATCTCAACTACACGACCCTTTGGTAGCCCCCCTATTCCCAACGCTATGTCCAGTTGTAATGAGCCTGTAGAGATAGCTGGAATGGCTTCCTGCTTCTGGTCACCCATGCGCATGACCGTTCCTTTACCAAACTGGCGGTCAATCTGACCCAGAGCCGCCGTTAATGCTTTCTTTCTGTTCTCATCCATTATTCAAATCCACCTTTTAGTACAGGCCACTATTCTTTAAGTATTCAAATCTTTAGATACTGTATATTTAAACACTATCTGTATATTTGTCCAGCATTTATCTGGAAATTCTATCCGCCAGTTTAATCAAGCCGTCCAGAGCGACATCAACGGCCTGTCTTCTCACTTGCTCCCTGTCTCCGGAAAAGTGAAAGACCTCAGTCGTTACCTGATCGTTAAAACACCAGCCAACCCATACTGTACCCACCGGCTTTTCATCAGTCCCACCTTCAGGGCCAGCAACGCCAGAAATGGAAACACTCAAGGGTACAGAAAGGCGCTTGACAGCACCCAATGCCATGCTTTCCACAACAGGCTGACTGACAGCACCGTAACGATCAATCAGCGCAACAGGCACACCCAGAAACTTGTGTTTCATAGCATTGGAGTAGCTGACAATGGCGCCTTCAAACCAGGATGAACTACCGGCAAGAGAAGTAAAAACCTGACTGAGCCAGCCACCAGTACAGGATTCAGCAGCAGCCACTTTCAAGTTTCCAGCCTGAAGTTTTCCAGCCAGCAGCAGCAGCTTTTTGTCAAAATCTCCGGACATCAATTTCGCCTCTGGGTCAAATAGGAAGAGTTTTTTTGAATCGGGTCAGACATACATTCAACTGCCCGCAGCTGCCAATAGCTAAAGATAAACCATTGCTGCCATGAAAACAGCCAGCTTTTCATAGTAAAATGACAGATTGTTTGTCAGCAACCTGAATTCAAGGCTTACCCTCATCTATGAGCCAGCGCAAAGACACCCAGAGTCAGCATACACCAATGATGCAGCAATACCTGCGAATCAAACAGAAGCACCGGGAGCACCTGGTATTCTATCGCATGGGAGATTTTTACGAGCTCTTCTATGACGATGCCCGTAAAGCTGCGGAGTTATTGGATATAACCTTGACAACCCGTGGACAGTCCGCCGGTGAGCCCATTCCCATGTCAGGTATCCCTTACCATGCTGTAGAGGGTTACCTGGCTCGCCTGGTCAGACTGCGCGTTTCTGTCGCCATTTGCGAGCAAGTTGGCGACCCGGCTTCATCAAAAGGCCCTGTTGAAAGAAAAGTCGTCCGGATCCTGACCCCTGGTACAGTGAGTGACGAAGCACTGCTGGACGAACAGCAGGACAATCTTCTGACCGCACTGACCCGATCAGAAAATCGATATGGAATAGCCTCTCTGGATATCAGCAGTGGTCAATTTACAGCAGTAGAAGTCGAGGGTGAAGAAGCGCTGATGGCAGAAGTTGAGCGTATCAACCCTGCCGAAATTCTCATCAATGACAGTGTTGAATGGCCAGTCCGAATTGTTGAACGTCCGGGGACAATCAAACGCCCGCCCTGGGACTTTGATCGTGACAGCGCCTATGAAGGATTAACCCGTCAGTTTCAAACCAAAAACCTGCAAGGATTCGACTGCGAATCATTAACAGTCGGTCTGGAGGTGGCAGGCTGTCTGTTGCAATACGCCAAGGAAACACAGAGAACTGCCCTGCCCCACATTCGAAGCATCCGGCAGGAAGTTCGCGAAGAAAGCGTAGTCCTTGACGCAGCCAGCCGAAAAAACCTGGAACTAACCCAGAACCTCAATGGTGGCCGGGATCACACACTCTTGTCAGTACTTGATAAAACAGCGACCGCTATGGGCAGCCGATTACTTTCAAGATGGCTGAATCGCCCCCTGAGAAATCTTTATAAGTTACAAAAACGCCAATCCATTCTCTCAACAATAAAATCTGGCTATTACTTCGAGCAGATTCAACCCTTGCTTCGCGGCATTGGCGATATTGAGCGTATTCTTGCCAGAGTAGCATTAAAATCAGCCCGTCCAAGAGATTTGGCTCGTCTGAGAGATGCTCTAAATCAGCTGCCTGAGCTGCAATCCATTCTCAAAACGATCGACAATGAGGACATTCATAAGCTGGCTGAAGCCATCAGTGAACACCCTCAGGTTACAGATCTACTGAGCCGGGCCATTATCGAAAATCCGCCCGTCATCATCAGAGACGGCGGCGTCATTGCGGAGGGCTTTGACACAGAACTGGATGAGTTTCGTGCTCTCAGTCAGAACGCAGGCGATTATCTTGTTGAACTGGAAAAAAGAGAGAAGGAGAAAACAGGGCTACCTAGCCTGAAGGTCGGCTTTAACAGGGTTCATGGCTATTACATTGAGCTCAGCCGAAGAGAGTCTGAAGACGCTCCGGTAGACTACATACGTCGCCAGACACTGAAAAATACAGAACGTTTCATCACACCGGAATTAAAAGAGTTCGAAGATAAGGCTCTGTCCAGCAAAAGCAGAGCGCTTTCCAGGGAGAAAGCACTTTACGACGAATTACTGGTTAATCTTCTGGAAGCACTGGGCCCTCTTCAGGAAACAGCCATGAGCATCTCCGAACTGGACGTTCTGAACAACTTGTCAGAAAGAGCTGAGACTCTGAACTTCTGCCAGCCAGAACTGAGCCCGGATCCTGGCATTCATATTGAAGATGGTCGCCACCCGGTTGTCGAACAGGTGTTAACTGAGCCCTTTGTCGCCAACAATGTAGACCTGCATGCAACAAAAAGAATGCTTGTTATCACTGGTCCAAACATGGGTGGTAAATCGACCTATATGAGGCAAACGGCACTGATCGTCTTATTAGCCCACGTAGGGAGTTTTGTTCCTGCCAACCACGCAAAAATTGGTCTGGTAGACAGAATATTCACCCGAATAGGCTCATCCGATGACCTGGCCGGGGGACGATCCACGTTTATGGTGGAAATGACTGAAACAGCCAATATTCTGCATAACGCCTCAGCAAGCAGTCTGGTTTTGATGGATGAAGTGGGTCGGGGAACCAGCACATTCGATGGCTTGTCACTGGCCTGGGCCTGCGCTCATCACCTGGCCGATACCGTCAAGGCATTCACACTGTTCGCCACTCACTATTTTGAGCTGACTCAACTACCAGACGAGTGCGGCTCAGTTGCCAACGTTCATCTGAATGCTACAGAACACGACGATAAAATTGTATTTTTGCACTCGGTTCAGGATGGCCCTGCCAGCCAGAGTTACGGTTTACAAGTGGCTCAGCTAGCTGGCGTCCCGAGAAATGTAGTCTCTCAGGCGCGATCCAGGTTGCAACAATTGGAAGAAGGCTCAACTGATCAGGCTATGCGACAACCCCCAAAACAGGCCAAAAAGGGTTGTCATGAGAACCCGACTCAGGCAGATATGTTTGCAGCTTCACAACCACATCCGGCCGTCGAAGCACTCAAAGATCTCAACCCTGACAACCTGTCACCCCGTCAGGCTCTCGGGTTGCTGTACGATCTCAAGTCACTGATTGCGCAAAACTGACTATGCTCATAACTGGTTAAACTACTACCTTAGAAACAATACTGGTAGACTTGTCGCCTCGACTGGTTAGGCCTTGCGTCAAACCAGTCAGGGATATGCGATTGGAAATGTCATTCCTGATGGTGACATTTCATGAATGTATTGTGACTGACTTATCATCAGCCTGAACAAACGGAGTGTAACCATCATGACTTTCGTAGTGGGTGAAAACTGCATAAAGTGCAAATACACCGATTGCGTGGAAGTGTGTCCCGTAGATTGTTTTTACGAAGGACCCAACTTTCTGGTCATCCACCCGGACGAATGTATCGACTGCGCCCTCTGTGAGCCTGAGTGCCCAGCCAATGCGATCTTCTCCGAGGATGAGGTACCGGAAGATCAGCAGGAGTTTATTGAACTCAACGCCGTACTTGCTGACGTCTGGGATAACATTACAGAAAAAACAGATGCACTCCCCGACGCGGAAAAATGGGATGGCGTTAAAGGTAAGCTTGAACATCTGGAACGATAGAACCAAGAAGATCACTATAGGAAAAGTGTGCAGAACGACCTTGATTACTGCTTTCAATGGTTCGGGCGTTGACTCTTTCCCAAACAAAAAGCCATGACCCCAAGATCATGGCTTTTTTATTATCAAGGCACTGCTATCAGCTAAAAAGAGACTCCCCGGACAACCCCTGTTTCTCAAGGATCGAGCGCAATCGCTTAAGAGCCTCAACCTGTATTTGCCTGACTCGCTCTCTTGTCAGACCAATTTCCTTACCCACTTCTTCAAGGGTACTGGTTTCGTAGCCCCTTAAACCAAACCTTCTGGCCACCACTTCACGCTGCTTTTCAGAAAGCTCTCCCAGCCACTTGTCCAAACTGTCATTAAGATCAAGATCCTGAAGCAATTCCGCTGGATCAGACTCCTTCTCATCAGAGATGGTATCAAGGATGGACTTATCAGAATCCGGACCTAATGGGGTATCAACAGAAGTGACACGCTCATTAAGCCCCAGCATCCTTTTAACGTCATCGACTGGTTTATCCAGCAGTTGCGCAATTTCTTCCGGGGTAGGATCATGGTCCAGCTTTTGAGTCAGCTCTCGAGCCGCCCTGAGGTAAACATTGAGTTCCTTGACCACATGAATAGGCAGACGAATGGTGCGCGTCTGATTCATGATGGCCCGCTCAATTGTCTGACGAATCCACCAGGTGGCGTATGTTGAAAAACGGAACCCACGCTCAGGATCGAATTTTTCAACCGCCCTGATGAGACCCAGATTTCCTTCTTCAATAAGATCCAGTAGTGTCAGTCCACGATTCACATACCGCCTTGAGATCTTTACAACCAGGCGCAAGTTACTTTCAATCATACGACGCCTGCCCGCTTCAACACCTCGACGGGCAAGACGCGCATAATGCACCTCTTCCTCTGGTGTTAGCAGAGGTGAAAAGCCTATCTCGTTGAGGTAGAGCTGAGTGGCATCAATGGATTTATAGAAACCGTCATCATCACGACGGGCCCTACTGTAATCTGACGCGCTCGGTGTAAGTGTCTGCTGTGCAGGCTCTTTCTCTTCAACTTCTTCATTTTCATTGAGATCAGAGTCCAACACGTTATCAATTTCACTCTTTCCCTGGGTAAAATCCTCAGCAAAATTATTTTGCTCTGAGTCTTCCCTCTTTGCTGCCATAAGAGTCAGTCCTATCCGAAAGCCCCACTGTCTGTCGAACAACCAACTGAGAGTTGAGTCGACACCCGTGAGATCCCTCTACCGACACCGCAGAATGAAATCAGCGTACAGGCAGGAATCGCATCGGGTCGACCGGTTTGCCATTATGCCGAATTTCAAAATGCAGCTTAGGCTCTGTCGTTCCTGTAGAACCTATTTCGGCTATCTTCTGGCCTGCTTTAACTGAGTCTCCTTCACGCACAAGCAACTCCTTATTGTGAGCGTAAGCGCTCAGATAGCTGTTGTTATGTTTCATAATGATCAGCTTGCCATAGCCAGCGAGCTCACTACCCGCGTAAACCACCTCACCAGCGGCAGCTGCACTTACAGGCTCTCCCAATTTGCCTCTGATATCAATCCCTTTATTCAGCCCATTGCCGTTGTGGTATCCCTGTACCACTTTTCCATTGGCCGGCCAGCGCCAACTTGAAATATTGGATGATCGTTCTACCTTCACAGGCATTTTTACTGTTGTTTTTTTAACCGCAGCAGACTTGGATGAAATGGCTGTGCTCTTTATTACAGGACCTGGAGAGTGAGATACATAGCTCGAGGAAGTCAAATTGATATGTTGGCCCGGAAAGATCGTGTAAGGTGAACGTATTCCATTGACAGCAGCTAACTCTTTGTAATCTCTACTATAAAGCCAAGCTATTGAAAAAAGAGTTTCGCCGCCACGAACAATATGACTACCACTAACTACTTTGGGGGGTAACCTGAGCTCTTTAACCTGAACTGAGGAAGGGTCATGAGAACACCCTGACAGTAACAGAGTCAATACTATCCAACCGAATATTCTTGAGCAAACACTCAAATTAATTTCTTGCCCAAGACGATCACCTGTCATTGACTCTGCTCCATACTCAGCCTCCGAGGCACGTCCCACAATATAATAAATTAGGATATATTTAAATTTTCTTAATCTAAAAAAATATATCAAAAAAAGTGATAACGCCTATATCTCAGCGCAGTTTACCTACAAAGGATCATCAGTACCGAAACATTCTTTTCATATCAGCCACCTTCCAGACTGTCTGTCAGGAATGTATTTAGTTCGTGAGACCAGGACACCAACACACAATTCTGCAAAGAATCTTTAGAACAGCCGGGAGCAGCAACCAACCCTTGACAACTATTAAGAATTAATTGCTCACTTATGCAGCAAGAGAGCCCAATAGTTAATTTTCAGTAAAACGATTACTGAATTTCTCAAGCAGAACAACCAGCAAAATACCTGAGAACATTAAAGTAATGGATGGCAACAGGTAAGCCGACTGACCAGAAAGCGCTTCATACGTCCAGGGAGAAATATTTCTTTCCAGGAAAGGAACTTCCTGCCCCGAACTGTTTATTCTCGTTTCCAGGGTTTCTTTCCACGGCCATACTTTTCCCAAGGCACCGAGCATCAGCCCTGTCAGATAAGACAGAGTCAGATCACGATGCTGCTTTAACAACCAGGAGAGGATATGAGAAAATGTCAGCAACCCGACAATGCATCCAGATCCAAAAATCACCAGCACCAGAATATCCAGATCTTTCACGGCAGCCAAAACAGCAGGGTATAATCCCATCAATAACAGGATAAAACTGCCAGAAATGCCCGGCAAAATCATCGCAGAAATAGCAATGCAACCAGCAAAGAACAACATCAGATAAGAAGGAGTCAGAGATGTAGGCGTCAGCGTCCCGATAAAATAGGAGACACCACAGCCAAGCATAAGAAGTATCATAGAAGCGACAGTCCAATGCTTTATCTGTTTTAGCATATGAACCCCTGAAATCAATATCAGACCAAAGAGGAAAGACCATATGAGTTCCGGGTAACTTTCCAGCAGGTACGTAATAAGATGCGAAAAACTCACTATACTAATCAACACACCGCCAAACAGCAGAACCAGAAAACTCCCATCTATATGCTTCCAGCATTCAGCAACCCCTCCGGATTTGAGCTTGACCAGCAAACCGGGATTGATACTCTTCAAAGCATTTAACAGACGATCATAGACACCAGTGATAAAAGCAATAGTACCTCCTGAAACCCCGGGAACAACATCGGCAGCCCCCATCGCCACCCCCTTGAGCAGAATACCCAGACTTTCTTTCATCTTTGACATAATCCAACCTGTCTTATTCTGTAATGCATAAATCAGCAAGAGACCCGTTTATCTTTTAAGAGCGACCCGACTGGTTTTCATTCTTGAGATACAAAGGAGTGTATTACTTCTGAATCCCATCCAGTAATGGCACAAACCGCACAGCTTCAAGCATTTCTTTCTTGAAGGTATCTCCCTGACGGGTGATCCGCAATAAATCCTGAACACTGCGACCTCCAACAGGAATGATGAGACGACCATTATCTTCGGACAACTGCTGTAATAGCTCTTCAGGTATCTGATCCGGGGCAGCTGTCACAATGATTCCATCAAAGGGGCTCATGACTGACCAACCCATACCACCGTCGCTAAGTTTAAACTGAGCATTGTGAATAGAAAGTGCTTTAAGCAATTTCTTCGCTCGTTCATGGAGGGGTTTGATACGCTCAACGGAGTATATTTTTTTTACCAGCGGCGATAGGACCGCTGTCTGGTAACCGGAACCCGTGCCTATTTCAAGTACTCTGTTGAGTGGACCTGCTGCCATGAGAGCCTCTGTCATTCTGGCCACAATATACGGCTGCGACAGTGTCTGCCCGAAACCAATAGGCAAGGCAGTATCTTCATAAGCTCTGTGGGATAGCGCTTCGTCCACAAACAGATGTCTCGGTGTATTTCGAATGACCTCCAGAACCTCGACAGAGTCAATCCCCTGATCTGAAAGTCGATGGATAAGACGCTCCCGGGTTCTCCGGGAGGTCATTCCTATACCATGAATATCAACCTCTTTCATATCATCTGCCCAGCCATTCACTGAGCGCAGAGAGCGTTGCATGATGAGTCTGGTCGTACTGAAGGGGTGTTACTGAGACTAAACCTTCAGCAATTGCATGGAAATCAGTACCCTCACCCGCGTCCTGTTCTTTACCAACAGGAGCAATCCAATAGACATGCTTTCCCCTGGGGTCCAATACTTTAACAGGTTTTTCAGGCCTTTCCCTGTGCCCCAAACGAGTCACTGCCAGCCCCTGGAGCTTTTCATAAGGCCTATCGGGCACATTAACATTTAAAATGGTTCCTTCTGGCAGAGATAATTGCTCAAGTCTGGGGATCAATTCTCTGACCACCCTTCCTGCTGTGATGAAGTCTTGTTCACTTTTGCCACAGGCAGACACAGCAATGGCAGGTAAGCCCATGAAACGACCTTCCATAGCAGCACCTACTGTCCCTGAATAAAGAACATCATCACCCAGGTTGGGGCCATGATTGATGCCTGAAACAACAATATCCGGCTCTTGTTCCAACAGCGCATTGACCGCCAAATGAACGCAATCAGCCGGAGTTCCATCAACACTGTTGAAACCATTGGAATGCTCAGTCACCCTCAGGGGACGACCCAGGGTCAATGAACTGCTCAAGCCCGAACTGTTCCTATCAGGAGCAAAGACAATTCTCTCACCCAGGCCATCGAGCGAACTGTACAGGGTGGATAACCCAGTAGCTAAAACACCATCATCGTTACTGAGCAGTATTCTCACCGAAACATCCTTCTATACATTCTAAAGCTTCCCTCAATACTGCTGTTGCAAAACAGCCTTTTGGAAGAGAAAATTCAAGTTGAACACAATCATCTGATAACCATTTCCAGCTCATGGCTGCAGGTATCAGACGGATGGCCCTTCTCTCCTGCTTTATACCTGCCTGCTCCAAACCTTCACACAACAACAGGTTGCGTGCAGAAATCTCTTCTTCCATCTTTCTGCAATCCGATCCTGAAAGCAACTCCCCTCGACCCCAGAGAGGCGCGGTCAATGAGACTTCTCCCGATTCAATTCTTGTCATCAGGTTCTGGTCATGGTCCCGCAGAATTAAACTACCACTGTCCTGAAAACCGGGTACATCTCCTTCAAGGTAGCGGGTCCAGTTGTGCTGACTGACACGTTCAGAAACGACCTGATTAAATATCCAGGAACGTGCTGCAGACAAATACATTGCGCGTTTGTTTCTGTGAGCCTTGAAACTGTCGGTAAACATCAGCAATGCCCGATCAACATTAGCGCCCTCATGACCAAAGCGTTGCTCTCCAAAATAGTTGGGCACACCTCGACCGGCGATCAACTTCAAGCGTTCTTCCAGCAGCACCTGCGGCACATTTACATGCCTTAAAGTGATGATAAAGTGATTACCTTTCAATGCTCCGGTCTTGAGCTTTTTACCATGTCGGGTCGCGGCAATTATAAGCAAAGATTCGCTATTCAGCTGCGACCATTCCGGGGAGTCCTGCCCGGGCAGCCAGACACTAAACCACTGACGTGTAACACCATGGCGATCCTTTCGTCCTGCATAGCTGACTGCAGAGCGTTTTACACCAGCGAATCTGGAAAGCCGCCCTGCTACCCAATCGGTATTTTCTCCGGTTTTCTGAACATTGATATAGGCATGCTCCCCTTCACCTTCCGGAAGAAAGGGCAGCTCTTCTTCAACGATGAAATCCTCAGGCAGAGACTTGAAAGCGCACTGCCCCAGTGGACCACCCCAGCAATAAGACCAGGATGGTGTGTAAGAAATTTGATTCATTAAACAATAATCTTTCGGGTATAGCGCAAACGGATCAACAAAAAAGGCCTTTGCTATGAGTCAGAAGCACCACCGCATGAACTGCTATACCTTCTTTTCTCCCGGTATAGCCCAACTTCTCAGTTGTCGTTGCTTTTACATTGACAGCTTCAGTTTCGATCTGAAGATCTCTGGAGATATTTTCTTTCATGGCAGGAATATAAGCAGCCATTTTTGGTGTCTGGGCAACAATAGTGCTGTCGACGTTGACTACCTGGTAGCCATTCTCATGAATCAATGTCACCACATGCTTGAGAAGCTGTCGGCTGTCGATTCCCTTATACCTTGGATCTGTATCCGGAAAATGCTGACCGATATCACCCAGAGCAGCCGCTCCCAGTAATGCATCACAAACGGCATGAAGGAGAACATCGCCATCAGAATGGGCTAAAAGCTTATGGCTGTGTTCAATAGTGACCCCGCCCAGCACAATGCTGGCATCAGCCGCCACTTCATCGGAAAAGCGGTGCACATCAAAACCGTGACCAATTCGCATCATACTGTCTCAATCAGTTTATCTTGCTGTTGAATGTAGAGGGCTGCAAGTGTCAAATCAGCGCTACGGGTCACCTTGATATTATCGCTGTGCCCTTCGATCATCAGCGGCTTGAATCCAGCGTATTCAATAGCACTGGCTTCATCCGTGACGGGCATTCCGTCATCCAGCGCTTTTTTGAGTGCATCGTAAAGCAGCTTCATTCTAAACATCTGCGGGGTCAGGGCATGCCAAAGCTCATCCCGATCCACGGTCTCAGTCACTTCGCCAGAAGAAGAAGTGCGCTTCATAGTATCTCTGACAGGCATTCCCAACAAACCGCCGGTGGCGTGGCCAGCTAACTGTTTCACAAGCCACTCCAGATCGGAATGACGAATACAAGGTCTGGCCACATCATGCACCATCACCCAATCCTCGGCATCTGCCAACTCGGACAAAGCTTTCAGCCCATTCAAGACGGAATGGTAACGCTCATCCCCTCCCTGCACCAACATAATTCGCGAATCCCGCAACATCTCAATATTTTTGTAGTACTCATCTTCAGCACCAATCACAACAATCAGTTTCTCCAACACAGAAAAACCCAGCAGACGTTCAAGGGTGTGTTCTATTAAGGTGCGACCATGAATCTCAAGATACTGCTTGGGGATTGTACTCTGCATTCTACGCCCCACTCCAGCGGCAGGAACAATTGCCCAAAAACGGGGCTCAAGAGGGGTACTCGTACTCACATTGTCACCTACGAAAGGTCATAAGGAACCTTTTGCAAACAGAATATGTTTCAGTCTGTTATAAATCTGAAACGCCACTTAAATAGCCGATCAGGAACCTCCCCCGATCTATAAAATAGCTGCAATGATGAGCGTTGTGGAATTTTTTGCCCGGTATTGAGCCAGTATTAAAGTAGCTGGAACACTCAGTCATATATCAGATAAAACGTTTCATCTTTCTTGATCATCCCCAAATCAAGACGTGCGTGCTCTTCCAGGGTTTGCAAACCGTTTTGCAGCTCAATAACTTCGGTAGCGAGCAAGCGGTTTCGCCGATACAAGCGCTCGTTTTCCCGCTCCTGCTGCTCAATCTGTTTTTTGATCGCTACCATTTCGGCCACACTTCCCTCTCCCGTCCAGAGTTGAATCTGAAGGACCAACAGCGCCAGAAGAAGTAATGTATGCACCAGCTTTAGCATCTGAATCTCTCATTGTTTCAGCCATTGAGTCTATCAAAGCCTGTAAAATGTGCCCACGATGAAAACAGAAAAAACTAGAATACCCGAAAAGTGATCATAAAAATAAAAGCAAAGGCTCGTTACACAGAACAAAGGGAGACATTAAAAGCCTCCCTTTATTGACGCGCTAATCAAACAACCTGTCAGGCACGCTTGAATTCAGCGAGACCACGATATGGAGCTTTTGTACCCAGCTCTTCTTCAATACGGAGCAGCTGGTTGTACTTGGAAATACGGTCAGAACGGCACAGAGAACCGGTCTTGATCTGACCTGCAGCAGTTCCCACAGCCAGATCTGCAATAGTAGCGTCTTCTGTTTCACCGGAACGGTGAGAGATCACCGCAGTGTATCCAGCATCTTTGGCCATCTTGATAGCCTCCAGCGTTTCAGTCAGGGAACCGATCTGGTTGAACTTGATCAGGATAGAGTTAGCGATACCTTTCTCAATACCTTCCTTGAGAATCCTGGTATTGGTTACAAACAGGTCATCACCAACAATCTGGATCTTGTCGCCCAGAATTTCAGTCTGATATTTGAAACCGTCCCAATCAGACTCGTCCAGACCATCCTCGATAGAGATAATCGGGTACTCTTCACAAAGATTGGCCAGGTAGTCAGAAAACTCATTGGAAGAGAAAATTTTGCCTTCACCCTTCATATTATATTGGCCGTCAACATAGAATTCTGATGCCGCACAGTCCATCGCCAAAGTAATATCAGTACCCAGCTTGTAGCCAGCTGCTTCAACTGCTTCTTTAATGACAGCCAGCGCGTCAGCATTAGAAGCGAGATTGGGCGCGAAACCACCTTCATCACCTACCGCAGTATTCAAGCCTTTGGCAGACAGAACTTTCTTCAGGGCATGAAATACCTCAGCACCCATGCGCAAACCTTCAGCAAAAGTCCTGGCAGCGACTGGCTGGATCATGAACTCCTGAATATCGACGTTGTTGTCAGCGTGCTCACCACCGTTGAGAATGTTCATCATAGGAACCGGCATGGTGAACTGGCCAGAAGTGCCGTTCAGGTCAGCAATATGCTGGTAGAGAGGTATTTTCTTATCTGCAGCAGCGGCTTTTGCTGCGGCCAGGGATACTGCAAGAATGGCATTGGCGCCCAGAACACTCTTGTTCTCGGTACCATCCAGCTCAATCATGGCCGCATCCAGTCCACGCTGATCAGTGGCATCACGCCCCAGCAGAGCTTCACGGATAGGTCCATTGATGTTGCCCACAGCCTTCAGGACCCCCTTACCCAGGTAGCGAGATTTGTCTCCATCACGCAGCTCCAGAGCTTCACGGGAACCGGTAGAGGCTCCGGATGGTGCAGCAGCACGCCCCATGGCACCCGATTCCAGAATGACATCGGCTTCTACGGTTGGGTTACCGCGAGAATCCATGATTTCGCGGCCTTTGATTTCAACAATTTTTGCCATAATAGCTTTCTCTCTACACAAATGCCGATAGACGATGAAAAGTACGTTGCTTCACTCTTGTTGCACAGAAAGACAAAAATACTTTTCACAACACCATGTCTATGAAGGGAAATATACCTGACCTGACCGGGCAGTGAGGAATCTTACTGTAGACCGATGAAGTCTGAGATCCAGATCTTCCCAACCCAACCATCTCAGCCCGATTAGATAATAATACTGATTCAATTTTCCAGTGCCATTATCCAATTGGACTGTTTTTAGCTTCCCAGACGCTGCAGTGCGGACACTATACCAACTCCCGGCGGGTTATCAACTATTGCACACAGCAACACCGAAGGCGCAAAGATTAAACTTGAATTCAATGGAAGCCCTTGATATCACAGTGATGAAAAACGGATAACAATGAGCGAATGAAGCTTGATAAAAAAACGAACCCCAGCCTCTTAAAGACAGAACCCTTTGCCGCCATCAAAGAGATTATTTTTGACAAAAAAAACCGCCGGAATTCGGCGGTTTTCTTACATCGAACGGAACACTCAATGGGTATCCAGCTCGGGCATTGACTTAACAAGATCGTCAATAGCCTTCACCTGTACCAGAAAGCCTTCCAACTGAGAGAGACGCAGCGCTGAGGGACCATCACAACGAGCTGCATCCGGATCAGGATGGGCTTCCAGGAAAAGACCTGCCAAACGGGTCGACATACCGGCCAGAGACAGCTCAGTCACCTGATGACGACGACCGCCGGAAGCCGCTCCCATTGGATCTCTGCACTGTAGTGCATGTGTTGCATCAAAAATAACGGGAGACTGGCCACTCACCTCTTTCATGGTACGAAAGCCCAGCATATCAACCACCAGGTTGTCGTAACCATAAGAAGATCCACGTTCACAGAGAATAACCTGCTCATTGCCCGCCTCAGCAAACTTGTCGACAATATTACCCATCTGCGAAGGACTCAGAAACTGAGGCTTCTTGATGTTGATCACAGCACCGGTTTTGGCCATGGCAAACACGAGATCGGTTTGACGCGCCAGAAAAGCTGGCAACTGAATAACATCAACCACTTCAGCTACCGGTTGGCACTGATAAACTTCATGAACATCGGTGATCAACGGCATTCCGAACGTCTCCTTCAGCTCCTGAAAGATCTTCAGACCTTCTTCCATGCCCGGCCCACGATAAGAGTGGATGGAAGAACGGTTCGCCTTGTCAAAGGAAGCCTTGAAAATATAAGGAATACCCAGCTTCTCTGTAACAGCAACATAGTGCTCTGCTATTTTCATAGCCATGTCACGAGACTCGAGCACATTCATGCCACCAAACAGCACGAACGGCTTGTCGTTAGCTACCTGAAGAGAGCCTACAGAGACTGCTTTCTGTTCAGACATACGCGCCCTTAATCCTGTTTAGCCTGATAGTTTAAAGCCGCTTCAATGAATGACTTGAAGAGCGGATGCCCATCCCTCGGCGTAGAAGTAAACTCGGGATGAAACTGGCAGGCCACAAACCAGGGGTGCTCCTTGACTTCTACCATTTCAACCAGAGCATTGTCTTCAGAGCGCCCGGAAATAACCAGACCAGCATCCTGGAGCGTTTCGAGGTAATTGTTATTGACCTCATAACGATGACGGTGCCGCTCAATAATAATGTCTTTAGCGTAAGCAGAGTGAGCCTGTGTACCAGAGATGAGGTTACACTTCTGGGCCCCCAACCTCATAGTTCCCCCCAGATCGGACGCTTCGGTGCGAGTTTCTAAAGCACCATCGGAAGCCAACCACTCAGTAATCAGACCTATCACCGGATGCTCGGAGTTTTGATCAAACTCTGAGCTGTTGGCTCCTTCCAGACCTGCCTTGTTACGAGCGTATTCAATAACAGCGACCTGCATACCCAGACAGATACCCAAATAGGGAATCTTCTTCTCACGAGCATGACGAACCGCCTGAACCTTGCCTTCCACACCACGGTGACCAAATCCACCAGGCACCAGAATCGCACTGACACCTTCCAGACGACTCAGTCCCTCCTGCTCAAGCAGTTCGGAATCAACATAACGGATATTGATCTTGGTACGGGTTTTCAATCCGGCATGGCGAACCGCTTCAATCAGGGATTTATAAGCATCCAGAAGCTCCATATATTTGCCCACCATGGCAATAGTCACTTCCTTTTGCGGGTGGGTGTCACGATCCACAACATCTGCCCACTCAGACAAATCTGCAGCCGGAGCATCCAAACCAAACTTGTCGACAACAATCTGGTCCAGTCCCTGCTCATGGAGCATCTGGGGAATGCGGTAGATAGTATCTGCATCTTCCAGAGAGATAACCGCACGCTCTTCAACGTTAGTAAACAGGGAGATCTTGCGACGGGCAGAGGCTTCAATAAACTGTTCGCTTCGGCAAACCAGAATGTCTGGCTGAAGACCAATGGATCGTAGCTCTTTAACAGAGTGTTGGGTAGGCTTGGTCTTGGTTTCGCCCGCAGTCTTGATAAAGGGCACCAGGGTCAGGTGCATCAGCAAAGCACGGGAAGAACCCAGCTCAACTTTCAACTGGCGAATCGCTTCCAGGAATGGCTGAGACTCAATGTCACCCACAGTACCACCAATTTCAACCATAGCTATATCTGCGTCACCAGCCCCCTGAACAACGCGACGTTTGATTTCATCGGTAATGTGGGGAATAACCTGAACCGTACCGCCCAGATAATCACCACGACGTTCTTTACGAAGAACGTCCTGATAGACTCGACCCGTGGTAAAGTTGTTGCCCTGCTTCATGGTGGTGCGCACAAAACGCTCATAATGGCCCAGGTCGAGGTCGGTCTCCGCACCATCTTCAGTAACAAACACTTCACCATGTTGGAACGGGCTCATGGTGCCAGGATCAACGTTGATATAAGGATCCAGTTTGAGCATCGTCACCTTAAGACCGCGTGCCTCAAGGATAGCTGCGAGGGAAGCTGAAGCGATGCCTTTGCCCAATGAGGAAACAACACCACCCGTGACGAAAATATAACGCGTCATTGTTATCTGCTGACTCTTAAATGCGGGAAAAAAATGAATACTCAAGATGGGAGATCAGGATACCAAAATCGCTGCTAAACGTAAAACACATACTGAGAAAATGCCTAGAAAGTTTGGTTTAAGTCCTGCTGACCAGACTCAGACATCGGGACACCAGGACAGACATCTGCCAGCGCCCGGCTCACAGGCGAACGTGTCTGTGACAAAAACCCCCGGTAACGCCACCAGCTGATCCCCATAAAAAACAAATGGAACAGACTCCCTGACCCAAGGGGGAACTTTGTAGTCCTGCAACCAACGTTTGATCGTCTTACGGCCGTCACGACCTTTCACAGCGACTTTTAGCCCCGCAGGCAGCTCAGAACGAAACAATATACGCAATGCCGTTTCCGGGAGCCGGACATCCCCTCCCTCTTCCAGCGCTAAACGCCCCCCCGAAAAAGGCAGCTTGATGACTTGCTCCGCACGCCACTGCCAGTCAAAACCTTCTCTCTCAATAGGCTCAGGTTTACGAAGCAGCACCAGCTTTCCTGCAAAGCGGCGTAACTGAAAAGCACCTATTAAGACAACAGGCTCAGCATCCTCTGCCGCTTCAATCAAATCTGTGAACAGAGCGTTCAGTCGGATTCTGTCTGGCATTTGGACCTGATGAGAGGCCAGCCAATAGCGAACCACTCTCCGGGCTGCAAGACCATTAATAAGCTTGAGCGCCTCCAGATCTAAAACGCTGCGTTCACCCCAAAGTCGGGATGGCGGTGCTTGAATAATCGGCCGGGCATAGTGCTCTGTTTGCTCAAGGAGCATCTGATTTAGTTCAGAAACATCCTCGGAAAACTGTGCCAGCCGGGCTGCAACACCTGGCCAGACGGCCTCAATCTGCGGCATTAGATTTAGCCTCAGGAAATTACGCCGAAACCTCTGATCTTGATTGGATTCATCTTCGACAAAAGCCAAACCATAATTTTCTGCATAGTTTTCAATGGTTTGCCTGGAAGTATTAAGCAGAGGTCTTAGTAATATCCCACCACCTAACTGTCTTGAAGCAGGCATACCGGCCACACCATCCAACCCGCTGCCTCGCAGCAATCGAAAAAGCACTGTTTCCGCCTGATCATCCTGATGATGACCCATCAACAGACAACCACCATCAGGCAGACGGTCTTCAAAAACGGCATAGCGTGCTTCACGGCCCTGTCGTTCAATATCCGAGGATGACTCAATAGCAACTTTGACCACCTCCAGAGGAACCTGCCATTGTTCACAGAGGGACAGGCAATGCTCCGCCCATGAGTCGGCGTTCTCACTGAGCCCGTGATGAATATGAACTGCCGAGAGAGACTTAATCTTCCCCTGTTCACGAAGAGACACCGATAAATGAAGAAGAACGGTAGAATCCAATCCACCGCTAAACGCCACTAAAACTGGCTTCCCTGCAATGCCTCTGATTTGCTCAGAAAGATGCTCTGTTAAGGAGAAAAATCTTTCGTCACTGGATGAAATGAAAGACTTTTTCAATCGTCGATTCTTTTCGAAAGGCTGATCCGCCATCAGACAGCGCCGTAATCCCTGATGCGCTGGTAACGACTTTCTATCAATTCATCAGCGGCCATTGTCTCCAGCTTCCGGAGTTCCTCCTCCAGGGCAACACCCAGTGTAGAAGCCATCACTTCTGGCTGACTGTGAGCACCACCCAGAGGCTCCATGACCAGACGATCAATGAGCCCCAACTCCATCAGCCGGGATGCAGTTACACCCATGGCTTCTGCGGCTGTGGAAGCATATTCAGACTTTTTCCAGAGAATCGATGCACAGCCCTCCGGAGAGATCACCGAGTAGATGGAGTTCTGCAACATCAGCAGCTGGTCACAGACACCAATAGCCAGCGCGCCACCGGAGCCCCCCTCTCCGATAACAGTAGAGATAATGGGCACTTTCAGGCGAGACATAACGGCCAGATTGTAGGCAATGGCCTCACTCTGTCCACGCTCTTCCGCGCCAATGCCCGGATAAGCACCCGGCGTGTCGATAAAAGTCATGATGGGCATTTTGAAGCGCTCGGCCATCTCCATGAGCCGACAGGCCTTCCGGTAGCCTTCGGGCTTGGGCATACCAAAATTACGAAGCACTTTGTCCTTGATTTCACGGCCTTTCTGATGACCCATGACCATCACCGGACGACCATTGAATCGGGCAATGCCACCGATAATTGAAGGATCATCTGCAAAGTGACGATCACCATGCAGCTCATCAAACTCGGTAAAGAGATGTTGAATATAATCCAGAGTGTAAGGACGACGCGGATGTCTTGAAAGCTGAACTACCTGCCAGGCAGACAGATCAGAAAAAATCTGCTCAGTCAGGGTCTTGCACTTTTCTTGCAGGCGGCTGACTTCATCAGTAATGTTCAGTTCGGCATCGGTGCCAACCAGTCTTAGCTCTTCGATCTTGGCTTCCAACTCAGCAATCGGCTGTTCAAAATCCAGATAATTCGGGTTCATAGATTCCACTTCAAGAGTTCCGCATCAGCTGAAAAATACGTAAAAGCGATCAATATGTCGAGTTAATAAGAGTAAGCGTCTGTTACTGATACTCTACTTTGGCGGACTCTTTGCCCAGCCATTGCCTTAAACCCATCACCAGGTCATCACTGGGACTAACATTCCATTTTTCGCCCAGCTGGATACTGGCCGAAGCATCGTCACGGGTGTAGTTGACCTGCACCGGGAGCTGACCCGGATGCTGTCCGAGCAAGCCGGACATTTTGGCATGAAACGCATTGTCCACCTGCCCACTGCTTAAATCCACCAGCAGCCTGCGGGCATAGTAACTTCGGGCATCAATCAGGTTGAGAGCTTTCTTGGCTCTGACCTTGAGGCTACCAGAGTAATCATCAAAGCTGACCTCCCCTTCAAAGACAATCACCGTATCCATCTTGATGAGCGCCTGACACTGCTCAAAAACATCGGCAAAGATCGATACTTCGATTCGGCCAGTACGATCATCCAATGTCACAAAACACATTTTGTCGCCGCGTTTGTTATTCATGGTCCTCATGGCCACCACCAGGCCTGCTATGTTTTGACTTTCGCCTCTGGCTGGCTGAAGGTCCCGGATACGGTTGCGAATAAAGTGTTTGATCTCCTGCTCATATTCATCAATGGGATGACCGGTCAGGTACAGACCCAGAGTGTCTTTTTCGCCACTCAGCCGAACTTTATCGGCCCACTCTTCGACATTGCCGTACTTATCGTAGACATCCTCTTCACCGGCGGGCACCAGTGCACCGAACAGATCACCATGGCCAGAGTCAAAACTCTTGGCGGCCTGGTCTGCCGCTTTCATGGCTTCAGATTGGCTGGACTCCAACACCGCGCGGTTAAAATTGTATCGGGCCTTTTTACCCGGTGCAGGCCCCAGCAGATCAAGGGCACCGGAACGAGTCAAAGCCTCCAGAACCCGTTTATTGATACTCTTGGCATCAACACGTTCACAAAAATCAAAGAGGTCCTTGAATGGACCGCCTGAGTTTCTGGCTTCAACAATGGATTCGATAGGCCCCTCACCAACGCCCTTGATGGCACCCAGACCATAAACAATATGCCCGTCGTCATTCACGCCAAACATATAGTCACCACTGTTTACATCCGGTGGCAGCAGCGTAAGTTCCATTTCCCGACACTCTTCAATAAACGTCACAACCTTGTCGGTATTCTGCATATCGGAACTCATGACCGCCGCCATAAATTCTGCCGGGTAATGGGCTTTCAGCCAAAGCGTCTGATAAGAGACCAGGGCATAGGCAGCTGAGTGAGATTTGTTAAAGCCGTAACCGGCAAATTTCTCCACAAGGTCGAAGATTTTCATCGCCAGCTCGCCATCAATCCCCTGTTTGATAGCCCCTTCTTCAAAGACTGCTCTCTGCTTGGCCATCTCTTCGGGTTTTTTCTTACCCATGGCTCGACGAAGCATATCCGCACCACCCAGGGTATAACCTGCCAGCACCTGAGCGATCTGCATGACCTGCTCCTGATACAGGATGATGCCATAGGTAGGCTGCAGAATCGGCTGAAGCCACTCGTGCTGATATTGAGCATCCGGATAGGACAACTCTTCCCGGCCATGCTTACGATTAATGAAGTTATCTACCATGCCCGATTGCAGAGGCCCCGGGCGAAAAAGGGCCACGAGAGCGATGATATCCTCAAAACAATCGGGCTGAAGACGCTTGATCAGATCCTTCATGCCCCGGGACTCAAGCTGGAAAACCGCAGTGGTCTCAGCCCGCTTGAGCATGTCGTAGGAGAACTTGTCCTCCAGATCGATCATCATGATGTCAAGCTCATCCTCGCCACGTTGCTGGCGGCGGGGGTTGATCATTTTCAACGCCCAGTCAATGATGGTCAGAGTTCTCAGCCCCAGAAAGTCAAACTTCACCAGACCGGCAGACTCAACATCATTTTTATCAAACTGGGTAACAACACCGCCACCGGCTTCATCACAGTAAAGCGGTGCAAAATCGGTCAGTTTGGTCGGTGCTATGACGACACCGCCAGCGTGCTTACCGACATTGCGGGTAACCCCTTCAAGTTTGAGCGCCATATCCCAGATTTCCTTGCCATCTTCATCGATATCAAGAAAATCCCTGATAGTAGCTTCCTGCTCGTAAGCTTTACCGAGGGTCATACCGATCTCGAAGGGAATCATTTTCGAGAGCCGGTCTGCAAGACCGTAGGACTTGCCCTGGACCCTGGCTACATCCCTGACCACCGCCTTAGCAGCCATGGTACCGAAAGTAATGATCTGGGAGACCGCATCACGACCATAGGTTCTGGCGACATAGTCAATCACCCTGTCTCTGCCATCCATACAGAAGTCGACATCGAAGTCAGGCATGGACACCCGCTCCGGATTCAGGAATCGCTCGAACAGCAGGTCATACTGAATAGGGTCAAGGTCGGTAATTTTTTGCGCGTAGGCCACCAGTGAACCAGCACCGGAACCACGCCCCGGCCCGACCGGTATGCCGTTACTTTTAGACCACTGGATAAAATCCATTACGATCAGGAAATAGCCCGGAAATCCCATCTGGAGAATAATATCCAGTTCGAAATCGAGACGATCCCGATACACTTTTTCTTTACTGACATAGTCAGAATCAGCAGGGTCCAGAATAGTTTGCAAACGTTCAGTCAAACCATCATGGGAAAACTTCCTGAAAAAGGCATCCATCGTCATCCCCTCAGGGATGGGAAATTCTGGCAGAAAGTACTCGCCCAGATGCACATAAACCGAGCAGCGCCGGGCAATTTCCACTGAATTTTCAAGCGCTTCAGGGATATCGGAGAAGAGTTTACACATCTCTTCTTCCGTTTTCAGATACTGCTCTTCGCTGTATCTTTTGACCCTGCGCGGGTCGTCCAGGGTTGAACTTTCACCGATACACACCCGGGCTTCGTGGGCTTCGAAGTCTTCTTTATTGATGAACATGACATCGTTGGTGGCCACTACCGGGCAATCGTATTTTTCAGCCAGCGCGACGGAGCCATGCAGGCAATCCTCATCACCCGCTCGGGATGTTCTGTGCAGCTCAAGATAGTAACGCCCCGGAAAAGCTTCCATCCATTCAGTCAAAAGCTCACCCGCCAGCGCTTCATTGCCATTAAGAATGGCCTGACCTACATCCCCTTCTCTGGCACCTGATAGCGCTATCAGGCCTTCAGATTTTTCCTGAATCCATTCTCTTTTAACAATGGCTTTGCCATGCTGCTGATTCTCCAGAAAGGACCGGGAAATCAGCTCTGTGAGGTTTCTATAGCCCTTCTCATTCATAGAAAGCAATACAAGTCTCACAGGCTCAAGAGCCGGATCAGAATGCGTAACCCATAAGTCAGCGCCACTGATCGGTTTAATACCCGCCCCCTGGGCACTGTTATAAAACTTTACCAGCGAGCAAAGGTTCGACTGATCAGTAACGGCCACCGCAGGAAAACCCAGCTCTCCGGCTGCCTTAATCAGTGGCTTGATGCGAACCAGGCCATCGCTCAGGGAAAATTCTGTATGAAGTCTCAGATGTATGAAACGTGCAGGCATGAGAGAAGGTAGACCGATTGATGGTGATTTTTAATTCTAACAACGGAGCCATGTTAACTGCCAGCTCGTTATAACCCCGATGCCTCCAATGCATCACGGACAGGCTTGAACGAACGACGATGGATAGGCGTCGCTCCAAGCTTTTTCAGGGCATCCATATGAACTCTGGTTGGATAACCTTTGTGACCGGCAATCCCGTAACCGGGATAGTGCTTCTCCAACTCAACCATTTCACGATCACGTGTTACTTTTGCCAGAATAGAAGCTGCCCCAATCTCCGGAACAGAACCATCACCTTTCACCACAGCCTCAGCAGGACAGGGCAGATCAGGACAACGATTACCATCGATCAGGGCCAGTTCCGGCTTCACTGAAAGGCCTGCAACCGCTCTCTGCATGGCCAGCATAGTGGCATGAAGAATATTCAGTTCATCGATCTCATGAACTTCAGCCCTGCCGATGGACCAGGCCAGTGCTTTCTCTTTGATTTCTTTAAAGAGCGCATCACGTTTCTTTTCAGACAGTTTCTTGGAATCATTAAGCCCGGCTATGGGATTATCAGGGTCCAGAATGACAGCGGCGGTCACCACCGGACCGCAGAGTGGGCCCCGACCCACCTCGTCGACACCACAAACCTGTGTAACGGTCTCGGGGACAGCAAAAAAACCCAGCTCATTTTGTTGCATCGTATTTTCCTACTACCGACATCACCGCATCATAGGCCAGAGCACTGGCATCACGTTTGAGGGTTTTATGAATCGCTGTAAATTCCTGAACCAGATGACTTCGCCACTCCTGATCGTCTAATGCCCTGGCCATGGCTTCATGAAGCTTTTCAGAGGTCGCTTCGTCTTGCAGCAGCTCAGGTACACAGGGCTCGCTCGCCAACAAATTCGGCAGGCCAACATGTTCAACTTTTACCAAACGGCAGAGAATCGCAAAACTCAGTGACGCCATTCGATAGCTGATCACCATAGGCCTCTTATGTAAAGCTGCCTCCAGAGTAGCCGTTCCTGAAGCGATCAAAATCGCATTGGCTGCCGCCATCATCTCAGAAGTTTTACCGACGGCAACCGTGACATTCAGATCTGGAAAATCTTCCAGCATGGGTAGCAACTGCAACTTTCTCTTTTCATTGGCACAGGGAATGACGAACCGAATATCGGGATGGTCTTTCTTTAGCAGGCGCGCAGTGTTTAAAAAAAGCTCCCCCAAACGGGATACTTCAGCTTTTCGACTGCCCGGCAATAAGGCGACCACAAGCCCTTCTTCATCCATTCCCAGTGAGCGCCGAGCTGCAACCGCGTCCGGCTCCCAGGCCACTTGATCGGCCAGCGGATGACCAACAAAAGTGACCGGAACCCCATGCCCCTGATAGTAATCTGCCTCAAACGGGAGAAGCGCGAGCATATGATCAACGGCACACCGAATTTTCTTCAATCGGCCTTCTCGCCATGCCCAAACCTGAGGACTTACATAATGAACTGTAGGTATCTCATTGGATTTAAGGTACTTTTCCAAAGCCAGGTTAAAGTCAGGCGCATCAATCCCGATAAAAACGTCTGGTTTTTCTGCCATGAAAGTTTCTTTCAGCTGCTTGCGAATACCTAATAGCTCTCTCAGCCGCCCCAGCACCTCAACAAGCCCCATTACTGAAAGCCTCTCCATGGGGAAAAGACTCTCAAACCCTTCAGCGATCATCATTGGACCACCAATCCCATAGCATCGGGCATCGGGGTGATGGCATTTGATCTTTCTGATCAGCGCTGCTCCCAGCAGATCACCCGAGGCCTCCCCGGCCACCAGAGCAAATGACAGTGTTCTGGACATTCCTATTTACCGTGAAAAATATGTGGCTGGCAGGGAAAGACTGACTTCGAAAATCAGCGCGTGATACCTCGGGTTGACGCTTTCAAAGAGTCAATAAGCAACTGGATTTGGGGCTGTTTTTTCATGGATTCAAGCCTGTCCAGTGCCTCATTAGTCCGCAGACCCTGCCGGTAGATCAACTTGTAACATTGACGCAATTCACGGATCAGTTCCGAACTGTAACCACGACGCCTCATCCCCTCAAAATTCATGCCGTGAGCCTTGGCCGGGTTACCACTGACCATCACGAATGCAGGAACATCCTTGAAGAGAGCTGTATGAGCAGCACTCATACTGAAATCACCAATAACACAAAACTGATGCACGGTGGTGAACCCTCCCAGGATGACCCCATCACCAATCCTGACATGACCGGCCAGCGTAGCGTTATTGGCCAGGATAATGTTATTACCAACGATGCAGTCATGGGCCACATGAACGTAGGCCATCAACAGGTTATTGCTGCCAATGCGGGTAATCGAATTATCCTGGGAAGTCCCCCGATGAATAGTACAACCCTCACGGATCACATTATTGTCACCAATTTCAAGCCAGGTCGTTTCGCCTGCGTACTTCAGGTCCTGACAATCTTCACCAACACTGGCGAACTGGAAAATGCGGTTATTTCTGCCTATTTTGGTGTGCCCCTTGACAACAGCATGGGCATGAATTTCTGTTCCAGAGTCAATTTCAACGTTTGCACCAACAATGGCATAGGGTCCGACCTTTACGTCCGGTGCCAAAGCAGCACGCGGATCAATAATGGCTGTCGGATGGATCAATTCATCCAGAACAGCATTTGATTCTTGGCTGGAACGGGAATCAATCAAGACTATAGTTCCTTTCTTGCACAGGTTATTTCAGCACAGCGGGCTATCTTACCATCAACCTCCCCCTGACAGGAGAACTTCCAGACATTTCTTTTCATGGCCAGAAATTAAGCCCTCAGCAAAACCTGATCACCGGGCATGACAGGATGATCAGGAAATACAGCAAGAGACTGATAAACCAGCCTCTTGCTGATAGATACCGAACGTGCGGCACATCAAACGGGTTTCATTCTTCGAGTCGGCGCTCGCACCGTTTCAGTCGTTTGGCCATATCATCAAGTCTCCTGAAGCGGACCGCGTTCTTTCTCCACTCCCCCGCATCCATGATGCCTGTCCCGGATGCATAGGCACCAGAACGGGATATGGATTTGGTGACCATTGCCATTCCAGAGAGATGAACATGATCAGCAATGGTGATATGACCCGCAAGACCCGAAGCACCAGCAATGGTGCAATATTCACCAACCCTGGTACTACCGGAAATACCGACATTGGCAGCAATAGCAGTATGCTTTCCTATTATCACGTTATGAGCGATCTGCACAAGATTGTCGATTCTGACTCCGTCGTGTATCACCGTGTCCCCCAATGCGCCTCGATCGATACAGGTGCAGGAACCAATCTCCACATTGTTACCGATAACTACTCCACCGATCTGGGCTATTTTATGCCACTGCCCGTCCAATCGGGCGTTGCCAAAGCCATCGGCCCCGATAACAGCATTAGCATGAATAATACTGCGCTCACCAATAAAGACACCGTGACAGACTGAAACATTTCGACAAATATGACTGTTCTTACCGATCACAGTGTCATGACCAATCACAGCACCGGCATCAATTCGAACACCCTCAGAGATCTGAACTCCGGACTCAATCACTACTTTTGGGCCTATTGCGGCCGTTGGATGAATCGCGGCGTCTGAAGCAATAACTGCGGAGGAATGGATACCTTCAGGCAACCCCTTATCAGTATCAAACAGATGAGAAAGAGAAGCATACCCCAGATAAGGATTATCCAGAATCAATGCATTCCCGGCCCAGGCTTCAGCCTGAGCGGGTGCCAGAATAACCGCACTGGCCCCTGTAGTCTCCAGGTAGCGAGCGTAGGCGGGATTCGCTAAAAAGGCCAGCTCACCAGCAACAGCATCCTGAAGGGTATTCAGGCCAGAGATACACTCCTCACCATCACCCTTGAGTTCAGCAGCCACTCTGTCAGCCAGCTCAGACAAGGTAAAGGAAAAAGACTGTTTCATGAATTACTTCAACTTATTCATGCGCTCAATCACCTTACGGGTGATATCAAAACCAGGCTTAACGAAACGCGCAGCACCACGCTCCAGAACCAGATCATAGTCCTGCTCTTTAGACACTTCCTCAATCGCTTTATCAAGCTTCGGTCTCAGCTTACCCAGTTCGGTCTGGTCAGAACGGGCTTTTTCGCTTCGCAGCTGTCGATCTTGCAGTTGCAGATCTTCAAACTTACGCTTGATCTGGACCTGACGATTCTCACGCTGGCCCTCGGTTAAAGTAGGACCATCTTTCTGCAGTTTTTGCTCCATTACTCTGATTTCTTCCTGCAGTGCTTTGAGCTGTTTGATTTTAGGAGCAAACATCTTTTCAGCTTCTTTGGCATATTTTTTGGCAGCGTCTGACTCCAGAACAGCCATCTCAGAATCCACAACAGCGATTTTTTGTGCCTGAGCCAATGGAGATAACAGCAGCAGAGCAACAAACGCCAATTTGATCGATTTCAAGTTCTTTCTCCTGAATAAAAACGCAAAGTCCAAAACAGAGTATACCTTTGTATACCAGAAACTCTCTAAAGCCTGAAACAATCACCTGATAAATTCTGAAACAGCTTCAAAGCTTTCCTAAAGCCACATGCGAGAACGCACTAATTATAATGAAATGGTATTATATCGCATCTATTTATACCGCTCTGCTTGTATAGAATCAGTAAAAACTGATTCTTTCTCCTGGCAAAAAAAGTGGGCATTCATCATATATAAAACCATCCTTCGGTATTATCGAATCGCAGGAATAATCAGGTGGAAATCAGAGCCGAAAACTGCTGAGGAAACACTCGCTCAACCTGTATGATTGTATTGGCTTCTGAAAATCTTATTGAGAGCTGCTAATGCCAGAAGCAGCCCTCAATAAAATCACGAGAGGTTTTAGAAAGGCGTACCCAGGGAGAACGCAAACACCTGAGTCTCGTCCTCTCCCTCGGGATTAAGTGCTTTGGCCAGACTAAAGGTCAGCGGTCCGAGTGGAGTAATCCAGGTCAGGCCCACGCCCACACTGTAACGAAGCGAACCAAAATCAGGCTTCGAGCAATCCTTGATATCACCGCTGGGACAATTGGTATCAAAGACATTACCGTAATCAAAGAACAGACTGGTTCTGAGCGAACGCTGATCTTTCACAAAAGGCAGAGGGAAGAGCACTTCAGCGGTACCCTCGAAGACAAAATCACCACCAATGGCGTTGTAATCATTGTCTGTCCGCTCTTTGGCCTTAGGACCCAGGGAGTTATCTTTATAGCCACGAACAGAGCCAAAGCCACCCGCATAGAAATGCTCGAAGAAAGGTATGTCGGTGGTATCACCATAGGCACCGATATAACCGATTCTGGTAGAGACGCGCCCTGTCAGCGAGTCGGTAAACGGATAGAAGTACTGGCCACGATAAACCAGCTTGTAAAAGCTGACATCCGACCCCGGAATAGTCACCTGCGCCGATGCACTTTGAGAGTAACCCCGTGTCGGCAACAAGCCCCGATTCAATTCATTTTCGGACCAACTCAGCGTTGTCTTGACGTTTGTGAAACTATCACCATTCTCCTTCAGATAATTGAGAATATAATCCGGCGTTTCTGACCCCGTTGTAATACTGGTATCGTCAATACCCAATCCCATACTGATTGTCTGAGTTTCCGAAATCGGGTAACCAAAGTTAACATTGGCACCGGTTGTATCTGCAGCATAGTTCGAGATATCAGTATCACTGTAATCATAAGAACGATGATACAAGTTGAAACCACGGCTGACACCATCAACGGTGAAATACGGATCAGTAAAGCTGAAGTTATAGAGCTGACTGACATCACTTTTGTTCAGACCTACAGACACCTTGTTACCGGTCCCCAGGAAATTGTTCTGACTGATAGAGCCGCCCAAAAGCAGGCCGTCAGACTGAGAGAAACCCACACTGGCTGATATACTGCCCGAAGGCTGCTCTTCAACGGTGTAGTTCACGTCAATCAGGTCACTGGTTCCGGGAACCGGTGGTGTTTCAACATTGACTGACTTAAAGAAACCCAGACGTTCCAGACGCACCTTGGATTGCTCAATCTTCTGAGTGTTCGCAGAAGCGCCCTCCATCTGGCGCATCTCACGACGCAGAACTTCATCTTCGGTTTTGGTATTCCCGGTGAAGTTGATCCTGCGAACATAAGCACGTTTACCAGGATCAACAAAAAATGTCAGGGAAACGGTTTTCTTTTCGTGATCCGGAGTCGGTATACCTGTCACATTGGCAAAGGTATAACCTTCATTACCCAGGCGCCTGCTCAGAATTTCTTCTGTCGTCGTAATCACCCGACGGGAAAACACTTGTTCCGGTCTGGCCAGCAACAAGCTTTTGGCCTCTTCTTCAGAGATAATCAAGTCGCCCGCCAGCTTGACATCACTGATTGAGTATTTATCACCTTCATCAATATTAACAGTGATAAAAACACTCTGTTTGTCAGGACTAATCGAAACCTGAGTGGAGCGAATATTAAAGTTGATGTAGCCTCGATCCAGATAGTAAGAGCGCAGACGCTCCAGATCACCCGAGAGTTTTTCCCGGGAATACTTATCACTGGAGCCAAAGAACGAGAGCCAGTGCGACTCTTTGAGTTCAAACAAACCCAGTACATCTTCCTGAGGGAAAACCGTATTACCAACGACATTGATATGTCGGATGGTCGCTACCTTGCCTTCTTTGACATTGATAGTCAGCTTGACCCGGTTACGGGGCTGAGCTTCAACATCAGCGGTAATACTGGCTCCATAACGACCCTGAGCAACATATTGACGCTCCAGTTCAAGTCGAATAGCCTCCAGGGTAGCCTGCTGAAAAATCTCACCTTCAGCCAGACCTGACTTACTCAGCCCCTGCTTGAGATCATCAGTTTTGATGGCTTTGTTACCCTTAATTACAATTTCACTGATTGAAGGTCGCTCAATAACCGAAATGACCAGAGTATCACCGTCTCTGGCCATTTGAATATCTTTGAAATACCCCGTGCGGAACAGAGATTTAGCTGCACTGGAAATCTGCACAGATTCAATATCATCCCCAACCTCTATGGGCAATGCATTAAATACTGTACCGGCTGAAACCCTCTGAAGGCCATCAATCCGGATATCAGACACTACAAAAGCATTAGCGCCTGACGCATAGGCCATTGAGCCAATCAGCAGAGACAACAGTGATCGCTTCATGGAATCCGTTCTTAGTCCGTGTTCATTTTTCACTCTGGGTAGTCGCATCAGAAAAGCCGGCTTATGTCATTATAAAGAGCCAGCATCATTACACTGACCACCAGAGTCACCCCAATTTTCAACCCAACCATCTGAGCCTTTTCAGACAGAGGTTTCCCTCTGACCCACTCCACCAGATAAAACAACAGGTGTCCTCCATCCAGTACAGGAATGGGCAGTAAATTCAAAACCCCAAGGCTGACACTCAACATGGACAAGAAATAGAGAAAATTCTCCAGTCCTGATTGCAGGGACGCGCCAGCCACTTTAGCAATGGTAATAGGGCCGCTCAGGTTTTTTACCGAAACCAGCCCGACAACCATCTTCCACAGCGACTCAAGCGTCATTCCTGTCAAAGCTGACGTTGCCTGAATAGCTTTGGGCACTGCGGAGAGCGGGTTAAACTGCAAGGTCCTGACCATATCGTCAGGCCAGGAGACCGACTGAACACCAGCACCAATATAACCCACAGATTGACCTTCCACCTCTTTCTCACCAGGCGTAATGGTAAGACTTTGGAGACTGCCGTTACGCTCAACGTCTAACTGCAGTGTTTTACCAGAGTGACTACGAATCAGGTTAACCCATGCCAGCCAATCCTGTACAGGCTCACCATTGGTTTTAAGAATTTTATCTCCGGGCTGGAGGCCTGCCTGCTCAGCAGCACCGCCCGGAACAACCTGACCGATAACAGCAGGTAGTTGTGGTGAGTAAGGTACAATCCCCAGTGCCCTGACGGGATTCAGATCCTCCTGACCTACCAGCCAGTTATGCAGGGGCACCTGCCTGATGACTTCAGTGCCTTCAGGCTTTTGACCAGGGATTCCGGGCCTGACCACGATTTCAACAGAGCGATTGTCGCCAATAAACGACAAAAGCTCCATATTCACCTGTTGCCATCCGGGTGTATCTGTTGAGTCGATTCTTAAAATCTCATCACCGGGCTGAATACCGGCTATTGCAGCAGGAGAATCAGGCAATACTTTTTCAACCTGCGGCAGCACAGTCTTTACACCCAAAACATACATTAACCACAGTGCCGCTATTGCCAGCAAGAAATTAGCGATCGGACCCGCAGCCACAATCGCTATCCGGGACAGGACAGGCTTGTTGTTAAAAGCGAAGGCTCTTTCCGATTCAGGTACAGGCCCCTCCCGCTCATCCAGCATCTTGACATAACCGCCAAGGGGGATGGCTGCAATTACGTATTCAGTCCCCTGACGATCAGTTCGCTTCCAGAGCGGCTTACCAAAACCTACGGAAAAGCGAAGAACCTTGACACCACAACGACGGGCCACCCAGAAGTGGCCAAACTCATGGATACTGACAAGAATTCCTAACGTTATGACAAAAGCCAAAAACGTTTGCAAAGTTCCAAATATCATTTCGCGCTACCCAACCTCCGGTACGCCTGCCTGCCTGCTTTGACCTTGAACTCGCAGACAGCAGTGGTTGACAGAGTTTTATGATTCAATGTACGACTGTAAATAGAATATCGCCAGAATGACAGTAAATATATGTATTTAAGCCATGACAGCATCAAGCTGTCTTGTGCCACTGTTCAATCTGGGTTCTGGCCTGCAACCTGGCCTTTCGGTCAGCATCCAGCACCTGTTCAATATCACCTGCACTGAACACCTGAAGCGCCTGAAGCGTGGCATCAATGACTTCCGGGATACGATCAAAACGTAGATGATCACCCAGGAAGGCTTCCACAGCCGTCTCATTGGCTGCATTTAACATAGCGGCTGCAGTCCCACCGGTAGTTGCAGCATCCTGAGCCAGCTGCAAACATCTGAAACGTTGCATACAGGGCTTCTGAAAATCCAGTCTGCCAATATCGGCCAGAGAAAGTGGCTCCACACCGGATTGCACGCGCTCAGGCCAGGCCATTGCATGAGCAATCGGTGTGCGCATATCCGGATTGCCCATTTGTGCCAGAACTGAGCCATCCTCATAATCCACCAGAGAATGAATGATACTCTGCGGATGAATCAGCACCTCGACCTGGGAGGGACGAGCACCAAAGAGCCAGCAAGCTTCAATAAACTCAAGCCCCTTGTTCATCATGGTGGCCGAGTCTACTGAAATCTTTCGCCCCATGCTCCAGTTCGGATGAGCACATGCCTGGGCTGGTGTAACAGCAGGTAGAGTGTCTACCGGTGCATCCCTGAAAGGCCCACCCGAAGCGGTTAATAGAATTCTGCGAACCCCAACCCCCTGAAGACCTTCACTATAACCATGGGGAAGACACTGAAAGATAGCATTGTGCTCACTATCAATTGGCAACAGCTGGGCACCAGACTCTTTTACCGAATCCATAAAGAGCGCCCCGGTCATAACCAGCGCCTCTTTGTTTGCCAGCAAGACTTTCTTACCTGCCTTGACAGCGGCCAGAGTAGGCAGCAGACCTGCGGCTCCGACAATAGCAGCCATGACGATATCGATGTCTGAATCAGCAGCCATCAGAGCGACTGACCGACTACCACCAAGAACCTCTGTTTTAATCCCTTCAGCTTTTACCGATGCTCGCAACTGATCGGCAACAGCAGGATCTGACATGACAGCGAAGTCCGGCTTAAACGCCCTCACCTGCTCCAACATCGCATCATGACTTCGACATGCGACCAGCGACCTGACTCTGTAACGATCATTGTTTCGAGCAATGACGTCCAAAGTGCTTTTTCCGATAGACCCGGTTGAACCCAGGACACAAACCTGTTGCATGCTTAACTCCCTCCGACAATCAGAGCCAGAGTAAAGACCGGCACAGCCGCCGTCAGGCTGTCTATTCGATCCAGCACCCCACCATGACCTGGCAGTAAATTACTACTGTCCTTAATACCGCGCTCACGCTTGAGCATACTTTCAAAAAGATCACCCAATACGGAAACCAGAACAACAGCAACTGAAAGTACCAAAAGACCCAGCCCACGAGCTAAAGAAAGGTCAAAATACAAGCCCACACAGGCCGCCACCAGTAACGACATTAGTAGCCCACCGACCAATCCTTCAACCGTTTTCTTGGGGCTCACCCTCTCGGCGAGCTTGTGACGACCAAGATTCTTACCGGCAAAGTAGGCACCTATATCGGCTGCCCAGACAAGCAGAAACACCAGAATAATGGTCCAGCCATGCTGATCATGGAGTTTAAGTTTTGAGAGTGCAAACCAGGCTGGAACCAAGGTCAACACACCCATCACCAGCCTGAGCAATCGACTCTGACAGAAACGGGCAGAAGCTGGATAACTCTTCACCAGAGCAAATGCCAGCAGCCACCAGATAACAGACACTGTCAGCAGTGCATAGGCCGACATATCTTTCACAAACCAGCAGACCCCAGCGATCAGCAACACATAAACCACCCGGGCAAAAACATCTTTAAAGCCGGACAAATTAGCCCATTCCCAGGCTCCCAGCATGATAACCAGGGCAATCAGGACTGAAAAAGCGGTGGGAGGAAGAAAAATAACACTGCTCAGGGCCAATACTGCCAGAACTACAGCAGTTAGAATTCTCTGTTTTAACACGTAGCCTCAGCCTCCACCTGCTCACTGGTCTTGCCAAATCGTCTCTGGCGATTGACATAAGCCAGGAGCGCACGCTCAAACTCCCTGCGATCGAAATCCGGCCACAAGGTTTTGGTAAAATAAAATTCGCTGTAGGCACACTGCCATAAAAGAAAGTTACTGATACGCTGTTCACCACTGGTTCTGATGAGTAGATCAGGCTCGGGTATACCCACTGTACTCAAATGCTGACCAATTAACGACTCATCAACCTGGTCAGCGGATATCTCCCCCTGCTCTACCATGTTAGCCACTTTGCGGGCAGACTGGGCAATATCCCACATTCCGCCGTAATTGGCAGCAATCACCAGAGTCACTTTCGCTTCGTCAGCAGTCAAAGCTTCTGCTTCAGCAATATGTGCCTGTATGTCCGGACTAAAACGACTAATGTCGCCTATAATCTTCAGTCTGATATTATTTTTCTTGAGCTTAGCGGTTTCCTTGCGCAGCGTTCTCAGAAACAACTCCATCAAGCCATCCACTTCACTCTTCGGCCGGTTCCAGTTTTCACTGCTGAAAGCGAAAAGAGTCAGAACTTCAATACCTGCTTCACCGCAGGCTTCAATGACTTCTCTGACTGCTTTCAGACCCGCTCGATGGCCGGCAAGACTCGGAAGCAGTCGCCGTTTCGCCCAGCGGTTATTTCCATCCAGAATGATGGCCACATGGCGGGGCAACTTCTGAACTGGTACTTCCTTAAGGCTGCCGATTTCCTCTTGCGATTTCATGGCCATTCACTATTTTGTTGATCTGAAAATACAATTTATTTGCAGCACTCCGGAAGCGTTCACTGCAAATTGTAAACGCCAGCAAAGTGCCACTCCTAACACCTCAGAACAGATACACAAATCCACCTGAGAAACACCATCCCTGATCAAATGAGACATTAAGAGGAGCGATCAAACAGCCATGTTAAGGAAACACAGCCATGCCAATGACACAGAGCTGACGACAGCACCACAATAACCACATTTGCAATTAAAGTGAGACTGCTATATCCAGATTGACACAGATTGATTTTCTTCGCTCATGACTGTCTATAACCAATCAATTAGAAGATGAAGCGCTCAAACTTCCATCAGGTCCTTTTCCTTGCTGGCCAACGCCGCATCTACTGCCGCAATGTATTTATCAGTTAACTTCTGGATATCGTCCTGTGCACGACGCTCATCGTCTTCACTGATTTCTTTTTCCTTTTCCAGCTCCTTGATATCGGCCAGCGCATCACGACGAATATTGCGAATAGCAATTTTAGCGTTTTCAGCTTCCTGACGTGCCTGACGGGTGTAGCCCTTCCGGGTTTCTTCAGTCAGGGGAGGCAGAGGGATACGAATCACTTCACCGGCAGTGGAAGGATTCAGACCCAGATCAGATTTCAGGATCGCTTTTTCTACATCAGGAACCATCTGCTTTTCCCAGACGCGGACAGCCAGAGTCCTGGCATCTTCAGTAGAAATGTTAGACACCTGGCTCAATGGCGTCTCGGAGCCATAATAAGAGACCCTGACACTATCGAGCAGACTCGGGTGAGCGCGGCCAGTACGAATTTTGGCAAATGCACTGTCCAGAGAGTCAACACTCTTGCTCATGCGCTCCTGCGCATCTTGCTTAATTTCTTCAATCATTTTCCACCCCACTCACCAGTGTTCCTTCTTCGCCACCTACCACTGCATTGAGCAGAGCACCGGATTTATTCATATTGAAAACCCGAACGGGCATCTGCTGATCACGGACCAGACAGATCGCAGTCAAATCCATTACGCCGAGTTTGCGCTCGAGCACATCATCATAGGTCAGGGATTCAAATTTTACTGCATCAGAATGTTTAACCGGATCCTTGTCATAGATACCGTCAACCTTGGTTGCTTTCAGCACAACATCGGACTCAACCTCAATACCGCGAAGGCAGGCTGCAGAGTCTGTTGTAAAGAAAGGATTGCCGGTACCCGCTGAAAAAATCACTACATCGCCACCATTGAGGTAGCGTATTGCACGACGATGGTCATAGTGCTCTACAACACCATCCATCGGAATGGAAGACATGACCCGGGTGTTGATGTTTGAACGCTCAAGGGCATCACGCATAGCCAGAGCATTCATAACTGTGGCCAGCATCCCCATATGGTCACCAGTCACACGGTCAAGGCCAGCGGCACTCAGCGCTGCGCCACGAAAAAGGTTTCCACCACCGATCACGATACCGACCTGAACGCCGATACCGACCAGCTGGCCAATTTCCAGAGCCATTCTGTCAAGAACACTGGGATCAATGCCAAAGTCCCCCGCTCCCTGAAGGGCCTCGCCACTGAGCTTAAGCAAAATGCGCTTGTATTTCGGTTGTCGATCATTTGCCGGCATATTCAGCTTTCCAATTCAGAGTTAGGCGAAGGCGCGCCTGTCCCCGATAACCTGCCGACTCACCCCACATCCTGCCAAATGAGCTTTCTGCACTGTCAGCAGCTCAAAAGCGGCCGTTTACATACAACCTTGCAGCAGTGCATCATTGCTCAGATACCAGAACACGGGTAAACCTGCAGACCCGCTGAACAGGCTCTGTCAAGCCTGTTCAGCTAACAGGTCAGGCACCATCCATTAACCAGTAATAACCAGTATCAGGATCAGAGTCCAGCCTGAGCGCGAACTTCAGCAGCGAAGTCCACTTCTTCTTTCTCGATACCCTCGCCAACTTCGTAACGAACGAAGCCAGTGATAGTTGCCCCAGCTTTCTTGGCCAGAGCACCTACCTTGACATCAGGGTCTTTAACAAAAGGCTGTTCAGTAAGACTGTTTTCAGCCAGGAACTTGTTGATACGACCAGCAATCATCTTTTCGATAATTTCAGCTGGTTTACCAGACTGCTCTGCCTGAGCCTTGAAGATTTCCTTCTCTTTTTCAACCAGCTCAGCAGGCATGTCGTCCTTGTTAACCACCTGAGGGTTAACAGCAGCAACGTGCATAGCTACATCACGAGCCAGCTCGGAGCTGCCACCGTCAAGGCTAACCAGAACAGCAATACGCTTGTTACCGTGAACGTATGCGTCAATCACGCCACCTTCTACGATTTCAATACGACGGACACCGATGTTTTCACCGATCTTCTGTACCAGCGCCAGGCGTGCTTCTTCCAGTTCACCTTCCATCAATTTGGCTACGTCAGCTTCCTTACGGTCAAAAGCAGCGTCTAACACTGTCTGAACGTAACCCAGGAAGTTGTCATCACGAGCAACAAAGTCGGTCTCGGAGTTAACTTCAACCATTACACCGAAGCTTCCATCTTCAGCAACTTTGGTAGCGACAATACCTTCAGCTGCGGTACGACCTGCTTTCTTGGCGGCTTTAGCCTGACCAGATTTACGCAGCTCTTCAATCGCCTTTTCAATATCACCTTCTGAAGCAACCAGAGCCTTTTTGCACTCCATCATGCCCAGGCCAGTGCGTTCACGCAGTTCCTTAACCAGTGCTGCAGTAATTGCTGCCATGGTGGGTTCCTCTCGCAAATATTCAATAAGGGATTCAGGGCAGCCTTGAGCTTAGTTGTTTAGCGCTTCAAGCTTACGACATACAAAATAGGCTTGTGCATACTGAAGCTCCTGTCAATGACCACCCCAAAGTGACAAACGCTCTTTTAAATCTGAAAAAGGGGGCCACGCCCCCTTTTCGCAACGACCAGAAGATTAAGCTTCCTTAGTGTCTTCCTGGTCGTCTTCAGCCTTGGCTTCAGCTGCTTCTGTAGTTTCTGCAGTTTCAGCTGCTTCTGCAGCTTCTACTTCAACTTCTACAAACTCGCTTTCAGCGCCTGTGTTGGCAGCGGAACGACCTTCAAGAACAACATCAGCAGCAGCTTTAATGTATAACTGAATAGCGCGAATCGCATCATCGTTACCAGGGATAACGTAGTCAACACCTTCAGGACTGGAGTTGGTGTCAACGATACCGATGACAGGGATGCCCAGCTTATTGGCTTCCTGGATAGCGATGCGCTCGTGCTCGACATCGATAACAAACAGTGCGTCTGGCAGACCACCCATTTCCTTGATACCACCCAGAGAGCGATCCAGCTTTTCCAAATCACGACGGCGCATCAGGGCTTCTTTTTTGGTCAGCTTTTCGAAAGTGCCATCTTCAGCCTGAGCTTCCAGGTCACGCAGACGACGTACAGACTGACGAATGGTCTTGTAGTTGGTCAGCATACCACCCAACCAGCGATGTGCTACGAAAGGCATGCTGCAGCGAGCAGCTTCTTCACGAATGATCTTACCGGCGGCACGCTTGGTACCAACAAACAGAATCTTGTTCTTACCTTCGGCCAGCTTGCGAATGAAGCTCATCGCTTCATTAAAGGCAGGCATGGTGTGCTCAAGGTTGATGATATGAATCTTGTTACGAGCACCAAAGATGAATTTATTCATCTTCGGGTTCCAGAAACGAGTCTGGTGACCAAAATGCACGCCCGCCTTGAGCATGTCACGCATGGTGACTTGAGCCATGAGAATTCTCCTGTTACAGGGTTAGGCCTCCACACACCCCATGAGTTCGACCCAACGATCAGCTCTCGCTGACTGCACTCGGGCACCCTGAATCATGTGTCGGTGTATGTGAGTTCTGTTTACAAAATCAGATAGTAACCTCGCAATCAGGTGACCCTGAACACGAGGACGCAATTTTATACCACAATCTTATGATGATTCAAAGTCGACAGATTTCTTTGCAGGAGGATTCTTTATACAGTTGAAGCCAGTTCCAGTTAACAATAACCAACTCTCTCTTCTTTTCTGTTAGAATTTCAGCAATGAATCCATAAAGCCCCTGGGAAGCTACCGAAGCAGACCGTCATAAGTGATCAAAACGACCTTGTTAACCCGTCATCAAAGATCACTCACTATAGAGCACTCTCGGTATTTCCTGCGCCTGACAAAGAATATTTGAAATGAACGTTACGATCAAAACCCCTGAAGATATTGAAAAAATGCGCATCGCCGGCAAGCTGGCTGCCGAAGTACTGGAGATGATCACCCCCCACGTAAAACCTGGCATTACTACTGGCGAACTTGATCGTATCTGTCACGACTACATCGTTAATGAACAGCAGGCTATTCCAGCCCCCCTGAACTATGGTGCTGCACCCGGTCGCCCCGGTTTTCCAAAATCCATATGCACCTCTCTGAACCATGTTGTCTGTCACGGCATTCCCAATGACAAGAAGACCCTCAAGAACGGCGACATGCTCAACATCGACATTACTGTTATCAAAGACGGTTACCACGGTGACACCAGCAAGATGTTCCTGGTCGGCAACGTCCAGCCCTATGCAGAAAAATTAGTCAATGTCACACAGGAATGTCTCTACAAGGGCATCGAGATCGTCAAACCCGGTGTAAGGTTGAGTGATATTGGCCGGGTCATCGCCCAGCATGCTCACGCCAACCACTACTCTGTGGTTGAAGAGTTTTGCGGCCACGGCATCGGAAAGGTCTTCCATGAAGATCCTCAGGTACTTCATTACGATGGTTATGGCGATCATAACGATTATGTTCTGCGGGAAGGCATGACATTCACTATTGAACCCATGATCAATGCCGGCAAGAAGTTCACCAAACTCCTGGGAGATGGCTGGACTGCGGTCACCAAGGATCGTCGCCCTTCAGCCCAGTGGGAGCACACCATTCTTGTTACCGCTGATGGCGTCGAGGTACTGACTCTCAGAAGTGAAGAAACGCTTCCTTTTTGACCCCTGAATGGCTCGCACGTTTTATCTATAGAATCTGATCTGTAGAATTTCGCCTTCAAAGAAGCGCGAGCCGTTTTTTTAGCGACGGAGTGCCAGGAGAATAATCTATTATGAATCACGCAACCCCAAAGATTCCGAATCAGCTTGAAGCCCAGCTGTTTGATAAAAACTCGTTTGTTACCGCCCTCAGCAATCAGCCTTCCATCCCTCTTTACAAAGACACCATCCAGTCTGGCAGAGATATGCTGAACCAATGGTTCAGGAAAAAAGTCAATATTGATCAGCTGGTATACAGTCATACTTGGCTTATCGATCAAATTCTTATCACAGTATGGGAACAATCTGCCTGGGACGATTCTGAACACATCAGCTTGCTTGCAGTAGGAGGCTATGGTCGGGGCGAGCTTCATCCCGGCTCCGATATCGACATTCTGATTCTTCTGGAGAATGACGAGTACCAGACCCACCAGACAGAAATCGAAACTTTTTTGACGACATTGTGGGACATTGGCCTGAAAGTAGGCTCCAGTGTGCGGTCCATAAAAGAATGCGCCGAACAGGCCAGAGACGATCTGACCATCATCACTAACCTGATGGAAGCACGCCCCCTCTGTGATCCTGAAAATCTCAACAAGCAACTTCAGGAAAAGATCAGCGTCCACCATATGTGGCCCAGCAATCAGTACCTTCAGGCCAAATTTGACGAACAGAAGGCCCGACACAAAAAGTATGCTGACACCGCGTATAGCCTGGAGCCCAACATAAAAGGCTCACCCGGCGGCATCCGTGATTTGCACATGCTGGGTTGGACCGCAAGACGTCATTTCGGTACCCAGGACCCGATCAAACTGATGGCTTTGAATTTTTTGACAGAAGCCGAATACGAACAACTCATCCGCTGCCGGGCATTTTTGTGGAAGATACGATGGGCACTGCATACACTGGCCGGCCGGGGCGAAGACAGACTCCTGTTTGACCACCAGCGATCACTGGCTGAACAGTTTGGCTACCGGGACCAACCTGGCTCACTGGCGGTAGAACAGTTCATGCAAAGCTACTTCCGCACGGTTCTGATTGTTGGCCAGTTCAAAGACCTGATCCTCCAGAATTTTGATGACAAGATTCTGAATGCGGACAAACCGCAGACCGTAACGGCTATCAATGATCGATTCCAGATACGCAATCAGTACATTGAAGTTACTCATGACCGGGTATTCGCTGAGCACCCGCCAGCTATTCTGGAAATGTTTGTCCTCATGACCCGCGACCCCGATATTCTCGGCCCAAGGGCTGAGACCATCCGGTTGCTGCGCGATATTCGTCACACCGTTGACAGTCAGTTCAGAAAAGACCCAAGGTGCGCAAAATTATTCCTTCAGCTTTTGCAGGCACCCTATGGATTAACCATCAGTCTCAGAAGAATGGCTCGCTATGGCATCCTTGGCCGCTACCTGCCAGAGTTTGGTCGCATTATTGGCCAGATGCAGTTTGACCTGTTCCACACCTATACAGTCGATGCGCATACTCTGTTGCTGATCAAGCACCTGCGTAGCTTTCGCTACGAAGAAAACAAGCAGCGCTACCCTATTGCCTCTCGAATCATACATGACATCAAAAAACCAGAGTTACTCTATGTCGCCGGCCTTTATCATGACATCGGTAAAGGGCGTGGAGGTGATCACTCTCAGCTGGGCGCCGATGATGCCGAAGTATTCTGCCGAAGACACGGCCTGCGTCGTGTCGATACGAAGCTCATTGTCTGGCTGGTACGTGAACACCTCACCCTATCGACCACGGCCCAGAAAAAAGACCTGTCGGACCCGGAAGTCATTCAGGATTTCGCTCGTAAAGTGGGCAATCTGAACAGCCTGAACCATCTTTACCTGCTCACTGTTGCCGACATTAATGCTACCAATCCTGAGTTGTGGAATGGCTGGCGATCTTCCTTATTGCAACAGCTGTATAGCCAGACCCGCCTGGTCCTGGAGCACGGCATAGAGAATATGCCTGACAATGATGAAAGACTGCAGGACATTCAGCAGGAGACGCTCGCCTTGCTGGCTGATGACAACCTGGACACACAATCGATTCAGTCACTCTGGAACACTCTGGATGACGACTACTTTTCCCGTCATGACCCCCATGAAATTGCCTGGCATACGAGGGGAATTCTCGCTCACCAGGAGCGGCAACCCTTGGTACTGACACGGGAAACAGACACTGACAGGGAGCACGGTGGTTCTCAAATTTTTGTTTATGCACCTGACCGCCCCAATCTGTTTGCTGCAACGGTAGCCGGACTCGACTCCCTGCACATCAGTATCCAGGACGCAAGAATCATCACCTCCAGTGAACAGTTCAGCCTCGATACTTATACCGTATTAGAAGAAGACGGTTCAGCCATAGGTAACAATGAGTCTCGCATTGTGCAGATACAGAGTTACCTGCAAGATATTCTCAGCGATTCGGGGCAAATGCCCGTTGCTGCCCAGAGACGCACCCCCAGACAACTTCGGCACTTCGCCAAAGAACCTCTGATCACCATCAGCAACTTACCCGGCATTAAAAAGACACTGCTGGAGATCAGGGCAACCGACAGACCCGGACTTTTGGCCAGAGTCGTAAGGACTTTCGTGGAACTGGAGCTGCAAGTCCATAATGCCAAGGTTGCTACCTTTGGTGAAAAACTCGAAGACAGCTTCTTTATCACGGATAAAAACCATCAGCCCATCAGTGATCCTGATGTTGCCGAGCATATCTGCCTGACTCTGAAGCAGATTCTGCAACAGGCCTCTGAACAGGATGTCATCCGCTTTCAGAAACCATAAGTTCTTAGCCAGGCCGACCGGGGACTTCAAGCTGTTTATGACTCTTATGTCCCTTTATGGCTGTACCAAAAAACACCGGAGCCAGGAAAGCATTAACAACACCTGCAAAGTGTTGCATAGTCGGAAATATTCTAAATAAAAAACATCTTTTTTCAGTGGCTTAACTATTTTTAAGCTTTTGATTAACAGGTGTGATGATGAAAAAACTATATCTTATCCGGGTATCGTTCAGTTTTGTCATTACTGTGTTGCTCCTGCTGACCCCACCAGCTTCGGTTGCAGAGCATTTCCTACTTGTTTTTCAGAGTCCGCAAACCGTCGTCAGAGTACACCTCTCTGTACCCCTTGATACAGAAGCGAATCAAGCATCGGTAGAGCAAGGATTGCAAGAGCAACCCTCTGGATTGTTACCCAGTGATGATCGTGAAGACCAGAAATATACAACGGTAGGTGGCTTGCCAATTTCTGAACCGGCGCCTTCTCCCCAGGCCCAGCCCTCTGATCTTGCATCAGGTGGTAATGATGAAAATCAGGAACCAGGTGCAGTTGGGGGATTGCCGGTATCTACCGAAAGTCAGTTCACTGATTTGACATATATTATTAACGACGAAGGCCAGAACTCAGGAGGGCTTCCTTCACCCGTTTCACTGCATTTCATTGAACCTGATGATGGGACTGGAGCAACTTCTTCCCTACCCTTAACAACTCAACCAACTGCTACATCGAAAGAATATATCCGTCCACTGCCAACCAAAAGTTCAAGCGTTTCCTCCTGGTTGGAAAGAGTAGAGGATGGCGGTGGTGCATTTTTTTTTGAAGGTTCTCCAGATCAGCTGGATGAATTTGTCGTTCTGTTCGCCAGTCTGGTTGCTACGGAAGCTAAAGAAATGCATTCCTGTCAGCCGTTCACGCGGCTCCGCAGCTACATATGTGACTCGGATGTAAATCCGCGCTGGTATCGGGGAAGGATTGCGGTTCTCACTGAGTCAATCGCTATAGCGGCAGTTACCAGTGTTGGATTTAGTATGGGAATCCCTGCCTTGGGAGGCACATGTCTGAGTACCGGAATCTGTATTCCTCCCAGCATTTTAATGTTAAGCCGTGCCTGGTTTCCAAACCGGTTTCAGGTGAGTTTCACATTTCGATCGAATAATTTACTCATGAGTGAGGAAATCAATCATTTGCAGCAGATAGTGAATTTACTGCAGTGCACAGGAGGCTTTAATCTGGTGTCATTTCATTTCAACGAGCGGACCTCCACCCAGACACTGAGGTTTATCGTCCAGGTGCCTGACACAGTGAATGCTGGCAATCTCCGCGGCTTGCTTGAAAGGCAGAATCAGCAATTAACAAATCCGCTTCAAATAAAGGTATCTGCCATTGGCGAGCCAACAACACACCCTGTTGGTCTTCTGGAAACCAGCCTCTAGAGCACAGATTAACTTTATATCCGTTATTTCGGACTACAGAAGCCTGGTATCAAAACGCTGTAAGAGAGAAGAAATAACATACTCAAAAACCCCTTCGCCAAATTAACAAACAAACTGTTATGAGAAACATAAAAACCACCTGCTCAACTCAAACGCTCTTTATTAAAATTATTATAAAAAGCAGAATACGTGTTTTTTTTGAAAATCTGTATATCTTCACATCAAAATCATTCAGTAGAAATACAATAAAAAAATTCAAAGAATTCAAATACGCCGACTAGAATATGCGACTAGAAAAACATAGCAATTGAACATTGAAGCATAAGCACAAAATTTGATAGCAAAAATAGAGTCCAATCCACCTAAACAGTTGACAACCTGCCACCTTGAAGATTGAAAAAAACCCATAGTCGTATAATTCTCAAAACAACATTAGTCTCTGATTACGGAACAAAACGCACAATAATAAAAGAGTATTACCCGGATCAATCAGTCTACTTTGGGTGCAAGCAAACTCGAGCACAGTCCCCAACTGATACAAGTCTAAAAAGTAGTTCAACACGTCAGTTAGTCAAATATATGGATACTTTTTCCTTCTCTATTTTAAAGTCACCCGGTCAAAGAATTCCCCGAACGTTTCTTTGTTTTTCTTTGTTTTTCTTTGTTTCCTTGTTAGTAAAATTTGTGGACGCCCCTTTATTTTATATTTTATAGACAGAAATATTCTAAATAAAAAGCATCTTTTTCCAGCGGCTTAACTATTTTAAAAACGTCTGGTAATCAGGTGCAATAATGTTTGAGTCTTTAAAAGACACATTATGGCGATTTTTTTATTACCCCTTACAGTTTGCAGACAACACCATCAACAATCATGGAGGAGTGTTTTCGGGCAAGCATTAATTGAATGCATTTTCTGTTTTTTCGGGAAGGCTTAGTTACTCGCCGGGTCTTTATTCTGCCCTGGAGCAACTCTCCCTTTCATTCTTATCTAATTCACTGTGCAGATTGGAAATGCGTTTCCGGCTATTAAGCTGGAGGAGTAATTATGAAAAAACTTTGTAGTGTTAAGGTGTTGTGCAGCTTTGTCGTTGCACTGATCTTTCTGCTGACCACCATGGTTTCAGTGGCCGATAATTACGTGCTTAACTTTAAAACCTCACAAACACACGTCAAAGTATACCTGTCTATTGATCCTGAAACTAACACTGATGGAGCACCAGAAGAGCAAGCCACGGCCACCGGGATGTCCCCCGATGATGTGAGTGGAAGCCATGAACATAAGACAGTTGGAGGGTTACCAATTTCTGGGCCGCCACCTTCTGTCCAGAGCCAGCCTCGCGATTTGACATCGATAGGCAGTGATGGAGACCGTGAACCTGAAACAGTAGATGGCATTATACAGGGACTGCTATCTGATTTGACAATGGTTGAACATGCTATAGATCAGGAACTTGGAGCAACAGGCGGCCCGCCAGTTTCTCCCCAGAGTCAGCCCCTTGATTTAAGATTTACAGGCATTGATTTAGATCAGCAGCCCGGAGCAGTCAGGCGCTGGCCTGCGTCTTCGCCAGTTTCAGTGACTATTATTGACTCTATCGACGCAGCTGATTCCACTTCAGCTGCCCAGCCCTTAACCAATCAACCTGATGATGCGTCGGTGCATTCAGTCCACTATCTGAAAACAGGGAGTTCAATCGTCTATGCCTGGTTGGAAAGAAGAGAGGTAAGCGGCGGCAACCCGTTTCATATTTCTGCCAATGAACTTAAAGCCTTTGTCCGGATGTTTGCCAGTCTGGTTGCTATGAAAGTCAACAAAATGCGAAGCTGGAAGCCCTTTCCACGTTTCAGCACCTACGTCTTTAACTCCGAGGCAAATCCGACCTGGTCATGTGGAAAGTTTGCGGTGCTCTCGACGTTTCTTGCGGCAGCGGCAGGTACGGGCACTGGATTTGGTACGGGAGTCTCTGGATTAGCTTACGGATCTCTGGTCGCAGGGGGGGTCTTTACTCCTCTGTGTACCTGTTTTTTCAGCCATACACGTTTTCCAAACCCGTTTCAGGTGAGCTTCACTTTCAGTTCAAACCAGTTGCTTATCAGTCAGGAAATCTATGATTTTCAGCAAATTGTGAATATTCTACAGTGCTCGGGAGGTTATGAATTGGTATCGTTCAGTTTGGATGAGCTAAACGCCAGCCAGACACTGACGTTCAATGTCCGCGTGCCAGATAACGTGGATGCCAAACAGTTCCAAAACTGGCTGGAAAGTAAGAATCAGCAATTAGCTAATCCGTTTCAGATAAAAGTCTCTTCCATGGGCAAATCCGAAACCACGCTATAGGGCTAAGGTTGAATTTATCCGCAGCCGACAGATTAATCCTCATCTAAACATCCCCCCACTGATTCAAAGAAATCAGCGGGGGATTGTCTTTGCATCTACTTTTTCACGATTTCGTAGTGGTTCCTGCCTGCTTCGTCACAGATGCCAATGAGCCTGCTCAAAAGGCCAGCAGGTCACGTCCTGACGCTCAGCCTATTGTAAGTACCTAACCAGGTACTTAACGGGTGCCTTTTGAAAGAGTTTGGGTGATGGTATTGCCGGGTGGCAGTATATTGCGCTTTTTCAGTACTTTCTTCCTTATCTCAGCTTTGCTCTCTGCTTTTGCGACACCCTGGGAACTCTCACGCGATAAAAAACATCTTTTTCCAGTGGCTTAACTATTTTAAGACTTCTGATTAACAGGTGTGATTATGAAAAAATTTTTAATCATCGAAGCATTGTTCCATTTTGTCACTACAACAGTGTTTCTGACAGCTCCCATGGTTTTAGCAGCCGATGACTACGTGCTTAATTTCAAAACTTCAAAGACTCTCGTCAAAGTCTATTTATCTATAGACCCTGACAGAAAAACCGATGAAGTATCGCAAGCATGCGGGCTACAAGGGCATTCCTTTGTGTTACCAAACGTTGATAACAGTGCGAGTCGAAATTCCAAAAAGGCTGAAGGGTTACCAATTTTTAATTCGCCATTTTCCCGGGTTCACGCTCCTGGGATGACACCCTTTTATAATGATGAGACCGAGGAGCGAGGTGCCGTTGGGGGCCTGCCAATTGCAGTATCTTTATTCGAGCTTGAGTTTGAGTTTGATTCCGATGACGAAGATGAATCCTCTCCTCCAGCTCAACCCTTAACCACTCAACCCGTTGCAGTTTCAACCCATTCTATCCAAAATCTGCAAACTGGAAGAGCCTCGGTTTCCGCCTGGCTGGAAAGAGTAGAGATGGCCGATGACGCCCCGTCAATTCATGTTCCTTCAACCCAGCTCAATGAGTTTGTCCGTGTCTTCGCCAGGTTGGTTGCTATGGAACCAAAAGAAATGAATACCTACCAGCCTTTCACACGGTGTGGCATCTTTGTATGTGACTCGGCCGCAAATAGGATTTGGAAATATGGAAAGTTTGTGCCTTTCTTTGCGTTGATTTTGACAGCAGCAAGTTCCAGTGCTGCATTTGCTGAGGGAGCTCCTATTCTTGCTGCCGTATCCCTGGCAGCAGGGCTACTCATCACCTCTGCCTCTACCTTATTCTATAGTCTTACCCACTTTCCAAATCAGTTTCAGGTCAACTTCACATTTAGCTCGAACAATTTCGAAATCTGTAATTTGCAGCGAATAGCGATCATGCTGAAATATTCGGGAGGTTACGAATTGGTATCGTACATTTTGGACGATCAACACGATAGCCAGACACTGAGGTTTAATGTCCGGATGCCGGACGCAGTAGATGCCAACCAGTTAAAAGCCTGGCTCGAAAGTCATAATCATCACTGGGCCAGCCCTTTCCAGATAGGGGTCTCCGACATCAGCAGACCAAACTATATGGGTGAGCGGGAATCCAGACTTTAGAATTCAGTTTGAATTTATGGGCGGAAAACAGGACGGTAGCACAAAGCCTGCTGAATCCCGTCAGGTACAGGCCGCTGCCAGACGAGATGACAAGAAGCGCATCCTGAAACTGGAAAAAGAACTCAAACGCAAAGACAAAGCACTTGCTGAAACCGCAGCACTGTTGGTTCTAACAAAAAAGGCAAACGCGATCTGGGGGGAGCGCGAGGACGATTGATTCCTCTCCCTGATCGCAAGGAAGCCGTTGCTTTAATCCAGGAAGCTGTTTCACAGGGTGCACGTAAAGTGAAAGCCTGTGCTGCGCTCAACCTGTCGATACGCACGGTTCAGCGCTGGCAAACGGATGTGGAACAGGTACGGGAAGATCAGCGTCAATACGCAGACCGGCGAATACCTGCCAACCAACTGACCAAGAGTGAGCAGAACGAGATTCTGAAAGTCTGTAACAGCGAGCGATTTAAAAGTAAGTCGCCAAGCCAGATTGTACCGACACTGGCCGACGAAGGTGTTTATATGGCTTCTGAGTCAAGCTTTTATCGAGTGCTCAAGGCCTATAATCAACAGCATCACCGCGGTCGCAGTCGGAAGCCCGGAAAGCGGAAGCCAACATCGCATCGGGCCACGGGACCAAATCAGCTCTGGTCGTGGGATATAACCTTTTTAGGGTCACCCATCAGGGGTAAATATTATTACCTCTATTTGGTTCTGGACGTCTATAGCCGCATGATTGTGATTTAGCTGCATAAGTTGAGGCGACATCTACCTTGAAAGTTACCGATACAAGGCGGCCTATTGACAGAAAACAAGCAGGACGCGCCCTACAAGAGGTGTTGAAAAACGACCATAAAGGAACATCACAACCGATCTAAAGAGCCTCGATATCTTTGTTAAAAAGTCTAACAAAATACTTTATTTACTATGGTCAAAGGGAATGACTGGTTAATAGTTGTCATAGTCGGAAATGTTCTAAATAAAACCCCATTTTTTCCATAGGCTTAACTAATTTAAAATTTCTGATTAACAGGTGTAGTTATGAAAAAAATTTCGAGCATCAAGAGATTGTGTAGTTTTTTCACTGCACTCCTATTCCTGCTGACTCCCACAATTTCAGTCGCAGATAATTTCGTGCTTAATTTCAAAACCTCACGGGCACTCGTCAAAGTTTATCTGTCCGTAGAGTCTGACACAAAAACCGTCGCTGATGACCTAACTCCAGCCCCCGGATCACAGGGAGACTACTCTGAGTTACCAACCCATGAAAATACTGAAAGCCAGAGATCTGACATGGTTGGCGGGTTACCCGTTACCGGACGGATCCCTTCTGCCCAGAGTCATTCCAGTGGCTTGACATCGGCGGCTGACGATACGGGTCAGGAACAGGGAGCTGTTGGGGGAGTGCCGACTTCTCCGGCAAATGGTGCGGTTTCCTTACCAGTCTCAGTGTCTTTCTTTGATTCTGATAACAGGGCTGAATCCACCACTCCCGAACAGCCCCTGACCAGTCAGCCTGCTGCTATGTCGAGACGTTCCGCTGAATTTCTACCCACCGGAAGTGCCTCTGTTTCCGCCTGGCTGGAAAGAGAAGACCGTGGCGCTGGTGAACCGTTTGTACATATTCATGAAAACCAGCTGAAAACGTTTATCCACGTATTCGCCAGGCTGGTGGCCATGAAAGCCGACGAAATGTATTCCACCCCGCCTTTCTCCCGGCCTCACTGTGTATCAGACCCGGAAGCCATAGAGCCCGACCGTCAGCTCAGCTGCTTATGTGGTAACTATATATGTAACTCGGAAGTAAATCCGTCATGGTCTTATATGAAGTATGCGCTTGCGGCTACGGTTGTCGTGACAGGGGCTGTTTCAGGAGCTGGATTTGGTATAGGGATTCCAGAGCTGGGAGGCGGATGCCTGGGTGCAGGACTGGTCGCTTTAGGTCTGGAAGGCCTTTTCTTAAGTTATACCACCTTTCCAAAAGAGTTTCAGGTCAGCTTTACGTACAGTTCGAGTAATCTGGAAATCGATACTTTGCAGCATATGTTGCCGATACTGCAATACTCTGGAAGTTATGAGTTGCTCTCATTCAGTTTGAACGAACAAAACGCCAGCCATACATTGAGTTTCAGGCTATGGGTGACGAAGGCTGTGAATGCCGAGAAGCTAACAAAATGGCTCGATACTCGTAATCAGCAATTGGCTAATCCTTTTGAGATAGAGATCTCTTCTATCGGCGAGCAGGCAGATAAGGAGCCGGTAGATAAGGAGCCGGTAGATAAAGAGCAAACAGATGGCGCGCAGGCAGATGATGAGTCGGCAGATAACAAGCAGCCAGCAGATCAGCCAGCAGATAACAAGCAGCCAGCAGATAACAAGCAGCCAGCAGATCAGCCAGCAGATAACAAGCAGCCAGCAGATCAGCCAGCAGATAACAAGCAGGCAGAAGATCGGCCAGCAGATAACAAGCAGGCAGAAAATCAGCCGGCAGATAACGAGCTGATGGATAAAGTCGAAAAGGAAACCGAACTATAGGGCTCATTAACTTTATACAAGGCGGCAGGCCGGGTAGCTTTCCTATCGCAACAATGCATAGCGATAAAGCTGGCCTGCCGAAAGAAAATGAGTTAGACATGTCTCACAGCAGATACTGAAAAACGACCAGAAAGTAAAATTACAGCCTGATTTGAGTCACTTTGTATTTTTTCTCCATCTACAGCTACTCAGCGGGAATGGCTGATTGAGAGTTTTTACATTCAGATATCATCTAAGTAAAAAGCATCTTTTTTCATTGACCTAACTATTCTGAAGCTTCTGACTAAAAAGGTATGATTATGAAGAAAAAATGCCGCAATGCTCAGTTGCTTATTATTTGATCGGATTTCGTTTTGACAGGGAGCGCAAAAGCCAGACACTGATGCTTAATGTCCGAATGCCGCAAATGCCGACCAGCTAAGAGACTGGCTCGAAAGTTATAATCAGCAATCAACCAATCCCTTTCGGATAGAGGTCACCTCTATGATGCGAAGATCTGAACATACAGGCGATGAAAGAACCCGCTTATAGAGCCTGGGCTGAACTGTCTCACTATTGCTGACAGGTAAAAAGCCTTATAAAGCATATCACCAGACTCTGGTGGACAAATGCCTTGCCTCCACCAGAGCCAGATCACTGCTGGACTAAGGTGCATCGATCTGTACAATAGAGCGACCCTTCTTAAAGGAGCCTGATGGACTTAGACGATTTCAGCCAATTCCGGGAAGCCTGAGTCCAACAGACGCCAAGTACCAGATTTGCTATCAGAGTCTTTTATGATCAACGCCTATCACCGTGATACTGAGCAGTACTGCATCACCCGTATACAGACCGATGTGGCGCTTCCTGAAAATACACTCTGGCTGGACCTTGTTGAACTGGACGAAAACGAGGATGACTGGCTGAAACAGGAGTGCCCGGGATTTATAGAAGACGAAGATGCACTGTACGAGATTGAAGCCTCATCACGATTTTTTGAAAGTGAGACAGGTTTTCATATTCGTTCCTTATTCCCTCATCAGGCAGGCCAGGAATTTCGAAGCATCAACGTTGCTTTCAACCTTCGTGACGACCAGTTGGTCACCCTACAGGATGAGCCTACCGCCCTGTTCCGACTGATGAGAAATTATCTGAAACTGCAACACATAAAGGCACGAACACCGATCGATATCTTGATCGCATTGTTTGACACTAAAGTTCAGTTTCTAGCTGACACTCTGGAAGAAGTTTACGAAAATCTCGAAGCCACCAGTCAACATGCTCTTTCTGACGATGATACTGATGTTGATGACCTGTTGAAAAATATTACCCTGCAGGAAGATATAAACGGCAAAGTTCGTCTTAATCTACTGGACAGCCAGCGCTGCCTCAGATACATACTGAAAAACTGCCGTCACAAGCTGGATGACGGACAGGTTGACCAGGTGCGAGACATTCTTCGTGATATTGACTCTCTGACACCCCACACTGGCTTTCTCTTTGATAAAATCAACTTCCTGATGGACGCCACCATGGGTTTCATCAATCTGGAACAGAACAATATCATTAAGATATTTTCCGTAGCCGCCGTGATGTTTCTGCCGCCGACCCTGATTGCCAGCATCTATGGTATGAACTTCAAGGTAATGCCTGAACTCAGTAGCAGTTGGGGATACCCTCTGGCCCTGATTCTGATGCTGGCAAGCGCTCTTGGCACTTATTTTTTCTTTAAACGAAAAGGCTGGCTATAAGTAACCGAACAGAGTAAAGCCTGCCCATATGCCAGGCTTTACTCTCCTCTGCGAAACGTCAGTTTAACAGCAAAAGATTGCTCACCCTGCTCAAAACTGATCCTGGCATTGTGCAGCTCAGCGACCACCTTGACCAGCGACAAACCCAACCCATGACCAGGAGTTGTTCGACTCTGATCAAGCCGGTACAGCCTCTGGAATACCTTTTCCTGCTCTGATTCCGGAATACCTGCCCCCTGATCAATAACTGATACTGAATCCTGATCAATACGAATTTTGACCTCGCCTTTTTCAGGAGAGTACTTGATTGCATTCTCCACCAGGTTAAACAGGATTCTAAACAGCAACTGGTGACTCCCCCGAACAACCAGAGGCTGCTGCACTTCAAGTATTAGAGACTGCTCACAGGCTTCTGCCAAAGGCTCCGCCAGTTCAACCACTTCGTAGCCTATTTCTTTCAGGTCACAACGGACAAACTCAAGATCCCCCTGCCCATATTCCAGTTTCGTGAGTTCAAGCATGGCATTGAAGGTATGCAGGATCGTATCAAGCTCAGTCTGGGCCTCAAGAATATCCTCAACACCAGCACCGCCATTTCGCAAGTATCCATCCAGCTTGATCCTCAGTCGGGATAAAGGCGTTCTGAGATCATGAGCAATACTGCTGGTTACCGATGCAATGGCTTCTACTGAGTCTTCGATCTGCGCAAGCATTTGATTGATATGACCAGCCAACTCATCAAACTCATCGCCCTTTTCAGTGACTTTAACTCTGGCGGCTAACAGACCTTCACCGACTTTTGCAGTCACTTTATTGATAGCGCGAAGACGAGCCAATATTTTTTTTGAAAATAAAAACCCGGTCACCAGTCCTACCAGCAAAACCAATACCATAGCGGCATAAAGTGCCAGAGTGAAACGAGAAGCAAACAGGTTAAAGTCTGAAGAGTTGTAGGCCAGCACCAAGGGACCCCAGCGACTGTTAATACGACTCCCCCGCACTTTCTGGAAGCGACCGTCTCCCAGAACCGAATCTCCCAGTATCCAGAAACTGCCCGTCGCTGGTGACAGGGGGACGGTTTCAGGCAGATAATTCAAATTACCCAGATAGCCCTCGGCGCTTTTAAAAACCACCAGCACTTGCCGGTTATTTTCAGCCATCTGACTTACAACCGCGCTGAATTCACTTTCTGAATGGCTTCTGGCCAAAGATGCCAGAGAATTGAGCTGTTCCAGAACAAATTGATCCTGTCGTTTCTGATAGAACCCCAGACTGTAGTCTTTCACTAACCACAGGGCTGATCCGCAGAGTACCAGGACAATAGCTGTATGCAGCAAGGTATAGCGCAGCAGTGAGGATGCCCGTAACCGACCCAGAGGGTCAAGCCGACTCACGGAGAACATAACCTGCCCCTCTCACAGTGTGAATCAGGGATGCTCCTCCGGCAGTATCCAGCTTTTTCCTCAATTTAGCGACATGAACATCAATAATGTTGCTGCCCGGATCAAAGTGATAATCCCACACAGACTCAAACAGCATGGTTCTGGAAATCACCTGATCCTGATGCTCCAGGAGAAAGCGAAGAAGCTGGAACTCTCTTGGCTGAAGGTTCACCTCAACCCTGTTTTTGACCACACGCCTGGATAATAGATCTACTTCGAGATCGGAAATAACAAGAGTATTTTTAGCTTCTTTACTGTGCCCTCTGCGAGTCAGAATTTCTGCCCGAACCAGAAGTTCCCCAAAAGAGAAAGGCTTGCAAAGGTAATCATCCCCTCCCTGCTTCAAGCCTTTAATGCGTTCATCAACGCCATCAAGAGCGCTGAGAATGATTACCGGTGTCTGGTTTTCAGAAGCTCTCAGTGCCGCCAGCACCTTGAGCCCTTCCATCTGGGGCAGCATACGATCCAGAACAATGATGTCATAGCTCTCGCCTGATGCCAGAAACAGACCATCCCGGCCATTGTCAGCCACATCCACGGTCCAGCCATGCTCCATGAATCCCTTGGCAATGTATTCACGGGTTGTCCGGTCGTCCTCAACCACTAGCAACTTCATATCATCACACCTATTCCGTTCTGACAATGGAAGGGAATCAAAAACCTGATCATTTTTGGGTCACCGGAATCGGCCTGCCAGACTGAAGATCAACAATCACCTTGCGCACGCCTTTATCCGTCAACAACTCAATTTCAAAAAATACAATACCCTTCTCCTGTTCAAGCTCTGCTTCCATCAGCTGCCCCGGAACAATCTTTTTCGCTTCATCAATGGCTTTCTTCAAAGTCATGCCACTGTTCATTAACAGCTGGTACTTTTTACGTTTCAACGTTTTGCTGGAAAGCCTGTCTTTTTCGTCCAGCCAGACCTTTCCCGAGTCAGCATCCATAATTACTTCCAACTCAACGCTGTCTTCAGGATCAACAATGGCAAACTCATAAACCATTCTACCGTCTTCATCATCGATGCCAAATTCGCTGAGATGCCCGGAATAGCGGTCGGAAATTTTCTCAATGGCCTGTTCGGGTTTGATTTTGGCATTTTCGATAGCCAGCTGAAGCAGGACATCCTCCTGGCTTGCCAGAGCAGCGGTTGATACCAGAAAAAGGCCCAGAATGGCCTCTTTTAAAAGCCTCATGACACTTACCTGTATGAAATCAGTGAATAATCGCAAAGGATAGTGACTCTACAATGAAGACCCAATGAGCATAAGATTAACAAAAGTTAATCTTATGCTCATCTCGAATAATGACCGAGCAAAAGTCGGACCGGACTACCACTTTCTGAAATTGAGTCCATACTTCCTATTCATTACAAAAAAATCGTTCATCTCCCAGGATTGAGCATGGACGTCCGTTTCTGACCAGATAACATTCAATCAAGGCAGAACCTTACGCATGAAGCAACGATTAAGTCTTCAGAACATCATTGGTATGGGTTTTATGACCTTCGCCATGTTTCTTGGCGCGGGCAATCTCATATTTCCTCCATTGGCGGGACAGCTGGCTGGCACCCACGTCTGGCTTGCTGCTGCCGGTTTTCTGGTCACCGGAGTGCTTCTCCCTTTGTTAGCTGTGGTCATGATTTCCCGAGTTGGCGGCGGCTTCAACGAGATCACCGGTGAACTGCCACGCAGCATGATTGCATTGATGGGTTGCTGCATTTATATCATTGTTGTCCCGATATACGGTGTCCCGAGAACCGGCCTTGTTGCCTATGAAATCGGAATAATCCCGTTTCTGAAAGAGCCCGACAGCACTTCCAGACTGGCATACAGCATCATTTTCTTTGGCACTGCCTGGTATCTCAGCCTCTATCCGGGAAAATTACTTGAATCCGTAGGCAAGATCATCACACCGGCCCTCATCCTCTTGCTGATGATTCTCGGTATATCTCCCCTCATCTCCCCTCTGGGAGAAGCCGGTGAACCTATGAACGGATATGCAGAAAATCCTTTCTTTAGTGGATTCCTTGAAGGCTATATGACGATGGATGCTCTGGCTGCACTGCTGTTCGGCATTGTCATCATTACCAACCTTAAATCTCACGGTATTACCACACCCGACGCCCTGGTCAGATATTCTGTCATAACGGCCTGTCTAGCAGCTTTCGGACTGGCTCTGGTCTACCTGTCCCTCTTCAATCTGGGTGCTCAAAGTCACGGAATCATTGCCCACCCAGACAACGGCGGCCAGATTCTTTCTGTTTATGTCAACAGACTGTTTGGTTTCTATGGCAATGTTCTGCTTGCAACGGTTGTGACACTGGCGTGCCTGACTACCGCAATTGGATTGATCACTGCTGCTTCGGAGTATTTCTGTGATCTCTCCGGGAAACTCAATTACAAGGTACTTGTGGCGACCATCAGTCTCTCCTGCATGATGTTTGCCAACTTTAATCTCAACCAGATGATCGAACTGTTTATTCCTGTTTTACTGGTACTCTACCCGGTCTCTATTGCCCTGATTCTCCTGGGACTGATCAAAAGCCTGCTACCCAATCCTCAGCTGGTCTACAGAGCCACGCTCCTGGTCACCTTTATACTCAGCCTGGTCGATGCCAGTAAGGGTTTGAACCATCCAATTACACAAAAGCTTCTGGTACCTCTTGAGTCACTACCATGGTACGACTTTAATTTAAGCTGGGTTGCCCCCTCTGTGGTGACTATTGTTCTGACCTGCCTGATCGGGAAACGCGTTACCCCTTCATAGCCTGCTCACAAGGCCAGACTTCTTGGCAAGTCACCAAACATCAAGTAAGCTGCTCGGCTTGCGATAGACTATCGCGGCTACCATTCACTCATTTTATGTAAAAATAAGTAGCTTACCCATGACCCGTTTTCCGGCATTACCCGCGCTTATCCTGGCGATATCCGCTTTGACTGGCTGCCAGGTGCTACAAAAACCTGCTCAAACTACGGACAGTCAAAAGACCTCCAGGACAGAAACCGAGGCGCCCGACTCAAAACAGAAGACAGAAGAATTACAAACTTTTAAACCTTCCAAGCCTCTTCATCCGGATACCATTTCTGTTAAACAGCAACTGGTTCAAACCCCCGCCCGTGTTGGCGGAAAACTGGTGTTGGGTTTTGCAGAGATAGGCACTCTCACAGAATACGGTCTGAAAATGAATGCCAAGATCGATACCGGTGCAGGACGCTCGTCGATTGATGCCAGAAACATTAAGAACTTTGAACGGGATGGTAAAAAGTGGGTTCGCTTTGACCTCCCCAGAACCAGCAAGGGCAATGTCACTCTGGAACTCCCCGTCAAAGACACTGTCTTGATCAAGGTTCCGGGCGGTGAAGAGTCCCAGACCCGTTATGTCGTCAATATAAACGTCAAGGTCGGCGATATTACCCAGAACCTGGATGTCTCACTGAACGACAGGGAAAGTTTTGAATTCCCACTGCTCATTGGTCGGGATTTTCTCAAAGACATGGCCATAGCCAATGTTAGCAAGAAATACATCGCAACCGAGAAAGTCCTGGATACCTTGACCGTTAAGCTCCCGACTGGCGGCAACCTGAGTATCAAGGAACAGATAGACAAGCCTGTCGACGTCAGTGGTCTTGCTTTGTTTGGAGAGCTTGAAGAGGTTCGTATCAAAGGATTCAAGAACCCATTCAAGGCACGTATTGATACAGGTGCCAAAACGTCTTCCATCGATGCAACCGATATTGAATACTTCACAAAAAATGGCGAAGAGTGGGTTCGTTTCAAGATCGTCAATGGTGACAACAGCCGGACCTTTGAGCGCAAAGTCCATCGTGAAGTTTCAATCAAACGTCACGGCGGTCTGGCAAACCAGAGCCGGGTTACTGTCTTTATTCCCATAACTTTGGGAAAGATTTCCAAAAATGTTGAATTTACGCTGACCAATCGCACTGGCTACGAGCATCCGATTCTTATCGGTGAAAGACTCCTGAGCAATACGGCTCTGGTTGATGTTGCCCAGCAAAATATTGCTGAGAAAAAGAAGTGAGGTTTTGAATGAAAGGACGTTTTCAACTCAGTCTGGCGGTGGTCATTTTGATCGCGGCAGGTTTGGGCCTGACTTTATACAAACACTTTGCCCTGGGGTTTCCCTTAACCCGGGGAGAAACTACCACCGTCTGGAGTGTTGAAGCTGAAATACAGTTCAAGGCCGACGGTGGACCCGTCAAGGCATCCCTGACCTTACCCGATCAACAATCCGGCTTCCGTATTCTGAATGAATCCTTTGCTTCTCCGGGTTATGGCATCAACCAGTATGATGATGAAGGACAACGTCGTGCAGAGTGGAGCATTCGCAAGGCCAGTGGCAAACAAAGCCTGTTTTACAAGGTGAGTCTGCATCCGGATCGACAACTGGTGGAACCTCTGGCCCCTCCTGTTGAAGAAAACAACGACACCCTGAAGGCCAAACCGTCCCTGCCGGAACCTTATCAGACTGCAGCAGACTCACTGCTGGAACAGGTGAAAGAACGCTCTGCTGATAGTCGAAGTTTCACAGGCACCCTGATCAAGGAATTTATTGCCCAACAGCCCAGTCAGAATACCAACATGCTGCTTAGCATGATTGATAGCCGTGCTGAGCTCACCAATCTGCTGATCGAGATGCTCTCCATGGCCGATATACCGGCCCGGGTTGTTCGAGGCCTTTACCTCGAAGACGGCAGACGTCGTCAGCCCATAGTAGAGATGCTGGAAGTCTACACCAATGATGGTTGGTTACTCTTTGATCCTGAAACCGGAGCATCCGGAAACCCGGAAAACTTCTTCCTCTGGCAACGAGGTGGTAAATCCCTGTTGGATGTCATGGGTGGCACAGCGTCCCGGGTCTCTTTTTCGATGATTTCCCAGAACGAGCCAACAAGGGATCTGGCCATTGAAACGTCCCGGGCTGACAATGCAGCACTGGTCGATTTCTCTATTTACGCCCTGCCTCTGGAAGTCCAGAATGCCTTCAAGAGCATTCTGCTAATTCCGATTGGCACCCTGGTCGTATTGATCATGCGTATCCTGGTCGGCCTGAGAACATCAGGAACCTTTATGCCGGTCCTGATCTCCGTGGCCTTCCTGGAAACCCAGTTACTGCCTGGTTTGATTATCTTTGTCACCATAGTTTCCATCGGCCTCTGGATTCGCTCGATATTGAGTCAACTCAATATGCTCCTTGTCGCCCGACTGGCGGCGGTGATCATTGTCGTCATAGGCATAATGGGCGTTATGAGCGTACTCACCTGGAAGATGGGGATTACCCAGGCCCTGACCGTGACCTTCTTCCCAATGATTATTCTGGCGTGGACCATTGAGAGAATGTCTATCCTCTGGGAAGAAGAAGGCCCCAAAGACGTACTGATTGAAGGCTCTGGTAGTCTGCTGGTGGCCACTATGAGTTACCTGCTAATGTCCAACCCACTGGTTGAGCACCTGACCTATAACTTTCCGGAGTTGCTATTGACCGTTCTGGGTCTGACCCTCATGCTGGGTCAATACACCGGTTACCGTCTGTTGGAACTTCGTCGCTTCAAGCCTCTGGTTGGAGGTTAACCCATGGAGTTCATCAAACGATTTTTTCGCAGTTTTGCCAGTCCATCCAGCCTCCACGAGGCCGGGATTCTCAGCATGAACATGCGGAACCTCGATTATGTTATCAAATATAATCCCCGCAAACTGCTACCTCAGGTGGACGATAAGCTCACTACCAAAAGGATGGCAGAAAAAGCCAATGTAGACGTCCCTGAACTGCTGGGTGTTGTCGAATACCAGCACGACATTAAAGATCTGGGTACCCTGCTTGAAGAACACAACAGTTTCGTGATCAAGCCCGCCCAGGGCAGTGGCGGTAAAGGCATTCTGGTCATCGTGGGTCGCGACGGTCCACGTTATGTAAAAGCCAGCGGCGACACTCTGGAATTTGAAGACATCAACCGACATGTTTCCAACATTCTGGGTGGCCTTTACAGTCTCGGAGGCAAAAGTGATGTAGCCATGATCGAGAGCCTGATCGTGGCAGACCCGGTATTTAATGATTACAGCTTTGAAGGTGTGCCGGACATTCGTATGATTGTTTTCCGGGGCTTTCCGGTGATGGGCATGCTGCGTCTGGCCACCCGGGCTTCTGATGGTAAAGCCAACCTTCACCAGGGAGCCGTTGGAGTGGGTCTGGACATTGCCTCTGGCAAAAGCCTCAGAGCCGTCCAGTTTGATCTGCCGATTGACAGGCACCCTGACACGGGTCACAGCTTTGAAAAACTGGCAGTACCTCACTGGGACAAACTGCTCAAGTTGACATCAGCCTGTTATGACATGACAGGACTGGGTTATCTGGGCGTGGACATTGTCCTGGATGAGAGGGATGGTCCACTGATCCTTGAACTCAATGCCCGACCCGGCCTGGCTATCCAGATCGCCAATGACTGCGGCATCCAGCCCCGTTTGGAGCTGATTGAGTCTCTGCCCAACTGGACTATGCCTATTGACGAGAAAGTCGCCTTCTCTAAAGAGCACTTTGCGATGTAATTTCCACTACATCAGGACTCGACGTCCTGATGTACACTCCTCACACCAGTGACAGAAAACGTCACTGTCGAAGTTAATTTAGTGACGAATCCGCTCTGCCACCTTGGCCTGCACACCTTGTCTGTGTCACAATCATTTACAGGGTAAATAGATTTAACAGACGACCCTTTGAAGGAAGAGTGAAAAGCTGTCAATTCGTCATGGAGGACTGCCTGAATTGCGGGTTCTATTGACCTTCTCAACCTGTTCGCAAAGAGCAGTCATTTTCATCAGGGCTCTGGTGCTTCTGCTGATCTTTTTTGTCAGCCAGGCTACCCACGGGACTTCCGTTGCAGAATCTTCACCGTCTGGACCGGTTAAACTGGTCAGCTTCCTGACTTCGGTTCCTGCTCCGGAAGCGATCCTGAGCGGAAAACAGCCCGGCACCAGTGATCGCTGGTACAAACTCCGCCTGACATTGAATCATTCTCTTAATTCAGACTGGTTGCTGGTATTCAGAAGGACTCCCCACAAGAAACTTGATGTCTTCACACCTTCTGAAAAGGGTTATCGGATCACTTCATTGGGTATTGGCAGTCAAAGCCGCAAGTCAGACCCAAGAGTTCTGAAACTCCGGCTACCTGGGAACAAAACCCACGACATTTATATACGTGTGGACAGCTCAGAACCAAACAGGTTGAACCCTCACCTTTGGCCACAATCACTCTACATGCTGGATGAATACAAGAATCAGGCCTTGTCAGCTTCACTGCTGGCACTGCTTCTGCTCTTTCTGATCGTTACAGCGGCTGTAATGATCTACACCCGGCACCCTTCCTACCTGTTGCTTACTGCACACCTGCTGGCCACCACGACGCTGGTCGTATTTTACCAAGGCGACATTTTCTGGATAATTAACGGGTCCTGGGACCCCGAATTCTGGGTGCTGATCATGACGGTCATCAGCCTTGTCTCGGCCCTGGGCTGTTACAAGAACCTCGGTTTGCTGGCACTCTATAATCCCAAAACAGACAGACTTATGCTCTGGCTTAGCTGCCTGTCGGTCGGACTGGTTCTCAGCTTCTTCGCCACAGAGAAAACCCTGCTTCTCAATGCGGCATTTTTAATGATCGCAGTGTCCGCAGTCCTGCTCATTGCCAGCCTTCTGACTATTTTTTCGCAGGGTGTCAGACCCGCCAAACTGGCGTTACCGGTCATGCTCACACTGTTCTTTGCCCTATTTAGCAGCTGGGCCTCAAAAGAGTGGCCCAGAGTCATTCCCAGTCAGGCCGAACTGGCATTAATTGCTCTCCAATCCATGCTAATTAACGGTCTTTACTGGATTAACCGCAAACACAAGAATCGCCAGGCTATCTCTATCAATCTGGTTAACAGCCAATTTGATAAACGACGAGTCTTTGATTCAGCCCTTCGCAAACATCTTCAGGCACCCAGCAATGCACTAATGGATGAAAAGACCATTCGACAGCGCATTCTGGCAACTCTGGATGCGATAATACCCGATACACCCTCTATGATACTGATTAAGAATAAAGACCAGTGGGATGTCAGCAGCCATTACCCTAAAGCAGCCCAGATTCTAACAAACAGTATTGACAGTATTGAAGATGAGCTGATGAACATCATTACCTCGGAACAAAAGCACCATATCCGGCTTGAAGATCGAAACGGCGTTAAATACTGGATATTTCTGCTTCACAGTGAAGAAAACCACCATAGTCTGCTGGTGGTCTCACCGGGAAGCCAACCCAACAGACCTTTGAAGTGGCAACAGATAACCGACATCAGCAACCATGCGCGAACCCTGTTTCAGGCCAATCAGCAGACTCGATTCTGGAAACTGCAGGCCAGCCTTGATTCACTGACGGGTCTTCTGAATCGGAGAGCTTTTGTCAATGAGGCTTCAGAACTGCTTCACCGCCCTGATTCCGCAAAGTCCCAATCCTGTCTGATTTTCATAGATATCGATGATTTCAAACAGATCAATGATCGTTTCGGTCACCCGGCGGGTGACAAGGTTCTCTCTGACCTTGCTTGTCAACTAAGGAAAGATCTTCGTCAGGAGGACCTGATTGCCCGCTATGGCGGCGAAGAATTTGTTGTTCTCCTGCCCAACACAGATGCTGTCAGGGGCGTAAAGATCGCTGAGCGACTCAGGAACTCGGCATTACTCTACAAGGGAGGTCCTGTACCCCTGAGCCTCAGCCTGGGCATTGCTGCCACCGGTCCGCAGACCGACACTCTCGACAAAATACTCAAAGAGGCAGACGACGCTTTATACCAGGCCAAGCATCTGGGTAAGAACAGAGTCTGTCGGGCACCTTCCTGTGCAGATATTCGACTATCGGTTGGTGAACCAGACAAAGTTGGACAGCCTGCGCGAGAAGAGATTACAAAACGCTTATCCTGAAACGTAAATCTACATATACTGCACCGTCACACCGAGGCTTTAGAATATAGTACTCATCTCCCACCGAAAAAACGTAATACACGACAATGACCGCTCTTTTCAGTCGCTGGAGACGGCAACGGAATGACGCAGACCTGCAGCTTGAAGAACGAAATTCAAGCTGGCTGGAGAAAGTGGCACGCGCTCCTCACCAGGAGCCCTGGAGTGTCACCATACTGCAATACGCCTGGACTGCCGGTCCGGTCACACTTCTGGCCGCCTTTGCAGGCTACTATATTGGTTACGGCACCATGATGCCTTTGGACAAAACCCTGTATTTTGTTGGCTATTCTGTTGTTGCCATCGGTCTGGGTCTGTTCACCAAGCTGATTTACGACGTTACCCACGGCCGACGGATCAATCAAGACAAAAACAACCTGCTCAGCATCATCGACCGAATTCCCGAAATCATTTACATGGTGCGTGATCTGACCCAACGTAATATGACCGAAGATGCACGTCGCATCCACTCTGCCGGTATTCTTTTGCAAAAGTTCGATCTTGGTCCGGAATGGATATCAACAGCCATCGAAGATATTACGGGTGACCCCGATCTGGCCCGCAAGGCCGAACAGATTGAAATATTTCGCAGGGCTGGCCTTTATCACAGAATGCATGACATTGTTCACGAAGTCTCCGATGACACAGAGCGTTATCAAAACGAACTCAAAGAACTTCACCCACGCATAGCCAAAGCGCTCAAAAACAGGTTAAGCGGGATCGTGGCCAGACCCCATGAAGGGCAGCCCAGGGAGCCTCTGTTTATTGAGCGGATTCTCACTGCCAGCGAGCGAGATAATGAAGAATTGATGACTCTTCACGATGTCGAGGAAATACTCATATTATGCTTCGAGCTGATTTGCGGGCGCAAAATTTCCTGGCTAAAAATTGAGTATACCGGTCGCTGGGATCTGGCCAAGGCTTTGGACAGGCTCGAGGAAGAACGCAATGATTTCCGGATCAGCCGGGCCAGGGTTTACTCCCGCCTCAAGGCTCTGGCTACCTGGCTCCATAATGTTGATATCCAGAATGACATTATTACCGATCACGGCCTGAGCCCCCGGAATTTGCTGGCGGCGGTCAGGGAGTCACTCGACACTCTCAGTTTGCAGGTTCGCCAGGCCAGGGACCTGACCCATAAAACCGGCAAACACGTTAAGGCCCTGAACATAAAACGCAAACAACTCGATAAAGCCATTCAACTCTACAATGAAGCTCACCGCGCCTACCTGAAACAGGGACGGGACAGCGACAAACTCAAACGCGCCCTGAAGTACTGGCAAAAACTCTCCACACTCCATCAGCACAACCCTAAAGAGAACTTAAAACGCAGCCTGACTATTTCAGAGCAGAGTATCGAACTGGACGATGATACCAGAATGGAGGTTGCCAACCGTCTGGAAGCGTTTTCAAAGGAAACCCGCTTGAGAAAAGATAGCCATCGAGTCCACTCCCTGTCGCCTGCACGGAGATACCTGACAGAAACACGTGCCAGGGAGGTGGCCATCGAGGTGGCAACTATTCTAGACCCTTACATACATCTTCATGACCCACAGATTCAGAGGGCTATTGAGAGTTCCAATGCTTCCAGCCTGGCTTTTCTTGAGCCCGGTATGAGCGCCAGGACCAAGGCAGCGCTGGGAGAAGCTTTGGCCGCAGATGTTGACAAAAACCTCTCGGCCAGTGCCGAGAAACTGGCCCAGAACCTGATCCGTTACTATCGCGTCCCCCTGAGTGAGAGAACCATTAACTTCCTGGTACACACCTATCAGGCCGATTTGAAACGATTACAGTTCATTGCCCAGTTCGAGAGCCCTATGAGCGCTCGCTATTCACTGGATAATATTTCGCCCATCGAAGTTCCCCCTGCCAGTAACAAATGGCAAATTGACTTATACAACGCCAATAAAGTCATCAGCAAATACAGCTCTGCCAGAAGCCATGGCTGAGTCACCTCTCAGCCCATCCTGATAACAATCAACCGAGCAAATATTTTCTATATGCCAATCAGAAATACTGATAGACAGTTATTACATCTATCAGCATTCCTTATAGCCAAAAATTCACTTTACATTTCGAATGTTTCGTTTTTACACAGTGATTTATTCTTTATATTCAAACAAAAAACATTTATATCCCTAAAAAACACCTGGATAACAATATATTTTAAACATTTTTGATGAAGATCAAACTTTGCGTCCTACTGTAGTTCATATACGTAACAAATCCGAGTAACATGTCCACAAATCTGTTTAACCAGCCACAGATTGATCCAGACCCATCTAAAACTCGTATATACCGGCGCACCGGCCACATACATGCATTTAGCATGTATCTATTATCCAGAATGCGCGGTAACTGCAGCACAAAAAGGACCTCTGTGGCAGCATGCATTTTCTGATTTCCAGTACGGATTTGATTTAACACTGTCATAAACGAGGAGCACCATGATTACAGACGAAATCATCGACCTGTCGCGATTCCAGTTCGCGATGACAGCACTCTATCACTTCCTCTTTGTGCCGCTGACCCTGGGCATGACCTTCATTCTGGCGATCATGGAGTCGGTTTATGTTATGACCGGCAAACAAGTCTATCGGGATATGACCAAATTCTGGGGTAAATTGTTCGGTATTAACTTTGCACTCGGCGTTGCTACCGGCCTCACCATGGAATTTCAGTTCGGAACCAACTGGTCATACTACTCCCATTATGTTGGTGACATTTTTGGTGCTCCACTGGCCATTGAAGCCCTGATGGCCTTCTTCCTCGAGTCAACGTTTGTCGGCATGTTCTTCTTCGGCTGGGACCGACTCAGTAAAGTTCAGCATCTGGCTTGTACCTGGCTCATGGCTATAGGTACTAACCTATCGGCCATGTGGATACTGATTGCTAACGCCTGGATGCAGAACCCGGTGGGTGCAGAGTTCAATTATGAAACCATGCGCATGGAAATGACCAACTTTGCTGACCTGATTCTGAACCCTGTAGCTCAGGTGAAATTTATTCATACGGTTTCTGCCGGTTATACAACAGGTGCCATATTTGTACTGTCTATCAGTGCCTGGTACATGCTTAAAGGCCGTGATATAGGTTTCGCACGTCGTTCATTTGCGGTAGCCGCAGGCTTTGGTCTGGCATCCATCCTCTCTACGCTTCTGCTAGGCGATGAATCCGGTTATGAACTGGGAGACGTTCAGCAGGTCAAGCTGGCAGCGATTGAGGCCGAGTGGGACACCGAACCTGCACCGGCCGCTTTTACTGTTTTTGGACTCCCCAACCAGGAAGAGCAGAAAACAGATTACGCGATCAAAATCCCTTACGTCATGGGCATAATCGCAACCCGCTCAACAAACACAGAAGTACTGGGTATCAAAGATCTGATCGACGACAAGATTCAGAGAATCAACAATGGTATCAAAGCCTACGAACTGCTTGAAAAACTTAAAAATGGTGAAGATACACCCGACAATCGTCGCGAGTTTGATAAAGTCGTGGATGACCTGGGTTATGGCTTGTTACTCAGCCGATATACCGACGACATTCGAAGCGCGACACCCCAAATGGTTCGGCAGGCTGCAGAAGAGGCTATTCCGACCGTGTGGCCACTGTTTTTCTCTTTCAGAATCATGGTGGGTCTCGGTGTTGTGATGCTCCTGCTGCTTGTAACCGCCTTCTACAAGACAGCCCGCAGAACTGAGTACAACAGCCCAACATTCCTTAAACTCTGTTTCTATTCGTTGCCACTGCCGTTCATTGCCAGTGAAATGGGATGGTTCGTTGCTGAGTTTGGTCGTCAGCCCTGGTCGATCTCAGGCATACTGCCTACCTATCTGTCTGCTTCTACCCGGACAGAAGCAGACCTCTGGCTCAGCATCATTGGTTTTACTGCGCTCTACAGTATCTGCATCATTATCGAAATTTACCTGATCGTTAAATATGCCCGCAAAGGTCCTAGCAGCCTGCACACTGGCCGCTACCACTTTGAACGTAATCGTACCGACGATATGGCTCAGGCATAAAAGGAGGCCCTTATGGACTACGAAGTTCTCAAATTCATCTGGTGGGTTCTGATCGGTGTCCTGTTCATTGGCTTTGCCATAATGGACGGGTACGATCTGGGGACCGCCAACCTGCTACCTTTCATGAGCAAAACCGACGAAGAGCGTCGTATCATGATCAATGCCGTCGCCCCTCACTGGGACGGCAACCAGGTTTGGCTGATCACTTCAGGTGGCGCACTGTTTGCGGCCTGGCCTATCGTTTATGCCACAGCTTTCTCTGGCTTCTACTGGGCCATGCTGCTGGTTCTGTTCGCACTGATTGTCCGTCCGCTGGCCTTTGATTATCGCTCCAAGGTTAAACCTGAGCAGACAAAGTACTGTGACTGGGGTCTCTTTATCAGCGGCATCGTACCTTCTCTGGTATTCGGCGTAGCCTTTGGCAACCTGTTCCTGGGCTTTGGTTTTAATCTGGATGACACAATGCGCTCCAGTTTTACTCAGGGTTTCTTCTCATTGTTGAACCCCTTTGCCCTTCTTTGTGGTGTTGTCAGTGTCTCTATGCTAACCATGCAGGGATCTGTGTGGCAAAGCATGCGCTCTGGTAGCCCGATCAAAGAGCGTGCGACCATTGTCGCCCGCATCTCTGCCCTTGCGACCATTGTCACCTTTGCACTTGCGGGTGTCTGGGTAGCTAACCTGCCCGGCTTTGAGGTCGTCAGCGGTCTGGTTATGAATGGCGAAGCCAACCCTCTGATCAAAACAGTTCACATAGCTGACGCAGGCATCTGGTTGGCTAATTACACCAAGTACCCGGTTATGCTGATTGCACCGGTCATGGGTTTTGCTGGCGCCATTGGTGTCTTCCTGCTGGCCAACAGCCGTCTGCACGGCCTGGCCTTTACCTGCAGTTCAATCACCCAGGCAGGCATTATCATGACAGCCGGCTTCTCACTGTTTCCATTTATTCTGCCGTCCAGCACCCACCCTAACGTTAGCCTGACACTGTGGGATGCAACGTCCAGTTACCTGACGCTGGGAATTATGACAGTGGTTGCCATGATATTTGTTCCCATCATTCTGGGATACACCATCTGGTGTTTCTACAAATTGTGGGGTCGTATGACAGCAGAACACCTTAACGAAAACACCCACTCACTTTACTAAGGAGGGCAGACTATGTGGTATTTTGCCTGGATTCTGGGCGTACTCCTTGCGTGTGCCTTTGGTATCATCAATGTCATGTGGTATGAGTTTCATGATATGGGATTTGATAATGATATCAACGAGTTAGATGACTAGGGCAGGTGTTTGGGAGTAATTTTTTGTTACTCCCAAGCTCAATTTTCGTTCCCAAACATGCCCAAAAAGAAGCAATAATTCCGGATCGTGCCTTATGGCAAGATTTAGTTGCTCAGGAAGAAAACGCCACTCTACTGCTCAAAATGTCATGAGTGGCGTTTTATACAATCGCTTCTAAAAAATCCCTATGCACTAGCTGCTCGAGCTATAACCCAATTTCATGCTTCAGCAAGCCCCAGCCGCTAAAGCCTCCCTCAGGCAAGAAAAAGCAATGCGCTCCTGCTCGAGCCTAAGATTTTTGCTCAGTTTGTTTTGACGCAAAGCGTCAAACAACACCTGCTCTCTGTTCGTCAGGTTGGTAAGCTCCGCCAAAAAACGCTTGCTTTCAGGTTCTTCCACACAAAGAGGCATGTGCATGTCCAGTGTTGCCTGATCCATTAATAGCGACTCTGTTTGCCGGAAGCGACCTCGCAGTTGCGACAATATAGAAAAACCGTGGGTATCAATATCCCCCCAATAGCTGATTTGTTTGTCCTCAAGCCAGTTCAGTGAGAACAGAGATCGAATGCCATATCCCAGCCCGAAAATGACTATGGCATCTTTTACTGACGGGAAAGTCAGGCCATTTATTTTATTCTCGGTGATAAAGACCCGGCTTACACCCGGATCAACAAACTGTGATAGCGGCACACTCATATCTGTGGCCGGGGCCGCTGAGTCCAGCAGGCGAAAGCGGATCAATGGCTCGTCATAACACAACCCAAAGCGACGCTCAAAGCCATTCTCGGCTATACCCGATACGCTGTCGTCGAATTCTCCCGGTTCAAGTGCCAGCATGAGTAGATCTGATAGCACGCCTTTGTGAGATTCAATAAATTTGGTATCAACACCCTGAATATCCAGTTGCCGGATATACCGGTATGGCTGAGGGTTGAGCTGAAAATAGCGGCAGACTTTAATCAGCTGAGGCCAGACATCAGCATAATCCAGTAATTTCACTGGTTTGCTGTTAACCAACGGCATGACCTGCGGAAGCTGTCGTCGGGTCTGATTGGCCAAGGCCTGAAACTGTTTGAAAGCCGACTGCTGCCCAATAAAGGTCAGCCAGTCGTCCCTGCTTTCAAACAGGATTTTATGGGGTAGCCTTTGCTGCCCTAACTGCTGGTGACTGATGGTGCGATATTCCAGTTGATAGCCGCTACCGGTGACGGCCCTGGAATGACGGTGCAATTCTGCAACCCAGTCCCGAACCTGAATAAATTCACTGCTCAGGGTACGCCCTGACGGTGTTTTGAAAGGAACCTCAAAGGGGAAAAACACCTCATCATTCAGCCAGCTTTTCAGGAAAGTCCCAGACACCCAAGGGCGCAGGGCTTTCTTTTTCAGTTCTTTCTGGGAAATCATACTAATTCACAGTCACCGAAACAGGATCAATGCCTGCGAGCATCTGCTCTTTTTGCTCCAGCAGATATTGCTGTTTATCCCTGCGATACTCCTCAATGGTCAGGTTCTGCAAGACCGAGTTGCAGCCGCCTTCGTTATGAACAAAATGCACCGAGCTGACGTAGTCTTCTATCACATGAATTTTCTGTAGAGGCGTCACAATCAACAGTTGCAGATTGAGCTTGCGGAACAACTCCAGTCCATATCGGGCAGATTCATCAGATCCCCGGCCAAAGGCTTCATCAATCATCACGAAACGGAATGACCGTGAGCGTTTCTCTCCCCACTCGAGACCAAACTGGTAGACCAGTGCCGCCGCCAGGATAGTGTAGGCCAGCTTTTCTTTCTGCCCCCCGGATTTTCCCGCCGAATCGGAATAAAATTCCTTTTCGGAGTCGTCTTCACGGTAACGTTCAGAGGCATTAAACAGGAACCAGTTGCGCACGTCCGTGACTTTTTTGGTCCAGCGCTTATCAAGGTCGCTCTGCCCTTCCCGGCCATTAAACCGTTCAATAATCTCTTTCACCTGAAGAAACTTGTTTTCTGCATAGTGTTCACTGGTATCGGGCGACAGGCTGTCCCCCAGACAATTACGCAGGTCGATTTTGAACTGATTGATTTCCGGGTCACGGTTACTATCCGCCACCAGACGGATATAAGAACCTTCACTGTAATCAATCGCCGACAGCGAGCGGTTAATGGTGTCAATCTTGTCCCTGATGGTTTGCTGCTGATGATCCAGCCAGTTCTGAAACATCGCCATATTGTGAATGGTGCCTTCGTTGAGCATTTGCTTGAAGCGCTGCTCATGCCTTGGCAGGTCTTCACCCTGCAAGGTTTGCAGCATACCGGAAAATTCTCCGGCAGAAGCAACATCGGCATCCACTTCCCGGGTTTCCTGGGGGTAAGCGTTTTTATAATCGGACATCTGTCCGGTAATTTTTGAGATCAGGTTTTTGGCGGTATTCTGACGTGTATCAATCCGGCTGGTCAGCCATTTACGCATGACGACTTGACCACTGTCACAGCTTTCAATAGTGATTTTTTTATCGGGCAGTGCTTCTGGCTCCAGCAACTCCAATTCAGGGAAACAGGCTTCCCGGTGTTCGCCAGGCAGTTCATCCAATAGTCGTTGTGCCTGATCCCGATCGTCACGATCTCGCTCCAGCTTTGAGTTCAGGTTGCCCACATCCTGCCCAAGCTTCTCCTTTAGCCGATCCTGTTCAGCAATCAGGGCTTCGGATCGGGATTGGCGCTCCCGCAGGGTTTTCAGGATGTCCGAACCGGTTTCCAGCTGTTGTTTTTCTTTCTCAAGAGTCTGAATCTGCAGCGCCAGTGGCTGCCAGTTAATCTCGGCAAAGCTTTGCACATTCAATAACAGTTCCAGCTTCAACTGACTGTTCTGTAACCCCTTCAGCCGATGGGTAAATTGCGCCTGCTTCGCAGCCGCCTTTTGAATCGTCTGCTCTTTCCGCTTTTGTTCTGTTTCCAGGGCAAAAATCTTTTCCCGATTACTCCAACCCAGTACATATCGAGATCGGTCATCAATACGGTAGCGGTCGTCTTTTTCATGGCGGCTGCCGCTGCTTTTGATCTGGCCATTGGGGGTAATCGCCCGGCTCATCCTGCGGAAGTCTGCCATGTTATCGCAGCAGGTATAGTCGAATCGCTGAATCAGCTCTTGTTCCAGCCAGCCGTAAAACAGGCTGTCGGTTTTCACCGAGATTTTACGGCTCAGCGAGTGTTCGTCTATGGCATCATGCACTGGACGTGAAGGCTCCCGAACCCGGTAATACACCAGCCGTCCTTTCAGATGGGTCTGGTTAACATAGTCGGCCACTGCCTGATAATGATCGTCGGGCACCAGCAGGCTCAGGGCGAAATTATGCAGCACTCTTTCAGCCGCCCCTTCCCACTGTTTTTCTTCTTCCCGGATTTGCAGCAGCTCACCGGCAAAAGGCAGGGTGTCTTCCGACAGGGACAGGTTCTCACAAAGCGCTTCACGAATGGCAAGGTTACGGCTTGGGATATTGGACTTACGCCCTTTCAGGGAAGCAATTTCCTGCTCCAGTTCTGAATGTTCATTCCGCAGTTGCTTCAGAACAACGGCCTGTTCCACCTGTTCGTTCTGTAAATCAGCCTGCTTCTGTTCCAGCCGTTGCCGACTTTCCTGCGCCTCTTTCTGGTTGCCATAAAAACCTTCGTCGTCTTTTGGCTCCGGCATATCCAGTTCACGACACAGGCCAAGGTATTTGTCACAGGCATCAGACAACCGCTCCCTTTCCCTGTTCAAACGTTCTATTTCAGTTTTCAGATCCGAGAGTCGTTGCCCGCCGTTCTGATCTATCGCCCGCTCTATGTCCCGCAACTCCGAGCGCAAATCCGTTAACAGCTGCCGGGCTTCTTCCAGTCTGGCGGTGAGTTTGGTCTGCTCCTGTTCCCGACGAACAATGCGATCATTTAACAGTTGAATTTTCTTGTCAGCAAAGAATCCGTACAGCGCTTCCCGGCACTGCTTTAAAGAATGAATGGCGGCTTCCAGTTCCGAATAGCGCTCACAATCCTGAACCAGTGGCGACAGTTTTTCTATTTGCTGGCGGGCTTTCAGTACGGCTTCATGGGCACGATTGAGGTTATCAAACTGACGACTGAGTTCATCTACCCGATCCGCCACATCGGTGCTTTTGAGCATATGGCTGCGGACAAACTCTGTTAAGTTACCCACGGATTTCATCGAGACAGTCTGATAAAGCAAGTCCAGCGCCTGATCGTTTTCAATCCCCATCTGCCGACGAAATTCCGCTTGATACTGAGAGAAGCTGTCAAACAGTTTCAGGTGATCTTTACGTTTAAGTTGTTTTTTCAAGTCACCGATATCACTGCCAAAACCACTGAAATGCCTGGCAATGGTTAACGGCTTTCGGGCAACAATATAAAAGCGTTCCGGTGTATTGGCGTTATCCCGACTCCAGAATACCTGTGCCAGAGTGATCGTCTGGTCATAGCCTTCATTCCTGAACCGGGCGAGGATCACGCTGTAACTGTTGTGGTCACGCAGGGCGACGGCTTTGGCACTGAGCGTGTCATCATCTTTAGCGCTTTTGAAATAGCCGCGAACATAAGACGTCAGGCTTCGTTCACGGGTTTCCGCACCTGCCGCTTTGTTGTAGGTGATCTTCTGGCTGGGCACTAACAGTGTCGTTAACCCGTCCACCAGGGTCGATTTACCGGAACCGATATCTCCGGTTAACAAACTGTTGTTGCCATCCGGCTGTGCCGACCAGATTTTTTTATGGAAGGTCCCCCAATTCAACACTTCCAGTTTTTCGAGCCGGAATCCTGCCTTGCCATCGTCCTCGTTGAACTCAACTATTTGATTCTGCATGTTCCCGGTATACCTTTAGCTTGTCATTAAAATCCGCCAGCCAGTCGGCATCTACCAATGCCTTGATGATCCGGCGAACTTCCCAGGCGGGCGGATTGCTGTTCAGTTTTTTCAGAAATCCGAATTCGGCGACTTTATTGAGGTGAGTATCAATCTGATCAAACAGACGCGCTTCATTAGCGCGGTCTGGCAGAAAGACTCGCATCATTTCCACAATTTGCTCCCGCGACAAAATCAGCCTGGATTCACCACCACCGGCATCCTGCTCCACCATTTTCTTGCGCAGCAGCACACAGAGTAAGCTGACCGGAAAACTTAACGGACGACGGGTGACCAGTTTCGGCAATGCCAGCTCTTCGTCATTAACCTGCTTCAGAAAAGCGTAACCTTCTGCTTCATCCAGTACCAGGTCAAGTCCAATCACTTTGACATAATCAATCACTCTGGCATGTAAATCCTGTAACTGCTGCCAGACCGCAGGGTTATTGTCCCGATATAAAACGCCTTTCATCAAATGAATAACCACTACACCGAGCGAGGCATCCTGTGCTGTTTCTACGTCATCATTCACAAAAACTTTTCTCCAGTAAACTGTCGTCTGATTTCAGCGTCATCGGGTAAAGATGACTTCCGGCATTGAGGCTTCTTTCTGATGTCCTTTGTCATCCAGCCAGATAATCACTTCAACCTGTTCAGCATTGACCAGCGCATGATCCGATTCAGATGCTATATGCAGATAGGCCACCACTTCGCTCAAGCCCTTTCGAACCGGATACTGTTTCACCAGTTCCGATAAACTGATCTGCTGACGATTCTGGAGCGCATGGCGAATACGTGCCCGCAGCTCCCGCTCATCCACATAGTGCTGGCTATACAAAGCGGTGCTGTCAAATTCGGCCTGCCCTTCTTCCGGCACCTCTTCAATCACCGGGCGCACAGCCGGGCGGAACAGACCACGGGACATAGGAAGTTCAATCTCGGGTTTACAAGGCTGCAATGTAGTAAAGAGTTTATCCGGTGGCGGGCTCTGGCGCACAGCGATAGCGCTCTGCTCGATCTCCCGGACAATCTCCATGATGCGACGATTTTCCAGCCAGGCCTGATCCGCCAGGTAGTGCCGGAGCTGTTCCACCAGTTGCGCACAAGTGCTGTTCACTTTTTCTCCGGCCTCCAGCAAGCGGAAGCGAATTTGGCCCAGCAGCTCATCGTGTTGCAGGCTACGCACTTCGGGCAGTGCCAGCACTTTTTCCAGAATTGTCTGTAATTCATCCTGACTGGACGGCGACATCAGCCAGCTCCAGAACGCCTTGAAACTACGCCCCTGATCCGATTCGGTGATGGCGTCCTGTTCCGAGAAAATATCATCCAGCATCTGCCCCTTGCCGCTATTGCTGATCGTGATTCGTTCCCGAACGCCCCGGTCAAGGCTGCGAAAGTTCTCTTCTACCTGGCGGAAATCTGATAATAACTGTCGTGCGGTATCTTCAGCCTGCAAGAATTTCTCTTTGACTCTTGTCGGGTCATGAGGCGCCATCTGGCCACTTTTCAAACGAGCAATTTCGAGTTCAAGCCCGGCTTTTTCCTGCTCCAGACGATCGATTCTCAACTGCGGGTCGACCTCCGTCTCATGGGCAATTTCATTGAGAAGACGAAAGACCGTCAACAAACGGGACTCGGTACCCACAAACTGTTTCTGCTCAAACCCGGACAGCCATTCGATCACTTTCTCCGTGGCCGGTGTCAAATCAAACAGGGGTTCATCGCCTACACTGGCAGCCGGATAATATTTGCGCAAATATCCCTGCTCCCCGGATGCCCAGTCGTTCAGGTAGTCCCGACCTTTGCGGGGGTATTTGTTTTCACCGCTGCTCTCACGCAAATGGTGCAGATAATCGTCCAGCCGGGTCGCCAGCTCTTCAGCAGCGATGGAACGCTGATTGGTCACGATAAAAGAACGATGCAGGAAGCTGATAATCAGCGGCGCGCTGTCAGCCTGTAATAGACGCCAGGCGGGATGACTGCGAAGTCCGACAAGTCTGTGAAAATCCATAAAACCTCAGGGCTGCTATAGCGTTTACGGTACCGACACTCAGCTCAAGTGGAACATTGCTTATTCAGCAATTAACCAGTAAATGGCAATATCTCAGAGCCGCTGGTCTGATCTGTGGAAAGCGCTTAAACAAAATCAGGAAACTATTGGCTTTAATCGCTCCAGCTTTTCAAGCCACTGTGCAAAGTGCGGACACTTGACCCTCATGGCATCAAGCCCAATATCCATTGCAACCAAACTACCATGGAAAGGTTTCTGGTAACTTCTGAAATGTTTGATGATACGCTTGGAAGGCGCTGTTTCAGGCCTATCGTTGATAGCTTCCGGCTTCAGACCTTCGACTTCTTCTTCCAAGTCAGCGACCAAGCCAGGCCTGTCTGCTTCCAGTATTTCAAATCCATTCACATCAGAGAAAAGCAAAGCTTCAAATTCATGCAGAATAATGCCAGGAATAAAACGATGGCTGAAACCAATGCGAGCTTGAAAATCTGCCTCTATCCGCTGCACTGAAGCATAAATATCCTTTGGATTTTTCAGATCCACAGAAGGGAAATCACCCGGCAAGCCGTAATAATCCAGCATCGTGGTCACATACGCTCCGGTATCTTCCTTGCAAAGCCGACTGACCTGATTCTCGATCTTAGCGAATGTGGATACACCTCCACGCCCGGTTTTGCTGGTTCGGAGCAAAATAGCTGTTGTATAAATATCCAACCGTTGAAGATGCTCCTGCAGAACTTCATTCACGAAGGCCTCTTCCGTCTGTCCTTCTACAACTATGTTCAGACGAATCATTTTGACGGCCTTCCTCCCAGGAGGTTCTTCTTCCAGATATCCCCAAGAGAATAATCTTCCAACCAGCCTTTGAGTTTCTCCTCACTCGTTCGTTCAAAAACTGTTTCACCATTTCGCCGATTAACAATCACCAGATCATCAGCTTCAAACTCATTCACCAGTTCAACGGACTGCGTGGAAACGATCACCTGATGACTGAGTGACACAGCTTTCAACTGTGCTGACAATAACGCTATGGCATAAGGATGCAGCCCTAGTTCAGGTTCATCAATCAGCAGGGTGCTGGGCATGAAGTCTTCAGGCTGATTTAATACGGTAGCCAAACAAATAAAACGCAAAGTACCATCAGAAAGCGCATGAGCCTTAAGGGGAACATCCATCCCCTTCTCGGTCCATTCCAACTCTATTTGATCTGCATTATGTGTAGTGGACCGAAGGTGGAAATCCCCAAAAAATGGAGCCACCAGTTGGATAGCCCGTACTATTTTTTTGTAATGCGCAGGATGGTTCTGTTTAAGACGCAGCAAAAATGCAGCTAGATTTCTGGCATCCTGTCGTAGATATTCATTATCATTAATCTGGCTCGGTTGTTTTACAAGCGCAGTTTCACTGGTATCGTGAAAATGATAAACCCGCCAGTTAGTGATGGCATTACATACTGATTGTTCTGTACCATCCGTCACATGCTGACCGACATAACTTTCGAAATGCCCCGCATTGCTGATATGCCCCCCAGCCGCCAGAGATTCATGATGAAACATCATTCGGTTATCTGCTGTTGGCTCCAGCTCCAACATGTATACCTTGTCACCAAAATACAGTTCTGACTCAAATGACCGGGTCACCTTACGCCCATGCCTTAAAAGAGCGTCCGGGCCTCCCTGCTTGCCTACAGTTCTTTGCAGGTTGCCCGACAGAATCTGACCAATAAGGCGGAAAAAGCTGATAAAGTTCGTCTTACCTGCGCCATTCGCACCTATCAAAATATTCAGGGAACCCAGCTCCAAATCGCACGAACGTATAGACTTGAAGCCACCAATTCTGAGGTGAGTCAGCTGCTTGTCGTCAGAGACCGGCTGCATAGCACACTCCTGTATAGAAAATATTTACAATAATAACCTGATTTGATGTGGAATGGCTGTATGACTGGATGAGGTTTTTTTGTTGCCCGATCAGAGCGGCTCATTCTCTACAACAGTATATAGCGCTGCAATCGTCTTCTGTCTGATGTCCTGAACTAACGGTAGCGTATAGCGACCAATTAGCTTCAAAAGTACTAAAAAGAAAAGGTTTAAAGCTCAATTTTACATTATTAAAGAGGTTTGGTATGAGTTTCATGATATGGTATTTGATAATTATATCAATGAGTTAGATAACTAGGGCAAGTGTTTGGGAGTGAATTTTTATTACTCCCAAGCTCAATTTTTGTTCCCAAACATGCCCAAAAAGAAGCAATAATTCCGGATCGTGTCTTATGGCAAGATTTAGTTGCTCGGGAAGAAAACGCCACTCTACAGCAAAAAAGCAGTGAGTAGCGTTTTAGTTTCAGTGCAGCAGCCAGTCCCTGGTCAAAGCGAACAGAGAAGATTTCAGCTGATACAACTGCTCAATCATCAGGCTTTTTGGGAACAGCTCTTCTGGTAGCTGAATACTGATCCCCAGCCCCACAACATCTATCCCTGAATACCCACAACGTTTCACCAGATCAACCACCGCATCATAGTGATCAATATCCGGCGCCCCATCGGTAATCATCAGGATCAAGCGCCTTTCGGCATTTGACTGGCAAATCTGATGCACTGCATGCCACAACCCTGTGGCCATGGGGGTTGAGTCATGGCTGTCCAGAGCAGAGAGTATTCCTGCAATTCGCAGATCTGAATCCTTGCCTGAAACTATTGGGTATACCCGGTCAGACACGTTGCCCGGATAGGCAGAAGCCGTCACAGTGACACCTTTGATCGGCTTCAATGCCATTATCAAAGCCAGAACCGCTTCCCTTGCCAGTTCCATCCGTGGGCCCATGGACGCTGAGATATCGAGAGAAATATGAACAGTCGCGTTGGTTTCTATGGATTCTGAACGTCGTTTAAAAAGACGACCATCGTCCAGAGCTATCCTGTGCAGCCGTTTACCATTGATTCTCATACCTCGCTTGCCAATGCGATCTCTGGTTAAAGTTTGCGCCTGAACCAGTCCGGCTAGCTGTGCAGCTAGACGAGCGGATTCTGACTTTACCTTCCAGAGCAAATCCTTTGCGGCCTCTCTGTTTTGATCATTTATGAACACTTCATCAATTCCAGGTGTCGTAGTTATTGCTGACAATCTGGGTGATTGCTTATAACTCCAGCATTCAAGCTGACCTGCCACGGATTCGTAGAGGCCTTCAGGCCAGTCAACATCAGACGACTCCAGGATTTGTTTCAGAAACGGGTCTTCAGCCTTGTCTGAAGCTTCTCCGTTTGCTGAAACAGATTGATCATCATTTCCTGACAAATTCTCAGTTTTTTTGTCTTTTCCTTCCGCAGAATCGGATTCCAGATCATCACCTGACACAGAATCTGATTTATCCTCCTGATCCTGTGTATCAGAATGCTGAGAATAGGTTTCCTGATCTACTGACGCATTTTCTGTTTTTTCCGCACTTGCCTCACCTGAACCTTCGCTTTCAGAATTTTCATGGCTGAGATTCTGAAACAACGCGATGATCTGGTCAGCCAGACTCAAAGCTTCCCTCGTGCTCTTCAAGTCAGGTACCTTGACCAAATGTTCATCAAGTGAATCCAGTAATTGTCTGGAAAAACAGTCACTCATCACTTCACGGGCTTTCGCTGCTTCCTGCTCCAAAGCCATCTGTCCCAGCACCTCGTAGCGCAGAATCGACAATAAAGAGTCGTTTAACACTTTCACAGGTGGATCACTCTTTTTTGGTGCACCTACACGACCTTCAGCCACTAACTGCCGGATGACTTCTGCGAGCGAAAAGCCAGCACCGGGGTATTCCTGGCTGATTGCTTTTTCGATCCGAATGTCCTCAAGCAGGTTAGTCAGCCTGTGCCGAAGAGCAGAGCCTTCATAGTCCAGATCAAAATCCGTGTAACGCACATGGGCGGCCTCATGACTCAAGAATCCCCAGCAAAGGGTTTCCTGTTCACGTCGCTGCGGGTCAAAGGCTGGAATCCAGATGCACTCACCATCGGTGCACGCTTTACGACCAGAGACTTCAACCCGAACACCCATTTTTCTGCCCAATGCACTGCCAACAATTGGGAGTGCTTTGTGTAAAACAGGAGCCATATCCAAATACCTCGTATGCATAAGAAAAGGGACATAGCTCCTGCCCCGGCGGGCACTATGTCCCGCTTGGGGTGGCTGGCTTACACCAACCGGTTCAGAAGTAGAAAGTAGCTGTAGACATCGTTTCCTCCGGTATCACAACCCGTTGCTCTTTAAGAGGTTCTTCCTGAATCTCTATCTCATTTAATGCCGACGACTGGGTTTGAGGCATTTCCTGATCCTGCACCTTCACAGGTTCAAGAGCCGTCAAACCTTCCGCACAACGCTCCATTTGCTCCACAGAACACAGCAGTAAAACCCGCTCCATCAACTGAGTCAGCACTTCGCCTTGCAATGCTCCGTTGTTAGGCAATTGCGATAACCCGGCATCCAGCCGTTGCACTATGGACGAAATTCCGGGATCAACAAACGACAGACCGTGCAGTTTATCTCTGAGCCGAAGAATCGGATTCAGAGCTTTACGGGTGACTTTGTTTTTCCCTTTGAAGGTCTGCTCAAACAGAGCCTGAGCATCCCGGCTGATTTCTTCTCGCAGTGTGCCACCCAACTGGTTTACCTGTTGATTCAGGTTCTCCGGTTGGGGCGATGCCACTACTTTGTAAGTCGTGTAACCAAAATGAAAACGTTGACCTACATCCTGAGCATCCGGCACGGCACTTCTTATGGCTTCGGCAAAGTCAGGATGGGCACTCACCCATTCCTGAATATGCTGGTCATAGCCTGTCAGAAACACCTTCTTTTCCTGGTTAAAGTCCTGCTGAACCTGATCCAGTTTCAGACTTAATCCTGAAACATAATGATCGGGCACAGCATAACCACCCAGAAACCTTACTCCTTCTCTGCCACAGAGCCGACACGCCTGATCTCTCAGACGATGAAATGGCTTGAGCACTTCCCGTTTACACAGTTTTTTGCTTCCCAGCGATACCACTTCATCAGACGGCAACTGACCACCTTTTCCCAGCACCAAATCCTCTGGTTTCAGACGACGAGCGCCCGACCAGATGGAGCAGTCCAGGGCAATCACTGACATTTGATCCAGAACTTTGTCTACAACAGCGTGATCTGTCATGAGTCCACTCCTGAAGACCACAAGTCTCCGAATACATCATGCCCAATCCGATGAATCGCCTGTCGCTCCGCAGGTTCCACTCTGGCAGTCAGGGCTTGTTCCAGCGCATACTCAAATACTCTGGGTGCACCCTGAAACCGGAGTGATAACCTTGCCCAGCGCGCCAGTCCACGAGTGGACAAAGTGACACTGAGCTGCGATTCGCCTTCTCCAGCTCTTCCATCAGAATCACCAGTGAACAGACGACGCACCTCGTTAGCGAGTTTCACCATCTTTTCTCTGACGACAACGGGCAGCTCGGGCACCACCTGGTTAAGAATCATCAGCTCTGTGAATTCGTCAGGATAATCCACCAAAATCACACGAAACCGATCCAACCAGGCTAATGATTGTCTTAATATGCCCTGATACAGACCACTGCCATCCCCTGCTCCAGCACTGTTACCGGTGGCAACAAACCGGAATCGTGGATGCACCGGAATGATTTCTCCGCCGTTTTGCGCCAATACAAGAGGCGCACCATCCAGCAGATCATACAAGCCAGCAAGTACTGCCGGGTCGGCCACATCCATCTCATCCAGGATCAGAATATGACCGTCTTTTACCGCAATACTTAGGGCACCATATTGGAAGGGAGTTGATCCCTTATCCAACACTTTCTGCCCCAGCAAATCATCCAGCTCTAACCTTCCATGAACAGGCACCATCTGCACTGGCCAGTGCAACCTTGCAGCAGCCTGGGAAACCAGACTGGTTTTCCCACACCCTGTCGGACCGCACAAATACAAGCCATCACCCTCCGGATTATCCAAAAACGCCAGCAGCTTCCGCAGCCGGTCTCTGTCAAATACATAAGGCTGAACAGCCGGTACTGCCGGATGCCCGCATTCCTTATAACCTTCGAGCAGAATCAGTTGATTGGAATCCAGATCGAAGGTTTCATTCAGCTCATAAAATGCCGGTTGCAAACCAGCTGACTCAGACTGAGCATCATTTTCCATTGTTAATATCCTGCACTCTCATAAAACAAAAAAAGGGCAGAAATCTCCCCCGGATGGGGAAAACAACTGCCCCACTCGGGTTAATGAAAATTGGATTCAGAAATAGAAGTTCTGGTGACTGACGGTCGGGTTTAAGATCAACCGATCATTCTCAGACACTTCAATTTCTGACTCTCTGTCGTCCACTCTCTTTTCCAACAAGGTTACCCTTACCTGTTCTCTCGCCTTGCGGCGAAAAGCATCAAGGTCCGGCAACGCCAGCTGGTGTTGTTTGCACAATGCTTCCAGCGCTTTCTGATAATCTATGGAACCGTTGCATTCACTGCGGCAGATACGTAAACCATCAGACTCAGCTACCCGGAAAGCTCCCATCAACTTTTGCAACTCCTGTTGCAGCCGCTTCTGTTGAGACTTCCCGGTTTCCAGCATCCCTTTCAACTCATCGAGACGATACTGACGACGGCGATAGACCATTGCCAGCTTGAGCCAATGCGCATGCTCCGTCGGACCTTCTGGTACATAAACATCCAGATTCGGATCTTTCTCCGGCTCATCACCATCTTCCACAAGCTGCCAGAAAGCTTCTGCTTCCATCCGCAACTGCTGAATCAGGTGATCGTCCCTGCTGATACAGGCCGGAAGAATCGGCCTACCTTTTCGATAAAAACAGAGCCAGGCGCGATTAGAGTCTGCAACCAACATCTGAAACTGCACTTGTGCAAATGCGCGTCGATAGCCTTCCGACTGCCCCTTCAAAGTCTTCACATCCTGATAGACTTTTTCACTTGGCGCTTTCAGTTCTACCGGAATACCGTCCCTGGTCATACCGTCAAAACTGGCACGCAGCCTTGGGTTCTGTTCCCACTCTCCACAAACGGGCAAGAGCGGCGCATCACCCAACGCTTCTTCCATCCGAATCCTTGCGTCGTCTTCATCCTCAATCCCGCGTTGAACATGAGGGTTTAAAGATAAATCCGGTTCCTTCAGAATCCCTGATTTCTCTGCACCTTTCTTTTCACACCAAAGCTGCCAACGAGATTTATAAGGCGATTGCCCGAGAATCACAGCAGCATCACTGGCTGTGACGCCACAGCTTCTCCAGTCGAACCATTCCCTGGATCGTTGCTCAAGATTGATCTGCTTCATCACAAATCACCTTAAACAGCCTGTTCTGCTGATTCGGCTTGCGCCACATCCAGCCGGAACAGGCAGTAATTCAGAGCATTACCATCTTCCTTAAACCGCTCCTGGGCAAAACCCTGAGCGGCGGTAAAAGCTCCTGTTCCCCTGGCTCGTTCCACAATCTGTTCAATAAACGACACAACCTGTGGTTCAAGACCATTGGGCTCAGGCACTTCATCACCAATAATGGCTTTCGCTGGTAATAACTCCCCTGCTATCTCAGCCAGCGTGTCATCCTGAACATCCGGTTCAGGCGACACAAGCCCAGCATTTTCCTTCACTTTCTTGCCCGCTGCTTCTGCCAGCTTTGACTCAGACTCCCGCAGATCAGGCACAGGATCACCCATCTGGGTTTCCAGTAACCGTTCAGCTTCATCCGGTTCAAATAATCCGCTGAGACCATAGGAAATCCGAATGGCCTGAATCTGAGACTTATGGCGAAGCATTCGCTTAGGACAAGTCTGCCAGGGGCCAGGAAATTTCTTGCCATTCTTTATCACTGCAGGCCGGTACAGCTCATCAAGATACTCACGTACCCGAATCGCATGTTCCCGATCTTTACGGTGAACCGTGCACTCAATCCAGGGATGGCAGGGTTTCATATCCTCATCGAACTGGATAAGTTCATCGGGATAACCGAATTCAATCCCATCACTTTCTGGATACGAGTTCATGATACAAACCCAACCATCGACAGATATCACAGGCAATACTCCACCTTTTCTGTCGGATAAAGCCCACACCTGCCGGATAAATGGGTTCAAACCATAGCTGTCTGCCACTGCCAGCAAAGACAGCATTTGCTCCCGGGTGGGAACGCTGCCGTTCTGCTGTCGAAACGCAGTCTGCGCCAAAGTATTCAGCAACTCATCTTCACGGAAGCCATAGCGTTCCGCAAAACGAGCCACCAGATCGTTGGCACTGCCACTATCATTAACAACACAAGAATGATTCATAAGAAGTTCTCTCTCACTTTCCTGAAAAACAAGATGCAAGACAGAACTTCCCCGCATGACAGAGAAATTCTGCCATGCACGACGGCACGGATGCCGGAGCTAGGGCAACGCAGGAGCAGTTGCCGTGAGGCACGAATAAGATTCTGGCGAAGCCAGAAGCTCATACGACATAGGTGGATCACCGAAGTGACCGACAGATACGGATACAGACTTCGCCTGCTACCGTCAGTAGAAAATTGATGCTCTGAATGCCCGATCGCAAAGCTGACAGGCTGATTCCGGAATGCCACTTCCCTGTGACAACCACCTCACCGCTGCGCGTGTTTTATCTGCCGGATCTGCAAAACACACTGACCTGTGAGATCGTATTCTGATCATTACCGTTGTAGCGCTCTCATTAAGGATGAGGTCACTACGCCATAGATCATATTCCAAAGAGGAGTGGTAACTATAGGACACATGATCGCTAATTCAACATCGCTTTTTCAGCAGTTGCCCTTTGCTTCTATCTCGCTGATTACTGCCAATGTAGGATGAGACCACAATGCTTCTATGATGGCCTAGCAGATCAGCGATAGCCTTTCGGGCTTGAAGATCACCGTGTTTATCAATGTTGATACCACTTGATAAAACAGGTGCAGAACAACCTGTAATTTGTTGATATTGTTCACAAGCGTAGGCCGCCCTGAGATCATGCCGGTTATTCAGCCCATACTTTTTGAGAACCGGACCGCTGTGCATTCGCACCAGAGCCAAAAAATCTTCAAGCTTTTTACCGACAGGCATCAGGCAGTCGTTGTCACCCTGTAATTTGGCTGCTTGAAACAAGGCTATACGTGCATTGCCGTATACTGGCACCCACCGTTCAACCCGTGAAGGACTGGTAGACGTCGATTTGCCACGTCCACCTTTTGTACCTCGCTCAATATCGATTTTTCCGCAGGCTTTGTCTTGCTCAAGTGCCCTGCGGCAATCAAGCAATACAGCTTCTCGGGAACGCAGCCCAAGTTCTCGACACAGACCTAAAACAGTTGCTATTCGCTCCTGACCTTTCAAAATTAACTCGGCTTGTGCCTGTGCCAACTTATCCCTCCTTAGCTCTGGTGGTTCAGTGCGAATTTTCTCCCGGTTCACCTGTAGAGCCTCAGAGGGTTTAATCCTTATATCTTCATTGTCTCGCAGCGCCTTCAGAACCACATTGCAGGTAGACAGCAGATTCTGTGCTGTGGCAACAGATAATGGCTTGCCCTGCCCTTCCAGCCTTGCCCGCAGGTAAACGGCGTAGTGCTTCAATGTCTGGTTATTCACCTGATGGGCTTCACAAATATTTCGGGTCTGACACCAGGCACAAAACTGTTTCCATCGCTCAGAGTGGGTGGCCACCGTACAAAATTGACCCGGCATCATTGCCCTGAGTGCATTACGCCCGGCATAAGACAACTGTCGGCCAAAACCAAAATTATGGCCGTTACGGATTAAAAAATGAGACACAGCTCTACCCCTCCATCCCAATCTGGCACATCGGACAATCAGTCCCGAAACCCTAAACAAAGTTCAATTCGAAGCCACATCACGCAGTGGCCAGACGGGACAGCCTGTAACGCAAGGGTTGCGGGCAGTGACGCTCATTGCTCCAGAGAGCTGAGCTTTGCTGATGCCAGCAGCTGAGGCGGTTGCTGTTATAACCAATACTGAAGAATGGCCGGGTTTAGCACGTTCGCCTGCTTATAAAAAAGTTGATAAAATCATCAGAAAGTGCCGATAAAAGACACTGGTCTGGCTGTAGGCTACGGATGCCAATATATCCAGAAAGGGTCTCTTGAAACGGCTTTTTGAAAATGCGCTGTAACCGGATTTCAGTGCGCACTTACCTGTGACCCGATGTAATGGGTGATGGCAAACACAGATATCCACGCTCTAAAAAATGGGCAGCAAGTGCGACAAGTTATTCTGATGAGCAGAACAACCTGGTGGCCAGAGTGATAAAGCTCTGGCGTCATTGCAGCAGAGAAGCTGCTGAGTGGAATGACTCGCGAAGAGTAGTCGTTGCCTCACGGCAGTTCGAGTTTCTGTAATAGTTAACGTTGAAACTTTAGTTTCTCCATCCATTACAGAAACAAAAGCCTGCCAATATGAAGCTCAAGTCTTCCCAAGCTATGGCAGTCTGAAATTCAATAGTCCAAAGAATAGGCATAGTTTTTTGCCTCGTCGGCAAAATCTGTGGAGCATTTCTGGCTCGGGCAGATTGCCCAGTGCATGATACAAAGCAATTTCTGCACATAAAATTGATTTTCAAAACAGATTAAAGTTGCAAAGCTGCCAAAACACCCACTGCCCAAATCTTCACTCTCTGTTTGCACACTGGCCTGGATCATTGTCTCCAAGTACTGCGACGCACTGCCTTTGTACAGGCAAGAGAATATCCTCAGGCGATACGGTGGCTCTGTCACCCGGACGACGATGGCCAACTCTTTGATTCGGCTGTCTACAGAACTGCGGCCACTCATCAATTTGATGAGAGATCATCAAAAGACCGGTTCGGTGATCCATGCTGACGAAACCCGAATTCAGGTGATCAAGGAAACCAGCAAGTCCATCAACTCTGACAAATATATGTGGGTCAGCCTTGATGGGCCACCCGGACAAACATCGGTGGTGTTTGAATACGATCCCTCAAAAGGCAAGGAGGTTCCCCTGCGTCTGTTCGAAGGGTTCAGCGGTTACCTGCAAACTGACGGGTATGCCATTTACGACGCTGTATGCAAACAAGAAGGCATCACCCAGGCGGGTTGCTTCGACCACGTTCGCAGGAAATTTCTGGATGCCAGGAGGGCGAAGCCAAACCGGGCAAAAAGGTGAAAAACACCCGCGTTAGCAAGGCGAATGTCGCTTTAGGCAAAATCGGTAAGCTTTACGCCATTGAGAAAGAAATAGGAGATCTTCCTCCATCAGAAAAAGCCATCCTGCGTCAGCAAAAGAGTAAGCCGCTACTGGACGACTTTCATGTATGGCTGGAGAAAAACATAACCAGGCTAGACCCGGGCAGCCTGTCGCACCAAGCCATGAGCTATGCATTGAACCAATGGCCAAAACTGGTCGTTTACTGTGACAACGACCACCTGGATATCAGTAATGCCGCAGCGGAAAATACCATCCGCCCCTTCGCTATTGGCCGCAAGAACTGGATGTTTGCAGACACGCCAAAAGGGGCGCAAGCCAGTGCCCTTTTCTACAGCCTGATTGAAAGCGCAAAGGTGAATGGTCTGGAGCCTTTCGATTACCTGAACCATATTTTAAAAGAGCTGCCTTAAGCCGATACCGTTGAGAAACTGGAACAGCTTCTCCCCTGGAATGTTAAGACAGGCAAAGAATAAGAAATCTTGGGGTGGGAGCCAGTACGCTGCTTTATTTGGCGCTTACTACCAAAAAGTCTCCAACGGCCCTAAAGCACTGATCACCACTTCACAGCTACCCATCATCAAGCGGTGTATATATTATTGATAAAAACGACAGCCGACGCCATTATATTTCACCTGTTCTACCGCTCCCACCGGGTGGAGCTGTCAAGGAAATTTATGCGTAAAAAGTTCATATCAACTGAACCAGCCTAAGCATTATTTATTCTAAACAAATGCAAATATTTTCTAGCTAAAGCTGACATCTTTTCTACTGTTAGTCTTTAGGATGGGTCTTCTGAGCATTGCTGCCACACAGGACATTGTAAGAAACCCGACCGCTGCCACTCTTAGTAGTGGCTTTTTTATGCCTTCACTTTAAAAGTTGTGCTGCATTTCAAGCACCCCAAAATCAAAGCCTGAATTACCCCCGATTCCTGTACAAATGTGTTCATGACACCCGAAGAGAGTCATTGACGCCTTACGATCGAACAGAAACTAGTGCAATACCATATGTCGTACAGTAAATGCGCTATTCGGCTGCTATTTAGTGCCTGCCCGAAAACCCACAAGTAATCCGATTCAGCAGGCAGCAGCCAAAATTTTTTGATTAAAATTTAGCCTACTCATTTGTGGGTGCTACTTTTTGATTAATTTCTGTTCATTTTATGAACAACTTTCCGATTTTTGAGCACAGGGCAGCCTCACCCAAAGGTGAATCTGGTTGCCAACAAACCTGTTTCTCTTTTCAGGCGGCTTTTTTACTTGTCTGGGCTGCCTGCTTTTGCAGCAAGGTACCCAATCGATGCAGATTGGCTCCCAGAACTGCCAGCGACACATAACGACGGAAGCCATCAATGCTAGTATCCGGGCATCGGTCCAGCCCATGCTGTTCGAGGGCATTAATATCAGACTCTACAGCGGAGTGCTTCCTTTTTGCCCTGATAAACTCCGGGTGTCGCTCACGGAGCCTGTCCTGTTCTGACCACCTGCCTTTTTTCGGCAACACGGCCCGGTCGAGTAATTCTTCCAGTTTTTCAAGGTTTTCTTTTGACCAGAAACCTCGGTCATAACTGACCTGTGATAACTGAGGAAATCGCTGTTTGGCACCTTCCGCAATAGGTACAGTCACTTGGTCGTCTGTCTGTTTTTCCATGACCAGATGATGCAGGGTAAAGCCAAACTGATCCTGCAATACGCAGACTCTGAGGCCAAGCTCTACAGGGGTTCCAGCCTTACCTTTGCTGATCCATTCGGTATGACGTTCGAACAAAGAAAAAACCTTCTCATTATGAGGGATGCTTTCATGGTTCAATACACGACGGACAATCAGCTGACACTGGTAGTCCGAATCTTTTACCCAACGTTCCAGTTCTTTTAGCCGCACGTCTCCCGGCGTACGTGCTCTCAGGAGCTTTAAGGTGACTTCTGCCTTGCTAATAAGCTTCTGGCTGTAGGCAACATAGTCGGCATGGGCCGCTTAATATCATTCTGCCGGGCATCCCGAAGCGCTTCGTTGGTCGAGGTGGATCGTTTAAGGTTGCGGGCTTTGTGAAATCGCTTCTTATGCTGCTCCTGCAAATAGCGGCTCTGCCGCCACAGGCTTTCATGATGCTCCGAAGACAGAGTGGTTGCCCACTCTATCATCTTGCGCGTGGCATCCCTGAGCAGGTTGATATCCGTCGGAAAGTGAACATTGGTTTTTACGACGAACAAGTCAGCGCGGGCGCATAGCCGCTCTTCTTCTTTTTTTTACCAGCTGGTGACCGGCATTGACGACGACCTGATTGATTTGATCAAGGATTTCCGGCGTATACAAAGCAATGTTGTCTTGCAGGGTTTGCAGTTTGTACTGGTGCTCGCAATAAGGCCCATGGCCCAGCATTTTTCGAAGGGTTCCATGCTCATTAGCCAGCTCCAGAAGTCGATCGTAATCACAGTTGATGACCAGTCGCAAGGCGCCAAAGACCAATATGTGCCATAGGTCCATTCCAGGCCGTCCGTTATTGTGATCAGCAGAAATCACGTTCTCAAGTAGTTGGAAAACCTGGTTCCTCAACTCGATATTTGTCCAGATATGCTGCAATGCCAACAGCAATCGAGGAATATCGTCCCTTGACCTGAGGTTGAATGTGATGGCAGAGATGTCAACATCTCCCAGCTGCATTTGTGAGTTGATGGTTTGGCGCACAAGTGGAAACGGCTCGTTGTGGAAAATCTTCGTTCCTTATATTGGGCTATAAGCCTATGTTTTCAAGTGGTTGAGGGTTTTCGGACAGGCACCTAGATAGGAACGCTTTCTGACTCCAGCCTGAATAAATAATCGCTTTTCCAGACAATCCACACCCGGCTCTAGTCGCTTATGACTATGTTAAGAAAACTAAGCCCTGGCTGGCAGGGCTTGAAATATCTCAGGTTTCCCGGCTGTAATTATTATTGGTGGCCATCCTTGGCCATTACATCCCTCCTGGAACGGGTCTGAGCTTGCCGTGCAAGTAGAATGCAGCATACTGCGTGCCAATATGTAGAATTCAAGGAATCCCAGTGGATTGCGAATCATTAGAAAACTTACAGTATCTATAGATTGGTGGATTACGGGCAGCCATCTGTTACGAATCGAACCTCCTTACACAAAACCCCACACCGCAGGTAAATCATGCAGGGCTATGACAGAAGCAGGCATTCAACAGACCTGTCCCAGGTAATTTCATTATCTTTTTAATGCAGCTCATGAAGGCATCTGGCGACTTTCAGCAAAAATTAGCCGGATCGAACCAGGTTGGCCGAAGAAAATCAGGTATAACCACAGATGATGAAAACCAGACAGGTTTGGGAAACTACAACTAATGGACAAGGGGGGGGGAGCAAAGGACTTGCTTGCAAGATGCATGCAAGGAAGGCCAACAACAGGCTGACGCCATTTCAAAGCTTCTCTGGAAACGTCAATCGCAAGATTGGCGTTTTTTTTCGTCTGGTTGTACCTTTAACAATGCACTTCAGCAATGCGCCAGTCAAAAGTTCTTATCGTGTTAGATCATCACCGCCGCATCCACATTTTAGCCCTACGCCCCGGTATGTATAGCCTATGCCATTGGCTGTTTACTATGAATGTGTCAGCAGGTTCGATGACATCAAAGTAAGTTTGATGCCAGAAGAATTTGTACTCCTCCGTATTTACCCAATACTCCTGGCCATGTTCACACTTGTTGATACCGACCACCGCAGCGGCGTCTGGCTCACCTCGGCTAAACAGAAGAAAACAATCACCCTGCCCTATTATTCTCATTGGTAGCCCCTGGTTGGCTCTGTGAAATTCGAGCATGGCTTTTAAGGTGCTGGACTTGTATGCATCTACCCAGCGATTATCCCCGCTCTCGTTATGATCGGAGAACACCAGGGGAACTCCTCCATCACGTCCCATGATATAGGCATAGGCCAACTGCTCATCAGTCTCGTCCATGATCAGGTAACGAAAGCCCTGGTTATTCGGAATGTCATGCGTAGTAACAAAAGTTATTGCTCTTCCTGACTGAAGAGCCTGACCATAGGCAAGGGGATCAACAAGAAGGTTCAGGCTACCACCGATTTTGAAAGCATTGTAGAGGCTACTGAATAGCGGGAAATCATAAGCGGCAAAACCTGTACCATCCAGGTATGGTTTCAGAAACCTGTCATACTCAGGGCTTCCCTTTCCACCACTGGTAATGATCTCTCCAAATATGTGCATGCCATGCCTGATGTCAGCTGTAATGACCTGATTTACATGCTCAAGAGGTATATGCTTCGCTGCGTCAATCCTGAAGCCCCTGACCCCCATGTCACGCAAACTCCTGAGATAGTTCTGTTGCTGCTCAACAACCCAGTCATTGTTCACCAGATCGGGCAGACCCGGATCTGGAGGTACGCCACAAAGCCGCCAGTTTTGAACCTCATAAGGCGAGTTGTAGTTATTGATGCATTTTGAAGGGTTAAAGTCCGGGGCAGAGAAGAGGTTCTTGCTCAGATCGCCAAAAAGCCTCAGGGAGGAGTACTTCGCAGGGCTGACTGTATATTGTGTAAGGATTTTTTGCCCGGGATAATTAAGATCACTCCTTTCAGAAGCTTCGTTAGCCATGTGATTCAGGACGATGTCAGCATATACGACCAAACCATAACGTTTAAGGGCATTAAGCATCTGCTTGAAGTCATTAGTGTCACCCAAAGGGTTTTCTATCACACGGTAGTCCTGCGGCTGATACCGGGCCCACCATTTTTTACCGGTGCTTTTCAGTGGAGGGGATACCAGCACCATCTTGTACCCCAGCTTGGATAGCTCATGAGCTTTCTCGCTGACTTCCGAGTATTTCCAGTTGAAAGCATGAAGAATGACGTCGGCGCTACTTTCTTGGAGAGTGAGCAGGAAGAGAAAAAAACAGGTGATGTGACGTATGAATTGATGCATGATGAAACCAACATGATCGAAGGAAATGAGTGTTGAAGAATGGAGTTAAGGCTCAGAGCTGAGCAATAACCCTATGTGAGAGGAAAAATTATCTGGATTTCCCATCGCAAAGCAACAGATTCTTAGCATCTTCATCCTCAATTCGCGTAAGCCCCCCAAGCCGTTGAAGGTCTTACGCGAATGAAGATGAGAACCGGTCACAGCAACGCTCAGTTGTTCTCTCTTATACCTCATTAGCAGGACAACAAGCTACCTACTCCACCAGCAGGACAATGAGTTCACGCGGACCATGGGCACCGTAAGCGAGAATGCGGGCAATATCTGCAGTTTTGGATGGTCCGGAAATCAGTAAAGCATTGGTAGGCATTCCTGTGGCCCAGCCTTCCTGCCTAATAACATCGGCCAGGGTACTATATATATGTTTTGCTTTTAGCAGGACAAAGTGGACAGGCGGGACTAACGACATTGCCCGGGGCTCAAACTCATCAGGCCAAATAACCAGGCTGCCAGTCTCGGCAATGGCACTTCGGCAGGTTGTCAGTGTTGCCGGAATATCAAAGAACAGTTCGTCCTTCAGGCTTAACGGGTCGTCTGGCACGGTTTGCAAAATTAACCCGGATTCAACAACGGATTTATGGGTTGCCATACGCCTACCGGTTTCTTTCTCGGAAGACACCAGTAAGCTGTTGATGTTTTTCTCAGAGAGTATCACGGTAAGAAGTTCTGGCCAAAGCGCTTCAGTGGTGAGGTGAATTTCTGTTTTTACCGCAGTCATAGCATTAATAAAATTCTGCATGCGCTGACTCTTATCCCAATCATAACAAGCTGTCTGCCCACAATCGTCAGCCAGAGAAAGACTTGGGTCTTTGCCTGACCCCTTGCGCAGGCGATTTAAAATATTGGTTCTGGATTCAATGCCAGTACTCATTGCTCAGCGCCTTCCTGTTGTTTTTTGTATTGCTTTACCAGACTGTGCAGGCTTCTCTTTGAAGGTTGGGGAGACGCTCGAAAATCTGTCCAGCCTTTCATTTTCGATGGCGTAAGGCCCCTGAGAAGTGTGGCTGAAAGTACAAAACCTCTATAGAGGGCAGGCGAGCTGTAGAGCTTACTCCAACTGAGCCAGACCGCTTTTTCTGTATGGGTGTACTTGGCACCCTGGCCGCGAATAACCGCCTTTTCCCCTTTCTTGAGTTTACGGACTCCCTCATGGCGCAGTCGTCTGAGTATATCGGGAATTGGAATACGTACCGGGCAGACTTCTGAGCAGGCACCGCACAGAGTGGAAGCACTGGGTAAGTCTCTGGTTTCTTCCAGGCCCAGCAGATGAGGAGAAAGTATTGAACCTATCGGGCCAGGGTAAGTGGTGCCATAGGCATGGCCTCCCAGGCGTGCGTAAACCGGGCAGTGATTCATGCAGGCAGCACAACGAATACACTGTAAAGTTTGCCGCATTTCCTGGTCGGCGTAGGGAATGCTGCGACCATTATCCAGCAAAACCAGATGCACTTCTTTTGGCCCGTCTTCCCTGCCTTTACGGGGAGAAGAAATCATATTCACATAAGTGGTTATCGGCTGACCGGTGGCCGAATTGGTCAGCAGAGTCAGCAAAGGCGGCAGGTCGTCCAGGTATTCAATAACCTTTTCTATGCCGGTCATGGCAATATGGATTTTTGGCACAGTGGTGGCCATGCGACCATTGCCCTCATTCTCAACCAGAACAAGTGTACCCGTTTCAGCCACCATAAAATTTACGCCGGTGAGCCCAATATCCGCTTCGTGAAAGCGTTTTCGTAGTTCTTTGCGGGCAGCCTGAATCAGCTCATCAACGTCTTCTGTGTATTCACACTCGTCCAGGTTTTCCTCAAACAGTTGAGCAATGTCTCCTTTAGTCTTGTGAATGGCGGGCATCACAATATGAGAAGGCTTATCCCCAGCCAACTGAAGAATATATTCCCCCATATCTGCTTCTACCGGAGTGATGCCTTCATGCCCAAGAAATTCGTTTAACTCAGTCTCCTCACTGACCATCGATTTGCCTTTGATCATGGTTTTAGCACCGTGATGCCGGGCAATATCCAGAACAATCTGATTCGCCTGCTCAGGCGTTTCAGCCCAGTGCACACGAACGCCATTCTCACGTAATTTCATTTCCAGCTGCTCGAGCAAATCTGGGAGTTTTGACAGCGCTCTCTTGCGAATGCTTGCCCCAAGATCACGCAAGCTCTGCAGCTGCTGATCATCAGTAAAGCGATCACTTCGCTTATCCATCAGGAAGTCCATGGCTTCCCGGAAGTTGGTGCGCAGCAGTGGATTATTCAGATCACGTTCAACCCGCTCGTCAAAGCTCAGGTTCCGGGCCGGAATGCGTTCGTTCATAGATTGTCACCTCCGATCCGTTCCCAGAGATAAGAGGCAAAATGTTCTCCTCTCATTTCCTTTTGCTGGAACTCGAGGGCACCGTTTATATTCATGAGGCAACCAAAGTCTGCACTCACCAGCCGGTCTGCTCCGGTATCAGAAATAGCTTTTACTTTGTCGTTTACCATAGCGCCGGAAATATCCGGGTAACGCACACAGAAGGAACCGCCAAATCCACAGCACTCAAATTCGTGATCCTGGGTAACGCGGGTAACATTGGTGAGAGTATCAATCAAAGCCCAGCCGGTTTGATGAACATTCATCTCTCTTCGTGCAGCGCAGGAAGTATGAACGGCGACCATTTCCGACTTACCTTTATCTTCTGGCTGATAATCCAGTACATGCACAAGGAATTCGGTGAATTCAAACACCCTGTCTGCAAACTTCAGAGCCTGCTGTTCTTCAGGGTGGCCAGCAAAGAGTTTGGGGTAATGCTGATTCATCATGCCACCACAGGAACCGGACAGAATCACAACCGGCCAATCTTCTGGCATGATGCCCATCTGTAGACGGGCCACCTCACGGGCTTCATCATCGTATCCGGAGGCATAGGCGGGTTGGCCGCAGCAGGTTTGCTGTTCTGCAAACACAACCTTGATGCCTTCTCTCTCCAGCAGCTTTAAAGCATCAAGACCCGCTTCAGGCTGCAACAGATCAACAAGACAGGTTCCGTATAAATACACTGTCTCAGGCGGTGAAGGGTAGACTCTTTTTTTGCGGGGACTGGATGTGGGTTGCTGACTGCTGTCGCCCATAGCATTCACGTAAAGTTCAGACATACAGAAAACCTCGACAACAGGAGCCAGGCAGTCTGGCTCCGAATTTCTGGTCATTTGACCAGAGGATCAGTGATTCCAAAAGTGGTCACAGCTAATGCGCCCAGAATACCGGCAAATATCACGTAGTAGATGGTGGGCAGGATGGTCATTCTCAGAGTTGCGCCCTCACGCCCCAGTAAACCAACTGTAGCAGAGGCAGCCACCACATTGTGGATGGCAATCATGTTACCTGCTGCAGCCCCAACAGCCTGCATTGCCACTATCATGGCACCAGAAACACTCAAAGCTTCGGCCACACCAAACTGGAACTGAGACAACATCATGTTACTGACAGTATTGGATCCAGAAATGAAAGCACCCAGTGCGCCAACAGTCGGCGCAAAGACCATGTAAACGCTACCAAAAGTGTCTGCCACAAAGCTGGCCATAGCCACGGGCATACTGCTGAGGCCTGCACCATTCACACCAGAATTAATCAGTATGCGAACCATAGGAATCGTGAACATGAGTACAAAACCTGCTCCCAGCAGAGTACCTGTAGATTCCCCAACAGCCGCTCTCATATCTTTTAGGGAAATACGATGTAAGAAAATTGTAGATAATACCACTGCTACCAGTATTCCTCCGGGTAGATAAAAAGGTTGAATGCTGGCACTTATACCCGCTTCTCCCAGAATATTGCTGAAGCTTAAAGAAACAGATTGGGTGAAGGCTTTAACATTGTCACTGGTGCGGCTAAGAACAAGCAGGACTGCAACCAGTACATAAGGCATCCAGGCTTTTAAGAGGGACATGTCCCTGTTAGCACTTAAGCTGTCCAGTTTGATTTCCAGTTTCCCTGTCCACTCAACAGGCCACTTTTCAGCCGGTGCAAACTGCCATACTTTCTCTGGCATCAGGAAGCCAGCTTTAGCCGCTGTTGTGACGACTGACAGACCTATCAGCCCACCAAGCAGAGACGGGAATTCAGGACCCAGAAAAATGCCAGTGAAGACATAGGGAATGGTGAATGAGAGACCGGCAAAAATAGCAAATGGCAGAATCTGTAAACCTTCTCTCCAGGATTTATTTTGTCCGAAGAAGCGGGTCATCATCATTACCATGAACAGAGGCATCAATGTGCCGACTACTGCGTGGATGATGGCAACTTCACTGGTAATCAGCTGCAAGAAGGCGTCCCAGCTGCCCCCCTGAACCACCAGTTGCTCACCAATCGTCTGGGTATCCAGACCTTTGTTTACCCCAATAATAATGGGTGTACCCACAGCACCAAACGACACTGGTGTACTTTGAATCATCATGCCGACCATAACGGCGGCCAGTGCCGGAAAGCCTATCGCAACCAGAAGAGGCGCTGCGATAGCCGCTGGAGTACCAAAGCCCGATGCACCTTCGATAAACGAACCAAATAGCCAGGCGACAATGATGGCTTGAATACGCTGATCTGGCGTAATCCCCACAAAGCCAGCCCTGATAGCAGTTATTGCGCCGGAATGTTTGAGTGTATTCAGCAGCAGAATTGCACCAAAGATTATCCAGAGCACAGCAATGGTAAAGACAAGCCCCTGCAGCGAGGAAGCCATGACACGTTTAAATGAAACATCCCAGGCAAACACAGCAATACCTGCCGTTATTAGAAAGACTGCAGGCATCGCAGTTCTGGCTGGCAGGCGAAAGCCAAGCAGCAGAACAGCGGTGACAAGAATGGGAGCAAAAGCCAACAAAGCCTGAACACCTAGACTCATGGGAGGTTACCTCTCTTATACTAATTTTGCAGTCAACAAAACACTTAAAAAAAGGATTGGTCTTACCAATTACCCAATTTTCACGCAGAGTAATGATCATGTATGATCACTGTCAATGAATAAATGTTAATTTTTGTTCATTTGAATAAAGATCTTGCAACTACAGATCGAGGCGGTTCCAATACCACCAAGGGCTAATAGAGAGAAAGAGAAGTGAAACAACAAACCCTGGCAGACCGTATTACCGGAAAGCTGGAAACCATGATTTTGGAAGGTGTTTACAAACCAGGAGATCGTCTTCCACCAGAGAGAAAACTGGCAGAGCAACTAGAAGTCTCCCGCCCATCACTACGCACAGCTCTTAAGACACTGGCAGCCAAAGGCATTCTCCGGTCCCGTCAGGGCGGCGGACATTACATAACAGATATCTTGACGCGATCGGTTACCAACCCACTGGTAGACATATTGGGCAAGCACCCGAACGCTCAGGATGATGTGTTGGAATTTCGGGTACTTCTGGAAGGTACCTGTGCATTCTACGCTGCCCAAAGAGCAACAGAAGAGGATAAACAAAATCTGCAGAAGGCCTTCAGGCTCTTGGAAGAGAGTACGGGGACTGATCAGGAAAGTCAGGCAGACCTTGCATTTCACCTCGCTATTGCTGAGGCCTCTCACAACATTATCCTTCTGCAAGCCATGCGCGGTATTTTCAGCCTTTTGGAGCATAATATTGCCGCCAATATTGGCGGTATGTATAACAATCAGGAAACGGGTACCCAGCTGCTTCAGCAGCATAGAGACATTATGGCAGCCATACTGGCAGGCCAGGCTGAACAAGCTCGCCTGGCTGCAGAAGAGCACGTAATTTATGTTCGGGTAACACTGGCAGGTGAAGATAAAAAACAGATCAGGCAGCTCCGAGCCAGACGACGTGCAGGCTCGCTGGAGGCAATTTGATGACCCACAGATTTTAAGGACGAGGCCTAATTTAATGAAGTGGTGGCACATCAGGTCTACAAATAGACATTAGCCTCTAGAGGCTTTTCAGAACGACTATTGGCATCACCTCTTATCCCAATGAGCAGAGCATCATTTGCTTTCCTCTTGTGCAAAAAAACGACGTCGATAGTCTTCCACTTGTTTCTGATAGTAGGACTGCCAACGCTCCCCAGCAAGCTCAGAGTCCTGACCAGCCCTCTGCATGGCCAGTTGTGCTTTGAGCTCTCGTAACCCTGCCTGATAATCCTGAACGTTTTGTTGCTGCTCAATCAATTGCTGTTGCCGCTTTATTATCACAAACTCTTGTTCACGACTTAAATAATGTTGAGCCAGCGCTGTTCTGACTTGCTCTCGTTCTGAAGCTGTATATTGCTCAGGCATTAGCGATAACGCCTGTTCATACTGAGCTGTCTTGGTCGTTAATCCAAATACATCGTCTTCACTCTGCCATTTTTCTCGTAACGACAGGTAACGATCAACAAACTCATCAGAAGGAAGCTCTTTCAGGCTTTGCGCATCCAGCTTGTAGTCGTATAAGGCAAATTCATCAGCAAAAAAAGCAAAGCCATCCTTGGTCCAGACGCGGAACGCTTCTTGCCTGACCTTATTCACTTGCTCTTTCAGCGTTTTCAGATCTGACAACGCCATATCTCCCAATACTCGCTGCCACCGGGCATTTATGGTGAGGTATTGACTCACCAGATGAAACCGCTCGTCGGTCAATTGATGCTTGAGCTTTATTAACTGTTCAGAGCAATTGTTTTGTTGTTGACAACGTTGCCAAAAATCCGCCAGAGCCTGTCGCAACTGGCGACCTTCACCAACACTCAGCGCATCGCTGTCAAAAGGCTGCTCACTCATAGCAGTCTCATTATCAGTCTTTGCCGACGCTTTACTATGCTCAAGCGTTGGTAATTCAGCATCCTGTTTTGTAACCGCAAGATAAGGAGCTCTGCTTAGTTCCCCTTCACTACTCTTTACGAACCAGACTGTATAACCGAGCCCTAGTATCACGAATAGCCATACACCATACTTCATTCTTTAATCACTGCCGTTACAGGAAAGTGATCTGACAGATTCCAGTGCTTCCACAATGCGTCATCGGTGGTTCGAGGGACATCCACTCGGTTAATCGTGGATTGCTTACGACCAAATTCAGTGCTGAGCATTACATAATCCAGATACTCAACATTCTCACCTCCTGAGCCTGGATTACCCGCATAGTCGTTGATTCGTGGGTCAAATGTCGATGAGGTATACCCTGTATACACTGGCTCAGCCACCTGCAAGTTAGCCACCAACTACAATCCGGAAATACATATTGTGCCTGATTCAAGTTCGTTTCATTGTATGGCTTTCAGGACTGGCGCCATCACATAATTCATGACGGTTCTCCTCCCGGTAAGCACATCGACTACGGCTGTCATACCTGGCAGAACAGGCCACTGATCTTCAGTGGTGGGTAACTTTACCCTGATCCGGTAATAAGGCTGCCCCCGATCATCTTCCAGCGTGTCCGCACTGATCGACTCCAATGTTCCCTTAAGACTTCCGTAGGAAGCATTTTCATAAGCCGTCAGTTTCACCTGGGCATTCTGACCTGATCTCAGAAAAGCAATATCCGATGGTTTCACCTGAGCTTCAACCACCAGACTGTCCCCTTCAGGGACAATTTCAATCAACGTGGCACCGGGTTGAATAACACTGCCCGGCGTATTCACATGGACCACTTTTATCAGCCCACTGACAGGGGCTGAAAGCGATGTTCTGTGGACTTTGTCCTTAAGCCCCACCTGCCCTTCAGTCAATCTTCCCAAACGCTCGCGAGCCGACTGCAGTTCCTTTTGGACATCTGCCCGGTAGCGCACAGCTGTGCTTCTGTAGCGACTGCGGGCTTCACTCAAAGCGGATGCCAGCCTGGGCTCCATCAATTTTGCACTCTCTAGCTCGCCTTTCAATTCATTGGCTCGACGCTGCAGCCCCAGAATATCCACTTGAGTGACCAGCCCTTCGCGAACGAGAGGCTCTTTCAGCTTCAGTTCTTCTTCGATAAGGCTGTCACTTCGGCTCAGGGTTTTTATTTTCTGTCGATGCTCTTTCAGCTCCTGACTCTTCTGACTTTCCTGGATAGACAATATATCGAGCTGACTTATAAACGACTCTAATCTCTTGTCAAGAATGGCATTCTGCTGTTCAAGTCTCATCAAATCAACAGGTTCTGCATGGAATTTATCCGGTAATTCGGATCGAGTAATCTGCCATTGACCTTCCTTCTCGTGGAGTGAATTCAATTCCACTTCAAGTCTTAGAACTTCCCATGCTGTGTCTTCCAGTTCGGTTTCATTCACCATCAAGCTGGACCGGTAACGGGTTTCATCTACCTGCACCAGTGTATCGCCCCTGTTGACATGATCCCCCTCCCTGACCCCTATCCACTTCAATATGCCACCGTCCAGACTCTGTACCAGCTGCACCCGGCTGTCAGGTACTACCCGACCATAACCGGTGACAACCTCGTCAAGTTCCGCCCAGCATGACCAGAGAATCAGCACAACGAGAAGAGCCAGAAGCATCCAGACAAACCATCGGCTGTGAACAGAAAGATCAAGCAGTCTAGCCTGATCGCGGCTTCCAGCTGTTTCTAGTAACCATCTCTGCCAGCGACTTTCTTCCTTCATGACGACTCAGCCCTGATGTCTTCTCTGGCCTTATCTGAAACCAATCGCCCTCCATCTAGCAGAATAACTCTACTGACCACATCCAAAAGACTGCTTCTATGCGTCATCAATATCAATGTGGTGGTGGCTGGAAGATCAGCAAGAGTCTGACGTATCTGGTCCTCCAACAGGCTGTCCATATGAGCAGTGGGCTCATCCAGCACCAGCACATCGGGCTTATTCAAAAGAACTCTGGCCAAAGCGACAGCTTTACGCTGACCACCAGAGAGCCTCTGTCCAGCTTCTCCAACATGGTATTCCAATCCAGCCAGTGACATCCCTGTAAAAGCACTGACTCCAGATGCCTTTACTGCAACTAAGAGAGCTGCTTCTTCAATGTCGTTATGACCCAGAATAATGTTGTCTTTTATCGTGCCATGGAAAAGCCAGGGCTCCTGGGCAAGAAAACCAACTTTCTTCCTCAAGTGGCGAGGATGAATATCATTGATATCAATATCATCCAAGGTGATTCGTCCCTGTTCGGGCGTATAGAGCGCAGCCAGAGTTCTGGCCAGCGTTGACTTGCCGGAACCAGACCGTCCCACAATAGCTACTTTTTCACCTGATGGAATCTTCAGAGTCAAGTCCACCAGCGCAGGCACTGCTGCGCCCGGATATTTGAAGGACACCTGCTCAAAGCCAATCCTGCCTTCGAGCCGACCCAGATTGCGAAAATGATGGCCGGTCTGTTGTTCATCCGGTTGAGCCATTAATTGCCCGGTGACCCTGAAGGCAGTCTTTGCCTGATGGTAGCGGGTTGCCAATAGAGCCAGTTGCATGAAAGGAGCCATAGCTCTGCCGGTTAACATCATAACCGCTATGAGCGCCCCCAGATTGATCATGCCAATGCTGATGGCATTCACCCCGTAATAGATAACGGCCACTGTCGTCAGCTGCTGTGCACAAAGTGCAACCACCGTCACTGTTCCGGTGATCGTCCGAGTCTTTAACCCCCAGGTGGCCATTTGACCTACAGCCTGCTCCCAACGTTTTTGGAAACGCCACTGTGCACCCGCCAGCCTCAGAGTTTCCATACCGGTCAGGCTTTCAACCAGATCTCCCTGCTTTCTTGCTGACAAGCGCTCACCCTCTTCTATAGTGCGGCGCAATGCGGGTTGTATCAACAAACTCACCAGAACCATCAACGCAATGGCAACAATGTGTATCCAGACCAGTCCGCCGGCAAGAAGACCAATCACCAAAAGAAAAACCAAAACAAAAGGAATATCCACCACAGCGATAAGGCAGGTGGACGTAAGAAATTCCCTGATGGCGTCAAAGTCCTGAAGCTGCCGGGCGAATGCTCCTGTGGAAGCAGGTTTGGCTGATAACTGCATAGCCATAACCTTGGCATAAATCCGGCTGGCTATCAGCAGGTCAGACTTTTTGGCAGCCAGATCAATAAACCGGTTTCTCAGGTATCTGCAGGAAAACTCAAAGACAATGACCAACAATATTCCTAATGTCAGAGCATTGAGCGTTCCCATGGCCATACCCGGGATCACCCGGTCATAGACCAGACGAACAAACAGGGGAACAGACAGCGCAAAGAGATTAACCAGCAGTGAAACCAGCAATATCTCCCGATAGATGGCCCTTCCGGCCAGAAGAGCCCCCCAGAGCCAGTGCTCATGCAAAGCGGGCTCCAGGTCCGGTTCTCGATCGTCTCTGATACTGGCAGGACTAAACAGAATAAGAACATCACGGGTGCTTTTCTGAAACTCTTCAACTAAAAAACTGTAAGGTTTTAATGGCTCCGAAGGATTCAGCAGCCTGACTTTCCCATCCTCAACAGCAAGAATAATGATGGGCAAATCCTGCCACCATGCCAGGCAAGGAAGGCTACCCTTTGGCAGACCCGCTTCGGAAAGGTTTAGTGCTTTCTCATACGTCAGTAGTCCTGCATTTTCAGCCGCTCTTCTAAGCAGATGCTCAGGAATAAATCCATCCTCAAGAGGAAGACCCGATAAAACAACTTCAGGAGAGACCGACCGTTCATAATAGTTTGCCAGCCAGACCAGGCAATTCAGTATGGGATCCCGGCTCATTTCGCTCGCCTTAGTCATGTTCTCAACGACAGTGGAACGCTAAGTTAGAGTAGAGCATGAATATCAGGACCGCCATAATCCCTCGAAAGGTCTCACCATTCATGCAGCAATAAAGAAAAAGCAGACCGGAGGAAAATCACCTACCCTTAAATAGTTCTAGCTCCATCTGTTTTTTTCGCCACCGTTCTTTACTGAATTAGCTCACATGAAACTGCCATTTCAACGACGTCAGCCGTCAGTAGGTCTGGCTCTTGTCGTATTTCTCACTCTTTCCAGCCACCAGACCCACGGGCAGAACCTTGAAGAAGTGGTCAGTATTGCCCTCATCACTAACCCGAAAATGCAACAGGCTCTTCATAAGGTTCAGGAACGCAAACACGATGAAACCGTTGCAAAATCAAGCTATCTCCCCACTCTGGATCTTCATGCTGGCGTCGGTCATGAGCGCACTGACAGCCCGGCAACCCGCAGCGGCGGACCTTCTACTGACGAATACCTCAGACGACGGGAAGCCTCTGTTGTACTGCGCCAGATGATTTTCGAAGGTTTCTCAACCCTGAACAATGACCGCAGAACGAAGGCAGCAACTCACTCAGAGCAATACCGCCTCCTGAATATCGCCTCCGAAATGGCTCTTGATGTGACTCGCTCTTTTCTGACGATCCTGATGCAGCAAAAAGCCCTGAAAATGGCTCATCAGAATCTGGATGCCCATGAAGAGATCTATTACTCGATCTTTAAACGCTCAGAGCATGGAGTTCAGAGCGTAGCCGATTTGAGCCAGATCAGAGGGCGTCTGGCAGTAGCGCATGCCAATGTCATTGCTGCCGAGAATAACCTGAACGACGCCAGGATACAGTTCCTGAAACTGGTGGGTATTCAACCAGATAATTTGATCGCACCAGATCCCGATACCAGCCTGATTCCAGAAACACTGGACGACACTTTGAGAGTGGCTACAAGCGACTATCCACTCCTGCAGTCAGCCACACTTGACCAAAAGGCTGCCGATCATGAGTACGAGGCCAGCAAAGGACGCTTTTATCCCGAGTTGTCTATCGAAGCGGGTCGTTCCTGGAATTACAACCTTAACGGGATCAAGGGCAGAGACGATGATTACGCTATTATGTTTCACGCCCGATACAACCTGTTCAGTGGTGGCAGAGATACCGGTCTGATGAAGGCTGCCCTGACCCGGCGAGAGGAGGCTGAGGACATTTACTCACAGGCAAGGCTACAGGTTCAGGAAGAAGTCAGGCTTTCCTGGGAAGCTCGCCAGCAACTCAAAAGACAGCTTCCCAAACTGGAAGAGCACTTTGAGGCCATCAATATGACCGTCAAAGCCTATCGCAGACAGTTTATCCTGGGAGAGCGGACCTTAGTGGATGTCCTGAATGCCGAAAACGAAAAGCTGGAAGCCAACATGGCCTGGAACCGGGCTTTAACCCATGAGCTGGAAGCCAAGTACCGACTACTGCATATCACCGGAAGACTGCTCGACTCACTGAAATTCACTCTGCCCGCAGACCGGATGCCACCCGGGAAGTAAGGTCATGAGAAAGCTGGTCATTCCATCTGAAGGTGCCAGAATCGGGAAAGTTTCAGGCGTTGTCTGGAAGCTATTACCGGATGGTTCCCGTCAGAGAATTTTTCCTGAAGACACTGGCACTGCCCTGTCCTCCAGTATTACTGTTGAAGTAGAAGATGACTCCGATCTTGAACTGATTCCAGAACCCCAGGCCCTGGATGAGCTTTTTACAGAGACAAGCGAACCTTCTGATGCTCTCAGACGAGAGCCTGCCACCACATCCGGACATGGCCAAAGTGTCACCGTGCCCTTTGTCTTACCCTTGAGTCTGGTCCGGATTGTACCAGCAGCGGGCTTTCAAACAGGGGCAAGATCTGAAGGTGCAGAGTCTGAACGGCTGCGCTCTGGCCAGTTCAGCAATGATCGGGCACAAGTAAACGACAACAGTGCTGTTCTGAAAATTGCTATACCGATCACAGTCGATAATGTCGTTAATCTCAAGGAGTCAGGGCACCTGCTCATCACCGGTACCGTCACGGATATTGAAGACGGCCAGAGTGTTCTGGTCATCCTGACGGATCAAAACGGTAAAAGCCTGCAAGTCTCAAGTACTATTTCCGGTGGTCACTGGCAATGCATTTTTAATGAAATGGGAGGCAACAGTGCAGGTCTTGTTGATGGCTCTGTTCTGATCGATGCTTCAGCTTCCGATCTTTTTGGGAATAGAGCCAGTGACAGCCATTCATTTATTCTGGATACCTTTGCATGGACCCGAATCGATGACGTTGACAGTATCGGTCAGACGTTACCCACAATGCTCAGTGGTCGCATAGACGGAGTCGAAAATAGCAGGGAAATTGAACTGAGAGACACTAACCCTGTTGTGTTCCCCTATGCCAGGTTGATTCCCAATGGCGGCTCAAGCTGGCAGACCCCGATTCCCGTTACTCAGGACCTTATCGGTATCAGTCCCAATGCATACGTCAGTGACCAGGCTGGCAACATCGCGACAGATTACCTCCCTCCTATTGGTAACCCAATTCGATTGGCCATTGATGAGCATACGGTCATTTATGTCAGACAACAGAACCCTCCCATTAGCAGTGAAAAGACGGATCTTACTTTTGACCTGCCATCACTGCAGAAGTTCGCTCCAAAGAATCTTGAAGTGATTGATAATGGACAGGCTTACCCTCTGCGTTGGCAAATATCAGACAGTTCACGTGTTCTTAATGGAATATACTCCGTTAACGGCAAGGAAAAGATAGCCATTCACTTCCAGATGCCTGCGCGCGGCTCCGGTCTGGCTGAATTTACTCTTGATGCACCGCTAAAGCATCCTGACGGTCAGGGGCAGAACAGTATCCGTTTTACCCTCCCTTATCTAAAAAGTGATCTCATTACTCAACACCGCTCCCTGGCCGGTCAAGAAGTTGAAGTTACCGACGACGTGCCTGTCGCAAAAGTCCACGCGGCGGTAGATTTGATAGAAGGCTCCTTAGCTAGCTGGCACCAGAGAGGCAGACTATTCACTAAAAATGATGCCGGGAATGATGATGCAAGATTGACCGCTGTTAACCAGAAGGCCATAGAAGACTACCCTGCTGAAGCCTCTGGAAACAGGGCTGACTGGAATAAGCTAACAGGACAATATGGAAACTTCTTTTTCCAGGCGGACGGTCGCTGGTTTTACAAGGCTTCGCCAGGTCAGTTGCACCCAGGGGGCAAACCCTTGAGTGAAACGTTTGAGTTTACCGTAACCGATTACGATGGGGATGATTCATCGGCCAGTATTACTTTCGATGTTCTGGACGGCACTGCCATTTCTACTGCCGATATTTTTTTCACAGCTGACCAGGAATGCCAGTCACCACCCGCTGCTGACAGTGGGATAGTCACCTATTTCAAAGGTTCAGACACTATTGCCGAGAACAGCCTGACTTTTGATGCAGATGCGACACTCTCTCAATTCAAACAGGTCCTGTCAGGCAGAACGGCTACCAGCAGTGCCGTAGCTCTCGATCTCAGCAGTCTTTATCCTGACCGTCAAGAACGTAATCTTGAGCTGAAAACAGTCGATGGAAAAACAGTCGCACAATTCTGGATAGATTCGGTGACAACGAACAGCAAGGGGGATGTCAGCGCCCGTATCTCGGTTCTACAGCATCTCAATCTTTCAGTAACGGATGCACAGGGCACATCCGATCTTATTCTCCCGGTTGTCACCCATGCCCGTGAGATCAAGGATGATATGGCAGAAGGTACCGCTTATATCACCTTGAAAGATGGCAGACTCGAAGCCCGTGACGACACAGGGTCCGTTATTGAAAGCCAGAAACTCAGTGGCAATGTTATTTCAAACGACACGCTCTGCTCGCACGTTGCCCAGGTATCAGAACTCTTTATTAATGGCCGTTTTCTTCCTTCAGGAACGGACAGTCACTTCCTTCCGGAACAAACGATTCAAACACTTAAGGGTGAGCTTCGTGTTGAAAAGGACGGGTCCTGGAGTTTTAGCAGCAGGGATTCGCTGAATCAGTCACAACCTCAGCAACTTCCGTTCAAATACACCCTTATTGCTATTGATGGCCATAAAACCGCAGCCACTTGCACTATTGATGTAACGGATGGTGCCCCTCCTGCCGGCGGCTTTTTATCCAGTCTCACTTTCAAAGAAGCCGGGCTGCAAAACCCTCCCCTTTATCCGGTTGTCACTAACAGCAACAGGGTCATCATCTCTGGAGACGGTTCAGACCCCATAGCTTCTTCAAGCCTGGTATTCAGTGACAGCAATGCCAAAGATTTATCGGGGAAATATTTCTCTGGTCATGTTCCGGTTCTCTTCACGGTTTCTGGAAAGACTCTCTCGGGTCTGGCGGCAAGTACAAAAGTACTGGACGTCGAGCTGATCCCGGAAACCCAAATCGGAAAGGACCTCGAATTCAGCTACAAGGCAACGCTCTACCAGCCTCTGGAGCACCCGAAAAACAACGCATTAGATATGTCTTTAACGGTCAATGCGGCTGATATTGATGGCAGTCCATTAGTAAACCACGGAAGTCTTTCTCTCACTGTTCAGGATGGAGCAAACTTACAGTTTTCAGATCAGGAAATGGCTACTCTGGATGAATCCGCCCTGATCAGCCAAGCTGTGATACAAGGAACTGCAAAGCTGCTGCTGACCCCAGGCTCCGACAAAATTGACACGTCCAGCTGGAAGTTTTCGTCGAATCAGCCTGGCCTGCTCAATCTTACCTCCCTGGGACATTCTTTGCTCATCGAAACCGGGACCATCAATAGAGTCATTCAACTTAAAGATTCATACACTAACAAACAGGTTCTGACCCTGACGCTGGATAACCTGCCTTCAGAACAAAACAAGTCAATGCTTCAGTGGACAGCTAAATTGCACCAGCCAATGGATCAGGATCGGGGGGCATGGCCAATACAGCTGGCGGTTGAGGCCGCTGATATGGACAACGACAAGGTTCAGGGATGGTTTTTTCTGGACATCAGCAATGATCAACCCAAGGCTGTGGACCACAGCTTCAGGCTTATCGAAGGCGAGAACATTTCCAGCAGTCAGGAAGGAACTCTATTCACACTTGAACAGGCAGGAGCAGACCTGGGTAAGATCACCGCCATCAATGGCACTGAACTGACTTCCAGTACCGACTTTCAGGTCTTCCCCGGAAAGCTTGGAAGCCTGTCAGTAAAACCTGACGGCACCTGGCAATATCAGGCTCTGCCAAACCTGATTCATCCACCAGAAAATATTCTATCAGAGACGTTGACTTACACACTGACCGATTCGGATAGTGATCAGTCCAACGCACAAATTACTTTTACCGTCGAAGATGGGACACCGCCTCACTTTGATCCAACCAGTGCTCCGATTCCACCCTCAACCGGGAGTCCTTCAAACGTCTCCGGTGAATTAATGACTCTGGATATCAATCAGGAGTGCAAGTCCCTGTCTCAAGCTGACAGGGGCAGAATCACTGTCATTAAAGGCTCAGACAGTCTGCCAGTCGATCAATCTCTGCAATTCGATCCGGATAAAACCCTTGAGCTGTTCAGGACAGCTTTAGCCAGCAGAAGCCCTCAGAGTAATGGTCACCCGATAGATCTGTCAGGCCTGAATCAGGACGCTGACAACCACCGTCTCGAGCTCAAAACCGACGAAGGTAAAACCGTTCTGCTGATCTCTCTGGAGAATTTTTTTCCAGATCCCGGCACCGGAAACCTGAAGTCTGAAATTCACGTTCTGCAGGAAAACGCTTTTCAGGTAAGCGGCACTGAACCTGTCATTTTGCCTGTTTCGTTAAAGGCTATTGATCATGATGACGACACCGTTCGTGCAACTGTCGATCTGAACATGATTGATGGCACTGTAACCGCCGTTGATGACTATAACGATGTTATTGAGGGAGAGACCGTCACCGGTAACCTGATGGACAATGATGAAACCTGTATGGACACGACAGCCGTCATTGCTGTCAATCTTGGCTCCCACTTCGACACTGCAGGGAACGACCCCAAAAAAATCTTCAATTACCCACCCGGAACACCGCTTACCACAAAGTATGGATCGCTGATGGTCAATAAAGACGGCAGTTACCGTTTCGATGCCAGCGACTCCCTGAAAAATAATCCTGATTCGGTCCAACAAATTTTCTCTTACACCTTGCAGGATGTTGAGGGCCACAAGGATCATGCCAGTGTTTATATTTCTATTGTTGACGGAACGCCACCGGAAGGCCATAACCTGGGAAAAATAAGAATAACTGAGGGGGAAGTCAGCGGGCAGAGATCCTACCCCGTCCATGGCTCACTGCACAGTCTTTTACCCGGAGGTTCGGACCCGGCTGATCCAAACAGTGTCCGCTTTGCTGGTCAGTTTGGCGACTTGAATAACAAACTGACATCGCTGGGCGAACCTTTGTCCTTTACCCAGGAAAAACAGTCTCTGCAAGGCAAAACGGGTGCTGGAATAACAGTCCTGTCTATTTTCACTCACCTTTCGATGGCTTCTTCCAGCAAGGATACACCCGTCACTCATGAAGTGCAGCTGTTCAGACCGCTGGATCACCAGGGCACTGGGCAAATCAATGAGCTTGTCAGTGTTGATGGGACTGACATTGATCTGAAGCTACCCATGACTTTTTCCGACTTTGATGGCTCACCCGCAAAGAAAACAGGGCTTCTGGAGATCAAAATCAAGGATGGAATAATGCCGAAAGTAACGAATATCACCAAGATAGGCATCGACGAGAAAAACATTCCTGTCAAAGACTCTGAGTCCGTGACTCTGGAACCAGGGTCTGACCCGATAGCACCTTCCAGCCTGCGATTTGCAAACAATCAACCGGGCCTGTCGGGTCTTTTCAGCAATGACCAGCCACTGACTCTGATTCGGGATAATGACCAGTCTCTCAGGTTGGTCATCAACAAAAACCCTGTTATTCAGGTGCTGACCATTAAACTCGAGGGTGCTCCAGCGCCAAATGCACCCTCAAAGGTCCGGTGGTCCGTTCAAATGGACAGTCCAATGGATCAGGACCAAGGCCAATGGCCCCTGAAGATTGCAGCAGAAATCTCAGACTCCGATGGTGACATTACAACGTTTATTCTGGCAGCAGATATCAGAGACAACATCAGTGGTCTCGATATTCTGGTGAATACACCTGAATTAACATTGATTGAGCCCCTGCTGGATGCACCTTCGCCAACAACCGATATGACATCAGCCATTGTACACGCTGGCACTGATAACATAGAACAGGTTCATTTCCTGACACCTGCTACTGATAGCCAGAACCGGGCCATTGATGACTCAGGCCATCCCCTCCTGCATGATGGATTACCTGTTCACTATAAGACAGAAGGCGACCAATCGATTCAAGCCTGGGCATATAAAAATGGAGCTCCGGACCAGAAGGTTTTCACCTTTACCTGTCAGGACTGCCCCAGTTCGGGCAACCCTATCCTTGCTAATACTTTTGCTACTGTTCATCTGAAGATTGAATGGTTCACCTTCCTTGATCATCAAGATGACAAGGGACAAAAAGATAATTTAAAACTGCCAACGACCGTGACTGCGATAGATACTGACGGTTCCAGGGTTCAGGATCAGATCATCCTGACTCTGACTGATGGTACTTTACCGGTGCCTGGGGATCCCCGGTCACCCGAACCTGCTGTGGACATTAATCGAGGTCAGGTAAACACCCTTGAAGCAACGCTTGATTTTACCCCCGGTTCTGACCGGGTCATCCCCGATATTGAGCTCAACGATCTGCAAAGCAGGCTTGGGGGGTTCAGTTCTGATGGGCATCTACTGAATAAAATAGAAAAAGCCCCTGATGGTTCTATTAATGTTTATCGTTCAGATAATCAGCTCGTGTTTACCCTGAAAGGCAAAGCACTACCTGGCAATCAGGCTGCACTGGAAGTCAGACAGCTCGACAATATTGACCACTTGCCAACAGCTTTATTTCCAGAATTTGCGAAAACCAGGTCAGTCTTGATAAAAGTCTGGCTGCATGACTCTGATGGTGACGAGAGTAAAGAATACAAAATCATCCATATTGATATTAAAGATACCAACCCTTCTGCTTCACCAGACTATTTCAACAATGGCAGCCCTCTGGCTCGTGAAGGTCAAACCGTCTCTCTGGATAAGAGTCGTGGGCTGATGAACAATGATCAGCTGAACGCCGATGCAGACAATGCCAGAATTACAGGGCTGCATTATCCACCTTATGATCATCAGGTTCCTGCTGGTTCATCAATAGCAGTGGACACCCCCCTGGGCAATCTGACCGTTTTCTCTGACAGCCAATGGTCTCTGAATACACGAGCATGTATTGATCATAGCGGCGGCAGAGACAGAACCGAAACCTTCCAGTACACGATTACGGATGGCGATCAGGACACTTCCGCTTCGGAAGCCTCGATCACAATCAGAGACTTTGATGCACGCTTTCGAAAAATACAGAATGCATCAGGCATTGAAGACCAGGTTTCCCCAGTGCCTGTGAATTTTGAAATATTGCTGGGTGATACAGACCGTGGTGAAACAATCAGCCAATTATGGGTTGTTGAGCGTTCACTGCAAAACGGTCAACTGACTTACAAGGGCAATCCGCTCCCGACAAATGACGGAAAGATTAATATACCTTCTGAAGCATTAGCGCCTTCCCAGGAGGACTGTTATCGTTTCTTTACCTCAGTTGAACTGGGTTATCTGCCACCCGCAAATGGCTCTGATTACAGCTTCGCCCAAAATAAAATCCGATTGAGACTAGAAGCTGGTATCAGCAAAAATCCCGGACCCGATCAGAGCATCAGCAGTCAGCTGAAAATCAACATCAGCGGGGTTGCAGACGAGCCATTGTGGAACAAAGGTAAGGACATCGACTACTTTACGACAGAAGAAGATCATCCTCTGACGTTAACGGGGGCTGGCGCCCGGTTGCAGGATACTGACGGATCCGAAACCCTTTCATACGAAATACTGGGCATACCAGAACACTCCGCTCTTAAACTAAACGGCACAACCCTCCTGGCTGGACACATCTTAACGACATCAGAGATTAAGCAAATAGAAGTGGTTCCGGACTCTGACTGGAGTGGGAAACTGTTAATACCGCTCAAAGCCATAGTCACTGAGGCTCCTCCCTTCTCGGTCCAGACAGCTAAGGCTGAACATACTCTGACTGTGGATGTACAACCCGTAGCCGATCAACCATCACTTTCCGTTACTCCAGCAATGGCGGGGGGCACTTCAGCCAGAGTTTCAACTCTGGAAGATGGCAAGACTCTGGTGGCCAATTATATCCATGCAAAGCTTTCGGATACGGATGGTTCAGAGCAACTGTTTATTCACATTAAACCCATGGTGAACCCTGGAGAAGATCCCGGAAGCTTCTGCCTCGAAAAAACAGATGGAAGCTGTGATCCTCTAACCACTGGCAAAAACCAGAATGCCAGAATGCTACCGGATGGCAGCGCCGAAATCGCTTACGATCACTTGTCCGATCTTGCTTATCAACCCGCAAAGGATCGCAGTTCTGCAAACTTTGCTGACCTTCGTTTGAAAATCAATGCGGTCAGTAAAGAAGACTCTCAGCAGGGGGTTGTCCCCTCTGCAGAAAAAGCCGTTTCTGCAGATAGGTTTCTCGAGCTCAACATAAAAGGGGTACCCGATGCTCCCTCGGTCACAGGCAACGCTGTCTGGATAACAGACCCCCAAAATAGATTTTCACTGACAGGCACGGGTCAGGAGGATCATGCATTGCCTATACAGTTCGATATCAGGTCTTCTGATATCGATGGGTCGGAATCCCTGAATGTCCTTCTGGATACCGCTCTTCTTTCCAATCGGTTTATGATCAGGGACTCTCTGGATCAACAGCCTCCTATTGCAGGTATTTCCTCTAACAAGCCTGTCTACCAGGTCAGTCAGAATGATCTGAAAACCGGAAAATACAGCATCATCCCTCCTGTGGATTACGCCGGTGAACAGCAGCTGACCTTGAAAACCCTGATCACCGAAAGAGACGGTGCCCGTTCCGTGTTTCCCGTTGAGTTGACCGCAAAGTTCCTCCCAATTGTCGATACTATTGGTGAACCCTTGTCTTACAGAGGTCGGGAAGTGGATCTGCTGCCTGACCATAAGGGCTTCTCAGGCGGTGCTGCTTTAACACTGGAAAGCATCAAATTGAAAGATACTGATGGCAGTGAAAGCCTTCAGGATATCAACAGAGTTCAACTGCCTGCCGGATTTCTGCTTTACCAGAAAAGCATTGCTACCTATTCCAGTCTGGATCCAGATCAACCTCTGGCCAGTCAGCTCGGTGGCAGGGATTCATTAATCGAGGCTTTGCGCCAGAAAACGCTGGTCATTGTTCCCGGAACAGGAGGCAATATCGACACCGACTTTCCGACAGCCAGTCAAACCGTTACAGACTTCACTTTCTACCCGGTGATTCGTGACCAACAAAACAATCTGGAGACCACCAGCGAAATCACCATGAAGGCAACCATTCGTTGGACCGGTGAGGTCGACGGTCCTACTTCTTCGCCGGTCAACAATGATGAGAATACCCGCATAGAATATCCCTCCAGCTATTCCTTTACAGGGCCGGATATACTTCTGACGAATTATCAGTTTACTTCAACTGACACAGATCAGAGCGAGCATGTTAATCAAGACAACCCTGTTTTCAGGATTGCTTTGCTGGACGCCGGGGGTCAGCCTCTGAGCAGCGGCTGGCATCTATCCGGCAGTAATCCCAACATCTTGACGTATAATGGCAATGAATGGTTGGTAAGCAAAAACAGCCTGACAGGCACGACTCTTCATATCTCAATGAAGGGTCATTATGAAATGAAGGTGGAATCACTCATCACGGATATTGGCGACCTTGAAGCTCGCTCGGCCCATTTTAATGTGATCAACAACCAATCTTCGGTGGATACACCTCCCCATGATCCCGGCGAAGTCTTTACCTGCGCTGATGGCATCAAGACAGATGAAGATAACTCACTCCCTCTTATCGGTTGCGTTGATCCTGCACAAGCTGTTTTCAGTCATGAGACCACAGCATTTCGGATCAATGCTTCCGATCTGCCTCCGAACTGGAGCCTGAACGGTGACTACACAAGGTCATGGGGTGAGAGTGGCGAGACAATCAGTTACCTGATTCTTCCCGGCAGCCTTCCCAATATTGTCATTAAACCGGCCAGGGACTTTTCCGGACAGCAGGTCATTCCTTTACAAATTCTTCAGCGCAACAATATCAGTGATCAGACCAAAGTCAGTTCACAGGATCTGCTTTTCAAGGTCAGTCCAATAGTTGACGACAACCCGGATCTCAGGACAGACCCGCAAGCCAAAGGCTCTGAATGGAACGGAAAAGATCAACCCTGGCCCATGAATCTGAAAATAAATCCGGCGGATACTGATGGTTCTGAAAGAGTTATAAGTGTTGAACTGGTTCCTCCAACAGGCATTCAATTACAAGGCACCGGTCTTTCATTTGATGGCGCTCGATATACACTCACCCGAGAGCCCGGTGAGTCTGTCGATGCATTTAACCAGAGACTGGCAAGTATTCATTTTATTCCTGCCAAGGGTATTTCAGGGAAGGTATCTGTCACTGTCGATTTCAGGATACAGGACTATGCACCCGATATTAGCGAGTCCCGGGAAAAAGATTTCAGCCGACAGCTTCAGCTGGAGATTGTACCTGCAAATAACTGTGCATCCCTGACCTCGCCGACAGCAGAAGGTGATGAAGACTCTGATATTCTGCTTTCTGGTCTGCAGGCAACACTCAATGACAATGACGGCTCCGAGGCCCTGTCAGCCCTCATCGAAAACATGCCCAACGGCGCAACCCTGTCAGATCAATCGAATAACCTTTTGCCTGCTAACGGTAATGGCAGCTGGCAAATTCCTGCTAGCCTGATCAACAGCTCCGGTCAAATCGCTCCATTAAATCTAAGGCCTCCCCTTGATTTCAGCGGTGAGCTGAACCTGCAACTAACCAGTTACAGTCATGAACAATCTCTGACCACATTCTGTACCAATATGAGCCCGCTCCCGGTGAAAGTCCGTCCGATAGGGGATGACCTGACTCTAAAAGAGCTGACAGAGAGCAACGGCCATGAAAATGTTGCCATAAACTTGCCATTGGATATCAGGATCACAGACACTGCCTCAGACCCCACTGATCATCCTGAAGTGATCGCTGTATCGGTCAAAATACTCAGCAGCAGTGAACCGACCATTTTCCCAACGGAAAGCAAAGCTGAAAAGCCCTATATAAAAACCCCTGATGGCCTTCGGGCTCTATTTATCCAATCAGGAACAGAGATCGAAGCCAGACTTGAAACAACCACCACTACTTTGCCACATTTGATCTATCAGCCCGGAGATGGACATGGCAAAGCAGATCTGCAGATTACGGCTCACTCGGTTGATAACACTGACGGTCTCGTTCCCGGAGAAGGTTCAGATGTCAGCCTCCAAATCAAAGTTATCATTGCACCCGCATCAGACCAGCCTGACTGCCAGATAGCATACGACAACATTACTGTATCAAAAAATGTTCCGGTACCTCTTGGTATCAAAGCGGCTGTGGTGAACCCGGCTCTTCAGGTCAACAACCTGGTCAAAACTGAATTGTACGTGCTTCTGGAAAACCTGCCACCGGCTGCATCGCTGATCAACAGTGTTACGGGCCAGCCATCAGGAGTACCATCGGCCTCACCTTCTGGCTGGGCACTGACAACCAGCGAGCTCAGTGAGCTTGCCATCATAAATCTGCCCACAGGTCAGTATGACCTGCAATTGAAAGCCGTTTCTGATGCTGCCGATGGTGCACCACAGCAAAGTGCAATCCAGAATATTTCAGTCACAGTGACCCCGGAAACAGCCAATATTCAAACGTCCGATAAAGATGATTTTGTACTGGGTAGTGACAAAGCTCGAACCATAAACACTCAGGGGGGAAATGATACCATTGGAGCAGGCCTGGCCGAGAACACTGTCATTGAAGGGTCAGGCAACGGGCAGATTTGGGGGGGTGAGATTAACAAAAATGGTGATGGAAAAACCGACCACTTCGTCTGGCAGAAGGGTGATGAAGGTGCCGGCGGAGCCTGGGACAATATCATGGATTTTGAGCCCGGTCTGGACAAAATTGACCTCTCGGCCATGCTCAATATCCAGACTGTTTGGGATACATCGAAACTTTCCAGCCAGTTGGTGATCACTGAATCCGCCAATCATAATATAGTGATTTACTGGACCGACGATAGCACTGGCGGGACATCGTCTTTTAACATCAGTAATGACGACAGTGTCCAAGTTTCCGGTTCCATCCAACAGCTGATCTATCTCAACAGCCTGCCTCTTAATACCCTCATTCCCGGTGGCGATAGCATGACTCAAGCACAGAGACTCAGCGCTCTTGTAGAGTCCGGCACCCTGAAGGTATCTAACCAATATGGACATGAAGGTTCTGATGTACTGCGCGATACTGTCGGAGGCCTGACTCTGGACGCCGGTGGGGATGACGATGTGCTTTACGCCCACTTATCAGGCAGTAACCTGATAGGAAACAGCGGTAATGATCAGTATATTCTGGGGAGCAGTACAGATACATCTATCTGGAAGAAAGGGCATGAAGGTACAACCATGAATCCAGCTTCCGACATTTTGAAAAACTTTGCATCTGTGGACGGCAATAAGGATGTTGTGGATATCGCCGAGCTTCTGCCCCGGGAAGCCAGCAAAAATCCGGAGCGTTATCTGAAACTGGAGCAAGACAGTAGTAATAGTTTGCTTAAAGTAGCCACTGAAAACCCTGACGAATGGACACAATTCATTGTGTTTGAGGACACACTGCTTATCCCTGATGGACAGGCAGCTGATGAAGCCCTGAGGCTAATGATTGAACAGGGACAACTGCAAACCAATGTCATGATATAAAGCTTTTCAAAGCGCGCCCATTCCCTGCTCAAGACATTCATGGTCTATCGTTTATGAGCACCTCATCCTGCTGGCTTAATAATCCTTAAAATGGGAAAGGATTTGTCTATGTTTGAACTTTTGAAACAGAGTATTTCGGCGGAATGCTAATGCAAATATGAACGTGATCTCGCATCAAATGCCCTTCCACAATTTCACACCCTTTGCGACTGGCAAGATCCTGGAAAATGGCTCCCGGAAATTTTCTCAAGCTCACATAAATAACCTTTTGCCTCTTTTTGGGAATAAAGACAATGTGATACTTACAATCCCATCGAGTATGAGTCAGACTTTTGTAGTCTGGCATAAGTTAAACCTCTCGGTTCTTGGCGGAACCTTCGAGGTTGGCTATCGAAGCCTCGGTATAACCTATGCGCGTCTCCCCAGCATAGCCGGAGGTTTGCCTGGTGATTAATCATCCCGAAAACTGGATGGACTAAAAGAAACTGCATATATATGGAAAACCGAAGTCGAAAATTGCCGAGCTATCAATGCTTCCTTGCTGTGTCCCACGTTATGAAATGCAAGATCATCAGAGATACAGGCAACAACTGACTGCTCCAAGGACATCACCCGCATCTCCAATCCCTCAATGGAATCAGTGTGGCCAGAGGATAAGGTCAATCAGTTTTCAGTATTTGCTGCCTTCGCATCCTTATTTAGCTGACTCGTTGATGACGAAACTTTGCTTTTCCGGCTCTCTTCCAGAACCCAGCTTCTGAACATTTCTGCCTTGGGATGCAGATACTGACGAGAAGGAGAAGTGAGATAGAATCCCTCAGAAGCCCTGATTTTTTGCGGCAACGGTGCCACCAGCTCACCACTGGCCAACATTCCTGCGACGAGTGACGTCCGGCCGAGTGCAAAACCCTGACCATACTTCGCCATTTCCAGTGCTGTAATCAGGGTATCAAACTGCATGCCTGAAGAGTTTTCACGGAATTCATAATCCAACTGCCTGAACCAGTACCCCCAGCCTTCTTCGTAGCCAATAACATGCAATAAGGTATGATCCGTTAGCTGTTCCGGACAATCAGGCAGTGGCAGCCCCTTGGCCAACTCAGGACTGCAAACAGGGAAGAGCTCGTCCTCAGTTAAACAATCAGCCTTCAGCCCCGGCCAGTCGCCCCGGCCATAACGTATTTCAAGGTCCGCCTCCCTGTCCTTGTCCTCTGCCCAGATATTACTGGTAAAACGTATTCCGATCTCAGGGAACTCTTCCTTGAAACGGACCATTCTGGGAGCCAGCCAGGTCGTAAAGAACACCAGGTTGACCCTGACAGTCAACAATCTGTCCCTGCCCTGACCGAACAGCTCTTCAGTAGCCACGGCCAGCGAGCTGACTGCTTCATGAACAGCAGGAAGATAAGCCATACCGGCTTCCGTCATTTCCAGCCCACGGGGAAGCCTTTTGAACAGGGCTACTCCAAGCTGATACTCAAGACCTTTAACCTGTTGGCTGACCGCAGCCTGGGTAAGATTCAATTCATTGGCTGCATGAGTAAAGCTAAGCAGACGAGCAGACGCCTCAAAGGAGCGCAGCCAGTTCAAAGGGGGTAGTCGCTTTTTCATTGTAATAATCACAGCAGGGCAAAGCCCTGCAGTATCATCCCCAGACAAATTGAAGACAGTTCATTTTTTGTAACAAAACTGCAATCAAACTAATTGCGGGGCTTATTACCTGGGCTTCGCTTACTTCATAGTAGGCATGGAAAACTGGACATTTTCCCGAACACCCGCCGAAGGCCAGCGCTGGGTAATGGTCTTGCGACGTGTATAAAAACGCAACGCATCCGGACCATAAGCATGGAGATCACCAAAGAGTGAGCGTTTCCAGCCACCAAAGCTATGATAGGCCACTGGCACTGGCAAAGGCACATTGATACCAACCATTCCTACCCTGATGTGATCGGAGAAATAACGAGCGGCTTCGCCATCCCGGGTAAATATGCAAGTACCATTACCGTATTCATGACAATCAATGAGATCCATGGCTTCCTGCATACTGTTGACTCGGACAACCTGCAGAACAGGGCCAAAGATTTCATTCTGATAGCTGGTCATTTCTGGCGTTACCCTGTCAATAAGAGTGCCACCGACAAAGTAACCTTCCTGATAATCAGAAACATCTGGCTGGCGACCATCAACTACAATCTCGGCTCCCTGTTCTTCGGCACTGTCAATGAAACCGACTACTTTTTCCTGATGCTGTCGGGTAATAACCGGTCCAAAATCATTGGAACTATCACTGTAAGCACCGACTTTCAGGGACTGCATGGCTTCAGCCAGCTTGCCTACCAACTGGTTGGCCGCATCATCACCCACGGCAACGGCTACAGACAATGCCATGCAGCGCTCGCCGGAGGAACCAAAAGCTGCACCAAGCAGCTGATTAACAGCATTATCCATATCAGCATCAGGCATTACGATCGCGTGGTTCTTGGCACCACCCAATGCCTGACATCTTTTGCCTTTAGCTGTTGCTGTCGTGTAGATATACTCAGCGACAGGAGTCGATCCAACAAAGCTGATAGCCTCGACCCTTTCATCATGGAGTAGAGTATCGACAGCTTCCTTATCACCATTGACAACATTCATGACACCTGCAGGCAGACCAGCTTCGTGCAGCAGTTGAGCCACGAAAAGGGTTGAACTTGGCACCCGCTCGGAAGGCTTCAAAACAAAGGTATTGCCGCAGACAATGGCCATCGGGTACATCCAGAGAGGCACCATGACCGGGAAATTGAAGGGAGTGATCCCGGCGACAACCCCCAGAGGCTGGAACTCACTCCAGGAATCAATGCCTGGTCCGGCATTGCGACTGTGCTCTCCCTTTAGCAGCTCTGGCGCACCGCAGGCATACTCAACGTTTTCAATACCACGCTGCAGCTCCCCCATGGCATCATGAGAAATCTTGCCGTGCTCCTGGCCAATCAATTCACAGATACGTTCGGCATTTTGTTCGAGCAGTTCCTTGAACCGGAACATGATGCGGGAACGCTTAATGGGGGGCGTGTTCCTCCAGGCAGGAAAAGCTGCTTCTGCGGCGGCAACAGCTTCTTCTACCGTAGCTTTTGAAGCCAGAGCAACCTGCTTTTCAGCCTGACCAGTTGCCGGGTTATAAACCGGCTGATGACGTACATCATCATTGACTTCGCTACCATTGATAAGGTGGGCAACTGTGTTCATGATTCACTCTCTTGTTATTATCAGAAATGGTTTTCTTAGCAGCCTGTCGGACTTAAGCGTCCGTAGCGAGGATTGCAAGAAATTGAGGATAAAAATCTCTGTTTCTGAGGAGAATAGCGAGCTATTTGACGAAGAAACAGGGATTTTTAGACCAATTTATTGCAACCGCAGTAGGACAGTCTTAAGTCCGACAGGCTGCTTAGCTTGTGACTATCTTGTTTTGGTTCAGTCCCAGAGCCGCTGGTAAATGGCTTTAATCTCTTCTGCGTCAGGCACCCTGGGATTATTAGCAGGTGACCCGGATGCCAGTGCCTGCACTGCCATGGTGTCCAGCACATCAAAAAATGCATCTTTATCAATACCAAATTCCAGTGGCCCGGGAACTGAAAGCTCATCATTCAGGGCTTTCAGTTCGATCAACAGCTTTTGGTTTGCCGCTTCATCACTGTCTCCCTGTTCGGCAACGCCCATTGCCCGCGCACAGTCAGCATAACGATCGGGCGCAGCAGGAATAGAATACTCAGTGACAGCCGGTAATAGCATGGCATTGGACAAGCCGTGGGGAACATGAAAAAAAGCTCCAATAGGTCTGCTCATTCCATGGACCAGAGCTACTGATGCATTAGAAAAGGCGACACCCGCCAGGGTTGAGCCCAGCATCATGGCTTCGCGGGCTTTTTCATCACTGCCATTGTGGTAGGCAGTTCGCAGATTCGGTGCAATCAGGCGCATGGCTTCCAGAGCCTGACTATCACTGTACAAGCTGGCTTTTTTACTGACATAGGCCTCCATGGCATGGGTCAGTGCATCAATACCTGTATCTGCTGTCGTTCGGGCAGGCACAGTCAATGTAAGGTTGTAGTCCACCAACGCTGCTGTGGGCATATAAGCGGCCCCGACACAAAGCATTTTTTCATCACAGGTCTCATCTGTGATAATGGTTACTCGAGTGGCCTCAGAACCCGTGCCGGCTGTAGTGGGTATGGCAATCACAGGCATTCCGGGCTGATCCATGATCCTCGGGAACTTATAATCCCGCATTTCACCGCCATGGCATGAGAGAACAGCTATTGCCTTGGCGCTGTCGATAGGACTACCTCCACCCAGAGCAACAATACAGTCGAAGTTTCCTTGCCTGGCCATTTCAACACCCGTCTGAATCGAGCCGACGGTGGGTTCCGGTACAGTATCTGCAAAAACACTGGACTCAATGTCGTTTTCTGTCAGACAGTCTTGCAATGCCTGGACATAACCTAGCTGAACCATCATGGCATCAGAAATAATGAGAGGCTTTGCACAGCTCAAACTAGCCAGAACATCAGGAAGAGCCAGGCTAGCACCTGACCCCACCTGCATTATGCGGGGCAAAATCACTCGTGTAGACATAACAAACCTCTTTTAATCTACTAAAATGACCGTGCGAGTCCAGCGCACAGCCAATATCTATCAGGAACGCCCGTCTCTTGCCATGGACACCCTGTAACCCTCTTCAGCTGGTAAAGCCTCCTCGCGCAGGGATTTGATAAGTCCATAAGTGGCAAGAAGCAGGATGATCGAGAATGGCAGGGCCGCGACAATAGAAGCTGTTTGCAGAGCCTTAAGACCACCGGAGTGCAACAGAACGGCTGCCGAGGCACCAATCACCAGTCCCCAGAACACTCTGAATCTGGCAGGCGGATTATCATCCCCCATGGTAACCAGGGTACAGATTACTAGCGTCGCCGAGTCCCCGGAGGTAACAAAATAAGTCACCAACATAATGGTGCAGATGCATGCCATCAGTAGGGACATCAACTCACTCTCAATGAGCAGTTTCAGGGTGGTAAACAACGCAGTAGTGATATCTTTGTTCACAGCCTCTGTGACACCGCCATCGCCATACAGCTCGAGATAGAAGGCACTGTTACCAAATATAGTGATCCAGAAAGCTGCCAGTGTCGTAGGTGCCACGAGAACACCAAGGATAAATTCACGAATGGTCCGGCCCTTGGAGATACGGGCAATGAACATGCTGACAAAAGGACCCCAGGCAATCCACCAGCCCCAATAAAAGATGGTCCACCATCCCTGCCATTGAGCATCTGGCTCTGGATCAACCCACAACCCCAGGGAAACAGCATTCAACAGATAGTCACCGGTATTGGTAAAGAATGCACCCAGCAGATAGGCAGTTGGGCCAAAGATGACGAACAGGCCCAAAATAACTATGGTCAGATGCATATTGAAAACACTTAGGATACGAATGCCTTTGTTCAACCCGGTCAGTACTGAAAGAGTTGCCACTACCGAAATAACTGCGATCAGGATCACCTGATTGGTGGTAGACACTTCTATGCCCAGAAGATGGCCCAACCCGGCATTCATTTGTTGTGCGCCCAGTCCCAGCGAAGTAGCTATACCGAAAACTGTTCCAAATACTGCCAGTAAGTCAGCTGCATGACCGATAGGACCATAAATCCTGTCACCGAAGATGGGGTAAAGACTCGAGCGAATGGTGATGGGCAGCCCTTTGCGATAGGCAAAATAGGCCAGAATCAGACCAGTCACAGAAAACAGCCCCCAACCGTGCAAACCCCAGTGAAAAATCGAGATTCTCATGGCAATCTGAGCCGCTTCGACTGTCATGGCCTCGTCTTCGCTGACGAACGGATTGCTTTGAAAATGGTAAATCGGTTCGGCAATGCTCCAGAACAGGATACCAATACCAATGCCAGCACCAAATAACATGGAAAACCAGGCGAAATTACTGAACTCCGGTCTGTCATCATCACTGCCCAGGCGAATGTCGCCGTAGCGGCTGAACACCAGCCAAACAGAAAAAAACAGGAAAAACGACATTATCCCTATGTAATACCAGCCCAGATCTGAAGCAATAAAGTTTTTTGCCGAAGTATAAATACCATCGGCGTATTCAGGATTGGCAACGGTAAAAACAATAAATGCCAGAATCAGTAAAGCGGAGCCAACGGCCATAACTGGATTGGCTCCCGAAAGCAAGCCAGTATACGACGTGGTATTATTATTCATTATGTTTTGCTCTTTCCAGGTTCACGAACAACCATGACGGAACACTTGGCATGGTGACTTAAGGCCAGATCCATAGCAGTGGGGTGCGAGCGCTCCCAGAAACTTTCACAGCATTGATCTATGGGAATTGATACATTTTTATTTTTATTTTTCATTTTCAACCCTTCTTTTGGGGGTATTTATCCTCAGGGGCATCATTAAATGCAATTTGCATATCAGAGCGCGCATTTATTATCAGTGGCTGAAAAAAAAATGAGAAACAATAAAATAGACACCTGAGACCATATTATTTTTATAGCTAAACAGAGAAGGGATTCACCTTTCAATTCGGAAACGCCCATTAAACTTCGACATCAGCCAGTTTATTTTGAAAACACTCTCATTTAAGTCACGGCAAGAATGGCAAGCCCTTTTTCTGCAATAAAAAAAATCAGGTCTCAGGGATGTTTTTTTTTGCTGGTCGATCGTGCCATCCATTCATACCATTTTCCGAGCATAAACGCGTGCAATGAACGCACCGTATTTTAATGAAGCGCTGCTTCTTTTTAGCAGGATTACCAGATGCACTATAAAAATAAATTACCATTAAATGGTGTCAGGGTTATTGATTTTGGTCAGCAGATTGCTGGTCCGGCTGTTGCCATGGTACTGGCCGATCTGGGTGCAAGCGTTGTCCATATCGATCCGCCCGAAGGTCCTCAATGGGACCATCCCGCCAATGCCATTCTAAATAGAAACAAACTCTGCCTGAAGCTTGACCTCAAAACTGAATCCGGCTTGGATCGGGCACTGTCATTGATTGAAAAAGCCGATATCGTCATTGAGAGCTTCAGACCCGACGTTATGAAACGTCTGGGCATTGATTTTCAACAATTGAGAGAGTCGCGCCCGGATCTGATCACACTGTCAATTCCTGGTTTTGCCAGTAATGACCAGTTGAGAAGGGAATGGAAAGCCACTGAAGCAGTTGTTGCAGCAACTGCTGGTGCTTTCACGGACATGGGATTCAACCGCATTCTGATGGGTTTGGACCCAAGCTTTTCTCCTCTGCCACTGGCTTCTTCCTATGCCACATCTCTCGCAGCCAGTTCAGTGGTTCTGGCGCTCACTGCACGTGAGAAAACCGGTAGAGGCGATCACATTGAAGTCCCTATAATTGCTGCCATGATGGAAGGCCTCTCCTATAACTCTTACGTTGTCGAAGGATTACCAGAGCGTTACAAAACCATGCGTGAACATGAAATTGGGCATCGCAAGCACAACAACATTCCCATGGATCTCAGTTACAAAGAGCTTCAGGAGTACCTGGACCCCTTTTACCGAACCTACGAATGCGCCGATGGCCGAATGTTCTACTGTGTATGCCCATCCCACCGTAATCATGCCCGCCGGTGCCTTGAGGCTCTCGGTATTTATGAAGAACTGCTGGCTGAGGGACTACCAGATGTTGAAGACCTTCACCTGCCAATCAGAGAGTGGGATGGTGAAACATCCATAGGCGTCTATCCATTACCGAAGAAATGGGCTGACATTATTTCAGCCAAAATGAAGCAAGTGTTCCTGAGCAAAACCTCGCAAGAGTGGGGTGAAATTTTCGGTGAAGGAAAGATCCCGGGCGCTCCTCACAGAACAACCCGGGAATGGGTGAATGATGAGCACACCAATCAGTCTGGCCTGATCGTTGAGGTTAATGATCCCGTCTATGGTCTGATGAAACAACCTGGCCCCATTGCCTGGCTTGAAGAGTTTGCCGAGCAGATGGTTACTCCTAATCCACGCAAGAATGTCTGCTACGAAGAAGCCCTCTTTGAACTGAATACAGTCACTGATGAAAATGACCAGAATCGGTTTGCCGCTCGCAGGCAGAAGAAAGCTCCCGCTCAATGGCTGGACGGATTGCGCATTCTTGATCTGACCAATGTTATTGCCGGACCACACTCTACAGCCTTCATGGCTCGCTTTGGTGCCGAAGTTATTAAGCTGGACCCGGTCACCCCTCTTTATGATCCTCTGATTGGTACTCTGTTTACCTTCCAGACCGGCGTTGGCAAACGTAGCGCTCTGGTCGACATCCTATCTGAAGAAGGACGTGAGGTATTCAACAAACTGGTCAAGTCGGTAGATATAGTTGTTATCAATGCTCCTGAACGCCAGATGAAGCCTCTGGGTCTGGACCACGAATCATTGCAAGCCATTAACCCGGGTGTTCTCTTCTGTCGCCTGGATTGTTTAGGCGGCCCTTTGCCCGGACCAAAAACCAATTACATTGGTTACGACGACATCATTCAGGCCAACAGTGGTATCATGAGTCGCTTCGGTGGCCGTGAGACTCCGGAAGAACACGCCCACCTCGGCACTCTGGACGTAAACTGCGGTTTCTCCGGTGGACTGGCTATGGCAGTCTCTCTCTTCCACCGCCAGAAAACAGGTCAGCCTACCAGGGCAAGAACGTCTTTGTCTGCGGTAACCAACCTGGCACAGATTCCCTTTGCCTTTGACTACCAGGGAAGAGCTGCGTTTAATGAGCCTTCAGGTCGACAGGCTCTGGGCTATAACGCCCTGTCTCACTTCTATGAAACACAGGAAGGTTGGATTTATCTGGACAGCAACGACACCGAGTTGGGCAGACTGGATCAGGTAGAAGGCCTCAAAGGTATATTAACTGCTGACAATCTCTCAGATTATCTTGCAGAAGCCTTTAAAACAGCTCCAGCCGTTTACTGGAAGTCCTCGCTGGACAAGGTAGATGTGGCTTCGGCCATTCCACAGGCTATTGAACATCTCAGAGAGCAATACAGCCGTGTTGCTGATGGTAAAGCAGGTACCGACCTGGGCAGCTTTGCCTTCTCGATCTATCCTGAGCATCCCAGCGGCCATCAGATCACACAGATCGACCATTATTCCATTAGACCCACAGAGTCAGTTATCGTTGCTGCCACGCCTACTGAAAGGTTTGGTCATTCAACAAGAGAAGTGTTAGCTGAAATGGGCTACGACAGTGAATCTATTGAGTCAATGATTGAGCGCGGAATCGCCGGTACAGGCTGGGGCAAGGAGTTCCTTCCCAGCTGACAATCAAGCGGCGGGCACATCCTGTCACCCTCTTCGATAAGCATATTAAATTAAGCTTTTGAGACTCCTGCCAATGAGGCCGCAGCCAAAAGTCATCATTAAAGACTTTTGGCTGCCGGCCATTTTTTTGAATCATAATGCAAGGGAATGATGTATAGCATCTCCCAGCTCATTCATGGCCACCTTGGAAGGCACTAGCAGCCTTACCCGAACTTCTGTCACTGAGTCATCAGTTCGCGGCAAAAGGCTTTCCAATTCACTGACCGAGAGTTGAGCAGACTTGTTTAAGGCCTCGGCATCAATCCGGTTAACTCGTGCCTGCTTAACAATTTTCAGAACCGTAAAAGTGACAACCATCAGATTGGCTGGTGAAATATTGTCATCGAGCAATTTGTCTGCCGTAGCATGCTCAACTTTATAAGTTTTACCTGAACCAGCACCGGCCAGAGTCAGAGTTTTTGATAAGTTGCCAGCTGCAAATAACGAGACTCCTTAAGCTCAGTGGAATAGCGTGATTCACTGCCCCACTTGATATCAATCACCGCCCATTTACCGCTTTTTCTCAATACAAAAAGATCGAGAGCGCCTTCAAGTTCCCCGAAAGACTCACCCTGTGACAGGGTTTTCTCGACATAAACCTCAGAAACCTCTGCTTCATAAAAATGCTCAAGCAGTTTGGTCAGTGAATGAGTCATCGTCTCAAGAAATAAGTGTTTTACTGCCCGCATTCCCTGTGCCAGCATTGGTAAAGCATACCGGAGAGCAAATTCATCAAAGTTTGCATGCAACCAGCGTTCAACGTCTGATCGCACAATTTTTTCACCCCTCCAGATATTTTGCTGGAACCAGCACTCAACCAGCTTGTGCCCCAGGTTTCCTTTAAGCCGGTTGTCCAATGAGACAGCTCTGATTGCTCCCTCAGAAAGTTTGGCCCCATATCGCAAAACGTACTCATGAGGCTTCAGCAGTAATGATGACAGGCTGCTATAGGAATGTTTGTCTCTGCCCGGAATCACTCCAGAAGAAACAGTCCACCACCTCTGGTTTTTCGGAAATTTTGCTTCTCCAAGAGCGTGCTTTTTTAAACCCGGAACCTGACCTTCAAGCAAAGCATTTTCAAGTAACGACCAGTTATCTCAGGATAAAGCCTGATCCAGATAGACCTTCAATAGGTTAGGTGCATTATCCAGCTGAATCAGAACAACCGACTCGTCAGCCTGAAAAATCGGCAATAACGCCATATTCAGACAGGCTTTCCTGAAGTCCCGTCGCTGCTCTTCGGAAGGAAGTAGCGGCAAGCCTTCAAGCTCCTTGCGTGAGAGTGGCGGAATTCGCTGATCAGGCTCGTGTTTTTGTCTAACCGCAAAATCAACTTAGATCAGATTATGCAGAACTACAAGAGCAAATATTACTTTCGCATTAATACTCACATTTTTACGTATATTGAATATTCAGTCAGAATAAGCCAATATAACCCAACACCAGAGTTCTATTTGGACCAGGAAACCAATGAAAACCCGCTACATAACAGCAAACAGACTGGACAACAGCGACGACTGGCGGGCGAGTTATCACCTGTCACCAGCCGCCCTGTTGCCAGAAATGGGAGAACATTGGCCAAGCATTCAACAGCTGGGAAGCGATTGTATCGAAGGCTGGAGGACCTCATTGAAGCCAGTCGCTGGCTTATCAGAGCATGATATTGAAGAGATGCCGTTCTACAGACTGAGGCATATCGAGAATTCCATTCTTGAAACAGACAGCCAACACGCCCAAACACCCGTTATAAAATCAAAGCCTTTCTGCATTCAGCCCTGGGATGTTGTGATTAAAAAAGTCGGCGGCATCAAAGCAGCACTCACTCTGCCTGAACACGGGCAACACCCTGCCGATGCCAACCTCGCCATCATTCGGGGAATGAACCCTGAACAGGCTTTATGGCTGACAAAATGTCTTGAGCAACCTTTATATCGAGATTACCTGGAAAGCTCCGAGCGTATTACCTCTCTGATTCGGGTTGGCATCAAACAACTTAAACAAATGCCTCTGAACCCCATGCCGGAAAGCTTCAAACAACCGGCAAGCGTTTTTATCGCCCAATACCGGCAGCTGGCCGAAGCTCGCTACCAGTTGGATGCATTAAGACAGGAAGTCAACAAGTGGATGAAAGACTGGCAACAGGGATTGGAAAGGTTTATAAACCACCAGCCCTGGCAAAAACGCTGGCAATCATTCCCGGCATCCGATATCGGTGATAACTGGCTGATGTCTTATACCGAGCAACGCTATATGGCCAGATTATGTGTGCAGGAATACAATGCCTGCCTGCTTGAAAACCTGGCGTCTATCAACCCACGTCAGCCCGAATACTCAGGTGAGGACAATCGAACACGCGCCCTGAGAATCCGGGATATCGACAACCATTTTGGTCTTTCAAGCCAACCTCAGCCCCTTAGCGAAATGATATGGCGCACCCGACCACGCCCCAATCAACCATACGATGTTTTGGTTTCAACCTTTATCCATCAAATTAAAGTGGGCTTTATTGAGCAAACACCTGATCGGGAAACCTTGCCCAGCGATCAGCTGGCCACCCTCGCTTTTCATAAATACCAGGGAGCCTATGCCCTGATGATGGAAACCCCCTTTGTTCGCAGTCAGTTGTCGCGGCTGGCAACAGGATCGATGCAACAGTTTGTACCGACCACCATGATTCGCAAACTGGTACTACCCCCTATTGAGCAAAACCCCGAACAAGCCCAACGCTGGCACCGCTTACTGGTTAAAAGCACGACAAAGGCCGCCAGAGCCCGACAGCAAATGACGGAACTAGCCCCAGCTTTACAACAGATTTTTGATCAGGCCCACGCCTGGCAGGGAGGCAAATCATGAACCCGATTCATTCAGGGCTGGATAACATTAAAAGAAACCTCAGCCAGAGCGCACAGACACTGGAACAACTCTGGCAGGGCTACCAGCAACTCTGGCAGCAAGCTGGCTGGGATCAAGGGCAACTGCGACTGTGGTTAAGCGCCCTACCCGATATCAGTATCCAGAACAGCGACAGTGACAACCCTGAATACAGCTTTGCGAGTAACGAAGCACAGGGCGACGATCTGGGCAGCCTGATTCTACAGACCGTCGATAATCTGGGCGGGCGCGTTCAAATCAATGCTCTGCTTCAAAAACTTCCGGTTGAAATGGTCACTATTGAACAAATCAAAGTTGCCGTAAACCAGCACCCTGAATTAAGCCTGATGGGACCTTTTGTCCGCAGGCACTGAAAACACGTTTGCATTATTTAACGACGAATAGCGCACAGTTAAACAGGAACAACCTATGTCTGACCAGACAGCGACAGAATTCAACGCCCAGTATCTTCTGAGCGAATATCGCCAGAAGCAATACGACCGCAGCGATGATCTGCCAAAAACTCACGACTTTGCCCAGGCTGCCAGAGTCTGGGGCGAACACCAGGGTAACGATACACCGCATATCTTGCTGATCGCCCTGAATGAAGGGCACTGGGATTACTCCGAACCCACCAGACTGGAAGAACTGGCCATTGAACTCTGCGCCAGCATTCCGGGAGACTGGCCGGTATTTGCCCACCTGCACGACACTGCCACCCACAAAAATGTTTATTTCAGCCTGTTTGGCAAACAAGGCACCCATTCCGTTGATGAAATCCCTTCTGTGGAACTGATGCGAGAACATCAGCGACTGAATGAAGACCCGACCTTTCGCTGGTCCATGAAAACCTACACGACACTGATGCACCGACTGGATGATTTCCACGAGCAAGTGTACCAGACCGTTAAAGATAAGGTGTCTGACAAAAACGACATTATTGAAGAAGTGGCCAAGCTGCTGTTTCTGGAATCCTTCCGTCTGCATTACGGTGAGAACCTGACTTTTACCTATAAAGGTCAGCAGCTGAATTTGCGTGAAGTCTTCAACTATCACTACGTGGCAGATAAAGGAGACACCGCCGTACATCAGATTCAGGCAGCCTTTGATGAGCTGAAACTGCATAAAGATTATGTGGTGGTCGATGATGAAGGCAACCGCAACCCGATCTTTGATGAGAAAACCCACCTGCGTCTGGTGCAACCCCGTAATTACGAAACCCTGTTAAAAGCAATTCAGGATCTGGGGCCGGTAACTGATAACCGCAACCTACCGGTTCCGAACAAAGAGCAAGGCACTTTGGCAGATATGTCCGGCGATTTACTGGGTCGGGTGTTCGATGTTTTCCTGCGTGCCAACTTTGAATCCAAAGGCGGACTGGGTGTTTACCTGACCCCCAATCCAGTGAAACAGGCCATGCTGGAAATGGCGTTTCACGATATCAAAGAACAATCCCCGGAAGAGTTAACCGCCCGTGATGCCGATGGTAATCCGGTATTTATGTTTGGTGATCCTACCTGCGGTTCCTACGGTTTTGGTTCTGTGGCCATGCGTCATTTAAGGACCGCTCTGGATGAACTGCCCATGCAGGACAACCTGCGTGACAAGCTCTGGGAAGATATGCTGAACAACAGCTTTATCGGTGCTGATGCCGCCCCACGCATGGTGATGCTGGCGCGGGTCAATATGGCCTTGCAGGGGGCAAACAAAGCCAAGATTTTTTATACCGATAACTCCCTGACCAGCCGCTCCCTGAAGCCTAATAGCCTGAGCCTGATCTGCACCAACCCGCCCTTTGGTACGCCGAAGTTCAAAAGCGACAAGCGCGGCAAGGAATCCAAAAAACAGTACGAAGAAAATATGGAGCAGGTGCTGGGTGGTTTCCGTCCTGCTGAGCAGGTGGTGGAATCGTATAACGCCTATTACGACTATGAAAGAATGGAATGGAAAGATACTGGCGACCTGTTTAAAGACGACGATGGTAATCCACTCTGGGCAGGTTTCAGAACTGACCTGCGTAATGTTTCCAACGGCAAAAAAGCCAAATACCAGCTACGCCCTTCTCCTAAAGGTTTGGCATTGGGCAGCAAACCCAATAAAAGTGGCGAGTGGAAGCAGGTAAAAGGCGGCTCCATTGATCCGGCGGTACTCTTTATTGACCGCTGCCTGCAACTGCTGAAACCCGGCGGTCGTCTGTTGATTGTTCTGCCCGATGGCATTCTCTGCAACTCCGGTGACCGTTATGTGCGGGAATACATTATGGGCAAAAAGGATGAGAAAAGCGGTGAGTTTGTGGGCGGTAAGGCCATTGTTAAAGCCGTAGTCAGTCTGCCAGCAGATACCTTTAAACTGTCGGGTACGGGTGCCAAAACCTCTATTCTTTATTTGCAGAAACGTCCGGCTGATCCTGAGAATGAAGATCGTTTTCTGCCGGAACCTCAGGGCGATGTATTTATGGCTGTGGCTGAAACTCTGGGCTATCTGGTGAAGAATAATGTGGAGGATTACTCCGCGGGTGTTTCCAATGATCTGGATAAGATTGTTGGTGCTTATAGGCGGGGTGAGTGATGTCTGTTGATACCTTGCGCGAAACGCATCATATAAACCGAATCTCTACTAATCAGCTTGATGACTTCCTCACAGCTCAAACCTATCGTCCTGAAATCACTTCAGCTTACGATAAAGTGCAGGCATTCAATCATACGTCACTTCAAAGTTTATGTAGGGAAATAATTAGACAAGGCCCAACTCCAACTTTTGGACACAATGGTGATCCATGCCTTAAATCGAAGCATACAGCTGATTTGCTTTGCATTGATGTCGATGGAGATCTGGTTGATCCAGCGTTTGCCAAAGCGCATAAGAAATTCAAAGTTAATCCAGGAGATCTTGTTATTACTCGAAAGGGTACAGGTACTATTGGCCGAGCTTCGATTTTCTGCGGTAAAAAACCTTTAAATACCGACGATCTTATATTTAAAGTTTCGATATCGAATGGTGACTCTGCTTTTGTAGCCGCTTATCTTCGTTCTTATTGGGGAGAACGCCTTCTTGAAAAAGGAGTTTATGGCAGTACAGGACAAATAAGCATCTCCAGTACTCATATTCGAGGCCTACCAATTATTCAGTGTGATAAACGAGTTGAAAAATACATCGGCGATAAAGTCCGTCAGGCCGAGCGGCTCAGGGCTTGGGCGAAAGAGATTGAGAATGATTTGGCAGAAACGACATCCTCTGATGAAATAAAAATGGCTTTGGCTACTAAGTCAAAACATATCAGCCGTCCCAATGTTTTAGATTTAACACCAAGACTTGATCCTAAATATTACGGAAACAGGGCCTTGGAAGTTCTGCGTGCGGCCCATCAAAACAGCGTACCGCTTTACACACTTGTTGCAGAAATTAGCAATGGATTTGAGGAACGTAGCTTTACAGAAACTGGTGTTGATTACATTACGGTTTCTGAGGTTTCTTCTGGCAGACTTGACCTGAGTACATCACCAAAAATCAGTATAGAAGCGGACATACCTGACAAAGCACAAATCAATGAGCGTTGCGTTCTGGCAGTTAGAACAGGTTCTATTGGCAATGCTGTCAAAGTAGATGAACGAGACAAGCATGCCGTTATCAGCAGCCACCTTATTAAGCTAGAGTTCAAATCAGAATCAGTCGCTGCTGCTGTTTCCAGTTTTTTGAATTCAGAAGCCGGTAATGTGCTTCAACACAAGATCAGTTATGGAGCTGTCCAACCGCAGATAGGCCAAGATGAATTACTGAAGCTACCTATTCCTCAGTTCATTCTTGATGCTGCTGATGAATTATTGGCAATACTGAAAGACCGGGAAAATTGCATCAGGGCATGCAAAGCTCTTACCCAAGCAGCCAAATTCCTGGTCGAAGCCCTGATCGAAGGCCAACTCACCGAACAACAGCTAATCCAAGCCGAATCCAGCGCAACCGCCAACCGCGCCCTTCTGGAACGCCTGAAAACCGATGGTTTCGATGGCAAAGGCGAACCCCTGTTCCCGGATATTGACCAGCTGGAACAACTGCTGGAGGAAGCGGCGGATCAGTAAATCCGCCCTTGCTACAAAGCGCCTTTTAAGGACTATAATTAAGAACCTTAAAAGGCACTTTATAAGACTTTCATCAGGAGGACGCCATGCGTATGGACCAAATCAAACCGATCAGTTATCTGAAAAAAAACACCTCAGCGGTGATTAACGAAATCCGGGAAAACCGCCAGCCCATGGTGATTACCCAGAACGGCGAGGCCAGCGCCGTCATTCTCGATGCCGATAGCTACCAGCAACAGCAGGAGTTACTGGCACTGCTGAAAATTCTGGCCACTGGTCAGCAACAGATCGAACAGGGCGATACCGAACCCGCTGAAGCGTTTTTCAATCGGCTTAAACAACAGATAGAGTCTGGCGAGCGGTAATTGATGAGCAAACCTGAACCGTCCGGGGCAACCGAAAGTCCGTCTTACACTGTCTACCTCACCCGCTGGGCACAACAGGATTTACAGGATATCAGCCGTTTCCTGCTGCAGAAAACCGGACAACAGCAGGTGCTGACCTGGCTGGATGAACTGCAAAATGCCATCAGCACCCTGAACACTATGCCTGAGCGGGGCCATTGGGTACCGGAGATGCTGGCCGCAGGTATGAAAACTCACCGGGAACTGTCTCATCCACCTTACCGGATTATTTACCAGATTCGGGAACAGTCGGTCTTTGTGTTCACCGTTATTGATAGCCGCAGGGATTTACAGAGTCTGCTGAAAAAGCGGCTGCTGGAATGACATTGAACCGGCCTCCTTCACGACCCTATTGCGCAGCTGCGCAATATGGTCAGAAGCCAGAACGGGCAGGGCGTGCTATATAATAACTGTTTTTTTATACAGGTAGAGACAGAGCATGGATAAATCAATGAACACAGATCATCAGAGTTTTGAGTCCATCAGGCAGGTGAATGAACACGGTCAGGCATTCTGGTCTGCCAGACAATTAAGCAAAGTTCTGGGATATTCTGAATATCGAAACTTTCAGCCCGTCATAGCGAAAGCCGCCGAGGCCTGCACTAACAGCGATCAGGCTATTTCAGACCATTTCGTGGAGATCCACGAAATGGTTCTGATCGGCTCCGGTGCCAAACGCAAACTGCCCGACGTGCGCCTGTCCCGCTATGCCTGTTATCTGGTGGTTCAGAACGGTGACCCGTCCAAGCCAGTGATCGCCAATGGTCAGACCTACTTTGCCCTGCAAACCCGCCGTCAGGAGCTGGCCGATGATCAGGCTTTCAAGCAGCTGAAGGAAGATGAAAAACGCTTACTGCTGCGGGAAGAGATGAAAGAACATAATAAACAGTTGGTGGACGCTGCGGCCGATGCCGGTGTCACCACCAATATGGATTTTGCCATTTTCCAGAACCACGGTTACCGGGGGCTTTATGGCGGGCTGGATGCCAAAGATATCCACCAGCGCAAAGGGCTGAAAAAAAGCCATAAAATTCTCGATTTTATGGGCTCGACCGAACTGGCCGCCAACCTGTTCCGGGCTACCCAGACCGAAGAAAAGTTACGCCGTGATCAGGTGCAGGGCAAAACCCAGGCCAACCAGACCCATCATCAGGTCGGCGCCAAAGTAAGACAGACCATTGATGAGCTGGGTGGCACTATGCCTGAAGACCTGCCCACACCGGAAACCAGCGTTAAACAACTGGAAAAGCAAAAAAATAAAATCAGCAAGGCGGAGGATAACCAGGAATGAAAGACTACCCTGTTGCTGCCCTGCTGAAACTCTTCAGCCATGGACAATGTCGTTTTGCCCCCCGGCTCGATACATTACTGACCGGGCTGGCCCACCCTGCCCCTGAGTCAAAGCTCTGGAGCATCAGCCAGAGGCTGTTAAAAGTTCGTAGCCAGCTGTCGTCTGACGAAGAAGCGGTAGCAGCCATTCTCGCCACCGATAAAACCATTCGCCAGCCCTGGTTATCCGTTATGGCGGGCAGGGTTAAAGAAGCAGGCAAGCTTAGTAATCAGGATGCCCTTATACAGCTGGTTACTCGCCTTGGCTCTGCCGCACCCTGGGTGGAAGAAGCCCTGCCTTCGGCCAGTATTGCCCCAACAGAATTTCAGAGTCTGGAGCAACAATTATTAGGTGCCGGTGTTGAGCAAAGCCAGTCGCTTCCCGTTATTACCCGGGTGTTAGCCGCAGCAGCCCAGCTGACACAGTGGCAACCCTACCCTTTACCAGAACTGAAGCCTCTGGACGATACTTGCAACCCTGAAAAAAACTGGGTTTCCGGGCGTTTACTGCAACTGCCGCCATTCATCTTCTCCAGTAATCATTTTGCGGCCATAAACACCGATTCAAAACAGCCACAAATGCTGTTACAACAACAAAAACCCCATAGCAGCCATGGCAAGCTGGCCGATATTGCTGCCACCCCCTGGTATTTCCTGTTATGCGCCATTGTCTACGCCCAGGACAGCTGGGCAGCGGAACAAACGGGCGGTTTATTGCTGCAGTTACCAGCAGGTCAGCAACCCACTCACCCGACAGAAATTCAGGTGCTGGTTGAAGACAGCGAAGGAATTGAGATTTTCTGCGGCACTCTGGCAGAATTGGTGACACGCATGCTGGGTGCTTTGGGTATGGAACTCTTTCCAAAAACACCCGATACCCATGGGCTTAATGCCCTGTTATCCCCCATGATTCAAAAAATGCTGGAACAGAAACTGTGGTGGTTTAATGAAGGGCTGTCGGGTGAACAGGGTTATTACACCATTGATCCGGCCTTTGCCGACGAATGTTACGGGATAGAAGGCAGCCGTCTTTTTGGGCGACTGGGTCGCCCTGTCTGGGAAGCCGTTAGAAAACAAGCTGTACAGTGGCGGAAAGAAAAGCATTCAGGGAAAAAACTCCGGCAACAAAAGACGTTAGCAAATTTTGATGGACAGAACCGGCAACCCAGCAAATTATCAGGAGCTAATTTATGAATACAGGAGCAATGACAACTGCTGGTGTGGCCACCATTGCCAGGCATCACAACTGGGCCGCAACGGGTGTATCCGATTATCCGCCACAAGACCCTTTGGTGGGACAAGGGCTTTTCTTTGACCGCTATAAAACCTTTATCCATACCGTAGACCGGGATGAAGACAAGTTCGCCCATGTGTTTGCCATTGAAGGGGAATGGGGACGGGGTAAATCCCGTCTGGGTCATGAACTGATCGCCCAAATCAATGAATGCTCTCAGGGCTGGTTTGTTCGGGACAGCAAAACCGGCCAACTGAACGATGCCCAGCTGTTCAATAAAGAAGAAGATCGGGACGGCTATCTCGGCCTCTATATTCGATACTCTCAGGTCGCTTCTGAGTACCAGAATGCCAACAACTGGTTTGGTTTTGGTGTTTATAAAGCTCTGTTACCGCTGGCAACCGAGACCTTTGATGACTCTATTCAGGGGGGGATCGCAAAACAGGCCTTTAACCGCTATAGAGGTTTTGGTTTTGATTCTGCTCAGCTGGCACAGGCATTGGAGCTGGATAAAGCACAAAGCACACAAGCTTTGTATGAAAAGCCGGGGCTGTTAACCCGTCTGGTTAATCAGGCGTTTGACTATCTTGAGAAATTTGGCATCAAACATGTTTTGCTGGTTCTGGATGAGCTGGAGACCATTGCCGAAGCCGCTTCTTTTGGCCTTGAAGACGACGATACCAAACGTTTGGACGGTCAGGCTATTCGCTTGATTGGTCGTGCCATTAAAGAAGAAGACCACCGCCGGAATTTCCCCTGGCTGCGTTATGTCGCACTATGCTCTCCGTTGCTCGGCCAGCAGATGCGAGAGGTAAAATCCAATGCCCGTCGTTTTGAGCTGGTGCAGCTGGAACACAACGCCTTTGCCGATGTATCGGACTATGTTAAACGCCTGAATGCAGATCGTAAGTTGCGCCATACCTACCCTGCCGGACTGGTTGAAGCGGCCTATACCATGAGCGGTGCAAACTTTGGCTGGTTCAACGTGATTATGTCCAATGTGGATGTTGTGCTGGATGAGCTGACCAATGCTGGTCAACCGGTTCCGCCGAATGGCGAGCTATTTGATATTCTTATTCGCAAATCAGGCCGGGTTTCAGAGCATGTGCTTGATCACCATGCCATAGATGGCATTAATACTCTGAACCGGGATTTGCTGGCAGAAGCACGCACCCTGTTATTTGGTCAGTTACCTGTTGCTCTTGAAGGCTGCTCAGCACTAACAAAAGCCCTGCTTGATCATCAGAACGAGGATAATGAGCCAGTGGCCAGTTTATACCGCAAGGTTAAATGGGACCCGCTGGAATGCCGTCAGGCCTTGAAAGAATATAAGTTTATTCGGGATAAGGAAGAATGGTCTTATCCAAGTATTGAGCAGCCTCTTTCTCTTAATGCCTTACTGCAAAATCTGCAGACGTTTGCCATTAATGAAACTGAAGAAGACAGCCTACTGATTCCACTCTCTTTGGGTGAGTTTCGCCATCTGATCAACCTGCTCTATAACCACCCTGCCGCCGAATACGCAGCAGAAGCCCTGTGGCGTAAGTTCTTTGGTGACGACAAGGAACTGTCGGAGGCGTTTGCAACCCATATTGGCCCAAGTATTGCCATGCTGCTGAAGCTGGATCTGCGTTATCGCAGCCAGCAAAGTAACTCCATGATTTTCCTGGACACTGAACATGCCGATACTCACAGTCAGGGCGTCACAGCCTGGGAAGCCGCGCTGCCTAAAGAGCCATTGCTTCGCAATATCACCCGATTGACGGGTATTTATCGGTTGCTGGATAACAACTGGGGCTATCAGCCCGTTGTTTACAGTAACGCTTCTGATTTAGCCATTATTCAACCAGCAAGAGGCGGCTTGCAGTCTTGCGAAGGCCTCAGATTACACCCTAATAACCAAGTCTGGTTCGCCTGGGTCAATAACAATGATGAGTTAAACAGCCTGCACCGTGAAGTGACCGCACAGCGTGCATCCGGACGTTTGCCGGTAATGGCTTTTACCACATCCATTGGTGTTTTCGACTTTTACCGAAAAGGCACTGCCACCAGCACGCAGAATGATATTCTGCTCTATCAACTTAACACCAGCGAAACGGATACCTTTGAGCTGATCGGCTTGCCTCAACAGTATTCTTTGGGTCTTGATCTTAAAAACAATCTGTTTAACGCCAAGTTCAAGGGACGACTGAATAACCTGAAAGACCATGCTTATCAGGCTATTCATCAATGGCGAAAATCTCTAAATGAGCAAGGACTGATTGCGTGGCCGCTGCGTCCTTCAGGCAAACTGAATCCTCAAAAACGCGACGAATTGTTTAAAGCCTGGAAGTTACTGGGTATAGATCAGCCGGGGACTGGACTTGCCAGCCTGACATCAGAGCATTCTGTGGATGCAGTAGAAATTGCCAACCTTCTGAGTGATTTGTCAGTACCAGGATCTGTCACCAGTAAAGGTTACGACAAAACCGAACATGCTGGCTTGTTCTCCGACGTTGACAACCCGAACCATGCATTGGCACAGCTACCACCCTTTCTGGCGAGTATCACCAACCCCGCTAAAGATCATGCCTGGACTTTTAGCCAGGCCAAAATGAATTGGTACTGGGGGTATCTGTGGGACAATGCCAATAATCCTAAATCAGTGTTTGAAGACTGGATGTGGTGGGCTGCACAGCTGAACCTGCTGGAGGTTAAACCGGAACACCGTATTGGTAATGACCCCAAGTGGACGGGTGTACCCAGAGCTTCATTTGAAAATGTGATTACGGAAGCAAGAAACTGGCTGGATGATGATCAGCCAGGGCATTACCGTGAAACGGTAGAGCAACTGAAGAAAGTGTATGGGCAGGAGCGCATCAATGGTCTTTTTGCTCCATCAGGCCCAAAAACGACTAATGCTGTGACCGCACTTGATCGTGCCCAGATCACATTTGACCGTTTAAAGCAGGCAGAAGAGAAGCTGGATATTACTATCGATCTGGACGATTTAGCTCGGGCAATGGTTTCCTGCATTAAAGATCGTAATGATGTACTCGCACAAGTTGACAGGGTAAAACCTGCTGATAGCTATAAGCCGGGACATCAGAATTTCAACACTATAGATCTTGGCAACGATGATATCCCCCTTTACAACCGCATTGAGCAAGCCAGAGAGTTTGCAGAAATTGTTAATAATTGTGGAGAAAAAATCAGTAGTAGAGTCTCTCAGCTGGTTGAAGACCTGAGAGAAGATCCTGAAGCCCAGGTTCCTTTCCCCCAGAATCTTTTCACGCTCTCACTTCAGACTATTACTCATATCCTCGAAGGAGCACTTGATCGCAACATGGAATCAGCTACTGCCAAGCGTGAAGCGGGCGGCAGCTCGGAAACACTGCTGCATTATTTGAGAGATCTTAAAATTGATAAAGCCTACAACAGACTTCAATTGTTAGGACATGAAGTAGGTTACAACCTGTCGAATAACAGCCTCTGTGCCCCCGATGATATCAGTGGGCATATTATGACCACTTTTAAGCGATTCAAGACTTCCTTTAAAAAACTGCTTGAACAGTTTGACGGCTATAAAAAGGGGGTAGAACGTTGTAAGCAACAGTTGGAAATGCTCCCCGCTGATTATGAAGATAAGAATGTTCTGAATATTCTCACTGATCTGGAAGATCAACTTACCTTTATTGGTGATGCCTTTGAAGATATTGTCGACAATGTTGAAAGTGAGCGGCAGCGATTTTCTGAGCAATCCTGCAAAGGGCAATTCAGCAGCATTAAAGATATTCCTGAGCGCTTGGTGAGCCCGGTTCAGAAACAGTTGAATGCATTTGCGGGACACTTGCTCACTATTCAGAACCAGATAAAAGGTTATCAGAAGGAGAAGCTGGACGCTGCCAATGGCGAGCTAATGGAAACGCTAAACCCATTGTTCAAGGTTTGTGGTCAGCCTGAAATGCCAGTGCTTCAACAGCATGAAATCAGTCATCAGACACTACACGATCTTGGTCTGACTCTTGAGGCCAGGGAAGCAAAATGGTCAAGAGAAGCAGAGAAGTTGCTGGAACCAACCGGTATCAATTTACAGCGGTGGATTGAGATTGCTAAAGCCCTTAATGCCGAGCAAGAACCGGACTTGACCTCTGATGAACGTCAGGCACTGGAAAAGGCTGGCATTATTCGTTATCGCACGACCTACGGTGGCTAAAAATGACATTATCAGTCTATCTTCAGTCTTCTCTGGCGAATCATCGACGTGGAAGACTGCTGGGTAAATTACTTAAGGCTGAAGCATCAGAGAACTCCTTCCCCGATGCCGGACTAATGTTGATGCCCGGGCAGGCATTTCAGGCTTTAGCTCTGGAAAAGCAGGAAGCATTTTTTAACTGGTGTAGTCAGCCCGGAAGGACTCTGCTCTTGATTCCGCCTTTTAGCGAGAAACAATTATCAGAGTCAGAGTTCATTGACTGGCATTTTGCCTACAGAGAATCACCCGCTGCGGCTGATGAGGATTCTTTACCGGGCGTTCTGGCAGATGAGGTGAATCTCTCTCTTCAGGGTACCGATGGCGCTTTTGATTCAGAGCATGACCATCAATGGCTTGATATGTCTCCAAACTCTCGCTACTGGAAGAAACACGCCGGTACAGGGGTATTTGCGGCCACCGTTCTCCCTCTTTGGTCGATATCTCTGCTGGGACACGGTGAGTTATTGCAGTCCTGGCTAGGTCATATTCACAGCCATGCAGGAAAGGCTTCTGACTCTACGAAATCCTCAGCAGATCAGCAGAACGAAGTGGTTATTAAGGATACCGATTACACGACTATGGTTTGTATCCACGGCTGGTCATGCCAAACCCTTTCTGACCTGACTGATAAATTGTATGCAACAGGCGGCATTCCTGTTTTCTCCATCGAGCAAGATGAACTGGAAGAGTCGTTAAAAAGATTAAAGCAGGCAAAGTATCTGGTTGCAGAAGAATCGCTGATTAGTTTGTCAGAAGCCGGGGTTTCTGTTCTGGAGGCTTCTCCATATCTGGCCTATGCCGACAGTTTAAGGAAGAGTTTGTGAAAAATATAAACCTTGCTCAGTCTCTGGCTATTGAGAGCCAGTTACGACTGCCCGGCAGCGCCGGGCGTTTGATAAAACAGATCAGGGATATTGAGTCTGTAGCCCCGCTATTTCGTGATGCCGGGCTGGTCAAATCTGTTCACCGGCCTGCAATGCTGGACTTGAACGTTTCTGGCATTGCCACACGTTCCACCATCAAAAAAGCGTTAGGCGGCTTTTTATTCGCTTCTGCGGCGGTAGCGAGCAATATTCTGATTAATCGAAATCAAGTGGCAACTCAGGGAAGTGACTCCGTCTCAGAGCTGGATGATATTGACTTTGAAGCTCAAAGAAAGCGACTCGATCTTATTGAAATGCGGTTAGCCTACCGGCTTGTTGAAAAACAGTTGAAATCCAGTACCCCACCACAATTGATTTTGCTGGACACACCTTTGTTCATTAGTCGTGATATGGCACCACTGGAGAGAAACCAAAAGCATAAAGAAGAATATACCAAAACCCGTGATTTTATCCGCAGCTTTTGGGAGACCCATCGTGAGCAGCTTTTCCCGTGGAATAAAGAAGGCCCGGTCATCGCCAGTATTGTTGCAGAGCGCTTCAGCGCGATAATCAGCATTGCCAAGCATGATTTACGGACAGAGACTGGTCGTAAACATTTATTACTGTCAGATGGTTTTTCTGAAGAACAGGCAAATCAACTGACCAATCTAAATGAAAAACTGATTGGTGTGGGTGATACCCGTTTTATCAACGGCATCCTTAGCGCATTTACCCGAACTATTGCTTTCAGAATGACAGAGAGCGAAACCAGGCTGGAACCCTCTGAAGCAGTCACACCGGGAGTAACCGGCTTCCATTATAAAGGTGGCAGAGGCAGCCAGATTCAAATGGTTCAACTGGCAGGCGAAGAGCCCGACTGGAACACCAAAACACTGGACGAAGTGGCATGGAAACTGATGGTTCTGGATATGCAGAACCGCAAAAAAGTATTGCCACTACCCCAGCTTCTCGGCCAGGAACAACTGAAGCTGCTGGACCAGTTTGTTATTTATTACCGCCAGGGAATCAGTGAAGCCCTGAAGAAGAATGATATTGAAGAGACCTGGCTTTCAGGTCTGGATGAGGAATTTTAAGCGATGAAACATCAAGTATTGGGCAAACTGGTTGGTAACACAGGTGATGCGGCCAAATTAACCATGGTGGTTGAAGGTTCTTTTTCGGTACGCCGAGGCGAGTTCGTCCGGATTATGCATAGAGAACGACAGGATGAGTCTGAGGTTCCCGTATTGGGCCGGGTTACGAAAATCCATCGATCCAATATGCTTTTTAATGCCGGTTTTGGCGATAGTGTCACTGAGCTTGAACTTCTGCCTGGTGCCAATATGACTGGCGAAAACCTTTATGCTCACCTTGAGCTGGTTGGATACCGGGACCCGGCTTCACGACAAATAAAGATTCCTCGTCGTCCACTTGACCCTGGCGCCAAAGTTGAAACCGTGGACTATCAGTTCTTGTGTGATTTTTATGAGTTTAATGAACACACCAGCCTTCACCTTGGCAATCTGGTTGGCTATGAGCGGGGGGAAAATACGGTTCCCGTTTTCCTGGATGTGAACAGGCTGGTCACCGAACATATGGCTGTTCTGGCTATGACAGGTTCAGGTAAATCATATACCGTGGGTCGTATTATTGAGCGACTGGTGGCACTGAACAACGGTACAGTGGTTGTTTTTGATCCTCATGGTGAATACGGCAAAGCACTTTCGAAAGGTAAACTGCATTTTTCTGAAGGCATTGAAGAGATCGAAGATGTCCGGGATCGTCAGGCTCTGCCTAAAATCAGGGAAATGATTGAAAAGCTTCAGAAGGCTGATGCCGGTATTGAGGTTTACACACCTCAGCACGAATCCTTCCGTCATAAATATGCCAACAAAAACCAGGCACTGGCATTGCAGTTTGATAGTTTTGAAATGGATGATGTTGCAGAAATTCTGCCCGGCCTGACGGAGCCGCAGCAACGTGTTCTTGATGTTGCTATTCGTTATTGGAGAAAGACCGATAAGTCACAGCCAAGAGATATTAACCGCCTGCGTTATTTCCTGGGTGATGGTATTGAAGAGCTCAGAGAGTGGGACGATTTATCTGAAGCGGAAGCCAAGGCGTTAAATGGAAGAAGTGCGGCGGTGGCGTCCATGAAATTAAGCCGGATTCTTAATGAAGCGCAAAGCTTTTACTCTGCCACGCTTGCTGAACCAACAGATATTTACAAAATGATTGGTCGACCTGCTAATCGCAAAGGTCGACTGGTAGTGGTTGACCTGCAAGGACTGAGTGATACCGCCAAACAGGTGGTGTGTGCCCTGCTTTCCAGTGAAATTCTGCGAGCAGCTGCCAGTAAAACTGACCCTCTGCGTCCGTCCTTCCTTATCTATGAAGAAGGTCATAATTTTGCACCTGCAGGCGGTAATGCCGTTAGCCACCGAATTATCAAAAAGATTGCCGGTGAAGGTCGTAAGTTTGGGGTTGGCTTTGGTATTGTCAGTCAGCGTCCCTCTAAACTGGACGCAGATGTCACTTCACAGTGCAATACTATGATCACCATGCGGCTTAAAAATCCTGATGATCAGAGATTCATCTCGAAAGCATCCGATATGGTAAGTAAGGCTGATCTGGATGAGTTGCCCAGCCTTTCAACAGGCGAAGCTCTTGTTTGTGGTCGTTCGATTCCTGCTCCTTTGCTGGTGAAAGTGGGTAACAAGACTCTCATTCACGGTGGTGAATCGCCTGAAGTGCTTAAGGTATGGGACAGCTTCAATGAATAACAAGACTTTGAGCATCAGGAAGAAGCTTAAAGATCCGGCTTTTCTAAATGCTGTAATGCCGTCATTGGCCCTTTGGGGCTTAAAAGATGAAGACGTGCTTGTGCACAGCATGGGCGTCAGTCTCTGGAATACCCTTGGACATGAGTTAAACCACATGGCAGTGGCTGAATGCCCTGCCCCGGTCGCGGCCGGAGATTCCATCCGCTCAGACTCAGCCTGGTTTAATAAAGAAACCCGACAGCCCTGTGTGCTGATTGAGTTTGAAAGGTATGATGGCAGTGAAGGTAGCAAGCAGAAGTTACTTGATAAGCTATCAAACTTAATGGAAGCGGCTGGACGCTGGCAGGCTTCGGCTCACAACTTATTTGAAAAGCCTCTGTTGATTCTGGCTGCATGGAATATTGATATTGTCTCTGCACCCAATGTAAAGAGCCTTGCATTGCAAGCCTACTCTGGGACAACCAATCGGCTAGGTGTTCCTGTTCCCAGCATTGATGCCAATAATTTTTTATTCTGCCGCTTCATGTTTGAATCCATGCCTGATGGAACAATAAGGCTTAATGATATTACCTTTCAGGAGGGGGCATGAATCTCAATCCAGCTTACCTTATTCCCGGCTCTAACAAGCCTCTGGGCAATAAATATACCCTTTTGGAACAGTTGGGTGACGGCTCACACGGTGTTGTCTGGCGAGCGGAGCGATGCTCGGATGGTGCTGTTGTCGCCGTTAAGATACCCAAGCAACCTACCAAGCCTGAATGGAAACTGGCAGAAGGAAAAGAACTTCTTAACACTCCCGGGCATCCCAATGTTATTGAGCTGTACGACATGGGCAAAGTACCTCCTGAAAAAGAGTGCTATGCCATCGAAATGGAATATTTCCCCAGTGAAAGTCTGGCCCAGAAGCTGGAAGAACGCTCACACCACTTTGGCAATACCTATCAGCGACTGTTCAAAATATATGATCAGGTTCTTCAGGCTGTAAAACATCTGGCTAATTTAGAGGTACCTGTTTCTCATGGTGATATAAAACCCCATAACATTCTGGTGGGTCAGGATGATCTGGTTAAACTGACAGACTTTGGCAGTTCAGCTCTACCCGAGGAAATTTACACCAGAACCCGGGAAAATGGTGGAACTGTACTTTATTCTTCACCAGAGTTCTCTGACTGTGTGAGTCGAAAAGGTTCGTTCGAAGAGCTGATAAAAGGTGATATTTACAGCCTTGGCGTGTTGCTCTACCAACTGACAACAGGAGCTTTGCCACACGATACTCAGTCAGCAGTACGAAGCCATGATCCTTTCAGTAAGCCCACAGAAATTAATAGTGGTATCTGTCTGGAGCTTGAGCAATTCATATTAAATTGCCTGGAAAAAGACCCCGGAAAGCGCCCTGAATCTATAGACCAGCTTATCGATCAGTTCGAGTCGGCAAAAGCTCGTCAGGTTAATTTTTCACGGACGTTTACCATTCCTAAATCAGGAGAAGCCTGTGATGACTGGTCTTCTGCTGTTGTTTATAATCTTGAACAGGGGGAATATCGCAAGGCAGCCAAACTGGCTGAAACAGAGTTTAAAAAGAATGGGAATGAAGCAGCCCTTCTACAACAGCTCAATGCTTTATACCGTGGCAACCGATTATTTGATTTTCTGGCGGTATTTGAAAAAGAGCCTCACCTTATAGAAAGTAACTCTGATGATGCGGCAACAATCCGCCTGCTTGCAATAAAAGTTTATTTAAAGAGAAGAAATTTTGATAAGGCAAGGCAGCTTATTAAAGTTGCCAAGAAAAACACTCCGGACTTATTTGAAGTTCAGATGTACGATGCCTCTGTCGAAGGGTTGTCGGCCAATTTCAAACTGGCTCGCCAAAAACTGGAATCTCTGAACAAGCAATATCCAATGAAACCAGCGATTCTGAAAAAGCTTCTGCATGTTTGTGAGCAGATGCGAGATTATGAGTCAGCAGCGAGTTATCTCAGAGTATTGATGCGACAGATTAAAGGAGATGAAGAGTTGGAAAAAAGGCGGGAGCAGTATATAGCTTTGGGGGCCTGGTGATTTGTAAGTGGTAATTTTCCTAAACCCATTTGATCAGGCGCCAGGAGCCTGACCGAGAATAGCGCCCGTAGCGAGGACGGCAGAAAATTGAGGATGAAAATTCGGTTTTGTGAGGAGAATAGCGAGCTATTTGACGAACAAAAGCGGATTTTCAGACCAATTTGCTGTCGCCGCAGTAGGGCAGACTATTCTCGGTCAGGCTCCTAGCTATGGAGTAAATCAGCAAGATATTAATACCGGAGAGCGTAGTGCATAGAAAGGTGCATGCTGCGTTCGGGGTCAGGCTGTTGGTTGCCGACCTGGAAATGGATGGCCGGACAAAAAGATCTCATCAGGATGAATAAATCGCCGTGATGAATGGCAGGTGGTGCGTAGCTTTTGCCTCTCGAAAGGAGCAGGAGAAAACATATCCTGCTGGGGTGGCTGGTGCACTTTGATTTTTTGTTTAGTTGTCATTGGTCATCATGGGCAAACAGATATCAAGACAATGATATCTGTTTGCCTTGGGTTTCGCGACACCCTCAGAGCGTGGGAACGAGTTGTAATTGATGCAGCTATTTTTCGGCATGCTACCTGAAGACTAAATCTGACTTAATGGCTGAAATACTAATCTGCATTGGAGAGTTCCGAGTCAGGCTGGAGTGCTACTATATCCCAAACTTCAGCGGCTTTATTATTGACAGTTAACAGCCAGATGCCTGCAGGGTCGAGTTCAATTTTATGGTAACCTCCATCGGTATGAAAGGTATTAAGCAACTTTGCTTTGCCATCGACCGGGATATGTTGAATATCCCAGAACCTAATATCACAGTCGTCCCGGGTGAACATTCGAGTGTTGTTGCGGGTAAAAATGGCTTGTCGAACTGTGCAGTCATGGTTCATCGTTGCAAGAAGCTTAGGACTATTCTTTTTAATCTGGGTTCCATCCCAGAGTTTGGCAGTGTGGTCCTCGGAAGTGGTGACAATATAACGACCTGTTGGGTCAAAAGCGATAGAATACACATTACTATTATGTTTCATGAATGCCAATGGAGCAGTATCTCCGCTGACAATACTATCCATACTCCACAACCCGCCGCAGTAGCATTCATAGCCCATAGAGATGCCAATTTGCTTGCCCTCATGATCGAAGGTAACAGTATATGGATTATATAGATAACCGAATGATTTAAGCCCAATACGACCGGGAGTTTCGCTTTTAATTTGGCTTAAATCCCAAAGTTCAGCAAGCGCCTCCCCCCCTTCATCCAGAATATAACGACCTGTAGGATCAAATTGAATAGACACTGCTCGGTCTTTGTTTTTTACTTTGGCCAGCAGCTTCGGTTTATCATCCTCAAGTTGATAGGTATCCCAAACACCAAGATAATTATCGCCATCTTCATTATACCAAGCCGCTACTTTGTCACTTTTGCGACTGAAAGCAAATGAATAAATACTGTTAAAGTCATTATCCAGTGTTGCCAGATAGGGCAAAGTGCCATTACTCACCCTGGCATACCATAACTTCAGGGAATTGCCTGCAATACCAACTAAACGACCAGTCGCATCAAGTTTTATTCCAAAATCCCGGGAATCCAATACCGGACCTTTTACTTTTACAAGCGCTGTTGCCAGAGTTCGATTAGTCCGTGTTATATCAAAAAGGCCAAGATGGGAGTAGGTATCACCGGCCTGATTTTTTCCATTGGCAGCAACGTATAATCGTTCCCCTGTCAAATCAAAGGTCGCGTCCACCAAGTTATCGCAGCAATCACAAACATTCCAAGGTTCGATTATAATTACGGGCTGTTTGTCCTGCCCAAATACCACTGGACTGGCCACCCAGAAGCTGAACCATACAAGGCGACAAATCATCCAGCTCAGAGCCTGCACTTTCATCTTTATTCTCCAAGGGAACTTTTTTTACCTGAGGGTCTCACCCGCCTGATACTTAATTGCCAGAGTTTTGCCGTGAAGTCATCGGAAGCGGTAAGAACCTGCAGGAACGAATTATGAAGCAGCCTACGAATTAACGGTGGCATAAAAATGTCTGGTTTTAAGGCAACTGGATTGAAGCAAGCTGAATTCACTGAATTCGGGTGATGCAGGGTGTACACCAGCAACGGCTTTCCCTGGCTGATAGCCGTCATATCCCAGACACCAGCCGTATAATCTTCTGAAGCGGAAATTGCCCAGTGACCTTTAGTGTCAAAGCTGACATCTCGTACCGGCGCTGCATGTTCAATGGTGGCGAGTAACTGGGCGCTATGCTTTGTTTCTGCCTTGGAGATGTCCAAGTATTTTGCAGTATGGTCAACCGAGTAAGTGAATAATTTTGAACCGGCGGGGTGCCAGGTAAGGCCAGTGACTGAACCATTATGCTTTATAGTGGTTAACAGTCTGGCTGCGCCGCTGGAGATTGCGCTGAAATCCCAGAGTTTTGCGGTATGATCGTCGGATGCCGTTGCAGCCAGAGTATCCGTAGCCGGGTCGAAAGCCCCCTGATAGACAGGGCCATAGTGCTTCAGTGTCGCTAATAATACAGGGGTTTTGTCTTTTATCCGGGTTATATCCCAAAGCCTGGCTGTCCAGTCCGCTGATACAGTCAACACCTGTTCTGCTTTGCTGCTGAAGACTGCCTGAAATACGGTAGCATTGTGCTCCATTGCTGCCAGCTGCGTTACCTTGCCTGATTTGACCAGGCTAAGATCCCAGAGCAGGGCTGCCCCTTCGGTGCTGGTTGTCAGTAGCAATTTGCCTGATGGTGAAAAGCTGGCATAAAGGACGTTGCCATTGTGATGAAGGATTGATATTAGTGTGGGGATATTCGTCTTGGGATGGCTAACCTCCCAGATTTTTGCCGAATTGTCGTTGGAGACGGTCACCAGCAAGAGGTTGTCAGGACTGAAAAATGCACCATTCACCTCGTTATCATGAGGCAGGTTTGCCAGCTTGTGAGCCACTTTTTCTATGGGGTGGCCGGTGCTGTAGAACTTTGCGTAATGATCCGCCGACGCCGTGGCAAACCATCGCCCATCGGAAGAGAAAACGGCCTTTTTTACGCTTCCGGCATGGAAGGCATTGGCGACCATTTCCGGCGCATCGTTCGGGGCAGCGTTTGTCAGGCAGACAAAGGCTGAGAATAACACTAAGAAAAAGAACCTGACTTTCCGGGGGTGCTGCCTATGAAGAACGTGAATCGTGATTTTCATAAAAAGCTTTAACTCAGTGGTTATGGAAGCCCCTTCAATTTGCTGGGGAAATCCTTTGATAGGTACTGCGTTTTGAGTGTCTGTAATAACAGGCCACCGGGGTCACTATTGCTACAGCCAGCAGAACGACACCGCCGGTGATACCCAAAGCCAGTGCAAGATCATTGGATTTTTTTTGGCTGCTATTGTCATCAATGCAACCCCGGGGATAGGTATTGGTTTTGCCATAAACTTGCCACTGGGCTGCACAGTCGCAAACATCCCCACAGTCTTCAGGGCACTGAACCTCTTCACAGCCCTGGTCATTGCTGCAAAGCACAGGATCATTGGGTGACTCCCTCCAGCCTCTTGGGTAGACAGTAATATCGCAGGTTTCTACCGTTTTGAAATTGCTGCAGGTGCCTGTGCCATAGCCTCCCTTGCAGCTGTCAAACTGCGCATCATCACAGGAAAAGTATTGCAGCTGGCAGGGTTTACTGGCTGTTGGCAGGCAGTTGCCTGGTGTTGTTTCCTGCCAGCCTTCGTGGCCATGGCCACGGCAGTCATTATCACATTTTAGCGATTCACAACCGGAAGCATGCTGGCAATGGGTGCGACCTCCCGAATCAGCAAAGCTGGATTGATGGGGTACAAAGTGAACCGTGCAACCCGTTTTCTGAGCCTCGTTATAACACCGGCCCAAACCATAGCCATTCTGGCAAAAGTCCAGCTTCAGTTGGGCGCATTTAAAGAAGCGTAACTGACAACTACCGTCGTTTAAGCCAGTGGCGCAGCCTTCAGGAACAATCGATGTACGATTGTTGACCATCCAAAGAGCTTTACACGACGGGCATGATAATTTTTCACAGCCATCCGGGTTATTACAGCTTTCGGTCTGGTGATTTGGCAACACTGTTGTCGTACAGCTTTCTCCAGACACAGGGTTTTGGCAATGCCCTCTTCCAAACCCCTCTCTACAAAATTTAAAAAGAGCGTTATCACAATGTAAAAACCTAAGCTCACAACTTTTCCCCCGGTTTGCTGCACAATTACCAGGAACAACTTCCGTTTTATGATTGAGCTGCCAGGAGCCTTGACAGCCATCGGTGCAAGCGATGCTTTCACACCCATTTTGGTGATCACATTTAAGATGATGCCCATTGACCGTTTTATTAAAAGGATCAGGGTAATAATTCACAGTACAGTTTCGGTTGGAATGCTCGACGTTCTGACATAAACCAGTGCCATAGCCCTGATAGCAAAAATTGAAATCGACCTGGTTGCACTTAAAAAACTGTTGTTTGCAGCTGTCGTCTGTTGAACCGGGAATACAAAAAGCAGGTACAAAATGAATGTCACCGTTAAGCCCCCACTTTGCAACACAGCTGCAAGGAATTGTCGGGTCATTGACACAGTCCTGGGGGCAACTTACCGCCTCACAACCATCAGCTTCGTCGCAAGTGACCGGTCGGCCTCTGTAGCTTCCGGAAAACCCCTTGGGAAAAGTGACCATTGAGCAGGTTTCGTTAGTTACAGTATTTGTGCACCGACCAGCCCCGAAACCACTGTTGCAGCTATTAAGAAAAGGGTTTGCGCATTGAATATGTTTAAGTTGACAGCTGTCGTCCGCATAGGCCGGTAACTGACTCAGCAGGAATACAAGCAACGCGATACCTGGGTTTGGCGTGAGGTATTCGGGAAATAGCATTTATGGCACCAGTGGGTTGCCAATAATCAAAAACCGATAGGAGTCTAGTAGAGCCTGTTCTTTTGTTCTATTTGATAGCCACACTTTTTTCGTTTAATACATTGAGGCTTGACTTCAGAGTATCTGAATTCAGGTTGATCTGATTATTTCAGTCCAGACCCAGCGCTACAGGCTATACTGCATCATCGCTTCTACCCTATCTCTCAGGTCTGCTAAAGCCTGCACTACGGCACCGCTACCTGCTGTAAATAAGCAGGCGGCGTAAGTGTTGATTCATCAGAGGTTATTTATTATGAAACTGCACAAATACCAAACATTTTTCTATTGTTTGTTATTGCTCATTTTATCTGCCCGAAGCTTTGCCGAATTGACAGACAACAACATACAGGAACATATCGTTACTTTTTCACCCGGTATCTATATAGGCGACGACTTTCAGCTCTGCTTGGGTGTCCGTCTAAGCGCAGAAATTTTGTTAACCAGCACCGAGTGCGCCCGATTGATCAGCAAGCAATATAATGCTGACATAACGGTCAATATCTTGAACAGACAAAAGCGGCCTCAAGGCAAAGTCAGGTTACTTGGCAGAACTGAAAGCAAAAAAGGTCTTCTGGGAATAGATGCTCAAAACGAAGGTCAAAAAATACATCGGACATATCCCGCGTTACATCATAGTCCCCTTGCCAGACTGACAGCTGTAGAGGGTTTTTATCTACAACCAGCGGATGCTGCAATACAGACCGTACCGTCGATAGTCAATCACCAAAGATCAGATACCCATCACTATTACACCTTGAATAGTCGTGATCCTTTACCAGCGGGTTCTCCAATTGTTCACGAAGGTAAAATTGTTTGTCTAGTCTCGGCTGACGGAACTTGCAGAGCACCTGTAATGGATGCAAAAACCTTAAGCAGAATAAAAGTAGATTGTCATTCTTACCTGCCTCATTTCTATTTTTATTCCGGGTGTGTTAACAGAACGATCACTCATTGCAGTTACGATCTGGGAAGTGTTGACGGAAAAGGAACCTGCATAAACTCACAGTCACAGGAAAACTGCCAATTCACCACGAGTGAAAGCTATTCAACCGAATCAATAGCGTATACTGACAGTATTACCTGCCCTTCATGCAGTGCAGACTTTTTTGGTGATACCGAAGAACCCTATCCCTCTGACGTCTGTACGCCTTCCATGTGCATAAAAGGTTGTATCTCACAAAGCCATTCGAACAATAATACAGAAAAGGTGAATACGCTGCGATTGCAAAATAACACCATGAGCTTAAAAGTCATGGAAAGTTGCACCCAGTGCATATCAGAGGAAAAGCAGATGTTTAACAGCTGTTCTCAAATTTGCCAGAGTGGTATGTCTTATAAAGCCTGCGAAGCTTGTTCACGAGCTGTTCAAGAGCAAGAGAAAGAGTGTCAGCAAATTTGCAGTGGCCACTAAAACAGCCACCTGACAGTGAAGCGTACTTGTGAGGGTGCGCTTTTGTCGGGGCAGGAGTGTATTTTGATGAAAACTGAACAATGCCCGTTAAAAAAACGAATAGGTAACGTTATTTTTTGTTTTTTCTTCATTATTCATTTTTCTAAACAGCCTGTTTTTGCGGAAGAAAATACTGAAGGCAATGCGTCGGCTAATCTTGTTTACTTTCAACCCCGGATTTATATTGCTGAAAAGGCTCAACCTTGTATGGGGGTGCGAATTTCAAAAAAGCAAATTTTTACCTCGCCATCCTGTGCTAAGGAAATACTCGCGTTATTTATGCAAGCTGTTGATATAAATGTACTGAGTCCCGGTGGCGTAAGGATTGGCCATATTCAAACTTCACATAAGCGGTCGGCCAAAGCAGGCCTGCTGTCTATAGATCTTTATGCTGATAACCTACCCTATCAACCGCCTTTGATAAGTTCCGTTAATACTACAAATGAGAATGAGTTATCGGCTTATTACATGCGTGGTAGCGATGAAGGGATGAATGTTACTTTTACCTTTGATAGCCAGCAAAATTCCCGAGTGCAAACAATGATCAAACTTCCATCGGATATCAGTATCCCTGATGGGGCACCGGTGAAACTAAGAAACAAGCTGTTCTGTGTAGTGGTAGGCGATACCTGCATCAGGTCATCCTACTTATTAAATGCCTTTGCAAAAGACAATGACCCCAGATGTCCAGATGCTAATAGGACTTACTATTTTCATTGTAGAGAAAGGGGGATATACGATTGTGTTGAAGCTGTATCACCAGAAGCGATAGCTATTGAGGTAAATGGGACATGCATTAACCCTGATTCAGAAGAGCAGTGTACATTCTACTCTTTGTACGTTTTTAATTCTGATGAAATGAATTATGAGGGAAAGGGTGATGTTATTGCATGCAAATCTTGTTCAGCCCAGTATGAGTGGTCTAATTCGCTGTCAAACCCCGGCAAATATGTGATTTGCAATCCTAAAGGCTGTATGCCTGGTTGTACAGGTAAGCCTGATCCAAAGCATTCTGGTAAAAAAACTGTTAACGCCATCGTAGAGTGGACAGTTGGAGGAGTGGCAGCTGTTGCTTTGATTAGTGCAGTTGCTTCAGTGGGCTACCTGGTATACAAACGCCGCCACAGGGCAACTTATCAGGGTTTGTAGTTCATATCCTCTGACAGAGAGTATTTCAAATGTTTAATCCGACTTAGCCACTCTGATATAACTGAATGGCTGAAACAGGATTAAATGAATATTAAAGTGAGTCTTCTGGAGGTAGCGGCCTTTAAGGTGGTCAGTGTTTTTCTGCAGACTCGTTATGTGGCTATACTCCGTCTGGAACTTTGTTTGGAGTTAGAATCAGGTTGATGTGTCGTCGTGAAGCTTGTTCATGCTTTATTTCTTATGTTTCCGTATTGGGGTTTTGGTGATTCGGCAGTAGCTGTTTTTGCTCCTAATCAAACTTGTTTATGTTATCAAGATGACTATCCTTATCGAGATGCAGAGATAGATTTTGAATTTGCCATTCAAAAAAAATTTCTATGGTATAATTGTTCTAATCCTGAATCCGATGACTTAAATTGTTCTGGAGTGATAGCTAATGACTCATCCTGTCATGTATCAATTTCTGGTAGAGGAATGTTTGGTGAAACCCTTTTTTCTATCAATTGCAATAATAATTCATGCGTAACAATTCTTACGCGTCTTGAAACTTATTATCAGTGCAAAACTCCCAAAGGTTGCTTTCCACTAGTGTGCCAAACTCCCAAAGGTTGCTTTCCACTAGTAAATGATGGCACATGCGTTTTACCAAAAGCGTTTAAGAAGGAGGATTATATAAACCTTTATTATGATTTTTATGACTGGAAAATAGATTAGCTTTACTGTAGTTCTGGCGAAGGCGAGGCATTTTTATACAATTCGAAAAAAAATGTAACAGCTGCATACCGAAAGGGTGGTGATTACTTTGGATGCCCTTTCGGCTGTTCTTATGACCAAATGAATACTTGTCAACCTTTTGATTTAATTCGCGACGGAAGTTGTGATGTGAAATATTATGTCTGTGATAATACCAGCTTTCTGGGTTGTAAAAATGGTGAAGCTATCGGCAATTGCACAAATCCAAGGTCGAATGAAATATGCAGAATTTCAAATCATGATAATAGCAATGGTGAATTAAACTGCCCAAGCTGTGAAGATAGTATTGGGTGGAGTTTAAGTCCAATAGGTTATCCTGTAGATAGCAATGATTTTAATCAATTTTCTGTTGATTCTTGCATTGAGCCCGTAAAAGATGGAAGCTGTCACCTTCCTGATTCGTTTAAATGCAAAGGTGTTTTATGGGATGTTTGTGTAAATGGTAATGGACAGGGCAAATGCACCAATGATATGGATAGTTGTGATGTTATCATGTCGTCTGATTGTCCAGTCACAAAATCCAAGACTTGCGGGGCAATTAAATGTGATGGTTGCGAAGCAGGCTGGAATCTACCAGATCAACCGGCTCTTTATGATTTCCCACTAGGTTGTATGAATAGACCTTCTCCTTTTAATCCTTTTTCTCCTGAAAATGAAAAATATATTATTCCTTTATCTGTGGCTGGAGGTGTTGTCTTTGTTGGAATAGTCGCTGCCATTGTCGGGGTATCAGTTTACTTTTGTAATCATCGTTATAACCGACAAGGGTATCAGCATATTGAAGGGATAGTCACAAACTGAGACAGTGCCGTGTAAATCGGGTAGCTGGTGGTGTCTAACCTACTGCCCGCACTCCGCTTCTGCATGAGGGTCTTCACCGTGCCCACTGTTTCAGGATATTTTCTGACTACAGTGAAATCTCAATATTCTCAGACATTCAAGTTTGACACTTAGCTATCCACCACCTAACCTGCAGGCAGCTGATAGACTGGGTCAGGCGCATACTCTGACCACTTTCTTCAATGTCATGCTGCAGCGGTCACTATGAATAATGCAATCTCAAACGCCGTACTTTGTAGTCTTTTTATTTTTGAAGCTTCACCTGTCTGGCCTGAACAGAGTCTCTCTTCATCTGTTTGTGATGGTATTTATTTCAGTGAATTTGATTGTGGTTATGGTCAGACATATTCATTTCCAGAGGCTGAATGTATAAAGGCCAATATTACTGTGGCGGGAACTAATAATTATTTATCAGCTACTAGCTCATGTTCGGAAGAAAGTGGTTGTACGTGGCGTTGCTACTCAGATGAGAACTGTTCGACTAAGCCTACTGTATATTCAGGTTTTTCGTGTGATTGTAAAAATTTAGATAATACAATTAATATTAATGGAAACGATATGTCTAGCTCTCAAGGCTATAAATTTGGAAGTGTTTGTTCTGATATGACATTCTACTTTGATGATTGCGTCGAAAGGGTCTTCACATATTGCTATGCATTTTCCCCTACCTCTATCTCTATGCAAGCTTCTGGTACCTGTATTAATTCTAATACTATGGAGCTTTGCAGATTCTCAGCATCAGAAGGTGACCCATATTTTTCCGAGACCATTAATTGTCCTTCATGTAACGCAACAGGTCATGGTTCTATTGGCGACCCTGGCGCAACGTGTACCGATAATGTTATCTGCTTTGATAAATGTCAATCCACTCAATGTCTTGAGCACATGAGTGATTCGCAACATTATTTTTATGGTTGTGAGGTAAAAAACTATAAAACGTGTGAATCAGATTTGTATTATCGCACAGTAAATGCAACAGGCACATGCTTGAACCCGAAGACAGGAAAACTCTGTGATTTCAGCCTTTATAATCTAATGAATCTAATAAACGATTACACGACTGTTTGTTCTTCATGCAGTGCTTATGTTACAGCATACCCAAGTACTCCAAGTATAAATAACATTACTGGGTGCTCGCCTATCGATTGCCTACCAGCCTGTCATGGAAATGATGATAATGAAAGCCACCGTAAAAATCTTATAATAATAGCCTCATCCGTCGGTGGAGGCGTGCTGCTGCTGACAGCTGCTGCAATTATTTATTATAAGTATGTTAAGAGAGCTGGATACCAAAGGATAAGTCATTAGTAAAATCTGTTGATATGTGTCGTGTTTTACCAGTTCAGTGCTTCTAGATATTTTAAAGAGGCAACGGTACGCCCAACGAATAAGGCTAGATTGCGCTCAGCCGTAATTTATCCTTATTGGTTAGCTGCACTCTCGCTCCGACCTTGTACCCAATTTATCTGGGTTTTCATTATTCATTACTATAAACATAACCCTATGGCCCGCCTCTGCATCTTTCACTGCCAAGACTACAGCCAAATGGGTTTTGCCCACGCCGGACCAAGCAACACAACATTCTCTGCACAAACCATAAAACCCAGACCAGAAAGCTCACGCATCACCTTGCGATCCACAATATGCTGCAAAAACTAATTAAACTGGACTAGTGTTTTAGCCAGGGCAGGCAATATCATCAAGTTTTCAGCCTTTTTCACTGGTTTGCTCTATCATGAGATAGTCCTCTTGGTTGATTATGGCTCTTAGGAGCTTGTAACACTAAGAAAGTCGGCCATAAACTGGTTAATCGAGAGGTCATTTCAAACCGGTGATTTTGGGTCATTGATTGCCGGAGTTTACAGTAATCGCATTATCAGGTTCTTATCATGATGCTCCCTGCTTTTTTTTATGTAAGAAACCTTATCTATCCTTCGATTGTTATTTTTTCACTATCCAGTGCTGCTTCTGAACCCACGTTAACCATAAATGAAAGTTTGGTTCGCTTTTCTTCCTCAACTTTTCCAGAGACCACAAAAGAGTGTCAGGGGGTGCGCGTGGCGAAGCACGTAATTGCAACAACGGCAAAGTGTGCGAAAATGATTAGTGTTCAAAACTCAAAAGCGGCAGTTGATGTATATGGTACCCATAATCAACTATACGGAAAAATCACCCGGTTTAGCTTTGGTACAGAAGAAGAAAAGCCAAGTCTGGGTGTTAGCATAGATGGCATTTCATTACTTCGCTTTGACAGCAGCCAAAATGACGAGTTTAACTTTTATACTACGGCTTATGATTCAGAGACTGAGTCACCAGTCTCAACTCAAGCTTATTTTATTGGTGAACAACAGTTAAATCAGAAGGTAGTAACTGTTTCAGCATTTACACCATCCGGTGATTTGGGTTACTTCAAACTTTCATCAAATACTCAGTTACCTGATGGAACGCCGATATTAGACCAAGACGGCAAGCTCGTCTGTTTGGCATCATCAGATAGTTACTGTTTTTTGCTACCGAAAGGGGAGTTTTTCCAAAAGCTTGACTATGATGATGACGATGATACTGATACCGACCTTATGACATATCTCATCGCTATTCCAATTGTAATCGTACTGCTGACAGGCGTGATGTTTGCTATTCTGGCATGCAAAGCCAAGCATAAAGGTATGCCTTGTGGTGTGCTCTGTAAAGGTATGCTGTGTACATACGACTACTGCCAGTATTTTAGTTGGTTCCGGTGTTTTATGTTTGGATGGTGCGCAGCAGTGGGCGAGGCAGGCTGGAAATGGATTGATACTTATGATCCTTCCAATGCTGCAGAGAGCAAACCAATTATAAACACACAACCACAAATATGAATCTGGGTTGTTCATTACAATTATATGGCCCTTTTGCAGGTTGGCTGATCATTTTGAGCCACCTGCCTAAGGGGCGTCATTATCTAACCGGCCTATCTAATTTTGTTTCATGATCAGGCCAGCCAGATCATGATTGCCGCTAACTCAAGCATCCCCATGTAGTTGCTTGACAGTCGTTCAGTAACTCCATTTACCTCTTCCTATTCGACTGTACCAAAGCGAATTTGCATAAAGCGATTCTTCTATCACGACTTTATCTGAATTTGGCAATTTCTATAGATTCCTGCAAGTCATCAATACGTCTGGGAGGATCATGTGGTAAGTCGTACCTGAGAAAACTATTGGAGAAGAATTGGAAGGGACAGTTTTTCGGTTCTATACTCACGCCTTCAACACCCATCACGCCTGTCACATCTGACATCTTGTCAAGGTTTTAATGATGATCATCGAACCACAAAAAATAATTGGCTTTAGCCTTCTATTTACGTCGCTTTCATGTTGTATGGCTGTGAATGCTAGCCCCCTTCCTGTTGCGGGAGCACTTATAGAATTTTTTCCTGAAACAGATTCTCCGCCTTGTCGCGGGGTGCTGGTATCGAAAGATTTAATGGCTACGTCGCCAGCATGCGGGCTAAAGGCAAAGGAACTCTCGAATGATGGACTGATTGAAACTTTAACATTATCAGGCGAGTCTGTAGGGTACATCACTGAACAGTCCGACAAGTCCCTTGAAAGCAGTATGCTAGTGAATATCAGCCTTGATAGTAAGACCTTCAGGCCGGGGAGTTATCCTGCCTTTAATGATGCTTTATTAGTTCCAGAGCAAGCATTTACGTACAATGTTAATGAAAAACGACAGCTGGTTCAGCAGCCAGTCACTCTTGCTCTTGATGAAACTCGAAATAAGTCGACATTTATTATTTCCTCAGAGTTCTCAATACCTCAGGGCTCACCAATCTTCGACCTCAAAAACCAGCTGGTTTGTCTGAGAGGTACGGACAACCAATGCTTCTCTGTCAGCGAACTGCCAATTGCAAGATTCAGAAGAGATCTAAAAGATTACCCGTATGATCCAGATGATGATTCAGATGACGAAATCTTTGCCTCACTTGATGCAAAATCATTAGGTATTGTTTTAGGAATCGCTGCTGCTATTGGTGTAGCAGCCACCGCATTTTTTTATCTCTCTACCTACCATAAAGCCCGTGCCATGGGTATGCCTGCCAGGGTTTACTGGGCTGGTATTCTGGGCCAGAAACACTGCGGTTACTGCGACTCAACTTCTGGATGTTATGCAATTGTTGGGATTTTCTTCTGCGCGCCCATCTTTTGGCCTCTATCTGCTTATCGTGCTGCGACAAACTGGATAGAAGAATATGGAGGCATACGCATAGATCGGGCCCCTATTATTACTAATCAGCCTCAACAGTCAGCACCACCGCTGTATTCCCAGTAGTATTAATCGGCAATCCCTCATCCGAGGTAGAGAGGTTTGCACATTGTATACGACAAAAATCAGGAGTAAGTCAGCGAGATCCACTGTCTTGATGTGTTTAAACTCAAAATACCTCACGATTATGGAACCCGCTGATCTACTCATTAAGCAAATTAGAACCTATCTGGAATAAGACGAGTGTCGACTGAATGTTCTTGCTTATCTTGTGCCTGGCTTGCTGGAAAAGCAGACAGGCCGTTCAGCAGGTCGCTGAATTATATGGCGTGTCAGAAGAAGCCGGTACTTACAGGGCTTTGCGTCATCATGGAAAGCCCAAGGCAACCCTTATTCAAGGGAAACTTTCCGCTCCCTGGCTGGACGAAATTGTGAATACAGTGAAAGGGCTGGGGGTTGTGTTATGAGCAACATTCAATTTCTGGAAGTTTTATCTATGCGAAATTTTAATGTTCTACTTGGCGTATTGAAGCAAGTCTATGCTTGGGTATTACTATTACTACTGCCTCTGGCTTCAGAAGCTATGGCAGACAATCACAAATATAAAGTATTTAAAACGCCAGCTGAGTCTTCTGTTAGCTTTCAGATAATTCAGGATAACGCCACTCATGTTATTTGCTTGGGAGCCCGTATCTCTCATGTTGAGCTAGTTACCAGTATTAGCTGTCTGAAAAGGCTGAAAACTCATGAAGGGGCAGGCGATGAAATTCATGCACTCTCAAGCAAAGGTGAGGATTATGGAGGCATACGATTTGTTTCTGAAGAAGTAATAACAGGTTCAGAGGCTGGAAAGTTAACAACAGTTCTCTTGAGCTCTCCCGGTAGGCCAAACAATCGTTGGCCTAAAATTGACAAGGAAGATTATGTTTCAGATATACCAATATCGGTACAAAGTTATTCCCCATATATAGGTAATGATGAACACAAACAACATAGGGTTAATCACTGGCTGCTTAGTGGATGCCAGAATGATCAATGCGCTTTACAAAACGATGACAACCCAAACTTGAGTGACGGTGAAGCTATTTTTCAGAACGGAAAATTGTTGTGTGTGAGTTCGTCAGGGCACTGCAACATGGCAAGATCAGTAAAGAGAATTAACGATGGTTCATGCGATTTGAAATGCTTCCAGTGTTTGGTCACTGATTCGGATTCTTGTATTGAGGGTTCGGGAAGTGGAACCTGTATCAACCAAAAAACACAGCAGGAATGTGATTATGAAGTTTTTTATAATAAAAAAGGTGATTATGACTGCCCATGGGGTTACTGCTCAAGTGTTGACTGCCCGACAGGTTGTAGTCCTCCAGACGCTCCGGATACGTGCAAATGTGAAACTTTCTTTGGTTTTCGGGATGATTCTCATAAAAACTGCGCCTCTTTGTACCCGAGCAATTGTATGGATACCACTAGCGATTGTGCTCAATGTCACGGCAATCACTTGGTAGCCATAATTGCCGGAAGCTCAGCTGCTCTCTGTGCGCTGGTTATAACCACTTATTGCTTATATAAAAATCGCCACCGTTTCGGGTATAAAAGATTAGGCAATTGAGGAGATTATAGTTTGCAATACGTTTTCTCAGTTAATGTAACGCTGATACTTAGACCTATGACAGCAGTAACATTTTCCTGAATAAAAAAGCACGATTAATAACGCGTGCTTTTATCAAAACAGAGAGCATTAGCATGATTAAAGCTAAGCCAAGTCATCAAAAAGACAGAATAAAAAACATCATTTTTTATTCTGTCTTGATTTGCAGTTATATCAATCACTCAGCTTTTGCAGAAACTGATACTGAAGATGGTGTTTTATCCAACCTTGTGTACTTCCAGCCCCAGATTTACATACCGGAGAAAGCTCAGCCTTGCCAAGGCATTCGTGTTTCAGATGACCGTGTATTAACCTCGAAAGCGTGTTACAAGAAAATATTTCATATGGCGAGACAGGCACTGACTATCGAAGCTCTGAACGTTGATAGCTTAACAATTGGTCGTATCAAAAAATTAAACAGTCAAGCGGCAGCAAGCGGGTTTCTGCCTATCAAAAGGAATGCAGATAATACGATCTTTAAGCCACTTCCATTGAGTTCTGGTAATGCTACCCGCAATACTGATGCGGTGGTCTATTATCTGGAAAACAATGACGGGTTAGTCGTTGCCAAGCAAGCAATATCTCTGGAGGAGTTACCTGTTGCAAATCAATTGACTATTCCATTACCTGTTAGCTATTTACCTGATGGGGCTTTAGTCAGTCAGCACCAAAGAGCCTTGTGCACTGTATCTGGTGATTCATGCGTAGTGATTAGTTCATTGCTGGGTGTTTTAAATCCCACTTTAACTTTGTCTGAAAAAACATGCATTCAGGAAGTTGTCAAAACATATCATTTTCATTGTGGAACAAGGACACTCAAATATTGCCAAGTTTTCCCTACATTAGAAGCAACGGGTACTTGTATAAATCCACTATCAGGTGAGAAGTGTGACTTTGATAGTTTGTATATAGAAGAGGAGCAATACCCTTATTATGTAGGGGGAGGGGATACTGTTAAATGCACTTCATGCTATGCGGAATACAATCATGAAGATGACCCTGACGACAGAAGCAAGAAAACGACGTGCAAACCCAAGGGTTGTATGCCCGGCTGCAAGGATAAACCTGACAATAATGGCAAAAATTTAATTGCGCCAATTGTTGGTGGTGTTGCGGGAGGTCTGGTTTTGATAGGCACAGTTGCAGGATGCCTGATCTACAAATACCGCCACCGGGCAAGTTATCAAAACCTTTAGCTCAAATCAAAGAGGCTGTTCTCTCAACTTGAACTACGGCTATCAATTTTCACTAATTTGCTGGTATCCGGCCCTGTGAGTGCATTTATAAATAATTATGGCTGCTGACGTGACGGCTAATAGCACTCCTACCCCCACAGACGTACCGACAATAATCCATTTGGTGCGGGCAGTGCCTTCACCCTTATGATGCTTGCCATGGTTGCAATCTGGCAGGCAGTCAACGGAAGAGCAGCCATTGCCAGAGACATCTCCTTCTGTAACCTGCTTGGCTGTAAACGTTGAGCAATTCACAGTGGTTGTCACTGGATTAAGGTAATAAAATTCCTTAGGGGAACAAGAACTGATTTCTCCAAAATCGCAGTCGATTTCAAACTGACAAGTTTCTGATTTTTGGGGATTTGTGCAGGTTCCACTCACATGACTTATTCCATAGCCTGCGTAGGTTTCTCGTGCCTCACACTCTTTTATCATTGGATTTTGGCAGCCAAAGAGATAAGGAGCAGGAAGATTGTTAATGCATGTATCAAACTTACAATGGTCAAAGCATTTGGCATTATCTGGTGAACAGAGGGCAAACGTACTGGGGTCAGAAGCACGACTGGCATTGCAAGAGGGGCACTTTATATCATCGAAGGGAACTGGAAATCTAATATCATCTAAGGCCTTGAATTTACAGACTTCCTTGGTATGAGCATTGGTGCATGTTCCTTCCGCAATGGCACCAAATTGATAATCAGTGCATTTGTCGATAACTCTATTAATGCAGTCACTGAAATAGTATTCAAACCCATCACACGCGCCTGGATCATAACCCTTCCAGCTGTATTCATCGTAACCATTGATTTGAACTGACCAAGACATACTGATATCTACACAATTACAGGAAAGGGACTTATAGCCGGTGGCACACTCAGCAGGCTCTGATGAACAGTGCTTATCTGTATAACATGTCCATGCACAACCATTTCCAGTAGGTAACCGCTCATTTGAGGACGTCTTCAAAAATCACAACCTGACTGCCAGCCTTTCCCCTGCAAACAACGCAGGAGATACCTAACGTGAAGCAACTGACAAAACCCTTTACCCGTCTCAACCCTGAGCAGTGGCAACAGATCATTGATCAGCAAATAGCCAGTGGCTTGAGCCAGAAAGCTTTTTGCCAAACTCAAAACATAAGCCTGGCAACATTCACAAACTGGAAACGCAAACTCAGGAATTACAACAACACTGACTCCTTTGATATCGCTCAGGCTTCTGCCCCGGAATGGGTTGAAGTCCCAAACGGGCTGACTGAGCCTCCAGCCAGCTTAAACTGGCAGTTGGAACTTGAGCTGCCCGGTGGTGTTATTCTTCGTATGCGTCGCTGATCATGTTTTTTCCAGAATCTCAGGTTCGGATCTGGCTCTACAACCGGCCCACCGACATGCGTAAATCCTACGACGGCCTGTCTGCCCTGGTGAGAAACAAACTTGAAGAAGACCCACTCAGCGGCCAGCTGTTTGTCTTCATCAACCGCAAACAAACCCAGTGCAAGGTGCTGTATTTTGATCGCAGTGGATACTGTATCTGGAGCAAACGACTGGAACAGGGTCAGTTTCATACTCATGCAGGCAAATCCATCAAGCAAACAATGGCGTGGACAGATCTGAAGCTCATCCTTGAAGGCATTGATACCCGCTGCGTTCAGCAATATAAACGCTACAAACATCAACCGTCCCGTTACACAAAAGGAGAGTCAAAGGTCTATCTTTAACCGCCATGAAATTACCTGTTTCGACCCCCGGCACCACTGACCAGGACCTGCTCCAGCAGATCCTGGTCTTGCTGTCGGAGCGTGATCAGGAAATAGCTTCTCTTAAACATCAGCTGGCCTGGTTTAAACAACAGCTATTTGGTGAAAAATCCGAAAAGCGCCTGATTGAGAATCCGGACCAGCTGGCGCTGGGAGAAATCCTTCAGGACAAGCCTGAAGAGCAGGAAACTCCCACAGAAACCATCACTTACGAACGGCGGAAAAAGAATCGCCCTGAAGACTGTGTGACCGATCAGGGACTGCGCTTTACTGAAGATGTACCGATTGAACTCATCCCGATGCCTGCTGCAGAAATGAAGGGTGAAGACGCAGACCAGTACGAAATCATTGACTACAAGTACACCTATCGGCTGGCGCAGCGCCCTGCCAGCTATGTCATCCTGAAATATCAGCGCGAAGTCGTTCGCCATAAGCCCAGCCAGACGCTAACAACGGTAGCCGCACCATCAGGATTATTTGATCGCAGCTTTGCCGATGTCAGCTTTATCGCAGGTCTGCTGGTAGAGAAGTACCGCTTTCACGCACCGCTTTACCGCCAGCATCAGAAACTTGAGTCCAGTGGTATTACCATCAGCCGTGGAACCCTGACACATCTTGAGCAGCGTGCCGGGCAGTTACTCAAACCCATCGCTGACGAAGTGCTCAACAGCTGTCTGGAAAGTCATGTCCTCACTCTGGATGAAACGCCCGGAAAAGCGGGCCGTAAAAGCAAGGGCAAGATGCAAAGAGGCTACTTCTGGTGTTTTTACGGAGACCAGAATGAGATAGCTTTTACCTTCTCCACCACTCGTTCTGGCAGGGTCGTAGAGCCTTATCTGAAAGAGTATAAGGGGGTCTTGCTGACCGATGGTTATTCGGAATACGACCGCCTGTGCATGAAATATCCCAAAATCATCCATGCCCAGTGCTGGACACATAGCAGGAGGTACTTCGTCAAGTCACAAGAGGTCGAGCCAGAAGCCGCAAAAGAGGCGCTGGACTGCATAGGTGCGATCTATCAAGTCGAAGACGAAATCCGCAAAGCTGGGCTGCAAGGCGAAGCAAAGCAGGAATACCGCCAACAGAATGCCAAGCCACTGGTTGATCAGTTCTTTAACTGGCATAAAGAACAACTTCGTCGCCTGAATCTGGTGAAAAGCAACCCATTGAGCAAGGCTCTTGGCTACGTGAACAAACGGGAAAAAGAGCTACGGCTTTATCTGGATAATCCGGATGTCGCCATTGATACGAATCACCTGGAGCGAAGTCTCAGGTGTATCCCGATGGGGAGAAAGAACTGGCTTTTTTGCTGGACAGAAGAAGGGGCAGTCAATGTAGCCGTGTTCCAGACGTTAATCGTCAGTTGTCTTCTTGCAGGCATTGATCCATACAAGTACTTCGTCGATGTGCTTCAGCGCATCAGTTACCATCCGGCTCGAGATATCCGGGAGCTAATCCCGCGAATCTGGAAAGAGAAATTCGGGGCCAATTCGTTAAAATCCGATCTCGATAAGTAGGGGGAGTCTATACCCTGCTTGAACGCTTACTCCAGTAGTACATGATGTCTTGGCTGAAGAATAGTTACCCTGGCCACCAGGGCCAGAAACGACTATATCTGCAGTGACACACTGGCCATGGGGGAAGGTCACATCTTCTTCATCACAGAAGTGATCATTGTTGAAAGTAAGCCCATCACAAGCAGCTCGAGCCGAGCCTTCAAAAATTAAAGCAAGATACCAGAAGAGTAAGAATTGAAATTTCATAGTAGAAACAGAACAACCATCGCTCAAGGACCGATGACTTCCACCTCTCTTAGTGAGCCGCCTAAAAATTAGACGGCAGATAGCTTAACGTCAAAATTGGACAGGTTTTCCTGGGTTACAGGGATATAACGAACGTTCAGAAAATCCCTCGTTAAAATGAACAGACCAGTCCATGAAAAAGTGGTTTCCAAGTTATGTTTTACAGGGCAAGGGGTGGTGTTTTTTGTCGCCAACGGATTCATCAAAAGCTTGGTGCACTGGTTATGGCTGGATTGGGTTAATTAGCCAGTCAGGAAGGCCGAGATTGTTGGTTAAAGGATTATGCATTGCTGCTGAATAATCCTTTTCCTCGCTTTCCCTGAACGCTTTCATGATGTGGTAGGGTGAATGTACTCCTTGTGGAGAAGCGCTATGTAGCCAAGTCTCTCGGTTCAGAGGTGTGGCATCAAGTGCTTGTAGGCTGAATGTCATACAATTGTTATCTTTCTTGTAGTTCCATTTTTCACCGAAAAGCTGTGAGTAAATTTCTCTCAACCTGCCCAGGTCCGCCTCCCTGCCATACAGGTCACTGAACCTATTCACCGAAAGAGCATCTTTTAATTGTTTTTTCTCTGCCCTTAAGTACTTAACTGTGGCCTCTTTATCCATAAACTCCGGGTAGTCGCGGCCCTGGAGGATATGAAAGCTGTTGAACTCTCCGTTTTTTGAATTACGGAACAGTAAAAAAGCATACCCGTCATCGGTGACACCATAACCACTCACTGCCACAACTACAGGCTCGGTCATATCACCAATGTGCTCATCAAATAAGTCACCATTTCTCAGGTGGATGCCATACAGGGGCTTTGCCCACTTTCCCATGCTGCCACCCCCATCGGCTGCCTTTTCTACAAGTCGTAAAAGAACTGCAGGCTGTGTGTCCTGTATTGATTGCAGCTCCGAAGTATGAGGTGCTTGCAACACCTCTGCATTTTGCTCAACGGTCATTTCCTCAGGTAATGGCTGATCGTTTTGCAATATATGGGCTGGTTTGGCGGGAGGTAAGGAAGTAGAAACAATGGCATCCGGTTGAACTTGCTGGATAGCCTGATTGGATACCGACTGGTTTGGAACCTCTTCGTATGTTTCTGGCAAGTCCAAACTAACAGTTACAGACTCGTAGGTGAGAGCATAAATTTCGTCAAAGTGTAGCTGATAATACGTAAGCACGTCTTCAACCAGACGCCTCAATATCTGTGTTGCATCTTTTATTATTTTACCAAGCTCATGAACCCATGGATCAAACTTCTCCATTATATGGCGGTATCTCTCTCTGATTTTCTTTATTTTATGATGCTCATGGTACTGAAGTACTCCTTTTATCATGACTTGCACTTTTTGAGGGGAAATCTTTGAAATTTCATTTTTCATTCTTTTGTCCAAAGCTTTCTGAACATCTTCCCTGCATTTTCTGTATTCAGTAAGATTAATGCGTAAATCATCCATGAACAAATAATTAACACTCATGGCTCCACCAATTCCAATCAGTCCTCCGAGTGTACCTCCAAGAGCGGCTCCAGCGAGAGACCCCCACGACCCACCAAATTGTGTGCCGACAGCTCCCCCTACAACAGCACCAGTAACCCCCGCAGTCTCTTTTGAATAACCCTTCTTGCTACTTTCATTACATACTTTTAGAAAAAATTCACAGTCTTCATCAGGTACTATATTTTTAAGTTTGTTTACAACTTTATTAAAATCAGCATTAAATTTTTTGAAATTGTCAGTAATAGTTTCTTCTGGGAATACTTTCGGTATTATGTAGGAAACAATAGTATCCGACACAATGCTGTTAATCTCTTTCAAGTCAGGTAATTTACCATCAGAATCTTGAACTTTCTTTTCGATCTTCTTTTTTATCAGTGTCATGAACCTATTATCTGGACGTATTCTCGATTTAATGAAATGTTCAAAAAGCTCTTTTTTTTGTTTATCTTCTTCCAGAACCGAAAGAATCACATCCTCTAATTTTTTGGTAGGCACAAGCTCATCTTGTTTTTCTGAAATGGAACATGCAAAAACCAGCTCTGGAGTTTTATGTAGTTTTAATTTTTTTAAATTTTCTTCAAACTTCTTTTTAAACAGCTCTTTCTCTTTTTCTTGATCAACGCATGTATCAATCTTGTTACAAACAAAAACAATCTTATTCCCATTTTTTGTTAAAGCGCTAATAGCTCCTTTATCAAACCCATTCAGATCATGATCAAATACAAAAACAACCAGATCGTCGGGGTGAATTTCTTGATCTTGAATAAATCGACCTTTAAAGTAATCAGCATCATGATCAAAATCCCCATACCCTTTTAAAGATCTTATTTCTAAATCGCCAAATCGATAAACAGGATCTGAATTTTCATTGAAAACTGGAATTACTTTAAAAGGTTTCCAGCCGACTAACCGATTGCCTAGTGATGATTTGCCAACATCTTGTTGCCCAACAAAGACTATTCTCAGTACGGGATGTTTTGATAAACTTAACGCTTCCATGTTACCTAATAGCTCTCGCTCTCTCCGTTCATCATTATCATCTTCTCTATCACTGGCTCCACCTGTGCTCCGCCCCCCCCTTTGCCCGTAACTTCCACTATTACCACTTCCTGTTGCTCCGGTTGAGGTAGATTTCTGGCTTCCCCAAAACTGGCTGTTCATAGCCTGATAAATGAGTCTATTGATATCCTCTCCTTCATAGATTGTCTCTGTATCGGGTTCATGACCCGCAGTCTTGTCTTTAACTCTACCTGAGTCAGTCAATGTTCTACCCAGCTGCTCCCACTCAAACTCCAGGTTAAACTCATGATCCGGCCACTCTGCCAGCGTATCGATTTGCTTTTCAATTTGCTGTCGGGAGCCTTCATCCTGTTCAGACAGTCCGGCGGTCATATCCATAAGAAAGTGAATAAATGCTTCTCTGCCGCTCAGTTTGGGAGCAAGCCATTGCAGTAGCTGTTGCGAACTTCCCATATATGCCTTTAGCTGGCGGAACTCTGCCTGGCTCAGTTGCATTACAGAAGGCGTTGAACCATTAAAGCGGATGTGTAACGTCACTCCTGAAACAGGATCGGGCTCGCCCATGACCCAGTGGTTGCCGTGAATATTAACGATCGTCAGCAATTGAAGGCTGTGATTCCATGGTTACAGCAATATCCTGATGCGCTGGTTTTGGTATCCAGTGGATCACTGCAACAGTTTCAAAAACTATCCAGTCTCTGGCATGAACATCCAATTTACATCATGCCCCCGGAGCTGATTCATCGCTTTCAACTGACTACCTTGCCCGCATTAATGACACCAGAAAACCTGAATCACTGGCGAGTGATAACAGCAGCAGTATCACAGTTTTCTGCCATTGATGTGGTGTCATGGGCAAGAGCTTTGATTTCCATGTCTGCACAATCTGCCTCTGCGCAGGAAACCACAGACAACCCATCAATAGCCCTGTGCCAGAACGTACCCATTCTGTCAGAGAAGTTGATTAATTCTGTACCCTGGAAAGAGCTGTTTCCCATTCGTATCGGACTGGCAAAAATGGGTTCGGGTAAAGAGCCTGATGACAGAGCTAACACCATTACGGGGTCATGTTTCTGCGAAGACAGCGCTGGCATGTTTCACCCTGGCGTGACTACCGGCTTCTGGCGACCTCAAAAGCTGATTGAACTTACCCGCAGTCCCGGCTGCCTGATGGCATTGGGTGGTCACAAGCTATCTATGGTTGACCAGCGTCGTTGGGGAACACTGGGTTCTGCCAATATTCCCAAAGGCTTAACCTATCTCCACGCTCATGTTTACAGCCTGCCACTGATTGAAATGCTGAATATGTATACCGGCATTGGGGGCTGTACCAGTGATCTGGTGGATTTTGATCTGCTGAATTTGTCAGAAGTAGACCCGTCGTGGAATCACCCGGAGCTGGCCGCCCTGCTCTCTCCCGACCTGGCTGCTTATGCCAATCCTGCGGCGATTAATGCTTGTACAACTGATGGCCTAGCCGCTTTGAACTCACAACCTATGGATAATCTACACTGGTGCGCTGGTAGCTGGGGTTCCCTTTATCCATTGTCCGGTTTTACCAGCACCTACGGTCACTTTGCCGATAACACCAGTCTGCTGGCAACACGAGCTCTAGCCAAAATTCACCGGATTGGTCTTGGCAGAAAAACCATAGGAGAAGAGGCCCAGTGCCAGAGCCGTATCACTCCCTGGCTCCCCAAAAGCCAGTACAAAATGAGCATGTTCTGGCCTGAGCCGGAGAAGCAGAATGCACACTGGATCGGGGCTTCAGCCGCAACATGGGGAATGCATCGTCACCCATTGGCTAAAGACGACGCTATGTATCTGCTTTGGCAATATCGGGATTGTTGCCAGACCGTCAGTCAATGACAATACGTGCCTGCTACAACCTACTGGCTCGGTTGTTAGCTTTCTGCTTTCACACGGCAATGGCAGAAACCACTCAGGAAGCCATTCGCACATTTGAGCAGCATACCCGCTCCACCTGGCTCCATCAGATTAACCAGCAATCTGAAGCTATTACAAGAAACCCTCAGCCTACTACCAACCAGGTACCAAACCTGATGATGGAAAAACCTTCAGACACTACTCAGCGTCGGAAGTTGGAAAGTTATTATCAAAATGAAGATTTCGATGGCTTACAATCTTTTGGTGAACAGCGGGCGCAACAACTGGAAACTGAACAATCCCCCGTAGGTGAAGCATGGCGCCTATTGAACCAGTCACCGGATCGATATTACCCCGATGCCAACGAACACACGATTCTCCACCCTGTAGAACAAAGTATTAAGGCCCTGCAGCACCCCAACACCTGATCTAAACAGAAGCACTGGCCTACAGATGCTAATGGCAATCCCATATACGACAACTCTTTAGATGGGCAGAGCGAAATGAGTGCCACGATCGCACGACTACGTCGACATTTCAGAGGCTGTGACTACCAAAGAACACTGGTACTGAAACAAGACCGTCAGGTACACAGCCCGGACATCAGGGAGTGCAGCCGGGTCCTAGTTAAAGATCACAGCCTGACGCTCAATCGCCATCTGACTGTCCAGCCTTTTTTGAAACATATACGAGGCAGCAGTATCTCCGGCCTAAGAGCCTGCGACAGTGGTTCAGACACAGAAGGTTGCCTGGAAATCCGGTTGGGCATCAGCCGCAGTGCTGACAACTACTACCGCTGCCGCTGCTGTATTAAGGAAGAGTCACTGACGGTGAAAATGCTGAAACCCGAAGCCCTCAATCAAGCCAAACTGGTCGATGCCCGCTGGGATGACCGCATTCAACTCTGGCTGAATGATCACAAGCTATGGCAAAGCAACCCAGATTTTCCGCCAGAATCCGGTGGCCGGTGTGACCGGGATAAAAACTATTACCTGAACCAGGAAGTCAGCCTTGCCAGGGAAGTCATTCAGTCCGGAGCACCCGATATATCCTTTCGGTTAAGAACCTCCGTCGGTGATAAAGGGGAAGGCTTTGCCTTGGTCCGTCTGTATTTTGATCTTAGCCAGCTGGTTTCATCAGACCATTGGGGGACCTTGGCACAACAAGAGCAGCTGGCCAATATGCAGCAGTGGCATAACGATGGTCTATGCAAGCTGTCGTTTCACTGCCTTGAACGACTGCCTGCGGCTGAATATACCGTACACGGCAAAACCGTCCCTCTGTTCTCTTCACTGTCTCCAGAATTACCTTCGGACTGTAAAATGGCCAAGGCTGAAGTCGACTGTTTCTTCTACAAAACGAGATCATCAAAATCTCCGCCGGATCACTGTGCTCACTATGCCAATAACCCTCACTGTGAGTTTCTGGACAGCCGTTGTTTAGGGGAAAAGTCCGGCATCTGTTATACCCGACAGGATCGTTATGACTGTGGCTACAAAGGCCACGTGAATCGCATCGGTATCGAGGAAAGTATTCACTGCGAAGGTCAACCCATGCAGTGCATGTTAGGCGAGTGTCAGGCCAATATTACCGATGCGGATAACACTGACTTTGCCAGTGCCGTCAGCCGTCTCCATGCTGCAAAACATATGGCGCACGATATGCAGTGCAATCAGGACGGGAGTGGATGCAAGATATTCAGCGGCAAGCCCTGCACCTGCAAACAAGGCATTTTAAATATGGTGGACTGCTGCAATCTACCTACCCATGTGAATTTTGCCAGCTATTTGAACCTGCTGCTGATGGGCTATCTATTTGATCAATCAGCAATCCATCTACAGGGGAATTTTCCCAATCAGCTGACTGGGTCTTATCAGAAAATGAGGGAACCACTGATGGAGGGCATCAACAAGCTCAGTCAGCCTGCAAAGAATCTATGGTCCGATTTAGGCAAAAGCTGGGACAAGCTCACAGAAAGGCTATGGCCGACACCGGCTGAAGTTCATACCCAGGCTGCCACTGCCAAGCCCATTGCCGGAGAACTGTCGCATGAAGCTCAGAAGTCTATGCTCGGCAATATGCAGCAACAACTGATGCGAAAGATGGCAGAAGTCGTTCATAAAATTCTGGGCGAGGATGCCACCAATCTGCTTTTTCGAACGGTTGGTAACAACCTGGCTTCTCAGGGCAATCAGCTGAGCCAACAAACCCTGATTATGAACCCGGCCATCACCTCAGCGATCAGCGTCGTCACCATGATCTATACGGCATACACCATGACCAAACTGATTATTCAGATCACCAACAAATGTGAAACCGAAGAATTTGAATTAGCCGCCAAACGGGAGATGAAAACCTGCCATAAAGTCGGCAGCTACAGGGAAAACAAGTTTTTGGGATTGAGCAGCATGGAGTACAACCGCTATTGCTGTTTCAGTTCACCCCTTTCCCGCATCATGCAAGTGCAGATCAGGAAGCAGCTGAACACTGGATGGGGCTCTGCCGAACATCCCGATTGCTCGGGTATAACGCCTGAAACTCTGCAAGCTGTGAACTGGAACCAGATTGACCTTAGCGAGTGGCTGGCATTGTTAAAACTGCAAAACAAACTGCCAGAGTTGAATGCCGATACTCTGAAACAGTTGAATCTGGAAACTCTGACGGGCAAAGGGTCAAGGTTGGATTTCGACCAGCAGCGGGAGGACAGTCGCAAGCGGCTGGAAGCGCGCTATCACGATATAACACCAAGCCATATCAACAGTTATCAAGCAACCAAATCTGAAGAGATACGCCATTCTTCACTTCACCGCCGATGAAAAAGTTTTATATCACCATGTTCAGGATGAGATTTCGACTTCTACCTTGTTTCGGTAAAAAGGCTTACCTCTTACAAAACGAGCTTCATTGACTCTAGCCAGGTGACCGTTTCCGGCAACCTTTGCTTTCTTAGCCTGCTCAGATATTCATCAACCGTCAATGATGGTTTTTTTAAAGCACCTCTCGCCGAGCGGATCACGCCAATGACTTCTGCCGGATGCAGATCAATCAGATCATGAATAAAGCTGTCAGGATGAATAGCCTGAAGTTCATATGGGGTTAGGGCTTCATCAGGAAAGTCTTTCAGGTTATAAGTCACTATGACATCGGCATTAGCGACAATTGCCGCTGCAACAACATGCCGGTCATCCTGATCTGGTAGTTGAACTGAATCAATCAAGTGCTCAAAGCCTTCAACCACTGCATCCCGGACATGAGCGTTCATCAGCTGTCGGGTTTTATTGAGGTAGTTCTCATCAATGTCTGGACGATTGGCTTTCAGATTGCGAGTCCACTCATCATGAATTTTGTCTGTCCACTTGGCGCGAAAAGTGTCTGTTATCGCCAACCTTAACAACACGTCTCTTAACACCGAAGGATAAAGAACACAGGCATCAAAAACAGCAGTAAATTGAGAAGCCATTAATACTCCGGATCGTTCATCTGGGAGAGGGATGACAACTCATCCAAAGCTGAGAGTCGTTTAGCATCTATAGCTGCTTTGTAATCCATTAAATCCTGATACCGGACTCTGCGATGCCGACCAACCTTGTGGTGAGGGATTTCCCCCTCATCCAGCATTCTGACCAGATAAGGCCGGGAAACATTGAGAATATCAGCGGCTTCCTGAGTGGTCAGTTCCGCATGGATCGGGATGATTTTTACCGCATTGCCCTGTCCAAGTTGCGCCAGAATATCAACCAGCAGGCTCAACGCTCTGGTTGGAATCGACAACGCATGCTTTTCCCCATCCTTAGAGCTGATATCAATTTGCTGAGATTTAGCACCCGTCTCAAGAAAGGCTGAAATTTCCCGGCTGCACTCTTGTGCAATCGCAATCTCTTCAGCAGTAGGCAGAGTCAGTTTGTCTTTTGTAGTCATAGGTATTCCCTGATCGAATATTTACTAAGTTTTTTCCTTAACTGCAGTTTAATCGAAATAAACGAAATAGCAATAAACGAAATATTCGAACAAACCCGAACTTTCTGAGAGACATCATGGAAATCCCCCGCACCATCAACGACCCCATCCAGTTCCTGTTCTGGTCTCTGGATGAAATCTACCCCGTAGCCGTCGGCCTGATCTGGGGTATCTGGTTTGACCAGCTGCTGCTGGGCATGTTTCTGGGCTGGATGGCGATTCGTGTCTATCGCCGGTTTCGGGATCGTCACCCCGACGGCCACCTGAGCCACCGGCTTTACTGGCTGGGCTTTTATTTTGTAAAAGCCAGAACCTTGCCCAACCCTTATGTTCGGGTCTTTTACCCTTCCCGAAAATGACCATTCAAGACTATCTGCGTCGTTTGAAGCAATGGCGTCAGCAGCTCTGCGTGGACAGACTGATGCTGCTGGTACTGGTGCTGACGAATGCACTGCTGCTGATCCACTGCCTGAGTCGCAAACCGGCTGTTGAGCTGACTTTGCCATTGATGGATGGGCAGATCGTCATTCACTCCGGTGAGGCTTCGCAGATCTATTACGAATGGTGGGGGCTGTCTCTGGCTGAATTGCTGGGCAATCTCAATCCACAGAATCTGTCGTTTGTTGAATCCAGGCTGCAAAGTCTGCTTTCACCTAATCTGCACCGGCAAGTCCATGAAACATTGAATCGGCAGTTCCACCAGTTACGGGAAGACAATGTTTCCCTGAGCTTTGAGCCATTGCAGCTTGACTTTGATGAAAACACTCATGAGGTCAGAGTGACGGGGAACAGTGCTCTCTCATCAGGCCATCAGCGCATGTCTGGGCAGAAAACCTTTACCTTTCAGTTCAGTCTGATCCGTTATCGCCCTGTGCTTGCTGTCATCCAGATTGAATCTGATCTCAAGTAACCCTTCCTTTATTCAGAGATTCCTCTATGAACAAAACGCTTTTTGTTGCTGTCTGTTTTTACTGTTCATTGACTCTGGCAGCTGCACCAGTCAAGTTGCAGGTATCACCGGGTCAACAGCAACCCATAACCCTGAGTCGTCTACACCTGAATCGAATTGTCACGCCTTTTGCCGCTCCCCAGATTCGAACTATTGATCAGGCTGATATTCGGATTGAAGGTTCAGTGATTTATCTCTCTTCGCAGCAAGAAAAACCTTTTGTCGTCTACATCACTCCTCATGATAATGAGTCTCATGCCCTTTCTTTGCTGGTAACACCACTGGATGTTCCTCCCAAAGAAATCCAACTGTCACTATCAAAACAATGGCAGCAAAAAATCAGCCATAACAAGGCATTAGCAAAACGATTCGAAGAAGCCTCGGACTATCAGCAGGCTATCACGGAAGTGCTTGCTGCGCTGGTGAAGGGACAAATACCGGAAGGTTATGAACTGAGCGTTTTGCATCAATCTGATATTCAGCATTGCGAGCAGGACGGCCTGATGTTTGATTTTTCCAAAGGCCAGCAGGTTCAGGGGCATCACTTCAGCATTCTGATAGGTACTGCCCGAAATAACACCGAAAAACCGCTTACATTCCATGAAAAAAACTGTCAGGGCAGCCACACTGCCGCTGTCGCAATGTGGCCAAATAACACCCTGCATCCTGGCCAGCGAAGAGAGGTGTTTATTCTTCTGAATACGCCTGATTATGAATCTGCTCCCATATTGCGCCCTTCCCTGCTGACCAAATAATCATCAAGCAATGAACACCATCAACCATTATTTAACACCAAGAATAAAGCGTTATGGCATTGTGCTGGGTACCGCAGTGGTTCTGGTCACCCTGATTTTTACAACCAGTAAACGGCAGGATTCAGACATTACTAAAACTCCGGAGCAAACCACCTCCTCTGTGGACTTTACCGGAGTGCCACCGAAAGAGTTAACTCTGAACCGTATCAGTGGTGATCTGGAACGCATCCATCAGCAACAAAAAGCTTTGCATGAAGCGTATCAGCAAGAAATGGAGAGGTTGCAACAGGAAATTAGCCAGCTGAAGAAGCCCGATCAACCCACACTCTCTGTTCCTGAACCTCCGCTACCAGAGTCTGTTCCGGATGTATTGCAGTGGAATCATTACAGTCAATCACCAACAACCCAATAAAACGAAACTGATTACTATGACACACCTCCTCAACCACCCAGACCTATCCGGGTATTAGGAACTACCAACCCTCAGGCAGTCACCCTAAATTCAAAACCAGAGGATAAACCAAAGCTTTTGCGCTTACCGGCCGGAAGTCTGCTATCCGGCCAGTTAATCACCGGGCTGGATGTTCCGACAGGGCAAGGCGCAAGACGTGAACCTTATCCTGTCCTTATCCGCATCAAAGCTTCTGCCATTTTGCCCAATCGCTATCGCACTAACGTCAGGGAGTGCTTTGTTCTGGCATCAGGCTATGGCGATCTGAGTTCCGAGCGGGCTTATCTTCGCAGTGAAACCCTGTCGTGCATCCTCAAATACAACGACAAGGAAGAAGTGATTGAACGACCTTTAGAAGGTTATATCGCCGGAGAAGATGGCAAAGCCGGATTACGTGGCAGGCTGGTCAGTAAACAGGGGCAGGTTATGGCCAAGGCGGCTATGGCAGGCTTTCTCAGCGGTATCAGTGAGGCCTTTGATACCAAACCCGTCCCAGTCTTGTCTGTAATCCCCAACCAGAACGGCCAGATTCAGTCTCCTTTTCAGTCTGGCTTAAAGGGCAGCCAAGCTCTGCAAAGCTCTTTGATTAAGGGCAGTAACAAAGCATTGGAAAAGCTGGCAGATTTTTACCTGCAGCTGGCTGACCAGATGGTGCCCGTCATTGAAATCAGCGCCGAACGTAAGGTGGACCTGATTCTCACCCATGGTCTTAAGAACTAATCTTTCGAGGCTTTTTCTATGTGTAAACACGATACCAGAGCATTGCTTCTGATGGTTTCGCTGGTACCTGTTATTCAGGGCTGCTCACTGTTTGGTGTTGGTGAAGCTGAGTATGCCTGCCCGGAACCCGGCAAAGGCGTATGTAAATCGGCAAGACAGGTCTATCAGGATACCGGTTCAACGTCTGCTGAAAACCTGTTTCCTTCAGCTCCCAAAAACTATTCAGAACCCGATCTTCGTTTTGTAACGCCCGAAGCGATACCCAACCGCACACCCGCTCAAATCCTGAAAATCTGGATTGCACCCTGGGTTGACAAGCGGGGCAACTGGCACAGCGGCGGAGTTGTGATGACCGATATCGCACCAAGAGACTGGCAGTCTGCCATTCCCGTCTATTCACCGTCTAATGATTAATGGAGTCACTGAAGATGTATGTACTGCCTGCTGATAGACCACAACTTGTTATGAAGCTGCAGAAACTGATGGTGTCCCTGGCACCACTGATCATGCTTTCTTTACTACCACAGGAGCTGCAGGCGGCCAATCCTGTCAATGTGACAGGTTCCACTGACTTTGCGGAAATTTATGGTCGTTTGGTGGGTTGGATCAAGGGAGACCTGGGGCGAACACTGTCTATCTCTTTTGTCCTGATCGGACTGGCCTACGGCATGGCTCGAAACTCATTAATCGGCTTTGCTACCGGAGTGGGGGCCGCTGTCGGATTGCAGGTCACTCCCACCATTATTAATTCCATTTTCGGGCTTTAACCATGTCCACCTCAAAGGCTTTAGCCATTATCAATCAATGGTTACACCCGCATCACGCTGATGAAAAAATCCTATTACCAATCAATCTTCCAGAAGCTGATCAGTCTATACAACCAGGTTCAGGTTGCGCTGGGTATCAGGTGAGCACAGGAACAATCCTGCATCAGCAACAAAAGCTTTTGGAACAGTTAAACGAGCAGCTGAATTTGCCAGCAGACCTGCAGCGCATGTTTGACCAAACACTGGATAATCTCACCAACTGGCTCCATCTCTTACCTACTCATCCTCAGCACCACTGTGAACCAGCAGGCGCGATCCGCCATGCTCTGGAAACGGCCTTCTGGTCCGTCACAGCCATGCAGCAGATTCACAGAGACCACGACTTGTATCCAGATCAACGCAGAGCGAGGGAACCGCTATGGCGGTTAATGGCAGGGATCGCCGGACTTTTATATGACAGTGGGAGAATGACCTCTTGTCTTGTTGTTCAAACATCATCCGCAGAGCAATGGCCAGCGTTCCAGCAACCTCTTGGAAGCTGGTTGCAACAACACCGCATTAGCCATTACTCACCCCATTGGAAACAGTGTGATACCGATCCCGGGAAACCATTAAGACCAGAATATACGGCCATCAATCTGTTACTTTTGCCGCTGCTGACTCCTCAGGCATTCCGCAATGCCCTGCAACCCGACAACAGTAATGGTGCTCTCTGGCAGACTTTTATCGGTGCGCTTACCGGACAAAAAAGCGGCCATGGCGTATCGCAAATCATCGATGCCGTTGAGCTGGCACGTCTGAAAAGCATCAAATTGCATTTCGAAAATGCGGAGGCGCTTAACCAGATCACAAAACCGTCCAAAACTGAGGATCAGCCAACAGAGGAAAAGGATAATGAACTCGGTTGGCTTGAGCTGGTTATAGGTAACCTCCACGCAGAGGATATCAAATGGGCGAAAGACAGCCTTCTGCTGCCTTGGCCTGATGCGGTCAAATCCAGGGAAACTCCAGAACCGGATATTCTGCTCAAACAATGGAACCAGAGAGGTTGGATCAGACCTGTTGGGAACCAGATTATTTTTCGACGTAATGGCCGACTGGTCATTGCTCTGCAACCTGTCATTTCCGAACAGTGCAAACAATGGTTGCCAACAAAAAACATCACGGGGACACAGCATGATCAGTGATCGCCCTTATTTGCAAAACTGGCGGCCTATTTATGAGTTGAGTTCCTCTGCCGTATGGTTTTCCGCCATGATTACAGCCTATACATTGTCGTTTTACAGTTTACTGCCGCAGATTGGTTTTGTTCTAACCTCTACTTTCTGCGGGGCCATGATGTTCATTCGGCTGAGACAGGCTTTGCCAAGATGGCAACAGCATCGGCGGCTTAAGGGGAAAAAGCTGGCTCTGTTAAAGCTAACGGGAAAAAAATGCCATTCATTGCAAACAAAGAATCAGAAGCAAGGAGTCTGGTTAGGCTGGGGCTTTGAATGGCAACGGCTCCATGGACAAAGAGCCTGGGACTTATTACGAAGTGATAACCTGCCAGCCAAATCAGAAAAAAACATGGGAGCAGGCTGGATTCACGGTATGGAAGAACATGAGGAGCCGTTATATCAGCCTCTTGAACAGGCTCAGATGCATACCATGGTGATCGGTGTCCCGGGCAGCGGTAAAACCCGACTCTTTGATTTGTTGGTGACACAAGCCGTATTACGCAATGAGCCCGTTATTATCGTCGACCCAAAAGGCGACCATGATCTTGCCAGCCATACCCTCAGAAGTTGCGAGCTGTCAGGCAATCAATACCGGTTTATGAAGTTCCATCCGGGCTTTCCTGCCAATTCCATTCGTATCAACCTGCTACAGAACTTCAACCGTTCCAGCGAGCTGGCCAGCCGGATTTCTGGATTGATGCCTTCCGGTGGTGATAATGCACCCTTTCAGGCTTTTGCCCAAAAAGCCGTTGATGCCGTAGTTCAGGGCTATCTGCTCTGTGGTCAGCGCCCTACCCTTGTCATGATTCGTCAGGGACTGGAAGGTGGCGTCACCAGACTGCTAATCAGAGCGCTCACTATTGTCTGTACACGACACCTGGCTCAGGCAGCAGATATCATTCGGGCGAAGGAAGTTAAGGGCAAAAATAAAGCCGAAGCCGAGGCACGACGCTGGATAGAGTTCTATCGGGATAAGGTCATGCCTGAAACGCCCTGCACCGACGTGGAAGGACTGATCTCACTGTTTGAACATGATCGAGCCCACTATGGAAAAATGATTGCAACCTTACTGCCTGCCCTGGGAATGCTGACAGGAGGCCCACTGACCCGACTGCTATCACCCGATCCCACCGATACAGACGACCTGCGCCCCTGTACCCATACCGCCAGCCTGATTGAGCAAAACAAGGTGATGTATTTTGGGCTCGATTCCCTGTCTGATCCCATGGTCGGCAAAGCTATCGGACAGTTGCTATTGGCAGACCTGGCAGCCGTGGCGGGGGATCGTTATAACTACGCAGATAGCAACGACAAACCCATCAACCTGTTTGTCGATGAAGCCGCAGAAGTGCTTTGCCCTCAACTTCTGTCCCTGCTTAACAAAGGCCGGGGGGCTCAATTCCGGTTATACGTCGCTACCCAGACGCTGGCTGACTTTGAAGCTCAGTTAGGCTCGAAAGCGGCTGCCCAACAGTTTATAGACAACTGCAATCACCTTGTCTGCCTGAGAACACAAAACCCCGACACCCAGAAATTTATCACCGATAAACTGCCACCGGTTCGTTACCGCTACTTTATCCGTAATCAGGGCATCAGCACCGACGCTAACCGCCCTATGGAATTCACCGGCAACCTCAGTGAACAGCAATTAGAAGAAACCGGAGACTTGTTTCCGCCGCAACTGCTTGGTGAGCTGCCCAATCTGGAATGCGTTGCACGATTGGGCGGAGGACGTTTATTGAAAGGAAGAATCCCGATTCTTTGCTCCCCAAAATCCTGAATCTTTGATTCCATCTTTCTTATGACAACTTCTCAAAAACAAACCAGCCCCGTTGCAATCTGGTGTTTTGGAATCGGTCTGATACTGCTTTGGTTGGTGTTTTCGGACCAAAACATGAACCAGTACCTGTACAAAGAGCAGCAACAATATGCTCAAAGGCTGGGGCAGGAGAACGCTGTATGGATTATACGAACAGGCGACCAATTATATGCAGCCACCATTATGAAATCGGGTATTCAGCGCTTTCTTTTGGAACATACGACTACAGATCGAAACTCGGGTGAAGGGTTGGCAAAGGCCATGGAGCTCATTCAGGGTGTGGTTAAGAGCTTGCTTAGTCTGATACGACAGCTGTTCTATCGAATCTCCGTATTGCTGGCTTGCCTGCCATTCTGGGGCGTAATGTTTATTGCAGCTATTCTCGACGGCCTTTTGATCCGAAAAATCCGTTATCACGATTTTCACTATACCAGTCCATTGCAAAACCTCTGGAGCCGACGGGCATCAAAATGGATTCCGGGTTTATTTCTTTATCTAATCATCATCCCTCTGCCGGTTCCAGTATTGCTGATTCCTGCCGCCGCCTGGCTGGCTGCACTATGTCTGGGATGGTGGACAGCCAACTGGCAGAAGAAAGTCTGATGCCCTTCGTTCTGCTATTAGTCGGAATATGTTCAGTGACTGCTTCAGCTGAACAACAATGGTTTAGTCGCCACTCCGAAGGCTGGTTCTGGTATGAGCAGATTGCCGAGCCAGAAACCGACGAGAATGTAGCCAACGATCAAACCAAAAGACACCAGCCACTCACAACCGCATGGATCAGAGATAATATCGGTCAATACCTGGACAAAGCCATCGACCTTCCCAGTAGAGAAAACGTGAGTAAATACCTCTATCTCGACAGGCTGATAAAAGAAAAAGCAGAACGGTTTGCCTATGTTGGTAAACAAATCATCGAAAGCGACCCCATGCTGGATGAAAATGTCCGTCGACCAATCTCTCCGGCAGCGGCAAAAATCAAAGATGATATGGCTCATAAGGCCAGGGAAATTATTTTGAGAAAAGTTGCCCGGATAGCCGGCCTGGTTTTCTACTACCGGGGCAGCTGCAGACTTTGCCATATTCAGGCCAGGACAGTGCAGCTCCTGAGCATGGAATACGACTTTGAACTGATCACCATCTCTACCGATGGACAGTTGATACCAGCATTCCCAAACAGTCGAATAGAAAGGTCGCCACCTGCATCTCTGAATATTGCCACATACCCTGCACTGTTTCTTATGCAGCCTCCTGACAACATCGTTCTTATACGACAAGGCTCCACATCTTTGACTGCCCTGACGGAACGTATTGTTGATGTTGCCTATCAACAAGGCTGGATCAATAAAGATGACTTCCAGAAAACCAGAATCACCAATGAAACCTGGGATAAAGGTTTGCTAACTGAAAAAATAAATCTATTTAGCAAGCCTCACTTTAACCCTCACTAATACCCAATGTCATAGTCTGAATATTATGAATACTGAACTGATGCTCTTTGCCAAGTACGAGAAACCTTACGTCCGCCTCGAAGAGGTATGTGACGAGTTTTTTGGTTTATGTGAGAAAAAAGCCAAAGCAGCGGCAGCTTCCCAACAACTACCTGTACCGGTAGTGCGACTGACTGAAAGTAGGAAGTCGCCGATGATGATTCGGTTGTCAGACTTGGCCAAATATCTTGATAATCGGCATCAAACCTATAGCAGTACTTGGGAAAAGGTTAGAGGAGTACGTTGATCAAAACAGCACAGTTTATGATATTTAATATATTGACACCTTAGGTATTAATATCTGCATTTAGACAAACCTGTCTGTTTGGCATAAGATATAAATTAACACCTTGGGTATTAATATGTCATCTAAAATAAACTGGCTGATAAACCATACCTCTCCGGGTTCTCTGGTGCTCCAACAATGGCTGACGGAGAACGGTATCCGTTATTCTCTAGCCCAGAAATATGCCAAAAGCGGCTGGTTGAAGAGACTCAGCTCTGGTGTCTACTATCGTCCGGAACCCAGTGGCAAGATCAAACCTGACTGGCCGGACGCATTGCAGGCTCTTACTCAACAGTTACAGTTGCCAATACACCTTGCAGGGCTTAGCAGTTTGACTCACCAGGGGCTTAGCCATTATCTGCAACTGAATTCAGAACAGGTCTGGGTTGGGACCAGAAGCAAGCAAATCCTGCCCAAATGGTTTCGGGAGTTTTCCGAACAGCCCTGGTTATATACTGGTAACCAAAAGCTTTGTGAACTAACTGACAAAGATTTCACTACAGTAACCGTAAAAGGAAAGGAACTCAGAGCCAGTCGCCCAGAACTCGCAGCTTATGAAGTGGTCGATGCTATCGGGAAAAATATTCGTTTTGAACACGTCGCCGAATTATTTCAGGGTTTAGTTAACTTGAGCCCAAGAAAAGTGCAGTCACTTCTTAATCGCAGTAGTGCTGTTCAGACCAACCGCATATTTCTCTTTCTGAGTGATTACTATGGCCATCAATGGTTTGGCCGTCTTGATGAATCTCAAATACAACTCGGTTCAGGTAAACGTCAAGTAGTGACTAACGGTCGATTCGACGAGCGTTACCAGATCACTGTTCCTCAATCTCTACACTATCCTGCATCGTAAAAGAAGATCAGACTAAAATGGACAAAAAATCCGTTTATTACCAACAGCTGTCCCTGTTGATCCAAATGCTGCCAGTTGTGGCAACCGAGCCTGTCTTCGCCCTGAAAGGCGGAACAGCCATCAATTTGTTTGTTCAGAATTTTCCTCGACTTTCTGTAGACATTGACCTTGCCTACCTTCCTCTCGAACCATGGGATGAAGCACTGAAAAATGTTCGCTCAGCACTCGAACGTATAGCTGAGCGGATTAATACGCAGCCTTCAACCAGTGCAGTGCTTCAGGACAACCGACAAGACGAATTAAGAATTATTGTTACTACAGAATCCGTAACCATCAAAATCGAAGTCTCTCCTGTTGCCCGGGGTACACTGCATGACCCAGAGTTGCTGCCTGTGGTTGAGTCAGTAGAGGATGGATTTGGCTATGCTGAAATACCTGTTGTCAGTCAGGCCGATTTATATGGAGGAAAGCTTTGTGCTGCTATGGATCGCCAGCACCCACGAGACTTGTATGATGTACAGCGAATACTAAATGCAGGTGGAATTTCCAGAGAGATATTTACTGGCTTTCTAACCTACACACTGAGCCATCCACGCCCAATACATGAAGTCATGTCACCACGCTGGAAAGAGTTGGAGCAAACGTTTTACGATGAGTTTGCCGGTATGACGAACGAACCAGTGGAATTGAACGAACTAATAGAAACCCGTTCTCGTATGGTGGCAGCCTTGCAAGCTCACTTCACCGAGAGAGACCAGGATTTTCTATTATCTTTCAAACGAGGCAAGCCAGACTGGACACTGTTTGACGAGCCTTCTGCTGCAGAACTTCCCGCTATCCGCTGGAAGCTAAAGAATATTCAGCGGTTGTCAAAAAACAAAGACAAGCATCAGCAGCAGCTTGAAAAACTGGAGAATACACTGAAGCAGTGGCTACAGGTTTAGAAAGTATGCACTGACCACAGCAGGCAGAACTTTAAGTTTCTTACTCCGTTCCCCATGAAAGCGACATCGAAACCTTGAGCAACTGCCTGTTCACCAGCTCATTTTCAGCCCAGTAATTATTTTCTATTCTCTTGCACTGCCCCCATAAATCCGGTGGCTCTTTGTGCAAGAGGTGAGTATAGCGCCGCAGATGCTCCCAGGTTTTATGACCACTACGAAGTGCCACTTCAGGAATCGACATATTTTGCTCAAACAGCCTTGATACACCTTCGTGCCGAAAGGAATGAAACCGGATATCTGGAAACCCAAGCTCTTTCGTCCAATAGGAAAAGCGCACAGCGATAGATTTTGCCTTATAAGGAAATATCCGGTCTTCCCCCTCGAACTTTGGCTGCCTCTCAATAATTTCAAGACACTCAACAGGTATGGGCACTTTTTGATGGTTCCCGAATTTATTGTTGGGGTCTTTCCTGTCTTCAATGATCACAAGCCCATGCTCCATATCGAGCTGACTGTACTTGATGCTACAAACCTCTCCCTCACGAAAGGTGCTGTATATGCTGAACATCATGATGTGATGGTGAGGTATGGTTCCAGTAGGTTTGTTATAACCAGCCAGTAGTACCTGATATAGCTGAAGTATCTGTTCCTCAGTAGGCCGTATGTCGTGCCGTCGGGATTTTCCCACCAATCCGAGCTTCCAAAGCTCCTTCATCACTTCATCATTAATAAAACTCTTGAAGTAAATTCCTACCCTCTTTTGCCAGCTGACGGCACGCCTCAGTACAGAGACATATAAATGATTGGTCGATGGAGTAACCGTCTCCAGTCGTTCATCGAGGATTTTGATTAAATCCTGCTCGGTAATTTCATTTGACCTCTTCTCTGCCAGCCAGCTTTTCTCCCAAAATTTGATCGCCTGCATATCCCGATAGCTGATCTGCTTTTCTTCTGGCATGGTACCCTGTTTTAGCCTGTAATGTTCAAGGTAAGATTTCAGGGTAATATCGCCGGTTCGAGACTGAGCCGCCTCGTACTTTGGTTCCTCTTTTTCCGCTTCTCTCAGCATTTCCTTTTCAACCTGTTTTGCCCAGGCACGTCCTGACGGCTTGTCCGGAAATGTCATCTGTTCTTTGGCTACGAAATGCTTTTTCATGACCTGAACGATGAACTTGTAAACAGTGCCTTTCTTCCGCTTTCGGGTGTCGCAATAGATACTCATCAGCATTACCTTTCAAGCAAGTTTTTGGGAGTAAATTTGGGAGTAAATGCTGATGAATTATAGGTGTTTCAAGGGGTTTTATAGTTCTCAACGGTAATCAGAATTGCAGTAAAACAAGAGGTTAGAGTGACAGGAAGGGGCGCTTAACGTGATGTGGTATGAGTTTCACACCAATCATTTTGATGAAGAGACCGGGGAGCCAATCAATAAGGATTGATGCTGGTCTTTGGGAGCGATTATTTACTCTCAAACTCAATCCTTGATTTCTGAACATGCTCAATAAGAAACTACAATTTCGAACCATCCACTGAAGTCTGATTCAGTTGCCAGGGAGAAAACGCCACTCTACTGCAAAAAGCAGTGAGTGGCGTTTTTGGAGAACCGAAAAACAAGAACCGGAAAAACAGGGAAACCAAGACAAGAAAAATAAACAGAGAAAAACAAGAAAAACAGAGAAAAACAGCAGAGAAACAGAGAAAAACAAGAGAAAAACAGAAAAGCAGCAGAAAAACACAGAAAAACAGAGAAAAACAGGACATCCATTAGCAGAAAAACAGGACAGAAAAACAGGACATCCATTAAAAAAAAAGAAAAAAAATAGGAAAAAAAATAGGACATCCATTAAAAGGAAAAAAATAGGATATCCGCATAAGATATAAATACAGTCCACAAACCGCGAGCCTAGCAGCCCATCAAACCCTGACAGCCACTCAAAATCATCGTTTGTCATAACAAACGACAAGCGAAACACTCAAAAGAGAAAAAAGTCAGAAATAGCAAGGCTCCCCATATGACAGGGGCAACAAACAACAACGGAAAAGTCGGGCAATCAGCTTACGCCATTAAATAAACGACTACAGGTAAACAATCCCTGTACCCATTGCTGCCCCATTTCCTGAGCAAAATTTTTCATGACTTCCAGCCTGCCCACTGCCCGATAGAAGCGGTTATTCAATCTCATGGTTTTGAGCCATTCATTTGAATCAATTTCCAGTCGGGTCAGAATGGGTGGGATATCTGAAGGGATTGAACCTTTCTTATCTGATCGAACTGCACGCCCACTCCAGTCAACCAGCTCAAGATAATCGTGAAGAATATAAGGCAATGCCTTAGCCGGATTTTGCCCCTGTGATCGGAAAGGCATAAGGGTGATTGGCTGCTTTCGGGTATTAGAACCTGCCACATTTTCTATTCGTTCCTGTATCGACGTGTAGTCTGATCCTTCTGGAGTTTCCGCCATTTCAGCACGGAGCGGATTCAGGTCAACATAGACCATGCAGGTCAACAACGCTGCCTCATCTAACAACGCCTGACTTTTAAACCGCCCTTCCCAGAAGCGACCTTTGCAGCCATCTTCCTGGTTAGCCTCACGGGCAAGATATTCGTTCAGACAACGCATGAACCAGCTGATATTCGTTAAACGATTTCGATACTCTTCAACAAATTCATCCAAACGAGCCAGCTCCGAATGACTCAACTGGTCAGCAGCAAGATATCTCTGAACCAGGAGCGGCCCTGTGAAAAGCCTTGTCCATCGACTCAAAATTTCATCTCGTGTCCACTCTCTGGCAGGCTTCTGATTGATATGCAAAACCACATGATAGTGATTCGACATAACCGCATAGGCGCAGACCTCTATAGAAAAGATTGAAACCAGTTCCCTGAGCTTATCTACAACCCACTGCCGACGGTGCTCGTAGTTTTTGCCCGTTAAATGATCCTCTCCGCACAAATATGCTCTGCGTACGCATCGAGCTATACAGTGATAATAAGGCGTGCAACCTGGGTCGATCAGAGAACTTCGCGCACGGGTCATAATCTCTCCTGCCAGAACTAAAAATCAGCGACAGGGAACAAAGTTAGACGAGCTGGCTTGTTTGTCAAATATAAGGATGTCTTATAATCAGTGTATAATCAGTGATAGTGGCACACCAGTAACTGGCTATCTTAGAAGGATGATCTATAAAGAAGGTGTTTATAGGTAGTTTTTCATTTTAGGAAGGCATTTTGATGCATATGTTTAAAGCTACTGGAGTACTGCTACTAATTTTAGTTATATCTGTTAAAGCCAAATCTGACCCTCTGGAAATATACTCACACTACGGCTATGAAATAAATCCAACTCTTGTGTATTTGGTTATAAGCTATCCTTTCATTCACGGTCTTCTTGAGCATCTGTACGCGCTGTCAGATAACTTTATCTTTGCACTAATGCAGCTGGTTTACAGAAGTTCATCAGATGCTGTCGATGAAAGAAACATGATTAATATGGAAAGAAGGTTAGCCACTACATTAGATCGTAATAAAACTGTCAATTACTTCAAAGAGCGCTTATACAAAAATAAGTGGTGGGCTAAAAAAAAACTATAGCCACCTGAATCAGGTAGCTGGATGTCTCTACTCTCCAGCCCCCAAGCACATCGACATTCGGGTCCGCACCGGGGTAGGTTCATCGAGGATGGTTAAAGCTGATCCATAAGCCCTCCAGAGAAACAAGCCCAAGGTTTGCAAGACAAGAAAAGTGTCGTTCAATGCCTCACTGTACAAGGTAGATGTCGCTTCGGCAATTCTACAGGCTATGGAAAATCTCAGAGAGCAATACAGCCGTGTTGTTGACGGTTAAGCTTATGAGACTCCTGCCAATCAGGTGCAGCCAAAAGTCATCATTGAAGACTTTTGGCTGCGGCCATTTTTTTTGAACCACCAAGGGTGTTCTTGTCTGTTGAATGGCGATCGCTGATGAGAGAGCTCCTGGTGGATGTGCCTGCAGATACGTCGATTTCAGCAAATACTCTGAGCTCTTTTATGCAGTTGGATTTAGCTAAGTAGAATTCTGAATATGAGCTAGTACATTGGATGTCCCACATATGCTTCCCACATATGCTTTTCCCACATATGCTTTTGAAGACTCTTGGCTGCGGCCATTTTTTTGAACCACCAGAATGTTCTTGTCTGTTGAATGACGATTGATGATGAGAGAGCTCCTGGTGGATGTGCTGACGGATACGTCGATTTCAGCGAATACTCTAACAGTTGGATTTAGCTCAGTAGAACTCTTAATATGAGCTAATATATTGGATGTCCTATATATGGGTAGCTCAGTAGAACTCTTAATATGAGCTAATATATTGGATGTCCTATATACTATAATATATGAGCTAATATATTGGATGTCATATATATGTAATATATGTAATGAATGGATGTCAGTCAGAATTCGCTGTGAATTTTCTGGGGTTTTCTGACAGGCACTATATATGCCCCTATATATGCCCATGAACAGAGCCACATCGTCATATAGCAATATGACAAAAATCAATTCTTGTATAATGTTCTATGTGATAAGTAATAGCGAGGATGAAATCATGAAATCAATCATCTCCTTTTTAATTTCTCTGCTGCTATTTTTTTCGTTTTCTTTGTTTGCTGATTCTTTTGTATTCGACAATCCGGATGAATACACTATAGAAGTATTTGATGGAGATTCACTCATATACGACCAGCATGATAGAAGCATTTATCTTGATCGAAATCCTAAAACCAATTACTTCATAGTAAGAGTAGACAAGTTCACAACTCCTATAAATCTGGTATTAAACACTTCTTTAAATGATCAGTTCTATACAGGAGGTTGTAATTATAGCTTTACACTAAGTAAAAAAAATGGATGGGCTTTTGAGGGCAGTGATTTTCCTTGCACAAAAAGCCAGGACCATTTAAAAGGTGATGCTCCTTTATTTATCATCCGAAATGATTCGAGTGACCTAAGTGATCCAACTAAAAAAGGAATCAATGTCTACCCAGCAATTGCCGCAACTAAAAACGGTTTTACCGCTGATAACCAACGAGGGTTTCTCTATCCAGGAGACACCAGACCTATTACTGAAGACAATATCATATTAATAAACTTAGGTATAAAACGTGGTTCAAATATACAATTAGGATTTTTTGATCCTGGCATTCCTGGCTATATAGGTTGTGGGGATGATGTAATTCCTTATACCGGTCGATATACATTCACACTGACAAAAGATAAAAAGTGTATCATTGCAAAAAATATTAACCAGGTAAAAGCTGACTGATTATTGGAATGTTTAAAAATGGGAGTCTCAGTAATTTAGCTGTCTTCCGGTTGCACACCATATACAGCTAAACATAGGCTCCCATCTTTTAATCTGTATATTCTGTTGACATCAATTGCCATTTTTGATGGCCACCGGGTTGATAGCTACAAGGTTTTCTCAAAACTGTCAACAGGTCAGGCAAAAGCCCGACCTGAATCAACGGACTTACTTTTTCATCCAGGCCTCGGACCAGTGCAAACCGGTTCCCGGAGCGTAATACAAAGCAGACTGATTACACCAACCAGAGTAAGGGAAAGGCTTGCACTGATAGATCTCGCCATCTGTGCCAAGGACAACTGAACCAGGCTGATAGCTACCTTTACCTTCCGGATACTTATATTCGTAATTCGGTGTCGGAGAGGGTGTGGGAACGTTATCTGCTTTTATGACGGAAGTGGATGCTGAGTGTTTAGTGTCAGGAGCCCAGATACGATTGCTGAACAGGTTGTCTTCATCATACATCAAATGATTCATCTCCTGATGCCAGATACCAATGAAGGCTTTACCCTGATTGCGATCATTCACCTTCAGTGCCAACTCTGTGGTCCAGAGGTTAAAGTCGGCATTGCTGCTGGTAATGGCAATCTGCTCATCCGCCACTTCTTTACCTGTGCCGTCAAAGAGTCGGAAGCGGACCCTGTCACCAGCTTCAGCAATATCGTGCCCGGTACTCACATAGGTTCCAACATTCACCAGCTCAGGTGAAGGATCCGGATCTGGAGAAGGTGTTGGAGCTGGTGTCACCCCATCACTGCTGAAAGCAATGTCAGAACAGTTATAGAAGCCTTCTCCTGCAGGGTCAGCGCGTTGCCACCGCACATAAAGAATACCGGTACCGCTTCTTCCTTCGGGAATATTGATATCCATCTCGAAATACCCGTTCACTACGGGCAGGTCATCATGGCTGTTGATCAATTCGAGATCGGACCAGTGCAACCTTTGTAGGGAAGAATCAAATCCGGGTCTGGTCAAATAAATTCGCCAATAGCTGGGGTTGTGAGGTGCAGTTGCCCTGAATCTCAGTGTGTGTGTACCGGCAGACAATTCAGTCTTCTGCCACTGCGAGGAAGGAATATCCATGCCCGCTTTGGCGGCAGAGCCAGCACTGCAAAGACTACCATCTGTCACAACCGACCTGACAGCTGCGTTGTTATTATAATCAATAACATTGGCTGCAAACTCATTCTTCTGAACAAAAGGGTATGTACCAGACTCCAGAAACGCAGCACGACAAGCTGCATTGGGAATCGTGGAGCCATCCTGATTACCCCAGTAACCCCCATCATCAGCACAGATTGTCTGCCTTGCTTTGGGAAATTCAGTCCAGCCATGACCAATAGCCATACTGGAAAACACTGCAGTGGCCAGCGATGCCAGCCCGACAAAAGAAGTTTTTATCATTTTTATTCTCATCTTTATTTTCTACCCAGACAAAAGCCATGGGATATAAATACGACTTTCAAATACTAATATTAAGACGATGACAATAAAACTTGCGAATAATACCTACTGAGAATTATCCCGCTGTGTCAGGATAGTTGTCCCGCTCACTGATTAACCAATAAAAGCTAGACAGTGGGCGATGGACGTTGAATATGCCTCGTTTTTCAGAGGAACGTAAATCAGCTGTTTTGAAAAAACTGTTACCACCACACAATCGCTCTGTGCCGGATGTTGCCAGAGAGGAAGGTATCAGCGAACAAACCCTGTATAATTGGCGTAAAAAACTACGGGACAAAGGATTACCTGTGCCAGGGAACGAACAAAAATCAGAACAATGGTCTGCTGAAAGCAAGTTTGCCGTGGTCGTCGAAACCGCTGCTTTGTCAGAAACAGAGTTAAGTGAATACTGCCGTAAAAAAGGGCTTTATCCTCAACAAGTCAAGGAGTGGAAGCACGCTTGTATTTCAGGTGCTGTTCAGGCTTCTCAGCGTGCAGACCAGGAAAGCAAGCAATTAAAACAAGAGCGTAAGCGCAATCAGAGCCTTGAAAAAGAGCTTCGCCGTAAAGACAAGGCGTTGGCAGAAGCTGCAGCCCTGCTGGTGCTATCAAAAAAGCTCGATGCCTTCTACGGGATAGACAGCGAGGACAACTGACACCTGTCGATAAGCGCCGCCAACTGCTGACATGGTTTGATGAGGCTATAGCAAACGGCGCTTCTCGCTGGAAGGCTGCTGAACAATTGGAAATATCCCTGAAAACACTGAATCGCTGGCGCGATGACAATGGTGCAGTGTTAACGGACAAACGCCCGGATGCCTTGCGCCCGGTACCCTCTAACAAACTGACTGAGGAAGAGGAGCAACGTATTCTGACTATCAGTAATGAAGATGAGTATGCGAGCCTGCCACCATCGCAGATCGTGCCAGCCCTTGCAGACAAGGGAGTATACGTTGCTTCTGAATCTAGCTTTTACCGTGTGTTGAAAAAGTATGGTCAGTTGCACCACCGCGGTCGTTCAAGAAAGCGATCGAAAAGCAACAAGCCGACAACCTATGTTGCTACTGGCCCTAACCAGGTCTGGTGTTGGGACATCAGTTACATACCTTCCAGGGTACGCGGCCAGTTCTGGTACCTCTACCTGATACTGGACGTTTACAGTCGTAAGATTGTTGGTTGGGAGATTCATAGCCGTGAGTCTGGTGAGTTAGCCAGTGAACTGATTAACCGGACAATGGTGGCTGAAAAATGCACTAAAACACCGCTTGTACTGCACTCAGACAATGGGGCTCCAATGACGTCGAGTACCTTTAAGGCCAAGCTTGAGGAATTGGGCATTATTCCCTCTCATAGTCGCCCAAGGGTGAGTAATGATAACGCATTTGCAGAATCGATCTTTAAAACGGTGAAGTACTGTCCTCAGTGGCCATCTCAAGGTTTTCTGACGTTAGAACACAGTCGACAGTGGATGCTGAAGTTTGAGCGCTTTTATAACAATGAACACCGCCATAGCTCAATCCGCTTTGTGACACCTGCGCAACGGCATGAGAAAAGAGATCAGGAAATCCTGAATCACCGGAAACAGGTGTATACCAAAGCGCGAGAAGCTAATCCAACGCGCTGGTCAGGAGTTATCAGAAACTGGGAGCCTGTAGGTGCGGTTGCACTGAATCCTGAGCGGTTGTCTGAAGCAAGAATTAACGAGAAAAAGGCAGCCTAAAATTCAGTTTTCGGGACAACTATCTTGAAAAACTCCGTTATTGTCAATACAGAATCCGCAACCATCAAAATAAAGTGATGCTGACCCTATTTTGGCCATGTCATTCTACCTCTCACTCTGAACCTCTCTCTCCAAAACAGACAGTTCACAGGTATCAGAATTATAGAGAAAAACATCCAGTTCAAGTCCTAACTTTTTTTTCACTAAGTTCCGGAACAACTTACAGTCTTCTGAAATATAATTAACAATGAGACTCGATAAACCTGCCTCAGTATTTTTTCCATATTTTTTTTCATATGATGATAAATTAACGACCATTCCAACAATGGATTTTTTCGAGTATGAAATAATAAGTTCGTTTTCTAGAGGGCATTTTTCCGAGTTATACTTTAGATCCAATGAATCTTGCAGTGCAGAAATGGACTCCTTTTTAAATTCATGACTCCCCGTTACCGTTCGGTAGTACCCTCCAAAACTGGTTTCCAGCTCAAAGTATTTTGCTTTTTTGGCTTGTTCATTTTTTAAAAAAAAGTTTAAGTCGAAGGCTTTCTCGGGTATTGAAACCCGAAGATCCTGACCTGTAAGCCTCGAGTAAATATTCTGTAGCGCAAAGTTAAAGTATGTGTTCAACATTAAAGAAACAGCTTCTGATCCGGCATACTCTTGATCTATTACCTTAAAGAGCTCATCTTTTACAAATTCATGCTTGTTTAAACTCCACTTACAAAATTCGCCTTGATTATCCAGTAATTGTGTATACACATCTTTCGAATATATAGCCTTTACTTCGCACTTATCACGCTCAAGAAGAAAACCAATATCTCTGAATAACTCAATTGGAACATTGGGGGACATATAGCTTACTGATGACACTTGAATGCATTTTCTATGTTTTAGCTCATCCACCTCTAAACGTACTCTGTCATAGCCTGAACGCAGACCACCTTTTCTGATGACGAATCGTTTGGGATTTTCAAGCATTTTGGCAATAAGTTTTCCTTCCTTGAAGGCCTTTATAACTTTACTTTGTTTGCAAGCATTACTGTTACCAGGCAGCTTATCAGGCTTATCCACAGACATTGCAGATGGCTGTAATAAGGCAGCTTGATCTTGAAACCATTCTGAATCAGGCTGTGTGGGTAAAATTTGATCAACTCTACTTTTATGCGAAGGAAAACTATGCTGCCTTGCAACAGAATATTCTTCTAATTTTCTTCTTGTCCTCAAGATTTCCGGTTTGAATTCATCATCATCTTTAAGGACAAGGTTTTTAGGAGAAGGATCGACTGTCACAGGAGAATATGCACTTCCATCTCTCGTTTGAGGCAGCGCCATAGTTGATGCAGTTAATACTGGGTTGATAGTTGAATCCATGATTAAGCCCTTTCTTGATAAAATGAATGTTTAGAGCCCTAGTCTTCAAGAAAAGTTCATAACAGCAACGACAGCACCCCTAACAAAATCCCTCAGAGACTGCCCGGTCACCTCGCTGGACCGCCAGAATCGAGCCTTTTTTGGCGTCTGACTGACAAATCTTTTGCACTGCATGTCACAATTCTGTGACCATGATTAAGTCATGACTGCCCAGAGCAGAGAGTATTTCGACAATTCTTTTACCAGGCCCCTTGACTGAAGCTGTGCGATAAACTCCGAATGGTAACTCCAGACTCCATGAACAAAAGCTTCTGGAGCAGAGATATGCTTTAACAGAGAGCAGAGATTAGAAATACTTACCAATGACGCCTATTGTTCACATTTATACTTAAGTAGTACTTCAGTAGGTTATTTTTATCATGACTTCAATTTTTTATTTACCTCAATTCCGGAGAATAAAAAGCAGAAAAATACTTCTCTGTGTCCTGCTGTCTTTTTTTTTGCCCGCCGCTTTTTCTGCCTGGGAGTTTAAATATTCTCATAGCCTTACGAAATACTGCAATGAAGCAGGCACCAAACTGAAGGAGGACAGTCCTTATCAGTATTTCCTGTGCATCTCAAAAAAAAAGAACAAAGCATCTACGGTTTCAAAAGCTGTGAGCCAGGTCATGCCTGTTCCGATGGTGGCTGTTCCAATGAGCCCACCGAGCGAACAACCAGGCTCTGATGACCCTGAAATTTATTCGGGCTATACCGAAATTGTTATAACCAATACACTTGCCGCAACACCAACTTCTTCGTCTTTAACTGTTTTAGGCGCCATTAGTCTCAATAAAAGTCATGTGGCCGTTAGTGAAAGCGAGTTACCCACACAGGCTCCCCCTATAGCAATAAAAAATGCCTTAGAAACTTTCAGGCAATCCACTGTCTTTAGCGCAAATCCTGATGGAACTCCAATCTACTTTACAACTTCGGCTGTTCAGATGAACGCTGAAAGAGCCAGAACTATTCATGAAGAGATAGGAAAAATAGTAAAACACCTGGATGATCTTGATGAACTAAACGAAGAAATTCCACATTGGATCAGGAGAGTCTGGTTAATGATCCGAAGTTACTATCCGACTTTCACTCGATTCAGCCCTGCAGGGGCATTATTTGTTTCAATATTTTCACCGCTCTACACAAAGCCACTGGAAAACACTTTTACTGACTATATAGAACAACCTTCTTATAACTTCACAGGCTGCCGTGTTTTTGTCATTATCAACACTGAAAGGTTAATAAGGGATATGTACCAACAGGGCGTATTAATTTTTGATCCTAAAAATGGTTTTCCGCTATTGACCAGCGCCAATACGGTGAGAGAATTTGCTTTATCAGCCAACAAATCTGTGCACTCATTTAAGACTAAAGGCGAGTTCATTAGCTTTTCAGACAACTCACTCCAGTGTCAGTGCCCCATTTGCAGCAAAACAGGAAGGCATGCGGCCAGTGCATTTGGAGGCTGTCTGGTTGATGGAATAGTATTACCCAATGTCCTTTTCGTTAATGTCATAGATGAAGTGCGTAATCGACTTGACTCACCTATCGGCAATATATCAGAGATTGAAATGTATGTTCATAACATCTCTGACCCCCGCTTATTAGACCGACCTCTAAAAACCAGGCTCTATAATTTTGTAAATTTCAGTTCTTTTGATGACACGAATGAAAAATTCTTTGGGCGGCACTCCCCGTGCCAATGTGAAAGCTGTCCGAATGTACCGACTAAAGAGTCGGAAGCCTCTGCAGTTTTAGTGACTTTTATTGTGAACGGATTAGTCTTTGTTGCTGCAACAGCAATGGCTATAGCCTTCAACAATGGCCTGAGACGTGTAATCATACATGCCAGAGAACGGTAATCTAGGTACTCAACCATACGAAATCATATTTTCTGACTCATTGTTCAGGAGAATCAATCCCAAAATGATCATCAGGCAGAAGCCACTGAAGCTGGTCATCCGATACGGGTGGTCCAGAGTTTAAATTGTCTGTATGACCCAAAGTGCTTTGCATTCCTTCCAACAGCAATCCGAGGTCACTCTCGTTGACTATCATCATGCCCATTCCATGATTAGTGAACAAAGTGACCGTTTGATCATCATTTAAAGCAAGCAAAATCCAGATGTCAGAGTGAGGTTCTGGTAATTGATAGGACGAGGTTCCATCTGATATATAAAAACGTCCCAGAAAGTTCCATCGTCCCTCTTGCAGGAATCTTAAAATCCAATCCTGCGGTTGCAGATACATCATAGTCCAACCCTGCGGATTGAGATATTGAGTAAGCCACTTCCATCTCCATGAACTTGTCATGTCAAGCACCGAGGATGGAACAACACAGGACTCAATATAAGAGCCAAATGTCATGTGCTCAGGAACAAAAAGATTGTCAATACTTTTCTCATCTCCCCTATCATAATCCAGTAAATAGCCATGCAATCGTTTGGCCAGACTATCATCCTCTTCCTGACCGGCCTGCTGTTGCCGCAGTATAATGTAATAGAGATAAACGAAAAAACGTTTTTCATTCCTCAGTTGCTTCCAGTCATAGCTCGTTAGTTCTGCTTTTATTCCGATGGACAGCCAGCCAATTCTGATAAAGAAGGTTTTCTCAAGCCGATCTAAATCAATATCGGTGATCCCACCTGCCTCCATAAGGGCGAAAAAAATTGTCAGATCTTCCGGACTAAACAAGCTGGCATAGCCTTCACTATCTCCCCCGGGAAGGTTTCGGTGAATATGTCGCTGCATCAATTCAGATCTTTCTCTGAATGCTTGTATTTCATTGCTCAACCTCTCATTCAGCATGACTGGCTGACCTGTTAAACAGTTATTCGCAACGCTCAGTATATTTGCGTTCATTATGCTATTGTCGTCTGTTTTATCATTCAATAGCTCTACCAGCAATTCGCAGAACCCTTGCAAACCCAGACTTGACGTGTCAGAACTTGTTTCTGAACATCTGGCGCAAACGCCACCCACTGCCCCGAGGCTTGACAAATGTTGGCAGTCAGGACAACTGGCGTTAACCTTTGGCACAGACAGCGATAAAGTTACTAATAGTAATGCAGTGAAAAGTCGCAGCATACAAAGATGCTTAAATAGTCCTGCAGTTTCTCTCCAGGGCCGATTGTTAATGTTCGATTCAGATTGCACTTTATTGTCTCTATTGACCGGTTGAATAAACGGAAGAGTTTTAAGATTCCTGCCACGCTGGTTTGCAGTAAGAACCAGGCAAGGCAGACATGATAAATAATAACAACGATTTCCAATGGTCGCTCAAAGTTATCAGCGCATTATAAAGCTCAGATGTGTTTTACGTGATGACAGCATAGTGAACTAGGACTTATGCGCCGCTTTCTAAATAAATTTACGAACTTTACTGTTTTTTTCAATTGCTGACCTGACAAAGACTGTATCATTTTTAAGCTCATCATCCGCATAAATGAAAGCACGAGGATGCTTTTTAATTAATTTCAGCAAATACTTGCGATCATTCAATATCTTTTTACTGGCATATGATAAGAAACTAATGTCGTCGGCAATGACTCTTTGAATAAGGTGCTTATCGCTTCGGATTCTTTCACTTGCATCATTCAGAGCCATTGGGGACTTTGCGATAGCGGTCATTACAACCTCATCATTGTCCCGAAGTTCCGGGCTGGCATATTCCAGGTCGCCCGGATGTTCTTTAATGGTGAGTAATACAAAATCTTTATCACTTCGAACCCGTTGGCTGGCATAGGTCAGCCCATATTCCAGCAGGATGTTCCTGACCTTTTCTTTGTGATCCTGAAGCGATTGACCCGGTGAAACAATAAACTCCAGATTGTAAGTATGAGGTGGCTTGATAACAAAGTATTCATTTCTCAGATGGCTATAAAAATGCTCAAATAATGGGGTAGCTTTTCGGGAACCAACGAGTAGGAGATGAAATAAAAATTTCTTGCAGTTGTCCTCACCGATCCCTTCATTTATTAACATTTCCTGAGGATTCTCCTTTGATTCTGCCAACCGTAGACTGTCATCCATAAACTGCTTGTGGTGGCTGCTTAATAACTGGCACCAATCGGGAGCGCTGTGGAAAAATCTGAAATAGAACATTGAAAAAAGGCAATGCTGGAAGGCAAATCTATCAGCTTCTGCAAAAGAATCGCTATTAAGGCGTTGTGCAAGAAAGTTAAAGTTCCACTGATCTCCACCAAAAATGGTCGTATTGTGCCTCAAGTGAACTTCCACCTCATCAAGAGCATCGTCTAACACTGCGATCAATTTCTCAAAGGCATCCTGCATAGTTTCAGTGGTTTTCATTCGGGGGCATTCGACGATAATTTCTCCCGCTACGGCATTGCTACTTAGCTTCATGCCATCAGCATTTTTATCCAGCTCGATCGCTTGTAATAACTGCACCAGAAACCACATACGCTTCAACCTGAAGGGTTGATCACTGCCATCAGGACTATAAAACTGGTCAGAGAATGTCAGCCGCAAGGTTCGTTTTTTTCCACCCTCTGCCTGTTCAAGTAACTCAATGATACCCACATGATTGCCAAAATTCAGGTTAACAATCACGGCATCAACCATATTGACGACAGTTGCATTAATCCGCATTTTTTCGATGGCTGCTTTGCAGGTCTGATTCAATAGCGCCGTTTTATCGCCCGGGGGTGTGCAATCAACATAGGTGACTTCCTGTTTAGTAGAGACTTTGCCCTGACCAGAAGCCAGAGAGACCATTGCCAACGCTTTTACAAAGCGCTGATGCAGGGCAAAAATCAGGTCATGGACACTCTGAACCTGTTCAGCCTCCAAGGGATGGAGTGCCTGGAGAGAAGATTGCAGATGATGGCAGGTGGCCATCCACTGACTAAACATGTCCGGACACAGTTTCAGTGCTTCACCCGCCTGCAGGGGAAGAATGATACGCTTTAACGCTGATCCGATGGTCTCTTTCAGCGTCCCGAAACGGTTAATCAGTTGTGGTAATTCATCGTGCAATGACTCGAGCTGGGGTGAAAGGTGCTCACCCGCCAGTAACAGGAATGCCCGGTAACCTCCCAACAGTGCTTCAGCTCCCTGAAGCAGCAAGGTTACGTCATCCTCTGTCTCTGACATTATCTTTAAGCGTTCTGGAGACATGCTTAGTTTTATTGGATCTGCAAGACAATCCAGTCCGCCGCCGGGGGCAAAGAATGCCAACAGGCGGGCATTTTGATTCACAAGCCATTGAAACCCGCTGGCAACTTCACGGAAGGTCCCTTCAGGGGGAGATAAATCATCCGCTGACTTGCCGGTTCTTACTGATGGCACATCAGAGAATCCAGAGGATTGGGTTCTGTGACTGACCAGTTTTCCAGTAAGGTCACCGTTAACAATAAACGCGTGGGGCATACCGTCAAAGCGGGCGCAGACCAGCGTGGTTTGTTGTTCATCCTGGCCCGTCAATGTCAGGCACTGGTCACCGGCCAGCATTAAAGGTATTTTTTTCTGTCTCAGGAGGATCGCAACATGATCATTGAATCCTCCAATAACAAAGACAAAACCCGCAATCCGCTTCAGGCAATCAGGCTCAAGCATCCAGTCTTCAGCGTGTCGTGCCACGACAATGGCGCCGTCTGGCATAGAGTCTGCCTTTTGTTTTTTGGCCAGCCAGAGTGGCCCGGTGCAATAGCCTTCGCTGATGCCCTCGCCACTGGCAAGGGTTTCTTCGGGTTCGGCCATGGCAAAATCCATGCCCCCGGAAAGTCGGGTAATTGGGCGCACCTGCAACAGGAACAGACGACCCTGTTGATCGATGCCAAACTCCACATCCACAGGACAGAGCAACAGGTCTTCAAGTATTGCCACTGCCTGCCTGAGTTCTGAAACCAGGTCATCACTGAGTCGTTCCCCAACACTGTCTGGTTTGCCAACGATATTATGAATCTCTGTTTCCGAATAGCCGTCGTTATCGCTATTCCTTTGCAAGATAAAGTGACTTGAGACCGTCCCGGGAAAGTAAGTCACCTGGTCAGCCCCTCCCCTTCGTTCAATATTGATGCGGTGGGGCATGTTAACGGACTTGCCAGCCACTGCGCCTCTGGGCTGACCGGATGAGTACTCAACCCTGATGGTATTATCCTGGAGTGATTGAAAGCTCATGGCTACACCGCCATATTGGCAGACAATACACTGTTGGATGATCAGTGCCATAGGTTCCGGTATACCCCCATGACAGACTCCAGGCCTGTAACCTGAAGCCATAACCTTAAGACAGGTGCGCAATACATCATCTTCTCCCTGAATTTCAGAAAGGTATTTGCCCGCCTGGACATCGCCGTAGTTGTCTTCATTGATACCAGAGCTGCGGACAATAACAGGCTGCGATAGGGATGGCCCGCCCAGTTCAAAGCGCAGATCCCTGATTTGTTGAGCCGTTTCTGAATCTTTTACCTGCTCGTAAAAGTCATGACTGGCAACAAATTTTGCCAGCCCTGTCAGCCAGTCAACCCATCTGGTAGGCTCTGAATCCAGCCAGCCAGTGAGGTGCTTCCTGATATCCACCAGGCTGGTTTCTGCCCCCAATTCAGCCACTATTTCAGGAAGGTACGGGGCTAAACGACGGTTATCCAGTGGCTGTTGTTCAAGAGCATTCGTCAAAGAGGCTGCAACACATCTGAAGGGTGGGACAGTCAGCCCTGCTTCCTGCATACGCTGTAAAAACATACCCTTGCCCCCGAGCTGTTGCCGGTCGGGGAGAGAATGGTCAGAAGAAACAGGAAAAGGTTTACGGCAGATGCGCTTGGCTAATGGTGTTGTCTCGGTCAGAGTGTCATGGGGATCAGTATCCTTTAAATATCTCTTGGATGGGCTTTTGGCCCCGTTATTTTGAGAGGGTTGAGTGGTCGGGCTTTGATAATCAGGACTGCCAAATTGAGGATTTAGCATCAAGATCTCCAATATAACGTCTAATGTTTGTCCATGACTTAAGTACCTGGCCAGTTGGTTTCGCATATTCTGGCGAGTGGATTTTTTCATCCTTCAAGGCGCAACGACGGGCGCGTAGCCATAGTTACGCAACCAGAGTTGGAACGCAGAAGGATGGAAAAAGCCGCCGTCCAGAATATGCGAAACCAACTGGTTAGGTACTTAATGGCTAATACCTGTGGTTTTCAGTGATCATGGTGCCAAAAAGTTGGAAAAGAAAATCATTCATCCCGGTTGGACAGTAATATTTCTATAAAGTTCACCCGTTACAATGAAGTAGTTAATTTGGTCATTATCATAAGTACCTGGCCATCACCGGAGCCAATTGATAAGCAACAAAAAGATTTACGTGAAGAGCATGAATACGGGTTAACAATTCATGTTGAGGAATATAAAGGGGGCTCAATACCGACAGACCATCCATGGTCTGAATCGCTCGCAGATAGTAACGGCCTGTTACAGTTTCTACAGGCTGTCATCAGGACCCGTTAGGGGAGACTTTTATACTAAACGGATTAGCTAACTGTTGATTACTGGTTTCGAGCAATCTTCTTAGCTGATCGGCATCCACGCAATCCGATACCTGGACATTAAACGTCAGTGTCTTGCTTTCAACCTGTCGTTCAAAGGCTCTTATATTATAGCCACCCGAGCACTTCAGTAACTGCGCTATTTGCTGCAAAGCGTCGATTTCCTGAGTGATGGTCAAGCCGTTACTACTGAATGTGAAGCTCACCTGAAACTGATTTGGAAACTGACCATGGCTAAAAAGAGAGATAAAGCCAAAAGTAGACACACTTTCTAATAATAACCATCCGAACTCCAGGCCAGGTATCCCTGAACCAAAGTTGCCAGCTGTGCCTGCCATTGTTGTGACAGACCTCAAAAAAATTGCAAACTTTCGACGCCACCCGCACAGGTTTGTGAGCGAATCACATGTTCAGCTGCCAGAGCTCACGGAAGGCTGATTGGCATAGATTAGGATCGGCTCCTCCATCAGATTGATAAGCGTCATAACATAATTACGCAGCTCGCTTTCAGGTATTTCATTAGCCGGTAAATTTTCTATTTCTGTTGCTGTTTCCATGTCTGTTGCTGTATTAAAACGTGTTAACCAAGCCAAAACAGTAGTACTTCCGGTTGTCAGGGAACGAGTCCAGTCATTAATATAATCGATTAATGTCGTTATAACTGGCAAAGCAGCTGTTCCAATTGCCGGGGAAGCCGGTAAGCCACCAACGGCTCCACACTCTTCCTGAGGGACTGATGCGCTATCAGTCCTGCCAGATTCCCGGGGAAACAAGTCATCAATGGTTCCGGATTCCCGATTTGCTCTGGATAACAACCCGGAGGATGGCTCTTGTGGCCCCTGCGCTTGCGATGATCCATCGGTTTCTGTATCGGGCTCGACTGATAGCAATAGTCCGACGTATGACTTGGTGCCTTTAAGGTGAAGCACGTAATATCCTGCTAATGAAGTCGTGGGCATCAGCAGGATTGCCAACACAGTGATAAAACTCCACAAGACTTTCAGGTTGAAATATTTTTTTATAACCTGCTTTTTCATAACCAGACCTGTTCATAACAAACCACTAAAAGTAGTTAAGCCACTGGATAACAGGTGGTCTTTACTTAGATTATTTTCGACTTAGAGAGGGTGCCCGCTCAACCCATAATGGTTTCGGCAATTTTTCGAAAAGACTTGGTCATATAGTTATAAAAATACAGCGAGCCTGACCAGATCACTGCGCCTGAATCTTTTCAGAATCGCTTATCACCGGTGACATACAACCACAGCCCCCCGCTGTCGTAGAGGATACTAATCCACGACAGGGGAACACTTTACACATACGCTCAGTCCGAGCGCTTCAGCAATAGAAGCCAGAGAACGGTTTGTTTTCCTGATTTTTTTCTCGTAGTTAGTCCAGCAAGGTTAAAAGACCAAGAAAAACTCATTCATCCTTTACCCGCTGGCTGATGGAACTCAATTACATTGCTATCAGGATCACGGATAAAAAGCAGTATTGAGCCATTGTTTGTAGTAACAGGACCTTCTGTGATAGTGATTCCAAACGCCTGCAGCTGCTTCTGAACCTCATGGATATCATCCACTTCAAGCGCCATATGGGTATAGCCCGGGTGCTTTTGGTCAATATCCATCAGGATATTCTCTTGCGGCTGAACCGTTGCGTTCAGGATGAAGTTCAGGTTGACGCCACAGGGGTGCTCCATAATGGCAACCGGCTCTGGCCCCACAGGCCCTGCCAGAAACTGGAAACCGAGCTGCTGATAAAAGCTCCTGGTCGTCTGCAAATCGCTTACCCGAATGCCCACATGGTTAATTCTGCTGACTCTTATCATCACTCACCTCCGTCAGACCCATAAGTACTCAACCGGTCTGACTGTTGTTTAACAGCTATTACTACAATTTATCAATTCCACCCAGTCATGTACAAACCGAACGCTAAACAAACCATACCCTGACTTTAGAATTAATAATACCTGAATTATTAAGTACAACTCTACCTGCCTTTATTCATATAAAAGTACAAAATACTGAAATCGTTAACGAAACCATGCAACCAAAACATTATAATCCGGCACAAAATTTTTCAAACATACCTGTATGTTTACCCATTATTAAAATCCTCAAAAAAATATCTCACCAATGACTTGAGCTATCCTTAACTGCCTACACCAGCAAGTTGATTTTAATGAAAAACAGGTGATTGACAATGAAAATGCACGTCAGATCAATTATTTTTTTCCTACTATTATTGCTACCATTTTATTCGCATTCAAAAGATTTACACCTCAATTGGAAGCTGGAACACCATAATAATTTGCTACTAAGTGGTAAAACAGTAACAACCAATCAGGTCAGTCATAGCAATTCTTTAACAGGTTGGAATGATCACCCATCAGAGCTGGACATTTCCACTCCACCTTCTGTTTCTTGTTCAGGGGACAGTTTTGCCATTTATTATGACGTAGTCTCTTTTACTACTGTGAATTTTGATCAAAATAATCCAGGTTATACTGTGCCAAAGCTTTTTAATACTTTATTAGGCAATGGCAATGATCGTCTTGACCATAGTTTCAATACTCAATACACACTAAGAGGTCACACAACAAAAGCAAGTAACCTTGCTGAACTCTTTTGTTGCGTGCTCTGTCATCCTTTTTATCTGGGATTCAAGAAATGCTCAGCCAAAGTCTCACATGGATCTGACAATGAGTTGGCCAGAATCAGAGCATTGGAAGCAGCAATAGCAGCCGATTTTCCAGAGCATGTCACTATTCATAAATGCGCTTTATATCATGGGGCTGTGGACAGTCATCATAAGATGCTTTCATCATCAAGCACAGAAGCTACAGACGCTAAGACTCATATATTTGATCTTTTCCTGAATACTCCGGAAACACAGCATTGGCTAATAGAGAATCTAAACCCAAAAACCAACCAGAGGTTAGAACTGATAATACCTGAGTTATTCAATACAGCAGCACCTGCTGCAATTCTTGTGCAAGAGAATAACGGGGAAACTAATGATGAAAGCCTGCAACCATCACATTTTTTATCATTAGATTTTACCAATGGAGTTAAAGTACAATATCACCTTAATCGAGTCTCCGACATAGAGATTGAGGTATTAGCAATTGTGGTAAGCGCTGAGGGCTATACCCTCACACTCGTAGTTAATAATTATGATATTACAGCTAACCAACCTCCCCCACATTATGCGGCATTACCAAAAACCTGTAACTGTAACGGCGCATGTAATTGTGACCATTCAAGGGCAAATGATACTGATAATTCAGATAATCGGATTCATAGAATTAACATTATGAATCCTCGTATATTTTTTCCTCATACTCGTTTGTGAGGCTGAAAATGAGCGTCTCCGTTGGGCAGTGGACGTTGGCAACAATCTGCTTCCCAGCCCCCTGAGAGTCATTCAGATGGTAAAATGACCTGGCCAACTGAACGAAATTAACAGCAACAGAGTCCCAGCAGTGGCTCTGTTATGATGCTTTTGTCGAATCGTGCCATCTTTGTGTCAATTCGCTTCAAAACTGCCCCACATCAGTGAATACTCGCCCTTATTTATACCAGGCTGTCGCTCAAGACAATACGTCAGTTTCTACCTGATCGCCACTAGCAGCTCGCCGAAGATTTACATTTATACAAAGACGTCTATTGGTCGCTAGAAGAACTCATAAAAAAAGTTATATCAAATGTTTAAGCTATTCTAAGCTTCAAATGTCTGGAAATTGATATTCGTAAAAAACAGGTAGTTAGTAATGAATATAGACGTCAGATTAATTATTGTATTCTTTCTCTACTCGCTATCATTTTATTCCAACTCAAAAGACTTACACTTTAACTGGAATCTGGAGCTGAACGACAGGTTGCTGCTAAGTGGTACAGCCACATCATCCCATCATTGTGGTCATAGAGAAGATTTAACAGAATGTAATTATGGAGACCTTACTCAATCGAAGACTGATTACTCAGGGTATGATTTTTGCGTTTATGAAGTAACTACTGTTACCTCTATAGAATTCAATCAGACTAAATCTTGTAATATTGTACCAATGTTCTTTTACAGTTTGTTAGGAGATGGCTTCAATAGCCTTAAACATAGTTCCCTGACTTGTTATACACTTAGAAGTCAATCGCCAAAGACGACATCTTCAATTGCTGAGCTGTTATATTCCACTTTCTGCACTCCCTGCTTCATGCCTGCTGAGCTGGTTTCTCAAGATTCGCAAATTCAGCAAGAAAGAGTGAAGGAGTTGAAAGCAGCAACACCAAACCATTTGCCAGATCATGTAACTATCCATAGCCGCTCAATATTATCTGAAACAGCTGTGTCAAATGATCGTCATACGTTTTTATTGTCAAATACAGAAGCAATAGACGATGATACCCATATATTTGATCTCTTCCTGAATAATCCGGAAACACAAAAATGGATAATAGCGCATCTAAATCTTAAAAACGGAATGATGTTACAACTGATAATACCCGGGCTATTCAATACAGCTTTACCCGCTATGATTTTTGTGCAGCATCAAACCAGTGAAGATAACAATGTAAGCCTGCAACCCTCACATTTTGTATCAATATATTTTCCTAACGAAGCCAGAGTGCAATACCACATTAAGAAATTATCCAATAATGATATTCAGGTATTAGCAATTGTAGTTAGCTCTCATCTTTACACCCTGACATTCGCTATTGATAACTATGATACTTCAGCCAACCAGTCGCCCCCGTATTGTAACCAGACAGAATTAGCACGACCAAACACCTGTCATTGCACAGGAGCCTGTAATTGTGCCAACCAAAGGAAAAATGATACAGATGAATCATACGGCACAGATGACTCATATTATCAGAGTGACACCACTAGTGATCATGTAATTTCAGGTCTGGAGCATTTGAAGTGAACATCAGATTAAACTACTTAATATCGTCTAAGTACTCAGCCATACGGAATCGAATATTTCTGGCTTATTGGGCAGGTGCTCTGCAAGGCGCAACGACGGGAACATAGCAAGCTATGTGACCAGAGTTGCAACGCAGTCAGAGTGCCTGAATAATAAGTCAGAAAATATGATTTCGTATGGTTGAGTACTTATATTTCTCAGGCATTATCATCTTGATAACCATCGAGAACAGGATTACCTGAAGCAAACTGTATTCACAAAGACGGGTAAAAAAACCACATATTACGTTGAAAAAAAATATATACGTTTTTTTAAGTTGTACATGGACGTCTAATAGCTGTTATAAGCTTCAAAAAATTGTTGTATGATTTTTTTGAGCTACTCTTCACCTCTGATTTCTAAAAATCGATATGAGTTAAAAACAGGTATTTAACAGTGAAAGAAAACATAAAATTAATGATTTTATTCTGCCTTATCGTGTTATCATCTTATTCAAACTCAGATGACTTGCACTTTAAATGGAAGTTGGAGCATTTGGGTCGATTAGTACTCAACGGCACAGCCACATCATCCACCCATTCTAGTCATAGCGGGCCTACAAGAGAATGTTATTGGGGTGATTCCACCAATGATTTTAGTGATCTATCCGGGGATTACATTCTCATTTATGAACTGCTTTCTTCGATCAATATAGAGTTCAATCAGCAGAACTCTGGAAATAATGTACCCGTTTTTTTTTATGAGTTGCTAGGAAATGGCCTTCATAACCTTCAACATAGCTTCCACACTCGTTACACACTAAGAGGTCAAATTGAAACCAGGAAATCCATGATTACTGAACTTATATGCTGTTTATTCTGTCCTTGTTGTTTTTCGGCTTTCATTTGGGATTATCAAGACTTGTTGGACGAAAAAGTAAGAGCGCTGGAAGCAGCCACACCAGAACATTTGCCAGAGCATGTAACTATTGATAGCCGCTCTCTATCTCATACAGCTGTGACCAATAATTATCAACCGTTTTTATCGTCAAACACAGAAGCCATAAATGATAACACCCGTATATTTGACCTTTTCCTGAATACTCCGGAAACTCAACGATGGATTATAGGGCATCTGGATTCAACGACCAACCATGTATTGGAATTGATAATTCCCGGATTAATCCGAACGGCTATACCAGCTACAGTTCTCGTGCAAGAGCAAGGCAGTGAAAACTTGCAAGCGTCACATTTTTTATCATTAAACTTTCTGACCGGTACTAGAGTGCAATATCACCTTAACAGGTTATCCAACAATCAAATTGAGGTACTGGCAATTGTTATTAGTTCTGCTGGTTACACTCTGACACTCGTTATTGATAATTATGATGTTATAGCAAACCAGCCTCCGCCACATTACACCGAGCTACCAATACAGTTACCATTACAACAAGCCTGTCACCATTATGGGGCATGTAATTGTGCAACTTCAAGAAATAATGATACCCATAATTCAAATTATCAGCGTGAAACCATAGGTGATAATGGCAAGGACATGCTCAATCATGCAGAAGTGATAGTGCCGCTGGGCACCCAGGAATCGCAAGATATGGATGGCAAACTCAATACGAAACTGTAATGAACATCAGGTTAAGCTATCTCCACCCGTTCACATTTCTCAAGCACAATCGTTTTACCTCTGAGCAACAGGTAGTTAACAATGAAAACAAACGTCAGTGTAATAATTGTATTCTTTCTCTACTTGCTATCGTCTTATTCAAATGCAGAAGACTTGCACTTTAGATGGAAGTTGGAGCATTTGGGTCAACTTGTACTCAATGGTAAAGTCACATCATCCACTCACTCCGGTCATAGCGAAGCCACAAGAGAAGGCTATTGGGATGCCCTCACTAACTATTTGAGTGGTATTTCCGGGGATCATTTTGTTATTTACGATCTGCTCTCTGACACCAATATAGAATTTTACCCGCATGATTCGACCATTAATGTGCCCGATTTTTTTCATGGCTTATTAGGAAATGGCAGCCATGACCTTCAACACAGCTTTCATACTCGTTACACACTAAGAGGTCAAACAACAACCAAAAAAGGATCTATTGCCCAATTATTATGTTGCATTTTCTGTCTTCCTTGTTTTTTGAGTAGCAAGATAATTAATCAAGACATTCTGGAGCAGGAAGCAAAACTGAGAGAGCTGGAAACAGCAACACCAGACCATTTGCCTGAACATGTCACGATCGATAGTCGCTCTATGGCTCATATAACTATGACCAGTCATTATGAAACGCTTTCGTCATCAAACACAGAAGTTATAGACGATGATATCCATATATTTGACCTTTTCCTGCGCAATCCGGAAACACAAAAATGGATAACAGGATATCTAAACTCGGAGACCTACCTGACGCATGAATTTATAATACCCGGGTTATTCAATACCGCCAGACCTGCTGAGGTTCTTGTGCAAGAGCGAGACAGTGAAAACGAGAGTGAAGATGATGACACCCTGAAACCAACAGATTTTGTATCATTATACTTTGACGACGGAACCGTCCTGCGATACCACCTCAAGAGATCACTCACCAATGACCTTCAGGTATTAGCGATTTCGGTTAGCTCTAATTATTATACCCTGTCGTTTGTTATTAATAATTATGATGCTTTAGCCAACCAACCTCCCCTGATTTTCTCTTGGGCGGAACTTAGATTCTTTGATCCCTGTGATTGTAGTGGAGCATGTAATTGTGCACTCCCAAGATATAATAATAGAGATGGCTCAGATTATGAGAGTGACACGCATTAGTGTTTATGTATTTTTTAGTGTGAAGCAGTCAAACTGACATCCGTTTAAGCTGCTTCCATCTGTTTATACTCCCACAAAGGCAGTTAAAAACACCTATACATTAAGTACCTAACCCGTTGGTTTCGCATATTCTGGGCTGCGGCTTTTTCCATCCTTCTGCGTTCCAACTCTCCCGCTGTGTCAGGATAGTTGTCCCGCTCACTGATTAACCAATAAAAGCTAGACAGTGGGCGATGGACGTTGAATATGCCTCGTTTTTCAGAGGAACGTAAATCAGCTGTTTTGAAAAAACTGTTACCACCACACAATCGCTCTGTGCCGGATGTTGCCAGAGAGGAAGGTATCAGCGAACAAACCCTGTATAATTGGCGTAAAAAACTACGGGACAAAGGATTACCTGTGCCAGGGAACGAACAAAAATCAGAACAATGGTCTGCTGAAAGCAAGTTTGCCGTGGTCGTCGAAACCGCTGCTTTGTCAGAAACAGAGTTAAGTGAATACTGCCGTAAAAAAGGGCTTTATCCTCAACAAGTCAAGGAGTGGAAGCACGCTTGTATTTCAGGTGCTGTTCAGGCTTCTCAGCGTGCAGACCAGGAAAGCAAGCAATTAAAACAAGAGCGTAAGCGCAATCAGAGCCTTGAAAAAGAGCTTCGCCGTAAAGACAAGGCGTTGGCAGAAGCTGCAGCCCTGCTGGTGCTATCAAAAAAGCTCGATGCCTTCTACGGGATAGACAGCGAGGACAACTGACACCTGTCGATAAGCGCCGCCAACTGCTGACATGGTTTGATGAGGCTATAGCAAACGGCGCTTCTCGCTGGAAGGCTGCTGAACAATTGGAAATATCCCTGAAAACACTGAATCGCTGGCGCGATGACAATGGTGCAGTGTTAACGGACAAACGCCCGGATGCCTTGCGCCCGGTACCCTCTAACAAACTGACTGAGGAAGAGGAGCAACGTATTCTGACTATCAGTAATGAAGATGAGTATGCGAGCCTGCCACCATCGCAGATCGTGCCAGCCCTTGCAGACAAGGGAGTATACGTTGCTTCTGAATCTAGCTTTTACCGTGTGTTGAAAAAGTATGGTCAGTTGCACCACCGCGGTCGTTCAAGAAAGCGATCGAAAAGCAACAAGCCGACAACCTATGTTGCTACTGGCCCTAACCAGGTCTGGTGTTGGGACATCAGTTACATACCTTCCAGGGTACGCGGCCAGTTCTGGTACCTCTACCTGATACTGGACGTTTACAGTCGTAAGATTGTTGGTTGGGAGATTCATAGCCGTGAGTCTGGTGAGTTAGCCAGTGAACTGATTAACCGGACAATGGTGGCTGAAAAATGCACTAAAACACCGCTTGTACTGCACTCAGACAATGGGGCTCCAATGACGTCGAGTACCTTTAAGGCCAAGCTTGAGGAATTGGGCATTATTCCCTCTCATAGTCGCCCAAGGGTGAGTAATGATAACGCATTTGCAGAATCGATCTTTAAAACGGTGAAGTACTGTCCTCAGTGGCCATCTCAAGGTTTTCTGACGTTAGAACACAGTCGACAGTGGAGTAACCGCTCATTTGAGGACGTCTTCAAAAATCACAACCTGACTGCCAGCCTTTCCCCTGCAAACAACGCAGGAGATACCTAACGTGAAGCAACTGACAAAACCCTTTACCCGTCTCAACCCTGAGCAGTGGCAACAGATCATTGATCAGCAAATAGGCAGTGGCTTGAGCCAGAAAGCTTTTTGCCAAACTCAAAACATAAGCCTGGCAACATTCACAAACTGGAAACGCAAACTCAGGAATTACAACAACACTGACTCCTTTGATATCGCTCAGGCTTCTGCCCCGGAATGGGTTGAAGTCCCAAACGGGCTGACTGAGCCTCCAGCCAGCTTAAACTGGCAGTTGGAACTTGAGCTGCCCGGTGGCGTTATTCTTCGTATGCGTCGCTGATCATGTTTTTTCCAGAATCTCAGGTTCGGATCTGGCTCTACAACCGGCCCACCGACATGCGTAAATCCTACGACGGCCTGTCTGCCCTGGTGAGAAACAAACTTGAAGAAGACCCACTCAGCGGCCAGCTGTTTGTCTTCATCAACCGCAAACAAACCCAGTGCAAGGTGCTGTATTTTGATCGCAGTGGATACTGTATCTGGAGCAAACGACTGGAACAGGGTCAGTTTCATACTCATGCAGGCAAATCCATCAAGCAAACAATGGCGTGGACAGATCTGAAGCTCATCCTTGAAGGCATTGATACCCGCTGCGTTCAGCAATATAAACGCTACAAACATCAACCGTCCCGTTACACAAAAGGAGAGTCAAAGGTCTATCTTTAACCGCCATGAAATTACCTGTTTCGACCCCCGGCACCACTGACCAGGACCTGCTCCAGCAGATCCTGGTCTTGCTGTCGGAGCGTGATCAGGAAATAGCTTCTCTTAAACATCAGCTGGCCTGGTTTAAACAACAGCTATTTGGTGAAAAATCCGAAAAGCGCCTGATTGAGAATCCGGACCAGCTGGCGCTGGGAGAAATCCTTCAGGACAAGCCTGAAGAGCAGGAAACTCCCACAGAAACCATCACTTACGAACGGCGGAAAAAGAATCGCCCTGAAGACTGTGTGACCGATCAGGGACTGCGCTTTACTGAAGATGTACCGATTGAACTCATCCCGATGCCTGCTGCAGAAATGAAGGGTGAAGACGCAGACCAGTACGAAATCATTGACTACAAGTACACCTATCGGCTGGCGCAGCGCCCTGCCAGCTATGTCATCCTGAAATATCAGCGCGAAGTCGTTCGCCATAAGCCCAGCCAGACGCTAACAACGGTAGCCGCACCATCAGGATTATTTGATCGCAGCTTTGCCGATGTCAGCTTTATCGCAGGTCTGCTGGTAGAGAAGTACCGCTTTCACGCACCGCTTTACCGCCAGCATCAGAAACTTGAGTCCAGTGGTATTACCATCAGCCGTGGAACCCTGACACATCTTGAGCAGCGTGCCGGGCAGTTACTCAAACCCATCGCTGACGAAGTGCTCAACAGCTGTCTGGAAAGTCATGTCCTCACTCTGGATGAAACGCCCGGAAAAGCGGGCCGTAAAAGCAAGGGCAAGATGCAAAGAGGCTACTTCTGGTGTTTTTACGGAGACCAGAATGAGATAGCTTTTACCTTCTCCACCACTCGTTCTGGCAGGGTCGTAGAGCCTTATCTGAAAGAGTATAAGGGGGTCTTGCTGACCGATGGTTATTCGGAATACGACCGCCTGTGCATGAAATATCCCAAAATCATCCATGCCCAGTGCTGGACACATAGCAGGAGGTACTTCGTCAAGTCACAAGAGGTCGAACCTGAAGCCGCAAAAGAGGCGCTGGACTGCATGGGTGCGATCTATCAAGTCGAAGACGAAATCCGCAAAGCTGGGCTGCAAGGCGAAGCAAAGCAGGAATACCGCCAACAGAATGCCAAGCCACTGGTTGATCAGTTCTTTAGCTGGCATAAAGAACAACTTCGTCGCCTGAATCTGGTGAAAAGCAACCCATTGAGCAAGGCTCTTGGCTACGTGAACAAACGGGAAAAAGAGCTACGGCTTTATCTGGATAATCCGGATGTCGCCATTGATACGAATCACCTGGAGCGAAGTCTCAGGTGTATCCCGATGGGGAGAAAGAACTGGCTTTTTTGCTGGACAGAAGAAGGGGCAGACAATGTTGCCGTGTTCCAGACGTTAATCGTCAGTTGTCTTCTTGCAGGCATTGATCCATACAAGTACTTCGTCGATGTGCTTCAGCGCATCAGTTACCATCCGGCTCGAGATATCCGGGAGCTAATCCCGCGAATCTGGAAAGAGAAATTCGGGGCCAATCCGTTAAAATCCGATCTCGATAAGTAGGGGGAGTCTATACCCTGCTTGAACGCTTACACAGTGGATGCTGAAGTTTGAGCGCTTTTATAACAATGAACACCGCCATAGCTCAATCCGCTTTGTGACACCTGCGCAACGGCATGAGAAAAGAGATCAGGAAATCCTGAATCACCGGAAACAGGTGTATACCAAAGCGCGAGAAGCTAATCCAACGCGCTGGTCAGGAGTTATCAGAAACTGGGAGCCTGTAGGTGCGGTTGCACTGAATCCTGAGCGGTTGTCTGAAGCAAGAATTAACGAGAAAAAGGCAGCCTAAAATTCAGTTTTCGGGACAACTATCTTGAAAAACTCCGCTCTGGTTGCGTAGCTATGGCTACGCGCCCGTCGTTGCGCCTTGAAGGATGAAAAAATCCACTCGCCAGAATATGCGAAACCAACTGGCCAGGTACTTATGCTTACAAAAAAAACTCAACCGTTTTTCTTTTTTTAAACTAGTTTGAATACTCCACAACTAATGATAAAACTGTACTATAAACTGTGAGGTTTTCGTTGAATAAAACATTTCCTTCTTTCTCAAAAACTTTAACTCCGTCTTTTCTTCTGGCTGTTTCGATATCTATGTCGACGAGCACCTATGGATTACCAAAAGAAACATTGTGTGAAGAGTATGGAGAGCGTTTCAATTTGGCTAACTCACCCTCCAGTCGTGGAGGAGCCTATGGCGAGTGGATTGATAATAAATGCAACATCACTGTTCTTCCATTAAGCGAGCTCAACAGGAAGGTTTCTCTTGTAGATGCCATACTCCCGATTGTTTTGAAACCATCTCCGGTTTCTGACTCGGGAGGCCCCATAGCCCGCGACCATCAAAATCACAAAGAAGTAGATGTGTCATTTATTTCATCCGACAAAATAGAACCCACCTCGCATACAGTCAAATATTATCCAATGTATTCTCCCAGTGCTGGCAATGATGGTTATTCTGATGGCTTAACACCGAAAGAACCTACCTTAATGGCAGCTCCGGGCTATGAAGAGGAAGTTCTTTTGGAACTGCCGGGCAATGTGATTATTGAAAATGGTTTCATCATCGATCGCTCTCAACTCAAACCCACCATCAGTGGCTGTTTCCATTCAGGTCTTGCCCTTTTTGGCGCATTGATTTCTGGCGACGTTTCAGGTGTTGGCTTTTCAGATATAGGTCTTCCCGCATGCACTGGCTTATATATGGGAGGACCTGACTTCACAGCCCCTGTCAGCAAAATCCGACAGGCAACTAAAAAAGGTAACTCAGGAAGCAGTAACGGAAAAGCTGGCGCCAAAAGCAAGAAAAATGGAAATGGCCAGAAAGGTGGTAGCCATGGACGCAATGGAAAAAGTAGCAAAAATGGTAAAAACTCGGGTGCCATTGGTGGTGCCGGTGGCGGCGAAGACCCCTTTCACAGCGGTAAAGGCCTTCACTATATGACGGAGCCACTTTATAAGACGGTTATAGATGCCATAAAAAACCTGGCCAGTAAGAGATTGGAGAAAGGCTTTGATCGAACTTCAGCCTCGTCAAGATCACTCATAGGACAAATCAAAAAAGGAATAAGGTCCTTGTCAGATGATCAGAGAACATTCATTCACAGTACTGAGCCCTATAGATCAATCAGTTATTTATTATAAGTACTCAGTCATACGGAATCGAATATTTCTGGCTTATTGGGCAGCTGCACTGCAAGGCGCAACGACGGGAACATAGCAAGCTATGTGACCAGAGTTGCAACGCAGCACGACTGCATGGATGCAGGAGCTAGAGCAACGCAGGAGCAGTTGCCGCGAGTGCCTGAACAATGAGTCAGAAAATATGATTTCGTACGGTTGAGTACTTAAAGTCCTTGTGATCCTGAAGCACTCTTCAATCGACGATATTGTTGAGTGCTCTTGATGAAAGTGTTGAAGGCCAAGCCATGTCAGTGACTTTAACATTATCTCAATAAGCCCCAAAACAGGGATTTTTGTTTAAATCCATGGCAGGATATCAAACAGGAAGAAACAACAAGAGTCTGACATTATGGAAAAAACAATTGCCACAGACCGGTTAATCCTCAGAGCCTTCACTCAGCAGGATGCTGACCAGGTACAGACACTGGCTGGAGAGGAGCGGGTAGCCAGACTGACCGAAAATATTCCCCACCCCTACCCGGACGGACTGGCAGAAAAATGGATTAAAGATCAAGAAAGCCTGAGAGAAACAAACAGCGCTTTTGTGTATGCCATCAAATTGAAATCATCAAGTACACTGATCGGAGCCATCGGATTGAATAACGCAACTCATACCGAGGCTAAATTAGGTTACTGGCTGGGTCTACCCTTCTGGGGGCAAGGGTACTGCTCAGAAGCCGGACAAGCACTGCTAAACCATGCCTTTGAACAGTTACCACTCAGTCAGATCCGGGCCAGGGCACTGACCAGGAACATAAAGTCCGAACAGGTTCTTTTAAGGCTCGGTTTTCGGTCCACTTCGGAAATTCTTGAAAAAGTAAAAGAGGACATGGATACGGTAAAGTATTATGTCCTGAACCGGAGTCATTCACGATGAGCCACCGAAACTAGTCAAGATCGTGATGCTCACCCGGCAGCCAGCGGATCACAGCATCAGCTTTGCAGATTAAATAACCATTCAGCAGTAAAAGAATAATTTATGGAAATAAAACTAGACGACCTAAAGGGTCAGGAAATTGCCCATCTGCTCCAGGACCACCTGGATGATATGTATAGTCACTCACCGGCAGAAAGCGTTCATGCCCTCGATATTGAGAGGTTGCGTTCGCAAGACATAACCTTCTGGTCCGCCTGGATAAACCGCAACCTGGCAGGTTGTGGTGCATTAAAAGCCCTCTCGCCCTCTGAAGGCGAAATCAAATCCATGAAAACCTCATCTGGCTTTCTCAGAAGAGGTGTAGCGTCCGCCCTCTTAAAAAATATCCTCAGTGAGGCAGAACGAAGACAATATAAGACCGTGTACCTGGAAACAGGCTCAATGAATCACTTCAAACCGGCCTGTGAGCTTTATGAACGCTTTGGTTTCGAGCCCTGTGCACCTTTTGGAGATTATCACGAAGACCCCAACAGCCTTTTCTTTTCAAAAAAACTGTGAACCCATAGCGCCCGGAATTCTGAGTGAATACCGGGTGGCTGGTTGCCTGAATCTTTATCATACCCTTGGAACAACACATCTCTTTTACAGTTCTCCCCACTGCGATAAAACTTTGAATAAATTGATCCGCCACAGGGTGACCCATGACTGATAAAATTGATCACTACCTGCATGACAAGCTGTCATAAGCCGTCATGGGTAGCCTTCTATACTGAGAGTGTCTTCTTTCAAAACACAATAAGGACAGCTCTACAGGGACTTAATCATGACCAGCAGCGTTGAAAACTGCCTCAATATACTTCGCCAGGACCTTCTTCAGGACATTCCCACAAGCCAGCAGACATCTGAGAATAAGCCTCTCTGGCTCGGAAGGCGTGTGGTCAGAAAAGTAAAGGGTTTCGGTCTTAAGCTGGCCGATATACTCAGGGGCCGGGGCTGGCTCAGTAATAAAAAGATCAATGAACGGGAAATTCGCGAATGCCGGTGGGCTCGAAGTGTTGCCGGGGCTGGACTGGTTGACCAGAATTTTTTTCCTGCCAACATTCCTCAGCAGGAGCTTGTTGAGCGCACCCGCCTCGCCCGGGAACTCTGGCAAAAAGACCCGTACAGTTTTGCTCTCTGGTGCATTGAAAACGATCAACCTTTCCCGGAACACTTTCTGGAGGCAGAGCTTATCCCCTGGCAGATGGAGCAATTTGCCAGCCTGGGCCTTAATCGCAATCATGCGGCCCGCATGTCCCTGCGTCTGAGCATTGCAGTTAAGCTGCTGCATCCCTCTGAAGCTGCTGGTCAAAGGGAAAACCTGTTAACCGTATTGCCCACAGATACCCCGGATGAGATTGAAAGAAAGGAGAAATATAACGAAAAACTTCTCAATCTCGATCATGATGAGGAATCAGCCGATATGTATCTGGACAGTTTTATTGGCAACTATACCCCCAGTGAACAGATCGAACTCCTCAAAGCCTGCCGGGATGAATTGGCGACCCACCCGGAAAGTCATCAGCTATCCGAGCAGAACCTGCTGAGAAAAGTGATCAGTGACCGTCAAAAGCAGGAGACCGCTCAATTTCTGAGCGAGCGACAAGGCAGTGATGACAACCTTGTCGACTTTGATACCGAACTGGACGAGAAAGGTCGTCCAAAAAAACCGTCATGACGATAACGTTTGTGGACTACACAATACGTCCGCCATCCATTCGGATCACTCGGTCCATGCGCTCCAGCATGGCCTTCTTATGAGTAATCATAATGACGGTTTTATCCCGGTATGCGTCCAGAATCAGATTCATCAAATGATCCTCACTGACCGGGTCCAGACCTTCACTGGCTTCATCCATAATCAACACTTCACCCTTTTTCAAGAGTGCCCGGGCTATTGCGAGCCTGCGCTGCTCACCACCGGAGAGAGCGATCCCAGCCTGTCCCAACCATAGATCCAGCAGGTTCTGTTCACCCTCAGCCGCCGCAAGACGATCCAGGCCTACCACTTTGACAGTTTCCAGTAGCTCACTGTCTTGCGCTTCGGGTCGGGCCATTTTCAGATTTTGCCTCAACGTTGTACTGAACACGTGGGTTTGCTGGGGAATCACCGTTAGTAATTGATAAAGTGAAGCCTCGGAATATTCATTAATAGCAATGCCACCCAGCTCGATACTGCCCTCAAAACCCGGTAGCTGCCGGGTCAGGATACGGATCAGTGTCGATTTACCACAGCCCGTTTTACCCAGTAACGCCAAGTGCTGACCCGCCGGAACATCAAGACTGATGCCATCCAGAATCATCGGCCCTGCTGTCGAAATTCCCGCAGCTACGGGGTATTGGAAACACAGATCCCGAAAAATGATATGACCCTTGAAGGCATCCGGAATGGTTTGATCACCAAACTCAATAGCTTCTTCTTCAAGGATCTCTGTCAGCCTCGCAGCGGCCAGTTGCGTGTTGCCGAGAAACTGGAAAGCACCCGGCAGAGGCATCAATGCCTCAAAGCCTGCCAGTACTGCAAAGACGGACATAACCATCACTGGTCCGGAAATAACGCCTTGCTGGTATTCCCCTGCAGCAAGATAGAGCATTATGACCGCTGAAATACCAGCCCCGGCCACCATCAACGCACCACCCAGCCCCTCCAGCCTTGACATTTTTCTCTGGATATAACTCAAATTTTGCCCGGTAACATCGATATGCTCCCTCATTCGGACTTCTGATCCATAAATTCTGGATTCGGCCATGCCCTGCAGATAATCCAGGGCTTTCTGTCTCAGCTCCCCCAGAAGTTTGCCCTGTGCCCGGCCACTCTTGAAACCCAGACGGTAGAACATCACCGGCAGAACGATCAACCAGACTCCCATCAGCAGCAGCGCCCCCTGAGCCAGAACAGGGCTAAAAAAGCTCAGCCCAAGAGAAAGCAGAATCACAACCAGCACCGCAGCAATAACCGGACTGAACAGTCTCAGATACAGCTGATCCAGGGCATCAACGTCCGCCACAAGGCGGTTCAGCAATTCAGCCTTACGATAACGTTTCAACTGAGTCAGAGAAAGTGGGAGCAGTTTTTCGAAAAACCAGCTTCTTAACCAGGCCAACAGTTTGAAGGTCGCATCGTGACTCACCAAACGTTCAAAGTAACGGGCAGCGGTACGACCGATTGAAAAACCTCTGACCCCGGCACCGGGAGAGAAGAAATCAAATCTCTGAGCGGTCACGACCGTCAGACCAGCCAAAGCTGTTGCCGTGATAAACCAACCTGACAGTGCCAGCAACCCAAGACTGAACAACAAGGTTGCCAGAGCCAAAAACATACCCACAGACAGTGCACTCCAGTGCCTGCGATAAAGCTTTAAATAAGGCAACAACTCACTCATCATCCAGACTCCCTGCTAAACCGGCCACAAAAGCTTGCACCACCGCAGACTGCTGCCTGAGGACACCGGGTTCACCATCAGCGACCAACTCCCCGTTTTCAAACATCAACACTCTGTCCATCGAATCTATCTGCTTGAGTCGGTGGGTGACAGTAATGACAGTGCATTGCGGATCGATGGCTTCCAGAGCATCCAGGACAAGACGCTCATTGTAGGCATCCAGGCTGGCCGTTGGCTCATCGAGAATTAACAGTTTTACCGGCTCGGCTATAGCTCTTGCCAAAGCTATCCGCTGTGCCTGCCCTACGGAAAGGTTGCCTCCCTGTTCTTGCAGCAGACTGTTCAGCCCTTCCGGTAGCTGTTCGACAATCTCCATAGCCTGAGCCTTTGCCAGAGCCCGATTGACCTGAGATTCATCCAGATCCCGACCAAATGAAACATTTTCATAGACCGAGCCATGAATAATCAGGGGCTGTTGGCCCAGCCAGGCAATTCTTTTGCGCCAGTCATCCATTGACAGGCTGGAGAGGTCTTCACCTGCGGCTCTGATTTTACCCTGGTAGTTCCAGAACCCCATGAGGGTATTTACCAGAGTCGACTTACCTGCCCCGCTGGGACCAATGATGGCCACTCGCTCGCCAGCTGCAATATCAAAAGAAACATCCCTGAGCAAAGCTCTGCCACCGGCACTGCCCTGAACCGTCAGACAATCAGCACTGAGTGAAACCGGCACGTCCATAGCCATTGAATTGCTGCCCTGATGCATCCCGGACTCTTTGCGCTCTAGCAGCTCAAGGATCAATTCTGCAGCACCCACCGCTTTTGACTTGGCGTGATAGTGCGTTCCCAGATCACGCAATGGCTGATAGAACTCAGGCGCCAGTAACAGTAGAAACAAGCCGGTATAGAGCGTGACCCCGGCACCATAACTGCCAAAATTCAGATAGCCCAGAAAGCTCATTCCCAGATAGACGGCGAGAATAGCAATGGAAACAGAAGCAAAAAACTCCAACACCGTAGAAGACAGAAAGGCCAGTCGCAGTACCTGCATGGTTTTGTGTCGAAAGTCCTCACTGGCCGATTTCAGCGACTGGTGCTCATGATGGGTCCGCTGAAATAACCTCAGCGTTTCCATGCCCTGCAAACGATCAAGGAAAAAACCACCCAGTCGGTCCAGGGCCCGGAAATTCCGTCGATTCGCTTCGGCAGCCTTCATCCCGACCAAGGCCATAAATACAGGAATCAAAGGGGCTGTTCCCAGGAAAATCAGACCGGCAGTCCAGTTCACTGGAAAGGCCACGATAAGTATGACCAGCGGAACCAGAACTGCCAGAGCCATTTGCGGAATGTAACGGGCAACAAAGTCCTGTAACTCTTCCACCTGCTCTACCACCATGGTCGACCAGCTACCAGCTGGCTGCTCTGCAATGACAAGAGGACCAAGAGCTTTCAGCTTATTGAGAATAGCTCCTCGAATAGTCTCCTTGACGATCAACCCGGCTCTGAACCCGGTGATCTCCCTGCCCCAATGGCAGAGTGCCCGAAGCAGGATAATCATAGCCGTCGTAATCAGGTCATGGATCAAAGACTCCCTGACTGCGCCTTCCATTACGATCTGATGAATAATTTTCGCCAGCAACCCAGCCTGAGCCAGAAACAACAGACCATTGATCAAGCCCAGTATGATGGCTACCAGCAACCAGTTCCGGGTAGGACTGAGCTGGCCAATCAACCATTTATAAGCCTGCTTCTCCGTAATACGACTCATAGCAGAGGACACAACCTGAGGGGGAAAAGAAGACTATTCTATCTGAACTCGGGTGGTTATACAGTCAGGCAACAGTAAATTACCGTCACTCTTCAGATGGAATGGCAATAATTCAATCCGGTTTCACCCAACCAGTCGTAAGTTAAAACGACTCAACGTATAATGACCTGCTTTTAACCCCTCTTCTCAGTGCTAATTCGGGTTACGATGCTGTCTAACATTCGCATTATTCTGATCAATACCTTTCATCCCGGAAACATTGGCTCCGCCGCCAGGGCCATGAAAACCATGGGACTCTCAAATCTTTGCCTGGTCTCCCCGCAACGATTCCCGGATCCGGATGCCGAATCCATGGCAGCAGGAGCCCAGAACGTTCTGGCAGCTGCCAGAGTATTTCAGACTCTGGATGAAGCGATTGCTGACTGCTCAATGGTAATAGGAACCAGTGCCCGCACCCGCAACCATACCTTTAACCGACCCATGCTGACGGCTGAAGTTTGTGCCGACAAGCTGGTTGCTGAAGCGGCCCGAAATCCGGTGGCACTGGTTTTTGGTCAGGAGACTATGGGGCTCACCAATCAGGAGCTGGAGAAATGTCATTATCATGTCTCCATTGATGCTAACCCTGAATACCCCGTGCTCAACGTGGCTTCTGCCATTCAGATTCTCTGCTACGACATTCGCAAGGCAGAATTGCGCGTGAGCCAGCCGGATTTCTCAGGCGACGAAGCAGAAGAATATCCACTGGCCCGTGAGCTTGAATATTTCTACGAGCACCTGGAAGAGACGCTCAACAACATCAACTTTATTATCAAACAGCACCCTGGTCTGGTAATGACCCGCCTTCGTCGTCTGTTTAACCGGGCCAGGCCTGAAGCCAAAGAACTGAATATGCTCAGAGGCATTCTTGCCGCTGTCCAAAAGTCAGTCAGCAGGGAAAATAGCCCCATCACAAAAGACAACGAATGACGTTTTGCAGGTCAGTGACAGGCTCTTAGCGGCAGGCTGTTAAACAATGCCGCCTTGAGAGCAGCAGGGGCGGCAAATGAAGAGCCTGTCAGCAATCGCCAGAATTTTTTAGGGTACTCAGTCATTTTTCGTGAATAGCCGGTCAGTCGATTTAAAGGAATATCTACACACTGGTCGCCATTGAGGTCATAACCAACGGGCTCACCTTCAGAATCATCAATACGGATGACTTCGTAGGCAGCCCGGGCGTAAGTATCAACAAAGGGATTATTAGCAACAAAGTGTTGCAATTCTGGTTCCACAGAGCCGACCGTGACTACATCATCCGCAAGAGAAAAAGTATTGATCATTCCTCTCCCGCCATTACCGGCTATGGTATAGACCTGTATACCCTGAGCAGTAAGTGCCTCCAGAGCCATTATAATCTGGTAAGTGGTTTTCCAGACTTCATCCGCCTGCCCCATCTCCCTGACTTTCTCCTTGTACTCTCCTGACCGCTGCAACTGAAGTGGCGCCTTGAATGTGCTGATCAACGTGGAAGACTCCCAGGAAAGAAGAACGGCATCAACGGGCTGTTTTTCGAAGCGAGCCAGAATATTCTGAAGGTTGACCAGGATTTCTGACATGGGCTTTTTCCCATCCAGAATCGGGTATTGGATAAACGTAATCTGAGGGTGAGACGCTATCATCCGAACCACATCACCATGATAAAAAGGCTCCCGACGTTCATCGTCGTCTAAGTCCATCATGCCATACAGCCAACCATGGAGAACCCGCTCTTCATCATTTTTAAAACCTTCGGCCGGAGGGAAAAAGCGATCAATGATCGCTACACGATAAACAGGTAACCGCACTTCGGCCTGAGTAAACAGACTCAACAGAACTATCGTAAAACCGGTAATCCATCGCATCGCAGCCTTTGCATCCTTTACTCATCCATCAGTAAAGTCATCGGCTTAAGGGCTTTTTTCTCAATGCGTGCTTATCAATAGAGAAGTGGGTTAACTCGAAACAAATGTTCAGGCACAATGTCCCTTCGTGAAAAACAGAACACCATGCTCGTCACCATAACTGCGTAATTAGAAGTAACCATTTAAGGAAAAAGAGTGTCCGAACAACGAGATTTCTCTGGCTTTGCATTGGGTATAATGGCCTTTACCATCTGGGGGCTGGTACCCATTTATTTCAAAGCTCTGGAACACGTACCTCCGCTGGAAGTATTGGGACACCGCGTATTCTGGTCAGCTTTATTGCTGCTGGCTCTACTGAAAATAACAGGTACGATTTCAGAGCTAAAGCAGATTTTCTCCAGTATCAAACTGTCGGGAACACTGACACTATCCGCTATTCTCGTTGGTGCAAACTGGTTGATCTTTATCTGGGGTGTGACCAATGACAGGATTCTTGAAACCAGTCTCGGTTATTACATCAACCCACTGTTTAATGTTCTTCTGGGCTATCTGTTTTTGAATGAAAAACTGTCACCGCTCAGACAGATTGCTATCCTGCTGGCTACTGTCGCTGTCATCTATCAGATACTGATGTTAGGTATTGTGCCCTGGGTTGCTTTTGCCCTGGCTATGTGTTTTGGCTTGTACGGACTGGTCAGGAAAAAGACTCAGGTGGAGGCTGTACCTGGCCTGGCTTTCGAAACTCTGATTCTGCTGCCAGTGACTCTGGGATATTTTTTCTGGCTCTACAAAAGTGGCAACCACAGTTTCCGTTTCTCGGACCCTCACACCAGTCTACTGTTGTCTCTGGCCGGATTGGTGACCACCGTCCCTCTGGTTTTGTTTATCACTGCGGCCAAAAAGCTGACATTAACCACTATCGGTATCCTGCAGTATCTTGGTCCATCCATTTCTTTTTTGGTTGGACTGTTCGTCTACAAAGAACAGGTGACTCAGGCTCAATTAATCACCTTTGGTCTGATCTGGCTGGCGCTCATTATTTTCACCTTTGATGGCTTGCGTAAAAAGTCATCTCCAATGAACCAGAAACCGAACCCAGTCAAGACTCAGAGCGCAGAGTAAATAACCCCCATTGCAATCGCGAGCCTGCCTGAGCAGGCTCATTTGCAATAGTATCAGGAAAAATTTACATCACTCCTGATTTTCCCATGACTGACTACGAACGACCGCTTTCTTCCAACCGTCGTAAAGTTTCAGACGATCTTCATCGGACATCGACGGAGCATAGACTCGATCAACGGAAACCTTATCCTTTAACTCATCAGTGCTTTTCCAGAAACCAACGGCCAGGCCCGCAAGATAGGCCGAACCTGCGGCAGTGGATTCTACAACTGTCGGGCGAACCACTTCAGTGTCGAGAATGTCAGACTGGAACTGCATCAAAAAGTTATTGGCTACCGCACCACCGTCGACGCGCAATTGTTTCATTTCAATTCCGGAATCCTGTTCCATTGCGTCAATCAGATCACGGGACTGATAAGCAATGGCTTCCAGTGTTGCACGAACTATGTGGTTACGGTTAGCTCCCCGGGTCAGGCCAAAGATCGCACCACGCGCGTAGGGATCCCAGTAAGGGGCACCCAGACCTACAAAAGCAGGCACTACATAAACACCGTTAGTGTCGTCGACTTTATTGGCGAAATATTCCGTGTCGGCAGCATCACGGATCAGTCCCAGTTCATCACGAAGCCACTGAACTGAAGCACCACCCATAAATACGGCACCTTCCAGAGCGTATTGCACTTTGCCATCAATACCGAAAGCTATGGTGGTCAGCAAACCGTTTTCTGATTTGACCGGCTCACTCCCCGTATTCATCAGCAGGAAGCATCCTGTGCCATAGGTATTCTTGGCCATACCTTTTTCATGACACATCTGGCCGAACAGAGCCGCCTGCTGATCCCCCGCAATACCGGCTACAGGAATGCGGGTACCGCCTTTTCCGCCAATGTTAGTCTGGCCATAAATTTCAGAGCTGGATTTCACTTCCGGTAACATAGAGGAAGGAATTCCCATAGCCTTCAGCAGGTTTTCGTCCCAGTCCAGTCTATTGATATCGTACAGCATGGTGCGCGAAGCATTGGAATAATCGGTGACATGGGCACGACCTTCGGTCAGCTTCCAGGTCAGCCAGGTATCGATAGTACCGAACAGCAGATCGCCGTTTTCAGCTTTTTCACGAGCACCTTCTACATTGTCCAGAATCCACTTGATTTTCGTTGCCGAAAAATAAGCATCCAGAACCAGACCGGTGGTTTCCCGGATATAGTTTTCCAGACCTTCTTTCTTCAGCTGTTCGCAGATTTCGGTTGTACGACGACACTGCCATACAATGGCGTTATAAACAGGGCGGCCAGTGTTCTTATCCCAAACGACAGTGGTTTCACGCTGATTGGTGATACCCAGAGCAGCGATTTCGTCAGAACGAATACCTGTTTTAGCCAGAACTTCCGTCAGCACAGAACTTTGGGTCGCCCAGATTTCCATTGGGTCGTGCTCAACCCAACCCGCCTGTGGGTAGTACTGGGTAAATTCACGCTGTGAAGTACCCACCATGTCACCGTCGTGATTAAAGATAATGGCTCGGGAGCTTGTAGTACCCTGGTCTAATGAAACAACGTATTTCTTCTCAGTCGTCATAATCAATCTTCTTTATCATTCAGCTCTGGGCTGATATCAGCAGTGCACCCAGTTAAGCCTGTTATACAAAACAGTGAAAAAGACCGCGCTTTCTATGTAACAGGGTGCGTAACGGGTTTTACCGTGTTATGTGGTTTTTATCTCTAATTGGCTCGATGTTGTCTCGGGCTCTAATTGTTTACCTAACAGGTTAATGTAAATCCATGCGCCAGCCATTGCGCCGCCGATCGGAGCCACTATTGGCACCCAAAAATAGGGATTGGCTCGAGCGCCGGTCAGAGCCACTTCACCCCAACCTGCCATATAGGTGAACAGCTTGGGACCAAAATCCCGGGCAGGGTTCATGGCAAAACCAGTCAGTGGGCCAAAAGCAGAACCAATGGTTGCAATCAGCAAACCGATCAGGAGGGCAGACAGCGCACCATTGGAGTCACCATTGTTGTTATCACCAATAGCCAGAATAACCCCCATCAGCACTGCAGTAATCACAAACTCCACAGCAAATGCCTGCATATTGCTCAGAGCACTGTGCGCATAGGTGGAAAAGATACCCGCTGTGGCCAGGCTCTCTTCGGAACCACGGACGATACCTTGAGACAGTTCAAAATCGGCAAACAGATTACTATAAAGAAAATAAACCAATGCAGCGGAACAGAAAGCACCCAAAATCTGGGCAAGGATGTAAGGCACAACCTTGTGCTTTTCGAAACCTTTAAACACAGTCAATGCTAAAGTGACTGCCGGGTTCAGATGAGCGCCGGAAACACCACCGGTTACGTATATCGCCATAGAGACGCCCAGCCCCCAGACAATAGAAATTTCCAGCTGACCAAAATCCGCGCCTGCCAGAACCAATGCGGCAACACAGCCAACACCGAAGAAAATCAGAAGGCCAACGCCAATAAACTCAGCCAGACATTCACCAAAGAAAGATTTTCGCATAAAAATGAGCTCCGCCCACGTAGGCATACATCCAAGATATTAATTGCGAGGCCTTATAAAAACTTGTTAATTTTTAGCAGCCCCGACAGCGGGCAGATTATTTCAAACAACAACAAAACTCATCAACGCCAAACCATTGATTTAAGTCAACCAATGTTCAAACATGTTCGTTTTTTTTCTAATCAGGTCCATCACTCCGCGCATAATGTAAAGAGTCAAGCATCTTGCTCTGCTATTTTTTCAATGTCGTGCCTTTCGTAGGGCCAGGGTGGAAAAATGTCAATGTTATTTCTGCAAAGGGTCAAAAAAGCCCACTAACGAACTTTTCCCAGCTGCCAGTACGCTTCCATTTCTTCCAGTGTTAACTGTTGAAACTCATGGCCTTCTTCAGCAGCCCTTAATTCCATGGTTCGAAAACGCTTCTCAAACTTGTCACTGGCTTTGCGCAATGACAAGTCCGCATCCACTGAAAGATGACGCGCAAGATTGACACAGGCAAACATCAGATCACCTATTTCTTCTGCAATCCGATCATTGCCCTGCTGTTCTCGCACAGCTTCACGAATTTCTTCCATTTCTTCCTGAATCTTGTCAAACACGGGTTCGACTTCTGGCCAGTCAAAACCGACCTTTGCAGCCGCTTTTTGCAGCTTGAACGCTCTTGTTAACGAGGGTAGAGCAGCCGGTAATTTTGACGGCATGACAGACTCTGAAGTCTTCTCCCCCCTTGCCAGTTTCTCTTTCTGCTTGATCGCCTGCCAACTTTCAACGACTTGATCGGAAGTGGTGTCATCATTCGGCGACATTCTGGATTCCAGGGTTCCGTCAGGGAAAACATGGGGATGACGACGCACCATTTTCTCCACCAGACCAGCAGCGACCTGATGAAAATCAAAGAGCCCGGCCTCTTCTGCCATTCTTGAATGAAACACTACCTGAAACAGCAAATCACCGAGTTCTTCACGAAGGTTTTCAAAATCCTCGCTGGCAATGGCCTCCAGAACTTCACAGGTCTCTTCCAGTGTATAGGGGGCTATAGTCGTAAAGTTCTGCTCCAGATCCCAGGGGCAACCAGCTTCGGGGTCCCGAAGCCTGCTCATAAGATACAGCATATCCTCCAGGCTACTCTGACTCATCTGCCTTCCTTGCGATAACGCGCAACTTCGACCACGTTGGGCAGCTGATTGACTTTAGCCAGGACTTTACTCAGTTGCTGCAGACTCTGAACTTCAACCGTCAACAACATATTGGCAATGTTGTCTTCCTTGCTGGTTCGCGTCTGTACTGAGAGAACATTGACACGCTCATTAGCCAGAACAATGGTAATATCGCGCAGCAGCCCTGAGCGGTCATAGGCGGTGATGATAATTTCCACCGGGTACATGTATTCCGGAGAATAGCCCCAGTTCACCTCTATCAGTCTTTCCGGTTCCAGCTCCTGAAGATTCAGGGCGTTATTGCAGTCCTGTCGGTGAATGGTGACACCACGGCCGATCGTGATATAGCCTATGATGGGATCACCGGGCACCGGTTGACAGCAGCCGGCCATCTGGGTCATCAGATTACCCACCCCGTCAATGGTGATAGTACTGTCTGACACTTTTTCCTGAGGTGCCCGGGTACGTATCTCAAACTCTTTTTCTGCTTCCGGCTCCAGCTCTCTTTGAGCCAGGGCTACGGCCTGGGTGACACGATAATCGCCAGCTCCGATGGCTGCGTACATATCATCCATTTCCTTAAAGGGCGTCTGAGGCAGGAGATCGTTGAAATCAACACCCGTCAGAGCCAGACGTTTAAGCTCAGCGTTGAGCTGACTACTGCCATCAACAATATTGGAGTCGCGATCCTGCTTTTTCAGCCAGTTGGTAATTTTGGCTCTTGCCCGATTGGTATTGACATAACCGAGATCCGGGTTGAGCCAGTCACGACTGGGTTGAACATTGGGTCCGGTCAGAATTTCTACCTGATCTCCGGTTTTAAGATTGTGATTCAGAGGCACAATGCGGCCTCCCACCTTAGCGCCGCGACACTTCAAACCCACTTCTGAATGAATTCTGAAAGCAAAATCAATGGGCGTAGCACCCAGAGACAGATCCACTACATGACCTGCTTTTGTGAACACATAAATACGATCCGGCTCGACATCAGAACGCCACTCTTCAGCGATGCCTCCCAGATCACCCAGCTCTTCATGCCACTCCATAACATTACGCAGCCAGTTGAGCTTTTCTTCATAACTGTCACTTTTGGTATTAACGTCGGTGCCCTTGTACTTCCAGTGGGCACAAACACCCAGCTCAGCTTCTTCATGCATCGCTTCGGTTCGAATCTGTACCTCAAGCGTTTTGCCTTCCGGTCCAAAGACCGCTGTGTGCAGGGAGCGATAACCATTTTCCTTGGGCGTTGCGATGTAATCATCGAATTCCTGAGGGATATGATTAAACAGAGAGTGCACAACACCCAGAGCCGCGTAGCAATCCCTGACTTCTCTGGTAATCACCCGAAAAGCACGAATGTCATAAAGGTCCCTGAAGTCCAGCCCCTTGCGTTTCATTTTTCGCCAGATGCTGTAGATGTGTTTCGCGCGACCATAAACATTGGCTTCTATCTGAGCTTCACCCAGCGCTTGCCTGAGTTGATCGACAACATGGTCAATATATTGCTGGCGATCGGTTCTTTTCTCATCCAGCAGGCGGGCAATACGTTTGTAATCCTGAGGATTCAGATAGCGGAAGGAAAGATCTTCCAGCTCCCACTTGATATAACCGATACCCAGGCGGTGAGCCAGGGGGGCATAGATTTCAAAAACCTCACGGGCCACCCGGCGGCGCTTGTCTTTATCAGCATCTCTCAAAGCTCTGATGGCACAGGTACGCTCTGCCAGCTTGAGCAGTGCTACCCGAACATCGTCAATAATAGAAACCAGCATCTTGCGGACTTTTTCCAGCTGGTCCTGACTCTGATCCAGCACCTGGGTTCTGGCCGGGTTCAGGAGTTCACTGATGGCGGCCATACCCTGAACATCTTTAATCAGACGAACGACGGTCTTGCCGAAGTCTTCTTCCACCTGTTTCATGGACAGTCTGTGTTCACGAACAGCCCGATAGAGAGCAGCAGCCACCAGCGTTTCAGTATCCAGCCTCAGCTCTGCAAGGATTTCAACCATCTCAAGGCCGGTACGAAAACAACCCAAACCTGTAGGCCAGACAGTATCTGCCTGCTGACGAGCCTCAAGCTCGGCCCAACGACTGAGTTCACAGGCAGCCCTGAGGCGATCCGTACCGGTCACACCAAAGCTTTCCTGCATACGCACCAGCCAGGCATCCAAATCGATGGAGCCATCAAAGCGAACGGGATGATCTTCTCTTACCTTTACCATGCAAGTTTTCCACTTATTTCTTCGGAGGCACTGCCTGAATGAAGGGATCTCCTGAATCAGGACTGTTTAAAAAGTGCCATGGATTCGACATGCCCGGTTTGCGGGAACATGTCCATCACGCCTAATCTGACCAGCTTGAACCCCTGTTGGGCGAGGGCTCCGGCATCTCTGGCCAGGGTTGCAGGGTTGCACGAGATATAAAGCAACCGATCGGGTATATGACCTTTCATGTGTTCAATAATTTCAATAGCACCGGTTCTGGGAGGGTCCAGCAACATGGCGTCGTAATGTTGATGCAACCAGCCCTCCCCTGACTTGTTCCCCTCAACCAGCGCAGCAAGGTTGGCCTGATAAAAGTGAGTGTTTTTCAGACCATTCAGACCGGCATTGAATACAGCTCTCTCAACAGCCCCCGCACTGCCCTCGACACCAACGACAGAAGTTGTCTTTCTGGCCATTGCCAGAGAAAAATTGCCAAGACCACAAAAAAGATCCAGCACCCGGTCTTGCGGTGTCAATTCCAGCCAATCCAGAGCCTGTGCCACCATTTGACGATTAACAGGCCAGTTGACCTGGGTAAAGTCTGTTGGCCTGAACTGAAACCTAAGATCCATCTCCGGTATCCGGTAGTACAGCCAGGGATCAGCCACCGGAGAGTAGAGGCAACGGGTAAGCTTCTCATCCCCCATCAGGTACAGGTGCAATTGCTGCTCCCGGGCCATTGCTTCCAGCCTGTTCAAATTCTCGGGCGGCAACCCTCTGGTGTGTCTGAGCAGAATGGCGCGGCCGGAATCAGCCAGCAACAGTTCAGCATGACTGATCGCTTCTCGCTGATTCAGTTCTGGTAAACATTCTCGCAGCAACGCCGGTAGTGACTGCAAGGGTTCTGCCAGGACCGGACACTCACGAACATCGACAATCTGTTTACTGCTTTTCTCCCTGAACCCGAGTGATAAGTGGCCCTTCTTCCAGAGGATCGACAAACGGGCACGATAACGATAACCATAGGGTTGAGAAGCCAGAGGTTCAGCTATTGCCATGGGCGTCAGCGACGAAAACCGCTGCAACTGATCCAGTACAATACTTTGTTTGCCCTGAAGCTGACCCTCATGGGACCAGTATTGCAGGCTGCAGCCACCACAGACTTTAAAATGTCGGCAGGGAGGAGAGACGCGCTCATCTGAAGCAGACTCTATATCAGTGGCCCGACCACTGCTGAAACGACGTCGATCTTCTGTCAGCAGGACCGAAACCTGCTCCCCGGGAAGCGCCCCTTCGACAAAAAGGGTTTTGCCTTTTAATCGGGCAAGACCCCGACCATCATGGGAAAGACCCTGTACAAGAACTTCTCCAACGACCCGACGTCTGGCGCCCGGAGAAGCCTTCTGAGATCGCATGAAACTGTATCCTTCAGATTCAGAAATACACACGCAGCCTGTCAACGAAACAACACACCCCCTCACAACAAGAAGCAGTGCCGGAGTGAATAACGCTGTATTTTCACGGGAGTAGCTGCGTAAAAATTAATACCGTTGAGAATTGTACCTACAGCTGTATAAAATTTCAGTACTGGAGAGCAATGACTGTGTAAATGTTTTTTGAACCCGCTTTTAGACGACACAGTCAATGCGTTGATTCCCCTATCGGTTAAAGACGTTGGTAGAAAGATAACGATCACCCCGGTCACAGATAATGCAGACGATGGTGGCATTTTCCACTTCTTCAGCCAGTCTTAATGCTCCCGCAACAGAGCCACCGGAAGATACACCGCAGAATATACCTTCTTTTTTGGCCAGGGTTTTCATGGTTTCTTCGGCTTCGGACTGATGGATATCCATCACTCTGTCTACACGACTGTCATCGAATATTTCCGGCAGGTATTCCGGTCGCCAGCGCCGAATACCGGGAATGCTGGCTCCATCAGCAGGTTGCAGACCTACAATCTGGATATCCGGGTTCTGTTCTTTCAGGAACCTTGAGGTACCCATGATGGTGCCGGTAGTACCCATGGAGCTGACAAAGTGGGTGATCTCACCACCAGTCTGCTGCCAGATTTCAGGGCCGGTGCCTTTGTAATGCGCCAGAGGATTATCCTGATTCGCGAACTGGTTGAGCACTTTGCCCAGACCTTGCTTTTCCAATTCCAGCGCCAGATCCCGGGCCCCTTCCATACCCTCTTCCCTGCTCACCATTTTAAGCTCTGCACCATAAGCAGTCATGGCACCCTTGCGTTCTTCGCTCATGTTATCGGGCATGATCAGAATCATTCGATAACCCTTGATAGCAGCAGCCATGGCCAGTGCTATACCGGTGTTGCCACTGGTCGCTTCGATCAGATTATCACCGGGCTTGATGACGCCCCTGGCTTGCGCCTCAGATATCATGGAGAGCGCAGGACGATCCTTGACCGATCCCGCAGGGTTATTCCCTTCCATCTTCAACAGAATAGTGTTCCCCCGCCCGGCAGAAAGTCTCTGCAGCCGAATAAGAGGAGTGTTGCCTACCAGCGACTCGATTGTGGGGTAATCCATACTCTCTAAACCAAAACTTCCTAAACCAAAACTTCCAAAACTGACACATAACTCTTATGATGCCCCCAGCATAAATGATAATAATCCAGTCTGTACAATTATTACTTATGAAAACATCTTTCCAGACTGTCCAGCGCAGGATTCTGGTTTTGGCACTGCTGCCAGGCACCCTCATCTCTGCCCTTATGTGCAGCCTTTACCTCTGGGCACATTTATCCGGACTTGACCAGCAGCTGATCACGAAAGCCACAGATATGACTCGCAAGCTGGCGACGCTTGTAGTTTATTCAATAGAAAGCGGTGGGATGCAGAACACCCGTGATCTGGCGGTCCGGATTCTGGATGATACTGATATCAGGGCAGTCAGCCTGCTCGATCGAAATGGCAGGGAATTACTCCATACCGGCCCCAACCTGCTCCCTATAGGCATGGATCAACCACTTCCCGACACTCTGACTCTTTTCACCACCCGGGATACTTTAAGAGCTATTACCCCTGTGGTTCGACTCGGTGGTGATTCGACTGAAACCCTTGGCTGGCTGCAGATTGAATACGCTTATTCGGAAACACGTATACAGAAACACAGAGCCACGCTTGTGGCCGTTATTCTGCTGGCTCTGGCTATTGGCACTGTCCTGTCTCTCTACATGAAGCTGTCCCGCTCCCTGATCAACCCCATGCGATCCATCGCCGATGCCATGGATAAAATCGATGCAGATGATCAGGGTAGCCGACTGGAAGCCTCTCCCGGGAGTCTCTATTTTACTCTGGAGCTGGCAATCAACAGACTGCTGGAGCGGCTCACTCACTCCCGGGAGGTATTGCAAAGAAGCGCTGACTTATCCACCAATGAATTACACGAAACCCTGGAAACCATAGAAATCCAGAATGTTGAGTTGGACCTGGCCCGAAAAGAAGCCCTTGAAGCCTATAAGAGTAAAAGTGAATTTCTGGCCAATATGAGCCATGAAATTCGGACACCTCTAAACGGTATTTCCGGCTACACTGCCCTGCTGCTTGAAACGGAACTTAAATCACAGCAAAGGGAGTATCTGTGCACTATTGAGAAATCTGCCCAGGGTCTGATGACCATGCTGAATGACATTCTCGATTTCTCCAGAATCGAGGCAGGCAAGCTCGAACTGGACAATCAGCAACTCAGTATCCGGGAAGTGATCGACGATGTCCTGGCTATTATGGCCCCTGCGGCACACCATAAATCGCTGGAACTGGTCAGTTTCATTTATGAAGATACTCCTGAAGATATCATTGGCGACAAGCTGCGGCTCTCCCAGATTCTGACCAACCTGGTAAGCAACGCCATCAAGTTCACCAATTACGGCAGTGTCGCCATTCGAGTCATGCTGGAGCAAGTGGATGACGCTGACATCCATACACTTAAGTTTACCGTCACAGATACTGGTTCAGGGCTGACGTCTGAACAGCACTCCCGCATTTTCAAATCTTTCTCTCAGGCTGACTCCAGCAGAACACGACAAGCCGGTGGTACTGGTTTGGGACTCGCCATCAGCAAAAGTCTTGTAGAACAGATGCAGGGGGAAATCGGACTCGATTCTGATCTGGGCAGAGGCTCTACTTTCTGGTTTACCATTCGAGTCCGCTCGATAAAAGATGAGAGCGTTCAGTTTAAGCCGGAGCCCTTACCCGGCTGTCGTCATTTATTATTATACGAGCCTCAGGAACTCTCCAGACTTTCCATTGGGCATCAGGCACAGAGCCTGGGATTAAAAGTCACTTCTTTTCAGTCTTTGTCAGAACTGCAGACTTACGTTGAAACTCATAACAACCATGACCTGCTTCTGCTGAGCCAGGGTGACGATCATCTGCAGCGCACCCTGAAAATCGCCGTAAACTATCTCCAGCAAAGCCCGGTTCTGATTCTTGCCGTGGCCGGTAGCAGCAACCTGCTGGATACGCTGCCCTCAGGGATTCACTGCCTCCTTAAACCCGTAGCCAGAAACAAGCTCTTGCGGGCGATTAAAGGGATGACTTCGAACCCCGCCCCCGGAGCCGATGTCATGCAGCCTGCCAAAGCAGTGTTTGAAAAAAAACTGGATATCCTGATCGTGGATGATAATGAGGTCAACCTTAAGCTATTGGAAACCATTCTGTTAAAAATGGATCAGTCTGTAGTCACTGCCAAAAATGGTTTTGAAGCCATTGAATGTTGCCATCAGAAAATCTTCGACCTGATACTGATGGATGTTCAGATGCCTGAGATTGATGGCTTGGAAACGACTCGTCGAATCAGAAATATCAACACTATTTACAACCGTATTCCTATTATTGCTGTGACTGCCCACGCACTGCCTGAAGAACGCAAGCAGATCCTGCAAAGCGGGATGGACGACTATATGACCAAGCCCGTCAACACCCGTCAGCTGGTCTCTACCATCAGTCACTGGACAGGCAATTCAGTGCAGGCACCGGATGACCCGACTGAAGAGAGCCTATCCGTTCAGCTAGAGCCTGACTCCTCACCAATAGACGTGGAGAAGAGCATACAACTGGCAGCCGGCAACCGGGAACTGGCCAGAGAAATGCTGGACATGCTGCTTGATGGTTTGCCAGAGGATTTGCAGACCATCGAAGAGAGCTTCCGAAACCATCTCCATGAGCCGTTACTGGATCGGGTTCACAGACTTCACGGAGCTTGCCGATATTGCGCGGCACCAAAACTTCTGAAAGCCTGTCTGGAGCTTGAAACCAGCCTCAAACAGAGTACCCACCTCAATTCAAGCCCTATTATTCATGGTGTTGAAGAAGTGATTAAAGCCATTAAAGAGCTTCTGGACTGGCAGCGGTCGAAGGAAGCAGTAGCTATTGCATGAGGGCTACCTGCTTCTGTTCCAGCCAGCCTTGTTGCGTCTTCGCTTAATTACGATCAGGCGGAACCTTCACGGGCACCAGCATTTTCTGCAGGTTTACCTTACCTTTCTCGTCATATCCCCTGAAGCGCTTCTCCTTAACCACCGGACCCGCAATACATGACTGCAGTTGTGATCAGGCTTCCATACCCCGGGAAATGTGTCACTGCCAAGGCATTGGATAACTCGCTCTGGCCCGGGGCGACGGTAGTAATGCTGTAGTATTCTAAGAATGGTCTCTTCGTTATCCATGGCATTAGGCAAAACCGGTGGTACTCTGAATGCGTCGACGAGAAATTGCAACGCTTCTGGTTGTGCCAGAGAGGCAGGTTGCACAGATCGACAGTGGCTGACCAGGGGACCTTTGCAGTTCAACTATTTGTTGCTGCCCTACTTTGACTTTTTTTGGCCATCGCCGGTAAAAGGGCTTTTGACCACGCCGTTTCCAAAGTGCTTTAACCCAGTGGATATAATCATCTGCACTCAGCGTTCCCAGGGATTTCTCAATGTATTCAGGGTGGATGTCTGCTATTTTGTGCTATTTTTGTACTCCAAAGGTCGCCCGGAAATTTCGCTACAACCTTCAAGAAACACCTCTCATTCTGGTCTCTCTGTGCAAGAGGAGGCCTGATGTTGATTTATTGAAACTTTTTTCAAAAATACAGGTCTTAATTAAAGGTAATCAACGAAATCAAGGAAATTAAGGCTATGGATAGCATTCAACCAACAAGATCGGGCCAGATTGAGGACAAATCTGCCCGGTTGTCGGGTGGTCAGGCAGCGTACATACTCACCCGAACTGTCACTCTTTACGATCATGAGAGAACTTCTCGCAATCAGATGCGGTTAATGAAAGTTGATCCTGGTGAAGCTTTCCCGTCTTTTACTCCGCTATCCGCTCGTGGTGTCGAACGTCCGAATACGAAAAATAGCAAGCCTGCCAGCCATGACTTGCCAGCTGACTTTTCAACTCTCATCAAAGACGAGCAAATCCGATCCTCAATAGGCGGCAAGGGATTGTTTCTGCACCGTATGCAACAGGCCGGAATCCCGGTTCCACCCTTCACGGTGGTTGACACAACCCTGATCGCCAGGCTCGAGCAACAGCCTTTCCCAGCAAAATGCCTGTTGCCCTTTTTGCCAGATATAGACACGCAGAGTCAGGAATCATTCAGCCTGGAACAATTGCGCAAGATCGTTACCGAACTCCCCCACCCGCAACAATCAGAATGGCTCAAGGGGTTATCCGGGTTTATTGCCAGTGAGGATTTCTATCAACAAGTAGAAAATATCAGTGCTGCCCGGGATATTCGCCATTGCTTCTTCAGGCTTCGGCAACAAGCCGGGGAAGCCTGCATCGTCCGCAGTTCCGGCGTCGATGAAGACCGCTTCGGCAACGCCCAGGCCGGTCGCTATGATTCCCGGGTTCATGGTGGCGGCGATATCCTGAAAACCTGCCTGCAAGTCCTGTCATCCGCCTATCGGCCTGAAGTCTGTCCAAACGGACAGGTAAAGCCCATGGCGCTGGTCCTGCAGCAGTGCATTCATTGCCTGCTGGGGGGCACAGTGATCAGCCACTCAACACTGCAAGACAATACCATTCTGGTGGAATTTGCACTGGGTCAACCCCGGGGGGCGGTCTCCGGAACCACAGGCATCCGCCCCCATCGCTATTCGATCAAGCGCAGTGATGACAAAAACAGTCAATCAGATCGGCAATTTACCCCGGGTGATATTACGACACAGTTTGTCCTGGAAAAAATCACCGATGAAGAGACCGGTGAAGCGGGTTACATCGAACGGAGCAACACGGCAACCACCGATGCAAAAGACATCATGCTCTCTGACGAGATATTGCAAGAACTGCAAAAAAACATAGAAAAGCTGGAAGATATGTTCTGTTGCCCGATCGATGCTGAGTTCGGCGTGGATGGCGATCTGCAACTCCACGTATTCCAGAGTCGACCAGTGACCCAGCTGCCGGGCAGTACCCGTTTCTCTGCACCTGTGCCAACCCTGCCACTGGCTAAAGGAACCATGGTCAGTGAAGGTTGTTGCAGTGGTGTCGCCCTGATGGTCAGCGAACCGGTCAATGCGGAACATATTCCACCCGGTGCCATTCTGTTTGCCAATCACGCCAGTGACTGGATGCTGGCACCTGATATTTTAAAACGTCTGGGCGGCTGCGTGTTCAAACAGGGAGGAACTAACGATCATGTTGCCATCACCTTGCGACAGGCGGGTGTAAGCTGTCTGTTGGCTGGTTCTCAGTATTCTGAAGCATTAAGACAGAGCAGCGGACAACAGGTAACACTGGTGGCAGGGAGTTTTGCCGACAGCCCCGGAGCCTGTTTGCTGACCGGCGACCAGTCTGCTCACTGGCAGGCCAATAGCAGGACTTCTGGTGAGGATATCATAAGCCGACCCTCAAGCTGTCTCACAGAACCGCCCAACTTCACCAGAGTCGACACAGGTTTTGACTGGCTGAACCGCCAGAATAATCGCTTGCTGGACTACTTTCATGCCGACAGACTACTAAACCACTGCCTTGCTCCGGGTCGAAGCAAGGCAATGAGTATGTCAGCAAACCGAACGAATCTATTACTGGAACTCGGTACGGAGACTCTTCTTCTGCAGAACGATTTGCAACAATTTCTAACCGGTTATGAGCGTTTTTTATATCTGGCCGCAGGCTCTGAATCGGGCGCCCTATCTTCCGGAGTCCAGCCCTTTGTCAATGAACTCACGGTCCTCAAAAAACAATGTAAATACCTGGAGGATGCCATTAATGATCTCTGCTCAAAAGTGCTCTTGCCGCTGGCTAAAGGAGGAGAATTGCCCACCCGGCGGACGAATTTAGGACAATGGCTGAAAGATTGCCAATCCTTGCTGGATAAACTGCAAAAACTGACCCAGCCCAGAGAAGTGTGCGATATCCATTCTGCTCATGACCTGATTTACTGGTTTCATCAGCGATTTGTCAGCGCTCTTGCCCCGGTGGCCGAAGCATCCGGCCAGGGAAAAATTACCAAAATTACAGAAAAGAGAATCCTGATTGATGTACTCCCCCGAGGCGTTTCCGGACTATTAAACGACAATTGCATCTCGGTACTGAGCAAACTTAACGTAGCCAGTCTTCGCATGCTTAATATGGTGGATGCCGCTTTGATTAGTGCAAAACTCGGAATACATGCCTGCACCATAACCATGCTGGAACAGGCCGAGGGTGGCAAGGGCCGAACACTCCGCCTCGACATCTCAGACAAGTTTTCCCAAAATCTGCATTTACAGGGCAAACTGAAGCGTTTCTGGTTTTTGGTCCAGACACTGCGCTGCGCATCAATTGATAGCAATTCACGGCCAATGGCACTCAGTTTCAATCAAAGTGCGGGAAAAATGACCGTAGAATACACTCAGGTTGATACAAAACCAGCATTGCAAGATGGCTTTGTGAAATTGGTGACCATTCTGTCAGGACTCACCAGCATGGATATATCAATCAACAAATTTAATCCCGGTGACACTTCTGAAAAGTGGTATTTTGAAACACTGGTTAAAAAGTGCCAAAACGGGCTGGACGAACCTGAAAACAACTGGATATACAAACATTGTCTGGTACTGGATGCAATCAATAACCGTGATACGACGGGTTCTTATAATTATGATTATACGTTCTTTGATTATCTGGAAAGCGAACACAGACTCTTCTTTAAAATGGCCAAAAAAGCTCGCCAGCAGCGTATGAGAACTAATACTGTGAATCGAAATACAGAACTTCGCGAGATCTTGACCGCAGAGACCAAGCACCTTAAGCCGGATGATGCCGCAAGAATAATAAAAGAACTGTTAGCTCACATGGCCATTGGAAGCATATCGACAGCCACTTTTATTGAACTCTTGCGTGAGGACTTTAATTTAGATGACGACAGGGCTCAGGTTAGATTCCTGGTTCGCCATAACCCAAGGGTATTTAAATATATTGCCGACCGATTTAAGAATGATATTGAAATAGCTGAATCTGCAATAGAACAGCAAGGAGATTTATTAGAGTATGCCAGCAATCACCTCAAAAATAATAAATCGCTAGTGATGATTGCCGTCAATAATTGTGGTAGAGCCATCGAATCTGCCAGTACAGATCTCAAAAATGACCCCGCCGTGGTTTTGTCAGCTACCAGAAACTATGTTTTTGCCTTTTACTATGCCGGACAGACAGTAAAAAACAATGAAGCCCTGTTGAGGAAAATCATTAAGGAAAAACCGGAAGCCATGTACTTTGCTACTGAATCTCTTAAAAATGACAAGGATTTTGTCCTGCCTCTGCTCTCTCGATATTCTCACGTTTACGAAAACCTTAGCGACAAACTGAAATCTGATCCGGACATTCAGGCTGCAGCGCAAAGGATGGAAGTCTCATACTGATCCAAATCTCTGCATCCCATGCACTACAGAGGCTGCCTGCTTCATAGCCAACTCAGTGGATGCGAGTCGCACACCTCAATTAAGCCCGGACTGATTAGTTGAAACTTTTTTCAAAAGCACTGGTCGAAATTAGCCAGGATCATAGAGATCACAGTCATGGAAAACACTCAGCTAACAACATCGGGCTTTACATCGTAAGCGTTCAAGCAGGGTATAGACTCCCCCTACTTATCGAGATCGGATTTTAACGGATTGGCCCCGAATTTCTCTTTCCAGATTCGCGGGATTAGCTCCCGGATATCTCGAGCCGGATGGTAACTGATGCGCTGAAGCACATCGACGAAGTACTTGTATGGATCAATGCCTGCAAGAAGACAACTGACGATTAACGTCTGGAACACGGCAACATTGTCTGCCCCTTCTTCTGTCCAGCAAAAAAGCCAGTTCTTTCTCCCCATCGGGATACACCTGAGACTTCGCTCCAGGTGATTCGTATCAATGGCGACATCCGGATTATCCAGATAAAGCCGTAGCTCTTTTTCCCGTTTGTTCACGTAGCCAAGAGCCTTGCTCAATGGGTTGCTTTTCACCAGATTCAGGCGACGAAGTTGTTCTTTATGCCAGCTAAAGAACTGATCAACCAGTGGCTTGGCATTCTGTTGGCGGTATTCCTGCTTTGCTTCGCCTTGCAGCCCAGCTTTGCGGATTTCGTCTTCGACTTGATAGATCGCACCCATGCAGTCCAGCGCCTCTTTTGCGGCTTCAGGTTCGACCTCTTGTGACTTGACGAAGTACCTCCTGCTATGTGTCCAGCACTGGGCATGGATGATTTTGGGATATTTCATGCACAGGCGGTCGTATTCCGAATAACCATCGGTCAGCAAGACCCCCTTATACTCTTTCAGATAAGGCTCTACGACCCTGCCAGAACGAGTGGTGGAGAAGGTAAAAGCTATCTCATTCTGGTCTCCGTAAAAACACCAGAAGTAGCCTCTTTGCATCTTGCCCTTGCTTTTACGGCCCGCTTTTCCGGGCGTTTCATCCAGAGTGAGGACATGACTTTCCAGACAGCTGTTGAGCACTTCGTCAGCGATGGGTTTGAGTAACTGCCCGGCACGCTGCTCAAGATGTGTCAGGGTTCCACGGCTGATGGTAATACCACTGGACTCAAGTTTCTGATGCTGGCGGTAAAGCGGTGCGTGAAAGCGGTACTTCTCTACCAGCAGACCTGCGATAAAGCTGACATCGGCAAAGCTGCGATCAAATAATCCTGATGGTGCGGCTACCGTTGTTAGCGTCTGGCTGGGCTTATGGCGAACGACTTCGCGCTGATATTTCAGGATGACATAGCTGGCAGGGCGCTGCGCCAGCCGATAGGTGTACTTGTAGTCAATGATTTCGTACTGGTCTGCGTCTTCACCCTTCATTTCTGCAGCAGGCATCGGGATGAGTTCAATCGGTACATCTTCAGTAAAGCGCAGTCCCTGATCGGTCACACAGTCTTCAGGGCGATTCTTTTTCCGCCGTTCGTAAGTGATGGTTTCTGTGGGAGTTTCCTGCTCTTCAGGCTTGTCCTGAAGGATTTCTCCCAGCGCCAGCTGGTCCGGATTCTCAATCAGGCGCTTTTCGGATTTTTCACCAAATAGCTGTTGTTTAAACCAGGCCAGCTGATGTTTAAGAGAAGCTATTTCCTGATCACGCTCCGACAGCAAGACCAGGATCTGCTGGAGCAGGTCCTGGTCAGTGGTGCCGGGGGTCGAAACAGGTAATTTCATGGCGGTTAAAGATAGACCTTTGACTCTCCTTTTGTGTAACGGGACGGTTGATGTTTGTAGCGTTTATATTGCTGAACGCAGCGGGTATCAATGCCTTCAAGGATGAGCTTCAGATCTGTCCACGCCATTGTTTGCTTGATGGATTTGCCTGCATGAGTATGAAACTGACCCTGTTCCAGTCGTTTGCTCCAGATACAGTATCCACTGCGATCAAAATACAGCACCTTGCACTGGGTTTGTTTGCGGTTGATGAAGACAAACAGCTGGCCGCTGAGTGGGTCTTCTTCAAGTTTGTTTCTCACCAGGGCAGACAGGCCGTCGTAGGATTTACGCATGTCGGTGGGCCGGTTGTAGAGCCAGATCCGAACCTGAGATTCTGGAAAAAACATGATCAGCGACGCATACGAAGAATAACGCCACCGGGCAGCTCAAGTTCCAACTGCCAGTTTAAGCTGGCTGGAGGCTCAGTCAGCCCGTTTGGGACTTCAACCCATTCCGGGGCAGAAGCCTGAGCGATATCAAAGGAGTCAGTGTTGTTGTAATTCCTGAGTTTGCGTTTCCAGTTTGTGAATGTTGCCAGGCTTATGTTTTGAGTTTGGCAAAAAGCTTTCTGGCTCAAGCCACTGCCTATTTGCTGATCAATGATCTGTTGCCACTGCTCAGGGTTGAGACGGGTAAAGGGTTTTGTCAGTTGCTTCACGTTAGGTATCTCCTGCGTTGTTTGCAGGGGAAAGGCTGGCAGTCAGGTTGTGATTTTTGAAGACGTCCTCAAATGAGCGGTTACTTTACATCACTCAAACCTGCCCGAAAGCCAAACTGCGACAGAGCATCTGCATTCGCTCGTTCTGTTATTTCTGCCAGACAAGACTCCTCTCCTTGCATGAAGGATAATTCAGACAAAACTCATCTCTCTTGTCCTGAACTAACTGCCCGTGATATCAAACTTCCGAATACGGATAACCGCAGGCCCGTCAGCTATGACTTGCAGCCTGCCACCTTGCCTGCCACCTTGCCTGCCAGCAATGACAGGCAAACCCGGGCCTTTATGGGCGGCAAGGGGCTGTTTCTGCAGCGTATGCAGCAGGCCAGAATCCCGGTTCCACCCTTTACTGTGGTTGACACAACCCTGATCGCCAGGCTGGAGCAACAGACTTTCCCCGCAAAATGCCTGTTGCCCTTTTTGCCAGATATTGACACCCGGAGCCAGGAATCATTCAGCCTGGAACAACTGCGCACGATCGTTACCGAACTCCCCCATCAGCAACAATCAGAATGGCTCAAGGGGTTATCCGAATTTATTGCCAGTGAGGATTTCTATCGACAGATCAAAAATATCAGTGTTGCCCAGGACATTCGCCATTGCTTCTTTATGCTCCGGCAACAAGCCAGCGAAGCCTGCATCGTTCGCAGTTCCGGCGTCGATGAAGACCGCTTCGGCAATGCCCAGGCCGGTCGCTATGATTCCCGGGTTCATGGCGGCGGCGATATCCTGCAAACCTGCCTGCAAGTCCTGTCGTCCGCCTACCGGCCTGAAGTCTGCCCGAACGGGCAGGTAAAACCCATGGCGCTGATCCTGCAACAGTGCATTCATTGTCAGCTGGGGGGGGTAGTGATCAGCCACTCAACCTTACAGGACGATACCATTCAGGTGGAATTTGCTCCGGGTCAACCCCGGGGGGTGGTCTCCGGGAATACAGGCATCCGCCCTCATCGCTACAGGATCAGGCGCAGTGATGACGAAAACAGTCAACCAGATCGGCAATTTACCGCTGGAGAAGTTACCACACAGTTTGTACTGGAAAAAATCCCCGGTGAAGCGGGTTATATCGAGCAGAGCACCTCGGCAACCTCGGATGCAAAAGACATGATGCTTTCTGACGAGATATTGCAACAGCTGCAGAAATACATAAAAAAGCTGGAAAATATGTTCTGTTGCCCGGTCGATATTGAGTTCGGCGTGGATGGCGATCAACAACTCCACGTGTTCCAGTGCCGACCAGTGACCCAGCTGCCGGGCAGTACCCGTTTCTCTGCACCAGCACCGGCCCTGCCAATGGCTGAAGGAATCATGGTGAGTGAAGGTTGCTGTAGTAGTGTGGCCATGGAAGTCACCGAACCGCTCAGCGCGGAACAGATTCCACCCGGAACCCTTCTGTTTGCCAATCACGCCAGTGACTGGATGCTGGCACCCGATATTTTAAAACGTCTGGGCGGCTGCGTGTTCAGACAAGGGGGGACCAACGATCATGTTGCCATCACCCTGCGCCAGGCGGGTATACCCTGTCTGTTGGCTGGTTCTCAGTATTCTGAGGCGTTAAGACAAAGCAGCGGACAACGGGTAACACTGGTGGCAGGCAGTTTTGCCGGCAGCCCAGGAGCCTTTTTGCTGAACGGCGACCAGTCTGCCTTCTGGCAGACCCATAGCACCAGTTCCAGACAGGATATCATCAGCTCACCCGCAACCGGTGCTGCTGAGCCACCGAACTTCAACCGAGTCGACGAAGGTTTTGACTGGCTGAATCGCCAAAATACCCGGTTGCTGGACTATTTTCACCCTGACCGGTTAGCAAGCTTCTGCCTTGGCCCAGGGCGAAGTAAGGCAGTCAGCATGTCAGCAAACCGATCGAAGCTATTAAAACAGCTTGGCATCGAGATTCAGCAGCTACAGGAGGATTTACAACGGTTTGTATCCGGTTATCAGAACTTTTTAACGCTGGCCACAGCGTCTGAATCGAATGCAATAGCAGCCGAAGTCCAACCCTTTATCGAGGAACTCCCATCCCTTGAAAAACAGAGCAATTGCCTGAAAGATGCCATTGCTAACCTGCGCTCAAAAGTGGTCATACCGCTGACCACCGACCAGGAAGTACCGGACCAGTCTGCGAATTTCAGACAGTGGCTGAGAGATTGCCAGGCCTTGCTGGATAAATTGCAAAAACTGACTCAGCCCAAAGAAGTGTCCGATATCCAATCTGCCCACGACCTGATTTACTGGCTTCATCAACGATTTGTTAGTGCTCTCGCCCCGGTAGCAGCAGCATCAGGGCAGGGAAACATTAGCGAAATGACAGAAGACAGAACGCTGATTAATATACTCCCCGGAGGAGTTTCCGGACTATTAAACGACAATTGCATCTCAGTACTGGACAAACTTATGGCAGCGAGTCTACGCGTGCTTAATATGGAAGGTGCCGCTTTTATTAATGCAACCCTCGGAGCACACGTCTGCACCATAACCATGCTGGAGCAGGCTGAGGGAGGCAAGGACCGCACACTCCGCCTCGACATCTCTGATGATTTTTCCCAAGACGAGGAAAACACACACTTACAGGGTAAATTGAAGCGTTTCTGGTTTTTGGTCCAGATACTCCGTTGCGCATCAATTGATAAAAGCTCTCGGCCAATGGCAATCAGCTTCAATCAAGGCGTGGGAAAAATGACTGTAGAGTATACCAAGGTTAATTCAACATCAGCGTTACAAGCGGGCTTTGTAGAATTGGTGACCATTCTGTCAGGGCTGAGCTCTATGGATGTATCAATCAACCAATTTAATCGCGGTAAAAATACTAACAAATGGTATTTTGAAACGCTGGTTAAAAGATGTCAAAACGGGCTTGACGACCCAGTAAATAACTGGACGTTCAAACATTGTCTGGTATTGGATGCAATCAACAATGAGAAAGCCGGGAATCATGAATATACGTTCCTCAGTTATCTGGATAGCGAATGCAGACTACTTTTTGAAATGGCCAATAAAGCTTATCACTGTATTGAGACAACGGAAGAACCGAACACAAATTCAGAACTTCGCCAAATGTTTACCGCTGCTACTAAACACCTTGAGCCGAATGATGCCGCAAGAGCAATAAAAGAACTATTATTACGCATGGCCATTGTAAGCGACTCGCCATTGCAGGACGCTTGCATTGAACTCCTGCGTGAGGACTTTGATTTAGATCATAACAGGGACCTGCTGCTTTCGCTGGTTCAGCAATGCCAGATATAGACACGCGGAGTCAGGAATCATTCAGCCTGGAACAATTGCGCAGGATCGTTACCGAACTCCCCCGCCCGCGACAATCAGAATGGCTCAAGGGGTTATCCGGGTTTATTGCCAGTGAGGATTTCTATCAACAGGTAGAAAATATCAGTGCTGCCCGGGATATTCGTCATCGCTACTTCAGGCTTCGGCAACAAGCCAGCGAAGCTTGCATCGTCCGCAGTTCCGGCGTCGATGAAGACCGCTTTGGCAACGCCCAGGCCGGTCGCTATGATTCCCGGGTTCATGGCGGCGGCGATATCCTGAAAACCTGCCTGAAATCTGATCCGGACATTCAGGCTGCAGCGCAAAGGATGGAAGTCTCATACTGATCCAAATCTCTGCATCCCATGCACTACAAAGGCTGCCTGCTTCATAGCCAGCTCAGTGGATGCGAGTCGCACACCTCAATTAAGCCCGGACTGACTAGTTGAAACTTTTTTCAAAAGCACTGGTCGAAATTAGCCAGGATCATAGAGATCACAGTCATGGAAAACACTCAGCTAACAACATCGGGCTTTACATCACTCAAACCTGCCCGAAAGCCAAACTGCGACAGAGCATCTGCATTCGCTCGTTCTGTTATTTCTGCCAGACAAGACTCCTCTCCTTGCATGAAGGATAATTCAGACAAAACTCATCTCTCTTGTCCTGAACTAACTGCCCGTGATATCAAACTTCCGAATACGGATAACCGCAGGCCCGTCAGCTATGACTTGCAGCCTGCCACCTTGCCTGTCACCTTGCCTGCCAGCAATGACAGGCAAACCCGGGCCTTTATGGGCGGCAAGGGGCTGTTTCTGCAGCGTATGCAGCAGGCCAGAATCCCGGTTCCACCCTTTACTGTGGTTGACACAACCCTGATCGCCAGGCTGGAGCAACAGACTTTCCCCGCAAAATGCCTGTTGCCCTTTTTGCCAGATATTGACACCCGGAGCCAGGAATCATTCAGCCTGGAACAACTGCGCACGATCGTTACCGAACTCCCCCATCAGCAACAATCAGAATGGCTCAAGGGGTTATCCGAATTTATTGCCAGTGAGGATTTCTATCGACAGATCAAAAATATCAGTGTTGCCCAGGACATTCGCCATTGCTTCTTTATGCTCCGGCAACAAGCCAGCGAAGCCTGCATCGTTCGCAGTTCCGGCGTCGATGAAGACCGCTTCGGCAATGCCCAGGCCGGTCGCTATGATTCCCGGGTTCATGGCGGCGGCGATATCCTGCAAACCTGCCTGCAAGTCTTGTCGTCCGCCTACCGGCCTGAAGTCTGCCCGAACGGGCAGGTAAAACCCATGGCGCTGATCCTGCAACAGTGCATTCATTGTCAGCTGGGGGGGGTAGTGATCAGCCACTCAACCTTACAGGACGATACCATTCAGGTGGAATTTGCTCCGGGTCAACCCCGGGGGGTGGTCTCCGGGAATACAGGCATCCGCCCTCATCGCTACAGGATCAGGCGCAGTGATAACGAAAACAGTCAACCAGATCGGCAATTTACCGCTGGAGAAGTTACCACACAGTTTGTACTGGAAAAAATCCCCGGTGAAGCGGGTTATATCGAGCAGAGCACCTCGGCAACCTCGGATGCAAAAGACATGATGCTTTCTGACGAGATATTGCAACAGCTGCAGAAATACATAAAAAAGCTGGAAAATATGTTCTGTTGCCCGGTCGATATTGAGTTCGGCGTGGATGGCGATCAACAACTCCACGTGTTCCAGTGCCGACCAGTGACCCAGCTGCCGGGCAGTACCCGTTTCTCTGCACCAGCACCGGCCCTGCCAATGGCTGAAGGAATCATGGTGAGTGAAGGTTGCTGTAGTAGTGTGGCCATGGAAGTCACCGAACCGCTCAGCGCGGAACAGATTCCACCCGGAACCCTTCTGTTTGCCAATCACGCCAGTGACTGGATGCTGGCACCCGATATTTTAAAACGTCTGGGCGGCTGCGTGTTCAAACAGGGGGGAACCAACGATCATGTTGCCATCACCCTGCGTCAGGCGGGTGTACCCTGTCTGTTGGCTGGTTGTCAGTATTCTGAGGCATTAAGACAGAGCAGCGGACAACAGGTAACACTGGTGGCAGGCAGTTTTGCCGGCAGCCCCGGAGCCTTTTTGCTGTCCGGCGACCAGTCTGCCTTCTGGCAGGCCAACAGCATCACTTCCGGCCAGGATATCATAGGCTTACCCGCAACCACTCCTGTAGAACCGCCCGACTTCACCAGAGTCGACGAAGGTTTTGCCTGGCTGAATCGCCAGAATAACCGGTTGCTGGACTACTTTCGCACTGATCGGTTACTAAGCCATTGCCTTGGACCAGGGCGAAGCAAGGCGATCAGTATGTCAGCAAACCGATCGGACCTGTTACTACAACTTGGCATGGAGATTCATTTTCTGCAGGACGATTTGCAACGATTTATAACCGGTTATAAGCGTTTTTTAGATCTGGCCATTGGGTCTACAGCGGGCTCGATAGTCAGTTACTTTATCGATGAACTCCCGTTCCTTAAAAAACAATGGCGCTACCTGAAGGATGCTATTGGTGACCTGTACACAGAAGTGGTCACGCCGCTGGCCAGCAGAGGAGAATTACCCACACGACGGACGAATTTCAGACAATGGCTGAGAGATTGCCAGACCTTGCTGGATAAATTGCAAAAACTGAACCAGCCCGGAAGATCGTGCGATATCCATTCTGCCCACGACCTGATCTATTGGCTTCATCGGCGATTTGTCAGTGCTCTTGCCCCGGTGGCTAAAGCATCCGGTCAGGGACAAATTACCGATATTACATTATATGGAACGCTGATTGATATACTCCCCCAGGGAGTTCCCGGACTATTAAACGACGATTGCATCTCAGTACTGAGCAAACTTTTTGTAGTAGAGCTAGACATGCTAAATATGGTGGATGCCGCTTTTGTTAATGCAACCCTCGGAGTGCACGTCTGCACCATAACCATGCTGGAAGAGGCTGAGGGAGGCAAGGGCCGAACACTCCGCCTTGACATCTCGGACAAATTTTCCCAAGACGAGAAAAACAAGCACTTACAAGGTAAATTGAAGCGTTTCTGGTTTTTGGTCCAGACGCTCCGTTGCGCATCGATTGATAGCAGTTCACGGCCAATGGCGATCAGTTTCAATCAAAGCGCGGGGAAAATGATCATAGAGTATACCCAGGTTAATTCCACACAAGCATTACAGAAAGCCTTTGTGAAATTGGTGAACATTCTGTCCGGGCTCACCTCCATGGATATATCAATCAACCAATCTAATTTCAGTAAAAATACTGACAAATGGTATTTTGAAACGCTGATTAAAAGGTGTCAAAACGGGCTGGACGAACCAGTAAATAACCGGACGTTCAAACATTGCCTGGTATTGGATGCAATTAATGACAGAGATGCTGCTTATTGGCATCATGAATATACTTTCCTCGATTATCTGGATAGCGAATACAAGCTGTTTTTTGATATGGCCAATAAAGCTTGTCATTGTATTGAGGCAACTGAAGATCCGAACACAAATTCAGAACTTCGCCAAATATTTAATGCTGATACCAAAGACCTTGAGCCGAATGATGCCGCAAGAATAATAAAAGAACTGTTACTTTCCATGGCTATTGCAAGCGGCTCGCCATTGCAGGACGCTTGCATTGAACTCCTGCGTGAGGACTTTGATTTAGATCATGACAAGGATCTGGTGCTTTTGCTGGTTCGGCAAAACCCTTGGATATTTAAAAATGTCGCCGACCTATTCAAGGATGATATTGACATAGCTAAAACGGCCATAGAACAGGAAACTGATTTATTAGCCTTTGCCAGCGAACGTCTCAGAAACAATACATCGCTGGTATCGCTTGCCGTCAATAATCATTGATTGTGCTCTCCACTCTGCCAGTAAAGATCTCAAAAATGACAATGATGTGATTCTGTCAGCTACCAGAAGAAATATTTATTCCTTTGACTATGCCAGGTCGTTAGCAAAAAACATTGAAGCCCTGTTGAGGATAAGACTGACGGATAGTTGAAACTTTTTTCAAAAACACCAGTCAAATATAGAAAGGATTATGGAGATCACAGTCATGGAAAACACTCAGCTAACAACATCGGGCTTAGCATTACCCACATCTGCCTGTTCGCCAAAATGCGAAAAAGCATCTGCATCTGCATTCGCTCGTTCTGTTATTTCTGCCAAGCAAGATTTCCCACCCTGCATGAAGGATAATTCAGACAAAACTGTCCTCTCTTGTCCTCAACTACCTGCTCGTGATATCAAACTTCCGAATACGGATAACCACAGGCCTGCCAGCCATGACTTGTCCAGCTTGCAACCCAACAATGACCGGGCCTTTGTGGGCGGCAAGGGTCTGTTTCTGAACCATATGCAGCAGGCCGGTATCCCGGTTCCACCCTTCACTGTGGTTGACACTGCTCTGGTCGCCAGGCTGGAACAACAACCTTTCCCCAGAGAATGCCTGTTGCCCTTTTTGCCAGATATAGACACGCAGAGCCAGGAATCATTCAGCCTGGAACAATTGCGCACGATCATTACCGAACTCCCTCATCAGCAACAATCAGAATGGCTCAAGGGTTTATCCGGATTTATTGCCAGTGAGGACTTCTATCAACAGGTCGAAAAAACCACTGCTGCCAGGGAGATTCACCATCGCTACACCCTACTCCGGCAACAAGCCAGCGAAGCCTGCATCGTCCGAAGTTCCGGCGTCGATGAAGACCGCTTCGGCAATGCCCAAGCCGGTCGCTATGATTCCCGGGTTCATGGTGGCGGCGATATCCTGAAAACCTGCTTGCAAGTCCTGTCATCCGCCTACCGGCCTGAGGTCTGCCCGAACGGGCAGGTAAAACCCATGGCGCTGGTCCTGCAGCAGTGCATCCATTGTCGGCTGGGGGGTGTAGTGATCAGCCACTCAACGTTGGAAGACGATGCCATGGAGCTGGAATTTGCACAGGGGCAACCACGGGGGGCCGTCTCCGGAAATGCAGGCATCCGCCCTCATCGCTATACGATCAGGCGCAGTGATGACGAAAACAGCCAACCGGATCGGCAATTTACCCCGGGAGACGTTAGCAGCCAGTTTGTTCTGAAAAAAATCACCGGTGGAGAGGGTTATGTTGAAGAGTGCATTGCGACAACCAGCGATGCAAAAGACATCAGGCTTACTGACAAGATATTGCAACAAGTCCAGAAACATATAGAACAGCTGGAAAATATGTTCTATTGCCCGGTGGATGTGGAGTTCGGTGTCGATCACCAGGGGAATGTCTTCGTCTTCCAGTGCCGACCAGTGACCCAGCTGCCGGGCAGTACCCGTTTCCGTGCAGCCGCTCCCTCCCTGCCCCTGGCTGAAGGAACCCTGGTCAGTGAAGGTTACTGCAGTGGCCTGGCCCTGGTGGTCAACGAGCCGGTCAGCGCGGAACAGATTCCGCCCGGTAGCATTCTGCTTGCCAATCACGGCTGTGACTGGATGCTGGCACCGGATATTTTAAAACGTCTGGGCGGCTGCGTGTTCAAACAGGGAGGAACCAACGATCATATTGCCATCACCCTGCGTCAGGCGGGTATACCCTGTCTGGTGGCTGGTTCTCAATATTCTGAGGCAGCCAGCGGGCAACAGGTCACACTGGTGGCAGGCAGTTTTTCCGGCAGCCCCGGAGCCTGTTTGCTGACAGGCGACCAGTCTGCCTTCTGGGAGGCCAATAGTACCCATTCCGGACAGGAGACCGTCAGCTCACCTGCAACAGGTGCTGCAGAACCCCCGGACTTCACCCGGGTCGACGAAGGTTTTGGCTGGCTGAATCGCCAAAATAACCGCTTGCTGGATTATTTTCTCCCTGACCGAATACTCAGTCACTGCCTTGGTCCGAGGCGGAGCAAGGCCGTGAGCATGTCAGCAAACCGATCGGATCTGTTGCAACAGCTTGGCATGGAGATTCAGCTGTTGCAGGATGATTTGCAACTGTTTGTATCCGGTTATACGCACTTTTTAGATCTGGCCAAAGTGTCTCAATCCGATAAAGCACACATTAAAGTGCGAACCTTTTGCAATGAAATCCAGCTCCTTGAAAAACAATGCAAGAGCCTGAAAGATGCCATTGATAACCTGTGTTCAAAAGTAGTCATACCGCTGACCACTGGCCTGAAAGTATCCAGCCAGCCTGCGAATTTCAGACAATGGCTGAAGGATTGCGAGACCTTGCGGGATAAATTGCAAACACTGACCCAGCCCAGGGAAGTGACAGCTATCCATTCTGCCCATGACCTTATTTACTGGCTTCATAAGCGATTTGTTAAAGCTCTTGCCCCGGTGGCTAAAGCATCAGGACAGGGAGAAATTACCAAATTTGCTAAAAAGAGATCGCTGATTGATATGCGCCCCCCAGGCGCTTACGGACTATTAAACCACCATTGCATCTCGTTACTGGAGGATATTCCCGGATTGAAGCTAAGTGTGCTTAACATGGCGGGTGCTGCTTTTGCCACTATATCCTTGGGAGTACACGTCTGCACCATAACCATGCTGGAACAGGCCGAGGGAGGCAAGGGCCGTACACTCCGCCTCGACATCTCGGACGATTTTTCCCAAGACCAGAGAAACATGCACCTACAGGGTAAATTGAAGCGTTTCTGGTTTTTGGTCCAGACACTCCGTTGTGCATCGATTGATGAAAGTTCACGGCCAATGGCGATCCGCTTCAATCAAAGCACGGGTAAAATAACCATAGAGTGCAATCAGGTTGATTCCACATCAGCATTACAGGAGGCCTCTGTGAAATTGTTGGTTATTCTGTCAGCACTGCGCGACATGGATATGTCACTCAGCAATTCTTATCAGGGTGCTACTGATCAGTGGGATTTTGAAACACTGGTTAAAAGGTGCCAAAACGGACTGGACGACCCCTTAAATAAGTCAACATACAAACAATGCCTGGTATTGGATGCAATCATAAGAAATAAGACGGATTTCAAAGAATACGTGCTATTGGATTCAATCTCAGGGGGCAGGGATGATGACTTCGAAGATCGTCTAGACCACTACGGACCTCGTGTTTCGCTCCTTGATTATCTGGAAAGTGAATACAGGCTCTTTTATGAAATGGCCAAAGAAGTCCAAGACTGGCTTCAGACAACTGAGGACTCGAATAACCATACGGAACTTCGCCAAATCATGACCACTGCTACCAGCCACCTTGAGCCGAAGGCTGCACCAGGAATTATAAAAGAACTGTTATTTTGTATGGCTAGTCTGGATGATTGGCGGCGCATAGATGATGTTGCTATTAAACTCTTGCGTGAGGACTTTGATTTGGATAAGGATAGAGGTCTGGTGCTTCTGCTGGTTAAGCAAAATCCAAAGATATTTGCATCTCTCGATGACAAATTGAAGGATGATGTTGACATCGCTAAAACTGCAATAGAACAAAATCCAGATTTTTTAAAATATGCCAGTGACCGTCTCAGAAATGATAGAATGCTGGTAAAGATTGCCGTCAATAAAGATGGTCATGCAATCAAGTATGCCAGCAGCGAGCTCAGGAATGACCACGAGGTGATTCTGTTGGCCGTGAAAAAGATTGCGTCTCCCCTTCTTGATGCCGGGGAGAAAGCAAGAAACGATAAAGCCTTGTTGAGAATTATCATTAAGGAGCAACCCTTAGCCTTCGCATGCATTGATGATTCCCTTAAAAATGACAAGGAATTTATTCTTCCACTGCTCTCACAACAGCCTTGCATCTATAAATATTTCAGCAAGAGTCTGAAATCTGATCCGGATATTCTGGCCGCAGCCAGTCAAAGGAATATAGTTGAACCTGAAACCACGAGCTCAGATCAGCCTGAAAAGCCGACAGACTAGGGCTCTTCGTGTGTAATCCTCTGACTCTGACTTTCACCTTCTGAGTGCGCTTTTGTGAACGGATGGGGTGCAGAAAAAGATGCCCGGTACCCGATGTTGTCCCGAAGATTTCGCTACACCCCTCAAGAAACACCTCTCATTCTGTTAGCTCTGTGCAAGAAGAGGTCTGGTGTTCATTTATTGAAACTTTTTTCAAAAGTAAGGGTCTTATTTCAAAGAAATCAAGGAAATCCAGGAAATCAAGGCTATGGAGAGTATTCAACCCACAAAATCAGGTCCGGCTGAGGACAAATCGGCCCGGTTATCGGGTGATCAGGCAGCGTACGCACTCAACCGTTCTGTCACTCCTTACGATCAAGAGAGCCGTTCTCGCAAGCAGCTGCAGTTAATGAAGGTTTATCCAGGTAAAGCTTTCCCGTCTTTTACTCCGCTACCCGCTCGTGGTGTCGAACATCCGGTTACGAAAAATAGCAAGCCTGCCAGCCATGACTTGCCACCTGACATTTCTACTCTCATCACAGACGAGCAAATCCGATCCTCTTTAGGCGGCAAAGGATTGTTTCTGCAGCGTATGCAGCAGGCCAGGATCCCGGTTCCACCCTTCACTGTGGTTGAAACAACCCTGATCACCAGGCTCGAGCAACAGTCTTTCCCCGCAAAATGCCTGTTGCCCTTTTTGCCAGATATTGACTCGCGGGGCCAGGAATCATTCAGTCTGGAACAATTGCGCACGATCGTTACCGAACTCCCCCATCCGCAACAATCAGAATGGCTCAAGGGGTTATCCGAATTTATTGCCAGTGAGGGTTTCTATCAACAGGTCGAAAATATAAGTGCTGCCCAGGATATTCGCCATTGCTTCTTCAGGCTCCGGCAACAAGCCGGGGAAGCCTGTATCGTCCGTAGTTCCGGCGTCGATGAAGACCGCTTCGGCAACGCCCAGGCCGGTCGCTATGATTCCCGGGTTCATGGTGGCGGCGATATCCTGAAAACCTGCCTGCAAGTCCTGTCCTCCGCCTACCGACCTGAAGTCTGTCCAAACGGACAGGTAAAACCCATGGCGCTGGTCATGCAGGAGTGCATTCATTGCCAGCTGGGGGGCGTAGTGATAAGCCACTCAACGTTGCAGGACGATACCATTCAGGTGGAATTTGCACCGGGTCAACCCCGGGGGGCGGTCTCCGGAAATACAGGTATCCACCCTCATCGCTATACGATCAGGCGCAGTCATGACGAAAACAGTCAACCGGATCGGCAATTTACCGCTGGAGACGTTACCACACAGTTCGTTCTGGAAAAAATCACCAGTGAAGAGACCGGCGAAGCAGGTTATATCGAACAAAGCACGACGGCATCCCCGGATGCAAAAGACATCATGCTCTCTGACGAGATATTGCAAAAACTGCAGCAATACACAGAACAGCTGGAAGATATGTTCTGTTGCCCGGTCGATATTGAGTTCGGCGTGGATGGCGATCAGCAACTCTATGTGTTCCAGTGCCGACCAGTGACCCAGCTGCCAGGCAGTACCCGTTTCTCTGCACCTGTGCCAACCCTGCCACTGGCTGAAGGAATCATGGTCAGCGAAGGTTGCTGCAGTGGTGTAGCCATGGCGGTCACCGAACCGGTCAAGGCAGAACAGATTCCGCCCGGAACCCTTCTGTTTGCCAATCACGCCAGTGACTGGATGCTGGCACCCGATATTTTAAAACGTCTGGGCGGCTGCGTCTTCAAACAGGGGGGAACCAACGATCATGTTGCGATCACCCTGCGCCAGGCGGGTATACCCTGTCTGTTGGCTGGTTCTCAGTATTCTGAGGCGTTAAGACAGAGCAGCGGACAACAGGTAACACTGGTGGCAGGGAGTTTTGCCGGCAGCCCCGGAGCCTGTTTGCTAAACGGCGACCAGTCTGCCTTCTGGCAGGCCCATAGCACCAGTTCCAGACAGGATATCATCAGCTCACCCGCAACTGGTGCTGCTGAGCCACCGAACTTCAACCGAGTCGACGAAGGTTTTGACTGGCTGAATCGCCAAAATACCCGGTTACTGGACTATTTTCACCCTGACCGGTTAGCAGGCTTCTGCCTTGGCCCGGGGCGAAGTAAGGCCGTCAGCATGTCAGCAAACCGATCGAAACTATTAAAACAGCTTGGCATCGAGATTCAGCAGCTACAAGAGGATTTACAACGGTTTGTATCCGGTTATCAAAACTTTTTAACGCTGGCCACAGCGTCTGAATCGAATGCAATAGCAGCCGAAGTCCAACCCTTTACCGAGGAACTCCCATCCCTTGAAACACAAAGCAATTGTCTGAAAGATGCCATTGCTAACCTGCGCTCAAAAGTGGTCATACCGCTGACCACCGACCAGGAAGTACCGGACCAGTCTGCGAATTTCAGACAGTGGCTGAGAGATTGCCAGGCCTTGCTGGATAAATTGCAAAAACTGAACCAGCCCAAAGAAGTGACCGATATCCAATCTGCCCACGACCTGATTTACTGGCTTCATCAGCGATTTGTTAGCGCTCTCGCCCCGGTGGCAGCAGCATCAGGGCAGGGACAAATCACCAAAATCACAGAAAATAGAACACTGATTGACGTACTCCCCCAAGGAGTTCCCGGACTATTAAACGACAATTGCCTTTTTGTACTGAGAAAACTTGGCGTAGTAAAGCTACGCATGCTTAATATGGTAGATGCCGCTTTTATTAATGCAACCCTCGGAGTGCACATCTGCACCATAGCAATGCTGGAACAGGCTGAGGGAGGTAAGGGCCGTACACTTCGGCTCGACATCTCTGATCGTTTTTCCCAAGACGAGGAAAAAAAACACCTACAGGGCAAATTGAAACGTTTCTGGCTTTTGGTCCAGACACTACGTTGTGCATCAATTGATAAAAGTTCACGACCAATGGCGATCAGTTTCAATCAAAACGCGGGGAAAATGATCATAGAATACACCCAGGTTGATACCACCTTAGCGTTACAGAATGGCTTTGTGAAATTGATCACTGTCCTGAGAGGACTGCCCTCAATGGATATATCAATCAACAATTTTAATCGCGGAGATAATACTGATAAGTGGTGTTTTGAAACACTGGTTAAAAAGTGCCAAAACGGGTTGAACGACGACCTGAATAGCTGGATATTCAAACATTGCCTGGTATTGGATGTCATCAAAAGCCGGAATATACCCTCATATTACTATGACTTTGCGTTCCTTGATTTTCTAGACGGCGAATACAGGTTCTTCCATGAAATGGTCCAACAAGTTGATGATTTTCTCAACACAACTCAAGGCCCGGATAGAAGTTCAGATCTTCGTCAAATCCTGACCGCTGCTACCGAACACCTTCAGCCGAATTACGCTGCAAGAATAACAAAAGAACTGCTAGCTCACATGGCCATTGAAACCCACTTTCCAAAGATTTTTATTTTACTCTTGCGTGAGAACTTTGATATAGATCACGACAGGAATCTGGTGCTTTTCCTGGTGCAACAAAACCCGGATATATTCAGATATATCTCCGACAAATTCAAGGATGATATTGAAATAGCCAAATCTGCAATAGGACAGCAAGGGCTGTCATTAAAATATGCCAGCGCTCGTTTCAAAAAGGATAGAGCGCTGGTAATGCTTGCCATTAAAAGTGATGGCTGTGCACTAAAGTATGCCGGTAAGGATCTCAAAAATGACCCTGATGTGGTTATGGCGGCTACCAGAAGGCATTTTGATGCCTTTCACTATGCCGGGCAGACAGTAAAAAACAATAAAACCCTCTTGAGAATACTCATTGAAGAAAACCCCAAGGTCATGGACTTTGCTCCTGAGTCCCTTAAAAACGACAAGGACTTTGTTCTGCCACTGCTCTCAAGGGATGTCCGCATTTACGAATACCTTGGCGAGAGACTGAAATCTGATCCGGATATTCAGGCTGCAGCCCGGAACCAGGACGCTTGATTCAGGCAATAGAGCAATAGGCACAACTTATGAGGCTGGCTGTGCCTATTCCAGCCAGCCTTGTTGCGTCTTCGCTTCATTCCTTATACGGCAAAACACTAACATCACGATCAGGAACAACCTTCACGGGCACCAGCATTTCCTGCAGCTTTACCTTACCTTTCTTGTCATATCCCCTGAAACGTTTCTCATTAACCACCGCAAATCCTCTTTTCTCAAGCGCTCTTTTCGCCAGGGGTGATTTCAGGGTTTCCTGGGTTAATGTGCCGAGGCTCATGAGTATCCCTTTGGATTGCAGTCGTTGCACCTCCTGAACGATGGCCTCTTGTGTTTCAGTGCTCAGTAATCTGAAGCCATGGCGACATTGCATCTTTTCCAGGCGGGTCATTCTTTCAGGTACTCTGACTTGTCTGAGATCATGGAAACTGTTGTGGATGCCACGGGTAATCCCCTTTTTCTGGTCAGTCTTGCACTCTGTATGGTCAGGGCTGGTACAGGTGTTAATGCCTGCACGGCTGGCAATATAGCGCCGGACATTATCATCCAGGTATTTTTCCATGTTCTGCAGAGGCAGGGGCGTGTGTTCAAATTTATCGGTGATAGCGGTCCTGTCTGGCTGGAGCTGGAAAGTTTGAACATAGGGAACCGTCCGCAGGTCTTTGCTATCACTGCCAGTGACTTGTAGCAGATCAGCAGCACCGTGCATGGCGGCTTCCAGTTGCTGTTGCAAGTCCGGTTTCAGGGCAGGACCATGGGTGAAATTCCGGGTCAGTTGCGACGGCAGATCCAGACGCGATGGGTCAAACTGTCTGGGCTTTTGTCGGTCTTTGAAGAGTCCCGGGAACGAGGCATCAACCCCGCTGAATCGGATAAAGTCCATGCGGTCGGCAAAGCGCAATACATGCAGATAACCGCGAACCTGTGTGGACAGATTCTGGTCGCTCTTACCCTGTAGGTCGTCTTCCTTGCGGGCCAGTGCTTCGGCAATATCATTCAGCTGATGTTGTGGGTACTGCCCCTTCAGATCCCTCTTGAAATAGAAAGCCGCCTTGTCTTCTTCATCCTCTTTGGGGACATCTTCTGCAGCAGCATCATGATAGATGATCGCCAACGACAACAGGTTCTTTTCAGATTCAGAGAAACGCATCAGATCGGATTTCTCCAGCAATTCGATGTACCACAACAGATTGTTCCGGGCCCGCAATACATGACTGCAGTTGTGATCGGGCTTCCATACCCCGGGCAATGTGTCACTGCCAAGGCATTGGATGACTCGCTCAGGACCGGGGCGACGGTAATAATGCTGCAGTATTCTCAGAATGGTCTCTTCGTTATCCCTGGCATTGGGCAAAACCGGTGGAACGCTGAAGGCGTCAACGAGAAATTGCAACGCCTCTGGTTGCGTCAGGGAGGCAGGTTGGGCAGATCGACAGTCGCTGAGGCCGAGGGACTTTTGCAGTTCGACTATTTGTTGTTGCTCTGCTTTGACTTTTTCTGGCCATTGCTGGTAAAAGGGCTGTTTATCTCGGTATTTCCAGAGTGCTTTAATCCAGATGATATAGTCATCTGCACTCAGCTTTCCCAAGGATTCTTTGATGCCTTTAGGGCCGGTGTCAGCTATTTCTTTTCTCACGGCGCTTAATGTTTGCTCATTGGGCTTGCCAAAATGAAACAGTGCTAACAAATAATTCCTAAGTTGGTTAAAGGGATGATGTCCCTCAAAAGGTCGTTGAAGGACAAGGTAAAACGCTTCCTGCAGTTGTGCTGAACTGAGTCTCAGACAACGCTGATGAAACTCCAGCATCACAGCCGGATGATTGCAAGATGGGTGGCAAAGTATCATAGACCGTAAATCAATACCCTTGTAGGATAATCCCAATGCCTTCAGATGGCGGCAAAATCTTACTGAATAAAAATCCTTTAGAATGTTGTTGGCGGTTTGCTCATTAACAGACACTCCGCATCTGGCCAGATCAGTGGCTAATTGGACAAAAATTTCTTCCTGTTTAGCTGTCCAGCTCATACACTGGTCTTCGTCAGCTTCTGTCTCTCTGTGAAGATGGTCGTAAAGACATAATTCGCCTGCTGATTCGATCAATACATCAAATAGTGTTTGGTATTCTCCTTCGTAAAATACTTTCTTTTGTACAGGGAAACCCTGGTCTATTAATTTCCGTAAGCGTTGATGAGTGGAGGAATCCGGGTTCGTTACCAGTTTCATAATATCCTCAACCTGAACCGGATGCCGCTGTGTTGGCAGATGCTGTTGATTCAGAATTTCTGCTTTTAACGGCAATGGCAGAAGATTCAATAACATCATCAGGATCTCTTCAGAAATGTTGTGGGATATCGCAAAATTTCTAAGCCTGGCTTCATTAAGCTTTAACAGATGATCACTGGGGAGTTCATCCTCAAAATAAACCTCTGCAGAACCACCTTGCCTGGAAAAAACCAGCCAGGGCAATGGGTCTATGCCTAAAGCCTCCTCTAATTGGTGTTTATCCTGCAAATGATCGGTAATACTTTTGGCAATGTTCTCTTTTATAGTGAAAAAACACTTGATGTGTGATTTTGTATAGCCGGTGGTTAGCCATTCTGCAGGGTTTCTTAACTTTTCATTATCTTTTTCCCTGAATTCGGGCGCTTTGAATGTGCCGTTCGGTCGCAGTTCACCTGACGTAGACTTTCTGTATACACTACAGAGCCGGTCAGCTTGCTCGAGCTTTTTCAATCTCAGTGAGCTGTGGTCAGGGAGGCATTTAGTAGAAAGTTCATCCGGCTTTAAACCCCTGAGCTGTAAATGAGCTGTACAAGCATGATTTTTATAAGCAGCGAGCGTATCGGGTTTTAGAATGCCAACTGTGACATCTTTCGTTTGGGGTAATAAAGAAGGCACATCTTCGATAATCAGGTTGACGGGTCTTGGTGCTTTTGGATGCTCGTCATTATGGTCATGATAAACCGACTCTTTTTCGAATCTTGTATAACATGATTCCGAGTCGCACACCCCAATCTGCCGTGCACCCAAAGTGCCGGCCTTCAGAGCTGCGTGCAATTCCTGTCTTAGCTGCTCTCTGCTACCCGGGGACAGGCAGTGTGCAGTGTTTGAATTTTTGCCAGATTGCGCCGAACAACTCTCAGGGTTTGTAAACGATACTGTCGAGTGTGAATTTCTTGTTTTTGGTAATGAATCCATATCAATAACCCCTGGAGTAATTGCAAAATCATTGTGATGTCCGGATTAGAATTACCCCACTCGTATTGCCGCCCTGATGTTCCTGAAGCAAGGAAGCGTTAAACATAGAGATAAACCCGACGTCATTCCTGAGCCGCTGGTGAGTCACTGCTGACGATGAATACCTGACTTCATCGGGATGATGGTGTTGGTATTAAGGTTCTTTTAAAAACGGCACTATAGTTTCTGACTTTTTTACATCAAAAAAGTTCCTGCAGCTTAAACCCGGACTGACGATTAGTTGAAACTTTTTTCAAAAACACCGGTCAGATGTGAGAAGAATTATAGAGATCACAGTCATGGAAAAGGCTCAACCAACAACACCAGGCTTAACTTCACTGAAACCTGCCCGTAAGCCAGACTGCAACAGAGCATCTGCATTCGCTCGTTCTGTTATTTCTGCCAGGCAAGACTCTCCTTCTGGCATGGGGCACAGGACGGTTAATTCAGACAAAATACTTCTCTCTTGTCCTCAACTACCTGCTCGTGATATCAAACTTCCGAATACGGATAACCACAGACCTGCCAGCCATGACTTGCAGCTTGACACCTTGTCAGTCACCGATGACAGGCAAACCCGGGCTTTTTTGGGCGGCAAGGGACTGTTTCTGCACCGTATGCAGCAGGCCAGGATCCCGGTTCCACCCTTTACTGTGGTTGACACAACCCTGGTCGCCAGGCTGGAGCAACAGCCTTTCCCCGCAAAATGCCTGTTGCCCTTTTTGCCAGATATTGACATGCGAGGCCAGGAATCATTCAGCCTGGAACAATTGTGCGCGTTCGTTAGCGAACTCCCCCATCAACAACAATCAGAATGGCTTAAGGGGTTATCCGGATTTATTGCCAGTGAGGCTTTCTATCAACAGGTCAAAAATATCAGTGCTGCCGAGGATATTCGTCATCGCTACTTCATGCTTCAGCAACAAGCCAGCGAAGCGTGCATCGTTCGCAGTTCCGGTGTCGATGAAGACCGTTTCGGCAATGCCCAGGCCGGTCGCTATGATTCCCGGGTTCATGGTGGCGGCGATATTCTGAAAACCTGTCTGCAAGTCCTGTCGTCCGCCTACCGGCCTGAAGTCTGTCCAAACGGACAGGTAAAGCCCATGGCGCTGGTTCTGCAGCAGTGCATCCATTGCCAGCTGGGGGGTGTAGTGATCAGCCACTCAACCTTACAGGACGATACCATTCAGGTGGAATTTGCTCCGGGTCAACCCCGGGGGGCGGTCTCCGGACATACAGGCATCTGCCCTCATCGCTTCAGGATCAGGCGCAATGATGACGAAAACAGTCAACCGGATCGGCAATTTACCGCTGGAGACGTTACCACACAGTTTGTTCTGGAAAAAATCACCGACGAAGAGACCGATGAAACGGGTTATATCGAACAGAGCACCACGGCAACCACCGATGCAAAAGACATCAGGCTTTCTGACAAGATATTGCAAAAACTGCAGGAATACACAGAACAGCTGGAAGATATGTTCTGTTGCCCGGTGGATATTGAGTTCGGCGTGTCTATGTTAGGGCAATTGTACCTGTTCCAGTGTCGGCCAGTGACCCAGCTGCCGGGCAGTACCCGTTTCTCTGCACCAGCACCAGCCGTGTCGATGGCTGAAGGAATCATGGTCAGTGAAGGTTGCTGCAGTGGTTTGGCCCTGGCGGTCAACGAACCGGTCAACGCAGAACAGATCCCGTCCGGAACCCTTCTTTTTGCCAATCACGCCAGTGACTGGATGCTGGCACCCGATATTTTAAAACGTCTGGGCGGCTGTGTGTTCAAACAAGGGGGAACCAACGATCATGTTGCCATCACCCTGCGTCAGGCGGGTATACCCTGTCTGTTGGCTGGTTGTCAGTATTCTCAGGCATTAAGACAGAGCAGCGGACAACAGGTAACACTGGTGGCAGGCAGTTTTGCCGGCAGCCCCGGAGCCTGTTTGCTGACCGGCGACCAGTCTGCCTTCTGGCAGGCCAATAGCACCAGTTCCGGTCAGGATATCATCGGCTTACCCGCAACCATTCCTGTAGAACCACCCGAGTTCACCAGAGTCGATGAAGGTTTTGGCTGGCTGAATCGCCAGAATGACCGGTTGCTGGACTACTTTCGCGCTGACCGGTTACTAAGCCATTGCCTTGGACCAGGACGAAGCAAGGCAATCAGCATGTCAGCAAACCGATCGGATCTGTTGTCACAACTTGGCAGGGAGATTCATCTTCTGCAGGGCGATCTGCAACAATTTTTATCCGGTTATCGGCGTTATTTAGATCTGGCCGTCGGGTCTGAAGCGGTTGCTATACCCTCCAAAATCCAGCCCTTTACCGATGAACTCCCGTACCTTGAAACACAATTGATAGACCTGGAGGATGCCATTGATGACCTTTACACAGAAGTGGTCACGCCGCTGGCTGGCAATGAAGAATTGCCCTCCCGGCGGACGGATTTCGGACAATGGCTGAGAGACTGCCAGACCTTGCTGGATACATTGCAAAAACTGAACCAGCCCAGTTATGAATGCGAAATCTGTACTGTCCACGACCTGATCTACTGGCTTCATCAGCAATTTGTCAACGCTCTCGCGCCGGTGGCTGGCGCATCCGGCCAGGGAAAAATTACCGAAGTTGAAGAAGACAAAACGCTGGTTGAGATACTCCCCCGGGGAGTTTCCGGACTATTAGACGACAATTGCATCTCGGTACTGGGCAAGCCTAGTTTATTTGAACTAAGCGTGCTGAATATGGTGGATGCCGCCTTTGTTAATGCAACTCTGGGAGTGCACATCTGTACCATAACCATGCTGGAACAGGCCGAGGGAGGCAAGGGCCGAACACTCCGCCTCAACATCTCAGATGATTTTTCCCAAGACAAGAAAAACGAGCACTTACAGGGTAAATTGAAGCGTTTCTGGTTTTTGGTCCAGACACTGCGTTGCGCATCATTAGATAAAAGTTCACGGCCAATGGCGATCAGCTTCAATCAAAGCGCGGGAAAAATGACCATAGAGTATACCCGGTTTGATTCCACACCAGCATTACAGAAGGCCTTTGTGGAATTGGTGAACATTCTGTCCGGGCTCACCTCCATGGATATATCAATCAACCAATTTAATTTCAGTAAAAATAACGACAAATGGTATTTTGAAACGCTGGTTAAAAGGTGTCAAAACGGGCTGGACGAACCTTTAAATAACTGGACGTTCAAACATTGCCTGGTATTGGATGCAATCAATGACAGGGAGGCAGATTATTGGGATCATGAATATACTTTCCTTGATTATCTGGATAGCGAATACAAGCTGTTTTTTGATATGGCCAGTAAAGCTTGTCATTTTATTGAGGCAACTGAAGATCCGAATAGAAATTCAGAACTTCGCCAAATATTTAATGCTGATACCAAACACCTTGAGCCGAATGATGCTGCAAGAATAATAAAAGAACTGCTATGTAGCATGGCCATTGCAAGCGAGTGGCAAGGGCGAGAAGCCTGCATTGAACTGCTGCGAGAGGACTTTGATTTAGATCATGACAGGGATCTGGTGCTTTCGCTGGTTCAGCAAAGCCCGGAAATATTCGGTTTGATCGCCGACCTGTTTAAAGATGATACTGACATAGCGAAATCTGCCATAGAACAGCAAGGAGATTTGTTAGCTTATGCCAGCGAACGTCTCAGAAATGACAAGTCGCTGGTTAAGCTTGCCGTCAATAATTATGCGGATGCACTCAAATATGCCAGCACAGACCTCAGGAATGACCCGCAAGTGGTTTTGTTGGCTACCAGAAGCTATTTTCCTGCCTTTTACTATGCCGGACAGACAGCAAAAAACAATAAAGTCCTGTTGAAGACAATCATTGAGGAAAATCCTTTAGCCATGTTCTATGTCGCTGATTCCCTTAAAAATGACAAGGATTTTGTCTTGTCTCTGCTCTCACGCGTTCCCCAAATCTACGTATACCTTAGCGACGAACTGAAATCTGATCCGGATATTCAGTCTGCAGCTGAAAGGATGTAGTGGAATGGGTGACCATTCTGTCAGGTCTGACCTCCATGGATCTGTCAATCAACCCATTTAATCTCAGTAAAAATACTGACAAATAGTATCTTGAAACGCTGATTAATCCGATGAAATTACTTCACTTTGGCGAAGGCGCTCGTAATGCTCAGATTCATCATATGAGGGTGGAGCATTCGTTCTGTCTTGATCCCGGGGGATGCCTGAACGACGCTGGTTTGCGTCTCGCTCTGCCTGAATTCTAACTGCTCTTTGAAGATCTCCTAATCGCTGACATTCTTTAATAAAGGCTGCCTCGGCCTGAAAACCTGCTTGCCCGCCAAGAATGAACCCGGTTACCACAGCACCCACAACCCCCAGAGGGCCAAGTGACAATAGGTGCCCGGCAGCCAAACCGCAAGCGATACCGGTAGAAATACCGACTTTCCTCATTTGTAAGCCCGGACCAAACCGTATTTCAGCAGGATTATGACATGTCCAATCACGGGCATCCCAGAGGAAGTTTTCGTAGAAAGATTTTTTTACGGTCAGCCGCAGAAACTTGCCAACATTTGAATCCGTGCTTGAATCCGTTTGTGTACCTCGGTCAATTGTTTGATGACTGGGTGTTTGAGTGTTTACATTCATAATAAGTTACTTCTGTTTTTAAATTATAAATCGTTCAAATTACTTTACCCTCACAGAGAATAAGTTTTACCGACACTTGTGATCATATATTTCACAAAATATTCAGCGCATATTTGTAGTATCAAGTAATCTGACAACGGAATTAAGCTGATTTCTTTAATCCCTGCGGCTTTAGACAGTGCCACTACAAAATAATTCCATTAATCATTTATCATTTCTAAACAGTCCGCATTCAAACCTGCCTGCAAGGTGTCAGTTTGTTGCGATTTTGCCTCGTCTCTTTATGAGGGCTGGCTGTATCTATTCCAGCCAGCCTTGTAGCTTGTTCGCTTCATCAGGATCAGGCGGAACCTTCACGGGCACCAGCATTTCCTGCCGATTTACCTTACCTTTCTCGTCATATCCCCTGAAGCGCTTCTCCTTAACCACCGCAAATCCTCTTTGCTCAAGCGATTCTTTCGCCAGAAGTGATTTCAGGGTTTTCTGGGTTAATGTGCCAAGGCTCATGAGTATCCCTTCGGATTGCAGTCGTTGCACCTCCTGAACGATGGCCTCTTGTGTTTCAGTGCTCAGCAATCTGAAACCGTGGCGACATTGCATTTTTTCCAGACGGGTCATTCTTTCAGGCACTCTGACTTGTCTGAGATCATGGAAACTGTTGTGGATGCCACGGGTAATCCCCTTTTGCTGGTCCGTTTTGCACTCTCTATGGTCAGGGCTGGAACAGGTGTTAATACCTGCACAGCTGGCAATATAGCGCCGGACGTTATCATCCAGGTATTTTTCCATGTTCTGCAGAGGCAGGGGCGTCTGTTCAAATTTATCGGTGATAGCGGTCCTGTCAGGCTGGAGCCGGAAAGTTTGAACATAAGAAAGCGTCCGGAGGTCTTCATGATCACTGCCAGTGACCTGTAGCAGATCAACAGCACCGTGCATGGCGGCTTCCAGTTGCTGTTGCAAGTCCGGTTTCAGGGCAGGATCAAGGCTGAAATTCCGGGTCAGTTGCGACGGCAGATCCAGGCGCGATGGGTCAAACTGCCAGAACTTCTGTCGTCCTGTCAAGAACCCCGGGAACGAGGCATCAACCCCGGTGAATCGGATAAAGTCCATGCGGTCAGCAAAGCGCAGTACATGCAGATAACCGCGAACCCGTGTGGAAATATTCTGGTCACTCTTACCCTCTACGTCATCTTCCTTGCGGGCCAGTGCTTCGGCAATATCATCCAGCTGATGTTGTGGGTACTGCCCCTTCAGATCCCGCTTGAAATAGAAAGCCGCCTTGCCTTCTTCATCCTCTTTAGGGACATCTTCTGCAGCGGCATCATGATAGATGATTGCCAATGACAACAGGTTCTTTTCAGGTTCAGAGAAATGCATCAGATCGAATTTCTCCAGCAACTCGATATACCACATCAGATTGTTCCGGGCCCGCAATACATGACTGCAGTTGTGATCAGGCTTCCATACCCCGGGCAATGTGTCACTGCCAAGGCATTGGATGACTCGCTCCGGTCCGGGACGTCGGTAATAATGCTGCAGTATTTTCAGAATGGTCTCCTCGTTATCCCTGGCATTGGACAAAACCGGTGGTACGCTGAAGGCGTCGACGAGAAATTGCAACGCCTCTGGTTGCGTCAGGGAGGCGGATTGGACAGATCGACAGTCGGTGAGGCCGAGGGACTTTTGCAGTTTGACTATTTGTTGCTGCTCTGTTTTGACTTTTTCTGGCCATTGCCGGTAAAAGGACTCTTGATCTCGCCATTCCCAGAGTGCTTTAACCCAGTGGATATAATCATCTGTGCTTAACGTTCCCAGGGCTTTTTTAATGCCGATAGCGCTGGTGTCTGCTATTTTTTTTCTGATGGCGCTTAATGTTTGCTCATTGGGCTTGCCAAAATGAAACAACGCCAGTAAATAATTCTTAAGTTGTTTACAGGGATGATGTCCCTCAAAAGGTCCTCGAAGGACAAGGTGAAACGCTTCCTGCAGTTGTGCTGAACTGAGTCTCTGGCAACGTTGATGAAACTCCAGCATCACAGCCGGATCGGTGATAGAGTCGAGATCAATCATTAAAGTCCATAAGTCTGCACCCTGGTAGGATACTCCCAATGCCTTCAAATGGCAGAAAAGTCTTTTTGAATAAAATTCCTCTAAAAGTCTACTGGTGGTTTTCTCAGTAACAGGCACTCCACATCTGGCCAGATCAGTGGATAATTGGATAATGATATCTTCCTGATAATCTGCCCAGCTCTGGCACTGGAATTCGTCATTACCCGTCATTCTGTAAAGCTTATCGTTCCGCCAGGATACGGTTGCTGACTTGATCAATAAATCAAATATTGTTTGGTATTCTCCCCGGTAAAGTACTTTTTTTTGAACAGGGAAACCCTGGTCTATTAACTCCCGTAAGCGTTCACGAGTGAAGCAATCCGGATTCGTTACCAGTTTTATAATGTCCTGAGCTCGAAACTGCACCGTTGGCAGATGCTGTTGATTCAGAATTTCTGCTTTTAACGACATTGGCAGAAGATTCAATAACCTCTTCAGGATCTCTTCAGAAATGTTATGGGATATCGCAAAATCACCAAGCCTGGCTTCATTAAGCGTCAACAGATGATCACAGTGGAGTTCATCCTCAAAATAAACTTCTGCAGAACCACCTTGCCGGGAATAAACCAGCCAGGGCAATGGGTCTATGCCAAAAGCCTCTTCTAATTGGTGTTTATCCTGCAAATGATCGCTAATACCTTTGGCAATGTTCTCTTTTACAGTCAAAAAACACTTGATTTGTGATTTTGTATACCCGGTCGTGAGCCATTCTGCAGGCTGTCTTAACTTTTTATTATCTTTTTCCCTGAATTCGGGCGGTTTGAATGTGCCATTTGGACGCAGTTCACCTGACGTAGACTCTCTATAGACACTACAGAGCCGGTCAGCTTGCTCGAGCTTTTTCAATCGCAGTGAACTGTGGTCAGGTTGGCATTTAGTAAGCAGTTCATCTGGTTTTAACGTATTTTCCTCTAAAGAAAATGTACCGGCATGATCTTTATAAGCAGCGAGCGTATCGGGTTTTAGAATGCCGACTATGACATCGTTCGGTCTTACTAACATCGAGGGCACGTCTTCGATAATCAGGTTGACAGGTCTTGGTGCTTTTGGAAGCTCGTCGTTATGGTCAAGATAAACCGACTCTCTTTCGAATCTTGTATAACATGATTCCGAGTCGCGCACCTCAATCTGTCGAGCACCGAAAGTGCCTGCCTTCAGAGCTGCCCGCAATTCCTGTCTTAGCTGTTCTTTGCTACACCGGGACAGACTATGTGAAGTGTTTGATTTTTTGCCAGACTGCGCAGAACAACTCTCAGAGTTGGTAAACGATACTGTCGAGAGTAAATTTCTTGTTTTTGGTAATGAATCCATTTCAATATTCCTTAGAGACATTGGAAAGTCATTGTGATGTCCGGATTAGAATTACCTCACTCGTATTGCCGCCAGGAGCCTGACGATAAAATAACTGCCTTCATCGGGATGATGGTGTTGACATTAAGGTTCATTTAAAACCGGTATTGATGCTTTCTGACTTTTTTATATCCAAAAAGTTCCTGCCGCCTGGATCCGGACTGACGGGTAGTTGAAACTTTTTTCAAAAGCACCGGTCAAAGGTAAGAGGGATTAAGGAGATCACAGTCATGGAAAAGACTCAACCAACAACGACGGGCTTTACTTTGCCCGAATCTGCCAGTGCAGCAGACCGCTGCATCGGACGGGCATTCGCTCATTCTGTTATTTCTGCCGGGCAAGACTCGCCTCCTTGCGTGGGGCACATGACGGATGATTCAGATAAAACCGTTCTCTCTTGTCCTCAACTACCTGATCGTGATATCAAACTTCCGAATACGGATAACTGCGGGTCTGCCAGCCATAACTTGCAACCTGCCACCTTGCCAGCCACCGATGACAGGCAATCCCGGGCCTTCGTGGGCGGCAAGGGGCTGTTTCTGCAGCGTATGCAGCAGGCCGGGATCCCGGTTCCACCCTTCACTGTGGTTGACACAACCCTGATCGCCAGGCTGGAGCAACAGTCTTTTCCCGCAAAATGCCTGTTGCCTTTTTTGCCAGATATTGACACGCGGGGTCAGGCATCATTCAGCCTGGAACAATTACGCACGATCATTACCGAACTACCGCATCAGCAACAATCAAAATGGCTCAAGGGGTTATCCGAATTTATTGCCAGTGAGGATTTCTATCAACAGGTAGAAAATATCAGTGCTGCCCGGGATATTCGTCATTGCTACTTCATGCTTCGGCAACAAGCCAGCGAAGCCTGCATCGTTCGCAGTTCCGGCGTTGATGAAGACTGCTTCGGCAACGCCCAGGCCGGTCGCTATGATTCCCGGGTTCATGGTGGCGGCGATATCCTGAGAACCTGCCTGCAAGTCCTGTCATCCGCCTATCGGCCTGAAGTCTGTCCAAAAGGACAGGTAAAGCGCATGGCGCTGATCCTGCAGCAGTGCATTCATTGCCTGCTGGGGGGCGCAGTGATCAGCCACTCAACACTAAAGGACAATACCATTGAGGTGGAATATGCACTGGGTCAACCCCGGGGGGCGGTCTCCGGAACCACAGGTATCCGCCCCCATCGTTATTCGATCAAGCGCAGTGACGACGAAAACAGTCAACCAGATCGGCAATTTACCCCGGGTGATATTACGACACAGTTTGTCCTGGAAAAAATCACCGATGAAGAGACCGGTGAAGCGGGTTATATCGAACGCAGCAACACGGCAACCACCGATGCAAAAGACATCATGCTCTCTGACGAGATATTGCAAGAGCTGCAGAAAAACATAGAAAAGCTGGAAGATATGTTCTGTTGCCCGATCGATGCTGAGTTCGGCGTGGATAGCGATCTGCAACTCCACGTGTTCCAAAGTCGACCAGTGACCGAGCTGCCGGGCAGTACCCGTTTCTCTGCACCTGTGCCAACCCTGCCACTGGCTAAAGGAACCATGGTCAGCGAAGGTTGTTGCAGTGGTGTCGCCCTGATGGTCACCGAACCGGTCAATGCGGAACAGATTCCACCCGGTGCCATTCTGTTTGCCAATCACGCCAGTGACTGGATGCTTGCGCCCGATATTTTAAAACGTCTGGGCGGCTGTGTGTTCAAACAGGGGGGAACCAACGATCATGTTGCCATTACCCTGCGTCAGGCGGGTGTACCCTGTCTGTTGGCTGGTTCTCAGTATTCTGAGGCATTAAAACAGAGCAGCGGAGAACAGGTAACACTGGTGGCAGGCAGTTTTGCCGGCAGCCCCGGCGCCTGTTTGCTGTCAGGCGACCAGTCTGCCTATTGGCAGGCCAAGAGCACCACTTCCGGTCAGGATATCATCAGCTCAGCCGCAACCAGTCCTGCGGAACCACCCGACTTCACCCGTGTCGACGACGGTTTTGCCTGGCTGAATCGCCAGAATAACCGGTTGCTTGACTATTTTCACCCTGACCGTATAACAAGTCGCTGCCTTGGCCCGGGCCGAAGTAAGGCAGTCAGCATGTCAGCAAACCGATCGAAACTATTACAACAACTTGACCTTGAGATTCAGCAACTACAGAAGGATTTAGACCTGTTTGTCTCTGGTTATCAGCACTTTTTAGGTCTGGCCACAGCATCTGAATCAAATACTGCACCATCCAAAGTCAAACCCTTTACCGTGGAAATCCATCTCCTTGAAAAACACTGCAAAAGCCTGAAAGATGCCATTGATAAGCTGCGCTTAAAGGTGGTCTTGCCACTGACCACCGAGCTGGAATTACCCGACCAGCCCGCGAATTTCAGACAGTGGCTAAGCGATTGCCAGACCTTGCAAGATACATTGCAAAAACTGACCCGGCCCACATTTATACTCAATATTAGTTCTGCCCACGACCTGGTTTACTGGCTTCATCAGCAATTCGTTCTTGCACTCGACTCGGTGGCAGAAGCATCAGGGCAGGGACAAATCACCAAAATTACCAACACCAGAGTGCTGATTAATATACTCCCTCAGGGCGCTTTGGGACTATTAAACGACAATTGCATGTCGGTAGCGAACAAACTTCCCATAGCAAGTCTACGCATGCTTAATATGGTGGATGCCGCTTTTGTCAGTGCGAAACTCGGAGTGCACGTCTGCACGATAAGCATGCTGGAAGAGGCCGAAGGAGGCAGGGGCCGTACACTCCGCCTCGACATCTCTGATAGATTTTCTGAAGACCAGGAAAACACACACTTACAGGGTAAATTGAAGCGTTTCTGGTTTTTGGTCCAGACACTGCGCTGCGCATCAATTGATAGTCATTCACTGCCAATGGCAATCAGTTTCAATAAAAATGCATGGAAAATGACCATAGAATACACACAGGTTGATTCAAAAAAATCATTACAAGAGGGCTTTGTGAATTTAGTGACTATTCTGAGAGGACTGACCGACCTGGATATGTCAATTAACAAATTTAATCGCGGTAAAAATCTTGACGAATGGAATTTTGAAACGCTGGTTAAAAAGTCTCAAACCGGGCTGAGTGACTCTGTAAATAACTGGATATTCAAACATTGCCTGATAGTGGATGTATTCGAAAGCCGCGACCTGCTCCAATGTTACAAAAACTATGCGTTCGTTGATTATCTGGACGACGAATGCAAGTTGTTACATGAAATGGCCAAAAAAACTCATGAAACTCTTGAGGCATTTCGGGCCTGGTACAGAAGTTCAGAACTTCGCCAAATGTTAGCCGATGCCAGCAAACAGCTCAAACCCGATGATGCGGCAAGAATAACAAAGGAACTGCTGACCCATATGGTCATTGAAGACTTCCACCCAGATCTTGCTTTTACACTCTTGCGTGAGGACTTTAATTTAGATCTCGATAGGGAACTGGTGCTTTTCCTGATAGAACAAAACCCTATGTTATTCCGTTATGTCTCCGACGCATTCAGGGATGATTTCGAAATAGCCAAGTCTGCAATAGGATCGCAAGGGCGGTTATTAAAATATGCCAGCGATCGTCTCAAAAAGCATAAACCGCTGGTAATGCTTGCCATTAGTGATGTTACCTGTGTTGCGCTTGCTTTTGCCAGTACCGATCTCAAAAATGCCCCTGATGTGGTTATGGCAGCTACCCGACATAATTTTAATTCCATAAAATATGCCGGGCAGACGGCAAAAAACAACGAATCCCTCTTGAGAGTCCTCATTGCAGAAAACCCTAAGGTCCTGATCTATGCAACTGAGTCCCTTAAAAATGACAAGGACTTTGTCCTGCCGCTGCTCTCAGGGAAAATCCGCAGTTACGAAAAAGCCGACATTTACAAATGTCTCAGTGACAGACTGAAATCGGATCCGGATATTATGGCTGCAGTCGGGCACCCGATTAAAGTTAAACCTGAAACCGCAAGTTCAGATCAGCCTGAAAAGCCGAAAGATAAAAAGCGTTCGTGTGTCATCCTGTGACTCTGATTTTCACCTTCTGAGTACGCTTTTGTGAACTGATGTGGTGCAGACAAAGAGGCCCGGTAGCGGAATAAAGTAAGGGTCTCATTTCAAGGAGAGAAATCAAGGAGATTAAAGCTATGGAGAGCATTCAACCAACAAGAACAGGCCCGACTGAGGACAAATCCGCCAGGTTGTCGGCTGCTCAGGCAGCATACGCACTCACCCGTTCTATCACTCCTAACGATCATGAGAGCCCTCCTCACAAGCAGCTGCGGTTAATGGAGGTTGATCCAGGTGAAGCTTTCCCGTCTTTTACTCCGCTATCCGCTCGTGGTATCGAACGCCCGGATACGAAAAATAGCAAGCCTGCCTGCCATGACTTGCCAGCTGGCATTTCTACTCTCATCACAGACGAGCAAATCCGATCCTCTTTTGGCGGCAAGGGACTGTTTCTGCACCGTATGCAGCAGGCCAGGATACCGGTTCCACCCTTCACTGTGGTTGACACAGCCCTGATCGCCAGGCTCGAGCAACAGCCTTTCCCCACAAAATGCCTGTTGCCCTTTTTGCCAGATATTGACACGCGAAGTCAGGCATCATTCAGCCTGGAACAATTGCGCAGGACCGTTACCGAACTACCGCATCAGCAACAATCAAAATGGCTCAAGGGGTTATCCGAATTTATTGCCAGTGAGGACTTCTATCAACAGGTAGAAAATATCAGTGCTGCCGAGGATATTCGTCATCGCTACTTCGTGCTTCAGCAACAAGCCAGCGAAGCCTGCATCGTCCGCAGTTCCGGCGTTGATGAAGACCGCTTCGGCAATGCCCAGGCCGGTCGCTATGATTCCCGGGTTCATGGTGGCGGCGATATCCTGAAAACCTGCCTGCAAGTCCTGTCCTCCGCCTACCGGCCTGAAGTCTGTCCAAACGGACAGGTAAAGCCCATGGCGCTGGTCCTGCAGCAGTGCATTCATTGCCTGCTGGGGGGTGCAGTGATCAGCCACTCAACACTACAGGACAATGCCATTCAGGTGGAATATGCTCTGGGTCAGCCGCGGGGGGCGGTCTCCGGAACAACAGGAATTCGCCCCCATCGCTATACAATCAGGCGCAGTGACGATAAAAACAGTCAACCAGATCGGCAATTTACCCCGGGTGATATTACGACACAGTTTGTCCTGGAAAAAATCACCGATGAAGAGACCGGTGAAGCGGGTTATATCGAACGCAGCAACACGGCAACCACCGATGCAAAAGACATCATGCTCTCTGACGAGATATTGCAAGAACTGCAGAAAAACATAGAAAAGCTGGAAGATATGTTCTGTTGCCCGATTGATGCTGAGTTCGGCGTGGATGGCGATCTGCAACTCCACATGTTCCAGAGTCGACCAGTGACCCAGCTGCCGGGCAGTACCCGTTTCTCTGCACCTGTGCCAACCCTGCCAGTGGCTAAAGGAACCATGGTCAGTGAAGGTTGTTGCAGTGGTGTCGCCCTGATGGTCACCGAACCGGTCAATGCGGAACAGATTCCGCCCGGAACCATTCTGTTTGCCAATCACGCCAGTGACTGGATGCTGGCACCCGATATTTTAAAACGTCTGGGTGGCTGCGTGTTCAAACAGGGAGGAACTAACGATCATGTTGCCATCACCCTGCGTCAGGCGGGTATACCCTGTCTGTTGGCTGGTTCTCAGTATTCTGAAGCATTAAGACAGAGCAGCGGACAACAGGTAACACTGGTGGCAGGCAGTTTTGCCGGCAAGTCCGGAGCCTGTTTGCTGACCGGCGACCAGTCTGGCTTCTGGCAGGCCAAGAGCACCATTTCCGGTCAGGATATCATCAGCTCAGCCGCAACCAGTCCTGCGGAACCACCCGACTTCACCCGTGTCGACGACGGTTTTGCCTGGCTGAATCGCCAGAATCACCGGTTGCTTGACTATTTTCACCCTGACCGTATAACAAGTCGCTGCCTTGGCCCGGGCCGAAGTAAGGCAGTCAGCATGTCAGCAAACCGATCGAAACTATTACAACAACTTGACCTTGAGATTCAGCAACTACAGAAGGATTTAGACCTGTTTGTCTCTGGTTATCAACACTTTTTAGGTCTGGCCACAGCATCTGAATCGAATACTGCACCATCTCAAGTCAAAAATCTTATCAAGGAAATCCGACTCCTTGAAGAACAATGCAAAAGCCTGAAAGATGCCATTGATAAACTGCGCTTAAAGGTAGTCTTGCCGCTGACCACCGGTCTGGAATTACCCGACCAGCCCGCAAATTTCAGACAGTGGCTAAGCGATTGCCAGACCTTGCAGGATAGATTGCAAAAACTGACCCGGTCCAGATTTGTGCGCGATATTAGTTCTGCCCACGACCTGATTTTCTGGCTTCATCAGAAATTCGTTCTTGCACTCGACTCGGTGGCAGCAGCATCAGGACAGGGACAAATCACCAAAATTTCATACACCGAAGTGCTGATTAATATACTCCCCCAGGGCGCCTGGGGACTATTAAACGACAATTGCATGTCGGTACTGAGCAAACTTGCCACATTAAGGCTACGGATACTTAATATGGTGGATGCCGCTTTTGTCAGTGCAACACTCGGAGTACACGTCTGCACTATATCCATGCTGGAACAGGCCGAGGGAGGCAAGGGCCGTACACTCCGCCTCGACATCTCTGATAAATTTTCCCAAGACGAGGAAAACACACACTTACAGGGTAAATTGAAACGTTTCTGGTTTTTGATCCAGACACTGCGCTGCGCATCGATTGATAGTCATTCACTGCCAATGGCAATCAGTTTCAATAAAAATGCATGGAAAATGACCATAGAATACACTCAGGTTGATTCAAAAAAAGCATTACAAGAGGGCTTTGTGAAATTAGTGACTGTTCTGAGCGGACTGACCGACCTGGATATGTCAATCAACAAATTTAATCGCGGTGAAAATCTTGACGAATGGAATTTTGAAACGCTGGTTAAAAAGTCTCAAACCGGGCTGAGCGACTCTGCAAATAACTGGATATTCAAACATTGCCTGGTTGTGGATGTATTCGAAAGCCGCAACAGGCATCAATGTCAAAAAAACTATGCGTTCGTTGATTATCTGGACGACGAATGCAAGTTGTTACATGAAATGGCCAAAAATACTCATGAAACTCTTGAGGCATTTCAGGGCTCGTACAGAAGTTCAGAACTTCGCCAAATGTTAGCCGACGCCAGCAAACGACTCAAACCCGATGATGCGGCAAGAATAATAAAGGAACTGCTGACCCACATGGTCATTGAAGACTTCCACCCGGAGCTTACTTTTACACTCTTGCGTGAGGACTTTGATTTAGATCACGATAAGGACCTGGTGCTTTTCCTGATAGAACAAAACCCGATGTTATTCCGTTATGTCTCCGACGCATTCAGGGATGATTTCGAAATAGCCAAGTCTGCAATAGGATCGCGAGGGCGATTATTAGAATATGCCAGCGATCGTCTCAAAAAGCATAAACCTCTGGTAATGCTTGCCATTAGTGATCCTGGCTATCCTGCGCTTGAGTATGCCAGTACCGATCTCAAAAATACCCCAGATGTGGTTATGGCAGCTACCCGATATAGTTTTCATTCCATAAAATATGCCGGGCAGACAGTAAAAAACAACGAATCCCTCTTGAGAGTCCTCATTGCAGAAAACCCTATGGTCTTGATCCATGCAACTGAGTCCCTTAAAAATGACAAGGACTTTGTCCTGCCAGTGCTCTTGGGAAATACCCGCACTTACGAAAATGCCGACATTTACAAATATCTCAGTGACAGACTGAAATCGGATCCGGATATTATGGCTGCAGCCGGGCGCCCGATTGAAGTTGAACCTGAAACCGAAAGTTGAGATTAGCTTGAAAAGCCGAAAGATAAAAAGCGTTCGTGTGTCATCCTATGACTCTGATTTTCACCTTCTGAGTGCGCTTTTGTGAACTGATGTAGTGCAGAAAAAGAGGCCCGGTAACGGAATAAAGTAAGGGTTTCATTTCAAGGAGATTAAAGCTATGGAGAGCATTCAACCTACAAGATCAGGCCCGACTTAGGACACTGCAAACAAATCTGCCCGGTTATCGGCTGGTCACGCAGCGAACGCACTCACCGGTACTGTCACTCCTTACGATCATGAGAGTCCTTCTTATGAGAGCGCTTCTCGCAAGCAATTGCAGTTAATGAAGGTTTGCTCAAGTAATGAGCCAATCTCATTCAGATTGCTCTGCCTGATCACAGCAGATGTTGTTGCCAGTATTGCTGAAGAGCACATGTGCAATCAGGCATACGTTGTAAAGACTTGGAAGCTTCAGTTATGCTGTCATTGAGAGCGTTGGTGTGCTCGACCGGTCATTGGGAATTTTTCTGGTCAAGGATGAACCTTTACGGTTTTTGAGTGCTTCACAACCTGTCTGCCTCACATTATTCAGGTAGAAGGCCCTGTTTTTCAACCCGGAATTAAGGATTTAGTACCCATGGATGGTTTTCAAAAAGCGTTTTTTAACTTGACTGTCATAGCAGCGCTTTCAGTAACTCTTGCTTCCCCAGCGACGGCTGAAGAGGTCATGGGCAAAGGCAATAGATTTTCTGTGGCCGGAAATTATGATTCTGCCGGTATCGATAACTCAGGCTATCTCAACATAGACGGTAATATGAATATTACTGGCCCTTTTAGCAACAGGGTGGGTGGCAATATTAACGTCTCTATGGGGCTGAACATTTCCGGAAGCACATTGACGGCCACCAATTCGGGAGCATTGACTGCCGCAAGTTACTGGAGTAACGGACACTTTAATAATAATGCGGGAGCGGTCGCATCCCTCGGAGTTATGAAAAGCAGTGGTAATGTGAGGAATGCGGGTACCTTGTCAATGCTGCAGGAATCTGTTGTTGCTGACTTTAATGGCTCCGGAGGTACCACCAATATCACAGTTACAAAGATTGATTATTTCAATAATATGAACCCCCTGCTTTCCGCCACCGGAAAAATCAGACTTGATTCTGACTCAAAGATCGTAATCAACGTTTCCGAGGATATACTGACCAGCACCATACTCGATGTTGTTATTGCTGTGAGCGGTGATGATCTGGAGTTTAATAACAGTTCGGAAAACAGGGTTTTTGATCGTAGTCACCATTTTATTACTTCTGGCAGTGACTTTATGAAGGTCACCAATATCGAAATGTCGGTCTATGGCATCAGGGCCGACTTTGAAGTGAAAAGAAAAAAGTAAGTCATAAATGCTCCAGTGCCACCCAGACCACAGGTTTTAGCCAGACCTGACAATGCTGAGATTAGTAAAAAAATTAAGACACCCAAAAAAAATTAAGACACCCATAAAAAAAATAAAAAAAATAAAAAATTAAGACACCCATAAAAAAAAATAAAAAATTAAGACATTCAAAAATGTGTACTCCCAAAAAGGATCAGAAAAATCTATCTTCAAGTAGCGTATCAACGAACCACACAGCGCCACCCAACGAACAGAGGCTGTTCAAGCCATAATTCAGGCAATACAAATACATTCCGACATAAGTCGAAGAGAGATAAAGAGAGGGTCTTTGACGTCTTAACTGACTTCTACGCTAACCTGTCAGGTACAAACGACTGCAAGCGTTTAAACCTCGAAGCCACTTCTGTCCGGCTTCAAGTGCATAAGCCTTCATCGCCTTCAGACGGCCAACTGCCCGATAAAAACGATTATTCCATTGCATGGTTTTCAGCCACTCATCCGGATCAATGTCCAATCTTTCAAGAATCGGAGGGGTACACGACGGGATGGAACCTTTCTTGTCTGCCCTGACAATGCGGCCACTCCAGTCAACCAGTTCCAGATAGTCGTGAAGAAGGTACGGAAGGGCAACGTCCGTATTCTGGCCCTGCAAACAAAAAGGTTTCAGGGTCAGCGGCTGATTTTTAGTCTCAGAATGTGTACCCTGCTCTACGCGTTCCTGAATCGACGTGTAGTCTGATTCTTCCGGTGTTTCTACCTTTCCAGCCCGAATCGGATTCAAGTCAACGTAGGTCATGCAGGTCAGTAACGCTGCTTCGTCCAGCAATGCCTGGCTTTTAAAGCGTCCTTCCCAGAAGCGTCCTTTACACTCGTCTTCTTTGTTGGCCTCACGAGCAAGATGTTCATTCAGGCAGCGCATAAACCAGCTGATATCCGTTAAACGACGCCGGTATTCCTCAGCATATTCATCGATACGGGCCAATTCAGCTCTGCCCAGCTTGTCAGCGGCCAGATGCCTTTGCACCAGAAGCGGACCTCTGAACAAGGTCGTCCAACGGTGAAGCACTTGATTCCGTGACCAGCCTCTGGCAGATGACTGATTGATGTGCAAAACCACATGATAATGATTCGACATGACAGCGTAAGCACAGACTTCGATAGCAAAGACTGAAACCAGTTCCCGGAGTTTATCCACCACCCACTGACGGCGATGCTCGTAGTTCTTGCCAGTCAGGTGGTTCTCTCCACAGAGGTAAGCCTGACGAACACATCTTGCCATGCAGTGGTAATAAGGCGTTGTGCCGGGATCAATCAGGGTATTGCGAGCTTGGGCCATGAACTCACCTGTCTGGGTAAAAAATCAGTGATGGGTGAAAAAGTAGACCAGGTGGATGGTAAAGCAAATTTATGGGTGTCTTTTTGATTGGAACTTTTTTTATTTGGTTGCGTCCAAATTAGTACAGGACGCAGTTGTTCATTTTGAGCTGAAGCTCGCGGATTTTTCCGGGCTGCAACTCATCGAGTTCAAAAGGCGCCTGCAAATTCTGGGCAGTGACTACGGAATAACCCAACAACCAAGTAAAGGAGAATCTTATGAATAATTTTAACTCTTATGGAACTAATCAATCTACTGCGGGTCCTTACCAGAAGCTAATGGAGCCAGATAGGCAGAAAGCCATCATAGAAAATTTTGATAAAAATAAAGCCCCTCGCTTTATAGACACTTCTGATTATAGATATCGCTTTGAGACTAGAGGATTGTCTTCATATTCTATTAAGACTTCTGATGATAATTCAGAAAACAATGATAATAAAATCTTACAATTGCATGTGGATGAACGTGAATGGATTGGGATCAATGAGAATGTTCAAGCTACAGAGATTAATGGTTGCTTGTTCGCCATTCATGTTCCTGATAATGCTGAATTCTATAATGCATGGCATTTTAACTCGGTGAACAAGGCAATTTTAGCCGACGATTTAATAGAAGCCATGTTCACGATGGAGAATCCTCTTGAAGTTAGATCAGCTTACCGCGAAGCTGAGTCCTGGCTAGAAATGCTGAGTCTATATCCCGGGACGAGCTATTTATGTGCCAATGACGACGTTACAGATAAGCTCAGGAGTGTTTTTCGTGTCAGTCCGGCTAATTTCACAAAAACTGGAGAATCAGTAGCTGTTGACGTCACATTTAATATTGCTACCCGAACCTTTGAGGTGAGACATTCTCTTGAAGTTGACGCCGCTGACAGTGAGCTTGAATCCGGAAAAGAAATGCTGCAAGAGCATCCCGGGCCCAGCTATTTATATGGCCCTAACGACGCTGGAGATGATCTGGAAGGGAATCCTTCTGATATTGATGCGGCTGTACCAAAACCGGAAGACAAAGCTAACTCAGCCACGGAATAGATGGCATTGTTTGGGCCGCTCTTATTGATATCCTCCACCAACCAGAGGCTGTTGCAAAACTCTGATTCCCATGCTTTCAGGTCCTGTGGGTCCCAGCGTGGGAACCCATACCTATCTCGCGCTGTAGAGTAAGCTTTTCAGGGGAGGTATGCATTCCCACGCAGAGCGTGGGAACGAGTTGTTAACTTCTGGGTCCCGGTTTGGGAGATGCAAAAACACACGTGAAATTAAAGAGAGCCTGTATCTTGAGAAATAGCCAGCGACAAGGTCTAACCACAAGAGTAATAACAATCAGGGTTAGCACTCAAGGATAACAAAAGCGATAGCATGCTCTGCTTCATCAGAGAGGCTCAGATGGATCGCTTTTATCCCCCTCTCTTTTTGAAGTTCCCGGGCGTAGTCCAAAAAACGCATACGAGGTGCGCCCCTCTCATCACTGAATGTCTCAAGATGCCGAAACGAAACCTTGCCTATGCCGGTTCCCAGAGCCTTGGAAGCGGCTTCCTTGGCCGCAAAGCGTTTGGCCAGCCAGGCTGCCTGCTGGGGGTGAGACGCAAAGATTTCCAGCTCGGAATCCGTAAGAATTCGGCGGGCAAAGGCCTCTGCCCGCCGCTCCAGGATTTTCCTGAATCGCGCAATACTGGCGATATCCGTGCCTATGCCTGCAATCATTTATGAAGAGAAGCTCTCAGCATTAAGGTCTTCATCTCTTTCACGGCAGTTTTCAATCCGCTAAAAAATGCCCGACCAATAATAGAATGACCAATATTCAATTCATTCATGCCATTGATAGCAGCAACAGGCTCCACGTTCTGATAGTTCAAACCATGCCCGGCATTCACTATTAAGCCTTTAGACAGGGCAAACTCAGTGGCTTTTTTCAGCCTGTCCAGCTCTACCTGCATAGCTTCTGGTGTTTCTGCATCGGCGTATGCACCAGTATGTAGTTCAATGACAGGCGCTCCCGCTTCCACAGAAGCTTCTATCTGCCCCAGATCCGGATCAATGAAAAGAGAAACTTCAATACCAGCCTTTGCCATTCGCGAGCAGGCAGAGGAGGTGGAAGACATCTGTCCAACAATATCCAGCCCCCCTTCGGTGGTCAGCTCTTCGCGTTTTTCGGGTACCAGGCAAACCGCATGAGGCAGAACCTCTTCAGCAATGGCTAACATTTCTTCCGTAGCAGCCATCTCCAGATTCATACGGGTCTGAAGTACATGGCGAATCAGCCTGACATCCCGATCCAGAATATGACGGCGATCTTCACGCAAATGCAGAGTGATACCATCGGCTCCTGCCTGCTCCGCCTCAATGGCGGCCTGAACCGGATCAGGGTAAGTACCTCCCCGGGCCTGACGGATGGTTGCGATATGATCAATGTTCACACCCAGCAGGATGCGGTTGTGAGGAATCATGAGACAAACTTCTCCCTGGTACGGAAAAATTCCCGACTTTTCAGCGGCTTCTCTCCCACCAGAGGAACCAGTGCCAGACGGGTTAATCGTTTATAGCCCGGATAATGCCGAACCTTGTCAAAACGCCTCTCTGCCAGAGACAGCAGCAGCTCTCCGGAAAAATAGTGGGACCGGTCTTTTTCCCTAAGCTCAAGAACAGGTATAAAACCCACTCCGGCTTTGAATTCATAAAGCAGATCGGGTTTTATGTCTGTCCCTGATGCAGCGTCAGAAGTCAATGACGGGGCGTAGCCAGTTATTTCCAGCAATTCAATCTCAAACACTCTCAACAAAGGTTGCAGAGGCGCTCCCGAAGTCAGTTGTTGCAGCACAGCACTGTACAGGTCGAACAACCCCTCAACATGCTGTCCTGGCAACACTGAACGCATCAAGAGTTCATTCAGATAAAAACCACAGTAGAGTGATTGTCCCTTCAGGTTTATGGCGGCAGCGGTTTCAAAGCTGTTGAGAGTTTTCAGTTCTGACCGCCCTCTCCAACTGACGAAGAGCCGGGTAAAGGGCTGAATAGCCCAGGAGCGGGATTTTGCCTGACGAACCCCTCTGATAACCATGGCAATACGGCCATGGTCTTTCACCAGGAATTCAGCAATAACAGAGCGCTCCTTGTAGGGTCTGCTGTGCAGCATCCAGGCTGCGCTCAGTTCATTCATCAGTCGAAGTCGTAGCCAAGGCTTTTCAGAGCCCTGTCATCATCAGACCAGCCTCCCCTGACCTTAACCCAGAGATTCAACATGACCTTGCTGTCGAACATTTTTTCCATATCAATCCGGGCTTCCTGACCGATCTGTCTCAGTCTGGCACCCTTATCACCAATGACAATCGCCTTTTGACTGGAGCGTTCAACCAGAATCAGACCACTGATGACCAGCAATGGGCCTTTTGGACGCATTTCCTGCTTGAACTCTTCGATCTCAACCGTCATTTCGTAAGGCAGTTCGTCACCCAGCTGACGCATGATCTTTTCACGAATCAGCTCAGCGGCCATGAAGCGGGAACTGCGATCAGTGATCTGGTCTTCCGGGAAGAAGTGAATACTCTCAGGCATCAGATCAGCAATCAATTTTTCCAGTTCTTTCAGGTTATGACCGTGCAGAGCCGACACCGGAATAATAGCTTTAAAGTTCGCCTTATCAGAAACTTCCTGCATAAACTGCATCAGCTCTTCTTTGCGTTCCTTGAGACGATCGACCTTGTTCAGTACCAGAATAATCGGACACTTGGCATGACTGAGTTTAGTGAGCACGAGTTGGTCTTCTTCGGTCCAGGTCAAACGATCGACAACAAACACGACGGCATCAACACCGGTCAGAGCACTGCTGGCAGCACGGTTCATGTAACGGTTAATGGCCTTCTTTTCCACTTTGTGCATACCGGGGGTATCCACAAATATGGTTTGTACATTATCTTCCGTCTTTATACCAAGAACCTGGTGTCGTGTGGTCTGGGGACGGCGGGAGGTAATGGACAGCTTCTGTCCCAGAACATGGTTGAGCAGCGTTGATTTACCTACATTAGGGCGCCCGACAATTGCCACGTAGCCACATCGTTGACCTTCAGTCACTGCTTCAGATCCGGTCACGGCTGAAATCATTGATTATCTACTCGCAGTTTTTCCAATGCAAAACGGGCAGCTTGCTGCTCTGCCCCTCGACGACTGGGCCCCTGACCTTCAGTGGTTATGTCCAGACTTTCCAGCTCACAAACCACAGTGAACACCTGATCATGGGCATCACCTTCAATATTCAACACCCGATATTTTGGCAGAGGATTCTGACGAGCCTGAAGGAACTCTTGCAGACGGGTTTTAGGGTCCTTGTTCTGCTGATCGGTGACGGAGAGCCCTGCCAAACGATCAGTAAACCAGCTGCGAATACGCGCACGACAAGCCTCCATGCCAGCATCCAGATAGATGGCACCAATAATCGCTTCTACCGCATCCGCCAAAATGGATTCGCGACGATAGCCACCACTCTTCAACTCACCCGAACCCAATCGCAGAGAGTCTCCCAACTGGAATTCACGGCCAATTTCAGCCAGTGTCGCTCCTCGTACCATACGAGCACGCAGTCGGCTTAGCTGGCCTTCCCGGGCATCAGGAAAACGCTCAAACAGAGCTTCTGCGATGACAAAGTTAACGATGGAATCCCCAAGGAATTCGAGTCGTTCATTATTACGACTGCCACAGCTCCTGTGGGTCAGAGCCAGCTCCAGCCGGTTACGATCAGAAAATGTATAGCCCAGCCGTCTTTCCAGCCGGGCAAGTTCATCAGTCTTCACTGAGTTTTAGCATTCCAGTTATGTTCAAAAGTTAATACAAGATCAGCGTTGTGCACCAGATGTACACGACGCTCATAATTGATTTCAACCGCCACCGACTGGCCCTTATTCCGAAGAACATTGGATTCTTCCCTGGCCAGCTGCACCCGGTTAGTCGAGAGCCCCTTATTTAGCCATTCTCTTACCTGCTGCACTCCCGCTTCTTTAATACCTGGCCTGGTATCCAAAGACGTCAGCACTTTCTTGATGGCATAATCATCCAGATAGACCGGTGTCACCTTGAGAGTCAACATGATCATAAAACCACCGACCAGTATAGCTACCAGCCAGCCCAAAGTACTCAGTCCTTTTTGTCTGTTTTTTGCAACGGTCATGATCCCTCCCGCCGGGCTATTATTGTCCGTTTTTTAAACCCCGGGACAACTCTGTCTCTGCTCACCGTAACAGGCAGAGCCAAACCGAGAGAATAATTAATTTATTGTCCCATTATTCTTGAAACCGGGCAGCTGAGTCCAGCTCGGCCAGTGCATCCAGATATAAACGGCTTTACCGACAATATTCTTCTCAGGCACGGTTCCCCAATATCGACTGTCGTTACTGCGATCCCGGTTATCCCCCATCATAAAATACTGCCCTTGGGGAATGACCCAGATTCCTTCAGCTCGCAGACTTCTCACGCCCAGGTCCTTGCGAATCTCGAAGCTTTTATCATCAATGGTCTCTTCAAACAGCTGATAAGCTCGACTTTCATCCCTCAGTTGCGCGATGTATTTCTCGGGAACCGGCTTGCCATTGATGGTGAGTTTCTTGTTCAAATAGCGAATTTCATCTCCCGGTATACCAATCACCCGCTTGATAAAATTGATATTCGGATTTTGTGGCTCCTTGAAGACCATAACATCGCCACGCTCTGGCTCATTGATGGAGACAATTTTGGTACCAATGACCGGTAGACGAAGTCCGTATTCAAACTTGTTTACCAAAATAAAGTCTCCCACCTGCAGGGTAGGTATCATGGAACCGGAGGGAATCTGAAAGGGCTCAAAGAGAAAAGACCGGACCACCAGCACCAGAGCCAGAACCGGAAATATCGACTTCGAGGTCTCAACAATACTGGGCTCTTTCTCCAGACTGACCAGAGTCTCCTCGTCCGGCTCAGAACCCGAACTGGAGTTGAAGCTTTCTATGGCCGCCTTTCTTTTGGGCAATAGAACCAGCCTGTCAAACAGCGCAACCAGACCTGTAATAAAAACCGCCAGAACCAACAGCAGTGGAAAATTAATATCCATGGTTATTTGTTCTCAGATACCCGATCTTTTTTCTACCAAAATTGCTGCCAAGGCAGAATCTAAGCTGCCTCAACGGGATGTTTTTTCATATTCATGGGAAGCCCGCCTGTTATGACAGACTCTCCATTGAGTAACCCTGACACTTTTTATCAAAGGTCAGTTATTTATCTACCTTAAGCACAGCAAGAAAAGCTTCCTGAGGAATTTCAACCCGCCCCACCTGCTTCATCCGTTTCTTACCTGCTTTCTGCTTCTCAAGCAGCTTACGCTTACGAGAAGCATCACCACCGTAACATTTCGCAGTCACATTCTTGCGCAGCGCCTTAACAGTGGTCCGTGCACAGATCTGACCACCTACTGCAGCCTGAATGGCCACATCAAACATCTGGCGCGGGATAATCTCTTTCATCTTTTCAGCCAGTGAACGACCTCTGGAGACTGCATGATCTCTATGAGCAATCAGAGCCAGTGCATCAACTTTCTCACCATTGATCAGAATATCCAGCTTAACCATGTTGGCCATTTCAAAACGATCAAAACTGTAGTCCAAAGACGCAAAACCGCGACTAACAGACTTCAGACGATCAAAAAAATCCAGAACCACCTCGTTCATAGGCATATCATAGGTTATTGCCACCTGGCTGCCAGTGAACTGCATGTCTTTCTGAACTCCCCGACGCTCAACACACAGGGAGATCACGTTACCCAGATAATCCTGGGGAACCAGAATATTTGCCTGAACGATGGGCTCCCTGATTTCCTGGATACCAGCTGGATCTGGTAGTTTGGATGGGTTATCAACCTCTACCAGATCGCCATTTTTCAGCTCTACTTGGTAGATAACCGTCGGTGCAGTAGTAATCAGATCCAGGTTATATTCACGTTCAAGTCGCTCCTGAATGATCTCCATATGCAGCATACCCAGGAAGCCACAGCGGAAACCAAAGCCCAGGGCATCACTGCTTTCAGGCTCGTAGAACAAAGAAGCATCATTAAGACTCAGTTTTTCCAGGGCTTCACGGAAAGACTCAAAGTCGTCAGAGCTGACCGGGAAAAGACCTGCATAAACTTGAGGTTTGACCTTCTGAAAACCTGGTAGCTCCTGAACACCCGGTGTTTTTGCCAGAGTCAGGGTATCACCCACTGGTGCTCCATGAATGTCCTTGATGCCGGCGATAACATAGCCGACTTCACCCGCTTTCAGTTCACCAGTAGCATCCATCTTTGGAGAGAAGATACCCACATTATCTACGCCGTGGGTCTGGCCAGTCGATTTGACAAGCACCTTGTCACCTTTCTTCAAGGTACCGTTCTTGACACGGACCAGAGATACAATACCAAGATAGTTATCAAACCATGAATCAATAATCAAGGCCTGCAACTCACCGTCGACATCACCTTCTGGAGCAGGAATAGTCTGAACCAGACGCTCAAGCACATCGTCAATACCCAGACCACTCTTGGCGGAGCAGCGGACTGCATCCAGGGCATCAATACCGATAATTTCTTCGATTTCCTGCGCAACTCGCTCAGGTTCTGCCTGAGGCAGATCCATTTTATTCAGCACGGGCATCACTTCCAGCCCTTGCTCGATTGCGGTGTAACAGTTTGCCACAGACTGAGCTTCAACGCCCTGAGCAGCATCCACTACCAACAGAGCACCTTCACAGGCAGAAAGAGAACGTGAAACTTCATAGGAAAAGTCTACGTGTCCGGGCGTATCAATGAAATTCAACTGGTAGGTGATACCGTCTTTAGCGGTATAGTCCAGAGTGACACTCTGCGCCTTGATGGTAATACCACGCTCACGCTCAAGTTCCATGGAGTCAAGAACCTGGGCTTGCATTTCACGATCACTTAACCCTCCGCAGGACTGGATAAAGCGATCTGCCAGCGTCGACTTACCGTGGTCGATATGGGCAATAATGGAGAAATTCCTGATATGACTTAAGTCGCTCACGATTGCATCACTACAAAAAATTTGTCCCCGTTCAGAGCTCAATCTCTTTCACGAGGACAGTTGTTCAGCTTGCAGGGTCTTCGCGAGCCTGAAACAAAGGCGCGAAGCTGCTGTAAATTCAGACGAAGTCTACAGCATCTGAAGATACAGATCACCCCTGAAGACCTGAAACCCCAACCAGAACTGAATTATTCGGTCAGCCGGAATGTGATGTAGCCTGACTGCCCACCACGAATTACCCTCATGGAAACCGAGCGATCTACAGGAAGATCAGCCACTACCTTGTTAAAGTCCTTAACTGATTGAATACGGTCATTATTCAGATCTGTGATAACATCCCCTTTACGAAGACCAATGGATCGACCCACACCTGAAATTTCGCCAGTCACCACCACTCCTTTAACACTCTTTTCAAGGCGCAACTTGTTGCGATAGTCATCATTGAGGGCTTCGACCTGGATGCCCAGACGGTTCTTTTTAATATCTGTGCTTTGAGGACGTTCTGAGCCCTGCCCCTGCTCATCAGGCAACTCGCCGACTTCCACCTTAATGATTTTTTTCTTGCCTTCACGAATCAGCTCAAGCGTTGCCTTGTCTTCCGGCTTGATAACACCAATTGCCATGGGAAGAGCACCAGATCTCATGATCTCACGACCATTGACCCGGGTAATGATATCGCCTGGTTGCAACTTGGCTTTGTCTGCAGGTCCACTGGGCACAATCTGACTGATCAGGGCCCCCATCGGCTTTTCAAGACCAAAAGACTCTGCCAGATCGCGATCCACCTCCTGAATAGCCACCCCCAGCCAGCCACGAGAGACGTAGCCTTTATCCTTAAGCTGTTCAACAGCCCATTCAACATGGTCCGAAGGAATAGCGAAAGACAGCCCCATGAAACCACCGGAGCGGGTAAAAATCTGGGAATTGATACCAATCACTTCACCCTTCATGTTGAACAGCGGGCCACCGGAATTACCCGGGTTAATAGGCACATCTGTCTGAATGAATGGAACATAGGCGTCACTGGGCAGACTTCTGTCCAGAGCACTGACAATGCCTTTGGTGATGGAATACTCAAAGTTAAAGGGTGAACCAATAGCTGCCACCCATTGTCCCGGTTTAATATCTTCCGAATTACCCATCTTCACTGCGGGCAAACTGGCATCACTCTCAATTTTAAGCAACGCCAGATCAGAGCGCTTGTCGGCACCAATCAGTTTGGCCACCTTCTCACTGCGATCATGCAGTCTGACGATAATTTTATCTGCACCCTGCACCACATGATTGTTAGTAAGGATATAGCCATCATCAGAGATGATAAATCCGGAACCCAGGGACATGGGCTGCGGCTTACCAGAAGGCGCCTCAGGCATCGGTAAACCAAAATAGCGACGAAATATCTCGGGCAACTCTTCGCCGCCCGGACCATAAATCTGCCCACGCCCCTGTTTTGGGGTCGCAAGTGTGCTGATATTAACGACTGCGGGCGAGGCCTCTTCAAACAATCGGTCAAAGTCCGGCAACTCAGTGGCCTTAACCATTTGCAATGAAAGCAGCGAGAGACTCAGAAAATAAATAAAGTTCCTGAAGAGAAGGTTGACCCTGTTCATGAACCTGACTTCTCCTTACACCTTGTGATTAGAGACCCAAAATGGGTTTTGTGAATGAATGGTTATAACGTTTATTATGAAAAATATTCTGATGGCTAACTTTCCATATTCATTTTTCATGTTAAAAAACATTTTTCTTTGTTTTAAGCTGTTTATGCAGACCAGGACTGATCGATTGTGATTAGTTCAGGTCCGACCAACTTGCGGGGCATCACCTTTATCACCCTGACGCGACATTGGTCGCTGGTTGAATGACCCAGCATACGCACGGAAACAAACCCCGCAGCAAGGCCTGCCATAGCAGACAAGGCGGTAAAAAAATCATTCCAGCCAACAACCGTGGCCAGCAAGAGTGCCCCCATCATAGCTACCAATGGCATCAGATAAACCAGAAACGAGGCTCTCATCAACGCACTTTCAGGTATACCTATGATGACCTGATCATCCTCTTCAATAGAGAAGTCATTGATCGCCTGGATATACGACTGATGTTTATTGGAGCGATACTTCTCAAGCAGATTCTGACCACAGCCATTTCGTACACTGCAACTCGAACAGGTGCTTTTGCGAATGGTTTCTACCCAGACAGCCCCCTGCTCAATAGCCACAACCCTGCCTTCTTCCTCAATCATTTATCTGCCTTCCGACTCTGTTCCCTGGGGCGAACTGAAACCGCTATCCTCTCGGCCGTACCCAATGGAATCTCTCCCAAAACAGTGACATGAAAATACTTTGCACCGTTACGAAAGACTTTAGACACTGCTGCCATAGAACCGATCTGCTCAGTAGCCTGACTCAATACCCGGGTTTCATCCGGCTCAACAAATACTGAAAAACTGGCCAGTCCATCAGAAAAGTTCAGAGTATCCACCTTTTGATTACTGACAGCTGAGTTTCTACTGCTGTGGCCACGAGGCGAAAAGCCTTCAGGTATCCAGCCAGTTTCCCATTTCCATTCAGCCTTTTCAGGGACTGATTTACTGCTAAGTTTCACTACATTCTTGCCCGATGATTCAGGCAGTTTCCGTTTTAATCGCTCCAGCTCTTGCGAAGTCAACTCTTTCGGAAATTCAAGGCTGGTAAACTGCATTCTCTCGATGATCCTGCCTTCTTTGTCCACCATAACGGACTTGAGCAGCAGACCGGTTCGACGATCCAGCCATAATTGATAACCGTAACGGAAGCGGTCCGTTGGTACCACCAGCAGCTGAACGGCTTCCCTGCCCGCCACCCTGTCCAGTGCGGCTGGCTTCAGTTTGTAATGTTTGTCAAAATGACCGGAAGTAAAACGCCCCACCATAGGAACCAGAGACTCGTGCTCAAACCTTGCAGGCTCTCTTCCAGCGCTGGCAAAAGTGATATTGTTTCCCTGACGAACCATCTCTCTGGGCAATCCATCAAGGTAAGCAATACTCTCCAGCTCTTCTGACTTACCATTCACCTTCTGAAGCGTATGCGTAACTGCCAGGGTCTCAAGATTAGCACCCTGTTGGTAAACAAAGTGTCCGCGATAGGTAAGATTTTGAGTGGCCTGAATCATGGTTTCCAACCACTTTTCGGGCGTATCGGCAGGCTTGGATGACCGGCCGACAGGCTTAGATGACTGACCGACAGATTTAGATGACTGGTCGGCAGGTTTTGATGACGGATTGCCCGATTTTGATGACTCCCCGTCAGCAAAGGGACGACCCACTGTTACTACCAGCAAAACCAGCAGTAATGGCAGTAAACGCCCCCTGTTCAATCGAATTCCTTTCATAAACTCATTGTGATTCAAAAGTGGTCAAGCGTGCAAAAGGGAGGATTCCCTGTCCTGAATTCATGGCACTCATTTCAGCATGCTGAAGTGCATAAGCCCTGAAACGTTCTTTAATAGCCCTGTCTGCTACGCTCTGGGCCTGAGCAAGTTGTTCCGGGGTAATGCTGTCATGCTGACGAGAGTTGTATCCCGCCTGGATCCCGGCAGCACCATAGCCATTATGCATGATCTGCACAGGCTGCAACAGTGTCGTTTGATCAGTTACCGATGTGACCAGAGGTAAAGCTTCCGGAGTGGTGTGGTAATTTTTTACACCCAGCAACACAGCCAATGCAACAGAAGCAGCTACCGCTAGTCGCCCCGCTTTAAACCACCAATGCCCAACACCCTTCAAGACGCTGTAACCGGTTACAGATCTTTCTTTAGCCAGAGAATGAGGTGGCTCAGCCTCCAGTTGGTCGCGAATACCGGCTGACAGATCGATATTCATAAATTCGTTGGTTTCTCGCCGCAGCGCGTCACCTGCTATCTGATACCTGCGAGCTTTGCCCCGTAGATCTTCATCGCTGCCGATATTATCAAGCACCCGACGCAGTTCAAACTCTCCAGCTTCACCGTCCATCGCTGCTGACAGTGACTCATTCAACCTTTCCTGGGCATGATTGTGAGGTGTCTTCTCACTCATAGGCATACCTCCGGTCATCCGACCTGTCTGATACCCGATGCATCAAGTATCAACAATATCAATCAACATAACACGAAAATGATCACCATAAGGAAATCATTTTCTTCACTCATGGCCTTAACGGCCAGTTATGGACCGCGACGCAAAAGTGGCTCGACTTCCTTATCAATCGCCTCTCTGGCACGAAAGATTCTTGATCTTACCGTACCGACGGGACAATCCATAACATTAGCAATTTCGTCATAGCTGAGACCATCAAACTCCCTCAGCACGACAGCCGTTCGCAACTCATCCGGCAGACGACGGATTACATCATGGATAACCCGTTCAATCTCATCCCGGTAAAGATTTCTCTCGGGGGTATCAACCATTCGAAGAGACGTTGTAGTGTCCAGAAAATCTGCATCATGAACATCAATCTCAGACTCCGGAATCTTGCGCCCCCTGGAAACCAGATGATTCTTGGCAGTGTTCACAGCAATCCGGTACAGCCAGGTATAAAAAGAACTGTCGCCGCGAAACTTGTCTATTGCCCGATAGGCCTTAATAAACGTTTCCTGAGCTACATCCTGCACTTCCTGATAGTCAGTAATGTAACTACCTACCAGACCCAGTACACGATGCTGATACTTGAGAACCAGCATATCGAAAGCCGCTTTATCGCCCTTCTGAACGCGCTCAACGAGCTGCTTGTCCGCCTGTGGTTGTTCTACCATAGAGGGGGTCTCCCACTATTGCAGAAAACACATGGGCAAAAGGGAAAGGAATGGAAATATGAGACAGTCAGCTGACCGACCACAAATCGGCATCCCGGCTGACCAGACTCCCCCCCTTTCCACAAACACACGCTTGTGCTGTGAACTCTATTTTCTTCTATATAGACCATGTTTTGGCCAGAAAGTTCCCGAACTCATTCAAAAAAATTCACAGTATCGGCTGAAAACTGATTCGGACTATCACAGCGTACTATAGTGCTCGTCATAATTTCTATATACTAGATACCGATTTTTCAGTGTTTTATAACGCCGTACGTTGTGTCTGCTTTATATACCGCCAAAAGCGAAGACTGCATTACGAACCTCAGGGAGCGTAATGATTTTCACTGCAAAGGTGAGTGATATTCTCCGTACAGACCATCGGCAACCTATGACACAGCTTTAGATGGAAGTGAGTTTAACCGCCATGATTCTTAGTTCCAGTTTCACCTGTAAAACGACCATATTCACTTTATGTCCAGCTTCAGACACAGGAATCTCCACTGTCTATTGATGCCCAGTGGATAATTTCCCTGCCCGTGTTCATAATATTTTTCAGACCTGAGTCTGTCAGTGACAGACTCCCGGTACAGACCCAGCAGTCTGTTATAAAAGGATCAGAGAATATACATGCATCCAATACTTGACTATGACGTAGTAATCATTGGCAGTGGCGCAGCGGGACTGACACTAGCACTGCACCTGGACAGCCAACTTCAAGTCGCCATTCTCAGTAAGGGTGAGCTAATGGCCGGCTCTTCAGCCGGGGCCCAGGGTGGTGTCGCTGCTGTTCTGGACACACAACAAGACAGCCTGGACAAACACATAGAAGACACACTTCTTGCAGGTGCAGGACTCTGCAGGGAGTCCACTGTCAGGCACGTTGTAGAACAGGGTAATGCCAGCATCCAGTGGCTGATTAACCAGGGTGTCCCCTTTACCCGTGATGAAGAAGATGAAAAAAACTTTAATTTTCACCTGACCCGTGAAGGCGGTCACAGCACCAGAAGAATTATTCATGCTGCCGATGCGACCGGCAGAGCCATTTCAGAAACCCTGATCGATAAAGCCAGAAAACAACCCAACATTCATCTCTATGAGCACCACCTGGCCATCGATGTCGTTGCTACCAACAAACTGGGCCTGGATGAGCAAAGGTGCGTCGGGGTCTATGTGCTGGATATTCGTTCAGACCAGGTAAAACTGTTCCGTGGACGTGCACAGGCTATTGCCAGTGGCGGAGCCAGCAAAGCCTATCTTTTTACCACTAACAGCGATGGTGCCAGCGGAGATGGTATTGCTATGGCCTGGCGTGCGGGCTGCCGGGTTGCCAATCTGGAGTTCAACCAGTTTCATCCCACCTGTCTGTTCCATCCCAAGGCCAAATCCTTCCTGATATCTGAAGCGGTTCGAGGAGAAGGAGGTATGCTGGTTCGCCCTGATGGAACACGCTTTATGGATGACTACGACCACCGTGGCGAGCTGGCCCCCCGAGATATTGTTGCCAGAGCCATCGATCATGAAATGAAAAAGCTGGGTGCAGACTGTCTGTTTCTGGATATCAGTCACAAGCCACGGGATTTTATTACTTCCCACTTTCCGAATATTTATGAACGGTGTCTGGAATACGGGATTGATATGACCCGTGAACCTCTCCCCATCGTTCCGGCAGCCCACTACACCTGCGGTGGCATTCTTGTTGACCTTAACGGTCAAACGGACCTTCCGGGACTTTACGCCATCGGTGAATGTTCATTTACCGGCCTGCATGGTGCCAATCGTCTGGCCAGCAACTCACTGCTGGAATGTTTCGTCAGCGCCAGAAGTTGTGCCGAAGACATCAACCGCACCATCGCCGATCAACCTCCCTGCCCTGAAATTCCGGTGTGGGACGACAGCCTGGTGAGCGACTCTGATGAAAATGTTGTAATCTCGCACAACTGGGACGAACTCAGACGCTTCATGTGGGACTACGTTGGCATTGTCAGAACGACCAAACGCCTGCTAAGAGCCAGAAACCGCTCCAGATTGTTACAGCATGAGATTCATGATTTTTACAGCAACTTCAAGATCAGCAATGACTTGATTGAATTGAGAAATCTATCTCAGGTTGCGGAATTGATTATTGAATGCGCTCTTTCCCGGCAAGAGTCACGAGGATTGCATTTCAATCTGGACTTCCCCTTCACACAGGATCACAGCAAGGAAACTACCCTGATACCGGAAAATTTTGTACCGGAAAACGCAATTAAGTTTTAATATCTCCAAAGGGTTGAAACCCACAGGCTTATAGACAAGAAATTTTTCTAAGCCCTGGGTTCCAGCTCTTCAGAAACAGGTGCATGGTTCGTTCTCTGTTCCGGCGATATCAGCATTGCCCCAAGACAACCGACAACCCCGGCGACCATCAGGTAAAATGCCGGTGCTGCCTGCAACTGTGTCACTCGAATCAACCCCATTGAGATAACCGGGCCAAATCCGGCAAAAATCATGGCAGCTATATTGTAAACGAAAGCCACTCCGGTAAAACGAATGCCTACTGGAAAGGCCGATACCAGCAACAAAAAGGAAATAGCATCAATACTTCCCCATAAGATGGCTCCAATGAGAGCAGTCACCGGCAGATTCGCATCGCCAGAAGCATACCAATGAAAAAGTGGCCAGGCCATCACAACAATCAGAAAAGAAGACCCCAGCATCAGATAGCGCCTGTCTAACCGATCAGCCAGCCAGCCCGTCAGCAGGCATACAGGCACTCCGACAAACATACTGATCCCATTGGCCACCGCCACTTCTCTGGCCGAATAATCAAGCAGCCCTGTCAGATAGCCAGGCATAAACAGGACCAGGATTGTCACAGCAACCAGCACCGGCATAACCAGCAGAAACCCGGTAAAAATTTTTGACTTGTATTGCGTCAAAAGGGTGCGCACTGGCACTCTCTCTGCTTCACCCTGAGCCAACAGCAGCCTGAAAGCTTCCGGCTCCACAAAATGTCTTCTGACGACATAACTGACAGCCCCAAGAGATCCACCCAGTATGAAGGGCACTCGCCAGCCCCAATCAATCATTTGCTCCACCGTCAACAGATAAACAAGAACCCCTTGCAGGCCAATGCCCAGAAGCGTTCCAGTCATAGTGGTTGCACTCAGGATACTGACAGCAAAACCCTTTGATTGAGCAGGGACGGTTTCATAGAGATAAACGAAAGCACCACAAAGCTCACCTGCAAAAGAAAACCCTTGCAAAAAACGTAAAACAGCAAGGAGTACAGGTGCCAGCAGCCCCCACTGAGCGTAACCGGGTAGCAGGCCAATCAATAATGTTGAGATAGCCATTAAGAGAATGGTGACCGTAAAACTGGATTTACGGCTATGGCGATCTCCCCAGTGACTGAAGGCGATAGCCCCAAGTGGCCTGGAAATGTACCCAAAAGCAAAAGTTACAAAGGTATTAATGAGTGAACTGGTAGTACCAGAAGCTGGAAAAAAAACCTGAGAGATATAAACTACCATGTACGCATACACAGTAAAATCGAAGGCTTCAAGGAGTCCGCCCATTGATGTAATCGCTACTACCTTTTTCTGGGACAAAGCCATAGCTAACTCTCTGAAAAATTCACAAGTAATATTGCAAAAAAATGACTTAACTTAATCTCAACAGGTCTGCAAAACAGCATCAGATATCATCTATCCGCTTCTGGGAGCCTGATCGGGAGTAGCACCTGCTCAGGAGCCTGTCGGAATTAAGACTATCCTGCGCGACAACGCAGGAGCAGTTTCCGCGCAGGGCAGTCTATTCCCGGTCAGTTTCCAGGTGCATCACCGATCGTTAGCCATAATCATAGACAGCTCTTTGAGACGTAAAGTAGGAGGCAGGAAGTCATGAAAGCCCACAGAAATCGCTGCCTCTATCAACTGGGCGACGGAATGCACATCAAACTTTTTCTTCAGATGCTCAATGTGGGACCGGATAGTGTTTTCAGACAGTGACAGAATGCCGGCAATTTGCTTGATCTGCTGATTGCAAATCAGGAAGAACAACACCTCGGACTCTCTGGGACTCAGGTTGGGCATGACACCCACACGAAATGTTGACTGACCTCTGGCTCGACCGTCCAGCTTCATCAGACAGCGGATGTTCATGGCTGCTTTCATCCATGACTGCGTCACCGAATAACCATGGCTGAGCACACCGTCTACCTGGTGCAGATGGTTGTAGTGAGGTTTTTTCCTGGAAATGTAGGCAAACCAGCCATTTCCTCCCGGATGCACATTCAGGACAGTAATCTCTTTTTTTTCCCTGATACAAATGTTGTTCTGCTCCACAATCTGGTCAGCACAGCGAGAGAATATGGGTGCTGGAATCTCTGAAAACCGTTTTCCACAGAGTTTGTAGCGGCGTGGAATACCGTACAACCGAAGAGAGTGCTCATTCATATAGAACGCTCTGGCATGGCAATCATGCACACCCCAGGCCTGCATGCGGTCGTGCTCCATAAAATGCATAAAGTCACTGGAGAGTTCCGGAGCGGAAGGTAAGTTATCGATAGAGGTCATTTTGTTATCACAATCGGTATGACTCAATACACCAGGTTTGCTCCTGCCCACCGTGGCCAGGCATAAAAAATTACAATCTGGACAACACTCTGAAATACTCACCGTAAGCCAGCTCAAAGTGACAAGAGTCACAATCCATTCAGTTGCAATTCAAGGCAAACCCAACCTGCGAATGAACAAGGATAGACCAATATTGACCATCCCTGTGCGATCGATCATATTTTTAAAAAATAAAGAACATAAGTACTCAACCATGCGAAATCATATTTTCTGACTTATTGTTCAGGCACTCGCGGCAACTGCTCCTGCGTTGCTCTAGCTCCTGCATCCATGCAGTCGTGATGCGTTGCAACTCTGGTCACATAGCTTGCTATGTGCCCGTCGTTGCGCCTTGCAGAGCACCTGCCCAATAAGCCAGAAATATTCGATTCCGTATGGCTGAGTACTTACAGCTCCGTTGACCTCAGCTCTCAACTATTTACCTGCTGTGGCACAATGAACTTTAATCAGTCCGTTTCGTAATCTTTCATTAGGGTTTTGACTGGACAGGTAAAAATGTGCTGTCTAAGCTTCCCGCTGCTCTTGGCATTCAAGCAAGCTATTGCATCCAGAAAACAACCTTTGTTTTTGGCTTTTATCCTTTAAGATGGTTTGTATAATTCATGAAGATACTTTCAAGTCTGTTTCTAGCCTTGATGCTGCCTTTTTGCTCTTTTCTCCGGGCTGCGAATAATGAAATTTTTGACGACGGCCTGCCGCCATATAATCATAAAGCCAAAATTAAAGTCACAAAATTCATGAATGGCTACTTGATCACCACCTCTAAAAAAATATCTGTCTCCATAAATCCGTTGGCTAAGACCATGCAAGGGAGTCAACCAATAAACAAAATTGAGTCCAAAGTTCGCTTTCAGAATAAAGAGTCTAATTTTCTTTATTACACTCTCAGTGGGTATGCATTAAAGGAGCCTTTGTTCCATCTGGTTTTAATTGAAGAACCAGAAGACTCTTCAAAATTGTATCTTGGTTACTATGAAGAGGATGAAGACAGTGTTATTGATACCACTGTTTTAAGTTCAACTCCTGCGTCCATCTTTCTAAAAAACGTTCTGAAAAAGTCTGACACATCGGCTTCCACAATCAATGGATTCAGCACCAACAACACTGTTTTACCACCTCATTCAGGGCAGTCTGCAAACGACACCTTGATAAATACCAATCTTACTTCCAGGAATACCACCGGGTTACAGGGTTTGATGCCGAAAGAGCCTGAGCTTAAGCCCTTCAGACCCATACTAAGTTTGGAAAAAGGGCAGGATTATGCAATCGAAGTAGTCTGGAAATCAAAGGATGCAATAACGTCAGTTGTAATGTCTGACACCAGTAGTATGACGTTTACAGCAGCCAGTACTTCAGCAACCGTGTCTTCATTGATACACCCTTCACCAGTCCAGTCTTCATCAATATTGTCTTCGACAAAACAAATACAGCCAGTCCCATTGGCAGAAATTTCCGAAAATGTCGGCACAGAGATTATTATCAAAGATAAAGACGGGATGACTCTGGCAACATTAAACCTTGATCTGGAGCCGGGTTATTTTTCGCTCAGTGATGAAAACGGATATTTGCTAGAGTACGGAATTGATCGGTTCGGGATTCATCAGCTCACTAAAATTCAAACTCATATTGAATATGTGAAAAAAAACGGATCTAATCCTGATCCGGAAAAACCTGAGCCTGACATCATGCGTAATTTTATTGCCGGACTTGTCGCATTTGGATTAGGCTGTGTTGGTTTGGTAGCATTTATAAACTATCGTAAGAATCGTTCCCCTGCGAGACTTGATGAAGTGCCTTTATAAAAAGACCCTGAGTTTATTTATACGCTCTCTTTTGCCAACGGTTGCAGCATTAGTGGCAATTACAGCTTTCATGTCCTCTATAACGAAATTTAACTGATTGTTTGGAGCAGTGAAACACCAGTATTCGTTATGGCAGCAATATAAGCAGATATTCGTCGCTGTGTTCATCAATAACTAAACACAGCGTCTACCTTGTGCAGATGGCTATGTAAGGCTTTTTCCTGGAAATGTAGAAAACCAACCATTTCTTCCCGTATGCACATTCAGGACAATAATTTTTGACCCTGATACCAATGTCGTTCTGCCAAACAACCCGCTCAGAAGAGCGAGACAATATGGCTACTGGAATTTCTGTAAACCGTTTTCCGCAGAGCTTGTAGTGGTTTGGAATATCGTACAACCAGAGAGAGTGCTCATGTATTTTGATTGGACAGATAACAATGTGATATCGAATTTTCCTGCTACCATAAACATCTGACAAAACTATTATGTTCGGAAAATAAAATTTTCTTTGATTTTTTATCCTTCAGGTGCTTTGTAAAAATCATGAAGTTACTTTCTAGCCTTCTTTTATCCCTGACGCTGCCCTTTTGTTCTTCTCTTTGGGCTGTGAATGATGAGATCAGACCAGACGGTGTGTTTCCATACGATCCTCAGGAATACGCCGCTGACGAAGGAGTTGGTGCTGTTCCTGAAAGGGACAGAAGAGAAGCGCGAAGGGGCAGTGGATCCTCTGGAGGCGGCTCAAAAGGAGGCGGCTCAAAAGGAGTTGGCTCAAAAGGAAGCGGCAACAAAGGGGGCAGTTACAAAGGAGGCGGTTACAAAGGAAGCGGTCATAAGGTGTCAAACTACATAAAATCATTAGCATCAGGCGCCAAAGTCAAACTCACAAAATTCATGAAAGGTTATTCCCTGACCACCTCTAAAAAAATATCTGTCTCCGTAAACCCGATAGGCAGTTCCCTGAGGGGAAGTCAGCCAGTAAAAAAAATTGAGTCCAAAGTCCAATTTCAAAGTAAAGAGTCTGGTTTTCTTTACTACACACTCAGGGGATATTTATTACGGAATATTTTGTTCCATCTGGTTTTAATTGAAAACCCGGAAGATTCCTCAAAATTGTATCTTGGTTACTATGAAGAGGATGAAGACAGTGTTATAGATACAGCTGTTTCCAGTTCAACGGCTGCGCCCATTTATTTGCAGGACGTTTTAAATAAATCTGACACGTCGGTTTCCAGTGGTTCTGACACCAATAGCACGGTTTTACCACCTCATTCAGGTCAGACTTCAAACGACACTTTTATAAATGCTAATTTAACTTCCCACAACACCACCAGATCGCTGGGTCTGATGCCAAAAAGACGTGAGCTTAAGCCCTTCAAACCCATTCTAAGTTTGGAAAAGGAGCAGGATTATTCAATCGAAGTCGTCTGGAAATCAAAGTCTGAAATAACGTCTGTTGCCATGTCTGACACCAGTACAATGACGTATACAACAATCAACCCTTCACCAACCCAGTCTTTATCACCACAGTCTTCATCAATAGCCTCTTCGAAGAGAGAAATACTGCCAGACGCCTCGGCCATTCCAGAAAATGTCGGCACACAGATCATTATCAAAGATAAAGAGGGGATGACTCTGGCAACATTAAACCTTGACCTGGAGCTGAGTTACTTTTCATTCAGTGATGAAAACGGATATTTGTTGGAGTACAGGATTGATGGGGACGGGATTCATCAGCTCACTAAAATTCATACCGAAACTGAATATGAGAATCAAGGCAGAATTGTTTTCACCTCTCAAGAAGGACATGATGATACCAGTCTAATCGTGGTTGGCTCAGTGGTTGCTGGGCTTCTATTACTCTACGTCGGTGCACTCGCATTAATACACTATTATGAGAATCATTGGGAGAAGAGACCTTACGCAAATCCTTGAGTTTTTTTATACGCTTCTCATTTGCTCCAGTTGCAGCACTGATGGCAGTTTCTACTGTAATAGTTTTTTTCAAAGACATTTAACATATAGTTTGATGCATGGAAGCACCGGCATTCATCAATACTAAGCGCAACCTGAAATAAACACGAGTACCATTCATGCAATCGACGACTTCTTTATTGGACAAGTAAAAATATGCTGTCTAAGCTTCCCACCAGTCTGAGCATCCGGGTCAGCTGTTGTTTCCGGCGAACAACTTTTTCTTTTGGTTTTTAACCTCTTCAGCTGGTTACCATAATTTATGAAGATATTTTCAAGCCTGCTTTTGGCTCTGCTGCTCCCTTTTTGTTCTTCTCTTTGGGCTGGGAATGAGAAGATCGGAGCAAATAGTTTGTTGCCATACGACTCTCATGAGTACGACGTTAATGAAGAAGGTGACGTTGTTTCTGAAAGGGACAAAAGGGAAGCGCGAAGAGATGGCGGCTCTTCAGGAGGCACTCACAAGCTAACAAACTACATAAATTCATTAGCATCAGGAGCCAGAATTAAACTCACAAAATTCTTGAAAGGTTACTCCCTGACTACCTCTAAAAAAATATCTGTCTCCGTAAACCCGCTGGGTAGGTCCATGCGGGGGAGTCAGCCAATTTACAAAATTGAGTCAAAAGTCCGCTTTCAAAGTAAGGAGTCTGATTTTCTTTACTACACACTCAGGGGGCATTCATTACAGGAGGTTTTGTTCCATCTGGTTTTAATTGAAAACCCGGTCGATTCCTCAAAATTGTATCTTGGCTACTATCAAGAGAGTGAAGACAGTGTTATAGATACAGCTGTTTCCAGTCCATCGGCTGCGCCCATCTATTTGCAGAACGTTTTAAATAAGTCTGACTTACCGGTTTCAGTCACCAATGCTACTGACACTAATAGCACGATTCTAAAACCTCATTCAGGCCAGTCTTCAAACGATACTTTTATAAATGCTAACTTGACTTCCCATAATACCACCGGGCCAGAGGGTTTGATCCCAAAAAGGGGTGAGTTTAAGCCCTTCAAACCTATTCTAAGCTTGGAAAAAAAGCTGGATTATTCGATCGAAGTCGTTTGGAAAGCAAGGGCTGAAAGAACCTCGGTTACCCTGTCTGACACTGGTCTAATGACGTATACAACAATCAACCCTTCTCCAATCCGGTCTTTATCAATATCCTCTTCAACAAGAGATATACTGCCAGACGCCTCAGCGGCCATTCCTGAAAATGTTGGTACAGAGATTATTACCAAAGATCAAGACGGGATGACTCTGGCAACATTAAGTCTTGACCTGGAGCCGAATTACTTTTCGTTCAGTGACGAAAACGAATATTTGCTGGAGTACAGGATTGATGGCGATGGAATTCATCAGCTCACTGAAGTTCAGACCGATACTGAATATGTAAACAGAAATGGAAATAGAGACAGAAACGGAAATCTGGCAAAACCTGAACCTGCCTGCTCAATCCATTGTGCTTTGGCGTTAGTCGTCGCGATTGGTCTAGGTTGCATGGGTTTTGCAATAATGATAGTCAAGTATCAGGATCGTCGACTCGAGAGACAACATTATAGATTCCAGCGAAACCTGTTCGGTGAATAGCCCCCTATGATTCAGTGGCTATCAATTTCTTCCTTCAGTCATCAACAGCAAGCGCAACCTCAAAGCATGCAGCGATTCAGGGTGATCAGAGTCTTTGAAAAAATTCACTGAATAATTTCGCTCATCCTCCCCACGAAATCTCAGACACATCAGCCATGGCAATACCAGCCATTCCCCCCTTGGTCGGCATGTCTGCCAACCTTTATGAGTCTCGATAAACCATCGATCTCCATGCCAGCGAATAGCCAGCACACTGGTGCCAATACTCTTTTTTAGCCGCAACAGATAATAATGAATGGCGTAGGCATTCAGGCCTGCAAAAAACAATAGGGAGTAAATAAAATCAAGAGAGGTGAAAAACAGTGCCAGACTGGCAAGCAGATAACAGAAAACAGCCAGTATGAAGTGACGAACAGAAAGGCCTGCCCGCACTTCAATCAGGGTATCATTGGATGCTAACCGCATTCTTCAAACCACTCGCTAAACCACTACGGGCATATTGCAGAACTTTGTCCACCATACTTGCCAGCCCAGGGTCCTGAGGACGACCTTCTCCCATAAACCAGGCAAACAGGTCCGGATCTTCGCAATCAATTAATTTCAAGTAGACAGACTGATCTTCCACAGAGAGTTTTTTAAAAACCTGATTGGTGAAGGGCTCGAGCAAGACATCCAGCTCCAGCATACCGCGTCGACTGTGCCATTGCAGGCGTCTGAAATCATCAGCGCTCAACATTATCGCAATACTCCCTTGATTGAGTTCGATAAACAGGAACAGAAAGTCTTGTCACAGGACCAGAAGCCTGTCTAAAAGTAGACAGGACAAGCATCTTGTTTCCAGCGACGAGTATTATACGGTTTAGTTAGAGTCCTGAATACTCTATATTATGACGACTAACATTCACCCGCCCTTATCTGTATCCATTGCCAGCCAGCGGGGATACTGAAATCAGCATACTTTCGAAACATTGCAGAGAATGGATCATGACTAACGATCAAGAAGAAAGATTCCAACAGTTTTTTACTGAACGGGGCGCTCGTTATGAAAACGGCAAACTGCTTGACTTTGGTGAGGCCTCTTCAGCAGCCGAACCGGAAAGCCGGATATTATCTGTTCTGGATCAAAAAGCACTTTTGCAGGTTTCTGGCCCGGATAGTCTGAAATTTCTCCAGGGACAACTCACTTGCAATCTTGATACGCTTGCGACTGACCAGTTTTGCGGGGGAGCGGCCTGCACCCCCAAAGGTAGAATGTTCACCAGCTTCAGACTGCTCATGGCCGGTGAAGATCAATTTATGATGGCTATGCATCAGGGGCTGGTTGAGAGCACCCGGACCGGCCTGGGAAAATACGCTGTTTTTTATAAAACCGAACTGACCCCTGACCAGAAGTATGTTTGTCTGGGGCTTTCCGGAAATGCTGTTGAAGAGAAAATTGCCAGTCTCTTTAATGATGTTCCCGATGGCAACAGCGCGCTCAATATTGATCAGCAGGGTTGGCTTCTGAATGTTTCCGGGAGCCTGAATCGTTTTGAACTCTGGATTACCTTCGAGCATCTGGCAACACTCTGGGACAAACTCACTGAGCAGTTCTCACCCGCAGGGCATCAGCACTGGCAGCTGCTGGACTGTCTCGCAGTCGAGCCCTGCCTGTCACCGGAAACCGCAAATAATTACATTCCGCAGCATCTCAACCTGCCCTCACTGAAAAGTGTCAGCTTCAGAAAAGGCTGCTACACCGGCCAGGAAATAGTTGCCCGCATGCAAAATCTGGGGCAGCTTAAGAGTCGTTGCTATCGCCTCAGCTCTGACCAACAGCTGAGGCTGGAACCTGATACGCGCCTGTTCAATAGCACAGGCAAAGCTATAGGTGAAGTGATTGAAAGCGTTCAAACCGGACAGGGAACAGAACTGCTGGCGGTGATTCGAGTTGAATCCGCCCAGGAAAATGATATTCGACTGGATGGCGGTGAAGGACAAAAACTCAATTGTCAGCCACTGCCTTACGAAGTGGATCCCAAACAGGAACTGCAATTTTAAAAAGTGTCTAACTGCCAGTGAACTCTAAGTACTCAGCCATACGGAATCGAATATTTCTGGCTTATTGGGCAGGTGCTCTGCAAGGCGCAATGACGGGAACATAGCAAGCTATGTGACCAGAGTTGCAACGCAGTCAGAGTGCCTGAACAATGAGTCAGAAAGTATGATTTCGTAGGGTTGAGTACTTAAACCAGGGTACCTGCACATTAACAGAAGGTACCTCTGGCTTCAGATGCTCAGAACACCATCAGCTGAATACTGAGCATTCATTCTCTTGAGCTATTCCCGACGAATAACCCTTCGATAATATAAAACATTGTCGTTTGTCCTGAAACCTCCACAAGCCGGTAATCTGTGCTTTAAAGTAGCGCTACCGGCTGCAATAAACAAACAATCCAAAGATGTAAATTTCATATCGTTTTGGAAAACGTTTTAGCTTTATTTATGAAATTTCCGGTCTAGCAGCCTGTCGGACTTAAGACTGTCCTACACGGCAACTGCTCCTGCGTTGCTCTAGCTCCTGCATCCATGCAGTCGTGCGGTTGCAATAAATTGGTCTAAAAATCCCTGTTTCTTCGTCAAATAGCTCGCTATTCTCCTCAGAAACAGAGATTTTTATCCTCAATTTCTTGCAATCCTCGCTACGGACGCTTAAGTCCGACAGGCTGCTAGGATGAGTAGCGCCCTTAAAATGAATTGTCACGGCACGGATGCTTTTGTTTTAACTTTTAAAAATCAGGCAGAGTGCAGTTATGAACATTTCCAGATCCGGGTCAGGGGTCGTGATATTTTCAGCAATCTATGCCCTCTCTTGTCATGCTTTGCCCTCAGGTGGCTCAACGGACAGTTCCATCGTTAGAGAGGTTTCAAGTTGTTCTGAATTGACCCGTAGTGTCGACAGGGATGTGTGCAGTCGCCATTTACCTGCTTTTAAGGCGCTTATCAGGGAGAAGAACAATCAGGTATTTCTGTCAACATCTTCGCCAGGAACTTCTTCAGACGCTTCTTCAGGCATTCCCCCAACTTCTCCCCCAATGTCTGAGCCAATTCCTGAAACAATCAAGATAATAAAAATATCTGCGTCAACACAAAAACCGGGTCATGAGTTTTTTGAAACTTCGAATCCAACATTGTTTATTTTTGATGCAGAACGATCACCCGGTAAGGGACAAGCCGCCGTCTATGAATTACCACTGTCAGAATTCATAACTGGCGATGGCAAAAGAATCAACAGTTTTCATCTGCCGGATAATTCAGCTTTTGTGGGGAACAGTGCAGACATTCTGCCAGAATTTGTGATTGGGGGAGTTCTACAGAATCATTTTGTGATGTCGGCACCTCATCATGATTCTGTGTATTATCTGGCGAATATCAAAATTAATTCCAGAAACCCTCTGGATAAAAGCGTTTCAACAGCGACAGCTGCCACAGGACAGTCCGATACAATCCCGACCACACTGCGTTATTCACCGACAGGCATTATGGATCTCAGGGGCGCGGGTATTTTCGTTGCAGACAACATCAGAGTGGTAGTGGTTCCTGCAGATAACGAAATGGGGATCAAACCGATATATCTCGGTTGTGCCTGTTATGATGGCAGGGGAACAGAGGCAAATTTCATCTATCGATTTATGCACTCTGAATTTGATCTTCTGCAAGACGTACAGAAATTAACAGGCATTCAAAGCGCTGCATTGAATGTTGAATGTTTTGAGCAAACAGGGCAAGTACACTTGACCCTGAAAAACACTAAAACCGTCATAGCTGCACCCACTGAAACTGACACACCCAGATCCGGGTCACTACCTGGATCGCAACAAAGCCGTAGTGTGTTGTTCTCCATGAACTTATGGCCCAGAGAAAATATTCTGAGCTTTGTCGATGCTACCTGTAACAGTGTCGTTGATCAGCATGATAATGATCTATCCATTGACTCAGCTCATCCAGCAGATCCCTATCACTATATGGGTGGCGTTTTTGGCAGTAATAACTGTTCCAATATCAAAATGGTTAATGGACCCTTTGGATTAAAAAACAGAGAGCAGGCATGGGGTTGGATATCCGTAGACGACACTGATCAACACAGTTGTACGACTCTGTTTGAAAAGGTTTATCGAACAGGATTTGCCCCAGTGCGCACATGGGCCAGGGCGGGTTTTGATGTTAAGTGTGATTCTTCTGTGCCAACACTCGGTTCATCACCCGCATTCATTCCTGATGCAGGTGATACGGGCGCTATGTTTATGAATAATATTGAAACAGCAGAGTCACAAAGACTGGAAAGGTTAGCCACATGGGAAAAAGTAGGCTTAGGTGCTGGCTTCTCTATTTTGAATCAGGCTATAACTCAAACCTGGTTCCACCTTTCAAAACTTATCAAGCAGGCCTGGATAAGACATACCAGTCAGGTGTTAGCGGCGACATTGGGTTTGGGTCTTCCGGCTCTCCCGTTGTTACCGGAATGTATTATTGGATTGAGAAGAAAGTCAGGACATAACCCATCAGGGGATCCTGGTCTATTGAGACGTCCAGATCTATATCAACCAGGTAATTTATTAGCGACATCTTCCGTTACTCAAGGATCTTTTGCTGAATTAGCTGTTTCCATAGCGCATGATGGGCGTTGGCCCACCCACGACCATACTTCCATCACTGGTGAAGAACAGGCGGATCACTTTATTACCCGTGATGGGATAACCTTTGCGGGCACGCATTTGATCCTCGACTTTTGGGGAGCTGAAAAGCTGGATCACCCCGCTCTGATGGAACAAGCACTGCGTGATGCGGTTGCAAAGGCAGGTGCTACCTTGTTGCATATCCATCTTCATCGCTTCGAGCCCAATGGCGGCATTTCTGGCGTTGCAATACTGGCTGAGTCGCATATCAGTGTGCACACCTGGCCAGAGAGGGACTTCGCGGCGTTCGATATCTTTGTCTGTGGTGATGCTCAGCCAGGATCAGCGATTCCGGTCTTAAAGGCCGCCTTCAATCCTGACTCGGTTAATATGGTTGAGCACTTGCGCGGTCAGGTACTCAGCGAAAGTGAGTAAAGCATTTATCATTAAGCGAATACACCTGTGGGAAGTTTTTCAAAGAACCTTTTATAATGTGCTGTGCCAATAATATCGCGTCAACAAAATGCACTTTGAAAGTAACGAACCGACTATAAATTCAATCGTCGGGAATTGCTGCATTTTCTTAATGCTCGATTTCTGACTGAAAATCCTCAAGAATCTGCTCAGCTACTTCAAAATCATAGACTCTGATGCTTTTCTGCAGTCTGTCCAGTTTCTGTTTGTCAACCTTACCGTTCAGTCCGCCAACCAGTTCAGACAGAGACTCTGATGCAGAAACATCGCCTTCCTGAAGTTGAGTGATCATGGAACTCATCAGAAAGGACAAGCGTTCAACCTCAACCATACCTTCGCCTATCACTTCTTCTTCCGGGCCGTTCTCGACCAGCTGCTTAAGACTCTCCATCACTTTGTTAAAGGCATGCTCAAAACTTTCAATCAACGCTTTTGAAGGCAATTCATCCCGGTTTCTCAAGGCTGCCTCCAAACGAGCCGCAGTAATATGTAACTGTTCTGCCCCAAGGCTGCCTCCAGCCCCCTTAATGCCATGAACAATAAAACGGGCACCCTGCCAATCCCGTTTATCCAGACAATTCAAGAGCTTTTGCAAGTCTTCTCTCTGATCCAGATAAAAGTTCACTAGCAACTGCCGGTATAAATCGACATTTCCTCTAACCCGGTTCAGACCATTGTGGAGATGAATGCCTTCCAGTTTCTCAAGATCTTCTGCAAACGCTTTTTGCTCTGATGCATCCTTTACAGCGAGGCTGGATGACTTTCCTCGTTCAGGTACCTGAAGCCAGCGACCTACCATTTCCTGCAACTCAGCAGGATTCAAAGGTTTGGAAATATGATCATTCATCCCCATCTGCAGGCAACGCTCACGGTCACCGGTCATAGCATGGGCCGTCATGGCAACAATCGGCAAATTTTTATCACCTGAATTTCGTCGTATGACTCTGGTTGCCTGATAACCATCCATCAGGGGCATCTGAATATCCATAAAGACCAGGTCAAAAGCTTTGGATTCAAGAATATCTACAGCCTCCTGACCATTATCTGCCAGGGTCACCTTCAGCCCCATACCTTCGAGCAGCTCACGGGCTACCTGCTGGTTAATCTCATTATCTTCCACCAGCAGAATATCACCATTGAACGTCTGCTTGCCGGCACTTCTGTCGATACCCTTGCGGCCGCCACCCGAGCTTTTATAATCAAGGGTGCGAAGAATGGTTTCTATCAACACAGAGCTGCTGGCAGGCTTGATCAGGAAAGCGTCTACCCTGCCAGAAGCCCTGATCATGACCTCTTCACGACCGTAAGCTGAAACCATGATCAATACGGGTGCAGAGTCGAGATTCATCGCTCTGATCTGCTCTGCCAGCTCAATGCCATCGGTATCTGGCATTCGCCAGTCCAACAGAGTCACAGTAACCGGATTATTCGAGTCAAGATTGTGCTCTCTCAGGATATTCAGAGCCGTTGAACTGTCACAGGCTTCCAGAGTTTCACAGCCAAAACTGTTGAGCTGACTAACCAGTATCTTCCGGGCCTCATCAGTGTCATCGACGACCAGCACTCGTGTGCCGACCAGCGCCTGATCATTAAGCCCAATCGGTACACCCAGACCCAGCTCAACATCAAATCTGAAGGTACTGCCCCGATCAATTTCGGACTCCACCTCAATATCACCATTCATCATATTGACCAGACTTCGACAGATGGCCAGACCGAGACCCGTACCCCCAAATTTACGGGTAGTGGAGCCATCAACCTGAGAGAAAGACTCAAACAGTCGGGCCTGATGTTCAGGACTGATACCGATACCGGTATCCTGTACTTCAAAACAGATTCTGGCAGTTTTTGAATTAAGCGACAGTAGTCTTACTGAAATTCTGACAGCCCCAACGTGGGTAAATTTCACAGCATTGTGAATCAGGTTAATCAATACCTGTCCAAGACGCAGAGGATCACCCCGGAGGTGGTCCGGAACATCCGGCGCAATATCGTAGCCAAGTTCAATACCCTTCTCTTCTGCCCTTACGTTGGTAATGTCATAAACATTGTCAAAAACATCCTCCAGATTAAAGTCAATGGTCTCCATATTGAGCTTTCCGGCTTCAATTCTGGAAAAATCAAGGATGTCATTAATAATGCCTAGCAGAGCATGGGCAGAGGACTGGATCTTGGTGACATAATCCTGCTGCTTGTCAGACATATCTGTTTGCAACACCAGGTGGCTCAGGCCAATAATGGCATTCATTGGCGTACGGATTTCATGGCTCATATTGGCCAGGAAGTTACTTTTCGCCTGGTTAGCCTGATCTGCGGCTTCTTTGGCTTTATGAAGCGTTTCTTCAGCGTGCTTGCGGTCGGTGATGTCACGCCCGGTAGCAGAGAGATAACCTTCGCCTTCGTACTCCATATAGTTCGCCGTCACTTCAACCGGGAAAACCCTGCCATCATGGGTTTTGCGCAGGGTCTCATAAGTCATTGCCTTGCGCATGGTCAGCTGATCCCAGAGCCGCTCCCAGGAAGTTTCCGTCACCGCAGGATTGATATCCATGATGCTGAGTTCCATCACCTGTGCGGTGGTATAGCCCAGGGCGCGGCAAGAAGACTCATTCACATATTTATGGCTGCCATCATGGCGGAACCAGTGAATGAAGTCAGCAGCCCGATCCAGCGTGAAACGGGCCATTGAGAGTTCACGCTCACGTTCTTTCTGCTCGGTAATATCCACCATGGTGCCCACTGCTCGCAATGGATGACCACGACTATCCCGGAAAACAACCTTACCTTTGTTCCTGACCGTAGCGTAACTGCCATCCTTGCGTCTGATCCGGTATTCATAGACGAAGGCTTTATCCGAGTGAGCAAACTGGTCGTTAAAGAAGTCTACGGTCGCAATCTTGTCATCTGAGTGGATCAGCCGACGCCAGCCCCCTGGGGTATTTATCAGCTCTCCGGCCTCATAGCCGAGCATACTTTGATATCGGGGACTGAAATAGATACGTTCATTAGCGACATCCCAGTCCCAGAGACCATCAGAAGCAGCATCCATTGCCAGCTGATAGCGCTCTTCACTGGACCTCAGGGCATCTTCGGAGAGCTGTCTTGAACGCGCAACAGCCACCAGTTCACTGGCCCTGCGCAGGAGATCCACTTCATCACTCAACAGTTCGTCTTCGGTCTGGCGATTGAGAAAAATGACCCCACCTATCTCTTCAGCGAATAGCCTCATGGCCACATGAATCCCTGCTACCACTCCGTCCTTACTGATGCTTCTCAAAGATTCGCTTTTGGCTAACTGTTCACTATCAACACTCAATTTCATTGTTGCTATACCATCTTCAGATGGCTGGCTTCCCTGACTGAGAGCACCCCGGAGCAACTCATTCAGGTCAGCCATTTTCAGAAATTTTCTGTCGGACCAGAAATGTTCAATGGCTGCATGTCCATCCGTTCTCGAATAAACCAGAGCTATGTCGTAACTCATAAAGACAGCCAATTTGCGAAGGAAGTACTGAACGGCCTCTTCAAGCGGTTTGTTAATGAACTTTCTGGAAATATCACTGAGCAGGCGGTCCAGATCTGAACGGGCTTTCAACTCTTCTTCGGCACGCTCCCTTTCACCGATTTCCAGAGTCAGCCTTCGGTTCCAGTATATAATGAGAATCAGCGTCACAAAAATCAGTAACAGCCCGATAAACAGTTCCTTGTTAGGCTGCCACCTCAGCTCAGTAATAGAGACCCAGCGACTGTTAATCTGCGACTTCTCTGCCTCAGTCAAACTGTCAACCGCTTTCTGTAGAATGGAACCCAGCATGGGCCAGTCATTGCGACTACCAAGAGCATATTCATATTCAAAACCTGCCTCACCCACCACGCGAAGATTGGTGACTTTGAGTCGATCAAGCTCAAAACTGGAAGCTGCAATGTCGGCAATCACCGCATCCAGAGCACCGCTGGAAACCCGACTGATACCACCACTGAGACTGGCCACCGGCTTGAAATTAATACCGGGATTTTTCGCTCTGAAATAATCAAGAGAAGCACTGCCAGGCACATAACCCACATCGTGTCCTCTCAGATCCCGAATATTTTCAATGGTTTTATCCGAGGTTCTGGCCAGAATCACGGAAGGCACCTTAAACAACGGGCTGGTGAAGTCCAGATAACGACTGCGCTCGTCTGTCTTCTGTGCCATGCCGAGCACATCGGTTTCGTGACGATAGGCACGACCCAGAGATTCGGTCCAGACCTTGGAGGGGTTAAGACGGAATGTTAAACCCAAACGATCTTCAAGAAGACGAATATAATCAACGGCTATGCCTTGATAATTCCCTTCTTCGTCCTGAAAAAGGAACGGAGGATGATCCGCCTGCACATCAATCTGGATAATACGATTCCTGTCCAGCCAGCGACGCTCCGCTTCGGTCAGGTTGACATTGGTAACGCCCTTGCCAAAATACCGGTTATCACTGTTAACAATCCAGCGCTCTTCAATCTTACGGTATTCTTCTGGCGAGATATCTCCCAGCCCAGTGTTGACCAGAGTAATCAGATCATCTGTTCTATCGGCAGCTACCCCGGCAGCAATCGCCTCATTCATATTGAAGTATTTGCCACTTTTGAGTTCACCGATCAGCCCCATAGCGCCCAAGGCAGACTCAACCACCACAGGCTCAGCCAGGAGCGCATCAATATCACCTTTAAACAGACTCTGGATCAGCTCAATGACATTATCACGGGTTACCACTATAACCCCCGGAAGCCACTTGTCGACAAATTCTTCATGACTGGAGTCTGTGACAACGCCCAGCCTTCTGCCTTCCAGATCAGGCCCAAGATCATTGAGAGTCTGGTTACTGCGATAGTAAATTCGTGAATTGATGCCATAGAATGGATTGGACATACGCATCCACTCACTGCGAGCCCGGGAGGGCGAAATGCTCCCGAGAACATCTACCTTGCCACTCTTCAGTGCCCGAATGATCTCTTTTTGTTCTCCCATTCTAAAGCGAAGAGGCGTAGAAGTTTTTTCTGACCACTTTCGCCAGATGTCTACATACATACCTGCCGGTTTACCCAGCGCATTCACAAAAGACAGCGGCGACGAGGCTGATTCCAGAGCAATAACCAGTTTGCCAGAAGTCTGGCTATCATTCCCAAGCCAGTTCTCGAATACCAGACTCTTACGGTCCTGCGGTATCATTTCCATACCGCTTTCAATGATAGAACCCAGGGCAGAACGTTTTTTATTAATCCCGGCCAGAAGTGAAACAGAAGTATTCAAAGGCGATGCATAAGGCGAGTATTCGGAGCTGACCCCCCGGCTTTCCAGATAATACCCCAATACATCTGCATTACCGGCAAACAGCGTCACCTTCCTGGCAGCAATGTCGTCAATCATTAAATGCTGATTGTCATACTCTTTCAGACGGACATCAGGAAACCGCTTAATGATCTTGTCTTTCAGATAGTCATTGTCCAGAATGGCCACCTGATGCTCTGAAAACAGCTCCTCAATGGGCTTTGGGGTAATGTCGTTGCGGATAAACAAAGCCCTGCGACTCTGGAAGATCTCGCGGGTCATCACACCTATTTCGGTGACTTCATCTGCCGACCCAAGCAGAGCAATGACATCAATTTCATTATTTTTAAGTAGATCGATCGCCTGTTGTCGAGCCATGGGATAGAACTTGACGGGCACGCCAACCTGTTCAGACCACTCCCGCCAGAGGTCGAGTATCAGACCGTCCGGTTCACCGGCATCATTGGTGAAAGCCCAGGGCAGAGAGTCTTGCGTATAAGCAATTTTAAGAGGCTTGAAATAACTGGAGTCCGACTTGAGCCTGCTGTCATCAGCCCAGGCTGAAAACGACAAAGTACAGAAAAAAAGCAGGCTAACGAAGTAAAAAATCAGGCCACGTTTTCTTTTTATAGTGAAAACAGACTCTTCACCGAAGGCTTCCAGACTAACCAACGGTTCAGGACTGTTTTCACGCTCAAGGCTTTTTAGAGCGTATGACATAAGAGCTCGTTCTGGGTCTATATAGGACTTGGCACGAACATTTTACCTGTAATCAACGGCTATGCCACTGAGAGAAGTACGCAATTTCACAGACAAGAACCTAGAATAAATAGAGGTATACCCATTCCGGATGAATCATGGATATTGAAAAACGATCCCAACAGAGTCTTGATGAGAGTAAAAACTGCATTCTTGAGGCCCAAAACCTGATGGACAAAATGGCCGCCCTGCGAGGAAAGCTAAACATCCAGGAGGGCGCAGGCAGACGCTACCTGCAAAGAATCAAGCCTGATGAAGCCAGCCTGAAAACCGCTGAAAAGGAAATTGCCAGCCAATACACCGGAAAAAGCAGCAACCCGGAAAGGAAGAAAAAGAAGCACAAGAACCTTATGAATGCCCTGCACAGACATGGCAGAGCCTGATCAGGAACACAGGCAGATTGTGATTACTGCCTGAAAGCATTGTTTTTTAACTTAAAGTCTTGGTACTCCTCCATTTGTGTTGACATAACCCACCAGAACATGAAGAGTTAGAACCTTCATAAATACGGGCTGATTTTCCTTTCGTGTTCACTATTTATCACTCTAACCAGCTTGACCTGCTTAAAGACCTGCTGATTGGCCTGATACAGCGGGATCCTCTTCCCAACCCACTGGAAGACGAACAGATTCTTGTTCAGAGCCCCGGCATGGCCCAGTGGCTTCGGCAGGAGCTGGCTCAATCCATGGGCATCGCGGCATCTCTCAATTTTCCGTTGCCAGCCAGTTTTCTCTGGGACATGTTCGTCAAGGTGTTACCGGATGTCCCGGAACGTTCAGCCTTCAATAAGGAAGCCATGACCTGGAAGCTGATGTCATTGCTGCCCGACATGCTGGAAGAAGAGGCCTTCAAGCCTCTCAGGCACTATCTGGCCGATGATGGCGACACCGTGCGCTGTTACCAGCTGGCAGGCAAGGTAGCGGATATTTTTGACCAATATCTGGTCTATCGACCGGAATGGATCGCTGACTGGGAACAGGGAAAGGATAAGACAGCAAGAGATCAGCTCTGGCAGCCTATGCTCTGGCGAGCACTGGTCTCAAGAACGTCGGAAGCGGGCCAGTCACACTGGCATCGGGCCAATATGCATCAAAGTTTTTTGAGCGCATTGGAGAACGACTCTCATAAACACTTTCTTCACAAACAAGACCTGCCCCGCAGGTTATTTGTTTTCGGAATTTCCGCACTCCCCCCGCATTTTGTAGAAACCCTGAAAGCACTGGGTCAGCAAACCGACGTCCATCTCATGGTCTGCAACCCCTGCCAATACTATTGGGGTGACGAGAAAGACCCTAAATACCTGGCCAAACTGGCAACCCGGCTCTTCAGTAAACAGGTCAGTCAATCGACGGCACATAAAGCTGAGGGCGCTTCACAACAGACTGACCTGTTCGAATCCCTGGTTGATGAGCAAAGCAACCCCCTGTTAGCCTCCATGGGCAAGCTGGGCAGAGATTACATGCATCAGCTGCATGACCTGGACGCAACCGAGATCATGGCCTTTGTTGATGGTCAGGAAGATTCACTGCTGCACCGAATTCAGAAAGATATCCTGGACCTGACCGACAGAACTCTTGAAGGTCCCGTCACTATAGCCCCTGATGATCAGTCTCTGGTTTTCCATAACTGCCACAGTGCGCTCAGGGAAGTGGAAGTTCTTCATGACCAGTTGTTAAGACTGTTTGAACGAAATCCTGATCTCACACCCAGAGATGTTGTTGTCATGCTGCCTGATGTAGATCAATACAGCCCCTGGATTCAGGCTGTTTTTGGTGGACTGCCGGATCATCACAACAATCCACGCTATATCCCCTTTGCTATTTCAGATCGAAGCGCCCGCCAGGAGTTTCCTCTGCTGAAAGGCTTACTGGAGCTGCTTGACCTGGACAATCAGCGCTGTGGTGCCCAGGAAATGCTGGAATTGCTGGAAATTCCAGCCATTCAGAGACGCTTCCAGATTGATGAAAAGGGCTTTGAACTCCTGCGCCGATGGATCGCTGAATCAGGCATTCGTTGGGGATTAAGCCCTGAACACCAGAGTGGCTTTGGCGTCCCGCCAAGAGAAAGTAACTCCTGGCTCTTTGGCCTCAAGCGGATGCTGCTGGGTTATGCGCTGCCAGAAGATGCCGGACTTTTCTCGGGCATACTGTCAATGGATTCTTCACAGGGAATGAATGCGGTTCTGAGCGGAAAGTTGGCAGCTTTTGTTGAAGAAGCCTCTGAACTGATTCTGCAACTTAACGAATCTCGCTCCATTGAAAGCTGGACACTTTTTATCAATCAGATACTGGAAAACTTCTTTCAACCCGATGAAGAAGACGAATACGCACTGAAACTGGTCCGAAGCTCACTGGAACACCTGACAGAGCAAGTTCGGGATGCAGGTTATAGCGACAGGTTATCCCGGCCTGTCTTACTGGATTACCTGACAGAACGACTCACCAGCGAACGGAGCAGCCAGAAATTCCTTTCAGGCCGAGTCAATTTCTGCACCCTGATGCCCATGCGATCCATTCCTTTTAAAGTGGTGTGTCTGCTGGGTATGAATGACGGTGCTTATCCAAGAAGCATTGCTCCAGCCGGTTTTGACCTGATGACAGAAAGCCCCCGACGGGGTGATCGCTCTCGCCGTGAAGACGACCGTTACCTGTTTCTGGAAGCCTTGCTATCGGCCCGCCAGACTCTCTACATCAGTTATACGGGTCGAAGCATTAAAGACAACAGTGAACGTATACCCTCAGTACTGGTAACGGAACTGCAGGAATATTGCAGCCAGTTTTTCACCGATAGTGAAGCTTTTCAGAACCTGATCACAGAACACCGGCTACAACCCTTCAGTCAGGAGAACTTCACCCCGGACAGCGGTCTGTTCAGTTACGCCAAAGAGTGGTTACCGAATGCCAACAATCCTACTGAATCATCCGCTCCTTTTCTGGCTTCACCACTAAGCACTCGAGAAACGCCGGAAGCACTTGAAGTCCCGGAATTATTGAGATTCTTTCGTAATCCCAGCCAATATTTCTGTAACCGAAGATTAAAAGTTTTCTTCGAGCAGGAAGACACCCTGCTGGTGGAAACCGAACCTTTTGCCCTGGATGCACTGGACACCTATTGGCTCAAAACGTCCATGCTGGACACTCTTCTTGCAGATAACAGGCTGGACAGCCTCCGGGAAAAATTAAACGCCACTGGCACACTACCCCATGGTGCCTTTGGTGAGCTGCTTCTGGAAGACCAGCAGAATACCGTCTCACCACTCGTGGAAAAGCTGAAAGATGCCACCCTTGCCCCCCTGGATGATGTTGAGGTTAATCTGTCAGTAGCCGGTATCAAGGTCACTGGCTGGCTGAAACAGCATTACTCATTTGCAGGTCAGAATTCCGGATTGCTGCGCTACCGGGCTGCAGGGCTTAAGGCAAAAGACAAACTCTTCGCCTGGATTGAACATCTCTTGTATTGCGCTTCCCTGGAAAGTGAATCACATAGCGGTGGCCATACCCGGTTAATGGGACTGGATGATGAGATCCTGTTTACCCCCATTGCCCGACAACAGGCCAGAGCCTACCTTGGCGATCTGGTGTCTCTCTACCTGCAGGGGCAAACCCGACCTGTTCCCTTCTTCCCAACCACCTCACAGGCGTGGCTGGAAAAAGAAGACGACGAAGAAAAAGCACGCAAAGCGGCTGAAACGGCCTTTTATGGGGGTTTTAAGATTTATGGCGAAGTTGAGAATGTATACATCCACAGGACGTTTCCTGAACTGGAACCCATCTTTGACGAATTTACTAACCTGAGTCGTCTTATTCTTGAGCCCATGGCCCGGACGATAGAAGTGGTTTCAAAAGGAAGCCGCAAATGACTGATACCACTCAACAGCCTGCAGCGGAAAGCCAGCCCATGGCAGAAATAGCCAATCCACCACTACAGCTGGATGCCCGAACCTTCCCCCTGCATGGAAACCGCTTGATCGAAGCCAGTGCAGGAACAGGCAAAACCTACACAATTGCCAACCTTTTCCTCAGGCTGGTCCTTGGCCACGGACCTGAGCATAACCATAAAATATCAGCCCACTGTCAGCCTTTAACAGTGGACCAGATCCTGGTAGTCACCTTCACCGAGGCAGCCACTGAAGAGCTGAGAGACCGAATTCGTGCCCGGCTTCACCAGGCCAGAGAAGCGTTTGAAAAAGGTCTGAAGGATGATGACTTCATAGCAACATTGATGAACGACCTTGATCGTCACTCAGAAAGAGCAAAACTATTGCTGGCCGCAGAGCGTCAGATGGATGAGGCAGCGGTATTCACCATACACGGCTTCTGTCAGAGAATGCTGAAACAACATGCCTTTGAAAGTGGTACGCTGTTTACCAATGAGTTAATTACCGACGAATCCCACCTGCTGGAGCAGTCAGCCGCAGACTTCTGGCGCACCGAACTTTACCCACTGGACAAGCCTCTGGCACGACTGGCGCGATCTGTCTGGAAAACCCCCGGCGATCTGCTTAACGATCTGCGAGGGCTATTGGGTAAACCGGGGCTGCAAATCAAAACCGGTGCAATGCCTGATAACCTTGAACGTTTCAACCAAAAGTTTGTTGAACCCGCTGTGGCCATCAGAAATTTATGGCGTGACGATCGCAATGCCATAGAAGATCAGCTGCTGTCTTGTGGTCTCACTAAAAGAAGCAAACCTTTCACGCGAATAGCTAAAATGGCGGCTTTTGCCGATAGTGATGCCCTCTTCCCGGTTCTTGGTAAAAACGAGAGCTGGGAAATCTATGGCAGGGAGATTCTGGAAAAGGCCCTGTCCAAAAAAGGCCAGCTGCCCGGGCACAGGGTTTTTGGCCTCATCGAAGATCTGCTGGATCAGCCCTTCAGCATACAGGATGCCTTCAAAAGCATGATGCTGGCCAGAGCCCTGTCCAGCATTCAGCAGAGAAGCCTGTCGATCAAAAACCTGAAGCATCAGATGTCTTTTAACGACCTTCTGACCCGCCTCCATCTGGCACTGCACCAAGGTTACGGCGAACAGTTGGCAAACAGGCTGCGAATCCAGTTTCCGGTGGCCATGATTGATGAGTTTCAGGATACCGACCCACTGCAGTATGCTATTTTCAGCCTAATCTATCCCGGTGATTCCAGCCCCAACCGTGATGCCGGGCTGTTTATGATAGGCGACCCAAAACAGGCTATCTATGCTTTCAGGGGCGCCGATATTTTCACTTACATGCAGGCAAGAAAGCAGGTTTCGGCTCACTACTCACTGGATACCAACTGGCGTTCCAGCAGCAATATGGTGCAAAGTGTGAACCGGATTTTTGAGCAATGTCTCAAAACATCCGCTGACACAGGTCGCCCACCTTTTATCTACCAGGACATTCCCTTTTTATCCGTCAAACCTTCACCGAAAGCCGACCGTCAACGTCTGTTGGAAGCAAACTCTGAGGTTCCGGCTCTGACAATCTGGTGGCAGGATAATGAAGGCACTACGGTGGGCAAAACAGATTATGAGCAGACCATGACTCTGGCGACAGCCAGTGAAGTCAACCGATTGCTGAGCCAGGCTCAGGCTGCCATTCATTCAGACCAACAGCAAAAGTCTTTAAAAGCCGGAGATATTGCCATTCTGGTAAGAACTGGCCGACAAGGCCTGATGATCAGGGAAGCCCTGGCAAAACAGGGGATTCCCAGTGTTTATCTGAGCAGCAGTGACTCGGTGTTTACCTCAAATGAAGCGGTTGATGTGCTGAGAATTCTCACCGCCTGCCTCAATCCGGGCCACGACAGAACCTTGAGATCCGCCCTGGCAACGCCATTGTTGGATCTGACGGCTGAGGCCCTGGATGCACTGAATGAAAATGAGCTTGCCTGGGAAGAAGCCGTTGAAGAGTTTTCCAACTACCACCAGATCTGGATGAAGCAGGGTGTTTTGCCCATGCTCAGAGTCATGGTGCAAAAACGCAAACTGGCAGAAAAGCTGTTAGCAAAAGACCATGGCGAGCGACGTCTGACAGACCTGCTGCATGTGGGTGAGCTGCTGGCAGCAACCAGCCTTGAGCTGCAGAGCCCCCACGCTCTGCAGAGATGGCTGTCTGAACACATCAGCAAGCCGGACACCCATGCCGATGAGCAGCAGCTGCATCTTGAAAGCGAACGCAACCGGGTCCAGATTGTCACCATCCATAAATCCAAGGGGCTGGAATACCCTGTCGTGTTTTTGCCCCATATCTGCAGTTTCAGGGAAGCGGAAGAGCCGGTTTATCATGACAGCCAGCACACCACCTTAGACCTGTCTGGTGATGATCAGGCCCTGATTAAAGCCGATGAAGAAAGACTGGCTGAAGACATTCGATTGTTGTATGTAGCACTCACCCGTTCAGTTCATCGTTGCTACATGGGCATGGCTCCCGTCAAAAGTGGTTCGGGACGAAAAGGTGATCTGACCGATCTGCACAGAACCGCCATTGGCTGGTTGTTGAACGGCCCTGAAGAGCTTGATTATGCGACGCTGGAGCAACAACTGAAACATCTGGCCGAAAGCCACCCTGGCATTACTTTCCAGCCCGTTGAAGACCTTCAGCTACCTGATTACCAGAGCGAATCTGAAGAGACTCCTCATCTTGTCGCAGAAGAGTTCAGGGGTGACATCCAGAAGAACTGGTGGGTCACCAGCTACTCCGCATTGTCCAGAACCTCGCAGTCTCATAAAAAAGAGCAGAGTCACCACAAAGCTCAGGAGCCTGATGCCTCTCTGGAAACAGCCGGTCTGGATATCGAAGTAACCAATGAGGCAGAAGCAGCTTTTAGCAATGAGCAAGAGCCCGAAGCGGAAACATTGGATATTTTCACATTTCCAAAAGGCGCTCGACCCGGTACCTTTCTGCACGCCCTGTTCGAAAACCTCGAAGATCTGACAGCAGATACACTGAATGACCTGCCCCGGGATTTATCTGGCTATGTGCTCGAACAATTGCAAATGGAAGGCTTTGATGAGAAGTGGTGCCCTACCCTCGAAAATATGCTGGATCATTGCCTGAAAGCACCATTGAACGACAACGGACTCACTTTGGGTGATCTGCCCAAGCGTTGCAAAAAAGTCGAGATGGAGTTTTATCTGCCGGTGTGCAGGCTCAGAGCCAGGGAACTAAACGCCATCCTGCAGTCAGAAGACAGACTGTCAGCCGAGGCGGGATTACTGGACTTTGTAACCGTGAAAGGCATGTTAAAAGGCTTTATCGATCTGACCTTTGAACAAGATGGCCGCTGGTATGTTCTCGATTACAAGTCAAACTGGCTGGGTGACCAGCTCGTCGATTACACCCGGGAGAACATGCAGAAAGTCATGATTGAGCACCGATACGATCTTCAATACCAGCTCTATTCACTGGCATTGCACAGGCTACTGAGTAGCAGGCTGCCAGATTATGACTTTGAGCAACATTTCGGGGGGGGTTATTACCTGTTTCTCAGGGGTATACGAAAAGATGAGCCAGGCCAGCCGGGCATTTTCCACTGTCGCCCCAGTAAAATCCTGATTGAAAAACTGGATCGTCTTTTTTATGGAGACTCTGCCCTAAGTGAAGAAGGCTCCACCAAAACCGGAGTCTCTTCATGATCAATGCCATTAAGCATCTTTACCAACAAGGCAAGATTCGCCCCCTGGATTACCAGTTTGCCCGTTTTATTCATGAACTGGACGACACGCCCTGTGTTGTAATGGTGGCAGCCCTCATCAGTCATGAGCTGGGTCGAGGCAACCTCTGTCTGGAGTTCAGTCATTTATTCCATAAGCCATTGTTCGAATTGAGTCTGGCAAACAGCAATGCACTCAGGGCTTTAGCAGACATTGACAGTCAATCCGAAGACAAGCTGATCAGTCTTCTACTCTCAAGTCCGGTTATCAGCAAGGGTGAAACCAATTCGCCTCTGATTCTGGACGCTAAGCGACTCTATCTCTATCGATACTGGCAACATGAGTGTCTGGTTGCCCGACACCTGCTCAAAGAGGGAAAACAGTCAGAAGACTTTCAGGAAACCCGAGCCATTCTGGATCGGCTGTTTCAGCGAAACTATTCCGCTCTTCTTGAGAATCGTCCCGATACCAGCGATTCGAAAGCCCTCCAGGAATACCTCATAAAATGGCTCGATGTAGAATTTCCTGAGGCCATTGACTGGCAAGAATGTATCCAGACGCTGCTGTCTGCCAGAGAGACTGGAGACCTTAAGGTTTTCGATCAAACAATCCCGCAACACTATTGCCTGAACTGGCAGAAAGTTGCAGCGGCCATGGCAGCGACTCAACCCCTGGTCATCATCAGCGGTGGACCCGGTACAGGTAAAACAACAACGGTCACAAGACTGCTGGCCATGCTGGTTGAGAAAGGACTGAAGAGTGACAAAATACCGGACATCCGACTGGTGGCACCCACTGGTAAAGCCTCTGCCCGGCTCACTGAATCGATGGGGGGCGCCCTGCCCGCTCTTCACTGCAATGAAGAGGTGCGTAAGTTGATCCCAACTCAGGCAGGAACGATTCATCGGCTCTTGGGTGTTATCCCTAACCGCCCGGAATTTCGCCACAACGCCAACAACCCACTGCATCTGGATGTTCTGGTGGTGGATGAAGCCTCCATGGTTGATCTGACACTCATGCGTCAGCTGCTGGACGCACTGCCTGACCATGCCCGAGTTATTCTGCTGGGTGACAGAGATCAGCTGGCTTCTGTGGATGCTGGCAGTGTGCTGGGTGATATTTGTTCCGCTGCCGAAGGTGGTTACTCACAGGCCCAGGCTAATACACTGGAACAATTAACCGGCTTTGATCTGAAATCATGGACAAGACAACAAATGTCCACAGTAAAAGAGAACGATATGACAGCCTGTTTTTCAGAAAAAAGTCGGGCTATCAATGACCGCTTCTGTCAGCTTCAGAAAAGTTACCGATTTGATGACCGATCGGGCATAGGCACGCTGGCCAAAGCCGTCAATAAAGGCGACACCAGACTTATAAAGAAGATATTTCAGCAAACATTTGCTGATATTGCCCTGCACCCTGTAGACGATAGCAGCTACTCCCAACTGATGTCACTCTGTGCACAGGGCTATACCCTCTATCTTCAGGCCATTAATGATCAGCAAGATGAAAAAACAGTTCTCGCTGCCTTTAACCATTTTCGCTTGCTCTGTGCATTGCGGGAAGGACGCTGGGGTGTTGAAGGACTCAATGATGGCATTCGCTCAGCTCTGGCAAGGAGCAACCTGATTCCATCAGAAGGCTTATGGTATCCGGGCCGCCCGGTTCTGATTACCCGAAATGCCCATGACCTCGGCCTGTACAACGGTGATATTGGCATTGCTCTTCCTGATTGCAATGGCCGCCTGAAAGTGGTCTTTGAATTACCCGACGGTAGCCTCAAACATCTATTGCCCAGTCGCTTGCCAGAGCACCAGACGGTCTTTGCCATGACCATACACAAAAGCCAGGGGTCAGAATTCCCCCACACCGTCATGGCACTTCCAGAACAGATGACACCGGTTCTTACCCGGGAACTGGTTTATACCGGCATCACCCGGGCCAAGGCCAGACTGGATCTGTTTGCACTGCCGCAGATTCTGGTCAAAGCCATTCAACAGAAGACCCTGCGTTCATCAGGATTGAAAGACCGACTCATTAACCATTAAAGCCCCTGAAATTGCTGTTATGACCAAGAAAATCTACGTTATTTACACCGGCGGCACCATCGGCATGAAACCCACTGATTCGGGTTATGCCCCCTCTGGTAATATGCAGGCGCTTCTGGATGAAAAACTGCCTCCCCATGTCCGTCAGGGTCTGCCCGACTTTGGCCTGGTGGAGTATGGGGAGTTGATCGACTCCAGTAATATCCGCCCAAAAAACTGGAAGCAGATAGCAACGGACATTGCTGATCACTATGAAGACTACGATGGTTTTGTAGTTCTGCACGGTACCGACACCATGGCATTTTCCAGCTCCATGCTGTCTTTTATGCTTCGCAATCTGGATAAACCGGTTGTCTTTACCGGCTCCCAGATCCCTCTGTGTGAACCTCGTAGTGACGGACTGGAAAACTTTGTCGGCGCCCTGAGTATCGCCGCTGATGAGCGCATCAATGAAGTATGCCTGTACTTTAACGGTCGTTTAATGCGCGGCAACCGGGCTCGCAAACAAAACGCCTATCTTTTTGATGCTTTTGACTCTCCCAACTTCCCCTGGTTGGGACGTGCCGATATCAATATCGAGATCAATGATCTACTGTTGTTGAAGCCTGAAAAAAAACCAGAATTTCATCTTGAATGCTCTGAAGATACCCAGGTCGGCATTGTGCAACTCTTCCCCGGTATCACAGCCCAGTGGCTGGAAGCGGCCCTGAACCAGCCTCAAAAAGCCTTTATCATAAGGACTTATGGCGCAGGGAATGGCCCTGATGACGACCCGGCCCTGCTGAACGCACTGAAAAAGGCGACAGATGCCGGAAAAATCATCGTCAATCTGACCCAATGCCACAGGGGCGCTGTCCATCAAGGCAGTTATGCCGCAGGCTCTGCACTGGCCAAAGCGGGGGTAACTGGTGGTCTGGACACCACGACTGAAGCCATGTTCTGTAAGCTTCATCACTTACTGTCAAAAGGCCTCTCAACACAAGAGATCAGAGAACTGGTCGGAAAGAGTATTTCTGGTGAGCTGACGATCTGAAAAAAGATGAGGACTTTCGAGTCCTCATTCAGTCGCTATCATGGCAGCTGCCAGTCGATGGGCTGAACGCCTCTGGAAGTCAGATAATCATTAGCCTGCGAGAAAGGTCGGCTGCCAAAGAAGCCCCGATGTGCTGACAGTGGCGAAGGGTGCACAGTCTGCAATACCCGATGTTTGCTGCGGTCAATGAATTGCCCTTTACGCTGGGCATAACTACCCCAGAGGATAAACACCAGCCCTTCTCTCTTATTGTTCAGCTCTGCAATCACTCTGTCGGTAAACTGCTCCCAGCCTCGCTTTTGATGGGAAGCAGCCTGCTTGTGTTCAACAGTCAAGACGCTGTTGAGCAGCAAAACCCCTTGCTCAGCCCAGTGTTCGAGGCAACCGTGACTGGCTGGGGGAATCCCGAGATCATTTTGCAGCTCTTTGTACATATTGATCAGTGAAGGAGGAATACGAACATCTGGACGCACCGAGAAACTAAGTCCATGAGCCTGACCCGGGCCATGATAGGGGTCCTGTCCAAGAATCACCACCTTGACCTGTTCAAAAGGTGTCAGCTCCATAGCCCGAAAATATTCACTGCCCTTAGGATAAATCGTTTTACCAGCGGCCTTTTCATTCAACAGAAAGCTACGCAAAACCTGCATATACTCCTTGTTGAACTCACTCTGCAAATGAGACTTCCAGGAGGGCTCCAGTCTGATTTCCTGCATAGGACTTCCCCGGTTCTGTAAATATTAACAATAAGAGTTGAATGATAATCGAGTCAGCAAGTAACTGACCAGTTGGTTTTGCATATAGTGGCGAGTGGATTTCTTCATCCCTCGTGGCACAGCCACGACCCCATAGCCAGGGCAGGTTAACAGAATTGAAACGCAGAAGGATCGATTAAGACGTCGCCCAGAGAGGCAGAACCAACAAGGCAGGCACTTATACATACGATTGATGTTAAACTGACTTGATAAAATAGTTTCGTACACCCGTTAGCAGAGAGGTGTACGGTATTTTTAACTTTACAGAATGCCTGTTGACAGTCCGTGATTAATCAATGTTTGAACATCAACATTATCTGGCGATGTAGTCTTTCTTTAATCGGTGTCATATCCAGTCCACCTTTCTGCAACAGCCCCTCATACTCAACCTGCGCAATGAACGAGGCAAGCAGTTGTGCATCGGTTTCTGGCTGTGAAGAGCCTGTGCGCCTGAAGAGTGAAGTCAGGCTGTTCAACAGATAGGTCTGATGTTTAAAAGCGATGGGACGCAAATTTTCATTTCTCAGGCACTCCAGCTGGAAAGCCCGCTCTGCGATCAGGTAATCACGATGCTCAGTCAGCTGGTTGCCAACATAATCAACGGCCAGATCCAGCATCTGATCAACAAACTGATCCCTGGAATCACTGGAGTCATCCAGCAGTGAAAGCGCTTTTTGCAGCTGATCATCAGACTCTTCCCAGAATGCCTTGAAAGTTTCAGCCCCCATTTCCACAAACAGGGTAAAGGTGTCTGTTATGAGGTCGGAAATATCTTTGAAGTAATAAGTAGTCGCAGAGAGAGGTACTTGAGCTTCTTTTGCGACTGCGCGGTGTCTTACACCACGAACGCCATCTCTTACTACGATTCTCAGTGCTGCCTCCAGTATGGTTCGACGGCGCTGTTCACTATTGGCCCGACTGGTTTTACGCCCTTGGTATTTCAGAGTTCCATTTCCGAGAGCTGCTCCTTCATTCCGGGCCATCTGCGTTAGGACGCAGTTTCTTTCGTCACTGTACGTTGCTTCCATGATTAAATGCCTTGCAGTTGCCTGTTAGTCTTAAGACGTTTGAAACCATCGCTTGAAAGAGAGGTTTCAGCTACGCCAATCTTCTTGTACTTCAGCCTGAAAATGACGGTTAAAGTGTCATTGTCCAGGCTTGGTCAATGGCCGCTGAAGACTGGGCTGCAGGCTAGGAGGCAGACAGATCAACTGTCTGCCATGATTCCAGCCGGGATTACTGCTGGGGTCGCATGTGCGGGAACAACAGTACATCACGGATAGAAGGTGCATCAGTAAACAGCATGACCAGACGGTCTATGCCGATACCTTCGCCCGCCGTTGGCGGCAAACCGTACTCCAGAGCGTTGATGTAGTCTGCATCGAAATGCATGGCTTCATCATCACCAGCGTCTTTTTCTGTGACTTGCTGATGAAAACGCTCAGCCTGATCTTCAGAGTCGTTCAACTCGGAGAAACCATTGGCCACTTCACGACCGCCCACGAAAAACTCAAAGCGGTCAGAAATGAATGGATTGTCATCATTACGACGAGCCAGAGGCGAAACCTCTGTCGGGTATTCGGTAATGAATGTCGGATCCATCAGCCGGTGTTCAACCGTTTCCTCAAATATTTCGATCTGAACCTTGCCCAGGCCCCAGGTACCCTTGACCTCGATACCCAGCTTTTCCGCAACCCGGGTTGCTGAATCAATCGTATCGATGTCAGCAGCCTCAAGATCCGGATTGAAGTGCAGTATAGAATCGAAAACGGACATACGCACAAATGGCTTGCCGAAATCGATCTCCTTACCCTGGTAAGTCACTGAGGTTCCACCGGTCACGTCTTTTGCCAGACGCTTAAAGAGGGCTTCCGTGTGATCCATCATATCAATGTAGTCTGCGTAAGCCTGATAGAACTCAATCATCGTAAATTCAGGGTTATGACGTGTAGACAATCCTTCGTTACGAAAGTTCCGATTAATTTCAAACACTCGTTCAAATCCGCCCACCACCAGACGCTTCAAATAGAGCTCTGGAGCAATACGCAAGTACATATCAATATCCAGCGCATTATGATGAGTCACGAACGGACGAGCGCTTGCACCACCCGGTATCACCTGTAGCATCGGGGTTTCCACTTCCATGTAATCCTGCTCATGGAAATAGTCACGAATCACCTGAACAATACGGGAACGAACACGAAATGCTTCCCGGGACTCTTCGCGGGTAATCAGGTCCACATAACGCTGACGATAACGCATTTCGGTGTCAGTCAGACCCTTGTGCTTCTCGGGCAATGGGCGCAGGGATTTGGTCAGCAACTCAACCTGCTCCATGTCGACATAAAGATCCCCCTTGCCGGAACGCTGCAGGGTGCCTTCAGCACCGATGATGTCACCCAGGTCCCAGGTCTTGGCTTCCTTCAGCACTTCTTTAGCCAGCACCTTGCGATTCACGTACACCTGGATACGACCAGACATATCCTGAATTTCCATGAATGCACCACGGTTCAGCATGATACGGCCAGCTATCTTGACCTTCTTTCCAGCTTCCAGCAGCGCTTCCTTGCTGGCATCTGCAAACTCTTTTTGAAGATCAGCAGCCAGTGCATCACGACGGAATTTGTTTGGAAAAGCGACCCGTTCAGCACGAATGGCAGTGAGTTTTTCTCGGCGAAGAGCCACCAGCCGGTTCTCTTCCTGGGTATCTAAGATCTGTTCTTCAAACATAGTTTCTCCGGTTCAACCCCAGGGGGGGGCGGGAGTTAACAGTTGCCTGCTACTCCTTTGCGTAAACTTTTGCGTAAACTGTTCTCTGCCAACGGCTGACTTTAAAGGCCTTTCTTGAGACTTGCCTCGATAAACTTATCGAGATCTCCGTCAAGAACGGCCTGGGTATTTCGGGTTTCCACGCTGGTTCTCAAATCCTTGATTCGGGAATCATCCAGAACGTAGGAACGAATCTGACTGCCCCAACCAATATCGGACTTGGAATCTTCCAGAGCCTGGGCGTCAGCACTGCGCTTCTGCATCTCCAGCTCATACAGCTTGGCTTTTAACTGCTGCATAGCCTTGTCCTTGTTCTGATGCTGGGAACGCTGATTCTGACACTGCACCACAATACCGGAGGGCTCGTGAGTAATACGAACCGCAGAATCGGTGGTGTTTACGTGCTGACCACCGGCACCACTGGAGCGGTAGGTATCAATTCGAAGGTCGGCCGGATTAATCTCAATCTCGACATTATCGTCTATCTCCGGAGAGACAAAAACCGATGAGAAGGAGGTATGACGACGGTTACCAGAATCAAATGGAGACTTTCGTACCAGACGATGCACACCTGTTTCTGTTCTCAACCAGCCAAAAGCATATTCACCAGTAAACTGAACCGTAGCCGACTTGATACCAGCTACTTCGCCCGCAGATACTTCAATGATTTCTGTTTTGAAGCCTTTCTGCTCACCCCATCGCAGGTACATCCGCAACAGCATATTGGCCCAGTCCTGGGCCTCGGTACCACCGGAACCCGACTGAATGTCCAGATAGGCATTGTTGGGGTCCATTGCTCCGGAAAACATACGCCGGAATTCCAACTCTGCCAGTTTTTCGCCCAGCTGGTCCAGCTCTTCCACAACGCCTTCGACGCCGTCTTCGTCCTGCTCTTCTACCGACATTTCCAGCAGTTCAATGGAATCTGCCAGGCCTGATGTCAGCTGATCAATGGTAGCAACGATGCCTTCCAGCATGGAACGCTCTTTGCCCAGGGCCTGGGCACGCTCCGGTTCATTCCAGACATCCGGATCTTCAAGCTCCCGCTCTACTTCCTGCAGACGCTCACTCTTGTGAGCGTAGTCAAAGATACCCCCTAAGCACGTCAGTACGCGCTGTCAGATCCTTAATACGCTCCTTGATAGGGTTTACTTCAAGCATGGTTTATCGCTCAATATCGTTCAGTGTTCGATGAAAAATCGGGAAATATCACTTCGGCTGCCGGTATTGACCATGAGTAAGGCAAATGCCTGAACAGGAACAGAACCGGATGGCTTGCCCCGGGCAGTGACAGGAAAGAATGATTTCCACAATAAAAAACAGCCGAACATTCTACCTGATCAGCCCAAGTGTTGGAATGAGAGAAAAACAAAAGCTAGCCCCCGAATGTCTGGCCAGGAGACTATTCAGGGAACCTTTTCAGCATCTGGCAGTCAAATGTAATGAGAACAGAAAAAAAGCAACCAACAAGAGGTGTACATCATGATCAAACAGAAATTGACGGCCCTGGCCCTGATACTGCCCCTGACCGCTGTAGCCCTGTCCGGCTTTGCTGATGAAGAAGAGCCAAAGCAGGATGAGAGCAATAAAAGCGAGAAGGTTCTGATCCTTCAAAGCCTGATGGCTAAAAATGAAGAGACAAACACCGAAGAAGAGTCTGCGGAGGATGAAAAAACATCGACAGAACAAAACAACCGTTTTGAACTGCTGTAAAAAGATGGCGAAGCCGGAACAAAGTCAAAAGCTGGCATCCGGCAACTGCTTCTGCCGTCGATGAACCCCATCGACAGCAGAAGCAACGCTCTCTGCAAGATTCAGAAAACTGTATGCTCTATGGCTCTTCTGAAAGGCGGCAGAGAGTCCAGAATCATACGACCATACCTCGCTGTGACCACTCTTCGATCCAGCAGGGTGATCTGGCCGGTATCCTGCTCTGTTCTTAACAAACGACCGCAGGCCTGTACCAGCTTGATGGCTGCATCTGGAACGGTTATTTCCATAAACGGATTCCGGCCCTGAGCCTCAAGCCATTCTGACAGTGCCGATTCCACAGGATCATCGGGAACCGCAAAAGGAATTTTGGCGATAATAACATGCTCACAATATTCACCAGGCAGGTCGATCCCTTCCGCCAGACTGGCCAGACCGAAGAGAATACTGTCTTTGCCTTCATCAATATGCTTGCGATGCAGTTTCAGAAGTTCCGCCCGGGAATAATCATCCTGCAAAAGGATCTTCTTGCGCCAGGCATCATCGAGACCAAAATGCACATCTTTCATCTGCTTGCGTGATGAAAAAAGTACCAACGTACCTTTTTGTCTGGCCATCAGATCGGGCAGCTTCTCAACGATTTCTTCCGTGTGCTCTTCACTCTGACGAGGATCAGACAACATACCCGGTACCACCAGCTGTGCAGCGAGACTGTGCTGAAAAGGGCTGGGAACCACAACGCAACGGGATTCAGACGGAACCCCTGAGCGCATGCGGAAACGATTGAAGTTGCCCAATGAAGTGAGTGTGGCCGACGTAACAATCGATGCATAACCCGGATTCCAGAGCGTCTGCCAGAGTGTTGCCGAAGAAAGTATTGGGCTGCTGAAAACCTCCAGTTCCTCACCAAAGGGCCCTTCACTCCACTTCAGCCAGCGGGCACTGGGTGGCTCACCCTCAGGGTCTTTCATGGTGTAGGTCAACCAGAGCTTAAACTGGTTTTCCAGACGCATTTGCATTGCACCCATTTCCGGATACAGTTGCTCGGCCTGCCAACGGTCAATACCCGGGACATCACCGTCCATGGCATCGTCCAGTTCCCTGGTAATTTTTTCTACCATACCACTGCAACGACTGAAAACGGCTTTGAGTACTTCAGCCTGCTGACGGAGTGCTTCAGGTATTTTCCCTTGCTCAAAGCGATAGACAGCAACCGTCGTATCACCCTGAATTCGAGGTTCAAAGGTTGCAACACCCTGTAACAGAGTATGGGTGTGACCCAGGGCATTCACCAGTTCATCAAACTCAGGCATGAGTTTTTCGAGTCTTTCACCCAACTCACCGGGCAAGGCGTTTTGGGACAGGGTTTTCTGTAGAGACTTACTGGCTTTCTCCAGCCAGCTGGCCGTTCCTTTTATTCTCGAATGACAGGCGAAATGATCGATCGCCTTGTCAGGCAGATGATGGCCCTCATCGAAGACGTAAACGGTATCTTTCGGATCAGGCAGAATAGCGCCACCGCCCAGGGCCAGATCAGCCAGCACCAGATCATGATTGGTTACCACCACATCGGCCTGTTCAAGATCTGCCCGGGCTTTATAGAAAGGACACTGATTGAAATAGCCACAGCGGCGGCCACTGCACTGGGAATGATCCGTGGTAATCATTCGCCATTGTTGATCTTCCAATGCATCGGGCCAGCTGTCGCGATCACCCTCCCAACTGGAAGCGGCAAAGTCTTCCAACATAGTTTGATAGAGCTTCAGGGAAGTCTCGTCCTGCGCCAGTGTGAAACCTTCTGCGGCAAACATATCCATTAATGAGGCCGTTGACTGCTCTTCCTGCAACAACCGATCAAGCTTGCTAAGACAAGCATACCGCCCACGACCCTTGGCCAGGGTAAAAGAGAACTTAAGTCCGGTTTTCAGGATAATATCGGGCAGGTCCTTGCCGATAATCTGCTCCTGCAGCGTCACAGTGGCTGTAGAGATTACCAGTCTTTTATCAGCAGCCTGCGCCATCACCACAGCAGGCAGAACATAGCCCACCGTTTTACCGGTACCGGTACCAGCCTCGACGACAATCACGGAAGGATCCGAGGTTCTGCGCCCTTCACTGTCGGTCTTGACCTCACCCAGGGAACGGGCGACTTCTGCAATCATCTGTTTCTGACCGGGCCGGGCCTTCAGCTTTTTGCTGGTCAGAAACGTGCTGTAAGCCTTCTGGATCTTTTTTTTCTGTGAATCTTCAAGCACTGTGCTGATCACCCACCGGCTGGGTTGGAATTTTTTTCATCAGACTCATCAGGTGAAAGCCGCCAAAGATCAGAATCATGTAGCGATCTTTCATGGACAGCGGCGCGCCCATAGCGGCAAAACGGCGACTGAAGAAGAAATGCTCTGCCGTGTGCAACAGCAGCAACAGGGGCGCAGCCCAATTCAATACGGACCCCATGGGTTCTGCCACGGGCACAAAGAGATTCCACAGTGCTGAAAGCCAGAATAAAACCACCACCGCTTTGCCAAAGCCCATGTATCTGATCCTGTAATTTAAGTAAAATGATATTCTATCGAAAACCCATCACTCCTGCTCGAAGAATTCTATGACTGAAAACAGCCCTGAGCTTAAAAACAGCCTTGAGCACAAACATCCTTATTCAGACGCCTCTATCAACCATTGCCCTTGTGGTTCAGGCCAAACCTATAAAGCATGCTGTGGCCCTTACCATTCGGGGCAAGCGGCTCCAACCGCAGAAGCCCTGATGCGTTCCCGCTTTTCAGCCTATTATCTTAAAAACACGGATTATCTGCTGGCCACCACCTGGCAGCGCCAGATCAATGGCTTGGATAAAGCCGACATTCACCGAGAGACAGACGCCACCCGGTGGACCCGACTGGACGTGGTCAGCACTGAAGCTGGCGGCAGTGCTGACAGCCGGGGAAAAGTGGAATTCAAAGCCTGGTTCCTGAACCCCGCCACCGGCAGGGAAGAAGCGCACCATGAGCACTCAGACTTCATCAGGGAACAGGGTCACTGGTATTTTATTTATCCGGATATACCTGCCAGACTGCCTGGAAGAAACGACCCTTGTCTCTGCGGCAGTGGCAAAAAATACAAAAAGTGCTGCGGTTGATTCTCTCTCAGCTTTATCAAAAGACAGCAAAATTTAATTAAGAGAGGTGAGGTGAAACTTGTTTTTAATTGCTAAACCTTCCGGTTCAACCTGCCAGTACACTGTCGTTCTTGTGTTGCTCTGCTTACTGTTGCTGCCCTTACAACTACTGGCTTTGACTTGTCACAAATGCGGCTTCAATTACAATCGAAAAGACTTCTCGTTCTGCCCAATGTGTGGGGAAGAAGCTGAAAATGAAGATCTTCTGCATCGCACAATGCCTTCCCAATCAGCAGCGCCAGTAAGTCCTGGTGCACAGGTGGATGAATCGCTGAGAAATCTGGAGTTTGCCGTAAAAGTATTTAGCCGTGCAGCCCCCAATATCCCTGAAAATTTTGTATTATCCCCTGATAGTCTTTTTCAGACACTGGCATTGTTAGTATTAAATGCGGGTCCTGACGGTGCGATCGAGCAATGGCGTCAAAATTGTCTGAGTGAGGATCATTCTAAGCCATCCGGTGCAGCAGCCCATGAACAGAACAAAAACCCTTCTTAACAAAAAATAAGACACCCATAAAAAAAAGGCCTCGTCAGAAAAAAAATAAGACACCCATAAAAAATGTCTCTTCAAGGGAAAAAATAAAAAAATAAGACATTCAAAAATCTGTACTCCCAAAAAGGATCAGAAAAATCTATCTTCAAGTAGCGTATCAACGAGCCACACAGCGCCACCCAACGAACAGAGGCTGTTCAAGCCATAATTCAGACAAAAAAAAATAAGACACCCATAAAAAATGTCTCTTCAAGGGAAAAAATAAAAAAAATAAGACATTCAAAAATCTGTACTCCCAAAAAGGATCAGAAAAATCTATCTTCAAGTAGCGTATCAACGAGCCACACAGCGCCACCCAACGAACAGAGGCTGTTCAAGCCATAATTCAGACAATGCAAATTCATTCCGACATAAGTCGAAGAGAGATAAAGAGAGGGTCTTTGACGTCTTAACTGATTTCTACGCTAACCTGTCAGGTACAAACGACTGCAGGCGTTTAAACCTCGAAGCCACTTCTGTCCGGCTTCAAGTGCATAAGCCTTCATCGCCTCCAGACGGCCAACTGCCCGATAAAAACGATTATTCCATTGCATGGTTTTCAGCCACTCATCCGGATCAATGTCCAACCTTTGAAGAATCGGAGGGGTACACGACGGGATGGAACCTTTCTTGTCTGCCCTGACAATGCGGCCACTCCAGTCAACCAGTTCCAGATAATCGTGAAGAAGGTATGGAAGGGCAACATCCGTATTCTGGCCCTGCAAACAAAAAAGTTTCAGGGTCAGCGGCTGATTTTTAGTCTCAGAGTGTGTAACCTGCTCCACGCGTTCCTGAATCGACGTGTAGTCTGATTCTTCCGGTGTTTCTACCTTACCAGCCCGAATCGGATTCAAGTCAACGTAGGTCATGCAGGTCAGTAACGCTGCTTCGTCCAGCAATGCCTGGCTTTTAAAGCGTCCTTCCCAGAAGCGTCCTTTACATTCGTCTTCTTTGTTGGCCTCACGAGCAAGATATTCATTCAGGCAGCGCATAAACCAGCTGATATCCGTTAAACGACGCCGGTATTCCTCAGCATATTCATCAATACGGGCCAATTCAGCGCTGCTCAGTTTGTCAGCAGCCAGATGCCTTTGCACCAGAAGTGGACCTCTGAACAAGGTCGTCCAACGATGCAGCACTTCATTCCGTGACCAGCTCCTGGCAGATGACTGATTGATATGCAAAACCACATGATAATGATTCGACATGACAGCGTAAGCGCAAACTTCGATAGCAAAGACTGAAACCAGTTCCTGAAGTTTATCCACCACCCATTGGCGGCGATGCTCGTAATTCTTGCCAGTCAGGTGGTTCTCTCCGCAGAGGTAAGCCTGACGAACACATCTTGCCATACAGTGGTAATAAGGCGTTGAGCCGGGGTCAATCAGAGTATTGCGGGCCTGAGCCATGAACTCACCTGTCTGGGTAAAAAATCAGTGATGGGTGAAAAAGTAGACCAGGTGGATGGTAAAGCAAATTTATGGGTGTCTTTTTAATTTAATTTTTTTAATTTTAATGGGTGTCTTTTTAATTTTTTGTACTGGGCAAGCTGCCCGAACCAGAAATGCCCCACAGATATTGCTGACGAGGCAACTTTTTAAACTGACCGTCAAATCCAATGGCTATGTAATTACCCGACGAGTGGATTGAATTCTGGATGGGATACAACCAGGAAACTATCCTATAGTAAGCGCCAAATAAACCAGCGTACTGGCTGCCGCCCCCAAGATTTCTTATTCTTTGCCTGTCTTAACATTCCAGGGGAGAAGCTGTTCCAGTTTCTCAACGGTATCGGCGTAAGGCAGCTCTTTTAAAATATGGTTCAGGTAATTGAAAGGCTCCAGACCATTCACCTTTGCGCTTTCAATCAGGCTGTATAAAAGGGCACTGGCTTGCGCCCCTTTTGGCGTGTCTGCAAACATCCAGTTCTTGCGGCCAATAGCGAAGGGGCGGATGGTGTTTTCCGCTGCGGCATTACTGATATCCAGGTGGCCGTTGTCACAGTAAACGACCAGTTTTGGCCATTGGTTCAATGCATAGCTCATGGCTTGGTGCGACAGGCTGCCCGGGTCTAGCCTGGTTATGTTTTTCTCCAGCCATACATGAAAGTCGTCCAGTAGTGGCTTACTCTTTTGCTGACGCAGGATGGCTTTTTCTGATGGAGGAAGATCTCCTATTTCTTTCTCAATGGCGTAAAGCTTACCGATTTTGCCTAAAGCGACATTCGCCTTGCTAACGCGGGTGTTTTTCACCTTTTTGCCCGGTTTGGCTTCGCCCTTCCTGGCATCCAGAAATTTCCTGCGAACGTGGTCGAAGCAACCCGCCTGGGTGATGCCTTCTTGTTTGCATACAGCGTCGTAACTGGCATACCCGTCAGTTTGCAGGTAACCGCTGAACCCTTCGAACAGACGCAGGGGAACCTCCTTGCCTCTTGAGGGATCGTATTCAAACACCACCGATGTTTGTCCGGGTGGCCCACCAAGGCTGACCCACATATATTTGTCAGAGTTGATGGACTTGCTGGTTTCCTTGATCACCTGAATTCGGGTTTCGTCAGCATGGATCACCGAACCGGTCTTTTGATGATCTCTCATCAAATTGATGAGTGGCCGCAGTTCTGTAGACAGCCGAATCAAAGAGTTGGCCATCGTCGTCCGGGTGACAGAGCCACCGTATCGCTTGAGGATATTCTCTTGCCTGTACAAAGGCAGTGCGTCGCAGTACTTGGAGACAATGATCCAGGCCAGTGTGCAAACAGAGAGTGAAGATTTGGGCAGTGGGTGTTTTGGCAGCTCTGCAACTTTAATGACCCGCTTCTCCTGTCCATGCTCATCGACTTCTGGAAAGACTGCTTTCTCTTGCAGAATTTCTTTCACCTGAACCTTGGTCGGAACGATATCAAGCTCTTCACGGACTTTGACAAAGAAGGTATCAATGGCTCCGGCTTTTTCTTCTTCACTGAGTTCAGAGCGTTCCTGCACTCTGGGCAGAGACTCTGAAAATGACTTGCGCCCTGTTTTCTTTTTGCGTGGTTTTGGAGGCTCTTGCTCTGGCTGACCTTCAGCTTCGTCTTGCTCTCCGGTGCAGCCTTCCAGCTCCACCTCGTTGAAAATGTCGACCTGGCTGTTGTTTTTTTCAGTGCTTCTTCCGTACAGGCGGGATCGGGAGAGCCTCAGGTACTCTTCCAGTTGCGCAATGCGTTTTTTTTGAGAATCGATGACCTCTGACTTCTTTTGAATAATGTCGTCTTTTTCAAGAAGGGCATTTTCTTTTTCAAGAAGGGCATTTTCTTTTTCAAGAAGGGCATTTTCTTTTTCAAGAATGACACTTTCCTGCGAATGGATCGCCTCAAACAAGGCGACCATTTCAGGGTTAGTCTCAGCCTGATGAAAGGGCAAATCCAGTGCGGATTTCGGCTGAAAAATCAGAGTGTCGGCGGTCGATTTCATGGTCGCTATTTTACCATAAAACCCTGAAAAACAGGACTAAAAACAGCTCTCATAATGCCTTTTTTTATGGGGTTGCATGGCATTGAGATTGTAGCCGTCCAGCAGCCAGTTTAATTGTTTCCCGGTTAATGTAACCAGCTCTTCGTCCGGTTTGGGCCAGTGGAATTTGTCCTCAGACAGGCTCTTGTAATAAAGCACAAAACCATTATCTTCCCAGAACAGGCACTTGATTTTATTACGCTGCCGGTTGGTAAACGCATATAAATAGCCGTCAAAGGGGTTGTGCCCCAGCTCTTGTTCAACCAACACAGCAAGCCCACGAAATGACTTGCGAAAGTCAATCGGCTCCCGGTAGAGAAACACCTTTGGTAATACCTCTGACGGTCGCATAACCGGGGTGTTCATAGCATATCCCTCACCAGTTGCTCACAAAGCGACAGGTTACTTTCATCAATACCGGACACTGTTACACCACTGGGTAGGGTGATGGAGAGTGGTGTTATCCGAGAAGGCGCACCAGGTTCTGGTTGGGGTGTTACCTGGACAAAGCCAGAGTTGTTCGGGGTCGGTTTTACGCTGGGGGTTGTGTCGAGTTTACGCTTCCAGTATCCGAATTTGGATACCCTTATACCATGCTGTTGGCACCACGCACTCTGAGTCAAACCTGAATCCCGCCACGACTGAACACGCTCTAGCCATTCACTGTCTGCGGGTAATTTCTTTGACATATTGGCCTCCTTATATCGGGAGGCTAATCATTTCAAATGGGGTTTTGATTCTGAAGGGCGTGGGTTTATTTGGCGTTTACATCCTATATTGAATTTCGGATTTCGTATTCAGTTGATCGCATCCATAGGGCAAGGGTTCGGTAGACAGAGAGGTTATGGCAAGTAAAAAACCTTAAACCAAGGTAAGAAGGTACAGACGTGGTTTTGCTCAGTCATTTTTTCAATTCAGTCTGTCATTACAGGATCCTTCTGGTATTGCTCTGCTTATTCTATTTATCGTTGCCAGCCTCACACCTTCTGGCTGTGACTTGTGGAAATTGCGGTCTGGATTACGATGATGAAACCCTTTCATCCTGCCAAACACCGTCGTGTAACATAGAAGCTGAGAGTGAGCCCCCTCAACATGACACAGCACCTCCTGAAAGGGCAACACCAGTTAACCCTGATTCAAATCCTGTTGCACAAGTGGATGGATCCCAGGGAAATTTTGATTTTGCAATGAAGGTATTTTACCAGGCATCAGCAAATATCCTTAAAGATTTTGTCATGTCCCCTGACAGCCTTTTGCAGACAATGACGCTGTTACTGTTACAAGCGGGTACCAACAGTACGGACGAGCAATTGCGTCGAATTTATTGGCCAGGCTATGATTATGAGCCATCCGGTGCAGGCGCAACAGCCGGTGGAAAGAACAAAGACCCTTCTTCGATTATCATGCTCGCAGCCAGTCAACCTGAGGCTTTGGCAGTTTATAGAGAAAGACTTAAACAAGTCGACAATACTCCTGGTAATGTCGACTGCACCAATCGCGGACAAACCCAAACCCTTGGCCAACTGCTTAACAGACTATTTTGCCAATTAACCCATGGTATTGTTCAAGATTATTGCACTCCCGATGCTTACTCCTTTCAGTTATCTTCCTCCATAGAACACGCATGCTATTTATACTTCATAGGGATGTGGAGAAAGTCTTTTGGGACCGATAGTGCCTATTTATTTAACTTACCCAATGATCAAGCAGACGCTTTAAAAAGAATTATCGAAGGAAAAACCAATCCTTCTCAATACGCACGTCACAATAATTGGAAAGCATTTAACTTTCCCTTCCGGGAAGACAATGAAATAATTTTGGTTTTACCCCCGGCAGGGGTGTTTCTTTATGGGCTAAAGTGTAACATAATATCGGCCTTGGTATCCTCGTTCGACTCCAAGGAACCCTTTTCATCCAGTTCAACGACAACTACCGAATTCCCACCCTCTGAAGTTGATAAAAACACTGACTTGAGTGAAGCTCTAAGTCGATCGGGTTCAGGTTTACTTTCTATTGCTAGCAGTGATCTGGGCTCAGGAGCTATGCCAGATCTGACAGTTCGTTCGAATATGCTTAGTGAACAGGGTACCCGGGGCGCAGCTTTAACACACGCTGATTCTGACAGAAACCATGAGAGAGATACAATACAACCAATCCGGTTCGATCTGCCCTTTATTTATATCTTGCGTAATAGAATAACAAAAAGAATCATCTACATTGGTCGGTTATTTTATCCCAGAGACGCCTCATGATTGTGAACCCGCTGACCGGGATCAGGAGAGCCTCATAAATCCCTCGCTGATTTCCTCGCAAGCGAAGGTCAATGGGACTTCCAAAGATTTAATGAGGGATATAAGCAATCAAAAGACAATGGACATTTGTTTTATACGACGTCGACACTCTATGTCCTTCAAATTGTTTTAGTTTTTATCTGGACGCTGATCAGAAAACCACCCTATATTGGACTATGGATTTCACACTCGATTGAGTGTTCGGCAAAATAACGTTCCATAAAAAAACAGGAAGGTTATTCCAGCTCACCCTAAAACTTCAGGCAGCATGGTACAAGCGTGGTTTTACTCAGAAAATCTTCCGATCCAGACTGCCATTACAGAGTCGACCTGGTATTGGTCTGTTTACTCCACATATTCTTATTGCCTTCGCAACTTCTGGCTGTGACTTGTGAGCAATGCGGCTTCAATTACGATCAGGAAGACTTTAAATTTTGCCCAACAGCGTCATGTAATAGAGAAGCTGAGAGTCAGCCCCCTCAACATGACACAGCACCTCCCCAGGGGGCGACAGGAGTAAACCCTGATTCAGATCCTGGTGCGCAAGTGAATGGATCCCAGAGAAATCTTGATTATGCCATCAATGTACTTGGCCATGTTGCCGCAAATATTCGTGGAGATTTTGTCATTTCCCCCGATGGCCTTTTTCAGACAGTGGCAATGTTGCTGCTACATGTGGGTGCTGACGGTGCGGCCGAGCAATTGCGTCAAATTTATGTGGGAGAGTATTCTTCTGAGCCAACCGGTGCAGCATCATCACGCGCTACAGAATCCGGACAGGAGAAAAACCGGAATATGACTGACTGGCTCGCAGCCAGTCAGCCTGATCCTCTGGCAATTTACAGAGAGAGACTTGAAGAAGCAAACCGCCATGCTCGTAGTAATGTCAACTTCACCAACCGTGGGCCTATAAAAAACTTAGCCCTGTTGCTCAACAGTCTATTTTGCCAGTTAACCAGCGGTATAATTCAACGTTTCTGCAACTCCAACGTCTGGCCCCGATCCTGGTCCACAGAACTCATAAGTGCTTATTACTTCATAGGGCTGCGTGAAAGGTCTTTTGGGACCCAAAATGCAGCAGGTTTATTTACCTCATTACCTAACGACCAGGCCGCCACTTTGCGTAGAATTGTGGATGAAGAAATCAGACCTTCCCAATACGCCCATCACAATGATTGGGAGGCATTTTCCTTTCCCTACCCCAACTGGGGAAATGAAGAAATGGTATTGATTATACCACCGGCAGGGATAGTGCTTTATGGACTAAGTTCAGAAATAATAAAGGCATTATTATCGTCATTAGACTCCGAAAAATCCATTTCAACGACAACTCACGGACTTCCACCCTCTCGCGTTGATACAAGCACTCACTTGAGCGAAGCTTTAAGTCGTTCAGGTTCAGGTTTACTTTCAGTTGTTACCAGTGATCTGAGTTCAGGAGCTATACCAACGATGCCTGCTCGTATGAATGTGTATAGTGACCAGGCAGCCCCGGACGCAACCTTAACGCACACTGATTTTGAGAGAACACACGAGGGAGATACAATACGACCAATCCAATTTGATCGACCCTTTATTTATATCTTGCGTAACAGAATGACAAAAATAATCATCTATATTGGGCGGATATTTTATCTCAGAGACACTTCATGATCCTGAACCCGTTAATCGGGATCAGGAGATCCTCTTGGCTCCCTCGCTGATTTTGTATAAAGTCAACACACTCTGATTTGAGACCAACCCTAAAATTAAGTCAACAAGGTACAAACGTGGTTTTACTAAGCAAATATTCCGATAGGGTCTGGCTTTCGATAAAGGCATTGACTCAAACAACTTTACATTCTCTTTTTACAAATACACTCAGCTTAGGAACCATGCTATCGGAGCCTGTACCTGTTTTAATTAATGTGTTTAATCAACACAGCGCCATAGAAGTTAACGAACAAGGAACCGAAGCCGCTGCTGTAACACACATCGGTTGTTCGAGAGGATTTAGTATGAATAGCCCTAAGCCCATTGAATTTACACGGCCATTTATTTATATATTGCGTAATAAAATAACAAAAAAAATCATCTTCATCGGGCAGATACTTGATCCCCGGAAATCAGGAGCAGGTACTTCAGGATCGGGTACCCAGTAATCGGGGTTGGGGGAGCCTCACGACCCCCCCACCCTTTGTTGCAAACGAAGAAGAATGTGGCTTAGAAAGATTTTAATCTTCAAACTGATTTGTTTTTTTGGCGCTAACCAGGAAACCATCCTATATTGAGTGCCTGATTTAACACTAGGTTGACCATTCTGCAGGGTAGCGGTTCATAAGATAGGGACGATATTCCTAACCGAAGATTAAGACGACAAGGTACATACATGGCTTCACCAGGCAAGGCTTCCAATATAGCCAGGCAATGCAGGTCCGTCTCAGTGTTATCCTGTTTGCTCTGCTTCCTGTTCGTACCCTCACAACTTCTGGCAGTGAACTGTATAAAGTGCGACCGTGAGTACAGTGATGACTTATTTAAAGAATCTGAACCCTGCTATTTATGTCGAACAAAAGACGGTTCTGATTCTGCTGATGAGGGTCATGATTTAAATCCCGGTGCACAGGCAGATGAATCACACGGGACTCTGGGTCTTGCCATAGATATATTCAGGCGTGCAGCACAGGCAACTCCTGAAAATCTGGTCCTGTCCCCTGATGGCATTTTTCAGACACTGTCACTGTTACTGATGGGGGCCACTGATGAAACCCGGCAATTGCTTCAAAAGTGTCTGGGAGAGGATTATTCTGAGCCATCCGGTGCCACAGCATCAGGCGCGACAGCCTCTGGACAGGACCAATACTGTATTGCCAATTGCCTGCTTGTCTCCAATAGGCATACTCTTCAGGAAACTTATAAAAAAAAGCTTGAACAAATAAACGCCGATATTCGAGATAACGTCAACTTCTCCGACCGTGCATCATTACAAAGCCTTGCTCAAGAACTCAACGATCTATTTTGCCAATTAACCCATGGATTGGTTCGAGAATTTTGCCAGGACAATGATTGGCATTCCAATACTTCCATGGCACTCATAAATTCTGTTTACTTCAAAGGCCTCTGGGAAACGTTTTTCAGGAAACGAATTGGAGGATCAACATTTACTTTACCCGACAATCAAAGAGTTGTTTTAGACGGGTTTATGGATGGAACAATTAATGCTGACCAGGAGGCTGAATATAATGATTGGAGGGCAGCTGCCGTCCCCTACCAGGGAGATCATGAAATGATTTTGGTTTTACCCCCGGAAGGGATAATGCCCCACGAGGTATCGCCAGAAATAATAATGGCACTATTCTCATCATTAGACTCCAAAGAGCTATTATTTTCAAGCTCATCAGTTCCTCTTGGTCTTGGACTCCCGACTTTTAGTGTTGACTCGGACACTAAATTGATAAATACATTAGCTCAAACAACTTTACACTCTCTTTTTACAGGCACACTCAGCTTAGGATCTATGCTATCCAATCCAGCACCTGTTTTTATTAATATGTTTAATCAACACAGCGTCATAGAAGTTGATGAACAAGGAACCGAAGCCGCAGCTGTAACACACGTCGGTTTTTTTACATCAACGGGTATGAGTTTTCCGAAGCCCATTAACTTTACACGACCATTCATTTATATATTGCGTAATAAAATAACAAAAAAAATCATCTTCATTGGACAGATACTTGATCCCCGGACTTGAAAGAAGACTCTTCAGGTTCGGGTCCCAATAATTGACATGGGGAGCCTCACGACTCCCCCTCACCCTTTCTTTGCAAGCCAGATGGAATAGGGTTCTCAGAGATTTTTGGGTAAATAGCCATCGGTAAACATTGAATCTTTAAATTTTACAGCATCAATTCCCTCTGACCCTTGAGCAGGTATAGTTTTTTAGGCACTCACCAAAAAACCACCCTATATTGTATTACGTATTCCGTTCACCACTCCTCAGGGCAACTGTCCAGTGAACAGGAAGATCATCTTGAGACAATCCCTGAAATCGGGAAGTTATGAGGTGCCAACATGGCTCGAGTAATGAAATCTCCCGCTATAGCCTTGCAGCACAGGCGCATTTTGCTCTTGGTCAGTTTGCTTTATTTCCTGTTGCTACCCTCACAACTCTGGGCTGCGCCCTATGACCACTTCGACGACAACGAAGATCCTGAAAAATCTTCACCCTACCCGGTGTTTCAAGAAGAGGATTCTGACGACGAGCTTCACGGTGAGACAATGCCTTACCAATCGGTAACACCAGAAAACCCTGATTCAGACCTTGGTCCGCGAGCGGCTGAGTCCAACCGGGATGTGGAGCTTGGCATAAGTCTATTTATTCAGGCAGCAAAAGAAACTCCTGGAAATTTTCTTATCTCCCCTGATGGCCTTTTTCGCGCGCTGGAACCAGTACTCATGGGGGCTTCTGGAGAAACTAGGCAATTGCTTCAAAGCTACATGGGAGATAAATATTCTGAGCCATCCCCTGCAGCAGCAACCGCAACATCTTCTGCACAGGACGACTACTTCGTCTCGAACACTATACTCTTGTCCGAAGAACTTGCAGTTCAGGAGAATTATCGTGGGAGAGCTAAACAAGTAAACGTCGATCTTCGTGAAAGGATCAGGTTCTACGACGGTGTATCTTTAAAAATCCTTGCTGATGAGCTCAACAGACTATTTAGCAAATTAACCCATGGCATGGTTCCAAAATTTTGCAGCGCCAACGAATGGTCGGCAGATACCACCTTGGGACTCGTAAGTTCTGTTTACTTCAAAGCGCTTTGGAAAGACTCTTTTAAAGTCGATATGACAGGTTTATTTACTGTACCCGGCGAAGAATGGAGAGCCATTTTGGACAAATGGCTGGTGGGTGAAATCAGTTCCTCCCAATACACAAGTCACAAACATTGGCAAGCAGTCACCGTTCCTTACCGGGGAACCCATGAAATGATTTTTGTTTTACCTCCCGAAGGGATAATGCCCCATGAGATATCAGCAGAAATAATAATGGCATTACTTTCATCATTAAACTCCGAAGAATCATGTCCATCATGTTCAAAAATCTCTATCGGACTTCCACCCTTTAAGGTTGATTCGGACATGAATTTGAGCTATTTCTTAAGAAAAACGCCTCTACGTCCTGTTTTTACAGCCGCCGTCCTTGATAAAGGCCCCCTCCAATTGGGAGCTATGCTACGTGATCCTCGAGGTGCTTCTATTAATATGGTTCGTCAACATTGCGCAATTGAGGTCAATGAAGCTGGGACCCGAGCCGCAGCTATCACACGCGTCTCTTCAACGAGATCGTTTGGAGCAGGAGGTCATGATAAAAAATCCGTCAAATTTGATCGACCATTTAGTTATTTCTTGCGTGATAAAAACACAGGAAGAATCCTCTTTATTGGGCAGATACTTGATCCTCGTAAATCAGGAACAGGTACTTCAGGATCGGGTACCCGGTAATCGGGACAGGGGGAGCCTCGCGACTCCCTCGCCCTTTGTTGCAAGCGAAGAAGAATGTGGCTTTGAAAGATTTTAATCTTCAAACTTTTTTTTATTGGCGCTAACCAGGAAACCATCCTGTATGATCATCTTGAGACAACCCCTGAAATCATGAAGTTATAAGGTGCCAACATGGCTCAGGTAATTAAATCTCCCGATATGGCCTTGCAGCACAGGCGCATTCTGCTCTTGGTCAGTTTGCTTTATTTCCTGTTGCTATCCTCACAACTCAGGGCTGTGACCAATGACAACTGCGACATCAATCAGGATCGTGAAAAATTTTCAGCCTGCACGGCGTTTCATGAAGAAGATTCTGACGACGAGCTTAAAGGTGACACAATGCCTTTCCAATCGGCAACACCAGAAAGCCCTGATTCGGATCCTGGTAGACGGGCGGCTGAGTCCAAGGGGAATCTGGAGCTTGCCATAAGTGTATTTAGTCAGGCAGCAAAAGTAACGCCTGAAAATTTTCTTATCTCCCCTGATGGCCTTTTTCGAGCTCTGGCACCACTACTCATGGGGGCTACTGGAGAAACCAGGCGGTTGCTTCAAAGCTACCTGGGAGATAATTATTCTGAGCCATCCCTTGCAGCAGCACCAACCGCAACATCTTCTGCACAGGACGAATACTCCATCTCGAACACTATGCTCTTGTCCAGTGGACTTGAACTTAAGGAAACTTATCGTGAGAGACTAAAACAAGTAAACGTCGATGTTCGTGATAACATCAACTTCTTCGACCGTCTATCTTTAGAAAGCCTTGCTGATGAGCTCAACAAACTATTTAGCCAGTTAACCCATGGCATGGTTCCACAATTTTGCTACGCCGACCAATGGTCGCCAGATACCACCATGGCACTCATAAATTCTATTTACTTCAAAGGGCTTTGGGAAAGGTCTTTTAATGTCCGAAAAGCTAAATTTACTTTACCCGACGGTCAGAGAGTCAATTTGAACGAATTTATGGTGGGTGAAATCAGTTCCTCCCAGTACACAAATCACAATGATTGGGAAGCAGTCACCGTTCCTTACCAGGGAGCCCATGAAATGATTTTAGTTTTACCTCCCCAAGGGATAATGCCCCATGAGATATCAGCAGAAATAATAATGGCATTATTTTCATCATTAAACTCCGGGGAATCATGTCCATCATGTTCAAAAATCTCTATTGGACTTCCACCCTTTAAAGTGGATTCGGACATTGAGTTGAGCGATTTTTTAAGTAAAACAGCTTTACACCCTCTTTTTACAAGACCCCTGGAATTAGGCGCTATGCTATCCAATCCTCTAGCTGTTTCTATTGATGAGGCTCATCAACATTGTGCGATTGAGCTTAATGAAAATGGGACCCGAGCCGCAGCTGTCACACACCTTATTTCTACGAGATCGACCAAGGACAATCAGAGAAAATCCGTCCAATTTAATCGACCATTTCTTTATGTATTGCATAATAAAATAACAAAAAGAATCCTCTTTATTGGGCAGACACTTGACCCTCGAAGCACTTCGGAATCGGGTACAGATACCCATTAATCGGGTAAGCGGAGCCTCAGGATTCCCCTCACCTTTTGTCGTGGGCAACGGGGGAGTCGTTTAATTGCGAGCAACCAGTTTCTTCACACACTCTGGTCCCTTGTTAGAAACATGATTTACCGTTCTGCCCACTTTATAAAAAGACAGTTTACTGACCGTTTCAGTCGGTTTGCCCAGACTCGCAAGAACCGTCTTATAGCGCTCACCCAGCCACTCCTTAGCCTGTTTTTGTTGCAGCAAAACCGGCATTCTCTCGGTCAGCGGTGTAATATCACTGATAGCAGGACGAGTAAGAATCGCGCAGGACTCGAAACTCAACTGGTCGTCCACAGGATAACTCTCCCAGAGACCGGCAAACAGGCACAAACCACCCGACTTTGGACGTATATACCATGGCTGACTGTGATCCCCTACCCTCTGCCAGTCGAACCAGCCATCGGCCAGAATCAGACAACGCTGCTTTCTGAGGGCGCTGCGAAACATTGGTTTATCGGCAGCGGTTTCGATTCTGGCATTGATCTGGGCTCTGGAAAAATCCTGCAGCCAGTGAGGAACCAGACCCCACTTAACCCGCGCGGTTTCAACACCGCCCTGCTCATTATTTTTGACAATAAGTACCTGTTCACCAGGCGCAACATTATAGGAGGGAATATTGACTTCCGTCTGGCGGATACCCAGACACCCCAGGTTGATCTGATCAGCCATCAGCGTGTAACGACCACACATAATCATTCTTCCTGAATGTGATCAGATTCTTCCAGAACGGGGGACGCCTTGAGGTAATCCTCGATCATTTCTTTGGCCAGACCGGCATCGTAGTCGTCTACATAGAGAGCCAGCAGACCGGTAGCGGGTAGTTCACCCACGGCACCCGCCAGATAGCTACCTCCCAGATGGCAGGCAATGCCATGGCTCTCCAGAACATCCTTGAGGCATTGAGCCTCAAGGAGATTTTCAGGGCTGAATATCTTGATCATACTTTTAATAAAAACACGACTATCGTCGTAAAGCAAGCTTACTTCAGGTAGACCGTCCTGATCTGGCTGACCAGCTCGTTCGCTTTAGCTCTCTGGGCAGGGGTAAGCAGTTCAGACAGCTCCTGCTTCTGTTTACGGGCCGCTGTCAGAAAGTCCCCCTCGGAATCTTCCAGACTCAGGGCAGTCCACATATAAGCAGCAATCAGGTTGCGGTCTGTGCCTGCCCCTTTATAATAGGATTTCCCCAGTTCGTACTGAGCCTCTGCACTCTTGCCCTGTCGACCTGCGGCCCGTTCGATCAGTTGAAAACCTTTTTTGGGATCTTTAGCTACGCCCCCCAGACCCTCTCGATAGGCCTTGCCCAACAAAAGTTCTGCCTGAACATTACCTCTGTTCGCCAGAGGTTCCAGCAGAGAAAGGGTTTGACTGGGATTTTCCGGCCTGACTTTACCAGCAACCAACAGGCTGCCCGCTTCAAGCACGGCCTGTTCATCACCTGAGCTGGCCCGCTTCAACAGACTGGAAAAGTCAGCAGCCCAGCCACTCAGGGAAAACAGTAATGTAATGGCCAGTAGCCCACCCTGGCACTTTCTACTCAATAACATCTATTACCTCTAGCCATTTTGAGCAGTCGACTGCCCAATGATTGCATTTTTGAAACACTGATTTTTTCGATTGCGCAGAGTATACACACTCAAGACAGGGAATTCTGCAAGCTTTCAATTATCAATAACCCGTTAAACCCACATCAACAAACATTCATACGTACGGCTATTCTCAAACCGTTACAAAGTGCCACACCCCGGCTACAGACCCTTTGTTTTAATAACTATATACTCATGGTTTTACTCACCGCTGTTATAAAAGGCAACCACCCGGAACAGATGGAACGTTTTGAAGAAATCCGCCCCTATCACGATCAGGAAGTAAGGCCCGTCCTGGACCGCCTGTTGCAAGACCCTGAACTTATTCAGGCACTGGTGCGTCATCAATACCCTGACATGCCAGTTTTCCTTAATGGCATTGCAGGCTGGCTGACAGCCATGGGATTGCGCTACAAACTAAAGAACATACATGACATTGATGGACTGCAACAGGTCATTGAACCTTACCTGACCCGTGTCATTGAAGGCAGTACTTCCGGCATCAGCTTTTCCGGACTGGATCAGCTCAACAAAGAGCAGGCTTATCTGTTCCTGTCCAATCACCGGGACATTGTCATGGACCCGGCTTTTGTCAATCTGGCTGTTTACAAACAGGGCATGCAAACCGTTCGAATAGCCATTGGTGACAACCTGCTGCAAAGACCTTTTGTCAGCGACCTGATGCGTCTTAACAAAAGCTTTATCGTCAAACGCTCTGTGGAAGGCCGCCGGGAAAAACTCAGGTCTTATCAGACACTGTCAGCCTATATTCATCACTCCATAGATACCGGGCATCCCGTCTGGATCGCTCAAAGTGAAGGCCGGGCAAAAGACGGTGACGACAAAACCGACTCTGCTATCATCAAAATGCTCCACATGAGCCGAAAGGCTGCGGAAACCTCTTTTGCCGACAGCATTCGCTCCATGAACCTGGTACCGGTTTCGATTGCTTACGAATACGACCCCTGCGATATGGCCAAAGCCAGAGAACTCCACGCCACTGAAACCTGGGGTAATTACGAAAAATTTAAAGGAGAAGACCTGCAAAGCATAGTGACAGGCATCGAAGGCTTCAAAGGCAAGGTTCATGTGGCTTTCGGTACACCGCTGTTCGACGAGTATGAAAATGCCAATCAGGTTGTTGAAGAGGTAGATCGTCAGGTTCATCAAAACTACCATCTGTTCGCTTCCAATCTGATTGCCTTTGATCGGCTCCGCAGTGGCTATCCCAATGTCACAGAGTGCACTTTAGAAGCTCTGTTTGAAAGGTTTTGCCCGGAAGAATCGCTCGACGATAAAGTCACAGACTTCAATGATCGCATAACCCAGTGCCCGGAGGCTCATCAACCCTGGTTCCTGAGGATGTACGCCAATCCTGTTATCAATCATTTTGCTGGAAAACGACATGTCTTTGCATAAGCTTTGTTTTTTTGTCCCTGAAAGTCATCTTGAATCAGTGAAGACTGCCGTCTTTGCTGCGGGTGCCGGTCGTTATGAAAAGTACGACAACTGTTGCTGGCAAACGTTAGGTCAGGGACAGTTCAGAGCGCTGGATGGCAGCGATCCTTTTATCGGTAGCCAGGGTAAGCTGGAAACCGTTCAGGAATTCAAGGTTGAAATGATCTGCGAGGACCAGTATCTGAAAGCCGCCATTGCAGCGTTGAAATCGGCACACCCTTATGAAGAGCCAGCCTTTGAAAGCTGGCCGCTTGGAGCCTGAGTCTAAAAGCCGGGAAACGCCTCACCGAGAAAACGAATAAAGTTTCTTTTAGCCTTGTGCTTTTCGCGCAGCTCTTCAAACCAATGACTGAATGCCCGCTGCTGATTCAGTCCAGTCAATATCTGCTGACACTCGGCCATTAGCTCGACCGCCTCTTTATAACTATTATTCGTTTTTTTCTGTAGACAAGCTTCAACCAGCTTCCCATAGAGAGCAAAAGAGCGTTCTCCATCCTGCCGAAAATGTTTCCTCAGCTCGTAGAGCAATGCCACATCCGGTTCTGAATCTGTAACCAGTTGCCAGGCCGACTCCAGATCGGACTCGGCAAGAAAAGTCATCATCAGTGTGTTTAACACACGGTGGTGGAGATACCCCTTAGTACTAACGACACGCTCTTTCATCCAGTCTATGGCTTTTTGCCGCCAGTCTTGCTGACTGTTCAGGTCTTGTGAAAGCTCCTGCAAATACTCAAAAGTGGACAGTGTTGGTGACTCTTTAAATTGCTCCCAAACATCCTGCAAAGCTTCAGAGCTTCGCCCCGTTTTCAAAAGCAGCAACTGTTGCAGTTCATGAATCTCAGCTGATTCACCGAAACGACTGCTCTGCCGAGCTCTATCAAGATAATTGTGGACTTCGTCATGCTCATCCAGCTCCAGATAACAGCGCGCAATAACCAGATAGTCTTTCTCAGTCATGGCAATCTTTTTATAGAGCTGAATCAATGTCTTGTAGTCATTTTCCAGTTCGGGTTCGACTTGCAGGACACTGAGCAACCGTTCATAAATGAGGCGATCCCGCCAGTTATCACTTTTCAGCCTGGGTAACTCATCCCAACGAGCCCGGGCGATCTCCAGGAAAGTCTTCTGACACTCTGGCGTCATAACTTCACTGAAATCATCCGGGACGCGGCCATGCCATTCATCTTCATCCTTGAGCAGCAACTCCAACAGATGCTGAGCCTTGGACGCTTCAGACCAGTTCAGTGAAGCAAAGGCCTCAACATACATCCTCTGTAACTGAGCGACAGCCTCAAACCTGAAACCTCCGGAATCATCCACTGTCTCCAGCGCACGGACGATTCGTGACATAGCATAGTCCAGCAACGCCAACTGATCAGTAGCTGCCAGCTTTTTTAAAGGTGGTTCAAGATTAAAGAGAACCTGTTCGACATTGGCAAAATACTGCCTGACTTGAGCGTATCTAAAGTAATGTCGATTGTAGGGGATAGCGGCGGTTATTCGTTTACGGATGGTTTTTCGGTCCATAATGCCCAGTGCTGTTTCAGCCTTGAGCAACCAGTGCTCTCGCACTGAACGACTGGCGTCTATCATTTCAACAAAGTGCCCCACCAGTTCTTCTTTGGGCATCTGCAATAAATAAGCGGCCAATACGTCTGTGGCCTGTGCGCCTTTTTTCACCCGGGGAACAGAGACTTTATCTCGCAACACCATAGCCACAGCAACACAGTGTTTGCAAAAGTCGATGCCATCAGAAGCCGGACAGTTACAACTGCCGTCCAGGGCACTCTGGGTATAAACCAGATTGACCTGATAAACCTCGCTGCCCATAACACTGGCTGAAATCCTCTGGCCCCGGATCGTCAGGTCTGTGACCCGTCCTTCCTGGTAGTACCCCTTCCCCCGGGAAAAAGCTTTCTCGCCTGCCAGTTTCACTAACTGCTGATCGGTAATTTCCGGCTTGTCATTCACGCTGCTTCAACCTGGTAAAATACCCCTGAAATTCAGGAAGCCACTCTACGGCCCGGCAGGGCAATATCTTCCATCCGCTGAGGGAAATCACCTGTCTGACGATCACTGAAGTAATGGCGAAGGGTGCGACTGATGGTGTTGAAAGCCAGCTGATCCCAGGGAATCTCTTCTTCACTGAAAAGGGCCACCGCTTCACTTTCTTCACCGGCGCTGTATTCGGGTTTATCAAGATGAGCCAGAAAAAATACCGAGAGTTGGCTCACATGAACAATATTAAACAGGGTATATAGTGATTGCAGAGTAACCTCGGCTCCGGCCTCTTCCATGGTTTCCCGCAGGGCAGCCTGCTCAAGGGTTTCTCCCAGCTCCATAAAACCGCCGGGTAATGTCCAGTAACCCCTGCGTGGTTCGATAGAGCGTTTGCAAAGGAGCACTTTACCTTCATAGACTGGCAGACAACCGGCAACGATTAACGGATTTTGATAGTGAATTTTGCCACAGTTGTCACAAACATCACGTAACCGGTTATCGCCACAAGGAACTTTCTTACTGACCTTAGCACCACACTCACTGCAGAAATTCACTGTTTTTCCTTCTAACTATGAAAATCTTTCTTCACCTTAACCTGATTCATACCTGAAGTCACTTGAATCAGAGTTGGTGTAGAAAATGCTTATCATTTCTTTACCAGATGGATCATGCCGTAAAAAATATCTGTGTTATGATCTTTTCAAAGCCTGAAAAATTAGTGTTGCACCCACGGAAGCTTAGCTCTGCCTGGTGTTACTGGCAGTCTGGTACCCAAGGTCGATAACAATAATGTTCCAACGGCGCCTTTTTTCAATGTCACTAAGTACTCAGCCTTACGGAATCGAATACTTCCGGCTTATTGGGCAGGTGCTCTGCAAGGCGCAACGCCGGGAGCATAGCAAGCTATGTGACCAGGATTGCAACGCAGTCTGAGTGCCTGAACAATGAGTCGGAAAATATGATTCCGTATGGTTGAGTACTTATGTTTTCTGAGCATCTGAATGTCGCCAAGAAAGCCAGAGATTCACTTGTTATATGTTGATTACAGATATAGAACGAAGACTCCACAAACATCAGCCAAGAAGTATAGACACTCCTCTACCGGAAGCCGCAGTACTGATACCTCTGGTGACTAATGGCCAGGGACAGGCCACCGAAATAATCCTTACCCGAAGGGCTTCGCACATGAACAAGCATAGCGGTGAAGTGGCATTTCCCGGTGGCAAACGGGAAGATGACGATCATAATCTGATTCAGACCGCCCTGAGAGAATCCCAGGAAGAGATTGATCTGAACCCTGCTTCCGTCCATATATTGGGCACCATGGGTCCAGTTATTTCCCGCTTTGGCATCAAGGTGATCCCTGTCGTCGGTTCTGTACCGGAAAACCTGTCACTCAGCGCAAACATTGAAGAGCTGGACCGCATTTTTCACGTCCCACTGGAGTTTTTCACCAATCTGGACAACCTGCAGTTTCACCATTGGAGCATGAACGATAAAACCTACTCCATGCCCTCTTATCAATACGATGAATATCTGATCTGGGGATTGACGGCCATTATGCTGGTAGAATTTCTGAATGTGGGATTAAACACCACTATTCCACTGGATGCCCCTCAGTTTCATGCCAGCCACAGTTTTACGCAAAACCGCTAACTTTCGGATGGCCTGAGGTTAAAGTCCATTTTACAGAATAAGTGACTCAGGTTAAGCAGTGAAAATTTTCACTGCTTTTACTCGATTGTCCTTGACCTGCATAATCTCAAACCGGTATTCGCCTACTTTGAGACAGACACTGGACTCCGGTATAAACTGCATCATCTCGGTGATCAAACCATTAATTGTTCTGGCATCCCCGGTGGGTAATTTCCAACCCAGAGAACGGTTAATGTCTCTTATGGATGCAGAACCATCAATGATGTAAGTGCCGTCTTCCTGAGGGGTAATATCCTGGCTGGAGTCGGAAACATCGGTAGTAAAGTCACCCACAATTTCTTCCAGAATATCTTCCAGCGTCACCAGGCCCAGAACATCGCCATATTCATCGACTATCAGCGCTACACGCTCTTTTGACTTCTGGAAATTAAACAGCTGGGTATGCAGGGGGGTGCTTTCAGGAACATAATAAGGCTCTGTGGTTTCCTGCAGGAGAAGCGCTTTGTTGACTTCTTCCTGACTCAATAGTCGCGCCACCTTTCGCATATGCAACATGCCCACAAGATTGTTCACATCGCCACGATAGACTGGCAAGCGGGTGTGCTGACAGGCCCTTAACTGCTCCAGGATATCCTTGATGTCATCGTCAATATCAATTCCGAAAATTTCATTTCGGGGTACCATGATATCGTCTACCCGGACTTTCTCCAGATCCAGAATACCCAGTAACATTCCCCGTCTTTTCTGCGGCAATAACATGCCGGGGTCGGTCACAATGGTGCGCAGCTCTTCAGCGTTCAACTGATCCTCGGCAGCCTGACCGGGTTTGATACCAAAAGGTCTCAGCAGGAAACCACAGACCCAGTTTAAAACGACCACCATGGGATAGAAGAGTTTCAGCAGCGGCGTCAGAATAAAAGAGGCAGGAAAAGCAATCTTTTCAGGATAGAGCGCGGCAACTGTCTTGGGTGTTACCTCACCGAAAATCAGTACTGCCACCGTCAGACCCAGAGTAGCAATTGCAATACCGCTATCCCCCCAGAGTCTCACTGCCACCAGAGTGGCCAGGGCAGAAGCCAGGATATTGACAAAGTTGTTGCCAATCAGAATCACACCAATCAGTCTGTCGGGGCGTTCGAGCAGTTTATGAGTCCGCATGGCCGCTTTGTGATTCTTGCGAACCAGATGGCGAAGGCGATAACGGTTGATCGCCATCATGCCGGTTTCCGAACTGGAAAAAAAAGCCGACAGCAACATTAAAAGGGCCAATATGGTTAAAAGAAGACTGGTAGATGCTTCGCTCAAGGCTGAAATCGCTCGTTAAGATTCTGTTTATGAAAGCGCTGATTCTAACGTTTCATACTCTAAACCCCAAACACTTTTATCGCTCTTCCTGACTCAAATAGAGCAAGGTCAAAAAAAACAATGTGGCCACCCTGAAGCCTGGCTGAATACCACTCCAGCTGCGAGACTGCCAGGCCAGAAACCACTCTCCCGAAATTCCCATAAAGGCCAGAAACCAGAGCATGATGCCCAGAGTCAAACCCAGCAGAGCCAGACACTTGCTTTCATGGAAATTCTCACCGTGCAGATTGAAGAACATACAAGCGACACCCGTCCAACATAAAAGGGTTATAATGGCTTCAATAGCAATAATCAGTCTGTAAGCAATTTTCCAGACCATGGGATCATGAATTGCTCGCCATTCTGCCTGAGCATGGTTCCCGGTTGTATCCATACTCATCACATGCTGGACATAAAGGTAATTGCTCTGGTAGTCCATCAGATTATTAAACACAACCAACGTACTAAATAGAGCAACACCCGCCGTCAAGAAAATTTTACTGAGCTTGGTGGCTATTATCATTTTCATAGCCATAAACAATAGACCGACTTACAGACATCTCAAGCTGCCGGAAAAAAAAAGAAGTACCAAGAGAGATTAAGAGGAGCAGGAAACAGAGTCTGCCCCGAAAAGGCTCATCTAACCAGGATAAAGTCAACAACCGTCCGCCAGCCAAAGTAAGCCACCAACAACAGGACAAAACCGGCAACCGTCCAACGCATGGCCTTTTGTCCTCGCCAGCCATTGACCCAGCGCCCAATCAGCAGTGTCGTAAACAGCACCCAGGCCACCAGAGAAAGCACTGTTTTGTGGAACATATCACTGGCAAACATATTATCGATATACAGGAAGCCTGAAATCAGCGAGAGGGTCAGCAGGATCACTCCTACAGATAGAAACTCGAACAGCAATTTTTCCATAGTCTGCAGGGGCGGCAGGGCTTTTAGCAGACGCTTTTGATTGTGACTCCTCAGCTGCTTCTCCTGATAGGCCAGTAGCAGTGACTGACACACGGCCACCATCAACAAACCATAGGCCAATACCGACAGCAGAACATGCACCACCATCAGGGTGGGTGAATGAAAAATGTGTTCCAACGGAGCCAGCCAGTCCGCCAGAACCGAGATGATGGTAAAAGGCAGAATCGTAACCAGCAGACTTTCAGAAGGCTTTCGCAAACTGCTGAGCAGTACTACCAGTGTGACTATCAGTGTCGTCAAAGAACCGATCGTGAGAATACCAAGGTTGGTCCCTTTATCGGTGTGAATAGAAAAATAGAGCGAAAAAGCATGTAAAGCAGCTCCGACTGTGGTTGCCAGCAACACCACCTTTCGAGCGCCACCGCGACCAGTAATTCTTCCCCATTGGCAGACCATTCCCACCGCATAAAAAATAATGGCACCGATGCTGACGAGCATGAAATTCATTGATTCTTTTATAACCTCCATCTGAAATTTTCCTGATGGCGAAACCGTCACAAAGCCACTTAGGAAGATGCAAACCAGAGCTTGCCATGTCCAAATCTACACAAGAACCACTTTGTTTTCATCCATCAAGTGGAAATACTGTCTCTGCCGGGACCCGATACTGCCCCTTTTGCGCTGGATTGGATATAATGACTGCCAATTACGTACTTGCACCTTACTTCAAGGTATTTCCAAGGTAACTGGATGTTCGAGAATTTAACCGAACGCCTGTCGCAGACGCTTCGTAACGTCACCGGCAAGGCGAAACTGTCTGAAGACAATATTAAAGATACCCTGCGCGAGGTTCGCAAGGCTCTGTTGGAGGCTGACGTTGCGCTGCCGGTGGTCAAAGAGTTCATCAACCGGATCAGAGAGCGGGCGATTGGTCAGGAGGTACAGGCCAGCCTGAGCCCCGGCCAGGCCTTCGTCAAGATTGTTCAGGCAGAACTGATTTCGGTCATGGGCGAAGCCAATGACCAGCTGAACCTGTCGACCCAGCCACCTGCCGTCCTGCTGATGGCCGGTCTGCAGGGTGCCGGTAAAACCACCTCTGTGGCGAAACTGGGCAAGTTCCTCAAGGAACGCCACAAAAAATCTGTGATGGTCGTCAGTGCCGACATTTACCGTCCGGCAGCGATCAAGCAATTGGAAACGCTGGCGGGTGAAGTCGGCGTCGATTTCTTCCCATCCAGCAGCGAACAAAAACCCGTTGATATTGCCACAGCAGCCATTCAGGAAGCTCGCCTGAAACACATTGACGTGGTCATTGTCGATACCGCCGGTCGTCTGCACATCGACAGCGATATGATGGCTGAAATCCAGGCATTGCACGGTGCCATTAATCCTGTCGAAACCCTGTTTGTGGTTGACGCCATGACCGGCCAGGATGCCGCCAATACCGCCAAAGCCTTTGGTGATGCGCTGCCCCTGACCGGTGTCATTCTGACCAAGGCAGATGGTGACGCACGCGGAGGTGCCGCCCTGTCAGTTCGCCATATTACCGGCAAGCCAATCAAGTTCATGGGTGTCGGTGAAAAGACAGACGCTCTGGACCCCTTCCACCCTGACCGTATCGCTTCCCGAATCCTGGGCATGGGTGACGTTCTCTCCCTGATTGAAGAAGCTGAACAGAAGCTCGACAAAAAGAAAGCCGACAAACTGGCCAGCAAACTGAAAAAGGGTAAAGGCTTTGACCTGGAAGACTTCCGTGACCAGCTTCAGCAGATGAAGAAAATGGGCGGCCTTGCAGGCGTTATGGACAAACTCCCCGGCATGCCGGGTATGCCAGCCAACATGCCCGGCCAGATGGACAACAGGATTTTTGTCCAGATGGAAGCAATCATCAACTCCATGACCCCGGCTGAACGTGCAAATCCGGATATTATGAACGGCTCTCGCAAGAAGCGCATTGCCTCAGGTTCCGGCACCCAGATCCAGGACATCAACCGTCTGATCAAGCAGCACAAGCAGATGAGCAAGATGATGAAGAAAGTCACCAAGAAAGGCGGCATAAGCAAGCTAATGCGCGGCCTCGGTGGTATGAAAGGTCAGATGCCCGGCGGCATGGGCGGCATGATGCCTCCAGGCGGCGGTAAGAAGTTTCCATTCTAGCCCTTCCCGAAAACTTTATGGCCAGCCTGACCCACTCGCTCCCTCGCTCTGAGGCTGTCGCAAAACTCTAACAACTCGTTCCCACGCTCTGCGTGGGAATGCATACCTCCCCTGAAAAGCGGACTCACGCGAGATGGGTATGGGTTCCCACGCTGGGACCCACAGGACCTGAAAGCAAGGGAACCAGAGTCAAATCATAACAAGCCCGTCGTTTTAGCCCACAGAAACTGCCCTCCCCTCATTCCATAAGACTTTCCGCAACAAGATAAGTGTCGGGCATATTGTCAGCGGGACAGTTATTCCTTAGAATATGCGCCCTTCATGGCTCACTGCATGTGCTCCATGAACCTGAAAGCGGTGAATGCTGCTTTCAGAGACAAGTGTTGCCGGACATCACGATTACAGGAAATTATTCCATGGTAACAATTCGTTTAGCTCGCGGCGGTTCCAAAAAGCGTCCGTTCTACCACCTGACTGTTGCTGACAGCCGTAAGGCTCAAGGTGGCCGTTTCATCGAGCGTGTAGGTTTCTTCAACCCCACTGCCCGTGGTCAGGAAGAGCGTCTGCGTGTGGATCAGGAGCGTGTTGAGTTCTGGCTGAGCCAGGGCGCTACCGTATCCGACCGCGTTAGCAAGCTGCTGAAAGACGCCAAAGCAGCCTGAGGTCAGATTTGAACAACCCTGAGCCGTTTAGAACAGCCCCGGGCCGTTTAAACAACCACCTCAAAAAGGAACAGAACCAGTGAAAAAAGCATCAGCAACCGCTCAACCCAAACAGGTTGTCCTCGGAAGTATTACTGGTGTGTACGGAGTAAAAGGCTGGGTGAAAGTGTATTCACACACCAATCCCATGACCAATATTCTGAACTACAAACACTGGATTTTGCGCCAGGATGGTCGCCAGCAGACCATTGAAGTCGATCAGGGCCGCCGTCAGGGCAAGGGACTGGTCGCACACATCGCCGGATGCGATGACCGGGATATCGCCCGCCAGTTCACTGGCTCAGAAATCCTCATCGCTGAGAGCGAACTGCCCCCACTGGCTGATGACGAGATATACTGGCATCAGCTTGAAGGTCTGGAAGTGAAAACCGCTGACGAGGCGGGCAAGGAGCTTCTGCTGGGCAAAGCCAGCCACCTGATGGAGACAGGAGCCAACGACGTATTGGTCATCAAAGCCTGCAAGGGCAGCATCGACCGACGCGAACGACTGGTCCCCTGGTTACTGGATCAGGTGATTATGGAAGTGAATCCGGAAGCAGGATTCATTCGGATTGACTGGGATCCGGAATTTTAACCGTTATGAGTGAAACTGACATGGACAGCCCTGGTCTGATTAAAAGCCCAGAGCCTGCGGACAGCCTTGAGCCATTAAACAGCCCTGAGCCGTTAGACAGTCCTGAGCCGCAGAACAGCCATGAACAATCACCCGTAACAGCAGATATGTGGTTCGGTGTAGTCACCCTCTTCCCGGAAATGTTTCGGGCCATTACCGATCACGGCATATCCGGCCGTGCTGTAAAGGAGGGAATTGTCTCGGTAGAAACCTGGAATCCCAGGGACTTCACCCACGACAGACACCGGACTGTGGATGACCGACCTTACGGCGGTGGTCCCGGCATGTTGATGAAAATTCAACCTCTGCGTGACGCCATCCATGCAGCCAAGAAGGCTGCAGGAGCCGATGCCACGGTAGTATACCTGTCTCCCCAGGGACGCCTGCTTGACCAGGCCGGGGTTCAGGAGCTGGCCGCCAGAAAGCGGCTTATTCTGGTATCGGGGCGGTATGAAGGTATTGATGAGCGTGTAATCAACGAAGAAGTCGACGAGGAATGGTCGATCGGTGATTACGTGTTAAGTGGTGGCGAACTCGCCTCCATGACTCTGATTGATGCAGTTTCACGCTTTGTACCGGGCACCCTGGGTCACAAGGATTCCGCATTAGAGGATTCCTTTGCTGATGGCCTGCTGGATTGTCCGCACTACACCCGCCCTGAGGTTTTCAAGGGGCAGAGAGTGCCGGAAGTCCTGTTGTCTGGGGATCATGCAAAAATTCGTGCATGGCGCCTCAAACAGGCACTGGGCAGAACCTGGTTGAGAAGACCGGACCTGTTGCAAGACAGAAAACTGACCCGTGAAGAGGAAAAACTGTTGTCTGAATTTATTCAGGAGCATCATTCTTCGGATAGCCACAGCAAGGCAGACTCGACGAGCGGAACACTTGACTAACGGGAGCAAGATTTAAAATGAGCAAGAACAGAATCATTGAAGCGCTCGAACAAGAGCAGATGACCAAGGAAATCCCGAGCTTCGGCCCTGGTGATACCCTGGTCGTACAAGTTAAGGTTAAAGAAGGTAACCGTGAGCGTCTGCAGGCGTTCGAAGGTGTCTGCATTGCCAAGCGTAATCGTGGCCTGAACTCCGCTTTCACCGTTCGCAAGATTTCCAGCGGTGTTGGCGTTGAGCGTGTTTTCCAGACATACAGCCCTCTGGTCGCTTCTATCAATGTGAAGCGTCGCGGTGACGTACGTCAAGCCAAGCTGTATTACCTGCGCGCTCTGAGCGGTAAAGCGGCTCGTATCAAGGAAAAGCTCAACTAAGGGACGCTTTTCGCCTCGCGCGGAAAAACTCTTTAGGGTTCTCCAAAACCCTGAGCATGACGCCCAGGGTCATAAAAGTTCTGACAATCCGGCAACCTTGTCAGTCCATAAAAAAAGCGACGAAAGTCGCTTTTTTTATGCCTTCAAAACAGAAAACAGCTTTTCATTTTCAGGCTTGTACTGTTTTCTTTACGATCCTTCCATATGCCGCAATAATGGAGACCTGAACCTGATATACAGATAATAATGGCCAATACCTCCATCGAACTGTTTCTCAACCACCTCTGGCTTGAGAAAGGCCTTAGCGAAAACACCCGCACGGCCTATAAAAACGATATAGAACAATTCGCTTCCTGGCTTTCTCAGAACAGACTCACACTTGAGAAATCATCTACTTCGGACCTGAGAAACTATCTGGCCTGGCGACACCAGCAAAAGTTTCAACCCAGCTCAACAGCCAGAGCACTATCCAGCCTGCGCGGCTATTACCGTTACCTTTTAAGAGAAAACATGGTCAGTCAGGACATTACTCAAAATATTGAGATGCCCAAACAGGGACGGCCTCTGCCCAAATCCCTGACAGAGACTGACGTTGAAAACCTGCTTGCAGCCCCTGATCTTGATACCGATTTAGGAGTTAGAGATCGATGTATGCTGGAGCTACTTTACGCCTGCGGACTCAGAGTATCGGAGCTGGTCAACCTCAACCTGAATCAAATCAACCAAAGGCAGGGCATCGTTCGTATTCAGGGCAAGGGTAATAAAGAGAGGCTGGTGCCTATGGGTGAAGAGGCCCTGAACTGGCTTCACCTCTACCTGAAAGACAGCAGACCCTTTCTGATCAGTGACCCGGAGAATCGGGTACTGTTTCCCGGCCGAAACGGCAGCCCGATGACACGTCAGACCTTTTGGCACCGGATCAAACAACATGCCATAACAGCTAACATTCAAAGCACGGTTTCCCCCCACGTTCTTCGACACGCCTTTGCTACCCACCTGTTGAACCATGGAGCCGACCTCCGGGTGGTCCAACTGCTACTGGGACACAGCGACCTTTCAACGACCCAGATATATACCCATATTGCCCGGCAGCGGTTGAGCGAACTGCATGAATCTCACCATCCCAGAGGCTGAATGCAGGTTCAGCCTTTTTAAACAGTAAAATACAAGACTAAGCTTCATTTGACAGACACCCATTGAACATCCGAATCCGGCTTCATCAGACCCAAAAAAAACAGATATTAAGTATTTAAAAGCATCACTATTTAGCAATTATAAGACCTAAGCCTTTTAATTTAGCCATTCGGATTAAAATCAGAAAACATTGTGTAGGCTTGCGCTTTGAACTTACCGGATACCATCAGGCTCTACCTGAGACCCTGGGCAGTTACAGCACTGCTGGTTTTGCCTTCTGCCATCCTGTCAACAGCCCAGGCAGCTGACAGATATGAAAAGTTAGCTAACATGTGTCGTGCCTGCCATGGTCAGGATGGTAGTAATAAGTTCAATACCATCCCGAATCTCAAGTGGCAGAATCGCCAGTACCTTTTCGCTCAATTACAGGCTTTCAAAAGCGGTAAACGACAGGACATCACCATGACTAAAGTCGCTCAACTGTTAAGTGAAGAAGATATGCTGCGTCTGGCTGACTTTTTCTACGAAGGCAAAAAGCCTTGAGCATACCCAAAGCCTCTGCAATCTGAACAAACCAGACACCAAAAGGTTAACCGGATACCAGACAATGAACAGAAGAAAGTTTCTACAGCAGGCACTGACCGCATCCGCTGCTTCCATTCTGTCTGTGAGGTGGGTTTTTGCTCAAAACCGTCCCCCGGGTCTGGAGCCTGTTGACATCTCAACAATGAAATGGGTCAGGGCGGAAGATCTGCCAGATTATTACACGGTATTGAATACCAACCCGTTAAATGCCCATCCTGCTGAGCATCTGCTGGACCCGGCAGTCACACCGGCAAACATAGCCTTTACACGCTGGAATGGTCAGATGCCGGATTTTGACAAGATAGACCCGAAGACCTGGACATTTACTGTCGACGGGGAATCCGTCGTCAAATCCAGGACTTATACCATTGATGAACTCAAAAGCAGGTTCAAACACCACAAACAGAACCTGGTTCTGGAATGTGGCGGCAATAGCCGTAAAAATTTTTTTCCCAACACCAAAGGCAACCAATGGAATAACGCTGCCGTTTTTTGCTCACAATGGACCGGCGTCCTGCTCAGCGATGTACTGAAAGACTGTGGCGTGAAAGACGACGCAGTTTACACCGGTAACCATGGGATTGATAAACAACTGAGCGGCACAGGACCTGCGATTTCGCGGGGTGTACCCATTGCCGCAGCCATGAATGATAACGCCCTGATCGCCTGGGCTATGAATGGCGAAGATATTCCATTTCGCCACGGTTTCCCCCTGCGCATTGTCTTTGCTGGCCGCCCGGCTTCTGTCTCCCAGAAGGCAGCCACAGGTATCAGTGTTCGTAACAAGGTGCATGATGGCACCAAGATGGCAGCACCGGCCTATCAGGTTCCCAGATACCCTATAGCACCCGGAGAGAAAGTGCCCAATGAAGATTATGAAATTATCGAAGAGATGATCGTCAAATCTCTGATCACTTTCCCGCAGAGCGGGATTGAACTGTCACTGGGTAAAACCCAGGAAGTGAGGGGGCACGCCTGGGCCGGTTTGCGAAAAGTCGTCAAGGTTGAAGTCAGTTATGACTATGGTACTCGCTGGCATCAGGCCGAATTGAGTCAACCGGTCAACAAGGGTGCCTGGCAACAGTGGCGCATAAATCTGAAGCTGCCAGAGCAGGGTTACTACGAAATCTGGGCCAAAGCCACGGACAGTGAAGGAGATTCCCAGCCTGTGGTACAACCCCAGTGGAATCCGAAAGGCTACCTCTTCAATGGCTGTCACCGAATTGCTGTGAGGGTTGCCTGATGCCGGACTTAAAAAAGCTCAAAATATTGATAGTCTCGGCGTTACTTTGTGGAGCAAGCCTGGCCGCACCCGATGAAGTGCCAAAAAAAGAGTACCCGGTTGATCCCGGGTCCGGACTGATAATGGCTCCGGGCTGGGAGATGGTTAACGCTCAGTGTAACGTCTGCCATAGCAGTCTTATTATCAGCCAGAACAGTGGTGACAAAAAAGCCTGGCGTGAGACCCTGCAGTGGATGATAGATACCCAGGGACTCTGGGATCTTTCTGAAACCTGGGAACCGATCCTGGACTATCTCAGCACCAACTATGGTGTGGCATATATTGATAGGGAGACTTTTCGAAGGCTCCCCCTGGACCCGGCATTAATGCCTCCACCCAGAAAGTAAAGACCCAACTCCGAACGGGTCATGGTTTATGTCGCCGCCTGTTAGAGCACTCACCACTCGTTCCCACGCTCTGAGGGTGTCGCAAAACACTGATTCCCACACTTTCAGGCCCTGTGGGTCCCAGCGTGGGAACGAGTTGTCTTCACTCCCGTCATTCCCGCGAAGGAGGCTGTCGTAGTCGGGCTGGTCTGTGACACCTTCATAATCGGCGAGGATGGCCAACAGAGGCTATGTTGGACGCTCTGCAGAAGTTCAAGAGACCTGACGGAACACAAAAGGAGATATCACAACCAACCAGTAGTCAATTTTCTGATTCATGACAGCTAAAACTGACAATTCCAATAAAGTGTCTAAACTTCTGCCCCAGAACCTACGATCATATTGGCAGTAGCTACCTGACTTGCTTCACACTGTCGGTCGAGAAAAAAACAATACCCAGGAGGATGACTCATGCGCCTAAGCACCCTGATCTTATCTGCCACTCTGGCGACTGCCCCCTTTTTGCGGGCTGCGCCATTAGCAGACCAGGTCACTCAAGAAGTACAAAATGCCATTACCAGTGAACTGAAAGGTCTGGATCCCAACATTCCCATTAAAAAGATTGAAAAGACTGGCTGGGAAGGCGTGTTCAGAATAACGCTGGAAGGCGGCAGCGTGATCCATTCCAATGAAACCGGCAAACTCCTGCTGCGTGGTGACATGCTGGAAATTAACAATGGCCAGATCGTTAACCTGACAGAAGAACTCCGTAATAAAGCCGTGGCAGACCAACTGAAGTCTCTGAAAAAAGAAGATCAGATTGTCTTTTCACCCGAAGAGGTCAAAGGCGTTGTTTATATCTTTACAGATACCGACTGTGGTTACTGCCGAAAGCTCCACCAGGAAGTGCCTGAACTCAATAATATGGGGATAGAAGTACGTTATCTGGCTTTCCCCAGAGGCGGAAAACAATCCCCCGCCTACGCCAAAATGGTTAATGCCTGGTGTTCACCTGAGAGAACGCAAGCCCTTTCAGAGCTGAAAAACGGCAAAGAGATTACTCATCAAGCTTCCAAAGAAGACAAAGATCAAACCCGATGCGAAGTTCTCGTTGAAGAGCAATTCGAGCAGGGCCTGAAGCTGGGTGTGAGCGGAACCCCTGCTCTGTTTCTTGAGAGCGGCAAAGCCATACCCGGTTACCGCCCAGCGGTGGAGCTTGCCAAAATTATGGGCATTACACCTCCTCCTGCCCCTGAACCAGCTCCTGACACTAAAGCTGACTCTGCGCCAAAGTCATAGAGTACTTCAGGGTGCGAACCTGCTTCGCACCTGCTTCCCAAATCAGTCATACCGCCATACATTAATAGCCTCTGATCGTCAGCAGGAACAGCGAAGAACCTGCAAACAGTTCGGGCAAACTATCGCTCTTAAGGCCGGTTTATGGCTATAATCCCCCATCCATTGATAATAAATCAGAGCGCTTTCTGTTTCTGAAAGCCGTCGACACAGACAGTGAGTTGAGATCAGCTCACGGGGGATAACAGTTTGAAACCGGTCAAAGTAGGAATATGTGGCCTGGGTACCGTAGGCAGCGGTACGTTTAATGTACTGACACGCAATGCCAGTAGCATTGCTGCACGAACTGGCAGACCCATTATTGTAGAGCAGATTGGTGCCCGTCGGGACAATCCTGCTGCTGATACCTCGACCACCCAAGTCACCCGTGACATCTTTGATGTCGCCCGTAATCCCGAAGTGGATATTCTTGTCGAAACCATTGGCGGATACGATGTTGCCAAGGAGTTGATTCTCACAGCGATCCAACACGGCAAACATGTTGTTACGGCCAACAAAGCGCTGATAGCCGAACATGGCAATGAGATCTTTCAGGCAGCCCGTGAAAAGAATGTCGTGGTTGCCTATGAAGCGGCAGTGGCTGGCGGCATCCCTGTCATCAAGTGCCTGAGAGAGGGTCTGGCAGGCAACCAGGTTAAATGGCTGGCCGGCATCATCAATGGAACCGGTAATTTTATTCTGACTGAAATGGGCGACAAAAATCGTTCATTTGAAGAAGTACTCGCCGAGGCCCAGGCCCTGGGGTACGCAGAAGCTGACCCCACCTTTGATGTAGAAGGCATTGATGCCTGCCACAAACTGACCATTATGGCTTCTATTGCCTTTGGTATCCCTCTGAACTTTGAGCGCGCCTATACAGAAGGTATCAGCCGTATAACTCCGGCCGATATTCAATACGCGCAAGAGCTGGGCTACCGCATAAAACATCTGGGCATTGCCCGACAGACTGATGAAGGCGTTGAACTCAGAGTTCATCCGACCCTGATTCCGGCTTCCCGACCACTGGCCAATATCAACGGCGTTCTGAACTCTGTTGTAATCAATGCAGATGCCATCGGTGAAACCATGATGGTGGGACCCGGTGCTGGCGCCGAGCCAACAGCCTCTTCTGTTGTTGCCGATATTATGGACATTGCCAGAGCACTGGCAACGCCAGAAGCAGCCCCTAACCCACTGGGTTTCTCCGAAGATCAGTTACAAAGCATTCCAGTTCTGGCCATCGGTGAAACACTGAGTCCCAATTATCTGCGCATCCATGCTGACGATCACCCTGGTGTCATGAATGCCATTACCCGGATTCTCAGTGACCGTGGGATCAATATGGATGCCATCACCCAAAAAGCGATCCGTGAAAGCGATGGCTTCGCTGACATTGTTATCCTGACCCAGACCATCAAAGAATCGGAGCTGGATAAGGCCATTGCCGAAATTGAAAGCCTGAGCGATATCCAGGCACCTGTCACACGCATTCGTGTTGAGACCATGGCTTGAAAACTGTCGTTTGTCAGACAGCTACAGATTAAGTCCTGAGTGCATAAGCCCCGGAAGGAGTGAGATTCAAGTCTCACCCTTCATGGGAAAGCAGCCATGAACTCATAAACAATAGATGGAATAGACCGTGAAATACATCAGTACCCGGGGACAGGGTGGAGAAAAGAGTTTTAAGGAAGTACTTCTGGCCGGTCTGGCCGAAGACGGTGGCTTGTACATCCCTGCCGAACTGCCCCAGTTTGATCAAGATAAAATCCGCTCACTGAGGGGCCTGCCTTACAACGAACTGGCCTTTGAAGTGATTAAACCTTTTGTGGCAGGTGAAATTCCTGACCCCAAACTGAAGGAAATGATTGATGACAGCTACGCAACCTTTGCTCATGAAGCAGTTGCACCGCTAACTCAACTAAAAAGTCACCAGTGGGTCATGGAGCTGTTCCACGGCCCTACCCTGGCTTTTAAAGATTTTGCCCTGCAACTGCTTGGCCGATTACTGGATTACACTCTTACCGAAAGAGGTGAACGTGCTGTCGTTCTGGGTGCCACCTCCGGTGACACAGGTTCGGCAGCTATCGAAGGCTGTCGGCACAGTAAAGCGCTGGATATTTTCATCCTTCACCCCTACCAGAGAGTCTCTGAAGTCCAGAGACGACAAATGACTACTATTTTGGACAACAACGTCAACAATATCGCTGTTCAGGGTAACTTTGATGACTGTCAGGCGATGGTCAAACGGTGCTTTGCCGATCAGTCCTTCCTGCCAGACTCGCCAGGAAAAAAGACCCGCCTGGTGGCTGTCAACTCCATCAACTGGGCCCGCATCATGGCTCAGGTCGTATACTACTTCCATGCAGCATTGGAGTTGGGTGGCCCGGACAGAGAGGTTTCCTTCTCGGTACCCACCGGCAACTTCGGTGACATCTTCGCAGGTTACATCGCCCGGGGTATGGGACTGCCAATCAATAAGCTGATTGTTGCAACTAACCGTAACGATATTCTGCACCGCTTTTTCCAGAGCAACGATTACAGCAAACAAGGCCTCGAACACACCCTGTCGCCCAGTATGGATATTATGGTGTCAAGCAACTTTGAGCGCCTGCTGTTCGACCTTCAGGATCGTGATGGCCAGGCCCTTGCCGCACAGATGGCAGCCTTTGAAGAAACCGGCAAGCTCTCGGTTTCAGAACAGCGCTGGCAGAAAATCCGCGAGTTGTTCGACAGCAGTCGTAGTGCCGACCAGGATACCTGCAATGCCATCAAAGACCTGTTTGATCGCACTGAATACCTGGCCGACCCTCATACTATTACCGCTATCAGAGCACTGACAGAAGTTGAAACGGACAGCCGTATTCCCAATGTCGTTCTGGCAACCGCTCACCCTGTGAAGTTTCCCGAAGCCATTGAAAAAGCCGGACTGGACGCCCCGGAGCTGCCACATCATCTGAAGGACCTTCTGGAACGTGAAGAGCGTTATGAGGTTCTGCCTGACGACCTGAACGCTGTGAAAAGCTTTATTCAGAATCATCTGGCACAATAAAGCTTACCGCAGGCAGCTTATCCTGAGCTGCCTGCTCTCATTTAGCCAATAACCCTCCTGTGCTCTGACGCTCTCTGTGATAGAGTAAACCGATACTTTTTACTGCAGACAGCCCAGAACTTCCATGCCGCTTCAGATCATTAGACGCACCAGCACCCCTCTCTCTTTAACTGATGGCATAGACCCGCTTCTCGCCCGAATATACAGTGCCCGGGGCATCAGCCACCCTTCGGAAATCAATCGTCAGCTAAAGGGTCTTCAGAGCTATAAAAGTCTCAAGGATATTGAAAAAGCAGCCAGTCTTCTGACTGACGCTGTTTATGGCCAGCAACGTATTTTAATCGTCGGAGACTTTGATTGTGACGGAGCCACCAGCAGTGCGCTGGGTGTCCTGGCCATGAGAGAAATGGGTGCAATAGTGGATTACCTGGTGCCTAACCGATTTGAATATGGTTATGGTCTGACACCGGAGATTGTTCAGGTCGCCAGACAATATCAGCCTGACGTTCTGGTCACCGTCGACAATGGCATCTCCAGCATAGAAGGCGTAGCAGCTGCAAAATCTCTGGGCTGGAAGGTCATCGTCACGGATCACCATCTGGCCGGCGAACAGATTCCTCAAGCCGACGCTATCGTCAACCCCAATCAGCCTGACTGCCCTTTCATCGGTAAAAATACCGCCGGGGTGGGCATTATTTTTTACGTCATGTGCGCACTGAGAACCGAGTTGCGCAGGCGGGGCTGGTTTGCAGGAAAAACCGAGTTCAACCCTTTTCAATTACTGGATCTCGTTGCCTTGGGTACCATTGCTGACGTTGTCAGTCTGGACGCCAACAATCGCATTCTCGCCTATCAGGGTCTGGCAAGAATTCGTGCTGGCCATTGTCGTCCGGGGATTCAGGCACTGATTGAGATCTCAGGCCGACAACAATCACGCCTGACCTCTTCCGACCTGGGATTTGCCCTGGGACCTCGCCTCAATGCAGCGGGACGCCTGGATGACATGTCCACCGGTATCGAATTATTACTGACAGAGCGTATCGAGACAGCACGGGAACTGGCTGCTGAGCTGGACGGTCTTAACCGGGACAGAAAAGAGATTGAAGCAGGAATGCAAGTAGAGGCCATGAGCCACTTGTCCAGCCTGAAACTGGATCAGCATTCCGACTTGCCCTGGGGGGTCAGTCTTTTCCGCGAAGGCTGGCATCAGGGTGTGGTAGGCATTCTGGCCTCAAGGGTGAAAGAGAAATTACACCGCCCGGTGATCGCCTTTGCAGAAGCCGACAATGACGAAATCAAAGGTTCGGCAAGGTCCATAAAAGGTTTGCACATGCGCGACGCTCTGGACAGTGTTGCCCGGGAAAACCCCGGCCTCATCATCAAATTCGGCGGTCATGCCATGGCAGCAGGTCTGAGCATTTATAAAAAAGATTTCGAGACGTTCGCGGCTGCTTTTGACCGGATTGTAAAACAGGAGCTCTCTGCTGAGCAGCTTGAAGCAGAGATCCATACCGATGGCGAACTGGGTGTCTCCGAGCTGACAATGGATACGGCTCAACTGCTACGCGATAGCGGGCCATGGGGACAGAATTTCCCGGAACCTTCATTCGATGGCCGGTTTCAGATCATTCAGCAGCGGCTGGTAGGCCAGAAACATCTGAAAATGGTGCTCAAGCTGCCTTCGTCAGAATATTATGTAGATGCCATTGCCTTCAACATTGACCCGGGGCAGTGGCCAAACCAGAACATAACAACCGTTAAAGCGGTTTATAAACTGGACATTAACGAGTTTCGGGGTCAACAGAGCCTTCAGTTGATTGTTGACCACCTTGAATCAGCCTGATAGCAGGGGGACTGCCCTCATTGGCATATCATTGTTCTTTGCAGGTTTCTCAACTATTTTAGTGACAAGATAACTCTTTCCAGAAGACACAAGAAAAATGACTGAGCCCCGAAATTTCAGTATTGCTGCCCCCCTGATTGTTTTAATCATTTCACTAGGTTTATTGATTCCCGGAATCACCCAACCCATGATCACACTTCAAGCGGATATGAACCGACAGGCCCTGGTCAAGGAAGGTCAAAAAATTATGGAACAACAGTCCATTCACCCGGCACTGCTGACTATGGCCAACCAGTTTCTCTCTAATCTGAAGGTGGAAGGCCAGAGCCGGGTTTATGACAAGACCCGAAGCATTCTTGGCACTGCCAGCGACCTCTGGAATTTTGGCTACAAATTTGTCGCCATTCTGATTCTTACCTTCAGTGTCCTGATACCTGCTATCAAAAGCTTACTCTTGCTGGCATCCTGTCACTCGCCATCACGAAGAGTTGCACTTAAAGTCAACGCTGCGCTCGGTAAATGGTCTATGGCAGACGTGTTCGCAATGGGGATCATCATTGCCATGCTGGCTGCCAACGCCACTGCGTCGGAAAGCGCTCTGCTGAATTTTCAGGCAGAACTGCACTGTGGATTCTATCTCTTTGTCGCCTACTGCCTGGTTTCAGGATTGACAGGGCAGCTGTTATTGAAAGAGCAGCCATAAACTGCTCAATCTTCCATCTCACTTACCTGAAGTTCGAGCGCATCAATCGAAATTTTAATTTCGGCCAGACAGATGATCAGGGAAATCAATAAAGCCAGCAGGCTTATACCAAAAATGATAAAACCCACCTGATATTGACCCAGGTGAAGAAGAAACATAACCAGAACACAGCAGATAAAGCTGACAATTCCAGCCCCCTGCATGTGTTTGATGAGTATCATTCGTCGCCTGAGGTTTTCCATCTGCCCTTTGATGTGAGGGTTATCCGGATGTTTCTTGAACTCACCGTGAAGATTTCTGATCAATGTAGCCAGCGCCAGAAACTTGTTGGTATAGGCAAGGAACAATAGAGAAATGGCCGGAAACAACAGGGCGGGAGTTGTCAGATTCAGCTCCATGGGACCTTATCAGAGTTTAAATATTGAGAGATACCATACTATATCCTTCTACCCCTGCGTTCAAACAACTCCAATTGCTGCATCTGCCCCGAGGTTCTCAAATCCAGCAGCCTTACGCCAACACCCAGTAGACGAACAGGTTTATTCCCCCTTTGCCAGGCTCGAATCAGCAATGCCTGGAAGTGTGCCTCGGGTGCCAGATCATCGGACTCTATCATTTCCTCAAGTGTTGTCTGGGTGAAATCGTTGAACTTCACTTTTACAAACCGCTTGGTGACCGAATATTCATTCCTGATTGCCTGAAAACGTTGCGACAGATCCTCAACCAGGGGTTTTACCTGAGTCAGTATCGACTGTTCGTCCTGCAAATCTGCATCAAAAGTGTGCTCAACAGATAACGACTTCCGTCTTCTATCCAGCTCCAGTGCACGATTGTCCTCGCCTCTGGCAAGCTCCCAGAGGCGCTCGCCGAAACTGCCAAACCAACGACACAACTCAACCGGAGAGTATTGTCGCAACATGCCACAGGTCATAATCCCTTTGCTATGTAGCTTTTGAGCAGTGACCTTACCGACACCGTGTATCTTCTCAACCGGTAATTCAAAAACAAAATCCTGAACCTGGTCAGGCGTGATCACACAAAGACCGTTTGGCTTGTTCCAGTCCGATGCCACCTTGGCCAGAAATTTGTTTGGAGCCACACCAACAGAGACAGAAATCCCCACCTCTTCCAGGACAGACTGCATAATCTCCCGGGCCATAAGCGTGCCACTGCCCTGGCAGTGACTGGAGAGGGAAACATCCAGATAGGCCTCATCCAGCGACAAGGGCTCAATCATCTCAGTGTAACGATGAAAAATGGCATGCATCTGCCGTGAAGCGGCTTTATAGACATCAAACCGGGCTGGCAAAATAATCAGATCAGGACAAAGCCTGAGTGCTCGATAGGAGGCCATAGCAGAATGCACGCCCGACTTTCGCGCCGCATAACTGCATGTGGCAATCACTCCCCGACGTTCAGCTTTACCCCCCACAGCAAAAGCCTTGCCTTTTAGCGTGGGGTCATCCCTCTCCTCTACAGAGCAGTAAAAGGCATCTGCATCAACATGGAGAATTTTTCTCTGAACGGATTGATTCGTTTCCTGCATACTGTGATCGAAAAATAGTGCGAAAAAATTGAATCTGCCTGTAAAGACTAACGACAGGAGAAGTAGGAAACAATGATTTCTTACTGACTTTTTATACGACTTTGATCGGTCTCTTCACTCTGGACATGTCTGATACCAATCGTATTTTCTAACTCCCGCAATGAGCATGGAGATTTGAGCCTTAAGACAAGGCGGCGTGAGGAGTCATAGCCTTAGCTATGGCGACGATCGCCAACGCAGGATTAAGGCTCAAATCTTCAGCGCAATAGGGAGTTAGAAAGTTCGATTGGTATGACCTCAAAAATGTTCAGCAAAGTCTTAATGACGCAGAAAGATGCCATGTCACCCCAAGAGAGATGTCGCAACGCTGAATATTTAGGTATTTTCAAATGATCGATAAAAAACGAGGGAAATTTCCGGTCTGCTTCAGCCCGGTTCTATCCAGCAATCAGGAAAAACGACAATATTTTCACTGATCAGGGTTCTCAGAATAGATCAGACCTTATCTCCAGAAATAAGCAGAGTAATGATTTTTAGCCCGTTGGCTGGCATATTTCGGCCCATGCTCTCGCAAGACATTATTGAGCTTTTCTTTATTAACTGAAAGTGGCTGAACCGGTAGAAGATAAAACTCCAGTTTGTAGCTGAAGGATGGATTGATCACAAAGTAGTGGTTTTTATAGCCAAACACCAACTCAACCACTCGAACAGCGTATTCGGGATGTAACAATACATAATGATGCAAGAACTCCCAGCGAATGTCCTCAGCGATCTCATCATTCAAGAACATCTCCCTCAGACTATCTACTGTTTTTTTCCTCTGAAATACTAACGAATCACACGAACCTAACTGCCGGGCCCAGCGAACAAACTGTTGCAGTCGGTTGCTTAATAACTGGCAGCATTCGCTGGAAATCCTGAACCCACCGCAGTAAAACATTGAGAAAAGGCAATGTTGAAAGGCAAATCTGTCAGCTGCTGTTGCAACATCGCGATTAAGGCGTTGTGCAAGCAAGTTGAAGTCCCACTGATCTCCTTCAAAAATACGTAAGTCCTCTAAATGTCTATCCAGATTATACATGGAATCTAACGCAATCATCAGTTTTTCAAAGGCATGCTGCATGGTTTGATGCAATTTCATTCGCGGGCATTCGACGACAATTTCACCCGCTATGGCATTGCAACTTACCTTCATACCACCAGCATTTTTATTCAGTTCGATCGCTTTCAGCAACTGCACCAGAAACCACATACGCTTTAACTTGGCGCTGACATCGACACCATCATTGCCATCAAATTGGTCAGAAAACTTAAGCCGCAAGGTTCGTCCTTTTCCCCCCTCTGCGTTTTCCAGTAGCTCGATAAGGCACAGATGAACGCCAAGCTTCAGGTTAACAATCGTGGCACTGTCCATACTGAAGACAGTCCCCGTAGACCCGGAATTTTCAATGGATGATCTGTCGGACGGCCTCAGTAGCGATACTTTGTCACTCGGGGTCGTGCAGTCAACATAGGTGATTTTCTTTACTCTCGATACCCTGCCCTGAACCGAATCCAGAGCAATCGGAGCCAGCGCGTTTACGAAACGCTGATGCAAGGCAAAAATCAGTTCATGAATACTTCTGACCTGCTCAGCCTCTTTAAGATTCAATGATTGCAGAACGGATTGTAGTTGCTGACAGTCTGTAACCCACTGACGGAAGGACCCCTGCCTTTTTTCAGCAGCTTTCAGGGGCAGCATAATAGCCTCCAGGCCTGACAGGACGCTCTCTTTGACTGTCATGAACCGTTTGATTAATTGTCGTGCTTCATCCTGCAAAGGTCTGACACTGCTTCTCCCCAGCTGCAAGAATGCATGGTAGCCATCCAGAAATGCTTCAGCCCCCTGAACCAGCCGATTTACCCTGACTCTGATCTCTGCCAGCAACTCTGCCCGTTGCGGCGACATGCTCAGTTTTATGGGATTTGCCAGACAATCCAGTCCGCCACCGGAGGCAAAAAATGCCAACAAACGGGCATTTTGATCCGTGAGCCACTGAAAACCGCTGGCGATATTAAGGAATGTGCCTTCAGGGGGGGACAAATCACTCCGTGACGGGACGGCTCCGGTGAGCGGCACATCAGAAAATGCAGAGGACAGACTTCTGTGACTGGCAAGTTTACCGCTAAGGTCACCAGCAACAATAAAGGCGCCAGGCTTTCCTTTGAAGCGGGCAAAGGCGAGCGTCGCCTGTTGGCCAACCTGAGCGGCCACGACCGCAAACTGCCCACCGGCCAGCATCAAGGTTTTCCTTCCTGTTTCATAACGATCGCGACATGATCGTTGAAGCCTCCTTCGGCAAAGACAAACCCCCCTGCCCGCTTCAGGAACTCTGGCTCAAGCATCCAGTCTGCAGCGTGTTGGGCCACAACAATGGCACCCTCTGGCATAGAGTCCGCCGCTTGTTCTTCAGCCTGCCAGAGTGTTCCGGTGCAATGGCCTTCGCTGACGCCCTGACCAACGGTCAGGGTCTTTTTGGGTATCGGCATCGCAAAATCCATGCCGCCAGAAAGCCGGGTAACAGGGCGCACCTGCAACAGGAACAGGTTACCCTGATGATCAATGGCAAACTCCACATCCACGGGGCAAAGCAACAGGTTCTCCAACTCCGTCACCGCCTGACTGAGTTTTACCACCAAATGATCACTGAGTTTATGAATACTGTCGTCTGATTGGTCGTCCGCATCATAAATTTCTGTTTCCAAATAGCCGTTATTGTTTTTGTGCAGGGCGAAGTGACTTGAAACCTTGCCGGGAAAGTATTGAAAGTGTTCAGCGCCTTCCTTGTGATAAATATCGATACGGTGGGGCGTATTACCGGACTGACCTGCCACTACGCCTCTGGGCTGACCCTTTGTGTACTCAATCCTGACGGTATCATTCTGAAAGGATTGAAAGCTCATGATGACTCCACCATATCGACAGTCAATACACTGTTGGATGATCAGCGCCATGGGTTGCGGTATGCCTTCGGGACAGACTTCAGGACGGTAACCTGAGGCCATGACCTTGAGACAGGTTCTGAAAACATCGCCTCCTGCCTGAATGACAGAGAGGTATTTGCCCGCCTGGGCATCGCCGTAGTTATCTTCATTGATGCCAGAACTGCGAACAATAACGGGCTGTGATGCAGAGAGTCGGTCCACCTGACGGTATAGCTCCCTGATTTTTCGGGCCGCTTCAGAATCTTTAACCCGTTCGTAAAAGTCATCACTGGCAATAAATGTTGCCATACCTGACAGCCAGTCATCCCTTTTGGTTTGCTCTGAAGGCGGCAGGGTATTGAGGTATTCCCGGAGGTTCTTCAGGCTGGTCTTAGCCAGCGGTTCAGCAACAAACCCGGGCAAATAGTGGTCTAACCGATGGGTATCAAGAGGGTGTTGTTCCAGCGCATTCATGATTTGAGCAGTCACACATTCGAAGGGCGGAACAGACAGACCGGCTGCTTTCATGCGCCACAAAAACATCCCCTTGCCCCCGAGCAGTTCCCGTTTGCAGGAAGAATGGTAAGCAGCCTGATCTGAAACAGCTGAATGACAGTTGCGCTTGACCAGCAACCTTGGGTCGGGTGTACCACTGATATCAAGATTATCGAAATACCTTTTAGCTGGATGACCAGCCTCATTGGATCGAGTGCCAGCTCCGGTATTCTGAATTGGATTGGTTGTCAGGCTTTCAGGACATGATGCTCTGAAAGTAACATGATTCATTAGACATCCCTCTCATAATGTTCACCTATGACTCAATAGCTGATGAGTCATTAATTAATTTCGTTGGACATTGATATTTTTATAAAGTTCATGAAGTTTTCACGAAATTCGGGATTGCTTTGTTTCGCTGGCAAAGAATAAGGGAGAAATACTATCGGCAATTGCCATTTGCCAATTGAATAATGTCTTTATCGCTTCGGAGCCCTTCACCGGCATAACACAAAACTCCGGGAGATTCTGCGACAGCGGCCATAACGATATCTCTATCATTCCTCAGCACCTCATTCAAATATCTCAGTTCCATGGGATATTTTGAAATGACGGGTAATACAAAGTCTTTATCATTCCAGACTGGTTGGCTGGCATATTCCAATCCATGTTTGAGCAGGGCATTCCTGACCTTTTCTTTGTGATCCCCAAGCGGTTGGCCTGGTGCCGCATAAAACTCCAATTCGTGACTGAACGATGGCTTAATAACAAAGTATTGATTTCCCAGGTCATACACTTGCTCAACCAATCTGGTAGCACTTTTAGGTTCGAATAATAAAAAATGATGTAACAGCTCCCTGCGGATGTCCTCACTCATCTCTTCAGTCATAAAGATGTCCTGCAGACTCTCTTCGGGTTCTCTATTAAAAAACAATGACCACTGATGCGCGCCTAACCGCCGGGCATGATGGGTAAGCTGTTGGTGGTGGTTGCTTAATAAACTGCAGAAAGCGGCAGTAGTGTAGCGGCCACCCCTGAGCCAATAAAACATTACGAAAAGGCAATGTTGAAAAGCGAATCTATCTGCGTCTGTCGCAACACCACGATCAAGACGTTGTGCAAGCAAGTTAAAGTCCCACTGACCGCCTTCAAAAATGGGTGAGCACTTCAACCGAATATCCATATTATACATAGCACGTAACACAATGATCAGCTTTTGAAAGGCATTCTGCATGGTTTTTGGTAATTTCATTCGGGAGCATTCGACAATAATCTCACCCGCAACTGCGTTGCAACTTAGCTTCATGCTGTCAGCATTTTGATCCAGTTTGATCTCTTTCAGTAATTGCGCCAGAAACCACATGCGTCTGAACTTGCCGGATTTATCACGGTCCTCAGGCCTGTCAAATTGATCAGAAAATGTCAGCCGCAAGGTTCGACCTTTCCCCCCCTCTGCACACTCAAGCAGCTCGATAAGGCCCACATGACTTCCAAGTTCCAGGTTAACAATCGAGGCTTCATTCATAATGATGACAGTCCCTATAAGCCTTAACTCTTCCATAAGTGCTCTGAGGACCGGACTCAATATCGGTGTTTTTTCACCCGGGATCGTGCAATCAACGTAGTTGATTGCCCTTTTCCTTGTCAGATTGCCCTGACCCGAGGCCGAAGTGACCGGTGCCAGCCCTTTTATGAAGCGCTGATGCAGGGCAAAAATAAGCTCATGGACACTCCGGACCTGGTCAGCCTCACCGGGGATGAGTGCCTTAAGACAGGATTGCAACTGATGGCAGTCTGTCACCCATTGACTAAAAATTATCGGGGATAGCTGTCTTTTTTCAGTAGTCTGCATTGGCAGGATGAAACGCTTTAACCCTGATCCGATGATCCGTTTCAGTGTTTCGAACCGGTTGCTCAGTTGCGGTAATTCTTCCTGCAGTGATTTGAGTTGAGGTGAATCGCTTTTACCCGCCAGCGACAAGAATGCCCTGTAGCCATCAAGCAGTTTTTCAGCCCCGTAAACCAACCGATTAACGATGTCTCTGATCTCTTCCATAATCTTGAGTCGTTGCGGCGACATGCTCAGTTTTATCGGGTTTGCCAGACAATCCAAACCGCTGCCGGAGGCAAAAAATGACAGCAGGCGGGCATTTTGATCCGTGAGCCACTGAAAACCACTGGCAACCTTAAGGAAAGTGCCTTCAGGGGGGGACAAATCATCCCGCGACGGGACGGCTTTGTGTAACTGCACATCAGCAAAAGCAGAGGCCAGGCTTCTATAACTGGCCAGTTTTCCGGTAAGGTCACCGGAAACAATAAAGGCACCCGGCTTACCCTTAAAGCGGGCGCAGGCCAGCGTCGCCTGTTGGCCTTCCCCGGCGGCTATAGCTGCAAACTTTTCACCGGCCAGCATTAACGTTTTTCCTCTCTCTTTCATGAGGATCGCTGCATGATCATTGAATCCTCCTTCAGCCATGAAAAAACCTCCCGCCCGCTCCAGAAACTCAGGCTTCAGCATCCACTCTTCAGCATGGTGGGCCACGACAATGGCTCCCTGTGGCATAGAGTCGGCCTGTTGTTGTTTGGCCAGCCAGAGGGGACCGGTGCAAAAGCCTTCGCTGACACCCTCGCCAATGGCCAGAGTCTCTTCGGGTACAGGCATGGCAAAATCCATACCACCAGAAAGTCGGGTAACAGGACGCACCTGTAACAGGAAAAGTTGACCCTGATGATCGATGGCAAACTCCAAATCCACGGGGCAGAGCAACAGGTCTTCCAGCGTTGTCACCGCTTCCATGAGCTCTGAAACCGTTTCATCACTGAGTTTCTGTCCGCCGTCGTCTGATTGAGCACCAGCATTATCAATTGCTACTTCCGAATAGCCGTTATTCTTCTTTTGCAGGACGAAATGACTTGAGATCGTGCCGACAAAGTATTGATAGCTGTCAGCTTCTTCTTTACGATCCTTGCGATAAATATCAATGCGGTGGGGCCTGTTACCGGACTGCCCTGCTACCACACCTCTGGGTTGACCTGGTGTGTACTCAACCCTGACGGTATCATCCTGAAAGGATTGAAAGCTCATGACGACGCCACCATATCGACAGTCAATACACTGTTGGATAATCAGCGCCATGGGTTGCGGTATGCCTTCGGGACAGACTTCAGGACGATAACCTGAGGCCATGACCTTGAGACAGGTACTTAAAACATCGCCTTCTGCCTGAACGACAGAGAGGTATTTGCCCGCCTGGGCATCGCCGTAGTTATCTTCGTTGATGCCGGAACTGCGGACAATCACGGGCTGTGATGCAGAGAGTCGGTCCACCCGACGGTGCAGCTCCCTGATTTTTCGGGCCGCTTCAGAATCTTTAACCTGTTCGTAAAAGTCATCACTGGCAATAAATTCTGCCATACCTGACAGCCAGTCATCCCTCTTGGTTTGCTCTGAAGGCGGTAAGGTATTGAGGTATTCCCGGATGTTCTTCAGGCTGATCTCCGTCAGCGGTTCATCAACAAACCCGGGCAAATAGTGGTCTAAAAGATGGGTATCGAGAGGGTGTTGTGCCAGCGCATTGATGATTTGAACAGTAACACATTCGAAGGGCGGAACAGACAGACCGGCTGCTTTCATGCGCCACAAAAACATCCCCTTGCCCCCGAGTAGTTCTCGTTTACAGGGAGAATGCTCAGCAGCCTGATCTGAAACCGCTGAATGACAGTTGCGCCTGACCAGCAAGCTTGAGTCGGGCGTACCACGGGTATCAAGATTATCGAAATACCTTCTGGCTGGATGAACAGCCTCATTGGATCGAGTACCTGCTCCGGTATTCTGATCAGGATTGGTTGTCAGGCTTTCAGGACATGATGCTCTGAAAGTAACATGATTCATTAGACATCCCTCTCATAATGTTCACCTGTGACCCAATAGTTGATGAGTCAATTAATTACTGTCCTTGGACATTGATATTTTTATAAAGTTCAACCGTCGGCCAAAAGCACGCATTAGAAAAAAAGCCAATAAGCTGGCAAAACGGCTTGTGCCGGTCAACGATGTCAGAATTGATCAGACCTTATTCGCAGATTACTCGACGTATTCACGAACTTCGGGGTTTCTTTGTATTGCTGCCTCAATAAAATCCTCACCATCTTCAAATTCGAAAGCAACAAAATTGAAAACATCAGAATTCTGTTCAATCAAGTCCAGCATATAGTCACGATCCTTCAATAGCGTTTTATTGGCATATCTCAAGATATTAAAATTGATAGCCACTAAGGTTTTAATTATGTTTTTATCGCTTCGGATTCTTTCACTGGCATATCTGAGGGCTGCCGGATAATTTTTGATAGCGGCCATTACAACTTCTTCATTATCCTGTGGTTTCGGGCTGGCGTATCGCAGTTGATAGCCTTCTTGGGTGACTGCAGCCAGAACGACCTCGTTATCACTCTTCAGTTCTTCACTCAAATGTATCAGATTATAGGGGTTTGATGAAATGGCTGCTAATGCAAGGTCTTTATCATTTCGAATCCGTTGGCTGGCATATTTCAATCCTCCCCTGAGCAAGACACTCCTGATCTTTTCTTCGTGATCCCCAAGCGACTGCGCCGGTGGAAAATAAAACTCCAGGCTGTAAAGATAGGACGGCTTGATCACGTAGTATTGATCTTTCAAATCAGGATACACAAGATCAACCCATCCCATAGCCTTACCGGGATGTAACAATAAAAAATGATGCAGCAGCTCCTTGCCGATGTCCTCAGCGTTTTTATCACTCATCAATACTTCCCGAAGATTGTCCTTCGAATTAATGAGCCGTCGACTATGACCAATAAAGTCTTGTTGATGACTGTTTAATAACTGGTAGCAACCGGGATTAATGCCATTTCTGTGACTATCAACCATTAAGAAAAGGCAATGTTGAAAAACGAATCTATTGGCTTCTGCCGAAAAATCGCTATCAAGGCGTTGTGCAAGCAAGTTAAAGCTCCACAGATCTTCTTCAAAAATGCTTCTTAGCTCTAAAAACTCATCCAGATCATAAATGACATCTAACGCCGTTATCAGCTTTAAAAAGGCATCCTGCATGATTTCAGGTGATGTCAATCGGGAGCATTCGACGATCATTTCTCCCGCTGCAGCGTTGCAACTCAGCTTCATGCTATCAGCATATTTATCCAGTTCGATCGCTTTCAGTAACTGCGCCAGAAACCACATACGTTTCAACTTGCCGGGTGCATCACTGCCATCAGTGGCATAAAATTCCTCAGAAAATGTCAGCCGCAAGGTTCGCCCTTTTCCGCCCTCTGCGTTTTCAAGAAGCTCAATAACGCTCGCAGTATTATCTAAATCCAAATTAACAGTCAGGGTATTATCCATACGGATGGCAGTCCCTTTAAGAAGCCTTAACTCTCTCAGACCTGCCCTGCAGGACGAACTCAATACCGGTGCTTTTTCACCCGAGCCATCCGCTGTCGTACAGTCAACATAGATCACGCCCTCGTCCATGGCCAGCATGCCCTGAGCCGAGACCGGAGTATCTGGTGCCCGGGACTTTACCAGGCACTCGTACAACGCAAGCATCAGGCCATTGACACTCAGGACCTCTCCGGTCTTCATGGGATAGAGTGCCTGAATACAGGACAGGACGACTTCTCTGTCACTCTTCAGTGCTTCACTCACATATTCCAGATTATATGGATGTACGGCAATGGCCGCCAATACCAGATCTTTATCATTTCGAACCCGTTGGCTGGCATATTTCAGTCCTCGCCTGCGCAAGACATTTTTAATCTTTTCCGTTTGATCCCCAAGCGACTGAACCGCTGGAACCTCAAAATTCTGGCTGTAACTGAGGGATGGATCGATAACAAAGTATTGATCTCTCAGGCTATACACTTCCTCAAACAATGGAGTAGCTTTATTGGGCTCTAACAATAAAAGATGCTGTAAGAGTTCCCTGCGGTTGTCCTCAGCGATCCTGTCACTCATTAACACTTCCCGAAGATTGTCCTTTGATTGAGCTAAGCGTCGACTATGCTGAATAAACTGTTTTTGGTGTTTCCTCAATAACCGTTTTAATAACCGGAAGCAGTCCTGAATAATGCAATCTCGACTCCCATAAACCATTAAGAACAGGCAGTGTTGAAAAGCGAATCTGTTGGCTTCAGCCGCAACATCGCTTCCAAGGCGTTGTACTAACAAGTTAAAGCTCCACTGATCTCCTTCAAAAATGGCTGTTGACTTTAGGTCCATATCCAGATTCTTGATGACACGTAAAGCCGTTATCAACTTTACAAAGGCATCCTGCATGATTTCACGTGATTCCATTCGCGGACATTCAACAATCATTTCACCTGCTATGGCATTGCAACCCAGCTTCATACTACCAGCGTGTTTATTCAGCTCGATCACTTTCAGCAAGTGCGCCAGAAACCACATACGTTTCAATTTGCCGGGGGCGTCACGGCCATCAGCCCTGACAAACTGGTCAGAAAATTTCAGTCTCAAGGTACGTCCTTTCCCCCCCTCTGCATGTTCAAGCATTTCGATAATGCCCATATGATGTCCTAACTCAAGGTTAACAATCAAAGCATCATCCATACTGATAACCGTCGCTGAACGCTTTGACTTTTTGAGGGATGCTTTGCAGGGGTAACTCAATAGTGGTCCCATTTCATCCGCGCCACCCGGAGTCCTGCAATCAACATAAGTGATGTCCTTTTTCCTGGATATCCTGCCCTGACCCGAAGCCAGAACGACCGGTGCCATTGCCTCTACAAAGCGCTGATGCAGGGTAAAAATCAGTTCATGGACACTTCGGACCTGATCAGCCTCCCCGGGGTTGAGTTCTTGAAGACAGGATTGTAGCTGATGGCAGGCGGCCAGCCACTGGCGAAAAGTTCCAGCAGGTACCAGGCCTTTTGCAACGGATTGCAGGGGCAGGATGACATCCTCTAGCCTTGACCGGATAATCTGTTTCAGCGTCCCGAACCGATCGATCAATTGCTGTGATTCTTCCCACATTGACTTGAGCTGAGATGAATCACCTTCATCCGCCAGCCACAGGATTGCCCGGTATCCCTCCAGCAAGGCTTGCGCACCAAAAATCAGCCGATTTATGCTGTCTCTGGTCTCTGACAATAGCTCTGATCGCTGTGGCGAAATACTCAGTTTGATTGGGTTTGCCAGACAATCCAGTCCGCCGCCGGTGGCAAAAAATGCCAACAGCCGGGCATTTTGATCCGTTAGCCATTTAAAACCGCTGGCCACCTCACAGAATGTGCCTTCGGGGGGGGACAAATCATCCCGTGAGGGGAGGTTTTTTGCTACCGGCATATCAGAAGCAGCAGAAGGCAGGCTTCTGTAACTGGCCAGTTTACCGGTCATGTCACCGCTCACGACGAAAGCACCGGGCTCACCGTCAAAGCAAGCACAGGCCAGTGTCGCCTGCTGCCCATTATGATTCACTACTGACGTATACTTTTTACCGGCAAGCATTAAAGCTATTTTTTTCTGTTTCATGAGGATGGCTACATGGTCATTGAATCCTCCTTCAGCAAAGACAAAACCCCCTGTTCGCTTCAGGAACTCAGGCTCAAGCATCCAGTCTTCAGCGTGCGGGGCCACGACAATAGCTCCGTATGGCATAGAGTCTGCCTCTGGTTTTTTGGCCAGCCAGATGGGGCCGGTGCAATAACCTTCGCTGACGCTCTCGCCAGTGGCCAGGGTCTCTTCGGGTATGGGCATGGCAAAAACCATGTCGCCGGAGAGTCGGGTAACAGGGCGTACCTGCAACAGGAATAGCTGTCCCTGATGATCGATAGCAAACTCCACATCCACGGGGCAGAGCAACAGGTTTTCCAGCTCTGTTACCGCCTCCCTGAGTTTTGAAATACTGTCATCAGTGAGTGAATGCCCAGTGACCTTTGATTGCGGATTGGCATCATCAATTCTTGTTTCCGAATAGCCGTTATCATCCTTGTTCCTGTGCAGGATAAAGTGACTGGAGATGGTCCCGGGAAAGTATTGGTAGCTGTCAGTTTCTTCTTTAACACCCCCGCGATAAATATCAATGCGGTGAGGCCTGTTACCGGACTGCCCTGCCACCACGCCTCTGGGCTGACCCTGTGTATACTCAAGCCTGACGGTATTATCCAGATAAGATTGAAAGCTCATGGCGACACCACCATATTCGCAGTCAATGCACTGTTGGATGATCAGCGCCATGGGTTGTGGTATAGCTTCGGCGCAAACTTCAGGTTGGTAAGCTGAAGCCATGACCTTAAGGCAGGTTCGCAAAATATCCTCTTCTCCCTGAACTAAAGAGAGGTATTTGCCCGCCTGGGCATCGCCGTAATTATCTTCATTGATGCCAGAACTGCGGACAATAACGGGCTGCGATCTGGTGAGTCTGTCCAGCTCGGTGCGCAGATCCCTGATTTTTTGAGCTGCTTCAGAATCTTTAACCTGCTGGTAATAATCATCACTGGCTACAAATTCTGCCAGACCCGTCAGCCAGTCATTCCTTTTGGTTTGCTCTGAGGGCGGCATGGCACTGAGGTATTCCCGGATGCTCTTCAGGCTGGTCTCGGCATCCGGTTCACGGTCAATCCCGGGGAGATAGCGGCCTGAAAGATGGCTATCCAGAGGGTGTTTGTCCAGAGGGTATTGTGCAAGCGCATTCATGACCCGGACTGTCACACATCGGAACGGTGGAACAGACAGACCGGCGCTCATCATGCGCTGCAAAAACATTCCCTTGCCCCCAAATTCTTCCCGTTTGGCGGATGAACGATCAGCAGGCTGATCTGAGACAGCTGAACGGCAGGTGCGCTTGGCTAGCGGCGTCCGGTCCGGAACGTCACCGGGATGAAGATCACTGAAATGCCTTTTGTGTGAATGCTTAGCCTCATTATCCTGATCAGGAACAGTTGTCAGGCCACTGGGACCTGGTATGTCTCTAGCAGGAGGTAACATCAAAATATCCCTCTCAGGTTCTTATTCATCCATGACTTTATCGCTATGGCATAAAACGTTTGGTACTTTTGACAATGATATTTTTATGAAGTTCACCACTCAGGCTGAAGAGCACAACAGGAAAACGGCAATAATACCAATCGTACTCTCTAACTCCCGTGATGAGCATGGAGATTTGAGCCTTAAGACAAGGCGGCGTGAGGAGTCATAGCCTTAGCTATGGCGACGATCGCCAACGCAGGATTAGGGCTCAAATCTTCAGCGCAATAGGGAGTTAGAAAGTTCGATTGGTATAAGTACCTGGCCAGACGATTTGAACCGGTCAACGTTTTCAGAGCCAATCAGACCTTATCCGAAAGTTTCCTGATGTATTTAATAACTTTGGGGTTTCTGTGTCTTGCTGCCTCAATAAAATCCTTATCCTTTTCAAGCTCTGAAGCAACATATTTGAAAGCTCGATGATTTTTTGCAATTAAGTCCAGCATAAAATCGCGATCACTCAATACACTTTCACTGGCATATTCTGAGTATTGAATATCATTGGCCATTGCGATTTTAATAATATTTTGATTGCTTCGCATTTTTTCACTGGCATACCTCAGAGCATCTGGATATTGTTCGACAGCCGCCATTACCACCCCGACATTATTCTTAAGTTCTGGACTGGCATGTTGCAGCTGACTGCCATCTCGAGTGACTGATGCCATGACGACATCACTATCATCCCTCAGTTCTTCATTCACGTATTGCAGTTGTTCGGGATGTTTTGTAATGGCGGCTAGTACAAGTTCTTTATCATTCAAAACCCGTTGGCTGGCATACATCAACCCATGCATGAGCAGGGCATTCCTGACCTTTTCTTTATGATCCCCGGACGGCTGCCCCGGTGGAGCATAAAACTCCAATCTGTAACTGCAAGATGGATTGATCACAAAGTATTGATTTTCCAGGCCATACAGACGTTCAACCAATCGAGTGGCGTAACTGAAGTTTACCAATAAAAAATGATGCAGGAGTTCCCAGCGAGTGTCCTCAGCGATCTCATCACTCATTAACATTTCCTGCAGGCTGTCCTCCGATTTTCGTCGCCAAAAAATTGCCCGCGCGCACTCACCTAACCGCTGTGCATGCTCAGCAAAACGTTGACACTGATCGCTCAATAACTCCTGGCAAGCGGGAGTGATGCTCCAACCTCGCTGGTGAAACTGTAAGAAAAGGCAATGTTGAAAGGCGAATCTATCGGCTTCTGTCGCAACATCTCGATTAAGCCGTTCTACAAGCAAGCTAAAGTCCCACTGGCCTCCTTCAAAAATAACCTTTTTATGAAACCGTCGATCCAGTTCAGCCATTGAATCTAACACAATGATCAGTTTTTCAAAGGCATGCTGCATGGTTTCACGTGATGCTATTCCCGTGCATTCAACAGTGATTTCACCTGCTACAGCATTGCCATTCAGATTCATGCTATCGGCATCTTTGTTCAGCCCGATCGCTTTCAGTAACTGCACCAGAAACCACATACGATTAAACTTGCCGGTTTTTTCAACACCATCAGATATATTGAATTGGTCAGAAAATTTCAGTCGCAGAGTTCGTCCTTTACCTCCCTCTGCATTCTCAAGCAGCTCGATAAGGCCCACGTGAGATCCTAACTTGAGGTTAACAATCAAGGCTTCATCCGTACTGATGACAGTCCCTGGAAGCCTCAACCCGTCCAAGGATGCTTTGCCTGACAGTCCCAATAGCGGTAACTCTCCACCCGGAGTGGTAAAATCAAAATAGGTGATGTGCTTATTTGTAGATACCTTGCCCTGAACAGAAGCCAGAGTGACGGGGGCCAGTGCCTCTACAAAACGTCGATGCAAGGCAAAAATCAGCTCATGGACACTCCGTACCTGTTCAGCCTGCTCAGGGTCCAGTGCCTGAAGACAAGATTGCAGCTGATGGCAATCTGCCACCCACTGACTCAGGATGCCCGGGGATACATCCCCTTCTTCAGCGGCCTGGATTGGCAGGATAATACTATCTAACACTGATCCTATGGTCTGTTGCAGCGTCTTGAAGCGTTTCTCCAGTTGCTGTAATTCATCCCGCAATGACGTGGTCAGGTATGGTCGACTTTCCAGAGCCAGACCCAGAAATGCTTTGTATCCAGCTAACAGTGCTTCAGATCCATGAATCAGCCGCTTCACGCTGTCTCTGGTCTCTGCCAATAGTTTTAAGCGATCTGGCGACATGCTCAGTTTTACCGGGTTTGCCAGGCAATCCAGTCCACCACCGGAGGCAAAAAATGCCAAAAGCCTGGCATTTTGATCCGTTAGCCATTTGAAGCCGCTGGCGACATGACAGAACTTGCCCTCAGGAATTGATAAATCCTCCCAGGACGGAATCGCATTCGCGGAAGGCAGATCAGAAAAAACGCTGGACAGGCTTCTGTGGCTGACCAGTTTTTCTGTCATGTCACCGGCAACAATAAAGGCTCCGGGCTTGCCTTTAAAGCGGCCGCAGGCCAGTGTCGTCTGTTGGCCATTGTCAGTGGCAAATACCGGACACTGATCATTGGCCCGCATTAAGGTTATTCTTTGCTGTTTCATGAGGATCGCTACATGATCATTGAATCCTGCTTTGGCAAAGACAAAGCCCCTCACTTGCTTCAGGAAGTCAGGCTCAAGCATCCAGTCTTCAGCGTGGTCGGCGACGACAATGGCGCCTTGTGGCATAGCGTCTTTTGCTCTTTTTTCAGCCCGCCAGAGGGGACCGGTGCAATAGCCTTCACTGATGCTGTCGCCAATGGCCAGGGTCTCTTCGGGTATGGGCATGGCAAAAACCATGTCGCCAGCGAGCCGGGTAACAGGGCGTACCTGCAGCATGAACAGGCGCCCCTGATGATCAACGGCAAACTCCACATCCACAGGACAAAGCAACAGGTTTTCCAGCTGTATCACCGCCTCCATGAGTTCTGAAACCGTTGCATCCGTGAGTTGCAGTCCACCGTCGCATGATTGAGCATCAACATTATCAGTTATTGTTTCCGAATAGCCGTTATTGTTCTTGTGCAAGACAAAGTGACTTGAGATTGTCCCGGGAAAGTATTGATAGCTGACAGCATCTTCTTTGCGATCCTTGCGATAAATGTCGATGCGGTGGGGCGTGTTACCGGTCTGCCCTGCCACCACGCCTCTGGGTTGACCCGATGTAAACTCTGCCCTGAGGGTATTATTCTGAAAAGATTGAAAGCTCATGGCGACACCGCCGTGGCGACAGTCAATGCACTGTTGGATGATCAGGGCCATAGGTTGCGGTATACCTTCGGAGCAGACTTCAGGCCGGTAAGCTGAAGCCATGACCTTAAGACAGGTTCGCAAAATATCCTCTTCTCCCTGAACTAAAGAGAGGTATTTGCCCGCCTGAGCGTCGCCGTAATTATCTTCATTGATGCCGGAACTGCGAACAATCACGGGTTGTGATGCAGAGAGTCCGCCCACCTGACTGTGCAGCCCCCTGATTTTTCCGGCCGCTTCAGAATCTTTAACCTGTTGGTAATAGTCTTCGCTGGCAATAAATTCTGCCAGACCCGCCAGCCAGTTATTCCTTTTGGTCTGCTGTGAAGGTGGCAAGGCATTGAGGCATGCCCTGATGTTCGTCAGGCTGATCTCTTTCTCTGCCTCAAGTTCACATGCAATCATTGGGAGATAGCGGGCTAAAAGTCTGCTATCCAGAGAGTGTTGCTCAAGCGCGTTCATGACCCGGGCTGGCACACATTCAAATGGCGGAACAGACAAACCGGCTTTTTTCATGCGCCACAAAAACATTCCCTTACCCCCCAGTTCTTCGCGGTTGAGGGGAGTCTGATCTGAAACAGATAAACAACAGTGACGTTTGGCTAAAGGCGTATTGCTGATGGAAACGCCACTGGAATCAGAATCATCGAGATGCTTTTTGGGTGAACTATCAGTTCCTCTGGATGGACTGCCAGCCCGGTTATTCTGACTTGAATAAGCTGTCAGGAGTCCATCATTCGATTTATCAGAATTGACATTTAACATTAAGATATCCCTTTCATAAATAACCGGCACATCAATAAAGTTCAACCTTCAGTCTGAAACAGGCACCAGTAAAAATGGCAATAAGCCGTTAAGGTCAAGGTTGTCAGAATAGATCAGAGCTGATTCACAAAATTATTGATCGTACCTAAAAGCAAAGTATTCATTTCGCAGCCGTTGACTGGCATATAGAAGCCCATTCCTCTGAAAGGCTTTCTCGACTTTCTCTTTATGCTCACTGAACAGCTGATCAGTTGAAACGACAAAATTCAACTGGTAATCTTCTGATGGTTCGATAATAAAACTTTTACCCTTCAAATGGGGATACACATCCTCAACCAACGGAGTCACCCATCCGGGATCTACTAATAAAGAATGATGCAAAAGTTCCCTGCGAGTGGCCTCACCGATATCATCACTCATCAGCACTTTTTCATAAGCATTCTCCAAATTAACTAACCGCCGGGAATGATCAATAAATTGCATCTGCTGGTGGTTTAATAACCGGTAGCAACTGGGAAGAATGTCATATTGCTGACTAAGAACCATTAAGAAAAGACAATGTTGAAAGGCGAATCTATCTGTTTCTGTCACAACATCACTATCAAGGCGTTGTGCAAGCAGGTTAAAGTTCCACTCAACCTCTTCAAAAATGCTTTTATCCTCTAAAAAAAGATCCAGATTCTGAACAGCACGTAAAGCTGTTATCAGTTTTCCAAAGGCCTCCTGCATGGTTTCAGGTGATGTCATTCGGGGGCATTCGACAATAATCTGCCCTGCAACGGCGTTGCAGCTTAGCTTCATGCTATCAGCATTTTTGTCCAGTTCGATGGCTTTCAGTAACTGCACCAGAAACCACATACGTTTCAACTTACCGGGTTCTTCACTACCATCCGATGGATGAAATGCGTCAGAAAATTTCAGCCGCAAGGTTCGTCCTTTCCCCCCCTCTGCCTTTTCAAGCAGCTCAATCAACCCCCAGTGTTCGCCAAACTTCATGTTAACAATAAATGCTCCCTCCATAGTGACGACCGTCGCATGACGCACTAATCTCTTGAGGGATGTTCTGCAGGATGCACTGATCAGCGGGACTGTTTCACCCGGGGTCGAGCACTCAACATAAGTGACGTTCTTATCCATAGATATCTTGCCCTGACCCGAGGTCAGTGTGACCGGTGCCAGCGCCTCTACGAAGCGCTTATGCAGAGCAAAAATCAGCTCATGGACACTTCGAACCTGCTCAGCTTCTCTGGGGTTGAGTGCTTGCAGACAAGATTGCAGCTGGTGGCAAGCAAACACCCACTGCCGAAACACTAACGGGGAAACCAGTCTTTCTTTAGCGACTTGCATTGGCAGAATGACACTGTCTAACTTTGATTCCACGGTCTCTTTCAGCTCCACAAACCGTTCCCTCAGGAGTGGAAATTCATCCTGCAATAACTTGACATGGGGTGAATCTTTTTTCCCGGCCAGCCGCAAGAATGCCTGGTAGCCCTTCAACAGGGCTTCAGCTCCATAAATCAGCCTGTTAACCCTGTCTCTGGTCTCTGCCAGTAGCTCTGAACGTTGTGCCGACATGCTCAGTTTTATCGGGTTTGCCAGACAATCCAGTTCGCTGCCGGAGTTAAAGAATGACAGGAGCCGGGCGTTTTGGTCGGTGAGCCATTGAAAGGCACTGGTGACCCTGGAGAATGTGCCTGGAGGGGGGGACAAATCATCCCGTGACGGGAGAGTTTTTGCTAAGGGCATATCCGCAAAATCAGAGGACAGACTGCTGTGACACGCCAGTTTTTCGGTACAGTCACCGGCGACAATAAAGGCGCCGGGCTTACCCCTGAAACGGGCACAGGCCAGCGTCGCCTGTTGGCCAACAAGAGTATCCATTGCCGCAAACTGACCAGCAACCAGCATCAAAGTTTTTCGTTTCTGTTTCATGAGAATGGCTACATGGTCATTGAATCCTCCTTCGAGAAGGACAAAACCCCCTGCCCGATCCAGGAACCCGGGCTCAAGCATCCAGTCTTCAGCGTGGTGGGCCACGACAATGGCTCTCTCTGGCATAGAGCCTGCGTGTCGTTTTTTGGCCAGCCAGATGGGTCCGGTACAGTAGCCTTCGCTGACGCTTTCGCCAATGGCCAGGGTCTGTTCGGGTATGGGCATGTTAAAATCCATGCCGCCAGAGAGTCGGGTAACAGGGCGCACCTGTAACAGGATCGGACGACCCAGACGATCGATGGCAAACTCCACATCCACCGGGCAGCACAGCAGGTTTTCCAGTCTTGTTACATAGTCACTGAGTTTTGAAACCATGTCATCAGTGAGTGCATGTCTGGCGTCGTCGGATTGGGCATCGGCATCAAAAACCTCAGTTTCCGAATAACCGTTATCATTTTTTTTCAGGATAAAGTAACTGGAGATCCTCCCTGGAAAGTATCGGAAACTGTTAACTTCTTCTACGCGATCCTCACGATAAATATCAATACGGTGGGGCCTGTTACCGGACTGCCCTGACACGACACCTTTGGGCTGACCATATGTGTACTCAAGCCTGACGGTATTCTCCTGAAAGGATTGGTAACTCATGGCAACCCCGCCATATCGACAATCAATGCACTGTTGGATGATCAGTGCCATAGGTTGGGGTACGCCTTCGGAGCAGACTTCAGGCCGGTAAGCTGAAGCCATGACCTCAAGGCAGGTTCGCAATACATCCTCTTCTCCCTGAAGTTTCGAGAGGTATTTGCCCGCCTGGGCATTGCCGTAGTTGTCTTCATTAACGCCAGAACTGCGAACAATAACCGGCTGTGATGGGCAGAGTTTTTCCAGCTGACAGCGCAGGTCTCTGATTTCCCGGGCTGCTTCAGAATCTTTAAGCTGTTCGTAATAGTCATCACTGGCAATAAATGTTGCCAGACCCGCCAGCCAGTCTTTCCTTTTGGCTTGCTCAGAAGGTGGCAAAGTAGCGACGTATTTCCTGATCTGCGACAGGCTGGTCTCTGCCTCCGGTTGATCAGGAATCCAGGGGAGATAGGGGGCCAGGCAGCGGCGATCCAGAGGCTCATGTTCAAGTGCATTCATGACCTGGATTGTCACACATTCAAAGGGTGGAACAGGCAGGTCGGCTTCCTTCATGCGCTGCAAAAACATTCCCTTACCCCCCAGCTGATGGCGGCTGGGGGGAGAATAGTCATCAGCCTGATCTGAAACAGGTGAACGGCAAAGACGATCGGCTAACGATGTCTGGACGGGAACGCCAGTGAGATCAGGATCACTGAAATAGCTTTTGTGTGGACTCTCGGCCCCGTCGGATAGACCCTCAGCCCCGGGAATCTGATTTGAATTCGTTGCCGGAGTCGGAGAATCTGCCCTTTGATAACAAGCGGGTAACATCAAAATATCCCTCTCATGTTAATATTCATCCATGTGACTCAATGACTGGGAGGTCAATAAACCTTTGACAATAGTTTTTTTATAAAGTTCACCCCTCAGGCTGAACCACGCAATAGGGGGAACAACAATGAGCTGTCAACACAGTTGGCACTGTTTAAGTACTCAGCCATACGGAATCGAATATTTCTGGCTTATTGGGCAGGTGCTCTGCAAGGCGCAACGACGGGAACATAGCAAGCTATGTGACCAGAGTTGCAACGCAGTCAGAGTGCCTGAACAATGAGTCAGAAAATATGATTTCGTATGGTTGAGTACTTAGCGTTGTCAGAATAAATGAAACCTTGTTCGGAGATTACTTGAGGTGTCGAATCACTTCGGGGTTTCTTTTTTTTGCTGCCTCAATAAAAGCCTTATATTGTTTAAGCTCATCAGACGCATACAAAAAAGCAAAAGAGTCCTGTTCAATTAAGTCCAGCATACACTCCCGATCATTCAATAATGTTTTCCTGACATTTCGTAGAATTTCAATATTAACGGCTATCAGGTTTTTAATAATGTTTTTATCGCTTCGGATTCTTTCACTGGCATAAGACACAGGTCCTGAATAAACTGCGACTGCAGCCCTGACTATCTCTTCATTATCCCGAAGTCTCGGGCTGGCATATTTGAGATGTATACCATCCCGTTTGATTGCAACCATGACAATTTCATAATTATCCCGAAGTCTCGGGCTGGCAAATTCCAGATAACTGCCATGAATAGTGACTGCAGCCATGACAATTTCATAATTATCCTGAAGTTTCGGGCTGGCATATTTCAGAGAAAAGCCATTTTGAGTGACTGCAGCCATGACAATTTCATAATTATCCCGAAGTCTCGGGCTGGCAAATTCCAGATAACTGCCATGAATAGTGACTGCAGCCATGACAATTTCATAATTATCCTGAAGTTTCGGGCTGGCATATTTCAGACAAAAGCCATTTTGAGTGACTGCAGCCATGACGACCACTTTATCACTCTTGAGTTTTTCACTCGCATATTTCAGGTTATCTGGATGTCTTGCAAGGGTCGCTAATACAAGGCTTTTATCATTTCGAACCTGCTGGCTGGCATATGTCAGCCCTTCCTTCACCACAACGTTCCTGACCTTTTCTTTGTGATCGGGAAGCGGCTGCCCCGGTGGCACATCAAACATCAGCGTGTAATCCCATGATGGCTTAATAATATAGTATTGGCCTCTCAAACGAGGATAGACAAGCTCAAACAATGGAGTCGCCTCATCGGGATTGAGCCATAAAAAATGATGCAGTACCTCCCTGCGGGTGTCCTCATCCACCTCATCACTCATTAACACTTCCGAAAAATTCTTCTCCGATAGAAAGAACCGCCGACTATGATAAACAAACTGCTGTTGATGGTCGCTTAAGAACGAGTAGCAAGCATCTGAAATACCGATCGCAACGGAGTAATGTAGTGAGCATAAGCCATGTTGAATTAAGCATTGTTGAAAGGCGAATCGATCGGCTTCTGTCACAACATCGCTATCAAGGCGTTGTGCAAGCAAATTAAAGCTCCACTGATCTCCTTCAAAAAGGGCTATATTACGTATGTACAGATCCAGACTATAGGTTGAATACAATGCCATTATCAGTTTTTCAAAAGCCTGCTGCAGGATTTTACGTGATGACATTCGAGAGCATTCAACAATCATTTCACCCACTGCAGGATTGACACTGATCTTCATACCATCTGCCTCTTTATCCAGTTCAATTGCCTTCAGCAACCGCGCCAGAAACCACATACGCTTCAACTTGCCGGGTTCCTGATAGCCATCAGGGCTCCGAAACCGGTCTGTAAACCTAAGCCGCAAGGTTCTTTCTTTCCCTCCTTCTGCGCATTCAAGTGCCTCAATAAGGCCTAAATGATGCCCAAGCTCCAGGTTAACCAACAAGGCATCATCCAGACTGACGACAGTTACCGGGTGCCTTGATTGTTCAATCAATGCTTTGCCGGACTGCCTCAATAACGGCACCTTTCCACCTGAGCCGCCCGGAGTCGTGCAATCGACATAGGTGATTTTCTTTTCTGTAGATATCATGCCCTGCCCCGAAGCCAAAGTGACCGGTGCCAGTGCCTCTACAAAGCGCTGATGCAGGGTAAAAATCAGCTCATGGACACTTAGGACCTGCTCAGCTGCGCTGGGGTTGAGCGCCTGAAGATCGGATTGTAGCTTATGGCAATCGGCCAGCCATTGACGAAAGATACCGGGGAATGGCCACCCTTCTTCAGCGGCTTGCATGGGCAGAATGACACTCTCCAGCCCTGATTGGATAGTCTTTTGCAAGGTCTCGAACCGGCTGATCAGTTGCTGCAATTCATCCCGCAATAACTGAACCTCGGGCGAACCTTTCTCACCCGACAGCTGTAAGAAGGCCCAGTAACCCTGCAACAAGGCTTCGGCCCCATAAACCAGCCGATTTACGCTGACTTTAGTCTCTGCCAGTATCCTGGATCGTTGTGGCGACATGCTGAGTTTTAGCGGGTTTGTCAAACCATCCAGTCCGCCACCGGGGGCAAAAAATGCCAGCAGGCGGGCATTTTGATCCGTGAGCCATTTGAAACTGCTGGCAACCTGAAGGAATGTACCTTCAGGAAAGGACAAATCATTCCGTGAGGGGACGGCTTTGGCTAGCGGCACATCAGAAACAGCTGAGGACAGGCTTTTGTGCCTGGCCAATGTTCCGGTAAGGTCACCGGCAACAATAAAGGCACCGGGCTTATCGTTAAAGCGGGCACAGGCCAGCGTCGCCTGTTGCCCAACCTGAGCTTCCACTGCCGCAAGCTGCCCACCGGCCAGCATCAACGCTTTTTGTTCTTGTTTCATAAGGATCGCAAAATGATCATTGAATCCTCCTTTGGCAATGACAAAACCACCAACCCGCTTCAGGAACCCAGGCTCAAGCATCCAGTCTTCAGCGTGTGGGGCCACGACAATGGCACCCTCTGGCATAGAGTCTGCCTTTTGTCGTCTGGCCAGCCAGAGCGTTCCGGTGCAAAAGCCTTCACTGACACCGGCACCTGTGGCAATGGTCTCTTCGGGTATGGGCAGGGCAAAATCCATGCCACCAGAGAGTCGGGTAACAGGGCGCACCTGCACCGGGAACAGCTGCCACTTACGATTGATGGCAAACTCGGCATCCACGGGGCAGAACAACAGGTTTTCCAGCGTTATCGCCATCTCTCTGAGATCTGAGACCGTTTGATCACCAAGTAACTGTTCACCGTCGTCTGGCTGGGCACCGACATTATCAATTCTTGTTTCTGAATAACCATGATTGTTTTTGTTCAGGACAAAGTGACTTGAAATCGTACCGGGAAAATATTGATAGCTGTCAGGGCCTTCCTCATGAGAAATATCGATACGGTGAGGCGTGTTACCGGACTGCCCCGCAACCACACCTCTGGGCTGACCCTGAGTAAACTCAACCCTGATGGTTCCATCCTGAAAAGATTGAAAGCTCATGACGACACCGCCGTATTGGCAGTCAATACACTCCTGGATGATCAGAGCCATGGGTTGTGGTATGCCTTCGGGGCAGACTTCAGGGCGGTAGCCTGAAGCCATGACTTTCAGACAGGTACGCAAAACATCGTCTTCTTCCTGAACCAAAGAGAGGTATTTGCCTGCCTGGGCATCGCCGTAATTATCTTCGTTGACGCCAGAACTGCGGACAATAATCGGTTGTGATAAAGAGAGATTGTCCAGCTGACGACGCAGGTCTGTGATTTGTTGGGCCGCTTCAGACTCTTTAACCTGCTGATAAAAGTCATCACTGGCAATAAATTCCGCCAGCCCCGTCAGCACCCCGGCTCTTTTGACGGGTTCTGAAGGTGGCAGAGTATTGAGGTATTCCCTGATGAGCGTCAGGCTGCTGTGCACACCCGGCTCACAGGCGATATCGGGAAGATAGCGAGTTAAAGAGTGAGGATCCAGAGGGTGTTGTTCAAGCGCATGAACGAGCTGAGTTGTCACACATCTGAACGCTGGAACACGCAGACCAGCTTCCTTCATGCGTTGCAAAAACAGTCCCTTACCCCCAAGCTGATGCCGGATGGGGGGAGAATAGTCATCAGCCTGATCTGAAACAGATGAACAGCAGGTGCGTTTGCCAAGGCACGTCGGGTCTGGAATGGAAGTGCTATCAGGATAACTGAAATAACTTTTGAGGTAATTAACAGCCCTGCCGTATAAACTACCAACCCTGCCGGATGAACTACCAGTCCCGGTAATCTCATCTGGATTCGTTGTTGGACTCCGAAGCGCTGACATATGAGAATTAGCAGGTAACATCAAGATATCCCTCCCATGTTAATATTCATCCATGATTCATCTAGCAGCCTGTCGGACTTAAGACTGTCCTACTGCGGTTGCAATAAATTGGTCTAAAAATCCCTGTTTCTTCGTCAAATAGCTCGCTATTCTCCTCAGAAACAGAGATTTTTATCCTCAATTTCTTGCAATCCTCGCTACGGACGCTTAAGTCCGACAGGCTGCTAGAAAAAACATCAATTAATCTTTTGACAATAATTTTTTTATAAAGTTCAACCTGTACGATCCTTCAACACCGCTTTACTGACATATCTTAAGTTATCAAAACTGACAGCCATTAAGGCTTTGATAATGTTTTTTTATCGCTTCGAATTCTGTCACTGGCATATTCCAGGGCTGCTGAATCATGTTTGATAGCGGCTTTGACAACCTCTTCATTATCCCGCAGTTTGGTGCTGGCGTATTGCAGGCTACAACCATCTCCGCTGACTGCAGTGAGGACGACCTGTTTATCACTCCTCAGCTTTTCACTGACATATTTCAGGCTATACGGATGTATTGCAAGAGCCGCTAACATAAGGTCTTTGTCATTTCGAATTCGTTGGCTGGCACATTTTATGCCATGCTTGAGCAAGAAACTCCTGACCCTTTCTTTTTGCCCCCTGAGCAACGGCATCGGTGGCACATCAAACTCCAGACTGTAACTATAGGAACGTTTGATAATGTAGTATTGATCTTTAAGATGAGGATACAAAAGCTCAACCCATTGACTGGCGTTACCAGGATATGACAATAAAAAATGATGTAATAGCTCCCTTAAGATATCTTCAGAGACCTGATCACTCATTAATAGTTCCCAAACATTGTCCTTCGATTTGACCAGACATCGACCTTGATCCATGAACTCTTGTTGATGCTTGCTTAATAACGGGTAACACTCTGGAGCAATGCCATCTCGGACACTATTAACCATTGAGAAAAGGCAATGCTGAAAGGCGAATCTATTAGCTTCTGCCGAAGCATCGCTGTCAAGGCGCTGCGCAAGCCAGTTAAAGCTCCACCGACCTCCTTCAAACAGAGTTATCCGACTTAAGTATTGATCCAGACTAACTAATGAATATAATGCCTTGGTCAGTTTTACAAAGGCCTCCTGCATGTTTTCACGTGATCTCATGCGAGTGCATTCAACGATAATTTCACCCGCTACAGCGTTACAACTTGTCTTCATGCTACCCGCATTTTTATTGAGTTCGAACGCTTTCAGTAACTCCACCAGAAACCACATACGTTTTAATTTGCCGGGTGAATCACTGCCATCATCACTGTCAAAAGAGTCAGAAAATTTCAGCCGCAGGGTTCGTCCTTTCCCCCCCTCTGCACGATCAAGTAGCTCGATAAGACTCACATGAGTGCCTAACTTCAGGTTAACAATCAAGGCTTCATCCATACAGACGACAATCGCTTTACGAAACAATAATCCTTCGAGGGATGCTTTGCAGGCTGGACTCAGTAGCGGTGCCGTTTCACTCGGAGTCCTGTGATCAATGTAGGTGATGCGCTTTTCCCGAGAGACCCTGCCCTGACTCGAGGCAAGAGTGATCGGTGCAAGCGCATTTACGAAGCGCTGATGTACAGCAAAAATCAGTTCATGGACACTCTGTACCTGCTCAGCCCTCCAGGGGTTGAGAGCTTGAAGATAGGATTGCAGCTGATCGCAGTCTGCCAGCCAATGACGAAACATTACCGGAGATAGCTGCCCGTCTTCAGCAGCTTGCATTGGCATAATGATACTCTTCAAGCCAGATAGGATGGTCTGTTTCAGCGTCTCAAAGCGGTTGGACAGGTGCAGAAATTCATCCAGCAATGGCTCAACCCGGGATGAACTACTGTCGCCCGCCAGCCGCAGGAATGCCTCATAACCCTGCAACAGCTTTTCAGCTCCATAAATCAGTCGGCTTATGTTCTCTCTGGCGTCTGCCAGTAACTCTGATCGTTGCGGCGACATGCTTAGTTTTATGGGGTTTGCCAGACAATCCAGTCCGCCGCCGGAGGCAAAAAATGCCAGCAGGCGAGCATTTTGATCCGTGAGCCATTGAAAACCGCTGGCGACCTGACAAAGTGTATCTTCAGAGGGAGACAAATCAGCCCGCGACGGGACGGCTTTACCCGGCAGCACATCAGAGAAGGCAGAGGATAAATTTCTGTGACTGGCCAGTTTTCCGGCAAGGTCACCGACAACAATAAAGGCGCCGGGCTCACCGTTAAAGCGAGCGCAGGCCAGTGTCGCCTGTTGGCCATCCTGAGCGATCACAGCCGCATACTCATCACCGGCCCGCATCAAGGCTATTTTTTCCTGTTTCATGAGGATCGCTACATGATCATTGAATCCGGCTTCGGCCAGCACAAAACCTCCTGCCCGTTTCAGCAAGCCGGGCTCAAGCATCCAGTCTTCTGCCTGCCGGGCGACGACAATAGCGCCCTTTGGCATAGAGTCTGCCTGTGTTTTTTTAGCCAACCAGAGTGGCCCGGTGCAGAAGCCTTCACTGATGCCCTCGCCAATGGCCAGAGTCTCTTCGGGTATGGGCATGGCAAAAACCATGTCGCCGGAGAGTCGGGTAACAGGGCGCACCTGCAACAGGAACAGACGATCCTGATGATCGATAGCAAACTCCACATCCACGGGGCAGAGCAAAAGGTCTTCCAGTTTTGTCACCGCATCCCTGAGATCTGAAACCATTTTATCAGTAAGTTCCTGTCCACTGTCGTCTGATTGAGCATCGGCATTAGCAATGATTGTTTCCGAATAGCCGTTATTATTCTTATGCAAGACAAAGTGACTGGAGATTGTTCCGGGAAAGTACTGATAGCTGTGAGCTTCTTCTTTGTGATCTTCGCGATAAATATCAATGCGATGGGGCCGGTTACCGGACTGCCCTGCCACTGCGCCTCTGGGCTGACCACGTGTGTACTCAACCCTGATGGTATCTTCCTGAAAAGATTGAAAGCTCATGACGACACCGCCGTATCGGCAATCAATGCACTGTTGGATGATCAGTGCCATGGGTTGTGGTATGCCTTCGGAACAGACTTCAGCCCGGTAACCTGAGGCCATGACCTTTAGGCAGGTGCGCAATACATCCTCTTCTCCCTGAACTTCCGAGAGGTATTTGCCCGCCTGGGCATCGCCGTAGTTATCTTCGTTGATGCCGGAACTGCGGACAATAACAGGTTGTGATCTGGAGAGTTTGTCCAGCTGATGGCGAAGAGTCCTGATGTGTCGGGCCGCTTCAGAATCTTTAACCTGTTCGTAATAGTCATCACTGGCAACAAATTGCGCCAGACCCAGCAGCCAGTTATCCCTTTTGCTTTGCTCTGAAGGCGGCAAGGCATTGAGGTGTTCACGGATGTTCTTGAGACAGGTCTCTGCCTTCAGTTCACGGTCAATCCCGGGGAGATAGCGGTCAAGGTTATCCAGAGGCTGTTGTTCAAGAGCACTCATGACTTGAGCAGTAACACATTCGAACGGTGGCACAGACAGACCGGCTTTCTTCATGCGCTGCAAATACATTCCCTTGCCACCAAGTTGTTTCCGGCTGGCGGCAGAACAGTCAGCAGCCTGGCCTGAAACAGGGGAACAGCAGGTGCGCTTGTTTAGCCACGTTGGGTCGGGAACGTCACTGAGATCAAGATGACTGAAATACCTTTTGAGGCAACTACCAGCCCCGCTGGATGAACTACCAGCCCCGGTATTCTGCCCTGGGTTCGTCTTCGATATTTGAGGATCAAAAGTTTCAGGCAACATCAAGATATCCCTCTCATATTAATATTTATCCATAATTCAATGGCTAACGCCTAAAAAATCACCTATCTCACATTTGACAATAATTTTTTTATAAAGTTCAGCACTCAGGCTGAACCAGACAAAAGGTCAAACAACAATGAGCTGTCAACACAGTTGGCACTGTTTAGCGTTGTCGGAACAAACGCGTTAACTCTCTTAAGGGCGAGTCACCATAGGCTGTCCGTCGTCGCTCTTGACTACTATAAATTGGACATAGGCAGTTCCTATCGATGACTTATAGGGAGTACCATTGCCAAGGTCATAGGCACTGACGGTAATTTCGTGTACCAGACATGCGCCTCGAGAAGGTGCAGTAAATGCCCCCCAGGAAGCGAGTGCATAGGTTTGTGTCTCACATTCCCAAGCGGATCCGCCAATGTATTTGATTTCACCATATACCTCGAGGTCAGTTTTATTAACGATACGGACATGAGACCAGGCAAAAACCTGAGTTGCAAACAGAAGCAAGATGCCCGCGATCATGCTTCCTGACTGTTTTACCTTTAACATATTTCGTAGCCTTAAGACTTAAATGCCTGATTATATCACTCAGGCTTCTGACCCGCTCTCAGGGCAGTATCCGTGCCGCCGTCTGCTTAAACGACACACTGCAAACCAGAAACCACCAGACCGGGTTATATCATCCTTACCGGAGATATGCGTTGCGTAAGGCGAGGTGTTGACTCACTTCGGGGTTTCTGTTTTTTGCTGCCTCAATAAAAGCCTCATTCTGTTTAAGCTCGGGAGCAACAAAAATAAAAGCAGCAGAATCCTTTGCAATTAAGTCCAGCATATACTCAGGATCCTCCAATATCGTTTTATTGACGTATATCAGGTTATTAATGTTGATAGCTATCAAGGTTTTAATAATGTTTTTATCGCTTCGAATTCTTTCACTGGCAAATTTCAGAGCGCCTGAAGAATTTGTAACAGCGGCTATGACAACCTTCTCATCATCCTGAAGTGTCGGGCTGGCATATTGCAGATAATAACCATCTTTAGTGACTGCATGCATGACGACCTCAGCAACACTCTTCAGCTCCTCACTTACATATTCCAGGCTATGTGGATGTATTGCAAGGGCTTCTATCACAAGGTCTTTATCATTGCGAATCCTTTGGCTGGCACATTCCAGTCCATCCCTGTGCAAGATATTCCTGACCCTTTCTTTATGATTACCAAGCGCCTGAACCGGTAAAAAATCAAACTTCAGGCTGTAACTGCAGGATAGCTTGATAACAAAGTAATGATCTTTCAAATGAGGATACACAAGATCAATCCATCGATTAGCCTCACCGGGATCTGACAATAAAAAATGATGCAGTAGCTCCCTGCGGGTGTCCTCAGGGAGTTCATTTCTCATTAATACGTCGCCAGGATTACCCTCCAATTTAAACAACCGATGACCATTATCAATAAACTGTTGTTGATGACTGCTTAATAACAAGTAGCAACTGAGATCAATGGCATATCGGTAACGTTCAGCCATTAAGAAAAGGCAATGTTGAAAGGCAAATTTATTGGCTTCTGCAGCAACATCGCTATCAAGGCGTTGCGCAAGCATGTTAAAGCTCCACTGCTCCCCTTCAAAAACAGGTCTTGGGCCTAAAAACATATCCAAAGATCTAACAGCCTCTAATGCCCTTATCAGTTTCACAAAGGCACCCTGCATGACTTGAGTTGATGTTATTTGCGGGCATTCGACGATCACTTCAGCCGCTGCGACGTTGCAACCAGGCTTCATGCTGGCAGCATTTTTATCCAGCTCTATCGCTTTCAGTAACTGCACAAGAAACCACATACGTTTTAACTTGCCAGGTGCATCACTACCATCAGAGTAGGAAAAATTGTCAGAAATTTTCAACCGCAAGGTACATCCTTTTGCCTCTTCTTCGTTTTTAAGTAGCTCGATAACGCCTACAAGATCGGTTATCTTAAAGTTAACAATCAAAGTATCGTCCATACTGGTAACAGTTCCTTCAAAAAGTCCTGATTCTCCAAGGACTGCTATGCAGGACCGATTCAATAACGTTGACTTTTCACCCGCGCCACCCGGAGTCGTGCAATCAACATATATGACCTTATCATCTCTGGATAGCATGCTCAGAGCTGAGGCCCTGGTAACCGGTCTCCGGGCCTCTGTCACGGACCTATACAAGTCAGAGACCAGGTGATTGACACTGCGTACCTCTTCAGTCTTCAAAAAATTGAGCGCTTTAAAACAGGTTAGAACGACTTCTTTATCACACTTCAGTTCTTCACTCACATATTTCAGGCTGTATGGATGTACGGCAATGGTCGCTAATACAAGATCTTTATCATTGCGAACCCGTTGGCTGGCATATTTCAGTCCCTGCCTGCTTAAAACATTCTTCATATTTTCTCTTTGAGCCCCAAGGAACTGAATGGGTGAAACCTCGAAATTTACACTGCAACTGCAGGATGGATTGATAACAAAGTACTGATCTTCCAGCTCATACACCTCTTCAAACAATGGCGCAGCGTCATCAGGCTTTAACAACAAAAAATGCTGCAAGAGTTCCCTGCGGGTGTCCCCGGGGATCTTATCACTCATTAACGTTTCCAGAGGGGGGGGTATTGATTCAGCAAGACGTCGACTATGACGAATAAACTGTTCTTGATGATTGTTCAAGAACTTTATTAATAATCGGTAACAATCCTCATTAATGTTATGTCGAGCAGAATAAGCCATTAAGAAAAGGCAGTGTTGAAAGGCAAATCTATGGGCTTCTGTCGTAACATCGCTATCAATGCGTTGCATAAGGCTGTTAAAGCTCCACTGATCTCCATCAAAAATGGCTGCTGAGTTTAAGTCCATATCCAGGTTTCTAATGACAGATAACGCCGCTGTCAGTTTTACAAAAGCTTCCTGCATGATTTGAGGTGATTTCATTCGGGGGCATTCGACAATCATTTCACCCGCTACGGCATTGCAACTGAACTTCATAGGACCCGCTTGTTCGTCCAGATTGATCGCTTTCAGTAACTGCATCAGAAACCACATACGTTTCAATTTGCCGGAGCCATCACTGCCATCAGCTGTGGCAAACCGGTCAGAAAATTTCAGCCGCAGGGTACGTCCTTTCCCGCCTTCTGCTTCTTCAAGTAGCTCGATAAGGCCCACATGATGTCCTAGTTGTAGGTTAACAATCAAAGCAGCATCCATAATGATGACAGTCGCTTCACACTCTGATCTTACGAGGCATGCATTGTAGGAGTGAGTGAATAGCGGTACCTTTTTAGCCGAGTCACCCGGAGTCCTGCAATCTACATAGGTGATGGGCCATATCCTGGTGATCTTGCCCTGACCCGATGCCAGGGTAACCGGTGCCAGTGCCTTGACGAAGCGCTCATGCAAGGCAAAAATCAGTTCATGGAGACTTCGGAGCTGCTCGGGCGCATTGGGATTGAGTGCCTGAAGAGATGACTTTAGTTGCTGACACGCCGTCAACCAGTGTCGAAAAATGCCCATGGATTTCTGACCTTCTTCACCGACTTGCAGGGGAAGGAGCATCATTTCTAACTCTGATTGGATTTTCTCTTTCAACGTCTTGAACCGGCTGGTCAGTTCCGGTAATTCATTCAGCCATGGCCCGATTTCGGATGGGTCCTTTACGCTCGCAAGCTGCAGGAATGACTTGTACCCATTCAGCAATGCTTCAGCCCCATGAATCAGCCGGTTTACACTGTCCCTGGTCCCTGCCAGCAACTTTGAGCGTTGTGACGACATACTCAGTTTTACCGGGTTTGCCAGACAATCCAGTCCGCCGCCTGAGGCAAAAAATGCCAACAGGCGGGCGTTTTGATCTGTGAGCCACTGAAAACCGCTGGCAACCTGATCGAATGTACCTTCAGCGGGGGACAAATCCTGCCGTGACGGAACGGCTTTGGTTAACGGCACCTCAGAAACAACAGAGGTCAGGCTTCTGTAACTGGCCAGTTTTTCGCTGAGGTCACCAGCAACAATAAAGGCTCCGGGCTTACCTTTAAAGCGTGCACAGGCCAGCGTCGCCTGTTGCCCAACCTGAGCTTCCACTGCCGCAAGCTGCCCACCGGCCAGCATCAACGTTTTTCCTCCCTGTTTCATGAGGATTGCTACATGATCATTGAATCCTCCTTCGGCGATGACAAAGCCTCCTGCCTGCTTCAGGAACTCAGGCTCGAGCATCCAGTCTCCAGCATGATGGGCCACGACAATGGCACCCTCTGGCATAGAGTCTGCCTTTTGTTCACTGGCCAGCCAGATGGGTCCGGTACAGTAGCCTTCGCTGACGCTCTCGCCAGAGGCAATAGTCTCTTCCGGTATGGGCATGGCGAAATCCATGTCGCCAGAGAGTCGGGTAACAGGGCGCACCTGCAACAGGAACACGCGACCCCGGTGATCAATGGCAAACTCCGCATCCACGGGGCAGAGCAACAGGTCTTCCAGTTCTGTCACCGCGTCCCTGATATCTGAAAGCATTTTATCCGTGAGTTTCAGTCCACCGTCGCCTGATTGAGCATCGACAGTATCAATTCTTGTTTCCGAATAGCCGTTATTGTGCTTGTACAGGATGAAGTGACTTGAGATGGTCCCAGGGTAGTATTGAACGTCTTCGGCACCTTCCTTGCGATAAATATCGATGCGGTGGGGCGTATTACCGAATTGTCCTGCCACTACGCCTTTGGGCTGACCCTTTGTGTACTCAACCCTGACGGTTTTATCCTGAAAGGATTGAAAGCTCGTAAAGACCCCGCCGTATAGGCAATCAATGCACTGTTGGATAACCAGCGCCATGGGTTGTGGTATGCCTTCGGGACAGACTTCAGGCCGGTAACCCGAGGCCATGACCTTAAGACAGGTTCGCAAAATATCCTCTTCCCCCTGAACTAAAGAGAGGTATTTGCCCGCCTGGGCATCGCCGTAATTATCTTCATTGATGCCGGAACTGCGGACAATCACGGGCTGTAATTTGGAGACTTTGCCCAGCTGAGAGCGCAGAGCCCTGATTTGTCGGGCCGCTTCAGAATCTTTAATCTGTTCGTAATAGTCATTACTGGCAATTAATTTCGCCATACCCGACAGCCATTCATCCCTTTTGGTTTGCTCTGAAGGCGGTAGGGCATTGAGGTATTTCCTGATGCTCGCCAGGCTGGTTCCCACCTCCGGTTCATAAATAATTCCGGGGAAGTAGCATTCTAAAAGATGGGCATCCAGAGGGTGTTGTTCAAGCGCATTCATGACTTGAGCACTAACACATTCGAAGGGCGGAACAGACAGACCGGCTGCTTTCATGCGCAACAAAAACATTCCCTTGCCCCCGAACTGTTCCCGTTCGGAGGGAGAACAGCCAGCAGCCTGTTCTGAAACAGCTAGACGGCAGAGACGCTTGGTTAAAGGGGTTTCGCTGATCGAAACGCCAGAGGGAACAGGGTTATCGAAATGCCTTTTGGTTGCACTGCGACCGCTGTTGGATAGACTGCCAGCCCCGGTGTTCTGATTTGAACAGGTGCCCGGGCTTCGGGGATCTAATTTGCCAAAATTTTCAGATAAAGGTAACATCGCGACATCCTCGTCATACTAATACCAATCGTATTTTCTAACTCCCGCAATGAGCATGGAGATTTGAGCCTTAAGACAAGGCGGCGTGAGGAGTCATAGCCTTAGCTATGGCGACGATCGCCAACGCAGGATTAAGGCTCAAATCTTCAGCGCAATAGGGAGTTAGAAAGTTCGATTGGTATAAGTACTCATCCATAATTTAATTGCCAGAAATTCAATGTATCACCCTGTTCAGACAATGATATTTTTATAAAGTTCCCCCCGTCAGACTGAAATACGAAATAAAAAGAATGCCAATAAGCTGGCAACAGGGTTTGCACTGACTAACTTTTCAGAGCCGTTCAGACCTTATCCAAAAGCTCTCTGGTGTATTGAATAACTGCGGGATTTCTTTGTTTTGCTGCCTCGATAAAAGCCTTATTAAGTTTAAGCCCGGGAGCAGCAAATTCAAAAGCACGTGGATTTTGTTCAATAAAATCGAGCATAGAATGGTAATTATTCAACACCGTATTACTGGCATATGCCAGGTAATCAATATTATGAGTAATGACACTTTGAATAATGTTTTTATCACTTCGGATTTTCTCACTGGCATACCTCACAACTGCTGGACGCTTTGCGATAGCCGCTATCACCACCTCATCATAATTTGGGAGTTCCGGGCTGACGCAGCTCATACAATAGCTCTTCTGAGTAACTGCGGCTACGATGACATCTTTATCACTCTTCAGTTCTGCACCTACATATTTCAGGTTAAATGGATGTACTGCAATGGCTTCTAATACAAGGTCTTTATCATTTCGAACCCGTTGGCTGGCATATTCCAGCCCATCTTTCAGCAAAGCTTGCCTGACCTTTTCTTTAATATCCGAAAGCGACTGAAACGGTGGAACAACAAACGTCAGCGTGTAAGTGTGTGATGGCTTGATAATAAAGTATTGGCCTCTCAAATGGTGATAAAAATCCTCAACCGGGCCAACAGAGTAATAGGGATCTAGCAATAAAAAATGATGTAAGAGTTCCCTGCGCATGCTCTCATTCATGTCATCACTCATAAATATTTCCTTCAGACTCGCCTCCGGTTTTTTCCCTGAATAGACTAAAGACCGACACTCCCCTAATCGCTCAGTATGATGAACAAACTGTTTAAGATCGTTACTGAGTAACTGGCAACAAGCGGGACTCATCCAATAATCGTTCTTATAAAACATTGAAAAAAGGCAATGTTGAAAGGTGAATCTATCAGCTTCTGTCGCAGCAACGGGATTAAGACGTTGTGCAAGCAAGTTAAAATCCCAATGAGGTTCTTCAAAAATGTCTTCGTAATCAAAGAGAATATCAAGATCAGTCATAGAATCTAAAACAACCATCAGCTTTTCAAAGGCATACTGCATAGCTTGAGGTGATTGCATTTGCGTACATTCGACAATAACTTCACGCGCTACCGCATTGTAACTGAGCCTCATGGGATCAGCATTTTCATCCAGTTCGATGGCCTTCAGAAACTGTGTCAGAAACCAGACCCGCTGTAACTTGCCGGATTTATATAAGCCACCAGGTCTATCGAATTGGTCAGAAAATTTCAGCCGCAAGGTTCGTCCTTTCCCACCCTCTGCGTTTTCAAATAATTCGACAAGGCTGACATGAACGCCTAATCCCAGATTAACCAACAAGGCATCATCCATAATGACAACAGTCCCTGAAAGCTCTAATTCATTCATAATGGCTTTACCGGTTGGACTCAATAGCGACGCATTTTCATCAGGATTACCCTGGGTCGTGTAATCAACATAGGTGATTCGCTTATCCCTGGATAACCGGCCCTGACCCGAGTCCAGAGTGATCGGTGCCAGTGCTTTTATAAAGCGCAGATGCAGCGCAAAAATCACTTCATGAACACTTCGGAACTGCTCAGCCTCCCTGGGATTGAGTGCTTGAAGACAAGATTGCAGTTGTTGGCAAGCTGACAGCCAATCACGAAACGATAACTGCCGTTCTTCATCGTCATCCTGGGGCAGGATGATAGCCTCCAGCAATGATTGGATGGTCTGTTTCAGTGTCTTGAACCGGTTGCTTAATAGTGGTACTTCATCCTGCAATAACTGAACCTCTGATGAACTGCTGTTTCCCGCCAGCAGCAGGAATGCCCGGTACCCTTCCAGCATTGCCTCAGCGCCATGAACCAGCCTGTTTACACTGTCTCTGATCTTTGCCAGTATCCCGGATCGTTGTCGAGACATGCTCAGTTTTACCGGATTTGCCAGACAATCCAGTCCGCCGCAGGAGGCAAACATTGCCAACAGACGGGCATTCTGATCTGTGAGCCATTGAAAACCGTCGGCAACCTGAAGGAATGTGCCTTCAGGGGGGGACAAATCATCCCGTGACGGGACGGCCTTTGCCAACGATAAATCAGAAAATGCAGAGGACAGGCTTCTGCAACTGGCCAGTTTTCCGCTAAGGTCACCGGCAACAATAAAGGCTCCGGGTTTTTCGTTAAAGCGGGCGCAGGCCAGCGTCGCCTGTTGCCCAACCTGAGCGACCACTGCCGTAAACTGGCCACCGGCCAGCATCAAAGCTATTTCTGCCTGTTTCATGAAGATTGCTACGTGATCATTGAATCCTCCCTCAGCAATGACAAAACCACCAACCCTCTTCAGAAACTCAGGCCCAAGCATCCAGTCTTCAGCATGGTGGGCCACGACAATGGCTCCCTCTGGCATAGAGCCTGCCTCTGGCTGACTGGCCAACCAGAGTGGACCGGTGCAGAAGCCTTCGCTGACGCCCTCGCCAATGGCCAGGGTCTCTTCGGGTATGGACATGACAAAATCCATGCCACCAGAGAGGCGGGTAACAGGGCGCACCTGCAAAAGGAACAGACACCCCTGATGATCAATAGCAAACTCCACATCCACAGGGCAGAGTAATAAGTTTTCCAGCTCTGTCAGCCACTCCATGAGTGTCGAAACCGTGTCATCACTGAGTTGTTGTCCAACGTCGCCTGACTGGGCATCGGCATTATCAATTCTTGTTTCCGAATAGCCGTTATCGTTCTTTTGCAGGATGAAGCGACTTGAGATCGTCCCCGGAAAGTATTGAGAGCTGGCAGCTTCTTCTTCACGATCCTCGCGATAAATATCAATACGGTGGGGCCTGTTTCCGGACTGCCCTGCCACTGCGCCTCTGGGCTGACCCCGTGTGTACTCAATCCTGACGGTATCATCCTGAAAGGATTGAAAACTCATGGCGACTCCGCCATATCGACAATCAATGCACTGTTGGATAATGAGCGCCATGGGTTGCGGTATGCCTTCGGGACAGATTTCAGGCCGGTAAGCTGAAGCCATGACCTTGAGACAGGTTCGCAAAATATCTTCTTCTCCCTGAACCAAAGAGAGGTATTTGCCCGCCTGGGCATCGCCGTAATTATCCTCATTGATGCCAGAGCTGCGGACAATAACCGCTTGTGATGCAAGGAGTACACCCAGCTGACGGCGCAAACCAGCTATTTGTCGAGCCGCTTCAGAATCTTTAACCTGTTGGTAATAATCATTACTGGCAATAAATTCTGCCAGACCCGACAGCCAGTCATCCCTTTTGGTTTGCTCTGAAGGCGGCAAGGTATTGAGGTAGTCACGAATGTTCCTCAGGCTGTTCCCTGTGTCCCACTCATGGACAATCCCGGGAAAATAGCGGTCTAAAAGATGGCTATCCAGAGGGTGTTGTTCAAGCGTATTCATGACTTGAGCAGTCACACATTCGAAAGGCGGAACAGACAGACCAGCCTTTTTCATGCGCCACAAAAACATCCCCTTGCCCCCGAGTTGTTCCCGATTCTGAGGCGAGTAGCCAGCAGTCTGATCTGCAACAGATGGACGGCAGTGACGCTTGGTCAGGGGAGTTTCGCTGGTCGCAACGCCACAGGGATAAGGATCACTGGAATGCCTTTTAGATAAACTGCTAATCCCCTTGGATGAACTGTCGGCGCCAGCATCCCGATTTGGATCAGTTTTCGGGATTTGACCCTCTGAACGGCCAGAATGAGCAGGAAACATCAAGACTTCCCTCCGTTATTGATATTCATCCATGATTCAATCGCTGACGAATAAACAAATCTCTTTCTATTGACAATAATTTTTTTGTAAAGTTCAGCCTGAAGCACGCAACAGGATAAATAAGTACCTGGCCAGTTGGTTTCACATATTATCGCGAGTGGATTTTTTCATCCTTCAAGGCGCAACGACGGGCGCGTAGCCTTAGCTACGCAACCAGCGTTGGAACGCAGAAGGATGTAAAAAGCCGCCGTCCAGAATATGTGAAACCAACTGGTTAGGTACTTAACAACTCGGTTTGTACTGGAGGGCGTTATCTGATGAGAAAATTGTTGCTTGCCTGCTTAAAAAAACCGGTAGCAACTGGCTGATAATCAAGCTTAGAGGATGTTACACAGAATGCTATGGTCCTCAGCGTTTTCGGGCTGATTTTTCTGTTGTGAACTTGCACTCCCAGTATTAATACACATTCTTAAAGTCTTCTCGGAGAGGTATTGAACAACATCAGGGTTCCTGTAGATTGCTGATCGGATAAAATCCCTATCGCGCCTGAGTTCATCTACAGCATAATTGAAAACACAACAATGATGTTCAATCAGGTTCAGCAGATACTCGCGATCACTCAGTATTCTTTTACTGGCACATTTTAAGTTCACAATATTATCATCGATAACCATTTTTATAATGTTTTTATCACTTCGGATTCTTTCACTTGCAAAACTCAGCGCTGCTGGATAACTGGCGATAGCGGTCTTTACAATATTTTCATCATCCCGCATTTCCGGGCCAGCATCATCCAGCCAAATGCCATGCTCTTTGACTGCAGTCATGACAACCTCTTTATCATTCTTCATTTTTTCACTAGCAAACTCAAGGTCTCCTTGACGTTCTGCAATGATTGGTAATACCAGGTCTTTATCATTCCGAACCCGCTGACTGCCATATTGCAGTCCGTGCTTCAGCAAGGCTTTTTTGAATGTTTCTTTATCACCAGAAAGCCACAGATCCGGAGGGACTTCAAAACTTAGCCGGTAACTGTAGGATGATGGTTTTATAACATAGTATTTATCTCTCAAATCGGGATAAATATCTTCAACCAATGGAGCCGTTCTTTTGGCATCGAGGAATAACAAATGATGTAAAAATTCCCTGCGGGTTTCTTCAGTGATCTCATTGCTCATCAATATTTGCCGATAGTCATCCTCCGATTTATTACGACACTCATCAAACCGTTGGGCATAATTAATAAATTGCTGGTAGTGATCGGGTAATAACAGCAAATAATCAGGATTGTAGGAGAAATGCTTCTCATAATACATTGCGAAAAGGCAATGTTGAAAGGCGAACCTGTCAGCTTCTGCCGCAACATCGCCGCTCAGGCGTTGTGCCAGTGAGCTAAAGTTCCACTGATCTCCTTCAAAAACCTTAATGTACTGCATTTTACAATCCACATTACACATATCACGTAATACAATAATCAGTTTTTCAAAGGCATCCTGCATGTTTTCAGTTGCTTTTATTCGAGTGCATTCGACGATAATGCCTCCTGCTACCGCATTGCAAAACAGCTTCATGCTATCAGCATTTTCATCCAGTTGGAGCACTTTCAGTAACTGCACCAGAAACCACATACGCTTTAACTTGGCGGTTGTATCAACACCATCATCTTTATAAAACTGGTCAGAGAATTTCAGCCGTAAGGTTCGTTCTTTGCCTCCCTCTGCGCATTCAAGCAGCTCAATAAGGCACACATGACTTCCAAGCTTCAGGTTAACAATCAAGACATCATCCATGATGACGACAGTCCCTGAACAAGCAAACTTTTCAATTAATGCTTTCGAGGACGGCCTCAATAGCAGTGCCTTTTCTCCCGGGTTGCACTGAGTTGTGTAATCAAGGTAGGTAATATTCGCTTCTTTTGATAGCTTGCCCTGACCGGAAAGCTGAGTGATCGGTGCCAGTGCAGATACAAAGCGCCAGTGCAAGGCAAAAATCAGCTCATGAACACTCCGGACCTGCTCAGCCTCTTTAGGATTCAGTGCTTGCAGAGAGGATTGCAGTTGCTGACAGGCAGTCAGCCATTGATGAAATGTTATCTGCCTGTTTTTACCATCATCCAGAAGCAGGATAATAGCCTCCAAACTGGATCGGATGGTTTGTTTCAGCGCCTCGAGCCGGTTGCACAATGTCGGTATTTCATTCCGCAATAACCGAACCTCGTAAGCACCTGTTTTTCCCGCCAGCAACAAGAACGCATGGTAGCCATCCAGAAAAGCTTCAGCCCCCTGAACCAGCCGATTTACCCTGACTCTGATCTCTGCCAGCAACTCTGAACGTTGTGGTGACATGCTCAGTTTTATGGGATTTGCCAGATAATCCAGTCCGCCACCAGAGGCAAAAAATGCCAACAAACGGGCATTTTGATCCGTGAGCCACTGAAAACCGCTGGCGACATTAAGGAATGTGCCTTCAGGGGGGGACAAATCATCCCGTGACGGGACGGCTCTGAGCAGCGACACATCAGAAAATGCAGAGGACAGGCTTCTGCGACTGGCAAGTTCACCGCTAAGGTCACCGACAACAACAAAGGCGCCAGGCTCACCTTTGAAGCGGGCAAAGGCCAGCGTCGCCTGTTGGCCAACCTGAGCGGCCACGACCGAGAACTGTCCACCGGCCAGCATCAAGGTTTTTCCTTCCTGTTTCAGAAGGATCGCGACATGATCATTGAAGCCTCCTTCGGCAAAGACAAAACCCCCTGCCCGTTTCAGGAACTCTGGCTCAAGCATCCAGTCTGCAGCATGGTGAGCTACGACAATGGCCCCCTCTGGCATGGAGTCTGCCGCTTGTTCTTCAGCCAGCCAGAGTGTTCCGGTGCAATGGCCTTCGCTGACGCCCTCACCAATGGTCAGGGTCTCTTTGGGTATAGGCATCGCAAAGTCCATACCGCCAGAAAGCCGGGTAACAGGGCGCACCTGCAACAGGAACAGGTTACCCAGATGATCGATGGCAAACTCCACATCCACCGGACAGAGCAACAGCTTTTCCAGCTCTGTCACCGCCTGACTCAGTTTTGCAACCAAATGATCACTGAGTTTATGAACACTGTCGTCTGATTGGGCGTCCGCATCATAAATTTCTGTTTCCAGATAGCCATCATTGTTTTTGTGCAAGACAAAGTGACTTGAGACCTTGCCGGGAAAGTATTGAAAGTTTTCAGCGCCTTCCTTGCGACAAATATTAATACGATGGGGCGTGTTACCGGACTGCCCTGCCACTATGCCTTTGGGCTGACCCTTTGTGTACTCAATCCTGATGGTATCATCCTGAAAGGACTGAAAGCTCATGACGACTCCACCATATCGACAGTCAATACACTGTTGGATGATCAGCGCCATGGGTTGCGGTATGCCTTCGGGACAGACTTCAGGCCGGTAACCTGAGGCCATGACCATGAGACAGGTTCTGAAAACATCGCCTCCTGCCTGAATGACAGAGAGGTATTTGCCTGCCTGGGCATCGCCGTAGTTATCTTCGTTGATGCCGGAACTGCGGACAATCACGGGCTGTGATCCAGAGAGTCGGTCCACCTGACGGTGCAGCCCCCGGATTTTTCGGGCCGCTTCAGAATCTTTCACCTGTTCGTAAAAGTCATCACTGGCAATAAATGCTGCCATAGCTGACAGCCAGTCATCCCTTTTGGTTTGCTCTGAAGGTGGCAAGGTATTAAGGTATTCCCGGATGTTCCTTAGGCTGGTCTTTGCCAGCGATTTATCAACAAACCCGGGGAAATAGTGGTCTAAAGCATGGGTATCGAGAGGGTGTTGTGCCAGCGCATTCATGATTTGAGCAGTCACACATTGGAAGGGCGGAACAGACAGGCCCGCTTCTTTCATGCGCTGCAAAAACATCCCCTTGCCGCCGAGTTGTTCCCGATTGGGAGGAGAATAGCCAGCAGTCTGATCAGCAACAGATGGACGACAGTCACGCTTGGCCAGTGGAGTTTCGCTGGTCAGAGCGCCCGAGGGACCAAGATCACTGAAATGCCGCTTGGATAGGCTGCGAGCCTCACTGGATGGACCGCCAGCGTCGGCATTTCGATTTGGATCAGTTTTCAGGATTTGACCCTCTGAACGGCCAAAATTAGCATGAAACATCAAGATATCCCTCTATTATTAACATTCATCCATGGTTCAATGGCTGTGGCATTAATCAATTACTTTGTTTGGACAATACTATTTTTATAAAGTTCAGCCTGAAGCACGCAATAGGATAAATAACAACTCGGTTTGCACTGGAGGGCGTTATCTGATGAGAAAACTGTTGCTTGCCTGCTTAAAAAAACCGGTAGCAACTGGCTGATAATCAGGCTTAGAGGATGTTACACAGAACGTTATGGTCCTCAGCGTTTTCGGGCTGATTTTTCTGTTGTGAACTTGCACTCCCAGTACTCAGACACATTCTTAAAGTCTCCGCAGAGAGGTATTGAACAACATCAGGGTTTCTGTGGATTGCTGATCGGATAAAATCCTTATCGCGTTTAAGTTCATTAGCAGCAGAGTCGAAAGCACGATAATTATGTTCAATCAAGTTCAGCAAATAGTCGCGATCACTCCGTACTCTTTTGCTGGCACATTGTAAGCAACAGATATCATCAACAATTGCCATTTGTATAATGTTTTTGTCGCTTCGGATTCTTTCACTTGCAAAACTCAGTGCTGGTGGATAACTGGCGATAGCGACCTTTACAATGTTTTCATCATCCAGCATTTCCGGGCTGGCATATCGCAGCCAAACGCCATGCTCTTTGACTGCAGTCATGACAACCTCTTTATCATTCTTCATTTTTTCACCAGCAAACTCAAGGTCTCCTTGACGTTCTGCAATGATTGGTAATACCAGATCTTTATCATTCCGAACCCGTTGACTGCCATATTGCAGTCCGTGCTTCAGCAAGGCTTTTTTGAATGTTTCTTTATCATCAGAAAGCCACAGATCCGGAGGGACTTCAAAACTTAGCCGGTAACTGTAGGATGATGGTTTTATAACATAGTATTTATCTCTCAAATCGGGATAAATATCTTCAACCAATGGAGCCGTTCTTTTGGCATCGAGGAATAACAAATGATGTAAAAATTCCCTGCGGGTTTCTTCAGTGATCTCATTGCTCATCAATATTTGCCGATAGTCATCCTCCGATTTATTACGACACTCATCAAACCGTTGGGCATAATTAATAAATTGCTGGTAGTGATCGGGTAATAACAGGAAATAATCAGGATTGTAGGAGAAATGCTTCTCATAATACATTGCGAAAAGGCAATGTTGAAAGGCGAACCTGTCAGCTTCTGCCGCAACATCGCCGCTCAGGCGTTGTGCCAGTGAGCTAAAGTTCCACTGATCTCCTTCAAAAACCTTAATGTACTGCATTTTACAATCCACATTACACATATCACGTAATACAATAATCAGTTTTTCAAAGGCATCCTGCATGTTTTCAGTTGCTTTTATTCGAGTGCATTCGACGATAATGCCTCCTGCTACCGCATTGCAAAACAGCTTCATGCTATCAGCATTTTCATCCAGTTGGAGCACTTTCAGTAACTGCACCAGAAACCACATACGCTTTAACTTGGCGGTTGTATCAACACCATCATCTTTATAAAACTGGTCAGAGAATTTCAGCCGTAAGGTTCGTTCTTTGCCTCCCTCTGCGCATTCAAGCAGCTCAATAAGGCACACATGACTTCCGAGCTTCAGGTTAACAATCAAGACATCATCCATAACGACCACAGTCCCATAACAACTACACTTTTCGATTAATGGTTTCGAGGACGGCCTCAATAGCGGTACCTTTTCTCCCGGGTTGCGCTGAGTTGTGTAATCAAGGTAGGTAATTTTGTTTTCTTTTGATAGCTTGCCCTGACCGGAAAGCAGAGTGATCGGTGCCAGTGCATCTACAAAGCGCCAGTGCAAGGCAAAAATCAGCTCATGAACACTCCTGACCTGCTCAGCCTCTTTAGGATTCAGTGCTTGCAGAGAGGATTGCAGTTGCTGACAGGCAGTCAGCCATTGATGAAATGTTATCTGCCTGTTTTTACCATCATCCAGAAGCAGGATGATAGCCTCTAAACTGGATCGGATGGTCTGTTTCAGCGCCTCGAACCGGTTGCTCAATGTCGGTATTTCATCCCGCAATAACTGAACCTTGTCATCATCTGTTTTACCCGCCAGCAACAAGAACGCATGGTAGCCATCCAGAAATGCTTCAGCCCCCTGAACCAGCCGATTTACCCTGACTCTGATCTCTGCCAGCAACTCTGAACGTTGTGGTGACATGCTCAGTTTTATGGGAATTGCCAGATAATCCAGTCCGCCACCAGAGGCAAAAAATGCCAACAAACGGGCATTTTGATCCGTGAGCCACTGAAAACCGCTGGCGACATTAAGGAATGTGCCTTCAGGTGGGGACAAATCATCCCGTGACGGGACGGCTCTGAGCAGCGACACATCAGAAAATGCAGAGGACAGGCTTCTGCGACTGGCAAGTTCACCGCTAAGGTCACCGACAACAACAAAGGCGCCAGGCTCACCTTTGAAGCGGGCAAAGGCCAGCGTCGCCTGTTGGCCAACCTGAGCGGCCACGACCGCGAACTGTCCACCGGCGAGCATCAAGGTTTTTCCTTCCTGTTTCATAACGATCGCGACATGATCATTGAAGCCTCCTTCGGCAAAGACAAACCCCCCTGCCCGTTTCAGGAACTCTGGCTCAAGCATCCAGTCTGCAGCATGGTGGGCTAAGACAATGGCTCCTTCTGGCATAGAGTCTGCCGCTTGTTCTTCAGCCAGCCAGAGTGTTCCGGTGCAATGGCCTTCGCTGACACCCTCGCCAATGGCCAGGGTCTTTTTGGGTATAGGCATCGCAAAATCCATGCCGCCAGAAAGCCGGGTAACAGGGCGCACCTGCAACAGGAACAGGTTACCCAGATGATCGATGGCAAACTCCACATCCACCGGGCAGAGCAACAGCTTTTCCAGCTCTGTCACCGCCTGACTGAGTTTTGCAACCAAATGATCACTGAGTTTATGCTCACTGTCGTCTGATTGGGCGTCCGCATCATAAATTTCTGTTTCCAGATAGCCATCATTGTTTTTGTGCAGGACAAAGTGACTGGAGACCTTCCCGGGAAAGTATTGATAACTGTCATTGCCTTCCCTACCCTTGCGAGAAATATCGATACGGTGGGGCGTGTTACCGGACTGTCCTGCCACTATGCCTCTGGGCTGACCCCGTGTGTACTCAATCCTGATGGTATCATCCTGAAAAGATTGAAAGCTCATGACGACTCCACCATATCGACAGTCAATACACTGCTGGATGATCAGCGCCATGGGTTGCGGTATGCCTTCGGGACAGACTTCAGGCCGGTAACCTGAGGCCATGACCATGAGACAGGTTCTGAAAACATCGCCTCCTGCCTGAATGACAGAGAGGTATTTGCCTGCCTGGGCATCGCCGTAGTTATCTTCGTTGATGCCGGAACTGCGGACAATCACGGGCTGTGATCCAGAGAGTCGGTCCACCTGACGGTGCAGCTCCCGGATTTTTCGGGCCGCTTCAGAATCTTTAACCTGTTCGTAAAAGTCATCACTGGCAATAAATGTTGCCATAGCTGACAGCCAGTCATCCCTTTTGGTTTGCTCTGAAGGCGGCAAGGTATTGAGGTATTCCCGGATGTTCCTGAGGCTGGTCTTTGCCAGCGATTTATCAACAAACCTGGGGAAATAGTGGTCTAAAGCATGGGGATCGAGAGGGTGTTGTGCCAGCGCATTCATGATTTGAGCAGTCACACATTGGAACGGCGGAACAGACAGGCCCGCTTCTTTCATGCGCTGCAAAAACATCCCCTTGCCGCCCAGTTGTTCCCGATTGGGAGGAGAATAGCCAGCAGTCTGATCAGCAACAGATGGACGACAGTCACGCTTGGCCAGTGGAGTTTCGCTGGTCAGAGCGCCCGAGGGACCAAGATCACTGAAATGCCGCTTGGATAGGCTGCGAGCCTCCCTGGATGGACCGCCAGCGTCGGCATTTCGATTTGGATCAGTTTTCAGGATTTGACCCTCTGAACGGCCAAAATTAGCATGAAACATCAAGATATCCCTCTATTATTAACATTCATCCATGGTTCAATGGCTGTGGCATTAATCAATTACTTTGTTTCGACAATAATTTTTTTAAAAAGTTCAGCAATCAGCCTGAAACAAACAACAGAAAAAACAACAACACGGTTGGCACTGGCAGAAGTTGTCTGGATAAGTCAGACGTTAATCGCAGATTATCTGGAGTATTCTCGAAGCTCGGGGCTTCTGAGGGTTGCTTCATCCATAAAAACCGGATCAGCTTTAAGCTCTGAAGCAGCATATCGGAAAGCTTGATGATTCTTTGCAATTAACTCCAGCATATATTCACGATCATTCAATAACGTTTCGCTGGCATAACAGAGAGCTCTGGGATTTTTTTTGACAGCGGCCATGACTATAGCTCTATCATTCCTCAGCTCCTCGCTCAAATATTTGAGCTCTAAGGGATATTCTGAAATGAAGGGTAATACAGAGTCTTTATCATTCCAAACCCGCTGGCTGGCATAATCCAATCCATGTTCCAGCATGACATTCCTGACCTTTTCCTTATAGTCCCCAAACGGTTGACCTGGTGACAAATAAAACTCCAGTCTGTAACTGTAAGACGGCTTGATAACAAAGTATTGATTTCCCAAGACATACACTTGCTCAATGAATCTGGTAGCGCTTTTGGGCTCAAACAATAAATAGTGATGCAAGAGCTCCCTGCGGGTGTTCTCACTCATCTTATGACTCATTAAGATTTCCTGCAGACTCTCTTCCGGTGTTTCATGAAAAAACAATGACGACTGATACGCACCTAACCGCCGGGCATGATGGGCAAACTGCTGGTGATGGTCGCTCAATAACTGGCAGCAAACGGCAGTATAGTGCCAACCATTCCAATTCCGATAAGACATTACAAAAAGGCCATGTTGAAAGGCAAACCTATCGGCTTCTGTCGCAACATCACAATTAAGACGTTGCGCAAGCAGGTTAAAGTCCCACCGACCTCCTTCAAAAATGGGTCTGGAACGCAAATCAAGATCCAGATCAAACATAGCACGTAACACAATGATGAGTTTTTCAAAGGCATACTGCATGGTTTGACGTAATTTCATTCGGGAGCATTCGACGATCATTTCACCCGCTACGGCGTTGCAACTCAGCTTCATAGGATCAGCATTTTCATCCAGTTTGATTGCTTTCAGTAATTGCGCCAGAAACCACATGCGCCTGAACTTGCCGGATTTATCAGCGTAATCAGTTCTGTTAAATTGGTCAGAAAATGTCAGCCGCAGGGTTCGTCCTTTCCCCCCCTCTGCCTGTTCAAGCAACTCGATAAGGCCCACATGACTGCCAAGTTTCAGGTTAACAATCAAGGCTTCATCCATGGTGATAACAGTCCCTGAAAGCTTTGACTCTGCAATAAGTACTTTGTCGGACGGCCTCAGCAGCGGTGCCTCTGCACCCGGTGTCGTGTAATCGACATAGGTGATTTCCCCTTTTCTGGACAGAATGCCCTGACCCGAGTCCAGAGTGACCGGAGCCAGCGCTTTTACGAAGCGCTGATGCAGAGCAAAAATCAGCTCATGGACACTTCGCACCTGCTCAGCGCTTTCAGGGTTGAGCGCTTGAAGACAGGATTGTAGCTGATGACAGTCTGCCACCCACTGACGAAAGCTTACCGAGGATACCTTCTCTTCTTCAGCGGCTTGCATGAGAAGAGTGATACGCTCTAACCCGGATTGAATGGTCTGTTTCAGCATCACGAACCGGTCGATCAGTTGTGGTAATTCATGCCGCAATGACTCGACTCTGTGTGAACTTTTCTTAACAGCCAGTTGCAAGAATGCCCCGTACCCATCCAGCAGCGCTTCAGCCCCATAAACCAGCCGATTTATGCTGTCCAGGGTCTCTGCCAGCAGCTTAGATCGTTGTGGTGACATGCTCAGTTTTACCGGGTTTGCCAGGCAATCCAGTCCGCCGCCGGAGGCAAAAAATGCCAACAGGCGGGCATTTTGATCCGTGAGCCACTGAAAACCGCTGGCGACCTGACGGAATGCGTCTTCAGAGAGGGACACATCATCCCATGACGGGACGGCTTTTTCTTGCGGCACATCAGAAACAGCAGAGGATAGACTTCCATGACTCACCAGCTTCCCGGTCATGTCACCGGCAACAATAAAGGCACCGGGCTCACCGTTAAAGCGGGCACAGGCCAGTGTCGTCTTTTGTCCAACACGGGTGACCAGGGTCGCAAATTGATCACCGGCCAGCATCAGGGTTTTTCGTTGCTGTTTCATCAGGATCGCTACATGATCATTGAATCCTCCTGTGGCAGTAACAAAGCCTCCTGCCCGCTTCAGGAACCCGTGCTCAAGCATCCAGTTTTCAGCGTGTCGGGCCACGACAATAGCGCCCTCTGGCATGGAGTCTGCCGCTGATTCTTCAGCCAGCCAGAGTGGTCCCGTGCAATAGCCTTCGCTGACACCCTCGCCAATGGCCAGGGTCTCTTCGGGTATGGGCATGGCGAAATCCAGGCCGCCGGAGAGTCGGGTGACAGGACGCACCTGCAACAGGAAAAGGCGACCCTGATGGTTTATGGCAAACTCCACATCCACGGGGCAGAGCAACAGCTTTTCCAGCTTTGTCACCATCACCCTGAGGTCTGCAACCATGTCATCAGTGAGTTGTTGTTCAACGTCGTTTGATTGGGCATCGGCATCATCCATTCTTATTTCCGAATAGCCGTTATTGTCTTTACGCAGGATGTAATGACTTGAGATGGTCCCGGGAAAGTATTGATAGCTGTCGGCGCCTTCCTTGCGAAAAATATCAATACGATGGGGCCTGTTACCGGACTGCCCGGCCACTATCCCTCTGGGCTGCCCCCGTGTGAACTCAACCCTGACGGTATCATCATCAAAGGATTGAAAACTCATGGCGACTCCGCCGTGCAGGCAGTCAATACACTCCTGGATAATCAGCGCCATGGGTTGCGGTATGCCTTCGGAACAGACTTCAGGCCGGTAAGCTGAGGCCATAACCTTTAGACAGGTTCGCAAAATATCCTCATCTCCCTGAACTTCCGAAAGGTATTTGCCCGCCTGGGCGTCGCCGTAGTTATCTTCATTGATGCCGGAACTGCGGACAATAAGCGGCCCTGATGTTGATAGTCCGTGATCCCTGATGTGTTGGGCCGCTTCAGAATCTCTAACCTGCTCATAAAAATCATCACTGGCAATAAAGTTCGCCAGACCTGCCAGCCAGCTGTCTCTTCTGATTTGTTCTGAAGGCAGGAACGCATTGAGGCATTCCCTGATGTTTGCCAGACTGATCTCCGACTCCGGTTCATTGCCGATCCCGGGGAAATAGGGTTCCAGACGCTGGCTATCCAGAGGGTATTGTTCCAGCGCATTGGTGACCTGAGTTGTCACACACTGAAACGCCGGCACAGACAAACCGGCTGCTTTCATGCGCTGCAAAAACATTCCCTTGCCGCCCAGTAGTGCCCGGTTGGCAACAGAACAATGAGCAGCCTGATCTGCAACAGGTGAGTGGCATTTGCGCCTGGCTAGTGACCTTGTATCGGGAATGACAACGGGTTCAGTATCACCAAAATACCTTTTGGCTGAACTATAAGCCTTAGTATTCTGATCGGGGGTTGCCAGACTTTGAGAATCTGATCTGCCAGTGGTTGCAGGCGGTAAAGGTAACATAAAGATATCCCTCTCATGTAAATCCATGATTCAACAGCGAGTCATTACCTTCACGTTCGACAATAAGGTTTTTATAAAGTTCCCCCGTCAACGCATTAGAAAAAAAACAACATTTCCTCATGGTCTCAGACGGTTGATCTGTTAGCGCATAACACTTCAGTCTGTAACTTTAAGACGGCTTGATAACAAATATTGACTTCCCGAGCCATACACTTGCTTAATCAATCGGGTAGCGCTTATGGGCTCGAAAAATAAAAAATGATCTAAGAGTTCCCTGCGAGTGTCCTCACTCATCTCATCACTCATCAAGATTTCCCGCGCAGTTTCTTCACATTTTACCCGAGTTTTCAATGACAAAAGATAAACAAATAACCGATGAGCATAATCAATAAATTGTTGCTGGTGTTTGCTCAATAACTGGCGCCAGGCGGCAGTTTTGTGCCAACCACTATTACTCCGATAAGACATTAAGAAAAGGCCATGTTGAAAGGCGAATCTATCCGCTTCTGTCGCAACATCACGATCAAGGCGTTGTGCAAGCACGTTAAAGTCCCAATGGCTTCTTTCAAAAATGGGCCTGTTCTGCAACCGAACATCCAGATCATACATAGCGTGTAAGACAATGATCAGTTTTTCGAAGGCATACTGCATGGTTTGACTTAATTTTATTCGAGAGTATTCGACGATCATTTCACCGGCTACGGCGTTGCAACTCAGCTTCATGGGATCAGCATTTTCATCCAGTTTGATCTCTTTCAAAAATTGCGCCAGAAACCACATACGCCTGAACTTGCCGGAATTTTCAGCGTTATCATCTTTGTCAAATTCGTCAGAAAATGTCAACCGCAGGGTTCGTCCTTTCCCCCCTTCTGCCCGTTCAAGAAACTCGATAAGGCTCACGTGACTGCCAAGATGCAGGTTAACAATCACAGCTTCATCCATAGTGATAACAGTCCCTCGTTTCCTCAATGCTTTAATTAATGTTTTGCAGTAGGGGCTCAGTATCGCTGCCTCCTCATCCAGGTTACCCCGAACTGTGCAATCAACGTAGTCAACAAAACCTTCCCTGGAAAGCCTGCCCTGACCCGAAGCCAGACTGACCGGTGCCAATGCCTCCACAAAACGCTGATGCAGGGCAAAAATCAGTTCATGGACACTTCGCACCTGCTCAGCGCTTTCAGGGTTGAGTGCTTGAAGACAGGATTGTAGCTGATGACAGTCTGCCAGCCACTGACGAAAGCTTACCGGGGATACCTTCTCTTTTTCAGCGGCTTGCATGGGAGGAGTGATACGCTCTAACCCGGATTGAATGGTCTGTTTCAGCATCCCGAACCGGTCGCTCAGCAGCGGTAATTCTTGCCGCAATGACTCGACTCTGTCTGAACTCTTCTTAACAGCCAGTTGCAGGAATGCCTCGTACCCATCCAGCAGCGCTTGAGCCCCATGAACCAGTCGATTTACGCTGTCCAGGGTCTCTGCCAATAGCTTTGATCGTTGTGGCGACATGCTCAGTTTTACCGGGTTTGCCAGACAATCCAGCCCGCCGCCGGAGGCAAAAAATGCCAACAGGCGGGCATTTTGATCCGTGAGCCATTGAAATCCGCTGGCGACCTGACGGAGTGCGCCTTCTGAAAGGGACAATTCATCCCATGCAGGGATGGCTTTTGCTGAAGGTTCATCAGAAACAGCAGAGGATAGAATGCCGTGACTCAACAGTTTCCCGGTCATGTCACCGGCAACAATAAAGGCACCGGGCTTACCGTTAAAGCGGGCACAGGCCAGCGTCGCCTTTTGACCAACCTGAGCGACCAGGGTCGCAAACTGGTCACCGGCCAGCATCAGGGTTTTGCGTTGCTGTTTCATCAGGATCGCTACATGATCATTGAATCCGCCTGTGGCAGTAACAAAGCCTCCTGCCCGCTTCAGGAACCGGTGCTCAAGCATCCAGTCTTTAGCGTGTCGGGCCACGACTATGGCTCCCTCTGGCATAGAGTCTGCCGCTTGTTCTTCAGCCAGCCAGAGTGTTCCTGTGCAATAGCCTTCGCTGACACCCTCACCAGTGGCCAGAGTCTCTTCAGGTATGGGCATGGCGAAATCCAGGTCGCCGGAGAGTCGGGTGACAGGACGCACCTGCAACAGGAACAGACGACCTTGATGGTCTATGGCAAACTCCACATCCACGGGGCAGAGCAACAGTTTTTCCAGCTTTATCACCATCGCCCTGAGGTCTGAAATCATGTCATCAGTGAGTTGATGTTCAACGTCGTTTGATTGGGCATCGGCATCATCCATTCTTATTTCCGAATAGCCATTATTGTCTTTGCGCAGGATGTAATGATTCGAGATGGTCCCGGGAAAGTATTGATAGCTGTCGGCGCCTTCCTTGCGAAAAATATCAATACGATGGGGCCTGTTACCGGACTGCCCGGCCACTATCCCTCTGGGCTGCCCCCGTGTGAACTCAACCCTGACGGTATCATCATCAAAGGATTGAAAACTCATGGCGACTCCGCCGTGCAGGCAGTCAATACACTCCTGGATAATCAGCGCCATGGGTTGCGGTATGCCTTCGGAACAGACTTCAGGCCGGTAAGCTGAGGCCATAACCTTTAGACAGGTTCGCAAAATATCCTCATCTCCCTGAACTTCCGAAAGGTATTTGCCCGCCTGGGCGTCGCCGTAGTTATCTTCATTGATGCCGGAACTGCGGACAATAAGCGGCCCTGATGTTAATAGTCCATGATCCCTGATGTGTCGGGCCGCTTCAGAATCTTTAACCTGCTCATAAAAGTCATCACTGGCAATAAAATTCGCCAGACCCGCCAGCCAGCTGTCTCTTCTGGCTTGCTCTGAAGGCAGCATCACATTGAGGCATTCCCTGATGTTTGCCAGACTGATCTCCGCCTCCGGTTCATTGCCGATCCCGGGGAAATAGGGTTCCAGACGCTGGCTATCCAGAGGGTATTGTTCCAGCGCATTGGTGACCTGAGTTGTCACACACTGAAACGCCGGCACAGACAAACCGGCTGCTTTCATGCGCTGCAAAAACATTCCCTTGCCGCCAACTAGTGCCCGGTTGGCAGGAGAACAATGATCAGCCTGATCTTGAACAGGAGAACAGCATTTGCGCTTGGCTAGTGACCTTGTGTCGGGAACGCCAGTGGCTTCAGGATCACCAAGATACCTTTTGGCTGGACGATCAGCCTCAGTCTTATGATTGGGGTCAATTGCCAGACTTTGAAAATCTGATCTGCCAATGGTTGCAGGTGGTAAAGGTAACATAAAGATATCCCTCTCACGTTAATATTCATCCATGAATCAACAACTGGTCATTACCTTTACATTTGACAATCATGTTTTTATAAAGTTCCCCCGTCAGCTTCAGGCACGCAGTAGAAAAAACAACAACAGGCTGGCAACAGGGTTGGCACTGGTCAGCGTTGTCTGAATCGATCAGACCTTGTTCGCAGATTATCTGAGGTATTTACGAAGTTCGGGGTTTCTTTGTTTTGCTGCATTAATGAAAGCTTCATTATCTTTAAGCTCGGAAGCAGCATAATGGAAAGCTTCATGATTCTTTGCAATTAAGTCCAGCATATACTCAGGATCACTCAATACCGTATCACTGGCAAATGTTAAGGCATCAATGCCATCAGCAATTGCCACTCCGATAACGCTTTTATCGCTTCGAAGTCTTCTACTGGCATAACGCAAAGCTCCCGGATACTTTTCGACAGCGGCTATGACAATCTCTCTATCATCCCGCAGCTTTTCATTCAAATTTCGCAGCTCCAGGGGATGTTCGGACATGGCGGGTAATACAAAGTCTTTATCATTTCGAACCCGTTGGCTGGCACAGTCCAGACCATGCTTCAGCAGAGCACTCCTGACCTTTTCTTTATGATCCCCGAGCGGTGGGCCCGGTGGCGCATAAAACTCCAATCTGTGACGGAAAGATGGATTGATAACAAAGCATTGATTTTCCAGGTTATACACTTGCTCAACCAATCGGGTGGCGCTTATGGGATTTAATAATAAAAAATGATGTAATAGCTCCCTGCGGATATCCTCACTTATCTCATCACTCATTAACATTTCCCGCAGGCTGTCCTCCGGTTTTTCCCGGAGAAATACTGAGAACTGACAGGCACCCAGGCGCCGGGCATGATGAATAAACTGTTGGTAGTGTTTGCTTAATAACCGGCTGCAGGCAGCAGTAATGTACCAACTACCCCCACTCCGATAAGACATTACAAAAAGGCAATGTTGAAAGGCGAATCTATCCGCTTCTGTCGCAACATCACGACCAAGGCGCTGTGCAAGCCGGTTAAAGTCCCACTGGCCGCCTTCAAAAATAAGTTTATCCCCGAACTGACGATCGAGATTATACATGGCACGTAACACAATGATCAGATGTTCAAAGGCATACTGCATGGATTTACGTGATTTCATTCGCGGACATTCGACGATCATTTCACCCGCTGCGGCATTGCAGCTCAGCTTCATGCTACCCGCATTTTCATCCAGCCTGATCTCTCTCAAAAGTTGCGCCAGAAACCACATACGCCTGAACTTGCCGGATCTACCATAGTCAAAAGGTCTATCAAATTTGTCAGAAAAGGTTAGCCGCAAGGTTCTTTCTTTACCTCCCTCTGCCTGTTCAAGTAGCTCGATCACGCCCACATGACTGCCAAGATTCAGGTTAACAATTATGGCTTCATCCATACTGATAACCGTCCCTGAGAGCCCCAACTCTTCCATGTATGCTCTGCCGGTCGGCCTCAATAGCGGTTCCTCATCACTTGAGGTTGTACAATCGACATAGGTAATTTTCCTTTCACTGGACAGTCGGCCCTGACCCGAGGCTATTGTGACCGGTGCCAGTGCCTTTACGAAGCGCTGATGCAGGGCAAAAATCAGCTCATGGACACTCCGGACCTGATCAGCCTGCTTGGGGTTAAGTGCCTGAAGGCAAGATTGCAGCTGCTGGCAGGCGGCCAGCCAGTGACGAAAAGCGCCCTTGGATTTCTGGTCTTCTTCACCGGCTTGCGAGGGGAGAATGATACTCTCCAAACCATATCGGATGGTCTTTTTCAGAGCCTCGAAGCGGTTGACCAGTTGCGGTAACTCTTCCCGCCATGACTTGAGCGGAGATAAATCACTGTTACCCGCCAGCCCCAGGAATGCCCGGTACCCAGCCAACAGTGACTGAGTCCCAAGCACCAGCCGATTGACGCTCTCCCTGGTCTCAGCCAGTAGCTTTGATCGTTGTGGCGACATGCTTAGTTTTATCGGGTTTGCCAGACAATCCAGTCCGCTGCCGGAGGCAAAAAATGCCAACAGTCGGGCGTTTTGTTCCGTGAGCCATTTAAATCCGCTGGCAACCTCAAGGAATGTGCCTTCAGGGGGAGACAAATCCTCCCGTGAGGGGATGGCCTTTGCCAGGGGTGCATCAGCAACAGCAGAGGCCAGGCTTCTGCGACTGGCCAGTTTTCCGGTAAGATCACCAACAACAATAAAGGCTCCGGGCTCACCGTTAAAGCGGGCGCAGGCCAGCGTCGCCTGCTGGCCATTCTGAGGGGCCAATGCCGCAAACTCTTCAGCGCACCGCATTAAGGTTATTTTTTCCTGTTTCATGAGGATCGCTACATGATCATTGAATCCCGCTTTAGCAAAGACAAAACCCCCTGCTCGCTTCAGGAACTCAGGCTCAAGCATCCACTCTTCAGCGTGGTCGGCCACGACAATGGCTCCCTTTGGCATAGAGTCAGCCGCTTGTTCCCGGCCCAGCCAAAGTGTTCCGGTGCAATAGCCTTCGCTGATGCCCTCACCAATGGTCAGAGTCTCTTTGGGTATGAGCATGGCAAAATCCATGCTGCCAGAGAGTCGGGTAACAGGGCGCACCTGTAACAGCAACAGGCAACCCCGGCGATCAATGGCAAACTCCACATCCACAGGACAGAGCAACAGGTCTTCCAGCTTTGTCACCGCCTCTATGAGTTCTGAAACCGTTTCATCAGTGAGTTTCTGTCCACCGTCGTCTGATTGAGCATTAACATTATCAATTGATATTTCCGAGTAGCCGTTGTTCTTTTTGTGCAGAACGAAATGACTTGAGATCGTCCCGACAAAGTATTGATAGCTGTCAGCTTCTTCTTTACGATCCTCGCGATAAATATCAATACGGTGGGGCCTGTTGCCGGACTGCCCTGCTACCACACCTTTGGGTTGACCGTATGTGTACTCAACCCTGACGGTATCATCCTGAAAAGATTGAAAGCTCATGACAACCCCGCCGTATTTGCAGTCAATACACTGCTGGATGATCAGTGCCATCGGTTTTGGTATGCCTTCGGGACAGACTTCAGGCCGATAAGCTGAAGCCATGACCTTAAGGCAGGTACTTAAAACATCCTCTTCTTCCTGAATTAAAGAAAGGTATTTGCCCGCCTGGGCATCGCCGTAGTTATCTTCATTAATGCCAGAGCTGCGCACAATCACGGGCTGTGATTTAGAAAGCTCTTCCAGCTGGCGGCGCAAAGCCCTGATTTGCCGGGCCGCGTCGGAATCTTTAACCTGTTGGTAATAGTCATCACTGGCAATAAATTGCGCCAGACCCACCAGCCATTCATCCCTTCTGGTTTGCTCTGAAGGCAGCAAGGCATTGATAGACTCCCGGATGCTTTTGACACTGGTTTCAGCCAGGGGTTCACAAACAAACTCCAGTAAATAGCGGTCTAAAAGATGGGTATCCAAAGGGTGTTGTTCAAGCCCATTCATGATCTGGGCAGTAACACATTCAAAGGGCGGAACAGACAGACCGGCTTTTTTCATGCGCCGCAAAAACATTCCCTTGCCCCCAAATTGTTCCCGGTTGCCGGCAAAACAGTCAGCGGCCTGATCTGAATCAGGTGAACGGCAGGTGCGCTCGGTCAGTGACTTTGGATCGGGAACGACAGTGGTATCATGACCAGCCAAATAGCCTTCGGATGAACCATTAGCCCCTATGGATGGAATTGCAGTCCCGGCATTCTGATCCGGATTCGTTGTCAGGCTGCAAAGGTCTGATTTATCAACTAGAGCAGTAGGTAACATCAAGAAATCCCTCTCATATTAATATCCATCCCAGAGTTATTGGTTAGCATTGAATCCTCCCTGCCCTAAAGAGGGTGTCGCAAAACTCTCTCCAGCGTGGGAACGATTTGACTCCCGTCATTCCCGGCTTCATTCTCGTCATTCCCGCGAAAGCGGGAATCCACACTGACTGACCACCAGAACCATACTGACCGGTGCCCCCCTGGCCTTGTCATCCCCGAGAAGGCAGAGATCCACCGTCGGCGCTGGATTCCCGCCTTCGCGGGAATGACGACCTAAGAGCATGGGAACGAGCTGTTGGAGTTTTGCGACACCCTCTAAAGGACGGGGATTCCTACGGCTAGACGGTCATGCCCGACCGCAGTGTATACCTTACCCTATAGCGGCGGCATACACCTTATTCGACAATCTGCTCTACCTTTCGGATTGTCTAGGCGACCCCGTTAACAAACACGGGCAGAAAGCGGAAAGTATTTTACTTTTCCTGTCAGGTAGCGTAACCGCTAAAAACACCTGACGGATAGTAAAGTAGCACAAGGGGCTTGCTCTGCAAGCCGAGCTTTCATCCCCGTCATCAAAGTACGGGGTTTTACGCTCATTCGATAACTGCCTTTCACCACAGCGACTGATATTTACCTAAGTACCCGTCTGAGAACCTCAACCACCCTGGCTTGATTGCCACTATGGTGTCGGGAGTTAAAGATAACATAAACCTTATAATTGCTTTTCACAAACGACTAATGCACGATTGTAGGAGGCATTATGAGTATAAGAAAAGCAATGGACACAACGGTTACACGGACGACATTCTGCTATTCATACCAGCGCATCTCATCCACAAGACAGCTTAGAGGAAGTGGGATAAAACGCCAGCTTGAAGCAAGTCAAAAGATCTGTGAGGAAAAAGGCTGGAGGTTAGACACCTCTTTTCACCTCACGGATGTTGGAAAATCCGCTTATCATGGCAGGCATTTAGACGATAAAGCGGCGCTAGGTGGTTTTTTGAAGGCTGTGGATGATGGGCTGATCAAACGGCCTGCTGTTTTATTGGTTGAGAGCCTGGACAGGCTCAGTCGCGAAAATATCATGGATGCTCTGGAGTTATTTATCCGGATATTGAACTCAGGGATTACCATCTATACCTCTGTTGACCGAATTACTTATAACCGTGAGGATATCAAGTCAAACTTCGGCCCCCTCATTATTTCAATAACCATCCTGTGCAGAGCCCATGAGGAAAGTCTGATCAAAGCGGAGCGAACAAAGAAAAGCTGGAAGTATAAACGACAAAAAATTGCTGACGGCGAACTTGGCCATAAAAATATTTATCCCTGGTGGATTGATATCTCATTGGGAAAGCCTGTTGTCATTAAGAGCAAGGCAAAAATCGTCAAAGAGCTATTTCACCTCTGCACTGAAAAAAACTTGAGCTATGCCTCAATCACACAAATGATGGAAGAGAAATATGGCGAGGAATATAGATTCCCTTCAGCAACTTTAAACAATATTTTTAGCTCAAAACGAGTGTTAGGTATTTATGAGCCTGGAGAAGTTTTTTATACCAATGGTGTTAAAAAAGTTGCTGATATAAATGACGAAATTAAAGCATATCCAGCAATCATTGATGAAAACACATTTTATGCTGCACAGGCAGCCATAAAAAGCAGATTGACAAGAGAGTTGGGCAGGCCCAGCAAAACGCAGTATGTCAATTTTTTTAAATCCATGATGTTTTGTCAATGTGGCAGTTCTTTTGTGGTCTCGACATCTGGCCGAAATGACTACCGTGTCTATCGGTGCAATAACCGATACCGCTACAAGAACTGCGAAAACAAAACCTGCTTGAATTCTAATCACTTTCAGCAAGTACTAATGAAGGTCATTGCTGTCATTGATAAAGACGATATGCTGGTGAGTGCATCGAACAATAAAAAGGCGACACTGACAAAGACACTTGCCGCATTGCAGGCTGAGCTGCATGAGAAACAACAAAGGATAGAAAACCTGGCAGAGCTGGTGGAGGCTGGATCAAGATCAGGGGTTCAGAGAGTGGTCAAACTTGAAAATGATATTGAAGCCATTAACGAGAAAATAGGCCGGATAGAAAATGACTTGGACGCTCTTACTTCTCCGACAATGGCTGCAAGTATTGATCACATCAATGCTTTCCATAAACGGTTCCAATTAGGAAAGGCCACCAAAGAAGATCAAATACCATTTATCGAAGCACTGAGGGGGACCGTGGAGAAAATCGTCATCCAATTACCGGAAAAAGAAGGTCAGCGAGCCATTGCGATTATTCACCTTCTATCCGGTGTTAATATCAGGATTACGGTATTTAAAGATTACTCCGCCGACGTTTATAAAGGGAAAAAACGCATTCTTAAGCTGGAGAAAGGCAAGTAACATGGTTACATGCCTTGCTCTTCCAACCATTCAAGAATCAGCTTTTCGACTTCATTAGAGCCGTTAAGCTTTTTCTTTTTTATGGCTTTCTCAAATCGGATTACCAGCTGTTCGCTGAATTCAAAGCAGTGGATCATAGTTTCATCTCTTTCGCATTTTTGCACAATATCCATATTTTGGGCTCCTAAAAATCAATGTCCGTATCAAATACATCAAAGTGGTCAGTATTAAATGCTGGTGGTTTTGGCCTGCTAGCCGGGTTGTCGTTCCACTCACTTGGGGTGCCTGCTTTTACTGTGAAATCGTAAGCCTTTACCCGCTGCCATCGTCCTTCCTGGATCACTTCTATGCGACAGGGTTCTTGTCTATCCTGAATCTCATTGATTCGATGCAGAGCGTCCTCGGTTAGCTCAGGACAGGCTTCATGACCAAAGCGTTTCACCCACCAGATCACGGCTTTCTGTCGTGCATAACCGCCATGTTCAAAGCAAACCCATTCACGGATGGTTTCCAGACCACATCGATAAGAGACCTGCATTGAAGGTGGCTTACCGTTTTTCTCGTGCAGGTTGTATAGGATTTCATCCACATCCAGCCATTCCGGTTCAATCTGGTTGGCTAGCAGTGCAGCGTTGGAAGCTTCTGCTTCATGCTTCTCCTGTTCCGGGAATTCATAGTTGCAGGCGGGGCAAACCCTCATGCCTGCAAGAATTAGCTCAAAACATTCCGGACACTCCTTAACCGGCGGTTCTCCGGAAGCTTTGCCAGCTTTTATGTGGTCAACGGTTATACGGTCAATCGGTCCGTGGCGTTCGACATTGCCGCCATAATCCAGAACCAGACAATCCGTCTTGCCGGTTTCCGGGCTGATGCGAAGACCACGGCCTAATATCTGTACATACAGGCCGGGTGATTTGGTGGCTCGAAGCAGAGCGATCATATCGGTTAAGGGCGCGTCGAAACCGGTGGTCAGAACACCCTGGCTGGTGAGAGCTTTTATCTTTCCTGATTTGTAGTCAGCCAGTATCCGGGCACGGTTTTCTTTTGGGGTTTCTCCAGTGATGCATTCGGCCTCGATCCCTTCATCTATCAACAGTTTTTTCACCTGTTCCGCATGAGCCACACTGACGCAGAAGATCAGCCATGCCTTCCGCTCCTGACCGTACTGGATAATTTCAGCCACGGCTTTTTCGGTGACATCGTTCTTGTTGACTGCTTCCTCCATATCACTGGTGAGATAATCGCCCTGCCGGGTTCTGACTCCATCAAGGTTAATCTTGTCCTTTCCAGCCTTGGAGCGCAGGGGAGATAGAAAACCATCGTCAATTAATCGCTGAATATCGGTCTCATAGACAATTTCATCAAACAGTGGGTTCTTGCCTTCCGTGAGCAGGCCCTGTTTCATTCGGTAAGGTGTGGCGGTGAAGCCGACGATTTTGAGCGCCGGGTTGATTTCCCGCAGGCCTGCAATCAGGCGCGAGTACATGGTCTCCGAGCTTTCGCTATTAAGAAGATGGCATTCATCAATAATAAGCAGATCAAAGTGTCCCAGCTCTACCGCTCGTTTATGAACACTCTGGATACTCGCAAATAGTATCTGAGCATCGGTATCTCTGGACTGCATTGAGGCCGAGTAAATTCCCGTTGGTGCCTCTGGCCATTGGGCGATAATCTTTTCATGGTTCTGCTCAATGATCTCTTTTACATGGGATAGAATCAGAAACCGCTGGTCAGGCCAGTACCGCAAAACACCATGGATAAAGTCAGCAATGATCACTGACTTGCCGCCACCAGTACTCACGCAAACCAACGGATTGCCATCAGAGGCACTGAAATATTGATAGATGGCATCAATGGCCTCCTGCTGATACCAGCGGAGTTCAAAAGCCATGGTCAAAGCCCTTCATCTGATTGATGATCTTATTGGCAACCCGCTCGGTGGCTTTACGATCAAAAGACGTTGGTTTACTGTCGTCAGCCTCCCTTGCCATTAGCATCTTATCTGCAATGGTGTAAGCAAAGTTCACCGCAGGCTCTATGGCAGTTCCACGTTTGCAGACGAACTCTCCCACCAATGCAGCAATGGCAAACAAATCCCTGAGCTGGATGGTTTGGCTTTGAAATTGCTCTAACTGTTTTTCCAGATCATTGATGGTTTCATCACAAGCCGCCTGAGCGTATTGATCAAAAGAAGCCGTATCTTCTATCAGGTAGTGGGTAACCCGAGGGTAGAAGTTACCTTGTTGATAATCCGTTATGCAGAGCCCGCTGTCTGGATTAAGGCCGATCAGATCAATCTGATCTGCAGCAGGTGGTTTGCTGACTGGTATGAAGCGATAGCGTTTTGAATGATCCATTTCTTGGTGTCCTTTCTTGTTCGAGTGCAACAGGTTGCGGAGCCTGGTGTCCGTTGATAATTAGCGATTTCTGAAGCGGCCGACGACAGGGTGCTCCTTGTAGCAGCGGGATATCTGTTTGGCTTCTTCTTCCACCAATGCTGCAGCGGTCATAAAATCCTCAATATTGTATGAGCGGACTGGATATCGCTCGCCCTCTGCGGATTGGGTGATGTAATAAACTGGCGGAAGTTTGAAGTAGCGGACAGTCTTTTTCACAAAGGAAAAGCTGTAGGGGATAAACTCCTGTAATACCGAAGCGCAAGCATAACCTTCTGGTGGTTCAGTCAGGTGGATACGGTTGGTTGGGTCTTCCAGTTGCTTCTCAATATCATCAATTTTCTGTTCTACTGATAACAGTCGCGCTGAATCAATCTCGGTTGCATATTGTGGTTGAACCCTGCCAGTCTCAAGGTCAAACCAGCGTTGCAATGCTTTTGCCCGACGCTGCACATCATAACCAGTAATCAGAACCTCAAACTCAAATCGTGGTAGTAAATATTCAGTTTGCTTCCGATTACTGCCATCTAAGTAGGTCTGCTCATATTTGAGCGCATCTATTCCAAGCTCTTTGAACATCACCTGGATATCCCGCTTAACATTCCGGTGAGCCTTGCCAGTCACGACCGCAATCTCCCGGCTGGACATGGTCTGTTCTTTCTGACTACTTACACTTTGCTGGTTCACACTAAATGAAATGACTTTATTCATAATGGCTTTCCTTATTGGTTGCTTTGAATGGTTCCATCAAACTGCGTTTTCAACCCTGCCAGCTTTTTATCAGTCAGCAGGCTCTTGTCTTCTACTGCCTGAATTTCTTGAGAGGAGAACTGGCCTTTATCTCTGCCAGTTATGAATTCCTCACCCGTTGATTTCAGGCGGTAGCGTATCCAGAACTCACCGCTATCAATGGGCTCAGCGAATTGCTCTAACAGGTACGGGTTATAAAGGTGGAGCTCACAACCGGATTTCTGAACAGACTCGGGTATGTCCATATCGTGCCGGGCGCAGTGCCACTGCTCATCTTCTACCGGGGTGCTGTGCAGGCAGGTACGACAATTAACGGCAGGTGCCTCTTGGCTATGGCAGATTGAATGATGGTCACAGAATTTGCAGAGGTACCAACTAGGGTCTTCGCTGATTTTGCTCAGAGGGCGGTCACTGGCAATAATACATTCCGCTCTCTCAACGACAGCTTTACCAATAACAGGATCAAGCCGAATCCGCTCACCATAAAGCTCATCTGTATTTTTATTCACGGCTATATAGAAGGCTCTGGTCAGCTGAGGATTGGCCAGATACATATAGACTTGCATCTGAATAAAGTGCTCTGGCTTGGCTTCCTCTACGCCTTTTTTAACCAGGTTATTAAAAGACTTCTCATTGTGGGTTTTCATCTCGATCAAGTGCCAGGTCTTGGGGGCTTCAATAAAACCCTGACCCACACCATCAAATGAACCACCAAAATGCCCATTGCAGGCAGAAACCCTGAACTGTTTACCGGTGGCCGGATCGGTTTCAAATACTTTGATGCCTACATTGCGCAGGTCAGACACAAACCGTTCTTCTGCCAGATGGCCCGTCTGAAAAAGTCGCAGCAATTGGCCACCATGCTTTACATCAGAGCACCATCGAAAGGTATACCAGAGCGCCCGGTCACAGGGGCGACCAATAATAGAACCACCCAGATGAGCCCGGAATGCATCGCCCTGGTCGTCCTCATAATGCTGGACAATTGCCTTGATGGTTGTACGGTTGGATTCGGGGATTTTCACAATGATTCACCTTCCCAGGCTCCGGGCCTGGTTCTGCTTTCTGTTTAACCGTCTGGCAATTTCCTTGAATGAAGGGGGCAAGCCCCCTTGGTGAATGATTATTTTTGTCCCCACGGTGGTGCGGCGTACTGAGTTGCTGGGTGAGGCGCTTGTTGAGCGGGGGCTGGATTGTGGGCGGGTGTCTGCTGCTGAGGTGCTGGAGCACTCTGCATTGTCTGGCCACCCACATTGATCCATTTTTTCACTTCATTTTTAGGGCCGTAGCCCGGATCATTCTTAACCACCACCCGAATCCGAACTACTTGATTCAATAGTTGATCAGTGTCGCTGATCATGGGCTGGCCGATAGCGTGAGCGATCCGGCTTAGCTCCTTCCTGCCGATTTCCTCTGCCTTGGGACTACGATTTTCAATATTGTGTTGTGACCAGAGTTTCCGACTCTCATACTGCCCTTCCATAATGGTGTAGGTCAGCTTCACCATACGACCGCCCGTTTTGGTATTTTCCAGCGACGATTCAGTGATCATGGTCAGGTACTCGCCAGCCGGTAATGGCTCAAACTCATCGGTTGGATCGTAGTCACCAGCGTTAAAACCTAACTGTGCCATGGGTAATCTCCTTGTTTATTGGCTTGAGTTATTGGTCAGTGCGTCACTAAATGCCTGCCAGTTCAGGGGGAGTTCTGCCGGCAGACCATAGCGATTTTTGGCAACGAAACTCGGACGAGCTTCGGTATAGAGGTAGCGTTGGCCAGTGCTGATGCCACGGGTTTTCACCTTATTGAAACCGCCTTCTTCCTTCTCAATGACGGTTTTGTAATCCGCGAACATCACACAATCGACGGATTCCTGGATAAGGTCGCTGGCACGTTTATGGAGTTTGATCTGGTAGCGGTCATAACTGTCGGTCATCGGGCTTTCAAACCGCTTGATCTCCGAATGGGCAATCAAGATGAAGGCGATACCCTTTTCATTACGCAGGGCATCCAGACCTTCCAACAGCTGGCGCCACAAATCCAGCGCCAGAAGAAAGCCCTTGCCGTAACCGAAGTCCTCAACAGACTGGTAACGCTCACCTTTTGGCCCCACATAGGTTTCACACAGATGCTGCCAGACCAGCGGTTCCAGATGGTCGAGGCTATCGATAATGACGGTTTGATAGTTGTGTTCGGACGTATACAAAGCAGAAAGCGCATCCAGCACATCCTGAAATGAGGTCATCATGGGGAAAGCATCTACCTCTAACTTTCCCAAACCATCCTCAGTCTGAATAAAGATAGGATTAGGCGCACCACAACCTAATGTAGTTTTGCCGACACCGGCTGGGCCATGCACCACAATGCGTGGAGCTTTAATACCAGAGGAACGGCTAATGGATTCCAGGGAGATGGCCATCACTTCACCTCCAGTCGTTCATATTTCACGGCTACTTTCTTGGGTTTGGTGGTAATGGCCTCCGCCACCATGTTGTAGTGGGCGGGATCAAGACCCCGCAGGCTTTTCAACTGGCGGGTATCTACCTCCAGTTTGGTTCTGACCACTTTTTCAGCAATATGAGTTGGGAGCCGGTTTTTCAGTGTTTGCCACTTCTCTACATCTAATGCGCGGGTGAAGCCCGAGACGGTGGTGACTTTGTAGTAGTCACCCTTTACGGAGTAGCTGCCCTCATCTTTTACACCCACGAACTCACATAACTGCTGTTCAATCGTCAGGCGGTGGTCCTTTGCCTGCTGTTCAGCTTGCTTGGCCAGCTCTAACTCGTAGGCGAGTTTGTCCAGCCGTGAAGCATCATTGCTTTCGGTCATCGCAATTTCCTATTGTTTAGCGGGAGGGGTGGAACTCAGTCAGTCACTGAGCAGCTCGCTGAGTTCCGGGATGGACGTCACCGCCACTTGCTGATCATTGGTCAGATCAATCAGTAACTCCCCGAGACGAAAACGACGGGGGATGACTGTCAGCTGATTGGCTGGCACTTCTGAATCATTGAGTTGGCGGTTGTAGTCCTGGATCACATCAAGCAGAGCCTCAACAGCGGACTGAGACTCGGAATGGACAGCGGTGATTTCTTGAGAGAGGCGTTGGGCTTCACCGTGTAGCGAAACCACTTGTTCTGCAAGTGTGCTGATTACATCCTGAACAGCTGAAAAATCCGTTTTGTTCATGACTGATTAGGCGATCTGTTATTTATTGTTAAATACAGACTGCCTATCAGATAGTAGAATGTCAATGTTTGTTTAATATTTTGTAGTGATCTGTTTTAGTATTGCTTGACCATAGTAAACGTTCCGATCACTGTGCCGTGATACTTCAGGCTTTCTACCTGCAAGCGAGGTGAATTGGGGTTGAGGAACACCACGGTATCCTGACCGTTGACCCGTTCATAGATGCCGAGCATGATCTCTTTATCTTCCAATACACAGATATTGCCTTCTTTCATAGGCAGTTTGGGATCAACGTAAATCATACTTCCAGTGGGAAAAGTGGCACCAGAGCGACCTTGACTATCCATGGCACTACCACGCACTTCCAGAGCGTAACTCATTGGGCTGCAAGGAACAGGGCAGAACATCAATGTCGTATTTTCATGGCAGGCATTCTCATCCATCCAGCGGTTAATGGCTTCATAGGACAGCACGGGTACGCCGCGCCCTTCAGGCTTATTAATGTCACTTCCCTTGGCCAGGTACTCTTTGGGAACGTCCAGTGCCGCAGCAATCTTGTACTGAATTTTGGCTACATTGTAATCGGTGTAGTTGCTGGAATCCCCGAGCCAGAGAGAGATGGTGGCGCGGGTAACACCCAGTGCTCTGGACAGGTCCGATTGTGACATTCCTCTTTCTGCCAGTAACTCTTTGGTGCGCTGCTTCCAATTCACGTTTCTTTTCCTTATTGGTTTTGGCAAATATTGACGAACTGTTGTCTATAACCATTATGGGGAAAAAATAGCGCCTTAAACATACTGTATAAATAGCCAATATTTTATTAAACATTTATTGACAATTTAAACAAGCAAATTCAATAATTTGATTTCCATAACTTCCAAAAGGAACCGGAAGATGGTGATCAAACGAGAACCTACGCAACCGAAAACCCCGGGGCAGTTGATCCGGGCCTATCGCCTTGAACGGGGCATCAGCATGGAGCAGATGGCGGAATTCCTCTGCTGCTCAAAAGGCGAACTCTCCCAGATAGAGAATGGTCATAAGTCCATTTCCCGCATGAAGCAGTTGCTCTGGTCCTGCATGGTGCCGCACTGGACGCCTGAGATGCTGCAATCCGTCAAGCCCCGCTCATAAACCCCGTATTGCATAACAAATAAAAAGGAACTCATTGTATGGAAGCGAGCTTGCCCAACACCGCAACAGAAGCCTGGAAACTGAACGAAGCCGGTTTATCCATTGTCCCGCTCGGCTCTCCATTTGAAGAACCTCCTGCCTGGTTTGTCGATGGCCGTTGTTCTGGGGATAAAGAGAAAGCAAAAACTGAATGGCCAAAAGCCCCCCGGTTTCGCTGGAAGCAATACCAGGAAGAAGCACCGGATGACAGTGCCATCGAGAACTGGATCAAACTCTACCCACACACCAATTGGGCAGTAATCACCGGATATGGTGTCGTAGTCGTCGATGCAGACAGTGCTGAAGCGGTGCAGTTTATCGAAGAAGGCGCCATTACCCGCACACCATTAAGAGCCATCACCAGTAAAGGCAAGCACTACTACTTTCAGGTCAATTCGGACTATCCCGTTCATAACTCCGTGAGAAAGAACAAAATCGATTTGCGGGGCATTGGCGGTTATGTAGTGGCTCCCGGCAGTACCCATGCTGACGGTACGCTTTATCAGTGGGAAACGGATGGGTATATGGATATAGCCGACCTTCACGATCTGCCTATGCTCTCCCCGGATGATATTGCCACCATCAATGGTTTTAATGGCCAGGCTGCTGAAGAAAGACCAACGGGTAATCTGGGGTTCTCTACTGATCAGTACCCATTACCACACGACGGAAGTAATCTGGCAGAAGGTCAGGGTCGCAATAATGCCGCCGCCAGTATGGCCGGACAGTTGCTGCGCCAGAATTTCTCTCTCAGGGAAGTGAAGGCAATCCTTGATCAATGGAATCAGTCCAATCATCCACCCTTGTCTGATGCAGAGCTGAATACCACGATTGCCAGCATTTCCTGCACCCATAACAACAATAACCCCGGTTCGTCTATTCTTGTTGAGCCACTGCCCGTTACTAAACCTGAGTTTGCCTTCAGCCATGTTAAAGAATTGGTCAAGGGCGTGAAGCCGATTAACTGGCTTATCAAGGGCTTTCTGGAAATGGACAGCTTGTCACTGATGTTTGGTGAGCCAGCCTGCGGTAAATCCTTTTCTGCCATCGATCTGGCGTGCTGCGTTGCTACAGGCAAAGACTGGCATGGCAAGCCGGTCAAACGTCCGGGGCCCGTGTTCTATATCGCAGGAGAAGGCTTTAATGGTCTTTCCCGGCGTTTAATGGCATGGCAGGTATCCCATGGTTACAACCTGCGTAATGCCCCGATTTATATCAGCCAGTGCGCTGCCTCCCTCACGGACCTGGGTAATGCCCGGCTGGTCAGTGCCAGCATTGAGGAAATTGTGGAAGAAACCGGGGGTGTAATTCCCTCCATGATTGTTATTGATACTCTGGCGAGAAACTTCGGCCCTGCTGACGAGAATGCCACCAAGGAGATGAATACCTTTATCAACCACATCGACCAATTGCTCCGGGCCAAGTATTCCTGCAACGTGCTGATCGTTCACCATACAGGAGTTGGTAGTAAGGATCGGGCTCGTGGTAACAGTGCTCTCAAAGGTGCACTGGATGCTGAGTATGCAGTGGTGAAATCAGACGACGAAATCACTATAACCGCCAAGAAGATGAAGGACGCAGATGAACCAGACCCCATCAAATTTCTGTTTCACCCTGTCCGGCTGCCCTTCGTGGATGAGGAAGGTGAGCCTCAATACAGCTGTGTTTTAAAGCATTATGACCCGAATATGACCGACGGGTTCAAATCCAAAAATGCCCCTGAAAACCGGATTGGAGAGCGTCAGGTCAAAATTATTGAAGCCCTGAATCGCCTAATTGAAAACGCACAGGAGACTCTTCATAAAAGTGGTCGTGATCCGTTGAATGCTCGGATAGAACTTCAAAACCTCAAGGATGATTGCTATGAGCAAGGTTTTATCTGTTCCAAGCACTGGCGGAGAACCATCGATACGATGATTTACCGGGGCTTTTTAGCGGTTGATGCGCCTTTTGTTACGGTCACTGAAAAGGGGCAGGAGGCAATCAAAAGTGACTAGTCAAACTGATCAAAATCTAACCAAAAAAGTACCCCCTACTGGCATTTTTTAGATGGCCTTATATTTTAACCCCCTCCATCCCCCTGGACCCCTTTATTTTCAAGGCCTCCAGGTAGGTTGATGCCTTTAGCCGACCCACACCCCCCACCCCGCTCTCTCCTTTAGGAGAGCGGAGGTAAAAGGGGGAGGGGCGAGGGAAGCATGGCGAAAGCATAAGGGCGGGAGGTTCAAGAGACAATTTCAAGGATAAGAAGAGAAGAAAAGTTATGGACAAAATTATTATAGGAATTGATCCGGGGCTTACGGGAGGTATAGCAGTTCTGGACAGTCAGAATAAGGAACTCATCAAATTGGAAGATATGCCCATTATCCCTGAGGGAGGAAAGAAAAAAGTAAGCGGTCATGGCCTGATGAAAATCATTGGTGGCTATTCCCGGCAACAGGTAGAGATGGTCTATCTGGAAAAAGTAGGAGCAAGACCCGGACAAGGCGTGGTCTCCATGTTCAATTTTGGCCGTTCCTATGGCGCTGTGGAAGCCGCTGTCAGCTTAATGGGTTTTCCTCTGACCTATGTGACTCCCCAGCGTTGGAAACGCTCTGCAGGTCTGATGGGTGCTCACAAGGATGCCTCTCGGGGAAAAGTGTTAGACCTCTATCCAGAGGCCGATGTTCATCGAAAAAAAGACAATGGTCGTGCTGATGCTGTGCTCATTGCCCGATATGGAGACTCAGCATGAAATTCTATTCAGCAAGACAGGCTATTCACGATGCCTATGCCATTCACTTTACCAGCAAAGGGTTTGAGGCTAATCCGTTGGCATTTCGGGCTGGTAGTCAATCGAGCAAGTTGGACAACAACCTGCTGATCTGCAATGCCGTGGAAGCTGGTAAGGTGATAGCGGCAGTGGAAAACCTTGATGAGCCATTTCGTTCCTGGGCAAAGTGGGCGTACGGGCCAAGAACGGAGCACTGGTTACCTGAGCAAAGACGTTTCTTTGAATGGTTGGAGCAGGATGTTACAGAGAAACTGGCGGAGAGTGAGCGGGATTATCGGGAGGCGACACAACAGAAGATCAGAGATGTGGTGGCCTATACCGTTCTGGATTATCGGAGTTATGTGACTAATGGTCGGCATCTCTACCCTGTCAGTTTGGTGATAAAAAAATGTCGGATTTGTCGGCAGAATTGGAGGCGTGATTTCCAAATTTGGCATGAATATTACTGGGCTCTATGCGATAAAGACTTGGATAGAGAAGCTTTAGTTGCTATCAGGCTGGATTCAACCAATAAGCAAAGCTCCATTATCTATTGATGTTGTTATTGAGATGTAACAGTTTAAATCATATATTGGTTCGAATAATTTTAAGCAAGGAAAGGATAACAGTGAAACCAATAAAAATTCTGTTCTTTATGGTATTTTCAGCTCTGATATTGACAGGTTGTGGCTCTACCTCAAAACGAGGTTATACCAATCCTAATTTTTCGCTGTCAGAGGTTGATCGTATTGCAGTCTTGCCGTTTGATGGTGTTCCAGATGCCAATACTGCTGCGGATATGATCGCAATGGTCATAGCAAATAGAGATGTTTTTGATGCTGTAGTTGATCGCGCTCAGACAGGCGCAATTGTTTCTGAACATCGTTTACCTTCAGAATTGCTTGATGAAAATACAATAATTGCCAAGAAGAGATTGATAAATGCTGATGCCCTCTTAAAAGGGAGGGTAACACGCTTTGCACAGGGCGAAGCTCAATTCCCATTAGCCACGCCTACAAAAATAGCAATGTCTCTGAAACTGATTAGTGCTGAAACAGGACAAACAATTTGGACGCAATTATACTCCAAATCTTCAGCTACCAGGGGGGTGTTAGCTCCAAGCGTAGATGAAATGATGATTGACATGGCAGAGGAAATTGCAAACGATTTAGCTGATCTAAAATAGCATTATCTGTAAGTTGAACTTGCCAATGATTACTGAATAGGGCATAGTTTCTCAAAATGCAAAACCTCACCCAGAAATGGCGTGGGGTTTTTTATTGCCCCAATTTTTTCCCTGTGCAGGACGCACTCATGACTGACCTCTCCGACCGTCTGGATCGCATCGATGTGAAGCTGGACAAGCTGAGCGAGGCAGTATCCCAGCTTGCTCGGATTGAAGAGCGTATCGCCCACCAAAACGACAATATGAATCAGCTGGATTCCAAACTGAGTGAGATGGAAGCCCGGATCAGAGCACTGGAACTCCAGGGCAGTTCCCGTGGTGTCCTGTTGGCCGGTATTGAACGACTTGGCTGGTTGGTTGTGTCTGCACTGATTGGCCTGGTGGCCTTCTTTTTCAAAAAATAGCCTTCAGGAAATGAAGCGATGATTCCAAGGACGGAAACTAATTTCATTGTGATTCATTGCTCGGCAACCCGGGCAGATCAGGAAGTCACAGCAGTCGATATCCGACGCTGGCATGTGGAAGAGAATGACTGGCTGGATATCGGCTATCACTGGATTATTGAACGGGATGGCAAGCTTCAGCATGGCAGACATTCTCAGGTTCAGGGTGCTCACGTTCGAGGTCATAACCATGAATCCATTGGTATCTGTATGGTGGGTGGCATCAACCAAAATGGCGAACCGGAAGATAACTTCACATCTGCCCAGTGGTTGATGCTGGAAATGTTGGTTGAATCTTTACAGCTGCGTTATCCAGAGGCTCAGGTCGTTGGCCATTACTATTTCACGCCTTACAAAACTTGCCCGAACTTTGTCGTTGAGCACTGGCTGGAGACTATCAAATGAGCTGGGCTGCTGCTATTCCGGTCTTAAGTAAAGTTATTGAGCGAATCATTCCTGATCCTGACAAAGCGGCCCAAGCTAAAAACCAACTGGTGGATATGGCGGTCAAAGGGGAGCTGGATGAACTGGTTCAGCGTGCCGGGGTTATCAAGGCTGAGGCTCAGGGTGATGGTTGGCTACAACGATCCTGGCGTCCCATTGTGATGCTGGTATTTACTGCCCTGATCGTCGCTCGCTGGCTTGGCTGGTCGGCACCGGATTTATCAGAAGCGGTTGAACTTAAACTGTTCTCTATCGTTCAGTTGGGTATTGGCGGGTATATCGCCAGCCGGGGCATTGAGAAGGTGGCAGACAAAATAAGGCGCTAAGGATGGCAGCGAAAAAATACAAAATGTTGGACCGTAAGGTCAGCGAACTGATTCCGTATATTAACAACTCCCGGGTTCACGATGAAGAGCAGATCATCCAGATTTGTTCGTCTATCAAGGAGTTTGGCTTTACCAATCCAGTGTTGATTGATGAGGAAAATGGTATTATTGCTGGCCATGGTCGTTTGATGGCAGCGAAGAAACTGAATCTCAAAACCGTTCCCTGTATCGTGCTTGCTGGTTTGTCTGAGGCCCAGAAGAAGGCTTACGTCATAGCGGATAATTCCATAGCTCTGAACTCAAGCTGGAATATGGACGTACTATCCAGGGAAGTCGAAGCCCTGCAAGCGGAAGACTTTGATCTGAATCTGCTCGGTTTTAAAGACGATTTTATAGTAACGCTCTTTGATGATCCTGCCCCTGAACCAGAGCAGAAACCCAATGGTGAGGAATACACCGAAATCTTCAATATCCTGGTAGAGTGTGACAACGAAGTCCATCAGCAGGAAATCTACGACGAACTGACACAAAAGGGACTGAAATGCCGAGTTCAAAGTTTGTAGTGGAGTCCGCTATCAAGCCTTCTTTCCGCACTGAGAAAGTCAAAGGGATGTTTGATATTGATATGCAGTCCGTCAAAAAGGAGTTTGACGTTGATATTCCCATTGAGGACAAACCGTGGAATATCGGCCTGATCGTTGGTGCCAGTGGTTCCGGTAAGACGACCATTGCCAGAGAAGTCTTCAAGGACTTTGAACTGTTCTCAGGGTTTGACTGGTCAGATCGCTCCGTAGTGGATGATTTCAGTGAGGACCTGAGCGCCAAGCAAATTACCGAATCTCTAAGCAAAGTGGGTTTTTCTTCGCCCCCGGATTGGCTGAAGCCGTTTGCGGTACTCTCCAACGGCCAGAAGATGCGAGCCGAACTTGCCAGGCTAATATTGGAATCCGATAAGCCCGTCATCTACGACGAGTTCACTTCGGTGGTGGATCGACAGGTGGCCAAGATCGGCAGTGCTGCTATCCAGAAGTTTATCCGAAAGGAGGACAAGCAGTTCATTGCGGTCAGCTGTCATTACGACATTGTGGAGTGGTTGCAACCGGATTGGGTCTATGACTGCAACAAGCATACCTTCAAACGGAGGCGTCTTCGGCGACCCGAAATCCGCATCGATGTCCGCAAAGCCGACCAATCAGAGTGGCCATTATTTAGGCCATTTCACTATCTGAGCAGTGTTCACAATCGTTCTGCCCATAAATACATTGCTGAAATTAACGGTGAACCTGTGGGTTGGTGCAGCGTCTTGCACTTTCCTCATCCGAGCAATAAGAAGCTGAAACGACTGCACAGAACGGTGGTATTGCCCGATTATCAGGGCCTGGGGATTGGCTTTCAGTTGCGCTGCTATATCTGCGAGTTGTACCGGAAACAGGGTTACAAGGTGAATACCGTCACCACGTCGCCTGCCTTGATCCATGCCATGAACAAATCGGACCGTTGGATAATGACTCGCAAGCCGGGGCGAGTCGGCATGCCTGCCCAGTCGATATTAAGCAAGCACTCGTTTGATCGGTTGACCTGTTCATTTCAATATGTGGGTAAAGATTAAACATCATATAGGCTCGTTACTACGTCGATCTGGCGGGTCATTCGATCATCGCAATAGGGTACATAATCAATATTGAAAACGTCGAATGGTGACGATTTACCGGTGTTTAGTGATGTTCCGATAGTGCAGGAATAATCATCAAACTCAAAAAAGCAGGCATTATCGCCTGCTTCGTTATAGGTTGATTGGTTGATTAAATGCGGAATACCTCCTCATCCTTTTTGCCTCCGTTTTTAAAGCATTCAGACAGATCATCAACAGCGGATTTCAAAGCGCTGGTAATGGCGGTAGATTGGGCTTCGGTGTACTCATATTTGTCATCGTTGGCCAATGATGAAATGGATTTCAATATCCGAAGAGCTTTGGGTACACGGATGTTTGCCAGTTCAGCAAACTTTTCAGAGTCGGACTTTTTAGTTTTCTTTTCAGTGCTTTTATTAGCCATGGTTTTATCTCCTTTTGCGTTCTTTTTATCAGTAGTTTTAGCGGTATTTTTATTAGTAGCCATGATGTTTCTCCTTTGCGTTGTTTAATGTTTTTACACTTTAACTATGGGTGATCTGCCGTATATCTCAAACTTTATTCTGCTTTTTAAATCTCTCTATATGGTTGATATAACAATGTTTTTTTCAGTAGGTAACGGCTTTCAAACTGTCAAATTAAAAACAACGTGGGTCCCTGCAATGTTTAACTTTTTGCGGGTACGAACGGGCGCGGTTTTTCGTTAGTGGCAAGTCTGAAAACGAGGTATACCCTTGGTATACTTTTTGGCATTAACCTGCTGATAATTAACAAGAAATCCCGGTTTTAAAAATGGCGCAACAGGTATACTTTTTTGTTCGAACTGGCGCCATCCGTGGCGTTTGAGTTACTGTCGTTTCTCCAGCCATTGCTGAATCGTTAACTCTCTGGGAAGGCGCTGCTTAAGCCAGTCATCAATTAGCTGTTCTAACAGATTTCTGAATTGGCTTTCATCAGGAAAATCCCAGGGCTCAAATTCCGGGTGCTGCTCACACAAGGCAATCCAGAGTTGAGCGGCCAGCATTTCAGAGACTTCATAATCAAATACTCCGGGAAAGCCTTCTTCGTCATTTTTTGATTGTTCGATCTCACTGATGATCTGGCTATAACGGCAAAGGTTATAAATCAGTTCCAGCTCCCCATCCCCAAACAATTCTGCCGGTGTGCGGGTCTGGTCACTTAATTGATCCAGAATTCCGGCACAGGAATAGTAATGAGTGATCAATTGGGCTTCATTATTCATGGTTGTTTTTCTTCGTCGTTAATAATCGATGGCCAGCATAATGGTCAGCACCCGGATGGTTTTGGTTAAATCCGAAGCATCTTCAGAGCCGTGTTCCATATCCGGGGCGTAATAATCAAATTTTGCAATGATCCACTCATTTTCGAATTTGAAGCGGAAACAGTCGTGCTCGCCATAGGGATCATTCTGCTCATTGAACTGATTAAATTCGGCAATGGCTTTCAGCAAACCGACTTTGTTTTCAATGGTATGTTGCAGGTTAGCGGTCATCATGATTTCAAACCGGCAATTGATCAGAGCAAGACTGTTTTTTACCTCCAGATTCACCAGTGACTTTCGCACTGCATCATTTAACGTGGCAATTTCGTTCATAAGTACATCCTTTATTGATTCATTTTTTGTTGTCGCAGTAGCTCTATAGGGGATGGCCACGATAAGTCGAGAAAATTTAAGATGAATGCCCATATTGAATGAGATGGCTGTAGGTATGACTTCCCATGGCACTGATTTCACAAGCGGAATTTGCCAGACAGCAAGGCTTTACCAAAGGCTATGTCACCAAGCTGATCAAAAAAGGGATTGTGAAACTGAAAAATGGCAAGGTGGATTCAGTGCAGGCACAGCAGGCCATGAAAGCCAATGCTGATCCAGTAACGCTTATCCGTTCCGATCAATCCACCGACCTTGCACCCACACAACCAGGAGCCGTTGACTTTGTGACTGCCCGCACTATGCGGGAAGCGTTCAAAGCCAAGATGGCTAAGCTGGAGTATGAGGAAAAAAGTGGCACCCTGACTGATGCAGCAAAGGTAAAGCAGGATGCTTTCAAGGCGGGGCGGATTATAAGGGATGGACTGCTGGCCATTCCTGATCGAATGGCGGATGTGCTTGCGGCAGAGGATGATCCAAGAAAAGTCGGGGAGCTACTTCAGGAAGAGTTGGAAGCGATACTCAATGAACTCACTTGATGACAAGGTAATAAAGCTTATTAAGAAAGACCTCAGATTTATGGAAGTAAAACAAGGAAAAACGAATAACTCATAAGTATGTCTATACTTAGAAAAAAATCAAGTCAAGGGCTGTATATATGCCGGTTAATCAGATTCGAACTGCAGACAATAGTAAATTACAGGAAATAAACCCCGATAATTTTGATCCAAAATCACCTGCCCAAAATGGAGAAGCTGAACGACTGGCATTTTCTAGGACCGTGAAAGCCCATGATGGCGATAAACAAGTCAAGCATAATAAGTCACTTGAAATATTTGAAAATACAACTAAAGCTGTTTCAATTAGAGATTATTCCCAAATTAATACTTATTTAAAAAAACACTCACCACCTTTTAAAACGTGCTCTAATGCTGCTGTTGTTTGTTCATATCTGGAAAATAAATTGCCAATTTCCGATGAGGAAATGCATGCAATATCTACTAATAACTTGCGCAGTGAAGCACGAATGAGGAAGCAGCTAAGCAATCACTTCAAAGTGTCAAGAGTTTTATTTGATTCTGAAAAAAGTACTGAAGAAAACATCAATTCAATCAAAGGTGACTGTGGTTTAATTGTCAGATACACCCACAACGATATAGCACATACAGAATTCATTAGTGCTGACAGGTCTTTAGTTTCAACTGCTTTAGAGTGGGGTAAAAACCACGAGAGAAAGTCATATATTACTACACCTGCAAACAAAAATGCTTGGTACAATATGTGTAGAGGTAGAGGGTATTTTAATGGAGATAAGTGGATAAAATTTGATCGACTTTACGAAGGTGTTGGAATTGAAATATTTAAGTTAGAAATGAAATGAATATGAAATATTTTTGTGTGAACAGAATGCATTTATCTCAAGGCTTTTTATTATTATTTTTGTTGCAACAAAATACTATTAATTAGTTGTTAAAGTTGTAAGGATTCATATAGCGACTTTCTGTTGCGTCTGATTTTTCAAAAAAATTAAATACTCTATGAACAGCCCCTATCTTTCAGGCTTTTTTGCTGGTTTAAAACCAGACACTCGCCTGAGCGTTTCCGAGTGGGCTGACCAGAAACGAATTCTTCCTGCCAAAGCCACCAAAGAAGCAGGTCGCTGGCGAACTTCCCGCACACCGTATCTGAAAGAGATCATGGATTGCCTGTCGCCATCGTCGCCTGTTGAGCAGGTGGTATTTATGAAAGGTGCCCAGGTAGGCGGCACTGAATGTGGCAATAACTGGCTGGGCTATGTGATTGACCATACGCCGGGTCCCATGATGTATGTGCTGCCCACGCTGGATATGGCAAAGCGAACCTCCAAGCAGCGCATTGCTCCGATGATCGATGAAATGCCTGATCTTCGGGAGAAGGTAAAAGATCCACGGAGCCGTGACAGTGGCAATACATTGCTGACCAAAGAGTTTCCCAATGGTGTGCTGATCTTTACCGGAGCCAACTCAGCGGCAGGGTTGCGCTCGATGCCCGCCCGTTTTCTCTTCATGGATGAGGTAGATGCCTACGACGATGATGTGGATGGCGAAGGCAGTCCTATCAATCTGGCGATCAAGCGAACAGCCACTTTTAGCCGTAACCGTAAGATATTGATGGTCAGTACGCCCAATATTGCAGAAACCAGCAAGATTGAAGCGGCTTATGAAAGCAGTGATAAACGACGCTATCTGGTTCCCTGCAATAGCTGTGGACACTACCAACCGATCGTCTGGGCTCAGATCATCTTTGATAACCATGATCCGGCAACCACTCGGTTTGAGTGTGTGCAGTGTGGCCACAAGCATTATGAAAAAGACAAACCCAAACTGCTCACTAATGGCCATTGGCAGGCTGAAACTGAAAAGAGTAGCAAGGTAGCCGGTTTTCACCTGAGTTCGCTCTACAGCCCTAATGGCTGGTACAGCTGGCAAAATGCAGTAGAGGACTTTCTCGCCGCCAAAAGTAACCCGGTACAGTTCAAGGACTGGACCAATACTGTTCTCGGTGAGACATGGACGGAAAGAGGTGAAACGGTAGAACATACCTTGCTCTACCAGCGAAGGGAACATTACCCGGCAGAGTTGCCTTGGTGGGTGGAGATACTGACGGTTGGCTGTGATGTCCAGGATGACCGCTTTGAGTTTGAAGTGACGGGTTGGGGAGCTGGAGAGGAAAGCTGGTCTATTGATTATGTCCGTTTATACGGTGACTTATCCCGTCAGCCAATATGGGATGCCCTGACGGATATGCTGCACAAAACTTACACCCGGCAGGATGGCATCAAAATGAATGTAGCTCAGGTCTGCATTGACTCTGGTGGTCACTACACCGATGAGGTGTATGCTTTCTGTCGTAAGCAAGGAGCCGATTGGGCAATTCCAGTTAAGGGTTCATCTCAGGCTGGCAAACCTATCGCCACATTTCCCAAAACCAAAAACAAGAAAGGGGTCTACCTGACATTGGTCGGCACCGATACTGCGAAAGAGCTTATCTATCAGCGTTACCGAGTTTTAGAGCCCGGGCAGGGTTACTGTCACTGGCCAGTCAAGGATTGCTTTGATGAAGATTATTTCAAACAGGCCACTGCAGAAGAAAAGATAAAGAAGTACCGGCTCGGTGTGCCCTACTTTACTTGGGATGCCAAGAACCGCAGAAATGAAGCGTTGGATTGTAGGGTCTATTCGCTGGCAGCAATCCGTATCCTCCAGCAGCACCGAGGTATCAACCTGGAATTGCTCGCTAAAGGTCGACCAGCACCAGAAGATACGCCTGATCCAGAATTAGAAGAAACCAACAACAAGCCAAAAGCAGTTCGCCGTTCATCCCGCAGCTCCTATCTTCAGAGATAACCTCCATGATTACTGAGGCAGAATATCAGGCCCTGAAACGGGCAGTGCTTTTGCGTGAGACCCGTACTGTGGAATTTGAAGGCCGCCGGGTTGAATACAGCAGCTTCGCCGAAATGGAAAGGCGATTGCAAGCCATTGAGCGTGAATTGATTAAACAACAGAAACGGCCAAAGCAATACGGCATCTATTCATCCAAGGGAGTTTGAGCATGGGATTGCTCACCAACCTTTTTCTTCGTTTCAAAAACTCAGCCTACACCGCCGCGGGCATGGGACGACGAGCCAAAAGCTGGTATGCACCAGGACTTTCCCCGAATACCGCACTCACTGCTGATCTGTCCAAACTGATTAACCGTTCCCGGGCAGCAATCCGCAATGACCCCTGGGCCAGCAGTGGTTTGGAAAAGCTGGTCAGTAATGTGATTGGTCGTGGCATTACGCCCAAATCTCTGGTGGACGACGACGGTTTACGGATACAGCTGCAAAACCTCTTTCTGCAATGGTCCGATGAATCGGATGCTGATGGTTTGCTAAGTTTCACCGGACAGCAATCGCTGATTACCCGCGCCATGTTTGAAGGTGGTGAGTGTTTTGTCAGGCTTCGTCCCCGAAGGCCAGAAGATGGGCTATCCGTTCCCTTGCAACTTCAGGTGCTGGAATCCGAGTTTGTCCCCATCAGCTATAACGAGACATTAGACAATGGCCATGTGATTAAGGCCGGGATTGAGTTCAATAAGTTGGGTCAGCGGGTGGCTTACTACTTTCACCGGGAGCATCCAGCTGAGTTTGCTTTTGACAGCACCAAGCTGGTCAGGGTGAAGGCCGAAAATGTGCTTCATATATTTGAAGCCCTGCGTCCGGGACAATTGAGAGGCCAGCCATTGCTGACTCAGGTATTAGTCAGACTCTACCATCTGGATAAATTTGATGATGCCACGCTATTACGACAGGAAATAGCCAACCTGTTCACCGGTTTTATTAAGAAACCATCACCAGAACAAGACCCCATTGATCCTCTGACTGGCAAGCCGTTGGTCTTTGGCGACAATGGTCTGCCCATGGTGGCAATGGAACCTGGAACCATGCAAGAACTGGCACCGGGTGAAGAGGTCGAGTTCAATAACCCGCCGGGTACCGCCGCAGACTACCCCAATTTTATGAAACAGCAGTTAATGGCGATTGCCGCAGGTATTGGTCTGCCCTATGAACTGCTTTCCGGCGATATGGCTGGAGTCAGCGATCGGGCACTGCGTCTGATCATCAATGAGTTCCGCCGTCGCATCCAGCAGATTCAGCATAACCAGATCATCTTTCAGTTCTGCCGGCCAGTCTGGAATCGCTGGCTGGATATGGCGGTGCTTAATGGCTCAGTATCCATTCCTGACTATGGCAATCAACCAAGAAACTATCGTCGTGTGAAGTGGATTGCTCATGGCTGGCCGTATATGCATCCAGTTCAGGATATGCAGGCACAGAAAATGGCAGTGCGCTCTGGTTTCAAGTCCCGTTCCGAAGTGGTCAGCGAGCTGGGTTTTGACAGTGAGCAAATGGATGGCGAAATTGCCGCTGATAATCGCCGGGCAGATGGCCACTCATTAAGATACGACAGCGATGGCCGTGACCCGGAAAACAATAAAGCTTCCAATCAACCAGAAAAGGATGACAGGGATGAGTCATAGTCGACAGTGGTACACCTTTAAGAATGAAGCGAATCAGACACCAGAGCTGTTTATCTTTGATGATATTGATGACTGGTACGGCGTTTCGGCACAGAGTGTGGTGGATCAAATCCGCAATCTGGATGCCACAGAGATCAATGTCCGCCTCAATAGTCGGGGCGGAATGGTGTTTGAAGGTATTGCCATCTATAACGCTCTGCGTCTGCATAAAGCCAATATCCATGTCACCATCGAAGGGTTGGCGGCCAGCATTGCCAGTGTCATTGCCATGGCCGGAGATACTATCACCATCGCTGAGAATGCCATGATGATGATCCATAACCCCTATGGCTGGGCACAGGGCGACGCGGAAGCCATGCGAAAAACCGCCGATGTTATGGATAAGATCGCCGACAGTATTGCCGTCTCTTACACTGCCCGAACCGGGAAAACCATTGAGGAAATGAAAGCCCTGATGGATAGCGAGACTTGGTACACGGCAACTGAAGCAATGACTGCAGGCTTGGTTGATCAGGTGGATACTCCCATCAAGGCTGCTGCCCGGTTTGATGTTTCCATGTTCAGTAATGCACCGGACAGCTATGGACCAGCTCAAGGTCAGACAGAACCAGTTAAGCCGCAACCTCAACTTGATTCTGTGGCTATTGCAGATCTTTGCAGTCAGGCTGGTTATCCAGAAAAAACCTCTGCAATTCTTAAAGCGTCACTGTCGGAAGATGAAGTCAAGGTTCGACTCGCCAGCTATGACCAGATTAAGAACCTCTGCCAGACAGCAGGCTTCCCAGATAAAGCTGCGGATTTCATAAGAGACGATCTATCAGTATTCGACGTTCAAAATACCCTGTTTGAACTAGTGACCGCTGAAGATGAACCCATCAATACAGCCCTTACCCCACAGCAGCAGGGCTTAAAGCAAACCACTGTCGCTATTGATACGCAGGCTATTTACAGCCGACGCAACAGAGCATAACCCCTCCATATAAATCCTCAAAAAAGGACTTTAACGATGAGTGTAAAAACGGAATCGGTCTACACCGGTGAATTTCTCGTGTCTGAAGGAAACAACACCATTAGTCGTGAGCAGGTCCCACTGGCTGCGAACCTGACGATGGAGCCTGGAACTGTGGTCGGCAAGGCTTCTGCAGATGGTATCTACAGCCCTCTTGATCCTGCCGCAGCGGATGGCACCGAAACCGCTGCGGGCATTCTCTACGCTGGCAAAGTGACGGATGCCTCGGGTGCTGATGGTGTCATTATCGCCCGCCTGGCAGAAGTAGTGGACAGCCTGCTGATCTGGCCTGCCGGTATCACCGATGAGCAAAAGGCAACGGCCGTGGATCAACTGGCCGGGCTGGATATTATCCTGCGCACCGAATAACCCGTCCTGATTTTTCTGCTGTAACTCTTTCTTCACACATTCCTATTTCCGTTATCAAGGAGCGAGAACATGCTGGATATTTTTAATGACGATGCATTCAGCCTTACCAGTCTGACCGCCACCATCAATGAGATGGACTACAAGCCTGGTCGTCTTGGGCAACTGGGACTCTTTCAAGAGAGCGGTATCAATACCACAACCGTCGTGGTGGAAAGCATTAACGGTGAACTCCGCTTGCTGCCATCGACCGAGCGAGGCGCACCGGCGACTCAGGCTATTGGCGATAAACGTCAGCTGCGTAGTTTTGTTGTGCCCCATATTCCTCACGACAGCACTATTCTTGCTGCCGAAGTGCAGAATGTCCGTCAGTTTGGCAGTGAAGATGCCATGCAGGGTGTTCAGGCCGTCGTTAACCAGCGTTTACAAAAGATGAACGCCAACCACGAGGTGACGCTGGAGTTTCTGCGTATGGGTGCCCTCAAGGGTGAAATCCTGGATGGCGATGGCAGCACCATACTCTACAACCTGTTTGATGAGTTTGGTGTCACTCAGCAGACCCATGACTTCAAGTTCAGCAGCACTACCACGGATGTTCGAGCCCAGGGCGTCAAAGCCCGTCGTCTGGTTGATGATGCTTTGGGTGCATTACCCTACAGCGGCCTCCATGCATTCTGTGGCTCTGACTTCTTTGATGGGCTGGTTGGTCACAAGTCGGTCAAAGAAGCTTATCAACGTTGGCAGGATGGCGAAGCACTGCGTATCGATCCCAAGGGCCGATTCCGTTTTGCCGATATTGATTGGGAGGAATACCGGGGTTCAGTGGGCGGCAAAGATTTTGTCGCAGCCAATGAAGCGTACCTTTACCCAACGGGTGCAGATATCTTCAGAACCTGGTTTGCACCGGCAGACTTTGTCGAGACCGTCAACACCATCGGCCTGCCACGCTATGCCAAGCAGAAGGTAATGGATTTTGAGAAAGGCGTGATTGTTCATACCCAGTCTAATCCGCTGCCAATCAATCTACGACCACGGGCAGTCATCAAACTGACCATGAGCTAAGAAAGGAGACTGCTCAAATGGATGAAGCATTCAAAGTGATGGATCACACCCTTCTTTCAACTTTTGGGCAGTCGGTTTTACTGACGCTTTCTGATCAGTCATCTCTGGAAACTCGGGGCATTATCAGCAGGGAACTGGTGGAACTTGGCCAGTATGAAGCTGTTCAGGGTGAAGTCACCGTTCTCTCAGTAGATAGTGCTATCCGGCTCAAGCGTGGCGATACCCTGTCGGTCAATGGTCAGGTTTATGAGGTGGATCGCAAACTAAAAGACGATGGCTATTTAGCAAAATGGAATATCTATGCTCATTGAACAGGAAGTCAGTGGTGACATTGAAGCGTTAACCAAACTGTTCAAAGACTCACCGAAAAAAACTGAGCAAGCTATTCAAAGGGCGTTGACCAAGTTAAGTCGCTGGGCTGAACGTCAGGTATTACGGGATTTATCCCGGCAACTGAACCTATCACAAAAACAAATTAAAGCACTGAACCGGATTGTCGTACGCAGCAACAGAACCCCAGGTAAGGAACGTTATATGACGGTCTGGATTGGTACCAACCCAGTGGGAGCCCATCGCTTTGGCAATCCAAGGCAAACCCGCCAAGGCATTCAGGTTGGCAGTCGTTTTTGGCAAGGCAGTTTTTTGTTGCAACCGCACAATACCGATAAAACTCTGGTTTTTCAGCGCCAGGCAAACTGGCAGCACCGTTACCAGCAATCCAAACGCTCTGGCCGCTGGATGTGGATGGGCTTACCGCTGGAAAAGCAAACCGTACCTATCGAAGCGAAGGCCGAAGCGTCTTTGAAAAAACTGGGCCCAGTGCTGTTGGATCGTTTTGCTGAACTGCTTTATCAGGAATTGAATTATGCCTTCAACGTTGAATCCTGAACGACAGATTATTGAGAGTCTGTTATCGCATCTACAGCAGGTTTCTGAAAATACCCTCCTTGGTTATTCAGCTACAGGTCAGGAACAGGATTTAGACCTCCCGGCCATACTGGTGCAGTTGGAATCCATCAATGAAGAACAACGACAGGGCCAACGAGCCAAGTACCGGATGGAATTCAATATCAGTGCCGTGGCCAAAACCAACAAGGATACGACTTACACACTGCTGAATTTAACCCGCTCTATCCGTGAGCTATTCACCACTGGGCAACGCTTCACTCCAGAAGCCCGAAATATCAGCTTCAGTGAAACCCGGTTTGATATTGCCCCAAGCAATGCCCATCTTTCGTTTGCTGACTTGCAGCTACACATTGAAGTCGTCGTTTAATAACAATCCAATGCCATCTGCTCCAGCGTCGCCAAGTCAACCATTTCAAGCGCTGCCATATTGGTCGCAGCCAGGTAAACCGGCGGAGCGACACCTGCCTTATGAGCCTCCACCCAGCGACTTACGCACAGACACCAACGGTCACCGGCTTTCAGGCCGGGAAAGCCAAACGCAGGATTAGGTGTGATGAGGTCGTTACCTTTGGACAGGGAAAATTGCAGGAACTCATCGGTCATCCGGGCGCAGACCGTATGACTGCCGGAGTCCTGTGGACAGGTATGGCAATATCCGTTCCGAAAGAAGCCAGTCATTGGACTCAGACAACAAACCTCTAACTGTCTACCAAATACATTGAGCTGTTCAAACAGCATTTCTAACATGTAAAACCCTCCCATGATTAACCCATGGCCTACAAGATAGGAGAAAAACCATGTCTACGATGGACCGCAGTTTTATTGGTGCCGGAAGCATCTACCTCAAACCTGCCGATGACACCGCACCTCTGTTGCCGGTTGGTAACGTCAGCGAGTTCAAGTTCAGTTTTGAAGAAGATAAAAAGGAACTGAAAAACTACCTGGGCGGTGGCGGTAACCGAAACACTATCAGCCGGATCTCGTCTATTTCTGCCAGCCTCACTGCCCACGACTTTACGGCAGATAATCTGGCTATGGCGCTACGTGGATCAGCTACAGCCGGATCAACCACGGCAGTTACCGATGAACCCCACACGTCTTTTGGTGTGGCTGATGAATTGATTCCGTTCGATAAAATGCCTGACCTGACCAAAACCATTACGGTTAAAGACAGCCTGAGTACCACTCTGGTCGCAGGCGTTGACTACACACTGACCAAGGCCGGAATCAAAGTCGTTGCAGGCGGAGGTATTGATAACCTTGGTATTACAGTCAGCTATACGCCACTGGCTTCTGATATGGTGCAGGCTTTGATCGAATCCGGAAAGGAGTTCGTGCTGTTCATGGAAGGCCTGAACGATGCACAGGATGGCAAGGCATTTAATATCCGTGTGCATCGGGTGAAGTTTTCCCCAGTGCAGAATCTGGATTTTATTTCCGATGATTTTGCCAGTATTCCGCTGGAACTTGATGTGCTGGCAGACAGCACCATCACTGTCTCTGGCTTGAGCACATTTATGCAAATTGATCTCGCGCAGTAACTCCCTTATCTATAAAGCCTCGTTTCCGGGGCTTATTTCTCTATAAAAAAAGACCATGGCCTCACTCAAACAGTCCGCCATTCAGTTAGTCCTGAAGGCAAAAGATGCGCTGTCAGGCAAGGTGAAACAGTCGGCTAAATCCCTTGATTATCTGAAGGGCGAAGCGGCAGACCTGAAAGACCAGCTTGGCAAACTGAAAGACCAAAAAGAATTACTCACGTCTTTTGAAAAGCAAACCAGGGCGACTTTTGAGGCCGGGAAAGCCTTTCGAGCAGCCCAGACGAAAGTGGCTGCACTGGCAAAAGAAGTAGATCGTGCCGAGCAGCCCACCAAGGCGATGAAAACCGCTCTGGCCAAAGCAAGGCAAGAGGTCAGAAAGAGTAGCACTGCTTATGGTCGTCAACGTGAAGCACTGGCCAATCTGAGGAACCAGCTGAATAAGGCAGGACTGTCCAGTGCCAGACTGGCACAGCAACAGCAAAAACTCAGCGGTGAATTAGAAAAAACCGGTTATGCCTTTGAGAAGGCCAATAAAAAGGCAAAAGCTGCTGACCGAACCCTCAAGAAAGATACCCTGAAGAAAGTAGCCAAAGATGCAGAGCAGGCATCATCGGGTATTGGTCGTCTAACCAGACGATTCGCTGCCCTGGTTGCAGCGGGTGCAGGCCTTTACACCATCAAGCGTGGCATTGAGTCCATGTTGACTACAGGCGATAAGTTTGAGCGTTTGAGTGTTCAGCTGGAGGCCGTTATGGGCTCCATGACTGAAGGTGAACGGGCGCTGGCGTGGATTAAAGACTTCACCCGCAACACACCATTCCAGTTAGAAGAAGTCTCCGAGGCGTTTGTCCGACTAAAAGCCTTTGGCCTTGATCCCATGGATGGCAGCATGCAGACCATTGTGGATCAGGCTTCCAAACTCGGCGGTGGCATGGAGAGGCTGAATGGCATCACGCTGGCAGTTGGTCAGGCGTGGGCAAAACAGAAACTACAGGGAGAGGAAATTTTACAACTGGTGGAGCGAGGTGTTCCCGTTTGGGAATTGCTGGAAAAGGCCACCGGGAAAAATGTGCAGGAATTGCAGAAGCTGTCGTCTGCCGGAAAGCTGGGGCGGGATAACATTGCTCTGCTGATTGCCGAAATAGGCAAAAGTGCTGAAGGAGCAGCAGCCAAGAATATGTCACTGCTGTCCGGTTATGTTAGCAACCTGAAAGACAGCTGGCAGAACTTTCTGGATGAAGTGGCCCAGAGTGGCGCATTGTCTTATGCCAAGGATCAACTCAAAAGCCTTTCCGACCAGATCAGTATTATGTCTGAAGATGGTCGTTTGTCTCGATTGGCTCAGTCCATCAGCGATGCGTTTGTGCAGATGGGGGAGGCGATCAAGGCTAACTTCACTGGGCTGACGTTTGAAGGAGTGGTGGCCAGCCTTCAGTCTGCCAGTCAGCGTATTGCTTCTACCCTGGCCAGTCTCAATAACACCTTTACTCTGACCGGTAATTCAATCCAACTGTTCTTTAATGGCTTTACCCTGGCCGTTAAGTCTTTTGGACTGGTGTTCAGCGAAGTTATCTCATCCGTTTCCCGAGGGATGGGCAGTATGTTGAATGCATTAGGTGCGACAGAGTCGGCCCAAAAACTCCAGTCCTTTAGTGAATCACTGAAAGCAGTGACGGCGGGTTTCAGGGAAGCAGTAAAAGAAGATGTGCAGGACATTAACAACAACTGGCAGTCGCTGGGTGAAGCGATTGTTCAATCCAGCCAAAGTACCCAGCAAGCCATCCGTAATGAAAGCCAAAAAACGACAGCATCCGTCGAACAAGATGTCGTCAAGCTTAATTCGGTCTACGTTGAATCCGGCCAGACCGCCAAGAAAGCCTTTACCGACGCTGCTGATGCCCTGAAGCAGATCAACGCCGCAGAAACCCGCACAGAGCTTGCTGATCTGGCCGTAAAACTGTCTCAAGCTTTCGCGGACGGTACCCTGACCCAAGAACAATACAACGAAGCATTAGTGGCCAGCAGAGAGAAGCTGGCCGAGCTGGAAGACGGTGCCCGGTCTGCAGCAGGGGCTGCCCGGTCATTGGGTGATGCCGTGGATGAGGCCGGTGATAAACAGGCACAGGGGGCAGAACGTGCATCGGGCACACTCAATGGTTTAATCGGTTTTTACAACAACATTACCTCGGAGCTCTACGGTCTGAGTGCTCAGGCAGAGGACACCTTTCTGTCCATGCAAGGCGCTGCACAGATCGATACCACTGACACTCTGGGTGAGCTGGGACAGCTGAAAGCGACACTGGCTGAAACCAAAGAGGAACTCCAGGCTCTGGCCACTGCCAATGTCGGACTGGATACCACCGGTCTCGGAAGGTGGATGAAGGAAACAGCCACCAATGCCGCTTCAGTAAGAGCTGAATTCTATGAACAGAAAATCGCTCTGGAAGACCTGGTACAGAGCTACGAAAACGGCTCTGTGTCGGCGCAACAGATGGCCAGCGATGGTCAGCACCTGGCTGAGAGTCTGAACCTGCTCGACCAGCAAGACCTGGATCGTTTGAATCAATCCATTGAGCAAGCCAACGACAGTATGCAACGGCTGTCAGACAGCACCCAAGGCACACTGAACAGCCTTCAGGATGAACTGGATCGCCTTCAGGGTAGGCAGGGCGATATCGAGCAACGCCGCTACGAAGCCCGAAAGAAAGACCTCGAGCTGGAGCTGGCCATCGCCAAACAGGACGGTGACTTTCAGGCGGTGAGTAACCTGCAGAAGGCGCTCTCGCTGAATCAATCGATCCGGGCCGAGAAGCAGCGACAGTACCAGCTTCAGCAACAAGAGAAAGTACAAAAGCAAAGGGAGCAGCAAGCTCAACAGGAAAAATCACGTATTCAAACCCAAAGGCAACCCACCCAAAGTAGATCACCAGAGAAAGTCATTCGTCTGGAATACCCGGGAGGCCAAGTGGATGTGGGCGTTAAGCCCGGTGATGAAAGACGACTGCTGGAAGCTCTGAAAAATGCCGGAATGAGGTCTGCCTGATGACACTGGATAGCATCACACTGCCCGACGATTTGTTATGGATTAATGAGTTCGACTGGAACCCTGTGGAGCAGAGCCAGGACCGCAGCCTGACCGGAGGCTTGCTGATCCAGGAGCAGAGCAAAAGCTATGGCCGATCTATCGAGCTGAACGGTGGCGAGGACGCCGCCTGGGTATCACGCTCCGTGGTGGTCAATCTGCTCGCACTGAGCCAGATCGCCAACAAAGTCATGACTCTGACCTTGCCGGATCTAAGACAGTACTCAGTGATCTTTGATCGCAGCTCGGGTGCGCCCGTCGAAGCCCGACAGATTCTGCCCTATGCCTATCCGGGTGATGACTACCAATACAGCCTGATTATTCGACTACTGACCGTCCAATAAGCAATAAAATATTACCAGGAGCAAGGGATGCCCATTAACAACGATGATGTAAAACTCTTTGAAAGCCAGCGTCTCAGTGACGAGGAGGACGGCGGTGGCCGGGCCACTGGCACTGTGGTGATCGACGGAAATGTGAATAACCTCTTTCAGGACATCTCCCGGATTGACCGCACCATCGGCGATGTCGCCCTGCGTAAAGCCTACATCGGCATCAGCACCGACAACAACGATGCTTATCTGGGCAGTCATATCATCCTCACCGACGCACCGGATGACGACAATGTCAGTGTGCTGCTGTTCAACACCGACAGCCAGACCGATGAGCGCAATGCTGCCCGGGACCGGATCGAAGCCTATGTGGTGCCGGGCACATCAGCCAGCTTTGAACTGCTGGGTGATCAGCTGGTAGGCCAGCGCAGCATTGTCGGCATTCAGCGAGAAGAAAAAGCCCTGCCGGAGATTGGGGAAGTTTATCGGCTGTACAACAGCGATAGCAAAAAGGAGCAGTACGTCCGCATCACCAAAGTGGAACACCGCATCGAAACCTTCACCTATGCATACAGCGCAGGCAGCTATGTCGACTTTGAACGTCGGCGGCTGGATATGGAGATCAGTGTGGCACTGATAGATCGTTTTCCAGGCGGCACTGCCACACCAGCAGGGACCGTTATGCCTGTGGATGGCCAGGGAGCCAGCGAAGCGAAGACCTCAGTTCAGTCGACCCAGATTGCAGACACCTCTCGCTACTACGGCATCCAGCCAACCAAAGCAGCCATTAACCAGGGCGATCTGACTCTGAAGGTCAACAGCGTTTATTCACCTCTGGTGCCCAGCGCCCGAGTAGAAAGTCCGGTGGTTGATCAGTATGGCGGCTACACCGCCAAAAGGATGGTGGCCACCTCTGCCGCACAACGCAATGTCAGCATCTCTTTTGTGCACTTGTCCGGTAACCAGAGCCGGGTCTTTCTGCAGACGGGAGCACTACCAGGAACCGTGACTCTGTCGTTAGAAGGCGGCACCTTTGAAGACGACAAAACCGGCCAGCTGGTACACAAAAGCGGGGCCAATAACTACAGCAACCTGACCATTGACTATGACAGCGGTGAGCTGAACGTCTGGCGAAACAGCAGTTACTATACCAGTACGGCTACTGCCCTATACCAGCCTGCCACTGGCATCACCGGAGCCGCCATCAGTGGCACCCTGGACATCACCTCCCAGAACCGTGGCTTTAACTATACCTTCAACTTTGCCGGGGCCAAGCCCAAGCCTGGCACCCTGGTGGTGAGCTATATCTCTCTGGGCAAGTGGCAAGACCTGAGCGATCCGGGCAATGGTCTGCTGGCTGGTTCAGGCTCGGGCACTATGGATTTCAGCACTGGCAGCGTGGCGGTGACTCTGGACGGATTGCCCGATCCCGACAGCAAGCTGGTGTTCAGTTATATCGCCCAGGCGGATGACGAAATCACTCTGCGAACTGGCTCGGTGGCGGTGGATAAATTTTCGTTTCGGCACACCACTGCGAAGCCAGGTATCAAGCCAGGCAGTGTCGTCATCACCTATCTGGCCAGTGAGCAAACCAAGACCCTGACTGATCAGGGCAACGGCCTGTTGACGGGCGATGGCTCAGGCAGTGTCTATTATGCCCCGGGTGAGCTGGGCTTTGTGTTGAATGCCTTGCCAGACCAGGGCACCGAGATCGAGATTCAGTACGAAGAAGGCGCAGTAGCCGGTGGCATTGTGGATGTGACAGTGGATGGTTCCGGTTTAATAACCGGCACCATTGCGGGTGCACCGCTCTTGCCAGGCTCCGTTCAGGTTCAGTTTTTGGTGGATCGACAAAGTAATGTGCCACAGCACGCCAGCAGTCGCAGCAGTGACTATACCACCTACCAGACCAAGTCTCAGCGATTTAAAAGTTACACTGACGATGGTAACGGCAACTGGCGTGATATTGTCGGCACGATTGATTATCAGACGGGGAATTTCACCCTGCAGGCGACAGAAAACTACAGCTATCCGGAGTACACACTCAGTAGAGAGTCCTACAAATACAGACTGAGTTACACCAACACCACCAAGACTGAAGTTTTCTCTGGCAGCACAGTAACCAGCAAGGCCCAGAGCAACAGCCTCAGCCATCAGGCAAATACCGATACTCTGAGTACGCCAGAGCTGACCATCGACCTGCTGCCACTGATTGAAGATCCACTGCTGCCCGGCAGTGTCATTCTGGAATGGAACGGTGAGCTCTACTTTGATCGAGACGGTGTGCTGTACAAAAACGTCAGCAGTCAGACGAATGCCGGATCATCGGTAGGCACCCTTGATTACACCGGAGGCGTGGCGACGCTGGCCGTCTATCCCTCTGGCACCGTCAACACAGCAACAGTCCAAGCGGCTGCCACCATCTCCGGAGGCTTTAAAGTCGATGCAGTGGCTTTCAGGACACCAGGTGCACCCATCCGGACCGGAAGCCTTCAGCTCACCGCAGTGCGGGTGGATAATGCCGAGATCATCACCGCCACCGCAGACTTTAACGGCGACATCAACACGTCAGAGGTTCAGGGATCCATGGATGCCAACACTGGCTGGTGTGAGCTGATCTTCACCGATGGCACCGATCCTATCTATGTCATCCCTCAAAGTGTGCGCTACAACTGCATAGTGGAAACCAGCCTGCCACTGGATGCCGAGCTGATTGGTCTGGACCCGGTAAGGCTGCCACCCGATGGCCAAGTACCGATTTATCGCCCGGGGGATATTGTGGTCATCAGTCATAGCCAAAACACTGATGCAGGCACGCCCATAGCGGGCCAACTGATCACCTTGAACCGTGATCATCAGGCAGAGATCACTGTGGAGGACAGCCAGGGCCAAACCCTCGATCCAGCCCAATACACGACGGATCGTGAAGCAGGTACCGTTACCTTTGCCGATCCACTGCTGCTTCAGGATGCAGAGAGCAACAGTCTGACTGCGCCGTTTACCATCAAAGACCGGGTCGAGCATATGAGCGTGGCCAGCGACGTGCAGATTAATGGCGAGATCACCATCATCGCTCCGGTGCCCTGGGACTTACCAGCCAATGAAACACAGGTCAGCAGCGCCGTGGTTTATGGTGACCTGCAAGCTAGGGTTCACAACTTCTTCAGTCAGAAAGTCTGGGACGGTGGCGATCCCAACTGGACCGATGAGCGCATCGGCGATAACACGACTGCCCAGTACAACACCATTAACTATCCATTGGTGGTGACCAACAAGGGAGCCATCTTCGGCAAGTGGGCGATTATTTTCACGTCCGGTAGCGCCTTCCAGATTGTGGAAGAGAAACTCGGGATTATTGATACGGCCACGACTGCTACTGATGCTGCACCCATTAATCCGGAAACCGGTACACCCTACTTCACCATCAAATCTGAGGGTTGGGGAACCGGATGGGCTGTGGGCAATGTTATTCGTTTTGATACTGACGGTTGTCTGGCTCCGGTGTGGATTTGTCGAACTGTGCTGGCCGGACAGGGCACCGAAACCAGTGACCAGTTTACATTGCAGATTCGGGGGGATGCTGACTGATGGCCGCAATATGGTTTACTCCAGAAAACCTCTTAGGACGGCTGGAAAGTCCGTCAGCCAATGCCAGTAACAATGAAGGCTTCTATGGCAGAAGAGATTTTTCTTTTCATGCGTTTCTGCAGGTGGATTCCAGTCAAGCAGACCAGAACATCCCTCTACTGCGAATATTTGCAGATAACAGCAGTGCTGCCGGTAGTAATTATCAGACCTTGATCTGGATAGAAAGCGGCATCGTCAAAGTGCTGGGTTACTACGGCACTCGGCTGGGATGCCGTGGGTATAGCGAGTTGAGTATTCCCTTTGATGAATTATTCGAGCTGGTGGTGACCTTCAATCCTGCCAAAAATAATGTTCAGGATAGAGTCGTCATTAAAATCAATGGCGTAACCCAGACAGTTCAATCAATCTATGGACACTCTAGCATGAATACATTTGCTAACTTCACTCGGGTTATTTTAGGAGGGGATGGTTCAGCTTCTGGTAATGCTAAAGGTCTGCTTGTAGTGCAGGCAACACTGACCAATGCCTATAACAATTCACCGATACCTGTCACTTCGTCTTCTAGCTCCACTATGACCGTTTGGCATTGGGACTTTGAAGACAGTGGCAACCCACTGAAAATCATCACCAGCCGTAACAATATTGCCTCAGAACTGCAGTGGACTAACACTGACGACACCACTGTCGTTTGGAGCGACAACAATGGTCCACCTTCTTCAGACAATGGCGGCGGTATCATCATCCCGGGAAACGGCAACACCACCTGCATCCAGGGCACCGTTACGGAAGACGATCTGCCGGTGGCTCGCCGGGTCTTTGCCATCACTCAGGCACAACTGGAAGTCGATGGCAGCCAGGAAACAAAACACGCCGTTTTAAACAGTGTGCTCAGCGACAGCGTCAGTGGCAGCTACTCCCTGGACACCAGCCCCTATGAAGGAGCCGTGATCGTGGTGGCCATGGACGACTATGGAGAAGTCTGGCAAGCCAACACCACCTACGCAGTGGGCCAAGTAATCCGTCCTGCCAACTTCCAAGGCTATGTCTATATCTGCACAGTGGCAGGCACAGGTGACAGCACCGAACCCACCTGGTGGTTTGATGACAGTATCAAGGTCATCGGCACCGCTCAATTCAAAGCCAAGCCCTATGCTCGTCCTCTGGCCCATGGCCCTGTGACACCCGAGATCGAACCGGTGGTTTAAGTGGCTTACTTTCCAGAGAAGACTCAGGACTTCAACTTTACCCGGGAGGCTTATCAACCCGCCTCCCACTTTAAGTTTTATCCGCAGCCCAGCTATGCCTTTATTCCACCGCCGACTGTCGTCAGTGCCTGCCAGAGCCAGTGGCAGACAGGCAACGCCTACCAGGTATCTGCCAGGGGAACGTTCCAGAACTCAGTGACGATTCAGGCCAGTGTTCAGCAAAGTAGTCATCAGGCCAACACTCTGGAAAGCTCGCAGTTAGGACTGTTCTGGGGCAAGGTGCCTGAATTGGAGGAAGCCGTCAGAATCAGTCACCAGCAAGCCAGTGATCGCCAGACTCAGCAACAGGCTCTCTGGCAGCAACCACCAGCGAAAGAACTTAGCATCAGTGAGTCCAGGGACCAGAGTATCCAGGCAAGAGAGCAGCAAAGCTCTGAACACTGGCAGCAAGGTACGCAGAGAGACAGAGAGAACACCGAGCGGTTTGATCGCAGTGATGAGTACGGCCCAACGCATCAGAACACCGTCGGCGACTACCAGATACCAGCACCCGCACTGCTGAACTTCAGTTTTCAGGCTCGACGTTACTCACCAGTGTCCACCCCAGATGTGTATTTCAATCTGGGCGAGAGAACAGCCAACCGAGCCATTCAGCCAAGAGACTCCCTGCAGCAGTCAGCCTTCAGCAGTAACGGCACTCAGGATGAGCCCGTTATCATCCCATGGGGACCCGGCAGAAAAGCTAAAGATGAAACGCTCACAGGTGACTATGGAGGTGAGATCGATGTCATCGAAAAGCCACAACCCGAACAACCAGAGAACAGGGTCACTTATCTACTTATGAACACCATCAGCGTGGTGACACTGCCCACCAGAACGCCTATCGAGATGAGCAACATGGACATCAGCCTCGACATCGACAGTTTCAGCTGGGCACTCAACGGAGAGCTTTGGGGAGCCAGTAGCCTGGCATTAGTGGAACCGGATCAGAACGGGCCCAAGCAGATCGAGGTCGACATTAATGGCTGGAAGTGGGTCTTCATTGTGGAACGCTACACCGGCTCAAGAGCATTCGGCCAAGAACAATACACCATCTACGGAACCAGCCGTACACAATTGCTGGCAGCACCTTATGCACCCAAGCGCAGCAAGTCCAACAGCAGCAACCTCAACGCAAAACAGGCAATCACTGAAGAGCTGGCCAACACCGGCTTCTCTGCCATCTATCCGCTACTCGATGCCTACAGCACACCCGACTGGATCATCCCTGGTGGCAGCTTCAGCTACCAGAGTGAAACCGCCATGACCGTCATCGCTCGACTGGCCAGCACTGCAGGTGCCGTGATCATTCCTTCCAGGGATGCCGACCAGCTGAACATCAAACCCCGTTATCCGGCCAGCCCCTGGAGCTGGAATACTGCCACCATGGACAAGATCGTACCGGCCAGCATGGTCATTAACCTCAGCGCCAGCTGGAGGCCAGAGCCGGAATACAATGCCGTCTATGTGTCAGGCACCCATGCAGGCGTAGCGGTCAATGTAAAACGGCAGGGCACTGCAGGAGATAAACCAGCGCCGGATATTCTGGAAGACTGGCTGACGGAAACACAAGTGAATACTGAGCGAGGCAGAAACGAACTGGCCAAAGGTGGCCATCAAAGTATTACCACATTGGAGATGCCTCTAACGGACAGCAATACTGCGCCCGGGCTGATTGAACCGGGTATGCTGGTTGAGGTGCAGGATGTTTCTGGTAATTGGCGAGCTTTGTGTCTGTCCACGAATGTGAGAAGTGCAATAGGTAAAGTGCTCCAGTCAATTGAGCTCGAGAGGCATTATTAAGTCAAAAAGAAACAGCTCAACACTTCCACTGTGCTGAGCTGGCTGATGAAACTCTTGCCTGAAGGACTAATGGCTGCGCTTGGCCCACACTGAAGTGGAAGTTTCATGCCCGTTATCATCCGGGACAGGCTGATTACTCTCGAACTCATTAATGCCTAAGCGGTCTTCGTTACTTTTTAGGATTTTTCCAAATTGAGCATTAAAGGAGAAAGAGGCTGGTGTTTCTTTGTTAGAAAAGAAGCCTCCACTATAACGCCTGATCACATCAGTAGTGTTAAATTGAGCATCGTCAAAAGAGTCAATAATTGACTTCACACGATCCAGGTTGATGTTTATTTGATCTTTCATTAGCAACAGCCTCCTGCTTAGGTTTGTATCTGAAAATATTAGCAGTGTGGCTAATCTGTGTAGGGTGTCTGATCATAAGAAAAGCACCGCATATCCAAAATCGAAGAGAAGGTCGTGGCCACTACCAACATCTGGCAAAAGTTCAAGGCTCTAATACCTGAAGGCGTAAGAATTGTCGCCACCATTACCGCCAATAATGGCAATGGTACCAGTCAGGCAGAGTTAAGGGATGGTTCGGTTATAACCGTCAGAGGGGAGTCAATTTCTGCCGGACGGAGAGCATTTATTCAGGATGGCGAGATTAAAGGCACTGCGCCGGGTTTGGCGCAGTATGAGGTGGAGGTTTAAGTAGAGGCGTCATTTGATCTGAGTTCAGCCAATATACGCTCAGCCTCTCTGATAATCTCTTGATTAGGAAAACCAAATACCATACACACTGCATGATCTGGCGCTGATTCAGTTTTTTCTTCCCTGTAAAGCCTTAAGAAAATCTCTGGAGTGAGGTTTTCAAGAGGGATGTTCATCACTATTTGGGACTTAAATGTTGCACGGCAAGGAGAGCAGTAAAGAAGAACCCTACCTGAATTGGTGGATTGATCATAACGAAGCGTAACGAGGTTTAACGTCTCTAAACTGCCGCAACGGGAGCATGTTTGATTTTCTTTTTCTTGGAAGCTGATATCTCCATTTTCCATAGTTAAAGACCTAGAGATTTCTTCGTCACTCTTTCCAACCCAAGATTCCTCTCGGTTTCCCGGCAAAGTTTGACCAGTGGTTTGTGTGTCTGCTGAACATTGAATGCATTAGCACGGCTATCAAATCGGTATAACTGCCTGAACAGACCTTCCAGTTCCTGAATCTCGGTATCACTGATATTGTCCCAAACTTCATAGTATGAAAAGTGAGACCAGTCTTTCAGAGAATCACGTTTATGACTGAAGAGCCGCTTTCGTATTTTTCCATTAGCCCCTTTGCCAGACATCCCTATGTATACCAGATTGTAGGATTTTGCCTGCTTTTTGTAGAGAGCATAAATACCCCTGAGTTCCTTCGGAACAACATCCAGCTCGTCAACAGGGCGGTATTCCAGGGCATTTTTTATCAGGCGCATTGGGCTTTTCAATGGTGACAATCCTTCACTGGTACATTGAGAAAATAGCGGAAGATAAGAGGAATTCTTGAGGGTGGGATTATGTTTCTGCAGCGGTCGAAGCTCCGCGTCAGGAACTGTAAGAGTCGGAGATTTGAAAAAATTATGTTGCTGTTCAGATTTTTCAAAAATATTTTTAATTCTAAGTACAATTGTTCTAAATAAACGCATCATGCTGTATAATCGTATTTCTTATTACAAGTTTTTTAACATTCATGAAATTGATAAACACCTACGATACCCGCGAAGAAGGCGAGTCCGCTGAACAGAAATTAGTCGGCGAACGTCGCCTTGCCAGTGAGCGGGACGGTACAGAAACCATTTACAACCTGTTCGGTATTCCATCCTGGGCCAACTTTTATCGTCTTGGTATGTATAACTTGGACCAGTTACAAAATATCGTTGAACAGAGAAAAAATAATCTTGACTATGACAATATAAAGCATCAAGAAATTATTAACTTGCTGAGAGTAGTCGCCAAAAACTATGACCTTAATATTCCGGCTCACTGGCTTTAAGTGGTTTAAATCCTGCCAAATTTACAGACATGGAATTGAAATGTAGGGTTCAAATGGTTTCCAATCCATCTATACTGCCCAATATCTACTCTTGGATCTACTATTCCTCACCCCAGTAGTCTGGCTCTAACTCACCAAAGTCAATTACCTCTGGGCTTGCCAGAACTTCAATATCAATAACTTCAACATCTTCGATACCCTTGTCAAAATCCCCCTCCAGTGTTAATAAAATATCAGTATTATATTTAAATTCTTTAGAGACTGTAGAACAACCAATAAAAACATCGTCTTTATTTATTGAATCATGAACTGATAAAGAAAAGGAACAGCTAGCTTGAGCCGTGATTACCAGTTTAGTTTCTATAACAACAGATGCGTCATTAATCTCAACCAATCGTAACTTTGGTTTTTCAAAGCCACCTTTAAAGAAATTAAAGTGTGTATAGCTCACTTCCACAGAATCATTTTGCTCCCAAAAGAAATTAGATGATGCTTCAGGATTAAGATACAATTCTGATGTGTGATCACTTACAGCTTCCTCAATCTGGGAAACTATATGTTCGCTTGCCTTAGATGATATTGCATCAGCCAATAAGCTACAAAATTGATACGGAGCCGTTTTAGGCTGAAAAATTGAAATTGCTTCTGCCAAATCTTTTTCAATGAATAGCCATTCAGAATTTTCACAAAAAGAAGCCCAGTCATTGTCACTTGAGACTGCTAGAATCTTTATATTTTCCTTTTTAGCCCACGATTCAAGAGAAAGTAGGGCAATAGCATCAGGGAATTCATTCTTCTTCGGTCCAGAATCACTAAAAGGTGCCTGTTTAGAGAAATAATTAAAAATCAACTCGTCTACGTTAAGATGTTCAGAGGAAAAAACTGTAGCAGCACCAGTATTGTATTTAAACTTCTCAATTCTTTTCCTAGAGATTTCTTCAGGTGAAAGCTTAGGGGTCAACATATTCTTGGCATCTGAAAATCTACCATCATCTAAGCACAAATGAGTTTCTGTATCTCTTAAACTTCGATCAAGACTATTTTTAACATCCGTTATTTTAGATGTTAAATGATTTTCAACTTCGTTAAGTACAATGTCAGAGAGAATAAACTCAATATCTGATGGCTTAAACTGATCAAGTTTTTTAAAGAGACCTGACTCAAGCCTTATTCCGTGATTGTCAAAAATTGAGGTATCTATCGTTATACAACCAAAGTCATCAATTAGCTTACTCACATTTCAACCTTGCTTAAAAATTTCAAAATAATATTTCTGTCTGAAATGGTATGCAGTATCAGGATATATAAATTGACCTTTAAATGTAATTAAAAAATCTCCATCAATAGTAACATGTACTAATAGCAACCAGACGATACCAAGAATGTCGCAGCTGTATAAATCCAACTCTTGTCAAAAATCTCACCCACCCAGATCGTACAATCCGGGTAAGCCTAATCTAATCACATAACCTCAACCCACCCAACCAGCTGATTCGTATAAGTCTGCCCCTGCTTCACAATCCCTCTATGATTCAGCTCCCGGCTGATAGATTCCTGTGCCAGCGTCAATAACTCTCCACCATTACCTTCAGAAATAGCAGGCGGCTGTTGAAAAAGAAGATCCGGCTGATGCTGCCACCGTGAAACCCGTGCACCTTCCGTGTCCAAAGCAAGAGTGACCAGATTCCGCTTTATTTGCCCACGCTCCCCCGTGGTTTCCACTTTCCAGATAGACAGGCAACCTTTAGTACCATCCGGCGACTGAACGGCAATCCCCAAAGCCTCAGCAGGCAGCTCGGCATACTCACCAATCAGGCGACTAACCATAGAATGATCAAGGCCAATAAGCTGCAATGCATCATCTTCATTGGCAAGCTCACGACTATCCGTAAAGTGCAGCAGCTTGCCGGTTTTTGAATCCATTACCTGATAACAATGCTCTGCCACCCGGCTTAAAGAATTACCTTCGAACTCAATACTTGTATTGAAGAATCGCATTAACTCATTCATGCCCGCTTCAACATCAGAGAGCGGTGAATAATCATCCAGGCTAAACCGGTCCAGATCCTGAAACAGCTCAAATACCACCTCCTGCGCCTCAGAAGCATTTTGCATCGCCGCATCCAGCTCCAGAGAGGTTCTCTGTAATTGAGGGTCATCCAAGGCCTGGGCATAAAGACTCTGGTAATTCACCTGCTCAGACAGCTGCCCCAAAATCTGGGAGCGCAAATCTTCAGCCACATTGCCGTGCTCATCCACCTTACCAACGGCCTTGGCAATATCCGTCAGCTTGTCATCCAGCAGCAGGAAAATCTTGCCTTCAATGGTGTCAGACAGCACAAGGTTATAAACCTGGGCAGTATCCCGCTGGCCATAACGGTGGATTCGACCAATCCGCTGCTCCACATCCATCGGGTTCCAGGGCAGGTCGAAGTTAAACAAAATCCGGGCATGCTGCAGGTTGATCCCTTCACGGCCTGCCGCCGTACAGATCATCACCCTTGGTCCCTCTTTCTGTTTGAACTTCTTCTCTGCGGCCGTCTTGCTGCCATGGTCACCACCCTTGAGCACCACCACGCCCTGACCGGGGTAAGACTGCTCAATCTTGGTACCCAGCATCTCCACGGTGCCAAGGTAAGTGGCAAAGATCACCACCCGTTCATCCGGGTTCTGCTGCCAGAGAACACCCAATGCCTGAATCAGTTTGGCAACCTTGGTCTCTGTCGCTTCCGGAAAGTAAGTGAGCAGGTCCTTAATCCGTAACCGCTCCTCTGGCAACGCCAGGGCCACCGTATTCATGGCGGCATCTTCAGCGGCAGAAGTATCCAGTTCATTACTGAACTCATTGGCCGCCAGCGCCAGCTCATCCTCTTTCATGGTCTTCAGCTGCCGACGTTTCAGGTCATTAAGGATATGGTCAATATCAATGGCCGCTAACTTATCATCCCCCAAACCAAATTCTGTGCGAATCAGCTCTCTGGCTTCGTTAAAGGCTTCATCCCGCTGGTCAATATCCAGGTTACTGTCATGCACCAGCCCTTCCTGAACCGACAGGGCAATCAGGCGACGCCTTAAAGTACGGTTAACCGCCGCAAAACTGGAGGCCGCAATCTTCTGGAAGATGGTCATCACAAACCCCAGCGCCCGGCCTTTGCCGCCTTGCTGTTTTGCCAGGGCAAAACCATCCCGGAGGTATTCATTCAGTCGCTGATAAAACAGCTCCTCCTCCGGGTTCATCAAAAACGATTCCGTATGCACCCACCGACGGGCAAACAGCGTTGAGCCATCGGCATTACAGGCATCCGCTTTTGTACGCCGGAAAATCAAGGTGTTCAGGCGATGACGGTGCTCAACCATCTCGTCATGGCTTCTGAACAGGGCCGGCTCCAGAAGCTGAACCAATTTCCAGAAACGGAAATGATCTCCCTGGTGCGGCGTGGCCGAAAGCAGCAGTAAATCACGGGCATGGTCTCGCAGCACCTCGCCCAGTTTATAGTTTTCCGTCTTTCTGACTTTATTGCCGGAGCGGTATGCCGTCAGGTGGTGAGCTTCATCAAACACCACCAGGTCCCATCGGGGCGCATCCAGCAGTTTTTTGATTCGGGCAGGTCGCTTCAGGGTATCAATACTGGCAATCAGCCGATTATGCTTGGCAAAGGCATTGGTTTTCCGGTCACTCACATCACCCTGATGCCCAAACACCTCAAAGTTCAGGTTGAATACTTCATTGAGTTCCCGGTGCCAGTTATTCACCAGCCCGGCAGGCACCACCATCAATGCCCGGTCCAGCTCACCCCGGCTGGCCAGTTCCCGAAGAATCAATGCAGTCTCAATGGTTTTGCCAAGCCCCACCTCATCGGCAATCAAAAAACGACGGGGGGAGGCCGTGGCAACCCGGTGAGTCAGCACCACCTGATGGGGCAGCAAATCAATCCTGGCAGACGTCAGGGAACTCGCCGCTTCCAATAAAGGCAGGGCATGCGCCTTCCAGCTTAGCCAGGCTTTACGGGCTCGCTGCTCATCACCCCGGGTATTGGCGACAATAAACGCATTGCGTTCAAGGGCTGGCTGAAGAGCGTCCAGCGGTATTTGCCGCTCACCACTCTGGAAGAAAACCCGAACGTAATTTTCACCGGCAAGGGCAACAACAATGCCCTCGCCAAAGTCAGGATGGCGGACGCGTTCACCGGGGTTAAAAGCCATGTATCCGATTATTCCTCAAGAAATCTGTAAATTGTAAAGGCCAACCCAATTCCCTTTACCCTTGTGATCCAGTGGTTCAATCAGCTGAGTACCGGTTTCAGCACCATTCCAGAGACAGCGTCCTAACGGTAATTTAGTTCCCTTATACTGGCCACCACAACGCCAGAAAAAGCGATCATCACTACTGCGATGGTGCCAGCGATTGCCGTCAGCCATCCAGAAAATCAATCCACCGTTTGTCTCGATGGTTCTCTGGTAATTAATAATGGCTGGATAAAGTGTCTTCTCCAGCCAGCTTTCTGCCTCTTTTGGTGAGAGGGCATCAATCGCTGCATCCAGACCAGCCACCACAATGGTTTCACTATCTTCATTGATTCTGGGATGGCCTTCCTCTGGCCACCCGGCACTGTAGAGATCAAAAAAATAGCGCAGGCTGATCACCTGTTCCTGGGAGGCAAACTGATTGAATGCCTCACCATCCCAGAGCACACTGATGCCCCGGCGTGTCCAGACATCGTCCCTAACCGGCGTTGCCATTATTTAAGCCTCCGCTTCCTCAAGGTCAAACATGCTGAACTGCTGGCGCAGAACAGGCTTATGCTCATCCTTCCATTTGTTATAGATGGAGCGTGCCACCGTCGCCGCCTGTCGCACTTCCGGAGAAGGGCCAAAGCGAATCAGCCAGCCGGTCAAATCGCCCAGTGCCGGGTGCGGTTTGAACTCTTCACTAAGCACTTTGTTCGCATTGACGCCACTGTCCTTAATACAGGCACCCACCAACAGCAATGCCTGATCAAGATCGGTTTTGTAGGCTTTGGGCTTCTCTTTCCACTCCTGGGCTATTTCCAGTGCTGATGTCCAGTGGAATTCTTTCTTATGTTCATAACACCAACCGCGAGCAACGAAATCACTAGGAGCTGAGCCAGTTCCTCGAAGATATTTCTGCATTTGATCCCGGGGAACCGAAGGCTGTCCGGCAAAAATTCGCAGAAATTGTCGGGTCATAGGCTCCACATTGGTGGGGATTGCGCCTACTTCTTCAGTTTGTGCCTGATCGTCCAGCAGCTGATTTATACCCACTAGTGCTTCTAATACTGAGAAATTACGTCCTTCTTCCACATAAACCTGTCCATAGTGCTTGGAAAAATACTCCAATGCTTTTCCCCGTTTAATCACCTGGACATCGGCTTTTGGCAAGCCTTCACTTTGATGACGCTCCAGCATTTCCTTTAATTCACGCACATCTTTCATAATCTGTCGGCGTAATCGGGGCCAACTGATTTTTTTCGGTGCTTCCACTCGTTTTCGACATACATGAATAATGTCGTGTTCAATTTTTTGTGAGCCAAACTGAGCTTTGTCTCCTTTCGTCTCATCACTAAGAACAGGATAAGTAGCCTCTAAATAGAAACCAGCATCAAATAGGCTTTCCAATACATCTACCCAAGGCTCATCCTCATTGTGATGAAAAGTGAACGACATCAGTCCACCTGGCTTCAGAATGCGATAAGCCTCTCTCCAACACTCAGTTAGCAGCCTTTTGTAGTACTTATCTGCATCACCTGGGTTACGAGCTTCGTTTGCAACAGCTTCAAGTGTCTTTGGTGTAAACTCTAGACTGTAATAATCAGGTTGCATTTTTGATAAGTGCAACCGAAGCCAAACATAAAAGAAGTCAGAAAATTCAGCATACTGAAACAACCCGCTAAATGGGGGGTCTGTAACCACTAAGTCGAAGCTGCCACTTTCATAGTTGATTAGATCTGTGGATGAGCCACAAGTTACTACTTCCTTACTTAACAACTTATCTTTTGGATATACCTTTTCACTTTTACCATCCAAGTCTTTAGCAAACTCTGGGAATTCTTCGATTAATTTGGCACTAGTCGCAAGATCCCAAGGATTCTGCTTCCAATCAAGGGCTTTAAATACTGGTTCGGATGCCGATCTCCATGGGCCATAACCCTTGTTCACGAATGCCCCAACTTCGATTGCAGTGTTTTTCTGGTTTAGATTATTGTTGGACAGGAAAGGTGCAAAATGATCTTTAGATCTGTGCCAAAATGAAAACAGGTTATTGTAGGCTAGGTATTGCTGAAATGCCCCTAATGCAAACTCTTTTTCTTTCTCCCCAAAGCCATGAGCGGTCGAAATAGACTTGAGAATCAAGGCATGTATGAGAAGCTGCCTCTGGTTAAACATCATCCACCAATGAGTGTAACCATGTTTTGGTAGTGGATCTTTAATGTGGGCTTTTAACCCATAAGGTATTTCAGATTTTGGCCAGAATGGTTCAAGGTCTGTAATGCTTCGTTGACTCCACTCTATACAAGCAGCATTTAATCTCTTAACTTCTTCACCTGTTGCAGGTAAAAAATAGCGGCCACTATATGGAGCTCCTGATTGCTCTCGCGCTGGTGAGTAACATTGAATTGCATACATCGCCATTGGAGCGTTTTTTTCTGTTTCCATGACTGATTGAAGAGTTTTCTGTTGTCGCCCGCATGTAGCATTTTGACAATCAAAGTAGGCATCTTTAGGTGCTGTACCTCCTTGTTTTCCTGTATCTATAGTTATACCAGTAATAGGGCAGGTAATATGACCGGGCAATACACCGCGGACCTCAATAAAGCTGAGTGTTTCCGCTCTTTTATTATTCCAGTTAATTGTACTTTCTATCGAGTCAATAGATGATCCTCCGTAGGAATTACCCTGCTCGTCTGTTGAGGGGGCTCCTTTCAACCAGCTTGGGTGAACCAATAGATGCATTTCTATCTTTTTGTTTTTAGGTTTATCCAAATTGGATGATTTGCCCTTAGTGTAAGCGGCCATATCTTGCTTGGTAACTTGGCAGCTTGGACAGGTAAAATGCCCATGTTTATCCATCACTGCAAAGGGCTTTTCAGTTTCAGCAACAACCTGCGGTACGCTAGGTGCCATACGCACATCACCCCGCTCAATATCAAAATGAGCACCACACTGGCACTCATAGTCTTGCCAGGTTTTAACCGAGAGCGTTTTCATTGCCATCACCGGGCTGGTCATCAGCGGTGTGCGATGACCACAGCCTTTCGCCGCACAGGGGCCATGTTTCGCCCAGAAGGTGTAGATGATTTCCGGACCTTCGTAGCTGTAGTCTTTACGCTCTTCCGGCTGCAGGGTTAGCGGGTCAAAGTTTTCTGGCATCACTTCATTGGTGGGCAGATAGGTCCATGTTCCCTTTTCCCCATCAGGGCCTTCACAGGCATAAAATGGCATAATCTGCGGTTTTACTTCCTGCTCAATATGGTCAAAGAGTTTCTTCACTTCTTCGATATCCACATCCGCCAGTTCGTTTTTCACCACCAGCCAGGCCACCGGGTTCAGGTCATTACCGTACATCTGCATGCCCAGCCGGGAACCTTCCACCAGCGTGGTACCACCACCCATAAAGATATCCGCCACCTTCAGGTTTCTGAACGCTTCATTCTCCTGATGGTTACCGTAATAGGCACTCCAGACGGTTTTACTGGCCTCAAGAGGATCTTCCGGGGCTTTGGTGGCCGCTGCCAGCAGTGTGGAGCGGAACACACTGGAACGTCGGCGAGCCCACCATTTGGACATCTGGTAAATCGGCTTGCCAGCATTGCCCTCAATCTGGGCAATCTGGTTAATGGGCAGTATGGGGAAGTCCACTTCCAGACAGGTTTTCGGCCGGTTCGGGTCTGAGAAATCCACAGATTCCAGTTGCAGCTTCTTACCAGCGCCAACGGCTTCCGCCACCTGTTCAGCAATAATTTCGGCTTTGGTTTTGCCGGTGGGTTTACGAGCCATTTCTATAATCCATCATTACAGGGCAAGGCACTCAGGCCTTGCTTAATTCAATAAAGGGAACAAACACTTCCAGAAGGGAGAGACCACCGTGGGTCAACGTGGGATAGCCGCCCTGGCTTCGCCATTTTTTACGGCCAAGGGCAAACTCCATCTCACCATGGGGTGTGTTCAGAATGCGGGTCAGAGGGGGAAGCCAGTAATTGCCGTACCCTTCTTTATGGGCAGGACAAGCCCGGCCACTTTTAAACCTGCTTTTCAGGTAATCGGTCTGGTCACTTTTGGAAACATCCGGAAACAGGCCGGTGGTGGCATAGCCGTGGTCGGATGTGATAACCAGCTCACGACCGGTCGCCAACCGATCAATAAATGCCCAGAAGTCATCCGAGCAGAGGCTGTCATGCACTTCGCCTGCCAGTTGGGAAGCGCCGTCGCCCGAACTTAAATGATGCATCCGCTCATCTGGCCATTGGTGCCAGTAGACAATATTGGACTGAGCTTTGATCTGTTTGGCGCAATCCAGCCAGGGCTGATCATCACACTCAGTCCAGGCACCGACGAGTTTATGGCTGCTCCCCGCACCATCGTTACCCAGTGCAGAGCGCTGGGGAAAACCGAGACTTTTGGCAAATGGGGTCGTATTGCCGGGCAGTTCAGAAGCGGTTGCTTCGCTCCGCTTAATGGTGAAGCCTCGTTGTTCTGCCTGAGACAGAATCCAGAGAGCTTCCCGAAGAGACAAGCCATCCAGAATCAGAATGGCTTTACCGCTGCTGCGGTTTTCCCAGAATGATTGCAGTTCCCGGGAAGTGGCGCGTGTGTTTTCAACAAAATGATCCCACAGCTCCCATGCGGTGCCTGCTATCAGGTTATCCAACGGTGCAATGGCACGATCCCGTTTCAGTATGGCGGCTGATATATCCCCGGAGGTTTCGACCGGTGCTGAAAAGTGTTGCCAGAGGTGCTCGGCAATCAGTTGCCACACCACCTCCGGTTTTTTTGAGTAAATATCTGACAGAAGTTCTGCGTTCATTGTCGTATCCTTACTACTTATCCAGTTCAAGCCCGTAGCGAATACCCTCTGGCAGTTTTCTGACCAGCTCTTGCAGCTGGGCGCCGGTCATACTGGAAATATTGATAGATACGTTCTGTACTGGCGTTCCTGGTGTAACGCCCCAGTTCTCAATCTTACCAAGAAGGTTCAACCCAGATGTCGGCTCATTCGTTTTTTGCCTTGTTGGGGTTGGGGTCGATCCGCCACTGCCGCCAACAAAGAGTTCATCACCAAATGGTGGTGTACCACCACCGTTTTCGGATTTCTCGCCGGTTGTGCCTCCACTAAAAGAAGTATCGTCAGAGTCATTCTGGCCACCCGTTTTACTGGTTTCACCAGAGCCTGTCGCCGTTTGGCCCTCTTCTGCTGGCTTGGGTGCAGAGCCACCGCTTTCTACGCCACTGCCGGGCGTGAGCAGCTTGGTGCTTTCCAAATCACGGCCCTGGCCCAGCTTGCCTTTCATCCGGTGCCAGGCTTCTTCTTCGTCGTGACTTTTCGCCTGGAGCATTTCGGTGCCCCGGAGGTTGATATCAATTTTGCCCTGGGCGCAGAGGCGGAGTATGCGCTCTTTGAGTTCGATTTCACCAAGCCATGGGATACAGGTTTCTCCTCCACCCATGGGTTCTTTGAGTTCGTTTAGTAGTGAAAGCACCGACTGGCTTTTATTGGCGGCTTCCAATACAAAATCTTCAAACTCTTCCGGGATAAACTCGGAATGGATGATCTCATCCTGAATTTTGGGAAGGATTTGCACGCCTTCCGATTTATGGCTGGGAATCAGGAATTCGCACTTTTCCGGTTCTCCAAAGTTCCACTTTTCCAGGATTGCAAAGCGATCAAAACGTTTCTTCAACAATTCTCGCAGTTCTTTCTGGTGGCGTGTCAGCAGGGCGTTGTATTCACCATTACTGCCTTTCCACTCGGTAGCCAGATAAACGGCTCTGGCCAGTACCAGCAACTGTTTGTCGAAAAAGATCGACCTTGACGCAGCGTTAGGCAGCAGAAAGCGCACCGTGTTTCGCTGTGTGGACATATGATTTTTCAACCAGGTGCCAAGCTCTTTATTGCCTGCATTGGGTTGTGGAACGACGATGACCGGAATGCGTGCATCGCTCCAGTTTTGCGGCTGATCTCTTTCGTCAATGCCATCCCAGGGGTTGTTAAGCCAGTCTGACCTTAACACGATACAGCGATAGTGACTGCTGACCGTATCATTCGGGCCAACCAATACATAGCGTATCTCTTTTGCCAGTTGCTCAATATCCTGACCTTCGGTAAACAGCTTGTCGTTTTTGGCATTGGCCATCAGCTTGGCTTGCGGGTTTTCCTCGTTGAGGAATATCAGGCGACTTTCACGGCGGTGAATGTTAAAGCTGTTTTCTTCAACGGTGGCCAATTCTGCCTGAAATAGATTGTCGTCGACTGCTGATTTACGGGTAATATCAATTTGTAAGTCTTCGGGGAGAGCTCCGGCTACCTTTTCTAGCGATAAGGAGCGCAACCATAAAGCACTGAGCAAATCCGTCAGGTTGGGTACCAGATGTGAAGTAGCAGCGTTTTGCACCGCTTCAATATTCCGGATGGCTTTAGTTCGAAGGTCACGATGCAGATCATTGGATACAGAATCCAGCAGTGATGCAACACCACTTTTTTTCTCGCCCAGAGTAAAGTCTGCAGCCGTGATAACAGGCACGTTTTTTTTCGATGCATATTTAAATACATCAACAAGAATACGCAGAAGGTCTCGGGTTTCCTGAGTTTGTGTAGCAATTAATACCTGGTCTTCGAGCAACTGCATCAGGTGTGGTGCGTAAGGCCAGGATTCCAGAAACTCAGCCCTGACTTTTTCATGCTCTGCCCCAGGAATGTGCTTAAGGCGCAGGAACTCATTGACATGTGGTTCGATCAATGCGGCGATGTCGGCAGATGACACCTGCAGCCGATTCTCAAATAAGCGATAAAGCAGAAGGCGCTGGCGGTCACGTTTCGCCTGCGGGCCTCTAAAATCGATTTTAATGGGGTTAACACGGTAGACTTGCTGAGCAGCATCGGATTTACCGTCACGTACAGATATTACCAGGGTTAAAAGGTCTGTATGTTTCTCGGCTATCTCTGAAAGAATCTGGATAAAATTAAATGCCCAGTTACGAATTGGGTGCTGCTTGGTATTGGTCAGCCCTTCAAACCATGTCTGGAATTCATCAAGAATTAGTGCGGTCGGTTGATCTTTCAGCATGCTCAGCATCAGATCAATGTCGGGAACATTGGTTTTGTCTGCCCCCTTTGCTTCCCATTGACCTTTGTAATACTCACCTTTAGGGTGCTGGTCAAAAAGGATATCCCAGAGATTTTTGTAGCGCTGTAAGTGAAGGCTTTCTGCAATAACAAGAAGCCCCTCGCTTAAGGTGAGCTTGCTGGTAGTTTCTGTACCCAGTCTTGGACTCCATTCGTTGATCCATTTCTCACCGGCTTCTTTATTTTTGAGCATATGAGACAGGGCTGCCATCAAGTGAGATTTACCCTGTCCCCGTGCACCGATAATAACTACAGGCCGCGCCTTACCCGGTGCAACAGCCTCTATGGTTTTGAGCATATCGGTTGAGGGGTAAGTTATATCGAGAAACTCTGAGGCAGATTTGTCGAGTGCACCCGATCCTCTGGAGTTATGAAGCTCGATCATAGTGCCGCTCATGCGACTGCTCTTAAATTCTTCGCGAAGTCTGAGACCTAACATATTTTTCCTAGACCTAGTAAGACCTAGCCCTGCGATTACTGATGGTTAAACCCGCACAGTGCGAACCTACGCAAAGAGCCAGCAATGGATCATTATCCTGCTTACGCTACCGCTCATGGATTTTACCGTCGCCTGTTATTGACTTCGGGGGGCATGGGACCAGATAGCTGAGAGTTGGAGTTTTGAGTAAGCCGTCATTGTACGCTTGTGAGGAGAAAGTCGGTAGTCGTGTTTTTGCGAAGCAAGAAGCAAGGAAAAATTTTGCAAAAATGGTTTGCATGCGACACAACTCGTCGCAGGGTTGTTTTATGATGTGATTCTAAAACTGGAAAGCGTTGCCGAATGAGTGGCGTTGAAGTGTGCTTTCCATGCTACACCTGTTTTGCGGGGTCTGACAATAGCATGAATAAACGACAATCTTCTCTGGAAACCACCATTCTGATCATTGAGTTACTGAAGCGCATCCCCAAAAGCTGGTGGATTACTGCCCTTGAACTTAAGCAGCAGTTGGCTGAGATCGGCATGAATCGGGATATCCACACCATACAACGACATTTGAAATCACTGATGGAAAGCAGTCATTTCCCCATTGATATGAATGACCGCAGCAAGCCTTATGGTTACCGGTGGAGCCAACAGGCAGTCGGCTTTACGGTAAATGCCCTGAGTATTCAGGAGTCACTGATCCTGCAAATGGCACATAAGACGTTGAAGAACCTATTACCCAGCAGCTTGATGGATTCCATGTCTGGTTTTTTTGAAGAGGCAAACCGCAATATCAGCCATGCTCAGGATCCCACCAAGGAGATTCAGTGGTTATCCAAAGTGGTTGTGGCGCCTGAGATGCAGCCATTGTTACCGCCCGAGTTACAACCGGATGTATTCAATGAAGTCAGCTGCGCTCTCTACAACAACTGCTGGCTGGATATTGCGTACAGGAATGCTGGTGGAGAGGTAAAAGAAAAAATCGTCATGCCCCTGGGGCTGGCTCAACAAGGGCCTCGGTTGTACCTGGTCTGCCGGTTCAAGGGCTATGACGATGAGCGGAATTTGGCGATGCACAGGATGTTAACCGCTCGCTCAACCTCAGTGACCTTTGAACGACCAGAGGGCTTTGACCTGAAGCAATACAATGACGAGGCGCGGTTCGCATTCGGGGAAGGCAGAAAAGTAAAACTGTCTTTCTGCGTCAATAAGAAAGCTGGGCTTCATGTTCTCGAATCCCAACTATCAGAAGATCAAACCTACATTGAGCATGAGGACTGCTATGAAATCAGTGCTACCGCTATGGACTCGCTTCAGCTCAAGTTCTGGCTTAACGGTTTTGGCAAAGACGCCTGGAACATCGATTACCAAGCAGTTGATGAGGAAATAGCTGAATAAATCGGTTGCGGGTTATCTCTGGCGATCAAATTCAAAAACATAACAATAGGGACAACGTTATGATGGCAGACTATATCAAGGAGTACTTTCAACACTTCGGAGTAACCCCAAAAGTTCAGGAGGTAACCCTGCATCCGCTTCCAGCATCCATTCAAAAACTGGATATTCCGGTTACTCCCCATAACAGCTACAAGACTGCTGCTGACTATCTGCTCAACCTGCATGAACAGGACTTTAATGACATACACTATGTGCTTGGCATCAGCCGTGATCACTGCCTCTTTGGTAAAGCGGTTATTCGTGTAAGAGATGATTACTACGACCCGACAGTTATCGGCAAAAACTGCTTCCTGCCGAAAGAGCAGTTCGTCAGCATTTACGAGATGCAAGTGAACGACCTGAAGGACTTTATGGTGGAGAACGATAACGAGCTACCGTCTATCCTGAACCTGAAAGTCGTGGAAATGCTGAGTCAAGGGCCTACAAAAAACCTCTAAGCACCATAGATCAGCGTTGCTGAAAGTTCCTTTCTGAACGAGCCTGAAACACAGGCTCTGAATAAAATCCATGCAAAATCATACAGTTAAAAAATAATTATAATATTCTTGCAATGAAGATAGCCGAATATATCGATGCCCGTATCACAAATGACTCTGATGTTCGTAATGTCACTATTGGACAAGCTGTAGTTGCAATGATCATCAATGGCTTGGGCTCTATAAACTCTGTACATAGCAGTAATTCATTGTTTACCGTCACTGAGTAACGACATTCTGCCTATGCAGAAAGACGGACACTTTGCTCGTTTCGGTCAACAATAGAATGAACTTTCTTTTCAAAACCGACTCTAACCGACGAGATTATTGTTCGACATCCTTAACTATCGGGAATAAATATTTACTCTCAGGGAACCAGGCATGAATGGAATAGATACTGACTTCAGTAGTGAAAGTCACAACTCACCACCACCCGGGCAAGAGGAATCGGCAACAACAACGGGCACCATTGCAGGCAGGAGTGTTACTGTAGCAATCAGGGAAAAAAAGGATAAACCCTCACTGCTGGACTTATCCTCATTACCCATGATTTTTCGCTGTCTGGAACTTCGGGATATCTGCCGTTTAAAACAGGCATGTACCCTCCTGCGCGATGCAATCAAAGAGGATAATGCTGAGGCAAAAGCCTGGTATCGCCGTTTTCCTTCCTCGCACCAGAATCAGCTGAGGATAGCCATCAATACAAAAAACAAGGATCAACTTCGTGATTGGTTTGAATCCTTCACGAATGATCAGGCGTTGGTGAAGTCACTCACAGATCGCAACCCGGAGGGGGCTTATGTGCCTGCTCTGTTTTTTTTCACCAAAGCCAGGCTGATGGCTGAATGTAAAACATTTAAATTAGTCACAACGTCAACCATTCACGAACATAAATTCCTGATATCAGCCAGCCTCAGTTTCGATGGCTGCTACTTGGTCACCGCCTGTCAAGATCACTCAGCAAAAATCTACTTTCATAAGGATGTTGGATTATGGGAACTAAAACTCGTCATTCGCCATGCCCATTGGGTCTTTTCAGCCACCTTCAGCCCCAATAGTCTGCATCTGGTGACTACCAGTTATGATGGCAAGGCCTTAATTCACAGCCACAAGGCCGATGGGTCCTGGGAACTGGCAGGCATCATTGCTCATACTGATGGTGTCCTCTCAGCCAGCTTCAGCGCTGATAGCCGCCATCTGGTGACTGCCAGTAAAGATAAAACGGCAAAAGTCTATGGCCTCAGGGACGATGGATCATGGGGAAGCGAAGCTACTATCTTGCAGAAAAGTCCGATCAAATTTGCCAGCTTCAGCTCCGATGGCCAGCATCTGGTGACCGCCTGTAAAGATAAAACGGCAAAAATCCTTAGTCAGCAGGCCGATGAATCATGGTTAGAAAAAGTCAGCATCGACCATCATGGCAGCGTCCAATCAGCCACCTTCAGCCCCAATAGCCACCATCTAGTCACTACCAGTAAAGATGGCAAGGCTGTAATCTACGGTCATAAGGCCGATGGATCATGGCAACCAGAAGACACCATTCACCATACTGACTGTGTCTGCGATGCCAACTTTAGCCCCGATAGCCGTTATCTGGTAACTGCCAGTAGTGATAACACGATAAAAATCTGTGCCCGGAAAACCGATGGATCATGGGAGCCTGTCGCCAACATCAGCCATAAAAACGAAGTCATCTCAGCCACTTTCAGCCCTGATGGCCGTCATGTGGTGACTGGCAGTAGTGACGAAACAGCGAAAATAATTGGTCAGGAGGCCGATGGGACATGGTTAGAAAAAGCCAGCATTTCCCACCATAACAGCATTAACCCTCATGGTTGCTGCGTCACCTCAGCAGCCTTCAGTGCCGATGGCAGCCATGTAATCACCGCAGGTTCCGACGGCGCAGTCAAAATCACTGAACTACGGAGTAGCAATTCATTGTTTACTGTCACTGAGTAACGACATTCTGCCTGTGCAGAAAGACGTACACTTTGCTCGTTTCGCTTAACAATAGGATGAACTTTCTTTTCAAAGCCGACTCTAACCAACGAGATTATTGTTCGAAATCCTTAACTATCGGGAATAAATATTTACTCTCAGGGAACCAGGCATGAATGGAATAGATACTAACTTCAGTAGCAAAGGTCACACCTCACCACCACCCGGGCAAGTGGAATCGGCAACAACAACGGACACCATTGCAGGCAGGTGTGTCACTGTAGCAATCAGGGAAAAAAAGGATAAACCCTCACTGCTGGACTTATCCTCATTACCTATGATTTTTCGCTGTCTGGAACTTCGGGATATCTGCCGTTTAAAACAGGTATGTACCCTCCTGCGCGATGCAATCAAAGAGGATAATGCTGAGGCAAAAGCCTGGTATCGCCGTTTTCCTTCATCACACCAGAATCAAATGAGGATGGCCATCAATACAAAAAATAAGGATCAACTTCGTGATTGGTTTGAATCGTTCACGAATGATCAGGCGTTGGTGAAGTCACTCACAGATCGCAACCCGGAGGGGGCTTATGTGCCTGCTCTGTTTTTTTTCACCAAAGCCAGGCTGATGGCTGAATGTAAAACATTTAAATTAGTCACAACATCGACCATTCACGAACATAAAGCACTGATCTCAGCCAGCCTCAGTGTCGATGGCTGCCACTTGGTCACCGCCTGTCAAGATCACACAGCAAAAATCTACTTTCATAAGGATGCTGGATTGTGGGAACTAAAACTCGTCGTTCGCCATGCCCACTGGGTCAATTCAGCCACCTTCAGCCCCGATAGTCAGCATCTGGTGACTACCAGTTATGATGGCACGGCCTTAATTCACAGCCACAAGGCCGATAGGTCCTGGGAACTGGCAGGCATCATTGCTCATACTGATGATGTCGTCTCAGCCAGCTTCAGCGCTGATAGCCGCCATCTGGTGACTGCCAGCAAAGATAAAACGGCAAAAGTCTATGGCTTCAGGGACGATGGATCATGGGAAAGCGAAGCTACTATCTTGCAGAAAAGTAAGATCAAATTTGCCAGCTTCAGCTCCGATGGCCAGCACCTGGTGACCGCCTGTAAAGATAAAACGGCAAAAATCCTTAGTCAGCAGGCCGATGAATCATGGTTAGAAAAAGTCAGCATCGACCATCATGGCAGCATCCAATCAGCCACCTTCAGCCCCAATAGCCACTATGTAGTCACTACCAGTAAAGACGGCAAGGCTGTAATCTACGGTCATAAGGCCGATGGATCATGGGAACCAGAAGACACCATTCACCATACTGACCGTGTCTACGGCAACTTTAGCCCCGATAGCCGTTATCTGGTAACTGCCAGTAGTGATAACACGATAAAAATCTTTGCCCGGAAAACCAATGGATCATGGAAACCTGTCGCCAACATCAGCCATGAAGACGCAGTCTTACTAGCCACTTTCAGCCCTGATGGCCGTCATGTGGTGACTGGCAGTGACGACGTAACAGCGAAAATAATTGGTCAGAAGGCCGATGGCACATGGTTAGAAAAAGCCAGCATTTCCCACCGTAACAGCATTGACCCTGATGATGGCTGGATCACCTCAGCAGCCTTCAGCGCCGATGGCAGCCATGTGATCACCGCCGGTTCCGACGGCGCAGTCAAAATCACTGAACTACGGAGTAGCAATTCATTGTTTACTGTCACTGAGTAACGACATTCTGCCTGTGCAGAAAGACGTACACTTTGCTCGTTTCGCTTAACAATAGGATGAACTTTCTTTTCAAAGCCGACTCCAACCAACGAGATTATTGTTCGACATCCTTAACTATCGGGAATAAATATTTACTCTCAGGGAACCAGGCATGAATGGAATAGATACTGACTTCAGTAGTGAAAGTCACACCTCACCACCACCCGGGCAAGTGGAATCGGCAACAACAACGGGCACCATTGCAGGCAGGTGTGTCACTGTAGCAATCAGGGAAAAAAAGGATAAACCCTCACTGCTGGACTTATCGTCATTACCCATGATTTTTCGCTGTCTGGAACTTCGGGATATATGCCGTTTAAAACAGGTATGTACCCTCCTGCGCGATGCAATCAAAGAGGATAATGCTGAGGCAAAAGCCTGGTATCGCCGTTTTCCTTCCTCGCACCAGAATCAGCTGAGGATAGCCATCAATACAAAAAACAAGGATCAACTTCGTGATTGGTTTGAATCCTTCACGAATGATCAGGCGTTGGTGAAGTCACTCACAGATCGCAGCCCGGAGGGGGCTTATGTGCCTGCTCTGTTTTTTTTCACCAAAGCCAGGCTGATGGCTGAATGCAAAACATTTAACTTAGTGACTAGATCAACCATCAAACTAAATAGCCGCATCGACTCGGCCAGTCTCAGTGTCGATGGCTGCCACCTGGTCATTACCCGTTACGATAACGACACAGCACAAATCTACGTTCACAAGGGTGCTGGCTTATGGGAAGTAAAAGACATCATTCACCATGCCGATTGGCTCAGATCAGCCACCTTCAGCCCCGATGGTCAGCATATGGTAACTGCCAGTACCGATGGCACGGCTGTAATCTGTGGCCATCAGGCCGATGGGTCCTGGGAAAGAGTAGGCTGCATTACCCATACTGCCCGTGTCAGCTCAGCCCGTTTCAGCACCGATGGTCGCCGTGTGGTAACCGCCAGTAGAGATAAAACGGCAAAAATCTATGGCCTCAGGGACGATGGATCATGGAAAAGTGAAGCCACTATCCAACAGGACAGTCCGATCAAAAGAGCCAGCTTCAGCTCCGATGGCCGCCATCTGGTCATAGCCAATAAGCATCGTACGGCAACAATCCTCAGCCAGCAGGCCGATGAATCATGGTTAGAAAATACCAGCTTTAAACACGGTAACAGCATCAAATCAGCGACCTTCAGCCCCGATGGTCACTATATGGTGACCGCCAGTTGCGATGGCACGGCTGTAATCTTTGGTCATAAGGCCGATGGATCATGGGAACGAGAAGACACCATTCACCATAATCACTGGGTCTTCGAAGCCAACTTTAGCCCCGATAGCCACTATCTGGTGACTGCTTCTGTGGGTGGTATAGGAACTTTTGCGAATGGTAGAGTAATAATTTATAGCCAGAAAGCCGGTGGGTCATGGCAACCAGAAACCAGCATTTTCCATGAAGGCGGAGTCTTATCAGCCACTTTCAGCCCTGATGGCCGCCATGTGGTGACTGCCAGCAAAGACGGAACTGCGAAAATAATTGGTCAGGAGACCGATGGGTCATGGTTAGAAAAAGCCGGCATTTCACACGATAACGGCATTGATTTTAATGATTGCGGTTTAAAATCAGCCGCCTTCAGCGCCGATGGTCGCTATGTGGTAACAGTCTCCAGAGACCTTTCGGTGAAAATCACTGAACTACGGAGTAATCATTAATGGCTCTCTAGCAGCCTGTCGGACTTAAGCGTCCGTAGCGAGGATTGCAAGAAATTGAGGATAAAAATCTCTGTTTCTGAGGAGAATAGCGAGCTATTTGACGAAGAAACAGAGATTTTTAGACCAATTTATTGCAACCGCACGACTGCATGGATGCAGGAGCTAGAGCAACGCAGGAGCAGTTGCCGTGTAGGACAGTCTTAAGTCCGACAGGCTGCTAGGAGCCTGACCGAGAATAGACTGCCCTACTGCGGCGGCAGCAAATTGGTCTGAAAATCCGCTTTTGTTCGTCAAATAGCTCGCTATTCTCCTCACAAAACCGAATTTTCATCCTCAATTTTCTGCCGTCCTCGCTACGGGCGCTATTCTCGGTCAGGCTCCTAGGGGACAATTTCGAGACAAAGCTTGATATGAAAGGATGAACAGGTGGCTGGCTTGAAGGAAAAGGGGTGGTGAAAGGTGGTTTTACGCTCTTTCCGGTGAAAAATTGACGGCTTACTCAGAACCCGTAGCTGACTTTGGCAATAAAACCATAGGCCTTGAAGCTGTCCATCCAGTCATAGTGATAGCTGATAGTAAAGGCCAGGTTGCTGTGGCTCTCCATATTAATCACTGCATCGAACTGGTAACGGCTTTGTTCACGTTTGGCCCCGCTCATCAGAAAAGCACTGCCACCTTGGGCAAATTGCGCGGTCATGCTCACCGGGTCATCCTTGAAATCGTGGAAGGCCATCAGGCTGACTTCAGGTTTGACGGTCATACTGGCTGTGGTGATATCGCCCGACAGTTTCAGACCAGCGCCCAGTTCCAGTATCTCGTAAGTGTCGCTTTTGACTCTTGCAAACCGCAGGATATCTGACCAATCGTTAACGCTTGCCTCCCGGTAGTCGTCTGGCTTGATGCTGGCATAGTTGAAGGCCAGTTGTGGCAACCAGTGCCATTCTCCTGACTGACCCAATGGCATTTTATAGCCAGTCAGAAGACCAACATCCCACGAATTGAGATCATGTTTGGCCTTGATCTCATTGCCGACAACGTTACGTTTACCATCATTATTACTCCAGCTGTAACCTATACGGCCATCGACAAACACGGAGCCCTGCGCAAAGCTCGAATAGACGCTGAAGGTATGCCCTTCGGTATCAATCCTGCTGCTTGAGCCATCGGTCCCGTAAACATCACCCTTTGAGTAGGTATAGGCGACACCTAACGTCATGCGTTCATTCAGATCAGAGTCAACACCCATTGTGAAGCCGTGGGTTTTGGCTTCATAGCCGTTGTACCCGTCCTTTTTATCCTGCCTGGCATCCGTGTTGGCATACTGCATCCAGACATTACCGGAGGCAACCATATCACCCGCAGCAATACCGTTGCGAAGGCCAGTCTGTCGGGCGCCAACGGCAGTACGGGCCTGTCTGATCGAAGCGTTGGCAGAACTTATGGACGCACCGGACAGGTCCGGAGTCATCTGGTTGACAATTTTGGCGACTTCGGCAGTGTTGTTTTTGATCATCTTGACCTGACTCAGGATCCAGTTTTTCAATGGTTCACTGTCGTTTGATTGACGGGTAGTCAGTGCTATTTCAATCGCTTTCAAGGCTGAATCGTTGGCAACACCGGATCTGGCAAGATCCGCAACAAATGTCGCTACATGGTAGCTGACAAGGAACAGCTGTCTGGCCGTCAGGCGAAGGTAGTAAAGGGTATGAGGAGTGAACGAAGTCGTTACCAGGGAGGGCATTGTTTTAATGTCGCAGTCGCTTGATTGCATCAAAAGATATTCGCCGCTGTCACCGATATCCGGTTGATTATTCAGTAAAACATCGGCTTCAGGACCGACTTCAATTCTGGTGGCTTTGATGTAAGGTGCTTTCAGGTCACGCAGTTCATCCAGAGTCACTACCAGTGTGCCCTCTTGCTTATAAAGACCTGCCACTTCCAAGGCACTGTCACGTCTGGACGACAGAGCTGCAGAAGGTGCCTTCGGGTATAAAGTACCGCCTTTGTTAATATGGACAGTTGTCTTGGCCAAGGCGGTTGAGGTATCAGATTCAGCCTCTGAAACAGATTGTAAAAATTTGACGGGAGTGACAGACAATTTCAGGTTTGAGGTCAGGGTCAGTTTGCCTGAAATGCTCACTGTTCCCATAGTCTCAATCAGCTGACCACCGAATTGAGCTTCCGGACCGCTGAAGGTCAGGGTGTCTAGCCCGATAATGTTGCCCTCTACGATGCCGTTCTGAACATCCAGACTGTCTCCTTTACCCGGTAGGCTCAGGATGCCGCTAATGGTGCCACCCTCTTGAATAATGTTGATGGGTGGGCGTTTAGTGGAGACGGAGTCATCAAACTTGATCTCTCCTATTGTGCCACGGGTGTTTAATGTCAGCTTCTTGAAAGGTACCGCTGATTTGATGAATTTAAGAGGTAATTTTAAAGCAGCGCCAGCAGGGTCTATGGTTCTGGTCGTTATTAGTCTGGCTGTACCGTTTTCAGTCACCGTGATGCTTAATGGGTTCTGTATGGCAATGGTTTCCCATTGTTTGCCGGTGATCCAGACATTATCTATGCCGCTGACCGATTGAGTGATCTTGCCACCGTTGAGGAACAGATTATCGCCGTAGCCTGGTTGCCCTTTAATGTTTCCGGTGATGCCATTGACATGGTTCAGGGAGAGCTGCGGACGGGCGGAGTCTGGTCTTGAGAAGTCGATTTCATAGATTTTACCGCCTTCATTATTGATAGCAAAGGCTGACCGTTTGAGCAAAGACTTGGTAAAGTCTAATAGCAGACGAGCAGTTCCTTTTTTATCCTTCGTGTCATCGCTGATTCTGGCAACGACACCGCCTTTAACAAGGTTCACAGTGTCAAGATTTTCCATTCTCAAAAAGCCCCATTTATCTCCCTGCAGGATCAGGTTATCAAAGCCGCTCTGTTCCCTGAGAGTGCCTGAAACCATTATAAGAGTGTCGTTCATTCCAGGGCGTGCTTTTACCAGGTCAGCATTACCACTGGATTGGACAAATTGCAGTGAAGGGCGCTGAGCGTCGCTGGAAAAGTCCAGGCTTGCCAGAGTTCCATGGTTATCCACTTTAAAGAAATCGTTGTTGCTAAAGGTGCCGTTAAATGCCACAGCTAAGGTTTTATTGCCATAGGTGGAACGAGTATTGATGTTGCTGACCTGGGCATCAGGATTTATGGTTATGGAACTGGGGTTGTTGACTTGCCCTGACACCGACCAGGCATCTGCACTGTCCAGCAGGATGTGTCTGGCTCCTTGAAGCTTTCTGATCTGGGCTTCACCTTTCAGCCATAGATCTGCCTGTTTATCGGCATGACTGGTAATAATGACTGGATGATTCTTATCACTGATGATGCTCAGGGTCTCTTCTGGAACTGTTTCCTGATCTTTTTTGTCGTAAACACGGATCTGATGAATGGGGCTTTCCAGAGTCACTTGTCGTGTATTTGTGGCCCAGTCCAGAAAATCCCATTTTTTACCTGTTACCCTGATGGTATGGATGCTATCAACCGCTCCTTTTACTGAGCCGGAGTCCAGTATCAGCTCATCATTTTTATCAGAGCGACCTTTGATTTCTTTAACTATTTCACCGCCTTTCTGAGAGAGCTTTAAAGAAGGGCGCTGAGCATGAGCGGACAAGTCCAGGCTCTCCAGTGTTCCATAGTTATCCACTTTAAAGTCATCGTCGGCATCAATACTTTTAAACACCAGAGCCAGAGATTGAGTCCCGAATCCGGAGTGGGTACTGATATTCTTGACCTGTGCACCCGGTCTTATGGTTATGGAGTCAGGGTTTAGTACTTGCCCCGTCACCGACCAGTCTTTAGCGCTGTCCAGCCAGATACCCCGGGCTCCTTCAAGATCGGTGATCCGGGCCTCACCTTGTAACCATAGATCGGTTTGTTTATCGGCATGACTGGTGATACTGACTGGATTGCTACGGGTGATGATGCCCAGGGTCGCTGCTGGCAAGCCTTTTTTCCCTTCCTCGCCTGCCTGCTCTCTCTGGTCTGAAACACGGATCTGCTGAATAGGGCTGTGCAGATCCACTTTCTGAGTGCCGGTGGCCCAATTCAGAAAAGTCCATTCCCGACCTGTTACCCTGATGGTATGAATATCATTAACCGCTTCTGCCACCAAACCCTTGTCAAGTATCAGTTCATCATTTTTACCAGAACGACCCTTGATTTCTTTTACTTCACCCCCTTTCAGAGAAAACTGCAGTGGAGGGCGGTTAGCGTTACTGGAAAAGTCGAGGCTTCCCAATGTTCCACTATTATCTACTTTAAAGACATTGTCGTCTGTGTAGCTGCCGTTAAATGACAGGTTTAAGGTTTTATCCGAGCTTCCCCTGTTTAAGTGGGTGGAGTGGGTATTGATACTGCTGACCTGTGTTTCAGGGCTTATGGTGATAGCATTGGGGTTGCAGACTGAGCCATTTACCGACCAGTCTTCAGCACTGTCAAGCAGGATATTTCTGACACCCTCAAGATGGCTGATTTTAGCTTTTCCCCGCAACCATAGATCCGCTTGTTGATCAGCATGACTGCTAATACTGACTGGACTGTCGCTGGTGATCAGGTTCAGGGTGGCGCCTGGCACGGCTTTCTGTTGTTTCTTGTCGGAAACCCGGATCTGATGAATAGGACTTTCCAGGATCACTTGTCGTGTGCCGACGGCCCAGTTCAGAAACGTCCATGCTTTACCCGTCACATTGATGGTACGGATATTATTAACTTCGCCTGTTACTAAGCCGGTGTTCAGTATAAGTTGATCGTCCCGATCAGGATGGCCTTCGATTGCTCCCATCTCAACCCCTTTCAGAGAGAGCTGTAGAGGAGGTCGTTTAGCGCCGTTCGAAAAGTCCAGTCTCTGCAGTGTTCCGCGGTTATCTACTTTAAAAAAGTTATCGTCAGTATGGGTGCCATTAAATGTCAGGGTTAACGTTTTATCGCCATGACTGAGGCGGGTATTGATGCTGCTGACCTTGGCATGGGGGGTAATGGTTATGGACTTGGGGTTGGGGACTGATCCTGTCACTGACCAAACGTCAGCAGTGTCCAGCAGAATATTCCTGGCTCCCTGAAGATCGCTGATCTGAGCTTTACCTCGCAACCACAGATCCGTTTGTTGATCAACATGGCTGGTGATACTGATTGGACTTTTGCTGTTGACCAGGCCCAGAGTGCTGCCTGGCAAGGTTCCCTGTTCTTTCTTGTCGGAAATACGGATCTGATGAATAGGGCTTTGCAGATCCACTTTCTGTGTGCCGGTGAGCCAGTTCAGAACAGTCCAATCCCCACCTGTTACCCTGACGGTATGGATATTATCAACCGTTCCTTTCACTGAACCCGTCTTCAATTCAAGTTCATCCTGTTTATCGGAACGACCTTTGATGACTGCTGTTTGACCTTGTTGCAGAAACCTCAGCCTGGGACGTTCAGCGTCACTCGAGAAGTCCAGACTCCCTAATTTCCCCTGATTATCCACTTTAATGAAGTCGTTTTTGTTATTGGTGCTGTTAAATGCCAGACTTAAAGCACCATGGTCACTGCCATGGCTGGAGTGGGTATTGATGCTGTTGATCTGCGCACCGTCGTTTATATTTATGGAATCGGGGTTGTAGACTGGCCCTGTCACTGACCAGGCGTTAGTATTGTCACTTGTTACCGTAATGGTAGAGATATCATTAACCGCTGCTGTTACTAACCCCTTATTCAGTACAAATTTATCATTCAGGTCAGAACGGCCCTTGATGGTTCCTGTTTCCCCCCCTTCCAGAAACAACAATAGAGGTTTTCGGTCGTCTTTTGACGATAGATCAATCGTCTTGATGATGCTCTCAGGCAAGCTATGAACAACCAGATCACGAGCAACCAAAGTTGATTGGCTGAACGACAGATAGAGTGATTTGGATTTGTTCGAGGGACGTTTAGTAGTTATCTCTTCAATCTGACCTCCTGAACCTGCTGTAATGGTGAGCAGGTCAGGCAAAGGTGCAACAGGCGAGACTGACCAGTTCCCGGAATGGTAAACAGCTATATGTTTTAGCTCCGGTAAATGATTAAGCTGAGCGCTACCGAAAAGGTTCAGACTCTCTACCTTCCCTCCCCCTTCAGTATTTATGTCCAGTTTGTTCTTGCTCTCACTTGTAGTAGCAAACCTTAAGGAAGCGTCAGGGGCTTCATGGGAGGATGCTATTGTATCGCTCACAAACAAGCTATTGATTTGACTGGATGTATCAAACCTTGTCGCCTCTGAAATCCAGCCACTCAGACTCCAGCCTGATCCGGAAATCTTAATGGTGGAAAAGCCGGAAATATTGCCCTTTATGGATAATGTCGTATTTTTACCCGGAACTTCTTCAGGAAGAGCAATATAAAGAGTGTTGTCTTCGCCACCAGCACTCTCGATGTTTCCTGTTATGAATCCTCCGTGCAAATACAGAGGGGATTGACTTGCCTGCTCCATTTTAATGGCAGGCGACCCCTCAATGACGTATCCGGGTTTAATGCTAAGGCCTCTTGGAAAATTACCAGAATAAAGCAATCCGGTGCCAGTACCTCTTACGGTTCCCGCATTCACTAACTGACCATTGCCTGAGATTTTGATGCCAATAGCATTATCTTTGGTAAAAATATCACCACTGTTGTCTACTTTAGCTCGATCTGTGTCTGTGCTCATACCAACACTATCGTCGCCAGAAACGTTGATAGTGGCCCAGTTGGCAGCGGTGGAGGAGTAACCGACCGGGGGAGGGTTACTGGCATCGGCGGTTGCCGCCATACCATAATTGTTTTTGCCATTAACGTTGAGGGTGCCTCTATTGCGAACTTCTGCATTACCCTGTTCTACTCCGAAGTCGTGGACATTTTGATTTCTGGCTTTCATTCCATAGGACGGTTGGTCGCTTGAGGACTGGCTAGACAAGTTAAGAGTGCCACTGTTTGTACCCAAACCGTTGATAATGAGAAAGCCCATTGCGGGAGCGCTTAAAATATTAAAGGTTCCATTTATCTCATTAGCGGCCTCAGAAGCTTTGTGCGCAGCCTGAAAGGCTGTGGGTGCAGTTCGTCTCTTTATCCCCTGAATAGTGACTATGCCCTCGTTGCTGATAGTATCCCCATATTTGGTCAGGGCCATGACGACGTCTGCAGCGTAACCCTTCTTCTCCCGTGCACTGCTGAGTATGCCTTTGTTAGTGACTCTATTATTCATGCCTACAGCGCTGACGATCATATGAACCCCGGCCTGCACTTTATTGCCACTGGGTAATTCGCTCGTCAGAGAACCTTCGATGTTTAATGTTCCATTCACCATTTTTATGTAATTTATCTCGTCGGGTTTGGATGGATCAGCGGGACCTATGGTAACGGTACTATCTTTTGGGATGGATTCTACCCACTCTACAACTTTGGTTTTATGGGGGGGCCATTCCTTGGGGTCAAAGCGGCTGCCGCCGCTATCATCTCCCAAAACCCACCCGGAAATCACAGAAACAACGGCAAAAGCCAGAATAATCTTCGAGTAAAAAACATTAGGCCAAGGATGACTCATTGATAAACCTTCAAAAGTCATTGGAATATCAGCAGGAGGCGTATTATGGGAAAGAGGCGGCAGACAGTTTGGGAGAAACCACCGCTGAAAATCTGATTTGGCGTTCGAAAGATGACCGGAGCTTTACCACACTCATTCTAGGTAATCAAAGGAATGTTTTGAAATACCCATTAATTTTTAAAAAACAGGTTTTTAGCCCGAAAAACGACACAGTTTACGTATTCCGGGGCTGACTTTGATCCCTCATCTGCTGTTTAACAGCCCGGCTTCAAGTCATAATGAAGTGACTTGAGTGAATGTTGTCATGACGACATAGCTGCCATTCTTGGGCTCTTCACTCACATATTGGCGTTCTTTGGGATCTTCAGAGATAGTGAGTATAAAACTTTCTATCATTTCGAACCGCTTGGCTGGCATATTCCAGCCCATGCATTCGTATGGCATTCGCAATCTTTTCTTTGTGATCCCCAACCGGCAAACCCGGTGGCACATAAAACGCCAGACGCTCACTGAAGGAGGGCTTGATAACATAATATTGACCTTTCAATTGAGGATACATAATGTCAAAAAATGGCACAGCTGCTTCAGGATTTCTGAATAAAAAATGCTGCAACAGTTCCCTGCGGTTGTTATCACTGCGCTCATCACTCATTAAAAGCGCCTGAAGATCGTCCTTTGATTTTATCGCGCACCGGGATAAACGTTGAACATCATCAATAAACTGTTGGTATTGCTTGCTTAATAACGGGTAGCAAAGAGTAACTTTGTGTAAATAGGTATAACTGATTGAGAAAAGGCACCGTCGAAAGGCGAATCTATCGGCTTCTGTCGCAATATCGCGATCAAGCCGTTGTTCAAGCAAGTTAAAGTCCCACTGGTCCCCTTCAAAAATGGGTTTATCGTCCAAATTCATATCCACATCTTTAATATCACGTAACACTATGATTAGTTTTTGAAAGGCATTTTGCAGGGTTTCAGGTGATCTTATTCGGGGACATTCGATGATAACTTCACTGGCTACGGCATTGATACTTGTCTTTAAGCCATCGGTATTATTATCGAGTACTATCTCTTTCAGTAACTGCACCATAAACCACACACGCTTTAATTTGCCGACTACAAAGTCCCATTCTTTACCAAAGGTGTCAGCAAATTTAAGCCGCAAGGTTCGTCCTTTGCCCCCTTCTGCATGTTCAAGCAGCTCAATAACACTCATATGATTGCCAAGCCTCAGGTTAACAATCAAGGCATCGTTCAGACTGACGACAGTGGCTGTAAAATTAAATGCTTCCATGGCTGCTGCTGCGGAAGGCGTCAGTAGCGGCGGCCTTTCACAAGGGGTCGTACAATCAACATAAGTGATATCCTTTCTCTTGGATATACTGCCTTGCCCCGAGCCCAGAGTCACCGGAGCCAGCGCCTCGACAAAGCGCTGGTGCAGGGCAAAAATCAGGTCATGAACACTTTGGACCTGGTCCGCCTCCTTTGGGTTGAGTGTTTGCAAACAGGATTCCAGTTCCTGGCAGTCTGCCAGCCACTGACGAAATATTACCAGGGAGAGCCGCCCTTCTTCAGCGGTTTGTATTGCAGAAATAATACTCTCCAACCCTGATTCGATGGCCCATTTCAACGCACCGAATCGGCTGCTCAGTTGCGGGAATTCAACCCGCAATGAGTTGACCAGAGGCGAATCCGTTTTACCAGCCAGCCGCAAGAACGCCTGATACCCCTCCAACATGACTTCAGCTCCACGAATCAACTGGTTTACGTCGTCCCTGATCTCCGCCAGTCGTTGCAATCGTGCTGGCGACATGCTCAGTTTTACGGGATTCGCCAGACAACCCAATCGGCCATCGGAGGCAAAAAATGCCAACAAACGGGCATTTTGGTCTGTGAGCCAGTGAAAGCAGCTGGCGACCCGACGGAAAATGCATCTGTGAGGGGACAATTCATCCCTTGACAGGCTGGCTTGCTTCGGGGGCGCATCAGAAAAAGCTGAGGACAGGCTTCTGTGACTGACCAGTTTTTCTGTCATGTCACCGGCAACAATAAAGGCTCCGGGCTCACCCGTGAAGCGGGCACAGGCCAGGGTCGCCTGTTGCCCAACCTGAGCGGCCAACGCCGAATACTGGCCACTGGCCCGCATTAAAGTGACTTTTAGCTGTCTCATGAGGATCGCTACATGATCATTGAATCCGGCATAGGCAAAGACAAAGCCACCTGCCCGCTTCAGGAACCCGGACTCAAGCATCCAGTCTTTAGCCTGTTGAGCCACGACAATGGCGCCCTTTGGCATAGCGTCTGCCTGTCGTTCATTGGCCAGCCAGATTGGCCCTGTGCAATAGCCTTCGCTGATGCTCTCGCCAATGGCAAGACTCTCTTCGGGTATGGGCATGACAAAATCCATACCGCCCGAGAGCTGGGTAACAGGGCGCACCTGCAACAGGAATAAATTACCCTGATGATCGATGGCAAACTCGACATCCACGGGGCAGAGCAACAGGTTTTCCAGCTCTGTCACCGCCTGGCTGAGTTTTGTAACCAAATGATCACTGAGTTTATGCCTGCCGTCGTCTGTTTGTGCGTCAGCATTCTGAATAGCTGTTTCTGAATAACCCTTGTTGTTTTTGTGCAAGACAAAGTGACTTGAGATCGTACCCGGAAAGTATTGAATGCTGTCAGCTCCTTCCACGCGAGAAATGTCAATGCGGTGTGGTGTGTTACCAGACTGCCCTGCCACTGCCCCCCTGGGTTGACCGGGTGTGTACTCAACCCTGATGGTACCATCCTGAAAAGATCGAAAACTCATGGCGACCCCGCCGTATTGGCAATCAATGCACTGCTGGATGATCAGCGCCATGGGTTGCGGTATGCCTTCTGGACAGACTTCAGGCCGGTAAGCTGAGGCCATGACCTTCAGGCAGGTACTTAAAACATCGTCTTCTTTCTGGACGACAGAGAGGTATTTGCCCGCCTGGGCATCGCCGTAGTTATCTTCGTTAATACCAGAGCTGCGGATAATAATCGGTTGAGAGGTGGGGCACCCGTCCAGCTGAAGACGCAGATCCCTGATTTTTTGCGCCGCTTCAGAGTCTTTAACCTGTTGGTAATAGTCTTCACTGGCAATAAATTCCGCCAGACCTGCCAGCCAGTCATCCTTTTTGCTTTGCTCTGAAGGTGGCAAGGTATTAAGGTATTCCCGGATGTTCGTCAGGCTGGTCAGTGCATCCGGTTCATCAACATTCACAGGGAGATAGCGGACTAACAGCTGTCTATCCAGAGGGTGTTTTTCGAGCATACTTATGACCTGGGCTGTCACACATTCAAAGGGCGGAACAGACAGACCGGCTTTTTCCATGCGCATCAAAAACATCCCCTTGCCCCCCAATTGTTCCCGGTCGGAGAAAGAATGGTCAGCAGCCTGACCTGGAACAGGCGAACTACAAATGCGCTTGACCAGCAAAGTCGAGGCGGGAATACCGCTGGGATCAAGGGCACCGAAATATCTTTTAGGTGAATCACCAGCCCTATTGGATCGAGTGCCAGCCAGGGTATTCTGATTTGGATTTGTTATCGGGTTTTTAGGATCTGATGTCTCAGAAGTAGCACAATGCATAAAGTATCCCTTTCATTATGTTCATCTATGAATCAACGGTTGATACGTTAATTGATTGCTTCCTATAGACATTGATGTTTTTATAAAGTTCAACCGTACGGCTGAAGTGGGCAAAACGAAGTCTGCTGGCCAATGCTGCCAGAGCCGGTCAGACCTTGTTAGCAGGGTATTTCGAAGAATTCAAAAACTGCCGGGTTTCTTATGGTTGCTGCATTGATAAAGTCATAATCCATTTGAAGCCTTGAATCAGCAAATTCGAAAGCAATAGAGTTCTTCTCAATTAAGCCCAGCATGTACTCTCGATCATTCAGTAAGGTTTCACTGGCATAATATAAGCTACGAACATCACCAGAGCTTGCGATTTGTATAATTTTTTTATCGCCTCGTAATCTTTCACTGGCATGACGCAGAGCTTGCGGAAACGTCTCAACAGCGGCCATGACCACCGTTTCATCATCCCGAAGTGTTGCGCTGGCATATTCCAGCATACGACCATTCTGAGAGACTGCGGCCATGACAACCTCTTTATTGTCAAGAAGTTCCGGGCTGGTATATTGCAACTGTCCGGCCTTCTGAGTCACTGCGGCCATTACAACCTCTTTATCATTTTTCAGTTCTGTACTCACATATTCCAGGTCACCTGGATAAACTCTAATGGTGGGTAACACAACCTCTTTGTCACTTCGAACCCGTTGGCTGGCATATTTCAGCCCATGCATGAGTAAGACATTCCTGACCTTTTCTTTATCATCCGGAACTGGCTGACCCGGAGGAATATCAAACTCCAGTCTGACATTAAGGGATGGTTTGATAACATAGTATTGACCTTCCAGATGGGGATACACATGGGCAAACAATGGCATAGCATGTTCCGGATGTATCAATAAAAGATGCTGTAAAAGTTCCCTGCGACTGTCTTCACCGATCTCATCACTCATTAACACTTTCCCAAGATTGCTCTCTGATTCACCTAAACTTCGACAATGATCAATAAACTGTCGTTGTTGGTGGTTGTTCAATAACTGGTCGCAGGGAATAAGGCATTTGTAATAAATGTATAATTTCCAATCATAAAACATTGAGAAAAGACATTGATGAAAAGCGAATCTATCGGCTTCTGTCGTAATATCACGATTGAGGCGTTGTGCCAGCAGGTTAAAGTCCCACTGATCTCCTTCAAAGATGGGCAGGTCCGACAATTGTAGATCCAGATTATAGGTACTGTTTAATACAGTGATCAGTTTTTCAAAGGCACCCTGCAGGACTGGACGTGATTTTATTCGGGAGCATTCGACGATCATTTCACCTGCTACTTCGTTGCAGCTCAGCTTCATGCTCTCGGTATTTTCTCCCAGTTCGATCGCTCTCAGTAACTGTGCCAGAAACCACATGCGCTTTAACTTGCCGGGATTATAAAGACCTGATGCACGATGCTTACGAAATTTGTCAGAAAATTTCAGTCGCAAGGTTCGTCCTTTACCCCCCTCTGCCTGTTCGAGCAGTTCGACAAGGCCTACATGACTTCCTAATTTCAGGTTAACAATCAAGGCATCATTCATACTGATGACAGTCGCTTTATTCGCTGATTTTCCGATGGACTCCTTGCCGAACGGAGTCAATAGCGGTGCCTTTTCACCCGACTTACCCGGAGTGGTGCAATCAACAAAGGTGGCATGCCCTATTTCGGATAGCCTGCCCTGACCCGACCCCAAAGTGACCGCTGCCAGAGCCTCTACAAAGCGCTGATGCAGAGCAAAAATCAGTTCATGGACACTACGCACCTGCTCGGCCTTCCCGAAGTTGAGCGCTTGAAGACAGGATTGCAGCTGCTGGCAGTCTGCCACCCACTGACGAAACATTAGCGGGGAAAGCTGCCCGTCTTCAGCAGCTTGCATTCGCATAATGATACTCTCCAAGCCAGATCGAATGGTCTGTTTCAGCGTCTCAAAGCGTTTGTTCATTTGCGGTAATTCATCTCGCAATGTCTCAATCAGGGATGAACTGCTGTTGCCCGCCAGCTGCAGGAATGCCCGGTACACCTCCAACAGCTTTTCAGCCCCATAAATCAGTCGTTTAATGTTCTCTCTGGTCTCAGCCAGTAGCTCTGATCGTTGCCGCGACATGCTCAGTTTTATCGGGTTGGCCAGGCAATCCAGTCCGCCACCGGAGGCAAAAAATGCCAACAGGCGGGCGTTTTGGTCCGACAGCCACTGAAAACCGCTGGCGACCTGACGAAGTGTGTCTTCAGAGGGAGACAAATCATCCCGTGACGGGACAGCATTTCCCAGGGGCATATCTGAGAAGGCCGAGGATAAACTTCTGTGGCTGGCCAGTTTTCCGGTAAGGTCACCGGCAACAACAAAGGCTCCGGGCTGACCGTTAAAGCGGGCGCAGCCCAGTGTCGTCTGTTGGCCATTCTGAGCGGCCAATGCCGGAAACTGATCATCGGCCCGCATTAAGGTTATTTTTTCCTGCCTCATGAGGATCGCTACATGATCATTGAATCCTGCTTTGGCAAAGACAAAGCCCCTCACTCGCTTCAGGAACTCAGGCTCAAGCATCCAATCTTCGGCATGGTCGGCCACGACAATGGCTCCTTCTGGCATTGAATCTGCCGCTTGTTCTTCCGCCAGCCAGAGTGTTCCGGTGCAATAGCCTTCGCTGATGCCCTGACCACTGGCCAGGGTCTCTTCTGGTATAGGCATGGCAAAATCCATGCCGCCAGAGAGTCGGGTAACAGGGCGCACCTGTAACAGAAACAGGCGACCCTGGCGATCAATGGCAAACTCCACATCCACGGGGCAAAGCAACAGGTCTTCCAGCTTTGTCACCGCCTCCATGAGTTCTGAAACCGTTTCATCAGTGAGTTGCAGTCCACCGTCGCCTGATTGAGCATCAACATGATCAATTCTTACTTCCGAATAGCCGTTATTATTCTTGTGCAAGACAAAGTGACTTGAGAGGGTTCCGGGAAAGTATTGATAGCTGAGAGCTTCTTCTTTGTGATTCTTGCGATAAATATCGAGGCGGTGGGGCGTGTTACCGGACTGCCCTGCCACTGCGCCTCTGGGTTGACCCGATGTAAACTCTGCCCTGACAGTATTATCCTGAAAAGATTGAAAACTCATGGCGACCCCACCATATTGACAGTCAATGCACTCCTGGATGATCAGCGCCATGGGTGGGGGTATGACTTCGGGACAGACTTCAGGCCGATAACCTGAGGCCATGACCTTGAGGCAGGTGCGCAAAATATCCTCATCTGCCTGCACTACCGAGAGGTATTTACCCGCCTGGGAATCGCCGTAGTTATCTTCGTTGATGCCGGAACTGCGGACAATAACCGGCTGTGATGTGGAGAGTCGGTCCAGCTGACGAAGCAGACCTCTGATCTCCCCGGCCGCTTCAGAATCTTTAACCTGTTCGTAAAAGTCATCACTGGCCACAAATTGCGCCAGACCCGGCAACCACTTATCCCTTTTGCTTTGCTCTGAAGGCGGCAAGGCATTGAGGTGTTCACGGATGTTCTTCAGGCTGGTCTCTGCCCTCAGTTCACGGTCAATCCCGGGGAGATAGCGGTCAAGGCTATCCAGAGGGTGTTGTTCAAGGGCATTCATGACTTGAGCAGCAACACACTTGAACGGTGGCACAGACAGACCGGCTTTCTTCATGCGCTGCAAAAACATTCCCTTGCCCCCAAATTGTTCCCGGTTGGAGGGGGAACAGTCAGCAGCCTGACCTGAATCAGCTGGTCGGCAGGTGCGCCTGGCGAGCGACTCTGGGTCAGAAACGCCACCGGGATCAGAATTACCGAAATACCTTTTGTGAGAATCATCAGTCCCGATGGATGGACTACCATCCTGGATATTATGATTTGGAATCCTTGTCAGGCTTTTAGAATCTGACGCCTCAGCAGTAGCAGGTAACATCAAGACATCCCTCACATGTTAAAATCATCCATGATTTAATCGCTAAAGTTCAATAGATTACTTTCTTTTGACAATGATATTGTTATAAAGTTCAACCGACAGCATGAAGCTGACAATAGAAAAAAAGTAATGAGCTGGTAACAACCTTTGCACCGGTCAATGTACCCGGAGTTGAAAAGAACTTATTTGCAGATCACCTGACGTATTTACGAACTTCGGGGTTTCTGGAGATTGCTAAATTGATAAACTGGGTATCATGTTGAAGGCTGTTAGTAATATTTGAGAAAGCAAATGAATCGATTGCAATCAAGTCCAGCAAAAACTCGCGATCATTTAATATCTGTTCACCGGCCCCTCTTAAATAATACATACTTTTAGCAACGGCTATTCGAACAATATTTTTATCGCTTCGCAATCTTTCACTGGCATACTCCAGGGCTCCGGCACACTGTTTGACAGCAGCCATGACCACTTCCTCATTATCCTTAACTTTCTGGCTGGCGTATTGTAGCTGAGAACCATTCTGAGTGACTGATGCCATGACAATATCGCTGTCATTCCTCAACTCTTTACTGACATATCCCAGTTGTTCAGGATGTTTTAAAATGGCGGGCAACACAAGGTCTTTATCATTGAGAACCGCCTGGCTGGCATATTTCAACCCATGCTTGAGCAGGGCATTTTTGAACTTTTCTTTGTGACCCCCAGATGGCTGACCTGGCGGAACATAAAACTTCAGACGTGTACCGCAGGATGGTTTGATAACATAATGTTGACCTTTCAAGTGAGGATACATAATCTCAAAAAATGGCATAGCGGTTTTAGCATATGTCAATAAAAAATGCTGTAAGAGTTCAATACGAGTGCCCTCACCGATCTCATCACGCATTAACTTTTTCAGAAAATGGTCCGCCGATGTTCTCATGCACGTTTCCAAGCGTTGAACACAACGAATAAACTGCTGGTGTTGTTTACTTAATAAATGATAAAAACGCGGAACTCTATGTAAATAAGTTCTGGCAATTGAGAAAAGGCAGTCTTCAAAGGCAAATCGATCGGCTTCTGTGACAACATCGCTATCAAGGCGCTGTGCAAGTGTGTTAAAGCACCAGTGATCTTCTTCAAAAATGGCTCTGTCCAGAAAAACATCTAATTGATCAGTAGCACCTAGCACTGTTAGCAATTTTTCAAAGGCATACTGCATGTTTTTCGTTGATGTCATTCGGTGGCATTCAAGGATAATTTTTCCCGCTGCGGCGTTGCAACTGAGCTTCATGCTATCAGAATCTTTATCCAGTTCGACCACTTTCAGTAACTTGGCCAGAAACCACATACGCTTTAACTTGCCCGGTTGATCACTGCCATCAGGTTTCTGAAACTGGTCAGAAAATGTCATCCGCAAGGTTCGTCCTTTACCCCCCTCTGCGTGTTCAAGTAGTTCGATAACATTCATATGTTGACAGAGCGACAGGTTAACAATCAAGGCATCGTCCAAACTGACAACAGACCCTGAAAGCCATAATTTATTCAACATTGCTTTGCCGGCCGAGTTCAATAGCGGTGTCGCCTGACTGCGGGTCGTCCAATCAACATAGGTGATGTTATTTCCCTCAGATATCCTGTCCTGACACAAATCCCGAGTAACCGGCTCCAATGCCCCTACGAAACGCTGATGCAGGGCAAAAATCAGCTCATGGACACTACGGATCTGTTTAGCCTCATCAAGGTTGAGTGCCTGAAGACAGGATTGCAGCTGATGGCAGTCTGCCACCCACTGACGAAACACTCCCGGGGATAACTGCCCTTTTTCAGCGGCTTGCAGTGGCAGAACGACACTCTTTAGCCCTGATTGAATGGTCTCTTTCAGCATCTCGAAGCGGTTGTCCAGTTGCGATAATTCATCCCACCTTGACTTGACCTCGGATGAAGGCCATTTACCCGCCAACTGCAAGAAGGCCCGATACCCATCCAGCATTGCTTCAGCCCCATCAACCAGCCGATTTACACTGTCCTCAGTTTTTGTGAGTAGCTCTGATCGTTGTGGCGACATACTCAGTTTTACCGGGTTCGCCAGATAATCCAGTCCACCACCAGAAGCAAAAAATGCCAACAGCCGGGCATTTTGATCCGTGAGCCATTGAAAACCGCTGGCGACCTGATGGAATGTGCCTTCAGGTGGGGACAGATCCTCCCGGGACGGGGCAACTTTTGCAAACAGCGCATCAGGAACAGCAGAGACCAGACTTTTGTGACTGGCCAGTTTTTCGACAATGTCACCGGCAACAATAAAGGCTCCGGGCTCACCGTTAAAGCGTGCGCAGGCCAGCGTCGCCTGTTGGCCATAGTGTGCTGCCAACGCCAAATATTGGCCACCAGCCCGCATCAGGGTTATTTTTCTCTGCCTCATGACTATCGCGACATGATCATTGCATCCTGCTTCGGCCAGGACAAAACCCCCTGCCCGCTTCAGGAAGCCAGGCCCAAGCATCCAGTCTTCAGCGTGGTGGGCCACGACAATGGCGCCCTCTGGCATAGATTCTGCGTGTTGTTTATTGGCCTGCCAGAGTGGTCCGGTACAGAAGCCTTCGCTGATACCCTCGCCAATGGCCAGGGTCTCTTCCGGTATGGACATGGTAAAAACCATATCGCCAGAGAGTCGGGTAACAGGGCGCACCTGCAAGATGAACAGACGACCCCAATGATCGATGGCGAACTCAACATCCACGGGGCAGAACAACAGGTTTTCCAGCTCTGTCACGATATTTCTGAGTTTTGAAATCATCTTATCAGTGAGTCGCTGCCCGCCGTCGTTTGATTGGACATCAGCGCCAGCAATTCTTTTTTCCGAATAACCGTTATTGTTCTTGTGCAGAATAAATTGGCTTGAGATCGTCCCGGCAAAGTATTGATAACTGTCAGCTCCTTCTCGACCCTCGCGAGAAATATCAATACGGTGAGGCGTATTACCAGACTGCCCTGCCACCGCACCTCTGGGTTGACCGGATGTGTACTCAACCATGAGGTTATCATTCTGAAAGGATTGAAAGCTCATGGCGACGCCGCCATACAGGCAGTCAATACACTGCTGGATGATCAGTGCCATGGGTTGCGGTATTCCTTCGGCACAGACTTCAGGCCGGTAGGCTGAGGCCATGACCTTAAGGCAGGTGCTTAAAACATCGTCTTCTTCCTGAACGACAGAGAGGTATTTGCCCGCCTGGGCATCGCCGTAGTTATCTTCATTGATGCCAGAGCTGCGAACAATCACGGGCTGTGATAGGGAGAATCCGTTTAACTCCTGGTGCAGATCCCTGATGTGTTGCGCCGCTTCAGAACCTTTAACCTGTTCGTAATAGTCATCACTGGCAATAAATTCTGCCAGACCCGCCAGCCAGTTATTCTTTTTGGTTTGCTCTGAAGCGGACAAGGTATTGAGATGTTCCCGGATGTTCGTCAGGCTGGTCTCTGCGCCCCATCCATGGGCGATCCCGGGGAGATAGTGGGCTAAACGATGGGGGTCCAGAGGCTGTTGTGCAAGCGCATTCATAACTTGAGCAGTGACACATTTGAAGGGTGGAACAGACAGACCGGCTTGCACCATGCGCAGCAAAAACATGCCCTTACCCCCAAATTGTTCCCTGTTGGCGCTAAAACAGTCAGCAGCCTGATCTGAAACAGGTGAACGGCAGGTGCGCTTGGTTAGCGACCTTGGGTCGGGAACGCCACCGGGATCAAGATTCCTGAAGTGCCTTTTAGGCAATTCATTGACCTCAGTATTCTGATTGGGGTCGGTCGCCAGGTTTTGATGATTTGAAATTTCAACAGTAGCAGTAGCATTTAGCATCAAGATATCCCTCTAATGATATTATTCATCCATGATTCAAGTGCAAACGTTTAAAGCGATTACCTGACATTTGACAATGAGACTTTGATAAAGTTCACCCGTCCGTCTGAAACAGATAACAGGAAAGACGATAATAAGCTGTTGAGGTGAACGTTTTCAGAATAGATCTGAACCTATTCTAAGAATCTGACCTATTTACCAAGTAAGGGGTTTCTCAGGGTTGCTTCATTGATAAAATCTGTATCAATTTTAAGCTCCAGATCTGCATATTGGAAAGCCTGATGATTCTTTGCAATTAAGTCCAGCATGAACTCGCGATCACTCAATAAGGTGTCACTGCCATATTTTAAGACATTAACATCGACAGCCATTAAGCTTTCAATAATGCTTTTATCGCTTCGGATTGTGTTACTGGCATAGGACAGAACTTTTGCACACACTGCAGCAGAGGCCATGACAACATCTCTGTCACTCCTCAGCTTTGCACTCAAAAATTGCAGTTCCTCGGGATGTCGTGAAATGGCCGGTAATACAAAGTCTTTATCATTTCGGACCCGTTGGCTGGCATATCTCAGTCCATACTTAAGCAAGGCATTATTAACCTCTTCTTTATGATCCCCAAGCGGTTGACCCGGTGGCACATAAAACTCCAGTCTGTAACTGTAAGATGGATTGATAACAAAGCATTGATTTTCCAAATCGTACAGTTGCTCAATCAATCGGGTAGCGGTTCTGGGATTTAATAATAAAAGATGATGTAAGAGCTCCGTACGAGTGTTCTCACTGATCTTCATTAACCTTTCCCTCATAGCGTCCCATGGATTCCCCCTGATAAACTTTGACCTCCGACACATACCTAAGTGCCGGGCATGATGAGCAAACTGTTGGTGGTGTGTGCTTAAAAACTGGCAGCACATAGCAGTAACGGACCAAATGCTCCCAGCCCGATAAGCCATTATGAAGAGGCAATGTTGGAAGGCGAATCTATCCGATTCTGTCGCAACATCACGATTAAGACGCTGTGCAAGCAGGTTAAAGTCCCACTGACCTCCTTCAAAAATGGGTCTGGAATTCAAATCAAGATCCAGATCAAACATAGCACGTAACACAATGATCAGTCTTGCAAAGGCATACTGCATGGTTTTACGTAATTTCATTCGGGGGCATTCGACGATCATTTCACCCGCTACGGCGTTGCAACTCAGCTTCATGTTATCGGCATCATTATCCAGTTCAATCTCTCTCAATAATTGCGCCAGAAACCACATACGCCTGAACTTGCCGGGTCTGTCATAGTCATACTTTGCATCAAATTTGTCTGAGAATGTCAGCCGCAAGGTTCGTCCTTTACCCCCATCTGCCTGTTCCAGTAGCTCGATAATGCCCACATGACTTCCCAGCTCCAGGTTAACAATCACGGCTTCATCCATACTGATGACGGTCCCGGAAAGCTCCAGCTCTTCCATAGAGGCTTTGTCGGAGGGTCTCAATAGCGGTGCCTCTTCACCCGGTGTCGTACAATCGACATAGGTGATGTTTTTTTCCCCGGATATCCTGCCCTGACCCGAAGCCAGAGTGACCGGTGCCAATGCTTTTACAAAGCGCTGGTGCAGGGCAAAAATCAGTTCATGGACACTCCGCACCAGATCAGCCTCTTGTGGATTGAGCGCTTGAAGAAAGGATTTTAGCTGATGGCAGTCTGCTATCCACGGACGAAACATTCCCGGGGATAGCTGCCCGTCTTCAGCGACTTGCATTGGCTTAATGATTTTCTCCAGGCCGGACTGGATGGCCTGTTTCAACGCCTCGAAACGGTCGCTCAGTTCCAGCCATTCTTCCTGTAATTGCCTGACCTCAGGTGAACCGCGTTGTCCTGCCAGCTGCAAGAACGCCTGATAGCCAGCCAACAGAGCTTCAGCGCCATAAATCAGCCGATTTACGTCATTCCTGGTCTCAGCCAGTAACTTTGATCGTTGCGGCGACATACTCAATTTTATCGGGTTTACCAGATAATCCAGACCACTGCCGGGGGCAAAAAGTGCCAACAGCCGGGCATTTTGATCCGTGAGCCATTGAAAACCGCTGGCGACCTGACGGAATGTGCCTTCAGATGGAGACAAAGCTTCCCGGGACGGGAAGGCTTTTGTTGATGGTGCATCAGAAAATGCAGAGGACAGGCTTCTGTGACTGGCCAGTTCTTCGCTAAGGTCATCGGCAACAATAAAGGCTCTGGGCTTGCCTTTGAAGCGGCCACAGGCCAGCGTCGTCTGCTGGCCAACCCTGGCAGCCAGGGTGTCAAACTGCCCGCCGGCCAGCATTAAGGGCTTTTTTTCCTGTCTCATGAGTATCGCCACATGATCATTGAATCCTCCTTTTGCAATGACAAAACCTCCTGCCCGCATCAGGAAGCCGGACTCAAGCATCCAGTCTTCGGTGTGCTGCGCCACAACAATGGCTTTATCTGGCATAGCGCCTGCCTCTTGTTTTTTGGCCAGCCAGAGTGGTCCGGTGCAATAGCCTTCGCTGATACCGTCGCCAATGGCCAGTGTCTTTTTGGGTATGGACATGGCAAAATCCATGCCGCCAGAGAGTTGCGTGATGGGGCGCACCTGCAACAGGAACAGGCGACCCTGTTTGTCTATGGCAAACTCCACATCCACGGGGCAGAGCAACAGGTTTTCCAGCTCTGTCACCGCCTTCCTGAGATCTGAAACCATTTCATCAGTGAGTTTCTGTCCACCGTCGTCTGATTGAGCAGCAACATGATCAATTCTTGTTTCCGAATAGCCGTTATTGTTCTTTTGCAGGATAAAGTGAATTGAGATCGTACCGGGAAAGTATTGAGAGCCTGCAGCTGCTTCTTTGCAATCCTCACGATAAATATCAATGCGATGGGGTGTGTTACCGGACTGCCCTGCCACAACACCTCTGGGTTGACCCCGTGTGTACTCAACCCTGACGGTATCATCCTGAAAAGATTGAAAGCTCATGGCGACACCACCGTATTGGCAATCAACGCAGTTTTGGATAATCAACGCCATGGGTTGCGGTATGCCTTCGGGACAAACTTCAGGCCGGTAACCTGAGGCCATGACCTTGAGGCAGGTTCGCAAAATATCCTCTTCTCCCTGAACTAAAGAGAGGTATTTGCCTGCCTGGGCATCGCCGTAGTTATCTTCATTGATGCCGGAACTGCGAACAATAATCGGCTGTGCCATGGAAAGTCGGTCCAGCTGACGACGCAGATCCCTGATTTGCCGGGCCGCTTCAGAATCTTTAACCTGTTCGTAATAGTCATCACTGACAATGAATTCAGCCAAACCCGCCAGCCAGTCATTCCTTTTGGTTGGCTCTGAAGGCAGCAGGGTATTGAGGTATTCCCGGATGTTCGTCCGGCTGGTCTCTGCCTCCGGTTCACGCTCAGTCTTCTTTAGATAGCGGTCTAAACGATGCCTGTCCAGAGGATGTTGCTCAAGAGCATTCATGACTTGCGCAGTGACACATTTGAAGGGTGGAACAAGCAGATCAGCTTTCTTCATGCGCTGCACAAACATCCCCTTGCCCCCAACCTGTTCCCTGCTGAGGGGAAAACAGTCAGCAGCCTGATCTGAATCAGCTGGACAACAGGTGCGCCTGATAAGTGGCTCCGGGTCGGGAATGCCATCGGGATCAGAATGGCCGAGATACCTTTTGGGCACATCATCAGCCCCGATGGATGGACTGCCAGCCCGGGTATTATGATTTGGATTCGTTGTCAGACTCTGAGGATCTGACGTCTCAGAAATAGCAGGTAACATCAGGATATCCCTCTCTAACGTTAACAATGATGTTTTTATAAAGTTCGCCAATCAGCCTGAAGCAAGCAAATTGATCAGGCTATAAAATAAGCTCTTGTAGGCTCATCAAAGTATTTAAAAGGTGAAAATCTTTACAAACAGCTATGGGCTTTGGTTTTTCAGGCTGCTGTTTGTATTACGAACCGGCAAATTCACTACTGTAGTATTTTTCTAAACTTTCCTCGTCTACGTGTTTAACAACACCCCGGTTCCTGTGGATTGCTGACCTGATAAAATCCATATCACGTTTAAGATTATGCGCAACAGATATGAAGGCACGGGAATTATGTGCAATTAAATCCAGCAAATACTTGCGATCATTCAATACCCTTTCACTGGCATAATATAAGTGGTCAATATGCTTATCAATTACCATTTGAATAATGTTTTTATCGCTTCGGATTCTTTCACTTGCATACACGAGAGCCTCTGGATAATCGGTGATGGCAGCCTTTACAACCTCTTCATTATCTTTAATTTTCGGGCCGGCATATTGCAGATAAAAGCCATGTTGGTTGATTGCAGTCATGACGACCTTTTTACTATTCTTTAGTTTCTCACTGGCAAATTCAAGGCATTTGGGACGTGCTGCAATAATTGTTAATATCAGTTCTTTATCATTCCGAAGCTGTTGGCTGGCATATTGCAGTCCATGCTTCAGCAAGGCTTTTGTGATCTTTTCTCTATTATCCGCAAGCGACTGACCCGGTGGAACATCAAAACTTAGCCTGTAACCGTAGGAGAATGGTTTTAGAACATAGCATTGATGTCTCAAATCGGGATAAACATCTTCAACCAATGGAGCAGTCCTTTGGGCATCCAGGTATAACAGATGATGTAAAAGTTCCTTTCGGGTTTGCTCTGTGATTTCATTGCTCATTAATATTTCCCGAAAGTTGTCCTCAGTTTTATCACGAGACTCTTTATCACGAGACTCTTTATCACGAGACTCTTTATCACGACATTCTGCAAACCGTTTGGCATAATGAATAAACTGTTGATGGTGGCTTGGTAATAACTTGAAACAATCGGGAATATAGAAGAAGATTCGTACCTTATAATACATTGCGAAAAGGCAATGTTGAAAGGCGAACCTGTCAGCTTCTGCCGTAATATCGCCATTAAGCCTTTGTGCCAGCAAGCTAAAGTTCCACTGGTTGCCTTCAAAAATGTCAATGTGCAGCATCTTACAATCCAAATCACACATACCACATAACACAGTGAGCAGTTTTTCAACGGCATCCTGCATAGTTTTAGTTGTTTTCATTCGAGTGCATTCGACGATAATTTCTCCCACTACCGCATTGCAACACAGCTTCATGCTATCAGCATCTTTATCCAGTTCGAGCACTTTCAGTAACTGCACCAGAAGCCACATACGCTTTAACTTGGCAGCTGAATCAATACCATCATCTTTATAAAACTGGTCAGAGAATTTCAGCCGCAAGGTCCGTCCTTTACCCCCCTCTGCGTTTTCAAATAGCTCGATAAGACACAGATGACTTCCAAGTTTCAGGTTAACAATCAAAACGCCATCGGCAATGATGACCGTTCCTGAGCACCCTAACTTTTCAATTAATACTTTGCAGGACGGCTTCAATAGCGGCATCTTTTCATTCGGATTACCCGAAACCGCACAATCAACATATTTGATGCTCCCGCTACTGGATTGCCTGCCCTGACCCGAAGCCAGAGTAACCTTCGCCAGGGCACTTACAAAGCGCCGATGCAGGACAAAAATCAGCTCATGAACACTGCGGATCTTCTCAGCCTTCTCAGGGTTGAGTGCCTGAAGACAGGATTTCAGCTGGTGGCAGGTGTCCAGCCACTCAGGAAAAGTTACGGTGGACAACGGCTCTTCAACATCGACTTTCAGAGGAAGCCTGATCGTTTCCAACATTGATCGGATGGTCTTTTTCAGTGTCTTGAAGCGCTTGTTTAATTGCGGTAATTCTGCCAGAGCTGGCTTGATCCAGATTGAATCGCTGTCACCCGATAGCAGCAGGAAGGCCCGGTACCCCTCCAGCAGGACTTCAGCTCCATAGAGCAGGCGTTTTAAGTTGTACTTAGCCTCTGCCAGTATCTCTGATCGTTGTGGCGACATGCTCAGTTTTACCGGATTTGCCAGACAATCCAGTCCGCCTCCGGAGGCAAAAAATGCCAACAGCCGGGCATTTTGATCCGTAAGCCATTGAAAACCGCTGGCGACCCGGTCGAATGTGCCTTCAGGTGGCGACAAATCCTCCCGTGACGGGACGGGTTTTGTTGACGATGCATCAGAAACAGCTGAAGTCAGGCTTCTGTAACTGGCCAGTGTTTCGGCAATGTCACCGGCAACAATAAAGGCACCGGGCTTATTTTTAAAACGGGCGCAGGCCAGCGTCGCCTGTTGACCATCCTGAGCGAACAATGCCGAATATTGGCCACCAGCCCGCATCAAGGTTATTTTTTCCTGTTTCATAAGGATTGCTACATGATCATTGAATCCTGCTTCGGCCAGGACAAAACCCCCAACCCGTTTCAGAAACTCAGGCACAAGCATCCAGTCTTCAGCGTGGTGGGCCACGACAATGGCTCCCTGTGGCATAGAGGCTGCCTCTGGTTTTCTGGCCAGCCAGAGCGGTCCGGTGCAGAAGCCTTCGCTGACGCCCTCGCCAATGGCCAGGGTTTCTTTGGGTATGGGCATAGCAAAAACCATATCGCCAGAGAGTCGGGTAACAGGACGTACCTGCAACAGGAACAGGCGATCCGAATGATCGATGGCGAACTCGACATCCACGGGGCAGAACAACAGTTTTTCCAGCTTTTTCACCAGTTTCCTGAGTTTTGATACCATCTCATCACTGATTAGCTGCCCGCCGTCGTTTGCCTGGACATCGACAGCATCCATTCTTTTTTCCGAATAACCGTTATTGTTCCTGTGCAGGGTAAATTGGCTTGAGATAGTCCCGGGAAAATATTGATAACTGTCAGCTCTTTTTCGACCCTTGCGACTAATATCAATGCGGTGAGGCGTGTTACCAGACTGCCCTGCCACTGCACCTCTGGGTTGACCGGGTGTGAACTCAACACTGATGGTATCATCATCAAAAGATTTATAGCTCATGGCGACCCCGCCGCATCGGCAATGAATACACTGCTGGATAATCAGTGCCATGGGTTCTGGTATGCCTTCGGGACAGACTTCAGACCGGTAACCTGAGGCCATGACCTTAAGGCAGGTACGCAAAATATCCTCATTTCCCTGAACCAGTGAAAGGTATTTGCCCGCCTGGGCATCGCCGTAGTTATCTTCATTGATGCCAGAACTGCGGACAATAACCGGCTGTGATATGCAGAGTCTGTCCAGCTCATGGCGCAGCCCCCTGATTTGCCGGGCCGCTTCAGACTCTTTAACCTGTTCGTAATAGTCATCACTGACAATAAATTCAGCCAGACCCGCCAGCCAGTTGTTCCTTTTGGTTTGCTCTGAAGGCGGCAAGCTATTGAGGTATTCCCGAATGTTCGTCAGGCTGATCTCTGCCTCCGGATCATAAACAATCCCGGGGAAATAGCGGTCTAAAAGCCGGGTATCCAAAGGCTGTTGTTCAAGCGCATTCATGACCTGAGCTGTCACACATTCGAAGGGTGGAACAGGCAGATCGGCTTTCTTCATACGCTGTAAAAACATTCCCTTGCCGCCAACTTGTTCCCGGCTGCAGGGAAAACTGTCAGCCGCCTGATCTGAAACAGGTGAACGGCAGGAGCGCATGGTTAGCGACCTTGGCTCTGGAAAACTACGGGTGCCATGGTCACTAAAATGCGTTTTGGATGAACTACCAGCCCTGCTGGATGAACTTCCAGTCACCGTATTCTGATTTGAATTTGCTTTCGGAGTTTGAGCATCAAATGTAGTGGGAAACATCAAGATATCCTTCGTGTATTAACATTCATCCATTATTCACTAACAGCTAATTAATAAGCCTCTTTCTTTGACAATGATGTTTTTATAAAGTTCACCCGTCACCCGTCAGGCTAAAACACGCAAAAAAACAACAACAAGCCGACAACACAGCTTGCACTGACCAACCTTGTCTGAATCGATCAGTTTTAACTCGCAGGCTTCTTCACGTATCTTTGAACTTCGGCGTTTTTCCGGATTGCCACCTCAATAAAGGCCCTCTCACGAAGAAGCTCTTTGTAGGCATATTTAACAGCAAGAGCATTATCTTTAATTAAGGCCAGCATAGACTTGCGATCACTCAATATCCTGTCACTGGCCCATGACAAGCGATCAATATCATCAGCAATCACCCTTTTAATAATGTTTATATCGCTTCTGATTCTCCAACTTGCAAAACGAAAAGCTTTCGGATGCGAAGCGAAAGCGGTCATTACAACTTCATCATCATCCCGCATTTCCTCGCCGGCATATGCCAATCCAATGCCAGATTGAGTAACGACAGACATAACGATCTCTTTATCATTCCTCAGTTCTTCACTAGCATATGTCAGGTCACCCGGATGCACTTTAACTGTTGCCAATACAAGCTCTCTATCATCTCGAACCCGCTGACTGGCATATTTAAGCCCATGCTTCAGCAGATTTTTTTTAATCTCTTCTCTACCACCCGGAAACAACTGACCCGGTGGAGCAAAAAACCTTAGCTCGTAGCTGTAAGCCGGGTCGATAATAAAGTAATCATTCCTCAAATTGGGATACTCATCTTCAACAAACCAAATAACCTCTTGGGGACGTGATAATAAAAGATGATGTAACAATTCCCTGCGGATGTTTTCAGCCATCTTATCACTCATTAGCACTTCCACAGAATACGAAAAAACTAACTCTCGACACTGATCAATAAACTGTTGTTGGTGATGGCTTAATAAATGGTAGAAAACGGGGGTTGTTCTGTCTTCTCTATATAAATCACTGGCTATCAAGAACAGGATATGTTGAAAGGAGAATCTGTCAGTTTCAGTAACCGCATCACTATCGAGGCGTTGTGCCAGCATGTTAAAGTTCCACTGTTCTACTTCATCTCTTTCAAAAACAGCTCTGTCCGCCAAGTAAAGATCCATGTCACGGGTAGCACGCAACGCTGTCAACAGTTTTCCAAAGCCCTCCTGCATGGTTTCAGGTGATGTCATACGGGCACATTCGACGATCATGTCTCCAGCTATGGCGTTAAAACTGACCTTGATGGTTTCGCCCTCTTTATTCAGTCCGATCGTTTTCAGTAACTGCACCAGAAACCACATACGTTTTAAAGCACCGGGATTGTCACTGCCATCAGGTTTATCAAACCGGTCGGAGAATTTCAGTCGCAGGGTATGGCCTTTCCCCCCTTCTGCGTCCCTGAATAGCTCAATAACGGCCACATGATAGCCAAGCTTCAGGTTAACAATCAAAGCATCATTCATACTGAGAACAGTCCCTCTGCGCCCTGATTGCTGGATGGATGCTTTGTCGCACGGTCTTAAGAGCGGTGCTTCTGCACCCGGAGTCGTGCAATCGACATAGGTGATCCTGTTTTCCGTAGATATCCGGCCCTGACCCGAAGCCAGAGCGACCGGTGCCAATGCCTCCACAAAACGCTGATGCAAGGAAAAAATAAGCTCATGAACACTCCCTACCTGCTCAGTCTCCCTGGGGTTAAGTGCCTGAAGAGAGAATTGCAGCTGGTGGCAGTTAGCCACCCACTGACGAAAAGCTCCCGTGGATAACTGCTCTTTTTCATCGGATTGCAGGGAACGGATGATCGTTTTTAACCCTGATAGGATGGTCTCTTTCAGCGTCGCGAAGCGGTTGATTAGCAGCTGCAATTCATTCAGCAATGGCTGCACCTTTTGTAAATCTTTGTCACCCGCCAGGTTCAGGAAGGCCCGGTAACCCTCCAACATTGCATCAGCCCCATGAATCAGCTGATTGATGTTGTCACTGGTCTCTGCCAATAGTTCTGAGCGTCGTGGCGACATGCTAAGTTTTATGGGGTTTGCCAAACAATCCAGTCCCCTGCCGGGGGCAAAGAATGCCAACAAACGGGCATTTTGATCCGTGAGCCATTCAAAACCGCTGGTGACCTGGCGGAATGTGCCTTCAGGGGGGGACAAATCATCCCTTAACGGGATGGCTTTTACTGACGGCACATCAGCAACAGCAAAGGACAGGCTTCTGTGACTGGCAAGTTTTTCGCTCATGTCACCGGCAACAATGAAGGCTCCGGACTCACCTTTGAAGCGGGCGCAGGCCAATGTCGCCTGATGGCCATCCCGCTCGGCCAGGGTCGTAAACTCTTCGCCGGCCAGCATAAAGGGTGTTTTTTTCTGTCTCATAAGGATGGCCATGTGGTCATTGAATGCACCTGAGGCAAAGACGACACCTCCAGCCCGATCCAGACATTTGGACGTAAGCATCCAGTCTTCAGCATGTCGGGCCACGAGAATGGCTCCCTCTGGCATACAGCCTGCCTGTTGTTTTTTAGCCAGCCAGAGTGGTGCGGTGCAATAGCCTTCACTGATGCCCTCGCCACTGGCCAGGCTGTGTTCGGGCATGGACATGGTAAAAACCATGTCGCCAGAGAGTTGGGTTATAGGGCGCACCTGCAACACGAACAGGCACCCCTGATGATCGATAGCAAACTCCACGTCCACGGGGCAGTGCAACAGGTCTTCCAGCTTTGCCACCACGTCCTTAAGTTGTGAGATTATGTCGTTACTGAGTATTTGACCATTACTGAGTTTTTGACCATCGTCGTCTGATAGCGCATCCCCATCATCAATTCTTATTTCCGAATAGCCGCAATTATCTGTGTTTTTGTGCAGAATGAAGTGACTTGAAATCTTTCCGGGAAAGTATTGAACGTTTTCGGCGCCTTCTTTGCGAGAAATATCAATACGGTGGGGCGTGTTACCGGACTGTCCTGCCACTACCCCCCTTGGTTGACCGTGTGTGAACTCAACCCTGAGGGTATCATCATCAAAGGATTGAAAGCTGCTGGCGACTCCGCCTTGCAGGCAGTTAATACACTCCTGGATAATCAGCGCCATGGGTTGCGGTATGCCTTCGGAACAGACTTCAGGCCGGTAAGCTGAAGCCATAACCTTGAGACAGGTTCGCAAAATATCCTCATCTCCCTGAACTTCCGAGAGGTATTTGCCTGCCTGGGCATCGCCGTAGTTGTCTTCATTAATGCCGGAACTGCGGACAATAAGCGGCCCTGATGTTGATAGTCCGTGATCTCTGATGTGTCGGGCCACTTCAGAATCTTTAACCTGCTCATAAAAGTCATCACTGGCAATAAATTTCGCCAGACCTGCCAGCCAGCACTCTCTTCTGGTTTGCTCTGAAGGCAGCAACGCATTGAGGCGTTCCCTGATGTTCGCCAGACTGATCTTTGCCTGCGGTTCATCGCCGATCCCGGGGAAAAAGGGTTCCAGACCCTGGCTATCCAGAGGGTGGTGTTCAAGCGCATTGGTGACTTGGGTTGTCACACACTGAAACGGTGGCACAGACACACCAGCTGCTTTCATGCGCTGCAAAAACATTCCCTTGCCGCCCAGTAATTCCCGGTTGGCAGGAGAACAATGAGCAGCCTGATCTGCAACAGGTGTGCTGCATTTGCGCTTGGCTAGTGGCGTTGCGTCGGGCTCGCCAATGGGTTCAGGGTCACCAAGATACATTTTGGCTAAACGATCAGCCAAAGTCTCCTGATCGGGGAGAGTTGCCAGGCTTTGAGAACCTGATCTGTCAATATTTACAAGTGGCAAAGGTAGCATAGTGATATCCCTCTCACGTTAATATTCATCCATGATTCAACAGCGAGTCATTATCATTGGTTTGACAAGAATATTTTTATAAAGTTCCACCATTAGCCTTAAGCACATAACTTAATCAGGATAAAAGATGGAGCATTCCGAACTTATGCGCCAGACCATTACTCCACAAATGCAGCTTGGCTAGGTTGATATCTCTGCCATTACATTCAATCTCAGTTAATCTCTATGGGGGTTGTTGACGCTGTAGTGGGTGTAGATTGAATGGTCAGGGGCAGTAACAGAAATACAGGAGCGATGAACAGGACCGAATAGTGCCGCAACTTAATCATTTTCAGGACTCCTTGGAAAAGCCGACAGAAAGCCCAGGAGCCTGACCGAGAATAGCGCCCGTCTAGGCGACCCCGTAGCGAGGACGGCAGAAAATTGAGGATGAAAATTCGGTTTTGTGAGGAGGATAGCGAGCTATTTGACGAACAAATAGCGGATTTTCAGACCAATTTGCTGTCGCCGCACGACTGCATGGATGCAGGAGCTAGAGCAACGCAGGAGCAGTTGCCGTGTAGGGCAGTCTATTCTCGGTCAGGCTCCTAGGCCAGCTTATTGGAGATCTGGGTTAGTATGTCTTCCATCTTGCCAAAACGTCGGTCCATCTTGTCAAAACGTTGGTCATGATTTTCTAAATTATCGTAGATTTGCATTAACAGGTCTTCCATCTTGTCAAAACGACGGTCATGATCGTCAAAACGACGGTCATGATCGTCAAAACGCCCGTCATGTTCGGCCAAACGTTTGTCGATATTATCAAAACGACGGTCATGATCGTCAAAACGCCCGTCATGTTCGGTCAAACGTTTGTCGATATTATCAAAACGACGGTCATGATCGTCAAAACGCCGGTCATGATCTTTTAAATGATTGACGACCTGTATTAACACATTTTCCATATTGTCAGAACGTCGGTCCTGATGTTCTAAATAGGTTTCAATCCTGACAAAATGCTGGTCAACCTTCTTGAAACCTTGGTCAACTTTGTCAAAACGCTGCCCGATCGACGTAAATTTCCGGTCATGTATCGTCAGGTGACGCTTTAATTCCTGATGAAAATTAAGCAAAAACGACAGGCTGTTGCTCAAGCTTCCGGTGGTTTTAAACCAGTTCTCTTGTTGTTCTTCCAGTACCGTGACTCTTGCCTCAAGGCTCATACTGCTTTCCTATGTGGTTTTTTGTTCGCCAGGTGAGCATAGCAGTTGAAAAGCAGGGTCAAGATTTTTATTTACAAACTGCCATCCCCCCCGTTCCCATGCTCTGCGTGGGAGTGCATACTGCGGACTGGACACACTCCGATGCTGAAATATGGTAGCGAGTTGAAAGGGTACGGATATTAACCCTTAGCTACGTCGGCTTGTTGGGCAAGGCATTCATTCCCACGCTGGTGCGTGGGAACGAGGGGGTATCACTCAGGCTATAGATTCAACAGTATGGCCAGAGAGGTTATGACCTCCAAAGCATTGGTCACTGGAGTTGTATCCGCTGATGAAGTGATGTGAAGGTTTTTTCTTTGTTCGAAGGTCATACCGAATGGATCAGCAAAGGTAAGGCTGGAACTCCTGTGGAGCTTGGCCTCAGAGTCTGCGTATTGCAGGATCAGTTTGGCTTTACCCTGCATCATCTGGTCATGGAAAAACAGACGGACGACCAAGTAACTGTACCTATTGCGGAAGGTGCCAAACAGTGATCTCCCCAGGTATCACAAGTCAGTTATGACCGGGGTTTCTGGTCACAGCATGGGCTGGATCGATGCCCGGATACTGGCATTGATGGCTTCCGTCGTTATGTGTCGCTGGCAGCCCAGACAAGGATTCAGCTTCTGCTATTGTTAAGAATTTTTAACGGAATTAGATATGTTTTCTGTATTGCAGATCTGGTTATACCGATTTCCAATAATATTGTCCGCTTTCTGCATCAATGCCGGCTATTGCTGTACTCACCATAGAGCTGAAGTTCAGACTCGTTGTGAAAAGGTTTTAAAAGCATTTCCGGGTGTGTTTACTAATGTTGTTTTTCATGACGTTCCGGGTGAGAGTCTGGGGAGTATTCAGGAATCACAAAATACGCTGCATATTGTGACCAGTGATTACGCTCTGAATGCTCCGATTACCGTACCAGACAATGCCATCAATGTGGGGATTGTTGGTGTTGCAACTGATGGCAAGTATCCAACCTTGTCATTAAAAGGGACAAGGTTTTCCACCGGTGTTGATGAATTCATTCGAGTTTCAGGCACTCGGTTATTGTATGTTGATGGGTTTGAACTGGATGCCGGTGGCAGCTTTGCTAATGTTTACGGCAATCTTAATCATTTTATTCATGCCAGGAGCGACAGGGTTACACTGAAGAATCTGAAATTACACAAAGCTAACGAATATGTTGATAGTGCTATCTATGTGGAGCGCTCCAAAAAATTGGAAGGCAGCCATTTGGAAATCTGGAGAGATGGCTACAAAAAACCACCATTGATTGAAACCAAAGGGGTTTTTGAAGTGCAATTCAGCGACAGTACAGTGCATGGGTTCCCATCAGAATGTACACTGATTTTGCATGAAAATAGTCATAAGGTGTCGTATTCGAACTTTACCTACCCTGTTAAGCATTCACAGTCCTGGCAATCTGGAGTTACCCCGGGGATTTTTATCGTTTATAAAGATCCCGAAATACACGCTGCCAAATTGAGTTTTGAAAATATAAGCACCAAGCCATCCGCATCCCATGATTCCGCTTTTGATGAAGTTCAGGTTCCTTTATGGGTAAATGGTCATGATAAGGTTCTTGCTAGCGTCAACTATAAAAATAACACTTTTGACCGGGCAAATACTCCCATGTTTCTTACTGATGTTCATTGGGAGGGAGATGCTGCAGCCATACCCATCCTGAAAACACCTCAATATCAGGCATTTTTAACGAAAGATTTTGTGCCAAAGTGTCTTCGGGAAAGATATACACCCGAGTCCATAGAAAGAAATACAGAATCATTAGATTTGTCTAATACTGCTAGCCATACTAATGAATTAGACGATACCAGGACTACTTTGATAGTGCTTGGTTTTTATACATTATTTTTTTTACCCCAGGTCATTTTAATATCATTATTACATTTCTTACCGGATCGCCATGTGCGGCACTATCACCTTGAACGAAAACGAGGGTAAATAATACCAGCTGCTGGGTAAGAGTCTGGATGGCCAAAATTTTCTATAAAGCCTATCCATTGCAGATTTAATCTTTGTGAATGCTCCCCGCCCTGTCGGGCGAGGCTTCTGACTTCTCAGACAGCAACCGGCAATGTGCCGGATTTACGCTCGCCTCCATCAGCAGAGACGGACAAACCTTCCGCCTTTAACTTCAAAATGCCTTGATGTTTTATGTTGATAGCGGCGTTAATATCCCGATCATGGACAGCACCGCATTCACACGTCCATGAGCGAGTTTTGAGCGGTATTTCCTCTCGCTTGCGACCGCAGCAGGAACAGGTTTTTGATGAGGCAAACCACTGGTCAATTTTCACCAGATGTTTACCGGCCTGTTTTGCTTTGTAGTCGAGCTTGGTCACAAGGGAGTGCCAACCTGCATCAGCAATGGATCGGGCAAGGCAATGGTTCTTGAGCATGTTCTTGACCTTCAGCGTCTCCACAATCACCGCTTGGTTGTCGTCGGGGCCGCCTAGGTAATGAGTTGTCTGGACAGTTTGTGCTGGAAGTCGTTACGGGCAAAGGCGACACGCTCATGCGCCTTTGCTACAAGGAGTCTGGCTTTGGCTCTGCCTTTAGAGCCTTTCTTGCATCGCGATAGTTTTTTCTGTTTTCGCTTCAGGTTGCGTTGTGCTTTCTTCAGAAAGCGGGGATTGCCAGTCTTATGGTCGGTACTGGTAATGGCAATGTCAGTTAACCCAACATCCACACCGACTATGCAAGAACTTTGCAGATCGGCTACTGGCTTCGCTTCAGACGCACCATCTTCAGCCAGTACAGAAGCGTAGAACTTACCTGTCGGTGTTTTGCTCAGGGTAATCGACTTGAGTTGTCCGGTAATTTCCCGGTGTATCCTTGCTTTAATTGGCTCGCACTTGGGTACTTTGATCCAGTCATCACCTGTGGAAACAGAAGTGCAATGGTAGCTGCTTTGCTTACCATGCTTTGACTTGAAACGAGGAAAACGAGCTTGCAGCTTCGGATTAAAGAAGTTCTGAAATGCCTTGTCCAGATTGATAATTGACTGCTGCAAGGCAATCGAATCAGCTTCTTTCAACCATGAGTATTTTCGGCTTTTCTTAGCAATTACCAACAAGGGTTTCAAGTCTTTTTTCGGAGCAAGGTTCTGATCTCGCACCTTGTAGTAATGGTTCTTGATGGCCAGAGCTTTATTCCAAACCTTACGCACAGCACCAAATTGACGGTTTAAAAAATCCGCCTGCTCTGGTGTTGGGTAGATGCGTACTTTAGTGGCTTTCAACATAACTCTTTACAAGTGAGTACTCATTATTACAATGCCTGAAATAATAGACTTATTACAGGTTATTTCAATTGACTGCGTACCAGCTTGCAGGCGGAACGCTCTGCGTTCCCGTCTTATATCCCCGCCCGATTGAGGGTGTCGCAAAACTCTGGTTCCCATGCTCCAGCGTGGGAACCCATACCCATCTCGCGCCGCAGAGTCCGCTTTTCAGGGGAGGTATGCATTCCCACGAAGAGCGTGGGAACGAGTTGTTAAAAGCGGCTTAAATGGTACGCAAAAAAAAGTATGGAAAGCATGTGGTTGATTGCAACGAAGCCTATACATCCAAGACTCGATCATGGAGCGGGACCATTGACGAAAAATTAGGTTCTTCCAAGGTTATTAAGGGTGAGGGCTTCACCGTTGATCGTGACATCAACGGTGCCAGAAATGTCTTTCTTAAGTGTTTGACAAGGTAGCTTGAACCTTAGCCATAACAGCGAGTGTTGCGCTCGTTGCGGTTTTAATCAAGAGTACCCAGTCCACATGTGAAAAACTGCCGTCTGTTTGTATTCATCATGCTCATCCCTTTCCATCGAATATCTAACATGAGTCAGAGAGTTCATGAACTTTTCAAAGTCTTGTCTGATATGTTCACAAGACAGAAGCTCCGATATATCCTGTATCAATACGTTCTTTAGACATTGTTTGTTTACTCTCTAAATCATTACTCAGCCTCTCTTTGGTGCCGTACAGCTAGTACCGTTGTTGGTTCGCCATCAGTACGATACAAGGCAACATAACCACTGCTACCTAAGTCAATCAGCCACTCCATAAACTCAGGCTCCATGCCATCAACAAGCCGACCAACTTCAGGTTGATGGGCTAAAATTTTCACATTAGAACGGATTGTTTTGATAGCACGGCTGGCAGACTTTCCACCTTTGCTTGCCAGAAACCGATGAAGTCGCTGAACATCTCTAAGGGCAGAAGGTGACCATATCAATCGTGACACTCAGGAATCTCCGCATCTTCTCCGGCTTCAAGTTTGGCCAGCCATGCATCTGCCTCTTCAAGCGTCAGGTGCATGCCATTTTCCTGATAGGCTTCCCAAGCATTGAGAGCATCCTGCTTGAAGGCTTCTTTCTTTTCCTCACAAGCCACATAGTGACGAATTGCCTCACACATAATCCAGTGGGCTGATCGGTGTCTGGCTTCAGCCAAGTGCTGAACCCTCCTTTTCAAGTCTTCATCAAGTTTAACTGAGGTGGTGGCCATCCTCTTCTCCTTTGGTATTAAAAGGTGTTACCTATTAACACTACACCACTACACCACTACAACAGAAAGTAAAGAAAACCCTCGTTTTATTTACTTTTGTACTGGGTGTCCAGAGTGAGCCTTTAAGTACCTGGCCAGTTGGTTTCGCATATTCTGGCGAGTCGATTTTTTCATCCTTCAAGGCGCAACGACGGGCGTGTAGCCATAGCCAGGCAACCAGAGTTGGAATGCAGAAGGATGGAAAAAGCCGCCGTCCAGAATATACGAAACCTACTGGTTAGCTACTTACCTTTGATTTGACAAGAGAATTTTTATAGAGTTCCGCCATTCGCTTCAAGCACAGAGCTTAATCAGGATAAAAAATGGAGCATTCCGAACTTCTTACTTGCCTATGTATTTAAGAACTTCGCAATTTTTTTGGACTGCTGCATCAATAAAGTCCTCATCCTCTTGAAGTCTGTAGGCAGCATATTCGAAAGCCAGAGGATATTCCTGAATTAAGTCCAGCATATACTCGCGATCATGAAATACCGCTCTATGGGCATGTCTTAAGTGAGTGATATCATCAGCTATCAAGATTTTAATCATGTTTTTATCGCTTCGTATTCTTGGACTTGCGTACTTAAAAGCGCCTGGATACTGTGCGATAGCAGCAATGACAACCTCATCATCATCCTGAAGTCCCGAGCTGGCATATTCCAGCAGACCGCCATCTCCAGTGACAGCGGCCAGGACGACCTCTTTATCACTTTTCAGTTCTTCACTCAAATACTTCAGGTTATGCGGATGTGCTGCAGTGATGGCTAATACCAGATGTTTATCTTTTTGAGCCCGTTGGCTGGCGTATTCCAGCCCATATTTCAGAAAGAAACTCTTGACCTTTTCTCTATCTTCCGGAAGCGACTGACCTGATGGAACATCAAACTCCAGGCTATAACTGCAGGCTGATGGTTTTACAATATAGTATTGGTCTCTCAAATCGGGATAAACAGCCTCAACCAATGGCATAGCGTTTTGGGCATCTATCAATAACAGATGATGTAAAAGCTCCCTGCGGGTGTCTTCACTGATCTCATTACTCATTAACACTTCCCGAAAATGGTTCTCCGACTTTCTCCACCACTCTTCTAACCGTTGAACATAATCAATAAATTGTTGGTGTTGTTTACTTAATAACTGGCAACAATCGGGAGTCATCGTGGAATAGTCATAAATCGTTGAGAAAAGACAATGTTGAAAGGCAAATCTATCAGCTTCTGTGGCTGAGTCTCTATCAAGACGTTGCGCAAGCAAATCAAAATTCCACTGATCCCCTTCAAAAAGGCTGCAGTCTTCTAAATAAATATCCATATCCTGAATAGCATGCAAAGCTGTCATCAGTTTTTCAAAGGCATCCTGCATGGTTTGACGTGATGTCATTCGGGTGTATTCGACAATAATTTCTCCCGCTACGGCGTTGCTACTGAGCTTCATACCGGCAGCATTTTTATCCAGTTCGATCGTTTTCAGTAATTGCACCAGAAACCACATGCGTTTCAATTTGCCGGGTGCATCAGTGCCATCAATGGCATCAAACTCGTCAGAAAATTTCAGTCGCAAGGTTCGTCCTTTACCTCCCTCTGCGTTTTCAAGTAGCTCGATAAGCGCCAGGTGATGTCCTAACTTAAGGTTCACAATCAAGGCATCATCCATACTGATGACCGTTGCCGGACGGGCTAATTTTTTGAGGGATGCCTTGCAGGAGGGACTCAATAGCGGAGTCCTTTCACCTGAGCCAACCGGAGTCGTGCAATCAACATAAGCGACTTCTTCCTCCTTGAACAATCTGCCCTGACCCGAGGCCAGAGTGACCGGTGCCAGCGCCTCTACAAAGCGCTTATGCAGGGCAAAAATCAGCTCATGGACACTCCGCACCTGCTCAGCCTCTGAAGGGTTGAGTGCCTGAAGACAGGATTGTAGCCGGTGGCAGGCGACCAGCCACTGACGAAACGATATCTTCCCATCTTCATCGTCATCCAGTGGCAGGATGATAGCCTCCAGTTCTGCTCGGATGGTCTGTTTCAGCGTCTCGAACCGGTTGATTAGTAGCGGTAATTCATCCAGCAATCGCCCGACCTTGGGTGCCCTGCTCTTACGCGCCAGCAGCAGGAAGGCCAGGTAACCCTCCAACAGGGCTTTTGCGCCATAAATCAGCCGATTTACGCACTCCCTGGTCTCTGCCAGTATCTTTGCCCGTTGTGGCGACATACTTAGTTTTACCGGGTTTGCCAGACAATCCAGGCCACTACCCGGGGCGAAGAGCGACAGCAGTCGGGCATTTTGATCTGTAAGCCACTTAAAGCCAGTGGCGACCTGACGAAATGTGTCTTCAGGGGGGGACAAATCATCCCGTGACGGGATGATTTTCGGTAAGGGTTCATCGAAAAAAGCAGTGGATGGCGTTCTGTAACTGGCCAGTTTTACGGTATGGTCACCGACAACAATAAAGGCACCGGGCGTCCCTTTAAAGCGAGCGCAGGCCAGCGTAACCTGTTGGCCGTCCTGAGCGACTATGGCCGGGTACTGGCCAGCAGCCAGCATCAAAGTTTTTGCTTTCTGTCTCAGGAGGATCGCTACATGATCATTGAATCCTCCTTCATCAAAGACAAACCCTCCTGCCCGCTTCAGGAACTCAGGCTCAAGCATCCACTCTTGCGCGTGGTGGGCCAGGACAACGGCTCCCTCTGGCATCAAGTCTGCCTTTTGTTTTTTGGCCAGCCAGAGTGCTCCGGTGCAATAGCCTTCGCTGACAACCTCGCCGATAGCCAGAGTCTCTTCCGGTATCGGCATGGCAAAACTCATGCCACCAGAGAGTCGGGTAACAGGGCGCACCTGCAACAGGAACAGGCGCCCCTTATAATCAATGGCAAACTCCACATCCACAGGACAGAGCAAGAGGTTTTCGAGCTTTGTAACCATCTCCCTGAGTGCTGAAACCGTGTCATCACTTAGTTGCTGACTGAAGTCGTCTGATTGAGTATCCGCATCGTGAATTCTTTTTTCTGAATAGCCGTTATTATTCGTGTTTTTGCGCAGGATGAAGCGACTTGAAATCGTTCCGGGAAAATATTGAGCGCTGTCAGCGCTTTCTTTGCGAGAAATATCTATGCGATGAGGCCTGTTACCGGACTGGCCTGTCACAACACCTCTGGGCTGACCCGGTGTGTATTCGACCCTGAGGGTATCATCCTGAAAGGATTGAAAGCTCATGACGACCCCACCATATTGGCAGTCAATGCACTGTTGGAGGATCAGCGCCATGGGGGGTGGTATAACTCCGGGACAGACTTCTGGCCGGTAACCTGAGGCCATAACCTCAAGGCAGGTTCGCACAACATCCTCTTCTCCCTGAACTTTCGAGAGGTATTTGCCCGCCTGGGCATCGCCGTAATTATCTTCCCTGATGCCAGAGCTGCGAACCATCACCGGCTGTGTCCATGGTCCGTCCAGCTGAGCGCGCAGTTCACCGATGTGCCGGGCCGCTTCAGAATCTTTCACCTGTTCGTAAAAGTCATTACTGGCAATAAATTTCGCCAGACCCGCCAGCCCGATATCCCTTTTCACTTGTTCTGAAGATGGCAAGGCATTGAGGTATATCCGGATGCTCATCAGGCTGGTCACAGGCTCCTGTTGATGAACAATCCCCGGGAGACAGCGAGCAAGATGATGGCTCTCCAGAGGATATTGTTCAAGCGCATTCATAATTTGAGCAGTAACACACTTGAAGGGTGGAACAGGCAGACCTGCTGCCTTCATGCGCTGCAAAAACATTCCCTTGCCCCCAAGTAGTGCCCGGTTGGGGCGAGGCTGGTCAACAGCCTGATTGAGTGGAACTGAAGTCTGTATACGACAGACACGATTGGCCAGTAGTGTCTGGCAGGGAATGGGACTGGCAACCAGATAACTGAAATATCTTTTGGCTAAAAGGTTAGCCCTGTTAACTGAACTGAGAGCCCCGGTAATCCGATTTGGAATGGTTGTCGGGATTTGCTGATTTGAACGATCAGAATTGGCATGTAACTGAGACATCCCTCTGATGTTTATGTTCATCCTCCGGGCTTGCATCTGCCAGCCCGTTGCCATACCAAGTGACCGCAGCCATGACGACGTACTTATCATTCTCTGGTTTCCCACTAATACCAATTGAACTTTCTAATTCCCTATTGCGCACTTCATTAAAAGGTAACATCAAGATATCCCTTTCCCCCCCTTTGACAATGGCGTTTTTATAAAGTTCACCCGTCAGCTTCAGGTACGCAGTAGCAAAAGCAACTACAAACTGGCAACAGGGATGGCAATGATCAGGATTTTCAGAGGTATTTACGAACCTTGGGGTTTCTTTGTTCTGCTGCATTGATAAAAGCCGTATTTTTTTTAAGCCTGGAAGCTGCAAACAGGAAAGCTCCGGGATTCTTTGCGATTAAATCCAACATATATTCGCGATCATTCAATATCTCCTCACTGGTATATGATAAGGGATCAGTACTCTCAGCAATGAGCATTCGAATAATGTTTTTATCGTTTCGGAATCTTTCTGATGCATAACGCAGGGCTTTGGGAGACTTTTTGATAGCGGCCATGACAATATCGTTGTCATCCCTCAGCGCCTCACTCAACTCTCGCAGTTCTTCGGGATAATCTGAAATGACGGGTAATACCAGGTCTCTATCATCCCGAACCCTTTGGCTGGCATATTTCAGTCCATGCGTCAGCAAGGCATTCCTGATCTTTTCTTTACAATCCTCACGCCGCTGGCCTGGTGGTACGTAAAACTCTAACAGGTAATTGTCAGATGGATTGATAACAAAGAATTGATACTCCATTTCATACACTTGCTCAATCAATCGAATAGCGCATTCGGGATTATATAATAAAAAATGATGTAAGAGCTCTCTGCGGATGCTCTCACTCATTTCATCACTCATGAACATTTCCCGAAGTCTGTCGTCCGGATTTTTACTGAAAAATCTCAGCATCTGACACGCCCCTAACCGCCCGGCATAATTAATAAACTGTTGCAGGTGGTTGCTTAATAACATGCCGCATTCGGGAGTAATGCTATGAAAACTACACTTATAAAACATTGAGAAAAGACAATGTTGAAAGGCGAATCTATCGGCTTCTGTCACAACACCGGGATTAAGTCGTTGTGCAAGCAGGTTAAAGTCCCAATAATATTCTTTGAAAACATTTGCGGACTGAAAGTATAGATCGAGGTTATTTACAGCTTTTAACACAATCATCAGTTTTACAAAGGCATCCTGCATGGTTTGACGTAATGGTAACCGGGGATATTCGACGATAATTTCACCCGCCACAGCGTTACAACTCAGCTTCATGCCATCAGCTTCTTTATCCAGTTTGATCGCTTTCAGTAGCTGCACTAAAAACCACATACGTTTTAATTTACCGTGCTCACTACTGCCATCAAGGTTCTGAAACTGGTCAGAAAATTTCAGCCGCAAGGTTCGCCCTTTACCCCCCTCTGCGTTTTCAAGCAGCTCGACAAGGCTCATATGACTGCCAAGCTTCAGGTTAACAATCAGAGCATCATCCATACTGACGACAGTCCCTGAGCGCCCTGATTCTTCAATGAATATTTTGTCGGACGGCCTCAATAACGGCGCCCCTGCACCCGGAGTCGTGCAATCAACATAGGTGATGTTATTTTCCGTAGATACCTCACCCGGGCCCGAAGCCAGAGTGACCGGTGCCAATGCCTCCACAAAACGCTGATGCAGGGTAAAAATCAGCTCATGGACACTTCGCACCTGCTCAGCGCTTTTAGTGTTGAGTGCTTGAAGACAGGATTGCAGCTGATGACAGTCTGCCAGCCACTGACGAAAGCTTACCGGGGATAACTTCTCTTCTTCGGCAGCTTGCATGGGAAGAGTGATACGCTCTAACCCGTATTGAATGGTCTGTTTCAACATCTCGAACCGGTTGCTCAGCAGCGGTAATTCTTGCCGCAATGACTCGACTCTGTCTGAACTTTGCTTAACAGCCAGTTGCAGGAATGCCCCGTACCCATCCAGCAGCGCTTGAGCCCCATGAACCAGTCGATTTACGCTGTCCAAGGTCTCTGCCAATAGCTTTGATCGTTGTGGTGACATGCTCAGTTTTACCGGGTTTGCCAGACAATCCAGCCCGCCGCCGGTGGCAAAAAATGCCAACAGGCGGGCATTTTGATCCGTGAGCCATTGAAATCCGCTGGCGACCTGACGGAGTGCGCCTTCTGAGAGGGACAATTCATCCCATGCAGGGATGGCTTTTACTGAAGGTTCATCAGAAACAGCAGAGGATAGAATGCCGTGACTCAACAGTTTCCCGGTCATGTCACCGGCAACAATAAAGGCACCGGGCTTACCGTTAAAGCGGGCACAGGCCAGCGTCGCCTGTTGGCCAACCTGAGCGGCCACGGACTCAAACTGGTCACCGGCCAGCATCAGGGTTTTTCGTTGCTGTTTCATCAGGATCGCGACATGATCATTGAATCCGCCTGTGGCAGTAACAAAGCCTCCTGCCCGCTTCAGGAACCCGGGCTCAAGCATCCAGTCTTTAGCGTGTTGGGCCACAACAATAGCGCCCTCTGGCATAGAGTCTGCCGCTGATTCTTCAGCCAGCCAGAGTGGTCCCGTGCAATAGCCTTCGCTGACACCCTCGCCAATGGCCAGGATCTCTTCGGGTATGGGCATGGCGAAATCCAGGCCGCCGGAGAGTCGGGTGACAGGACGCACCTGCAACAGGAAAAGGCGACCCTGATGGTTTATGGCAAACTCCACATCCACGGGGCAGAGCAACAGCTTTTCCAGCTTTGTCACCATCACCCTGAGGTCTGCAACCATGTCATCAGTGAGTTGTTGTTCAACGTCGTTTGATTGGGCATCGGCATCATCCATTCTTATTTCCGAATAGCCGTTATTGTCTTTACGCAGGATGTAATGACTTGAGATGGTCCCGGGAAAGTATTGATAGCTGTCGGCGCCTTCCTTGCGAAAAATATCAATACGATGGGGCCTGTTACCGGACTGCCCGGCCACTATCCCTCTGGGCTGCCCCCGTGTGAACTCAACCCTGACGGTATCATCATCAAAGGATTGAAAACTCATGGCGACTCCGCCGTGCAGGCAGTCAATACACTCCTGGATAATCAGCGCCATGGGTTGCGGTATGCCTTCGGAACAGACTTCAGGCCGGTAAGCTGAGGCCATAACCTTTAGACAGGTTCGCAAAATATCCTCATCTCCCTGAACTTCCGAAAGGTATTTGCCCGCCTGGGCGTCGCCGTAGTTATCTTCATTGATGCCGGAACTGCGGACAATAAGCGGCCCTGATGTTAATAGTCCATGATCCCTGATGTGTCGGGCCGCTTCAGAATCTTTAACCTGCTCATAAAAGTCATCACTGGCAATAAAGTTCGCCAGACCCGCCAGCCAGCTGTCTCTTCTGATTTGTTCTGAAGGCAGGAACGCATTGAGGCGTTCCCTGATGTTTGCCAGACTGATCCCCGCCTCCGGTTCATTGCCGATCCCGGGGAAACAGGGTTCCAGACGCTGGCTATCCAGAGGGTGTTGTTCCAGCGCATTGGTGACCTGAGTTGTCACACACTGAAACGGTGGCACAGACAAACCGGCTGCTTTCATACGCTGCAAAAACATTCCCTTGCCGCCCAGCAGTGCCCGGTTGGCAACAGAACAATGAGTAGCCTGATCTGCGACAGGTGAGTGACATTTGCGCCTGGCTAGTGACCTTGTGTCGGGAATGACAATGGGTTCAGGATCGCCAAAATACCTTTTGACTGAACGATCAGCCTTAGTATTCTGATCGGGAACAGTTGCCAGACTTTGAGAATCTGATCTGCCAATGGTCGCAGGTGGTAAAGGTAACATAAAGATATCCCTCTCACGTTAATATTCATCCATGAATCAACAACTGGTCATTACCTTTACATTTGACAATCATGTTTTTATAAAGTTCCCCCGTCAGCTTCAGGCACGCAGTAGAAAAATAACAACAACGGGGTTGGCACTGGTCAACATTATCTGAATCGATCAGACCTGGTTCGCAGATTATCTGAGGAATTCATGAACTTCAGGGTTTCTTTGTTTTGCTGCATTGATGAAAGCTTTATTACCTTTAAGCTCAGAAGCAGCATAATTGAAAGCCTGAGGATTTATTTCAATTAATTCGAGCATACACTCGCGATCCTTCAAAATCTTTTCACTGGCCAATGATAAGCTGGAAATATTCTTAGCAATGGCCACTCGAATAACCTTTATATCCCCTCGGGCTCTCTCACCTGCATGAAACAGAAATATGGAAGACATTGCGATAGCGGCCTTGACGACATCGCTATCATTTCTCAGCTCCTCACTCAAATCTCGCAGTTGTAAGGGATCTTTTGTAATGGCGGGTAATACAAAGTATTTATCATTTCGAACCCGTTGACTGGCATATTTCAATCCATGCTTCAGCACGGCATTCCTGATCTTTTCTCTACGATCCTCAAGTGGCTGGTCCGGTGGTACATAAAACTCCAATTTGTAATTGCAAGATGGATTGATAACAAAGCATTGATATCCGATGTCATACACTTCCTCAATCAATCTAATAGTACTTATGGGATTAAATAATATAGAATGGTGCAAGAGTTCCCTGCGGGTCTGTTCACTCATCTCATCACTCATCAAGATTTCCCGCGCAGTTTCTTCAGGTTTTTCCCGACTTTCCAATGACAAAAAATAAACACATAAGCGATGAGCATAATAAATAAACTGTTGATGGTATCTGCTTAATAACTGACAGCAAGGAGCAATATGGGACCACTCTCTTTTATTCTGAAAAGACATTAAGAAAAGGCAACGTTGAAAGGCGAATCTATCCGCTTCTGTCGCAATATCACGATTAAGGCGCTGGGCAAGCAGGTCAAAGTCCCACTGGCCTCCTTCAAAAATGGGTCCGTAATTCAAACGAATATCCAAATTACTCAAAGCACGTAACACAATCATCAGTTTTTTAAAGGCAGCCTGCATGGTTTGAGTTGATTTCATTCGGGGGCATTCGACGGTCATTATACCCGCAACAGCGTTGCAACTCAGCTTCATGCTATCAGCATTTTCATCCAGTTTGATCTCTCTCAATAATTGCGCCAGAAACCACATGCGCCGGAACTTGCCGGATATATCAAAATCATCAGATATATCAAAATCATCAGATCTATCAAATTGATCAGAAAATGTCAGTCGCAAGGTTCGTTTTTTACCTCCCTCTGCGTGTTCAAGCAGCTCGACAAGGCTCATATGAGTGCCAAGCTTCAGGTTAACAATCAGAGCATCATCCATACTGACGACAGTCCCTGAGCGCCTTGATCCTTCAATGAATATTTTGTCGGACGGCTTCAATAACGGCGCCCCTGCGCCCGCACTCGTGCAATCAACATAGGTGATGTCGTTGATCGTAGATATCTCACCCTGACCCGAAGCCAGAGTGACCGGTGCCAGCGCTTTTACGAAACGCTGATGCAAGGCAAAAATCAGCTCATGGACACTTCGCACCTGCTCAGCACTTTTAGGGTTGAGTGCTTGAAGACAGGATTGCAGCTGATGACAGTCTGCCAGCCACTGACGAAAGCTTACCGGGGATACCTTCTCTTTTTCAGCGGCTTGCATGGGAGGAGTGATACGCTCTAACCCGGATTGAATGGTCTGTTTCAGCATCCCGAACCGGTCGCTCAGCAGCGGTAATTCTTGCCGCAATGACTCGACTCTGTCTGAACTCTTCTTAACAGCCAGTTGCAGGAATGCCTCGTACCCATCCAGCAGCGCTTGAGCCCCATGAACCAGTCGATTTACGCTGCCCAAGGTCTCTGCCAATAGCTTTGATCGTTGTGGCGACATGCTCAGTTTTACCGGGTTTGCCAGACAATCCAGCCCGCCGCCGGAGGCAAAAAATGCCAACAGGCGGGCATTTTGATCCGTGAGCCATTGAAATCCGCTGGCGACCTGACGGAGTGCGCCTTCTGAGAGGGACAATTCATCCCATGCAGGGATGGCTTTTGCTGAAGGCTCATCAGAAACAGCAGAGGATAGAATGCCGTGACTCAATAGTTTCCCGGTCATGTCACCGGCAACAATAAAGGCACCGGGCTTACCTTCAAAGCGGGCACAGGCCAGCGTCGCCTGTTGGCCAACCTGAGCGGCCACGGACTCAAACTGGTCACCGGCCAGCATCAGGGTTTTGCGTTGCTGTTTCATCAGGATCGCGACATGATCATTGAAGCCGCCTGTGGCAGTAACAAAGCCTCCTGCCCGCTCCAGGAACCGGTGCTCAAACATCCAGTCTTTAGCGTGTCGGGCAACGACTATGGCTCCCTCTGGCATAGAGTCTGCCGCTTGTTCTTCAGCCAGCCAGAGTGTTCCGGTGCAATAGCCTTCGCTGACACCCTCGCCAATGGCCAGGGTCTCTTTGGGTATGGGCATGGCGAAATCCAGGCCGCCGGAGAGTCGGGTGACAGGACGCACCTGCAACAGGAACAGACGACCTTGATGGTCTATGGCAAACTCCACATCCACGGGGCAGAGCAACAGTTTTTCCAGCTTTGTCACCATCGCCCTGAGGTCTGAAATCATGTCATCAGTGAGTTGATGTTCAACGTCGTTTGATTGGGCATCGGCATCATCCATTCTTATTTCCGAATAGCCATTATTGTCTTTGCGCAGGATGTAATGATTCGAGATGGTCCCGGGAAAGTATTGATAGCTGTCGGCGCCTTCCTTGCGAAAAATATCAATACGATGGGGCCTGTTACCGGACTGCCCGGCCACTATCCCTCTGGGCTGCCCCCGTGTGAACTCAACCCTGACGGTATCATCATCAAAGGATTGAAAACTCATGGCGACTCCGCCGTGCAGGCAGTCAATACACTCCTGGATAATCAGCGCCATGGGTTGCGGTATGCCTTCGGAACAGACTTCAGGCCGGTAAGCTGAGGCCATAACCTTTAGACAGGTTCGCAAAATATCCTCATCTCCCTGAACTTCCGAAAGGTATTTGCCCGCCTGGGCATCGCCATAGTTATCTTCATGAATGCCGGAACTGCGGACAATAAGCGGCCCTGATGTTGATAGTCCATGATCCCTGATCTGTCGGGCCGCTTCAGAATCTTTAACCTGCTCATAAAAGTCATCACTGGCAATAAAGTTCGCCAGACCCGCCAGCCAGCTGTCTCTTCTGATTTGTTCTGAAGGCAGGAACGCATTGAGGCGTTCCCTGATGTTTGCCAGACTGATCCCCGCCTCCGGTTCATTGCCGATCCCGGGGAAACAGGGTTCCAGACGCTGGCTATCCAGAGGGTATTGTTCCAGCGCATTGGTGACCTGAGTTGTCACACACTGAAACGGTGGCACAGACAAACCGGCTGCTTTCATGCGCTGCAAAAACATTCCCTTGCCACCAAGCAGTTCCCGGTTGGCAACAGAACAATGAGCAGCCTGATCTGCAACAGGTGAGCTGCATTTGCGCCTGGCTAGTGACCTTGTGTCGGGAACGCCAGCGGGTTCAGGATCACCAAGATACTTTTTGGCTGAACGATCAGCCTCAGTCTTATGATTGGGGACAATTGACAGACTTTGAAAATCTGATCTGCCAATGGTTGCAGGTGGTAAAGGTAACATAAAGATATCCCTCTCACGTTAATATTCATCCATGAATCAACGACTGGTGATTATCTTTACGTTTGACAATCATGTTTTTATAAAGTTCCCCCGTCAGCTTCAGGCACGCAGTAGAAACAACAACAGGGTTGGCACTGGTCCACATTTTCTGAATCGGTCAGGCCTTATTTGCAGATTATCTGAGGTATTTACGAAGTTCGGGGTTTCTTTGTTTTGCGGCATTGATAAATTTTTTATCATCTTTAAGCTTTACAGCAGCATAATGGAAAGCCTGAGGATTTTTTGCAATTAAGTCGAGCATGCACTCGCGATCACTCAAAACCTTTTCGCTGGCAAATGATAAGGGATAAGTACTCTCAGCAATGGCCATTCGAATAATGTTTTTATCGTTTCGGAGTCTTTCACTGGCATAATTCAGAGCTAAGGGATTTTTTTCGACAGCGGCCATAACAATATCGCTGTCATTCCTCAGCTCCACACTCAAATATTGCAGTTGTTTGGGATGTTTTGAAATGGCGGGTAATACAAAGTCTCTATCATTGCGAACCCGTTGGCTGGCATATTCCAAACCATGCTTCAGCACGGCATTCCTGACCTTTTCTTTATGATCTCCAGACAGTGGCTGAGGTGGCGCATAAAATTCCAATCTGTAACCATAAGATGGCTTGATAACAAAGTATTGATCTCCCAGGTCATACAGTTGTTCAACCAATCGGGTAGCGCTTTTGGGATCGAATAATAAAAAATGATGTAAGAGTTCCTTGCGGATATCCTCACTCATCTCATCACTCATTAAGATTTCCCGCAGACTCTCTTTCGGTTTGTTCTTAAGCAACAACGACCACTGACACGCGCCCAACCGGCGGGCATGATGAGCAACCTCTTGCTGGTGTTTGCTTAACAGCCAGCAGAAAGCGGCAGTCGAGTATTGACCACCCGCAATCCGATAAAACATGACAAAAAGGCAATGTTGAAAGGCAAATTTATCCGCTCCTGTGGCAACATCACGTTCAAGGCGTTGTGCAAGCAGGTTAAAGTCCCACTGACTTCCTTCAAAAATGGGACTGCACTTCAAATGCAGATCCAGATCAGACATAGCAGGTAAGACAGTGATCAGTTTTTCAAAGGCATCCTGCATAGCTGGACGTGTTGTCATTCGGGAACATTCGACGATAATTTCACCCGCTACGGCGTTATAACTTAGCTTCATGTTATCAGGATTATCAGCCAGTTTGATCTCTCTCAGTAATTGCGCGAGAAACCACATACGCATTAACTTGCCGGATTTACCTGCGTAATCAGTGCTAACAAACTGGTCAGAAAATGTCAGCCGCAAGGTGCGTCCTTTCCCTCCCTCTGCGCGTTCAAGCAGTTCGATAAGGCCAACATGGCTGCCAAGATCCAGGTTAACAATCAAGGCTTCATCCATACTGATAAGAGTCCCTGAAAGCCCTGACTCTTCCATGAATGCTCTGCTGGACTGCCTCAACAGCGGCGCCTCTTCACCCTGGGTCGTGCAATCAACGTAGGTGATTTTCCTTTTTATGGACAGACTGTCCTGACCCCAGGCCAGAGTGACTGGTGCCAGCGCTTTCACGAAACGCTGATGCAGGGCAAAAATCAGCTCATGGACACTCCGGACCTGCTCAGCCTCCTCAGGGTTAAGTGTTTGAAGACAGGATTGTAGCCGACAACAGTCTGCTACCCACTGACGAAACATTACCGGGGATAGCTTCCCTTTTTCAGTGGCTTGCATGGGAAGAATAATACGCTTTAACCCGGATAGAATGTTTTTTTTCAACATTGCGAACCGGTCGTTCAATTGCGGTACTTCTTGTCGCAATGACCTGACCCTGTGTGAACACCTCTTACCAGCCAGTTGCAAGAATGTCCCATACCCATCCAGCAGAGCTTGAGCCCCATCAACCAGCCGATTTACACTGTCGCAGGTCTCTGCCAGTCGCTTTGATCGTTGTGGCGACATACTCAGTTTTACCGGATTTGCCAGACAGTCCAGCCCGCCGCTGGAGGCAAAAAATGCCAACAGCCGGGCATTTTGATCCGTGAGCCATTGAAAACCGCTGGCGACCGTATGGAATGTGTCGTCTGAGGGGGACAAATCATCCCGTGACGGGACGGCTTTTACTGGCGGCAGATCAGACAGGCTTCCATGACTCACAAGCTCCCCGGTAATGTCACCGGCAACAATAAAGGCTCCGGACTTTCCGTTAAAGTGGGCACAGGCCAGCGTCACCTGTTGGCCAGGCTTAGCGGCCACTGCCGCGAACTGACTAGCGGCCAGCATCAGGGCTTTTCGTTTCTGTTTCATGGCAATCGCTACATGATCATTGAACCCTCCTGTGGCAGTGACAAAGCCTCCTGCCCGCTTCAGGAACCCGGGCTCAAGCATCCAGTCTTCAGCGTGTCGGGCCACCACTATGGCTCCGTCTGGCATAGAGTCTGCCGCTGCTTCTTCAGCCAGCCAGAGCGGTCCGGTGCAATAGCCTTCGCTGACACCCTCGCCGATGGCCAGGGTCTCTTCGGGTATGGGTATGGCGAAATCCAGGCCGCCAGAGAGTCGGGTGACAGGACGCACCTGCAACAGAAACAGGCGACCTTGATGGTCTATGGCAAACTCCACATCCACGGGGCAGAGCAAAAGTTTTTCCAGCTCTGTCACCATCTGCCTGAGGTCTGAAACCATGTCATCAGTGAGTTGTTGCTCAACGTCGTTTGATTGGGCATCGGCATCATCAATTCTTGTTTCTGAATAGCCGTTATTGTCCTTTTGCAGGATAAAGTGACTCGAGACCGTCCCGGGAAAGAATTGAAAGCGGTCAGTTTCTTCTTTGCTATCCCCGCGATAAATATCGATGCGGTGGGGCCTGTTACCAGACTGCCCTGCCACTACGCCTCTGGGCTGCCCCTTTGTGTACTCAACCCTGACGGTACCATCGTTAAAGGATTGAAAGCTCATGGCAACCCCGCCGTATTGGCAGTCAATGCACTGTTGGATGACCAGTGCCATGGGGGAGGGTATGCCTTCGGAACAGACTTCAGGTCGGTAAGCTGAAGCCATAACCCTGAGGCAGGTACGCAAAACATCCTCATCTCCCTGAACGTCCGAGAGGTATTTGCCCGCCTGGGCATCGCCGAAGTTATCTTCATTAATGCCGGAACTGCGGACAATAACCGGCTGTGATGTGCAGGGTCCATCCAGCTGACGACGCAGATCCCTGATTTTTTGAGCTGCTTCAGAATTTTTAACCTGTTCGTAACAGTCATCACTGGCAATAAATTCTGCCAGACCCGCCAACCATTTATCTCTTTTGGTTTGCTCCGAAGGTGGCAAGGCATTGAGGTATTCCCTGATCTTCGTCAGGCTGGTCTGTGCCTGCTGTCCGTGGTCAATCCCGGGAAGATAGCGGGATAAACGACGGGTATCCAGAGAATAACGTGCAAGAGCAGCCATGACCCCGGTTGGAACACATTGGAATGGCGGAACAGATAAACCGGTTTTGCTCATGCGCCACAAAAACATCCCCTTGCCTCCAAGTTGTTCGCGGAGTGTGTCAGCCTGATCTGAATCAGACAAACCACAGAGACGCCGGGATAAAGGAGTTTGAATGGATCGAATGCCAAAGGACTGAGGGTCAATGAAATACTTTTCGGGTGAACTATCAGCTCGGTTATTCTGATTGGGAATCCTTCTCAGAATTGGAGGCTTTGATGTACCAAAATCAGCATTTAACATTATGACATCTCTCTTATGTTAATGTTTTCTGTTGTTTATTAGCTGACCCCGGAGTTTTTTATGATCTTACAACCAATAAGTTAGCAACGCAGCTTGCACTGGCCATTGCTGTCAGAACAGATCAGACACTATCTAAAAAATATCTGATGTATTTATCAACTTTGGGGTTTCTAAACATTACTGAATCGATAAAATTCTGATCACTTTTAAGCCCGGAAGCCACATATTGGAATGCTTCAGGATACTCTGCAATTAAGTCAAGCATATACTCGCGATCATTTAACAAAGTTTCACTGGCATCTTGCAAGTAAAAAACGCCATGTTTAATCACACTATTAATAATGCTTTTATCCCTTCGGATTCTTTCACTGGCAAACTCCAGAGCACCTGGATTCTGTTTGATAGCGGCTTTGATAACGTCATCATCATCCTGAAGTTTCGAGTTGACGTCAAACAGGAGACAGCCTCTCCGGGTGACTGCGGCTATGGCAACCTGTTTATCACCCCTCAGCTCCTTACCCGCATATTTCACATCAGATGGATGCCCTGCCAGGGCTTCTAATACAAGCTCTTTATCACTTCGAATCCCTTGGCTGACATATTCCAGCCCACCCTTCACCAAGGCTTCCTTCAACGTTCCTTTGATATCCAGCAGCGACTGAGACGGTGGAACATCAAAGGTCAGCGCGTAATCGCGTGATGGTTTGATAATAAAGTATTGACCTCTCAAATCCGGATAAAAATACTCAATCAGTCCTATAGAGTAATGGCGTTCTGATAATAAAAAATGATGCAAGAGCTCCCTGCGGAGATCCTCACTAATCTCAACACTCATTAAAATTTCCCTCAGACTGTCCTCCGGATTTTTCTCGGAATAGACCAACGCGCAACACTTCCCCAACTGCTCAGCATAATAAACAAACTGTTGAAGGTGGTTGCTTAACAACTGGCAGCATTCGGGATTAATACGGCAAAAATCCCTCAGATAATACATTGTAAAAAGACAATATTGAAAAGTGAATCTGTCGGCTTCTGTCATAACATCGGGATTAAGGCTTTGCGCTAGCAAGCTAAAGTCCCAATGATCTTCTGCAAATGTTTGCCTGTCCCTGAAGAAAAAATCAAGCTCAGCCATACCATTTAACACAATCATCAGTTTTTCAAAGGCATCCTGCATGGCTTTACGTGATTTCATACCGGGGTACTCGACGATAATTTCACCCGCCACGGTGTTACAACCCAGCTTCATGCTATCAGCCTCTTCACCCAGGTTGATCACTTTCAGTAGCTGCACTAAAAACCACATACGCTTTAACTTACCTTGCTCACCACTGCCATCAGGGCTTCGAAACTGGTCAGAAAATTTCAGCCGCAAGGTTCGTCCCTTACCCCCCTCTGTGTGTTCAAGCAGCTCGACAAGGCTCATATGACTTCCAAGCTTCAGGTTAACAATCAAGGCATCATCCATACTGACGACAGTTCCTGAAAGCTCTAAACCTTCTATGTACGCTCTTCCGGATGGCCTCAATAACGGTGCCTCTGCACCCGGTGTCGTGCAATCAACATAGATGATCTCATCAATCGTGGATACCTCACCCTGACCCGAAGCCAGAGTGACCGGTGCCAATGCCTCCACAAAACGTTGATGCAAGGCAAAAATCAGCTCATGGACACTTCGCACCTGCTCAGCGCTTTTCGGGTTGAGTGCTTGAAGACAGGATTGTAGCTGATGACAGTCTGCCACCCACTGACGAAAGTTTACGGGGGATACCTTCTCTGCTTCGGCAGCTTGCATGGGAAGAGTGATACGCTCTAACCCGAATTGAATGGCCTGTTTCAACATCCCGAACCGGTCGATCAGTTGCGGTAATTCATGCCGCAATGACTCGACTCTGTCTGAACTTTGCTTAACAGCCAGTTGCAGGAATGCCCCGTAACCATCCAGCAGCGCTTGAGCCCCATGAACCAATCGATTTACGCTGACACAGGTCTCAGCCAGTCGCTCTGATCGTTGTGGCGACATGCTCAGTTTTACCGGGTTTGCCAGACAATCCAGCCCGCCGCCGGAGGCAAAAAATGCCAACAGGCGGGCATTTTGATCCGTGAGCCATTGAAATCCGCTGGCGACCTGACGGAGTGCGCCTTCTGAGAGGGACAAATCATCCCATGAAAGGATGGCTTTTGCTGAAGGTTCATCAGAAACAGCAGAGGATAGAATGCCGTGACTCAACAGTTTCCCGGTCATGTCACCGGCAACAATAAAGGCACCGGGCTTACCTTCAAAGCGGGCACAGGCCAGCGTCGCCTGTTGGCCAACCTGAGCGGCCACGGACTCAAACTGGTCACCGGCCAGCATCAGGGTTTTGCGTTGCTGTTTCATCAGGATCGCTACATGATCATTGAAGCCGCCTGTGGCAGTAACAAAGCCTCCTGCCCGCTTCAGGAACCCGGGCTCAAGCATCCAGTCTTTAGCGTGTCGGGCCACGACAATGGCTCCCTCTGGCATAGAGCCTGCGGCTTGTTCTTCAGCCAGCCAGAGTGGTCCGGTGCAATAGCCTTCGCTGACACCCTCGCCAATGGCCAGAGTCTCTTCAGGTATGGGCATGGCGAAATCCAGGCCGCCAGAGAGTCGGGTGACAGGACGCACCTGCAACAGAAACAGGCGACCATGATTGTCTATGGAAAACTCCACATCCACAGGGCAGAGCAAAAGTTTTTCCAGCTCTGTCACCATCTGCCTGAGGTCTGCAACCATGTCATCAGTGAGTTGTTGCTCAACGTCGTTCGATTGGGCATCGGCATCATCCATTCTTGTTTCCGAATAGCCATTATCATTTTTGCGCAGGATGTAACGACTCGAGATCGTCCCGGGAAAGAATTGAAAGCTGTTAGTTTCTTCTTCACTATCCCCGCGATAAATATCGATGCGGTGGGGCCTGTTACCAGACTGCCCTGCCACTACACCTCTGGGCTGACCCATTGTGTACTCAACCCTGACGGTACCATCCTCAAAGGATTGAAAGCTCATGGCGACCCCGCCGTATTGGCAGTCAATGCACGCTTGGATGACCAGCGCCATGGGGGATGATATGCCTTCGGAACAGACTTCAGGTCGGTAAGCTGAAGCCATAACCCTGAGGCAGGTACGCAAAACATCCTCATCTCCCTGAACTTCCGAGAGGTATTTACCCGCCTGGGCATCGCCGTAGTTATCTTCATTAATGCCGGAACTGCGGACAATAACGGGCTGCGATTTGGAGGATCGGTCCAACTGTCGGCGCAGCCCCTTGATGTGTTGGGCCGCTTCAGAATCTTTAACCTGCTGGTAATAGTCATCACTGACAATAAATTGCACCAGACCCGCCAGCCAGTCATCCCTTTTGGTTTGCTCTGAAGGCAACATGGTATTGAGGTAGTCCCGGATGTTCTTCAGGCTGGTCTCCGTCGCCGGTTCATAAACAAACCCGGGAAAATAGCGCTCTAAAAGATGGCGATCGAGAGGGTGTTGTTCAAGCGCATGCATGACTTGAGTCGTAACACATTCGAAGTGCGGAACAGACAGACCGGCTTCTTTCATGCGCAACAAAAACATCCCCTTGCCCCCGAGTTGTTCCCGTTTGGAGGGAGAATAGCCAGCAGCCTGATCTGAAGCAGGAGAACGGCAGGTGCGCCCGGTAATCGACGTTGGGTCGCGAACGCAACTGGGATCAAGACCACTGAAATATCTTTCCGGTGATCTGTTGACCTCAGTATTCTGATTGGGAACGGTTGCCACGCTTTGAGAGTTTGAAATGTCAAATCTAGTTGCAGGTAACATCAAGATATCCCTTTCATGTTATGTATTCGTTTCGCACCCTTTGACTGGCACCCGGATCGAAGGCACCAGACTCATCGTTAAAACAGGGGCAGACCAGCGTTAACGTCCAGCATCAAAATTTTTCCTTTCTCTTTCATGAGGGTCGCTACAGTGTCAGTGATGAGTTCTGCTTTGGCCAGGACAAAGCCGCCTGCCCGTTCCAGGAACTCAGGCTCAAGCATCCAGTCTTCAATGTATGGGGCCGAGACAATGGCACCATCTGGCATAGATTCTGCGTCCCATTTTTTGGCCAACCAGATTGGTCTGGTGCACAAGCCTTCGCTGCCCTCCTCGCCGATGGCCAGGGTCGCTTCGGAATGTTTAACCTGTACGTAATAGTCATCACTGGCAACAGGTGGTGCCAGGCCCTGGATATTGCGCTTGGCTAGTGGCGTTGCTTCGGGAACACCAGTGGCTTTAAGATCGCCAAAATACCTTTTGTGTGAACTATCAGCACCGGTATTCTGATCGGGGACAGTAGCCAGACTTTCAGAGTCTGATCTGACAATGTTTGCAGGTGGTAAAGTGAACATAAAGACATCCCTCTCACGTTAATATTCATCCATGACTCAATGGCGAGCCGCTACTTTAATTTGACAATCACGTTTTTATAAAGTTCCCCCGACAGCTTCAGGCACGCAGTAGTAAAAACAACAACAGACTGGTAACAGGCTTTGCACCGGTAGAATTCGCAAATTCACCGATCAAATAAAAACCAGTATTCTTTTCGCACCCTTTGACTGGCATGTTCAATCTCATGCTTCAGCAAGGCTTTTTCGACTTTTTCTCTATTTTGCCGCCAAAGCGGCTGATCCGGTGAAACAGCAAACCTCAGTTCGTAACCTTGTGATGGTTCGACAACAAAGTATTTATCTCTCAAATGGGGATACACATCCTCAGTCAATTGACTAGCGATGCTGGGCTTATACGTTAAAAGATGATGAAAGAGTTTCCTGCGCGTGTCATCAGTAATCTTGTCATTCATTAAAACTTCCCGAAGCTGGCGCAGCGGTTTACAATCATACTCTGCCAACCGGCGAGCCTGATCAATAAACTGTTGGTAGGGGTTGGTTAATAATCGGTAGCAATCTTCAGTGATGTAATTTCGTGTACCATGAACCAGTACGAAGAGGCATTGTTGAAAGACGAATCTATCAGTTTCTGTCGTAACATCGCCATTAAGGCGTTGTTCAAGCAAGTTAAAGTTCCACTGATCTCTTTCAAAAATGACTTTTCCATTTAAATATAAATCCAGATTGCTAATGACCTTTAATGCCGTCATCAGTTCTACAATAATATCCTGCCTGGTTTTAACCAGTGGCATTCGAGCGCATTCGACAGTAATTTCTCCCACTACGGCATTGCAGCTTAGCTTCATAGCATCAGCATTTTTATCCAGTTCGATTGCTTTCAGTAACCGCGCCAAAAACCACATACGTTTTAACTTCCCAGGTGCATCACTGCCATCAGGGCTATAAAATTTGTCAGAGAATTTTAGCCGAAAGGTTCGACCTTTTCCCCCCTCTGCATGCTCGAATAGCTCGATAACAGTCTTATGATCACCAAGATCCAGGGTAACAATAAAGGCATCATCCATACTGACGACAGTCGCTTTAGACTCTAACTTATCGATGGATGCAACGGTCGGGCTCAATAGCGGAGCCTCTTCACCCCGGGTCGTGCAATCAGCATAGGTGATGTCATTTATTTTAGATAGCCTGCCCTGACCCGAGTCCAGAGTAACCTGTCCCAACGCCTTTACGAAGCGCTGATGCAAAGCAAAAATCAGCTCATGGACACTACGGACCCACTCAGCCTTCCGGGGACTGAGTGCCTGAAGACAGGATTGTAGCTGATAACAGTCTGCCACCCACTGATGAAATATTCCCGGGGATAGCTGTCCTTTGTCGGAGGCTTGCATGGGAAGAGTGATACGCTTCAACCCGGATTGAATGGTCTTTTTCAGCTTCTCGAACCGGTTGATCAGTTGCGTTACTTCATGCTGCAATGACACGACACTGTATGAACATCTCTCTCCAGCCAGTTGCAAGAATAAACCGTACCCATCCAGCAGCGCTTCAGCCCCATGAACCAGTAGATTTACGCTGTCACAGGTCTCTGCCAGTCGCTTTGATCTTTGCGGCGACATGCTCAGTTTTACCGGGTTTGCCAGACAATCCAGTCCGCCGCCGGAGGCAAAAAATGCCAACAGGCGGGCATTTTGATCCGTGAGCCATTGAAAACCACTCGCGACCTGACGGAGTGCGCCTTTCGGGAGGGACAAATCATCCCATGAAGGGATGGCTTTTGCTGGCGGCACATCAGAAACAGCAGAGGATAGACTTTGGTGACTCAGCAGTTTCCCGGTCATGTCACCGACAACAATAAAAGCTCCGGGTTTACCGTTAAAGCGGGCACAGGCCAGCGTCGCCAGTTTGCCAACCAGAGCGGCCACAGCCTCAAACTGGCCAGCCGCCAGCATCAGGGTTTTTTGTTGCTGTTTCATCAGGATCGCTACATGATCATTGAATCCTCCTGTAGCGGTGACAAAGCCTCCTGCACGCTTCAGGAACCCGGGCTCAAGCATCCAGTCTTGAGCGTGTCGGGCCACGACAATGGCTCCCTCTGGCATGGAGTCTGCCGCTGATTCTTGAGCCAGCCAGAGTGATCCGGTGCAGTAGCCTTCGCTGACACCTTCGCCGATGGCCAAGGTCTCTTCGGGTATGGGCATGGCAAAGTCGAGGCCGCCGGAGAGTCGGGTGACAGGGCGCACCTGCAACAAGAGCAGGCGGCCCTGATGATCTATGGCAAACTCCACATCCACGGGGCAGAGCAACAGTTTTTCCAGCTTTGTCACCATCTCCTTCAGGTCTGAAATCATGCCATCAGTAAGTTGTTGTTCAACGTCGTTTGATTGGCTATCGCCATCATCAATTCTGGTTTCCGAGTAGCCGTTATTGTCCTTATGCAGGATAAAGTGACTCGAGATCTTCCCGGGAAAGAATTGAAAGCTTTTAGTTTCTTCTTTGCTATCCCCGCGATAAATATCGATGCGGTGGGGCGTGTTGCCGGACTGCCCTGCTACTACGCCTTTGGGCTGACCCTTTGTGTACTCAACCCTGATGGTGCCATCCTCAAAGGATTGAAAGCTCATGGCGACCCCACCGTATTTGCAGTCAATGCATTGTTGGATGACCAGTGGCATGGGGGAGGGTACGCCTTCGGAACAGACTTCAGGCCGGTAAGCTGAAGCCATAATCTTGAGGCAGGTACGCACAATATCCTCTTCTCCCTGAACTTCTGAGCGGTATTTGCCCGCCTGGGCATCGCCGTAGTTATCTTCATTGATGCCGGAACTGCGGACAATAACGGGCTTTGATTTGGAGGATCGGTGCAACTGTCGGCACAGCCCCCTGATATGTTGGGCCGCTTCAGAATCTTTAACCTGCTGGTAATAGTCATCACTGGCAATAAATTGTTCCAGACCCGCCAGCCAGTGATTCCTTTTAGTTTGCTCTGACGGCGGCAAGGCATTGAGGCATTGCCTGATGCTCGTCAGGCTGGGCTCTGCCTTCAATACACAGCCAATCTCAGGGAGATAGCGGTCTAAACGATGGCTATCCAGAGGCTGTTGTTCAAGGGCATTCATGACTTGAGCAGTAACACACTCAAATGCTGGAACAGACAGACCGGCTTTCTTCATGCGCCACAAAAACATTCCCTTGCCCCCAAGTTGCTCCCGGTCGCCGGGAGAACAGTCAGCAGCCGGTGAACGGCAACTGCGTTCGGCCAGTGGCGCTGGATCGACAACAACTCCGGGACTAACATTACCGAAATGTCTTTTGGGTGAACTATTAGCCCCGTTATTCTGATTGGAATGAGTTGCCGGGCTTTGTGGATCCGTTTTTTTTAAAAAAGTTGTATCTAACATCAACCACCGCCATTAAATAAATTGATTACTTAACTTTCGACAACGGTTTTTTTATAAAGTTCACCCATTGGCCTTAAGAAATACCACAACGCATTTCATCGACCAATGTTGTCAGAGTCAATCTGATATTCTCCAAACGGCCCCCGATGTATCTAATAACTTTGGGATTTCTTAGCTTTGCTGCATCGATAAAAGTCTGATCATACATAAACTTGAGAGCTGCATATTCGATAGCACCAGGATCCACTGCAATTAAGTCGAGCATATACTCGCGATCACTCAACAGGCTTTCCCTGACATCCTTTAAACATTCAACATCTATAGCAACCAGCTCTTTAATAAAGTCTTTATCGCTTCGGATTCTTTCACTGGCAAACTGCAGAGATCTTGAAAACTTTTTGACAGCAGCCTTGACAACATCATAATCATCCTTGAATTTCGGTCGGAGGTATCCCAGTTCACAATCACAATTAGACACTAAGGCGATGGCGACATCTTTATCTTCCTTCAGTTCTTCACTAAAATGCCTCTGTTTTTCCGGACTTGTTATAATGGCTTCCAATACAAGTTCTTTATCACCTCGAATCCTTTGGCTGACGTCTTTCAGCCCATTCTTCACCAGGGCTTTGCTGACCTCTTCTTTAATATCCGAAAGAGACTGACTCGGTGGCACAGCAAACGTCGGCTTGAAATCGCGTGTTGGTTTGAGAATATAGTATTGGTCTCTATAACGGTCATAAAAATCCTCAAACGGTGGAATAGAGTAATGGGCTTCTAACAAAAAAAAATGATGTATCAGCTGCCTGCGGGTGCTCTCACTCAACTCATCACTTCTGAATATCTCCCTCAGACTGTCCTGCGGTTTTTCCCCGCGAACGACTAATTCCCGACACTCATGTAACTGCTCAGCAAAATGAACAATCTGTTGAAGGTGGTTGTTTAATAACTGGCGGCAAGCGGGACTAATAGTAATGCGGCTAACCTTCAGATAAGGTATTGCGAAAATGCAGTGTTGAAAGTTGAATGCATCAGTTTCTATTGTAACATCGGGATTAAGACGTTGCGCAAGCAGGTTAAAATCCCAACGAGATTCCTCCAGAATGACTGCTCTTTCAAAGGCTATATCGAAAGCATATATAGCTTCTAAGACAATCATCAGTTTTTTAAAGGCAGCCTGCATAGCTTCACGTGTTTTCATTCCCGGATATTCGACAATTAATTCACGCGCCACAGGGTTGCACGCGAGTTTCATGCCAGCAGCATTTTCATCCAGTTTGATCGCTTTCAGAAGTTGTGCCAGAAACCACACACGCTGAAACTTGCCATTACTACAAGCTGCATCGAAATCGTCAGAAAATTTCAGCCGCAAGGTTCGTCCTTTTCCACCCTCTGCGTTTTCAAGTAATTCAACAAGGCCCACATGCCCCCCTGCCCCTAATTTCAGATTAACGATCAATGCATCATCCATGCTGATGACAGTCGTTTTACGCCCTAACTGCCAGATGGATTCCTTGACGGACGGACTCAATAGTGGTGCCTTTTCACCCGACTTGCCCGGAGTTGTGCAATCAACAAAGGTGATGCGCTGTTTGTAGTTTGAGCTATCCCTAACCTGCTCCTCAGGTAGCCTGCCCTGACCCGACTCCAAAGTGACCGGTGCCAGGGCATCTATGAAGCGCTGATGCAGGGCAAAAATCAGCTCATGGACACTTCGCACCTGCACAGCGCTCTCGGGATTCAGTGCCTGAAGACAGGATCGCAGCTGATGACAGTCTGCCACCCAGTGACAAAAATCTCTCGGGTATGCCTGCCCCTTTTCAGCGGTTTGCATTGGCAGAATAATTCTCTCTAACACTGATTGAATAGTCTGTTTCAGCATTTCGAAACGTTTGCTCAGTTGCGGTAATTCTTTCCTCTTTGGCTTGAGCTGAGATAGATCACCGTTACCCGCCAGACTCAGGAAGGCCCGATACCCATCCAGCAGAGCTTCAGCCCCACCAACCAGTCGAATTACGCTGTCCTGAGTTTTTGCGAGTAGCTCTGATCGTTGTGGCGACATGCTTAATTTTACCGGGTTTGCCAGGCAATCCAGTCCGCCGCCGGGGGCAAACAATGCCAACAGGCGGGCATTTTGATCTGAAAGCCATTGAAAAGCACTGGCCACCTGAAGGAATGTGCCTTCAGGTGGGGTCAAATCATCCCTTGAGGGGACGGCCTCTGCTAAAAGTTCATCAGAAAATGCAGTAGACAGGCTTCTGTGACTGGTCAGCTTTCCGGAAAGGTCACCCGCAACGATAAAGGCTCCGGGCTCACCGTTAAAACGGGCGCAGGCCAGCGTCGCCTGTTGGCCACCCTGAGCGGCCAATGCCGCAAACTGTTCACCGGCCCGCATTAAGGGTACTTTTTCCTGTTTCAGGGAGATCGCTACATGATCATTGAACCCTGCTTCGGCCAGGACAAACCCTCCTGCCCGTTCCAGGAATTTGCGCTCAAGCATCCAATCTTCAGCGTGGTCAGCTACGACAATGGCTCCCTTCGGCATAGAGTCTGCCGCTTGTCGTTTGGCCAGCCAGAGTGGTCCGGTGCAGAAGCCTTCGCTGATACCCTCGCCAATGGCCAGAGCCTCTTCAGGTATGGGCATGGCAAAAACCATATCGCCAGAAAGTTGGGTAACAGGGCGCACCTGCACCACGAAACAGCGACCCTCAGGGTCGATAGCAAACTCTGCATCCACAGGGCAGAGCAACAGATTTTCGAGCTTTGTCAGCGCCTTTCTGAGTTTAGAAACCATTTTATCAGTGAGTCGCTGTCCACCTTCGTTTGATTGGACATCGGCATCATCAATTCTTTTTTCCGAATAGCCGTTATTGTTCTTTTCCAGGATAAAGTGGCTTGAGATCGTCCCGGGAAAGTATTGACAGCGGCCAGCCTCTTTTTTGCGATCCTCGCGAAAAATATCGATGCGGTGAGGCGTGTTACCAAACTGCCCTGCCACTGCGCCTCTGGGTTGACCGCGCGTGTACTCAATCCTGATGGTTTTATCCTGAGAGGATTGAAAACTCGTGCCGACCCCGCCATACAGGCAGTCAATACACTCCTGGATAATCAGCGCCATGGGTTGCGGTACACCTTCGGGGCAGACTTCAGGCCGGTAACCCGAGGCCATAACCTCAAGACAGGTACGCAAAACATCGTCTTCATTCTGAACTTTAGAGAGGTACTTGCCCGCCTGGGCATCGCCGTAGTTATCTTCATTGATGCCGGAACTGCGGACAATAACGGGCTTTGATTTGGAGGATCGGTCCAACTGTCGGCGCAGCCCCCTGATATGTTGGGCCGCTTCAGAATCTTTAACCTGTTGGTAATAGTCATCACTGGCAATAAATTCTGCCAGACCCGCCAACCAGTTATTCCTTTTGGTTTGCTCCGAAGGCGGCAAGGTATTGAGGTATTCCCGGATGTTCGTCAGGCTGGTCTCTGAGCCCCATTGAGGGTCGATTCCAGGAAGATAGCGGGCTAAACGATGGCTATCCAGAGGGTGTTGTTCCAGAGCATTCATAACCTGGGCAGTAACACATTTGAAGGGGGGAACAGACAGACCGGCTTCTTTCATACGCTGCAAAAACATACCCTTGCCGCCGAGCTGTTCCCGGTTGCCAGGAGAACGGTCAGCAGCCTGACGTGAGCGGCAGGTGCGCCTGGTGAGTGACTTTGGATCGGGTACGCCATCGGGATCAAGAACACTGAAATACTTTTTTGCAGGTGCACGATTAACCTCAGCAACCTGATCGGATTGAGTTGTCGGGCTTTGACGATTTAACAGGCCACAAGTAAAGGTAGATAGTTGCATCAGGATTCCCCCCCTATGTTATTGTTCTTCCCCGATTTAATCGCTACTGCAAAGAACGATTACTTATATAACTTTCGACAATGATTTTTTTATAAAGTTCACCCGTCGTCCTGAAGTACGCAATTTGATCAGGATAAAGAATCCAGTCTTCTGAATGCCAATGAAAAGACTCTTGAGAAAATCCCGACAGGTTCCAAAAACCAAAGATCCAAACAACTGCGGCCGATACAAACATTGTTCAGGACACAGCCGGGACGTGATGTCAGGGTCGGCTTGCAAAACAATAACAACGGTCAGCCTCCATCACTGACCAGGTAATTGGCACTCTGAGTCCATGGAATACAAGATCATCATTGCAGACGACCACCCTCTGTTCAGGGCCGCATTACAGGCAGCTCTGCGTCAGGGGCTGGATAATCCTGAAATTTATGAAGCCGGGTCCATCGCAGCCCTGCAGAATGTCCTTGAACAGGTGCCATCGCCTGACTTGATCCTTCTTGATCTCAACATGCCGGGTGCTCATGGCCTTTCTGGTCTGATCTTTCTCAGGGGACAGTATCCGCAGGTCCCTGTTGTTATTGTTTCCGCTTCTGAGGATGCCCAGATCATCCATCGCTCACTGCATCATGGCGCTCAGGGTTTTATCCCGAAATCCTCACCACTGGATGTTCTGAAGAATGCCGTGAGCCGGGTGCTTGAGGGAGATACCTGGCTACCAGAATCGCTGCCCGAACTGCCAGAACAGGGACAGCTGTCCGAACTGGAAGAAAAGCTCGCCACACTAACGCCACAACAGTTCAGAGTTCTGGGCATGATTAGTGAAGGTCTGTTGAACAAACAAATTGCTTACGAACTGGAAGTATCAGAAGCCACGATAAAGGCACATATCACAGCTATTTTCAAAAAACTGGGCGTTCGCAGCAGAACCCAGGCTGTGATTGCCATGAACGAGCTGGAAATTGATCAGCCTTTCGCAGGTGACAACGGCTCGTCTGCTGTCCCTCCTCCTGCTTAATCAACTCACGGTCAAATATAGCCCTGACGGATACAGGCGCTGTGAGCGATGAGAATAGAATTATGGTGACAAAGTCTGATTTCTTTATGGAAGTATCGCCTTAAGATGACATTCAGACACCACAATGCTAAAAACTACAAACACCGTATCAATACACTGCCAGAAGAACAATCAGAAGAACAATCACAAGAACAATTAAAATAAACCAGGGATTCATTATGAACGAAGTGCGTGTGTACCCGGTAACTGAGGTCCAACGAGAGAATACATTGGCAGATAACAAACGTTATCTTGAGATGTACCAGCAATCAGTCGTCAGCCCCGAAAAGTTTTGGCGAGAGCATGGCAAGAGAATCGACTGGTTCACTCCATACACTCAGATCAGGAAGGTGTCGTTCGATCATGAAAATGTCGATATCAAATGGTTCTTCGACGGCACCACCAACGCCTCTTTCAACTGTCTGGATCGTCACCTCAACAAAAAAGCCGATCAGGTTGCCATCATCTGGGAACCGGATGAAGAAGGCAATGCCCCCAGAAAAGTGACATACCAGGAGCTTCACGAACAAGTTTGTCGGTTAGCCAATGGGCTTAAGAGTCAGGGCATTGGCAAAGGTGATGTTGTCGCCATATACATGCCAATGGTCATAGAGGCCACAGTGGCGATGCTGGCCTGTTCACGCATTGGCGCCATTCACTCAGTCATCTTCGGTGGCTTTTCACCCGAAGCCCTGGCGGGAAGAATAATCGACGCCAACGCCAGGCTGGTTATTACCGCTGATGAAGGCATTCGGGGTGGACGAAAAGTTCCTCTCAAAAAGAACGTTGATCAAGCTCTCGAAAACCCGGAAGTGACCAGCGTTGAAAAGGTCATTGTTTTGCGACACACCGGTGAAACGGTTTACTGGCAGGATGGTCGTGATCTGAGCTGGCAGGATCTGACGACCATGGCTTCACCTCACTGCACGCCTGAAGCGATGAACGCGGAAGACCCACTGTTTATACTCTACACTTCCGGCTCCACGGGCAAACCTAAAGGCATTCTTCACACCACTGGCGGTTATCTGGTTTATGCATCCATGACCCATCAGTATGTCTTTGACTATCGGGAGGGTGAAGTATTCTGGTGTAACGCTGACATTGGCTGGATTACAGGCCATACCTATGTCACCTATGGCCCACTTCTGAATGGCGCCACCATGGTTATGCATGAAGGTGTACCCAACTACCCGGCCTGCAACAGAGTCAGCAAGGTCATCGACAAACATCAGGTTAATATTCTTTACACCGCCCCCACGGCAATACGGGCGCTAATGGCTGAAGGTGATGCGGCTATTGCAGACACTCATCGCTCCAGTCTCAGACTTCTGGGCACCGTAGGAGAACCGATCAACCCCGAGGCATGGAACTGGTACTACAAAACCATCGGCAATGAAAACTGCCCCATAGTAGATACCTGGTGGCAGACAGAAACGGGAGGGGCTATGCTGACACCTCTCCCCGGCGCCACCGATCTGAAACCCGGTTCTGCAACTCGCCCATTCTTTGGTATCAGACCCGCCCTGGTTGATAACGATGGTCGTATTCTCGAAGGCGAACAGGAAGGCAACCTGGTTATTCTCGATAGCTGGCCCGGACAAGCCCGGACCGTCTTTAATGACCATGAGCGCTTTGTTCAAACCTACTTCTCCAGCTTTAAGGGTATGTACACCACGGGTGATGGCGCCCGCAGGGATGATGATGGCTATTACTGGATCACGGGGCGTGTTGATGACGTTCTCAATGTCTCCGGTCACCGCATGGGCACTGCTGAAATTGAGTCCGCTCTGGTTTCTCATCATGATGTTGCCGAAGCTGCTGTTGTTGGCTTCCCTCACGATATCAAGGGGCAGGGAATATACGTCTACGTAACACTGATAGCCGAGTCTGAGTATTCAGAAGAGCTCCAGAGTGAATTAAGACAGTGGGTTCGCAAGGAAATCGGCCCTATAGCCTCACCGGATATCATCCAGTGGGCTCCGGGACTCCCCAAAACCCGATCCGGCAAAATTATGCGCCGAATCCTGCGCAAAATTGCCTCAGGCGAGTATGAAAGTCTGGGAGATACATCGACACTGGCGGATCCTTCTGTTGTAGAAACGCTCATCAGGGACCGCGCATTAGCGGGCTGACCTTGTTCCCGGACTGAGATTTTAAACCCACAGAGAGCTCTGCATTCCGGAGCTCTTTGTCTCACCCTTGGTATAGTTATTAACCGCAGCATTTTAATCTTTTATTGACTTTAGGGATCATCGTCCATACTATGCGCTCCTCGTTGATGCGGGGTGGAGCAGCCTGGTAGCTCGTCGGGCTCATAACCCGAAGGTCGTCGGTTCGAATCCGGCCCCCGCTACCAACTTACAACGGCAGTTGACCACCAGACAACTGTTGCACAGATTTCGGTGCGGGATGGAGCAGCCTGGTAGCTCGTCGGGCTCATAACCCGAAGGTCGTCGGTTCGAATCCGGCTCCCGCTACCAACTTACAACGACAGTTGACCACCAGACAACTGTTGCACAGATTTCGGTGCGGGATGGAGCAGCCTGGTAGCTCGTCGGGCTCATAACCCGAAGGTCGTCGGTTCGAATCCGGCTCCCGCTACCAACTTACAACGACAGTTGACCACCAGACAACTGTTGCACAGATTTCGATGCGGGATGGAGCAGCCTGGTAGCTCGTCGGGCTCATAACCCGAAGGTCGTCGGTTCGAATCCGGCTCCCGCTACCAAATACAAGCCGGATTTTCCGGCTTTATTTTTTTTGCAGAAAAAACTTTTAATGCCTGCATCAGGCAGGGATAAAAGATTTCTCTTCCGTTCGTGACTGTTTGGGATCTCAATGCAGAAAAAAGAGGCCAGCTCACTCACAAAAACGGCACTTGTCGTTGAGGGCGGAGGAATGCGTGGTATATACTCCGCCGGCATTCTGGACGCCTTCATGGACAAACGCCATCGGCAGTTCAATGGCTTCTATGGAGCTTCGGCCGGTGCGCTCAACCTGGTTTCCTTTATTGCCGGTCAACGGGGTCGTAACCTCGACATCTACACAGGCGCCTGTCTGGAAACCCATTTCATCAGCCTCAAGCGCCACATGAAAGGCGGTAATCTGTTTGACCTCGACTGGCTGTTTGATCGCATCCAGAGACAGCACATGAATATTGACAAGTTTCGAAACCATCTTCGAGACAAAACATTCACGGTGGTTACCAGCTGCGCAAGTTCAGGTTACCCTATCTACCACAAGTTCGATGAATACTTTGAACTGGAACAACTGTTCACAGTTCTGAAGGCCTCCAGCGCACTTCCCATGATTTATCGTAGTACCATAACCATTAATGAAAAAAATCATGTAGATGGAAGTCTTGCCGACCCCCTGCCAGTTATGAAAGCTGCCGAGGATGGCTATGAACACATAGTTGTGTTGAGGAGTCGCGAAAGCCATTATCGCAAGAAGGCTTCGTCGAGCAATAGATTGCTGGCCTGGCAATTCCGAAAGCAACCTGAAGTGGCCGAGCTGATTCGCCAGCAGTACTCAATCTATAACGAAACTCTGGACAGCTTTGATCAGTTAAAACGTAATGGTATATCCATTACAGAAATTGCTCCGGATACTTCCCTGAGTTCAACCAGAAGCACGCGAGACCGTGCCAGACTGGTTTCCGACTATCACAAAGGCTATTCCGCAGGGTTTTCGTTCCTCCAACAGCTTAATCAGGCCTGACTGACCTGATCCTGGTGATCATGCCGATTTACAAACTCTATAACATACTCTCTGGCTTTATTAACCATCCCTACTAGGCTTATGAATCTGTGGAACTGACGATTGTCTCAATCAGCTCGACAGGCTAAGCAGTGCCTGTTCTAAAACCGCCAGATTCAGAGCAGGTTGTATACTTGCATTCCGAAGGTTCAACCATAGAGGTTTCATTATGCCAAGGCAGATTCTCGTTCCAGTTGCTCATGGCTGTGAGGAAATTGAAGCCGTCACTATTATCGATACCCTTCGCAGGGCCGGAGCCCAGGTCTCTGTCGCTGCCTGCACTTCCGATGGCAATCTGGAAATTGAGGCATCCAGAGGTATCAAGCTGATAGCCGACGACCACATCGAAGTATTTCTCAATAAAAACTTCCACCTGATAGCCCTGCCCGGGGGCATGCCCGGGGCAGCCAACCTCAGAGACAACCCCCACCTTACGGAACTTTTGCACCGGCAACACAAAGCCCAACGCTGGTATGCCGCTATCTGTGCCTCATCAGCTGTTGTTCTGGCTCATCACTCACTTCTCGATAATGTGCGTGCTACCTGCTACCCCACTTTTTTTGATCAGCTGGAGGGGGCTCTGCCACAACCGGAAAGCCCGGTGGTCGTCGATCAGAAAAACCGGGTAATTACCGCTCAGGGGCCCGGCTGCGCCATGAATTTCAGCTTCGCTCTGATTGATGCGGTATACGGTAAAGACGCCTACCGCCCTATAGCCAAACAGATGCTGGCAGACTGGGCACTCTGAGCACAACATCCAGACAGTGGATGTTATGACATTAAGCTGCCATGAACAGCAGTGTATTTCGTTAAGCCTGAACTCAAAAAACTCAGCGCCCTCTTTCGTCCGGAAAAAGTATTCCCCAGTAAGCCACACCTCATAATGGCTTTCAGCTGCGCCGCAGGCGCTCTGAGGTAGAATTTTGTGTTTTATGTTCTTTCCAGGTGGTTAGTAAAACTCACACTTTATGAACTTTGGTTTGAGATCAGAGTCTAAATCATATATCTAATGATTAAAGGGTCTTGATATATGGATGGCATAGGAAAAGGAACTGATTTTCAAGTCGGAGTCATGAACAGCTCATTGCTCAGGTCATACAGAGATGAACCATTGTGGAATGGAATTCCTGTTTGCACAGTAAACTGTACAGAAAAACATATTTCATTTTGTCCAGACCACGAACGCTCTACCCGCTTGTTCAATCGCTCAATTGAATTGCCCTTGAGTAATTCTTGCATTGATTTCATCAAGTACTCTGTCGGAGAAAAATGGCAGTTAATGGCATCATCTTTAGGCTTCACTGATGCTGAAATTCAAGAACTTCAGTGTACCTATATCCGTGGAACCGAATCTCATCACAACAAGCTTCACTCTAAACTGCCTGACTTTGTTTTTTTAATTGAAGCTATGATACGAAAAGCACAAATTGATAAAAATATGGATGCAGAAGCTATCTTTAATGCTATCGAAAGAAGTGGGCATTTTAACAAAAAATTTTACCCATTTCGGGAAATAAACAATCAAGAAAAAATCCAGACAAATCCTTTTCCTGATAAATCAGGATGCTTTACATCATATATTTTTCTTATTTGGATTAAAAAAGATGAAAGCTCACTCACTTTACCAAACACAACGGATTGCCCGGTAAAACAAAGATGTTATGACTGGGCTCAACACAATAATGATAAACTGGTTGTTTTATGGTACAGCTCATCAATGTTAGATCGAAAAGAAGAAAAAAGTACATTCTCCGATTTTCAAAGGAATATTCTATCTGATGGAATTAAAAATATATTGATCCTGGATATTGATAATATCAACTGGGGTGATGAGGAAAGATATACCTACTGGCATATAGGAAAATCCAGAATTTCTGAAACATTGGTTTTCAACAAGGAACTAGCTTTCGATGAAGTTATAGATGGCTTAAGACCTGTGCTTTTATCAAGGGGAAGCTCTTATATAAAATCTGCGATGAGAGAATCACATATCCATGAAGCGCAAATTCCAACTATGGGGGCTTATTTTGATGTGGATTATATACCTGTCCCATTCAAATCATTTTATCATCCCTATAGAAAAATTTGTAGAGACGGTACTTTTGATACAATATTTTTTTTTGAAGGATCGCTTTCTATTAGTGGCATGGTGCCTAACAGCTTTCTTGCCACTTATGAAGATAATAATGATTTAATAACAGATTACCCAATGTGCGGCGCATATGGAATGTTGTCTTTTTACGCGGATTACAGACCCCACCTTGTTGCAACAACCAGACTTTTCAGGATGTCTGACTGTAAATATGAAGACAATGGGCAATTACTGGAATGGGAAAGGCAAGCTACCTGGACTGAAAAATATTCAGACGAAACATTCTGCAGCACTTTATCTGAAGATAAACCATCTTTACCTGACTACTTGGTAAAATACAAAGCATCAGGCAGCTCAGGATCTGACCCAATGGTGCAGGATTAATGTTGATTACATAGCGCCAAATTCAGCAGTAGAGCCACTTGCACTGTCTGCCGGAATTTTTACGGATTTGTTTTTCTCATATGCACCCTCATTTATGACAATGGTATGAAATTCAGGCTGGCCTTCAGCATTGATAAAATTCACTTCAACCCAACGCTGACCAGGTTATACCAGATTCGCCACAAAAATTGTCAATCTATCAACACTCTACTCTGAAGCCGTATCTTCTGATGCCTCAAGTAAATCTGAAAGTCATCGAAAACACTAATTATACCAATCGTGCTTTCTAACTCCCGTGATGAGCATGGAGATTTGAGCCTTAAGACAAGGCGGCGTGAGGAGTCATAGCCTTAGCTATGGCGACGATCGGCAACGCAGGATTAAGGCTCAAATCTTCAGCGCAATAGGGAGTTAGAAAGTTCGATTGGTATTACATAATCAATCATAAGCTTCCCTAAGCCAGGGATATATGGTTTGATTGAAAAAGAGGTTAGAAAAAGCAGGTAAGGACGCTTGCACTTATTAATAAAGCCTTGAGGTACTCATTATGGAAAGCGTAATCATTCTGTTCTTATGTGGACTGGCTCTCTATCAGTTGAGTCTGAGACAAGACAAAATGGCTGAACAGCTGATCGCTCAGACGTTTAACCGGTTTGAACGACGCTACAACGATATTACCTACTCCTGCCTGAACTCTACAGTTGTCAAAAAACAACTGCATGGCTTCCCTGCAGTCCCCCTGGTACCATCTGTTAACTACACGGCCAGAGCCTTGTGTTATTCGGAGAATAAAAACTGGTTCTGGTTTGATGCCAGTATCCGCAACATGAAGCTCTACTCGACCAGCATCACTCCTGTTTCACAACCAGAAGCCTGCGATGCACTTAGCAGTGACCCAGAGGTACTCAGCCAGTATTTTCCGGAGAATAAAAGCAACGAATCCAAGGCTGAGACAAGTACCTGATAAACTATCTACTCAAAATATTTTCAGGTACTCATAAAAAAACCAGCGCAAAGCCGGTTTTTTTATGAGTACCTGAATGGATATCAGGCGTTTTTTTCCAGCTCTTCCTTACGCAAATCTTTCCTCAGAATTTTTCCGACCGGTGTCATGGGTAGCTCCTGACGGAATTCTATATCCTTGGGCACTTTGTATGCAGTCAGATGATCCCTGCAATAAGCCACCACATCTTCTTTCTTCAATTCGTCGTCTGCAGGAACCACAAACAACTTGATTCTCTCTCCGGTGACGTCATCAGGAATGCCGATGGCGGCACAATTCTCTACCCGGTCAAAGCTGGCCACTATATCTTCAATCTCATTGGGATAAACATTAAAGCCGGAAACCAGAATCATATCCTTGATTCTGTCAACAATTTCAACAAAGCCGTCTTCTTTAATAACGGCCACGTCGCCGGTTCTCAGCCAGCCATCCTCAGACAGCACCTCGGCAGTGGCTTCTGCCCTTTTCCAGTACCCCTGCATGACCTGGGGTCCTCGCACACACAGTTCCCCCCTTTCTCCTACAGCCTGAGCTTCGCCGCCATCATTAATCACTTTCAGTTCAGTACTGGGCAATGGCAGTCCGGCAGTGCCCAGTTGGGCAGTATCGCCAAAAGGATTCATGCAAACTGCTGGAGAGCACTCCGTCAAACCATAGGCTTCCGAGACATAACATCCGGTAAATTTCCGCCAGCGAATTCCGGTTTCTTTCTGCAAAGCCGTACCACCGGAAAGGGTGAGTTTTAGTTTACTGAAATCGCACCCCCTGAAGTCTGGGTGATTGAGCAAACTGACAAACAGCGTATTCAAACCAATGAAGCCAGTAAACTGCCAGGGCTTAATAAATTTGATAAAGGTTTTGGTATCCCTGGGATTGGCAATCAGGACATTCTGATTTCCCATATACGGCATGCAGAGCAGATGCACGGTAAACGCATAAATATGATAAAGAGGCAGTGGCGCCACGAGAATTTCATTGCCGAGCTGCTGAACCGGCTGACCACTTTCATCCAGCTGTGACAGAGCTGACGCAGCCTGAAGCATATTGGCAATCAGGTTGCGTTGAGTCAGTACCGCCCCCTTCGCAACCCCTGTGGTTCCGCCCGTGTACTGGAAAACAGCAGGGTCCTCAGGTGCAGGAGGATTTTCAAGAGGTACAGCCTGACAGGCTTCGCCTTTTGCCAGTGCATCCCTGAAAGACACCGCCTTTGGCAGATTAAAAGGTTCCACCATCTTCTTGACATGTTTTGCAGCAAAGTTAATCAGGGTACGTTTTGCAAATGGCAGCATGTCGGCCACGCGGGTTACAATCAGGTGCTCAATGCCGGTTTTTTCTACAACCTCTTCAACCAGATGGCCAAAGTTGTCCATAAACACCAAAGCTTTGGCACCGGAATCATTGAACTGATGCAACATTTCCCGATCGGTGTAAAGAGGGTTGGTATTAACTATGACAAGACCTGCTCTGATGGCTCCGTAGACGGCTATAGGATACTGAAGCAGATTCGGCATCTGGATGGCAATTCTGTCGCCAGGCTTCAGGGATGTGTGCTCACGAAGATAGTTGGCAAACTGCTGACTGTAGCGGTCCAGATCACCGTAAGTCAGAGTATACCCAATACCTGTAAATGCCGGTCGGGAGGCATTTTTTTCAAGAAGCTCCTCTATAATCGCCAAAAGATTGGGGTAGCGATCGGGATCAATAGTTTCAGCAACGCCAGCCGGACGCTTATCGCTCCAGAAAGATGCTTCCATAAGTACCTGCTCTCTTCTTGTTATCATGCGACGACTTCTGGCGCACACAAGTGATCGTTCGCCTGCTGCCGCATACATCACCATTTATATAAGAGTGTTCGCACTTTTGGGTCTGGCCGACTTCTGTCGTCAACCGTCAACTACCAGCCCCATAGGCTCTTTGCTCTTACAGCCGCTTTGGTGCATTTGTAGGGTAAATACGCTAAAAATGCACCTGCACTCATATAGCCGCTAAGGGAGTTTTACCAGCTTTTCGTGGTTGATACTAACCTTATCAGCACTTTGTTCGAAGATGTAGACCAAATAAAGAACTCTGGAAAAGACAGGTAGTTTCACTTAACCTAGGATTTAAATCACCTGAAAATCAAAGTTTATAAAATCTTTATCAGGGGAAAGATAGCCCAAAAAAACCATTTCACTTTTTAAACTTAAGAACGATGAAATGAGATAGGCTCTGGGAAAGTGAAAATAACCATTAGCCCATACGGAACCATTAGCTAAGGAAAGCATTTCGGGTAGACGGCCATGATCGAGTTTTACCTCAAAATACTCTCTGGCAATCACCAGGGGGCTGAAATTCCACTTGAACCCGGAAGCCACTCTCTGGGTAAAAGCGATCAGTCTGATCTGGTCCTGACCGATGAATCGCTCAATGATCTGGAACTGATAATAAACATCAGCCCTCAGGGTCAGATAAAAATATCCAGCCAGTCTAAAGACGGATTACTCTACAGTAACGGCCTGCCCAGGGGCTCAGAGCTGAACGCCAATCATTTTGACATCATAACCTCCAGTCAACTGTTTTTTTCTCTGGGCCCTGTAGATGCCGACTGGCCCGATCAACCACTGCCTGAGCTTCAGAGACCTGAGCCAGAACCGGAAGAACATCAGAACAGAGGCCCTGAGCAAGATGAAGATGATGAATTCCCTGATGCTCCAGACATCCTGACGGACGATGAGGATGAAGAGTTCAACAGCGATGACCTCAATAACCTCAGCAATGATCTGGATGGCATTAATGACTCTCAGGCAAATGACGAAGAGGCTGAAGACGACTCAGAGGAGTTTGAGAACCCCCTGAAAAATATTGACCGGAAATGGCTGATAGGAATCCCGGCAGGCATGTTTGCACTTTTCCTGCTTCTTATAGTTTTACTTTCAGGAGGCTCTGACGAAGCGCCTGCTGAAACAAGCCATCTTGATCAGGCCAAAGAGATCCGCAATCGACTGAACCAGAAAAACATCAAACTGAAAGAGCTTCCTGACCAGAGCATCCTGATCTCTGGCTACACCCTGACAATGAGTGATAAACAGACAATCCAGCGTGAACTTCGTGAGCAGGGGATTCCTTTCAGCTCACAGCTGGTGGTCATGAGTGAATTAAGGGCTAACGCCGATGTACTTTTAAAGAATCAGGGGCATACGTCTCTCAGTCTGGAGCTGGATAACTCTCCTGGCTCACTGGTTATGACCGGTTATGTTCCCACCTCAGAAGAGCTGCAGAAAATAACTGCCGCCCTGAAACAGGAGGTTCACGGACTGGTTTCCATTGTCGATCAGGTAGAAAATCAGGCAGGTCGTCTTAACACGCTCAAGTCCATGCTCAGGGAGAAAGGCCTTAGCCCCCGCATACATTTGATACAAAAACCTAATCAAATCACTTTAGAAGGCCACCTCTTGGACGATGAACAAGTATATAACCTGAACGATGTGGTCACACGATTCAGAAAACAGTATGGCAATCAGCCCCAGCTGAAACTCGCTACCAAAACAGCTGGAGCACCTGCCAAAGTATTAAACACCCCACTGGCCCCTTCTCTGAAGATTCGGTCAGTGAGTATGGGAAGGGTGCCCTTTGTAACCATGGAAGATGGTGCCAAATACCTGATCGGCGCAAAACTGGCCAACGGGTATATAATTGAAGATATTAATCTTGACTATCTTTTATTATCAAAAGGCACAGATCGGATCAAATATCGTCTTGGAGGCAACAGTGAAGGACCCACAAACCGACAATGAGAAAGTCCATCTCTCCGACCTCGAAGATCGCCTGATTCAAGACGCTGACGGTGAACTCAAGGAGCAGGTGCTGAAGGAATTAGTGGATGAAGCCTTTCGCCTGAAGTCGGAACGGGACAAAGGGCTTTCTCCTGGTGAGTTTGAAATCAACGACAAGATGATCACTGCCCTGATCGCCGCTGCTGAAGTCGTTGACAAGACCTGGAATACTCATCACAAGAAACGCGCTGATTAAACACCTTCTGACAGCTACGTCCAACAGGGAGAGGGATCATGGCAGAGCAGCGAGCCAACCATTTAAACTTCGATCATGTACAGAACGTATTTGGTAAAACGGCTGAAAATCTTGATCAGGCTCTGAAAAGCAAAATATCGAGCATGGACCCGAACAATACCAAAGACATGGTGGAGTTTCAGGTTGAGTTCAATAAATACATGATTATTGAGGGTTTGAGATCCAGCATCATCAAATCCATCAAAGACACACTCCAGAGTATTATCCAGAAGTTGTAAGCCGGGTAAACAGCAAGAGGCCTGAAACATGACCGATGAAAAAATAATCAAAACCCTGGCAGATGTAGGCTTTATGGCCTCCAGCGTGGGTATGTCAAAACATGCTTTCGGTATTTTCAGCGCTCTGGAGAAAGCCAGACCTGAGAGCATCCTGCCTACTCTGGGCTTTGCCCTGACCTTCATTAATAAAAAGATGAATCAGGAAGCCCTCGAGATTCTTCATAAGGAAGCCATCCCAAAAGATCCTGACAACCCGACGGTTAAAGCCTTTATCGGTATGGCTCTGATGATGGAAGGAAGGAATAAGGAAAGTGAAGATTACCTGACCACAGCCAACAAAGAAGGTGACCAAGAGACCACCATCATGGCCAAAGAGCTATTGGAGAACATCAGAAAGGGTTAAGTCTTTCTCTCCCTGTCAGCCAACGCTTCCAAAACCCCATGCCTGAGCTCTTCAGGCATTCCTTCTCCCGCATTGATATGTTGCTCAAACCAACCTTCAATCATCTGCTGACAGGCATTCAGGAATCGATCCCTGAGCTTGTGATCCGTCAGGCTGGCAATCAACTCTGACTGTTTTTCTATGGTATTTGCAGAGAAGTAATGACGACTTATTTCTTCCAAAGTTCCATCGTATCGCTGGACAAATACCCCGAGCTCTCCAAGCTTTCTGACAAATTCACGCTGCTCCAGAGCCAGCCACCCATCGGTCACCGACTCAGCCAGAGCACTGACCGGTTCCTGCCACGGAACATCAAGCCAGCGCTGACTGAGCTCGGCGGCCAGCGTGATGCGTCTTGCCAGTCGCAGAAAATATCCTCTGCGGCGCTCTCTGGAAATATCCTGCAACTCTCTAGCGACATGAAGGTCACGAAACTGTTTGCGAGCATCATTCAGATTCCAGCGCGGTTGATACCTCACCTCACAGCCCGCCATCGACTTCAGGTAATCACACCACTGCTGTGAATGTTGAGAAATAGCAGACACTGAACTTCTAAAGCCTTCCACAAACGCCTTGCTATATTGAGAGGCCACTGGTGGATGATGATTATCCAGAGAGTGTCGACCCTCTTCCATCAGCAGATGATCCAGAAAAGGGGTGATTTTTTGCGGTTGTTCCGCCACCAGCTCACCATTTTCCAGTTTAACGGAACGGTAATGAGTCTGACAGGTATGGAAATTTTCCCAGATTTTCATCAAACCGGTCAGGCCCAGGCTGGAATCCCGAATGCCTCTTAAAAAACCCAGCTCGGGATTTTGCAACTCTGCCTGCAATTGCATAATCACAGCACTGTGCAGTGCTGTCTCAGCATCAATAAGGTAAGGCTTGTTACCATTGATATGAAGATTTTTGCTGTGAATATCTGCCAGACCCGACATAAGACAGAAGCCGCCTGCCACCCCCATGCGACGATGGTAAGTTGCCGGATCATTACACTCAGAAAGAGTTTCCGGAGCAATAAACTCAACATAACCGTAGGAAGACTTATTCAGTATCCTGAATACACCCAGAGCTTCCGAGTCCTGCAACCAGCCATTCAGTGACTGGGCCATGCTCCGCTTATCACCCAGTAATAACTGGTCAATGGCAAGATCCCTGAGTTTGTATACCAGATGCTCACCATTGTTAAACGTCAACTGGTAAACGGGCGATCCAGCGTCTGATTGCAAATGACGGATAGAAATCAGACCAGAAGCCAGCTTACGGCTCTCTTTAAACTGAGGGCTCTCTTTAAGCTGAGGGTTTCCTGAAAAAAAGTAATGATTGATCTCTGACAAGTCCTGCTTTACCCGACTCAGCAGTGTACGAATCACTCTGACTTGCTGGAAAAACTCCTTCTGAATGTTTCGATACCAGTGAGGATAAGCTTCAATCAGTGCCTCCACCCCTTTGGATTCCAGCAGCTTTAGCACTTCACCGTAACTGGTCAGTGTATGATCTTCTGCAAACCAGCCTATGGCCTGCAGCAACCTGTCATCCATCCATTCAATGACTGCCTGGGCAATGGATTGAATCAAGCTATTTTCGGAACCCTTTTCAGAACTATCAATGTCATTCACATAACTCTGAATGAGTTGGACGTATTGAGTGATAACGGGCTTGATCCATTTGGATCTCAGCTGCTCGGGAAAGACCAGGCCACACACCGGGCAGGGATCTTCAACCTTGAACCAGTCCGGTAATCCGGCGAAAGAGGGCTTGCGCCCCTCTGCCTCATCGGAAAAAGAGACCAGCTGATACTTCAACATCCAGGATAATAGAAATAATAAGGTCTGCCTTTCAGGAAACAGCTTCTGCATGTTGCTGACGCTTTGAGGTGTCACCAGTTTACTGATCACCTCTCTTATTTCGTTTTTATCAAGGAGATGATTCAGCTGATTGAAAAAGAAACCTCTCTCCGACATCAACAGAACCCGGAGACCTCTGTCGGTGGCTACAAGGAAGTCCGTTTCCTGCAGAGCCACAGACGCATAATGCCCAAACACGTCCTGGTAGGGCATACCCACTGCCCTACCCTGATGATGTCGTATTCTTGATGCTTCCAGCCTCAAATCGTCTACCAGCCGGTGATACTGATCAATCAGCAAAGGCCAGCTGAAGGTTTCATTCACCCTCCGGATGGCCGCATCGGACATTTCTTTCCGGGTAGATTCATCCATTAATAATGTCGACAAGGCTGTTTTCAACGCTTCTATATCTACAGCGACTCCCTGAGCCTGAATCAACTGAGCCTGAGTTTTGCTGACAAGGCTGAGAGAACGGGAAATAGCATCATGGTCAGCCGAGGTGGTTTTGATCAGAAAACCTTCCTGCCCGGAAACAATCAAGTCTCGATAGCCATTCCAGTCTGAAAGAATCACCGGAATACCTGCCCTCATTGCTTCTAACGGAGCCAGCCCAAAGCTCTCCTGAACATTATCTGCAAGAGAAACAAACACATCCGCTTCAGCCAGCAACTGCTCCCGCTTCTCATCATCAACGGTGAGTTCAAAGCGAATACAATCTTCAAGATTAAACTCATAGGCCTGAGCCAGTAATGAGCGAACATATTCGCCGGAGGCATCACCAGCCCCTGCAATCACCAACTGAAACCGGGAAACGGTTCCTTCCTCAAACAGATCATTCAATGCCAGTAATAATGGATGAAGGTCCATTTTATCGGCTGCTGACAGCCTGCCAAGACAGAGTATCTGAAGCACATTACCTTCTCTGGAAGAGACAGCCTCTTGTCTGGCCGGCTCAATACCCAGCGGAATAAGACTCACCTGCCCACGATAAGGAACAGCCCTGCCCACAGTATCACTGACACTGGCACTGGCCGAAGAGATCAGACGCTTCATCACGGTTTTCTGAGCTGTGGAACTGCAGAGGATGGAGTCACAAGGTTTAACGGAAGAGAAGATCAAATCCCTGACCCGGGATAAACGGGCATCATCACTGAGACTGTGAGCCCTGCCAGTGATAGGGAATAAACTGGACGCATGTCTTTCTCGCAGAGTGGCGAGGTCTGATATATAGGGATCGCCGCAATGAAAAACGGTATAAGCATGTCTCTGAAAACAGGAAGGCAGATCGTGAACCGGCAGAATAGTGATGTTTTTACCCGCCCCGTACTGGCGCAGGTATTCTTTCCAGTCTTGCCTGAAAGCAGAAATCTGCCCTTCATGAAGAAACAGATGCAGTTCGTTAAAACAGCTGTATCGGATCACCGCCTTCAAAAAAGCTTCATTGGCCTTACGAAGTCCGTTATACCCATCGTTTGAGTTTTCTGCCCAGGTTACAAGACAGCCAAATAAGGAATGATTAGAAACCTGATCCATCATGGCATGATCATCGTTGGCATGGTCGGCACAACAGTCTGCTCCTGACTGATTTCTTTGAGGTAATACTCAAAGTTATTGGCAAACTCAGCCAGAGCTTCCTCAACGAGGTTGTCATCCATCCCCTGAAGCGGGCAGGAGTAATGTAAAGCTAATGCATCTTTCTCAGGCTCTATGGACAAAATAACCCGCTGGGTAGTCGCCAGACCCACAGTTTTGGCCATCAGATTTCGGAGGATATTTTCCCGATCTTTTTCGCCGGGTGGCAGCTGGGCAATGACGCCATGGATAAAGAATCGCCCATTGGCCTGAAAACAGGTGAACTCAATGCGGCTGTCGATGGTGAGATAATAGCGGTTATCGCGAAAGTCCAGTTCACCCAGCTGATTATTGCGGGCAACGGCTTTCATAAGATTGTCGAAACTCATAGCTTCCCTGCTCCGGGTGAAGGCATCCATGCCTTCTGATGGGGTATTAATTACAGTTTACTATGAAATACTGTTTCGGCAGGTACCGGAAAAAATCTCCCGGTATTAAGTACTCAGCCATACGGAATCGAATATTTCTGGCTTATTGGGCAGGTGCTCTGCAAGGCGCAACGACGGGAGCATAGCAAGCTATGTGACCAGAGTTGCAACGCATCACGACTGCATGGATGCAGGAGCTAGAGCAACGCAGGAGCAGTTGCCGCGAGTGCCTGAACAATAAGTCAGAAAATATGATTTCGTATGGTTGAGTACTTATAACCTGTAAACACCGTCTGAGCTTATTCTGCCACCAGGTGATCTTCAGATTTAGCCATCTGCCTGACGGACATCTTGCGAAAGACAAGCACAAGCAGAATAAAACCAGCTCCGGAAGCAAAAAAGCCCATGATTGAAGAATCCGTCAGCCCCATCACCAGATAGCCCAGCATAGCCACAACAGCAATACTGAGGGCATAAGGAAGCTGAGTCATCACATGATCAATGTGGTGACAGGAGGCCCCTGTAGACGACAAAATCGTGGTATCGGAAATCGGTGAGCAGTGATCGCCAAACACCGCACCGGCCAGAACAGCGGCCAACATCGGCAGAATCATGGCAATATCTGCTGCAGCAGCCATATCTCCCGCTATGGGCAACATAATGCCGAAAGTGCCCCAGCTGGTGCCGGTTGAGAAAGCCATAGCGCCGGAGACCACAAACAGAATCAAAGGTAAATAGCCAGTATCAATCTTCGAGCTGCTGACCAGGTGAGCCAGGTACTTGCCGGTTTCCAGAGAGCTGATGATATCCACCAGCACCCAAGCCAGTACCAGAATGTAAATGGCAGGCAGCATGGAGCGTGTACCTTCTAAAACCGCCTTTCCCCAGGTGGAGGCATCGAGATTATGGCTGAGCATTCTGAGCGCCGTGACCAGAAGGCCAGCAAGACCACCATAGATAAGCGAATTGACCACATTGGTGTTTTCAAAAGCGCCCAGAATAGAGAACGGCGTACCGGCTTCCAGGAGCGCAGAAGCGCCCGTAGCAATCAGGGAAGCCGTCGTCGCGATCACCAGAGAGAGAACAGGAATCACAAGATCGGCAACCGTTCCTTTTACACTGCTACTGATGGCCTCAGAAGATCCGGGAGGAGTCCCCTTTCGGCTGTCATACAGTTCACCGGCTCGAGCACGGCGCTCATGGGTCCGCATAGGACCGATGTTTAAATCCATGGCCGCAGTAAAAAACACCAGCGCCAGAGCAAAGACAGCGTAGAGGTTCATCGGCACCATGCTGACAAAAGCACCAATAGCAGTGATATCGGTCACTTCATGGGCCACCAGAATAGTGCCAATCAGGGCAATAATGTAGGCACCCCAGCTGGAAACTGGTGTAATAACACAGACCGGTGCAGCCGTTGAGTCAATCAGATAAGCCAGCTTGGCTCTGGAGACACCCTGACGATCTGTCATGGGACGACCAATATTGCCAACGGCCAGAGCGTTGAAGTAATCATCAATAAAGATAATGATACCCAGCAACACAGTCACCAGTTGTGATCCCTGACGGGATTTTACTCTCTGACGAGCCCAGTCACCAAAGGCTCTGGCGCCACCAGAAACACCTATAAGGGTGGTAATGATGCCAAGTATCACCAGAAAGAGCAGAATAAAGACAGTGCCTGTATTGAGACCATTATCCCAAAATATCCCGGCAAAACTGTTGAGCAAGTAAGAAAACGTTCTGCCGGCGCTGAAGTCAGTCAGCAGCAGCGTACCGGCAAGGATACCTGCGCCAAGAGAAAACAGGACGTGACGAGTCAGAATCGCCAGGATAATAGCCACTGCCGGAGCGACTAATGACAAGGATGATGTGCTGTAACTGAGTAATTCCATAAATACTGATCTTTTGGGTGAACACGTCCGGAGGGCAGAATATTCATGACTGCCGACTTTAAGCTTAATTCACGAGACAGGATCAGGAGGGCAATGGATTGAAGCAGAATACGACCGGATAGAGCCCGTATCTGCCTGTTGCTGAGCAACCTGCCTTTTGGGCAAAGTCCTTCAGAAACGATTGTCCAGTAGCGCTCCACAGTAAAAAACTGTGACAATGATACACCTCTTCGATGTACCACCAGCAGATGAGTTTGACGACGACTCTGCTTCGGCACCTTTTCCTTTCATCCGGCTCTCTGTCCTGGTCAATCCAGGACATACGGAGTCACCCTGCTACGGATTACTGATAAACGGTGCGCCTCTACTTTTAGTCTTGATCCATGGATTCCAGAGATCAAGGCTGATTATTGTGGGAAATTCCTCTGCCATTTGCAGAGAAACACCCTTTCACTCATAACCGCTCTCTTACAGGCTCTGTAACCTGAAACGAACCCGGCTTATGGTGTTTATTAAGAGGATCACAGGCAGAAGTGTAGCGACAGCATCCTGCCACGTCACTCCTGCTGATGGGCGGTAATTATGCACATCGCTGGATGATTGACAATTGTGAGATTTAGCTAATGAAGTTTTTGCTCTCTACAAAAAATATTTTCCGGTTATTTAGCCTGTCAGGCATTCCACCTATACAGCAATTGATGTGCTTAGAACATAATTTTTATGTTTTTCGTTCTCAAGCTCAAAATAGGTCAAGCCAATTTCTTTGAACCCGTGTTTCTCATAAAACTTCAGTGCTCGTGTATTTTCATGAAATACAGTCAGCCACAATTGTTCGAGCCCAGCCGAGCTGCAAAATGTTAAGGCTTCTTGCAGAAGCTTGGAGCCCAAACCCTTTCCAGTGAAGCTCTCCTGAATATACAACCTGTCAAGTTCAGGTTTTTTGCTACCTGTAACAGGGCATCTAGCAGAAACGTTCAGAGAGAGATACTCTACCAAATGATCATCTTCGATGGCTATAAAGTAGACTTCATTTTCAGAGCTGAGCTTGATCTCAATATTTTGCTCTGTGAACTCACTCAATACGTACTGAGAAATGGATTTTCTAACCCCTCGTTTTGCGTAGGTATCGAGCCAAATCTGTATTGAAAGTGCTGCGATATCAGAACTGTCTTTAGTTTCTGCAATTCTTATCATTTTTCTTGATGTTCACTGTGATGTTGATTGTGGTTGGCTAGTACAACTCGCTCCCTCTCTAGAGTGGGTGTCACAAATCTCTTTTGTCACAAATCTCTGTTTGCGCAGAGCAAGCCCATGAACTATCTTTCCTGACGTCTCTTGCAGACCTACCTCCGGGCTGGAGGAATGTGACTCGTTCCCACGCTCCAGCGTGGGAATGCATACCTGACTCACCATAACCGATCCACCTCCAACAAACCTTCGACGCCGACGTAATTACTTGCGCTGGAATAACGCCAGTACTCCGCCCTATCGACATAACCTCTTTTCACCGGGTTTTGATGAATATATTCAACTTTCTGTTTCATCATGCTTTCACTCTGGATTAACTCAGGATGTACACCTTCCTGCCAGAATTGATAGGCCCTGTCGCCCTTGTGTGCTTTTTTGTAGAAAGCCAGCTGATCCAGTAATGTTGTTACATTCCGCTCTGTCAACCATTTGAGCAGTTGTCTGGCTGTATATGCTTTGAATTTTGCTATGTCTCTATCCAGCTCTTGACTTTGAGCTAGAAGGTGAAGATGGTTTTCAAGAATCACATAAGCGTGTATTTTCATCCCCTGACTCATCATGTACCTCATTGAGTCGAGAAGTATGGCGACAGTCTCAGGTCTGGTAAAAACTGAGATCCAGTGCAGAACGGTTATTGTCATAAAATGAGGTTGGTCTGGCTCCGTAAATTTGTATCGACTTCTACCCATATTTAATTCCGAGTGAACTGTCAGTCTGATATGCATTCCCACGCTGGAGCGTGGGAACGAGCCAAATATCAGAAAGTACTGCAATTTTTTTCATATTCTTGGTTCTGCAATTTACTCAAATGTTTGATTTGGCCATGTAACAGCTTACTTGCCGACTCAGTTTCGCATAACACACTTAGTGTGAAAGCCAGAGTTTTGCGGCATCCTCTGGTGCGTGGGAACAACTCAAAAAAAACGGCTCATCCTTAGACAAGCCGTTCCATTTCACTCAACCAGTCAATACCCGATTCTATTCCCACTCAATCGTCGCAGGTGGCTTGCTGGATACGTCGTAAGTCACCCGGGAAACATGCTCTATCTCGTTGATGATCCGGCTGGAAACCTTCTCCAACAGTTCATAAGGCAGGTGGGCCCAACGAGCCGTCATAAAGTCGATGGTTTCTACCGCGCGTAAAGCCACCACATACTCGTAACGACGACCGTCACCAACCACACCTACGGATTTAACCGGCAGGAAGACAGCAAAGGCCTGACTGGTCTTGTGATACCAGTCGGCTTTATGCAGTTCTTCAATAAAAATGGCATCTGCCTCACGGAGAATATCGCAGTACTCTTTCCTGACCTCTGCCAGTACCCTTACGCCCAGACCCGGGCCGGGGAATGGGTGGCGATAAACCATGTCATAGGGCAGTCCAAGCTCAAGACCAATCTTGCGCACCTCATCCTTGAACAGTTCACGCAGAGGCTCAACCAGCTCCATCGCCATATCTTCAGGTAAACCACCCACATTGTGGTGTGACTTGATGACATGGGCCTTGCCAGACTTGGCGCCTGCTGATTCGATTACATCAGGATAGATAGTGCCCTGAGCCAGGAACTGGACATTATCCAGGGCAGCAGCCTGCTGATCAAAGACTTCAATAAAGGTGTTACCGATAATTTTTCGCTTGGCCTCAGGGTCCTGAACACCTCTTAGCTTGTCCAGAAAAAGCTCTTCAGCATCAGCGCGAATAACACGTACCCCCATGTTCTCAGCGAACATGGCCATCACCTGATCACCTTCATTCAGACGCAGCAGACCATTATCGACAAAGACACAAACCAGCTGATCACCGATAGCCTTGTGCAACAGCGCTGCCACGACACTGGAATCAACACCGCCAGAAAGACCCAGCAGTACGGTTTTATCACCCACCTGTTCCCGAACGCGGGCAATGGCATCCTCAATAATTTGTCCCGGAGTCCAAAGCTTTTGGCAGCCGGCAATATCAATGACAAAACGTTCCAGGATGCGACCGCCCTGTTTGGTGTGAGTCACTTCGGGGTGAAACTGGACACCGTAGTATTGCTTCTCTTCACAGGCTATGGCTGCAAGAGGACAGGAATCGGTAGAAGCCGCTACCACAAAGCCTTCAGGCAGCTGGGAAACCTTGTCGCCGTGACTCATCCAGACATCCAGACTCAGACGACCCTGCTCATTCACATGGTCTTCAATGCCATCGAACAGTCTGACCTTGTTTTCCAGATTCACTTTGGCATAACCGAATTCACGCAGATTTGAGGTCGATACCTTGCCACCCATCTGCCCTGCCATAGTCTGCATGCCATAGCAGATACCCAACACAGGAACCCCCAGATCAAAAACAGTCTTCGGCGCGCGAGGCGAAGCATCACCGGTCACAGATTCAGGCCCACCGGAAAGAATCACCGCCCTGGGGGCAAACTCGACAATAGCCTGCTCATCCATATCATAGGGATGCAGCTCACAATAAACGCCTATCTCACGTACACGTCGGGCGATCAGCTGTGTGTACTGGGAACCAAAATCCAGAATCAGAATTCGTTCGGCGTGGATATCCTCTAACATGTGTCTTCTCAAAATTAGATAACTGCTACGACAAGCAACAAGCGGTCTTCGAGGTGGATGAAGGCCTGTTACTGATACGACATTCATTAAACTGCGGATGATAGAGCCAACAGTTCAAGGGATAATCAAATTAACCCACCCGGTAATTGGGTGCTTCTTTGGTAATGGTTACATCATGGACATGAGACTCTTTCATACCCGCATTGGTCACCCGAACGAACTCAGGCACCGTGCGCATGGTCTTCATATCTGCCGAGCCGGTGTATCCCATTGCAGCACGCAGACCGCCTACCATCTGATGGACAATGGCATTCAGCGGCCCTTTGTAGGGTACACGACCTTCAATACCTTCCGGGACCAGCTTCTCGGCACCGGCTTCCGCACTCTGGAAGTAACGATCACTGGAGCCGGAAGCCTGAGCCATGGCACCCAGGGAACCCATGCCACGATAGGCTTTGTAACTTCTGCCCTGATACAGTTCAACTTCGCCGGGAGCTTCCTCGGTACCTGCCAGCATACTTCCCAGCATGACCGCACTGGCACCCGCTACGATGGCTTTAGCCAGATCACCGGAGAAGCGAATCCCGCCGTCGGCAATCACCGGAATACCCGTTCCTTCCAAGGCTGCCACAACGTTGGCTACCGCAGAAATCTGCGGTACACCGATACCGGTCACGATGCGAGTAGTACAGATTGAGCCGGGACCGATACCCACTTTCACACCATCGGCACCTGCATCAGCCAGGGCCCTGGCTGCTGCACCGGTAGCAATATTACCGCCAACAACCTGAACCTGTGGATAGGTTTCCTTAACCCAGCGAACCCTCTCGATAACCCCTTTGGAGTGACCGTGAGCGGTATCAACGATCACAACGTCAACACCAGCATCGACCAGAGCAGCGACTCGCTCCGGGGTTTCAGGTCCGGTACCAACTGCCGCACCCACTCTCAGCTGACCATGGGAATCTTTACTGGCGTTAGGGTAGTCCTGGGCTTTCTTGATATCTTTTACGGTCATCATACCGACCAGATTAAACGCCTCATTAACCACCAGCACTTTCTCGATACGATGTTTATGAAGCAGCTTGCGAACGGCCTCCTGGTCAGTTCCTTCCTTCACAGTGACCAGTCTCTCTTTAGGGGTCATGATATCAGCCACAATCTTGTCCAGATTGGAGACAAAACGAACGTCACGGCTGGTGACAATACCGACCAGATCACTGCCATCCAGGACAGGAACTCCGGATATCTTATGACGACCGGTCAGTTCAAGAAGATCTCTGACCGACGCTGCCGAGTCAATCGTAATAGGGTCCTTGACCACACCACTTTCATGCTTTTTAACCTTGCGAACTTCATTGGCCTGTTGAGCAACAGTCATATTCTTGTGAATGATGCCAATCCCACCCTCCTGAGCCATGGCAATGGCCAGACGAGCTTCAGTCACGGTATCCATGGCTGCCGAAATCAGGGGGGTTTTCAGCTCGATTTCGCGAGTCAGTTTTGTGGTCAGAGAAACATCTTTGGGGAGAACTTCTGAATATCCGGGCAGAAGCAGGACGTCATCGAAAGTGAGGGCTTCTTGGGCGATTCTCAGCATTACCTGTTACCGATCCGAGTGTATTGAGTGGATGGAAAGAATCCCGTGGATTATACATCAAGATCATTATCAATAAAACAGAAAATCCATTCAAATAGTTTGAATGCGCATACAAAAATACCAAGAGGCGGCTCAAGATCTTTTTCCCTTGAGAAATCAGGGTATAAGAGGGTAGCAGCCCGGCAATATCAGCCGCGAACAGTGTCAGCTTCTTCTTGCTCTCGAAAGCGCTGCAGACAGTCAGGTCCTGTACCATCGATCTTTACAATTTTTTTGTGTTCTGTTCTGTCTACGTCTACACAAACGGACACCGACTCAGATTTTGAGAATCCGGACTATCGGCTGGTCTGCTAAACAAGATAACCGACACAGTACATGAGTTTACGATTATTGATCATCACCCGAAGGTGTTGTTTCAAGAAACGTTTGGTATTTTCATCAGGATTTTTGCAAAGCTAAACGACTGACTGTTGCCTAAATTGAAAAGTGTCATCAATGCGTCAACCCCATTCTGGAAAAAGCAGACTCAGTGGGCATCCCTTTGGTTACTTTTGACTCTGATGTTAATTCTGATATTCCAAAAACATGTATCGCAGCTCACAATAAAAAGACAGGACCAATGGCCCGGTAACTTTCAAGGTAGATGTCGCCTCAACTTATGCAGCTAAATCACAATGCTGCTGATTCTCTGATCGCTCAGGGTGTTGCTCTTTTGCTTTACGGTAAACTCTTTCACGATTCAGAACCTTTTTCTGAGCCTTCCCTGTGTGTCTGTCGTAGGGGGTCTGGAACTTGATGCCACTGTGCTTATGCTCCATGTTGTACCAGTTTACGAACCCGTACACCCACTTTCTGGCTGACTCCAGACTGGAGAAGTGATTCGGATACCCGGGACGATATTTCATGGTTCTGAAGCCTGACTCTGAGTATGAGTTATCGTTACTCACGCGTGGCCTGCTGAACGATGTCTGTACACCCAGTTGCTGAAGAGTACTCAGCATGGTCGCCCCCTTCATCGGACTGCCATTATCCGAATGCAGGACCAGCGGTTGTTCCTTAAGGCTGATCTTATGCTGCATGAACGCTTTTCGGATCATCTGAGCAGCCAGATCAGAAGACTCCCTCTCATGGACTTCCCAGGTCACAATCATGCGGCTATAGACGTCCAGAACCAAATAGAGGTAATAATATTTACCCCTGATGGGTGACCCTAAAAAGGTTATATCCCACGACCAGAGCTGATTTGGTCCCGTGGCCCGATGCGATGTTGGCTTCCGCTTTCCGGGCTTCCGACTGCGACCGCGGTGATGCTGTTGATTATAGGCCTTGAGCACTCGATAAAAGCTTGACTCAGAAGCCATATAAACACCTTCGTCGGCCAGTGTCGGTACAATCTGGCTTGGCGACTTACTTTTAAATCGCTCGCTGTTACAGACTTTCAGAATCTCGTTCTGCTCACTCTTGGTCAGTTGGTTGGCAGGTATTCGCCGGTCTGCGTATTGACGCTGATCTTCCCGTACCTGTTCCACATCCGTTTGCCAGCGCTGAACCGTGCGTATCGACAGGTTGAGCGCAGCACAGGCTTTCACTTTACGTGCACCCTGTGAAACAGCTTCCTGGATTAAAGCAACGGCTTCCTTGCGATCAGGGAGAGGAATCAATCGTCCTCGCGCTCCCCCCAGATCGCGTTTGCCTTTTTTGTTAGAACCAACAATGCTGCGGTTTCAGCAAGTGCTTTGTCTTTGCGTTTGAGTTCTTTTTCCAGTTTCAGGATGCGCTTCTTGTCATCTCGTCTGGCAGCGGCCTGTACCTGACGGGATTCAGCAGGCTTTGTGCTGCCTGCGATAAAATCAGCTTTCCACTGCTGCAAGTCTTCGTAGTAGAGGCCCTTCTTACGACAGTATTCGGATAGCTCTGTTGTGTTCATGTTGGCGGTTTCCATCAGAACCGCGAACTTGTTTTCAGCACTCCACTGCTGAGGATTCTTACCATCACCGGGCACGGCTACACCTTGCGCTTTTGCCTGTTTGCGCCAAGTATACAGGGTTGCATCAGTAATGCCGGTTTCTCTTTTAAGCTGAGTCACGGAAACATTATTGGGCGGCATCATCTTCTGGATAATGGACTCTTTCATTTCTTTGGAATAGCGAGCCATAACAGCCTCTTTCTGAATGCTCTCAGTTATTGAGAGTCATGAATCAAAAGAGGCGACATCTAGCCTGACACAGAGGGGGCCCTTGAAACCTTAGCTGAGATCATTAGAGATCAGACAAGTTAGCCATTATTTTTCGCAATGCCTGCATTTCGTCTGCTACTAATTGCATTGAAAATTTTGTTAAGCAGATCAAAAAGAACTTCCCATCTATCGAGCTGATTAGTTTTCTTTATTCAAATAGAGAACCACAAAAAGTAATGAACCAGACCATGAAAACTGTTCTTATCAGTCCTGACCTGAAACCAATTTATGCCAGTAATAAGTGGTACTTATTCAGATGTAGCCAGTGCCAATCAAAGCCGATGACTGGCTGGAAAAATCAAGTTAGCTGGTTTTGATGTCGTTGATGCCGTCATTAACTTGGTTTTAACGTTCCGCAGGGACTCATTATTCAGGATACCCATCATAATGACTTCCTTGACCTTACGAACTTGAATATTGAGAAGGTAATCCATGTATCTCCAAAACTTGTAAACATTAGAAAAACACGCAGCCCTGAAAAAAATAATTTTATCAAGCCATCAGGTTAATAGATTACAAACTGTTAAAGAAAAAATATCCTCCTCCGGCTTTTCTATGACTACCGGCATTCACTAGCCGTTCTGACATCAATCGATTTATTCCTGATCGGGATGGTGAATATCACCGGTTCAAAACCAACACCCAAACTACATACAGAGCCAATCTTGCTACATCCTGAACCCACTGCTATTTTTTCTCAGACTCCATGGATATCAAAACAATACAGTCGGTAAAAATAAAAACTGTTATTTAACAGGTCAACTTTGATTGACAAATTAATAATTATCAAATGGGATCTACGGCAATTCTATGCTTGTTTGTCACAGAAGACTGTTAAAACTTCTCTTAATTGCCCTGCTATTCATAATTGAAATGAACGTACAATCAGGTCATACCTCCGGCCACCAGAATGAACCCGGGCACAAGGCACCAGAAATCCGCTTTTTGGGTCTCTACGCCGGATTTAAAGCCAATAATTTCCACCTCAAGCTGGGTAACCATTATCACGTAATACACGACGTTGGCAGCCCCAAAAAGCTGTCCCTTTTTTTCCAGAATCAATGGTTGAGTCATCTGCCCGGGTTTCTGTTAGCAAAGCTGCTTCCTCCTTCAACCGTACCCTACCCTTCTTTCAGTCGCGGCTTCCCCTCACTGTCCCGGGCTTTTGGTGATGCCCCCGATTGCAACCCTCATCCGGTGATTATCGATCACTCTTTGCTGAAAAGCCGCTTATCAGTGCAAACCACTTGCATTGAAAATCATCCTGTATGGCAGATTACGGCTTCACCCTCGACATCATCGTCAGAGACTCAGGCCGTCGAGGGTGATTCTCTGTCTGCCTGGCTGTCGCTTTGGAAACTACTAAACGACACCCATACCAGTACCCTTTTCCTGCGTCCCTGGCGAGAAAGTCAGCAGAATCGCCTGCAGGCCATTATCTGCCAGACCAATCCGCTTACAGAGCATAAAAAGTGTCAGAGCGTTCTTATTGATTTCCCGCTGAATCACGCAAAACCCTGGCTATTGCCCGAACTGGCTAGAAAAGACAGTATCAGCGCTGACGGGCAAACCGCTTTGGACAGTAGTTATATTAAGCCGGTCAATCAGGCTATTGATTGCCTCTCTTCCCACGATAAGTTGTTTGGAGAACCCAATAAAAGCAAGCCAGCTGACAAAGAAAAAATACACGCTTGCCAAAATAATCACTGGCTTTATCAGTGGTCAGATCAAAACTGGGTTTATCAACCTGGCATTCCCGAGACTGCAATAAACCCTGGCCCGACACTCATGACCGGGAAGTACTTTAACCTCTGGGCACTGGAAAAGGTATCGCCCGGCAATGATACCTACCCGGCCTGGTCGAGATCTTCTTTATTCATCACCCGCAACGACAGACATCGGAAATACCATTTCTGGGGAGCAGGTGACCCGGTGCTGCTGATGCGGTTCGCTGATGCCCCTTATAATGTCGAGGATCATTACGCCGGTTGGGATGGACCAGAGATTGGCACCCTGGTAGAAAGTGAGCATCTCAACCTGGCTGCCCTGCTTATGAGCACGGTGACCAATACGCCCTTTAATCTCTATCAGTGGCGGGGAATTCTCTCAGGGTTCACATCACCCATCCCGAAAAGCCTCAGTGCCCTGGTAAGGGAGCAGATTCTGAGCGACCCTGGTTCACTTTACCAGTTTGTTAAACGGCGGCCTGAGTTACTGAACAATGTGTTGACCTATTTAAACCGTGAGTTTCCGGGCCACCCTGTCCACTCATACTTTTCCGGTCGTGTATCACCTTTTTTTAGCCATCAAACAAACGGAAAACCATTGGCTTTGGTGCCCGAAACAAGCAACGCGTTCGACCGTTTTCCTACCCTTGCCCCCCCTCATCAATCAGATGCATCACTCCCTTCAACAGAGTTAGCTTCGGGCATAATGACTGTTTCTGGTATTCAAGGGAGTAGTGAGCCGCCTGTAGCCCAAGCCTGCCCAGCTTTTTGCTCTGACCAAAAAGCGCAACAAGGCGGCAACAGAAGTCAACGAAGTGCTAAATCGGACGCCAGGAAAAATAACGATAATGAGCCGCCACCACCGGACGGCAACCATCCGGTCACACCAGCAGACGCAGTGTACTCAGCCTCCCTGCTTAAACGTCTATTGTATTTGTACAGGTGCTCCGGGCTTCGGCCTGAAAGAGTGACTCAAAGATCAGACTTTCTTTCAGAACAGCTTGGTGTCACATCCAGGGAAAAATTTGAAACCCTGCTCCGTCTGTGCCAACCACCCGATTGTGGAAGTGAAACATTATATAACCAAATGCTCCGGGGTTTTGACCCAAAAGACCAACAACACATGATGCTGGCATCAAAAGCTTTGCAAAATTCGATAAAAGTCATCGTTCATGATGGTCAGGAATATCGCTGCTATGACCATGATAAAAACCACGATCATGCTCCTCGTCGGCTTCTGGAAAGGCTTGAAGATCGCTATATCTTCCTGTTTCACAACAATCACGCTGTAAAACTGTCTTCTCACAGTGACAACAAACTATGGTTCACTCACTTCCTGACCAACTCCCGCTTAAATACTGAGGAAAATGACTGGCTGGTAGCCAATTGGGTTGAAAAGGCTTTATGGGATCTGTTTCCACAATGGCAGAAAGACGTCTTATTATGCCGGGAAAGTCTTGAAAACCCATCCACAAAATTTGCCAGCGAAGCACTAAAACGGGCATTTACTTCACCTGCTGAATTCATGCGGGGAGGACACGAAAATAACCAGTTCAGGTTTTACAATAAATTAGGCCTTGTTTGCTACCCCTTCGAGGATACAGAGAACCCCGATGGAATGTTTTACATTAGTAAAAACGTGCTTGGAGCAGTGATTTTTTTCTGGGAAGACTCTGCCAGCAAATATATTTCCTTTATAGCGCCGGATCTCTCCACATCAGCAATAAACGACAAAATACAGTCTTTGGATACTCATTTAAAAGATTATTCCGAGGGTGCATTTTTAGTAAAAAAACAGGATATCCGCTATGTAATTCCTGCACTGATAGTGCTCGCACCTGTTTTTAGAAAAACCTATACAGAAGCCGAAAAAATTATATCCGATACTGAAGGTGCTCTCGTTTACGGTGGTTTAGCCAGGTGGCAGCACCTCAGGTCATCGGTTAAACCCACTGAACTGGGCAAGGTACCTGTTACCAATGATATTGACCTGGCAGTCAAAGATACCACAAGCCTGGAAAACATTTCGGCTTCTATGGAGGCAAAGCTAAGAGGTGTCCTGCCTGGCACTACCGTTAGACGCAACAACATTTACGGTACGGTTTTAGACAGCCCAAAGATCTTGCAGCGCCAAGGGCTACTGCACACCTTAAAGATCAATTGCTTTCCCGATACGAACGAAGAAAACACCATCGGGTTCGCCAGTTACGAGGCGAAAAAATGGCGAATCTTATCAATCGATATTTCTGCCGGTCCTGAAGGGTATTTCGATTTCATACATGTAGAACCTTTTGCCACAGGCTCCAGACTGGCTATGCCAAACCTGCCCACAATGGTTGAAAAACTGTTGCAGGATACCCAACTCGATCAAACCTACCCGGGTATTGATTCAAAGCGACGGATGAAAAATGCTCAAAATGCATTAAAAATATTGCTATCAAGTGACACTGAGCAACAGGTACAGACAATGATTCAAAAGTCGGTATTCAGCAGCTCTTCAGAGTCATCCGGGTTACCGGAATTTCTGCATCCGTATATCAAGCCTGAACCCGAAAATGAACAGAAAAGCACTATTGAGTTAGAGAATAAGGCAGAGAATAAGGCAGAGAATAAGGCAGAGAATAAGGCAGAGAATAAGGCAGAGAATGATGCGAATAATCAACATCCTTTAGTTGCTGCCAAAACCAAAACAACAACTCCCGCTGTCAATGAGCCTCTGAAAGACAATGTACCGGGACAGACAACTATTGCCGCACATGCTGCAATTGCCAGTACTGCTAATGTCAAAGGTACAGAATCGATAACTCATGATCCGACTTTAAATTCCCGTAGGAAGAAAAAGAAACAGAGACAAAAGCTGAAAAAAACGGTTCAGCCAAAAGCAGGCAACATTGCAACTGCGACAGACGAGGGCGATATCAAAGTAGAAGCCAGCCCTGATAATCAAAGCGCTACAGTAGTTCATAACAGCAAGACAACAGCCCCTGATACTACTGAACTCTCAAACAAAAGAAAGAAGGAAGCCGTCGCCCAAAAGCCAATCTCGAATCTGATCGACTTAGAAACGGCACTGTCCTGGTCCGTAGAAATATCAAACTGGCTTAAGGAGATGGAATATAACTTTTCGGGAGAGCTAAACAAGGCAATAAAGACACGACATTGTGGTCCCACTGAAGAAAGGGAAGCCTCTGATGAAAACAAAGCCACAGCAGAAAAACCTGCCACCAATACAGAACTGGATACACTGCAAAATCAACTGCAGGAGGGAAAAGCAAAAATCTTGAAAATACTGGCCTGTACCGGGGCTTCTGCTGATACATCCGGATATCAACCTTTCATCACCATCAATCTGACTAATATCCTGAGTAGAGAGCAGCACATAGAGTTAAAACAGGCAGCTTATGAGGACCACTTTCCCTATGCCCAACTGGTTCAGGCGTTGTTCATTTTGAACAAAAAATTACCCTCTGGAAAATCAGAAGCACTTCAGATCTATGAACATGCCTTCGAGCTATTGTTACCGGCAGCTATTGCCGGTATACCACTTGCCTATCAATTATTAATCGCAATGCAATTGCACAGCAACCATCCGGCGGGCTGGCCCCAGATAGAACCTGTAAACCGATTGTTACGTAGTATGACTTCCAGAGAGACAAGCTTGAACCAGGTAAAGATTAAAGGCTTGTTGAATGGTGGATTTCTGGAACAGCTCTATCAGGATACAGATGTTACCGCCCTGTTAAAGATTGAGCAGGGTTTCGCCAAAGCGTCAGACCTCTCAGGCAGAGGCAGAGAAGTGAGGGCCATACTCAATGCCCTGAGAGAACCGGATACCCCCTCTACATTAAAAGCCCTGAAAGCTGTCCGCCCCGGAACCCGGGAACTGCAACAAACCATCGCTTCACTGAAACTGATTCTGGAAAGAAAAAAAGAACCAGCGGCAGGTCAGATACATAGTGAGCTTTGGGCCTGCACCCTCAACACCCTGCAGATCCAGGGAGCCTCCAGGAAAAAAACTCAGTTCATTGATATAACGAGTTTCCCGCAGGTGCTGGCGATGACTGACCTGAAAGTATTCACGGGCGCTGAGCGTACCGGACAATCGTTCAGAAGTAATCAACCCAAATTCATAGCTTTTTGGAAAATGAGTTTTTGGGAGGACTATCTCAAAGCTTCGTTGAGCAAAGACAGGAAGAATGAAAGGGAAGTATTTGAGGAGTATCATGACAAAATAGGCCATAAAGCGACTGATAAATTCAGGCCCTATTTAATTAACGACTGGATTCTTGCCCGATCTTTTCTGTTTTCAAGGAGCTTTGTTCAAACCAGAGAAGTTCCGGTTTCGATCTCCTCCACTCCACCAGTCATTTCGAAGCAAGTAACTTCTGGAACAGGCACAAATTCTGGAAAAACAAAAAACTCAGCCAGACCGTCAAAAGGACCAAAGCCAGGCATCAGAATATCAAAAGACCAATTCAATGAACACGCTCACATCCAGTATTTATTACAGCTGGATATCAATATTATTCAGGAAGTCAGATTTATTCAGGAAAATCCGGAAAATTTTTTGCAACAGGTAGAAAAGCAGATCTCTGCATTCAGAAGGTCTTTACTAAAAAACAAAAATCCAACAAACGAGCTGGGAATAGGATATTACTATTTTCTAAAGGCACTGGCACTGATGAGGGCAAAAGTGTCAGGTGATAACAGAACCATTGAATTGTCCTTTAGCCCGGAAGTCAGGCTCAACGCCAAAAACATAAAGGAAACTATTATACACTCTCAACATTTCTACTTCCCTTATGCAAGGATGCTCATGCTGTTTTTCGATTATGCTATTAAAGGAGAGCCTGACGTTAAATTACAAGCCTGTATCTCTGCATTCTCCGGAGTGTCACAGTCTATTGAGATTTTATTAGAAATGGAATCAGATTCAGCAGCTCTGGCCGGAATCTTACTCAAGTGGCTACTGCTGATTCCAAAGCCTTTCGAACTGAGACTGGCCCTTGCTGCAGATACTAACCTGAAAAACCCGCAAAGCAAGATTCCGGGCAGGATAACACCTTCCATACTTGTAATCAGAGAGTTTTTGGATCAGCTTCCGCTAAAAAGCACTGATGACGCAGTTGATCTTGCCTTGAAGCGAATAAGCGAGATGTTTCTGAATATCCAACAGCTGCCAAAAGGACAGCACGAACAAGTGCTGGCGGTAGCGGCATGTTTAGCGGCAACGGAAGCAGCGCAAATGGAATCGGCGGCAATGAAAGCGCATGAGGAAGCACAGAAGCGTGCAGATACAATCAAAATCAATGAAGCAGCGTTGGCATTTGTGGTAGCGAAAGCAGCAGCAAAAGAGGCATCGGAGGCTATTGCAGAAGTGGAAATGCGAATGGAAATAGAGGTAGGAGATGGTTCTAAAGCGGCAGCATCAGTGGCAGCTCAATCGGAACTGTCAACAGCGGCAATATTGAGACTGGAAGTGGCATCGGAGAAAGCAGTGGAAGCAGAAAAAGTAATGCAAGAGGAAGCGAAAAAGGAAGCAATATTAAAATTGGTGCTGCACTTTGCCACTGATCGAATAGACTTGCTTCACTTTAATAGTCTGGATTTATCCTCAGTTATCTTGCGTCTTACTGTGCCAGGCATTCTTTACGCAACCTCATTGGGATCCGCATTCCTCACCAAAAAAAAGGCGCAACTCGCTGAAGATATTAATCCAGAGAAGCGGGCAATTGCAGACATCATTAAACTTGCTTTTCATCTGATCGGTTCATCTGAAGAAGTAGAGCCCGTTTTTCCTCATCTTGAAGCCCTTCCCCTCGATACCCAAGTCAACTTAACCGCTAATCATTTTGGCCATGACATACAGCTTCTAAAAAAATTAATTAGCTTATTCCCTGAACTGGCTGCCGAGAATAAGTTACAATGGTACAATATTTATTTGCTGATTCACGAGTACACGATCAGGCAGTTCGGTGGCAATGCAGAACAGGTAAAACAACTGCAGAATGATTCAGAAGATTGGAAAAAAACACGTAAATGGCTTGAAAACCATATATGGTATAAGCCATTCCAAACGGGTGATACTTATTTTACACCAAAGAACGTCGACTATGCTATTTTTGACATTGCTTTGATTAAAGAGTTCAAAAGTGGGGACGAAAGAGCTTTTATTTTTGCTATTGAGCAAAGCAGCAGAGTTGGCTATCAGAAATTGTCACAACGGATAAACCAATATAAAGATAAAAATGACCCTGAATCAGTAGATATTTTAAGCTGGCTTCATTGCCTGGCTGGCTTGACACTTCTGGAGGCGGAAATAAGTTCTGATCACCAGCGGGTAATACTAAACGGCGACAAAAGAGTCCTGCGCATTGCTTATGATCATTTCTTCAAGTCACGTAAAATTGGCTTTCAATATGCTGGTTATCTGGAATCACTGGTACTTATGCGACTAATAAACCACTACCAGCATTATCAGGACGAGACATCCGAAGCCTGGCAAACTGACTCGATCAACAAGCCTGTTACTGAATATGCATCGACCAAAAGACCGGAGGAAAAAATCTTTATTGAAGCGGATAAGATTGTTACGGAAGTTTTGCCTGGCTTGTTATCAAGCTCTATATTTGGTGTACGTTTTGCCGCTGAAACAGCCATCAGAATATTTACTGACAAACGCTTTAATCTTCTGCATATCCCACAGGCTGGCTGGCCGGCAATGATCATAAGACATCTTCTGGTTACCCCTGTAAATCATCACCTCCAGTTTCTGTTCAGCAATGGTGAGTCTGAAGCTGAAAAAGCGTTATTTCCCATGATAAGTGACCCAGACAGTATTGAAGGAATACTTATGAAACGACTGGAGGAAACAAGGCAGGTAACCATTAATGAAAGACTGAAAGATTATGGTATTTTCCTGGACAATGAAATCGAAAATAGCAACAGGCCAGAAAATATTAAAAAGTATTTAAGTCTTGTCAAGGCTTTTGTATTGGATAAACCAGAGGTTCTGAATACAGTATCCGAGGCAACAGCCTCTGATAGTGATCAACTCTCAGAGAATATTGCAAGCTATGAGTTAAGCCGTTATGACTATACAAAATTGTTTGAAGCACTTCAGGAAACACCACATCCTGAAACCGGTTTTGATGAATTCGTTTATAACCTGCCCCAGCTGGAATCTCACCCAAATTATGAGGCTATAAGCAATGCTCTTTTGAAGAAACATCGCACAAAGTCAGCCTTGGTTCACTATTATTTATGGGCTTATGAGACCCTCAATGATAACAGTGATAACGAGCGAGACCTGTTCTGGGATGGGATAATGACACAGGAGATTGAAAAAAATGAACCAATGAAAAGAGCTTTTCTTGCACTTCTGGCAACTGCCGATCTAACTGTTATGTATGAAGAGAAGCGGGAAGCCATGATTACCGCATTCAAACGATACAATATAGATATTGCTTCCTGGTTGGCCTTTTTACACTCGATTACAGCCACTTCCGCCTTCCTTCTGGGAGAGAAGCAAAAAGCAGATTTCCATTTCAAGCGTTTTTCAATACAAAAAGAAATATTACCTCAAACCGGATTAATATATTAAGTACCTAACCAGTAAGAGTACCAATAAGGCCAAATGCTTAGGTTCGACAACCCGGCACCGGGCATCCGGCAGATTAACGTATCACCTCTAAGAGTCTATTCGCACAGGTACAAAGCCATCAGGTTCATAGCTTATAAACTGACCGGAGATATTTATTCTCCGACTTTTCAAGAACTACCAGCGTTGACTGACCGGGATGGTGAATATCTCCGGTTCAAAACCAACACCCAAACTACATTCAGAGCCATCCTTGCTACATCCTGAACCCACTGCTATTTTTTCTCAGACTCCATGGATATCAAAACAATACAGTCGGCAAAAATAAAAACTGTTATTTAACAGGTCAACTTTGATTGACAAATTAATAATTATCAAATCGGATCTACGGCAATTCTATGCTTGTTTGTCACAGAAGACTGTTAAAACTTCTCTTAATTGCCCTGCTATTCATAATTGAAATGAACGTACAATCAGGTCATGCCTCCGGCTACCAGAATGAACCCGGGCACAAGGCACCAGAAATCCGCTTTTTGGGTCTCTACGCGGGATTTAAAGCCAATAATTTCCACCTCAAGCTAGGTAACCATTATCACGTAATACACGACGTTGGCACCCCCACAAAACTGTCCCTTTTTTTCAGGAATCAATGGTTGAGTCATCTGCCCGGGTTCCTGTTTGCAAAACTGCTTCCGCCTTCAATCATACCCTACCCTTCTTTCAGTCGCGGCTTCCCCTCACTGTCCCGGGCTTTTGGTGATGCCCCCGATTGCAACCCTCATCCGGTGATGATCGATCACTCTTTGCTGAAAAGCCGCTTATCAGTGCAAACCACTTGCATCGAAAATCATCCTGTATGGCAGATTACGGCTTCACCCTCGACATCATCGTCAGAGACTCAAGCCGTCGAGGGTGATTCTCTGTCTGCCTGGCTGTCGCTTTGGAAACTACTAAACGACACCCATACCAGTACCCTTTTCCTGCGCCCCTGGCGGGAAAGTCAGCAGAATCGCCTGCAGGCTATTATCTGCCAGACTAATCCGCTTACAGAGCATAAAAAGTGTCAGAGCGTTCTTATTGACTTCCCGCTGAACCACGCAAAACCCTGGCTATTGCCCGAACTGGCTAAAAAAGACATCATCAGCACTGACGGGCAAACCGCTTTAGACAGTGGCTATATCAAGCGGGTCAATCAGGCTATTCACTGTCTCTCTTCCCACAATAAGTTGTTTGGAGAATCCAATAAAAGCAAGACAACTGACAAAGAAAAAATTCACGCCTGCCAGAATAATCACTGGCTTTATCAATGGTCGGATCAAAGCTGGCTTTACCAACCGGGTATTCCCGAGACTGCGGTAGAACCCAGCCCGGCACTCATGACCGGGAAGTACTTTAACCTCTGGGCACTGGAAAAAGTATCGCCTGGCAATGATACCTGTCCAGCCTGGTCAAGATCTTCTTTATTCATCGCCCGCAACGACAGACATCGGAAATACCATTTCTGGGGAGCAGGTGATCCGGTGCTGCTGATGCGGTTCGCTGATGCCCCTTATAATGTCGAGGATCACTACGCCGGTTGGGACGGACCTGAGATTGGCACCCTGGTAGAAAGTGAGCACCTTAACCTGGCCGCCCTGCTTATGAGCACGGTGACCAGTACGCCCTTTAATCTCTATCAATGGCGGGGAATTCTCTCAGGGTTCATACCACCCATCCCCAAAAGCCTCAGTGCCCGGGTAAGGGAGCAGATTCTGAGCGACCCCGGTTCACTTTACCAGTTTGTTAAACGGCGGCCTGAGTTAATGAACAATGTGTTGACCTATTTAAACCGGGAGTTTCCGGGGCACCCTGTCCACTCACACTTTTCCGATCGTGTATCACCTTATTTTACCCGTCAAACAAACGGAAACCCACTGGCTTTGGTGCCCCAAACAAGCAACGCATTCGACGGTTTTCATCCTCCTGCCATCCCTCATCAGCCAGATGTGTCACTCCCCTCTATAGGGTTTGCATCAGGCATAATGACTGCTTCTGGTGTCCAGGGGAATAATGGACCGCCTGAATCTCAGTCCTCCCCGAGTAATCCCTCTGCACAAAAAGCCGAACAAAGTGGCAACAAAAGTAAACGAACTGCCAGCTCTGTCGGTAGGAACAATATTGACGACAATGAGCCACCACCGGGCGGCAAGCATCCGGTCACACCAGCAGACGCAGTACCCTCAGCATCCTTGCTTAAACATCTATTCTATTTGTACAGGCGCTCCGGGCTTCGGCCTGAAAGAGTGACTCATAGATCAGACTTTCTTTCAGAACAGCTTGGTGTCACATCCAGGGAAAAATTTGAAACCCTGCTCCGTCTGTGCAAACCGTCCGATTGTGGAAGTGAAACATTATATAACCAGATGCTCCGGGGTTTTGACCCGAAAGACCAACAACACATGATGCTGGCATCAAAAGCTTTGCAAAATTCGATACAAGTCATCGTTCATGATGGTCAGGAATATCGCTGCTATGACCATGACAAAAACCACGATCATACTTCTCGTCGGCTTCTGGAAAGGCTTGAAGATCGCCATATCTTCCTGTTTCACAACAATCACGCTGTAAAACTGTCTTCTCACAGTGACAACAAACTATGGTTCACCCACTTCCTGACCAACTCCCGCTTAAATACTGAGGAAAATGACTGGCTGGCAGCCAATTGGGTTGAAAAGGCTTTATGGGATCTGTTTCCACAATGGCAGAAAGACGTCTTATTATGCCGGGAAAGTCTTGAAAACCCATCCATAAAATTTGCCAGCAAAACACTAAAGCAAGCATTTACTTCACCTGCAGAATTCATGCGGGGAGGACACGAAAATAACCAGTTCAGGTTTTACAATAAATTAGGCCTTGTTTGCTACCCCTTCGACGATACAGAGAACCCCGATGGAATGTTTTACATTAGCAAAAACGTGCTTGGAGCAGTGATTTTTTTCTGGGAAGACTCTGCCAGCAAATATATTTCCTTTATAGCGCCGGATCTCTCCACATCAGCAATAAACGACAAAATACAGTCTTTGGGCAATCATTTAAAAGATTATTCCGAGGGCGCATTTTTAGTAAAAAAACAGGATATCCGCTATATAATTCCTGCACTGATAGTGCTTGAAGCTGTTTTCAGAAAAACTTATACAGAAGCCGAAAAAATTATATCCGATACTGAAGATGCTCTCGTTTACGGTGGTTTAGCCAGGTGGCAACACCTTACGTCATCGCTTAAACCCTCCGAACTGGGCAAAGTACCTGTTACCAATGATATTGACCTGGCAGTCACGGATATCAAAAGCCTGGAAAACATTTCGGCTTCTATAGAGAAAAAGCTAAGAGGCGTCCTGCCTGGCACTGCTGTTAGACGCAACAACATTCACACCTTAGTTCTAGCCAGCCCGGGAGAATTGCAGCACGGAGGGCTCCTGCACACCTTAAAGATCAATTGTTTTCCCGATACAAATGAAGAAAATACCATCCGGTTCGCCAGTTACGAGGCAAAAAAATGGCGAATCTTATCGATCGATATTTCTGCCGGTCCTGAAGGATATTTCGATTTCATACGTGTAGAACCTTTTGCCACGGGCTCCAAAATGGTTATGCAAAGCCTGCCCGCAATGGTTGAAAAACTGTTGCAGGATACACAACTTGATCAAACCTACCCGGGTATTGATTCAAAGCGACGGATGCAAAATGCTCAAAATGCATTAAAAATATTGCTATCAAGTGACACTGAGCAACAGATACAGACAATTATTCAAAAGTCAGTATTCAGCCGTTTTTCAGAGTCGTCCAGGTTACCGGAATTTCTGCATCCTTATATCAGGCGTAAACCTGACAATGAACAGAAAAGCACTACTAAGGTAGAGAATAAGGCAGAAAATGATACGAATAATCAACATCCTTTAGTTGCTGCCAAAGCCAAAACAACAGCACCCACTGTCGATGAGCCTCTGAAAGACAATGCACCAGGACAGACAACTATTGCCGCACATGCTGCATTTGCCAGTACTGCTAATGTCAAAGGTGCAGAATCGATAACCCATGATTCGGCTTTAAATTCCCGTAAGAAGAAAAAGAAACAGAGACAAAAGCTGAAAAAAACGGTTCAACGAAAAGCAGGCGACACTGCAACTACGCCAGACGAGGGCGATATCAAAGTAGAAGCCAGCCCTGATAATCAAAGCGCTACAGTAGTTCATAACAGCAAGACAACAGCACCTGATAATGCTGAACGCTCAAACAAAAGAAAGAAGGAAACCACCGCCCAAAAGCCAATCTCGAATCTGATCGATTTCGAAACAGCATTGTCCAGGTCCGTAGAAATATCAAACTGGCTTAAGGAGGTGGATTATAACTTTTCAGGAGAGTTGAATAGAGCAATAAAGACACAAAATTGCGATGCCACTGAAGAAAACAAAGCCACTACAGAAAATCCTGCGCTCGATACAGAACTCGATACACTACAAAAACAACTGAAGGAAGGAAAGACAAAAACACTGCAAATACTGGCCAGTTCCGGAGCTTCTGCTGATACATCCGGAGACCAGCCGGTCATTACCATCAATCTGACTAATATCCCGGACAGTCAGCAACGCAGGCGTTTAGAGCAGGCGGCTTACGAGGACCACTTCCCCTATGCCCAACTGGTTCAGGCGTTGTTCATTTTGAACAAAAAATTACCCTCTGGAAAATCAGAAGCACTTCAGATCTATGAACATGCCTTCGAGCTATTGTTACCGGCAGCTATTGCCGGTATACCACTTGCCTATCAATTATTAATCCCAATGCAATTGCACAGCCACCATCCGGCGGGCTGGCCTCAGATAGAACCTGTAAATCGATTGTTGCGTAGTATGACTTCCAGAGAGACAAGCTTGAACCAGGTAAAGATTGAAGGCCTGTTGAATGGTGGATTTCTCGAACAGCTCTATCAGGATACAGATGTTGCCGCCCTGTCAAAGATTGAGCAGGGTTTAGCCAAAGAGTCAGAACTCTCAGGCAAAGGCAGAGAAGTGAAGGCCATACTCAATGCCCTGAGAGAACCGGATACACCCTCCACATTAACAGCCCTGAAAGCTGTTCGTCCCGGGTCTCGGGAACTGCAACAAACCATCGCTTCACTGAAACTGATTCTGGATAGAAAAAAAGAACCAGCGGCAGGTCAGATACATAGTGAGCTTTGGATCTACACCCTCAACACCCTGCAGATTCAGGGAGCCTCCAGGAAAAAAACTCAGTTCATTGATATAACGAGTTTCCCGCAGGTGCTGGCGATGACTGACCTGAAAGTATTCATGGGCACTGAGCGTACCGGACAATCGTTCAGAAGTCATCAACCCAAATTCATAGCTTTTTGGAAAATGAGCTTTTGGGAAGGCTATCTCAAAGCTTCATTGAGCAAGGACAGAAACAATGAAAAGGAAATGCTCTACGAATATCATGAAAAAATAAGGAATAAAGCGATTGAAAAGTCCAGATCTGATTTAATAAAAGACTGGGTTCTAGCTCGATCTTTGCTGCTGTCAAGAGATTTCATTCAAACCAAAGAGGTGACGGTTCCGGCTACCACTAAACCAGCCACTTCAACTCAACTCACTTCGGCAACAGTTACAAATACTGAAAAAGCAAAAAAAACAATAAATGCCACCAGACGACCAACGGAGCTGAAGCCAGGCATCAGACCCTCTACAGAACAAGTCAATGAACAAGTACATACACAGTATTTGTTGCAACTGGATAACAATATTATTCAGGAAGTCAAATGTATTCATGAGAACCCGGAAGTTTTTTTGCAACAGGTGGAAAAGCACATTACTGCATTCAGAAAAGTTTTATTAAGAAATCATGACCATACAACAAACAAGCTTGGAATGGGTTATTACTACTTTCTGAAAGCACTGGCCATGTTAGGGGCCAAAATGTCGGATGACAACAAAACTATTGAGTTGTCCTTTAGTCCCGAAGTCAAGCTCAACGCCAAAAAGATAAAAGAGGCTATTGTATTGTCTAATAGTCATTTTTTCCCTTATGCCCCGATACTCTTGCTATTTTTTGAACATGGTATGGAAGGCAACCCCAGCGCAGTCACGCAAGCTCACCTCTCTGCATTCTCGGGGGTATCTCAGTCTATTGAGATTTTATTCGAATCGGACTCAGACTCAGCGGTTCAGGCCGGAATGTTACTCAAGTGGCTGGTGCTGATTCCAAGGACTTTCGAACTGAAACTGGCCTTTGATCCAGACACATACCTGAAAAACCCCCATAGCCAGATGCCGGGAAGGGTAACACCTTCCATAAGTGTACTCAGAGAGTTTCTGGAGCAGCTTTCAATAAAAGGCTCTGATGGAGCAGTTGATTTTGTTTTGAATCGAATGAGCCAGAAATTTAAAAATACCCGACATTTTTCAAACATACAGTATGAACGAGTGTTAGTAAAACCGGAATCAACTGCAGCTGTGCTTGCCGCAAAAGAGGCTAATGCAGCGGCAGAATTAGCCGTAAATGAAGAGCAAACGAAAGCGAGAGCGTTCAAGGAAGCGAAAGAGTTAGAGGAAGTGAAAGCAAAAATCTTATCGGCAGTGGATTTAACAGCGAAAGTGCAAGTACTAACAGCAAAAAAAGCAGCTCAAAAAGCAGCACAGGAAGCAAAAGCAAAACTGACAGCAGCAAAGAAAGCGATAGCGGCAGCTGAAGAGGCAGCGACAAAGAAAGCGATAGCGGCAGCTGAAGAGGCAGCGGCAGCTGAAGAGGTAACTAAAGTGAAAGCGGCAGAGAGGGCGGAAGCAACAATAAGATTGATATTGTACTTCGCAACCGGTCGAATGGAACTGTTGGATTTTGGTTGCCTGGATTTATCCCTGTACATCATTAACTTTTCTATATTCGGCTCTGAAGCAAACCCGGAGATTCCCATATTCCTTAGAAAAGCTCAGAGGACGCTCTCTAAAGATATTGACCGTCATAATCGGGCATTGGCAGATATTATAGAACTTGCTTTTTATCTGGTTGGTGCATCAACAGAAGCAGAGCCGACTCTCCCCCATCTTAAAGCCCTCCCCTTCGTTAACCAGGCTCGCTTAACATCCCTTCATTTTGGTCATGATGTACAACATCTGACAAAGTTAATTGGTTTTTCTCGTGAACTGGTTACCGAGGATAACACGTCGTATTGTTATAACACCCTTTCGCTGATACATCAGCATATCATCACGCTCATCGGTGGAAATGCAGAAAATGCACGAAAACTCCAGATTGATTCAGGTGATTGGGAAGAATTACGCAAAATATTTAAGCTCTTTATATGGCATAAGCCAGTAAAGGCTGTTGCACGTAATGTTCAATCAAAATTCATCGACTACTTTGTCTTTAACAGTGAAAATTTGAAAAGGTTCGCAGATGGAGACGAAATTGCTTTTTTTCTTGCCATTGAACAAGCCAAACAAGCTGGCTATCAGAAATTAAAACAGAAGTTAAGTCTGTATGAAGATAAAATGGATTCCGAATCATTGCAGATGTCAGGCTGGCTTCATTGCCTGGCTGGATTGACGCTTCTGGAGGCAGAATTAAGATCTTTCCAAGAGCCGATAGTATTAACCAGTCGCAAAAGAGTTCTGCCCAGTGCACATGATCATTTCAGGAAAGCACGTCAACTTGGCTTCCCTTATGGTGGTTATCTGGAATCACTGGTGAGTATGCGGCTAAACAACTACCAGCATTATCAGACCGAAACATCAGAAGCCCTGCAAAAAGACTCGACCAATGGGCTTGTCATTCAATACGCATCGACCATAAAACCAGGGGAAAAGCTCTTTATTGAAGCGGGCAAAATTGTTACGGACACATTGCCCGGATTGTTATCAAGCTCTCTAATGGGTGTGAGTTTTGCTGCCGAAGCAGCCATAAGAGTATTTACTAATGAACGGTTTAATCTTCTGCATATTCCTCAGGCTGGTTGGTCGGCACTGATCACAAAGCAATTTTTGATTACCCCCGTAAACCATAACCTCCAATTTGTGTTCAATAATGATGGCACTGAAGTTGAAAAAGCGTTATTTCCCAGGATAATTGATCCAGACAGTATTGAAGGAATACTTCTGAAACCACTGGAAAAAATAAAGCATTTTTCCATTAAAAAAAGACCGAAACACTATGGTATTTGGCTGGATGGTGAAATCAAAAGTGGTGGCAGGTCAGAAAATATTAAAAAGTATTTAAGACTTGTCAAATCTTTTGTATTGGGTGAATCAGACGCACTGGATATATCATCAGAGGCAGCAGCTTCTGATGTTGAACAACTCTCAGAAAATACTGCAAGCTATGAGCTAAGCCGATATGATTATGCAACATCGTTTGAAGTACTGCGGGAAACACCAAAACCTGAAACCTATTTCGATGAGTTCGTTTATAACCTTCCCCGGCTGGAATCTCACCCAAATTATGAGGCTATAAGTAATGCTCTTTTGAAGAAACATCGCACAAAGTCAGCCCTGGTTCATTATTACTTATGGGCTTACGAGACCCTTAATGATCACTTTGATAACGAACGGGATCTGTTCTGGGATGAGATAATGACAAAGAAGATTGACGAAAATGAACCAATGAAACGTGCTTTCCTGGCAGTTCTGGCAACGTCCGACTTAACGGTTATGTACGATAAAAACCGGGAGGCCATGAACATTGCATTTCAAACGTATAATAGAGATCTTGCCTCCTGGCTGGCCTTTTTTCACAGGATCTCGGCCAATTCCGCCTTTATTCTGGGAGAGACACAAAAAGCAGATTTCCATCAAAAGCATTATGATAACCAAAAAGCAATATTACTTTATTCAGTACCTGACCCGTAAGATTACCAGAAAGACCAAAGGCTAAGTTAGCCTTATCTGTTGTTTGAACTATAATACAACGGTCTCCTACTGTAAGGGATGCCGTTATGCAATATGCTCCCTTCAAGTCATTTCTTGATGCCATTTCGACATTGACCAGCCATCAGAAGAATATTCTTAACAAAGCTCTTTCTCCAGAGGTTGAGACCAAGACGCATCAACCGAACCTGAGCACCACCATTCAACAGAAATTCTCTGAGCACCCGAGGTGCCCTCATTGTGAAAGTGATCAGATAAAACGCTGGGGTAGCAGTGATGGCAAGCAGCGCTACCGTTGCAAGTCATGCCACAAAACATTTAATGCATTAACAGCAACCCCGTTAGCCCGGCTTCGACATCCTGAAAAGTGGCAGACTTATCTGAATGGAATGAGCCACTCCACAACCCTGCGAGTGGCAGCATCTGAATGTGGCGTCACTCTGCGCACCTCTTTCCGCTGGCGACACCGCTTCCTTGTCGTGCTGGAGGATGACCAAGGAAATGATCTGGGTGATATTGTTGAACTGGATGAAACATTTTTGCGTGAGTCCTTCAAAGGGCAGAGATCAGAGCTACCAAGACCAGCAAGACAAGGAGGTAATGATAAAAAAACGGACAGCCACTTGAAAGGATGGATTCATGGTGTTTTTCACGGGATTGCGACCAAATACTTGAAACATTATCTGGGCTGGCGGCGAGTGCTGACAGAGGCTACCGAGCTAACAGGTGAACGGCTTTCTGAAAAAATTGCGGGACACTGGTTCAAACAACAGATAAAAGCAACTTAGCCAAGACCAAATGTGTAAATTGAAGACTTGGGTTCAGTTTACGCTCATTATTTTCTATAAACGGCGATAGTTTTCTAACCAGTCAAATAAGGGATCTACAACCCAGCGTTCGGCAGAATTACATAAACCCCATTAAAAGCTATTCACGCAGATACAAAGCCACTCTTGCTACATCTTGGTCCCACTGCTATTTTTTCTCAGTCTCCGTAGAGATCAGAACAATTTATTCAATCAGTATCAATAAAAGCTGTTATTTAACAGGTCAACTCTGATTAACAAATTATCAAATGGGGTCTACGGCAGCTCTATGCCTGTTTGTCACAGAAGACTGTTAAAACTTCACTTAATTGCGCTGCTATTCACGATTGAAATGAACGTACATTCAGGTCATGCCTCCAGCTACAAGAATGAACCTGGGTACAAGGCGCCAGAAATCCGCTTTTTAGGTCTCTACGCAGGATTTAAAGCCAATAACTTTCACCTCAAGCTGAGTAATCATTATCACGTAATACACGACGTTGGCACCCCCAAAAAGCTGTCCCTTTTTTTCCAGAATCAATGGTTGAGTCATCTGCCCGGGTTTCTGTTAGCAAAACTGCTTCCACCTTCAACCGTACCCTACCCTTCTTTCAGTCGCGGCTTCCCCTCACTGTCCCGGGCTTTTGGTGATGCCCCCGATTGCAACCCTCATCCGGTGATGATCGATCACTCTTTGCTGAAAGGCCAACTGTCAATACAAACCACTTGTATCGAAAATCATCCTGTCTGGCAGATTACGGCCTCACCCTCGACATCATCGTCAGAGACTCAGGCCGTCGAGGGTGATTCTCTGTCTGCCTGGCTGTCGCTTTGGAAACTACTAAACGACACCCATACCAGTACCCTTTTCCTGCGTCCCTGGCGAGAAAGTCAGCAGAATCGCCTGCAGGCCATTATCTGCCAGACCAATCCGCTTACAGAGCATAAAAAGTGTCAGAGCGTTCTTATTGATTTCCCGCTGAATCACGCAAAACCCTGGCTATTGCCCGAACTGGCTAGAAAAGACAGTATCAGCGCTGACGGGCAAACCGCTTTGGACAGTAGTTATATTAAGCCGGTCAATCAGGCTATTGATTGCCTCTCTTCCCACGATAAGTTGTTTGGAGAACCCAATAAAAGCAAGCCAGCTGACAAAGAAAAAATACACGCTTGCCAAAATAATCACTGGCTTTATCAGTGGTCAGATCAAAACTGGGTTTATCAACCTGGCATTCCCGAGACTGCAATAAACCCCGGCCCGGCACTCATGACCGGGAAGTACTTTAACCTCTGGGCACTGGAAAAGGTATCGCCCGGCAATGATACCTACCCGGCCTGGTCGGGATCTTCTTTGTTCATCGCCCGCAACGACAGACATCGGAAATACCATTTCTGGGGAGCAGGTGACCCGGTGCTGCTGATGCGGTTCGCTGATGCCCCTTATAATGTCGAGGATCATTACGCCGGTTGGGATGGACCAGAGATTGGCACCCTGGTAGAAAGTGAGCATCTCAACCTGGCTGCCCTGCTTATGAGCACGGTGACCAATACGCCCTTTAATCTCTATCAGTGGCGGGGAATTCTCTCAGGGTTCACATCACCCATCCCGAAAAGCCTCAGTGCCCTGGTAAGGGAGCAGATTCTGAGCGACCCTGGTTCACTTTACCAGTTTGTTAAACGGCGGCCTGAGTTACTGAACAATGTGTTGACCTATTTAAACCGTGAGTTTCCGGGCCACCCTGTCCACTCATACTTTTCCGGTCGTGTATCACCTTTTTTTAGCCATCAAACAAACGGAAAACCATTGGCTTTGGTGCCCGAAACAAGCAACGCATTCGACGGTTTTCATCCTCCTGCCATCCCTCATCAACCAGATATGTCACTCCCCTATATTGGGTTTGCATCAGGCATAATGACTGCTTCTGGTGTCCAGGGGAATAATGGACTGCCTGAATTCCAATCCTGCCCGGCTTTTTCCTCTGAACAAAAAGCGCAACAAAGCAGCAACAGAAGTCAACGAAGTGCTAAATCAAATGGTGAGAACAATATTGACGACAATGAGCCACCACCGGGCGGCAGCCATCGGGTCACATTGGCAAACGCAGTATCTTCGGCATCCTTGCTTAACCATCTATTGTATTTTTACCGGCGCTTCGAGCTCAGGCCCGGAAGAGTGATTGGTGTGTCCGATTTTCTTCAGGAAGAACTTGATATTAAATCCAGTGGAAGATTTGAAACATTGGTCAGTGAATGCCAACCACCTGACTGCGACAGTGAAACATTATATGACCAGATACTCCAGGGTTTTGATCCGAAAAACCAACAACACATGGAATTGGCATCAAAAGCCTTGCAAAATTCTATAAAGGTCATCGTGCCTGGTGGTCAGAAATATCGCTACTACAGCCATGATATAAACCATGCTCATACGCCTCAACAGCCTCTGGAGGAGTTTGAAGGTATTCATACGTTCCTCTTTAGCGAGAATCACGCGGTAAGACTGTCCCGTCACGGTGACAACGACCTGTGGTTCAATCACTTCCTGAACCGCCCCCACTTAAGCAAACAGGAAAACAAATGGCTGCGAGGCAGTGAGTTTGAAAATGCGTTATGGGAGCTGTTTCCACAATGGCAAAAAGATATTTTATTATGCCGGGAAAGTCTTCAGTGCAACACTATAAAATCTGCCAGCAAGCTGCTAAAACAGGCGTTTACTGCACCCGATAAATTCATGCAGGGAGAATACGGACACAACCTATTCAGTTTTTACAACAAATTACGCCTTGTTTGTTACCCGTTCGACGATACAGGGAACCCCGACGGAACATTTTACATCAGCAAAAACCTGCTTGGAGCAGTGATTTTTTTCTGGGAAGATTCTGCCAGTAAATATATCGCCCTTATAGCTCCGGATCTCTCGACATCAACAATAAACTACAAAATGCAATTTTTGGATATTCATGTAAAAGCTTATTACGAGGGCGCCTTTTTAGTAAAAAAACAGGATGTCCGCTATGTAATTCCTGCACTATTGGTGCTCGCACCTGTTTTTAGAAACATCTATACAGAAATCTGGAGTGTTATATCAGATATTGGTGGTGCTCTTGTTTATGGGGGTATAGCCAGGTGGCAACATCTTTCATTGTTGGTTAAGCCCACCGAACTTGGCAAGGTCCCTGTTATTAATGATATTGATTTGGCAGTTGAGGATATCAAAAGTCTGAAAACCATTTCAGCCGCTTTAGAGAAAAAGCTAAAAAGTACCCTGTCTGGCCCCATTGTTAGAAGCGGCAACATTCATGCTATGGCTCTAGCCAACCCAAAAGAATTGCAGCGCAAACGGCTACTGCATAACGTAAAGATCACCTGCCTTCACGATAAAAACAATGAAAAGACACTGGGGGACGTCCGTTACAAGACAAAAAAATGGCGAATCTTATCGATCGATATTTCTGCTGGCCCTGAAGGGTATTTCGATTTCACGCGTGTAGAACCTTTTGCCAGGAATTCCAAACTGCTTATGCCAAGCCTGCCCGCTATGGTTGAACAACTGCTTCAGGACACACAACCTGATCAAACCTACCCGGGTATTGTTGCAAATCGACGGGTGCAAAATGCCCGAAATGCATTGAAAATATTGCTATCAAGTGACGCTGAGCAACAGGTACAGACAATTATTCAACAGTCAGTGTTCAGCGGTTCTTCAGAATTATCCAGGTTACCGGAATTTCTGCATCCTTATATTAAGCCGCAGTCTTACAATGAACAGGAAAGCACTATCAAGGTAGAGAATAAGGCAGAAAACGATGCCAGAGATCAACACTCTACAGTTGCTCATGACAGTAAGGTGGTGGCACCTGATCCTGCTGAAGGGTCAAAAAAGGGAAAGAATAAAACCGCCGCACAAAAGCCAATCCCGAATAAGATCAATTTCGAATCTGCATTGTCACAGTCCGTAGAAATATCAGACTGGCTTAAAGAGATGGATTATAACTTTCCGGACGAGCTTAATAAGGCAATAAAGATGCAACATTGCGATGCCACAGGAGAAGGCGAAACCCCTGAAGAAAGCCCTGCGCGAGATACAGAACTCAATACACTGCAAAATCAGCTGGAAGACGGAAAAACAAAAACCCTGCAAATACTGGCCTGCTCCGGAGCTTCTGCAGATAAATCCGGTGACCAACCGGTCATCACCATCAATCTCACTAATACCCCGGGCAGTCAGCAGCGCAGAGACTTGGAACAGGCCGCTTATGAGAGCCACTTCCCCTATGCACAACTGGTTCAGGCGTTGTTCATTTTGAACCAGAAACTCCCATCTGGAAAACCAGAAGTACTTCAGATCTATGAAAAAACCTTCGAGCTGCTGTTACCGGCAGCCATTGCCGGTATACCGCTTTCGTACCAATTATTAATCGGGATGCAATTACACAACAAACATCCGGCAGGCTGGCCCCAGATCGAACCTGTCAACCGGCTGTTACGCAGCATGGCTACCAGAGCGACAAGCTTCAACCAGATAAAGGTTGAAGGCCTGTTGAAAGGTGGATTTCTGGAGCAGCTCTATCAGGATACTGACGTCACTACCCTGACCAGGATTGAGCAGGGGTTAGCCAGAGAGTCAGACCTCTCAGACAGAGGCAGTCAAGTAAAGGCCATTGTCAATGCCCTGAGAGAACCGGATAACCCCTCCACACTAACAGCACTAAAGACAATCCACTTCGGGGCTCGGGAACTGGAACAAACCATCGGGTCGCTGATACTGATACTGGAGAGAAAAAAAGAACCCGCAGTCGGTCAGATTCACAGTGAACTTTGGTCGTACAGCCTCAACGCCCTGCAAATTAAGGGCGCCTCGAAAAAAAAACCTCAGTTCATGGATATATCTTATTTCCCAAACGTACTGGCCATGACTGACCTGAAAGCATTCATGGATACTGAGCAAACCGGACAACTGCTCAAATATCATCAACCCAGATTCATAGCCTTTTGGAAAATGGGCTTTTGGGAAAGCTATCTCAAAGCGTCGTTAAGCAAAGACAGCAAGACTGAAAAGGAAATATTTGACGAGCATCATGACCAAATAAATAATAAGGCGATTAAAAAGTCCAGACCCGATTTAATAGAAGACTGGATTCTTGCCCGATCTTTGCTGCTTTCAAGAGACTTTATTCAAATCAAAGAAGATCCGCCTCACCCTACTCCATCGACTTCGGCACAACTAACGTCTGAAACAGATAAAAAACCTGAAAAAGCAAAAAAAACCGCAAACGCAGCCGCTCAACCAACAGCACTGAAGCCAGGTATCCGACCCTCGGCAGGACCATTCAATCGGGAAGAACATCTCCAGAATTTGTTTCAACTGGATGACAAGATTATTCTGGAAGTCAAATTTATTCAGGAAAACCCGGCATTTTTTTTGCCGCAGGTGGAAAAGCAGATTTCTGTATTCAGAAGGGCTTTACTAAAAAATAAAAATCAGACAAACGAGCTGGGAATGGGTTATTACTATTTTCTAAAGGCACTGACACTGATGGGGGCAAAAATACCAGAGGATTACGAAACGATTGAGTTGCCCTTTAGCCCGGAAATTAAACTCAACGCCAAAAAGTTAAAAGAGACTATTGTGTTGACCGGTCACAAAAGTGCACTGGCCAGTGCTTATGATCATTTCATGAAAGCACGTCAACTCGGCTTCCCTTATGGTGGTTATCTGGAATCATTAGTGGCTATGCGGCTAGACGACTATCAGTATTATCAGGACGAGACATCAGAAGCCTGGCAAACAGACTTGGCCAATAAGCCTGTTATTCAATACTCATCGATCATAAAACCCGGGGAAAAGATCTTTATTGAAGCAGGTAAGATAGTTACGGACATTTTGCCCGGGCTATTAGCAAGCTCTCTACATGGTGTACGTTTTGCCACTGAAGCAGCCATCAGAGTCTTTACTAATGAACGGTTTAATCTTCTGCATATTCCTCAGGCTGGTTGGCCAGCACTGATGGCAAAGTTTTTTTTGATTAACCCCTTTGAACATAACATCCAATTTGTGTTCAGCAATGATGGCCCTGAAGTTGAAGAAGCGTTATTTTCCAGGATAGTTGACCCAGGCAGTATTGAAGGAATGCTTTTGAGGCCACTGGAGAAAAAAAGGGAATTTACAATTAAAGAAAGACCAAAACAATATTGTATTTGGCTGGACAGTGAAATCGAAAATAGTGACAGGCCAGAAAATATTAAAAAGTATTTAAGTCTTGTCAAAGCTTTTATATTGGACACATCAAAGGTGCAGACTACATCATCTGGGAAAACAGCTTCTGATATTGATAAATTGTTGGAGGATATTGCCAGCTATAAGCTAAGCCGGACAAAATTGTTTGAAGTGTTGAAGGAAACATCACATTCTGAAAACAATTTAGATGAATTCTTTTATAACTTGTCCTGGCACCAACCCCACCCGAATTGTATGGATTTAAGTTATGCTCTTTTGGAAAAACATCGCACAAATTCTGCCCTGGTTCACTATTATTTGTCGGCTTACGATACCATCACTGATAGCCGTTACAACGCACAGGTTCTGTTCTGGAACGCGATAATGAAACAGGCGATTGAAGAAAATGAACCAATGAGAGAGGCTTTTTTCGCACTTCTGGCAACCGCCGATCTGACGGTTATGTACGATGATAACCGGGAGGCCATGAGCATCACATTTAAACCATACAAAAAAGACCTTAATTCCTGGTTGTCTTTTTATCACTGTATGTCAGCCCAAATCGCCACTATTCTGGAAGAGGCGCAAAATACAGATTTCAATTCCACTTATTTTGAAGTCTCAAAAAAATATAAAATCATTAAGCACCGGATCCGTTGATTCTGTCGCATAGTGATTGAGTTTACTGCGTTGACCCGATGCTGTCAGTCTGGCCTCTGTAGACATAGCCGCTCACTGCAGCAACATAAAAAAGTTATCACAAGATTCGCAGCCAGCAGCCAATCCGAACACGGAACCATTCTTGCTACATCCTGAACCCACTGCTATTTTTTCTCAGACTCCATGGATATCAAAACAATACAGTCGGTAAAAATAAAAACTGTTATTTAACAGGTCAACTTTGATTGACAAATTAATAATTATCAAATGGGATCTACGGCAATTCTATGCTTGTTTGTCACAGAAGACTGTTAAAACTTCTCTTAATTGCCCTGCTATTCATAATTGAAATGAACGTACAATCAGGTCATACCTCCGGCCACCAGAATGAACCCGGGCACAAGGCACCAGAAATCCGCTTTTTGGGTCTCTACGCCGGATTTAAAGCCAATAATTTCCACCTCAAGCTGGGTAACCATTATCACGTAATACACGACGTTGGCAGCCCCAAAAAGCTGTCCCTTTTTTTCCAGAATCAATGGTTGAGTCATCTGCCCGGGTTTCTGTTAGCAAAGCTGCTTCCTCCTTCAACCGTACCCTACCCTTCTTTCAGTCGCGGCTTCCCCTCACTGTCCCGGGCTTTTGGTGATGCCCCCGATTGCAACCCTCATCCGGTGATTATCGATCACTCTTTGCTGAAAAGCCGCTTATCAGTGCAAACCACTTGCATTGAAAATCATCCTGTATGGCAGATTACGGCTTCACCCTCGACATCATCGTCAGAGACTCAGGCCGTCGAGGGTGATTCTCTGTCTGCCTGGCTGTCGCTTTGGAAACTACTAAACGACACCCATACCAGTACCCTTTTCCTGCGTCCCTGGCGAGAAAGTCAGCAGAATCGCCTGCAGGCCATTATCTGCCAGACCAATCCGCTTACAGAGCATAAAAAGTGTCAGAGCGTTCTTATTGATTTCCCGCTGAATCACGCAAAACCCTGGCTATTGCCCGAACTGGCTAGAAAAGACAGTATCAGCGCTGACGGGCAAACCGCTTTGGACAGTAGTTATATTAAGCCGGTCAATCAGGCTATTGATTGCCTCTCTTCCCACGATAAGTTGTTTGGAGAACCCAATAAAAGCAAGCCAGCTGACAAAGAAAAAATACACGCTTGCCAAAATAATCACTGGCTTTATCAGTGGTCAGATCAAAACTGGGTTTATCAACCTGGCATTCCCGAGACTGCAATAAACCCTGGCCCGACACTCATGACCGGGAAGTACTTTAACCTCTGGGCACTGGAAAAGGTATCGCCCGGCAATGATACTTACCCGGCCTGGTCGAGATCTTCTTTGTTCATCGCCCGCAACGACAGACATCGGAAATACCATTTCTGGGGAGCAGGTGACCCGGTGCTGCTGATGCGGTTCGCTGATGCCCCTTATAATGTCGAGGATCATTACGCCGGTTGGGATGGACCAGAGATTGGCACCCTGGTAGAAAGTGAGCATCTCAACCTGGCTGCCCTGCTTATGAGCACGGTGACCAATACGCCCTTTAATCTCTATCAGTGGCGGGGAATTCTCTCAGGGTTCACATCACCCATCCCGAAAAGCCTCAGTGCCCTGGTAAGGGAGCAGATTCTGAGCGACCCTGGTTCACTTTACCAGTTTGTTAAACGGCGGCCTGAGTTACTGAACAATGTGTTGACCTATTTAAACCGTGAGTTTCCGGGCCACCCTGTCCACTCATACTTTTCCGGTCGTGTATCACCTTTTTTTAGCCATCAAGCAAACGGAAACCCATTGGCTTTGGTGCCCGAAACAAGCAACGCGTTCGACGGCTTTAATCCTCCTGCCATCCCTCATCAGCCAGATATGTCACTCCCCTCTACAGGGTTTGTATCAGGCATAATGACTGCTTCTGGTGTCCAGGGGAATAATGGACCGCCTGAATCTCAATCCTGCCCGAGTTATCACTCTGCACAAAAAGCGGAACAAAGTGGCAACAAAAGTAGACGAACTGCGAGCCCTGACGGCAGGAATAATATTGACGATAATGAGCCGCCACCACCGGACGACAGCCACCCGGTCACACTGGCAGACGCAGTAACCTCAGAATCCTTGCTTAACCATCTATTGTATTTCTACGGGTGCGCTGGACTCCGGCCTGAAAAAATAGGTGATATATCGGATTTTCTTCCGGAACAGCTTGGTATCACATCCAATAAAAAATTTGAAACCCTGTTCCATCAATGCCAAATACCCGATTGCGATAGTGAAACATTATATAATCAGATGTTCTGGCGTTTTGATCCGAATAATCAACGACACATGATTCTGGCATCAAAAGCACTGGAAAATTCTATACGGATTTTTGTTTCTGATGGTCAGGGATATCACTCCCACAACTACCATGATCGTACGCCTCAACAACTGGACAAGTTTGAAGATGTCGTTACGTTTCTGTTTCACGAAAATCACGCTGTAAAACTGTCTCATCTCAGTGACAACAACCTGTGGTTCACCCACTTCCTGATCAGCTCCTGCTTGAATAAGCAGGAAAACGAATGGCTGCAAGACAGTGATTTTGAGAATGCATTATGGGAACTGTTTCCACAATGGCAAAAAGACATTTTGTTATGCCGGGAAAGTCTTCAGTGCAACGCCATAAAATCTACCAGCGAACAGCCAAAAGAGAGGTCCATAAAATCTGCCAGCCGAGTGCTAAAACAGGCATTTACTGCACCCGATAAATTCATGCAGGGAAAACAGGGACAGAACCTGTTCAGGTTTTATAATAAATTAGGTTTGGTTTGTTACCCGTTCGACGCTACAGAGAAACCCGATGGAACGTTTTACATTAGTAGAAACGTGCTTGGCGCGGTGATTTTCTTCTGGGAAGAATCTGCCAGTAAATATATCGCTTTTATAGCGCCCGATCTCTCCACATCAGCAATAAACAACGAAATGCAATCTTTGGATATTCATGTAAAAGCTTATTACGAGAGCGCATTTTTAGTAAAAAAACAGGATATCCGCTACGTAATTCCTGCACTATTGGTGCTCGCACCTGTTTTTAGAAAAACCTATACAGAGGTCGATAGAGTTATATCCGATATTGGAAATGTTCTTGTTTATGGTGGTTTAGCACGATGGCAACATCTTTCGTCATTGGTTGGCCCTACCGAACTTGGCAAGTTACCTGTTACCAATAATATTGATTTGGCAGTCGATAATATCAAAAGTCTGGAAACCATTTCGGCCTTTTTAGAGGAACAGCTAAGCAGCGCACTGGCTGGCACCGTCGTAACACGCAGCTACATTCATACTATGATTTTAGCTAACCCCAAAGAATTGCAGCACAGTCGGCTACTGCATAACGTAAAGATCAGCTGCACTCCCTGTAAAAACAATGAAAAGGCAATGGGGTTCGTCACTTGCAAAGCAAAAAAATGGCGAATCTTCTCGATCGATATTTCTGCTGGTCCTGAAGGCTATTTCGATTTCACCCGAGTAGAACCTTTTGCCAGGGGTTCCAAACTGCTTATGCCAAGCCTGCCCGCTTTGGTTGAAAAACTGCTTCAGGACACGCAACCTGATCAAACCTACCCGGGTATTAATGCAAATCGACGGATGCATAATGCTCAAAATGCATTAAAAATCTTACTCGCGAGTGACACTGGGCAACAGGTTCAGGCGATTATTCAACAGTCACTGCTCAGCCGATCTTCAGAATCATCCGGGTTACCGGAATTTCTGCTTCCTTATATCAAGCCCGAACCTGACAAGGCACTGGATAGCAATAGTGATATTGACGAACAGGCAACAGTTTCTACTGCTAATTATGCCGAAGGTGCAGAGGCGATAACAAAAGATTCTTCTTTCAATTCCCATGAGAAGGAACAGAAACAACAAGAAATAAGCGACATTGCCACTGTGCCGGAAAAAAACGATATCACAGTAGAAGCAAGCCCTGATGATCAACGCTCTACAGTTGCTCATATTAGCGAGGCAGTGGCACCTGATACTGCTGAGCACTCAAATAAAGGAAAGAATAAAACCGCAGCCCAAAAGTCAATCTCGAATACGATCAATTTCGAAACAGCCTTATCTCAGTCCGTAGAAATATCAAACTGGCTTAAGGAGATGGATCATCGCTTTGCGGACGAGCTGAACAGGGCAATAAAGACGCAAGATTGCAAAGCCCCTGCAGAAAACCCTGCGCCCGATACAGAATTCGATACACTGCAAAAACAACTGCAGGACGGAAAAACAAAAACCCTGAAAATACTGGCCTGTTCCGGAGCATCTGCTGATACATCCACAGACCAACCGGTCATCACCATCAACCTGGCCAATACCCTGGGCAGTCAACCGCGCAAAGACTTAGAGCAGGCGGCTTATGAGAACCACTTCCCCTATGCGCAACTGGTTCAGGCGTTGTTCATTCTGAACCAGAAATGCCCATCTGGAAAATCAGAAATACTGCAGATCTATGAGAAGGCTTTCGAGCTACTGTTACCGTCAGCCATTGCCGGTATACCGCTTGCCTACCAATTATTAATCGGAATGCAATTGCGCAACCAACATCCGGCAGGCTGGCCCCAGCTGGAACCTGTCAACCGGCTGCTACGCAGCATGGCTTCCAGAGCGACAAGCTTAACCCGGATAAAGGTTGAAGGCCTGTTGAGCGGTGGATTTCTAGAGCAGCTCTATCAGGATACAGACGCCATCACCCTGACCAGGATTGAGCAGGGGTTAGCCAAAGAGTCAGACCTCTCAGACAGAGGCAGAGAGGTGAAGCACATTGTCAGTGCCCTGAGAGAACCAAATACTGCGTCCATATTAACAGCCCTGAAAACAGTTCGACCCAGGGCTCGGGAGCTGCAACAAACCATCGGCTCACTGATACTGATACTGGAGAGAAAAAAAGAACCCGCAGTCGGTCAGATTCACAATGAACTTTGGTCTTACAGTCTCAACGCCCTGCAAATTAAGGGCGCCTCGAAAAAAAAACCTCAGCACATGGATATATCTTATTTCCCACAGGTACTGGCCATGACTGACCTGAAAGCCTTCATGGATACTGAGCAAACCGGACAACTGCTCAAATATCATCAACCCAGATTCATAGCCTTTTGGAAAATGGGTTTTTGGGAAAGCTATCTCAAGGCTTCGTTAAGCAAAGACAGCAAGACTGAAAGGGAAATATTTGACGAGCATCATAACCAAATAAATAACAAGGCGATTAAAAAGTCCAGACTCGATTTAATAGAAGACTGGATTCTTGCCCGCTCTTTGCTGCTTTCAAGAGACTTTATTCAAATCAAAGAGGCTCCTGCCTGCCCCACTCCGGCGCAACTAACGTCTAAAACAGGTACACATTCTGAAAAAGCAAAAAGAACCGTAAATGCGGCCAGGCAGTCAAAAAAAATGAAGCCTGTTATCCGACCATCAACAGGACCACACAATGAACAAGTACATACCGGGTATTTACTTCAACTGGATAACAATATTATTCAGGAAGTCAGATTTATGCAGAAAAGCCCGAAATTATTTTTGCAACAGGTAGAAGAGCACATCACAGCATTCAGCGTAGCTCAGGTACAAAATGGCAATGATTCAACAAACAAGCTGGGAATAGGTTATTACCACTTTTTGAAGGCACTGGCCTTGATAGGGGCCAAAATGTCAGATGACAACAAAACTATTGAGTTGTCCTTTGGACCGGGAGTCAAACTTAACGCGAAAAAGATAAAAGAGTCTATTTTAATCTCTAAAGAGTATTACTTCCCCTATGCTCCAATGCTCTCTCTGTTTTTTGAACATGGTATGGAAGAAAAGCTTAAAACACCAAAGCAGGCCCTCTACTCTGCATTCTCCGGGGTGTCACAGTCCATTGAGATTTTATTAGAATTGCAAACATATGCACCGGTTCTGTCCGGACTGTTACTCAAGTGGCTGATACTGATTCCAAAGACTTTCGAACTGAAACTGGCCTTTGATGCAGAGACTTACCTGAAAAACCCGCAAGTCAATATTCCGGGCAGGGTAACACCTTCCATTCGTCTACTCAGAGAGTTTCTGGAGCAGCTTCCGGTAAAAGGCTCTGATGGCGCAGTTGATGTTGTTTTGAATCGAATGGGTCAGCAATTTACCAATACCCGGCATCTGCAAAACGTACAGCATGAACAAGCGAAAGCGACTGAGTCCGTGTCAGCAGAAGCAGCTACGACAAGTGCAGCAGATGCCATAGCTGAATTAGCCATAGAGGTAGCGATAGCAGAAGCAAACTCGCACTTGTGCCCGAGCTCGAACTCGAACTCGAACTCGAACTCGAACTCAACAGAAAACGCTATAGTGTTAGCGGAAGCAATAGCGGAATCGAAAGCAAACGTCAAAGCGAAAGCGATAGCCCTGGCGGAAGCGACAGAGAAAGTGACAGCAGAAACGAACTCGAACGCGACAGCGTTAGATAAAACGACAGCGGTAGTGGCAGCGTTAGATAAAGCGGCAGAGACAGGTAAAGCGGCAGCGATCACGGTTCTGGAAAGGTTAAAGGAAGCGAAAGCGAAAGCAATTAAGGAAACGATAGACGAAACGGTAAACGAGACGGTTAAGGTAGCAGTAAAGGAAACGGCAGAGAGTAGAGCAGCAACATTAAGATTGGTACTGTACTTCGCTACTGGTCGAACGGAATTGATTGATTTTGTTTACCTGGATTTATCCACATTGACCATTGTTTTTTCTATAATTGGCTCTGAATCACACTCGGGACTCTTCGAGTACCTGAAAAAGGCTCATAGGCAGCTCTCTAAAGATACTAATTTTGATGATCAGATGATGGCAGATATTATAGAACTTGCTTTTCATCTGGTTAGTGTATCATCAGAAACAGAGCCGACCCTTTCTTGTCTTAAAGCCCAACCCTTCAATGCCCAGGCCCTTTTAACCGCAATGCATTTCGGTCATGACTTACAACTTCTGACAAAATTAATCGGTTTTTCTCGCGAACTGGTTACCCAAGATACCAAATTGTATATTTACAACATTCTTTTGCTGGTTCACCAGTATATTCTCGAGCTTATCGGTGGGAATGCAGAAAAGGCAAAAAAACTTCAGGTTGACTCAGATGGTTGGCAAACACTACATACATGTTTTAGGAACTATGTATGGCATAAGCCAGTCAAGGCTGTTGCACATAATATGCAATCAAAAGTCATAGACCATGTTGTCTTTAACAGCGACAGCGTAAAAAATTTCACAGATGGAGACGAAAATACTTTTCTTGTTGCTATTGAGCAAGCCAGAAAAATTGGCTATCAAAAATTAAAACAGCAGTTAAACAAATATGAGGGAAAAGTGGATTCTCAATCTACAGCGATGTCAGGCTGGCTTCATTGCCTGGCTGGATTGACGCTTCTGAAGGCACAAACAAGTTCTGATGACCAGCGGGTAATATTGACCGGTCGCAAAAAAGTACTGACCATTGCTCATGAGCATTTCGCAAAAGCACGTCATCTCGGCTTCCCCTATGGAGGTTATCTGAAATCACTGGTGGACATGCGGCTAGACAACTACCAGTATTACCAGAACGAGACATCAGAAGCCTGGCAAAGAGATCTGACCAATAAGCCTGTTATTCAATACGCATCGATCAAAAAACCAGGGGATAAGATCTTTATAGACGCGGGTAAAATTGTCACGGACATCTTGCCCGGGCTATTATCAAGCTCTCTATATGGTGTACGTTTTGCCGTTGAAGCAGCCATCAGAATCTTTACTAATGAACGGTTTAATCTTCTGCAGATGCCTCAAGCTGGTTGGCCGACACTGATCGCAAAGCACTTTTTAATTCTCCCCGTAAACCATAGCTTACAGTTTGTCTTCAACAATGATGTCACTGAAGTTGAAGAAGCGTTATTTCCAAGGATAAGTGATCCTGACAGTATTGAAAGAATACTTCTGGAACCAATGGAGAGAACCAGGCAATTTGCCACTGAAAAAAGACCAGAACAATATGGTATTTGGCTGGACAGTGAAATCGAAAATGGCGACAGGCCAGAAAGTATTAAAAAGTATTTAAGCCTTGTCAAAGCTTTTTTATTAGATAAATCAGATCTGCTGGAAACACCGGCAACAGTTTCTGATAGTGATCAATTATCAGAGAGTACTGCAAGCTATAAGCTACGCCGACTTGACTATACAGCATTGTTGGAAGAACTACAGGAAACACCACAACCTGAAACCGGTTTCGATGAATTCGTTTATAACCTGCCCAGACTGGAGTCTCACCCAAATTACGAGGCTATCAGTAATGCTCTTTTGAAAAAACATCGCACAAAGTCAGCCCTGATTCACTATTATTTATGGGCTTACGAGATCCTCAATGATAGTCGTAACAACGAACGGTATTCGTTCTGGAATAGGATAATGACACAGAAGATTGAAGAAAATGAACCAATAAAAAAGGCTTTTTTCGCACTTCTTGCAACCGCTGATCTAACGGCTATGTACGATGATAACCGGGAGGCTATGTGCACCGCATTTAAAAAATACAAAAAAGATCTTAATTCCTGGTTGTCTTTATTTCACTGTATATCGGCTGAAATCGCCTCTTTTCTGGGAGACGACCTAAAGAAAGATCACCATTATCTCGAGCATTTTAGAGCCTTGACAGAATATTAAGTCATTAAGTAACAGCCCCCTTATTCTCATCTATCTGAATACCAACTTTTTCCATCCCTCTGCGTTCCAACTCAGTTTAATTGGCTGAAGCTATTCGCCTGTTGTTGTCACCAAAGCTATAAACGCCTTAAAGGATGAAAACCTTCTGAAAAATATTAGTGTTAGGCACCCTACGGTTGCCACTCATTTCAACTTCGACGGCCCAAAAGAATTCATCAATGAACATGAAACAAACTGACGTACGATTCTCAATCGTATATCAATTTAGCAAATAGATTTTTGTCGTATAATTATTGAGTCTGCTGCTTTAACCCGAAGTTGCCAGCCTCACCTCCGGAAACAGAGCCGCTACCTTCAGCAGCAACATAAAAACGTTATCACAAGATTCGAAACCAGCAGCCAAACCGAACGCGGGACCATTCTTGCTACATCATGAACCCACTGCTATTTTTCCTCAGTCTCCATAGAGACCAGAACAATTCATTCAATCAGTATTAATAAAAACTGTTATTTAACAGGTCAACTCTGATTGACAAATTAATAATTATCAAATGGGATCTACGGCAATTCTATGCTTGTTTGTCACAGAAGACTGTTAAAACTTCTCATTGTTTCGCTGCTGTTCATGATTGCAATGAACGTACAAACAGGTCATGCCTCCGGCCACCAGAACGAACCCGGGTACAAGGCACCAGAAATCCGCTTTTTGGGTCTCTACGCCGGATTTAAAGCCAATAATTTCCACCTCAAGCTGGGTAACCATTATCACGTAATACACGACGTTGGCAGCCCCAAAAAGCTGTCCCTTTTTTTCCAGAATCAATGGTTGAGTCATCTGCCCGGGTTTCTGTTAGCAAAGCTGCTTCCTCCTTCAACCGTACCCTACCCTTCTTTCAGTCGCGGATTTCCCTCACTGTCCCGGGCTTTTGGTGATGCCCCCGATTGCAACCCTCATCCGGTGATGATCGATCACTCTTTGCTGAAAGGCCAACTGTCAATTCAAACCACTTGTATCGAAAATCATCCTGTCTGGCAGATTACGGCCTCACCCTCGACATCATCGTCAGAGACTCAGGCCGTCGAGGGTGATTCTCTGTCTGCCTGGCTGTCGCTTTGGAAACTACTAAACGACACCCATACCAGTACCCTTTTCCTGCGTCCCTGGCGAGAAAGTCAGCAGAATCGCCTGCAGGCTATTATCTGCCAGACCAATCCGCTTACAGAACATAAAAAGTGTCAGAGCGTTCTTATTGATTTCCCGCTGAATCACGCAAAACCCTGGCTATTGCCCGAACTGGCTGGAAAAGACAGTATCAGCGCTGACGGGCAAACCGCTTTGGACAGTAGTTATATCAAGCGGGTCAATCAGGCTATTCACTGCCTCTCTTCCCACGATAAGTTGTTTGGAGAACCCAATAAAAGCAAGCCAGCTGACAAAGAAAAAATACACGCTTGCCAAAATAATCACTGGCTTTATCAGTGGTCAGATCAAAACTGGGTTTATCAACCTGGCATTCCCGAGACTGCAATAAACCCTGGCCCGACACTCATGACCGGGAAGTACTTTAACCTCTGGGCACTGGAAAAGGTATCGCCCGGCAATGATACCTACCCGGCCTGGTCGGGATCTTCTTTGTTCATCGCCCGCAACGACAGACATCGGAAATACCATTTCTGGGGAGCAGGTGACCCGGTGCTGCTGATGCGGTTCGCTGATGCCCCTTATAATGTCGAGGATCATTACGCCGGTTGGGATGGACCAGAGATTGGCACCCTGGTAGAAAGTGAGCATCTCAACCTGGCTGCCCTGCTTATGAGCACGGTGACCAATACGCCCTTTAATCTCTATCAGTGGCGGGGAATTCTCTCAGGGTTCACATCACCCATCCCGAAAAGCCTCAGTGCCCTGGTAAGGGAGCAGATTCTGAGCGACCCTGGTTCACTTTACCAGTTTGTTAAACGGCAGCCTGAGTTACTGAACAATGTATTGACCTATTTAAACCGTGAGTTTCCGGGCCACCCTGTCCACTCATACTTTTCCGGTCGTGTATCACCTTTTTTTAGCCATCAAACAAACGGAAACCCATTGGCTTTGGTGCCCGAAACAAGCAACGTGTTCGACGGCTTTAATCCTCCTGCCATCCCTCATCAGCCAGATATGTCACTCTCTTCTACAGGGTTTGTATCAGGCATAATGACTGCTTCTGGTGTCCAGGGAAATAATGGACCGCCTGAATCTCAGTCCTGCCCGAGTAATCCCTCTGCACAAAAAGCCGAACAAAGTGGCAACAAAAGTAGACGAACTGCGAGCCCTGACGGCAGGAACAATATTGACGACAACGAGCCACCACCGGGCGGTAACCATCCGGTCACACCAGCAGACGCAGTGCACTCAACATCCTTGCTTAAACATCTATTGCATTTTTACAGACACTGCGGACTTTGGCCTGGAAGAGTAATCCATGGCTCGGATTTTCTTCCAGAGCACCTCGATATCACATCCAGTGAAAATTTTGAAACCCTGGCCCGCCAATGCCAACCACCTGACAGTGAAAGTGAAGCATTATATAACCAGATGTTCCGGGGTTTTGATCCAAAAAACCAACAACACCTGGTGCTGGCATCAAAAGCCCTGCAAAACTCTATACTGGCCATCGTTCCTGACGGTCAGAAATATCGCTGTTATAGCCATGATATAAAACATGATCACATGCCTCAACAACCTCTGGAAGGGCTTGAAGATTGTCATACGTTCCTGTTTCACGAGAATCACGCTGTAAGACTGTTTCATCACAGTGACAGCAACCTGTGGTTCACTCACTTCCTGATCCGATCCCAATTAAACGAAGAGGAAAACCAATGGCTGCAAGACAGTGAGTTTGAAAATGCTTTGTGGGAGTTGTTTCCACAATGGCAAACAGACATTTTATTATGCCGGGAAAGTCTTCATTGCAACGCCATAAAATCTACCAGCGATCAGCTAAAAGAGGCGTCCATAAAATCGGCCAGCAAACAGCTAAAACAAGCGTTTACTGCACCCGATAGATTCATAGAGGGAGAACACGGACATAACCTACTCAGTTTTTACAATAAATTACGCCTTGTTTGTTACCTGTTCGATGATACAGAGACTATCGATGAAACTTTTTACATTAGCAAAAACCTGCTTGGAGCCGTGATTTTTTTCTGGGAAAACTCTGCCAGTAACTATATCGCCTTTATAGCTCCAGATCTCTCGGCATCAACGATAAACAACAAAATGAAATCTTTGGATAATCATTTAAAAGCCTGTTTCGAGGGCGCATTTTTAGTAAAAAAACAGGATATCCGCTATGTAATTCCTGCACTGTTGGTGCTCGCACCTGTTTTTAAAAAAACCTATGCAGAAATCGAAAGTGTTTTATCCGATACTGGAGATGCTCTTGTTTATGGGGGTTTAGCCAGGTCGCAACATCTTTCATCAGTGGTTAAACCCACCGAAATTGGCAAGATACCTGTTACCAATGATATTGAATTGGCAGTCAGGGATATCAAAAATCTGGAAACCATTTCGGAGTCTATAGAGAGTAAACTAAGAAGCGCTCTGTCTGGTACCATCGTTAGGCGCAGCAATATTCACACTATGGTTTTAAACCCAAAAAAATCGCAGCGCAGACGGCTAAGGAACACCGTAAAGATCAACGGCTATCCTGATAAAAACAATGAAAAGGCCATGGGGTTGAGCCGTTGCAAAGCAAAAGAGTGGCGAATCATATCAATCGATATTTCTGCCGGTCCTGACGGGTACTTCGATTTCATCCGTGTAGAACCTTTTGCCAAGGGTTCCAAACTGCTTATGCCAAGCCTGCCCGCTATAGTTGAAAAACTACTTCAGGACACGCAACTTGATCAAACTTACCCGGGTAGTAATGCAACAAAGCGACAGGCGCAAAATGCTCAAAATGTATTAAAGATCTTGCTCGCAAGTGACACTCAACGACAGGTTGAGGAGATTATTCAGCAGTCAGTGTTCAGCAGCTACTCAAAATCATCCAGGTTACCCGAATTTCTGATGCCTTATATCAAGCCACAACCTGACAACGAACAGGAAAGCACTATTAATGTAGAGAATAAGACAGAAAATGATGCGAGCGATGAACACTCTACAGTAGCTCATGACAGTAAGCCAGTGGCACCAGTCCTGGCTGAACATTCAAAAAAGAAAAAAAACGAAACCTCCGCCAAAAAGTCAATTTCCGATACGATCGATTTCGAAACGGCTTTGTCTCAGTCCATAGAAATATCAAACTGGCTTAAGGAGATGGATTATAACTTCCCGAGTGAGCTGAATAGGGCAACAAAGGCACAAGATTGCGAAGGCTTTGAAGAAAACGAAGCCTCTAAAGAAAACCCTGCGTCCGATATAGAATTCAATACACTGCAAAATCAACTTAAGGAAGGAAAAACAAAAACCCTGCAAATACTGTCTTGTTCAGGGGCTTCTGCAGATACATCCGGTGAGCAACCGGTCATCACCATCAATATGGCAAATACCCCGGACAGTCAACAGCGCTCAGGGTTAGAACAGGCTGCTTATGAAAACCACTTTCCCTATGCACAACTGATTCAGGCGTTGTTCATTCTGAACCAAAAAATCCCATCCGGAAAACCGGAAGCACTTCAGATCTATGAAAATGCTTTCGAGCTGCTGTTACCGGCGGCCCTTGCCGGTATACCGCTTGCCTACCAATTATTAATCGCGATGCAATTACACAACCAACATCCGGCAGGCTGGCCCCAGATAGAACCTGTAAACCGGCTGTTACGCAGCATGGCTTCCAGACAAACCAGCATCAATCAGGTGAAGGTTGAAGGCCTGTTGAGTGGTGGATTTCTGGAGCAGCTCTATCAGGATACAGACGTCACCACCCTGACCAGGATTGAGCAAGGCTTAGCCAAAGAGTCAGAACTCTCAGACAAAGGCAGAGAAGTGAAGCACATTGTCAATGCCCTGAGACAACCGGATACCCCCTCTATATTAACAGCCCTGAAAGCAGTTCATCCCAGGACTCGGGAGCTGCAACAAACCATCGGGTCACTGATACTGATACTTGAGAAAAAAAAAGAACCCGCAGTCGGTCAGATTCATAATGAACTTTGGTCGTACAGCCTCAACGCCCTGCAAATCAAGGGAGCCTTGAAAAAAAAATCTCAGGTCATTGATATATCGTGTTTCCCATATGTGCTGGCCATGACTGACCTGAAGGCATTCATGGATACTGAGCGCACCGGACAATTGCTCAAAAATCATCAACCCAGATTCATAGCCTTTTGGAAAGTGGGTTTTTGGGAAAGCTATCTCAAAACTTCGTTAAGCAAAGACAGCAAGACAGAAAAGGAAAGATTTGACCGGCATCATGAAAAAATAAGCAATAAAGCGATTAAAAAGTCCAGATCCAATTTAATAAAAGACTGGATTCTTGCCCGATCTTTTCTGCTTTCAAGAGATTTTATCCAAATCAAAAAGGTTCAGGCTTCACCCACTCCATCCACTTTAACGCAGCTATCATCTGGAACAGCTACAAACTCTGAAAAAGCAAAAAGAACCGTAAATGCAGCCAGACAGTCAACAGAACTGAAGCCAGGCATTCAACCATCAAAAGGACTATTCAATGAACAACTACATAACCAGTATTTATTTCAGCTGGATAACAACATTATTCAGGAAGTCAGATTTATGCAGGAAAACCCGAAAAGATTTTTGCAACAGGTAGAAGACCGCATTACCGCATTCAGAAAGGCTCTGGTAAAAAATAGCAATAACTCAACAAACAAGCTGGGAACAGGTTATTACTATTTTCTGAAGGCACTGGCCATGATAGGGGCCAAAATGTCAGATGACAACAAAACTATTGAACTGTCCTTTAGCCCGGAAGCCAGACTCAACGCGATAAAGATAAGGGAGTCTATTTTAGTGTCCAAAGATCTTAACTTCCCTTATGCCTCGATGCTCTTTCTGTTTTTTGAACATGGCATGGGAAGAAAGCCTAATCAAGTAATCCAGGCCTATTGCTCTGCATTCTCCGGGGTATCACAGTCTATTGAGTTTTTATTAGAATCGCGCGCAGATACACCGGTTCTGGCCGGACTATTACTCAAATGGCTGGTGCTGATTCCAAAGCCTTTCGCACTGAAACTGGCCTTTGATGCCGACACTTACCTCAAAAACCCGCAAAGCAAGATTCCAGGCAGGCTAACACCTTCTATACATATACTAAGAGAATTTCTGGAGGAGCTTCCGGTAAAAGGTCCTGATGGTGCAGTTGATGTTGTATTGAATCGATTGAGCCAGCTATTTACAAATACCGCGTATCTGCTAAACGAACAGCATGAACAAGGGGAATCGTCTCAGTCAGCCTCAGTGGCAGCAATTGAGGCCAAGAAAGCGGCAGAAGAAGCCATAGTAGAAGTAGCCATAGCAGTAGCGGTAGCGGTAGCGAACGAGAACGAGAACGAGAACGAGTTAGCGAACGAGATAGTAAAAGTGAAGGCGACCGCAAAAGAGAAAGCGATGGCGTTAACGAAAGCAACAAGGAAACTGACACTAATAACGAAGTCGAACGCTACAGGGTTGGAGATATCGACAGAGGTGGTAACGGCGATAGGTAAGCTGGTAGACGCAGCTAAAGCGGCAGCGCATACGATAATAGAAGTGTTAACGGACGAGAAAGCGAAAGCGGTAGAGGAAGCGGTAGAGGAGGCGGTAGACGATACGCTAAGGGAAACAGTATTAGAGGCGGAAGAAAGAACAGAAGCAGCATTAAGATTGATACTTTACTTCGCCACTGACCGAACGGAATTGATTGATTTTATTTGCCTGGACCTATCCATATTGACCATTGTCTTTTCTATAATTGGCCCTGAATTAGACACGGAGCTCCCCACATACCTGAAAAAAGCCCAGAGGAATCTCTCTGAAGATAGTGAACCTGAAAATCGGGCAATGGCAGATGTTATAGAGCTTGCTTTTCATCTGGTTGGTGCATCACCAGAAGCAGAGCTGGCCCTCCCTCATCTTAAAACCCAATCCTTCGATAACCAGGCTCTCTTAACCGCTATGCATTTTGGTCATGACTTACAATTTTTGACAAAATTAATTGGCTTGTCTCGCGAACTGGTTACCGAAGATAGCCATTCGTTTTATAACATTCTTTTGCTGGTTCACCAGCATATTCTCACTCTTATCGGTGTAAATGCAGAAAAGGCAAAAAAACTCCAGGCTAACTCAATGGGCTGGAAAATATTAGGCACCGGGTTAAAGAACTCTGTATGGTATAAGCCGGTCAAGACTGCTTCCCATAATATGCAATCAAAAGTCATGGACTATGTTGTCTTTAAAAATGACAGCGTGAAAAAGTTCTGGGATGGAGACGAAAGTATTTTTATTCTTGCTACCGAGCAAGCCAGAAAAGTTGGCTATCGGAAATTAAAACAGCAGTTAAACCAATACGAGGGTAAATTGGATTATCAATCTTTACAGATGTCAGGCTGGCTTCATTGTCTAGCTGGATTGACACTTCTGGAAGCAAAAGTAAGTTCTGATCACCAGAAGATAATATTAACCGATCGCAAAAGCGTCCTGATCAGTGCTCATAATCATTTTATGAAAGCACGTGAAATTGGCTTTCATTATGGTGGTTATCTGGAATCTCTGGTATTTATGCGACTAGCAAACCACTACCAGTATTATCAGAACGAGACATCAGAAACCTGGCAAAAAGACTCAATCTATAAGCCTGTTATTCAATACACATCGACCAAAAGACCAGGAGAGAAGATTTTTATTGAAGCGGGAAAGATTGTTACGGAAATTTTGCCCGGTTTGCTGGCAAGTTCTTTACTTGGTGTACGTTTTTCGGCCGAAACAGCCATCAGAATCTTTACTGATAAACGGTTTAACCTTCTGCATATCCCACAGGCTGGTTGGCCGACAATGCTCACAAAGTACCTTTTGAGTTGCCCTGCAAACTATCGCATCCAGTTTCTGTTCAGCAATGACGGTCCTGAAGCTGAAAATGCGCTATTTCCCAGGACAAATGATCCAGACAGTATTGAGGGAATACTTCTGAAACCACTAGATAAAACAAGACAGGTATCCATTAGCGAAAGACCAGAGTATTATGGTATTTTTCTGGACAGTGAAATCGAGAATGGTGACAGGCCAGAAAGTATTAAAAAGTATTTAAGCCTTGTCAAAGCTTTTTTATTCAATAAATCAGATCTGTTGGATACACCATACGAGGCAACAGTTTCTGACAGTGATCAATTATCAGAGAGTATTGCAAGCTATAAGCTAAGCTGGTTCGACTATACAACATTGTTGAAAGAACAACAGGAAACACCACAACCTGAAACCGGTTTGGATGAATTCGTTTATAACCTGCCCAGGCTGGAATCTCACCCAAATTACGAGGCTATAACGAATGCTCTTTTGAATAAGCATCGTAAAAAGTCAGCCCTGATTCATTATTATTTATGGGCTTACGAGACCCTCAATGATAGCCTTGAAAACGAAAGGGATCTGTTCTGGAGTGAGATAATGACAAAGAAAATCGAAGAAAATAAACCAATGAAAAAAGCTTTCTTGGCACTTCTGGCAACCGCCGATCTAACGGTTATGTACGATGATAACCGGGAGGCAATGATCAATGCATTCAAACAATACAATATAGATCTTTCTAGCTGGCTGGCCTTTTTACACTCGATCTCAGCCACTTCCGCCTTATTTCTGGGCGAGAAGCAAAAGGCAGATTATCATTTCGAGCTTTTTGAAAAACTAAAAGGCATGTAACTTCATTAATTAACTAATCAGCAGGAATAGCAGGAAGACCAAATCCGTAAATTGAAGGCATGTGTTCAGTTTACGCTTAGCTACAAAGCCACTCTTGCTACATCCTGAACCCACTGCTATTTTTCCTCAGGCTCCATAGAGATCAGAACAATTCAATAAATAAAATCTGTTGTTTAACAGGTCAATTCTGATTAATAAATTAATAATCATCAGTTGGGATCTATGGCAACTCTATGCTCGTTTGTCACAGAAGACTGTTAAAACTTCTCTTTATTTCGCTGCTGTTCATGATTGCAATGAACATACAAACAGGTCATGCCTCCGGCCACCAGAGTGAACCCGGATACAAGGCACCAGAAATCCGCTTTTTGGGTCTCTACGCCGGATTTAAAGCCAATAACTTTCACCTCAAGCTGGGTAACCATTATCACGTAATACACGACGTTGGCACCCCCAAAAAACTGTCCCTTTTTTTCAGGAATCAATGGTTGAGTCATCTGCCCGGGTTCCTGTTTGCAAAACTGCTTCCGCCTTCAATCATACCCTACCCTTCTTTCAGTCGCGGCTTCCCCTCACTGTCCCGGGCTTTTGGTGATGCCCCCGATTGCAACCCTCATCCGGTGATGATCGATCACTCTTTGCTGAAAGGCCGACTGTCAGTACAAACCGCTTGTATCGAAAATCATCCTGTATGGCAGATTACGGCTTCACCCTCGACATCATCGTCAGAGACTCAGGCCGTCGAGGGTGATTCTCTGTCTGCCTGGCTGTCGCTTTGGAAACTACTAAACGACACCCATACCAGTACCCTTTTCCTGCGCCCCTGGCGGGAAAGTCAGCAGAATCGCCTGCAGGCCATTATCTGCCAGACTAATCCGCTTACAGAGCATAAAAAGTGTCAGAGCGTTCTTATTGACTTCCCGCTGAACCACGCAAAACCCTGGCTATTGCCCGAACTGGCTAAAAAAGACATCATCAGCACTGACGGGCAAACCGCTTTAGACAGTGGCTATATCAAGCGGGTCAATCAGGCTATTCACTGTCTCTCTTCCCACAATAAGTTGTTTGGAGAATCCAATAAAAGCAAGACAACTGACAAAGAAAAAATTCACGCCTGCCAGAATAATCACTGGCTTTATCAATGGTCGGATCAAAGCTGGCTTTACCAACCGGGTATTCCCGAGACTGCGGTAGAACCCAGCCCGGCACTCATGAACGGGAAGTACTTTAACCTCTGGGCACTGGAAAAAGTATCGCCTGGCAATGATACCTGTCCAGCCTGGTCAAGATCTTCTTTATTCATCGCCCGCAACGACAGACATCGGAAATACCATTTCTGGGGAGCAGGTGACCCGGTGCTGCTGATGCGGTTCGCTGATGCCCCTTATAATGTCGAGGATCACTACGCCGGTTGGGACGGACCTGAGATTGGCACCCTGGTAGAAAGTGAGCACCTTAACCTGGCCGCCCTGCTTATGAGCACGGTGACCAGTACGCCCTTTAATCTCTATCAATGGCGGGGAATTCTCTCAGGGTTCATATCACCCATCCCCAAAAGCCTCAGTGCCCGGGTAAGGGAGCAGATTCAGAGCGACCCCGGTTCACTTTACCAGTTTGTTAAACGGCGGCCTGAGTTACTGAACAATGTGCTGACCTATTTAAACCGGGAGTTTCCGGGGCACCCTGTCCACTCACACTTTTCCGGTCGTGTATCACCTTATTTTAGCCGTCAAACAGACGGAAACCCACTGGCTTTGGTGCCCCAAACAAGCAACGCATTCGACGGTTTTCATCCTCCTGCCATCCCTCATCAGCCAGATGTGTCACTCCCCTCTATGGGGTTTGCATCAGGCATAATGACTGCTTCTGGTGTCCAGGGGAATAATGGACCGCCTGAATCTCAGTCCTCCCCGAGTAATCCCTCTGCACAAACAGCCGAACAAAGTGGCAACAAAAGTAAACGAACTGCCAGCTCTGTCGGTAGGAACAATATTGACGACAATGAGCCACCACCACCGGGCGGCAAGCATCCGGTCACACCAGCAGACGCAGTACCCTCAGCATCCTTGCTTAAACATCTATTCTATTTGTACAGGCGCTCCGGACTTCGGCCTGAAAGAGTGACCCGTAGATCGGACTTTCTTTCAGAACAGCTTGGTATCACATCCAGGGAAAAATTTGACACCCTGCTCCGTCTATGCAAACCACCCGATTGTGGAAGTGAAACATTATATAACCAGATGCTTCGGGGTTTTGATCCAAAAAACCAACAACACATGATGCTGGCATCCAAAGCACTGGCAAATTCTATACAGGTCATTGTTACTGATGGTCGGGGATATCTCTCCCATAGCTACCATGACCACACCCCTCAAGAGCCTCTGGACGGGCTTGAAAATATCGATATGTTCCTGTTTCACGAGAATCACACGGTAAAACTGTCTCATCAAAGTGACAACGACCCCTGGTTCACTCACTTCCTGATCAGCTCCTACCTGAACAAGCAGGAAAACGAATGGCTGGAAGACAGTACGCTTGAAAATGCTTTATGGGAACTGTTTCCACAATGGCAGAAGGATGTTTTGTTATGCCGGGAAACGCTCCAGTGCAACGCCATAAAATCTGCCAGCGAGCGGCTGGAGGAGGCATCCACAAAATCTGCCAGCGCACTGCTGGAAGCGGCGTCCATACAATCTGCCAGCGAAATGCTACAACAGGCGTTTATTGCACCCGATAAATTCATGCAGGGAGATCTCGGACAGAACCTGTTCAGGTTTTACAATAAATTACGCCTTGTTTGTTACCCGTTCGACGATACAGAGAACCCTGATGGAACATTTTACGTTAGCAAAAACGTGCTTGGAGCAGTGGTTTTTTTCTGGGAAGAGTCTGCCAGTAAATATATCGCCTTTATAGCCCCTGATCTCTCCACATCTGCAATAAACGACAAAATACAGTCTTTGGATAATCATGTAAAAGATTATTCCGAGGGCGTATTTTTAGTAAAAAAACAGGATATCCGCTATGTGATTCCTGCACTCCTGGTGCTGGCACCTGTTTTTAGAAAAACCTATGCAGAAGCCGAGAGTATTATATCCGATACTGAAGATGCTTTTGTTTATGGGAGTTTAGCCAGATGGCAACATCTCTCGTCATTGTTTAAACCCACCGAACTGGGCAAGGTACCTGCTACCAATAATATTGATCTGGCAGTTGAGAATATTCAAAGTCTGGAAAAGATTTCGGCCTCCCTTGAGGAAAAGCTGACACGCGCCCTGCCTGGCACTACCGTGAGACGCAACAACTTTCACACCATAGCTTTAGCCAGCCCGAAAGAATTGCGGCGCACAGGGTTACTGCACACTTTAAAGATCCATTGCTTTCCCGATAACGGCAAAGAAAATACGATAAGATTCGCCGCTTGCAAGACCAAAAAATGGCGCATCTTATCGATCAATATTTCTGCCGGCCCTCAAGGGTATTTCGATTTCACCCGTGTAGAACCTTTTGCCAAGAGTTCCAGGCTACTTATGCCAAGCCTGCCCGCTATGGTTGAAAAACTGCTTCAGGACACACAACTTGATCAAACCTGCCCGGGCATTGATGCAAAGAAAAGGGGGCAAAATGCTCAAAATATATTAAAAATCTTGCTGGTGAGTGACACTGAGCAACAGGTTCAGGCGATTATTCAACAGTCACTGCTCAGCCGTTCTTCAGAATCATCCGGGTTACCGGAATTTCTGCTTCCTTATATCAAGCCCGAACCTGACAAGGCACTGGAAAGCAATAGTGATATTGACGAACAGGCAACAGTTTCTACCGCTGCTTATGTCGAAGCTAGAGAAGCGATAACAAAAGATTCTTCTTTCGATTCCCATGAGAACAAACAGAAACAACAAGAAATAAGCGACATTGCCACGGTACCAGAAAAAAACGATATCACAGTAGAAGCAAGCCCTGATGATCAACGCTCTGTAGTTGCTGATAACAGTGAGGCAATGGCACCTGATCCTGCTGAACGCTCAAATAAAAGAAAGAATAACACCCCAGCCCAAAAGTCAATCTCGAATACGATCGATTTCGAAACGGCCTTGTCTCAGTCCGTAGAAATATCAAACTGGCTTAAGGAGATGGATCATAGCTTTGCGGACGAGCTGAACAGGGCAACAAAGACACAAGATTGCAAAGCCTCTGCAGAAAGCGAAGCCCCGGCAGAAAATCCTGCGCCCGATAAAGAATCCAATACACTGCAAAAGCAACTGCATGACGGAAAAACAAAAACCCTGAAAACACTGGCCTGTTCCGGAGCATCGGCTGATACATCTACAGACCAGCCAGTCATCACCATCAACCTGGCCCATACCCCGGCCAAAAGCTTAGAACAGGCGGCTTATGAGAACCACTTTCCTTATGCGCAACTGGTTCAGGCGTTATTCATTCTGAACCAGAAATTCCCAGCTGGAAAATCAGAAGTATTGCAGATCTACGAAAAAACCTTCGAGCTACTGCTACCGGCAGCCATTGCCGGTATACCGCTTGCCTACCAATTATTAATCGGGATGCAATTGCGCAACCAACATCCGGCAGGCTGGCCTCAGATGGAACCTGTCAACCGGCTGTTACGCAGCATGGCTTCCAGAGCGACAAGCTTCAACCAGGTAAAAGTTGAAGGTCTATTGAAGGGTGGATTTCTGGAGCAGCTCTATCAGGATACAGACGCCATAACCCTGACCAGGATTGAGCAGGGGTTAGCCAAAGAGTCAGACCTCTCAGACAGAGGCAAAGAGGTGAAGCACATTGTCAATGCCCTGAGAGAACCGGATACCGCCTCTGTATTAACAGCCCTGAAAGCAGTTCGACCCCGGACTCGTGAACTGCAACAAACCATCGGTTCACTGATACTGATACTGGAGAGAAAAAAAGAACCCGCAGTCGCTCAGATTCACAGTGAACTTTGGTCGTACAGCCTTAACGCCCTGCAAATTAAAGGCGCCTCGAAAAAAAAAGCTCAGCTCATGGATATATCTTATTTCCCAAACGTACTGGCCATGACTGACCTGAAGGCATTCATGGATACTGAGCAAACCGGACAACTGCTCAAATATCATCAACCCAGATTCATAGCCTTTTGGAAAATGGGTTTTTGGGAAAGCTATCTCAAGGCTTCTTTGAGCAAAGACAGTAAGGGTGAAAAGGAAATTTTTGACGGGCATCATAACAAAATAAGCAATAAAGCGATTAAAAAGTCCAGATCCGATTTAATAAAAGACTGGATGCTTGCCCGCTCTTTGCTGCTTGCAAGAGACTTTATTCAAATCAAAAAGGTTCCGGTTTCCCCCACTCCGGCGCAACTAACCTCTGGAACAGGTACACATTCTGAAAAAGCAAAAAGAACCGTAAAAGCAGCCAAACAACCAAAAGACCTGAGGCCTGGCATCCGACCATCAACAGGATCGCACAATGAACAATTATATATCCGGTATTTAGTACAACTGGATAACAATATTATTCAGGAACTCAGACTTATTCAGACCAACCCGGAGAATTTTTTACAACAGGTAGAAGCTCACATCACTGCATTCAGAAAAGCTCTGGTAAGAAATGGCAACGATTTAACAGACAATCTGGGAATCGGTTATTACTATTTTCTGAAGGCACTGGCCATGATGGGGGCCAAAATGTCAGATGATGAAAAAACCATTGAGTTGTCTTTTACCCCTGAAGTCAAACTCAACGCTAAAAAGATAAAAGAGACTATTAGATTGTCTGATAAACATTTCTTCCCCTATGCCCCATTGCTCTTGCTGTTTTTTGAGCATGGCATGGGAGGAAATACTAATACAATAGCGAAGGCCCATTACTCTGCATTCTCCGGAGTGTCGCAGTCTATTGAGATTTTATTAGAATCGCTCTCAATCCCACAGGTTATGGCCGGACTATTACTCAAGTGGCTGATACTGATTCCAAAGCCTTTCAAACTGAAACTGGCCTTTGATGCAAACACCTACCTGAAAAGCCCGCAAAGCAATATTCTCGGCAGGGTTACACCTTCCATACGAATACTCAGAGAATTTATGGATCAGCTAACGGTAAAAGGCTCTGACGGCGCAGTTGATGTTGTTTTGAGTCGAATGGGCCAGAAACATACCATTAGCCAGCATCTGCCAAACAAACAGAATGAAAAAGCGGAAAAGAAATCGGCTGCAGCCGAGTCAGGCAAAGCAGGAGTGGCTGGAGTACTGTTAGCGGCAACGAAAGAAGCTCTGAAAGCTTTAGAAGTAGCGAAAAATGCTTCGAAAGCAGCAGCAGTAGCTCTGGAGACAGCAAATGCAGAAGCGAGAGAGGCTTCGAGAGCGGCTGCAGTTGCCTTAGAGGTAGCGAATACAGAAGCGAAAGAGGCTTCGACAGCGGCAGCAGTAGCCTTAGAGATAGCGAATACAGAAGCGAGAGTATTAACGTTAAATACGGAGTTAGCAAAAGCTAAAGCGGAAGTGATAGCTGCAGAAAAAGCGCTGGCGGCAGCGAATTTGGAAACAGTAGAGACAGCGGAAGCAGAATTAAGATTGACACTTTACATCGCTACTGGCCGAACGGAACTGTTGGATTTTGATAGCCTGGATCTTTCGACATTGATCATTAGCTTTTCTATATTAGGCTATGTTTCAGACTTGGAGGTTACCACATTCCTGAGACAGGTTCAGAGCGAGCTCACTAAAAATATTGATCCGGAGAGGCGGGCACTGGCAGATATTATAGAACTTGCTTTTTATCTGGTTCTGTATAATCCATCACCAGAAGAAGAGCCGGATCTCCATCATCTTAAGGCCCTTCCATTCTCTTCCCAGGCTAACATGACCATTCTTCATTTTGGTCATGACTTACGACTTCTGGCAAAAATAATTCATTTGCTTCCTGAAATAGCTGTCCACGATACCATGTCGTATTATTACAACACCTTTTTTCTGATTCACGAGTATATTCTCACGCTCATTGGTGGAAATGCAGAAAAGGCAAAAAAACTCCAGATTGATTCAGTTGGTTGGCAAACATTACACGATTGGTTTAGGCACTATACATGGTATAAGCCAGCAAATACTGTCGCAAGTCGTATTGAATCAAAAATCATTGAACAGGTTGTCTTTAACTATGACAGCTTGGAAATATTCATAGCTGGAAACGAACGTATTTTTATTCTTGCTATTGAGCAAGCCAGAAAAGTTGGCTATCAGAAATTAAAACAGCAGTTAAACGAATATGATGGTAAATTGGATATTCAATCTGTACAGATGTCAGGCTGGCTTCATTGTCTGGCTGGATTGACGCTTCTGGAGGCACAAGTAAGTTCTGGCTTGCAGCGGGTAGTATTAAACGGTCGCAAAAGCGTTCTGGGCAGTGCTTATTATCATTTCGAAAGAGCACATCGACTCGGCTTTGTTTATGGTGGTTACCTGGCATCACTGGTGCATATGCGTCTGGATGAGCACTTTCAGTATTATCAGGGCGAGACATCCGAAGCCTCGCGAACAGACTCCACCAATAACCCTGTTATTCAATACCCATCGACCAGAAAACCAGGGGAAACGATCTTTATTGAAGCAGGTAAAATTGTTAACGATATTTTGCCAAGCTTAATAACAAGCTCTAGATTGGGTGTGCGTTTTGCGGCTGAAGCAGCTATCAGAGTCTTTACTGACAATCGGTTTAATCTTCTGCAAACTCCTCAGGCCGGTTGGCCAGCACTGATCGCAAAGCATTTTTTGATTACCCCCGTAATCCATAACCTGCAATTTGTATTCAGCAATCATGGCCCGGAAGTTGAAGAAGCGTTATTTCCCGAGATAAGTAATCCTGACAGCATTGAGAGAATACTTATGGAACCACTGGAGAAAACAAGGCATTTCCCCATTAAAAAAAGACCAAAACAATATGGTATTGCTCTGGACAACAAAATCAAAAGCAGTAGCAGGCCAGAAAATAGTAAAAAGTATTTGAGCCTTGTCAAAGCTTTTGTATTGGGTAAATCAGAGGTGCCGGATATATCATCCCTGACAACAACTTCTGATGTTGATCAATTATCAGAGAATATCGCAAGCTATGAGCTAAGTCGGTTTGACTATACAACGTCGTTTGGATTGCTACATGAAACACCACAACCTGAAACCGGTTTGGATGAATTCGTTTTTAATCTGCCCCGGCTAAAATCTCACCCAAAGTATGAGGCTATCAGTAATGCTCTTTTGAAGAAACATCGTACAAAATCAGCCCTGGTTCACTATTATTTATGGGCTTACGAGACCCTCGATAACAGCTATGACAACGAACGGCAGCTGTTCTGGGAAGAAATAATGACAAAGAAGATTGAAGAAAATGAATCAATGAAAACAGCTTTCCTGACACTCCTGGCAACCGCCGACCTAACGGTTATGTACGATGATAACCGGGAGGCCATGAACACTGCATTCAAACAATACAATACGGATTTTGCTCCCTGGTTGGTCGTTTTTCACGGGTTCTCGGCCAATTCCGCTTTTGCTCTGGGAGAGACACAAAAAGCAGATTTCCATCAAAAGCATCATGAAAACCAACAAAAACTAGTACTTCATTCATTATCTGGCCCGTTAGGAACACTGGAAAGACCAAGTGAGTAAATTGAAGGCATGTGTTCAGTTTACGCTCAGCTACAAAGCCACTCTTGCTACATCCTGAACCCACTGCTATTTTTCCTCAGACTCCATAGAGATCAGAACAATTCAATAAATAAAAACTGTTGTTTAACAGGTCAATTCTGATTAATAAATTAATAATCATCAATTGGGATCTATGGCAACTCTATGCTTGTTTGTCACAGAAGACTGTTAAAACTTCTCTTTATTTCGCTGCTGTTCATGATTGCAATGAACGTACAAACAGGTCATGCCTCCGGCCACCAGAGTGAACCCGGATACAAGGCACCAGAAATCCGCTTTTTGGGTCTCTACGCCGGATTTAAAGCCAATAACTTTCACCTCAAGCTGGGTAACCATTATCACGTAATACACGACGTTGGAACCCCCAAAAAACTGTCCCTTTTTTTCAGGAATCAATGGTTGAGTCATCTGCCCGGGTTCCTGTTTGCAAAACTGCTTCCGCCTTCAATCATACCCTACCCTTCTTTCAGTCGCGGCTTCCCCTCACTGTCCCGGGCTTTTGGTGATGCCCCCGATTGCAATCCTCATCCGGTGATGATCGATCACTCTTTGCTGAAAAGCCGCTTATCAGTGCAAACCACTTGCATCGAAAATCATCCTGTATGGCAGATTACGGCTTCACCCTCGACATCATCGTCAGAGACTCAGGCCGTCGAGGGTGATTCTCTGTCTGCCTGGCTGTCGCTTTGGAAACTACTAAACGACACCCATACCAGTACCCTTTTCCTGCGTCCCTGGCGGGAAAGTCAGCAGAATCGCCTGCAGGCTATTATCTGCCAGACTAATCTGCTTACAGAGCATAAAAAGTGTCAGAGCGTTCTTATTGACTTCCCGCTGAACCACGCAAAACCCTGGCTATTGCCCGAACTGGCTAAAAAAGACATCATCAGCACTGACGGGCAAACCGCTTTAGACAGTGGCTATATCAAGCGGGTCAATCAGGCTATTCACTGTCTCTCTTCCCACAATAAGTTGTTTGGAGAACCCAATAAAAGCAAGTCAGCTGACAAAGCAAAAGTACACGCCTGCCAGAATAATCACTGGCTTTATCAGTGGTCGGATCAAAGCTGGCTTTACCAACCGGGTATTCCCGAGACTGCGGTAGAACCCAGCCCGGCGCTCATGACCGGGAAGTACTTTAACCTCTGGGCACTGGAAAAAGTATCGCCTGGCAATGATACCTGTCCAGCCTGGTCAAGATCTTCTTTATTCATCGCCCGCAACGACAGACATCGGAAATACCATTTCTGGGGAGCAGGTGACCCGGTGCTGCTGATGCGGTTCGCTGATGCCCCTTATAATGTCGAGGATCATTACGCCGGTTGGGACGGACCTGAAATTGGCACCCTGGTAGAAAGTGAGCACCTTAACCTGGCCGCCCTGCTTATGAGCACGGTGACCAGTACGCCCTTTAATCTCTATCAATGGCGGGGAATTCTCTCAGGGTTCATATCACCCATCCCCAAAAGCCTCAGTGCCCGGGTAAGGGAGCAGATTCAGAGCGACCCCGGTTCACTTTACCAGTTTGTTAAACGGCGGCCTGAGTTACTGAACAATGTGCTGACCTATTTAAACCGGGAGTTTCCGGGGCACCCTGTCCACTCACACTTTTCCGGTCGTGTATCACCTTATTTTACCCGTCAAACAGACGGAAACCCACTGGCTTTGGTGCCCCAAACAAGCAACGCATTCGACGGTTTTCATCCTCCTGCCATCCCTCATCAGCCAGATGTGTCACTCCCCTCTATGGGGTTTGCATCAGGCATAATGACTGCTTCTGGTGTCCAGGGGAATAATGGACCGCCTGAATCTCAGTCCTCCCCGAGTAATCCCTCTGCACAAAAAGCCGAACAAAGTGGCAACAAAAGTAAACGAACTGCCAGCTCTGTCGGTAGGAACAATATTGACGACAATGAGCCACCACCACCGGGCGGCAAGCATCCGGTCACACCAGCAGACGCAGTACCCTCAGCATCCTTGCTTAAACATCTATTCTATTTGTACAGGCGCTCCGGACTTCGGCCTGAAAGAATGGCCCATAGATCGGACTTTCTTTCAGAACAGCTTGGTATCACATCCAGGGAAAAATTTGACACCCTGCTCCGTCTATGCAAACCACCCGACTGTGGCAGTGAAACATTATATAACCAGATGCTCCGGGGTTTTGATCCAAAAAACCAACAACACATGATGCTGGCATCCAAAGCACTGGAAAATTCTATACAGGTCATTGTTACTGATGGTCGGGGATATCTCTCCTATAGCTACCATGACCACACACCTCAAGAGCCTCTGGATGGGCTTGAAAATATCCATATGTTTCTGTTTCACGAGAATCACACGGTAAAACTGTCTCATCAAAGTGACACCCCCCCCTGGTTCACTCACTTCCTGATCAGCTCCTACTTAAACAAGCAGGAAAACGAATGGCTGGAAGACAGTGCGTTTGAAAATACTTTATGGGAACTGTTTCCACAATGGCAGAAGGATATTTTGTTATGCCGGGAAACGCTCCAGTGCAACGCCATAAAATCTGCCAGCGAACGGCTGGAGGAGGCGTCCATAAAATCTGCCAGCGAAATACTACAACAGGCGTTCACTGCACCCGATACATTCATGCAGGGAGATCTCGGACAGAACCTGTTCAGGTTTTACAATAAATTACGCCTTGTTTGTTACCCGTTCGACGGTACAGAGAACCCTGATGGAACATTTTACGTTAGCAAAAACGTGCTTGGAGCAGTGGTTTTTTTCTGGGAAGAGTCTGCCAGTAAATATATCGCCTTTATAGCCCCTGATCTCTCCACATCTGCAATAAACGACAAAATACAGTCTTTGGATAATCATGTAAAAGATTATTCCGAGGGCGTATTTTTAGTAAAAAAACAGGATATCCGCTATGTGATTCCTGCACTCCTGGTGCTGGCACCTGTTTTTAGAAAAACCTATGCAGAAGCCGAGAGTATTATATCCGATACTGAAGATGCTTTTGTTTATGGGAGTTTAGCCAGATGGCAACATCTCTCGTCATTGTTTAAACCCACCGAACTGGGCAAGGTACCTGCTACCAATAATATTGATCTGGCAGTTGAGAATATTCAAAGTCTGGAAAAGATTTCGGCCTCCCTTGAGGAAAAGCTGACACGCGCCCTGCCTGGCACTACCGTGAGACGCAACAACTTTCACACCATAGCTTTAGCCAGCCCGAAAGAATTGCGGCGCACAGGGTTACTGCACACTTTAAAGATCCATTGCTTTCCCGATAACGGCAAAGAAAATACGATAAGATTCGCCGCTTGCAAGACCAAAAAATGGCGCATCTTATCGATCAATATTTCTGCCGGCCCTCAAGGGTATTTCGATTTCACCCGTGTAGAACCTTTTGCCAAGAGTTCCAGGCTACTTATGCCAAGCCTGCCCGCTATGGTTGAAAAACTGCTTCAGGACACACAACTTGATCAAACCTGCCCGGGCATTGATGCAAAGAAAAGGGGGCAAAATGCTCAAAATATATTAAAAATCTTGCTGGTGAGTGACACTGAGCAACAGGTTCAGGCGATTATTCAACAGTCACTGCTCAGCCGTTCTTCAGAATCATCCGGGTTACCGGAATTTCTGCTTCCTTATATCAAGCCCGAACCTGACAAGGCACTGGAAAGCAATAGTGATATTGACGAACAGGCAACAGTTTCTACCGCTGCTTATGTCGAAGCTAGAGAAGCGATAACAAAAGATTCTTCTTTCGATTCCCATGAGAACAAACAGAAACAACAAGAAATAAGCGACATTGCCACGGTACCAGAAAAAAACGATATCACAGTAGAAGCAAGCCCTGATGATCAACGCTCTGTAGTTGCTGATAACAGTGAGGCAATGGCACCTGATCCTGCTGAACGCTCAAATAAAAGAAAGAATAACACCCCAGCCCAAAAGTCAATCTCGAATACGATCGATTTCGAAACGGCCTTGTCTCAGTCCGTAGAAATATCAAACTGGCTTAAGGAGATGGATCATAGCTTTGCGGACGAGCTGAACAGGGCAACAAAGACACAAGATTGCAAAGCCTCTGCAGAAAGCGAAGCCCCGGCAGAAAATCCTGCGCCCGATAAAGAATCCAATACACTGCAAAAGCAACTGCATGACGGAAAAACAAAAACCCTGAAAACACTGGCCTGTTCCGGAGCATCGGCTGATACATCTACAGACCAGCCAGTCATCACCATCAACCTGGCCCATACCCCGGCCAAAAGCTTAGAACAGGCGGCTTATGAGAACCACTTTCCTTATGCGCAACTGGTTCAGGCGTTATTCATTCTGAACCAGAAATTCCCAGCTGGAAAATCAGAAGTATTGCAGATCTACGAAAAAACCTTCGAGCTACTGCTACCGGCAGCCATTGCCGGTATACCGCTTGCCTACCAATTATTAATCGGGATGCAATTGCGCAACCAACATCCGGCAGGCTGGCCTCAGATGGAACCTGTCAGCCGGCTGTTACGCAGCATGGCTTCCAGAGCGACAAGCTTCAACCAGGTAAAAGTTGAAGGTCTATTGAAGGGTGGATTTCTGGAGCAGCTCTATCAGGATACAGACGCCATAACCCTGACCAGGATTGAGCAGGGGTTAGCCAAAGAGTCAGACCTCTCAGACAGAGGCAAAGAGGTGAAGCACATTGTCAATGCCCTGAGAGAACCGGATACCGCCTCTGTATTAACAGCCCTGAAAGCAGTTCGACCCCGGACTCGTGAACTGCAACAAACCATCGGTTCACTGATACTGATACTGGAGAGAAAAAAAGAACCCGCAGTCGCTCAGATTCACAGTGAACTTTGGTCGTACAGCCTTAACGCCCTGCAAATTAAAGGCGCCTCGAAAAAAAAAGCTCAGCTCATGGATATATCTTATTTCCCAAACGTACTGGCCATGACTGACCTGAAGGCATTCATGGATACTGAGCAAACCGGACAACTGCTCAAATATCATCAACCCAGATTCATAGCCTTTTGGAAAATGGGTTTTTGGGAAAGCTATCTCAAGGCTTCTTTGAGCAAAGACAGTAAGGGTGAAAAGGAAATTTTTGACGGGCATCATAACAAAATAAGCAATAAAGCGATTAAAAAGTCCAGATCCGATTTAATAAAAGACTGGATGCTTGCCCGCTCTTTGCTGCTTGCAAGAGACTTTATTCAAATCAAAAAGGTTCCGGTTTCCCCCACTCCGGCGCAACTAACCTCTGGAACAGGTACACATTCTGAAAAGGCAAAAAGAACCGTAAAAGCAGCCAGGCAACCAAAAGACCTGAGGCCTGGCATCCGACCGTCAACAGGACCATACGATGAACAAATTTATAACCAGTATTTATTACAACTGGATAACAATATTATTCAGGAACTCAGACTTATTCAGAGCAACCCGGAGAAATTTTTGCAACAGGCAGAAAAGCAAATCACTGCATTCCGAAAGGCAATAATAAGAAATGGTAACCATTTAACAAACAGACTGGGAATCGGTTATTACTATTTTATGAAGGCACTGGCCATGATGGGTGCCAAAATGTCAGATGACAACAAAACCATTGAGTTACCCTTTGGCCCGGAAGTGAAACTCAACGCCAAAAGGATAAACGAAACTATTTTATTGTCTGGTGATCATGGCTTCCCTTATGCCCCGATACTCTTGCTGTTTTTTGAATATGCTATGGAAATAGAGTCCAGTGCAACATCCAGAGCCATTTACTCTGCATTCTCCGGGGTGTCACAGTCTATTGAGATTTTATTAGAATCGGATTCAAACCTAATGGTTATGATCGGAGTATTGCTCAAGTGGCTGATACTGATTCCAAAGCCTTTCGAACTGAAACTGGCCTTTGGTGCAGAGACTTACACGAAAAACCCGCAAAGCAATATTCCTGGCAGGGTAACAACTTCCATACGAATACTCAGAGAATTTATGGATCAGCTAACGGTAAAAGGCTCTGACGGCGCAGTTGATGTTGTTTTGAATCGAATGGACCAACAATATACTATTACCCAGCATCTGCGTAACGGACAGAATGAACGATCGTTAGTGAAAGCGGGAACTGCTGTGGCAGTGATAGCGACGTTGAGAGAGGCTGCGGCAGAGAGAGAGGCTTCGGCAGTCAGGGAAGCTGAGAATGCGGCAGCAGTAGCCATAGAGTTAGCAGATACAAAAGCGACAGCAGCAGCGATAGCGCTGGCAGAAGCTACAGTGGAAAAGAAACCTCAAAGGAGAGCGCCAGAGGAATCGGGAACGGTAGCGACAGCAATAGCGGAAACGAAAGCGGCAGTGACAGCGGCAGCGAAAGCAAAAGTAGCAGCGGAATCGAAAGCAGCAGAGAAAGCAAAAGTAGCAGCGAAATCGAAAGCAGTAACAAAAGCGGCAGCAGAAGCAGAAGCAAAATTGCAAGCGGAAGCTGATAAGGAAGCAATATTAAGACTGATTCTCTACCTCGCTTCTGGTCGATCGGATTTGTTGGATTCTGATTATCTGGATTTATCTATGTTGACCATTTACTATTCAGTCTTCGGCCTGGCATCAGACTCGAACGTGTACGTATCCCTGAAAGAGGCTCAGGGCAAGCTCTCTAAAGATACTGATCCTGATATTCGGGTAATGGCAGATATTATAGAACTTGCTTTTTATCTGGTTAGTGAATCACCAGAAGCAGAACCGGATCTCCCTCATCTTAAAGCTCTTCCCTTTGAAATCCAGGCCCGCACAACCGCACTTCATTTTGGTCATGACTTACGACTTCTGAAAAAAATAATTCATTTGCTTCCCGAAATGACTGCCCACGATAAAGAATCCTACTGGTACAACACCTTTTTTCTGATTCATGAGTATATTCTCAGGCTCATTGGTGGAAATGCAGAAAAGGCAAAAAAACTCCAGATTAAGTCCTACGACTGGGAAACATTTCTCGCACGTTTTCAACACTTTGTATGGCATAAGCCAGTAAACACTATTGCAAGTCATATTGAATCAAGAATCATCGAACATATTGTCTTTAATCATGAACACTTGAAAATGTTCACAGCTGGAAACGAAAATATTTTTATTATAGCTATTCAACAAGCGAGAAAAGCTGGCTACGAGGAATTAAAACAGCAGTTAGAAGAATATGAAGATAGAATGGACTCTCAATCATCAGAGATGTCAGGCTGGCTTCATTGTCTGGCTGGCCTGACACTTCTGGAGGCACAAATAAATTTGGACTCTCAGCAGGTAATATTAACCGGTCACAAAAGAGTTATGCTCAGCGCACATGCCCATTTCCAGAAAGCACGCCATCTCAACTTTCCTTATGCCGGTTATCTGGAATCACTAGTGGCTATGCGACTGGATAACTACCAGTATTATCAGGACGAGACATCAGAAGCCTGGCAAACAGACCTGGACAATAAGCCTGTTATTCAATACGCATCGACCAGAAAACCAGGGGAAAAGATCTTTATTGAAGCGGGTAAGATTGTCACGGACATCTTGCCAGGGCTATTAGCAAGCTCTCTATATGGTGTACGTTTTGCCGTTGAGGCAGCCATCAGAGTCTTTACTGATAAACGCTTTAATCTTTTGCATATCCCCCAAGCTGGTTGGCCGACAGTGATCGCAAAGCATTTTTTAATTAGCCCCATACACCATAACATCCAATTTGTGTTCAGCAATGATGTCCCTGAAGTTGAAGAAGCGTTATTTCAGAGTAAAAGTGATCCTGAAAGTATTGAGCAAATACTTCTGGAACCACTGGAGAAAACAAGGCTTTTTCCCATTAACCAAAGAATAAAGCAATATAGTTTTTGGCTGAACAGTGAAATCAAAAGTGGTGACAGGCCAAAAAATATTAAAAACTATTTAAGCCTTGTTAACGTTTTTTTGTCGGATAAATCAGAGGCGCCTGATACATCATCTGAGGCAACTGCTGCTGATATTGACCAATTACCAGAGGCTATTGCCAGCTACGAGCTAAGCCGATATGACTATACAAACCTGTTTAAAGCACTGCGGGAAACACCACAACCTGACACCGGTTTTGATGAATACGTTTATAACCTTCCGCAACTTAAATCGCACCCGGATTATGAAGCTATAAGCCATGTTCTTTTGAAAAAACATCGCACAAAGTCGGCCCTGATTCACTATTATTTTTGGGCGTACGAGACCCTCAATGATAGCAGTGACAACGAACGGGATCTGTTCTGGGATGGGATCATGAGACAGAAGATTGAAAAAGATGAAAAAATGAGAAACGTTTTTTTGGCACTGCTGGCAACCGCCGATCTAACACTTAAGTACGATGATAACCGGATGGCCGTGAGGACCGCATTCAAAGAATACAATCTGGAAATTAGTTTCTGGATGACTTTGTTTCACTTTTTCACACACGCTTCCGAGCTTTTTTTGCAAGGCTTAGAACAGACAAATGGCGATGAGATAATGACGTTTATTGAAAACCAAATAAGAATGTTGGATCTTTAAAAAGTTGTTGATAATCTACTCAGTAAGGTATACTGAAATGCCCAACCTGGCATCAATAAGTGTATAGTTTGCCCGGGAATAATCCGGTATATTGTTGTTCAGCCTTATCTCATCTCTCAAACACTGTGGCATCAACATCCTCATGCAAGGCCAGAATTTATTTCATGCTGAGCCGGGGTCTCCCGCTCAATCAGAGAATCAGCGTCCTCTGACGGTAACAGAGCTGAACAGCCAAACCCGGAGAATGCTGGAAACGCGCTTCGCAAACGTCAGGGTGGAAGGCGAACTTTCCGGCCTTGCCCGACCCGGGTCAGGACACTGGTACTTCACCCTTAAAGATGCCAATGCCCAGATTCGCTGTGCGATGTTCAAAAACCGCAATCGCGGCATTCGTTTTGTTCCGGCTGAAGGCATGCAACTGATTGTCAGGGGTCGGGTGAGCCTTTATGAGGGCCGGGGCGACTACCAGTTGATTGTCGATCACATGGAAGAAGGCGGTGCCGGTGCTCTTCAACGTGCTTTTGAGGCGCTTAAGCTGAAGCTGGACAACGAGGGTCTGTTCAATGCGGAGCGGAAAAGGCCTCTGCCTGCCCTGCCCTCCCATATTGGTGTTGTGACCTCTCCAACAGGCGCGGCTATCCGCGACATCCTGGCGGTATTAAAAAGACGCTTCCCCTCCATACCCATCACAGTCATTCCCAGTTCGGTTCAAGGGAAAGAAGCTGCCGACGAGCTGGTCAGAGGCATTGAAATGGCCAATCGCAGTGGGTTGTTTGACGTTTTGATTGTCGGTCGTGGGGGTGGTTCACTGGAAGACCTCTGGCCTTTCAATGAGGAAAGAGTCGCCAGAGCCATAGCGGCTTCTCAAGTTCCCGTGGTCAGTGCTGTGGGCCATGAAATTGATTTTACCATTGCTGATTTTGTCGCTGATTACCGGGCACCGACACCATCGGCGGCGGCTGAAGTACTCAGTCCGGACCAACAGGAAATTCTCAATAAGCTCGGTCTGCTGAATCGAAAGCTACAGACTCTGATGAAGCATCGTCTGCAGGCCCTGTCCCAGCGGCTTGATAACACCAGTCTGCGCCTGCGTCATCCGGGGGAACGCCTGAGAGAGCTCAACCAGCGGCTGAAAGATCTGGACATTCGTCTGCAACAATCGATGACCATAGCCCTTCAGGCTCAGGCTGCAAAGTATCAAAGGCTAAACGACAGGCTTTTACAGTCTTCACCTTCAAGACGCATTGAGCGGCTGCAAGGAGAGTTGAATCTGCTGAAAAGCCAGCTTGATTCATCTCTGCAGGTACTTTTAAAACAGAAAGAAAATCGCTTGAAACAACTGACAGGCATGCTGGATGCTGTCAGCCCTCTGGCAACCCTGTCTCGAGGCTACAGCATTGTCGCCAGAGGCGAAGAATTTATTCGGGATGCCGGACAACTGACTGAAGGTGAACAGCTGACAGCCCGATTCAGCCAGGGTTCAGCAGATTGTCAGGTGATTGAGATCCACAAATCCTAGTGGTTAGCGTTTTACAACGCCTTCTTCATGAAAAAGATAAAGAAACACTCTTGTGTTCTTAATCTATCCTTCTTCTCTGTAAACCTGAGGGCAAGGATAGAATTATTAAACACTCACTTTTTGCGGCACTGCTGTTACTGTCTTTTTCTGTCGTCTGCCAGACTAAAGCGTTGGCAAGACGTTTTGTTATCGAGGTTGAACAGAATGTAGATTTTCCTGATCAGAACTTTGCTATAAAGCTTAACCGACCAACATTTTCAGGCAACCCATCAGACATTGTCGACACAAACAGCAATGTAGCACCAGACTCATCAGCCGATGACAAACGACACGAGCCTTACAGTAAGGAAGCGCAAACGACTCTTATAGAGTCGATTTCGTGGCCATGGCTTTATGCGACGAATCTGCTGGTAGCTTGCGAGTTCATTCTGAGCACCAGAGACGCCTCTCCAAGCTCAAACCCTTATTCATCCTCAGCTATAGAAGCAGTTATCACCGTTGGTTGGCTTTTAAAAAACTATTGGAATGCCAATTCACTGCGGTTTAACTCTATTGAGCAACAGGAAGCGAGTGAAAATTACCAGCTTGCTATCACTGCTGTGATGCCAGGCTCTGAACAAGGCCAACCCCATTATCAAGCACCGGAATCATCAGGCCAGTGTGCCCCACAAGCCAGCACTTACACCACAAGCTATTTCACCAGTCTCCTGTTTTCTGACTCTGCCGACGGTGACGAGGATCCTGAACAACAACTGCATACTTTGGGTTTAAATTGTTATACCTATCCCTGTAATGGTGTTTGTCGATTCCGACAATCTTCCGACTCATCCGATAGCATAGAGCCAGATTGTGAAGAAAGTTCAACATACGACAATGAAGAAACATCCGGAGAAAGTTCATGCTCCCATCTGGCCAATAGACACTGCCATCGTTGCAGCCCTTTAGAAGGGGTCGCCTCAGAAGGGGTCGCCTCAGACTCAACAGGTGCAGGGGCCGCCAGTACAATTGACACTACTACCGGGCGAGCAACCTGCAACGTGATCTTAGTCGGCGAGGATGGCCAACAGTGGCAATGCCGGAAAGTCTACAAGAATCAAAAAACACTTTCGACTCACAAAAGCCAATACCATACCGGACAAAAAACCTGTTACGTCACAATAGTCGGGGAGGATGGGCAGTCACGGCCTTGCGGAATGGTCTGCCAGAATGTTGTAGCCCTCAAGTATCACAGGAGAAGCGTCCACACCAGGCAACAAACCTGTAACGAAACCATAGTTGGCCAAGATGGCCAGCAGCGACCATGCGAAAGAACCTACAAAAGTCTTCAAGCCCTGTCGAATCACAAAAGCTTGTACCACAGCGGGGAAAAAACCTGTGGCGTAAAAGTAGTCGGAAAGGATGGCCAGCCAAGACCATGCGGAATGGTCTACCGAAATATTGGTGCCCTGTCGAGTCACAAAAGTAGATTCCATACCGGGCAAAAAACCTGTGTCGTGATGGTGATCGGGAAGAATGGCCAGTCGCAGCCATGCGGAGCAGTCTGCAGCAATGCTAAAGCCCTGTCAGCTCACAAAACCGATCACCATAGCAGGCAACGAACCTGTGACGTAACCGTGATAGGGGAAGATGGCCAGTCTCGCCGATGCGGGGCGCTCTGCACAACTTCTAAAGCCCTGACGGATCACAAAAGAACCTTCCACACTGGACAACGAACCTGTGACGCAACCTTAGTTGGGGAAGATGGCCAGAAGCGACTATGCGGAACAGTCTGCAAGAACGCTCAAACTCTGTCTAATCACAAAAGCAGAATGCACAGCGGGAAACGAACCTGTGGAGTGACCATGGCCGGAGAGGATGGCCAGCAGCAGGCATGCGGGAAGGTCTACAAGAGTTATCAGAACCTGAGGGATCACATAAGAAAAGATCACACCGGGCAACAAACCTGTAAGGAAACTGTCATTGGGAAAGATGGGCAGCAGCGTCCGTGCGGGGTAGTGTGTAAGAATGCTATGTTCCTGTCGAGTCACAAGAGCACATACCATACCGGATCAAAAACTTGCGACTTAACACTAATCGGAGTGGATGGCCGACCACGGCCATGCAGAAAGCTCTTCAATAATTCCAATGCCCTATCGATCCACAAAAGAAGAGACCACAGCGAACCACAGACCTGCGATGTAACAGTGATCGGAGAGGATGGTCTGCAGAGACCATGTGAGACTGTCTGCAAGAGTGCTTTTGACCTGTCGAATCATAAAAGAAGACATCGAAAACGCCAGCTTGTTGATGTAAACCGGAACAATCACCTCAATCCTTGAAATGGCACCCGCCCTTGAGGGGGTATCGCAAAATTCCCTTGTCGCCAGAGGCGATGAATTTATTCGGGATGCCGGACAACTGACTGAAGGTGAACGGGTGACGGCCCGATTCAGCCAGGGTTCAGCAGACTGTCAGGTGATTGAGATCCACAAATCCTGGTTGTTGGCGTTTTACAACGCCTTCTTGATGAAAAAGATAAAGAAACACTCTTGTGTTCTTAATCTATCCTTCTTCTCTGTAAACCACAGGGCAAGGATAGAATTATTAAACACTCACTTTTTGCGGCACTGCTGTTACTGTCGTTTTCTGTCGTCTGCCAGACTAAAGCGTTGGCAAGACGTTTTGTTATCGAGGTTGAACAGAATGCAGATTTTCCTGACCAGAACTTTTCTATAAAGCTTAACCGACCAACATTTACAGGCAACCCATCAGACATTGTCGACACAAACGGCAATGTAGAACCAGACTCATCAGCTGATGACAAACGACACAAGCCTGACAGTCAGGAAGTGCAAACGACTCTTATAGAATCGATTTCGTGGCCATGGCTTTATGCGACGAATCTGCTGGTTGCTTGTGAGTTCATTCTGAGCACCAGAGATGCCTCCCCAAGCTCAAACCCTTGTTCATCCTTAGCTATAGAAGCAGTTATCACCGTTGGTTGGCTTTTAAAAAGCTATTGGAACGCCAATTCACTGCTGTTTAACTCTATTGAGCAACAGGAAGCGAGTGAAAATTACCGGCTTGCTATCACCGCCGTGACGCCAGGCTCTGAACAAGGCCAACCCCATTATCAAGCACCGGAATCATCAGGCCGTGCTCCACAAGCCAGCACTTACAGCACAGGCTATTTCACCAGTCTCCTGTTTTCTGACTCTGCCGACGGTGACGAAGATCCTGAACAACACCTGCATACTTTAGGTTTAAATTGTTATATCCATCCCTGTAATGGTGTTTGTCGATTCCGACAATCTTCCGAACCATCCGATAGCATAGTGCCAGATTGTGAAGAAAGTTCGACATACGACACTGAAGAAACATCCGGAGAAAGTACATGCTCCCACGTGGCCAATAGACACTGCTATCGTTGCAGCTCTGAAGACGGGGTCGCCTCAGACGGGGTCGCAGACTCAATGGGTTCAGGCGCAGCCGGTACAACTGACTACAGCGGGCGAGCAATCTGCAACGTGATCCTAGTCTGCGAGGATGGCCAACTGCGGCAATGCCGGAAAGTTTTTAAGAATCAAAAAATACTTTTGTCGCACAAAAAAAGATACCATTCCGGACAAAAGACCTGTGACGTAACACTCGTCGGGGACGATGGCCAACCAAGGCCATGCGGAATGGTCTGCCAGAATGTTGCAGCTCTCGCGTATCACAAAAGAAGCGTCCACACCGGGCAGCAAACCTGTAACCTGACCATGGTTGGGAAAAATGGCCAACAGCGACCATGCGGAAAGTCCTACAACAGTCTTCAAGCCCTGTCGAGTCACAAAAGCTTATACCATAGCGGGCAAAAAACCTGTGGCGTAAAAGTAGTCGGAGAGGATGGCAAGCCACGACCATGCGGAATGGTCTGCCGAAGTGCTGGCGCCCTGTCGGGTCACAAAAGAAGATTCCATACCGGGCAAAAAACCTGTGCCGTGATGATGATCGGGAAGAATGGCCAGCCGCAGCCTTGCGGGGCAGTCTGCAATAATGCTAAAGCCCTGTCAGCTCACAAAAACAATCACCATAGCGGGCAACGAACCTGTGATGTAACCGTGATCGGGGACGATGGCAAGCCTCGCCGATGCGGGGCGCTCTGCATAACTTCTAAAGCCCTGACGGATCACAAAAGAACCTTCCATACTGGACAACAAACCTGTGACGCAACCGTAGTTGGGGAAGATGGCCAGAAGCGACTATGCGGGACAGTCTGCAAGAACGCTCAAACCCTGTCGAGTCACAAAAGCAGAATCCACAGCGGAAAACGAATCTGTGGCGTGGCCGTGGCCGGAGAGGATGGCCAGCAGCAGCTATGCGTCAAGACCTACAAGAATTCTCAGGACCTGAGTGATCACATAAGAAGAGATCACACCCGGCAACAAACCTGTAAGGAAACTGTCATTGGGAAGGACGGGCAGCGGCGGCCATGCGGGTCGGTGTGTAAAAGTGCTTCAAGCCTGTCTATTCACAAAAGCACATACCATACCGGACCAAAAACCTGCCACCTGACACAAGTCGGTAAGGATGGCCGACCATGGCCATGCGGAAAGCTCTTCGATAATACCAAAGCCCTGTCGAACCACAAAAGGAAAGACCATAGCGAACCACAAACCTGCGATATGACAGTGGTCTCAGAGGATGGTCTGCAGAGACCATGCGGGACTGTTTGCAAGAACGCTTTTGACTTGACGAATCATAAAAGAATGCATCGAAAACACAAGCTTGCTGATGTAAACCGGAACAATGACCTTACTCCTTGAAATGACGCCCGCCCTTCATGAAGAAGACACAAAAACACTCTTATTATCTTGATCTATCCTTCAACTCTTTAAACTGGAAGGCTGACCTGGAATGGTGCTTGTTCTCGCTACGGGCGAACCATATAAGCCTCCTAGGAGCCTTATATGGTCCGCCCCGTTTTGCAAGAGCCTGTTTTGTTAATTAGCAAACAAAGATAACTGCAATCATATATACGGCCTATTCATGAGGTCTAACCCTCTGGCCCTGATGGGTATCCGCGCAACCTGGCCTTATCAGTCCGACGGCCTCAAGGGTCAAGGCTCCTATCAGGTTTCAGGTTGCCGGTTTTTACCTGTTTGCCATCAACTGTACATGCTCATCGCAATCTGCGGGGGGGTCCCCTTTGATTAAGCTTATGCTTTACTTTGCCGCTGCCGCCTTTACTTCATTATGCAGCCTTGTAAACTTCATTTCGGGTCATGATGACCCAGACAATCCGAGCCATTTTATTAGCCAGACCAACGGCGGCAACGTTGTGATTGCTGCGCTCATTAAGTTGGCTAACCCATTTTTTACAGCGGTCATCCTTATTTTTGAGGCAGTGGAGTACCGAACGTGCGCCGTGTATCAATAATGTGCGCAGGTATTTATCACCCCGTTTACTGATGCCCAGCAGGACTGACTTACCGCCTGTGGAATGCTGTCTTGGAACTAATCCCATCCATGCGGCAAGGTGTCGACCAGATTTAAAATACGTCGCATCACCAATGGCTGCCTTCAATGCTGTGGCAGTGATGGCTCCGATACCCGGCATAGTCATCATTCGACGACATTCGTCGTCGTTTTTTGCTAGCTCCTGAATTTTCTGGTCATACTGTTGAATACGCTTGTCAAGACTGGCCAACTCTTCTGATAAACCATGTAGCAGCTCACGAGTCAGCGAATGGAGTCCATTTTCAGCATCTTCCAGAATTCGTGGAAGCTGTGCACGAACTTTACCAATACCCTGGGCAACTACAATACCTTCTTCCAATAGTGACCCCCGGATCTGGTTAACCAGGGCAGTTCTCTGATCAACCGCTTGTTGACGATAGCGGTGCAGAAGTTGCCAGGCCTGCTGCTCTGACGTTTTAACAGGTACAAAACGCATGCTGGGCCGTGAAGCTGCTTCTGCAATCGCTTCAGCATCGTTGTAGTCATTTTTGTTGGTCTTGACATAAGGCTTGACAAATTGAGGTGAAATCAGCTTGACAGTATGCTCATAGTTCTTGAATAACCGAGCCAAATAGTGAGCACCACCACAAGCTTCCATAGCGATAATGCATGGCTCCAGATTTGCCACGTACTCTAGAAGGTTCTTCCTGGACGACTTCTTTCTGATGACTTTGCTACCCTGCTCATCAACACCAAACAGGTGAAAGTTGTTCTTGCCAATATCGATACCAAGTACTGAAATAGTCATGGGTGGTTCGCTCCGGTTAATCCTGTTTAAATGGTTAACTCCATTTTGGCTCATTTGAAGCCGTTTAGGAGGGGCGGACCATCCCATTAGACCGAGAATAGCGCCCGTAGCGAGGACGGCAGAAAATTGAGGATGAAAATTCGGTTTTGTGAGGAGAATAGCGAGCTATTTGACGAACAAAAGCGGATTTTCAGACCAATTTGCTGCCGCCGCACGACTGCATGGATGCAGGAGCTAGAGCAACGCAGGAGCAGTTGCCGCGTAGGGCAGTCTATTCTCGGTGAGGCTCCTAGAGAAGTGCTACCCGAAATTCTTGAAGAGTACCGCCGAAACCCTGGGCAACAGAAGGACCCCACCAAGTAGCTCAACTCAGACATTTAGCAGATCGCCAGCCAGAAAACTGGCTGGCCAGAAGGATCAGAGCAAAATTCCCAACATCCGACGCAGAGGCTCTGCAGCCCCCCACAACAACTGGTCACCTACCGTAAAGGCAGACAGATATTCAGGACCCATATTCAATTTGCGAATACGACCCACAGGAATATCCAGATTGCCGGTCACGGCTGCCGGTGTCAGCTTCTCCATGGTCACCTCACGATCATTGGGAATCAGAGAAACCCAGTCGTTGGCATTGGCAACAAGGCTTTCGATATCAGCCATTGGCACATTTTTGTTCAGCTTGATTGTCAACGCCTGACTGTGGCAACGCATGGCACCGACACGAACACAGACACCATCAACCGGCACCAGAGACTGACCGTCCAGACCGAGAATCTTATTGGTCTCTGCCTGAGCTTTCCACTCCTCACGGCTCTGCCCGTTCTCCAGTTGACGATCAATGTAGGGAATCAGACTGCTTGCCAGAGGCACCCCGAACTCACTTTGTGGTAAATCCGAGCTGCGCAGCAGATCAGATGTCTTACGATCAATATCAAGAATGGCACTGGCTGGATCGGCCAGCTCCCGGGCAACGTTATCGCGAATCACACCCATCTGAGCGATCAATTCACGCATGTTTCGGGCACCGGCGCCACTGGCAGCCTGATAAGTCATGGCGCTGACCCAGTCCACCAGCCCCTCACGAAACAGACCACCAATGGCCATCAGCATCAGGCTGACAGTACAGTTACCACCGATAAAATTCCTGACACCGGCATCAATGGCCCGATCGATAACAGGACGATTGACCGGATCCAAAACAATAACACTGTCGTCCTTCATCCTCAGAGAAGAAGCGGCATCAATCCAGTAGCCGTGCCAACCACTGTCACGCAATGGCTGAATAACCTTATTGGTGTAATCGCCACCCTGACAGGAAATAATGATATCCATAGCGGCCAGCGCTTCAATTGAGTGAGCGTCCTGAAGCGCTGTAGCAGGTCTGCCTGCATCCTGACCTACGAGTGGACCAGGCTGACCCTGCTGGGAAGTGGTAAAGAAGACCGGGTCAATATTCGCAAAGTCGTTTTCTTCACGCATACGATCCATCAAAACCGAGCCGACCATTCCCCGCCAGCCAACAAAACCGACCTTTTTCATAACTAGCCTCCCTAAATGCTCAACCCTTCAAACAAGCCACTAGGGCATCGCCCATTTCAGAGGTGCTTACCTGTTTGCAATCTGCTGATGCAATATCTCCGGTACGCAGTCCCTGATCCAGAACATCGCTGACGGCTTTTTCAATCGCATCTGCCGCTGCAATTTCCCCCAGGGAGTATCGGAGCAGCATCGCCAGAGAAAGAATCTGAGCCAGCGGGTTCGCTTTACCCTGACCGGCAATGTCGGGGGCAGAACCATGCACAGGCTCATACATCCCCTGGTTGGCTTCGTTCAGGGAAGCCGATGGCAACATACCAATGGAGCCAGTCAACATAGCAGCACAGTCGCTGAGAATGTCGCCAAACATGTTGCCGGTGACCATTACATCAAACTGTTTGGGTTCACGCACCAGCTGCATTGCCGCATTATCAACATACATATGACTCAGTTCCACATCGGTGTAGTCAGAGCCCATATCTGACACTATTTCACGCCAGAGAGCGGTCACTTCAAGCACATTGGATTTATCAACCGATGTCAGTCGACCACCACGCTTTTGAGCCGCTTCAAAAGCCACTTTGGCAATACGCTTGATTTCAGATTCACGGTAGACATAGGTGTTGTAACCTTCCCGCTCTCCGCTCTCGAGGGTACGAACACCTCTTGGCTCACCAAAGTAGATACCACCGGTCAGTTCACGGACGATCAGAATATCCAGACCCGCCACCCGTTCGTGCTTGAGACTGGATGCTTCTGCCAACTGGGGAAACAGCATTGCTGGTCGCAGATTGGCGAACAGTCCCATTTCGGAACGCAGCTTCAGCAGTCCACGCTCAGGACGGTTCATCATCGGCTGGTCATCCCACTTGGGACCACCCACAGAACCAAAGAGAATCGCGTCAGATTTTTTCGCTTCGGCCAGAGTCTCGTCGGTCAGGGGAACACCATGAACATCCAGCGAAGCACCACCCACCAAACCTTCACTGATTTCAATAGCCAACCCAAAGCGGGTTTTAACGACATCCAGAACTTTCAGCGCTTCTGCCACAATCTCAGGGCCAATGCCGTCACCGGGCAGGCATAAAATCTGTTTACTCACTTCCCTTTACCTCTCATTAAAAACAGTGTTTTGTAAGCTCGATTTGACACTGGGCAGGCTGTTGAAAAACTCCCCCCGGGCTCCGGCGGCTGTCACAAAAAGCTGATTCCCACGCTCTCAGGCCCTTTGGACCCCGGCGCGGGAGTGAGAGCTTTGCAATAGCCTCTGGTGTATGGGAGCAAGAGTCGACTTACTTTGTTATTTGTTAAACTGGCAAAATTTAATGAATAGCATCAAACAGCCAGGGCTGACTGTTGCGATGGTGCCCTTCAAAGGCTTTGATCGCATCAGCGTCCTGCAATGTCAGACCTATGTCGTCCAGACCATTGAGCAGACAGTGACGTCTGAACTCATCAATCGAAAAGCTGAGTTCACTGCCATCAGGCTTGATCACTTTTTCACGTTCCAGATCCACTTTCAGCTGATAGCCTTCCTGCGCATCAATTTCACTGAACAGCTCGTCAACAGCCTCTTCCGAGAGAGTGATCGGCAGAATGCCATTTTTGAAACAGTTGTTGTAAAAAATATCAGCAAAGCTCGGCGCAATGACGCAGCGAAAACCAAAATCATCCAGAGCCCATGGAGCGTGCTCCCGACTGGAGCCACAACCAAAGTTTTGACGGGCGATCAGTACCGATGCCCCCTGATAACGATCCTGATTCAGCACAAAGTCAGGATTCACCGGACGCTTTGAACAATCCTGGCCGGGCTGGCCCTCATCAAGGTAGCGCAACTCATCAAACAGATTGGGACCAAAGCCACTGCGCTTGATGGACTTGAGAAACTGCTTGGGAATGATCATGTCGGTATCAACATTGGCACGATCAAGAGGTGCTACCAAACCTTTATGAATAGTAAATGCCTTCATGGTGTCTTAAGCCCCCTGCCCCATCATCTGACGCACATCAACAAAATGGCCGGTTACCGCAGCCGCTGCGGCCATAGCCGGGCTTACCAGATGGGTTCGACCACCAAAACCCTGACGACCTTCAAAATTGCGGTTTGAAGTGGATGCGCAATGCTCACCGGCACCCAGTTTGTCGGCATTCATGGCCAGACACATGGAGCAACCCGGCTCACGCCATTGCAGACCGGCCGCTTCAAAGATTTTGTCCAACCCTTCATTTTCTGCCTGTTCTTTTACCAGACCCGAGCCCGGGACAACCAGAGCTTCCTTAACGGTGTCAGCTACCTTTCGACCTTTTACGACAGCAGCCGCCTCTCTGAGGTCTTCAATTCTGGAGTTAGTACAGGAACCAATGAAAACACGATCAACAGGGATATCCGTGATCGGCATGCCTGCTGTCAGCCCCATGTACTCGAGGGCTCTTGCATAACCTTCCGCATCTGCCGGGGACGGTACATTAGCATCCACAGGCAGAACCATTTCAGGTGAGGTACCCCAGGTCACCTGAGGTTTGATGTCTTCACCTTTTAAAACAACCACTTCATCAAAAACAGCATCAGCATCAGAGTGCAGATCGGACCAGGCCTCTACCGCCTTGTTCCAGAGCTCGCCTTTGGGTGCAAAAGGACGACCTTTTACATAATCGACCGTGGTCTGATCGACCGCAACCATACCTGCACGGGCACCTGCTTCAATAGCCATATTGCAGACAGTCATTCGACCTTCCATACTCATGGCTCGCAGAACGTCGCCACCAAATTCGACAGCAAAGCCGGTACCACCAGCGGTTCCGATCTTGCCAATAATGGCCAGAACCACGTCTTTCGGCGTAACACCCAAACCCAGCTCGCCATCAACACGCACCAGCATGTTTTTCATTTTCTTGGCAACCAGGCACTGGGTAGCCATGACGTGTTCGACTTCGGAGGTACCAATACCATGGGCCAGCGCGCCGAAAGCACCGTGAGTAGAGGTATGGGAATCACCACAGACTACGGTCATACCTGGCAGAGTTGCGCCCTGTTCAGGACCCACAACATGGACAATCCCCTGGCGGGTATCCATCATATCGAACTGGACGATATCGAAATCGTGGCAATTATCATCCAGCGTTTTAACCTGAATTTTCGAGATAGGATCTTCGATACCATCAATGCCGGTTTTGCGCTCATTAACGGTAGTTGGCACATTATGATCAGGCGTTGCCAGGTTGGCATCAATTCGCCAGGGTCGGCGGCCAGCAAGACGCAGACCTTCAAACGCCTGGGGAGAGGTGACTTCATGAAGTAGCTGTCGATCAATGTAGATCAAAGACGAACCATCGTCTCGTTGACGAACAAGGTGGTTGTCCCACAACTTGTCATAGAGCGTCTTACCTGCCATTGGTTGAATCCTCATTACAGCGTTTCCGTTTTATGGGTATCCTAGAACGACAGAACAGATTACTCAAATTCATCTTTTTCATGCTATTAATAACTATAAGTTATCAATCATTTACCCCTTACAAAAAACTGAACCATGGATATACCCAGCCTCACCGCATTTCTGACCGTTGCTGAGTGCAAGTCTTTCTCCCAGGCGGCAGAAAAGCTGCATTTAACCCAGCCGGCCGTCAGCAAGCGCATTGCTTCGCTTGAGAGCCAATTAGGCACCCAGTTATTTGATCGCATGGGTCGACAGATCAATTTGAACGAAGCTGGACGCATCCTTATGCCCAAAGCCAGACAAATGCTGGACTTGATGAAGGACTCCCGTCAAGAAATCAGTAACCTGAAGACTCAGGTAAAAGGGACTCTGGCCATAGCCACCAGTCACCATATAGGCTTACGCAGGCTCCCTGACATCTTGAGGGAATACTCCCGCCGCTACCCGGATGTCAAGCTCGACATTCGCTTTGTGGATTCGGAGGTGGCTTATGAAATGCTGAGTCGTGGTGAAATTGAATTCGGTATCGTAACACTCTCTCCTGACAACCCGGATCGATTTGAATCCCGTCTGGTCTGGAATGACCCGCTGATTTTTATGGCGGCCAGAGACCACCCCTTATCCAGCCTGAAAAAAGTCACCACCCAGCAGTTAAGTGAACATCAGGCAATTCTGCCAAGCTCAAACACATTCACTCACCGGCTGGTTCGCACACTGTTTGAAGAAGAAGGTCTGTCTTTGCAAACCACCATGTCTTCCAATTACCTCGAAACAATCCGTATGCTGGCTTCCATCGGTCTGGCATGGACCATTTTGCCCGCCTCGATGCTGGACGACGATCTCATTGCATTGAACACACAATGCCATACGCCTTCAAGAAAGTTGGGGTATATCATCCACAAAGAGCGAACCCTGTCGAATGCGGCCAATGCGCTTCTGGACCTTCTGAATCAGGAAACCGGCTGATCATTGTTATTCGCCAACTTGTCCCTATAATTCCACTATCGATTTCACTACCTTTCACAGAACTGACGGAGTGTTGTATGTTCAAGGCGCTGTTGCTGGAGCAGGAAGGCCAAGCCACTGTATCTTCTGTCCGGGAACTGGACGACAGTCGTTTACCCGAAGGGGAGGTCACGGTAGCCGTCGAATATTCCTCGCTGAACTATAAGGACGGTCTGGCCATCACTGGCAAGGGCAAGATTATCCGCAACTTTCCCATGGTACCGGGCATTGATTTTGCGGGTACAGTCATTGATTCTGACAATCCTGAATTTTCAGAAGGTGACAAAGTTATCCTCACCGGCTGGGGCGTGGGTGAAAACCACTGGGGTGGTATGTCTGAAAGAGCCAGGGTCAAAGCCAGTCAACTGGTAAAAATGCCAAAGGGACTCAACAGCCAGAAAGCCATGATAATCGGCACAGCAGGTCTGACAGCAATGTTGTGCGTAATGGCTCTGGAACACTCAGGTGTCACACCTGAAAAAGGTGAAATTCTGGTCACCGGTGCCAGTGGTGGCGTGGGCAGTACTTCTGTCGCCCTGCTGGCAAAATTGCATTACGATGTTGTCGCTGTATCAGGTCGTCCGGAAAACTCCGGCATGCTGGTCAACCTGGGAGCCAAACTGATCCTGCCAAGAAGCCGTTTTGAGGAGCCCGCCCGCCCGCTGGATAAACAAATGTGGGCGGGTGCAATTGATACGGTTGGCAGCAAGCTGCTCGCCAGGGTTCTCTCAGAAATGAACTATGGCGGTGCCGTTGCAGCCTGTGGACTGGCAGGAGGTTTTGACCTTCCGACTACGGTGATGCCATTCATCTTGAGGGGCGTAAACCTCCAGGGCGTCGACTCTGTGATGTGTCCAACAGAAAAACGTACTCAGGCCTGGGAGCGACTGGTGGACCTGTTACCTGCTGATTTTTACAACTCTGCCTGTCAGGAAGTGACACTGGAAGAAATTGCTGAGTACGCTGAAGCCATCACGGTGGGTCAGGTGACCGGTCGTGTGATCGTGAAAATCTAACCCGTTCTTTTTATAAGTCATTTTTATAAGCAGCCTTTACAAAAGGCATCGAATTTTTCGCTCTGCTGTTTTTCAGCTGACTCATTTTCTCATCCTCTTGATGTTGTCGTGCTGTTCATGATCGCTCCATGAATCTTGCGGCAACATGCTTTCTTGGCAAAAATTGAGGATACACTCATTGAAGCCATGTACTGGTATTAACCCCTAATTACTTCGAACCCTTTAAGTGCAATAGTTCGAGGTTTGACTGATTAAACAAAAACAACCATGAATTTGCGCCCCGTTCTGCTTGTCATAGGCCTGTTTCTGATGATGCTGTCAGTATTGATGCTACTGCCAGCCCTGCATGATTTCGTCATTGGCGAGGAAGGAATTTATTCATTCGGCTTGTCGGCCCTGATCACCCTGTTGGCAGGCGCACCACTTTACTACTTTTGTCGTGTACATGTATTCAGCCTGCAACCAAGGCAAATATTTCTGCTGACCAACGCATCCTGGTTGACACTGAGTGCCTTCGCAGCTCTGCCTCTCTACATACAGCTGGATATCAGCTACACCGACGCATTCTTTGAAACCATGTCCGGGATTACAACCACCGGTTCTACCGTGCTCAGTGGACTTGACCAGATGAATACCGGGGTCCTGCTGTGGCGCTCTCTACTTCAATGGCTCGGCGGCATTGGCTTTATTGTCCTGGCTGTAGCGGTACTGCCTTTTCTGAAAGTCGGTGGTATGCGTCTGTTCCAAAGCGAATCTTCCGACTGGTCAGACAAAGCCATGCCCCGTTCAGGCAGCATCGCCAAACGTATTGTTTGTATCTACTTGGGTATGACCATTTTTTGTGCGTATCTCTATTTTCTCGGAGGCATGCATGGCTTTGAAGCCATCAACCACGCCATGACCACGCTTTCCACCGGAGGCTACTCAACTTCCGACAGCTCCATGGATCACTTCAAAAACCCCTTCATTCACTGGGTTGCTATAGTGTTCATGATTTTTGGATCGCTTCCCTTTGTCCTTTTTGTCAAATTTCTCAGGGGTGATTCTCAGTCTTTGTTGAGGGATAACCAGGTTCAGGCTTTTCTCAAATTCCTGCTCATACTCTGGGGCTTTTTGACTCTGCGACTGTTTATAAACAGTGATTATTCACTGCTCAAGTCTTTGACCCTGGTCGCCTTTAATACTACTTCTGTGATCACGACGACAGGTTTCGCATTGACTGACTACGAGTCATGGGGAGGGTTTGCAGCCGCCCTCTTCCTCTGCCTGACGGTCATTGGTGGCTGCTCAGGCTCCACAGCAGGAGGAATAAAGGTTTTCCGTTTTCAGATTGCAGCACGTTTGCTGGGCATTCAACTGAAACAACTGGCTCATCCGAGAGCCTGTTTTGTACAAAGCTACAACGGCCATCAAATCAGTAGCGACATATTGAGATCTCTGATCGCTTTCTGCTTCTTTTTCGCACTCCTGACCACTATTCTCACCCTGCTTTTGAGCTTTCTGGGGCTGGATCTTGTCACCAGTCTCAGTGGTGCATTGACAGCAGTTGCCAACGTAGGTCCCGGACTTGGAGATATTATCGGACCTGCGGGCAACTTTTCATCACTGCCTGATGCCGCCAAATGGTTCCTGAGCGTGGGAATGCTGCTAGGCAGACTGGAAGTTATTACCGTTTTGGTACTCTTCACTCCAGCATTCTGGAAGCACTAGCAGCCTGTAGGACTTAAGACTGTCCTACACGGCAACTGCTCCTGCGTTGCTCTAGCTCCTGCATCCATGCAGTCGTGCGGTTGCAATAAATTGGTCTAAAAATCCCTGTTTCTTCGTCAAATAGCTCGCTATTCTCCTCAGAAACAGAGATTTTTATCCTCAATTTCTTGCAATCCTCGCTACGGACGCTTAAGTCCGACAGGCTGCTAGAAAACTGATATAAATCAAATAGTATTTATCGTTACTCCTGTAATATTCTTCGCCGCAAACGAAAGCATTGAAAACAGGCTGCAACCTGTTTGATGCTAAATAAAATCAGCCATAAGCAGAAAGTGTCGTTTTTTGAACCGAGAAAACAGTCACTTCTATAATATGTATATTGCTTGCCAATGAATGATAATCCTCCGTCGCACCTTGTCAGCCTGATTCGTCAGCGCTCAAATAACCATTCCCGTCAAACGGCTATTCGTTTCTCTGAAAATCATCAATGGCAATCCATTAACTGGCAGCAGCTCGGAGAAAAGATCGATTGCGTTTCTCGCTCTCTGCTAACAGACAATCTGCCGATTCAGACTAATATCGGGATCTGGTCGCAGAACCTTCCCGAATGGACTATTGCAGACCTTGGCATTTTGCAGACTCGCTGCGTCACTGTGCCCATTTACCCAACCAATACCGCTGAGCAGGCTCGCTACATTATTGAAGATGCCGGAATTTCCATTTTGTTTGTCGGCGAACAGGAGCAGTTCGATAGCGCGCTGAAGCTTCTGGACCATTGTGAATGTCTGGAGAAAGTTATTGTATTTGACTCCCGGACTAACCTGAAAGGCTGCGATAAAGCACTGTATTTCAGTGATTTTATGGCCAGTGCTCCCACTGAGTCCGAATTATTGACAGAACGCCTGAAAAATCAGGCTCTGGACGACCTCTACACCCTGATCTATACCTCGGGCACCACCGGTCAACCAAAAGGCGTTATGCTCGATTACAACAGCATCGGTGCATCGTTTGAGTCACATGATCTTCTGATTCATATTGACCATACCGATGTATCCATAGCGTTTTTGCCTCTGAGCCATATTTTTGAAAGGGCCTGGAGTTATTACGTTCTGACCCGGGGCGCTGTTAACTGCTACCTGAAAGATCCGACCAAAATTGCAGAAATATTGCCCACACTGAAGCCAACGGTGGTCTGTGCAGTACCACGCTTCTACGAGAAGATTTATACCGGCGTGAACACCATGGTACAAAAGGGCTCTCCGCTTAAGCGCTTTATTTTCAATACGGCTATGAAAGTCGGTCTCACCACCATGGAATTGAAGCGCCAGGGCAAGACAGTACCCGGTTATCTGACAAGCCTGAACCAGCTGGCTGACAGAATGGTGTTCAGCAAAATCAAAGAAAAGCTGGGAGGGCGTATCCGTTTCATGCCCTGTGGTGGTGCCCGGCTGGATGACGAAATCAACCGTTTTTTCCATGCCCTTGGCATCAATGTCAAAGTGGGTTATGGCATGACTGAAACCACGGCAACTGTTACCTGCTTTCGCGATACGGGTTACCAGTTTGGCAGCTGCGGCTCACCGCTCCCCGGCACTCAGGTTAAAATCGGGCAGGAAGGCGAGATACTGGTGAAAGGCCCAACCGTCATGCGCGGCTACTACAAAAAGCCGGATGAAACAGCCAAAGCCTTTGATGCCGATGGCTGGCTAAAAACCGGCGATGCAGGTCTGATCGATGAGACAGGGCAGCTTCGCATCACCGAGCGCATCAAGGAGCTGATGAAAACGTCCAACGGCAAATATATTGCACCTCAATACATAGAAGGCACTTTGGGCAAGGATCGGTTTATTGAACAGGTTGCCATCATTGCTGATGCCAAAAACTATGTTTCTGCTTTGATAGTACCTGCTTTTGAAGCATTGGAAGAGTACGCAAAAAGCACTGACCTGAAATACGAAAACAAAATGGATCTGATCCGCAATGCGGATATCCGGGCTATGTTCCAGAAACGCCTGGATCACATTCAGAAAGAACTGGCCCGGTACGAGCAGGTTAAGAAATTCACTCTGCTGCCTCGTGAATTCTCCATCGAAACGGGAGAGATCACGCCAACACTGAAATTGCGCAGAAAGATTATCATGGAACGTTTCCGCAAGGAAATCGAAGCCATGTACCAACCGGTCACGTCACCCTGACACCAAGGCAGGCCATTCTCAAACCGGATGGCCTCTTAATGCTGCAGTGGAAAGCCCTACTTGGCTTATCAATATTAAATCGCCTATCCTTCCCTGCTTCAGTTTTATTAGCCTGTCAAAAGACTCTTCATTCATCTAAAGGTTTAAGTGCTCATGGAGCAATATAATTTCACCTATAACGATATCCATAACACCATTCGCGCCTCAGCGGAAAAGATCAGAGCCTCCGGATTTGAGCCTGATTATCTCCTGGCCATTGGTGGCGGTGGTCTGATTCCAGCACGCATCATGCGCACCTATATCAACAAACCGATTCTGATTGTATCCCTCTCCCGCTACAGTGACGAGACAGGTACGGCGCCATCAGAGACACCGGTCAAACTACAATGGCTGGAAACAGACACCAACCTGGATGGTAAAAAAGTTCTGGTCATTGATGAGGTCGATGATGAAAGAACCACTCTGCAGTTCACACTGAATCATCTGTACGACACACACCCTGAAACCGAGTTTGCTGCCTTCGTCGTGCACAATAAACTGAAAGAAAAGAAAGGCACACTGCCAGAGAGGCTGAGCCACTTCTTCACTGGTGAGGACATCCACGACCACTGGATTAACTACGCCTGGGATGCTGAAGACATTGATCAGTTTGGCAAAAAGTAAGCCACTGAAAGCCGTTGAATACTCATAACACAACCCCCGACCCCTGACAGAGGGCCGGGGAACGGAACGGTTCAGGCCTGACCCTGAATAACCGGAGCCGGACTGACCACATCAGCATTCTGGGCACGTTGACGCATCAGGTGATCCATCAGGGTGATAGCCATCATGGCTTCAGCAATGGGTACAGCACGAATTCCGACACAGGGATCGTGACGTCCCTTTGTGACCACTTCAACAGGTTCGCCTTCCATATTGATGCTCTTGCCAGGCGCAGTCATGCTGGAAGTGGGTTTCAGGGCAATATGGGCAACAATATCCTGACCTGAGCTGATACCGCCAAGAACACCACCGGCTGAATTGGACAGGAAGCCTTCTGGCGTCAACTCATCACGATGCTCTGTTCCCTTCTGGGCTACAGAGTCGAAGCCATCGCCTATCTCAATACCTTTGACGGCATTAATGCTCATCAGAGAATGAGCCAGGTCGGCATCCAGACGATCAAAAACCGGTTCACCCAGTCCCGGCATCACACCTGTAGCCATCACGGTCACTTTGGCCCCGGTAGAATTACCATCACGACGCAAATCATCGATCAGTTTTTCCATGGCGGGCACTTTATCCGCATCCGGGCAGAAGAAAGGATTGTTGCGAACTTCATCCCAGTCAATCTTGTCGATACTGATCGTGCCCAGCTGGGACAGATAACCTTTAATTTCGATGCCCTGACTTTCCAGGTATTTCCGGGCAATCGCACCGGCTGCAACACGCATGGCGGTTTCACGAGCAGACGAGCGCCCGCCGCCACGGTAGTCACGAAAGCCGTATTTGTGGGTGTAGGTATAGTCAGCATGGCCAGGACGAAAACGATCCATGATATTGGAATAATCTTTGGAACGCTGATCCACATTTTCGATAAGCAAACCAATGGGGGTGCCGGTGGTTTTACCTTCAAAAACGCCGGACAAAATCCTGACCTGATCCGGCTCACGACGCTGCGTCGTATATTTAGAGGTACCGGGCTTGCGCAGATCGAGATCCTTTTGCAGATCGGCCTCACTCAGAGGTATGCCCGGAGGGCAGCCATCCACTATACACCCCAGGGCAATACCATGGGACTCACCAAAGGTCGTAACCCTGAAAACCTGGCCTATGCTGTTGCCTGCCATTTCAACTTCCCCCTCCTCTGACAGTTGTCCGTCGTTGCTCCCGTCAGGGATTTAATGCTCTACTGTGAAACCTTTTTCCAGAAAAAGGTTTCAGTCATTCATAGCTGTTTCAGCCTGCTTTCTTTGCTCACGGCTGCTAAACAGAGGCTGATATTTACGACAGCTTCCGGCATCCAGTATCAGGATGCCATGACCACCTGCTTCAAACTCCGGCCAGATAAACGGCACATCAGGATACTCATCTCTCAGGGCCCAATGACTGTTACCTACTTCCAGAACCAGCAAACCCTTTTCATCCAGAAAGTCTGCGGCACGTGCCAGAATAACGCGGGCCATATCCAAACCGTCTTCTCCCGCTGCCAGACCGAGCTCCGGCTCGTGGCTGAACTCATCCGGAAAATCGGCCATATCTTCAGCATCCACGTAGGGTGGATTGCTGACAATCAGCTGATACTTTGGCTTTTCCGGAGCATGATCGATCGCTTCAAAAAGATCAGAACGAATGGCCTGAACCCTGCCCCAGAGTTCATGACTGTCGATATTGATACCCGCCACTTCCAGAGCGTCTTCTGATATATCCAGTAAGTCGACTGTGGCTTGAGGAAACTCATGGGCCACAGCAATACCAATACAGCCGGAACCTGAACAAAGATCCAGCACCCTTTCAACCCGGATGTCCATCAACCAGGGTTGAAACTGATGCTGAATCAGCTCGGCAATCGGTGAACGAGGTACCAACACTCGCTCATCAACGTAATAGGGTTGACCACAGAACCAGGCCTGATTGACAAGGTAAGCCAAGGGTTTGCGTTCTGAAATTCTGCGCTCGATCAGCCCTGCCACTCTCTCCTGCTCATTCAGGGAAAGTCGGCAGTCCATGTAGGGTTCCGGCAATTCCCAGGGCAGCTGTAGCACCTGAAACACCAGATGAAAAGCCTCATCCAGAGCATTATCACTTCCATGCCCGAAAAACAGCCCGGCTTCGTTAAATCGTGATGCCGCCCAGCGAATGAAGTCCCGGATACTGACCAGACCATCATAGGGCTTGATGGCTCTGTAGGACTTGCCAGTACGCGTGTCACTGATTTCAGTCACTCTCTCTCCTCTGGGTCACTTTCAGGATCTCCCCTGCAAAACCGCCATAAGGTAGCATATTCAGGCACAGGCAAAGAACCACTTTTTCGCCGCAAACGGCTCCGAACAGCTGCCACGGTATTAGTCAGACCACAATTAGGGTTAGAATACCTCTATTTCAGGCTGCCAGGAGCCTGTTAAGTCTGTTTAAAAATGAGCGCAGAGTCATGACCGAAAACGATAACGACGATCAGGAAGGCCTTTTCAAAGAAGCCATGATGGACGTGCGGCCATTGAAGAAAACCAACCGCTCTGCCGAGCTCAAAAAACCAGCGACTAAAGTGCCCGACTGTACACTCAGAGCTCGTCGGCAGTCTGCTCAGATGGAAGACAAGCCGGGCGGAGCCGCTCTTTCGGAAGCCTGGGTTGAACCTATAGAACCAGAGCAAAAACTGGTATACAGCAGATCAGGCATTCAACATACCCGTATGCGCCAGTTACGCCAGGGATTACTGCCTATCCAGTATCAACTGGATCTCCACGGTTACAGGATCGAGGAAGCCAGGGAGCTGATTTCAGAATTTCTATTGTTCTGCCGTAATGAAGGCATGCAATGCGTTCGAATTATCCATGGCAAATCACACCGCAGTACCAATCGCCAGAACACCCTGAAAAGTCATGTCAATCACTGGCTGCGACAGCTTCCGGAAGTCCTGGCATTTTGTTCAGCACCCCCTTCAGAAGGCGGGACCGGGTCGCTTCTTGTGCTTTTGAAGAGAAAAGCCTGATAACCCTTCACAAACACCTTCAGCACTCAGCCTCACTAATAGGTTGAGATTTTTTTCAAACAGAGGAAACTTATGCTTCCAGGAGAATGGCAGACTCCTCCTGGTGACGGGATTCCCATTGATCCAGGGCATCAATAGCCAATTGTCTGCCCACAGCCGCGATCTCGTTAAAGCGATGGAATTCGTAGAACTGACAGATGTTTCGAGGCACATTGACCAGGACATCTGGCTGATAGCCCGCCGTTTTATATCGGGAAAGTGACTCCTGCATCACTTCCATGGATTGGTTGGAAATTTCCATCAGGCTCATGGAAGCACTGAGTTCATCCTGAGACTTTTTACTCTCGTTGACACCTACAAACTTATCAATAAGCCCGTCAAAAATGGATTTTTTCTCCTTCTCTCTCTCTTCAGCCCCGTCATTTTTCTGAAAAGGTTTGCCCAACAGATCAACAGCCACCACCATATCGGCCAGAGCGGACCCCGCAGGCGCCATTGGCAAAGGATTAAGCACACCGCCGTCTACCAGCACCTGACCATGTATTTCTACCGGACTGAACAAAGAAGGAATGGCACTGGAAGCACGAATAGCCGTCACCAGATCACCACGCTGAAACCAGATTTCCTTGCGATAAGTCAAGCTGGTAGCCACCGCTGTATAGGGAATCGGCAGATCTTCTATACGACAGTCACCAATAATATCGCGCATGCGTTCAAAAAGACGGTCACCCTTGATGACGCCCGGACGCCCCAAAGAAATATCCAACAAACGGATAATCTCGAACGAATCAAGGGTCTCGGCCCATTGACAGTACTCATTCAGTTTACCCGTAGCCCATAGACCACCGATCAGTGAGCCCATGGAAGAACCGGCTATTGCCGTAATTTTGTACCCTCTGGCCTCCAGCTCCCGAATGACCCCGACATGGGCATAACCCCGGGCACCACCACTGCCCAAGACCAGAGCTACTCTTTTTGTCATTGCTCTTGTGTCCTTTGAATTGCTTGCGTTGGGCAATAGCATGAACCCTGTCAGCCCTCAGGTCTATAGGGTCTGGATACTTTAGTTATCGGTAATGACTGAAGTCAACCAGCGCTCTGTTTCGATCCAGACAGCAGGTTTACTCATACTGTTTTTTTGTTTTTTTCCCGGGAGATGGCAAGGTATTGCGATGAGTATGGTCGAAACTGTCAGGCGAGCCTGCCCGCACTCTGAGCTACACTCAGCCCTGACTAAAGAAAGATGGAAATTTGAGTGCAAATTAAAACAGTGATCTTTCTTATAATCGGGACGCTCTTGATCTCTTTGGCGGTCAGTGGATTTGGTGATAGCCGTTTTCAAGGACGTCTGCTCATCGTCACAAACAGGGCGCTTGACCAGGAGGCTTATCTGATAACAGATTTTGTCTTCTTTGTGCCTGAAGACTCTCTGGCCTTGTTTGAAGAAATGCTGGTCGCTGCAAATGCTACCCATATTGGCAGGGTGCCAATAGACGAAGTTTCATTCAACTGTTATCTACTCAATCGCGATAATATTGAAACCCCATCAACGGAACAAGGAAACTTCTTGTGTATCAGCCCTGAATTGCAACTGGATAGAACTGACAGTGACGAGGGTGACCTGGCTACAAGTAAGGTTTCTGAGGAAGCAGAGAAAAATGGCATGAGCTTCCCATTGCCAGAATGGCCCGCATTAATACCTGAACCCAACTTGCGATTATCAGGGGGAGGCTTTCCATTTGACCCACCACCACCTTCTCCTCCTTTTATGCCGGGCATTCCTGCCAAGGGATTTTTTAATCTGCCCGACTGGCAGTTTGACTACCTGTTAGCTTTGGCCCGGATCAGCCAGTGGCTGAAACAATGGCTTCATAATGGGTATCCCACCACTTCCGGTAAATCCCGACAATTCGTCAGGGCAACAGATTTATCTGCGGCTTTGGATGGAATTAAAAAGGCACACAATAAATCCTTATTCAGCCAGATGCCGTTAGATGCCTCAGAACTGCTTGCACATCTTCAAGGGAAAGGTTTGTCCGGCTATTCGCAGGTACATCAGTCAGAAACAGTTATGTTGTATCCCGTATTTGTACTACCAGAGTCTGCGTCGAACAGCCTTGATGAAGCGCAAGGGGTTGAATATGTTGGAAGAACTTGCAGCATATGTCTGACTAATTTTGAGGAATCTGAGGACGTGGTGAAAACGTCATGTTCGCATTTGTTTCATGTAGACTGTCTGAAACTGTGGTTAACGACAGAAATTGATGAGCGAACAGTTAATTCCTGCCCGGAATGTCGGCATGATCAGGGCGTTTTACATGGTTTTTTGATCCATAAAGAAAACACTGTCAACCAAGAGAGACTAGTCAGCTCTGCTCGTATCGCACTCCAGGAGGTTGCTCAAATTGTAACGGAAATGCAGGCAGGGAGAAGAACCTGGCCTGAAGATGACGAATGTACCTATGCAAGGTTGAGCAGTGCAATACGTAGCAATGATCCGGCCATTACTGAGCAGGCACGAGCACTTAGGCCATTGGTTAATTTTTACTCTGTGCAGCATCTGATGTCACAACTGCGGGCAGGGAGAGGAACCTGGCCTGAAGATGACGAATATATCTATTTAAGGTTGGGTAGTGCAGAACGTCGCAATGATCCGGCTATTGCTTTGCAGGCACAGGCACTCAGGCCATTGGTTAATTTGCACTCTGTGCAGCATCTGGTGTCACAAATGCAGGATGGGAGAGGAACCTGGCCTGAAGATGACGAATATATCTATTTAAGGTTGAGAGGTGCAGAACGCAGCAATGATCCGGCCATTGCTGAGCAGGCACAGGCACTCAGGCCATTGGTTAATTTGTACTCTGTGCAGCATCTGGTGTCAGAAATGCTGGCAGGAAGACGAACCTGGCCTGAAGATAACAAACATATCCATGCAAGGTTGAAAAGTGCAGTACGCAGCAATGATCCAGCCATTGCTGAGCAGGCACAGGTACTCAGGCCATTGGTTAATTTGTACTCTGTGCAGCATCTGGTGTCACAAATGCAGGATGGGAGAGGAAACTGGCCTGAAGATGACAACCCTGTCTATGCAAGGTTGAGAAGTGCAGAACGCAGCAATGATCCTGCCATTGCTGAGCAGGCACAGGCACTCAGGACATTGGTTAATTTGTACTCTGTGCAGCATCTGGTGTCACAAATGCAGGATGGGAGAGGAACCTGGCCTGAAGATGACGACCCTATCTATGCAAGGTTGAGTAGTGCAGAACATAGCAATGATCCTGCCATTGCTGAGCAGGCACAGGCACTCAGGCCATCGGTTAATTTGTACTCTGTGCAGCATCTGGTGACACAAGTGCTGGCAAGGAGAGGAACATGGCCTGAAGATGACAACCCTATCTATGTAAGGTTGAGTAGTGCAGAACGAAACAATGATCCGGCCATTGCTGAGCAGGCACAGACACTCAGGCCATACGTTAGTTTGTTACACCGTGAAGCATCCGGTGTCACAAGTGCAGGCAGGGAGAGGAACCTGACCAGAAGATGACAACCCTATCTATGCAAGATTGACCAGTGCGGAACCTGGTAATGATCCGGTCATTGCTGAGCAGGCACGGGCACTCAGGCCGCTGGTTGATAAATACCGTCGTAAGTCGTCAGGCAATTGATACATATAATTCAAACCGGCACACTAATTCGATTTACACACCTGAAAAAATAAGCTGAGAAAGTGATCAAATCTTCACTCCATTTCGAATACCCGAAACTTTTCCTGAACCGTAATTATTAATGAAAGCAGTAACAACAGAAGCAGAACTCATTTTTTCGCTGGCTGGAATTCAAGTGTCATGGAAATCCACCCCAGTGTCATTTTGTCAGTCAAGTGCTTCCCTGAAGATAGCCATCGCTTCGAGCAACAGACAACTACCTTGGCAAAAGCTGGTGGAGAGCGTTTAAAGCACTTTCAAGTCCGATGGTCACTGGCCTTGTTATCATGGTTTGACGGCTGTTTTTAAATAAGAAGTAATTTGTGGTTTCACGACCAGCTTCATTGTCAACTTAATAGTGAATTCAGCAGCTACTGCCGCTACTTTTACCTTTCGGTCAGGTAATTTCCCACAAGAATTAGCGGCTGCAGCGAGGCTTTTAGAAATATTCACCAAACCTCTGGTGGCGGACCGGAATGTTATGTCAGAGACGCCCTTTGGCATCAAATTCTCTTCAACTTGACAACTCCTTACCTCTCGGACCCGGAATCTTCCTGAGTTACCCTGGGCAATGCCATTAACCTGACAGCCCGAGTTTGTTCTTAAATGGGCAGGCCAGTTTTGACCGCAAAGTTTTTCCAAGATCATACTAACATCCTTGTCATAAGACTTAGCTTCGATACTTTAACAATAGGAATTTGGTTCAGATCTCACAATTAGATCAAAGTATTACTTGTTGCCTCTCCTGATGTGGGCTGGTAGTGCTTTATTTACTGACTGACTAAATATTAAACAGTGAAAACGGGGCGTTAAAAACATTCTCTGTCTGTTGCTTAGAACCTTCTCAGCATAAGAGCTTTTCTAAGTACCTGGCCAGTTGGTTTCGCATATTCTGGCGAGTGGATTTTTTCATCCTTCAAGGCGCAACGACGGGCGCGTAGCCGTAGCTACGCAACCAGAGTTGGAACGCAGAAGGGTGGAAAAAGCCGCCGTCCAGAATATGCGAAACCAACTGGTTAGGTACTTATATGCACAGGGAACTAAATGCATAGACAATGATCTAAAACTATAAGCCATTTGAAAAATCAGAGACAGGAGTATGAGATATGAACGGAACCAGACCACCCGGCACACCACCCGGCACACCACCCAGCACACCAAGTCCGTCAGCACCTTATCAAGAGCCCACCGACAATTGCCCTGTTTGTCTCGAATCCTTTGCCGATAGGGAAGTCAGTGTTCTCGAAGATTGCCGACATATGTTTCACAAAGACTGCGTGGCGAAGTGGCTATCGGCCAATAGTATCTGTCCTGTGTGCAGAACCAGTCTCAGGGCAAGGGAAGCACAACCAGTGCCTGCCATGCCGTTGAGCTTTCAAGTTTTTTCGTCTGCGCAGGCATATGTAGACTTCTCTCAAAATGGGCTGCTGACATCGCGAGGGAATATTGTCGATGACTCAGTCAGAGTTGAATACTTGCCTGCGCCGTTAGATTCAAGCTTCTCTCAACATGGGCTGCTGACATGACGTCCGGCAGGGAATTTAGTCGATGACTCAGTCAGAGTTGAATATACCGCTAATTAAAAGAAATCACTGGTGAATTCCCGTGGTGGAGGCGCTTGGGTTGCTGCTTTCTCGGGATTTCGCAGTTATTCCTGCTTTGACGAATGAATGGGATCGGGCCACTCTTTTTCTATCTGGAAACTGTTGTACCATTAGCCCGACTTGGAGTTAATGGTGCATTTCGCCTTTATCTGTGATGCTTTATTCTAAAAGTTAAAAGTAAAAACGGGGCATTAGAGACATTCGCTGCCTGTTGCTTTCAGAACCTTCTCAGCAAAAGAGCTTTTCTAAGTACCTGGCCAGTTGGTTTCGCATATTCTGGCGAGTGGATTTTTTCATTCTTCAAGGCGCAACGACGGGCACGTAGCCGTAGCTACGCAACCAGAGTTGGAACGCAGAAGGGTGGAAAAAGCCGCCGTCCAGAATATGCGAAACCAACTGGTTAGGTACTTATATGCACAGGGAACTAAATGCATAGACAATGATCTAAAACTATAAGCCATTTGAAAAATCAGAGACAGGAGTATGAGATATGAACGGAACCAGACCACTCGGCACACCACCCAGCACACCAAGTCCGTCAGCACCTTATCAAGAGCCCACCGACAATTGCCCTGTTTGTCTCGAATCCTTTGACGGAAGGGAAGTCAGGGTTCTCGAAGATTGCCACCATATGTTTCACAAAGACTGCGTGGCGAGGTGGCTATCGGCCAATAGTATCTGTCCTTTGTGCAGAACCAGTCTCAGGGGAAGGGAAGTACAACCAGTGCCTGCCATGCCATTGAACTTTCTAGATTTGTTGCTTAATCAGCCAATCGACTACGAGTTCACTCTATCTAGGCAACAGACATTGAGTTGGCCAAGGCATTCAATCAACTCACTCAGAGTTGACGTTCATTACGGCTAATTAAAAGAAAACACTGTGAAATTCCCTTGGGCCACTTGGGTTGCTACTTTCTCAAGTTTTCGCAGTTATTCCTGCTTTGACGAATGAATGGGATCGGGCCACTCTTTTTCTATCTGGAAACTTTTGTACCATTAGCCCGACTTGGAGGTAATGGTGCATTTCGCCTTTATCTGTGATGCTTTATTCTGAAAAACCGCCCTATTCCGGCAAAAGCGGGCTGAGGTAAATCATGCGTCTTGAAAATGTGCGTCTGCATCAACAGGAAGGCCTGTTTGATATCCTTTTTAATCAGGGCATGATCCTGAGCGTTACTCCCGCCGGTACTCAACGCCAGCCTGACACTGATAGCCTTGACGCCGGGGGTAAGCTGGCACTCCCTCCCTTCATTGATCCTCATGTCCATCTGGATACCTGCCTAACGGCAGGTGAACCCGTCTGGAATCGCACTGGCACCCTCTTTGAAGGGATTCAAAACTGGTCTGAGCGCAAGAAAAACCTGACTCACGACGACGTCAGGCAAAGAGCCAGAAAAGCACTTGCCTGGTATGCAGGTCAGGGCGTGCAGCATGTTCGCAGTCATGTTGACACTACCGATCCGGGTCTTACCGCCGTTCATACTCTGCTCGAGGTGAAAGAAGAAGTTAAAGATCTGATTGATATCCAGCTGGTCGCCTTTCCGCAGGAAGGCATCCCATCTTTTCCTAAAGGTGCAGAGCTTCTCGAAGAAGCCATGAAGTTGGGCTGTGATGCCGTCGGTGCTATTCCCCATTTTGAATACACCCGTGAATATGCTCTGGACTCTCTCAATACCGTCTTTGACCTTGCCGAAAAATACGACAGCCTGATCGACATTCACTGCGATGAGATAGACGACGAACAATCCCGATTTGTCGAGACTGTTGCCTGTCTGGCTCTGGAACGCAACATGGGTCAGCGTGTGACTGCCAGTCATACTACTGCCATGCATTCCTATAACAACGCCTATGTCGTGAAGCTGATGCGGCTGTTGAAACGGTCAGGCATACACTTTATCGCCAACCCGGTAACCAACCTGAACCTTCAGGGGCGAATGGATTCTTACCCGAAACGCCGTGGTATTACTCGTATACCAGAACTGCTTGAGGCCGGTGTAAATGCTTGCTTTGGTCAGGACGACATTGTTGACCAATGGTTCCCGATGCAGGGCTGTAATATGCTACAAGTGTTGTTTACAGGTCTGGTGGGCTGTCAAATGACAGGGCTGGATCAGATAAATCAGGGCATCGACCTGATTACCACTAACAGTGCGAAATGCCTGAATATTCACGACCAATACGGGATTGAAGAAGGGAAACCCGGCAACCTGATTGTTTTGGACTCCGAGACCGTCTTTGATGCCATCAGACGTCAGTCAGTGGTAACCCACTCTTTCCGCAACGGCCAGCTGATTGCAGAAACCAGACCCGCAGAGTCGTGCATCAGGGCTAATCACTCGCTGTCTGGCCCTATCGATTATTCTTTCTGCCCTCAATAAGCTTTTTATCTGATAGACACCAGGAGAAGCAGATACTTAGAATCTGCCTGCTGAAAAAATACTTGCCTCCCTCTTGGGGAGGCAATGTTATTCACGGTAGAATAACTGCCTTAAAATTAAAACATAGCCCGGTGCAGTCGCATCCGGGGCAGTCAACCCGCCCTTTTTAATCGTAACCAAACCATGAAAAACAGCGATTTACAGGCTCGCTTCAACGCCATACGCTCCAACAAGATATTTGAACTCTTTGTCGTTAGTATCATCATCTTCTCTGCCCTGGTCATTGGCGCGAAGACTTATAAGCTGCCACCGTACCTTGAAGGCACTATCAGCGTGCTGGATATCGGTATTACACTCTTTTTTCTGGTGGAAATACTAATCCGCTTTTTTGGCGAAGAGAACAAAAAGAATTTCTTCAAGTCCGGCTGGAATCTCTTTGAATCTCTTTGACACCCTGATTGTGATCGTCAGCCTGATCCCGGTCAGCGATACCGAGATGGCTCTTGTGGGTCGATTAATCAGAATTTTCCGGGTACTGCGGATGATATCTGTCATCCCCGAGCTTCGACTGCTACTGAACTCACTGCTGAAAGCTCTGCCACAACTGGGTTATGTCATGTTGCTGATGTTCATCATTTTTTATATCTACGCCGCTGTTGGCAGCACCTTCTTCCTGAATATCAATCCTGAACTCTGGGGTAATATCTCCATCAGTATGCTGACCCTGTTCAGGGTCATGACTTTCGAAGACTGGACCGATGTCATGTACGAAACCATGGCTGTCTACCCACTGAGCTGGGCCTACTATCTCAGTTTTATTTTCTTCACGACCTTCGCCTTTCTGAACATGATCATTGGTATTGTCGTCAACGTTCTGGAGGAAGAGCGTCAAAAGGTGCGCAGTGAAGAAGAAGCTATTAAGAATGAGGGTCAACCCAACCTTGAAGATTTGCAGCAACAGCTGACCGAAATCAAATGCCTCCTGCAAAAGAAAAGCTAATCATCGGGTCTCTGCCAGACTGTTTAGCCTGGCAGGTTGGAGATACTCAGAACAAACGGTTCAAACCATCCAGAGTAGCCACACGGTAGGCTTCGGCCATAGTGGGATAGTTGAATGTGGTGTTCAGGAAGTAGCGGATATTGTTAGCTTCCCCTTTTTGGGACATCACAGCCTGACCGATGTGTACGATCTCCGATGCCTGGTCACCAAAACAATGGATACCCAGCACTTCACCGGTCTCGCGGTGGAACAGGATTTTTAGCATACCCACTGTTTCGCCGGTAATCTGGGCCCGGGCCAGCCTCGAGAAGAAAGCTTTGCCCACTTCATAGGGCACAGCAGCAGCTGTCAACTCTTCTTCGGTTTTACCCAGCGAGCTGATTTCCGGAATGGTATAGATACCGGTCGGTACTTCGTTGACAAAACGCCACTGTCCGATATTTTCCATATTACCAGCAGCGGACCTGCCCTGATCATAAGCAGCACTGGCCAGGCTGGGCCACCCAATCACATCGCCCGCTGCATAGATATGATCAATCTCTGTCTGATAATTCTCATTAACAGACAGCTGTCCGCGGCTGTTCGGCTTCAGACCTATCAGTTCAAGGCCCATATCCTGAGTATTGCCCGTTCTGCCATTGGCCCACAATAGAATATCCGCTTTCAGCTTCTTGCCTGATTTCAGGTGCATCACTACGCCGTCATCCAGCATTTCCACTTTCTGGTATTCTTCATTGTGACGAATAATGACGTTCATTTTCCGCAGCTGGTAGCCCAGAGCATCGGAAATCTCCTTATCCAGAAAAGAGAGCAGACGATCACGGGTATCCACCAGATCCACCAGCACACCCAGACCAGAGAAAATGGAGGCATACTCGGAACCGATAACACCCGCTCCATAAATGATCATCCGGCGTGGAGTAGTGGTTAGCTGAAGAATAGAATCACTGTCGTGAATCCGTGGATGACGGAAGTTAACATCTGCAGGCTGGTAAGGACGGGAGCCGGTGGCAATCAGAATATTGGACCCGTGAAGTTTTTCGACATGGCCATTATCCTGCTGAACCTCAATAGTATGCTCGTCAACAAAGGAGGCATGGCCAAAATAAAGATCAATCCGGTTTCGGGCATAATATAAGGTGCGGGACTGCACCTGCTTCTGAATGACGCGTTCAGCCGTTTTCAAAACCTTGGGAAAACTGAACCAGCGGGGCTCACCAATTTCACGGAACATGGGATTGGTATTGAAGTCCATGATCTGTTTGACTGAGTGCCGCAGAGACTTGGAAGGTATGGTACCCAGATGGGTACAGTTACCACCTACAAAGGCATTCTGCTCAACGACTGCAACCTTCTTGCCCAGCTTGACAGCATTCATTGCCGCCCCTTCGCCCGACGGCCCGGAACCCAGCACAACCAGATCGTAGTGACTTACACCCATCCTTTAACCCCTCAAAGCGATCCGGGCAGCATTGCATCAGGTCATGAACTCTGTGCCCAGAGGTTCATGACACTGCAAGGCTCCCATATTTTTATTAATTTTCTCAGAGGCTGCCCACAAACTTTAAGGGAACAGCCTCTTAACCTTCAATACAGAAACAATCGGTCATCCGTATTGGGAAACTCCGGTTTTTTCCGGATATTGCTCGCACTCTTCCTGCAGAGCAGAAAGCCCGTTCAGAGAGCAAATCAACTCTTCTTAACAGTCTTTTCGGCAGTCGCATCGTAAAACAGATGCTCCATATCCCTATGCTGACCTTCAGAGAAAGGATCGTTCTTGTCCCCGCCGCCACAGATCATGCAGCCATCCTTCAGGCCAAGGGTGCTCAAACCACCACAGGACCCCTTGATCGGCTTGTTGGCAACAATTACACCAATGGCCATCAGGGCCATCAGTAGCAAAAAGATTCCAAATGTAATCAGCATCAGTGTCATGATATTGCCCTCCTGAGAAGAGGCCCGTAGCTAAAGAAAACACTCTTATTTATCTAGCACCGCTCGGGCACTGTTAATTTTATATGACAGTTTTTCACTGCAATAAGTGCTCTGTCGTTTGCAATGGCAGCCAGGGTTATCGGCCTGGTCATCACTCAATTCTGTTCTGGCAGAAAGGGTTTGAATGCATCACTGCTGACCGCTTCAAAACCCTTTTCAGTATGATAGGTGAAGTAGGCTGAGATTCCCTCCCTGTTGGCCAGCTTCAGACCTTCTTTATCACCTAAAACCATAAACAGGGTGGCCAGTGCATCAGCCTCAGCAGCATTATCCTCAATCACAGCCACTTCGGCCAGACGCCCCATTTCAGGATGGCCGGTTCGGGGATTGATCGTATGGGAATACTTCTGGCCATCCACTTCAAAATAATTCAGGTAGTCGCCCGATGTCGCCATGGCCCTGTTTTCCAGCTCAACAATCAGGGCCGGATTACTGCCGATCATAGCTGGACCACGGATACCCAACTTCCAGAGAGAGCCATCCGGTTTAGGGTCACCGACTATGACCTCACCACCAATCTCAACCAGATAACTGTTGATGCCTTCTGACTTGAGCAGATAAGCCACTTTGTCGACACCATAACCTTTGGCAATGGAGCTGAGATCCACAAAGACGTCTTTGGTTCGGGTCAGCTCATCGTTTCGGGTATCTGCGATAACCGCCTGATAACCCACTTTAGCCTGAGCTGCAGCAATCTCTTCATCAGAAGGCAGTTCAGCCGGATAATTATTGATCATCCATTCTATGTATTCCGGAGCTTTTTTATCACCGGAACCGGACGATTCTTCTTTACTTTGTGAGGCTTGCCTGCTGGCATCGGAAGGGCCAAAACCCCACAGATTTACCAGAGGACCCACAGTCACATCGTAGGCACCATCCGACATGCGGGAAACCACCAGACTTCTCTCGACAAGATCCACCAGCTCATCGGAAGCCTTGAATGGCTTCCCGATTTCGGCGCGGTTGAATTGCATCAACTCGGAGTCTTCACGGTAGGTAGACATGCTGTCGTTGATCTCTTCCAGCAGCCTATCCACCTGCTTTTTAACACTCCCTGTCGAATGGGAAAAAGGCGTTGAAACGTAAGTAATACTGTAGGTAGTGCCCATGGTCTCACCCTTTATATGCTTCAGGGTAGGACGCAAAGACAGAGCATAAAAGCCAGCAGCCAGAAGAATTAAGCCGATCAACAGTGACCACTTATAGGATTTGGACAACAACCTGTTCTCTCCCGTAGACACTGGAAATGCCGTTCTGACACCTCCAGAATTCGTTCAAGGGGACGCAGTGTACCACCGGGAGTGTTGCATCGTCATCCGTACAGAGCACCAGAGCGCTTTCTTATCTGACCAGACCATCAATATTGACTGGTCTGCCAGCCGGAGCACATCTGAATACCCTTCTCCAGATTGCTCTCAGGTGTCTTTCCGATCAGGTTCATGATCGATCCCGATCATCCAACCTGCCCTCAACAACCTCACCTGTTACGAGGTTAAATCGCCAGCGATACAGCTTCGGCTGAAGATGATTCAGGGCCAGCTGAGCCATCAGTTTACCAGCGCCTTTGGGCAAGCCAGGAATGGGACCCGGATTGGGGTTTTCCTGAAAATATCCTTCCAGAATAACTTCATCACCCTCTTCGTAGGCATTAAGCCAGTGCAAAACATAAGTCGGCTTTGCTTCAAACTGAACAATGTCTTTCTCGTTACCGAACCTGGGAATGATAGAAAATCGCGAAGGCAACTCAGGGTAATAGCAAGGGAAGTGAATATTGTCTTCCAGCAGCACGGGGTCCCAAAACAGTGGCAGGTCGGCAAAAATCGAGTAGTTTTCAGAGAATGCCATGTCATGGGGCAAGCGGGGACCGGGTAGCGGCACCGGTGTGAAGTGCACCAACTTGCCGTCACGATTAACGACACCGTAGTGTTGATAAGGTGGATACCTGGAATAATTGAAGAACAGCATCTCACCCGTCTTTTCATCGACTTTCGGATGGGCAGATATCCCATCAATGGGCGCCCAGCTAAATGTGCCCAACTGTTCAAGGGTATAGGGGTCCAGCTGATACCCGTCACCGCATTGCCAAAACGTGGAAATGATCTTGCCTGCGTGAACCACCACGTCCGTTGATGAACCATCTTTGGAACTGCCCTGAGCACCAATCCCCGGACGCTTTGACATCTTGTGGTCATTGATAAAACCAGCCCAAAGCGCTTCTCCGGCCTCCTGCTCGGCGACAAACCCCTTGGTGCGAACAAAGCGGTTACTGTATTCAGCCTTTCCATCGCGAAATGACACCGCATGAATCATGCCGTCAGCATCAAAAGGGTGGTAATGACCGATGGGTTCCTGCACAGGATTTTCAGTATTTCTTACATATACGCCGTCTATATCGGTCGGTATTTCCCCAATAACCTCCATATCACTGGCCGTGTATTCCGTGAAATTGGGAGTCCAGACACCACTTAGATAGGGGTGTAGACTGGGCTTCAGACTGTGTTTGACCTCGTTCTTATGGGTAATCTTCATCATTTACCCCCTCTTCTAGGAGCCTGACCGAGAATAGCGCCCGTAGCGAGGACGGCAGAAAATTGAGGATGAAAATTCGGTTTTGTGAGGAGAATAGCGAGCTATTTGACGAACAAAAGCGGATTTTCAGACCAATTTGCTGCCGCCGCAGTAGGGCAGTCTATTCTCGGTCAGGCTCCTAGTGAAATACTGGGCTCTGAAGGAGCGTGGGAACCCATACCTATCTCGCGCTGCAGAGTCCGCTTTTCAGGGGAGAAGCGTGGCGTCGCCTGGCTTTCAAGTGAATGTTGCAAAATTACTGCCTGCGTACAATAAACCAGTCCGTAACGTAATTGACCTGGGGCTTTCACAGTCCTTGTTGCTCCAGTGTAATAAAGAGTTTTCAACAGTCTGGATAGCAATAGGACCATCTGTACCAAACATACCGATACAGAAACCGGAGCCTATGTAGGTCATGGAGTGAATCCACTCTTGTGTAAAGGTACCTGCCAAGTTTAGATAGCTGAATGGCTTAACTGTTTTTATATCAGTGACTATTGCTTCGTTGTAACAGGTTATAACGTTTTTAATAGAGAATTTTTTTACTCCGCAATGCAAAAAATGCTCGAACTGATGACATGATGGAAGCTGATCCTTATCGTCTTCGCAAGTCGTACAGTAATTGGCCCCTAGTGAAATCCACTGAGCAAATCGTTTTCCCCAGAGAGCCGGAGGGTGATATTCACGCTCAATGTCATCCTGCTCTTTGACAACAAAAGAAATATCGTCATCTTTGTCTTGAAAAAGTGATCTTATGTACTCATTAGCGCCCTCATCACAAAATGAGCCATAAGCTCTGCCTCCGATTTCAAAGCTATGGAGGGTTGTTTTGTTGGTAATAGAGGGATTTATTAATGACTGTTCTGCCTGTATAAACGAATCCTTTATATAAACCCTGACAGTTTTTGCATGGCCTGTTTTTTTACCGGCAAATGAGGTGTTGCTGTTTTCCTCTGGACTATCGTTCACGGTTTTTTCGGGGCGAAACACAGAGGTTGTGGAAGATGATATGTTCATCATATTTCCTGTTTTTTTGCGCAAGTACGATTGCATTGCCAATTGGCCATAAGTACTCAACCATACGAAATCATATTTTCTGACTCATTGTTCAGGCACTCGCGGCAACTGCTCCTGCGTTGCTCTAGCTCCTGCATCCATGCAGTCGTGATGCGTTGCAACTCTGGTCACATAGCTTGCTATGTTCCCGTCGTTGCACCTTGCAGAGCACCTGCCAATAAGCCAGAAATATTCGATTCCGTATGGCTGAGTACTTAAGAGCGCCCCCAGCCTTGTTAACCAACTGGTTAGGTACTTAGAGTTCATCCCTTGAATCAGGGAGGTTAGGATCAACAACGCCTTTCTCATCCACCACCCGGGTAGTAAAAGAATGAAAATAGTTTAATCCGTTTAATGGATAGCCCAGCCCCTCCAGCTTGTCGGGCCGCGTGTAGTGCGCAGAAGCTTTTTCCCACTGGCATTGCCTTGGCTCTATCCAGGCACCTTTTGTCCAGGCTTCTCCAGAGGTCAAACCGGTATCGCATTGATAGACGAACTGCCCAAAACCTTCAAAGTCCGCTTCTGCAGAATAGATAATGCCCTTTTTCATGCTGATCATATGATGATGCGCATAACGCTTCTTCTTCTCTTTAGTGGCTGGCAGTAGATCAGATTTATCCTGAAAGTCATGGGTGACTCTGAATGTTTTGGGATAACCATCTTCAAGCAGCGGTGGTTCTTTACCGTCCAATATCTCTGAACTCACCGTTTTTCCCCAGGCTCCAATATAGGCCATGCTCACGGGTTCCACGGGGTATCGAACAATAACCAACTTGTGATGCTTGCCTCTGAGCACCATTGAACGGGTGTAAGGGTCAACATTAAGGCCACTGAAGTCTCCTCTCAAAGTGGAAGGCACACGAGCGTGAATTTCTAACATATCGCTCGTTATATAGATGGTTTCGCCGAACTGTAAGAGACCATCCCCTTTCGCATTGATCGGTTCATCTTTTATATCATCCCAACGGCTGGCAGGCTTGCCATTATTGAGGTTGACACTTTGCAGGAGCGCTCTGGAGTAATAACTCTCAGATTTCTTCAGATTTCTTTGCATGATACCCAGTACATGGAAAGTTCCTTCATTATCTTGGTAAATATCCAGCCCGGTCATGGGTTTGGAGTGATCAACCCCCTTGCGGAAATCTTCCATTGGAAGGTAGGTTCGGTGTTCCCAGCCCGGTACTGTCACCAGCTCTTTCTTGTCAATATCGATGATAAACAGATGTCCATGCTGAGCGGCAAACAACCAGTTTTTCTTATAGCGCTGGTTAAATTCAGCACTATGCGCCAGATAAACAGGCGAGTTGGCATAGGATAAATTGAAGAAACCAAGATTTGGTGATGGAGAATCGATTGAGAAAGGCTCCTCTCCTTCGCCCCCAACAAATACCAAACCGTTGGAACAACCAAAAGCAAACCGGTTATTTCCCAGAGGCTTATGGAATGAACTCAGACTGTGATGATGAGCCATGGTTTTTCCGGTTAGAGGGATATTGGTAAATTCATTCATAAGACAACCGGGAAGGTTACCATTAAAAACCGTTTTCCAGGCCTTGCTGCCTGGCCTGCTTTCGATAACAACTGCATTACCGTCACTATTGACAGCTCCAAGCTGAAATACCAGGGTGTCCTCAGCATGTGAATTCAGTGAGGATACCAGCGTGACAGACGACAACAACAGGGCTTTAAGTGTCCGGATCATACAAACCTCCTTATCAGGGTAATAATGTAATGGCCTCTATGAGTTTTGACTCAGTAAATTGCCAAGGGTTCAATGAAACCGACAATTTTAGACGAGCGGGCTGAATAGGCCACACACTGCAAAAGTTAAGAAAGGCAGGTCAGGCTGACCGGGCACAGACCGTCGTTTTGCAGGACACCACCTTCTTGCCCGACAACCCGGTAGCCAGCTGTTCATGTTCATAGGTGATGGGATGTGGATGCCCCTGCCCTTTTCGGGGAGTCCTGTTAGAGTTCATCTCTTGGCTTGGGATCATTGGGATGAATAACGCCCGTTTCGTCCTCCACCCGATCGCTGAAGAAATGGATTTCGTCCATCACTCGGGCCGTGAAGGAATGGTAGTAGTTCAATCCGGTTAATCGATAGTTCAGCCCCTCCAGCTTGTCGGGCCGGGTGAATCTGGCAGAAGCTTTTTCCCAATTGCATTGCCTGGGCTCTATCCAGGCACCTTTTTTCCAGGCTTCTCCGGAGGTCAGACCGGTATCGCATTGATAGACGTACTGCCCAAAACCTTCGGAGTCTGCTTCTGCAGAAAAGATAATGCCTTTTTTCATACTGATCATATGGTGATGCGCATAGCGTTTCTTCTTATCTTCATTGACCGGCAGTAGATCAGAATCATACTGAAAGTCATGGTTGACTCTGAATGTCTTGGAATAACCATCTTTAAGCAATGGAGGCTCTTTGCCATCCAGTTTTTTTGAGCTCACCAATTTTCCCCAAGCACCGATATAGGCCACGTTTACGGGTTCTTCAGGGTATCGAACAATGACCAGCTGATGATGCCTGCCCCTTAGCACCATTGCCCGGGTATAAGGGTCAACATTGAGGCCACTGAGGTCTCCTCTTAAAGAGGTATTCGTACCAGGGTGGTGTATCCCATTTTCTTCATCTGCTATAAACAGGGTTTCACCAAACTGTAACAGACCATCTCCTGCCCTGTTGATCGATTCATCGTCAATATCATCCCAATAGCTGTAAGGGATTCCATCTTCGAGCGTTACATGTTGCAGGAGTGCTCTGGAATAATGACGCTTTTTTTTCTCCAGATTTCTTTGCATGACACCCAACACATGGAAAGTCCCTTTTTTGTCCTGGTAGATATCCAGCCCGGTCATGGGCATAGAGTAATCAACACCCATGCGGAAATCCCACATAGAGAGGTAGTTTCCTTCTATCCAATGCGGAAACCTAACCAGCTGCCTCTTGTCGATATCGATAATAAACAGGTGTCCATGCTGGGCAGCAAACAACCAGTTTTTCTTGTAGCGCTGATTAAATTCGGCACTGTGGGCGAGATAAACAGGCGAGTTGGCATAGGATAAATTGAAGTAACCAAGATTAGGAGATGGAGAATTTACCGAGAAAGGCTCCTCTCCTTCGCCCCCAACAAACACCAAACCGTTGGAACAACCAAAAGCGAACCGATTGCTTCCCAGAGGTATGTGAAAAGAGCTCAGACTGTAACGATGAGCCATAGTTTTGCTGGTCAGGGGAATATTGGTAAATTCATTCATTAAACAACCGGGAAGGTTGCCATTAAAAACCGTTTTCCAAGCCTTGCTACCTGGCCTGCTTTCGATAACAACTGCGTTACCGTCGCTGTTGACTGCACCAAGCTGAAACACCAAGGTTTCCTTAGCTTGTGAATTCGGTGAGGAAAGCAGCGTGACAGATGAAAACAACAGGGCTTTAAAAGTCCGAATCATAAAAACCTCGAAATCAGGGCAATGGATAAAGCCATAAGTGCTTGGCCTTTATGAAATTTGACTCAACAAATTGCCAAGGGCTCAATAAAACGGATAAGTTTAGACAAGCGGGCTGAATACGCCACGCATCAGGAAAGGCAGGTCAGGCGGTCACCCAAAGAATAACGGCATCTTCCTCACTGAGGGAAATCAGAGCATGTCCCATCTCAGCATCGTAATAGGTGCTGTCACCCTCATTGAGTTCTACCGGTTGATAAAACTCTGTGTAAAGCATGATTTTGCCACTGAGAACCAGCAAAAATTCCTCACCCTCATGCCTTACCCAATCCTGATAATCCTCAAATGACCGGGCACAAACCGTTGTTTTGAAGGGCACCATCTTCTTGCCCGACAACTCAGTCGCCAGCAGCTCATGTTCGTAAGTGGTGGTGGGGTGTGGGCGCCCCTGCCCTTTTCGGGTAATGTCCCGGCGACCGCTGGCGGCCTTCTTTTCCGAAGGTTGGGTGAACAACTGGGGGATATCAATACCCAGACCCCTTACCAGTTTGGTCACAGCAGTAAAGGTGGGCGATATCTGCTCATTTTCTATCTTGGAGAGGGTTGATCGGGCCAGGCCGGTTTTCTGGCTGGCTTCTTCCAGTGTCAGATTGAGGCTCAGACGGATTTCACGGACTCGCTGTCCCAGTTGCAACGGCTCAACAGCAGCCTCCCTGTTACTGCGGGAGAGGATGACCGACTGTTTTTCCTGCTTCAGAAAGTGCGCCTGCTCTGATATTTCCTGTTCTGACATTTATAGTTATCTCTACTTCCAGACGTACTTGATACTATATAAGCTTCCCGTAAAAAGAAATAAGCTTCCCGGAAATTAAATTCCCCTAAAATCTGTCAAAAAACATTCAGCGTTGTATTTACTCAATTAATTCATTAAGTTAGGCGTACCGTCAGGATAAGAAACCTTTGTACTGCAGGTCTCGTCCTGACCCTGATCATCTGTCTGAGCTGACACCCTTTAGTGTCGTATAACAAAGACCTGAAAATAATAACAGAACATCCAATAGCGTGGAGTGAAGTTTCATAATGGAAACACTGACCGAAATCATCGGTGCCATTAATGGCGTCGTTTGGGGACCCATGATGCTGGTCCTCATGCTGGGGATAGGACTATTCCTGATGCTGGGCCTGCGACTGATGCCCATCCTGAAGCTGGGCACCGGCTTTAAACTCCTCTGGCAAGGCCGCAGTGCCGGGTCCGGCGACTCCGGTGAAATCCCTCCTTTCCAGGCCCTGATGACCGCCCTTTCTGCCACCATCGGTACCGGTAACATTGCCGGTGTTGCAACGGCCGTCTTCATGGGGGGTCCCGGTGCGCTGTTCTGGATGTGGTGTACTGCTCTGGTGGGTATGGCCACCAAATTCTCGGAAGCCGTATTGGCCGTAAAATACCGTGAGGTCGACGAAAACGGCAAGCACTACGGTGGCCCTATGTACTACATCAAGAATGGTCTGGGTTCACGCTGGGCTTGGCTGGGTACAGCCTTCGCTATTTTCGGTGCGATCGCCGGCTTCGGTATCGGCAACACCGTTCAGTCCAACTCGGTGGCTGACGTCCTGCAAAGTAACTTCAGCCTGCCTCCCGTCGTGACCGGTTTTATTCTGATGTTCCTGGTGGGTGCTGTACTGATTGGCGGCATCCGTAGAATTGGCGCAGTGGCCAGTACTCTGGTTCCCCTGATGGCCATTGCCTACCTGGTCGCCGGTCTGGTTGTTCTGGCTATCAATGCTGAGCAAATTCCTGCCGCCCTGAGCCTGGTCTTCACCCACGCCTTTACACCTACTGCGGCTACCGGTGGTTTTGCTGGCGCTGCGGTATGGGCTGCTATCCGCTTTGGTGTCGCTCGTGGTGTGTTTTCTAACGAAGCCGGTCTGGGTTCTGCGCCTATCGCTCACGCGGCAGCAAAAACCAACGACCCCGTTCGTCAGGGCCTGATTGCCATGCTGGGTACTTTCCTGGACACCATCATCGTCTGCTCCATCACCGGCCTGGTCATCATTACTTCCGGTGCCTGGACCTCAGGTGTGACAGGGGCCGCGTTAACTTCTGCCGCATTTGCTGAGGCACTGCCGGGTGTCGGTAACTATGTGGTTGCCATTTCTCTGGCTATCTTCGCCTTTACAACCATTCTGGGCTGGAGCTTCTACGGCGAGCGTTGCATAGTATTCCTGATGGGCCCAAGAGCGGTAAAAGCCTATCGCTTCCTTTGGATTGTCGCCGTTCCAGTGGGCGCTACTGTGAGCCTGGATTTCATCTGGCTTGTAGCTGACACTATGAACGCTATGATGGCTATTCCCAACCTGATTGCCCTGGCGCTGCTAAGCCCCGTTGTATTCAAGCTGGTGCGTGAATACTTCGGCAAGCAATCTGAAGCATCAGAGGCAGTGACTGAGTAAACAGTGCCTCTAATCAGCTCCAACGAAGCTGCAAACAGATCGACCATCTGTTTGCAGCTTTCTTTCCCACCCTCTCATTCTTGAGTACTTCACGCCTTACCCAAACCCTGAAACATATTCAGAGGGCCATAAAAAAGCGCTACCCGACAGCCCTGTCACTGCTACTATTCCAGAATCTGTCGTTTCAGTTACCGGTCAGGAGTCTTTTTTATGACCAGTAAAGATATCAGGAACCATCGAATGTCTGACGAGGTTTATCAGGAGAACTTTTCTGATATCAAGCCTCCGTTATCCTGCTATCAGGCCAATATGGAAGCCAGTCGTTGCCTTTATTGTCACGATGCCCCCTGCATTTCTGCCTGCCCGACAGGTATCAATATTCCCTCGTTTATCCACCGAATCGCTGATCATAATGAAGACGGCGCCGCCCGGGTTATTCTGGAAGAAAACATTCTGGGGGGGAGCTGTGCCCGGGTCTGTCCAACAGAAGTCCTTTGTGAGCAGGCTTGCGTTCGAAACCACTCGCCAGAATGCAAACCGGTGATGATTGGCCGTTTACAAAGGTACGCTATTGACCACCGACAGAAAGCTGCTCACCCATTTACCCGCGCACAAAAAACAGGCCGAAACGTCGCAGTTGTGGGTGCGGGTCCTGCCGGTCTGGCCTGTGCACACAAATTAGCCAGACTGGGACATGACATCACCGTCTTCGATGCTCACAGCAAACCCGGCGGGCTCAACGAGTACGGCATAGCTGCCTACAAACTGGTAGAGGATTATGCCCAGGAAGAAATCCGATTCATTTTCGAAATCGGCGGCATAAACCTTGAGACAGGGAGCAGAATCGACCTTGAGAAACAGCTTCCCGACCTGACCATTCAGTTTGATGCCGTCTTTCTTGCCATTGGACTAGGGTCTGCGAAAGCCATTGGATTGCCCTGTGAGCAATCCAGAGGCATCCAGGAAGCGCTTGGCACCATTGAAACCATTCGTCAAACCAAAAACCTCGCCGAACTGCCCGTGGCTGCAAAGGTCGTTGTGATCGGCGGAGGTAATACGGCCATTGATGTGGCCAGCCAAATGCGCCGACTGGGAGCCGATGAAGTGACGATCGCTTATCGAAGAGGTCTTCAACAGATGTCGGCAACTCATCATGAACAATCATTCGCGAAAGAAAGCGGTGTTCGCATTATTCCCTGGTTGAAGCCCAAAGGTTTTGAGACAAAAGCCGGGCAATTGCATGGCATCCGCTTTGTGAAAACCACTCAGGACTCTGCTGGCCAACTGATTGAAACCGGCGAACAGACAGTGATTCCCGCTGACCGGGTTTACAAGGCCATTGGCCAGACATTAACAGCAGAGTGCTTTTCTTCTGGAAAGCTTGACCGGAGTCAAAACGGAAAAATCAGAGTGGACGATCAATTCAGGACCTCTATCGGTAATGTCTGGGCAGGAGGTGACTGTGTTGATAAAGGAGAGGATCTCACCGTCCATGCAGTCCAGCATGGCAAACTGGCTGCTGAAGCCATCAACCGGTTTCTGCAACCGCTCGAAGTATAGGCAGTAAAAGATGATGGCAGACCTTAGCACCGGTTTTCTCGGGATTCGGTCCCCCAATCCATTCTGGTTAGCCTCAGCACCGCCCACGGATAAGGCATACAACATTTACCGGGCATTTTCTGCAGGCTGGGGAGGTGCCGTTTGGAAAACTCTGGGTGAAGACCCGGCGCCGGCCAATGTTTGCTCAAGGTACTCTGCTCATCGGGATACTCACGGGCGGATTCTGGGCATCAATAACATTGAGCTGATTTCAGATCGCCCGTTACAAGTCAATCTGGATGAAATCAAACAGACCAAAAAAGACTGGCCCGACCGGGCTTTAATTGTCTCCCTGATGGTACCCTGCGAAGAAGCGAGCTGGCAACGTATTCTCAATCAGGTTGAAGCAACCGGCTGTGACGGCGTCGAACTCAATTTTGGTTGCCCCCATGGCATGCCGGAGCTCGGTATGGGCGCGGCGGTAGGGCAAGTCCCCGAGCTCATTACCAAAGTCACCGGATGGTGTAAACAACATACACGACTGCCGGTTATTGTTAAGCTGACGCCTAATGTCACCGATATTGTCCAGACTGCCAGTGCCGCTCTCGCTGGCGGGGCAGACGCTGTCTCACTGATCAATACCATTAACTCCATTACCAGCATCAATCTCGATACCATGGTCGGCTACCCGGCCGTCGGCAATTATTACACCAGCGGTGGTTATAGCGGCCAGGCCGTCAAACCTGTTGCCCTGAATATGGTGGGACAACTGGCACGACACGATGAAACAGCCAAACTCACGATATCCGCCATGGGCGGAATCACGACCTGGCGGGATGCTGCAGAATATCTGTCACTGGGGGCAACAAGCCTGCAAGTCTGCACAGCGGTGATGCTGAATGGATTCAAGATCATTGATGAACTGGTTGACGGACTCTCAAGATGGATGGATCAGAAAGGTTACCGGGCGCTGTCTGAATTTCGTGGGGCTGCCGTTGCCAGCCTTACCGACTGGAACAGACTGGATCTGAGCTACAAAAGTGTTGCTCATATTGACCAGAATCAGTGTATTCGGTGTGGCCGTTGTTTTGCGGCCTGCGAAGATACTGAACATCAGGCCATAGCCTTGCAAACATCTGATGACGGAAAAGACCGAACCTTTGAAGTCATTCCGGGGGAGTGCGTCGGTTGCAACCTTTGCCAGATCACCTGTCCCGTTCAGGGGTGCATCACGATGATCAGTCTTCCTGGCTCAAATCCAGAGCTGTAGGTCATTTGAGCCTGTTGGATTTAATTCGTTCGGGCATTGTGTACAATTCGCCATATATCCATAAACACAACATGAGTGTCGCCTCCCAAAGCATCTTCATATTTTCCATATCTCTCTTCTGCTATTTTTATGGCAGGTTTGGGGTCTGCTCCATGATATAAAAGGCATCTGGCGATTTTATAAAACTCTCTCAAATCCTCATCAGTTAATTCACAGTCTGAAATACGAAACATTACTAATCTTAAAGGCGTAATCGGTTGTATAAACCCGTTTGGATCGTCCTGATCTGTGGACTGCCTGTAACTTGGATCAGCCCCTCTGTTCAAACAGTCTTCAACTCTTTCAAAATCATAATTACTTACCGCCTCCATTAATTCTTCGTCAACGGCTCTCTTCTGACTTGCTATTACTACCAAGCCTGGATCCGAGGTCAGTAATACTGTGTCAGAACTGCTCGCCGCAACATGTGTAGTCGCGGATGCTACCGGAAACCCTGAATTGAATGTTGCTAAAGAATAATCATTTGATGAAATTGTTTCTGTGCTACCAGCAGTGGTGCTTTCAGCATAACTGCCTGTACTCGATGGGGCCAACCTAACCGTAAAGGTAAACGGACTGTCATCTTCACTACTGCTATATGGCGCGCTTGAACTCGGCATGATCCTTGAGCTATCAAGCCCGGCACCTAAAAATAAAGCACCCGCCCATAACCGTCCAGCCATCGCTGGAGTTGGAGGCAGCGACGAATCGAAAACCTGAGTAAAGCCTGACTGTAAAGTTAAAGTGGACATCAAAGGCAATAGATAGGAAGCGGAGTGTTTCATAATGACGGAATTCCTCTCAACAGCTACAACCTCTGTAGCCAGAACGAAGCCAAACTCTCAATATTAATCAAAACTCAGGATTTTTCTATTTAACAACTCGTTCCCACGCTCTGCGTGGGAATGCATACCTCCCCTGATGTTGGAGTTTTGCGACAGCCTCAAAGGCGGGAATCATTCAGATTGAGTTAATAAGCTTGCAGTTGTAACTGCTGGCGAGTACCCACTCTCCCTATAACAAAGTTGTCAGATTTACTGTCAGAAACGGAACATTCCATGTATGGAGAGTGTCTAGGTTTTATCAGTCATAAATAAACAGAGACAGCAACAATGAATATATCTTCGACTCCGAGCACTTCCTCATTGAATCTTGTGTCGACAAAAGACGCTGAGGGCAGTAGTGATGAAACTGATAAGGCTGATGCAAAATGCAGTATTGTGGCACTGGATCATTGTTATGCCAGTCTTTCGCAGGAGCTTACTGATACTCTAACGACCACAGAAGAAATACCTGTGCTGGAAAGGGTGGCAACTTCTCACGTCACCCCAGAGCCTGCAAAAAAAATATCGATTTGCCCGCAGAATTTTTCATTGACAGGCAAGAGCCTGTCGAGTTGGAGCTCCATCACTGCCTGCCAGCTGGATCAAGTTGTTCAGGTAGCTTGTGTCGTAGAAGTCGAAACAGCAACAGGGCCTTCTTCATCCGCAGCAGTCAGAAGCAAGAAGTCAAGGAATAAAAAAGCAAGATCACCTGAAACAAGAAGGCTGAAGAACAGGGAGTCTGCTCGAAGAACCAGACAAAAGGCAAAAACTCGTTTGGCATACCTGGAAGAAGAATTACAAAACATTAAAATGGAAAATTTGTACCTGCAGGTTAAGAACACTGAAATGGCAAAGCACATTTCCGACACGAAAGCAGAAAATAAGATTTTAAGAGGAGCATTGCCAGGGGAGAGATTTGTAACTGTTGCTGACAATTATAAATTGGATTCTGACAAAATGGGCGACCCGGAGGATGAAGACGAGTGTGCAGAGAAAATACCGCCAAAGAAGGAAATTGTATCTGCTCCTGAGTACTTCGAACTGGATGATCAAGCAATACTTGATAGCGATGATGATGCCAGCTAGACCATACGAACTATTCGATTCCGAATGGCTGGGTGCTTAGTCTCAACTACCAGATGCAATGACATTAAGTGGTGCAAGCGTGAATGAATGGGCTCATACAAGAGTGGACAAGACAGCAGCACTGTTACCATTGCTTTTCCCGAAATCTTATAAATCATTGATTTTTATAAATTTTTACCCACTTCGTTTCCTATAGGAAACAAATGGGTTGATGTGAAACCTCCAGATTTGCTACTCTGCCAATTCTCTGAATGTATGTTGAATTTTTTTAGTCGTTTAATTCAGGGATCTTATCGTGGAAAAACAACGGCTTCTTTCAGACCAGAATCGTTAGTCCGATAAAAATCTAAAATACAAAAGGTTTTTATGAGATAAGAATACAGAGGGAGCAGATCATGGGACTGAGCATTTTCGACCTTTTTAAAATTGGCATCGGGCCTTCATCCTCACATACCGTGGGTCCCATGGTGGCTGCCAACCGTTTTCTGGATGAACTCCACACCAACCAGCACTTCGAGCAGACACACCGCATTAAGGCCGACCTCTATGGTTCTCTGGCCATGACCGGAGAAGGACACGCTACAGATGTTGCCGTCCTTCTGGGACTTCTGGGCGAACACCCTGATAGCGTGAGTCCCGACAAAGTGCCTGAATACGTCTCTGACATTAAGAACAACGATCGACTCAAGCTGGGTGGAATCAGGACTATAACATTTCATTTCGATACTGATCTGCAATTTCATTTTGGAAACTCCCTGCCCAATCACCCCAATGGCATGTCACTTACGGCTCTCGATGCCGATGGGCAAGTCCTTTACAAGAACCGATATTACTCGGTAGGTGGCGGTTTTGTTCTCAACGAGCAGGAAGCCTCTTCCAATCTATCCACCAACCTTCAAGCTGCCCCCATTCCCTACCCTTTTGAAAAAGGTCAGGACCTACTGGACCACGGCAAAAACAGTGGTTTATCCATCGCCGAGCTGGTGCTTGAAAACGAAAAACATCTGGGTCGCAGTCAGGATATTTCCGGGGATCTGATGGCCATCTGGCAGGTGATGGATCAATGCATCCAGCGCGGTTGCCAGCAAACCGGGAAACTGCCCGGGGGACTGGATGTTGCCCGCCGCGCCAGTGACATACACAAACGCTTAATCAACAAGCCAAAAGAGCATTGGGATGACCTGCAAAGCATGGACTGGGTAAGTCTTTTTGCCCTGGCCGTGAATGAAGAAAATGCAGCAGGGGGCCGGGTCGTCACCGCACCGACTAATGGTGCTGCCGGTGTCATACCCGCCGTTCTGGCTTATTATGATCGCTTTGTTCCCGGCAGCTGCGAACAGGGCATTCAGGCTTTTCTGGCTACCGCAGCCGCCATTGGTATGCTGTACAAAAAAAATGCCTCCATTTCAGCCGCTGAAGTGGGCTGTCAGGGCGAGATCGGGGTAGCCTGCTCCATGGCAGCAGGGGCACTCTGCGCCGTTCTGGGCGGCACCAATGAACAGATAGAAAATGCGGCAGAAATTGGTATGGAACATAACCTGGGACTGACCTGTGACCCGGTTGGAGGTCTGGTTCAGGTGCCATGCATAGAGCGAAACACTATGGGTGCAGTCAAAGCCATTAATGCGGCACGACTCGCCCTACAGGGTACCGGCCAGCATCGGGTCTCACTGGACAGCGTGATAGAAACCATGCACCAGACTGGCCTGGACATGCAGGATAAGTACAAGGAAACCGCCACTGGCGGACTGGCAGTCAATGTTGTCGTGTGCTGAGACTCGTGACAGATGCCAATAAAAGCAAAAATAATCAGCACAAATACCCGGAATGCTCCGTATAACCCGGAGCATTCCCATGGGAGCATGGGCCGAGGTCCGTGGTTCAGGTATTTTCAGACCATCACAGGGCTGTCCCATCCACCGACGGCCGTCAGAGAAAGGTAGAAACATGGCTGTTGATAAACAGGCACTCAGCGCTCTGGAACAGAGCAACGCATTTACCGGTCGTCACATTGGCCCGGATCAGGCTCAGCAACAGGCAATGCTGTCCGAACTGAAACTGGAGTCACTGTCTGATCTGATTGAACAGACCGTTCCCAAAGCCATTCGCCCATCCACTACCCCAGGAGAGAACACCCTGGCGGTTGCAGCGGGCAAGACAGAAGTTCAGGCGCTGGAATACCTGCGTTCGCTGGCTGACCAGAACAAGGTGAACAAGTCCTACATAGGTATGGGCTACTACAACACCCATATTCCAAACGTCATCCTCAGAAACGTTCTGGAAAACCCCGGCTGGTACACTGCCTACACGCCTTATCAACCCGAAATCTCCCAGGGCCGTCTGGAAGCTTTGCTGAACTTCCAGCAAATGGTCATGGACCTGACCGGCATGGAAGTCGCCAACGCTTCCCTGCTGGACGAAGCCACCGCCGCTGCAGAAGCGATGGCACTTTGCCATAGATCCAGCCGCAGCAAGAACAGGGTGTTCTTTGTTGCAGACGACGTCCACCCGCAAACCATCGACGTCATCAAAACCCGTGCTGAGCACATGGGCATCCGGGTAGAAGTCGGCAACCCAGTTACCGATCTCGAAAAACACGACATCTTCGGTGTACAGCTGCAGTACCCTGGCACTTACGGACAGATTACCGATGTCGCCAGCATCGTCGCCAAAGCCAAAGAACAAAAAGCCATGGTGTCTGTCGCCACCGACCTGATGGCTCTGATGCTGCTGAAGTCACCCGGTGAGCTGGGGGCTGACATTGCTCTGGGAAGCAGCCAGCGATTTGGTGTCCCTATGGGCTTTGGTGGTCCGCACGCCGCTTTCTTTGCTGCCAGTGAAAAACTGAAGCGCTCCATTCCCGGTCGTATTATTGGTGTTTCCATCGACCGCCGTGGTAACCAGGCTTACCGCATGGCGATGCAGACTCGTGAGCAGCACATCCGTCGTGAAAAAGCGACGTCCAACATCTGTACTGCCCAGGCTCTGCTGGCCAACATTTCTGCGTTCTATGCCGTTTATCACGGGCCACAAGGTCTGAAGACCATTGCTGAGCGCATCCACCGCCTGACCACTATTCTGCATAAAGGCCTGACCACTCTGGGCGTTCAGTGTAATAATACTTTCTTCGACACCCTGACCCTGAAAGTGGGCAGCCAGCAGGAAGCGATCTATAACCGCGCCCTCGAAGCTGACTGCAATCTGCGTCGCATCAGCTTCGATCAACTGGGCATCAGCATTGATGAGACCACAACAGCGGAAGACATCACACAGCTGTTCAATATCATTCTGGGACAGGGTCAGGATCTGGATATTCAGACCATTGACAGCCAGTTTGCAGTGTCCGGCCTCAAAGACGAGCATCGTCGTACTGATGCCGTACTGACTCACCCGAATTTCAACAGCTATCATTCCGAAACCGATATGATGCGCTACCTGAAGCGTCTGGAGAACAAGGATTACTCCCTGACCCACGGCATGATTCCTCTGGGCTCCTGCACCATGAAACTGAATGCCGCTGCTGAAATGATTCCGGTGTCATGGCCTGAATTTGCCAACATCCACCCGTTTGCGCCCAGAGAACAGGTCAAGGGTTATATGACCATGATCAACGAACTGGAAGCGGCACTGGAAGAAATCACCGGTTACGACAAAATCTCCATGCAGCCCAATTCCGGTGCCCAAGGCGAGTATGCCGGTCTGCTGGCCATCCGTAACTATCAGGAGGCCAATGATCAGGCACACAGAAATATCTGCCTGATCCCCTCTTCCGCTCATGGCACCAACCCAGCTTCTGCCGCTATGGTCGGCATGAAAGTGGTGGTCGTTGACTGTGACGAGAATGGTAACGTCGATGTTGCCGATCTTCAGGCCAAAGCTGAACAGCACAGTGAAAACCTGTCCTGCCTGATGGTGACCTACCCTTCCACCCACGGTGTTTATGAAGAAGAGATTCGCAATATCTGCGACATCGTTCACGAGCACGGGGGTCAAGTGTACATGGACGGCGCCAACATGAACGCTCTGGTCGGCATCGCCAAACCTGGCAAGTTCGGCTCCGACGTTTCGCACCTGAACCTGCATAAAACCTTCGCTATTCCTCACGGTGGCGGTGGTCCCGGCATGGGCCCCATCGGCGTCAGAAGTCATCTGGCGCCTTACCTGCCAAACCACTGCGTCAGCCCGATTGAAGGCGATAACGAAGGTATGGGTGCAGTATCAGCAGCGCCATTTGGCAGCGCCTCTATCCTGCCCATCAGTTATCTGTACATTGTCATGTTGGGACAGCAGGGTCTGCAACAATCCAGTGAAGTCGCCATTCTCAACGCCAACTACATGGCTGAGAAACTGGCTGCTCATTACGACGTTCTGTATCGTGGTCGCAACAACAAGGTGGCTCATGAGTGCATTATCGATATTCGTCCGATCAAAGAAGCCTGCGGTGTCACCGAAGAAGACATTGCCAAGCGCCTGATGGATTACGGTTTCCATGCACCGACCATGTCCTTCCCGGTTGCCGGCACTCTGATGATTGAGCCGACCGAATCCGAGTCCAAAGACGAGATCGATCGTTTCGTGAGTGCCATGATTGCGATCCGCAAAGAAGTTCGCAAGGTACAGGAAGGCGAATGGCCTGCCGAAGATAACCCGCTGTGCAACGCTCCGCACACTATGGAAGATCTGGTAGACAGCGAATGGAGCCATCCGTACAGTCGTGAAGAAGCCGTCTTCCCGTTGAAAGGCTCTATCGATGGCAAATACTGGCCCACTGCCAACCGTATCGATAATGTCTACGGCGATCGCAACTTTATCTGCTCCTGCCCATCTATCGAAAGCTATCAAGAACAAGACTAAAGTCGTCTGAGAACCAGCATTGAAACGGGGAAGTCACTTCCCCGGCTTCTTCACAATTTCAGGGAGTATCCCTAATGACCGAACTTAAAAAAACACCACTGCATAGCCTGCACCAGGAGCTGGGCGCGAAAATGGTTCCTTTCGCAGGCTTCGATATGCCGGTTCAATATCCTCTGGGGGTTAAAGCCGAGCATCTGCACACCCGTGCAAAAGCGGGTTTGTTCGATGTCTCCCACATGGGGCAGGTTCGTCTGACAGGCAACAATCCGGCCAGGGCTCTGGAAGCTCTGGTACCTGTCGACATTATTGATCTGCCTGAGCGCAAGCAACGCTACGCCCTGTTCACCAATGAACAGGGGGGCGTAATGGACGATCTGATGGTCACCAACGAAGGCAATGACAGCCTGTACATTGTTGTCAACGCCGCCTGTAAGGATCAGGACATTGCTCACATGAAGGCTCATCTGCCTGAGGATGTTAAGCTGGAGGTTCTGGATGACCGTGCTCTGGTCGCTATTCAGGGTCCTGAAGCAAAATCCGTTATGACCCGTTTTGCGCCTGAAACAGAAAAGATGGTTTTCATGGACTCTGTTCACATGACCATTGAAGGCGTTGACGTATACATCAGCCGCTCGGGTTACACCGGTGAAGATGGTTTTGAAATCTCAATCCCTGAAGCAGACGCTGACAAATTCTGTCGTATGCTGCTGGATCAGCCGGAAGTCGAGTTCATTGGTCTGGGTGCCCGTGACTCCCTGCGTCTGGAAAGTGGACTCTGCCTGTACGGTCACGATCTGGATACAGATACCACTCCCATCGAAAGCAGCCTGATCTGGGCCATCAGCAAAAACCGTCGTAAGGATGGTGAGCGTGCTGGCCGCTTCCCCGGTGCAGACAAGATCCTGAGCCAGATTGAAAACAAAGACTTCACCCGCAAACGTGTTGGCTTGATCGGCAGCAGTCGTGCACCGGTTCGTGAAGGAACTGAAATCGTCAACGCCGATGGCGAGAAGATCGGCGTTGTGACTTCGGGAACCTTTGGACCCACTGTTGGTGCTCCTGTCGCAATGGCCTACGTTACAACTGAATATGCTGCCTTGGAAACAGAAGTTTTCGCGCAGGTGCGCGGCAAAAAATTGCCTATGACTGTGAGTCGTATGCCGTTTATTGAACAGCGTTACTATCGCGGCTAAGCTCTGCGAAAAAGCCCGGTTAACCGGGCTTTTTTTATCAGTGATAAGCTGGTTTCTGTTTTGCCCGCTTTAAATAACCATTGGCGCAAAAACAAAACCAAAGGCAACACAAAGTGCAATACAGACAGTGCCCGGCATAAAGAATGGGTGGTTAAATACCAGTTTGCCGATACGGGTAGACCCGGTCTCGTCCATTTCTACGGCTGCCAGCAGTGTTGGATAAGTAGGCAGAACAAACAGAGCGGATACCGCTGCGAAAGAAGCGATAGCGGTCACAGGATCAACCAGAGCCAGAGCAGCAGGCATTAGGGCTCGAGTGGTAGCAGCCTGAGAGTATAGAAGCATGGAGGCGAAGAACAGTGTAACCGCCAGCAGCCATGGGTAGCTGTTCAGTACATTACCCGCCAGAGCCTGGATAGAATCGATATGCGCCCCGACAAACGTATTACCCAGCCAGGCAACACCCAGTACGCAGACACAGGCACTCATACCGGACTTGAAGGTCTGGGCATTGAGGATATTGCCAGAATCAATCCTGCAGAAGATAGTAATCAGACCAGCCGCAATCATCATAAATACCATGATGGCAGAGTCGCGGGGCAAAACAGGATTTTCAATCAGACCGACGTTACCGCTGATAGCCGTAGCGTATAGCACCACAGCCAAAATACTGAGTGCAAAAATACCCACAGAGAGGCCAGCGCCTTTCCTGCTGCCCTGACGGGCTTTAGTCTCACGCAAGGTAATCAGACCGGCTTTCAATCTTTCCTGATAGATAGAATCCTTGTCCAGATCCACGCCCATGAAATTACAGATAACAGCGGTCAGCATAACTGCGGCATAAGTAGTAGGAATGCAGATGGCCAGCAGTTGCAGGTAATCAATGCCATAGGGCTCAAGAAAGCCACTAAACACGACAACTGCAGCAGAGACAGGTGACGCAGTAATGGCAATCTGGGAAGCAATCACAGCGATACTCAGTGGGCGAGATGGACGAACACCGTTTTCTTTAGCCACTTCTGCAATTACCGGCAGAGTAGAATAAGAAGTATGACCTGTACCTGCCAGCAGAGTCATAACGTAAGTGACAGTCGGTGCAAGAAAGGTAATATACTTTGGCTTACTGCGAAGGAGCTTCTCGGCCAGCTCAACCAGATAATCCAGACCCCCAGCCACTTGCATGGCAGCCACTGCACCGATCACCGACATAATGATCAGGATAACATCTATAGGTATTGCCCCGGGTTCGAGCCCCAGGCCCAGAGTCAATACCAGTACCCCCATACCACCAGCAAAACCAATCCCGATACTACCCAGCCGAGCCCCAAGAAAAATAGCCCCAAGTACAACCGCTAACTGAACCCAAAGCATGAAGAGGTCCCCTCTATCTATCTTAATAATGCTTCACCCAGGCAATGGCAGTGCCACTGCTTGAAATAAACAATCTTAGCATTAACATATTAACTAGTTTTCAACAGAGAAATAATAGGTTTATATGCTAACTATTTACGGATTGCCGAAACATCTTTCTCCACTCTGCCTACGAATAAAACTCGACTTCCTGTTAAGTCTTTTCCCGTCTTATCAGCATTTAGTCGTCAGATCCATAAAAAAATAAATAGGAGGGCAAAATCCTTCAGTCGAAAAATAGCAGAGCGAGAAGCCCGACAGGTTATGAAATTTATAGGTCAACTGTGGGCCACCGCCACAGTTTTTGAAGATAATGCCTGATAGAACTGAGCATCGACATAACTCATGGGCGAAAATGTCATCAGCACCTACTCTGCCTCAACCTACAAGTCGATGTTATATGGCTCGCGCTGGTAATGTGTTCTAGCCTTATGTCTTCGATTTTCATAATTCGAAGGTAAGTACATGAATTTGCTGAAACTTGTGTTCACATTTTTTATCTTATGTTACCCAATGCAGTTGTTGGCAAGAGACAGGGTGGAAAGGTACACTGATCCAGCAGAAGTAGTTCCCATAGGGCAGCTTCCCTGGATTGTACAGCTAAATAATATTTTTGATCCCTGTTGTATAATAAGGTGTACCGCATTTTTGATCACTCAAAGACATGTTTTAAGTGCTGCTCACTGTTTCCTTTCTGAAAAAGAAGCATTAGATTCATATGTCGATCTCAAAAACATGGATAGCAAAAAAAGAATTAAAGTTAAAAGATTCATTCTTCATCCGAATCTTGAAATCCCAAAAACAGATATTGCAATTATGGAGCTTTCAGAAAATGTCATTCTTGACAACCATCCCCTTCTTGATTTTTCAATATATAATTGTTCAAATCTAGCCAGTTCTATAAGAACCCCTTTTGCAGCAGGCTACCAGGGAACCTCAGTACTTAAAAAAGTGAGCTTATCATGGCTAACACGGCGGATGTGCCAACATAAGGATCTTAGATATATCTTAAACTATCCAGGGGATGGAAAAGATGGAGATTCAGGCTCACCGCTATTTTATAAGTTTAATAATACTGAATATCTAATTGGTATACATTCAACCGGGTCTAATTACAATGGAAGCCCGATAATCTACACGCCAATATTCACTAACGCTGATTTTATAACCAAAAACATTTACCTTAATTCATCAGCTAATCAAACATACTTTTATGATGCATTGACATCAAATGATTCTGAGTGGACTGATTTAGTTACTTCAACTGCTCCAGCTACTTCAACTACCTCAACTGCTTCAACTACCTCAACTGCTTCAACTGCTTCAACTGCTTCAACTGCTTCAACTGCTTCAGCCACTTCAACTACCTCCATTACTTCTGCTAGTCGAATTTACACATTGATTATACCAATAGCTATTATTTTTTTTGCTGAGTGACGTGATTATCTCTTGAGGTAATTCACGCTAATGGAGAGAGTGTCTTCGGTTTTGTCAAAATGTTTATCAATTTTGTCAAAGCGTTCATCAACCTTAATCTCGAGCTTTTTAATATTGCTATTTGCTTCACCTAATGAGCTAATCACGTCTGTCAAGATGTCTCGAAGGTGATCTAGCTCTGTCGTAGATTGGTGCCTGGACTTTAAACTCAACGTAATTACTCTTCTTCAATGGTAAAAGGAGTGGCGTAGCAGAGATCAAAATATAGAGGGCAACATGAAAATAGTCATGGGCAAAAAGTTTCTGAAGTTAACCGTCGGATATTGGTTCAATGATAAATCCAACAAAAAAACCGGTGAACTCTGAGAGTATCACCGGTTTTTTGTATCGAGAACAACTGAGCGCTCACGAATAAACATCTGCATCAGACTGCTGGATTAACCACCGAAGTGATTAACCACCAAAGTCGTCCAGCATGATGTTTTCAGGTTCAACGCCCTGATCTTCAAGCATCTTGATTACCGCAGCATTCATCATGGGAGGTCCACACATATAGAACTCACAGTCTTCAGGTGCAGCGTGTTGCTTCAGGTAGTTGTCAAACAGCACCTGGTGAATAAAGCCGGTGTAACCTTCCCAATTGTCTTCTGGCTGAGGATCAGACAGAGCTAAATGCCAGGTGAAGTTAGGGTTATCTTTTGCCAGCTTGTCGAACTCGTCTACGTAGAATGCTTCACGCAGGGAGCGGGCACCGTACCAGAAAGAGATCTTGCGGGTAGAAGACAGACGCTTCAGCTGATCGAAGATATGAGAACGCATAGGCGCCATACCTGCACCACCGCCGACAAAGACCATTTCGTTGTTGGTGTCTTTCGCGAAGAATTCACCGAAGGGTCCATAAACAGTCATCTTATCACCTGGCTTCAGGTTAAAGACGTAAGAAGACATCTTGCCCGGCTCAAAGTCAGTACCCGGAGGCGGTGAAGCGATACGGATATTGAATTTGAGGATACCTTTCTCTTCAGGGTAGTTAGCCATGGAGTAGGCACGGATGGTCTCTTCATCCACCTTGGAAACGTACTTCCACTGGTCAAACTTGTCCCAGTCGCCACGGTACTCATCCTGAATATCGAAGTTCTTGTACTCAACCGTGTGCGCAGGCGCTTCCAGCTGCACATAACCACCGGCGCGGAAGTTAACGTCTTCTCCCTCTGGCAGTTTCAGAACCAGCTCTTTGATGAAGGTGGCAACGTTCTCGTTGGAAACAACTTCACACTCCCACTTCTTAACACCGAAGAGTTCTTCTTCAACTTCGATTTCCATGTCCTGCTTGACGTTCACCTGACAGGACAGGCGCCAGCCTTCCTTCTCTTCACGCTTGGTGAAGTGAGAACGTTCGGTGGGCAACATCTCGCCGCCACCATCGAGTACTTTACACTTGCACTGTGCACAGGTACCACCACCACCACAGGCAGATGGCAGGAAGACGCCCGCACCTGACAGAGTCGTCAGAAGCTTGCCACCGGCCACCGTGGTGACGGCCTTATCGGGGTCTTCGTTGATGTTGATGGTCACATCACCGGTGCTGACCAGCCGCGAGCGAGCTGCCAGAATGACCGCTACGAGCGTCAGCACGATAACGGTAAACATGACTACGCCCAATACGATAGTAGAATCCATATTTACACGACCTCCTTACAGCTGTACGCCAGAGAATGACAGGAAGCCCAGTGACATCAGACCAACAGTTATGAAGGTGATGCCCAGGCCACGCAGGCCCGAAGGCACGTCACTGTACTTCAGCTTTTCACGGATACCGGCCAGGGCGGCGATTGCCAGAGCCCAGCCAACGCCAGCTCCCAGCCCATATACCGCAGACTCGCCAAGATTATAGTCACGCTCAACCATGAACAGGGAAGCTCCCATAATAGCGCAGTTCACGGTAATCAGCGGCAGGAATACACCCAGCGCGTTATAAAGTGACGGTACAAACTTGTCCAGGAACATTTCCAGAATCTGGACCAGAGCGGCGATAACACCGATGTAGGTGATCAGACCCAGGAAGCTCAGATCGATACCGGGTGCCAGCGCCCCATCTTTCAGGATATTCTGATAAATCAGATTGTTAATGGGTACAGTAATGGTCAATACGGCCACTACAGCAACTCCCAGACCCAGAGCTGTTTTCACCTGCTTGGACACCGCCAGGAAGGTACACATACCCAGGAAGAAAGCCAATGCCATGTTTTCCACGAACACTGCTTTCACAAAAAGTGAGATGAAATGTTCCATGGCTTAGTGGGCCTCGCTGAACTTGGTGTTAGGAGCCATTTTGAACTCGTTGTCTTCAACCTGATCCGGCTTGCGACTGCGAATCACCCAGATCAGCAGACCGATCAGGAAGAACGCGCTTGGAGCCAGCAGCATCAGGCCGTTAGGCTGGTACCAGCCACCGTTGTTAACAGTCTTGAGGATTTCAACACCGAACAGGTTGCCGGCACCGAACAGTTCACGGAAGAATGCCACAATCAGCAGCACCGCACCGTAACCCAGACCGTTGCCAATACCGTCCAGGAACGACAGCCTGGGACCGTTCTTCATAGCGAAGGCCTCAGCACGCCCCATCACGATACAGTTGGTAATGATCAGACCTACAAACACAGACAGCTGCTTGGAGATATCGTAAGCGTAAGCTTTCAGAATCTGATCTACCACGATTACCAGGGAAGCAATTACGGTCATCTGACAGATGATACGAATGCTGTTGGGAATGTGGTTACGAATCAGAGATACCGCCAGGTTGGAACAGGCGGTAACACCGATTACCGCCATGGCCATTACCAGGCTGACCTGCATGCTGGTGGTCACCGCCAGTGCCGAGCAGATACCGAGGATCTGCAGGGTTATGGGGTTGTTGTTAACGACCGGTTCCAGCAGGATATCCTTAGTCTTCTCAGACATTATGCATCCCCCGCTTTCAAATTAGTAAGGAACGGTTTGAAGCCATCTTTACCCATCCAGAAATGAATCAGATTGGTTACACCGTTACTGGTCAGAGTGGCGCCGGAAAGACCGTCGACCTTGTAAGGAGACCTGGGATCCGCACCGCCTTTTACCAGGCCTGCTTCCACTACACCTTTATTGTCGTAGATCTTCTTGCCAGGCCATTTGTCCTTCCAAAGTGGGTTGTCTACTTCGCCACCCAGTCCCGGAGTTTCCTTCTGGTCGTAGAAACCGAATCCCTTAACGGTGTTCAGGTCGCTATCCAGAGCCATAAAGCCATACATGGTAGACCAGAGTCCGTAGCCGTGTACGGGCAGAATGATGGTTTCCAGCTTGCCATTTTTCTCAACGATATAGACCTTGGCAATGTCAGCCTGACGCTTGATGCTGGCAATATCTTCAGCACCACTCAGGGCACGGGACTCATCAGGAATCTTGGCTGCAACACGCTGGTCGTAGTTATCAGCGGTTTGACCTTCAGGTGTTTCCTCAACGAACTTGCCTGTTTTGAGGTCAACCAGTCGCGGCTGAACCTGTTTGTAAAGTTCGGCCACTTCGCTGTTGCTCAGCGCCTTGGCATCTTTGGTGAGACCAGAAATACTCAGAATGTTGCGCTGAACGTCGAGCTCAACATTCTGGGTCTGCTGCGGCTTCAGGAAAACAGCTGCAGCAGATACCACAACGGAGCACACCAGAGAGAGCAGAATCGTTACAAATAACGTCTTCTTGATACTATCGTTACCCATCAGGCACGAGCCTCCCTACGCTTGATGTTGGCTTCAACCACGAAGTGGTCAATCAGCGGCGCAAACAGGTTGGCGAACAGAATGGCCAACATCATACCCTCTGGGTAAGCCGGGTTAACGGTACGGATCAGGATGACCATGATGCCAATCAGAATACCGTAATACCAGCGACCGGTATTGGTCATGGAAGCGGATACAGGGTCGGTTGTCATAAAGATCAGACCGAAAGCAAAACCACCCATAACCAGGTGCCAGTACCATGGAGTACTGAACATCATGTTGGTTTCGGAACCAATCATGTTAAACAGGGTTGCCGTTGCAATCATACCCAGCATGGTACCGGCGACGATTCTCCAGGAAGCAATACGTGTCGCCAGCAACACAGCACCACCAATGAAAATTGCCAGAGTAGAGGTCTCACCGACAGAACCCTGGATGGTACCCAGGAAAGCGTCAAACCAGGTAATGCCATTGGAGACTACCTGATCTATACCTCCCTGCTGCGCCAGACTCAGGGCAGTCGCACCGGAGAAACCGTCTACAGCAGTCCAGACCAGGTCACCGGAAATCTGTGCAGGGTAAGCGAAGAACAGGAACGCACGACCCGTCAGCGCCGGGTTAAGGAAGTTCTTGCCGGTACCACCAAACACTTCCTTACCGATTACAACACCGAAGGAAATACCCAGGGCTACCTGCCAAAGCGGAATACTGGGGGGAACAATCAGGGCGAACAGGACAGAAGTGACAAAGAAACCTTCGTTGACTTCGTGACCACGAACGATAGCGAACAGTACTTCCCAGAAACCGCCGACCAGGAATGTCACGGCATAAATAGGCAGGAAATAAACAGCACCATAGATGAAGTTATCCCACAGACTTGCCGGATCATGACCCGCCAGCAGGCTGATCAGGGCACCGTGCCAGTCAGCAGGAGCAGCCAGACCACCAGCAATAGCCGTGTTGGCCTGGAAGCCAACATTCCACATACCAAAGAACATGGCCGGGAAGGTGCAGAGCCAAACCATGCCCATCATACGCTTCAGGTCGATCGCATCGCGAACGTGAGCGGTGTTATGGGTCTTGTTAGGAGCTGTATAGAGCAGAGTGTCTACTGCCTCATACAGTGCATACCACTTCTCGTGCTTGCCACCTTTGACAAAGTGGGGCTCGAGGGAGTTAAGGAGTTTTCTCAAAGCCATTTCTCAGCCCTCCAGCTCGATACGGGTCAGGTTGTCGCGCAGGATGGGACCGTATTCATACTTGCCGGCACACACGTATGTACACAGTGCCAGATCGTCTTCTTCCAGTTCCAGGGCGCCCAGTTTCTGGGCCATTTCCGTATCGCCAACCACAATCGCACGCAGCAATTGTGTCGCCAGGATATCCAGAGGCATGACTTTTTCATACTGTCCCACTGGTACCATGGCACGTTCACTGCCGTTGGTGGTGGTTGTAAAGTTGAACAGCTTGCTTCTGCTCAAGCCGGAAGTCAGAACATTCAGCACAGAGTAACGGTTCACAGTAGGGTTTATCCACCCCATGAACAAACGCTCATTGCCTTCTTCCAGAACGGAAACCTGTGTGTGATAACGACCCAGGAATGCAAAGGAGCCTTTAGCAGTACGGCCACCAAACACAGAACCAGAGATAATACGGTTATCACCCTCTTTCAGTTCACCTGCAGACAGCTCATCAGTGCTGGCACCCAGTCGGGTCCGCATCAGACGAGGCTTCTCAACCTGAGGACCTGCCAGAGCTACAACACGATCAGTAAAGAGTTTACCAGTGGTGAACAGTTTGCCAACGGCAATAACGTCCTGGTAGTTAATCTGCCAAACGGTCTTTTCAGCACTCACCGGATCCAGAAAGTGAATATGGGTACTGGGCTGTCCAGCCGGATGAGGCCCATCAAACTCTTCAGCAGTCGCAATACCGGCCGGAATACGAGCACCGGGTGCTTTACACAGGAAGATTTTGCCACCGCTGAGTTTGCCGAGGATATTGATGCCCTGTTCAAACGCTTCAGCATGCTCACTGATAATGACTTCCGGGTTAGCTGAGAGAGGATTGGTATCGATGGCAGTAACAAAAATGGAAACCGGGCGAGAACCCAAGGCTGGCACTTTACTGAAGGGTCGGGTGCGAAGGGCAGTCCACAATCCGGATTCATTCAGTTGTGCTTCTACCTGATCAGCAGTCAAAGCTGACAGTGCTTCTGGCTTGTGCTCAGTAAACGAGACTTCATCGTCACCATCGACATCAATAACAACGGATTGTAGTAACCGCTTTTCACCACGATTAATCGCAGCAACCACACCGCCGGCAGGCGCAGTGTAGCGCACACCCGGTGTTTTCTTATCAGTAAAGAGCTCTTGCCCTTTTTTAACTCGATCTCCGACAGCGACGGCCATTGTAGGTTTCATACCTACATAATCAGAGCCAATCACGGCGACAGAGCGAACTGCTCGGCCATCGGATATGCTTTGATCAGGCACCCCTGTAATCGGAAGATCCAGCCCCTGTTTGATTTTGATCATACCTTTCGCCTAATCAATCAATTTTCAGGTCCGGAATAAACCCGCCTCTCCAGTGATAACCGACAACTGACCAGAACAAACCCGAATACACAGCTTTTCTCCAACCGGAAAGTCAGAATTCAAGCTATGATCTCTACTTCAATCAGATACACAGAAGGGTGTCAGTCAGACCTGAGTCCGTCCTGCAGGCTCCCTGAAGAACGCACCCCGGTAGAATGAACCCTGTTTGGCAGTATTCTGATCCAAGCAAAATGACGATTAACATCCCCAAGCCTCATGCTGTCGAAGAGCGTGTCGGCTTCATGCTTGAAAGCATAAGTCCGAAAGGCTTCTGTCTGAGACTCAAGTAAAATCGCACATCAATTCATCGTTATGTGGCCGCAGCGGCTCACCATTGAAAAAAAATGGTTGCGCAATTATAAAGACAGTCTTCTGGATATGCCATAGGCGAATGATCGTGGAATCCCTTAATGTAGAAAGAAGTCACCATTATCTTGATAGTGGAGATCGACTCAGTGAATATCCACTCATTGATCGTTACCGACAATCTGGAGAGTCGGCTAATTGATTGGATGCCTGCATTTACAACCAACCCTCTCTTCAGTCAGAAGCCGCTTTGGGGAACAACCGGAAAAAATTTTCAGAAGTGACTTCAGCCAGCTTTTCTGGTGAGATACCTTTTAACTCTGCCACACATTTTGCAACATCAGGCAGATAGCGAGGCTCATTGGGTTTGCCTCGATGAGGAACGGGTGCCAGGTAAGGGGAGTCGGTTTCAATCAGCAGCCGATCCAGAGGCACCTTCTTGACGACCTCTCTTAATTCAGTCGCATTCCTGAAGGTTACGATGCCGGAAATAGAGATGAAGTAGTTCAACTCCATCGCCTCTTTCGCCATCTCCCAGCTCTCTGTAAAGCAGTGCAGCACTCCTGCTTTTTCCAGATCGCCATGCTGGCGTATCAACTTAAGGGTATCCTCTCTTGCGTCTCTGGTATGGACAATCATTGGAAGTTGTGACCGCTGAGCTGCCTGCAAATGAATTCTGAACCGTTCCTGCTGCTTTTCTTTATTGTCAGCCGAGTAATAATAATCAAGACCACTCTCACCCAGTGCAATCACTTTTGGGTGTGCCGCATAATGCAACAGGGTTTGCAGATCCGGCTCGGCGGCCTCTTTTTCGAGAGGGTGTATTCCAACCGAGGCATACACATCCTGATATTTGTCAGCCAGACCAACCACAGCATCTGCATGCTCAAGATCAATCCCCACGCAAAGTATTCTTTCAACCCCCGCCTGCCTTGCCGCATTGAGTGCTGCTTCCAGATCACCGTCGTAGCTGTCGAGCTTGAGACGGTCGAGATGGCAATGTGAATCAATCAACATATTCAGTCGCAATAAATTCAATGGTATTCAGATAAGATGATCGGTCATGATACCTTATGCGCCCTCTCCTTTCCTCAACTGCCGTGCAGAATTGAGCTCAAACCTTTGTTCTGTATATCATGCTGTTCTGGGCGACAACCCTGCAGGGCCGTCAACTGGATCAGTATTCATGCTGCAGTGATGATAGCGGAATGGGAGGATGATCTGGATGAGGAAGTTTATAACGGTGAATGAATACCTGTCCCGGTAATTACAACCTCAGGCAGAGAAACTGCCTGAGGTCAAAGCTCTACATGGTACTGGTTTCGCGATCGGACTTGAGCGCCCCCGCCAAATACATTTCTATTTTAGTTCTGACCGTGTCTGTTGCGTCAGTAAACTGAACACCTATCCCGGCCATTCGGGCAGAGCCCTGGGGTGTGATCCAGACCACTTTGCCGGGAACAGGTAATTTATCCGCTTCATCCATCAGAGTCAGACGAATAAAAACCTCATCTCCCAGTGAGTAACGCTTTGAAGTCGGAATAAATAACCCACCACCCGTTATAAAAGGCATATAGGATGAATAGAGAGAAGAGGAGTCTTTGATCGTCAATGACAAAATGCCTGACATACCACCCTTTGCACGGTTCATCATTCTTCTCCTGTTATTGTGATTCTTCTTTTTCCCATAGCCCAGACTGAATTTGAGCTTATCTTTCAGTCAGTGTAACCCGTCCATCGATGAGTTGACAGAGACTATTTTCACAAGAAAAACTCCGATTTGTGCGCACAAAAAGATCTGGTCGACACTTCCTGTCGCACCGTCAGTGATGACTTGGGAGCTTTCAGGAGCATTGCCGATGCAGGACATCATCACTGCATCGTGAGGGTGATGGTCATGAGTCGATAATGACCCTCTGTCTGATAGTCTATCCTGCTATCTGGCATCGAATTCGTTATGGACTGAACGCATTCATCTCTGAACAACTGTTCGGACGGAAAAGCACCTGGCTGGCATTGCGGAAAGTTCTTTGACTGTAATTTTCATGTTCGGTGATTGAAGCCTGAACAGGATAGTGTATGACGGATACCAGAGTGATATGAAAAAAACATATTACGCACTTGCTGTTTGCAAATTTCTTTCGTCCTGTTTTATGGTGCAACTGGCAACGATTCAGCTGGCAGTGGCCGTCAATAGCATCTCCGGGCAGATGTCATTAAGTTCGCTTTTGCCTCTTATGGCCACTGTTTACCGGACTATTCCCGAAACAAAACACCATTTGCCTGACCTGAATACGCCACCACAGCCTGCTCAGCATGTCGGAAGTAGCTCATGTCCTTTTGATAAAAAGCTTTCTGTCGTTTCTCCACAATACGCTCAGATAAAATTACCAGTCACTCTGGCTGCAGGCAGTGGTTTTGATAGCTCTGAAAACAATGACCTTGACGCAGTCGAAAACCCGTTAATCTGTCTCCTTCGTAGCCCCTTGCCTCTGTCAATCCGTTATGTTGAATCCGGTATTCCGGTTTTATTTCAGGATGAAATCTGGCTGAGGTTTGATCAAGAAGAATCGCTGATTCTTGCGCCTTCTGAGTTTGCTGCTGCGGCGAGAGTCAGCGATATTGCCGGGGAAAACTGGCCGCAATTCATTGCGGCTGAATCTGTTCAGAGTGACACCGGCAGTGTCAGATCTGTCTTCAGATGGGCTAATAAACTGACACTGGACTCATTATTCGATGACCCGCTATTAAGATTTCTCGCATTCACCCATGGCACCGCTTTTTATATTCAGGACAGTAATGGGCAACCGTCATACATCATCCAGGACAACGGCAAGCTGTTATTTATCAGCAGGATTGAGGCCTGCTTGCGGTTCAGTCAGTTCAGCCAGAACTTTCTTGAGTCATTGTATCCGGAGATTTTCGGCCCATCGCTGCCAGCGGGTGGTGGTTGGCATGAATGGAACCGCTGCATTCGCAAGAAGCCTTTCCATCCTGATCATTCAGAACGCCCCTCGGAACCCGACACAGCCTCTAACGAAAGGCATGGCAGGCAAATACGGATCAACCCACAGAAAAATACGGCTGCTGGTGGTGGTCTGTCCTCTGGAGACGGTCGTATGTTCTCCGGAGACGGTCGTCTGTTACAAGTGGAGTACGCTGGAGAGGCTGTCGGTCTTGGTCTCTGCGTGGTCGGAGTAAAGTCTGCCGATACCGTCGTCCTGGCTGTGAGAAAGAAGTCGTTGCAGCTGCTGGAGAGCCACACTATCGGTAAAATCGTCAGGCTTGATGAGCACGCTCATCTGGCCTTCGCTGGTCTGTCTGCTGACGCCCGTATTCTGATCCGGAAGGCTCAGCTGGAGTGCCAGAGCTACCGTTTGTCCTACGAGGACGCTATGGATATCAACTGCATAGCCCGTCATATTGCTGAAATCCAGCAGAAAGCTACTCACTCTGCAGGTTGTCGCCCTTTCGGTGTTGCCTGTGTCATTGGTGGCTTCAACATGGATGGTACCCCTCAGCTCTGGCAGACTGAGCCCGCCGGTGTCTGCGCCAGCTGGAAGGCCTGCTCTGTCGGACAGAAGAGTAAGGCTGTGTTGGAGCTTTTGGAGAAAGAATACAGGGATGACATGAGCCGCGATGAAACGATTAAATTCGCCCTGAAGGGCCTGCTGGAGGTTGCCGACTCTGGTGCTCGCAACGTTGAGCTGTTAGTCCTTGAACGTGATCACTCCTCCAGGTGGTTGGATGACACCGAGCTTGAGCAGCTGGTGACTACTCTGAACAAGGAGCGTGAAGAGGAGGCCGCCAAGAAGAAGCGCCCCCGTGATGAGCAAAAATCAGCAGCGAACTGATTACCCGGATGCGACGATGCGTTTTTATTTTCCTGCCGCCACTTTTTGGGAGGACGTAAGGTTAAGAGGGCGTTTGTAGGGCTCTAATCCTGAACTTGCAGTCTGTCTGATGAAAAACTGACATTGTTCATTCGACATCATTTACAACACCCACTCAAGACAGCGACAGAAGACACCTTCCATTAATATCTGCGGGTTAAGATTCCCCCCTTCGAGTAGTGACTGTCTTTGCGACATCAACCACTCCCTCTCCTGCAGAAGTGCTTTGGCATCGCTTTTTCGAGCCAGATACTCGAGCATTTTCAACTGGTCGCGATTTCGAAGGTCTGAAGGGTCGCCGTTTAAACCCAGCTTAACGGCATCATCGAGCCAACCAATGATCCAGCTGATCGTAAGAGTCAAATCTGCTGACTGCCAGTTTTTTGCCAATTCAACAGGGGTTAGCTTTCCCTTGAAAAGTCCTTTTATGCCATCAGCCAGGGCTTCTCTTTTTTCAAGGAGTCCCTGATCGGCAAATCGTTTGGCCTCCAAAGGCGAGTTAGCGGTGAGATCCAACAATTGCGATACCAGACTTGAGTCTTCCAGCTGCAAAGCTAACCATTGCTCCGCTTCTGATCTTTTGGGAGTCGCAAAGTTTAATTGCTGGCAACGACTGCGTATGGTGGGCAACATATCGCCGGAGCGAGCACTGACCAGCAGGAAAATGGTATCTTCTCCCGGCTCTTCGAGACACTTGAGCAGCGCGTTGGCCGCATTGACATTCATCGCCTCTGCCGGACTCAGGATAATCACCCTGCGCCCCCCCTGCTGAGCTGTTTTATGGGCAAACTCGTTCAACTTTCGAATACTGTCAATCCGGATAGGTCGACCGGGATCATCAGGCTCCAGCACTGTAAAATCAGGATGCGTGCCGGCCTTCAGTAGCTCACACTCCTTGCAGTGACCACAAGCCCCTGTCGCCTGAGGATTCATACACAACAGATAAGCCGCTAATGCTTTGGCAAACTGGAGCTTTCCGGTACCTGGCAGACCTCTTAACAAATAGGCATGGGCCAGGTTGTCCGACTGCTGACAGTGAACCATCTGCTCCCACTGAGCGTTTTGCCAGGGAAAAATACTCCAGTCTTTCATTATCGACCTCCCAGTCTTCTCTCAAGCACTTCCAGCAACTGTTGTTGAACACTTTCAAGAGACTGTCCGGCAGCAATCACTTCAAACCGCCCCGGAGACTGCTTTGCCCTTTCCAGATAGGCATTACGAACCCGGATAAAAAAGTCCATTTTTTCTTGCTCAATCCGATCCAGCCTGCCGCCTCGTCCTTTGGCTCTGGCCATACCGGTTTCAGGATCAACATCTAGCAGAATGGTCATGTCCGGACGCAGGGAGCCCTGCACCAGGTTCTCCAACATCTCAACCGGTTGCGTATTCAGACCACGACCGCCCCCCTGATAGGCATAGGTGGCATCGGTAAAGCGATCACAGAGTACGATTTTTCCCGCTTCCAGCCCGGGCAAAATATTATGAAACATATTTTGCGAGCGAGCGGCAAACATCATCAGCAATTCAGTCATATCAGACAAGGGTTCGCCATGATGCCCCAGCAAAAGCGAGCGAAGCTCTTCAGCTACCAGGGTACCGCCGGGCTCACGGGTTTCAGTAAATGCCAGCTGATGCTTAGTCATCCAGCTCTTGATAAAATCAACCGCCGTCGTTTTACCCGCACCTTCGCCACCTTCAATCGTCAGGAAAAAACCGGAGGGAGCATTAGCCATTATTGAGTCTCCACAGTCGATCGGTAATCCTCTCGACGCTGTTCGATCTGATACTTTCTGACAGCACGATTATGCTCTGCCAGAGTTTTCGAAAAATAGTGAGTACCGTCACCCTTGGCGACAAAATAGAGTGTTTTGCCATCTTTCGGATGCAAAGCAGCATGAATCGCTTCCCGACCGGCCATGGCAATAGGCGACGGAGGTAATCCTTTTATCAAATAAGTGTTGTATGGAGTGGCTCTGCGAAGCATTTGACGACTAATGTTTCCTTTATAGCTATCCCCCAGGCCATAAATCACGGTGGGATCAGTTTGCAGCCTCATACCTTTTTGCAAACGCCTGACAAAAACACCTGCTATTTCACCTCGCTCATAAACGACACCCGTCTCTTTTTCCACCAAAGAAGCCATAATCAGTGCCTCGTAAGGATTTTTGTAAGGGAGTCCTTCGGCACGTTTTCCCCATTCTTCGCCGAGTACTGAATCCATCCGGTTATATGCTCGCCTGAGTATGGATTCAACAGAAGCACCGGACTGGAAGAAATAAGTATCAGGAAAAAACAGACCTTCCGGGTTCAATTCTATTGCCAGACTTTTGTAAAGTGATTGCAACGCCTTGTCGTCCATAGGTGAGGATAGTTTTTCGTGTTGATTCAAGGCAGTCACGACCTCTTCCAGCGTATGACCTTCAACCAGTGTCACGTTGTAGTAGCGCACCTGGCCAGAAGTAAAAATCTTCAGCAACTCCCTGTGACTAATGCCAGCCGGAATCAGATAATCCCCGGCGTGAATCCCGGCGGCAGCCTTCTCTATTCGAGCCAGCAGTACAAAGATTTTCGGGTGTTGAAGCCAGCCCAACTCAGCCAGACTGTCTGCTACAGCAGTCATGGACTCGCCCTGAGAAATAGTAAACTCCAGGTTATCATTACCGTCGGGCACCATCACAGGTTGATCACCGTACCAACCCAACGCCTCCCAAAACACGACGGCTGTCAGCAACCCTGCAAGACAGAGACCTACCACAACAAACAACAACTTCTTAAGCATTCAAAACTTCCTGAACCTTGTCTCTGAATGTCCGGGTCACACTGCCTACTGACCAGTGTAAATGTCCGCAGGCGATCACCGGCCAGACTCCATTAACGCTGTTACAAACGAATACTTCATCGGCCTTTGCAAGATCTTGCAGGCGATAATCCCCCACCTCTGCTTGAAAACCCCATTGACAGGCCTGCTCCAGAATCAGATCCCTGCAAACCCCTTTGACACCTGATTTGTCGAGAGCGGGCGTCCTCAAGGTTTTACCCGATACCAGGAATAAATTGCTCATGGTTCCTTCTATAAGCCTGTCGTCCATACCCAGCAATAAACCTTCCAGGCATTCGGTACCCTGCCATTCAGAGCGAGCCATGACGTTCTCAAGACGATTAAGGTGTTTAATTCCTGCAAAGACATTATCACCGAGCCTGATTTTACATTGATGCAATCTGACACCTGTGATGGCGGGGTCGTCAGGATAGACCGGAAATGGATGAAAGGAGAGAATCCGACTGGGACGGTCACAACCCTCCGGGTTGTACCCACGACCGCCAGAACCACGGGTCACTATCGCTTTGAGCACTCCTTCCTTCAGATTCTGCTTTTGCAGAAAGCCTCTGACTTCATTTTTAAACGCTTCCAGATCAAAAGGAATACCCAGCACAGCAATACCGTAACAGAGCCTTTTACAATGAAGATCAAAAAGAGTGGGGACCCCGGCCTGAACCCGGATGGTCTCAAAAAGACCATCTCCATAAGCCAGACCTCTGTCGCTGACCAATACTTCAGAAGCTGGCTCTCCATTGACCCAGCTGACAGGATGATGATTATCCAAAGTTTTTAACCCAGTTTCGAGAAAGCCAGAGTCACATTAGTACCCCCGAACCCAAAGGAGTTGGTGAGCACATGCTCCATCTCAATGGATCTGGCTTTTCCGGGCACATAATCCAGATCACAACCTTCACCCGGATTTTCCAGATTAATCGTGGGAGGTGCCATATTATCCTGCAGCGATTTCACTGCAAACACGGCCTCCAACGAACCGGCCGCCCCCAGCAAATGACCGGTCATGGATTTGGTGGAGCTGACGGCAACCTGCCTGGCAGCCTGACCAAAAACAGTGTGCACTGCCCTGGTTTCAGCGATATCACCGGCAGGCGTGGAGGTACCATGGGCATTAATATAGGCCACCTGTTCTGCCTTGAGGCCGGCATCATCCAATGCTGATTGCATGGCCCTGGCGGCTCCACGACCATCTTCAGGTGGTGATGTCATGTGGTAAGCATCACCACTCATTCCTACGCCACTGAGCTCAGCATAAATAGTGGCTCCACGTCGTACAGCATGTTCGTATTCTTCCAACACCACAACACCAGCACCATCACCCAGCACAAAGCCATCGCGATCCTTATCCCATGGGCGGCTGGCCGCTTCAGGCTGGTCATTCCTGGTAGACAGGGCTCTGGCCGCCGCAAAACCAGCCATCCCCAGTGCTGAAGAGGCTTTCTCAGCACCGCCGGAGACCATAATGTCAGCATCACCGTAGGCAATGGTTCTGGCAGCCAGAGCAAGGGCATGACTACCCGTTGCACAGGCAGTGGAGGTGGAAAAATTAGGTCCTTGCAAGTTGTAGTGCATGGACAACCAGCCCGCCGCCATATTGATAATAGCCGCTGGTATGAAGAAGGGAGATATACGACGAGGGCCAGACTTCTGAAGCGTATCATAGCTCTGTTCAATAGAAGTGATACCACCAATACCGGAACCAATGACAACACCATAGCGACCAACATTATCGCCTTTCAGCAAATCACTGCCATCAAGCCCTGCATCTTTCATCGCTTCAACAGAAGCCGCCAGTGCGTACTGAATAAAGACATCCATTTTTCGGGCATCTTTAGGGTTGAAGTGATCACCTGCTCGAAAGCCTTTTACTGTACCACAGATACTGACGCTGAATTTCTCAGTATCCAGATGATCGATGGTATGAATACCACTGCGACCAGCCAACACTGACTGCCAGCTCTGATCAACACCCAGACCTACCGGAGATAAAGCTCCAAGCCCTGTTACCACTACCCTTCTGTGCGACAAAACAATTCACTCCTGCATCAGATCTTCTGACTTTCTTTTTTTATACCCGGGCATTGGGGGCGCTGACAATTAATCATCGAGCTCAGCCCTTTCATGAGTCATAAACCAGTTAAGGCCACAGGTTTACAAAAAATCATGCTAAATGATTATGTAAAAATGATGACATTATCTTTGTGTGAGTAGCTTATACCAATCGTGCTTTCTAACTCCCGTGATAAGCACGGAGATTTTTGCCTCAAGACAAGGCTACGATCGTCAACGCAGGATTAAGGCTCAAATCTTCAGCGCAATAGGGAGTTAGAAAGTTCGATTGGCATTATATCCCAGTCAGGTTACTCACTGTAAAAACACAAAAGCCGCACGCATTTTATTGCGTACGGCTTTTTCAGGACACATTTACTCGCATGCAACCCGGACAGAATCAGGAATGAGCAACAACGTAATCAATGGCTTCCTGAACCGTAGTGATCTTTTCAGCTTCCTCGTCCGGAATCTCAGTTTCAAACTCTTCTTCCAGAGCCATTACCAGCTCAACAGTGTCCAGAGAGTCCGCGCCGAGGTCCTCTACGAATGACGCACTGTTGGTGACTTCCTCTGCTTTTACGCCAAGCTGTTCGCAAACGATCTTTTTGACGCGCTCTTCAATGGTACTCATACCTGGTTGTGCTCCTATGGATATTCGGGTGCAGTAGGGTGATTCAAAGCCACCCTGTCTGCGGTCAATTACTATATATAAACGCTTGCGGTAATTTCAAGGACAGGCCTGTTATATTACCGAAAATTTCATCTTTATCGGAGGGGTTTTTGACACGAGTCAAGTGCAAATAACACCAAACACTAGCCCATGTACATCCCACCATTCACGTGAATGGTTTCTCCGGTAATGTAACCGGCTGCGTCACTGGCCAGAAAAGCCACCACACCGGAAATTTCTTCGGGCTGCCCAAGGCGAGCCATAGGCACCTGGGACTGCAAAAAGGTTCTTTGCTCTTCCGGCAACTCACGGGTCATATCGGTATCAATAAAGCCCGGAGCTACTGTATTCACAGAGATCTGGCGAGAGCCAATTTCTCTGGCCAGAGAGCGACTGAAGCCTTCTATTCCGGCCTTGGCCGCCGCATAGTTGGATTGCCCCTGATTGCCCATGGAACCTACCACGGAACTGATGTTGATGATACGACCCCAACGGGCTTTGGTCATGCCTCTCAATACCGCCTTACTCATTCTGTATATGGAGCTCAGGTTAGTATTGACGACATCGTCCCACTCATCATCCTTCATTCTCATCAGGATATTGTCACGAGTAATGCCAGCATTATTAACCAGAATTTGCGGGGCACCAAATTCGGATGTCACTGCTTTTACCACTTCAGTACAGCTTCCAGTCTCAGAGACATTCAAGACCATACCGCAGCCCTTTATTCCCTCAGCCTGCAGCATTTCAGTGATTCTTGCAGCACCCGGGCCGGAAGTAGCGGTACCTACCACTACAGCCCCCTGCTGGCCCAGATCAAAGGCAATGGCCTTGCCAATTCCGCGACTGGCGCCGGTAACCAGAGCCACCTTGCCTTCAAGGTTCGACATAGTTATATCCTGTTGTTCTAGTGCGAAACTACTTCTTCCAAGCGCCTAAAATAAGCACGTTTTTTCGCTTATAGCTATCAGTCACAGAAGTGCGTACCAGTCAGCCCTGCAGACTTGAATGTAATGCAAGTCCGACAAACTGCCAGATACCGCATACCTGAAAATGACAATCAAGAATGACCTGGCAAATCATCGAAAGAGGATGCCGATTCAAGAGTCAGTACAGGTGACCTGCGCAGAATCCGCTTGTTAAGCCCAGCAAGCACCTTGCCAGCACCACACTCAACAAACCGAGCCACTCCCGCTCCATTCAGATACTGAATCGTCTCCACCCAACGAACAGGACTATAGAGCTGCCTGACCAGGTTTTCACGCATTTTATCCGGCTCTGAACAAGGCTCTGCAGTGACATTCTGAATCACAGCGATTGAAGGTTGGCTCAACTCAACAAGCTCCAGCTCAACAGCCAGCTTCTGTGCCGCTGGCTTCATCAGTGCGCAGTGAGAGGGCACGCTCACTGGCAAAGGCATTGCCTTTCTGGCACCCACCTCCTTAGCCAGATCAACTGCACGGGCCACTGCTTCTTTTTCACCGGCAATAACCACCTGGCCCGGAGAATTAAAGTTAACCGCTTCGACCACACTTCCCCGGGCAGCATTCTGACAGAGTGAAATCACCTGCTGATCTTCAAGTCCGAGGATGGCAGCCATGGCGCCCGTACCGGTCGGAACGGCCTCTTGCATAAAGAGACCACGTTGACGAACAACCCGAACGGCATCGGCAAACTTCATTACCCCCGAACAGACCAGTGCCGAGTACTCCCCCAGACTGTGACCCGCCATAAAGACAGGCTGCTCACCGCCCTTCTCAAGCCAGAGACGCCACAAAGCTACACTCGCAGTGAGCAGTGCTGGCTGGGTATTCTCCGTTTTGTTGAGTTCCTCTGCAGGCCCCTCACTGATCAGCCTCAGCACATCAAACCCGAGCACTCCAGCAGCCTCAGTGAATGTTTGCACGACAACAGGGTCGTCGATATGGTCAGCAAGCATGCCCACCGACTGGGATCCCTGCCCCGGAAAAACAAATGCAAGTAAATCCGTCATTGCTTTGGGTCTAATCCTGATATAGCCAACCTTTGAAAGAAGCACGCCCTTCCCGGCGATTCAGTTCTTCCTGAAAATCCTGACAATTATAGAAAAAGTCGAACCTCAGGTTGGTAAATTTATGTTTACTTCTGAAACAGCCATGCACGCTATGAAATTAATCCATGACTTTTAAGCTCAATGTCTATGTTTGCCGATAGCCTGCAACAAAGCGGACGAGCAGAGACCAGTTGCGAGAAACAAGCCTGTGAACTACCTTTTTTCCTGCCCCTTGCAGACCTGCCGAGACACCCGGGAGAAGCGATAACACCCCGGAGGAACTCACCACCGGGATCATAACATTCTGTAAATTGCTTCAGAAACAGTTTATCTCCCCGCCTGCGCACCGGATGACCAGACTTCAAATCAGGAGAATGACTCAAATGAACTATCTAAAAGGCTTTGCCGGAGAATTTATAGGCACGTTTATCCTTGTGTTATTTGGCTGCGGCTCAGTGGCCGTCACGGTGCTATTTTCTGCCCATGCCGGACTCTTTCAGGTGGCCATGGTCTGGGGACTGGCAGTGATGCTGGCGATTTACGCCACCCGACGTCTTTCCTGCGCGCATCTCAATCCGGCAGTGAGTATTGCTATGGTGATCAGTCGTCGAATGCCATTGACCTTGCTACCCTGCTATCTGATTGCCCAGTTTGCCGGAGCATTTGCGGCAGCCGCCCTGCTTTACCTGCTTTTCTCCAGTTCAATCGTGCAATATGAATTAGCCCATGACATTGTCCGCGGTTCCGAGTCATCCATAGCCAGTGCAATGATATTCGGTGACTACTACCCCAACCCGATGGCCGGAGAAACAGCCTCTGTTTCCACTACCAATGCTTTTTTTGCCGAGTGTACAGGCACATTCACTCTGGTATTTATGATTCTCGCCCTTACCGAAACCTGCAACACAGGGCGGCCGGATCAGGCTCTGGCCCCGCTATTTATCGGTTTAACCGTTGCCGCCATTATCTCAATTATTGCGCCACTGACCCAGGCAGGACTCAACCCGGCCAGAGATTTATCCCCTCGTCTGTTAGCCTCAATGTCCGGCTGGGCGAGCGCGGCGTTTCCCGATAACCATTATGGCTTTTTGACGGTGTATGTTTTGGGCCCAATTACCGGAGGAATCATGGCCGCCTTGTGTTTCACGGGGATTATTGAACCACTGATGAACAAAGCACCAGCTGAAGAACGTGGCAAAAGCAACAAAGCAGCAGCCCCTGACAAATAACAATCCTCTGACTGTGTCTGCCAGCAGCTCCGGGAGGCTGAGCAAGCGAAAAGGGTAGCCAGACAAACAGGCTCTCTCAGAGCAACCGCTCTTCAACCTCTCGGGCAATCCTTGCCGGAACATCATTTTGTGCTTCTTTTACTGCCTGAAGAATCGCTCGATAGAAACCCTCTTCATCGGCCCCACCGTGACTTTTGATGACAACCCCCTGCAAACCGAGCAAACTGGCACCATTATGCAACACTGGGTCAACCTTGCGATTAAATTCCTTCAGCAGAGGTGATATTAAAAAATAAAGACATCGGTTTAACAGAGAGCGCTGAAAAATAGCCCTCAGGCCATCACGCACCAGGTTCGCAACTCCCTCTCCGGTTTTAAGGGCAACATTACCGACAAAACCATCACAGACAATCACGTCAGCCCGGCCACTGAAAATATCATGCCCTTCAACAAAACCGATATAATCCAGCCCCTGCTGTACCTCAAGCTTTTCCAGCAACAGATGGTGAGCCAGCCTGACCTGCTCGTTCCCCTTCATTTCCTCAGAACCAATATTCAGCAAAGCTACTTTCGGAGACTCCACACCATAAACTGACGAGGCTAACTGAGCCCCCATAATGGCAAACTGGTAGAGATGCATCGAAGTGCAGTCAACATTTGCGCCCATATCCATTAGCAGAGCACTGCCATTAGAGGTAGGCACACTGGCCGCTATTGCCGGACGATCAATACCAGCAAAGGTTTTAAGCACATAACGCCCCATAGCCATCAGCGCTCCGGTATTACCTGCACTTACACAGGCTTGCGCCTCACCTTTTGAGACTGTCTCAAGCACCTTCCACATAGAGGAATCTTTTTTTCCACGAAGTGCCAGCGAAGGCCTGTCATGCATGGCTACCGTTTTATTGGCATGAATCAGGGTATAACGTGACTGATCAGAAAATTCGATATCGGAAATATAATCTTCCATGAGCTGTCGATCGCCGACAAGCAGAAGATGGAGAGAAGAATAATGCTTGAGCGACCTGACAGCCGCCTGGATACGAGAACGGGGACTATCGTCCCCGCTCATTACATCAAGCGCAACCGTTATTGTTCTATCTTCGTTTGCACCTGATGTCATTTTATCTCATGCCTTTGAAAGACAGCGAAACAGTCACTGTATCACTCCTTTGGGCAAACAGCCTGGGGCTTAATCTTCGCTGCTTTCAACCACTTTCTTGCCACGGTAGAAACCTTCAGCAGAAACATGGTGACGACGATGAGTTTCGCCGGAAGCTGCTTCTACAGACAGCTGAGCAGAAGTCAGACTGTCGTGGGAACGGCGCATATTACGCTTTGAACGGGTTTTACGGTTTTGCTGAACAGCCATGTGTCAACTCTCCTGGGTCGTAGTATCTTTTTTCAATTTGGCCAGAACGCTGAAAGGGTTACTGCTCCTGCGTTCTTTATCTGCCTCAATGGCAGCAGCCTGAGCCTCTTCTTCAGACTCAGTGGTGTAATATTGCTGAGCTGAACAGTCTTCAGGCGGATGATAGGCCACCAGCGGAAGTGCCAGAATCAGCTCTTCCTCGAGAATAGGCAATAATTCTACCGGCTCATCACCGTACATTAACGGTTCAAAGTCTTCCGGCAGGGCTTTGGCCTGCTCGTCGGTCAGTACCCCCATCAAATGGAGATCAGCTCGCACCGATAGCTTGGCCACATCCAGACAGCGCTGGCAGATCATGCTCAGTTCCGCCTCAACATGCCCCTCCAGCACAACCCGGTTGTTTTCGCTCAATGAAAAGCGAAGGTCAACCTGGACTTCGCCTCTGTCATCAACCAGACTGCTTACCAGCCGGTCGAATTGACTCAGCGCCAGCGAACCTTGAAACTGCCTGCCTTGACGCGCGAATTTACGCGGATCAAAGGTTTTGGGTAATTGTCCGATAGCCATGAGCTCACGGGTTGGTTGTCATAAGCGCGCAATAATAGGGGCAAGAAAAGTCTCTGTCAAAGGGTTTAACCGCTTTAGACTGTTTAAGGCTCAGACATGGGGCCAGCAGACTCCAGAGCAACAAAAACAATAGGTAATTTCCGCCCCTGTCACGTCTTATTCTGGCCTTCCGGGTAGTTATCCCTTAACGTTTGGAATGACTGCCAAAAACCTCTATCAATGAAAGCTTTTCCAACCTGAACAACCAAAATTTATGAAAATCATTCTGGCTTCCAGCTCTCCCTATCGAAAATCCTTATTGGCAAGGCTTGACCTCGCGTTTGAATGTCATTCACCTGATATTGATGAAACACCCGTTGCAGGCGAATCCGCAGAAATGCTGACCCAACGACTTGCCAGGAAAAAAGCCGATACGCTCAAAGCTCACTATCCCGAGCATCTGATTATCGCTTCAGACCAGGCAGCACAACTCAACAATATCACTCTTGGAAAGCCCGGAACCGAACAGCAAGCCATAGAGCAACTGCTGAAGTGCAACGGCCAGTCAGTGACCTTCTACACCAGCCTTTGCCTACTCAACACCCAAACTGACCGATATCAGCTTGCTGTAGTGCCTTACACCGTTCATTTCAGAACTCTGAAAAGGGTCGAAGTTGAGAACTATATAAAGAAGGAAAAACCACTGGATTGCGCAGGCAGCTTTAAGTGTGAAGGACTGGGCATCAGCCTTTTTTCCAGAATGGAGGGGAATGACCCAAACAGCCTGATTGGGTTACCCCTGATTCAACTAAACCACATGCTGATCAACGAAGGCATCAATCCTCTGCTTAGTCATTAGTTAAGAATTTAACAATCAAGAAAAAAGTTGACCCGGATCAATACCCTGCGCCATTCCCCGCTCTATCCTGTGGAAAACAAAAACTCAGGAGAATCAATTATGTATATGGACACGGTCGTGGTCGCAGGATTATTGGTGGTTGCAGCCACACTTATTTTTGGTTGTGCAGTAGCGGGCTTCATTATCAACGATAACCGTAAAAACCGGGGCAAATAAGCCCTGGTTCACCAGCTCAAAGTCCTTCGACCGGTTTGAAAAATTCCTGGAATTTACTTAACAGAAAGCTTCTCATCCACTGATGCGCCTGGTTAAACTGCCAATGCTCTGGCCACACCAGTTCAAATGTCAGGGGTGGAGAATCTGACAAAATAGGGAGGAGGACATAATCCTCAAACAGGTCCATTGCCAGGTACTCTACATTGGTGACAATAGTAAATGCGTCATTGGATCGAATCGCCTTCAAGGCAGCTTCGAGGCTTGGCAGCTTCAGCCATGGGTTCTGTAAAAAGGCATACTGTTCACGCAATCCATTAATATACGGACTGGCGGCAATCACCGCCTGGGTTACAACAAAAGGATACTGGTCCATCTCGGTCAGATCGAGTGTGTCCCGACCACTCATCGGATGCCCCTTGCGCATCAGAACATTAAACGACGCTGAGGTAATCACTTCTTTGCAGAGATTCTCAGTGGTATCAGGAAAAGCAACAATGGCCCCGAGATCTAACTCGCCCGACTCCATTGAGTAAATTGTTACCTCATTCGGCAGCGACACCGAACTGCTGATACCAGGCGCAACCTGCTTAAGCTCAATCAAAGCCTGAATGAGAAAATTATCAAGAACAACCGAACTTGTCCCTATCCGGAAATGATGTTCACTGGTTGCAGGGTCAAAGCTCTGATTCTCAAACAGCGTCTCAGAGTCTGCCATCAGTTTTGAAACCAACGGCTGAATCTGACGCGCTTTTTCGGAAAGAAAAATATGATTCCCTTCCCTGACCAGAATGGGGTCATTCAAGGCTTCTCGCAGCTGTGACAAAGTCCTGCTCATAGTGGATTGGGTCACATGCATCTGATCTGCTGCGCGGGTTACACTTCCGGTATCCAGAATTGCCTGTAAAGCGGGCAGCAAACTCATTTTCAGCCGATTACTGGCCATGAGTACAACTCTCTCTGTTAGACATTGAAATGCCCATATCGCAAAAAAGGTTGCCTGGCAGCCTGACGGACAACTCATTCGATCCACTGAAACAAACTGTTTTTACGCTCTATGAAAGCACTTTGTTTTAGCCTCTTGCAATAAAGAGGAGAAGACAAAACCCTTTCACCAATCCGATTATGCCGGAAACACTTTAAAGACAATAAACCCTGAAAACAAAAAAGCCGGCATCAATGACTCTGGGTTGATGCCGGCAAATACACACAACACATGAACCGGAGTAGACGATTCATGAGGATTAGATTACCCACCCCGACTCCTCTCAGCCAGTGAAAGAAATCACTCAGCCCATTGAACTGACCAATAAGTAATTTACACGGTAAGCGGCCAACTAACACATTCGCGATTTCGATATAACCATTGATGCTTTCAACGTGACCCGTTAGTACAACTACATAACAATCTTGGCTCAACATTAAACACACAATCAGTTGGGATACGTAACCATGCACAAAAAGATTCTGGCCGCAGCAGTAGCCACCGCAGTGGCAGGTCCAGCAATGGCAGTGAACGTTTTTGACGACGGCACAAGCAGCCTGAGTATTGGTGGCCGTGTTGGTGTTGTTGCCAAGAATAAGAATGGCGATAACACCCTGAACAACGACAGCGCTCGTATTAATTTTAAATTCGCGCACAAGTTTGACAGTGGATGGACCGGCCAGGGTGTTGCAGAGTGGGGCTTCCGCGCTCAAGATGAATACGAAAATGGTGAGAAGAAAGACACTTTCTTTAACCGTCTGGGCTATGTTGGCCTGAGCCATGAAGAAATGGGTGCATTCGCTGCCGGTAAAAACTGGAGCGTAACTTATGACGTTTCCGGCTGGACAGACATGTATGCCATCGGTGGTGGTAGCGCTCTGGGTATCTATGACGGTCGCAAAGGCGGCGACTTCGACGGTACTGCCCGAGCCGATGATGTTATCCAGTACCGCAACAGCTTCGGTGGTCTGAACATCGGCCTTCAATACCAAATGGAAGATCACACGGTATCAGATGCCCAGCGTGATTCTGGTTACGGCATCTCTGCCAGCTATGATCTGGCCATGGGCCTCTCTCTGGGTGCCACCTACTCTGAAACCAAGTATAAAGACCAGGAAAAGTCCAAGTCTGCCACTGCCGGTCTGAAATTTGAAAACGAAAGACTGTACCTGGCTGCCATGTACGGCGAGCTGACAAATAAAACTCAACTGAATGGCAACGACGACGTCTACGCCGACGCCAAGTCCAAGGGTATTGAACTTTATGGTCGACTGGCTATGAACAATGTTCTGCAGGGTTTCTCTCTGGAAGCAGGTTATAATGAGCTGAAAGACAACAGTTCAGCAAACGATGACCAGTTTAAGGAAACTCTGAAAGAAACCATGATTGGCGCCATTTATGAAACTGGCCCAATGCAGTTTGCCGTTGAATACGCCATCGACGACAGCAAAAATAATCTTGGCAAGAAGGAGGGTGACAACACCCTGTCTCTGCAGGCGCGTTACTACTTCTAATTGCCCATCAGGCACAGCACGAAAAAGGCCAGCAAATCGCTGGCTTTTTTTTACAGAAATCCATTTCAGCCTTTATTTCTCAAGCACTCAATTACAAAGACACATTCTGACCTTTAAAGAAAAAAACATAAGAATCATTAATCAATACTCATTCTTAATGGCAAATCAGCATACCAGCAACTTTGCATGTGGCTCTATTTTTTGAACTATTGTCCCAAAAAAGACTCTAATCTATTAAACCAACTCTGAATATCATTCTTGATTGCAGGAAAATATCTATCCAGGGAGGGAGCAAGTATGACTCGCATAAATGATAATTACGGCATTGTTGGCCTGTCAGAACCAAAGCAATCCCGGTCAGAGACAACGACCGGAGTCAGTTCGGGAAAGCATGTAACAGCACCTGATAAGCCACAACATTCATTGGCAAATTTGCCCCCCTTGGCACAATCGGAAATTTTTAAATATCTGGATCTTCGCTCTGTTAGCAGCTTGGAAAGGGCATCCCGCCTTTTTCAGGGCGCTACCAAACAAGGCGATACTCTGGCAAAGAATTGGTATGGCCGGTTTCCCTCTTCACACCAGACTCAATTAAAGAGAATACTCAGTAACAAAGATGACAAACAGCTCACTGAATGGTTGCAGCGCTTTACCGATGATGAGGCGTTAATCGATTCAGTCATGAAACGCCGCGAGAGTGTTTATTTTCCTGCTCTGTTCTTTTTCACTGTCAGTAAAGTGATGTCTCAATGTAAAACATTTAAATTAGAGACAACCAGCATTTCCCATAACAGCAGCATCAACTCAGCGTCCTTAAGCGCCGATGGCCGCCATATGATAACTGTTGGTGACGATCATAGGGTGAAAATCTATGCTCTGGGAGAGGATGGAACACTGGAAGAAAAACTCACCATTTCCCATAGTGGCCGTATCAAATCAGCCAGATTCAGCGACGATGGCAGCAAGGTCGTGACCATCAGCGACGATCACAGTGTGAAAATCCTTGGCCAGGAGGTCGATGGATCATGGCAAGAAAAAATCACCATTCACCATACTCGCAATATCAGGTCAGCTGAGCTCAGCCCCGATGGAAGCCATCTGGTGACCGCCAGTGACGATCACACGGCGAAAATCTATGGCCAGAACGTCGATGGATCATGGGAAGAAAAAACCACCATTTACCATACTGATAAGGTCAACTCAGCCACCTTCAGCGCCGACAACCAACATGTCGTAACCACCAGTGACGATCATACGGTGAAAATCCACAGCCATAAAGCTGGGGGATCATGGGTAGAAAAAACCACCATTTCCAATAATGGTTTGGACAAACCAACAATCTTTAGTGCCGATGGCTGTCGTGTAGTGACCTTCAGTAGCGATAACACGGCGAAAATCTATCTGAAACTCAATGGATTATGGGTCGAAGAAGATACCATTTTGCATAATGCTCCCATGAAGTCAGCCAGCTTTAGTGACGATGGTCGCCATTTGATAATCCTCAGTGGCGATAACAGGTTGAGAATGTATACCCGGGGGGCCAGTGGATCATGGATAGAAGAAGACACCGTCGCCGTGACTGGTTGGAGCCGCTCAACGGTCTATAGCGAGCAAGGCCTCTATGCAATTGATATCAAGGACAATGGCACTGCGACAATCCTTGGCCGGAACGGCGATGGATCATGGGTAGAAAAAACCACCATTTCTAATAAAGGTCCTGTCAACTCAGCCAGCTTCAGCATCAAGGGCCACCACCTGGTGACCATCAGTAACGACTACAGAGCGAAAATCTACGACTGGGGTATCGATGGATCATGGAAAGCAAAAACCATCGTTTCCCATAATGATAAGATCAACTCAGCCACCTTCAGCGCCGATGGTCGCCATCTGGCAACCGCCAGTGACGATCACACAGCAAAAATTTATGGCAGGGAGACCGATGGATCATGGGTAGAAAAAGCCACTATTTTCCATAAGGACAAGGTCAGATCAGCCATCTTCAGCGCTGATGGTTGTCACTTAGTGACCATCTGTGACGATCACACGGCCAAAGTCTATGACAAGATGGCCGACGGATCATGGGTAGAAAGAGTCACCATTACCCATGAGGGTCGAATCAGTTCAGCTGCTTTCAGCGCCAATGGCCGCCATCTGGTGACCACCAGTGACGATTGCACGGCGAAAATTTATGAACTGGGGGCCGATGAATTATGGACAGAAAAAGTCACCATTTCCCATAATGACAAGGTCATATCAGCCAACATCAGCGCTGATGGGAACCATGTGGTAACGGCCAGTGACGATCACACAGCAATAGTCTACGGCAAGATGGCCGACGGATCATGGGTAAAAAAAGCCACCATTTCCCACGAGGGGCCCATCACATCAGCCTTCTTCAGCGCCGACCAACGCCATGTGGTGACCACCAGTAAGGACAAAACAGTACGAGTCACTAAATTGCTGAGGAGCGTGGGCAAGCAGCCAAATTGATTCAATCCAGAAGACATGGGTGACGACTGGATTCAGGGTGAGTGGAACTTCAAAGAGAGACTGGAAAACGACCAGAAGACAGAGGTTCCGTTGTACGCTGGAAAAGCTGATCTCAACTGGATCTGCAACAAACAAGGCCAGCAAATCGCTGGCCTTTCCAGGTTTAATTATACCAATCGAACTTTCTAATTCCCTATTGCACTGAAGATTTGAGCCTTAATCCTGCGTTGGCGATCGTCGCCTTGCCTTAAGGCTCAAATATCCATGCTCATCCCGGGAGTTAGAAAGCACGATGGGTCTTACTCGAAAAACATCACTGCAACGATAAGGAGTTCAACCCAAGCACCTTAACCGCAGTCGAAGCAACCCCGGCACCAAAATCTCTCGCAAAACGCTCGAAAGGAGTCAAACGCAGAGAAAAGTCGACAATTTCTTCTTCACCAATTACTTCGCGTGCTACATAACCGGCACTACCCAGACCATCCAGCAAACCCAGTTTTATTGCCTGTTCTCCTGTCCAGACCATGCCGGAAAAGATATCTTTATTATCAGACAGACGATCACCACGCCCCTGTTTTACGACATTAATAAATTGATTGTGGATCGTATCCAGAGACTGCTGCCAGCGCTGAGTCGCTTCAAAGTCCTCGGGCTGAAAGGGGTCATTGAAGGCTTTGAACTCACCTGCCGTATAGTTACGGCGGGTCACGCCCAGCTTTTTCATAGCCTCGACAAAGCCAAAACCGGAAGAAATCACTCCAATGGAACCGACCAGACTGGCTTTATCTGCATAAATCTTATCTGCCGCCGCCGCCACGTAGTAGCCACCAGAAGCACCGATATCCATGACTACTGCGTAGAGGGGAGTCTTAGGATACAAGCCTCTCAGCCGCCTGATCTCGTCATAGATATAGCCAGACTGAACCGGGCTGCCACCGGGGCTGTTAATACGAAGAATAACCCCCTTGGTACCTTTATCTTCAAAGGCTGCACGCAGCCCGGTAACCACAGAGTCGGCATTGACATCATCGGTTCCGATAACACCGTCCAACTCTACAAGGGCAGTATGGGATGCACTGGCTGGAGCACCAGAAAGATCTACATGCATGGCGTTGTAGAAAACACCAACGGATACAAACAACCAGATAAAAGTCAGAAGCTTGAAGAAAATCCCCCAGCGACGTGCACGACGCTGCTCTTTCAAAGCACCCTGGGCCAGGTTCTCAACCAGCTTCCAGGCACGCCCTTCTTTATCACCTGACTGTTCATAGTCATCACTCTCATTCCATGAACTACTCACTCAACTCACTCCTGCTATTTTCAACAAACTTCTCTGTCCCTTATTCGAACGGAGCACAAAAAAAGTTCTTTTTCTATGGCTGTCAGTGTTTGCCCAGCCAATCAATCAAATCATCAAAAGAGTCCACCGTATACACCGGATCATACTCTTTCAGCTTGCTTTCATCCTGAGCGCCATAAGTGACTGCCACACTATCCATACCAGCATTGGCAGCCATGGCCATATCAAACCCGGAATCTCCAACCATAAGCGCCTGATCTGCAGTTACACCGAACTCAGCAAGCAACTGTTCAAGCATCATCGGATGAGGTTTGGAATGGGCATCATCGGCTGTCCGACTGGCCTCGAAGAATGACTGGTAACCGTTAGCGGTCATTGAGCGCTCCAGGCCCGCTCTTTTTTTACCCGTAGCCACCGCCATTTTGATCCTCGTACCTTTCAGATGCTCCAACCCCCGGGTAACCCCGGGGAAAGGACGGGATGGCTTCTGCTCCAGCTTAAGATGAAAGAACCGGTACGCTTCACGATAAGCGGCGACCTGCCCGTCATCCAGCTCAGGATAGAGTCTTGCAACCGCCTCCCCCAGGCTCAGTCCAATTATGCTTTTATAAGTCTCATTTGAAAGAACAGGCAACGCCATGTTCTCTGCCGCCCTGACCAGGGCGGTTACGATATTGGGCACAGAATCAATCAAGGTTCCATCCCAGTCAAATACAACCAGTGAATACTCTTTTCTTTCCTTCATACCTGATCAATCTTCTACTGCTTGTCCAGATGTCTGTAACACGAGAAAAAAGACGCCATCAATATCCAAAAAAATATTAATTCCTGATCGTCTCAAGTAAATCCTCAAGATCTTTCGGCAAAGGGGCATCAATTGTCAAAGGCTGGCCATCTGGCAGAACCAGCTTAAGTTTGGCGGCATGAAGAAACAGTCGCTTCAGCCCGAACTGCCTGAATCGTTTATTATCTTCATCTGGCGTGTATTTATCATCTCCAAGAATCGGGTACCCGGCGTGCAGACAATGCACCCTGATCTGGTGCGTTCTACCAGTAACCGGACTGGCCTCTACCAGAGTGGCTGCTTCATTGGCGTAACTGAATCTCTCAAGCACCTGATAAAGGGTTTTTGAACGCTTACCCTCTATATCCACCGTCACCATCCGCTCTCCGGATCGAAGGGTATTTTTCAGCAAAGGGGCATTCACAAGAACTTTCCTGCTCGGCCAGCGACCCAGGACGAGGGCGTTGTAGATTTTACTGATTTTATCTTCCTTCAGCTGAGCATGAAGATAACGAAGCATGCTTCGCTTTCTGGCAATCATCAGGCAGCCCGAAGTATCCCGGTCCAAACGATGCACCAGTTCCAAACTTCGATCCTGAGGGCGGATGTTTCTCAGAGTCTCAATAACGCCATAAGAGATACCACTGCCACCATGAACAGCAATACCGGCTGGCTTATTGATGATAATCAGAGATTTGTCTTCATAGAGGATGGCATCTTCCAGCTTCTGGATAATAACAGCCCCAGGCGTTGCCATGAGAGCCTTTTCAGAAATCCTGACAGGTGGAACCCTTAACAGATCTCCATCCTGAAGCCGGTAATCTGCAGTTACGCGCTTTTTGTTTACTCGTACTTCACCTTTACGGATGATTCTGTAAACCCGGGTTTTAGGCACACCTTTGAGAATCCGTACCAGATAATTATCGACCCGTTGCCCGGCATCTTCGCTGTCAATATTGATCATTTTTACCGCTGGGCGGGGTTCTCCGGCTTGCCGGGAGTCGTTCTGATGTCTATCCATTGCGCTATAGTATCAGCTTTCCGTCATTTGAAGCACTTACAGATTACTGGTATAGTTGTTGCACTGCCTTATGCATATACGAGTAGGCAGTTCGATTTACGAATCCTGAGAGCGGCCGACAGCGGAATTGGCAAGTACGAAAGAGCCATAAAGCCACTTGAACCAGAGCCGATGACACTCAGGACAGATGAAACACCATCACGGCCCAGCCGTGTAAGATAAACAGCGCTACTCTCTGTCAAGCAGTGCACCCCCGGATTCCGGGCGTGAGGAGAACTCCGGGAAGATTGACATTATAATCGGCCTACTTTTTTATCGAGCCAATCGCTATCGATAAACGCCGAAAATTCCCGGTAAAACTGAATTTCCCCGCCCAGGGTGACCCGTCTGAATTAAGACCTGGTCACCGGTTTGATGCTAAATAGTTACAAAGCTGGTTAAAGAAGTACTGGGAAGTAACCCTGATAGCACAGATTATAAACCGGCAGTTCCGCATCAGTGACGGACCGGAAGACAAGAAAACGGGCAGTGCCGGCTTGAGAGGATAGCCTCTTAATGTATTCGGTACTCTATGAAGAGAATGTTAATCAACGCAACTCAGTCTGAAGAGTTGCGCGTCGCGCTGGTTGATGGCCAGCGCCTTTACGATCTGGACATCGAGTCCGGCGCTCGTAAACAGAAAAAAGCTAACATCTACAAAGGAAAAATCACCCGGGTTGAACCCAGCCTGGAAGCAGCTTTTGTCGATTTTGGTGCTGAACGTCACGGATTCCTCCCCCTTAAGGAGATCTCCAGGGAATACTTCAGCTCCCCTCATCAAGGTGGTCGCCCCAACATCAGGGACGTTATCAAAGAGGGGCAGGAAGTCATTGTTCAGGTAGATAAGGAAGAGCGCGGCAATAAGGGCGCTGCTCTCACGACGCTGGTCAGTCTGGCCGGTCGTTATCTGGTTCTGATGCCCAACAACCCAAGAGCCGGCGGCATTTCGCGTCGCATCGAGGGTAATGAACGGGCTGAACTCCGTGAAATCCTGAGCAACCTCAAGATCCCTTCCGAAATGGGTGTTATTGTCCGCACAGCAGGTCTCGGTTGCTCCGGAGATGAACTGCAGTGGGACCTCGATTACCTGCTTCAACTCTGGAGTTCCATCAAGGATGCGGCACAAAAGCCAGCACCTATGCTGATTTACCAGGAAAGCAACGTCATTATCCGGGCAATCAGGGACTATCTGCGTCAGGACATTGGCGAAGTTCTGATCGACAAATCCAGCGTATTTGACGAAGCAGTGGATTTCATCACGCAGGTTATGCCCCAGTACCAGCACAAGGTCAAGCTATACAAAGACAGCATCCCGCTGTTCAACCGCTTCCAGATCGAATCTCAGATCGAAACAGCTTTTCAGCGTGAAGTTGAGCTGCCTTCGGGTGGTTCCATTGTCATTGACCCCACTGAAGCCCTGGTTTCCATAGATATTAACTCCGCCCGGGCAACCCGTGGTGGCGATATTGAAGAAACGGCACTCAACACCAACCTGGAAGCGGCCGATGAAATCGCCCGTCAGCTCAGGCTCCGTGATATCGGCGGGCTGATCGTGATCGACTTCATCGACATGAGCCACAACCGCAATCAGCGTGAAGTCGAGAATCGCATTCGTCAGGCACTCTCCATGGATCGCGCACGCGTGCAGACCGGACGTATTTCTCTTTTCGGACTGCTGGAAATGTCTCGCCAGCGTCTGCGCCCGTCACTGGGTGAAACCAGCGGTGTGGTCTGCCCAAGATGCTCTGGCCAGGGCACTATCCGTGATATTGAATCCCTGGCCCTGTCAATCCTGCGCCTGATGGAAGAAGAAGCTCTCAAAGACAAGACTTCTGAAATCCGTGCCCAGGTGCCGGTCGCTGTTGCTGCCTTCCTGTTGAATGAGAAACGCCAGACCATCGCCAAGATTGAGAAGCGTCACAAGATTCGCATTGTTGCGATTCCCAATCCAAACCTGGAAACACCGCATTACGACGTACAGCGTCTGAGAGATGATCACGTGCTGGAAGGCTCCGAGAGCAGCTACGAAATCATCACTGCTGACGAGCCACAGGAAGAAAAAGTAACCTCTTCACAGACCAGGGCAACTCCACGTCAGGAAGCGGCGGTTAAAAACCTAGCTCCATCTCAACCCGCACCCGCTCTGGCTGAAAAACAAGGCCTGCTGAAGTCTTTTGTCAAAGCAATTGGTGGTCTTTTTACGGCCGAAGAAGCCTCACAAAAGCCTACCCAGGCTGAAACCCAAAAGCCTGCTCCTCAGCAGCGCCAGCCAAGAGATCGCAATAGTCAACAGCGCGACTCTCAGCAGCGAGATCATCGTGGCCAACGCCAGCAACGCAACAAGCCACCGCACCGCAAAGAGCAGGCTGATGATCGTCAGGCTCGGAATGAGCGCCGTCGCAGTAGTCGCCAACAGGACGAGAGAAGAGAGAACTCGCCCCGTCAGGAACGCGTTGCTCGCCAGCAGCCGGAGGAGCGCAGCTCTCGTCGCCAGCAACAGGAAAGAAGAGATCGCCGTGAGCCTCTGACAGATCAGAAACATCAGGATCAGGCCATTTCCGAGCAGCAGGAAGATAACCGTCGCCGTCGTCGTCCCGGCTCTGCACATCGCAGAAGAAACAACCGTCCCTCCCAGAGAGATCGTAGCCAACTGGAACAGCCCTCACTACCCTCTCTGTCTCAGCCTGAAGAAGGCAAGACGGAAGTACCATCGCAACCTGCTGCCGCCAGAACGAGTGCAGCTGTAAAAGAACCTGTAGAACAGACCTCTCAAAAACAGAGTGCTAAACCGGCTCTTCAGCAGGACCTAAGGGCCTCTCAGGAAGTAGAAGCCCCACTGGAAGCACCGACTGAAAAGATGGCTGCCAGAGAATCTGAACAGAAAGCATCCCACCAGCCAGAAAGGGTCGATGCTATTGCCGAAACGCCAGCAACAAGACAGGCTGAGGAAGCGGTTAGCAAGGCAGCTCCTGCCAACGGGCAGAAGCCTCAGGCTGAAGATACCCGACCTGCTAACCCACCAGTTGTTGAGGCACCTGAAACTGCAGCGCCTCGCATGACTGAAATGGCCAAGGCAGTCGCTGCCAGCAGCCACAGGGATGCAGTCCCTCTCCAGAAGCCAAATGTTCCGGTTCAACAAAGCGTTGAACCCACAGTCGCAAAAGCAGAAGAACCTGCCAAGCCCGCAACTCCAGCAATTGAGAGCAGCAGGGAAACCGCTCCGGCACCGGTTGCTGAAGCAGCACCTCAACAGCAGGAAGCACGCAAAGCTGCCGAACCCGAAGCAGCAGCCGAGCCAACATCAAATGTTGTTGAGTTCAGCAAGAAAGAAGAACCTGCCCCCCGCCGCAGACGCAGCAGGGCTCACAACGACCCTCGCATGAAGCGTCGTCAGGAGCAACAGCAGGCTTCAACAGCCCAGCAGCCCGAAAGCAAGCCATCTGAAGATGAGCAACCTGCTGTCTCTGCATCACAGGAAAATTAATCATCAAGCCCGGTGGACTATCATCGGGCTGTTATGACTCCAGTGATGAGAGTTCATCATTTCAAGCTGTCATGTTGCAATGACGCCCATAGAAAAAGGAGAGGCAATGCCCCTCCTTTCTTGTCTTAAAACTCATATCTTCATGCTTATTACGGGAGTTGGAAAACACGATTGACGTTGCAACTCCGATTACATCGTTACCGCTTTCAATAACCACAAAAAATACAGAGGATCAGGGAACTAAAAGAGATAACGCAAGTCAGATAAATATAAGCCAAGCAAACAGGAGTAAATATCATGAACGGAATCACAACCCCTTCTGACCAATATTACTGGCCCGCTACTGAATATATGCAAGAGGACGAATGTGCTATTTGTTATTTTAGTTTTGCAGAAAAAGAAGTATCGGTTACCAAATGCGCCAACAATTTTCACACATCCTGTCTGGAAACCTGGCTAGAGCATGGAGATGTATGTGCTATGTGTAGGACTCCCCTCAAGGATAGGACTATCCAGCAAGAGGACCCATTTGTTCAGATCTTAAGAGAGGCTGGTAACTTCACACCTATCCTGCACTTGGTGGACCCTGACCTCAATGACTTGCATTTTTTAAATTTGTTGATTGAAGCTCGCTACAGCTGAAGGAATGGCGATAGTATGTAAACCAACGGGCCTTACTCATTGAGATAAGAGCTTGATCCTCTTTACCTGAAAGTCCGCCGGATTCTGGCTGGTGTATGGCTGAAAGTCCTTAGACAGATGAAGGTTGAATCTTGTATGGCTATAAGGGCGATTTGGTGCTCTTTAACCATTAACCTTTTTTGAAAAAAACACTTTTTATGCGCAACAATGATCCGTTATTCGCAAATTACCATCTCTATCGCGCAATTTGCCATAACCTCTTTAAGCGGCTCAGGAGGCTCAACATCCGTGAATAAGACATCAATCTGCTCAAGATGACCCAGCCTGACCATAGCACTGCGACCATATTTACTGTGATCCGCTGCCAGGAAACAGTGTTTGGCATTACCAATCATGGCCTGAGCGACCCTGACTTCATGGTAATCGAAGTCCATCAGGGCACCGTCCATATCGATGCCACTGATGCCCATGACGGCATAATCCACTCTGAATTGCTCAATAAAATCCCGGGTTGCCTGACCGACAATACCGCCATCACGATTACGGACTTCCCCCCCTGCAATGACAACGGTAAAGTCTTCGCGCTGCAGCAAAATTGACGCCACATGAAGGTTATTGGTAACGACTCTTAACGCCTTGTGATTCAACAATGCCCTGGCCACAGCTTCAGTTGAAGTACCGATATTGATAAACAGTGATGCACCATCGGGGATTCTTTTTACCAGCTCGGCAGCAATACAAGCCTTTTCTTCACTCAGGCTCATCTTGCGCTCTGAATAAGCCGTGTTGACTGTACTACTGGACGGCATACCTGCACCACCGTGATGCCTTGAGATCAGGTTCTTTTTGTCCAGCTCATTCAAATCTCTGCGAATCGTTTGGGCAGCCACTTTAAAGTGTTGCACCAATTCATCGGTCGTCATAAAGCCATGCTGACGAATCAAATCAACAATCAATTCCTGACGATGGGTCTGAGGTATAGAAGATACAGCAGCTGTCTTGGCAGTCATCCGAAAACTCTTGTCAGCTAAAACACCCTGCGCAGCAGAGTGTCAATCCATGGAGATATTCCAATCAATCCCTTCAGGATACCAACTTCAAATGCTCGTGGCGAAGAAAATTCGAACGTCTCCAGTGGTTGCAATTACAGTCCGGACAGCAATGCATCATCCAGATTGTAGATATCCTGCCTGAAGCGGACACGACCATGACTGTCTGGCCAGGCAGTGAAGTAAACAAAATAGAGTGGAACAGGCTTTCTGAGTTTTAACTTGCCCGTCTCCGAAGTGGCTTGCAAAGTCCTTGCTTCATTTTCCATTCCCTGGCTTTTAAGAATATTGCCAATTAAATGTTCAATATTTTCAACCCGGGTGCAACCGGAACTGAAGGCTCTGACAGATTCCTTAAAAAGATCCGGCTTGTCAGTATCATGCAGGTAAATACTGTAGGCATTGGGAGAGTCGAGCTTATATTTGCCCAGTGGATTCACCTTCCCCGGCTTCTGCTCCAGACGATAGGGAAAGACTCTGCGATTGTATTTTTTCCAGTTAATCGTGTCAGGATCCAGCTCTCTTGCAGTTGACTTCCAACTTTCATACACAGAAAAACCCTCACGTTTCAGGAATGCAGGATCTTTCTGAGCCCTCCTCAATATCGAAGTCGAGGAAATAGAGCTAGGTACCCGCCAGTATGGATTCACTGTAATACTCTCTATACTTTCCTGAAAAATCGGAGTCTGGCGAGAAGGCTTGCCAACAATGGCGCGATAAAGCCTCTGTTTTCTTTGACTCGTCACCCAGGCCACATTAAAACCGGCAATATCCACCAGCACATGAGGATAAGGCAAGGATCTGGGCATCCACCTCATTCGCTCCATATTCACCTTCAGGACTTTGATTCTCTGAAGGGTTAATGCAATCAGAGCCTGACGAGTGCGCTCACCTACATATCCGTCTGCACGAATTCGATACTGCTTCTGTAATGTCTTGACCACTGACATGTGGGATCGACTGTAATACCCTGTCGGCAGACGATCAGCCAGATCCAGATCAAATAACCATTGGTTCAGAATCAAAATGGAAGGATGCCGATCCCCTTCTTGCAGCACCATACTGGACGGAAAGTGATCAGCAGCCGCCTCCAGATAGGTATAAAACCGTTGTAGCGCTCTCATCAACAACTCATATTGCGGCAGCCTGGGCTCAATCATATCAAGCGAGTTAGAGTCCATATGCTCCTGCAATACAGGCAAAGTAGCTGTGTCTGCAATTCTCCACCCCGGCTGATAAACCCTTCTGTCCAGTCGCCCGGTATCCAGATAAGCTGCAAATTCGTAAGCGACTTTTCGAACATTCTGCTCGGAGGGATCAATCGCCAGCTGCAACCACTGACTCTGTGGAAATTCAATACCATGCAGGGGTGCTGTCGACATCCAGCTGATCAACTGCTCACTGGAAGCAGCTTGTGAATACCCTTCACTCTTGATTTGGATTTCGGGATCTGAAGATACTGAAGGGACTGATAACCAGTCCTCGGCGGACACGGTTGTAGCAGATAGGTTAACAAAGAGGTACGGCAATACTAACGATAGAAAACCACGCATGAAAGCTCCATTTACAGTACAAGCCTCACTGCATAAAAGGCTTTCATCGAACAGAAAACATCTCGTACTTTCTTAAGAGTAGACAGCCTGAAAAAGGGAGTTTTTCTTTATCATCAGAAGGGAAGGGGAATGCCAGAAAACTGGCACTCGTGATTGGAAAAGCTCAAGAAATTAATAGACTCTTGGCTCCATCTCCAGCTCGACGCCAAATTTATTACGAACCACAGACTGAATATGCTTGGCCAGCCCCAGCAAATCATCGGGCTCTGCTCCACCATGATTGACCAGTACCAGAGCCTGCTTGTGATAAGTGCCTACCGATCCCTGACGAAAACCTTTCAGACCCGCCCTGTCGATCAGCCAGCCAGCGGCCAGCTTCCAGCGGCCTTCAAAGGGATAAGCGACGATATCAGGGTAATCTGCCTGCATCTTCTTCAAAAGTGCTTCATTCACTACAGGATTCTTAAAGAAGCTACCGGCATTACCCAGTTTCAGAGGGTCAGGCAATTTTTCCCTGCGAATATCAGAGACAGCTTCACTGATCACAAAAGCGTCTGGGCTCCCGTCTGAGCGCCGCTCTGCTTCCTGTTGTAAATCGCCATAAGAGAGTCTGGGCGACCACCTGGCATCAAGAGCAAACGAAACAGACGTGATAATAAAGCGATCTCGAGCTGATTGCTTGAAGATCGAGTCACGATAGCCAAACCGGCAATCCTCAAGAGAAAAGCTTTTCAGTTCTCCGGACTGGATATCCAGTGCATCCAAACTCCGGAAGTAATCTTTGATTTCAACACCATAGGCACCAATGTTCTGAATCGGTGCTGCACCCACACTCCCCGGAATCAGGGAAAGATTCTCAAAACCGAAAGCCTGTTCAGACAGAGTCCAGCGGACAAACTCATGCCAATTCTCACCCGCTCCCGCAGTCACGGTGACACATTCATCTTCACGAGAGATGACCTTTTTGCCAGGAATATTGATATGGACAAACAGAGCCTCCTGATCACCACTTAACACCAGATTGCTACCACCACCCAGGGGGACGAGGGGTAGATTCTTTGTGCTTGCAAAAGCAATGGCCTCACGGAGATTCTCAACCGAAACGGCATCAACAAAATAACGGGCATTGACCCTGAAACCAAAGGTATTCAGGGCCTGGAGGGAATAATTTTCAAGAATTCTCATGAACTACTGCAATTTGCTCCGATCATGATCTGTGATGTGCTCCAACAGTGACGCCCCTCCTTTCTCAACCAGAGACAACACTTCGGTAAAACCCTGCGCCCCACCATAATAGGGATCAGGCACTTCACGTTCAGAAACATCACTGAAAGACAGAAAAAGTTGTACTTTATGGCGGTACTCAGGCGGGCATATATCCAGCAAATCCCCGAGATTACTCTCATCCATGGCCAACACATAGTCAAACTCTTGAAAATCGGAGGTCAAGACCTGCCGTGAACGAATAAACGACAGATCATAGCCCAGACGTGAAGCTTCTGCTATTGACCGGCCATCGGGCTCTGCTCCCTTGTGCCAGCTACTGGTACCGGCTGAATCCACCCCGATCTGACCAGATAAACCGGCCTGCTCCACTAAATGAACAAACACACCGTGAGCGGTGGGAGAACGACAAATATTACCCAGACAGACAAAAAGTACCCGAATCATTCTTTTACCCTTGCTTGGCTGCCAATCAGGAAATATCTGCCAGCCTGTTCTCCATAAGCCCCCTGATCACTTCAAGATCATCTTCCGTATCAACCCCATGGGGAGGTGACTCCATGGCGTCGGCCACATGAATACGATGACCATTCCAAAGCAGCCGCAACTGCTCAAGCGACTCAGCGGACTCAACCGGACTCTGTTGCCACTGCACGTATTGATTCAACAGGTTGACACGATAGGCATAGATACCGATATGGCGTCTGAAAATATCCACCTTAGGCAGAGCTTTAGCACTGTCAGCAAAGTCATCTCTGGCCCATGGCACAGGAGCACGACTGAAGTAGAGAGCAAACCCTTCATGATCAGTTACTACCTTGACTACATTGGGATTAAACAGATCTTCCCGATTTCGCACAGGCTCCGAAAGGGTCGCAGCACCGGCCGAGTCAGCCTGGATGAGATTATTAGCCACCTGATTAATGACTTTTGCCGGAATCAATGGCTCATCCCCCTGCACGTTAACAATCACCTCATTGTCACCCATCTCATAAAGGCGGGTAACCTCCTGAAGACGATCGGTTCCGGAAGGATGGCCGGAGAGCGTCATGCAGGCCTCGGCATCGAAACTTTCAGCCACTTTGACAATACGCTCATCATCCGTCGCGATAATGACGCGAGTGGCGTGGCTCTCACAGGCCCGCTCATAGACGTGCTGAATCATGGGCTTACCACAGATATCAATCAGCGGCTTGCCGGGCAGACGACTGGAGCTGAATCGGGCAGGAATAACAACAGTAAACGCAGCATTGGAAGCACTCATCAGGCTGACGTATCCTCTTGGGAAGAAGTCGCCTCACCACCTTCAAGCCGCTCATCAGCAGTCAGGGTGCGGGCTTCGTTTTCCAGCATAACAGGAATACCATCACGAATGGGATAGGCCATGCCGCAGGGACGACAAATCAGCTCAGCCGCTGATTTGTCGTATTTCAGATCGCCCTTGCAGTGGGGACAGGCCAGAATCTCAAACAGCTTCTTGTCCATGGGTATCCTTATCAGGCCGGCTCTGCGGCCCTCGAGTTTCAATCAGTGTCAGAATTCGTTCAAAAACCGGCTCAGGCACCTGTGCCTGGACCGGCAGAAACCAGAAACGGGATTCTGCGAAAGCAGAACATTTTACTGCATCCTTGGCCGTCATGATAACGGGCAGATTGTCCCGAAACTGAAAATCTTCTTTCCTGAACCCATAATGATCGGGAAAAGGATGGGGAATCACCTCATACCCGAGCTTTTCCAGCGTTCTGAAAAAGCGCTCAGGATTACCTATGCCTGCCACTGCATGTATTTTTCCGGAGGCAGGAGGCAGACCTGCTTTTTGCCCATTGACAGGCTTAAGCGCACCTGGCTCAAGGGAAAAATGCTCAGAGTGACAATCCAGCGTTCCGGAGGGCTCGCCATTGATCAGCACCTGATCCACTTCCCGGAGTCTGCCGGGGGGTTCCCTGAGAGGTCCGGCAGGCAGAATAAGACCATTACCCAGCATTCTCTGGCCATCAATCACCACCAATTCAACATGGCGATCAAGATTATAGTGCTGAAGGCCATCATCAGCGATGATCAGATTACAATTTTTCTGTTCAATCAACGCCTTCGCTGCTGAAACCCGATCCGGGTCGATCATAATCGGAATATTCAACTGCTGAGCCAACATCACAGGCTCATCCCCGACCAGAGCAGGATCAGAGTCAGGCAATACTTCTGCGGGTAAATGAATACCCTTTCCGGCCCCAAAGCCCCGACTGGCAATCCCGGGCTTGAATCCCTGCTGGATTAATTTTGCCACCAGACTGGCCACAAAAGGCGTTTTACCGGTGCCCCCTACCGTAATGTTGCCAACGATAACAACAGGAACAGGCGACTGCCAGCGCTCGGAGCGCTCTAGTTTTAACCTGCGGTTTTGGGCTATTCGAGCGTATAAAAAGGACAATGGAAGCAACAGTCGGGTCCAGCACCCACGGCCATACCATGACTTGAGAACCGAGTCACTGAGTACTGCCTGCCAACGACGAGATTCCTTGCTTTCCATGAGGGGTCAGTTGCTCTCATAAAGAAAAAAATGCCAACGCAGTCTTTCGTGACTGCGTTTGTACCAGAGGTAACAGGCCTTTCAGGCTCATTTACCCTTACTGTTCCGATTCTACTGGTTTGCGCGTTGTCATACTGAGGTTGGCAAAACCGAGCTGACCGGCAGCATCCATGGCGGTGACTACTGACTGATAAGGTGTCTTGGCGTCTGCCGTAATAGTAAGAGGCAGATTGGAGTCTCCCTCACTGACTTTTGCCAGAGCGTTTTTCAATGTCTCCAAACCACTGTTCACAAGAGACTGGCCATTCACCGCATAATGACCTTCACGGCTGATGGTAATTTCCACCTGAGTTTTCTCAACAGACGCGCTCTGCTCGCCACTGGCTTCCGGTAAATCAATGGCCAGCTGGGTCTCTTTGGTGAAGGTCGTCGAGACCATAAAGAAGATCAGCAACAGAAAGACCACATCAATCAGCGGTGTCAGGTTCAGCGAGACTTCTTCCCGGGACTGGCGACGAAATTTCATCACTTGCCCTCGCGGTCTTTCAGCTTACGCTCTCCCTGAAGCACTTCCACCAGCTTGGTGGCTTCCTGCTCCATGGTCACCACCAGCTCATCCACACGACGGGTAAAATAACGGTGAAAGATCAGACTGGGAATCGCAACGGTCAGACCGGCTGCAGTGGTGATCAGGGCTTTGGAGATCCCCCCGGCCAGCACACCGGCATTACCTGTCCCTTCCAGCATGATCACTGTAAACACATCAATCATGCCAATAACCGTGCCCAGCAGGCCCAGTAAAGGGGCAATGGCAGCCACCGTTCCCAAAGTATTGAGATAACGCTCCAGCTCATGGATAACCCTGCCAGCCTGCTCCTCAATACTTTCTTTCATGATATCGCGGCCATAGCGGGCATTACTGATGCCTGCAGCAAGGATTTCACCCAACGGAGACCCACCCCTCAAGCCACTGACTTTCTTGTTGTCCAGATCATTATTCTTTATCCACTTCCAGACCTGAGACAAGGTATTTCTGGGCGCAATACGCGACGGTCTGAGTGTCCAGAGACGTTCAAAAATAATCGCCATGGCAATGACAGAACTAAGCAGGATTGGCAACATCAGCCAACCACCGGATTTCACCAACTCGAACACAGCTCATTCCCTTCCAGAAGCCTGTTTAATGGAAAGACTTTATCACAGAGCATCGGTTTAAAACCACGCACACCTGCGTATCAACCCTAATATTGCCAACAACACGAGTGCAAACATTGGAGACCCCCTCCTCAGCGCCACCAGTATCTGGCACTTTCACTTTTGTATTTCTTCACGGTCTCAGGCTCCTTCCCCATAACAAAGCTGAGGGTTCCTGAACTGGCCGTGCTGAAGAGAGTCGCTCCCAGTTGTTCAACCCGGCTCAGGGTCTCTGCCGCCGGGTGTCCAAATGGATTTCGATAACCCGATGACACCAATACCTGTGATGGGTTGACCTGAGATAGAAACGCCTTTGAGCCTGAAAAGCGGCTGCCATGATGGGGAAGCAGAAGATAATCTGCCTCAAGGTTTTCAACCTGACTGATTAAATAAGACTCGGTTTTTTTGCCAATATCGCCGGTCAGGAGCAACTTTTCAGTGCCTGCTGTCACTTTCAAAACACAGGATCGCTCATTATCAGTCACCGATAAACGACTGCCTGACAACACCTCGAACGCCACTCCATCCCATTGCCATTTCATTCCGGGCAGACAGGGACTCATTGCCCCTTCAAACCCGGCAACCGCAGAGCCTGAAATAATCTCTGCTTCAGGATATCGCTGATGAATCACGTCAAGCCCACCGGAATGATCATTGTCACCATGGGAAATCATGACACGGTTCACCCGGTCAATACCAAAGCGATTAAGGTAAGGAACAATGATGCCATCCACCGAGTTGAAACGACCTCTGGAAGCCACTCCGGTATCATACAGCAGTGTCTTTCGACGAGTTTGCAAGACCACTGCAACACCCTGCCCCACATCCAGTACGGCTACTTTCACTTCACCTGTTTCAGGATAATCCTTGATGGGGAAAAACAGAGGCAGAAGAAAAAAGGGGAAAAGCACTCTTAACCCAAGCCCTCTGGGTGAAGCCAGAATCAATACAGCTGCTGCCATCAGGACAACTTGTATCAGTCCTATGCTGGCCTCGGGCAAAAAGACTGGTAATGATGACACGGCGGCTAATCCCATATCCCATAACCTGAAAGCACCATCCAGAAAATGAAGAATCCCGTTAGAGACCGAAGTGAAAACTGGCTGAAGGGCCAAAGCAAGAAAAGCTGCAGGCACGACCAGCAGTCCCATAACAGGAATCGCAACGAGATTAATCAGCGGTGAAAACAGAGATACTGACTGCTCATTGAATAACAACATGGGAGCCAGCATCAGGAAAACCAGCCATTGAGGCCTCAGCCAAAGCTTCGACCTGCCTCCCATACTGACATCGTCATCAGCTTTCATGCAAAGCCGTCCACAACAACCGAAAAGCAAAATACCCACCGCCGAAAAGGAATACCAGAATCCGGCACTGGTTATAGCCAGAGGTTCGATAGACAATACGACACAAAGCGCCAACAGGAACAACGTCAGGGGTCTGGCTTTAATACCCAGTAAAGGGCCTGATAATGCCAGACCGGTCATCACCAGTGCTCTCTGAACCGGTACCGTAAAACCTGCCATAAAGGCATACATCAGGGCAAACAGGAGCCCTGCTCCAGCGGCGTACCGGGGTAAGGTAATCTTCCTCAGAGGAACAACGCCTGTTCGTGCCAGCATCATCATTAACCAGTAACCTGCTGCTGCCATAAGACCTATGTGCAGACCCGAGATCACCATTAAATGAGTGGTACCCGTCTGATTCAACCACTGCCATTGCTGCTGAGAGATTCCTGACTTGTCACCAATTAACAGCGCCGATAACAAGCCAGCAGAATGCTCGCTGCAATGTTGATAGAGCCAGTGTCGCACAGCACTTCTAAGGCGACTTCTGAAGAAAACCATGCTATCTGAAGTCGCTATTTTCTCGCCTGTTTTGACATACCCCGTAGCCTGAATATTCTCTCTGGCTGCCCAGGCCTCTCTGTCGAAAGCCCCGGGACTTCGATTGCCGTGAGGGTGCTTGATCCGAACCTGTAATGTCCATAACTCTCCAGCCTGAACTTCAGGTGCCCGGTACCAGCTGAGTCGAATCTTTTTAAGATACCCGGCAGTCTCTCCCTCCAGCGTTTTCACATTAAAATCAAAGCGGGTAAGATGCGGGTGATAAGCAGGAATATCAGAGATAAACCCTGTTACTATCATCGCTCTACTTTCTTGCTCCGTGTTGATCCAGCTCTTCTTAAGCCCATCAGCATGTAAAAATCCTGTAAAGATTCCTGTTAACCCCAACCCGACATAAAGGAGAACAGGCACCGAAAAATCATTCGGGAAATAACTAGCACCGGGCAAAATGCTCCGAAGGCTTCGATAAACTTTATAAAACCTCCGGAATCTCGACACTCTGCTTAATGGCACTGAATCTGCGGTTTGGGCGGCTCCAGCCTCCATGATGACAGACAGCAGCCCCGTTATAATCAACAGCACGCCCAGGACGCCGATAACCCTGATAGACATATCGCCTGGTATTGTCGGAAAAAGAACCGTCAGCACTATTCCCGATAAATAGCTACAGTACCCTGTGGGAAGATTGATAGTGTGTTTCATTTAATCAGTGCATAATGTCGCGCTTTTTGCAGAGAAGACAAGGGTCAGACCCATGATGAGTTTAACGCTTGGATCAGGCTCTCAGCATAGTCATCAAGATTGGATTATGCTGAAAGGTGTGCTGGTTAGATGGCTTTTAACCAACCAATTCTGCAAGGCAATGACAGGCTGAGTGATAAACACTCACAAGATTGCCTGATCAAAACAACCGGAGACGACCGACTTTTAAGGTGAGAATCACTAAACTTGATTCGCTGCTTATGGAACGGTATTTCCACACTGAAGACTGGAAGTCAGTCTCAGATCAAAGAAAGAGTACAGTTAAGGGACATGGCGAGGAAACTGATAAAACGCTATCTGCCGGATCCGGGAACCATTAAGAACAACCGACATCTTCGGTTTCTGGGCAGTACTATCCATGACGCCAACCTCTGGCACCTGAATCGACGCTCTGCAGCCAGTGCTTTTTTTGTGGGTGTGTTTTGTGCTTTTATCCCCATCCCTTTCCAAATGGTTGTGGCTGCTGCCATGGCCGTTGTATTCCGCTGCAACCTGCCCCTCTCGGTGGCTCTGGTCTGGATCACCAATCCGGTCACTATGCCAGCCATATTTTATTTCACCTATAAGGTGGGATGCTACATTCTGGATGTCCCCATCAGCGAAACCTCTTTTGAGCTCTCGGCACATAGCGTGGGTGTTGAATTGGCCAGAATCTGGAAACCTCTGTATCTGGGTTCATTAGTTACCGGTGTAATTCTGGGTTTTCTTGGCTACCTGCTGATCAGGCTATACTGGCGCTGGAATGTCGTTCACAATTGGCGCCAGCGACGCAAACGTACAATATGCAAAAAGTCATAGACCCTTCTTTGCCCAAGTTTCCCTATGGCCAGTATTCCAGTCCAGGGTTATAAAAGGGTAAATTTCACTTAAAATGCGACATTTTTATTCTATTACTATGGACAGGAGATCGCTGTCTTCCTATAGTTATCGCCATGAGTTAAAGCACTCACGTTTCGAAAACTTTTTTTGACTTCTCGGTAATCCAAATACTGCCATGCAAAGAAGCTTCCAAAAGCGCAAGCCAAAGCTGGAAGGTCGCGGTGTGCTTGAGAACATCAGCACCGAAGGCCCTCACAGTGACTGGCTGGGTATGCCCGATTATTACATTCATACACTGACCATATCCGATGATGAGTATAAGTACCTCTCAGCCGACAAGACCTTGGATGTTAATGTGGGCGATACCATCGTCTTCCGCTATAAAGAACAGAGCAATGAAAAGCGTATCGACAAACGCTCGCTGGGTATCTACATTGATCCAAGCCAGTATATGAACGATAGCTGATCGATACTTCCCGATCTGCACTTCCGCTGAAGTGCAGTTTGTGCTGGGTGCCAATCCATATAGCCTTCCTTCCAGCAAGCTCCCCATTGATGGACCCGATAAAATTCAGGGCTACAGCTGCATGCCCAAACATAAGTCCCACATCATCGTTATTGATAGCCATCCATGGCTCCACCCTTATTCTACGTAAGGATATGCAAGCGTCATTCGATGGTTAGAAAGCTTTATAGTCACCTTTGATTGCCATGAAGGATCATACCTCTCCACAACACCTCGCACTGTCAGATAACTCTTAGAACCCTTTCCTGTGAATTCACCATTAATCTCCCCACTTAGCGTCTTCCCATAAAGATTGATGTTCTGAAACCAAAAGCTGAAATGATTGCCATTGCACAGGTTGGCCAAATCCGCTGAGTTACCATAGGGATTAACCAAAAAATACTCTTCTCTGCCATCAGGGACCAGTTGCAGAGTCAAAATCATAAGACCGCCAGGATTCACATGCAGTTTCAGGAGGAGTTTGTTAATGCCTATGTTATGCACTTTGGCCAGATATTTAGCATCAAGCCTGTAGGTCCCTGCTGGAATAGCGCAGGGAGTAATCGCATGTCCAAATACATGTGGCGGGGGCATTGTGTCGTAGTTAGGATAAGGTGGGAACTCAAAGCCAATGGCAAAAACCAGCTGTGGAATAGCCCATAGGCTGTACCAGTATCTTTTCATGATATTTTACCTTTTCGTCAGGAATCAGAGCGTTAATGCGTATTGACCAGATGCTTCAGGATAGGCGAAAGATAAGGTCTGTTCTGCTAATACAGGGTGGTTATTATTGTCTCGATCGAAAGCCAACGAATTCTGGCATAAATCCATCAGTACCATAATCATCAATTCGTTGGCGATGCTGCCGAGGACGTAAAGGTCAATAATCTTTCTGGACAGAGGGGAAACCCCATCTTCACGACAATAGATGTTTAATTGCTTCCAATCCCCTAAAATCCCCATATCATTACCATGAATAAAAAGAGGATGACTACTTGTGAAACTCATTGCCTGCCTGGCTATGTTCGCACTACTTTCAGGCTGCACAGGAATTCCTGAACACGTAAAGCCAGTAAAACCTTTTGACATCGAAAAATATATGGGCAAGTGGTTTGAAATTGCCCGACTGGATCACTCCTTTGAGCGAGGACTGAGTCATGTCACTGCCGAATACACCCTACAACGGGATGGTTCTGTCAAAGTGATCAACTCTGGCTACTCTGAAAAAGACGATGAATACCGTCAGGCAACAGGCACGGCAAAGTTCGTTCGACACAGTGATGAAGGCTATTTAAAAGTCTCTTTCTTTGGCCCCTTTTATGCCTCTTATGTCATCTTCGAACTGGACCAGAAGGACTACCAGTACGCTTTTGTCAGCGGTTATAACAAGCATTATCTATGGCTTTTGTCCCGAACCCCTGAAGTGAGCCAGAAGTTAAAAGAACGGTTTATCCAACAATCCGCCAAGCTCAGATTTGATACTGACCAGTTAATATGGGTCAAACAGTGATAGTCAGAAACAAAACCGTCAGGGCTGAGAACGCGCAACTTTCTCAATCCCTCGGCTGGCCACCTACCCAGCTGGATCATGCTTAACATATTCAAATATCTGACACTCCCCGCTCATCGCTTCACTCTGGGCGAGGATTCTCGATCGCTCAAATTACCATTGGTCGCCAGCACAGTCACAATCAGCTTTCCAGTATTCGACTGGAAATGAATTCCTATCATTTTATTTATTTTCAAACGGAAGATTACAGCGAGGTAAAATACGGAATCTATGTCTCAGCGGGTGGAAACATTTACTTTATTGCCAGATCTGGCGTTCATCAATTCAGGGATGGGGGCACTCTTTGCCTTCATGTTCACGCGATGCTCTACCGTTTTAAAGTTCGGCAAGTAAGGTATGTAATAAACATTATCAGGCGCAAGTACTCACTTCTACGTTTAAAGACAGTTGTTCTTTGATTCCGACAAACTGGATTAAGCACCAATGGCATACCTTGTGAAAGTTCAACTACCGGCAACACCCCTAAAGCAAAGACGAAAAGAAAATTTCTAATACAGCAACTCAAGATACGTTGAGTGATAGAGACGAAAACATAAGCCTATGACTTTTATTTTTTTGTCGAAGCTCTGATTACTTCCATAAATTTATCTCCGGACTCAGAGTCATACATTTTATTTTCTGTTAGAATTTGATCTATTTCTGCCACCTTGAAAGACAAGGCGATAGATTCCTCTTTAGTAATATTCGCCAAAAGCAGCCTTAAAAAACACATAGCTGTTTTTACCTTCATACGATCAATTTTGGCTAATGCTACACAGGCAGAAGTGATATTATCTGCATCAGATCCATTCGTACCGGAAAACAGATTTATCTTACATAAAGCCCTTGATTTATTTATTTTATGCAATCGGTCAAAAAATAAATCTTTCCTGCTGGTACCAGTATGGTGGTGAGTTGAAAGAAGGGAAGAATAAGCACAAACTGCATCTTCAGCGAGAGGCATAGCTCTCATGTAAGCGGTACTTTCCAGCCCCTTAACCAATCCAACATAAGGGTTCATGTCATAGAAATCAAACAAGTATTCATAGGCATTGGAAATATTGAAATAAGACACTTCAAGTCCTTCTCCCACCAGTATTTTAAATAAACTAGCCATGTCTTTTTCTGAAAAATAGTTTGCTTCTAGAGCCTGTATATAGCATTTTTCAAGGCTGACTTAAATTCATCAAATCGTCTTTGAGATGAAAAGCAGTGTAGCTCTCCCATTGCTTCTTTGTACATTTCAGCAGATTTCAGAACTTTTGATTCGTATATCTCAATGGGAATCCCTTTACGCTTTAAAAAATCCAAAGATAAATGAACCACCTCATAATACTTTTTTGAATTAACCGAAGTTAAATTACTTAAATTCTTTAGCAACTCTCCAGTAAAATTCAAAAGTACTGGATCAATGTCAACTTGTATTATTAATTCTGATATGGATGAAAGCTCAGGAATACAAGATAATAAGCCTGACTCACCCGTGACAATTGATACTCTTCTTGCGCTTATGGGGCATAATTCACGAAGCCCGGTTATCGTCCTGACTAATGAAAGTTCACTGCCTCTAATACCACCCGGATACTCGTTAGTGAACCAGAAAGTTGTTTCTGGAGTAAGATTTGTTATTTCCGAAATAGGAAAACGCTTTGCAAGCTTCTCAGCAACCCCTCTCACAGTATAATGTGAAAAATTACCAGAAAATTCTTGTTTAGAAGCTGAATTACAATGCTCTCTTGTTATACTTTCCGTACTTTTGGCTGATATGCTTAGGTCAAGATTCATTTTTGATTACTACCTTATAAACCACCTATTCCTTTAGACAATGTTTTTATTCTTTTGTTCAAAATAACAAAACGAGGAGGTAAGTCCTGCACCGTATGTAACAGAACCCCGGAAGCTTTCTGATTTGTCGCAATTCCAAGCCACGTGCCTGAGAGTCAGGTAGCGGGGATAAGCTCGGAAGCTTTGTCCACTTTAACAAGGAAACGTTGTAACAGTGTTTTCCAACAGTTGCTCAGGGCTATTCCCCCGACACCAGTTCCAGAAGATCATCGATCGTCATAATAGCGTCCATCAACCCAGAACATGGGATGCTCCCCCTCCCAAACGGCTTTAAATGAGCCCAAAATGGAGTTAACCATTTAAACTGGATTAGTCCGAGCGAACCACCCATGACTATTTCAGTACTGGGTATCAATATTGGCAAGAACAGCTACCATCGTTTGGTGTTGATGAACAGGGTCGCAAAGTTATCAGAAAGAAGTTGTCCAGGAAACATCTGCTGGAATACTAAGCCAATCTTGAGCCATGTATTATTATCGTGAAAGCCTGTGGCAGTGCTCATTGCCAGGATCAGTTACTTAAGACATATGAGCATACTGTCAAGTTAATCTCATCCCAGTTTGTTAAGCCTTATGTCAAAACCAACAAGAACGAGTGCAACTATTTTTCATCATTTATCAAACAGTAATTGCACCGTTTTCATGGACAAGAACATACGTTCCCGGTCGCTTTCTTTCGTTAAGGATTCAAAGCCAAACTGTTCATATAAGGCCGCAATATTATCATTCAAACAATCAACAATAACAGCATAAGCCCCCATATGAGCATTAATGTCGTATAAGTATTCAAGAGCTTTGATCAAAGCAATCTTTCCAAGCCCCCTACCCTTGAAGCCTTTATGAACCGCAAGTTGTGCTAGCAAAAAAACAGGCACAGGATAGCCCGGTAGTTTTTTGGCTAACGACGCTGGAAGCGTTTTTCTCGAAATAGAGCCCGGCGCAATGGTGTAAAATGCACAAATCGGGTATTTACCATCCGGCATAGGTTTAGCGGTTGGCAAAAGCATTGTCCGGCTGATAAAGAATCTAATGAGCCGGTTCAAAGCTGAGAGTAGTGGCGCCAAAGAAACCTTGACTATTGGGCTCCACGCAAGAGGCCATTAAAACAGCCAGATCCATACAAGCTTTCAGATCGGCAGGAACATCTGCATGAAAATGTAACTAAACGCCCTCATCTGCAGTTTTCATCAACTCATATTTCTTAACCGACAATTGTCGTTAGCCGAGTCGATCTAACGGGCAGGTCTCTGTGATCTGCCAGAAGCAAACATCTACCCCTTACTTCTTCACTAACGATGAATAAAGTTCAGGCAGCTCATCCCATCCATAACCTGCTGTCAGGTCATCCCTGGAGACCAGTTTTAACTCAAAATGCACCTTACGCTCTTGCCACAACGGTATTTTCAAACGTAAGGCAGATCCCAGGCTAAATAGCCAGAACCACTCATCCGGGCTGGAAACAACCGGAGTACCCGTCTGTTCTTCCGTGAGGTTCCCCCTTTGCACACGCTCTGCTTTCAGGATCGGATAAATATAGTTCACCCGTCGCTGAACACCATCAGCATCATCCAGAGCCACTGCAAGGTAACGAGCTTCGGTAGCGATATGTTGCTGGATTTTCTCTCGCTCAAAGGCAACGAGCTTTGTGTGATAAAACCGGGCATCGCCGTTTTTAAACTGGTTTATATACTCCTGATTCCGGTCAGGTCCCAACTGATTTGCCAGAATAGTCAGCCCCTGATAATGGGCGATCGAATAACCTTTACCCGGAATTCGTGCAGCGTCCTCCGCAAAATACCGTTCACTGGTCGCATACGGATATTTTGTCTCAGGAACACCCAGTTTTCGTTGCAAAAAAACAGATAGCCAATGACTCCCCTTGTTATCAACCTGAGGTAACAGACTAAAAGCACCGATGCCCACTTCATTAATCGCGACACTGTATGGGTTGCATTCACAAAGCTGATTGAAATAGCCCGGATACAACACATAGGCACCAAACACCGGACGGGTTTTCACAAACCCTCTGTCATCAAACTTACAACGATGAATCAGGGCATCCCGATAACGATGCATTTGATTGATGGCATCATCAGGCACCCGGTCGTAACCTGAGGGGATTCCCTGATCATCCGCAGGCGTCTCAATCCGATACTTGGCATCAAATAACCAGATAATCCCGGCCCCGTCAGGAAAGGTAGCCTCGAGCAAAATATCCGGTTTTTGAGTCACCAACCAGGTTCTGATCTGACCGTCTTTCTTTCTGAATATCGGTTCATGAGCCAAACGGATTTTCACCCCGTCAGACCGCCTGAAATGAAAAGCTCCGGCCATACCATCCTTTAACGAAACACGGATTCCACTGTCTACCAGAGGTATCCGCCCACAAGGAACCTCCTCAAAGCCCAGGTCCACAATAATCCTGCGTATCTCCAGAAAACACCAGACTTCATACATCTCTGCCACATTGCGCAAGGAGAGTTGATCGGCCCCATCCAGAAGCTCGAGATACCATTTAAGCTGTTGCCAGATTTTATAAACTTTCGAGTAACCAGGCTTTTGCTGTAATACCAACGACTCACGCTTCAGCCCCCGGTATTCTCCAACGTCCCTGAAAAACGGCTGTTTCTGAAAATGCCGCAAAGCCTTCTGCCAACTTTCCAGCTCTTTCATAAAGCTGGCGGAAAAACGCACTTTACCGGATTCCGGAGCCAGACACGCCAGCTGTTGAACCCGGGTCAGCCTGGTGACGCCATGACCAATCACCGCTTTAATAAAACGGTTTTCCGGCGTATCCACGTGGAGTCGCTTTTTGCTCAGCGTAAAAGACTTCTCATAATTTTTATTGGCCTTTTCCAGCGCCAGCCGCTCTTCCTGCTGTCTGGATAGTCTGCCCCTCAACCGACTCATCGGAACGGTGTGCTTATACTCCATCAACCGACTATGCGGCGCATTCACCACATGCTTCAGCCCGGCCAACAACTCCTTATGAAGGGATTCAAATCGTGCAAACCACAACAGCAAGAATTGGGAGTGCGGCTTTTTAACGGCGCTTAATAAATGACTGGTGCCTTCTGCCAATGAGTAACGCCACAGTGGAAACGCAGCATCAACAGCCTCGTTCATTGCCCTGAAATCCGACTGCATATCCATCTTCACCGGCAAAATATCGAAAGCAATCGACTGTTCTATTAGCCGTCCCTGGTAGGAATAGGCCAGTTTAAACTGAAAAGTGCCGACATGGTTGCCCGCATTGATACTTCCCCGTAAAGAGCAGCTACGGGGACTGAAACGAAAAGACTCTTCAATAACCTTTAGCTTATGTTGCACCGTCGGCAGCGGATCACCCGCTTCCGGTGGCTGGTGAAACAGAAACTCAATCTCGTAATATTTGTTTTCAAAGAAGACCGCTTCACCAAGACATAATTCAAACACCGGCTCTGTGGCATGTTTTAACAATAACGGGGGAGAAAACCGCACCTCAGAAGTCGGCACGGCATTGCCACGCTCCGTCAGCGTTCGTTCCAGCCGCCGCTGACTGGTACGAATATCTTTTGACCAAATGACGCAATCAAAATGCCCGGTTTCAATAACGGCCAGTTCCGGCATAATCTCTACTCACTCAGGGCCAATAACTGGTAAAGGTATGACTCTCAAGCCGCGCTTTCATCCACTCCAATTTTTTGCGGGAGCGACACGGGATGCCTTTTTCCACATCACGGAACAGGTCCGGACGCTGCCCATCCCAGATATCGGGCAGTAAGCCTTTGAGCTCGTCGGTCAGTTTATCCAACAGGTTAACCGCATCCTCATCGATCACCACTCGCAGCTTATCCTCATCACCATCAATGCGGGGCAGTACCTTGGTCATCATGAAATCATCCCAAACCGCTTGCAGCGCTTGCTCATCTCCGGGTTGCAAACACGCCACATAGAGCAACAACTCGTTCAGGGCGCGATAGGCCAACTCAAAAGGGGTTCGTTTAAGCACCTGATTCACCCGCTCAAGAAAGGCAACCGTACGCTTTCCATCAGTGTCGAAGGTACCTGTCAGCTGCTCCCGCCTGGCCGAGGTCAACACTGACCAGTGAAATACTCTATTCTCCGGTTGTCCCTCAAAGAACTGACCATAATCATTAGGATAAAACTCGCCATAATCCAAAGTCAGTGCCCGGTCAATCACCTTGCGGGAAAAACCATGAGTGGTTTCATCCATATTAACGGTACCGGCCACCAACAGATTGGGTGGTATGCCGATGCCGTGCTGTTGAAAGTAACCCCACAGCGGATCATCCATCAGCCCTAAATCCGCCTGAAGCTCCAGGTCACCGGATTGATTCAGTGCCTGCAAGTCCAGCAACGGTTCACAACAATACTCTCCAACCTCGTTGAAATCCCGTGTTTCCAATACCGATAGGTAATCCGCAAAATATTGCTCCACCGGTGCCAAATTCATCTCATCCAGACAGAGCCAATAGGGAGGCGAAGCAGAATTCAGAGTTCCGGTTCCGGCTGCGGAGGCATCAGGCGCAACCGACTTCCAGGCACGGATAATAAACGCGAGCACTTTGGTGGCAATGTATTTCGGTTTATCAACCCGGGAGACATAACCTAACAGATCAGAAGGCTCATGCCAGTCAGGCCTTACCGGGATCAGACAGAAGTTCCCTTCAGGGTCATCCGGATCATGGAACTCTGCCTGCTTTCTGATAAAACGGGATTTACCGGTGCCGGAGATTCCGGCCAGAAGGAGGAAGGGTTTGGGGAGGTTGAGTCGATTGTTTTCAGATACTTCTGCAGGTTCAACCGCACTCAACTCGTACTCACATATCCTCTTGATAGTTGAGTCATAACCAAGAATATACTTGTCAAAATCAATATGAAGATAATCAAATAAAGGGGGTAGATCATGTTCTTTACGATATGTTCGATCAATGTCCCGGAGCGTAATTTTTCCTGTTTCCAACGCTTTTAACAACGCCCCAACAACGATGACCGGTATGATGCGCAATTGGTTACCTTGCGCCATTCGTATATAGATATTTTCCGCGTTTATTTTTTCTATTGTTAGTGATCTGCCCCCTTCACCGAGAACAACACCTTGCTTAATCTTCATCCGTTAACCGACGTTAGGCCAATAACAGGTAAGAGTATAGAAAAAAACAGCTGAAACATAGACGTTTATTAAAGCGTGATCAAGATTACTCAAACAAGGTTAATAAACATATTGAACTCCCTCCAAAGCTTCCTCTGCTCTGGTCAAAAAATCATTTAACATAGACTATCGTACATGTTTAGCCGGATAGGAAAAAACACTTGATAGCGTGTACGACTCAGTATCTCAGTCTTTTCTTAATACAAGCAATACAGTAGCCAGCTTGACCCACAACAGTTAACAACAAGCTTATGCAACCAGCCACAATCAGTAACCGACTGATGGCTGTCAACCATGTGACACTCCCCCGCCTTGTCAGGCGAGGCTTCTCACTTCACAGGCTACAGCCAGCCTATAGCGACTGGACTTACACAGAAGCCTCCATCAGCAGTAACCGGGTGCCCCTCGGTTATTTATTGGTCTTTTGTTTGATTTGCCGCAGCCTTAACGGGTCACTCAGGTATGGGCTCGTCTGGTTCTTCAAGGGCGGTTGGGCAGTTTTCTCTGCCTTAATTTTTTGTTAACAGTGCTTGGTTTTCGTCACCGTGAGTCTCTGCATAGAGACAGACCGATGGAAAATATAACCAACTACGTACAAATACTCAACCGGAACGCTCTGCGTTCCCGTCTTATATCCCCGCCCGATTGAGGGTGTCGCAAAACTTCAACAGCTCGTTCTCACGCTCTGAAGTCGTCATTCCCGCGAAGGCGGGAATCCAGCGCCAACGGTGGATCTCTGCCTTTTCGGGGATGACAAGGCTAGGGGGACACCGGGCAGTATGGTTCTGGTGGAGAGTCATTGTGGATTCCCGCCTTCGCGGGAATGACGAGAATGAAGCCGGCAATGACGGGAGTCAACGCGTTCCCTCGCCGGAGAGAGTTTTGCGACACCCTCGATTGGGCGAGGGTTTACGACGATTTTGCTAAACTGATCGCCCTGCCAACCCTGGCCTGGTGCTTTACGCCATGACTGATGGCCGTTTTGCGGTGTGGGACCCTCACCGCAATTATTGGCTGCCGCAAAAGAACGGTGAAGATATTCAGGAGCGAACCCCGGCTTTTGTGTTCTCACCCTCAGACGTGTGGGATGGACTGGCGGGGGCTGGCAATGCTTCCCTTTGCAACGGGTTGATTCGGGATTGGGCCAGTTGGCAGAAAGAAAAGAAGAAGCCTTATCAGCAGTTGAAGGCACTATTGGCATGGCGGAGCATACCTTTGTGATCAATTTTTCACCCGATGAAATATCACCTAACCCAGCCCTGCCAGCCAAGCAAAAGGCACTGGCTCGAAAAACCATTACCCGCCTGAAGCTTGATAGTCATCAGAATGATAAAATGGTGGACGACAGCATTGGCGGCATTGATATAGGCAGAAGCCTGAATGGTACAAATATGAATGACTCCCTGGATTCCGATATGCATGGCTCTTTAAGTTCATCATTTGATGGCTCATTTGGTTCTTCATACGATGACAGTTTCAGTTCAGGAGGGGGAATAAACAATGACGGGTAATAATAAATTTACGAGAACCTGAATTGCGCCCTGATGCCTGATGTTCTCAAACCTCCACCTCATGCAGCGCCAAATCCGGCGCAGCCCCCTTTACCTCTCCCCCTGAATAAAAGCCTTCTGCCCTAGTCCCACAGACTCTCTTCTCACTGTCACGACTGAACCACCGCTTAGCTCTGACTGACTCGTTCCATTGCCATTGAGCGCGGTGATTGTAGCTATAACCTTGCTTCCTTCCGGGATAAGCGCCTGAACTGTTGCCAGATGTTGGTAGTGGCCATGGTCTTCCCTTTTACTCTTCCCTGAACGCAAAAAAGGCAACACCCTGAGGCATTGCCTTTTCACCTTCACCAATGTGAAGCATCTCAGCTACATAGTACGTAGCTCAATCTTTACAGAGGACGGATGTCTTCTGCCTGAGGACCTTTCTGACCCTGGGTCACTCGAAATTCAACCTGCTGGCCTTCAGTCAGGGTTTTGAAACCGTCGCCAACGATCTGACGGAAATGGGCGAACACGTCAGGACCATTCTCCTGAGCGATGAAACCAAAACCTTTCTCTTCGTTGAACCACTTAACAGTACCGGTAGTAGTAGACATAATCATATCCTGATTTTTTTAAGCAAAATACCTTGCCGTGTATGCCACGGATAAGGCGGTAAAGCTAGAAGTTTTGTTATCGCTTATGAAGAACAGGACGAGCCACTACGCTCAGAACACTAAATCTATACATAAAGAATCAAACGCACTTATAACCTGGTGCCCATTTTACACGGCTTCGAGCTTTTAACAACGAGTATAAAACAATCATTAACGGTGGTAACTACTCAATTAGCATTAATTCTGTGAGTAGTGCCTTTCTGGCTCGATGATTTGTACCACTCGTCCAGAATCTGCCTTTACGCTTGCTGAAAGGCACAATGTCCTCCAACTCTCTGCATCCTCCTGAACCTCGACCAGGGCGCGTTATTATCCAACCGACCGAACAGATAAAAACATCAGTAACCTGACCGGAAAGACACCTGAAAGTGATCTAGAATGCGGCGTTTAGGTCTGCTACAACTCGCACAGTACTCAAAGATAAACAATGGGATCGGGTCAAAGACATGCTGCCGGGTAAAGTCTCTGACCCCGGACCAACAGCTGACAACAGGTTATTCATTGAGTCGATTCTCTGGCTTGCTCGTACCGGAGTACCGTGGAGAGACATGCCTGAAGAGTTCGGTGATTGGCACAATAATATACAACCGATTCAGTCGCTGGAGCTCGAAAGGAATATGCAATCAAGTCTTTGAAGAACTGAGTCAGGATTGTGATACGGAATACCTCATGGTTGACGGATCAATCACCCGTGTTCATCAACACGGTGCTCCAAAAAAACGGATAACAGTGCCGAAGCAGTTGGAAAATCAAGGGGAGGTTTAACAACCAGGATCCACACTGCAACGGATGCACTTGGTAATCCTGTTCGCTTCATTCTCACAGCTGGACAAGCATCAGAGTAAGAACAGGCAAATGCCATGATAGAGGGATTTTCAGCGGACTTCGTTCTTGCTGACAAGGGATATGACTCAAATGCACTCCTCCTCGAGGTCAAGAAGTCAGGTGCTGAAGCAGTGATTCCTCCGAAGCGAAATCGGATAGATCAGCGAAAATATGACAAAGAAATCTACAAGTAGCGAAATCTAATTGAGCGACTATTCCAAAAGCTCAAGAACTTTCGGCGAGTTGCAACTCGCTATGAACGCTTGGCACGCAATTATATGAAAATGCTTCAGATAGCAGCCATCATGATCTGGTTAGCTTGACAACATCAGTAAATTGATTGTCTGGTTAGAAAAGAACGCTCCCTGGCATCAAGCAGCTGGCTGAGAAAGAGAAGGTGGACAAGGCCAGGATCTCAAAGTGCATCCGCCTGACCTGTCTGGCCCCGGATATTCAGGAGGATATTCTGTGCTACCAGGGTAAGTGGCAGCTGTCGATGAAAGACTGTATGAAACCCTTCCCAATGCTTTGGTCTGAGCAGCGGGAACATTTTAGAAAGCAAACCACCGCAACATTAGTAGACTCTGGTTTGTAATCAGTTTTATCTGCCCACCATAAAATCGCCCACGAACCCGACATCGACCTCCAGCCCAAAAACCAAACTAACGTACTGATTTGAAAAGAAAAACCAAAGTGGAGGAAGTGACACCCCAGTTCCTCCAAAAAAACCGAGAAGAGAGAAAAACAGAGAGGAACAGGAGGAAAAACAGTGAAAAAGCCCGTTTTGCAAAACCGGCAAAAGTTGCAAAAACCCTTTAAACGTAGGGCCAAAACAGAAAAACCCTGTAGACGACAGACTACAGGGTTTTTGATATATGGCGGACCGGACGGGACTCGAACCCGCGACCTCCGGCGTGACAGGCCGGCATTCTAACCAACTGAACTACCGGTCCGCTGAACCCTTCACATACCGCCCAAAGTAGCCAGTATGCGGTCACGCAACCCCTTTAGAGAAACTGGTGGGTGATGACGGGATCGAACCGCCGACCCTCTGCTTGTAAGGCAGATGCTCTCCCAGCTGAGCTAATCACCCGACTTCTCTCTCTGCGCGGTGCAGTGCGCTGAAGTGGAGCGAATGTTATGCAGATCAGATGAAAGTGTCAAGGAAAAAAACACGTAAAAAGAAGAACTTTTGTGTTCTAGCTGAGAGTTTTTCTGTGTTTTCAATATCAGCGATATGCTATCAATGAGTTTACAAAAACATGAGTCTATTTTTGACAACTCAAACTCTCCTTTAAAACCAAGAAGAAAGCACCAAAATTCAATCTTAAAGCTGTCGTTTATTCAGAGATACGAAAGCTTTTGATGGAGCCCCCGTATCTGCCAGAATCAATTTGCAAGATGCATATAGACTTTCACTCGACCCTCTTCTTTACCTCGATCGATTTTTATCTGCTGAATAGTCACTTCATAACGGGTATCCAATGCAACCATCCAAGCCAGAAGCTTCTGATAGGCCGCATCTTCTATCCAGACTCCCAAACCTTTACGATCAGGTTGAACACGACTTAATGTCAGTTCTGATTGTCTGGCACTGCCCGATACAATAGTAGAAAGGTCTTTTTTTGCACCTGCAGCCCTTTGTTTCCTTTGAGCTTGTTTTGCTTGATCAACATTATCTGCCATCCATTCATAAATGGATTGTTGGTGAGTGAACTCTTCCTGCTGCTTTTCACTCCATTCGGTTATAGGCTTCCAAACGAACAGATAGACTGAAGCCAACAAAAGGAGTGCTGTCAGAAGATGCAATGCTCTTCGATCTTTCTCCGGCATCAGCTCGTACTTAGCCCGAAGCTGGAGCCAGAGCGGACTTCTCTCGAGTAGATGAGTCAGTTTCATCAGCTTCACCTGCCTATCGTCATTCGAGCATTGACGCCCGTTTTTTCCTGGTTGGCACTATCCAGGCGTGCGCTTAGCCCGGATGATTTTACTGCCGCCAACAGCTTATCAACCCCTTCAAGATTGTCTGCTTTCAACTCCAGCACCAGTGCTCCTGTCGCTTCATTGAAATCCATGCTGACCGGCTTCAGCTTAAAATCTGACAAAGAAGATGACACAGCAGAAACCTGTTGCAGCAAAGGTAAAAAGGCTTCTCCAGTGGCACTTTGACCAACATTTTTCAATCGACTTTCCATACGCCCCTTCAGGTTAATGCTTCCAACTGAATGTGTCTGGGCCTCAAGCACCTGCTGATCCTGTGGAAAGACTTCCAAGTAGAGCTCTGCGCTATCCTGCCAGTACTCTTGGGCTTTCTGTTGATACAAAACTCCTTCCCCGACTTTTAAACCCAGCTCAAGCAGCAACCAGATGGAAGCCACCAGGGCCAGAGGCTTCCAGCGGCGCATCTTGCGGGTGGCTCTTTTAGGGCATTGATAAGGGCCATAACGAAGGTCAACTAAGTCGGCAGATCTTTTGGATGAAAAATACAACGCCGCCAGATACTCAAAAACAGTGCCAGTCAATGGTTCTTCTTCCACCAGCCAGCCGTTTTCTTCCAGCCATTGTTTCACCTGATCTCTCTTCTCAGTAGCCAATGACACCAGACCATCAGCAAATCTTATTCTGGCACTAACAAGAGCCTCAGCATCTTCAGCTATCAGCTCCTCATCCGTGTGAATAATATCTTCACTGACCTTTTCCCCCCAATGACCCAAAACAAACTTGAGAGCTTCGTAGTCGAGACAAACACTGGCTTGGTCGGGTGCAGAAAGAATAGAGGAATCATTTTCAAGAAGGAGGTTTAATTCTCGCGGAACGCCCTGAAAAAACTGTAGCTCAGCCATAACTTGCTGGGCGGAAACCCCCTGCTCGTCAAGACAGGCTAATAGAGATTGCATCTGCTCATGGGGAACAGCCGACACGTAAACTTGTTCACTTTTCCTGTTTAGATAACTGGCCAGGTGCATAGACTCGATGTCATCGGCTAGTTCCTCTTCAATCATAAAGGGCAGCGCGGTTGAAAGATGCTTTCGCTGACCACTGTTAATAGGCAGCCGCTTGTGCATGACCAGAGTCCCTGGCAAAAGCACTAACACCTGGTCCGGCATTTCATCTTCCAGAGTGGTCTCGTCCAGCTCTTTGTTATCAGGCTTATGGATAACAAACTGGACCCAGTCATTTTTGACTTGACCCAGCTCCGAGATATGGACATCTCCCAAGAGCTCTCCGTTACTGGCAAAAGCCCCCCACTGAACTCGAGTGTTCGTCTCAATCCGGGAAACCGGCGGTGGTATCCGAATCAACAGGATGTTTTTCATTATTAGACCTCAGGATTCCTTCTTGGCACTTACCCAGTAGTCGTTGGGTCCAATCTCACGACCAGCGATTTGAACCTGTCCCTCTGTATTACGATACATAAGGGTTTTTAAATAGAATGACGTATCTCGATACGTTGCCTTGATGTAAGCAGTAAAATATTGACTGGCAACATCCAGAGGCACTTCTTTAAGAGCGGCAGTTTTATCTTTCAGGGCCGGCAGCCTGGCCAGATCTTCCAGTCTGACGAACCCTTCTGCACTCTGAGCATCAATAATAGTCTCTACATCACTTTCTGTGAGTTTATCAGACAGTGAACGCATTACTTCAGGCAGCACCGTATTGACGTTGATACTGGTAGTGTCTGGCAAAGCGGTTACCAGAGGAGCTAACAATTCAAACTCATCAATACCAACGCCCTTAATCAGTCTTAACTCGGATAATGAAACAAACGGAGCATCAGAAGTTCTTCTCGGCGGATCCATGGACAGATAATTATTATCTTCTCCACCGTCTTCTGAGGGTTCCTGGTCATGATCAATCCAGTCCTTGATGGCTGAGGCAATCTGTACATTCAGGCCCAGATTTTGCAGTATGATCTCGAACATTCCACGAAACTTTTGTCCGTCCAGTGCATCTGCGGCGAGCCAGTTCAGGTTAAACCGACTGGTTTCATCAACAATGACCAACTCGATATCCCCCTGATCAACGGCATAGCCCACTTCTTGTATATTCCAGCGTTCACTTTCGTGATCCATGATTTTTTTCTTTTTCTTGTCTTCTTCCGCATCCTGCTCTAGCAATAAAGCAACATAGTTTTCAGCCCCCAGAGCCAGATGTCTGGCCTGTATACGCTCCAGATAATGGGTATTTTTTTCAGTGTGGAGCCAGAGACTGGTCATCATCTGGGAAGCCATCAAGGTAATCATCGCGAAGATCAAGAGCACATAGATCAGGGCAATGCCACGCTGCCGGTTAACTGGCCTCATCGTTCTTCCTCTTTCTCATCACCTTCTTCATAGTCACTCTCATACAGCTCTGGTATGAAAGACATTCGCCCTGCTCTATTCTGATCTTTACCCTGTTCCTGATCCGGTTTTGTATGAGCATTCGGGGACTTGTAGTCTAGAGCTGGCAAAATCGTTACCAGTTTTCCAAAATTCCCGTGCTGCATCGTCAGCTCTATTGCGTGGGGCATCACCGGATCTTCTGTTTTCTTTGCTCCAGTTGCCGGTTTCGGTCTCCGGGATTTTTTTTCCGGTGGCCAGCTGTTCTTCCAGCGCTTCTTTTCGTCCATAAAACGGACTTTCAATGCCTGCACATTGTCGAGAATAACCTGCCTTATCAGAACCGGATCAGGAGCCCTGTCCAACATTAACCAGTAGTAACGAACCAGCTCATCGTCTTCCAGGTTATAAGCAACTCGTTGCAGGTTGCTCCTCAGCTCCATCAGCGGGTTACGCCAGCCAGCACGGGTAAATTCCAGAACAAAGCCATCAAGACTGGGAGACTTGACGGCTGGTAGAATCTCACCAAATTCATCCCGTACCGGTCTTGCCGCCAACTGGAACAGATCTTTCTCCAGAATCAGCTTCGCCCGCTGAATTTCATCCAAACTGTCCAGAATGCCATCGGTCACCTGCTGAGCCCGACTCACTGAATCGAACAACTTGTAGGCCGCCGTGCTGATCATGGCAAAGAGCATTATGGCTATCATCAGCTCAAGCAGTGTAAACCCCTTGCTTCCGTTCATTTTCTGGGCTTCCTCAGATAGGACTCCAGAGAGAATATCGGAATATCGTCACCATCAGGCTTCTGAACACCCACAAAGACATCCACAACAATTTTTCTGAAGTCTCTCTTGGTGGTATCCCTAACGGTTTGACGAACGTACCAGTCATACCCAACATAGTTTTCAACCTTTCCTCTGACACCTTTATCAGGCCAGTTTTTTTCTGCCTGGATACGGCTCAGATACTGGTCAGCCAGCTGTGCAGCCAAAACCTTTTCCTGCATATAGCGGGTTTGGCGGATACTGTTACCGTCTGCCAGCATCAACATGGAAGCGGCTAAAGCAAAAATGACCACAGCCACCATCACCTCAATAAGGGTGAAACCAAAAATACTAGCGGACGACTTCGACATCGGACAAGCCATCGGTTATCAGCACCACCCTCTGCTTTTTGTTTTCACTGGGGATCACGAATAGAGAAAAAGGGGTCACCTGATAGTCTGAATAAAAAACAACATCAGGGCCGACATCTGTGGGTTCGAGAAAGGGTAGATCGTCCTCATCTGTATACAGATAAACATCCAGACTTTCCGGCATCCTGTAGGGCTGAAAAGGTGTCTCTGTGATCACAATCCATTCATTACTTTCCAGTGGCAATACCCACCAGTAGTACTGCCCATTCTCATCAATAGAAAAACCGTATTCGGCATTATCCAGGAGCGCTTTGTCCCTGACCTGAGAGAATAAAATCTGTAATCTTGCCGCCTGTTCCTGAACTGTTTTTTGTACATTGCCGGTCATTGGGCTTAATAGCGTAATACCCAGCAATATGCCTATGATCAGAATGACAACGAGCAATTCTACCAGAGTAAAACCCTGTTTTTTGTTACTACCTGCCCTGCTTACTTCCGATACCATACTGTTCACTGAGCCCCGTTAACTTTGAATTAATCCGATATCAAAATTGAGTTCAAGACTCTTCCCAGTTGGTAATATCTGCATTAAGACCTTCACCGCCTTCACGGCCATCAGCCCCCTGAGAATAGAGATCGTATTTTCCATGACTACCAGGCTGCAGATAAATGTAGGCATTTCCCCAAGGGTCAACCGGAGATTTTTTCAAATAGCCATCCGGATTCCAGTTTCTAGGCTCAGGAGCGATGGTAGGCTTCTTGATCAGGGCATCCAGACCCTGATCCGTCGAAGGATAAAAACCATTGTCCAGTCTGTATAATTCAAGCGCCTGGGAGAGCGTTTCAATATCCGACCTGGCCACTGTAACCTTGGCCTGATCAGGACGGCTGAGAATTTTTGGCGCCACCATGGCAGCCAGTATCCCCAGGATCACAACAACCACCATGATCTCTATGAGGGTAAAACCTCTTTGTACCTGTCTTGTCATCATTTTCACGACCTCATCAATGGATTCCGTACCGAGGAAATGGGATCACTGCCTCCATTTCCAGAAATCTGTCAGTCAATCGGCAGATTCTGTCGTGTACGTCCTGTTTCAACCTTTACGAACATTGCTGTAAAAGTCATGCTCACCGCATTCAGTTTAAAAGCTGGTTCATGTTAAGAATGGGCAGCAGAATGGCTAATACAATCATCATGACTACACCGCCCATAACCACCAACATTAAGGGTTCAAAAAGTCCGAGCAGGAGGGATATTCTTCCATCCAGCTCCATCTGCTGATTCTGGGCTGTTCTGTCCAGCATTTCGTCCAGCTCACCTGTCGATTCACCACTGCCAATCATGTGAAGCATCAAAGGTGGGAAATAACCGGTTTCAGCCAAGGCTCGATTCAGACTGGAACCTTCACTGACCCTTCGGGCAACATCTTTAACCGCATCACAAATTGCCCGATTATCGATAACCTGTGCCGCAATGATCAGGGCTTCCACCAGCGAAACACCGCTTCGGGTGAGTATGCTTAGAGTGCTGGCAAATCTTGCAGCACTTAATGTTCTACTGAAGCGACCAAGAATGGGTAAGCGTAAAAAGAAACGATCCCATGACATCCGGACGGCCGGCTTCTTCAGCGCCTGCCTGAAGGCAACAATCCCAAAGAAAATAATACCGAAAATAACAGGCCAGTAGGTCTGGAATCCTTCACTGGCAGCGATCAGTGCAACCGTAATGCCGGGCAAATCCTGACCCGTGTCGACGAAGACCTTTACGACATCCGGCACCACATAGCCCAGAAGGAAACTAACGATCCCCAGAGCCGCCATCAACAATATGACGGGGTACAAAAGAGCCTGTTGAATTTTCTGGGTGGATTTCATTCTGGCTTCGGTGTAGTCCGCCAACCGATTCAGCACCTTGTCCAAATATCCAGCATGCTCACCGGCTGCCACCGTGGCCCGGAACATCTGGGGGAAAATATGAGGAAAATCTTCAAGGCTCTGGGCCAATGTGAAACCTTCAAGTACCCTGGAACGAATCGCCAACAGAATATTTTTAAGCCTGCGCTTTTCCTGCTGGGAAGCGACACCATAAAGCGCTTCCTCAACGGGCATGGCCGCCTGAATGAGAGTGGCTAACTGACGAGTCAGAGTCGCTAGCTCAACAGCAGAAACACCGCGTTGAAAGAACGTGGACAACCCACCGGCGGCATTCTGTTTCTGCTCTGAGACCTGATTGACCGATAGGGGGGTCAACTCTTTATCACGAAGCATCTGCCGGACATGCCGGTTACTGTCGGCTTCCAGTGTTCCCTTATGCTGTTTGCCCTGCTGGTCGAGGGCGATGTATTCATATGCAGCCATGTCGTGCGGTGATCCGCCTCCGATACGGATTAATCTTTCTGGGTCACTCTGAGCACTTCTTCCAGTGTTGTCAGACCAGCCAATACTTTCTTGGCACCATCTTCCCTTATGCCAGGAGAGCTCTTTCTGACATAGTCAGTAATCACCTGCTCTCCCTCTCCTGCATGAATCATTCTTCTGACCTGCTCGTCGACCATGACCACTTCGTAGATGCCGGTCCGGCCCCGGTATCCACTGTGATTGCAATCTTTACAGCCTTTTGCGTGGTACAGTTCAGGCGCATTGGCTAACTCAACCCCCAACTCCCTGCATTCAGCCTCATCAGGTTGGTAGGGCTGTTTACATTGATTACAGAGAACTCTGACCAGACGCTGAGCCATCACACCCAGCAAGCTGGAAGAGAGTAGAAAAGGTTCAATTCCCATATCCTGCAAGCGGGTCAATGCACCAATGGCAGTATTGGTATGAAGTGTCGATAACACGAGGTGACCGGTCAAACTGGCCTGCACGGCAATTTCAGCTGTTTCTGTATCGCGTATTTCCCCCACCATGACCACATCCGGGTCCTGACGTAGGATGGCTCTCAGCCCCCTTGCAAACGTCATATCAACCTTGGTATTCACCTGAGTCTGGCCAATACCTTCGAGGTTGTATTCGATGGGATCTTCTACGGTGAGAATATTTCGACATTTATCATTCAATGAGGTCAAGCAACCATAGAGAGAGGTGGTTTTACCAGAACCGGTAGGCCCCGTGACTAGAATAATGCCATAGGGTTTGGCCAGCAGGCTTGATACGCATTGGAGATCCTGATTTTCCATACCCAGATGCTTCAGTTCAAGACGACCGGCTGCCTTATCAAGAAGACGCAGTACCACTCTCTCACCATTACTGGAAGGTAGTGTTGAGACCCTGACATCCACCTCTTTACCCGCAACTTTCAGAGAGATACGGCCATCCTGGGGAATGCGTTTTTCAGCAATATCCAGACGAGCCATAACCTTGATCCTCGAAACAAGGAGTGCAGCCAGTGTTCGTTGCAGACTGAGAATCTCTCTCAGAACACCATCTACCCGCACCCTGACAACCAGAATATTTTCGAAAGTTTCGATATGGACATCCGATGCGCCTTCCTTGATCGCTTCCGTCAATAAAGCATTGATCAGGCGAATCACCGGGGCATCGTCACTCTGCTCAAGCAGGTCTTCTGTTACCGGCACTGCTTCAGCAAGACTACTCAGATCCAGATCATCACTAATACCGGCAGCATTCTGCAGAGCTTCGGAACTGTCATTGTGATAACACTCGGACAAGACTTCGGAGAGCCGGTCTGCTCCCACCTTGCGATAAACAGGAGACTGGCAGGAAATTCGTGTGACTTCAGAGAAGATATCAGCTGAAGGCACCGAGCGAAAATAGAGCACCGGCTGTTCCTGCTCCCAGACCAACACCACCCCATGCCTTTTGGCAAAAGTAAATGGCAGACGACGCAAAATCAGTCCCTGATTTTGGGATGCCTGATCTTCTGGAAGGCTGGCTGTGTCAGTCAAGGCTAACTCCTTGGATAATTAATAATTCCAGAACTTCTATTAGGTTGATCGAGGACAACCAGAAACAATCCGATATTTTTTGCTCTGAACCCTGGAAATTGAATTATTCTTCAAGCACGTCACAGGAAGTGTGATCCAATATCCAAATTTTACAACTGAATTTTAAAAATGATTCAAACACAAACCCAACTTTTTTGATCCAGAAGATATTCCTGATCAAAAATGATTAATTAAAAACTGTTTTTAGTGAAAGCATCAGCTTTTAAAAATAGCACTCTTATGCTTTATTTAGGTTAAGAATAGCCCATGACCCATAACGCTTTCCTTAATCAAGTACACATCAAATAGAGAAATTAGAGAACAGTATGAATTCAGAGGTCATAGCCACCTACTTAAAATGGGGCCATCGAAAAAATTGCATAGCACTGACCTGCCTTCTGGCGATCACCATGATTGTTTCATTAGGCGCTCAGTCATTTTTCTTTTATGAATCACTGGCGAAGGAAGATGCTTTTGATAATTATGAACAAGTGTACCAAAATCAACCAAAAGAAAAAATTCTTACTCCTAAAGACTTCGAATTACTCTTTGGTGCCAATCATCAGCCTGAAGTCGCGAAACAGTCCGCCGATATTCCTAAAACAAAGTTAAATCTGGTACTCAGAGGTACTCTTGGAGAACGTGACCAGAAGAATAAGTATTCAAGTGCTATTATCCAAGGCAACAATCAGGACAAGCTTTATGGCATCGAAGACACACTGCCCGGTGGTGCCATACTCAGGGAAGTGCATTCAGATCATGTGGTTTTAAGTCGCAATGGCCAGCTTGAAATCCTTTATTTTCCGGATGCAGGTAAAGATGACAGGGCTTTGCAGGAATTCAAGAGCCCCTCAGACACTACGGATAAGAATACAGAACGCCCCGGCTTCACTCAGGAGCCGGATGGAAAATCACTTGAACAGCGCATGCAGGAGTTGAGAGATAAACTTCAGCAGGCTAATCAAGGGATTTGATACAAGAATTAAAACTTTTTCATATGGTTAAGTGATGAAAACTAAAGACTGTCCATTTGTATGCATGGCCTTCAGACCTCTGTTTGCTGCATTGCTTGCCCTTAGCCTTCAGAGCAATGTATCAGCGGCCCCTTCTGCTGAAACTGCTGTAGTCAATCTGGCTGCACCCCCTCCCACAAAAGCCCTCAAGGCTGAAACGGCCAGGGACAAAAAGTGGACTCTGAATCATCAGAACGCTGACATTCGTGAATTCATTGGCCAAATCGCCAAGATCACTGGTGAGACCTTTGTCATAGACCCCAGAATCAAGGGGGGTAACACTGTAACGGTTATTTCTTCCAAACCGTTGAGCAGCGACGAAGTTTACGATGTTTTCCTCGAAGTACTGTCAGCTAATGGCTACGCCGTAATACCCAAGGGCAATATCATCAATATAGTGCCCAGTACTACAGCAAAAACCAGCTCTCCCAGTGGAAATCAGAAGCCACGTAATGCTGTCATGACCACACGGGTTCTGGAACTTCACAGTGTATCGGCTATTGAACTGATACCCATTATTCGCCCTCTGATCGCCCAGTATGGGCACGCAGCCGCTTCCGCATCCAGTAACGCTGTTATAGTCAGTGACCTTGCAGACAACGTTGAGCGAATCACCAAGCTGGTGAGGGAGCTGGACAAGACAGGTAATAATGATTACGAAGTGCTTCAGTTGAAGCATGCCTGGGTGGGTGATGTTTCCAAAATCATTCAGGACACACTGATAGCTGCCAAGGGGCAAATGCCAAGCGGACTGCAAGTCATTGCTGATGAGCGCAGCAACCGACTGGTCATCAAAGGTAACTCCAGTAAGCGCCAGAGAGTCAGGAAACTGGTAGAAACGCTGGACAAGGAAGGTATTCGCAAGTCCACTACCAAGGTGATCTTCCTCAGCTATGGCGATGCCAAGAATATTTCAGAAATCCTTGCAGAAGCATCTACCACGATTCAGGAGAGTCAGGAAAAGAAATCCAATTCTTCGGCTTCATCACAACAGCCTGTTCCACCGCACCCCTCTGTTCCCAAGGTTCAGACCAAAGGTCAGCCTTCCGGAAAAAGCAGGGGTTCCGGAGCAGCACCGAACGTGTTCGTTAAAGCCGACGAATCCCAGAACGCCCTCATCATGATTGCTGATCCGGACACTCTGGCAGAGATGGAGCATATCGTTCGGCAGCTTGATGTACCAAGATCACAGGTACTTTTGGAAGCCGTCATCGTAGAAGTCTCTGGCGGTATAGATGATGCTCTGGGTGTCCAGTGGGGTATTGATGGCAAGGAAACCATTCGCGGCTCAACCGAGACAGACCCTTCTGGTAAATCAACCAAAACCGTTGTCGGCAGCAAGAGCAGCATAACAGGACACATTCTCGATAACGCGGCAATCACCCTGGGCTCTCTGGCTTTGAGAGCGGATAATTTTGGTGTGCTGGTATCTGCCTTGAGTTCAAAGTCTAACAACGACATTCTATCTACACCCAGTATGCTGACGCTGGACAACCAGGAAGCTGAATTCCTTGTAGGTCAGAATATTCCTATCAAGACAGGCTCTTATCAAACCTCAGCCGGTGGTGGCAGCAACAACCCGTTCACTACGACTGACCGGAAGGATGTCGGCATTAAGCTAAAGATCACCCCTCACCTCAGTGAAGGTAACGGCATCAGGCTAGAGCTGGAGCAGGAGGTTTCTTCTCTGGACACTCGTACTTCAGAATCCCTTTTAAAGAATGATGACCTGATCTTCAATAACAGAACTCTGAAAACCACCGTTCTGGTAGATGATGGCCAGACCATTGTCATTGGTGGCCTGATTGAAAACGTCAAGAGTCAGACCAAGAAGAAAATCCCGCTTCTGGGTGATATCCCTATCATCGGAAACCTGTTCCGCTTCGAACAGGATAAGAACCAGAAGCGAAATCTCATGTTGTTTATAAGACCGACCATCATGAGAAACTCTGAAACACTGGCCAAAGCCACCAAAGATCGTTACACCAAGTTGAAAGTGATTCAGCACAACAAAAAGGCACCTGACATGCTACCGGAAGAGCCATCTACCCTGTTCGAACCAGAAGCCTTTGATCTGCGCAAGAAAGATAAAAAAGCCTGGCAAAGTAGTGACTGATACTGGATTCAAGTAATAGTTTCCAGTTAGAAAAAGCCAGATTATGAAGTCTGGCTTTTTCTGTTTTTCATAAAAGGCTTACTGCCTTAAAATTATTTGCAAACTTTTGACTTATAATTTTCACAAAACTGACAATAAAAAAGAAAAAAGTCGTCTATTTTGAAATCTATCCGTCGAAACTAAATTAATTCACCATTCTGATTTTTTTTAACAAAGAGCCCTTCATCAGACGTTCATTCCCAAGAAGGTCTAAACACACTCAATATGAAGCAGATACCGAACACCAGAAAAAAACGTCCAGACAAAGGCGGCAATTTGTTTAGCTCGTAATCACCCGGCGAACACCTTAACAATTTAATCGGCTGCAAGATGAGTAATAACGAAAATATCAGGTAAACAGGTTTTATCAGCAAGTTGTTTAGGTAGAGGTAATAGCTGATCGGGTATACCGACAGCAACAATATAGCGTATAGTTTCTTACTTGTATCAAACCCTATTCTGACAGTCAGGGTTCTGATGTTGGAAGACTGATCTTCCAGATAATCTCGGATTTCATTCGACACCAGTAGAGCAGCTGTTAAAAGACTCACGGGTATAGAAACCCAAAGTAGCTTATTATTCCAGACACCAGAAACCGCATAGTAAGACCCGCTTACCATCAGCACACCAGTCAGAATAAAAGCGGCTGGAACCCCAAGACCGAGATGTTTATAGACGACAGGTTCTCCTGTATAGAAGTACCCTGCAGTCACACCTAAAAGTCCCAGTAAGAATAAAGGCCAGCCCGTTTTCCAGACAAGCCAGAGTCCTATAGCAGTTGCTACCATGGCAAAAAGTCCGGCAAAAGCAAAGTTCCTGCGAATTTGCTGAATCACCTGCTCTGCCAATTGGCCTGTCTTGCCATCCCAGAAATGTAAGTCAGCATGATCATTGGCCAGATTACTGGCTGCCTGTAAAAAAAAACCCGCAATCATAACAGCCACAGCTCTGGCAATGTCACCCTCTCCCTTTGAGAAAGCCACGGCGACCCCTAATCCACAAGTGATCAGTGCAACAGAGAAGGAAAAAGGCCTAAGCGCCCTCGCAAAACGGTATTTATCAGGATTAAGATTGGGTGTATCCACTGGAGGATTCCCTGAGGGTGGCGATAAATGCGGGACTATGCAGTACCATTGAGCGGCTGGAGCCTACGGTGATATTCCGAAACCCGGATAGCATGTAGGTAAACAGGAAAGAGATTAGTCACTCAGGAACTCATAAAAGTGGGCCCATCTCCTCTGAGATGAGCCGTATAATGAGCCAAAGCTAATTTGATCGGACTCTTACCAACCTGTTTTCTCTTTCAGAGCTTGACCGATTTCTGCCAGAGAGCGAACGGTTTTTACACCGGCTTCTTCCAGAGCAGCAAACTTCTCGTCAGCAGTCCCTTTACCACCAGAAATAATTGCACCCGCATGACCCATACGCTTACCCGGAGGTGCAGTAACACCGGCAATGTAGGAAACAACTGGCTTGGTTACATTTTCTTTGATGTAAGCAGCCGCTTCTTCTTCAGCTGTACCACCGATTTCGCCGATCATAACGATCGCTTCAGTCTGTGGATCTTCTTGAAACAGCTTCAGAATGTCGATGAAGTTAGAGCCAGGAATCGGGTCACCACCGATACCGACACAGGTGGACTGACCAAAACCAAAGTCAGTGGTCTGCTTAACCGCTTCATAAGTGAGGGTCCCGGAACGGGAAACGATACCAACTTTGCCTGGTTTATGAATGTGTCCTGGCATAATGCCGATCTTACACTCACCCGGAGTGATAACACCCGGGCAGTTGGGACCAATCAGAGTAACACCCAGCTCGTCGCAGCGAACCTTGCAGTCCAACATATCCAGAGTTGGAATACCTTCAGTAATGCAGACAATCAGCTTAATACCGGCATTGGCAGCTTCGAGGATGGAATCCTTACAGAAAGCGGCAGGCACGTAGATTACAGAGGCTTCAGCGCCGGTTGTAGCCACTGCCTCGGCAACCGTGTTGAATACAGGTAGACCCAGATGCTCCTGCCCCCCCTTACCTGGAGTAACTCCACCGACCATACGAGTACCATAAGCAATCGCCTGTTCGGAGTGGAAAGTTCCCTGAGAGCCAGTAAAGCCCTGGCAGATCACCTTGGTCTCTTTATTAATCAGGACACTCATTCTTATTTACCCTCCGCTGCTTTTACTACCTGGTCTGCAGCGTCGGAGAGACTGCTTGCAGCGATAATATCGAGTCCACTTTCAGCCAGTTTCTGCGCACCAAGCTCAGCGTTGTTACCTTCCAGACGCACAACAACAGACACTTCAACACCGACTTCTTTTACTGCACCGATGATGCCGTCAGCAATCAGGTCACAGCGAACGATGCCGCCGAAGATGTTAACCAGTACCGCTTTAACACTATCGTCAGACAGAATAATCTTGAAAGCTTCACTGACACGTTCTTTGGTAGCACCGCCACCCACGTCCAGGAAGTTTGCGGGAGCACCACCGGACAGCTTAACGATGTCCATGGTACCCATAGCCAGACCAGCGCCGTTTACCATGCAGCCGATGTTACCATCCAGGGCTACGTAGTTGAGTTCCCACTGAGCCGCGTGGGCTTCGCGTGCGTCTTCCTGAGAAGGATCGTGCATGGTCTTCAGACGAGGCTGACGGTAAAGGGCGTTGCTATCAATGTTCAGCTTGGCATCCAGGCAGTGCAGATCGCCAGCTTCAGTGATAACCAATGGATTGATTTCCAGCAGAGCCAAATCCAGATCCTGGAACAGTTTCGCCAGACCCAGGAAGATCTTGGTAAACTGCTTAACCTGTGTAGCGTTCAGACCCAGTTTGAAAGCCAGTTCACGGCCCTGATAGGGCTGAGCACCGACCAGAGGGTCAATAGTTGCCTTCAGAATCTTTTCTGGCGTTTCTTCTGCCACCTTCTCGATTTCAACGCCACCTTCGGTGGAGGCCATAAAAACGATCCGGCGGGTAGAACGGTCTACAACAGCACCCAGGTAAAGTTCCTGAGCGATGTCGGTGCAACTTTCTACCAGAATCTTGCTAACTGGCTGACCATTTTCGTCTGTCTGGTAAGTGACCAGATTATTACCCAGCCACTTCTCGGCAAATTCACGAATTTGGTCCTTGGAGCTGACCAGCTTTACGCCCCCAGCCTTACCGCGTCCACCTGCATGAACCTGTGCTTTAACAACCCACTGATTTCCGCCAATTTGGTCTGCGGCTGCAGCTGCTTCTTCCGGTGTATCGCAGGCAATACCCTTGGATACCGGCAGGCCATACTCAGCAAATAGCTGCTTACCCTGATATTCATGGAGATTCATACTGACAATACCATTGTTGTTTTAATCAAATTCCTATCCACATCCGTGGATAAAAAGGTTTCTTTGTTTCGACCCCAACTCTTCAGGCATCGAAATTAAACTTTGGGTCCTGACGCCTGTCTAACTTGTACTTTCGATATGAAATTGTCTCAAGTCCTACAGGCTAAGATTCCCTCTGACACTTCTTCGAATCAGTTTATCCATTGAGAAAGCTTACTGATACAAGTAGGTCTTACACACATCAGTAAATGATTCCCGTAAGCTCAGCTAGCGACGTTTACGATTAGGAATATGAATCGCATGACCGTCTACAGCCAGAACTGCTTCGTGCAAAGCTTCACTCAGTGTTGGGTGAGAGAAGATAGTCAGAGCCAGATCTTCAGTGCTGGCAGCAAACTCCATGGCAATAACTCCCTGCTGAACCAATTCAGCAGCACTTGGGCCTACTACGTGCACACCCAGAACACGATCAGTTGCCTTGTCAGCAATTACCTTAACCATACCTTCCGTATCATTAGCAGCCAGCGCACGACCACTGGCTACAAATGGGAAAGTGCCTACTTTGTAATCGACACCTTCGGCTTTCAGTTCCTGCTCGGTCTTGCCAACCCATGCAATTTCAGGATGGGTATAGATCACAGAAGGAATTAAATCGTAGTTCATATGGCCTTTCTGACCAGCGATGATTTCAGCAACCATAATGCCTTCTTCACTGCCCTTGTGCGCCAACATTGGACCGCGAACCACATCACCAACGGCGTATACACCGGGTACGTCAGTAGCACAGTGATCATCGACAAAAATAAAGCCACGCTCATCCAGGTTCACACCACAGTCTGCAGCCAGCAGGCTCTCTGTGTATGGACGACGGCCTACAGCAACAATCAGTTTGTCGAATACAACAACCTGTTCATTGCCATCAGAATCCGCATAGGTAACGTGTACTTCTTTATCCTTGATTTCAGATCCAGTGACACGGGCACCCAAGCAGATATCCAGTCCTTGCTTCTTGAAGATTTTCATGGATTCTTTGGAGATCTGCTCGTCGGCAGCTGCCAGGAAACGATCCATGGCTTCCAGAACAATGACTTCAGAGCCAAGACGACCCCAAACGCTACCCAGCTCGAGGCCGATAACACCAGCACCAATGACCCCCAGACGTTTGGGTATTTCCTGGAATTCAAGGGCTCCGGTGGAATCAACAATCAAATCACCATCAGTCGGTGCAGGGGGAATTTCTACCGGACGGGAGCCAGTAGCAATAACAACATTACCCGCTTCATAAACTTCAACAGTGCCATCAGCCTTGGTCAGCTCAACCTGCTTGTTCGCCAGAACTTTACCAGCACCTTCCAGCAGAGTTACACCATTTGCTTTAAACAGACCACCGACGCCGGTAGTGAGGGTTTTAACGATCTTGCTCTTGCGGGCGATCATTTGCGGCACGTCCATTTCCACACCAGAGTGATTGATACCGTGCAGCTTGAAGTCTTTTTGAGCTTCAACAAATTTGTGAGAACTGTCCAGCAGCGCCTTGGAGGGAATGCAACCTACGTTCAGACAGGTTCCGCCCAGAGCTGTTTTTCCTTTGTCATCAGTCCACTTTTCAATACAAGCAGTCTTAAGGCCCAGCTGCGCTGCACGAATTGCACAAACGTAACCTGCAGGACCTGCTCCGATGACAACAACGTCAAACTGATTCGCCATATCTTCTATTCCAAGAAAATGAGAATGGCGGCCTTGTGAGCCACCGCATAACCCATGAAAACTTACAATTCCAACAGGATTCTGGCTGGATCTTCCAACAGCTCCTTGATGGTAACGAGGAAAGTGACTGCTTCCTTGCCATCCAGCAACCTGTGGTCATAGGACAAAGCCAGATTCATCATGGGCAGAATCTCCACCTGACCGTTGACGGCCATGGGGCGCTCCTGAATTTTGTGCATACCCAGAATAGCGGACTGAGGTGGATTCAGAATCGGTGTAGACAAGAGCGAACCAAACACACCGCCGTTGGAAATAGTAAAGGTTCCACCGGTCATGTCCTCAATATCCAGTTTGCCACCCTGGGCTTTTTTACCGTATTCACGGATTTTGGCCTCAACGTCGGCGAGGCTCATGTTTTCAGCATTACGCAGAATAGGTACTACCAGACCACGATCGCTGGAGACAGCAACGCCAATATCCTGATAGCCGTGGTAAACGATATCATTACCATCAATGGAGGCATTAACTGCAGGATAACGACGCAGGGCTTCAGCACAGGCTTTGACAAAGAAGGACATGAACCCGAGACGAACACCGTGCCGCTTCTCGAACTGATCTTTATAACGGGCTCTCAGTTCCATAACCGGCTTCATATTGACCTCATTGAAGGTGGTCAGCATGGCGGCTGTCTGCTGTGCTTCTACCAGACGCTGGGCAACTCTAGCACGCAGACGTGTCATTGGTACACGTTTTTCCGTGCGCTCGCCAGCAAATACCGGTGTTGTAGCTTCTACCACAGGCGCAGAAGAAGCATGGACTGTTGGAGCAGGAGCAGCTACCTGAGCTGGCCGCTGCTCTGCATGACGAACGACATCTTCCTTGGTGACACGACCGCCCCTGCCAGTGCCAGAAATAGTCGTTGGGTCAATGCCTTTTTCATTAGCGATCTTACGAGCAGCGGGGCTCAATACTGGCTCTTCCGTACTAGGTGACACTTCACTGGTTGCCGACGCTGATTCAGCTGCTGGAACGGAGGCTGTGGATGCTGCACCGGCTTCAAAAACGGCAATAACCTCTTCGCTCAGGACCGTCTCGTCTTCATTCTTGAGAATCTCTTTCAGCACGCCATCCGCTGGAGCAACAACTTCCAGTACTACCTTATCGGTCTCTATATCGACCAGCAGCTCATCACGAGAGCAAGCTTCTCCAGGCTTCTTGTGCCAAGTGGCAACCACACCGTCAGCGACAGATTCCGGAAACGTTGGTGCTTTTATTTCAGTGGCCATTATGGATCCTTTCGGGGTTGCGACCGATCGCCCCGGAGCTACCGGGGCATCATCAATTAAACGTTAAAAGCGTCTTCTACCAGCTTTTCTTGCTCTTCTACATGCTTGGACATATAACCACATGCTGGTGCCGCTGAAGCATCACGACCTGAATAGGCCAGACGCAGGTTGTTAGAGTGATTATCGAGAGCACGGCGCATATGATGCTGGCTGCAATACCAGGCGCCCTGGTTCATCGGCTCTTCCTGGCACCAGACAACATCCTTCAGGTTTGGATAGTGCGCAATCACCTCATCAAGGTCATCCTGAGGAAAAGGATACAGCTGCTCGATACGAATGATGGCTGAATTTTTCAGTTCATTTGCACGCTTATACTCAAGCAGATCGTAATAGACCTTACCGCTGCACATGACAAGACGGGTAATTTCCGCTGCTTCATGCACATCAACCTCTGGAATGATGGTCTGGAAGCTGCCTTCAGCCAGCTCTTCCAACGTGGAAACTGCCAGCTTGTGCCTAAGCAGGCTCTTGGGAGTAAAAGCTATTAATGGCTTTCGCAGCGGACGCAACACCTGACGACGCAGCATGTGAAACACCTGAGCCGGAGTGGTTGGCACACACACCTGGATATTGTGCTCTGCACACAGTTGCAGATAACGCTCAAGACGGGCTGAAGAGTGCTCCGGGCCCTGACCTTCATAACCGTGAGGCAACAGCATGGTCAGGCCACAGAGACGCCCCCACTTGTGCTCACCACTGGTAATAAACTGGTCAATAACTACCTGACAGCCGTTAGCAAAGTCACCAAACTGGGCTTCCCAGATAACCAGTGCGCCCGGTGTCGTAGTCGCATAACCATATTCGAAAGCCAGCACAGCCTCTTCCGAGAGCAAAGAGTCCCAGATCTGGAAGTCAGGCTGTTTTTCGGAAATATTGGCCAGTGGTACATAGGTAGAACCGTCTTTCTGATTGTGCAGCACCGCATGACGGTGAGAGAAAGTGCCTCGACCAACATCCTGACCGGTAATACGTACCGGATGACCTTCCATAATCAGGGTACCGTATGCCAATGTTTCAGCTGCACCCCAGTTGATGGATTGTGCTCCCGCAGCCATTTTCAGTCGATCATCTATAATCTTGCTGACCTGACGCTGAACAACAAAACCTTCAGGCACCTTGCACAGCTTCTGCCCCAGTCCCTGCAGAGTAGCCAGAGCTACGCGGGTATCGTGACGCGCAGTCCATTCATGTCCAAGATAAGGAGCCCAATCAACAAACAGTTCTTTGTTGGGTTCTTTTACCAGCGACTTAACAACATGACCACCGTTGTCCAAAGCATTACGGTAGCTGTCTACCAGCGCCTTGTCCTTCTCTGCATCCATGATGCCTGCTTCCATCAGTCTCTCTGCATACAGATCACGGGTAGTCTTGTGATTCTTGATAATCTGATACATCAGTGGCTGGGTACCGGAAGGTTCATCGGCTTCATTGTGGCCACGGCGACGGTAGCAGACCATGTCAATAACAACATCGCGCTTGAATTCCATTCGGTAATCCAGCGCCATTTTGGTCGCAAAGTGGACGGCTTCAGGATCATCACCATTCACATGAAGGATAGGAGCACCGACAATCTTGGCTACATCCGTACAGTACTCTGTAGAACGGGCATCTTCCTGTTTACTGGTTGTAAAACCCACCTGGTTGTTGACGATAATATGCAGAGTACCACCGGTCTTATAAGCACGGGTCTGGGACATCTGCAGGGTTTCCATGACTACCCCCTGACCAGCAAATGCGGCATCACCGTGAATGGCAATCGGTATAACCTGACCACGGGCAGAATCGTTACGACGATCCTGACGAGCACGCACAGAGCCCTCTACTACAGGGGACACTATTTCCAGATGAGAAGGGTTGAATGCCAGTGCCAGGTGAACTTCACCACCCGGTGTCATGACGTTGGAGGAAAAGCCCTGGTGATACTTCACGTCACCAGAGCCGGTATCGGCCATTTTCTTACCCTCGAACTCGTCAAACAGTTCAGAAGGGTTCTTTCCGAGAATATTAACCAATACGTTGAGTCGACCACGGTGGGCCATGCCGATCACGATTTCCTTGGCGCCGTAAGAACCGGAGCGCTGGATAATTTCGTCCAGCATGGGAATCAATGATTCCCCTCCTTCCAAACCAAAACGTTTGGTGCCCGGGTACTTGGTTCCCAGGTATTTTTCCAGACCTTCTGCCGCAGTCAGGCGTTCCAGCAGATGCTGCCGACCTTCAAGGCCCAAATCCGGACGACCTCGAACACTTTCCATGCGGCTTTGGAACCAGCGACGTTCTTCAGTGTTGACAATGTGCATGTATTCAACACCAATGGAGCCGCAGTAGGTGGCCATGAGAGAGTCGATAATCTCGCGCAGCGTTGCCCGCTCTTTACCGATAAAAATGGTACTGGTCTGAAATTCAGTATCCAGATCTGCTTCGCTCAGCCCGTGATACTCAAGGCTCAGATCGGGAAACTGTTCACGCTGCATACAACCCAATGGGTCTATTCTGGCCTGCTGATGCCCCCGGATTCGGAAGGCACTGATCAAACGCAACACCTGAATCTGCTTGCGCTCATGATCGCTGGAAATGGTGCCGGCTTGGATTGGGCGGGTGCTCTGACGCTGACGCGCCATCAGGACAAAATTTTCCTGGATGGTGGAGTGAGGTACATCCGGACCACCACCATTGACCTGAGGAAGTTTTTCAAAATAATCACGCCACTCCTCAGAGACCGAATTCGGATCGCGAAGGAATTGTTCGTAAAGTTCTTCGACGTATGCAGCATTCCCCCCGGATATATGTGAGGTATCCCACATTTGCTGCATCACACCTTCTTGCATCATCACTACCCCGTGAATGAAGGGCTGTCTAATCATGAGAGTCGCACTGTGGTCTGCCTGTCTGTTGTCCTGACAGGCAGAGCGCTGAAAACCGGGGCTTTCGCCTCCCCCGCTTATTCAAACTCCACAGATAGACCGGTGATTGACCGGCCGTCCCGCTGATAAAACCTGCCTGACCTGCCCTTCATTGGTTTGGAGAGTCAGAAGTCAGTCAGGCTTAGAATAAACTACAGTTCCACTTAATTCGTGCGACAGTGGGACCATAGCCAGAAATTCTCTTTGGATCGTCAGCTCCTCCAGAATTCTGGCGTCAGCGTCAGACCCTTTATGTTGAAAATTAGTTTTGAAAACCAGTGTAGATACTGCTGATAGAAAAAACGTGCGCTCACATAACATTCGCACATTTCATGTAATCGGACCACCCTCAAATTGATCTAAAATCGAGTTCTCCGACAACTTCCTCTTCCAGGGAGTCTCTTGTGCAGCAATAAAAGAGCCCCCCCTGTTGTCTGCTTAATCGCTTAAGGCCGCCTTTTAGAGTAACCGATCAGGATGCACTATCAAACAACATCTGTTTAATATGACCAATTGCCTTGGTTGGATTCAGGCCTTTTGGACACACAGCCACACAGTTCATGATACCACGGCAACGGAAAACGCTGAACGGATCATCCAGTTCCGCGAGTCGTTCCTGAGTCGCAGTATCACGGCTGTCAGCCAGAAAACGATAGGCCTGCAGCAGGCCGGATGGACCAACAAACTTGTCGGGATTCCACCAGAAAGATGGACAGGCTGTGGAGCAGCATGCACAGAGAATACACTCATACAGGCCATCCAGCTTCTCACGATCTTCAGGACTCTGCAGACGCTCTATGGCCGGTGCAGGCTCTTCATTGATCAAGAAGGGCTTGATCTTTTCGTACTGCTTATAGAAAAGACTCATATCCACGATCAAGTCACGGATGACCGGCAGTCCAGGCAAGGGACGCAAAATCAACTTCTTCTTGCTACCCATGGCTTCCGACAAAGATGTTACGCAAGCCAGACCATTAGTACCATTAATGCTCATACCATCGGAACCGCAAACACCTTCACGACAGGAGCGACGATACACTAAGGTTTCGTCTTTTTCCTTGATCAGGTTTAATACATCGAGCACCATCAGGTCTTTGCCTTCAGGAATATCCACCTCAATGTCTTTCATGTAAGGTTTGGAGTCAGTCTCCGGATTGTAGCGATAGACACTGACACTTAATGAACTACCCAACATATTCCTGCCTCCTCCTCAGTAGGTTCTGGCTTTCGGTGGAAAAGCGTCCATGGTTTTAGGAGCAAAGTTGACCTGACGCTTGCCGACCCGTTTTTCAGCCGGAAAATACACGGAATGTGCCAACCAGTTTTCATCATCACGCTCGGTAAAGTCGTTCCGGGCATGAGCACCACGAGACTCCTTACGCTCTTCGGCAGAAACCGCAGTAGCATAAGCTACTTCATAGAGATTCTCGAGTTCAAGAGCTTCAATGCGGGCTGTATTAAATGCCTGACTCTTGTCTTCGAGGTGAGTATTTTTCAGACGCTCACCCAACTCATTCAGCTTCTTCAGACCTTCCTGCATACTATCGCCTTCACGGAATACACCGAAGTAGAGCTGCATAGTGTTTTGCAAATCCTTACGGACGTCGGCAACCTTTTCACCGCTACCGGACTTGTTCAGCCGATCCAGACGGGACATGGCCGCTTCAACATCACTGTCAGAAGCATCAACACCATCGAAACCCTCTCTCAGGTTTTTCTCGATCTGGATACCTGCTGCACGACCAAACACGACCAGATCCAGGAGAGAGTTACCACCCAGACGGTTAGCACCGTGAACAGATACACATGCAGCTTCACCGCAGGCATAGAGACCTTCTACAACTTTATCGTTACCTTCAGCATCCGGAAACAGAGCCTGCCCACCCACATTGGTAGGAATACCACCCATCATATAGTGACAGGTTGGAACGACCGGAACAGGCACTTTAACCGGATCAGCATGAGCGAAGGTCTTGGACAGTTCACAGATACCTGGCAGACGCAGATTCAGAGTTTCTTCACCCAGATGATCAAGTTTCAGCAGCACGTGGTCCTTATCCGGTCCACAGCCACGTCCTTCCAGAATTTCGAGAATCATGGAGCGAGCTACTACATCACGGCCAGCCAGATCTTTGGCATTGGGCGCATAACGCTCCATAAAACGCTCACCTTCACTGTTGATCAGGTAACCACCTTCACCACGACAACCCTCAGTCACCAGAACCCCCGCACCGTGAATACCGGTTGGGTGGAACTGCCACATTTCCATATCCTGCATTGGGTAGCCAGCACGCAGAGCCATACCAATACCGTCACCGGTATTGATCAGGGCGTTAGTGGTGGAAGCATAGATACGTCCAGCACCGCCGGTAGCCATAACAGTTGCTTTGGATTTAACATAAACGGTTTCGCCTGTTTCCATGCAAATCGCAATAACACCGGCCACCTGACCATTCTGATTCTTCACCAGATCTACGGCGTACCATTCGTTCAGAAATGTAGTACCACCTTTCAGGTTGGCCTGATACAGAGTATGCAGAAGAGCGTGCCCTGTGCGGTCAGCAGCCGCACAGGTTCGAGCAGCCTGACCACCCTTACCGAATTCTTTGGATTGACCACCGAATGGTCGCTGGTAGATACGCCCTTCTTCAGTACGAGAAAAAGGCAACCCCATATGCTCCAGTTCAAACACAGCCTGGGGACCTACTGAACACATATACTCGATTGCATCCTGGTCACCGATATAGTCCGAACCTTTTACGGTATCGAACATATGCCAGCGCCAGTCATCCTGAGGATCTGCACTGGCAATAGCACAGGTAATACCACCCTGGGCAGATACAGTATGAGAGCGAGTTGGAAACACTTTGGTCACACAGGCCGTTTTAATACCGGCCTGAGTCAGTTGCAGTGCAGCGCGCATGCCAGCGCCACCGCCGCCGATTACGATGGCGTCGTAAGTCAGTGTGCGAAGAGCTGTCATAGATCAATTCCCCCAGAGAATTTGAATGCCCCAGACAATGTAACTGAATACTGCTACAAAACAGATCAGCTGGAAGGGGAAACGAATCAGAACAGACTTGTTCCCAAGTGCACGAGCATTCAGGTAGTCAGTGGCAATGGTCCACATACCCACCCAGGCGTGGGCAGCAATGGAAAGAATGGCGAGCAAGGTAAATACCTTCATCCAGGTCTGCTCGAACAGTCCGTTCCATTGCTGAAAATCCAGACCAGGATTTATAAGAACATAGCCGCCTAAAAACAACGTGTAAGCAGCCAGAATGATGGCAGACAACCTCTGCAGCATCCAGTCGTAGAGTCCACTTCGGGACAAGTTGGTAATATTTGTTACCACAACCACACCCCCGCGAGCACAATCAGTACAGCTGATAAAACAACGGTGACGATCGCACCAGCCTTACCTGACTCCTTACCTTCACCAATACCGATATCCATTAACAAATGCTTGACACCGGCAACAAAGTGGTAGATCAGCCCGGAAAGCAACACCCAGACAATAAATTTGACCAGGCCACCCGACATGAGCGCTTTCAGTTCGGCAAAGGACTGCTCTGAAGACAGCGACAGATCCAGTGCATAGAGCAGGAAACCCACCCCAACAAACAGCAATATTCCCGAAATCCTGTGCAGGATCGAGGTATACGCTGGCAGAGGTAGTTTAATTGTGGTTATGTCTAGATTGACAGGTCTTTTGCTATTCACGTTTTTTGTCCCAACGCCCGAGGCGTGCACAGCTGAATCAGCAACAATATCCAGAGACTACGACCCACTCGGGTTCATACCCTCTTTTTATCAGGCTTGCCTGAACAGGCTACCCTGAATGCAGGTTAAGAAGCCGCGTTAATTCATGTTAACGTTCTTTTCTCACCCCCCTCATGAAGTCCTCCACGACTTCGGCTGAGGAGTATAAACAGTTCGGTTTTCAATTACAATTGATTAACACTCTAGGCAAATTTACTATAGACCTCTGAACTTATTGCGCAGACTTTTTCACAGATACACAGGTTTGACAAACAAATTTCTGGCCCTATAGTGGTCGAACCGTAAAGGGCCCCAACCAAAAAAACTTATTCTGTACGCATAATAATTATGGGTCCGAGAAGACGATAACGACAGAATAAACGGCAAGACAGGAGCCTATGATGGCTGAAAAGAAAGCAACCCTCTCGATTGACGGCAAACAACTGGAACTTCCTGTACATACGGGGTCCCTGGGCCCAGATGTTGTTGATGTTCGCAGCCTGACTGCCAATGGTCTGTTCACATACGACCCTGGTTTTGTATCTACCGCTTCCTGCGAGTCAAAGATCACTTACATAGATGGTGAGAAGGGTGTGCTACTGCACCGTGGCTACCCGATTGAGCAGCTTGCTGAGCACTCTGACTACCTGGAAACCTGCTACCTGCTGATTTATGGCGAACTTCCTAACAGCAAAGAGAAGAAGCATTTTGAAGACACCATCATGCGTCATACCATGATACATGAACAAATGGTGGATCTATTCTCCGGTTTCCGTCGTGACGCTCACCCCATGGCCGTGATGTGCGGTGTAGTAGGTGCTCTCTCTGCCTTCTATCACGATTCACTGGACATCACCAACGAACGTCACCGTGAAATCTGCGCCTATCGCCTGATTTCCAAAATGCCTACGCTGGCAGCCATGACCTACAAATACTCCATCGGCCAGCCATTCGTTTACCCGCGCAATGACCTGGGTTACGGCGGCAATTTCCTGCACATGATGTTTGCTACTCCCTGTGAAGAGTACGAGGTTAATCCTGTACTGGCACGCGCCATGGACCGCATCTTCCTGCTGCATGCTGATCACGAACAGAACGCATCAACTTCGACTGTTCGTCTGGCAGGCTCCAGTGGTGCCAACCCATTCGCCTGTATTGCTGCTGGTATCGCAGCTCTCTGGGGACCGGCTCACGGTGGTGCCAACGAAGCAGTGCTGGTGATGCTGAACCAAATTGGTGATGAGAAACACATCGATGAATTCATTGATCGCGCCAAGGACAAGAATGATCCCTTCCGCCTGATGGGCTTTGGCCATCGAGTCTACAAAAACTTTGACCCACGTGCCAAGGTTATGAAGCAGACCTGTGACGAAGTTCTGAGTGAACTGGGCCTGGAAGACGATCCACTGTTCAAGATCGCCAAGCGCCTGGAAAAGATAGCCCTGGAAGACGAATACTTCGTCGAGAAAAAGTTGTACCCGAACGTAGACTTTTACTCCGGCATTATCCTGAAAGCCCTGGGCATTCCAACAGAGATGTTCACAGTAATCTTCGCAACCGGTCGTACTCCGGGCTGGATCGCTCACTGGCATGAAATGATCAGTGGTGAATACCGCATTGGTCGTCCGCGTCAGCTATACACCGGCGAGACTTCCAGAGACTTTATCCCGGTTTCCGATCGCTAATCACTGCTATACCCGTTACCTGCTGAAAGCCGAAGTCTTATTGGCTTTCAGCCCTCCCTTCTGCCTCAGACTTTTTTGCCCACTTTCATCATCTTCGCGACGTGACCAGCATTTTCTCGAAAGCGGCCAAAAACAACGCCTCGAGCTGATTGCTTACAACACCGACAGAACAACCTTTCAGACTTCCGGGGGTCAAAACATTCTTCACAGCTATCAGCCTCGTCTATTTTTAACCGATATTATTAACGAGTAGCTCAGGGAAGAGCATCCCGGCAAGAACGGCTAATACGATAGAGCGAATACGATAGAAACAATGACTGAACTTTTTCTGACCCCGGAGCCCTGGATAGCTCTGGCAACACTGACCCTTCTGGAGATTATTCTGGGCATCGACAACATCATTTTTATTACGATCGTTGTCGACAAAATGCCTGCACACCAACGCAACAGCGCCCGCAGACTCGGGCTGTTACTGGCCATGTTCACAAGGATCGCCCTGCTGCTCTCCATTACCTGGATCATGAGTCTCACTGCCCCTCTATTCCATCTGTTCAATCATGCCCTATCCGGCCGCGACCTGATTCTTCTCGGAGGCGGGCTCTTCCTGCTGATTAAAGCCACTCACGAGATTCACGATTCTATTGAGCCCGGCGAAGATGAAGGATCTCACCTTAAACCACGAGGGTATGTTATAACCCTGATCCAGATTGCTCTCATCGATATTGTTTTCTCCCTGGATTCAGTCATTACAGCAGTGGGACTGGCAGAACACCTCTGGGTCATGATCACCGCCATTGTTATTTCGGTAGGCATCATGATGTTTGCTGCAGCCCCTATCGGAGAGTTTGTCAGCAATCATCCTACCTTCAAAATGCTGGCGCTCTCCTTTTTGATTCTGGTGGGAGTCTCCCTTATGGGAGAAGGTCTCGACTTTCATATTCCAAAAGGCTACATCTACTTTGCCATGGCCTTTTCTATGGCCGTCGAGATGCTCAACACCCGTTTGCGATCGAGACAGTCTGCGACAAACAAGTAGCATTGGAGTATTCTCAAACAATTGAGCAACACCCTCTTATCACCGGAGCTGTTATGTCCTGTCCGATTCTGTTTGATATGGGTGGCGTGATTGCCGACTCCTGGCAACCCTTCTTCTCTTTCTGGTCAGAAGTTCTGATCAAACTGGACGCAGAAGACCTGGCCACAGAAGAGCAAGTTCTCGCCCTTTTTGAAGGCAATTTTTTTAAAAAGCTAAGCCAGCAAGTCGCCGGAGACAAAGTGCAACACGCTCTTATGAATCATGCACGACTTGCCCACCTGGAGTTCATGAAAAACTGCCGCTCTATTCCTGATGTCAATGAGAGCTTGCAGCACCTTGGCCAACACTTCCCTCTGTACCTGATCACCTCCAATTTTACCCAAGCTGCAGAGCATTTCCTGAATAATCAGAATATCCGGTGTTTCAGGGGAATAATGGGTATGGAACAGAGCTTTATCAAAACGGACAAAATCCGAACAGTGATGAAACAGCACCCGGATCAGCCCTGTTATTTCGTTAGCGACACCTCAGGAGACCTGCATGAAGCTCGAGAAGCTGGCGCTGTTCCCGTTGCAGTCAGCTGGGGGTGGCATAACCGTAAAACTCTTGAAGACGCGAAGCCCGCTTTCATACTTGACAATCCGTCTGAGCTGCTAGACTTCAGCTTTCACATTTAAAGCCCGGACAGACCCCTATGAGGCTCAACTGTTTCAGATATGGCTTCCCTGGCCACTTCTCACGGAATTTATTCGGGATTAAAAGCAGCCAGTCTCCGGGACCCTTGTGCCTGTTGGCCTGCCCCGGAGATTCTTCTACCCAGACACCTCAAAGGGCATCAATGACTAAAACGGGTGATATTAATGAATAGCGTGAAAGCAGAATTCATTAAGCTCAGATCCCATCTACTGACAGGCACCAGCCACATGATTCCCTTCGTGGTAGCTGGCGGAGTGCTCCTATCGGTGTCTGTTATGTTTCATGGCAAGGGAGCCCCGCCCGAATCCGGTTTTCTCAAAGATGTGTGGGAGATGGGAGTCGCTGGTTTTACCCTCTTCATCCCGGTTCTGGGAGGCTACATAGCCTGGTCTATTGCCAACCGCCCCGGCCTGGCACCTGGCATGATCGGAGCATGGCTGGCAGCTCAGTTTGGATGCGGTTTTCTGGGGGCTATGATTGTCGGGCTTATCGCGGGCTATATCGTCAATGCCCTCAAGAGAATCCCCTTCTCATCGAACATGCAACCTGTTGCTACCATCTTTGTCTACCCTCTGGCAGGTACTTTTCTGACCTCCGCTCTGGTGATTTGGGTGATTGGACAACCCATCGCCAATATGATGAGTCACCTTAACGATTGGTTGCATAGTCTTCAGGGATTATCGAAGGTTTCACTGGGGGTCATTCTTGGAGGAATGACCGCTTTTGACATGGGCGGCCCAATCAATAAAGTCGCTACCCTGTTTGCTCAGACTCAGGTAAAGAACCACCCCTACCTTATGGGCGGTGTCGGCGTCGCCATATGCACCCCGCCACTGGGTATGTGGCTAGCCACTCTGCTGTCACCCGGCAAATACACTGCTGAAGAGCGAGAGGCTGGCAAGGCCGCTCTGGCCATGGGTATGATAGGTATATCAGAAGGGGCAATCCCCTTCGCTGTTGCTGACCCGATACGGGTCATACCCGCCATTGTTCTGGGAGGTATTACAGGCAATGTTATAGGTTTCATGGCCGAAGTTATCAACTACGCTCCCTGGGGAGGCTGGATCGTTCTACCGGTTGTCGACGGTCGCTCCTGGTACATTCTGGCCACTATCGCAGGCGCACTGGTAACAGCTCTGGCTGTCAACCTGTTAAAACCTGTAAAACCAGAACTTTAAGAACCTGTCGACGATAATTACCTTTACCCTGAATTAAAAATGCCTGAAGGTTAGATCAACATATGAAGAACTCGCATCCATTGGTTGAAGTCACGCCGCAAAGTCACGACCTTGTTCTCGAGATAGTCTACGCCACCGAGAACAACTTCACCGGTAAGCAGGTTTATAAAAAACCTCTCTGCCTGATGCACGAAGAAGCCGCCAACAAATTGCAAAACGTCATTGAAGTTCTTCAACCCATGGGGCTCAAATTAAAAATATGGGATGCCTTTCGCCCCCTGGAAGCCCAGCAAGAACTCTTTAACTGTGTACCAGACCCTGAATATGTATCGCACCCGAAAACCGGTTTGCGAACCCACTGCAGAGGAATAGCTATCGATCTCACGCTGGTTGATCGGTTTGGGCGGACACTGGAAATGGGTACCGAGTTTGACGACTTTCGTCCTCTGGCTCACCATGGCAATGACCAGATTTCCGAGCTCGCACAGAAAAACCGGTTAATACTGGCAGGTGCCATGAATGTCGCTGGATTCGACTCTTTACAAAACGAATGGTGGCATTATCAATTGCCTGATGCCGACCTGTATCCGATATTAGAAGAAAGTGAAATCGGCTCAGGTATTATTTAGTTCAGCTAAGGGTTCTACTTCACACTGTTCACGCTGAGCTTGTCGAAGTGCGGGTCGCTCTTCGACGAAAACTCAGAATGAATGAAGTGTGTGTCTATGCCAGTGCTGCCGCACTGGTGATCAATTTGCGAATCTCAGGAATACAGGAGCCACAGTTTGTTCCGGCTTTCAGAGACAGGCCCACCTGAGCAGGATCACTGAAGCCTTCCTCTTCAATTGCACGACAAATGGTTTTCTCCCCCACACCAAAACAGGCACACACTACTTTGCCGGTATCTTCTCCCTGAGGTGGCATACCTGCCAGTAAACGCCAGCGCTCCGAAAAAGGAATATCCTCTTTTTCAAAGGCAGCCTGTAGCCATGCACGATCACAGTCTGACAATGACTCGCCGACAACAAGAAGAGCCTGTAGCTGGCCGAGAGCAAACCAGGCGCTACGGGCGCTGCCTGTCTTCGGATCGGTGTAATCAATTCTTTCCCTCTCAGGGCCGATAGATTCCAGCATGGAAGAATCAATGCCCTGACCTGCCAGCTCATATCGGAATCCCTGCTGGAATTTCACCTCTGTCGCATAATCAAATGGCTCAAAATCCTGTTTTTTGCGACTCAGTAACACAGCCTGTTGTTTCAGAGATACAGCCTCAATCCTTGCAGGGGTGTGTTTACAGCCCGGTTGTTTTGACCAGGGGTCTACCGCAGGCTTCACCAGCACACCACAATGCCCGGTCTTGCTGTTCTGACGTGTCCAGTGCATGGGCATAAAAACATTACCCTTACCTACTGTAGATGTCACAACCACTCTGATCAAAATGGAATCAAAGGCTGTGGACAATCGGCACAATGCCTGATCAACCAGCCCATATTTTTGAGCATCTGCAGGATGAACTTCCAGGAAAGGCTCATCAATATGCTGACTCAACCTGGGAGAGAGTGCGGTGCGTGTCATAGTGTGCCAATGATCACGAACCCTGCCGGTATTCAGCAACAGCGGGTAATCAGCATTGGGCTGATGGTAGGAGACCTCAAACTTCGTCGAAACAATAGTTGCACGACCTGTTTCAGTGAAGAAACCACCCTCAGCAAACAATCTTGTATGTGGATGAGACGTCTGCCCTGAAACCAGTGGCCACTGAAATGGCTCAAGCGCTTCGTATTCTGCATCTGAGATAGCTGCCAGAGCACCAATATTAAAATCTCTTCTACGACCCTCAGAATTATTTTCAAAAGCAGAAAGAGCCGCATGCTCGCGGAAAATATCAGCAGCCCTCTGATAATCAAAGGCGTCACCAAAACCCATTTTCTCTGCCACTTTTGAAATAATCCACCAGTCAGGTTTAGAGTCTCCGGAAAGATCAAAAAGGGCCCTTTGTCTGGAAATTCTTCGCTCCGAGTTTGTGACCGTACCATCCTTTTCACTCCAGCCGGCCGCTGGCAGACGAATATGGGCAAACTCAGAGGTGTCTGTTTTCCCAATACAATCAGACACGACAACCGTCGGACACTTTTTCAGCGCACTGATAACCTTATTGGCATCAGGCATACTGACTACAGGATTGGTGCCCATAATCCAGACAAACTTAATGTCGCCCTTATCCATGGCATTAAACAAATCGACAGCTGTTTTACCCGGCACAGTGGCAATATTCGGTGCCTTCCAAAACCGTCTGACCCGATCTACATCGTCTGTGTTTGAAAAATCCATGTGGGCAGCCAGCTGATTGGCCAGACCTCCAACCTCTCGCCCTCCCATTGCGTTAGGCTGACCTGTAAGCGACAAGGGTCCAGATCCCGGCTTACCAATACGACCCGTAATCAGGTGACAGTTGATAATGGCATTGACTTTATCGGTGCCAGCAACCGACTGGTTCACACCCTGAGACCAGGCCGTGACGACTTTATCGGTCTCGGCAAACCACTCACAAAATTGCTTGAGCGCAGGTTTTTCAATCCCGCAAAGTTCAGCGACCTCTGAAAAGCTTCCTATTTTTCTGGCGGCTTTCAGAGCCTCATTAAAACCTTGGGTGTGCTGATCAATGTACGACTGATCCAGCTTATTGTGCTTATCGAGATAACTGAATAACTTATTAAAGAGAGCGGTGTCCGTGCCTGATTTCAGCGGAAGATGCAGGTCTGCAATATCACAGGTGTCAGTGGCACGGGGGTCAATAACAACCACCTTCATGTCCGGACGCTGCTCTTTTGCAGCTCTTATTCTCTGGAATAATACCGGGTGACACCAGGCCGTATTGGCTCCGACCAGAACAATCATATCGGCCAATTCAAGATCTTCGTAGCTGCCGGGAACTGTATCGGAACCCAGTGATCTCTTCTGACCTGCTACCGTAGAAGCCATGCAGAGGCGTGAGTTGGTGTCCATATTGCTGGAACCAATAAAACCCTTCATTAGTTTGTTGGCCACATAGTAATCTTCTGTCAGTAATTGACCAGAGCCGTATAAAGCCACCGCTTCAGGGCCGTACTCTTCTATTGTGGCTTTCAGTCGCTCAGCGACTTCATCCAGAGCAGAATCCCAGCTGACTCTCTGTTCACCTATAAAAGGCGTTAGCAGTCTATTTTCCAGAGAAACCGTTTCCCCAAGAGCGCTGCCTTTTGAACAAAGGCGCCCGAAATTAGCGGGGTGATCTTTGCGGCCTTCTATATCTACAAGATGCAAATCTTTATTGGTGACCGTCGCCTTGATACCACAGCCAACACCGCAATAGGCACACGTCGTATGGATGACTTGTTGCTGGTTATTGCAGATATCGATGCTGCCAGACATAGACATACTTCCTTTATTAATAGTTTCCTAGGAATTCAGATAACGTTTGCCGAAAACAAGTCGGTCGCGAATATCTGAAATATCCTGCCCTGTTTCCATCAATTCCTGATACCAGAGACCATCGGAAGCATCTCCAAAGAGCAAAGCCCCCATCAACTTGTTATCACGGATCACCAGTTTTCGGTAGATGCCAACCCCTGCAGCATCAATGATGATCTCTTCATCACTCTCTTGCGCAACAAACTGTCCACTGGAAAACAGATCAATACCGTCAACTTTCAGGCTGGTAGGAATCGGAACCGGCTCAAACCGCTCTCCCGAGGTACCCAACAGGCGATGCACGGCCACTTGAGCGTGCCCATAAACCGGCGCCACAAGACCAAACAGGTCACTATTCAACTGAACACACTCACCAATTGCCGTTACTGAAGGGTCAGAAGTTTGCATTCTGTCATTCACCAGAATACCTCTGTCACACGCCAGCCCGGTTTCCCTGATCAGTTCTATATTGGGCCGAACCCCTGCTGTGACGACCACCAGTGAAGCCTGCAAGCACTCGCCATCTTTCAGCTGCACGCCAGTCACTTTGCCATTTTCGCCCGTGTAGGAATCGAGCATGGCACTGCAACGAAACTCAATGCCCTTTTCTTCCAGTGCTCCTTGCAAAAGCTTACCGGCCTTTTCATCCAGTTGTCGGGCCATGGGAATGGACATGGTATCCACCACGGTGACTTTCATGCCCCGTCTGGCAAGACCACTGGCACATTCAAGCCCCAGAAGTCCGCCACCAATCACCACAGCCTTTGCCTCAGGACCGGATGAAGCGGTCAGCATCTGCTCAACATCATCGAGATTCCTGAAAGCCATAACGCCTTCCAGATCGGCCCCGGGTACGGGAATACGATTGGGTAGAGATCCCGTCGCCAGGACCAGATGATCGTAATCAAAACATTGACCACCCTCTGTCTCGACTCGCTTCAACTCAAGATTGAGATCACTGACCCGATAGTCACAGCCCGATAACAGATTGATATCCTGATCCTGATACCAGGACTCAGGCTGCAGCTGAATCCCCTGGAGATCGACGCTGCCTGCCAACAGCTTGGATAACTGGATTCGGTTGTAGCCCGGACAGGATTCTTCAGATAGGACGGTGACCTGATATTGATGACCGCTCTGCTCAACCAGCTTTTCCAGAAAACGGACTGAGCCCATGCCATTTCCCACCACCAGCAGCTTCCGCTGCAATGGCGGTTGACGACTAACGTCAGCCGCCTTGAATACCGCTGTCATATCAGGCTGCCTCAATGGAAACCGATACCAGTGAGACCTGAACCCTCTGGTCCACCACTTCTACGGGATAAGCATTCAGCGCCACGCTCTCATCTTCCAGACACTGACCCGTAGTCAAATCAAAGTGCTGCTTGTAAATGGGCGATGCCACTACCAGACGCCCTTCCAGATCACCTACCAGACCACGAGAGATAACATTGGCCTGACTGAATGGATCATAGTTATCCAATGCATAGACTTGGTCGTCTACTTTAAACAACGCAACCTGCACACCATCCACCAGAGCACAAACACCCAGGTTAGGAATAAGATCACTTTCACTGCAAACGGTTGTCCAACCTTTATTGGCTGTACTGGCTGTGAGCACTTGAGTCATGATTAAAGTCTCCTGTTTTTCAGCGCTATAGGCACTTCGTTTACAGCTGTTTAAGGGCAATTTTTTCGTCACGGGTAGCCGGACGAATCTGATCTCGCTCGTTCACAAACACCACATTAGTGTCGCTTTCATCACTGTTAATAAAGTGATTGAAACGTTTGAGTTTCTCAGGATCTGAGAGGGTGGTTTTCCATTCACATTGATAGGTACCCACCAGGTAGGTCATCTCATCTTCAAGCTCCTGACAGATACCCAGGCTGTCCTCAATAATCACTTCGCGCAGGTAATCGAGACCACCCTCCAGATTTTCCATCCAGACAGAAGTACGCTGCAGACGATCTGCAGTGCGAATGTAGAACATCAGGAAACGATCGATGTATTTGACCAGCGTTTCATCATCCAGCTCGGTGGCAAACAGGTCGGCATGACGAGGCTTCATGCCACCATTACCGCAGAGGTAGAGGTTCCAGCCTTTTTCCGTGGCAATAACACCCACATCTTTACTCTGGGCTTCAGCACATTCACGGGTACATCCGGACACAGCCATTTTGATTTTGTGAGGAGAACGTACGCCCCTGTAACGATTTTCAACTGCAATCGCCATACTGACACTGTCCAGCACCCCATAACGACACCAGGTACTGCCGACGCAGGATTTCACGGTACGCAGTGATTTACCGTAGGCATGACCGGTTTCAAAACCGGCATCGACAAGACGTTTCCAGATCTCTGGCAACTGTTCCACACGGGCACCAAAAAGATCGATACGCTGGCCACCGGTGATTTTTGTGTAGAGGTTAAAGTCCCGTCCTACTTCACCAATGGTGATCAGTTTATCGGGCGTAATTTCACCGCCCGGAACCCTTGGCACAATGGAATAAGTGCCGTCTTTCTGCATGTTTCCAAGAAAATAATCGTTGGTATCCTGCAGTTGAGCATGCTGATCTTTCAACACATATTCGTTCCAGCAGGAAGCCAGAACAGAGCCAATGGTAGGCTTACAGATATCGCAGCCACGCCCCTTGCCATGCTTTGCCAGAACTTCGTCGAAAGACTTTAATTCACCGACACGAACCAGGTGATAGAGTTCCTGCCTGGAGTGTGGAAAGTGCTCACAGATATCTTTTTTGACCTCAACACCCAACTCCGTCAGCTCATGATCCAGAACCTGTTTGACCAGAGCCGTACAGCCACCACAGCCGGTTCCGGCACTGGTTTCGGCTTTCAGTGACCCCATATCCATGCAGCCACCGGCTACCGCGTTGACCAGATCACCTTTACTGACGTCATAGCAGGAACAGATTTGAGCCGTTTCTGGCAGAGCAGCCACGCCCAAACCTGTCGCTGCAGAACCATCGGTCTGAGGCAGAATGAGTTCAGCAGGATTTTCCGGGGGACGCATGTCATTCAGCATCATCTGCAACAGGCTGCCGTACTCTTCAGCATCGCCTATCAATACAGCTCCCAGAACCTTTTTCTTATTTCTGGAAACCACCAGTTTTTTATAAACTTCTTTCTCTTCATCAATCAGCTGGTAGCTCAGGGAACCTTCGGTATTGCCATGGGCATCACCAATACTGGCAACATCAACACCCATCAGTTTCAGCTTGGTGCTCATATCGGCACCAGTAAACTGATTACCGTCCTTACCCGTCAACTGATCTACAACCACCTGCCCCATCTGGTAGCCCGGTGCCACCAGACCAAAGATACGGCCACTCCAGAGTGCACACTCACCAATGGCAAATATACGTTCATCAGATGTACGGCAGTCGTTATCTATAACGATACCGCCTCGCTGACCCAACTCCAGTCCGGAAGCTTTCGCCAGCTCATCTCTTGGGCGAATACCGGCTGAAAACAGTACGATATCGGTATTCAGTTGTTCGCCGTCAGCGAACTGCATCTGGTGAACAGCGCCTTCACCATCAACAATCTGTCGGGTATTTTTGGAGGTATGAATCGTGACCCCCAGACCCTCGATCTTGCGTCTGAGCATGGCACCACCGCTATCATCCACCTGAACAGCCATCAGACGGGGAGCAAATTCGACCACGTGGGTTTCAAGCCCAAGATCTTTCAGAGCTTTTGCTGCTTCAAGCCCCAACAGACCGCCACCCACAACGGCACCGATCTTACTGTTACGGGCAGCTTCTTTAATCGCTTCCAGATCTTCGATGGTACGATAGACAAAACAGTTTTTACGGTCATGCCCGGGTACGGGAGGAACAAATGGATAGGAACCTGTCGCCAGTACCAGCTGATCGTACTTTTGAGTCATGCCACTGGCTGTCACTACTTCACAGGACTCACGATTTATTGATGTGATAGCTTCATTTAGAACAAGATTAATGCCTTCCTGCTCATAAAAGCCTTCAGAAACCATAGACAGGTCATCCGCTGAGCGGCCTGTGAAAAATTCACTGAGATGAACCCGGTCATAGGCAGGACGGATCTCTTCTCCAAATACCACCACATCGAAGCGTTTCAGACCGCCAGCATCTACCAGTTTCTCCAGAAAGCGGTGACCTACCATGCCGTTACCGACAACCACCAGGGTTTCTTTTCCGATCATCCCAGACATCCTCTTTAGTATCTAGCATTGGGCCGGTGCAACTGCATCCTTTAGAGCCAGCCTCTTTTCTAATTCTTCTGCCTATGCAACTGCCGTGCCCACTTTCAAAACACGATAAAAACAGGAAATTCTTTCCTGAAACTTTAGCTGCTCGCACAAAAATAATGCACGCAAAAATAATCAAACAGCTGAAGAGCACCATTTTGGTGAGAAGAATAAAAATTCTCAGAAACTTCCCGCACTCAAATAAAGAACTTTCTTGCATAGAAGAGAAAATTCATTAAATACGCATAAAAATGCAAGTCAAATCGGTGCATTTATCATATTGGCCTGATGTTTGCTTTTGCTTGGGGAATTTCTTAAACAAGGAGGATGTATGAGCAACCCCGATTCATTTAACCTGTTTTCTTTTAGCGGGAAGACCAAGATTCTGCACCTTAGCTGGATTGCTTTCTTTATTAGCTTTGTGGTCTGGTTTAACCATGCGCCTCTGGCCCTGGCTATTTCCGAGTCTCTGGGCCTGACTCGTGAAGAACTGAAAACCCTGCTGATTCTGAACGTAGCCCTCACTATTCCGGCTCGAGTCATCATCGGTATGCTCACTGATGTTTACGGTCCCAGAAAAGTCTATTCCGGACTCCTGGCCATCTGCAGTATTCCTTGTTTTATGTATGCCATGGCAGATGACTTTACCCAGGCCGCCATAGCCCGCTTTATGCTGGGTACTATTGGTGCAGGCTTTGTGGTCGGCATTCGTCTGGTATCTGAGTGGTTCCCCGCTCGCCAATTGGGTACCGCAGAAGGTATTTACGGTGGCTGGGGCAACTTTGGCTCTGCTGCTGCTGCCATGTCTCTGCCCACCATTGCACTGCTCTTTGGTGGAGAAGATGGCTGGCGTTACGCCATTGGCCTGACCGGATTAATCTCCTTGCTGTTCAGTGTCGTCTTCTACATAAACGTCACAGATACCCCTAAAGGTGCTACCTACTTCCGCCCCAAGAACATTGGCGCCATGGAAGTCACCAGCAAAGGCGACTTTGCCTTGCTGCTGATCATGAAGATTCCCATGTATGCGGCATTAGCTCTGCTGACCTGGAAGCTTTCACCTAAGGGTGTTGCCATGCTGAGTGCCGGGATTTCAACGGCTATTTATGTCGGTCTGACTGCTATCTACCTGTTTGATGTCTGGAAAGTCTGGCAGGTCAACAAGCACATTTTCTCCGAGCCTGTGCCAGCTATTCACCAGTATCAGTTCAAGCAGGTGGCCGTTCTGAACGTTCTTTACTTCGCTACCTTCGGTTCTGAACTGGCCGTGGTGTCCATGCTACCTCTGTTTTTTGCAGATACCTTTGAACTGGATCCGGTCATGGCGGGTCTGGTCGCTTCCGCTTATGCCTTCATGAACCTGATGTCCCGTCCGGGCGGAGGATTACTCAGTGACAAGTTTGGCCGCAAGATCACTCTGCTGGTTCTCACTGCAGGCCTGGCCGGTGGTTACTACATGATGAGTATCATTGATTCCAGCTGGCCACTGGTTCTTGCTGTTGTTGCTGCCATGGCCTGCTCCTTCTTTGTGCAGGCCGGTGAAGGTGCGGTATTTGCGGCTGTACCCCTGATCAAGCGTCGACTCACAGGTCAAATTGCCGGTATGACAGGAGCCTATGGTAACGTGGGCGCTGTCTTCTACCTGACAGTATTGTCTCTGGTGGACTACTCCACCTTCTTCATGGTTATCGCAGGCACTGCAGTGTTGGGTTTCTTTACCCTCTTCCTGATGGAAGAACCCAAGGGTCAGATGGCCGAAGTGATGCCTGACGGCAGTGTCACCATGATTGATGTGACCTGATCATTCTGTTTCAGTGGTCCACAATGGGCCACTGAAAACAAAACACAGCCACCGGATACTCTTCAGCCTGATCCTCTATTTCACAACCAACACGGCAGCGATACCTGCCAGCACATAGAGCCCCCCTGTAGAACGCTCAAATAACGACATACTTTTTTTTGTACTCAGCATAGGTTTCACAGATTTCGACATTAGCCCATAGAGAAGCTTGCAAACCAAATCCACTACAACCCAAGTCATTACAATGATCAATATTTGTTGCACAAGATCCTGATCTCTATTAATAAACTGAGGCAAGAAAGCCATAAAGAAAATAATATCTTTTGGATTACTGGCTCCCAATAGAAAAGCTTTTTTAAACAGATTACTGAAGCCGGGAAACTGCAAAGAACAATCATTGAGACGTTTACTGGTAGTGTCAGCCATCGACTTCCTGATAGTATCAACCCCCAGATAAACCAGATAAAGAGCTCCCATCAGTTTCAGTATCAGAAACATGTTTTCCGAAGCCGTAAGAATGGCCCCAAGACCAGTGGCCGAAATAATCAGGTAAAGTGATGAAGCCAGCGTACCACCCAAAAATGCCGGATAGGACCTGATAACCCCATAGTTAATAGAATTGGACACCATGTACAGAGATAGAGGACCAGGAATGAGTATGACTACAAAGATTGAAACAACATACAGAAACCAAACTTCAATACTCATTATTCACTCCAAAAGCAGCGACTGTACCCTATAGCACTCCCTATAGCACTACCAGTTGCTATTTTTACCTCTCCTATAAAACACTTCCTTAAGATACATGGCCCACACACATGCCTGCAAAAAACCGCTTTGATTCCGAATCCTCCTGACAGAGCAGGAGGCCATAGCGTCGATCCCTGGACGCCCCCGCCGCTTTGGTTTGAGTAGTTGCGCAATAAACGACATTGTTCGCAAATAAAAAATCAGGAAATTCAATCACTGTCCCTCCTCCCCCCTACCTCTTTCATCAGTTCTTGATAGATCGAATCATTGAACAGAGGATATGAATCAAGCTATTGAGCTATACCGGAGAATTGTTTGCAAATTTCATGAGGAACTTGAAGGAGTTCCGTACTAAACTGCATGTTGCGCTTTTTTCCCATTCTGAGCCTTTTGATCACGTCAGTGAAAGGGCAAGTATCGCCCCCCCTCTGGAGACCGTGTGGGTCAATCCTTCAGGTGTTATCATGCCAAATCACGAAGTACCCAAATTAATTCATGTTAGTATTGTCAGCCCTATTGAAGGTTTGGAGCTTGCTTTTCTAAAAATATGGGCCGAGGTTAACCCGGATTATAAAATCAATGTCTGGGCCCCCGAACGTTTGATATACCAAAAAATTCTATATCCGCTGCTGTTTTCCGAGATAAGCAATAACGCTATCGAAAAAGATGACCCCGGTGATATTGCTCGGCTGAAAGACAGCATCTGGCGAAAAATTGATAGCTTTATGGGAGAAAGCAGTGAAATAGAAGAATTAAATATAATGGAATCTGATCTTCCAGACAGTGTAAAGAAGGAATTTGTCATCCAATGGAATAAAATCAACAATTCTTTAGATAAAATTAAAAATTCAATCAGCAACGCTATTGTTCATAAAAAACTGGAAAACCTAAATCAAGGATATAAAAATTTTATCAGATACAGTTTAGGCCTTACTAACAGTTTAATAATCGAAAGATTTATCGGGCTAAGTCAAAAATTCGTACTAGGAGGGGTATATATTGATAAAGGACTACTTCCGGAAATGGACAGTCACCCCTTTCTAAAAAGAAGCAGTTCCCTTGATCCTATATCGGGGACGGCAGTGACTTCTGAGAAGGAAAAGCAGCTCGAAAGTGCCAAGCTACATGCTGTTTTTAAAAAAATGTTTTCAGATGGAACTATTTCAGATCCCAGCCCTTATTTTGAGAGATACGGTACAACCCTGTCGAAAGAAGAAATCACTCGAATCCAAGGTATCGTAGCAGAAAGCAGTATTAGTGATTTATTCCATAGTCTGCCGAAATATGACTTAAAGGAGTATAGCCGTAATAAATTATTCTTCAGTAAGGAAGTAAATTTTGAATATGATACTCCCACTATAGCTCTTGATGATTCAATCCAGCCGTTGATGGTGGCCTCTCGCCAAGGACACCCAACAATCAAACTACTACTTGATGAAATCTGCTTACTTCATGAGACTGTAGAAAATTTAAAAAAATCACCACTAAGAAAAAAAGAAATCACATTAAAGATAAGGGAGGCTATCCATAAATTCTATATGGAAAGAAAAGTTATCATCTCTGATAATGACATCGATAAAATTGCAACCATATCAACTGATCTTCGGCATGATATCGACAAGTTTAACTGCATCATTACTGCAAAATTAGGTTATGATGCTTTTGAAAGATTAATAAATCTTGAAAAGCCAAAAGATATCAAAATCATTCCAATTAACTACTTCATAGCAAACAATCTCTTCTACAACAGAATTTTTAGAAACCTTGGTTTTAACTCGTCACCAACAAGAGGTCAGCAATCATATGAAAGATTAATAATCGTTCATTATTCAGATAAAAACATGGAAGGCATAAGCGATTCTTTAATACATTGCTTTAAACTTTATAATAAGTACCGCACTGAAAAAAACAGCGTCTTATACAATGCTGTTGATTCAAATCAAATAGAAACAATAACACTTCAAAAAGTGTCAGGAGTAACGCTCAAAAATATTGGCGAAGACACTAAAGTCATCATGACTGGAAGCCTTCATTTCTATAATAGCGACTTGAATGTATATGATACTTTCTATTACAAGCGCTTAATGTTAAAGCTATCAGCGGTTTTGGGAACGTTGATCCCAAAAAATACCAGAGTACAAACCATAAAATTCTTTTTTGATAACTCTGCACAAGGCATTGAAGATTCTGAGGGTGTACTAAATACCAGCCAGAAAAATTATATTGTACCTGAAGTTTTAAGGAACTTGGCCAAACAAGGTATCTATGCAAACTCAGCTGTTGCGATTCGAGGATTCTTGTCAGCAGGTGATCCTCACGGGCCGTCAACCTCGAAAAATGCCCCCTATCCAGATCTCAACCGCATTGTTTTTACCCTGGACCGTAGCGGCGCCGTGACATACCGAGCCAAGTTCGGGTTGGCCTCCTTTGACCTCGAAAATGAGTTTATCGAAAAGACAAGCAAAGAGGATCCGAACGATGACAAACTCACAAAAGAATTTACCGAAGCTCTACTCAAAGGAGAGTTTGCTGATGCCAAACTCAACGATGATTTGGTCAAAGCCGTAATCGAAGACAGGTCTACCTTTGCCGGACTCGAAGATGAGTTGTCTAAAGCCGTAGGCGAAGATGAGCCTGGGGATCGAAGAAAAAATGCTGAAAATTACACATTACACTTTGAGTTCAAAACCGCGATCTTTCATGGATTAAAGGAACACCCACGGACTGAAAAAGCCACCTTCGCCACTTTGGTTGCAGGAGAAACTATTCGTTTGGCAGACACACTTAGCCTTGCACTGAGTTCTCACACATACACTCAGTGGCTTGAGCGCTACGCACTGCGTTTCAGCGCGCCTGATCAGATAGATCAGCTTGAGCAGGCAATGGCCAATTTCCATAGCAACGAAGAAAAGACCAGAGCCTTCGAAACCCTCAAACATCGGATACGGGTCAAGGCATTCGATATCTACACTCTCGATCCTAAATCGATACTGGGTGCCGCCAAACTCAACAAGGAATACAAAAATGATTTCGCCAACATCAAGCTTCTCACAGGTCAGCTACAGATGCCTTGTGACAGACGTCGAAGAGCAGCCGGTGCCGACAGCTGCGATGCTCAACGCAAAAACCTGAAGTATGCCCTCCGGTTACTTTCCGGCTTCAAAACCCAACTCCATCTTGATGGCAAAAAAGATATCGCCTTGCTCAGAACCACCAACGAAGGTGAGCGCTGGCTGCAAAATTTTTTCACCCGGTTTCGTCGCCTCGAAGCCAAGGACGCATTAGCTGACACCCGGGGCATGCACTCGGTCATTGCCCTGAACGAAGATTCGTTTACCCGTGCTCAACAGCAGATAAAAGACGGGACCTTGAGTGGCCAACCCCTGTTGCTGAAAACCACCCCCTCTGGCAGTTATGCGCTGCTCACACCCGATGGCCGGGTTCAGTCGGCCATCGCCGGGGGAGACGGCAACCGCGTCACCGTTCTCGGTCGGCCAGCCAGAATGATTGCCCATGCTTTGACGACACTGGTCGACTTTACCCCGGACCGCTACATCGCCACCCTGACCGTCAGCGATCTTGCCAGCAGCAACCAGTCCCGCGGAATCACAGCCCTGAACGCCCTGAAAACCTTTATGACCCGCTCGCCCACCCATGGCAAACCCCTGGTGGGCAAGCTGATTGTCGAACCCAGAAGTGGCAGCCCCCAGGTTTTCAAACGACTGGTGAAAGATATCCAGCATCTGATGCCGAAGGACCGCCCGGCGATTGAAAGCCTTGTGCTGCGCTCACCCGGCACCGGACAACCGGAGTACCGCCTGCTTCCTGGCGAAAAGACTGTGCTGAGGTCGCCCCGGCCATCGGATTCAAATCCCCCGCTCCGCTATTTGCCGCCCAGCCACCTTTCGGTTCCGGTGCCGCTCCGGACTAAAGACAGCCTCTCAGGTGTGGCCTCTGAACGAGCCGAATTCAGGCAGCGGCTGCTGGAGTTTGACACCGCCCTGGGGGACATTAAAGCCCGGCACTCACTCGCCGACAGCATGGTTCCCCAACTGGATACCCTCCGTCGGGATGGCCGTGGCTGGCGCATGGACTTTATGGAACCCGATACCCTGACCCGTAAGAACATCCGCTTTACCTCCGGTGCCTTTGATCGCTTCCGGAGCTTTCTCCAGGGGACGGGTCGTCAGGGATTCCGGGTCAAAGGAAAAAAATCTTCCACCAACGGACTGGAAAAGCTCAGGTCTTTTATAGGCCTTTACGACCTGATAGCAGGGCTTTCCCCTGTGGGACACCATTACAAAAATCCCCCGTCTCAGAATATGACGGACACCCAACAGCAGATTTATACCGGGCGCCAGACGCTTTTTTATACGGCTGTGGCATTGCAAGGGATTGAGATCATCAATCTCGGGCGACAGGGGATCAAGACAATCATCCCGGCCATCCGGTCGTCATTGCCCCCCGGTCAGAAACCACCAAAGCTACCCGATATTCCCGGGTCGGGCAAGTTGCCCGGCGGTCTGAAAAAAGTCGGCAGGCTGGGTAAAAAAGTCGGTCGTTTTGTGCCCATACTGGGTCTCGCCGTGCCGGGAGCCAGTCTCACCCTGACCCTCATTGAGTACGAGAACGAAGAGGACCCGGAAGTCAAGAAACTCATGGAATCCATGGTGACCTTTGAGTGGGTGGATACCTATGTCTCCGTCATTTCAGAGTTCCTCGGGCCAGTCGGGGCATTTATTGACGGGATCATGCACTACGTCAGGGGTATTTTTCAGGAGAACTATAAAAGGAAGTTAGAAAAGCTGGCCTACAAAAAGTTGCAGGATGCCTCGGGTGAGGCTGCCAAAATCTTTGACCTGATCCACGCCCAGCTGGACCCCAAAAGCTTCCTGGCCAACAAGCAGACCCTCAATGCCTTGATGAGCGGGGATGGCAAAAGTCTCCTGACCCTGAACATCCGGTCTATCAACCTGGTGAACCAGACCCTGACCTACGGTGGCGTCTATTCATTCAAGCCCACCTTAATCGCCGGGAAAAAAGACAACTGGAAACAGAAAAACTGTGAGAAGATACCCTATGTACCTAAGGCTCCTTTACGGCACTGCGCCAGCGACATCAACCGGATCGAATACTCCCCTGACACCTTTAACCTGATCGACGATGCCCTGGCGACATTGTGCCGGACGGAGTCGCGTTTAACCGGGTATCAATGCTCAGACGGGGTATTCCGCAACCTGGGGCAGATGAGCGATAAAAAGGTCATTTTCATGCCTTCTGTACCCCCGTGGGAGGTCAAGCTCCTCTACTCTCCCTTTGACCAGCGCGATCCAGGGAGTGCGCCAGACAACAGTTCCCCCGGTGCGAAACTTCTGGATGCTGTCAGCGACAGCAAGCTGAAACGGTTATACCAGAAAAAAGTGAAAGACACCCGGTATACCGAGTGCGACGGGCTTGGCTCATGTGATGACATCAGCTACGACTATAAATACCTTGGCCAGATGTTCACCCATACCGACAGTTTGAAATACCGTCAGTCAACCAGCAGACTGTATCTCGATAACAAGGATCACGTCGTCCTCTTTCGCGAGGTCTCATCGACATTCTCCCGACTTCTGAAGTATGACGTGTATAGTCCTGAAGGGGCCAACAAAACCTACGCCCTGATATCCAACGGTAAACACACTATCCACCTTCACCCCCAGGGGCAGACGGCCTCTACCTGGGTGTTGAACTACGACGGCAAGCTCCCCTATGCCTGCATTACTGAGCGGGATGACCAGGTACAAAACTGTCGGTCCTGGGTGAGCCTGTCCTATGAAGATAACCGGGACTTCAAGCTGGGTGAGACCCTTTTCCGATTTCCTGAACCAAGACCACACTCCTGGTATGAACAGGCTTCCTCGTATAAAGTAGTGGCCCGGGATCCCAACGCACAGTTTGAGTGGCGGCTGCTGGATCAAAAAGTGATTCAACGCTTGTACGACAATAGCGGACTGAATGACGGGCCATCAAGGGCGTCGAAACTGAACAGAATCATGAGCCGTTACAATGCGGCCAGCCGGTTCCTGCCGCTGGAGCTGAAAGACTGCGACTTCTCACCTCAGATCCGTGCACGCTGTATGGCCGGAGCGCCGGAGCAGTGGCTCACAATCTGGCTGGCGCCCGAAAAACCGAACCCATGGGCGATGAACAGTGCCTTTGACCCGCCACCTATGGGACCCGATCGGCCCTCGCGGGTCGAGCAGAACCCGGCCTGGCTGCAACACAAGCAGGACTGTGACCGACAGGCCAATGAGTATCTCAGTAAACCTTACCGCTGCTTCCCTGACAGGCTGGGATTGGCGGAAGCGAACCGGAATCAATTAGACCGTATCCGACTCTGGTACGACACCCTTAACCGTCAGGTAATCCGGCTCATTGCTGCCAGTGCCGAGCTGCAACCGGTCCAGCTGCAACCGGTCCAGGGAAACCCGGCTACCGGCTACTATTTTTTTGACTCCGCCAACGGCCAGGTGTTATTTCAGAATAAAGAGGCACTGACCCGGGAAATCAGGCACTTCGATGAGTTGAGTGCCCGCTCGTTTGGCCGCCATGTCTCAAAGATAGTACCGAACAAAGATGAGTCACAATTGCTGGTATTTGATGCCCCCTATTATTACCTGTTGACGGCCAGCCCGTCCGGTCAGCTGGCTCACCAGGTGATTGCGGCAGAAACCCTGGATGGCCAGCTCAGTGTACCCCCTACCCCACCTGCAGTGGCATCTGACACAACGACATCCGACCATGGGCTGATTCCCTTGCAGGATGTCGATAGCTACGACAGGCGTCATCTTCTTAGGACCGGTTTTTATGACGACGCCACCCGAACCTATATTACCTTCCTGAGCAGCCTGCTGGATGGCGACATGCCAAACAATAGAAACGACGGAAGCCGTTTACGGACGATCAATGAGCGTGTCCGGAGGGCACTGCGTGAAGAGCACCTGCCGGTCCACAAGGTGGTGGTTCGGGGCCAGACTGTTTACTACATTTTGTTCAGTCGGCACTCCGGCAAACTGTATTACTTCAGCACCGACGTGAATCGCCCCGGTGGCATCCAGCGGCTGAACTCCGGTTTCCATTTGATCCGCCCTGCAGGCGAGAAGCAAGCGCTGGAAAAGGCAAAAGTAAAGGCAAAGATAGCCAGCGTCGGCGTCTTCAGGCATGTGCAGGCGCACTCCGGCAGCCTCCTGGCCGATACCAACGGTGGCTACCGGCTGTGGATACCGGACAAGGCCTGGGATAACACCCGGGTGGTCAGCGAAAACCTGTCGGTGGAGTCAGGACCTTTTAAGAACTGGCAGGTGGAAGCCACCGGGCAGATCGTCGCCAAGTCGAACGATACCCTGAGTGTGCACCAGTTCACCCCCCAGTCTGGCCTGATGGTGGACAGCCTGAACCTGGGCAAGGTAGTCAACCTGATCTTCGCCAAACTGACCATAGAACACCCCGGTACAACCTGGACCACCGCCAGTGCCCGTTTTTTCATCCGTGAGCTCAAGAGTTTGCTGCGAGACCGGCTGAAAGGGGCCCGGGAGGGGTTCTCGGCCAAGGTGGGGCTGGTGCCGCTGAGACCCATCACCGCAATCATCGACCACCCCCTGTTCAGCGCGATCAGGCAACTGGACGTCTGGTACTACCTGGACAGCGACACCCTGCTGGCAGCCAACACCCGTGACCAGTTTGAAGTCATGGTGAACGACGACGGCCAACTGCTCGCCCTGTCGGACACTCGCAAAGAGGAGGCTTTCGAGTTTTTCCGACAGCCTGATCAGGGCGCCAAAGGCCATCCCTTTTGTGGTGAGGCCGCCGCCGCTTCGCTGACCGGGGTGCCCAGTGAGTTCGATGACCAAATCTCCGTTCCCTGCCGTTACATGGCTAAGCGTATCGACTTGAGGGGTAGCCACCACTGGGAACAGGGTGCCCGGGCGTGGCGCATCCAGACACCGACGGCCCAATACCTGGCTAACCGGGAGCATCTGGCCCTGGTGGCGCTGGACCTCAGCCTGATGGGACCCAGAAACACCACCGGCGGCCTGGTCTACTGGACCCGGCAAGATTTTAACCAGGCCATGGGATCTCTGCCAGCGGGCATACGCCAGAAGGCTGACACCGAACTGATCGCCCTCACGCTGCGCCCTGGCTATTCCCCAACCCAGGTAGCCTGGATGGATTACCAGGGCCAGAGTTCCCGTAAACAAAGACTGTTGTTCGGTTTGCCTGGCAAGGAGCACGGCGTTCAGCAAGTGATTGGCAGCGTCCGGAAGTTCTCGCTCCCTCCGTCAACGAGCACGGTCGTTTATAACCGGAACAACCAGACGCTGTACCGGGTCACCCAAAAGGGTTACCAATCACTGGGGACCTTTGGCAGGGTCGCCGTGATGGCCGAGGGTCTGCTGCTGTCAGGAACCCCCAGAGCCGACAAGATCAAACTGGAAGCGTTGCGGCTGGACACTTACTACCAAGAGCATCGGGTGGCCTTTGTCCGGAACGGTACCCGACAGCGGTTCGGGATCATGGTGGAGGGCCAGGGTGGGTCCGACGTGATTAAACTGGATGAGACAGACTTGTCATTTTTTACCCGAATCCTCATCCATCCCGGCCTGGCTGAAGAAAGCATCACCAAGCACGACAGGGCACAAACCCGCATTGAACTGAATGTATCGGCCTTCCTCTTCCTTGTCTGGCGCCGGGGTCAGAACCTGGTGCTGTCCAACCGGTTTACCACCGGCGATGCCGAGATCGAGATTCAGCAGGTCTGGGCCAGACAGCACGACCAGTTCCTGCAACCCACAACGCTGGTGTTCAATGACCTTGAGCTGTCATTATCCGACCTGGCAGCACGGGTGACGGACTCAGGTCAGGGGGTCGTCCTGCCACTCACGGTGAGCAGCCTCGTCAGGAAGGAACGCCTCCGATTCATCAACGCCACAGCCAGCAACCCCCTGTACATCCAGCAGGACCAACCCGTAAAAATCGTCACCTACCAGGCGATGGACGGGATTAAACTGACACTGGAACCCCTGAACGCCACATACGTCAGACGTCAGGTGTTTATTACCGGCACAGGACAGTGGGGCTGGGAGCCGGGCAGTGTTCAGGTGAGCGGGCCGAAACCCGACAGCGGTTACCAGTCATGGCCGTTTCTACCCTCCGTAATCAGCTCGTCCGCCATCGGTAACAGGACAGCGAGACTCTGGGGCAATAGCCGCAGTAATATTCTGTACCTTGGCGCCGACGCCCGACAGTGGTCACTCCGTGGATGGGGCGGTCATGACCTGCTGCTGCTGGGAACCTCAGGCAACATCGCAGCACGGCCAGAAGTGCTGGCAAACCGGGGCGACCAGTGTGACAACCGGAGGCTGGATACGCCCGGCAACACCAGCCTGTGGCAGGCCATCCTGGACTGGACCCGCCCGCTGGTCGGCGGTGTTGGCAATGACGTCTATGACCTGCGGGCGTGCAGGCCAGCCCGCACAATCGACAGCCGTGGCAAGCATTATGTTCTACTGTCGTCCGGGTCTAAGGCGGATTTACGACGTTTGTCGGGTGATAACAGCACCGCACTGTTCTTTACCGACCTGACCCCGGAACAGGTGGCGTTCAGCCAGTGTAACCCGCAGGCGCAGAGCAACCTCACCCACAACAACCACTCCCTGCCATTGGATAGCCAAACCTTCAGGATCATCAATACCCGCAACAACCAGACACTGGCACTGGTGAAACCGGACGTGCTGGCCAGCCTGCACTTTAAAGGTGGACAAGTCAGCCTGAACCCTATGGCTATGATCAACAGAAATGACAGTACGTCAGCCATGGACGACAGTGACGGGAGAGAGAATGAAGCCGTGACCTTTCTGAACAAAATCATTCGCAGAGGGCAACGGCTGGTGAATTACCTGTGCAGCCTGGCCGGAGGTGAGAAAAACAACATTGGGTCGGAGAGTAAGCGGCCAGTAGGAACAAGCCTGAATAATACGGCACTGTACCAGCACTACCAGCGACTGGTTCAGGACCTCAGTGCCCTGACTGGCAATCACAGTGTCGAGAGCCCGTCGTTTATTCCGTCAGCAAATCGGGGAACAATACAAAGCCTGACGACTCCGCTAAATTTGACGACGATGGGTCAGGGCTGAACAACATTAAAAATTCCCTATCATTAAAATTTAATACGACACTTTTATTTTATATAACTGAAAAGAAGGTCACCATCTCAATTACGAACTACACTGCACGGTGCAATCTTTGAACATTTAAAGTCCTCTGAGCACGCCAGTGAAAAGACAAGTATCACCCCCCTCTGAAAACCATGCAGTTCAATCTACCAGGAGTTATCATGCCATCTATAACCAAAAAGGTACATGTTGCTATTGTCGATGCTACTGAAGGTTGGGAGCGTATTTGGCTGTCAATATGGGCCTGGGCGAACCCGAACCATGACATCTATGTATGGGCTCCCAAAGCCTTGATATACAAAAGAATTTTATATTCGTTGCTGTATTCTGAGAGAATGCAACAAACGATTGAAACAGATTACCCCGCTGATATTGCGCGGTTGAGGCGTAGTATCTGGCAAAAAATCGATACTTTTATGGGTGAAAACGATGACATAGAAAAATTGGATATAATGAAAGCCGATTTTTCAGACAGTGTAAAGAGGTCGTTTGCCACCCAATGGAATAAAACCATCAATGAGTTAAATCAAATTCAAAATTCCATTAGCAGGGCTTATGTTAGAGGAGATACTTCTGCTTTTGAACGACAACACAGTGAATATATTAAGTACACCTTAAGCCTTAAAAAACCTGTGATAACCGCAAGAGCTATAGGGTTTTCTCATTTATTCTCTGATGGAGGGGTGTATTTTGATGAAGGACTGCTACCAGCACTGAGGCTTGCGCCCTTTGAACAAATGGGCATTTCGCACGCGCCTGTGTCGGAAGGGGGATTGGACAGTAGTGAGAGAGAGCAGCTAGAAAGAGCCAAGATACATGCTATTGTGCAACATATGTTCAAATGTGGAATCATTCCTGATCCTGACCGTTATTTCAACACAGACGATATAAACCTGCCACAAGAACAATTAAATCGAATTAGAGCTGTCGTAGAAATAACCAATATTAGCGATCTATTTCATAGACTGAGTAATCGTCAAAATATGAAGTGGGCTAGTAATTCTAAAATATTTTTCGGTAGAGTTATACCTCCTAAAGACGAGATTAGAGCTGGACACCTCGATGATTCAGTCAAACCAATGATGGTGGAAGCTTTCCCAAATAACCCACTGATCAAAAAAGTAATCCAGGAAGCCACATTTTTCCATAGTGTTTTAGAAAAATTTAAAAATAATAATGAAATAAGCAAAGAAAGACGCGTAACGGAGATAAACAAGACTTTAAATGAATTCTTTAAATATGAAGATCCTGCCGACAACGAAAAAATCAATGAAATTGCAATCATGTTAGCGGAGCTTTCATATAATAACGGGGATCTTGACCACCGGATTCTCGCCAAACTAGGTTATGACGCTTTTGAAAGAATAGAAAGCACCGATTACGGAGAAGAACCTTTAATCTCCCGAATTAAGAGCTTCTCAGAGCAAAACCCCTTCTATAGCATGAGCTCTGATTCTGACCTGCCAGATCCGGCGCACAGGCGACCATACGGCAAGTTCATAATGATTAATATGCCCCCGACTGAGGACGATGGAAAGTCGGCAATGCAGAGTTATGCAAAATATTATAGGTATCGCACTCCAGCAGGCAAGAACGTCTTGTATGACTTTTTTTATTCTGTTAAAAGGCAAAGACTAGGAATTAGAACAATTTTAGGAACACCATTCAAAAATATCGGCGAAGACACTAAAGTCTTCATTACTGGAAGTCTTGATTTCCCTGATATCGAATCGGATAACTTTTATTCTATTCACTCCCAATCCTTAGTGCAAAGGCTATCAACAATCTTAAGCACAGTGATCCCCGAGAATACCACCGTACAAAACATAGCATTCTCTTTTGATAACTCTGCACAAGGCATTCCAGATTCTGAGGGTGTATTGGATGCTGACCAGAAAGATTATATTGTACCTGAAGTTCTGAGAAAATTGGCCAAAAAAGGTATCCGTGCAAATTCTGCTGTTGCAGTTCGGGGATACTTATCCGCAGGCGTTCCACGGCAAACCACCGGTGATGATCCTAACAGGCCGTCAACCTCAAGAGATGCGCCCGATCCTGAACTCAACCGTATTGTTTTTACCCGGAATGAAGACGACACCGTTACTTACATAGCCAAGTTCGGGTTGGACTCCCTTGACCCTGATAAAGAGTTTCATCCCAGACCCGACATTAAAACTCCCGAATCCATGTTCGCAGATCAGTTGTTCGAATCCGTAGTCGCTGAGAATTCGCAGCGTTCGACCGATCCCAGACTCGCGACGGATTCAGCTGCAGCCCTTGTCGAAATGATGTATGCCGGTGACAGACACCAGGATGGTTCTGCCTCTGCCAGATCCAAAAACAGAGTGCCCACTTCCACAGGCCGCCGTGAGTTTATCGACAATAGAAAAGATGCCAGCAAATACTCATACTACACAGATTTCCAGGCAGCGATCTATTTTGGATTAGTGCAGCAACCGCCGACTGAAAATGCTGCTTTCATCCATCCGGATGAAACAGAAACCAGACGTTTGAGAGAAACACTCCAAATGGCGATGCAATCTTCCTCTTACACTGAGTGGCTTGCGCGCTATGAAAGACGTTTTCACAATGATCACATGAATCAGCTTGAGCGGGAGATAGAACACTTCAAAAGTAATGAAGCAAAGGCCAAGGCCTTCGAAAACATCAAAAACCAAGTACAGAAAGGCTCATACTATATTCGCAATGTCGATATTGAAACGCCGGAAGGTGCCGCCGAAATTAACGCAGAATTCGAAAATGATTTCGACAACGTGCATGTTCTCCCGGTCCCGCCACAAGGGGCTTGTCGCAGGCCTCGAAGATCAGCCGGTGCCGACAGCTGCAATGCTCAACGCAAAAATCTGGAGTATGCCCTCCGGTTACTTTCCGGCTTCAAAACCCAGCTCTATCTTAAAGCCGACAAAGACAAAACGGATATCGCCCTGATCAAACCCGCCAACGAATTTGAGCGCTGGCTGCAAAATTTTTTCACCCGGTATCGTCGCCTCGAAGCCAAGGACGCATTAGCTGACACCCGGGGCATGCACTCGGTCATTGCCCTGAACGAAGATTCGTTTACCCGCGCGCAACAGCAGATAAAAGACGGGACCCTGAGTGGTCAGCCCCTGTTGCTGAAAGCTACCCCCGCTGCCGGTTATGCGCTGCTCACACCCGATGGCCGGGTTCAGTCGGCCATCGCCGGGGGAGACGGCAACCGCGTCACCGTTCTCGGTCGGCCAGCCAGAATGATTGCCCATGCTTTGACGACACTGGTCGACTTTACCCCGGACCGCTACATCGCCACCCTGACCGTCAGCGATCTTGCCAGCAGCAACCAGTCCCGCGGAATCACAGCCCTGAACGCCCTGAAAACCTTTATGACCCGCTCGCCCACCCATGGCAAACCCCTGGTGGGCAAGCTGATTGTCGAACCCAGAAGTGGCAGCCCCCAGGTTTTCAAACGACTGGTGAAAGATATCCAGCATCTGATGCCGAAGGACCGCCCGGCGATTGAAAGCCTTGTGCTGCGCTCACCCGGCACCGGACAACCGGAGTACCGCCTGCTTCCTGGCGAAAAGACTGTGCTGAGGTCGCCCCGGCCATCGGATTCAAATCCCCCGCTCCGCTATTTGCCGCCCAGCCACCTTTCGGTTCCGGTGCCGCTCCGGACTAAAGACAGCCTCTCAGGTGTGGCCTCTGAACGAGCCGAATTCAGGCAGCGGCTGCTGGAGTTTGACACCGCCCTGGGGGACATTAAAGCCCGGCACTCACTCGCCGACAGCATGGTTCCCCAACTGGATACCCTCCGTCGGGATGGCCGTGGCTGGCGCATGGACTTTATGGAACCCGATACCCTGACCCGTAAGAACATCCGCTTTACCTCCGGTGCCTTTGATCGCTTCCGGAGCTTTCTCCAGGGGACGGGTCGTCAGGGATTCCGGGTCAAAGGAAAAAAATCTTCCACCAACGGACTGGAAAAGCTCAGGTCTTTTATAGGCCTTTACGACCTGATAGCAGGGCTTTCCCCTGTGGGACACCATTACAAAAATCCCCCGTCTCAGAATATGACGGACACCCAACAGCAGATTTATACCGGGCGCCAGACGCTTTTTTATACGGCTGTGGCATTGCAAGGGATTGAGATCATCAATCTCGGGCGACAGGGGATCAAGACAATCATCCCGGCCATCCGGTCGTCATTGCCCCCCGGTCAGAAACCACCAAAGCTACCCGATATTCCCGGGTCGGGCAAGTTGCCCGGCGGTCTGAAAAAAGTCGGCAGGCTGGGTAAAAAAGTCGGTCGTTTTGTGCCCATACTGGGTCTCGCCGTGCCGGGAGCCAGTCTCACCCTGACCCTCATTGAGTACGAGAACGAAGAGGACCCGGAAGTCAAGAAACTCATGGAATCCATGGTGACCTTTGAGTGGGTGGATACCTATGTCTCCGTCATTTCAGAGTTCCTCGGGCCAGTCGGGGCATTTATTGACGGGATCATGCACTACGTCAGGGGTATTTTTCAGGAGAACTATAAAAGGAAGTTAGAAAAGCTGGCCTACAAAAAGTTGCAGGATGCCTCGGGTGAGGCTGCCAAAATCTTTGACCTGATCCACGCCCAGCTGGACCCCAAAAGCTTCCTGGCCAACAAGCAGACCCTCAATGCCTTGATGAGCGGGGATGGCAAAAGTCTCCTGACCCTGAACATCCGGTCTATCAACCTGGTGAACCAGACCCTGACCTACGGTGGCGTCTATTCATTCAAGCCCACCTTAATCGCCGGGAAAAAAGACAACTGGAAACAGAAAAACTGTGAGAAGATACCCTATGTACCTAAGGCTCCTTTACGGCACTGCGCCAGCGACATCAACCGGATCGAATACTCCCCTGACACCTTTAACCTGATCGACGATGCCCTGGCGACATTGTGCCGGACGGAGTCGCGTTTAACCGGGTATCAATGCTCAGACGGGGTATTCCGCAACCTGGGGCAGATGAGCGATAAAAAGGTCATTTTCATGCCTTCTGTACCCCCGTGGGAGGTCAAGCTCCTCTACTCTCCCTTTGACCAGCGCGATCCAGGGAGTGCGCCAGACAACAGTTCCCCCGGTGCGAAACTTCTGGATGCTGTCAGCGACAGCAAGCTGAAACGGTTATACCAGAAAAAAGTGAAAGACACCCGGTATACCGAGTGCGACGGGCTTGGCTCATGTGATGACATCAGCTACGACTATAAATACCTTGGCCAGATGTTCACCCATACCGACAGTTTGAAATACCGTCAGTCAACCAGCAGACTGTATCTCGATAACAAGGATCACGTCGTCCTCTTTCGCGAGGTCTCATCGACATTCTCCCGACTTCTGAAGTATGACGTGTATAGTCCTGAAGGGGCCAACAAAACCTACGCCCTGATATCCAACGGTAAACACACTATCCACCTTCACCCCCAGGGGCAGACGGCCTCTACCTGGGTGTTGAACTACGACGGCAAGCTCCCCTATGCCTGCATTACTGAGCGGGATGACCAGGTACAAAACTGTCGGTCCTGGGTGAGCCTGTCCTATGAAGATAACCGGGACTTCAAGCTGGGTGAGACCCTTTTCCGATTTCCTGAACCAAGACCACACTCCTGGTATGAACAGGCTTCCTCGTATAAAGTAGTGGCCCGGGATCCCAACGCACAGTTTGAGTGGCGGCTGCTGGATCAAAAAGTGATTCAACGCTTGTACGACAATAGCGGACTGAATGACGGGCCATCAAGGGCGTCGAAACTGAACAGAATCATGAGCCGTTACAATGCGGCCAGCCGGTTCCTGCCGCTGGAGCTGAAAGACTGCGACTTCTCACCTCAGATCCGTGCACGCTGTATGGCCGGAGCGCCGGAGCAGTGGCTCACAATCTGGCTGGCGCCCGAAAAACCGAACCCATGGGCGATGAACAGTGCCTTTGACCCGCCACCTATGGGACCCGATCGGCCCTCGCGGGTCGAGCAGAACCCGGCCTGGCTGCAACACAAGCAGGACTGTGACCGACAGGCCAATGAGTATCTCAGTAAACCTTACCGCTGCTTCCCTGACAGGCTGGGATTGGCGGAAGCGAACCGGAATCAATTAGACCGTATCCGACTCTGGTACGACACCCTTAACCGTCAGGTAATCCGGCTCATTGCTGCCAGTGCCGAGCTGCAACCGGTCCAGCTGCAACCGGTCCAGGGAAACCCGGCTACCGGCTACTATTTTTTTGACTCCGCCAACGGCCAGGTGTTATTTCAGAATAAAGAGGCACTGACCCGGGAAATCAGGCACTTCGATGAGTTGAGTGCCCGCTCGTTTGGCCGCCATGTCTCAAAGATAGTACCGAACAAAGATGAGTCACAATTGCTGGTATTTGATGCCCCCTATTATTACCTGTTGACGGCCAGCCCGTCCGGTCAGCTGGCTCACCAGGTGATTGCGGCAGAAACCCTGGATGGCCAGCTCAGTGTACCCCCTACCCCACCTGCAGTGGCATCTGACACAACGACATCCGACCATGGGCTGATTCCCTTGCAGGATGTCGATAGCTACGACAGGCGTCATCTTCTTAGGACCGGTTTTTATGACGACGCCACCCGAACCTATATTACCTTCCTGAGCAGCCTGCTGGATGGCGACATGCCAAACAATAGAAACGACGGAAGCCGTTTACGGACGATCAATGAGCGTGTCCGGAGGGCACTGCGTGAAGAGCACCTGCCGGTCCACAAGGTGGTGGTTCGGGGCCAGACTGTTTACTACATTTTGTTCAGTCGGCACTCCGGCAAACTGTATTACTTCAGCACCGACGTGAATCGCCCCGGTGGCATCCAGCGGCTGAACTCCGGTTTCCATTTGATCCGCCCTGCAGGCGAGAAGCAAGCGCTGGAAAAGGCAAAAGTAAAGGCAAAGATAGCCAGCGTCGGCGTCTTCAGGCATGTGCAGGCGCACTCCGGCAGCCTCCTGGCCGATACCAACGGTGGCTACCGGCTGTGGATACCGGACAAGGCCTGGGATAACACCCGGGTGGTCAGCGAAAACCTGTCGGTGGAGTCAGGACCTTTTAAGAACTGGCAGGTGGAAGCCACCGGGCAGATCGTCGCCAAGTCGAACGATACCCTGAGTGTGCACCAGTTCACCCCCCAGTCTGGCCTGATGGTGGACAGCCTGAACCTGGGCAAGGTAGTCAACCTGATCTTCGCCAAACTGACCATAGAACACCCCGGTACAACCTGGACCACCGCCAGTGCCCGTTTTTTCATCCGTGAGCTCAAGAGTTTGCTGCGAGACCGGCTGAAAGGGGCCCGGGAGGGGTTCTCGGCCAAGGTGGGGCTGGTGCCGCTGAGACCCATCACCGCAATCATCGACCACCCCCTGTTCAGCGCGATCAGGCAACTGGACGTCTGGTACTACCTGGACAGCGACACCCTGCTGGCAGCCAACACCCGTGACCAGTTTGAAGTCATGGTGAACGACGACGGCCAACTGCTCGCCCTGTCGGACACTCGCAAAGAGGAGGCTTTCGAGTTTTTCCGACAGCCTGATCAGGGCGCCAAAGGCCATCCCTTTTGTGGTGAGGCCGCCGCCGCTTCGCTGACCGGGGTGCCCAGTGAGTTCGATGACCAAATCTCCGTTCCCTGCCGTTACATGGCTAAGCGTATCGACTTGAGGGGTAGCCACCACTGGGAACAGGGTGCCCGGGCGTGGCGCATCCAGACACCGACGGCCCAATACCTGGCTAACCGGGAGCATCTGGCCCTGGTGGCGCTGGACCTCAGCCTGATGGGACCCAGAAACACCACCGGCGGCCTGGTCTACTGGACCCGGCAAGATTTTAACCAGGCCATGGGATCTCTGCCAGCGGGCATACGCCAGAAGGCTGACACCGAACTGATCGCCCTCACGCTGCGCCCTGGCTATTCCCCAACCCAGGTAGCCTGGATGGATTACCAGGGCCAGAGTTCCCGTAAACAAAGACTGTTGTTCGGTTTGCCTGGCAAGGAGCACGGCGTTCAGCAAGTGATTGGCAGCGTCCGGAAGTTCTCGCTCCCTCCGTCAACGAGCACGGTCGTTTATAACCGGAACAACCAGACGCTGTACCGGGTCACCCAAAAGGGTTACCAATCACTGGGGACCTTTGGCAGGGTCGCCGTGATGGCCGAGGGTCTGCTGCTGTCAGGAACCCCCAGAGCCGACAAGATCAAACTGGAAGCGTTGCGGCTGGACACTTACTACCAAGAGCATCGGGTGGCCTTTGTCCGGAACGGTACCCGACAGCGGTTCGGGATCATGGTGGAGGGCCAGGGTGGGTCCGACGTGATTAAACTGGATGAGACAGACTTGTCATTTTTTACCCGAATCCTCATCCATCCCGGCCTGGCTGAAGAAAGCATCACCAAGCACGACAGGGCACAAACCCGCATTGAACTGAATGTATCGGCCTTCCTCTTCCTTGTCTGGCGCCGGGGTCAGAACCTGGTGCTGTCCAACCGGTTTACCACCGGCGATGCCGAGATCGAGATTCAGCAGGTCTGGGCCAGACAGCACGACCAGTTCCTGCAACCCACAACGCTGGTGTTCAATGACCTTGAGCTGTCATTATCCGACCTGGCAGCACGGGTGACGGACTCAGGTCAGGGGGTCGTCCTGCCACTCACGGTGAGCAGCCTCGTCAGGAAGGAACGCCTCCGATTCATCAACGCCACAGCCAGCAACCCCCTGTACATCCAGCAGGACCAACCCGTAAAAATCGTCACCTACCAGGCGATGGACGGGATTAAACTGACACTGGAACCCCTGAACGCCACATACGTCAGACGTCAGGTGTTTATTACCGGCACAGGACAGTGGGGCTGGGAGCCGGGCAGTGTTCAGGTGAGCGGGCCGAAACCCGACAGCGGTTACCAGTCATGGCCGTTTCTACCCTCCGTAATCAGCTCGTCCGCCATCGGTAACAGGACAGCGAGACTCTGGGGCAATAGCCGCAGTAATATTCTGTACCTTGGCGCCGACGCCCGACAGTGGTCACTCCGTGGATGGGGCGGTCATGACCTGCTGCTGCTGGGAACCTCAGGCAACATCGCAGCACGGCCAGAAGTGCTGGCAAACCGGGGCGACCAGTGTGACAACCGGAGGCTGGATACGCCCGGCAACACCAGCCTGTGGCAGGCCATCCTGGACTGGACCCGCCCGCTGGTCGGCGGTGTTGGCAATGACGTCTATGACCTGCGGGCGTGCAGGCCAGCCCGCACAATCGACAGCCGTGGCAAGCATTATGTTCTACTGTCGTCCGGGTCTAAGGCGGATTTACGACGTTTGTCGGGTGATAACAGCACCGCACTGTTCTTTACCGACCTGACCCCGGAACAGGTGGCGTTCAGCCAGTGTAACCCGCAGGCGCAGAGCAACCTCACCCACAACAACCACTCCCTGCCATTGGATAGCCAAACCTTCAGGATCATCAATACCCGCAACAACCAGACACTGGCACTGGTGAAACCGGACGTGCTGGCCAGCCTGCACTTTAAAGGTGGACAAGTCAGCCTGAACCCTATGGCTATGATCAACAGAAATGACAGTACGTCAGCCATGGACGACAGTGACGGGAGAGAGAATGAAGCCGTGACCTTTCTGAACAAAATCATTCGCAGAGGGCAACGGCTGGTGAATTACCTGTGCAGCCTGGCCGGAGGTGAGAAAAACAACATTGGGTCGGAGAGTAAGCGGCCAGTAGGAACAAGCCTGAATAATACGGAACTTTACCAGCACTACCAGCGACTGGTTCAGGACCTCAGTGCCCTGTCAGGCAATTACAGTAGCGGGAGCCCATCGTTTGCGTCATCGGCAAGCCAGGGAATGAAACAAAATCTGACGACTCCGCAACCTTTAACTAGGATAGACGGGGGCTGAACAACCTGTTAGTTACGGAGAGCTTCCCGTATGCCTGCCAGTCTGACCGATACCAATCCTCTCAATCCTTCTCCCAAAAGACAGTGGCTCGAGACCAGCAATGGCTGGTTCTACTCGGCCAGTGTTAATACTGATACTTTTGCCATCAAGCTGTCGACGGACCGGGCCCGACCGATGTCGGGCTTTGCCACGCCAGCACACATCAGTACTGTCAGGACAGCCATTGACCGAGCTTTCTGGCTAGTCGAGCAGTCCGGTCTTTTTCCTCACTATATACATCGGAATATCAGTATTATCCTGTCTGACCGTGATTTGCCGGGGCAGAATATCTATTATGATGACGATGGCGTGACATTTTTAATCGGGCAATCGATCATCAATCCGTCATCATTGCCCCAGGCTTCAGGCCAACCCTCCAGTCTGGCCGATGCTCCCGGAACTGACCGGCTCGTTGCCAGGTTGCTAAACAATATAGCAATGGTCGTTTATGAAGCCTGTGACCCCAATAACTTCTGGTCAGAATTTCAGGCTCGCCAGCATGGTTCCGCAGAAAATAGTGGTGGTTTAATCCCGTCTCCCATCAGCCAGACTGATGACGTGGTTTCCGCTATAGCCACTCAAACACAGCTCGACTTTATCTCTGAAACCCTGGCTGCCAAATGGTTGAATCAGAAAGTATCACCGGTTTCACTCTATTGGCTGGAGTCTTTGTTTCCTGATCTGTTCAATGCCCCAAAAAATCCTGGGAAGCCGCCAACTCCTCTAAGTGCCCAACTGCAAGCCAGACACTGGCATTCTAAAAACGATCTTGGTCAAACACTTGCCTGGCTCAAAAGCGAGGAGATCCCTCCAACAGGCAATGTTACCAGACCAGTGCCTGACAGTTTTTTTGCTTTCACACCCGTCGCGCCTCTTTTGCGCATCGACGAGACAATAGCCTGTCCTGCTTTTGGCGATGGTTACCGCACCCGGGTTAACGGAACAGAAATAGGCATCAGGGTATACCCCCAGGGCGACGCCGCTCCGCCACTGCGACTGGTCGACATCACCCTTGATGTGGAAGGCTACCATTCACTCGGTTACAAGAATCCGGCACAAACGCTCCAGCGGCTGGTTTTTGACCTCAAGAAATTGGCAGGACTGTTTCTATACGGTGGTTTTAACCGGCAATTGCTGACTTTTCTTCACGGACTGCAGATTGCCAGTGATCCGGGTGGCCCGGATAACAAGGTCCCTCTTATCAAGGCAGAGTCCGACCGATTGTTTATTGACAGTGACGCAACCTTCACAAACGACAGTCAGCCACTGATTCGTCTGGGGGCCGCTGATCTTTCCCGGCACTCTGACGAGGCTCTTGGACACGGACTGTCATCCCTGTTGGTACCTGCATGGCGAAAAACCCTGACCGACAATGCCGTGGCTGTGGCCGGTATTGAACAGCTCTGGGGAATCACTGACAACAGGCTGAAAGCACTGCAACCGCATTATGGGCTTGATGAACGCTACCAGGCCCGGCAATGGCCACAAGAGTCCGGCGATCTCTACCAGCGACTGGTGTCAGGCCAACGCCATGATCTCAGGAAACGAGGTGGCACAGCGGAAGACTTTGTTGATGCCGTCCGGGAACTTTATCAAGGTGACGGGCTGGCGCCAGCACTTGCCAGCGTTATGGGAGACTGGCAGGCGTTAGCTGAGACTAACCACACAGCCGGGGAAATGGCGGATTTGCTCGAGGCCATTGTCACAGTTTATGGCGAACAGCCGCTGCGCAGTGAACAATGGTTTTTCCGCAGGGCACTTGATGCCAGTCTGGACTGGCTGACTGCCAGAGACCCCGACAACCCGTTCCTGGCAAACCTTCAGCAACTAAAAAAAAATGACGAGGCACAACAGGATGAATACGATGGTCTGTTCGAGCCGGAGCAGGCGCCGCTCTTAAACAATTCTACCAGCAACAATGCCACCAGCAGCGTTCGGGGCAGATTCCTTACCCTCAAGGCTCTGGGTGACTGGATTGGGGTTTACCTGACACGGGACTACCTGACCAGCACCAGTAACCAGACCCTCGCCAGTGACCTGCGGCAACTGGTGGATGCCAGCGAGCTGTTCAGACACCGGTTGAACAATACCGAAGGGTTACGGATGCTGTCGGGCAACGTAACAACCCCGATAAGACCTGACACCCTTGGCGATATACACGACCAAGGTTTACTGAAAATACCCCCCGATGAGCGCAACAGGACGATCCCCGGAGAGTATGTCAGTTTAATTATCCCCGGTCGCAATGGTGCATTCCCCGACAGTCAGTCCGGCCCGCTGACCTACCTGCCAATCGAGCATGGTAGGAAAAATGACACGGCTTATGATCTTGTACCGGTTAACCAGACAGTTAATAACGGCACCTTCACGCTGATCCCTTTTGATCCGGATGAAGGGGATTTACCCTATGGTTCCGGGTGGCTTGCAGGCCATCTTTCGTTCTTTTACCAGCTGGGAGAGGCATTGCAGCTGGCGCTCGGGCTGGCGCCAGAAGCAGATACCAATGCGGCCAAAAACCGGATTCGTACTGAACTGGGTTTGCCACGGCAGGACAACCCCGGACAGGACGAACTGTCGTTACCGGTAGTAAACCCCCGTCAGGTGATGATCAAAGAAACCCTGCCCGTACAGGTAAGGTTTAATCAAACGACAGCGACAGACAGTAAAAAATCCATAACTCTGGCAGTGACCGGATACGGGTCTCTGGGGCGTCATCTGCAACTGACAGCAGAGCCTGACGGGAAGGGTACCTATCGTCTGCAACTGGCTGCCATTGGCACAATAACTGCGCTTGACGACTCACCGCCTCTCCCCCTGTGGCGCTATAACGCAGTGACCAGACCAGTGGCAAAGCGCAGAGTTCGCCGTTCCGATACCGATCCTGATTCTGCTGAAGTTCAGGACCTGAAATTAATTGACAAACTGATTCCTGACTCCGATGCGTTCCTGGAAAAATTCGCGCCGTTATTAGAGTATCAGCGCGCCGCAAACGACCACTTGAACGCACGTGTTGAAGACCTGCTAGAAGCTTTTGTCAAGCTTGATGGCTCTCGCCATGAGCAGACTCCATCTACCTTCGCTTTGGTATTAGGGGTCTACGATCAACTCATTGACCTGACCGAGAACCACCCGCTGGAAACCGGTGAAACATTTGCGAAACTGGCTACAGACATCCAGAGCTGGATTGAATCCAGCATGGTGCCAGTCCCTGAAAAGCTGCATTTTGTCAGCATTAGCCCAACGGCCGGGGAGCTAAACCGGGTCTGGTTATGGATTGCAGCCAATTCAAAGTCCGATTTACAAATAACCCTCTGGTACGACCCGGACGCAATGCTCACTACTCTGCTTACCAATGCCCTCAAAAAAGCAGTGATCAGTCAATTAACCAGTCAATCCAGTCCCAGTGATCCGTCTAATTTTGACTCGGATTTAATGGAAGGATTCATGAAGCTGCAAGACCAGGCCTGGAAATTCATAGAGTCAGACATGAAACAGGGTCATGGATTTGATCTGGCGGTGAAGAATTTTCTGGTGCGCCACCTCAACCATAAATCATCGGATATTGATGAGATAAAAAACCAAATGATGAATGCCTACCGGCGATTTAAACAGAAGGTAGAGTCTTCTTATCCCGGTGCGAAGTTTTCCCGCGAGGATATTAAAACGGTCTGGACCGATGCTTACGGAGAAGAGGGAGATAAGGCCAAAGGTTACTATTTAAGAGAGCTGGGGTTACGTGGTAACAAGCATGCAGCCAGTGCACTGGTGAAAAGCAGGGTGCTTGGCACTCTCGGTGGTGTTTATTCTGATACGTTCCTTTCGCCGGTCATTAATAAGGATCTTTTCAAGGGTATTGATTTCTCTGACGTCAGCATTACCGATTGGAGCAGGGTAATGACGGTACAGGTACAGCTTGTCATCCAACAGCTTGGCAAAGCATTCCTTCCTGATGACAAAGACCCTGCGATTGAACAAAGGGTTGCAGACGATCTTGCCTGGTTCGGTAAAAAATACCCCCGGTTAAAGAATGACATCGAGCAGCGTTTGGCGAGTGCTGATCCCTCGCAACTGTTTGAACCTCTGGGAGAAGTTAAAATTATTCCCGGTACGATCGACCTGCCACTAAAAAACATGCAAAGTCGTTTTTTTTCAGTATCACAGGGCGACCCGACCATGAAGGCGGTCGAAAACAGCCTCTTATTAAAATACCAGACGATTGATCAATATAAATTGCCAAGCGTAACAGATTGGAAATCTATCCAGGATACAAAAACGTTTTTCACCAAAGCAGGAATTGATACCCCGAAATTGGCTTATTATCGACTCGGTGGTGTATGGAAATTTTCGGAAGGCTACCAATTACTGAATGGTGATGACGCGTTGTCAGCAAGCAATAGTGCAGTAGATTGGACTGAAAGCCATAGAGCTTTACTTGATTATCTTCTATTGCCTTCCGGGACACGCTATACCATTTCCAGCGAAACAGAAGCTTTCTGGTACCACGAAAACGACATCACAAATTATATTAAGACGGATCCGCAGAGCACAAGCCAATACAGCCAACAACTGATTATCCAGCTGGATCCTGCTGATAATAACCCGATCAGCAGGGCGTGCCGTTACCTGTTTCGCAAATATAAAAATCACCAGCAAACTTATAACTCAATCCGTTGGCTGGTCATTGATAATGGTGATTGGTTAGATGGAGAGACAGGCGCAAAGGTCAACAAGGTCGATATTGGCAGGTTTCTGGACATTGAAAGCCGAATTCATGTGGTAGGTCTAGGTAACTCCGGGAGCGGGAAATTTACCCTGAGCGGTCAAACCGCTTCTGAACTATCAAAAAAAATCAATGAATTGACTGGTGATACCCCGGTTAAAACCATTAATCTGATTGGCTCAGGCATTGACGACAATGGTCTTGTCAGCCAGTACCTGAAAGAAACCCTGAAAGCAACAAAAACCTCAGCAGTGACTGCCCGTGACGGTCTTTTGAGAGTCGATATCTGGGGGCGCCTGTGGGTTGGCCTGCTCTCTGACTCGGGTCTGGCGACCTGGTCACTGGCCGACAGCTCTGACAAGCTGAAAGCCTTTCGCATAAGTAACGGTGAAATCAAAGTCGAACGCTTGTCCGCAAAAGACACATTGGCTGAAGGTGCCATCAGACTCCGTCAGCTGCCCTCTGTTTTGTCAGAGAACAGCGGGTTGCTGGGGCCAAGCAATCCTGATGATCTGGTGCCGACCCTGACCATGTTCAAGCACAGTCTGGAGCCGCATCTGCTGGGTGTTCTCGAGCCGAATGATTTAGCAGCGCTGGAGAGGATAATCACAAAATTTGACCAACGTCGTCAGGACGGAACGGCTCTTGGAAAATACATGCTTGTCTATCGGATGCAGAAAAAACTGCCCAGAATTCTTCCTGGTGGAGCTGTGACCTCCCATCTGGCCGCGACAATAAACCAGTACCTGCTGGATGCTTTGGTCGAGGTACCTGAAAAGCTTAACTTTATCTGGATTGGTCGTCTCAACGAAGGTGTTAAAGCTCATCTCAAGGTCTGGGCCAAGATGGTTTCTTCCTGGCCGCTAACGCTCTGGTACGACCCGCAAGCGTTGCTGGCGCCGGTGCTTGCCCGGGAAATACGTAACGCTGTTGCCGCTGAGAAAATACCCGAAGCATTTCTGGCAGAAGCAAGTAGCAAACATGAATTTTTGGCACGTATTTTTCAGCTACAAGATCTGGCCTACAGCACTATAAAAAATGGCATTGCCCAGGGCAAAACCTTCGACGACATGGCAAAGGTATTTTTAGTCAACCACTTGGGTATGGATCGAGGAGAATTAGCACAAATACAAAGGCAAAGCCTGAAGGAATTCACGGATTTTGCCAATGAACTGACCAGGCTTCGGGGCAACCCCGGATCCGGGGGATTCACACTGGCCGATATCAACCAGCTCTGGCAGGCAGGCAATGAAGCCAGCCTGAAAAAGTGGTACGAGAAAGAGCTTGGGCTGAGGGCGGTTTTAGCAGCAGCATCGGACCTGATAAGAGTAGATCTGCTTATTAAAGATAAGAGTGAGGGAGGTGTCTATTTGGATGTCGACTCGCTACCTCCTTATAATCAAAATTTGTTTAAACACATTAACCCTCCGGAAAATCTTTTAATTGAAGGCCAGCTGAATAATTTAATTAATCATCTGATTATGGAGTATTTAAGTGAGCCAGGGCCGGAACAACTTTTTCCTAAAAGAAATCCTGATCCGGAAATACAGGAGAAATATAATCAATTAAAGGAAAAATACCCTGATTTTACCCAGGCTGTTAGAGAGGTCATAGCCAATCACAAAAAAGAGCCTCTTTTCGTTTTTCCAGAATCCATCAGGGCTATTCCTGGTTCAGCAGAAATAACCTTGGTTTTTTCAAAAATGGTCGAGCCCAGAAATAGTTTAATTATTGCGCCACGGGACAGCCAGGTTCTCAAGACAGTTAAGCAAGAAATGATAAAACGGCATCAGTTGATTGAACGTTTAGATATAGACAATCCATCAAAACTTTATAGTTACGATCTCGCTGAAGTCAAGGCAGCCGTTATCAATGAATTGGGAATCGATCGAGTAACCGCCGGTTTTTTTATTTCATATCGGACTGATGGAATAATGTATGGATCCGGCTCGACCTTGCAGCTATCAGGGCCAAGTGTGTTTCGTGATGTCATGAAGCAATATTTCAATGCTTATCTTTCAGGAGAGGATCTTCTTGATTACGAAAAAAAATCCTATTTCACGCAAATTAATCCATTGGCAAAGATTGATTTAGTGAGTTTGGAAACTGATGAACAGGCCAGTAGCTGGGTCACCACTGTTGATAAAACCGTGCGTTATGCCCTGAACGATGAGCAAGACAGCCATTATGGCAACCAGATTATTCTCCAGCTGGGTAACAGCGACAATGAAGTCAAAGCCAGCTTTTACCTGAGGAAAAAATACCAGCCCTATTTTAGCTGGCATATACGACTGAAGCCTGATGGTACCTTGATTAATCCAGTGACAGGCCGTGACATTGAGCTCAGGATATTGCGAGCCGGTTTTATTAAAGACGACACACGTATTATTGTTGTGGGTCATGGTAGTGAGGGTAACAAGGCTGGCTTGGGCCTGTTTCGCAAAAAGGCCGATTCCAGAGAGTTTCTCCTGGGCGGGAAGACGGTTGGCCAATTGGCCGAGGTGCTCAAGCGCATAACTGGCGGGCAATTTGTCAGCACCGTCAGTTTGGTGGGTTGTGGCGCTGCTGCCAGCGGGGAGCACTACCCTGTGGAAAAGTTCGCCAGGAAACTGTTTGGTAAAATCAGGACAAAACGAATCACTGTCCGTAATGCCCTGGTGGCGGTGGATATGCTCGGGCGCAAATGGACCGGCATTCTCCCTGCCGATGGCAATGTGCTGTGGTCACAATCAGACCCTCGCGTCAAGCTGGTGCTTGAAGAAGACGAACGGGGACAGTTAATGCCCCGCCAGCTCCCGGTTGCAGAAGGGCTGGTGAAAAAACTCCGGAATTTACCCGCTTTGCCCCTCGGCAGGAATTATGCCTATCTGGGCAAGAATGCCCCTCATTTCGATCAGGCCAGACGCTTACTGCTTGATACGATTATCGACAACAATCACCAAAACAATGGCAGGCAGAAACTCTCCGACCTGGTTGACCATTACAACCTTCGGCTGCAACAAGTCACCCGTGATAACTTTTCCCCTTACCGGTTGATGCCGTTGCCGACTGTCGATGCTGAACTGCCTTTTGTGCAGACAGGGGCACCAAGAAAGCTGCACCTCAGCGCCTTTGTTCGTGCAGACTCAATTGGTGACCCGTTTTCGGGTATTGGCTTGCTGGCCTATGGTAATCCTTATGCGCAGGAGAACTTTTTCCAGACCCAGCAGGCGGGATATCAGCTGGCCCGGCAAGTCGCAAGCCCGCCATCTGACGCCATGGCAACACTGTTTACCCGCCTGCTGCATGGGTCTTTACAGGACATTATTGCACCCGGTGGCCACGACATAGATCCGTTCCGGGTTTCTAGTCCTGATCTGCTGGTTTCGGTATTGGGAAAAGATGACCTGCTTGCCCTGAATGCCCAAAAGCTACGAAATGACTTTTCCGAATTGGCCCAGCAGTACGTCAAGACTCTGAGAAGGTTATTGGGTGACTTTCTGGCCGACAAACGGGCGGAACAAAAAGCACCGAGACTGAACGCCTGGAAAAGGCATGAACAAAGAAAGTCGTTTCAAAATACCCTTTCGCGTGAGGTTAAAAAAAGGCTGAAGCACCAACCGGATGGTAAGGTCAGTTTCACGGATCCTGTGCCTCGGCCTGACAGAGAGTCTTTTGCTGGCGACAAACCTGGCAAATACCTGCCTGTTGTCGCCAACCCTGCGGGCGAAACTTATGTTCTGGTGAGCGTGCCAGAGTTTAACGGCGGGATTTTTCCGGACAATCTGCGCAATATCCTGTTTATGCTCCAGTCCTCAGGTCCGCTGGAGAAGCGTAATGCCCAAACGCTGATCAAGACCATTGAGTCAGCCTATTCCCATCACTCAGCCTCCCTGCCAGAACAGCGGCTCGATGAAAAAATGGCCCGACTGCCGCTGGCTGATGTGGTCACACTGGCCAATGAAATCGAACACTTCGACACCGGGCACCGGGCAGTCCAGAGCCTGATGCAAAAACTCTTGTCGCGTCTGGTGGCCAGCGTAGTCACCACGCTGGAAAACGGTGACAAACCCAATCGCCAGCAGAAGCTGCTGATTGCGGAGTTGTCCAGCCGACTTCCCGACGACAACAGCGGCTTCAGGGTTCCGCTTCCGGAAAACCCTGAACACCGGGCTTATCTGGACTTTTCTCTGCCCTACGACGAAGATCGCTATTCTTCCTCACAGACCGTTCTGGGGGCTCGTTCGCCCTTTTTTATCTCTGCCATTGATCATAATGCCTATCGCTCCCAGCTGCGTGAGCTGGCGCAATGGGATGAACCACCAAAAGGACTGGAGGATGTGATTGGCTATTTCAATAAACCGAATAAATTCATCGATAGCCTTCTGCTCTGGCGCAAATGGCAGACAGAGAATGGTTTGGAGACGATCACGCCACCCGTTGATATAAAGCTGGCACCCGACCGTTTGATCTTCGACAGCCGGGTGATTATACGGCAGTGGGAAAAAAATGAGCCCGCTATCATTCAGGTCGGACTGTCGAGTGCACGACCAGAATCGTTTGATTCCCACCTCACCCGGGTGATGACCCAATCCTGCGGACTGGCTCTGCTCCTGCAACTGCATGCAAGGCAGGCACCCCACTCTGTTATCACCAGGGCTATGGAAATATGGGAAACGGATGACCCTCGATCTCCTGCTGGCCGTTACGGTTTTAACAACGGACTGAAACTGCAGCCGCTGCCCGCTGACAGCGATCCGCTTTATCAGCTGCTGGCCGCTCAGAGTAATGACCATGATCTTAAGTTTGCCCGGGGCTCTGTGGATGATTTTCATTGGGCACTGGAGGTATTGTTCAGGGAAGAGCGCCTTGCCCGCTCCGTCAGAACCGTTATTAATCACCTCGAAATAAAGCCGGAGACCACTGTCGATGGGTTTGTGCAGGGTCTGGTTAATATATACAGGGATTACTGGCAACAGACGCAGGATTCGCAGCTGCGTTCTGCGCTGGCGTTGCAGAAAGCGGATTACCAGACGTTGGAAACAGGAATATCCAGCTCCGGTTTGCCCGCTGAAGACAGGGAAAGGTTATTGACAGATTTGGGTTCTATGCAAAACCCTCCAGACACAGGCGGAACGTCTTCATACTTCCATGGTCACAAAATCAAAGCGGGCAGTCCCGGAATTCTCAGAGAAGTGCCGCTGGCTTTCTATGGCGACGAAGGCTCGCGCTCGCAGATCGCGATCTTGTTCTCTGCCCAATATATCGAAGATATTCTGAAAAACGATGCGCCTTCAAACAAGATGCATTCAGCGCAGGATGTTATTATCAGAACGCTTCGAATATTCAAAAGCACTTTTAAATACCAGGCTTTTTCCAAAACGTTGGAGAAAACGCGGAGCCAGACCTTTGAAAACCTCCAGAAACTGGTGGATCAAGGTATTATTGATGGTTCTGTCGGCAAAGGCTTCAACAAGGTCAAAATACCCGACTCTGTCCGACTATTACTGGTCATCACCCCTCCCGCTTCATCGGGTACAACTCAGCCGGAACCGATTCTGGTTAATAATACCGGTTGTGTCCTGAAAATTGATCCGGGCCAGTATGTCACTGAAGGCAAAATGCGGGTTGAACACTATCACACTTTATCAAGCCTGATAGTCCGGTATATTGTTGCAGCAAATCGGTTGGAAGGCATCGACAGCGATTCTGAAACCCTTCAAAAAAACATACTGCGGGACATTGGCGTTGATGACATTACGATATTACAAAAGGATGCAAAACTTCCAGCTGTCCCTGATGACACTCAAGGAGGACGGCTCGGTCTTGAAATAGAGTTTGATTGCATAACCGTAGATGCTGAATCGAGACAATCGCTTGCGTTTACTAAATATATCCCTAAAGAGCTTTTGAACCCTACCTACCCTGCTCTGGTTCTATCTACCGATGACAATGATGGTCGCTCTATCATTGAAATCATTACCGGGCCCAAGCCTCTCTCGGATTATATGGATGAATCCTCAGCTTTATCACGAGCCACCAATACCTTAGCCAAGGTTTTAGCGAATTTACCTAAGAGTGGTTATACCGTAGACGACATCACTCAAGAGTATAATAACAAGCTGCTTGGCAATAATCCCACTGACGATTTAGAAGAATACCGGTTACACACTAATTCAAAGATGAATCCTGAGGTCTCATTGCCTGCCGAGCTAAAAGGAAAGCCATTACCTTACCATGTTCAGGTTAATATCGGGGTCGATCTTAGCGGGATTGGGGATATAACATCCTATATTGCCACTCTTATTGCTCCGAGGAAAAGTGATGTATTAAGGCGAGTTTTTCAGTTGAGCCAATATATGGCTTCAAATGTCTCAAAAAAACTGAGTCTGAATTCTGACTTGCTGAAATCCATGTTTACTGCCCATTTGTACAAGCAGGCATTGGACAGTTCAACCAGGGAATTTGACAGAGATAAACAGGGTATTAAAGGCTCACCGGTCACTCAACTTGAAGGATTATTGAAACTGGGTACCGCCGATTTTTTAATGACTGTTATCTCTGATCTGGATGCTGCTCAACTTAAGTCAGCCATCCGGGATTACGGCTGGCAAGCCTTTGCTTCATTGATGCAGGAAACGGTCAATGAGTTGGCCAGAGTGGGCTCTGAGACTGAAGGCACTGGCAGACAGTGGACAGCGCCCGAAAAACTACTGCAAGCCAGATTAAAATCGCTGTTTATCGACACCCTGGATTATCGTATCGAACATGGGAGGATGCCTTTACCCCTGAGTAATTACTATGACTATATTGAATTACCGCAAGGCAAAGACAAAGAACCGACGTTTATTTTTATCGATGCCCCAGGAACCTTAAGACAACCTGTCACTCGTTACAACAGTGGCCTGGATGGAGTCCGTTACCTCGGCACCCTGGAGGTTCGTGAACCCTGGCCTGCACTCAAAAAGATAGGCTTTTCCCCTCCCGGCCATTCAACGGCTGCGGTAATAAAATTCGTTCAGAACCGGGGTTTACTGGGTGCAGACCCGGACGTTGACGGGATCTTTTTTATTAGAGCCCGATCCCTGCTCACCACTGACATCCTGTCCAGACATCACCGGGACTGGATCGAGCAGTCTATCCTCGACCGGCTGGGTCAACTCAGCCAGGCAAAGCTGGAGCATGTAACCCGCTCCTTCTTCGACTATCACGAAGCAGCACCGGACATCATCGGGCAGGACACACTGAGCCGGTTGCTGCTGACGGCCAACCTCTGGGCAATGACCGGCGGGCGGTCAGAATCATCCTGGGACACCCTGGCGCAGTTGCAAAAAATGGTGTCTGTTGATTTTAACCTTCAGCGGATGCCCAGCTGGGATCATCAGCTGCCTGCCACAGCCACTGACAGCGACGCCCTGCTTGTCGCCCGCTGGCAGCAGCTGGCAAGGTTCAATCTGCCCGCCAGTCTTTACCGACTTCTGTACTTGTTTACCGGAGCCGAAGATTTTATTAAAGCGGTTCTTGAGTCGGGAAAGGCAGTTTCCGGGAACGGAATGTCACTGGGTCGCTTGTGTCGTGAAATAATCATTACCCTTAACTCCGAAAGCTACCTGTATCAGAGTCACCTTGATAGCAATCCACTGACCCTGACGGTGGGAATAAAAGACACCACTTTTGATAACCGTGAGGCTATCGCTACAGGAAAGCTGTTCGCAACCGCCCTGCTAAACCATCCCGACGTGGCGGCTGTCGGTCAGGCTCAAACGGAGTTACGGGCGATCTGGAGATTATCGGCAATCACCACTGGCCGTAATTATGGCCTGACCTCAGAACTGGTACCGGTCGCTTTTCCAAAGCAGAAAGACGCCCTGTACACACAGTTTGTGGATGGCATCAGCCGCATCAATCACAACTGGCAATTTGCTTCCGGGTCGGTCGCGGATTTCGCCCGGGTTCTGTACCGGTTGTCCTCCCAGCATGATCAGGGCAGGCTGAAAGAGGCTTTTGAACGGGTTAGGAACTACCATCGTCAGCACCCCAAAGTATCCCTGGACACTTTTATCTCGGCTCTGGTGGAGACACACAGGAATCTGCCCGATAAACGGGCGGGCCTGGTTCTGCGTCAGGCTATCGGGAAAGCGGGATGCACTTATCTGCAACAGGCCCTTACGGAGAAGAAAGCATCCCTGGTTGCCGGTCTGAAAACAATGATATTGGTCGAGACTATTGACCCGTTTTATGATGACCGTGATTCGTTCGATGGCACTACTGCATTTAAGATTGACCGCCACATATCGGTAAAACTGAGCCCTGCTTACTTTCGTTATGGGGGCACAGAGTATCTTTTATTAGTCGATGGTCTTCAGGACTTCCTGGCAACGCCCCTGGGCGAAGATTACCGGAAGAAAATCAGGAACGATCCCGCAACTTCATCTCAAGATCAGACCCTGACCGTTGATGCCCCGAAAGCCGTGGCCGGAAAGCAGCAAATCGTCGTTTGGTTATCACACACTGGCGAGAAAGTGGTGATTAACACCGATGCCGCTGCCAGCCAAAAAAACCGTTTGTCCAGCTTGATTCCAGTGTTTACTGCCCTGGTTAAATCCGGCTATGAACTGAATGGCGGCCGTCAGCTTGCCCCTTCAGAGGTTGAAGGGATTGAAAGAAGGGTTCGCCAGCAAATGGGGCTGGCGCCCCTGGTGCAGCTTGCCGACACCGGGAATCTGAATCTGAAAGAGGACACTGCATCTGGCCGGATCGTCCTTGAAAAAACCTACACCATTGACAAACCTGCCATACCGGAAAGCCTGCTGGCCAGAAGCCCGACAGTCGTCAATGACTCACCTTTATTCACCCTTCAATGGCTGGCTGCCGACAGTCAACCGGGCCTGCAACTGATAACAGCCCCGCTCTCCCTGGATGAGCTAAGCAGGCACCGGCCTTTGCTGGATGCCGCTTTTCAGGCACTGGGTAAAACAATCTCGACCTTGTCTGGCTCGGTTAAAAACCGGGATTTGGTCTGGACCTTTCACGAACGGCTTGCCAACACGGAGCCAGTAAAAAAAGACAACGCCCTGGGCCGGTTAATCTTTGAAAAAATAACTTACACGGTCCACAGACCCACCGGATCACACACCCTGATGTATCAAAGCCCGATAAAAATCGGTGCTACACCTTTGACCACCCTGAAATGGCTTGGTCCGGGACTCTATCCGGGTTTGCAACTGGTAACGCCCCCCCTTGCACTGAGTCACCAGACCACCAACAGGGATAAGTTGGAAGCCACTTTTTACGCAGTGGACAAAATTATCTCGACGCAGCCTCAACCGCTCAGTGACCAACTCTTTCACTCAAAGTTTGACGGGTATTTCAGGCACCGGCTGCCTCCTTATGTTGATGAGCCGAAGACCATCTGGCAGACAAAAATCACCGGCAGTGCAGACACCGGAATCATCCTGAGGTTTGCCTCCGGGAATTTGGACAAGCCCCTGGCCCCTGTCCTGTTTGCTGTCACTGATGGTCCTGAGAAAGAGCGGCTGCTGGCCAGCCTGCAGGCCGCCACCCGGTTTGTGAGCACTGTTACCCCGGCTTCAGGCAACGAGGTAACCCATGCCCAGTTAAGGTCGCTGTTTACCCTGTTGTTGTTCCGACTGTCGAGCGACGAACTGCCCGGGCAAGCCCTGTTTCCGGGGGTAAGGCTGGCAGACTATATCCACACTTACCTCTCAGACGGTGCCGTGACCACACTCAGTCACCACATCAACCGTGTTGGCCTGCAACAAGTCACTGACGATCTGGTCACTGATCTTGCACAACAGGCAGCCGGTACCCCGGACCCGCAAGCAGGAGACAGGATCAAGGATCTGCTGGGGACGACCCTGGATTACCGACTTGCCAACGGCGCCGGACTCTTGCCCGGCACACTGCCTGACACCTACTCGCTACCCCTGGCGGATGGCGGAAAATACCGGGAACTCTGGACCGGGCTGATGTCAGAGTACGACACAACGCGACGGGTCTTCAAAGACGCCGATGGCCATTATCTGCTGGACGCAGCTCTGCCGCTCGAAAGTAGCAGTATGGAGCAGCTGTATCAGTCCGATAAGCTGACGGGCCCTCTCAAGCTGGCGTTAAAACCAGACTCGCTGGGCCGCGATCAGGAGGTTACCCGTACCTTTCTTGAAATGGCAATGTCCAGGATGGATACCGACTGGCCGTGGTTTTCGAGACGCTTCTCGTCATTACCGAAATCGCGGCGTTTCACCCTGGTGGAAGCACTGGGTCAATATTCTTCCAACTATCCGGAGGCCGATGTCAGGCGGCTGGCCCGTGCCCTTACCAAAATCCAGCTTGGCGTTATTAATGAGCAGATCATTCAAGGTGATAATCCTGAGACACCGGCGATGTTTCGCATCAAGAGTCTGGAATCGCTCTCAGGCGAGAACACGCTGACCACCGAAGATGGCAGCAAGGTCTATTTTCATGCTGGCTCTCTGTTGCCGGTAACCCACAAAAAGGCCCCATCACCCGATCTTCAACAGATGCTGCTGAGGGGGTCACACAGTAGCCAGTTTCCCGGATCGTTTCTGGATAGGCGCCACAGCGGCAGACTGTACCGGCAAGCCCTGCAGGACGGCCAGCTGGCACCCGACCGTTTCCGGGATGATGTCGGGCGGTTTATTGAAATTCTCAGTCACCAGGGGGAAAGCCATCGTCGAGAATTCCACAAGCAGCACCGGCTTGACCTGAGTGCGGGGCGGCCTGTCCACTGGCGGTTAAACCCCCATATTTTACTGCAGGCGTCCAGCTTGCGGGTCACGGATACGGCGGTCATCATTGAGCTTGGAATGAAGAAGAACCCTTCGCTGACCCTCGAGTCCTTCGGCACAGTTGTCGACCGGTTCTATGCCCTGAGTCTGGCCAAGAGTATAGAGGCAGTTGATGCTGCCCTGTTCCAATCTGGCTGGCCAAAGGAGGCCGGACAACTGGCGCAACTGGGCAACTCCATTGGTTTTGACGCTGCCCAACAATGGGTTTCCCTGCCTGCGCTGAACCAGGCCAATACTCTCTATACCCTTCTGGCAGACAACAATCGGGAAGCCATTGAGCGTCAGTTTGACCCTATTGGCTCACCCGCCAGTCAGAAAGACTTTAAACAGGCGATGACGTGGCTGTTCGCCTGGAAGCCTGAATTACTCACATTGAGCTTTGACAGGGTCTCTGACTACCTTCAGACGCACCGGGATGACCCGGATATTGGCACCTTCGCCAGGGCACTGTACGAGTTTGACCGGAAACTGTCGAATGATAACAGGGACCTGTTCAGGGGGATGCTCAGCCATCAGCAGGTCGAACGGCTGAGCGACGTTCTGGCCTATCAGGTCCCTGAGCAGCGGGAACTGATCAGCTTCATAAACACACTTAAAACAGCGGTCAACTCCCAAGCCCCGGTAACCGATGCAGCCGGGTTTGCTCCATCGACCTACCGGCTGGTTCGCTCTGAAAGCGGGTTGAAGGTTGTCGTCATCAAGGACCCGGATGCGTCAGACCAGAAACGCTGCCGACGCGGGGTCGGCGGGTGCGGAACCCGCCTGCTCCTGACGGGAAATCTGGCGGATCATCCCCTTTTGGGCATTGACAGTACAGACATCAGTAACACCGATACCGGCAAACCTTATTACAAAGTTGAGTTCCTGACCTTCCAGGGTAAGCTGCACAGGGTGCTTAGCCGTTCAGATAGCGATATCACAGCCACCCCCCTGAGCGAGGGAACTTCGCTTCATGACAGTATCCACGATAGCAGTGGTTCCCGATTAGAGCGTGTCATTCCGGCCACAGGGGTCACTACCACGCCTGTAGCGGTCAAGCGTTCCAGTGGCGAGGTTTATCAGCTGATTTCGGAAGATGACGGTCACTACCGCGCAATCCGCCTGCAAACCAACGACAGGCTGTTAGCCGCCTACGACAGCAGCGGGAAAACCTTGATCCCGGTGCTGGAAAAGAACGACCATGGCCAGACAGTTTATGGCTTGAAACTGGACAATGCCGCGTCAGATACAAACGGGCTGTTCAAACTCAACCCGGCGGAACCGCTGGAGGAGCAACTGGCCGCTGCCCGCCGGGAAAATCATCGGCTGTCAGCCGTCAGTTCCGAGCTACGGACGCTGACGGGCACGGATGACAGGATAGCCGTGATCCTTACTGCCGACTATCGCCCCGGCCAGCCACTGGCAAACCAGGCCCAACGGCTGCTGTCAGAACTGAGAGTCTTTATTGCCAGCCCGGCAGGGCAGCGTCTGGTCAATGCCCTGGGATTCCCCGACAGCTTTATCCAACCCGCCACTATGACTGAGCTGGACACTAAGCTGTTCCCAGGTATGGCGCCCCTCAACCCTCTGAGGCTGGTGATCAGGCTCGACAAACAGGCTCTCGCTGACCGGGTGATACCCTATCGCCGCGATGGCAACGGGGACCTGAGCGGCAACAGGCTGGTGCTGTTGCAGGTGGACCCGGCGGTGTTGGCCGGGCAACGTCACTCCACCAGTAATTACCTGGGGGCGTTGGCCTCTGTCCTGAAAGATTTGTGTCGGGCAGCACTGGCCAGTACTGACCAGTCGGACTCACCGGCTATCGCCATGACCTGGTTGCAGGGGAAAAAAATCACCGGGGACCGGACGCTGCTGCAACTGGAAAATCAACTTCGCAAGCAGTTCGACCTGCAGACCGTCCAGACCAATGCTGCCGCCCCCGAGCCTGTTCAGGTGGTCACTGCAGCAGGCGGGATAACGACCGTGAAAACCCGCCAGCAGGTCCGCATTGCCTATAAAGCCATTGCCGAGCCCCTGTCCGGCTTTGACCAGTTGGTAGGAGATAGGGAAACCCGTCTACTGTTTCAGCGGGTTCAGTATTTTTGCAACCAACGGGTTGACCAGTTACCCGGCGCTGGTCGTTCGAGGCTGGGGAACCTCCGCTCACTCTTGACCCAGGTGGCCTGGAGCGGGCTGGTCAGCCAGGGTATGGTGACTGCGCAGCTTGCACTTCTGGCTGACCCGGCGGATGTGGTCACGGCTGTGCTCGACAAAGATGAGCTGAAAGCACTGGCCGGGATCGATGATCTTGCCAGGCACCTTGAGGGTGTGCTGAGCGATGCCCTGAAAGACCGACGGGGCAGCACCCTCACGGCGACCAAACGACAGTCGTTGTTGACCTGGTTAAGTCGTGCAGAGACGTTACTGGCAGATGCAAAGGCGGTGCGCGATAAATGGGCCGACCCCGGACAGCTTCCTCTCGGAGAGGATTCCTACGACAATGTGCCGGTCACCGCTGGTAGCCGGAAAAACCTTGTCCTGACCAGCACCGGGCGGCAAAAGGTCACCCGGTTGGGTAACCAGCATCTCATTGCCATTGAAAGCCAGAACAGCCCCCTGGCCGCTCCGGCAGGGGATGAGCTTAACGGTTTGCTGGCACTGTTGAGACAGCAGCCGCCTGCCGGGGCGGCACTGCAGGCCGAGCTTCAGCATGCCCCTGCCTCCGACCCGGACTATTACCGGGACGCGATCGAGCGTACCCTGTCACCGCTGTCCCGGCAGCAGACCGACAACCTGGACGACACCCTTGTTGATTTGCTCAAAAAACCGTCCCTGACCGGCGCTGAGCCGCTGCTGGCGGAGTATTTTTTTCAACGGCGGCTCAGAGGTTTGGAAACCACAGACCAGACCAGGTTGCGGACCAATGCCCTGAGGGCCAATAAATGGCTTGATCGCCTGCAAAAAAATCCGCCATTGCCTCCGGGCCCGGGCAGGAAGGCCCCGACTTTCATCACCGATACCGGGCTGGGCCGTCACCAGGCCCGGGTTCAGACCACAGCCGGCCAAAAGACGTTCACGCTGGGTCGCCGGGATGACCTGGCTTTTTCCGACCAAGGGCCTGGCTATACCCTGATCCGCAGCGAAGAGCACCGCAAGGTCTTTCGCGTCGAGCTTCCCGATCGCTGGCCAGACCGTCTTTTGCAGATCAGGCTGCTTGTCTTCATGGAGCCTTATCGCAGGCTGCAACGGAAGGGCCGTATTGGCAAAGAGCAATTACAGAACGACCTTCAGCTCATTGCCCGGGGGATGGCTGAGTCACGTCTGTCGAACCTTCTTCAGGCGTTGGTGCAAACCATCAGGGACGCGGGCATTGCCGATGATAGCCCGTTTAAAATAAGAATCAGCCTCAAGCCTCTCTTGCCCTTGGTGGACAGTCGTGTCGAGGTGAGTGGGACAGGCAGCGGCATTGTCCTTTTAAGGCTGGGCACGAAGGACAGGAACAAGCCATTTATTTTCCGGGAAACCCTGGCGAGCCTGGTCGGTGCCAGTCTGTTGAAAGCTCTTGAGGGTGGTGGTGGGTCGCTGTCAGCCTTGCGCCAGCAAGTGCGGCGGCAGTTCGGGATCAACACCGGGACAGTGCCTGACGGTGAGTCGCGCCCCCTGGGACTGACCCGTCAGTTCGAACTGACCCCGGTGGCTGACAATCCCTCAGGCACAGGCCTCTATCGGCAACTGGTCGTAGGCTATCATAACCTGCTGTTAGCTGAAGGTGGTACTGAAGCCGATTACCGCCGGGCACTGGCGTATTTGGAGCTGCATAATAGCGCCAGGATTCAGGCAATAAAGGACAGCCTTGCCAAAGGGGAAATTAAAGTCAGTGTCAGTGAGCGCACTCTTTTCAACAAGATCGTCAGTGAAAAACGATCTTCTGCTCCCTTGATCCCAGCTCCCCACTTTGATCATACCATCGCCCCCTATATTCCCCCGCCCCCCGGCTCTGAGCTGATCAACGCGGATTACCGGGCCTTCTGGAGTGTCGGTTCCGGCATGGAATCCCTGCTTGACGCCAGGCTGCTGGGGTTAAGTCGGGTGGCGGCAAAAAACTTTTTCGGGCCAAAAGTCTTTGCCAGCGCTTACCTGAAGTCACTGCTGGTTCATTTTATCTACTGGAAGATGGAGCAGGTTCTGAGTAGCAACGGCCAGCCAGCCAGCCGGATACACCTGGGAGTCACCGATGCAGTAACGGCCATACTGCCTGACAACGACATCAATGAAATCGCAAACCTGGAGAGGAATACGAGGACATCCATAAAGAATTCGGTGAAGAATTCGGGGACATCCAAAAATTCGAGGACATCCACAGTCGCCGCATTGGAAAACAAAAATTCGAGGACATCCACAGTCGCCGCATTGGAAAAAGCCTGCACTTTTGTTGCCCGGGGACTCGGCTGGGAGCGTTTTGACACCGGCCTGCTGGCCAATATGAAGCAAAATGTGGACACCGTATTCAAAGAGGCAGTAGAACTGCGACAGCGCGTCGGCAAGCCGTTCCAGTTGCCGGTTAACCAACAGCAGGACGCCCAGAGCAAAGAACCAACGTCTGTGCAAGCTTTAGTGGGGCAGGATACGACCATTGAAACCACCGCCAGCAGCCCTCGTCATATCGTTATGGCAGACGGTAAAAGGCGTTATCTGAAAATAACCCCGGCGGGCCCGGGCAATCCTTTCCCGCTTATGTCTCCCCAATCACAGGATGGTCTGAAGCAACTGTTACGGCGGCCCCTGAATCCGGGTAAAAGTGCTTCGGGCACCGAGGCTTACCTGTCACAGCTGGCACGCCATTATGAGACTTTTAGTGAACTGAAGGACATTGACATTACCGGCCAGGTCAATGCCATTATTGACAAGATGGACGATGTCACCCGCCAGCAGTTTGCAGAGGGTTTCCTGCAATATACCCGGCAGTCAGCCATCCCGGCCGGTCTGGCCGAAACCATCGCCGGGAAATTGCTTGCGGCAGAGGTCACCGCGCTGGGTTCCCTGCCTGAAAGGCTTGCCACCGGGCTTTATCAGCGGCTCAACGGGCTACTGAGCCTGACCGGGAAAAAGGCATTTTCGCTGACCTCCGGCAATCTGATGATTCGGGTGCTGACCGACCCTTCAATGACCGCCGATGCCTCCTACCTGATGCCTGCCCAACACACACTGGTGCTGGGCAATGGCGACGCTGACAGTCCGCTGACCGCCGCGGCAGCACTGGCTCTCCTGCAAGCCGCCCAAGCACAGAAACCAGAGGATCAGACAAAAACATTCCTGGCCCTGCAACAGAAGCGAGTCAGACTACCCGAGGGCATAGACAGCCTGTCGCCAGAGTCGCTGGTCAGCGAGTTCACGGTTAAGGAAGGCAAGCTGACCCTCTCCGGCTTGCTGGAACGTCTGACCAGCTTTATCGGGATGGCGGACAGGCTGAAGCGGGAAAGTTCCTCCGAAGCCCGCACTCTGGCCAGAGATATTCGCCAGAATGTGGCCGACAGCGTTGCCGCACTCAGAAGTGATATCGATTTTGGCCAGATGGCTGACATGGTTGATATGTCCGACCGTCATTTCCGGGAGGCCCTGCAGAAACTGGACCAGACAGGTTTGCCAGCCGGTCAGGCAACAAGGCTGCCCGATGCAGACTGCGAACTGTGCTACGGCTTCGGGCCGGTCAGAACCCTGATGGCCCTGATGGACCGGGTCAGCAGTCACCTGGATGCCATTGAGGTCAGTGGACGCTTCATTAATATCAGACAGACTGCTGGTGACAAGGGGTTGCTGGCAGACGCCTTCCTGCTGCTGGAACAGGGACGTTTTGCGGCGGTTACCACCGAGGACATTCTCGACAATCCGAGGTTTAGAAAGAATCTTCTTGATCTGTTACGGCAAGCGCTGGCGGAACGACAGGGACTGACGCCGGAGCAAGTCATTGACCGAATGGTCATTTTGCTCAATGACTCGGGCTACAGCGCCGACGACACCCGCTATGTCAAGGAACAGCTGCTTGCAAGCCCGGAATTCATGGCGCGCCTCCAGCCCCGAAAAGGCCATACCGGCGGCGATGGCTCTGAGCCCGGTGACACCACACCTGGAGGCGGGTCGAAAAGATGGCAAGGGAAATTCATGCGCACGCTGGACCGGCTGGACCGGAGTAAGAAATTCACCCGAGCCAGAGTGGGTTTCGGCGCAGGGAATGCCATCGCTGGTTTAGCCATGTCCACGATGACACTGATCAATCTGGAAAAGTACGGGTACGCGATGCCTGATGATGCCAGGGACATGGCCTATGCAGGGACGAGCCTGAACATCATCGGCTCAACCTACACCCTCGCTATGAGCGGCAACTGGTTGCTGAGCAAAACCCTTGTCAAAACGAAAAATCCGGCAGGGACTATTGGCGTCGCTTTAAAACTGGGCCCGAAAGCGTCGCGAATGGTTGCCAGGGCTTTACCGGTTATTGGCAATGTCGTTGCTATTGTCTCTGGTTTTCTTTCGCTGAACGGTAATGTCGAAAACGCCGATGCGGCAAGCAAGGCTGGCAACCACAAACAGGCGACCCTTTTTGTGGCAATGATGAGCCTGGATTTGATGACGCTTGGCCTTGATGTGCTCAGTACGGCGCTGGACTTCCTCTGTCCACAGCTGGGTCTGCTAGTGGACCTGGTCAGCACACTGCTGGGCTTCGTGCAGACTGCCCTGGCGGCACTGATGCCGCCACCTAACGCCAGGCAGGATTTCGAGGCTTTATTGGCGGGCGACGAATTCAAGAAATACGTTGACGGCAAGGCCGATCAATTTGAGAAAGCGGGCTACAGGAAGTTTCAGCTCTTCCAGGACGCCAGCGATTTTCTTGATCAGGATAAGTATGAGGATAATCTTGAGTCATTGAAGATATCTATTAGCCGAATTCTGAATGGTAAAAGAGACAAGGGACTTGCTCTTGAAGATAAGCTCAACCTCAGGCGAGTGCTGAGTGGGACGTCTGAGCAGGACTATATGTATGGTGAGAAAGGTTACAAGATATTTTATGGTCTGGGTGGCAATGACACCCTGATCGCTGACCGGGGGGAGCTTTATGGCGGAACAGGCCATGACCAGTTGATCCTTAAGAAAGGTAAAGCAGAAGGAGGCCGCGGCCACGATATTATCCGGATCGAAAAGTCAGGGACGGCGTTTGGGGGCCCCGGTAATGACAGGATCTGGATCGGCGATTCAGGGAGTGCCTATGGCAACCGAGGTAATGACGTCCTCTATCTGCAATATCGCGGGAAAGGCTTTGGCGGACCCGGTGATGACACTCTTTTTGACGGCGCGCTACAGTCCGGCGGCGCTGATAATGACCGGCTCGTAGATGGCCTTGGCGATATCGAACAGTATGGCGGTACTGGCAATGACGTGCTGCAACCGGGTTTAGGCAGAGGAAACATTAGAGGGGGGTATGGAAAAGATACCCTGGTTTTGCCGGCAGAGGTCAGGTTTCCTTACTCCAGAATCAACAACTTCTCGCAAAAGGTTAAGGGTTACCATTACCTTCGCAGGACAGAATCCCGGGCATTCTTCGAGGTTAACTTGGAACAGGGACGCTGGCGTAACCATTTTGCTGAATACCTGCAAGACCACAACCTTAAACGCCTTGCGCCGGATGGCAGGGAAACAGGGGGAACAACCTCTCTTCTGCTCTTTCGCATATCGGAGCGCAGTTTCAGAACCACCGCATCCACCCCCGACGAGGATCTGAATCCAAAGAAATTATACATTGCCCCGCTGTCAGAAATAAAAGCTGACTACCTGCGTGAACAAGACGACAAAGTATTGATATCTGAACATTTACTGACGGGGTACGATCAAAAGCACACAGGCGTAAAACGGATTTCTGATCAGTACAGCAGCCAGACCTTCTATTACGCTGGGAAAATCCTGTACAAATTCGCCAGCAACTGGAGAGGACATACACAAAGAGGTCATGTCTATTTTTCGAATCAGGGCATCTACCTGAAATCAAACGAGGACGTGTATTACTTCAGCAAGCAGGGACTGATAGAACGCAGCAAAAGAGACCAACCCAATGAGCCCACCGTATTTTACACAACCCTCTGTCAGCTGCTGGAAACCGGGGGGACAATTAGCGGTATTGAAAATGTGGTGGGTTCGAAGCAAGGTCTGATAGTAAGGGGAACCGCCGAGCCCAACAAAATTTATTTGCGGGGGGGTAAAAATGTAGCCCATACCCTGGGCGGGAATGATGTTGTCAGTGCTGGCGATGGCACCAACCTGATCCACCTGGGGACGGGTGATGACCTGGCGTTGTTGGGTGAGGGCTCGAACGAGGTGTATGGAGGTCCTGGCAGGGATACCGTTTCTTACCGTCTTAAAAAAAATGGGGTCAGGCTGGACCTCAGCCACCGGAACCCGTCTGATTCGTCGACAGGGCAGCATCTGGAACAGGTAGAGGTCATTCAGGGCTCCCCGAGCAATGACAGGATCTGGGGAGACCACGGCAATACCCTGTTCGTTATCACCAACGGCACCAATGTCGTGGATGTCCGGGGCGGGAACGACACGGTGGTCGCCAACGGCGGAGAAACCTCTATCCGGTTGCGCAGCGGCTTTAACAGGGTGATGCTGGGTGAGGGCTGGCATGAGGTATACACGGGCACTCACTCGGACATCATCTTGCTGCGTCGTGGCAGCGATCTGGGCAATCACAAAATTCACGCTTATCAACACCAGAAGCCTGCAACAGGAAAATGGCCAGTCGTGGTCGTCCGTTGGGAAATAGCCGGTAACTCTTGTGAGCACCGTCAGAAGGCCAGTTTGACGTTTAATCCCTTTGACCAGAGCCTGAACCTGCTTTTTGACGCTCAAAAGCCTGATGAGCATGCGACATTTGTCTTTCATACCCCCGGCTTATCCGACTTCAACACAGTACAGGTCAATACTTGTATTTACTGGGACGACGTGGCGGGCAAACAACCTTCCCGGTCACTGACCGGGGCTCTGACAACCCTTAGGAACACTACCCTCTCGACTCGTGTTAATTCAGGCAGCAGAACATGCCGGATCACAAGAGTAGTGGATGACTATGCCTTTACCCAAGAGGAGATGTTGGCATTTTTAAATCGCTACCCTGAAAAACCGGTAGGTCAATTCCCCCGGGATCAATGGCGTCAAAAGACTGAGCTGGAAAGCCTTGCCGATGAAGGAAAAACCCTCGGCGCTGGCCTGCACAGGATTGCCAGCCAGGAAAGCAATAATATCACGCTGGTGGTTGAGTTTGGTTTCGCCTCTTCCAGATGCAATCCAGGCAGTGGTGTTTTACGGAAGCTGACGTTTAAGCTGAATCAACAGCAGGTGCTCACTGAAGGTTCTGATATTTTGCGGAGTCTCTCTGTTGTGCCCCAGGGTCTTGGTTTGTTGGAGTTATGGCACACACTGACTTTAACATTGTTTGAAACCGGGGCAGACGGTCGCAGAAAACAACATGGCCGCCCTCAGGTGATACCGGGATTCAGGAAGGCGCGCCAATATACCTCGTTGTCTAAATGGACCGAAATATTCCCCGGTCAGCCAATGGCCAAAACCCTGAACATGCTGGAGATGGATTATACCTTCGAGACTCCTTTTATTCGCAAATGCAGTCCCTCCCCTTTATACAACAGCTCGGTGATTATGCCGACGGTTCACCTTGACCTGTCTTCAGACTCATACTCTGGCATCCCCATTATTATTGGCGGCCCGGGCAATGATCAGCTGACGGGCAACCCATCCACGGATAACGTGTTGCTGGGCATGGGAGGTGATGACCGGTTGCAGGATATGGGAGGCAATAACCTGTTCACGGTTGGCCTGGGTAATACGACAGTGATTACCGGCGGAGAGGGACACAACCAGCTGGTACATGACAAGTCTGCCGTCGTTTATAGTACCCGGCTCTTGCGGCGAAGCTCCAGAAGTCTGACCGCCAAGGTGACCCTCTTGAAGTATCAACTGGATGGCATGACCGTCAATGTGACAGAGGGCATCATAAAGACCCGATGGCGAAATACTGACTCAACCGGCAGCTGGCGCTATCACCAGACCCTATTCAATGCTATGGACAAGATTGCCGGGACCTCCGGAGATGATAGCTACTTTGGCAGCAATGGTACGGATATTTTCAGCACCGGGGGTGGCCTGGACAAGGTGAGCATGGGGGACGGAGACGACCGGGTCATCATTGACGCCCCCTGGCAGAAGGGTACCTCGCTGGACGGCGGTAGCGGTGCCAATACACTGGTCTTTGATTTGTCGGTGAGTCGTGATGTGACGGTCGACCTGAAGAATGGTTTAACGGTCGATCACTTTATCCTGGAGGACACCGGGAAGGGCAACATAAGATTTTCCGGTGATGATAACGATAACGTTTATGTGTCCAGAGGTGCCCTGCGCAGTTTTAATGGCCAGGGAGGGGATGACTACCTTTTTGTTCTGAAGCTGCCCGCCTATATCCATTTTAACGGTGGTCCGGGCAAAGACACACTGGACTTAAGCCAGGCAACCCTTGCCCCGGAATTTGTCCGGCTGAAACTGTCGGTGCAAAAAAACTCAGTGCGCCACTCTTGTCCTGTAAACGATACGCAACCCTGCTCACCGGATATAAACATCAAAAGTCGTTTGTTCTTTACGTTCCGGCTGCCCGGATCGCAGGTCACCTATCAGACATGGGATTCCACGGTCAGAAATTTTGAGGTTTTCAATGGCCCGACCAGCGACGATTTTTTCGAAATCCCGGCCCTCGCCGGACTCACCGTCGATGGCAAAGGGGGCGATGATACTTTCATAATTTCCGCTGCCCACATCAGGGGCAATAGTTCAATCACCACCACCATCGGGGGAACAGGATACAACCGACATTATGGTAGCGAAGACGCTGACCGGATGGTGGCGAACCTGGGCCCGGACCTGCTTTCTGGTCACCTGGGTCCGGATACTTACGTTATCCACGCCCAGGCCAATGGCACCCAAATCATAGACCGGGACAACGGGAATAGCCTGATATTGCATGGGGTACAACCGGAAAAGCTGGACTGGCGGCTGACCGAAAACTATACCCTTCTGGAAGTAAACAACGATGGACAAATATTTTTCAGCATCGATTTACGGCACGTTCCCCATTGTGTACGCGAAGACAGCAGTCTGGTTACCGGGCACTTTATTGACAGTCTGGAGCAGCATATTTGGCACCTGACAACGATTGATCCGGTCAGTAACGAAGCCAGAGTTCTGACCGGCCAAAACCTTCGGAGTTACTATCACTCCAGGCTGACTGTTGACAATCGGCTGGACAGCACTTACCAGCTCAGCAATATCACGGCATCGGTGCATGGCGGGCCAGGTGATGACGTGTTCTTCATCTCGGGTACGGTCAAGCCGGAGGCCGGGCTGTTCGGAGAGTCGGGAAATGATATTTTTCATCTTAAAAGCAGTGGTGCCAGCGTATATCCCGGCCCCGGCAATAACCTTGTCAGCCTGGAACTGGAAAATTCTGAGAAAGATGGCAAAGAAAATGGCACGGTGAAGCTGTTCTTTGACCCCTCTTCGTTTAACCGGGTTCAGCTGGAAGGTGTCAGCCTTACGGATTTGCAGGCAGCAAGCTGGCGTCCGCTGGCTCAGCGCAATACCACTGACAGTAGTGACCAGGCTCCTTGTCCAGCCGGCTTATCCCGCCTGCTGCCGCCTCCGGTCACTGGCGGCAGTTTTATCCTGGCAACCTGGATTCGCCAGGACTTGCCCCTCGGCGGGCTAACACGGGCCGGGAGCACGCTGATTCATTTTGCCGATGCTGACGGCTCTGATGCCATCAGCTTGAGCCAGAAACCTGGTGGGCTGGAGATCAGGCTAACGAAGGGCGTCAGGGTCTTTCATAGAAAGGTCATGCCATTTTTTACCTCCCCCCGTCAGCACCTGGCTATGACAATAGATGACAGTGGGTTTCTAACCATCTACCGGGATGGCCGGGTTGTTTTGGAAACCGAGGCCCTCAGGCCACGCAGAAAAATTCGGGCGCTGAACTGTTATGCTGTTGAGAAACTGGTCATCAGTCGGCATCTCCCGTCGCCTGAAGGCATAAACATGATGGCATCCGGTATCAAACATCTGGTGAGGATGGGCAATTGGCAATACCCTCACCTCTTCTATGCCAATGATTGGCCAGACAGTCTGGAGCTGGATGACGGGATTCTGGATAACAAGCAATTCATCCGTCAACGGCTGAAATCTGGCTATTCACTTTTGCATGAAAAAATCCCCGAACATCAGTACCTGATAGATGAAGAGAGCACCACTTACTACTTTGCTGGCGATGACTTCTCTAACACTGACCCATGGGTTCTGGCAAACGCCACTGGCACGGCTGACCAGCTCGAGGTTAATACCCATGACTGCCAGACATTGCACTATCAAAAAGCAGGCGGGGATCTTATCCTGACGGTCTCGCCAAATACTGGCCTGCTAAAAAACAGCGACAATAGCGCTGAGCCGACAAACTCCAGCCAGAGCCTTCGGGTGCAAAATTTTTTCAGCAAGGAAGGCGAGACCATTGAGCGCCTGATCGTCAATAACAAGGTGCTAAACATGAGTGAGGTGCTTGCGCAAGTCGACGCCCCGCAGTCAAATGGCAAACGCCCACTGAATGAGAGCATCCCGGAGGATGCATTGGCTGCTCAGAGTGGAGGCAACGGAACCCTGTCTCTTCTAAACAGGATCATTCGCCGGGGGCAACGGCTGGTTAAATACCTGGGCAGTCTGGCAGGAGTTGAGAAAGACGACGTTGGAGCAGGTGAAGCGGACAGTGAACAACCCGTGGTGGTAAGTCTGAATGACACAAAACTGAACCAACACTACCAGCGCCTGGTTCAGGAGATCAATGCCACGATGGGCAATCGCAGTGGCGAGAGTCCGTCGTATGTGCCGACGGCAAGTGGCAGAATAATTCAGAACCTGACGACGCCGGGAATATAGACGACGGAGGTTAATTAATAAAAATTAAAAACCACTGTCGCTTTTTAGCAGATTCTGGATGAATTAATTAGAACTATTGTCCTTTGAGAACTCTAAAGTCGAGCATGATATCAAGGTTTAGCAAGTAATACCTGCTGGAAGACAGGTATCCCCCGAGTAAATTTTGGCTAATGAGGAAGCCTGCCTGATGGGAGCGGTATGAATCGAGAGGTTCACGTACTGTTCTGAGAGGGGCTGGCGGGGAAGTTCCGCCGGTCTACTCACCAGGTGAAACCCCCGCCAACAACTTTGCACCCCCCTCACCAACTGCTATCCTCAAACCTCGAACAAAAGTGAAACTCAGACCTGCTGGCCGACTTATCCCCAGGGATGGGGGGTATCCACCAAGCGCCTGGAGCGCGACTGGGAGGGAGCGGTTGATGGCTGAAGAATGGTATCCGTTTAATGGAGTGAACATTATGAGTAATTTATACGAAACTGATTATCACCAGTGGTTATCCAATCAGGTAGCCTTGCTGCGAAATCACCACTTTGACCAGTTGGATTTAGAAAATCTGTTAGAGGATTTGGAGTTGGGCATAGAATCAAAAGTCGATAATCTTGAACGTTTTCTAACCAATCTTATTCTCCATTTACTCAAGTGTGATTATCAAACAACAGTATTAAGAGATTCGGTTGCCACGGAAAGGGTTATCAATGGGTGGCTGAACTCTATTGATAATGCAAGGCGTGAGATTAATAAGTTAATGCGGAGGAACGCTTGTTTAGAAAGACGGGTTGAGGGTGCTTTGAATGGTGCTTACCCAGATGCCAAAGAGGGTGCTATCGGGGAAATGAATCGCCATATCCCCACTAAATACCCAAAACTGGACAACAGCAGCTTCCCTGATACCTGCCCATGGTCTTATGAAAAGCTAATGGAAAAAGGCTGGTATCCCCTTAATGGAGTTGAACTCTAACCTTTCTGGCGCTGCTCCATTTTGACTCGCTCCCATGCTTTTAGGCCCTGCGGGTCCCAGCGTGGGAACGAGGTAAAAAAACCACTGTCGCTTAACCCAGGAAAGGGATAGTCCGATCCGCCAGACTCTTCATCCAAGTCCGGTTTTATATTCGGTTTCCTGACGCACAACCTTGAGCATGGCAACCGTCTCGCTTTTTACTGGACTTGAGACGGTTGCTTTTAGCAGATTCTGGATGAATTAAGTAGAACTATTGTCCTTTGAAAACTCTAAAGTTGAGGATGAAGTATACCTCAATTTTGCAGCTCAGTAACCACAGGGGGTTGCCGCTCAGAGTCACTTTTCGTTCCGTTGGTTTTCGAACTCTCAATTTTATTTCGAATCAATGAAGAAGCTTCTTCATTACCAATGGACGTTGCCAAGTCTAAAACCGACTCATTATTGTTATCCGTTAATTGTAAATCTGCACCTTTTTCTATTAAAAATTCTATAGCTTTTTGATTTCCATAACGTAAAGCAACATGTAGAGGTGTCTGTCCTTCATTATTCTGGATATTTAAAGCTGGCTTGTATAAACGAATGAATAATACAGAAGCTTGGTCAAGACCCATTTCTAAAGCAACATGCAAAGGCGTATTACCGGAAAAATCTTGCATATTTTTATCGAAAGACAGGTAGGGATCATGCTCATAAAGTGTTTGAAGAAGTTCTGCGTGGTCAATCCCCTGCAAAACAAACATCCGATGGATAATTGTATGAAATATTTTATTTTCTTTAGGTAAAGTATTATGCCATGTAATCGGGCCCAGAGCTCTTACCATTTTCAATAGCCCTCTTTCAAAGGCAATATCTAAAGGTGTTCGGCCATCTTGCGCACGAATATTGGGGTTGGCAATTTCATCTTTATGTTTATCTTCATTCAGTAGATAATCTACAATTACCTGATTTTCCAGTTGGACTGCAAGATGCAAAGGCGTGTATCCAAGGCCGTTCATTATATTAATACCTGCTCCTGCTGACAAAAGAATTTCAATCATTTCCATATCGTTATTCTGGATTGCATAGTGCAGCGAAGTATTACCTTGGTCGTCCTGTGCATTAATTTTTATCAAACCCACTCTTATTAGAAGCCTTACTACAGAATATGAATTAGCAAGAACCGCCTCATGTAAGACAGTTAGACCTGACTCAGTTTGAACGCAAAACTGGTCCATTGTATCAGGCATGCATGGTTGATAGAACTTAAACCCATGATGTAGACCTCTAATTAGCAAACCTTCCATAAGGGACTCACTATTGAAATTTGCGGCAATATGAAAAAGTGCTGACACTTCATCTTGAGAAATCGCAGATTTCCAGTCTAATAACACTTTTATTGCATCTTGTGTTCCATTAATAGCAGCAAGGTACAGTGGTGTAAATCCATAATTGTTGGATCGTTCCTGGCTAGCACCATTACTAAGAAGTAAAGTCACGACTTTAGTGTTCCTTGCCAATACTGCTAAGTGAAGAGGTGTATTGCCTTGAGAGTCTTCTTGATTGATAATTCTCAATCGTTCAGAAATACGAGCTGGGCTTTCTATCAATAGTTTTACAGCTTCAGGATAATTGTTAATGATTGCTAAGTGCAGTGGTGAGTGTTGCTGATTGTTAAGTATCTCTATATCTGCCCCCGCATTCAAGAGTGCTTCTAAGGTACTTGCGTCCCCCTGTGTTGCAGCTACATGCAACAGCGTATTTCCAAAGGAATCCAATTGATTAATTAAATCCGGAGAAGCATCTAACAGGTTGCCAACTTCTTCAACGTTCCCTTGGCGAACCTCATTTTGCAAATGTGTAAATAATTGCTCTTGCTCAGCGCGATCGGCATCAGTATTAACTTCAGGGTTATCAATAACGGAAATATCAGGCATAACTACAGATGAATCAGGAGGCATGAATAACAAGCTTGTTTGCTGTCTTGCTGCAAAGTAGGATGGAGTTTTCATGTGAGAAGAACCAAGTAGCGAGCAAAACATGGAAATTGTAGCTGATCAAAAGTAGTACCAAGGTTTTTCAAAATAGTTGCTGGCAAAGCATTGGATCAAGAGCCAACGTCTGCGCAGACTTTACCGGGACAGCCTACGCGAGTGTGAAGTTAGACACGATTCGTCGTGCATCCATGGTGACGGCGTAGATAAGAAACCCCGGTCATAACTGACTTGTGGTACCTGGGGAAATCTCTGTTTGGCACCTTCTTCAATAGATACAGTAACTTGGTCGTTCATCTGTTTTCCCATGACCAGATGATGCAGGGTAAAGCCGAACTGATCCTGCAATACGCAGACTCTGAGGCCAGGCTCTACAGGGGTTCCAGCCTTACCTTTGCTGATCCATTCGGTATGACGTTCGAACAATGAAAAAATCTTCTCATTGATACAACCCCAGTGACCAATGCTCTGGGGGTCATAGCCTCTCTGGCCATATTGTTGAATCTATAGCCTGAGTGATTCACCCCCTCGTTTAAAAGAGGCTGTTGCAACGCCCTCGCCCTCTATATGAGCGGCTCAGGAGTCATGGCTAATACCCTGAATAGCAGCACTAAAGAGAGGATTGACAAAAAGATCCGCCTGTTTTCTTGCAACACCATAATCATATTAATGGAAAACTATAAACACAGCGTCCAGGCTTCCTACCGACTTTTCCAAGGAGTCCTGAAAATGATCAAGTTGCAGCACAATTCGGCTCTGTTCATCGCTCCTGTATTTCTGTTACTGCCCCTGACCACTCAATCTACACCCGCTAAAGCGTCAACAGCCCACATAGAAATTAATGATGCAAAAGACCTGGGCAAGATTGGTCGAGAATATCCACTGAACGGTACCTATCAACAGACAGCAGATATTGTTGTCACTAAAGACTATCAATCCATTGGCAATGATACCCACCCATTCACCGGGGAGTACTATGGGCAGTGCCGTACCATCAGCGGCCTGTCTGACTGTTTTATTGACACTCTGAAAGGCAGCATCAGGAACCTTCACTTTACTGGTGCCAGTATAACTTCCCAGAACACGACCGGGTTAGCAGCCTGTGTTGTTGATGATACTGGCACAGTCAGTAATATCTGGGCGAAAGATGTTCATATTCTCACCAATGGTGATAAAAATTACGCTGGCATCGGGGGGGGGGCAGGTAAAAGGAACGGTTGGCAACACCACGGCGGTGAACAGCACGGTCGAAACCTCGGGCAGACTTGCACACGCCGGCATCGGGGGGGTACGTTACAGGTACGGTTGGCAACACCACGGCGGTGAACAGCTTTATCAATGGCAATATAACGAATTCTGGATCTATCTCCAATGATCAGCTTCTTTGCCAAAAAGCCGACCTACGTGTGTTAACAGCCAATTGCTCTTCGAGAACTGAATTTCTGGATGCGCTGGATTTTTCGAATAGTAATGCTTGCCCGGTAAATGCCGCTACAGTGTCAACAGACACTAAAGAGTCAACAGCCACTTCAGCGTCAAGAGCCGCTAAAGAGTCAACACCCACTAAAGCATCAACACCCATAGAAATTAATTATGCAGGAACCCTGGGCAAGATTGGCCTACATCCCGACTATCCAATAAACGGTACCTATCAACAGAATGCTACTGCAGCTCCTGCTAATGCTACTGCAGCTCCTACTACTGCAGCTCCTACTACTGCAACTTCCCCTCCAAGGAAATTATGCAGCTCTCTCAGAGGTCAAACGACGGGGGTTCAAAAACGGCTAATCGACGACAGTGATCTTGTCAGGGAACGACATTGCGATGTTCTCAGTGCCGACCCTGCAGATGACTTAAGTGAGTTGATAAAACAGATTCCTGATAACACTGTTATCTTGCTTTCCTCCAAAACAACTTCTTCAACCGTTGCCCTCGTGACAGGTAAGCCCACTGTTGAATATCTTATCGCCAATGCAATCGTTTTGAAGAGCGGTCAGGACATCATCGGGGCTGCTGATGACGGTTTTGAAATTGTTATCAAGCTTCATGATAACTTTACAAGTAGATACATGATCGGAGTTGGCGTTCAGTACGATGACAAATTCAATTTTGGAGAAACAGCAGACAATCATATAAAACACATTACTTTCCAGCCAACCGGAGTTAATCCAGGTACTCAAACTCACGTTATTGTCCACACAAGCTGCTATTATGGGGCACTATCTATAGAGAACAACGTTTTTTATCTCCCTGTCTGGGCCGCAGTTAACATTCATTGTTCTGCGAATCTGGATGCATCCACCAATGATTTGCACACGGACCCAGGCTTACGTTTCGCTAATAACAAGGTCATTGGTGAAACCATCCACACAACAAAACTCAGTATGATTCCCGAGGAAGCAATATTCATTAATCTTCGCAACATCAATAACCTGTCAAACAAACTCGAAATAATTGGTAACGCATTCCAGGGCAAAATCTCGGAATTGGCTCAGATTGCAATTGGATCCGGAAGCAATATTAATATCTTCAGAAACACTGCTGTTATTGATAAAACAATACAGCCTCCCATCAGTTGGTGATAGTAAGCCTCACTGGCTTTGCCCTTGTTCATTACACAGCAGTCGTCACCGTGCAGCTTTCCGGAGAAAAAAGGTTTGCGTACCATCAACGGCCAGCAGATAGTGGTTTTTAAGGCGTCCAATGCGGAACTCGAACTTCTGCAAGTGCCCGGAACGCTGGAATCGTGAGAAGGGTATTTTATAAGGCTTTTGAAACCAGTGTGGAGAAACCGGGTCAAGAACCTCTCGCTCAGCGAACTTCGCGCACCGGCCATAACCTGTCCTGCCGGAACTAGAAATCAGACACAGGGAAAAAGTAGACAAGTTGGATTGTTTGTCAAATATAAGGGTGTCTTTTTATTTGCTCACTCCAGGCTGACGGTTGATAAACGACTGGATGGCACTTACCAGCTTGGCAATATCACAGCACCAGTGCATGGCGGGCCAGGTGATGACGTGTTTTTCTTCTCAGGTACTGCCAAGCCCGAGGCCGGGCTGTATGGAGATTCGGGAAATGATATTTTCCACCTTAAAAGCAGGGGTGCCAGTGTCCACCCCGGCTCTGGCAATAACCTTGTCAGTCTGGAGCTGGAGAATGCAGAAGAAAATGGCGCGGTAAAGCTCTTCTTCGCCCCTGCTTCGTTTAACCGTGTTCGAATGGCTGGTGTTAGCCTCGCAGATTTGCAGGCGGCAAGCTGGCATTCGCTGGCTCGGCGTAATGCCACTGACAGCGGTGATCAGGCTCGTTGCCCCGCCGGTTTATCCCGCCTGATGCCACCTCCGGTCACTGGCGGCAGTTTTATCCTGGCCGCCTGGATTCGCCGGGGCCTGCCGCTGGGCAGGCGAACACGGGCCGGGAGCAAACTGATTCATTTTGCCGCAGCTGACGGCTCTGATGCCATCAGCTTAAGCCTGAGATCCAGGGGGCAACGGCTGGTTAATTACCTGTGCAGCCTGGTCGGAGGTGAGGAAGGCGACGTTGGAACGGGTACAGCGGAAAGTGAGCAACCAGTGATGGCAAGCCTGAATGATACGGAACTTTACCAGCACTACCAGCGACTGGTTCAGGACCTCAGTGCCCTATCGGGCAATCGCAGTGGCGAGAGCACGTCGTTTGTACCATCGGCAAGCCAGGGAATGATACAAAACCTGACGACTCCGCTACCTTCGACTACGATGAGTCAGGGTTGAAAAACTCAGAAATCATTAACACAGTGATATTACTGATAAACGACATCTGTTGCATTACTCAAATTGGTCTTGCCCACTGTCGTACTTCGGTAGAATTCATTACAGCTCAGGAGAGCTTCCTGCATGCCCGCCAATCTAACTGATACAAATCCTCTCAATTCTACTCCCAAAAGGCAGTGGTTCAAGACCAGCGATGGCTGGTTTTACCCGGCCATTGTTAATACCGATATTTTTAGCATCAGACTGTCAACGGATCAGGCCAGCCCCGGATCAGCCTTTGCCACGCCAGCACACATCAGTACGGTCAGGACAGCCATTGACAGAGCCTTCTGGTTAATCGAGCAGTCCGGTTTTTTTCCCCACTATTTACATCGGAATATCAGTATTATCCTGTCTGACTCTGATTTGCCGGGTCAGAATATCTTTTATGACGACGATGGCGTTACATTGTTAATCGGGCAATCGCTCGGAGCTGACCAACTCGTTGCCAGGTTGCTGAAAAATATGGCAATGGTCGTTTATGAAGCCTGTGACCCCAATAACTTCTGGTCAGAATTTCAGGCTCGCCAGCATGGTTCCGCAGAAAATAGTGGTGGTTTAATCCCGTCTCCCATCAGCCAGACTGATGACGTGGTTTCCGCTATAGCCACTCAAACACAGCTCGACTTTATCTCTGAAACCCTGGCTGCCAAATGGTTGAATCAGAAAGTATCACCGGTTTCACTCTATTGGCTGGAGTCTTTGCTTCCTGATCTGTTCAATGCCCCAAAAAATCCTGAGAAGCCGCCAACTCCTCTAAGTGCCCAACTGCAAGCCAGACACTGGCATTCTAAAAACGATCTTAGTCAAACACTTGCCTGGCTCAAAAGCGAGGAGATCGTCCCAACAGGCAATGTTACCAGACCAGTGCCTGACAGTTATTATGCTTTCACACCCGTCGCGCCTCTTTTGCGCATCGACGAGACAATAGCCTGTCCTGCTTTTGGCGATGGTTACCGCACCCGGGTTAACGGAACAGAAATAGGCATCAGGGTATACCCCCAGGGCGACGCCGCTCCGCCACTGCGACTGGTCGACATCACCCTTGATGTGGAAGGCTACCATTCACTCGGTTACAAGGATCCGGCACAAACGCTCCAGCGGCTGGTTTTTGACCTCAAGAAATTGGCAGGACTGTTTCTATACGGTGGTTTTAACCGGCAATTGCTGACTTTTCTTCACGGACTGCAGATTGCCAGTGATCCGGGTGGCCCGGATAACAAGGTCCCTCTTATCAAGGCAGAGTCCGACCGATTGTTTATTGACAGTGACGCAACCTTCACAAACGACAGTCAGCCACTGATTCGTCTGGGGGCCGCTGATCTTTCCCGGCACTCTGACGAGGCTCTTGGACACGGACTGTCATCCCTGTTGGTACCTGCATGGCGAAAAACCCTGACCGACAATGCCGTGGCTGTGGCCGGTATTGAACAGCTCTGGGGAATCACTGACAACAGGCTGAAAGCACTGCAACCGCATTATGGGCTTGATGAACGCTACCAGGCCCGGCAATGGCCACCAGAGTCCGGCGATCTCTACCAGCGACTGGTGTCAGGCCAACGCCATGATCTCAGGAAACGGGGCGGCACAGCGGAAGACTTTGTTGATGCCGTCCGGGAACTTTATCAGGGTGACGGGCTGGCGCCAGCACTTGCCAGCGTTATGGGAGACTGGCAAGCGTCAGCGGAGAGTAACCGTACAGGCGGGGAAATGGCGGATTTGCTCAAGGCCATCGAAACCGTTTACGACGAACAACCGTTGCGCAGTGAACAATGGTTTTTCCGCAGGGCGCTTGATGACAGTCTGGACTGGCTGATCGCCCGAGATCCCAACAATACGGCTCTGGCAAATCTTCAGCGCCTGAAGAAAAATGACGAAGCACAACAGGATGAATACGACGGTCTGGCCGAGCCGGAGTCGCTCTTAAACAACGGCACCAGCAGCGTTCGGGGCAGATTCCTTACCCTCAAAGCTCTGGGTGAGAGAGTAGGAGTTTACCTGACGCCTGACTACCTGACCCGTTCCAGTAACCAGACCCTCGGCAGTGACCTGTGGCAACTGGTGGATGCCAGCGACCTGTTCAGACACCGGTTGAACAATACCGATGCGTTAAGGATGTTGGCGGGTAACCTAACGATCCCGATAAGACCTGACACCCTTGGTGATATACACGACCAAGGTTTAATGAAAGTCTCTCCCGATGAGCGTAACAGGACGATCCCCGGAGAGTATGTCAGTTTAATTATCCCCGGTCGCAATGGTGCATTACCCGGCAGTAAGTCCGGTCCGCTGACCTACCTGCCGATCAAGCATAGTACAAAAAATGATACCGTTAATGATCTCGTACAGGTTAACCAAACAACCAATAATGATACGTTCATACCGGTTAACCAGACAACCAATGACGGCACATTCACGGTCATCCATTTTGATCCGGACGAGGGAGACCTGCCCTATGGTTTCGGCTGGCTGTCAGGCCATCTTTCGTTCTTTTACCAACTGGGGGAGGCATTGCGGCTGGCCCTTGGGCTGGCACCAGAAGAAGATGCCAATGCGGCCAAAAACCGGATTCGTGCTGAGCTTGATTTGCCACGGCACTATCCCGGACAGGACAAACTGCCGTTACCGGTAGTGAACCCCCGTCAGGTAATGGTCAAAGACACCCTTCCCGTTGAGGTAAGGTTTAATCAAACGACAGAGACAGACAACAGAAAGTCCATGCGTCTGGCGGTAACCGGACACGGCTCTCTGGGGCGTCACGTGGAACTGACGGCAGAACCTGACGGGAACGGCAGCTATCGCCTGCAACTGGCGTCCATTGGCACAATGACACCGGTTAGCACAATGACTCCGATTGGTGGTCTGCAGCCGCCCTTCCATTGGCGCTATCCCACAATCACCGATCCGGCGGCAGCTCGCAGGGTTCGCCGTTCCGATACGGATCCTGCTGAAGGTTCAGCACCGAAATCAATCGGCCAACTGATTCCTGACGCCAAGACGTTCAATAAGGAATTTGGGCCGTTATTAGGGTATCACCGCGTTATGAACGCAGACCTTAACGCACGTTTTGAAGACCTGCTCTCGTCTTTTGTGATGCTTGATAGCCATCGCCATAAGAATGAGCCATTGACATTTGTTTCGGTATTAAAGGTCTCCGAAAAACTCGTCAACCTGATTGGAACTTACCCGCAGGTAACCGGTGTAAAATTTGCGCAACTGGCTTCAGACATCTGGAGCTGGTTAGAAACCAACCTGGATACAGTCCCTTCGCAGCTGCATTTTGTTAGCGTTAACCCAACTGATAGGGAGCTGAAGCGTATCCGGACATGGATTTTGGCCAATTCAGAATCCGCTTTAAGAATAAACCTCTGGTATGACCCCAAGGCAATGCTCGCCGGTGTACTTAGGGAAGCGCTCAAAGAATCAGTGACCAGTAAATTGACCGGCCAACCCAGTCCCGGTAATCCGTCCGATTTTGAATCGAATTTACTGAAAGACCTGATGAATTTACAAGATGAGGCCTGGCAAGCCATAAAACCAAAAATAGAACAGGGCCAGCAGTTTGATCAGGCGGTGAAGGATTTTCTGGTCAGCCGACTCAAGTACCAGACGGACGTTGACAAAAAAAAAGAACAACTGCAAAAACCCTTACGGGAATTTGCACAGGAGATACAGTCTGCTTATCCCAACGCGAAGTTCACCTTAAAAGATATTAATGATATCTGGAGCGATGGTTACGGGAAAGACGGTAAGGATGCCGAAAATTACTATTACAGAGAACTGGGGTTGCGTAATCATGAGCCTGCGGCTAATGCACTGGTAAAACTGAGGATTATTGCCAGTGTTGGTGGCGTTTATTCTGACACGTCGCTTACGCCTGCATTTAATGAGGATCTTTTCAAGGGGCTTGATGATTCAAACGTCAGCAATGCGGATTGGAGCAGGGTAAGGGCAGTACAGACCCAGCTGGTCGTCCAGCGGCTTGGCAAAGAATTCCTTCCTGATAACCAGGATCCCGCCATTACACAGAAGATTTCAGACGATATCGCCTGGTTAGGTGAAAAATACCCCAAGTTGAAGAGCGACATTGAGCGGCGTCTGGCGGCTGCTGATCCCTCGCAACTGTTTAAGCCTTTAGAGAAAATTCAATTCATACCCTATCAGACCTACCTGCCATCAAAAAAAAATCCGGGTTTATTTTTTGCGGCAAAACCAGAAAATCCAAGCATTCAGTTTGCTCTTAACACGCTCTTATTACAATACGAAGAGATTGATCGATTTCAGTTGTACCGCTTGAAAAATTGGCCAGATGCCCAACAAAAAGAATTGTACGTAACCAGTCACAAGGTTGATGGGAGATTACCTTATTATCGATTCGGAGGTGTACAAAGGTTTACGAAAGGCTATCAAGTCTTCAATGGTAATCAGGCTCTGAGGGAAAGCAAAGTTTTAATGAATTGGACGACAGGCTTCGAAGCTTTAATTGATGCTCTTAAACTTTCTGACGGAGCACGCTTTACCATTGCCAGCGAAGCGGTCGCTGGCCTGGTCCAAGAAGACGATATCAGACGCTATGTGTACACCGCTCCACAAAAGCATAGCCAATACAGTCAACAACTGGTTATCCAGATGGAGCCTGGCGATGCTAACCCAATTAGCAAGGCCAGTCGCTACCTGTTTGAAAAATATAAAAACCGCCAACAAACCAGAGAACAAACCAGAGAAAGTTACAACTCAATCCGTTGGCTGGTCATTGGCAGCGATCATTGGTCAGATGGTGAGACCGGTGCAAAGGTTAATAATGCCGACATTCGCAGATTTCTGGACGGTGATAGCCGGATTCATGTGGTAGGTCTGGGCAAATCCAGCGATGGGACATTTACCCTGAGCGGTCAAAGCGCGTCAGATCTGTCTAAAAAAATCAATGAATTGACCGGTGATACGCCGGTTAAAAGCATCAACCTGATTGGCTCAGGCATCGATAACGATGGGCATGTCAGCGATTATCTGAAAGAAACCCTGACAACCACAAAAACCTCGTCAGTAACTGCCCGGGACGGTCTTTTGAGAGTCGATATCTGGGGTCGCCTTTGGGTTGGCCTGCTTTCGGATACCGGTCTGGTAACCTGGTCACTGTCCGACAAATCTGACAAACTGAAAGCAGTGCGCAAGAGTGACGGGAGCGTCAAAGTTGAGCGTTTGCCTGAACAAGACCTGCTCGCTGAAAGCTCTGTGGGATTACGACAAATGTCGTATGTTTTGTCACAGAACAGCGGGTTACTGGGGCCCGTCAATCCCGATGATGCAATACCGACTCTGGCGATGTTCCAGCGCAGCCTGAAGCCCCGTCTGGGTATGCTTGGTTCGTATGATTTAGCGTCGCTGGAGAAAAAAATTGAACAATTTGACCAATCTCTTCGCACGGATGGAACCGCCCTTGAAAAATACGGCCTTGTTTATCAGATGCAGGAAAACCTGCCCAAAACGTTTGTGGGTGAAGGAGCAGTCCCCTACCTGAGCGCCACAATAAAGCAGTACCTGCTGGATACTTTGGTTGAGGTACCTAAAGAGTTTCACACTGTCTGGATTGGTCCGCTCAAAAAAGGTGTTGGAGACTATCTAAAGATCTGGGTTTCACAGTTTCCCTCCTGGTCCATGACGCTCTGGTATGATCCGAACGCGTTTTTAGCCCACGTACTTGCCCGGGAAATGCATAAAACGGTTGCCGCTGAGAAAATACCCGCATCATTCCTGAAAAAAGAAAATGTCAGGGATGAATTTGTGGAACGCTTGAATGAGCTGCAAGATCTGGCCTATAGCACTATAAAAAAAGGCATCGCAGAGGGTAAATCCTTCGACGACATGGCAAAGACGTTTTTAGTCAACCATTTGAGTATGGATCGAAGTGAATTAGAGAAAATAGAAAGTGAAAGCCTGAAGCAAATCAAGGCGCTGGAGGACGAGATAACCAAGCTTAAGGGCAGCTCTGAACCCGCTAAATTCAGGCTGGCAGACATCAATCAACTCTGGCAGACAGACGATCAAGCCAGCCTGAAAGAGTGGTACCAGAAAGAAGTTGCACTCAGGTGGATTTTAGCCGCTGCATCAGATTTGGTAAGAGTGGAAGTACTTGCCAAAAATAAGCAAGCCACAGATAAGCAAGGAGGGGGGGTCTATTTGGATGTTGATATTCTACCTGCTTTTAACAAGGAATTGTTTAAGCACATTAGTTTTCCGGAAAAATTTTTCTTTGACGGCGGTTGGGTCGGTCCGGCTTACCCCATTAACCATGCAATTCTTAATTATCTTTCCCAGGAAGGGCCGGAGCAGCTGCTTTTTGACAGGACACCTGATCCTGAACGCGATAAATACTATGACAGAGTAAGGGAAGAATACCCTGATTTTGTTAAAGCAATCGAAGAAGCCATAGCTAATCACGGCGAAAAACCTCTTTTTGTCTTCCCGGATTCCCTCAGGGTTATTCCTGGTTCAGTGGAAATAAGATTAAAGTATGAAGACAACATATTCGCCAATAATAACTTGATTATCGCGCCACCTGACAGTGAGGTTCTCAATGAAGTTAAGCAAAATATCCTAAGACGTTATCAATTGATTGAACGTTTACATATCGATAAACCATTGGATATTTCCGATGCAGATAAAAACAAACTTGTAAAATCAATCAGTAGGGAATTAAATATTCCAAGAAAAACTGCCAGCACCTATTTTTATTATCGCAGAGATGGAATACTGCGTGATTCCAGATCGGCGATGTATATATCCGGGTCCCGTGTGTTTACAGAGATCACCCGGAGTTATATGTCTACTTTTTTTTCAAGAAAAGACATTAATGATCTTGACGAACAATCCTCTTTCATGCGAATCAATCCTTTATCAAAGATTGATTTAACCAGTGTCGATACTGATGAAAGTCCCAGTAGCTGGGTACCCGATGCTGATAAAACCCAGCGTTATGCCCTGATCGCTGAGCAAGACAGCCATTACAAAAACCAGGTCATTCTGCAACTGGATGACAGCGACAATGAAACCAAAGCCAGCTTATATCTGGCAAACAAATACGAGCCCGATTTCAGCCGCCATATAATTCTGGATTCTGATGGTACCCTGTTCGACCCGGATACAGGCTTCAACACTGAGCTTGAAGAATTGCAAGCTGACTTTATTAAAGACGACACCCGCATTATTGTAGTTGGCCACGGCAGTCAGGTTCCGGGAGATCCGGGGGAAAGAGACGGCTCCGACAAGTTTCTCCTGGGCGGGAAAACAGTTGAGCAACTGGCCGAAGTAATCAAGCGCATAAGCGGTGAGCGGTTTGTCAAAACGGTCAGCCTGGTGGGTTGTGGCGCGGATGCCGGTGGGGAGCATTTCCCCGTGGAAGGTTTTGCCAGGACTCTGTTTGCTGCAATCCGGACAAAACGAATCACTGTCCGTAACGCCCTGGTGGCGGTGGATGAGTTGGGGCGCAAATGGACCGGCATGCTGCCCGCCGACGGCGATGTGCTCTGGTCACAGTCAGACCCTCACGTCAAGCTGGTACTTGAGAAAGACGCCCAGGGGCAGTTAATAACCCGCAAGCTCCCGGTTGCAGAAGGGGTGGTGAAAAAACTCCGGAATTTGCCCGTTTTGCCCACCGGCAGGGATTATGTTCGTCTGGGTAAAGAGAGTGACCCTGATTTCCAACAAGCCAAACGTTTACTGCTTGAAGCGATTATCGAAAACAATGGCAGGCAGAAACTCTCCGATCTGATTGAGGATTACAACCGTCGACTCTATCAAAACACCGGTGATAACCTTTCTCCTTACCAGTTGATGCCTTTGCCGACTGCCGATGTCGAACTCCCTGTTGCCCGGGCCGGGGCTTCAAAAGAGCTTCAGCCACAAGAAAAACGTCAGATGAGCGCCTTTGTCCGCGCAGACTCAATCGGTGACCCGTTTTCCGGGGTGGGTCTGGTGGCCTATGGCGATCCCTTTGCCCGGGAGAATTTTTTCCGGACCCAGCAGGCGGGGTATCAACTGGCCCGGAAAGTCGCAAACCCGCCATCCAAAGAGATGACAGCATTGTTTACTCGCCTGTTGCTTGGGTCTTTGCAGGACATTGTCGCACCTGGTGGCAATGACATAGACCCGTTCCGGATCTCCAGCCCTGACCTGATAGCTTCAGTATTCGAAAAAGATGACCTGCTTGCCCTCTCGGTCCGACGGTCACAAACTAACTTTTCCGACTTGAGCGATTGGTATATCAAGTCTCTGAAAGATTTGCTGGGTCACTATCTGACGGACCAAGCAGACAAAAAAGTACTGAGACTGAACGCCAGAAAAAGGAGCGAACAGAGAAAGTCGCTGCAAGCAAGCCTTTCCCTTGGGATTAACAAAAGGCTGAAGCACGATCCTGATGGCGATTTCAGTTTTACTGATCCTGTGTCTCTGGCCAGTGGCGAGGCGTTTGATAGCGACAAACACAACAAGTACCTGCCTGTTGTCACCGACCTTTCGGGTGAAACTTATGTTCTGGTGGACGTGCCAGAGAGCAAGAGCCTGGCTTTTCCGGATAATCTGCGCAATACCCTGTCTATGCTTCAGTCCTCTGGTCCGCTTGGGTCGCGTGATGCCCGGACACTGATCAATACCATTGAGTCAGCCTTTACCCAACACTCAGACTCCCTGGCAGGACAGCAGCTTGATGAAAAAATAGACCAACTGCCGTTGGCTGATGTAGTCACACTGGCCAATGAAGTCATTAACATGGACACGGAGCCTGATGCTCTGCGAAGCCTGATACGAAGACTGTTGCTTCGTCTGGTGACCAACGCAGAAAAAGCCCTGGACACTGATCAGAAACCCGATCACCAGGAGAGGTTACTGATCGCAGAATTACTCGCCCTGGCCCCCGACGAAAGGGTCTTCATCGTTGAGCTCCCACCTTCAGGAAGCCGTCATCGCAAGGTTTTTCTCGACGATTTGATACCTGTCGACAAGCATCAGCGTTTTACCGCGCAAACCACTCTGGGGGCTCGTTCACCCCTTTTTTTCTCGACCATCCAGCACAGAGCCTATCGCTCTCAGCTGCGTGAGCTGTACAAACTGGATGGAACCCTAGATAGGCTGAAGCCTTTGCTTCGTTATTTCAGCAAACCTAATGAATTCGTCGATGCCCTTTTGGCCTGGCGCAAATGGGAGATAGAGACTGGTTTTGTCGCAAGAAGGGTGCCCATTAGTGTTCGCCCGGAACAAGACCGGTTGCTCGCGGACAGTCGGGTAATTGTCCTGGATTGGGAAATAGCCGGGCCTTTCCTCCAGATTGGATTGAAGGATGTAGAGCATTATTCGTCTGATGCCAACCTGGCCCGGGTGATGACCCAATCCTACGGAATGGCTCTATTCCTGCAACTGCGGTTAATTGGGGCAAACCCATACATTCTCAACAGTGCTTCGGAGATATGGCAAACACAATTCTATAGTGATCCTCTTGGTGAGTTCGGCTTTGACAACAGTATGACAATGCGGCGGTTACCGGATCCCGGCGACCCGCTTTATCGTGAACTGGTCCTTGATAGCAATGACCATGGGCTTAAGTTTGCCGAGGGTACTGTAGATGATTTCCGGCAGGCACTGGAGGTATTGTTTGAGGAAGGAAATCTCTCCCGTTCGGTCAGAAACGTTATTCGTCACCTTGCAAGAGCCCCGGTGGGCTCTGTTTGTACTTTTTCAGAAGGTCTGGTTAAAGTACACGCAGAGTTCTGGAAACAGATGCGGGATTCACAACTGAGGTCTGCACTGCAGTTGCAGGACCCGGATTACCAGATGTTAAAACAACGAATAGCCAGATCTGGTTTATCCGCCAGAAACAAGAAAAGGTTATTTGCAGATCTGGCTAATATTGAAAACCCTTCAGGCAAAACGTTTTCTCATGACACGGACGTCTATAGCAGTGAAATAAAGGAGAACAGCCCCGGAATTATTAGTGAAGTGACACCGGATTCCTATGGCGATAAGGGTTCGGTTTCGAAGATCGCGATCTTGTTCTCTGCCCGGTTTATCAAACATGTTCTTGAAAACAATGCTCTTGAAAACAATGTTCTTGAAAACAATGATCCAGAAAACAATACTCCTTCCAAACAACTGTTTTCATTACGCAATGAGATTATCAAAACCCTTCGATTGCTCAGAACCACCTCTGAATTCAAGGCTTTTTCCGACACCCTGGCAGAGGATCAGAGCCAGGTCTTTGGTGATCTCCGGGCTCTGGTGAATCAGGGCGTTATTGATGGTTCTTTCGGGACAGGCTTCGACCAGGCCAAAATACCCGACTCTGTCCGGCTCTTACTGGTCATTACTCCTCCCGATCCATCCACTACAAAAACGCCACAGCCGGTTCTGGTTGATAATACCGGTTGTATCCTGAAAGTGGATCCGAGCCAGTATTTCACCGAAGATAAAATGCTGGTTGGACACTATCAAAGTTTCTCAAGATCAAGCCTGATAGCAGGTTATATTGTTGCATCAAATCGGCTGAAAGGTGTCAGCAGCGATTTTGAAACTATTCGAAAAAGAATTCTGCCTGAACTTGGCATTAAGGGATTACAAAAAAAGAGCAAAACTCCAGAGACCCGTCGGGACGATTATAGAGGACAGATCGGTCTTGAAATAGAGAATCTCATCACAAAAGTGGATGCTGAAGACGGCGAATTGCTTGCACGCAGTCAATCAAATGCTAATGAGCTTATTAACCCTGATTATCCTGATATGCTCCTGTCTACGGATATCCATGAGGGTCGCTCTATCATTGAAATCATTACCGGGCCCAAACCGCTCTCGGCTTATCTCAGTGAATCCTCAGCTTTATTTCAGGCGACCAAGACAATGGTCTCTGTTTTAAGAAAAATACCTGAGGGTGGTTATACCGTAGGCGATTTAGTTAGGGCTTATAATGACGAGCTACTTGGCAATAACCCCAGAGGTAATTCAGAAGATTTCAGGTTGCTCACCCTTGATGAATATAGAAACAGTCAAGTTTCATTGCTGCCTGACATGATGGAGGCAGCGATAGCGGCAGAAGCACAGATACCGCCTTATCGTATTCATGTCAATATTGGGGTCGATCTTGGTTTGATTGGGGATATTACCTCCTATATTCCCAATCTTTTTGTCTCAAAGACAAAAGACATATTAAGGAAAGTTTTTCATTGGTGCCAGTATAAGGCCTCTGTCATTTCAGAAAGACTGAACCTGAATTCTGACTTGCTGAAATCCATGTTTACCATGCATTTGTACAAGCAGGCATTAGACAGTTCAACCGACAATTTTATGAGGGGGAAAATGAATATTCCAGGTACCCCTATCAATAAAATAAGAGGATTACTGAGACTGGGTACCGCTGATTTTTTAATGACTGTCATCTCCGATTCGGAGGCCGCCCAACTTAAGTCAGCCATCCAGAATTACGGCTGGCAGGCCTTTACTTCGTTGCTGCAGGAAACGGTCAATGAACTGGCCACGGTGGGATCTGAGGCTGAAGGGCTTGGCAGGGCGTGGAAGGTTCCCAAACAGCGATTGCAAGTCAGGTTAAAATTGCTGTTCACCGACCTGTTGGATCATCGTGTCGAACATGGGAAGATGGTTATCCCCCCTGGTGATTTCTCAGGTTATTTCGAATTACCCCAAGGCGAAAACAAAGGACCGAAGCTGGGTTACATAGATGTCATAAGTCCACTCTCAAGACATGATGTCACTTATTATGTCGATGACGAGGGTCAAGAGCATTTCCTCGGTACCATGGAGGTTCGAAAACTCTGGCCCAATCTCGAAAACATGGCTTTTTCCCCTCCCGAGCCTTACACGACTTCGATTATAAAGTCCGTTCAAACCCCGGGGTTACTGGGAGCAGACCCGGAGATTGACGGGGTTTTTTTAACAAAAGCCCAATTCCTGGTCAAATCTGAAAGCGAAACTCCGGATTACCAGCGTTGGGTGAAGCAGTCCATCCTCGACCGTCTGGGTCAACTCAGCCACGCCAGGCTCAAGCATGTAATCCGCACCTTCGTCAACCGTCTGCAGGAAACCCAGGACACAATCCAACAGGACAAATTGGCCCGGTTGCTGCTGACTGCCAATCTAAGGGCAATAACCGGCGGGCCGGCAGGATCAGCCTGGGACACTCTGGCGCAGTTGCAAAAAATGCAGTTGCAAAAAATAGTCCCGGTGGATTTTCAGCGGGTAAGCCAGGATCAACGGCTTCCTTTAGCAACCACTGACAATCAGGCCCGCCGGAAACAGCTGGCAGAGCTTTTTCTGCCCATTGAGTTTTATACAATCCTGGACTTGTTTCCTGCTGATGAAGGTAAAGCTTTTATTATACCGGTGCTTAAATCGGGGGAGATACTGTCCGGGTACGGAATCTCTCTGAGTCGTGTGTTTCAGGAAATAACGATTGTCTTTAACGCCCAATGGCACTCGTACCAGAGTCGCCTGAATAACAATCCGCTGACCCTGACAGTGGGTACAAAAGACTCGCTGCTTGAACACCGTAAAGCGGTTTCCATAGGAAAGCTGTTCGCCATAGCCCTGTTAAATCATCCCGATGTCGCAGTGCTCAAGCAGGCCCAAAAAGCATTGCGGGCGACCTGGGGGTTATCAGCAATCATCACTGGCCGCAGTTATGGCCTGAGCAAAGGACTGACACTGGCTGCTTTGCCAGACCAGCAAGCCCCCCAAGACAGTAACAGCAAGGTGCAAACGGGGCCTGCTCCACTGGTGCAGCTTACCGACATCGGGACGGTGATAAAAGACAGCGCATCGGGCCGGATCATCCTTGAAAAGATAACCGACACTGTTCCCAGACCTGCCGGATCGGACAGCACAATGCACGAGAGTCCGACAAAGGTCAATGGCTCACCATTGACGACTCTGAAATGGCTTGGTGCCGAAGGTCAACCGGGATTGCAATGGCTATCGGCCCCGTTGTCTCTGGATGAACTGGACACCCACAGACTTTCTCTGGAAGCCGACTTTTATGGGAACCCTGAAGGGCAGTCCATTGACTGGACAAAAACCACCGGCGGGGCAGACACCGGAATCATCCTGAGGTTTCCCTTTGAGAATCTGGATACGCCGGTGTTCGCGGCACTGTTTGCTGACAGTGACAGCCCTGAAGGAGAAAGGCTGCTGGCCAGCCTGAAGTCAGCCAGAGTTATCGCGACAGCGGTTATCCCCCCGGCCTCAGGCGATAACAAGGCAATCCATGCTCAGTTAAAATCGCTATTTACCCTGTTATTGTTCCGGCTGTCGGGGGACGACGACTCTCACGAAAAACCCCTGTTTCCGGGAATAAGGCTGGCAGATTATATCCATACCTACCTTTCCGACAGTGCCGTTGCCGCACTCAGTGGCTACATTAAGCGCGTTGGCCTGCAACAGGTCAGCAAAGAACTGGCAGCGAAGCTCACTGTCCTGGCCCAGCGGGATACCCCGGACCTGCAGGCAAGCGTCAGGATCAGAGACCTGCTGGGGATGGCTCTGGATTACCGCCTTGCCAACGGCGCCGGGCTGCTGCCCGGCACGCTGCCGGACGAGTACTCGCTGCCCCTGAAGGATAACCAAAAATCCAGGGAACTCTGGACTGGCCGGATGTCAGCAGACCGCACAGCGCGACCTGTCGCCAAAAACGCCGATGGCCATTATCTTCTGGACCTGGCCCTGCCGGGTCAAACCGGCATGGTGAAACGCCTGTTTCCGGGAACCCCGGCAACCCCCGATAACCTCCAGAGCCGCCTCAGGCTGGCTTTGCAACCAGACCGGCTTGGCCATGATCCGGAAATTACCCGTGCGTTTCTTGAACTGGCGATGTCCAGTGTGGGTAAAGCCGGCTGGCCGTGGTTTTCGGAACACTTTTCCTCATTGCCCCAATTGCAGCGTTTCGCAGTGGTGGAAGCCTTGGGTCAATATCGCTTGCAGTATCCGGAGGAAGATATTAAGCAGCTGGCCCGTGTTCTTACCAAAATCCAGCTGGCTGAGGTGAACAGGCAGATCAGTCAGGATGATCAAGCCGGGACACCGCCGGCTTTTCGCATCAGGAGTGTGCAACCCCTCGCAGATGGAAGCCATCGCTTCAAGCTGGTGACCGACGCGGGGATTATGCCTGTCCTGGCTGACTCTCTGGAGCCAGTGACCGGACTGTTGACTCAACAGCCATCACGCAAACCGTATCCGCAATGGATGCTATTGTCGGCCAGTTCACACAGCAGCCAGTTCCCAGGGGCATTTCTGGATACACACCACAACGAAAGACTGTACCGACAGGCCTTGCGGAACAGCCAGCTGGATCCCTACCGCTACCGTTACCAGCATGATGTCGAGCGGTTTATTAGAATTTTCAGTGATTTTTCACCGGACATCTATCGCCAGCGATTCCAACAGCAGCACTCGCTTGACCTCAGTGTCGGCCTACCTGTTCACTGGCAGTTAAATCCCCATATTATCTTGCAGGCGTCCCGGTTGCAGGTCGGTGATAGCGCTGTAACTATTGAGCTTGGGATGAAGGATAACCCTTCGCTAAGACACGGATTATTTGACTCAGTCGTCAGCATGTTTTACGCCATAGGTCTGGCCAAGAGTGTAGAGGCTGTTGATACTGCCCTGTTCCAGTCTGGCTGGCCTGAGGAAGCCGGGCGACTGGGTCAACTGGGCAACACTATTGGTTATGATTCTGTCCGGCAATGGGATTTCCTGCCTGCGGCAATGAACCGGGATTCAATTGCACTTTATCCTGACCCCGCTGGATCATCCATCACTCGGGAACAAATTAAACAAGAGGTGACATGGCTGTTCAATCAGAAGTCTGAATCATTATCATTGAGACTTGAAGCGCTCTTTGAGTGGATTCAGGGGCATCAGAATGACCAGAGTATTCAAACCTTTACCAGAGCACTCTATGAGTTTGAGCGCGACCTGCCTGATGGTGAAAGAACCCTGTTCAGGAAGGCTTTCACTGATCAGCAGATCAAATTACTGAAGGATGTTCTGACGCAGCAGGCCCCTCACCAGTGGGAACTGATTGACTACGTAGACACACTTAAAACAACGCCCGATTCGCAGGCCCCAACCAATGCCAGCGGGTTTGCTTCATCGGCGTACTGGCTGATTGAGACTGACAGCGACAGTGACAGTGACAGTGACAGTGACAACGACGGTGGCAGGAAGTTGAGGATTGTCATCTGGGACCCTGAGGCGCAAGACAACAAACGCTGCCGACGTGGGGTCGACGGGTGCAGAACTCGCCTGCTATCAGCAGAAAATCTGGCGGACCGCCCCTTTTTGGACATTGACAGCACGGATATCAGTAACACCGATACCAACAAACCTTATTACAAAGTTGAGTTCCTTAACCACAACGATGAGCTGTACCGGGTGCTCAGGCGCTCAGACAAGGATATCACTGCCACCCCCCTGGGCCAGGCTTCCGTTTATGACAGCATCCACGATAGCAACGACTCCCCAGCTGAGCGGGTGTTTTCAGACCCAACATTGGCCACCACGTCGGTGGCGGTCAGGCGTTCCGATGGCAAGGTTTATCAGCTGATTTCGGAAGCTGACGGTCACTACCGGGCAGTGAGTTTGCAATCCGGAGATAAGCTGTTAGCGTCGTACGACAGTAACAGTAAAACCCTTATTCCGGTACTGGAAAAAAACGACCATGGAAAGACGATTTATGGCGTGAAACTGGACGACGCCGCCGCAGGGACAAACGGGCTATTCAAACTCACCCCGAAGGAATCGCTGAAGGATCAGTTAGCCGCCGCCCGCCACTGGCTGTCAGCAAGCAGTTCCGAGCTACGGACGCTGACGGGCACAGACGACAGGATAGCTGTGATCCTTCCTGCCGACTACCGCCCCGGCCAGAAACTGGCGAATCAGGCCGAACGGCTCTTGTCAGAACTGAGAGTCTTTGTTGCCAGCTCCGCCGGACAGCGTCTGGTCAATGCCCTGGGGTTCCCCGGCAGCTTCATCAAACCCGCCACTATGACTGAGCTGGACAGTCAGCTGCTGCCCGGTATGAAGCCCCCTGCCCCTCTCAGGCTGGTGATCAGGTTCGGCAAACAGGCTCTTGCTGACCGGGTGGTACCCTATCGCTCCGGGGACAGCGGGGACACCAGTGGCAACCGGCTTGTGGTGCTGAAGGTTGACCCGGCGGTGTTGACCGGGCAACGCAGTTCCACCAGTAATTACCTGGGGGCATTGGCCTCTGTCCTGAAGGATTTATGTCGGGCAGCACTGACCAGTACTGACCAGACGAACTCACCAGCCATCGCCATGAGCTGGTTGCAGGGAACCAAAATCACCAGTGACCAGACGCTGCTGCAACTGGAAAACCAGCTTCGTAAGCAGTATGGCCTGCTGCCTGTGCTGGCCACGGCATCAGCCCATACCCCTGTTCAGGAGGTCACCTCAGCGGGCGGGATAACGACTGTGAAAAACCGCCATCGGGTCCGCATTGCCTATCAAGCCATTGCTGAGCCTCTGTCCGGCTTTGGCCGGCTGCTGGGGGATATGGAAACCCGGCTACTGTTTCAGCGGGTTCAGTACCATTGCAACCAACGGGTTGACCGGTTATCCGACGCTGGTCGTGCAGGGCTGGGAAACCTCCGCTCACTGTTAACGCAGCTGGCCTGGAGTGGGCTGGTCAGCCAGCGCATGGTGACATCGCAGCCTGCACTGCTGGCTGATCCGGCGGACGTGGTCACAGCCGTGCTTGATGACAGTGAGCTGAAAGCACTGGCCGGGATCAACAACCTCGCCGGGCAGCTTGAAAAGGTGTTGACCGATGCTCTGAAAGACCGACGGGGCATCGCCTTCACAGCGGCAGAACAACAGGGATTATTGCGCTGGCTAAGCCGTGCAGAGGCGGTTCTTACGGACGCACAGGCCGTGCGCAAGGAATGGGCTGACCCCGGACAACTTCCCCTCGCTGCGGATTCCCGCGGCAATGTACCGGTCACCACTGGTAACCGAAAAACCCTTGCCCTGACCAGCACCGGGCGGCAACCGGTCACCCGGCTGAATGATCAGCCTCTCATTGCTATTGAAAGCCAGAACGGCCCCCTGTCCGCTCCGGCAGGCGATGAGCTTAGCGGTTTGCTGGCCCTGTTGAGACAGGAGTCACCTGACAGCCCGCAGGCTGTCGCTGCTTTAAGGACCGAGCTTGGTTGGGCTCCAGCAGTTACCGACCCCGACTATTACCGGGACGCGATCAAGCGTACTCTGTTATCACTGTCCCCACAGCAGGTCAACAACCTGGACGACACCCTTGTTGATGTGCTCAAAAAGCCATCCCTGACCGACGGTGAGTCGCTGCTGGCAGAGTATTTTTTTCACCGGCGGCTCAGGGGGCTGGAACCCACAGACCCAGCCGGGTTGCGGGCGGATGCCCTGCGGGCCAATAAATGGCTTGATCTCCTGCAAAAAAATCCGCCATTGCTTCCGGGACCCGGCTGGGAGCCCCCGGCTTTCACCCTCGATACCGGGTTGGGCCGTTACCAGGCTCAGGTTCAAACCAAGGACGGGCAAAAAACGTTCACGCTGGGTCGCCGGGATGACCTGGCTTTTTCCAACCGGGGGCCCGGCTACACCCTGACTCACAGCGAAGGCGACCGCAAGCAGGTCTTTCGCCTCCAGCTTCCTGATGGCTGGCCAGACCGTCTTTTGCCGATCAGGCTGGTTGTCCACATGGAGTTTTATCGCAAGCTGCAACGCAAGGGCAGAATTGGCAAAGAGCAATTACAGAACGACATTCAGTTCATTGCCCGGGGGATGGGGGAGCCTCGTCTATCGCAGCTTCTTCAGGCGCTGGTGCAACCCGTCAGGGATGCAGGCATTGCCGATATTAGCCCTTTTAAAATAAAAATCAGCCCCAGGCCGCTCTGGCCGTTGGTGGACAGTCGTGTCGAGGTGAGTGAGGAAAACAGTGCCCACGCCCTGTTATTGCTGGGCACGAAGAACAGGAACAGGCCATTTATTTTCCGGGAAACCCTGACCAACCTGGTGGGTGCCAGTCTGTTGAAGGCCCTTGAAGGTGGTGGAGGGTCGCTGACAGCCTTGCGCCAGCAGGTGCGCCAGCAGTTCGGGATCAACACCGCGACACTGCCTGACAAGGAGTCGCGTCCCTTGGGACTGACCCGTCAATACGCACTGACTCTGGCGGTTGACCCTTCAGGCACAAGCCTCTATCGGCAACTGGTCGCAGGCCATCATAACCTGCTGTTAGCCAAAGGTACGAAAGCCGATTATCGCCGGGCATTGGCGTATTTAGAGTTGCATGATAAGACCAGGATTCAGGCAATAAGGGATAGCCTTGCTAAAGGGGAAATTACAGCCAGTGACCGTGAGAAAAAACTTTTCAACGAGGTTGTCAATGATAAACAATCCTCAGCGCCGCCCCTGGTTCCAGATGGCTCTGATAATACCATTGCCTCCTACAAGGCCTTGCCCTCCACCTCCAAGCTGGTCAACGTGGATTACCGGGCCCTCTGGAGCGTCGGTTCCGGTATAGAATCCCTGCTCGACGCCAGACTGCTGGGGTTAAGTCGGGCGGCGGCAGAAAATTTCCTGTCCCAACAGATAGAGGTCGCTAAAAAGCATTTCAGACTAAAAGTCGTTGCCAGCACTTACCTGAAGTCACTGCTGGTTCATTTTATCTACTGGAAGATGGAGCAGGTTCTGGGTGACACCGGCCAGCCAGCCAGCCGGATACACTTGGGAGTGACCGATGCGGTAACGACCATACTGCCTGACGGCGATATCGATGACATCGCAAAACTGATGTACGTTGATCTTTGGTTGGAGATAAATACGCCAGAGAGTCCGAGGATATCCACTCTCGTCGCATTGGAAAAAGCCTGCACTTTTGTTGCCCGGGGACTCGGCTGGAAGTCTTTTGACACTGGCCTGCTGGCCAATCTGAAGCAAGATGTGGACACCGTATTCCGTAAGGCGGTAGCACTGCGACGGCGCGTCGGAAGGCCGTTCCAGTTGCCTGTTAATCAACAACCGGACGCCCGGGGTAAAGAGCCCACGTCTGTGCAGGCTTTAGCGGGGCAGGATCAGATCATTGAAACCTTCGCCAGCAGCCCTCGTTATGCGGTTATGGCGGATGGTAAAAGGCGTTATCTGAAAATAACTCCGGCGGGCCCGGGCAATCCTTTCCCGTTCATGTCACCCCAGTCACAGGATGGCCTGAAGAGGCTGTTATGGCGGCCTCTTAATCCGGGCAAAAACGCTGCAGCCACTCAGGCTTACCTGTCACAGCTGGCACGCCATTATGAGGCTTTTAGTGAACTGAAGGACATTAACATGACCGGCCAGGTCAATGGCGTTATTGACAAGATGGACCATGTCACCCGGCAGCAGTTTGCCGATGGTTTCCTGCACTATGCCCGGCAGTCAGCCATCCCGGCAGGTCTGGCTGAAACCATCGCCGGGAAGTTACTTGCGGCAGAGGTCAGCGCCCTGGGTTCTCTGCCTGAAACGATTTCTACCGGGCTTTATCAGCGGCTCAACGGGCTGCTGAACCTGACCGGGAAAAAGGAATTTTCACTGACCTCTGGCGACCTGAATATTCGGGTGCTGACCAATCCCTCAATCACCGCCGATGCCTCCTACCTGATGCCTGCCCAAGGCACGCTGATGCTGGGCAATGGTGACCCTGACAGCCCGCTGACCGCCGCCGCAGCAATGGCTCTGCTGCAGGCATGGGAAGCCCGGAAACCGGAGGATCAGGCAAAAACATTCCTGGCCCTGCATCAGAAGCGAATCCGATTGCCAAAGGGTGTGGAAAGCCTGTCACCAGAGTCGCTGGTCAGCGAGTTCACGGTTAAGGAAGGCAAGCTGGCACTCTCCGGCCTGCTGGAACGTCTGACCAGCTTTATCGGGCTGGCGAACGGACTCAAGCGGGAGGGCTCCTCCGGAGCCCTTAATCTGGCCAGAAAGATTCGCCAGAACGTCGCCGACGGCGTTGCCGCACTCAGGCGTGATATTGATTTTGGCCAGATGGCTGAGCTGGTTGATATCACCGAGCGTGATTTTAGGAGGACCTTGCAGGCACTGGACAAGACCGGTTTGCCAGCCGGTCAGGCCACAAGACTGCCTGATGCAAACTGCGTGCTGTGCGACGGCTCCGGACCGGTCAAGACCGCGATGGCCCTGATAGACCGGGTCAGCAGTCACCTGGATGCTATTGAAGCCAGTGATCGCTTCACCCATGTCAAACAGAGTGCCGGTGACAAGGGGTTGCTGGCAGACGCCTTCCTGCTGCTGGAACAGGGACGTTTTGCGGCGGTGGTCACCGAAGACATTATGGACAGCCCGGCGTTGCGCAAGGAGCTTCTTGAACTCTTACGACAGACACTGGCGCAAAAGCAGGAGCTGAGTCCGGAGCAAGTCATTGATCGGGTGGCCACTTTGCTCAATGACTCGGGCTACAGTGTCGACGACACCCGCTTTGTCAAGCAACAGCTGCTTGGCAACCCGGAGTTCATGGCGAGCCTGCGGACCCGAAAAGGCCAGGTCGAGGATGGCCCTGAGCCCGGCAGCCCGGGTGACAACAGGCTGGGAGGCGGGTCGAAAAAAGTGCAAGGGAAGTTCATGCGCATGCTGGATAAGCTGGATCGCAGTACAAAATTCAATGCGGGCAGGGTGATGTTCGGCGGAGCAAGTTCCGTCTATGGCCTGGCCATGGCCTCGGTGTCACTGAATAACCTGGCAAAATACGGAGACGAGATGCCTGCTGGGGCCAGGAACATGGCCTATGCAAGTGCGAGCCTGGGCACCGTCAATTCGGTCTACGGCATTACCATGAGCGCTAACTGGGCGCTGAGCAAAACCCTGGTCAAGACCAACAATCCGGTAGGGGCCATTGGCGTCGCGTTAAAGCTGGGCCCGAAAGTGTCACGAAATGTGGCCAGGGCGATACCCGTTATAGGCGGTGTCGTTTCGGTGATGCTTGGCGCTTCTTCACTGGTCTCCAATGCCAGCAGCGCCGATGCGGCAAGAAAATCTGGCAACCATAAACGGGCGGCTATTTTTGGTGCAATGGCCGCTTTGGATGCCATTACCATTGGCCTTGATGTTCTCAGTACAGCGCTGGACTTCATCAATCCAAAGCTGGGTATTATTGTGGACGTAATCAGTCAACTGCTGGGTTTTCTGCAAACGGCCCTGGCCGCCCTGGCGCCGCCTCCCAACGCCAGGGAGGATTTCAGCGTTGTACTGGAGAGCGATAAATTCAAGGAATATCTTAATGAACAGGCCGCTCACTTTGAGAAACAGGGCTACCGGTATTTTGTGCTCCACCAGGATGCCACGGGTTGGCTTGACCAGGATAATTACAAGGAGAACCTTGAGACGTTGAAGAAATCCTTTCTCCGGTTTTTGGATGGTAGCAAAGGAGACAAAGGGCTTGCCCTTAATGATTTTACCAACGAAAGGCGAACCACAAGAGGAACGTCGCTGACGGACACCATGTACGCCGAGAAAGGGTTCAAGGTGTTTTATGGGCTGGGTGGTGATGACATCCTGATCATTAACGAGGGAGAGCTGTATGGCGGTACAGGCAACGACCGGCTGATCCTGAAAAAAGGCGTGGCAAAAGGGGGCAGTGGCAATGACGATATACGGATTGAAAAGTCAGGTTCTGCCCACGGGGACAGTGGTGATGACGTTCTCCGGATTGAAAAGACGGGTACTGCTTACGGGGGCAGTGGCAACGACATTATCCGGATTGAAAAATCAGGTACGGGTCACGGTGACAGTGGCAATGATGTTATCTGGATTGGGCACTCAGGTAAGGCTTATGGGGGATACGGGGACGACACTCTCTACCTGTCAAAGATCGGTGGCATTGGCTATGGCGGGCCAGGAAACGATCAGATTTATTACGGCAAATCCCAGTATGGCGACTCGGGTGATGACCGGCTTATTGACAAGCTCGGCGCAGTCGACCAATACGGTGGTACAGGTAATGACCGTCTTTCGCCGGGGTTAGGCTATGCACGGCTTTTTGGCGGACCCGGAGATGATACGCTTGTCCTGCCCAGCTTCTCGCTTCCTGTTTTCAGCCAGGGACCAATAATAGGCAATTTCACGGCTCACTATAGTGTTGGTCGTTATACCTTGGGGCTCGGTGAGCAATCATCTAAAACCTCGGGTATCAAGTTTCACTACCGTCATGATTACTCTAAGCCATTAGTCTGGGTTGACTTGAAAAACGGAAACTGGCTTAACCGTTTTTATCGTTATCTCGACTTTCAGGGGTTGGACCGCGACCACCCGGATAGCCAGGAAACAGGCAAAAAATCCGTTTTCGATGTTTTTCATGTATGGCCTTTCGCTAAGTCATCGATGACTAAGGAATTGATGAACCAGCTCAGACCCGACGCCAGTCACACAGGCATCAATCGAATTTCTGATATTTACGGTAGGCAGCCTTACTTTTACCTCGGCAAAGTTCCGTACGGCAGCGCGCGAGAGCAAGTTCACCTCTATTTTTCGCTCAAAGGCGTTTTCGTGATGAAAGCCGACCGTTCCCTGTTGTTTTTCAAAAAGGACAGCCTGCTCAGGGCCAGTGAAAGTAACAAAGCCATTAAATTCTTCGCCACCCTCCTGGACTGCCTGGTGACCGGGGGCCTTGTTCAGGGTATGGAAAATCTGGTGGGTTCCGAAGACGGCTCAGAAGTTTACGGGACTGACCAGCGCAATAACATTTATCTCAGGGGCGATGAAAATAGTAACAACATAGTGAATGCGCGAGGTGGTGACGATTTTGTCTATGCCAGCAATGGCACAGACGTAATAAAACTGGGGGCGGGCAATGACCGGGCGGTGTTGAGCGATCAAAATGCGGTGCACGGTGGCCCCGGCACAGACACCATTTCCTACGTGGTTCGAAAGGAAAATCTTTGGCTGGATATGACCAACCGGGATCCGTCATCGGGAGAGGTGGTGACCGGTGTCGAGGTCATACAGGACTCCCCCCAGGATGACAGGATCAAAGGAAACCATGAGAATACGGTTTTCATGACCACCGGTGGCACCAATATCCTGGACGCCGGAGGTGGTAACGACACGGTCATCACTAACGGCGGAAAGACGTCTGTCTGGCTGAGAAGCGGTTTTAACTCCGTGCTACTGGGCGATGGTCACCACAAGGTTCACACGGGCATTCATGCCGACTCAATCAGGGTGAGTGGCAACAACCTTGTTAACCAACAATTTTACGTCCACAAACCTCAGGAACCTTCGACAGGAAAATGGCCGGTCCTGGTCATCCGCTGGGGACGATTTGGTGCCGGGTGCATCCGGCAGCACAAACAGCTGGCCAGCCTGACAGTCAACCCGTTCAGCGAGCGCATGGATCTGGTTTTCAGCAAACAGAACCCCAATGCTAACGTCACTCTGGACTTTAACACCCCCAATATCCCGTCTGTCACAGTCAGCCAGGTTAATACCCACTGGTACCGGGAGGATTTGGCCAAAACGGGCCGCTGGCAGTTCATTGACGGGGATGTGATGAAGCTGGGCAACACGACCCTAACTGGTTTTGATTCAGGAAAAGATGTTTGCAAGGTCACCAGGGAAGTGGACACCCATACCTTTTCCAGAGCACAGATGCTGGCATTTTTGAATCGCTACCCCGGAAAACCTTTAGGTGAATTCCAGTGGCCTGACAAGACTGAGCTGGAGAGCCTGGCTAACGAAGGAAAAAACCTGGGCGCCGGCCTGCACCGCATTAGCAGTGAGGAAAGTAATAATATCAGCCTGGGTATTGAGTTTCGTTTCGACTCTCCCAGTTGCAACCCGCGTACTGGTCCTTTACGCAAGCTGACCCTGAAGCCGAACCAACAACAGGTGCTCTTTGAAGGCGTAATCCCGGAAGTGAAGAAGCGGGTCATGTCCTTCATGAACGAAGATGCCATTATCGCTTTTAAAGCAAATCACACACTGACTTTAAAATTGGTTAACACCCGTGCAGACGGTCGCAGGCAGCATCTTGGCCGCCATAAGGTATCAGAAATAAAACCGGTCTCAAAACAATGGGACGAAATGTTTCCCGGTCAGCCAGTGGCGAAAGCCTTGAGCATGTTGGAGATACATCATACCTTTCACAGGAATACGACTTTTCTTAAGCTATGTGAAGCCTCCAGGCCGTTTACCAGCTCTGCGATCCTACCGGGTGCTCACCTTGACCTGTCTTCAGACTCACACTCTGGCGTTCCTATCATTATCGGTGGTCCGGGCAATGATCGGCTAACAGGTAATCCCGCCACGGATAACATATTGCTTGGCAAGGGAGGGCGCGACATTTTGAAGGATATGGGTGGCAACAACCAGTTTATTGTCGGCATGGGCAATACCACCGTGATGGCTGCCGGAAAGGGACACAATCGGCTAATACACGACAAGTCTGCCGTACTTTATGGTGCCCGGCTCCTGCACAAAAGCGCCAGGAATCTCAGTATCAAGGTCGTCTCAACGTATGAGCTGGATGGGATGAGCGTCAATGTCACGGGGGGGATCGCACAGACCCGATGGCGAAATAAGGAAACGGACAGCTGGCGTTATCACCAGACCCTATTCAATGGCATCAGCCAGATTGACGGGACTTCGGGAGATGATACCTACTTTGGCAGCAATGGTACGGATATTTTCAGCACCGGGGGCGGTTTGGACAAGGTGCACATGGGGGGCGGAAACGACCGGGTCATCATTAACGCCCGCTGGCAAAATGGTACTACCCTGGACGGCGGCAGCGGTGCCAATACACTGCTCTTTGATTTGCCCAGCAGTCGTCGTGTATCTGTCGACCTGAGAAATAGTTTAACGGTCAGGAACTTTATCCTGGAGGACACCGGGAAGGGCAGGATAAAATTTTCCGGTGACGATAAAGATAACATTTATGTGTCCAGAGGTTCTCTGTACAGTTTTAATGGCAGGGGAGGAGATGACTACCTTTTTCTTCTGGAGCAGCCGAAGGTCACCCATTTAAACGGTGGTCCGGGCACCGACACGATAGATTTCAGCCAGATGACCATCGAGCCGCATTTTGTCCGGCTCAATCTGTCTTTAAGAAAAAAAGCAGTGAGCTTTGCCTGTTATGCAAGCGATTCGGGATCCTGCCCTCCTGATAAAAACGTCAAAGGTCATATGTCTTTTACGGAAAGGTCGCCCAAACCCAAACCCAAATCCAAGGGCATTTTCGAAACATGGTCGACAGCTATCAGTAATTTTGAGATTTTCAAGGGCCCCGATTCCGGCGATATGTTCAACATTCCGGCCCTTGCCGGTATTACCGTTGATGGCGGAGGTGGCAATGATACTTTCAGAATTTCCTCTCCCCGCATCAAGAGCAACAGTTCAATCTCCTCCACTATAGGGGGACCCGGATACAACAGGCATTATGGCAGCCGGGAGGCTGACCGAATGGTGGCAAACCTGGGGCCTGACCTGCTTTCCGGCAACCTGGGCCCGGATATTTACGTTATTTATCCACAGGCCAATGGCACCCGGATCGTCGACCGGGACAACGGAAATAGCCTGATATTGCACGGAGTCCAACCCGAAAAGCTGGACTGGCGACTGACCGGGAATTATACCCATCTGGAAGTGAACAACGACGGACATTTCTTTTTCAGCATCGATTTAGGGCACGTTCCCCACTGTGTGCGCGAAGATGGCAGTTTGGTCACCGGGCACTTTATCAACAGCCTGGAACGGCATATCTGGCGCCTGACAACCATTGATCCGGCCAACAACGAAAGCAGGCTGCTTAACGGCAAAAACCTTCGAGACTACTATCACGCCGAGCTGACTGTGGATAAACGACTGGATAGCACTTATCAGCTTGGCAATATCACCGCACCGGTGCATGGCGGGCCAGGTGATGACGTGTTTTTCTTCTCGGGTGCTGTCAAGCCGGGAGCTGGGCTGTTCGGGGAGTCGGGAAATGATATTTTCCACCTCAAAAGCAGTGGTGCCAGTGTTCACCCCGGTCCTGGCAATAACCTTGTCAGTCTGGAGCTGGGGGATTTAAAGGATAGTGGCAGGGATAGTGGCAGGGAAAGCGGCTGGGAAAACCGCGCCGTGAAGCTGTTTTTTGCTCCCTTTTCGTTTAACCGTGTTCGAATGGCTGGTGTCAGCCTTGCGGATGTGCAGGCAGCCAGCTGGCGTTCGCTGGATCTACGCAATGCTCCTAACAGCGGTGACCAGACTCGCTGCCCAGCGGGCTTATCCCGCCTGGTGCCTCCTCCGGTCACCGGCGGCAGTTTTATCCTGGCAGCCTGGATTCGCCGGGGCCTGCCGCTGGGTAGGCGAACACAGGCCGGAAGCACACTGATTCATTTTGCCGGGGCTGACGGCTCTGATGTCATCAGCCTGAGTCTGAAACCCGGGAAACTGGAGATCAGGCTAACGGAGGCTGCCAGCGTCTTCCATCGAAGGGTCAGGCCATTTTTTACCTCCCCCAACCTGCATCTGGTCATGACTATAAATGACAGTGGTTTTCTAACCATCTACCGGAATGGCCAGATTGCTCTGGCAACCCGGGCCTTCAAGCCAGCCAGGAAAATTCGGACGCTGAACTGTTATGCCGCTGACAAACTCATCATCAACCGGCGTCTGCCGTCGCCTGAAGGGATAAAAATGATGGCGTCCGGTGCCGATCCCCTGGTGAGAATAGGTACTTGGCAGGACCCTGACCGTATCTACGCCAATGGCTGGCCAGACAGCCTGGAACTGGATGACAGCATTCTCGATGACAAGGTAAAAATTGCTCAACGACTCGAGTCGGGTTATTCACTTTCAAAGCAAACCATCCCCGGACATCAGTACCTGATAGATGAAAAAAGCACCGTTTACCACTTTGCTGGCGATGACTTCTCTGACACTGACCAATGGCTTCTGGCAAACGCCACAGGCACGGCTGACCAGCTCGAAATTAATACCCATGACTGCCAGAGATTGCGCTATCAAAAGTCGGACGAGGATCTTATCCTGACTGTCAGGCCTAATCATAACCTGCTGAAAAACAGTGAAAATAGCACCAGGCCGATCAATGCCACCCAGAGCCTTCGGGTGCAAAATTTTTTCAGTGAGGGAGGCGAGACCATAGAGCGCCTGATCGTCAATAACAAGGTGCTCAGCATGAGCGAGGTGTTTGCAAAAGTGGACAGCCCACAGTCACGTGGCAGGCGCTCACTGAGTGAGAGCAGTGAAGAAGGTGCATTGGCCGCTGAGGAAGCAGGCAACGGAACCCAGTCCTTACTGGTCAGGATCATTCGCAAGGAGCAACAGCTGGTGAATTACCTGGGCAGCCTGGCTGGAGGTAAGAAAGACGACGCTGACACAGGTGGAGCCGAGAGTGAACGACCTGAGGTAGCGAGTCTGAATGACACCGAATTGAACCGAAATTACCAGCGTCTGGTTCAAGAACTCAACGCCCTGTCAGGCAATCGCAGTGGTGAGAGCCCGTCGTTTACCCCATCGGCAAGCCAAAGATCGATGCAGAACCTGACGACTCCGCAACCTTCGACTAGGATTGGTCAAGACTAAACGACCTGTTAGTTGCGGAGATCTTCTCTTATGTCTGCAAATCTGACCGACACAGTCCCTCTCAATCCTACTTATAAGCGACAGTGGATTGATACCGGAGATGACTGGTTTTACTCGGCCACTGTTCATACCGATAGTTTTACCATCAGACTGTCGGCGAACCCGGCCAACCCGGAGTCGGTCTTTGCCACACCAGAACACATTCTTACTGTCAGGACAGCCATTGACCGAGCCTTCTGGTTAATCGAGCAGTCCGGTTTTTTTCCTCACTACATGCATCGGAATATCAGTATTATCCTGTCTGACCCTGATTTGCCGGGGCAGAATATCTATTATGACGACGATGGCGTGACATTGTTAATCGGGCAATCGATCATCAATCCGTCATTATTGCCCCAGGCTTCGGGCAAAGCTGCCGGTATAGCCGATGCTCTTGGAACTGACCGGCTCGTTGCCAAGTTGCTAAACAATATAGCAATGGTCGTTTATGAGGCCTGTGATCCCAATAACTTCTGGTCAGAATTTCAGGCACGTCAGAATGGTTCCACAGAAAATGGTGGCGGTTTAATCCCGTCTCCCATCAGCCAGACTGATGACGTGGTTTCCGCTATAGCCACTCAAACACAGCTCGACTTTATCTCTGAAACCCTGGCTGCCAAATGGTTGAATCAGAAAGTATCACCGGTTTCACTCTATTGGCTGGAGTCTTTGCTTCCTGATCTGTTCAATGCCCCAAAAAATCCTGGGAAGCCGCCAACTCCTCTAAGTGCCCAACTGCAAGCCAGACACTGGCATTCTAAAAACGATCTTGGTCAAACACTTGCCTGGCTCAAAAGCGAGGAGATCCCTCCAACAGGCAATGTTACCAGACCAGTGCCTGACAGTTTTTTTGCTTTCACACCCGTAGCGCCTCTTTTGCGCATCGACGAGACAATAGCCTGTCCTGCTTTTGGCGATGGTTACCGCACCCGGGTTAACGGAACAGAAATAGGCATCAGGGTATACCCCCAGGGCGACGCCGCTCCGCCACTGCGACTGGCCGACATCACCCTTGATGTGGAAAGCTACCATTCACTCGGTTACAAGGATCCGGCACAAACGCTCCAGCGGCTGGTTTTTGACCTCAAGAAATTGGCAGGACTGTTTCTATACGGTGGTTTTAACCGGCAATTGCTGACTTTTCTTCACGGACTGCAGATTGCCAGTGATCCGGGTGGCCCGGATAACAAGGTCCCTCTTATCAAGGCAGAGTCCGACCGATTGTTTATTGACAGTGACGCAACCTTCACAAACGACAGTCAGCCACTGATTCGTCTGGGGGCCGCTGATCTTTCCCGGCACTCTGACGAGGCTCTTGGACACGGACTGTCATCCCTGTTGGTACCTGCATGGCGAAAAACCCTGACCGACAATGCCGTGGCTGTGGCCGGTATTGAACAGCTCTGGGGAATCACTGACAACAGGCTGAAAGCACTGCAACCGCATTATGGGCTTGATGAACGCTACCAGGCCCGGCAATGGCCACAAGAGTCCGGCGATCTCTACCAGCGACTGGTGTCAGGCCAACGCCATGATCTCAGGAAACGAGGTGGCACAGCGGAAGACTTTGTTGATGCCGTCCGGGAACTTTATCAAGGTGACGGGCTGGCGCCAGCACTTGCCAGCGTTATGGGAGACTGGCAGGCGTTAGCTGAGACTAACCACACAGCCGGGGAAATGGCGGATTTGCTCGAGGCCATTGTCACAGTTTATGGCGAACAGCCGCTGCGCAGTGAACAATGGTTTTTCCGCAGGGCACTTGATGCCAGTCTGGACTGGCTGACTGCCAGAGACCCCGACAACCCGTTCCTGGCAAACCTTCAGCAACTAAAAAAAAATGACGAGGCACAACAGGATGAATACGATGGTCTGTTCGAGCCGGAGCAGGCGCCGCTCTTAAACAATTCTACCAGCAACAATGCCACCAGCAGCGTTCGGGGCAGATTCCTTACCCTCAAGGCTCTGGGTGACTGGATTGGGGTTTATCTGACATCGGACTATCTGGCCAGTTCCAGTCATCAGACCCTCGCCAGTGACCTGCGGCAACTGGTGGATGCCAGCGACCTGTTCAGACACCGGTTGAACAATACCGAAGGGTTACGGATGCTGTCGGGCAACGTAACAACCCCGATAAGACCTGACACCCTTGGCGATATACACGACCAAGGTTTACTGAAAATACCCCCCGATGAGCGCAACAGGACGATCCCCGGGGAATATGTCAGTTTGATTATCCCAGGTCGCAATGGCGCGTCCACTGCCAGTCAGTCAGGCCCGCTGACCTACCAGCCCATTCGTCATAGTGCGGAAAATGACACCATCCATGATCTTGCTCCGGTTAACCAGACAGTCAATAACGGCACCTTCACGCTTATCCCTTTTGATCCGGATGAGGGGGACTTACCCTACGGCTCCGGGTGGCTGGCAGGCCATCTTTCGTTCTTTTACCAGCTGGGGGAAGCATTACGGCTGGCCCTTGGGCTGGCACCAGAAGAAGATGCCAATGCGGCCAAAAACAGGATTCGTACTGAGCTTGGTTTGCCACGGTACTACCCCGGACAGGACAGACTGCCGTTACCGGTAGTAAACCCCCGTCAGGTGATACTCAAAGAGACCCTGCCGGTGCAGGTAAGGTTTAATCAAACGACAGCGACAGACAGTAGAAAACCCGTACCTCTGGCAGTGACCGGATATGGCTCCCTGGGGCGTCATCTGAAACTGACAGCAGAGCCTGACAGGAACGGCACTTATCGTCTGCAACTGGCTGCCATTGGCACAATGACCGCAGATGGCGGTCTTCTGCCACCTTCCCTCTGGCACCACTATCCCGCACTCACCAGACCGGCGACGAGGCACAGGGTTCGCCGTTCTGATTCTGAATCTGCTCCTGCTCCTGTTGCAAGTTCAGACTTCGAATTAATGAATCAACTGATTCCTGACGTTATCACGTTCTATAGGGAATTTTGGCCGTTATTACAATATCAACGCGCCATAAATGCAGACTTGTACGAACGTTTTGAAGATCTGTTCAGGGCTTTTAAGATATTTGATGGCTACCGTCGTGTGAATTCTTCATCAACTTATGCTTTAGCGGTAAAGTTCTACGAAAAACTCATCGCCCTCAACGAGAGTTACCCGATGAAAGGGGAAGCCGGCGAAAAATTTGCGAAACTGACTACAAACTTTCGTCGCTGGTTAGATGGCGCCATTAGGCCAGTCCCTGAAAAGCTGCATTTTGTCAGCATCGGCCCAACCGTCGCAGAGCTGAACACTATCAGGTTATGGATTGCAGCTAATTCAAAGTCCGATTTGCAGATAAACCTCTGGTATGATCAAAACGCAATGCTCGCCACTCTGCTTTCTGAAGCCCTTAAAAAAGCAGTGACCAGTCAATTGACCCGTCAATCTGGTCCCGGTGATCCGTCTAATTTTGAATCGGATTTAACGAGAGGATTCATGGAGCTGCAGGATCAGGCCTGGAAATCCATAGCGTCAGACATGGAACAGGGCCGGGGATTTGATCTGGCGGTGAAGAATTTTCTGGTAGGCCACCTCAACTATAAATCATCGGATATTGATAAGAAAAAAGCCCAAATGATGTCAGCCTACCGGCGATTTAAAAAGAAGATAGCGTCTTCTTATCCCGGGGCGAAGTTTTCCTACGAAGACATTAATAAGGTCTGGAGCGATGCCTTCGGGGAAAAGGGTAAGGAGGCCGAAAGTTACTATCTCAGGGAGCTGGGGTTGCGTGGCCACCTGCCTGCTGCCATTGCACTGGTAAAAGCCAGGGTAATTGGCGCTCTCGGTGGCGTTTATTCTGACACGAACTTTTCACCTGCCATTATTGAGGATCTTTTCAAGGATATTGACCATTCAGGCCTCATCAAAACAGATTGGGATAGGATACGGATGGCACTGACAGAGCTTGTCATCCGAAGGTTCGGCAGGGAATTCCTTCCCGAAGATCAGGATCCTGCAATAGAACAGAAGGTTTCAGATGATCTCGTCTGGTTCGGTGAAAAATACCCCGAGTTTAAAGGCGATATTGAACGGAGCCTGACGAACTCTGATCCGTCGCAACTATTTAAGCCACTGGGAGAAGTTAAAGTCATTCCCAGTGAGATATACCTGCCATTGGAAAAAGCCCCAAGTTTATTTTTTGCAGCATCACAGGGCAGCAAGACCATGCAGATGGTCCAAAACCACCTTTTAGCCGCTTATCAGACGATTGATCAATATAAGTTGTTCGACGTGACAGATTGGAAAACTATCCAGGATACAAGAACGTTTTTCACCTGGCATAAGATAGCTTCCCGGTTATTGGTTCATTATCGACTCGGGGGTATATCAACATTTGCAGATGGCTATCAAATACTGAGTGGTGATGATGCACTGGAGCAAAGCAATAGTGCAATGGGTTGGACTAGAAGCCATAGAGATTCGCTGGATATTCCTGAATTGTCTTCCCGCGAATACTATACGATTTCCAGCCGGGCACTGGCTGTCCGGAAGCATCAAAACGATATCGCAGTCAATACCAACACCGATCCACAGAGCAGAAGCCAATACAGCCAACAATTGGTTATCCAGATGGAGCCTGGTGATGATAGCCCGATTGCCAGGGCCAGCCGTTATCTGTTTCGCAAACACAACAATGGTCAGCTGGCGGGAGGTAGTTATCGTTCAATCCGTAGGCTGGTCAAGAATAACGATGCCTGGTCAGATGGAGAGACAGGCGCAAAGGTCAACAATGCCGATATTGGCAGATTTCTGGACAGTAAAAGCCGAATTCATATAGTAGGTCTGGGTGACTCAGGGAACGGGGAATTTACCCTGAGTGGCCAAACCGCGTTAGCACTGTCAAAAAAAATCAATGAATTGACCGCTGATACACCGGTTAAAACCATTAACCTGGTTGGCTCAGGCATTGACGACAACGGACTTGTAACCCAATACCTGAAAGAAATCCTGAAAACAACAAAAACCTCGGCAGTGACTGCCCGTGACGGTCTTTTGAGAGTCGATATCTGGGGGCGCCTATGGGTTGGCCTGGTCTCAGAAACAGATCCGGTCACCTGGTCACTGGCCGACCACTCTGACAAGCTGAAAGCGCGTCGTATGAGTGACGGTGAAATCACCGTCGAACGCTGGACTGAAAAAGACACATTGGCTGAAGGTGCCACTGGACTCCGGCGGCTGCCCTCTGTGTTATCACAGGACAGCGGGTTGCTGGGGCCCACCGCCAATCCCGATGACCTGGTGCCAACTCTGGCGATGTTCAGCCGCAGTTTGAAGCCGGGTCTACTGAGTGTTCTGAAACCGAATGATTTACAAGCACTGGAGACGAAAATTGCAGAATTTGACCAACTTCGCCAGGAGGGAAGTGAAAGTGCCCTGAAAAAATACATGCTTGTCTATCGGATGCAGAAAAACCTGCCCGCAATTCTGAGTGGGGAATCAGCGGCTTCCCACTTGGCTGGAGCAATAAATCAGTACCTGCTGGATGCTTTGGTGGAGGTTCCTGAAAAGCTTAACTTTATCTGGATTGGTCGTCTCAACGAAGGGGTCAAAGACCATCTCAGAGTCTGGAGTAAGATGGTTCCCTCCTGGTCGCAAACGCTCTGGTACGATCCACAGGCATTTCTGGCGCCCGTGCTTACCCGGGAAATATATAAGGCTGTTGCCGATGAGAAAATAGCCGAGTCATTCCTGGTACATGAACAAGCCAAAGTGGAGTTTTTGACGCGTTTGTGCCATCTACAAGATCTGGCCTACAGCGCTATAAAAAAAGGCATCGCCCAGGGCAAAACCTTTGACGACATGGCGAAGATATTTTTAGTCAACCACCTGGGGATGGATCAAGAAGAATTAACACAAATACAAAGGCAAAGTCTGCAGGAGTTCACAGATCTCGCCAAAGAGCTGACCGGGCTCCGGGGCAACACCGGATCCGGGGGATTCATGCTGGCAGATATCAATCAACTCTGGCAGTCAGGCGATGAAACCAGCATGAAAGCGTTGTACGTGAGAGAACTTGGCTTGAGAGGGATTTTAGCTGCAGCCTCTGATTTGGTAAGAGTGGTACTGCTGAAGGGGGGAGGTGTCTATTTGGATGTCGACACGCTGCCTCATTATAATGAAAAATTGTTTAAAGGGATTGAAATCCCAAGTGAAATTTTACATTCAGGAAGACTGAATCATTTAATTAACCATATGATTATGGATTATTTTGCTGACCCAGGCCCGGAACAACTGTTTTTTAACAGAACACCTGATCCAGAAATACGGAGAGAATATAACAGATTCAAAGAAATATACCCTGATTTTTTTAAGGCTGTCAAAGAAGCCATCGTTAATCATGGGAAAGAGCCTCTTTTTACTTTTCCAGGCTCAGTCAAGGCTATTCCTGGCTCAATAGAAATAAGGTTAGAATTTGTAGAAAGAATCAATGGCGGCAACTGCTTTATTATGGCGCCGCCAGACAGTGAAGTTCTCGAGGCAGTTAATCGAGAAATAATAAGGCGTTACAAATTGATTGATCGGCTGGGAATAGGCGACACGGAAAACTCTTATGACGACAGTATCGATGTCGATACAGATGAGCAAATAAAAGAGTCAATCGTCAATGAATTGGGGATCAATAACGATTTCGCCAAAGATATAATTAACTATCGAGTTGATGGATTAGTTAGAAGATCTGGATCGACGTTGCATTTAACCGGGCCGGGTTTGATTATTCACGTCATCAGAAGATCTGTCTTTGCTTTGCTTCCAGAAGAGGATCTTTTTGATTACAAATTAAAATCCTATTTCACGCAAATTAACCCACTGGCAAGGATTGATTCAGTGAGTGTTGATACGGATGAACAGCCCAGTAGCTGGCTTACCTTTACTGATAAAATCGTGCGTTATGAACTGACCAATGAGCGAGACAGCCATTATAAAAACCAGGTCATTCTCCAGCTCGGTAACAGCGACAATGAAGCCAGAGCCAGCTCATACCTGAGAAATAAATACCAGCCCGATTTCAGCCGTCTTATACGACTGATGCCTGATGGCTCGCTGATTGATCAGAAAGCAGGTTACATCATTGAATCAAGGATTGTGCAAGCCAGTTTTATTACAGACGACACACGTATTATTGTTGTTGGTCATGGTTCCAAGGTTCAGGATAAAAAGACCGGTTCTGACAAGTTTCTTCTGGGCGGGAAGACAGCTAAGCAGCTGGCCGAAGTGCTTGGGCGCATAACCGGCGATCGGTTTGTCAGGACTGTCAGTCTGGTGGGTTGTGGTGCTGATGCCGGCGGCGAGCATTACCCTGTAGAAGCCTTCGCCAGAACACTGTTTGCTGAAATCCGGACAGAACGAATCACTGCCCGCAACGCACTGGTGGCGGTGGATATGCTTGGCCGTAAATGGACCGGCACCCTGCCCGCTGCTGGCGATGTCCTCTGGTCACAGTCAGACCATCGCCTCAAGCTGGTGCTTGAAAAGGACAAACAGGGGCAGTTCGTGGCCCGCCAGCTTCCGGTTGCAGAAGGACTGGTGAAAAAACTCCACAATTTGTCCGCTTTGCCCCCCGGCAGGGATTATGCCTATCTGGGCAAGAATGACCGTCATTTCGATCGGGCCAGACACTTACTGCTTGAAACGATGATCGAAAACAATGGCAGGCAGAAACTCTCCGACCTGATTGAGCATTACAACCTTCGGCTGCAACAAATCACCCGTGATGACTCTTCCCCTTACCGGTTGATGCCTTTGCCGGTTGCCGATGTCGAGCTTCCTCTTGCCTCAAAAGAGCCTCAGCCAGAAGAAAGACGTCAGATAAGCGCCTTTGTCCGCGCAGACTCAATCGGTGACCCGTTTTCCGGAGTGGGTCAGCTGGCCTATGACGATCCCCTGGCGCAAGAGAATTTTGCCCGGATCCAGCAGGAGGGGTATCTGCTGGCCATGGGAGTTGCAAACTCGCCATCCGAGGTCATGGCTGCATTGTTTACCCGCCTGTTGCTTGGGTCTGTGCAGGACATTGTGGCACCCGGAGGCAATGACATAGATCCGTTCCGGGTCTCCAGCCTTGAGCTGATGACTTCGGTATTGGGAAAAGGTGACCTGCAGGCTCTCCGTGGCCAGCAGTTGCAAAATGACTTTGCCGACTTGAGCCAGTGGTATATCAAGTCTCTGAAAAAGTTATTGGGTCACTTTCTGGCGGACAAAGCAGACGAAAAAATACCGAGACTGAACGCCAGAGAATGGCATGAGCAGGGACAGTGGCTGCAAAAAACACTTTCCCTTGGGATTAATAAAAGAGTTCCCCATGACGCTGTCGGTTTTACAGACCCTGTGACCAGGATTCACGGAGAGGCTTTTGATGACAGCAAATACCTGCCTGTTGTCACCGACCCTTCGGGCGTAACTTATGTTCTGCTGGACCTGCCAGAAAGTAACAGCGCAGCTTTTCCGGATAATCTGCGCAATATCCTGTTTATGCTTCAGTCCTCAGGTCCGCTGGGGCCGCGTAATGCCCAGACGCTGATCAATACCATTGAGTTAGCCTATTCCCGGCATTCAGACTTCCTGGCAGGAGAGCAGTTTGCTGAAAAAATAACCCGGCTGCCGATGGCTGATGTAGTCACACTGGCCACTGAAGTTATTAACCTCGACACGGAGCCTAAGGCTCTTCGGAGTCTGATACGAAGACTGTTGATTCGCCTGGCAGCCAGCGCAGTGACGGCTCTGGACATCGGTCACAAACCGGATTACCAGCAGAAGTTTCTGATCGCAGAATTACTCGTCCGGGCCCCCGAAGAAAAGACCTTTGTCGTCCTGGTCCCAGAATCGGGAAAATACCAACGCACGATTACTCTGGACCCTTTGAAGACCATCGACACGAATGACTATCGTGGCTTGCATTCGCGAGTCACTCTGGGGGCTCGTTCGCCACTTTTTATCTCGACCATTCAGGACAGTACCTATCGCTCTCAGGTGCGTGAGCTGATGAAACTGAATGGAATGCCAAAAAAACAGGGACCTGTGTTTCGTTATTTCGGCAAACCTAATCAATTTGTCGATACCCTTTTGGCCTGGCGAAAATGGGAAATAGAGTCTGGTTTTGAGGCTAAAAAGCCGAACCTTGATATTCGTCTGGAGCAAGACCGATTCATCGAGGACAGTGAGGCAATTGTCCATCCATGGCAATCAAATAAGTCGATCATCGTCCGGGTTGGAGTGAAGGATGTACCAGAAGAGGCGTCTGACGCCCGCCTGGCCCGGGTGCTGACCCAATCCTACGGGATGGCCCTGTGTCTGCGAATCCGGGCAATGGCTCCACATGCTCGCTATCTAATCGGGGCTATGGAGATATGGGAAATGGATTACCGTGATAATCCTGAGGGTGATTACGGTTTTGACAATGCTCTGACACTTCGGAAATTACCGGACACTGGCGATCCGCTTTACCGGGCACTGATCCGTGACAGTAAGAACCATGATCTTAAGTTTGCCGAGGGTTCTGTAGATGATTTCCAGCGGGCTATGGAGGTATTGGATTCGGAAGGGAAACTCAGCGATTCGGTCAGAAACGTTATTAGCCGCATTGCAATGAATCCGGCGACCTCTGTTAATACTTTTGTAGAAGCTCTGGTTAAGGTATACACAAATTTCTGGAAAGAGATGCAGGATGCACAACTGCGGTCGGTGCTGCAGTTGCAGGCATCGCAATACCAGATATTGAAACAACGATTAACCAGCTCCGATTTACCCGTCAATACCAGGAGCAGGTTATTGTCAAGTCTGGGTAATATGGAAAACCCGCCAGACAAAACTTCGTACACCGGCACCCTGCCTTCTCATTACATGGACGTCTATAGCAAAGGCATAAAGGAGAACAGTCCCGGAATTATCAGTGAAGTAACACCAGGCTCCTATGGCGATAATGGTTCGCAGACCAAGGTCGCGATCTTGTTCTCTGCCGGGTTTATCAAATATGTTCGTGATCAGAATGCTCTTGAACAGAATGCTCCTTCCGAACACCTGTTTTCAATACACAGTAAGATTATCAAAAGCCTTAGATGGCTCAGCACCGTCCCTGAATTCAAGGTTTTTTCCGGCGCTCTGGCGAAAGATCGGAGCCAGGTCTTTGGCGACCTCCAGAAGCTGGTGGATCAGGGGGTTATTGATGGTTCTGCCGGTAGCGGCTTCGACCAAGTCAAAATACCCGACTCTGTCCGGCTATTGCTGGTCATTACTCCTCCCGATCCATCGGGTACTCCATCCGCTACAGAAATGCCGCAGCCGGTTCTGGTTAAGAATACCGGTTGTGTTCTGAAAGTGGATCCGAGCCAGTATTTCATCAAAGGACAAATAGAGGTTGAACAACATCAGACCTTATCAGGCCTGATAGCTCGTTATATTGTTGCATCCGGTCTGCTAAAAGGAATCAACAGAGATTATGAAACCCTTCGCAAAAAAATGCTGCGTAAATTTGGCATCAAGGCATTACCAGAAAAGAAAAGCATTATCGTTGTCCCCTTCGACCCTTTCAAGGGACGGGCCGGCCTTGAAATAGAGAATCTCATCACAAGTGTGGACACTGAAGTGAGGAAAAACCTTGCATACTCTCAATTTAATCCTGATGAGCGTATTAACTCTGATTTTCCTAATATACTCCTGTCTACTGATAGCCATGAAGGTCGCGCCATCATTGAAATCGTTACCGGCCCCAAACCTCTCTCGGCTTATCTCAGTGAGTCCTCAGATTTATTTCTTGCAACCAAAACGCTGGCCTCTGTTTTAGCGAACATACCTGAAGGGGGGGTTACCGTCAGTGGTTTAGTTGAGGCTTATAATGATCAGCTACTTGGCAATAACCCCGAAGGTAATTTAAAAAATTTCAAGTTATCCAGTTTTGATGAATTTAAAGACAGTCAGATTTCATTGTTGCCTGGCAAGATGGGGGCAGCGGTAGCGGCAGGAGCACAGTCACCACCTTATCGTATTCATGTCAATATTGGGGTCGACCTTAGTTTGATTGGGGATATAACCTCCTATATTCCCGATCTTTTTGTCTCGGATAAAAGCGACACATTAAGGCAGGTTTTTGAGTGGAGCCAGTATAAAGCCGCTGTCATTTCAGAAAAGCTGAATCTGAATTCTGACTTGCTGAAATCCATGTTTACCATGCATTTGTACAAGCAGGCATTAGACAGTTCAACCAACGATTTCAAGAGGGGGAAAATGAGTCTTGCAGGTACCTCTATCAATAAACTTAGAGGATTACTGAGACTGGGTACCGCTGATTTTTTAATGACTGCCATCTCTGAGTCGGAGGCCGAACAACTTAAGACAGCCATCCAGAATTTCGGCTGGCAAAGCTTTACTTCGTTGATGCAGGAAACGGTCAATGATCTGGCCACGGTGGGATCTGAGGCTGAAGGAATTGGCAGGGAGTGGAAGGTTCCCGAACAGCGATTGCAAGCCAGGTTAAAATTGTTGTTCACCGACATGTTGGATCATCGTGTCGAACATGGGGCGATGATTATCCCCTATAACCATGGCTCAGATTTTTTCGAATTACCCCAGGGCGAGAACAAAAGCCCGAAGCTGGGTTACGTAGATGTCACCAATGCACCCTCAAGACATGGCGTCACTTCTTATGTCGATGAAGAGGGTCAAACCCATTTCCTCGGGACAGTGGAGGTTCGAAAACTCTGGCCCAATCTCGATAAGATGGCTTTTTCCCCTCCCGACTCTTTCACGGTTTCGGTAATAAAGTCCGTTCAAACCCCGGGGTTACTGGGAGCAGACCCGGAGGTTGACGGGATTTTTTTAGGAAAAGCTCAATCCCTGGTCAGCCCTGAAACCGAAAATTCGCATTACCAGAGCTGGGTGAAGCAGTCCATCCTCGACCGTTTGGGTCGACTCAGCCAGGCAAAGCTCGAGCATATAACCCGCTCCTTCGTCAACCGTCCGCAGCAAACACAGGACCCAATCGGGCAGGAACGAGTGGCCCGGTTGCTGCTGACTGCCAATCTCAGGGCAATAACCGGCGGGTCGTCAGGATCGGCCTGGGACACTCTGGTGCAGTTGCAAAAAATAGTGTCCGTGGATCTTCAGCGGATAACCAGCGGGGAGCAACGGCTTCCTGTGGCAGCCAATGACCGTCAGGCCCGCTGGCAACAGCTGGCAGAGCTTAATCTGTCCACTGAACTCAATACACTTCTGAAACTGTTTTCTGGTGATGAAAGCGAAGGTTTTATTAAGCCGGTGCTTAAATCAGGAGAGGTGCTGTCCGAGTACGGAATGTCTCTGCGCCGTGTGTCGCAGGAAATAACGATTGTCCTTAACCCCCACTGGCACCCGTACCAGAGTCAACTGAATAAGGATCCGCTGACCCTGACAGTGGGAATAAAAGACGCGACGCAAGATAACCATAAAGCTACCCCTATAGGAAAACTTTTCGCAATAGCCCTGTTAAACCATCCCGATGTGGCCGCGCTCCATCAGGCGCAAAAGAATTTACGGGCGATCTGGGGATTGTCGTCAATCAAGACTGACCGCAACTATGGCCTGACCAAAGAACTGACTCTGGCTATTTTTCCAGAGCAGCAGGACGCCCTGTACACACAGTTTGTGGATGGAATCGGCAACCCCGATCACAATTGGCAGTATGCTTCCGGCTCGGTTGACGATTTCGCCCGGGTTCTCTACGGGTTGTCCACTCGCTATGATCAGGACAGTCTGACAGAGGCTTTTCAACGGCTTCAGAACTACCATCGTCAAAACACCGGAGTACACCTGGACACCTTTGCCTCAGCACTGGTGAAGACACACAGGAACCTGCCTGACCGGGCAGCACTGACTCTGCGTCAGGCCATCGGGAAAGAGGGCTGCACTTTTCTGAAACAGACCCTGAATGAAAAGCGCGCGCCATTAATCAGTGGCCTGGAGGCAATCATAGATGCCATAGGTCTTGACGCGCTTTATGGTGCTCGCTATTTAAAACGCAGCTTTCCTGGTGTCACACTGAGCAGGGGGATACGGTTAAAGGCGACCCCTGAATACTTCGATTATGCCGGGGCGAATTATCATTTATTACCCGATGCCATCAGGAGCTTCCTGGCAACGCCTCAGGGCAAAGATTACCTGAATAAATTCACAGACAATTTCAAACCTCGTCGTTATCAGGACCTGATTTTTGATGCCCCAAAAGCAAGCGATGGAAAGCAGCAAATCGTTGTTTCGTTAACACTGACTGAGGAAAAAACGGCTGACAGACAAGTGACCATTGATCCCGGTGCCAGTCAAGAGATCCGTTTGTCCAGCTTGATCCCAGTGTTAGTTGACCTGGTTAAATCCGGCTACGACATGGATGATAGCAGTCAGCCTGCCGCCCCGGACGATAAAGACATTGAAACAAGGGTTCGCCAGGAAATGGGGCTGGCTCCCCTGGTGCAGCCTGCCAAAATAGCGGCGGTAAAAAAGGACAGTGCAACTGGCCAGATCGTTCTTGAAAGAGTAACCGACGCTGTCTCCCGACCTGCCGGATGGGACAGCACGGTGCAGCAGAGCCCGACAGAGATCAATGGCTCACCTTTAACGACTCTGAAATGGCTTGGTGCCGAAGGTCAGCCGGGATTGCAATTGGTAACAGCCCCACTGTCCCCGGATGACCTGGACACTCACAGGCTTTCTCTGGCAGCCGATTTTTATGCGCTGGATAAAATGATCTCGACGCTGACTCATCCGGACAATACAAAAGATTTCGATGAGGTCTACAAGGAGTATTTTAGCGACCGGTCAGGCTCTGAAGGGCAGCCCATTGACTGGGCAAAAACCACCGACGGCTCAGATACCGGAATCATCCTGAGGCTGCCCTTTGAGGATCTGGACAGGCCGGTGTTCACTGCCCTGTTTGCTGACAGTGACAGCCCTGAAGGGGAGCGGCTGCTGGCCAGCCTGAAGGCTGCCAAACAGTTCGTGACAAATATTGCCCCGGCCTCAGGCGATTACAGGGCAATCCATGCTCAGTTAAGGTCGCTGCTTACCCTGTTGTTGTACCGGCTGTCGAGGGACGCCCCCCATGGGAAATCCCTGTTTCCGGGAATAAGGCTGGCAGATTATATCCATACCTGCCTTTCCAACAGTGCCGCTGCCTTACTCAGTGACTACATTCACCGTGTTGGCCTGCAACAGGTCACTCAGGAACTGGAAACGAAGCTCACTGTCATTGCAAAGCCGGGTGCCCCGGATCTGCAAGCGGGCGTCAGGATCAAAGACCTGCTGGGGATGGCTTTGGATTACCGCCTTGCCAACGGCGCCATGTTGCTGCCCGGCACGCTGCCGGATTACTACTCGCTGCCCCTGAAAGATAACAAAAAATATCGAGAGCTCTGGACTGGCCAGATGTCAGAGGACAGCACAGCGCGACCTGTCTCCAGAAACGCCGATGGCCAATATCTTCTGGACCTGGCCTTGCCGGGTCAAAGCGGCATGGTCAAACGCCTGTTGCTCCGAAACCCGGCCCCCCCCGATAACCTCCGGAGCCAGCTCCGATTGGCTTTGAAACCGGACTGGCTGGGCAGTGATCCAGAGGTTACCCGTGCGTTTCTTGAATTGGCGATGTCCGGGGTGGGTAAAGCCGACTGGCCGCAGTTTTTGGAGTACTTCTCTTCATTGCCCCAATTGCAGCGTTCCGCAGTGGTGGTGGCGCTGGGTCAATATCGCTTGCAGTATCCAGAGGACAGTATCAAGCAGCTGGCCCTCGCCCTTACCCGACTCCAGCTGTCGGAAGTGAATCAGCAGATCAGTCAGGATGATCAGGACGGGGCACCGCCGACGTTTCGCATCAGGCGTGTGACATTACCCGAAGACGGAAGTCATGGCTTCAGGCTGGAGACTGACGAGGGGATCATACCTGTGCTGGCCGACTCCCCGGAGCCGGTGACTGGAGAGCCATCACTCAAGCCGTATCCGCAAGGGCTGCTAATGCTCGCCAGTTCATACAGCAGCCAGTTTCCAGGGTCGTTTCTGGATACGCACAACAGCGTCAGACTGTACCGGCAAGCGATGCAGGATAGACGGCTGCATCCCGACCGTTACCAGCATGATGTCCAGTGGCTTATTAAAACGTTCAGTGACTTTGGACCGGAAATCTATCGCCAACGACTTCAGGAGGGGGGGGCGCTTGACCTGAGTGCGGGCCGGCCTCTCCACTGGCAGTTAAATCCCCATATTCCCCTGCAGAAGTCCCGGTTGCAGGTCGGGGATGCCGCTGTAACGATTGAGTTTGGGATGAAGGATAACCCTTTGCTGAATTACAGATTCTTTAACGAAGTGGTTGGCCGGTTCTACGCCATGGGTCTGGCCAAGAGTGTAGAGGCTGTTGATGCCAGTCTGTTCCAGTCGGTCTGGCCAGAGGAGGCGGAGCGACTGCGTCAACTGGGCGACACTGTTGATTTTGATTCTGTCCAGCGATGGGATTCCCTGCCTGCGGCGCGGCACCTGGATAATACCCTTCCGAGAGACAACAGCCCGGATTTACCAAAACTTTATGCTGGATCCGTCAGTCAGGAAGGCGTGAAACGGACGCTAAAATGGCTGTTCGGTCAGAAGCCTGAATCAATTTCATTGGGCCTTGAACAGCTCTTTGACCAAATTCAGGGGGACCAGGATAACCCGGCTGTTCAAACCTTTGCCGAGGCGCTGTATGAGTTTGACCGCAACCTGCCTGATGGTGACAGAGTCCTGTTCAGGGAGGCTTTCACTCCCAGGCAGATCAAATTTCTGAAGGGTGCCCTGACTCACCAGGCCCCTCAGCAGTGGGAACTGATTGACTACATAGACACACTTAAAACAACGTTCGATTCGCAAGCCCAGGTAACCGATGCTGACGGGTTTAAGTCATCGACCTACCGGCTGGTTGAGTCTGGCAGCGACAGTGACAGTGACAACGACGGTGGCAGGAAGTTGAGGATTGTCATCTGGGACCCTGAGGCGCAAGACAACAAACGCTGCCGACGTGGGGTCGACGGGTGCAGAACTCGCCTGCTATCAGCAGAAAATCTGGCGGACCGCCCCTTTTTGGACATTGACAGCACGGATATCAGTAACACCGATACCAACAAACCTTATTACAAAGTTGAGTTCCTTAACCACAACGATGAGCTGTACCGGGTGCTCAGGCGCTCAGACAAGGATATCACTGCCACCCCCCTGGGCCAGGCTTCCGTTTATGACAGCATCCACGATAGCAACGACTCCCCAGCTGAGCGGGTGTTTTCAGACCCAACATTGGCCACCACGTCGGTGGCGGTCAGGCGTTCCGATGGCAAGGTTTATCAGCTGATTTCGGAAGCTGACGGTCACTACCGGGCAGTGAGTTTGCAATCCGGAGATAAGCTGTTAGCGTCGTACGACAGTAACAGTAAAACCCTTATTCCGGTACTGGAAAAAAACGACCATGGAAAGACGATTTATGGCGTGAAACTGGACGACGCCGCCGCAGGGACAAACGGGCTGTTCAAACTCACCCCGAAGGAATCGCTGAAGGATCAGTTAGCCGCCGCCCGCCACTGGCTGTCAGCGAGCAGTTCCGAGCTACGGACTCTGACGGGCACAGACGACAGAATAGCCGTGATCCTTCCTGCCGACTACCGTCCCGGCCAGAAACTGGCGAATCAGGCCGAACGGCTCTTGTCAGAACTGAGAGTCTTTGTTGCCAGCTCCGCCGGACAGCGTCTGGTCAATGCCCTGGGGCTCCCCGGCAGCTTCATCAAACCCGCCACTATGACTGAGCTGGACAGTCAGCTGCTGCCCGGTATGAAGCCCCCTGCCCCTCTCAGGCTGGTGATCAGGTTCGGCAAACAGGCTCTTGCTGACCGGGTGGTACCCTATCGCTCCGGGGACAGCGGGGACACCAGTGGCAACCGGCTTGTGGTGCTGAAGGTTGACCCGGCGGTGTTGACCGGGCAACGCAGTTCCACCAGTAATTACCTGGGGGCATTGGCCTCTGTCCTGAAGGATTTATGTCGGGCAGCACTGACCAGTACTGACCAGACGAACTCACCAGCCATCGCCATGAGCTGGTTGCAGGGAACCAAAATCACCAGTGACCAGACGCTGCTGCAACTGGAAAACCAGCTTCGTAAGCAGTATGGCCTGCTGCCTGTGCTGGCCACGGCATCAGCCCATACCCCTGTTCAGGAGGTCACCTCAGCGGGCGGGATAACGACTGTGAAAAACCGCCATCGGGTCCGCATTGCCTATCAAGCCATTGCTGAGCCTCTGTCCGGCTTTGGCCGACTGCTGGGGGATATGGAAACCCGGCTACTGTTTCAGCGGGTTCAGTACCATTGCAACCAACGGGTTGACCGGTTATCCGACGCTGGTCGTGCAGGGCTGGGAAACCTCCGCTCACTGTTAACGCAGCTGGCCTGGAGTGGGCTGGTCAGCCAGCGCATGGTGACATCGCAGCCTGCACTGCTGGCTGATCCGGCGGACGTGGTCACAGCCGTGCTTGATGACAGTGAGCTGAAAGCACTGGCCGGGATCAACAACCTCGCCGGGCAGCTTGAAAAGGTGTTGACCGATGCTCTGAAAGACCGACGGGGCATCGCCTTCACAGCGGCAGAACAACAGGGATTATTGCGCTGGCTAAGCCGTGCAGAGGCGGTTCTTACGGACGCACAGGCCGTGCGCAAGGAATGGGCTGACCCCGGACAACTTCCCCTCGCTGCGGATTCCCGCGGCAATGTACCGGTCACCACTGGTAACCGAAAAACCCTTGCCCTGACCAGCACCGGGCGGCAACCGGTCACCCGGCTGAATGATCAGCCTCTCATTGCTATTGAAAGCCAGAACGGCCCCCTGTCCGCTCCGGCAGGCGATGAGCTTAGCGGTTTGCTGGCCCTGTTGAGACAGGAGTCACCTGACAGCCCGCAGGCTGTCGCTGCTTTAAGGACCGAGCTTGGTTGGGCTCCAGCAGTTACCGACCCCGACTATTACCGGGACGCGATCAAGCGTACTCTGTTATCACTGTCCCCACAGCAGGTCAACAACCTGGACGACACCCTTGTTGATGTGCTCAAAAAGCCATCCCTGACCGACGGTGAGTCGCTGCTGGCAGAGTATTTTTTTCACCGGCGGCTCAGGGGGCTGGAACCCACAGACCCAGCCGGGTTGCGGGCGGATGCCCTGCGGGCCAATAAATGGCTTGATCTCCTGCAAAAAAATCCGCCATTGCTTCCGGGACCCGGCTGGGAGCCCCCGGCTTTCACCCTCGATACCGGGTTGGGCCGTTACCAGGCTCAGGTTCAAACCAAGGACGGGCAAAAAACGTTCACGCTGGGTCGCCGGGATGACCTGGCTTTTTCCAACCGGGGGCCCGGCTACACCCTGACTCACAGCGAAGGCGACCGCAAGCAGGTCTTTCGCCTCCAGCTTCCTGATGGCTGGCCAGACCGTCTTTTGCCGATCAGGCTGGTTGTCCACATGGAGTTTTATCGCAAGCTGCAACGCAAGGGCAGAATTGGCAAAGAGCAATTACAGAACGACATTCAGTTCATTGCCCGGGGGATGGGGGAGCCTCGTCTATCGCAGCTTCTTCAGGCGCTGGTGCAACCCGTCAGGGATGCAGGCATTGCCGATATTAGCCCTTTTAAAATAAAAATCAGCCCCAGGCCGCTCTGGCCGTTGGTGGACAGTCGTGTCGAGGTGAGTGAGGAAAACAGTGCCCACGCCCTGTTATTGCTGGGCACGAAGAACAGGAACAGGCCATTTATTTTCCGGGAAACCCTGACCAACCTGGTGGGTGCCAGTCTGTTGAAGGCCCTTGAAGGTGGTGGAGGGTCGCTGACAGCCTTGCGCCAGCAGGTGCGCCAGCAGTTCGGGATCAACACCGCGACACTGCCTGACAAGGAGTCGCGTCCCTTGGGACTGACCCGTCAATACGCACTGACTCTGGCGGTTGACCCTTCAGGCACAAGCCTCTATCGGCAACTGGTCGCAGGCCATCATAACCTGCTGTTAGCCAAAGGTACGAAAGCCGATTATCGCCGGGCATTGGCGTATTTAGAGTTGCATGATAAGACCAGGATTCAGGCAATAAGGGATAGCCTTGCTAAAGGGGAAATTACAGCCAGTGACCGTGAGAAAAAACTTTTCAACGAGGTTGTCAATGATAAACAATCCTCAGCGCCGCCCCTGGTTCCAGATGGCTCTGATAATACCATTGCCTCCTACAAGGCCTTGCCCTCCACCTCCAAGCTGGTCAACGTGGATTACCGGGCCCTCTGGAGCGTCGGTTCCGGTATAGAATCCCTGCTCGACGCCAGACTGCTGGGGTTAAGTCGGGCGGCGGCAGAAAATTTCCTGTCCCAACAGATAGAGGTCGCTAAAAAGCATTTCAGACTAAAAGTCGTTGCCAGCACTTACCTGAAGTCACTGCTGGTTCATTTTATCTACTGGAAGATGGAGCAGGTTCTGGGTGACACCGGCCAGCCAGCCAGCCGGATACACTTGGGAGTGACCGATGCGGTAACGACCATACTGCCTGACGGCGATATCGATGACATCGCAAAACTGATGTACGTTGATCTTTGGTTGGAGATAAATACGCCAGAGAGTCCGAGGATATCCACTCTCGTCGCATTGGAAAAAGCCTGCACTTTTGTTGCCCGGGGACTCGGCTGGAAGTCTTTTGACACTGGCCTGCTGGCCAATCTGAAGCAAGATGTGGACACCGTATTCCGTAAGGCGGTAGCACTGCGACGGCGCGTCGGAAGGCCGTTCCAGTTGCCTGTTAATCAACAACCGGACGCCCGGGGTAAAGAGCCCACGTCTGTGCAGGCTTTAGCGGGGCAGGATCAGATCATTGAAACCTTCGCCAGCAGCCCTCGTTATGCGGTTATGGCGGATGGTAAAAGGCGTTATCTGAAAATAACTCCGGCGGGCCCGGGCAATCCTTTCCCGTTCATGTCACCCCAGTCACAGGATGGCCTGAAGAGGCTGTTATGGCGGCCTCTTAATCCGGGCAAAAACGCTGCAGCCACTCAGGCTTACCTGTCACAGCTGGCACGCCATTATGAGGCTTTTAGTGAACTGAAGGACATTAACATGACCGGCCAGGTCAATGGCGTTATTGACAAGATGGACCATGTCACCCGGCAGCAGTTTGCCGATGGTTTCCTGCACTATGCCCGGCAGTCAGCCATCCCGGCAGGTCTGGCTGAAACCATCGCCGGGAAGTTACTTGCGGCAGAGGTCAGCGCCCTGGGTTCTCTGCCTGAAACGATTTCTACCGGGCTTTATCAGCGGCTCAACGGGCTGCTGAACCTGACCGGGAAAAAGGAATTTTCACTGACCTCTGGCGACCTGAATATTCGGGTGCTGACCAATCCCTCAATCACCGCCGATGCCTCCTACCTGATGCCTGCCCAAGGCACGCTGATGCTGGGCAATGGTGACCCTGACAGCCCGCTGACCGCCGCCGCAGCAATGGCTCTGCTGCAGGCATGGGAAGCCCGGAAACCGGAGGATCAGGCAAAAACATTCCTGGCCCTGCATCAGAAGCGAATCCGATTGCCAAAGGGTGTGGAAAGCCTGTCACCAGAGTCGCTGGTCAGCGAGTTCACGGTTAAGGAAGGCAAGCTGGCACTCTCCGGCCTGCTGGAACGTCTGACCAGCTTTATCGGGCTGGCGAACGGACTCAAGCGGGAGGGCTCCTCCGGAGCCCTTAATCTGGCCAGAAAGATTCGCCAGAACGTCGCCGACGGCGTTGCCGCACTCAGGCGTGATATTGATTTTGGCCAGATGGCTGAGCTGGTTGATATCACCGAGCGTGATTTTAGGAGGACCTTGCAGGCACTGGACAAGACCGGTTTGCCAGCCGGTCAGGCCACAAGACTGCCTGATGCAAACTGCGTGCTGTGCGACGGCTCCGGACCGGTCAAGACCGCGATGGCCCTGATAGACCGGGTCAGCAGTCACCTGGATGCTATTGAAGCCAGTGATCGCTTCACCCATGTCAAACAGAGTGCCGGTGACAAGGGGTTGCTGGCAGACGCCTTCCTGCTGCTGGAACAGGGACGTTTTGCGGCGGTGGTCACCGAAGACATTATGGACAGCCCGGCGTTGCGCAAGGAGCTTCTTGAACTCTTACGACAGACACTGGCGCAAAAGCAGGAGCTGAGTCCGGAGCAAGTCATTGATCGGGTGGCCACTTTGCTCAATGACTCGGGCTACAGTGTCGACGACACCCGCTTTGTCAAGCAACAGCTGCTTGGCAACCCGGAGTTCATGGCGAGCCTGCGGACCCGAAAAGGCCAGGTCGAGGATGGCCCTGAGCCCGGCAGCCCGGGTGACAACAGGCTGGGAGGCGGGTCGAAAAAAGTGCAAGGGAAGTTCATGCGCATGCTGGATAAGCTGGATCGCAGTACAAAATTCAATGCGGGCAGGGTGATGTTCGGCGGAGCAAGTTCCGTCTATGGCCTGGCCATGGCCTCGGTGTCACTGAATAACCTGGCAAAATACGGAGACGAGATGCCTGCTGGGGCCAGGAACATGGCCTATGCAAGTGCGAGCCTGGGCACCGTCAATTCGGTCTACGGCATTACCATGAGCGCTAACTGGGCGCTGAGCAAAACCCTGGTCAAGACCAACAATCCGGTAGGGGCCATTGGCGTCGCGTTAAAGCTGGGCCCGAAAGTGTCACGAAATGTGGCCAGGGCGATACCCGTTATAGGCGGTGTCGTTTCGGTGATGCTTGGCGCTTCTTCACTGGTCTCCAATGCCAGCAGCGCCGATGCGGCAAGAAAATCTGGCAACCATAAACGGGCGGCTATTTTTGGTGCAATGGCCGCTTTGGATGCCATTACCATTGGCCTTGATGTTCTCAGTACAGCGCTGGACTTCATCAATCCAAAGCTGGGTATTATTGTGGACGTAATCAGTCAACTGCTGGGTTTTCTGCAAACGGCCCTGGCCGCCCTGGCGCCGCCTCCCAACGCCAGGGAGGATTTCAGCGTTGTACTGGAGAGCGATAAATTCAAGGAATATCTTAATGAACAGGCCGCTCACTTTGAGAAACAGGGCTACCGGTATTTTGTGCTCCACCAGGATGCCACGGGTTGGCTTGACCAGGATAATTACAAGGAGAACCTTGAGACGTTGAAGAAATCCTTTCTCCGGTTTTTGGATGGTAGCAAAGGAGACAAAGGGCTTGCCCTTAATGATTTTACCAACGAAAGGCGAACCACAAGAGGAACGTCGCTGACGGACACCATGTACGCCGAGAAAGGGTTCAAGGTGTTTTATGGGCTGGGTGGTGATGACATCCTGATCATTAACGAGGGAGAGCTGTATGGCGGTACAGGCAACGACCGGCTGATCCTGAAAAAAGGCGTGGCAAAAGGGGGCAGTGGCAATGACGATATACGGATTGAAAAGTCAGGTTCTGCCCACGGGGACAGTGGTGATGACGTTCTCCGGATTGAAAAGACGGGTACTGCTTACGGGGGCAGTGGCAACGACATTATCCGGATTGAAAAATCAGGTACGGGTCACGGTGACAGTGGCAATGATGTTATCTGGATTGGGCACTCAGGTAAGGCTTATGGGGGATACGGGGACGACACTCTCTACCTGTCAAAGATCGGTGGCATTGGCTATGGCGGGCCAGGAAACGATCAGATTTATTACGGCAAATCCCAGTATGGCGACTCGGGTGATGACCGGCTTATTGACAAGCTCGGCGCAGTCGACCAATACGGTGGTACAGGTAATGACCGTCTTTCGCCGGGGTTAGGCTATGCACGGCTTTTTGGCGGACCCGGAGATGATACGCTTGTCCTGCCCAGCTTCTCGCTTCCTGTTTTCAGCCAGGGACCAATAATAGGCAATTTCACGGCTCACTATAGTGTTGGTCGTTATACCTTGGGGCTCGGTGAGCAATCATCTAAAACCTCGGGTATCAAGTTTCACTACCGTCATGATTACTCTAAGCCATTAGTCTGGGTTGACTTGAAAAACGGAAACTGGCTTAACCGTTTTTATCGTTATCTCGACTTTCAGGGGTTGGACCGCGACCACCCGGATAGCCAGGAAACAGGCAAAAAATCCGTTTTCGATGTTTTTCATGTATGGCCTTTCGCTAAGTCATCGATGACTAAGGAATTGATGAACCAGCTCAGACCCGACGCCAGTCACACAGGCATCAATCGAATTTCTGATATTTACGGTAGGCAGCCTTACTTTTACCTCGGCAAAGTTCCGTACGGCAGCGCGCGAGAGCAAGTTCACCTCTATTTTTCGCTCAAAGGCGTTTTCGTGATGAAAGCCGACCGTTCCCTGTTGTTTTTCAAAAAGGACAGCCTGCTCAGGGCCAGTGAAAGTAACAAAGCCATTAAATTCTTCGCCACCCTCCTGGACTGCCTGGTGACCGGGGGCCTTGTTCAGGGTATGGAAAATCTGGTGGGTTCCGAAGACGGCTCAGAAGTTTACGGGACTGACCAGCGCAATAACATTTATCTCAGGGGCGATGAAAATAGTAACAACATAGTGAATGCGCGAGGTGGTGACGATTTTGTCTATGCCAGCAATGGCACAGACGTAATAAAACTGGGGGCGGGCAATGACCGGGCGGTGTTGAGCGATCAAAATGCGGTGCACGGTGGCCCCGGCACAGACACCATTTCCTACGTGGTTCGAAAGGAAAATCTTTGGCTGGATATGACCAACCGGGATCCGTCATCGGGAGAGGTGGTGACCGGTGTCGAGGTCATACAGGACTCCCCCCAGGATGACAGGATCAAAGGAAACCATGAGAATACGGTTTTCATGACCACCGGTGGCACCAATATCCTGGACGCCGGAGGTGGTAACGACACGGTCATCACTAACGGCGGAAAGACGTCTGTCTGGCTGAGAAGCGGTTTTAACTCCGTGCTACTGGGCGATGGTCACCACAAGGTTCACACGGGCATTCATGCCGACTCAATCAGGGTGAGTGGCAACAACCTTGTTAACCAACAATTTTACGTCCACAAACCTCAGGAACCTTCGACAGGAAAATGGCCGGTCCTGGTCATCCGCTGGGGACGATTTGGTGCCGGGTGCATCCGGCAGCACAAACAGCTGGCCAGCCTGACAGTCAACCCGTTCAGCGAGCGCATGGATCTGGTTTTCAGCAAACAGAACCCCAATGCTAACGTCACTCTGGACTTTAACACCCCCAATATCCCGTCTGTCACAGTCAGCCAGGTTAATACCCACTGGTACCGGGAGGATTTGGCCAAAACGGGCCGCTGGCAGTTCATTGACGGGGATGTGATGAAGCTGGGCAACACGACCCTAACTGGTTTTGATTCAGGAAAAGATGTTTGCAAGGTCACCAGGGAAGTGGACACCCATACCTTTTCCAGAGCACAGATGCTGGCATTTTTGAATCGCTACCCCGGAAAACCTTTAGGTGAATTCCAGTGGCCTGACAAGACTGAGCTGGAGAGCCTGGCTAACGAAGGAAAAAACCTGGGCGCCGGCCTGCACCGCATTAGCAGTGAGGAAAGTAATAATATCAGCCTGGGTATTGAGTTTCGTTTCGACTCTCCCAGTTGCAACCCGCGTACTGGTCCTTTACGCAAGCTGACCCTGAAGCCGAACCAACAACAGGTGCTCTTTGAAGGCGTAATCCCGGAAGTGAAGAAGCGGGTCATGTCCTTCATGAACGAAGATGCCATTATCGCTTTTAAAGCAAATCACACACTGACTTTAAAATTGGTTAACACCCGTGCAGACGGTCGCAGGCAGCATCTTGGCCGCCATAAGGTATCAGAAATAAAACCGGTCTCAAAACAATGGGACGAAATGTTTCCCGGTCAGCCAGTGGCGAAAGCCTTGAGCATGTTGGAGATACATCATACCTTTCACAGGAATACGACTTTTCTTAAGCTATGTGAAGCCTCCAGGCCGTTTACCAGCTCTGCGATCCTACCGGGTGCTCACCTTGACCTGTCTTCAGACTCACACTCTGGCGTTCCTATCATTATCGGTGGTCCGGGCAATGATCGGCTAACAGGTAATCCCGCCACGGATAACATATTGCTTGGCAAGGGAGGGCGCGACATTTTGAAGGATATGGGTGGCAACAACCAGTTTATTGTCGGCATGGGCAATACCACCGTGATGGCTGCCGGAAAGGGACACAATCGGCTAATACACGACAAGTCTGCCGTACTTTATGGTGCCCGGCTCCTGCACAAAAGCGCCAGGAATCTCAGTATCAAGGTCGTCTCAACGTATGAGCTGGATGGGATGAGCGTCAATGTCACGGGGGGGATCGCACAGACCCGATGGCGAAATAAGGAAACGGACAGCTGGCGTTATCACCAGACCCTATTCAATGGCATCAGCCAGATTGACGGGACTTCGGGAGATGATACCTACTTTGGCAGCAATGGTACGGATATTTTCAGCACCGGGGGCGGTTTGGACAAGGTGCACATGGGGGGCGGAAACGACCGGGTCATCATTAACGCCCGCTGGCAAAATGGTACTACCCTGGACGGCGGCAGCGGTGCCAATACACTGCTCTTTGATTTGCCCAGCAGTCGTCGTGTATCTGTCGACCTGAGAAATAGTTTAACGGTCAGGAACTTTATCCTGGAGGACACCGGGAAGGGCAGGATAAAATTTTCCGGTGACGATAAAGATAACATTTATGTGTCCAGAGGTTCTCTGTACAGTTTTAATGGCAGGGGAGGAGATGACTACCTTTTTCTTCTGGAGCAGCCGAAGGTCACCCATTTAAACGGTGGTCCGGGCACCGACACGATAGATTTCAGCCAGATGACCATCGAGCCGCATTTTGTCCGGCTCAATCTGTCTTTAAGAAAAAAAGCAGTGAGCTTTGCCTGTTATGCAAGCGATTCGGGATCCTGCCCTCCTGATAAAAACGTCAAAGGTCATATGTCTTTTACGGAAAGGTCGCCCAAACCCAAACCCAAATCCAAGGGCATTTTCGAAACATGGTCGACAGCTATCAGTAATTTTGAGATTTTCAAGGGCCCCGATTCCGGCGATATGTTCAACATTCCGGCCCTTGCCGGTATTACCGTTGATGGCGGAGGTGGCAATGATACTTTCAGAATTTCCTCTCCCCGCATCAAGAGCAACAGTTCAATCTCCTCCACTATAGGGGGACCCGGATACAACAGGCATTATGGCAGCCGGGAGGCTGACCGAATGGTGGCAAACCTGGGGCCTGACCTGCTTTCCGGCAACCTGGGCCCGGATATTTACGTTATTTATCCACAGGCCAATGGCACCCGGATCGTCGACCGGGACAACGGAAATAGCCTGATATTGCACGGAGTCCAACCCGAAAAGCTGGACTGGCGACTGACCGGGAATTATACCCATCTGGAAGTGAACAACGACGGACATTTCTTTTTCAGCATCGATTTAGGGCACGTTCCCCACTGTGTGCGCGAAGATGGCAGTTTGGTCACCGGGCACTTTATCAACAGCCTGGAACGGCATATCTGGCGCCTGACAACCATTGATCCGGCCAACAACGAAAGCAGGCTGCTTAACGGCAAAAACCTTCGAGACTACTATCACGCCGAGCTGACTGTGGATAAACGACTGGATAGCACTTATCAGCTTGGCAATATCACCGCACCGGTGCATGGCGGGCCAGGTGATGACGTGTTTTTCTTCTCGGGTGCTGTCAAGCCGGGAGCTGGGCTGTTCGGGGAGTCGGGAAATGATATTTTCCACCTCAAAAGCAGTGGTGCCAGTGTTCACCCCGGTCCTGGCAATAACCTTGTCAGTCTGGAGCTGGGGGATTTAAAGGATAGTGGCAGGGATAGTGGCAGGGAAAGCGGCTGGGAAAACCGCGCCGTGAAGCTGTTTTTTGCTCCCTTTTCGTTTAACCGTGTTCGAATGGCTGGTGTCAGCCTTGCGGATGTGCAGGCAGCCAGCTGGCGTTCGCTGGATCTACGCAATGCTCCTAACAGCGGTGACCAGACTCGCTGCCCAGCGGGCTTATCCCGCCTGGTGCCTCCTCCGGTCACCGGCGGCAGTTTTATCCTGGCAGCCTGGATTCGCCGGGGCCTGCCGCTGGGTAGGCGAACACAGGCCGGAAGCACACTGATTCATTTTGCCGGGGCTGACGGCTCTGATGTCATCAGCCTGAGTCTGAAACCCGGGAAACTGGAGATCAGGCTAACGGAGGCTGCCAGCGTCTTCCATCGAAGGGTCAGGCCATTTTTTACCTCCCCCAACCTGCATCTGGTCATGACTATAAATGACAGTGGTTTTCTAACCATCTACCGGAATGGCCAGATTGCTCTGGCAACCCGGGCCTTCAAGCCAGCCAGGAAAATTCGGACGCTGAACTGTTATGCCGCTGACAAACTCATCATCAACCGGCGTCTGCCGTCGCCTGAAGGCATAAAAATGATGGCGTCCGGTGCCGATCCCCTGGTGAGAATAGGTACTTGGCAGGACCCTGACCGTATCTACGCCAATGGCTGGCCAGACAGCCTGGAACTGGATGACAGCATTCTCGATGACAAGGTAAAAATTGCTCAACGACTCGAGTCGGGTTATTCACTTTCAAAGCAAACCATCCCCGGACATCAGTACCTGATAGATGAAAAAAGCACCGTTTACCACTTTGCTGGCGATTACTTCTCTGACACTGACCAATGGCTTCTGGCAAACGCCACAGGCACGGCTGACCAGCTCGAAATTAATACCCATGACTGCCAGAGATTGCGCTATCAAAAGTCGGACGAGGATCTTATCCTGACTGTCAGGCCTAATCATAACCTGCTGAAAAACAGTGAAAATAGCACCAGGCCGATCAATGCCACCCAGAGCCTTCGGGTGCAAAATTTTTTCAGTGAGGGAGGCGAGACCATAGAGCGCCTGATCGTCAATAACAAGGTGCTCAGCATGAGCGAGGTGTTTGCAAAAGTGGACAGCCCACAGTCACGTGGCAGGCGCTCACTGAGTGAGAGCAGTGAAGAAGGTGCATTGGCCGCTGAGGAAGCAGGCAACGGAACCCAGTCCTTACTGGACAGGATCATTCGCAAGGGGCAACAGCTGGTGAATTACCTGGGCAGCCTGGCTGGAGGTAAGAAAGACGACGCTGACACAGGTGGAGCCGAGAGTGAACGACCTGAGGTAGCGAGTCTGAATGACACCGAATTGAACCGAAATTACCAGCGTCTGGTTCAAGAACTCAACGCCCTGTCAGGCAATCGCAGTGGTGAGAGCCCATCGTTTATTCCATCGGTAAGCCAAAGAATGGCGCAGAACCTGACGAATCCGCTAAATTTAACGATGATGGGTCAGGGCTGAGTCCTCCGACCACGCCGGTGAAAAGACAAGTATCACAACCGTTCTGATATCACAACCCTTCTGAAAGCCATCTAGATCAATCCATGAGGTGTTATCATGCCAGCTGTACCCAAGGATGTTCATGTTGCTATTGTCGGTCCTGTCGAAGGTTGGGAGTTTATTTGGCTAAAAATATGGGCCAGCTTGAACCCGGACCATACAATCCATGTATGGTCTCCCAAAGCTTTGAGATACAAAAGAATTCTATATTCGTTGCTGTTTTCTGAGAGAATACATCAAACTATTGAAACAGATTATCCCATTGATATTGCGCGGTTGAGGCATAGCATCTGGCAAAAAATCGATACTTTTATGGGGGAGGACGGTGATGTAGAAGGATTGGATATCATGAAATCCCATTTTTCAGACAGTGTAAAGATGTCGTTTACCACCCAATGGAATAAAACCAACGATCTGTTAAATCAAATCCGAAATGAAATTGGCACGGTTTCTGTTAACGAATTAGAGTTTGAATTTGAAAAAACACACAGTGAATATATCAAGTACACCTTAAGCCTTAAAAAAACTGTGATAGCCGAAAGAGCTATAGGGTTTTCTCATCAATTCTCTGATGGAGGGGTATATATTGATCAAGGACTGTTACCACCACTGGACGATGAGACCTTTAAAAAAGGGGGTGTTTCGAAAAATCTTATACCGAGAAGCAGCGGTAAGCCTATTTACACGGAGGAGATAGAAAGAGTTAAGGTGCGTGCTATTCTGATAAAAATGTTTGAAAGTGGAATTATTCCTGATCCTGGACCTTATTTTAAGGTACACCTACAACTGCCAAAAGTAGACTCCGATCGAATTCAAAGAGTCGTAAAAGAAACCAGTATTGACAAACTATTTAAAAAACTAAGTGATCGTGTACTATCGAAAGTTACCTTTCATAAAATATTTTTCGGTAAAACTATAGCTAGAGGCCGGCCTAGAGCTTCATACCTTAGTGATTCAATCAAGCCAATAATGTTCGAAGCTGCCCCAAATAACCGCTTGATCGGACAAATAATGGAAGAAACCATATATTTCCACAGGGTTTTAGAAAATCTTAAAAAAAATGAAATAAGCAAGCAAGAGCGTATACCAAAGTTACAGGAGGCTTTGAAAGCATTCTATATCTCTAGCGATGACGTCGATAAAGTTGCAATGATGTTAACAGAGCTTTCATATCATAATGGGGATTTTGAACACAGGATTCTCGCTAAAATAGGTTATGACGCTTTTGAAAGATTAAAAAATAGCCAATCCGGAGTAAGGACCACAGTTAATTATGATCAAAATTTCTTAGAGTACAATCCCTTCTATTACATGAATTCTTATGACAATGATTTTGACCTGCCAGAATTTGAGCGCAAGCGACCATACAAAAAGTTAATAATGATTAATGTTTTTAAGATTCCAGAGAATAGGGAAGAATCTTTGAGAAAGTCTTACGAACTTTATAATAAGTTACGCACTCAAGATGGCAGCGCTGTTTTGTACGAATTTGTTGAATCTGATGCAGTGCAAAAGCAAGCACTTAGAGTGATGGCAGGAGAATCATTCAAAAATATTGGCGTAGACACTAAAGTCTTCATCACTGGAAGTCTTGATTTCTCTAGTACCGAGTCGAGTGCCGTTAATCACATCAACTCCCGATTCTTAGTGAAAAAGCTATTATCAGCTTTAATTGAAGTGATCCCCAAGGATACCACCATACAAAACATAGCATTCTCTTTTGATAACTCCGCACAAGACATTCCAGGTGTTGAGGGTGTCTTGGATGCTGGTCAGAGAGATTATGTTATACCTGAAGTCCTGAGGGGGCTGGCTAAAGAAGGTATCTATGCAAATTCAGCTGTTGCAGTTCGGGGATACTTATCCGCAGGCGTTCCACGGCAAACCACCGGTGATGATCCTGACAGGCCGTCAACCTCGAGAGATGCGCCCGATTCTGAACTCAACCGTATTGTTTTTACCCGGAATAAAGACGACACCGTTACGTATATAGCCAAGTTCGGGTTGAGCTCGCTTGACCCTGATAATGAGTTTTATCCCACAACCGGCCTTGACACTCGCGAATCCATGTTTGCAGATCAGTTGTTCGAATCCATAGTCGTTGAGGATTCGCAGGATTCGGGCGACCCCAGACCCGGAAAGGAGGCAGCCGAAGCCCTGGTCGAAAAAATGTATGCCGGTGACAGGCAGCAGGATGGTTCTGCCTCTGCCTCTGCCTCTGCCTCTGCCAGACCGGAAAACAGGGTACCCACTTCCACCGTCCACAATGAGGTCGATTATAGAAGAGATGCTGAACAATACTCATTTGCCTCTCAGTTCAAAGATGCGATTTTTTTCGGATTAGACAAAGACTCGACCCCTGAAAAAGTTGCTTTTTTCCATCCGAATTCGAGAGAAACGCGTCGTTTGCAAGACACAATCGACATGGCGAAGGAATCTTCCTCCTACACCGAATGGCTTGACCGCTATGAAAGGCGTTTCCCCGAGTTCAACTACATCACCCAGCTTCGGCAGGAAATGAACCAATATCAGGGTGAAGAAGAGAAGGTCGAGGCCTTCAAAACCTTCAAAAGAAAGGCAGAGACCTATTCATTCGATATCTTCAAATTCAATCCCCTCACTAAAGAGGGGGCTGCCATGCTTAGGGCAATATACAAAAATGAATTCCCCAACTTCAATCTTCTCTCAGGTGAGTTGCCGCTGTATTGTGACCGGCGCCGAAGAGCGGCCAATACCGGCAGCTGCGACGCTCGACGCAAAGAGTTGGCGTATGCGCTCTGGTTACTTTCCGGCCCCAAAACCCAACTCAATCTTGATGGCAAAAAAGACAACAAAGGTAAAAAAACCGATATTGCCCTGATCAAACCCACCAACGAAGGTGAGCGCTGGCTGCAAAATTTTTTCACCCGGTTTCGTCGCCTCGAAGCCAAGGACGCATTAGCTGACACCCGGGGCATGCACTCGGTCATTGCCCTGAACGAAGATTCGTTTACCCGCGCGCAACAGCAGATAAAAGACGGGACCCTGAGTGGTCAGCCCCTGTTGCTGAAAGCTACCCCCGCTGCCGGTTATGCGCTGCTCACACCCGATGGCCGGGTTCAGTCGGCCATCGCCGGGGGAGACGGCAACCGCGTCACCGTTCTCGGTCGGCCAGCCAGACTGATTGCCCATGCTTTGGAGACACTGGTCGACTTTACCCCGGACCGCTACATCGCCACCCTGACCGTCAGCGATCTTGCCAGCAGCAACCAGTCCCGCGGAATCACAGCCCTGAACGCCCTGAAAACCTTTATGACCCGCTCGCCCACCCATGGCAAACCCCTGGTGGGCAAGCTGATTGTCGAACCCAGAAGTGGCAGCCCCCAGGTTTTCAAACGACTGGTGAAAGATATCCAGCATCTGATGCCGAAGGACCGCCCGGCGATTGAAAGCCTTGTGCTGCGCTCACCCGGCACCGGACAACCGGAGTACCGCCTGCTTCCTGGCGAAAAGACTGTGCTGAGGTCGCCCCGGCCATCGGATTCAAATCCCCCGCTCCGCTATTTGCCGCCCAGCCACCTTTCGGTTCCGGTGCCGCTCCGGACTAAAGACAGCCTCTCAGGTGTGGCCTCTGAACGAGCCGAATTCAGGCAGCGGCTGCTGGAGTTTGACACCGCCCTGGGGGACATTAAAGCCCGGCACTCACTCGCCGACAGCATGGTTCCCCAACTGGATACCCTCCGTCGGGATGGCCGTGGCTGGCGCATGGACTTTATGGAACCCGATACCCTGACCCGTAAGAACATCCGCTTTACCTCCGGTGCCTTTGATCGCTTCCGGAGCTTTCTCCAGGGGACGGGTCGTCAGGGATTCCGGGTCAAAGGAAAAAAATCTTCCACCAACGGACTGGAAAAGCTCAGGTCTTTTATAGGCCTTTACGACCTGATAGCAGGGCTTTCCCCTGTGGGACACCATTACAAAAATCCCCCGTCTCAGAATATGACGGACACCCAACAGCAGATTTATACCGGGCGCCAGACGCTTTTTTATACGGCTGTGGCATTGCAAGGGATTGAGATCATCAATCTCGGGCGACAGGGGATCAAGACAATCATCCCGGCCATCCGGTCGTCATTGCCCCCCGGTCAGAAACCACCAAAGCTACCCGATATTCCCGGGTCGGGCAAGTTGCCCGGCGGTCTGAAAAAAGTCGGCAGGCTGGGTAAAAAAGTCGGTCGTTTTGTGCCCATACTGGGTCTCGCCGTGCCGGGAGCCAGTCTCACCCTGACCCTCATTGAGTACGAGAACGAAGAGGACCCGGAAGTCAAGAAACTCATGGAATCCATGGTGACCTTTGAGTGGGTGGATACCTATGTCTCCGTCATTTCAGAGTTCCTCGGGCCAGTCGGGGCATTTATTGACGGGATCATGCACTACGTCAGGGGTATTTTTCAGGAGAACTATAAAAGGAAGTTAGAAAAGCTGGCCTACAAAAAGTTGCAGGATGCCTCGGGTGAGGCTGCCAAAATCTTTGACCTGATCCACGCCCAGCTGGACCCCAAAAGCTTCCTGGCCAACAAGCAGACCCTCAATGCCTTGATGAGCGGGGATGGCAAAAGTCTCCTGACCCTGAACATCCGGTCTATCAACCTGGTGAACCAGACCCTGACCTACGGTGGCGTCTATTCATTCAAGCCCACCTTAATCGCCGGGAAAAAAGACAACTGGAAACAGAAAAACTGTGAGAAGATACCCTATGTACCTAAGGCTCCTTTACGGCACTGCGCCAGCGACATCAACCGGATCGAATACTCCCCTGACACCTTTAACCTGATCGACGATGCCCTGGCGACATTGTGCCGGACGGAGTCGCGTTTAACCGGGTATCAATGCTCAGACGGGGTATTCCGCAACCTGGGGCAGATGAGCGATAAAAAGGTCATTTTCATGCCTTCTGTACCCCCGTGGGAGGTCAAGCTCCTCTACTCTCCCTTTGACCAGCGCGATCCAGGGAGTGCGCCAGACAACAGTTCCCCCGGTGCGAAACTTCTGGATGCTGTCAGCGACAGCAAGCTGAAACGGTTATACCAGAAAAAAGTGAAAGACACCCGGTATACCGAGTGCGACGGGCTTGGCTCATGTGATGACATCAGCTACGACTATAAATACCTTGGCCAGATGTTCACCCATACCGACAGTTTGAAATACCGTCAGTCAACCAGCAGACTGTATCTCGATAACAAGGATCACGTCGTCCTCTTTCGCGAGGTCTCATCGACATTCTCCCGACTTCTGAAGTATGACGTGTATAGTCCTGAAGGGGCCAACAAAACCTACGCCCTGATATCCAACGGTAAACACACTATCCACCTTCACCCCCAGGGGCAGACGGCCTCTACCTGGGTGTTGAACTACGACGGCAAGCTCCCCTATGCCTGCATTACTGAGCGGGATGACCAGGTACAAAACTGTCGGTCCTGGGTGAGCCTGTCCTATGAAGATAACCGGGACTTCAAGCTGGGTGAGACCCTTTTCCGATTTCCTGAACCAAGACCACACTCCTGGTATGAACAGGCTTCCTCGTATAAAGTAGTGGCCCGGGATCCCAACGCACAGTTTGAGTGGCGGCTGCTGGATCAAAAAGTGATTCAACGCTTGTACGACAATAGCGGACTGAATGACGGGCCATCAAGGGCGTCGAAACTGAACAGAATCATGAGCCGTTACAATGCGGCCAGCCGGTTCCTGCCGCTGGAGCTGAAAGACTGCGACTTCTCACCTCAGATCCGTGCACGCTGTATGGCCGGAGCGCCGGAGCAGTGGCTCACAATCTGGCTGGCGCCCGAAAAACCGAACCCATGGGCGATGAACAGTGCCTTTGACCCGCCACCTATGGGACCCGATCGGCCCTCGCGGGTCGAGCAGAACCCGGCCTGGCTGCAACACAAGCAGGACTGTGACCGACAGGCCAATGAGTATCTCAGTAAACCTTACCGCTGCTTCCCTGACAGGCTGGGATTGGCGGAAGCGAACCGGAATCAATTAGACCGTATCCGACTCTGGTACGACACCCTTAACCGTCAGGTAATCCGGCTCATTGCTGCCAGTGCCGAGCTGCAACCGGTCCAGCTGCAACCGGTCCAGGGAAACCCGGCTACCGGCTACTATTTTTTTGACTCCGCCAACGGCCAGGTGTTATTTCAGAATAAAGAGGCACTGACCCGGGAAATCAGGCACTTCGATGAGTTGAATGCCCGCTCGTTTGGCCGCCATGTCTCAAAGATAGTGCCGAACAAAGATGAGTCACAATTGCTGGTATTTGATGCCCCCTATTATTACCTGTTGACGGCCAGCCCGTCCGGTCAGCTGGCTCACCAGGTGATTGCGGCAGAAACCCTGGATGGCCAGCTCAGTGTACCCCCTACCCCACCTGCAGTGGCATCTGACACAACGACATCCGACCATGGGCTGATTCCCTTGCAGGATGTCGATAGCTACGACAGGCGTCATCTTCTTAGGACCGGTTTTTATGACGACGCCACCCGAACCTATATTACCTTCCTGAGCAGCCTGCTGGATGGCGACATGCCAAACAATAGAAACGACGGAAGCCGTTTACGGACGATCAATGAGCGTGTCCGGAGGGCACTGCGTGAAGAGCACCTGCCGGTCCACAAGGTGGTGGTTCGGGGCCAGACTGTTTACTACATTTTGTTCAGTCGGCACTCCGGCAAACTGTATTACTTCAGCACCGACGTGAATCGCCCCGGTGGCATCCAGCGGCTGAACTCCGGTTTCCATTTGATCCGCCCTGCAGGCGAGAAGCAAGCGCTGGAAAAGGCAAAAGTAAAGGCAAAGATAGCCAGCGTCGGCGTCTTCAGGCATGTGCAGGCGCACTCCGGCAGCCTCCTGGCCGATACCAACGGTGGCTACCGGCTGTGGATACCGGACAAGGCCTGGGATAACACCCGGGTGGTCAGCGAAAACCTGTCGGTGGAGTCAGGACCTTTTAAGAACTGGCAGGTGGAAGCCACCGGGCAGATCGTCGCCAAGTCGAACGATACCCTGAGTGTGCACCAGTTCACCCCCCAGTCTGGCCTGATGGTGGACAGCCTGAACCTGGGCAAGGTAGTCAACCTGATCTTCGCCAAACTGACCATAGAACACCCCGGTACAACCTGGACCACCGCCAGTGCCCGTTTTTTCATCCGTGAGCTCAAGAGTTTGCTGCGAGACCGGCTGAAAGGGGCCCGGGAGGGGTTCTCGGCCAAGGTGGGGCTGGTGCCGCTGAGACCCATCACCGCAATCATCGACCACCCCCTGTTCAGCGCGATCAGGCAACTGGACGTCTGGTACTACCTGGACAGCGACACCCTGCTGGCAGCCAACACCCGTGACCAGTTTGAAGTCATGGTGAACGACGACGGCCAACTGCTCGCCCTGTCGGACACTCGCAAAGAGGAGGCTTTCGAGTTTTTCCGACAGCCTGATCAGGGCGCCAAAGGCCATCCCTTTTGTGGTGAGGCCGCCGCCGCTTCGCTGACCGGGGTGCCCAGTGAGTTCGATGACCAAATCTCCGTTCCCTGCCGTTACATGGCTAAGCGTATCGACTTGAGGGGTAGCCACCACTGGGAACAGGGTGCCCGGGCGTGGCGCATCCAGACACCGACGGCCCAATACCTGGCTAACCGGGAGCATCTGGCCCTGGTGGCGCTGGACCTCAGCCTGATGGGACCCAGAAACACCACCGGCGGCCTGGTCTACTGGACCCGGCAAGATTTTAACCAGGCCATGGGATCTCTGCCAGCGGGCATACGCCAGAAGGCTGACACCGAACTGATCGCCCTCACGCTGCGCCCTGGCTATTCCCCAACCCAGGTAGCCTGGATGGATTACCAGGGCCAGAGTTCCCGTAAACAAAGACTGTTGTTCGGTTTGCCTGGCAAGGAGCACGGCGTTCAGCAAGTGATTGGCAGCGTCCGGAAGTTCTCGCTCCCTCCGTCAACGAGCACGGTCGTTTATAACCGGAACAACCAGACGCTGTACCGGGTCACCCAAAAGGGTTACCAATCACTGGGGACCTTTGGCAGGGTCGCCGTGATGGCCGAGGGTCTGCTGCTGTCAGGAACCCCCAGAGCCGACAAGATCAAACTGGAAGCGTTGCGGCTGGACACTTACTACCAAGAGCATCGGGTGGCCTTTGTCCGGAACGGTACCCGACAGCGGTTCGGGATCATGGTGGAGGGCCAGGGTGGGTCCGACGTGATTAAACTGGGTGAGACAGACTTGTCATTTTTTACCCGAATCCTCATCCATCCCGGCCTGGCTGAAGAAAGCATCACCAAGCACGACAGGGCACAAACCCGCATTGAACTGAATGTATCGGCCTTCCTCTTCCTTGTCTGGCGCCGGGGTCAGAACCTGGTGCTGTCCAACCGGTTTACCACCGGCGATGCCGAGATCGAGATTCAGCAGGTCTGGGCCAGACAGCACGACCAGTTCCTGCAACCCACAACGCTGGTGTTCAATGACCTTGAGCTGTCATTATCCGACCTGGCAGCACGGGTGACGGACTCAGGTCAGGGGGTCGTCCTGCCACTCACGGTGAGCAGCCTCGTCAGGAAGGAACGCCTCCGATTCATCAACGCCACAGCCAGCAACCCCCTGTACATCCGGCAGGACCAACCCGTAAAAATCGTCACCTACCAGGCGATGGACGGGATTAAACTGACACTGGAACCCCTGAACGCCACATACGTCAGACGTCAGGTGTTTATTACCGGCACAGGACAGTGGGGCTGGGAGCCGGGCAGTGTTCAGGTGAGCGGGCCGAAACCCGACAGCGGTTACCAGTCATGGCCGTTTCTACCCTCCGTAATCAGCTCGTCCGCCGTCGGTAACAGGACAGCGAGACTCTGGGGCAATAGCCGCAGTAATATTCTGTACCTTGGCGCCGACGCCCGACAGTGGTCACTCCGTGGATGGGGCGGTCATGACCTGCTGCTGCTGGGAACCTCAGGCAACATCGCAGCACGGCCAGAAGTGCTGGCAAACCGGGGCGACCAGTGTGACAACCGGAGGCTGGATACGCCCGGCAACAGCAGCCTGTGGCAGGCCATCCTAGACTGGACCCGCCCGCTGGTCGGCGGTGTTGGCAATGACGTCTATGACCTGCGGGCGTGCAGGCCAGCCCGCACAATCGACAGCCGTGGCAAGCATTATGTTCTACTGTCGTCCGGGTCTAAGGCGGATTTACGACGTTTGTCGGGTGATAACAGCACCGCACTGTTCTTTACCGACCTGACCCCGGAACAGGTGGCGTTCAGCCAGTGTAACCCGCAGGCGCAGAGCAACCTCACCCACAACAACCACTCCCTGCCATTGGATAGCCAAACCTTCAGGATCATCAATACCCGCAACAACCAGACACTGGCACTGGTGAAACCGGACGTGCTGGCCAGCCTGCACTTTAAAGGTGGACAAGTCAGCCTGAACCCTATGGCTATGATCAACAGAAATGACAGTACGTCAGCCATGGACGACAGTGACGGGAGAGAGAATGAAGCCGTGACCTTTCTGAACAAAATCATTCGCAGAGGGCAACGGCTGGTGAATTACCTGTGCAGCCTGGCCGGAGGTGAGAAAAACAACATTGGGTCGGAGAGTAAGCGGCCAGTAGGAACAAGCCTGAATAATACGGCACTGTACCAGCACTACCAGCGACTGGTTCAGGACCTCAGTGCCCTTACTGGCAATCACAGTGTCGAGAGCCCGTCGTTTATTCCGTCAGCAAATCGGGGAACAATACAAAGCCTGACGACTCCTCAACCTTTAGCTACGATAGGCCAGAGCTGAACAACATTTACGACGCATTTATTTTTTGCCTCGTCAGCAAAATCTGTGGGGCATTTCTGGTTCGGGCAGGTTGCCCAGTGCATGATATAAAGCGATTTCTGCACATCTATAGGTTCTGAAACCATACGATTTTCTCGTAGTGAGTTTTATCTTGGTGTTCAGACCTTCCACAATTCCGCTGGAAAATGCTTTTTTTGCCCTGAACCAATTCAGGATCAGTGGCCTGTGCCGCCGAACAGTTTTAGCTACTTTCTTCATCGGCTCTATCTTTGACCGCATGACTCTTGTACACCACCGGTCCAGATACTTTCCTGCCCAGTGTGGTGATATGTAACCCCAGAACACTTGAAACTCCTCTCTGAGCAGATAGCCCCTGACACTTTTGAGATTATACTGAAGCACTGTATTTAACTTGATCTCTTCTTTCTCGGTCAGGTTTTCCTTCCGTTTCAGCAGACACCAACGGGTCTTTTTCAAAACAGGCTCATAGCCATCAGCCTGAAGCTGTTTGTGTTCTGATGCCCTGACCTCATCGATGGCCTTGTTCAGCATGGCCACAATGTGAAATCGATCCAGAATATGCAGCGCCTGATTGGCAAACTCGGCGATCGCCTTTACATAGGGCTTCCACATGTCAGAGCAGACATACCTCAGTTGTTGACTACGCTCAGGGCCAAAAAAGAAGAAAAAGTTTCTAATTGTGGCTTCAGTACGATCCTGACCAACCCATAATAGCCGGGTGCAACTGCGATCAATCTGATAAACCACTGTCAGGTATTTATGTCCGACCTGGTAAGCCACTTCATCAACGCCAATGGCCTTGATATTGTCGAGTGAACGATGCGCTTTGCCCCACTCAACCATGTACTCCACAGCATGAAATACTTTCTCCCATGAGGTATTGAAAGTACTGGCAACCTCTTTCCAAGACAGCTTTCTGGCCCAGTTTGCCAGAAATTGCATATAGGCTTTGGTCAGCTCCTTCTTACCTTCAGCCCATGGGACTTGCTCAACCTTTACGCCGCACGTCTTACATTCCACCCGGCGCATTCTATAGAGCAAGAAAACTCTGATTCCCCAGAGAGGAACAAACTCGAAACGACGCTCAGAAAGATGATCGTAGCCCGGAGCAGGTTTCTGGCATCCTGAGCAGATAGCGTGACTGTTCTTTCGTGGAACAACGGCTACATTGAATACTTCAGAGCCTTGGTAGAAGCCAAGTTTCACATCCTGATAAACAAATGACTTGAGTTTATGAACTTTATTGAGGATAGTTTTTATTAGCATCAGCGGTGTCTCTTGTGGTTATTTTGTCTGCTAACAAAAAAACTATCAAAAATCAGCCGCTGGTGCTTCTACCTATCAAATTGACTCATTTTTACCCACAGATATCCCTGAAGAGCCTATTTTTTTATAAATCCAGTCATTGAACTAAGGATGTAAATCAAGCCACTGCCATAGACCGGAAAGATGCGCAGTTTCCGTGAGGAACATGGTGGAGTTCCGTACTACACTGCAGGATGCGGTTTTTGCGTATTTAGAGCTCTCTGATCACACCGTTGAAAAGTCAGGCATCACACCCGTTCGGGGAACCGTACGGGTTAATCTATCAGGTGTCATCATGCTAATATCCAAGAATATTCATTTCAGTATTGTCGGTCCTGTTAAAGGTTGGGAGATTAGTACTCTAACAATATGGGCAAGGGTGAACCCGCACCATACCCTCCATGTATGGGCCCCTCAACGTTTGATATACCAAAAAATTCTATATTCGTTGCTGTTATCTGAGATAAAAGCAGAAGCTATTGAAAAAGATTACCCCAGAGGTATTGCTCAGTTGAAACGCAGCATCTGGGATAAAATTGATAGCTTTTTCGGTGAAAACCGTGACATAAATAATTTGGATATAATGCATTCTGTTTTTTCAGATGGTGTAAAGAAGGAATTTCTCACCCAATGGAATAAAACCAACCATATATTAGATCAAATTGAAAGATCTATCAGTAAGGCTCTCATCCATAGAAGCCTGGATGATTTTGACGGACCGACCGATAAATTTATCAGGTACACTTTAGGCTTTGACAACACTTTAATAACCGAAAGATTTATAGGACTGCATCATCACTTCAAGCTTGGGGGAACATATATTGATAAAGGACTACTACCAAAAATGGATCCTGAACTCATTCAAAAAAGTAGCAATTTGCTCAACCCTATATCGGGGATGGCAGCAGGTGATGGGAGGGAAAAGCAGATCGAAAGGGCTGTGATACGTGCTCTTTTAGAAAAGATGTTTGCAGATGGAACTATTTCAGACCCTGACCCTTATTTTGAAACATACGACAAAGACCTGCCAAAAAAGGCATTCACTCTAATCAAAAGCATCATAAAACAAAGCAATATTGGGGATGTATTCAATAAACTTGAGGAATACGAACTAACGGACCACACCAGTAATAAATTATTTTTTAGCAAAGAAGTAAATTTTGAAGACAACATTATCCATGGATCTCTTTATGACTCACTCAAACCAATAATGGTGACATCTCGCACAAAAAACCCGGTAATCATACTACAACTCGATGAACTCTGTTTTATTCATAACACTGTAGAAGGTTTAAAAAAATCAAAAATAAACACAAAAGAACTCACAGCAAAGATAAAGGAGTATTTGAATCAATTCTATAGAGAAAAAACAATCAGTGTCTCCAGCGATGACATCAATAAAGTTGCAATCATGGCAACTAACCTTTTATATGATCCCGGGAAGGATGACTACCAGCTTATCGCCCAATTAGGTTATCAGGCCTTTGAAAGATTAAAAAATTACCAAATAAAAATAAAACCGACAATCAAGCTAACTGATGACTTCTCAGCAAACAATCCCTTCTATAACAGAAAACCCTACACCCCGGATATTGTCCAGTCAGTAATAGTACGGCAGCAGCCGTACGAAAAACTAATAATGATTCATGTTTCTGATAATCAGATCGACATGATCGATTCTTTAGAAAAGTGTCGTAAAGTTTATGATAACTACCGCACTGAAGACAGCAGCGTTTTGTACAACGCTGTTAATGTCGATTCAACGGAAAGAAAAAAACTTGAAACAATAAAAGGCGCTCGGATCACAAATATTGGCGAAGACACTAAAGTCATCATTACTGGAAACCTTCACTTCTTTGATACCAAGTTGAATGCAATTTCTCCTCTCTACACCAGGTACTTGGTGGAAAAGCTATCAACAGTCCTGCGAATGGTGATCCCCAGGCATACCACTGTACAAAACATAACGTTCTTGTTTGACAACTCTGCGCAAGACATTCCGGGCTCTGAAGGTTTACTGGATATTAGACAGAAAGATTATGTTGTCCCTGAAGTTTTGAGGGAGTTGGCCAAAGAGAGTATCCGTGCACATTCAGCTGTTGCGGTTCGAGAGTCGATGTCAGCAGGCGCTCCTCAGCAAACCACTAGTCGTGATCCTGATAAGCCGTCAACCTCGAGAGATACGCCCTATCCTGAACTCAACCGTATTGTTTTTACCCTGAACGACGACGATACCATTAAATATAAAGCCAGGTTCGGGTTAGCCTCCATTGACCCCGAAAGTCAGTTGACTTATGCCAGACCCGAAGGTGAGTGTACCGGTACCATAGCCGCAGGTAAGATTGTTGATGTCTTAAGCCAGGATGAGTCTTTTGTTAATTTAGAAGAAGATTCGATCAAAGCCTTAGACAAAATTCCATTTATCGGTGCCAACCCCGAAGGTCATTCTTCCTCTCAAAGACTCGAAGGTGAGCACTATAACGAGATGGGAGATGACTTTAACGATCCCAGAAAAGATGCTCGAGATTATAAATTACAATTTAATTTCCAAGCCGCAATCTCTCATGGATTATGGGAAAATAATGGCAATAAAAAAGTTGCTTTCGTCAATCCGGATCACAGAAAAACTGATCGTTTATCAGACTCACTCTACCTGGCTGAGCATTCTTCCTCGTACAGTGAATGGCTTGCACGCTACAAAAGACGTTTTCCCGAGGCTCACGAAGTCGACCTGCTTGAGCGGGAAATGGACAAATTCAAGAGTGAAGAAGCGAAGGTCAAGGCCTTCGAAACCCTTAAAAGACGGATACAGGCAAAATCATACGATATTCACACTGTCGATCCTTTAACAGTAGAAGGTGCCGCCAGACTTAACGGGAGATACAAAAATGATTTCGACAACATCGATTTTCTCACAGTCGAGCTACCGGGGCCTTGTAACAGGCCTCGAAGATCAGCCGATACCAACAGCTGTGTCATCCGGCGTAAAGAACTGGCAAATGCCCTCCGTTTACTTTCCGGCTCCGATACCCAACTCTATCTTGGCGACGACAACGACAAAACGGATATCGCCCTGCTGAAAAGCTCCAACGAAGGTGAGCGCTGGCTGCAGGATTTTTTCACCCGGTTTCGTCGCCTGGAAGGCAAGGACGCATTAGCTCACACACGGGGCATTCACTCTGTCATTGCCCTGGACGACGCCTCGTTTGATTTCGCCCAAAGGCAAATCAAGAAAGGGACGCTGAGTGGCCAGCCCCTGTTGCTGAAAGCCACCCCCTCTGCCAGTTATGTGCTGCTCACACCCGCTGGCCGGGTTCAGTCGGCCATCGCCGGAGGAGAGGGCAACCACGTTACTGTCCTCGGCCGACCAGCTCGACTCATCGCTCATGCTTTGACGACACTGGTCGAATTTACCCCAGACTGCCGCATCGCCACCCTGACCGTCGGTGATCTTGCCAGCAGCAGCCAGCCTCGCGGAATCAAGGCCCTGAACGCCCTGAAAACCTTTATGACCCGTTCGCCCACCGACGGCAAACCCCTGGTGGGCGAACTGATTATCGAGCCCAGAAGTCGTAGTGCCCATGTCTTCAAACGACTGGTGAAGGATATCGAGCGCCTGATGCCAAAGGACCGCCCGGCGATTGAAACCCTTGTGCTACACTCCCCGGCCACCCGGCAACCGGAGTACCGGCTGCTCCCTGGCGAAACGACTGTGCTGATGTCGCCCCGGCCATCGGATGCAAAAATCTTCCCCCACTATTTGCCGCCCGGCCACCCTTCGGTTCCGGTGCAACCCCGGACTGAAGACAGTCTCTCAGGTGTGGCCAGTGAGCGGGGCGAATTCAGGCAGCGTCTGCTGGAGTTCGACACCGCCCTGAGGGACGTTAAAGCCGGGCACTCACTCCCCGACAGCATGGTCCCCCGACTGGATACCCTCCACAGGCGTGGCCGGGGCTGGCGCATGGACTTTTTGGAACCCGATACCCAGGCCCGAAAAAACATCCGGTTTACGTCCGGAGCCTTTGAACGCTTCCGCAGCTTTCTCCAGGGGCCAGATCATCAAGGGTTCCGAGTCAAAGGGAAAAAAACCTCCGCTGGAGGTCTGAAAAAAGCTGGTCGTTTTATGCCCTTGCTGGGTAGCGGAGTGCCCTTAGCCAGTCTCAACCTGACCGTCAATGAGTACGAGAAGGAACAGGACCCGGAAGTCAACAAACTCATGAAATCCAGGGTGATCTTCGAGTCGGTGGATACGGCAAATTCCACCACTTCTGAGTTTACCGGGCGGTACGGGGTCTTCATTGACAGTTTCATGCACCATGTCAGGGAAGTTTTTAATGGCTATTATAAGGAACAGTTAGAGGAGCTGGCCTCTAAAGGATTGCGGGACGTTCCGGCCAAGACTACACAGATCTTTGACCTGATTCACGCCCAACTAGACCCCGAAAGCTTCCTGGCCAACAACCAGACCCTCAATGCGTTGATGAGCGGGGATGGCAAAAATCTCCTGACCTTGAACATCCAGTCCATCAACCTGGTGAACCGAACCCTGACCTACGGTGGCGGCTATTCATTCCAGACAACCTTAATCGCCGGAAAAAAAGACGACTGGAAACCATGTAAGGACGAATCCGTTATACTTAACCATTTCAAACCATACTGCGCCAGCGACATTAACCGGATCGAATACTCTCCTGACACCTTTAACCTGATCAACGATGCCCTGACGACATTATGCAGGACGGAGTCGCGTTTAACCGGGTATCAATGCTCAGACGGGGTATTCCGCAACCTGGGGCAGATGAGCGATAAAAAGGTCATTTTAATGCCTTCTGTACCCCCGTGGGAGGTCAAGCTCCGCTACACCCCCTTAGAAAATATCCTTTCAAGGAGTGCGCTGGACAGCAGCTCCCCCGGTTTGAAGCTTCTGGATGCCGTCAGCGACAGCAAGCTGAAATGGCTTTACCACAAAATAGTGAAAGACGTCCGGTATACCAAGCTTGAGCGGCGTGGCTCCAGTTATGTCTTCTCCGACCATTTCAGCTACGACCATAAATACCTTGGCCAGATGCTCACCAGTACCGACGGTTTGAAGTTCCGTCCGTCAACCAGCAGTCTGTATCTCGATAGCCACAATCACCTCGTCGTTTTTCGTCAGGTCTCAGACGAATTTTCCAGACTGCTGGGTTATGACCTGTATAGTCCTGCTGAAGGGGCCGGCAAGACCATCGTCCTGATGTCCAACGGTAACCACCTCATCCGCGTTCACCCCCGGGGGCAGACCTCTACCTGGGTGTTGAACTACGACGGGCGGCTCCCCTATGCCTGCATTAACGGATGGGGTGGAGGGGTGGAACGCTGTTCATCCGGGCCGACTGACAACCAAACCTGGACCCTCACACTAGGTGAGACCCGCTTCCAGTTTCCTAACCCGACGCCAGACACACCCTATAGAGTGATAGCTCAGGATACCAACGCCGAGTTTGAGTGGCTGCCGGACCGCAAAGTGATTCATCGCTTGTACGACACTGGCGAACTGAATCACAGTTCGTTAAGGGCCATGAAGCTGGAAGGAATAATGATCAACTACACCGGGGCCAGCCGTTTCCTGCCGCTGGAGCTGAAAGACTGCGACGCCTCACCCCGGATCCGCGCACGCTATATGGCCGTAGCGCCGGAACAGTGGCTCACATCCCGGTTTGCGCCCAAAAAACCGAAGCTGTGGGCGATGGCCGGTGCCATTGACCCGTTACCCATGAAAGCTGATCCGCCCTCGCGAGTCGAGCAGAACCCGGCTTGGCTGCAACATAAGCAGGACTGTGACCGACAGGTCAATGAGTATCTTAAAAAACCTTACCGCTGCTTCCCTTACAAGCTGGGACTGGCGGAAGCGGACTGGGATCAGTTAGACCGGATCCGGCTCTGGTACGATACCCACCACAGCACGGTAATCCCGCTCGTTGCTCCCTCCGATGACGAGGTAGAACCACTCCAGGGAGGCCCGGACACTGGCTACTATTTTTTTGACTCCGCCAACGGCCAGGTGTTACTACAGACCACCGGAGTCCTGAACCGGGACATCAGCCACTTCCATGAGCTTGAGGTCAGCAAACATGGCGCCTTGTTTGGTAACCACGTATCAAAGACAGTGCCGAACAAAGATGAGTCACAATTGCTGGTGTTTGATGCCCCCTATTATTACCTGTTGACGGCCAGCCCGTCCGGTCAGCTGGCTCACCAGGTTATTGCGGCAGAAACACTGGATGGGCAGCTCAGCGTACCTCCTACCCCACCTGCAGCGACACCCGACACAACGACATCTGACGAGGAGCTGATTCCCTTGCTGATGGTCGATGAATACGACAGTCCACGCATACTTAGGACCGGTTTTTATGACGGTGCCACCCGAACCTATATTGCCTTCCTGAGCAGCCTGCTGGATGGCGGCCTGCTGATCAATAAGGACGACGGCAGCCGCTTCCGGCAGATCAATGAGCCTGTCCAGAGGACACTGCGCGAGGAGCACCTGCCGGTGCGTAAGGTGCGGGGCCGGAAGGTTTACTACCTTTTGTTCAGCCAGCATTCCGGCAATCTGTATTACATAACCACTGTCGTCAAAAAGACCAAGAGCGTCCAGCGCCTGAGCTCCGGTTTCCAGGTGATCCGCCCGGCGGGCGAGCGCCGGTCCCCGGCACAGATGGCCGACAACCGGATCTTTGCCCGTGTGCAGGCGCGCTCCGGCGGCCTTTTGGCTGATACCCTCAGTGGCTACCGGCTGTGGATACCAGACCAGGCCTGGGACAACACCCGGGTGGTCAGCGAAAACCTGTCAGTGGAGTCAGGACCCTTTGAGCACTGGGAAGTCAAGGCCACCGGGCAGACTGTCGCCAAGTCGAACGAGACCCTGAGTGTGCGCCAGTTCACCCCCCAATCCGGCGTGGTGATGGACAGCCTGAACCTGGGCCAGATAGTCAACCAGGTCTTCACCAAAGTAACCCTGAGACACCCCGGCACAGCCTGGACCACCGCCAGTGCCCGGGCATTCATCGGTGGGCTTAAGGAACGGTTGCGCACCTTGGTGGCAGAGGCCCGGAAGCAGTTTTCGGCAACGGTGGGACTGGTGCCGCTGAGACCGATCACCCCGATGACCGACCACCCCCTGCTAAGCGCGATCAAACAGTTGGACTTCTGGTACTTCCCAGGCCATGATACCCTGCTGGCGGCCAACACCCGAGACCGGTTTGAGGTCATGGTGAACGACGATGGCCAGCTGCTCGCCCTTTCAGACACCCGCAAACAGGAGGCTTTCGAGTTTTTCCCCCAGCCTGACCAGGGCGCCAAAGGCCATCCCTTTTGTGGCAAGGCTGCCGCCGTTCCGCTGACCGGGGTGCCCAACGTGTTCAACACCCTGATCTCCGGTCCCTGCAGTTACACCCTGCCCTATGACACCCAATTGTCAGGCAACTACCAGTGGGACAAAGAGGCCCAGGCATGGCGCGTCCAAACGCAGCAGGCCCAATACCTGGCCAACCGGGAGCGTCTGGCCCTGGTGGCCCTCGACCTCAGCCGGATGGGGCCCAGGAAAGCTTCCAAGAGCCGAATGCGCATGACCCGGCAGGATTTCAACCATGGCATGAGATCCCTGCCACGAGACATTCGAGAGCGGATCGACACCGGACTGATCGACCTCAGGCTGCGCCCTGGCTATCTCCCAACCCAGACAGCCTGGATAGATTACCGGGGCCGATTTCCCGCACAACAGAGACTGTTGTTCGGCCTGCCTGACAAGGGGCACAGTGTTCAGCAACTGATTGGGCAAACTTCGGCCATCATGAAAGACCATCACTGGTACTGGTTCCGTCATTCAGCAGCTACGGTCGTTTATAGTAAGGATCAGCAAACGCTGTACCGGGTTAACCTCAGAGGTTACCAGTCCCTGGGTACTTTTAATGGGGTAGCTGTGATGGCCGAGGATCTGCTGCTGTCAGGAACCCCCGGAGCCGACAAGATCAAACTGGAAACGTTGCGGCTGGACACTTACTACCAAGAGCATCAGGTGGCCTTTGTCCTGAACGGTACCCAACAGCGGTTCGGGATCATGGTGGAGGGCCAGGGTGGGTCCGACGTGATTAAACTGGATGAGACAGACTTGTCATTTTTTGCCCGAATCCTCATCCATCCCGGCCTGGCTGAAGAAAGCATCACCAAGCACGACAGGGCACAAACCCGCATTGAACTGAATGTATCGGCCTTCCTCTTCCTTGCCTGGCGCCGGGGTCAGAACCTGGTGCTGTCCAACCGGTTTACCACCGGCGATGCCGAGATCGAGATTCAGCAGGTCTGGGCCAGACAGCACGACCGGTTCCTGCAACCCACAACGCTGGTGTTCAATGACCTTGAGCTGTCATTATCCGACCTGGCAGCACGGGTGACGGACTCAGGTCAGGGGGTCGTCCTGCCACTCACGGTGAGCGGCCTCGTCAGCAAGGAACGCCTCCGATTCATCAACGCCACAGCCAGCAACCCCCTGTACATCCAGCAGGACCAACCCGTAAAAATCGTCACCCACCAGGCGATGGACGGGATTAAACTGACACTGGAACCCCTGAACGCCACATACGTCAGACGTCAGGTGTTTATTACCGGCATAGGACAGTGGGGCTGGGAGCCAGGCAGTGTTCAGGTGAGCGGGCCGAAACCCGACAGCGGTTACCAGTCATGGCCGTTTCTACCCTCCGTGATCAGCTCGTCCGCCGTCGGTAACAGGACAGCGAGACTCTGGGGCAATAGCCGCAGTAATATTCTGTACCTTGGCGCCGACGCCCGACAGTGGTCACTCCGTGGATGGGGCGGTCATGACCTGCTGCTGCTGGGAACCTCAGGCAACATCGCAGCACGGCCAGAAGTGCTGGCAAACCGGGGCGACCAGTGTGACAACCGGAGGCTGGATACGCCCGGCAACACCAGCCTGTGGCAAGCCATCCTGGACTGGACCCGCCCGCTGGTCGGCGGTGTTGGCAATGACGTCTATGACCTGCGGGCGTGCAGGCCAGCCCGCACAATCGACAGCCGTGGCAAGCATTATGTTCTACTGTCGTCCGGGTCTAAGGCGGATTTACGACGTTTGTCGGGTGATAACAGCACCGCACTGTTCTTTACCGACCTGACCCCGGAACAGGTGGCGTTCAGCCAGTGTAACCCGCAGAACCTCACCCACAACAACCACTCCCTGCCATTGGATAGCCAAACCTTCAGGATCATCAATACCCGCAACAACCAGACACTGGCACTGGTGAAACCGGACGTGCTGGCCAGCCTGCACTTTAAAGGTGGACAAGTCAGCCTGAACCCTATGGCTATGATCAACAGAAATGACAGTACGTCAGCCATGGACGACAGTGACGGGAGAGAGAATGAAGCCGTGACCTTTCTGAACAAAATCATTCGCAGAGGGCAACGGCTGGTGAATTACCTGTGCAGCCTGGCCGGAGGTGAGAAAAACAACATTGGGTCGGAGAGTAAGCGGCCAGTAGGAACAAGCCTGAATAATACGGCACTGTACCAGCACTACCAGCGACTTGTTCAGGACCTCAGTGCCCTATCAGGCAATCACAGTAGCGAGAGCCCGTCGTTTATTACATCGGCAAGCCAGGGAATGACACAAAACCTGACGACTCCGCTAAATTTGACGTTGATAAACCGGGGTTGAGTAAACAGGCTGATCAAGTCATTACGATAGTCCGGAAGTTTGTGTGCAAATTCTGTGAGGAACATGGCGGAGTTCCATACTACACTGCGTGTTGCGTTTTTTACGCATTTGAAGCCCTCTGTTTCAACATTCCCTGATGTTTATTGATATTGGGTGATGGCTGAAAAAAACAGAAGGGCTTTATTTATTTTTCAAGATCAATTTCCAAGGTTTCAATAATCAAGGTTTTCAATAGATTGTGTTTTTTGATGGGAACTAACCTACAGAAATGACCTTAAGAATAATTTTTTTTCATGCTTTGTTTGTTTACACAAAGCTGGTTTGCACATAGTTCGTTTGCACAAAAAACATTGCAGGCAGTACACAATGGATCAACCCAACACGCACTCGGCAGCAAGTGCACTCGCTCTGCTGCTGAGATTCCATGAAAAAAACGTCGACATCAACTCGCTGATTCATGAGTTATCCGGCAAAGACGTCAGTATCGACTTAAGGGAACTTGTCAGGTTATCCCGACGCCTTGGCATGAAGGCCCGGAAGGTCAGAATTAAAAACAACCTTCATAAAGCCCCTCTTCCCTTTATCGCCCAGGGAAAAGATCACCAGTTTTTTATCATTGCCAATATCGATACAGATAAGCAGAACGCGATGGTACAATTTTTTGGTCAGCAGCCGTGTATTCTGAAACTGCCTGAACTCTGGAAAAAGTGGGATGGCAGCGCCCTTTGGATGACCCGGCGGTTTGATTTAGCTCACACCATGAAACGCTTTGGCATCAGCTGGTTTATTCCGGTGGTGATCAAATACCGTCGGGTATTGGGCGAAGTGGTTCTTGCCTCATTTTTCCTGCAACTGTTCGCCCTGATTACCCCGATCTGTTTTCAGGTGGTTATGGATACAGTGCTGGTGCACCAGGCCATATCCACCTTGAATGTTATTGCCATTGCCCTGCTGGCCATGTCGCTGTTTGAAGTGGCCCTGAGCACCTTGCGGATGTATCTGTTCTCCCACACCAGCTGCCGGGTGGATGTAGAGCTGGGCAGCCGACTGTTCGAGCATCTGTTGAAAATACCCATTGCCTATTTCAGCGCCCGGCCTGTGGGCCAGGTGGTGGCCCGGGTTCGAGAGCTGGAGAACATTCGGGCATTTCTTACCAACAATGCCATGACTCTGATACTGGATCTGTTTTTCACCATTGTTTTATTTATCGCCATGTACTTCTACTCATCCACACTCACCTGGGTCGTACTGGCTTCCATCCCGTTTTACGTTCTGCTTTCCGTACTGATCAGCCCAACCCTGCACAACCGCGCCAAGGAACTGTTTGAGCGCAGTGCCATCAACCAGGCCTTCCTGACTGAAGCAGTTACCGGCATGGAAACCCTGAAGTCAACCGCTGTTGAGCCAAGAATGCAGTCCCGCTGGGAGCGTTACCTGTCGAGCTATGCCAAAGCCAGCTTCAACAGCAGTGTACTGGGCACAGTAGGCAGCAACCTGGTGGAGCTGATTAACAAAATAGTCACCGTAGCCCTATTGTGGATTGGCGCCAAAGAGGTCATTAGCGGGCAACTGACCATTGGTGAGCTGATTGCTTTCAATATGCTTTCAGGCCAGGTCGCCCAACCGATCCTGAGGCTTTCCCAGCTCTGGCAGGAGTTCCAGCAGTTCCGGATATCCATTGCCCGCCTGGGTGATGTTCTGAACACCCCCCAGGAGCCACAGCAGAGTCTGGATAAACCACCCATAGAGGCATTGCAGGGTCATATCCAGATGGAGCGGGTCAATTTCAGCTACAGCTGCGAACTGCAGAATACCCTGAGCGACATCTCCCTGATAATTCCTGCCGGACAAACTATCGGCATTGTTGGCGAGTCCGGCTCCGGTAAGTCGACCCTGGCAAAACTGCTGCTGCGTCTGTATGTGCCAAACACCGGGAAAGTATTAATAGACGACAACGACATTGCGCTTCTTGACCCCTCCTGGTTGCGGCGGCAAATCAGCGTTGTGCTGCAGGAGAACACACTGTTCAACGGTACCATCCGGGAGAACATTGCCCATTCAGACCCCCTGCTACCAATGGAAGCTGTGATTGGTGCTGCCAAACTTGCAGGTGCCCATGAATTCATCACCCGTATGGCCCGGGGCTACGACACCGAGCTGGGTGAGCGTGGTACAGGACTGTCCGGTGGACAAAGACAACGGATTGCCATTGCCAGGGCACTGATCAGCGATCCGAAAATTCTTATTTTTGATGAGGCAACCTCAGCACTGGACTACGAGTCCGAACATGTACTGCAACAGAATATGGACGCCATTTCCGAAGACCGAACGGTGATCACCATTGCCCACCGGCTTTCAACCATCCGACATTGTGACCGAATTATCGTCATGAAAGATGGCAGGATTACCGAGGATGGCACCCACCATAGCCTGATTGAAATGAACGGCTACTACACCAGATTGTGGAACATCCAGTCAGGTAACCAAGATGATTAAACGACTCAAGCGTCTCTTCTCTGCTTTTCGTCCCAAAGAAGAAAACGAGTTCCTGCCCGCTGCGGTAGAAATCCTGGAGACCCCCGCTTCCCCCCTTAAGCACGTCTTAACCCTCGGTATCTGCCTGTTACTGGTGATTGCTCTGGTCTGGGCATGGTTTGGTAATCTTGATGTCGTCGTAGAAGCGGAAGGGCGTGTTATCCCCGACGGGTACTCAAAAAAAATCAGTCCCATACAGGTGGCCAGAGTCAGCACCATTTTTGTCGATGAGGGTAGTCGGGTCAAAAAGGGTGACAAACTTATTGAACTGATCCCCAACCCCACTGACTCAGAAAATAATACCCTGCAAACCGCCCGTGAAATTACCAGTGCCCAGTTGTCTGCCCTTAGAGAAAAAACCCTGCTCAGGATGGTCAACACCCCGGACCTTAACCAGCCGGTTTCCGTTAATCTGGAACAGGAAGCTGCCCTTGCACAGCTGGTTTTTGAGGTCCCCCCTGACGAACAGCGATGGTCGACAGAAAACAGCAACCTGACCAGTGAGCTGGATGCTTTTCTTTCGGCGGATAAAGCTATAGCAAAAACCATTGATGAGTTGTCTACGACCCTGCTGGTTGATACCGAAGAAATTGAACGTCTTCGGCTTCTACACCCTATTCATGACAAGCTGGCCACCATTACCCAAGGCCTCTATCAGAAAAAAATGATGTCCGAAGTGGACTGGCTGACACGACGGGAAAAACAGATTGACACCACTCAGCAACTTAAAGTCATGGTGCTGCGCCATAAGGAACACGAAGCGCGATATCAGGCTTTATTGGCCGAACGACAACAAAAGCGTGAATCTTTTATCTCGAACCATGTTAAGGAGTATCTGGGAGCGATCGAACAACTGGATCGTGCAGACAAGACGGGGCAAAAGGCGAACCAGCGAGAAAAAAACCAGATATTAATCGCACCCATCGATGGCATTGTCCAGCAAATTCAGACCCACTCCTCCGGGGATGTGGTTCAGCCGGGCCAGCCTGTTATGGTGATTGTGCCCACCAATATGCTGCTGATCGTTGAAGCCATCATTCTTAATAAAGACATTCGCTGGGTCAGGCCCGAGCAAAAAGTACAGGTAAAAGTCGAAACCTTTCCCTACACCCGCTATGGCTATCTGGACGGTCATGTCCGAAGAGTATCCAGCGACGCAATTAACGATGAACAAAAGGGCTGGGTTTTCCAAATCTATATTGATCTGGAAAAAGACTGGTTTCAGGTGGAAGATCTCAGGATCAGATTACAGCCGGGGATGATAGTCACCGCTGACGTTATTGTTAGCCAGCGTCGTTTACTGGAATACTTCCTGTCACCCCTGCTGCGTTATCAGAAAGAAACCTTCCGAGAAACCATGTAGGTCAATGTTAATGCAAGACCACAGCACTTCACGGTATTGTTATTGCATTTGACAGCACCTGCCAGCAATGGTTTTCTAGCAGCCTGTCGGACTTAAGCGTCCGTAGCGAGGATTGCAAGAAATTGAGGATAAAAATCTCTGTTTCTGAGGAGAATAGCGAGCTATTTGACGAAGAAACAGGGATTTTTAGACCAATTTATTGCAACCGCAGTAGGACAGTCTTAAGTCCGACAGGCTGCTAGGCGCCGGGAAACAGAAAAGAAGAATATGAAGCCGTTAAAAATGACCACAGCCGGTGCCAGCAGTGCCGGCGTCAAGGAAGAAAATCAGGACGCCTGGGTGGCGGAGGTGCCAGCAAACACCCATGTAATGCATAACAAAGGTGCTGTTCTGGCTCTGGCCGACGGCGTCAGCGCCTGTAGTGAAGCCCGTCGGGCCAGCCATACCTCTATCTCCAGCTTTACCTCTGATTATTACAGTACCCCGGATTCCTGGACGGCCCGTTATTCGGCCGCCAGGATTCTCAGCGCATTGAACCGCTGGCTTTATCAGCAGGGTCATACGGACCCCATGGATAAGGGCAGCTGGTGTACCACTTTTACCGCCATGATTCTGAAGTCAGCGACATTGCATCTGGTGCATACCGGTGACTCCAGAGCCTGGCGGATAAGAAATAATGAGCTGGAATGTCTGACCCGGGATCATACTGCCACTCTGGGTGGACGACAGTATTTAGGTCGGGCACTGGGCATGGCGCCTGATGTGGAAGTGGATTACAGATCAGAAGCTTTGGATGTCGGAGACATACTGCTACTGACTACCGATGGCATTCATGATTTTCTCTCACAGGATGCCCTTAAAAAGTGCTTTTCCGATCAAAGATCACTGGATGAAGTGGCACAACATCTGGTGGACCTGGCATTAAAGAACGGCAGCCATGACAACCTGACCTGCGTCATCGGTCGCATTGATGAAGTCCCTGCCGGAGATGCTGGTGAAAACCTGGAAAGGCTTTCCCAACTGAGATTGCCACCAGATCTCTACCCTGGTCAGATACTCGACGGCTATCGTATTCTTGAAGAACTTCACGCCAGCAAACGCAGCCAGCTTTATCTCGCAGAAGATATTGGGCCTGAGGAAGTCGCTGCCCATCATGTGGTCATCAAAACCCCTTCTATCAACTATGAAGATGACCCCGATTACCTCGAAGGTTTTATGCGTGAAGAATGGATTGGTCGCAGAGTAAAACATCCTTCTATTATGGCAATCATGGCCCCGAGGCCAGGTCGGAAATTTCTTTACCATACCTGTGAATACATAAAAGGTCAGACCCTGCGCAGCTGGATGCAGGAGAACCCCAAACCGACTCTGACTCAGGTCAGGGATATTGTCGCCCAGATGATCACCGCTGTTCGGGGGCTGCACAGACTTCAGATTCTGCACCAGGATCTGAAGCCGGAAAATCTGATGTTTGACCAGAAAGGCCGTCTGAAACTGATTGATTTTGGATCAGCAAGAGTCGCGGGGGATTTGGAAAATCAGCAGGCTCATCACAGCGATTTACCCCAGGGCAGCAAAAACTATACGGCGCCGGAATACTTTCTGGACGGGGTTATCGACGAAAGAGCGGATCAGTTTGCCATTGGCGTGATGGCCTATGAATTGCTGACCGGTAAACTGCCCTACCCGGAACATTCAGGCAGCAGTATCAGGGTCAGACATTATCAGCATATGCAATACCGCCACGCCAACCTGTCTGGCTCATCCATTCCTTCATGGATTGATTCGGCACTGGCAAAAGCCGTGGCTGCTGACCCGGCTAAACGATACCCTGCCCTGTCTGAGTTTTTGCAAGATCTCAAACAACCGAACCGTTCATTCAGGAACCACGACTTTCAGCCCCTGATAGAACGAAATCCGGTGTTGACCTGGCAGTTGATTGCGCTGTTACTTTTTATTGTCAATCTGATCCAGTATTTAAGCAGTTAAACCAGAGCGGGTTTTATACCAATCGAACTTTCTAACTCCCTATTGCGCTGAAGATTTGAGCCTTAATCCTGCGTTGCCGATCGTCGCCATAGCTAAGGCTATGACTCCTCACGCCGCCTTGTCTTAAGGCTCAAATCTCCATGCTCATCACGGGAGTTAGAAAGCACGATTGGTATTACATATGTCCGTGATTGTCTACACAACGCGAGAATGAGGTCTGATCCACTCGAGAGCTTTAAGTACCTGGCCAGTTGGTTTCGCATACCATCATGCATGTACTGACAGACAAAAACTTTGTTAGTTACACTTAACAACTTGTTATGAACTTCTTTTATAAATCTGATTCTAACTTACTCCTTTTATCCTGACTGGGTAAAGATAAATACTGGCTTTGGAGTAATAAGACATGGACGGTATCAATAAAAGAAATGAGTCATTCAATCCATTTCCACCAGAACCTAAGCAAGCTAAAACAGAGGAAACATCCACCGGTGTTATCATGGGTAGGGACGTCACAGTACGTAACAGTAGTGAACCTTCACTGCCTAAATCGCCCCTATTAGCCGATACAGGGAAATCAACTGTAACTCATGGAACATCGGTTGAAGAAACGACGCAAGCAATAGAGCGCTACCTGAAGGACAATTCTGGCAAAGAGTCACTGAACAAGCTTGGCATGACAGCGGAAGGGCGGATTGTCCGTTTGGCAGAGCAGGATGAATGCCATCAACCGAAACTGCGCCGAATGCTGGAACAACGGTTTACGGCCCTGCTACCGACGGCTAAAGGCAAGTCGCTCTGGAAGCCGGAGGTTAAGAACACTTTAAGCACTGAATTTAAGACCCTTTTAAATTTCCGAAACCGAATCCGGCGGGACCGGCAGATCCGAAATCGGCTGATGGAGCTGGAGAAGCAATATGCTTCTGAATTTGAAAAACTCGATAAGCTGACCACAACCAAAATAACCGTCCTCGATGAGGCGATCACTAAAGGCAGCAATCAACCGGGCGAACCTTTTGCGCAATACATGTTTAAAAACGAGTTTACCCAAAGCCGCTGGGCATTTTCAGATAACCGCAAATCCGGGGCTATCAAGCCCAGAGACTTCTATATGAGCAATGTGATTGCCCGTCAGTTTAAGTTGAGTTTCGACAGTTTCGGATGGCTTCTGGAACTGCCAGAGATCATTGACCGGGAAACGATTACGAATCAGAAAACCATAGAGATCCTGTTAGAGCACAAAAAAGATTACGGCTCGGACGCTTTCAAGACAGCCTTCCTGGAAACAACGGTAAACGGAAAGAGTACGGTTAATGTTGCACGGGATCTTGGACTGATTATTGAACGTATCACCGTTAGTTATCATCACAAGCTGGTGGAGAGGATTGATGAATCGATTACCGACAAAGAGGCGTATAAGTGGTTTGATGTGCATGTCCATGTCAGACCTGACGAAGCGCTGTACGACCCAGTATGAAAGTAATTCTCTGGTGCAGGTAGTGCCTTAATATCAGTAATTTTGTTGAGAGTTTTTTTTCTGAGTGGTGTTCATAAGCCCTTGTGAAAAAATAGACACTACAGAAGGACACCGCGCTGGCATTCCGGCGCCAGAGCTACAACACCCTAAACCGGCAGAAACAGCTAAAGCAGTTCGTAAAGATAAAAGTGGCATACGTACATTTGTGCATAGCAAGAAGATCTTTCCTTCGTAGGCAATGAGAATAATGATTTTCATGTGAAGCCCTTCCTGATTTAGAAGCATTTAATGGATGTCCTATTTCCCCTTACTTCCCCCTTCCTATTTCCCCTTTTCGCCGCATGAACGCCTGACTCCAATGCTGCCGTTTCACGATCTCTGGTAGTTTGAAACTATTTCATTTTTTTAATGTCTAATACAATATACACAGTATGGAGATGAAGTTATGTTGCTCAGAATAATAGTTTTATTATACTTATTTCCTTTTTTACTTAGTGCAGGTGCCTCTGCGCTACGACCAACTTACGTAATGGTTTTTCATGAAAATTATTGTAAAAACTATAATAGTGCGATTCAACATTATATGGATAGCCTGGAGTTAAACGGGTATTCCGCATTTCATTTTTGCACTGACACTGTTGATATAAATGAGCTAAAAAAACGAATCAACTATATTACCGAAAAGAGAAAAGTGAGTTTATCCGAGATAAAAGGAATTAATATCTTTGGCCCAATCACTTCCACTAAAGTAATCGATTATCTTAAACCCTATGGCCTCTCATTTTACCCTACCACAACTTTAGCGGCTGATAATATTGAGTTAGTTTTACGGAAAAATACAGTAATCGATATTAAAACTGAAAAGTATAAATCTCCCGTTATTAAACGATGGGTGTCACATATATTTGCATCACCCAGTGAAATTAATACAGATATATCTACAACACTGTATGCTTTTTCAGATAAGCTGGCTCGGCATGGAAGTATTTCCGCTGGAGAAATTTTCAAAAACAATCTAAAGAATAATTTTTCGAATTACAGAACAATCGAGTATTATAGCTTCCCTCGCGGTGAGGGAACTGCAATAATAGGAATGACATCTTTTCCTGTCCTCTGGACCATTTCCGGACTTGCTCGCATGCGAGAAGGTTACGGTTTCTGGAAGCGATATCAAACCTTCGGTGATTATTTTGGCAGCTCTCTTCTTATAGGCTTAATGTTAGGGCTTGAAGCATACTCAATAAATAGTTATTTATATACTCAATATTACCTACCTGATGACAATCGATGGAAAAAAGTCTTATTGACAAAATCGTTAGCTATTGATGGTTTTCTCGATACTTATACCGAGCAACATAACCATTTCCATTATTGACAAATATTACTTTGAGAAGATATGACAAGTACCTAAAGTAATGAAAGGCATTTTTTTTCGCAAGGTTAGGTACTTATGACAATTATTTATTTTTAGCTCATCCTAGCTTAGAAAAACTGATAGCAAACGCCACCAAAGCCAACAGTTGAAAAATCCAGAACAATGGGAGAAAACCGAATGACTCGGTTAGTATTCCGTTGTGATTTACGTATGCACCGACAGAGTAGTAGACGACTAAGCAGCCTATGCCACATAAGCTCAAGATCAGACTTATCTTATATTTACGGAACATAAAAACCTCAACGCTCTAACCTTTCGATGTTTAAGCTTCTGCTCAAAAAAATGATTCTCGATTATCTTAAAGTAGCTATTAATTATGATTCTATCACCAACCATTGTGAACCGCCGGTGTAAAGAAGCTATTATCGGACGCTGTAGATAAATACCAGAAACCTCTGGCCATCCAATTTTTTCGCTTTACTATCTACTTACTCCTCGCTTTTGACAAGAACATCTTTATACTTTTCATGATGTACCACCCTGTGTTTTTAACATCAGAAACTAAAAATAGCTCATTTTTTTCACTTTGCCTTTTAACTTGATACCAGCAGTCATTACCGAAGCAGTTTTTGCATTGAGTGCACCAAAACTTTTTTGGAGTACCAGGCGTGCCGCAGATAACCAGAAGGCTCAGTCATTTCCTTCAAAGGTTATTTGTTTTGAATAATATTCAGGCGCTAATCTAACGATCCTCACTGAGTCTGAAGGGTATGACTCCTGAGCAGCTGACAATGACTGAAAAAATATATCACACACTCCATGTTTGCTTATATACCTTCCATCTCCTATGTAAAAAAGACTATGAACTAAACTTTCACCTGATAATAATTGAACGATGTCTCCCCAGCGTACTTTTTCCTGATCGAATTTTTGAATAGATACAAATGAAAGCTTTTCATACCAGCCATTGAAATTTTGACTTATTTGTTTATCCATCCCAAATGCCAGGTAATTAACAAATTGATGACATAAACCACTCACAACACTTCCCTGATCTTCAAAAAAATAAAAAGTTTTACAAACATTCTCAAAGCCGTGCGTAAAGATATCTGACAATCTTTTTTTTACTTGCTCCCGATAGCATAAATCAAGATTTACTTCTTCGCTCAAAGGCAAAGACACTGAAAAGTCTTTTTCTGAAACAGGGTAATCCGGACTTAATCTATAATGCTTTACCCCATTTAAACTAAACGGAAAAACATGCATTTTTTTAACCCCGGAATTTTTTTCAACATTGAGATTTTCAGCGTAATGTTCTTCAAGATACCACTTTACTACGTAGCGCTCTTCATCAAGAAAACGAAAATCATTAGCAAAATCAACCTTTCTTTCTGATAATAATTTTGTTTCAACCTGTGCCTGGTAACGTTGATCAGAGCTAACTTGATTAACTCCTAACTCTTTAGCGCCTGACTCTTTAGCTTCAGTACTTTCTGATTGAATTGAAGCCAGGTTGAATTGTAATTGCATTTCTGTCATTGAGTTCATTGTTAAGTACCTGTCCAGTTGGTTTCGCATATTCTGGCGAGTGGATTTTTTCATCCTTCAAGGCGCAACGACGGGCGCGTAGCCATAGCTACGCAACCAGAGTTGGAACGCAGAAGGATGGAAAAAGCCGCCGTCCAGAATATGCAAAACCAACTGGTTAGGTACTTGTACATCCATTAGTATTTCATTAAGCACCTGTCCAGATGGTTTATCAAATCTGGATGGCAGTTTTTTTATTCTTCCAGATTAAAAATCTTATTATTCATTTGACAGATAAAACGAATAATAATTTCCTTTTATGGATATTAATACTAACAATAAAGTAAGCCAGCATAACAAATAGCAGGAACTTATCTTCGAACTTTTGTTTCAGACTTTTGCTTCAGACTTTTGTTTCAGACTTTTACGGCTTAGTAAAGCCCGTTCGATCAAGAGCAGCAACTCGCCACAGAGCAAACACAGAGCAATGATAACCAGCGGGGTATTCAACGAGAAGTGCCAGCTTTTTATCATCAGGAACAGATGCTGGGAAGCCGTGACCAGACCGACCACGGAAAACAGACAGGTTAAGAAAATACTGATATAGCGGTAATGAGGCAAAACCATCAGAACACCGAGCAGACCAATGGCAGTTCTTTCCGTGCGGCAGAATGGACAGGTTTTCACGATCTCTGTCAGATCCATCCACCAGGTCACTGCGCAAATCGCAATAGCTATCCAGCCCAAAGGTCTAATGTAGCGGCTCATCACCAGTGTTTTGATCATGTAACCTGTCCCAGTGCACTCATCTGTACAGGTTTATCGTAAGATTCCTGAGACTCTTTATAACGAAGTGATCGTATCGATCTGCATATGAGAAACTAACAAAACTGTCTCAGACCTCCTGAAGATTAAAGCCCAGGGCCTTTAGATGTTCTTGAACCTTAGGCTCACATTTTTTGGCCTGAAGCACCAGAGTGCTGAATTCCCGCCGCTCCCGGTAGTGCTTTCTCATCCGGTCAAATTCGATCGCGCGCGCCTCTTTCTTCATGGTGATGAGACGTCGCATAAGCGCATCGTCACGGCGCAGATCGTAGACGGATTTCATCGCAGTACCTGCGGCCTGGGCAGCGGTAGCTGAGTCATTAAAACCCATTCTCTTCAGTGCAGGCATGGGAGTGATAGCGGCCAGTCTAACCCTGCACGGCAAGCCAAAGGTCTGGCAAAGGGCCTTATAGACCTTCTCGGTACCCGAGATCTTGCCGTCAAGACTATAGCCAGCAATATGGGGGGTGCCGATATCCACGCGAGCCAGCAAATCCAGATTGACATCGGGCTCATATTCCCAGACATCCAGCACCACACTGAGATCCAGACCTTCTTCGAGTAATTCCAACAGCGCCTGATTATCAATGACCGGGCCTCTCCCGGCATTGATCAGAATAGAGCCCGGTTTTATCTTGCTCAGCCTGTCATAATCCAACATATGATAGGTAGGATAATCCACGTCCCGGGTCAGGGGAGTATGCAGAGCAATGACATCACACTGACGTAACAAAGTTTCCAGGGATTCGAACCGAACACCCGCCGTTCGTTCACAAAGTGGATCACAGGCCATGACCTCAACACCCAGCCCTTCAAGGGTTTTATAAAGTTGGCTGCCCACCTGACCATGACCCACAATACCTACCTTTCTGTTCACCAGACTGAAGCCATCCCGATCGGCAAGAATATCGAGGGCACAAAGCACATACTCAACAACAGAACGGGCATTACAGCCAGGCGCATTGGCAAAAGTAATGCCCCGGCCAGCCAGAGTTTGCTGATCGATATGGTCAACGCCCGCAGTACAAGAACCAACAAACCTGAGAGATGAAGCCTGCCGCAGTAGTGCTTCATTCACCACTGTTACTGAACGCACCAGCAGCGCGTCTGCGTCCGCAATATCGCTTGCAGTAATATCTCGCCCGTGTAAAGCCACTACTTCACCCAGTGCCCCGAAGCATTCATGAAGTAATGGAATGTTCTCGTCAGCAACAATTTTCATCGATGGCCGTATTCGTTAAGTCCAGTGATGGCGTGATACTATAGTCCATTCTTAAAATTAACAACTCAGGGCTTATGTGGATCAGTCACTCCTGTTTGAGAAATAAAACCTATACTGCACTCAATCCTGTCAATCACTGCTCATGACTTTGAAAGTAACTGTTCGCTCCCTTGCCTTGCTTTTGCTGATCACACTGGCAGGCTGTGGTTATCGTTCCACAGCTGAATACCAGCTGGAAGAGTATGAAGAAAGAATCAGTAACGTTACCGGACAGCCAATGCCGTCTGCTACGGTCAGTTTTCCTGAAATGCCTCCGTTAAGACAGCGTCAATATCCATTACCGGATATTCGTTTAAAAGCACTGGAAGCCCTGAATCTTCTCGAATGCCCAAGACTTACGCAGCTTATTGCACACCGCAACAACAGTTTAGGTAAGCAGATGCAGCCTTCCCAGTTGCTGCACTACGAAAAAAAACTGATCGTCCAGCTGGAAGACTGCACAAACTATTTACAGCAGCAGAATAAAAAGGAAGAACTAAGAGCCAGATTGAAAGCTATCCTTCAGCGGAAAGAAGCCGCATTGCCTGCCGCCAAATGGAACATGCTGCTGTCTGGAACTGAACTGCCAAGCCAGTTGAGCGGCTTTCAGACCCTGCTTCCTCTCCATGGAGATAATGGCCGTCAGGGAACACTGGAAGCCTTAAACTATCTGAGGCTTTATCTGAAAGATGACCGTTTTGCTCCTCCCTACGATCAACAGTCTCTGGAAATGCAACTGCAACAATTAACCGCTTCTCACTACAGTGGTCAACTACTGGCTGCCGCGTCAGCTATTACCAACACTCTCAACCGTGTTTCAGTGATGCTGGAAAAGAGCGACAATATCTGCCCTCAAGGTCGGCGCTCTGTAAAAATAGAACGACTCAACAATGTCTTCAGACTTTTCTACGTCGACAGTATCCAACCCTACATGGCCAAAGTCGTTTCGGAAGGGAGAGAGTGGCGATCTGTCATGTTGCCTTTACTGCTTGAACTGCCACCTGCTCCAGACAAGGCCATGAAAGACTACCTATTGGCCATTACCGGTTCTGATTACGCCTTTTCAGTTTGGCATCAATTGGACAAGGCCATTCTGCGCCATACCCGAAGTTGGCAAAAAGTGCTGTCTGAATGCCAGATGCAACCCGGACAAATCCCTCCGAATTAACTTCCAGACTCCAGTGCCGATAGACAGCCTTAAGGGCGATTCCTGACTCACACTTAAGCGCCCTGCAGCACGGGAGATTCAATGGATAAAAAGCCGGATGACGAAGGGAATGTGATTGACCTTTTTACCCGCAAACCCGTCAACGAAACCGAAAGTGAAAAAATTATCAGGCTGGCGCCGGAGCAGGATGGCCTGGAAATGCTTTACAGCAACGACGCTAATCCCGGAAAACTGTTCAGTATGAAAATTCTCTGCTGGGCACTGAAAAAAGATGGTACGGTCGATGCTCTGGTGCCATGGCTCAATAAGCTGGTGCCTGCCCGAGAGCTCAATGATCCGCTGAATGGACGCTGGGAAGGCTACTACGACAGCTTTCATGATCACGCCTTTTTTGAGCCTCCCGAATACAAAATAACAGAGCTGGAAACCGCCGCCCTATACTTTCAAACGAAAGAAGAAGACCCCGACTTCGTTTTGCAGGAAATTGGCGACAATATTGGCACTCATGCGATCCTGACAGAAGACAACTTTCACACCCTGATGTTGATTCATGTCACTAGCTGGCGCCTATACAATGACGGCCGAATTCATGCCATGCTGGCCGATGAGAAAAAAGTACAAACCACACCCATTCTGCCCAAAGATGAATGCCTTTTTCCAGCGCAGGAGCATGAAGATTTCAAGTATTTCTTTCACCACATCATTGCCAACAAAATTAAACATGGTGACCCTGATGCCATTGCAGCCTTCACTGAAATGATCGAAGATTAAGCACCTGATGTCAGGGAAGATTTTTTCTAATTATTAAACACCCCCATTTGGAGAGGCTGCGCTACAGGGAAAGTCCCTTGCTAATCTTTGTTATTAACTCTATTTCTTAATATTTTGGTTTTAATACGCACTGATCCCTTCCTTGCCCAGGATTAAAGCTTATGGAATCTACAATCACTTCTTTATAAAATGAGCCTTGGGGATGACCAACAAATATTTGGCTAATTGAATCCAGATCGTACAAAGGTAAAACATGTGCCACAGTCAAATAAAATTGCCCCATCATCACGCCAGTAATTGCTTGATAAATATCACCATCAGTTGTTATTACGATTACTTGCAAAGGAGGATTTAATAAATAAGTTAGTGATTTCACACTGCACTCTTCTTTTTTTACAGTTTTTTTTACAGTTGTGTCCTGGCTGATATTCTTATCAGAACCTGAGTTATCTTCTTCCATCATGCCCCAAGTGTTTATTGAAATAAATTTAACAACAACAAAGAGTAGAACAGAAACCTTCATTACAACACCAACTTAAATAGAACAAAATCAGATTGGGTATTATAGCTTATAGTGAGAGGCTTATAACGCCTGTCGCTTGAGGAGCGCACAGCAGGAATCTCGTGAAAAACCCTGCCAGGTGCATTTTTATTAGTTTGATAATTTTCATCACCAGAACCACTTAAAAGATTCTATAAAATACCTTCTCACAGTTTTAAATTGATTCTAATGTATTAAATTAATGACCATACACCCAAAGAGATAGCTCATAATTATAGGTAGCATTCCTTCTTGAAAAGGCTCTTTTCATTAAAACCCTGATGACATAGTTACCATCTTTCAGTATTTCAACAGGCTTATCATTTTCTAAAGTAAGGTTGACTGGAGAATAAATTATAACTTCAAGGTTTTTTGCTTGAAGATTGGATAAGAGTTTATCATTTTCATATAAATACAATCTATACTCGTCGTATGCATAACCTGAAATACTCCCTCTATAAACGTATTTATGAATATCACCCTGACTGGTATAAAAACAACCAGTTAGAACCACTAACAGAAAGACATGGGAATATTTTTTAATCATCTTTCCTCCACTACCTCTAACTCTGATGCTCTTTGTTCTACTCTTTCCCCCTTATACTTTATATTAAATCACTAACCTATACGCTCGAAATTGTATTCAGGTACGCCGTAGAGCCTGTATTTTTTATGGTCCGATTTTAAAGTATGCTTTTAATCGTCTTGATGAGTTTTATTAAAAGAGTTTCAAGGTTTCACCGTCGTTGAACCTGAATGTGCTGAATTTTCCCATCATGCACAACCACATCTTCCGAACCAGAATACTCTACAATTTCACCAGTGTGTGTTTCACCGACAAAGTTAAAAGTAAAATGAACAATTCCGGGTTTGGTTTCTATGACACTGCTTACTTGCCATTCAAGGCTTGCAAACATACCATGATAAAGTCTCTGCATAGTCATGATGTCATTCACACCCAGAAAAAGCTCACCCTTTCCCGATCTGTAAGTAGTACTTTCACAAAATAGCTTTGTGATCTCATCAAAATTACTGTCATTTGAGAGTTGGAAGTAATACTTTGCTATCTTCAATGGATCGGTCATGCTTTGAGCTCCTCAACTGTACAGAACTGAGTCATAGCATAGACCAGCCCGGGAACATAACACCAGCTTCAGCTGAACCACCGACTGCAGTGAGCAGTCGAACCAAGTCCCGGATAGAATTGGCAGATGCAGGAATTTTCACAAACTAAGCTAATGCATCTTGCAAAATATTTCTATTGACTCTGCCAAGACCAGAATAGTCAGACTTGAAAAACGAAAGCTGATACGAATAATGCTTTTATTTACTTTGCTTTAACCCCATAATTTCACTTTTTAACTCTTGAAGCTCTTCGCTCAAGCCTAAGTCACTACATATGTTGATATACTCTCCACCTTCATTCAAAACATTCAAAACTCCTAGTAAGAGCTCCATCAACTGATCATTTAAGTCTTTATTTTTTTGCAAACCCAGAAAAGTAAAATCAACAAAACCACCTGACGCGGATACAGAAGAAGACTTTATCGGCTGATTAAAACCAGTGCGACCTAAACCATCTTCTGCCAACCTTTTTAATTGCCTCAAATATATTTCTTTTGGTTTTTTTGGATTATATTGAGTTCCAATTAAGACTACTGAAGATATAATTCGAATCATATCAATTATTTCTGCAAGCCCAGATATTTCACAAGCATTCAAAAACATTTGATGACACTCAGCACTTTTTTTATATGATATTATTAATCCTCTGTCGTTAATCGAAAGAAAACGAGAACTGATTGAAAGAACTGTTGCGTACGAATGAAATGAAAGCAAAAATATCAGCAACAATGAGATCGTCTTTTTGAACCTCATAATAAACTGTTCTCATGGTCTATTTACCTTGAAAAATAGCACTGGATATTTCGGAAAACAAAAAAATAGAAACGACCAGGCTGCTGCGAGCACGAGCCCTGGAATAACCAACTAAAACGACAAGAATAGATAAGTACCTAACCAGTTGGTTTCGCATATTCTGGACTGCGGCTTTTTCCATCCTTCTGCGTTCCAACTCTGGTTGCGTAGCTATGGCTACGCGCCCGTCGTTGCGCCTTGAAGGATGAAAAAATCCACTCGCCAGAATATGCGAAACCAACTGGCCAAGTACTTAACAGGATGAAAATTGTTCACCGGTAGATTGGTCAAATTTACGGTTTTGCTTATTATCCTCCTAACTTATTGGTAAGTAATGCTAACAAATAAAGAAACATTTTAAATGTAAAGCACACTAATGTATAAATTCACAATACATTACAGGTTTACCAAAATGCAGCCGACTTCTTCAGCGACCCATGTAAAGGGAGCACAAATACCACCCCCAAACTCAACTAATGAGACAACAGTTGTTTTAGCTAAAGGCCATTATGTAAAAATACAATTGATTGGTTGCGGATCTTATGGAAAAGTTTATTTAGCTAAAAATGAAACAGAATCTACGAACAAAGATAATTTTGTTGCTCTTAAAATAGCACAAAGATATGGAGAGATTGAAATCAACGTATTAAGTAAGCTAAACCCTCATAGAAACATTGTAAATCTGTTAGATTTTTCTATTTCTGATCACAAAGTATGCTTAGCCTTAGAACTTGGAGACTGTTCTCTGGATAAACTTGTTGGTTTATGGGGTAAAGAAAAAATAAAATTATCAATTGGACAACTTGATTTTTTACTTACTGAGTTATTAGAGGCCTATAAGTATATTGAGAGTAAGGGATTATTAAACAACACTGATTTATCTGAAGGCAATGTTCTCTATTTTAAAAGTGAAAACAGATTAAAACTGACAGATTTTGGAATTAACTGGGATGGTAGTACAACACAATCCAAAATCGGGAATCTTGTCTATTATGTTTTAACCCGATTAAGCCATAATTGTGATGCTCTGCCTTATGAGGGAAAAGCTGCTTTTTGTAATGTAAAATGTTTTAAAAGAATTTTCTTCGAGCCTGACTTTTCATATTTAGATTGGAAAAAGGATTTAGATAAAAAACACATAGAATTAATTATTAACTTATCAAAAGGTGTATTTAGTATTCCAGATATCACAACCTTATTGAACAATCTAAGTGAGAAATTAGAGCTTTTACCTGTGCCCGAGAATTTAATCTCAGGAGAAAATATTAAAGCACATATAGACCAAAGGGATATGGAATAATGGATCAAGCGATAAAACCAGACATATCATCATGGGGGTACATCCTGCCATACCCCGAAGTGGTGGCAGACACTCCATCCAGATATAGAGCTGATGCTGAAAAGTATCTTCCAAATCTTGATGAATACACAGAAAATCAATTGCTAAATAAAGACCTTTCATCAAGATGCATTTCTTTGGCTCAAACCGAAAAAAATGATGATAATCACCACCTCAAGCTTTCAAAAAATATAGTCTTTACCCAGGATCGAACTTATTTTGAGTTAATTGATGAAGAGTCCTGGAAAAACATGGCTGACAGTTTAAAATTTTCAGGCATTGATTCATTAGAAAAAGCTATTGCTATGGATTTGAGGGTATGTCCACCATGTCCGGTTTTCCATACATGGGTCGCACTGCATGGTACCAGCATATTTAATGGCTTGAATAATCCTGAAAAATTAGCGGGACTTAATTATGTTCAAAGAATTTTAGAAGAAGGAACCAACCTCAGTAAAAGTGATATACCACTACTAATAGTGTATTCAGATAAAAATCTAACAATATCTCAAATTAATGAGATGAAAGCTGAATTTAAAGATCACGACAATATTTTATGCATCTCTTTTGAAACAGATCTGCAACTAAAATTTCTCGCCCAATTAGAGCGATACGCCTCATCCATGAACTTTCATTTTATGGATTCTATTAGAATTATTGTATCGCAAAACATTACTAAGACTATAAGCTTTTGTATAGATAAGGCAAAGTCTGAAAACAAAACAGAACTGGCTAATCGTTTAGAAAAGCTCGGGGTTAATCATTTATTTTATTCAGATATTGATAATCAATGGTTAACCAGACCACCTTATATATTAGCGAGTCATGGGACTTTTACTCAGCCAATGATTTCAAAAATATTATCACTAACTCACATACGAGAAGGCGTTGTAGAAAAGTTATCTGAAATCAATAGAGAGCTCTTAGGGTGGCATAAATCATTTTTCTCAGAAATGCCTTACTTCAAAAAAAGAAAATCAACAAAATGGTCTGTAGAAAAAGCGAAAAAGTTATTTGATTATATTTTAAGTGGTGACGCAGAAAGTAATTATGAACATTTATCAAAACAGATTGCACATATTTCACCACACCACAATTATCTATTGATTCCTGATAGAGCAGTTTCCTGGGAGGGCGAAAATAGTTGTTGTTTTTTTTCAGAGCAGTCTAAAGATGTTTTTTTAGAAGGCGCTTTGAAAAGGCCTTTCATCATAGACCTTCATCAAATGCCAGATAGTCGACTTGATAATGACTCTTATAATCCAGATCAATATTACAGAGAAGCACACAGTCTCGTTGGGATGCAACTACTCAAATATTATTCTCATGGAAATGATAACACTTGGCACATTGCTACCTGGTAAACTCAAACAGAGTGACCCTGACACCATGTAAATAATATCCATCATCAATGTTTTTATATCTCGACTTCGGCTTTCAATCACACTTTGTCAGAGATACTTACACTCTTGTTAGCAATTAATTAGAACTAAACAAAGTTAAAAGACTCTAAAAATTATTGGGTATCAAAAGGAGCAATGACGTGGATAAAGTTGTAGGAGAGAACATATTTCCAGGAGAATATTCGTCACCATACTCTAAAACCGAGTATGAGAGCCCATCTGAAGCTATGAAATCTCTCTCTGAAGCAAAAAACGATGGAGATTCTCTTAGTTATAAGGACTTATCATCAAGATACGTTGCTCCGGTAACACCCGAAAAAGGTAACGACAACCACCACTTCCAACTGGCAAAGAATATAGTCGCCACTCTGGATCCAGTTTATTTTGATTCCATTGATGACGATTCCTGGAAAAACATGGCTGATAGTTTAAAGTTTTCGGGCATAAATTCATTAGAGAAAGCCACAGCTATGGATTTGAAGGTATGTCCTCCATGCCCGGTATTTCACACATGGGTCGCACTGCACGGCACGACCATATTTAATGGCAAGAACAATCCTCGAACTCAACCAGGAATAAATTATATTCAGAGAATATTAGAAGAAGCAACTAACCTCAGTAGGCATGATATCCCACTGTTCATTGTGTTTTCGGACATGAATCTCACAAAACATCAAATTCAAGAAATGAAAGATGAATTTAAAAACCATGACAATATCCTGTGTATTTCTTTTGAATCAGACCTGCAGTTGAAATTACCCATACAACTACAGAATTATGCTTCATCCATGGGCATAATGTTTATGGATTCTATTAGAATTGCTGTATCTCAAAACATTACCAAGACTATAAGTTTTTGTATAGATAAGGCAAAATCAGAAAACAAAACTGATTTAGTAAATCGTTTTGAGAAGCTCGGGAGCAATCATTTGTTTTATTCAGATATTGATAATCAATGGCTTTCCAAACCACCTTATATACTAGCTAGCCATGGAACATTTACTCAGCCAATATTTTCAAGATATTTGCCACTAAACGAATTAGAACTTGTGATTTTAAACGGATTATCTGATAAGGTTAGAGAGCATTTAAGAACGCATAGATCATTTTTCATTGCTATGCCTCACTTAAATAAATACAATTCAGGAAATTGGTCTATTGAAAAAGCTAGAAACCTGTCTGATTATATTTTATCTGGTGAGGCACAGTCCAACTATGAATATCTAGTAAAACAGATAGCAGATGTTGCATCTCATTACGTTAAGTTATTGAAATACACTAGTTTCGTTTTTTCTAAGGGAGACAATAGTTGTCTGTTTCTGGCGGAGCATTCAAAAGATTTTTTCTTAGAAGGTGCTCTAAAGGCCCCCTGCGTTATAGACCTTCATCAAAATCCAGATATTTATTATTATAATAAAGACCCATATTACAGAGAAGCACACAACCTCGTTGGAATGCAATTACTCAAGTATCATTATCATGGGCATGATAAGACCTGGGTAGGGTAAAAATTCTAAGGACAATGGACTGATATTTCAGGCAGGAGTCGGCTGCTGGTTAATTCTGTATTTTCCTAAATCAGAAATATTTATGCTCATATTACTGATGGCGAGTCCAGCGGAGGCTTTCCGAACAAAAAAACTACACCACTTTGGGAAAAGGTTTTAGATCAGCATTCGCTGATAACAGGAGCCGCAAGTTTTACGGCTTTGTTTTTGGTTTTTTTCTACAGGCTCGTTATATGCTGTAAGTGAATCATACTACTAACGGAATTCAAGTCTTTGCTTCAAGGAGTGAAGTAAAAATGGAATACAAACAGCTACTATTGGGGTTACTATAATGATTGCCACTGAAAATACTGAAGCACTTGCACTAAATAGTAGTTTCACTGCAATATCTGATGGATAAGTTATTTCTCTACTATTACCAATAAGAAACTCACATCGACTACCAGTATAAACTTCAGTGAAAGAAAGCTCCTCTCTTGCATTATTCAGCCCGTCAAAGTTTAAAAGAGATTTATATAAGTATATTTTCCTAAGTGTCCATTTGTTATCTAACTCAGTGGAGTGGATACTTTTTTCCGAAAATACAAGTGTTATATTCTCATTGCTTAGTGTTGTTACAATACCATGGGCAATTGTAATATCATTCTGAGATTGAATATCTGTGATATAGACAGGCTTATCAGTAACTTCGCTAACAAAAAATGTTAGTGGTAATAATTTTCGTATAACACTTACATCTTTAAATTTATCCATAAAAAGAAAAAATTCTTCATTGGGGATATCTCTATTATCATTACGTCCTTCCAAAAGCCCCTTAAAATAGACATAATCATGAGAATATTCTTCCAAGCTTTCATTACTTGCATAGCGAATCATTCTTACATTGTTAAATAACACACTATTTTCGTATCTGCTAATATCTCCGGTAATCGTAAATCCACTTCTGTGCTCTGCAATAAACGGAGTAGAATGACAAACAGATGAAATTAAATTACAAATACATAATGCAATGGCTTGTATATTTGAACATAAAATTTTCATAGTTGATCCGGTTATCCAAAAGTTCACAAGACATAGTGGATAAAAGTAGCAAAGGAGTCAGAGGTTGCACATAAATATCCGTTAGCCGGAGGTCTCTAGCCCCTACACCATGGCAAGCCGGTCCACAGTCGGCAATTCACTGGGGATAGTTAAACCGGATCCATAAGTCTTTCTGAGTAACAAGCCCAAAGTTTGCAAGAAGAGTGTCGTTCAATGCCAGCTCCACCGCAAAAGTTTTGCTCAACCCTTGATCAAGAGCCAGACAGTAGACTTGCTGATGCTTCTTATAACCCAGCCCCATATTACAGAGGGGCACTGCAAAGATACTCATTTCAAAAATGGTAACGCCTTACTAAATATTGTATAAGGTCGTATCGTCCGATCTTTGCAAAAACTTCCAGTAAGTCATCGAAGATAATCCGACCTTTCATTTTTTGCCATTTTTCTATCATTACCCTTGCCTTATCATGATCGTCACCCTTATTAATCTCTCTTAGATGTTCTTCATTAAGAACACCGGTCTGTTTGGCAAATCTTTGCCAATCGATTCCCAGTTTAGAAGCAATAATCAGGAGTTCCTCTTGTGCTACGGTAGAGCTCAACTTTACAGTGCTTTTTCTTTCGACAATTTGGTCAGGATCGATGCCTAGTTTAGAACAAACACCCATCATTTTTTCTAAATGAGGGCTCAAAGTTGCAGGCTGTCGCCTGCTTATTTCTGATTGCTGATACTGTGGATCTGCGGACGCATGTGCAACGGCTTGTGTTGACGGAACAGGTTCAGAATCCGATAGCTCATCAAACGATTGATCCGATGGCTCACCAAATAGTGCCCCAGGGGCCATACCAAAGATCAAAAACATACTATGTATAAACTTGTCTTTTTCTTCTGCTCCCTTCTGTTCCAGAAGCGTAACAAGCTGTTCAACGCCTTTTAAGGCAAAGGTTCTTAGAAGCTCAAGTTGCTTACTTGATACATCTTCCGCAAAACGAACATTTTCATAGAATAGATCTTTTAAACGCTTTCCGTGCATTGATCTTATGAGAACAAAAGCAGTCAATAGAGTTTCAATTTCATAAAAATCTATAAACTGATTGGTACTAATATTTAATGCCAGATCATGAAATGATTGACTATTGCTTCCAGTTAAATAACTTCTGTTACTTGGAGTAATAAAAGAGTATTCACCACCAAACCCAAACTTAAGAATTCTTGTTAACTCCCCACGATTATTGTACGGATCCGGTATACCAAAACCGTACCTATCATAAACATCTCTGCCAAATTTATTGAACATTATTACTATTAAAAAACTTGATGGAAATATTTCAGCTTTTAGCGACCGACTCATTTCTTCAAATATTTTATAAATATAATTGATTAACACTATTTTCTGTTGGCTATCTATTCCTGAATAAAAAACTTGACCCGGATCATCAGAAGCTAAAAAGTCATTACCGGTTAGCTGGTTCAGCAATTCGTTTCCGAATCGATTCAAACTGGTTTCGCTCTCAAACTCATCCCTGTGAATAGCAAGTGTTTTAACAATCCTTGTCACCTCAGCGTAATCTTCAATTCCCTGGGTTTTTGCCAACTCACCGACTTGTAAAATAAGGTGATAAAGAGACAGACTGCCTTTTAAAAATTCAAACCATTTCGGATAAAATTCACTTAACGCATTTTTATCTGACATCAAATTTTGCGTTAAAAGGTTATAAAGTGCCGGTAAATTATAGTAATGATTAATGCGAAAACAATCTTCTCTCTCCCTTTCATTTAAATCCAAAGCTTTGAACCATTGAAATACATCGGTTACTGAAGTATCAGCGTCTTGTGTACCTGACACAGGTTCTTCTTCCCTGTCTTGTGCCATTGCGGAAGGCTGCGCTTCAGTCGATTCCTGCTCAAGTACACCAGATTCACGATCCAGACATTCTTTGCATTTATTAAAGGCGAGTACAGGCTTATTATTATTACAATTCTGGCATAATCTACCGCTTGATGAACCACCTGCCCCATCATCTCCGCCACTCTCTCTTCCACCACCGCTGTCCTGATTTTGACGACCATAGCCACCTTGAAACTGAGTTGGCTGGGCCCCGTTGAGATCGCCCTTTTGACTCCCAGTCTGACCGGTTCCGGTTCCTCCAGGATGGCCGATCCCGGTGGGGATCTGGCCAGGAAAAACGGACACGCTGCGTAATTGTTTGGGACTTAAAATGAACGCTTGCTGTCCATATCGACGGTAGTGTTCTGTTTGTAGCGGTTGTGGCGGGTTACTGCTCAGGTAATGTTCAAATACAGCTTCCGGATTATCAGGATTTCTCGACAATGCCAGAAAAAGCCCTGAACTCCTTTCAAGATTTGCAGCTTTTATTTTATCCCAAAGTTCTTGCGAAATAATAATGGCCTGCTCATTCCAACCCTGCTTGATTTTGAGCACAATCCGGGCATCCCAAATCTGTTTTTTTACGGCCTGGCCGTCAGTGCCAGGCACCAGAATAATCCTGCTGACCTGCTCACTCATCCATTCAAAGGAGTAAAGGGGGCCCATCCCGCCACTCGGCCTCTTCTTGAATAAATCGCCTAAATCATCGCCACTGCCAAAACCGCCTCCGCCAGAGCTTGTGAATGGTTCGCTGTTATCCGCAGTACCCGAGGCTCCGGGTATCGCAAAAGGCCCGCTGACACGACTGCTGTCGTCAGAATGTCCAGACCCATCCTTTTCAGCCGGTTTATCGCGGTAAAAAATATCGACAAATGATATTTTTTTGTTAGCAGACGCATTACTGCCAGGTAAAAACGGTAAAGACCCGTTTTCTGAAACAATACCGCTGCATTCCGGTTCTATAATCCACCCATCATCATTATCTTCAATGGCTAAAACCAACGATTGATGACCTGCCGGTAAACGCCATCTGGCCGAGTACTCGTGTTGCCATCGACCCCTGTCGGGTGTTGAAGCAACCCGTCTTATTCTCCCACTTTGCATATCCGGCATACCCTGACCCGTTACAGGCTTTTTAAATACCGGCAGAGAGGGAAAATCCCCTGTCGACGATGCAGGAGACGTCCGGAAACAAAAATTAAATTGATCGCCCGGTTGACTATCGAGAATGACATAAAACTGATTGTTCTCCAATTCAGAAACTGTTTTACCGTTCTCACCAACCGCTTTGCGATCATAAGTTAGAAGAAGAGGCGGATTGTTCCCTCTAAACGACAGTTTACTAATTTCTCCCGTTGTCTCACCCCATGTCTCAGTAACTTTGGAGGAACTCCCCCAACCTGCCCAGCTCAACAGGCTGGTATAAGCATTGCAGTGACCAGCGAGCGGCAAAGTAACAGACAAAATAAATAAAAAAAACAGGTGATCCATAGTCAGGAACCTCGTTGCTTTCATTTCTGAATTTATTTTTTAAGGTTTTATCGACAAAAAATAACAATAGACATTATATTTGAAAGTGCTTTATTTATTTCAGGTATTCGAAAACGGTTGCAGTGCCTTTCCCTCCTGACCCTGTGATAAGCAGAAATCAATCACTTGAATTTGCATCATCAAACAATAGTGTCCAGTGTTGCCTTCTGTGATTTGACAAGACTTGATGCTCTTCTGCTACGGCAGACTCCAATGTCACAGGCTGTAATCTGCTTGCTTCTGATAGGGGATGTGCGGCCGCGTGTTTGATGGCTTGCGTTGACGGAGCAGGTTCGGGATCTGATAGCTCATCATTACAGAGAGGCACATAGTCTCGTTGGAATGTTACTCAAGTACCATTATCAGAATGATTTTACTTGGTAAGCGTTCAGGCGGGACAGACTGCTATGACCTGCCGAGCTTAGATTTAAAAGGATTAAAACCTGCTTTTAAGAATTGGGGGATCAAATTTATGGATGCCCTGAAATCCATATGATGAAAAACCAGCGCAAAGCGCTGGCTTTTCCATCACAACACTGTTCCAACTGACAGATATGAAAGCTTTTAGAAATTTGCCTGCACTATGAACTGTGGCAGGTTTTGATCCTGCCCATCACGACCAAGCTTGTTTTTCCAGTAGTTGTATTCAATGCCGGCGTAATATTTGCCTTCTTTACCGAAGAAATCACCCACATCCAGTTTTAACTGAGGCTGTGCAATAATTTGCATTTCGACATCTTTACCCGAGTTATTTTCCGTAGCATTAGTAATATCCACAAAACCGTCAAATAACCATTTAGTTGAACCTAGAGAAAAAGGCACGGCCCAGGCTGTAGTAAATTGAAAATTGTCATCCAACTCAACGTCAAAAGAGTCTTTGCCATTAGCACGATAATAAACGGCAGTATCCAGGAAGATAAAGCCAGGTACATTCCAACCGATTGCACCACCCAATAAAATATTATCCAGATTTACCGTCGCAGCATGTTCCCACTGTGTCGCAAAATAAACGTCCTTGATCACAGAGTCTTTAAAGCCTTCACCTCCAGTAAGCGAAAAATCAATATGTACCTCACCGTAGGTATCATCATTATCAACGTCATCTTCTACAAAAGAACGATCAACAAAAGAAAAGCTCTTACCCCAGGTGTATGCAGCAGCATGCTCGAGAGTTACCACCTGGGATTTACCCTCTTCACCGGAAAAAGCATTCAAATAGCCGTCACCGGTCAAATAAGTTGCCGAGACATTACTCCACAGGATATCCGCTTGAGCGCCTGCAGAGGCAGCAGCAATGGTTGCAGCAATAGCGGCTTGTTTCATTAACTTCATGATTATTCCCTTCAGGATTTATTGTAATAATTCTGTTCTGAATAAATGCACGCAATTATTTTGAGCGTAACCCGTGCTTTTATAGCTATATATCCAATAGCCGCTGTATCAGCGTCTGGTATAGACAATGCAAATACCTGACCAACTCGTCAACTTTATATAAAAACTAACTATTTAGTCAATTTTCTTCAATTTCTCTACCGCAATGCGTTTCGCAACGACCCAGCATGGTGCATAGCGCACCATACTGGGACCCCGGAACAGTTATGTGAAATGATTGCCAGATTAAGTAATACTGTTGTACAGGCTAGGTACCGGCCTTGCGAATCAGGTAGATATACTGTTTTTCCAGCTGCTCACGAGACAGCAGCTCATGATTCAGAAAGTTACAGAACTTGGGAATATCACGCTCGGTCGAAGGATCAGTCGCTATAACCCTGACCGTTTCTCCCGTCTTCATGTCCCTCACTTTGTTATGCAACATCATGACCGGCTCCGGGCAGAGCAGACCTGAAGTATCCAGTTCATGATTGATTTCTATAGTCTCCGACACATTCACTCCTGTTATCTGACCCAAGACCCGGACCGACTCAGGGATCGATAAACAATAGCCAGCCCTGCACTGCGGGCCAGCATAAAGGCACTGTAGGCTAACCACAAGCCGTGATTTCCCATATCCCGGGTGACATACCAGACCGGCAGGAAAACAATTAACGTTGCCACCAGCATGGTGTTTTGCATCGTATCCGTTCGCACGGCACCAATAAACACACCATCTAGCCAATAGCACCAGACAGCAAATAATGGCATGGCGGCCAGCCAGGGCAGATAGATGTTGGCAGTTTCTGCGACAGCAGGAATATCCGTCAACAAGCCAATGATGCCCTGCCCCACCAGCGAGAAGGTGAGGAAAAACAGAACGGCACACATGAGCGAGCAATAGCCTGTTACCCTGACAATCTGCTTAAAGCGATCTTCTTTTCGCTGCCCCAGAGCTTCGCCGCTCAGTGCCTCGGCAGCGTGGGCAAAGCCATCCAATCCATTGGAAATCAGCAGCAACATATTCAGTAACAGAGCGTTGGCAGCCAGTATATGACTACCGCTCTGGGCCCCCTGTGCCATAAAGAAAGCCTGAGTTGCAAGCAGACAAAGCGTGCGAACAAACAGATGTCGATTTAATAACAACAGGCGGCGCATAGAGCCCGGATTCAGAATCCTTGCGCGAACAAAGCTTCCGGACATACCTCTCAAGGTTTGACTGACTATCCATACCCCCAGCAAAAGGCTGGTATAATCAGCGATCACTGTTGCCACTGCTGCGCCTCGGGTAGCCATTCCGAGACCCATAACAAACAGCAGATCCAGAATAATATTGACCACATTGGCCAGTACCAGAATAAACATGGGCCCCTTGGGACGATGCATTCCGATCAACCAGCCGACGATCGCGTAGTTAATCAAGACCGCAGGAGCTGAAAGTATTCGGGTGGTGAAATAGATTCTGGCCTGCTCGGTCACCTGAGGAGCCGCGTTAAATAAAGGCAGGGCAATATCCAGAAGCGGACGGTATAAAAGGATCAGGAAAACACCGATTACAACAGCCAGCAGGATCGACTGGGCCAGCCACTGCCGGGTTTCCTGATGATCATCCTGACCCAGGGCCTGAGCCACCAGTCCGGTAGTACCCATTCTAAGGAAGCCAAAAGCCCAGAACAGCAGTGTAAATAATGTACTGCCAATGGCGACACCTGCCAGGTAAATATCACTGGAGAGATGCCCCAGGACCCCAGAATCAACCAGACCCAGCAGGGGAACCGAAATATTGGAAAGAATAGCAGGCCAGGCAAACTTCCAGACCCGCCGATACAACGCTGCTGTTGAGGTCAACACCAATCCTCACTATTGCCCGACAGAATTGAGACTATTCTATGAGACTTTAGTTCAGACCAGTATACGTAAACTTTGTCTTTATGAAGTCAGAGATCTTTTGTGCGGCTTTAACCAAATGCTGCTGATGAGTAAAACCCGATTTTATCCGGGGTTTCAGATCATGATTACCGTCCGCCAGCCAGTGAAGCTCAATATTCTCTGACAGTTCATAGCCCTGAACGGTTGCATAATCACCCATGGCATCCCGACTGCCCTGCACCACCAGCATGGGTAATGGGAAATCGGCAAGATGCTCTGTTCTGGGCCTGTCCTGTTTACCCGGTGCATGGAACGGGTAACCCAGACATACGACGCCACTCAACGAAAGATCAGTCATCTCAGACACCAGCAAGCTGGCCATTCGTCCACCCATTGACTTACCGCCAACATGCAGAGAGCCGCTGTATTCATTTTTGATTTGCCCGATCACATCCTGCCAGCATTGTAATAATTTTGGCTGCCTGTCCGGTGGTCTTTTTTTTCCGGTTTCTCTTCGCTCTCGCATATAAGGGAATTCAAAGCGCACGACACTGATACCTTCTGTCACCAATAAGTCAGCCATTTGATTCATGAAATCACTGTCCATGGCCGCGCCGGCACCATGGGCCAGTATCAGTAATGGGGACCCGGTTTCAGCCCGGTTCCAGATAAGATCCATAGAAAAACAGTCCGCAATTGCTAAAGCGTTTTATTGTAACGCCATTTAACCGACCCGTCGCCGGGATCTGAACTAAGCTGGTCGAAACACAATATCCTGTTCACTGAGCAAAATACGGCTCTTTACTATCCAGAATTCTAACGACTTTTGTCGTTTTATGCCCAACTCACCTAAACAGTGTCGAAAGGTTAGCCTACGATGACCCATGCCCGCTTTACCCAGGGCTCAACAATGAAGCACGTCATTGTTATGAGTCTCAGCAATGCAGCGAGCATCACTACGCTCTTTTTTGTCGACCTGCTCGACCTGTTCTTTCTCAGTTTGCTCGGTGAAAAATATCTGGCTGCAGCTATTGGTTATGCGGGCACTATCCTGTTTATCACTTCCGCTTTGGGTATTGGTTTATCCATTGCCGCAGGGGCTCTGGTCTCCAAATCCATTGGCAGCCACAACCGGAAAAAAGCCTGCCAATATCAGGTAAACATCTGTTTCCTGGTGCTATTAGTCAGTGTCACGCTGGCCATCCTCTTCTGGCTTCTTATTCCGCAAATGGTTGCTCTGTTGGGAGCCACCGGACGAGTTCATGAACTGGCCGACAGTTACCTGCATATTGTGATTCCCTCGATGCCTCTGGTCAGCCTGTCCATGACCCTTGGAGCCGGACTCAGAGCTGTTGGAGATGCCAGGCTCTCAATGACATCGTCACTCTCAGCCGGTGCTGTGAATGCCATCCTGGACCCCATTCTGATCTTTCTTCTGGAACTCAGTATAGAGGGGGCAGCCATTGCCTCAGTGATGGCCCGTGTCACAATGTTTGGTATTTCCTTTTACGGTATTTTTTATAAACATAAACTCTACTCCCCCTTTGATTGGTCGCTTTTTTGCAAGGATCTCAAAAACATTCTTGCCATCACCCTCCCTGCCATTGCCACCAATCTGGCCATGCCTTTCAGTGGTGCCTGGATGGTTCGCTATATGTCACATTACGGCAACAGTTACGTAGCAGGCTATTCCATCATTAACCGGCTGATACCTGTTGCATTTGGTGTCATTTTTGCCCTGTCTGGCGCGGTTGGACCCATAATAGGCCAGAATTTTGGGGCAAGACGCATGAGCCGGGTCAGGGAGTCGCTTCGAAATGCTATCCTCTTTAACGTGTATTATGTCCTTGTGATTTCAGTCATACTGTTTTTACTGCAGGACATTCTCATTCAGGTGTTCAGAGCCCGGGGTGAAACTGCCAGTCTGGTGTCGTTTTTCTGCAACTGGATTGCCATCAGCTTTTTGTTTACAGGAACTATGTACGTTGCCAATGCGGCCTTTAACAATCTGGGCAAGCCCGGATACTCAACCCTGTTAAACTGGGGCCGGGCGACACTGGGTACAGTCCCTTTCATCTGGGTCGCCTCTGAATATATGGGGGCTTATGGGGTAATGGTGGGTCAGGCAGCCGGAGGCGTCCTGTTTTCATTGATAGCAGTCTGGCTGAGCTTTCGAACCATTGACTCCATTGAGAGCAAGATTATCAGGCAAGACACTATTGCCAGCCTCATGACCCGTCGGGAAGAGACCACAGCCTGTCCTTTCCAGCCGATGTCATCGGAATGTTCGCAACTGGCACAAATGGCTGAAGAGGGTGAGTGCGAAGAGGCCCGCAATCTATCCGATAAAGCCAGATAAGCGTATTGATCCAAACTATAAACCCCTTCATGCTATGCAAGGTAACCTGACAGAAAACAGACAGGTTCCCATTGTTACGAAAACTGACGTTAGATTTGGAAATGAGCACACCACAATCAGGAATTACTCCAGAAGCCAATACCGATGCCTGCTTTCTGGTTTTAACTATCAGACAAGATGCAGACAGCCTTGAACAGATTAGAAAGACCTGTGCACTGATTCCCCGACTGACTGAGGAGCTCAGCCAACAGTATCCCGATGCAAGGCTGTCCTCCACGATCAGTATTGGCAGCGAGGCCTGGGATGTTCTGTACAAAGACGGTAAGCCGGCCCTTCTTGCTCCTTTCAAAGCACTGACAGAAGGTGACCGGACTGCACCTGCCACTCAGGGTGACCTGCTGCTTCATATCCGTTCCAACCGCCGGGATATCAACTTTATCCTGTTGCACAGAGCCATGGATCATTTTGGACAGGCGGTTGACATTCAGGAAGACGAGACAGGTTTTCGTTACCTGGACAGCCGTGACCTGAGCGGGTTTGTAGACGGCACCGAAAACCCACAGGGCGATGACAGAGCCAGCGTCACTCTGGTGGGTGACGAAGATCAGTCGTTTGCCGGTGGCTGCTATATCCACACCCAGAAGTGGGTTCACTTGTTCAAAAAGTGGGACAAACTGGCAGTACCCGAGCAGGAAAAAGTGATCGGGCGCACCAAGGAAGACAACATTGAATTCAGTGGCGAAGAAAAAGCACCAACCGCTCACGTAAAACGTTCCAACGTCAAGAACAGCGAAGGCAAAAGTATGGAAATACTCCGTCACAGTATGCCCTATGGTAATGCCAGTGAGGGAGGACTCTACTTTGTCTCCTACTGTCGCACTCCAGTCCATTTTGACAAGATGATGGAGTCCATGATCAAGGCCGATAACCATGGTCACTACGATCACTTGATGGATTATTCACAGGCCGTCACCGGATGCGCATTCTTTGCACCCTCGGTTGAGTTCCTGACATCAGCTGGGTGATCGACCTTAAACGTCTATTTGAGTACCGATCTTCCCCGATTCCTGAGTGATTCGGTACTCACTGCTTTCCTTCTCACAGACTTCGGGTTCATCACGTATTAGACATTGGCGAGACAGTTATAAGACGTCTCTTCGTTTTGTGTCTACATTTGTTGGATGTTAATCGTCACGAAACACACCTTCACTCTATGAACCGATTGCTAAAAAGTCATCTTGCGTTAACTACAGCTGCCGCTCTGACACTCCTGCTTTCCGGCTGCTTCTCTTCCGATCACCATCAGGCGCTAGGGACACTTGAACGAGACAGAGTCACTCTGACAGCCACCGCTTCGGAGCTGATTACAGACATTCTTATCCCTGAGGGAAACCCTGTTAAAACCGGTCAATTGATCCTGAAGCTGGATGATCGCAAACAACAGGCCGCTGTTGCTGCCACCCTGGCCGAAACGGAGCGGGCACGAGCCTACCTCAATGAAATGGTCAACGGAGCAAGAATGGAAGATATAGCAGCAGCGAGAGCCAGTGTCGGGCAAATAGAAGCCCGGCTGGTGGATGCCAACAAAACGTTTCAGAGAAACGAAGTACTGCTAAAGCGCAAACTGATCAGTCAATCGAGACTGGATCGGGCGAGAGCAGAACGTGATGTGCTTATTGCAGAAAAAGTGAATGCCAACGAAAAACTCCTGAGTCTGCTCAATGGCAACCGCCCTGAAGCCATAGAACAGGCAGAGGCTTCTGTGAAAAAGGCATTAGCCAATCAGTTTCTGGAACAGAGAAAGCTGGAGGATCTATCCATTTATGCGACAAGAGACAGCTGGCTGGATAGTCTGCCCAGAGGCCAGGGCGAGAGAGTTTCAGCAGGCAGCACACTGGCCATCCTGCTGTTGAATGAAGCCCCCTATGCCCGCATTTACGTTCCAGAACCCCATAAGGCGGCTGTACACGTAGGCGACCATTTAACGGTACATGTTGATGGCGTAAAGACAGCCTTTACTGGTCAGGTACGCTGGGTATCTCTGGACCCGGCTTTCACTCCCCACTATGCCCTCAATGAAAGGGAACGCTCCCGACTGGTTTACATGGCCGAAGTACAACTTCCAGAAACCGCTGCCGATCTGCCATCAGGCCTGCCTGTACAAGTGGACCTTCCCCTGTGAGTCGCCAAGCTATCTCAGCCACAGGGCTGACCCGCTGTTTTGGTGATTTCATGGCCGTGGATCATCTGGATTTGAACATTGAAGAAAAAACAATTTTTGGCTTTTTGGGGCCTAATGGCAGTGGCAAGTCGACTACGCTCAGAATGTTAACCGGTTTACTGACGCCCAGTCAGGGTGACATCCGTGTTCTGGGGCTGGACATACCTGAACAATCAGAAGCCCTTCGACGACGTCTGGGGTATATGACCCAGAAATTCTCTCTGTATGGCGATCTTTCCATAGAAGAAAACCTGAAGTTCATGGCACAAGTTTTCAACCTGCCGGGCAGAGAGATCAATAAACGCATTGATAGCCAACTCACGACCTACGGTCTGGATCGGCGCCGCAAGCGTATGACGGGCAGTCTCAGTGGTGGTCAGCGGCAGAGGCTTGCGCTTGCAGCAGCGACATTGCACAAGCCCGAATTATTGTTATTGGACGAACCAACCTCAGCGGTAGACCCTGAGAACCGCCGCGATTTCTGGGAAACACTTTTTGATCTCTGTGATCAGGGAGTCACTATTCTGGTGTCCACTCATTACATGGATGAAGCTGAGCGCTGCCATAACCTGGCCATTCTGGAGGGTGGCATCAAACAGGCCGAAGGTTCACCCAAACAACTCATGGCCGATATACAGGCCACGGTTTTGGAGGTGAACGGCAATCATCTTCGTCAGATCAGGGAGATTCTGGCAGCCCGATCAGAAATTTTATCCTCAGCCCAGCAGGGAACTCGCCTCAGGGTTCTGATCAGCAACAGGATCACTGAGCCTGAAGCCTGGTTACGAAGCCAATGGCCGCAAGAAATGAAAGACAGAACCATTGAGAGGGTGCGTCCCAGTCTTGAGGACGTATTTGTTCATTGCACTCGACAGCGGCGACAGTAGTGGAAAAAGCTTCAACCCTGTCAGGCGTGAGCAACAGCCTGCAAAGAACCTTCTCAGTCCTGATGAAGGAATTTCGACAACTGTCACGCGATCACGCCACCTTTGCCATGATCGTTATTATTCCTCTGGTTGAATTGCTGCTGTTTGGCTTCGCTATCAATACCGATGTCAGAGAAATACCGGTCAGTATTGTGGATACTAGCCAAACTTACTTCAGCCGGGCTCTTGTAGAGGCGCTGAAGGCGACTCAGGTGATCAGAGTTGTTCGACAGGATAGGCTCCCACAGGAAGCGGAAGAGGCACTCCTGAACGGAAAAGTCAGGGCTACCCTGATCATTCCAACTGACTTCAACCAGCGCCTGGACGATGGCAGAATCCCCGCGCAATGGCTGGTTGACGGCTCAGACCCCATGATCAGCTCAGCTATTATAAAGCTCCGGGAGATGCCATTGTCTGCCATTGCAGGCATTGCGCCAGAGCCTTCGAGAGAGCTTTTCAGAGTTGCTCTTTATTACAACCCGGAGCAAAGATCCGTCGTTAACACTGTTCCTGGTCTGGTGGGCGTTATTCTGACCATGACGATGATTATGTTCACTTCTGCCGCACTGGTTCGTGAACGGGAAAGGGGTAACCTGGAACTGTTGATAGCAACACCCGTTCACCCGATAGAGCTGATGATTGGCAAAATCATTCCCTATATTTTTGCAGGTTTTATTCAGACCGGCATTATTATGTTACTGGGTAATCTGATTTTTAATGTGCCCTTTGTCGGCAGTATTTTCCAGATGTTACTGGCTACCCTGCTGTTTATTTCTGCCAGTCTGACACTGGGGCTGATTATCTCCACCTGCGCGGAAACGCAATTGCAGGCTTCACAAATGACCATTTTCATTCTGCTGCCTTCTATTTTGTTGTCAGGGTTTATGTTTCCTTTTGAAGGCATGCCAATCGCTGCGCAATGGTTTTCCGAACTCTTGCCTGCAACCCACTATATGCGGTTGATGAGGGGTATTATTTTAAGAGGCGCAGAATTAGAGGGCATGACAACAGATGTTGCTTACCTGGGCGTTTTTACGATCGTTGGATTAGTGGCTGCAGCAAAACGATTTAAGAAGAGTTTGGATTAAAAGCACTTATCAACATGCACAGGGCTGATCAACTTTGAAGATGCCAAGATGGCAAGAAACAAAAAAACTGCAAGGAAGAGCCTGTCAAAGTGGCCTGATATGTCGTAAATATAACTCGAATTAATCAGACCTTATTCTACGGTTCCCTTGTCGTCTGGTTATTGTCTGCTTACAAAATCAAATAACCATTTCAGATCTTCTGGCAACACAGGTAATATCTCTTCCAAATCAAGATTATTTTCCATAAAAACAACAAAAGAGTTAATTATCAGGAAAGGTAAAGACCCTATAATGACATTGAGTTCAGAAAGGCTATTGGGGGCTGTAAAATTACCGTACTTTAACGTTTTCCACCAATAATAATAAATAATTAAATGCAGCCACCTTTTATCAACTAATGCATGGTTACACTCCCATAGAGAGTCAGCAAAAGGGTCTGCACCAAAACTGAGCAATGCAACAATTTCAGATATCGTTGAGGCATCATTTAAAATATGTGCGACCCTCAAACTATTATAGGTATGTGTATAGGTAAATGAATTCGGGTTTGCACCATGCTTAAGCACAAAAAGCAGCATTTCCAATGAACCGGAATTAAGTGCGTCGGACACGGCGTCATTCTCTCTTTCGAGCATATAACCTTTCTTGATGAGCTCTTCTATTGCTGTAAAATTGTTACCTAAAATAGCATCAGAAAATCTCCCTGCCACAGAAAATTGCGTAAAAAAAAAGATAAGAATGAAAAAAAATGCTTTCACTGCGTCACTTCCTCTTGGATCACTGTTTGTGAACTCTAGTAGTACTATGACTCTTGACAAATGAAACTAATCAAAACCCTTCATCGGTTATGCTCACACACAATTCCAACAGCTGCACTCTGTGGTAGATGGCCTCTGATCCGGAGAATCCCCTCAGACAGCCATCGACCTTATTGTTTATCAAATTTTTTTGAACATTCAGGAAAAATATGGACCAATAGTGAAGTTGTATGACAATACCCGATATTTCAGTGACAATAACTGCCTCAAGAGCAAAAACGGGCATTATAATGCTCTGAACTACTTATTCAGAAAGAGACTGTGGAACAACGACTTTACTCCAGTCAATTTCAAGCCACCCTCCGGGTAAATCCTGTGAAGTTGTATTTCCTTGATTAGCTTGAGTTCTGGCCACTTGATCAGCAGGCACTATCAACAACCAATGATTAGAAGCATGAAGCAACATCATACAATGACGATTTTCATGTAACGCTTCAACAATTTCGTTTTGATTCTGAAAGTTAATATCAACACCATCTGGTGTTATCAAGCTAACCTGAAAAGGACATCCTGAAGTGGGAGCATTAGAAGCTATATCAAACATTAAAATATTTTGGTTGATAAACGGGGCAATCAGGTAACGAATATGATTATCTTCAAGCCACATTCTATCCGAATGAGACCCATTCATTTCATTGGCCATTGATACGAAAAAGTCAGGTTCATCACCTTCATCAACCCGTTCTTGCGCTCTGGCAGAAAAATATTCAAATACGTCACTTGCCGTTAATTCATCTGGATTTTCAGTCATTTCAGATAAAAGCTCATATCTATTGTTTCTGATCCAACTGAGGATAGCATGCCAGCCACAGTAGCCATCAGTTGGCATATTATGAACCTCAAAGCCGAGCTCATTTAAATATTTACTCGTATTTTCCAGACTGTTAGAACCGTCTGACTTTACTCTTTTGAAACTATTGACAATTCCCGTCAGAGCAACGAATAAGGCTTTAGTGATGCTAAAGACATCTGCCGAGGTTTTAGTGTACTCTCTGCAGGCTTCATAGATATTTTTAGCTTTAGCAGTAACATTAGTGCCAGTGCTGGGGCTTTCTTCAACAAAGGTTTCCAGTTGGTTGTAGCTTCTGGGAAATGTCCATACACAAGCATTGTTTGAACCAATCATTCCGAAAGCGCAATAGTCTTCCTGATTCTGTACGCTGCTGAGGGCCAGCGTTTCGCAGGATTTCTTCTGACATACTAATGATGGAAAAAAAATCATAGAACCTTTATTTCTCTCTCCTTTCCTTCTTACACCGGACTTTTCAATATCCAAACGAACATTGGAATCTAGCTGAAAAGTCTGGGAATTATTATGGTTTTCATTTCCAAGAGGAATAATAATTCTAATGTATATAAAACCATCTTTTCTTCTGTCTTTAGTTTCAATATTCCACCCAAACCACTCAAGGCTCTCTAATAAATAGTCTTTACAGTCATTTCTCGACTCTTCATCACCAAAGCACTTAAATAAAAGCACTACTTCCAAATCAGAGATTTTACTAACAAATGATTCAGCAAACTTTGACTCTCTATTTTTTTGCTCGATAAATGACGTATAAAAAAGATGATACCAAAAAGACTTGGTAATAAAATATTGAGTAAAACCTGGCTCGTCATCTCCAAAATCAAAATAATGCAAATAAAATTTATAATCATCAGAACCCTCAGCAAAAACCCCAAACTCACGAGAAGGAACCAAAAAACAAGAGAATGGGTTTTTTAAATGTTTCATAAAGACGACTACTGCTTTACGACTCCCTTTATTTTCATCTTTAACATCTTCTATAGAGTAACTGAACTCTGTATTAAACTGATAACACCCATCCATCAAGAATTTCAAATTAGATGGTTCGACAACGAAAAAAACTCTTAAATCTTCAACTGCTCTTGCATCTTGTAGATAAATTACTAATAGCCAAAAAAAGAAGTGTCTATACATTCCAAGACTCCTGTATTGTTATAGCCGTCAGAAATTAGGGCGAAGCCTACATGGTAGACTACAGGATGCCATTTCAATCAAGTTTTCCATACTTGCGCCCCTACTGCCTGTAAATCTGTAGCAGATGACCCTGGAATGAAAGATCATACACAAAGCGCGTTTTCGTCAGACTGGCAAAAGCGTCGTGGCATTGCCGACTTGCACCCACTCACTTACTGGGCTGATCTCTCGTCGTTTATAGTACTTTCGTACATTTTTTACTCAGATTAATTTGCTACCAAAGGCTGGGATCTTTCAGTACCAGCAGGCGTGCTTCTGCAATGGTGTCTGAACAGCTGCAATCACCGGCCACTCCCGAAGACTCATAAGTACTCAACCGGCTTTGGCAAGCTTTTCAATTTTTTTTAAAACCTTTTGAACTTTTTCGGCAAAATATCATCGTATAGAGTAATGAGTTGGAATTATAAAGGACTATATCCATGCATTTACCACCAATCTCCTCACAGCCAAAGCACATCTCGGCAGATACGACTTGCCAGGCGGGCCCGTGCCCGAAAATTACCAAGCGGTTGCCTGTAGATGACACTCTTTCAGATGAGCAACAGAGCCTTCATCCCATAAAAACAAGAAAAATAACAACCCTGGAAAAACCAGCAGGCTATTTCACCGTTGGCGAAAAATACAAAATATCATTAATGGAAGATTACCTGCACGGAAACACTCAGCACTTCAGTGACGATGACTGGCTCTATCTGATAATAAAAATGGGTAAGAGGATTATCAACAGAAAAAAACAGGAAGCATTTCAAAAAGAATCCAGTAGAACAAAAAAAGAGTGTTTTTTAATAAAAATGACCAAATTACAAATATTGAGATACAAAATTGAAGATGTAGTTCATCATTCGCACTTAAAAGAGAATAAAGAGAATAAGACACCCATAAAGAATAAAGAGAATAAGACACCCATAAAAAATAAGACATTCAAAAACTGTAACCCCAAAAAGGATCAGAAAATCTATCTTCGAATAGCTTATCACCGAGCCACACAACAGGATTCGACGAACAGAGGCTGCTCAAGCCATGATTCAGACAATACAAACCTATTTCGACTTAAAGTCGAGGAAGGATAAAGAGAAAGTGTTTAGTTCCTTAACTGACTTCTACGCTAACCTGTCAGGTACAAACAACTGCAGGCGTTTAAACCTCGAAGCCACTTCTGTCCGGCTTCAAGTGCAAAGGCCTTCATCGCTTCCAGACGGCCAACTGCCCGATAAAAACGATTATTCCATTGCATGGTTTTCAGCCACTCATCCGGATCAATGTCCAATCTTTGAAGAATAGGAGGGGTACACGACGGGATCGAACCTTTCTTATCTGTCCTGACAATGCGGCCACTCCAGTCAACCAGTTCCAGATAGTCGTGAAGAAGGTAGGGAAGGGCAACGTCCGTATTCTGGCCCTGCGAACAAAAAGGTTTCAGGGTCAGCGGCTGTTTTTTAGTCTCAGAATGTGTAACCTGCTCCACGCGTTCCTGAATCGACGTGTAGTCGGACTCTTCGGGTGTTTCTACCTTTCCAGCCCGAATCGGATTCAAGTCAACATAGGTCATGCAGGTCAGTAACGCTGCTTCGTCCAGCAATGCCTGGCTTTTAAAGCGACCTTCCCAGAAGCGTCCTTTACACTCGTCTTCTTTGTTGGCCTCACGAGCAAGATGTTCATTCAGGCAGCGCATAAACCAGCTGATATCCGTTAAACGACGCCGGTATTCCTCAGCATATTCATCAATACGGGCCAATTCAGCGCTGCCCAGTTTGTCAGCGGCCAGATGCCTTTGCACCAGAAGTGGGCCTGTAAACAAGGTCGTCCAACGGTGAAGCACTTCATTCCGTGACCAGCCTCTGGCAGATGACTGATTGATGTGCAAAACCACGTGATAATGATTCGACATGACAGCGTAAGCGCAGACTTCGATAGCAAAGACTGAAACCAGTTCCCGGAGTTTATCCACCACCCACTGGCGGCGATGCTCGTAGTTCTTGCCAGTCAGGTGGTTCTCTCCACAGAGGTAAGCCTGACGAACACATCTTGCCATGCAGTGGTAATAAGGCGTTGAACTGGGGTCAATCAGAGTATTGCGGGCCTGAGCCATGGACTCACCTGTCCTGGTAAAAAATCAGTGATGGATGAAAAAGTAGACCAGGTGGATGATAAAGCAAATTTATGGATGTCCTTTTTATTTCTATGGGTTAGCGTAACTCTTGAAATACTTCAGGACACTGCTCTGCTATTCTGAGCAAGGCTTTTGCCGGACCTTGTGGCGTTCTACGGCCTTGCTCCCAGTCTTGAATGGTTCTGATACTCACTCCCATGAAACCAGCAAATGCTGATTGTGAAAGTTGTAATTTTTGTCGAATTTCTTTGGCTGGAGATGGCTCTGAAAGAGTAGAAGTTTTCAACTTTCCCTTACCTGATTTAAAAGCCTTAATTTCTTCTATACCATCAAGAATTTCTTGGCCGATATCACGATCATTCATTTACGATAGCCTCCGCAATCTTTCTAAGTATGTGGCCGGGTATAGAGGCTTGTTCAGACTTACTGTACATTGTGAGCATCCATATTTCATGGTCACTCTTTTTCCAGTAATAAATTACTCTAACGCCACCACTTTTACCTTTACCTTCTGGTGCCCAACGTACTTTACGGACACCTCCGCTACCACGAACAATGTCACCAGAATCAGGTTTCTCCTGAAGGTGCCATTGCAACATTCTGTATTCATCATCTGACAAATAATAAGAGAGTATCTTGGTAAATTTACTTGTTTCGATGAAAATCATAGATTAGAAGTATACGGCATTGCCGTATTTTGTCAAATTCACCTATTTTAATGGCTCTATTCCTGAAGAAAACAAATTTATGGGTGTCATTTTTTTTTCCCCGTTGCGCTGGCTGTTGTTGCCAGCAATCTAAAGCGATTAGGTAAAATTTTTCTGAGTAGAGATCGTCAATAGCTTTCCAGCCTGTTACCGGTCAGTTTTTGTTTTATCGTGCTATGCATGAGGGTTTTGCACGATTTGGAAAGGGTGTTTTTGTTTATATTTCACACAAATGAGTATAAGAAATAGCCTTTGCTTGCCGTAGCAGTAAAGTTCAGTCGCTATGAATGGATGTCAGTCAGAATTGTGCTGGGTTTTCTGACAGGCACTAATTATGCGTGCCAATTAGATCCAACAAATTCCAAAAACCCTCATTACAGGTCCGAAGAAGGGTTAAAAAAATCTGCTATTGATATAGGGAAGTATGCAAGATACGGACTGTCATTCGATGGCCTTATTAAATCGCAGCATAGTAAAGACTTATGTGTTGACTGGTCAGGTCTGTCAAAGTGGATGACTTTAGGGCAACTGATTTCTTATGGATATGGCAAAAATGAAGCTTTTCCCGGATCAATTTGTAACTGGGTAGAAGACACTGAACGCTCAGATTTATCCTGGTCCGGTCTGAGAGATCTTGGTGACAGCCAAATATTTGTTCCTGATAGGGGTGGTGAAAGGCGGTTGCACTGCCTGTCCTCTGAAAATGCTTTGAATGTTAATTTCTTTCCAAAAGTCGGAAACCTGTTAGCATTTTTTAATGCTCTTATGGATAATATCGTTGCCATTGTTATTGTTTATGCCCGTGGAAAACGTTTATCCCATGAGTTTCATTACCAAAACCCTACAGCTGTTGAAGATGTAAAAAGATTTATCGGAGATATTCTTGAGCATTTTGTCCAGGGATATTATGCAACCGATACAATAAGCTTACAGCAAGCTCTTGGGTTGGATAATACAGAGTTCGAAAAATGGCTACATAGAACCTCATTAGAAATAGTCTATTGGTCCGCTATGCAGCCGTATGAAATGACGGAGGATTTTTTTATTTCAAGACATGATCATAAGTACCAGAACTATTTCTCACATATCAAGCAGAATAAAAGACCTGATCCAGAGATAATGAAAACTTCAAAGGAAATCCATAATGATTCACTTTCTCATAAAGCGGACGATGATAGAAATCATGATTTTGGACTTGCACATATGTTTGGCTTTCCCTTACAGGCCTTTATAAAAGGGCTGTGCAAATTATCTATAAACATTCTGGAACAGCAATCACCTACTCACTCTGATGAATACGAACAGTTCAGTTCAATAGCCATCTGGGTTGTTATGCGGCTACTGGCGTTTCTTCCAGCAATAGTCAGATCTCATGCAGAGCAGACTTTTGTGCTTCTGGCTTCTGCTGACACTGACACAAAACTGAACATCCTCTGACAATGGCAGAAATTGACAGCAATGACCCATCTTACTCGTCTGATACAGCCCTGACCCCATGGCGATCCTGACAGACTCTATACAAAACAGGCCATCACAAAAGATTTCAATACATGGCAGCCATTCATACCCAAAAAGCATTAGCAGGCCAAGTAATATTTCTGTATGATTGCGACGGGTTTGGCGGTATCACAAAACTCTGCCAACCGATAAGGACCGGATAATAACCAGAAGTGTGCAAGATCAGGACTATCGGATCAGGATCAAAACACTCGGAGTCTGAAGGTAATAGGTCAGTCCCAAGTCATTCAGCCAGAGCCTGAGGATCTCTGTCAGGTAATGAATTTGACAACTGTCTTATATCAAACACTCGCGAGCGCAGCTTTTTGGCCGCCCTCATGAGCGCAACGTTCCGACTCAACTCGTTAACTGCATTTTTACTAACAAAAAATTTGCAGGAAGCACGGCCTTACGTAAACCCGGGGGAGCTGGCCAGTAGCAAAGAATATCTGGCCTGAAATCCAGTAAAACAGTTTCACCTTTACTTTTCAGAAGACTTTGGCGACCAGATAGCCTTGGCCTGACTCTGAAAACACTGCGCCCAGTGTCAAAGTGAATACCAAAATTGGAATGTGTTACTGGATTTTCGGTCAAAGTTGCAAAGCCTCAGGTTATCTCCAAGTCGTAATAATTGTTAGCAGAACCCGAAGGTAACACGGAGCATGAGCACTGCAACGATACAGCCAACCTATAACTATAAGGTTGTCAGGCAGTTTGCCATCATGGCGGTGGTTTGGGCCGTCGTCGGGATGGGGATGGGACTGTTCATCGCTACCCAGATGGTATTCCCTGAACTGAATCTCGATCTACCCTGGACCAGTTTTGGCAGACTGAGACCCTTACACACAAACGCCGTTATTTTTGCATTTGGAGGCTGCGTCCTTTTCGCCACCTCTTACTATGTCGTTCAGAGAACCTGTCAGGCTCCACTGGCCATGCCCGGACTGGCGTCTTTTACTTTCTGGGGTTGGCAGCTGGTGATTGTTCTGGCCGCTATTACCCTGCCTATGGGCATGACTTCTTCAAAGGAATATGCCGAACTGGAATGGCCCATCGATATCCTGATTGCCATTGTCTGGGTAAGCTACGCGATTGTCTTCTTTGCCACAATCATGAAACGTAAAGCCAGGCACATCTATGTTGCCAACTGGTTCTTCGGTGCCTTTATCATTACTGTTGCGATCCTGCATATTGTCAACAGCGCCTCTGTACCCGTCACCCTGACCAAGTCTTACTCTGCTTACGCTGGCGCTATGGATGCCATGATTCAGTGGTGGTACGGACACAATGCAGTAGGCTTCTTCCTGACCGCTGGCTTCCTGGGAATGATGTACTACTTCGTACCCAAACAAGCTGAGCGTCCGGTATACTCTTACCGCCTGTCTATCGTGCACTTCTGGGCACTGATCGCCATCTACATCTGGGCAGGCCCACACCACCTGCATTACACCGCACTGCCCGACTGGGCCCAGAGCCTGGGTATGGTAATGTCCCTGATTCTGCTGGCTCCATCCTGGGGAGGCATGATCAACGGCATCATGACCCTGTCCGGCGCCTGGCACAAACTGCGCACCGATCCAATTCTGCGTTTCCTGGTGGTATCCCTGTCCTTCTATGGTATGTCGACCTTTGAAGGCCCTATGATGGCCATCAAGACAGTCAACGCTCTGTCTCACTACACCGACTGGACGATCGGTCATGTCCACTCCGGCGCACTGGGCTGGGTAGCCATGGTCTCCTTCGGCTCCCTGTACCACCTGATTCCCAAGGTGTATGGTCGTGAACAGATGTACAGTGTTGGCCTGATCAACGCTCACTTCTGGCTGGCTACTATCGGAACCGTTCTATACGTTGTGGCTATGTGGGTCAACGGCATTACCCAGGGCCTGATGTGGAGAGCTGTAAACAACGACGGCACCCTGACCTACAGCTTCCTCGAGTCTGTAACCGCCAGCCACTTTGGCTACGTTGTCCGTGCAATCGGTGGCGCCTTCTTCGTAGCAGGTGTTCTGATCATGGCTTACAACTTATACCGCACTGTCAGACAGGGCAGTGAAAACCAGCAGGAAGGTGAAGTTCAGGCGTCACCTGTACAGACGGCCTGACCGGGGGAGTTCACCATGAAAAAACATGATTTAGTTGAAAAAAATCTTGGTTTAATGGTGGCACTGATCGTAGTAGCCATCAGCTTTGGCGGCCTCGTTGAGATCGTGCCTCTGTTCTTCCAGAAAACCACCACTGAGCCGGTGGCAGGCCTGAAGCCTTACAACGCCCTTCAACTGGAAGGTCGTGACATCTACATTCGTGAAGGCTGTGTAGGCTGTCACTCACAAATGGTTCGCCCCTTGCGTGCTGAAGTAGAGCGTTACGGTCACTACTCTGTAGCCGGCGAATCTGTCTACGACCATCCCTTCCTGTGGGGCTCTAAACGAACAGGCCCGGACCTGGCCCGAGTTGGTGGTCGTTACTCTGACGAGTGGCACCGTGCCCACTTGAACAACCCCAGAGATGTCGTGCCCGAGTCCATCATGCCATCTTACCCATGGCTGAATGAAAACGTTCTGGACGGCAAACTGACCGGCAAGAAAATGGAAGTTCTGAGAAGCCTGGGCGTACCCTACACCGATGATGACATTGAAGGTGCAGCTGCCGCTGTCAAGGGTCACTCTGAAATGGACGCCGTAGTGGCTTATCTGCAGTCACTGGGCACCGCACTCCAGAACAAACGGTGACACTCATGGATATTAATGATCTGAGAGGACTGTCCACTGTGTTAGCCATGCTCGCCTTTGTGGGGGTTTGTTTCTGGGCGTACAGTGGCCATAAAAAGCGCGACTTTAATGAAGCGGCATCATTGCCGTTTGCAGATGACGAAGCTCATATAAATACGCAACACGCCAGTGGCATAGCAAATACTGAGCACGCAGACAAGGACAAAGGGGCCATATAATGATGAGTAGTTTCTGGAGTGGATGGGTCGTCATCCTTACTCTGGCCTGCCTGGCATTTGTAATCTATGTGCTGTTTACTACCTGGAAGCAGCAGCGCGAAGAGACAACGACTGAAACCACCGGGCACGCCTACGACGGTATCGAAGAGCTGGATAATCCCATGCCTAAATGGTGGCTGGCTTTGTTTGTCGCCACCTTCATCTTTTCTGCTGTTTACCTGGCTCTCTACCCGGGTCTGGGAAACTGGAAGGGCTTTCTGGGCTGGACTTCTACGGGTGAACTGGAACGTCACCAGCTAAAACATGATCGCCGTTATCAGCCACTGTTTGCCCAGTACGCTGATACTCCGATCGAAGAGCTGGTTAAGAACCCTAAAGCCGTCAAGATGGGTGAGCGTATCTTCCTGAACAACTGTGCCTTGTGTCACGGAAGTGATGCCGCCGGTGCTTTTGGCTTCCCGAACCTGACCGACAATGCCTGGCTCTATGGTGGCACGGCTGACGCCATCACCACCACGATCATGGAAGGCCGCAACGGGCAGATGCCTGCCTGGGGTGCGGTGATTGGAGAGAAAGGTGTTCGTGATGTTGCCACTTTCATCCGTGCTAATGCAGGTCTGATCGACAAGGTAGACACGGCCACAATGACTGCAGGCAAGAAGATTTATGACACGACTTGTGCAGTGTGTCATGGTGCCGACGGCAAAGGTAACCAGACGCTGGGGGCACCCGACCTGACCGATGAGATCTGGCTGTATGGCTCAAGCCAGGCTCAGGTGGAATACACCATTCGCAAAGGTCGTAACGGTGTAATGCCAGCCTGGAAAGACATTCTGGGCAGTGAAAAAGTCCATCTGGTCGCTACCTACGTATTCAGTCTGGACGCAGACAACAAAGACAACGAAGAAGCGCAGGACTAATACCAATCGTGCTTTCTAACTCCCGTGATGAGCATGGAGATTTGAGCCTTAAGACAAGGCGGCGTGAGGAGTCATAGCCTTAGCTATGGCGACGATCGGCAACGCAGGATTAAGGCTCAAATCTTCAGCGCAATAGGGAGTTAGAAAGTTCGATTGGTATAATTACCTTCTGGCACCTTGTCATGAAAACCGCAGTCATCTGGCTGCGGTTTTTTTTATCATGTAAAATAATGCCGAGTTTCCGATAGCATCTTTTATAAGCAATGAAAAACAAATGCCGTTCGAAGGACCGCTTCTCAAATTCATAGGGGAGAATTCGGTTCGCTGGACAGCCTGTATCGACCATCAGGGCAGTGAAGTGAAATGCCAGAGTCAGACCAAAAAATCCAATCCAATGGACCGGAATTGATTGACCTGTATCAAAAACCGGACAAAATCTACACTCGCAGTTTCCAGGGGTACTTTCGCAATCTCAGGCTCGTCGGGGGAGCGCTGTTATTCCTTCTGTATTTCGGCACGGCCTGGCTAAATCTGGATGGCCGACAGGCTGTGCTGTTCGACTTGCCAGAGCGTAAATTTCATATTTTTTCCGCTACTTTCTGGCCGCAGGACTTTATTCTGCTGTCATGGCTCTTGATTATCTGCGCCTTTGGCCTGTTTGCCATAACGGTGTTTGCCGGTCGGATCTGGTGTGGCTACACCTGCCCCCAAAGTGTGTTCACCTGGGTATTTATGTGGGCGGAGAAGATCACAGAAGGTGAACGCAACCAGCGAATACGCAGGGATAAAGGTCCAGTGTCGGCAGAAAAAGTTCTGCGCAAACTGGCAAAGCATGGTATCTGGCTGAGTGTTTCTGTTGCCACCGCTATCACATTTGTTGGGTACTTTACTCCGATTCGGGAACTGGTTCCGAATATATTGTCCCTGGAGGTAAGTCCCTGGGCGCTTTTCTGGCTGGGCTTCTTTACCCTGGCAACCTACGGCAATGCAGGTTATCTGAGAGAGATGGTCTGCCTGCACATGTGCCCTTATGCACGCTTCCAGAGTGTTATGTTTGACCGGGACACTCTGGTGGTCGCCTACGATCATAACCGTGGTGAAAACCGGGGCTCTCGCAAAAAAGGTGTGGACCCCAAAAGCCAGGGACTGGGTGACTGTATTGACTGCAGCGTCTGTGTACAGGTCTGTCCGACCGGTATTGATATCAGGAACGGGCTGCAGATCGGCTGCATAGGCTGTGCGGCCTGCATCGATGCCTGCGACAGCATTATGGACAAGATGGGCTACGAAAAAGGCCTGATCCGCTACACCACAGATAATGAGCTTTCAGGTAAGAAAACCCGTTTCGTACGTCCCAGGCTGATCGCTTACACCACTGCCCTGCTAGCAATGATCGGATTGTTCATAGGAAGCCTGAACAATCGCTCGGCACTGGAACTGGACATTCTCAGAGACCGCAATCAGCTTTATCGCACCACTTCTGATGGCAGCATTGAAAATACCTATATCCTCAAACTGGCTAACAAGGATCAGCGCCCGCTGACCATGACCGTCAGTGTCAGGGACATAGGGGATCTGAGTACCAAAGGCGATATGAGCTTTACGGTCAATGCTGGCGAAGTTGCGCAACACGTAGTTCGACTGGTGTTGCCTGCGGGTTCTATCGATTCCGGCAGCCGCGATATTGAATTTATAATCAGCAGCGATCAGCCGGATATTGAGCCTGTGAGTGCCGAAAGCCGATTCCTTGCTCCGCAAATCTGAAGACAGGTAATAACGATTATGAGCCTTGTGAAGAATGAACCCGTCACCCGCTGGTACCAGGAACCCTGGGTATGGGGAATTCTGGGAGTACTGGCCGTCACCTTTGTCTGGGGCAGCTACCGGACCTACTATGCGTTCAAGATTCAGGACAGTGTGGTGGTCGATGACTACTACAAAACAGGTAAACAGATCAATGAAGACCTCACCCGTGATCACAACGCCAGGGACTATGGCATTCGTGCCAACCTGCTGATTGATGACTTGACAGGAGAGGTCCGAATCACCCTGAAGGGCGACATCAGTGAGTGGCCCAAACAATTAAAACTGAGCCTGCTTTCTCCGGTATTCGCCGATCAGGACAAGGTCATCATGGTCAACCGTTCCATCTCTGGTGATCAGTCCACCCAGATCTATGTGGGCCAGGTTGATGAAGCGGTTGAGGGGAAAACCTATGTCCAGCTGGAAACACTGGATGAACTGATTCCTGAAGTCGGTTACGAAACAGGCTGGCGCCTGAATCAGCCTCTGATGCTGAAAGCCGGTGTTGTCAGCGCGCTGCTGCCACGTGGTAGCTCAAAAGCCAGCTCTGAACCCTGAAGCATTTTGGATTGAGTGGATGAGTAAACATTCTGAAAGTTGCCACTGTTTCCATTGTCACCTGCCTATCGAAGGGACTCCGCCTTACACGGCGATGGTTGAAGATGTAGAACAGCCTATGTGCTGCCCTGGCTGCAAGATGGTGACTGAAGCCATCATTGCCGGCGGTCTGGACAGCTATTACCAGCACCGCACCGATCCCGGTCTGCAAGCCAATGCACTCAGTCAGCGACTGGAAGAAGAACTCCAGCTCTACGACCGGGATGACATTCAGCAGGACTTTGTGATCCGCAATGGCGATTCTGAAAGACAGGCCAGCCTATTGATAGAAGGCATCACCTGTGCTGCCTGTATCTGGCTGCTGGAGAGTCATATTGGCCTGATCGAGGGTGTGGAAAACGTCACTGTTAACCTGAGTACTCATGAAGCCCAGATCAGCTGGAATAATGAACAGGTTCCACTCAGCGATATTCTGATCGCCATTCACCAGATTGGTTACAAGGCCTACCCCTGGCGAGCGGATCGTCAGGAAGCCATGCTCAAGAAAGAGAACCGCGTATTTATACGACGCCTCGCCATTGCCGGTATTGGCACCATGCAGGTCATGATGTATGCCATCGCGCTATACTCCGGAGCGATCAGTAATGACATGACGGCCCCCTATCGGGATCTGATCCGATACATCAGTGCCCTGGTGGCCACTCCGGTGATACTCTACTCTGCTGCACCTTTCTTTAAAGCAGCTCTGCGAGATGTCCGTACCCGTCATCTCAGCATGGATGTACCGGTCTCCATTGCCATCGGTGGCGCCTATGTTGCCAGCCTCTGGGCAACGGTAAACGGCAGTGGCGAAGTGTATTTCGACTCGGTTTCAATGTTTACTTTCTTCCTGCTGACCGGTCGCTATCTGGAACTCCGTGCAAGACACTCAACCTCACGGGCAGCCCGGGCCCTCAGCAACCTGCTGCCCTCCAGCTGCCTGAAAAAAGACGGTGATGAGTATGTTCGAGTCCCTCTTCAAGATCTGAAACCCAAAGACTATGTTCGGGTATTGCCCGGTGATTCCATCCCGGCTGATGCCGTTATAGTGCAGGGAAGCAGCAGTGTCGATGAGTCCATGCTGACCGGCGAATATCTGCCAATAGCCCGCAGCAAAGGTGAATCAGTAATGGGAGGCAGCCTTAATATCGACAACGCCCTTGAAATTGAAATCACTCATGTGGGCGAAGAAACCCGGATGTCTGCGATTCTCCGACTGCTAAAACATGCCCAGCAGGACAAACCTGCCATTGCCCGACTGGCAGATCGTGTTGCCGGTTACTTTGTAGCTTCGGTACTGGTGACCGCAACGGTCGTTTACTTTTACTGGTCCGGTGTTGCAGCGGAAGAAGCGTTCTGGATCACCCTGTCGGTACTGGTCGTCACTTGCCCCTGTGCACTCTCTCTGGCAACGCCAACGGCTCTGACGGCAGCAACAGGCTATTTGCATAAATTAGGATTCCTGGTTACCCGGGGTCATGTACTCGAAGGTCTGGGCAAAATCACCCACATTGTTTTTGATAAAACCGGCACCTTGACCCAGGGCCGTTTAAGAATGGAAGGCATTTATCCCGTTGCCGGCTGCCAGTATTCTGAAGATAATTTGCTCGCCATTGCTTCAGCCATTGAAGCGCATTCGGAACACCCGATTGCCAGAGCTTTTGCCGTCGCCACTGACCTCAGGGCTGAAGAGGTCGTCAGTCATACCGGACAGGGCATTGAAGCGAGAGTGGCTGCAAATTACTACAAAATTGGTCGTCCCGATTTTTGTTGTCAAACAAATAGACCGGCACCTCCGGAGCAGCAAGGACAATGGTTACTGATGTCCGAGAATGACTTGCCACTGTGCTGGTTTAAAGTGGCAGACAGTCTCAGACCCGAAGCGGCCCGTGTCATTGCTCAGTTAAAAGAATCCGGTTTCAGGGTTACACTGCTCAGTGGTGATCAGGAGCCGGTGGTAGCAGCTGTCTCCCGACAATTAGCCATAGAACAATGGCACTCTCAGGCCAGTCCGGATGACAAACTGCAATTTATTCGTCAGCGACAAGCTGATGGCGAACATGTTCTGATGGTGGGCGATGGTATTAATGACGTACCGGTTCTTGCCGGCGCAGACATCTCTCTGGCCATGGGCAATGCTTCAGATCTGGCCAAGACCAGTGCCGATGCCGTTCTTCTATCCGATGACCTGAGTCGTCTGATTGACGCCTTTGACCTGGTCAGGCGAACCCGCAAGATCATTCGCCAGAATCTGGCCTGGGCATTTGGCTACAACATGACGGCCCTGCCCCTGGCAGCGGCCGCTATGGTGGCTCCCTGGATGGCTGCGATTGGCATGGCACTGAGTTCTCTTTTGGTAGTAGGCAACGCACTGCGTTTGAGCAAAGACAAAAAGCCTGCTCCCCGGGGAGAACAACTTGCCAGCCGGGATAGTGATCGTGAAAATGCGAATAATCTGCAAGTTGCTGTGAAGGTATAGAGCCCTATGGAAAGCCTGATCATTCTTATCCCTATAGCCGTAGTGTTGATTGCCGTTGCTGTCAGGATATTCCTGTGGGCAGTCGATAATGACCAGTTTGATGATCTGGAAGGGCCCGCCCATAGTATTCTTTTTGACGATGGCCCGCCAAAAGCCAGTCGTCCGTCCAAAAAAGAGTGATCAGAAACAGCCCTGAGCCTATAAAAAGCCCTGAGCATATAAACAACCCTGAGCAGATAGATAGCCATGACCGAAGTACCCACTCTACTAGCCGCAAGCACCCTTGGCTTGCTGGGAAGTACTCACTGCATTGGCATGTGTGGGGGTATCACCTCGGCCCTTAGCCTTTCCCTCAGAGGGCGCTCAAAAGCTGAAACCAGCTGGTTAATGCTGACATATCATGCAGGCCGAATCAGCAGTTATGCTCTGGCGGGCCTTCTACTTGGATTAGTAGGCTGGTTCCTGGGGGATGCCAGCGAAACCCTGCAATCTTCACTTCGAATCATTGCCAGCGCTATGCTGATCGCCATGGGTCTTTATATCACCGGTTGGTGGAAAGGCCTGATGAAAACGGAAAAGCTGGGGCAACACCTCTGGAAACACATTCAACCGCTTGCCAGCGAACTACTGCCTATTCGCAGCACACCTAATGCTCTGGCCCTGGGTGCCCTTTGGGGTTGGCTTCCCTGTGGATTGGTTTACAGCACACTGATCTGGTCTGCCAGTCAGAATAACCCGACTCAGTCTGCCTTATTGATGGCCGCTTTTGGGCTGGGCACCCTGCCCTCTGTATTTCTGACCGGACTATTTGCAAGACAACTGGCGTCTGTCATACAAGCCAGCATGACCCGCAATATTGCCGGCATTATGATGATTCTCTTTGGTCTCTACAGTATTCCGGGCCCGCAACAGGGTTGGGTCATGTCCGTACTCTCTGTTGGACACGGCGGGCATTACTGAACGACCAGAGATCCCGCCCTTATTGACCAGACTGCAAGATCTGCTCGACCTGATCAGCAATCTCCTTTGAGTTCACACTCCTGAGGAAGATATGAGCATGAGCCAGACCCGCCACCGTTCGTTTATGAGGTGGATTCACATGGATATACCATTCCAGAGAGTACTTTGACAGTAACTCGCCAAGATTTTTCTTTAACAGCCGGTTTGACTCTTCCTGCAAAAACTCTTCCTGCCAGTCCTTGCCGGATATAAACAGCAACAGATGTACTACGTCGTCTTCCAGCCAATAAGGAAAACTATTCAACGCCAGTCGGCTTTCCAACATACAATGACCATCACTGCATTCCAGCGCCCTTTGCTTTGATAGCTTGAAAATATTCTCCAGAACAGCAGTTTCAGGCGATTTCCCAGTCAGCTTCAATTGCGTCAGATAGCCAAGGTAAGCCGCCAGCTGGCCAGGACTTCTTCGGGTATCAATATGGCCTGACTGAATCTCTTGCCAGGTAATCACTCCGGAGAAGGTGACAATACCAAAAAGAACCTTGAACAATGCAAGACTGCAAAGGCCAATAACTCCCAAAATATTCTCTCCCGGTTGAGTCCAATGTTATTTGTTGTCCAGCATAGACTGATTATGTGCTTTCGGCGCAGAAGTGGATGCTCTAAAGTTGTAATAATTGATGAGGTTAACTCGTTCCCTTGCTTTTAGGCTCTGTGGGTCCCGGTGTGGGAACGAGTAATGAATCGCTCGAGGAAGCAGTGCGATCAATAAACCCCTGTCGCTTTTTGTGCACTTACCTTTCTACAGCAACGTTTTTTACTAATGTGGCTGGGCCGGTCCTGGCTCTCTATAATCGGTCAGATTTTTACTATCATCGTTCAGCCGACGTTTATAAAAGTCCTGCTCCGTTTCAATAAACATTTCACCATAAAAGCCCTGGTTCGTTTCAATAAACATTCCATTAATTGTAGGAAAGATTGTGGGCTCTCCTCCAATTCCAAGAGTTCGGCCCATCATGTTTCCTCTTGAAAAACTATTAGGTGAACTCGAAGATTCACTTGGATAACTATAAGTTAGTGCAGAATAGCCATTGGCTCCCGATTCACAATTCTGCGGTGGTTGAGATTTCGCTCTGGTTGCGGCGCTGCCTGAACCCTGACTTACATCGGCTGCATTTCGGCCTGTAAAATTTGGGATTACTTCCAGACTCTCACAGGTACGTTGAGCACATGAAACAGATTGGAGCGGATCTTGCCTTGTTGGATTTACATTAGATACAGGTTTAACCCAAACCAGACTTCGACCATTTGACGTTGTTGTCGAACAGTTATTGGACCCCGCTGCAGTGTATTGCGGCGGTTGAAATTCAGCTCTGGTTGCAGCGCTGCTAGTTGTTGTTCCGTAAGTCATAATCTATCCTCCGTGATAATCTATGGTTTTGGGCAGGCAACGGACATTAAAAGTTCCCGATTACCTGGAGCCCCTTTGACTATTCAACGCAGCAAATCCTTGCTTCGTCGTAAATGGACTATACCCTTCTCGCAAAAGCTTTTTGATGACATACTGGTTAGCCGTTCTAATCAATAGGGCACGCAACAGCCCTTTTGAGCAGGTGGCTCAATGATTGATCATCTTGAACACCCGCTGACAGAACATATTCAATAAGTCGGGACTTAAAACAATTTTCAATTTATCACGTACATCATTAAGGCTGCATGATGGGGTGATTTTTAGCCAATCGTCGAGCAATTTAGAATTGCATTTATTCATATTTTCTAGAAGATATTTCAGATCATAATCATGTAAATTATCAATCATACTGTTCCAGTCAGGTGCAATAGTAATACATGGATCGCATGCATTACCCAGGTTACTGTTATCAACATCTAGTTGGAATTTGAATGGATGACCACTTTCCAGGATTCCAAATCCATAGAAGCTTTCTATTCTGTTCACTGTCTCCTCCATAAATGAGTAAACTGTTTTTACCTTTGGCTCAATGTCTGGCTTCAGTGTATACTCCTTTAAAGATTCTGGATCCGGAACGCCCTCAACCTCAAAACCCTCTGAATTTATGAATATACTGTAACTCTTGCCGTGCTCGTCTTCTACATCATTGGGTATCAATAATTTTGGCAGGGCATTTTGATCTTCTTTTAATTGGGATAATTCTTCAGGCTTAAATCTTTCTTTCTCTAACACTAAGTTGGCCATTTCTTTAATAAACTCAACAGGAATTTTTCCGTTTTTTTCAAAAACTTTGCCAGTGTTTGCAGGCGATGCATGGGCCACCTTCAGGTGGCTGACGTCCTCATCAGATGAAACAGCATCTCTTCTTACAAATGAACCTATACCAACATATGTTGGTGCCGAATAGCCAGTGCCCTCCGATTCACAATACTGCGATGGTTCTGATTCCGCTGTGGTTGCGACGCTGCTTGCAGCCCGATTTACATCGGGTACATTCAGGCCTGTAAAGCTTTGGACTTCTTCCAACCACTGAGAGGTACGTTGATCCAATGAAGCACGTTGGCGCGGATCGAATCCTGTTGGGCTTGTACTACTTGTATTAGATGCAGGCTCAACCTCAACCAGACGTCGACCGTTCGATGTTTTCGCCGGATAGCTACCGGACCCCGCTGAGCTGTTCTGCGGCGGTTGAAATTCAGCCCCGGTTGCGGAGCTGTCTGTTGTTGGTGTTAATCCATAAGCCATAATCTATCCTCCGTGATAATTTATAGTTTTAGACAGGCAACGGACATTAAAAGTTCCCGATTGCCTGTATGAACTCTCAGGTTTGCAGTGAAGCAAATTCCTTACTTTGCTATCAATTGATTTTAGCCTTCACGCAAAGACCTCTTAATGACATTCCGGTTAGCATTTCTAACGGCCTTTCTCCTGAACCCACAGCCCTAAAGAAAACTTTTTCCATGTCAGCCCCACAGGCGCGAAAGCATGGGAACCGGTATGAATTGCGTCACCTACTTATTGACACACGTCAAATACATTTGGCTTTTTAGTCTTTAAACTGTTAATAAATGAACCGGTCAATCGGCTGTTTACCTGTATAGTCATCAACAGAGCCCAGCCAGATGAGCTGTAACCAATTCGAGAGTTAATATGAGTACAGCCCCCGTATGGGATACAGGTCTGATCAAAAAGTATGACCTCAGTGGCCCAAGATACACATCCTACCCCACTGCCGTTCAGTTTCAGGAGGGGTTTAAACCCGAGCACTATGAATCCAGCGCCCGGGAAAGCAGTGCGACTAATAAACCCCTGTCGCTTTATGTACACATACCTTTCTGCAGCCACGTCTGCTACTACTGTGGCTGCAACAAGATAGTCACCAAACACCGTTCCAAGGCAAAAGACTACCTTGACTACCTGTTTCGCGAGATTGACATGCAAGCCAGTCTGTTTGGCCGGGAGCAGAGAGTCGAACAGCTTCATTTTGGTGGCGGCACTCCGACGTTTCTGAGCCCGGACCAGATTTCTGCGGTGATGGACAAGCTGAGATCCGTCTTCAACTTCAACTGTCAAAGTCATTCGGACTTTTCCATCGAGCTGGACCCTCGCGAGGTGGATTGGGTCATGATGTCTCGCCTGCGTGACGAGGGCTTTAACCGTATCAGTATCGGTGTACAGGATCTGGACGAGAAGGTTCAGAAAGCCATCAACCGGGTGCAACCCGAAGAACAGGTTCAGTCTGTTCTGGATGCCGCCAGAACCATGGCTTTCAAGTCAGTTCATATGGACCTGATTTATGGCCTGCCTCATCAGACCGTCGAAGGTTTTATGAATACCGTGAACCGGGTGATCAAGATGGCACCAGACCGACTGTCATTATTTAACTACGCTCACCTGCCGCACCGTTTCAAACCACAGAGAAGGATCAACGAGGCAGATCTGCCTTCTCCTGAGGAAAAGCTCGACATTCTCCATAAGGCTACCGAGAGGCTGGTGGAGCGGGGCTATGTCTTCATCGGCATGGATCACTTTGCCCTGCCTGATGACGAGCTGGCTGTTGCTCAGGAAACAGACACCCTGCACAGGAACTTCCAGGGTTACACCACACACAGTCACTGTGATCTGATTGCCATGGGCGTCTCTTCTATCAGCAAGGTGGGTGGTGTTTATGCGCAAAACCATATCAGCATGGAAGCGTATGAAAACTCGATCAACGAAGCCCGCCTGCCAATCTACCGTGGTTTGACTATGAATCGTGATGATGAGATTCGCCAAAGTGTTATCAACGAACTGATCTGCCATTTCAAACTGAACTTTGCTGAGGTGGAAGAGCATTATGGCCTCAAGTTCAGTGACTATTTCTCTGATGCACTGGCAGCACTGAAACCTATGGCTGACGATGGTTTGCTTTCTTTGACTGAGCAGGGAATTAAGGTGGAACCCAGAGGCAAAATGCTGATCAGAAACATCTGCATGCAGTTTGATGGTTATTTTAAGCAGCAGATACAACAGCAGCAGAACCTCTATTCAAAGGTTATTTGACACTTTTCGTGTAGAAATGCGGGCAATGCACGATTTCTACTGTTTGGTTATCCTTTTAAAGGCCAGAATAGCCAGACAGCCCGGTTTTTGTGGTAACAATCAGAAAGATCGTGTGTAGCTCAGCTGAAGGCCATCACTGGTACTGCGACTGGATCGAATCGCCGTATAATTCATGCTCAGACTGGATTGCCCGGACATTGTGGTGTTGTAGCCCATACTCAGATACAACCCATTGTCGTTAATCTCCTGAGCCCGATATTCTGACGATGCATGCTGGCCGGTATTATTAACTGTGTATCTGGACTTTCCACTCAACACCGTCTGCTGCTGGTAGCCCGCAGAAAACTTCAGGGCCGAGGGGGTATCCCCGGTTTCATTCAGTAAGACAAAGTCACTGCCCAATCGTAAAATCGATTGCTCAAAAGACTGCCCGCGCACAGCCAGCGCTCCGTCAGACAAGCCTTTCTCTCTAAAGCTGTCCGACTCTGAATGATGATAAAGGAACTCAACCATAGGTGTGACGGTAAGACCATCGAGCCAGTTATCCATATCGATGTCATAACCCAGGGCACCGAAGGCATTCCAGTCGGTGCCTGAGCGATAGGCTCGAAGTCGATGACCATCGCTACCCGTGCGTTTGCTGCTGTATTGTTTGGTACCAAGAGTCAGGGCACCATCAAACTGCCATTGATCCCTCTGCCAGGACAGGAACGGACCAAAGTGAACAGACTCTATGGAGCCCGAACCCAATTTCTGCTGAAAACTGGCTGATGTTTTCCGGCTACCCAGCATCAGGCCGACAAGGGTATTTTCAGTGGCCTGAGTGAATACTCCGACATTCAGCCCGTGACTGTCGGCATTCATTCCCTCTAAACCAGGCAGTGATGAGTAATGGGATTTCGAACCATAAGTTTGTACAAAGCTGTGCCACTGACTGCTCTCACCGCTCTGCAACTTCCCGGTAGATGTTTGGTTACCGCCTTTCACAGTACGTTGATCCAGACTGGCATTATCAAGAAGAAAAGCCTGACCATTGCGGTAGAAATCCAGAATCTGACGCAGATCACTCAACTGACTGAACAGCGCCCGGGTAGTAGCCATTTCCAAGTGGCGTGAGCCATTTAACGTCGCCTGAGCACTGGGAGACGGATGAAAGAGCACTTCTCCGGCTTCAGGCAGAGACTGATCAATCAGTGACTGCAACTCACGACTGGCAGCCCCTTTCTCAACTCTGACAACCACCCATTTTTCCTGAGCACCTTTTACCCCATCGACAGGTTTTCCAGGCTTTTTCGGACTTGCAGGATCTGTCGGGATGAGACTCGAATCCGAGTCAGGTTTATGATTAACGTGCGCTTCTCCGCCTTCACCACCGCCTCCGTCACCGCCATTTTCAAGGAGCCTAAGAGTAATTTCATAAGGCTTGTCTTCACCGGGATTAAAAAAAGAGACCGGTTCAACCAATACCGGAGCAGGTTTATCATCACTGCCGTTGTCCGGGCCGTATAGCCATTGACCAAATTTGTAGGAGAGTCCGCCAAGCCCAGTCCCCAGCAGGGCCGTTCCCCCGGTCACAATTATGGCCGGATCAATGGCCAGCACTGGCAATGGCAACACAGCGGTTGCCAACAGCATGACCAAGACCAAAGATAATTTGAGCGATTTTCTGGCCATAATTCCCTCCCCCGGAGTACTGATTTAATTCCTTCGGGGGACTATGACCGATTATTTTCAGGATTTGACTAACAAGGTTGTTATATTAACGGTTGTGTATTGCCCGCTTGCTAACGAAACTTTTGCATTATATTGACAGCATCTTCCTGCCGGAGCCAGTCGATAAGCTCTTTCCTCCTCTGTTCCAGCCTGACTCGCGGACTCTCTGGCCCGGTTTCTTCATCGGAAGATTCAGACCAATCCAGCTCTTCAAGCTCCCGGTCAATTTTCTCCAGCTCATCCACTGCAGACCTCACTTGCTGGTAAAGGTAAAACTCTTCCTGATAGTCCAAATCTTCAGGCAACTGCTGCCAGAGCGTCTCATTCTCAACAGAATCCTCAAGGCTGTCGACTTCAGACTGGGTCGAATCGTATTCTGATGGCGGATTGTCTTCATCGTCAGAGGCACAAGAAGTTAAATCGTTAAAGCCCCCTGAATAGTGATCTAAAAAATCACTATAATCCCATTTCAATCCCACAGGGTCATCGAGCTGCAGACTGCCCGGGTCATTTGCCGTCGACTGCAATGACGAAAGCACGGTTATCGCTGTGGGTGAAATCGTCTGGGAGGAGTCTTTAAGCCTTCCATCCCTTCGCAGTTGATCAACAATAATGTCTTGTAGCTCGCCCATGCCCCATTCCAGCGCTTTTGTTGTTAATCCACGATATTCCAGTTCAGCGATCAGGTATGTCCGAAGGGCCATCAATTCTTTGAAGTATGCCCTTGAGCGAAGCTGTTCTTCATTCAGGGCCTGCTGCCAGCTCTCAAGAGCTTCTTCGCCAGCCAGCTCAATCTCCCAGTCTCTGGCGTCATCGTCATAATCGTCAATGCGGTGAATATAATCCAGAGGTTCGGTCAGCATGGCTTCCAGACCTGCCCCGAGACGGGTTTCATGTTCATCAACGGCAATGTACTTTTTAACCACTTCCAGAATTACCCTGGGGTAGTCTTCATCAGGAATCTCCGACAGTGGCATTTCAGAATGCTGTAGAACAAACTGCATCTTCAGCGTATTGATCTGACTGAGATAATCTGCTGACTTTTTTTGCTCCAGCAAGAGATCATCGCGCACCCGTTCCAGCGCCAGGGCTTCGGGATCTGCTTCAGCCTGAATAACAGGATGATTCTTCACTGTCATGAGAGTCCGTGACAGCTCTTTCGCTTCCTGTCTTGATGCCTGCAGCGAGGTTTCAGCGGCAACCAATTCTTCAGCAAACTTGTCTGCCTGTTCAGGGTCGCTGCCCTTTTGCAACCCATTGAGCGTTCTCAGAGCTTCAACCAGCTTAACCTGGGTTTCCAGAGTCTTGGTCTGACCCTCTATTTCCTGAACTTTCAACAGATAGTTCATATCATGGAGCTGTTCGACCTGACGTTTGAGAGCGGTCATTTCCTGTCCCGTCAGAACAACGATCTCCTGACATTCAGACTTCAGCCGGGACAAGGTCCTGGTAAACTCATCAGCATTACTTTGAAACGACTCATGAGGCGTTTGCAAATACCCCCCGAGGAGCGACAGCTGTTCCTCAATGTCCCTGAGCTTACCTTTGAGCTCTGGCAACGTCTGAACATCAGCCAGAGATTCGCTTACAAGATTGTCACTGGCACTCAGTTCTCCCTGTAATTTTTTGACATTGCCTTGTGCTTTTTCCAGCTCGTCCACGACTCGTTGATGAGCTTCTTTATCAATGCCTTCGGGTTTTGACCTGAGCAGCTCAAGCTCGTTGGTCAGGGAATCCAGTCTGAATTGCAGTTTAGCCCCGGAGTCTTCCAATTCTTTGAGCTTTAGCCTTCGCTCTTCGGACTCTATCCTGGTTGACTCCAGCTCAACGGATACAGCATTCGCTTGCTGCTTTGTGGCATTTAACTGCTCCGAGACCTGAGCGAACGCCTCTTCAACTTGCTTAAGTCTCTCACTCATTTCATGAACTGAGTCGTTTTTGCTGATCAGGTCCTGCTGTAATTTTCTGGCAAGAAGCTGACTCTGCTCAGCTTGAGATTTGGCCTGCCTGATTTGCTGTTGCCAGACTCTTCTTTTTTTCTGACCTCGTTTATTATTAAACTGAGTGACTTCTTCGAGCAGCTGCTTATTCATACTGCTCAGCGCCTGAAACTGGAGCTCCAGGTTATGCTTTTGCTCCTCAACCTTTCTTGAGTGGTTTTTGCTATTCAGCGAATCACTGGTCAGTTGATCCACGTGATCCATAGCGCTGACCACAGTCCCCTCTATGGCCTGGCTGCGCACAGACTCATACTCTGCATTCAGGTCAAATACCTTCTGCTCAGAGCTTTCCAGAACACTTTCTGTTTTCTGTAAAAGGTCGCGAACTTCCCTGATCTCTCTATCTCTATCCAGCACCTCTAGTCTCACCCGGTCCAGTTCAGCTCTGAGCTGTTGATTCGAAAGCTCACCCTGACTGATATTCTCCTGAAGGCAGGTATAACTTTCCTGCAACAATTTAAGCTCATTCTTTTTCTCTTCAAGCTGACGCTCTGTCAAGACGAGCGCATCCCGATCGGTCTTTTCCTGTTCCCTGAGATGCTGGATCTGCACCTCCAGCAAACCTTTTTCTTTAGCAACGGCTGCTTCCCGTTGCTTAAAACCATTGAGCTCTGCTGTCAGCACTTTTCTGGAAGAAGCCTCATGTTGCAACTGAACTCTGGTTTCCTGGAGCAGTTCCCCCTGAGCCTGCAGTTCTTTTTCAACATCCTTGAGACGCTGAGTCGACTTATGGGCTTCTACCCAACGGGCTCTGACCATCTGCTCTTCCCGGGTGAGCAGATCAATCTGCTCCCGATAAAACTGATTCTCGGAAGCGACCTTTGCTGAGTTATTGATCAACCCGGCCTTCTCTTTTTGCAATTGTTCCAGATCTGACCTCAGTTGCCTTTCCTGAATGCGTTGAGCCGCCTTATCCTCCTCCAGCTGATTCTCCAGCTCATGCTGTAACATCTGACTGCTTTCAAGCTGCATACGAACAGCATTAAGTTCATCAATGACAATCAGGTAGTCCTTATAGGTTTTGTCTTTATGCTGAATGGCAGAACTCAGCTGAGACTCCAGGAACAGTACCTTCTCAGTAGCCCTCTCCAAATCAAGCTTTTGGGTAACTGCCTCATCAGAAACCGTCTTTACCTCCGTTTCCAGAGATCGAACTGTCTGCTGGGTTTGAAACAGCTGGTTTTGAATAGCCTGCTGATCGGCTCCTGCCTCCATCAGCATCCGCTCGGCTGCCCTGAGTCTTCTTTGCAATGGTTTAATGGTGTCTCGCTCAACGGCTTTCTTTTGCAAAATCAGTGCCTGAATGTCAGTAGTCTGATGGTTTTTCTGCCGATTCAGCCTTTCAAACTCAATATCTTTTTCTTTAATGGTTTCAGTCAGAATCCGTGCTTCATCTTCAAGCGCCTCGACCTTTTCCTGAAAAAGCTGAAGTGTCTCTTGTAACCTCAAATCCTGTTGTTTTAACTGCTGGCGATCTCTTCCCTTATCACTGCCTTGCCTGTTCCTGAGCGCCTCACTCAGTTGTTCAACTTCATCAAGCACTTCCACCATCTCACGATCAACTTTCCTGTGCTGCTCAGTCAGTGTTTTCAACTCACCAGCCAACTCTTTTTGCTGTTTCTCCGCAGCCCTGAGTTTTTCGATTCTATGTTGCATTTGTTTAAAGTGTTCTTGCCCTGATGCCAGATCCGCTTTTCCCGGGAGCTGGTCGGCCAACTCTGCTTTTCGCTGTTTCTCCAACTTCAGCGCGTCTTCTGCCTCACGGAGCCTTCTATCCAGAGCCTCTGCACGCTCAGACTCTCTTAGCTCCAGCTGTTCCCGAATGATTCTCTGGGGTTGTGCATGGGTAATGACAAAATCAGTCAGTTGCTTTGAACGTGTTTCCAGCTCGCCTGAATGGGTCCGCAGATAAAACAGGTAGCCCACCCCTGAACATACAGCCAGTCCGGCAGCAACAGGCACCGATACAGAAGCGGCCCCGGCGGCAAAAGCACCGACGACTAGAACCCCGGTTCCCTTGGCTATCGTGACAGCAATTCTGCGGCCATCCCAGATCGCACTTTTTTGAAGCCGGATACGATGCGCCTCTTCAAGCTCAGCACACTCGGCCTCTTCGAGCTTTAATGCTCTGAGTTCCTCAATTGTCAGCTCACCCTTTCTGGCCATCAGGATTTGCTTTTCCTGTGGTGAAAGATCATTGAACGTCAAATCCTCAGCGGCAACGAGTTCCTCAAAGGTTCGAGGTTCAGCCACTTGCACGGTTGGAGTAAACAGAATCCCTGTCACTGAGCTGAGCAGACTCATGGCGTAAATCTCCCTGATTTACGAAATTGTATTCAGTACAGTTATCGACACATTGGCGCTGAAGAACATCTTTCTTGCATCATAGGTATTGATAGCGTTCACAGCCTTCTCATCAAGCTCAATGACTTAACTGCCAGGCAACTGATCAAGTACAACATTTTTTTAGTGCGGACTTATCGCAACCCAGTAAGTATTTTCCGAAAAAGCCTTAAGTATGAAGGAATTACGCTTTAGTCTCGGAAAGCACAGACTTACACTTTGGTAGCATTTTCAATAGAATCGTCAGCGATTTCGCCAATACGACTTTGAGGCCACTCAATGACGTCAAAGCCCAATGTACGACAACCTGGCCATGTGGCCTGCAGAGACTGCAGTCTTAGCTCCCTCTGCCTACCTCTGGCATTGAATCTACAAGACATTGACCAGCTTGATCGCATCATCAAGCGAAGCCGCCCTCTCAAGAAGGGGGAACACCTGTTCCTGGAAGGAGACCGGTTTACCAGCGTCTTCGCTGTCCGTTCCGGGGCCTTAAAAACTTATACCGCCACCAATGAAGGTGAGGAACAGATTACGTCTTTCTATCTTCCCAGTGAGATATTGGGCCTGAGTGGTCTCGATACTGACGTCTACCCGGTCTCTGCTCAGGCCATGGAAACCACCATGATCTGTGAAATCCCCTTTGACCAGCTGGAAACGCTATCCGACCGATTCCCGGAGTTGCGTCGTCATATGATGCGTCTGATGAGTAAGAAGATTCGTGAAGATCAGCAGATGATGATGCTATTGTCCAAGAAAAACGCTGATGAAAGAATTGCGACCTTCCTGATCAACCTGGCCAGTCGTTTTCGTCGCAGAGGCTTCTCATCCCAGTCATTCCGCCTGTCCATGTCCCGCAATGAAATGGGCAATTACCTGGGACTGGCTGTAGAAACCGTTAGCCGGGTATTTACCCGGTTCCAGAAAAACGATCTGATCTTCGCAGTGGGCAAAGAAATTGAAATCCGTGACCCGATTCAATTATGCTCCCTGGCGGGTGGAAAGTCTGTCGGTTTGGAACAGATTATCTCCTCCGCATAAGCGCACCAGGAACGGACATTAAGGGAAAGATATGATCGTTGACGAAGCTTATCTGAAAGCACAGATTAGAACCGTTTCTGACTGGCCAAAGCCCGGCATTCAGTTTCGGGATGTGACCACTCTTTTCGAGAACCCCAAAGCCTGGCGGTCGGTCATGGACAGCCTCATTCATCGCTATTTGGATGTTGAGTTTGACCGGATCGGCGCTCTTGATGCGCGGGGCTTCCTGATAGGCTCTGCATTGTCATATGCCCTGAACAAACCACTGATCCTGTTTAGAAAAAAGGGAAAGCTGCCCTACAATACTGTCGCTCAGGATTATGAACTTGAGTACGGGAAGGCAACGCTTGAAGTTCATGCAGACACTATTAAGAAAGGCGATAAAGTCATTCTGGTTGACGACCTGATTGCTACAGGTGGCACTTTGCTTGCGGCCGGTCAACTGGTCAGACAACTGGGCGGACAAATTCTGGAAGCAGCTGCCATTATGGATCTTCCAGACCTTGGTGGTTCAAAGATACTAAATGAAGCAGGAATTCCTGTCTTCTCACTGTGTGAATTTGAAGGGGAATAGTCCCCTTCTTTTCTTTCATGCCCCTCATATAAGTACTCAACCATACGAAATCATATTTTCTGACTTATTGTTCAGGCACTCGCGGCAACTGCTCCTGCGTTGCTCTAGCTCCTGCATCCATGCAGTCGTGATGCGTTGCAACTCTGGTCACATAGCCTACTATGTTCCCGTCGTTGCGCCTTGCAGAGTACCTGCCCTATAAGCCAGAAATATTCGATTCCGTATGGCTGAGTACTTAGTGCTTTTGCAATCTCCTGATATTCAGTTTTATCGGAAAATGACCATTAAGAGCTTTTGTGGTTTCCACACCCGAAGTATTCGTTGGTTAAATTTTACTGTACTTAAGAATTTTCTGAGTGCTACGATAATCTCAATAATGAAAATAATGCTCTAAGACAAAGGAAATCCCAATGGGTATTTGTGCAAAGGAGCTGCGCCACTATGTTGTTCGCCCTACCCTGAAGCATTTGAGAATGTGGAGTCCTACTGCAGAAAACCTGCTGCTGGGAACTGCGGCCAGAGAATCCGGCCTGGGTTTTCATCTTAAACAGGAGCATCATCAAGCTCTGGGAATTTATCAAATCTCACCCAGAATGCACCGTAATATCTGGGATCACTACCTGGCGAAGAAATCCGACCTTTCCAGTTTGATACGGGGACTGGCCAGCCAGAGAGAATTTCTGGCTCATCCACATCTGGAATTAGCGACCAACCTCTCTTACGCTACCGCCATTTCCTGGATGATTTATTATCGAACCGAAAAGCCTATCCACAAGGTACCCCATGATGATATCCATGCCCTGGGTAAGCTCTGGCATAATTACTATCATCGCCACCACCCAGGCCCCGTCGAGAGCTTTGTGGACAGTTACAGGGCTTTGATAACGAATTCTACTGAGACAGAAAAGACAGTGTCAGAGAGCCTGAAGACTCCCTGACGCTGTCAGCTGGCGCGATCCCGCTTTTCTGCACATTTGATGCAAAGATCGGCGTAAGGCATAGCTGCCAGACGGGCTTCAACTATCTTGTCACCGCAGCCGGTACAGAAGCCGTAATCATCATGATTCATACGATCCAATGCTTTGTTTATCAGATTAAGTTCAGCCCGGGCATCATTACCCAGCTGATCAATAACCTCATCATTTTCCCTCTCCTGCGCCTGCTCCGACCAATCGGCATTGGCTCTGCGAGTCATATCTTTATTGATGTTTCCGAGCCGGATATTCAACTCGTCTCTGCGAGATAATAACCAGACTCTCAGTTTCTCGTAATCAGCCATGGAAGTCCCCTGAATAAATGTCCACGATTATTCTGTGTATAAACGACTGGAACCTGTGTCCCTGCGCATTTTGTCCATTAGATAAGCATAGCTTCACTTAACCATATTTCGACAGCTCATTCACAATAGCAGCCGTCAGCCCTGTGAGTTCGGGAGGTAACTAATTGGTTAGGTACTTTAGCTGCTGCTGTCATTATCCCTGATGCCTATCGTGAAACCTTTGATTATAATGTTGTGAATTTTCGGGATCTTGCCCGTTTCACCATTATCCAGAGCAGTAAGTCACCCGGTTTAACCGCCCCCTCTAAGGGCCTTAAATGAAGTTGGGTACTTTCAGAGACAAGACAGAACCAAAATGCAGAGCCAAACAAAAAGCGCAAAAACCCACTTCAACAAACTACAGAAACGCCTGAGACGAGAGGTAGGTCGGGCCATCGCCGAATACAACATGATTGAGGACGGCGACCGCATCATGGTCTGTCTGTCCGGGGGTAAGGACAGCTATACCCTGCTGGATATTCTGCTGAACCTGAAGACTTATGCGCCGGTCAATTTTGACCTTATTGCAGTCAACCTTGATCAGAAACAGCCTGGCTTTCCTGAACATGTACTGCCTGATTATCTGGAAACCCTGGGTATTGAGTACCGCGTTGTTGAGGAAGATACCTACTCCATCGTCAAAGAGAAGGTGCCTGAAGGCAAAACCACATGCGCACTCTGCTCTCGGCTGCGCCGAGGCATCCTCTACCGCACGGCCAGCGAACTGAAAGTCACCAAGATTGCCCTGGGCCATCATCGGGATGATATTCTGGAAACCCTGTTCCTGAACATGTTCTACGGCGGCAAGATGAAAGCCATGCCGCCCAAACTGGTCAGTGACGACGGTCAGCACACGGTGATCCGTCCTCTTGCCTTCTGTCGTGAAAAGGATATTGTCCGTTTTTCCGAGTTTAAGGCATTCCCGATTATTCCCTGCAATCTCTGCGGCTCTCAGGAAAACCTTCAGAGGCAGGCAATCAAGGCTATGTTCACCGAGTGGGACAAACGCTTCCCCGGTAGAATGGAGAGCATGTTCAGAGCTCTGAGGAACGTAGCGCCCTCCCATCTGGCAGACAGCTCACTGTTTGATTTCAACAATCTGTCGGCGGATGGTCAGCCTGTTAAAGATGGAGACACTGCGTTTGACCCGGTGGATGTACCTCTGGCCTTCAGGGATGAAAACGATGAAGAGGAAAAGCCTGAACAAGCTTCCATTGTGAATATTGTTAACCTCTGACACGCACACTCTTGGCTTTGCTTTGGCCAGGTTCTTGAATCACTCCAGGAACCTTGCTGATGCAACACGCCTTCCCTGACTCGTTACTTTTATCCAACCCCTCCGGTATTCACCGGAGGGTGCTGCCTGCTGCTGAGGCATCAGCAATATAAGTGCAATCAATGGCTACACTATTGCTCTGGGCAGACTAGTGGCCCGTTAGAGGCTTTTCCAGGTCGTACTTCAACAAATCATTACTCTCAATCATGGATACCAACTCTTCTATATAATCAATACCTCTGGAGGAATAGGCATAAAGTCCCTGTGCCAGTACCGGCCCGGTAACCGGGTGTCCCATGGATTTTCTTTTTGAACGCAGCTCCCTCAAACCCTCATAATGATGGCTGGTATTGAGGTTATGCATATACGACCGAACCGATGCCTCCAATGAAGAAAACTTCCTGACTTCGTAGGTCGCACCTTCCGGACGCTCACCAGGAACAACACCACAGCCCGGAGTAAAACACCACTGGCCAAAGTAGTTGTTGGCTTCAACGGCAAACCTTGAAGTCCCCCAGGCCGACTCGTTAGCCGCCTGCACCAGAGCAAGCGATACCGGGATCTCGTCCGCCCTGTGCAGCAGGTCGTCATAAAGCGCATCACTGACTTTAAGCTCTTCATCCACTCTGAACTTTCGGGCCATATCCAACAGCCACTTTTCTTCGCTTTCATGCAGAGCCGATTTTTCCCTAAGCATCTTAACTTCCTGACGAATACCCGCCAGACGCTCATTCTCTTCATCAACCATTTGCTTCACGTGGGCAAAGAACTGACTTTTCTTCTTATTGACGTCCTCAATGGCAGCAAAGTCGGGAATATTCTTTTGAACCTTTTTTTCAACCTTGACTTCCTCCCTGGTGACCTTTTGCACCTGTTCTATTGCGGGCTCTTTAACAGGCTGAAAATCTCTGTTGTACCCGCTTCCCAGAGCAACGAGCCCTGCCAGCAGTAAAAGAAACAAACGATCAATTCTAGTCATCATGGTCTATGTCATTCTCCTGAGCCCGTCCGGCAAAAACGAAACTATTTAGACACTACTTTTTAACAAAAACGGCTTCGCCTGAAGTCATGTAATCATTCCGGAGTTCTATGATACTAACCGTTTAGTCTCACAATCCACCAAACCAGCGAACTGAACCAGACAGTCATGCCGAAGCCTTTATGAGACTGATAAACGAGGAAATAATTGCCCTATTATTCAATAAAAGAACCTGTATTGGGACGATATTACTTTACTTCGTATAAGAAATATGTAAACACTGAAGTCAAGGCTATCGAACGATCCTGTTGAACAGGAAGAGCCGATGCCTGTCACAGTGAATAATAACAACATATTAGCCGCTGTTTTGTAGCTGATAACTTAGCAAAACGTAAGGATTACCAGCTACTGGTACAGCCATAACGGAGGTTGCACCATGATATTAAGTCACTTTTGGGGGCTTCTCTTTCGTCCGAAAGAAGAGTGGACCGATATTCGGGAGCACCCTCCCGGCATTATTCGCCTTTACCTGGGTCAGGTCATATGGCTGGCTGCCCTGCCAGCGGTCTGTACTTATCTGGGGACGACTCGAACCGGCTGGACAGTCCCGGGCAGTGATCAGGTCGTCAAGTTAACGGAAACCAGTGCTGCTTTCATGGCATTTTTTGCCTGGCTGGCCATACTGGCGGGCGTTGCCGTTATGGGTGCATTCATCCAATGGATGGCAGAAACCTTTGGCAGCAAACCCAACATGACACAGAGTGTTGCATTTAGCTGTTATACCGCTTTACCACTCTTTCTGGCGGGCCTGTGCGGGCTTTATCCCTCTATCTGGCTGACTATTGTTGCTGGCACTATCGCCATGTCCTGCTCAGCCCTGATGCTGTATTCCGGTTTGCCAACCTTTATGCAGATACCTAAGGAGCAGGGGTTTGTCTATGCCAGTTCTGTGCTTTGCATCGGGCTGGTTGTTCTGGTCTCGATTATGATCACTACCGTGATCTTCTGGGGTATGGGTGTAAGCCCCGAATACATTCAAGTTTACTGAAGTTCAGCGCCAAGCCAGATGAATTAAGCTGTATCATCTGGAAGTGATGCCTTGATGAAACCTGCCTGATTATTCCAATAAACCCACTGTACAGATACAATCCCTCTGCTATCCTCCCATGAGTTTTCCAAGTCAGCCTGTTTATGTCGAATATACAATGCCCCTATTTGCCTACCGTTGAGTTACGGGTCAGTGAGCTTTACTGCCTGGCCGAGCGGCATTTTCTTAAACGATTTCCACGCCCCCGGATCAGTCTGAGTTTAAGAGGCGAAACGGCCGGACAAGCCTGGACCGAAAAAAACCTGCTTCGTCTGAACAAACAACTGCTCAAAGAAAACCAGGAACATTTTCTGAAGCATACCGTGGGTCATGAAGTCGCACACCTCATTGCCCACCAACTGTTTGGCAGAAAAATCCGCCCCCATGGCAGAGAGTGGCAATTGATTATGCAAGAGGTGTTCAGACTCCCGGCCCGGAGAACCCACAGCTACAACACCAGCAATGCCAGCAAAAGACCATTCCTATACAGTTGCAGCTGTGCAGGAAAGACCATCCCGCTCAGTTCCATTCGCCACAACAGGGCCGTAAGAGGTGCAGTCTATTTGTGCGCCCAGTGTCGAGAACCTTTGAAATTCGTTGAGAAAATCAACGTTTGATGATCAGTGCTTCAGGGGGAATTGCGGATCAATTATCGTTAAATTTTTTAAAATACAATAAGTACTCAGCCATACGGAATCGAATATTTCTGGCTTATTGGGCAGGTGCTCTGCAAGGCGCAACAACGGGAACATAGCAAGCTATGTGACCAGAGTTGCAACGCATCACGACTGCATGGATGCAGGAGCTAGAGCAACGCAGGAGCAGTTGCCGCGAGTGCCTGAACAATAAGTCAGAAAATATGATTTCGTATGGTTGAGTACTTAATTGTTGTATCTATCCATTGTACAAGTTAGAGTTCATCCGTTAGCTAATGTTAGCAACCAAAGAATGTACGAAAAAATAATAATATGAAAAATCGTAGAGCCCCCCTGGCACAAATGCAGCTAAACGTTGCAAGGCATCCCGATAAGGTCTGGCTTAATCAGCCTGACAACAGGCAATGGACTTCTTACACTTGGGGGGAAGCTGACGAGCAAGCCCGCAAGATCGCTCGAGGTCTTTTATCCAATGGAATATCAAAGGGCGATAAAGTCGCCATCATCGCCAAAAATTCAGCCGAATGGTATATTGCTGATTTAGCCATCATGATGGCAGGCCTGATCAGTGTGCCGATATACCCAACAGCTGGGGCAGACAACATAAAATATGTGCTTGAGCACAGTAATGCAAAGGCTATTTTTGTTGGCAAACTGGACAGCACTGAAGCCCTTTCAGAAGCAATGCCAGATGACTTTCTCAGCATCTCATTTCCATACCCTACACTTGATTGCAAAGAGCAGTGGCTTGACTGGTTGAATAATTATGAGCCACTAAAAACACTCCATAATCCGGATATCGACGATCTATTTTCTATTATCTATACCTCAGGCAGTACAGGCCTTGCCAAAGGCGTCATGATCAGCCAGAGAAATGTAGCTTCTTCGGCCATGGCTGGAGGTGAGAAGTTTTTAACAGGTCAAGAAAGACGGGTAATGTCATATTTACCTCTTGCCCACATTACTGAGCGATGCGTTGTTGAACTCCCATCAATTTATTACTCCGCCGAGATTTTCTTTGTTGAGTCCTTAGATACTTTTGTCGATGATGTTCGTTATGCTCGTCCCACTGCTTTTTTATCAGTGCCCAGATTATGGACTAAGTTTCAGTCACAAATTCTGGCCAAAATGCCCAACAAAAAGCTACAAACTCTTTTGAAAATCCCCATTATCGGTAAATTAGTAGCAAAGAAAATTCGCACTGCTCTTGGCCTGCAGGAAGCTAAAATTTTCGGCTCTGGTAGCGCACCTATCTCTCCAGAGGTTTTGAAGTGGTTCCAAAAGTTGGGTATTCGTATTAGCGAAGGCTGGGGTATGACCGAAACCTCAGGCTTATCGTGCTGCAACATCCCCTTCAAACCCACTGATATTGGCACCATAGGCAGCCCTCAGTCTTGTGTCGAAATGTCACTTTCCGAGCAAGGAGAAGTGTTGATTCGAGGAGAAGCGGTATTTAAGTCTTACTACAACAATCCTGAAGCAACAGACGCTGCCTTTGAGAACGGCTGGTTTAAAACAGGTGATAAAGCTGAAATAACCTCTGAGGGTTCATGGAAAATCATTGGTCGGGTTAAAGAACAATTTAAAACCAGCAAAGGCAAATATGTTTCTCCGGTACCTATCGAGTCGAGCCTCGGTCGTAACCCGGATATCGAGCAGGTCTGTGTTATGGGGATTGGGCGCAAACAACCTATAGCAATGATTGTACTGGGAGAAGGCGCTTCAAAAGATCGTGACCAGCAAAAAGAACAATTGGTCAGCACGATGACATCGGTTAATAATGAGTTGGAGGCTCATGAAAAGCTGGATCATATCATAGTCGCCAAAACGACCTGGAGTATTGAGAATGAAATGCTCACTCCAACACTGAAGCTAAAGCGGGATCAGCTTGAAAAGGAATATGGTCATTTTTTAACTCTGAAACATGACTCAGAAGTTATTTTTGAAGAGGAAATAGGCAGTTAAAAAGTGAAAGGTACAGTCTATTTATGTACCCAGTTTCGACAGCCTTTAAAGTTCGTTGAGATAATCTGCGTTTGAAGACCATTGCTTCCAGGGCAATTAAAGAGAGGTAAACCTCTGTTTTTTGGGAGTGAGCCTCTCTTACATCGAAGCAATGATCGCGCGGCCCGTTAGCCCTGCTGCCAATAAAACCCTGACCTTTTGAACAGGCCCCTCAGTGAGCTTCTCGCCGCTCCAGTAATCGTACCAATAAAGAGGGTGATCGGAGGTCAATGTCACCTCCCTGGCATTCTCGTTGTAGTTAAATAAACAGTGGAGTTTTTTACCCTCTGTTAATGCCAGAGAAGCGTGATGTAAAGACAGTGAAGTAAATTGAGCGGCGTCTTGACTATAACGATGGCGCAGTATCAATTTGCTTAACGTCGTTTTAGCAAACGGAGTAAGATCAGGCAGCGGATCGCCCGAAAGCAGAAGCCCGCCACTGGCGAGTAATACATTGCGATGAAAGTCATAATTACAGGGATCCGTTGATTGATTAGCAAGCGAAACAAAGGTGCCGCAATCAGGATCAATCTGCCACAATTTACGATGCTGCCAACTACGATGGAAGGTTTCTTTCGCAATTTGCTCAAACCGCTGAGCGCTCCGCTCCACATCGTCCGAGACTCTCATGGCATCAACAAGTCCTAAAGACGGCCACATGGGTGCGTTACACCCAAGTAAAAGAGCATCCTGAGCGCCTTTCGCTATTGCCTCCATACCCATTCGGTACGCCTGCACTCCGGTGACGCCTTTCTGATAACGTTTTCCTTTGAGCGTTCCCCAGTAATTGGCATCAAGTTTAAACAGCTCAACACCCCACTCTTCTCGCATGGTTTTGACTATGTGAGTTAGATGAGCCTGTACCTCGGGGTTGGATGTATCCAATACGTACCAGGGGGTACAACGCCAACCTCCGTAGGTCACATCTTCGGCCTTGAGGAGATCACCGCTATGATGGCGAACAAACCACGATGAATTCTGTTTAAACACTTCTGACTCAGGCTGAGCAATAAAAGGAGCAAGCCAAATCGCCGACTTTTTTCCTTTGCGCTTGATCTCCGCTATTAATTCTTTCACTCCTCCAGAAAATTTATCCGACGGAGTCAACCAGTCGCCCATAAATGCCTGATAACCATCATCCAACAGTACCCACTCCAGATCGCTGAGATCTCCCGTCATTACATTCAGATTCTGGCGGATATTGTCTTCGGTGACATCAGCATAATAGGCATACCAGGAACACCAGCCGATGGGGGCTGGTTGCACGACGCCTGCCCTTGGGGGGTGATGCTGAGCAATCAACCCCGCGTATTGTTGATAAAGTTGAGGTAAAGAGCCTCCAGTTAGCACGACGACAGATTCCAACTCTCTGCTGTCCCAGTCCTGAGGAGAAGTTCCTTCCCCATCGATAGAGGCTGAGACCAAAACACCTCTCTCACCACTGACTATTTCGAAGTAGCCCGCATAGCGATGACAACAGGTAAAACCAAACAGGGTGTACTCCGCTGAATCGTCTACAACCAGGTAGTTGTAGTAACGCTTTCCCTGCTGCTCTCCATAAATCCGGTAACTACTGCTGCTATCCGGACATCGACCAATATCAACCGGTTTGTCGTACGTCCCGGTGGTTTGCGCCAACATCTGAAATCCATCACCCAGCAAAGTCGCACTATGACCAAAATCAAACTCACTGGTGAATAGCTGATAGTTGTCCGGTATTGGATCGTTATGTAAACCGATATAGTGAAAGGTCACCTGGTTTTCACGAGCTTCATCCAGTAGGTCTGGATTTGCCAATGTGATTTCTCTGTGACACGGTAGATGAATGGTATGAGACATAAGAACCTGCTAAAGCCGATAAAAAGAAAACCGATAGCGTGATTCGAAAAGCACCCATACTCCAGCATAGAAAAAAATACCCGGATCAAACAGTCGAAACAACAAACCCGGATATTAACTCTACAAAGGTCTGCCCATATTTTTCCAGCTTATACTCACCCACCCCTGAAATATGAGACAGAGCTTCCAAACTGGCGGGTTTAACCGCTAACATTTCATAGAGTGTTTTGTCATTAAAAATGACATAAGCAGGAACACCCTGCTCTTCCGCCAGCTCTTTACGACGCGCTCTCATGGCTTCCCATAATGGACGATCATGGTCGTCAATAATAACTCTGCCCTGATCCACTCTCCGGGTTTTGCGTGCTGCACTCTCAGAGGCGTATTCAAAGCGATCCTGACGGAGCAATAATCGCTCACTGCCTTTGAGCAGAGGACGGCATTTTTCATTCAATTTGAGAGCCCCATGCCCTTCTACATCAACATTTATATACCCTCTGGACACCAACTGCCGGAAAATTGAGCGCCACTCACTCTGTTTGAATTCACTACCTATACCAAAAGTGCTTATCCGTCGGTGACCAAATTGACTGACTTTGGCCGTTTCTTTGCCAAGCAGAACGTCGACCAGATGAGAGACTCCAAACATTTGCCCGGTCCGGTAAACACAGGAAAGGGCTTTTCTGGCGGCTTCCGTACCATCCCAGGTCGTCACCGGCTCCAGACAAAGGTCACAGTTGCCACACTTATCTTTCAAGGGTTCATCAAAATACTCCAGCAACACCTGACGGCGACAACCCGTTACTTCACAGAGAAACAACATGGCCTCCAGCTTTTGCTGCTCAATTCGCTGAATTTCAGGCGCTGCGGTAGAATTCGACTGAATCTGTCTCAGCAACATGACGTCCTGAAGACCATAAACCATCCAGGCAGTAGCCGGGAGTCCATCACGACCGGCCCGACCGGTTTCCTGATAATAAGCTTCGATACTTCTTGGCAGGTCCAGGTGAGCAACAAAACGAACGTCAGGCTTATCAATCCCCATTCCGAATGCCAGGGTAGCAACAATAATCATGCCGTCTTCGTTGAGAAAACGATGCTGATTATTCTTGCGATCGTGAGCTGTCATACCGCCATGATAAGGCAGTGCTTTTCGGCCCTGGGCATTCAGCCAGGCAGCAGTATCCTCCACCCGTTTTCTGGAAAGACAGTAGACTATGCCCGAATCATCAGGGTGCTCTTTTTCCAGAAATCTCAACAATTGCTGCTTACCCTGCTTCTTCTGACTGATGCGGTAAAAAATATTGGCCCGGTTAAAGCTGTCAACAAACACCCTGGCCTGCGCCAGACCCAGACGTTCGATAATTTCCTGTCGGGTTCGTTTGTCTGCTGTGGCGGTCAGGGCAATTCTGGGAACCGTTGGAAAACGTGTTTTCAGTACCGAGAGCTGCAGATATTCAGGCCTGAAATCGTGCCCCCATTGCGACACACAGTGAGCCTCGTCAATAGCAAACAGAGAAATCTGTATCCGATCCAGCTTCCTTAGCATCATTTCAGTCATCAGACGTTCGGGAGCAACATAGAGCAGGTCAATATGCCCGGTGAACAGCTCCTGCTCTATTCGGTACTGCTCTTCCATGGAAATGCCCGAATTCAGGCTTTCGGCCCGAATACCTATCTGCTTGAGATTACGGATCTGATCTTCCATCAGGGCAATCAGAGGGGACACAACAATAGCTGTACCCGCCATAACCAGAGCCGGTACCTGGTAGCAAAGTGACTTACCACCGCCAGTAGGCATAAGGACCAACGTGTCACGCCCTTCTGTGACCTCTCTGATGACCTCTCCCTGGAAGCCACGGAAAGATTCGAACCCGAAAGTATTTTGCAGAACATTCAGAGCAGGATCAGTCATTACAGTCCAATGCACATTTAAACGACGGTGATTAATTAGATAAGAAAAGACAAACCAGTATACCATCAAACTGAGGACCTGACCGAGAATAGACAGGAATCTTTCAGAAAACTACTGTAGACTCCCCGGTTTTCATTCATACCGGATTCTCTTTAAATGCAGGACATCTGTTCTACTCTGGAGCCGCTGCTGAACAGGTATGCGGATGAGGAAGGTTTTACTTTCCACGCCATCCATGGTTTCTATAGCGCCATGGCTATCGTCCCGTTCGAATTGAAGACCGATGTGCGTAATGAGATTCTGTTTGGCACTCGGGTAACACTCTCCGGGGAAGATTCAGCCCTTCTGGAACAGGCTCTTGATCAGTTGTCACGAGCGATAGATCGACAGTTCAATGAAGAAGAAGGCTTTGAGCTTTCCTGTGAAGAATTTGCCGACCCGAATGATGAAGACCTGCTGGACTGGTGCTGCGGTTTTCTTCAGGCTCATATGATGACGGAAGAAGAGTGGTTCCGAGAGAATGAACAGGAAGTCAGTGAACTGTTGCTCCCGGTCATGCTCGGCTCTGGTCTGTTTGACGACGAGCCTGAGTTCGAAGCTATTCTGGAAGACGAAAAGCTGACTGAAGATATGTGCAGCCAGATACCTGAGGTGTTGATGGAGCTTTATCTGATGTTTAACTCTCCAGAGGAGGCCAGCGGCAAGCCGCCAGCCAATAAGTTAAAATCAGCCCGCAAGGCCCCACCGCGCAGGCACCGGTAACATAGTCTGCACTGCTCAAGAAGGAAGTGAACAGTGCTTCATGCTATTGTACCGCCTTTATGAAATTTATCGGTGAATTCAAAAGGAGGCCGCCACTTGATTGGATTCACTGTCTGCTTTGACCCAGACTTCCACCCGGCGGTTTCTTATTTTACTGGCCAGACTCTCTGCTGAAGACAATGCCATATACTGACCGTAACCCCGGTACTGGATTTTCTTCCGTGGAACTCCAGCCTTGACCAGAGCTCTTCTGACCACATCAGCCCTGAGCTTAGCCAAAAGATCTGAATTTCTCGATTGCGCCCTCTGATCTGCGAAACCAATTAACAGAACCTCGCCTGGCTGTCGATCAATGAAACGCGCCAGCCTTTCAATATCATTGATAGCCTTGTTATCAAGCTGGGCACGCCCCTGAGCAAAGCGGAAATTAACAGACGCACGGTCAAACTGGTCAACAATCCGCTGATAATCCTCTGGTGCAGACTGCACATCAGGGCTCATCAGCTCAACCGCCTGATGAACATAACCAACAGAAGCTACGACAGGTTGTGCCTGATCGCTGGTTGCAAAACGGAGAAAGTCGAGAGCATCAGGATCAGCGTCCTTTTCTGGCAGATACATATAAAGACGGCGACTCAGAACATAATCTTCCGTCGAAACATGCAGCAGCTCAGGCTTCAATGCTCTGTCAGTGCCTTCAGAAACCATCAATGGTCTGGCTCGACCAATGGTATTCAGGCTGACAAAACCAATGCCCCCCGGGGTCGATGCCACCTTGTCAGAGACATCGGCATTGGACTCAAAACGCATGGCAGTTGGGTCGAGCTGGTATTTTTTGGCCAACACGAGGTTTTTGAAAGTATCCCAGGTTCCCGAACGATCATCGCGGGCAAACAGCGAAACCGGCAGATCGGCCCCTCCCAATACTTTCCAGTTCTTCACTTCACCAGAAAAAAGACGGGCAATATCTTTGATATCCAGCTTGTTAATACTGTTACCCGGATTCACAATAATCGCCAGACCGTCAATGCCAACAACATACTCTGCTTCCAGACCGCTGAAATCGCCCATGCCAGACAACATGGCCTGCTCTTTAGTCTTTATCGGTCGTGAAGCGGCGGCAATCTGTCCTTTCCCGCTGGCCAGTGCTTTAAAACCACTGGATGAACCATGTGCAGCAATAAAGATGCTGACCAATTGACCCTTAGCGGGTAAAAAGCCAGTCACTTTGACCTCATTATCCAGACCGGTCGGGAAAACACCTACGCCTTCTGCCCCCAGATACTTCAGATAGGACTCAGCTAATGATGGCCCTAATCTGGCACCCACAGTATTTGAGCCATGAATCGAGAACAATAATTCTTCTTGAGCCTGAGCGCCAAAAGAAACAAGAGATAAGAATGAATAAAACAGCAGAGATCGGAATGTTGTTATTGTCATGAGTAAATTTCAGAGCACACTTCTAATTTTTCGGTGAGTCTATCGGCGAATTATGACAGAAATATGACACCCATTAACGATAAACGCCTGTCAGCGCCGCTTGACCCTGACTCTGTGGAAAATGTTACATAGCCTTTTATACTGCAAGAATCAGGGAAAATTCTCAGGAGAGAGGTTGTGGGCAATACAATTAATAACGGCGGGACTTCTTCAATAGGCCATTCTCAAACAGCGGGCGCTGATCCACAGAATTCAATAACCAAGACAGTCAAGGTCAACGGTAAGCTCTACAATTGCAGTGCTTCGAAAGTCTGGGGTTTGAGAGTTGCACGGGAAGTTCTCGGTGTTCACGGCCTGGTTAAACCCGTCTATGACCACTTCCACGGCAAGTTGCAAGAACATCGCGCTGATAATACACCGAACCCACCAAAAGCGCCTTCAACACCGCTTTCAGAAAGAAGTACCCGCCCACTGCCCAAGCTTCCCAACCAGATGAATGAGCAACCCAAGACCCATTCTAAACCTGCTAATATACCGCTTGCAGTCAGAAACAGCAGTCCTGAAACCCAACCGGCTAAAGCCCTGACAGCTCCGGAAATCATTAAAAACTTAGAGCATGGCAAATTTGAGGATAAATCCGGCTTCTCACTCAACAAGTTCTCGGAAGCCGTCCAACAGCTCTCTACTGCGGATATCAAGGAATTGTTGTTTCAACTTAGCCAAAAGGAAGACCCTGGTTATGATACGATCATGCAAGAAGTACGAGAAATTTATGCTGAAAGAAAAGTCACCGAGGGGCTGAAAAAATTTGGTGAGAATGTGCAGGGCCTCAAAAACGAATTTGCCGGACGCTATGCCGATTCCCCCAAACTTGCAGCTGCGATGCTTGCAGAGATAGATCGTCAAGTTGGTCTTCAGGAAGCTCCCGACTCCCGATCCCTTGAACTTAAGGAACTGACTCCATCCTTGCAGGGTATCTATGGGTCAAACCATGGATCCCAACTTGAATTTGGCACTCACCAGGGAGCCTCGCTTAACTTGGGTCAGGAGTTCCCCTTTAGGCCTGACGACGCTGAAATTAATAGGCAATACAAAAATATCAAAAGCCCACAGATACAAGGAAGGATCGATAACCAACATTTCTTCATTAATGAGGCACATCCAAAATTTTCTGACATCCATCTTGGTAATAATAGAAGCAAAGGATTTGCACCAGGAGCTCCCTATCATGCTGCAAAAGTCGACCTGCCTGGTGGTAGTTTTATCGCCAGTCAGGGGCCACTTGAAAACACAGAAAACAACTTCATAAAAATGCTTGCTCATCATCGTCCTGCCGTTTCAGTTTCTCTTGTTAACTCCAAAGAACTCGAAGATCCGAAAACTTCCCATAAACCAGATAAGAAACGTTCTATTGAAGTTGGCCCTAAGGAAGTCGGCGAAGAAAAAAACTGTGGCGGCGTTAAGGTTAGACTGGATGGACAGTACTCTTTTGATGAGGGTAGAGTTACCGTCAAACAACTCTCCATTAATGGCGAAACACAATTCAGGGTTTATGATAAAGGCTGGGCAGACCATAGCGCCGGCACCCCGGAAAGACTGGCAAAACTGTCGGTACTGGTTGAAAAGTTACGTCAGCACCCCTCTGTTGCAGCCAGGTCAAACAACCCCACCGTCGTCAACTGCAATGCGGGAGTCGGCAGAACCGGAACCTTCATCACGATTGATAACAGCCTGCGGCAGTACCAAAAAACGGGTGAGGCTCCCCGGGATTTCACTCAAACCATTACTACCGCCCGCCAGGTCAGGAACAAATTCGTGCAAACAGCAGGACAATTCAATACCCTCACAGCAGTTCACGGACGGTTCACACCCTTGTTTAATCCCTTATTGAAAGAAGCGGGTCTGACCGTTGCGACACCTGCTACCCCTCAAAAAGCCCCGGAGCCCAAAGATAACGGACTGGGGTACGGCTCAGAAGATTATGCCGTCGTCAATAAGCAAGCGCGAGATGCTGACAGACTCAGAAGAGCCAATAGGGATGACACTTACGTCAATGTCAACTTTGCAGATAAAACAAAAACTTCTGTTGAAAAGGCTCCAGACTTACCGCCGGTAGCAGCGAAGAGAACAAGAAACAATGGCCCTAAAGATGCCGATGAATTGCTGGATAAAATTACTGGCGGCGGGTATGGAATGACAATACAAACATTCGATAGACAGACGCTGACCACTGAACTTACCCGTGTCTTGCGTCAGGCAAATAAGATTCAGGATCAGGAACAGTTCGTTGAGATTTCTAAATACACCAAGACCTTGAAAGCAGATAAAAACTGGAGTGAGATAGGTCAGCTTATTGATAAAATCGTCAATAACCACACGCAAAACGGCCCCCCGCCCACTCCTTCCCGAAGGTAAATCATACCGGCATCCGCCGGTATTTTTTTATCTGCATATTCTTACTTGGAAGGAATCCCATCCAGCGCATCGACAACATCTTCCAGTTCAGCAATAGTTTGCCGGATCAGTTGTTTGTACTGGGAAGCGTCCAGCTTCTGCACTTCGCCTTTGAGATGATTACGGGCGCCGTCAATGGTAAAACGCTTGTCGTAGAGCAAACTGCGAATTTGCCGGATAAGCAGCACATCCTGTCGCCGGTAATAACGACGGTTCCCGCGCCTGACCGGTTTTAACTGCGAAAACTCCTGTTCCCAGTATCGCAGGACATGGGATTTGACCTGACACAAGTCGCTGACCTCACCGATGGTGAAGTAACGCTTGCCGGGAATAACAGGGAGATCACTCTTCCTGAGCTCTGTTTCCTGCATAAGCCTCGACTCGTGACCTGAGTTTCTGACCAGGCTTGAAAGTCACCACCCTGCGAGGAGAGATAGGAACCTCTTCGCCGGTTTTGGGGTTTCGGCCGGGCCGCTGACTTTTGTCTCGCAGTTCAAAATTACCGAAGCCGGATAACTTGACCTGTTCATTATTCTCTAATGCCTGACGGATCTGTTCGAAAAACTGCTCGACCATATCCTTGGCTTCGCGCTTGTTCAAACCGAGTTCTTCGTGCAGACGCTCGGCTATATCAGCTTTCGTCAGAGCTCCCATGGATAACTTCCGCTCTCTTATAACCAGGGCAGCGAACTGTCGAGCCTGCTCAGAAAACAGGCTCAATACAGAGCGCTCGCATTGGCTGATTAGCTTCGGAGACTGGCACCAAATTCCGATCCCAGCCGACTTACGATGCTGTCAATCACTTGATTAACTTCTTCGTCTTTTAGAGTGCGGGAAGCGTGCTGCAAGGTCAAGCCCAAAGCAAGACTCTTATGACCTTCCGCAATGCCTTTTCCGGCATAAACGTCGAAAATACGAACATCTTTCAACAGCTCAGAGGCTTCTTCCCGAATGACCTGGTTCAGACTGTCAGCCGCCACTTCCTGCTTGACAAGCAAGGCCAGGTCACGACGAACTTCAGGGAATTTTGACAGCGGTGTGAACTCTGTTACTTTGCCCAAGCTCATCGCTTCCAGACTTGCCTCAAACACGATCACCGCATCGTTCACCCCCAACTTTTTCGCCAGGCTTGGATGCAGGGCGCCTATGTGACCAATCACCTTGTCATCACGGATCAGTGCTGCACACTGACCTGGGTGCATGGCATCGTGGCTGCTGTTTTCAAAACGGAACTCCCCTGCAGCACCACCCAGTTCCAGCAGAGCGTCCACATCCCCTTTCAGGTCGTAGAAGTCTGCGGGCTCCGCTTTAATCGCCCAGTTTTCAGGGTAGCGACTGCCTGTAATCACGACAGCAATCTGGTTTTCCTGCCTCAGTGTGTCGCCTTCACGAACAAACGTCTGACCGGTTTCGAACAGACGAACACGGCTCTGCTGACGATTCAGGTTGTAGCTGACTGTTTTAACCAGGCCCGGCAGCAGGGATGTTCGCATGACGGAAAGATCGCTGGCGATGGGGTTCGCCAGAACTACAGGCTCACGACCGGGATCAAACAGCTGATGCAACTGCGGGTCAATAAAGCTGAAGGAGACCGCTTCCTGATAACCACGAGCGACCAGAATACGGCGAATATCCGCTTCTTTAACTCTGTTTTCATTCACTTGCTTAAGCTTCAACAGAGCCGTTGGAATGGTTTCTGGCAGACGCTCATAACCGTAGATACGACCCAGTTCTTCCACCAGGTCTTCTTCTATAGAGATATCAAAGCGCCAGCTTGGAACTGAAACGGACCACTCACCTTCGGCAATAGAACTCATCTCCAGACCCAGTCGTGTCAGCAGAGCTTCGATCAGGTCATTCTCGATGGTAATGCCCAGCAGAGAAGCCACTTTTTCAGCTCTCAGCTTGACTGTGCTCAGTTCAGGCAGGTTGTCTTCGCTCACTGCCTCGGCAACAGGACCTGGCTGACCACCGCAGATTTCCAGAATCAGGGCGGTTGCTCTCTCAATGGCCTTACGCTGCAGCTGGAAGTCCACACCACGCTCAAAGCGATGAGAAGCATCGGTGTGCAGTCCGAAGGAACGGGCTTTACCGGCAATGGTAATGGGATCAAAGAAAGCCGCTTCCAGCAGCACGTTACGGGTGGTTTGTGAGACACCAGAGCCTTCTCCGCCCATCACACCGGCAACACCCAGAGCCTGCTGCTCATCGGCAATGACCAGAGTCCCGGTATTCATAATCACTTCCTGCCCGTCCAGCAGAACCAGCTTCTCCTGCTCGTGGGCCATGCGAACAACCAGGGAACCCTTCAGGGTATCCAGATCATAACCGTGCATAGGCTGACCCAGCTCCAGCATGACATAAGCGGTCACATCGACAACGGGATCAATGGAGCGAATACCGGAACGACGCAGGCGCTCAACCATCCACAAAGGGGTAGGTTGAGTAACATCAACATCTTTCAGGATACGGGTCAGAAATCGTGGCGCCCCTTCCCTGGATTCAACAACCACCTTAAAAGTATCATCAATGGTCGGAGCTACCGGCTCAACCTGAACCTCGCTGACGTCAGCCAGGAAGTTCGCACTGACTTCCCGGGCCAGACCCGCAATGCTCAAACAGTCACCCCGGTTTGGCGTCAGGTCAACATCAATAATCCTGTCATCAAGGTTCAGGTACTCTCGGATATCCTGACCCACAGTAGCATCCGCTGGCAGCTCCATCAGGCCGTCTGAAGATTCAGCCATACCCAACTCTTCTTCCGCACAAAGCATGCCAAAAGATTCAACACCACGCAGTTTGGCTTTCTTGATTTTGAAATTGCCCGGCAGAACGGAACCGACTGTTGCAAAAGGTACACGAATACCCACACGGGCATTAGGCGCACCACAAACCACCTGGAACTCTTCTGAACCAGTACTGACACGGGTGACACGCAATTTGTCAGCATCCGGGTGTTGTTCACAGGCAACAATTTCACCCACAACCACACCGGAAAACTCGCCTGCTACCGGGTCAACGTCGTCCACTTCCAGGCCAGCCATGGTGATCTTATCTACCAGCTCCTGAGTGTCCGCTTCCAGGGCAACCCACTGACGTAACCATTGTTCACTGAATTTCATAGACTTTTCTCAACTCCGTTATTCGATCTGATCGCCGCAAACCGTTAATTGAACTGGCTCAGGAAGCGCAGGTCATTATCGAAAAACTGACGTAAATCGTTTACGCCGTAACGGAGCATGGCAAAACGCTCAACCCCCAGACCGAAGGCAAAGCCTGTGTACTTGCTGGTATCAATACCGGAGTATTCAAACACTTTCGGGTGGACCATACCGCAGCCCAGAACCTCCAGCCACTTGATGGAACCGTCTTCATTGCGTCCCCACTCGATGTCCACTTCTGCAGAAGGCTCAGTGAACGGAAAGTAGGACGGACGGAAGCGGACTTTCAAGTCGTCACGCTCAAAGAACACCCTCAGAAAGTCACTGAGAACACTCCTCAGGTCAGCAAAACTGACTTTCTCTGCCACATAAAGACCTTCGACCTGATGAAACATCGGGCTGTGAGTCTGGTCGGAATCGCAACGGTAAACCTTGCCCGGGCAAACAATGGCAATAGGAGGTTTCTCACCGGCCTTGCTCAGGGCCTCCATGACACGAACCTGAACCGGAGAGGTGTGGGTTCTCAGAACGGTGTTGTCATTGAAGTAAAAAGTATCGTGCATGGCACGGGCCGGGTGATGACCGGGAATATTCAACGCTTCGAAGTTGTGGTAATCGTCTTCGATTTCCGGCCCCTGGGCCACTTCAAAGCCGATGTTGCCGAAGTAATCGGTGATACGCTCCATGGTGCGGGTAACAGGGTGCACCGTCCCCAGGTTCTGGCTACGGCCGGACAGGGTGACATCAATGGTTTCACTGGCCAGGCGAGCTTCCAGAGCCACTTTTTCCAGACCTTCACGTTTCACATCCAGGGCGGCCTGAACCTGCTGCTTGGCTTCGTTAATAAAGCCGCCCGCTTTCGGACGTTCTTCCGGAGACAGTTTGCCCAGTCCTTTCAACAGCTGGGTCAGCTCGCCTTTTTTGCCAAGAAACCGTACCCGAACCTGGTCCAGATCAGCGGCATTGGCAGCTGACTCAACTTCAGCCAGGGCAGAGACGACTATAGGTGAAACAAGTGTTTCCAGATTCTCCATGGGATTCCTGATAACCGATGCGTAGAGAAAATAAACCGCCAATTCTAGCGGTTGAGGAAGGGTTTGAATAGATTTACTTGCAGGACAGATTTCACCAGTACAGGAAAGCCCTGACATTCATAACAGTACTGCGATAAATCGGCCTGAAAATTCCTGCTCCCTCGTCAAATAGCTCGCTATTCTCCTCGGAATCAGAAATTTTTATCCTCAATTTATCGCGATCCTAGCTAAGGACGCTTAAGTCTGTCAGGCTGCTCCTGCGGTCCGGATTCCGAAAAGTCCGGGAACATATACTTTAGCCGCTCTCCGATACGAACCTCCCCATTTAGAAGTTGAAGAAATTTTAAATAATCCATTACAGCTTCCAAGAATAATGTGCGGTTATTGGTTTTCACTACCAGCTTCAAGCCTTCGTCGTGTACTTTCTGAACAACATTTAAGAACTGCTTTATCCAAGTACTACTAACAGTAAAATTACACTCCATAAAAACAGCCTGATGCTCCGTTTTGGATAAATGGCTGAAATGGAAATCCTGGCTTAGAAATTCTGTTCCAGGTAATACGGGAGGGCCCACCTGGCGGATCCGATCAGCTGGAATACTGAGTACTCTGGCCATTTCCTCTATTGGTACGGCGTGCTCAGTGATCACTCCTGCCGCATTGCGGCCATGATACTGACCCAGTTGCGCTATTGCATCAGCAGCCTGTACATCAGGGCTGTGCCACCATTGGGAACGGCAACTGTCTCCCTGCAAATCACTAAGGTAAAGAAAATTATGGGCATACCTGGTTAAGGGCTCGATATCGCCAAGGAATTCAGCTTTGACAGGAATATGATGATTTGAACTGACCATGATAGCTTTCTGAGCAGTCATCACATGTTTCATTGTTTTTGCCAGAAGTTGTTTGCTAAAGTGACCGCCGTTAGCATCATCGATTACCACCAAATCTTTACCGGCAAGCATTTCCTCGATCTTGCTATCCCATTCATTACCCTGGAAGCACTGATACAGTTCGCCTGCCTTATCTGCGTCCAGATACAGGGTGTTGACACCATAGTCGGCTGCTTTTTTGGTGACAGCTACACAAAGATGTGTTTTTCCTAGTCCCGGTGATCCGGTCAGGAACAGTCCCATGGGCTTTTTATACGAGGCTCCACCCTGATTATTAATCACAGCGCGCGTGAACTTCAGGGCCGTCTCATGCATCAGTTCCTGCTGTGTTGAGCGGGGTTCGAATTGATCTATATCAGCATCAAGATTTTCAGTATGGAAACGTGACACCTGGTGCACCGGCTTTGGTTCCATAGCCCGAGTGACAGACAAAAGCGGTTGACGGTGCCAGACTTGATCACACTCGGACAAAAAATTTTCCCAGGTCACAGTATTAAATCGAGCCACGATAGTGATACCACCAATAGGGTGATCGAAGGGCAGGATATCGTCGGTCCACTCTTTATAGCTTGGTTTCCCTTCTTTAATGGCGAGGATTGTCTCAGGACCCTGTGGTCTATTGTAGCCATCAATCAGTATTTTTTTGACCTGCTCGTAGGTTTTCGGTTCATCAAATTCACCCGGACCAAACCCCAGATAGAGATTCTGTCCGCTGTTGTTTTGCCCGGTGCATACCAGATTAAAACCGACAGCATCACCAGTTGCGTGCTTCAAATCGTAGCCTTCTACGCCCTGAATATAGAGGATATCACCCTTTTTTATTTTCAGCTCTGACTGCTCATTACTCCCTGAACCTTTGTAAAACTCGAGATACTCAAACAGACTATAGAGAGGGTTGCTGTACTTGATCCGATTGACATATTCACCCTTTGAGAAGCATCCAATAACTTGGGACATGTGACCGAAAAGGGTGACTGGAATCCTGAACTTTGAGATCGGTGCGCCAAAGATGCGGTCGAATTCGTCGGTGCCAATGATGGTTTCAATGGCCCGATACTGACAGGCCGAAAGGGTCGTTGCACAGTCTGCAATGGTAGGGCCATGAAAAAAAGCATTCAGACGCTCACTTGGTTTATAGCCATTATCCATTGCTACAAAGTTATACTTGTTCGTTATGTCAAAATATTCCGGCAGTGAGTGCTTCCCGAGGTATGAACTTTTTGACAGACCGGGAAGTTCGTGAGTCCGATAATCCTCAGGATAAAAAATACCCAGACGTTTTTTTTCTACTTGGGTCCGATATTTCTTGATACAAAAATCATCCTGAAATGGTTCTTCTCCTGCTTCAGAACCTTCCACTCGACGCTGAAAGCTTGTCTCAACTGAGTCCCGATCAGCGTAGGATGTGTTACTGAGCTGGAGCCAGTCAATTGTATTCTCGGCGAACTGCTCAGCCACGGACTTAGTGCTGCGACTTTTCGGAAAGGGTTTGTAAGTGGGGATTATCTGACGTATAGAGTTGAGATGATCGTTCAAAGTAGCAGTATCGTCGTCCGAGACATTATTTGAAACTGATTTCTTCTCATCACCTGATAGCAAAGATGATACGCGCCTGGACAAAACAGGTTTATGTATCGGTTTCTCTTCTCGCTCGATATCGATTGCGGTTAAAGCTTGCGAATCTGAAGAATCAAATCGCACAGGTGATACACACCTTGAAGGGTTAACCGAAAATTTTCTCGTGGAACTTTCGTCAGAATCCAATTTAGTATATTTAACATCCTCTGCTCTGGGCTGAAAATATGTGCCGGGTTGAAAGCCTTCAGGTTTAATATCCATATTTCTTATCCTCCATTCACTTATGTTTGCTGTTAATACCTTCTTGAAGTCAGCTCATTTAGTCAGCCTGTTCAGTCCTGCCTGACAGTATTTCAGGTCATCTCAAGAGAACGTGCGAATTATATGGTACTGAAACTATCGTCTTAATAGTTTTGACAACCAGGAAATGATTTAGTTCATTGCCAAATGGAGGTGCCCGTTTCAGGAACTTGCAACATAATCTACTAAATATCGCATCAGGTCAGACCTAACCTTTTGATCAAGCTCGCCTTTTTTGCCAAGGAGCCTTGCCCGACCTGGTCCAGATCAGCGGCATTGGCAGCTGACTCAACTTCAGCCAGGGCAGTGACGTTGCTGTGATTTAAAACCTTCCATCTACCTGTGTTTTGAATAAAGGACATCGCAATGAAATATATTCTTTTTTCCCGGGAACTGCGAGCTTGGCTGAACCAATATAAAAAACAAGCCACTTCCTAGCTCATAGCCATTCAATTCTCTGTTTAATGCACTAACAAAGCGAGAAAGCTTACGCTGGCTTATAGATAAATAGTCTTTTTCCTCGACTCCCAAGCCTGCTCCACAGTCTATCTGCTCATGATAAGTGCTAAAAACTTTTATTGTTGATGACCAGGCGTCCGAAGTAATCAGTTGATTCCCAGAAAGTTTTTTATCGAAGATATACTGCACCGAAAAAACAACATCCTCCGGTGTTGCAACATAACCATTTGAAAACAATTCATTTCGAATTAACGCAGAAACACGTTCTGGAGTAGAACATCTTTTATTCAAAGCCTGTGGCAGGTTATGCTCAATGTAAGCCTTAAATGAATCCGATAACGGCAAGCTGTTTGTCTTAACAGTTATTAGTGAATCAGGGTAACATACCGATGAATCCGCATAACATACCGATGCAGCCAGAAAAGCTAAAGCGGTTACTATTTTTCTGAAAACCATATACAACCTCAAGTCATTGCATATATGTAAACTGTTTAACCTGTTTTTCAGTTTTAAGTTCAATATTCTCGTCTCTGACCCTATCCACTAGCCCATAAGCCCTGCCATGGCAAGTCTCGCTACGCCGCTCAAAAAGGCTGACCGAGATCACAAGAACGGCTCCTGACTGCCCACCATTTATCCGGAGAAGAATTTGCTTTAAACTTCCCCCCCTGTTTTCAAAACCTCCCAGAATGATCTATGCAATTTTTTGTTAATGACCAGCCCCTGAGCTTTGAAGCCCCTCTGACGCTCGAGCAGCTGCTGGAACAGATCAATCAGGCTGAAAAGGGCGTGGCACTTGCGGTCAATCAAGAGGTCGTCAGTCGCTCCCAATGGCCCCGCAGAAAAGTAGAAGAAGGTGACCGTATCACCCTGATCAAGGCTACCGCAGGTGGCTGATAGCGCGCAGAAATCGCACTTCGAATGACCGACAATTTATCGAACTACAGGGCTGGTATGCTGACCATTGCTGATAAAACCTTCCATTCTCGCCTGTTTACCGGTACCGGGAAATTCAATAACAGCCAGACCATGGCTGAAGCCATCAGGGCTTCACAGAGCGAACTGGTGACCATGGCACTTAAGCGAGTGGACCTGAGTAATGATCAGGATGATATTCTCTCACCCCTGATTGAAGCAGGTGTTAACCTGCTGCCCAATACTTCCGGTGCCCGCAACGCCAAAGAAGCCGTCTATGCAGCCCAGCTGGCCAGAGAAGCCCTGCAGACCAACTGGCTAAAACTGGAAATTCACCCGGACCCTAAATATTTACTGCCTGACCCCATCGAAACACTAAAAGCCTGCGAAGAACTTGTCGAACTGGGATTTGTTGTTCTACCTTATGTTCACGCTGACCCGGTCTTGTGCAAGAGACTGGAAGAAGCGGGTGCCGCTGCGGTTATGCCTCTCGGGGCACCCATTGGCAGCAACCTGGGCCTGAAAACCGAGGCGTTTCTGAACATCATTATCGAGCAGAGCCAGGTCCCTGTGGTTGTAGATGCCGGTATTGGCAGCCCTTCCGACGCCGCTAAAGCGATGGAAATCGGAGCTGACGCCGTGCTGGTGAATACAGCCATTGCTGTTTCAAATGACCCGGTAGCCATGGGTATTGCTTTCAGGGAAGCCGTGACAGCTGGCAGACGAGCTTACGAGGCTGGCCTCGGAATACGTTCGCACCAGGCTCAGGCAAGCAGCCCACTGACTGCATTTCTGGAAGACTTTTAATGTCATTTGTAGACACGTTTAACCAGTTAAACTGGGATGAAATCAGGATGAGCATCCTCAGCAAAACCGCTGCGGATGTCGAACATGCCCTGTCCACCGGCAGACTGGCCCATGATCAGTTTCTGTCGCTCATCTCCCCAGCGGCTGAACCTTACCTGGAACAGATGGCACAGAAAAGCATGGCACTCACCCGCCAGCGTTTTGGCAATACAGTTCAGATGTACATTCCCTTGTACCTGTCCAACAAGTGCACCAACATCTGTACCTACTGTGGTTTCAGCCTTGACAACAAAATTCGACGCAAAACCCTGAGCACGGAAGAGCTGGACCGGGAACTGAAAGCCATCAAAGCCATGGGGTTTGATCATATCCTGCTGGTGACTGGCGAAGCCCAGGGCACGGTGGGCACCGAATATTTCAAAACCGTACTGGACAAAGTCAGATTGCACTTTTCCCACATTACGCTGGAAGTACAACCTCTGGAACAGAGCGAATACGAAGAGTTGATGGCGCTGGGACTGGACGCCGTGCTGGTTTACCAGGAGACTTACAATCGCCCGGCCTACGGCAAATACCACCTGCGAGGCAGCAAGATGGATTTCGACTATCGTCTGGAAACCGCTGACAGACTCGGCAGAGCAGGCATCGACAAAATTGGTGTGGGCGCCCTGATTGGTCTGGAAGACTGGCGTACAGACTCTGCCATGGTCGCCGCACACCTCGACTACCTGGAAAAGACCTACTGGAAAACCCGATACTCCATCTCTTTTCCCAGACTGCGCCCCTGCGAAGGTGAATTCCAGCCCGTTTCCGTCATTTCAGACAGACAACTGGTACAGCTGATCTGTGCTTACCGCCTGTTTAAACCGGAAGCGGAACTGTCACTGTCCACTCGAGAGTCGGAATCGTTCAGAGACAATGTATTGCCTCTGGGTATTACCGCCATGAGCGCTTTCTCAAGCACTCAACCTGGCGGTTATGCCAATGGTGCCGAAGAATCTCTGGAACAGTTCGCCATCGACGACAACCGTCGTCCTGAAGTGGTTGCAGCTGCGATTAAATCAAAAGGTCTGGAACCGGTCTGGAAGGATTGGGACCGCAGTTATAGCCACTAACCCAAGTCATCTCATGATCTGATTGTCGGGCCTGGTCATTAAGACAGGCTCTGACAGCCTGATGATACATAGCTCTTCCGCCAAACCCTTCAATTTCATTTATCCAAGCCGAACCAAACACTAATGATTTGCTATGGAGAGCCCGGCTATGATTGAGCCTTACGAACAATTTAAAGAGTTTTTAAAGGACTTTGGTGAACATATTGGTCATGACCTGACCACAGAAGACAACACCTGCGCCCTGGTAGACGAGCACAATGAGATCGCAGTGATCATAGAGTTACCTGAAAACAGTGATCTGTTACTGCTGCACCGCATGCTGGCACCCATGCCAACAGATCCTGAGCTACAGGCCGCCAGAGCAATGCAGCTGTTGTCTCTCAACGGAGCCCCAGACAAGCACAAAGGTGCCTGGTTTTATACGGACCAGGATGGAATAGGTTTGCACCTTATGACCAGTCACCCTGTCGGCAGTCTGACCCATGAGACTTTCAATAACCTGGTGCTTGGCTTCATAGAGCTCGCCAGCACATTAACCCGGGAACTGACAGAAGAAGAGCAGGAGCTTGCCTACAACTCATCACCTGCTGGAGGGATAGCACAATGAGAGGAGTCTTCTTTGGAGCAGGTTTATCTGCAAGTAGATACGCAGAAGCAAACAGTAGAAGTGAAGATACTCAAAAGCCCAAGCTCAAACCAATGACAAACTCACCTCCGGGTTATATTGGAAATTTTGCATCATTGACCAACCCCTGGCAGCATCACGTAGGAACTCTGACTCCGGATAAAGGTACTCCCAGAAATAACTGGCGAATGGGTGAAGCTATGGCCGTTGAGGCAAGGATTGCCGCTTACCCTTACGAAAAGTCAATAGACGACTGGGAATTAAAAGACAAAAAGATCCTGAATGAACTTAAGTCCTGGGATACTGATCGCCCTCTCGCCCTGAATGCTGGCAAAGCAGCCGGATTATCCACCAAAGGATCCGAAGGCTGTGTGTTCGACAAGAAAACCGGGCTCACTGCCTATATTCTTCGTAACCCCAAAACCAGTCCACCCGAAGTTCGCATTGTTTTTGGCAGCTGGGATGCCCTGAAAAAACCGGATGAGCTTTCTCATACTGGAAGGTTCAAAAAAGCGTTTACTCTCGTGCGCTGGGTACGAAATCTGAGAAACGCAAGGCGAAAAAGTGTGCCTGAAAGTTTCAGGCAAGCCAGTGAACTCACCAGGCAGGTTCAGAGCCTGATGAAGAAAAACAGTGCCTTTAAAGGCTGGACTCTGAAATTATCGGGCTACGAAAAAGGCGGAGCACAGGCGGCTTATGCAGCGGTCTCACAGGATAAGGTTTTACAAGCCAGATGCTTTTCCAGTGAGCTCCTGAGCAAGCATATCATTAACTCTCTGGACGAGGAAAAACAGCAAGACGCCAGTGAAGCCATCATCCATTACCAGCCTGTGGAAGATGAGTTTGCATTGAATCTGGAAAAGCATGACCGTTTTTTTCAGGATAAAGTCATCGGAAAACCCGTTGCTATGTACGCCAGAGACTATGAAAAGACGGGCTTTTCGTGAATTCAGGTTTCCCACATAAGACGTTCGAAACGGTTATGGTTCTCCAGATACACAAAAACGAGTAATATCAAAAGCCATTAAGGTGTGCCCCAATGTCAAATTTCCTGACCGGGGAGCACCTCTGACCGTTCCAGCAAAAGTACAAAGCTATGAGTTACGATGACCAGGATCTGTTCCTTCAGGAAATGGAGGGAGTGGCTCCCCTGAAAAGCCGCACCAAAGCGAACCTCAAGAAACATCAGACAGCGACTCCCGGTCAGGCCCTGAGAAGGAAGGCAGCCCAGGCTGAGCTGAATGACCCTAATTTTTTATCTCTGGATAACCCGAAAAGAGTCCAGCCTTACGATCACCTGGAATATAAACGCTCCGGTGTTCAGGAAGGTGTTTTCAAGAAAATGAGACTGGGCAAATACGACATTGAAGCCAGACTCGACCTGCATAATCACACAGCGGCTGAGGCTCGAAAAGCGGTTTTTGACTTCATCAACGACTGTCAGCAACACGAGCTTCGCTCACTCATTATCAATCATGGCCGGGGCCTGAACACTAATCCCCCGGCCATCATTAAAAGCTACGTCAACACCTGGCTGCGGGAAATGGATCAGGTACTCTGCTTTCATACCGCATTAAAGTTTCATGGCGGTTCTGCGGCGCTGTATGTGGTGCTAAGAAAGAGTGAAAGAAAAAAACTGGAAAACCGGGAGCGTCACTCCAAACGCACCGCCTGATTCTGACCCAACAAATAAAACGGGGTTATGGAAAACCATAACCCCGTTAAAGGCTGATATGAATCAGGCTCAAGCCAGAGAAGCTTTAGCCTTTTCAACCAGCTGACCGAAAACAGCCTTGTCGTGCACAGCCAGATCAGCCAGAACCTTACGGTCGATTTCGATCGCAGACTTTTTCAGACCCGCGATGAAACGACTGTAAGACAGACCGTTGGTGCGCGCACCGGCATTGATACGGGCAATCCACAAAGCACGGAACTGACGTTTACGCTGACGACGATCGCGGTAAGCATACTGACCAGCTTTGGTTACAGCCTGTTTGGCTACGCGAAATACACGTGAACGTGCTCCGTAGTAACCTTTGGCGGCCTTGAGAACTTTCTTGTGACGCTTGCGCGCGATTACACCACGTTTTACACGTGCCATGAGCTATATCTCCGAAAAAAATGATCTATAAAGCGATTAGTCGCGCAGCATACGCTTAACGAGGCCCTGGTCAGCAGGTGTTACCATGGAGGTACCACGCAGCTGACGCTTACGCTTGGTGGTCATTTTGGTCAGGATGTGACTCTTGAAGGCACCCTTACGCTTGTAACCGCTGGCCGTTTTTTTGAAACGCTTGGCGGCACCACTGTTGGTTTTCATTTTTGGCATGAAAAAGCACTCCGCATTCGCGACCACCTACCCCTTCTCATCTTGGAAAGCGGCGCCCGTTTCAGGGCCAGGAGGTGTCGGGATATTAAAAATAAAAGCGACTGTCGTTTAATCCGGGAGAAAATTTTCTGTGTAGAAAAGCCTCATCCAGGACATGAAAAACCGGCCACTGAGGCAGTGACCGGTTTTTCATACTCAAATCACTTCTTCTTTTTCGGGGCAATAACCATGATCAGTTGACGACCTTCCATCTTTGGACGCTGTTCAACGGTACCAATCTCTTCCAGATCTTTTTCAACCCGGTTCATCAGTTCCATGCCCAGCTGCTGGTGAGCCATCTCACGACCACGATAACGAAGAGAAACCTTCGCCTTGTTGCCCTCTGTCAGGAAACGTACCAGGTTGCGCAGTTTTACCTGGTAATCCCCTTCCTCTGTGCCCGGGCGAAACTTGACTTCTTTCACCTGGGTCTGAACCTGTTTCTTCTTGGCTGCGGCTTTCTGCTTCTTTTGCTCGTACTGATGCTTGCCGTAGTCAAGGATCTTACAGACTGGCGGTTCGCTGGTTGCATTAATTTCAACCAGATCCAGCCCTGCTTCCTGGGCCATGGACAAAGCGTCACGGGTATCGACCACCCCTACCTGAGAGCCATCGGCTCCTATTAGACGGACTTCTTTGGCACGGATATTCTCATTAATCGGCGCCTTCTGCGGGCGACGATCGCGGAAGCTGTTACGTCTGATGGGTGTATCTCCTGTAAAGGCAGCCTGTGCGAAAGGGCTCGTCGACATTTAACATCAAGATCGACAAGCCCGTTACAGATTAATTACGCAGTACGGCCACGCTTGCTGATATCCGCTGCAAGGCGCTCCTTGAATGCCTCTACAGGCATGGTACCCAGGTCTTCACCTGTGCGGGTACGCACAGCAACGGTTCTGTTTTCCATTTCCTTATCGCCAATAACCAGCAAATAAGGCACCTTATTTAAGGTATGCTCGCGGATTTTAAAGCCGATCTTCTCGTTTCTCAAGTCCGCTTTTACCCTAACTCCCTTTTCCATCAACATTTTTTCCAGTTCTACCGCATAAGAAGCCTGTCTGTCAGTAATGTTGAGGATGGCAACCTGCTTGGGAGCCAGCCATGGCGGCATGGCCCCTTCATAGTGTTCAATGAGTATGCCGATGAACCGCTCAAACGACCCCAGAATCGCCCTGTGGAGCATGACCGGTGTTTTGCGTTCACCGCTTTCATCGACATATTCAGCACCCAGACGGCCCGGCATCGAGAAATCCACCTGAATCGTACCACACTGCCACACCCGGCCAATGCAGTCTTTCAGGGAAAATTCGATTTTTGGTCCGTAGAAAGCACCTTCACCCGGTAGTTCTTCCCATGGCAGCGCCTGTGCATCCAGAGCATCGGCCAGGGCTTTTTCGGCTTTATCCCAGATTTCATCAGAACCTACGCGCTTTTCAGGACGCGTAGACAGTTTGTAAAGCATGTTTTCACGACTGAAGCCAAAATCCTCATACACCTCATGGAGGAAATCAATAAAAGCAGCCACTTCCGACTGAATCTGATCTTCTGTTGCGAAAATATGGGCATCGTCCTGAACAAAGCCACGGACACGCATGATTCCATGAAGCGCACCAGATGGCTCGTTACGATGACAGGAACCAAATTCCGCCAGTCGCAGCGGCAGATCACGGTAGCTTTTCAGCCCCTGATTGAAGACCTGGACGTGACACGGGCAGTTCATGGGCTTAACAGCAATATCACGCTCTTCCGAATTGGTGGTGAACATGTCGTCCTGAAACTTGTCCCAGTGACCGGATTTTTCCCAGAGGGAGCGATCCACCAGCTGAGGCGTTCTGATCTCTTTGTAGCCATGCATAATCTGCTTTTTACGCATGTACTGTTCCAGTTCCTGATAGATGGCCCAGCCATTGGGGTGCCAAAACACCATGCCCGGTGCTTCTTCCTGCATATGGAACAGGTCCAGCTTCTTACCCAATTTACGGTGATCACGCTTCTCCGCTTCTTCCAGACGCTGCAGGTAAGCTTTCAGGGCTTTCTTGTCTTCCCAGGCCGTTCCATAGATACGGGTCAGCATTTCGTTGCTGGAATCACCACGCCAGTAAGCACCGGCCACACGCATCAGTTTGAAGGCTTTCAGCTTACCTGTTGAGGGAACATGTGGGCCACGGCAAAGATCCATCCACTCACCCTGACGGTAAACAGAAATCACTTCATTTTTCGGCAGGTCATTAATGATCTCGACCTTGTACTCTTCACCCATGGCTTTGAAAGCACTAATGGCTTCGTCACGAGTCATCACCACTCGCTCAATCCCCAGATCCTGCTTTGCCAGCTCAGCCATGCGCTTTTCAATCTTCTCCAGGTCTTCGAGGTTAAATGCCCGCTCATAGGAGAAGTCATAATAGAAGCCATTATCAATCACGGGACCAATAGTGACCTGGGCACCGGGGTACAGATCCTGAGTGGCCATTGCAAGCAGGTGAGCCGTTGAGTGACGGATCACCTCAACACCTTCTTCGTCACGGGAAGTGATAATAGCCAGCTCAGAGTCATCGGTGATTTTGGCACTGGCATCTACCAGCTCACCATTAATACGACCCGCCAGAGTCGCCTTGGCCAGGCCCGGACCAATATCCTGGGCCACTTCCATGACAGAAACGGCGTCAGCAAATTCGCGCTTGCTGCCGTCGGGAAGCGTAATTACAGGCATGAGGAGATATTCCTTAATTTTTTGCCGCCAGGGCTTTTGCCGCTATTGGCATTGTGTTCATCTTCAGTGGCAACCTGTACCGAAGGCTGCTTGCTCAACGTTCTTGCCAGCCCATACCAGAGGCTGAGAACTTTTGTACCAGTGGCAACCCATACCAGGGGATGCTTGGATTTTCTCACCGATCGAAAGGAGAAAATCTTCGGACAGTCATTAGTATTTAGCAAAGAAAAGCCGAAAGATTATTATTTTGAGTTTTTCACAGCCTGTGTCAAGTCAGGAAAAAGATAACCTCAACAGGGCTCTTGAGTTTTTAAAGGCAAGAATGGAGAAGTATCCTCCCAACGTGGGAGCTCTTTAACCGGAAAGAGTGAGAAGCTCAGTACTTTTGCGACAGCCTTCCGGGAGGGATAGCTCAGCATGCTCAGCCAGAAAGTAAAAATTCCGGAAGCTTCAAGTAAATCCGAACAAGTTGCATTTCATCTTACATTGTCTATACCTACCCGAGCCACGACAAGCCGGTCGAGCCGAATTCAGTTTATATCAATCAGCCTGTTGATGGAGAACCATCCAATGCAGTTATTAAAACCTGATCGTCTGCTTTTAATATCGACGCTGATTGTTTATATCCTGAGTCATTCGGCTTTGGCTAAAACTGACATAAATACGACGGCGTCAGTCAATCTTGAAAGTTCCACCTTTTCTTCAAATTTCAGTGAGCCTGCAATCGTTTCAGAATTTAATGTCAGCTCATCGAGTACGGTTTCCCTGGGTATCAGGCTGCCCCTGACATCATCAGACGATATCCTTTTCAGGAAAAACCAAGGTGGACTGACGGGCTTTATCTGCTCACTAATCAACCTGCCAAGTAACTCAACTTTCGTTTATGGCAACAGCTCTCACTTGAACAATATTAAAAATCATCTGGGATGTGACGTCCCCCTTCCAGAAGAGACCATAAAAAATAAACCCGATTACGACCGCTGGGTGAGCAGTATTTCCATCTGGGTTCGCGAGGGCGTGGAGATGTTTATACTGCTTAGTGCCTCTATAAAAGTTAGCCCCGGAGCCAGAAAGCAGATTTTGTACACAGCGTATCTGACCAGCTTCATCACTACGGGTAGCCTTTACGGCATCGGCGCTGCAAACGCGGAATCCGGTAAGGAAATTCCCGAGAAATGGATTCAACTTATTAACGGGTTAACAAAATTAAAAGCCAGTCTCTGCATTGGTGGCTGGGCTATTGGGATGGTTGGAGGCATTGCAGGTAAAAAAGAACTCGTCTTATCGGCGTTACTGATAAATGTTATCTCGAACACGTTTCGCGAAACCGGTAATGCCGCTCTCACTACTGTACCGCTGATCCTTAATAAAAATTACGAGGCCGGCCTATTGGGTTTAATCCCTATGGGGATCATTGCTTCAAAACTCATAGAATTCAACCCGAAAACCAACAGTGTCTTTTTGCAGAAGCTCTCATGGTTTGTAATAGCCAGTCTCGGGGCCGGACTGTTCTCGGGAGCCTGGCATGATTTTGAAAAAATTGCCGGTGAATCCGCTACTGTCTGGGATTTGGGCAAACAAACAACGGTGGGCGATGGCTATGAGATACTCAGCGATAAAAAACTGCCAATGTCGATTATTGCTCCCTTTGGATACAGACCCGATCCTACGGTTATCACCTTAACGTCCGGCCTGGGCTATTTTACAGTGGTAACTCTTGCAAGCCTCTATCTTATTATCCACAGAGTGCAACCCACAGGTATTGGTCTGTTAACGCCTGATAGCGCAGAGGCATCGGGGTTGTAATCCCATACAAGCTCTCTCTTGGGCTGCTGGGTCATCCTGTAAATGCAAACGAGTTGCGTTTCATCCCAAATTTACTATACCTACTCGAGCCAATACGAATGTGTTCAAACCAGCTTATCTGAATTCAATTTATATCAGTCAGCCCGCTCATGGAGACACATCCAATGCAACGGTCAAAAACCTGTCTTGTGCTCTTAATATCGACGATGATTGCTTATGTTTCTGTTCATTCAGCTCTGGCTAGTCCTGCTCTGAATACTTCAGAATTAGTTAAATCTGACTACTCCACAGTGGCTTCAGCAGTTAACGGAAGCACACCTGCTTCAAAATTCAATATCATAGTACCGGATAGGGTTTCCATGAGCACCAGACTGCCGCAGACAGCATCAGACGATATCAGCTGCGGGGAGAACAGAGGAAAGCTGAAAGCCTTTGTCTGCTCAGAAATCAACAACCCGAATAACTCAACTGTGTTTTATAGCAACAGCTCTGACTTTAACGCCATTAAAGATAAACTGGGATGTGAAAGCTCTACTGCAACTGTCGCCAAAAAAAGCAAACAAGGTACCGAGCCGCTTCTTACCAGCGTTGCTATCTGGATTATGGAAGGCGTGGAGATGTTCGTACTCCTTGAGGGCTCTATCAGAGTTAAACCAGAAGCCAAATATAAGATTTTGGGGACAGCGCTTGGCACCAGTCTCATTACCATGGGCGGTGTATTCACTTCGGGTGTCTTACTCTCGCAGTCAGGGATGGAAATCCCCGAGAAATGGGTTGAACTTATTACTGGCTTAACATCATTAAAAGCCAGCATCTGCGCTGGTGGCTGGGCTCTCGGGCTCGCTGGAGGTGTCACAGGTAAAAAAGAACTTCTCTTGTCAGGGTTGCTGATCAATGTTGTCTCATATACTTTTCGCGAAGCCGGAGAAGGCGCTCTGGCCACCTTACCGCTGATCCTTGATAAAAAATACGAAGCCATTTCCTTGTCTTTTATTCCTATGGGAGTCATTGCTACAAAACTAATACCATTCAACCCGGAAACCGATAGCGCCTGTTTGAGAGCATTTTCATGGATTGTAATCGCCAGTCTGGGAGCTGGACTGTTCTCGAATGCCTGGCATGAATTTGAAAAAATTGCGGGTCAATCGAGCACTCTCTGGGACTTGGGAAAAAATTTAATCGTTGGCAATGGTTATGAAATACTCAGTCGTGAAAAACTGCCTATGTCAGTTGTTGCTGCCTTTGGATACAGACCTGACCCTACGATTATTACAGTAACCACCGGTCTGGGCTTTTTTACGTTCGTATCTTTAGCAAGCCTCTACCACCTTCTCCACAAAGCCAAACCCAGAGGCAACAGACAGCTTGAAATAGAAATCATGCAGTTTTAATGCTCATCAAATGTTAAAAACCTGTTATCAGAAAGCCATTTGGGCAATCGCTATGGCGATGTAAACCTTGTGCAGAATGTTGCACTCAGATATACACAGCAGCCAAACTCTGATTCCTATACACAGCCTGTATTGTGCTGCCTGGTTTTGTTCCGGTAAGTTTGGCTGTACTCTGCCCTTCTATATCCGATAGAAACAATCCACACTTGCTTAAACAGACAGGTTCCAGCGAAACTATAGGGCTTTTGGACAAGAACCCAGCCCGCTCCCGTTGAGCTGTTACGGAACCTTATGACCCAGCAACGCCCGGATACTCACGACTACCTCGCCCTGTTCCTGAATGATGTGCCACTGATGGATGTTCGGGCACCTGTTGAATTCAACAAAGGTTCATTCCCACTGGCGACCAGCCTGCCAATCCTGGATGATTACCAGCGTGAAGTGATTGGTACTGAGTACAGGCAGCGGGGGCAAGATGCTGCCGTCGCCCTGGGTTATCAGCTAGCCACTGACGATGTGCGTGATGAAAGAGTGACCCACTGGCAGCAATTTGTACAAAAGCATCCAGAAGGCTACCTATTCTGTTTTCGTGGCGGTCAGCGCTCTCATATTACCCAATCCTGGCTGGCCGAGTCCGGATCCCCTTACCCTCTGATCAAAGGGGGCTACAAGGCACTGAGAAGGTTCCTGATCGATGAACTGGAAAAGTCTGTTGAAGACATTCCCTTTATGATTCTCAGTGGCAAAACCGGTACCGGCAAAACTCGTCTGATTTATGACATTGAAGACAGCATTGATCTGGAGGATTTGGCCAACCATCGGGGGTCGAGCTTCGGTCGTCGTTATGGTGGCCAGCCCACTCAGATTGACTTTGAAAATCGTCTTTCTATCGCCATGCTCAAGCACCGCCACTTTAAACCAGGGCGCGCTCTGCTTCTGGAAGACGAAAGCAAGCTGATCGGGCGCTGTAGCCTGTCCCGGGTGTTCAGCAACAAGATGCAAAAGTCCTCCATTATTCTGCTGGAAGCTTCTATAGAAGAGCGTGTAGAGATAGGTCTTCAGGAGTATGTCAGCAATAACCTGGCCGAATACCAGACCGTTTACGGTAAAGAAGAGGGCTTTGCCCGCTTCAGCGAGGGGCTGACTGACAGCCTTTGCCGGATTCGCAGAAGATTGGGTGGAGCCCGTTATCAGGAGCTGGGAGAGCTTCTCTCTTCAGCCCTTCAGCAACATGAAGTTCATGGTGTCATTGATGGTTATCGGCCACTGATTGAGCAATTATTGGTTGGCTACTATGACCCCATGTACGAGTATCAGCTGGAGCAGAAACAGGAAAGAATTCTCTTCAGAGGTAACCGGGACGAGATCAGAAACAACTATCCTGAGCTGGTATTAAATTGAGAAACAGTTCGGTTCCGGTAAAAAAGAGCCATACTCGAAACCAGGATGGCAATGACTGCCCACTCCTGATTGTTGGGTATGCGCCCTTCCAGCATGAAGACAAAAAGCACTCCAAATAAAACCTCAAGGGTTGTGCAGGGATAAAATCCTGAATCACTGTTGTGCGACACTGCTTTGCGTCTGCATATCCGGGCCAAACCGGTGGCTAATATCCCTGCTACCAACCCCCCTCCTCCGAAGTAAGCCCAGTCAATATTGACAACACCTCCCGAAAACAGGGTGAATTCAGGGTGGTCCAGCCAGGTCAGTGGATAAATCATGGGCAATGCCAATACAGAGCCCAGTCCGGTTAACAGATAACGATCGGAAGGATCAATATCGGGGCGCTCAGTAGCCATTAATAACTGTATGCGGGTACCTGTGAGCCAGCAGATACTCGCCAGCAGTAAACAGAACAATCCGTAGACCATACTCTGCTCATGTGAGTCCGGATTAACCTGATCAAACTTCTGGGAAATCAACAGAAAAAAGGCTCCAATCAACAGCAGTAGAGGCATAGTGAGCTGGCTGGCAGCCTTTCTTTCCAAAAAGCATTTCTGAAAAATCATGGGTAAGGCGGCTATCAGAATACAGGCAAAAACGCCGCCGAGGCTCCGGATACTGATGACAAGAAACAGGTAATAAAGAAGATTCGTCAGCAGGGCCACCCAAATCCATGGCACGATACCATCTTGCCGGACTCTTTTAATAATCTCGCGACGAAAAAGGACAATGATAGATACCCATAGACCAAATACTGCAAAGCGTCCTGCTACCAGCTCAATAGCAGAATATTCCGACATCAATCCAGGAAGAATGATCAGACTCCCCAACAAGGCTCCTGACAACAGCGAATAGACAACGCCTCTGGCAATCAACTCGGGACTTCTCCACAGAGAAACTTCAGGTTCTCTGAGCATTGTCTACAAAACCGTGATTTTCCAGCCTCCTGGCAGGATTTACCACCCTGAGCTGACCAGCGAGACAGCAAAACGGATAAAATCGGCAAAGCCATCCTGATAAATCAGATTTCAAAAAAGACTGACTGCAGGTAGTATCAGTGAAACACATTCAATCCAACCCCGGGGGAAGTATCCGTGTCCACAGATTTCGATACTTTTATCGACCGAAGTCATACCTCAAGCCTTAAGTGGGATCGCTACAAAGATAGAGATATCTTGCCTTTCTGGGTGGCGGATATGGACTTCAAATCCGCCCCTGAAATCATTGAAGCTGTGCAACAACGTGTTGACCACGGTGTTTTTGGCTATACCCTGGCCGATGAGGGTCTGGAAGATCGAATTGTCGAGCGAATGCAAAACCTCTACGGCTGGCAGATTGAAAAAGACTGGATTGTCTGGCTGCCGGGACTGGTGACCGCACTCAATATTGCGGTGAGAAGCGTCGCTGGTCCCGGAGAGACCGTTGCAGTGCCTCTGCCGGTTTACTACCCCTTTCTGATGGCACCCAGGTTGGGAGGACGCCAGATGATCGGACTGGACTGGGTGATCAGGGACAATCAGTGGCAGCTGGATTTGGAAGCCTTTGAACACAGGATCACCGACGACACCCGGCTGTTGATGCTATGTAATCCTCAGAACCCCAATGGCCGGGTACTTACCCGGGAAGAACTGGAGACTATCGAGGCGCTCTGCAAAAAGTACAGCATTGTCGTCTGTTCTGACGAAGTGCATTGCGACCTGATTCTTGATCGTAATGCCGAACACATCCCCTATGCCAGTCTGAGTGAATTCACCCGGGACACATCTATCACCCTGATGTCGCCTTCCAAGACATTTAATCTGGCCGGCTTTGGCTGTGCCTTTGCCGTAATACCAGATGGCACATTGCGCATGGAATTTCAAAGAGTGCGCAAGGGTATCGTCCCTGATCCGGATAACATGCTGATAGGCTTGACGGCTGCCAGAGCCGCCTACGAACATGGCGAACCCTGGCGCCAGAGTCTGCTCGACTATCTTCGGGGTAACCACGATTTACTGATGTCCGAAATCAATGACATTAAGGGCTTAAGTATGCTGCCACTGCAGTCTACCTACCTGGCCTGGATTAATGTCAGCGAACTGGGCCTGGATGATCCACACCGCTTCTTTGAAGATGCCGGTGTGGGATTCTCCCCCGGTGCCCAGTTTGGAGACCGTGACTACCTGAGACTGAACTTTGGCTGCAGTCGATCTACTCTGGAGGAAGGCATTCGCAGGATCAGGGCCGCAATAGCTGAGTTCAAACCCTGAATGGATTATATAGGTCTGTCATTGAATAACTGACAGACCTTTCAACTCTTTCCAGAGCAATCCATTGATAACCTGTCATCCAACAACACTTTGAAAACGTATGATCTGTGGCAGCGCGAAAGGCATTAGTTAACTGGCTGAAATTGACATATCGATCAACCTTGATACTACTGCCTTTAAGCTCTAGACCATATAGGATATTTTAATAGTCTCTGGTCAAACCGTAACGCATTGTTAAATTGCTTTGGAGGTTAGCTCGTGCCAAATGTGACGTCTACTGAAAACACCTCGCCACTCCAGATCCCCACAAGAACGCTGATACTCGATTCAGGCACTCCGGAAGCAAAGCGCCAGGAACTGATTCAGTATTTCTGCGAAACCTACGATATCTACGATCGTCTTTTTGAAACACTCACCGGTGATGAGGCCTATTATCGTAAGGCTATTTCCCAGAGACACCCCCTGATTTTCTACTACGGCCATACCGCAGCATTTTTTATCAACAAACTGATTGCTGCCCGCCTGATTAATCAACGAGTAGATACCGATATTGAGGCAATGGTAGCCATCGGCGTTGATGAAATGTCCTGGGATGATCTGGACGAAAACAACTACGACTGGCCAACGGTTCCAGCCATGAAGGAATACCGTCAAAAAGTCAGGGCACTCATCGTTGAATTTATAGAAACCATGCCTTTGGAAATACCCATCACCTGGGAAAGTCCAGCCTGGCTGATCATGATGGGCATTGAGCATGAGCGCATCCACCTGGAGACCTCATCGGTTCTCATTCGTCAGTTACCCCTGGCTTACGTCACGCCTCACCCGGACTGGCAACCCTGCAAAACTTCCGGGGCAGCGCCGGAAAATCAGTTGATTGAACATGCCGGTGGCCACCAGATTCTCGGCAAGCCATATGATCATGCTCTTTATGGCTGGGACAACGAATACGGTCACTATGAAGAAACTATCCCTGCCTTCAAGGCCAGCCAGTACCTGGTCAGCAACCAGGAGTTTCTTGAGTTTGTCCGGGATGGGGGCTACAACGCCGAAAAATATTGGACCGACGAGGGCTGGGCGTGGGCTACCTTTGCCGAAGCCATTCACCCTGAGTTTTGGGTTCCCGGTGATGAAAATTACCGATACCGGACCATGCTGGAAGAGATAGACATGCCCTGGAACTGGCCCGTGGATGTCAACTGCCATGAGGCTCAGGCTTTCTGCCGATGGAAGTCAGAAATGACAGGGCTGCAGATACAACTGCCGTCCGAAGCTGAATGGTATTGTTTGCGAGACAGCATTGATACAGACCAACCTTATTGGAAACAGGCTCCTGGCAACATCAACCTCGAATACTGGGCCTCTTCCTGTCCGGTTAACCAGTTCAGGACGGGGGACTTTTATGATGTCATTGGCAATGTCTGGCAATGGACAACGACTCCCATTGATGCCTTTGAAGGCTTCAAGGTTCATCCCTACTACGATGACTTTTCAACCCCCACATTTGACGGCCGGCATAACCTGATCAAAGGTGGCTGCTGGATCTCGACAGGTAACTATGCGATCCGGGATTCCCGATATGCTTTCAGGCGACATTTTTTCCAGCATGCCGGTTTTCGCTATGTTGAATCCACTGCTGAGCTTAATGCCAACCTGAACCCCTACGAAACCGATGCGCTGGTGGCTCAGTATCTGGAATTTCATTATGGTGAAAGCTACTTTGGTGTTGAAAATTTCCCCCGGGCCTGTGCCGAAGTCTGCCATGAGCTGTTGACAGACCTCAACTGCACCCGGGCACTGGATCTGGGCTGCTCGGTAGGGAGAAGCAGTTTTGAGCTGGCCCGCTGGTTCAAACATGTTGATGGAATCGACTTCTCAGCTCGTTTTATCTCTGCGGCCTCCAGGCTTCAGCAGAATGGAAAAATTCGATACTTTGTGCCCTTTGAGGGAGAACTGGGTGAATACCGTGAAGCCAAACTGACTGACTTTGCCGATAACATTGATGTCAGTCGTGTTCTGTTTACCCAGGGAGACGCCTGTAATCTCAAAACCAAATACAATAACTATGACCTTGTCTTTGCCGGGAATCTGATTGATCGACTCAACGATCCCCATAAATTCCTTTCTTCTGTTCATGAGCGAATCCGTCCGGAGGGACTGCTGGTGCTGACTTCGCCCTATACCTGGCTGGAAGAATACACGTCAAAGGATAAATGGCTGGGAGGAATACGTGAGAATGGTGAGGCCCTGACAACCTATGACGGGCTGAAAAGAGTTCTGGGCCAACATTTTGAGGAGATTAAACCACCCAGAGATATTCCTTTTGTCATCCGGGAAACCGCCAGAAAACACCAGCATACCCTTGCCCAGGCAACCTTCTGGAGAAAAAAGACTTCCTGAAAACAACAGGAGTCTGATAGTCTCTGTCAGGCTCCTGATCTTTCTAGAGAAATCCTGATCAGGCCCAGCACAGTTGCTTTGAAACAATGACCCGTCATGAGGCTAAGACCTGTTAAGAGCCTCATTTTTCCATTATATTGCCCGGTCAAAACAGCGATTACGGGTTAAATGTGAGCAAAAGCAGTTTCCAGTTTCAACAAATTGGAGTGATTCACTCCTGCTACCGGCAAAAATTTGGAATCCCCCGCCAACCGGGCATTGTCACAGCGGCAGAGTCAGAGCTGGAACTGTTACCACCCTTCAACCAGGAGAACCTGGTACGTGGTCTGGAAGGTTTCTCTCACCTCTGGGTTCATTTTGTTTTTCACGAAACCATGAATCAAGGCTGGCGCCCTACCATTCGCCCTCCCCGACTTGGTGGTAAACAGCGCATGGGCGTTTTTGCCACTCGTTCGACCCATCGTCCTAACCCCATTGGCCTGTCTGTGGTAAAACTGAAAAGCATCCAATCGGGGAACGGCAAGTTGATACTGAGACTGGCAGAAGCTGATCTGCTGGATGGCACACCGGTTATTGATATCAAACCCTACCTGCCCTACGCCGATGCTCTGCCAGAAGCTAAAGGTGGCTTTGCACCTTTACCCGCCATCATGGCAGCAGTGGAATTCAGCGAAGAGGCCATGATTAAATGCCTGGCTTATGAACGCCGGACCGGACGCTCTCTGGTGGAACTGATTCAACAGGTATTGGGGCAGGATCCACGCCCGGCCTACCTCAGAGATACCACCGGGCGAAGGCATGGCTTCGCACTCTGGGACATTAATGTGGTCTGGGAGTCCAGGGGAGACCACTTTCTGGTCACCGATCTGGAATTATATCCATAAGGCCATATTCAGGAGCTGAAGAATGATTATTCCTTATCAGGAACTAAACACAGAAACACTGCACAACCTGATTGCTGAATTTGTCAGCCGGGAAGGGACCGACAACGGTTTTGAGCAGGATCAGGAAAGTCGTATTCAGCAGGTACTTGGGTTATTGAAATCAGGCGAAGTCTCTATTGTTTTTGATTCCCAAACCGAGAGCGTCAATATCATACCTGTCAAAGAAGCTCAAAACTATGAGTCTATTATCGACCAGACTTAAACGAACTGGTCTTATAAATTGGCTGTCCTACTGCAAAGCAATGAGTATGAAACGAAAAACTACTTTGGCTCAATGACCAGTACTACAGTGAGGTCTTTCATTCTCAATGCACGGATAAAACTCTTTATCTCCACGGCTACGATTCCCGGAATACCCAGTCCCAAGATAGCCGCTAAGGCCTGGCTGCTATACCTGATCCAGTTTTGCTTGATTCGGTATGAAAAATAGAACCAGGTATTTGTAATGACCTGGTCCACAGCAAGCAGGGAAGACACTACGACTACTTTCAATCTCTGATTTTCGTCTGATCCTGCATTGTCATTTTCATTAACTATGAAGCCTGCTTCACCCGAATCGGAACCGGCTATAAATGAAGCGTTGGCTAACTGAGCTGTACAGGGCAATGCTATTAATGAACTGGATGAAGCTGGCGCTGACATAGTGCAATTACAAGCAACATCTAAACCTGCCTCAGACCATGCACTTACAGGAGCAAAGCCGACTTGATAACGCTCCTCCAATGCGGACATACCCTTGTGTTTATCGGCATCATCAACCTCTATCAGACCCCACGCCTGTTCTCTGTCTTTTAATCCAAATGCTCCCTGAATTATTTCAATATCAGAACAGTTACTACTGCACCGGATACCCCCCATATAATGATCAGGATCCGATGACTGAACCAAGTCGATCGATAGATCATTGCCAAACTGATCAACGACGCTGTTACAGGTAGAATCGACAAAGCTCAGAACGTTTTCTCCGGGCCATACGTTTATAGCAAACAAGACAGCACTGCCTTGTGACGAATCAGGTGTTGGCGTATCAGTGGGTACGGATAGAACGGTTTTAGTGTTTTTCATAGTCAACTGCACTCGCCCTGTTTTATCAGAACATTCAACATTCAATGCAGCGTTTTGAATATGTGCTGGTCCTTTTACGCCTTGCAGGAGATTAAATTCAGAGTGCATAAATCGAAAGATGAAGTTTTCTTCTGATCCTTGTCCACCAGCAAAGCTTGTACACCCCAATTTTACGGGTTTAATCTGCGCCTTGTTATCTACCGGACCCAGTACCACTTTGACGTTGTCTGCTACAAAAATACCCGCACCCATCAGATTTAGAATACCTGACGCTGCATAATTCTGTCTGGTCGGGGTTGAAGAGGGGTACGCAGATGGCGCAGTTGCTTGCGTACTGTCTGCGACTGAAGGGTTTCTGGAATCAATTTCAACATTAGCCAGATAATAGACAGAATCACTATGAGTCGCCGACATCACGTAGTGGTCCTGTAAGCCTCCCTGAGTAACAAACTCAGGCAGAATATCTGCTCCATTTCCCACAAAAGCCGAGTTATCCGGCAAGTGAAAAGTTGATCCCCCTTCGTGGCTGATTCTGGCATCCTCTGTCAATGGCAATTCATAGACGACTGGCTGTTTCTTTTCATGTAATTGCTCTGCATCAAAGATAAAGAGGGTTGGATGGAGCGTTTCAAAAACCTCATGACTCAATCTTTCTGATGTAGCGGATATTTTTCGTATCATAACCGTTTCAGGAATTAGAGAAAGACGATTGTTCTTTTCCCTGATAAGTGCCTTGAAAGCGGCTAAATGATGACTGCACACGTTTCTGTCGACACGACTGGTCAACTCAGAACAACTCGAAACCTCTGTATATGTGGAGCTGACCGTTGAACTAACGGCAGGAAAAGCACAACTGGGGAAGGCATAAATTGATAACAGTAAAGCAACTACTATATCTAACCTGAAAATTATCATAACAGCAATCTGTCGATTTTTTAAAAGTCAAGATAGAAGCGTCCTTAACGTAACAATCCTTCCTAAGACCGTTATTCATCCTAGACCAGATATTTAATAAATAAAGGCAAAGTCTTCTCTAGCAAAAAGAATATCCATTGTCGTATTTTTTTAACCGAATGAGGAATTACAGCAACGCAGGAGCAGTTGCCACGAACGCCTGAAAAACAGGTCAGAAAATGTGATTTCGTACGGTGGGGTACTTAGAGTGAATCAAAATCATCATGTAACAGAGAGTGTTTTATCGGCGATACACTGTACCCTCTCAATCCACTGACACATTTCGGAACCAACTGGAGTGCCGGGAGACCCAAACCCAATGTAGCCGCCAACACCTGACTGGTGTGCCTTATCCAGGCTTGCCTGATACGGTCTGAAAGCCGGAACCAGATTTGAGCAATGAACTGGCTCCCGCCGAACAGGCAAGATATACCTATGATCTCTAATCCGGTTAATTTTGATCTGCTGATTTTATTCCCGACCAGAGCATCTGCATCAGCCGTTGTGTAAGGTATCTGAGTTGCAAAGGGAGAAGCAGTGCATGCAACATTAAAACCTGCCTTAGACCATACACCCACTGGAGCAAAACCCGCTCGATAACTCTTCTCATATTGAGCCCAACAGCTCTCTTTTTCGGCATGTTCAACCGGTATCCAACCCCATGCCTGATCACTGTCTTTTAATCCAAACGCTCCCTGAACCATTTTGATATCAGAACAGTCACTGCCAAAGACGCCGCCCATATAGTGATCGGGATCCGATGGATTAGCAGGGTCAATGGATAGATCGTTACCAAACTGATCAACGACACTGTTACAGGTAGAATTAAAAAAGCTCAGAATATTTTCCTTAGGCAACAAGCTAATGGAGAACAACACACTACTGCCCTGGGGCATCCCGCGTCCTGCAGCATCAGTTTCAGTGGATACAGACAAGACCGTTGTAGTGTTTTTCATAGTCAACCGCACTTGCCCTGTTTCCTTATAACATTCAAGATTCAATGCAGCGTTATGAACATTATTTAACCCTTGCTGAAGTTCAATGTCAGAGTCTGTAAATCGATAAATGAAATACTCTTCTGCTCCTCTCCCATCAGCATAATCAGTACACCCCAGGTCTACTGTATTAACCCTCATCCCATTATCCGCATGATCAAGTACCACCTTGATATTGTCTGCAACAAAAATACCTGCCCCCCTCAAATCCAGAATACCCGGAGGCGCATGATACTGCGTGGTCGGGGTTGAACCGGGGGATACTGTGGCAGCTGTTGCTAATGAACCACCCTGCTCTTGAGAATTTCTGGAATTGATTTTGATATTCGCCAGATAATAGACGGAATCATTACAGGTTGCCGACATCACGTGATGATTCTGCATGCCTCCCGCAATCACAAATTCAGGCAGAATATCCTCTCTGCTCCCCACAAAAGCCGAATTAACAGGCAATTGAAAACTCCTGGTCATCCTGGGATTGCCACTGTCAGGCTCTGTCAGTGGCAATTCATAGACGGCGTGTTCACCCTTTCCTGATACTCGCTCTGCATCAAAGATGAACAAGGTTGGTTGGGTGACCCTAAAAACCTCATGACTCAATCTTTCTGTTGTAGCGGATATTTTTCTTATCCTGACCGTCTCAGAAATTGGAGTAGCGGCTGGAAAAGAGCTTGTGGGAGTTTGCAAGGAAATATTTGAGGAAGCACTTGCCGATATATTTTGGGAGGTAACCGGAGACGCGCTTGAAGAAGGTGTTGCCGAAGGTGACTGATTATTCTTCTCCCTGATAAGAGCCTTGAGAGCGGGTAAATGTTGACTGCACACCTTTCTGTCGAAACTACTGGTTAATTTTGAACAACTTAAAAACTTTGTATATTCGGAACCGACCGTTGGCCCAACAGTAGTGATAGCATGACAAGAGAAGCCACAAATTGCTGACAATAGCGCAACAGCTAACCCGATTCCGGAAATATTCATAACTGCACTCTGTCTGATTTTTAAACGTTAAAACAGAAGTATCCTTTCCTTAACCATACTTTTTAGGGGCGTTATTTATCCTAGCAGCCTGTCGGACTTAAGCGTCCGTAGCGAGGATTGCAAGAAATTGAGGATAAAAATCTCTGTTTCTGAGGAGAATAGCGAGCTATTTGACGAAGAAACAGGGATTTTTAGACCAATTTATTGCAACCGCACGACTGCATGGATGCAGGAGCTAGAGCAACGCAGGAGCAGCTGCCGCGTAGGACAGTCTTAAGTCCGACAGGCTGCTAGACCGGATATTTCATAAATACAGGAAAAGTCCTGTCCCATAGTAAATAACCCGGACCACCGAATTGTGGAGGGTTCAGAAAAACCTTCCGGAGGCGGATCATATGGGCTCCTAGTGTAGTGCGTCGTTCTTTTTGCAACTTAACCGGCGATTAGCCCGAACGACTTTTTCTAAGATATCATTTGCCTTAGCAGTCCAGATAAACGGCTTTGGATTTTGATTATGCTTTTCAATATATTCATCAATCGCACTGACTAGCTGTGGCACACTGACAAACACACCACGGCGTAAACGCTGACTCGTGAGATCCCGAAAAAATCTCTCAACCATGTTTAACCATGATGCTGACGTTGGCGTAAAGTGCATATGAAAACGAGGATGTTTTTCCAGCCATTCTCGCACCTTCGGGTGTTTGTGAGTCGCATAGTTGTCGCAAATCAGGTGCAGCTCTTTGTCTTTTGCCGTTTCCCTATTTATCTGTTTAAGAAACTTCAACCATTCCACATGGGTATGACGCTGCTGGCACTGACCGATGACAGCACCATCAAGTACATTCAGTGCTGCAAAGAGAGTGGTTGTACCATGTCGTTTATAATCATGAGTCATTGTTGCGGCACGCCCTTTCTTCAACGGTAAGCCAGGCTGTGTTCGATCGAGTGCCTGAACCTGACTTTTTTCATCACAGCACAGCACCAACGCATGTTCAGGAGGAGACAGATAGAGTCCGACAATATCTTCAAGCTTCTCCACAAATTTCGGGTCTCGGGACACCTTGAATGTCTTTTCCAGGTGAGGCTTGAGGCCATATGCATGCCATATCCGGCGAACACTTCTCTCACTGATACCGCTAACAGCAGCCATAGTTCGGGTGCTCCAGTGAGTGGCATTTTCCGGAAGGGTGTTTGTGGTCAGACTCACAATCTCAGCAGCATCAATCTTCTTTTTACGGCCACTGCGAGCTCGATCCTGTTCAATCCCGGAGAAGCCTTCCTGAGCATATCGGTCACGCCAGCGGCTGACCTGATGACGACCGATCTTCAGTATTTGCGCAATCTCAAGATTGCTTTTTCCTTCTGCAGAGAGAAGAACAATCTGGGCACGGCGGGCCAAGCGAAGAGGGCAAGTATTTGATGAAGTAATCTTTCTGAGTCGTATTTCTTCAGAAGCATCAAGTATTATCTCTGTGGCAACTCGCATAGTAAAAACAGGCAGTGGTTGGAATAACATCCATAGTAGACCGTTAGGAGTCTTTATGTACTGTTAATTAGGTCGCACTACACTAGCGTGGTTCAAATATATCTTGATATCCCAATGGCTCCTTATCCCCCAATACGGCGTGCCCTGACCTTCCTCTCAATCCACTGATACATCCCGGTAGCCACTGAAATGCCGGAAAACCCAAACCAAACGTAATAGCTAATGCCTGACTGGTATGCCTTATCCAGGCTTGCCTGATCCGTTTTGAAAGATGGAACCAGGACTGAGTAACGATCTGGTCGGCAAGAAACACGCCAGCTCCAACGCATACTTTCTCCCCCGTGGTTAATTTTTCTAATGCCTTTAATCCTTCGGCATCAGTCTTATTCATAACCAGAGCGCCTGTAACAACAACATCAGGAGTCAGTGCGGGTGAAACCTGAGTCGTAAAGGAAGAAGTTGTGAATGAACTGACTGAAGTGTTTGAAATGGATGAAGTAGATGTTGGCATACTGCAATGACAGGCAACATCAGAACCTGCCGAAGACCATTCGCTCACTGAAGCAAATCCAGCCTGATATCTTTTCTTACCCCAGCAGCTACGCTTACCGACGTTCTCAACAGCCGGTACAAAACCCCATGCTTGCTCTCTGCCTTTTAATCCAAATGCTCCATTTATCATTTTGAAATCAAAACAGAAATTATTATTAAAGACGCGCCCCATATAGTGATCAGGATCCGATGGATTATCCCGATCAATGGATAAATCATTGCCAAACTGATCAACGACGCTGTTACAGGTAGAATCGACGAAGTTCAGAACGTTTTTCCTGAAATATAAGGCTATATAGAACAACTCACTACTGCTTTTTGGTGAATCGGTTGCTGTCCTGCCAGTGGGTACAGATATGAATGTTGTGGTGTCTTTCAAGGTCAGCGCCACTTGCCCTGTTTTCTGAAGACATCTGACACTCAATGCAGCGTTTTGACGGCGTGTTGGTCCTTGCTCACCTTGTGACAGATAAAACTCAGAGCGCATAAATCGGTAGATGAAATTTTCCTCGGTTCCAAACCCGTCAGCATAATTGGGACAGCCCAGCTCTACCAGCCCGATCTTCATATCACTATCCGCTGGGTCCATTACCACTTTAATGTTGTCAGCAACAAAAATACCCGCACCTCTGAGATCCATAATACCGAATGGAGTGTGATTCTGTGTGGTCGGGGTTGTAAACGGCTGCCCTGTTGCTAAACCCCTCCCCATATCTAAAGGATTTCTGGAATCAATTTCGATATTCGCCAGATAGTAGACAGAATTACTACGGGTTGCCGAGATCATGAAATGATGATGTTTGCCTCTCCCAATCACAAATTCCGGCAGAATATCTGCATTGTTTCCCACGAAAGCCGAGTTATCCGGTAATTGAAAAGTATTAAATGTTCTACGACCGCGACTGATGGTCTTAAGTGGTAATTCATAAACGGCTGGTTGCTCCTCTCCTGACGATTGCTCTGCATCAAATATAAACAGGGTTGGAACGTCCGTTTTAAAAATCTCTTGACCCAATGGTTCTGCTGTAGCGAATATTTTTCTTATCTCGACCGTTTCAGCAATGGGCGCAGACACTGAGGGGGTACCTGGGTGTATCCCTGGAGAAGTGCCCGGCGTAAATGTTGTCGGAGGTACCTGATTGTTCTTTTGCCTGATGAGATCCTTAAAAGCATCTAAATGGTGCATGCAAAAGCTCCTATCGGTATCACTGGCTAATTCAGAACAACTTGAAAATTTTGTACATGTGGAACTTTCCGTTGAGCAAGCTGTGGGTGAAGCATGACAGGAGAAGGTATGGATTGCTAACAATAGGACAGCCCCTTGCCCGGATCTGGAAATATTCATAACTGCACCCTGTCTAATTTTTAAACATTAAAAATATAAGCACCCTTTCTTTAATAATCCATCCGAAGGCTACTATTTATCCTGCACTGCATATTTTATAAATAAAGGTAATGCCCTCCCTAAGATGGAATGAGTCCCATTCCTTTGGAAGTGGTGTTTTTTCGACAAACTACATCTCTAGAGCGGGATCTTTCAATAGACCAATCTCTATATCTGCTTTTTTCAATCCACTTCTACATTTCGGTAGCAACTGGATGGCGGGAATACCCAAACCTAATGTAGCAGCTAATACCTGACTGGTATGCCTTATCCAGGCTTGCTTGATACGGTTTGAAAGATAGAACCAGCTATGAGTAATGGCCTGATCCAAAGTAACTGCGGCAATACCAATGCCTGCTTTCTCCAGTTCGGTCAATCCTTTAGTGCCATTACTGTCAATAGACAGAGCACCTTTACCCGGAATCAGTGTGTGTGAAGTGTATGCTACCTGCGTTGTATAAAGATAGGTTGGGAATGAACTGAATGAAACCGATGTTGGCATGGTGCAATTGCAGGCAACATCAAAGCCTGCCTTCGACCATGCACTCACAGGAGCAAATCCCAGTTGATAACGCTTATCCAATGCAGTCGAACAGCTGTGCGTATCGGAGTGATCAACAACTATCAAGCCCCATGCTTCCTCTCTATCTTTTATTCCAAAAGCTCCTTGCATTATTTTGATATCAGAACAGTAATTGACGCCCCGGACACCACCCATATAATGATCTGGATGAAATTTGTTTGTTAAGTCGACCGATAAATCATTGCCATGCTGATCAACGACGCTGTTACAGGTAGATTTATCCAGGCGCAGTACATCTTCTCTGGGCGCTAAATTCATAGAGAACACGACACCATTGCTATGTGTCGGACGAGGTAACAGGGGTTTAGTGGGTACAAATATGACTGTTGTAGTGTCTTTCATGGTCAACTTCACATACCCTGTTTTCTCATTGCAATCGACATTCAATGCAGCATTTTGAAAATGTGTTACATCTTTCAGGCTTTTCTGGAGATCAAATTCGGTCTCCGTAAATCGATAGATAAAACTCTCTTCTGTTCCTTTCCTGTCAGCAGAATTTGTACACCCCAGTTTTACCAGATCAATATCATCCTGATTATCCGCCGGATCAAGTACTACCTTGATGTTATCCGCAAAAAAAATACCTGCGCCCTTCAGGTTCAGAACGCCTGCGGGTATGTGAGCCTTTGAAGTGGGAGTTGTAACCGCCGGGTATCCTGTAGGAGCTGTCGTTGATCTAACAGCCTTTTTCCGAGGATTCCTGGAATCAATTTCAATATTCGCCAAATAATAGACAGAACCATTATTGGGTGCCGACATCACGTAATGACTCAGCATACCTCCCTCAATAACAAATTCAGGCCGAATAGCCGTCCCGTTCCCAACAAAAGCCGAGTTATCCGGTAACTGAAAACTGTTGACACTTCCGGAACTGCTACTGACGCCACCTGTCAATGGTAATTCATAAATGGCCGGTTGCCCCTTGCCGGGGACTTGCTCTGCATCAAAGATAAACAAGGTTGGATCATCAGTTCTAAAAATCTCACGACCCAGTCTTTTTGTCGTAGCGGATATTTTTCTTATCTTGACCGTTTCAGATATCAAGTAAGTACCTGGAGCAGTGCTCAGGGAGCTATTTAGAGAAATAGTTGAGTAAGTAACCGGGAAAGACGTTGTCGGAGATAACTGACTGTTTTTTTCCCTTATGAGTTTCTCAAAAGCAGATAAGTGATGGCTGCACACGTCTCTATCAACACCGGTCAACTCAGAACAGCTTGAAAACTTTTTGAACAAGGTACTTTCCGTTGGCCCATCCGTGGCGAAAGCATGACAGGGAAAAGCATACATTGCCGAGAGTAGAGCAACCGCCAGGCCGGGTCTGGAAATATTCATAACTGTACTCTGTCTGATTTTTTAAAAGCCAAAACTGCAGCATCTTTACTGTGATAATTCTCTTTAAGTTCGTCGTAAATCCTAGCAGCCTGTCGGACTTAAGACTGTCCTACTGCGGTTGCAATAAATTGGTCTAAAAATCTCTGTTTCTTGCAATCCTCGCTACGGACGCTCAAGTCCGACAGGCTGCTAGACCGGATATTTCACAAATAAAGGGTGACACTCCCCCCTTGTCGAGGGTGTCACAAAACTCTGATTCCCATGCTTTCGGACCTTGTGGGTCCCAGCTAGGGAACCCATACCTATCTCACGGTGTAGAGTCTGCTTTTCAGTGGAGGTATGCATTCCCACGCATAAGCCTCCATCAGCAGTCACCGGGTGCCCCTTGGATCTACAAACACGCAAGCGGAAGGCTCTGCACCTGCGCGGCCCGGCCTGCGCGGCCCGGCCTTCACACCTTATATCACCGCCCTAAAAGGGCGATGGTTTACGGCGATTTACGCTAATCCAGATTACTGACTTAAGGGGGCTTCTTGCAACAAACTATGGTTGCTTTTCTTCTGTCAATAGAGTGTGCACTGCACTCCTGCCTGTCAACCGACTGATGCATTTTGGCATCAACTGGATTACCGGCAGCCCCACCCCCAATGTAGCGGCTAACGCCTGACTGGTATGCCGTATCCAGTCTTGCCTGATCCGGTGTGAAAGATAGAACCAGCCCTGAGTAATGACCTGGTCCACAAAAACAGCAGCAACTCCTATGCCTGCTATTTGCCCCGGGGTTAATCCTGCTGCACTGGCATCATTCTTTTCCAGAGCTTCGGCACCAACAATAGCGAAGGGCACCCGGGTTATAGAAGTAGATGTTGGCATTGTGCAATTAGCTGCAACTTCAACACCTGCTTCAGACCATTCGCTCAATGAAGCAAACCTTGGTTGATAAGTCTTTTTCACTGCAGGATCACAGCCATAATCACTGTTGTAATCAGTTAATATCCAACCCCATGCCAGTTCTCTGTCTTTTAATCCAAAGGCTCCATGAATCACATTAATCTCAGTACAGATACTGTTCCAGATGTCACCCATATACAGATCGGGACGCGATGGATCAGCTAAGTTAATGGATAGATCATTGTCAAACTGATCAACGACTCTGTTACAGGAAGAATCGACAAAGCGCATAATGTTGTCTCTTGGCCATAAGTCAATAGAGAACAAATCACCACTGCCTGGTGCATTAGGGGAAATTGGATCTCCAGGGGGTACAAATATAACGGTTTTAGTGTTTTTCATGGTCAACCTCACTTGCCCTGTTTGTTGATAACAGGAAACACTTATTGCAGCGTGTAAACCATATTTTGTTTTTTTTAAGCCTTGCAGCAGATCAAATTCAGAGTCCATAAATCGATAGACGAAAGTCTCTTCTGTTCCTCTCCCGTCAGCAAAATTTGTACATCCCAGCTTTACTGGTTGGAGAGTCTTACGATAATCTGCCGGATCCAGTACCACCTTGATGTTGTCTGCAACAAAAATACCCGCACCTTTCAGTTCAAGAACGCCAAAAGGTTTATGACTCTCTTTACCGGTGGAATCTGAGGCAGCCGTCGCTGAAGAACCGCCGCTGTCCAGAGGATTTCTGGAATCAATTTCGATATTCGCCAGATAGTAGACAGCATCATTATTGGGTGCCGACATCACATAATGATTTTGTATGCCTCCCTCGATTACGAACTCTGGTCGAATATCTTTACTGTTCCCCACAAAAGCTGAGTTATCAGGCAACTGAAAACTCTTTACTCCTCTGATATCGTCGCCACTAACGGGCACAGTCAATGGCAATTCATAAACGGCGGGGTGTTCCTGTCCGGGTGATTGCGCATCAAAGATAAACAATGTTGGAATGCTGGTTTCAAAAACCTCTTTATCCAGCCTTGTTGTAGCCGATATTTTTTTTATATTGACCGTTTCGGGAATTGGAGAAGCACTAGGTGAAGCCGTTGAGTATGATGTTGTTGGAGATATCTGATCGTTTTTTTCCCTGATCAGAGCCTCAAAAGCCGACAAATGATAGTCACACACCTTCTTATCCACATCGCTGGCTAAATCAGAGCAACTTGAAACCTTCGTATCTGTGGGACTGCCTGTTGGCGCATCTGTGGAACTGCCTGCTGGCGCATCTGTGGCGTAGACATGACAGGGTAAGGCATAAATTATTGACAATAAAGTGATGACCAAACTGTATCTGGAAATATTCATAACTGTACTCTGTCTGATATTTTAAAGTCACAACAGATGAATCCTTACCACGATAATCCTATTTAATGTCTTCATAAATAAAGGCAATGTCTTCAACAGTAGGAAATGAGCCTCATGCTTTTGGAATGTTTATATCAGGAAGCCGGTAACACTGCTTTAAAAATTCATATTACCGACTTGCAAAGAGCTTTGTGCCAAACCACGATCGAGCTTAATGTGTCAACAGAGTATAGAATCTCTTTCCACTCAATCCACTGCCACATTTTGGGTAGCGACTGGACTGCTGACTGCCGGGTACCTGGCTTCTGACCTGAGGTTAATCCTGCTGTGCCAATATTATTCGTGGCTTTGGAAGTCGGCAAATCAGAATGACAGGCAACATCAAAGCCTGCCGAAGACCATGTACTCACTGAAGCAAATCCCGGTTGATAACGCTTAGCAAACACATTCGAACATTTGTGGGAAGCGGCTGGATCAACGTCTATCAAGCCCCATGCCTCATCTCTGCCTTTTAATCCAAATGCTCCCCGGAATGCCAAACGTGAACACCCTGCACAAGATGGTTGTTCAGGACGAACAAGATTAGGTTTTTGTGCTGTGGGTGGGGCTTAATATTTACCCTGAGATCTGTGATTAAAATCAGTGTGTAAACGTTGCCAATGGTGAAGGTTTTTTTATTAAAATCTGAAAAGTCTTTACAGCACTGAATGGAACAATTTTTTTGATGGATAAGTATAAATACAGAGTCTAGACTTCATGTCGATTGCTTCAAGGGGTCCTGAGCATGATCACGCTGAAACACTATTTATTAGCCCGATTAGTCGTCCCTTTACTCCTGTTGATGGCTTTGTTTGCAGAAGCCCGGACGACTCAATCTCCAAACGTCAACTCTTCTCCAGCCACAACCTCTTCTTCTACAGCACCCTATTCTCCTCTGCCGACAGTATTGTGTGACTCTCTTACGGGACTAACGACGGGGGTTATTCAGCGGCTGAACCAGTACAGCAAACTTTTTAGTGGACGACAGTGTATTGTTCTCACTGCTGATCCGACAGGGGAGACAGAGGATCTGAGTGAGACGATCAAACGGATTCCTGAAGACACTGTTATACTGCTCTCTTCCGAGACTCTGTCTACTGCGTCATCTACTTCTACATCCTCTCTCCCTCCGGTGGATAAAACCCAGGTTGAGTATCTTATTGATAAAGCAATAGTTTTGAAGAACGGTCAGAACATCATTGGTGCAGCAGACGATGGTTTTGAAATAGTTATCAGAGTTGATGCAGGTTTTAGAGATCTATCTATGGTCTTTATTGATGACATGCACGATTTCGATAAAACCAGAGACAGTCACATAAGGCATGTTACTTTCCAGCCCGTTGGACCTGATAACAATGTGGGGGCTTTTTCTATTATTTATGCTGGTTGTTATAACCGGAAACTGATTGTAGAAAATAACCTGTTCCATGTCTCTGTCAGACGGGCCGGACTTTACTTCTCTTGCGCAGGCCCCCTTGATGCATCGGTGAACCAGAGTTCGGGCCTGCGGTTTGCCGATAACACTATGATAGGCAAATCCATACTCTACGGTGGGAGGGATATTGTTCCCAAAGGGATAGATATTTATTATGCCGGTACGCAGCAGTTACAGAAGATCGCTGTTATTGGAAATAGATTCAAGGGCGAGATGGCACACGCGGGTGACTTTTACCTACCGGCAGGGAGCAGTATGGATATTTTCAGAAACATTGTTGATATCAACAACAATACGCTAGGCAAGAAACCTCTTCCAACAGGATTAGCTCGTTTTAGAGATGGTTTCCTTCTCAGAGGTAGTTATGATACTAAAGTCAACTTGCTACCTCCTCTTTTTAATCTGGCAGGCAATCGGATACGCTCAAAAAATACAGCTATAGGTATCGAAGGACACATTAAACTGGCACTGGCCTGTAACCATCTCAAGGCGGTCAATCCGTGGCGACAATATCCACCTTCATGGTGGTGGCGACCACAACAATACGGCTTGAAAGCCGTTGATCCACTACCATTGGCAGGAGAGTGTGAAGTCACTGAGGATTCAGCCGGTGCCATGGTAACGCCCACTTCAGCGAAAGTCTGCCAGGTTTTCAATACCTGGAGGTCTATCAATGGTTCCATGATCAATCCTTTGAGTGGACTGGACAGCCTTGATGGTCAGCTATTCAGTCTTGATGGTCAGTCATTTTTGATTTATGAGTCTGCCCCTCGGTGACTGTTGTTTCCTACAACACGAACTCTGAGGCCGACGAGGCCGGCACGGTGTCCACTTAAACACCTTCAACCATTTGCCCCTGGCAGACGGTCGTTAAACTTCTGGAAAACGGTATTCCGCTTTCCAAACTCACAGTAGGTCACGCCATGGAATACCTATACGAATGAGATAAAGCATACGATCAGGCTTGTTATTTATACGGGCTTGTTTGAGAATTGGCTGAAGCTTCAACCAGTGCTTGTCACGGAGCATGAGGCGGGGCATAAAAGATTCGTATCAGGGCTTGTGGGAACTGCAATGATACGGGTCTGTGAACCTTTCTCAAGCCTGCGAACAAAACCTCAAAAGCCCCTGGGCCACCAAAGCCCGAATTCGATTGAAAAGTATAAGAAACAGCTTGCAAAAACAGAGAGCTGATTTTTCCAGGGAAGCGTGTTATGCACCTTAACGTAGAAGAAATGTCTGATACACAAGCCTATCACTTATTGACCCAAACTGTGATTCCCCGGCCTGTGGCCTGGGTGCTCACTGCTAATGAAGAGGGCGATTTTAATCTGGCACCGTTTTCATTTTTTACCGCAATCAGCAGTAACCCACCGCTGATTATGTTTTCTGTCGGAAGTAAGCCCTCTGGCGAAATAAAAGACACACGTCGCAATATTTTGCGTAGCAGATCGTTTGTTGTTCATATTGCACCTTCCTCATTAGCAGAAGAAATGACTGAGACAGCTCGAACGCTGGACTATGGCCAATCTGAATTAGAGCGTATTCATCTGACAACCAACAATGATTGGCAACAATCACTGCCTCGCTTATCTGAATGTGATATCGCTTTGTACTGCCAACTCTATGAGTATCAGGAAATCGGCAAGAACAAACAGGGACTTGTATTCGGCGAAATCAAACAAGCGTATCTGTCGGATAAAGTCGCATCTAAAGGCGAACGGCTGGTCATTGATGCAACTCAGGTAGATCCCATTTCTCGACTGGGTGGTAATGATTACGCTGCGCTGGGTAAGATCATTACCATTCAGCGACCCGTTTAACTGGCGCTATTTTTCGGGATGAAAGTCATTCAGAGGCCTTTGATGATCTCTTGAAGAAAGCGAAAATGACGATAACGTCCCGAACTGCGATCAGTCGCTGAATCCTTGGAGGCTTCTTGCTCAAAGACGGCAACGTCGAAGCTGGGCACCGTAGTTTGAGGCTCGGCTGTGCACTTTTTTAGAGGTATTCAACAGCCAGGTTTTTTTCTTGTGACTACCCCGTTTGTAGCCGCCCCAACCCTCATGGTAATTCAGGTACAGCAGATCGGTATGCCACAGAGAGACACCATTGATAGTACGCGTTTTATGGGTATACCAGCCAATAAAATCAATGGCATCCTCAAAGTCATCCCGCGCCTTGAACCAGCCACCATTCTCTTTCAGATACATCTCCCAGGTGCCGTCCAGGGCCTGGGCATAGCCGTAGGCCGATGAACTTCTGGGCAGTGGTATGAACAGGAAACGGGGTCTGGGGGGCCTTACATCATGACGATAAGCGGACTCCTGATACATAATAGCCATCATGACCTGGATGGGAGTCCCCCATTTTTCATTGGCTTTTTTAGCATGGCGATACCAGCTACGCTTTTCTTTAAAAATACTACAGAGGTTATGAGGGTTGGCAGGTGGTGTTGTACTGGTGGCACAGCCGGTCAGAAAAAGAAATCCGGCTATGGTTACGATCAGTGCCAACCTTCGTTTCACTTATCAAACTCCCCATTCCTTCAGCAAATGAGCAAACTCATCTTCTGTGACGACACGAACGCCGAGATTTTGAGCTTTAGTCAGCTTGGATCCTGCCTTTTCTCCGGCCAGTAACGCCGTGGTTTTTGCTGAAACAGAGCCGGTGACTTTGGCTCCCAGCTTCTGTAATACAGCCTTGCCTTCATCACGGGTCATAGTGAGCAGGGTACCTGTCAGCACCCAAACCTCACCTGCCAGTGGTTGAACCACGTCGGCTTCCGGTTCGGCTTCTTCTTCCCAGTGCACCCCAACCTTCAGCAGTTCATCAATCACTTCAAGATTATGTTCCTGCTTAAAAAACTTTTCAATATGAGCGGCAACGACCGGGCCAACGTCATCCACTTCCTGTAACTGCTCAAGGGTCGCTGACCTGATCGCCTCAAGATCACGATAATGAGCCACCAGACTCCGGGCAGTCGCTTCACCTACCTCACGAATGCCGAGGCTGTAGATAAATCTGGCCAGTGTCGTTTTCTGACTAACCTTCAGAGCATTGATCAGGTTAGTGGCTGATTTCTTACCCATGCGCTCCAGGGATGCAACAGGCTCTACTTCGAGCTTGTGGAGATCAGCGACAGTATTCACAAGACCTTTGTCGACAAACTGCTCCACCAGCTTATCACCCAGGCCATCGATATCCATGGCTTTTCTGGAAGCAAAGTGCTTGATAGCTTCCTTACGCTGGGCGGAACAATAAAGACCGCCGGTGCATCGGGCTGCTGCTTCGTCTTCATCTCTTTCAACGTCTGAATGACAAACCGGGCAGTGTTCAGGCAACTCAATATCTCTGGCATCATCCGGTCTTCGGTCGGGAATGACCCGAACCACCTTCGGAATCACATCCCCGGCACGGTGAATCACAACGGTATCACCGATTTTCAGCCCCAGACGTGCTACCTCGGCCATATTATGAAGGGTTGCATTGCTGACGGTGACCCCACCCACAAACACCGGCTCGAGTCTGGCAACCGGGGTAATGGCACCGGTTCTTCCCACCTGGAACTCGACGTCTTTCAAAATGGTCATTTCTTCCTGGGCGGGAAACTTGCGAGCAATGGCCCAGCGGGGAGCACGGGCGACAAACCCCAGTTGTTCCTGCTGGGCCAGACTGTTGACCTTGTAAACGATACCATCAATTTCGTAGGGCAAGGCTTCGCGCTTGTCTTCTATTCTGGAGAAATATTCAGCGCAGGCAGCAGCCCCTTTCACTACGCGCAGTTCAGGGTTTACCCGCAGGCCCCAGGTTCTAAAACACTCAAGAATATCGGCATGTCTGTCTGGTAACTCACCCCCTTCAACAATGCCGGCACCATAACAATAAATCTCCAGGGGTCTTTTCGCCGTTATTTTTGAGTCAAGCTGCCTCAGACTGCCCGCTGCTGCATTACGTGGATTGACAAACACTTTTTCATCCCTGGCTTTAGCTCTCTGATTGAGTCTTTCAAAACCTTCCCTGGGCATAAAGATTTCACCACGGACTTCCAGACGATCAGGCCAACCATCGCCCAGCAACTTCAGAGGAATAGAAACGATGGTGCGCACATTCAGAGTGATATCTTCACCGGTCCTGCCATCCCCCCGGGTAGCACCTCGCACCAGTGAACCCCTCTCGTACAGAAGGCTGACCGCAATGCCGTCCAGCTTGGGTTCGCAGGCATATTCCACCACTGAACCAGTGCCCAGACGCTCCCGTACCCTGCGGTCAAAGTCATTGAGATCATCCTGGTTAAAAGCGTTATCCAGTGACAACATGGGCAGTTCATGACGAATCTGTCCAAACGCCGACAGAGGTGCGGCACCCACACGCTGGGTGGGTGATTCAGGTGTGACCAGCTCCGGAAAGTCCGCTTCGATGGACTTCAGCTGTTGCATCAGGCGATCATAACTGGCGTCGGCAATGACGGGATCGTCGATTACATAATAACGATAGTTATGATCATCAATCTGTTCTCGCAGCTTCTGAGCTTGTTGTTCGGCTTCCTTGAGAGAGAGCTTAGTCTGGGTCATGATTCTGTTACTTAAGCGGCCTGAAGTGATTGTAAACAGCCTTGAGCTATTAAACTGACAATTCCCGGGAGGTACGAAGCCGTCTCTGGTTTCCTCGCCGACGTCGAAGGAGCCTGATCGCGAGGAAACGAGATGTTGGAGTTTTGCGACCCTCAGTCCGGGAGAGGATTTGGATTGATGAAGGCTAGAAAGAAATCAGTCAACCATCTTCTGGGTTAACTGTTTTCTTTCGAAATCACGAATGCGTTGACGATAGTGCTCCAGCGTCTGTTGAGTCAGTACACTGAAGTGCTCGTCTTTTAGCTCTCCACCCAGATCCAGTGCTAACTGACGAACCGTTTCTTCCATCAGCATAAACGATTTGAGTGGCTCACGGGGCCCCGGCAATCCCATAAAGATACTGACTGCCGGTGTATCAGTCGATTCCAGTTTGCCGATGTCAAAAGTGCCCGGCTCTACCCCGTTTGCCATGCTGAACAGAATCTGCCCGGTTCCATCTTTGTTGGCATAACGATGAAAGATCGACATATCACCATAGCGCATGCCCGAAGCCAGCAGGCTTTGGAGCAACCTTGCTCCGTTAAACTTTTCGCCACCTTTAGCCAGCAGATTGATGACCAGAATTTCACTGGCAGCAGGACGATCCGCCAGTTTTTCCTGATTGACAGGACGGTGATTTTTTTCCGCTCTTGCAGGTTTGGTCGTTGTAACAGGTGGGACAGCCACCTGGGGTTCTTCAACAAACCCGGGCGTCAAAGTAACGCTTTCCTGCACAGGTGTGCGCTCTTCAACTCCGGGGGCTGGTTTTTCAATCTCTGGAGTGGGCTCTTCAACTCCAGCTCCGGGCCTGGCAGAAAGCACTTCCGAGACATCATCCACCTGGGTCAGGACGGGTAAGGGTTCCGACGCTTTCTGAACCTCTGACGCTTCGACAGGCTGCGCCTGCAACGATGTCACTGGCCTGGCAGGCGCTACTATTTCTGATTCAAGACTGGATATTTCCGGCTCGATTCGCTCCCTTACAGGCAAATGGGATGATTCTTCCGAACGTACCCAGCCCTTGACTGTTTCCAGCTTCTGGGGGCTTCCCTCAGACTTTCTGGCTCCACCATTGGGCAATTCACTACCAAATTCGTCTTCGTTACCTTTTACATCTTCAAGACCGAAAGACAGTTCTGACGCTCTTTTTCTAGCCAGACGCATACGGCGGTATCCATCAGCCAGAACGCCAATAATGACGACGATTCCGATTACTACCAACCAATCTCGTAAACTCATGTCCATGCCGCCTGCTTACCCAATGGATTGTTGCTGCCTGAAAATCAACAACCCGAAAACGCAAAAAAATCTGAAAATTGTAAATCAGTAAAATGTGCTACTATGTTACAGCAAAAAATCTTGTAATCAGACCGTTGTCTATGACTATTGTCCAAGACTGCTGCTGAAACACGTCCTTAATCATTACTTTCACATCGCTGTTCGGAAAGTGCCAGAATCAGGACAAACGAATCGCTCTGACCTGAAACCCTATTCTGGCGAGTATTTGTTGTCCCTTCAAGCGCAGACCACGGATATCATTAACAATCTTCTTCAGGCACCTGGCCAAATGGGCAGGCACCTGAATAGTGATAACTTTTTCCAGCCGCCAGTGCAACTCTGTAAACAGTTCACCATTCACAAGAGGGTTGCACAGCAACAAATTTCTGAATCTTAACAACGAATAACAAACCAATATATTAGAATACAGCCTGTAAAGACTGTTCCCGAGACTCAGAGTTCTGCCATGGCTGCGGCCTCTTCCACATCCACAGATACGGGCCTGGAGACACCGGGTTCCTGCATCGTTACACCCACGAGTTGATTCGCTGCCTGCATGGCGATCTTGTTGTGAGTGATATAGATGAACTGAACCTTGTCACTCATTTCCGAAACCATTTTGGCGTAACGGCCCACATTGGCATCATCCAATGGCGCATCCACCTCATCAAGCATACAGAAGGGTGAGGGGTTCAACTGGAAGATGGCAAAAACCAGGGCAATCGCCGTCAGCGCTTTTTCACCACCAGACAGCAAATGAATGGTACTGTTCTTCTTACCCGGTGGTTGCGCCATAATCGCCACCCCGGTATCCAGCAAATCTTCACCGGTCAACTGCAGATATGCCCGGCCACCGCCAAAGACTCTGGGGAACAGCTCCTGCAAGCCGGAATTGACCTTATCAAAGGTCACTTTAAAACGCTGGCGGGTCTCCCGGTCGATTTTGCGGATAGCATTTTCCAATGTTTCCAGTGCGGACTCCAGATCCTGGTTCTGTGCATCCAGATAGGTTTTGCGTTCCGACTGGGTTTCGTATTCTTCGATCGCTGCCAGGTTGATCGCTCCCAGCCTTTCAATCCGCGCCTGCAGTCTTTCCAGCTCCTGCTCCCAGGTTTTCTCGGTGGCTTCTTCCGGCATGTTGGCCAGAACGGTATCCAGATCAAACTGGTCTTCCCGCAATTGATCCGACAAGGTCGTACGCCGGACCTGCATGCCTTGCCAGTCCATTCTTAATTTCTCAAGTCTTGAACGGGCCGTCTGGGCTTTTTGCTCAGCTGACTGTCGGCTCCTTTCCATTTGTTGCAGTCGTTGTTCAACGTCTTCCAGTTCGCTGCGAGCCTTCTGCATGGCTTCCTCTTCTTCCAGCCTTCTGGCCAGAAGAATCTCCAGCTGTTCCTGCAACTCTCCTTCAGGAGAATGGGACTCCGACAGTGACGCCTGAAGCAACTCCCGGCGCTCCCGCAGCTTTGTGGATTGCTGGCTGAGTCGCTCGATAGCCGCCCGCAGGGATTCCGCCTGACTGTTGATGGTTTGCTGCCTCAAGGCCAGCTGATGCAGACGATCCTTATCCTGACGGGAAGTCTGCCGCAACTGTTCCAGCTTCTCCCGGCCCTTCTCTCTTTTTTCCAGCAAATCCTCTTTCAGACCACTGTCCATTTCCATTCGATCCAGAGCGTCCTGAAGTCGCAAACGAGACTCTCCGATACTTTCCTGTTCAGCCTGACTGAGCTCCTGACATTCAGCAATCTCGTGCTGAAGTCGGGTACGTCTTTCTGAAAACTGCTCGAGCCTGACTTTTCGGGCACCGAGATCCGCTCTGACCTCACCCTGGGTTCGGTTAAGCTCAGTGATCTGGTGTTGAGTCTGCTGTCGGCGGGTTTCCAGCTGCTCGGCCAGAGTTCTGGCATCAGCCAGACGTTCTTCTACCTGCAGGCTAAACGCTTCCAAAGATTCCATTCGGCTGCCAAGCTCTTCAAGCTCCTGCTGACGGGCCAGAACACCGGAGTGATTGTCTGTTTCACGACAAACTCTAAGCCAGTTTCTGGACAGCCAGATACCCTCTCTCGTGACGATGGATTCGTGAGCCTGCAGGGAAGCTCGAGCAGATAGAGCCGCTTCCAGTGAATCAGTGACATAAATGCCTGCCAATAACCCTTTGGCCTCACTGCCTGACTGTACTTTGCTGGCCAGGCTATCCAGTCCCCCTTTGCCACTCTCAGTGACCTGATGGGCAGAAGCATCCAGCAAAACCGCTGTGCCCTGTTCCAGAGAATTCAAAAACCCTGCAACAGGGTCCAGATCATCCACACAGAGTGCCTGCAGGCTTTCTCCAAGAACGGTTTCAACGGCCAGTTCCCAGCCTGACTCCACCTGCAGTTTTTCGGCCAGCCTGGGTGCCGATGCCAGTCCATGCTGCTGCAACCAGACCATGACCCCGGTGTCCTGCCCCATAGCCGCCTGCTGCAGAGCTTCCAGAGAAGCATGACGCCCTCTGATCATACTCAGCTCATTGCGATGGCTGTCACGATCTTCCTGTAACTGATCAAATTGAAGGCGGTTTTCCTCTATGTCTGAGGTAACCTCTTCCAGTTTCAGTTCGTGATTTTCGCGAGTCAGCTCCAACTCGGTCAGCTTTTCGGAGAGCAATTCCATCTCTTCAATGTCTTCACCACCGCCAAGACTGCTGCTCTCTTCACGCAGACGCTGTTCACGCTCCTGCAAACGCTCCAGTACGGTTTCAGCATGTTGAATCCTGGACTGTTCTACTTCAGCCGCCTTCTGAGGCTCATGGGAGCGTTGATTAAACTGATCCCATTCCTGTTGCACACGAAGCACTTCCGCTTCCACCTGGGCAAGAGAGTCACCAGACTGGTATTCCTGCTCCTGAAGCATCTCCAGCTCAGGCTCAATCTGCAATTTTTCTGCTTCCAGAATTTCCAGCTGAGACTGATCTTCAGCCATCTGTTCACGGGCTTCCTGCCAGCTTTGTTCAAGCTGTTGCAGGTCGTGGCTCAGTTCTTTGGCGCGCTCTTCTTTGTGGCGAAGCGTCTGCTCAATCCGGGTGATTTCATTGCCCGTGCCATAATACCTGGCCTGGGTTTCATGGAAATGATCACTCAGCTCCATTTGCTGGGCGCGGTCTTTTTCCATCCCGGTGTCGGAAGAGCGCTGTTCACTGACGGCAGCTTCCAGCTGGACTTCCAGCTCGGAAATCACATGTTCCTGATTCCTGACCTTTTCATCGATGCCTTGCCAGCGCAGGGCCTGAAGCTGGGCTTTTTTCAGTCGTTCATCGGCCTTGTATTCTTTGTACTTTTCTGCCGCTTCGGCCTGTCTCTGCAAATGCCCGAGACGACGCCCCAGCTCCTCACGCAGGTCAGTCAGTCTTTCAAGGTTTTCATTGGTTCGGCGAATGCGGTTTTCTGTCTCACGGCGGCGCTCCTTGTACTTGGAGATACCGGCAGCTTCCTCAATAAAGACTCTGAGCTCTTCCGGCTTGGACTCAATCAGCGTGGAAACGATACCCTGACTGATGATGGAGTAACTGCGCGGACCCAGGCCGGTTCCCAGAAAGATATCCATAACATCTTTCCGGCGACACTTGTTGCCATTGAGGAAGTAAAAGTTCTTGGCTTCCGAGGTGAGCATCCTGCGAACTGAAATCTCGCTGTAGGCAGCAAATTCGCCAGTGACCCGACCTTCGTTGTTATCAAAGATCAACTCTACCGTCGCCTTTGCTGAAGGCTTGCGACTATTGGAGCCCTTGAAGATAACGTCGGTCATGGATTCACCACGAAGGTGCTTGGCAGAAGATTCCCCCATAACCCAGCGCACGGCGTCAATAATATTGGACTTGCCGCAGCCGTTGGGACCAACGACACCGCACATATTGGAGGGAAAATGAACCGTTGTGGGATCCACGAAGGATTTGAAACCGGCCAGTTTGATCGATTTAAGACGCATCTTTTCCTTAGTTCGTAGCTATCAGGACCACAGCTGCCTGGTTATCAGTAGGTAACAATTCTCTACGAGTGTACACAGATTATGCCCATCAGGAAAAGTCGTTGTAACCGAAAGCTTTGATCATCAGCCTTCAGGCAAGTTCAGCAAGAAATAAAGAAAAAAAGACACCCATAGAAAAAAAGACACCCATAAATTTGCTTTACCATACACATAGTCTACTTTTCACCTACAACTGATCTTTTGCCCAGACAGGTGAGTTCATGGCCCAAGCTCGCAATACCCTGATTGATCCCAGCTCAACTCCTTACTACCACTGCATGGCAAGATGTGTTCGTCAGGCTTACCTCTGTGGAGAGAACCATCTGACTGGCAAGAATTACGAGCATCGCCGCCAATGGGTGGTGGATAAACTTCGGGAACTGGTTTCAGTCTTTGCTATCGAAGTCTGCGCTTACGCTGTCATGTCAAATCATTATCACGTGGTTTTGCACATCAATCAGTCATCTGCCAGAGGCTGGTCACGGAATGAAGTGCTTCATCGTTGGACGACCTTGTTTGCAGGTCCACTTCTTGTGCAAAGGCATTTGGCTACTGACAAACTGGGCAGCGCTGAGCTGACCCGTGTCGGTGAATATGTTGAAGAATACCGGCGTCGTTTAACGGATATCAGCTGGTTTATGCGCTGCCTGAATGAACATCTTGCTCGTGAGGCCAATAAAGAAGACCAGTGTAAAGGACGCTTCTGGGAAGGACGCTTTAAAAGCCAGGCATTGCTGGACGAAGCAGCGTTACTGACCTGCATGACCTACGTTGACTTGAATCCGATTCGGGCTGGAAAGCTAGAAACACCGGAAGAGTCAGAGTACACGTCGATTCAGGAACGGGTGGAGCAGGTTACACATTCTGAGACTAAAAATCAGCCGCTGACCCTGAAACCTTTTTGTTTGCAGGGTCAGAATACGGACGTTGCCCTTCCCTACCTTCTTCACGACTATCTGGAACTGGTTGACTGGAGTGGCCGCATTGTCAGGACAGATAAGAAAGGTTCCATCCCGTCGTGTACCCCTCCTATTCTTCAAAGGTTGGACATTGATCCGGATGAGTGGCTGAAAACCATGCAATGGAATAATCGTTTTTATCGGGCAGTTGGCCGTCTGGAGGCGATGAAGGCTTACGCACTTGAAGCCGGACAGAAGTGGCTTCAAGGCTTAAACGTCTGTAGCCGTTTGTACCTGACAGGTTAGCGTAGAAGTCAGTTAAGAAATTAAACACTTTCTCTTTATCCCTCCTCGACTTTAAGTTGGAATAAGTTTGTGTTGTCTGAATCATGGCCTGAGCAGCCTCTGTTCGTGGGATGCTTCTGTATGGCTCGCTGATAGACTATTCGAAGATAGGTTTTTAGATCCTTTTTTAGGAATACAGTTTTTAGATGTCTTAATTATTTAATGGGTGTCTTATTTTTTTTTTTTTTATTTATGGGTGTTTATGGGTGTCATGTACCTCTGACGAGGCTTTAATGGGTGTCTTTTTTTTATTTTTCATGTGCCTGTGTGCCTCGCTGGGCGTCGTCAGTCGGACTTGTCTCGGAACACTCAATAATGCCCAGAATACTTCTTAAACAAGATGTGCCATGACAATCACCATAATTCTGGCTCTTTATCAGCATGTTACTCATTTCCTGCCTGACGTAGTCCGTCACACTTGCCCTTGCATCCCGGATAATCCGTAGCAAACCATTCGCATCAGTCCAACGCCTGGTTTTCAGGCTCTCTAACAGCATGTTGCTCAGTACCTGCTGGTCGTCGTCCAGCAGACTTGTCTCAGTGTCCTGAATAATGCCCAGAAAACGACCTACACTATCCCAATCCCAACGCTTCCGGGCCTCTATCAGCATGTTACCCAATACCTGCTGGAGGCCGTTCGTGAGACTTACCCTGGCATCCCGAATAATGCGTACTAAACGATCTACTTCATCCCAATCCCTATTAATCAGGGCCTCTGTCAGCTCATAACTTAGTTCTTCGGGGGCTTCTTGCATCCCCCTTGCCCCAGTGCCCTGATCACTGAGTTGTTGTGTTCCCTGAGGCAGCAGGGTATCAACCGGCCTTTCCTGATTTGTTATTGTCTCTGCTCTTTGAGTAGTCGCGTCGGAGACACTGGCAGAAGCCATTTGTGAGGAATGAGTATCCGTCGGCTCGTTACAGGAATCGGGTAAGTCCACCTGTGCTTCTTCGAGTTCCCGCCGGGCGTCGTCAGTCGGACTTGTCTCGGAACACTCAATAATGCCCAGAATACTTTTTAAACGAGATGCTCCATGACAATCACCATAATTCTGGCTCTTTATAAGCATGTTACTCATTTCCTGCCTGACGTAGTCCGTCACACTTGCCCTGGCATCACGGATAATGCGTAGCAAACCATTCGCATCAGTCCAACGCCTGGTTTTCAGGCTCTCTAACAGCATGTTGCTCAGTACCTGCTGGTCGTCGTCCAGCAGACTTGTCTCAGTGTCCTGAATAATGCCCAGTAAACAACTTACACTACCCCAATCCCAACGTTTCCGGGCCCCTATCAGCATGTTACCCAGTACCTGCCGGGGTTCGTTCGTGAGACTTACCTTGGCATCCCGAATAATGCTTACTAAACGATCTACTTCATCCCAATCCCCATTAATCAGGGCCTCTGTCAGCTCATAACTCAGTTCTTCGGGGGCTTCTTGCATCCCCCTTGCCCCAGTGCCCTGATCACCGGGTTCAGGACCCAATATTTCTGTTAACTCAGGCAAGTTTTTTCTACATAGCGGGCAGGTTGACCTTGCCTCAAGTGGAGTATGTTGAAACAACTTCTGCATACAATCTCTGTGAATTTTATTGTTACAACATGGAATGAGTGTCACAGCTCTGCCAAACACGCGCTGACATATACAGCACCTGCCGTTCGCTTCAGCAGGCTGTCTGTTTTGAGAATGATTAACTGAGTTACCTGGCTTTAAGTTATCCATTATTAATACTTCCCTGCAAAATTGTTTAAACCTGGTATTTGACCACCAGTCTTCAGGAAAGTTCCATTTCGGTCTGCCCGTGGAAGAGCATCAAACTCCCTCTCATTTAAGATCTGGAGAACAACCACGATGAGGAAACTACCGCTCGTATCCACAACAATAATGCTTGCAGCCTGTTAGCAGGCTGTGTCACTGAGCGATGGTTCGGGACTGCATATCAACAATGACTGCTGGACCGCCAGATCTTGTTCTTCTTTACTATTTGCTCAGGCGCGTGAAAAGAGAATAAAACCTTTTTGATTTTCTGAGCGACACCTTTCAGTGATCCGCTTGCTGACCTTGGCTTCTCGCGGAATTGACCCCGAATATGCATGAGCGGTCCCTCACGATGCCTTGCGTCTTCGCACGGACATCCGGGATGCAAGGGCTGGCACCAAAGGCGGTGAAACAGGGTCCACACTGATGCCAAAGATTTTACTCATGACGTGATCACCCATCCCGTCGGTAGTGAGTATCTTAAGCAAAGGGCTCAGTATTGTGGGGGTAATAGCCTGGGCAAACCCTGTTTTAAGCTCCTGCCACTGCTGCTGCATTGGTGATATTTCGCTTTGCCCTGACAGTGCTGAAAATTCCCTGCAGGCAGCTTTTTCAGCATCGTTTTCATCGGCGTATATACCGAGACACTTAAAGCCTTTATCGCCAACATCACCACCTTGATGTTCGATAAATGTCAGCAATTGATCAAGCAAATGGCGCAAGCCCTGTTTATCATGACACGACAGGTTTTTGGCCGATTTCTCGCCGATTTTGAAGATGATTCTGGAAAAAAGCATGCCAATTTTAGGGGATAAAAGGCTTTGTATCGCAGGCAAATTTAATGCTTTGGCTAACCCTGGATTATGATCCGATAACTGATCCACCAAGCGCTGAAAATCATTATACTTCTGTCGCAACCCATCAAGATCGGTTTTAATCTGCGAAGCCTCATAAATTAAATCATCCTGAGACAGCATTGCCGATTTTGGAACCGTTGTTGTAAACAGAAAAGATTGACTATCGTGATTGAGGAAACGATCACGGTACTTCTTTTGCGGATGCTCTGCATAAATTTCTTTCAGTTTCTTGTATGGCCACCGTTCGGTATAGCTTGGGCACTCGATGTAATTTTTGCGACCAGCCTGGCAGACAAGGTAGTGCCCCTGTTCACTGTACCCACCATCGACTTTGGGATCTAGCGGGTAACTGACACGGAGAAATGTTTTCTTATCCGTTTTGGCCAGATAACAATTGTCATCATCGTGTTCACCATCGCTTTTGCCCAATAGGGTCTGAAGAACAGCCAGCATTGATTTCATTGATGCCAGATAACTCCCTGAGGAGTCCATATAATCGGTAAACTCCTTCAAGGTTTTACGGTATTCACAGCCATTACAGCGGACAAAACCATCTTTAAGATAAAACCCCTTTAGTGCCAGACGGCTTATTAATTCCTTTACGTCAGCGCCTTGGATGTAAGGTAACAAGGGGTGAAAACTTCGTAATCTTTCAGCGTAATCTGGCACCTCATCAGCCAGAACAAATATTTTATCTTGCCCATGTTCGCCAACTATCCTGGAAGCCTTTATCACTCGCTTATCGGTGTAGTCGTTGACCAGAAATATTTTCACATCCCGGTGCCTGATGGCAGTCATACGAAACTTGCAATCATACCCTGACTCTGGCTGAAACTTCAGAAAAACTGACTCACCCCTGGCCACCGTTATTTCAAAATGATTTATTTGATCAGCTTTATCGCTGACAATTCCTGCCCAAACCAGATAACTCTCTTGGCTGGCCCGAGCATGCATTTCATCCAGATCAATACTGAACTCAGTGTCACCCTTATCATTCTTGACATCCAATTTTTTGATAGAATTTTGGGATACTGATGGTAAAGGTCGAACCGGAATAAAGATCCTTGACTGTGCAGGAAACATAATTAAAACTCCTTTAAAAAATACTCACTCCTTATTAGGGCTTAAGCACCAAATAAGTACTATGAAACTTAATAATCCCTCAAGCTTTTCGTTGTCCCGACCAGCAGCTAACCGTTTAAGTTTTATACCGTCAACAGCGAATGACAGTCACATTTCTGCCAAACTTTTCTCTTAACTGAATAATCGTTAAGCTTCGTAACACCTTAAATTCCAGTAGATCACGAACTTTGTACGCCGTCCTTGCTCCGCTGCTCTTGATAATCTTCTGGAAAATATCTGCTTTATCCCAAGACTCATTATCCAAGGCCTCTATCAGCTTGTCACTCAGTGCCTGCTGAGCTCCGAGCATCAGCCTTGCCATCGTCCATCGGCCCTGCTCCGATGCTCTCCAGAATGCATCGAATTCTATCTGCGTTATCCCAGGAATCGTTATACATAGCCTGTACCCGCATGTCACTCAGTGCCCGCTGGTCGTCGTCTGTCAGCCTTGCCCCGGTGATCTGGATAATGCCTTGAAAACTGTCTGCCTTATCCCACAACCTCTTTAGCACAGCCCCAACCAGCTTGTCACTGAGTACCCGCTGGTCGTCGTCCGTCAGCCTTGCCACGGTGTCATCGTCCATCAACCTTGCCCCGGTGCTCTGCATAATGCCTTGAAAACTATTTGCGTCATCCCACGACCCATTTTGCACAGCCTCTATCAGCTTGTTACTCAGTGCCCGCTGGGCGTCGTCCGCCAGCCTTGCCATGGTGCCATCGTCCATCAACCTTGCCCCGGCGCCCTGGATAATGCGTTGCAAACTAAATGCTCTCTCCCATAACCCATTGTTCACAGCCTCTATCAACATGTTAATCAGTACCCGCTGGTCGTCGTCCGTCAGCCTTGTCATGGTGCCCTGTATAATGCTTTGCAAATTATATGCGTTTTCCCACGATCCATTATTCACAGCCTCTATCAGCTTGTGACTCAGTGCCTTCATGTCGTCGTTCGGCAGTATTGTCCAGGTGCCTTTAAAAATCTGCTGTAAACGATCTGCGATATCCCAAGACTCATTATTCAACGCCTCCATCAGTTTGTTAGCCAGTGCCTGCTGGTCGTCATCCGACAGCCTCGCCCCGGTGCCCTGGAAAATGCGTTGAATTCTATCTGTGTTATCCCACAACCCTTTATTCACAGCCTCTATCAGCTTGTGACTCAGTATCCGTTCATCGGCGTCCGTCAGACTTGCCCCGATGCTTTTAATAACCTGCTGTAAAAGATCTGCGTTATCCCACGACCCATTATTCAAAGCCTCTATCAGCATGTTACTCAGTGCCCGCTCGGCTTCGTGCGTCGGCCTTACCCAGAGAATTTTGCCCGTCGGCCGTGCCCCGGTGTCCTGGATAATGCGTTGCAAGCTATATACTTCATCCCACAACCCATTATTCACAGCCTCCATCAGCTTATTACCCAGAGCCCGCTCGTGTTCGAACTGCGGTATGGCCCTGGTGCCCTTAATAATCTGCCGTAAAATATCCGCTTTATCCCAGGACTTATCATCCACGGCCTCAATGAGCTTGTTACACAGTGCATCCCTAAAATTGTTCGGCATCCTTACCATGGTGTCCTGGATAATGCATTGCAAACTGTATGCTTTATCCCACAACCCATTATTCACAGCCTCTATCAGCCTGTTACATAGTGCCTTCTGGACATCGATGCTCAGCTTTGCACCGGAGCCCTGGATAATGCACCGCAAACTATCTGCTTCATCCCACAACTCATTATTCACAGCCTCTATCAGCCTGTTACCCAGTGCCTTCTGGACGTCGTACCTCGGCGTTGCCCCGGTGCTCTTAAAAATCTGCTGTAAAAGATCTGCCTTCTCCCAAAACCCAGTATCCACGGCCTCTATGAGCATGTTACCCAGTGCCAGTTTAGCGTCATGCTCCACCCAGATGTAATTGGGCTTCAGCTTTATTCCAGTGTCCTGAATAGCGCGTTGAATGTTATATGCCTTATCCCATAACCCATTATTCAGAGCCTCTGTCAGATTGCTAATCAGTGCCCAATAATCGTCTTCCGTCAGGCTTGCACTGGTGCCCTGAACACTGTCTTGTTGAAGTTCCGTAGGAGGCAGGGTATCCATCTGTCTTTCATGACTTGTTGTTGTCTCTGCTTTTTGGGTAGCGGAAAAATTACCAGAGGCCGATTGTGAGGAACAGGCAATCAGAGGCTCGTTAAGCGAACCTGGTATGTTCCGTTGCGCCCCGACGCTAACTGAGAAAGGTTCTGATTGCGCTGAATCAAGCTGCCCGGCGTTGCACAATGGGCATCTTAGCCTTACCTCCAGTGGAGTAGCTTGAAGCGCCTGTAGCAAATAGGCTGTATCAATTTTTTTCGAACAACAAGCGGTGACGGTCACATCTCTGCCAAACACTATTTTGCATATAGGGCAGCTATTACCTGCTTCAGCAGGTTGGCTATTTTGAGAATGATCAAATGGGTTAGTGGAGTTTGGATTTATCATGATTAATTCCTACATGAAAGTTTTTTCAGTTAAAGTGCGAAGAAGTCATCTGCGGGATCTGCAAACTATTAAATACCAGCTTGATAGTGAATTCTCCTGGCAGACCTTAGCGCCACTTAATTTGATCCTATGTTTTTGACAGCAGTTAATTAATTTAGTTCCGTAACCAAGGTATTAAAGCTAATACGGGATTGATGCCAGCCGCCCTAACGAGACTGTCGCAAAAATAGCAAGCAAAGCGGATACTGCTTTAAAAAGTGGCTCATATGCTCAGTCAATCCCTGTAAACTGCATTTTCTCGACACTTTTTGCCTTTTATCAGCTTTGCTTACTACTTATGCAACCCCCTCGATTTGGCGAAAGCTTACGGCAATTTTGCTAATAGTCGAACATTGCTCTACGAGTCCCATAAAACATGATACGTATAGCCCGCTCGACTGATGGAGGGATATTCATCCCGATGCCGCGCATAATGCCTTCCATTCGCGATGTGTTTCCTCTCAAATGACTATTTGTTATGGTTTGAACCAGCTTAAGTTCCACTAGATCACGAACTTTGTACGTCGTCCTTGCTCCGCTGCTCTTAATAATCTTCTGGAAACTATCTGCTTTATCCAAAGACTCATTTTCCAGGGCCTCAATCAACTTGTCACTCAGTGCCTGCTGAGCTTCGTACGTCAGCCTTGTCACCTTGCCATCGTCCATCAGCCTTGCTCCGATGCCCTCGAAAATGCATTGAATTTTATGAGCCTTATCCCAGGACTCATTATTCACAGCCTCTATCAGCATGTTACTCAGTGTCCGCTGGTCGTCGTCTGTCGGCCTTGCCCCGGTGCTCTGGATAATGCCTTGAAAACTATTTGCGTCATCCCACAACCCATTTTGCACAGCCTCTATCAGCATATTACTCAGTGCCCGCTGGTCGTCGTCCGTCAGCCTTGCCATGGTGCCATTGTCCATCAACCTTGCCCCGGTGCCCTGAATAATGCGTTGAAGACTAAATGCTCTTTCCCATAAGCCATTATTCACAGCCTCTATCAACATGTTAATCAGTGCACGCTGGTCGTCGTCTGTCAGCCTTGTCATGGTGCCCTGGATAATGCCTAGCAAATTATATGCGTTTTCCCACGATCCATTATTCACAGCCTCTATCAGCTTGTGGCTCAGTGCCTTCATGTCGTCGTTCGGCAGTATTGCCCAGGTGCCTTTAAAAATCTGCTGTAAACGATCTGCGATATCCCAAGACTCATTATTCACAGCCTCCATCAGCTTGTTAGCCAGTGCCTGCTGGTCGTCGTACGTCAGCCATGCCCCGGTGCTCTTGATAACCTGCTGTAAAAGATCTGCGTTATCCCACAAGCCATTATGCACAGCCTCTATCAGCTTGTGACTCAGTGCCAGCTTGGCGTCTTGCGTCAGCCTTACCGAGGGCATTCTGTCCGTCTGCCTTGCCCCGGTCTCCCGGATAATGCGTTGCAAACGATATACTTCATCCCACAACCCATTATTCAAAGCCTTTACCAGATCGTTTCTCAGTGCCCAGGTTTCGTCCGTCTGCCTTCGACTGTTGCCCTGAATACACTTTTGTCTCATCCCCTGAGTAGGCAGAGCATAAATCTGTCCTCCGTTAGGCAGAGTATAAATCTGTCCTCCGTGAAGTGTCGGCATCTCTGCTATTTGAGCAGCGGAAAAACCTCCTGAGGCCGATTGTGACAAACAGGCACCCTGAGGCTCGTTAAGGGAACCTAGTATGTTTCGCTGCGCCCCTGCGCTGACTAATGAAGGTTCTGATTGCGCTGAATCAGGCTGCCTGGCTTTGCATAATGGGCATTTAAGCCTTGCCTCCAGTGGAGTAGCTTGAAACGCCTGTCGCAAACAGCCAGTGTCAATTTTTTTTGAACAACAAGCAGTGACAGTCACATTTCTGCCAAACACTTTTTTGCATATAGGGCAATTATTACCTGCTTCAGCAGGTTGGCTATTTTGATAACGATCAACTGGATGAGTTGAGTTTGGATTTATCATGATTAATTCCTCCATGAAAGTTTTTTCAGTTAAAGTGCGGACAAGTCATCTGCGGGATCTGCAAACCATTAAATGCCAGCTTGATAGTGAATTCTCTGGACAGACCTTGGCGCCACAGAATTTGATCGTATGTTTTGACAGAAGTTAATTAATTTGGTTCCGAGAAAAAAAAAAAAAAGACACCCATAAATTTGCTTTACCATCCACCTGGTCTACTTTTCACCTACGATTGATTTTTTTCCCAAACAGGTGAGTTCATGGCCCAAGCTCGCAATACTCTGATTGACCCCGGCTCAACGCCTTATTACCACTGTATGGCAAGATGTGTTCGTCAGGCTTACCTCTGCGGAGAGAACCACCTGACTAGCAAGAACTACGAGCATCGCCGCCAGTGGGTGGTGGATAAACTCCGGGAACTGGTTTCAGTCTTTGCTATCGAAGTCTGCGCTTACGCTGTCATGTCGAATCATTATCATGTGGTTTTGCACATCAATCAGTCATCTGCCAGAGGCTGGTCACGGAATGAAGTGCTTCATCGTTGGACGACCTTGTTCGCAGGCCCGCTTCTGGTGCAAAGGCATCTGGCCGCTGACAAACTGGGCAGTGCTGAGTTGGCCCGTATCGATGAATATGCTGAGGAATACCGACGTCGTTTAATGGATATCAGCTGGTTTATGCGCTGCCTGAATGAACATCTTGCTCGTGAGGCTAATAAAGAAGACCAGTGTAAAGGACGCTTCTGGGAAGGACGCTTTAAAAGCCAGGCATTGCTGGACGAAGCAGCGTTACTGACCTGCATGACCTACGTTGACTTGAATCCGATTCGGGCTGGAAAGGTAGAAACACCGGAAGAATCAGACTACACGTCGATTCAGGAACGAGTGGAGCAGATTGAACATTCTGAAACCAAAAGGCAGCCGCTGACCCTGAAACCTTTCTGTTTACAAGGACAGGATACGGACGTTGCCCTTCCCTACCTTCTTCACGACTATCTGGAACTGGTTGACTGGAGTGGCCGCGTTGTCAGGACAGATAAGAAAGGTTCCATCCCGTCGTGTACCCCTCCTATTCTTGAAAGATTGGACATTGATCCGGATGAGTGGCTGAAAACCATGCAATGGAATAATCGTTTTTATCGGGCAGTTGGCCGTCTGGAAGCGATGAAGGCCTTTGCACTTGAAGTTGGACAGAAGTGGCTTCGAGGGTTAAACGCCTGCAGTCGTTTGTACCTGACAGGTTAGCGTAGAAGTCAGTTAAGGAATTAAACACTTTCTCTTTATCCTTCCTCGACTTTAAGTCGGAATAGGTTTGTACTGTCTGAATCATGGCTTGAGCAGCCTCTGTTCGTCGAATCCTGTTGTGTGGCTCGGTGATAAGCTATTCGAAGATAGGTTTTCAGATCCTTTTTTGGGGATACAGTTTTTAAATGTTTTATTCAATGGGTGTTTTATTTTTTATGGTTTTTTTTGGGTGTCTTATTTTTTTTTTGAACGTGCCCCTTTGATAACAACGTCTATAATTGCCTATCACTCTTAATAAATACAAGACAGGAAAACACTCACTATGACAAAACTACTGCTCTTACCGACAACAACAATCATACTGTGCAGCCTTTTAGCAGGCTGTGTCACCGAACCAATGGTTCAGGATGACAGCTTCTATAACGACCAGCGCCCCGCTCCGGTATTGACTGAGGAAGAATCTGGCATCAGCCGCCAGAACCGCATCAATCACAACCAATACAGGATGAAACATGACCGACGGATGGACTATCAGTCCTCTCCCGGACCACAGACCATGCCCTCCTGGAAAATGACCTTTCCTAACATTGAGCCGGTCATCAGAGACTGAATCACATTGAACAGGCACGAAGAGGTAGAAATGGAACGAGGTGAACAGAAAGAAAAATAACGCTGCCCGGTCAGTCAACGAGGCAGCAAATTTAAAGAATTTAGAAGGGCAGCAAGATCAGCTGGCAGGTGCAATCCGCAGCTGGATGACGCCGTTATCCTTGATTTTCACATCACGCACCTCAGCCTGATAATCAGCCTGAGCCACATCGCCTGAAAGTGTAATACGAGCCACCACATCCAGACTTTCTGAATCCGACAGGCTGCCTGAGCCCATCATCATGGCGGCGTTATCGTCCAGTATCACCTCTTTGGGAAGGTCACTGACCTGCAGAGGAACAGCAGCAATAGGGGGCTTTTTGGCACCGCTCTCACGGGCAAAAACAATGACTCTGGCTTTGCCAGGAAGGTCACTGAGTTCAGGCGCCAACTCGACATTGATCCGCAATTCTGCAACCGTTTCACCCATCAGCTTGCGTGCTTTGGTAATACCGGCAGACAAGGACTGTCGGGCAGCCATATCATTTTCAAAAGAGAGGGCTTTGGTCCAGGCCTGAACTGCCTGCTGGAAGTCTTCCTGCTCAAAAGCATCAATACCCTTGAGCCCTAATGCCGTGGTGTTGCTTTCATCCTTGCTCAGTGCATCCTGATAGAGGCCACGCACCTCACCATTGATCTGGTTGCGGTTCGCCAGGAACAGCACCTGAGCCAGTTGGGCCGCCGCCTGAGGACTGCCTTCGGTGACGGTGTACAGCTTCTTATAAGCGTCAATCGCCTTATTAACCTCACCCCTGGCCATGTAACCACTTGCCAGCATATACCAGACCTGGGCATTGTCAGGTCGCTTGTCACTCCAGGCTTCCAGGGTAGAGATCATCTCTTCATGGGGCACATCCCGGTTCATCATCTCAACGACAGACAGTTCTGTCTGTGAACCGAGGTAAAGGTAAACGGGCACAGCCATGGCTGGAATCAGGAAGGCCAGAAACAGAGCCAGGCCTTTGTTACTACTGCCGGTGTAACTGAGCTTCTCTTTCTTATCAGCCACATCCTCCAGCAGCTTCTTTTCCAGCTCAGTGCGAATCTGTTCAGCATCTTCCGGTGTCAGCAAACCCTGATCCAGCTGCTTTTTCAGTTCGGCTTCCTGCTCCTTGAAATAAGCAATATTGGAAGCCTTGTCAGAAACACCCTGATCCGCACTGCGTCGACTGCGGAGCCACAGTGGCACAACTACGAGAGCCATACCCATGAGAGTTAAAATGGAAGCGATTATCCAGAACTGCGTCATTTATCTTTACCACCCAGTATCTTTTCCAGCACGGCTTTGTCCTGCTCGTCCAGCGTTTCATCTTCGATCCCGGGACGATGCTGTTTCAGGATTCTGAACAGTATGAAAATGCCCAGCAACAGCAGAATCAGAGGACCAAACCAGAGGGCGATGGTGCGGGCATCCATTCGGGGCTTGTAGAGTACAAAGTCACCGTACCGATCCAGCATAAACTGGATAACGGTGTCATCATCAGCCTTCTCTTCAACAATCATACGGTGAACTTCACGACGCAGATCCTGAGCAATAGGCGCATTGGAATCAGCAATAGACTGATTCTGACATTGAGGGCAGCGCAGTTCTTCGTTCAGACGGAAAAACTGCTCCTGCTGCCGGGGAGAATCAAACTGGTAGTTATCAATGACCCCGGCGAAGGCGCCCGGGCTGACCAGCACCGCGACAAACAGCGCCACTATGAGTCTGAAAGATAGAGTGACACTTGCAGATTTCAGCAGCGATGAGTGCCTGAACAAATAGTCGTGAGTCATTGCACTAACTCCTTCTGCAGGGCGTCGTAACGAGGCTTGAGATCTTCCTTCCAGACCCGGTTATCAATAATCCCGATGTGCTTGTGGCGAATCACACCCTTTTTGTCGATCAGAAAGGTTTCCGGTGCACCGTAAACACCCAGGTCCAGACCCAGCCTGCCATCCTTATCAACAATGTTAAAAAGGTAAGGATCTTCGAGGCGATCCAGCCACTTCAGAGCATCCTGACGCTCATCCTTGTAGTTGACGCCAACAATATTGATGCCTTCCCGGGCAAGCTTTACCAGGTAAGGGTGCTCAACCTTACAGGCCGGACACCATGAACCCCAGACATTCAGCAGCAGAACCTTGCCTTTCAACGCTGCTTCAGTAACGCTCTCTTCAGGCTGCTTCAGCTTTTTGAGGCTGAATTCCGGAACAGGTTTATTCAGCAGCATAGAAGGCAGTTCACTTTTATCTTCCATGAACAAACCGATATAAAGCAGCACACAGAACGTCAGAAAGAAACCTAATGGTAGAAACAGTTTCCAACGCTTCACGCCTGACCTCCTGTCGTGATGGCCACATCCTTACCTGAATCCCGGGAGGGCTTTTTGTTACCCAGTAAAGCCTCTTTCCTGTTCCTGAGACGGACACGATATCGCTTGTCAGAAATCGCCAACAAACCACCCAGAGCCATAAAGATCGAACCCAGCCAGATGAAACGAACATAAGGCTTAACGTGGAGACGGACTGCCCAACTATCGCCACCCAGTGGCTCGCCCAGGGCGACATAGAGATCACGGGTTAAGCCCGGATCAATATCCGCATCAGTCATCGGCATGTTCTGCACGGTATAAATACGCTTTTCCGGTTCGAGGACAGCTATTTTCTTCTCATCTTCAAAGACACTTATAGTGCCGTAGTCCGCTACATAGTTAGGCCCCTGACGCTGACTCACACCATCAAACCGGAAGACGTATTCGCCGACCTGGGCAGAGTCACCCGGACTCATTCGCAGATCTTTTTGAACACTGTAACCAGACGTCAGTGCCACACCAATAAAGGTAACCGCCAGACCCAAGTGTGCCAGCTGCATGCCATAGTAGGCTGGCTTGAGCTTTGTCAGTCCTCTCAGCAGACCGGTATTACGGGTTTTATTACGTACATCCTTGCCAATGGTGAGTACCATCCAGAGGACAAGCCCAATCGCCAGCGCTTCACTCACCCGGAAGCGATCTCCGTACAGGAAGCTGAATGCGACGCCGCCGATCACAGAGACAATAAGAATCCAGCGCACCTGCTGTTTCAGCCAGCTGACGGAGCCTTTTTTCCAGTTCAGCAGAATACCGATACCCAGACAGGCAGCCAGCAGCATGGCGAGAGGAACAAACAGCAGATTAAAGTAGGGAGGGCCTACAGAAATCATGCCCAGATCCAAGGCATCCAGCAGCAGTGGGAACATAGTACCCAGCAGTACCGTGGCGCAGCTGGTCACCAGAATAATGTTATTCAGCAACAGCAGGGTTTCACGGGAAAGCAGGGAGAAACTGATTTTACTTCTCACTTCCGGTGCCCTGAATGCAAACAGGGTCAGGGAAGCACCCACCACCACCAGCAGATAGCCCAGAATAAAGAGACCACGCTCAGGATCGTTGGCAAAGGCGTGAACCGAGGTCAGCACACCGGAACGAACCAGGAAAGTACCGAACAGACTCAGGGAAAATGTGGTGATCGCCAGCAGCAGTGTCCAGCTCTTGAACAGCCCGCGTTTTTCAGTCACTGCCAAAGAGTGAATCAGTGCCGTACCCGTCAGCCATGGCATCAGGGAAGCATTTTCCACAGGGTCCCAGAACCACCAGCCACCCCAGCCCAGCTCGTAATAGGCCCACCAGCTACCGAGGGAAATACCTGCTGTCAGGAAACACCATGCCACAGTTGTCCAGGGGCGAGCCCAGCGTGCCCAGGCGCTGTCCAGCTGGCCACCGAGCAATGCCGCAATAGCAAAGGCAAAAGCGACCGCAAAACCAACATAGCCCATATACAACATGGGCGGATGCACAATCATACCCAGATCCTGCAGCAGCGGGTTCAGATCAGAACCGTCGGCAGGAGGAAATGGCAGAATACGGGCGAACGGGTTTGAGGTCAGCAGGATAAACAGCATAAAGCCAACGCTGATCATACCCATGACCGATAACACTCTTGCAGACAGTTCCGGAGGCAGTTTATTACTGCGCAGAGCAACCGCCTGTCCCCAACCGGTCAGGGTCAGAACCCAGAGCAACAGAGAACCTTCATGGCCACCCCAGACGGCAGTGACCTTGTAGTAAACAGGCAACAGGGAGTTCGAGTTGCTGGCTACGTACTGAACCGAAAAGTCATCCGAAAGAAAAGCAACTACCAGACACATGAACGACAACAGGACAAAAACAAACTGACCTGTTGCCAGCGTTTTACCGGTAGCCATCCAGTTCAGTCGGCCATTGTAGCTACCTGCCAGTGGGATAATACTTTGCAGCAGAGCCAGACAGGTTGCCAGTATCAGGGCAAACAGCCCCAGTTCAGGATTCATTACTTGCTCTCCGATGCCTGAGAGTGAAGGCTCTCAAGGTGCTGTTGACTCTCCTGTGGGTATGACGGGGCGCCATCAGGCTTATCTGACGGATTGCCTGACTTCGAACCATGAGCTTTGTCGATGGCCTTCTGTACTTCCGGAGGCATATAGTTTTCATCATGCTTGGCTAACAGCTCCTCGGCTACAAAACGACGGTTTTCATCCAGTTTGCCGGTTCCGACAATGCCCTGACCTTCTTTGAAAAGGTCTGGCAGGATTCCGGTATATTCCACTTCCACTTCGCCATCGCCATCACTGATTCGGAATCTGGCTTTCAGGCTGTTCGGATCACGTATGACCGAACCCGGAACGACGATACCGCCACCACGGATCCTCTGACCGACGGGCGCTTCGCCTCTGGCCATCTGGGCTGGAGAAAAGTAATGGTTGATGTTTTCCTTCAGGGCAAACAGAGCAAGAGCCACAGCAATACCGACGCCGGCCACCAATAAAAGCACTAATAATAAGCGTTGTTTGCGAACTGGATTCATTCCACTTCTCCCTCCCGGACACCTTGATCTTCAATGTTGACTCTGTCTTCCCGCTGACGGGTTATTGTCATTTTTTGCTTTCTGTCAGCTGTCAAGCTTTGGCGCCTGTTCGCTGTTAAGCTCCGGTCTCTGGACCGGCTGCTGCGCACCTGACGCAGAACCTGGGAAAGGATCCGCTTTCTGGCCCGCAACGGAGAAATTATGTTGTAGGCAATGATCAGTACACCAATGCCGTAGGCCGCCCAAACAAAAACACCGTGACCATCCATGTGTATCAAACTGGCCAGACTTTCAAAATACATAGTTTTCAGTTCTCCAGTTTGGCCAATACGGTCTTGTGAACCCATTTGGTTCGGCGCTCACGGTCCAGTATTTCAGTTCGCAAACGGAGAATAAGGACGACGATAAAAAACAGATAAAAAGCCGCAATACTGATCAGCAGAGGCCAAAGCATCTCAGGTGCCATGGACGGCTTTTCAGTCAACTTGAGCGTGGCGCCCTGATGAAGGGTATTCCACCACTGGACTGAAAATTTGATGACCGGGATATTGATCACCCCAACCAGAGTCAGAATGGCACAGGCTTTTGCCGCAGTATTGGTGTTCCTCATAGCACCACGAAGAGCGATGACACCCATGTAGAGGAACAGCAGAATCAACATAGAGGTCAGCCTGGCGTCCCAAACCCACCAGGTACCCCAGGTCGGCTTGCCCCAGATAGCACCGGTTACCAGAGCCATCAGGCAGAATGAAGCCCCGATGGGTGCACAGCACTTCAGTACCATGTCAGCCAGCTTCATTTTCCATACCAGAGTGACAACCCCTGCACAGGCCATCATCACGTAGATAGCAGAAGCCAGAAAGGCGGTAGGAACGTGGATAAATATGATCCGGTAACTATTGCCTTGCAGATAGTCCGGTGGCGCAAACATCAGACCCCAGATCAAGCCGGTGGCCATCAACAGGGCTGCCAGAATGGCCAACCAGGGCAACCACTTGCCACTGATCTCGTAAAACCATTTGGGTGATCCCAGTTTGTGAAAAAAAGTCCAGTTCATTATTTACTCTACCGTGACTGGTTCCTGTTGCTCAGTCTGCAACTATTCTCAGTGATGCGGCTATCGCCAGTGGCGCCAGACACAATCCAAACATCAGCAATGCTGCCATCCACAACAAATGCCCTGAATAGGACATACCCTCAACTGCCGTCTGAACAGCCCCTGTCCCGAATATCAAAACAGGAATATATAAAGGTAGAGACAGCAATGTCAGTAGTATTCCTCCCCTCTGAACACGCACTGTCAGCGCTGCACCAATACCTCCGGCGAGACTCATTAGGGGTGTACCCACCAGCAGACTCAGTATTAATGCAGGAAAAGCCTGAGCTGGTAAATGCAGCATCAAGGCCAGTAAGGGGGCCATAACTATCAGTGCTACGCCGGTGGTCAGCCAGTGCGCAGAAATTTTAGCCAACACCAGTAAAGGCAACGGGTGTGGCGATAACAATAGCTGATCCAGTGAGCCGTCTTCCTGGTCACTTCTGAACAGGGAATCCAGGGAGAGAAGAACCGCCAGCAGAGCGCCTATCCAGACAATGCCTCCGGCTAACTGAGACAAAAGTTCTTTTTCAGGGGCGATACCCAGAGGAAAAAGACTGGCGACCATCAGATAAAATGCCACCGGATTCAGAGTCTGTCCCGGTGTCCGAAAGGCCAGGACCAGGTCTCTTTTAACCAATCCCAGAAATGCCCGACCGCCCTGTAATGAGCTGCTGCCCTGCAATGAAGTGTCACTCATAACCAGGCCCCCAACTCTTCATGACCGGCCTCTTCATCGGAACTTGCATAGGCCTCAAGACGAAGCTTTCTGACCCGGTCAGACAGCTTTGACAGGCTCTGGTGGCTGGTCATCACCACAGCGCCGTTTTTTTCAATATGCCGGGCCAGCAATTGCTCAAGCCAGGCCACACCATCAACATCAATAGCCGTAAAGGGCTCATCGAGAATCCAGAGCGGCACGTTTGAAAGTGAGAGGTCTGCCAGAGCCACCCGTCTGTGCTGCCCTGCAGAAAGTTGTCCGCAGGGAACTTCTTCATAGCCAGCAAGGTTCACTTGCTCCAGCGCAGAAAAAATCCAAGGCTCCGGGTAACGTTCGTTACGAAGGTTTGAGCGCCAGAGAATATTTTCTATTGGAGTGAGTTCGGTTTTAACGGCAGGTTTGTGACCAAAGTAAAAGGTTGACAGCCGAAAGTCTGCATAAACGCTGGAAAGCTTCTGCCCCTGCCAGATCACCTCGCCACGATAATCACCACAGAGGCCTGCCAGCACTCTCAAAAGCGTGGTTTTACCCGCTCCGTTACAGCCTTCTATCTGTAGCAGCTCACCGGGAAACAGTTGAATGGAGAGGTTTGAAAAAAGAACACGATCGTCTCGTTCACACCCCAGCTTAGCCACTTCGAGCAAGTCGTTTTCCCTACAGTCTGTCAGTCAATTGAGTGATTCAGAGACCTGAAGCCTCTACCCCCTTATACGGCTGAAATTTCATAGCAGTTTACGATTGCTGGTAGCTGTTCAAAAAACACTCTAACAGCCATAAACTCGGGCAGGATTATATCGAAAAAGACGTTCGTTCCGAAGTAATTAACTATCTAGATTGGGTAAATTCGCTGACATTGACCTGACTCGATTCAGCTCTATGCCGTCAGTCGCAAGGGCCATCAAACGGTCGAAGAACTTCTCTCGTACCACCAGCCAGTGCACTTTTCGCTCGGTATGCAACTGTAATGAGGTCACCAGATCGTTGAGACGATCAACAAAACCGGGAACCTTATCCGCAAACGTTGGTATTTCCTCATCGCTGCCACCAATTAGTCTGTTTTCAGTGCCCGCAGAGTGTAGTCTTACCCGGCTTTTCGATTTATGCAGCCCTGAACAATGGACTCATGAAACCAGTCAATTCACCTACTGTTTCGAAGGCAATATCGCAGCGACGGGGAAAAGTTTGGGGTGTCGAGAAGAGGCCTAGCAGATGTCCTGTCAGGATAATCATTTTTTTAAACATTCTTCGTAGACTCTTTTAAGCTCGCCATGGTTGACGTCATGAAAGAGTTCATTTTTGGTTGAATACTGTTTATAAACTAACCAGTCAGTTTTATAGGTATTCACACCACCGAAATAATCTGTATCTGAAGTTTTGTTCGCTCCAGCTATGGTGATACAACACCGATAATGCACACCTGCAGGACAACCCTGATCACCCCATGTATACAGAAGAGTACATTGAGCCCCGAGGGCACCGTATGGATCACTGGCGGAGGTAAAGTACCAGAATGTACCTGAAGGAGTATATAGATCGTCGCACTCACCTTCGTTCAATTGTGAGCCCGCATAGCTGAGCTCAATAAAACCAAGGCAGACCAATAGAAGCAGTTTATATTTCCTCATCATTCCCACCCTTTCATCTATCCTGATGTACGTCAGTATAGTTTTATTAGATTTTGCGATAAGAAAATCAAAAGTTACTTTCTTTCAAAAACAGCCCGTAGCAGAGATCGTCTTGAAAAAAAGTGAAAACTGGACATCCGATGAGGGTTCTCGAATACAGTCTTCACACTGACCCGTGTTGCAGACATCATTAAAAGCCTCGCTTTGCGGAAAAATCCGCTGTAATTTCATGCTCCCTGCATTGCCAGTCAAACAGACGCAGGCACTTTTAAGTCCGAGCAGCCGCTTCCAGCGTTCCAGCAACAACGCCAGTTGATCTTCGTCGTAGGGGTTCATGCCCAACGTCCGGGACGTTTCATACATCCGGGACGTTTCATACAATAGTTGCAAAGCCGTGTTTGAATGTTCCAGTGATCGAGTCTTCCCTGATACCTGGGCCTCGAGATCACTGTAAAGAAGCGAGAGGCTGTCGGCCATGGCAGAGAAGGTCTCTGTCAGCTGCCCCATTTCATTGGCATTCTTATAGTTGAGACGCAGGTGGTTAAACTTACCAAGACGGACCTTCTTTGCCGCATAACTGAGCTGTTCAACCGGCTTGATCAGGTTCAATTGGATGTAACGTATCGTCAAAGCCCCAATGGCCAGAATGGAACAAAGTGAAAAAATCGCCAGTATCATCAGCCAGTGCAGTTTTCGCTCGGTATGCAACTGTGACGAGGTCACCAGATCGTTCAGACGATCAACAAAACCGGGAACCTTATCCGCAAACTCTCGCCATCCGACTTTATCTCGCAATAAAGGTCGCATCTCACTGTGCCATTCACTGACCAGAGCCTGATAACGACGGCCAATAATATCGGTTCTGTCAGCCAAATGCCTCAAAGTAGGACTGTCAAGGCTGCTGTCATAGATCTTGATTAACTGGCTCAATCCGTTGTGGCTGGTCTCCTCAGAGTTGACCCGGTCTACCAGACGCCATGCCTGCATTCTCAATGATCCGGCAAGGTTGATAGCGGCGGCATCACTCTCTGTGGTCGCTGCAAACCACAACGAACCACTGACACTGAGCAACCCCAAAAAACAGATGGTAATAATAGCGGCCAGCGCCTTGAACCGAATGGGCTTCAACAACATTAAATAAAGACTCGACACTCAGAGCTGTCAGACAGCTCTGAGAAAAGATTTAGACCCGGGAAGAGAGCCATGACACAAAGTCGTCACGACTTTCTCAGAACCAGTGCCGCAGACGCCACTGCCGCAGGAGTGGGGAAAAGTTTCGGGAATTGATTATCAGATAACCTCTCACAGCCATTAGTTACTCAAGATTCAAGCATTTTTCAAAGGCTTCGCTAATCTCACCACCGACGCCCCGAAAGACATCGCCTAATGTTGAGTAAACTTTATACAGCAGCCAGTCTTTGCTAAGTATGCTGACACCAGCGAAATAATTTGTATCCTGAGCTTTACTCAGTCCACCAACACCCATGCAACAGTGATAACGCTTGCCAGTAGGACAATAGCCATTGACATCGAAAAGATTACATTGATTCCCGGTGGCAGCCGTTGGATCACTGTCGGGTGCAAAATACCAAGCGTACCAATCTTTCTTATGAGGCGTGTGTAGATAGTGACAATCAAGTTCGGTCAGTTGTCGACCGGCATAACTGGTACTCATAAAACCAAGGTAAACAACAAGCAGTATTAGTTGATATTTCTTCATGGTTACCACCATTTTATCTATCTCAGTTCAAGCGCACTATAGTCTTACCCGCCAAAAAAACCGGAACCAGGTGGGACAAAGCACCCTGCCTCCGCCGCAGAGGGGGCATCAAGTTTATATTTCCTCATCATTCCCACCCTTTCATCTATCTTGATGTGCGTTAGTATAGCTTTATTAGATTTTGCGATAAGAAAATCAAAAGTTACTTTCTTTCAAAAACAGCCCATAGCAGAGATCGCCTTGAAACAACGCTGCTGAGAGTGAAAGACAGTATGTTCGACAAGAACTGTAGATTGAGCCAGCAGGCTGATGCCTTGAATACTCATGAAGGAGAGTAATCTGGCTCTGAAAAGAAAATGAATGGAACTTTTTTATAGTTGAACGATCAAACAAGCAATAAATTTAACGCTATTATCAGACTCGGAGACACATGCAATTAACCTCAGGAATTTTGCAAGCTATGTTAGCTCACACTCCATCCGATGAAAGAGCAATCTGGAAATCCAGCTCTGACAATATTCATTGACCAATGGAGGTGTAACCATGCACATCAGTAACACAATTAATACCAGCCCACTCAGTTCCCCTGCAGACTGGCAAACTGCAACTTTCCCAGTCGGGCAACAGTCTATTCTCTCTGACCGGTCGGCCATCTGCCTTTGTTATCGCCAGCAATAATCGTCTCTGTTTTTATGAACTGGCGTTCAGGATCATGCATTAAAAAATGAATGAAACAAGGGAACTTTACTGAAATCTGCCAATCTAAAATCCAATCCAAACAAGATTTACTTGCTCTGATCTGACATACACATATTAAGGAGAATTTCGATGTCACTTCCTGTTTCCAGTCACAGCACCTTAATCCATGGACGATCTGGCTCTGTACCAAAACAATCCACAAAACCGGGTAAGAAAAAACAATGGGGTCGTCGGGAAGTAAGAAAAAACACCCTTCCCCAAGAAACCACAAAGAAACAAACGGCTGCGATCCGTGGTAAAAGCTTTTCTGACATGTCGATAACAGAGCGCTTCGTTTTTGCTCTTGGTCTTTTTTCAGGCTTGCAGTCAGTGCATGCACTAAGCAATGGAAGAAGTAACGTTTGTAGCATGGCTTCCCCGGCAAAAGCTGAACTCAACACTTGCCCAAAAGCTGGCCTTCCAGACTGGGTCACAAAGTTAGAGAAAACAAACCGAAAAGATGATGCTCAGGCAGTGTGCCTGGCAGATAAGTGCTCAGCCCCCACAGAAATAATTCACAAAAAAAGAACAGCGCCTAAAAGAGAAGTTCAGTCTCAGTCCTGTCACCAACCAAGCCTGATGGAGCAGATCGGTCCTGAGAATAGAATGACCGGGGTTTATAAAAAATCAGATGAGACCGGCATAGTGCTTGGTATTCAGAACCCTGAATCGGTTCCTGTAATGAAAAAATATAAAGACCTTGTCCGTTTGGAGTCCAAGACATTACAGTTAAAAAAGATTCTGGAACAGACTAACAACTACATCCATATACACAACAATGATTTCGGAATGCTTGTTTTTGATGAGAAGCAACTCACTGTTCTTAAGAAATATGAGTACTTCCCTCTAAGCCCCTGTATGAAAAATCTGCTCGATGAACTCGATAGCTACGATACGGCATTAAAACAAATTTTCATGTATCAGAAAGAATCCGGAGATTACAAAGCCTATGCTAGAGAACTGGACCACTTAATAAAAGGACGCAATACTGTATTTGTGAGCTTGTTACAATCATTAAAAAGCAAACTTGATGATTTAGAAAGACAGACATCAACTGCATTAAAAGTTAATAGTGATCACAAAAAAGAGGATATCCTGCAGCACAGAAAATACATTAATTCCCAGATTAGAAAATCTGCAGCCATTCTTAGCCCTGTAGAAATAAAAAAAATGTTCCAACAATGCATAAAGGATCGTCAAGCATGCCTCAACGAGCACAAGCGGACTGAAGCCAGGGAGCTTGCTGAAAGAGTAAGAGCCAGGAGAGAAGCAAACAACAACAGCTTTACTATGAAGCTCTTTAATTTAGCGTCTGTAGCTTCCTATACATTTTACCTTCTGTGCATGTTAGGTTCTACAGTTGCATTGGTGCCTTTACCTAAAAAAATAACCCGTTACTTCGCCTACAGAAAGAAAATAGACACTAGTCGTTTGTTAGAAAAAATAATCAGAACCGAGAAAAAGAAGATGCCAGTGGACATCAAAAAATCTATGGATAAGTGCGACAACGCTCAAGACTTAGCGTTTTCAACCAAAACCAACGTCAATTACCCCGACGACTGGAAGCAGCCGTATTTACCCTTCTATCATGACTTAACACAGATCAAGAAAAAAAAACGCCCTAAAAAAAGTCGAAGTATTGGGGCAATAGCCAGGAAACTCAAGGATATCATTATGCCGAAGGACCAGTTGCCTGCGAGGCCCTGGAAAGAGGATATACCGATAGACCACCAATACATCAGACCTATTTACAAAAGAGGATTTACGCCGTCAAGTAAAGATACGGGTAAAAAAAACATTGTTGCCTATGCCTATTTTGACCCTTCATCAGATGCAATCAAAAGCACAATATCCGATAATGCCCTTAAAAAAATGCAAAGCATTCACGAAACAGGCCGGTATGCAGCCCATGAAGAAGGCGCTACAGGCTACAAATGCTTTAAATATAAGAGCGAGCCATTATGGGAGTTTAAAGTGGCTGGAGATGAACGGGTTTACGGCTTAACGATTCAGGCAAATGAAGAAGGGAGACATGCGGGTGTCGCTCCACTGGTTATATTCGACACAATATTGAATAAAAAATTATAGGCATCAACTGGCTCTTGTATACCATGGGTTTCTGCAAGTTATAAAAAAAACGCCACATGACGCCTTTTTTATAACTTGAAATAACTTATTTCATCAAAATGGACGAGAATGTCTGCGAATCACTCATATCATCTATCTTTTGCTTTCCTGGCTTCCAACTGATGACTTCTTCTGTTTCCAGTTCTGAATAAAGTGTTACCGGATAATCAAGTGCCAACCAGGAAAAGTAGCCGTCCCTGAAAAAGAACACTCTCTGGTAACCCCAGAGTGCGGCAAGGTAACTCGCTATGGCTCCCCTCATGTGGTAGGTACTGTTTCCGTAGATGACAATAGGCGTCTTTTTATCCAAAGTGCCGGGCTTAAACAGCTGTCTGAAGCCCGCCCTTAAATCCAGACTTTGAGACCGGTCAATATGCCCCCACTCCCACTGTTGATAAGGTCTCACATCTATAAATAAAGCCCCCAATTCATGAAGGCGCTTGGCCTGATGAGTGTTAATGGTAACAACGTTCTTGATATTCACTGGCGCTTCTTGTGCAGACAGGAAGCAGGAGGTAAGGGCCAGAAAGCACCCTGCAAGGTAAGAATTCCATTTCATATTAATACAGGTCCGTTATAAGACTACTTAATAAAAACTACTTAATAAAAAAGTATATGGAGTAAGGACCTGCGTACTTGGAATAATAGGAAGCTAAAAGCTTGCTGCTCACTGCCAGAGAGCATATAGAGTCAAAAAATACCGTCTACTCTACGAATCATTCATTCCAGCCACAGGGTTTGGAGAAGCACTGACCTTGGATAGAAACAAAAAATGCTTGCTTTAGAGCTTGGGGACCCCATACCCACGAGTCCCCAAAGGTACACTGGTGGTTTAACCTAACCAGTGATGGAGCTTGGCTCTTAATCTGACGGCTGCCTGAGAGTGAATCTGGCTGACCCTGGACTCACTGACGCCCAGAACCTTACCAATTTCCTTGAGATTCATCTCCTCATCGTAATACAGCATCAAGACCAGCTTTTCCCGCTCGGGTAACTTCTCTAAAGCTTCTACCAGGGCATACTTGAACTTCTCTTCCTGAATATCGGCTGATGGGCCTCTATCTCCAGAGCGAGCCTGCATTCTGGACTCTTCGCTGTCGAACAGTTCTTCAAAACTGAACAGTCGGCAACCACGAAGGTCACTGAGAATGGTGTAGAACTCATCCAGATTGACTTCCAGCTCCTTGGCCACTTCGAAGTCTCTGGCATCTCTTCCAAGGCGGGCTTCAACCTTCTGAATCGCCTCAGTCACTCTGCGACTGTTTCTGTAAACGGATCTTGGCCCCCAGTCACCTTTTCGGATTTCATCCAGCATGGCACCACGGATACGAATGCCCGCAAATGTTTCGAAACTGGCACCTTTACTGGCATCGTACTTTGAGGCCGCTTCCAGCAGACCGATCATGCCTGATTGAACCAGGTCATCGATCTGAACGCTGGCCGGCATCCTCGCGGCCAGATGATTCGCAATTCTTTTTACCAGAGCCTTATGAGTTTCAACCATTTCGGTCTGAATCAGTTTCTGACTCTTTTCCTGATTGGCTTGAGTTGCCTGCACTCCCTGTGCTGTAGCATCCATGCTTATACCCTCTCTTTTATTCTTGTTGGCAAGAAGAATTCGATACGACCTCTTGGCGGTGTTACTGGTATCGCCATCATCTGATGTGCAATACGCAAAATGGCTTTCGAAGCCCGGCAATCCGGATTTACCTGCAGAAGTGCCTGCTGACGGGTGAGTGATTCTGCGACAGCCTTGTCGAATGGAATCGCCCCCAGATAACGGAGAATAATTTCTACTTCATCATTCAGATAGGATTGCAACCTTTCAAACTGGTTCGATCCATACCGACGGTTATTAACGGCGTTGACAATCACTCCAAAACGACGAACACCGTATATTCGGTAAAGCATACGTATCATTCTCACGGCATCCAGCAGTGATACAACTTCCTGATTGATAACGATAAGAATTTCTCCCGCAGCCTGAATAAGAGCTACATTGTCCGGAGCCAATCCAGGTGCGGTATCAATAACAAGGGTATCAAGAGTAGGAGCCAGAGACTCCAGGCTTTCTATCATTCGGACAGCATGACCAGTTTCTACGGTCTCCCTCCAGATAGGCTCCCCTTTTGGCGACAGCACCTTCAGACCCGAGGGCCCATCCTGAATAAAAGTGGAAAAAGAGTCGTTGGCATCGAAGTGAGTCATATCCAGCTTCTTCTCAAGCCCAAGACTTATTCCAACATCGGGGACAGCCAGGTTTCCATCCATTAAAACCACACGTCTTCCGTTGTTTGTGAGAGCCAGTGCGAGATTGACTGCAACTAATGTTTTACCTACTCCACCCTTACACCCCGCAACTGCAATAATCTGTTTTGTTGATGAGTTCATGGCTTTCAGCTTCTTTTCAGTGATTACTGCATAAAATCTGGAATCAAAAACGTTTTTTCTTTTTTTACTGCCTGTACTTTATTAATAACAAGAGCCGTGCCAATTTTTTAAAACGCCTGTTTTTCAGTCATGGTCACATAGCTGACGTGACATCATTTTGACCAGCCCCAGCCTAAAGATCATAACCTGCTGTTTTTATTGAGATTTATTTTTACCGGTCGAATTTCCGTCATGTTACTTTTTTGACAGAGTCAAAATCGATCTCAAAAGAAGACATCAAACGTCGTTTCATTGAAAAATAAAAAGAAAGTTATTTGACAGTGTCATTTTATAGTGACGAATTACTGTCGCATAATATTTTCCAGAGGGATAAAAAGTGTTACTTAATTGACAAAATAAATTCCGAAACTGAGAGATTTAAAAAACGACAAAATAAAGTTAATTTCCAATGATGGATAAAAACACTTTATCCAGAGATAAAAAACGTCAAAAATTTTATCTTCCTACTTGTTTGATAATTGATAAAACCGACTTACTTTTAGATAAAAAAGACAGCTACCAGGTAAAATTTTTCGGGATTCTAAAAATACAAAAACGGCCTCGTCTACTTTTTTTCAAAAGCAGACGAGGCCGTCATAAAATCGAACCTGGTAAGTTAAGACAAAAAAAATGGCTATCAGCTCACGCTGATAGCCATTTTTTTGAACCGATCTGATTAACGCATGGTCTCTTCATAACGATGAAGGCCATACTTTCTCATTTTCTCAACCAGTGTCGTCCGGCGAATCTGAAGTTTGTCAGCCGCTCTGGCCACAACGCTGTTGCAGTCACTCAGAGCTTGCTGGATCAGGCTTTTTTCCAGCCGTGTCAAAAATTCCTTCAGATTCAGGCCGCCCACAGGAAGAATCGCCAAATCATCGACTTTTCCGGTTCCTGCAGGTTGAATACTATCCGGGAACAGCTCGGCAACACCGTCATCATCAGTAATAGCTTCCATATGACGAAAATTCTGTGGCAGATCCTGAACACCTACGACACCGTAGGGATACATAATCGCCAGTCTTTCCAGCAAATTGGACATTTCCCTGACATTACCCGGCCAGTCATGACGGCATAGCGACATAATCGCAGCAGAACTCAGACGAATGGAGCCGCGACTCTGTTTTTCCATTGCACTGACCAGCTCGTTGAGAATCAGCGGAATATCTTCCGGACGATCCCTGAGAGCAGGCATTTCAATGGGGAATACATTCAGCCGGTAGTACAAGTCTTCCCTGAACTCACCGGACTCAATCATTTCAGAAAGGTTTTTATGAGTAGCCGCTATGATTCTGACATCCACAGGAATCTGTTCGGAACCCCCCACTCTTTCAATGGTGCGCTCCTGCAAAACCCTAAGCAACTTAACCTGCATGTGCAGCGGCATATCACCAATTTCATCAAGAAACAGAGTGCCACCCTGCGCCAGCTCAAACCGCCCTTTTCTTGAGCTGACCGCACCGGTAAAAGAACCCTTCTCATGGCCAAAAAGCTCACTTTCCAGCAATTCATTAGGAATAGCGCCACAGTTTACCGGCACAAAAGGCATATCCCGACGGTGGGAGTGATCGTGCAGATTCCTGGCCACCAGCTCCTTGCCTGTTCCTGACTCACCGGTCACCATAACATTGACGTCACGGTCAGCCACCTGTGCCATGGAAGCGCGAACTTTGCGAACTTTGTCACTTTTACCCACCAGCCCACGGAACAGCTCTACTTGCTGATTCATACCAGTCTGGTGAAGTTGACGCCATTGTTCGCGATACACCTGACCATAATGCAGGCAAGAGAGCAACTGTGAACGATTGCAAGGCCAGTCGATACGGGCAATGACCTGCCTGCGGAGTGAAGATTGGAGGTTTTCCGGAAGGGGTTCGGCTATGCGAATGACGGGAACCCCGCCACTCCAGTTCTGTATACGGGCGATCATGCCCTGCATTGAGCTTTCTGCCTGGAGAAAATCGCCAAGAAAAAGCGCACAGAATCCTTCTTTGTTGGACTCGCTGATAGCATCTTCCCAGTAGGCGGAACTGACGGCCCTGGTACGATACCCCATAAATTCGATAACGGTACTTAGATCATGTCGGCGCTGTTGAGAGTCCTCTATGATCAATACCTGATCTGCTGCATCCATTGTAACGACTTTCCTTGTCATCAACGCAATGTAACAAACAGCTCTGAATAATATGAATTGCAATAAGCAAACTCTTATTCATTCATTTAAGGTCTAAAATTCTATTTCGTCAAATTTCTCGGCCACTTTAATTCATTTTTTGACTTTTTTATAAAAAATGACGTGAAATAGCCCTGCTCATCAATCGTTTGCTGGAATAAACGGAGCGTTCTCTCCGTAAAACAGATAGTCTCATTCTCCACTGATCGAGTTGGTATTAATGAGCTTTCAGAAGAAAATAATGAAATCATGGTTTACCTGTTACAAGAAGCTGCATAAACGGTAACATAACCACTGTCGGGTATGGGCAGCCATCAGGAATTTGAATGCTGATTATCGAAACACTTGAAGATATTGCCGCCATGCGGGAAAGTGTGGACGTGGAGTGTAAACTGGCACAGGGGCGGGATGGCAAAGGTGCTATCCCGAAAGACATGTGGGAAACCTACAGTGCTTTTGCCAATACCCAGGGCGGCGATATTTTTCTGGGCCTTAAAGAAAAATCGGGTCACCGATTTGTTCTGGAAGGTATTGCCGACACCCCGAAAGTTCTGAAAGAGTTTTGGGATACCCTGAACAATCCACAAAAAATCAGCACTTGTATTATTCGAGATCGTTGGGTCAAGGTTCTGGAGATTGAGGGGAAATCTCTCATCCACATTCATGTCCCTCCCGCCAATCGTAAGCAAAAGCCTGTCTACATCAAGGGTAACCCCATGATCGGCACCTATCGCCGCTTTAACAGTGGTGATATGCAGGTGAGTGAAGAGATGGTTCGCCGGATGATGGCTGAGCAGGTTGAGGAGAGCCGGGATGCCGAAATCCTGGGGGAAGTAGTTTTTGATAAATTAGGCAAGCAAGAGCAGCTTATCCTGATTACTGCTCATATTGAAAAGACAGTGGATCATGCCAGAATGATGTCTATTCTGGATATTCACCCTCGAGACCTCTCGGCCCTGCTTGCCTCTCTTGTTGACAAAAAGCTTCTATATCAAGATGGTAGTGGTCGTGGAACAATTTATTTCACCGCTCAGGCTATGGCAGAAGATACGATGCTAGCAGCCTGTCGGACTTAAGCGTCCGTAGCGAGGATTGCAAGAAATTGAGGATAAAAATCTCTGTTTCTGAGGAGAATAGCGAGCTATTTGACGAAGAAACAGAGATTTTTAGACCAATTTATTGCAACCGCAGTAGGACAGTCTTAAGTCCGACAGGCTGCTAGAACGGATTTTCGAAGGTATGGAGATGGAAAGATCCTGGTCTGAAGGCGAAAGGTCCGGAGCTTGGCCCGAAAGGTCCGGACCTTATCCCGAAAGGTCCGGACCTTTAGAGAACCAGCTTTCGACTCTGGCAGAACCTGTCGCTACAAAAAAGCGAGCCCCCAGCGAAGAGGTGCGCCAAGCCATCCTTAACTTGTGTGCGCTGCGAACATTACAACTGGAAGAACTGGAAAAACTGCTGAATCGAAGTGGCGAATCTCTGCGCAAAAAATACCTGCAACCATTGATCAAAGAGCACAAACTCAGGCTGATGTACCCCACCAGGCTCAACCACCCTCAACAGGCGTATATTACCGTTGGGTCAGTGATCGATAAGGAGTACAATGATCACAGAAGATCAACTGGAACAGCTCTGTCCGGGCTGGTTCCAGAATCTCAATTATGACCATGTATGCGGATAAGATATCCCCCCGGAGAACCGGCTGCAGAACATTTTGGCTTAGCCAAAAAGGCCCCGCAAAAGCAGGGCCAGGCTCAGACACTAAGGAACTGAATGGGGATCAGAACACGTATTGCAGGCGGGATACGATAGCGCTTCCCTTATCATTTTCTATGTTTTCGTTGGTTTTGCCTTGAACATAGTTCAGGCTGGCGCGGATATTCTTGGTCGCAAAGTAGTTCACGCCCAGAGTAGTGGTTTTCAGTTCAAGATCATCACTCACGCTATCCTGGTCGATAGTGGCCTGAGTGTAACGTGCGAACACTTCCCACTGACCACCGGTTGGCTTACCAAAAGCACCTTCTTTATAGGTACGCTTGCCACCGTCCAACATGTAAGAAATCTGCCCGTAGTAGCCCGAGACTTTTGCGTCGCTGTTAGCGTCTTTAGACTTCAAGTCTCTGACCGCATACTCACCCTGAAGCTGGAGTGATTGGAACTGACCCGCCAATTCCAAAACATATTCAGAATCTTTATCAACGTTTGTGACCGTTACGCCCAGATCATCTTCACCTTTTTTAACGCCCAGGGAGGACTTTAAGTCAACATCAGAACCACCATCCGGATTCTTGTTGTAATAGTTCAGACCCAGATGAAGCAGCATGTCATCATTCATGATGGGAGCATAGGTAGCACGCACGATGTAGCTGGCAGTCCGTTCTACTTCCGGCTTGTCTTCTTCCGCCTGTCCATCATGGTGAATGCCAAACACTGCGGTATAGTTATCACCACCGGTCGCTACCTGAATACCGTAGTCATTACCTTCATCGCCCTGCAGAAAGTCGTAGATCATTGGACGCTCAATCGCCATGATCCAGGAAGAGCTTACGGTATTTTCCAGTCCGTAATCACGACCCCAGCGACCCAGAGTCACTTCTACCGGTTTGAAGCCAACATAAGTGATCTTGGCATCATCCAGTTCGATTGAGTCGTCGCTTTTGGTTTTCAGCTTGAGCTTGTATTTCCAGTCGGTGTAAGCCTTACCACTGAAACCAATCTCGGCACGGCGAATATAGCCTTTACGGGCTTCAGCGTCATTACCAGTGTCTGCGACATAGAGATCATCAAGGCTTGCGTAGTCCCACTGCAGCTTGCCGCTTACCTTAAAGGAAAAGGCGCCGTCATCTGTTTTCAGCTGAAGACCACCGTTCTTGGTGCTGACGATAATATCTTCGCCTTCCGTCTTAACAACACCAGCGTGGGCAGAAGACAGGGTCAGACCTGCAGCAACAGCGGCTACTGCCAGAGAAACAGGTTTAAGTTTCATTCAAAACTCCATTTATATCGTGCTTTTGTATTTATTACTTGGCTCTAAAGAGCGATGTGTTGGCATTTTTTATTATTCGCAGCCTGATAAGCCCTACCACCTCCCCAGATTCCGGAGCACGGCTGCAAGACGCTCATGGCTGTTTTTTTGTTAACTGCGGGTGAGTATATTGGGCTGGAAATATTTCTTGGATGTGACGAGAAAAAGAAGGTTTTGTGACACTTTTTACTCATTGCTCAGAATTTTAAAATCCGGATCATACTTTCGCATGAATTCTTGCAGGGCACTTATTTCAAGATCACCTGGATAATGATTGTCAGCTCAAGGCAATCCAAATACAGCTACCAAACAAAAATAGAGCGCAATAGATGACTTTGATCGTATAAGCTTCTTTTGTCAGTATTCATTTGTTTACCATGGCGCACAAACCAATGTAATGCTATACAGTCCGGTATATTCAAAAAAGGCCAGGTTCCTGTTATGATCCGTCTGTCTTTTCCCGTGTCATGGAGAAAATGCATTTTAGTGACCTTATTCGGACTCGCCATAGTACCCCACTTGGTTAAAGCTCAATCAGAGACTTTCAGGCCTTCAATAATTTGGAGTGTTGATGGATTTTCAAAAAATGTGAATAAAACCTTATCCATAAGGCTTGGATCAATTCAGTATTTTGTTTGTGATAATCGTTTCACTTATGCAACGCCCAGGTGGAGCAGTAAAAATCGTGATGATATGTATGTCAACCTGTGGAAAGTCGATAAAGCTGACTATGAGCAATGTAAAGTGAATAAAACCAAGTCTACAAGCAAACTTTTGATCCAATGCAATGACCCTAGTGGGCTAAGAGCGTACACAGCAGAATTTAAAGAACTCGTTTCCTACAAAGACAAGCCAGTCTATAAAGAGGATCATTTCTACTATTTTATATCCACAGCAAATGGTACCAAATCTTCACTCGATAGCCTTGAAGGTGGCTATTGCCGATCTCATAATATGCGCCTTGCAGTATATATCTGTGACCCCTATAGCCCCGAATGCAGTTATAAAAAACCTGAAACAACAGCTTCTCCTGAACCAACAACTTACTTTAAGACAAGCAATTATACTGAAACAGCGAATTACACTGAGACAGGGAATTATTCTGAAGTAACAACTTATACAACAACTGTTCCAACGACGCATAGCCATTCAATTAAACAACCTTTTGAACTCGTTTGGAATGTTCGCTATAACGAGAGTCAGAATCTCTATATTTACAAGGAATCAGATTTTCCAATCGTTGCATTTTGCGAAGCCAACAGTGTCATTACCCGATTGGGTGACGAAGGTGAAGTCGTCAATAGCTGGCCATGTCAGAGTGGAGTTCATCATTTAGTTATTTTAAAACCAAAATATAATAACGGTGATGTTTATGTCTTTGAAGCATTTCCTGAGCAAGGAAGCGTGCAGGTATTGAAATCAACCCTGACCGTGAATATAGCAAGTGAGGGTAACCTTGAGTATCTTGTAAGTGACGCCATACCCTCTACTGGCAAGCCAGCATTCGCTTTTCTGATTTCACTTTATCTTTTGACTGCAAGCGCATGGTGAAAACTATGCCCTTGCAGAATATTGACTGCAGAAGGTATTAATAGTCCTGCTCTGCGACGCTTTGATCATGATCAGAATCATCACTGTATTCGTCATCATCGTATTGGTCATCGTCGTACTTGTCTTCATCGAACCTTTCTTCATCAGCCTCATCCTCACCTTCTGAGTCAAAGTACGGGTCCGGATACTGAGTCGTTTCATTGTGATACAGATCTTCTGCGTCATAGCCGTGCTGCCCGGAGTCAGTATCATTCTGTTCTTCAAAAAGATCCATCTCATTGGCAACGGTAAAACCAAGCCCCAAAGCAGCCAGGATGAGAATAGCCCCCTTCAAAAGCTCTTTCATGGGTGTGGCCTCCCTGCCAAACTGTGTTTAACGACTTTCTCTGAAGGTTAACGACTTTTTTCAGACTTCCTGAACCTCCAGCCAGAGTTTCCTGAGGCGTTTGTCGGATACCGGGAAACGGGTTCCCAGTTTCTGGGCAAATAACGAGACACGGTATTCCTCAAGCATCCAGCGATAAAGCATGAGGTTTTCATCCACTATTTTATGTTTCTCATGAATGGCTCTACGTTTTTCCCAGGCTTTAAAAAGGGTCGCCAACTCCTCTGACCAGGCCCGGTCTTTATTGACCTGGGCAGGCAATTTCTCCAGCCTTACCTCAATGCCTTCGAGGAACCTTGGATAGTGCCTGAGCCACTCAATGCCTGCTTCACAGAGAAAACCGGGATAGATCAGCTGCCCCAGATGCTGTTTGATATCGGAAAGTGAAAATGCCCGATCAAAGGATATTTTGCCCTTCAGCTGCTTGCTGATGTTGTGAGTCTTCTGGAAAATCCCAAACAACAGGCCATCGACCTCTTCGGCAAAAGGCACCAGATGACCTTTTCGATCTTCAATCAGAGCATTGAAAGCCGCTTCATCCCTCGGCCCATTATTCCCGGATAACAGGGCAGGATCACGAACAAACACCTCCGAAATCAAAAACGCCTGAAGATCTTCCTCCAGTGCTCTGGCCTGCATGATGCCTGTGGTCAGCAGTTTCACCTGTTTCAGATGGTTCATTTTCGTCAGGGCAAACTTCAGCTGACTGGACAGCCTGAACTGAAGCAGACGAGTCACCCCCATACGGTGAGTCGCTTCAGCCATAGCTTTGTCTTCAAACAGTTTAACGGCCACAGAGCTGTTCTGATCCACCAGAGCGGGATAGGTTTTAAGCACCAGACCACCCACTTTGCGGGTTATCTCTTCCGGCAGATCACCACAGCTCCAATCTTTCAGACCTTCCTGCTGCAATGAACTGTCCGTGAGTCTGCGCATACTGTCTTCAGACTCCCGACCAAACTTTTCTTTGAGCTTGATCAGATCACGGCCCTGTCCCAGCACCTTCCCGCTTTCATCCATCAGCCGGAAGTTCATCTGCAAATGATCGGGCAGATCATCAGTGTCCCAGTGCTCATCCAAAATACGCATACCGGACATACGATGCAGATGATGACCCAGAATATCGGTCAGTGGCTCATCGCAGATAGACATAGACTCCATAGCGCCCCGAACATAATCCGGTACCGGGACAAAGTTTTTGCGCACCGCCTTGGGCAAGGCTCGTACCAGGGCCACACACTTGTCGTAAAGCATACCGGGCACCAGCCATTCCAGCCGGTGTTTAGGCAATAGTCTCAGGGCCTGTACCGGTAATGTCAGCGTCACCCCATCATCCAGAGCACCTGGCTCAAAATGATACGACAGCGGCAATTCCAACCCTTCCCAGCGGAAAAGGTCAGGGTACTTGTTCTCGGTCACCTCATCAGCATCATGCCTCATCAGATACTCTTTGGTGAGGTACAACAGCTGAGCATCCTGTTTCTCAGCCTCTTTTCGCCACTTTTCAAAACCCGCTCCGTTGTGGAGATTGGCTGGCAGCTTCTCATCGTAGAATTGATAAAGAGTTTCCGGGTCGACCAGAATATCTCTGCGTCGAGACTTGGCTTCCAGTTCATCCACTTCCTGAATCAACGACAGGTTGTGAGACTGAAACTTGCCCTGTGAATGATAATGACCCTCTACCAGAGCTTCCCGGATAAAAATCTCACGGGATACCACGGGATCAATGGCGCCATAACCGACCCGACGACGACCGACAATAATCAGGCCGTATAAAGTCACCTGCTCAAAAGCCACCACCTGGGCTCTTTTCTTCTCCCAGTGGGGCTCAAAATAATTTCTTTTGATCAGATGACCCGCCAGCGGCTCAATCCACTGGGGCTCCACTTTGGCATTAGTGCGGGCGAACAGCCTGGAGGTCTCCACCAGCTCCGCCGCCATCAGCCACTTGGGCTTGCGCTTAAACAACGTTGAAGATGGGAAGACATAAAAACGACGGTTACGTGCTCCCATATAATCCGCGTCGTCATCTTTGCTGCCCAGATGAGACAGCAAACCCGCCAGCAAGGATTTATGAATATCCGCGTAACTGGCCTCGTCTTCATTGGTTTTCAGACCGACTTCCTTGCAGGCCAGCGCTAATTGTCGATGCAGGTCCCGCCACTCTCGCATTCTCATAAACGACAGGAACTGTTGTTTGCAATATTTACGCAACTGGTTCTGGGACAGCGTCTGACGCTGTTCTTCGTAGGTATTCCAGAGCTGAACCAGGCTCATGAAGTCGGAGTCGTCGTGATAATGTTCACGGTGTCGCTGATCGGCGGCCTGCTTTTTCTCTGCCGGACGCTCTCTTGGGTCCTGAATCGCCAGAGCACTGGCGATGACGAGTAATTCGCCAAGAGCACGGTTTTTATCCGCTTCCACCAGCATCCGAGCCATTCGGGGATCTACCGGCAATCTGGAGATCTGCTGGCCGATTCGAGTCATACGACGTTTGTCACTGACGGCACCTAGCTCCTGCAACAGTTTGAAACCGTCGTTAATCGCCCTGGCATCAGGTGCATCAACAAAAGGAAAGGCAGCAATATCACCCAGACCCAACCGCAGCATCTGTAAAATAACCGCCGCCAGATTGGTTCTGACAATTTCGGCATCGGTAAATTCAGGACGCCCCAGAAAGTCCTCTTCAGAATAAAGTCGGTAGCAAACACCTTCTGCTACACGACCACATCGCCCTTTTCGCTGATTGGCAGAAGCCTGGGATATCGGCTCAACAGGTAGTCGTTGAACTTTTGAACGGACACTGTAACGACTGATTCTTGCCATGCCCGGGTCAATAACATAGCGAATACCCGGCACGGTCAGGGAGGTTTCCGCTACGTTGGTCGACAGGATCACTCTTCGGCCACCACCATGAGGCTGAAAGATACGGTTCTGTTCTGCTGCAGACAGGCGGGCATAAAGGGGAAGAATCTCGGTATGAGCCAGCCGCGCATCCTTGAGGAATTTATTGGTTTCCCGGATTTCCCGTTCACCGCTGAGAAAGACCAGCACATCCCCCAGACGTCCGCCTTTGCCGGAACGTTCCAGCTGCTCAATCTCCCGCAGACAGGATAATATACCCTGTTGAACTCTCAGGTCGGCATCCCGACCTTCCAGCTCCAGGTCTTCCACTGGGCGATAATTGACTTCCACGGGATAGGTTCGGCCAGAAACCTCAATAACAGGTGCATTATCGAAATGTTTGGAGAAACGCTCAACATCAATGGTGGCCGAAGTAATAATCAACTTCAGGTCAGGTCGTTTGGGTAACAGGATTTTCAGATAACCCAGCAGGAAATCAATATTCAGACTGCGCTCATGGGCTTCATCAATGATGAGAGTATCGTAGCAGTTCAGAAAACGATCATTCTGAATCTCTGCCAGCAGAATACCGTCAGTCATCAGTTTAATCAGGGTATTCTCATTGCCATGATCGGTGAATCGAACCTGATAACCTACCTGCTCTCCCACAGGCACTTTCAGCTCCTGCGCTATCCGGCTGGCGACTGATCGCGCGGCCAGCCTTCTCGGCTGGGTGTGACCTATCTGGCCAACAATACCCCGGCCAGCTTCAAGACAGATTTTCGGAATCTGGGTGGTTTTACCGGAACCTGTTTCGCCGGCAATAACAACCACCTGATGTTTTTCAATCGCCTTACGGATCTCGTCACGACGGGCTACGACGGGCAGCGCCTCATCGTATTCAATGTCAGGCACAGCCTGTCGCCTTTCCTGAACTCTGGAAGTGGATCGATTGATTCTTTCCTGCAGCTTATCCATCGCTGCCTGGTCGCCGGTTTTCAGTCTCTGAATCTGCCTGCGAACAGGAAAACGATCCCTGACCATGCACTGGTCCAGAGCGTCGTATAATGCTTTCTTGTTCAGCTGGCCGCCCTTTGCAGGGTCGCGCTCTGGGGAATGTTCGCTGGGCGATGACCTTTCTTGACGCTGGGTGGGTTCAGGGCTCTGGATAGGCTCAGGGCTGTTTCGGCCGGACACTCATATCTCCCGGAAAATGCAATTCAATCAAAACGCCCAATTATACTCGGTCCGGGCTCTGATATCCGATTTTCTTTCATACGCTTGCAGGGAATGAAGCGGCTTCTGAGAGTCATTCGCCAGAAGCGACGGGGTGTCGAAGATGATCATTTTTTCTGTTTTCCCGGTAGTGAGCCGGTAGAAAAAATCATTAAACCATTTACTAATTGTTTCATTTTTGCCATAAAGTGTCCTCTGACTTTATAAGTCTTGAGCCGCCCTGTCTCGCCTGTCTTATAGAGGTACTAACCTGTAGTCATGGCTAAAGAGCAAAAATTCAACAATAACGAGAGCAGCTCCACGGCATGAAAATCTACACACTGAAAAGCGACGACCACAGCATTCCTCTCTATTGCTGGAATAACCTGCCTGAATGTGTGGACCGCAAAGGCATTGTTCACATCAGCCATGGCATGGCGGAATATGGACAGCGTTACCGCTCTTTTGCCTCAGAACTGAATCAGGCAGGCTACCTTGTCTTCGCCCATGATCATAGAGGGCATGGCGCTTGTATTGAGCAAGAGGGTGCAGGCTATTTCGCCGGGCAACGAGGCTGGCATAAAGTAGTGGATGATCTGGCAACCGTTGTTGAGTTTATCCAGAAAAAGTTTCCCAGCGCCCCGCTGGTTCTCATGGGTCACAGTATGGGGAGCTATATCTTGCAGAGCTACCTGATCCATCATACTCCCAGGCTGGCTGGAGCTATTCTCTCCGGCTCAAATTATGCCCCCAGACTGTTACTGGAAGTCGGCCTGCTGGTCGCCAAACTGGAATGCCTGAGACAGGGCAAGAAAGGCATAAGCCCCCTGATCAAACAACTAACCTTCTCCAGTTATAACCGCCGATTCAAGCCAAACCGTACTGAGTTTGACTGGCTCAGCAGAGACCCACAAGCGGTGGATGATTATATCTCCGATGAGCTCTGTGGTTTCTCCTGCAGCAATCAATTGTGGCACGACCTTTTCCAGGGTTTACTTCATATCGGGGCCACCCACCATCTTAAACAAATCGAATCGAAGCTGCCTTTTCTGGTCATGGGCGGTGAAAAAGATCCAGTCAGCGCTCCTTTGGGGCAACAGAAACTTACCAAAGCATTACGGAAAGCCGGTTTAAGAAATGTCACACTGAGCCTGTATCCTGAAGGCCGTCACGAAATGTTGAACGAAACGAATTCTCAGCAAGTAATAAAACGCTTGTTACAATGGATCAATCAAACAGTCATGAGTCAGGAATATTGCTCAGTGAATAATTCCGCCCCGGAGCTCACAGAGTCCTGATCGTAAAAAGCTTTTCGGGGCATTAATGGATTTGTCAGCCGGTAGTGTTTACTGCCGCCCTTTCTTGTTATGTTGCCTTTAAGGGCCAATGATAATGCGTAAACTGGAAAACACCCCGTTTGATGAGCTAAAAATCGGGGATAAAGACACTCTGACCCGGACACTGACCGAGCAGGATCTGCTGCTGTTCGCCAAGGTTTCCGGCGATACCAATCCTGTGCATCTGGACAAGGATTATGCCGCCAAGACTCAGTTTGAGGGTCGTATTGCACACGGAATGTGGACGTCATCCCTGATCTCCTGTGCCCTCGCCACCCAACTGCCCGGTCCCGGCGGCATTTACCTGTCACAGGAAGTGAAATTCATGCGTCCTGTCAAAATCGGTGACACGATAACCGTTGAATTGGAAGTGATTGAGATTAATGAACGTCGCAAACGCGCCACTATCTCCACGAACGTAGTGAACCAGAACGGCAAAACGGTGGTCAAAGGCAAAGCGGAGGTCATGCCCGCTGTCGACAAAGTGGTGGTGGATGAATATCCATTACCCGATGTGGAGCTGATCAACAGAGCCTGATTATCCTGGAGCCGGGCTACAGTATCCGGCTTTTCTTTAACGGGTCAGTGTCTCCAGCACGATCAAATTACTTAAAGCGACAGAATTTTCCTGCCCGCATACAGCGCGGTCAGCCTTGAAACCGGAACAGACTTCCGGACGACCTGACTGACCAAAAATTTTGCAAAGATTATTGTCATCAAGCTGAATACAGCGAACCCCGGCAGGCTTTCCCTCAGGCATACCTGGTATGGCAGAAGAAATCGAAGGTGCTATACAACAGGCACCACAACCCAGACGACATTCCATTTACTCCCCCTGCAATCTGAAAAACAATTAAAAACCCCAAAGCAATGATCAAAACTGAAAGGCGGCGGGATTCTAATACTTCGATGGCTTGATAGAAACAGGGAAATGCCGGGCAGCCCTGGCTGAACGCTTCGACTGTCTGTCTACGACTCTGGAAATGCCTTCCAAGGACAACGTGGACCCGCCGGATGAGTACCAGGGCTGGAGCCCCCGGGGTTTTATGAATTTACTGGAAACTGCCCCGAAGCAGGCTACTTTGAATGAGCACCTCAGAAACTAAACCTTTTTAGAGAAGTGTGCTCTATGAATTTCAAAAATTGTAACTTCTTCAAACCAGACTCAGTGACGCGACGACCGTTGTTTTTTCTCACCCTGGCGATTCTGCCATTGTTGATGAATGCAACACCGGCCAGGTCTCAGTCTGCTGATTGTTCTCTCACTGTTAAACCTGACGACGGAGCGTCGGCAGGATACGGCCGGTGTCCTGTCGATAAACGCTGCAAACCTTCTGATGATGAAAAGGACTGTATACCGGAGTTCGGACCCAAACTGAAAAATGGCCATTTCGGCCCATCAATTCGTCAATGGGGTAGTTCCAGAATCGGAGGCCTGAACAAGCCTGTAGCAGTGGCAGAGAACCCCAATGCAAGAGGTCAGTTCTTTGTGCTGAACAGCGGCGATGACAGCATAAGTATTTTTTACTGTCCCGGTGTAAAGTCCGCTTCTTCATACAAACCGGAACATCGTCGTGACCTGGCTTCCTGTCATTTTATGCACCGACCCACTGATATCGCCTTTGGTGGCTCACCCACCCTGGGTGATGTCCCCGAATTTGAAGGGCAGGAGGTTCATAATATAAGCCAGACCGGAACCTTTGCTACCACCGGTGGTAGCTGTAACGATTATACGGCATCTGCCTTTATGGGATACGATTTCACTCAGCGAATCTGTTCGGACTTTATGGGACCGACTCTTTGGGAAAACAACCTTAAAACCTTTGCTATTAAAAACAATGATTTTTTCCCCGATGATCTCGCCACAAAACCTTTTGGCTCCCATATCGACATGCTTCATCAGGAACCCTACGCAATGGGTATCACCTGGGAAGGCAGGCAAGCAGGTTACTGGTCGTGGGACGCAGGCCCCGACTCTAAATATGGAAGTATTGTGTACAGCAATATTACCCGCTCCCATGGCTATGGTGGACATGAACATACCCATGCCTTTCTGTATCGGTACGCCAATACAACCATGAACTTAAAGCCCGGAAGCAATATTGTCCCCGGACATATGGCCAGATACGACAAGTATTTGTTTGTAGCCAATCCAGAAAAAGGCGTAATTAACGTTCTTGATACTGAAAGCGGAACCGAAGAGGGGGATGTAAAGCCCGAAAATGAATGGCGTGACAAATATGCCGCCTATACCAGAATAGAGGGTGCCAGCTTCACCGAACTCAGTGTCACCGGACTTGAACTAAAAAGCCCCAGCGGTCTGGTTATTTCTAACAAGAGGCTGTTTGTCAGTGATTCTGAGACCGGAAAGATCCACGCCATAAGTCTCGACACTACAGGAAACCATACCTACATAGGCTGCATTCAAACGCCCGCAGGCCAGATTGCAGGTCTTGAGGTTGATCAAAAAACCGGACGCATCTGGTTTGTTGACGCTACCTGGCACACACTGAATGTTGTTGAACCCCTGTGTCCGAGTCGCGATGACTGTGTATCTGATTCACCCTGGGGTCAGCAATGTGCTCCCGACACCGATGAAAATGGCAAGACTGTCTGGCAAGCGCATCTGGAAGAATCGAACAATTATGATAATTTTCAAGGGTGTGCCAGGTATTACTTTCTTGCCTGTCCGGGAGGCGATTCACACAAGAACCCTAAGCTTCCCGTTTGCAAGGCACAGGGTGGCACATGGCGGGATGCAAAAGTCAGCTGGATTGACGGAAAGAGTACCTGCAAATGCATACCCCCTGAATTAAGACTGTCCTCCGAATCCAATCGGGTCGCTGCTGCATGGCTGCCACTGGGCATTTTGCCAGTACTGGCCCTGTATTACCGCTAAAGGGAGTCATGCTGCACTGGAAGGCATGGCCCTGATCCTCAAAGCCATATCTTCCAGAACCCGGTGATGACTCAGATGACCTGACTCAGAAAAGCCTGCAGGCGTTCACTGTCAGGACTCCCAAAAAAGCGATCAGGAACACTGTCTTCCAACAGCTCACCGGACTCCATAAACAGAACCCGGTCGGCCACTTCACGGGCAAAGCCCATTTCGTGAGTGACCACAACCATGGTCATACCTGAGCGAGCCAGTTGTTTCATCACCTCCAGAACCTCACCGACCATTTCCGGGTCCAGTGCTGAAGTCGGCTCATCAAACAACATGATCTTCGGCTGCATGGCCAGTGCCCGGGCTATGGCTACACGCTGCTGCTGACCACCCGATAATTGAGGTGGAAAACTCCTGGCTTTGTCAGACAAACCGACTTTGGCCAACAATGCTAAGGCCCTGTCTTCAGCGTCGCTTCTGGAGATACCACGCACTTTCATCGGTGCAAGACAGATGTTGTCCAGCACACTCAGGTGAGGAAACAGGTTGAAGGACTGGAACACCATGCCCACTTCTTCCCTCAACTTATTGACATCACCGGGCGTGGTCAGGGAGATTCCGTCCACGACGATTTCACCGGCATTGATGGTTTCCAGCTGATTCAGGGTACGCAGAAAAGTCGATTTGCCCGAGCCACTGGGCCCAACCACAACCACCACCTCTCCTTCCCTGATGGTCTGACTGACATTTTTCAGGGCATGAACCCCATTGGGGTAGACCTTGTGAATGCTCGTCACGGAAATGATAGCGTCAGTTTCTTGCAGCATACTTCACCTCCATTCTTCTGACGACAAACGACAGGATACCGGTCAGTACCAGGTAAAGTGCCGCAACCGTGAACCAGACTTCAAAGGGACTGAAGGTGCTGCTCACCGTTTCCCGACCGGCTTTGGTCAGATCGGTCAGGGAAATCACCGAAACCAGTGAAGAGTCCTTGATCAGGTTAATAAACTGACCGGCCAAGGGTGGCAGAACACGTTTAAAAGCCTGGGGCAGAATGATATAGCGCAGGGTTGCACCACGACTCATTCCAAGACTGCGCCCAGCCTCCATCTGACCTTTGTGAATCGACTCAATACCGGCTCGAATAATCTCTGCAATGTAGGCGCCGGTGAAGATCGACAGTGCTGCAACACCGGCTGTAAAGCGATCCAGATGAAGAACCGTACCAATAAAGAAATAAACAATGAAAATCTGCACCAGCAACGGGGTGCCACGAATCACCTCGATATAGAGTATCGAGAGATTTCTCAACGCCGGATTGGGAGAAATTCTCGCCAACCCTGAAATCACTCCCAGGAGAATGGCAAAGACAATAGAGACCAGCGACAGCTTTATGGTCATCACCAAACCATTGGCTATGGGTCCGGCCTTCCATTCATAATTGACAGCCAGCAAATCCCCTTCAAAGACCAGATCACCGTCATAAACCTGAACGTCGGCAAAGCCTTTAATGACCGTCTGCTCTGAGTCATCAAAGTCATTCACCAGAACAAGTTGTCCACTGTCGTTGGTTTTAACAGTGCCGTCGTATTCAGCCCTGAGTGGATTTTCTGCCTTGAAGAAAACGTACTGAGGAATGCGCTCCCAGCGCCAGATATACTCAATCGATTGGCTTGACTTATAGATACCCACGCCCATCAGCAGCAATAACGCACCGAAAACCAGGTTCCACAGAACCTGGTTCGGTTGTTTTTCCATTTGCAGCGGACGGCCGGTCAAGGGTTTACTGCTCAGCACTTAGTTCAGAGTCTTCTGCCATTCGGAGCTTTGGAACCACTTGGCATAAATCTTATCGTAGGTGCCATCGGCCTTGATCTGGCTCATAAAGTTATTCAGCCAGTTTTCAAAATCAGGATCACCTTTACGAATACCCCAGGCCAGAGGCTCATGAGTGAAGGCGGTGTCCAGGTGAGTCAGCTTGCCTTCATTCTGGCTGGAGTAAATCGCATTGAAAGGAAAGTCATAAACGAAAGCATCTGCCTTGCCGTTAGCAACTTCCAGAGCACCATCGGCTTCTGTTTCAAACAGGCGAATATTGGCTTTACTCAGGTAACGTTTGGTCGCCTGTTCACCGGTAGTACCCAATTTGGTGGCAACAGTGTACTTCTTGTTATTCAGATCCTTGTAGCTCTTGATTTCACCTTCCAGCCCCTTGCGCAGCAGGATACTTTGACCGACGACAATGTAAGGCTGGGCAAAGTTGATCTGCAGGTTACGCTGAGGAGTCAGGGTCATGCCGGACATAATAATATCAAACTTGCCGGTCAGCAGGGCAGGAATGATTCCATCCCAGGCAGTGTTGACCAGTTCCAGCTCAACACCCATGGCTTTGGCCATCTGACGGGCAATGTCTACATCAAAGCCGACAATATCACCGCGCTTATTGGTCATTTCAAAAGGCATGTAGCCCGCTTCCATGCCAACACGGAGGGTTTTGCGCTCAATGATTTCATTCAGGGTAGACTCTTGCCAAAGCTCTGTGTCAGAAGCAAAAAGGCTGGTGCTAAAGGCCAGCATAAACGTCAGAAATACCATTATTTTTTGCATTATGTTTCACTCCAGGGTCCCGGTTTGGCCGGAACTCAGTCACTACCAGTTTTTTATAATGTGAAATATGCTGTCAGAGACAGCACAGTATCTCGCTTATTTGTCGTTTTGTTTGGCCTTCAACAGAAGGTCAAATGCGCACAAGACCAGGGTATTCTACATAGACATGTCGATTTGAACAGTACTTTAGTACTATTCAATACTGAACCAAAGAATTTCGCTAAAGAGGGTGTCGCAAAACTCTGGTTCACATCTCCAGCGTGGGAACGATAAATTCAGGACTAACACCTGTTTTTCTGTCTTTGACTTCAGGATGGTGTAAAGTGCACAAGCCATTGATGCCATCTGGAGAACGTTTGCCATGCTGAGCCTGATTTTATACTTCCTGATCAATGGTCTGGCTGTTTTTATCACCGCCAGAATCCTTAAAGGCGTAGAGATTGAAAACTACGGAAGTGCGATATTAGTATCTATCCTGCTGGCAGTGGTGAATACCTTTGTCAAACCGATTCTGTTTTTCCTGACCCTGCCCATCACCATCCTGACTCTGGGTTTATTTATCCTGATACTCAATGCCTTGATGTTGATGATCGTTAATTACTTTATGGACAGTTTTCATGTGAAAAATTTTGGCTGGGCACTGATCATGAGTATTGTACTTTCTATCATCAATTCAGCGCTGTTCCTAGTGATACCCGGCGTAATGATTCCTTAGCATCATGCCGACTGTTCAAATTGGAGAGGATGTCAAGTTTTAAACCTTACAGTCGAGACATATTTGCAGAGACTCTGACGAAAGGAACACTGATGAAAAGGATCACTCTGGTACTGGCCAGCCTCTGCGTCCTGCTTATTTCGCCAATGACCCAGGCCAGCGCCCAGGAAGCGGCCCTGAACTTTTATTTTCAAAAAGATCCGGGCACCAGGGGGTACGCTGTCACGCTGCCACTGATGCTGAGTCCTACTTCCAGAGATCAGCCCATGGAAATCAATGAATTCCCAGCTTTCAAAGTGTCTGTTCAGCAGGGTATACGGGGGCTGGACATCCTCTTCTTCGACAAACTTTCCGGCAAGTTACTGGCCAAGATGCGCTACCCAATGTTGAATCGTCTGAAGAATACTTTTCAGACACAGGGATTTACCGGGCTTCAATATATCCATCACCCCAATGGAGCTGTGCTCCAGTTTATTGGAATGGTGAAATAGACAACAGTGACTGAATATTACTCTGAACTATCCCCATCCTCAAACTCGTAATCAGTATTTAAGCCTCCCCGATTCTGATCTGACCCGGAGAGACGCTCAACTCTTGAACAGGTATTATCAATATGCTCCTGGACGACCACACTATCACAACCCTGCAGTGCCCGAGAGCATATCGGACAACTGATCTGACAATGGAAAAAGGCCCAGTGATTAACCACTGCCATTTCTGACATCAGTGGCAGATCAACCGTATAATCCGCATTGTCGAGCTGTTGAAGATGACCTCCCATCAGTAGCACACGAAGCAGGGACTCAGCCCCCTCATCACCCTGGCATGAACCACACCGGTATGACTCGATATGGCGGGGCAGATGAGCCTGCAAGGCTTGTTGGTTGTTGAAAGTTACCACACAAAAACAACAGCTGTATTGCAAATGGCTATTCATGTGAAAAGCGGAAGGCTGGTGAATGTGTCCGAACCGATTGAGAGTACAGCCTGATACCGGACATTGCACCTGCCCCTGGTGTGAGGACTCAAAATGAGCAGTATTGTCTGTTTCTGCTGTTAAAACACTCTCACATCGGGGAAAAATACAGGCGCTAAAACAGTGTTGCAGCAAAGCATTTATGAGCTGTTGCCGGGGAAGATTTAATTCCAGGTTCTCGCTACAATGCCGACACATTTCATGGACTCTTCCTCTGGAACACTGTTGCAAATGCTCCGAAAAAAAATGAGCCCTGCCCCCCTGATTAAGTACCATAGTTCTATGCCCAGGAGGGCAAAGATTACAGTGAACCCTGGGCCTTCTGCTCTTGCCACAGCATGGACACCTGGCAGGTGAGGCTCCAAAGAACCGATAGCAGTCTTCACAAAGACATTTGCCACAACAGGAGTATTTCCAGCGAATCGCCTTTTTCTGGCAATACCAGCACAGATGAGAAATCTTTTTATCTCCAGGTCCCGAGCTTCGTCCATCGCTATTATCCTCCTTGTGATCCTCCGCCCCGGCCGCAACAAGCCTATCTGGCTCAGACGACGCCTCTTTCATACCTGTGCCTTTTCTGTTACCCCCCCCGCTATTATCATCAGTTGAGCTCTTATCACTGCACCGGCTCACATCGGCGCCGAACTGCAGAATTCCGTTCAAGGCACCATAAAAAGAGTTCAGATTACTAGCCGCCTCAAAAACCCTATCCTGAGAGCTGCCGCCTATCGCCTGGATCGTTTTTGGCATAAGGCCGTTATAAACAGGAATATGGGCGCTAAACAAGGGAGTCAGAAAAATCAGCAACAAGGCTTCATGACAAAAAGCCACTCCCGGCTGTCCTTCCCCTGAAGCTTGAGCAGGGCCCCACCAGACCAGAAAAACCAGCGGCAGAAATATCAATATCTTCAAGACTCTTCGTGCCATCAAAAAGGTGAATGGTTTTAATAGGACAGTCAGTTTCAGCCTGCCAATAAAACCTTTTGCAAAATAATGATTTTTATCAGCCTTATTTCTGCCTGCTACCTATACTCCTCTGTTGAATAAAAAGTGCTGTCCAGTAAAAACGATATTACCTGGTTGAGATTAAACCAGTAGTCCTGACAGGGTATGAATGATTGTCTATAGAAAATGCTTTTACTCTACGAGCAATGTTGTCTAACGAGGAAACGATGAAGCTTTTACTGTCTCTTGGCATTCTCGCTCTTATAACGGTCCTGTCTGCTGAATCTTGTCCGGCTTTGCCGACAATACCAACAAGTCAAACCACTGCCGCAACAAGTGAACTTAGGCTTTACGAGCTCTGCTCAGGAAATATCGAGAATCAGGAACTGCTCAGCACTGTGGCCATGAAAAGGGCAACGGTAAAGGCTCTGGAACAGGTCCTGGCCAGGTCTACACAGCCCATCGACCGTTGTGTTATCGAGACCCCGACCAAGGGAAACTATCTTGATGAAAGCATCAATGGATTCAATACCAACAAATCAAGAGAAGACACCGCCAATACCGCTTTCCTGCTGGTAGGTGTCGGCATAAAATCAGAACCTGTCAGAGCAGCAGAGGACTGCGCTCCGACGAAACCGGTCATTGCCGGAAAACAGAGGGGGCAGCCTTCGGTTTTACCCAGGGACTGGCTTGAACAGTTTCAGCTCAGAAAAACCATTTATTTAAAAGCGGGACAGATGCTGATCGGGGTGCCACTGGACAGCAGCAACGGTGCATTTGCAGAGGGTTATTTTGCAGGTCTGAAGAGAAAAATTGACCCGGCAAATAACTGCTCCAAACACTTATACAACCTCAGAAGTCTTTTTTACAAAGGGGAGATGATTCATTTTAGTGGTACAAACATCCTGATTACTGGTTTAACCACGTTACCATCATTCACTGGTACTTATCATGCTGACCTCCAAACAAAAACGCTTTGCGATCGGGATTGGCTTAATACCCATAGAGCCGCTCCTGGCCACGAAATGCACACTGAAATACTGAAAGGAGAACTGGACCTGAAATCGCCGGAAGTTCCGGATAATGGCTATATGGTCAATATTTTCGGGAATGAGCTCTTTCAAATCCTTCAGCCCGTCGTTAGCATTTCTCTGGCGGAGGAATCCGGAGACGTAGATTCAAGGTTATTTGACAAAACAACCCTGATTGGTTTTTCGAACAATCAGGTCTATTCCTGCTACCCGGGCCAAGTTGAAACGGCCGTGAATATTAACATTGCCTATCAGGATGCCTCACCAGAGTCCGGGGTCATTCAGGCTCTGGAATTTAATGACAATCACATCCTGGGAAATGCAGCGCAAGCCATAAACCTTGTGCTTCCGGAACAGGTTAAAGCCAGCATTATCAACAATCTTTTTGTGACGACAAAAGTCAGTGACAGGGATACAAAAGGTATCAGCATCAATGGCCCGGACCAGAGCAGCAAGAACTGGCAAGCCTCATTAACCCTTAATGTAACCGGAAAACTTATAAAAGGTTATCAGGCTGCGTTGTCTCTGGCAGGTCATCAAAAGCGGGGGTTGTATCCTGATCCATCATCCAGCAGTAAACCAACCCCCGCTTTACTCAGCGCCGTGACTGAAATACAGGCAGCATTCGGCGATACAACTGAGAGCGCTTATTTTCAGTTCTCTGCTTATACAGAAAGTAACAACCCGGAAGACTCCAACGCCTGGCCACTCACAGCGATATTCATCGGCGGAGTCTCGATTGCGACCCTGGGTATTATTGGCGGATACCTTAAGTACAAAATGAGAAACTATTTCTTGGCGAGATTTGGTGCTGAAATGACACTATCAGGGCCAAAATCCGAGTTCTGAGCAATGCAAACAGGTCACCGGAATACCCTGCCTCCAGTCAAATCATGAGGCAGGATACAGGCGAGGTTTCGCTGTAAATCACTCACCCCTGAAGAAAACGTTTTTGCGCCAGTATTTCGATTAATTCTCAAAAAAACCTACCAATGGATAACACCGTCTATACTCCCTTAGCAAATAAAAACATTATCTAACAAAAACAACAGTACCTGCTTGATATTGAGCAGCCATTTTTCGGCATGAATGATTGTCTGTACTAACCGTTTTTGTTTTACGACACTTATTGTGTAATGAGGACGCCATGAAATACTTACTGTCTCTCTGCATTATTATTTTTATAACGGCCTTATTTGCTGAATCTTCCCCAGCTTTCCCCACCACTGCAACAACCGCAAGCCCCACTTACAGTGCCAGCCAACCTCAAACCACTGTCGCAACAGGCAGACTGGAACTTTCCGAGTTGTGCAAAGGAAAACCCTTAGGCGAGGACCTGCTCACCTCAGAAGCCATGCTACAGGCAACTGTAAAAGCACTCAGGCAAGTTTCTGCCAGGACCAGACAATCCATTGACCGATGTGTTATCAATACCCCGACCAGTAGCAGCTATCTCGACGAAGACATTGATGATTTCAATAGTGGCAAACCATGGGAAGAGACCACCAACACCGCGTTTATTCTGGTGGGTGTCGGCATGAAGTCAGAAGCGGTTTCCGCTGGTGAAGGCTGCGCTTCGAAACGGCCGGTCATTGCCGATAAAGACGACGATCTGCCTTCAGCCCTGCCCGGTAACTGGCTTGAACACTTTCAGGTCAGAAAAACCATCAATTTAAAAGCAGGGCAAATGCTCATCGGGGTGCCACTGGACCGCAGTGACGGTTCATTGGCAGACGGCTATTTTACTGCCCTGAAGAGAAAAGTTGAGTCCGGACATGGACATACTTGCGGAGAAGGCTGGTTGGATGAGAAATACAAAAAAAACGAGAACAAACCTCCCATATTTGAGCTGATTCACTTTAACGGTGCAGGCATCCTGATCACAGGTTTGACCACATCACCTGCACTAGACAACTTTAAGGTAGATGTTGGCAAATTTTGCAAATATGATTCGGAGTTTGTCACTATTCCCAGCCACGAAGTGCACGCTGAGATGCTGAAAGGGGAGTTGAACCTGAAGTCCGTGGAAGTCCCGGACAATGGCTACATGGCCAATATTTTCAGGAATGAGTTCTTTCAGATCCTGAAACCGGCTATCAGCCTTTCTCTCGCCGATGAATCGGAAAACGTCTATTCAGCGCTTTTCAGGAACAGAACCCTGATTGGCTTTTCGAACAATAAGGTCTATTCCTGCTACGACAAGGGAAATCCCGTTGAAACGGCTGTGGATATTGACCTTACCTACCGGGATGCCACACCCAAACCAGAATTTATCCGGGCTCTGGAATTCAAAGATAATTACATCCTCGGAAATGCGCCAAAGGCTATGAACCTGGCTCTTCCCGAACACGTTAAAGTCAGCATTAGCAACAGTGAGTTTGTGACAACAGAAGATGACGTGAATACAAGAGGCATCAGCATTGATGGTCCGAACCAGAGCAGTGTAGAATGGCAATTCCCGTTGACTGTGGATATGACGGGCAATCTTATCCAGGGTTATCAGGCAGCACTGTCTTTGACCGGTTATCAAAAGCTGGTGTTGAAATCAAACCGGCTTCTTGGCAAGCGATTGTCCATAGAACGTCGGGGCGATCTGACACTGCCTGTCACACTCTCAGGCGACAGAAACAACCTGTATGATACCATATTAGAGGATGATCCCTGCTACCAGCTTGAACATACTAACATCATCGGTGGTTTAGTATTTTCTAACGGGAGGGCTTCCTGCCCGAGAGGGTTTGCCATTCCAACAACAGGACTCACCCCCTCTGAGCTGTCAGACTTCGACAAGCGCAGGAATCACTTTCCTGGCACACCCTCTTCAGACAGCCGTCGCTTTTCAGAAAAGCCTACAGAAACAAGCTATGAGAGCAGTTTCAGAGAGTCTGCAACGCATTCTGTCACAACACCCGATCTGAGCTCCCGGGCAGAGAAACCAGTGACCTCTGGCTTATCCCTCAGAAGTAAATCTGATTTAGAGTCGATAACGGCAAGTTCACACAAAAATTTCAATGGCACATCACCGCCGGCTTCGCCAACCCCTTCTGGCAAACGCAGTAACAGTAGCAAGGATAAAATTTTCAAACACATAAATACTGAGGGTAACAGCACCAGAGAGCATCCAGATTCATCACCAGCCAGCAGCCTGCCCACCCATTCACAAAGCCTCGTGACACAAATACAGCCAACCAACAACAATTCAACTCCGGCAGGTCTTGAGTTTTCGGACGACAGGAAAAGACTCGACTCGTCAGGTATGCATGACTGGCAAACCGCTCTGATAACCACTGGCGTAGTTGCCCTTGTTGGTGCGGGCATTGTTATCAGCTACGTCAGGTACAAAAGCAAACGTTCTCTCCAAAGGGAGCCTCTTATCAAAATGAATGCTATTGCAGAAGATCCTCTACCCGAGTAACTTGCAAACAGTTCGCCGGAACCCCACCCCACGTCAAACGATGAGCAGGGCGGGGGGGGGGGGGGCATAAAATATCTTATGCACAAAAGCACAATCTCAGTTAAACTGCCGGGATATTTCCTGGTATAAGAGCGCTGCGATTCAAACGACTCGAGTGTCCGCAAGCACCGGGACTAGCGCACAAGTAGCGGGCAAAGCGAAGCACTTTTGCGACAGTCTTGCACCCTGACGGCAATCTTCACTCAATACAGCCTTCAGCAGGATAACCCTTTCCGGGCTTTACTGCGAATGAGCAAAAGCCTTTCGATTTTATGTTGACCTGAGACAAGCATGAAGCTTTCCACATTTGGCACGAAATTTACCAGTCATTCGGGCATTCTCCAACTTATGGATGACCTGGGAAATGCACTGGTCGGCGGCCAGGATATGATCATGATGGGTGGAGGCAATCCGGCCCATATTCCTGAAGTGGAAGAGGCTTTTCGTCAGCGACTTCGGAAAATTCTGGATAGTCAATCTGAGTTCACCCGTCTGATCGGGACCTATGACCCCCCCCAGGGAGAAAAAGAATTTATTCATGAGACGGCTCGCTTTCTGAACCGTCAGTTTGGCTGGCAGCTGGGACCGGAAAACATTGCTCTGAGCAACGGCAGTCAGGCGGCATTTTTCATGCTCTTCAATATGTTTGCTGGTGATTATGATGATGGCAGTCATCGTTGTATTCAGTTACCACTGGCGCCTGAATATATTGGCTACGGTGATGCAGGTCTGAGTGAAAATTTCTTCATCGCTAACAAGCCTGAAATCAGGATCATTGATAAATACATGTTCAAATACCATGTTGATTTCAGCAGCCTGAAAGTCGATGAACGGACCGGTGCACTCTGCGCTTCCCGCCCGACCAACCCAACCGGCAATGTCCTGACCGACTCGGAAGTCAGTCGGCTGGACGAAATAGCCAGAGCCCATAACATTCCTCTGATCATTGACGGCGCCTACGGCACCCCGTTCCCGAATCTGATCTTCAGTAATGCCAACCCGGAATGGAATGAGAACACCATTCTCTGCCTTAGCCTTTCCAAGCTTGGGCTGCCCGCTGCCAGAACCGGCATCGTCATTGCCAACGAACAGGTTATCAAAGCATTGTCTGGTATTAACGCCATCATGAATCTGGCTCCCAACAGCTTTGGTAGCCTGATTGTGCTGGATATGATCCGTGATGACAGCATCATAGATCTTAGTAAAAATGTGATTCGTCCTTACTATGAAGACAAGGTCAGATTTGCCGTTTCTCTATTACATAAGTATCTCAATGGCGTGAACTGGAAAATACACAAACCGGAAGGTGCCATGTTCCTGTGGCTCTGGTTTGAAGGACTGCCCATCAGCAGTCAGGAACTTTACGAGCGACTGAAAAAACGTAACGTTCTGGTCGTCTCCGGCCACTATTTCTTCCCGGGCATGGATGATGACTGGCAACACAAGCATGAATGTCTGAGGATGACTTACTCACGCGATAATGAAACGGTAGAGCGTGGTATCCATGTTATTGCCGAAGAAGTCCGCAAAGCTTATCAAGATTGACTCTGCTCGCCCTGTCAAGGCTGTCGCAAAACACGGACTCCCATAAGCTGTCTTTGTTATCAAAGTCCGGTTCCCGGCCCTTATGCGCTCTCACGCGGAGCGAAGGGACGAGTTGTTAGAGTTTTGGACAGCCTTTATCGGGCGATGGTCAGTTAATATTGGAGAAGACTCAGGCTTGCATTCCAACCATTCAAATCTACATTAACAGCTAGTATATGGCTTCAATGAGTTTGACTGAAAACAAAACCATTCAGCCGGAAGCCTGTCGGAAAGATGTAAATTCATAATTCGGTTTTATGTTCCAGTTTGCATAAGACCTCTTCTGCGGCTTCGCATCTGCAATATAAAACGCAGGTACTGTGTTATGTACAGACAATTCCTGTCCTGTTTCTCTCGAGCCTTGACCCTGTCACTGATCATGTCGTTATTATTAGTGACTGACGGCAGGGCCGAATCGCCAACACCTGTGGAAGCTAACCACCTGTGGCCATTGGAACAGATCATCATTCAGATTCGAAAGAAGTACGGTGAGGTCATCATTCAGAGTGTACGTATGACTGAAGAAGACAAACGTAAGGTCAGGGTCATAGACTTCACTGACAGTATGAACAGAAACCAGCGTGCAGTGGTTGATGCCCGATCAGGCAGGATCATTGAAGTTGCTCAATTACAGTCGCCCATGCCGCTGGAAAAAATCATAGCCAAAGTCAAAAGTAAACATTCTGTTGTAGCCATACTGAAAACAAGGACCGACATGCAAAATGGCCAGCTGGTTCAAATCGTTGACTTTATAGACAAGAAACACAAGCGCTGGTCTACGACGCTTGATGCCTATACTGGCATGATCATTGACGAATACAACTACACAATGAAACCTCAGGGTAAACTGCTGTCCCTGAATCAGGTCATAACAAAGGCCAGGGATACTCACAAGAGCATGGTGATCCTGAAAACCCGTCTGGCTCGCTGGAAAAAACAGCCAGTCCGGGAAATTTATTATCTGGACGAAAGCCGCTATAAGAAAAGATTGGTCGTAAATGCCTCTACCGGAGATATCATTGAAGACCGCCTCTACCCATCGCCGCTGTAATCGTCTCTATTGAAAGCCTGGTGTTACCGGCTTCTGACTTATTGTAATCACAATAATTTCTGCTACTGATCCCGATCAACCCAAACAAAGTGGCTGTTGTTCAGGATGGACTCTCCCTGCCAGCGGTATGCAGCCAGAAAAAATAATAGAAAAATAATAGGACACCCTGAAAATAAAAATAATGAAAAATAATAGGAAAGGAAAAATAATAGGGCACCCTTATATTTGACGAAAAAATAATAGGACACCCTTATATTTGACAAAAAAATAAAATAATAGGACACCCTTATATTTGACAAAAAGGAAAAATAATAGGACACCCTTATATTTGAAAAAAAATAATAGGAGAAAAAAATAATAGGACACCCTTGTATTTGACAAAAAAATCAGTTCGTCTATCTTTTCCGTTGCTGAGTTTTAGTTCCGGCAGGAGAGGTTATGACCCGTGCACGAAGTTCTTTGATCGACCCAGGTTCCACGCCTTATTATCACTGCATAGCTCAATGCGTACGCAGAGCGTATTTGTGTGGAGAGGATTATTTAACAGGCAAAAACTACGAGCACCGTCGGCAGTGGATTGTAGATAAACTCAGAGAACTGGTTTCAATCTTTTCTATAGAAGTCTGCGCCTATGCTGTCATGTCGAATCACTATCATGTGGTTTTGCATATTAATCAAAAACCTGCCAGAGAGTGGACAAGAGACGAAATTTTGAGTCGATGGACAAGGCTTTTCACAGGGCCGCTTCTGGTTCAGAGGTATCTTGCTGCTAACCAGCTGAGTCATTCGGAACTGGCTCGCGTGGACGAATTTGTTGAAGAGTATCGAAATCGTTTAACGAACATCAGCTGGTTCATGCGTTGCCTGAACGAATATCTTGCCCGTGAGGCTAACCAGGAAGATGGCTGTAAAGGTCGCTTCTGGGAAGGGCGGTTTAAAAGTCAGGCGTTGTTGGATGAGGCAGCGTTGTTGACCTGCATGGCCTATGTTGACCTGAATCCGCTCCGTGCTGAAATGGCGGAAACTCCAGAAGGATCAGACTACACGTCGATACAGGAACGAATAGAAAATTTGGAAGGTTCTGATACCCGAAAGCAGCCAATCACCCTCATGCCTTTTCGATCACGGGGGCAAAATCCGGATAAGGCATTACCTTATATTCTTCACGATTATCTTGAGCTGCTTGACTGGAGTGGCCGTGCAGTCCGATCTGATAAGAAAGGTTCAATCCCTTCAGATATCCCGCCCATTCTGACCCGATTGGAAATTGATTCAAATGAATGGCTCAAAACCATGAGATGGAATAATCGCTTCTATCGGGCATTGGGCAGGCTGGAAGCCATGAAAACTTTTGCTCGGGAAATGGGGCAGCAATGGGTAAAGGGATTGTTTACCTGTAGTCGTTTATTTCGTTGCATAAGTTGATTGCCTAATTTTCCCGTTGTTATTTGCTTCTCCTGTCATCTGGGGAGCTCTGCTATTTCTGACTTCCCCCCCCTTCTGAGTGATTCGCTTGTTGTTTGTTATGATAAACGATTAATATCCTCTTTTGAGTGGCTGTCAGGGCTTAATGGGCTTCTGGGCTCTCGGTTTTTGAACCGTATTTATTAGTTTATATTTTATATGGATTTATATTGGATTTATATGGATGTCCTTTTCTTTTCTTATATGGATGTCCTTTTCTTTTCTTCCTTTTCTTTTCTATATGGATGTCCTTTTCTTTTCTTTTTTCTATATGGATGTCCTTTTCTTTTCTTTCTTTTTTCTTTTCTTTTTTTTTACTTTTCTTTGAGGAGAGTGTCCCAAAAATCTACATTGGGCAGCTGTTCACTATCCAGGAAGTTCAGCCAGTCAAGGGGTATAGCCGCTTCACTGGCAGAGCCATCGGCATTAACACGGGTGATTTGCAAATGTGCCGGGGATGTCTGTTGCTCAAACGAAACAGAATCCTTACCTATGGACATCAGCCAGTTGATGACGGGTTGCAGAATAGTCAGGTCAATTTCGAATAATCCCGATGGCCTGCCGCCTCCACCTCCCCAGGGATGAGGAGGCGAATAAAAGAAGCCTCCGTTGCCGACATCGGGAAAATCGGCGTTGCCAGCGTGCTTGCCTCTCGTCAATGTCAGGGTGCTATTGCGTGTTCTCCCATCATTGATTTCAATCCGAACCCTGTGACCATCGGGATGATGACGATCAATAAGGGTTGAGGAATAGCATAAGGGCACAACCATCATAGCCAGCATTGAAAGAACAAAAATACCAACCATGCCCTTCTCAATCATTCTTCCATAGTTCAGTAATCTTCACAATGCTGGCGGGACCATCAGATACTGGCAACAAACTTTGGGTCAGCACAAAGCGGCTATCGGCACTGAAGCCGGCTGAGGGGATTGCAAAGGGGTGGCGGATAGTGAATTGGATAGCGCCCTTCAGGTAATTGATTTTCGCGGTACCATCAACACCAAAGGTCATCACAAAGCGGCCATCGGCACTAAAGATGGCTGAAGCAACCCAACCCGTATGACGGATAGTGCGCCCTTCTTCCCATGATCCATCATTCTTGTGGCTATGGATTTTTGCCGTTCCATCATAACTGCTGGTTACTGCATGTTGGCTATCGGGACTGAAGGTGGCTGAGCTGACCCAATGATTGTGGTGGATAGTGATTTCTTCTTCCCATAATACATCGGTCTTTTCGCCGTAGATTTTTGCCTCTTTGTCGTAACTGGCGGTCACCACATGGCGGCTATCGGGACTGAAGGTGGCTGTGTTGATGCCATCACTATGGGAAATGATGGCTTTTTCCAGCCATGATCCATCGGCCCACTTGCCAATGATTTTAACAAGGTTATCCTTGCCGACAGTCAGCACATGTCGGCTATCGGGACTGAAGGCGGCTGATGCGATCGGGCCATCGGTGCTAATGTGACCCATTGTAAATTCTTCTTCCCATAACTTGTCGTCTTTCTGGCCAATGATTTTTGCCATGCCATCGTTACTGGCGGTCAACACATAGCGGTTATCGGGGCTAAAGATGGCTGAGTTGACAGAGCCCTCATGGTGAACGATAAGTTTTACTTGCCATGATCCATTGGCGGATTTGCCTGTGATTTTTACCAGGTTATCTTTGTCGGCAGTTACCACATGGCTACCATCAGCACTGAAGCTGGCTAAGTGGATCGGACCATCATGGTTGATGGTCACTTCTTCTTCCCATGATCCTCCCTCCTTTTGAACATGGATTTTTGCTGTCCCATCGTCACTGGCGGTCAACGCACGGCTGCTATCGGTGCTGAAGCTGGCTGAATTAATGGGCCCGTCGTGGCGGATAGTGATTTCTTCTTGCCATGATCCATCCTCCTTCTGAACATAGATTTTTGCTGTCCCATCGTCACTGCCGGTCAACACACGGCGACTATCGGCGCTGAAGCTGGCTAATTTGACCGGACCATCGTGGCGGACAGTGAGTTCTTCCTTCCATGATCCATCGGACTGATAAACATAGATTTTCGCAGTGCCATCGTCACTGGCGGTGACCACACGGTGGTTATTGGCGCTGAAGGTGGCTGAGTTGGCCTCACCTTTATGGTAAATCTTGGCTTTTGTCACGGGATGAAGGATGCGTCGCAAGAGTTTTACAAACTGTGAATCATCAGATGCCCGGCTGCTATGTCGGCAAAACTGGACAAAATGGTATAGGGTTTCATAACTTGTTTTTGCTTTATTCCATTCCTCAACGGCTCTTTCTGCAATAGCTAAAGAATGACAGCCGTCGTATTTTCTTAATAGTTCGTTAAATTCGGAAAGGTTTTTAGTTAAGGCATTTAATTCTGTCCGACATGAAGGACAATTTCTAATTGAACAATCGTGCTTCCTTTTTTTCAGCCACTGATTTAAACAACCTGCGTGATAAAGGTGATTGCAGGGCGTTTTTACTATAACCATATTTGATGATCGTACAAACTGCTCCTGACATACCGTGCACTCTGCATCAATAATGTCTGCAGGTTCTTCTTTATCCACACGCAGTGCATTATCGTCGAAAGAATTGACAGCGATGTAATAATTTTGTATGCGCAGTTCATTTGATAAGCACATTAATTCATGGAACGATGAGTGCTGGTTAAATTGTTTCAAGGTATCCAGAAAAGAGGTGGGGAGTGTTAATGATTGTGCATTATTTATAATCTCATTCCTTATGGCTAAATCTGATATTTCTTCTAATAGATTGCGAATACGCTCAACCGGGTTTGAATGAAGCAGGAACAATTGAATAAAGTACTCAGTAAAGCAACCTTTTTCAAAATCCCCTATCTGTGGTTGTTGGTGAGATTGATTGACCTTGTGGATTATGTCCAAAACAATCTCAGACAAAATCATCTGGCGTTTGTTGCCAGCGGCTTCTATCAGCTGCCCGATAAATCGGTTGCGTGTTGAGTGCTCATGGGAAGAACGCGGCAGTGCCAATATCGCCTCTAGAGGAGTAACGGTATTGCCCCTGATGTTTGTGCCTTTTGTTTCCAGAACCTGCAAACGCTGAGGCATGTCCAGCTTCTCTAACATTTCCCTGAATTTAAAAGCGGCGTTGGATTCGTCGCTTTCAATGATGGCTAAAAGCTGGTTGGCAAGTAGCTCAAGGTCCTGAGTCGAAGCATTATTTTTACTCTGCTCTCCATTGTCGTCTTTTCTGTTATTGCCATCGCCGCTGCTACCATTACCTTCTCCCGGTGATGTGTTCTCCCGATTTTCAGGTGCTTCTCTTTTTTCCTGTTGATGGTGTTGGTTAGTTGCGTCATTTGATCCCGCATTGGGTTTGTTGCCAGAGGGTTGACCATCCTCCGGGCAAGTCGTGGCGGCACCAGAATCCTTACCTATGGACATCAGCCAGTTGATGACGGGTTGCAGAATAGTCAGGTCAATTTCGAATAATCCCGATTGTCTTCCACCTCCCCAGGGAGGAGGAGGCAAATAAAAGAAGCCTCCGCTCCCGACACCGGGAAAGTCGGCGTTGCCAGCGGGCTGGCCTCCTGTCAATGTCAGTGTGTTATTACGTGTTCTCCAATCATTGATCTCAATCCGAACCTTGCGCCCATCGGGATGATGACGGTCAATAAGCGTTGAGGAATAGCATAACGGCACAACTAGCATAGCCAGCAGGGAAAGAACCAAAATACCCATCACGCCCTTCTTGTTTGCCAGAAAATAACAAGACAATCCGTGTTGAATGTCTGTTCTGGAAAAATAAAGGAACGACATAGGTGAATCTCATTATTGGTGGTGCATCAGAGAATAGCCCAGAATTTCCTGAACCTGGTGGGGTTACTCTTCCTTCCATAGCTCAATGATTTTTGCAATGTTTTCGGTACCTCTATCAAGTGACACTAAACCGGTGGTCACCACAAAGCGGCTATCGGGATTGAAAGTGGCTCTGTTGATCTCATCACTATGGGAAATGATGGCTTTATCCGCAATCAGGGCATCTGCACCGACGCTAACCGCCCTATGGAATTCACCGGCAATCTAAGTGAACAGCAATTGGAAGAAACCGGAGACTTGTTTCCACCGCAACTGCTTGGTGAACTGCCCAATCTGGAATACGTTGCACGATTGGGCGGCGGACGTTTATTGAAAGGCAGAATCCCGATTCTTTGCTCGCCAAAATCCTGAACATCCGATTGCATCTTTCTTATGACAACATCTCAAAAACAAGCCAGTCCATTCGCAATCTGGTGTTTCGGGCTTGGCCTGATATTACTCTGGCTTGCTTTTTCTGGCCAAAAGATAAACCAGTATCTGTACAAAGAGCAGCAACAATACGCCCAGAGGCTGGGGCGGGAGAAATATGAAGGCCAAAGGGGTGCCGGATCACGAAGAACAATACTCAGGACACAAGACTATGAAAGGCAGGAAAATCTACATCAGGAAGGCCCCAAAAGTGAAAGGAAGCAGCACCAAAAAGTGAACGACATCCTACCCTTAAACGCCCGTTTTGTTCTCATTTTTGTTCTCAAACAGCCCTTTTCACCCAATACACTAAGGGCTTATCGCCCATAACCCCTTGATTTTATTGGCGCTCCCTGGAGGATTCGAACCTCCGACCTGCCCCTTAGGAGAGTATGTTACCGCCTTACATCAGCTAATCTCTGACAACACCAAGCAACGAAATATTAACCACAGCCCTTTAATAGCAGTGGACTCTGTGAAAATTTCATTTCCTCATGCTGTGCTATATTTTTTGACGCTATCTCCCCCAATCCGACCTATTGACGACCCGGATATCGGGCAAAGAAATCGGCTCAGTCTATGGCTATCAAGAAGTTAACCGAAACAAGTGTTTCCAGAATGCCAGAAACAGTGCTCTACGACTCTGAGATAAAGGGGTTTTCTGTCAGGGTACGAAAGACAGGCAAATTTTTCAGCTTTGAGTACAAGTCCCCCGTTTCGTTCACTAACCGGCGAACCACCATTGGCAAGTACGGAACCATTACTGTTGAAAAGGCCAGAGAGGCTGCAAAAAGGCTCGCCGGTGTTGTCGCTCTTGGGACTGATCCTCTTGAGCAAAAGCAAGAGCAGAAAAACTCCATAAAGCAACAGTCACAAAGTTCTCTTAGACTCTTCCTCCATAAAGGCTTCCTTGAAGTCACTCCTGAGCCAACTGCGAAAAAAGTCATCGCTTCCATAGAAAGGCATTTTGCCAGCCTTCTTGATAAGCCTATGAATGAAATTACAGCTTGGGAAATTGATGTTTGGAAACAGGCCTATAAAGGCAAACCTGCAGGTGCAAACCGAATCATGACCAGCCTCAGAGGTGTACTTACAAAAGCAGTCCGGGCGGGTCTGCTTGATCAATCTCCCATGCCCATGGTTAAAAATGTCCGAGAAGACAAGAGCAAGAAGATTCGTTATCTATCTGACACCGAGCAAAAGCAGCTGATGCTTGCACTGGAAGAAAGACAAAACAGAATGCGTAAAGAGCGCGAATCTTATATTGCCTGGTGTCAGGAACGGAACAAAGAAGCTCCAAAGCCTCATGACAGCAATTTCACCGACCATATCAAGCCAATGATTATATTAGCCCTGAATACAGGCTTACGTTTAGGAGAGATATTTGACTTACGAGTCTCCGACCTGGACTTTCACGCACAGCTTCTTACAGTTAGAGGCAGCCACGCAAAATCTGGTCAAACCCGTCAAATCCCACTGAATCCTGAGATATCATTGGTGCTTCAGAACTGGCTCTCTCAGAACAAACACTGCGAACTTGTCTTTCCATCGCCGGTAACCGGTGGCAGATTTGACAATATCAAGAAAGCGTGGGATCAGGTAAGGAGAGATGCCAGTCTAACCCATTTCCGGTTTCATGATCTTCGCCACACTTTTGGAACGCGGCTTGCCCATGCGCGAGTTGATCTTGTCACCATCAAAGAACTCATGGGGCATGAATCCCTGGAAACAACAGCACGCTATCTGCATACCAGCAATGAAAGAAAGTTGGAAGCAGTGAGGCTTCTGGAAAGTTAGTTCGGACATACAGAAAATCAACTCAACAGTCAACTTGTTGTTTTTAAGGAAAATAAGGCAATCTGCAACCATACAGATTGCTTAACCGAAAAATATACAAATCACAAAGTACGATTCAGAAGATAAGAGCCTTCAAAAGGAAAAATACAGTAAAAATCACGTGGTAAGGGGTTATCCACTGGTACGTATGTCGAATCTACAGTATGTTGTGCGAAACTGATTCGCATAAACGACTGTTATACGCCTAAAATAAATTTTGCAATGATTGCACATTTAGCTATCATTTCTCATTATGAATAATGCAAGCAGAAAAACACTAAAGGCAATCTTTGCTGACCCGATAAATGGCAACATTGAGTGGCGCAAGGTCGAAGCGTTGTTTCTGTCATTGGGGGCTGAACGTACAACCAAAGGAGGTTCTTCAGTCAGCTTTGTACTTAATGATGTACGTGCTGACTTCCATAGACCACACCCAGATAAAGCATCGTTAAGGTATCGTATCAAGGATGCTCGACGCTTTCTGGAACAAGCGGGGATCACACCATGAATATGATGAAATACAGAGGTTACATAGCCAGAGTCGAGTACGACAGTGAGGATCGCATCTTTGTTGGTCATCTGGCAGGCATAAAGGATATTGTTGGTTTTCATGGTTCTTCCGTTGATGAACTAGAAACTGCATTCCATGAGGCAGTTAACGAATATATAGCTATTAGTGAGAAAACAGGTCGTCCAGTTCAAAGACCATACTCAGGCAACCTTATGTTACGGGTTACACCCGAAGTTCATGCCGCTGCTGCCACTGCTGCTGAAGCCAAAGGAAAAAGCCTTAATCAATGGGCTTCTGAAGTTCTCGGCAATGCCTCTCAAGTTTAATCACTGTGCCAATCGGCGCATAAATCGGGTAAGGGCTGGTCTTTCTCCAGCCCTCCCCAGTCGAGTCGCCCAAGGGAACCTCCCCCTCAGGCGCTCACAGAACCGTACTCGAACCTCTCAGCTCATACGGCTCTTCTCATCCAACCGCTGACACACAGCCAATACGCCAGTGCGCCATTAACAACGGAGCTCTTTTGGCCACCCTTCCCAAACATCGGGAAGCTCGCCACTTTCGCCCCCTCAATTTCTTGTATTTGCCCATTGCATATTCTGGCATCGCTTGAACACTGATTCTGCTAACTCTTGAACACCTATTCTGGCAGCACTTGAACACCCATTCTGTTAACTCTTGAACACTTTTTGGAGATTTCCAGAGTTGCTGTTCAACTGCCCAGAATCCGTGTTCAAGCCTCCAGAATCTGAAACCTCTTCTTTCGGTAGATTATCTCTTACGCATTGATTTCCTTGAACTTTAGCCGCTGACCTTTCTAAACAGAAAGGACAGCAGCCATGCCAGATAACAGGATTTCCATGCGAAAACTTCAAGAAATACTCCGGATGCGCTTTGAGTACCGCCTCAGCATCCGGCAAATAGCTCGCAGCACGCGGGTTAGTGTTGGCACTGTGTCCAACTACGTTCAGGCCTTTGAGCGGTCGCCACTGAGCTGACCTCTGTCCTCAGATTGCTCTGAGGCTACTCTGGTGCAAACATTGTTCCCTGAGGCCCCACTGTCGAGCCGCCAAGGTCTGGTCGACCCGGACTGGGGCGTTATTCACCAGTCACTCAAGCGCAAGGAGGTGACCAAGCAAACACTCTGGGAGGAGTACTGCCAGGAGAGCACTCTCAATGCCTACAGCTACTCGCAGTTTTGTCACCGCTACAACCAGTGGCTGGGCTGCCAGAAACGTTCCATGCGACAGCATCACAAGGCGGGTGAAAAATTGTTTGTAGACTACGCCGGTCTTACGATAACTGTCGTTAATCCAAAGACCGGTGAGATCGCCCATAACGCCCAGATTTTCGTAGCGGTGATGGGAGCCTCTAACTACACCTACGCAGAAGCCACCCTGTCCCAGAAGTCCGAAGACTGGCTGGGGTCTCATGTTCGGGCCTTTGAGTTCTTTGGAGGTATTCCAGCTGTCGTGGTACCAGACAACCTCAGGAGCGGTGTCAGTAAGGCTTGCCGTTATGAACCGGACCTGAACCCGGCTTACCAACACCTGGCCAACCACTACCAGGTGGCGGTCATTCCAGCTCGGCCCTACAAGCCCAAGGACAAGGCGAAAGCCGAAGTGGGTGTGCAGTTGGTTGAACGCTGGATACTGGCCAGACTTCGTCATGAGACCTTCTTTACCCTGGCAGAACTGAACAGTCGTATACGGGAGCTATTGACTGAACTCAACCTTAAGCCCTTTCAAAAACTGCCAGGTACACGACGAAGTACCTTTGAGCAACTGGATGAACCCGCTTTGCGACCTTTGCCCAAACAGGCCTTTGAGTACGCTGAGTTCAGCAAAGCCAGGGTGAACATTGACTATCACATTCACTGTAAAGGCCATTTCTACTCAGTGCCTCATCAGCTGGTCAAGAAAGAGGTGGAAGTTCAGGCAACAGAACATACGGTCACTGTCTTCTGCAAAGGTGAAGTTGTGGCCTGTCACCCCCGTAAGTTCACAACCGGTTTTACCACTCAATCAGCCCATATGCCTGAACGACATAGCAAGCACCAGGAGTGGACACCGGAACGACTGCTGGAGTGGGCAAAACAGCTGGGCCCCGATGTTCACTGGATAACTCAGTATCTGTTGAACAGTCGTGAGCATCCGGAGCAGGCTTATCGGTCTTGCCTGGGGTTATTGAACCTCAAACGGGATTACGGAGCTGACCGGTTAAACAATGCTTGCGCCCATGCCCGGAAAATCAAAGGTTACCGACTCAAGAATATCCGGGCGATCCTGCAATCAGGTAAAGACAAACAGGCTTTTCAACCTGAGGTGAAACAAACGACACTACCTCTTCATGACAGCCACGAAAATGTTCGTGGTGCAGCCAGCTATCAGTAACCGGAGACGTATCATGATGAATCAAACTCTGACCCGTCTGCGGTCACTGCGCCTGACAGGCATGGCCGATGCCCTGGCTCAGCAACTGGAGCAGCCCGGCACCTACGACAGCCTGAGCTTTGTGGAGCGGCTGGCCCTCCTGACAGAACAGGAAGAGACCGAGCGCAATAACAAACGTCTTGCCCGGTTACTGAGGGCGGCCAGGTTTAAGCTGACTGCGCGGGTAGACGACATTGACTACGAACATCCCCGGGGGTTGAAGAAAGTCCAAATAGCCACATTGTCCAGCGAGGATTGGTTAAACAGGCACAGGAACCTGCTGATTACCGGACCTTGTGGCAGTGGTAAAAGTTACCTGGCTTGTGCACTGGGACACCGGGCCTGCATACAGGGTTACAGTGTCCGCTATTACCGACTCTCGCGCTTACTGGAAGAGCTGAGCCTTGCCCATGGTGATGGCAGCTACAGCAGGCAACTCAAGCAACTGGCGAAGGTGGATTTGTTGATACTGGATGGCTGGGGGCTGGAACCTCTGACCCAGCAGCAACGCAACGATTTACTGGAAGTGATGGATGACCGTCACGAACAAAGTTCAACGTTGGTTACCAGCCAGCTACCGACCCGGCAATGGCATGGCAGCATCGGTGATGAGACTCTGGCAGACGCCATTCTGGATCGCCTGATGCACAACGCCCACAGGATTACGCTGAAAGGGGAATCCATGCGCAAGAAGCTGGGAAAACTGGAAACACTTGAACACTTGGACTAAAAATCAGACTGGGTGATGCGTAGGAGATCCAGGGTGTTCAAATGAACCAGAATAGGTGTTCAAGCTGACCAGAATATGCATGGATTTCACCACTTTGCTTTTGGTCGGGTTGATTGTCAGTTTCAGTCGACGCTCAAGGTACCGGGTGATGCTTTCCATCACCCTTTCCCCTGCCCGTTGGCTGTGAACCAATATCACGAAGTCATCGCAATATCTTGCGAAATAGTGACCCCGGTATTCCAGTTCCTTGTCCAGGTCATCAAGAAGTACATTCGACAGCAGCGGTGAAAGTGGACCACCTTGTGGCATACCCACCCGTGTCGGGTAGCATTGCCCATCAATCATGACGCCAGCACGGAGGCAGCGACCAATCAGTCTTAGCAGGCGCTTGTCGTTAATCTTATGAGCGATTCTCGACATGAGCACATCATGGCTGACGGTATCAAAGAATTGACTCAGATCAACGTCAACCGCCTGATGCAGCCCCTGTTTGATATAGCGTTTAACCTGTTGCACAGCATCATGTGCAGATCTTCCCGGTCTGTAACCAAAGCTGCTGTTTGAAAATCCGGGATCAAAGATGGGGGTTAACACCTGCACTATGGCCTGTTGTATAACCCTATCCTGAACGGTAGGAATTCCAAGCAACCTTTCTCCTCCATCGGGTTTCTCAATGATAGCCCGAAGCACCGGAGACGGCTTATATGTTCCATCCAGTAAGGCTTGGCGCACTGAGGACCAATGCTGTTTAGCAAAGTCAGGGTAAGCCTCAATGGTGACTCCATCAATGCCGGGAGCACCCTTGTTGCTTCTGACCTGTTTCCATGCCTTCAGTAAGTTGGCAGGCTCCAGTGCACAACTTAGTAGATCGTGGTTCAAAGCTGGTTAAAGATTCTGTCGCCAGACACAGTGTTTCGCCGGACGGCTGCACTGGGCTGAGGGAATCAGTCTCCTCTTTGTCATCGGTGTTCAGTCCTTCGCTGACGACTCCTGTCGAACAACTACTATGACGTCTGCTGACTTCTGTTCAATCACCACACAGGATTACTCCTTTGGGCGCTATTGGTTGTCATCGGGTTTGCTCGAACAGGGTGATGAATCTTGCTCGCCGAGCCTGTTGTAACCAGTGGCTGAGAACTGGGGATAACCAATCACATGTTGAACAGACCTCCCCGGATAAGAACATGAACTGTCAGTGCACAACCGCCGCATTTACCGTGTCTCTCAAACCAGAGGGCTTTGTGATCGTTGGCTACTCGCCCACGAGACTCGGCCTTGTATGCGATTTCTGACCGTCGGCTCGCACCTTTGCAGTCAGACTGCCTCCGCACAATCCCTCGCGGGATTGCACTTGCCTTAAGCTAGTGGTTATCATCGGTTGGCTTATTAGGCGCAAGATCCGATGCTGGTTTACCCACAGGGGACTTTCACCCCATAAGTTCATGCCAATGCCGGGCGTACCAAAAATTTCCAGTTCGTTCCGGGCTTCGCCCTCCACCCGACGCGCCTGGCGGCGCGCGGCTGAAATTGGCGTTAGCTGCCAATACCAAACAATCAGTCCGTTGGAAATTTCTGTTTTTGATGAAGCACACGCATAACGTGGATATTCGAATCATCCACATAGTAAGAAACAATCATTGATACTTCTGGAATAATTAATAATCTCCCACGAATTCCATCACGCTGGACACCCATATTTGGTTGTTCTAGCAAGTTCTCAACTTTAGCTTCGATGATTTCATCAGTCTTTTCAGCAGCAATAGGGTTAAATTCGTAAATGAATTCAAATATTTTTTCTCGATCATTTAAAGATTCAACTTCCCAATAAATCATTAATGACCACCTCGTTTACGAATTTTCGCCTTGCGTTTTGTCATTTCATCTTTGGCTGTTTCATGGTCAATAAAATCGGAGTTATTAGAATCTAGTTTCTCAAATGCCAAATTCACTTGTTTGGTAATCCAAGAATCTTGAGACAAAGCTTTTCGCTGTTGCTCAGCCAATTGCTCTGTAAATTCACGGCAGGCATCACTAATAGTGCGCCCTTGGCTCTTAGCCATCTGTTGTGCCAGACGCTTTGTTTCCTCATCAACCCGGAACTGAATTCTAGTTTCCATAGCAAATTCCTATTATTTATGTACTCACATACGTTAGCACAGAAAAAGGCAGCTAACAAATGGTTCCAGTTCGTTCCGGGGCTTCGCCCCTCCACCCGACGCCGCCGTCGGCGGCGCGGCTGAACCAGGCGTTAGGTGCTCAAGAGTAATCAGCTAGCTGCCGATAAAATAGGGATGTTTTAATTTTCTTACAAAGGAACTGATAATGGAAAATGAAATTAGACCTGGTTTTCATGGCTGGTTTGCCGCCGCACTAGCAGTCGTAGCATTTAGATTGCTTGGCGATGTATATTCAGCATTTACAATCGGGGGGCTTATAAACTGGTGTCTAGTTATAACTACTGGATCAGTTCTAGCTACGCCTTTCATCGATGGGTTTAAAAAGAATTTTTATATAATTGGTGGCAGTATTATGGCTGCAAGAGGATTCATAAATATTGGTATTTTGCTTTCAGTATTAGCTCAAAATGATATTCCTTTTCTGCCTCGAACATACCTAATGTATTAATTAGCTTTATTATTCCTGTTGCTGTTGGCATATATTTCTATACATCTAAACAGGTAAAGTTAACTACTAACAGTTAAATGACATGAATTGAATTTCACATATTACACAATGAAATGTGTTATGTTTGGTTTCGGATTTAAGGGAAAAACAAAAAAGGTTTTGCAAGAGCATTTTCAATATAGTCCGGGTTCTATACACTCCCCCGTTCTATCTGGGATAGTGTCTCAAGCGAAAATGTCTGGTGTTAATGAATATGATGCAGCAATAATGTTCATGGCAACTATGATGAATTCTTTATCCGGTCACGATCCTAGAACTGAAGATTTCGTCAATACCCATGTCGAAAACATCAAAAGGATTATGCACTTAGCAAATAGTCCAGCCCAAGATATTTATCAGATGATAGATTTAGTAAAATCGAATCACGGAATAGGAGAGCAGCAATCTGATGAAGCTGAAGATTTCGAGCATGATTCCTTTGAAGATTGGCTTGAAGTATTTAGGATCAAGTGCGCAGAAATAAATCCTGGACTGGCGGTATCATCAGATAATACAAGTCTCATAGATTTTATGGATCATGAGCCACTGAGAAATGCATTTTCTGATAAAGTCTCCCCTGAAGTAGTTGCCATTGGATTTGCTCAATCCTTTGATCCAAGAACCTTTGGCAAATAGAGTTCTTTCATACATCAAGACTGATGAAGTGGTCTAATGACTCCGGACACCTCGTTAAGCACAATAGTACAACCAGTAACGAGGTTCATAATGGCAACGCGAAAACATTATTCTCAGGAATTCAAACTCAAAGCTGTAAAACTGGTTACTGAACAAGCTCAGTCGCCTACAGCAGTCGCCAGAAGTTTGGGAATTTGTGCGACTAACCTCCGTCGTTGGGTTCGACTCAGTGAAGAGAAGAAAGAGCTGGCTTTCCCCGGCAAAGGCTATCAGGCCCTCACGACTGAACAGCAGAGAATCAAAGAGCTTGAAGCTGAAAACAAACAGCTGAAAATGGAACAGGAAATCTTAAAAAAAGCCATGGCCTTCTTTGCGAAAGACCAGCTGTAAGATACGCCTTCATACAGCGGGAGAGGAAGGCCTACCCTGTCGTAACGCTATGCAAAGCACTAAAAGTTAGTCGCAGTAGCTTCTACGAATGGAATAAACAACAGGCAAAAAATCAACAGATTGACCCGGAGATGTTTCGCCTGGAGGCAGATGCCCGAGAGATTTTTGCTCAATCAGATGACTCTTATGGAAGTCGTCGAATGGCGAAAGCCCTGCGTTCAAAAGGTTACAGCATAGGGCGTTATCAGGCCAAAACCCTGATGCAACGGCTTGGTCTGCGGGTTCGGGTGGTCAAAAAATTCAAGGTGACAACCAACAGCAAACACAAACTGCCAGTGGCGGCAAACCTTTTGAATCGTGAGTTTTCAGTTTCAGCACCCGACAGAGTATACGTAGCTGATATCAGCTACCTCTGGACTCGTGAAGGTTGGGTTTATCTGGCGGCTGTCGTTGATCTGTTTTCGCGGAAAGTCGTCGGTTGGTCGATGAGTAACCGTATGACGACAGAGCTGCCCCTGGAAGCTTTGAGAATGGCTTACTGGGGCAGAAAGCCTGGAGATGGCGTGATGCACCATTCAGATCGTGGCAGCCAGTACGCGTCTCTGGAGTATCAGAATCAACTCAGGGAGTATGGGATGGTCTGTAGTATGAGTCGCAAGGGTAATTGCTGGGATAACTCTGTGATGGAGCGGTTCTTTGGCAGCCTGAAAAGGGAAAGAACGGATCATTATATTTATGATACTCGGGTAGAAGTAGAGGCGCATGTTATTGATTACATTTTGTTCTATAACAATAACAGATTGCATTCCTATCTGGACTATATGGGTCCAGTAGACTTCGAGAAGCAAAAATTGAAAAAAGCAGCTTAATCAGGTGTCCGTTTTTACTTGACCACTACAGTCAGTAATCCCAGCGGTCTCGTGCCTCCATCTTTCTTGTTGATGTCTACACGCATGACGGGGGGAGGAAAGTAGCTTCCCGATGACTTCCTGTTCCATAATTTATAAAGGTTACCGCTCAAGTCAGCTTCAAAGTCAGCCAATGACTGACCATCAATGCCAGCGTCACCCTTGTTGGCCTTCACCTTCTGCCAGGCTTGCCAGACAAGCCTTTTCGAAATTGTGAACGGTTTTGCATCAGTCATAGATTCATTCCGTTAGGTTGGTTGATCTATTCCTTCCGCTGGATAAGTCAGCCCCTTCGCTCCACACCCATTACAGGTACTTCATCACTACTCGACAATATCCTCCTGCATTGTCTACCGATTACGTCCATGTAATCGTACGAGCTGATCCGCCCCTGTGCCCTGTATTGGTACTCAGAGCCTTGCTGTTTCGTCAGCTTGGCTGGCTCCTTAACACCAGAGCGACAGGTTCTCATGTTCCGCAAAAGAGCCTGAAATCAGTTCATGCCACCTTTGTGCCGGACACCGCCCAGACAGTAACTGGATAACCTCTGGACTTATCGTGGAGCAGCCAAGCTCCCCAGTTTTGATGTCAATGTACATACTTACGACACGTCATCAGTGGTTTACTTGTGTTCATCTCCTGACTTCGTACCTGACGCAATTTTGTTGCGCCTTTTCTGTAACGCTCACCACCCTGACTCTTAATCAGCGCAGCTCACAGTGGTTTGGTGGTCACTTCCAGAAGCCGCCACCGGAGGGCCTACCTCCATCTCTTTTACAGTTACGAACAGACCGACTCTGTTCTCATGACACACCACGGCCTTGTATGCGATTTCTGGGGGACGCCCAGTCTCCGTCGGCTCGCACCTTTGCAGTCAGACTGCCTCCGCACAATCCCTCGCAGGATTGCACTTGCCTTAAGCTAGTGTAGTGCGTCGTTCTTTTTGCAACTTAACCGGCGATTAGCCCGAACGACTTTTTCTAAGATATCATTTGCCTTAGCAGTCCAGATAAACGGCTTTGGATTTTGATTATGCTTTTCAATATATTCATCAATCGCACTGACTAGCTGTGGCACACTGACAAACACACCACGGCGTAAACGCTGACTCGTGAGATCCCGAAAAAATCTCTCAACCATGTTTAACCATGATGCTGACGTTGGCGTAAAGTGCATATGAAAACGAGGATGTTTTTCCAGCCATTCTCGCACCTTCGGGTGTTTGTGAGTCGCATAGTTGTCGCAAATCAGGTGCAGCTCTTTGTCTTTTGCCGTTTCCCTATTTATCTGTTTAAGAAACTTCAACCATTCCACATGGGTATGACGCTGCTGGCACTGACCGATGACAGCACCATCAAGTACATTCAGTGCTGCAAAGAGAGTGGTTGTACCATGTCGTTTATAATCATGAGTCATTGTTGCGGCACGCCCTTTCTTCAACGGTAAGCCAGGCTGTGTTCGATCGAGTGCCTGAACCTGACTTTTTTCATCACAGCACAGCACCAACGCATGTTCAGGAGGAGACAGATAGAGTCCGACAATATCTTCAAGCTTCTCCACAAATTTCGGGTCTCGGGACACCTTGAATGTCTTTTCCAGGTGAGGCTTGAGGCCATATGCATGCCATATCCGGCGAACACTTCTCTCACTGATACCGCTAACAGCAGCCATAGTTCGGGTGCTCCAGTGAGTGGCATTTTCCGGAAGGGTGTTTGTGGTCAGACTCACAATCTCAGCAGCATCAATCTTCTTTTTACGGCCACTGCGAGCTCGATCCTGTTCAATCCCGGAGAAGCCTTCCTGAGCATATCGGTCACGCCAGCGGCTGACCTGATGACGACCGATCTTCAGTATTTGCGCAATCTCAAGATTGCTTTTTCCTTCTGCAGAGAGAAGAACAATCTGGGCACGGCGGGCCAAGCGAAGAGGGCAAGTATTTGATGAAGTAATCTTTCTGAGTCGTATTTCTTCAGAAGCATCAAGTATTATCTCTGTGGCAACTCGCATAGTAAAAACAGGCAGTGGTTGGAATAACATCCATAGTAGACCGTTAGGAGTCTTTATGTACTGTTAATTAGGTCGCACTACACTAGTGGTTATCATCGGTTGGCTTATTAGGCGCAAGATCCGATGCTGGTTTAGCCACAGGGGACTTTCACCCCATAAGTTCATGCCCATGCCGGGCGTACCAAGAGCGTGGTATCGGCAGCAAGCTACCTGAGATGCCGCCTGTGGCGGCACCCCACACGCAGGCGTTATACAGCTGAGCGGAGAATTGGTAAGCGCCAAATAAACCAGCGTACTGGCTGCCGCCCCCAAGATTTCTTATTCTTTGCCTGTCTTAACATTCCAGGGGAGAAGCTGTTCCAGTTTCTCAACGGTATCGGCGTAAGGCAGCTCTTTTAAAATATGGTTCAGGTAATTGAAAGGCTCCAGACCATTCACCTTTGCGCTTTCAATCAGGCTGTATAAAAGGGCACTGGCTTGCGCCCCTTTTGGCGTGTCTGCAAACATCCAGTTCTTGCGGCCAATAGCGAAGGGGCGGATGGTGTTTTCCGCTGCGGCATTACTGATATCCAGGTGGCCGTTGTCACAGTAAACGACCAGTTTTGGCCATTGGTTCAATGCATAGCTCATGGCTTGGTGCGACAGGCTGCCCGGGTCTAGCCTGGTTATGTTTTTCTCCAGCCATACATGAAAGTCGTCCAGTAGTGGCTTACTCTTTTGCTGACGCAGGATGGCTTTTTCTGATGGAGGAAGATCTCCTATTTCTTTCTCAATGGCGTAAAGCTTACCGATTTTGCCTAAAGCGACATTCGCCTTGCTAACGCGGGTGTTTTTCACCTTTTTGCCCGGTTTGGCTTCGCCCTTCCTGGCATCCAGAAATTTCCTGCGAACGTGGTCGAAGCAACCCGCCTGGGTGATGCCTTCTTGTTTGCATACAGCGTCGTAACTGGCATACCCGTCAGTTTGCAGGTAACCGCTGAACCCTTCGAACAGACGCAGGGGAACCTCCTTGCCTCTTGAGGGATCGTATTCAAACACCACCGATGTTTGTCCGGATGGCCCACCAAGGCTGACCCACATATATTTGTCAGAGTTGATGGACTTGCTGGTTTCCTTGATCACCTGAATTCGGGTTTCGTCAGCATGGATCACCGAACCGGTCTTTTGATGATCTCTCATCAAATTGATGAGTGGCCGCAGTTCTGTAGACAGCCGAATCAAAGAGTTGGCCATCGTCGTCCGGGTGACAGAGCCACCGTATCGCTTGAGGATATTCTCTTGCCTGTACAAAGGCAGTGCGTCGCAGTACTTGGAGACAATGATCCAGGCCAGTGTGCAAACAGAGAGTGAAGATTTGGGCAGTGGGTGTTTTGGCAGCTCTGCAACTTTAATGACCCGCTTCTCCTGTCCATGCTCATCGACTTCTGGAAAGACTGCTTTCTCTTGCAGAATTTCTTTCACCTGAACCTTGGTCGGAACGATATCAAGCTCTTCACGGACTTTGACAAAGAAGGTATCAATGGCTCCGGCTTTTTCTTCTTCACTGAGTTCAGAGCGTTCCTGCACTCTGGGCAGAGACTCTGAAAATGACTTGCGCCCTGTTTTCTTTTTGCGTGGTTTTGGAGGCTCTTGCTCTGGCTGACCTTCAGCTTCGTCTTGCTCTCCGGTGCAGCCTTCCAGCTCCACCTCGTTGAAAATGTCGACCTGGCTGTTGTTTTTTTCAGTGCTTCTTCCGTACAGGCGGGATCGGGAGAGCCTCAGGTACTCTTCCAGTTGCGCAATGCGTTTTTTTTGAGAATCGATGACCTCTGACTTCTTTTGAATAATGTCGTCTTTTTCAAGAAGGGCATTTTCTTTTTCAAGAAGGGCATTTTCTTTTTCAAGAATGACACTTTCCTGCGAATGGATCGCCTCAAACAAGGCGACCATTTCAGGGTTAGTCTCAGCCTGATGAAAGGGCAAATCCAGTGCGGATTTCGGCTGAAAAATCAGAGTGTCGGCGGTCGATTTCATGGTCGCTATTTTACCATAAAACCCTGAAAAACAGGACTAAAAACAGCTCTCATAATGCCTTTTTTTATGGGGTTGCATGGCATTGAGATTGTAGCCGTCCAGCAGCCAGTTTAATTGTTTCCCGGTTAATGTAACCAGCTCTTCGTCCGGTTTGGGCCAGTGGAATTTGTCCTCAGACAGGCTCTTGTAATAAAGCACAAAACCATTATCTTCCCAGAACAGGCACTTGATTTTATTACGCTGCCGGTTGGTAAACGCATATAAATAGCCGTCAAAGGGGTTGTGCCCCAGCTCTTGTTCAACCAACACAGCAAGCCCACGAAATGACTTGCGAAAGTCAATCGGCTCCCGGTAGAGAAACACCTTTGGTAATACCTCTGACGGTCGCATAACCGGGGTGTTCATAGCATATCCCTCACCAGTTGCTCACAAAGCGACAGGTTACTTTCATCAATACCGGACACTGTTACACCACTGGGTAGGGTGATGGAGAGTGGTGTTATCCGAGAAGGCGCACCAGGTTCTGGTTGGGGTGTTACCTGGACAAAGCCAGAGTTGTTCGGGGTCGGTTTTACGCTGGGGGTTGTGTCGAGTTTACGCTTCCAGTATCCGAATTTGGATACCCTTATACCATGCTGTTGGCACCACGCACTCTGAGTCAAACCTGAATCCCGCCACGACTGAACACGCTCTAGCCATTCACTGTCTGCGGGTAATTTCTTTGACATATTGGCCTCCTTATATCGGGAGGCTAATCATTTCAAATGGGGTTTTGATTCTGAAGGGCGTGGGTTTATTTGGCGTTTACGAGAATTGAGTATGGACGAAGAAATCTCAAAAATAATTCCTGAAATTCTAGACAGTAAGGCTGCTGAGAAAATTTATGGTGATGGACTTAAAGATCCTATTTTGGAGACAGGTCATGCCTTAACAGATGCAGTTAAAGCATTGAGGTTGTTTACTGCGCCACTGCAAATAGCAGCTGCATATCAAGATAGGTTATCTGTATGGATTGACCGAACTGTTAGAAGAGTACCAAAAAAAAATAGAATTCAAGCACCATCAAATATTGCTGGGCCTATATTTGACGAGCTTAGATACTTAGAGGATGGGGATGCGATATCCGAAATGTATCTAAGCCTCTTAGCAAAAGCCATAGATAAAGAAAATGTTGGTTCAGCTCATCCGGCATTTGTTAAAGTTATTGGTCATCTTTCTCCTGACGAAGCTCTGATACTTCATCATCTATCAGAAAAACCGTATGAAGAACATTACCACTCAGTATTGGACAGAGAAAAGAATAGGTTTCATAGAAAAGAAATTACTTATCAAGAGTTTCCGGTCTCGGATCTTATTTATCGAAATAATTTCTACGTATACACTTCTCATCTAACTTCACTGGGCCTAGTAGAATTTCCGATATACAAACAAGAGCCAACCTTTGAAGATGATGAAAGAACTATCCAGAATGGAGAAAATGGTTATTCTCGGCTTCACTTAACTGACTTTGGGCTTATGTTTGTCAGAGCCTGTGAACCTTTAACATAAATCGATTAAACGCAGTATAAATCGGGTAAGAGCTGGTCTTTCTCCAGCCCTCCCTAACCACAACGGCATGCGGGTCCGCACCGAGCGGTTCACCGAGGATAGTCAAATCTGGTCCACAACTCTTTCTGAGAAACAAGCCCAGGTTTTGTAAGGTAACTGCCGTTGATTGCCCGCTGTGTTGCGAAGGTTTTGCTCAACCGGTAATACCCTTTGCTACTGGCTGCGATCGAAGCGGCTTTATATGATTAACGCCTAGCTTGATCAGATTTCTATAACGGGCTTTCGGTTTACGCCACTGTTTGATAAAACAGCAACGGATGCGCCGACGTATCCATTGTTCCACTTGCGTTATGGTGCAGTATTGTTCCTTTGTTCTGAAATAATCCATCCAGCCCCGAATATATTCGGCAAGCTTTTTTTGGTGGTAGTTCATTGAGACTACCCAACTACGGTCAGTGAGCTTAAAGATTTTCTGCTTAAAAGCAATGCCAGCTCCTCTGTGAACAGCGGATCCTTTACCAATGAAAGCAAAACTCGGCCACTCTACTTCACCGGCGTTAACCATATTGGCAAGCAGGAAAACATTTATAAAGGGCACTCCCTGCCCGGTTTTATTAATCTCCATCAATCTGATCCACAACCTATTGAACCAACCAGTCCCTGGTCAAAGTGAAGAGAGAGGACTTTAGCTGCCCCAACTGCTCAATCATCAGATTTCTTGGAAACAACTCCTCCAGCAACTGAATACTGATCCCCAGCCCCACAACATCTATCCCTGAATACCCACAACGTTTCACCAGATCAACCACCGCATGATAGTGATCAATATCCGGTGCTCCATCGGTAATCATCAGAATCAAGCGCCTTTCGGCATTTGACTGGCAAATCTGATGCACTGCGTACCACAATCCTGTGGCCATGGGGGTTGAGCCATGACTGTCCAGAGCAGAGAGTATTCCTGCAATTCGCAGATCTGAATCCTTGCCTGAAACTATTGGGTATACCCGGTCAGACACGGTGCCCGGATAGGCAGAAGCCGTCACAGTGACACCTTTGATCGGCTTCAATGCCATTATCAAAGCCAGAACCGCTTCCCTTGCCAGCTCCATCCGCGGGCCCATGGACGCTGAGATATCGAGAGAAATATGAACAGTCGCATTGGTTTCTATGGATTCTGAACGTCGTTTAAAAAGACGACCATCGTCCAGAGCTATCCTGTGCAGCCTTTTACCATTGATTCTCATACCTCGCTTGCCAGTGCGATCTCTGGTTAAGGTCTTCGCCTGAACCAATCCGGCTAGCTGTGCAGCTAGACGAGCGGATTCTGACTTTACCTTCCAGAGCAAATCCTTTGCTGCCTCTCTGCCTTCATCATTTATGAACACTTCATCAATTCCAGGTGTCGTAGTTATTGCTGACAATCTGGGTGATTGCTTATAACTCCAGCATTCAAGCTGTCCTGCCACGGATTCGTAGAGGTCTTCAGGCCAGTCAACATCGGACGACTCCAGGATTCGTTTCAGAATCGGGTCTTCAGCCTTGTCTGAAGCTTCTCCGTTTGCTGAAACAGATTGATCATCGTTTCCTGACAACTTCTCAGTTTTTATTTCTTTTCCTTCCTCAGAATCGGATTCCAGATCATCATCTGACACAGAATCTAATTTATCCTCCTGATCCTGTGTATCAGAATGCTGAGAATAGGTTTCCTGATCTACTGACGAATTTTCTGTTTTTTCCGCACTTGCCTCACCTGAATCTTCGCTTTCAGAATTTTCATGGCTGAGATTCTGAAATAACGCGATAATCTGGTCAGCCAGACTCAAAGCTTCCCTCGTGCTCTTCAGGTCAGGCACCTTGACCAAATGTTCATCAAGTGAATCCAGTAATTGTCTGGAAAAACAGTCACTCATCACTTCACGGGCTTTCGCTGCTTCCTGCTCCAAAGCGATCTGTCCCAGCACCTCGTAGCGCAGAATCGACAATAAAGAGTCGTTTAACACTTTCACAGGTGGATCACTCTTTTTTGGTGCACCTACACGACCTTCAGCCACTAACTGCCGGATGACTTCTGCAAGCGAAAAGCCAGCACCAGGGTATTCCTGGCTGATTGCTTTTTCGATCCGAATGTCCTCAAGCAGGTTAGTTAGCCTGTGCCGAAGAGCAGAGCCTTCATAGTCCAGATCAAAATCCGTGTAACGCACATGGGCGGCCTCATGACTCAAGAATCCCCAGCAAAGGGTTTCCTGTTCACGTCGCTGCGGGTCAAAGGCTGGAATCCAGATGCACTCACCATCGGTGCACGCTTTACGACCAGAGACTTCAACCCGAACACCCATTTTTCTGCCCAATGCACTGCCAACAATTGGGAGTGCTTTGTGTAAAACAGGAGCCATATCGAAATACCTCATATGCATAAGAAAAGGGACATAGCTCCTGCCCCGGCGGGCACTATGTCCCGCTTGGGGTGGCTGGCTTACACCAACCGGTTCAGAAGTAGAAAGTAGCTGTAGGCACCGTTTCCTCGGGTATCACAACCCGTTGCTCTTTAAGAGGTTCTTCCTGAATCTCTATCTCATTTAATGCCGACGACTGGGTTTGAGGCATTTCCTGATCCTGCACCTTCACAGGTTCAAGAGCCGTCAAACCTTCCGCACAACGCTCCATTTGCTCCACAGAACACAGCAGTAAAACCCGCTCCATCAGCTGAGTCAGCACCTCACCCTCCAATGCTCCGTTGTTAGGCAATTGCGATAACCCGGCATCCAGCCGTTGCACTATGGGCGAAATTCCGGGATCAACAAACGACAGACCGTGCAGTTTATCTCTGAGCCGAAGAATCGGATTCAGAGCTTTACGGGAGACTTTGTTTTTCCCTTTAAAGGTTTGCTCAAACAGAGTCTGGGCATCCCGGCTGATTTCTTCTCGCAGTGTGCCACCCAACTGGTTTACCTGTTGATTCAGATTCTCCGGCTGGGGCGATGCCACTACTTTGTAGGTCGTGTAACCAAAATGAAAACGTTGACCTACATGCTGAGCATCCGGCACGGCACTTCTTATGGCTTCGGCAAAATCAGGATGGGCACTCACCCATTCCTGAATATGCTGGTCATAGCCTGTCAGAAACACCTGCTTTTCCTGGTTAAAGTCCTGCTGAACCTGATCCAGTTTCAGGCTTAAACCTGAAACATAATGATCGGGCACAGCATAACCACTCAGAAACCGCACACCTTCTCTACCACAGAGCCGACACGCCTGATCTCTCAGACGATGAAATGGCTTGAGCACTTCCCGTTTACAGAGTTTTTTGCTTCCCAGCGATACCACTTCATCAGACGGCAATTGACCACCTTTTCCCAGCACCAAATCCTCTGGTTTCAGACGACGAGCGCCCGACCAGATGGAGCAGTCCAGGGCAATCACAGACATTTGATCCAGAACTTTGTCTACAACAGCGTGATCTGTCATGAGTCCACTCCTGAAGACCACAAGTCTCCGAATACATCATGCCCAATCCGATGAATCGCCTGTCGCTCCGCAGGTTCCACTCTGGCAGTCAGGGCTTGTTCCAGCGCATACTCAAATACTCTGGGTGCACCCTGAAACCGGAGTGATAACCTTGCCCAGCGCGCCAGTCCACGAGTGGACAAAGTGACACTGAGCTGCGATTCGCCTTCTCCAGCTCTTCCATCAGAATCACCCGTGAACAGACGACGCACCTCGTTAGCGAGTTTCACCATCTTTTCTCTGACGACAACGGGCAGGTCGGGCACCACCTGGTTAAGAATCATCAGCTCTGTGAATTCGTCGGGATAATCCACCGAAATCACACGAAAACGATCCAACCAGGCTAATGACTGTCGTAGTACTCCCTGATACAAACCACTGCCATCCCCTGCTCCAGCACTGTTACCGGTGGCAACAAACCGGAATCGTGGATGCACCGGAATAATTTCTCCGCCGTTTTGCGCCAATACCAGAGGCGCACCGTCCAGCAGATCATACAATCCAGCGAGTTCTGCCGGGTCGGCAACATCCATCTCATCCAGGATCAGAATATGACCGTCTTTTACCGCAATGCTGAGAGCGCCATATTGGAAGGGAGTTGATCCCTTATTCAACACTTTCTGCCCCAGCAAATCATCCAGCTCTAACCTTCCATGAACAGGCACCATCTGCACTGGCCAGTGCAACCTTGCAGCAGCTTGGGAAACCAGACTGGTTTTCCCACACCCTGTCGGACCGCACAAATACAAGCCATCACCCTCCGGATTATCCAGAAACGCCAGCAGCTTCCGCAGTCGGTCTCTGTCAAATACATAAGGCTGAACGGCCGGTACTGCCGGATGCCCACATTCCTTATAACCTTCGAGCAGAATCAGTTGATTGGAATCCAGATCGAAGGTTTCATTCAGCTCATAAAACGCCGGTTGCAAACCCGCTGACTCAGACTGAGCATCATTTTCCATTGTTAATATCCTGCACTCTCATAAAACAAAAAAAGGGCAGAAATCTCCCCCGGATGGGGAAAACAACTGCCCCGCCCGGGTTAATGAAAATTGGATTCAGAAATAGAAGTTCTGTTTACTGACGGTAGGGTTTAAGATCAACCGATCATTCTCAGACACTTCAATTTCTGACTCTCTGTCGTCCACTCTCTTTTCCAACAAGGTTACCCTTACCTGTTCTCTCGCCTTGCGGCGAAAAGCATCAAGATCCGGCAACGCCAGCTGGTGTTGTTTGCACAATGCTTCCAGCGCTTTCTGATAATCTATGGAACCACTGCATTCACTGCAGCAGATACGTAAACCATCAGACTCAGCTACCCGGAATGCTCCCATCAACTTTTGCAACTCCTGTTGCAGCAGCTTCTGTTGAGACTTCCCGGTTTCCAGCTTCTCTTTCAACTCATCGAGACGATACTGACGACGGCGATAGACCATTGCCAGCTTGAGCCAATGCACTTGCTCCGTCGGACCTTCTGGCACAAAAACATCCAGATTCGGATCTTTCTCCGGCTCATCATCGTCTTCGACAAGCTGCCAGAAAGCTTCTGCTTCTATCCGCAACTGCTGAATCAGGTGATCGTCCCTGCTGATACAGACCGGAAGAATCGGCCTACCTTTTCGGTAAAAACAGAGCCAGGCGCGATTAGAGTCTGCAACCAACATCTGAAACTGCACTTGTGCAAATGCACGTCGATAGCCTTCCGACTGCCCCTTCAAAGTCTTCACATCCTGATAGACTTTTTCACTTGGCGCTTTCAGTTCTACCGGAATACCGTCCCTGGTCATACCGTCAAAACTGCCACGCAGCCTTGGGTTCTGTTCCCACTCTCCACAAACGGGCAAGAGCGGCGCATCGCCCAACGCTTCTTCCATCCGAATCCTTGCGTCGTCTTCATCCTCAACGCCACGTTGAACATGAGGGTTTGAAGATAAATCCGGTTCCTTCAGAATCCCTGATTTCTCTGCACCTTTCTTTTCACACCAAAGCTGCCAACGAGATTTATAAGGCGATTGCCCGAGAATCACAGCAGCATCACTGGCTGTGATACCGCAGCTTCTCCAGTCGAACCATTCCTTTGATCGTTGCTCAAGATTGACCTGCTTCATCACAAATCACCTTAAACAGCCTGTTTTGCTGATTCTGCCTGCGCCACATCCAGCCGGAACAGGCAGTAATTCAGAGCATTACCATCTTCCTTAAACCGCTCCTGGGCAAAACCCTGAGCGGCGGTAAAGGCTCCTGTTCCCCTGGCTCGTTCCACAATCTGCTCAATAAACGACACAACCTGTGGTTCAAGACCATTGGGCTCAGGCACTTCATCACCAATAATGGCTTTCGCCGGTAATAATTCCCCTGCTATCTCAGCCAGCGTGTCATCCTGAACATCCGGCTCAGGCGACACAAGCCCAGCATTTTCCTTCACTTTCTTGCCCGCTGCTTCTGCCAGCTTTGACTCAGACTCCCGCAGATCAGGCACAGGATCATCCATCTGGGTTTCCAGTAACCGTTCAGCTTCATCCGGTTCAAATAATCCGCTGAGACCATAGGAAATCCGAATGGCCTGAATCTGAGACTTATGGCGAAGCATTCGCTTAGGACAAGTCTGCCAGGGGCCAGGAAATTTCTTGCCATTCTTTATCACCGCAGGCCGGTACAGCTCATCAAGATACTCACGCACCCGGATCGCATGTTCCCGATCTTTACGGTGAACCGTGCACTCAATCCAGGGATGGCAGGGTTTCATATCCTCATCGAACTGGATAAGTTCATCGGGATAACCGAATTCAATCCCATCACTTTCTTGATACGAGTTCATGATACAAACCCAACCATCGACAGATATCACAGGCAATACTCCACCTTTTCTGTCGGATAAAGCCCACACCTGCCGGATAAATGGGTTCAAACCATAGCTGTCTGCCACTGCCAGCAAAGACAGCATTTGCTCCCGGGTGGGAACGCTGCCGTTCTGCTGTCGAAACGCAGTCTGCGCCAAAGTATTCAACAACTCATCTTCACGGAAGCCATAGCGCTCCGCAAAACGAGCCACCAGATCGTTGGCACTGCCACTATCATTAACAACACAAGAATGATTCATAAGAAGTTCTCTCTCACTTTCCTGAAAACAAGATGCAAGACAGAACTTCCCCGCATGACAGAGAAATTCTGCCATGCACGACGGCACGGATGCCGGAGCTAGGGCAACGCAGGAGCAGTTGCCGTGAGGCACGAATAAGATTCTGGCGAAGCCAGAAGCTCATACGACGTAGGTGGATCACCGAAGCGATCAATGGACACGAAAACAGACTTTCTCTGCTAACGTCATTTGAAAATTGATGCTCTGAATGCCTGATCGCAAAGCTGACAGGCTGATTCCGGAATGCCACTTCCCTGTGACAACCACCTCACCGCTGCGCGTGTTTTATCTGCCGGATCTGCAAAACACACTGACCTGTGAGATCGTATTCTGATCATTACCGTTGTAGCGGTCTCATCAAGGATGAGGTCACTACGCCATAGATCATATTCCAGGAAGGAGTGGTAACTATAGGACACATGATCGGTAATTCAATTTTTTCGAGTCGTCCACAACTTGCTTAGGGCTTTAGTCATTCACGATTCTATTTTCTATTTCAGAGATTCAGCACACACTGTGTGCGGAATTGAGCGGGTTTCATATCAGTCTGATGATGCAAGTTATGAGTCTACCAAGACAACGATCTAAGCGGTTTGCGACCTGCATGACCTGATTCTAACTACAATGATTATCAAATATAGGCAGTGCAGCAAAAACCGTTAATGACATGGATAAACCGGGCTACCACCTTCATCCATTGAAGGCCGACCGTGAAGGCCTTTGGGCCGTTTTTGCCTTTGCCGGGATTGAACTTCTCGGTGGCGCGCTGGTCTAAAGTTAATGAATCCCCCGCTGGAGGACGGAGCACTACGTCAACCACCTCGTATGAGATGTTGCTAGTACCGGTTATTGCAGCGGGGTTTTCTTTTTCTGCTTCCAGTTGATAATGCTGTTTAGTGCCTTTTTCCAGAACCTTGAACACTAGCTTCACATCAAAGGGTTGACCTTTAACCAGTGTTTTTGCATCAAGATGGTAGAGTCCTTTTATGTCTTTCCTTTCACTACGATCCTTTGAAAAACACTGGATTGATCGCACTGCCGATAAGTTTAGGAAGTGCCGGAATGACCAGTGCCCGGTTTCGGTCGTAATAAGTAGGTTTTAATGGGTGCCTCAAGCCTTGCCAATTAAGTACTACATTACTATTCAAGGCAAGGCTGTATACTTCTTTATCCTTATATTTTGCTTTCACATATTCTCTGGCTGCCTGATAAAGTTCCTCTGTTGTGTATTCAGATCAACGTAACTGGCGCATTGTGTTTGAATTTAAAGACGGAGATGCCTACATCGTAAACTATGAGGATTACCACTGATGGCCATACAACAATTTGACCCACCTCACCCAGGGGCATTGATCTACCGCACCTATATTGAGCCATTCACCTCAATGACCGCTAACAGAATTGCCGACCAACTGGGCGTGGCCAGAAGTACTTTCAATCGTTTGCTGAATGAAAAAGCAGGTGTTTCACCGGAAATGGCCATTCGACTGTCCGAAGTACTGGGTGGTTCTGCTGAAAGCTGGATGACACTTCAGGAGAGCTTTGACTTGTGGAAAGCCAGGCAAGTGGTCGATACAGCAAACCTGGAACGCATTGATTTTAATCAGGTTGCGTAGTGACTGATTCTTCGTGTTGCCCAGTTATTTCAGATCGCTAATTCAACGTCTTTTTTTCGGCAGTTGCACTTTGCTTCTATCTCGCTGATTACTGCCAATGTAGGCTGAAACCACAGTGCTTCTGTGATGGCCTAGCAGATCAGCGATGGCTTTTCGGGCTTGAAGATCGTCGTGTTTATCAATGGTGATACCACTTGATAAAACGGGAGCAGAACAACCTGTAATTTGTTGATATTGTTCGCAAGCGTAGGCTGCCCGGAGATCGTGCCGATTATTCAGCCCATACTTTTTGAGAACCGGACCGCTGTGCATTCGCACCAGTGCCAGAAAATCCTCAAGCTTCTTACCGACAGGTATCAGGCAGTCGTTGTCACCCTGTAACTTTACCGCTTGAGACAAAGCCATACGTGCATAGCCGGATACTGGAACCCACCGTTCAACTCGTGAAGGACTGGTAGACGTCGATTTACCACGACCACCTTTTGTACCCCGCTCTATATCGACTTTTCCGCAGGCTTTGTCTTGTTTAAAGGCCCTATGGCAATCAAGCATTACAGCTTCTCGGGAACGCAGCCCAAGCTCTCGACACAAACCTAAAACGGCTGCTATTCGCTCCTGCCCTTTCAAAATTAACTCAGCTTGTGCCTGAGCCAACTTTTCCCTGCTTAGCTCTGGAGGTTCAGTGCGAATCTTCTCCCGGTTTACCTGCAAAGCCTCAGAGGGTTTTATCCTTATATCTTCATTGCCTCGCAAAGCCTTAAGAACCACATTACAGGTAGACAGCAGATTCTGTGCTGTGGCGACAGATAATGGTTTGCCCTGCCCCTCCAGCCTTGCCCGTAGGTAAACGGCATAGTGCTTCAATGTCTGGTTATTCACCTGATGGGCTTCAAAAATATTCCGGGTATGACTCCAGGCACAAAACTGTTTCCATCGCTCAGAATGGGTTGCCACCGTACAAAACTGACCCGGCATCATTGCCCTGAGCGCATTTCGTCCGGCATAAGACAATTGTCGGCCAAAACCAAAATTATGGTCGTTACGACTTAAAAAACGAGACACAACTCTACCCCTCCATCCCAATCTGGCACATCGGACAATCAGTCCCGAAACCCTGAACAAAGTTCAATTCGAAGCCACATCACGCAGTGGCCAGACGGGACAGCCTGTAACGCAAGGGTTGCGGGCAGTGACGCTCATTGCTCCAGAGAGCTGAGCTTTGCTGATGCCAGCAGCTGAGGCGGTTGCTGTTATAACCAATACTGAAGAATGGCCGGGTTTAGCACGTTCGCCTGCTTATAAAAAAGTTGATCAAATCATCAGAAAGTGCCGGTAGAAGACACTGGTCTGGCTGTAGGGTACGGATGCCAATATATCCAGAAAGGGTCTCTTGAAACGGCTTTTTGAAAATGCGCTGTAACCGGATTTCAGTGCGCATTTACCTGTGACCCGATGTAATGGGTGATGGCAAACACAGGTATTCACGCTCTGAGAAATGGGCAGCAAATGTGACAGGTTATTCTGACGAACAGAACAACCCGGTAGCAAGAGTGGTTGAGTTCTGGTGTCATTACAGCAGAGAAGCTGCTGAGTGGAATGACTCGCGAAGAGTGCTTGGTGCCTCACGGCAGTGCGGGTTTCTGTAATAGTTAACGTTGAAACTTTAGTTTCTCCATCCATTACGGAAACAAAAGCCTGCCTATATAAAGCTCAAGTTTTCCCAAGCTATAGCAGTCTGAAATTCAATAGTCCAAAGAATAGACATAGTTTTTTTGCCTCGACAGCAAAATCTGTGGGGCATTTCTGGCTCGGACAGGTTGCCCAGTGCATGATATTAATGATCACTAGCTTTGTCGCAGCCCCTTCCTCACACAGTACTGCTCCAGCCTCAGCTCTACCAGCTCCTGCACCAGCCGATGCAAAATATCCCGATGTTCCCGCTGTATATCCGTTTTGAAAGTAAACCGGCCATGTCTGACTTCAAAAAAGGTATTTTCTCCCTCAGCAAACGCTTTGATTGGGTTTCTTTTCCAGTAATTATGCCAGCCGTTATCTTCAGCAGACATTGCTCGCTGCCCAGCAGGCAGTTCAGAGTTATACAGCGTTGGTCGGCGCTTAAGTAGATGCCAGCTTCTGGCGGCCAGTGCTTCTGTGGTCGGTGCCGAGATAAAACCATCCAGCTCCAGAAAGGCATCAAGCAAAATCATCTTGAAGCATTTAGTCATGTTCGTCTGCTCTATACCATCCAGTAAAAACTGATGATGATTATTGGCCACTTCCGACTCGGATTTATTCAACTCTTTCAAATGTTCAAGCAGTTTGAACCAGCTGCCATGCTCAGATCGAACTCTATTGAAGTCAGTCTCCGTTTCCGCAAGATAATGATAAAACTCTGTCGCAGTGGGGCGATAGCCAAGCAGTGATTTCAGGGATTGATACTCATCCACCATGCTGGGTTTTTGCTTGCGAGCCATACGCTCCAGAAAATCAACCACTTCCGGGTCATAGTTAGCAAAACAGCCAATGGGCAAAGTGGTGATCTGTTGTCTAATTTGCTCTGTAACCTGACGGATAGAATGACTATTGTGTAAGGCAACCGGCTTGGTCAGAAACGATTTATGGTTACCAATAAAATCAATCACTACCAGATACTGCTTGTCTTTATGCAGGCGCAACCCCCGCCCTAGCTGTTGCAGAAACAAAATTTTAGATTCTGTAGGACGAAGCATCAGCACAGTGTCAATGGCAGGCAGGTCAGTCCCTTCGTTAAACAGGTCTACAGAAAACAGTACATCCAACTCACCTGCTTCCAGCTTTTGCAGGGCTTCATGTCGGCGAAGCTCAGAGTCGCTATAAACCGCTGCCGCCCGGAACCCTGCTTTGGTAAATACCGTTGCCATAAAATCTGCATGCCGCTTTGATATACAAAACCCGAGCGTCCTTACCTGCTTCTTTTCCTGCCAATGGTTCAGAATATGCTCTGCCCGCTTACGGGAAGCAAAGGCACTCTCCAGAGCTCCGGTATCAAACTTGCCGTTACGCCATGGAATTTCATCGTAATCGACGTATTTGTCATTAATACCAAAATAATGGAAAGGAGTCAGTAGACGTACATTAATGCCGTGTACCAGATTGCGCTCAAACACCAGGTTGTTGTCGCAAAGACTGAGAATATCAGCCTGATCGGTTCGCTCTGGTGTCGCAGTCAGCCCAAGCAAAAATGTTGGCTCAAAATGCTTGAGAAGGTTACGGTAGGTTCTGGCATCGGCATGGTGAAATTCATCCACCACAATATAATCAAAATGATCTTCGCTGAACTGTTTCAGGTGTTCCTGCCGCCCAAGGGTCTGCACGGAAGCAAACAACATATCAGCCTCTTTATTACGCTGCTTGCCATTATAAAATCCGGTGCGTGCATCAGGTCGAATTCGCACAAAGGTTTGCTGAGCCTGCATTAGAATCTCTTCACGATGCGCTACAAACAACACTTTCTCTGCCTTGCATTGCTGAGTATCAAAAGCCGCAAGCCAGGTTTTACCCAGACCCGTTGCCAAAACCACCAGTCCTCGCTGATATCCATCCAGTCGTGATTGTTGCAATGCCTGCAAAGCCTCAGTTTGAATATCACTGGGCGTGGGGGCTTCAATGAGTTCTTCAGCTTCAACAGCCACCAGCCGCATTTTACGATGGCGTTTCAGGTAACTATCAATCCAGTCATGACTTAAAGGAAGAACAAGGTTATGTCTGAAAATTTCATGGAACTGGTGGCGGATACGGGCAAACTGCCGAACATAAAGGTCATCAGAGTCGCCCTTACATTGCAGACGAAGATTCCATTCATGCCCCGTGGTTAATGCTGCTTTACTGATATTACTGGAGCCTACATAAGCACTGCCTTCAATAAAATCACCATCATGGGTATGGATAAAGATGTACGACTTCATATGGAAGCTTTGCTGACCATCGCACTGATAAATGCGAATATCTGCGCCCCTCTCTTTTAACAGCATCAGTTCCCGCAAAGCCTGCGGGTCAGTCACATCCAGATAATCAGAAGTCAGCACCTTAATCACTATGCCGCGATCAACTGCATCGCATAAAGCACCAAACAACAACTTCAAGCCACTGATGCGTATGAAGGCAACCGTAATCTCAATTTCCCGCGCCCGGTTAATAGCATCTCTCAACTTGGGCAGCAGTGGATCATTCAGCCCTCCGGTTGTCAGCAGAGCAGAATTGTTATCAATAGGATACGAAGGATCAAGCGGTCTTGCTTCCATACATCAAGTCTTTTTCAGAATTGCGTTTAACCAGTGTTCATTTTCACGGCCAGGCCGTAAGTCCTGAGTGACCCAGGTTCTGGCGATGCTCAAATCACTTTTTGCCAGAATCTTCTCAAGCCGTTTTTCATCGAGATGGGTAAAATGCCTTCCCCCCCGTTCTTCTTCACCACTACCCAGCTTGAACGAGCAGTAAAAAAGTCCACCTGATTTCAATAAATTACCAAGGTGAGAGAAAGTCATAGCCAAATTTTGAAGAGGAACGTGAAGCAGTGAGGCACATGCCCAGATAGCATCAAACTTTACTTCGGGGCTGTAATCTATAAACAATGCATGTTTGACATCCAGCCCTGTCAGACAGGTAGCTCGTTCAGCCATACTTCTGCTGCCATCAAATGCAGTAACTGTAAAACCAGCTTTCAAAAAAGCCAGAGAATCCCGCCCTGAGCCACATCCGGCGTCGAGTATATGAGCTTGATCAGGTAATAGTGGTAGAAACCGGTCGTATAATGCCTGTGCATCAACGCTCACGGTAGAGTCATAGAAAGTATCTGAATTGTCTTCATAAAAGGCTATGGTTTTAGACATATAGAGGCATAACTACTAAAAAATCGATAGGTTTGATGATGACACTAAGGGAAGGGGTTGGACAATAGAAAGTCCAAAGAATAACGATATTATTCCTAACAATTGGGATAGTTACAATGTAAAACTACCAGAAGCCATCAGCGACAACTTTCCTGACACAGGGGATTATCCAGATCACCAACAAATGTGAAACCGAAGAATTTGAATTAGCCGCCAAACGGGAGATGAAAACCTGCCATAAAGTCGGCAGCTACAGGGAAAACAAGTTTTTGGGATTGAGCAGCATGGAGTACAACCGCTATTGCTGTTTCAGTTCACCCCTTTCCCGCATCATGCAAGTGCAGATCAGGAAGCAGCTGAACACTGGATGCGGCTCTGCCGAACATCCCGATTGCTCGGGTATAACGCCTGAAACTCTGCAAGCTGTGAACTGGAACCAGATTGACCTTAGCGAGTGGCTGGCATTGTTAAAATTGCAAAACAAACTGCCAGAGTTGAATGCTGATACATTGAAACAGTTGAATCTGGAAACTCTGACGGGCAGAGGGTCAAGGCTGGATTTCGACCAGCACAGGGAGGACAGTCGAAAACGATTGGAAGCCCGATACGACAGTATTACCCCATCAGAACTCAACCACTATCAAAACACCAAAACTATAAATCTTCGACAGCAGTGAGCATTTCCCAGAATCGATCAGTATTTTTGTGATTGAAAATCCATCGATTGGTGAAGCACTCTGACAATTAATACACCATTCACCGTTTCTCTGAAGAAAACGATATGAGCCTTCACAGGGTATGATTTGAGCCCTTTTCTGAGGTCATCCCGGCATCGAGCAAAGCCCGGTGTTTCGGCCAGTCGTTGAAAGGTATCAAAAAGATTTCGGATATACAGATCAGCCTGCTCTTCTCCAAACTCACTAACGGTATAGTCATATATGCCTTCCAAATCCTGTCGTGCACGGGGCTTGAACAAGTACTGCTTGTATGGGGGCATAAGGGTTAACGTTTTTTCATTTGGGAAAGGAACTTTTCAACTTCAAGATCAACCGGTTCACCACTGTTATCACCTTCGTCAATCATTGCCCTCAATTGCTCCAGGTTTGACGAAGCTTTCTGTTCTCTCAGGTTTCTTAACGCCTCGCGCACCACTTCACTGACGGATGAGTACGCACCGGAATCGACCAGCTGTTGAGCATAGCCCTGAAGTTCGTCTCCAAGGCTGATGGTTAATGTTCGAGCCATATTGCACCTCCTGTAAGAATATGTCTTACAGAGTATAGGCGGTAAGTGAGTCGAAAGCATCATGGAAATCCCCCGCACCATCAACGACCCCATCCAGTTCCTGTTCTGGTCTCTGGATGAAATCTACCCCGTAGCCGTGGGCCTGATCTGGGGTATCTGGTTTGACCAGCTGCTTCTGGGCATGCTCCTGGGCTGGATGGCGATTCGTGTCTATCGACGGTTTCGGGACCGTCACCCTGACGGCCACCTGAGCCACCGGCTTTACTGGCTGGGCTTTTATTTTGTAAAAGCCAGAACCTTGCCCAACCCTTATGTTCGGGTCTTTTACCCTTCCCGAAAATGACCATTCAAAACTATCTGCGTCGTCTGAAGCAATGGCGTCAGCAGCTCTGTATGGACAGGCTGATGTTACTGGTACTGGTGCTGACGAATGCACTACTGCTTTTCCACTGCCTGAGTCGCAAACCGGCTGTTGAGTTGAGCTTGCCGTTTATGGATGGACAGGTTGGAATTCAGTCCAGTGCAGCTTCTCGGGTTTATTACGAATGGTGGGGGCTGTCTCTGGCTGAATTGCTGGGCAATGTGAATCCGCAGAATCTGTCGTTTGTTGAATCCAGGCTGCAAAGTCTGCTTTCACCCAATCTGCACCGGCAAGTCCATGAAATATTGAATCGGCAGTTCCACCAGTTACGGGAAGACAATGTTTCCCTGAGCTTTGAGCCATTGCAGCTTGAATTTGATGAAAACACTCATGAGGTCAGAGTGACGGGGAACAGTGCTCTCTCATCGGGCCATCAACGCCTGTATGGGCAGAAAACCTTTACCTTTCAGTTCAGTCTGATCCGTTATCGCCCTGTGCTTGCTGTCATTCAGATTGAATCTGATCTGAAGTAATCCTCCTTTATTCAGCGATTCCTCTATGAACAAAGCGCTTGTTGTTGTCTGTTTTTACTGTTCATTGACTCTGGCAGCTGCACCAGTCAAGTTGCAGGTATCACCGGGTCAGCAGCAACCCGTAACACTGAGTCGTCTACACCTGAACCGAATTGTCACGCCTTTTGCCGCTCCCCAGATTCGAACTATTGATCAGGCTGATATTCGGATTGAAGGTTCAGTGATTTATCTCTCTTCACAGCAAGAAGAACCTTTTGTCGTGTATATCACTCCTCATGATAATGAGTCTCATGCCTTTTCTTTGCTGGTAACACCACTGGATGTTCCTCCCAAAGAAATCCAACTGTCACTATCAAAACAATGGCAGCAAAAAATCAGCCATAACAAGGCATTAGCAAAACGATTCGAAGAAGCCTCGGACTATCAGCAGGCTATCACGGAAGTGCTTGCTGCGCTGGTGAAGGGACAAATACCGGAAGGTTATGAACTGAGCGTGTTGCATCAATCCGATATTCAGCATTGTGAGCAGGACGGCCTGATGTTTGATTTTTCCAAAGGCCAGCAGGTTCAGGGGCATCACTTCAGCATTCTGATAGGCACTGCCCAGAATAACACCGAAAAGCCGCTTACATTCCATGAAAGAAATTGTCAGGGCAGCCACACCGCCGCTGTCGCCATGTGGCCAAACAACAAACTGCATCCCGGCCAGCGAAGAGAGCTGTTTATTCTTCTGAATACGCCTGATTATGAATCTGCTCCCATATTGCGCCCTTCTCTGCTGACCAAATAATCATCAAGCAATGAACACCATCAACCATTATTTAACACCAAGAATAAAGCGTTATGGCATTGTGTTGGGTACCGCAGTGGTTCTGGTCACCCTGATTTTTATGACCAGTAAGCGGCAGGATTCAGGCATTACCAAAACCCCGGAGCAAACTACCACCTCTGTAGACTTTACCGGTGTGCCACCCAAAGAGTTAACTCTGAACCGTATCAGTGGTGATCTGGAACGCATCCATCAGCAACAGAAAGCTTTGCATGAAGCACATCAACAAGAAATGGAGCGGTTGCAACAGGAAATTAGCCAGCTGAAGCAGCCCGTTCAACCCACACTCTCTGTTCCTGAACCTTCGTTGCCAGAACCTGTTCCGGATGTATTGCAGTGGAATCAGTACAGTCAATCACCAGTAACCCAATACAACGAAACAGATTACTATGACACACCTCCTCAACCACCCAGAACTATCCGGGTATTAGGAACTACCAACCCTCAGGCAGTCACCCTAAATTCAAAACCTGAGGATAAACCAAAGCTTTTGCGCTTACCGGCCGGAAGTCTGCTATCCGGCCAGTTAATCACCGGGCTGGATGTTCCGACAGGGCAAGGGGCAAGACGTGAACCTTATCCTGTCCTAATCCGCATCAAAGCTTCTGCCATTTTGCCCAATCGCTATCGCACTAACGTCAGGGAATGCTTTGTTCTGGCATCAGGCTATGGCGATCTGAGTTCCGAGCGGGCTTATCTTCGCAGTGAAACCCTGTCGTGCATCCTCAAATACAACGACAAGGAAGAAGTGATTGAACGACCTTTAGAAGGTTATATCGCCGGAGAAGATGGCAAAGCCGGATTACGTGGCAGGCTGGTCAGTAAACAGGGGCAGGTTATGGCCAAGGCGGCTATGGCAGGCTTTCTCAGCGGTATCAGTGAGGCCTTTGATACCAAACCCGTCCCAGTCTTGTCTGTAATCCCCAACCAGAACGGCCAGATTCAGTCTCCTTTTCAGTCTGGCTTAAAGGGCAGCCAAGCTCTGCAAAGCTCTTTGATTAAGGGCAGTAACAAAGCATTGGAAAAGTTGGCAGATTTTTACCTGCAGCTGGCTGACCAGATGGTGCCCGTCATTGAAATCAGCGCTGAACGTAAGGTGGACCTGATTCTCACCCGTGGTCTTAAGAACTAATCTTTCGAGGCTTTTTCTATGTGTAAACACGATACCAGAGCATTGCTTCTGATGGTTTCGCTGGTACCTGTTATTCAGGGCTGCTCACTGTTTGGTGTTGGTGAAGCTGAGTATGCCTGCCCGGAACCCGGCAAAGGCGTATGTAAATCGGCAAGACAGGTCTATCAGGATACCGGTTCAACGTCTGCTGAAAACCTGTTTCCTTCAGCTCCCAAAAACTATTCAGAACCCGATCTTCGTTTTGTAACGCCCGAAGCGATACCCAACCGCACACCCGCTCAAATCCTGAAAATCTGGATTGCACCCTGGGTTGACAAGCAGGGCAACTGGCACAGCGGCGGAGTTGTGATGACCGATATCGCACCAAGAGACTGGCAGTCTGCCATTCCCGTCTATTCACCGTCTGATGATTAATGGAGTCACTGAATATGTATGTACTGCTTGCTGATAGACCACAACTTGTTATGAAGCTGCAGAAACTGATGGTGTCGCTGGCACCTCTGATCATTCTTTCTCTACTGCCACAGGAGCTGCAGGCGGCCAATCCTGTCAATGTGACAGGTTCCACTGACTTTGCGGAAATTTATGGTCGTTTGGTGGGTTGGATCAAGGGAGACCTGGGACGAACACTGTCTATCTCTTTTGTCCTGATCGGACTGGCCTACGGCATGGCTCGTAACTCATTAATTGGCTTTGCTACCGGAGTAGGTGCCGCTGTGGGATTGCAGGTCACTCCTACAATTATCAACTCGATTTTCGGGCTTTAACCATGTCCACCTCAAAGGCTTTAGCCATTATCAATCAATGGTTACACCCGCATCACGCTGATGAAAAAATCCTATTACCAATCAATCTTCCAAAAGCTGATCAGCCTATACAACCAGGTTCAGGTTGCGCTGGATATCAGGTGAGCACAGGAACAATCCTGCATCAGCAACAAAAGCTTTTGGAACAGTTAAACGAGCAGCTGAATTTGCCAGCAGACCTGCAGCGCATGTTTGACCAAACACTGGATAATCTCACCCACTGGCTCCATCTCTTACCTGCTCATCCTCAGCACCACTGTGAACCAGCAGGCGCGATCCGCCATGCTCTGGAAACGGCCTTCTGGTCCGTCACAGCCATGCAGCAGATTCACAGAGACCATGACTTGTATCCAGATCAACGCAGAGCAAGGGAACCGCTATGGCGGTTAATGGCAGGGATCGCCGGACTTTTATATGACAGTGGGAGAATGACCTCTTGTCTTGTTGTTCAAACATCATCCGCAGAGCAATCAGCAGAGCAATGGCCAGCGTTCCAGAAACCTCTTGGAAGCTGGTTGCAACAACACCGCATTAGCCATTACTCACCCCATTGGAAACAGTGTGATAACGATCCCAGGAAACCATTAGGGCCAGAATATACAGCCATCAATCTGTTACTTTTGCCGCAGCTGACACCGCAGGCATTTCGCAATGCCCTGCAACCTGATGGCAATAATGGCGCTCTCTGGCAGACTTTTATCGGTGCGCTTACCAGACAAAAAAGCGGCCATGGCGTATCGCAAATCATCGATGCCGTTGAGCTGGCACGCCTGAAAAGCATCAAATTGCATTTCGAAAATGGGGAGGCGCTTAACCAGATCACAAAACCGTCCAAAACTGAGGATCAGCCAACAGAGGAAAAGGATAATGAACTCGGTTGGCTTGAGCTGGTTATAGGTAACCTCCACGCAGAGGATATCAAATGGGCGAAAGACAGCCTTCTGCTGCCTTGGCCTGATGCGGTCAAATCCAGGGAAACTCCAGAACCGGATATTCTGCTCAAACAATGGAACCAGAGAGGTTGGATCAGACCTGTTGGCAATCAGATTATTTTTCGACGTAATGGCCGACTGGTCATTGCTCTGCAACCTGTCATTTCCGAACAGTGCAAACAATGGTTGCCAACAAAAAACATCACGGGGACACAGCATGATCAGTGATCGCCCATATCTGCAAAACTGGCGACCCATTTATGAGTTGAGTTCTTCTGCCGTATGGTTCTCCGCCATGATTACAGCCTATACCTTATCGTTTTTCAGTTCACTGCCACTGATTGGTTTTGTCCTGACCTCTGCTTCCTGCGGAGTCATGATGTTCATTCGGCTGAGACAGGCTTTGCCAAGATGGCAACAGCATCGGCGGCTTAAGGGGAAAAAGCTGGCTCTGTTAAAACTAACGGAAAAAAAATGCCATTCATTGCAAACAAAGAATCAGGAGCAAGGCGTCTGGTTAGGCTGGGGCTTTGAATGGCAACGACACCACGGGCAAAGAGCCTGGGACCTATTACGAAGTGATAACCTGCCAACCAAATCAGAAAAAAACATGGGAGCAGGCTGGATTCACGGTATGGAAGAACATGAGGAGCCGTTATATCAGCCTCTTGAACAGACTCAGATGCATACCATGGTGATCGGTGTCCCGGGCAGCGGTAAAACCCGACTCTTTGATTTGTTGGTGACACAAGCCGTATTACGCAATGAGCCCGTTATTATCGTCGACCCAAAAGGCGACCATGATCTTGCTAGCCATACCCTCAGAAGTTGCGAGCTGTCAGGCAATCAATACCGATTTATGAAGTTCCATCCGGGCTTTCCTGTAAATTCCATTCGTATCAACCTGCTACAGAACTTCAACCGTTCCAGCGAGCTGGCCAGCCGGATTTCTGGATTGATGCCTTCCGGTGGTGATAATGCCCCCTTTCAGGCTTTTGCCCAAAAAGCCGTTGATGCCGTAGTTCAGGGCTATCTGCTCTGTGGTCAGCGCCCGACCCTTGTCATGATTCGTCAGGGACTGGAAGGTGGCGTCACCAGACTGCTGATTAGAGCGCTTACTATTGTCTGTACACGACACCTGGCTCAGGCAGCAGATATCATTCTGGCGAAGGAAGTTAAAGGCAAGAATAAAGCCGAAGCCAAGGCACGACGCTGGATAGAGTTCTATCGGGATAAGGTCATGCCTGAATCGCCCTGTATTGATGTGGAAGGACTGATCTCACTGTTCGAACATGATCGGGCCCACTATGGAAAAATGATTGCAACCTTACTGCCTGACCTGGGAATGCTGACAGGAGGCCCACTGGCCCGACTGCTATCACCTGATCCCACCGATACAGACGACCTGCGCCCCTGTACCCATACCGCCAGCCTGATTGAGCAAAACAAGGTGATGTATTTTGGGCTCGATTCCCTGTCTGATCCTATGGTCGGCAAAGCCATTGGACAGTTGCTATTGGCAGACCTGGCGGCCGTGGCGGGGGATCGTTATAACTACACAGATAGCAACGACAAACCCATCAACCTGTTTGTCGATGAAGCCGCAGAAGTGCTTTGCCCTCAACTTCTGTCCCTGCTTAACAAAGGCCGGGGGGCTCAATTCCGGTTATACGTCGCTTCTCAGACACTGGCTGATTTTGAAGCTCAGTTGGGCTCGAAAGCTGCTGCCCAACAGTTTATAGACAACTGCAATCACCTTATCTGCCTGAGAACACAGAACCCTGACACCCAGAAATTTATCACCGACAAACTGCCGCCGGTTCGTTACCGCTACTTTATCCGCAATCAGGGCATCAGCACCGACGCTAACCGCCCTATGGAATTCACCGGCAACCTAAGTGAACAGCAATTGGAAGAAACCGGAGACTTGTTTCCGCCGCAACTGCTTGGTGAGCTGCCCAATCTGGAATACGTTGCACGATTGGGCGGCGGACGTTTATTGAAAGGCAGAATCCCGATTCTTTGCTCCCCAAAATCCTGAACATCTGATTCCATCTTTCTTATGACAACATCTCAAAAACAAGCCAGTCCATTCGCAATCTGGTGTTTCGGGCTTGGCCTGATATTGCTCTGGCTTGCTTTTTCTGGCCAAAAGATGAACCAGTATCTGTACAAAGAGCAGCAACAATATGCCCAGAGGCTGGGGCGGGAGAATGCTCTATGGATTATGCGAACAGGCGACCAATTATATGCGACAACCATTGTAAAATCCGGCATTCAGCACTTTCTGATGGAACATACGACTACAGATCGAAGCTCGGGTGAAGGGTTGGCAAAGGCCATGGAGCTCATTCAGGGTGTGGTTAAGAGCTTGCTTAGTCTGATACGACAGCTGTTCTATCGAATCTCCGTATTGCTGGCTTGCCTGCCATTCTGGGGCGTAATGTTTATTGCAGCTATTCTCGACGGCCTTTTGATCCGAAAAATCCGTTATCACGATTTTCACTATACCAGTCCATTGCAAAACCTCTGGAGCCGACGGGCATCAAAATGGATTCCGGGTTTATTTCTTTATCTAATCATCATCCCTCTGCCGGTTCCAGTATTGCTGATTCCTGCCGCCGCCTGGCTGGCTGCACTATGTCTGGGATGGTGGACAGCCAACTGGCAGAAGAAAGTCTGATGCCCTTCGTTCTGCTATTAGTCGGAATATATTCAGTGACTGCTTCAGCTGAACAACAATGGTTTAGTCGCCACTCCGAAGGCTGGTTCTGGTATGAGCAGATTGCCGAGCCAGAAACCGACGAGAATGTAGCCAACGATCAAACCAAAAGACACCAGCCACTCACAACCGCATGGATCAGAGATAACATCGGTCAATACCTGGACAAAGCCATCGACCTTCCCAGTAGAGAAAACGTGAGTAAATACCTCTATCTCGACAGGCTGATAAAAGAAAAAGCAGAACGGTTTGCCTATGTTGGTAAACAAATCATCGAAAGCGACCCCATGCTGGATGAAAATGTCCGTCGACCAATCTCTCCGGCAGCGGCAAAAATCAAAGATGATATGGCTCATAAGGCCAGGGAAATTATTTTGAGAAAAGTTGCCCGGATAGCCGGACTGGTTTTCTACTACCGGGGCAGCTGCAGACTTTGCCATATTCAGGCCAGGACAGTGCAACTCCTGAGCATGGAATACGACTTTGAACTGATCACCATCTCTACCGATGGACAGTTGATACCAGCATTCCCAAACAGTCGAATAGAAAGGTCGCCACCTGCATCTCTTAATATTGCCACATACCCTGCACTGTTTCTTATGCAGCCTCCTGACAACATCGTTCTTATACGGCAAGGCTCCACATCTTTGACTGCCCTGACGGAACGTATTGTTGATGTTGCCTATCAACAAGGCTGGATCAATGAAAGCGAGTACCAGAAAACCAGAATCACCAATGAAGTCTGGAGTAGCAGTTTGCTACCTGAAAATATAAACCTGTTCAATAAAGGTAAACTCAATGAACCACCATACCGTTAAAGAACTCTCACCTGCCGTCCTGAATACAGCACAAGCAGCAAAGTACATCGGCCTGTCAAAATCTGAATTGGATAAAGCAAGGATTTCAGGAGAACTTTGCGGGGAAGCTCCCCCAAAATTTTTCAGGGTGGGCAAAAAAGTAGTCAGGTACAGGGTAGAGGATCTGGATAACTGGCTGAACAAGCAAAAAAGCTATGAAAGTCTGGCTCAGCAATATTCTGACAATGTGTAGTGCATCCGACCTATTGACGACCCATCGCAAGGATAAAAAAGGCTCAAAATCTGGAGCCTTTACTCTATCTGGCGCTCCCTGGAGGATTCGAACCTCCGACCTGCCCCTTAGGAGGGGGCCGCGCTATCCAGCTGTGCCAAGGGAGCATAGAAAAGCCAGCGGGCAGATCGTTCCGGCTGGCTGACTTTCATTTTAACGAATCGATGAAATTTTTCCAAGAATTAAAGTCGTTCTGAGCACTGTCTTAAGATAAATCCCTGTCGGCGAAATCAGTCAGTTGCTTTTGTCGTTCAGATGACTCCGGTCACTCAGTGCTGATTCAAGTTTACTCTCGAAAGCGAGCAGTTTATCTGCCACTCTGGCACTGTCCACCCTTAGCTCACCCGCAAGGTAAGCTTTTCTCAGAGCCAGTAACCGTGTCTCACTAAGACAATTGGGTAAACTGCTGCGAGTCTCGGTTTCGTTCTTTCGGCTATCGTCCATGATTCCTCCTGATTGCTAAGCACCTGATAGTCTCACAAGATATTTTCAGCTTCCAGTGCCAAAACATGGCTTTTTTACCATTCAGGTTTCATGCCAGATTCATTTACTTATGCATCGTCAGATACTTACCAGAATCAAGCCGGAAACGATGAATCCGGTGCCCCACCATTTTTGTGTCGACCCCCTCTCTCCTAGCAGAAAAACACCCATCAAAACACCTACAGGAATGCTGGTTTGTCGCAAAGCCACAATCAGACTGACATTGTCAGCAAATGCCATGGCAGCCAGTACAATGCTGTAAGTAGAGAACATCGCCACTCCTGTAAAAAACAGAGTGCCCCGATGAGATGCAAACAACTGTGCGATTTCCCTTCGCTGCTTCTGAAAAGGAAATGTGAAAAGCACCAGCCAGAGGCAGGTTGTGATGGCCTGAAGAATCAAATAGAGCAGAGCACTTTTGAAGGCCACCCCTTCGACGGGCCACAGTACTCTCATCAACATAAGAGCCTGACTGTCGACCACAGAATATCCCGTAATACCTACAGCAGCCATTACTGCAAAGGCCGTTGCAGAATTGAGGTAATGAGACCAGCTTATATCACTCCAGTGCCACAATGGCAGGATGATACAGCCTGAAACAATCAGGCTGAATGCCAGCCATTTATCCGATGAGAACTCTGCTCCCCAACCTAATAAACCGATAACCGGTGGAACCAGAAGAACAGGCAGGGCTCGGGAGACCGGATACATCAACGACATATCACCAAAACGGTATGATTGGCCCAAACCCAGGTAGTAGATGGCCTGAAACAGACCACTCAGAATCAACAAATGCCAAATTTCCCGGGAAATTTCTCCCAACCAGTCGATATAGAAAAGCAACAGAGGCACAAAAGCCAGCATCCCCATTATTACGGACAGGGTAAAGCTGGCTCCAGAAGGCCTGACTTTTTTGCCAAGACAATTCCAGCCGGCGTGCATGAAAGATGAAACGAGTACGAGAATAATTGCCAGGTTGTCCAAACGTATACTCCTTAGCTGGCATGGTCAGAAAATATCCTTAACGAACACCGTAAAATAGGTGCAGGCTCGCGGTTTTGGCAGATTCACAGGAAGATTGAAAGATTTTTATACATTTTTCAGATTTTTGAATCCTTAAAAGATCAATATCCGTATGAATTATTTCACTCATCTGTGAAATGATTCAAACTATAACTCTACACACAATGATTTGGGCTAGTTTCTAACAACAAGGAAAGCGAGGACAGGAACGTGAGACGCGCACTGGCTGCAAACCTGAAAAATACTCTAAAAAATATGGTTAAATTAATACCCACTCTGCTACTGGCAGGTTATATCTCGACTGCCGGTGCTGCTGTTGTCTCCTACGACGACCCTTGGGAGCGAGCGAATCGTGCAATCTTTTCATTCAATCATACGCTGGACGACTATACCCTGAGGCCAGTGGCCAGAGGGTATGATGCAGTGACTCCCAAACCTATTCAGCAGCTGGTCACTAACTTCTTCTCAAACCTCGGCGAGATCCGTAATGCTGCCAATGCTTTGTTACAGTTTAAAGGCGGTGAGGCATTGGCTTCAGTTGGTCGCTTCGGCATTAACTCTACGATAGGTATGCTGGGACTGGTTGATGTCGCCACCCCACTGGGGATTGAACAGCAATATGAAGACTTTGGCCTGACGCTTGCTCACTGGGGCAGTCCGTCGGGCCCTTATATTGTACTGCCGTTTCTCGGGCCCAGAACACTCAGATCCGGTATCGGCTTATTGCCAGACTCCATGTTGAACCTTCAGGGACAATTTGAGCCAGAACGGAATCAATGGGTTGTAAGAGGAGTGGACATTGTCAGCACCCGTTCCTCCCTGCTCAGCGCTGAAGATTTGATTGTGGGTGATAGCTATACCTTTGTTCGGGATGCCTATCTGCAACGCCGTGAATACCTGATTACAGGTCAGCTGCCAGAAGACGACTTCTGACAGGTAGTACCTCTTCAAATGCCTTGAATCAGGCTCCTAACCCAGTGATTCGAGGCATAATTGGCCAATTCTGCCTCGATATAATCCGACGATCAGACCAGAAAAAACGGAACCTCAGCTCCGGATAGATTTCCTTGCTTTACCTTCCCTCAGCTTGCAGCAAGGCCGGGTTGAGAGTATGTTTCATCACAGACAAATCAATAATGGTTTAAGGTCAGATGCACTCTGTTTTCCTTGACGTAGATTTTCCTGACAAAGGTTTGGACAGATCTCTCCAGCAGGCAGGATTATAAATATGACCAGCAGGACCATCCTGGTCATTGATGATGACACAATTGTCAGAGAAAGCATCGTAGCCTATCTCGAAGACAGCGGATTCAATATTCTTCAGGCAGAAAATGGTGAGCAGGGGCTGGCTGTATTCAAAGAGACCTCCCCGGATCTGATTCTCTGTGACCTTCGGATGCCGAAGATGGATGGACTGGCAGTGCTTCGAAACGTCCGGGAGATGTCTCCGGATACACCCTTTATTGTGGTTTCCGGTGCCGGTGTCATGACCGATGTCGTTCAGGCATTACGCCTGGGTGCCAGTGATTACATCATCAAGCCTATCGTCGATCTGGAAGTTCTTGAGTACGCCATTAACCGTGCTCTTGAAAATGCTCAGCTGATACTTGAAAACCGCCGCTACCGTGAAAGCCTTGAAGAGGCCATTCACTCACTGGAAAACAACCTGCACCTGCTGCAGGAGGACCAGAAGGCCGGTCGCCAGGTTCAGATGAAGATGCTGCCTCAGGAACCCCTGATTTTTGAAAATTTCAAGGTCGACCACCGGATCATCCCGTCTCTCTACCTCAGTGGCGACTTTGTTGACTACTTCGTCCTGAACGAGCACAGTTTTGCCTTCTACCTGGCTGATGTCTCCGGCCATGGTGCTTCTTCGGCCTTTATCACGGTATTACTGAAACACATGTCCATGAACCTGCTCAAGGAATATCAGTCTCATGGTGGACGGGTCAGGGTCAAACCTTCCCATGTGCTCAACTTCCTCAACCGTAGCCTTCTCGAAACCGGCCTGGGTAAACATGTTGCGGTCTTTGGCGGTGTTGTCGACACCCGTGATAAAAAGCTGACTTATGCCTTTGGCGGTCACTACCCTCTGCCCATTCTTTCCACGCCGGAAGAGACCCGCTGTATTGAAGGCCGGGGGTTGCCCGTAGGGCTATTTGAAGACGCCACTTTTGAAGATGTCACCATTGACTTGCCCGAGCAATTTACCTTGACTATCCTGTCCGACGGTATTCTGGAGGTACTGCCACAGCAGACACTTCAGGAGAAGGAAGACTACTTGTTGTCTGTTATTAAAGAGGGAGCCGTCACCGTATCGGCGCTGACAGAAAAGCTGGGGCTAGAAACCATGAAAGCCATTCCAGATGACGTTGCCCTGCTGATCCTGGCTCGAGACTGAATGACTACTGGAAAGATACTGTTCGCAAAAAGCGATGGCACTTATATTCTGAAACTGGTGGGAGAAGTACGGCTAACCCTCTGTGCTTCTCTTGAAAAGATGCTTAGCAAGCCTGATTTCACCTCTGTCATTATTGACCTGACCGACACTGACACCATCGACAGCACCTCTCTGGGCCTCCTGGCCAAATTGTCGATTCAAACCAAAAAAAATCTGGGGCTGGTGCCAGTTATTATTTCTACTAAAGATGACATCACCCGAATTCTCCTGAGTATGGGGTTTGACAGAGTGTTTGTGATAGTCAGGGAGCTGGAAGGCTATGAAAAACTGAACCTGAATCTGAACATGCATGACATTGCCTGCGATGGAAATCTGGAGCAGTCCAGTCAGGCCAGGAAAGTTCTGGACGCCCATAAGGTATTAATGAGTCTGAGCGAAGAAAACCGTGAAACCTTCAGTGGACTGGTGAAGCAGCTTGAGCAGATTCAAACCAATGGCCCTGATGAAGACAAAAATCAAGACGAAAATAAACATCGAGATAAAAACAAAAATCAAGATGATGAAGATGAACAGGAAGACAAAAACAGGAGCTGAAGATCAATTCCAGAGAGAAGGTTTCAGCTCAACGTCGCTTACCACTGGGACTTTTTTACTATCTCAGGCCGCATCCTGTGCTCTTTCCCTCAGACTTTCAACCTGCTTGACTGCTTCAAGCAGCACCTCTGGCCCCGCGCCATTTTTATGAGCATTTTCGCTGATATAACGACGGAACTTACGAGCTCCAGGCTGCCCCTGGTAAAGACCCAGCATATGACGGGTTATGTGACTCAGGAATGCGCCCTTTGCCAGCTCGGATTCAATGTAGGGCAGCATTCTCTCAACAACCTGATGACGCTCGATCACCGGTTTGCCGGTACCATATAGACGATTATCGACTTCAGCCATCAGATAGGGATTATGATAAGCCTCCCTGCCCAACATAACACCATCCACATGCTCCATATGCTGTTCAATCTCGGCAAAGGTTCCTATGCCGCCATTGATGGTAATTTCCAGTTGCGGGAAATCTTTTTTCAGCTGATAAACCAACTCAGGCTTTAGAGGAGGAATATCACGATTTTCCTTGGGAGACAGACCCTCAAGAATTGCGATACGCGCGTGCACAATAAATGTTTCGCAACCGGCTTCAGCCACTTTTCCGACAAAATCCACCAGCTCCTCGTAAGAATCACGACCGTTTATGCCAACCCTGTGCTTCACTGTTACCGGAATATCCACCGCCTGTTTCATGGCTTTGACCCCTTCCGCAACTGTCTCGGGTTCTGCCATGAGGCAGGCACCAATACGACCATTCTGAACCCTGTCACTGGGACAACCCACGTTCAAGTTGATCTCCTGGTATCCGGACTGTTCTGCGTACTCGGCTGACCGGGCAAGATGTTGAGGGTCATGACCACCCACCTGAAGGGCCAGTGGATACTCTTCAGGATTGTGCCTGAGAAAACGGTCTTTATCGCCAAATACCAGAGCCCCGGTAGTCACCATTTCGGTATAAAGCAGAGAGTGCTCCGACAGCAAACGGTGAAAGTAACGGCAATGTCTGTCCGTTAATGCCATCATAGGGGCAACGGAAAACTTACGGTCCAGGGGTTTGGGCTGAGTCACTGGCATAATGATTTTCAAAATTAGAGAACGGATAATGATATAACAGAAAGCCCATTTCGGCAGTAAAGATCACTCACTATCGACTGTGGGATAGCATCACCCGCATAAGTAATTTGCCCCGCTCATTCCAGAGCATCCCCATTTTCAACTGAATTTGTCAGCGTTAACCGCGAGAGCCTGCATCCAGATGATGCTGTCAAAAAAATACCACACGTCAAAAGAGTGACAGTCGAAAAGAAATCCGATACCTTAGTCTTTACAGCTGAAGAACACAGACAGAATGTTTCAGGGCTGCAAATCTCAATAGCTTTAAGGCTTAACAGGAATACTTTCAGATCGGAGAAAATAAAAATACTGCGTTCATCGACAACTGATTAAACAATTTACCGCTTTAAATCTTTCCCGTTTTAAAGTCTTAAAAAACAGCATCGTAAAGGAAGACGATCATGTATAATCCAGGACTCGACAACAAACGGTTATTTGAGGACGCTACCCACCCTGGTGGCGAAATAGACGACATCCGTTATCCGGAATACCTTATCTCCCTCCAATCAGACAGCAATCAGGAACCTCTGGCCTGTAATGGCTACACCTCCGATCCCCTCTACCAGGCAAATAAGTACCTGCCGCAGGTTTGACAGCGCCAAATACTCTGGAAAACGAGGCAGTATCGTTTTCCAGAGATGCACGAAAAAATCAACCTTCTACTCTTCCAATTCGACAAAACCGGCCTGGACAAGAAACTGAAAGCTTTGGGTTATACCGGTAGCTCAAGTGTCGATACATATACTGAGAAAATCGCCAAACGCCGGGCTCAGGCCTTTAATATCGGGTAGCTGAAAGATTGAAATTGCCAGGGAAGGCAGGATGCACATTTTAAGCAGCGTTTATAATGGACTGTCCGGATTTGCCCGAACCGTCAAGGATAATGTGGTTTCTCGCTTCCGGGGAAAAAAGACCGAAGCAGTCAAACATCCGGTTCGTAAAATGCCCCCAAAAAAAACCAGTGGCTCTGATTACCGGCAACGCCCTGTTATCAGTAAAGGCTACCTTCTGGCCAAAAAGCTTTCCGATCAGTCACTGCCTGCCCACATGGTCTCCGGTGTTGAACTCCCTCCCCGCTTTCCATACGTTGAAACACCGAAAGAAAACCAAACTTTTCCTGAACCTTCGTCACGAGCCAGAAGAATCCTGACAGCCCTTATGCCGGGCAATAACGCAGTGCCAGAAGACTCAAACATATCTTTCAAGCAAGCCAAAAGGTGGCAAATCCGAAGGCTGCGTAAGGGCCTGCAAAAGATTAAAAGAGAAACCGGGCTGGATGTCTCAATTCGCAACTTTGATCATCAGGCAGCCAGGCTCACAGATTTTCTAACAGGTAATGGAGCCACTCCAGATTATCAAGACATAAAATTCTTCTGCGACACTGTCATAAGCGTCATGGAAAAAGCAGACTCACTGCCTCATCTTATCAAACTGGCGGTGACCGAATACATGTTTGTGCTTTCAGATCTGGGACAGGCTGCTCAGCTCAAGACACTGGAAAAAAGGCAGCAACTGGCTAAGCGATTCTTACCGGGCCATGATGGCTTCAAAGCTCACTGTCTGCAGCGAAACATAGATCCGGACTCAGCCCTGAACCTGCACGACCTCAAACAGTTTCAGGGAAAACTGATGGGTTGGCAGGACCGACTGGGGCACCGCCATCAGGGGCTGGTTGAAAGTCTGGAACTCAGTAGCATGGAAGCATTAACCGAGAGACTGAAAGCGGAGCTGGAGATTTTCATCGATAAGATTGAGGGTGTTGCTCCCGACCCCGAAAAAACAGCAACGAAATTCAACCATGATCAGATGCAGGCAGAAGTCATGAGACTTTATGCCCAACACGGTGTCGGGGATTTACCCGACCGACAACCAAACCCTATGTTGACATCTGCAGCTGAGCAACATCCTGTTTTGCAAAGTGCGACCCAATATCAGGTTCAACCTTCCGGAAAACTTCAAAACCATTCTGTGACGCCACTTGAAAAAGCCCGGTTACATCATTGGGTATTTGAGCAGCAATTAGCCGATGTAAGAGCCAGCCACGAGCTGGATGCACCGGAGCAGGTGTCCATTATCCCCACCTACCCTCTGCCTACACTGGTATTGAGAAACAGCAGGGGATTACGAATAGACTCAGACTTCATGAAAAAGCCAGAGCTTGATGAACCGGCCTTTACAATGCATGTCGTTCATTGTGAGACGGAGGATGTCAGGCAAATCGATCAGGCTCTTCTGAATACTCCGGGATTTGAAAGCAAAGAAGTTCTCGATCGATTCAAGGATACGATGAAAAGCTTTACACGCCAGTGCTATCAATATGCCATTGGTACCTCACTACCGAGTAAAGTCTTCTCGGAAAATGACACTCGTCTCATCCATGAATCCCGTCAGCGCATCAACAGTGCCATGGAAACTCTGCTGGCAAACCCTGAGGCCGACACGACAACTGCCTTTCACTACCTGAGGATGCAAGAAGCGGTGCTGGAAAACTTCCTGAAAATGAACGGCGTGGGCTGACTCTGTTAAACCCACATGGCGAAAAGTTGACTGTCGTGATATAAAGCCCGTTTTAGCCGCCTGAGTCAGGCTGGTACCCACTGTTGCGACTTGACACAGTATATGTCTTCACAAACCAAAGCCTGCCTTTATGCTCTGGCCACTGCCCTGATGTGGTCCACCGTTGCTACCGCCTTCAAGCTTACCCTCGACCATCTCGATCCATGGCAAATGGTATTCTGGTCAGTGTTAACTTCAACCCTTCTTCTGGGAGGTTTTGTCATTGCCCGGGGCAAGTGGCCCCAACTGATCCAACAGGGCAGAGAGCACTTTGGACTTTACATCCTGCTAGGTTTTCTTAACCCTTTCCTCTACCACATCGTCCTGTTTGGCGGCTATGACCTGTTGCCCGCCCAGCAGGCTCAGGCACTGAATTACAGCTGGCCTCTGGCGCTCACATTGCTGGCTGTGCCGCTGCTGGGTAACAAGCTGAGTTTCAAGGATGGCATCTGTTGTCTCGTTGCCTATCTTGGCGTCTTAATTATCAGTACCCGGGGGGAGCTGCAAAATCTCAACTTTGGTAGCCCACAGGGTGTTATTCTGATGCTTTCCAGCACCCTGGTCTGGGCCTTGTACTGGATTTTAAACGCCAGAAATAAGGGTGACTCACAGGTTGGCTTGCTGTTGTGCTTTCTGTTTGGATTACCCTGGATCACGGTGGCTGTTTTCTGGCAGTCCAGTGTCTGGCCTATTCCTGTGGAAGGTCTCAGCGGGGCTTTGTATATAGGACTGGTCGAGATGGGATTTGCCTATATTTTCTGGCTCAAAGCCCTCAAACTGGCAAAAAACACCTCAGTCATCAGCAACATCAGCTATCTCAGCCCTTTCCTTTCACTGATATTCATCGCCAATGTTCTGGATGAGAGCATTCATATTTCCACCTATGTGGGGCTGCTGATGATTGTTTCAGCCGTTGTATTTCAACAAAGAAAACCAGAGCCTGAAAAGCCTTCAGAAGCTCCGGTAGCGAGCAACTATTGATGGCCAGAAACAGTTATTTTCAATTCAAGCAGTTCAGGGTAGAACAGGGCCAGACTGCCATGAAAATCACCACCGACGCCTGCATTCTTGGCGCCAGAGCAGAGGTGGAAAACAGTCAATCCATTCTTGATATTGGTGCCGGAACCGGCCTGCTCAGCTTAATGGCAGCCCAAAGATCGACAGCCTGCATCGATGCGGTTGAACTGGACGATCAGGCAGCTATTCAATCCCGGGAAAATTTCTCAGCCAGCCCATGGAAGAGTCGTCTGAAGTTACATCACTGCTCCATTCAATCGTTTGTGCCTGAAAAACGCTATGACTTTATACTCAGCAACCCTCCCTTCTTTGAAAATGCCTCTAAAGCCCCCTGCGACAGACGATCACTGGCACGTCACACAGACAGTTTGAGTTTTCTGGAACTGGCTGAAAATATTGACAGACTAATGTCTGAAGATGGCAAAGCCTGGATTCTGTTGCCGGTTGAATCCAGCCCAGTGTTTTTGGAAGCGCTCCACCAAGCCACCCCCTTGAAGCTGGAGCGAACCTTGGCTATTCGCTCTTCTGACACCCATAAAAATCATCGTCACCTGCTGGTTCTGGGGCATTCCGGATCAAGACATAAGCTTGAGCAGATCACGATCTACAGCGAACACCCAGCGTACACAACTGAGACTATAGATCTTCTCAGGCCCTATTATTTAAAGCTTTAACTGCTTACTCCCTGTCGAGTCTGCAACAATATACAAACACTAGAGAGAAGGGCTTCGTCCCTCCGGAGTTTTGAAATGGCTGAAATATTGAATCACGAAGGAAAACCAGCTTTCGTTGTCATGCCTTACAATGAATATCTGGCGATGTTAGAAAAGATGGAAGACATCGAAGACTCTGAAGCCTTCAGAGAGGCAAAAGCAGATCTCCTCAACGGAGAGGATGAGATTTTGCCTGATCAGGTCACAAACAGGCTCATGAACGGTGATAACCCCGTTACCGTCTGGAGGGAGTACAGAGAGCTTAGCCAGAAAGGGCTACATGAAAAGTCAGGCGTATCGGCTTCCATGATCAGTCAGATCGAGAGTGGACAAAAAACCGGGTCTATAAAAACTATAAGGAAGCTATCAGAGGCTTTAAATATCGATGTAGACGACATTGTCGCTTATCAGAAAATGGATAAGGAATCCTGAAAAAAACGACACCTATAGGTCAGGTGCCGTTTTTTTTGTTTGTTCTTTGAACAGGGCTAGAAAGTATTTCTATTGTTTTGGGAACCTTTTTCAGAGCTCTGGGATGGATCCTCTGATTCACTCGTATCTGGCTCTCCAAAGGCTTCCCATTCATTACCAAAGTCTGGTGGCGGTGGCAATGGACTGGATACAGGTGATCCAGTATCAGTCGGCCATGGAGCCAATTTAAACACCTCTGAAGGATCCTGTTGTTTTTGTAAACCCGAAAGAAATGGATCAGTAGATGGTATTGAAGCGACTCCCGTAAACCGGTTATTCACTGCCGGTTGTATAAGGGGAGGAGTCTGACCAAAAGGAGGAATGGGCAAGTACTCCGGGTGCTCAGCCGTACCTTTTTCTGTTCTGGTCACTGATTCTTCCAGTTGCTTAAAGCTGGTGACACCGTATCTGGCCTGGGCCTCTTTCGTCAACACATCCAGGTTGTAGCCCGGGTGTTCACCCAGTCCCAACTCTTCACCATAACTGGAGAGGAAATCGACCACCCGGCTTGTGCTGTCAGCATCCTTGGTTGCAAACCTTCTCAGTTTTGACAGTGTTTCCTGGAAACTTCTCAGGTGGTGATATTCCCACATTTTTTCTGAATCAAAACTGCCAACGCCATTTTCTTTATCGATATCAACCCTGATTTTATCAATCTCAGACTGAACGTCACTGGCAAACAGAGACCAGTCATTGTGCATGAGTCGAACAGCTTCCAGTACCAGGCGGTCTTTATAGACGGGCTCACCCTGTGGCCAGTTTTCTTTGGCTGCACACATATAATAATCCAACCCTGGTAAACGCTTGGAGTAACCCGCTTCTGCTGTGGCAAATTGAAGCTTGTCAGTACCCCAGATCATCTGTCTGTTACGCTGGGCTCTGACCAGAGTATTGTGTTCTGAATGCTCATCAGGATTATCAACAAAGGCAATAATGTCTTTGTAAACTCTGTTTCTGTACTTATCACTGATCTCTCTGATCCGGGAATCAATATCCAGACGATCCTGAATCACACTGGCGATATTATTGGTGACACCCTGAACAAGATTGAAGGCATTACTTTTCTGCAAGCCCTGAGTTTTCACCTGAACCCTGATGGCATCGCGAAGGGCAGCCTCAGTATCAAACTGGCCACCCAGCTCCTTATACTTGAGCTCTGTAGCCATGTGTCTGAGGTAAGCCAGACGGGATTTCGAGTCATCCAGGTTCTTCTGCAGTTGATTGACTTCATTAATCTCTTCCTGAGTCACCTCGGTAGGGCGTTTCTTCATTTTGGCTTCAAACGCAACTCTTGCCTTGGCAAAAGCTTCAAGATCGATTTCAAACTGTTTATCAGCTTCTTTCAGTGCGCTTGATTTAACCTTAACCAGGAAATCAACAGTTGTTTTGCTACCTTCAGAGCCAACCTCTCGAGACTTCACCTCAAAGCCAGCGTGCTTCTTGAGAAATTCTGACTGATCAGAGCTTAGAGGAATACCTTCTTTACTCTTTGCCTTGATACGGTTACCCATCAAGGCTTCCTCAGCCCTGATCTGGACAACCCTTCTGGCAGTGATACGAACTCTGGGGATACGGTCTGAGATACCGTGGGCAAGACGTTTGGCATGGAAGGCCGCTATTTTCATTCCCTGAACGAAACGGCCCCAGTTTTTAACCAGCACTTTTTTAGGGTGCAATGCCTTGACTTGCTGTGACACTTCACTCTTGAAATGTGCAAGCCGGGGTACCAAGGACTCTATACGTGTTCTTAAACTCATCCTGACCTCTCCATGGTCAAACGCGGTCATAACTTTTCGTTAGTATAGGAAAAAATTAGAATGAATAACGCCGATATTAGTAGAAGTCAGAATAACAACATTATAAATTCAGAATCACCGCAGAAGAGAGGCGGGTGCCGTAGATTCGGCATCCGCAAAACAGAACAACTAAATGTATGCTCGATTGAGTCTTGCTTCAGCCCACTTCTGGAGCCAGGTGCATACTAACACCACTCCCCAGTAAATCAGTGCCACACTGAGGTAACTTTCGAAAAAGCGGAAGCTGCTGGCGGCCTCCATCTGGGCGCGGGCCATGATCTCAACAACCCCCAGAGTAAAGGCAAGTGATGTGCTCTTGAGCAGATCGATCCCATTGTTCATCAATCCTGGAAAAGCCACCCTTGCCGCCTGAGGAATAACAATTCTTCTCATGCCCTCGGCCCGGGTCATACCGACACTCAAAGCAGCTTCCATCTGCCCTGCATGGATACTAATGATCGCTGCCCTCATGCTTTCTGACATATAGGCAGCAAAATGCAGACCCAGACCGATGATCACAGCCACTATGGCAGGCATACCTGCAAGAGCAGGTAGCAACTGTGGCAGGCCATAGTAGAACAGGAAGAGCTGAACCAGCAGCGGCGACCCCCTGAAAAAAGAGATATACAGGTCAGCCAGATGGTGAAGATAAAAGGGCCGGGCAATTTTTACCAGAGCCAGAACAAGACCCAGAGACAGAGATAACACCAGACCACCCAGTGTCATAAAAAACGTCGTATCCAGATTCACGGCAACTGTCGGAAGCATTCCGACAGTGTATTCAAAATCCATCATTCAAATGCCTGTAGCTGACTTCGGAACAAACGGGCCAGTATTCCAGAGAACAGTAATGGATGAAAGGTTTACCCTGCAGGTTTAACAGTAATGTCTCCACCGAACCATTTACCGGAAATAGAAGCCAAAGTTCCGTCTTCAGCCATGGCAGCCAGAGCAGAGTTCACTTGATCCCTCAGAGCCAGACCCTCTTGATCATTGACGAAGGGCATAGCATTTTTCAGGATCTCAATCGGCTCACCGGCTAACTTCAGAGGCAAATCAGACTTATCAATCAGGGCCATTACGCTGACACGATCCATAACAAAAGCATCAGAACGTTTAAGCACAACATCTTGCTCAATGCCGGTATCGTAGGTTACCACATTGATTTTGTTCTCTGGATCATTCTGACGCAGGATCGCTTCAAAGTTAGAGCCCAGATTCACAGCAACTCTCTTGCCTGCCAGATCATCAACTGACTTAATATCATTGTTGTCTTCGTGGACTGCTATCTGGGCACCGTCGTAAACATAAGGCTCGGAGAAAGCATAACGTTCGGCACGGGCTTCAGTCAGCGTAATCTGGTTGGAAATAGTGTCCAGCTGACCTGCTTCCAGCATGCCAAACAGACCAGAGAATGGTGCCGTAACAAACTCGACATCTTTATTCAGGCGACTAGCGATCTCCTTCCAGAGATCAACTTCAAAGCCTTTCAGTTCACCCTGCTCCATAAAAGTGAACGGGTAATAGGTGCCAGACATACCGACTTTAACGACAGAAGACTTAACTTCATCATTGCCTGCCTGTGTCTGTGCAGACTGATCATCAGAGCAGCCAGCCAGCACCACAGACATAGCCAGAGTGACGGTGGTTATAGCTTTTTTAAATGTAAGACCGAACATGAGTGTCTCCCTAAGAACAGCTGTGGGCAATGTGCTCAACCACTCATTTAATCTAATGAAATGTGGTCCTGAAGGCTGCTTGCCCATAATCAGGAGCGCAGATTATCAGCGTCACCAATTATAACTGAAATAACATTTTCATCAGTTTTTATGCGAAAATATTATATAAATATTTTTGCGATCAGCGCTTGAAAGCCTGATAGATTGAGAAACCCTTTTTTACGACAAGTGTTTTACAATCTCCGAAAGCCTGTTTGATGATCGGCTCATAGCGGAGGAAGCTGTTCGCCACAATTCTCAGCTCCCCTCCTTTCTTTAGCAGGTCAACAGACCGGGCAAGAAACTGTTCCGTTACTGCATAATGAGTCTTGACACCCTGATGAAATGGAGGATTGGAAACGATCAGGTCAAACTCACCAGTGATTTCAGATAAACCGTCGCTGGCGATCACGTTAAAGTGCCTTACGTTATTTTCCTGCAGGGTACGGGTTGAACTTTCCAGAGCCAGAGCATCGGAGTCTACCAGAGTATAATGTCCGTCGGGGTTCAATTGCCCCAGAAAGCCGGCTACCACTCCGGCACCACAGCCAAAATCGAGAACACGTTCGGCCGCGCAGTGATCAAAGGTATCCAGAAGTGCTGCAGTACCCACATCAACACGTCCATGACTGAATACACCAGGTAGAGAGAATAACGGCATAAATGTATCACGAACTTTAAGTTCATAGGCACTGTAATAATCCGGCCTGGAGAATTCAACGCCATTGTGCAGATAGCCTGAAGCTTCAATTAAACTGCAATGACGGGCATTATCCATGTTTTTGACTTCAGAAAAGTTCTGTCTGAGTCGCTTGCGCCAGGATTTTATGCCTTCACTGTTTTCGCCCGTCAGCCAGACGACAGCGTCTTCTTTTAACAAAGGTGCAATCATCGCCAGCCAGAAATCCATCAGAGGTTTGCTTTTCTGCAGAAAAATCAGCACGCCATCAAAGTGGCCTGCTGTCGATTCGACCACAGAGCCATAGTGAAGAGTCATCTGACTGCTTGCAGACCAGTCCTCTTTAATGGCCCTGTAGACTGAAAAGTCTCGAGCCAGCCCGTAAACTTCTTCTGCAATGCCTTCCTGAAGAATTTCTCTTCCCAGACCATCAGCAAGCATACCCAGCACGAGCATCTTATCGCAGCTCAGCCATTCACTGTTACGAACCACCAACTGGCTTGGGTTAGAGAGAACTCGAGCGTTCATAGCATCCTTCAATCAAGCAAATAAAATCACAGCACAGAATAATATTCTATTAATGAGAAAACGTCATAAAATCTATGACTTATTGATGGGCCATCAACTGGCCAGGAGGCTGACTTTCCAGACTTGATCGACTTGTGTACGTACATTTTCTGAAACTACCGATTTACATGATCTTCCGTGGCTTTTAGCATTTGAGCCAGATTTTTTTGTGCTCACTGGAGACCCCTAATGCCCGAGCCACAGGGAGAGCTTATGCTCAGAACCCTCGCCATGCCCGCAGACACCAACCCTAACGGCGACATTTTCGGTGGCTGGCTAATGTCACAAATGGATATTGCCGGTGGTATCGCTGCCAATCAGAGAAGTCACAGCCGAATTTCTACTGTAGCCGTTGAATCTATGTCATTTCACCATCCGGTCAATGTCGGTGATGTAGTCTGTTGTTACGCTGAGGTCATTCACGTTGGCACCACTTCTATGCGGATCAAGCTGGAGGTCTGGATCACGAATATGCCTTTTCATCAGCAACGCATCAAGGTGACGGAAGGCGTCTTTACCTTCGTAGCCATTGATGAACAGGGTCGCCCTCAACCTGTGGATAGAGAAAAATAACGGAATATAAATGCTAAAACAAAAAACCATTCTGGTCGGCGTTGCCGGTGCCTCTGCTTCCGGTAAAAGTCTGCTGGCCAGCACTCTGGTCGAAGAACTACGGTCTCAGCACGTTTGTGTCATCTCCGAAGATTCTTACTACAAGGATCAGACGCACATGGCCATGAAGCAGAGGGTTCAGACGAACTATGACCATCCCGAGTCCATGGACCATGACTTGATGCTGGAGCATATGAAGCTGCTAATAGAAGGTCAGACAGTGGATGTGCCGCTATACGATTACACAGAGCACAACCGTAAAAAGGAAACCCGCACAGTCCCTCCTGCCCGGGTGGTTCTGATTGAAGGCATTCTGTTGTTTACCCGTCCGGATATCCGTGAAACCTTTGATCTTCGTTTCTACATGGACACGCCACTGGACATCTGTCTGATAAGACGACTGAAGCGAGATATTCTCGAACGGGGCCGTGATGTTGATTCGGTCATCAGACAATATCTGGAAACGGTTCGCCCGATGTTCCTGCAATTCATTGAGCCTGCCCGCCAGCATGCTGACCTGATCATTCCCCACGGTGGCAAGAACAGAATTGCCATTGACCTTATCAAAACCAAGATTCAGGATCTGATTGATTAATTCATGCCTGTCTACACTCTGTTTTCAGGTCTGCTATTTTATAAGTCAGATCCTGATTTCAGGCAGGGCATAGCCCTTCTGCCGACACTCGTGGGCGAGACCGTCCAGGCGGTAAACCAGCCATGAGCGAAAAAAAACGTTTCGCAAATTCAACCTTTGACCTGAGTACCTGTTTTTGTATAATCGACCGGTATAGGCGTAGAAAGTGCGCGCGCTTTCCGGGTCACCGGTATCTCCTCATAGGTAGCCTCCAAAATCCTGCCGCTTGTACACTCTCCCTTGTCATCAATCTGTCGAAGACTAAATCCTTAACCGTAAATTAGTCTTTAACCTGTAAAAAGGTCTAACGGGAAAGTTATGCGTGTTGAAGCTGATATCAAGCTGGGTTTTAAAGATGTTCTGTTCAGACCCAAGCGTTCAACCCTGAAGAGCCGCTCCCAGGTAAGCCTGGAACGCACCTTCAAATTTGTTCACACCACCCGGGAATGGACTGGTGTCCCTGTCATTGCAGCCAATATGGACACAGTGGGCACTTTCTCCATTGCCCTCGCTCTGGCCGAACACAAGATGCTGACTGCAGTGCACAAGCATTACACCATTGAAGAATGGGGTGCATTTCTGGACAATGCACCCGCAGGTATTGAAAACCATATCATGGTAAGCAGTGGCACATCCGATGCCGACTTCACCAAACTCAACGATATCCTGGCGCTGAACGACAATCTTCGTTTTATCTGTATTGATGTTGCCAATGGCTACTCCGAACACTTTGTTCAATATGTTTCCAAGGTTCGTAACCAGCACCCTGATAAGGTCATCATTGCCGGTAACGTAGTCACTGGTGAAATGGTCGAAGAGCTGATTCTCAAGGGTGCAGACATTGTCAAGGTAGGCATCGGACCAGGCTCTGTGTGCACCACCCGTGTCAAAACTGGCGTGGGCTACCCACAACTGTCTGCAACGATAGAATGCGCTGATGCCGCTCACGGTGTTGGTGGTCAGATTATCTCCGACGGTGGTTGTGCCTGTGCAGGCGACGTTTCCAAAGCCTTCGGCGGTGGCGCTGACTTTGTCATGATTGGCGGCATGTTTGCCGGTCACGACGAGTCCGCTGGTGAAGAGGTGGAAGTAGATGGCGAGAAATTCAAACTGTTCTACGGAATGAGTTCCGAGACTGCCATGGACAAGCACTCTGGCGGCGTTGCCAACTATCGCGCCTCTGAAGGTAAAACCGTTAAGGTGCCTTACCGTGGCCCCGTTGAAAATACAGTCCAGGACATCCTGGGTGGCGTTCGCTCAACATGCACTTACGTAGGCGCAGCCACCCTGAAAGAACTGACCAAGCGAACCACCTTTATTCGCGTTCAGGAACAGGAAAACAGAGTCTTTAACTAGACTTCTATGGCCTTCCCCCTTTCGGGCAAGGCCACCCCCACCTTATGCTCCTTCTACAACCCCGATCCAATTGCTTGCCGGGAAAGGTTTAGTAGGCCGCCACGATCCCCCTCGAAGTAAACTCATCCCGGATCAAATCAAGCTGCTCTTTAGTAGGAGGTATCACCTTTTCCAATTCATAAGTGTCGTTCAACAAATTCCATTTATGGACCCCAAGACTGTGATAAGGCAGTATTTCAACCTTCTCAATGTTTTTCATGGGCTCGATAAACTCAGCCAGCATAGCAGCGTACTGAGGGTCGACTGTGTAACCATCGACTACGACATAACGAATCCAGACAGGCTTTTTAATCTCTGCCAGATATTCAGCAAAGTGCCGGGTATGACTGCCGGTGACATAGGTCAGCTTATGATGCATCTCTTCATCCATGTGCTTAATATCCAACAACACCAGGTCGGTATTATTTAACAGACGAGTAACATCATCGTTAATGTGCTTGGCAAAGCCATTGGTATCCAGACAGGTATGAATCCCTTCCTGACGGCACGCTTCAAACAGGTCAGCAACAAATTCAGCCTGTAAAACAGGCTCACCGCCGGTGACGGTCAGGCCCCCTGAAAGAAAGCTTTTAACTTTTTTGATTTCCCGAAATACCTCTTGGTGGCTTTTCAGCTCCCCGCCTTCACGAAGATCCCAGGTGTCCCGGTTGTGGCAATAGCGGCATCGCATCAGACAACCCTGCATAAAGACCACATAACGAATACCCGGGCCATCTACGGTTCCAAATGAATCCATAGAGTGAACACGCCCAATTGCCATAACTGACCTCATCTCAAAGATGACAAATAGCGAAAATGCAGACCTGCAGCAAGTCATCCCGGATAACGGATTTTAAGAATAAAAAGCCGTAAAAAGAAGGCCGACACAGAGCCGACCTCTTTCACTCAGCACCCAAAAAGTTTACAGGGTTGATGTAAAGGTCCTGGCAATAACATCTCTCTGTTGCTCAGGAGTCAGAGAGTTGAAACGAACAGCATAGCCAGACACGCGAATCGTTAGCGAAGGGTACTTGTCTGGATTGACCACAGCATCCTCCAACATTTCACGATTCAGAACGTTCACATTCAGGTGCTGACCTCCCTCCCGATCAACTTCATGATGGAAATAACCGTCCATCAGACCGACCAGGTTACGACGACGACCGTCTTCATCTTTACCCAGTGCTTTTGGCACTATTGAAAAGGTGTAAGAAATACCGTCTTTAGCATAAGAGAATGGCAGTTTAGCGACGGAACTCAGAGACGCTATCGCACCAGTTGTGTCACGGCCATGCATTGGGTTGGCACCTGGGCCAAAGGGCTGGCCTGCACGACGACCGTCTGGCGTATTACCGGTCTTCTTGCCATACACGACATTGGAAGTAATGGTCAGGATTGACTGGGTTGGAATGGCATTACGATAAGTTTTGTGTGCAGCCACCTTCTTCATGAAGGTTTCTACCAACTCACAGGCAATCGTATCAACACGCTCTTCGTTGTTACCAAACTTGGGATAATCGCCTTCGATCTCGAAGTCTACCGCCAGACCGTCTTCATCACGAACAGGCCTGACCCTGGCATACTTGATCGCAGACAGAGAGTCGGCAGCAACAGACAAGCCGGCAATACCTGTGGCCATCGTACGCACAACATCACGGTCATGAAGAGCCATTTGAGAGGCTTCATAGGAATACTTGTCATGCATATAGTGTATGGCATTCAGAGCCGTCACGTACTGAGTTGCCAGCCAATCCATCAGATGATCCATGCTGGCGTAAACAGCGTCATAATCCAGAACGTCGTCGGTAATTGGAGCTACCTTGGGACCAATCTGAACCTTCAGTTTTTCATCCACACCACCATTGATGGCGTACAGCAATGTTTTGGCCAGGTTGGCACGAGCACCAAAAAACTGCATCTGCTTGCCTACAACCATTGGCGATACACAGCAGGCAATGGCGTAATCATCACTGTCCATATCCGGACGCATCAGGTCATCATTCTCGTACTGAATGGAGCTGGTATCAATGGACACCCTGGCACAGAATTCCTTGAAGCCCTGAGGCAAGCCCTCGGACCAGAGCACCGTGATGTTAGGCTCGGGTGATGGGCCCATGGTGTAAAGAGTATGCAAGAAACGGAAGCTGTTTTTGGTAACCAGTGTGCGACCATCAAGGCCCATACCACCAATAGACTCTGTCGCCCAGATTGGATCGCCGGAGAAAAGCTCATCGTACTCTGGCGTACGCAGGAAACGAACCATACGAAGCTTCATAACAAAGTGGTCGATCAATTCCTGGGCATCAACTTCAGTGATCCTGCCCGCCTCCAGGTCACGCTGGATATAAACGTCCAGGAAAGTCGCTGTGCGACCCAGAGACATGGCCGCACCATTCTGGGATTTCACCGCCGCAAGATAACCGAAGTAGGTCCACTGAACTGCCTGCTGAGCCGTTACTGCTGGTTGACTGATATCGCAATCATAACTGGCAGCCATCTCTTTTATCTGCATCAAGGCACGGATCTGCTCCATAATTTCTTCACGCAGTTGAATGGTTTGCTCAAGATTCTCTCCCGATTCCAGCACGGAATCCAGTTCTCCATGCTGTACTTTCTTGTCTGCAACCAGACGATCAATACCATACAGAGCTATGCGACGATAATCTCCTATAATTCGTCCACGACCATAGGCATCTGGCAGGCCGGTGATAACACCGGACTTGCGACAATTGCGAATAGAAGGCGTGTACACATCAAATACACCGGCATTGTGGGTTTTTCGGTATTCAGTGAAGATCTTTTTCACCATGGGGTCCAGAACCTTCCCGTACACTTCACAGGAAGTTTCCACCATGCGGATACCACCATTGGCAATCATACCCCTCTTAAGAGGCTTGTCAGTCTGCAGACCAACGATCTTCTCCAGACCTTTCTGAATATAACCGGCTTCGTGCGAGGTAATTGTTGAAGGCAGATCATGATCGAAATCGATTGGCGCATGTGTACGGTTTTCTTCCTTGATCCCTTCCATGACATCATCCCAGAGACGCCTGGTAGCTTCAGTGGCGTCGGCGAGGAAATCATCACCCCCTTCATAAGGGGTATAGTTCTTCTGGATGAAATCCCGGACATTGACGTTTTCGGTCCATTCACCCCGGGCAAACCCTGCCCATCCTGCTGGTAGGTCTTTGGCTTGATTGCTCATTGATAGCAGCTCCTCGTGTTTGAATATCCGTGAAGAACATCCTGTCACACTTACAGAGCGCATCTTCACAGAAAAAATATCAGTCTGGCCAAACAGAAAGGAAATGCATACCTGTGTCGAGCAATACCAGAAGCCACTCACGATCTCTCGGTATAATGACAACCATCTTACAAAGCAGTGCAGTATGACTGCCCTTCTGTTCGATAAAAACTGTCGCTCATTGAGTTACAAAATATATTAACCAATTACTTTCTACTATCGTGTCCAATACCTATCAGGACAGCTATCAAACTTTAACCTCCAAGATAACCATTTACTCGACTTACGACTTACACGACCAACTGTACGACTGCAAACAACTTGATGACTGACAAGGTAGCACAACCCTGCATAGAGTAAATCAACCAAAATATAACAACAGAATGCAAAGAAAAACAAAATCACCCACACAAGATTCTTTCAAAATTTATCCATATATAGGCTTTGGAGCCATATAATCAAATCAACTTTAAAGCAGTTATTTTTTGGAAATAGCCGTTAATTTGAACCCATTTAATTAATTAGTTATTAACATTTTTTCAAAATGCAAAAATATTATTTAAATAAACAACCCTAAAAACCACCGACTGCTATTCTTCCCTCCTAACATCGACGCGCCATAGTAATGATTCCATATCAACATTGGTCACGAGCATGTCCATAAGTTACTAATGCATCGTTAGCAAAACGACCCAACTCTCCGTTCCCGGTTCCTAGGTAATGACTTTTTTATTTAGGTATTGTTACCTATACATGGGTTTGTGGAGTTTTAATATCATCAAGTTATAAATAGACAAATTAATCTTTCCGGGACGAATCTCCTCTGGAGACAGTAATGAGCAAATATATTTACGCCACTGTTTATGAGCAATTTACCGGCTTAAAACCGCCCGAGCCAAAATCACATAAACCTCGTAGAAGAAGGGGCTATGGTCATCCGTACAGAATGCGCTTAAATATGCAGGAATCGGAAGACAATATTCAGGAGTCAACGTCCGGCGACTGCAATCATATCAGTGATGGTGAGCTTGATTTTCAGCAAGAGCCAGACAGGCAGCCTTTGAATCAACCGTACCGACATCAAAACTATTCACTTACAACCACGCCTCAAAAACCTGTTGAATGTCAAAGTTTCATTGAAGAGCAGAAGTCGGCTTGCTCTCCGAAAGTGACCTATAAAAAACGTCGTCACTATGAATCAGCTATTGGCAATTAAAGCTTGGATTCGGCTAGCTTAGTAAAGACTTCCAGCTGCCCGGAGTTACATTGTAATCAAATTGCCTGTAATATTTTGCGGGCAATTTTTCTGTTGGCTGTTGTTTCGAATTATTGTTTAGCATCACTCTAAATCTGATAAATTTTCATAAAACCTGTTCATAAAACAGGCATATTTCTTACCAACTTTTCGGAAAAGGGCTTAAAGCTAAGCTAAATTTCGATCAAACTACTGCCCCCACTCAGGAAAAAAATACTCTTGGAAATATTGCTCACAGGATCAAAGCATGCTTCCAACACAGATGATTGAGCGCTCTGTACATGAATCGACTGACCTTATCCGGCGAGCCGTATTATTCATCAAAAGGGTCTGGACTTCAGATAATGCTCATAATCGGGAATCTTTCTTTCGTGACTCTGACTCATCATTTTTGAAGAAAACATAAACTCAGCAGAGTTCTGATTACAGGCCACTGGAATATTCCAGACTGCTGCAATTCTCAGCAACGCTTTCACATCCGGATCATGGGGTTGCGACTCGAAAGGATCCCAGAAGAACACCAACAGATCCAGTTTACTTTCGGAGATCAATGCACCGATCTGCTGATCGCCTCCCAGCGGACCACTGATGAGCTTCCTGATGGGCAGAGACAGCGTCTTTTCCAGAAGACTGCCGGTTGTGCCCGTAGCAAATAACTGATGATTGATCAGCTCATCACGATGACGCAGGGCCCATTCTACCAGCTCTTCCTTCTTTTTATCGTGAGCTACCAGTGCAATGTTCTTTTTTGCTGGCACGACATGTGTTTTATATTCCATCGAGAATATTCCAACCCTGAAAGAAAGATGACTGAAGTATTTAACTGCTGACACTATTGCTGTCAAACAATATCCTTGCATGTGATCGAAAAAGTCAGGATTAGGGCAAAGAACAGACAGAAATGGAGGGAACAGAGTCTTATAAAAAGACATACGTTATTATTGATCGCCTTCAGAAGATAGCACTTGTAGGTGCAGAAATTTCTGTTAGATTGTCTCGTTTGCCCGAGAGCTATACCCTAATCATTCATGAGCACTATAACCCTGGCCCCCATGGAAGGTGTCGTCGACTATCTGCTACGGGAGCTGCTGACCGAGGCCGGTGGCATTGATCTGTGCGTAACAGAATTTATCCGTATCACCGACACCCGGCTGCCGACACAAACGTTTCACCGGATCTGTCCGGAACTCAGGCACGGCTGTCGTACACAAAGCGGAACACCTGTACACATTCAGTTTCTTGGCAACAATCCGGAAATGATGGCCCACAACGCGGCCAAGGCTGCCCGACTAGGCGCACTGGGGGTCGACATCAACTTCGGCTGTCCTGCCAAAACGGTAAATCGCCACAAGGGTGGCGCAGTTCTTCTGAAGGAACCTGAGCTTATTCATGAGATTGTCGCAAGAGTTCGTAAAGAGGTTCCTGATGAGGTGCCCGTCACTGCCAAAATGAGACTGGGCTATCTGGATGGTGACCTTGCCCTGGACAATGCCCTGGCCATAGAAAGTGCCGGTGCCAACTCTCTGGTGGTTCATGCCAGAACCAAACTTCAGGGTTATAAGCCTCCTGCTCACTGGCAGGGGCTGGTTCAACTACGAGAGGCCCTATCCATTCCCTTGGTAGCCAATGGCGATATTTTTAACGTTGAGGATGCCCAACGGTGTCGGGAAATATCCGGCTGTCAGGACATTATGATTGGCCGGGGTATCCTTCGCGATCCTGATCTGCCTGCTGCCATTGTCGCCAGCCAGCATAGCCAGGATCTTGAAGAACGCTGGACTCGCACTCTTTCACTGATCCAGAGGTTTACCGAAAAAGTGGTTTCTGCCCCTGATAATCCAGAGCAGGAGCACCCTTATTTCATCAACAATCCCAGACGCTATCTGGATGGCAGGCTTAAGCAGTGGTTAAGCATAATGAGTAAAAGCTCTGACAACGCCCGTGAACTGTTTGAAAAAGTGAAGCGGGAAACCTGCCTGCAAACCCTCTCCCACATTATCAGGGAAGCCAAATGAGCCGTAAATCTGATTCTGCAATCCTGCCTGTCACCCATGCAGACCTGGAATGGAAAGAAAACGGTCAGCCTGCATCCACTGCATTTGATGACATTTATTTTTCTACCGCTTCGGGCCTCAGGGAAACCCGGCACGTATTTATTGAGGGCAATGATCTGCCAAAGCGCTTCGCCGCTTTGCACCAGAACAAAAGTTTTACGCTTGGAGAAACCGGTTTTGGGACAGGCCTCAACTTTCTCTGTGCCTGGGCCTGTTTCGATGAAGAAGCGCCTCAGTCGGCAAGACTTCATTTTGTATCAACCGAAAAGTATCCCCTGTCCCGTAAAGATCTTCAGAAAGCACTCTCCCTGTGGCCAGAACTGGAAAAGTACACGACACCACTGATTGAATGCTACATGCCCGCCATAGAAGGGCATCAGCATTTCAGCTTTGCTGATGGAAGAGTCAAACTGACACTCTGCATCGGCGATGTGCTAAACACACTGCCTGAGCTGGAAGGTCGGGTTGATGCCTGGTTTCTTGATGGCTTCAGCCCCGCGAAAAACCCTCTGATGTGGCAGCCAGAACTGTTCACAGTTATGGCAGCTAAAAGCCATGCAGGCACCACCTACGCAACCTTTACGGCCGCCAGAGCCGTCAAAGACGGACTCAGTCAGGCGGGCTTCAGTGTCGAAAAAAGCGGGGGCTTCGGGCACAAACGGGATATGATCAAAGGCAGGCTGAAACAAACAGCCAAAGATCAGAAGACCAGGCCGATATGGTTTGCGAATCCCGACCAGCGTAATACTGATGGACCAGTTCAGAGTGCCATCGTCGTTGGCGGAGGACTCGCTGGCTGCAGCACAGCAAGAGCATTGGCTGAAAGAGGATGGCAGGTCACTCTGATCGAGCAACATCAGGCTCTGGCCATGGAGGCATCCGGCAATCCTCAGGGTATTCTTTACGCCAAGCTCTCGGCCAGTAAAACGCCTCTCAGTCGATTTATCACCCAGGGCTACCTCTACTCCATTCATTTGTTGAACACATTTACCAGTGTCCAACCGGAGCTCTGGCAACAATCCGGTGTCGTACAGCTGGCTATCAATGAGAAAGTTCGAAAACGTCAACAAGACCTGGCACAACTCTTTCCCACTGACTTTCTCAGGGCCCTCCCCAGCCAGGAGCTATCCGGGATCGCTGGCCTGCCGCTGGATCATGATGGCCTTTACTTCCCGAGTGCAGGATGGGTAAACCCTGCCCTTTTCTGCCAGACTCTGGCGAACCACGACAATATCAAACTATTTTCTGACAGGAGACTAGAGTCTCTTGAATATGGATCTGATGGCTGGAGTTTAACCCTTCAGGCTGACGGCACTTCCCGGATAATGAAGTCCCGTAATGTCATCATTGCCTGTGCCAGAGCGTCCAGCCAATTGCCCGCCCTGAACTTTATTCCACTAAAGAACATCAGAGGGCAAATCACCGAGATAAGCTGTACTGACGACAGTGCCCTGCTAAAAACAACCGTCTGCGGCGAAGGCTATGCAGCTCCTGCCGTCCATGGTCGTCATACCATTGGAGCCACTTTCGACTTTCACAGTGACTCGGCTGAGGTGTTACAAGAAGATCATGAGAAAAACCTGGCCATGCAAAAGAAATGTGCGCCCGGACTCTTCCGGGCATTGGGAGGAGAACAGGCCAACATTTCAGGAGGCAGAGCCAGCTTTCGTTGCACGACGCCTGATTATATGCCTGCTGTGGGTGGGATTGTTGATCAGGAAGACTTTCTGAATGAGTTTGCCATGCTGCGCAAAAACATGAAGCACCCATTCACTCATCCTCCTGAATACCTGAATGGTCTGTATATCAATGCCGGTCATGGCTCCAGAGGATTGATTACAGCACCTCTGTCGGGAGAATTATTGGCTGCACAGATGAATGGAGAGTGCTCACCTGTCGCTTCTGATCTTCTGGAACATTTGAACCCAACCCGGTTTCTGGTAAGGGCAATGAGTCGAAATCAGATTTAATACCAATCGTGCTTTCTAACTCCCTATTGCGCTGAAGATTCGAGCCATTGTTTCAAACAAGTAATAACCGATAGCAAGCATCGGTATAGCGAATCGTCAAAAGGACATCTACTCAGGGCGAAGCCACAAAAGCACATCTATCATTCGACCACAGGTGTTAATAACACCTTGAAGTAATCATTCATACAGTTGCGTCCGGACAGTTCTCCCCTCTGTGAGACTGTCCGGTTTTTTTTGCCCTGTAACTTTTGCCTTGTAACTATTCATCACCGCAAGGGAAACGCAATTCAATTTATCCATGCAACGAGGGAGGCATGCAGATTCCAGTCCCCCCGATACCACAGTATCCCTGAGGGTTCTTGGCCAGATATTGCTGATGGTAAGGCTCGGCATAGTAAAAGGCCGGAGCATCAACAATTTCTGTAGTAATACTGCCTCTACCCCTTTCATTCAACGCTGTCTGGTATTGGGCCATGGATTCACGAGCTTTCTCACTCTGCTCATCGGTAGTGGTATAAATCACAGAGCGGTACTGAGTGCCCCGATCATTGCCCTGCCGCATACCCTGGGTAGGATCATGAGACTCCCAAAACAGTTTCAGCAAAGCGTCCAGACTGATAACGCCCGGATCGAAAGCAATCATGACCACCTCCGCATGGCCTGTGCCACCGGTGCACACTTCTTCATAAGTCGGGTTAGGGGTATAACCTCCCGCATACCCTACTGCCGTCGTCCAGACACCTTCCTGCTTCCAGAACAGCCTTTCCGCCCCCCAGAAACAGCCCATACCGACATAAATCACCTCCACTGCACCGGGAAATGGGGGCACAATAGCATGACCATTTACAAAGTGTTCTGCAGGTACTTTAATCGCCCGATCACGCCCTTTCAAAGCGCTTTCCTCACTGGGCAGTTGATGTTTTTCAAACAACATTCTAATCCCTCCAATTCCTGACAATCATAATAGCTTTATGGAGCCGCCGATCTGAAAATCAATACTGCCATGGTGCAGAGTTCGCAGACCCAAGCTTACTCGAGCACCCTCAGAGCCGGATCAAACTGTACATCGCAGCAGTTCGCCCGCCAGCATGAGCACCTGTCACTCTGCCCACTGCCCCGAAACTGAGCTGACTCTTAGAAAGGGAACTTATTCCAGCACTATTGGTCAAAGTACTTATGAACGGCATGTTTTTGCCTGACTCAGAAACTTGAAATTTTCACGGAAAATAAAATGAAAGCAGTATTACACCTTACCGCTAACGGGAATGGCAAATGTTTGATACTTATTCTTTAAAACCTGAAAGAGGTACTACTCATGAATTTAACTCCTCACTGTTTTAATTCGTCTCGAATGGATGAAATGCTTTCTCTTCAGGCCGGACTTGCATCAGATGGAACTAATTCCAATGTGACTGCCCAAGGAGATGATAATCCCCTCTGCGGAATATGCCTGAAAAGTCTATTCGGCCCACATACTGTTACGATGCTGCATAAAAATAATCTTTCATACATGCGCGACTCCGAAAAACCTGGCAGGCATTTCTTCCATAATAAGTGTCTGCGTGATTGCCGTTCATCTTCTCCTGTATTGGACATTAGATGTCCTTCCTGTCGCACACCTGCCCCTATTAACCAAGACCTCTCTTTCTCGCCCGTTGCCCATGCCGTCGAGGTCGGCCGGGAAGAACAAGCACTCGAACTGATCGCCGATGGTGTCGACCCAAACGTTCTTCATTCAGAGGCGGGCATGGCAGCTATTCATATTGCCGCAAAAAACGGTAACCCGGAATTGATCCGTTCACTGCTAAACTCTGGGGCAAATATTAATCTGCAAGATAAAAAAGGGATGACGCCTCTACACCATGCTGTATGTAACAGCAATATTCAGACATTAAAGATAATTCTGGACCTCAAAGCAGATATGAATCTCCAGAACGAAGGTGGTGATACAGCTCTTCACATGGCTGCCGAGGACCCTGAAAACCCTGATTTATTTGACACCCTAATCGATAATGGCGCCTCCTTCGATAAAACAGATGGAAATGGCAGAAATGTCATGCACGCAGCTGCACAATCAGGGCATGAGCGGGCACTGAAAAAACTGATAGCCAAACACGCAGATGTTAATGCGGTTGATCTGGATGGATGCACACCTCTTTTCTGTGCAACTTCTGATTCTCTCTCCTGCAGTGAGGGAATTTTGAAGAAAAATGCGCCTGAACTTGCCAGGATACTCCTTTCGGCAGGAGCCAGAATTGACCTTTTTACTAATGCGGGGCATTCCGCTTTTGATGCAATTTCGGACGACCCTCTTTCTCTGGAGTTGCTCAAGGAATTACTTCCGGCTGGCATGGCTGCCTTTGCCGATGTCAATCTGCCAGTTTGTTCTTCTAGAGAAACACTTCTTTTTTTCGCACTTTTGGCAAAAGATAAAGAAGCGGTTCAAAAACTTATTGCCAGAGGGGCCAAAGCTGATGCCAGCATTCCCGGCTTTGGCACTTTCATGTTTAAAACTCTGTTAAAACATCTGGGCGAACAAAAACAGGCATTTGTTGAAATTCTTAATCAAGCAGGCAGCACTCAAAGCGAAGACGGGTAATAACAGAGTTTGAACATCTTCATCAGGTATTGGTCAAACTATCCAGGCGACCCGTAGCCGTATCCGAAACGCCAGAGTAAGCCATGTTCCTGGCTGCCTCTGTAACCGGTAACTGGTAGTGATTGCGAAACCGTATCAGAAAATGCAGAGCATGCAGACCCATCTCCTACTGAAGCATCATCAGAGCAGGATCAAGCCGGACATCGAACCAGTTTGCCCGCCAGTCAAGGTGAGCACCTGTCACTCTGCCCGTTGCACCAATAGCACCAATCACATCTCCCCTCTTTACCTTCTGCCCGTCAACCACCTTTAACTGGCTCAGGTGCAGGTAGCTGGTAGTGATGCCGTAACCATGGTCGATAACGATTGTGCCACCGGAAAAGTACAAATCGGACTCGGCCAGCCGGACAATACCGTTGGCTGGCGCCATGACCGGAGCCCCCTCGGGACCGGCAATATCGAGTCCAAAATGCGGTCGCCTCGGCTCACCGTTAAACACTCTCTGACTGCCATAGACACCACTGACAGGTCCTTCTGCCGGACGTGTAAAGCCTGCAAAAAAATCTTTCTGGACGGAATCAAACTGTCTGGCTGATTTAACCTGCTGGTTTTCATCGGATATTCGACCCAACACTTTTTCCGCCGGGCTGACGTATTTGCGGGCAATACCATTAATTCGCTGAATTTTATAGTCTCGCTTTGACAACCTGAGTTTCAGTTGCTCTTTTTTACCACCCGGAGCGACCAGCCGTAGTGTTTGCAGAAGCCGGGCATCCCGTCCAAACCCAATGATAAATTGGCCCCGTTCCGACACTCTGACGGACCTGTCTTTATAGATGACTTCAGTTCCCGGCTTCACCTGCCCTACATAAAAGCCCCCCTGAATCAGTTTGGACTTAAGGGAAACGACATCCTGGGCCATGGCCAGTGGCAACACCCAAAAGGAAAGCAGTAACAGAATTAAACGCATACGGACTCCATGTCTTATAAGCATCACTATTTTATCGCCACCACTTTTCAAACGTTACAGCAAACTGGTAGATTGATATAAGGCTATCCGGCTCAGGAGATCTCATCCAGCCTGCATTACCCGACAAAGTAACTGCAAAACAGGATATGAGATTTTCGATATAAAAAGAATAACAGCAGGTACCCTTCCATGAACATGGATTACATTATTCTGGCTCTGTCGCTTTTTCTCCCCACCGTTTACGGTTTTGCTTTACTAATGTCCCTGGCTTTTGAACCTGAAACCTGATCGTCAGGGTGCTTATGTCCATTTAATTCGTTTGCCAGTTGCTGAACGAATCGTTCAGCAAACTGTGTTACACGACTCCAATCTGTAAACTCATGATCTCAAAACGACAAAAATCAGCATGATGGTGGCCATATCGGATAGAACTGCCAAGCATCAAGGCATCGTACTACTACAAACGAATCCCGGTTGTCAGCCCTTCAGGATCAACCAAATCCACGCCGTGACCGGCATGACTCACTATGGAGCGCATCCTTTCGATGATTTTCTGTGTCTGACCTTCCCTGGATGCAAACAGAGTCAAAAAACAGCGGAAAACAAGCCCCTTTCAAATACGCTGCATCCACCAATGGACAGGAAATTTCAGACAGGAATTCATACAGACCACTGGCAGAAAAGACATTCTCATCGTATGTTGTAATCAGCCTCGGAAAAAACAGATGACTTTCGGCCAGTTTGGGAGTTATCCATTTTTGGTCATAACTCAAAAAAGAAAGAGTACTGATGAAGGACATAGCCCTCCTTAAAAATCATCCTGCTGCCCTTTTCGGAATGTTTCTATGGGGGCTGGCCGTGGTCCTGATCTTTGCCAAAGTCGCGCTGGAACCGGGTCAGCACACAGTGCTGGACAGCTACCTGCTGGGCGCTGACCGATGGATCGACCGGGTAAAGCTCTATTCGGGACCGGGAGGATTCATTTATACACCTACTTTTGCCCTACTGTTTGTTCCTGTCACCAAACTGCCTGTTTTTCTCGCTGACCTGCTCTGGCGTTTATTTATCATGGGTCTCTATGCCTGGGCCAGCCTGAGACTGCTGAGACACTTTCAGGAATACTCACAGGAGACACTCTTTAACCGATTTGGATTATTCAGCCTGATTGCCGTTCCCATTGCTTTTTCAGGTTTTCGAAATGGCCAGGTGAATGTGATCCTTATTGCGGCCATGATGCTGGTGATCAGCCAGATCATAGAGAAGCGCTGGAATTCGGCAGCCCTGGTTCTGGCCCTGATCATGAGTCTGAAACCCACCTTTATTGTCTTTTTCCTGCTGGTGACCACTTTGTTCAGACCTTTCTGGCTAAGAGTGCCACTGATGCTGCTGGCATTTCTTGCACTGCCTCTGATATTTGGCGGGCTCGATTACGGACTTGAACAGTACAACAACTTTCTTGAGATGGCCGAGTCTGCAGTTGACCGTGGAGTAACAACACCTAACTGGGCCAGTTTCTTTAACATTCCCATGCAGCTTTTCAACTACTCAGTACCCGAAGCCTTGCAGAACATAATAAAAATCATTCTGGCTGCCACCACCTGGGCCGTTTGTTTTTATGCCATTGTCCGTCATGGCACCAGGAATGGCCTGATCTATTTATTGAGTTTTGCAGCCTGCTATCACGTTATGTTCAACCCCAGAAGCGTCAATACCGATTATATTATTCTTGGTTCCGTTCTGGCCTTCTGGTTTGCTGCTGCCGCCTTTCAATGGAGAGATAAAGCACTGACATGGATAATCGGCTTAATCGCCCTGGGTGTCCTGTTAGCATTTGATATTTCAAGAACGCTGGTCACAGATACCACCAGCTGGTTCAACCCTTTAATGGCTGCCGTTTTCGTCGGCGTTCTGATCTGGCAATTGAGCAGAAAAAGGGTTTTTGCCCCATGAGTTCAAAAAAGGAAAAAGGCCGCTAAACGGCCTTTTTCCTGAAGAAAATTTGATTTAACCTTTATAAAGTTTGGGATTAAGCACGTCCCTCAGCCAGTCACCCAACAGGTTAATCACCAGAACCAGAGTGACCAGGATCACACCGGGGATGACCGTAATCCACCAGCTGCCAGAAAAAATATACTCAAAGCCGCTGGAGATCAGTGAGCCCAATGAAGGCTCCGACACTGGCATCCCCAGTCCCAGGAAAGAGAGGGCAGCTTCACTGATAATGGCGTTGGCAATCTGAACGGTTGAGATCACCAGAATAGGAGACAGGCAGTTTGGCAGAATATGACGGAACATAATGCGTCCGGAGCCAAAGCCCATGACCCTGGCAGCCTCGACATACTCCTTCTTTTTCTCAGCCAGAACCGACGCACGTATCGTACGTGCGTACTGTGGCCATTCGGCAATACCAATCACCAGAATCAACATCCACATCGCCAGCTTGCTGTATAACTCTGACCCAAAGGATGCCTGGAAAACTGCCAACACGACAATGGCCACCATCATGGTTGAGAAGGACAACTGAATATCCGCCATCCGCATCAGGAAGTTGTCAACCCGCCCCCCGACATAGCCGGCTGTCAAGCCAATCACAATGCCCAGCAGCGCCTGCAGTATCACTGCAAAGAAACCGATGGTAATGGAGATTCTGGCACCATACAGAATGGTACTCAGCATATCCCGGCCCTGAGAGTCTGTTCCCAGAAGGAATCGCTCATCGCCGTCTTCACTCCAGGACGGCGCCATCTCGGAGTCCATAATATCAATGGTCGAAAGATCATAGGGATTCGTCGGAGCGATAACCGGTGCCAGCAGGGCGGCGGCAACCATAACAGCCAATATAAAAGCAGCCACCATGGCCAGACGATCATTGACAAAACTGTACCAGACATTGGACTGACGAATCTTCTGCCAGATAGAAGGCACCTTTTGTGCCTCTGCTTCATTCATGGGCAACTCACTCATTGGCTGCCTCCTGCCAGTTTTACAGTTGGGTTAATAAGGCCATAGATCAGATCGACCAGGGTATTCACCACCACAAAGATGCCGCCAACAACGATCAGATAAGCAACAATCAAGGGTGTATCGACACGGTTTACCGCTTCCAGAAACATGAAGCCCATGCCGGGCCACTGGAAGACGGTCTCCGTCAGAATTGTATAGGCGACCATGGTTCCAATCTGGACCCCCCCTACCGTAATAACAGGCAACATGGTGTTCTTCAAAGCGTGCAGGAAGTAAACACGCGCTTTCTGCAGACCTTTCGCCTTAGCAAACTTCACATACTCGCTGTGCAGGGTTTCCACCATCTCGGAACGAATCAAACGAATAAAGAGCGGCAGCATGATGCTGGCCAGAGAAATAGACGGCAGAATCAGATGTAGCCAGCCACTTTTGGTCAGGAAGCCAGTTTCCCAACTGCCAAAAACGTGGGTTAAATCACCCCGTCCATAGGAAGGCAGCCACCCCAGCTCAATGGAAAACAGATAAATACTGAATATAGCGGTCAGGAAAACAGGGACAGAAATACCCAGAATACTGACTCCGAGAATCAATCTGGACAAAAAACTGTTCGGGCGAATAGCACTGTAAACACCTGCGGGAATGGAGATCAAAATAATCAGCAGGGTAGCACTGAATACCAGCTCAAGCGTCGCTGGTAACTTATCCATAATGACTTCCAGGGCGGGCTCTTTAAAGAAGTAAGAGGTTCCCAGGTCTCCCTGAACGGCTTTGGACATAAAGCGCCCATATTGCACCAGGAATGGATCGTTCAGGCCCAGCTCATCACGCAGCACCTCTCTTTCAGCTTCTGATACGGACTGGCCCACCATCTCCCTGAGAGGATCACCCAGATTATCCTGGATGGAAAAACTGATCAGGCTGATGACAAACATCACCACCAGACCCTGCATCAGTCTCCTGAATAAAAATAACAACATAAAAAATCCTGCAGCGTTTTATAGTTGCGAAAATGCCGCTCTACTCAGATGACGACACAGACTGACCAGAGAAAATTATCGATCAGAAAAAATAAAAAAAGGGCCAGCATAAACCGGCCCTGTGGGGATTACTTCTCACTAACGACCAGGTCAGCCAGGTATGGGAAGTTCATGATGTTCACCACTTCTTCGGCTTTCACACCTTTACGGGCACCCCAGGCCAGGTTCTCCCAGTGCAGAGGAACGTAAGCCGCTTCCTGATAAAGCTCCTTCTCAACTTCCTGCAGCAGTTTGGCGCGCTTGTCCAGGTTTGTTTCAGTCCCTGCCGCTTTAACCAGCTTATCGATGGACTCGTTGCAGTAGTTACCACTGTTGTACTGACCCCAGCCTGTAGTGTCATCCTTGCAGGCAGTCGTATATTCAGTCATGTTGGCTGAATCTTCGGTATCAGAGTGCCAGCCGATCATCATGATGTCAGCGGCACGCTCATCAAATTCTGGCCAGTACTGCGCCTTGGGCATGGTTTTCAGGTCAACCTTGATGTTAATACGCTCCAACATGCTGGCCACGGTCTGGGCAATCTTGGCATCGTTGATGTAACGGTTATTTGGCGCCATCATGGTGACAGAGAAGCCATCTTCATAGCCTGCTTCTTTCATCATTGTTTGGCTTTCTTCAGGTCATAACGTGGTGCCAGCTCATCAACATAGCCAACGTAACCTTCAGGTCCCTGCTGACCGGCAGCCTCGCCAAAGCCCTTCATAATCTTTTTAACAATGCCTTCGTTGTTGACAGCATAAACGATGGCCTGACGAACTCGCTTATCCTTGAATGCTTCAACACGATCCTGGTTCAGCTGGAAAGAGATCAGACGGGAACCGGTCAGAGTGATCAATTCAGCATCGTCTGAACGCTTGATACGCTCATGATCATTAGGTGGTACCGGATAGATAAAGTCCACACCACCGGACAGCAGAGCAGCAACACGTGTCGCATTTTCCTTGATCGGCGTCAGTGTAATCTTGTCCACGTTACCCGGAGACTGTTTGTCCCAATAGCCATCAAAACGCTCATATTCAAGCTTCACGCCCTGCTGACGCTCACTGACGACGTAAGGTCCGGTACCGGAAATGTGACGGGAAGCGAAGCTATCACCGTGCTTGACAATCAGCCCCTTATCACGGCCTTTATCATCTTTACCGCTATAGAACTGGCTGTCCATCGGGAAGATGTAAGTGGCAGAGTTCAGAACCAGTGGATAAGGCTTCCTGGTGACCAGATCAAAGGTGTAGTCGTCGATCACTTTCAGCTCGGCGAAAGGAGCGAAAATGGCTTTGTAGTCCGCACTGTCGACCATACGATCGTAGGTCCACTTGACGTCCCTGGCTGTCAATGTGTTGCCAGAATGGAACTTAACCCCCTTTCTCAGGGTAAAGCGCATGGTCAGGTCATCAATACGCTCCCACTTCTCAGCCAGACGAGGCTCAAAGCTCAAGTCCTGATTCCAGCGAATCAGTGGATCAAAGGACATATGTGCCATCTGCAGGGTACCGCCCGACAGCTGCTCATAAGGGTCCAGAGATACAGGGTCAGCGTCGTAAGCAACCTTCAACGAAGCGGCCTGTACACTCATGGCCAATGTAGAAGCCAGAGCAACTCCAGCCAGTGACTTGATCATTTTTTTCATTATTTTACCCTCTGGGCAGGTCAACAAACGTTTTTATACTTTTGTAAGAAACAACTTTTTCTGGAACAAAAAATAAAACTGATTCTGCGCTCATGGCAAAGAACACGGGCTTTAACGCGCTGGCCAATCAGACATCACACCAGTGCAACGGGTGCCTGTTGTAATTCCTTCAGACCCCGATGGGAGAGATGATCCATTTTCGGCATCAAATCAATCAGATTCCGGGTATATTCGTGCTCGGGCGATTTGAACAGCTTTTCGGTCTCATCCACTTCCACCAGCGTTCCATGCTTCATAACCCCAACCCGGTCGCACATCTGGCGGATCACCGTCAGATCGTGACTGATGAACAGCATGGTCAGGCCCAGCTCTTCCTGCAGATCTTTCAGCAAATTGAGAATCTGCGCCTGAACCGATACATCCAGCGCAGATGTAGGTTCATCACAAATCAGGAAGCGGGGACGGGTCGCCAATGCTCTGGCAATGGAAATACGCTGGCGCTGACCACCGGAAAACTCATGAGGAAACTTGATTCCGGCTCTACTGCCCAGGCCAACATGGTCCAGCAGGTCAGCAGTGATCTGTCGAATCTGCTGCTCAGACTGAGCCAGGCCATGAAAACGAATGGGCTCGGCAATAATATCGTTAACATTCATACGGGCATTCAGACTGGAATAGGGATTCTGGAATACCATCTGAATCTGTCGTCTTAAAGGCTTACGGGCCTTTTCGTTCAGCCGGGTAATATCATTACCTGCGAAAAAGACCTGCCCGGAGTCAGGTTGATAAAGACCCGCAATCACACGGGCAATGGTTGACTTGCCCGAGCCCGATTCACCCACCAGACCAAAGGTTTCACCGTCACGCACTTTGAATGAAACATTATTGGATGCTGTCACATAACGACGGTTCTTTTTCAAGAAAGCTGACTGGGTTTCAAATTTGAGCATGACATTTTCAACGCTCAGAAGATTCTCATCTTTTATAGAGCCAAAGGATTCACGCTGACCCAGCCAGTGATTTTTGACATCAATGCTGCGGCTTTCGACTTTCTCAATGTATTCAACCCGCGGAAAACGATGCAGTTTGACATCGGTTCTTGGCACAGCACTGATCAGACTCTGTGTATAGGGGTGTTCAGGATTTTTCAGAATCTTGCCAGGTTCACCAATCTCTACCAGTTCTCCCATATACATTACGGCAACGCGGTCTGTAACGTTTGCAATGACACCCATATCATGGGTTACCAATACACATCCGACTTCCCGCTCTTTACAGAGTTCACGAATCAAATCAAGAATCTGGTTTTGAATGGAAACATCCAGGGCAGTAGTGGGTTCATCAGCAATAATCAATTCGGGCTCGCCGGCCAAAGCAATTGCAATAACTACCCGTTGACGCATACCACCGGAAAATTGATGGGGATATTGTTTGATTCTGATTTCCGGCTCGGGAATACCCACGGCCTTCAGCAAATCGATTGCTTTAATGAAAGCTTCAGCCGGATTTAATCCGAGATTTTCGATAATGGTTTCGACTAACTGGGTTTCAATCGTCAGAAGCGGGTTTAATGAAGTCATTGGATCCTGAAAAATAAATCCAATTCTTTTGCCACGCACTTTACGAATGGCTTCACCAGAGAGACCTGAAATGATTTCACCATTCAACCTGATTTCACCACCCGCGACGCGACCGGGAGCACTGAGCAAATCAATAATGGCATTACCAACCGTGGACTTACCGGCTCCAGACTCCCCCACGAGGCCCAGAATCTCACCTTTGGCAACTGTAAAAGACATTCCCTTTACAGCCACTGCAACACCGTGACGTGAAGGAAATTCAATACGCAGGTCATTGACCTCCAATAAGGACATGCTCCCCCCCTCAAATTCAATGTGAAAACACAGTCGCTTCTTGATAACCGTTCCAATAAACGAAAAACTTTTAAAAGCTATTGTCCTGCTAATCGTTTATCAGCGGATTCTTTTATTGATGACTGTTTTTTCATCTAATTCTTATTCGTGCTTTGCCAATCCTTTCACTCTTGAATTAAACGGACTTACGGCCATAGAAACAAGAAAGATCCAATCAAAGCTTCGCGACCTGAAAGGTGCACATTCGCCTTTTGGCAAACACTCTATTTATACAGTCGCGCAACGACCAAGGCGGAAATTGTGCGAATCCGGGGTCCACCGGACGACGCTGCAATTGTATAATAAAGAGGCAACCGAGACTGTCCAACTCCACTATTGGCGGAGTTAAAACAGGCAAACCCATACAACACATTCGGGTAAACTGGAGGGGACTATAACCAGATAGTTAGAAAATAGGAAGCCTCATTAATTAATGACAGCTATTAAAACGGCATAATTTCGGAGATTACTTATATAGCTAAGTACTAATATGAAAAATATTATTAAGCGGTTCTCATACCCCCTGATACAAATCTGTTACGACAAATCTGCATGTAAACACCGTAAGGACGAGCCATCAGCATTAAAGCACCAGTCTGACCCAGACAGGCAGTAATAATCTGTTCCATTGTTGCACCTGTGGCAGCAACCAGAACAACATAAACCGGAATCTGGAAAGAGATAAACGCCACTATATCAAGAACAGTATCTCCAACTTTTCTTGATTTGAAGATATGGCTGTAACTCATTATCCAGTCACGATAGATTCCGTAAGGACGGGCAACCAGCATATTAACCGGAATACTCATCAAACGAGACTGCAGGGATTGTTCAATAGTCAACCCGGCCACCAGAATCTCAACCAGTAATCCAACAACCAATCCAAAACTGATCAGGGCAAATGTATCTGCCAGTGTTTCGCGTTTAATTGACATATCACTCCCCCTGAATGCAGACAATAGAAAACCTCTGACGTAAGTCACATCAGAAAAAGTCTGAAAAAAATTAATAGGTTGTCAGACACAGGCCGCTTGGTTTCGAGCGGTTAAGACACCTGTTTGACGCGGCATAATTTATACCTGACAAGAACAATTTACAACAGTGAAAAACTTTGTTTTATTATATAAAAACAAGATATATTTTGGCTAATAAATCATTTAACAAAATAATAAGCCAAACTAGCCCATCAGAACCAAAAGTCTTACTAACGAAAAATTAACTTCTTAATCGAATTTCAAATTTCTGGTGAGTTTTTGATCAAGGCATACAGCGAGACTGGACCAGATAGCAAAAAACCCCACCTTTCAACGAAAGTGCAGGGTTTCAATTTCCTTTGGACTTGTGGAGTTCAGTGTCAGGCTGACTTAGCCAGGGGCAATAGAGGGAATTCTTTCAGTACCGAGTATTGAGTACCTTCAGCCGTGGTTTCGCTCTTCATCAATACCGCTTCATTAACCGTCATGCGGTAACTGGGCATATTGAAAAAATGGCTGTGAGTCACATGATGATGCTGCTTGAAACGAGCCAGTGTGACATGGGGTCGGAAGTTGCGCATTTCACGACGCATTCCGCACATAAGAGCGCCTTCTTCGCAAATTCGGGACAACGCATTCAACTGCTGGCCTGAATGTATATTCAAGGCCAGTGCCCGGGGTCTGTGTGCATCAGGGAAAAATTCGAAACACCCGGTCATACAGTCGAATCCGTGCACATTTGCCAGGGCATCTTCGATATAACTGGAAAACTGCTCAAGACTCTGTTCGCCACATTCACCCAGAAAGCGCAGTGTTATGTGCTGCTGCTGAGGCACCATCCAGCGAAGTTTGTGCTGAAGCACATCACCGGCGCGGTGGCGCGCTTTTTTGTGCAGTATCGCTGCAAGCTCCAGCGGAATCCTGACAGCGATGAATGCACGGATGTTTTTTTGATCTTTTGTTTTCATCAGACACTTCAATTATCACCGCTATTTGCCAGCATTATGCCTTGGTCCGGGTCAGATAGCGACGATAATCAGTTAAAATACGATTAAGGATTTGCTAGCCTGTCAGCTAATGCTTTCAGGGTTTGACGATTGGGCTTGAGACCGGTGGGTATCTGCTCAGCCGGGAGCAAGCGAATCATATCAGGAATCTTGAATCGGCTAATGATGCCTGCAAGCTTTTGTTTTGTAAATACCTCATTCAGAGAGCCCGACTCGGTTTGCACAAATGCAAAAGGCCTCTGCCCATAATCATCATCGCTTACAGACACCACAACCGCCATAATGATGTCGTCAATGCTGAGCAAGGCCTTTTCAATTTCCTCCGGATGGATGTTCTCCCCACCAGAAATCAGCATATTATCTATACGACCAATAACCATTATTTGATCACCGGAATACCGACCAATGTCGCCTGTGTGATACCAACCTCGCTCATCGACAATCGGAATAATTCTGCCGTCGTCAAAATAGCCCGCAGATAAGGTTTCGCCTCTGACCAGAATCTCTCCGGAAGCAACGATTTGCAGCTCCCGATAAGGTAGAGGCTCACCTGAGGTTACTCCTGAGCGGGTAAATTTCGGGGTTCCGGTACAAACCTGGGCACTCATCTCTGTCATACCATAAGTGGTTAGAATATTAATACCTTTCTCCTGAACCTGAGATACCAGTTCAGGAGACGCAAACCCTCCACCCAATAGAATGTATTTCAGCTTACTGTTATCCAGCAGATCGGCTCCTCTTACCAACAGTCTGCGCAACTGGGTATTGACCAGAGATACATGGGTGATTCTGTATTCCAACAGCAATTGCTCTAATGACATTTTTTGCGTATCTATCACTATCTCGGCACCTGCGAGCAGGCAACGAACCACAATGCCAAAGCCGCCAACATGGAACAGTGGCAGAGACAACAGCCAGCCGTCATGCTCTGTCAGAGGCGTACAGGATTGAGAGCCTTTGGCACTGTAAACATGATTGGAGAAAGTATGACTGACGGCTTTGGGCACACCGGTAGTGCCTGACGTAGCAATCAGATCAAACAGAGCTTCTGGCTCGATGACCAAACGGGAATCCGCTGCTTCAGGCTGGTCAGAGAAGCTGGGCCATTCCAGGCCCGTTATTGCTCCAAACCCTTCATGAAGGGTCCACTGGGCACCGATCTTCTGGCAATACTGCCTCTTCTGCACGTCCGGCATTTGCGGATTGACCGGGCAAAAGACCCACCGGCCTCTCAGGCAGGCTATGCTCAGTATGACCGCATCCCATGCACAGGTTATCGGTACCAGAATCCGATCGCCTCTCCTGACACCCTGACTATAAAATGCATCAAGGAGTGTTTCTGCCTTTGCGTCCAGCTCAGCCCTGGATACAGGCTGACCATTCACTCTGGCAACGACCCTTTGAGGATCTTTGAGTGACCAGTCTCTCAGAGGGCAGAACGATAACTCCATACATTCTCCATGGCATTGAGTAAATCTAAAGACATTCGTCGACCGTACTCAGGCAACCGGCAAAATCCGGGGTTCTGAAAAGCAGAGAGCGTATCAAGGCCAGGACTTTCCATCGGGTCACACTGCAGGCTGAGTTGCTCGATCAGACTCAACCCCAAAGTACTTTCGAAGGATGAGCTGAAAACGACTCTGGCCTTTTTTTCTCTGGCCCAGTCAGCCAGAGTCAAACATCTGGACACACCACCCACCAGGGTTGGTTTTAATACGACAGCCCTGAGTCCGTCTTCAGCTCTGAGTCTATTCATTTCCGGCAGCATCGTGCCGAGTGCCGACTCCTGCAATGTTTCGTCCAGCGCGTACCCGACACCGGTTTTTTGGAATAATTGCGGAAATTCTTCATAATACTGTGTAGGTTCTTCGATGTAGCTGACTCTGCTGGCTGGCACCTGCCTGGCAAACTCTAAAGCCTCATCGAAAGACCACCGTTGATTGGCATCCAACCTCAGTTTTACATCGTCCGGAATCCGATCAAGAATTTGATTAACCGCATCCACATCCTGCCCAATGCTATTGCCCCCGACCTTTAACTTGAACTCATCGGGCCAGTTCCCGGACCAGTCATCCAGACGTTTGAGCGTCAATGCATCGGCTCCCATAAGCAAGGGTGATTCAGAGACCCTCTCTTGACTCCAATGCTCTTTGCCGAGACTGAACTGAATGCTCTCGATGGCAAAAGCAACCGACGGATATAGAAGACTCTGATCAATCACCCCCCGGGAACAATAGTATTCTGCCGCATCTTTCAGCTGCTCCTGAGCTTCAAAGACAGTTTCCCGGCTAAAACCTGGTAGTGGCGAAGCTTCGCCGTAATGCACCTGCCCATTCTGATCGACCATCTCAAGAATGAGCCCTTCACGGATTGTCAGTGTCATCGTTTTTAACGAAAGAGGCTTGCTCAGTGGTTGTCGATATCGATATAGGTTGCAGGACTGAAAGAGAGCAAGTGTCATAATGAACTCAGATCACAAAAGTAGCTGCCTTGTAACTGCGGCCATAGCTTCTGGCTGCTCCCGGTGGATGTTATGGCCTGCTTCTTTAATCTCATGAACACTATGAACACACCCCATCTCAAGTAGACGATGAGCGACGTCCTGAAATTTCAGGTCACGTTCGCCACAAAAATAATGTGACGCTTCTGAAGAACGATTGAGCACCCCGCAGAACTCTGGCTGCCGGGACAGGCTGAACGCTTCCAGTACCCATGCCAGAGATTCCCCATTCGTACCGGCTTTGTCGGGAGGTAAGCCTTCAATTTGATGACTTGAACAACGATGCCGCATTAGTTGCTCCCGCTCGCGACTGTTCAGGTCCGCAAAGACTGGCTGGTGATACCAGCGCTGCAAAACTTCATTGAGTGGATCATTGCGAAACTGCTCCGCCCAATCCTGATCATTCTTCCAGCGAGCCTGACGCTCAGCGTTGTCTTCCAAACCAGGATGGGACGACTCCAGCAGCAGCCGGTCAATAGCCTCTCCTGCCTGAGCAAGGTGGCTCATGGCCAGTCGCCCGCCCAGTGAATAGCCCAACACACTGTAATGATCGAGTCCCAATTGATAAAGCGTTCCCAGCAGCAGATCGCTGAACGCTTCAAAAGCATTATCCTGACTGACTTTGACATCACGACTTTTGCCATGCCCGGGTAAATCAACGGCTATCAGATACAGATCAGTTTCCAGGTGTCTGGCGAACTCCTCCCAGTCCCCGGAGTCTCCGAGAAAACCATGCAACAAAACCAGCGGCACACCTTCACGGATACCCCAGGTTCGATAAGCAAGGTTGGTTGCGTTCATGACAACATCTCCAGCTGGCTCAACGCCTGCTTTATCTGCTCAGCAGCCTGACCGGGTCGCGTCATCACCTCAATGACTGATGCACCCGGCTTCTGCCTCACTTGCCTCAGCAAAGCTGCCAGCGTCTCTCGACTGTCCGGCTGATGGTAAGGCAATCCAAACATTTCCGCAGCCTGACGGGCATTCAAGCCATGAGGGCTGACAAAATATTTCTGCGCGGCTTCGGGTCGGTCCTCAACCGGCAACAGGTTGAAAATACCACCGCCATCATTATTGATGACCAACAGAGCAAAGGGTGAATTCAACTGCCTCAGTAATTGCAGGGAATTTAAATCGTGGAGAAATGATAGATCACCGACGACAGCCACCATAAATTTCTTTTCGCCCACAGCACAACCTGCTGCCGTTGCCAGCAATCCATCAATACCACTGGCACCACGGTTAGCATATACCTGCCCGACCGGGGCAAGGGAGAACATATCCAATAGTCGAATGGGCAAACTGTTGCCAACAAAAAGACAATTGTCGTCAGGCAATAGTTTGGTCAGATACGCCCCGAGCCAACGTTCAGTCAATGACCCCGGGGCCGAGTCCAGCCTGACCACCAAAGTATGAATCGATTGCGATAACTGCTCGATCTGTCCTTTCCATAATGGATCAGAGCCCAGGTCATCAGAAAGTTCAGTCAACATACGACAGCAGTCTGCAACAGGCCCGACCAGCCGATAGGTCTGGCAGTGACCGGTATCCATTCGGCGAAATGCCTGGCCAAGCATCCAGTAATGCTGCCAGTCGCCGGAAGAAATGAACTTATCCAGTCTCTTTGAAACCAGATGAGCACCCACCTGAAGAATACGATCAGCCTGACTCAACAGCGCTTTTCCGGCTTTGCTGGCCAGAAGCAGATCAGGATGGGAAACAGCCAACGAATGGCCATAAAGCTGAGATTGAATGTCGGCCAGAAGAGGCCAGCCCAATGCCCGGGCCAACCCTGCAACCGTTTCGGCAGACTCTTGCTCATTAATACGGCCCGCTACGATCAAACCTTTGCCCGTCGAAAAATCTGACCAGGCAACAGGACTTTTGTTGAGTGATATATTCATCCCAGTGTCGTAGACAGTGTGAGGCGTTCTGGCTGAGCACCAGAATGACAGTCGACTCAGATAACCTGAAAAATCATGGGCCTTGCCTTCCGGATACAAAGGCTCCCGAAACATGCAGTTGATATGCATGGGAAGCCCCTGCTGGCAGGAACGGGCAAAGGCCTGATCAATACTGGTTAATAGCCAGCTGGGGGGAATATTCTCATCAGGTGTTGGCAACTTAAGAACAGCTCCGGGATAACCGGCATAAATATCCTGCTGCTCAATGGCCTGATTGGCACCGCAGTCAATAAGCTCGGGAGGTCGATCAGCCGTGACTATAACCAGAGAAACACCAGACTGCCTGGCTTCTATGATGGCTGGATAAAGGTTTGCAACCGCTGTCCCGGAAGTTGTGATCACTGCAACCGGTTTCCGCGTACTTTTAGCCAGTCCCAGAGCAAAGAAACCCAAACCGCGTTCGTCAAAATGGACATGCTTTTCAAACTGACTGAATTCTGCTGCCACCAGCGTCAATGGCGCAGAGCGGGAGCCTGGTGCAATACATACCTGCTCTACACCCAACCGGCTGAGCTCTTCCAGAATCAGTGCTGACCAGAGAAAATTCAGGCTAGGATGTCTGGTGGGAAAGGTCATTAGATCTTCCAATTTGGTTAGATGCATTCAGCACAGGGGCTTCAGGGTCCAGCAATGACAGAAGGGTTCCGATCTTGCTATCCAACTCCTGCCACTCATCCTGAGCATCTGAGCCATTGACTATCCCGGCACCTGAAAACACCCTGAGCCGTTTCTCTTCCAACAAAGCACTGCGAATCGATACCGTGAACTCACTGCGCTTTTTACCGAGCACACCGCAAGCTCCGGCGTAGAGTCCTCTGCTGTAGACTTCACGTTCTTCAATGAAGTGTCTTGCCATCTCCCTGGGTTCACCACCCACCGCAGGCGTAGGATGCAAGAGAGAAAGAAGCTGACTGTCACTGACTTCGTCTTTGAGCACGCCCCTTATTACTTGCCTTAGATGCTGAATCGTTTTTAGTTTGACCACAGAATGACTGCGGTCAAATTCCAGATCACAGCAGATGGATTCCAGACGCCTGCGGATATCATCCAGCACGAGACGATTCTCATGAACGTTCTTAGAGTCATTGAGCAGACACAACTCAAGTTTGAAATCTTCATGGCGACTGCTGCCCCGCCGGGTCGTCCCTGCCAGGGCTTCAGTCTGAACAACGCGATCAACCCGGCGAAACAAACGCTCCGGAGAGCAACCAAAGAAAAGTGAACCCTGATCGGATTCAAAAGCAAAAACATAAGATCTCGGGTTCGCCAATTGCCAGTGATAGAGCAGCATCCAGGGGTTCAGCTGACCTTCCAGAAGGCTCAATTGTGCCTCTCTGGAAAGCACCACTTTTTGCAAGGCTCCTGACTCAAAACCCTCAAGGGCATGCCCAATCAAAGAAGTCCAGTGTGCCTGATCGGGTATGAATTTCGGGTCTCCCAATAAATAGTGAGTACCTACCTCTTCAAGTGCCCAGTTGACTTGCGCCAGATAGCCCAGGACCCTCTCAATACTGGTGCCCCATAACAGCTCATCATGCCCCGGCAGATGACAGGCCAAAGAACAGCCTTTTCGGGTCTGAACCACTTCGATCACCGGAAAAAAGAATTCGCCATACCCAAATTCAGGCCAGATCATCTTCTGACTGTCCGAAAAAGACAGGTATCCGAGGCAACGCGTTGTTTTATCCAACATTGCGTTCACCTGTTGAAAGCAAGTGTTCACCTCTGCCTGATCTTTGACTTTAAACCGCCAGGCTTTGCCAAGACCCGCTACCTTGTAGTCACTTTCGCGATCCTGCCAGTAGCTTTTTCCCGGTAATGCCTGACCTGACAGCCAGTTGAATAAATTAATCATGGGAAGGGGCTGTTCTATCCGTACCAGAGTCTGCTCCGGTGCACCGGACAGCCGAAGCTGCCTCAGCCTCTCAGTCAGCTCTGCTACCTGACTTCGGACTTCTTCTATCAACATCCTACTCCCAAGCGCCTGGGTCAAATTCAGATAATAAATTCTACCTATCAGAATCAATCCCTTCAGGATGGTATTTTCCAAAGCATTATGTAAGTCAGGAAAGAACAGCATTTTGAAAGACAAAAGGCTCAGACAACTTCACAAAATAACTCCACCCGAAAGCCCCAACAAAAGCATGACCAAAAGCCGAATGAAAATGATATTATAGAACCCGACATAAATACTCTGGAACTGGATCGAGTATGGCAACCAATGGCGAATCTGCCAAAAGATGGCTGGAAGAAAATCAGGATAAGGTTTCTGTTGAACGTATACGACAAATTAGAGATAACATCTCAAACAAACTACAGGATCTCGATGAATCCGACGAGGCCTATCCCGGTCTTCTGGAAGCTCTGGATGTGATGGATAATCATCTGCTTCAGCAAGAAGGTGACTCACCTGCACCAGAAAGTGAATCTGCCAGCCTGGACTTGGGCCCGCTGGTTCCTCAATCCGACCTTCAAACCCCTCAACTCAGCGCCCAAGAGAAAAAGTTGAAGTTTCAGCAGTTGCTGAAAACCGGGAAAGTTTAACGCTCAGACCTTCACAACCTCTGTGATCACAGCTGCCGAAGTTAAAAAACACCTTACACAAGACTGTGGCACCGCACTGATCTCTTTTGGTGCCACGCTGAAAGCCTTGGCATTTTTTCAATCAAACGCTCAGTATGAAACTTTCAGCCGCTTGCACTCCGCTACCACCAAATCATAACTCCAGACCCGATCTTTGGGAGCAGGTTCTTCATGCTCAATCAACTTGTGACACATCTGCATGGGGTTCAACCCTTTCTTCTTCAGTCGCTCCAGGGTTTGTTTCAACTCGGCATCATGAGGATCAGTCTCATCACTCTCCTGATGACGCTTTTTGACAGCCACTTGCAATTGCTTCATGGCATCCTCCCACTGTGAACTCAGGATTTGTTAATGGAAAAAGACACCTCTTACTCTATACCCGATGGATTAATTCTGCGTAATGCTAAGCAATTATGACAACGAGGGCTCTTCATCATCAACACGGGAAACAATACAAGTCCTGCTCGACACTTTTTCAAAACGATCTAACATATTCCTCGAGGGCTGGCGTCCCAAAAAGCTGAACAAAATACAAGCCACCATAGAAATCACGAACCCTGGTATTATCTCGTAAAGATCGAACAGGCCACCGGTTAACGGTTTCCATATCAGCACGGTGACAGCACCAGTAACAACACCCGCCAAGGCTCCCAGCCCGGTCATTCTTTTCCAGTAAAGAGACAGCAGCAAGGCCGGACCGAATGCCGCCCCCAGACCAGCCCAGGCATAAGACACCATTGCAAGAACACTGCTGTCGGGATTCATCGCCAACCATGTGGCGATCACCGCAATGCCTACAACCGCCAGTCGACCCACCAGCAAAACTTCCCGGGCATCGGCGCCAACTTTGAAAAGATCCCGATAAAAGTCTTCAGCAAAAGCCGTAGAACAGACCAGCAACTGAGAATCGGCAGTGCTCATGATGGCCGCCAGAATGGCTGCCAGTAATATGCCAGCAATCACCGGATGAAACAGTGTATTCACCATCAACATAAAGATGGCTTCCGGATCATCCAGCTGAATACCGGACCGCTGCGTATAAACAATACCCGCCAGACCCACCATTAAGGCGCCCAGCATACAAATGCCGGTCCAGCTCACAGCAATTCTTCTGGCCAAAGTCAGCTGGTCTGAAGATTGCACCGCCTTAAATCGGGCCAGGATATGAGGCTGACCAAAATAACCCAGCCCCCAACCCAGTAGAGAGACAATGGTAATGAGTGAAAGCGCCTGACCTTCACTGGTTGTAAAAAGGTTCAGAAGCTCCGGATTCAGCGCACCGATTTCCACAAACACCTGATCCACCCCGCCACTGACCTCCAGTGCTGCAATGGGCACAATCAGCAAAGCGGCTGCCATGAGCAAACCCTGAATCAGATCCGTCCAGCAAACCGCCAGAAAACCTCCAAACAGGGTGTAAGAGATCACCGACAACATTCCAATGACTACTGCCCACTCATAATCAATGCCAAAAACAGATTCAAAAAGCTTGCCCCCGGCCACCAGACCAGAGCTGGTATAAAACAGGAAGAAAACAAGGATGAAGGCTGCCGATACAGGTTGCAGAAACCCTTTACGATCTTCAAAACGACTGGCGAAATATTCCGGTAAGGTCAGTGAGTCATCGGCAACTACGCTGTATACTCTCAAGCGTCGGGCAACAATCAACCAGTTCAGCCAGGTCCCCCCCAACAAGCCTGCAGCCAACCAAAATGCTTCCAGACCTGCGGCAAAAGCATAGCCCGGCAATCCCAGCAACAACCAGCCACTCATATCCGACGCCCCCGCGCTGAGGGCTGCAGACCATGGACCCAGCGAGCGGCCCCCAAGAAAATAATCTGCCGAACTGAGCGTTCTCTGCCAGGCGATGTAGCCGACCCCCAGCATCACGGTAAAATAAACCAGAAAGGTCAGGATTATCTGCAGGTTTCCTTCGGGCATAATTAATTCCATGATTGTTGTTGGTGCTTTTTTTTAATCAAGGTAGTTCATTTATGAATCTTCGGTAATATTCAGGCATTTTTTATAGTCAGATGGATTAATCGACTATTTTTCCCAACTCACCAACCTTAACCACCTACTTAACTCAGATTTCCTTTCGAATTAAGATTATCTGGCTATCCTTATCTCCCATATCCAGTCTTTATGAACTGCCGGCATCTTGATACTGGCTTCTGTCTGGAGCCAACTGTCCTGAGTTCAACCCATGGCAATGCACCCCATGATCCAACTTAAAGACTGCGACCGAGTCTGGATTAACGTCAATCTGGCGACTTTTGATCCTGCCGTGTCAGATCCTTATGGCTTGAAACACCATTGTGCCCTGGGTATTCACAGTGGAAAAATCGCACGCATAGAATCCATGTCCGAGGTTACTGCTACGCGACTGCCCTATGACGTAATCGATGGTCATAATGGCTGGCTGACACCCGGCCTCATAGACTGCCATACGCACCTGGTTTTCGGCGGCCATAGAGCTCAGGAATTTGAACTGAGACTGAAAGGCGTGCCCTATGAACAGATTGCCGCCCAGGGCGGTGGTATTCTTGCCACTGCCAGGGCCACCCGGGTGCGCTCCAAAGAGCAACTGATTAAATCGGCTCTGCCCCGCATCAAGGCATTAACCACTGAAGGCGTTACGCTGATCGAGATCAAATCAGGCTATGGCCTGAACCTGACGGATGAAATCAAGATGCTGGAAGTGGCCAAAGAGCTGCGCAATCGCCATTCTGTAAAAATTATCAATACCTTGCTGGTTGCCAATGCATTGCCTCCGGAGTATGCGGGCAGAACCGATGAATACGTTGACATGATCTGCCAACAACTCATCCCGGAATTAGCTGAAAAAAAACTCGCAGAAGCCGTGGATGTAAATTGTGAAAATGTTGCCTTCACCATGACCCACAGAGCCAGAATTTTTCAGGCAGCTATAGACCACGGCCTGCCGACAAAATGCCATACCGAACAGTTCAAAGAAAATGGGGGAGCTTCTCTGGCAGCACAAATGAATGCACTCTCCTGCGATCACCTGCAACATATCTCTGAGCAGGGTATTGTCGATATGGCCGAATCCGGATCTATTGCGGTACTGCTTCCCGGGTCTTACTACTTCATGCGTTCTCAGACTGTCCCCCCCGTGGAACTGCTAAGGCAATATCAAGTCCCGATCGCTCTTGCCACAGATACCAACCCAGGGACCTCACCTCTGGCCTCAATAAGAATGATGATGAATATGGGATGTATCTTTTTTGAACTCACACCCGCAGAAGCTCTGGCAGGGGTCACTGTTAATGCTGCTCGAGCTCTGGGTATTGCCGACCACTATGGCAGCCTGGAAGAAGGTAAAGTGGCAGACTTCTGCCTGTGGGATATTGATCATCCCAATGAACTGGCTTACCAGCTGGGGCACTGTCCTTTGCGGCAGCGGGTTGTTGATGGGGTTGTTACTGATGTTAGTGACTGATGGACTCAAACAGGGAGAGTTCCCACACTCCTTTTCTATCAGTTCTTAATCGAAAGCAGGGCTGAACTTCTTTAAATCAGGCAGCCTGTAGAGAGAAGGCTGAATCTTTACGACAAGCACTTCAACAAAGCGGATTTCTTTTCCCAGTCTGATCACTTCACCTCCCGAAAAGACAATTATGAGCTGACCGTCCGGACTGCGCCCCGATGACGATATTGCACGTGCTGTAGTCACTTTCTGGATAATTTACTGTGTCTACCCGGTGCAATCCAGATCAAACTAAAACAGGAAAAGCTACTCATAGACCTCAATGTCGCACGACACATGTCTGCAGTTAAAAAGTACATCTGAATCGGGAATTGTTGGAAATATCATTGATATCTTCCGATACTTTTTTGCAGTAGTCATCAGTGCTGACCGAGACAGCGAGGTGGGGGGGGTTGCAGTTATTACCTTTAAGCACGAGACAGTTGCCATTGGCAAGATAGCAATTACTGGAAGAGTATACAGATAAAAGACTGAGGACCTGATTTAGCAAATTATAAGGGTCAACATGTAAAAAAAATCGACACCTTACATGTAAATTTAAAAAGCTTTGCTAGACTATTTCTCCAAGCCGGTTAGCGCAAGAACATTGAGCTAACCATTCTATATCATTGAGACTTATATAGTTTGTCGTTTTTATAATCCTGCATACTTGAAAGTGGGCTTTGCTTACTCAAGGGTGTCGTTTGTCTGTTGCCAAAGAAAGACGTTTTTTCTAAATTTTTATGTTGTTTGTCGTATGTTTCTCCGTGTGCGGAGAAATCGGTGTTTTGTGCCTTCAGATGATCAACAGAAAATAGCGAAAAAAATTTGGACGGGCGGTAGCCTTTCTTTTGAATTTATCTGTCTATTTGTTCACCCAAGGGCGATGAACCGTAAACATGTTTCAAAGCCTTCTCAACCGTAGGCACAGAACTCAGATCCATCAGAAAATCATTATGCTTAAAAAGTTAAACAACCTAATTGTCTGTACTTCGTCTCACTACTCCCCCTTATGATTTATGACTATTGCATTATAGGTGGTGGCCTCATAGGTCTGGCAACGGCTAAGGCCGTCTTGGAGAGCCGTAAAGCTTCAATATGCTTAATAGAAAAAGAGGAACGTCTAGCCACACATCAGACTGGCCACAATAGTGGTGTCGTTCATGCTGGAATCTACTACACACCGGGTAGTTTAAAGGCGAGATTATGTCGCCAAGGGCAGGTAATGACGAGAGACTTTTGCAAAAAACACAAAGTGCCCTTTGAACAATGTGGTAAGTTGATTGTGGCAACTAATCCAACTGAAAAACAGCGTCTTGAGTTGCTCTATCAACGAGCAGCGGCTAATGGCATAGATCTCAAACATCTTACAGCAGCAGAAATTCGAGCTATCGAACCGAACATTAGAGGCACTACTGCGCTTCTAAGTCCGAAAACGGCGATAGTAAATTACAATGAACTCGCAATAAAAATAGCAAAGTTACTTGAAAAAGTTGGTATTGATTTCATTCTTGGGCAAAAGGTTCTTTCGATAATAGAGAAGAATGATGTGGTGCAAGTTTCGACTAATAGTAAAAGTTGGTCGGCAAGAAAGTTAGTTGTTTGTGGTGGCTTACAAGCTGACAGGCTTGCACGATTAGCAGGAATTGAGATTGACTTTCGTATTGTCCCCTTCAGGGGTGAGTATTTCCGACTTCCAGCAAGCAAGAATAATATCATCAACCACTTAATTTATCCTGTTCCAGATCCAAGTCTTCCATTTTTAGGTATCCATCTCACCCGAACCATAGAAGGTGGAGTCACCGTTGGACCAAATGCTGTCATAAGTTTCGCGCGCGAGAAGTATTCTAGGTTCTCATTTGACATAAGAGATTTGTCGTCGTTCATAACTTTTTCAGGATTTTGGAAAAAAATATGGAAACACCGAAGTAACGCATTACATGAACTAAAAGGTAGTATTTTGAAGTCAGCGTATCTTTTGGAGTGTCAAAAATATTGTTCGGTACTTAGCCTTAGTGATCTAACTTCAAGACATTCTGGAATACGTGCTCAAGTCATAACCAAAAATGGTGAAGCTGTGGATGATTTTTTGTTTCTTGAGACTAATAGGATGCTACATGTATGCAACGCACCATCACCCGCAGCAACTTCGGCTATGCCTATCGGAAAGATGATAGCCCAAAGAATCATTTGACTGAACTATTAAATCGGGTGAATTCACTTGAAAGCTGATTTATTAGCAGGAGATTGGAACAAGAATCTGTGAAGTGACAAACTCTAAACCGAAGCCTTAAGCGTTCAAGCTTAGCGCAGGTTCCATCTGTTTGTCGTGATCAGATTTTAACGGATTGGCCCCTAATTTCTCTTTCCAAATTCGCTGGTTCAGCTCTCGGTTATCTCGAGCTGGATGGTGGTTGTTGCTTCTCAAGCTAGTTGTGGGACTATTCAACCAGAGGTTTCGCTTTCTGTTATTACCTCCAGCGATCTAAAATCACAGGTTCGAAATGACTTCTCGATTAACCACTTCATGGCCGATTACCATAGTGCTACCAGCACTCAGGGAAAGGAGCAATGATCAACCGAGAGGACTACCCTATGATAAAGCAAGCCAGAAAAAAAGGGGCTGTCTTGAGGACATTGCCTGACAGACTGGAGGCTCAGACAGTACAGAAAATAAGAAAGCTTAATTCGAGCATAATCTGTTTGTTTTATTAAATATTCTGTGATGAATTGAGATTTATATGAGTTATAAAATAGTTGTTACAGGTGGAGCTGGTTACATTGGTTCAATACTAGTGCCTGAATTACTTGTAAAAGGTTATGAAGTTACTGTATTGGATAATTTCATGTACAAGCAATCAAGTCTGAATCATTGTGCATATCATCGACATTTTACCGTAATTAAAGGAGATATCAGAAATAAATCAATTGTAGCAACGTTACTTAAAAGTGCTGACATAGTTATACCTCTTGCTGCGTTGGTAGGTGCACCGCTTTGCAATTTTGATCCAATAAGCGCTACATCAACAAATTACGATGCTATCAAGATGATGCTCAAACTATTATCTAAAGATCAGTTAGTGCTAATGCCGACTACCAATAGTGCATACGGCACAAGTGAGCCAAACTGTTATTTTGACGAGCAATCTCCACTGAACCCAATAAGTCAGTATGCCAGAGAAAAGGCTGAGATTGAAAAATATTTAATGGATCATAGCAATGCAATAAGTTTCCGACTTGCAACCGTTTTTGGCATGTCGCCAAGAATGCGGATAGATTTGCTAGTTAATGACTTTACTTACCGTGCTGTTTATGACCGATTTCAGGTGTTGTTTGAGAGCAATTTTAAGCGAAATTATATTCATGTAAGAGATGTTAGTCGTGTTTTTCAGCATGGGATAGATAATCATGCGATAATGAGAGGTGAAATATACAACGTCGGATTATCTGATGCAAATTTATCAAAAAAAGAACTTTGTGAACATATAAAAAGGCAAATACCTGATTTTGTTTATTTTGAAGAGAAAATTAGGAAAGATCCAGATCAGAGGAACTATATTGTCTCAAACAAGAAAATCGAAGCAACAAAGTATAAAACAAGCTTCACAATTGATGATGGTATAAGAGAATTAATAAAGGGATATAAAATGATTTCAAACTCACGCTATCAAAATTTATGAGCAGAGTTTTTTCATGTAAGACCATCTATTTAATTAAATCCAAGAGTGAGTGAAAGTGAGAAAATTCATCCTCATTGATCAATCTATAACTGATTCAGGAGGTCATCATCTTGAATATGCACTGCGAACTTTGAAAGCGGCAAAAAAAAATGGATTTAAAACAGTTCTTGTGACAAACCAAAGTTTCAAAAACATGGAAGTTAATGGAATCGACATAGTAGAAAATATATTCAAGTATACATTCTGGGAAAACCTAAAAAGTGAACAAACATTTACTTCAAAAGCTATTAAAGCACTAGCAAGAAGAGCAGGTATAATTAAAAAAAAACTTGTTTCGGAATTCGTAAAAATAGGATTTGAATATTTTATTGAGAAAATAAGCCAACTTAAACACATAGATATAGATAGAAAATACGACACACGAAATAAGTTAAAAAAAGCAATACTTATTGTAAAACCAGTCATCAGAATTTTATTAAACAAATTAGTAAGACATGTGTTTTTTAAAAAAAATATGGATAGTCACAACAATCAATTTTATAAAGATTTATTACTTTTACATAAAAATATAAATATAGCTGACAATGATATAGTATTTATTCCAACCATAGGGAATATTGAGTTGAAAGGCTGTTACAAAGCAATAAAGAATCATTTAAAAAATGAAATTAATTGGCACTTCTTATTTAGAAGAAATATATTTTCAGGCCGTGAGTTTGATTACTCTAACCAAATAAAATATCAACTAAATTTAATAGAAACCCTTTCATTGTGCAAGCAAATATCTTTAAGAAAACCTCTATGCTTAAATTTTTATACAGATACAGACCTTCTCTCAGAGCAATATAATTTATTAGGCTTGGTGAAATTTTGCACATTACCAATACCACAAGACACCTTGCTTAATAAACATAAAAAAACATCAGAAAGCACACTAAACATATCGTACATAGGAGATGCAAGAGATGAAAAAGGATTCCATCTCTTGCCAGACATTGTTGGAAAAACAATAGAGGCAGGGTATTCTTCAGATGAAATAAAATTCACCATCCAAAGTAATTTCAATATCAAAGGCGGTGAGTCAAAGACACGAAAGGCAAGATATCAGTTAATAGAGAATTACAGTGATATGGTAAAAATAATCGATGGACCATTCAATAGTGAAAAATATATTGATTTAATAAACGATTCAGATATTATTTTAATACCTTACAACCATGAACATTATTATGCTAGAAGCTCAGGTGTGTTTGCAGAGGCTTTAGCGGCTGGAGTGCCATTTATCATACCAAGTAAAACATGGATGGCATACGAAGCAGATAGATACAATCAATTTTTTTACGAGTTACTACTTCTTAGTAACAAAATACATCAAACGATAATACTTAAAAGAATACATTCCTACTTTAACATTACTATTAAATGTAAATCCAACACAGAAAAAACAAACCTGATAATAAAAATAGAACAGTATAGAGAAAACCCTGGAACATATATGGATGCAACATGGAGAAATAGTTACAATAGTACAGTTAATAAATCAAAGTACATCTCGTCAATTAGCTTAGATTTGAGAAACAAAACCGCATTAGGTTTAATTTGCATTCCAAGCAGTAATTCGAGCACACTATCTTTTTTTTTAGATGGAAAATTAAAATCCTTTCATATGATAAAATCAATATACATTTATGAAATTGAATTATCGTCAAATTCAACAATATACCAAGGTGGTGTTTTATACTCAAACGATAAAGACATACCAAGCGCAATTTTTGAATTAATAAAAAAGCGATCATACTATGAAAAAAAAATGGTTGATATAAGAAATGAGTGGTTAAAAAAATCAAGTCTGAATACATTAACGACCCCGAGGATTAGCAGTCAATGAAAGTATTAATCGTAGAAAAAGACTTGTACAATAGTGTTGGTGGTGGTCAAACAATTTATCGTCAAATCATAGAATCTACGCCTGAAGTCGAATTTTATTATTTTGAAGAAAAAAACATAACAAAATACAGATACAGAAAGCCAAAGAATGCACATTCAATTAAACTACTTCCTCGAAAAAAAATTGAACTATCAATGATTCCAGCCCCGCCATCCTTTATTAAGAATGCAATTGAAGAAGCTCATCAATATTCACGTTCTGTAGCTGGAATGACTTTCGACATTATTGACCAACCAGACTACCTTACCATTGGTTCAGTTCTAAGATTAACGCTTAAATCAAATAAAGTCACATTCAAAAGAATTTTACTTTCTCTCCATGGCAATATATCTACATCAATAAAATTAAACTGGGATAGGACAAAAAGCGAGAACATATATGATTTAGTACATCTGGAAGAGTTACAGTTCAAAAGCTCGGACGGTGTTTATTCAATTTCGCCATATTACATGGAAGAATGGATAGGCAAGCAACACAACTTAATAACTTTTGTTGATCCAATCTGTTTTATAAAATCAAAAATTACAGATGAAGCATTCAGTAATAAAAAACCTGACATTTATTGCATTGGAAGGAGGGAAAGAAGAAAGGGAAATGATATTTATACAGAACTTGTAAAATGGTTGTCTCAAAGAACATACGACAAATTATATGATATTGGAGATGATGACTATTCATTTAATGGAATATCTTCAAGTGTTCTATTAGAAAAAATCGCAAAAAATAGAGAAATAGTTATTAATCACATGTCTCCAATAAATAAGGAAGAAATGTTCAGTATATATAAGAGAAAAAGCATTATTTTATTGCCTGTTAGATATGACACACTGAATCTAGTGGCACTTGAAGCCTTATTTTCTGGATGTCCAGTAGCGATCTCCGACAAAGCAGGCGTTTGTAATTATTTAGATAGATACCACCCAAGCCTACCTTATGTGAAAATAAATATGGATAACTTATATTCGTCTATCAATAAACTACAATCCCTAATCGACAACTACGAATACTACAGAAGCCGTCTTAAAAGTTTTCTACAAAAGTTTCATTCAAATGAAAAGCAAAGAAAACTAAATTTTTTAAAAATATACCAATCTTTCATTGATAAAGAAGCAAAGAATAATGATTCTTCTTTTTATCTGTGTGAGTATAAAGAGACGAAATTACAAATACGATCAATTATAAATAGATCAATAAAATTAATCCCAGAACAAATAGTCCATAACGTTAAATACCTTATAAGTTCTCCTTACGACTATATTCACTCCAGAATAAATTCAGATAATCTTCGTTCAATAAAAGAGAAATTATATCCATTTAATATCATAATAAAACAAAACAAAAAAATAAAACTATTAGGAAAGATAGATGAAAATTGCAGAGGTCTACTTGAGTATAAGAAAAGTTTAATATCAGCTAGTAATAATAAAATATTCTCGCGTTGTAATTTCTGGCGTGAGTTATCACGTATAGAGGCTATGCTTGGTAACGAATTAAATTCAGCAACTTACCAAATAAGAATACTTAGATGTCTAGGTAGTGATAATTTAGGAATATTGAATAACACACTTAGCATTCTGAATAAATATAATTACCATGAAGAAGCAACGGTATTAAGCTTAATGTATGACAAAAACAATCAAGCAGAAAATAGCATATATAAATACCTGCACGAGCGCAAAAAAAACCATAGTGAATATGTTGAAAAAAAATGGGAACTGATTAGTGACGATAGATATTCTATTAAAACAAAGGTATCAATAATTATTTCAATTTATGACGCTGCGGAAAAATTAATTTTCTTTCTAACAGCACTGAAAAATCAAACATTAATAAAAAAAAATTGTGTAGAGATTATTCTCATAGACAGTGCCTCACCAAGCAATGAGTATGAGCTATTTCGTAGATACCAACTAGAAAATCAACTAAATGCAGTCTATGCCCGATCACAACAACGTGAGACTATACAAAGTGCGTGGAATCGAGGTATAAAACTTTCAAAATCTCCATATCTTGTATTCTTGGGTGTTGATGAAACACTTTACCCTGATTGCTTGGAAATACTTTCAGATGAATTGGATGATAACTCTAAAATAGATTGGGTCATGGCTAATAGTCTGGTAACTGAAGTTGAGCCAAATGGTCTATTTAATAGAGATATCATGGTTTATGATCGTACAGGAGGCAAAAAGGAACATGTATATCTTGAAACCTGTTATTTATCATGGGTTGGCGGCATGTATCGAAAAAATATTCATGAAAGATGCGGTTATTATGATGAGACATTTAAAGCTGCTGGTGATACGGAATTTAAAAACAGAGTATTACCATTTATAAAAATAAAATACATCCCAAAAGTACTGGGTTTATTCCTAAACTACCCTGATGGTCAAACAACATGTAGTCCAACTGCTGAAATAGAAGATCTTAGGGCCTGGTACATACATCGTACTACTGATGGTTACAATTATGCATTTGAGGAACGGCTTTTATCTGATTCTATAGAAATGCTGTCTCTAGCTCTTGGTTACAGAAAATCCTATTGCAAACACATGAGCTGCGACATTGAGTACGCAATCTCTGCTTGTATGTTTATTAAACAGAAAGATCACGAGTTTAAAGAGCTGTTTGATGATTTACTAGACATGCAGTCTCTTATTCGAGATTTTGAGTTTTCATTAAAATTGAAAAGCCCTTTTATTAATAGTTTGAACTTTGCAAGAGTTATGAAAAAATTCAAATGTTATGAAAATAAGCACAGAGCATTTTTTGGAGACATGGAATTACCTATAACATACAATATATTCAATGATAATCGCTATGAACAGCATTCAAACATTTGGTAAGTTTTATTTAATAGACACTTGTTTTTTAATAATGATATTTGATCGAATGCTTAAAAAGCAGCACAAGGTTTGAAGGTAATTTAGCAATGGATGATCTACGATTTATAAACGAGTTATCTGATCATGTCTTAGAACGTGTTAGGTCAGAATACACCGTTATGCCCAGGTTTGGTTATCATCAACCTTTAGATTATCTTGATGTAACTGAGCCGGTTATTTATGATGAGTCAGTTTTGAATGAGGAGTTATCGGAGCTTCCAATACCTGGTAATGATGCCAGATTTGGTTATGCTATAGACAATGAGAAGGAGTATATTCGGTGGGGAAAGGATGACTCAATCTTAATCAAAGATGTAATTAATAAATACTTACCTAATAAGAAAAGTGATCTAAGCATATTAGATTTTGGTTGCTCTTCAGGAAGAGTTCTTAGACACTTCAATAGTGAATATCTGAAACATAATTGGTCTTTATTCGGTTGTGATGTTCAGGCTCGAGCTATTCAATGGATGCGACAGAACTTTCCTTCATACTTTAATGTCATGAACTCATCTACGCTACCTCATTTGCCTTATGAAGATAATACTTTTGATGTGATTTACGGTTTTTCAGTCTTTACTCATATAAAGTATCAATGGGATGCATGGTTACTTGAGTTAAAGCGTATATTGAAACCTAGAGGTCTTTTGCTTCAAACGATACACGCTGAGAATGCTTGGTCATTTTATTATCAGCATAGAAATGAAAACTGGGTTAGAGAAAATCTCACTTCTAGGGTTTATGATAATCCGTTAATGGATGTTGATTATCTCTATCATGGTGATGCTAGCGTTAGCCAAGTTTTTTGGAAAAAAGAGATAGCGATAGAATACTGGTCTCGTTATCTTACTTTTTTAGAACATAAAGAGCCACCAGAAAGGAGCTTCCAAGATTGGTTAATCTTCAAAAAATAAAATAATTTTTGAAGTTAATAAACTGCTCTGCTGTGGTTGCTTTAAGTGGATCAAAATACATACATAAAGTATTTACTTTAAAATGTGTAGGCTACAGTGTTTTTCAAGATAATCAACGCTGGTCCCGTCGCTGCAGAAAATAAAATCTCTCGAGCAACAATCCAACTGGTCTCCACTTACTGCGTAACAGATGACTCAGTCTTGTTTAAATCAGAAGCGCAAATAAAAAACATTGCTTATGCATACAAAAAAAAGTTGATGAGCTTAAATTTGAAATACCTGCAAAATTTAGCAGCTTGTTTGATATAAAGATAAATGTTTTTAATAATATTAATGGTAATCAAATCGTTTCGAACAAAATCCCCCTCAATCTTGGTAAGTAGTGCCTGTCCGAAAACCCTCAAGCACTTGAATACAGAAGCCTTCAGCCCCATATAGTTCTTGAAGATTTACCAAAACAGGCTGTTTTCACATTTATGCGCCAAACCATAAACCCACAAATGCAGCTGGGAGAGTTTGATGTCTCTGCCATCACCTTAGATGCTAAATCAAGGGACGATATTCCACGATTATTGCGGGCTTTACAGCACATATGAACAAATATCGAACTACGCAACCAGGTCTTACAGGTACTTGATACTATGACCACCACCGACCAGAACAATGATCGCCCTGGCATGGAGTTCTGGAAAATCTTAGTACCGGGTACACTCCGGCTGGTCACTAAATGCGACTTCGACTGTCTGAGAGAGCTTGCCAATGAACATGGTACCCTTAGACAAATGCTTGGCCACGGCCCTTACTGTACGCAATCAGGCTCAAAATATCACCATCTTACCATTTGCTATATCTGACACTAATGGAGAGTCGAACTTCATAGAGTTCCCCGAGGATGATACCGGGAAAAACCCTTTTCTTCCTGAAGGATCATGGTTAGAGATTGACAATGAGGAAGAATCTTATGAAGGTCAAGATATTTACCCTGTTAAAGTTGGGACACTTGACTCTGTTGTATCGGATATAAAGATTGATGCTATTGCAAGAATGTTATTTAAAATCGATGTTGAAGGATTTGAAGACAAAGTCCTGAATGGTGGGCTGAAGACTTTGGTAAAATACAAACCTATTCTTTACATTGACATTCATAACCACCCAAAATCTGATATTCTAACAGATGATGCATGCATTAGGATATTATCACCTCTGGGTTATAAGTTTTCTAGAATGGGTCATGTATTAGTTGCAAAAATTTCAGATTTTTAATCTCTTTATGTTAGTAATAGTAGGTTGCACGACCACGGTAGAACTATGTTAACGCTCTTTCTAATTAAACTGTTTTAAACAGTAATCATCAGTGTTAAAAATGAATTTTTCAGTATTCTTTTAACTGAAGAAAGGAGTGTGGATAGTTTTAAAATAGCTGAATGACTTATTATCGGGATGATCGTAGAACTGAGTACAGTAACCTGGACACTACTCACCCCTTTAATTCAAAAAATTACTACTGGATTAATGACTAAATCTTAATTAATTTCTAGATATTGCGTACACCTGTAATCACTCATTACCGAATTGATTTCGATAATAATTTACTCATTATGTACGAATCATATTTTTAAAAGATTTTACTATACACATGAGGATTTGTATATGAGATTAGAGCAAACTATTAAGACTTGGATAAGTAAGCTAACGAATAAGGATAAGTTAGAGTCGAGGGTATTTGAATTAGAAAAATCTTTAAATACTCTAAAGAATTCAGGGTATAAAGACATGGAAATTCTAGAAGGTACTGAATACTCGAAGTTCTTTATACCCTTAGATTACAAGCCATCACAGGATTTTTCGCCTAGATACGGGTATAAATCAGATAGAATAAGATTAATTAGCGATTTTTTTGAGCTCTACAATGACGACTACCTGACTTTTTTAGATGAAATGCATAGTTTAAAAATTAATCACATCCCTGTTAGTTCTACACAAAACGCTATAACCCCCTCTTGGCTTGGTGGACCAATATGTGCATTTGATTCGCTTGCACTTTACACAATGATTTTCAAATACAAGCCATCAATATATTTAGAGGTTGGCTCTGGAATGACCACATCGTTTGCCAAATTGGCAATTAATGATTCAAAAATTAAAACCAAGATTATTTCCATTGATCCGCAACCACGAAAAGAAATAGATGACATATGTGATCTTGTAGTTCGCAGCCCTTTAGAAATATGTGATTTGTCAATTTTTGACTCACTAAATCCAAATGATATTATATTTATTGATGGTTCCCATCGATCATTTATGAACTCTGATGTAACAGTATTCTTTATTGATATCCTACCTAAAATACAGCCTGGAGTTCTTATCCATATTCATGATGTAACTTTACCTTGGGATTATCCTGAAAGTTTCAAATACTGGTATTGGAATGAACAATATCTCTTGGCCGTCTATTTAATGGCCTCATTTGAACGTATCAGGCCTATATTGCCAACAGCCTGGATCTGTCGTAATAATTTCTTCGGCAAGAATATTAACTTCGAATTTATTGGTCTAGGTAATGATGAGTTGAATCAGTCATGGAGGGGTGGTGGCTCAATGTGGTTCACGAAGCTGGACGACCAACTATGATGTGCCGTATCTGCGACTCTAGTAATCTTCAGGCTGCTGTTGATCTTGGTGAACAACCATGGGGCAATGATTTTCTTAAAAAAAGAGAGATAGGTAAGGAAGAGTTTTACCCACTTGTTCTGATGTTCTGTCATGACTGCCATGCAGCGCAGCTCAGTTATACCGTAAAAAAAGAAGTTATGTTCGGAGATCATACCTATCTCTCGGGCATTACCAAATCCTTATCCTCACACTTTCAACAAGTTGCCAGTGATGTGGATAAAAGATTCATGCGTGGTAAAAATAACAAAACAGTATTAGATATTGGCTCTAATGATGGAACTCAGTTAAAACATTTTAAATCTTTAGGTTATGACGTTCTTGGAGTCGAGTCGTCTAAAACAACAGCAAACATTGCTCTTGACTTTGGTATTCCTACTATCAATGATTTTTTTAATGAAAGTACAATGAAAAATATTGGAGAAAAATTTGATGTTATTAATGCAGCCGGCGTTTTTTTTCATCTTGAGGAACTACATTCTGTTTGCCGAGCCATAAAAAATGGTTTGAAAAAAGATGGCATTTTTGTTGTACAGTTCTTATACATGAAGAACATTCTGGAAAATAATGCTTTTGATCAAATTTATCACGAACATCTACTGTATTATACATTTGAAACAATCCAGTTCTTGCTAGAAAGACATAATCTTCAAATGTTTGATGCTTACCTTAGTCCTATACATGGAGGATCAGCTATTTGCTTCGTTTCCCACAAAGGAGTTTTTCCTACATCTCAACGATTTTTGGATCTATGTAAAAGTGAAGCAATTTCTAATTGTAATCAATTTGAAGCTTATGAAAAATTCAGTCATGACATCAAGGTCATGAAGCAACAGAATCTGAACTATCTTCAATCCGCTAAATCTGATAGTAAAACTGTTTATGGCTTTGGCGCACCAGTTAAAGGTAATACCTTGCTTAATTATTTTGGAATTAACAGAGAATTAGTTAAAGCATTGATTGAAAAGAATGAACTACGTCGTGGTCTCTATTCTCCTGGCATGCACATACCGATTTTAATAGAGTCAGATTTAAATTCTTATCCTGACATTTACTATGTACTCGCGTGGAACTTTAAAGATGAAATTTTAAAAAACAATCAGCATCTCATTGAAAAAGGTGTCGAATTTTACTTCCCCGTAGAGATTAAGTGATCATATGAAAATTTTAATAACTGGAAGTAGTGGCTTCCTCGGTACGTCTTTATGCTCATATCTTGTGTCATTGAGCCATGAATTAGTGTGTTTGAATTCAAGAAACTGTGATCTAAGAAACTCTGACAGCTTAAAAAATTTTACCAGCCAAAAGTTTGATTACTTATTTCATCTGGCAGCTTGGACGCAAGCGGGGGAATTTTGTATTCATTATCCTGGGGAACAGTGGATTATTAATCAGCATATCAACACGAATGTTTTAGATTGGTGGGCCTCATATCAGCAACATTCCAAGCTAATAATGATTGGTACAAGTTGCGGCTATGCACCAGATATAAAACACACTGAGACCAACTATATGGAAGGGCAGCCCATTGATAGCTTGTATACATATGCAATGACAAAGAGAATGCTCTACGAGGGAGCAAGGGCATTAAACAAACAGTATGGATTAGATTATCTATATGTAGTTCCATCCACTTTATACGGCCCTGGTTACCATACTGATGGTCGCCAAATGCATTTTATATTCGATTTAATACGAAAGATCATCAGAGGTAAAGAGTATGGATACGATGTTGTTTTATGGGGAGATGGGCATCAAAAACGTGAGCTTATTTTCATAGATGATTTTGTTCACATACTCTGGAAGTTAACTGAACAAAACAATAATGATATTTTCAATATCGGAACGGGCAAAGAGTTCACTATACGATATTACGCAAAACTCATTTGTGATGAAGTGGATTTTCCATTAAGTCACGTAAATTTTGATACAGAAAGATATGTAGGCGCAAAATCCAAGTTTCTTGATATAGATAAACTATCGAACGTATTGGATGACTATGAGTTTACTAGTTTGAAATCAGGAATAAAGTCAACGATTAACTGGTTTTATCGTTCACAAGCCTACAAAATAGACTAGAGTTTTGCAATTTAATTTCAATAAATCACATCATCATTTAAAAAACATCTTGAGTATTAGCAGGCGATTCCTACACTATGCAGTGTTTTTTAATTTCCACTAACTGCGACCTGAATCAAAGTTTTTTTAAATGACATGTTAATTTCAAGAACTACATTTCGCATCTTTTTTTAGTTCTTAAGGTTTAACAGTGGGAGGCGATCCGCAATATGCAGAATCAGTGGTCGTACCTTGTGCGCTATCTGGACAATGGTCTTGCGGTCATCGATAACAACGCATCAGAACGGGCGATCAAACCCTTCGTGGTAGGGCGCAAAAGCTGGCTATACTCAGACAGTTTCGTTGCTACACGCAGCGGTGCGATTCTGTACGCCTGGTGTAAACTGCCAAAATCCACAGACATAAGCCTTACGCGTGGCTACGGCATGTATTGACGATTCTACCGGCCCCAGAGTAAGACGCGGACGTGGAACAGCTGTTGCCTATGAACATCAAACTGGTATCTTTAAAATATCCCACTTAAGCACTGCGGGTTAGGTTTTGTTGACTAAGCGCTTACCCTCGTTCGAAAGCCATACCGAATGGATCAGCAAAGGCAAGTCAGGTATGCCAGTAGAACTGGACCTGAGGGTCTGCGTATTACAGGATCAATTTGGCTTTACCTTGCATCACCTGTCTATGGAAAAACAAATCGACGAACAGGTCACGGTATTGATTGCCGAAGGTGTCAAACAACGGTTACCACAGGTGACACAAGACGGTTATGACCGGGGTTTTTAGTCACAAGAGAACCTTGAAAAGCTGGAAGAATTCCTCGACCGGGCAGTGTTGCCCAAAAAAGGCAGAGGGCAGAACAGGTCAGGCTTCGAGAGCGACACCCGGAGTTTATCAGAGCCAAAAGGAAACACTTTACAGTAGAATCTGATATTAATGCCGGACCAGCACGGGCTGGTCTGGTGCCCGGTCACCGAGGTTGATGGTAACCGTCATCATGTGGCCTTGGATGTTCTGCACCAATCTGTATCGGTTGGTTACCTTGTTGCAGAAGAAGGCCTGCCAGGCAGAGCAAAGAGCGGCCTGAAAAGAGCAACGGCTTAATGAAAAGTGGCTTCGGGTGACGCTGGCCCGTACGCAAAAAATGAAAATTCGTTCATAAAATGGTTAGAAATCATCGAGGAATGTGCGATTTCAAGCAAATAGGTTGGATTTTGACCAAAGATTTTGGTTATTGCCTGAAAGGTTGAGTTCTTTGTGGTTTTTTTAGGGCAGGCACTAAATAGGCTATTTTCTTCTAAAGGTACTGTTTATGTTTTGACAGCCTTTAGATTTAGTCATCTAGAGCGGAATATGGATATTGACACTCGTTTTTTAGATGACAAAAGAACGCGTTTCTATTTTTTTGACAGGCGAGAAAATGTACCGATAAAGTATTCACCTATATCACTGTTCGAAAGTGAAATCTCAGAAAAATGGACTACAGCAGGTAAAAGACATATCGCAGAATGGAGCTTCATTCTGAACGAATACGAGAATAAATTTTGTGAATATCCATTTTATTGTATATCTTCACGTTTCTTTGAGAAGAATCAAAGGTTAGCTATAGATTTATCAGATTTGTTAGACATAGCGTTTAAAGGGTTGAGGGAATATGGATACGGCTACTTGCCATCTTATGATAGAGATTTCGCATTTATTGATATAAAAGAATATATTAAAAAAGGTTATTTAGGCTCTACGGAATCCGGCTTTAAATTTATAGAAGACATATTCTGTATAGATATGTTTAATGAATACTGCTTGGTATCTGATTTTTGGTGTAATTACGTTGGTTTTCAAAGCAGAAAACATCTGGAAGATTATGTCGAATTTTATTTGCCTATATTCAATAAAATCTTTGACGAATACGGAGAGATAAAATGGGACTATTTGAGTGAGAATATTGTTGAGCGTGATGTTAATTTCAGGAATTTTAAACCTCTCAGTTTACTCTTAGAACAAGTATCTCATCTTTTCTTTTATAAAAATTGTCTCCCCTTCTTTGGGGTTAGTTATGGTAAAACTCTCGTAGTGAATGAATTTACTAGTGAAGCAAAAATCTTGTCAACCTTCCAAAACAATTAGATCAAATTTATATATTTCTTCCAAAACCTAAGCCATAGATCTTCTTAAAAAATGATTAACATATATAAACAATACTACTGTTACTAACTGATAATATTTACATGTTAATCTAGGAGTGTTAACCAGTGATTATCAGTCGAGCCCTCTTCCACGTATCATTTTTTTTTGGGGGGGGGGTTACTAAGAATGACAATACTCGTCATTTACGCTATGTCCGTGCAGCAGAAACTGTAGATGGTAGAAAAATTCATTTTCAGACTTGGGTTGCGCAGGTGGTTGAATTGTTCTTGTTTTTATTATGCGTGGTCATGAAGCAGTTGCTATTGAAGGCGTCGATTATGGCTTGATTAGAAAGAGAGCAGAATGGGTGTTCAAGCTGACCAGAATATGCAGTCCAAATAGTTACGTTTGCAGCTCTATTGCTTTAACTGAGGATTATTACCCAATTATTGTGCTGTCTGACACGTTACCGAAAAACCGAAAGAGTGGTGGCTAGATAAATTTGATAATTTTGGTTTCAAAACGGTTCAAAACCTATTTTTTAACAGAAGATTTTCCTCGTGGGACCGGTAATCCCAGAGCTATGGACTGGAGCGCTCTTACTAATCCGGAAATTGGGTTTCATGTATACCTCCAGAGAAAGGTAGACAAATGACATGATAATTTCAAGAACTCCATTTCGCATCTCTTTTTTTGGTGGTGGAACTGACTATCCTGACTGGTATCGGAATAATGGTGGCGCCGTTTTATCAACAACATTTGATAAATATTGTTATATAACCTGTAGAGAGCTGCCACCTTTTTTTGATCATAAATACCGTATCGCCTATTCAAAAGTTGAAGATGCAAAAAACATTGAAAATATAGAACATAGAGCAGTCCGAGCTGTTTTAGAACAATCAGATTTAACACAGGGTTTGGAAATACATTGTGACGCCGATCTGCCTGCACGCTCTGGGCTAGGTTCTAGCTCATCATTTGTTGTAGGGATATTACACTCGATTCAGGCATTTAAAGGGAAACGCGTTTCAAAAAAATGGTTGAGTCATGAGGCTATTCGTATTGAACAAGAGATTTTAAAAGAATCAGTAGGCTCACAGGATCAAACAGCGGCCGCACATGGAGGCCTGAACACCATAACTTTCTTTAAAAATGGCCAGATTGAAGTGAATCCCGTCATTATTTCTAATGAAAGAAGATCTGAATTAAACGATCATTTAATGCTTTTTTTTTCAGGGTTGTCTCGTATTTCCTCTAATATAGCCAAATCAAAAATAAAAAATCTTGTCGATAAAAGCAAAGAACTCAGACATTTATATCATATGGTAAATGAAGCTGTTGATTTACTTAGCTCAAAGGAAGATATTCGTCTTTTCGGTGAAATGCTAAATACAGCATGGGAATACAAGCAGTCACTTTCTCACTTGGTAAGTAACTCTCAGATTGAAGAAATATATTGTAAGGCTATTAAAGCTGGTGCTATAGGGGGTAAGGTCATAGGTGCTGGGGGCGGTGGTTTTATGCTTTTTTTTGTTGAGCCATCTAAACAGGAGTCAGTAAGGGCATCTCTTAGTAATTTGATTTATGTACCCTTTAAATTTGAATCAACGGGTAGTCAAATTATCTATTATCAACCCTGAGAGATTGTGAATTTATGGTTCAGAAAAAAATTCTTTGCATAGTTGGAACCCGCCCAGAAGCCATAAAAATGGCACCCGTCATCCTTGCGTTAAAAAATCAAAATTGGGTAAAAGTACGCATTTTATGTACTGCACAGCATAGACACATAATGGATCAAGTTCTTAATCTGTTTGATATTACTGCACATATAGATTTAAATCTTATGCGTCCCAATCAATCACTTCATCAGTTAACGGCTGATTTGATAACATCGATTGATAAAGTTTTGCTGAACGAAAAGCCTGATGCTGTCTTATTACAAGGTGATACAACTACTGTAATGTCTTCAGCGATTGCTTGTTTCTATCATCATATTCCCATTGGTCATATTGAAGCTGGATTACGTACCTGGGATATGAGCAGTCCATTTCCTGAAGAAATCAACCGTGTTATCACTGCTAGATTGGCGAGATGGCATTTTTCACCTACTTTAAGTTCAAGAAATAACCTGATAAAAGAAGGTATCTCTGACAGAAATATCGTTGTTACAGGCAATACCGTTATTGATGCTTTATTAATGATATCTAAAAAGAAACCAAAACATCAAATAAGACTTAATGAAAAGAAACGGCTTATACTTATAACATCACATCGAAGAGAACATTTCGGTTTACCTTTTTCAAATATTTGTCGTGCATTAATCATACTTGCTCAAAACAACCCATTTATAGAATTATTATATCCGGTTCATCCTAATCCAAATATTAAAGAGAATGCTTATAAGCATTTAGCTTCCGTATCGAATATCATTCTTTGTGAACCTTTGGATTATGCTTCATTTGTAGCTGTGATGATGCAGTCTTATATTGTTATGACAGATTCCGGTGGTATTCAGGAAGAAGCTCCTGCCCTAGGTAAACCTGTACTTGTTATGAGAAATAAAACTGAACGCCCTGAAGCTATCGAAGCAGGAGTAGTCAAACTAGTAGGATGTGATTATGAATTAATTGTTTCTGAAGCTCAGAAATTACTTGATAACGAACAAGCTTACAAATCTATGGCCAAAGGAACTTCACCTTATGGCGATGGACGTGCATCAGAACGAATAGTAAATACACTAAAATCAGAGCTAGCCTAATGAAACTGCTGTATCTCTCTCCAGTCCCATGGCAAGGCTTTGTGCAGCGACCGCATAAGTTTGTCGAATGGTTTCATAAATATTCAAAATCAGAAGTATTATGGGTAGAACCATATCCGACAAGACTACCAAATCTTGCTGATTTCAGACGAATTTCGCACTTTAATGGACAATATTCCAAACCCACCCCTTCATGGATTAAATTGTTTAAACCAGTCTCTCTACCTATAGAGCCTATACCTTGTATTAGAGTTATAAACACAGTCTTCTGGAAATACCAAATAGACTCTATTACAGATTTTATCACTGGCTACGATACAAAGATTGTAATTGGTAAACCATCATGTTTTGCATTATTTATTATTAAGAAATTTGAGAGATTGGTTTCTGTTTATGACGCAATGGATAATGTTCCAGCTTTTTATCAAGGAATATCCCGAAGATCAATGACTGCAATAGAACAACAGGTTGTTGATGCAGTTGACACTATGTGGTCTTCCAGTAGTAAACTAAAAAAGAAATGGGAAAAATATCAGCCAGGAATAAAACTTATTCCTAATGCTTTTGATACTCAATCCATATCTTACACAAGGCCAAGGCCAAATCCTGGCAATTCTATTGTGTTTGGTTATTTAGGAGTGATGGCTACTTGGTTTGATTGGTTTTGGGTAGAAAAGCTTGCTAACAAAAGACCGAATGATGTTATTAAATTAATCGGGAAAATTTATTACAACCCCAAGTTATTGTTACCTAAAAATGTGGAACTTTTACCACCAAAGAAACATGACATAGCCATGAAATTAATAAGCGATTTCAATGTTGGACTTATCCCATTTAAATCTAACGTATTAACTGATTATGTAGACCCCATTAAATATTATGAATATATAGGTACCGGGATTCCAGTCATCTCAACTAACTTCGGTGAAATGAAGCATCGAAGCAATGAACCAGGCGTTTTTATAAGTAAATCTTATGATGATATAGAAATTATGGCAAAGAAAGCTAGCGAGTTTACTTTCTCAGACTACCAAAAAAACTTTTTTAATGAAAACAATTGTTGGGAAAGTCGTTTTAATTCGACAAATTTTTTTGATTCAGAGAAAATAATTTCTTAATAAATATTTTTACGCATTCATCTATGTGAGTTGTATAAATATTTTGTATAGTTCTGTTTAAGTGTTTTTTCAAGATAGTTGAACCGTCAAGAGCATTAAATATTTATGGATGACTAACGCAATATGTTGCTTTATTTCACCTTAATCACAATGATTTGCAATTGCTCTTTACCAAATGCTGCTGTTAAGGCAATACTTGAAACCGGCAACCGTTTTATATCACGTAGGATTACCACTTCTGAATGTGGTGCACCGTTTTAAGAAGATTTAAAAAACGTGGGCAAACCTTACCTTTCAGAACGGCCACATGAGCATCATATCTTAATGCAAGCTGCTATGAGTACGTAACCCTTGCCGTATTATGCATTGCCAGGCTTTTAAATAGGCTTTATAGAGGTAACACTGTGCCTAATAATTTCTAGGTCGTAATAAAAAAGAGGTCGCATGTTCAAAAATTCTTATTATGAATTATCCGAAACCTATCGAAAGAAAAATCTGGTTATTAATCTTGCATGGGATGACATCAAGGTACGGTACGCCCGATCAGTCATAGGACCATTCTGGTTGGTAATGACCACAGCGATCAGTGCATTGGGTTTAGGTTATGTGTGGAGTATACTCTTCAATCAAAATAAAGAGACATTTATTCCTACCCTATGTATAGGCTTGGTTAACTGGCAGTTTCTTTCGTCGTGCATATTGGAGACGCCCAATTGTTTTATCATAAACGCACCTATTATTAGAAATACCATAAACCCGATATTGATATATCCTCTTGTAGCAATCATCAGAAATCTGATTATTCTAGCACATAACTTTCTAATCTTATTTGTAGTTTTTTATCTCTATCCGCCGAACCTGAATTATAACACCTTGCTGATTATTCCAGGACTTGTTTTGGTTATTGGCAACCTTACCTGGATCTCTGTAATTTTGGGTTTTTTGGGCGCTAGATATCGTGATCTCTCACCAGCCATTTCATCAATGATGACCATCCTTTTCTTTCTTAGCCCGGTTATCTACAAACCGGAACAGTTAGGTATTAAAGAGTTGGTCATATGGTTAAACCCGTTTACTTACTTTATCTGTGCAATCCGTGACCCACTTACGGGCCATGCATGCCCATTTTTTTCCTATGTTGTGATGACAAGCACCTTGCTAGTCGGTTTTATCATTACAGTTATCATGATTGATAAATACCGATACCGAATCCCATTCTGGCTATAGGGAGCAAAAATGCCCTGTATCAGGTTAGAAAATGTATCTCTCGAATACCCCCTTTACAATATAGAGAGCACATCAATAAAACATCACTTACTGCGTATGGCTACGGGGGGGCGAATAGCTGTCAACTCGCGCAAAAATACCGTGGTTAAAGCGCTGTCTAATATCAATCTGGATATTAAAGATGGTGATCGCATTGGTATCGTTGGTCATAATGGAGCAGGTAAATCGACGTTGCTTCGATGTGTTACTGGAATTTATCAGCCTACTTCTGGGACCATCGAGCGACAAGGCTCAGTTGCCCCCTTAATAGAAATTGGAGCTGGTATGGAGCCTGAATTATCAGGTTATAACAATATCAAACGACTATTGAGGCTACAGGGTGTCTCAGATGACGACGCTCAGACATTAACCGAAAGCATTGCAGAATTTTCAGAGCTTCAGGATTTCTTGTCATTACCTGTGCGGACTTACTCATCAGGAATGTTAATGCGATTGATGTTTTCAGTATCAACTGTTAGTACCCCTGATATTCTAGTGATGGATGAGTTTTTTAGCGTTGGTGATAATAATTTTAAGAATAAAGCAGAAAAACTGTTGAAGGATAAAATAGAAAAAACTTCTATTTTGATATTTGCTTCTCATGATATTTCTTTTTTAGAGAGCCTCTGCACTAAAATACTTCATATAAAGAATGGTCTAATAAGTGACATAAGTGGTTAAACTACACCTATTTTTAAAATAAATTCTTCTACATTATCTAAAAAAATATTCAACCCAGAGTTAATTGCTAATTACCTGGGCTGGAGAAGGCGGCTGACAGAAGCCCAGAAGCTGACTTCAGAAAAATTAACAGCAGCTATTGTTGATCATTGGATCAACTAACCATTAAAGGGAACATAGCCATGGAAAAATATGAAATGACAGATCAAAAAAATAGTCTTGATGATTACGATGCATGGGCTACTAATTTCATCAAAGCTGATAAATGCATGAGAAAACCTTTTTCTGGTTATATTCATCATTTCCGCCTGAAACTGAATACTTCAAAATAATCAATGAAGCAGCATTAAAAGCAGAGTTCCTTTATGCTTGCGACCTGATCAATGATTTAGAAAAAAAGAGCATCAAAGGGAACATCGTTGAATTCGGTGTTTTTGAAGGTATGTGGTTATCTGTATTAGCCAATCATGTGGAATCTTTTAACAATGGAAGAGACATCTGGGGTTTTGATAGTTTTGATGGACTTCCAAAAACTGATAAGAATGATTTAGACTGTTGGAATGAGGGACAGTATAAAGCTAACTTTGATTCAGTCTATAAATACCTGGATTGTGAAAATAGAAACTATATACATTTGATTAAAGGTTGGTTTACAGATTCATTAAAATCTGAATAGGCCCAATCAATTAAAAATGTTGCATTTGCCAGAGGTGACTGTGATTTATATCGATCATCAGTGCAGTGTTTAGAATATTTGCAAGACCGACTAGTTGATGGTGCAATATTAGTTTTTGATGATTGGACTTGGGACCTTAACAAAGGAGAAACAAAAGCATTCAAAGAATGGACAGAAAAGGATATTAGATTAATGTTCACATTCCTTAACTGTAATGCAATGGGTAGTTTATACTTTAGAGTTAATAGGCCATAGAAATCTAACAGTAAAACCTAAATAGATCAAAGTATTACAGGAGAACATAAATTAGTAATTAACTGGACAATGCAAATGTACTTTTAGCCATAATTTCTCTTCACCTGAATGTATCATAGCCATTATCAAAGATTCCATAAACCTTTATCAATCCTTGAGCGGTGAAACCTGGTTATGAAAACAGCGTTGGAAACGACCTGAATGCTAATATGCCAAAGCAAATCCAAAAGCTATTGAGGTAACATTCACCCATTACCAAGGTCTGGGCATGCGGGCCAAGAGTGAATGGCCATGCTAAACCTGCAACTGATCTTGACCTGGTTGCTTTTGTCAGTGCAGAACGGTCATTGGCTATTTCCAAGCTTCGAGAAGCCTCTAAGTAAAGTAATCTGACCTTATGGGTGGAGTTGTTTACTAAAGATCAGATACCAGAATCATTCAAAAAAAGGATCAGAGAACGGTATGCAGTGGTTCAAAGTGGACATGGATGACTATGCAACAATTAGAGGAAAATGGTTGCTGTACAGTAACTGCCAGTTTTGTTATGAAGGCTCACAATGCTGGACGATTAATCAATGAGTATCAATTACATTACACATAGCCTGGCTCAACATTACTCTCTGATTGCTCAAATGCAGGATGATGAAACGCTTATCAATTCACTTAATATGGCAGTTGCTAAAGTCATTCATTGCTTTGAGAATAATCGAAAAGTAATGTTTGCAGGCAATGGTGGCAGCGCTGCTGATGCACAACATATGTCTGCTGAATTTGTATCACGCTTTATGTTTAACCGCCCGGGCCTACCTTCAATCGCGCTAACCACGGATACGTCTGCGTTAACCGCTATTGGTAATGATTATGGGTTTGATGTTATTTTCTCACGTCAAATTGAAGCCGTTGGTAACTCAGGTGATGTGCTCATTGCCTATTCAACCTCTGGAACATCACCCAATATCCTACAAGCACTTGATGTTGCCCGTACTCGTGATATTAGCTGCATTGGCCTTACGGGTGCCAAGCCAGAAAGTATGGCAATGGTTGAACGATGTGATATTACTTTGCGAGTCCCTCATGATTTAACACCTCGTATTCAGGAAGGACATTTGCTATTAGGACATATTTTATGTGGCGCTGTAGAATCTACGCTTTTCGATAACGGGTAATCAATATGATTTCTGAAGCAATTATACTGGCTGGTGGCTTGGGTACGCGCTTACGATCGGAGATTGGGGATATACCAAAGCCAATGGCGTTGATTTCCGGCAAGCCCTTTCTTGAGATTTTGATCCATAAGCTAGAGACTGAAGGAATACAGCACATTATCCTGTCCTTAGGTTATAAAGCTGAGTCGATCATTCAGCACTTTCAAAACAGACAATTCTCGCTAACACTCTCTTACGTTGTGGAAAATCAACTATTGGGTACTGGCGGCGCAGTTAAGCTGGCTACCGAAAAAATGTCGACAGATTTTGCATTGGTGATGAACGGTGACACTTATCTGGATATAGATATTAATGCCGCTTCTCTATTCTTTGATAAATACAAATCACCGGTTATTTTTGGTTATGATATTGATGATACACACCGTTATGCCCGTATAGAGTCTGAAGGCACTCTGATAACAAAAATTGCTGAGAAATCTGGTACTGGCCCCGGTACTATCAGCGCTGGTGTTTATATACTACCAAAAAAAGCACTGGACCGTTTCCCTTCGGGTAAAGCATTTTCTATTGAGTATGATTACTTTGAATCTTTAACCAGAGAAGATAATTTTCGACTGTTCCATTCACAACACTATTTTATCGACATTGGCACACCAGAGACTTACAAGTTGGCACAAGTTGAACTGAGGAATCAGCTCCCGGAACTGTTTAAAACTTGAATAGCATTTTTTGATGATAGAGTTTATGAAAGTACTTCATTTTTTTAAAACCTATTATCCTGATAGTTATGGCGGCATTGAAAATCTTATTTTTCAGCTGGCAAGTAACGGTGATAAGCAGGGTATTCAATCAGAGGTATTGTCATTAAGTTCAAATGGGGGTGCACGAAATGAAAGAATTGATAACCATCTGGCACATCGCTCTAAGCTTGATTTTTATCTGGCGTCGATGGGTTTTTCATATTCTGTGTTCAACGACTTCAGAGAATTGGCTGATAACGCAGATATAATACACTATCATTTTCCCTGGCCATTCATGGATATTGTTCACTTTTTCAACAGGATAAAAAAACCTACCGTAGTCACTTACCATTCAGACATTGTTAAACAAAAATATCTATATTATCTCTATAAACCATTGATGTATTTATTTCTGAAGAGTGTAGATCGGGTTGTCGCTACCTCTTCAAATTATTTAAAAACCAGCTGTGTGCTAAAAAATATAAAAAAGAAAGTTGACGTTATTCCACTTGGCATAAATGATCATGCTGCCGCACCTGCTCCAACCCTTCTAAAACTCAAGTGGCAACAAACTATCCCCTCGCCTTTTTTCCTTTTTATTGGCTCCTTTCGCTATTACAAAGGCCTCCATATTCTTTTGGAATCCATGAAAGGTGTTGATTTACCGGTTGTGCTTGTTGGCATCGGTAAGCTTGAGAAGGAACTCAAGAGGCAAGCACACAGGCTAGATCTGCGAAACATTTATTTTTTAGGAGCATTGTCTGATGAAGATAAATGTGCGCTGTTAGAATTATGTTTAGGTGTTGTGTTTCCATCCCATCTTAGGTCAGAGGCTTTTGGCATCACTCTGGTTGAAGGCGCAATGTATGGCAAGCCACTGATCTCAAGCGAAATCGGCACAGGCACTACATATATCAATATTGACAATGAGACAGGTCTTGTCGTACCACCCTCCAATTCCACCGCCTTAAAAGCGGCAATGCTCACTCTCTGGAATAACCCTCAATTAGCTACCCACCTCGGCACTAATGCCAGAGCCCGTTATGAACAGTTTTTTACCGTTGATAAAATGGTGAGGGGTTATGCCGAACTGTACAAAAGTGTATTGGCTCAATAGCAAGATAGGCCTACAAATAGCTACGACTGCAAACTTGTTCGTCAAACGTTTGTTTTTTTGCTTTACCTGTTTTTTTTCTAATCATAGTAGCCCTTTGTTCAAAGGCCGACCGACAGGGCAGACCTCTGATTTGCTATGCAACGTTTAGCTGGGCAGTCTGGACAGGATGAGCTTTAAGGATTCTTTGATTTCCACATTGTCGGCTTTCAGTGCAGCAATCTCTTTGCCTTGCTGATCAAAACGTTTGTCTACCTCTTCAAAACGTTTGTCTACCTGCTCGAAACATTCGTCTATCTGAGCGAACCCTTGGTGCATTTCAGCACGGGTTTTACTGGCGTAGCTGACAATCCCCGTCAGGGTGACTCGGATATGGTAAAGCTCTGTTTCGGGCGTTTGTTTAGCGTTTAAACTCATGCGGTGCTCCTGAAAAGTGAATGAGAAGGACAACATAGCAGACAAAACAAATCAGTGAGCTGGAAATATGAATAAAAAAATTAGAACTGGATTTAGCAAAATCGTCGTAAACCCTCGCCCAATGCGAGGGTGTCGCAAAACTCTGGTTCCCATGCTCCAGCGTGGGAACCCATACCCATCTCGCGCTGCAGAGTCCACTTTTCAGGGGAGGTATGCATTCCCACGCAGAGCGTGGGAACGAGTTGTTAGAGTTTTGCGACAGCCTCAATGCGGGCGGGGATATAAGACGGGAACGCAGAGCGTTCCGGTTGAGTATTTGTACGTAGTTGGTTATATTTTCCATCGGTCTGTCTCTATGCAGAGACTCACGGTGACGAAAACCAAGCACTGTTAACAAAAAATTAAGGCAGAGAAAACTGCCCAACCGCCCTTGAAGAACCAGACGAGCCCATACCTGAGTGACCCGTTAAGGCTGCGGCAAATCAAACAAAAGACCAATAAATAACCGAGGGGCACCCGGTTACTGCTGATGGAGGCTTCTGTGTAAGTCCAGTCGCTATAGGCTGGCTGTAGCCTGTGAAGTCAGAAGCCTCGCCTGACAAGGCGGGGAGTGTCACCCATATAACACCATAATGATATGGTACCCACGATTTTTGACAACAGTTAAAAGTAGAGGTTTAACCTAACCTTTATTTAAAAATTTAAATCGTGACTATTTTAATCACTGGTGCCACTGGTTTTATAGGGAAATCACTGGTCAACAAACTCAAAACCATGACTCTACCCTACCGTTGTTGTATCAGAGATCGAACAGCATTTTCTGATTTATCCACTGAGAAAAATATAGTCACTGTTGGAAATATTGATGGTAAAACTGACTGGCGCTTGCCATTACGCAATATCAAGATTGTCATCCATCTTGCCGCTCGTGCGCATATTACGGTTGTTTCCTCCAGCGATTCGCGCAATGAATACAAGAAGATAAATACTGACGGTACATTGAACCTCGCTCGACAAGCAGCTAAAGCAGGCGTTCAACGTTTTATTTTTATTAGCACCATAAAAGTCAACGGTGAAACCACATCCGGTTTACCTGCTTTTAACGAGACGTCAAAGCTCACTCCACAAGACCCTTATGCTATTTCAAAATGTGAGGCTGAAATTGGCTTAAAGCGTATTATCAATGAGACCGGTATGGATCTGGTCATTATCCGCCCACCTCTGGTTTACGGCCCTGGTGTCAAAGCCAATTTTTTCAGCCTGATGAAGGTTGCTGATAGCCCTTTGCCTTTACCTTTTGGCGCTATAAACAACAGCCGGAGTATGCTGTACGTTGGCAATCTGGCTGATTTTATCGTCAGGTGCATTGACCATCCGGCAGCAGCAAACCAGACATTTCTGATTTCAGATAATAACGATCTCTCGTTAGCTATGCTCGTGAGGCTATTACGAACTTCACTCGGACGACCTGTTCATTTATTACCGGTTCCTTCCTGTTTGCTTCGTGCTGTTGCAATTCTTGTTGGTAAACGAGAGCTGACAAGCAAGCTGATTGGTGATTTACAGGTTGATCCCGCAAAAGCAATCCATCTTTTAGACTGGGAACCCCCTTATTCTGTCGAACAGGGTATTCAGGCCACCGTTGCGGCCTACTCCCAAGGTAAAGATAAAGAATAAAGTGTACCGTTTTTTCGATTGCCTGCTGGCTTCAATCGGCCTGGTTGTTGGCTCGCCTTTGCTACTGGTGATTTATATTATGGGTCTTTTCGATACCGGCTCCCCCCTGTTCAGTCAAGAACGGGTTGGACGTTATAAAAAGCCATTTGTTCTTGTGAAGTTTCGTACCATGCAATTGGATACTTTCTCTGTTGCCAGCCATCTTGTCTGTTCTTCATCCATTACGCCACTGGGTTGTTTCCTGCGTAAAACCAAGCTGGATGAACTACCACAGCTCTGGAATGTTCTGCTCGGCGATATGAGTCTGGTAGGACCAAGACCAAATCTTTTTAATCAGGAAGAACTGATTGAAGCTCTTGAACAACTAGGGATTTATGATGTGCGGCCAGGCGTTACCGGGCTTGCACAAGTCAGCCAGATTGATACGTCTACCCCTGAACTTCTTGCCAGAACAGACAGCCAAATGATCCAAACCTTAACGAGGCTGTCGCAAAACCCTGGTTCCGCCTTCATCCCCGTCATTCCCGATTTCATTCTCGTCATTCCCGCGAAGGCGGGAATCCACACTGACTCACCACCAGAACCATACTGCCCGGTGCTCCCCTGGTCTTGTCATCCCCGAGAAGGCAGAGATCCGCCGTTGGCGCTGGATTCCCGCCTTCGCGGGAATGACGAACTCAGAGCATAGGAACGAGCTGTTGGAGTTTTGCGACACCCTCAGAGCGTGGGAACGAGTTGTTAGAGTTTTGCGACGCCCTCCTTCGCGGGAATGACGACCTCAGAGCATAGGAACGAGCTGTTGGAGTTTTGCGACACCCTCAGAGCGTGGGAACGAGTTGTTAGAGTTTTGCGACGCCCTCCTTCGCGGGAATGACGACCTCAGAGCATGGGAACGAGCTGTTCGAGTTTTGCGACACCCTCTAACCCTCTGGGATTATTTTAAATATATTTTGATGACTGCAACGGGAAGAGGACAGGGAGATAGAGTGCGCTTTGCAGGGAAAAGTCATGAAAACCCCTGAAATTATTTATCTCTAGATTATATTTTTTTCTTTTCAATGCGCCCATGCTCTTATAACTACACATCAGGATAAGACCCCAGCATGAATGCTCACAATTTGATTTCACAACTCCCTATTATCAGTGACCCACGCTAAGCCACAAGCTCACAGACACTCTTTTTCTGACCATCTGTGCTGACATTGTCGGCGCAGAAGACTGGGACCATCAGCACAAAGCGGTTCCAGAAGTGTTTTATTGACTGGATGCTGGCGGTCAAAGGCACTCAAGCTTGAAAATGCCTTCGATCATCACTTCTCTTTGGAGAAGCTAAACCAATGGCAGAGTGACACATCGAGAATAGGCTTCACTAGAAACTCGATGTTGTGATGAGAGAAGACGAGTGTCGTATCTGAAGTAATGACGGTGCAGAAATTTTAGCAGGCTTTAGACATATTGCAGTCAATCTGCTGAACAACACGAAAACCTTCAAAGCAGGTCTGAAGAGAAAACAAAAGAAAGTAGCTATTGAGTATACGCTATCTGGCTGAAGTCCTTGCTGGGCATGCACTTTCATGATTTTTCTGTGGCGCGCACTCTTCTCGACTAGGCAGAGTCAAAGAAAACGTACTATATTACGTACGTTGATAGTGAAAGAATCAGGAGAAAACCCATGAGCAGATACAGTGCCAGCGAAGCCCGTGCAAATCTGTACAGGCTGATTGATGAAACCGCCCAAAACCATAAACCAGTTCTCATTACCGGCAAACGGAATAATGCCGTAATGGTATCTGAAGAAGACTGGAGTGCTATTCAGGAAACACTTCACCTGCTCAATGTACCGGGTATGCGAGAATCCATCCGTGAAGGATTAGCCAGTGATATTTCAGATTGCAGTGAGGAACCCGGCTGGTGAGTTGGAAGTTAATTTACACCCGGCAGGCCCAAAAAGATGCAAAGAAAATCTCAGCAGCAGACCTCAAAAACAAAGTAGAAGACTTGCTGCAAATACTGGCGATCAATCCATATCAAACGCCACCACCCTATGAAAAGCTGATTGGTGATCTGAGTGGAGCATTATCACGGAGAATTAATATCCAGCACCGGCTGGTTTATCAGGTACTTAAAAAAGAGAAGACCGTTAAAATTATCAGGATGTGGACACACTACGAATAGTTGGTCATTGCCTTCAACGGCTTTTCAAGATACTGCTGTTGTTCAGAAACAAATTGATTATCGGACTGATTGATCTGCTGTTCGAGTAGCAGGGAAAAATTATGAAACCCCCTGAAATTATTGCCCTGTAGCTTATATTTTTTTCTTTTTAATACGTCCATGGTCTTATAACTGCTCATCAGGATAAGACCACAGCATGAATGCTCACGATTTGATTTCACAACTCTCTATTATCAGTGACCCTCGCCAAGCATGGAAAGTCGGCCACAAACTAACAGACTAACAGACTAACAGACATCCTTTTTCTGACCATCTGTGCCTGTCATTGTCGGCGCAGAAGACTGGGGTGAGTGAGTACGATCAGCCCAGAAGTGTTTAATTGACTGGATGCTGGCGGTCAAAGGCAATGAGGGTAAACTTGAAAAGGCTTACGATCATCACTTCTCTTTGGAGAAGCTGGACCAATGGCAGAGTGACACATCGAGAATAAGCTTAACTGGTAACTCGATGTTACGATGAGAGAAGACGAAAGCCACATCCGAAGAAATGACGGAGCAAAAATTCTAGAAGGCTTTAGACATATTGCAGTCAATCTGCTGAACAACACGAAAACCTTCAAAGCGGGTCTGAAGAGAAAACGAAAGAAAGCCGCTATGAGTACACGCTACCTGGCTGAAGTCCTTGCTGGGCAGGCACTTTCATGATTTTGCCGTGGTTTTGATAATCAGAAATGTGAAAATTACTTTGTGAGAATTCCCTGATCTCAGGTTGTTGGACTTAACCTGGTTTTTCTATTGTACGCACCTTAAGGTAATACTATATTAGTATTACCTTAAGGTGGAGATAGTAAACCATGAGAGCGTCTATAAAAGGACAAGTTACCATCCCTCGGGAAGTAAGGGAGGCACTCGGGATTTTGCCGGGTAGTGAAGTAGAATTTATTGAGGAAAATGGCAGATTCTATCTGGAAAAAAGAGATCAACCAAAAACAAAGAAAAAATTTGCCCGGTTCAGGGGAATCGCATCAGCCCAAATGAGCACTGAAGAAATTATGGGACTTACGAGAGGCGAGCCGTGAATGGCATTCTGATCGATTCCTGTGTTCTTCTCGACTTGTTGACTAACGATAAAAATTGGGCTGATTGGTCAGAGAAAATTCTCGAGCAATACAGTCAAAGTAATAGCTTGTTCATAAACTCAGTAGTATACACAGAGATATCCATTGGTTTTAAAACAATAGAAGAAGTCGATGAAACATTGACTGAAATGGGTATCAAAGTTTTGGAAATCCCTCGAGAAGCATTGTTCTTGGCGGGTAAAGTTTATCTTCAATATAGAAAGAACAAAGGCAAAAAAACATCACCATTGCCTGATTTCTTTATTGGAGCCCATGCGTTGATCTCAAATTTTCAACTAATAACGCGGGATAATGGTAAGTTCTCAAGCTATTTTCCCAGCCTGAAACTGATAACTCCCGGTAATAATTAATAAGCTTATCTTAGGAAAAAGTCATGCAAGCAGCCGAAGCCATTGGGTTCAATGCCGTGGAAAAATCATGAAAACTGCTGAAATCATTGATCTGTAGCTTACATTTGCTTTCTTTTTAATACGACTACGGCCTTATATCTACACATCAGGATAAAGCCTCAGCATGAATGCTCACGACTTGATTTCACAACTCTCTATTATCAGTGGCCCTCACCAAGCTTGGAAAGTTGACCATAAGCTAACAGACGTCCTTTTTCTCACCGTCTGTCCTGTCATTGTCGGCGCAGAAGACTGAGAATAGGCTTCACTGGTAACTCGATGTTGCGATGAGAGAAGACGAGTGTCGCATCCGAAGAAATGTCGGAGAAGAAATTTTAGCAGGCTTTAGACATAATGCAGTCAATCTGCTGAACAACACGAAAACCTTCAAAGCAGGTCTGAAGAGAAAACAAAAGAAAGTAGCTATTGAGTATACGCTATCTGGCTGAAGTCCTTGCTGGGCATGCGCTTTCATGATTTTTCCGTGGGCAGATACTTTCAGTTCAAGGGTTATTGCACTTTTCGTGAAATAATTTGATGTAAACGATGAATAATTTCATTGAATTTCTCTGCTTTTATGGTCGCGATTTCTTGGCAGATAATGCTTTGGTGTGCCGTGAATAACTTTCCCGGGCGCGCAAAGCTCTAACGGTCCAGGATTCCCTGGTTGAAATCGTTCGGAGTGATAACAATTGCTGTCGGATCAGAGTAAGGTTTACTGGTGATCTGACAGAGAATAACATCACCTTTTCCGACGCTGGCAAGTGTAAGAGCCGGGCGGCGTTTAGTTGACGACAAGTCGGAGAACGGGAAATTGATAGTGACTATTGTTCCTGCTGAAGGCATTCCCATGCTTCATCCTCATCTGGCTTATTCCAGTCTGCTGCGAGTGACGGTTCACTTAACAGCACTTCATCATTAACCCGCTGGCCGGGTGACTCCTCAAGTATGGTTATCAATACGTTAGACCCTGAAGGCAATACCAGATTATCTGGCAGTTTGAGGTTGCCCTTACTGTCTACAGTGGCTTTGTATGTCTGAAACATATCCATGCTCCCTGTATCAATGGTTCATCAACGATAGCTTAGTTCTGTAGTGAGGGGAAACTATTGACACCTGGAAAACAAGGGTATGTTTTAAGAAAAGTGAAAAAGGAAGCTTGATGGTGCGATGAGAGAAGATGAGTGTCGAATTCGAAGTAATGCCGGGGCAAAAATTTTGGCAGACTTTAGACAAATTGCAGTCACTCTGCTAACCAGTTCGAAAACGTTCAAAGCAGGCCTGAAGGGAAAGAGCAAAGGAAAGCTGTTATGAACACATGCTATCTGGCTGAAGTTCTGGCCAGGCACGTACTTTCATGATTTTACCGTGACTCACTGTCGAACAGGGTATTCGGGCTACCGTTTTGGCCTATTCTCCAGGTAAAAAATGAAGTGTATCGTTTCCTCGATTGCCTGCTGGCTCTACTCGGCCTTATTCTCAGCTCGCCTTTACTTCTGGTAATTTATATTATGGGTCTTCTTGATACCGGCTCTCCCCTGTTCAGCCAGGAACGGGTTGGCCGTTATAAAAAGCCGTTTGTGCTTGTGAAGTTCCGTACCATGCAAGTGGATACTTTCTCTGTTGCCAGTCATCTTGTCCCTTCCTCATCCATTACGCCACTGGGTCGATTCCTGCGTAAAACCAAGCTGGATGAACTGCCACAGCTATGGAATGTTCTGGTTGGCGATATGAGTCTGGTAGGTCCACGGCCTAATCTTTTTAATCAGCAAGAGTTGATTGAAGCCCGTGAACAACTCGGGGTGTATAATGTGTTGCCTGGCCTTACCGGACTTGCGCAAGTCAGACAGATTGATATGTCCACCCCTGAACTGCTTGCCAGGACAGACAGCCAGATGATCCGATCCTTAACTCTTCGGGACTATTTTAAATATATTTTGATGACTGCGACGGGGAAAGGTCAGGGAGACCGGGTGCGATGAGTAGTAATAACAAAAACCCCGGTCAATCTCTCAACCGGGGTTCTGCTTTATTCAATGCCTGGCGATGACCTACTCTCACATGGGGAAGCCCCACACTACCATCGGCGATGTGTCGTTTCACTTCCGAGTTCGGGATGGGATCGGGTGGTTCCAACACTCTATGGTCACCAGGCAAAACTGGTCGAGCCGTTGGCTCTCGAGCTGGAAGCTTTAAGCTGGAGGCTTGAAGCTGTTTCTCGAAAACTAAGGCTCTGGAATCCAAATCTCTTTTAAGCTGTGTCGTCTATTCTTGCTCAACACTCTCGTTCACTGTGTACGGCTTCCAGCTTCCAGCTTCCAGCTTCAGGCTTCCAGCTTTTGCTGGCAGCTTCACTGCGCAAATCGCTTTGGCGTTATATGGTCAAGCCTCTCGAGTCATTAGTACGGGTTAGCTCAACGCCTCACAACGCTTACACACCCCGCCTATCAACGTCGTAGTCTTCAACGTCTCTTATGGGCCTTGCGGCCAGGGAAGTCTCATCTTGAAGGGGGCTTCCCGCTTAGATGCTTTCAGCGGTTATCCCGTCCGAACTTAGCTACCGGGCAATGCGTCTGGCGACACAACCCGAACACCAGTGGTTCGTCCACTCCGGTCCTCTCGTACTAGGAGCAGCTCTCCTCAAACTTCCAACGTCCACGGCAGATAGGGACCGAACTGTCTCACGACGTTCTAAACCCAGCTCGCGTACCACTTTAAATGGCGAACAGCCATACCCTTGGGACCGGCTTCAGCCCCAGGATGTGATGAGCCGACATCGAGGTGCCAAACACCGCCGTCGATGTGAACTCTTGGGCGGTATCAGCCTGTTATCCCCGGAGTACCTTTTATCCGTTGAGCGATGGCCCTTCCATTCAGAACCACCGGATCACTATGACCTACTTTCGTACCTGCTCGAGATGTACCTCTCGCAGTCAAGCTGGCTTGTACCATTACACTAACCGCACGATGTCCGACCGTGCTTAGCCAACCTTCGTGCTCCTCCGTTACTCTTTGGGAGGAGACCGCCCCAGTCAAACTACCCACCACACAATGTCCCCGATCCTGCTAAAGGACCTGGGTTAGAACCTCAATATTGCCAGGGTGGTATTTCAAGGTTGGCTCCATGCAGACTGGCGTCCACACTTCAAAGCCTCCCACCTATCCTACACAAGCAACATCAAGATCCACTGTGAAGCTGTAGTAAAGGTTCACGGGGTCTTTCCGTCTAGCCGCGGATACACTGCATCTTAACAGCGATTTCAATTTCACTGAGTCCTGGGTGGAGACAGCGTGGCCATCGTTACGCCATTCGTGCAGGTCGGAACTTACCCGACAAGGAATTTCGCTACCTTAGGACCGTTATAGTTACGGCCGCCGTTTACCGGGGCTTCGATCAACCGCTTCTCTTGCGATAACAGCATCAATTAACCTTCCGGCACCGGGCAGGCGTCACACCGTATACGTCCACTTACGTGTTAGCACAGTGCTGTGTTTTTAATAAACAGTCGCAGCCACCTGGTATCTTCGACCCCCTTCAGCTTACGGAGCAAGTCCGGTCACCAAAAGGGGCGCACCTTCTCCCGAAGTTACGGTGCCATTTTGCCTAGTTCCTTCACCCAGGTTCTCTCAAGCGCCTTGGTATTCTCTACCTGACCACCTGTGTCGGTTTCGGGTACGGTCCCTTTTGACCTGATGCTTAGAAGGTTTTCCTGGAAGCCTGGCATCAACCACTTCCCCACCTTGGTGGGTT
>NZ_CP185342.1:0-1790000 GCF_059322965.1 Endozoicomonas sp. PH6C | reverse complement strand
CTCCCCTATCATGGTGATTACCATTTTGCGATTGTAGAGAGGCAGACTGCTTGCATAACCCAGAGCAAACTGCCTGAGCGGATTCACTATGCAGTCATAGGCAACCCCACAATAAAACCCCTTCCTGGTCTGAGCATCAGAGGCCATTTCAGCCAAACTTCCCACCACTTCCTCAAGATCTTCATGCACATAGGCTGGCCCATCAAATTCGCCAATGGTCTCCGCCAGGTCCACCAGGTAGATTCGATCAGATTCCTGGTCATAGATTTCATTATTTCCATTTCGGTCCGGAAGGTGTAACCGAACCGTACGGCTAAACATTTCGGCAATATTTTTGGCGGGCCGTCTTGGATCTAAATGAGCCAGAGCCAATACCTGCCCATAGCGGTAAAAAGCTTTTCTCAGCAAAATTTTCTGTTTGGTATTCAGGGCATAATCTGAGGCAAAATACTGTTGATAGAACAGTTGCAGCCATTCCGGGAAGAAATAGGCATAATGTGAAGCAAGATACTGTTGATTGTAAATGTCACTCAAGTTCCTGCCCGGAACCAGAGGATAACTGAGGATGTAATGCTGCTTTTGATTGAGCATGAAAGTAGCAGCACGATCCGGGAGTACCAGTTCAGCATTCACCCTGACCAACCAGGGGTAAAGCGAAAGCTTCTTTTTCAGCAGCCATTCAGACTCAAAGCGTATCAGTTCACATCCATCACAATCTTCTCGAAAGATCTTGACAAACCATTCAGTACCATCAAACAAAGCGGTGTAAGCCCGATCGAGCTCGCCACCGGCGGTTATGATTTCTTTAAAGTTTTTACCTTTACCCTGAAACAGCTGGTGTATGGCCTCTTCATAGGTTTGCAGTTCAGAGAAGTCCGGCACCTTCGGTAATTCAACGAATTCAGCCCTGGTGGCATGACTGAGGATGAGTAACAGGATCAGAAAGAAAGATCGGAGAGCGGTCATTTGAAAAAAGCCTCTGATAGCTTAATAACCGTTTTATCGACCTTTAGCCCTACCCCTTAATAAATCAGGCAAGCCAGAGTAGCAGAATGACACTACTCAGAATCAGAGCCATACCACAATATTCACGAGGCGAATGTTTTTCCCTGAACAGACGACTGGAGATAATCAGCGTGAAGAAGAATTCAACCTGCCCCAAGGTTTTGACCAGGGCCGGGTTTTGCAGACTGAAGGCTGTAAACCAGCCGATCGACCCCAGCAGACTGAGAAGCCCGACAGCGCCGCTTAACTTCCATTGCTGAATGAGCTTTCTCAGAGTCTGAGGCTCTTTTAACCAGATAAAGCCACCCAAAAGCACCGTTTGCATAAGAACTGTGACGGTCAGTGTATAGGCCGAAGCCACGAGCGGATCATCATCCAGCGACAAACTCGCCTGTCTGACCCAAAGGGTGGTCAAAGCCAGAAGGAACCCTGCGCCGAGGCCAAACGCAGCAGATAACGAAAACAGGGATCGCCATCCTTGCTGCCCGGGCGGGTTCAAAAAGATCAACCCAACCGCCCCCAACAAAACACTGGTCCAGCCCGCCCAGCTGAGCATCTGGGAAAAAATAATGGCACCCAGCACAGCCACCAGAACCGTCTCAGACTTGGAATAAATAACCCCAATCGCAAAGTTTCTCAGGTGAAAGAGCTTGACGATAACAACCGTAGCAGCGATTTGAGCCAATCCGGCGCCGAAACTGTAGAGCAGGAAAGTGGAAGAGATTTCAGGCAGCTCAGAATCCTGCCAGTGCAGTTGCAGATACAAATAAACCCAAACCAGGGGAAGTGAGAAAACATATCGGGAAAATGTAGTACCCCAGACACTGACTCGCTCAGAAAGTGTTTTTTGACATGCCGTGCGAAATGCCTGAGCAACAGCGGCCATCAAAGTCAGCCAGATCCAGGTAGACACTGTTTCTCCTCCCTGAAAAAGATAAGGCACACATCATGCCCATTAGGCTTGGAGATTTAACTTGCCATGCGCTCCAAAACCCCAGTGTTGAGCAATGAGGTTTCGGAACAGAAGAGTACAGGATAGACCTCAGTAGCAAAGCTGGTCGAATTGAACCCTTTCTTCCAGCAATTCTGCCAAGGCCTCCAGACCTTTTTGGTCTTCTTCATCAAAACGGGAAGTGATCGGACTGTCGATGTCCAGAACCGCTTTCACCTCCCCCCCTTCAGACAACGTAATCACGATCTCGCTCTGACTGGCTGAATCACAGGCAATATGACCAGGAAATGCAGTCACATCAGCCACTAGCTGGGTGGTTTGGTCCCGGGCAGCAGTACCACAGACGCCCCGGCCAAACGGGATGCGAACACAAGCAGGATTACCCATAAACGGCCCCAGTACCAGCTCATTGCCCCGGACGATATAAAACCCGGCCCAATTTACCTCTGCCATGGTCGTAAACAGCAGGCTGGCAACATTGGCGAGATTGGCTAGCGCATCCATTTCACCCTCAGTCAATGCCTTTGCCTGAGCCACCAATATTCGATAAAAGCTGGCTTTATCCTCCGGCATCTCAACAACTTTAAACATACTTGCACTCATTTAGATACAGCTTGATACAGCCCTAAGTTAGTAGCATTTCGCAGCAGAGTACCTAGCCACTGCCGTTATTATCACCATCAGAGCCAGTTTATATACAAGTTCAGAGACTCCAAGCAGCCTGTCGGACTTAAGCGTCCGTAGCGAGGATTGCAAGAAATTGAGGATAAAAATCTCTGTTTCTGAGGAGAATAGCGAGCTATTTGACGAAGAAACAGGGATTTTTAGACCAATTTATTGCAACCGCAGTAGGACAGTCTTAAGTCCGACAGGCTGCAAGGGGAACTTATGTCTCTAAAGTCACTCTAACTAATTATAAGGCTAACCGTGCACTTTCCCGAAGCCGGTCTAAGCTGGACTAGTGTTAAGAAGGGGGTGTGTGTTCAAAAGCACAATTAACAGAGAGGCTGTAATGTTCAATTTACATCGAATTCTTGAAGAAATGTCGACCACCGGATGGATCATCGTGGCTTTCTGCCTGGTGGCATGGATTGCCGCTACCTACCTGATGGGAGAGATTTCCGACAAACATTGGGGCGACAGGGAATCCGGTGCTTTGGTAGGCTTCTTCGTACCCGGTATTCTCTTTGTAATTGGCCTTTATATGCTCTGACATTTCTGTCTGGTTGATTCAGCCTGCATCAGCCAGACAATTCACTTTCTGGCTGACCGACCTGGACAAACAGACTGATGAAAAGCATTCTGCACATTTAATAATTAAGAAGGGAATCGGTGCCAGGGAAAGGAATTGTATTGCAGCAACGAATGATTGAATTATCTTTTCGATCATCTCAATTTATTCATCACTTCAAAGATAAATGGCATCCCGTAGGGGACTCGAACCCCTGTTACTGCCGTGAAAGGGCAGTGTCCTAGGCCACTAGACGAACGGGACACAATATTTAGCTAACACCAGGAAAGTGTTAAATTGGTGGAGCTAAGCGGGATCGAACCGCTGACCTCAACACTGCCAGTGTTGCGCTCTCCCAGCTGAGCTATAGCCCCAAAATCTGATGCGTATTATGCAGTTATTTTCTCAATGATCAAGTAGTAGATACTACCGAGGTCTGTGACACTCCCCGCCCTGCGGAGGGTTTACGGCGATCTTGCCAAAAAGCAAATTCATTAAGAGCTCAATCGAACTTTATAAAGACATAAAAAAAACAGTCAAATGACTGTTTTTTTTATGAAACATTATCATGGTGGAGCTAAGCGGGATCGAACCGCTGACCTCAACACTGCCAGTGTTGCGCTCTCCCAGCTGAGCTATAGCCCCAATTGGCATCCCGTAGGGGACTCGAACCCCTGTTACTGCCGTGAAAGGGCAGTGTCCTAGGCCACTAGACGAACGGGACATAATCTTTTGTGTCTATATGCTTGTGCATACAGCCTTTAATTTGGAGCGGGAAACGAGACTCGAACTCGCGACCCCAACCTTGGCAAGGTTGTGCTCTACCAACTGAGCTATTCCCGCAATGAAGATTATTCAGGACTTCTTCAAAGTCCGGAGCGGGAAACGAGACTCACTCTTTAACTCCGAGGCGACCCCAACCTTGGCAAGGTTGTGCTCTACCAACTGAGCTATTCCCGCAATGAAGATTATTCAGGACTTCTTCAAAGTCCGGAGCGGGAAACGAGACTCACTCTTTAACTCCGAGGCGACCCCAACCTTGGCAAGGTTGTGCTCTACCAACTGAGCTATTCCCGCAATGAAGATTATTCAGGACTTCTTCAAAGTCCGGAGCGGGAAACGAGACTCACTCTTTAACTCCGAGGCGACCCCAACCTTGGCAAGGTTGTGCTCTACCAACTGAGCTATTCCCGCAATGAAGATTTTTTATGACTTCTTCAATGTCTTAAATTGGCATCCCGTAGGGGACTCGAACCCCTGTTACTGCCGTGAAAGGGCAGTGTCCTAGGCCACTAGACGAACGGGACACAATCTTTTGTGTCTATATGCTTGTGCATACAGCCTTTAATTTGGAGCGGGAAACGAGACTCGAACTCGCGACCCCAACCTTGGCAAGGTTGTGCTCTACCAACTGAGCTATTCCCGCAATGAAGATTATTCAGGACTTCTTCAAAGTCCGGAGCGGGAAACGAGACTCACTCTTTAACTCCGAGGCGACCCCAACCTTGGCAAGGTTGTGCTCTACCAACTGAGCTATTCCCGCAATGAAGATTATTCAGGACTTCTTCAAAGTCCGGAGCGGGAAACGAGACTCACTCTTTAACTCCGAGGCGACCCCAACCTTGGCAAGGTTGTGCTCTACCAACTGGGCTATTCCCGCAATGAAGATTATTCAGGACTTCTTCAAAGTCCGGAGCAGGAAACGAGACTCACTCTTTAACTCTGGGGCGACCCCAACCTTGGCAAGGTTGTGCTCTACCAACTGAGCTATTCCCGCAGTGAAGATTTTTTATGACTTCTTCAATGTCTTAAATTGGCATCCCGTAGGGGACTCGAACCCCTGTTACTGCCGTGAAAGGGCAGTGTCCTAGGCCACTAGACGAACGGGACACAATCTTTTGTGTCTATATGCTTGTGCATACAGCCTTTAATTTGGAGCGGGAAACGAGACTCGAACTCGCGACCCCAACCTTGGCAAGGTTGTGCTCTACCAACTGAGCTATTCCCGCAATGAAGATTATTCAGGACTTCTTCAAAGTCCGGAGCGGGAAACGAGACTCACTCTTTAACTCCGAGGCGACCCCAACCTTGGCAAGGTTGTGCTCTACCAACTGAGCTATTCCCGCAATGAAGATTATTCAGGACTTCTTCAAAGTCCGGAGCGGGAAACGAGACTCACTCTTTAACTCCGAGGCGACCCCAACCTTGGCAAGGTTGTGCTCTACCAACTGAGCTATTCCCGCAATGAAGATTATTTAGGACTTCTTCAAAGTCCGGAGCAGGAAACGAGACTCACTCTTTAACTCTTAGGCGACCCCAACCTTGGCAAGGTTGTGCTCTACCAACTGAGCTATTCCCGCAATGAAGATTATTCAGGACTTCTTCAAAGTCCGGAGCAGGAAACGAGACTCACTCTTTAACTCTGAGGCGACCCCAACCTTGGCAAGGTTGTGCTCTACCAACTGAGCTATTCCCGCAATGAAGATTATTCAGGACTTCTTCAAAGTCCGGAGCAGGAAACGAGACTCACTCTTTAACTCTGAGGCGACCCCAACCTTGGCAAGGTTGTGCTCTACCAACTGAGCTATTCCCGCTTAATCAGTGCATTAAACAATGAACTGAGCGACGCAGTCTAATGACTTAGCCGGTCAGAACAATCAGTAAAAATACTACTCACTGACTTTGAAAATGGCATCCCGTAGGGGACTCGAACCCCTGTTACTGCCGTGAAAGGGCAGTGTCCTAGGCCACTAGACGAACGGGACGCAATTTTTTATCCAAACGCCTATAACGAACAAAACGTCTGGCTTTGAAAATTTGGTGGAGCTAAGCGGGATCGAACCGCTGACCTCAACACTGCCAGTGTTGCGCTCTCCCAGCTGAGCTATAGCCCCAAAATACTCCTTAACACTCCGGCTCACCCTACCCTTCCTGAAAAGATGTTTGGCTGCCCCGAAACGCAGGGCGAATGATATGGATGCCCCCCTGACCTGTCAAGCTCACTTATGAAAAAATGTTTAATTGAAGCAGATAGTTATATAGTTTTTTATCGCTGGACGCTTTACCGCTCAGGCTTTAAACAAAGCTTCTACCCCTGATAAAGAAAAAGCCGGAAAAATCCAGCCTTTTCTATAGGGAGGGATGAGTCAGGTTTACTTAGACCCAGCGCCCAGTGCCCTGAACTCTTTTTCAAAACGCTTGGTTTCTTTCTTGGACAATCCACCCAGAACATTGACCGCATGGCGCAGACGGGCACGAGTCATGTCGGCACCGAGAATGGCCATAGAATCCATTACCGACCAGGAGTTCGGTGTCCCGGCAATGGCGATAAAGATTGAAGGATTAAAATCTCCCAGCTTCAATCCCATCTCCCCGGCAAGGGTTTTCACTTCAGCAAAGATATTTTCTTTGTTCCACTGCCTGAGCTGCTCCAGTCTCCAAAGGGTGAACTGTAGCACTTTCTTTACCTCAGCCGACGCAAGCTTTTTATGTATAAAGTCTTCTTCTGACAGCTCTAACATGCCAGAGAACATAAAGCTGGCCATGGGAGCAAAGTCAGCCAGAGTTTCGACACGCCCCTGGGCGAAAGGCAGGAACTTCATAATGTAGTCGCTGTTGAGCAACCATTTATGAAGGCGATCGGCAAACTGCTCGGTGCTCAGATCCTCACGAATCCAACTGGCGTTCAGCCACGACAGTTTTTCCTGGTCAAAAATCGGACCACCCAGGGAAATACGCTGGATGTCAAAGTTTTCAACCATCTCTTCCAGGTTAAACTTCTCGCGCTCATCCGGCATCGACCAACCCATACGAGCCAGGTAATTCAGCAGCGCTTCTGGCAGGTAGCCGGCATCCCGATAATAGGTAATACTGGTTGGATTCTTGCGTTTGGATAGCTTGCTCTTGTCCGGATTTCGCAGCAGTGGCATGTGGCAGAGCTTTGGCATTTCCCACTCAAAGTATTGATAAAGCAGCTGGTGCTTGGGTGCAGAACTGATCCACTCTTCACCCCTGATGACATGAGTAATACCCATCAGGTGATCGTCGACCACATTAGCCAGATGGTAAGTAGGCATACCGTCTGCTTTAACCAGAACCTGCATATCCACCTGAGACCATTCAATTTCGATGGTGCCACGCAACATATCTTCTACTTTGCTACTGCCTTGAGAAGGTACCTTCATGCGAATAACATGGGGCTCGCCTGCAGCCATCTTGCTCTGCACTTCTTCTTCAGACAAATGCAGACAGTGACCATCATAACCTGAGCCCTGTTTGGTTTCAGCCTGCTCTGCTCTCAGGGCATCCAGACGCTCAGCGCTGCAGAAGCAACGAAAAGCATGCCCTTTATCAAGCAGCGCTTGCGCGTGCTCGTCGTAAATTTCACGTCTTTCACTTTGACGATAAGGGCCATGAGGACCGCCCACATCAGGGCCTTCATCCCAGTTCAGCCCCAGCCAGCGCAAAGAGTCGAGAATCTGCTGTTCAGATTCAGCGGTACTTCGCGCCTGATCAGTGTCTTCTATGCGAAGCAGAAACTGCCCACCCTGACTTTTGGCGAAAGCCATATTAAACAGGGCAATATAGGCCGTTCCCACATGGGGATCGCCGGTAGGTGAGGGAGCTACGCGAGTACGAACAGTCATGATCTACTAATGAGTAAAGTTTTAAGTGGCCGCTAGTCTACACCCTGCAGGGCCGCATCGACAACGAATCAACGACCGGTTAATACTTGAGGCCAACAATCCGTTCATTAGCGTTGCTCTTGATTAAATCCGCAACGAGCGCAACACTCGCTGTTATGGATAAGGTTCAAGCTACCTTGTCAAACACTTGAGAAAGACATTTCTGGCACCGTTGATGTCACGATCAACGGTGAAGCCCTCACCCTTAATAATTTTGGAAGAACCTAATTTTTCGTCAATGGTCCCGTTCCATGATTGAGTCTTGGATGTATAGGCTTCGTTGCAATCAACTACATGCTTTCCATACTTTTTTGCGTACCACTTAAGCCGCTTTTTGAATGGGTAGTGATTGAGGTCAAGCATCTGGCGGCAGGTGTTACGGCGAATGGTGCGAACCTTCTTATCTTTGCGTGTGACCATACCTCTTGTCTCAAAGATTGGCAAAAATACAACGTCGTAGTTCGACACCAGCTCGAACGCCAGCCGGTTATGCAGATCAAGAACAATGTCATCCTTTTTGCATTTCAGCCGGTCAATTTCCCTGTTGAAATGAATAATCCGATCTCTTGCCCACTGGGGCATGTCGGGGAACTCAACGCCTCTTTTTCGCTGTAGCAAGTGGCAAAGGTGCGAACTCCGGGGTCAACTCCAACGCTTCTAACCGTCCCTTGGATTTCGGGATTTAGCTCAATATGTTGTTGAACCTGAATGTACCAGCGACCTTTGTCGTAGGTTACGACACAAGATTTACCAATCGCTTCTGCTGGCACATCTTCTGTCAGGTGAATCTTGCCAAGAGCTTGTACGCAGGGATTTAACCCCTTTGGCAAACGGTCAATAGAGAATGAGTGCCTGCTACCTTTGCGGCTTTTGAAACTGATTTCTGCAAAGCCCTCTTTAGCTCCCTTGAGCTTCTTGTTGTGCTCGCAGACCGCTTTGAATGTGGTCGCTGCCGCCAGTGTTCCATTATCAGAAACAAGCGAGTTATAAGCCCTGCCACTTTCTTTTTGCTCTTGCTTCACTTGAGCTTTAATGGCAGGTCGCATGTTGATGAATTTTCCGCCGGCATCTTGTGTCCTCCCGATAATTCAACAAGCCATTTGATGAGTCCAAACCCTGATCGGGCAAGACTATCTTTTGTGGCAACCACAATATGGGTTGGATTTCCGCACACCGCTGATTCCAAAATGGTTTGCAGTCCTTTTCGCTTAAAGTTGAAAGCACTGGCAATGTCGCTGATAAATTCTGCATCAGGGTGCTCTTTGAGTAAGATACGCTTTTGCGTATCAATGCTGGATTTTTGCTTTCCAGAACTGACTCTTGCATAGCATATCTTCCTTTACTGGCTAATGAATATGCGGAAGTGACCACCACTGGTTTGCTTCACTTTTTCGTAGTGACCGCTTTCGATCTTGCGCCCCATAGTTTGGCTGGTTACGCCTTCTATCTTGGCTAGCTTTGTAGTTGAACCCCACAAGATAAATTCACCTTTTGACGATTTATCTTGTGCCTGGCGTAATTGATTTTGCGATTGTTGCAATTTTATTTAACTGCTTATTACCGCTTTCACGATGAATCATTAAAAGGGTCATCCCCCCAGCTTTTTCATAGCTTCTCTAACTATGATGTAGTGTTGATTGACACCCAGCTTTCTCATCAGCCAGTTTACTGTAGTGCCCTGAACCAGAAGAGAGAACAAAATCACAGCCAAAGTCATGTCCATAATCAGTTTTTTCTCGGGAATACTGTCAGGAATCGACAGCATCAGTGCAACAGGCACTACACCTCTCAACCCACCCCAAAACATAATGGCTTTGATTTTGTTATCCACCGGACGCCCAACCGGCAGGCGGTTAGATATAGGCAGGAGCAGATAGACGACGACCAAACGACCAATCAGAACAGAAGCAATGGCGATCAACAGGTAAGGGTAATAGTACTGTAAGTGGTCCAGATTTCTGAATAACAGGTTTTCTTTCATCCCCAGAAGCAGGAAAATCAGGCTGTTAGCAATAAAGGCCACAAACTCCCAAAAAGGCGTAATAAAGCTGCGCACCTGTTGAGACAATACTTTTCCTGAATTGGATCGAGTAACGATACCCGCAGCAATAGTTGACATAACACCGGACACTCCCAAAACGTGATCAGCAATGATAAAGCTGCTGTACGCCAGGATAGTGGTATGAGCAATCTGCACAAAGGGCTCGTTTCTGCCCAGCTTCAATAGCCAGTCCATACCGATACCCATGACCAAACCAACCAGTATTCCGCCAAAGAAGATTTCGATAAATGACCAGACTCCGTCGAACATAACACCAACGCCGAGGCCGCCACCGGCCTGAATAACCGCCAGGACAATCCCGAAGATAACAATTGCTGTGGCATCATTAAACAGACTCTCTGCATCCATCAGCATAGACATTCGAGCCGGCGCTCCTACTTCCTTGAACAGGGCAATAACGGCAACGGGGTCCGTTGCAGAAATCAGCGCCCCGAACAGCATAGCTCCAGCGAGACTGAGGGGAGTCAGCACATTCATGATGACCCCAACCACCAGCATAGAAAGGATTACGCCAAATATGGCCAGATTCAACACCGAAGTCATCTCACGAAACAGATGTGGAGGCTTTATGTTGATAGCCGCATCAAATATCAACACCGGAAGCAGGATATACATGATCAGATCATGGGACAGTTCGACCTTTAATAAGGGCCCCAATACGTCAGTGTATTGCGCCAGAATTCCCAGAGCCATGCCGATTACTACCAGACCAATAGTATAAGGAAACCGCAATTTTTTTAGAAATATGGCTGAGCTGGTGGCAAGCAGCAGCAGAGCAGCCAGTATCAGGACCTGTGTAGCAAGGCCGGTTTCATGCATATCAAAACCTCTGAAAACGATTCAATGAGACATCAGGATTATGTCGATTCGGGTTGACCAGGAAGAACAATTGCGCCTGAGGTACCAAGGAAAAATAGCATCCCACAGAGGAATTGACAGCTCAACCAGGAGACTGGTGCAGAGCTTACATCAGCCGTTAACTCCATAGGTTACAAAGACGTAAAGGTGAAGACAATCAGACATCTTAAAATTCAGTATTGTGCTCAACCAGTTTAAAATACAAGCGTCACCCTAATCAGAACCTCAACATGCACATCACACTGAAACAGCTCAAGACATTCCGGGCTGTCGCAAGTCTCGGACAGGTTCGCCTGGCTGCCCAACAGCTTAACCTTTCTCAACCCGCTACCAGCATGGCCCTTGCCGAGCTGGAGAATCAGCTGGGCTGCCAGCTTTTTGACCGCACTGGCAACAAGCTCCTGATCAATCACCAGGGCGAGCTGCTCATGCCTCTGGCCTCCGAGTTACTGGATCGGACGTCTGAAATAGAAACTCTGTTCAGAGATCTGCAAAACACCGAATCGGGTCATCTTCGAATCGGTGCAAGCACAACAATTGGCAACTATTTGTTACCCGATATTCTGGCCCGGTTCAGTGCAGACTTCCCCAGGATCAGCTTTAACATGGATATCCGTAATACCGAGACCATCATCAAGCGGGTAACCAGCTTTGACCTGGATATTGGCTGTGTAGAAGGTCCCTGCCAGCATGAAGATATTGACGTCATCCCCTGGAAAGAAGATGAACTGCTGGTCATCTGCAGCCCTGACAACCCTATAGCTAAACGGGGGGAAATCTCACTGGAAGAACTCAATCACCAGCAGTGGATTCTCAGGGAACCGGGCTCTGGCACCCGAAATATTTTTGATCAACATCTAAGCCAAAAGCTGACTGACCTGCCTATCAAGATGGAACTAAACCAGTCAGAAGCCATCAAAAAGCTGGTACAGTATGGTCAGGGCATCGGCTGCCTGTCCCGGCTTTGCGTCAGCCATGAACTGGAGCTGGGCGAACTGGTTGCTGTCAAAATCTCCGGAATCACCATGAAAAGAACCCTCTCTCTGTTGCTTCACAGGAAAAAGTATCAGAGCCAGATCATTCAACTGATACTGAAAGCTCTTCGCTGGCAGAAACCGGAATATTGACTATTTTAAGTGAGCTACTGATGAACAGCGTACAAGGATATTATTTTGCAGCTCACAGCAAAGCCTTCACACTCACAACCGCTTTTTACCAGCAAGACCATCTGGAATATTGTTTTTCTGATTCTGGCATTCTGGTTGGCCAAAGCTAATGCCTCCGAGTCTGAAGAGACCGAGCCTGCATCGAAAATAAGCAATGCAGAGCTGGAAAAGCTGGATGTCAATGAACTGAAAATGACTGTGCTTACGGACATCTCCAGCACAATAATCAGTGACGGAGAGCTTGCCAGCAGTATCAAGACCAGCATCGCAAGCCTGGTCATCAGCCCCCTCATGCACACACCTGAAGTTCAGGTTGCCGGCAGTGATGAGTTCACACGCCCAATAGCTGTCAGTTTTCAGAAAACCTTTGAGCAGAGCTTGATGAATATGCTTGATGAAGCCCTTCTCAGTCATGCAACAGCGATTATCCACACCCGCAAACCGACCACCCCGCTATGCAATCCTGTGGGCAAAGCACTCAGACAGACCATGTCAGCTTCCATGCAGGATGACCCGCACCGGGTTAAAACCATTCAGGACAGGACTTTCACCCTGCGCAGAATGGCGCAGAAAGGTTCACCTGTGGAGCTTTATGTGGCGTACACCAAAGGCGGTCTGGATAAACGCTCGCCCGAAGAACAGCAGATTTATAAAAAAGAGGTTAATAACACTGCCAATTCCAGTCTCCGTGACAAAGAGATGACCTGCACTGAAATGCCTGATGAAATAGTAGGCGCCTCCTACTTACTGACCACTAAACGAGGAAACACGCTCTTCTTTAGCACTAATGGTACTCAGGCGGCGGATGCTGCTGGCAGTATTGTCTGGAGATTCTGGTTCGGAAGCTTGAAAGATGCTTCCGTCGAAAAGCGTTACAAAGAAGTGATCAAGTACCTTAAAGAAGGTGGTCTGGATATTCCTGTTAAGTAATTGTACCGAAATCGGCCAGTTAACCCCCCTCACTACGATGACAAAGCCCTGACAGGTGATTAGAATCCGCAAACTAAAATTGGTAAACCTCCCCAGATAACTTAAGTATTATGCACAAAGTCATTGAAACCCCGGATGCACCACCTGCCATTGGCCCATACTCCCAGGGGATTCAGTTTGGCAACCTGATTTTCACCTCCGGCCAGCTGCCCATTGAGCCTGAGACCGGAGAAATGTCTGAAGACACCAAAGAACAGGCTCATCAGTGTCTGAAAAATCTAAAGTCTGTTCTGGAAGCCGCAGGCAGCAGCCTGAATAAGGTCAAGAAAGCGACGGTGTTCGTAAAAGATATGAATGACTTCACTGACATCAATGAAGTTTACAAGCAGTACTTTACCTTCCCTTTCCCTGCTCGCAGTCTGGTAGAAGTGGCTCGCCTGCCCAAAGATGTGAAGGTAGAAATTGAAGTCATTGCCACCACTGAGTAGTCAGTTGCGTCAGTAAGGGGGCCTGAACGCCCCCAGTGCTTCACCACATCAAATCGTCCGGAATTTCATAATCCGCGTACCACTCCTGCTCTTCTTGGGTCAGCTCGCTCTGACTTTCAGACTGAACAACCACAACAGCAGGTTGACGCTCTTCAATCTTTCTGGCCACTGTTGCGGGAATCACCCGATACTCTTCCTCGTCTGCCTGACTCAGAATACCGATCGCATAAAGCCCCCGACTCAGTCTGTTTTGCATGTCTTCAGAGACATAGATCTTTTTAACCTTGCCATCCACCACAAAGTTATAACCCACATCACCGACTTCCCGGGGAATAGTGTTCATCTCAATGAGCTGACAAACCTGTGCAGCAAGCGCCTTTTTCTGACGTTCTTCCTCCAGTTTGCGATTGAGCTCACGATCACGCTCTGTCTGGTCGGCTTTCTGCTTTTCCAGTTCAATACGGCGTTTTTCCTGATCGGTCAGCTCACCAGTCTTGGCAGCCTGTTTCTTCTTTTTCTTATTACTGGATTTGGCTTTCAATGCCTGTTGTTTGGTTGCCAGACCAGCGCCCATCAGCTGGTCTCTTAATGATTTACTCATGGATTGCTCAAAATAGATGGATCGAAGATGGATAAAATCTCAGGAGTGATATCTTAGCAGCCGCGTGATTTCGGAGCCAGCCGAACTCTGGTAGATAAGACACATGCCTTCAACAGAGGACTTGCAGTTGAGCATTCAGGTGTTTGAAAATAGGCCACTAAACTCTGGAAAGCAGTCACGGGTGACGCTAACAATGAAAACCAACATCACACTGATCGGTATGCCAGGCGCTGGAAAAAGTACTATTGGTATTATTCTGGCCAAAGATCTGGCCTTTGGCTTTCTGGATACCGATGTACTGATCCAGATCAGCCAACAGAAAACCCTGCAGGATATTGTTGACAGATCAGGCTATATGTCTCTTCGAGACATTGAAGAAGCAGAACTGCTCAAAGTTAATCTTAAACGACACATCATTGCCACCGGGGGTTCGGCCGTTTACAGCGAAGCCGCCATGAAACATCTTGCTAAAGAATCGATCATCGTCTTTCTGGATCTGGACCTTGAGCAGATTCGTCAGCGCATTCATAACTTTGATACACGGGGTATCGCTCGCGCAGAAGATCAAACCATTGAGGATCTGTTTGAAGAACGGGTGATGCTTTACAAGAAATACGCAGATGTAACTATCGATTGCCGAACCCTCTGTCAGGACTCGCTGGCGCTGGAAATCATTGAGCAGGTTAAACCACTTCTTCAAACAGATTGAGTGATCGCAACTACCCGGGGAAAAACAGCAGATAACAAAAAGCCCATGACAGGTATTCCGACATGGGCTTTTTTACGCTAACAGACTGTCAATCAGTGAATATCTTTCCAGTATTCGCGCTTGAGCAGCAGAGCAACGATGAAGAGCAGAACCAGGAACAGCAGGACATAGATACCCAGCTGCTGACGCTTCTGCTTCACAGGCTCAGCAGAGTATGACAGGAAGTTGGTCAAGTCATACATCGCCTGATCGTATTCAGCCGGAGTCATGGAGCCTTTGCGCTCAGGATCCACAACCAGACCACAAATCTTCTCACCGGTCAGAGGATCACGTTCAGTCGGGCTAGCACCCTGACAGCTGTCAATCTGAACACCTTGAAGCTCCATCAGCACATGAGGCATACCCACGTCAGGGAATACCTTGTTATTCACACCCCACGGACGCTTTGGATCTTCATAAAAAGTACGCAGGTAGGTGTAGACCCAGTCTTCACCACGTACCCGGGTCACCATGGTCAGATCCGGTGGCGCAGCACCAAACCATACCTTGGCTTCATCCTTGCGCATACCGTTCTTCATAAGATCACCGATCTTGGCAGACTTTGGTACCAGATTTTCCATCATCAGATCGTGTGGAATACCGATATCGTCGGCTACACGCTCGTAGCGCTGGAACTGAGTCGCATGACAGCCCGCACAAAAGTTCTGATAATACATGGCACCACGCTGCAGCGATGCCTTATCAGAGTGATCAGTCTCAATCGGATCCAGAGGATAACCTGAACCACCCGCCGCAAATCCAAGCACTGGGACCAGCGAAAACAACAGGGTAATTATTGTTTTTTTCATTATCCGGTCACCCTCTCCGGTACAGGTTTGGTTTTTTCCCATCGTGTATAAAACGGCATCAACAGGAAGAATGCGAAGTAATACAGGGTGCAAAGCTGTGCAATCAGTGTGTAGGTTACTGTCGCCGGCTGAGTTCCTAACCAGGTCAGCACCGCAAAGACAATGGCAAACAGGAAGATCCCAACCTTGCTGATAATACCCTTGTAGCGCCAGGATCTGACCCGGCTGCGATCCAGCCATGGCAGGACAAACAAAATAGCGATCGCTGCCCCCATCATGATGACACCACCGAGCTTGGAGTCGATCGGACCTATGTCAAAGGTGATCGCACGCAGGATGGAGTAGAAGGCTCCGAAGTACCATACCGGTGCGATATGCGCCGGAGTCTTCAGTGCATCGGCCTGCTCAAAGTTAGCGTACTCAAGGAAGAAGCCACCCATTTCAGGGAAGAAGAACATGACACTACAGAACACAAAAAGGAAGACTGCAACCCCTACCAGGTCTTTCACGGTGTAGTATGGGTGAAATGGAATACCATCCAGAGGTACGCCGTCCTTGTCTTTCAGCTTCTTGATATCAACACCGTCAGGGTTGTTGGAACCCACTTCGTGCAGGGCAATGATATGCAAGACCACCAAACCCAGAATAACGATAGGCAGAGCCACAACGTGCAGAGCAAAGAAACGGTTCAGAGTAATACCCGAGATCAGGAAGTCACCCCGGATCCACTGCTGCAGGTCTGGACCAATAACAGGGATAGCACCGAACAGGGAAATGATAACCTGGGCACCCCAGTATGACATCTGACCCCATGGCAGCAGGTAGCCCATAAAGGCTTCAGCCATCAGCGCCAGATAAATGGCCATACCAAAGATCCACACCAGCTCCCTTGGAGCTCGGTAAGAGCCGTAGATCAGACCACGGAACATGTGGAGGTAGACAACGATAAAGAAGAAAGATGCGCCGGTAGAGTGCATATAGCGAATCAGCCAGCCGTATTCCACATCACGCATGATGTATTCAACGGAAGCAAAAGCCTGCTCTGCACTGGGCACGTAACTCATGGTCAGCCAGATACCGGTCAGCAACTGGTTAACCAGAACCAGCAGCGCCAGAGAGCCGAAGAAATACCAGAAGTTAAAATTCTTTGGTGCGTAGTATTTACTGAGATGATCTTCCCAGACCTGGGTGACAGGTAGCCTGGCATTAAGCCAATCCATGAAGTTGCCCATTACGCATTCTCCTCATCTTGGCCGACAATGATGACTGTGTCGCTCTCAAAGGTATAAGGAGGCACTTCCAGATTGGTGGGCGCAGGCACTCCCTTGAATACACGACCAGCCAGATCGAACTTCGAACCATGACATGGGCAGTGGTAACCACCTTTCCATTCAGGGTCAAATTCCATCGGTTTGACTTCAGGCATGTATTTGGGTGAACACCCGAGGTGGGTGCAAAGACCGACCAGAATCAGGTACTCATCCTTCACGGAACGGTACTCATTTGCTGCGTACGCTGGCTGTTCTGATTTCTCGGACCTGGGGTCTCTCAACTTGTCATCCAGAGACCTTATATTATCCAGCATGGCCTGGGTTCGTCTTACCACAAACACAGGCTTACCGCGCCATTCAACTACAATCTGCTGTCCCGGCTCCAACTTGCTGAGGTTCACCTTCACAGGAGCACCAGCAGCCTTTGCTTTGGCACTGGGATTCCATGACTTGATAAAAGGTGTAGCGACCCCAACGGCCCCGGCAGCCCCCACCACCGAAGTCGCAGCCACGAGAAAGCGGCGCCGGCTGTTATTTACGCCGTTGTCACTCATTTAACCTACTCTCCCCATCCAGGCAAATGCCCAAAAACTTCTTTTAATTCACGGGTGGGATATTAGCAGGGAGTACAAGAGTTACGTCTCTTACTAAGAGAAAAATCTTTAGATGACCTTTCTCTCACCCCCTGTCAAAGCCTTGTCTGATTATTTGTCCCACCTAAGCAGCAGAGCGTAATGATACTGGTTTTAGTTTCTATACAAAAGCCTTACATGAAGTTTTCCTTAACCTCTGAATCAAACCCTTACGCCACAGGAACTCCAGCACCCCCCATTGCCCAAGGGCACATTCTATTACATCCAGCCCAGATCATATTTGTTAAACATCCAACACTGATTAAGTTTGTTTTTTATACAAACAACCTTCGCTAAGGATACAAAACACCAGCGATCGTACCGTTTTCTTTTTTTCAGCCAAAAAAAACGCCCGCATAAAGCGGGCGTTTTCTGCAGCGCCTGAAAACAGGCGCCAGCGACATCAACGCTTGGAGAACTGTGGACGCTTACGCGCTTTGCGCAGACCCACTTTCTTACGTTCAACTTCACGTGCATCACGAGTCACATAGCCAGCTTTACGCAGAGGAGAACGCAGGCTCTCATCGTACTGGATCAGCGCACGAGTGATACCGTGACGGATAGCGCCGGCCTGACCGGAACCACCACCACCGTTAACGGTGATTTTAATGTCGAATTTTTCCAGCAATTCGGTCAGTTCCAGAGGCTGGCGAACAACCATACGAGCAGTCTCACGACCGAAGTATTCGTCCAGGCTACGGCCATTGACAGAAATACTGCCAGAACCAGATTTCAGGAAAACGCGAGCGGTAGAAGACTTACGACGTCCGGTACCGTAGTATTGAGTCACTGACATGGCTACCCCCGATTAAATGTCCAGTTTCTGTGGCTGTTGAGCAGCATGCGGATGCTCAGTACCGGCGTAAACTTTCAGCTTACGGTACATGTCGCGACCCAGAGGGCCTTTTGGCAGCATACCTTTAACAGCTTTTTCAATGACCATTTCTGGCTTGTGCGCAATCAGCTTTTCAAAACTGGCTGAACGCAGGCCACCAGGGAAGCCAGTGTGACGGTAATACATTTTGTCAGACGCTTTACGACCAGTAACATGGACCTTCTCGGCATTAACAACAACGATGTAATCGCCAGTGTCAACGTGAGGAGTGTATTCTGGCTTATGCTTGCCGCGCAGACGGGTTGCAATTTCGGTAGCCAGTCGCCCCAGGGTCTTGCCTTCAGCGTCGACCACGAACCAGTCACGTTTTACGGTTTCTGGCTTTGCACTAAAAGTTTTCATTAAATTCGCCTCAGTAGTATTGCTCTCGCAATACCTGTTCTTACTTGGCCGCCCTTCTCAGGGAACTGATCAGGGATCGAAGCAAGGCTAATAGCTTCGGCAACGACCTGTTCAAACATGGGCGCTCAATTGGGAAACGGGAGCGGTATTATATCGTCTGTTCACAGGAATGAAACCCCCTTCCGACACATTAGAGGATTCCTACGTATCCGCTGATACAAATAATCTGCAAATACCCTTGTGAACATTGTAAATCCGGAGTTATTCTGCCATCAGGCTGAAACCTTTGGAGCTTGATTTCAATGGAATACAGAAAACTGGGGCGCACCGATATTAATGTCAGTGTCCTTTGTCTCGGCACTATGACCTGGGGCAAGCAAAATACCGAACAGGAAGCATTTGCTCAGCTGGATCGAGCTGTGGACTATGGTGTCAATTTCATTGACACTGCAGAAATGTATCCGGTACCGGCCAGGGAAGAAACTTATTCCCTTACAGAATCTATCATTGGCAACTGGATAAAGCAGCGCGGTAAAAGCAATGATCTGGTCATTGCCACCAAAGTCTGCGGTCCCGGCCTGACATATATAGATGGTGGCCGAATGATGACACCGAATCATATCCATAAAGCCATTGACGGCAGCCTGAAACGACTGGGCGTTGAAGCTATTGACCTTTATCAGCTGCACTGGCCTGATCGTAACACCAACTTCTTCGGAAAGCTCGGTTACGCTCACCAGCACGGCTTTGACGGGACGCCGGTAGAAGAAACACTTTCAGCCCTGGATGAACTGGTTAAGGTCGGCAAGATCAAACACTACGGCCTCTCCAACGAAACCCCCTGGGGCGTCATGGAGCACCTCCGTATCAGCAGCGAAAAGCACCTGCCAAGAGCCGTCAGTATTCAAAACCCCTATAATTTGCTGAACCGTTCTTTCGAGGTAGGTCTTGCTGAAATAGCCCACCGTGAGCAGGTCGGTCTTCTGGCATACTCACCATTGGGGTTTGGCGCTCTTTCGGGCAAATACATTGGCGGTGCGCGACCTGAAAACGCTCGATTAACGTTATTCCCTCACTACCAGCGCTATGACTCACCCCAATCTCGCAGGGCCATCAAGGCCTATGTACAGCTGGCAAAAGATTCAGGTCTGGACCCTGCTCAGATGGCACTGGCATTTGTCACATCCCGCCCTTTCCTGACCAGCAACATCATTGGAGCTACCAACCTGGAGCAACTGGAGAGCAACCTCGCTTCCAGTGAATTGCAGCTGTCAGAACCCCTGCTGGAAGAGATTGAAAGCATTCACACCCTGCAGCCGAACCCTGCCCCCTGATTTATTACACCCTTGTTCATCGGGTGTCAGCCTCAATGACACCCAACACCCCTGAAACAACGAGCCTCTTCCAGTGAGCAAAAGGTCAAAACACCGCAAAGCTTCAGGCACTTTCTGAAAGCACGACTCAATCTAGTCAGTCCACCTACTTGAAGGTAAATACTTTTTTGTTAAGAACTGACATCGGCTGGGCAAAAGTCTAAAATCCCCCACATTTCTGATCGGAACTCACCGGAAACCAAAACATGCGTGACTTTATTATCGCCCCCAGCATACTTTCGGCTGACTTTGCCCGCCTTGGAGAAGAGGTGGACAACGTCATTGCTGCCGGAGCTGACTGGGTACACTTTGATGTCATGGATAACCACTACGTACCCAACCTGACCATTGGCCCCATGGTTTGCAAGGCCCTGCGAAAGCATGGCGTTACTGCTCCCATCGATGTCCACCTGATGGTCAACCCGGTAGACCGCATAATTGGAGATTTTATTGAAGCCGGGGCCAGTATGATCACCTTCCACCCTGAAGCCTCTGATCATATTGATCGCAGCCTGCAGATGATTCGTGAAGGTGGCTGTAAAGCCGGTCTGGTATTAAATCCGGCAACCTCTCCCGACGTGATTGAATATGTGATCGACAAACTGGATATGATTCTGCTTATGTCCGTAAACCCGGGCTTTGGTGGCCAGAAATTCATTCCTTCGACTCTGCGCAAACTGCGCCATGCTCGCAAAATGATTGACGACAGTGGACTGGACATTCGTCTGGAGGTAGACGGCGGCGTCGGTGTACAGAACATTCGCCAGATCGCTGAAGCCGGAGCAGATGCTTTTGTTGCCGGCTCAGCCATCTTCAATGCTGAGGACTATCATGATGTTATCAGCCAAATGCGGACAGAGCTTTCCATGGCAGAATCCCTCTGAAGCTGATCTCAGGGAGTAGAGTCGCCTGCTGACTCTATCCCCTCTAAAACCTCAGCCTCTATTACTCCCTCCCTCTGGGTATTTGAAAACAATGAAGTTGTTTGAATTGTTGAGCAGTCCCGTTCGATTAATCATGTACGATCTCGATGGCACACTGGTTGATAGTGTTCCCGATCTGGCTATAGCCCTGGATAAAATGCTGACAGAACTCAACCGGCCTGAAGCTGGTGATGAAAAAGCCAGGCTCTGGGTAGGCAATGGTATTCCATCACTGGTCAAAAGGGCTCTGGCTGATGACATGATGGGTGACCAACCCGGTGTTGTTGAAGAAGGCACCTTTACCAAAGCTATGGAACGGTTCAAACACCACTACGCCATTGAAGTTGGCCAGCACAGCGCTCTTTACCCCGGCGTATTCACCTTCCTCAGCCAGATCCACAAGGCGGGCGTCAAACAGGCTGTAGTAACCAACAAATCCGAAATCTTCACCGACTCACTGTTAAAGCATATGGGCATTGACCACTTCTTTGAACTCAGCATAGGTGGTGACAGCCTGAACGAGCAAAAGCCCCACCCGCTGCCCCTTCAGCACACCATGAAGCACTTTGGTTGCAGAACAGCCTCATGATCGGGGACTCCAGCAGTGACGTAAAAGCGGCCAGAGCTGCAGATGTAAATGTGGTGGGCCTTCGCTACGGCTATAACCATGGAGAGCCGATTGAGTCTGCACACCCCGACCTTGTTATCGATAGTCTGACGGATTTGCTATGAAATCTGACCCTGAGCCTGACAGACTGCCAAACTGCAAAGACTCAGGGGAGAGGCAATAAACTACACAATTCAGTAGTCCCAGTGTTTGCATTAACCCTTGCAGTCATATAGTCTTCAACTCTTACTCATACGACTGCGCCCAGAATAATTGCGGAGCCAGCAGTGATAGCAAGTCATTCAGAGACATACATCAATACAAGAGACACTGAACGGTCAGTGAGACCTTCCACCCCTACCTCAAAGCTTTCCTCCCGGCGATGGCTTGGCTGGCCCTGCGCCTGATTAAAAAGCCCCAACTCAGCCAAAACCCTGCGTTTTTAGTACTTTTTAAACAGCCTGATAATAAAGAGGCCAGTATGACGCCTGAAGCTTTTTCTCGTCTGGCCCGCGAAGGATATAACCGTATTCCTGTAACCCGGGAAATCCTGGCGGATCTGGACACACCCTTGACCACTTACCTGAAGCTGGCCAATGGTCGCTACTCATACCTGCTTGAGTCCGTGGAAGGCGGAGAAAAGTGGGGACGCTACTCAATGATTGGACTACCGTGCAGAACCATACTCCGGGTGTCAGGCTACAACCCCGACTGCAAGGTCACACTGGAAACCGATGGCCAGATTGTTGAAGAGCATAACCCGGAAGATCCTCTGACCTTTATTAAGCAGTTTCAACAGGGCTACAAAGTGGCCGAGCTGCCTGACCTGCCTCGCTTTAGCGGCGGACTGGTAGGCTACTTTGCTTACGACACGATCCGTTATATTGAAGAACGACTGAAACGAACAGCACCAAAAGATGAGCTAAACAACCCGGACATCATGTTGATGGTTTCTCACGAACTGGTGGTATTTGACAACCTCAGTGGCAAGTTGATTCTGGTGACCCATGCTGACCCGGCAGAATCTGCTGCCCTGGAAAAAGCAGAGTTTCGACTGGACGACCTGGTGCGGAGACTGCAAACGACCAATGTACTGCCACCGGCACAGGCTTCACTGAACCCTGCCCGGGAAAATGATTTCAAATCCGGTTTCGGTCAGGATGCCTTTGAAGCTGCAGTAGAAACCATCAAAGAATACATTCTGGCTGGAGACGCTATGCAGGTGGTTCCATCCCAGCGCATGACCATTCCTTTTGACAGCTCACCCCTTAACCTTTACCGGGCTCTGCGCAGTACTAACCCATCCCCCTATATGTATTACATGGATCTGGGTGATTTTCATGTCGTAGGCTCATCACCTGAGATTCTTGCCCGTCTTGAAGACGGTGAAGTCACCGTCAGACCTATTGCCGGTACTCGCAAACGCGGTGCCACCGAAGAGCGGGATAAGGCACTGGAACAAGAACTGCTGAATGACCCCAAAGAACTGGCAGAACACCTGATGCTCATCGACCTGGGAAGAAACGACGTTGGGCGTGTAGCTAAAACAGGCAGTGTCAGCCTGACCGACAAGATGATCATTGAACGTTACTCTCACGTTATGCATATCGTATCGAATGTCACCTGTCGTTTAAAAGACGGTATGGATGCCATGGACGTGCTCAAAGCGACACTACCAGCAGGTACACTCAGTGGCGCACCGAAAGTACGAGCCATGGAAATTATTGATGAACTGGAACCTGTCAAGCGCGGGGTTTACGGCGGAGCAGTGGGTTATCTGGCATGGAACGGCAACATGGATACTGCCATTGCCATTCGCACTGCCGTGATCAAAGACCGCAAACTCCACGTTCAGGCTGGTGCGGGCATTGTCGCCGACTCAGTTCCCGAAATGGAATGGAAAGAAACCATGAATAAGGGGCGAGCCCTTTTCAAAGCCGTTGCCATGGCTCAGACAGGTTTGTCTGCTGCTTCCAGCAGCCAGAAGCAGACAGGGGAGCGAAACTAAGATGCTTTTAATGATCGACAACTACGATTCGTTCACCTGGAATCTGGTTCAGTACTTTGGCGAACTGGGTCAGGAAGTGGCAGTGCATCGTAACGACCACATAACTCTGGAACAGATCCAAACCCTCAACCCGGAACGTATAATTATTTCACCCGGCCCCTGCACACCCAATGAGGCCGGTATCTCCATGAAAGCTATTGCTCACTTCAGTGGCAAAAAGCCTATTCTTGGTGTCTGTCTGGGACACCAGAGCATAGGCCAGGTCTTTGGTGGCAAAGTAGTCCGGGCCCGGCAAGTCATGCATGGAAAGGTCTCACCTGTTTATCATAAGGGGCTGGGGGTGTTCACAGGCCTTCCCAACCCGGTCACAACGACCCGCTACCACTCACTGGTTGTTGAAAAAGAGAGCTTGCCAGACTGTTTTGAAATTACCGCCTGGACCCAGCACGAAGATGGCAGCATGGATGAGATCATGGGGATTCGCCACAAGACTCTACCCCTGGAAGGTGTCCAGTTCCATCCGGAATCCATCATGACCGAACGAGGCCACGACATGCTGGAAAATTTTCTGAAGCAATCCTGAAGCAATAAAGCCTTTGGTGACAGAAGCCAGGCCATAGACAACAGACATTCAGACGAACGATTGAGAACACCGACTGGAGCCAGATTACATGAATATTAAAGAGGGCATTTCCCGCGCTGTCAGCCATCTTGACCTGAGCCGTGACGAGATGATGAGCATCATGCGCGACATCATGACAGGCCAGTGCACCAATACCCAGATCGGCTCATTCCTGACCGCCATGCGCATGAAAAGCGAAAGCATTGAAGAAATTACCGGGGCTACCCAGGTACTCAGAGAAATGGTTACTGCGGTTGAAGTTAACGCTGACCACCTGGTGGATATTGTCGGCACCGGTGGAGATGGTGCACACCTGTTCAATGTATCAACAGCTTCCTCGTTTGTCGCCGCCGCCGCCGGTGCCTCTGTTGCCAAGCACGGCAACCGGGGAGTATCCAGTTCCAGCGGCAGTGCTGACCTGCTGGAAAGAGCAGGCATTCAGTTGGACATCAGTCCTGAACAGGTAGCACGCTGTATTGAACATGTGGGCGTAGGCTTCATGTTTGCTCCGGCTCACCACTCCGCCATGAAAAACGTTGTCGGTGTCCGCAGAGAGCTTGGCATAAGAACCTTCTTCAACATCCTGGGACCTATGTCCAACCCCGCCAGTGTAAAAAACCTTGTCATCGGTGTGTTTACCCGTGAACTCTGCCGCCCTATGGCCGAGGTTCTGCGCGAGCTGGGCAACAAGCACATCATGGTCGTACACTCTATGGATGGTCTGGACGAAATCAGTATCGCCAGCGAAACTTTTATAGCTGAGCTGAAAGATGGCGAAATTCATGAATACGTGATCAAGCCAGAGAACTTTGGCATTGAATCCCGGAGCCTGATCGGGTTGAGTGTAGAAGGTTCCGGGGACTCACTGGCGCTAATCAGGGACGCCCTGGGTAAACGGGAAGGCGAATACGCCAGCAAAGCGGCAGACATGATCGCGCTGAACGCTGGTGCGGCCATTTATGTTTCCGGTGTCGCCACCAGTCTGCAGGAAGGGATAGCCATGGCACAGGATGCTATTGCCAGCGGGCTGGGCCTGGAAAAAATGCGTGAGCTGGCCAGCTTCACACAAGTGATTGCGGAGGGGTAACAATGTCTATGCCAACCATCCTCAACACAATTGTTGAGAGAAAACGTGAAGAAGTCGCAGAGCGTCAGGCAACACTGTCCATGCAGGAGGTTATTACCAGAGCCCGTCACACTGAAGAGTCCCGTGGCTTTGCCAAAAGCCTGGAAGCCCGGACAGAAGCCCGGCAGGCAGCGATCATTGCCGAAATCAAAAAAGCGTCTCCCAGCAAGGGGGTGATTCGCGAAAATTTTGATCCGGCCAGCATTGCCCGGAGCTATGAAAAAGCGGGCGCCAGCTGCCTGTCCGTATTGACTGACAGGGACTTTTTCCAGGGTGCTGAAAGCTACCTTCAGGAAGCCCGCTCAGCCTGTGCCCTGCCAGTTTTGCGCAAAGACTTTATGATCGATCCATGGCAGATTTATGAATCCCGCATGATTGGTGCAGACTGCATCCTGCTGATCGCTGCCTGTCTCACAGACGGTGAACTTCAGGAGTTCAGCAGTACTGCCCTGGACCTGGGGATGGATGTTCTGGTAGAGGTCCATGGTGCCGATGAGCTGGAACGTGCTTTACCTCTGGAAGGTACATTGCTGGGCATCAATAACCGAAACCTGCATACTTTTGAAGTCACATTGGACAATACGTTCTCTCTGCTTACTGAGATTCCGGAAGGCAGAAAAGTGATTACAGAAAGCGGCATCCATACAACAGAAGACGTGGATAGTATGTTTTCGAAGGGTGTAAACAGCTTCCTGGTCGGTGAAGCATTTATGCGTCAGGAAGATCCGGGTGACGGGTTGAAAAAACTGTTTAGTCAATACCTTTAACGCCTTAGATTGAGGACCAGCAGCCAAGATCAAACTGTTTTCTACCCAGGCATCAGAGGCTGTCGCAATACTGCCTCCAGCCCCCAAGAGCCTGTCGGACTTAAGACTGTCCTACACGGCAACTGCTCCTGCGTTGCTCTAGCTCCTGCATCCATGCAGTCGTGCGGTTGCGATAAATTGGTCTAAAAATCCTTGTTTCTTCGTCAAATAGCTCGCTATTCCCCTCAGAAACAGAAATTTTTATCCTCAATTTCTTGCAATCCTCGCTACGGACGCTTAAGTCCGACAGGCTCCTGGCCCGGGTTTCGTCTGCTCAAGCAGAAGCTCTCAATGCCCAACGGATAACTACTTGATGACCCCGCAGGCAATCCTTGAATCGGCGCCTTCTGGCGTGTTATTGCCAATGACAGCAGTGCCGGAGTGGATAACCAGCGAGCGCTCTTTCAGATCAGTCAGTTTCAAATTCTTGGCAACCACCGGAACTGTGGCGAAGCCCTTGTCGTCTACATCAAGCATGGGCAGATCATCAAGAGCACCTCCGGCTGCCAGGGCCGCCTGCATCACGTCATTTTTGGAGCCCGGTTCGCAGCTGGGGTTTTCATGAACACGGAAACCATGCTCTCCGGGCGGCAGGTCATAAAGATTGGGTGTCAACTGCACCCCTCCTCCGGAGGCTTCAGAAACAGTCACTGTTCCCAGTTCTGCTCCTACACCGGAAGGAGAAACCTGATTCACCATGACCGTATAGCTTTCATTGGAGGTACAGGCAGAAAGCGTAGCTGCCACGACTACTACACCCGATAGCGCACTGACTTTATTGAACATGATTGCCAACTCCAGGAGAAATGGGATTGTAAAACAGCAATATAGCCATGCTTATTCGGGTTTACTTAATACAGTGCCTTAAAAAACAGGCTTTTTATGGTTTTATTCCAAAAAAACTCATTGACATTCCCGACCGTTATTATGTTGCTTCCGACTCACCAGCATCACGTTTCTTATCAGCCAGAGCCGTTATGGCTCCTGCTCACAGAGCGTACATTAACAGGATGGTTAGCCTGACATCCTGCTGCTGAGGTAAGATAGCGGCTTGATACCCATTGGATTTGGATAAAAGACGATGGGGATATTTTTCTGGCTGCTCTTATGAAGCCTCCATCCCAAGCTCCCGACCTTCACAGCTTGTGGGTTTGAGACTGAGAGCCCTCTTCAAGAAAGGAAAGACGCTGTAATGAAAGCACAAGTCAAATGGGTGGATCAGGAACGTTTTCTGGGACTGACTGACAGTAATAACTCCGTTGTCATGGACGCAGATAGAGCGGTTAAATCCGCACCCAGCCCAATGGAACTGATCCTGATGGGCCTGGGTGGCTGCTCATCTGTTGATGTGATCGGTATTCTGAAAAAAGCTCGCCAGAAGGTCGTTGACTGCCACGTCGATATTCAGGCTGAACGTGCCGATGCAGTACCTGCTGTGTTTACCAAAATTCACCTCAACTTTGTCGTTAAAGGCACTGCAGTAAAAGAATCCCATGTTGAGCGTGCAATAGAACTGTCTGCAGATAAGTATTGCTCGGTTGCCAAGATGCTGGGTAAGGGTGATGTAGAAATCACCCACAGCTTTGAGATTATTGAAGCCTGAGTCACAGGCATGGCTCGTCAGCCCGGAGGCCAGCTCATCTGACGACCACCAATCAGGTGGAGATGAATGTGGTAAACCGACTGACAGCCATGACTATTACAGTTCATCACCGTTCTGTAGCCGTCTTCGGCAAAACCTTCATCTTTAGCGATCTGGCTGGCCACCAGCGCCATATTCCCCAAAACTGCCTGATCTTCCGGAGTGGCATCGTTAAGTGTTGCGATATGCTTCCTGGGAATGACCTGAACATGAACGGGGCCCTGGGGATTGATATCCCTGAACGCAAGAACATCGTCGTCTTCGTAGACCTTGTCGACGGGGATCTCCCCTTCGACTATCTTGCAGAAAAGACAGCTCATTAATTGACCTCCGGGCCTTTGAGTCGAAAAACTGAATTAAGCCTATCATCAGATTCCTTAGCCCGAAAGGCTCCTGTTGCACTACTCAATCCTGTCTTCCCAAAGCAGCGTCGATCCTACGACAGCAGCTGGCATGACCAGCAAGTTGACAAAAGGAATCAGCATAACCAGAGTGACGGCTGTACCAAAACCCCAGACGTAATTTCGATCCTGCTTCAGACGTTCCAGCATATCATTAAACGACACCCCCCTGTTGTCCGCAGCATAGTCACAGTATTGGATCGACATCATCCAGCTGTTGAACAGAAACCAGAGCACAGGGGTGACGAGGTTCACCACGGGAATAAAGGATAAAATTAACAGAACCACAGCCTTGGGCAGGTAGTAGATGAGTTTTCTGACCTCCCGGCCTACGGCTCTGGGTAACAGGGTCAGCCAGTCTTTCAACTCGTATTCCGGCAGGTCTGACTTGCCATGAAGGTTCTGAACTTTTTCGGCAAGAAGCCCATTGAAGGGTGCCGCGATAAAATTCCCGACGATGGTAAAAGTAAAAAAGACCACTCCCAGCATGGCCAGGAATAACAGGGGCCAGAGCAGGAATTCAAGGAAAGACAGCCAGTCAGGCAACCAGTTAAGCAGCTGCTCCATCAGCACGCTCATTTGCTGAAGACCGAAATAGATCAGGAATCCAAACACCAGAATATTAACGGTCAGGGGAATCAACACAAACAGGCGGATGGCCGGATCGGGAAGATAGGATAGACCCTTGAGGAAATAACCGGGTCCACTTCCCGGTGCAGGCGATGGCATAGCAGAGTTCCTTTTATTGATGTTACACAACTGCTGACAATTGGCAGTGAAGTTGATGACGAACAAAGGCCAATCGCTGAAGAGATTCTGGTTCTCGTCAGCACAAGCCGTTATTATTCACACAGTTTAACGAATTATGAATCCTTTACCGTCAGAGATTTTCTTTGTCTCTGACAGTCATTCCTGAACGAGGAGTAAAATGTGAGTGAAGCCAAGCACGTCCAGCTGCTGATTCTGGGTTCCGGTCCTGCAGGATATACAGCTGCGGTTTACGCTGCCAGGGCAAACCTGAAGCCGGTTATGATCACTGGTATGCAACAGGGCGGGCAGTTGACAACCACTACCGACGTGGACAACTGGCCAGGAGGCCCCGAAGGTCTTCAGGGACCCGGCCTGATGGAAGATATGCGCATCCATGCAGAACGCTTTGGTACCGAAATCATCTTTGATCATATCGAAGAAGTCGATCTGAGCAAGAAGCCATACACCCTGAAAGGTAGCGATACCTACACCTGTGATTCCCTGATTATCAGCACGGGTGCCAGCGCCCGCTACTTGGGCCTGGACAGTGAAGAAGCCTTCAAGGGCAGAGGGGTTTCTGCCTGTGCCACCTGTGATGGATTCTTCTACAAAAACAAGGACGTCGTGGTAGTGGGTGGCGGTAATACTGCTGTCGAGGAGGCCCTCTATCTTTCCAACATTGCAAAGAAAGTGACACTCATTCACCGTCGCAAGGGTTTCCGTGCAGAAAAAATTCTGCAGGACAAGATGATCGACCGGGTAGAAAACGGCAACATGGAGCTGGCCCTTGATGCCACATTGGATGAGGTACTGGGAGATAGCATGGGCGTGACAGGCGTTCGCATCAAGGATGTGAATACTGGCGAGACCCGCGAAATCAACGCTGAAGGCTGCTTCATTGCCATCGGCCATACACCGAATACCGGTATTTTTGAAGGCCAGCTGGAAATGAAAGACGGCTACATTAAAGTCAACAGTGGTTCAGAAGGCAACGCAACACTGACTTCCAAAGAAGGCGTATTCGCTGCGGGTGACGTTATGGATCACGTTTACCGTCAGGCTATTACCTCTGCCGGCACTGGCTGTATGGCTGCCCTGGATGCTGAAAAATACCTTGACTCTCTGTCCTGATCACAGTGCCCCGCCATTGAGGCTGTCGTAAAGCTCTGCCGTACTCTCAGGCCGTTTGGGTCGCGGCCCGGGAGCGGAGGGTGGAGTCTTGCGTCGGCTTCTGTTGTCGGCTTGCAGGCTTAAGAGAGATCAGGAGGTTTTCTGGCTACTCACCGCCTCTTGAGCTTCAGTTGTTACCATGAAGTCTTCAGACAAGGTGCCTTTCTCATCCGGAGCTGTCGTCTTGGGTGCATAGTCCAGAGGCTGCTCCAAAGGCTTCGCACGTTCGCTATGACGCTTGGGAATCTGACCCGACGACAGAGCTGTGCTGCTGATCAGAGAATCACTGAGCTTGTTCTTGACTCTGTCATCGTTACACAGTGAATCGGCTCCGTTAGCCATATGCTCATAGACATCTTTATAGCTGTCCGTCAGCTTGTTGATCAGGTGAGCCGTTGTGTTGAAATGATCGGCTACGTTATCCTGATACTGCTTGAAATCAGCTTCCAGTTCGATCAGCTGAGCTTCCATTTTGCCTCGATCCGAACGGGGGCCTGCCAACAGATGATATAAAAGTGCGCCACCGGTCATACCCGCCAGAAATGCCAAACTGCCTAAAAACCAAAGTACATTCACATTTTCCACAGCATCGCCTCATTGGGTGGAACATTTCACGTCCTTTATTGCTGTCAAAGTTATAATCTTTTATGCGCAAAGTATAGAGCGGTTGTGTAACATCGGGATGCCAAAACATACCTTGTCCTGCTGAAGCCGGAAGGATACATTGTGCTCCGTTATTCCAGACTGCGGTAATGATGGCAGCTCGACTTATGCCTGCCGATACAGGAATGGGCCGGAACTGTTTCAACAACCCTGGATATGACACCCGTAAACAACGGACCTGGTGAAATAACAACTGTATGACTAGCATGACCCCGGAATCTCGTTACCAGCAGGACTTAAAGAAAGACAGCTTCAGCTATGACCCGGCTCAGGAAGCAGCGGTTCAGCATCTCCAGCGTCTTTTTGATCAGCTGACCGCTGAAGCTCCCCGCAACTCCCTGCTCAGGCGCATCAACCCTTTTGCCGGCAAAGAATTCCATACTGTTCGTGGACTCTACTTCTGGGGAGGCGTTGGCCGGGGCAAAACCTATCTGATGGACACCTTTTATGACTGCCTCCCGTTCTCCGAGAAAAAACGCATGCACTTTCACCACTTCATGCGCTGGGTTCACGGTGAACTGAAAAAGCTGTCCGGAGAAAAAAACCCCCTGGATAAAGTGGCAGAAATACTGGCTGCCGAAACACGGGTCATCTGCTTTGACGAGTTCTTTGTCTCAGACATCACCGACGCTATGCTTCTGGGTGGACTCTTTGAGCAACTTTTTCAAAGGGGCATTACACTGGTGGCCACTTCCAACGTGGTACCCGATCAACTCTATAAAGACGGCTTACAAAGAGCCCGATTCCTGCCAGCCATTGACCAGATAAAAGAGCATACCCTGGTGATCAACGTTGATGGTGGCACCGACTATCGCCTGCGCCTGCTGGAAAAGGCAGACACTTACTTCAGCCCTCTGGGAGCGGAAGCTGATCTGCACTTGCAGAAAACATTCGATGACCTTGCACCAGACATCAGCCACTGCAGGGAAGCCGACGTCATTGAGATAGCGGGCCGAGCCATCAACAGCGAACGCACCTGCGAAGACATAGGCTGGTTTAGTTTCGGGGCACTCTGTGACGGTCCAAGAAGCCAGAACGACTACATAGAGCTGGCCTGCCTTTACCAAACCGTCATTCTCGAAAATGTACCCCAGATGGGCGAGAAGAAAGACGATCAGGCCAGACGTTTCATCAATCTGGTGGACGAATTCTATGACCGCAACGTCAAGCTCATTCTGACCGCTGCAACGCCCTTGCCTGAACTCTATACCTCCGGCAGGCTGAACTTTGAATTCCAGCGCACCATCAGTCGTCTGCAAGAGATGCAATCCAGAGAATACCTGTCGCAACCGCACGACCCGATTTTGTCATAAAACAGAGTATTGGGCTCAAACGAGCATGCCCCCGAGCCATGCATTTTGAGCCTGAAACCAGTCCGGGCATAGCTGTCATGCATAACTGAATTTCCTGACTATACTCCCCTCCCGGAAAGACATCGAAAAGCCACTGAGGCAACAGATAGCAAGCTGCCATCTATGTTGTCTTCTGTCTGGTTTTGAATGCGATCAGGACAGCCATAACGTGAAGGAATGTATTAATTTAATACGCTACAACAATGCATCAGATGTCTTTCTTACACATACACCATGCAAGCTTTTTATTAGCGCCACGACCTGTTCCCGGAAAAGCAACGTGAGATTTGCGAGAGCATTGATTGCTGATTACCGGGTGGAGGTTTGATTTATTTTTTGTCAGGGGAAGAAATGTTGTGAGTGAATTATCTACAACCCGGTCTATCGATGGCAAATCGGCAACCGGGGCAAGGTCGCCTTTTGTCCCAAAAGAATTAATGATTCCCTTTGTATTGCTGGTCAGTTGTTTTGCCTTATGGGGGCTGGCACATAACATGACCGATGTTCTCATCGCCCAGTTCCGTAAGGTCTTCACCTTAAGCGATGCTCAATCCAGCCTGGTGCAGACCGCCTTCTACGGTGCTTACTTTTGCCTGGCCCTTCCTGCCGCCATCTACATAAAAAAGTTTTCTTACAAATCCGGTGTGCTGCTTGGAATGGGTCTGTTTGCATTTGGCGCCTTGCTGTTTTACCCAGCCAGCCAGACTATGCAATATTCCCACTTTCTGGCAGCCCTGTTTGTACTGGCTGGCGGACTTTCCATTCTGGAGACCAGTGCCAACCCTTACATTATTGCCATGGGGCCACAAGAGACCGCTACCCAGAGATTGAACCTCGCCCAGTCCTTCAACCCTTTAGGTTCAATTGTCGGGGTCCTGATCGGGAAATTCTATATCCTGAGCCAGCTCAACCCGGCTTCAGTCGCAGAGCGGGTAGCAATGCCGGTTGCCCAGCTGGAGGCCATCCAGTCCCGGGAATTAATGGCTGTTATGGAGCCATACATAGTGACGGCTGCCATCATTCTGGGAGGCTGTCTGTCTATAGCGCTCTGTAAAATGCCAAAAGCGGCAGATGCTTGCGAAGCATACAGCTATTCAAAATCCTTTAGCCGTCTCTTCAAAAAGAAAATATTTATCCGTGGAGTACTGGGGCAGTTTCTTTACATGGGGGCGCAAATTGGCTGCTGGTCATGGACAATTCGTTATGTCATGAATAATGTCGGAGGCACCGAGGCAGAAGCATCAACCTATTACCTCTATTCAATCCTGTTATTCAGTGGCAGTCGCTTCCTTTGTACCTCTCTGATGCGCTATATCGAACCTGCCAATTTACTGGGGGGGCTTGCCACTGTTGCGGCAGTTATGACTATCGTTGTAATGATGAGCGCTGGCTATGCTGGCATTTACGCTCTGGTGGTGATCTCCGGATGCATGTCACTGATGTTTCCTACCATTTACGGCCTCTCTGTAGCTGGGCTGGGTAAGGACACTCAGCTAGGTGGCAGCTGCCTGATTATGGCCATTCTTGGTGGCGCGGTGCTCACCGCGATAATGGGGCGGATTTCAGATATGGCGGGGATTGGCTGGGCCTTTATTATTCCGCTGATCGGATTTACTTACCTCACATGGTTTGGTCTCAAAGGGAGCAAAGCCTGATTTCATGGTGAAAAGTTTCTGGCAGGTTGCAATGGCTGCACCTGCCAGTTTGCTGAAGCTTAGCTCAGAGTGACTCTTCGATCCCATATGGTTTTTGCAAAAGGTTCATAAATCAGACAGCGAATATACCTCACAGAACTCCGTACTTGCTTTACCCGTTTGAGCGGATAAAAGCAGTAGCCTTCAGTACGCTCTCTTTTCAAAACAACCCGGGTCGTGGATGGAATGTGCCAGTACATGAATCGTTGTCTGACAATATTCATGGAAGAATCTCCTGAGAGAGAGAAGGCGTCCCTTCCAATGCAACAGGCATTCCGTGTTCTGCGTTTGAAAGAAACATTAGTCCTCTTCTCCCTATTGGGAAAGTTCCTGACAAAATGCTCCCGAATTATTTACTTTTTCGGTGCTCTCGAATCTTCGAGTAGAGCTTACAAGGCAGTCAAAAGGTATCTCATAATATTTCCAAGTGACTTATTTAATCGACAGACACTAGTCTGAACTATCGCAGGTAACGGTCAATTATATTCTGAATCTCACTGACTTGAATATCTGACTGCTCCGTTTTGCTATAGAGGGTTACCAAAATAATATCTTTTTGGGCTTTCAGATAGTAAATGACTCGATAACCACCGCTTTTGCCTCGCTTCGTATCCTTGTTTCTTATCCTGACTTTATACAAAACGGCTCCGGACACCTGAAGTCTGTCGCCGGGTGTTTGACCCGCTGCCAACTTATGAAGAAGCGGTTCCAGGTCTTCTCGAAGACTGCGGTATTTTTTTAATAACCTGCTCAGTGAGCGTTTGAATTCTGGTGTGTATTGGAGCTTTATCAATGCTCAAGACCTTGCCACAGGTCCTCTATGGGCTTGAGGTCGTTTTCAGTTATTTCTTTCCAGCCTTTTTCAAACGAATTTTCTGCACTATCGAAGGCAACACTCTCACGAAAACTATGAACAATAGTCAACAGTGCCGGCAGGAATTCAGGAGGTACTTGCTTTATCTCACTCAGCAACCTCTTTTGCACATTTGTTTCATTTTTACTTTCTTTCATGGTCGACCAACTCGGTGATAAAAATGGAAGAATCTCCTGAGAGAGGTGGCGTCCCTTCCGACACTGTAGGCAATCCATGCTCTGCACTTGAGAGAAACATTAGCCCTCTCCCTCTTAAGGAAGTTCCCTACAAAAATACACCAGAATTACTTACTTTTCCGGTGCTCTCGAATCTGGTCGTAAGCCGCCTGGATTTCCTGGGTTTTCTGCTTGGCAACTTCCATCATCTCTTCGGGCAGACCTTTGGCCACCAGCTTGTCTGGATGGTGCTGACTCATCAGCTTGCGGTAGGCTCTTTTCACTTCACTGTCTGTCGCAGAAGACTCAACCCCCAGCACTTCATAAGCTTTGGAGAGACTTTTCCCACTGTCTGGACGTGCCCAGCCGCCACCCTGATGCCCCCCGGCATGATAATAAGCTCTCTGAGCCTGAAACCTTTTGTGAAGCAACTCAAAACTGATCTTGCTGACACCCAGTTGATCACATACCTGTTTGAAAACAACCCGCTCAGCCTGAGTCAGGCTGCCATCAGCGTATGCAGCCTGCAGCTGAATTTCAAGAAACAGGGGAAGCAGGGTACTTGAACCTGCGACTTTGCGAAACTCAGCCAGGGCGGCACTGATATCTGCCGAAGGCTGCTTACCCTGGTTAAAAAGATTGATTGCAGCCTCACGCTGATCCGGTGAGAGACGCATCTGATTCATAATGGCCGATGCCATTTCAATCTCATGCTCACTGACTCTACCGTCAGCCTTGGCCAACTTGCCCATCACCAGAAAAGTGGCCTGAAAAAACGCACTCTGGGCGCGCTGACGATTAAAATGCCCCCCGGGACCGCCACCGTGGCGTTGATTGGGATTAATATAATTACGGTTCAACCAGGCGCCCACCAAGCCACCCAAAAACGCCCCGAAAGGTCCTCCAAACACAAAACCGATGAATACACCGATCAGAATTGCCGTCATGTTGCCCTGCTCTGATTTAAATGTCCTTCCAGACTCTGCAAGCGTTCCACTGTGCCGACATCAGTCCAGAGTCCGTGATAATGTTCTCCCGCCACTTTGCCCGAGGCCATTGCATCAATCAACAGGGGTGCGAGTTTAAAGACGCCGGATTTACAATGTGCAAAGAGTTCGGGTGACAATACACTCAGCCCACTGAAAGTCAGCTTGTTCTTACCATCCTTATGAACCCGTCCAAGACTGTCCAGGGCAAAATCACCGACTTTCTTGAAGTCAGGATTATCCACCAACACCAGGTGAGCTAAGTCCTTGGGTGTATCTGGTAAAGACTGGAAATCAAAGTCAGTATAAACATCGCCATTGACCAGCAGGAAAGGATCATCCCCCAGCAGCGGCAACGCCTTGAACACGCCACCACCTGTTTCCAGAGGCTCAGACTCCGCTGAATATTCAATATTCAAGCCCCATTGGCTGCCTTTGCCCAAAGCCGCAACCAGTTTTTCTCCCAGCCAGGCATGATTGATTACTATGTCTGTGAAGCCAGTCTCCGAGAGCTTTTCCAGATGATGTACTATCAGTGGTTTACCTGCCACTTCCACCAGTGGCTTGGGTTTTTCCAAAGTCAGTGGCCTGAGTCTTTTTCCCAGGCCGGCAGCCAGAATCATTGCTTTCACTGTTCAGTCTCTTTCCGTGTAGCTGTAATACAATCTTTAAGAATCGGTGCCACAGACTGCTTGAGCCATTTGGCATGAAAATCCAGCTCCTGATAACGTTCACAAACATCCATGACATAAGCAAAGGTCATTGGTATCTCTGGCAGGTACTGAGGCTTGTTATCCCGGAACCAGAGTCGGGAGAATATTCCAAGACACTTGAGGTGTCGCTGCAATCCAATCCAGTCAAACCATTTAAGGCTGGTTTCAAAGTTCACATCTTTCAACTGAGGGTGAGACTTGATAAACATCTTTAACCAACTCTCCACCTTGTCTCTGGGCCAGCTGATATAACAATCTTTCAGCAAAGAAACAGCGTCATACAACACGGGACCATGAAGGGCTCCCTGAAAATCAATGACCCCCAGGTTCCCTTGCGAGAGCACCATCAGGTTTCTGGAATGAAAGTCACGGTGAACGACCCCTTTGGGTTGTTGCAAAGCTGTCTCGGTAAGCAGTTCAAACAGCTGGTTGAGTTGCCTGCCGGTAGTGCCTTCAATATCCAACCCCAGCAATTCTTTCAGAAACCATTGGGGATAGATTTCCAGCTCTGTCATCAACAGTTCACGGCTATAAGGGGGGAGTGTGTCAGGCTTACAGGTCTGGATTTGCAAAATAATATCCAGCGCTTTTCCATAAAACTCGTCAGCACTGCTATCATTGAGGGCCTGAAGCAACAGGGTGTCGCCAAAGTCATCCACCAGCATAAAGCCTGACTGATAATCAACCGAGTGTACATCTGGCACAGAGACTCCCTGAGCCTTGAGCAAACCCGCAACGGCAACAAAAGCACGGGAGTCTTCAGTCTCTGGTGGAGCGTCTACTGCCAGCAATGAGCCTTCAGGGAGTTGCAATCGATAATAATTTCTGAAGCCGGCATCACCACCCACAGGAATCATTTGGGCAGCCCGGTCGAGTGTAGCCTGGACCGGCGTTAAAGCCTTGTACGCCCAATGCTTTAATTGCTGCAGACGATCGTTTGGAGAGGGTGTCACTTGCTTTACATGTCCTGTGTTGATTGAGAGGCCACCTACAGATTCAGAGGCTCCATTGCTTATGCCTCTTTTACTCTTGAATGTCTATGCAATATTCGGACTGAACAACTGAAGGTTTAACATCAAGGTGTTGAAATGTATTGCACTGAAAGACAGAGTAACACAGACTAGTAACAGTGATATAACTGACCCTACTGATTGTTTACTGCATGAGCAATCGGGCTCAGTCATAAATTGTCAACAAGCCATGGAATGCAAAGTCTTCGGGCAAAATCACTGTCCGCCTGAAACAATCAGCCGGACAATAGCTCATGGTAAAAAGCAGATGTTCGCTCTACGATTTCCAGAGGTCTGCCAGCAATTGACAGAGACTGACCTGAACTTTCATGTTTTCAGAACAGCTGGCGATCATGATAACCACACACAAGACCCGAAACACTGCTTTACAGATGCCCTTATTGATAGGAAATGCTGCTTCCGGCAGCAGGTTGAGTAACAAGGTTCTCTGTACGCATGACAGAGCAGATTTAAACCGCCATCAACCATGGCACGCCGTTTTGTCACGCTCCGACATAAACCGGAGTTGTGCAAAAAACCTTCAAACCATGGTAACAAGAACGGCACGGGAAAGTTGAGCTCATGGAGAAATACCCTCTACCTTTCAAACCGGCAACATTAACTCTGGCGATTGCTTCCGTGCTGCTTGCCAGCCAACCGACTGTCAGGGTTTATGCCGAATCCACACTATCAGCAGATGATCATTGGAGCTGTAAAGCCAGCCCGGATGGGTCCGGCTGGCACTGTTCTGCCGAGCCGATGGAGCCTGGTGTTATGAATCGGGCGTCTCGCCCCATTGCGCCGGCTGTGACCCAATCCGCTCGAAAGAAAGCCAGCAGTGAAACAGCGACTGTCGTAACCGGCAACAGCCGCGCCAACCTCAGGGAAACGCTAGACTGGGTGCCTGAATCCCAGCTCAGCGAGAATGAACGAAAAGCATTGGATCAGGCAACGCCCTGGTGCACAGGTGACTATTCAGAGCCTGCCCGTCCTGGTAAAAACTTCACGGGCAACTCTGATACAGCACCCATCATTGCCGAATCAGATGAATCCTCTTTTGGTCAAAATGACATAGGAACTCTTACCGGCAACGTCTCTATCAGACAGGGCAATCGTCAGATCCAGAGTGATACGGCCAGAATGAATCGCGCTACCAACTATGCCGAGTTCGAAGGCAACGTGGTCTACCGTGAGCCTGGCACCCTGCTGGTAGGTGATTACGCTGATATGCTGCTCGATAGTGGCCGGGCTACCATCAGGAATGCCAGTTACGCCATGCATGGAGCCCATGCCAGAGGGAACTCCGAACAAATCATTCGCAACGAAGACTCTACACTGGTGCTCGAAGATGCCTCTTACACCACCTGCCGCCCCGGTGATGAAAGCTGGCTGCTAACTGGCAGTAATGTCACTCTTGACCCCAATACCGGTTTTGGTTCAGCGCGAAATGCTGTTATTCGGGTCGAAGGGCTACCCATTTTCTATGCCCCCTACATGTACTTCCCCATTGATGATCGTCGTCAATCCGGCTTTCTGTACCCGACAATAGGCTCAGACAGTGAAAACGGCATCGACTTTACCCTGCCCTATTACTGGAATATTGCCCCGAATTACGATGCCACCATCACGCCTCGCATTTTGTCCAGGCGTGGCCTGCTGCTGGAAAACCAATTCCGCTATATGAATGCAAGCGGAGAAGGTGAAGCAGGTATTGCCGGGCTAACCAGTAAGGACAAGCTGGAAAAAGAAAACCCCTATTACGATCAGGAACGCTGGCTGGCCAATGTGCGTTATAAACAGCGTTTTTCTGAACGTTGGACGGCAGAGCTCGACTATGCCGACGCCAGTGACAAAAATTATATTGAAGACTTTGGTACCAATCTAAACCTGTCCAGTTCTGGTCCGTTGAATCAGAAGATAGGCACCCAATACCTGGGCGGCAGTACTTACAATAACTGGACCTTCAGTCTCAATGCTCACCAGTTCAAGAACATGAGTCAGACGGCTGATGACCCCTATAACAAACTTCCACAGCTGGTCTTCAGTGGTAACTGGCAAGCAGGAGAAACATTGCAGGTCAATTACCTGGCGGATTACACCCAGTTCAGTCGGGATAAAGACTGGCGCTTCGTCAGAGAGATTCAGCATCCGGACTTTGGTGATCCGGATATCAGAGAAAGTGTTTACGACGAAGGCTACGGTATCAAAAAAGCCGAAGGGGGTCGGGCCTTCGGTCAGGCAGGTGTCAGCTACCCAATGAAGACCATTTGGGGCTTCCTGACACCTGAAGTAAAGGTTCGAAGTGTTAACTACAGCCTCAGCAATCTGGTGGCAAGTGAAGTGATCAACGACCTTCAGGGAGCCTATGGTCAATCTGTCATCGACCCGAATGATTTTACCAAATCTCCGAATACCACAGCGGCTTCCTTCAGCCTGGATAGTGGCCTCTACTTTGAGCGCTTTACCAACCTGTTCGGTACTGACTTCACAAACACTCTGGAGCCCAGGGCCAAGTACCTTTATGTGCCTTATGTCGAGAATCAGGAATACAACCCGATTTTCGACACCGCCGCCATGGGCTTCACCTACGGTTCTCTGTGGCTCGATAACCGCTTCAGTGGCTATGATCGTATTGGCGATGCCAACCAGCTCTCTCTGGGTGTTACCACCCGCCTGATTGAAGACGATGGTTTTGAACGGATGCGTTTTGGTATTGGCCAGATTGTCTATTTCCAGGATCGCAAAGTCTACATAGCCAACAATTTAGGCTACGAGAAAGTTCCGGCTGAGGACATTGATGAAAACTTTGTCGCCATGGATGAAAGACTCAAAAGTGAACTGACCGATCCAACCTCTCCCCTGGCATCGGAATTCATCTACAATTTCAATCGCACAATGAGTGTGAGACAGGATTTCTCCTGGAATACCAACGAAAATCGTCTGGACAACTATGGTCTCTACTATCGTTGGCAGCCTGAACAGCGCAAGACTCTGAACCTCGGTTTCCGTTTCAGGGATCAGGTTGATCGCTATGTTCAAGACAAAGATGGACAAAATATTCAGATCGGCACCGACCAGAATGGCAATCCAATCTTTGAAACTGCTGATAACAACGTGAAGCAGACCGACCTGTCCTTTGCCTGGCCGATCCCCGCAACCACTAGTTGGGTTGGTCTGGGTCGCTGGCAATATGATTTAACCAACAAAAGGAACCTGGAGAGTCTTGCGGGCGTCGAATACAACAGTTGCTGTTATCAGGTTCGATTTTTCTGGCGTTCATGGATCGAAACAGACGATAATATCGACCACCCTGATCCGAAGAGCGGTGTTTTCTTCCAGTTCATCTTGCGTGGACTGGGTAATATCACTGGCAGCTCCGGAACGGAATACTTGCAAGGTATCCAAGGTTACGAGATTCACGAGAAGTAATGATGACGGGATTGAAGAGTCTATTCTTTGCCGCCTGCTGCACCCTTGCAGTAGTCGGCGGTACGGCTAACGCCAAGTCGCTACCATTGGATCGCATTGTTGCCGTCGTCGACAAAGACGTGGTGATGGAAAGCGAGCTGAACAACCGTATCGAAGCTGTTCAGCGTCAGTTGAACAGTCGGGATATTCCCATGCCTCCTGACAACATCCTCAAGAAGCAGGTGCTCGACCAGCTGATTCTTGAAAACCTGCAACTGCAGATGGGTCAGCGCGGTGGAATCCGAATTGATGACTGGGCTTTGAATGACGCCATCAGTAAAATCGCCAAGCGAAACGGTATGTCTGTTGAAGCCTTCAAGAAAAATCTTGAATCAGGCGGCCTGTCTTACGCCGCTGCCCGGGAAGAAATTCGTCGCGAGATGATCATCAACCGGGTGCGTCAACGCCAGATTGCCGAGCGTATCCAGATCAGCGAGCAGGAAGTGGACAACTTCCTCAAGTCGCCGGAAGGACAGGCCAGCATGCAAGTTGAATATCGTCTGGGCCATATTCTCATTGCCACGCCAGACAATCCGACACCTGATCAGGTTCGGGAAGCTGAAAAGAAAGCCAACAATATTGCTATTCAGCTTGACAGGGGTGCCAACTTTTCCGAAATGGCGCTCAGCTACTCCGGCGGCCAGAACGCTTTAAATGGTGGCGATCTGGGCTGGCGCTCTGCTGATCAGCTGCCAACTCTTTTTGCTGAACAGGCGTTGAAGATGACAGACGGAGAAGTATCTGCACCAATTCGCAGCCCTGGTGGCTTTCATATCTTCAAACTGATCGACACTCGTGGTAACGAGAAGCATATGGAACATCAGATACACGTTCGTCATATTCTGATCAAGCCCAACGAAATTCGCAGCGATCTTGAAGCGCAGATGCTTGCCAAGAGCCTCTATGACCGAATTGAGAAAGGTGAAGATTTTTCTGAGCTGGCCAAGGCTTATTCTGACGACACTGGCTCAGCTCTCAATGGCGGAGACCTGAACTGGGTTTCTCCCAAGACTCTGGTTCCGGAATTCCAGAAAGCCATGAAAGAAACGCCTGAAAAAGTAGTCAGCGACCCCTTCAAGAGTTCATACGGCTGGCACGTTCTGCAGGTATTGGGTAAACGTAATTCAGACATCAGCGACAAGGTCCGCAGAAACAAAGTGCGTGAAATTCTGGGCAACCGCAAGTTTGAAGAAGAGCTTCAGGTGTGGCTACGTGAAATCAGAGATCAGAGCTACATAGACATACGACTCTGAGACATCCCGAGAAGAATAACGCCCCGGTTTTCCGGGGCGTTGTTTTTTTTGTAGACTCTCTTTTGTGGCACACACTCTATTTTTCATGGCTCATGGCTGACTTATGACACGCAACACACTGCCCAGACTGATCATTACCTCCGGCGAGCCTGCGGGCATCGGACCCGACCTCTGCCTGCAACTGGCTTACCAGAATTTGCCAGTGCAAACAGTGGTCGCTGCCGATCCTGAGCTTCTGGCGCAGCGTGCAGACACTCTGGGAATGGATATAACCTTTGAATTATTCAACCCTGATGAAAAAGAACCTGCCAGAGAAGGAACTCTTCTGGTTGCCCCTGTATCCCTGACCAAACCCTGCTCAGCCGGACAGCTGGATGAAGCCAACAGCCCCTACGTTCTGGAAATGCTGAGCTATGCCATTGAAGGCTGTCAAAACGGTTTGTTCGATGCCATGGTCACCGCTCCTGTCAGCAAGGAAGTGATCAATAACGCAGGTGTTCCTTTCAGTGGCCATACCGAATTTCTAGCCGAAAAAACCAACACTCAAAAAGTCGTTATGATGCTGGCAACCGAAGGCCTCAGGGTCGCTCTGGCCACCACCCACCTGCCACTTAAGGATGTCTCGTCTGCTATCACACAATCTTCTCTGGAAGAAGTCATCAGAATTCTTCACAGGGATATGCTGACAAAATTTACCATCGAGAACCCCAGAATTCTGGTCTGCGGTCTTAACCCTCACGCTGGAGAAGGGGGTCACCTTGGCATGGAAGAAATAGAAACCATTATTCCGGTACTGGATCAGTTAAACCATGAAGGTATGAATCTGATAGGTCCTCTGCCAGCCGACACGCTCTTTAACCCGAGATATCTTGAAAATGCTGACGCTGTTCTGGCGATGTACCATGATCAGGGTTTGCCGGTTCTGAAATACAAAGGCTTTGGTAATGCCGTCAATATTACCCTGGGGCTTCCCGTTATTCGTACCTCTGTCGATCACGGCACGGCTCTGGATCTGGCCGGGACTGGAAAAGCCGATTCGGGCAGCCTGTTTACCGCTATCCGCTATGCTCTCGATATGGTTCACTAGCAGCCTGTCGGACTTAAGCGTCCGTAGCGAGGATTGCAAGAAATTGAGGATAAAAATCTCTGTTTCTGAGGAGAATAGCGAGCTATTTGACGAAGAAACAGAGATTTTTAGACCAATTTATTGCAACCGCAGTAGGACAGTCTTAAGTCCGACAGGCTGCTAGGAGCCTGACCGAGAATAGCGCCCGTAGCGAGGACGGCAGAAAATTGAGGATGAAAATTCGGTTTTGTGAGGAGAATAGCGAGCTATTTGACGAACAAAAGCGGATTTTCAGACCAATTTGCTGCCGCCGCACGACTGCATGGATGCAGGAGCTAGAGCAACGCAGGAGCAGTTGCCGCGTAGGGCAGTCTGTTCTCGGTCAGGCTCCTAGCCAAATGGCTTATCTGCCGCTATTATAGCGCCCCCTCTGTTGCTGGTTTAGTTTGTCAAAAGCATGGCTGAAATTCCCTACCACAAGGCCCGTAAACGATTTGGTCAGAACTTTCTGCACGATCACGGTGTCATTCAACGGATTATCCGTTCCATACACCCAAAGGCGGGCGACCGAATTGTGGAAATTGGCCCAGGTCAGGGTGCACTGACCGAATTTCTGCTGGACGCTGCCGGGCAACTGGACGTGGTTGAACTGGACAGAGATCTGATCCCGACTCTGAAGCTCAGGTTTGGCCTGAATCCTGAGTTCAGAATTCACGAAGGAGACGCCCTAAAGTTTGATTTCTCCTCTCTCATTAAAGAGGGTCAAACACTTAGACTGGTGGGCAACCTGCCCTACAACATATCCACCCCCCTGATTTTCCACCTGCTTGAGTTCCAGGGGCTGATCAGCGATATGTACTTTATGTTGCAAAAAGAGGTTGTGGAAAGACTGGCAGCGCAGCCCGGTGAAAAGCACTATGGGCGTTTGGGCATCATGGCCCAGTACTACTGCAAGGTAGACAATCTGTTCGTTGTGGGCCCGGGCTGTTTCAAACCAGCCCCCAAAGTTGACTCAGCCATTGTACGACTTGAGCCTTATAATAAGTTACCTTGCCCGGCGGATGACGTAAACCTTTTGGAAAGGATTGTTCGGGAAGCTTTCCAGCAACGCCGTAAAACCATGCGAAACACTCTGAAAAAGCTGATCTCTGCCGACGCACTCACTGAACTGGGTATTGACCCAGCGAGTCGCCCTGAAACGGTGACGCTGCCCGAGTTTGTTGCCATCGCCAACTATCTGCATACATCTGCCATGAACGACTGAAACAATTGTTCATCACCCTCGGGGATGAACAATTTTTCACCGTGAGAAGCTGCTATTAAATGCTAAACAGCAAGACAGCTTGCATGCCCGCTGCTCACTGAGTTACTACTATTAGCAGGGAAATACAGTTTTCAGTAGTGTGGAGAAGAACCTCCATCCGGCCAACGAAGAAAAGGATATTTTTTCGAGTCGGTCAGAAGCTTATCCTGAAACAGACACCTGATCAGGAAAAGCCTTTGGGCATTTCCACCAGGCATTCCTCAATTTGATGTTAAAAATCAGCAACCTTTATAAGTCATGTATTGCTGTTCCACATTGAAAGGTTCAGGAGATTATAGTTAATGACCGTTTACGCCGTAGGTGATATCCAGGGATGTTACGAACCTCTCAGACGCCTGCTTGACAAAGTCCGTTTCAAGCCTGGCCGTGACCAATTGTGGGTGGCGGGAGATATGGTAAACCGTGGCCCCGACTCACTGGCCACGCTTCGCTACCTGAAAAGTCTCGGTAGCCATTGTACTGCTGTTCTGGGGAACCATGACCTGCACCTGCTAGCTGTTGCTGCACGCGTTCGCCGATCTAAAAGGAAAGACACATTAGCCCCTCTACTCAGCGCCCCTGACCGGGACTCACTGCTTGATTGGTTAAGGTACCGCCCACTGATTCATCATGATAAAAAACGCAAAGTCACCATGGTGCATGCCGGAATTCCCCCGATCTGGACTCTGAAGCAGGCCTGCCTTTATGCAGGCAAGCTGGAAAAAGCCCTTCAGGGAGAAAACTATCAGGAGTTTCTTCAGTTTTTATTCAAATCAGACTCCATCAGCTCTATGGAAGAGGCCTATACCCGTCGAGCTCGTCTCAAACTGACCGCAGCCTACCTGACACGGATGCGTTTTTGTGACCAATACGGTCGGCTTGACCTCGATAACAAGACAGCATCTGCCACAGAGACATTCGCCCCCTGGTACAGCTTTCCTGACAGCCCGGTCTACAAGGAACGTATTATTTTTGGTCACTGGGCCGCCCTGGAAGGCAACAGTCAGCGAAAAAAAATCCATGCTCTTGATACCGGTTGCGTCTGGGGACGCTGCCTCACTGCCCTGAACCTGGACGACTACACTACCACCTCAGTAGACTGCTGCTATGAGGATGAATGAAATGGCTAAGAGAAGTTTGTTGAACACTTTGGGCCCTTAAGTACTCAACCATACGAAGTCATATTTTCTGACTTTTTGTTCAGGCACTCGCGGCAACTGCTCCTGCGTTGCTCTAGCTCCTGCATCCATGCAGTCGTGATGCGTTGCAACTCTGGTCACATAGCTTGCTATGTTCCCGTCGTTGCGCCTTGCAGAGCACCTGCCCAGTAAGCCAGAAATATTCGATTCCGTATGACTGAGTACTTAGCGCCTTCTTTTGAAATTCTGACTTTGCTCGGAACGCCCGGTATTGTGTTCTCTTTTTTGGTGCTTCAAAAGAGCCTCATGATTCATACAGACTACCCCGCATCCACAGGTTACTGGATCGTAGTCGTCTGCCCCCCAGGCATCACCTGTAAAGATTGCCTCTGGATGCAGCGTGCAGCTATTTGTTGGGTCATCCATCGTAAACGTAAATTTAAATGTATGAGGTTGCTCAAAGGGTTGTGTTTCTGCCATCTCATGATCATAACAAGTGTGGGTCGTCGAATTCTCCAGAGGACCCAGCGACCAATCAGCTGGCTCGCTAATATCGATTATTTGAGGGAGTTTACAGACGCCTGCGCAGGAATCGACAAAACAATTTAAACCCAAAGTATGCTGGGGTTGTCCAGGGCCTTCGTTACCGCCGCCTGAGCCTGAAGACCAAAAGCTGGAAAAAGCTTGGGGGGTTGCTGTTCCTGAGGCTTGCTGACTGGAGGACGATGCTTCTGCTGATGGCGCTTTTTGTTGTTGACTGTGACCAGGAAGCATCATAGTGGTGACCGCAAACGGGTCACCCTGAGTTGCCTCCAGTTGACCCAACGATTTATAGAACGGTGAATCGGCGTTCCAACAGCTTTTCAAAAGCGCGCCTACAGCAGCAAGTGCTTCTGCAGTCAGCCGTGAGTAGGGTTTAGAGTCAGGGGTGCCATTGGTGGTCAGAACCAGTTCGTAAGCAACCAGCAGATTAGTAGCGTAAATCAGTTGCCACGAAATCGACTCAATAAAAGACGTTTTCACTCCGTAACCGCCAAGACTGAATGCTTCGTTATCAGTTGGCAAATTTGATCCTGAATCGGCGTCGACACCGTATGACGGCTTGTCAGACAATCCATGCTCGCCAGACTCTATGGAAAAGCTCTCGCCCGGATAAACGCCACTCTGTTCAAACTCGACAACAAAACTTCCTTTCAATGATCTGGCCTGACAAATCACAGACAGAGAGAGCATCAGCAACAGCAGTGCCAAAGAGAGTGGTTTTTTCAAAATTTTTTCCTTACATCTGTTTTGTGTTTTATGTCTTCTGTCTTGTGTTTTTGATTTATTAGATTGGAAAAGTAGACAAAGAAAGTGATAGTTCAAGAAAGCAAGCGTATTTTTCTGTCAAAAACCAAAGGTTTCACTGGTAAAAAAAACCTCTGCGGCAAACCCGCTACAGCAGAATAGTCACCGGCTTTTTACAACCGTTCTGAAGACTTCTGTCATCTTTTTGTGATTTTGTTTTCTACTTCCTATAAAGTTTCCCTAAGGTCTCGTACAATACTCGCCGACAAAGCCATTAGCGCTATAATGAACCCCCTATAGCGAACTCCGTTAACAGCGGTTCAGCGCCATTGCATCGCGGTGGCTCAACAAGAATGATAAAAGAAGCTACGGAACTGGCTAGATATGGCACGAAAACCAACAAAAACAGCCACATTCGTCTGGGAAGGTAAGGACAAGAGTGGACGGAAGGTCAAGGGAGAAATCCAGAGTGGTAGTATTGCCCTGGTCAAGGCCGAACTCCGTAAGCAGGGAATCAGCACCACAAAAGTCAGAAAAAAAGGTATGTCACTGGGCACAAAGGGCGGCAAGATCAAGCCCATGGACATTGCCCTGTTTACCCGCCAGCTCGCTACCATGATGAAAGCAGGTGTACCCCTGCTTCAGGCTTTTGATATTACCTCTGACGGCATCGAAAAGCCTGCCATGAAAGATCTCATTGGCAAAATCAAGAATGATGTTGCCGGTGGTTCCACCCTGGCCGACGCTCTGAGAAACCATCCCATTCATTTTGATGACCTCTATTGCAACCTGGTCGCTTCCGGTGAGCAGTCAGGCTCTCTGGAGTCACTGCTGGACAGAATCGCCACCTACAAAGAGAAGACCGAGGCCCTCAAGGCAAAAATCAAAAAAGCAATGAAATACCCCATCGCAGTCGTGGGTGTTGCGATGATCGTAACCGGTATTCTGCTGGTCTATGTAGTGCCTCAGTTTGAGGAAGTATTCCAGGGGTTTGGAGCCGAGTTGCCTGCCTTTACCCAGCTGGTTATCGGTATCTCTGAAGTGGTTCAGAGTTCATGGCATCTGGCGATAGCCGTTCTTGTCGCCTTCGGATTCCTGTTCAAAAAACTGTTGCAGAAGTCCAAAGCAACCAGAGACAAAATGGATCGAATCACCCTCAAGATCCCGGTGATTGGTGTTATTCTTGATAAATCAGCGGTAGCCCGATTTGCCAGGACTTTATCGACGACGTTTGCCGCCGGTGTCCCCCTGGTGGACGCCCTCGATTCGGTTGCCGGTGCTGCAGGTAACGTCGTCTATTTCGATGCTACCCAACGGATCAAGGAAGACGTATCCAGCGGTCAGCAACTCCAATTTGCCATGAGAAACTCCGGCATATTCCCTGCCATGGCCGTTCAGATGGTGTCGATTGGTGAAGAATCCGGCGCTCTGGATGAAATGCTCGATAAGGTTGCTACCTTTTACGAAGACGAAGTCGACAACATGGTAGATGGACTGACCAGTTTGATGGAACCTTTGATCATGTCGGTTCTTGGTGTGCTGGTTGGTGGTCTTATTATTGCCATGTACTTGCCTATCTTCCAGTTGGGGTCTGTGGTCTAACCAACGGCTGGCAGTGAGGACATAGATCGTCCACTGCCTTTCCTTCGAGCCAACCACATGTTCCTCCTGATTATTGACCGTTAATACACTAAGCCCCTGGAAACAGAAAAATACCTATCTTGCTGCTGGGTTCTGGCAGGGCTTTTTTTTCTGGTCTGGATTGTCATGAACTCCATCCACATGAAAGCTGGTGCCATCCAGATTTAATGCCTTGCAAGGAAGTTTCAGATGATTGACGACCTTGACGGCCAGATTGAGATACAAGTCGCTAACACCAGCGTCGTACAAACTGTCGAGAGCCCGACCAAGTACCTTGTCGTTCAAGTGTTCAGCCTGTATACCTTCCCCGATAAGGAGGTCAATCGGTTTATCCTCAAAAAACTCAGGGAGCATGTACAGAGTTTGCCCCGTAAAGCCCATGCCATTGATGATCATTGCAACTACAGCTTGTCCAATAGTGACATTACGAACATCGGAGTCATTTGTGATACGGGCATCAATATATTCGGCTATCTTAACTTCCGACACATAGCGGCAACCAAGCCAAGGTGGTTGAGGTTCTTAGACTGGTATTGAGCTTGAGACATGTTGGTGTACCTGAATGTCTGTTTATTTCTTTGACAACAGATTTTAGGTAAATATCAATCGGGGTGATGAAAGGCAGCTACAGCATGTTAAGTACTCAACCATACGAAATCATATTTTCTGACTTATTGTTCAGGCACTCTGACTGCGTTGCTACTCTGGTCGCATAGCTTGCTATGTTCCCGTTGTTGCGCCTTGCAGAGCACCTGCCCAATAAGCCAGAAATATTCGATTCCGTATGGCTGAGTACTTATGGTGGATTAAACTACCGACACGAAAATAGTGGATCCTGCTCAATTTGGAACGCACTGCGTTCCAGTTTACAAAAGCCAGATAAAATGAGCGCATGTAAAGCAGGTCGTGGCCTGCGCTTATGCGTAGCCGCTGTGCGGGGAGTTAGCTGTCATCGTCAGCATTTTGGATACGGGGGTAGTTACCTGAAATTTCAAAGAGTGAGTGAGCTATAAGTGCAAGCCTATAAAGAGAAGCCATGCCAGTGTGATGAATATATGCATCATTAATAAGTGCAGCTATGGCTCTTTCATTTTCTGTATCTGAATTGTAATTTGCCTGGCTACCATTGTAAAAATGGTTAAATCTTTTAAATGTATTAAAATCCCAATCTCTAGTCCTGTTTCTAATAAATTTGATAACTGAAGATCCTCGACCGAAATTTCTTTTAAGCTTAGCTAAGGCTTCTTGTTCGTGGAGCGTATATTCTTGAGTGTTTTTTCCCAAAGCCGGGTCATCTCCATAATTAAGCCATTGCCCTACAATATCAGAGCAATAACTTGTATTCTTAACCATAATAATGCCTGTATTCGGTAAATGACCACCATCTAAGAAATCTGACTCTTCATAGTACCAGTAGTCCCGAGAAGTTATAATGCAAACTTTCTCTTCAACTGAATCTATTATTTTATCAAGATGGCTTTGATCATTCTTGAAATCATTGATCACAATGTCATCATCAATCCAGGCAATCCATTTCCCAGGTTTTACCCGACCCTCTTTCAGGAATTTCTTAATTAAAAATATTTTCCCCCAATAAGGCTGCATACCTTGCATCCAATTCATCAAATCTACTGAGTCATCATCCTGACTATTCTGGCTAAACAATACAAACTTATAGTTAGTGCGTCTTGCTTTTGAAAATGCCAAATGATTTTTTGCAACGGCCAGCGAATAGGGTTTCCAGGTTCCTCCCGATAGAATAAAGTCTATATTTTTCAATCCATGTATTGCATTGCCATCAATTTCAGAGGCATTTGGAACAGAAGAAAGAGCTGCTTTAAGAATATTTGGCTTGTTGAAATTTGTCTTGGAATATCTAGAATAATTATCTCGATATGATTTAGATTGTCCTTCAAAATCAGCTTTATTACTGATTTCTAATTCAAGGTTATTTTTAACATTCACATATAAATAACTCTCTTTAGAAAGCTCTGTATAAATATATTTATTTAAATTATGCTTTTTATCCTCATTTTCTATTTCAGTGATACTTTGCTCATATGGGCTTTTCCAGAATCTATTATCACCATCGCTTGGAATTGTGCTGTCAGCTGAAAGCCATAAAGGGATTAATGATAGAGAAATGTATCTATATTTTTTCATAACGCTTAGAATTCCATTTAATATTCATATATTTTCGGCATCATCATGATATTTTAAACAGGATGGGATGCAACTAACAAAGCCTTCCAACCGACGCACCTCAGGCGTGCGGTTGAAGGCGGACCCGCTGTGTCATGATTATTGTCCCGGTTATTAATTAATCTACTAATAAAACCGTCGGCGGTAGACAGTTTATCGTTCCTCGTTATTCTGAAGAACGGAAAGCCGCTATAAGTACCTGGCCAGTTGGTTTCGCATATTCTGGCGAGTGGATTTTTTCATCCTTCAAGGCGCAACGACGGGCGCGTAGCCATAGCTACGCAACCAGAGTTGGAACGCAGAAGGGTGGAAAAAGCCGCCGTCCAGAATATGCGAAACCAACTGGTTAGATACTTATTATTGAAAAAGCTTTTACCATCCGTTAATCGCTCTGTTCCCTGGGTTGACTAAAAAGAAGGCATTAGTGAGCGACTGGCAGCATTTGAAGCGATTGCTGCAGAACTCTAGACAAATCCACACTGACTATATTGGGTGCCTTGGCTGGTAACAGTTTCCGGCACCTGTCAGTATTTTTAATACATTGTCATTATGGTCTGAGTCGCTGGCAGGCCGTAAAGACTTTCAGAGGATAGCCCGACAGCTCAATTGAGACTGCACCCAAGAATGCACTGACGCCAAAAATCAAGTAGAGTAACCCCAGAAACAGCCATGAGCCAAAGTGTCGCTGCTATCGAATTATAATGCGCCTCTGAACCTGAACGAGTGGCACTTTAATACTAAGAAAACCGGATTTATTGACTAATGGCACTCATAGAATTACTGCAATCTTCGCCCACTTACTTCTACCTGACCCTGACTCTGGTCGGCCTTCTGGTCGGTAGTTTTCTCAATGTTGTTATTTTGCGCCTGCCGGTGATGATGGAACGTCAGTGGAAGCTGGATTGTCTGGAAACACTTCATCCGGACAAGGTGCCCACTGAGATGGAGCCTTATAACCTGATCAAGCCCGACTCCACCTGTCCAGGCTGTGGTCACAAGATTCGGGCCTGGGAAAATATTCCGGTTATCAGCTACCTGTTTTTGAAAGGTCGTTGTTCTTCCTGCAAAACCTCTATTTCTGCCCGCTATCCGATCATTGAGATGATCTCTGCCCTGCTGACCGTTGCTGTTGGTATCTACTTTGGCGCCACTCTCCAGACAGTTTTACTTTGCTTTTTAGTCTGGTCCCTGCTGGCATTGACCATGATTGACCTGGACACCCAACTGCTGCCAGACAGCATTACCCTGCCCTTACTCTGGCTGGGCTTACTGGCCAACAGCTTTGAATTATTTATTCCGTTGCAGGACGCAGTGCTGGGTGCTGCTGCCGGTTATCTTTCGCTCTGGTCTGTTTACTGGTTATTCAAACTGCTGACGGGCAAAGAAGGTATGGGCTATGGTGACTTTAAACTACTCGCTGCGCTCGGTGCCTGGATAGGTTGGCAAATGCTGCCACTGATTATTCTGCTGTCTTCACTGGTAGGAACCATTGTCTCAGTGGTACTGATCATTCTCAAAAAACAGGAACGGAGCAAACCTGTTCCTTTTGGACCTTATCTGGCCGCTGCCGGTTTTATTGCCCTGCTTTGGGGGGAAACACTGGTTCAATCTTATCTGCAGATTATGGGGCTGTGAGCTGAGCATGAGTAAGTTGGTTATTGGCGTAACGGGCGGCATCGGCAGTGGTAAAACAGCCGTTACCGACTACTTTTCCAGTCTCGGTATTACCGTGGTGGACGCAGACCAGGCTTCAAGAGAAGTGGTGGAACCCGGTCGGCCAGCTCTGCAAAAAATTGCAGAACGACATGGTCAGGATATTCTTACTGATGAAGGTACACTGGATCGAAGAAAACTCAGGGATATTATTTTCAATGACGACAGCGAACGTGTATGGCTGGAACAGCTGCTGCACCCTTTGATCCGTCATCAAATTATTCAGGAACTGGCAGCGTCTGAGTCTCCTTACACCATCATCGTTTCACCGCTTCTGGTGGAAACCGATCAACATGCGCTCACCGATCGCATTCTGGTTGTCGATGTCCCTGAAGACATTCAGCTTTCAAGAACCATGAGTCGGGACGGCATGGGCAAAGAACAAACCCGGGCCATTATGGCCAGGCAAGCCTCCCGGCAACAGAGGCTGGAGAAAGCCAGCGACGTAGTTGATAACAGCGGCTCTCTGGAGCAGCTGTTTCAACAGCTGGATGAGGTTCACAAGACTTACATGGCTTTGGCAAACGCATGAGCCCTATTGGGGAAGCCTGGTTTTGCCCGGACCCTCAAATGCCCGGACGCCATCCGTTGGTAATCGGGTATCGGCGGTCTCGCCCAAAACCACGGGGAGTAATGCGAACCCCGACCACCGCCTGCCGACGCTTGAACTCATTAACGTCAATCAGGCGCAGCACCCGATAGACAGTATCCCGGTCAAAACCGGATTCGATAATGGCTTCCGCGCTTTTATCTTCTTCCACATACATTTCGATGATTCGATCCAGTTCATCGTAGGGAGGCAGGCTGTCTTCATCCACCTGATCCGGTGCCAGTTCGGCGGAAGGCGGGCGATCGATCACTCGTTGCGGAATCACATAGCCCAAAGAATTTCGGTACTCGGACAATTCAAAAACAAGCGTTTTTGGCACATCTTTCAGGGCATTGTAACCACCGCACATATCACCATAGAGCGTGGCATAGCCTACCGCCATTTCACTCTTGTTACCGGTAGTGAGGACCATGTAACCTTTTTTGTTGGAAATAGCCATCAGCATAACGCCCCGGCAACGGGACTGAAGGTTTTCTTCTGTAGTGTCCTTTTGGGTATTCTCAAACTGGGCACTCAGCGTTTCCATAAACGCATCAAACATCGGTGCAATGGGCATGACGGAGTAATCGACACCCAGAATATCGGCTTCTTCACGGGCATCTTCCAGACTCATGTTTGAGGTATAACGGAATGGCATCATAACCGCCTGCACCCGCTCAGCGCCCAGGGCGTCAGAGGCAATGGCCAGAGTCAGAGCGGAATCAATACCACCAGATAAACCTAAAACAACGCCTTTGAAGCCATTTTTATTCACATAATCACGAACACCTGTAACCAGAGCTTTGTAAACCCTTTCATGAAGGCCTGGCAGTTCTGCGACGTCTTCCTGATCAAAAGCCTTGTCTACTATGTCGAAACGGGTTGTGTAGAGACCTTCAGCAAAGTAATCGGCCCTGACAGCAACCTGCCCATTGCCGTTCATAGCAAAAGAGCCACCGTCAAACACCAGTTCATCCTGACCACCCAGCAGGTTGACATAAAGCACAGGAAGACCCGTTTCCAGACAACGGCTGCGGATGGTTTGGTAACGGATAGATTGCTTATCTTTGTGAAAGGGAGACGCATTGAGACTCAAAATCAGCTCGGCCCCGGCATCCGCAGCCTGCTGGGCTGAAGAGGGATACCATAGATCTTCACAGACAGTCAGTGCCAGCGTTACCCCTTTACACTCAAAGACGCAGGGTTTCTGTCCCGGCATGAAATAGCGTTTTTCATCGAAAACCTGGTAATTCGGCAGATGTTGTTTGGCGTATCGGGCCACCACCTGACCGTCTCTCAACACCACGGCCTGATTTTCCAAACCATGAGCCCCCATGGCGGGCAGTCCAATCACCAGGTCAACGCCTTTAATCACACTGAGCTTGCTGATGGCCTGCTCAATTCTTAACACCATACTGGGCCTGAGTAACAGATCTTCAGGAGGATACCCACAAAGTGTCAATTCAGGAAAAACCACCAGATCGGCATGATGCTGATCACGGGCTTCTTCAGCCGATTCGATCACCCGTTGGGTGTTGCCGTCGATGTCGCCCACCTTGAGGTTAAGCTGAGCCATGACGATATTGAGCTTCGCTGACATTGAAAAGCCTGATGCCTTAATCTTGAATTTGAGAGCAGGCTATTTTCGACGATGTTGCAGCCGGTGTAAAACTCAAAATGATCCATGATTATGGCCTAGAAATCACCCTCAAAATCAAAGTCCATATGTTCTGCAGGCTCCTGAAGAAAGTCGCCCTGGATGAAATCAACACCGGTATGCCACAGTGGTGCCATTTCAACAGCACTCTGGACCTGGGGAACAATCACTTTCTGACCTTTTTGCGACAGCGCCTGAACCATTTTCTTGAGTTCTTCGCCCTGATTTTCGCTGGTCAGATCTTTGGTGAAAGACGGATCAACCTTGATATAGTCCAGGGTCATTGAGGCAATGGTTTCCATAGGGTTCAAACTACAGCCAAACTCACTCACTCCGGTACTGCAACCCAACTCCTTGACCGCCTTGAAAAAGTCCGGTGCCTGTTTATTGAAGCGGACAATATTCTGCTCACTGACTTCCACAACCACTGATGAAGCAGGAATACCTGCTGCCTTAAGTGCAACGCCCATCCAGGGCAGGAACTCCTTCTCAAGTATGGCGTTACCGCCGAGGTGCATAAAGAGTCGGATTTTATCCTTTGTGCGGGTTCGGCTCAGAAGCGCTTTTCCTGCTTCTATGACCTGCCAACGATCGACTTTGCTCCAGAGCGCATTTTTATCGAGCTTGTTTCGGAATGCCAGTGAGTCATGTTCACGACCTCTGGCATCCAACATATGCAGCTGAACTTCAAAGTGCTTTTCAGAAGAACCTTTCAGACTGACCACAGGCTGGTACTTCAATTTGAAATTGTCATTTTTCAACGCCTGACTGACCATGCCTGCCAGATGCTTCTCCACAGAACTGACCGTATTAACCTTACGTCTCTGGAAGAAACAAATCTTTCCGCCACCTTCTTTTTGAGCCTGTGTGGCAGCATGACGGGCTCTGACCAGCTGAGTATTAAGATCGCTGCAGGAATCGGTCAGTATGACACTCCCCAGACTCAGCTTGACTGGAAGCTCATTTCTTCCCAGTGTGACTCTCTCTTGTGTAACGCCCTTAATAACTTGATCGGCCAGCTCCCGCACTGCCTTTTCATCACTGGCCTTAACCAGAGCCATAATACAGTCGCCGCTCCAACTGGCAGCCTGATGTTCTATCAACACCAACCCGAGACGTGAACTAACTTCCTTGTAGTAAGGCTGGCTGACTCTTTTGCCTCCTTTGGCATGAAGTGCCCGCAGTGAATCGAGAGTAATACAGAGCAAGGCAAATTGGTCTTTGCCTGCGACCACTCTCTGCATGGCAACATCCATCTGCTCCTTGAAAGCTTCTTTATCATAAAGATGGGTTTCAGTGTCGGGACGTGCGACTCCAACGTCTTTCTGGCCAACTTCCGAAGTTCCTTCGGATTCCCGGGTTCTCACCAAAACGCTCAGTGTATAACGCCCCTCATAGGAAGTAGGACTGACTATAGCCCTGACCGGCACTTCCTTATCCCGATCAGCCAGCAGTGGACATTGAATGGCTGCCAGTGCCCGGCCACTGTCTTCGATACTGTTCAGGAAGTCACCCACATCCCTGCGATCTTTGTCTGCAACCAGATCAGTAAAGGGTTTACCGACAAGACTGGCGTTGCCATCAATCCCTACCAGCTCATTAAATGCCGGGTTTGAGTATTTAATCTGACCTTCACTGATGTAGATGATGGCATCGATCTGATCATCCAACAGGTGACGCCTCTGCTTCTCTGATTCATTCAGGGCAACACTCATGCGTCGATAGTGACGCCGGGTATTAAGGTCGGCAATTTCCCGATCAGAAGTCAGCAGAAGCAGTTCATCATTATCCTGGGTAATGACACTTCTTACTCCCAGCTTAAGCCATTCCAGCTGTTCTTCTTCCTGCTCTTCTTCCTGTTCTTCTGACAACACGATGGCAGGAATATCCCTGCCCTGCTGGTCAACCCGATCAAGCACTGAACTGATTGTTAATCCTTCTGGCAAGTCTGCTGATGAGATAATCAGCAAATCCCATTTCTGATGAGAGGACAGGGCTTCATCCAGACTTTCCATAGCGTTGACATGATGAGCACGGGTCGGGTATCCGGCATCCCGATAGACATTCAGCAGTGCCTCGGCTTCTTCAGAAGAAGCATCCACTATCAACAGCCGGACAGTATCCCTTTTTTCCTGCTCCATGGCATTGACCTGATTCAACGAGAGTTTAAGGCTTATCTCATTCTTATAACTGCCATACGCCTGAAATCATTAGCCCCTGCCAAAAAAACACCTTGTTTTTATCCGTCTGGCTTCTTTGTAAATAATTCTACAGGTTCTCTGACCCTATACTCAGATCATGAAAATGCACTTCTAGACTGATCAGATAAGCGCTAAAAACCGGTTAGGTGCGATGGAGCAGTCAAACAATCATAAAGCCAGAGCAATAAACAGCCCTGAGCCTGGAGAACAGGGATTTTCATTAATTGAACTGATGATCACTCTGTTGATCGCTGCGATTATTGTTGCCATGGGACTGCCACAACTGAGAGAAATGTCTAACTCCATCCGTTTCTCAAACATTCAGCAAAACCTGCTGTCAAACCTGCTTTACACCCGCAGTGAAGCCGTTAAAACCGGCAGCGATACCATTGCCTGTGCATCCACCGACGGGACCACCTGCGCAGCAGACCCAACCCTCTGGAGTCAAGGCTGGATCATTTTCACCGATGAAAACAGTAACGGCCTATTTGATGCAGGAGTCGATACCTTGAGACGTTCCCAGACAACAGATTCCATCGCCTCAATCACCTGGAGCAACAGCACTCCAATCGTGTTTGAGGGAGATGGCACTGTCAATAACACCAGTTCAGGCAGCTTTCTTATTTGCGACAGCCTGACAACATCGAAGGTCGCCAGAGGTATCACCATTAACCTGTCTGGTCGGGTGCGCTCAACTGACTCGGTGGTCTGTCCATGAGTTCAAATCGCTCTCAGGCAGGTATGACTCTGGTGGAAGTTCTGATCACAGTGGTCATTCTGGCCTCTGGCCTTTTGGGAATGGCTGCTTTACAAACCCGAAGCATCAGTTACAACAATATTGCCTACTTCAACTCTCTGTCCAACATTCTTGCTTACGACATGCTCGACAGGATCAAAGCCAACCCGGTCTATGCCCTGAATGGGCCCGGTTATTCGGCCAGTGTCGGCAATGTGCCCGCAGCCTATCCCGATGATTGCGACACAGCAAATTGCACACCTGCAGAGCTGGCCCGCTATGACGTAGCCCAGTGGAAGTTCATTCTCGACACTCAGCTCCCTGATTCAGATGGCTCAATTGTCAAAACCGATACACCAGAGGGTCGGAACTACACCATCACAGTTTTTTTTGATGACAGCAAAGGTCAACAGCCCCGCCGTCAGGTAATTCTCAGGAGCACGCTATAAACCATGAACAGCCCCAGGCAAAAAGGACTCAGCCTGATTGAACTGATGATTTCGATGTTATTGGGTATTTTCATCATTACCTCGGTCACTCAGGTTTTTCTTAGCAGCAATAACTCCAATCGCTTGAACTTTCAGTTGGGGCTAATGCAGGAAGCGGCCAGAATTGCTGTCAACTCCATCTCCAATGACGTCCGTGTCGCTGGCTACACAGGCTGTAATACCGATGCTTCAATCGGTAATGCCCTGCTTCAAAACAGCGCTACCCATGAATGGCTGACTGCTGAACAACCGACACAGGGGATGAATCTTTCTGACACGCAGTCAAAGATGGACGCTCAGGCCACTTCAGAAAGCCTGTTGATCTTCAAAGCCAATCCCGACACTGTTTTTGCTATAACCAACCATGACACATCCACATCCACCCTGACACTGGACCGCAACATTGGTTCGACCCTGTCGGCCGGCGGTGCTGCGGTGATAACCCGTCAGGACTGCTCTCAGGTAGCCCTGATAGCCCTGAGTTCCATCGGCGGCAGTACCGTAACCCATACCACCAGCGGTGTCGGCGATTTCAAGAATTGTGTCGCTCAACTCAAGGGCAGTTTTCGCTGCTATGACGGCTCGACGCCTTCCGGCGCTCTGTCATTCAATCCCGGTTATTTGAAGCCTCTGGAATCTGTGGGTTATTTTGTGAAACCGGATAACGGCCTGCCTACCCTGTTCCGAAAAGAAGCAGGCAATGCCTCAGCACTGGCCATAGTGGACGGCATTGAGGATATTCGAATTCATTACGGCCTGGACACAGATAACGACGGGGTCACTAATCGCTATATCAGCGCCGGTGATCGCAGTTTTCGCCATGCTGACTGGCTGCAAACCACCGCCATCCGAATTCATCTGCTGACGCGCAGTGAAACCGAAATCCTCCCTGTTCCAGCACCTCCGCCTGCGCCCCCGAGAACCTATCTTTTCGATGGTCAACAAGTCACTCAGTCGGATCGCTTCTTACGCAAGGAATATGTCATGACCATGGCCCTGAGAAACAGTGGATAATCATGAGTCATATCAGACGACGTCACGATGAAGACGGAACCGCTCTGCTCTACACCATGATTTTTTTTACACTCATGGTGATGGCGACTCTGACGGCGGTTCAATTCTCAAGCCTTGAGCAAAGAATGTCAGCCAGCTACCGGACTCATCAGACCGCTTTTATCGCTGCGGAAACCGCACTGCTGGAAGCCGAACGCTGTATCAAAAGCCAGAGCAGTTGCAACGATATCAACACGTTCGCCAGCGATTGCAGTAATGGCCTGTGCTTCAATGGCTCTGACCGTAACAGCATTATCAGCTGTCGGGCCGGGAATGCCAGCCCCTGGAAAAGTGCCGCCCTCTGGGCTGATGCCAGCAAAACCATTGCTGCCACCAGTTTGCCTTCAGGAACCTCAGCCCGCTATACGGTGGAATTCCTCTGCTACATTCCAAGAGTCTTGTTTGGGGTCACCCCCAACCCCGCCAACCCTTCCGACTGGTCAAAGCTTTACCGTGTAACCGTGCTTTCTTCGGTCGATAACCTCAATAGTCAGGTCATGTTGCAGTCCACCTACAAACGGTGAACCAGAAGAAAAAGGATTTCACAGTGTTCGTGTTAAAAGGGATAAGGATTTCACAGTGTTCGTGTTAAAAGGGATCAGTCCGTCTGCGCTTTTTGCAGCCAGAAAACAGCCTTTATCTCTGTTTTCGCTAAAAATCTGTTTATTGACATTCCTGCTCCAGCCCCTTTTCCTGCAACAGGCCATCGCAGCCGCCTCGGACTATGCTGCAACGCCCAACCAGGGCAGCACCTTTTCACCGCCTCTGGTTATGCTGGCGATGCCAGTGGATCAGCAACTCTTTCAAAGAGCTTATTCAGACTACATCGATCTCGATGACGATGGCCTGATCGATTCAACTTACAAGGACGACTTTGATTACATCGGTTACTTTGACAGTAACTGGTGCTACGCATACAGCAGCTCGGACAAGATGTACCAACCCGTATTGCCAGCTACGGGTAGCAATCAACATTTCTGCCAGGACGCCTCAGCCCCATGGAGTGGTAACTTTATGAACTGGGTGTCCATGTCCAGAATGGAAATACTGAGAGTCATTCTCTACGGTGGACATCGGTCAACGGACTCTGCCACACAGACAGTGCTTAGAAGGTCTTCCCTCTCTACAAACCTCAGTGGTGCTTTTGCCAAAGTTTATTCCGGTGCAGACATTGATAAATACACTCCGTATTCATCGCCGGTTTCTTTTTGCAGTCTCTGGGCTGGAGCACCGTCACTGAGAATCGCAGCGGGTCAGTTTCCTCGCTGGGCCACTACAGAAATCAACCAATGTCAGTGGGGAAATGCATTCAGTCCTGCCAGAAGTGCTGAACTGGCGACCCACACTGTCCAGGTAGAAGCTTGTGTCTCGGGCAAAGATGGCAATAATACCGGGCGTTGCAAACAGTACTCCAGCGGTGTTCCCAAGCCCGTTGGCCTGCTCCAAGGCTATGGCGAAGAAAATCAGATTCAATTTGGTCTTATTACCGGAAGTTATGGTCGCAACAGCTCAGGTGGTCTGTTGCGGCGCAATATCAGACAATTTGCAGGTAATACCGATCCAAATGAGGATGAGATCAATCTATCCAATGGCACCTTTAATACCAGTGTTCAGGGTATTATTCACAATATCGATGCCATTGGTTTGACCGCATGGCGTAACCCGATTTCAGAAATTTATCTTGAGGCCATCAGGTATTTCTCGGGAAGCAACGCAGGTTCTTCTGACTTCAGCACCTCAGACGCCGGACGGGGCATGACCAACGAAGCCTGGGTGACACCCATGACTCAGGCCAATGACTGCGCCAGCTGTGCCATCATTCTTATATCCAGTGGCACCAATGTGTATGACCTGGATGATTTAGACAATAGCATCTCTGATGTCACAGGCATGAGCAATATCAATGACCTGATTAACATAACCGACGATCTCGGTGACATTGAATACAATGGCAACCTCTCAGGTAATTATTATTACGGTGGCAGTAACAACCTTTGCACAGCAAAGTCCCTGTCTAATCTTTCAGATGCCGTCGGTATCTGCCCTGAAGCTCCGAACAAAGAAGGGGGTTACGCAGTTTCGGGTCTGGCTTATCACGCTCAAACAACAGACCTGAGAACCGATCTTGATGGTATCCAGAATATTAAGACCTATACCATTCAACTGGCTGACAGCCTTCCCTCCCTTAGCGCCAGTGTCAACAACAGGACCGTCAGCTTCCAACCGATCAGTTCCAGCGGCTCTTTCCGTGACCTTGTGGTTGATGAGCAGACGGCAGACGGCAAAAAAGGAAAATACACGTTTATCTGGGAAGATTGCCAGGAAGGCTGTGACAATGATTATGACGCCAGCTCCAGTATTGCCTATTGCCTTGGTAATGCCTGCTCACCCGCCATCACCGGCAATCAGATTCAGGTCACGTCCCGTTTCGAAGGGAAGTTTTCTAATGGAGGTTACACTTTTTCCCACAGTATTTTTGGTACCAATGATGATGGTATAGCGTCACCCTACGCCTTTGGCCCCGGTGGTGGAGCTGCCCAGGGTCCCGGAACGCCAGTGACTCACACCTATGTGGCGACTGGCACGGCATCGGGTATTTTGCCCAAGCCACTGAGGCTGGCAGCAAAATATGGAGGCTTCAACGACCTGGATAATGACGGTACACCCAATCATGATGCCAATGGTGATGGAGTGCCTGACAATGATTCCAGAGAGTGGGATATCAGAAATAACGCAACAGGTGAACTGGGCGCCGACAATATTCCCGACAATTTTTTTCTGGCGAGCAATCCATCTTTGTTACGAACCCAGCTGGAGCTGGTTTTTAAGGACATCGCCAGCCGTATATCTTCCGGTGCCAGTGCTGCGCTGGTTTCTAACAGTGCCAGCGGTGCAGGCTCGGCTATTCAGGGGCTATTCCGCCCCAAAATAACGGTCAATAACCTTGAAATCAGTTGGGTTGGACTGCTGCACAGTTTATTTGTTGATACCAGAGGTCACTTCCGGGAAGACTCCAATGGTAACCGGACGCTGGATGACTATTCGACTGACCGGGTTGTGACCTTGTCTTTTGACCCCATCAGAAATTCTACTGTTATTCAACGTTATACCTCTTCTGATAACGGTGTAACACTGACGCCTGATGGCAGTACCGCGGATTTGACTTCACTGAAACCTGTCTGGGATGCTCGTGAACGTTTGACAGAAATCAACAACATTACCAGTCAAAGAAACTATACGGCGCTGACCAACACTGGCCGTCATATCCTGACCTGGCTGGATGCCAATAATAATGGCCGTGTCGATGTCGGTGAGGAACAGCCTTTTGTCTCTGCCACCTTCACAGGCAGCAACGGCGACTATTTGGGTGTGAACGCATCGGAATCGGATAAGCTGGTTAAATTCATTCGTGGCGAAGACCAGACGGGTTATCGCTCCCGCTCTGTGGATATCGACAATGATGGCGACCTGGAAGTATGGCGTCTGGGCGACATCATTCACTCCAATCCTGTCGCCGTGTCGAAACCGGAAGGATATTACTCTGACAGCAAACCTTTCAACGGCAACGACTCAACCTTTATCGATTTTCAGAAACACTACGAAAACCGCCGCCAGGTCGTGTATCTCGGTGCCAACGATGGCATGATCCATGCCTTCAATGCCGGTTTCTGGGACAAAGACAATCAGCGCTTTGACCTGAATCATGATCCCTCAGAAACTCAGCACCCTCTGGGTGGAGAACTCTGGGCATACACACCGATGAATTTATTGCCCCATCTTCGCTGGCTGTCAGAACCGGATTATCCCCATGTTTATTACATGGATGGCGAACCTTTGATTTTTGATGCCAATATTTTCACCCCGGATGTTGACCACCCCAAAGGTTGGGGAACCGTACTGATCATGGGAATGCGACTGGGCGGCGGGCCGATTGACGCTTCAGTCAATAGTGTGACCCGGACCATGCGTTCTGCCTACGTCATGCTGGATATTACTAATCCGGAAAAGCCTCCCAAACTGATGGCAGAAATTACTCATCCGGAGCTGGGTTTTACCACAGGCCGACCCGTGGTGATACAACGGCGAAAACCCAACGCTTCCGGAGACTATAATTTCCCCACCGAAAACAACTGGTATCTGGCCTTTGGCTCAGGTCCGACGGGCACAGGATCCAGCGGTATACGACAAGCTCTGGGCGATGCCACCAGTGACCAGAATATGAAAGTGTTTGTCTATGACCTGAAAAACAAAAACTTTCTCAGCGCTTTTAACCCGATGGACAGTGGTATCGCACAGGCTTATGCCGGCAACATGGCCACCGTGGACTGGGATCAGGATTACTATGACGATGCCATCTACTTTGGCAGTGTAGAAACCGCAGGCAATCTCAGTGGCGAACTGCTAAGGATCAACCTGGCAGACCCACTGGCTGCTAATTGGACACTGGGCACCTTAACCCGCCCACAGCGCCCTGTTACCGCCCGCCCTACGGCAGTAACCAACAGCGATAATGAGCGTTGGGTCTTTGTCGGTACGGGTCGTGAGTTGACCCGGGCAGACAGTCAGGATACTCAGCAGGAATTCTTTTTTGGCGTAAAAGAGCCCAGGCTCGGTGATGTATTCTCTTATGGCACAGTGCCTTTTGCCAGCCTGATTGATACCACGGATATTCAAGTGGAAGCCGATGGTGACCTGAAATCCGGCTTTACCGTATCGCCGGGTACGACAGTGAGTAACTTTGAGTCCCTGCGCAACACCCTGACCACCGAAGCCGGTTGGAAAAACCGACTGATCCATGACGGCAAAGATCCCAGCGGTAAAAGTGTTAGCTCGCCGGCCAATGCTTTTGCCCTGCTGCTGTTCACCGAATACCAACCACCTGCTGATCAGTGTCTGGTGGATGGCACCAGCTTTCTGAATGCTTTGCACTATCAGACCGGCACGGCAATACCCGCCAGTATCCAGCAAGTGCTGACTCCGGGTGGTTTCACTGACGATACGGTATCGGAAAAGAAAATCAGCCTGGGAGCAGGTCTGGCACCGGCTCCGTTAGTCCACCAGGGCATTGATGGCAAAACCAGCATTATTATCCAGGGCGGTGCCGGTAATATTTCCAGCACCGATCTGGAATACACACTGACAGATGATGGCCGACAATCCTGGCGACAGATATTTAATATCCCCAAGTAGGAAGGCTATAGCGTAAACGGCCATGTGCCAGAAGAAATAATTCTAAGGAGCTGAGTTATGGATAACGAGCCAGTGCCTACTATAGGCAATGGATTCAGTCTGATCGAGCTGATGATCGTCGTTGCTATCATCGGCATTATTGTTGCGGTTGCCATTCCATCCTATCAGCAATATGTCTTTGAAAGTCGCAGGACAGACGCCCATATCGCCCTGACGACGGCGGCCGCAGAACAGGAGAAGTTCTACACCTACGACAATGCTTATACTACTGATATCAACAATCTTGGTGGAGCTACTTCTCCGGACGGGCACTACACCATCGCCGTAACGGCCACCAATACCACCTATACCCTGACAGCCACAGCAAACAGCAGCAGCAACCAATTTGAAGATGCAGACTGTCGAACCATCACCTTAAATCAACTTGGGGTCAAAGCCGGTTTTGACAGTGCCGGGACAGCGTTTTCAGAATGTTGGTGAACCGGAAAGAGCTATTGCCAGGAACCGAGTGGCGTTCGTGTACCACGACTATTGATGGTCAGGTTACCGTCCGGGGCCTGAACACCCTGAGGGGTCGCAGTCAGTAATACACACTGTGAAATAGTCATAGAAGAACACGCAGCTGCACTGATTAAGTAATGACCATTCTCGGACACCACTTCATTGGCACCATTGATGGCATAGCCCAATTTTGAGAGATCAGTAGTATAAGCCAGTTGTTCGGTAAAATAGCGTTCCTGCTGCTGCATAATCGTCAACAGGGACGATATGCCTTCGCTGCGTCGGGAATGCATGACATGTTCGTTGTACGACGGGACAATGATTGCAGCGAGAATACCGATGATGGCCACCACGATAATAATTTCCAGTAGTGTAAATCCCTTTACCTTTCTCACTGTTTTTCCCTCCAGAACGTTTTGTGGAAAGGTATCGAACCCGCTTCCCTGAGAATATCCTGAAAACACTCCCCACCCACACAGATATCTGCGCCTTGACTGCTACGGTTAAGAATGACGGGCGCTGGCGTCAAGGTATCATAGCGTAGCTGTCTCTTGCGGTCGCCTTTAACAACCTGACTATTGCCATCAAGATCAACCACTGCACTGGCATTATCAATGTTCAACACATAAAGAAAGCTGCTACCCCCGCCACCAGGCGCATAGGTAGTCAGGGTCAGGACATTATTGAACACAGTGGGCCTGCCCAGCAGCTTTTCTCCAGACACCTCAAAGCGGATATACCAGCCTTTCAAGCTACCCAAAGAACTGCGGGCCGTTGCCCGCTGAACCCCATTCCCCTGCTGTACAAGGTTGGCCGTGGCATCGTAGAGCGCTGATTCATCAATGACTGAACCATTGTTGTAGTTATAACTGGCAGGAGCGTCGTAAATGTTGGGATCCCTGAATACATAAAGCCGATCATTGACCTGAGTCCCCAGAGGTTTCGCCCTGAAACCACTGCCTACGACAATGTTCAAATGATCAACCGATCTTGACAGCGAAACATCCGGCCTTTCATAAAACCGTCGGGCATCGGCACTGGAGCTGCCAGAGAAGTTGGCAATTCGCCCTCCCGTGGCGAAGTTCCAGGCTCCGCTGTTATTCTGGTTAACATCGAATCGCCAGACCTGACCGCCAATGTCCACCGCAAAAAAGTAATCCGTCAGCCCATCGTTGTCGATGTCAATGACCGCAAGATCAGCAGGAATACTGTAATCCATATCCGACAGGTTCAGGTTGGTACCGCTGTTACCGGCAGACCAGAGCTTCTGGCCTGTTTCGGCATCCACCATATAGATGGCCCGGCCGATGTCATTATTGCCGATCGTCGTCTGTTCATCAGCATCCTGATCGTAGCCAGCACCAAATAACAGCACTTGTCTGTCAGAACCATTAAAACGAACCTTTGCCAGCGTTGGGGCTGACCAGGTCTGGCCCAATTCAGGAAAATCAGGGTTATTTGCAATGCTATCTGCCTGATTGTCCCTGTCCTGGTCCCCTCGAATCACCCATTTCAATACCGGACTGTTCCTTTCAGTAACATCAAGAGCGTAGATATTACTGCCGCCGCGCCTCATGGTGAGATAAAGATAGACATGCTCTCCAGAATCGGGACTGCCATTATTAGTCTGAAGCACATCGCCATCACCGTTGGCATCATCGATCCATACCGTCATCGGGCCATCCATGCCATAGGGCTTGGGCGGCTTACTCACAGGGGGAGGCGGTATCTGAGGGGTGCTCCTGAGCCTGCAGCTCTGATCAAGGAGGACATCACCAAACTTAAAGCGATACTCACAAAACTCAGGCTCTAAACAGGTTTGCGGGGGCACAGAAAGAGAATAATTATAGTAACAGTCACCGTCCGACTTTGGTATGCTATTTTTAAGACGGCAACTCTGTGTATGATGAAGATCTAAAAAACGATACTGATAACTGCACCAATACTCGGGAATGCATTTACCGGGTATTTGGTAGTCCCAGACACAACCCGCATCGGAAGATGGGCCGCTATAGTGGTCCCCCCCCCCTACCAGATTATCTTTGTAGAGTTTAAGGTTAACGAGCAACTCTTTAGGAATAAATGAGAACTCGGTGCTGCCATTAGCGGTATTTACACCGTGTAAAAAGCCGTCGTTGGTGGTGAAATAGACAGTTCGATCCACCACTGAGCCAACACTGTTCTTATAATAGGTGATCACTTTTGGCTGGGTATGAAGTGGATCACCAATACTGGTTCGATTGTCCGTAATGGAACCGTCACTGTCTTCGTCGTCAACATCAACCCCTCTGGCCCACTTGAGAACATTGGTGCGGTTCGTTGCCGACCCACTCCCGGACAAAGCCAGAAGCCCGGTGGTAATCCTTGAATTATTCTCACTGACACGATTACCCGAAACACTCAGGATGAGATTGTTACCAGTGATAATATTGGAAACCACCAGCCGATTTTGACTCAAATGAGCAGCCATCCCGCCATTAGTAACATTGCTGCCATCATTAGCGTTTCCCCAAAAGCTTTTGGAAGCGCTGGTAAAAAACCCGGTGGATGAATCGATAGCCAGATTACCATTGGCATCATAAACCTTATTATCCGAACCCACCCGGTAACGTTTGAGGTTGCCGCGCCAGCTGGGGCCATTAACAGATCGCAGCACGATATAATAGAGCTCATCAGAGCTTTGGAGAGCGTTTGCAGCATCACTGACCGATGCGGGTGCCGCAAACCCCAGAGTATCAATCTGGCCATTATTGTATGCATTGATCAGAAGATCCGTGTCGTCAGAGTTTACCTCTGAAAGACACAGCAGACTGAGAAACAATGTAAGAAGTAGATGATGCATCAAAGGGGAAATCCTCTGTCACGCGCTCTTACTTCTCCATCGGCAGCACAGCCTTCAGATTGATTCAAAGTGTGGTCACGTAGATGAAGCCCAGAGTCTGACTGGATTGTGCGCCTGCCTTGACCAAAGTAGCGACACTATCAATTTCGAACATTAACCCCATGTATTTCCCCAGGCTGTAACCCGGAGGTGGTGGTACCTCACCGATATATCGGAGCGTGGCAGTCTGGCAGATTTGAGTGTGGTTAGAACAACCTGTCTGATCCTGTACAATGGTAAGGCTGACATCAGCGGCCCTGGCATCCATTAAAACACTGGGGTTGTCGATAAGGTATTTATATTGTCCATCCAACTCACTGTACGCTACCTGATAGACCTGTAATCCTTTCTGCTCATTGCTGACCGCCATTTCTTCAAAAATAGCCATTTCCATAACAAACAAACCCGAAAATAGCATCACCAGCATAATGATCATGGTCATAAGCATGATCGCACCTTGCTGCCTGGCTCTGTGAATAGACCTCATACTAGAATCCGGCGTTGTTAAGTTTATAGGCTGTGGTAAAGACATATCGGGGGCGTCCATCGTTAAGGGTCAAAGTGCCACTCTCCAGGATGTTATACGTCCGTGTTCGCTTTTCAAATGACCGAGTCTGCTGACCAGAATTCACAAGTACACCCAATCTGATACTTCTGACATCCCGCCAGTCGCTGACCGTACTGGCCGACAGATACTGATGTACATTATTTGTATTATTGTGGGTAACGCCATAAAGAGCCTGGAGGCGTTCAACACCAGTGATCACAGCCCTGGCTGCACCTCTGGCTATAGAGTTTGCCGGGTTGTAGCCCCGGCAGAACAGGGTATCAATATTATTATTTGCCGGATCAGGAGCCACATAGTAAACATTGGCCGTCAGCTCGTTCGCCGGAACGGTGTTGCCTGCACAATCTTCACTGTTCTGAGGTAGAAACTGGACAGCCACCTGATCACTGTTGTTACCGCCACCATCAAATGTACATTGCGCAGCGCTGCCACATCTGCCAGTAAAGAATGGCAGCACCAGACTATTCACTTCATCGCTGTAGCCTGCCTGTCTTACAGCACGACCCAGCAAATACAGTGTATGCCGCCCATTTTCCTGTGCCAGGGCAAGATCTTCCTGAAAATAAGTAGAACGACTGCTGTTCAACATCAGTTTTAAAAAGGTGCTGCTGACTAACAAACCAATCACAAGTGCCAGCATCAGTTCAATCAGCGACAGTCCTTGCTGTCGGAATAAGGATTTTCTGATCATTACCGTAGATATTTCAGAGTCAGTGATTTCTGAGCCAGAAACAAACTACCAATGCCGCCTCTGGCTTCCCATTCAAGGGTTATCGACACCGTTGCACCAGAATTACAGGGGCTGGCTGAACAGCTGACAGTCATCTGCTGGTCGGATAGTCTGGCATTTCGGCACATGAGATCATGAACATCAAAATCAGCCATTTCATCAGCCGTGCAGGTGTTGGCAAGGCATTGTCTGGGAGCAGGCCCGGCACAATAGGATGAGAGATTACTGCTGGCGGTCTGGGCTCTACTCTGGTAACGGCCTGACTGCACCCCCTGAACATTCACCTTCATACGTTCAGACATCTCATTCGCCAGCCAGAGCGCCTGAGAACGTTGCAGGCTGTCTTGAGTTGCTCTGGTGGCCTGAGCCTGCATTCCCGCCATCCCAAGAATGCCTACCATAAAAATCACCACACTTATCAACACTTCTATGAGACCAAAGCCTTTCTCTTTGCTCTGTGGAACCTTTCTGTACGTCTTTGTATGTGCTTTTAAGTGTGCTTCCATCAACAATTACCTGTGGAAGAAGATTTTCGAATTTGTCCAGTCGTTGTGACCGATACGGTTTTAATTGGAGTGCCCAATCCTCCCGTGGGACAAACTCTGATAGTTCGCACCACTGAAGGGCTGCCCCTGGGGGTAAATGTCAATGTGTTACCGGCATTCAGATTAATCGTGACATCACTGTCAATTTCTCCGTATACCCTGATAACGTCCTCACCCGTATCAACCGAACTGTTATTGTTGGGATTAGTGAAAACCATCCAGCCTGCTTTCCAGTTGCTGCCTGAAGTATCGCAACTTGTGCCGTTTTTGCTTCGACAGAGACTGATATTCACGCCTCTTTTTATCGCCTCACTGCGAGCCACCACCACACTACTGAAAATACGTTGATTGTAAAAATCCAATCGAAACGATTGCACAAGCGAATCCAGGGACACCGTTATGGAACTAATGATGCCGACCAAAAGAATGGTGATCATCATCTCGATAAGGGTCAGCCCTTTCACAAGCCCGGGCCGGGTAATTGCGAAGCGATGCCTGAACACGACCTACTTCCTTTGCTGAATGACACTCCAACTATAGGAAAAAAAGCAAGACCAGAGATTCAGGGAATGACAGTCGGCTTATCCAGGTGTGAGCCGGATAGCACCTGATAAAAAAGGCTTCAAAGAATTGACACGAATCGGGAGATTAAGGGCTTCCCCGGGGAATGCCAAAGATCTGTCTCCATGACATTCTGCCCGAGGTTTGTGAATTCAGTTCGTGATTGCTGATACCGCCTCCGGCTTCCTGATGGATAACGAAAGACGATGTAACCCAGCTCCAGTTTGACTCTTTTTATGGAAAGGTCACGTCCCGGATTAGAAAGCAGCCGAATACGTCAAACTGACCAGCTCAGAGCCATCACCCTGACCGCTATAGTTATAATTCAGCCCCAACTTGCCATTGCCCAATTCCATAACGGCGCCCAGATTAGCCGTAGCAAAGCCACCTTCATCCACATAGGCTCCAGGCAAGTTGTACTGCCCAAAATTCAGATTGGTATTGGTGACGTTAATGCTCTCAAAGCCACCTTCCTGCTCATCGGTATGATACATCTCGGCGTTGAAGGCAATAGTATCCGTGAGCTGCATACTACCCATAAAACCGGCACGCAGCTGCATGCTTTCTGTGGATTGATTCCCCCATTTGTAATTGGAAATTTCTCCGCCACTCTCGGTATAACCGTTAACAGAAGCATGAATGGCTTGTAATCCGAGAACGGGACCAAAAACAAACTGCGACGATTCATCAAGCAGGTTATAGCCAGCCAGAAGATCCAGACCAACAGCATGGCCTTCGGTATCCCCTTTGGCAGTATAAGACTGCGAACCTATATTGAAATCACGCGCAAGATCTGCATAGTCCATATTGGTATAACCCAGTGCACCTTCTAAAAACCAGGCACCTTCACGATAACCATAAAGAATATTCAGACCATAATTGTTTGCCTCAAACGATGAACCATCGACGTCCAGCTCATTCTGTCCCAGAGTAACAGCAATACCCAAAAAATGGTTGTCATCCAGGCCTTTGATCAATCCCACAGTGGATGAATAACGATCATCGTCAGGACTTAAGCCGCCATCCAGCTCATTGGCACCCGCAGCGCCACTGATAAACCAGCCACTTTTTACATCCTTCCAGCGGGACTGACGCATTTCATTGGTAACTGCACTGAATTGACTGCGAGCTGCACTCAAGCCCATCTGCGGTAACAACCCCACTTTTCTGGGGGCTATAATGATATCCGCCATGTAATCTGCAGCCAGAGCATGGGTTTTGCCGGTGGGGTGCAAAAAATCATTAAAAATCAGGCTGTCAGGGTCCGGAGCAGTGCCATCAACCCCATAGACCGGATGCTCGAAGCATGAGGTTGAAAGACCAGTACTGCCCGCCAAACCATTGTCATAACAGGTGTACACCTGATCGATTGCAGCGCCGGTAACAGCTGCATCCACGCCTGAGGCAAAGCCAAATTGATCAGCATCCCTGACAATAAGATTAATGAAACCCTGAAAATCTACCGGTATGACATTGGCACCGGTTTGGTTGACAAAAATTTCAAGCGCCTGATTGTAACCGGCAGCGGCAGTACTTGCCGCAGTGGCCTGAGCCGGATCACTCAGAGCAGCCAGTTGTGTAAGCGGAATCCGCCCCATATCAGGCAAATTTGCCAACATAATATAGTTGGCACCAGCAGCACTCAGAGCACCCACCGCTGTAGCCATATTCTGGGCTGATGCCTGAATCGCAGCCGCTTGATCGGGCGCGCTCGACCATGTTCCCCGTAAATCATTCCCCCCACCATCGAGCAAGTAAAGTGCATTTCCAGAGGCCGAAGGGTTATCAATCAAGTAAGAATTAAAATTGCTTCCTCCACTGACCGTAACAGTATTTGCATCATCCTGAAGGGCAACCCCACCAACAATAGAATCCAGAACATCGGCGGTTTGATAGCCCCCGACTGCATAGTTATTACCGCCATTGGCAAGAGTATCAATATCCAATCCCAGGGCCTTAGCCAGCAATTCAGTCGCTATGACTCCGCCATCATTTGTCGCATAAGACAGGTTGCCTGTATCCAGCAAGCTGTCACCAAACACGTAAAAGTCACTGAAGGGCTGCTCGGCCTGAGCACCAAAAGATACGACTGCAGCCACAGCCGCAGATAGAATTTTCCGCTTCATCTTCTTTCCTTATTATTATTGTGATGATTTTTATATGCAGTATTGTGAGGCTATTTTTATCACTGCGACCAGAATTTAGCAATCAGTCATTAATAATCGGCATATGCCGCCGACTCACTTTTCCTGATTTTCTCAAGCAGCTAGCTCATCAGTCTTTATTGTCTTTCTTTGAACTTTTTTTGGATTTAAAGGTCAAAATATACTCAAGGAACACAATACTTCAGGGATTAAGTATATGAATATATCGCAGTCTGGAGCCTTCAATGGCCCCACCATCGGAAATGAGCCCTACTCGCTACAGGACAGCGTTGCCAGACTGCCTGGCAGCAACAACGCGGCAGAGGTTTATTTACCAGCTAATCGCGAACATCACTACACGGGTTCAGAGCAACCTGTTGTACAGCGCAAGGTTTCTAACCTTGCCCTCTTTGACGGGCCTGGCCCAGTATCCGCTTCAGGTCATGATATTTACCTGACGCCACTGTCCACAGCTGTACATCTTCGGGAAACGCTGCAGAACCTTATCAAAACATTGCATTATCAAAAAATAACCATCGAAAAGTCTGACGTTAAAGAACCGGAAAACCAGATTGAAGAAACGAAGGAGGATGATAAAACCGATGAGGCACTCAATATTTTTATCGGTTTTATATTATACAAGGAGGGCCTCCAGGAAGACCGTGGTTTTTTTGCAAGAGAACAAAATCGATATTTGCCAGACCAGACAATCGAAGCCAGACGGGTTACTGAGATCTGTGATGTCCTGAAGAAAATATTTCAAGAGCATTCAGAAGGAGTAAAATCTAACGAGAACTATTTTAAACATGAAGGTCTTAATTATGATCTCTCTGAAATGCTGATTGATTATCTTGCGGAAACCGGTTATATCCCAGTCTGGAAGAATTGCGATAATATACCCTGGGCTCTTCGCAGGGAACTGTTTGAATTTTTTGAAACTATCCTGTCACATTACGGCAAGTTTTCCGAGCTAATCGCTATATTTGGTTTTATTTACAAACATGAATCCCATTTTATTGAGATTGCCAAAGCTTCTGCTGACAGTCTCAATAATAATTTGTTGTCGTGTGTTTTACGCATCGATGATGACCTGCGCGAAACATTCAACAAATCGATAATGAAAGAAATATTTGAACGACGCTATATGCATGTTATTGACAACCTGTTTGCCAAAAAGTCTGAATTCGTGGGGAGCAGCGGGTATCCATTGATGAGTCCATGCCTTAAATTTGGAGAAGAGTTCGAATACTATATTAACACTTTATCGGGCTCAAAAAGTGAAGCGAGGCGTAAAGCCCTGTTTCCTCTTGGAGAGCACCTTGAAGAGCAGGGCTTTAAGTTCCTTGGTTGGATTGAACCATACAAGAGGCGGTATACCCTGAACAGTGATTTTGAGATTACCTCGTTTGTGGATACAGTTGAGTGTCTTGAGATAAACTGCAAGCCATACCACTTAGATGATAAACAAGCCCATGACTGCTTTAAAAAGGTGATTAGTGCGATTAACTTCATGCGCAACAATAGGGTCATCAGTTATAGCTCCGGGCACAAACATGTTGATGTGTTGAGCGCAACGGGCGGTGATCCCGCAATTATCATGGCAATCGAATGTGAATTACAAAACAACCCCTATTTACTCAGATTTTTCGGTAATGAAAAACGGATTGTCTCAGATAGCGAGGCGCAATGGCATAAAACATTCAGTGATTTTGAGAAGCTGAAGGATATCGCGATAGTCAGGATGAATCAAATGATTGCCCATTACAATACGAGACTAATGGATGGGGATTATTGCAGCAGCAATTTGCAAGGAGCAACCGATGAAGAAAAAATGGAAAACCTGAAACAGTTTACTGGTTTTTACAGTCGATTTGTTCAGATGACCGACTTTCAGCATATGACCGGGAAATGGAGGTGTATGCCATGTGAAGAAGATGATGCACTTGCAGGTGCTGCAGAAAAGTACATGGCGATCTCGTTATTACATATCAACGGAACAGCTGCCATCAATGCACTTCCAACAATGGAATTCCGTTTTTTCCGCTGTCCGAAAACAGCTGAAGAGGTAGAACTGGTCAATGAATTCTTGCAGGCCTGGTTTCAATATATCCACCAGTGTCGGCGTGACAATATACCTCTGGAACCCGTTCCTGCTGACATCAAGGCATCCAAAGATTATTCCCCTGAAGAAGTGCGAAGCTATGGTCTTGCCTATCTCGAAAAAATAGGTCTGGATTCACGACGTTATCTGGTCTTTATGGATGCAGAATAATGGCTTTATCCAATCGAAAAGAAAGGCAAGACCAGAGATCGATGGAATCATTCGCTTCCCCAGGGAATGCTCAAGATCTGTCGCCATGACATTCTGCCAGAAGTCTGGAAACGGTAATTCAGTTCGTGACTACTGATACTCCCCCCGGCGCCCTGGGTTACCGCAGATCGACTGCCACCAGCCCCCTGATGGATAACGGGAGACGATGCATAGCCCAGCCCCAGATTGACTCTTTTTATGGAAAGATCAGCGCTGGCCTGATCGCCCTGATCCTGCTCACCCAGAACGGGATCGGGTGATGCTGTCCCCGTCTGGTAATGCAAGCCGACCAGAGTACTGGAACCATCCACACGGCAACTGTCTGCTGATGGCTTGTATTCAGTGAACAGAATCAGAGAAAACAATCGGGAAGCCGAGGTGATTGACCGCCCGGCGGGAATAACACCATCACCCTCTAAATCAATCATCCAGCCACTCTTGGCCGCAATCACTGACTGAAGCGCAGTAAAGCTGCTGACGATTGAGGAGTCCACTGTATAAGCCACATTGCCGCTGCTGGTTTTTTTATTGATGTTACCATTGGTGTAGACCTGAACGTCCGTCGTATTGACCAGATCTGATAAAGACACCGCATTGTAGGTTAAAGCACCGCTGCTATCTTTTGGTTCCCTGAAACCATAGAAGGACTGTGCTTGTGTTGTGCGATTGTCATCATACGTCAGTAGTCTTCCACTCCCTACATAAAGCCAATGATCACGCTTGTCTGAGGCCACAACAGGGGCGGCTGAAATCGGCTTCCCGGTATCAAGAAGTGTTGTCAGTGTTGAGTCGGCCATAGTGTTTTGCAGACGCAATCTCATAAGTTTGCCAGCCAAAGTCGATGCACCTGTTGCAACTGCTCCGAGATAAACAGCATCGTCTTTATAATCCCGATCCCAATCCACGGCTGTAATATTACCTCCGTACGCCTGAGAAAACCCTGAATCCATCGGCGCCATGCCCGACACAAAAGCTTTACTTTTCAGATCATAGACAAAGAGTTTCAGATTCTGATTACTCGACCCGTCATCCAGTGCCGTTCGTATGCCAGACTCCCCTGTACCGATGGGTCCTGATGCAAAAACCAGATACCATTCATTCGTCGTAGGTGTTTGACTCCAATCATCTTCACCCTGGCTGTCTTTGGCGGCCACACGACGTTTTACCAGAGCAGGGCGAGAAGTGGTAAAGCCCAGTTCCGGATGGGTTATTTCCGCCAGCAGTTTAGGGGGCTCCTCTGGATTAGTGATATCCAGCACTACATAGGCAGAGCGAAGTGTTTTGTTATTCCCACCCAAAGTCACCTCATAATCACCGCCACCAAGACGCATACCCATCACCAGCACGGTTCCCCAGCCGCCGGGATAATCACTGTCATTACTGTCAAAAATGTTGGCATCGAAAGTTACGGGCTCTGCATCCATGTAGTAAACATGGGGATAGTCCGGCTCTCTCAACCATTGCAGATGAGGCAACAGATTCATGGGCGTATAAGCCCAAAGTTCAGAACCCAGTGGATGGCTGACTTCGCTGTTATCCCCCGTTGTGTTATAGCCGTATTGACTGTCATCCCAGAAGCCACCGTTAAAAGCGTGGATCATGCCGTCATTAGCCCCTACGTAAAGCATGTGCCGACGGTTTTTGTATTGGTTGTAGAAGGAGGTATAGGTGGTATCGGAATAGAGGGCATCAAACCGACTTTCTGGAGAAGACACCAGCTGTGGTGTTGAATGAATAATATCACCCAGTCGCCAGACATCATCGTCTCCGTCTTCATCGTAGTCAATGGTTCTAGGACGGGTTCCGGAGATCTCCTCACCGCGAACATAGTTGATGACATTGGCAACCTCAGAAGCTGAAACCCCCAGATAACCCTCGCTTGTGCTGAATGTATCAGGCGTCAGTGGCAGAGTTTCACCGATATCAACAACACCATCATTATCTTCATCCAGCCAGGTCAGAATATGGCGGCCACCTGAAGCGAGGGAACTGAAGGTACGCTGACTGGTGACGTTGGAGAGACTAGATAATTGATCTCTGGCATCCCAGATTGCATCCAGCTGATTCAGGGACTGAAGAGCGCCGTCGGGCGTCAGTGTTACCCCAGAATCTGAAGTGGAATATCTCTGAAGCAGAGTCTGGTTGGAGTTGGGGTCAAAAATCAGCTTCACGACTTTATCGACCGTATAATCATCAAGCTTGTCATTACCATTGCTGTCTTCGCGAAGTAAACCCTTACTGTCGACAAAGAGCGCGTGAAGCATACCACCCCAGGAAATGGTCTTACCGTTGTACTCCATAACGGGTTGAAACAGCGCCTGATAGAGAACACCTGCGCCGGTCTGACTGTTCGAAAAAAGTGCCGCGTTGGTGGCGGAGGACACCCTGCTGACGATATCCTGCAACACTTGCCCCAGCTGAGCTTCTAACTGGCTGGGGTTACGAGCGAAATAATAATTGTCAGGTAAACCATCTGCGCCTATTGAGCCGGTGGTATTATTCCGACTATCCCACTCCCGGTCATCATCTGAAATCCCATCGCCATTTTCGTCATACCTGGGCGTACCATCACCATCAAGATCAACAAAGCCACCGTACTTGGCCGCAAACCAGAGCGGTTTTTCAAGCCGACCTGCTGAGTTGCCGCTGGCCGTAAAGTTACTCACTTCATAATCCGTCTGCCCTTTGTAGACAAAATCGTTTTGTAATCCATCGTCGTAAGTACCAGTCATTGTGTAACTGAACCTCAGGTTCAATCCGGCATAAACACCATCTACTTGGACAGCCATTCGCACCTGGTCACTGCCAAAACTACCCACACGCAGGGTTGAATCTGAAGTGTCTGAGCACTGGGCTCCAACGCAAAACTTAATGCGTGAGGAAGCGTCATAATCAAAATCATTACCCCAGAGAGAGTCCTCCCAGGTAAACAGCAAGCTGCCTTCCACGACCTCACCATCAGAGTTCAGTACTGTATTCTCTACCACTACATCAGTGAGTGTGCAGTCACTACCACTGCCAGAGAAATTCGTTCCAGAACCAAAGTTGGAGCTGGTATGACAAACCGGTTGGAAAGTGACAGGCTTACCACCCGCATTCAGGGTAAAGCTAGGCATACTCTCTGCCAATTGAACGGCATAGGTTTTGACTTTCTGCACACCATCAAGAGTAGTGTTCAAATCGGTCTGGTTGCCATAGAACGCCAATCCGGACGCCTGATAACTCCCCTCCAGCTGAGGCAACTCAGGACACAGGCCTTTGGCTTCTGACAACCCATTAAGATACTTGGCTGTACACTGTCGTGTGCTACCTGTACCTCCAACCAGATAGTTACCAGCAAAGTTATTGTTATATTCAAGCTCACCCACTTCATCGGTTTTGCTATTCACACTGGCAGTACCCGACAAGCCAGGCAAATCGGCACTACTGGAGAGTTCGTCGGAATCAAAAGAGTTCAGTCCGCTGGACAACAGGATAATTGAACAGTTGGCACAGGCGTTGGCTGAAGTGACGGGGGCAATCCAGGACTCGGTCGACAGTCCTGACACAAATTGATCATCAACACTGGTATCAAAAGCACTGCTGGGTGATGACTGACCGGCAAAGTATCTTAGAGCCTCCAGATACATTTCAGCCAGTGGATTCCCCCAGTTGCTGCAATGACGATTTGAATAAGTTGAACGCCCTGATTTAAAGGTATCAATGGAAATGCCATAAGTGCTGCAGTCGGTATATTTATTCTGACTGTAGCTGTATCTGGCAATTCTGAAGCTGTTGATGTGCTGTATGATGCCATTGACAGAGCCGTTAAAAATACCGGTAGATACATTGACCTCATCATCAGAAGACGACGAGTTACCACCAATTTTGGAGATATTTCTTCGCAGCAAGCCACCAGAAATATTCTTGTCGTAACTGCCGCTGATCAAGCCAAACCGGAGACTGCCATCTTCACCATAGCGTTGCAGCAATCCCACCGGTTTGGCGTTGCCATTAGAATACTCTCTGCAACGAACCGACGTTGATGCATCTTTACCTGCTACACAGGATTCAACCCGAACCGTTTTTTCTGCTAACTCATAGCTGCTGGAAGGACTGTTAGACGCACTCCACTGGCACTGAATCACTTCAGTAGACGCCCAGCGCGGCCATTGACCACTGGCAATACGAACCTTTGGTTCACCAAGTTCACTGGTCGCCAGATTACAAAAACTCACAGAACCACTGTAAGGAGTCAGACTGGCAAGATCACTGCCATTGTATACTTTGACAAAAGCATGAATATCTCTGGGCAAATAGGCTCTTTCCAGAACGGTCAGAGATGAACTATCAGAAGACCGTTTACCTCCAAAGAGCACCCTTCTCAAAACATCCATTCGACTCATGGTCGCCCAATTCAGAAAATTACCACTCCATGGTGCATTTGCTGTATCACAGAAGTGACTATGGGTACCGGTTGCCAGTGCAACCGGTGAAAATCGCCCATTCGACGAACTGTACGAATAGCACCACTGACTGTCGAAGTACCCCAGGTATTCGAAGTCGTCTTTATAGGTCACATCCAACTGACCATCACCATCCAGATCCGAGTAATCCGGGTAGGCTTTTTTAAACAGCTCGTGATCAACCGACATCACCAACATAACCAGAGGTTCCGAGCTTCGACTTAACAGAGGTGGCACCGATGAATAGAGATTCGATGAGGGATCTGCTGATACCAAAGTGGACCAGACTGACAAAACAGACAGGCTGTTTATCAGTATTTGCTTCATCTTCATGACTGCACTCCTTGAGCTATAGCCTCTGCTAGTCATTTTTTTTATAAGTAGTCTGCAGCATGACCCGGGCATCTGTAGAACCACCCGTTGCCAATACGGTAATCCGATAAAACTGCGCCCAGTCAGTAAAACTGCCCGGGTCGGGGACAGGGCCATCACTTTCCTTGGGTAGATAGCACCGGAACTCAACGATGTATTTAGCCTGAGCAGATATACCTTCCAGATTAATGACCGTCGTTCGATGTCTTGAAGAGGAAGACCAGACAGACTCATCTTCCCAGGGCCTGTCACTGCCATTTTCACAGGTTCCTGCATCGGTAATTTCAGTGCCACTGAAACAAAGCCCATTGCTGCAGCCTGAATTAAAACTGGAAAGGGAAAAAACGGAATTGGCAATGTAATTTTCAGCTTCGAGCACTGCCACTTCTGCAGAGTGAAAGGCTAATTGTTCATTTCGAAAGTTACCGGTCATTTTCTCTTCCAGGCTGGTCAACCTGATCGAAGTAATACCGGCTACTGTGAGAATCAATAGCAGCACCAGACTGACCATTAAAACGCTTCCCTGCTGAGACTTCATTGTGCTTTTCATTGAACGATCCTCACTGCGGAATTCGATTCCGCAACTCCATAGTGATCACAAAAGATCGACGTAAAAAATTATCCGAGGGTGTTATGCGGTTTCCGGCAAAAAAATAGGACTGAGGGGTGTCCGTCACCTCCTGAAAACTTCTAAACAGCATCTCCATACGAACGCTGGTCACACTTTGCCAATCAAGACTGAACAACCCTATCTCTGAAGCGGTTCGATATTGATTGGCAATGCCATCGTCATCACTGTCATAGCCATAAAGCAGACTTAAACCTTCTACACCTTCAAGAAGCGCTTCAGCTGAATTAATCGCTCCAGAGGAAGTTTCTCCGGCAAACCTGCGATAGAGATTCGGGACACCGTTACTGTCCCGGAGGTAGTAAACGACAGAAGACAGAGGAAAAACCTGTGAACCGGTATGACTCTCAGCTTTGGCGTCCGCAGCGGATGTCAGACAGTTATAGCTTCCACCCAATTGGCTGGTGCAGTTATACAAGTTGCCACTGGAAGCTGATTCGTGAGAGACCGTTGAGCCACTGGTATTGGCTCCGGCACGAAAAACGGAGACCCCCTGACAGTCAGAGCGAACCGCAACCAGAAGATCTCCCGAATTAAAACTATGAGGAGCCGCCAGCGTCATTCTGGCCGTTGAGGTATTGTGACTGATAACACTCAGCCCGCTTTCCTGATCAATCCTGTGAATGACAACACTCTCTGAAATAGCATTGCTGTCGACTGAGGAATGATTGGCCTGGGGGACACCCAGAATGCCCTTATCAAAGTGTGCCATCCAGGTGCGATCATCCGTGCTGGTAAATAGGGCATTGGCAAGATCTGCACTGACAGGGCATCCTGTAGAACCAGCCATGCGAATGTCCCGCGCCATCAAATCAATGGCAAAGCGCGCATTTTCCTGAATACGGGAAAGTTCATCCTGTAGCATGTAAGTGCGATTGGCACTCAAAAAAAGGTGTCCAATACCCGCGATAAGAATCAACCCCAACAGCAGGGCGACCATCATCTCTACCAGTGATAACCCTGCCTGCTTCACCCCCTCTCTATTCATAGTGCACTCCTCAACACCACTTCACGTGCTGCCTGGGCACTTCGGGAATCATTGAATTTCAGAGTGATGACATAAACACGGCCTGAGGAAGTATCTTCTATGGCAATAGAGCCTGTAGCATCGGGTAGCTGACAGGCCAGCTGAAATTTCCATTGCTGAACATCATAGGTTGCTAACTGTGACTCACTGCAGGTTGCAGATTCACAGCTATTAATAAATTCCTGAGTCGTACAGGCAGCGGCAACATGCTCTGTTTCCAAAGTAATGTAATCACTGCCCGTAGCTGCGACTGTTTTATTCGCACGAATACGATCCATCATATCGTTGACAACAATGACAGCCTGGGAGCGGAGATAAGCCAACTGGTTATGCTGGAGGCTTTTGGTTTGCAGGCCAGCCATGCCCAACACACCGACGGAGATCACCAGCAGAGCCACCATGACCTCGATCAGGCCAATACCCTTCTGATACAGCTGGTTGATCAGGTTGCGTGTACTTCCTTTCATACGCACCTCAGTAGATTTCACAGTCTATTCAGTTGCAGGTTCCCGACTCTGACACCCTTGCTCTCCCGGTGAGACTCAGAACTATCTGCCTGACTTCAAAGCCACTCGAATTGGCTTCGCAAAGAGTAAATGTACCTGCCAGCCGGGCTTGTCCATGAGGGTTAAAACCCAGCGTGTTGCCATTATTCCACTGTATGGAAATCAGATTATCCGTTTCTCCAAAGACCCTGATTAACTGATCTTCCGAGTCGAGAGCACCATCAGCATCTTCATCTGCAAACACCAGCCACCCTGTGCTCCAGTTCGTCAGTGAGTTATCACACCCAGACCCATTACTGGACTTGCAAATCGAAACAGGACTTCGTCGTTTAATCGCCTCACTTCGGGCCAGCAACATACTGCCGAACAGTGTCTGGGTATTAGCAGCAACACGACGATCTGCCAGTACATCTTTGAAAGAGGGAGCTGCAACAGTGATAAGAATCGCAAAAACAGACAGTGTGACCAGCATTTCAGGAAGCGTCATCCCTGCCCTGCTTTTCCATTTTTGGCCCGACCCGAACACCATAATCAGTTCTCTGCTTCGATACTTTGGGAAGAAGGTTTCTCATCGTTTAACTGCACTTTAGTTGTCTCTGATATCAAACCGTAGAAGCACTGTAAGAAACTCGGATAGCAAGATCGCTTCAACCGACCAATGGCAAAAACCGCTTGGTTTTCAGGGATAAAAGATTGCGGCTGGACGTAAAGTGGCAGGTACTTATAACAGCTCATCCAGATGAAATACCGCTTATCGGTATCTACTGCCAACTGGAAAAACATTGTGTTCAACTCGGCCATGCAGGGATCATCACACTACCTGCGGCTTGCGAAAAGAAGAAAAATAAATACAAGAAGAAATGCTTTTTCATGGATGTTCAGCCCAAAACCAAGACGAATGGCTTCACACTGGTGGAGCTGATGATCACATTAGCCATTGTGGCCATATTGGCGACTGTTGCGTTTCCATCCATGCAATCGTCCATTGCTAATAATCGAGTTCGCTCCCATGGTCAGGATATTGCCAGTATTCTTAGTTTTGCTCGTTCTGAAGCCATTAGCCGCGGAATTCCTGTCGTTGTTACACCAGTCAATAGTTGGCTTGGAGGAGCAAGTGTTTCTGCTAATGGCGCCGCTATCCAAGAGTTACCCGCTCTCGTGGGCTCTACAAATATTACTAACAATTCAGCAAGCTACACCTTTGACCCAAGAGGCTTAACGATTAATAACACAGCTATTGTCGTCAACCACAATGACTCAGACAACGAAGTAAACATAAATATATCAGCAGGCGGCGCAATTACTGTTAGTGAGGGACCAAAGTGATGACAACTTATCAGGGAAGAGGCAACAGCAAGCATCAGAAAAAAGGTTTCACTATGATTGAAACCTTAGTGGCATTAATCATTATCTCTGTGGGCCTTCTTGGTGTTGCCGGTCTGGTCAGTGAATCCCAGAAGAATGTTCAGGAAGTACAGCAAAGATCAATAGCCCTTCAGCTCACAAACGACCTTCTGGCCAGAATGACTGCCAATCCCCAAGGACTTGCTAACTACCAGGGCAATATTGCTGCCGCCTTGAACCAGCCGGGAACACTCTGCAATCAGAACAATTCCGACTGCACTCCCGCTCAACTTGCAGCCTATGACCTCTGGGAGTGGAGCACCTATCTTTTCGGTAGCTCTATACAACTGAACAATAACGACGCAGGTGGTCTTATTTCTCCCACAGCCTGTATAACAGTCAACAACGATGATGATGTCACTCTTGTGATTGCCTGGAGAGGCAAGTTTCAGAGAGCGGATAGTAATGCTGCGCAGACCTGTGGCACAAATAGTCCAAATTATAACGGCGGCAATGCAAATGATTTACGCAGATTGATGGTTGTTGATACAACTATAAGCTAAGGGATAGTGCTCATGAGAAGCCAACTAAATTCGCTCCATAACCAATCTGGCTTATCCCTGATAGAAATCATGGTAGCCATGACGCTATCTCTTTTTCTTTTAGCAGGTGTTGGTATTTTATATATCAATACATTCACAATACAAAGAGACAGTAATCAGAGAGTTGATCTTAATGACAACAGTAGAACGGCTCTTACGGTAATATCAAAACACCTGAGATCAGCTGGATACGGCAACGGTCTTGGAATAGGAAGTCTGGATACCAACGGCCTTTCTATAAACCCCGCAAATAGTGACTGTGATAACCTCGGTGCTGTTTATAACTCGCTGACCCCTTTTCTTGCAGGTCGTTCCTCTGCCGATATTCTTGGATGTGCAGTTGGCCAAGTTGGGAATTACACCGTAAATGCCGGCTCTCCGTCTGACTGGATTTTATTCAAAGGTGCAGTAGGCCCGGCACTGGAGTTCGATCCTGCCAATGGCGTCAACCAGCTTCAGGCAAACACCAATTATATTTTTTCCAATACTCAACAAGGCCAACTCTTCAGAGGAACTAATCCACCTGCGACTCCGGAAGACGAAATAATCAGGGAATATCAGTTCAGTCTTTTTTATCTTTTTAACAACAATCTTCAGTTGACAAGACTCATCAACGATAGCCTTGTCACAGATACTGTTGCAAACAATGTAGAAAGCATGAGGGTAGTTTTAGGTATTGACGATAACGAGGATGGCCAGGTAAATCGGTATACAGGTGTGCCCGCCAATACACAAAATTGGACCGCAGACCAATGGAATAATGTTATTTCAGCCACCATTTATATTCTTACCACGAGTGACAATGATCCGGGCTATCAAGATACACGCTCTTATTTGATGGGAGATATCACAGTTGCAGCACCCAATGACAACCGTCACCGTATCTTGGCCAGTACCACAGTCTATTTATACAATCAGGCATACAGGTAATTTACCCATGAATAGAAGTCACCGATTGTCGCAAAAAGGTATGATTCTGCTTACCTCACTTTTATTTCTGCTTATGCTGACTGCCGTAGCTGTCACCTCTGTAAACTATTCGAACCTGTCACCCAGAAAGCTGGCAAATGCGGAAATAAAAACGCTGACCTTTAATCAGGCTCAAGGTGAATTGAATGAAGTCAACGCTCTAGGTATGGATCAATTGACACCAAATCAGTGCCCAGGGGAAAGCCCCAAAGACAGCTATAATCCAACGGAAGCGCCTGCGGGTTCAACCAGTGCTGAAATCCAGAATCATCGTTGCAACACTGCTTCTGATACATCTGCTAATTATCTAACAACAACAGCAAACACTCCCAGAAAAGAAGATGCCAGCGGTGTTGGTAATTATTCGGTTGAGTATTATCGTCTGGAAGCTGAAAGAGAGCAGTCCGGTATTCGAACTTCGATTGCAATGAATAGCTATAAGGGATTACTGGGCGACCAAAGCGGCTCAACATTTGGCCTTGATGAAGGTCGTACTGTCACAGTAGGTGACAACTTTCAGTCAAACTAGGTCAAATTAAAATAAAGTATTAGACGTATGATCCTCTTTAAAACCAAGAAGTGCATATCTTTTATAGTGAGAAAAATCTCAATCCTGAGTTCTTTGCTGCTGAGTTTCACTGCTGGTGCTGATGACACTGATATTTTTATTGGCGGTAACATAAATAATAATGAACGTCCCCAAGTACTTGTCATTTTTGATAATTCAGGAAGTATGGGCAATCAAGCTCCTGGTACAACAAAATTAAAAATAGATCTGGCTAAAGATGCTATTCAGTCACTCATCAGAGATAACCCAAACATCGATTTTGGTTTGTCTGTTTTTAATTCAAATGAATATTCTAATAATATCTATGGTGGAAACATATTTCGTGGTGTAAGAGAACGTAATTCAAGCCAAACTCAAAATTTGGTCAATTCAGTAGGTAGCATTCAACCTGAGACATGGACCCCACTCTGTGATACTTTTTATGAGGTTTATCGATACCTTACTGGAGGGTCTATTTATTTTGGCCAAACCTCTTCAAATAGAGATACCTCAGTGGAGTCTAACGGCAATTACATTTCTCCTATCAGAAGCTGCCAGAATTTGTATGTTATCTATATGACCGATGGCGAACCTTCCAAGGATGGTTCCAGAAACAATGCTATAAAAAATTTAAGAATTAATGGGACAGATCGAATCGAGAGCTGTGGCTTCTACAAAGATTATCAAGAAATCGAACGTGAGAACTGTTTACCTAAACTTGCAAAGTATCTCGCCAATCCAGGAGAATCAGGCTTAGACGGAAACTCATCTACAGGTAGTCAGAAAGCTTACACTTATACTATTGGTTTTGCTACAGACCAAAGCTTACTCTATGACACTGCCAGAGAGGGCAATGGTGTTTGTTACACTACCGTTGGAAGTAATACAGACTCAGAATCTGGCTGTATAGCCGTTGATGATATAGCCTCGGCTTTTCAAGGAGCAATCAAAGAAATTTTGAAACGAAGCAGTACATTTGTTTCACCCGCTGTCGCTGTTAACAGCTTTAATAGAACAGAAACTCTTGATAACGCCTATTATTCGATGTTCCTGCCTTCAGAATCATCTCGCTGGACGGGTAACATCAAAAAACTGAAAGTTTTCAAGTCCCAGACAGAAACTCCCGGATGTGGAAATGGCGATGACTATGACGTGGGCACTGTCGTTGATCGTGGATGTGATCAGGCTTTGAAAGAAGGTTCCAGTCAAATTGATGATGGCGCTTCTACCTACTGGGGAACAATCAATGATGGTGATCAGGTGGAAAGTGGTGGTCTGGGTGAACAACTGCTCACCAGCCGGGGTACATTCTATACAAATATTGCTGACTCCGATGGCTCCGAGCAAATTAGCTCTCTTGATAACATTCCCGCTTCAAGTTTTAACATTGCTTCAGGCAAGACCTATAGCGCGCAAAATCTGATAAGCTGGCTAAAGGGTGGAAGTGATGCCAGTGGATCTAACAGAGAGTGGGTATTAGGAGATATTCTCCACTCCAGACCTGTAACATTGAACTATGGAGCGAGAACCAATGCCTATACACAAACCAATCCTGATATACGAATAGTGTTTGGTACCAACTTTGGTCAGCTCCATTTTATAGAAGATCAAGGAAATACTGTCAGAGAAAATTGGTCATTCTTTGCCAAAGAAAGTGCTCCTATCGTTCCGTCACTCTATGAAAATCTTGATGATGTACCTCACCCTTACGGACTGGATGGTCAGATAAGTTTATTGCGTCTTGATGTAAACAACGACGGTAGCATCAAGAAAACTGACAAAGACCGAATGATCCTGTTCTTTGGCATGAGGCGAGGAGGTACAAGTTACTATGCTATTGATGTGACTGACCCGGAAGCCCCTCCAATACTCTTGTGGAGAATTGATAATTCAACCCCTGGCTTTGAAGAAATGGGCCAAAGCTGGGCACCTCCAGTACCTGTTATCTTACCTGGCCACCGATTCGTGGAAGAGACAGTTTCCGGAAGTACAGCTGCAAAAACCATATATTATAAATACGCATTAGCTATTGGCGCAGGATACGACGGTGACGAAATTAACGGTAAAGATGATGATCGCACAGGAGAGGAAATTGTCGACTCAAATGGTGAGACCAGATATGAACGCTATTACTCAACCAGAGGTCGTGGCATTTACTTTGTTGATGCTGCAACCGGCAGCCTTATAAAGTCGTTCACTGCACCCGATACAGATGATACCAATGACAACGACGCAACCCGTTTTGAATACAGTGATTTAAAATGGAGTGTACCTTCCCCACCCGCAGTCCTCGACAGCAATGGTGATGGTCTGGTTGACAGGGTTTATGTACCTGATTCAGGAGGGAATGTTTTCCGAATTGATATCGGAAAAGACTACAATGATGAGGGTGATGAACTGGCGATCTGGTCAATCTTTAAATTTGCAGAGCTGGGAGCTGATGCCTCGAGCTTTAAGCCTTCACCCGATTCAACTGATGACAAGAGGTTTATGTATCAGCCTGAGATAGTTAGAACTGTTCATAGAGGCACAGCCTATGATGCTGTCGTTCTTGGAACTGGTAACCGTGCCAACCCACTTACAGAAACAAATCTTGATAACTATTATGTTCTCAGAGATAAAAACCTGTTTTATCGTTACTACAAGTCCGGAGACTGCAATGGGTGCACCACGCCTCCAGCAACAATAAGGCATTCCGATTTGTATAATGCAACAGCCAATACCATTCAGACAGGCACAGCTATTGAGCAGCAGGAGGCTCTGAGTCAACTGGCAGGCTCCTATGGTTGGTATATTCAGCTTGAATCTACTGGAGAGAAAACAACAACAACGGGACAAGTGTATGGAGGACAGCTTCTATTCAGTACCTACTCACCATCCAGCAATCCCGGAGCTAATATTTGTACTCCTGGTGTAGGGAGTAGTTATTTTTATGTTCTAAATTTACACACTGCCAGTGCAATCCGACAAGAAGATGATAGCTGGGTCAGAAAAACAGCCTTATCCGTCATCGGTACACCCGGTGATGCCACTATCTTTTCACCGGGTGCCGGAAAAAATCTTGTTGACTTAAATACCGGATATAATGGTATCCCAAGCGAAATAGGATTATACCGTTACGGTTGGGTAGAGCAGCAGTAAAGAAGCACTCACTATGATCAATAATCAAAATACAATGAACAGATATAATGGCTTTACACTAATAGAACTTATGATTGTAGTTGCAATCGTAGGCGTTTTGGCTGCAATAGCATTTCCCAGTTATCAAGCCTTTCTCACCGATGGAAGAAGATCAGAAGGTCAAACGGCTTTGTTGCAAGCAGCAGGTCAACAGGAGCAGTTTTTTTTAGACAATAAAGTCTATACAACCGATATGACGGCACTTGGCCATGCCACTAGTCCATTTATGACTGAGGATGGGTGGTATTCTGTTTCTGCCGCCTGTGCTGTGGGTGGCTGTCAAAATGGATACACACTGACTGCCATACCCCAAGGTGCACAGGCCGCTGATGGAAACCTGACGCTTGATTCACTGGGTAGAAGAAACGCAAACTGGGATAACTAATTCTGAAAAAGCCCTCTAAACCTGAGGGCTCCATTCCAAAAAAAACAATCACCCCACAAAAATCTCAGCCACCATAACATGACTCCCCCCCGGTTCCAGCCCAACAGAAACCTGGGGCAACGTTATCGTTTCCACACAAACCATAGACTTATAATCAAAAGTAGGCACATCATGCATTTTTTCTGCCCGAACAGGTCCCGGGTTCCAGACGACTGTGCCGTTGCTGCCGGATTTTTTGATGGTGATTTTTCTTCCCAAACCAGGATCGTGAAGGATGCAGGCTTCGCTATCATCAATATAGGTTCTGTCGACTTCACCCTGAATGATCACATCCCCTTCCTGAATGCAGGCTCTGCTGTCGTCGGTCTCATCCAGGTAACGCTTGCCATCCAGTCCTTCAATCCAGATCAGGTCCGTGTTTGATACGGTGAAATAAGTATGCAACGCCTGACTGATTTCAACTTTTCCTGCTCCAGTGTTTCTCGTGGTCAGACTGATTCTTAGTGTTTTGCCAACAATAATCTCTATAGTCAGGCCTGCTTTACCATCCCATTCCGGAATACTGTCAATGGGTAATGACAAAACAACTCGAGTCTCGCCAGTCTCCAGCGTGTCAGTCAACTCAAATTTCCAAAGCTCTGTACGGGCAAAACCGTGATTGGGGCCTCCTTCCTGTCGAGGACCAAACCATGGCCAGCAAACGGGCACGCCACCACGAATCGCTTTTCCCTCAAGCATGTCTGCCAATGGGCTCATCCAGAGGACCTTCTCCTGACCTTTTGGCTGATAACTTAAAACCTGCCCTCCCTGCAGGGAAATCATAGCTTTGGCAAAAGGGTTGTCGATTTCAAGAACAGGCACAGCGCCTATCATTCTGGGTTTGAAAGCAGAATTCGTTTGAAAAGTCATAGCAAAACTTCCTGAGTTGTAACATCAGAATAACAGACCCACATTTCTGTGACATGACCAGATACCTCATCGACACATGCACCTGCATCTATTCCTGCAGATGCACTGATAGCAGGGTATGAGGTCAGTCTGGACTTATTGTGGCAACCAAAAATTTACAAGACTATGAAAGAGTATCAAAACTTCAGATAGAGAATTGGGTAGGTAGACGATAAATATCGTATTTTGGACATCCGATAGGCTGGATTGAATATGGGATCAATAACTATTTTATGAAAGGGAAGCTCAGGCTTCCCTTTTCGTTGTTATCAGAAAGTTAAACCCACCCACAACCAGAGTTTATCGGTGTCTACCATCTCAGTATCATCACCTGCTGTATAGGTAGCATATTTCACACCTGCGTTATAGTGCTTCGCAAATTTCTTGCTATAGACCAGATCGATCTCTTTGCCCAGATCTTCAATACCGGAGCTATCGTCATCAGCACTAAAATCGTGATAGGTAACCGACCACTTGCCACCAAAGAGCTTGCCGCCTACCGAGGCATAAAGATCTTTAAGACCCTCCTCAGGAGTGCCTAGGAACTGATCCGTCCAACCATTGAACTTATGAGCAGTAGCCAGTGGTGTCGAGAAGCCATAATCGCCACCATCGGAGCCCAGTACTTCATAGCCCACTTTTGTTGTAATACCGAATATTACTACTCCACCCTCGACAAAGTAGAAATTGGCATTGTGTTTATTTGAGCCTGATTCGGACTCCTGAGTGGCAAACTCTCCGGTGTAGAGGAGTTTCAGGTCGCTGACATCTGCGGAACCTGAGAGTCGCACGCCGTAGGTATCCAGCATCTTGTCAGTATTACTTTCTTCCCAGTCAAGCAAGTATGCATAACTGGTAAGTTTGCCTATGGGGGTTGCATAAGAAGCGTTGAGCAGATGATCCTTAGATCTCAGATCTTGTTCTTCTGCAAAAATCCGGTTGCGCTTGTTGATGTAGGCATATTTCAGTGACAATCCTTCAACAGGCATATAATCAGCGCTAAATGCATTGAAGGTTTGTCGGTCCTGTCGCCAGCCCACATGTCCCACAAAACGTTGATTATCATAGGCGATAACCTGCCTACCGAGCTTGGCTGTCAGCCCTTCCATTTTATATTGAATAAATGCCTGATCGACTTCGGTCACTTCCGGATCAGCAATCACAGAGTAATCACCACCATTGCCAACCTTATCATTGTAATCATCGATACCCGCTATAGACCTTGAATCTTCAAATTCCAAAAGGCCAGAGAAACCATAGTAATCCCCTGTCTTGTATCCCAGTCGAGAGCGAAGGGTCAGTGCTTTAGCATCTTTCTTAATATTGTCCTGATCAACAGTCTCGTATCTGAGCCTGAAGTCACCATACGCCTCTCCGCCGGTAAGCGCTTCTATAAATTCGTCAGCCTGAACCTGAGTTGTTGAGACAGCAGCTGCCCCCGCAATAGCCGCTGCCAGTAATGTTACCTTTGTGTGTTTCAAGGACTTAAACTCCGTTTTTTTGTTGTGAAAAGCCTTTTATCGCATGGACGACAAAAAATTATTTTTCTCGCTCATTGCTGATTTATTGTTGTTATTGTTGATTGAGCTGCGTTATATCCCCCCGGATACTACGCGGCCTGAAAGCTTTCCTTACTGCTGGAAGCTTCTTTTTTCTTTTTATGCTTGCTGATGTTTTCCACCTTGCGCTGTTTCTCATAGAGGAACTTCAATACTTCAGAGCGCAGGCGGGTATACTCAAGGTCTTCTGCCAGAGCCAGACGATCTCTGGGACGTTCCAGATTGATGTCAAGAATTTCGCCAATAGTGGCTTCTGGCCCATTGGTCATCATGACGATACGATCCGAGAGCAGTACGGCTTCATCCACATCATGGGTAATCATGATGACGGTGTTATTCAGCTCCTGCTGGATCTCCATCAAAGAGTCCTGCATATGAGCCCGGGTCAGGGCATCAAGAGCACCGAAGGGTTCATCCATCAACAAAATTTCCGGCTGCATGGAGAGTGCCCTGGCAATGCCGACACGCTGCTTCATACCTCCGGAAATTTCATCAGGTCGCTTGTGCATGGCATGCTCCATGTGCACCAATTCCAGGTTGTGCTCTATCCATTCTTTTGTTTCAGACTTGCTTTTTGAGCGTCCAAATACCTGCTTAACCGCCAGTTCAACGTTCTGATAGGCTGTCAGCCAGGGCAGCAGAGAATGATTCTGGAACACCACGGCTCTTTCCGGTCCCGGTTCCCTGACCTCCTTACCGTTAAGGACTACACCCCCGGTAGTGGCCTGGTAAAGCCCGGCAACAATGTTCAATACGGTTGACTTACCACACCCCGAATGACCAATCAGCGAAACAAATTCTCCTTTACTGATCTTCAGGTCCACGCCTTTGAGTGCCGTGAAAGGTCCTTTTGGTGTATCAAACACCATGTCGATGTGGCTTATATCTAATAGAGTGCCCGCTGCTTTTTGAGAGTTCATGTCCGTCACCTCCGTGAATTAACTGACTATGCCGGCCTTGTCCCAGGAGACAAAGCGCTGCAGCTGAAGCATGGTGCGATCCAGCAGAAAACCGATAAACCCGATGACGATAACGGCCACCATAATCCGGGCCAGAGAGTTGGAGCTGCCATTCTGGAACTCATCCCAGACGAACTTTCCAAGACCGGGGTTCTGAGCCAACATTTCCGCAGCGATCAGAACCATCCAGGCAACCCCTAACGACAATCTCATACCGGTGAAAATCATCGGTATGGAAGCGGGCAGAACAATTTTCTGCACATGCTTCAGGGCTGGCAGTCTCAGCACACGGCTGACATTCACCAGATCCTTCTCAATGGAAGAAACGCCCACTGAAGTGTTGATTACCATGGGCCACAGACAACAGAGCGTGACGGTAATCATGGAATTTAAAAAGGACTTGGCTACCAAAGGGTCAGGACTGACATACACAGCACTGACGACCATGGTCACCAAAGGTAGCCAAGCCAGGGGAGAAACCGGTTTAAAAATCTGAATAACAGGATTCACTGCCGCATTCAGGGTTTTATTCAGTCCTATGGCAATCCCCAGGGGTATGGCGATGACTGCTGCCAGGACAAATCCACTCAGCACAGTGATAAGGCTGGTGAAGATCTGGTCCAGAAACGTTTCTTTACCGGTGTAGGCACGAATTTTGGGTACGTAATCCGGGTCCTTGGCCAGTCTGGCTTCGATACGCTTCTCTTGTCGCTCATAGAAGGCCTGCTCTTTGAATCGTTCGGCGCTGTGTTCTTCATAGAGCGACCCCATTTGCTCCCAGACTGCCGAGGGTCCGGGAAATTGGCCCAGTGATGTATCAATTTTGCTGGCGACCCCTGACCAAATCATCAGAAAGACCAGGATGCCGGCAAAAGGAATCAACAGGGTTTTAAAAGTTATTATTATTGTTGTTTTAAGATTTTCAGAAATAATTGGCTTGTTAGTATTGTTATTGGCCAACGCAGTTTCAGTTGTCATGTTGGTTCTCTCCCCCAAACAGCCTTGAGCGGAAAATTCAGCCCATCCCAGAACATAAAACAGTGCACAAATCGTGATGGGGCTGTATTTTCAAAATCATCAGCCCGAGCTTGAATGGATCAACCACAAGGCTGATCCATTCACAACAAAATCAAATCTTGTCGCCCTGCTTCAGACCAATACTGAACTTGTTGATGTACTCATTAGGCTTCTTGCCGTTGTAGACGATGCCGTCAATAAAGTGGGTCTGTGGATTTCTGAACCCGTCTTCTTCTGCAAAGTTCGGGAAGTCGCTAACCTTGGCCAATTTGTCTTCGATCAGGGACCTGGCAGCTGCTTCATAGATATCCGGGCGATAAACTTTCTTGGCAATGTCGACGTACCATGAATCGGGTTTATCTTCAGAAATCTGTCCCCAGCGACGCATCTGGGTCAGATACCAGATCGCATCAGAGTAGTAGGGATAAGTAGCGTTGTAACGGAAGAAGACGTTGAAATCAGGTACTTCACGTTTGTCACCTTTCTCATATTCGAAAGTACCGGTCATGCTGTTGGCAATCACGTCGTAGTCAGCACCTACATAATTGGACTGGGAAAGTATTTTCACAGCCTCAGGACGGTTGGCGTTGTTGTTTTCATCCAGCCATTTGGCAGCACGGATCAGTGCGCGAGTCAGACGAATAGTGGTGTTGGGATATTTTTCGGCAAAGGCTTTGGTAATACCGAACACTTTTTCCGGATTGTCTTTCCAGATTTCGTAATCCGTTACAACAGGAACACCGATGTTTTTGAAGACAGCCTGCTGGTTCCAGGGCTCACCTACACAGTAACCATAGATAGTACCCGCCTCCATAGTGGCTGGCATCTGAGGTGGCGGAGTCACCGATAGCAGTGCGTCAGCATTAATCTGACCTGAGGTATCCCCCTTGTGCGGAGCATAATATCCGGGGTGAATGCCACCCGCTGCCAACCAATATCTTAATTCATAGTTGTGTGTGGAGACCGGGAAGACCATACCCATGTTGAATGGTTTGCCGTCGTCTTTGTACTTTTCAACAACGGGTTTCAGAGCATCCGCCTTGATAGGATGCTGAGGCTTGCCGTCTGCCCGTTTGGGAATATTCGGTTTCATCTGTTTCCAGATTTCATTGGAAACAGTGATACCATTACCGTTCAGATCCATGGAAAACGGAGTGATGATTTCCGCTTTTGTACCATAACCCATGGTCGCAGCAATAGGCTGACCGGCCAGCATGTGCGCGCCATCGAGCCGTCCATCGATGACGCCATCGAGCAATACTTTCCAGTTTGCCTGAGCTTCTATGGTGACGTACAAGCCTTCATCTTCGAAGTAGCCTTTTTCGTACGCAATGGCTATAGGTGCCATGTCCGTCAGTTTGATAAAACCAAACCTCAGTTCTTCTTTTTCTGGATAACCCAACTCGGCATTTACCTGCATTGACACAAGACCACTGACGCTAATCAGGGCACTCATTGCCACCGACTTAAAGGGTCTGAACCACTTCATTTGTCACTCCAAATATCTCTACTGATAGCTCACTGCCCTGCTACCTAAAGATTTATTATTCTGCACCGCCCCCTGAAATGCCTTTTCGGCTCTGGCTCATACATCGCTCCATCACCTTGTCATCACGCATTTCAGGGGTTCGGTACATCCATGTAAAAAAAAAGGCGCCCACCGCTACCTGGAAATTTTTCCGGATAGCGATGAGCGCCTTTGCTCTCTTTCACAACGTCTTTGTTGCGAATGCCTGCTCCTGCCGCCCTTGGCAGAAACATTTTTTATTGTTGTAGCTGAGTTAAAGCATTCTTCGTGCCAACTAATTTCGGCCTCTAACTCTGATCTTTTTTCAATTTTGTTTCATTGTTATTTCGGTTTGGTGCACGACACTGAAATTGCGCACCAACAACGAGCAATCTTCCGATCATGACGCTTTTTCTTCCAGCATGTTGAAAACATCAATAACATTTCTGGCCACAGCTGCCAGAGTTTTACCGTTATCCATAGCCATCTTTCTTAACTTTTTATAAGCCCGGTCTTCACTGATCCCCTGTCTGGACATCAGCAACCCCTTGGCCTTGTCCAGTAACTTTCGATCTTCCAGACGACTCCGGGTCCGCTCCAGCTCATCTTTCAATGACTGGTATTCCTGAAAACGGGCAACGGCCACATCAATAATGGTTTTGAGGCGCTGAGGCTGCAGATCAGCCACGATATAGGCATTAACGCCGGATCGTGTGGCTTGCTGGACGATGTTGTCAGTGGTTTGCTCTACAAACATTACGACAGGGAGTGGAGAGGTCTTGTTGATCAGAGCCAGCTTTTCCAGAAGTGAGGGGGCAGGCTTATCCAGACCAATCACCAGAATATCGGGCGAGAGGTCGGGCACAAGGGTCAGCAGGTCCTCATTCTGCCCCTGTCGTTTAATGACTTGGTAGCCAAACTCATTCAGTGCCTGGTTTAAAACAGACAGTCGAGCCGAACGGTCTCCAATCAACAACACTGAATCCATAGCCTGTAACACTCTATATCCCTGAAAAGATAACTATTCACAGGCTATTTTTAAGCAAGGGCTGTACCAGAGCATTGAGGAACGGGTTTAGCATTCAGAACCAGCCAGCTGTTCCGGAAACGAAATCGATGCAAATGCCTGATGCCTGACCAATTGGATGTGTCAGACTTCTACCATCCGGAGCTCTTTGGGCATGCTAAAAACAATATTCTCTTGTTCCCCTTCCAGTTCTTCGGGCTCTTCGGCGCCTAATTCAATCAACCGATTGATGACACCTTTTACCAGCACTTCAGGGGCTGAAGCGCCTGCGGTAATGCCCAGACTCTGTTTGCCTTCCAACCATTCAGGCTGAATATCCTGGGCTCCGTCAACAAGATAAGCTGATGCGCCTGTTCTTTCGGCTAATTCTCTAAGGCGGTTGGAGTTAGAACTGTTCACCGAACCTACCACAAAGACTGCATCGCATTCGGATGCCAGAGCCCTCACGGCATCTTGACGATTTTGAGTGGCGTAGCAGATATCGTCTTTGCGCGGCCCATTAATTTCAGGGAACTTGACCCTCAGTGCATCAATCACCCTGGCGGTATCATCCATAGACAGTGTCGTCTGTGTAACATAAGCAAGATGTTTCGGATCTTTCACTATCAGTTTCCGAACATCGTCTTCTGTTTCAACGAGGTACATCTTCCCGCCTTTAGAGTCGTCGTACTGACCCATGGTACCTTCCACCTCAGGGTGTCCATCGTGACCAATCAGAATACACTCCATACTATCCCGGGAGTAACGCACAACTTCCATATGGACTTTTTTGACCAGAGGACAAGAGGCATCAAAGACTTTCAAACCACGACGCGCAGCCTCTGCTTCGACCGCTTTGGAGACACCGTGAGCACTGAAAATAACAATAGAATCATCCGGTATCTGATGGAGCTCCTCGACAAATATGGCACCACGCTGTTTGAGGTTTTCTACCACAAACTTGTTGTGAACGACTTCGTGACGCACATAAACAGGAGGCTCAAAAACATCCAGAGCCCGGTTTACGATGTCGATAGCCCGGTCAACGCCTGCACAGAATCCCCGGGGATTTGCCAGCCTGATTTTCATGCCTCTGCGCTCTTGTCTGGTGTATGAGTTTCTGGTGTATGAATCGCTTGAGTGATATTCAGAACCTTCACTTCAAACAACAGTTCTTTACCCGCCAGTGGATGATTAAAGTCCACTTCAACATGGCTCTCTGTCAAACCGGTGATGACGCCAGCCAGCTCAGAGTTGGCGGCATCAGCAAAAGAAACGACTAAACCTACCTGCAACTCCATATCATCAGAGAATGTGTCTCTGGTAAACTCCCTGATGTTCTCGGGATTTGGCATACCAAAAGCACCGACGGGTGGGATTCTGAAGCTGCCCTGGTCACCCTCGGACAAGCCATAAATCACCTGCTCAAAACCCTGAGGCAGGTTCCCATCCCCCACGACAAATGTAGCAGGCTGGCCATCAAAATTACTGTCTACCACCTGCCCGTCTTCCAGTTTCAGGGCAAAGTGCAGTGTTACCTGCCTTCCCGGTCCTACCACAACATCAGACATTGTTTTTCTATACCCGCTTTCGAAAAATCCATTCATACACAGACAACGATTGCCGCCATCTTAAAGACTCCAGGCGCCCCATAGTCCAGCATAATCTCAGCTATGACTGTTATGCTGAGGCCGGAAGATATCCAGAACCAACATGGCTGCACCGGAGGTTATGGCCATATCCGCCAGGTTGAAGGACGGGAAATACCAACCGTCATGATACACCAGCAGAAAATCCACCACGTAACCATTCATGACTCGATCATAAAGATTGCCCAGTGCACCTCCCAGTATCAGAGCCATTGAGCAGGCCTGCCAACTTTCTTCTCTCTTCATTCGGGCAAGCCAGACGACCAACATCAGGCTGACGACGGATGCTACCCCCACAAAAAGCCACCGTTGCCAGCCACCCTGATCACTCAGAAAACTGAATGCGGCGCCAGTATTATAGGCCAGAGTCAGCGAGAAAAAGGAAGGAATGACAGGCACCTGCTCATAAAGGTATAAGCTGTCCACAATGCGATGCTTGACCACCTGATCCAGAATCAGAACCACTCCACTTATCCACAACCAGTGGAGCATTCCCCATGATTTTTTTCTCATACTGTTGAGGCCCTTTTAATCTGTTTTAGTGAGTCCCAGTTAAATCTTATGCCGAGTCGTATAAATGTCGATATGGTTACAAACCGAAATAGAAGATAAAGCTCTATGTCTATAACCGGAGAAGGTGACTTTTCCTTGTCCGTCTGACTGTTCATGCAGTCAAAAAATAGAGCACCAGTGAATGAAAAAAATGCCCGAACGCTATCGGGCATTTCTGATTCATGACGATCAATCAGGCAAACCTTCTGGCCTCACCTTCACCGTCAACATTTTCAACACAACGCCCGCAGAGTGAAGTGTGTGCTTCAATAGTGCCAACGTCTTCACGACGGTGCCAGCAACGATCACACTTCTCATGCACTGACTTGCGAACAGCAACCTTCAAACCCTCAACTTCGGTATCCACAGCCTTCACAGCTTCAGGCAGAGGCTTGAGTTCAGCCTTGGAAGTAATCAGGACAAAGCGCAGTTCATCGCCTAGTTTGCCCAGCGTTTCCAACAGCTCATCACTGGCAAACAAGGTCACTTCTGCTTCCAATCCGCCACCGATCACACTTTCTTTACGAGCATCTTCAAGCGCCTTATTGACGGCGTGTTTTACGGCCATGACAGAGTTCCAGTAATCTGCACCCAATTCATCACCTTCCAGGCTTTTCAGGTCTTCATACCAGGTTTCCAGCAGAACAGACTTGCTGCGCGAGCCAGGAATAGACTGCCAGATCTCATCGGCCGTAAAGCTGGTGATGGGAGCAATCCACCGGGCAAAGGCTTCAACAATATGGAACATAGCCGTCTGACAGCTGCGACGCGCCAGACTATCTGACCGGGTTGTATACTGACGATCCTTGATGATGTCCAGATAGAAACCACCCAAATCCAGAGAGCAGAAATTATGAACTTTCTGGTAAACATTAAGGAAGTTATAGCTGTCATAGGCGTCAATGACTTCCTTCTGCAGACCCATGGCACGGTCAACGGCCCAGCGATCAAGAGACAGCATATCATCCCAGGCTACACTGTCGGTTTCAGGGTTGAAGCCGTTTAGGTTAGACAGCAGGAAACGAGCCGTATTACGAATACGACGATAGCTGTCTGCCGTGCGCTTGAGGATTTCATCAGACACGGTCATTTCTGCGGTGTAGTCTGTTGCAGACACCCAGAGACGTAAAATATCTGCACCCAGTGACTTGAATACCTTCTGGGGAGCGATAACATTGCCCAAAGACTTGGACATCTTGCGACCATTGGCATCCACCGTGAAGCCATGGGTCAGAAGCTGCTTGTAGGGTGGCACACCTTTAGTAGCAATGCCGGTCTTCAGGGAAGACTGAAACCAGCCACGGTGCTGGTCAGATCCTTCTACGTAGATATCTGCAGGGGACTGCAAACCTTCGCGACGATCCAACACAGAGTAGTGGGTGACACCGGAGTCAAACCATACATCCAGAGTGTCTGTCACCTTCACATACTGCTCAGCATCTTCTGCTGATAACAGATCAGCAGGCTCCAGATCAAACCAGGCATCCATACCTTTCTGCTCGACTTTCAAGGCCACTTTTTCAATGAGTGCAGAGGTATCAGGATGCAGCTCTTCGGTTTCCTTGTGAATAAACAGAGCAATGGGCACACCCCAGGTACGCTGACGAGAGATACACCAGTCAGGGCTCTGGCCCAGCATGGACTCCATACGGTTACGACCCCAGTCTGGAGTGAACCTGACATTATCCAGAGATTTCATGGCTGTGTTTAGCAGGCCTTCTTTTTCCATACTGATAAACCATTGCGGTGTAGCACGGAAAATCAGGGGCGTTTTGGTTCTCCAGCAGTGTGGATAGCTGTGCACCATTTTGGCCTGAGCCAAAAGACGACCATTTTCTTCTAACGTTTCAACAACCTTTGGATCAACCTTGTAAACATGCTCTCCGGCAAAACGTTCAACATGACTGCGATAGAGACCGGCATCATCCAGATAGTTCAGTGTGCCAATGCCGTACTTTTTACCAACGTTAAAGTCATCGACACCATGGTCAGGTGCAGTATGTACAGAACCGGTACCGGCGTCGGTGGTGACATGATCACCCAGAATCAGAGGGATTTCACGATGATAGAATGGATGGGCTACTTTTTTGCCTTCAAGCCGGGCTCCCAGACTACGGGCAATGATAGTGTAGTCTTCAATACCGTAGCGTTGCATGGCAGACTCAACCAACTGTTCGCCCAGAATCAGTCGTGCAGGCTGACCGTTGACCTGACACTGAATCAGTGCATAACCCAATTCTGCACCCAGTGTTACTGCCTGGGAGGATGGCAGAGTCCATGGCGTTGTGGTCCAGATAACAACGGCTACTTCGCCTTCACCCTGCTCATTACCTTTGCCATCATTGTCAAAATCAAAAGCAGACAGTAGATCAGCTTCGTCCAGAGCGGCGTAACGCACATCAACCTGGGTAGAGGTTTTTTCCTGGTATTCCACTTCAGCCTCAGCCAATGCAGACCCCCCAACCACACTCCAATAAACAGGCTTATAACCTTTCACCAGATGACCGTTGTCGGCTATTTTACCCAAGGCCCGGATAATGTCGGCTTCGGTCTGGAAGTCCATGGTCAGGTAAGGCTTATCCCAGCTACCCAGGATGCCCATGCGTTTGAAATCTTCACGCTGACCATTGACCTGCTTGGCGGCATACTCCCGGCACTTGGCACGGAAGGTTTTAAAATCAACCTTATCGCCCGCCTTGCCCAACATGCCTTCCACTTTATGTTCAATCGGCAGGCCGTGGCAGTCCCAACCCGGCACGTAGGGAGCATCAAAACCGCTCAGGGTTTTGGACTTGATGATCATGTCCTTAATGATTTTATTGACCGCGTGACCGATATGGATGTCGCCATTGGCATAAGGAGGGCCATCATGCAGAATGAACTTGTCACGACCTTCGGACACCTTGCGAATCTCTTCGTAAAGCGCTTCGTCGTACCAGCGCTTGAGCATTTCAGGCTCACGCTTGGCCAGATTTCCACGCATTGGGAAATCAGTCTCCGGCAAGTTCAATGTATGCTTATAGTCGGTCATAGTTGGATCTCATCATCACACGTCTTGCGGGCCAGACAAACAGGCCCAAAGCTCGTCATCCCAAACTGTTTCAAGAAACCCGCCCGGAAGTTCCAGACGATGTTTCTCAGCAATCTTCTCACAAGCTGTTTTTCTGAGTATTCGTGAAACAGCTTTTTTGAATCCGGCTCATTGATGAAAGAAGCTTCTTGCGGCTTCCACATCATCAGCAATCGCTGCCTTGAGAGCATCCAGCGATTCAAACTTTTTCTCACTGCGGATTTTCTTGATAAATTCTACCCGCAGGGTGTGGCCATACAGGTCACCCTGATAGTCCAGAAGGTGCACTTCCAGCATGGCACGGGTGGCATTCACGGTTGGCCTGACACCCAGGTTAGCCAGCGCATCATAGCTTCGGCCATCGAACCATGCCCTGACTGCAAACACTCCCTGTATAGGCAGTGTCCGCCTGCAGACACGTATATTCGCAGTTGGAAAGCCCAACTGCCTGCCCAACTGCTGGCCTTTTGTAACACGCCCCATCATGGTGAAGGGACGTCCTAACAATTTCTCTGCCGCATCCAGACTCACACTCGCCAACTGCTCACGAATCCGGGTACTGCTGATACGGTCCATATCCATAGATACCGTTCGGGTGTCGCACACCTCAAACCCGAATTGATCGCCCATCTTTCTCAGGTGCGCAAAATTTCCCTGCCGCTTCAATCCGTAACGGAAATCATCTCCCACTATCAGATAGCGTATATCCAGTCCATCCACCAGCACCTTCATAACAAAATCATCCGGTGTCAGGTTTTGCAGTTTCTGATTGAAAGGCAGGCACAGTACCTGATCTACACCGGCTTCTTCCAGAAGTGTCAGTTTCTCTCTCAGGTTAGTCAGTCTTGCCGGTGCCTGATCGCCCTGAAAATATTCCCGGGGCTGAGGTTCAAAAGTGATCACACAAATCCTGACATCCAACTCGAAAGCCTGCTGCCGCAGTGTCTCCAGGATAGTCCGGTGTCCAAGATGAACACCATCAAAATTACCAATAGTCGCAACACAGGCGCGATGCTCCGGTCTGATATTGTGCATTCCGCGAATCAACTGCATTAGGCGGTCTATTCTCTGTTAGGCTGGCAAAGGCAGGGATTATATCTCAGGAGCGTTTTGTACTTAAGAGCCATGTTCATCAAATCACCGCTCTTTTTTCCCGGGTTGAATCTGTCGCCCGGAAAAGTACTGAAAGGAAGCCTGACAGACAGTAAAAAACTGCCCGCCAGACACTGCTCATTAATGCCTGAAGTGAACAGGGCGCAAACCGACAACCAGTAAGGCCGTTGCGTAAACAGCAAGCCCGGCAGCAACCACTTTCGCCATTTCAAACACTCGCTGCCAGAGCGTTGCATCCAGCCACCAGGCAGCGTCACCCGCCATCCAGAGCAGTAGCACCGCCATTGCGAGATTGGCAAAGATCAGTCGCCCGCAGAACAACCACCACCCCGATTCAGGAGTGAATACACCGGAACGCTTTAACCCCCAGAACAATAGTCCGGCATTCAGGAAAGCAGACAGGGTAGTAGCCAGAGCCAGACCCGCATGTTTAAGCCAGAAAACCAACATCAGATTAAAAGCCATATTGGCCACCATCGCAATGATGGCAATCTTGACCGGAGTTTTGGTGTCCTGACGGGCAAAGTAGCCGGGTGCAAGCACCTTGATCAGCATAAAAGCAATCAATCCAAGGGAATAAGCCCGAAGACTCATACCCGCCATAATAACGTCCCGGTTCTGCATCTCACCGTAGTCGAACAATGTTGCCAACAGAGGCTCTGACAGAATGAACAGCGCAATGCCCGCCGGAACGCCAATCAACAGGACAAGACGAATTGCCCAGTCCAGGGTTTTGGAAAACTGATCTCCGTGGTCATCAGCATGCTTGCGAGAGAGGCTTGGAAGAATCACTGTGGCAATAGCAATACCGAAAACACCCAGCGGCAGTTCAGACAAACGGTCTGAGTAATAAAGCCAGGAGACACTCCCGGTTTCCAGAAAAGACGCCAGCACCGTATCCAGTAATAAGTTGACCTGACTGACAGACACCCCAAACAACGCTGGAATCATCAGTTTCATGATACGCCTTACACCCTCATGCTTATGTCCCCAACCGGGAGCTGGCAGCAAGCGAATCTGCAATAAAAAAGGAATTTGCAATAACAACTGTGACACGCCGGCAATCACCACACCCCAGGCCAGAGCCATGACAGGCTCATCAAACCATTGCGACAGCAATACAGTAGAGCCAATCATGCTGAGATTCAGCAGAACCGGGGTAAACGCAGGTACTGCAAAGCGGTTGTAACTATTCAGAATGGAGCCCGCCAGAGCCGTCAGCGAGATCAACAGAAGATAGGGAAAGGTAATCCTCAACATCTCCTGAGCCAACAACAGTTTTTCGGGATAATCCATAAAACCCGGAGCAAACAGGCGGATTAACAGGGGAGAGGCCAACATGCAGACCAGGGTCACCAACAGCAGCAAACCTGCCAGAGTGCCACTGACCCGACTGATCAGATAGCGTACCTCATCAAAGCTGCGTTTAGTACGATACTCTGACAACACCGGCACAAATGCCTGGGAGAAAGCCCCCTCAGCAAACAGTCGACGAAGAAAATTTGGAATCTTGAAGGCAACAAAAAACGCATCTGCTGACGATGTGGAACCAAAATACCCAGCAATAACCACATCTCTGGCCAACCCCAAAATCCGGGAAAGCATGGTCATTATGCCCACGACCAGGCTCGACCTCAGCAAACTGGGTGTTTTATCCTCAGCTTCACTCTTCTGAGGACTGTCTGATAAGTTTTCTGTGGACATTCAGGTCGCTCAAACGATCAAAAACCGATAATAGTACTGAGTTGTCAAAGTTATTAACAGCCTCACCATTCGGGTTTGCACGCCATAGCGCCAGGAAGCCTTATTGACAACCCTTGTCCAAATAGGCATGATTCCGCGACTTGACTGTATGGGTATGGCACTGGTGAGACCCTTGCCCGGGGGATTCATTTGTGACGCGGCAAACACCATACTCCCAACAGGGTGCCCGAAGCAGCCCTGTTTAAAAACAGTGCAAATGGTTAATTAAGATTCTTAGGAGCACCACAAATGGCTAACTCTCCATCCGCCAAGAAGCGCGCCCGTCAGGCTGAGAAGCGTCGTACTCACAATGCTTCCCTGCGCTCCATGGTTCGCACTTCCATCAAAAAAGTAGTTCGCGCCATCGAAGCCAAAGACGTTGAACTGGCTAAAACTGAATACACTGCGGCTGTTCCAGTGATCGACCGCATGGCCGACAAAGGCATCATCCACAAAAACAAGGCTGCTCGCCACAAGAGCCGCCTGAATGCACAGATCAAAGCTCTGTCTGCATAATTGCCAGCCCTTGCATAGCAAGGGCATAACAAAAAGGCCGGTTTTCACCGGCTTTTTTTATGCCTTTACAAATTGAAACTTAAAATTCACAACTATACTTCCGCATTATTTCTTCCTACCCCCTCTCAACGAGGACCTTAACCATGCGGCATTTTTATTCGTTAATCTTACTCGCTTTCACCAGCCTGGCAGCAACGTTCTCTTACGCGACGCCAGCCCTACCTCCGGAAATCACTCTGGTGCTCTGTGCCCCCAAAGGCACAACGACCGATTTAATTACCGAGATGGGGATAGCCAGATTTGACTACAAAATAAATCCCGTCGAGGCTGCCGCACTCGTGCAAAAGACGATATCCGACCACCCTTTGCATCCCAAGGTCGTTTGCACCGGCGAAATTTCAAAAATCATGGAGAAAGTCAAAATTGGCAGCCAGCCTGCTGCAAACGACAACGATCAGGAAGCCTTCCGGAAGATCGCGGACGCTGTTGCGAAGACTGAAAAGTCGTCCAACTTATTCCGCAAAGGGGATCATGAGTTTTATTACCGCACCGTCTCCCCGGAGAATTCAAAAGAGATCCTGATGGAACCCGGAAAGGCTCAGGCTCTCTATCAAAAAGATTCCGGCATACCTAACGCTGGAATCAGTGATTATATGAACAGAAATAGCGGCACGCTTCTCCTGCTTCCACCTCTGGTATTCGCCGCAAGTGGTGCTTCTGAATACACCATTTACTACATCCTGGCACTCGGCCTGGGAATTTCGTTCCAGCAAACAGGCATCTGGAATTCACTCACCATTCTGGCGCTGAATACCGCCGGCATTGCCGCCCAGGCAGGTCTGCTCTTTCAACAAAACAAAGGGGGCGAGTTTCAAGATGAGTGGGACACCAATGGTTATTCCGCAGAGGCAGTTAAAGAAGAGTATGAGAAGCTACGTGCTTCGGAGGCAGATTATAACACGGTGGCAACAACCTCATGGGCTATTCTGACCCAGCAGGTTGCAGCCACTGCATTTACATTCAGCGCTATCAAATTGGCAGCGGCCAAATATCTGAGCATGGGCACAACACAGGCACTGGGCGTTTCATTTGGTCAGGCAGCGTTTAACATCATCTTCGAAAGCATAACAGGCTACCCGCTGGAAGATTGCATCCCTATTTTCAAATACGATAAAAATTACAGCGCCATCAGCGCCAGAAACTGGCCTTACTACGGCAAGAAATTTGTCGCCACTAATTTTTTCATGATTCACTGGGCCGCCAAACATTCAGGATTTATTGCTCGAAAAACCGCCTGGCTTGGTGGGCATCTGGGAAGAGCAGCATCCTTTTTGTGGAAAAAGAAACAGGATTGACAATAATTATACCGGTGTCCATGAAACCGGGATCAGATCATAAAGACGAATACCTCAATGAGTTGCGATCTGATCCCATACCTGACTCAATGCCCAGCAAGCACCATATTATCTCGATGCAAAAGCTCGGGCTCACCTGAATAACCTAACAACTCACCAATCTGGTGACTGGGTTTGCCCATGATCTTCCGGGCATCATCAGCCCCGTAATTGATCAAGCCACGGGCCACTTCCTGACCCGACTCATCAATGCAGGCCACCATCTCGCCCCGAAGGAAGTGACCTTCTACAGCCTTTACCCCCACGGCAAGAAGACTTTTGCCCTGGTTTTTAAGCACATCAACGGCACCCGCATCCAGAACCAGCTTTCCTGAGGTCTTCATGTGCCCCTGCAACCACTGCTTGCGAGCAGCCAATCGCTCATGATCCGGAGTGAGCAAGGTCCCCAAAGCTTCCTGTTCAAACAGGCGACGGATGACACTCTCAATCTTGCCGCCCACAATAACCGTTGCCGCACCAGATGCCGCCGCCTGACGAGCCGCCCGAAGCTTGGTTTGCATACCACCGCGCCCCAAACGACCACTGCAACCACCTGCCATAACATCCAGGGACGAATCAAAGGCCCTGGCCTCACTCACCAGTCTCGCCCCGGGGTCTTTACGAGGATCAGCAGTATACAAACCCTCCTGATCCGTCAGAATCACCAGGACATCAGCCTCCACCAGGTTGGCCACCAAAGCACCGAGAGTATCGTTATCACCAAAGCGAATCTCATCGGTCACAACGGTATCGTTCTCATTAACGACGGGAACCACATCCATATCAAGCAGTGTTCTCAAGGCGCTGCGAGCATTCAGATAGCGTTGACGATTGCTGTGGTCCGCATGGGTCAGTAACACCTGAGCCGGCTGGATACCATGCCTCTGAAAGCTGCTCTCCCAGGTTTGAACGAGTCGCGTTTGCCCCACGGCAGCCGCAGCCTGAAGCTCGTTCAGAGCGGTCGGTCGCTCCTTTTGTCCAAGCTTTTCCATGCCAGCCGCGACAGCTCCGGATGACACCAGAACCAGCTCAACACCTTGCTTACGCAGTTCGCACAACTCATCGACCCAACCATCTATCTGATCAATAGCCAGACCACGCCCTTCATCCGTTAACAGGGCGCTACCTATTTTGACCACCCAGCGTCGGGCTGTTTTCAGCCTGCTACGCTCACTCATGTTGCTCTCCTGCACTCTCCTCTGCACTGCCTTCTGAACCTGAGAAGGCTGTCACAACAGTGCAGCGCTTTGCTGATACTGAGTTATAAAGTGGCTCAGCTTTGCTCGCTTCTCTTGCCACAGCTTCTAAGGTGCGTAGAAGACTTCAACATCATCATCGTCGTCATGATCATCATCGTCCCGAGCCGCTTTTTCAGCTTTTCTGGCAAGACGCTGCTGCCTTCTCTCTTCCGCCAGCTCACGCATACGCCCCCTGGCTTCGTGCTCCAGCTTCTGACGGGCCTCTGCTTCCTGAGCAGCCAGTTCAGCGTCTTCGCTCTCCTGAAGATTACGCTCTTCAATGTAAGACATCAGATCCTGGGCCAACTTTTCTGTACCCCGGGAAGAGATTGCGGAAATCTTGTAAACAGGTCCTTCCCAGCCCAGCTCTGCAATCACCCGATCACAGATCTCCTGCTGTTGCTCTTCGGGCAACAAATCCAGCTTGTTCAGCACCAGCCAGCGCTCACGTTCAGCCAGAGCCGGACTGAAACTTTTCAACTCATCGACAATGGCATTTGCCACATGCACAGGATCGCTCTCGTCGAAGGGAGCCACATCGACCAAATGCAGGAGTACACGACAACGTGAAAGATGCTTAAGGAATCGAATTCCCAGACCCGCACCATCGGCAGCCCCCTCAATCAGACCGGGAATATCAGCGATAACAAAACTGCGATGCTTCTCCACACTCACCACACCGAGATTAGGAACCAGCGTGGTAAAGGGATAGTCTGCTACTTTCGGCCTGGCATGAGAGACTGAGCGAATAAAGGTAGACTTACCCGCATTGGGCATACCCAGAAGCCCCACGTCAGCGATAACCTTGAGCTCCAGTCTGAGCGAACGCTCTTCACCCAGAGAACCCTTGGTTGTCTGCCTCGGAGCACGGTTGACGCTGGATTTAAAGCGGGTGTTACCCAGACCATGCCAGCCACCCTGGGCCACCAGTAATTTCTGACCCTCGTGTGTCAGATCACCAATCACTTCTTCTGTTTCATCATCCACAACCGTAGTACCCACAGGCACTGGCAATTCCAGATCCTGACCCTTGGCACCGGAGCAATTGCGACCACGACCCGACTCACCACTTTCTGCCTGATAGCTGCGCTGATAGCGATAATCCACCAGCGTGTTCAGGTCGTTCCCGGCAACCACATAGATGCTGCCTCCGTCACCACCATCGCCACCGTCCGGCCCCCCTTTGGCAACATACTTTTCTCGCCTGAAACTCAGGCAGCCATTGCCACCTTTGCCAGCCTGAACCCTGATGGTGGCTTCATCGACAAACTTCATTCAAAACCTCCCGCAGCAATGACTTCAGACGGCCAATGCCTGCAGATAAATACTCACCCAAATGCCTGCAGCAAAAGAAAAGCATTGACCTCCAGACACTCAACTTCAGGAGTCTACACCACTCAAATCACTTTACGCATATACAAGAAAGCCCCGCCAAAAAGCAGGGCTTTCCCGTGGCGCCACCCTCAACAGGGGGTAAACACCAGAAAAGTACTGTTACGCAGCTTCGATGCGAACGTACTTACGCTTCTGAGGACCTTTAACCTCAAAAACAACCTTACCGTCAGCCTTGGCAAACAGGGTATGATCCCTGCCAATACCGACGTTTTCACCCGCGTGGAACTTGGTGCCACGCTGACGAACCAGGATATTACCTGCGTTGACTACCTGACCGCCGAAACGCTTAACGCCAAGGCGTTTACTTTCTGAATCGCGACCGTTACGAGTAGAACCACCCGCTTTTTTGTGAGCCATGCTGCTCTCCTTTTAGCTCGGTCAAACAGCCGGCTACCACACCAGATGCAGACCTTGGAAGTATTTAACGAACTGTTTCCAGTCCATCAGCCATGCCCTTTTAATCAGCCTTGAGCGGCTTCAGCAATCAAAAGGCCTGATCATTAGCCAGCAATGCCGGTAATTTTCAGCTCAGTGAACCACTGACGGTGGCCCATCTGCTTGCGGTGATGCTTACGACGCTTGAACTTTATGATCTTGATCTTTGGACCACGACCATGAGCTACAACTTCAGCAGTCACCTTGGCACCTTCAACAACAGGAGCGCCGATCTTGACTTCTTCACCATTAGCTACCAGCAGAACGTCGTTAATATCCAGGCTTTCACCTGCAGCTACGTCCAGTTTTTCAACCTTCAGGGTTGTGCCTTCAGCAACACGGTACTGTTTGCCGCCAGTTTTGATAACTGCGTACATATTTATCTCCGAAAATCCTTAATAGCCTCTTTGTCAAAGGCATCCGGCGAGATCCAGGCTTTGGTTCAAGAAAACAAGACCAGGGTACTCAGACCGGAATTTTCAATGCCATCTACGTCTATCTGATCATCACTTCAAGGTGGGCTGCGCCGCATAAACTTCTGATCAACTCTGAAAACAGAGCTCAAAAGCATGACAAAATGGACCGCCGCCCGGATTCTCAGTCAGATTGTAAGACAGGGGCGCAAATTCTAAGGAATTGCAATCCGACTGGCAACCCCGATTTATCCTTTATGACCCCTGGGGATGATACCCATGAAATAAGCACCAAAGTCATACAGCTATTGACAGCCGGGTGGTCTCTACCTACGATGCTCGATTTCCCTATCTCTGCAGCAGCCTTATGCCTGAACGCAACAAGCACTCCTTTCAAACCGTTGTCAGCGAAGATTTTGCTCTGGTTAACCAGTACATCGCCGAACAACTGCACTCGGATGTTGTCATGGTCAGCAAAATTGGCCAGTACATAATCCAGTCCGGAGGCAAACGGCTCAGACCCCTTCTGGTTCTGCTGACCGCAGGCGCCACAGGCTTCCGGGGACAGGACCATATCCCACTGGCGGCTATCATCGAGTTTCTCCATACCGCAACGCTGCTGCACGATGATGTCGTGGACCAGTCGGACCTCCGCCGAGGTCGCGATACGGTCAACGCGCTATGGGGTAATGCTCCCAGTGTTCTGGTGGGCGACTTTCTCTATTCCCGAGCCTTTCAGATGATGGTCAGTCTGGACAACATGAAGCTGCTCAAGATTCTCTCTGATGCCACTAATATCATTGCTGAGGGTGAAGTCATGCAGTTGATGAATATCAACGATGCCAGCGTGACAGAAGAACAGTATATGGATGTTATCCGATGTAAGACCGCCATGCTCTTTGAAGCCTCTACCCATACTGCAGCGATCCTGTCTAATGTGGACAGCAGGGTTGAACAATCCCTGAGAGATTTTGGCAATCATCTGGGCATGGCATTCCAGCTGGTAGATGACCTGCTGGATTATGAGGGCAACAGCGAAGACATGGGAAAAAACCTCGGCGATGACCTGGCAGAAGGCAAACCCACCCTGCCCCTGATATTCACTCTCTCCCAGGGCACCCCGGAGCAAAAAGCACTGGTCAGGGAAGCTATTGAACAGGGTGGTCTGGATAAGATTGATCAAATTGTTGAGGCGGTTCGCACCTGTGGAGCGCTGAATTACACATCCCGCATAGCCAGAGAACAGTCTGAGAAGGCCATTGCCTGCCTGCAGGCCTTGCCTGACAGCGAGTATCGTGACGCTATGGAAGACCTGGCACGTTTTGCTGTGGCCAGAACATTCTGAGCACTAGCCTGCCGAACAGCTTCTCTCTTCAGGTGGATGCTATCCACCTGCAAGGCACTGAACCTTTATTTCACTCTAAACCATCGGGTGTGAGCAGCTGACAAGCAGATTCACCTTCTGTTGGTTAGCCACCCAAACTCTTATGGGACCAAGCTGCACCTCAGAACCCATCAGCTTGATAAGCCCTTCATTTTATTCATCTATCAGATTTTGATCTACGACTTCTTATCATCCGAATCGAAGGGGGCAAAACACATAATGAGAAAATAACAGAAAAATGTAGGGAACATTTTCATGAAATCACAGTCTAAACCTTCATTATGGTCAGAAATACTGGAAAACAACTGAGAAACCACTTAGCAAGAATTGATTAATCGGCTTATCTCAGCGTCTGTGTCTAACTGACCACTCACGCTCAAATTGGAGATTGCTATGATACATGATTTTTCCTTAACAAAGACTGATACGAGATGGCAATCATCCCAGAATCATGGAGAACAAACCGCTTCTTCAGTATTGCCCCTTGTGAACATCGATTCATTGCCCTTAACACCTGAACCACAAAGTACCGGGCTGCAAAGACGCTCCAGAATTGAAGCAATTAATCAATCATGCCTTCGATGCCTGCTACCCAAATTATCCAAATCTTTTCGGTTGGATTTTGACCTTAGTGAAATTGAACGCCAGATTGATAGCTATCGGAATAGCTTTCAAGCTTATACCGATAAGGATAAGCCTTTGGAAGCTTATGAGCGCAACAAATTGGCATTGAGAACACTGGAGTCTAATATAGATGAGAATCTCAGGTGGCCCATACGCAGACACGATAACAGAAGATACGTCAGGCTACAGAATAGACTTGCTGAACAAATACAGAATATAGATACGCTTTTGAAAGCTAATTTGAAGCGTGCCACCCGATCATTTTCCAGTATCAGCCCCCTACTGAACCTCGTCTACTCAGAGCTATCTGAGTTCATTGAATTCCCCGATACGATCTGTCCGCTAAAGGACTCATTAAAGAGGTTATTTGACGAGGACCAGGCTCAGCACCCTCACTCTGGTAATGCCGAGACTCTCCAGTTGATATACAAGGTTTCTTGTTTGGTCGATCAAAAGATAGAGGAAGAGCAAAAAAGCCTGAATTATTTTCGCATTAATCTGCAGAAGCGGCGGCAAGAAAGAACACAAAGAGACTTAGAGCTTCTTAAAAATCTGAATGCAACCCTGCATGACATGGCCGTTGCTAATATGTGCCGTCACCTTGATTCACTCAACACTATGGAGTCGTTAATAGAATTCGTTGAAAATCATGGCGGAAATATAAGAACCCTGTCAGATTCAAACCATAACTCTCTTATTCAGCGTATGATAAAAACAATAGAGCATTTACCTGAAAAGGTATCCGCTGAACCACTGTTTTTACTTGATAAGAAGATGGAAGCTATTCGTGAAGACAGTAAAAAAATAATTCTCAAAAAGGCATCTTCTTTACTAATCAACGAGATCGACTCATTAGATGCCGGGATAAAGGCTTTTATCAGAGCAAGTTTTGCTGGACTGGGTGGATTTAGCAAAGATGAGGCTGCCGAGAGATTATTCTATAAGATGTGTACATTTATTAAAGACTTTGATGATGCACTTCTTACATTTGATAAAGTCACTGCCTTAAATCCACATACCTCAAAAAAATATTCTGATATCTTGTATGATAAAGTGGTATCCCAGGTAGTCAGTTTCGAGCACTTTTACCGGCTCACCAAACATACAGCTTTTACCAAACATACAGCTTTTGATAAAGACAAGAGCACCTTTTTCCTGGAAGCTTTGGGTGCTCTCTCTGAATGATTGAAACAAATGTACACTTAATTTACAGCTATTATGGAAACACCTTTTCATAGTAGTAACCTGTCATGCCTGCTTCTATTATTGCCCGCCGAGAGAAAACTATTGTCCTGCAGATTGAGGTGCCTAACGATTCTGGGAACATGCTGAATCTTGAAGATGGTTTGCAGAGAGCACTGAATGAAGCAGGGCAACTCGGAACTCAAGAGTTACTGAAGCTATTTGAGCCCCCTAATAAAGAACCTATCGTCGTTAACCAGCAGAAGTGGAGCAGCTATAAGGGAAAAGTGCTAAAGCACTACGAAACCTTATACGGGCGCGTACCCATGGAACGTTCTGTTTATCAGGGGGTCAGGGGTGGAAGTACTTTGGCACCGATTGATCTTCGCACTGGGATTGTTGGCTCTGCTACACCCAAATTTGCCAAAACTCTTGCCTGGAAATACAGTCAGATGCCTGCTCCTGCTGTAAAAGAAGATTTTGAAACCAATCATCAAAGAGTGCTGTCAAACTCGTACATCAAGCATTTATCCGACAGATTAGGTGCGTTAGTCGAAGACCAGAAAGACACTCGCTACGACTTGCCATCACTTACCGAGCCCGTGGAAACAATCGCTATCGGTCTGGATGGCACCTGCATGCTGCTGCGAGTATCGTGACGCTACGGAAGACCTGGCACGTTTTGCTGTGGCCAGAACATTCTGAACACTAGCAGCCTGTCGGACTTAAGCGTCCGTAGCGAGGATTGCAAGAAATTGAGGATAAAAATCTCTGTTTCTGAGGAGAATAGCGAGCTATTTGACGAAGAAACAGAGATTTTTAGACCAATTTATTGCAACCGCAGTAGGACAGTCTTAAGTCCGACAGGCTGCTAGCCTGCCGAACAGCTTCTCTCTTCAGGTGGATGCTATCCACCTGCAAGGCACTGAACCTTTATTTCAACCTAAACCATTAAGTGTGAGCAGCTGGCAAGCAGATTCACCTTCTGTTGGTCAGCCACCCAACCTCTTATTGGATCAAGCTGCACCTCAGAACCCATCGGTTTGATAATTACCTGACCTGAATCCACCGTCGCAGGATGTCGGGAGCAGTTTATGCCTTTTTTGAGTGAAGCAACGATGGCAGGATCAGAGGTTGGAGGACAGGCTTCATCAGCAATGCAGCAAAGATTTCACGTAATGAGAAAATAACAGAAAAATGTAGGGAACATTTTCATGAAATCACAGTCTAACCCGTCATTATGGTCAGAAATACTCGAAAACAACTGAGGAACCACTTAGCAAGAATTGATTAATCGACTTTTCTCAGCGTCTGTTTCTAACTGACTACTCACGCTCAAATTGGAGATTACTATGATACATGATTTTTCCTTAACAAAGACTGATACGAGATGGCAATCATCCCAGAATCATGGAGAACAAACTACTTCAGTATTGCCCCTTGTGAACATCGATTCTTCGGCCTTAACAAGTGGACCACAAAGTACCGGACTGCAAAGACGCTCCAGAATTGCAACCATTGATCAATCATGTTTTCGATGCCTGCTACCCAATTTTGTTCGGTTGCATTCAGGCCTTAGTGAAATTGAACGCCAGATTGATAGCTATCGGAATAGCTTTCAAGCTTATGCCGATAAGGATAAGCCTTTGGAAGCTTATGAGCGCAACAAATTGGCGTTGGAAACACTGAAATCTAATATAGATGAGAATCTTAAGTGGCCCATACACAGACACGATAACAGAAGATACGTCAGGCTACAGAATAGACTTGATGAACAAATACAGAATATATATACGCTCCTGGAAGATAATCTGAAGCGTGCCACCCAATCATTTTCCAGTATCAGCCCCCTACTGAACCTCGTTTACTCAGAGCTATCTGAGTTCATTGAATTCCCCGATACGATCTGTCCGCTAAAGGACTCATTAAAGAGGTTATTTGACGAGGACCAGGCTCAACACCCTCACTCCGGTAATACCGAGACTCTCCAGTTGATATACAGGGTTTCTTGTTTGGTCGATGAAAAGATACAGAAAGAGCAAAAAAGCCTGGATCATCTTCGCACTAATCGGCAGACGTGGGGGCAAGAAAGAATACAAAGCAACTTAGAGCTTCTTAAAAATCTGAATGCAACACTGCACGACATAGCCGTTGCTAATATGTGCCGTCAGCTTGATTCACTCAACACTATGGAGTCGTTAATAGAATTCGTTGAAAATCATGAAGAAAATATAAGAATCCTGTCAGATTTAAAGCATAATCTTCTTATTCAGCATATGATAAAAACAATAGAAGATTTACCTGAAGAGGTATCCAGTGAACCATTGTTTTTACTTAATAAGAAGATGGAAGCTATTCATGAAGACAGTAAAAAAATAATTCTCAAAAAGGCATCTTCTTTACTAACCAACGAGGTCGACTCATTAGCTTCCGGGATAAAGGCTTTTATCAGAGTAAGTCTTGCTGGACTGGGCGGATTTAGCAAAGATGAGGTTGCCGACAGATTATTCTATAAGATGTGTACATTTATTAAAGACTTTGATGATGCACTTCTTACATTTGATAAAGTCACTGCCTTAAATCCACATTCCTCAAAACATTTCGATATCTTGTATAAAAAAGTGGTATCCCAGGCAGTCAGTTTCGAGCACTTTTACCGACTCACCAAACATACAGCTTTTGATAAAGACAAGAGCACCTTCTGCCTGAAAGCTTTAGCAATAAATCCAGACCATGTTGACCTCAGGAAACTTCATAAAAACATTATTGAACAAAAAATCCATCAACAGTTTTATAAAACCGTAGATGCATCAAGAAAAGTTTTTAATAAAAACAGTCAGTCACAGATTAAAAAGATTATTGACTCACACAAAGCTAATTATCAAAATCAAATTAGCACTCTAATTAGAGAACCAAGTATTCTCACACGCTACAATGAAAAAATTAAAGAAGCTACCGAGAAATTTGAAAAAGCTGATCTTAGTTTTCGCCACATTAGAAGTCGTCATGACACAGATAGATTAAAAATACCTTTAAAAAAGGCTATTACGCTTTCCTTGGAAGCTATGATACTAGCACCCACAGACAAAATGAGAAAAAGCGCTGAAGAACTAATCGACAAATTTTTTAATGAAACACATATGAACCCACGGACTTACCAAAAACATATACGGAGACCAAAAATAATAAATACAGAGATTAAAAAGATCAAAGCTTATCCAACCGCAGAAAACAAATGTCAGAATTTAAAAGAAACTGCCATCGCAAATATCAAACGCAAGCTTGACGCTCAGGTCTTAATTAAATCCCATGAGTTCGATAAACTTGTGAGCCAGAAAAAGCAAGAATTAGACAACTCATTGTCGTTGCACCATCAGAAGCTTGGCAGTTATTACCATAGCTTGGCTCAAATGAGTCCCACTGCCTGGTTTTTTCCAACAGATGGGTTTTTGATGCCCTATGTGTATGCTGCCCTATTAAGCCCTGAATATCCCGTCAATATGGGTAGCAGATATTCATCTGATACTGGTGATGTGCGCGGAGATCTTTCTCCGTCTACTGTCACAGGAAATTTATCAATTTCAGATTCAGTCATTGGAGATGTTCTTGATCAAGGCAGTCTCGATTTAAGCGGTATCGGTGACAGCATCGATTTAAGCGGTCTGGGTAACAGTCTCGATTTAAGCAACCTCGATTTAGGCAACCTCGATTTAGGCAACCTCGAGTTAGGCAACCTCGAGTTAGGCAACCTCGATTTAGGCAACCTCGAGTTAGGCAACCTCGAGTTAGGCAACCTCGAGTTAGGCAACCTCGATTTAGGCAACCTCGATTTAGGCAACCTCGATTTAGGCAACCTCGATTTAGGCAACCTCGATTTTAGCGATCTAGATGGCGGTTTCGATTTAGGTTTCTAGTAAGTATTTTCTGAGGTGGCCACTTACCACAATATAAAACAGCTACCAAACTCGGCTTAACTGATATGCTTTTTAAAACAACAGACAACCATGTTTGTAGACAGAGGGTTATTTGCAGACGTCAGAAAAGGACTAATCAACCTATAAGCCTCGTAAGACAGATCCAAAATACTTTCTGTCTATGACAGACTTGAGAAAGCTTTGAAACCTGGCTTAGCAGTTGGAGGCTCTCATGCTGTTTAGCACCGGGAAAAACAAGGCGGGCAGAGTTCACACCCGCAAGATTTTCGGTGGTTAAGTACTCAACCATACGAAATCATATTTTCTGACTTATTGTTCAGGCACTCGCGGCAACTGCTCCTGCGTTGCTCTAGCTCCTGCATCCATGCAGTCGTGCTGCGTTGCAACTCTGGTCACATAGCTTGCTATGTTCCCGTCGTTGCGCCTTGCAGAGCACCTGCCCAATAAGCCAGAAATATTCGATTCCGTATGGCTGAGTACTTATTTCACTTTAAACCGGGCTTTATGAGCAAGCTTATGAGCAAATTCGCCCAGACGCTTTTTGTTCAACTGCGTCTTGAACCCGGGCATGTTGATGTTCATTTGCTGCAATTCAAGATTGCCTGAACCAAACTGGAAAGCCTGACTGAGGTTACGATCCTCCCGGCTAACGGGTTTGCGGGGGTCCGGGACATAGCCTCTGGCCTCCACTTCAGCAGCAAAGCGCTTGATCGAGGCGTCGGCTTCTCCGGTTCGATCCTTGCCACTCTTACAATTGATATGACCCACTGCGCCTATCTTGAATGCCAGCAACTGAATTCGCTCAACCATCTTATAGGCATCTTCGCCTTCTGTTTGATAGTCGCCTGAAACATGAAGATCCCTGATCTGTTCAACCAGCATACGAACAATCTGCTTGGATTGCTCCGGGGCCGAGCCTGCCAGATAGTCGCCTACCCAACCGCCAACAGGATCGAACTGGTCTAAAGAGCCCATCAGTTCAATAAGCCCCTCATTATTAACCCGCTTGGCCTCACCCCAGGGACGGACAACGGACTTCAGACCACCCAATGAAAGTGAATTGACACCATAATTAGTGTTGGCCAGCTTCATATTGACTCTGAGTTGATATTTTTCGCCTTTGGCATCAGAAATAACCAATGGCTTACCATCGTTGAGTTCTTTCTGAACTTCCTTAAGGGCAGCGATCTGCTCTCTCTGCATCTTCAGTTCATCATCATGAATATGCAGATAGTGCCTCAGTTTGTCGGCACTGAGCATAGACGTGGAGAGCATCTTCAAAGGAACAGGCTGCCCCGATGTCAGATAGCCGGGATTATCATCCAGAAACTGTTTTACAGCCGCCGTCACCAACTCCCTGGCCCGGTTTCTGGCTGCTTCAAGTCGAGGCTCTTTTTCTTTTATCCCATAGGCAGAGAGAGTTCCGGAACGCAATCCTTTGAACAGAACTTTCTTGTTCCCCTTTTCTGCAGTGGACAGCTCAGATTGCGCCATATTGACGGCATGAACGCGTTCACTGGTTGCAGTCGAAGGACTGCCCATACCCTCATAAGAATGCTCAAAGATATCTTTTGCACCTTCTCCCCATTTCATTTGCGAAGCAGGGGTCAGCTGACTCTCATAATGCCGGGTTCGCCCTTCAATCCTCACATCCAGATGGGTAGTGATTTTTTCCCATTGAAGTGTTGAGAGCACATGACTGCGTGATTCTTTCAGTTTCTTGCTGGCATTATCCAGGCCCACCTCTCCCAGCCGCTTCAATATACAGGCGGTATAAGCCTTTGCATCAACCACAGGAAGGGTGTCAGCGCGGGAAGCTCTTCCGGTTAGCTTCGCTCTGGCTGGAGGAAGATCATTGTCTGTTCCTTCCTGAATACGGTCAAAATGGTCACTCCACGTCTGATGCAATACCTCCAGCTTTGCCAGCTTGCTGGTTTTCTTTCTGCTGAATAGACCTTCCTTGCCTGAGTTGTTGATGAGTGCACTTTCATGCTCAATTTCATTCTTGAGAACATTAATTGCGGAAATCAGTTCCAGACATTTAAACTTTTTCCACTGCTGCGGCCCCAGTGGATTCTCCTGGTCACTGACCTCCAGCTGATCGATAAAATCCAACACACCATCGAGCTGCCCCACCAGATCATGGATTAGAGCCTGCTGCAATTGGGCAGGCAAATTTTGTGAATGTCGTTCCAGTGCATCCAGCGTCTTGATAAGCTGCTTGGCAAGCTCTCTGGCCTCTTCAGCCTGTTCGGCATAACTGGTGTTCTGCAAACGCTCCAATGGGGAACCGGAAAGAAGCCCAGAAACACGGTTGGTGTAATACTCGGCATTACCTATCAGCTCCATCTCGTATTGGCTGATATAGAGATCATCACCTTCTATCGGAGTTCCCGGGACTTTGTCCTTATCAAAGTGCTCTTCGGCCCAGAGCCTGAGCTGACCGGGAAAAAGAGTATGTCCCTCCTCTGTTTCACTGGTGAGAAAGCGGGCTGTTTCGGGAATATTGGCTGAGAAGATAGATTCATGCTGACCGACCACTTTTACCGCAAGCTCAAGAGCCTTTGATTGACTCAGATAATCGGTATGACCAGAGAGCTGAAACTGAACGACTTCCTTAAGATGCTCCTGTTCGTGTGCAGGAAGAGATCGCCACTTAAAAGGTGTCGCAGTCTCAAACGCTTTTGCCACCATACCGGAATCCAGCCAGAGCTCTATACTGCTGCAATTCAGCTTCCTGACATCCCTTAACAGCTCTGTGGCCCGTGTTTCCAGCTTTTTAATGGTTCTTTGGTTCAGCGGCTTGCTTTTGAGATCATTGTGAAGCTGATTTTCCACAAAACTGCCGTACTTGAAAACAAATGCCGTAGTACCTTCACTGGCACTGAGTTTTTCACCTTCCCTCAGCTCTCTGACAGGAAGCGGCAGCAACTCGGCCTCCCGGCCTCGCCACTTGCCTCTGACAGAAATGTCACTGGATTCATCCTGCCCTCTGTCCAGCAGGGGTTGCAAGCATTGCAAAGTCCGTTGCGATGGATTCAAAACACTCACTTCCTTATCATCAATCTCCTCGCAACTTTATCGACCGGTTTCGCCAAAAGTCCTGTGTTATCAAGCACAACATCCGATTTCAATCTTTTATGATGATTCTGGCTTTGCGCAACAGAGCGGATATAATGTCGCCATTTTTTCAAGCTCTGGAATCAGGCAAAACATCAATGAGTGGATTATCCCCCGAAGTGGCAAAGCGTCGAACCTTTGCGATCATCAGTCACCCGGACGCCGGTAAAACCACCATCACAGAAAAGCTGCTGCTTCTGGGTGGTGCTATCCAGATGGCCGGCACTGTAAAAGGTCGTAAAAGCGGTCGTATGGCTACTTCTGACTGGATGAAAATGGAACAGGAAAGAGGTATCTCGATCACCACCTCGGTTATGCAGTTCCCTTACAAAGGTTGCACTGTCAACCTGCTGGACACTCCCGGACACGAAGACTTCTCGGAAGACACCTACCGAACCCTGACAGCAGTGGATAGCTGCCTGATGGTGATTGACGGCGCCAAGGGTGTCGAAGACCGGACCATTAAACTGATGGAGGTCTGTCGTCTGAGAGACACTCCAATCTTTACCTTTGTTAATAAGATGGACCGTGAAGTCCGGGACCAGATTGAAGTGCTGGACGAAGTGGAAAGCATCCTGAAAATTCAGTGTGCTCCCATTACCTGGCCGATCAGCATGGGCAAGAATTTCAAGGGGGTTTATAACCTCTACACCGATACTATTCACGTCTTCACCCCCGGCCAGGGACATACTATACCCGACGATATTCGTATCAAGGGTCTTGAGTCGGACGAAGCCAAAGAGCTGCTGGGTGATATTCATGAAGACTTTGTCGATGAGGTGGAACTGGTTCGCGGCGGCAGTCATGAGTTTGACCTGGAAGCCTATCATGCTGGCAAGATGACGCCTGTTTTCTTTGGTACTGCCCTAGCCAACTTTGGCGTCCGTGAAATGCTGGACGACTTTGCCGAGTGGGCTCCAGCGCCTCTGGCTCGTATAACAGATCAGAGGGCAGTGGAGCCGGACGAAGCCAAATTTTCTGGCTTTGTATTCAAGATCCAGGCCAATATGGACCCTAAACATCGTGACCGCATTGCCTTCCTGCGCATCTGTTCCGGAAAATACACCCGTAATATGAAAATGAAGCATGTGCGAATCGGCAAAGATGTAAAAATTGCCGACGCTGTCACTTTTCTTGCAGGTGATCGCTCCCATGTCGAGGAAGCTATCTCCGGTGACATTATCGGTCTGCACAACCACGGCACTATCCAGATTGGCGATACTTTCAGCCAGGGCGAAGAGATCCGCTTTACCGGGATTCCACACTTCGCCCCCGAACTTTTCAAGCGCGTTCGCCTGAGAGACCCTCTGAAGCTCAAGCAGCTCCAGAAAGGCTTGCAACAACTTTCAGAAGAAGGCGCAACCCAGTTGTTCATGCCTCTGAACAATAATGACCTGATCCTGGGTGCGGTCGGCGTACTCCAGTTTGATGTCGTTATGCGCCGCCTTAAGGATGAGTACAAGGTGGAGGCTATGTACGAGCCGGTCAATGTCAATACTGCCCGCTGGGTGGATTGTACGGACGAACGTAAATTGGAGGAATTCAAGCGCAAATGCGCTGACAATCTGGCGATTGATGGTGGTGGCTACCTGACTTACCTGGCTCCTACCCGTGTCAATCTCTCTCTGGCAGAGGAACGCTACCCGGATATTAGCTTCAGGACCACCCGCGAGCACTGAGCTCTCCTGAATCCTGCCACTTCGCTTTAAAGTGAAGTGACAGGATCAGGCCACGATGACTTCTGAATCAGTGATCCATGGTACTGTGATCCACTGAGCCGTGATCCATCTCGCCATGCTTCGTGGCACTGCCATGGGCCATATCTTTGGTTTCGTGACTAAGATCCTTTACCGGCACTTTTATATCCACAGCGTCTCCGTCAGAGAAATGCAGGGTGACATCAACCTCACTACCGGCTTTCAATGGCCTCTTCAAACCCATCAGCATGATATGATTGCCACCACTTTTGAGATATTCAGTTTTACCTGCCGGTATATCAATATCTTTCAACTCGAACATTTTCATCATATTCCCTTCATGCCTGTGACCGTGCAGCTCAACATGAACCGCACTATCACTGTCGGCAGAGACCAGCTTGATATCTTCTTTACCTTTGTTGGTAATAGTCAGAAAAGCCGCAGAGTTTGTGGAAACAGCCGGTACCGCTCTTGCGTACTGATCCTTTATCTCAACATCTGCCGCCTGAAGGGCTATAGGTGACATGCCTGCGAAAATGGCCAACGTAGCCATTGCCAATAGCTTCATAATTCAAGTCTCCAGTTCAAAAACAACTGTTGTCACTTCGGAACCTGATTCAATCACCAGTCTGGCCAGCCAGGTCATATCTTTATCAACCGTGCAAAAAGTCAGGTTACCTACGCCACTGAATACCGAAGGCCCAAAAAAAGAGGACTGCTTGTAGAGTGGAAAAGGAGCTAACCCCATCGGCATATCCCGGCCAAAAAACTCCATGGTAACCCTGTCTGCTGACAGGCCTCTCAGGAGAACTTCAACATCCAGCGGCTCCAGCTTCGGCAGACCTGACGGCTTTATTCTCAGCTCAATCTCGCTGTCTGCTGTTGTCAGTCGACAGCCTTCAGCCACCAGACATCTCTTGTGGAAGCTCTGCCCGGTCAGCCCTGTTTCAGATTCCGACTTGAAGTAGCGAGGTATAAAAACCAGTACTGCAATCAGCACCAGCGAAACACCCAACCCTATGTACTGCTTTATTTTCATCGGGGTAACATAACAGACTGAAGCCCCATGACCAACTTTATGAACATTATGTCCCCTATACCAGAATTGTTTGATAGCCATTGTCACCTGGACTTTCCCGAGTTCGACCAGGACCGGGATGAAACCCTTGAACAATGCTGGCTCGCAGGTGTCCGCTCAATCTGCATCCCGGCAACGGAAGCGCGTTACTGGCCCAGAGTTCTGAAACAAGTGAATGATTCGCCCGATTCTGTGCGACGCTTTGTCTCACTCGGACTACATCCTTATTTTCTGAAAAGCCACAGACCTCAACACCTTGATGAATTGAAAGTATTCCTGGAACGTCATTCCGAGACGGTTTGTGCTGTGGGTGAGATAGGCCTGGACTACTCGCTGACCAACTCGGACCGTCAGCAACAGCACTACTATTTTATCAGGCAGCTTGAGCTTGCCGATCAATTTAAGCTACCTGTCATTCTGCACTGCAGGAAAGCACACGATGAAATCCTTAAAGAAATCCGGCAAATTAAACCGGAGAAAGGTGGCATCGTACATGCTTTTTCTGGCAGTGAACAACAGGCCCGACAGTATATTGAACTGGGCTTCAAACTGGGGTTTGGCGGTACAATTACCTACCAGAGGGCCAGAAAAACACGCCAGCTGGCCACCTCGTTACCCCTGAGTAGTATTGTTCTGGAAACCGATGCCCCGGACATGCCGATGTCAGGCTATCAGGGTCAAAGGAACACTCCCACCCTATTACCTGTTGTCCTTGAGCATCTGGCACAATTACGTTCCAGCTCTACAAAAGAGATCGCACAGGCTACTACCGAGAATGCATTATCAATCCTGGCGAAATAATATAACTGGACAACGGCTCAGGCTCAGGTTCGGTTAAATTACCCCCAATCACCATGTCATCAATCTGGCGGATAGGACCGCCCGATGAGCTCAAGAATGATGACAGGGAAGAGGATGAACTGGAACTGGAAGAAGAATAGAAGCCTGAGTCATCGTCATGACCTCCATCATCATTAAAAGTACCACCATCAGTGGAGAGCGTCGTTGGAAGCACACCGGGCACATTATTCAGGATATTCTGTTCGGACGTTGCAAACATCCAGCGATTAACACCATCGTAGATCAGCACCGGCTCAACTTCAGGAACAGCATCCAATTCACTGATGGTGCCGTCCAGATTAAGGCTCCAGACCTGTATAACACCGCCCAACCGGATCATAAGATACAAAGGTTTATCAGGTGGATGATCCGACCCCAGCAGGGCTGCCCAGGTCATCAAAATAGTAGGAAGTCCGCCCAGATTCCCTTCTGAGAGAAAATCAGCTTCAGCTTCAATATCTGCAGCAATCCAGCTTAAAAGCCTTCTCTGGGCATCAGTCAGATTATTCTGCTCCCAGGTTTTCCATAACTGTCTCAACAGGACAATGACACGCTCCCGATTCAAATAATCGTTTGGTAGAATAGCGTTCAGTGAAACAAATAAACACTCATTGCCATGATGGACCTCGTGAAGAGTCAGCCTTAATGGTTCCAACAACATTCTAGCAAACGAAAGAAAGCTTTCATGTTCCATCGCCACAAGACTTCTACTGGACATGAAAGGTTGGAAGTGATGACGCATACGACTGCTTAATACTTCCGAATCTAATGAATTCTGTTGAAAAAGACGTGTCAGGGCATAGCCTGAGTTAAAATGATGAAGTCGCAACTGTCGAGCCAGATCTGGCAGCTCTGAATCAATAGTTTCTTCTGTCAGTTCAGGAACTTCGTTATTCGTATGCCAATAAAAATGAATGTCCGATAGGTCAGCATTTCTTCTTCTCCAGGTTTTAAACTGCTCAAACAAAACCTGCAAGATTGCAAATAATTCTTTTTTCGTTCGATTACCCAGAAGATAGTTCCGTTTCCACATATTCCAGGTAATTAAATTATCATCACTGTCGAGAAACAGGGCGTGATCAATGGAAGCCCGAGCCCCCGGATCATTCACATGAGTACCTTCGATAATAAGAATATCGCAGGTGATACGCCGGGCTTCTTCAGGACCCAGCTGACCTTCCAGATGGCGACAATAAGGGGCATACCGAAAAGAATCCCCCCGGGCTATCGCTGCCAGACAGCTATCTCTAAGCTCTGCCCGATACTCCTCACCATTGTTGTTCCCTGACGCGCCATCGCCCAGATGGCTGAACATTTCACGTCGGTCGGCACGGGAATGAAGAAAGGTATCAATCCCCAGTGTCTCCAGACTGCAGACCCTGCCTGACAGCTCCGAATGTGATCGTTGATAAAGTGCCGAAGAAGTTCGAAGCTCCTGAGTAAATTGATCAAGAAAAGTAGACTTACCGGCTCCGGAAGGCCCATCCAGACCAATAGTAAAAGGTCTGGAAGAATCATTTTCTCCTTCCAGATTACCCTGTTGCAGATTATAGAGATAATCAAGAAAAGCGTTTATCGCCAGAGCTTGAACAATCAAGCCGTTTGATCCTTCAGCAGTAGTCCAGGGGATAGAAACAATAAAAGCTATAAATAATGAACGACGTCCCGTTCGAGCAAACTCCTTTATTTTTTTAATGAGCAAAACAGTAACTCCAAGCCAATAAACACGACCTTATCTAAAGTAGACTAAAGCGATTCATTCTGCCGAAAGGAAGCTGCTTTTAGTTTATTAATAAATGCACTCTGAAATGAACAAGGCTCGGTTTACTATGAAAACACGTCTATTTTCCAGCCTACAAACCTTCTATAGGATCAAGAGTCAAAAACATGTTGGATTCAAATCTGTCTGCGGCCTTATTTATTACCTCTTTCATGCTTCTTCAGCGCCTTACGTGCTCTTTGACGTACCATTTTTTGCTTCAGAGCCGAGAGTTTGTCAATAAATAATACACCGTCCAGATGGTCGATTTCATGCTGAAAAGCTTCTGAAAGGATACCCTCACCTTCCATCTCGAAAAATTCACCATGACGATCCTGAGCCCTGACTTTGACCCAGCCTGCCCGCTTAACTGCTGCCCAGCAGCCCGGCAGTGAAAGACAGCCCATCTCCATTTTCTGTTCACCCGACTTTTCAATAATCTCAGGATTTACAATGACCAGAGGCTGACTTTTATCAGGCGTGACATCAATTACCGCCACTCTCATCCCCAGACCAACTTGTGTAGCAGCCAGCCCGGCACCGTTAACGGCATACATAGTTTCGAACATATCATCCACGATTTTCTGAAAACCCGGACCAAAGTCAGTAACAGGAGCAGTGGGAGTTCTTAAAGCAGGATTGGATTCCGGAACCAGTTTTAAAATCGCCATGGAGCTTCTTCTGTGAATATTTTGTTGGTTGTTACACAACAACTATAGACAGAAAAAAAGGAGGAAAAAATGGTCGGGGTAGAGAGATTCGAACTCCCGACATCCTGCTCCCAAAGCAGGCGCGCTACCAGACTGCGCTATACCCCGATGCGTTTTGACCAGAAACCGTGAAATTTCTGCAAGAATTTGGTCGGGGTAGAGAGATTCGAACTCCCGACATCCTGCTCCCAAAGCAGGCGCGCTACCAGACTGCGCTATACCCCGTGTTCTGTCCAGAAGTCAGGTTACTTCTGCAAGAAACTGGTCGGGGTAGAGAGATTCGAACTCCCGACATCCTGCTCCCAAAGCAGGCGCGCTACCAGACTGCGCTATACCCCGTCTCTATCTCGTGACAGGCTTTTGAGGCCTCGCCACGGAACGGCGGCTAATCTACCAAAATGATTCGCCTTTGACAAAAGTATTTGCCACAAAACTTCAACCAGCTAAAAAACAGACAACCAAGAACTTGCACAGGAAGGACCTTTTTTTAATGTAAAATGTTTTTTCGCTCATGGTTATTTTTTTAGTCAGACTGGGAAAATTTCCTTCCGAAGCATAGATGCCCTGTAAAGATATTATCAACTCCAATTCCTCAGTGCTGAGTTGAGCAGTAACAATGCCATTCACTACCCCCTCGAAGGATCCTGTCCAACTGCATCATCGTGGTCATCTTTCACGCAGTTTTCGACAGTCTTTCAGAGTGTCGGAAATCATGAAAGCAAGTTCCAGCGCCTGATCAGCATTCAGTCTTGGATCACAGTGAGTATGATAGCGATTACCCAGAGAGTCTTCGGTTACGGCACGGGAACCACCAATGCACTCGGTTACCTTCTGACCGGTCATTTCAAAGTGAACACCACCCGCATAGGTCCCTTCTGCCTGGTGAACCGCAAAGAACTGTTTCACCTCACGCAGAATTCGGCTGACCTCACGCGTCTTATAACCGTTGGAGGCCTTGAATGTGTTGCCGTGCATCGGATCACAGCTCCACAACACCTGACGCCCTTCCCTCTCGACAGCACGAATCAGTTCTGGCAGGTGTTTTTCAACATTGTCTGCGCCCATGCGCACAATCACATTCAGGCGACCAGCTTCGTTGTCCGGGCTGATCAGATCAATCAGGCGAATCAGATCTTCAGGAGGCATGGTTGGACCCGCCTTCAGACCAATCGGGTTGCTAATACCCCGAACGAATTCAACGTGCCCCCCCTCAACCTGACGAGTTCTGTCGCCTACCCAGAGCATGTGTGCCGAGCAGTCGTACCAGTGACCGGAAAGACTGTCCTGACGGGTCATGGCCTGCTCATAAGGCAGCAAAAGAGCTTCATGGGAGGTGTAGAAGTCCGTTTCACTGATCACCCTGGAATGCTCGGAAGAAATACCGCAGGCCCTCATGAAATCAAGTGCTTCATCAATTCGATCAGCCAGATGACTGTACTGCTCAGACTGTGGACTGCTGGCGACAAAATCCAGATTCCAGGCGTGAACCTGCTCCAGAGACGCAAGCCCGCCCTGGGCAAAAGCCCTGAGCAGGTTCAGAGTCGATGACGCCTGATGATAGGCCTTAAGCATTCTCTCGGGGTCAGGAATTCTGGATTCTACTGTGGAGTCCATAGCATTAATGATGTCGCCGCGATAAATCGGCAGCTCAACACCTTCTATGACTTCGGTACCAGACGAACGGGGTTTGGCAAATTGTCCAGCCATCCTGCCCACCTTGATGACAGGACAACTGGCGCCAAATGTCAGCACGACGGCCATCTGCATCAGGACCTTGAAGGTATCCCGAATATTATCTGCTGAGAACTCCAGAAAGCTCTCGGCACAGTCACCACCCTGCAATAGAAACGCTTTGCCCTCGGTAGCAGCTGTCAACTTCTGTCGCAACGCTCTTACCTCACCGGCAAAGACCAGCGGCGGCATGCGGTGTAACTGTTGCTCCACCTGTTTAAGATGATCTTGATCGGGGTATTCCGGCAGCTGGATGACAGGCATTTCCCTCCAGCTATCAACTTGCCATTGTTTCATTTACTCCTCTCGAGGCGTCGTATTTCTTCATGAACATAACAGGCCATTTTACATGAAATCACTGGACAAAGCCCAATCTCTATCGAACTTGTATCAAAAAGAATAGCCTGTTTTTTACTTTCAGCCTTTCAACAAAAAGCCTTTACACACAATTGAAAAATTTGGTATACAGTGCAGTGAAATTTAGCCTGGTGCATCAGCGACCATGAATTCCACACGATCCATGACCAAAACCATTATGAAACGCGGCATTATTATGTGTCGCGGGGTCTGTCGTGGATAGCTTAAAAGCAGAAAACACAGCCCCCGCACCAAGAGAAGGTCCGGGGGCTTTTTTTTGCCACTGCGAAATAAAGCGTCACGAAAAAAAGGAGAAGACAGTGAGCGAACTCAAACTCAGACTGGTCACGACAGGTAGCCTCGACAGCCTTGAGAAAGTATTGAACTCCAGTGCAGAAGAGGGCCTCAAGATCAGCAACTTTTCTGCTGAACTGGTTCCGGAGCGAGGCCACTACGAAGTCAAAATGTCTGTCTCAGGCTTTACCAGCCAGAACCAGGTCGTCAGTAAGCTGGCTATGGAAAAAGACATTCGCGAGCTGACGCCGCTGCGCCGGTGATCCTGTAGCCTGTCAATCTGAAGCTGTCTTGAAGCTTGTTTGCGGTTGATGTTTCCTGCCGTCATTGCCTGCTGCAGGAAACGCAGGCTCATAGTCAGAGCTGACCCATTACATAATTGAGACTGCCGACAATAGCCGCCACCTGGGCATCATTGCACTCTTCGTCAGTTACTTTTGGGCTGTCCGGATAAACTTCAGTCGTGGTGCCAAACCTGCAGTCTGTTATACCACCACAAAGACCCAGCTTTTTCATAGGATAGTGGATCACACCTTCCTGAATCACCGGGGAGCCAATAATTTTTCCCTGATCGTCTGCGGGTGCAATGTGCGTCACCTGTCTGACGGAATCAATCACCGCCTTCTGGAATTCGGGAACAGGGTTTTCGGTATCAGCCACTGTGTAGAAACCATCTGGTATTCCCTCTTCCACATAGCCTTTGCCATCCCTTGCTGCCAGAGCAGGACGAAATTCAGTTTCATCCGTATCCGTAGTTTCATGCAGATCAATATGAACCAATACTTCCTGCTCCAAACCTGCCAACAGTTTCATCAAGTTGGTGGACTCTTCTGCCGGGCTGTCTTTGTAGAAGGAACGATTAGGATCAATGGCATTGGGATTCCAGCGATTGATGGTTTCATAACCCCAGGGGCTGATGCAGGGCGCCACCAGGATATTGAAGTGGCTTACAAAGTTTTTAGCCTCAACTTCCAGAAATTTTAACGCACCGTGAACACCACTGGTTTCATAGCCGTGGACTCCACCGGTCACCAGAACAACGGGCTTGTCAGTGTTCCAGTTTCGACTCCTGATGGCATACAAAGGAAAACGCTCAACATCGTAGGAGAGGGCACCATACTGCTCAACATCATAATGCTCTTTCAAAGCCATTATTTTGGGCACGACTTCCCTTTGGTATTCACGCTTGATGGTGGTTTGTTCATACCAGACTTTACGTTCTTCCTTGCCCCATACTTGACCAGGCGTGCCAATCGGGAATCTATAACTGCTGCCCATCTCTCTGCCCTTAACGCATTCACTGAAAAGAGCAGAGTATACAGAGTTCAGTCAATAGCCGCTTGTGATGATAACATCCAGTCCAAAAGACACAGGGTTCAACCCAAACCGGTTGCTACCGGCCTGCTGTCATCAGTAATCCACTCACTCCATGAACCCGGAAAGAGTTTGGCAGCTGGCATACCAGCGTATTCCATAGCCAGAAGGTTATGACAGGCAGTAACACCCGAGCCACAGTAAAACACGGGCTCCAGTCCATCGACCATCAGAACTCCCAACTGTTTTCGTAACTGTTCTATGGAAAGAAAAGAACCTGAATTATCCATATTGGAAGTGAATGGATAACAGATCGCCCCGGGAATATGACCTGCTTTACTGTCAAGAGGCTCTGATTCTCCGGCAAAACGCTCAGGAGCACGGGCATCTATTAAACGAAAAACCGGACTTTGCAACTGCTCCATAACCTCACTGGCAGAGACTGTCATGCCGTGATTAACATCAGCCATAAAGTCAGAGGGGGTGATAGCAGGCGTTTCAGTCGTTACAGGATAACAGCCAGCAGACCATCTTTTGAAACCGCCATGCAAAACCTGAACAGGTTCCACGCCAACCCAGCGCAATTGCCACCATGCTCGGGCAGCCATAGCATGATTACCGTCATCATAAACAACCACATGGGTGGTTTTGCTGATACCCAGGGTTCTCAAATGTTCAGCAAACACCTCAGGCTCCGGCAGGGGATGCCTGCCAGTTTTCCCGGGAACCACTGGAGCAGACAGGTCTTTCTCGAGATCGATGTATCGAGAACCGGGGATATGTCCCTGACGGTAAAGAGTCTGTCCCAGTTTGGGGTCGGCAAGACTGAAGCGAGCATCAAGCACGACAACCCCAGGGGCGGTTAGCAGGGCTGCCAGGGTTTCGGGTTCTATGAAGGGTGACATTCTATAAATCCATCCCAACTTTCAGGGAGATGCTCAAACATCTCGGTAAGAAGACTTCACTGAGGTTCTGGATTATTGCTGATCAATTCAGAGGCAGGGGCAGGGTAAAAACCCTGAGGGGAGACTCAGGGTTACTACCCGACTGTCCATGATGGGTTCACATCCGTGTGAATTTGCTGTCCATGCACCTTCAACATATCAAGCTGCTGAAGGGCAGAATGCAGGAAGAAAGCACCAGACTTTGTAAGACATTTCCCACAATCTTGTAATCAATCAATAAGCCTCGTTATATCTCAGTGATCCAGCTCATCCAGTTCGCTCTGGTCTACCACTTCGTCATTGATCAGAACCTTTTCAGACAAAATGTCACCGATATCCCCAGCCTCATCATCAATAATAATCCGTGTTACATCACCATTATTGGACAACGGGAAATCATCGTCGTCTTCAGCTGCCCTGATTTCTGCCTCAGGCTCAGAGGGAGTCTCAACAAGCACATTGTTACTATCTACCTGCCCAGGTTCATCAGCGGGTTGCATCAGATAAAGCCCTGCGGCAACGGCCAGAATCCCAAAGCCAAATACCAGGGCAATCAGATGTTCCTTTCTCATAGCTACTCCGTCACAGGGTCTGTTTATGATCTCAAAATCCGGACTATACCGTATCAGACGACAGGACATTGGTCATGCTTCTGTGGCCCGAACTGACAGAATGCCCCAGCTAAAAGATTCTTCTAATGAAGGCAAGGATTCACGCAATCCTGAGTCAGTCCTTTAAAACTCTGACCGCAACTTGCTTTTTCAGAGACACCATACCACTATGGTGTAGAACTTTGCTCAATTTTTGGTCACAAGCGCGAGTCAGGAATGCTCTGTCAACACCAAGAAAAAAAGCATTTTACTGATGAATAACCTTGTTCGTTTCCTGCAGCTTAGTGAATTGAGCCTCACTGTAAAGAGTGCCAAGCCGATAAATAATAACAATTAAATGTAGCCATGAGCCCGATATATCGCTCCCTGTTCAAGGATGGAAAGCGAAACTCATGACCCTATAAATTATCGAGCCGGAGACAAAATGCCCTCTAACAACTTCTTACTTAGCTGTGTGGTGCCGGTTTTCAATGAAAGCCAGGTCATTGGTCGGTTCATGGAAGCACTGATTAAACAGCTTGAAGAGATTACCGAGCATCTTGAAATTATTGTGGTGGATGATGGCAGTACCGACAAAACGGTCGAACTGGTCGAATCCTTCTGTAATGACGAGAGGATCAAGCTGATTGAGTTATCCAGAAACTTCGGCAAGGAGACCGCACTGACTGCCGGAATTGATGCCACTTCCGGTGACGCTGTGATTTTGATCGACGCAGACTTTCAGCACCCTCTGGAAATGATCCCTGTTTTTGTTGATTACTGGCGACAAGGTTACCAGATGGTCTACGGCGTCCGCCAGGACAGGGAAAATGAATCTTTCCTGAAAAAGAAAGGCGCACAATTTTTCTATCGAATCATGCACTCCAGCACAGGCATTGATGTACCGGCTCACGCAGGCGACTTTCGGCTACTGGACAAGGTGGTGGTCGATGCCCTCAGAGCCATGCCTGAACGCAGTCGCTTTATGAAAGGTATCTATGCCTGGGTAGGTTACAAGAGCATCGGCCTTCCCTTTCAGGTCAGAAACCGGCTGGCGGGGCAATCCGGCTGGGGTTATGGCAAACTGACCAGTCTGGCTCTTTCGGGCATTACAGCATTCACTACTTTGCCACTGAGGATTGTCGGTGGGCTTGGACTGATTATTTCATTCATCTCGGTGTTTTACGCACTCTTTATCATCTTTCGGACTCTTGTTCTCGGCGCCCCCCTGCCGGGCTGGCCCACGGTTATTGTCGCCATCACCTTTATTGGCGGCATACAGCTATTGTCTCTCTGGTTACTGGGTGAGTACATTGCCGGTATTTTCTGCGAAGTAAAAAAACGCCCCAGATACTTGATACAGCGACAACTGGGGTTCAAGAATCAGAAGGATAGCAATGCAGCCGATTAAGTTTATTATAACCGGCAGTACTGCTGCAGCTGTTCACCTTTTTGTACTCTGGCTTCTGGTAGACCTGACTCAAGTAAACCCGCTACTGGCGAATCCTGCCGCTTTTATTCTGGCCTTTGTCGTCAGTTACCTGGGTCATTCATTGTGGACTTTTAATCACAAGCAACATGTACTTCGCAATACTCTGCTGAAATTCCTGTTGGTTCAATTGCTCTGCAGTTTTGTGCTCAATCAGGGGCTTTATACCCTGCTGTTAACCTACACCGGTTTGAATTATCTAATGGCCAGCTTTATCGTCCTGACAACGATTCCCCTGGTCACTTATACCCTGAGCAAATACTGGGCCTTTAAATGAAAAGAATAACACTGTGCGCAGATGATTACGGGATTCACCCAAGGGTATCGGAAGCTATTCTGGAGCTGGCCATTCTCGGCAGAATTCAGGCCACCAGTTGTCTGGTCACTGGTCCGGACTGGATAAAGCAGGCAAGCCACCTGACGACCATTCAGGAAAAGGTTGATATTGGCCTGCATCTTAATTTAACTGAAGGCAATGGCCTCAGTTCCGCCTATGTAGACGGACTCCCCAGCCTGAATCAGGTTTTAATCAAGAGCCATCTTCACTTATTGGACCGGACCGCCCTGCTGGAAGAAGTCACGGCACAATATCAGTATTTTATCGACGCTACCGGCAGAGCCCCCGACTTTGTTGATGGCCATCAGCACGTACATCACCTGCCCATGGTACGTGAAACCCTGTTATCGGTAATACGCACCTTTAGGCCCGAACCTTCTTTCTGGGTGAGAAGCGTTACACCCATCATCCGTCATGGTGGTGGCCTGAAAAGCTACATTATTGAAGGTTCTGGCAGTAAGAGCCTGAACTGCGAATTGCTCAACCAGAGTATCAATACCAATACTTCCTTTGCTGGCGTCTATTCACTGAAACCGCAAGAAAACTATTCCACCCTGATGAAAGCATGGCTCTCTGATTCATACGACAAAGGGCTGATTATGTGTCACCCGGGTAAAACTGCCGGCCACATCAATCTGGATCATTCTCAAGCCAGACAGTTAGAGTTTGATTATTTATCGAGCCAACAATTTCTAGCCGACTGTCAACAAACAGGAGTTGATCTGTGCAGAATGAAGCAATGATTGCCGAGTCTTCACCCTCTTCCATGGTCATTAAGCACCCTTTTCGCTGGCTCGGTCTGATCTGCCTTTTTCAGCTGTTTTTCTGGACCCTGGGCCCCTGGTTGGTCAGGAACACGCTGCACTCTGACACACTTGAAGGCATCGCCTGGGGTAACCTCTGGCAGTGGGGGTATGAAAAACACCCACCGCTGGCAGCCTGGACTGCCGCTTTTTTTTCAAACTTAAGTGATACCAGCGACTGGCCTGTCTATCTCTTTGCCCAGGTTACTGTGGTGATTGCTTTTGTTGCTGTCTGGCGTCTGGCCAGAGAATATTTGACCGAGGCTGGTGCCCTGCTGGCAGTCTTTTTGTTACAAGGCATTCTCTTCTACAGTAACCGGGTAGAAAGACTGACACCGGACACGCTTCAGCATCCAATTTGGGCCTTACTTGCCCTGACTTTTTATTTTGCAGTGACTCGTCAATCCCCGGCTTATTGGCTGCTGAGCGGAGTCATTTCAGGGCTGGCCATTCTGACTAAATATCAGGTGGCCGTTTTGTTTGCGCCCCTGTTTATTGTTCTTTTAATCACCCACGAAGGCAGACTCGCACTTTCCTCCGTTGGCCCATGGTTGGGTGGGCTTCTCGCACTGGCTATCGCCTCCCCCCATCTTTACTGGCTATGGGACAACAACTTTGCAGCAGTGAGCTATCTGGGAGAAAACTACGTTGAAAGTGAGCGTTATGGAACCGGTACACACTGGGATCATCTGATATTTCCTCTGAACTTTATCAAGAATAATCTGGGCAATGTCCTGGTATTCTTTCTTTTGATGATCCCCCTTTTCAGAGCTCCCAGGCTCCCTATCCTTTATGATCGTTTCAAAAAAGTTTTTCTAATCGCCATAGCGACAGGTCCATTTGCCTGTACACTCTTGTTTGGACTGGTAACCGGCGAGAAGCTCGTACCCCGCTGGGCTACCCCCTACTTTGTCTGGCTGCCGCTGCTGGTGCTGGTCTGGACTCGTCCATTGATCGATTACCCGCGTTTCAAGAAAGTGGTGTTCTGGTGTTTATTCACCGGGGTATTGTTTGTTTTATTGAGATGCAGCTACTTGCTGTTCAAACCTGTCTTTGATGAAGATTACTCGGATTCAGTGGAGTTCGTGCCTCTCAGGGCCCAAATGCTAAAAGCTGAAGAGTTGTGGGCATTTCACCAGGAAGATCGCCCTGAAAACGAAGGTTATATCCCTTATCTGGGCGGGCTTCACTACCACGTTGCTGAGCTGCTGGCGTATAGCCAGAATCACAAAACCATTCCATTTTTTGGTCTTAATCCGGCAGAAAGCCTCTGGATGAAAGAAGAAGATTTCCGCAAAAAAGGCGGAATCATTGTCATGACGGATGGCAAGCGATATTCAAAGGAAGTCAGACAAAGGCTTGAAAAGAACTATCCTCAGGCTGAATTTCTAGGGCTCTTTGAATTCGAGCCCGTAACTAAAGTGAAGGTGGATAATAAGCCTAAACTGTTTGTGGAGTATTACCTCTTAAGACCGCAAATGACCCCAGGTAATCTGGCGGAGGGCATTGATTAAGCCGATCCGCCTTTTTCTCACTGAACCTTGACAACCCGGCTGGCAGTGCCCTGGGTAAGGATTTTTACTTTATCGCCCGCAGCAAAGCTAACGGCCGGATCAGCCTGTTGAACAACAGAAACATAAGAGCCGTCATCCAGTCTGACTGTCAGTTCAACACCCTGCCTGGAGGTGATTTTCTTCTCGGCCATATTGCCCAAAACACCACCGGCAACAGCTCCAGCTATTGCTGCAATAGCACTTTCGCGCTGACCACCAATACTGGAAGCTGCAATGCCTCCTGCCGCTGCCCCTGCCAGAGTGCCGACCTCACCCTGGCTGCCTTCCAGTTTGACCAGCCTGGATTCAGCGACCGTACCAAACCGGACTGTCTGCATTTGACGGGCTTCAGAAGCAGAATAAGTAGTCCCTGTCTGATCAGTCGTACAGCCAATCATAGAGAGAGAAAGCAGTAAGACGGTCCCTGCCTGTTTGATCCTATTGTTCATAAATATGCCTCCTGTTAGGTTTAATTCCAGTTTCCTGTCCAGTTTAGACTGTGCTATGGCGACAAAATTCCCCACTAATCCACTGATTTGGAAAGCCCTCTGATTTCTTCGCGAATGGCAGGATCACCCACTCTCTCGTTGATCGAATCGACCCATTCTGTTTTATAACCGCGAACACCGACGTTCTGCTCCTGGACTTCCAGGTTACCGCTTTCCTGAAGAATCTTCTGGAACAAGGCTCTGTCAGCGGGATCCACAATAGGTCCCGGTTCGGGTACCTCTCCGGTTTCCGGGTTGATCCTGGCCGCCAGAAACTTGATTTCGGCATCCAGCATTCCGGCTCTGTCTTTGCCGCTTTTGCAATTGGATAATGGCACAGCACCTACCATATGAGTCAATAGGGCCACTCTGGTAGCCAGCTTATAGGCATCATGATGATGGTGATAATGGCTGCCTTTTTTATAGATTGCTTTAATCTGAGTGGTAAGGTCCTTTACTGTTCGATCATCCCTGGTTAACTGGTCCAGCTGGGCATTCAATTCAGAAACTTTTTCCCCGTTGCCGGCTTCTTCGGCGTCCCTGATCTGCGCCCTGATTTCCTCACCTTTCTTTGAGGTACCGCTGAGAAATTCACCCGCCATACCGCCCGGGATGCCGTCCTTGCCCGGCTTTCCTACCAGCATTTCCATAGCCGGATCGTTCATTTTTTTCTGGAAAGATCTTCCACCTGTTACCAGAGAGGCGCTTCCAACCCCACCCCAGTTCACAGGAATATTAAAGCGTGCCTGTTTGAAATTAAGTTTGATTGTCCGGGTCTGTCCATCAGATCCCGGAAGTTCCATCGTGACAGGCTGTTTAGCAGGGTCAGTAAAGTATTTGAAAGCTTCATTCTGAGCTTTCTGCATTTTTCTCTCTTTTCCGGAACCCAGGCCTGTCGTGACCATGGAGGTGGATGTCATAGCAAGTGTTGGGACTGGCCCTCCCTGTGACGCTATCAGTGCTTGCTCAAAAATATCAGGCCGGGTTGCCAGAGCCGAAAGTAAGATTTCTCTGGCCTTGACTTTTCCACCTTCAGCCTTTAGATCGGGATCCCAGTCAACACCATAAGGATCGGCAATGCCATGTCTTATGCCTGTGTAGACATTACTGTTGTTAATAGAAAAATCACTGCGACTCAGGTTAGTAGCATGATACGTGTTGGTCGAATCGATACCGCTGACTCCATACCCTGCATAGTCAGTTTCATACAGACGGGAAACCTCTCCCCTTAAGGACTCTGGCACCTTGATTTCAGCCGCAGGTTGCTGTCTGGAAGCAAACTCAACTCCAGCCTGAGAAAAAGATTTTTCTATCGTTTTCCAGGGACGAAAATTTAACTGATCGATAAAAGCCTCTTCGAAATCTCTGGCCACGGTTTGCTTATCGACGCCAGCCGAAACCAGGGCGTCCTGCAGAATTTTCGGATAGTACACTTTGGCCTTGCGCATCTCTTCCCTGTTGACAGGTTCATCGCCCTTAAGCTGAACGGTTTGCTGGAGTCTTCTCAACTCATTCAATAGCTGACGATCGAGCTTGGTCAGACGTTCAACATCCTCTGTACGTCCCTCTCTCTGAGCCGAATGTGATTCATTCTTCAGAACTTCTCTGGCTGAATCAAACTGCAGCTTCTGTAACTTGAACAACTCTTTGTGATCGTGAGTACTTCGGGGAACGACCACTTCAGCATCTGATAGAGGTATCTGGTTGTGATCTGAGACGGTCTGGGACTCCCTGCTTTCATTCAGATGCACCTCTAACACTTCTCTGGCAACCTCCCTGTCTACATTCCTCAGAGATAATTCATTGAGGAGCATACCTGGAAGCTTGCGCAGATCTTCCACCATCTTTTCTGTCACGGGTTCATAGTTCTGATGAATCTTTTGCTCATGCTGCTCGATGAACTCTTTCATTGCCAGAATAAGCTCGCCACCATCAGACTGAAGCCGGGCTTCAATGAGAACATCCTTGGCTACGGAAATAGCTGCACTTTCGAATTGATTGCTGGCCTGCCGATAAGCCCTCTGAACTTCAGGACTGTCACCCTCCCCCATTTTTACCTTGGCAAAGACATCCCCAACCTCTCCGAAAATACTGTTTGCCTGAACCTGAGATCGAATATTGTCAGACATTATCTTCGGCACAGGCTGACTGAATGCAGTAATTTGTCTCTGCTCTATGGGGATATTGCGAGGTGCCGGGTTACCTCGTCCCGGCAACTTTTTGAGAACATTTTTAATGGCTTTGATGAACCTGTTCTGGCGGCTGCTGTGCCTCGCCTCCTGCGTTTCCCCGATATCCGGAGTTGCCGCTTGAGGGTTAACCGATGTGGGCTGGATGCCCGATGGAAGTTTGCTGCCATCCATAGCTATGATTCCTCAGTCAGGGATAAATTCCGGGCAGTGCAGAAAGAATCAGTAAATCACTGGGCACCGCCACAGGGGTTGTCTGATCATACCGGGAGCAAATCTGTGTCCACTCATGTCTGGGATTAAAGAACAGACCTGGAATATGATTTAGTAGCATTAGCAATAAGCCTTTGACATCCTATTAGAAGAATAGCCAAAGGCAGAGCCTGTGACTTGTCATCGGTAGCTATTAACACCCTGAATGATGACAATTGTAATAGTTTGATAGGTAGAATTTCATATTGCCGGAAGCTCTAAGCAGGAACAGACTAGCTCCGATATTTTGAGGTGGCAGTTAACCAGACTCTCCATCTCTTGTTGCCGATATTCCTTATTAGTGGTGATACATCAATGGCACTGGATAATACTGATCTGAACGAATACCGAATCGAACATGATCTGCTGGGTGAAGCCCCTGTACCCCGGGACGTTTACTATGGCATCCAGACTCAGCGAGCCATGGAAAACTTCAACATTTCCGGTGTCACTCTGAACCACTTCTCAAACATTCCGATAGCCTTGGCCATGGTTAAGAAATCCTGTGCACTGGCTAACCGTGATCTGGGAATGCTGGATGCAGCCAAGGCCGATGCCATTGCAGATGCCTGTGATGAAATTATTGCCGGTAAGCTGCATGACCAGTTCACCGTTGACATGATTCAGGGCGGGGCCGGAACCTCCACCAATATGAATGCCAACGAAGTGATTGCCAACCGCGCACTGGAGCTGATGGGTTACCGTCGTGGTCAATATGAGCACCTGCACCCAAACACACACGTTAACATGGCACAGTCTACCAATGACGTTTATCCAACGGCTATGCGTCTGTCCATGGTGTTGAAGCACGACGAACTGGTTGTAGCTGCCATGAGCCTGAAGAATGCCTGTGATGTTAAAGCAGAAGAGTTCAAAGACGTTCTGAAAATGGGCCGTACCCAGCTGCAGGATGCTGTTCCTATGACTCTCGGTCAGGAATTCCGTGCTTTCTCAACCACCATTGGTGAAGACATCGACCGTATCAAGGATATGGCCAAACTGCTGTGTGAAATCAATCTGGGTGGTACTGCCATCGGAACGGGTATCACTGCAGACAGCCGTTACGCCCCTCTGGCGGTTAGATACCTGTCTGAAATTTCCGGCCAGAATATGATCCTGGCCAGTGATCTGGTAGAAGCCACCTCGGACATGGGCGCTTTTGTCATCTTCTCCAGCGCCCTGAAGCGTATGGCCGTCAAACTGTCCAAGATGAGTAATGATTTGCGTCTGCTCTCCTCTGGTCCCCTGTGTGGCTTTAATGACATCAACCTGCCTGAAATGCAGCCAGGTTCCTCCATCATGCCGGGCAAAGTTAACCCGGTTATTCCTGAGGCCATGAGCCAGATCGCTTTCCACGTTATCGGAAACGATCTGGTCGTTACCATGGCTTCAGAAGCAGCCCAGCTGCAGCTTAACTACGCTGAGCCGGTACTGGTTTACAAGATTCTGGAATCCATCCAGCAGCTCACCAACGGTATGTTCATGCTGTCTGATCGCTGCGTTAAAGGCATTACGGCTAACAGGGACGTCTGTACGGATTATGTCTACAACTCTGTTGGCCTGGTAACCGCTCTGAACCCATACCTGGGTTACGAAAATTCCAGCCGCATTGCCAAAACTGCCTTGAAGACCGGTCGTCGTGTAGTAGATCTGGTTAAGGAAGAAGGCTTGCTGACAGACGAGCAACTGGCGGAAATCCTCAAGCCAGAAAACATGATCGCGCCACTGGACCTGAGCAATAAGGTACACTGATCGTTAAAATCAGTCGTATATAGTGACATCCGGTGTATGAAGAACCGCGCTATTGCAGGTGCGGTTCCTTTATCAGCCCTTTGTCCCCGGAATCCGTTGAAAAATCAAGACCAACAAGGATTTTACCGCCCAAAACCTGCCCTTCTGCTTACTTACCCACATTTAATAAACATTTACAGTAGTTATACCACTTGGAATGTATAATTTTTTCATTAACATTGCGCATTCCGTTAGGCGACCAGTAGAAAGCGAAATTATCTGGACCATTCAAACGTAATTACGACTTGGAAATATCGGACATCGAATAACCAAGCTCAGTATACTGGGTTGTAGTTTGCAAAAAGCTGTCCAGCAAAATCCAGGCAGAACAGCCCACTCAGTGTAAGTTGTAAAAGAGACAACAGGCGTTACAAGAAACAGCCTGCGCGGAGCATAGCTACTTCGAGGTGTTGTTACTTCAGTGCATTGTTACAAACCTCTGCTACACTGAGATCGAATTCCACAGCCGTTAAGCATGTAAAAAAATGAATGACGTGGTTCTACCTTCGCAAATTTTCTCCGGCCTGACGGCGTTTGATTATTAAATCCGTTTACGGCAACTTTTATACAGTTACAGTGGAGTCGTTATGCAGCAACAGGATATGAAGCAGGAGCCCACCGTTTTCATCATCGACGATGACGAGGCTGTTCGTGATTCGCTGAAAATGCTGATGAAATCTGTTGGACAGACAGTAGAAGCTTTCTTTTCCCCAGCCGAATTTCTGGAAGTCTACGATGAAAACCGTCCGGGATGTATCGTACTGGACATTCGTATGCCGGGAATGAGTGGGCTTGAGCTACAGAGCAAACTCAACGAAATGCACTGCATTCTGCCTATCATTTTTATTACCGGACACGGCGATGTACCTATGGCCGTTCAGGCTATCAAGGATGGTGCAATGAACTTTATCCAGAAACCGTTCCGCGATCAGGAGCTTCTGGATCTGATTAATGACGCCTTGAAACTTGATGCGCAACAACGTCGTGAGCTGCTCGAGCACAAAGAAATCCTTCGTCGTCTTTCTACGCTGACTGACCGTGAGCGTGAAGTTCTACACCATGTCGTTGAAGGTAAGGCGAACAAGGTGATCGCTGCTGACATCAATCTGAGCCAGAGAACGGTAGAAATCCATCGCTCTCGTGTGATGGAAAAAATGGGCACCAAATCCCTGGCCCATCTGGTTCGCCAGGTTATGCAGGTTAAAGAGCACCTGGAAGGTGAATTTTACTTCAAGGTCTGATCTCTATCCGGGGCGCCTTTATGAATGACGCCCCGGTTCATTAATCTCTCCCTGGTAGTGGTCAGCACACAGTCTTGTCAGTCCATAACACGCCAGCCCTGCTCCTCACAATTATCTCTGGATTCCCTGCGAAGCCTTGCGCCACCTTTTAAGTAGTCCCCGTACAACGTCTAGTACATCCCTCCATTCAGCAATTCTGAGACTAATCCTAAACTCCTAATACGCTATGAGAGAGCTGAGGGCAGAAGTCGATTTTTCTTAAATGAACGAGACTATTTTTGGGACTATTTTTGGCTACCTAGCGGTAACTGAATACTTTATTAATAAAAAAATCGATCATTTCAGAAAAATCATCTACTTTATTGCAACTAAAGTTTTTCTTTCATTGCAGATAACGCTCTGCTGGATGTAGATGCCCTGTGTTAAGAGAGCAGGTCATTCTTTCAGAGCATGAGTACAACAGAGTTTCCATTTTCTGGCAGGATACCCGGTTACCCTGCAGAAGCTGGCGGCTCGGCAAAAGACACAAGTATTGTTATTGAATTGACCATCAAGGCTGCCCCTATGAGCTTGGCAACAAAAGCTACTGTGTATCTTCTGGAACAGGATACAAATGTTACCGACACCATCCGCAGCCTGTGTGATGAGAAGTCTATGCTACTCGAATGTTTCAGCAACAGCAGTGAACTGTTGATGGCGATGCAGGCCATAAAGCCTGACTGCATCATTGCTGAGAATGAAAAAGAAAGTAAAGAAGCTATACAGCTGTTAGAGACCCTGAACGAAGCTGAATATGATATTCCTGTGATCGTTCTTGGACACCATAACGATGTCCACACTGCCGTCGCGGCCATTAAGGCAGGCGCAGTCGACTACATCGAAAAGCCCGTTATTTATGGCCGACTGGCTGAACACTTTAACCAGGTGATCGGCGGAGGGGGTGCTGCTGCGGTTTGATTCATTTCAACTCACAGATGATTCCAGCCCCCTGACGTAACCGGCCAGCTCATCAAGCAGAGCCTGCTGTGCAACGGAAGCCATCCCCTGTGCTTCATCCATAGCCTGCCAGAATGAGCCAAAGCCGAGAATCCGGTCGTCACCGTCAGACATTCTCAGCTTTCGATAAGATTCCCAGGCTTCCAACTCTTCGACATCCAGTGTCTCCGGGTAATGTCGTGCCCGGTAACGAAATAACATGTCATCCAATCGCGCATCATCGAAAGAAAAGCCCAGTCTGGCCAGACAGGAAGGCTCCGAAGATCTGATCACCTGCATTCGCTCTTTATCTTCATCAGAGAAAAAACCACCGGTATAGATCATCTGATCCGGATCGCTGGAAGTGTTTTCTGGCGCAGAGTCAAATACCTGCTGAACCTTCTGCATCACTTGTGGATGTTGCAGCAGCCATTCCCTGTTCCTTGAGCACGCATTCAGATCTATCCCCAGTCGCTGCTGGTCCTCTGACCTCAGTACCTTCAGGGGAGCTACCACCGGGCATTTATTGATATGCACCACTTTCAGAGCAATCCTTTCCTGCCCTTCTCTGGCAGGTGAGAATAATCGCGCCTGTAACTCTTCCACCGACAGGTCCATCAGAACTTCAGGGTCAACAGACAAGTCGTAAACCACCACCCCATTGCGATTAACTGGATGCATGGCAACAGGCATCACGATGGCAAGACAATGCCTCTGGGCACCAAACATACCGGAGACATGGACAACAGCCTCTTTTTTCATCAGATTCAACTGCCGGGAAACGTCTCTCTTATTGCGAAGGTTCAAGATAAAGTTGAAGACTCGGGGTTGTCGGTCACGTATCAGACGTGCCATCGCTATGGTGGCTCTCACATCAGACAAAGCATCATGAGCATCGCCATGATCAATCCCGTTTGCCTGGGTCAGTTCTTCCAGCCTGTAACTGTTAAAACCATCTTCTCTTTTGGGCCAGGCAATACCTTCGGGCCTCAGAGCAGCGGTCAGCCTCACCAGATCAATGAGATCCCAGCGACTGTTTCCGTTCTGCCACTCCCTGGCATAGGGATCATAAAAGTTTCGATAAAGGCTGTTACGAGTCACTTCATCATCAAAGCGAATCGAGTTGTAACCTGCGGCACAGGTTCCGGGCTCCACCAGCTCGGCATGAATCCGACGAATAAACTCCGGCTCAGCCACCCCTCTTTCGTTGACAACCTGAGGTGTCAAACCGGTGACCAGACAGGCCATGGGATGAGCCAGATGATCTGGGGGTAGCTTGCAGAAGATATTGAGAGGCTCCCCGATTTCATTCAACTCGGCATCAGTTCTGATACCCGCGAACTGGCAAGGCCAATCCGTCGCGGGATCGGTGCCAAAGGTTTCGTAATCGTGCCAGTAGAAACTTCTCAGCATGTTCACTCCTGCCAATTTAATGCAATCTTCCCCTTCAGGGATTCAGTAATTCTGGAAGCAAAGTCCATCCGGTTCGCTTCAGGCAATTTAACCTGGATAACAACCTGGTCGGTATAGTCACAATCAATGATCTGTCCTGACAAAGATTCGAGCCAGTGTCGAAAAGCCTGTTCGCTGGCATAATCCAGCACTGCGGTTCCCCGAACCATGGGAACGCATTCAACCACAGGTAACTGTTCGACGGCGGCCTGAACTGATGAGCCATAAGCCCGAACCAATCCTCCGGCTCCCAACCTGGTACCACCAAAGTAGCGTACCACGACGGCAGCGACTTCTCCGATTTGACTATGCTGCAAAACATTTAGCATGGGCCTGCCAGCCGTGCCACCGGGCTCACCGTCATCATCAAATCCCATGACGGTATTCCCCTCGGGAGGGCCCGCTATAAAAGCCAGACAATGATGGGAGGCGTCAGGAAACTGTTTTCTCAGAGATTGCTGGAAGGAGAGTGCTTCGGCTCTTGAGGCCACTCTGGACAGGAAAGTAATAAAACGGCTTCGCTTGACTTCCGTTTCCCGCTCAAAAGAGGTTTCGGGTAAGAGGTCTGGCACCCGATAGCGGCCGGAGGGCTGGCTGGACATTCAATTCTCTTGTTGCAGTCAGGGCGATGTGAATGCACAAGACAAAGCAGAAAACAATCAACCCAGTGATCGTTGACCTTATTTTCCGCTAAATCTATGGGCACTCAGTGAAAGAAAAGTACTCCTTGAGCACTTCAACCAGATCAATAATATCATGCCCTGCACTGACAATACTGTAGCCAGAATCAAAAAACTCCGGACCCACGTCGGGCTTGCACCAGTGACACCGGGCATCAAAGTCAATATAGTTTTTCTCTTCATCCGGGCCAGGCAGCTTAATTCTCATGCTGTAAACCGCACCAATGAGAACCGGTACCGTACTGATGAGCATCAGACCATTGCTGCTGATATTGCCAATACTTCCCATTTCCTTGAGCGTGTTCCTGTTGTAAATGGTCAAATAATCATTCAACTGGTGACGCTTGATGCTGCGACGCTCCTTGCCGCGTGGGACCATAGACATAATCTGTATTCCTTTACTGCCCAACCTGTAAAAATTTAAACCAGAACCTTGTACAACTTGCTCTGCCTTAACTCACTCTGTTTCAGCATTAACTCCTGCTCTCGCTCTGTGATCTTTTTCTGTTCTCTGGTAAAAGCATCAAACTGCTGCATTAATGCTCTTTCCACTTCATCCACACAGCCCCTGAACTCGTTTTTGACCGGGTGCTGGCACAACTTGACGGCACGATCCAGCTCAGCCTGCCGCTTACTGAGGGAAGCAGCCTGGGTCTGCAAGCGGTTCAACTGAGCTTTGTTGGAGATATAACCATCTTTAATCTCGAAATGATCTTCGGCCTTATCGCAATCCATAACGTTCTGACTGGTATTCCCAATCAGCGTCCACTGACCTTGCGGCCCCTTCCTCCGCCACCTGAACTTTTGAGGGTTGGCAGCGAACTCTTTAAGTCGACCGAAACCCATCGCTTTGATTACGTCAGGACCAATGGGATTCCTGTACAGAGACAGCCGCAGGTTGTGATCAAGATCAACACATTGAGTGATCACGTCCATTATTCGCTTTTCTAATGCTTCAAGATCTGCTGGTTTAATTTGATAAACTATGACTTTCATGACAGCCTTCATCATATCGCTGTACGCTCTCTGAATGGTGGCCTCCGTTTGCATCGCTTCCTGCGCACCCCCTGCACCACTCAGCTTTCGCCTGCTGGCCTGAAGGGAAGCCATAATGTCCTCGAAAAGCTTAGCGCCCAGAGCTTTGTCATTTAAACTCTTCACTACATTGTGAAGTTCAGTGACTCTTGTAAGAGCCTCTTCTAAAGCGACATCGCTCTCACGGATCAATTTTTTATTGGTCTCACTCACCATATCTTTGCCATCAAGCTTAATGCCTTCACTCTTTAACTGCTTGAAGTAACCACTGAGGCATTCACGTGTGGGTTTTGCATCCGCTGTTTCGACCAGATCCTCCTGATAGGTTCCCGGCAGAACAAAACGCCTCTCAATGGATTTGAGAAAGTCTGTAACTTCTGACTTGAGGTTGCTGGTCACAACAGGAATGGCTTCCGTGGGAATTCCCATCGCCTTCATATCCAGTCCATTCACCAAACTGACCGCTTCATCATTCAACCAGTGATGCTCCGCAGCATACACTTTATCCAGATGACTGTTGGTTCTGGCCTGCATCAACTCTTTCTCACAGCTCAGGGTATGATGACTTTTCTCACGACTGGCAATATCCACAGCCACAAGTTCAAGCCATGCATTCTTACAGACCCACTGGCGGACTTTCAGTTCAATCAGCTCCTGAAATGCTGCCTGAGAGAGACCCAGCTCTGCCCAATCTTTTTTAGCCATCTCAGACAGTTGGGCTCTTATTTGTGAAAGGCTCTGCAAATAACCACTCTCGCCTTCTTCCGTTTTCTGAACAGGCAAGGTAACTGTTTGCTCAACCACTTTTTTCAAAGCGGGAGAAGCGTTATCAATGCCCTCAGGAAACAGATTTTCTTCAGCCTGCATGGACTCATCCAACGCGTTCAAAGCCTCCATAAATGCCTCTTTCTGTACGTCGGCACCTTTGATGTCTTTCACCGCATCCAGATCCACCGCCATGAACACTCTCTGTGCCTTGTGCAAATCCTTGCTGTCACGGGTAAGACGGCCAAGCTGCTGAACCAGATAGTTTTCATTGGCTTCGCCACCGGCCTGCCCCACCAGCCCATGAAAAATACCTATACTGGCACTCCCCTGGGGCATGTCAGTGCCCACAGACTGCTCTTTACTCAGGTAACCATCGGTACTCTGTCCACCCATACGTCTGAGCTGGGTAATGGTTTCCCGGGAAGCTGAAGCCCCTTGCCCATAGACAGGATCATCCTGATACTGCATCTGCAGATTCTTATCATGGTCATAGTAAATTACAGACTTCTGAACGCCCCCCATGGCCAGTCGTTCCTGATTCAAAGTCCGACTCATCTGATGCGCCTTTGTCGTACATTCATCACCCGACTCAGCGCCATCAAAGAAAATAATCTGGGGCTCTGGGCCTACCCTGTGCAAAACATCCGTCAGCATCTTGTTCCTGCCCTGCGGGTCGGAAGAGCTGAAAAACACCGGTTCCGCCAGAGAAATGAAGTGCCAGAAACGCTGATTGGTGGTCACCGGGTCTGTTCTTGCTTTGTGACGCACTTCTTCAGCACTGCCTGAAGCACTGGCCAAAGCTGCACAGTACAAGGTTCCCAGAGTTGCTGAGAGTAAATGCCGGGCTTTACATCCAAACAGAAATTCAGAATGTTTCAGATTGATACTTCGGGGCTCTACTTCAAAGGCATAGCCAAGCCCTCTGATCACTGCCTGCACGGTCTGAGCCACTGATATCGACTCAGCTTCGGTATGAGGCACCATCTCACTGTCAAACTCGTCGGCAAACACCATAGAGTTTTTGAGCAAGTCAAGACAGTCATCCAATTTTGCCAGTATCGCCTGCTTGTCCTGAATGAAACCTTCAGCGTCCAGCAAGGCCTGCTTCAGATGCATCAGAATCTGCACATCTGTGATTGAGGCGCCCACGGGTACTCGCCCCTGGGCCAGCAGGGATTCTCTGTCATTAATCGAAGTTCCGGCAGGTAACCCCAGCAGGGTATTCTCAACCTCTACCAACCGGGCGACGGATAACTCACAGGGGGGGGCAAAACAGGTTTCAAGATTCAATCGACGATAGTCCTGCCCCTTGCGAGCGTAGTACTCACGTAAGCCTTTATCCAGTTCTGCCTGGTTGGTCTTTGGAGCCATGACAATAATCGAACGGTCCGTATCAGCACCTAACTGGGCCGAAGCGTGATCCGTCAGCGCCAGCAGCAGTGTACTTTTACCGTAGCCAGTGCCTTTATGAGACATCATGGCAACTTCATGGCCATCGGCCCATTGGCTGACACCGTCCAGTGTAACAGCCAGTTCGTCGGCCTGGTCGGGTGACAAGACAATGTGATGCCTTCTTTCGAACGACAAAAGGGCCAGGTTTTTAGTATCCAGCAAGGTATTCTCGTAACTGCTGATTCGGTTATTCAGGTTGCTCTGTCTGGATGCCAGCAGAGCCATATCCAGATTCCATTCCTGACAACGCCTGATGTATTCGTGGGGCTCACTCACCTGCTCAAAGGCGGCAAAGTCCAGATCCACCAACTCACTTTTAAGCGCCTCAAGGCGCTGACCTATCAGGCTGCTCTGCTCAAGGTCAATATCCACCAGCATCAGCTGCGACATGCGTTTGATAAACCCGTCAACATCATTACCACCCGGAGCCAGTCCCTTCTCAAAGTTACGAATGGCATGATCCAGAAGCTCGCCATCAGAAAAACCCTGCACATCATTTTCAGAAGCATTACGAATGTAGCTGACCAGACCTTTTTCCAAAGCTTTTTTTAACTGAAGTGTACGAACACAGTGCTTTCTGTTGTTGACGATGACCTTTTCAAAATGGCTCAAAACCGACTGCCTGTTGGTTTTTAGCGTTTTCGGATCAGGTACCCCACGGGGTCCCTGGGTTTGCAACTCGCAACCAGAGTAGACTGACAGGTTTTTAAATACCTGTTCCTGAAACGCTTTTTGTTCTCCTTCAAGCGTTTTAATAACACTTTCAGTGACACTTTTAGTGACACTATGAGCACTATCAACCAGCAACTCCCTCCTGGCTTTCAGAAACGCTTCACTGACATGGCCGAAACTGGCATTGACAGTAAAGGGCGAAAACTGTTCTGGATGAAACGTTTCCTGATGGGCACCGGTTTCCGGCTTCCTTGATTTTTCCTGAGCCACTTTTCTCACCACCGGAAGCTCAACAGGCAGGCTTCTGACACGTCCATCACAAGGTGTGCAGGTAAAAGGCGGTTTCAGTAATTGATGATCCACTTCCTTAACAACTTTCTTGTAACATTCATCAATTTGCTTGAGGGAAGCACTCGGTAGCCAGGTATTTTTCAGCGATTCAAGCTCAAGGACTTCAGGCGGATAATCTTTGCGTGATCTTGATGGTGAAGTACTGTCTGGCTTCAGTAAGCAAGCTTTACTCAGTAAGTTCGCTTTAATCAGCTCGCTTCTGGGGTTTTCCCCCCGGATTGGCACCGGGATCAGTTGATCATTGGAACCCAGTTCATACATAAAGCACTGCTGATCTGAAGGTGTTTTCTGAGCAACCAGCAGGACGGTTTGTCCCGAAGCACTTTTCAGGGGAATCCAGTCCCGCTTTTTTTCTCTTCCTTCCTTGCTGACCTGAAAGGGAACTTCGAAATTGGGATGCTCATGAAGAAAAGCAGGATCCAGAGACCAGGTTCGTCCATCCAGCTGAATCTGCCAGTGCTGACCCTCTTTGGAGTGAAACACCAGTGAAGGTCGGCATTGGGCACCTTCAGACAATTCAATGTATCGGTCACCGGTAACAAGGCTGGTTTTATGAAGAGCAACCTTATTAAAACCATTCATGAAACTGTTTATCAGACAGTCAGGGTTCTGGGTAAGAGCGCTCACCCTGAAGCCAGCCTGAGTCTGAACATGACCTGAAGCTTCTGCCAGAGGTACCGGTGAATCTGGCTGAAAGCAGGCAATTTCGGCTTGATGAGGATGTTCAACAGCTTGGGTAAAGTCATCATCATGAGTAAGGCCCCTGAACTTCTGCTTCGGCTCGAGCCTGGTTTCCTGAGCCAACAACTCTGTGCACTGTCTTTCCAGCTTGAGCCTGCGCGTCTCTCGCTCTTTTCGGGTTTCGTAATTCTCTTTGTGCTGCCTGACAGCCATGGTGAGAACCAGTGATCCGGGTCTTTTCAGCTCCTTTTGAAGGGTTCTGAGCACCTTTGTCATGGTCGGTGTCGCGGGTAATCCAAATTCATCCCTGATCTGACTGAGCCCCACCAAGGAGGCATCGGCATAGCTGAAGTCAACCCATTGCGTTGCCCCTGCTGCTAAATTTGCGGACCCGGGTTGTTTAACAATCCCTTCATGCTGCTCCTGTAAACTGGACAGCAGAGTTAAGAGTCTGTCACAGATCTGCGGATCCCTGACCATTTGCTCTTCCAGAGAATGGCCCGCCTGCGGCTTGAGAGCGACTCCCAGCTGTTGATCCAGTCTGGCTTCAAACTCCGCCTTTTGATATTCAACCAGCTTCGATAAAAATACCCGTCCATGTTCGGGCACACTGCGTCTCAACCGGGGTGGCAGATGCTCTGAAGCCAATCGCTGAAGCGAGTATTCATACCGTTTTAAAAGCCGATGCCCTTCGTCTGGCCCCTCAATCGTTGCAATTTTTTTCTTCCAGGATTCATTCAGACGCTTTGAAGCTGATCTGGCAAGGGCGCACAAGGCATGTGTATAGAACTCCCTGTCCCGATCCCCCGAACTTTTTGCCAACAGTGTACTCATATTGGTCAGTTCCAAATCGACTATGGCTTCAGGATCTTCCGGGCCAGCCAGAGCATCAGGCTTTAAGGCTTCAAGAGTCGCTTCGAATCTGTCGAGCTGAGTCTGAAAATCATCCTGCTCCCTGGCCATTACTTGTATATTGCCCCGGGTCAGGGATACAGTCCGGTCAATCTGACGGGTAAACTCATCCACTAAAGGGCGATCCGGGGTCGCACCCGGGGCTTTTTGATAGGCCTGATCAATGGACTCCAGCTCCATCAGGAACTGCTCATGGACTGATATCACTTCTTTTCGGGAGCCACTCCTGCCCGGAAAATCATCCGGACCGGTGAAATGATAAATTTCCCTTTCTTTTTCAATCACTTCCAGTCTGGAAGCCAGCTCAGACCAGGCTGAACTCATTTTTTGAATCAGGCCCGAAATAACAAAAGTTCCTGGGCCAAGAGAAGCAAACTCTTTGCTTTTGATCTCTGAAACGACTGTCCCCAAATCTGTCCACTGGGGCAATGGAGATTCCTGAGTGAGATCCAAACCTTCATCAGCAGATGAATCGAACCGATCAGGTAACGGATCAGAAGAAGCCTTTGAAGTATAAGACTCCGCCTCGGAAAAGCCGTCCTCGGAAAGAGAATCTGACTCATAACCGGAGTCAACCTGATGACTGTCAACCTGATGACTGTCAGCCTGAAGCGTTAATTGATTGAACCGCTCAGATTCGCGCTCAAGGCTTTCCTTAGCTTCAACTAATTCTTCGTTTTTTAATATCAGGGCGCTCTCTTTCTCAAGAACTTGAGCTTCCAGATTACTTTTCGTTTCAGAGAGTGTTTCAACCCGTTCCCGCTCAACTTCTAACTGGCTTTGTAGAGAGGCCTTGGCCTTAAGAGCTTCTTCTGATTGCTGCTCGACTTCTCTCTTTTTCTCTCTAATCTTGTTCAACTCTTCCTGAGTTATATGCAGTTGGTCTTTTAAATGAATAACTTCAGTGGCAAGCGTCTGGTTTTCAATACTCACAGCCTGAAACTCAGTCAGTTTGGATTGCAAACCCTTTCGCTCCTGCTCCAGGTCACTGACAGCCTCTTCCAGCTTTATCTTTTCCTGATCCCGCTGGCGCTGTTCCTGCTCAAGACTCTCGGCTAATTTTTGATGAGCAAGTTCTTTCTCTTTCAATGCAAGCGTATGATTTGACGCTGCTTCTCTGGATTGATCAGTCAGGCTCTTTAATTCAGCTTTCAGGCTTTCAGCCTCGCTCTGAACACGACTGACTTCTTCTTTTCTCTCCTCAAGGCCCAGAGATTTTTGCTGCAGCTCAAGATCTTTCGTCTTACCTTCCAGTTCAAGCTTTGAAACCCGGTTATCAACATCATTTTTCAGATCCTGGAGTTTTTGCAACTGCTCTTTAAGATCAACGACGATCTCTTTGTGCGAGCTGGTAAGACGCTGCCTTTCTTCTTCCCAACCCGAAGCTTCATGCTTGTGCCTGCTTTCCTGAAAAGCCAGATCTTTTTCAAGCTGACTGCTGTAACCTTGAGCCTCTTTCAACGCCCTTTCCTGTCTGACACCCAGTTCATCGACCTTACCCTTTAAGCTGTGAGCCTCTTTTTGGCTATCCCTCAACAGGGCTTCCAGTTCGCTAAGCCTTGTATCCTTTATTTTTCTTTGTTCTTCTGCCGTCTCGGAAAGCGATTTAAAGTGGTCCCTGTTTTCTTTAGCCAGACGAATCTGTCTTTTAAGATCAGCAAACTCCAGTGACTTCTCACTTTGCTCATCGTTAAGCTGCTTTTTCAGAGACTCCAGAGTGGTTTCTGCCTCTTCAAGGCTGCCTCGCAAAAGGTGCAGCTCCTCATTCTGCTTTAAAGAAGCGCTATGAGCCTGATCCTTCTCTTGCGTCAATCTTTTTACTTCCAGCTCCAACCTTCCATATTGTGTACCCAGTTCGGTAGCCTCACCTTCCAGACTCAACACCCTGGTTTGACTTTCCTCAAGACTGTTTTTCAACGCAATCAACTGGTTATTTACACGCTCAATGCTTTGTTCTTTCTGTTCGAGAGTGGCGTCTTTATGGGATAGCTCAAGCTTTGTCTTCCTGACCTTCTCCTGAGACGCAAGAAGTTGCTGATCAAGTCGTTGTTTTGTTTCAACCAGCTGGTCATGCTGGTTTTTCAAATCAGCAAACAGTTTTTTCCTGGCCTCCTCAATTCTGACCTTTTCTTTATCCCAGTCAGCTGAAGCAACTTCTGCCTTTTGCTCCAGTGCCTCGACCTGTAGCTTAAACTCATCTCGCTCCCGGATGAGCCTTTCCATCTCAAGGGAATGCTGACTTTTCAGACTTTCTGCATTGAGCTGAAGCTCCTGAAGCTGCTTCTTCACCTGATCTCTGTCGTAAGCAAGAGCCTCTGACTCTGATTGAAAGTGATCTCTTTTCTTTTCGGTCTCTTTAAGGCGACTTTCCAAATCAGACACTCTGGATCTCGAATCCCTGAGCTGGTTTTCCCATTGAGATTTCTCAATCTCAGCGGCATCACTACCGCTTCGTAAATTTTTCTCAGCTTTCAGAAGCATTTGCTTTGCTTCATCTCGCTCCCGGGCAATTAACTGAACTCTCTCTTCCAACTCAATGACTTTATTGTCACTCAATTCTTTCTCAGGGAGCAGTTGTTGAACTCTGTGCGTGAGCTTTTCAATAGCACGAACTTGATCATCGACATTCTGGCTAAGCGCAACCACTTTCTGTTGCTTTTCCTGCGTTCTTTGATTGGCTTTTTCAATCTCGCGCCTGAATTCAACCTCAGCTTCTTCAAGTTCCCGAATCCTGTCGTCCTTTGCCAGGATCGAAGATGACAGCGAGTTTTCCCTGATTTTGGCTTCGGCAAGTTCATCTTCTTTGCCGGTTAGCAGATCTTTTAGTCGATTCACTTCCTGCTGGCTTAACTGAAGCTCTCTGTGATAACGCTCTGACGTCTCCTGCAATTTAGGGATAGACTCGTCAGCTATTGCAGAGCGCTCTCTCGCCTCTCTTTCCTTGCTTTTTGCTTCATCAAGTTTGCTTTGCAGCTTTTCTGTGTTGTTTTCAGCAGCTTGAAGCTGTCTTATATATTCGGTGACCTCCTCTTTCGAGGACCGGGTAGCCCTTTGAGCCGTCTCAAGTTCTCGGCGAAGGGCTGCCAGCGATGACTCGAGTTTATCTTTCTCTTCCTCAAGCCCATCGCTCTTAACCGTTAGCTCCTGAACTTTTCTCCTCTCAATCACTAACGCCTGATCTCTCTGTGAAAGATCCTCCTCTTTTGAGCGAAGATCATTCTCAAGACTGACTATTTTTTCCCTGAGTTCACGCTCAGTGCTCTGCAACCTTGACTGCAACTCATTCAGCTCTCTCTCTTTGTCTGTGAGCTGAATCTGTACCTGCTGTTCAGATATTCTGGCGCTTTCGACCTCTGACTCTAAATCAGCTTTTTCTTTTTGATGCTTTTGTTCAGCAACTCTTAACTGCTCTGCAATCTGAGCCATCTCAGCCTCGTGAGATTGACTCTCCTGCGAACCGTTACTCTGTTCAAGCCGGAGACTCTGCAGCTGCTCTTTCAGGGAGGTGATCTCAGCTCTGGCTATATCCAGCTGCTCATTCAGCGCTTCCAGACCTTTTAAGTCCTGCTCATATTTGAGTTGCAAGTCTTCCAGTTCGGCCTGTTTAGTCAATAGCGACGCTTCAAGCTTCGCTTTTTCTTCCTGAGCCTGATCCTTATGCTCAACAAGGCTTTGTTGCAGGCCTTTGATTTCATCGTCGTATTTCTGTCGTTCCAGATGAATCTCTTTTAATGATCGGGCTTTTTCCTCAAACTCAGACTGCTGCTTCTCGAGTTCTTCGACCTTTTCCCGTAGATCTTTTTTGGTATCCGTTAATGCTTTTTTGAGATCTTCTTCACGAGCAAGCGCCCCTTTATAGTCGCCTTCAAGGGCAAAAAGTGATTGCTCTGCTGAATCCGCCCTGCTGTCTGCTTCTTCAAATTTTCTTTGCAGCTGATCCAGCTTTTGCTTGTGAGCTTCTACAATACGATTTAGCTGCTCTTCCAGTTGCTTCGCCTTTTCTTCAACTTGTTTTTTCTTGCCAGTGACATCGACATGGGCCAGAATCCAACGATCACGATACTTGGTAAGCTCTTTCACCTGCGATTCAAGCTGCGCCACTCTTGCAGTATCCACTTGCTTTAGTGTTTCAAGGTCCTTGTTGAGTGCCTTGATATCAAGATGCAGTAAACCATTTTGCCTGAATAAATCAGCCACTCGCTCTTGAGCATTTTGATAACTCTGCTGAAGCTCTGCCAGCCTGGCTCTTTCCTGATTCAGTTCATTTTCAACGGATTGATAGCTCTCCAGGTACTCCTGCCGCAGTCGCAGTATCAGCTGATCCTTTTGTTCCAGAGCTGAAACAGCCTCCTGACCCATCTGCTGATGGTTCAGATGGGCTGCCTGAAGTTGACTTTGCAGCGCGTCTATTTTTTGACCAGAGTCAACCACCTGTTTCTGGAGTTCTGACAGAGTAACGCCATTGTCAGCCAGCATTCGGGTTTGCTCTTTCATTCGAGCTTGAAGCTGACTGTTCAATGCTTCCAGCTCATCCAGCCTGTCGTCAGAATCGAAGGTTTCTGCACTCAATAATTCGCTGCTGCCAATGGGAGATCCATGGGTACTGACTATCCGATACTGCTCCTCACGTAACTGACGATCCCTCTCGCTGAGTTCGTCTTTTAGTTCGGATTGTTCTTTCTCAAGCTCACTCAGCCTTTCTGAAAAACCTTCAGGCACTCTCTTTTCTTTCTGCTTGAGGACTTCTACTGCTTCCTTCAGTTCAGTCAACTGATTGCGGGTCTGTTGCAGCTCGTTGCCTAATTCTTCTTTCTCTTCTCTGAGACATCTCAGTTCCTGTTGCGCCCTGGATAGTTCAAAACTCCGGGTGGAAAGAACAGGACCATCAGGCGGTCTGGGAGTTGCAAGTGTAGGCACCAACGGTGGCGTGCCGAGACTATTCTCTGCAAAGATGTGACCAAGAAACGGATCATTCTCTGAAGGGCTGGAAATCTCTTCAGGGTTTGTTAGCTCGGGGGAATGCTGACAATAGAACTCAGCGAGTGCCAGAACCTCGCGATTCATTTTATCCAGCTCATACCGTTTCAGCAGTCCCCATGCCCATGCTTCCTTCGATTGACCACTGGCTGTGATTACATCAGCAACACCGGTCTGCAGAACCTCTATCTGATGAAGCATGGATTGGGCCATGGCCAATGTCATCAAAGGCCCGTTGTTGCCATTGAGGCCAGTTTCCAGCTGTTGGCGGTTAGCTGGCATTTTAAAGCGCCAGCCCAACACATCATGGACCCTGCCCAGCCGTTCAGCCATCTGTAGTCTGGTTTTCCTGTCAGCAGTTTTTACTGTCTCAGGCCTTATGCTTTCTCTGAGTCTGAAAAGAGTATGATCAGCAACCTGACTGACAGGACGGGCATAAGCCCTGCAAATCATGTTGTGAGGTTTTGGAATTGAGGGTGTGCCCACATCGACATGGGAGATACCCCTGTCTCCAATGGGGGTTGTAATTGGACGATCGCCTTGTAGAAGCTTATTTGGCAGTTGAACTGAACCCACACCATGACTTGTCTGTTCCTCAGAAGTCTGGGAACCATGCACTGATGTACTGTTCAGGTGTTGGCTATGGGGTATGCCAATGCCACTGCTTCTATGGTCCATGCGGTCTACAACATCCGTTGAAAAACTACACAACTGCCAAGAAACAGCTTACATTCCGGCACCTAAGACGCTAAATTCATACCTGTCGGATGAATTCACAATTTAAGATTAGCAGTGGGTTGCCGAGGAGTTTTGCATTCCGGTGGCTTGAAAGCACAGCTCGTCAAAACGCCAGAGTACTCATCTGGACGGCGCTGAGATGGCTTTGGTCGCGTCGCTCATAAACTCAATAAAATAGGGAAGCAAAACCTGATTGACCTCAGCCAGTGACGTCGTTTCTATCCAGCCCGGGCCATGTAAACGTCTCTGTTTCTCAAGCTCTTGCCAGTTCAATCTGCAGGAACCCAGGCTAATAAAAGGTCTTTGCTCGCCATTACCCGGAACGGCCCAGTCAAAACGAATCCTGCCAAGGTAAGGCCTGATGCTTTTTTCTCTGACAGAAATGGGCTGTTCGGAAATCAATCTGGAATTGGCAGAATAACGAGCACTAACAAGAGCGTCAGAATTAAACAGTTCACTGGAGCCCATGATCAGGTATTTAACAGCCGAATGAGATTGGTACCAGCGCTTGAGACGACCTTCATCATGAACAGTGTTTTCTCCCCCTAATCCGGTAAATGACATCCACTTTTTAAACTGGCAGCTGTCGATCTCCCGGGTCATGTTGGCAGGACAGGTATGTTCAACGCTGGATAACAGGGTTTGATAAAATTTCAGGCTGTCACTTGCCCCAGCCAGTGGGAATCGAGATCTGAGTATCTGGTAAAGTCTCACGCTGTTTTCAAAATCTGGCGCCAATGTCAGATCACTGGCCACCTTGATAACAGGTACCAACAAACCTTTTGGTTTTGATTCCAGCAGAGTCAGCATATCTGCAGAAAATGAGCACTGTCCTGTCAGGGTCATGTATTCGTCAGGTACCAGAGATTCAAGGGAGGGATGAGTATTCTTGACCTGCCATTGATGATTGAAAGTCCAGCCTGATGGCTTTTTTAGAACTGTATTTGCGGATTGGGAAGTGTCTGCTTTAGTCTCAAACCAGTCAAATAGCGAGCAGGAAGAAGTCATGACTGCCATCGCAACCACCAGACATATGCGCACTGTTATGGGAAAAAAGCCCATCATCGACCCACATCTCCGGAAAAAGTTATTACCTTAAATGTAGCCAGTTTAAAACTGAATCTCGCTTTTCATAAAATGAAAGGTGGTTTTCAGAAGCTGTCAAGATGTTGTTTAGCACCCTGCAGCGCCTGAAACCACTTACCTCGCTATGAGGATTATTCCAGCCCCAGACCTTCCCTGGGGGGTTGTGTCAGTTCCCTGACAGTATCTTCCAGTTGCTGAAGTTTGCGGTTAACCTGCACCCGGAATGAATCAACCGCTTTAACTGCCTGCTGCTGATCTTCCACTTTCCTGGTGAGCTCAGCCTGAAGTTTTTTCTGATCAGCCACCAGCTTTTTCATTTCAGCAACCTGTTTGTCAAACTTCGCAAGGCTCTCCGTCATCATACCCTGGGCAGCCACCTGCTCAGTGCTAATGGCCTTCATCAACTGATCCATTTCACGAATACGCTTCTGCAAAGCACTCAGCTGGCCAGATGCTTTATCCGCTGTTTTGCCTGCCTTATCTGCGTCCTTGAGAGCTTTGGCAACATTATCCTTATTGATCAGGATCCACTGGCGGTTTCGCTTATTCGAAACATCCCAGAGCTTGCGAATTTCAGAATTCACTACCTCCAGCTCAGATCGCAGCGCTGAGCCGCTCTGATCAAGGTTTTCACCGGTAGCAGTGATCTCTCCGGTCACGGTACTCAGTTTTTCCTGAGTGACCTTCAAGGCCTGGCGGGTATCAGCCAACTCCTTTTGTATCAATTTGAATTGCCAGACGCCACCCGCCCCAAGCACAACAATCATGACCAGTATGAGCCAGGTCAGGCCATTTCCACCTTTAGCCGAAGCAGTCCGCCCCGAGTCCCCTTTCTTGAGAGGAGGCGTTCCTCCGGAAGCCACAGCTTTCCTGCGCCCCGGACGCTCGTCCGCTGCAATTGAGAAATCCGGTATATCATTGATCGCCTTTTTCTCTTCTCTCATGGGTTTCTCATCTGTCTCTTAATCCGCTACGGGCATCTGTTCCGCCATGGGCAGTTGAGGGGCAATACTACTATGAAATAGAGACTGGAATAAGGGCAACAGACTTTATGATCACCGCTGTAACAGAGAAAATCAGCGGAATTGCCTATCACAGTCTGGAAATATCCGGTTCATGACACTGTTTCAGGTTTTTTCTGTCACCCGGGGGTTGAAGAGATATCGCGCGCCCCCAAACTATCCACCACATAGATTCGTAATCAAACCGATGTTAATATCGTCGCGCGAGACGAATTCAGGTCAAACAAGATCAACCCCCCAAGTGGAGAACGACAACATGGCTTTTGAACTTCCTGCACTGCCCTTCGCACGCGATGCACTGGCTCCTCACATTTCTGAAGAAACTCTGGATTACCACTACGGCAAGCATCACAAGACCTATGTTGACAAACTGAACGGTCTGGTTGCGGGTACCGAGCTGGAAAGCAAGAGCCTGGAAGAAATCATCAAGACTTCTGAAGGCGGCATCTTCAACAACGCTGCTCAAATCTGGAACCACACGTTCTACTGGAACTGCCTGAGCCCTAATGGTGGTGGTGCTCCTGCCGGTGAACTGGCTGAAGCTATCAATAATGCTTTCGGTTCTTTTGACGATTTCGTTGCTGCATTCAACGACAAAGCGGTTAACAACTTTGGCTCTTCCTGGACCTGGCTGGTTAAAAACAGCGATGGTTCTGTAGAAATCGTAAACACCAGCAATGCAGGCACTCCTTTGACGACCAATCAGAAACCACTGCTGACCTGCGACCTGTGGGAGCATGCCTACTACATCGACTATCGCAATGTGCGTCCAGAGTATCTGAAACATTTCTGGGCACTGGTTAACTGGGACTTTGCTGCGGCTAATTACGCTGGTTAAGATTCTGATTTGATAGATACACAATTAAGTTGGAAATCAGCACAATTTGTTGGAAATTCTAACATTTAAGTTAGCAAACAGGCTTAATTTTTGACCTTCACTGTCTGGCATATAAATGTCAGACGGTGTTTTTATTTATGCCTTTAAAGAATATAAAGCACTCTCCTATTTTACGGAACTGACCATTTTTCATGATTCCGGAACGGGAAGCTCCGGCATAAATAGCTAAAGACTCATCCGGCAGGTGTTCTTTAGAGAGTTGTGTAGCCAGCCACCAAACGGAATCGTAATACTGCGAAAAGATAATACAACCGCACTCCAGCCACTGTTCCTTAAACAGGTATCTCTGAACTTCAAGGTATTTCGGGTCTTTATCCTGACTGGATTCAAGAGCTTCTTTGCATAGCTTTAATATTCTTATTTCCGCTGGAGTAAGGTCTTTCATGGAGTCAGAGATGGAGAGATTTTCGACATCATCCTCATCTTCCAGACAAGCTGAAAAATCCTGCTCATCGCCAGAGTCAGCCCACTCGCTAAGCAGCTTATCCATCGTTCTTTGTCCAGCGTAGAGCGTGCTTCCTATTCTCCTCAGCAACAGGGTCTTGAAGAAACCGGCCCCTTTAGCTCTTTTGCTTAATGCCTCAGAAAACTCCTCTGCTTTCTCATAAGCCTTCTGGAAGTAAAGAGGTAATGAGATAGAGTCTTTCTCCCCCTCACCAAACAATTGGACCTTGACCGGCCGCAGGCAGGGCTCGCCAGTTTCCGGGTCAATGGTAGCTTCCAAATAGTCCCGGGTGCGCCGAATGATTTGTCTGATAAAGGGGTTATGCTGTCTCCCATAGTCCGGAAGAACCCGGCGAAGCTTTGTTTTGTCAGGTCCACGCAACTGATTGAAGCTGGCAGCATCGGCAACGTAATCGCCCGGCTGCATGTGCAGGCGTCTCAGGCATCACCCAGTACTTGATCACTACCCAAGGCAAGTATGCTTAACAGATCAAAAGCTTCAACCGGATACAGCTGAACCGGGGTTGCTGTGGCCAACAGCATACTTTTGCTTCTTTGGCTGATCTGGGTCAGAAAGTGCATCAGGTTGTTAGGATCGGCTTTTTCTTCCAGACAGTTGTCGGTTATTTTCTTACGCCTTGAGCGGTGGGCTTCGTCGACAATAACGCATTCATAATGGGCAGCAAGAAGATAATCTTTGATTTCAGAGCCGGATGTAATCAGCCCCTGAGGTACAATGCCAAGCTTCCTTGGGCATTTAAGAATGCTTTCAGGTCCTGGAGGGCCAGGCGATACCCTGCTCATCCAGCCACTGTTTGCCTGTCCAGATGGCAGATGGCATATCCAGCAGCTCCATCAATTCATCCTGCCATTGCAGGGTCAAAGGCTTTGAGGCAATAACCAGCACCGGCTTATTTCCCTGAAGAGCCATCAGCATCCCAGCCAGCGCAAGCTGCACAGTTTTACCCAGCTCTACCTGATCAGCCAGAATATATCTGACCCCGCCTTTTTGGTGATCATCAAATGCTTTTTTGACAAAATATTTCTGGTGAGGCCAGAGGCCGAACTCTTTACGATAGACAGGCGTTTCGACAATGGCAGGAGCCGGATCAATATGAGGCTCTGTTTGCCAGGTCGTCCTGTCTACTTCAACTCGCTCAGAAATCCGTTTTATATCAGCAATAACAGAATCACTAAGAGGCGTTGCAAGGTGATGGTTCCAGAGAGCATTAAACTCACTTTCAACCCACCTTATCCCCTCTTGAGAACTGTCTTCCCATAACATTTCGTAGTTCAGTTTCCAGGCCGTCAGACTCTCATTGGTACTGCCCATAAAACAGGTCTTGCTGCCATCTGCCAGAGTAATGACACCCGCCTTGCCATGAACAAGTCCAAAGGCTTCATCGGGTAAGACCCGCACCTCCATTTTGCCTGAAACCAGAAACTCGTAGAGCTTCTTAAATCGCTTATGGCTGGCTTCTGGAGGCTTTTCAGGTTCACCGGCACACCAATCCCGGCGCATAGCCTGCTGGGCAGCCTTGGCAGTAATAAAATCTTCAGCTGAGAGTTCAGAATTACAGATTACCCGGACCTTTCCAGACAGGCTGTCCAGAGCTTCGCCAGCCACTTCGAATATGCTCGATCGAAAAAACCGGCAATCCGGTCATAAGATTGGGCGCCAGCCAGTTTCTCACTGATAAACGATTGACCCAGCGGCTGCTGGCGGGATGAATAACGCTGAATCACAAGAGTGCCTGATACATAATTAATAGCTGATCATATTGCTTACACGCCATTAACGCCAGCATGCTTTCAATATGCTAGCATATAAAATGGTAGCGCAATGACTTAGCAAAATGGAGGCCCCCTATGGCAACACTGACCATTAGAAATCTACCCGATGAACTGGTTGAGCGCCTTAAACTGAAAGCCAAAGCAGCCAATCGTTCCATGGAGCAGGAGGTGCGGGAACTGCTGGAAGCCAGCTACCCCAGGAAGCAGGATACAATTGACCGTATCAGAAGCCGCTGGAACCAGCTCCCGGCAACCCATCATGAAGAAATGGACGAGTGGCGCAACGAAGGGCGTCCATGATGGCAAATAAGGGCATAAAAGCAGCTGTCATCGATACCATGGTATTTGCCTATGGTCTTCTTAACGAAACGGACTTTGCAGAAGATTCACTCACAACCATCGATCGTACAGAAACTATTCACGTACCCGACTCCATCAGGGCCGAGCTGACCAATGTGCTATGGCAGTGGATTACCCAAAAAAGCATTTCCGTGCAAACCGGCCTGGATGTGCTTCAGGATGCCAGCACCCTGTTCAGCCGTGTTCATCCGACCGAACATTACTGGCGGGAGGCCTTGATTCTGGCCTGTGAAGACAAGCACCCTGCTTATGACACCCTTTTCATTGCCGTGGCGAAAGGCCAGAGTATCCCCCTGGTGACTTACGATAAAAAGCTGCTGAAAAAATACCCTGACATAGCCATCAGGCCCGATGTGTATATTCGAACCCTCTGAATACAAAGAACCTACAACCCTGGCCACTCGCTACATATTAGAATGGGCACCGTTGCAGGTCTGTGACTCAATAAATAGCAGCTGGAGCAGGAAACGCAAGCTGCTCGAAAACCGGTAGATCGTTCAAGCCATTTCGCTTTTCTCCCTTCCTGGCACCATGCCAACAACCAGACTCATCATGCCGCTCTTTCGCTTTCAGCCCACTGCTCACAGGCTTCACTGAAACAAACCTGATAGCGGGCTTTGAGTATGCGCACCAACTGATCCTCAGCCTGATATCCAGCCTCTGTGTTTTGATAGCCAACAGCATTCACAACCGCTGTGACAAACTCATCAGATGCACTGGCAAGGCTCTCAAGCTCATGTCTGAGATAAGTCACCTAGGCGTCTTTCAAGTAACGGCGGTAAGAGGAAAAAAAGAAAGGAAAAAAAGGACATCCGGAAAAAAAGGACATCCAATTAAGGAAAAAGAGGACATCCAATTAAGGAAAAAGAGGACATCCAATTAAGGAAAAAGAGGACATCCAATTAAGGAAAAAGAGGACATCCAATTAAAGCAGGAAAAAAAGGAAAAAAAAGACATCCAATTAAAAGAAAAAAATTATCCATTTAAAAGAAAAAAATTAAAGAAAAAACAAGATATCCACATCAAATATAAAATACAGCCCACAAACTGGGAGCCTGGCAACCCATCAAACCCTGACAGCCACTCAAAATCATCGCTTATCATAACAAACGACAAGCGGATCACTCAAAAAAGGAAAAAGTCAGAAATAGCTAGACGCCCCATATGACAGGAGCAACAAATAACAACGAAAAAGTCGGGCAATCAGCTTAAGCCATGAAATAAACGACTACAGATAAACAATCCCTTCACCCATTGCTGTCCCATTTCCCGAGCAAAAGTTTTCATGGCTTCCAGCCTGCCCACTGCACGATAGAAGCGGTTATTCCATCTCATGGTTTTGAGCCATTCATTTGAATCAATTTCCAGTCGGGTCAGAATGGGTGGAATGTCTGAAGGGTTTGAACCTTTCTTATCAGATCGCACTGCACGCCCACTCCAGTCAACCAACTCAAGATAATCATGAAGAATATAAGGCAACGCCTTATCCGGATTTTGCCCCTGTGATCGAAAAGGCATAAGGGTGGCTGGCTGCTTTCGGGTATCAGAACCTGCCAAATTTTCAATTCGTTCCTGGATCGACGTGTAGTCTGATCCTTCTGGAGTTTCCGCCATTTCGGCACGGAGCGGATTCAGGTCAACATAGGCCATGCATGTCAACAACGCTGCCTCATCCAACAACGCCTGACTTTTAAACCGCCCTTCCCAGAAGCGACCTTTGCAGTCATCTTCCTGGTTAGCCTCACGGGCAAGATATTCGTTGAGGCAACGCATGAACCAGCTGATACTCGTTAGACGATTTCGATACTCTTCAACAAATTCGTCCACGCGAGCCAGTTCCGAATGACTCAGCCGGTCAGCAGCAAGATACCTCTGAACCAGAAGCGGCCCTGTGAAAAGCCTTGTCCATCGACGCAAAATTTCATTTCGTGTCCACTCTCTGGCAGGTTTCTGATTGATATGCAAAACCACATGATAGTGATTCGACATGACAGCATAAGCGCAGACCTCTATAGAAAAGATTGAAACCAGTTCCCTGAGCTTGTCAACAATCCACTGCCGACGGTGCTCGTAGTTTTTGCCCGTTAAATGATCCTCTCCACACAAATATGCTCTGCGTACGCATCGAGCTATACAGTGATAATATGGCGTGGAGCCTAGGTCGATCAGAGAACTTCGTGCACGGGTCATAATCTCTCCTGCCGGAACTAAATATCAGCAACAGGGGAAAATTAGACGAGCTGGCTTGTTTGTCAAATATAAGGGTGTCCTATTATTTTCTTTCCTATTATTTTCTTTAACTGCCTCTCATCCCTGCCGATGCACTCCTTAATAGTCAAAGTAGCCAGGGAAAAATCCGTGGATATTCCAGGAAAGAAGCGAGGGCCTGCCATTAATGTCTCTAATGTCCCTGAGCAGGCGCAGCCAGAACAGAAGGAACAGGGTAATTGGCAGGGTAAGAAAGTTCAGTCAAATGATGTGCCGGTCGACGATCTGAGGCACAGCTCTTCAAGCTCAAGCTCAGACTCAGCTTTTGCTGAAATATCTGACTTGTCTGACTTTTCGGTTTCTTCCCACCCCCCAAGCCCGGGAGAATTCAGTGAAACTGAACTCTTTCCTGAAGATGATGTTTTTGCTTATCCCTCTCCTTTGAATGAAACGGCCCATCTGGCAAAAAAACAGTTGGGTAGAGGGCGCTTTGCAACGGTACACCGGGTTATTCAGGAAAAAAGCGGAGGCAAGCAAGAACATTTTGCATTAAAACAGACGCATTTGGGTGACCAGGGAGCAGGTGAAGACAGGATATTAAAGAAATTGGGAGAGCATCCAAATATTGTCAGCAGTTATGGTCTGGTCGAAGTCGACGGGGTCAGAGGGCTCCTGACAGAGTTGATTGAAGGCCCCTCTCAGGATAGCGTGATGATGCTTCTTATTGAGCTTTATGGAAATGGCAGGCTCAGCAGTCAGGCGTTTTTCAATGTTCTGGCGTTTATGGAATACGAGAAGTTCCGGGCACTTGATCACCTGCACAAGAAAGGCATTGTCCACAACGATCTGAAACCCAATAACGTCATGATTGATCTTAAAAGCGGCCGCTTGAAACTGATTGATTTTGGTGGTGCCAAAGAAGAGGGTCAAAAAGCCAGTTACAGTCATGAAGACTACGCTTCTCCGGAATTGTACCGATCGGAGTTAATTAAGAAAGAAGAAGTTAAAGCCAGCTATGCAACGGATGCCTTTGCTCAGGGGCAACATCTCTACCGTTTTTTGAACAGTCCGGATCAACCCCATATTCATTCCTTTACCAATGGCGCGGATCCATGGGGCAAATATACGCCCAATCAACGATCTGAAGCGGCTTTTGAGGTACTTAAGGCATTTCTTGATTATCAGAAGCCCAATTTTGATGGCAGTTACAAACAAGCAATGAAGCCAGTAAGTCCTGAATTAACAGAGGACGATCTGAAGACTGAATCTGAGCGTATGAAGCTGCAAGAATTTAATCTGGATAGTCTGCTGACCTCCAGTGATGAAATTAGCAGCATTATAAAGTTGCTGGATGGGGATTTGAGCGCCAATGATGTAGAAAGAATCAAAAAAATGCTGCATGGAAAATTAAACGCCAAGGACAGCGAGACAGCGCAAAGACTGCTGGACGGGCCGCTCACATTTCATGATATCAAGGCAATCAAACGATTGCTCTATAGCAAGTTAACGACACCTGAAAAAGAGACGGTGGCCGATCTCGGACACCTGATAGCCTCTGCAGAAGAGATGAAGAGAAGTAAAAGTCAGCTGATTAATATGATTAACCTCCTGCTGCACCCGTCGCCCGAGCAGAGAATGACACCAGAGCAAGCTTTGCAGCACACCTGGTTTACTGAGCGTACGATAGACAAAGAGCAGGCCTTAAGAACTCTTCAAATGGCTGCTGATGCCCTGAAGGGAGGTGATGAAGGTGGTGAAAATAAGCGTTTTGTATGAGTGACTGAGCCCACCTCGGAGCGCCTTTTAAACCCTTCACTTTCTTCTCCCGGATAATAGGCTCCCGTTAATTACCTCTCATTCCTGCCGATTCACTCATTAATAATTAAAGTAGCCGGGAAAAATCCGTGGATATTCCAGGAAAGAAGTCAGAGCCAGCCAATGCTGCATCGCTCCCCGCTGAGCAGGCGCAGCCGGAACCGGAGAAGCAGGGGAAGTGGCAGAGTAAGAAAGTTCAGCTCGAAGCGCCGGTGAAAAATTTAGAGCAACACTCTTCAGGCTCAGGCTCTGATTTCAGCGGTATCTCCACTTCTTCTATTTCTTCTTACCCGTCAAGCCCCGGAGTCGTCAGTGATAGCGAAGTGTTTCCTGAAGATGATGTTTTCACACATTCCTCACCATTGAATGAATCGGCCCATCTGGCTAAGAAGCAATTGGGTAGAGGACGCTTTGCATCGGTATTTCATGTCATCCAGGAAAAAAGTAAAAACGTTAAAGAACATTTTGCATTAAAACATACTCATTTGGGTGACAAGGGAGAACGGGAAGCCAGGTTATTAAAGAAGTTGGGAGAGCACCCAAATATTGTCAGAAGTTATGGAATGGCCGAAGTCGACGGCGTCAGGGGGCTCCTGACGGAGTTGATTGAAGGCCCCTCCCAGGATAGCGTAATGATGCACCTGATTGAGCTCTACGGCAATGGCAAGATCAGCAGTCCGGCGTTTTTCAATGTTCTGGCGTTTATGGAGTACGAGAAGTTCAAGGCCCTTGATCACCTGCATAAAAAAGGCATTGTCCATAATGATCTGAAACCCAACAACGTTATGATTGATCTTAAAAGCGGCCGCTTGAAACTGATCGACTTTGGTTGTGCCAGAGAAGAAGGCAACAGAGCCAGTTATAATCATGAAGACTACGCTTCTCCGGAACTATACCGATCCCAGTTTAAAAAAGGGTTAGTCAGAGCCAGTTATGCGACGGATGCTTTTGCTCAGGGGCAACATCTGTACCGTTTTTTGAACAGTCCGGGTCAGCTCCATATTCGCTCTTTTACCAATGGCGCAGAGCCATGGGGTAAATATACCCCCGACCAACGATCTGAAGCCGCTTATGAGGTGCTCAAGGCATTTCTCGAGTATCAGAAGCGCAACCCTGATGGTAGTTACAAAAAGGCAATGAAGCCAGTAAGTCCTGAATTAACAGCGGATGATCTGGAAGCTGAGTCTGAGCGTATGAAGCTGCAAGAATTTAATCTGGACAGCCTGCTGACCTCCAGTGGTGAAATTGGTGTCATCACAAAGATGCTGGATGGAGAGTTGAACGCCAGAGACATAGAAAGAATCAAAAAAATGCTGCATGGAAAATTGAATGCCCGAGACAGTGATACCGCTCTGGCACTGTTGGATGGACCACTTTCATTGGATGATATCCAGGCCATCAAACGACTGCTCTACGGCAAGTTAACGACACCTGAAAGAGAGACGGTAGCCGATCTGGGAAAACTGATAGAGTCTGCAGAAGAGATGAAGAAAAGTAAAAGCCAGCTGACTGACATGATTAACAGTTTGCTGCACCCGGAGCCCCTGGAGAGATTGACGCCAGAGAAAGCTTTGCAGCATCCCTGGTTTACTGATCGGACAATAGACAGAGAGCAAGCCCTGAGAACACTTAACTGGGTTGCTGATGTCCTTAAAAGAGATGAAGGCGATGCAAATAAGAGTTTTGTATGATGGTCTCTGTCCTCTTTGTACGAAAGAGGTCGCACGCTGGCAAAATGCCCGTTTTCGCTGTGAAGTAGAGTGGTTTGATATCACCGGTCAGGAAAAAGTACTGGAAACCTGGGGGGTTGATCCCGGTAAGGCTCTGCTTGAATTGCACACCATAACCAATGATGGACAGGTTTATACCAGTATTGACAGCTACGCTCTCTTGCTCAATCAGCTACCCGGTTGGGCCTGGCTGGGTTGGCTCATGAGTCTGCCCGGTCTGAAACAGTTCCTGAAATGGACCTACGACTGGATGACCAAAGTCCGCCTGAAAAAAGAGGGACGCTGGCCGGGTCAGTGCAACACAAAACAATGTAAATAGCCTTGCACTTGTTCATTACACATCATCATCCGTGTACTTGGTGTGCGAACGCAAAAATATTGCCGACAAGCAGTGTAAGTCCCTTGACCAGACTGACCAGAGGAAAGACAGCGTTGTTGGCTCCCAGATTGAGTTCGTCATTGACATTATAGAAATCTCTGGGGAATTTTTTTTGCATGTCGAAGATACTCAAACCTTCTGGATACAGTGTGCTATCCAGATTTCCAGTCTCCTTTATATGTTTCGAGAAACACTCAACATAACGATCAAATGTGGCCTCATCAGGTTGCCTGGCCGTCCAGTAAATAATTTCCCGGGCTGTTCGATTCAGCCATGAACGGTATGTGTCTTCGTCTAGCCCCATAAGTTCTTGCAGTCTTGACTTGGACGGCGACTCTTTTTCTTTTGCTAACAGGCCTGACAGGTATTCGTTCAGTAGTTGCTCAATAAAGTTTTCTGTCTCTTCCACTGCCCGTTGATTTTGATAATGATAATCCGGCGAGTCGCGGCGCAGACGTGATCTCAACAACACGGCTGCCAGCAGGTTTTCGCAGAGGGCATTGGCAAAACTTAACCGCTGCATAACTTCTGGCGTATAGCCCGAAGTTTTTGAGTCTCTGGCAGTGAGGCCGCTTTTCATGCTGCCATAGAACTCAACATCGCCCCAATCCCGTAGACCATCCCAGCCAAAATCAGGGCGTTCAATGGCTTTGATCCAACCTCCAAATGTTCCGGGTAATGGCAAGGCATAAAGCATGGATCCCAACAAAGGGGTGAGGAACACCCAGCGACGTCCGGTATCGTGAAACGCCGGGATAGTTGACGTGGGCATAACACCAAAGTTGCCATTAAGTACTCCAATATCATGGATGCCTTTCAATAGACCTCTCTCGGCGACCGCGAAAGAGGCATTGGTTATATCAGGAGTATGAGCGTATTGACCGTAGTGTTTTGTGGCCTTGAAGAAGTAGACCCTGACAGCTCTTTCACCATCAACATTAATCACTTGTAAGCGATCAGTGAAACCTCGGGTACTCTCGGGAAGATCCTTTTCCAGCACCGTAAGGTATTGGCCAAAACGGGGTTTCTGGCTTTTGAAGCGGTCACTTTTAGCTATAAATTGATGCATAACACCTTCTTGCGCCAGAGTGGTCACGGACTCCCCGACCCGCTGGAACTTATAGTAATCAACCTCTTCACCGTTGGTTATTGCCAGTGTACGGCCACCAACGATGGTTCCTTCTTTTTCAAACAGTGACAGCCGGTGCTGACCAGGATAAACCGACGGAAATTCTGTTTCACCAGCACGAGCAAATTCTGACTGTAACTGACAACTGGCGTCTTTATTCGCAAACTCAAAGCTATATGCGTGGAGAGACGCCAGCAACTTGAATGCCACAGTATTTGGCTGTTGAAATTTGAGCGGGTTAACCGGCTCTGTTAATGCAACAGAGGAGTCCAGTCTGGAGAAAAGCGCAGGATCATTGAGATAAGCCAGAGTATCATCCAGTAACTTTCTGGGTAAGCGATCCTTCCAGAACCTCAACAACAGCGGTTTGTTAGCAAGGATCCTGGCAGCCAGAATATGAACAAGCCTTTGCTGGAGTGCCGGGTCATTGCAACACTGCTCCAGATACCCTGCATCATTAAACTTATGCAAAAAATCCAGATGGAGTTCAATGTAGCTTACTATAAGGTCGCCTTTGTCGGGCCGTAAACCTCTCTTAATAATATGAGTCGCTCCAGACCAAAAAGGTTCAGAGTTTAAAACGATATCGTCTTGTTTCGTCAGTAATTCATCGGAAAACGAATCGAAATATTTTATAGGGAAATACTGACAGACAGCACCCATCACCTGGTTTTTAAAATCATCACCTGCATTAATTTTTTCAAAAAACTTATCAAGAAGACTAAGGGAGAAATTTTCACTTTTCTCAGGTCTGTTGATTAATATTCTCAATAAAGACCATTTTGCTTTTTCGATTAATCCCTGAAGCAACCTATCATCTGTATTTTTAATTGATACAACAATAAAAGGATTGGCAATTACCAGTTTATTTAACAACAAAGCAAGTTTATCTCGATCAGTCTTATATCTTTCTATACAAAGATGATAAATATCAGGTAAGGGCGTGGTATACGAACGAGCGAAATCTCTGTTACCCAGAATGGCTGAAGCAGTTTTGAAAAGGACTTCTTCAAAGAAATCATCATCATTTATCAGCACCTTATATTCATGATTGCCGTTGAAAATTTCGCTAAAATTATCACACAAATTGTCACCGTCAAGGGAGTCCAAAATCGACTTTTTTGTTATGAACCGATCCGGAACCTCTGATAATTGACACCGTCCCTTCGATAATTGTAAAAGGCAGTAGTCTTTTTTTCTGTTAATAATGTGTTGTGGCAGATCTTTAAGCTCTATCCTTCCTGAATTGATAAGCTCATCATACAATTCATCATCTTTAAAGCTGTGTGGAAGAACGCTCAGAGATCTTATTTTTGCTGCGATGTCCAGATAACCATAAATCAGTTGTGCCTGTTTCGGTGGTGTTCCCTTCGGAAGACCATTCACTTTTGAGTACTCTATCAAAAAATCTATATCAGATTTTAATTCTTCAGAAAAGTCTTTGTAGTGAGAGGTTAGGGCCAGGTTCCTGATATCATTTAAAAATATTTTTTTTGTTCGATCAGCTGTTGATAACAATACATCTCTGATTTTATCACCTTCCGTCATTGAAAAAGCACACCAAAGACGGTTCCTTACTATCTCTTCAAGAAGGGTTTCCGATTTAAAATAATCTTCAGGCAAATATGTTTCAGGCCTATAAGGAAGAAAGTCGGCAACCTCTATAAACTCATCTTTTGTGAGCCGATCGCTTCTACCATCAATGAGTCCTTGAATCAGCTCGACTTGTCTGTTGCTGATGATCGCATTATTCGCACTCTGAATGGCTTTAAGCTTTCTTAAAGGTCTGGGTGATAATGCTTCGGGCTTTACAACTCTGTCATCAGTAAAGTCCAGTTTTCGTTTGCTTATTGTGGCTTCACGAGTATCTACCGCTAAAGCAACAGCTCTGGAGGAAATTCCGATCTCTTTCTGATCTTGTTGCCCTGTTGCGGTATCTGGTATGAAAACTGCGCGATTGACTCCAAATGGCTCACCGCTAAAAGAGCTGAAGGTTCTGCCGGAGACCTTGCCATGATCCGCTGCCCCTTTAATATCCGCTGTTGCACCGCAGGTAGAGGGATTAAATGATTGTTGAGATAATCGATCCATTGTTTATTTCTGCCTTTAACTGTCCTTAATCTTGACGAGGGTCAAGCCAAAAAATGCTTAAAAATTTTGACCTATGAAATAAACAAAAGTTCCAAAATCGGGTGGGGACGGCCTTTTTTATTCTCGCAGGACGGGTGGGGGGGAACTATGGCTGGGAAAAAAAGGGCGTGCTACCCCCTCATCCCTCGTCAATTGTTGATCGACACGGGCTTTGACAGGTGTCAGTGAAAGATGCCAAAAATAGACAAACGGGTAACGGATGACGGGTGACAATTGTTACTCGACAGGGGCCCCTGACACCCATCATCGTCAATCCGGCAACCAGTCTTCCGTCATCACTTGCTCATAAGTCCATGGGCATTCCTTGGGGAAAACATCCGTTTTACACTGCATCTCGCTAGCAGCCAGCTTTCGTGCATGTCGATAAGCCTTCGGAAAAATCTCGCTAACTTTACTGCTAAGAGCAGGATTTTCCTGAAGCTCTTTCTCTATCTCAATTCGCTGTTTACGGATACTGGTTGACCAACTACGAAACCACTGATCCATCTCATGAAGATCATTCTTTTTGCGCTGCATCTGCCATTTAAGAGCGTGCATAAGTAATTGAGACAAACGGCTATCTACTGAACGATAACGAGCTTTGCCCATGTCCTCAACTTCCTCGATCAGGTTGTCCAAATCCAGCTCGCTAAAACGACCTTGCCTGATCAGCTCGGCTTGCTGCAAAGACCAACTGTAGAAATCGGTATCGTATAAATCACTCATTGTTAAACCTCTTGTGAACCAGCGCAGTATATACCAATGAACCGTTACTATCCGTTACCTCTTGACAATTATAAAACATGCCACGCACCAAAAAGGAGCCTGTGCAGAGGCAATAAAGAAGGATCGTAGAGCTGCAAAAAAGGCCAATGGCCAAGCCAGTGCCACACCAAACAATGTAAATAGTCTTAAATACTGGCTGCGCTGGGGGAATACGAACCTCATTCCCTATTTTCTTCCTCGGTGTATTGACCTGCGTACGCAAAAATATTGCCAGCTAACAACGTAAGCCCCTTGACCAGGGCGACCAGGGGAAAGACGGCGTTATTGGCTCCCAGATTGAGCTCATCATTGACATTATGGAAGTCTTTGGGGAATTTTTTATGCATGTCGAAGGTTTGCAAACCTTCCGGGTACAATGTGGCATCCAGGTTTCCGGTTTCCTTTATATGTTTTGAGAAACACTCAATAGAAGGATCAAGTGCACTGTCACCTTTCGCCTCATAGGGTTGTTTGGCTGTCCAGTACAAAATTTCCTCGGCTGTTCGCTTCAGCCAGGAGCGATATGTGGTATCGTCAAGCCCCATCAATTCTTGCAGTCTTGGTCTGGGCGGCGATTCTTTTTCTTTTGCCAACAGGCCAGACAGGTATTCATCCAGTAGTTGCTCAATAAAGTTTTCTGTCTCTTCCACTGCCTGTTGATTTTGATAGTGATAATCCGAAGAGTCCCGGCGCAGGCGAGCTCTTAACAACACAGCTGCCAGCAGGTTTTCGCAGAGGGAATTGACAAAACTTAATCGCTGAAGAAGCTCGGGAGTATAACCCGACGTTTTTGAGTCTCTGGCATTTAAGCCGCTTTTCATAGAGCCATAAAACTCAACATCGCCCCAATCCCGCAAACCATCACAACCAAAATCAGGGCGTTCAATGGCTTTAACCCAGCCCCCAAAGGTTCCCGGTAATGGCCAAGCATAAAAATCAGAGTTACCCAACAATGCGCTAAGGAACACCCAACGACGGCCGGTAGCATGAAACGCCGGGATCGTTGACGTGGGCATAACGCCAACGCTGCCATTAAGTACGCCAATGTCGTGAATGCCATTCAACAAGCCTCGCTCGGCGATCGCGTAAGGGTTATCGGTTGCATCCGGAGTATGGGCGTATTTAGCGTAATTTTTTGTCGCTTTGAAATGGTAGACCCGGAAGGCTCTTTCACCATTAATTTCGCTCACTTGTAAGCGATCAGTGAAACCCAGGATACTTTCGGGAAGATCCTTTTCCAGTACCATGAGGTACTCTCCAAAACGGGGTTTCTGGCTTTTAAAGCGGCCACTTTTGGCAATAAATTGATGCATAATGCCTTCCTGTGCCAGAGTGGCTTCGGACTCTCCAATTCGCTGGAATTTATAGAAATCAACTTGCTCACCATTCTGTACTGCCAATGTACGGCCACCGACGATGGTTCCCTCTCTTTCAAATAGCGACAATGAATGTTGATGTTGACCAGGATAAACCAGTTTAAAGTTTGTGTGATCCGCACGGTCAAATTCTGATTGCAACTGACAACTTGCGTCTTTATCGGCAATCTGAAGGCTATTTCCCTTAAGAGACGCCACCTGCCTGAGTGCCAAAGTGTTGGGTTGTTGGAATTTGAGAGGATTCACCGGTTTTGTTAATGCTCTGGAGACATCCAGTTCGGATAAAAGGGCAGGATTATTGAGATAAGCCAGAGTATCATCAATCAAATGCCGGGGGAGATAACGTCGCCACTCCGTCAATAACTGCTGCTTGTTTGCAATGACCTTGTTAGCCAGGACATGAATAAGCCTTTGCCGGATTGCCGGGTCGGCGCAACGCTCCTCAAAATATCCTTTGTCATTGAAGTGGCTCAAAAAAAGTGGATAGGATTCAATGTAGTCTATTATGATGTCGGCTTTGGCGGGCCGTAATTTTCTGGAGATAATGTGAATCGCTCCAGCTTTAAAGGGCTCAGAACCCAGAACCAGAGCGTCTTGCTTACGCTTTATGTCTTCTGAAAAAGGTTCTGAGCAAGTGACAGGAAAATACGGATAAACAACATTTATAACTTGGTTTTTAAAATCATCACTTGCATTAACTTTATTGAAGAAACGAGTAATCATAGGCATAAAAAAAAGGTGACTTACTTCAGGCCTACTATCCAATATTTCCAACAATGATTCTTTTGCTTCCTCAATCAACTCCTGAAAAAGCTGATCACCGACGTCTTTAACAAGTAAAATAAAAAAAGAATTAGTTTTTATCAATCTTTTCAGCAACGAAGCAAGTTTTTCTCTATCATCACTGTATTTTTCAATACAACATTGATAAACCTTAGACAAGGTATTGGTTTGTGCAGTGTAGAAATCATATCTTGCTTCCAACACCGATGAAGTCATTTTTAGCAGGAATTCTTCAAAGAAGTCAGGATCATTCTTCAGCGTCTCAAATTCACTATCACTTCTGAGGATATTGATAAAATCAGCATGCAAACTGTCACTATCAAGCGAATCCAGAATAACCTTTTTTGTTATAAAGTGAGCCGGAACCTGTGATAACCGGCACAGACCTTTTGATAATTGCAAAAGGCAGTACTCTCTGTTTTTTTCCCGGATGTTGAATGGCAAATTACTTAGCTCTATTCTTCCTGAACGGATAAGCTCATCATAAAAATCATCATCTTTAAAGCTTTCAGGCAGAATATTTATAGACTTTATTTTGGCTGCGATATCCAGTCGCTCATAAATCTGCACAGCCAGTTGCGGCGGTGTAAAACAGGGAATACCGTGAAAACTTGAGCATTCAGTCAGAAAATCTATATCCTTTTTTAATTCTTCAGGAAAGCTGCTGTAGTCAGGCCTGATGCCTTCTTTCCTGATACGGGTCAAACACAACTCTTTTTCCCTTTCAGGTGTTGATGCTAATACCTCCCAAAATTCATCACTCCCCTCCATTGCGAAACGCTTCCAAAGCTGATTTCTTATAATCCCTGACACAAGGGTGGGTGATTTGAAAAAATCTTCAGGCAATTTTTCTTCAGCGTAATAATCAAGAAAGTCGATAACCTCTATAAACTCTTCTATTGTGAATCTACCTTTTTCTTCATCCAGGAGTCTTTGTATCAGCTGGAATTGTTTGTCGCTGAGGATAGCAGTAGATGTCCCCGGAATAGCTTTAAACTTTTTAAATTTTGGTTTTTTTTTAGCGGCTTCAAGACTATCTATCTCTAAAGCAGCGACTCTGGAGGAAATCCCCACGTCTTTTCGTTTTTTTCCTGTAATGGGATCTGGCCTGAAATCTGTGGGATTGACGCCAAATAGATCATCACCGGTAAGGCTGACGGATCTGCCGAAGACCCTGGCTGCATTTTTTTTATCATCAGCTGTAGCAATGCAGGTAGAAGGGTTTAGCCTTGAATTACATGAGGGTTGATTTAATTGATCCATCATTTTTATCCTTTCTCTGATTGTCCTTAATCTTGACGGAATTCAGCCCGATCAATGAGTGCTTATATATTTTGACTCTTAAATTAGACGAAAGTTGCAAAAAAGAATGATCGCAGAATTGGAAAAAAAGGCCGTCGGCTCAGCCAGTGCCAAGCACTGTAAATAGCCTGAGATATCGGAGTCAGCGAGGGAATACCCATGTCATTCCCTATTTTCATCTTCAGTGTACCGATTGGCGAATGCAAAAATATTGCCGACTAAAAACGTAAGCCCCTTGACCAGACTGACCAGAGGAAAGACGGCGTTATTGGCTCCCAGATTGAGTTCATCATTGACATTATGGAAGTCTTTGGGAAATTTTTTATGTGTGTCGAAGGTTTGCAAACCTTCCGGGTACAATGTGGCATCCAGGTTTCCAGTCTCCTTTATATGTTTTGAGAAACACTCAACAGAAGGATCAAGTGCACTATCACCCTTGGCCTCATAGGATTGTTTGGCCGTCCAGTACAAAATTTCCTCGGCTGTCCGCTTCAGCCATGAACGGTATGCGGTATCGTTAAGCCCCATAAATTCTTGCAGTCTTGACCTGGGCGGCCACTCTTTTTCTTTTGCTAACAGGCCTGACAGGTATTCGTTCAATAGTTGCTCAATAAAGTTTTCTGTCTCTTCCACTGCCTGCTGATTTTGATAATGATAATCCGGCGAGTCGCGGCGCAGGCGTGCTCTTAACAACACGGCTGCCAGCAGGTTTTCACAGAGGGAATTGACAAAACTTAACCGCTGAAGAACCTCGGGAGTATATCCCGAAGTTTTTGAGTCTCTGGCAGAGAGGCCGCTGCTCATGGAGCCAAAAAACTCAACATCGCCCCAGTCCCGTAAACCATCCCAACCAAAGTCAGGGCGTTCAATGGCTTTAACCCAGCCTCCAAAGGTTCCGGGTAATGGCAAGGCAAAACAAATGGAGTTACCCAACAATGGAGTAAGGAACACCCAACATCGTCCGGTATCATGAAATGCCGGGATCGTTGAAGTAGGCATAACGCCGAACTTGCCATTAAGTACGCCAATGTCGTGAATGGCAGCAAACAGGCCTCGCTCGGCGTTTGCGTATGGGCTGCTGGTTGTATCGTGAGTATGAGCGTATTTAGCGTAGTTTTTTGTCGCTTTGAAGTGGTAGACCCGGAAGGCTCTTTTACCATTAATATTGATCACCTGTAAACGGTCACTGAAACCTCGGATACCCTTGGGGAGATCCTTTTCCATTACGATAAGGTACTGACCAAAACGGGGTAGCTGGCTTTTAAAGCGGTTATTGGTCACCCTGGCAATAAATTGATGCATAATACCTTCTTGTGCCAGGGTGGCTACGGACTCTCCAAGTCTCTGGAATTTATAGTAATCAACGTCCTCACCATTCTCTACTGCCAGTGTACGACCACCCACGATGGCTCCCTCGCCTTCAAATAGTGATAATGGATGTTCAATACTATCAACCCACAGCCCAAGCCTTTTCATCGGAAAATACAATGGATGCAGACTGCAATAAACCGGTTCAAAATAAGTGCGATCTGCACGGTCAAATTCTGATTGCAACTGACGACTGGCGTCTTTTTCGTCAAACTCAAAGCTATATGCGTGGAGAGACACCAGCAGCTTAAATGCCGACGTATTGGGTTGTTGAAATTTGAGTGGATTCACCGGCTCTGTTAATGTGCCTGAGACATCCAGTTCTGAGAAAAGGGCAGGATTATTGAGATAAGCCAGAGTATCGTCAATTAATTTTCGGGGTACACAACCTCTCCACTCCGACATGAACAGCTGCTTGTCTGCAATGATTCTGTTAGCCAGAACATGAATAAGTTTTTGCCGGATTGTTGCATCCGTACAACACTTCTCCAAATATTTTTTGCTATTAAAACAACGTAAAAAAGATTGATAATACTCAATGTAATCTATTATGAGTTCGGCTTTATCAGGTTTTATACGTCTATCTAAAATATGCGTTTTTCCAGCATCAAAAGGTTCGGAAGCCAGAACAATAGCATCTTGCTTTAGTAATATATCTTCCGGAAAACTACGGGAATAATCTTCAGGAAAATACGGAAAAACAACATTCATAACATCGCTTTTAAAATTATCGTCTGCTTTAACTTTCTTAAAGAACAAAGATAGAACTTCCGTATCAAAATCCTGACTTATTACAGGTCTAATGCTTAACATCTCTAACAGTGATTCTTTTCCTGTTTTAATCAATTCCTCAAGCAACCTGTCATCCTGACTTTCAACGTTTATAACAAAAAAAGGATTAGCCTTTACCAGTTTTCTTAACAATAAAGCAAGTTTCCCCCTGTCATCCCTGAACCTATCTGTACAACATTGATAAACAGAAGACAATGGATAGGCTCTTGAATCTTCGAATTTCATTTCTTTTTCCAACGCTGTTGAAGCAAACTTGAGAACGACTTCTTCAAAGAAGTCAGAATCATTGCTCAGCATCTTATACTTGGTATCATCTTTAAAAATATTGATAAAATCAACATGCAAACTGTCACTATTGAGTGAATCCAAAATAGCCTTTTTTGTTATAAACTGATCCGGAACCTCTGATAACCTGCAGAGACCTTTTGATAATTGCAAAAGGCAGTACTCTTTGTTTTTGTCTCTGATGTAGTGCGGCAGATATTTAAGTTCGATTCTTCCTGAACGGACAAGCTCATCATAAAAGCCTTCATCTGTAAAACTGGGCGGCAGAACATCAATAGACTTTATTTTGGCTCCGATATCCAGACGCTCATAGATCGACACAGCCAGTTTCGGCGGTGTACCACGAGGAATACCCTGCAAACTTGAGTATTCAGTCAGAAAGTCAATATCGTTTTTTAGTTCTTCAGGAAGGCCTTTGTAGCGATACATTAAGCCCGTTTTCCTGACATCAGTCAATAATACCTGTCTTTTCCTCTCGGGTGTTGATTGTAATACTTCCCTCATTTGATCACTTTTGTCCAGTTTGAAAACATCCCAAAGATGATTTCTTATTATCCCTGACAAAAGAGTGGGTGATTTGTAATAATCTTCAGGTAATTTTTTTTCAGGACAAAAATCAAGAAAGTCGATAACAGCTATAAATTCATCGACTGTGAATCTACCTTCTTCACCATTCATGAGACTTTTAATCAGCTTGATTTGTTGGTCGCTTATGAGAGCAGTGTTTGCATCCTGAATGACTTTAGGCTTTTCTGAAGGTCCGGGTAATTGTGCTTCGGACTTTATATCTCTGGCATCGGTAAAGTCCATTTTTGATGTGCGTTTAGTGGCTTCACGGTTATCTCCATCTAAAGCAACGGCTCTGGAATAAATTCCGATCTCTTTTTGATCTTTTTGTCCTGTTACTGCCGTGAAATCTGCGTGATTGATTTCCACCAGCTCAACGCTGACAGGGCTGACGCTTCTGCCGAAAGCATTGCCATCATTTGCTTTATTCTTTTTCGGAACATCGGCTGCAGCAATGTAAGTAGAAGTAGCTGGTCCTTCATTATGTGGGAGTTGAAATAATCGTTCCATCGTTTTTTTCCCTGCCTTTAACTGTCCTTAATCTTGACGAGGATGAGATTTCCCAAAGAATGCTTAGAATTTAGACCCGTTAATTAAACGAAAGTTCCAAGAAAGAAGAATCGCAGAGTTGAAAAAAGAGCCACTGACCAAGCCAGTGCCATATAAAAGCATATAAAATTCAAACGTTAATCCGCCTGAAAGAGTGGTTGTGTTATTGCAATTTTTCCAACAGGCTCTCAAGGTTTTTAATGCGATTATATGCAGCCCGATTTTCAAGCACGCAGTAACATGGGTCATTGCAAACAGAAACACAATCGGCTTTTAACGGGCCATAATGACAATAATCTATATAGGTAACCATTTCCTCCCAGTCAGGATAGTCTTGGCAATTTGTCAGTTCGATGTTCAACCACTCTTCAATAATCACCCGTTCGTCCTCACTCCAGCCATTACGCAGAGGTAGGCAATCCTTGAGCAAGAGTTTTTTTAATTCACTGTACTTTTCGTCCGGATTGAACGTCGGGTATTCCGTACCTTTTTCTTCATAAAAAACCCCTTTCAAATAATCGTATTGATCAAAAAAAATAAATGCACCGTGGAACTTCACCAAAGCCTGATACTCCTCAGGGGCAAAACTGTCTCTACCAGACCAGTCTTTATTCAGAAACTCATATAACGCTGTCGGCAACCTCGTTAATATTGAATCTGCCAGTGACTTCACTTCATCCTTGGCAGGCCAATCGTCTCTACGGTTATGATCATAAAGAAAAACCAATCTATCATGGACATGCGATGTAAGAGCATCTTTAAGTTTTCCCGGATTGACATGCAAATCAAAACCGGAGGGGCTGACAGAATTTTGTGGGTAGAGCAGCATTATGTCATTTTCCTGAAACTTTGCCGGTGATTTTTCAGCGCCTGTTTTTACAACACCAGGTATTGGCCCAGTCATTTGATGCTCATCCAGCGATTGCTCCGGATGCTCACGGGAAACAGGAAGCCGGGTTACTGGCATCAATGTTTCATCCACTGGCTGCAAAGGTGCAACGAATTTAGGGTGTGCGGGTTCTGTAGGCCCGGCAGGATCAAATTCTGGTTTGTTTGTAGCGACAGTGTCTACAGTCAAAGCTACGACTCTGGAGGAAATTCCGATCTCTTTTTGATCTTTTGGTCCGGTTATGTGATCTGCGGTCAAATCGGGGCGATTGGCTCCCACTGGCTCACTGCTGACAGGGCTGACGGCTCTGCCGGAGAGATTGCCCTGGTTCGCTGGAGCATTTTCAACTTTTTCATCTTTTCCAACAGCAGAGGGAGCTAGCCCATAATCAAATGAGGGTTGTAGTAATTGATCCATCGTTTTATTCCTTACTTTAATTACCCTTAATCTTGTCGGGAGAGAGCCCATCTAAAGAATGCATACGTATTCTAGACCCGTTTATTTAACAAAAGTTCCAAAACAGAAAAATTACAGAGCTGAAAGAAGACCTCTGGCCGACCAGTGTCGCAAAAAACAATGTGAATAGCCTGAGGTACAGGATGAACTGTGGATATCCAGATCATTCCATACTTTCATCTTTGCTGTATTGAGCTGCGTAGGCAAAAATATTGCTGACCAACCGCGTAAGCCCCCTGGCCAGAGCGACCAGTGGAAAAACAGCGTTAATGGCTCCGAGGTTGAGCTGACCATTCGCTCTGCAGAAGTCTCTGGGAAATTTTTTCTGTATTTCCAGGGGATGCAGAGGTTTCGGGTACAATGTTTCATCGAGACAGCCCTTCTGCTTTAAGTGTTCCGAGTAACACTCACCAGAGAGGGGAGAGGCACAAGGGTCCGTCACCTCACAGGGTTGCAAGGCAGTCCAGTAAAGGATCTCCTGAGCTGTGCGAGTCAACCATGAACGGTATTTGGAATCGTCTAACCGCATCAATTCTTGTAATCTTGACTTGGGCTTTAGTTCTTTTTCTTTGCCAAAAAAACCCGACAGGTATTCATTCAGTAACTGTTCAATAAAGTTTTCTGTCTCCTTCAATGCCTTTTGATTTAAATAATGATAATCAGGGGAGTCCCGACGCAGGCGTGACCTTAATAACACAGCTGCCAGCAGGTTTTCGCAAATGGCATTGGCAAAGCTTAGTCGCTGTATAACCTCTGGAGTATAACCCCAGGTTTTAGAGTCTTTGGAACCAAGACCGCTTTTCATGGAGCCATAGAACTCAACATCTCCCCAATCCCGTAAGCCATCCCGGCCAAAATCAGGACGTTCAATCGCTTCGAGCCAGCCTTTAAAATCTCCGGGAAGTGGCAAGGCAAAATAATCCGAGTTCCCCAACAACGGACTCAGGAACACCCAACGACGTCCGGTAGCGTGAAATGCCGGTATCGTTGACGTAGGCATAATGCCAAACTGGCCATTAAGTACACCAATATCGTGGATACCCTTCAATAGACCCTGCTCGGCAGCTGCATAAGGAGTGTCGGTTTCATCAGGAGTGTGAGCGTATTGACTGTAGTGCTCCGAGGCTTTGAAATGATAGACCTTGAAATCGCACTTACCATTAACAAAGCTCGCTTTTAAACGGTCAGTGAAACCTCGGGTACTCTCCGGAAGGTCTTTTTCCAGTACAACAAGGTACTGACCAAAACACGGTTTCTGACTTTTAAATCGATCATTTTCGGCAATAAATTGATGCATAATGCCTTCTTGTGCCAGAGTGGCTTCGGACTCTCCGACCCGCAGAAACTTATAGTAATCAACCTCATTACCATTGGGTATTGCCAGCGTGCGACCACCAACAATGGTACCTTCTTTGTTAAACAGTGATATCGGGTGTTGACCAGGATAAACCGGTTTGAAGACTACTCCACCGGCATGGGCAAATTCACACTCTAACTGTCGAGCCGAGTCTTTACCTGCTGGATATAAATCAGGTCCGTGAGTAGCCAATATTAATTCGAGTGCCGAAGTATTGCGCAGCTGAAAGTTAAGAGGATTAACGGGTTCTGACAATTTGTCAGAAGCATCCAGTTTCGAGAAAAGTGCCGGGTCTTTGAGAAAATCCAGAGTATCATCCAATAATTGTCGGGGGAGACAAAATTGCCAAACATACAATACATCTTCTTTATTAGTAACTAACCTTTCTGCAAGTATTGGAATGAGCCTTTTCCGGACTATTGGATCATTGCAAGACTTCTCCAAATATTCTTTATTGTTAAAAAGCCTCAAAAATTCCCGATTCCGTTCAATATAGTCAATTACAGTGTGAGGGTCAGCGGGCAATAACTTTCTGTTCAGAATGTGATGACATCCCATATCAAAGGCTTCAGATTTGAGCACTATTCGATCCAGCTCATTCTGAATTTCATCTGGAAGATACTCGATCCCATGATCAGGAAAATAAGGATAAACAACATTCAAAACATGGGTTTTAAAAGCGCTGTCTGCATTAACTATTTCAAAGAAACCATAAAGAGCCAAAATACTAAAACCTTGGCTTACTTCAGGCCTACTACTTAATATGTCCAATAATGAATGCTTTGCTATATCGATTAATTTCTTAAGCTGCCTACCCCTCAGGTTTCCAATAGAATTCAATACAAAAGGATTAACTTTCACCAGTTTTTTTAATAAAAGACCAAATTTTTTTTTGTCATTTTCATACAGTTTCGAAGCAAGAGAATATACCCTGAACAGGGACCTTCGATAGGCATCATCGACAAGATTATTTGTTTCCAATTCAGCAGTTACCACCTTGAGCATGATTTCTTCAAAAAAGACAGAATCCTTGGTGAACACGTTGCATTTCTGGTAGTAAATACTCTCAAAATTATGATACCAATTACAGCTACTGAGCGAATCCAAAATAACTTCTTTTGTCAAAAACTGAGCCGGAACCTCTGGCAAATCACACAAACCCTTTGATAGTTGTGACAGACAATAAGCTTCGTTTTTACTTTTAATATATTCTGGAAGGTCTTTAAGCCTTATCATTCCTGAGCGAATAAGTTCATCATAAAAATCATCATCTTTGAAACTGACTGGAAGATTTTCCAGCGATTTCATTTTCGCTGTGGTATTCAAGTGGCTATAAATAAAAACGGCCAGACTGAATGGTGTATCTTGGGGAATACCATACAGATTCGAATACTCAATAAGAAAATTAATATCACATTTCAATTCATCGGTTAGATCATCGAGGCCACATCGGTAAGGTATATACATAGGCTGGGCCAATAGTATACCCTTGGTTAGCTTATTTTTTGGTAGTTCTTGAATCGCAAAAATACCATGTCTTACAAACTCTTTCATAAGAATTGGCGATTGATGATAAGCTCGAGGCAAAAATCGGCTAAGGTCTTGTCGTCTTATAAAGCTGATAATTTTAGTGAATTGACCTTCTGTGAGTTCATGGCCTCGACCATCAATAAGCTTTTGAATCAGCTCGACTTGTTCTTCCGTAAAGATAGCATTGCTCGTGCCCGGGCTCGCTTTAAGCTTTTTTAAAGTTCCGGGTGTTGATGCTTCGGACTTTATCGAAAGACCAATATCTACAGCATCGTTAAAGTTCAGTTTTGTTTTGCGTACACTGGCTTCACAGGTATCTATATCTAAAACAACCACTCTGGAGGACATTCCGGTCTCTTTTTGATCTTTTGTGGGTTCTGATTCGAAATCTTCTCGATTGAAGCCCAACGTTCCATCGCTGACAGGTCTGACAACTCTGCCGGAGATATTACCCTGATTTTCTCTAGCATTTTCTGGAACATCGGCTTTAGCTCTGTCAGAAGAGGAATTTGGCCTATGTTTAACTGAGGTTTGAGGTAATAGATTCAATGTTTTTATCCTTTCTTTAATTGTCCTTAATCTTGCCCAAAGTAGCTCAGACAAAGAATGCTAAAAATTTAGACTCATTAACTAAATGAAAGTTCCAAAAAAACACAGAGTCGGAAAAAGCCCCCAGCCCGGGCCAGGACGGCACAAAATAATCTAAATAACCCTGGATGCAGGATGCAGTGGCGGATATCCACGCTATTCCCAATCAGCACCCTCGGTATATTGGTCTTCGTAGGCAAAAATATTGCTGACAAACAGGGTAAGCCCCTTAACCAGACTGATCAGGGGAAAAACAGAGCGCCTGGCCCCAAGAATGGACTGACCAGTAGCCAGGCGGAAATCTCTGGGAAATTTTTTATGCTCATCCAGGGGGTGTAAATGTTTCGGGTACAGTGTTTTATCCAGGCGTCCACTGCGTTTCAGATGTTCTGAATAGCACTCGCCAGAAGGGGTAAAAGCACAAGGGTCTGTGACCTCATCAGGTTGCAGGGCAGTCCAGTATAGAATCTCCTGGGCTGTACGAGTCAACCATGAACGATATTTAGCATCGTCAAGTCGCATCAATTTCTGCAATCTTGACTTGGGCTGTAATTCTTTTTCTTTTGCAAACAAACCCGAAAGGTATTCGTTCAGTAGCTGTTCAATAAAGTTTTCTGTCTCTTTCACTGCCTGTAGATTTTGATAATGATAATCCGGGGAGTTGCGACGCAGGCGCGATCTCAACAACACGGCTGACAGCAATTTTTCGCAAATAGCATTGGCAAAGCTTAGCCGTTGCAAAACCTCCGGAGAATAATCCGTAGTTTTTAAGTCTCTGTTAGTCAGGCCACTTTTCACAGCGCCATAAGACTCCATATTGCCCCAATCCCTTAAACCATTCCAGCCGAATTCAGGACGTTCAATAGCTTCGATCCAGCCCGTAAACTCTCTGGGTAAGGGGAAGACAGAATAAAGTGACTCGTCCAACAACGGACTCAGGAACACCCAGGGACGTTGGCTAGCGTGATAGGACGGTAAACTGGACTTAGGCATAATGCCAAACTGGCCATTAAGTACGCCAATATCATGAATGCCCTTCAGTAGACCCTGCTCAGCTGTCGCATAAGGGGTTCCGGTTACATCAGGAGTGTGAGCGTATTTAGCAAAGTTGTTTGTCGCCTTGAAGTGATAGACCAGACAGGCTCTTTTACCATCAAAATCGCTCGCTTGTAAGCAATCAGTGAAACCTTCGGTACCCTTGGGAAGATCCTTTTCCAGCACCAGAAGGTACTGGCCAAAACGGGGTTTCTGACTTTTAAAGCGGTCACTTTTGGCAGCAAATTGATGCATAATGCCTTCTTTCGCCAGGGCCGTCTTCAACTCTCCGACCCGATGGAATTTATAGTAATCAACCTCTTCACCATTGGCTATTGCCAGTGTACGTCCACCAACGATGGTACCTTCTTTCTCAAACAGTGTTATCGGATGTTGACCAGGATAAACCGGTTGAAACTCTGTTTCAGCGGCACGAACGAACTCTGACTTTAATTGTCGAGTGGAGTCTTGATCCGCAAAATGAACACCAAATGCGTGAAGAGCCACCAGTAATTCGAATGCCGAAGTATTAGGCAGTTGAAATTCCAGAGGATTAACGGGTTCTGTGAGTTTTTCAGAAGAATCCAGTTTGAAAAAAAGTGCCGGATCTTTGAGAAAATCAAGAGTATCATCCAGCAATTGTCGGGGCAGATTATCCTTAAAATCATGCAATAAATCATGTTTATTGGCAACAAGCCTTTGTGCAAATGTATATATGAGTCTTTGCCGGAGTATCGGGTCAGTGCAGCAACTTTCGAGATATTCTTTGTCTTTAAAAAAGTACACAAACTCCCTGTGTCGTTCAATGTATTCTACTACAATGCTACGATCGACAGGCCGTAACTTTCTGAACAGAAGATGCTCTTTTCCCTTGTGAAAGGGCCTGGATTTGAGCACCATTTTATCTTGCTCCTTGAGGATTTGCTCTGGAAAACGAGTACGGGGTTTGAAAGCCTCCCCAATATGAGCAAGAACATAAGGATAAACAATATTCAGGATACGGACTTTAAAACTCTCATCTGCATTCACTCTTTCAAAGAAACCATCAATTAGTCCAGGGTAAAAGCCATGACTTATTTTAGGTCTCCTGCTCAATATGTCTAATAATGATTCCTTTGCTATGCCGATTAATTCCTGAAGCAAGGCATCATCCAAATTTACAGTGTAAAGCAAAATAAAAGGATTTGCTTTTGTCAGTTTTTTTAATAATAAACCAAATTTCTCCCCATCTGCCTCATATCTTTTTAAGGCAGAGTTATGTACCTCACACAAGCAGGAATTGTTTGAATAAGAGTATAATTCAGAATCGAACTTATCCAACATTTCCAATTCGACTGTGACGACCTTAACCAGTAATTCTTCATAAAAAACAGGATCACTGGTGAACATTTTGTATTCATCGGAACAAATTCTACGAAAATTACGACTCAAATGTTTACCATTATTAATCGAACTCAGGATGGATTCTTTTGTCATAAAATGAATCGGAACGTCTGATAATTCACAAAAGCCATTTGCCAATTGTGAAAGGCAGAAGGCTTTGTTTTTATTTTTAATGCGTTCTGGAAGGTCATCAACCTCTATCATTCCTGAACGAATGAGCTCGTCGTATAAGTACTCACTTTTAAAACTGGCTGGAAGACGATGCAAGGACCCTGTTTTTTCCACGGTGTCCAAGTGACAATAAATAAAAATTGCCAATTTTGCTGGTGTGCTGTAGGGAATGCCATAACGCCCTGAAAATTCAATAAGAAAATCAAGATCTTTTTTCAATTCATCAGGTAATTTATCATAGCGGGTAAGAGTATGAATACCATCGCTCTGAGCTAAAAGTATATCTTTAGTTAGTTTATCTACTGGTATTTCGTCAGCGCACAAAATACCATTCCTCACAAAGTCTTTCATAAGGCTGGGTGATTCTAGATAAGCATCAGGCACATATTGCCTGGAATTTATTATTGTAAAATAGTCGATAACGTTCACGAATTCATCTTCTGTGATTTCACTGGCTTTGCCATCAAGGACCTTTTGAATCAACTCGACTTGTTTCCCGGTAAGAAGAGCGGTGTTCACACCCGGACTGGCCTTAAACCTTTTTAAAGGTTCGGATGATGAGACTTCGGGCTTTACCATAAAACTTCTAAATAACGCAGGATGCAGCACCCACAGCACCGGTGGAACGTCGGAGAGCTTTCCTGATTTCCAGATACCACCTTCTGGCATCAACGTTTTAACCACTGGCTGCAACGCTTTAGCAAGTTTATTGTGAGGGGTGTTTATGATCGTTTTAAGGCTTCTTTCGTTAGGTTGAGAGGAGGCCTGAAAATAAGGCTTGCCAGTATTCTCTGGCTCCTGATTGTTTTGCTGAAAAGAGGCTATGAAAAAGTGTAGAACCGCCTTTTCCAGCAGTTGCAGAATTAGCTCAGCGCGGTTGGCATTCGCCAGCTGTTTAATGGTCGCGTCAACGCTGGTTTTGATGTCCTGCTGCCCCTGCAAAGTCATACCAAAATGCGGGTATGGAAACAGTTTATAGGTCAATTGCAGATGGCTGTTGCATTCGGGTTGCTGCTCGCCACAAAGTGAGAGCTGACCGCTATGACCATCCGCCTCAAATTCAACGTTGCCAGCGACCTGTGACACAGGGAGGCTGGTTGAGGCCGAATCCGGATTTTGGATCAAAGCTATGGTGTTTTTAATGACCGCATCGCTTAGCAGGCTGGCAATGGAAAAACCATTGGCAAAATCTTTCGCCTCATTATGCAACAACGACTCAATACTCACCGGTAAACTTTGTGAGTTTCCAGTGTTGGTCAGTGTGACTAAAGTTGACTCCCTGCTTTTGTCTGAATAGTCAATATCAATGCGAATGGCATTTGCCGCCATGGGTGAAACCCATGAGAGATCAATATGAACGACACCGTGTTGCGAACTGGCCTCGTACAGCTCCAGCCAGGGGGAGTAGCCCTCAGGTAATGGAGTCTCGGCCAACCAGGGGCTGATGGATGGGTTCAACGGGAATGGCGTTATTCGCAAAGTCTGCTGGTGACTTTGCTGCTGGTAAATCAGCTCCAGGTAAAATCGCTTGCGGATGTGAGGAGGGTCCACCTGAATTTGTTCTGATCCCAAACGAGTCCCGGTATACCAAGTGTACAAGGCACTTTTTACACCGGGCAAAATGGCCATGGACAAGACTTGAGCGGTGTGCAGCATCAAAGGGTTTTCTGTCCAGCGGCTCAGTACGGAGGCTGTAGTTTTACTCACCATCCAGTAAATCATGGCGTTAAACGCCAGCGTGGGCAGTGTGCGCAAACCGTTCAGCGATAAATAATCGCCATAACGGCGATAAGTAAAATCATCTCCAAGACGGAAAAAGAAGCCCAATGGCGACACGCTGTGAAACTCAAAATCAAAAGGTGAAAGTGTATTTAACCCGCTTTCAGCTTCACGATAACCGTGATTATCCGTATCTGAGTTGCTGATGCTTGCCCAGGACAACTGCAGGGTAAAAATAAAAAATAATGCGTATCTTCTCATGAGATTGTTTAAATCCAATCATTGATGAACGCACGAAAACAAATAATGGTCTTTATTGTTTTTACCATTGAGACAGGCATCAACAACTCATGACGACCGCTATCAGTGCATGAGCCTAGTCAATATTTTTGATTCCGGCAAAAAAATCATACGAATTTCACGCCCTTTCCGGTCTCGGGTCAAGGCTTCAAGACAGTTACCCGGTGGAACCTTCAGTTCATCCAGGATTAGCACAGAATCCAGCTGTACCAACTTTCTTGCGGCGATTCGCCAAAACGACTGAGGACAGACTTTGCGGGCCAGGCGGGAAGCCTTACCGTTAAAAATATCTGCTATAGCCTTGTCTTTATAAAGAAGCGAACATGGATTGCATGGTAGCACGGTTACCATGCCACCATCGGATGAATATTCAGTTCGGCTTACAGTTCTCCGGCGAAGGCTTTTTGGCTGAGGGAGTTGAACAATGGAAATGATTCAGCTTGTTGATTCTTTTCCTGCAAACATTCTATCTGAGCTCTTATTTGCTCAAATTTATCTTGCATCTCAACTGGTGGGACACGAACTTTAAATTTTTTACACTCAGGTACGGATAGGTGTGTAACTGTCGATCCTGAGCTCAACTTGCGAATTTGATGCTTAATGCCATTGTCCATTAACTCATACAGCAGAAACGATGATTTCATGCAATTTGAATTCGGTCGGAAGTGCATAGTCCTTTGCCCTAGAAAAATGAGTTCGTCTGTATCTACTATGCCTGCTTCACCTGCAGGGGCTTCACGAGTAAAAATGATATCGCCCTTCCGAGGCTTCAAACGGCGAATCCACTTTTCATATACGTCTTTTTCTACACACTTCAAGTCGATCAGATTCAGCTTGTGATTCCGAACATTGGTTGTTCTGATCATCTTATACTGTGTTTTATAATCAACTGCTGGTGCTGTTCTGTTTACGCAGTCGACAATATCAGTACAAACTTCTGAAATGTCTTTCACCTCCCACCCCTTAGGATTCGTCACCGGATCACCAAACATATCCAGGAACACACTGCGCAGGAATTCGTCGGCCAGACCGATGGCCTGCTGGCGTTTCTGGCGCAGCTGGTCGGCTTTATCCAGAATGGCGGCGATGCGTTTTTGTTCGGGGAGTGGGGGGAGTGGGACCTGTTCATCATGCACTAAATTTCTGTTCAGGGTTGGTACACCTGCGCCTCTAACGAAACGTTCAAGTTTGAAAGATTGAAGCATGTACATAACCCATCGCGGGTCATTTCCGTGAAAATCTTGCACATATAGAGCTGTGTTTAGTGGCCAAAAATCACCAGCAACATAATGAACCTTACCGATAGTCCCGCTTCGTCCAGTGACGACTCCAGGCCCCTTCACCATGAAGTCATTGTGTGAGCCATTTACCCCGTTTGCAGCAAATATTGGAATATCACCTGGAAATCTGTTTTGAACTGGGAGATCATAACCACGCTTTAACGTTGCTATTTCCTTGAGAGGCTTTAGCGGCCAGCCCTTCTCATTTTGGAAGAAGCTCACAACATCCCCTCCAACTCAACCAGCTCCTGCTGAATCGCAGCTTCCAAAGCCTTCAGACGCCCCAAAATCTCCTTGGGCGGATCATAAACCTCTTCCTCATACACCACTTCTTTATAGCGATTGATGGTCAGGTCGTATTTGTTGGCTTTCAGGTCGTGTTTGGGTACAACAAACGCTTTTTGGGTGCGGTCAATCCAGTCGTTGTTTTCTATGAGGGGTGGATTTCCAGCTTCGCAGGAATGACGTGAGGTATCGTCGGTATAACGGAGTTTGTGCCCTGTAAACTCTTCTACTGGCAACTGCTTACTTTTACGGAACGCTTTCCAGCTGGCCACCAGATGAGGCAAGTCATTTTTCTCAACAGAATTACGTTTGTCATCCAGACTAAAGCCGTCGTGTTTCAGATCGTAGAACCAGACGTTGTCGGTTTCGCCGCCCTTGGTGAAAATCAGGATAGCTGTAGCTACACCAGCATAAGGTTTGAAGACACCGGAAGGCAGGTTTACGACGGCTTCCAGCTGGTTGTCTTCTACCAGGGTTTTCCGCAGGCTCTGGTGGGCTTTGCTCGAACCGAACAACACACCCTGAGGGACAACTGTGGCGCTACGACCACCGATTTTCAGCATTTGCAGGATTCGGGCGACAAACAGCAGCTCGGTCTTTTTGGTTTTGACCAGTTTCAGAATATCGGGGTCAATGTCTTCTTCGTCCAGGGTCCCGGTAAACGGTGGGTTGGCGAGAATCAGATGAAAGCCGTTGTGGGATGCTTCAGGGTAACGATCACTAAAGCTCTGGCTCATGGTGTCCTGATAGTGAATATCCGGCTCGTCCACGCCGTGCATAATCAGGTTCATGGCGGCAATGCGCAGCATGGTGGAGTCAAAGTCGTAGCCGTGGAACATATCAAAGTCCACATGCTGGCGGTATTTGCTCAGCAGGTCACCGGAAAAAACTTTCTGTTGTTCCAGCTCGCCTTTCTCGTTGGTGACGGTTTCGGTATGAATACTGTCCAGAGAGCTGTATTTTTCCAGCAGGTATTCATAGGTAGTGGAGAGAAAGCCACCCGTGCCACAGGCCGGATCACAGATGCGCTCGCTCCGGGCCGGGTTAGGCTCCATCATTTCCACCATGGCCCGAATAATATGGCGCGGTGTACGGAACTGGCCATTAATACCCGCTGTGGTCAGCTTGCTGAGGAGGTACTCGTAAAGATCACCTTTGGTGTCGCCCCGATCCAGCGGCAGGTTTTTGATCATCTCTACCGCTTTAACCAGCAGGTTGGGCTTTACGATTTCCAGACGGGCGTCTTTCATAAATTCGCCCAATAGTGAACCTTCGTCGCCTTTTTCGGTAGAGAGGCTTCTGAAGTGCTGGAAAACTTCATCCCGCACCACTTCCATCATTTCGTCAGCGCCCAGGTTGCAGTAATGACTGAACCGGCAATCCTGCTGGTACGACTGAAAGCGGGGGTTGAAATCGACACCGGCCAGGGCTTTTTTCTGCTCGTCCTTGCTCTCCATGGTGTCGAGCATGCGGGAATACATCAGATAGGTGATCTGCTCAATCACGGTGAGCGGATTGGTAATACCACCGACCCAGAACTCTTCCCAGAGCTTGTCGATTTTGCTTTTCAGTTCGCCTGTGATCATGGAGGGGAATATCTCGGAGTTATTCAGAAAAATATCGCTGATTATATCCTTTACTGGCTGGCAGAACCCGAATTTTCTACCAGAAACCGGCTGGAAAAAGTTTACACCTGTGTTAACCTGTGACCATGCGTGTAATCAGTTTTTATACAACGGAAGACGGCAAAACGCCTGTTGCCGATTTTCTGAATACCCTGAGCAGCCAGCAGGCTCGAAAAGTTACCTGGGTTCTGAAGCTGGTTCAGGAGCAGGAGAAAGTACCGAGCAGTTATTTTAAAAAGTTGGTTGGCACTGAGGAAATCTGGGAGGTTAGAGTTCAATCTGGAAGTGTTATATTTCGTCTGCTGGGTTTCTTTGACGGAGGCAGCTTGATCGTATTAAATCACGCTTTTCAAAAAAAGACACAGAAGACACCGTCAAAAGCCATCAAGCTGGCTGAAAAGCGTCGCAGGGATTATCTGAACAGGAGGATATTATGAGAGATCTGGATCAGTACATTCAAGACAGGAAAACCCGAGATCCGGAATTTGCCGACGGTTATGATGAGGGCTATGAGTCGTTCAAGTTTGGAGTATTGCTCAAGGAGGCCAGAAAAGAAGCAGGGTTGACCCAGCTCCAGCTGGCACAAAAGCTACAAACCCATAAAAGCGCGATATCCCGTATCGAAAACAATTCTGAAGATGTAAAACTCTCTACACTTGAGCGCTTTGCTGCTGCCTTGGGTAAAAAGCTGGAAATTCGGCTAATTTAAGCTGCATCTGGACGTTTATTTCACCCATCAAGGCTGTGGTTTCTTGCGACCTTTCTGACACTGCTTCAAGCATGAACATTAACCAGTCATGAGCGGTGACAATATTCTCTACCTCTGAGCTGTCTTTGGCTTCCTGAAGCGTCAGAGAGCCAGTGTCTACTTAAGCTGACTCCCCTAAATTAACCGAAAAACCGTCCACGATTTCCTTAATGGCCATCACCTGGGTCATATCAGTGAATACACCGGTAATGCCTTCGCCATGAATACGGGTAAAGGGCTGCTCGAAGAGCTGCTTCATTTCCACGGTGCCGAAGTCCCGGATATGGTTTTTCAGCATATCCAGAAAACGGATCTGCTGACTGTTGAGGTTGTACTGGGCAGCAAACCCGGCAAACTTGTCCGCCACGGCACTGCTGTTCATGCCGATCAGTGTGCGCAGAATCTGATCCAGCCCGGCGGAAGCTTCAGGGTAAAACTCTTTTAAAGCCCGAATATCCACATTGGGGTTCTGAACCATTACCAGCTTGGCCAGTTCTTCCAGCTCTTTTTCATCCACCGGTTGCCCGTTACGAATTTTCAGCAGCACCGGATGGCTTGTAAAAAGGGGTTCCAGAGCACCCTGCACCTGCTGGCGATAGAGCTTGAGATCCACTGACTTGATCTTGCTTTCTCGCTGACCGATTTCATAGAGAGCCTGATCTTCTTTGACATCCAGATACACAGGTTCAGCTGGCGGTGGAGCGACCTCGCCTTCCATCAGGTACATAATGCCTCGCAAACGGGTCCGAACATGTTCGAGCTCTGCAAAGCTGGCGTTTTGCCACCAATCAGGGTCACGCACCTGATTGATAATCTCACCCTGTTGCTGAACCTGAGCCAGGTGAGGCGGCAGCATATCGAGTTTGTTGACCACTGTAGACCAGGGCTTCATCAAGCGGTCTTTATTGGTGTAGAGCGCTGTCTGGGCTTCGATCATATCCATATCAAAGCGCAGAGCATTGCCCTGCCCCCGCACATCCAGCCATTGCATGAGAGGGCCTATTTCATCCTGAAGTTGCTGCCGGGTTTGTGGTGCGAACTGTTCGAGGACTTTCAGATCCATGAGCCGGTCGCGGGTTTGCCATTTCTCCTGAACAGCAATGGAGCTTTCATCCAACCCTACCACTTGCTCCTGCAATTGCCTGGCGATGGTTTTCAGGCTGCCCTGTTCAAACTTTTTCTGCGCGGCTTTGCCCAGTTCAATCCAGGCTTCAAGACGTTTTTGGGCCAATGATTTGTTTTGGCTGACTTCTCCTTCTCCGGGGTCTTCTTCAAAGTATTCAAAGTTGCCCCAGTGGTCGAAGATCCGGAACTTTTCTTTATGCTTGCCCTGACCATACAGGTTTTCACAGAGCCGGGTTCCCCGCCCAATCATCTGCCAGAATTTCACTTTGGATTTGATGGGTTTGGCAAAGACCAGGTTCACTATTTCCGGTACATCAATTCCGGTATCCAGCATATCCACCGAGATCGCTATGGTCAGCTCATCATTGGTGGACTGATCACCCCCTTTGAAATCATCAATCAGCTGCTCGGCACGGGGATCGTAGTTATCAATTACCTGACAGAACTTGCCTGCAAACTGGGGATACATTTCATCAAACACACTCTGCAGCAGCACCGCATGTTTATGACTGCGGGCAAAGACGATGCTTTTACCGGGCAGCTGATCATCTTTATCTCGCAGTCCATTTTCCATCAGGTTTCGCATGATGGCCCGGTTGGTATCCCGGTTGAAGATCGCCTTATCAACCGCTTTGGCTTCAAACTCCAGGGTATTCGGGTCTATCCCTTGCTCTTCCAGTTCAGCAATCTGCTCATCGCTCAACTTGTCCTGCTTGATGCCTTCTCGCAGGAACTGTGTGGTGTGGGTAATGATCTCGTAGGGAGTCAGGTAAGAGTCAGCAATGGCCGCTTCCAGAGAATATTCAAAGGTAGGAATCCGGCCTTCGCAACCAAACAGTCCATAAGTGGTGTGACCTATCATATCTACGGGTGTAGCGGTCAGACCTACCTGCAGAGCATCAAAGTATTTGAACAGATCACCGTAAACGTTATAGATAGAACGGTGCGATTCGTCGGCAATGATCAGGTCAAAATAGCCCACATCGTACTGATCCATAATGTTCATCATGCCAGGATAAGTCGAAATGTAGATGCGGGAGTTATCCTGATATTTCTTGTCCGTTCTTCCCACCACAAAGATCGGATCATTCACAAACTCATTAAAAGCATTTCGGGCCTGTTTCCTGAGCTCTTTTCGGTCACAGAGAAACAGCACTCTCTTGGCCCATCGGGCATCCAGCAACTTTTTGGTCAGAGCAATGGCGACTCGGGTCTTACCGGTGCCTGTGGCTTGCACGATCAAAGCCTTGCGATGACGGTCAGAAAAACGCTCGCTGACTCGACTGATACTTTCCATCTGATAAAGGCGGCCAGCAATGCTGGTGTCCACTGAAACGGACTCCAAAGGACGACAGCTATTCCTTTGCTGGATCAGATACTGCAAGCTTTGGGGACTATAAAAGCCAAACAGTTTGCGAGGTGGATAGTTGCGGGCAGGGTGGTCATCCCAAATAAAAATATCGTTGCCGTTGGTGTAGAAGATCAGTGGACGCTGGCCAGATTCCTTCTCCAGCCAGTTGGCATAGAGTTGGGCTTGCTTGCGGCCTTTTTCAGCATCGACTTTGGTGCGTTTGGCTTCAACAACAGCAATTGGCAAGCCTTTATCATCCCAAAGCACATAGTCTGCATAACCGTCACCGGTTGGAGTAGGTTGCTCCTTGACCGGGTGTTCCTGGGTGACCTGCAGAGTGTTCTGGACACCTTCGGCAACATTCCAGCCTGCCGCCATTAACCGGGAATCAATCAGACGGCGACGCGTCTCCGCCTCATCCATGTCTAAAACGCTTGCTGCCTGCTCACCCTGTTTGCGACTTTGTTCTAATCGGGCTTCCAGCTCGTCAGCTTTTTCCTTGGCAATCTGAAGATCACGGAGAATGGAAATTTCCCGCTTCTGAGCTTCTTCCAGGTCGGTTTTGGCTTGCTCTAATTGTTCCTGCTTTTTCTTCAGTTCTTTTGGATGAATCTCTGAGGAGGCTTTTGGGGGAGAGGGCAGTTGAAATTTCGCAAAGTCATCGGCATGGCCACCCGCATACTTCAGGTACATCCAGGCCCCCACGATATGGGCTTCCTTGAGCAGCCACTGAGCATCCTCAGCTTTAACAGGATCACCATGAGCAGCCCGGTTGCCATGAATACGCAGTGCATCCATCTTCATGGAGATAGGCTTGGGGATGATGCTTTGGAAGGTATCGTCAGAAATCAGATCATAGACACTGGATCGGTAACCTTGCTGAAGACGTTCATGACGGTATAACCAACGAACGATCAGCTCCAGATAATTGCGCAGTTTAACCACACTGCTTTCAGGATCAGAGTGCACATATTGCTCGGCCTGAGCACCAAGATTCGCCAGTTCCGGCCATTTGGAACGAAGCATTTCAAAGTTAACTGACGTCATTGGACAAACATCTTGTCAAAGGTTTCTGAATGCTCGTTATTATTCTACGTTTGATTTGAAAAATAAATTGGCTTGCTTACGTCGTTTTTTTACTCCATCACACATTACTTTTCCCTGACTATGGGCATCTGTCGCTTTTTAATCAAGACATTGGCTCTGCCAGCTAATATTTCCCAATATTCCGATAAACCTTGCTTCCAGCGAGCAAATGCCTCAGCTCTTTTTCATAGAGCCGAATAGCGGCACGCTTGGCGGGTAAATGATGATGGCGGTCATAGTGTTTTTTAACAATGTCGGTTTGGCCATGTGACTGGAGCAGATTACTGTCTTCTGCCCTTACCCCTGCATCAGTCAATAGATAGTTGGCCGCTCTTCCGATGTCCCTTGCGTAAATTTTTCGGGCTCTGAAAGACCTGCCTGCCTGGACTTTTCAACTCGATTCTCATGCCAGCGAAGAAAAACATTCTTCAGGTTATCCAGTCGTATTCCCTGTCTGGACTGCTGTGGAAAAGTCCTGGTAAATCACCATTTGCTTATCTACAACTTGGACCAAGCCAAATTATCATCCTCGGAGTATTGATCTGAGAATGCAAAAATATTGGCAGCCAACAGCGTAAGCCCCTTGGTCAGACTGACCAGAGGAAAAACACCGTTAGTGGCTCCGAGATTGGGCTGACCATTGGCTTTGTAAAAGTCTCCGGGGAATTTTTTCTGCGTGTCCACAGGATGCAATTTCGAGTACAACATTTCATCAAGATGTCCATTTTTCTTTAAGTGCTCTGAGTAACACTCATCAGAAGAGGGAAATGCAGAGGGGTCTTTGACCTCATGAGGTTGCAGGGCCGTCCAGTACAGGATCTCCTGAGCTGTCCGAGTCAGCCATGAACGGTATTTGGTATCGTTTAACTGCATGAACTCTTGCAATCTTGCCTTGGGCTGTAATTCTTTTTCTTTTGCAAACAGGCCCGACAGGTATTCGTTCAGTAGCTGTTCAATAAAGTTTTCTGTCTCTTTCAATGCCGATTGTTTTTGATAATGATAATCCGGGGAGTCCCGACGCAAGCGTGATCTTAATAACACAGCTGCCAGCAGGTTTTCGCACAGAGCATTGGCGAAGCTTAATCGTTGCAAAACCTCTGGAGTATAACCCGACGATATAGAGTCTGCGGCAGCCAGGCCACTTTTCATAGAGCCATAAAACTCCACATCGCCCCAATCCCGTAGACCAGCCCAGCCAAAATCAGGACGTTCAATAGCTTCGATCCAGCCTTTGAAATCCCCGGGTAATGGGAGGGCAAAATATTGCGAGTTCCCCAACAACGGACTCAGAAATACCCAACGACGTCCGATAGCGTGAAATGACGGTACCGTTGACGATGGCATAATGCCAAACTGGCCATTAAGTAAGCCAATATCATGAATGCCATTCAATAGACCTCGCTCAGCAGTCGCATAAGGAGTGTTTTTTTCATCAGGAGTGTAAGCGTATACACCATAGTCGTTTGTCGCTTTGAAGTGATAGACCAGTATGGCTCTTTCACCATCAACATTGATGACTTGCAAGCGGTCAGTGAAACCTCGGGTCTTCTCAGGGAGATCCTTTTCCAGTACGGCAAGATACTGGCCAAAACGGGGTTTCTGGCTTTTAAAGCGGTCACTTTTGGCAATAAATTTATGCATAATGCCTTCTTCCGCCAAAGTAGACATGCACTCTCCGACCCGATGGAACTTATAGTAATCAACCTCTTCACCATTAGGTATTGCCAGTGTACGACCACCAACAATGGTGCCCTCTTTTTCGAACAGTGATAGCAGATCCTGACCAGAATAAACCCATTGAAAGCCTGTTTCACCGGAATGGGCAAACTCTGACTGCAACTGACGACCGGAGGCCGGATCCGCAGGTTTAAAACCAAACGCGTGAGCAGCTACCAGCAATTCGAATGCCGAAGTATTGGGCAGTTGAAATTTAAGAGGATTAACGGGTTCTGTCAATTTGTCGGAAGAATCCAGTTTAGAGAAAAGTGCCGGATCTTTGAGAAATTCCAGCGTATCATCCAGTAATCGTCGAGGTAGACGATCTTGCCAGTATATCAATAGCGCCTGTTTGTCAGAAACCAACCTTTCTGCAAGTATGTGTATGAGCTTTTGCCTGATTATTGGATCAATGCAGCACCGCTTCAGATATTCTTTGTCGTCAAAAAAGTACAAGAAATCCAGATTCCGTTCAATGTAATCTAATGCAATCTGAGGATTGGCTGGCCGTAACTTTCGGCTCAGAAAGTGACTATATCCCCTGTCAAAGGGTTCAGTACCAAGTACTATCTCATCTTGCTGTTGCAGAATTTCCTCAGAAGTCTTGCTGTTATTCTGGTAAGGAAAATATCGATAGACAATACTCAAGACATGGGTTTTAAATTCGTTATCTGCATTAACTTTATCAAAGAAAACTTTAAGGACTCCAACATGAAAGCCTGGGATTACTTCAGGCCTTCCGCTTAATATTTTCAATAATGAATCCTTTGCTTTATCGATTAAATTCTGCGCCAACTCAGCATTTAAATCCTCAATATAAACTAAAAAAAAAGGATTAACTCTTACCAGTTTCTCAAATAACAAAGCAAGCATTTCTGCGTCTGAATTATATCTTTTTGAGGCGTAACAATATGCTTGCTGCATACATAAATCCCCTGAAGAATATTTCAATGAAGAATCATATTTAATAACACTTTCCAAATCAGCTGTTACAGCCCTGACCAGTACTTCTTCAAAAAATACAGAGTCCTTGATAAAAACCTTGTATTCATCAAAAAAAACACTACTAAAGTTACGCCAGTAATATTTACCCTTGATCGAATCCAGAATGGATTCTTTCGTCAACAAATGAACCGGAACTTCTGATAATTCACACAGGCCTTTTGATAATTGCGAAAGACAGTATTCTTTGTTTTTGCTCTTGACGTGTTCTGGAAGGTCTTCAAGCTTTATCATTCCTGAATGAATGAGTTCATCGTAAAAATCATCATTTTTATTTTTAAAGCTGTCCGGAAGTTGATTGAGAGATTTTATTTTCTCCGTGATGTCCAGATAATCATAAATAAGAACAGCCAGTTCCGGCGGTGTGCCAAAGGGAATACCTTTACGGGATGAATATTCAATAAGAAAATCAAAATCTGTTTTCAATTCGTCTGGTAGTTTATCGAAGTCACAGCAACTAATACCAAAACTGCTCTTAGACAAAAGTATATCTTTAGTTAGTTTATCCTTTGGTATTTCATAAACTTTCAAAACACCATTCCTTAAAAATTCTTTCATCAAGGCGGGTGATTCTAAATAGACTCTGGGTACGTGACCTCTAAAATTTTTTCGTGAAAAATAGTCGATAACGTTCTTAAATTCCTCTTCTGAGAGTTCACGGCTTCGACCATCAAAGACTTTTTGAATCAGCTCGACTTGTTTTTGGTTCAAGATAGCAGTGTTGTCACCCGGATTGGCTTTAAACTTTGTTAAAGATCCGGGTAATGATGCTTTAGGTTTTACCCTAAGAGCAATATCTCCGGCATCGGTAAAGAGCCGTTTGCGTTTGCGTTGAGTGGCTTCACAGGTATCTGGATCTGAAGCAATGGCTCTGGAGGAAATTCCGATCTCTTTTTGTCGATCGGCTGTGAAATCTTCACAATTGACTCCAAATGCACCACTGCTGGCGGGGCTAACGGCCCTGCCGGAAACAATGCACTTCGTTGTAGCATCTTCTATAAAAGCGGCTGTAGCACGGTAAGAAGAGGCATTTGGCACCTGATTACGTGAGTCTTGAGATAATGGTTCCATCGTTTTTATCTTACTTTAATTGTCCTTAATCTTGATGAGGGTGAGCCCACCTGGAGAGATATTGTAATTTAGACACGTTAGTTAAACGAAAGTTCCACAGCTGAAGAATCCTTGAGTTGAAAAAAAGCCGCAAGCCTGGTCAGCCCAATACAAAATCATATAAGTACCTGGCCAGTTGGTTTCGCATATTCTGGCGAGTGGATTTTTTCATCCTTCAAGGCGCAACGACGGGCGCGTAGCCATAGCTACGCAACCAGAGTTGGAACGCAGAAGGATGGAAAAAGCCGCCGTCCAGAATATGCGAAACCAACTGGTTAGGTACTTAAATAGCCTGAGATGTTGGATGCACTGGTGGGATATCTACGTCATTTCATATTATTATCCCCGGTGTATTGATTCTACCTTGCCATAGCTTGAAAAAAAATTGCTATTAAGCCCTGTAATGATGATCACTCTCTCTCTGATGGTCTATCCTGCTATTCGGAGTCGTTATGAGCTGAGCTTATTGATACGCTGAACGTTAAATCAAAAAGAAAAGCATTTACTTGGAATGACAGAAAGTCTACCGACGAGAATTCTTATACTTTGTCAGACATACCACTCAAGTTATTGCTGAACGGAATGGTGTACTGCGGATATCAGGGTGATATGAAAAAAATAGATTACTGGCAGGCTGTTTGCGGATTTCTTTTTTTCTGCCTCGTAGTACAACTGGCAACGATACAACAGGCAATGGCCGTGGATAGTCTCGGACATGTTCCGCAGAGTTCATTGTTACCCTTGCTGGCCACTGTTTACCGGAATATGCCCGAAGCAAAGAGCCTATTGCCTGACCTGAATCTGCCACCGCAGCCTGCACATCGTCACGGAGACAGTTCATGCCCTTTTGATACCACCGTTTCCGTCGTTGCGCCGCAATACCGTCAGATAAAGTTACAAATCACCCTGGCTGAAGGCCATATCTGGCAATCCTCAGGCAATAATGAACCTTTGGATCTGGAGCCCCACCATCTGCCCGGCGCCTTAAAATACATTGACCCAACGGGACATTGTCATGAGCACTGGGTTATTCAGGGTGTCGCCACACAGGACATGCCACCAGACATCGACCCGGAAGACCCCGAAAACAGCCCGCCACCATCACTGAGGAATAATTCTGATTTATCCACACCCTTTAATTTCACCCATCTCTTTGCAGGTAATGGACTGGATAGATCTGATAGCAATGACCTTGACGCAGTACAAAACCCGTTAACCCATCTCCTGCCTGCCACCTACCCCCTGTCAATCCGTTATGCTGAATCCGGCCTGTCGGTTTTATTCCAGGATTCAATCTGGCTGAGGCTTAATCAGGAAGAATCGCTGGTTCTTGCGCCATCGGAGTTTCCTGCCGTGGCCAAAGTCAGCGATATGTCCGATGAAAACTGGCCGCAACTCATTGCGGCTGAGTCTGTTCACAGGAATACCGATGGTGTCAGGTCTGTCTTGAGATGGACTAATAGGCTGATACAGAACGCACTGTCCGATGATCCGTTATTAAGATTTCTGGCATTCATTCACGGGACAGCCTTTCTGGTACAGGACAGTAATGGACAACTTTCATACATCATCCAGCGCAACGGCAAGCTGTTATCCATCAGCAGATTCGAAGCCCACTTAAGGTTAAGTCTTTATAGCCAGAGCTTTCTTGAGTCACTGTATCCGGAGATTTTCGGTCCATCACTCCCTGCGGGTGGCGGCTGGCATGAATGGAACCGCTGGGTTCGCAAGAAGCCTTTTCAACCCTATGAGAGGTCTGAACGGGATGCCAGTGAGGGTTCTGGTGCTCAGAGACCTGTAAATCCTGAAGGCAGGAATAATGAAAGAAACGACAGATCGACTCGATCTGAAGCTCATGCAATGCATTACTCAGAACAAACCCGGGAACCCGGAACAGCATCTACCGAAAGGGATGGAAGGCAAGCACAGATTAACCGGCAGAAAGTTGAAGTGATTTACGATTATCAACCTCCGGAAAACCGCGATGAAACCCCCATTCCGTTATACGCTACCGCTTTTCTTAATGGCAACCAGCAACATTTGTATTGTCCGGTTTGCACTGAGCTCATTACCGGAGAAGCGAAAACCTGCACTTCGAGTCTTCCACACAGTGTCTGCATTGACTGTTTTGAGGCAATGACTGAAGCAAAAATGAAAAACATCAAAGAATGCATTACTTGCCGTGGGAAAATGCATAAACATTCATTCAACTATGAAGACGCTGCCGCAGTCGTCATGTTTCAATGTCCGTTAGGCTGTGGGCACAGTTGCCCGCTGGCATTCATAAAGAACCATATCAAAGAGCAGCATACCCCCGGTTCTCCCGAAGATCGATCAGTACCCATGAACCAAGAAGAGGAAGAGCAGGCGATGCCTCCGGGGAGCGTGTTATTTTATGGTGTGCCTGTAATGGCAGAAGATAAAGACAGGGTCGAGCAATTTCTTCATATCTGCCGCCAGATTAATGACCCCGAACACCTGCAACTGGCAGGCGCATTTACCCGGGTCTTCGAGGCACTTCAAAACAGGCCCGAACAGCCAGCCAGTATTCATTCTGGACGGGAGAGCACAGGTGCAGCTTGTCATAATAATCACCCGTCGTATGCTTTTTTCAATTCCATAGAGCAAAATCTTGATTCGGCATACTTGCAGTGTTTCAGAAGTACTAATGAGCTAATCGCCAAATGCCGTTTTTGTAACGTCCGCATAGGGTTGAATCAAAATGTGCTGGCTATACGGGAACATTTAAGCAAATGCTCTAAAATCGGTTTCTGCCCTAACAGAGATGATGGCTGTTCTTTTCAACATCAGTCTGCCCTGATGCCGACACACTTGTTAAAATGCCGTTATAACAAAGTTAAGTGCCAAATATGCCACCAACAGGTAGCTTTGACGAAAATGAGCAGGCACAGGGAAAACTGCCTTGCCAGTATACGACTGAATCAGGATGATGCCTTATTTTATGACAGAACTGAGCAGATGCCTGTTAAGCTCTATGGGGGTCAAGATAGAGAGGAGGTGATTCCAGTGTTTAAGAAGCCAGGAGAAGATACCTACTATTGCAAAATTTCAAAGCTTTTTTATGAATCAATAACCAAAAGAGGACGCGTATGGGGAAAACACTCTATAAAGTTTATCTGCGTTAACCCTGATTATTCCGATGGTTTTTCTGTAGATTTCAGATTTGATACCTTTGAAGGTAGTCTGTCTCTCCTTATATTTCCGGAAGCCGAACATCGCCGTATGGCACTACCCGTCGTTTTTAACGGAAAAGGTGAAAAGCTGGAAGACATACCCTTTGTGATGCGGGGAGATTCCTCATGTGATCTCTGTGGTTACGAGGTTCATCTTGATACGATGACTCATCCAGATCCGTACCCAATATGCCTGACAGAATTACTTTTTAAAACCGTGTATAGTAAGGACAGAGGTCGTCACAACAATGGTTTTCCTGAATGTGTTTACGTTCAGATTAAACTTACCCCGGTTGGCCAGCAGCGTAAGTCCCCTGACCAGAGCGACCAGAGGTAAAACGGCATTATCGGCCCCGAGATTAAGCTGATCATCGCCTTGATCGAAGTCTCTGGGAAATTTTTTCTCCTCGTCCGCTGGGTGCAAAGTTTCAGGGTAGAGTGTTTTATCCAAATGCCCCGTTTGCTTTAAGTGTTCTGAGTAGAACTCACAATCAGGATCAAATGCACGATTGTCTCTGACCTCATAAGGCTGAAGGGCAGTCCAGTAGAGGATCTCCTGAGCTGAGCGAGTCAATCATGAACGGTATTGGATATCGTCTAATTCCGTAAATTCTTGCAAGGTAGTAGCTAGACCGTTAGTCGCTATCCTTCTGAAACCTTGCCCGGATTGAGCTGATGATCTCAAAAGAGAAGAATCATTAAATGAAGTCATCAATCAGTTGTGCAGGCTCTTTGTCCAGACGATCCGGATCAAGACTCCAGCGACAGTTTTTAGAAAACTGGCTGCTGAGATAATCCGCCTGCTCCGGCAAAATCCGGTGGCTATTCACTAAAGCCAGATATTCAGCGGCATTCGGTCGATAGGGTAGCGCCACCAGTGTCATATCCAGTTCATCCAGCAAACGATCACTTTTGAATTGATTGCATCGCTTGCAGGCAGCCACCACATTCATCCAGTCGTCTTGTCCGCCCCTTGAGGTAGGCAGAATATGGTCACGGGTCAAAAACCGGCGTGCCAGGAACTTGCCACAATACATGCATTGGTGATTATCACGTTCAAAAAGAGAAGTGTTAGTTAAGGCTGGATTTGTGCGGGCAGGGAAGAGTCGTTTACCACCACAAGCAATGATGCTGGGTAATTCAATGACCGTCTGGGCGCCAAGCCATCGGTTATAGCCACCTCTTACCCGATAAATGATGTCACCAAGGCTCCAGCGGATCAGGTCTCTCGAGTAGAGACAGACTGTCTCCTGCCAGGTCAGCCACTCCACCGGTTGTCCGGCAGCATTCAGTCGCAGAATATACATAATTCAGCTCCCGTTTTTTCATCCATGACCCTCTTTTATTAACTTATCGAAATGAAATGCACTTGCCAATGCCCTATTCCCGACAACTGTTTGTTAACAATTGAACTTTTGTTCAAAAAACACAGGCAGGAACTGCCTTTATTTTAAATCAGAATTGACTCCTATACTGACTTTCTGAAACCACAACCCAACCAGAGTTGGAAACGCAGACATGCCGTAACGGATTCTGATAGTCTTTTTTCAAGGGACGGAGCTTGTCTCCCCTGCAACAGAACGACAGCGAAGTAATAATACTGGAAGTAACCATCCTGGATGTAAAACCGGGCCAGGAGGTCGGGTTTGAACGAGCCTTTGTTCAGGCACAGGACACCATTGCCAGCATAAAGGGTTACTTCTACCATCAGCTACAAAAACGTCTGGAGAAGGATAGCCGTTATCTGCTTTTGGTAAACTGGGAAACACTGGAAGATCACACTGAAGGCTTCAGAGGGTCAGAAGAGTATCAGGATCGGAAACGGTTACTGCATCACTTTTATGATCCCTTTCCAGAGGTGGATCACTACACCCAAACTTTAATAAGTAGTTTCCCCCCTGAATAAGCTATGAAGCAAACTTCATAATATACGGTCACCCAGCAAGAAGAATCAGGCCAATGTCATCAAAAAGAGAACCTGTGTTTTATCTGGATCTATTACGTGTTGTGGCCGCAGTAGCTGTGATCATTATCCACGTATTGGGACCCTATCGTGACCTTTACGGGCAAATTCCGATGTCGGACTGGCTCACAGCGGTCACTTTTAACAGTTTTTCCCGCTGGTGTGTTCCTATTTTTATCATGATCACCGGCATGTTGTTTTTATCAGACAAACGCCCTTTTGACCTGGATTACTTCCTCAGACGACGGGTGATGAAAGTTCTGGTGCCCTTCCTTTTCTGGGCCGTGTTTTATTCCTTTCTGGCAGGACTCTCACCCACTTTTGATTACCAGTGGACCAGGGCCATTGATACCCTGAAAGAACTTCCCTATAAAAGCACCTGGTACCACCTTGGCTTCTATTACTATTTTATTCCTCTTTATCTTGTTATTCCTTTTCTAAGGCCTGCCGTTCACACCATGCCCGATGATCTGCTTAAATTTATGGCCGGGGTCTGGTTATGGCTGACATTGAGTTATTTGATCAGGATCGAGACTTTCTGGCATATCAATACTCTCCTGTACGGGGGTTATTTAATCTGGGGTTATTGCCTTGCAAAGTATGATACCCGCAAACATCAACCATTGATTATTCTTGGCGGTATTCTTGGACTGGTGCTTACTTTAGGTGGCGTGCTCTGGCTCAGCACCGAAAAGGGAATGTACAGCTTTGGTCGATTTAACTCCTATAAAACCATTAATACCGTTCTTGTGGCGACCATGGTCTTCTGTCTTGCCAAGCACTATGGCGACAGGATTCAGGGTAGAAGCAAAAACATTATTTCCATGTTCAGCCGTTACAGTCTGGGCATCTATCTGGTACATCCTCTTCTGCTCTGGCCCGTAAGAGCCTACGACCTCTACCCAGCCAGCGCCATTATCATGATTCCCTTCTGGACTGTTGTGACCTTACTGGCCAGTACCGCTTTCGTCTGGCTACTCAGTCGAAGTCGTTTAACCCACTGGATGGTTCCCTGACCTGGAGAATGTCGCAAAAGTAGCGGGCAAACCTGCATTATTTTTTAACGCAGTATCGGCAAAATGCAGCGCTTTTGCGACAGCCTCCTGAAGGCACCAACAGACAGAAGCCTCTCTACCTGTCGGCCGAATACCTGAGATTTTTTCGTCAGCGCGTTTGATTAATTCCTGATATGTAACTAACTTGACCGATGCCAGTTAGTTTTTATGCTAAATAGCCGCACAATATTCTGCACACCCTATCAGAACTCGAGTCAACTTAGTTCATTTATTGTGGTAATAGTTTTTAATTGAAAGACTGGAATTACTGAATAAGAAAAACCACTAAAAACATCAACCTTTATACAGACGGATACGGCAAGTCCTCCACTATGAAATCAGTCATTATTTTCACCTGGTCATTCATGGTTGCTTCATACTTGATAGCTTCTGAACCCTTCACTCTTGACAGTAAAGGTTTTTTAGCTCCTGTTTATTCAGGCAAGTTGTTTCCTCAAATACTTCCTATAGAAAGAAACAGTGCTAACAAAATACTGTTTGATGCCTTTAAGAAAAAAGAAATATCGGTCTTCAAAGGCTGGAAAGACCCCTTTCTCGAGAGTACAACATATAAAGTAAAAAAAGAGCTGCAAGAGCTTGAACAGAAAAAAAACACAGAGTTCTCTAAACAAGCAAAGGACAAGCTCTATCAAGTGGCTCACAAAAAACATGAGCTCATTAATAATCAGGCGAACACCTCGAATATTCTTTTATCCTTGTTGTCTGACACTGCTAAAAATATTTTTTTAAAACAGAATACGGGTCACATTCCCGGTATTATTAGTCTCGGTAATTCAGAGGAAAAACAAGCAGTGAATAACAAAGGCAATAGTGATCAGCAAACCAGAAAAAAAGGAGGGCAAGCCGAAAATCAAAGTCAACAAGAATCATCAAAAGTAAAACCGGGTAAGCGCAAGAGGGCGGCCTCAGATCTTAAATTAAATGTACCGGACTTGACACCTCAGGAGGCAGCGGAGCATCTCTTGAATACAATTAATAAATTGACTGAGGAGCATGATCTATCTATCGAAAGAGTAAACGACGATGGAAAAAGCATTGATTCCGTTACTATCAAACACAATGTTAAAGAAATTTTTGTAGACTTCATATTGTATACGGAAGGATTGTTAAAAAACCAGAAATTCACTTTTAAAACCGATACCAATAAGTATCGAGCTGAACTAAGAATTAGTGTCAAAGACATTGAAAGAATAAATTCAATCGTATCAGTGATATTTTCTCAACGAGAAAGTGAATTATCACTCAATAATAATCGACATAAACACTATTATCTTGGAGCTTTATTGGCCGACTATCTTTATATAGACCATTCACATCAAGATAAATTTAAAAATAAGGGCTTCCAATCAGCCGGACATGATGCGTTTCGTTTTTTTGAACAAATTCTTTTTGGGGATGGCTGTTTTTTAGAATTTCTTGATCTTATGAAATTTATTGATTTCCACAAACACGAAATCACTAATACATTGAAGAATTTGATGTTTTTTGATGAAAATATACCGAGCAGAAACCTTATTAGTGACATCTTACGAAAAAACATTACTTTAAGAAAATCTTTTAATGAAGTTTTTATTGGACCAAAACTTGAAAGACGCTGGCTAGGTACTCTGAATGATTTGTTTGCAGAAAAACCAGACTTGGTAGTACAGGGTATACCACCTGATAACAGCATAAATCTCAAATTTGGTGAAGAATTGGAGTATGATATAGCTTCTATACTCGAAGAAAAAAGCTTGCAAAGTTTCAACTATATTCCAATATTTGAAAATCGTATGAAACAGTCTGGGGCCAACAAGGCAAGTGTTGGTACCCATTCCTTAACTTTTGATGGCTTTTTCTACATAACCCCTACTATGGATTGTGATGCCTGGTTTGAGGTGAATTGTAAGCCTTACCATGATGGTGAAGCCAATGTAGACCATTGTTTTGAAAAAGTTTTTGAAACGGTTGATTCAATGATAAAAGATGGGCTTATAAGTTATTCTTCCGGTCACAAGCATGTGGATGCTCTGAGTGCTACCCATGGCGATCCCAGTGTTCTTTTGGAATTGCAGAGGGAGATTGAGAGCCATCCTTATTTACTTAGAGCATTTGGAAATAATGACCGAATCATTAAATATGATGAGAGTCAGTGGTATAAATTGTTTTCTGATTATTCTGATATGAGGGATTCAGCCATTGAACGGATAAATTGGATGATTGCTACGTACAATGAAAAAATGGCGGGGTTCAGACATAAAAAACTTTCAGGCCATTGGCAAACCGATTCAGAAAAACTGGAGAAGCTTAAGCTGTTTTCAAAAATATACAGTCACTTTGTACAGGTGACGCCTCTGCAACAAATGTTTGGTGAGCTTTCTGATGCGGTGATAAACAAATATATGGCTATCTCTTTGTTACATATTCCAGGAGCGAAGATGATCAAACCCTATGGCACAATAGAGTTTCGTTTTTTCCGCTGTCCTGAAAATTTGAGGGAGTTAAAATTGGTGAATCAGTTTTTACAAGCCTGGTTCGAATATATCCGTGAACGTCGGAAGCTTAACGAGCCGATTCAGCCTGTCCCCAACGATGTTAGATCCAGCAAAAATTATAGTGCTGGAGAAGTGCTTCTCTATTCCGTCCAGTACTTGCAGAAACTGGGACTGAACCCCGATGACTATCACAGTTTTCTGAATAAAATCAGATAACATTTGTTCACAATGAGGTGTGACGCGGCTCGATTGCAAAAGTTATGATGCTTTTTTATCTCTACTGTGCGACGACTGACTTCCCTGGAACTGTCAAAAAGGGCTAATCCGGGATCTGTGGTAAACCAGCCTTTTGCACAACTGCATGCAAGTGATGAAGAAAGCCAGAATAATGCAGCAGACAGACTGAGTCAGGCGATCTTGCAAGCAGATACCGGACCCTCTGATTCAACCTGTGTCTATCCGGTAACGGTAAGCCAACACTTCGGGAAGAAAAGCTTTCTGGCCTTCTGGCTTTCAAGCCCCTTATAATGCCCTTCCCACAGTTCAACCTGATCAGATAGCATTATGTCTAAAAGCGTTATTTGTGACATTGACGGCGTAATCCTGCATGATAACACCCTGATCCCCGGTGCCGATGATTTCATTCATAGCATGCAGGAGCGGGACATCTCCCTGATCATGCTAACCAACTACCCCTCCCAGACCGAAAAAGATCTGCAAAACCGCTTTGCTTCTGCTGGTATCACTATCCCGGAAAGTTGCTTTTTCACTTCTGCCATGGCTACTGCAGAATTCCTTAAACGACAGGAAGGCCAGAAAGCTTATGTTATCGGCGAAGGTGCCCTGGTTCACGAACTGTATAAGGCAGGCTTTACCATTACCGATATCAACCCGGACTTTGTCGTCGTGGGTGAAACCAGGAACTACAACTGGAACATGATCCACACCGGAGCCCGGTTTGTGTCTGAAGGGGCACGCTTTATTGCCACAAACCCTGATACCCACGGTCCCAATATGTCTCCTGCCTGCGGCGCACTCTGTGCTCCTATTGAGCGGATTACGGGCAAAAAGCCATTCTACGTAGGTAAACCCAGTGCCTGGATTATCCGTGCCGCCCTGAACAGGATGGGGTCACACTCAGACAACACCGTTATTGTGGGTGACAACCTGCGCACCGATATTCTTGCAGGCTTTCAGGCTGGTCTTGAAACCATACTGGTTTTATCCGGTGTATCCCGCCTCGCCGATATCGATCAGGTTCCATACAAGCCCAACCATATTTTCGATTGTGTAGCGGATATTGATATTATCTGAGCCGGTTTAATCTCAGATAGAGTTTGGATGATCTGAATGCCTGCCTCACAGATAACGATCAGTCTTTCTCTTTTTATTCCTTTTGACGTTGTATCTAACGCCAGAGCCTGTTATCGACATAGCTCTGGCAATGGACTTCTCCAGGGCAGTTCTGAGTTCTGGAAACGACTCCCACCGATCAAAGCCATTAATATAATCTCTGGCAATGTCCGCCATCTCTTCCAATCGTTTTGAAGGATTTTTAACACCAATACCTTTGCCAAATCTCACCAGTTTGTCCTGATCTGGAAACTCCCGGCTCTGCTCCATCTTCAAAGCCAGATCATGGGCATCACTTTTGTACACCGTCGTGTTGACCACGTCATAAAGAGGAGAAAGCCTTAACTCTATTAACGGACAAATACTGCCATAAACTAATGAAAAGTTTTTCAAATGGGCATCGCCATTACCTAATAAACAACTGATGGCTACATAATCAAAAATCTGATCACTCTGCTGCGTATCTTTTGTATAAAGTTGTACAACTTTAGCAACCTGTTCATAGCTGCCCACATACTTGTCATCACCCGATCTTTTCATCAAAACAGCAAAGTCTTCCATGCCTAATGACTGCCCCTTTAAAAGATCAAAGCGCTTCATGATAAATAGCTCTTCATTCTGTGACAGCCAAAACTCTGGAACACTGATGCCACACTCTCGGGCGATACTCATACAGATGAACTCATTCAGTGCCAGATTCTCATACTCATCCCCACCGGTTTTAACGATCAGTTCAGGTTCAACCAAAGTTCCTCTTTCACTGGACTTCTGAGTGTTGACCAGAAGTTTTGGCTGAACGCCCGATACTGCTGCCGTGTTCAAAAGGTATTTGTCCAGAAGATAATCAAAGACACTTTCACGACGATCCCAATTTATAAGAGCATTAAGGCTTTCATGCCCTGCTGGTTCCAGAACCAGATCACTTTCGTAACTGAGTCGACCAATTCCGCGATGCTGCTGAAGTGCCAGAAACAACACATCGTTGACCTTAATATACCTCCTTAGTCGTTCAGTTAGCCTTTCCCTGACATAGCCTTCAGGGATATTCATCTGAAAAACAGGATGAAGCGCCCCGCTATTATAAGAAGCTATTCTTTGTGGCATCGTCAAAGAGATGTCTTCACCGGATTCTGCATAAGAAAAGGAATAAGAACCCCGGTCAAAGTCCAACACTCCAGCTTTCCCTGCCGGAGTGTGAACCCGGACCCGATTCATTTTTTCTGGCCATTCATCAAAGCGATTCAATCCTTCTCTCCAGTCATGAATTTAAGTACTCAACCATACGAAATCATATTTTCTGACTTATTGTTCAGGCACTCTGACTGCGTTGCAACTCTGGTCACATAGCTTGCTATGTTCCCGTCGTTGCGCCTTGCAGAGCACCTGCCCAATAAGCCAGAAATATTCGATTCCGTATGGCTGAGTACTTACCCGTTGTCACTATTCGTATTTAAATAACTCATCAAGATCATCCCATGTGGGTCTTTCAGCATCTTTGACCGTCAGCTCCAGACCCAGCAACCCAAGATAATTGTTCAGAGCCCACAAAGCTCCCCGGTATCGATCGTTTTCTATGGCTGAGATAACACTTCGGGTAGTTTTAGCCTGTTTGGCAGCCTCGGCCTGATTCCAACCCCTGGCTTTTCGGCGATCTCGACATTGCTGTCCAATAGTATTCATTTTCATCAATTATGAGTGCATATACATTCATTATGGCATAAATTCACAACATGAACTTATATACATTCATTTTTAGTTTGAAAAACTCTGTTCAACTTCTGAGGAAGCGTCTTTCCAAACGGCAAACTCAGGACCTTGATTCCGGCTCTCTCTGCAGAGCATCCTGATCCATCCCGCCCGCCAGAAACTCAATGAGGAACCGGGTCTGCTGAACAATATGTTCCGGTGTCCAGGTCTCGGGGTCCAGACGGCACTGCTGATCCCAGCGAGCTACCGTGTGAACGACCATGGAACCCAGGAAAGTGAGCCGGGCATGGCGCTCTTTGACACTCAAGTGTGGCAAGGTGGTAGCAAATGCTTCAGTCATACGAACCAGAGAGCTGCTTCTGGGGGTATCCATGGCAACGATCTGTTGATTGCCACGCTGGAACAGCTGACTGACCAGACTGGTATAGGAGCTATCTTCTCTTGAGCCTGTAAGGTTTTCCATGTAGGGAAGCAGTAGAACCTTAACTAAATCTCTGGTTGTTGGAGGTTCCTTGCGGTTATGGAGTTCATCCAGCATCTCGTGACGTTTTTGGTTGAGAGGGATCATCCGGAAATCCAGAATTGCATTAATCAATCCGGCCCGGTCACCAAAATGGTACTGAACAGCAGAGTTATTCTTCTGTCCTGCAGCTCTGGCTATTTCACGATCTGAAACAGCATCGAGCCCTCTTTCGGCTATCAGCTTTTCCGCTGCTCTTATCAGTGCTTCCTTAGCGTCTGTCAGACGTATAATTGCATTCATAGTGTTGCCACAAAGGTTAAGCTATCTAGCTTAATTACTCACTTTAATATCATTCAAAAAGAACGAGCCAACTCAGTTATAAAGGCTGCCCGCTGTCGTAGACCGCCTACGTTATCTGGCAGAGAAATGCCGATCATAAAACCCTTTTGCCGTTCTCAATGATGAGACACTGGCAGCACTTCCTGTTCAATGCCGTTTAATAGCAGTATTTAAAGCTTCTTAAATTGAACGCAAGCTTAACACCTGTAGTCTTTGAGGGCGAACCCCAGTGAGAGCTGAAGTCTTAATTCCGCTGCACCGGTTAAAAAATGGCTTCCAAATTGATAGGCATAAAGAGCCGTGAGCAGCTTAAAAGAAGTTGGTCATACTCGGCACTGTTAGCATATGTTGACCAATCATAATATTGGTTACCTTACTTTCAGGCATCGCAGAAGTAGCTATTCAGGGCAAAATTCATTAAATCTCGATTGGCGAAAATGCCCCCGAATTCCTGAGTATCATATTCTCCCCGCCCTGAAGAGGGTGTTCCTTGTCAGCCTGTGTTCTCCTGAATGCTATGGGCAGGGTGAAGGACAGCCAAGCCAGCTCCCTGGTTTGGAAGAGATTATTGTAGATTAGAGGGACTTATTCGCAATTTAGTTAGCTTCACTTACCTTAATGTTATGAACTTTCATTATAAAACCGTTTCCAACCTTCATTAATCAATTTTGAAAAGCCTCTCAAGGAGAGAATACAAACTGACTGTGGAGTAACCAGACATGTTTTCCCCTGTGGAAAGAAATCCCAGCATTAACGATTCACTCTCACATACACTTAAGCAATCCTGATCAGAGGAAGCGCCAAGGGGTATAAGTGCAGGTAGGGACGTCACTGTGTGTGACAAAAATGAATCTTTATTCCTCAGTTTGCCCCACATACCAACATTGATGATTATTGGCCATTTAAATTTTCGAGAGGTCACCGGTTTAGCAATGGTATGCAAACATTTTCACACATTTATTAAAACAAATAAGATTGTGGAAAGAGCCTGGTATCGCCGGTTTCCTTCACCTCACCAATGTCAACTCAATACCATCGCTACGACAAAAAAAGATAAGGAAAAACTCCGTCATTGGCTGCAGCCTTTCGCATATGAGGACACCATCAAGTCACTTATAGAACAACGAAATGAGATTCATTTTCCTGCCGACCTTCTTTTCACCAACAGTAAACTGATGTCTCAATGTGAAAAATTTGAATTAGTGGAAAAAAACAAATTTAGCCACAGTAATACAATCTGCAAGGCTACCTTCAGCGCCGATGGCTACCATCTGGTGAGCACCGGTATGGATAAAAAGGCGAGAATCTATGGCCAGAAGATCAATGGGTCATGGGTACAAGAAGCCAAAATCCCCCATGACTGCTGGCTCAGATTCGCCATCTTCAGTCACGATAGTCGTCATGTGGTGAGCGCCGGTATTCATGATGGCAAAGCGAAAATCTGTGGTCAGGGTGACGATGGATCATGGCAAGAAATAGTCACTATTCGCCATAAAGGTGTTGTCCTCTCTGCCACCTTCAGCGCCGATGATCACCTTGTAATGACCGCCAGTTCGGATGGAGTGGTGAAAATCAATGGACAGGAGACCTATGGATCCTGGGAACAAAAAGCAACTATTAACCATATTGGTTCGATCGTGTCAGCCAGTTTAAGCTTCGATGGCGGACATCTGTTAGTTATCGATTCAGATAACACCATAACAATCTATGGTCAGGAAGAGGATGGATCATGGAAAGTAAAAACCGCCATTCACCATGAGGATAATGTCCGCTCTGCCACCTTCAGCACGGATGGCTACCATCTGGCAACCGCCAGCGTGGATGGTACGGCAAAAATCTATGACCTGCTGGACGATGGATCATGGAAAGCAATAACCACGATTTCTCATCGTGATAAGGTCTACTCAGCCAACTTCAGTAGCGATAGCAACCGTGTGGTGACTGCCAGCGCTGATCGCAAGGCGAAAATCTATGTCCGGAAGGCACCCGGATCATGGGAAGAAGAAGCCACCATTGAACAACAGGGGGCAGTCACATCAGCTGACTTCAGCGCCGATGGCCGTCATCTAGTGACCGCCAGTGATGATCACACGGCGACAATCTATGGCCAGAAGGCGCCCGGATCATGGGTAAAAAAAACCACCATTACCCACAAGGGCTGGGTCCGATCAGCCACCTTTAGTGCCGATGGTTGCCATGTATTGACGATCGCCAACAAAGACAAAGAGGCTCAAATTTATGGTCTCGGAGGCGATGGGTCCTGGGTCAAAAAAGCCACTATTCGGCGCAAGTCGAGGATCGTGTTAGCCACCATCAGCAGCGATGGCCGACATGTGTTGACCATCAATGCATCTCATCAGCTGAGAATCACTGAACTGCAAAGGAAAGACTAATTATACCAATCGTGCTTTCTAACTCCCGTGATGAGCATGGAGATTTGAGCCTTAAGACAAGGCGGCGTGAGGAGTCATAGCCTTAGCTATGGCGACGATCGGCAACGCAGGATTAAGGCTCAAATCTTCAGCGCAATAGGGAGTTAGAAAGTTCGACTGGTATTACATGTGCCTTAAGGACATTGCAAGCAAAATGGGTGGACATAAGAACGTCTGCTGGAATGGGCAAAAAATCCGGGTCCCACCTTAATCCCTGTATACAACTTTCAACTTTCAACTTTCAACAATAAGCATTTACGTTGACTCCAAGAAGTGGAACACTAAGATTATATTCTGAAGTTATTTATCCGATAACTGACGTTTAGATGGATGTACAGAAAGATCTTCGGGACTGTGGCCACAAATTGAAATGCTTTAGCCAATCAATGCCTATAGTCTAAGAACAATTTAAACAAAGATGCTTTCAATGAGTTACCTGACATTCAACTTCAATCTGGGTGAAACCAATGATCTGCTGAGAGAGCAGGTCAGACAGTTTTGCGATCATGAAATTGCTCCACTCGCACAGGAAATCGACAGGAACAACCAGTTCCCCATGCACCTCTGGCAGAAGTTCGGAGAGATGGGTTTGCTCGGTATAACAGCAGAAGAAGAGTTTGGCGGCTCTGGCATGGGTTATCTCGCGCATGTCATCGCTATGGAAGAGATCAGCCGCGCTTCCGCCTCCGTTGCACTCAGTTATGGCGCACACTCCAATCTGTGCGTAAACCAGATCTGTCGCAACGGCAACAGAGCACAGAAGCAGAAATACCTTCCCAAGTTGATTAGTGGTGAGCACATCGGTGCTCTGGCCATGAGCGAACCCAACGCTGGGTCTGATGTTATCAGTATGAAACTGAAAGCCGAAAAAAAAGGCGACAGATATATTCTGAATGGCAATAAAATGTGGATCACCAATGGCCCTGATGCCCACATTTACGTCATTTACGCCAAAACCGAACCCAAAAAAGGTTCCCGGGGAATCACCGCATTCATCGTTGAACGAGACGCCAGGGGTTTCTCCCGCGCACAAAAACTGGACAAACTGGGCATGAGAGGCTCGAACACCTGTGAGCTGGTGTTTGAAGATTGCGAAGTGCCTGCAGAAAATGTACTGGGCAACGTCAATGAAGGGGTAGCTGTACTCATGAGTGGTCTGGACTATGAACGGGTCGTTCTGTCCGGTGGTCCGACCGGCATTATGCAAGCCTGTATGGATATCGTGATTCCCTACATTCACGATCGTAAACAGTTTGGCAAATCCATTGGTGAATTTCAGCTGATTCAGAGCAAAGTGGCCGACATATACAGCCAGATGAATGCCAGTAAAGCTTACCTTTATGCGGTTGCGTCAGCCTGTGATCGTGGTGAAAGTACCCGCAAAGACGCAGCCGGTGTCATTCTTTATTGTGCTGAACGCGCAACTCAGATGGCACTGGATGCCATTCAGATTCTGGGAGGCAATGGCTACATCAATGAATACCCGACAGGTCGTCTGCTCAGAGACGCCAAACTCTACGAGATAGGCGCCGGTACATCGGAAATCCGTCGTATGCTGATTGGCAGGGAGCTGTTCCAGGAGTCTTGCTAACTGCGACAGGCAGTATTGCCCTCTCCGGGGAACCATGTTGCCATAACAAGAATAATAAGTTCTCAAACAGCCATGGCCTTGGCATGTTGGATGTGATCTGACCTCTATCGCAACACTGCAAGACTATGAGCAAACGAAACTGCTTCATCAGAGGCGATCAATATGCCCGTATTATCTTCAAAAGTGGCACCCGACAGTCCCGAATTCCACAAGAACCGGCGACATATGCAGGCCCTGGTAGACCAGATCAATACACGCTTTGAGACCATTGCCCGGGGCGGCAGTCAAAGATCCAGAGAAAACCATATTGCCCGAGGTAAACTATTAGCCAGGGATCGTATTGCCCAGTTGCTTGATCCCAATTCTCCCTTTCTTGAAATAGGCCGTTTTGCCGCCACAGACATCTATGATAATGACGCTCCCTGCGCCGGTGTCGTTGCAGGTATAGGTTTTGTTGCTGGCATCGAATGTATGATCCTGGCCAACGATGCAACTGTAAAAGGCGGCAGTTACTTCCCGCTTACGGTTAAAAAACACCTGCGCGCCCAGACCATTGCTGAACAAAATCATCTTCCCTGCATTTATCTGGTTGATTCCGGAGGGGCCAACCTTCCCTATCAGGATGAAGTATTCCCAGACAGAGAACACTTCGGTCGCATCTTCTTTAACCAGGCCAATATGTCTGCCAAAGGAATCCCTCAGATTGCAGCGGTTATGGGCTCCTGTACAGCAGGGGGAGCCTATGTGCCGGCTATGGCTGACGAAACCATTATCGTCAGAAATCAGGGCACCATTTTTCTGGCAGGACCACCGCTGGTCAAAGCCGCTACCGGTGAAGAGGTCACGGCAGAAGAACTGGGTGGAGCCAGAGTTCATTGTGAACAATCCGGGGTGGCTGATCATATGGCGGAAAATGATGCCCATGCCCTTGAACTTGTAAGACACGCCATTGGCAGATTGAACAAAAAGAAAAACCACTCCGTTGCTTTAGAAAAGCCTGTTCCTCCAGTCTTTGATCCTGGCGAGCTCTATGGCCTGATCCCTTCTGATCTGAAACAGAGTTATGACGTTCGAGAAGTCATTGCCCGAATCGTCGATGGCTCCGTGTTTGATGAATTCAAGGCCCGCTACGGCAACACTCTGGTCTGCGGCTTTGCCAGAATTCATGGTCATCCGGTCGGTATTCTGGCTAACAACGGTGTGCTTTTCTCGGAATCAGCCCAAAAAGGGGCTCACTTTATTGAATTATGCTGTCAAAGACGTATACCTTTGATTTTCCTGCAAAACATCACGGGCTTTATGGTGGGTTCAAAATATGAAGCTCGAGGCATAGCGAAAGACGGCGCCAAAATGGTGAATGCAGTAGCCTGTGCAACCGTGCCAAAGCTCACCGTCATCATTGGCGGCAGTTTTGGTGCTGGCAACTACGGTATGTGTGGCCGGGCTTATGATCCAAGATTTCTATGGACCTGGCCCAATGCAAGAATTTCGGTCATGGGCGGTGAACAGGCCGCCGAAGTTCTGGCCCAGGTTAAAAAAGACAGCCTGGCCCGAAAAGGAAAAACCCTTTCTGCTGACGAAGAGGCCGCCATAAAAACACCGGTCATCGAAACCTATGACCACAAGGGCAACCCGATTTATGCCAGTGCCCGGCTCTGGGACGACGGCATTATTGACCCCGTCAATACCCGTGACATTCTGGGACAGAGCCTTTCTGCAACCCTCAATGCGCCCATTGAAGAGACTCGCTTCGGCGTGTTCAGAATGTGAGCCAGGGAAGTAATACCATGAGCAACTCTCTCATTATCGAAACCAGCGGCAATGGTGTTGCCACCATTACCATGAATCGTCCGGAAGTGGGCAATGCCTTTAATGCCGAACTGATCAGCGAACTGATTGATGCCCTGAAACAGCTGTCTGGCGAAGAGACTCGACTCCTGCAACTGAGGGGCTCCGGCAAACATTTTTCTGCCGGAGGTGACCTTAACTGGATGAAGAACGCCATTCATCTCAGTGAGCAGGAAAACTACGACGACGCACGCACACTATCAGAACTGCTCTACACCCTGAATCACTTTCCTGCACCAACTATGGCGGTGGTTCAGGGTGCTGCATTCGGTGGTGCCATAGGACTGATTTGTGCCTGTGATATCGCAGTTGGCGCCGACAACACCCGATTCAGCCTGAGTGAGGTCAGGATTGGCCTGATTCCAGCCGTCATCAGCGCATACGTTGTACAGGCCATTGGCACCCGTCAGGCTCGTCGTTACTTCCTCAGTGCGGAAGTCTTTTCCGGAGAAAAAGCGCTTGAGCTGGAATTGCTGCATGAACTGGTGCCTGAATCAGAACTTGATACCAAAGCCGATGAACTGACCCAACAGCTTCTGGGGAATGCTCCGGCAGCGACCCGATTGGCAAAAAGCATGTTGCACAGTGTTCATAACAAGCCGATTGATGATGAATTTGTTGAACTGGCTTGCCGGGAGATAGCCCGGATCAGAGTTTCTCCGGAAGGTCAGGAAGGTCTGGCATCATTCCTTGAAAAACGCAAACCTTCATGGAGTCAGCCATGAGCAAGAATAGCGCCATGAACTCGGACAACAGTCTCCAGAATGTAAAGCATTTCCATAAAATCCTCATTGCCAACCGGGGTGAAATCGCCTGCAGGGTAATAAGAACCGCCAGAAAACTGGGAGTCAGAACAGTCGCAGTCTACTCTGATGCGGATTACCAGGCCCTTCACAAAACCCTGGCCGATGAGGCTTATTATATTGGCCCTTCAGCTGCACAGAAAAGCTACCTGTGCAGCGACAAACTGATTGAAGTAGCAAAACAATCCGGTGCCCAGGCAGTGCATCCCGGCTATGGTTTTCTGTCTGAGAATGCCGACTTTGCCCTCGCCTGTCATGACGCCGGTATTCACTTCATTGGACCCGGGCACGAAGCCATCAGAGCAATGGGTTCAAAAAGTGAAGCCAAAACCCTGATGGAAAAAGCCGGTGTTCCTATTTGTCCCGGTTACCACGGTTCCGATCAGTCTGATGAAACCCTAATCCTGGAGGCGGAGCGTATCGGTTACCCCCTGATGGTCAAAGCCGCACTGGGTGGTGGCGGCAAGGGGATGAGAATTATTGAGCATCACGACCAGTTACAGGAAGGCCTTCAGGCGGCCCGAAGAGAGGCCCTGAAAAGTTTTGCCGATGACCACTTACTTCTGGAGTCGTATATCACCCAACCTCGCCATGTAGAAGTTCAGATCTTTTTCGATCATAACAATGAAGGTGTTTATCTCTTCGACCGTGACTGCTCCTTGCAGCGACGTCATCAGAAAGTCATCGAAGAAGCCCCCGCTCCTGACCTTTCCGATGCCATGCGAAAAAGTATGGGAGAGGCAGCAGTCTCAGCGGGTAAGGCTATACAGTATCGCGGAGCCGGTACAGTTGAGTTCCTGGTTGACGGTGAACGCTTCTATTTCATGGAAATGAATACACGACTTCAGGTCGAGCACCCGGTCACTGAGGCTATTACCGGACAGGATCTGGTTGAATGGCAACTGGCTATTGCCGCAGGTGCATCCTTACCTCTGACTCAGGATCAGCTGCAATGTCATGGTCATGCCCTTGAAGCTCGCATTTATGCCGAAAGCCCCGATCATGACTTTTTACCCTCTTCAGGGAAAATCATGGACTTGCAATGGCCTCAGGCAGTGGATCACGTCCGCATCGATACGGGTGTACAACAGGGCGATTATATCTCCAGCCACTATGACCCGATGCTGGCAAAACTGGTGGTCTGGGCTGAAGATCGTGAATCTGCTATTGATAAAATGTCCCGGGCTTTGTCTGACTATCAACAGGCTGGCTTAAGTGATAACCGTGATTTTCTGATGCATCTGGTCAATGAGCCCGCTTTCAGAGAAGCTGAATTATCCACGCATTTTATTGATCAACATCCACCTCAGACAGAGCTGGATCATGATCAACTAAGAATGTCGTTGATTGCAGGAGCCCTTTATCAATTCCATCAATCTCAATACGAGGGGTCGTTACCGGCTGCTTCAGCACCGTCTCAAATGACTCTTTTTCTGAACCAACAACCCTATCTGATTTCACTGGAAAAAGTGTCTGAAGGATTCAGGGTGAGTCTGCCTGATAGCTATTGTCAGGCTGATATTCACTGGTATGAGGCAGAGTCTGGTTGTTTGTCGGGACAACTGTTGATTGGCGATCACACAGAGTTCTCTTCGACACAATTAACATCACAATGTCGTGTGCTTCCCCTACCGGAAGCCAGGCTGAAAATATTCTTCCCGCACTTCAGTGTCGAGCTGTGTCTTTCAGGACAGTGCCTGACCGCTCACGATGGTTCTGAAGCCATGTCGGCGCCAATGAACGGAACCGTCAGCTCTGTCATGGTCTCAGAGGGACAGCAGGTCAGTGCCGGAGCCCCTTTACTGGTTATGGAAGCCATGAAAATGGAACATACCATTCATGCTCCCTGCGGCGGAATGATTGAGTCGATCTTTTACAAGGAAGGCGACAGAGTGGACGCTGGTTCGTCACTCATGAGTTTTCAGGAAACCTTGAGCAAGGGTACAAAGGACAACGAAAATGCTGCCTGAATCTGTCCGCATTGTTGAAGTTGGACCCCGTGACGGGCTTCAGAATTTGCCAACACCAGCGTCTTTGGAAACACGAGTAGAACTGGTCAACTTACTGTCTCAGTCCGGTCTTGAGCACATAGAAACAGGCAGTTTCGTTTCCTCCAGGTATGTTCCCCAGATGGCGAACTCGGATCAGGTATTCCAGACCATTAAGCGACAAAGTAACGTTGTTTACACGGCTTTGACCCCCAACCTCATGGGGATTGAAGATGCCCTGAAAGCAGGAGCGGACCAGACCGCAGTGTTTGCCTCAGCTTCCGAAGGTTTCAGTCAAAAAAACATTAACTGCTCCATTGCCGAGAGCCTTAAACGTTTTGAACCGGTTATGGAGTTGGCCAGACAGAATAATATGCCCGTCAGAGGCTATGTTTCTTGCATTATCAGTTGTCCTTATGATGGTGCAACCTCACCTCGGCAAGTGGCTGAAGTGACTAAAGCGCTCTATCAAATGGGATGTTACGAAGTATCCCTTGGAGATACCCTGGGCACAGGAACACCTCTTCGGGTTAAAAGAGTTCTGGAAGCCTGTTGTCGTGAAGTGTCTATCAAACACCTTGCTGCTCACTATCACAATACTTACGGACAGGCATTAGCCAATATTTACGCATCTCTTGAGGAAGGTCTGGCGGTAGTAGATTCGGCGGTTGCAGGTCTGGGTGGCTGCCCCTATGCACCGGGAGCCTCTGGCAATATTGCGACTGAAGATGTGCTCTATCTGATGGAAGGTCTGAACATCAAAACCGGCGTGCAGATGGACAAGCTTTTGAAGGCCGCTGCCTTCATCTGTCATCAACTGGGTATTCGTTCTCACTCGAACACTGGACTGGCTTTGGAAAGAATAAAACAGGATCGCATATGACACAGCTCTGGACACCTGACGAGAGCCGGATTCAATCATCAAATCTTCATAAATTCATTCAGTCTGTCAATGAAAGCAACGTTCAGAAACTGACTGACTACCACTCCCTCTATGACTGGAGTGTCAGCGATCGTTATGCTTTCTGGGAAAACCTGGCAAAATTTGTCGATATTCAATTTCACACCCTACCCTCTGCCATCTGCAACCATGATCAAATGCCGGGAGCAGAGTGGTTCCCGGACTCGACTCTCAACTATGCAGAACACATGCTGCGACATGGCAAAGATGCTGAGAAGGCTACAAAAGATGCGCTGGTTTTCAGACGCGAAGACGGCCACCGTACCACCTTGAGTTGTGGCGAACTGACTAAAGCGGTCGCGGCAGCTCAGGCAGGACTGAAAGCGGCAGGGGTCAGCAAAGGAGACAGGGTGGCAGCTTTTATGCCCAACTGCCCTGAAGCCCTGATCATGATGCTGGCTACTACCGCCCTGGGAGCTATCTGGTCGTCCTGTTCGCCAGACTTTGGTATTCAGGGCGTTCTGGACCGTTTTGGGCAAATCACACCAAAAGTACTGCTCAGCATTGATGGCTATTTTTATAATGGTAAGCCGATTCAGTGTCTGGAAAAGGTTCAATCCCTTCAGGCACAGATCCCTTCTATCGAACAAACCGTCATTGTGCCATTCCTGAGCGGTGATGCCGATATCAGTTCCCGAACCTCATCGGTCTTATACGACGATTTTATTATTCAAGATATTGATACACCTGAGTTTGTAGCGGTGGACTTTAATCATCCTTTGTTCATTATGTACTCTTCCGGCACGACCGGAGCCCCAAAGTGCATCGTGCATGGACATGGTGGAACCCTTCTGCAACACCTGAAGGAATTGTCTTTACACACGAATTTAAAATCCGAAGACATTATCTTCTACTTCTCTACTTGCGGCTGGATGATGTGGAACTGGCTGGTTTCCTCTCTTGCTTTGGGAACCACTGTCGTTCTTTATGATGGTTCCCCTTTCTACCCAGAGCCGCGAAGTCTTATAGATATTGCGGAAGAAGAGGGCATTACTGTTTTCGGCACCAGTGCAAAATACATTGCAGCATTGGAAAAGGCCGGGGTTAAGCCGGCTGAATCTCACTCTTTACCAAAGCTGAAGACTCTTCTGTCTACGGGCTCTCCTCTGCTTCACGAGAGCTTTGATTATGTATACCGGCACATCAAAAAGGATCTCTGCCTATCTTCTATTTCTGGTGGCACCGATATCATCTCCTGCTTTGCTTTGGGCTGCCCTGCCTTACCGGTTAATAAAGGGGAGATTCAGTGCCGCGGACTGGGAATGGACGTTCAGTTTGTCAGCCCTGAAGGCAAGCCTCTGTTGGAAGAAAAGGGTGAACTGACCTGTCAGAGCAGTTTCCCATCCATGCCCATTGGATTCTGGAATGATCCCGAAAATAAAAACTATCATAAAGCCTATTTCAGCCAGTTCCCTGGGGTCTGGGCTCATGGAGACTTTGGTGAACTGACAGAAAATAAAGGGGTGATCATTCACGGTCGGGCAGATGCTGTCCTGAATCCGGGTGGCGTAAGAATCGGGACTGCGGAAATTTACCGACAGGTTGAAAGGGTAGAGCAGGTGCTTGAGAGCATTGCCATTGGTCAGGAGTGGAAAGGCGATATCAGGGTTGTTCTATTTGTTAAGTTACGAGATGGTGCCACACTGGATGACGAACTTATCCACGAAATTAAAAAGGCCATTCGAGACAATACAACGCCCCGTCATGTGCCTGCGGTTGTACTACAGACACCGGATATTCCCAGGACCATCAATGGCAAGATTGTTGAGCTGGCCGTTAGGGATGTTGTCCATGACAAACCAGTTGCCAATATCGAAGCCCTGGCGAACCCGAAAGCTTTGGAGTATTTCCGAAAACGACCAGAACTTCAGGATTAAGGGGCTGTCATCTTTGTCTCCGGCGTGATCCAAACAATCGAGCAGCCGCAAAAGGTGCTCATGATCCTTCACAAGTCTATTGATCGGCAGCGACATAGCACACTCCCTCCCTTGTTCTTCTTAATTATGAAATGCCAGCTCTGAAAGAAAACTTAAGGGGTCTTCAAGACATTCAGACATTTCAGCCCGGGGCTCGAGAATAGACAGCCCTCCATGAAGTCTAGTGAATAAAAACACTCTCACATTCTGAAAGCTGGATCTATTCTATTTACAGAATATTTCCGAAAGGTTGCTCCAATGCCTTATTTTGCCACTATTCAAGTCAACCTGCTCAACAACCATTTGAGCAGGTTCACAGAATAACTGCACTCAGCCGTAATCCAGAAGTCCTTGAGTCAAAGGAGTTGTTGGAGTTTTGCGACAGCCTCTTCATACGGAGACTGAATTCCCGTAACCTTAAAAAGGTAATGGTTTCACTCTGAACAATAAAAGTAATGAACTGTAAGGAGCCCTGACATGAGTGCTCAAATCAACCATTTCATCGCCGGCTTGCCCTCTGCACCCAGCGCACGACAGTTACCCGTTTTTAACCCTGCTACCGGACAGCAGGAAGCTTCTGTTTCTCTGGCCAGTGCCATGGAGGTCGAGGTTGCTATAGCCACAGCCAAACAGGCTTTTGAACAATGGCGAAATGTCACCCCACTAAATCGTGCAAGACTTCTCTTCAAATACAGGGAACTGGTTGAAAAACACCGTAATGAGCTGGCTGAAATGCTGACCAGAGAACATGGAAAAGTTCTGGAAGATGCTCATGGCGATATTACCCGTGGATTGGAAGTCGTAGAATTCGCTTGTGGTATTCCTCACCTGCTGAAAGGGGAATACACAGAAAATGTGGGAACAGATGTGGATGCCTGGTCCGTCAGCCAACCCTTGGGCGTAGTGGCCGGAATCACACCTTTTAACTTCCCGGCCATGGTTCCCATGTGGATGTTCCCCCTGGCCATTGCCTGCGGTAACACGTTTATTCTCAAACCTTCAGAAAAAGACCCCTCAGTTCCTTTCCGTCTGGCCGAGTTGATGAAAGAAGCCGGTCTTCCCGATGGTGTTTTGAATGTGGTCAATGGTGATAAGGAAGCTGTTGATACTATCCTCGCCTCAAGGGATGTTCAGGCCGTCAGTTTTGTTGGCTCTACAGCTGTTGCTGAGTATATCTATCAGAAAGGCTGCCACCACGGAAAGCGCGTTCAGGCTCTGGGTGGAGCCAAAAACCACATGGTTATTATGCCAGATGCTGATCTTGATCAGGCCGTTGACGCACTGATAGGTGCTGCCTATGGTTCTGCGGGCGAACGCTGTATGGCTATTTCTGTTGCAGTTGCTGTGGGTGATGTAGCGGATGCACTGATTGAACGCCTGACTCCGAGAGTGAAAGCCTTGAAGGTGGGTAACGGTCTGATGTCTGGTATTGAACTGGGTCCACTCATCAGCCAGGAGCACCGCAGCAAGGTATCAGGTTATGTGGATGCCGGTATTGCCCAGGGTGCCAAACTGGTCGTGGACGGCAGAAATTTTTCCGTTGAGGGCCACGAAGAGGGTTACTTTCTGGGCGGCTGCCTGTTCGACAATGTTACCACCGATATGTCCATTTACCGGGAAGAGATATTCGGACCGGTACTGTCGATAGTACGAGTGCCTGATTATGAGACAGCGGTCACCCTGATCAATGATCATGAATACGGCAACGGTGCTGCCATATTCACTCGTGATGGCAACAGTGCCCGACAGTTTGCCCATGACATCCAGATCGGCATGGTCGGTATTAATGTACCCATTCCAGTCCCAATGTCATTCCACAGCTTTGGCGGCTGGAAGCGGTCTCTGTTTGGTCCACTGCATATGCACGGCGTGGAAGGTGTGAAGTTTTATACACGTCGCAAAGCTATTACTTCTCGTTGGCCAATCGGAATCAGACCAGGCGCAGAGTTTGTCATTCCTACCATGAAATGAATAGCCACTGAACATTAGAAGCTGGCACACAGCAGAATCAGTTGTCAGAGACAACAGGAGCCGCCGGTCATCAAGATCTTCTTAAAAACATAGCAATATGGGGGATACCATCTTCCTCATAGATGTCACCTTCAGCTTTAAAGCCATAAGCGCCATAAAATGTTTGAAGGTGAGCCTGACCACTGAGATAAAGATCATACTCAGGAAAGAGTTCGGTGGCTTTTTCTACCGCTCGTTTCATCAACTCTTTGCCCAACCCGCCACCACGGTAAGAGTATGTAGTGATAACACGACCAATAGCCACAACAGATTCGGGGGAGGATGGGGGTATAATCCTCAGATAGGCCGCAAGATTATTTTCACCTTCCCTCCAGCCTGATAAGTGCAGACACCTTTGATCAACCCCATCCGCATCGTGATAAGGGCAATCCTGCTCAACGATAAAGACATCCTGACGGGCTTTAAGAATGCTATATACTTCCTGCCCGGTAAGTTCTTCAAACCTGGACCATTGCCAATTAATCAAACCCGAATCCAACCCAAAATCAATCAACCTGTGTGTGAATATCTATTCACCGTTAAGTAACGAGCTACCCAACAGAGTATCCTGCTCGCCGGACCATCTCTCAAGAATTAAAAACAAAAAACTCTGGCTTCCAAAAGCAAACCAGAGTTTTCGGTTCAGATAACCTTAAATCAGATTTCAGACAGCATTTCAGCAGCAGATCCGTAGGTCAGGTTTTGTACCTGAGCAACGCTCTCACAGGTCACTATGCCTTTGCAGACGTTAAGACCTTCCAGCAGGTGTGAATTATCCTCAAGAGCTTTACGAGTCCCCTTATTGGCAATGTCCAGAACATATGGCAGCGTTGCATTTGTCAGTGCCACTGTAGAAGTTCTTGCCACGGCACCTGGCATGTTGGCCACACAGTAGTGAACAACACCATCCACGATGAAGGTAGGATCATCATGGGTGGTGGGTCTGGACGTTTCAACACAACCACCCTGATCAATAGCAACATCAACAATAACAGAGCCACGCTTCATTCTGCTGACAAGAGCTCTGGTCACCAATTTGGGTGCGGCAGCACCTGGCAGCAGAACTCCGCCTACCAGCAGATCAGCTGTCAGTACATGCTCTTCAATAGAATGATGAGTAGAAAACACGGTTTTAATACGGTTGCCATAGCGGGCGTCAAGCTGTCTGAGAGTGTCCACAGAGCGATCCAGAATAACAACGTCTGCCCCCATGCCAACAGCCATAGCTGCAGCATTTTGACCAACAACACCGCCACCGATAATGACAACCTTCGCAGGATCTACACCCGGAACACCGCCCATGAGTACGCCACGACCTGACTGGGACTTCTCGAGACAGTGGGCGCCAGCCTGAATAGACATACGACCAGCGACTTCTGACATAGGTGCCAGCAAAGGCAGACGACCATTAGCATCTGTTACAGTCTCATAAGCAATGCAGGTAGCTCCTGATTCAATCAGATCCTGAGTTTGAGGAACGTCTGGCGCCAGATGAAGGTAAGTAAAGAGAGTATGGTGAGGACGCAGCCTTGCTCTTTCAATAGCCTGAGGTTCCTTGACCTTAACAATCAGCTCAGCCTTTTTGAAAACTGCCTCGGCACTTTTAACAATAGTAGCTCCAGCATTCTCATAACAATCATCGGTGAAACCAATACCTGCTCCGGCATTCATTTCAACCATAACTTCATGTCCCTGTGCCACGAGTTCCTTAACTGCAGCGGGTGTTAACCCGACTCGATACTCATGATTTTTTATTTCTTTCGGCACACCTACCAGCATATATTCCCCCGGCCCAAGCTTTATCTACGCTTATAAACTAGTATAAGGCCTTCGGTTTAGTGAATTATTTTTATTTGAAATTTTTTTCAGAATATTCAACCAAAAAAACTAACACTACAAATAAAATCACCAACTCCAGAAATTTTCAAGCAATCAACTGCCTCACCGCAAGCGAAGAGGAAAAAGACTCCCAGAGGTTAGTCAATAGAAACAATAAGGAGGCTTTAAAGATTGGAGAAAGCACGTACCAAGTCAAAGAAACGAAACATATTGCTGCTATTCTGGTTTCGAATTTCAGTGAGACCTTTGTTCGACCAGAACCCGGAATGGATGATCTGGATAGTAGAGAGTCACTTTATGGAGCCAATAGTTGGAGGCTAACGTGCCCGACACCATTTTTATGCTTGAATATCTCAAACGGGTTGGCGTAGACATCAAGCAGTTTGCTGATCAGAAAGCCCTGACGGCGGAATACTTCAGAAGAATTTACAGAGTCGACCCCAGAGAAAAGATCATTGACCGTGATGGAAAGCCCATTGGTAAAGCCAGCAATCCAAGACATCTGAACTGATTTCTGGTTTATTACTCAGAAAAACGCCACAACTTGTAAAGAAACGCTTGAGACATAGCTTTTCTATCTTGCTTGGCTATAAAATGCCCCTATGAATATTATCATCTGGATGCTACTTGTAGCAGCTTTTGCCTGGTACTGGGCTGATACAACAAAAGCAAGAGAGATCGCGATCATGCATGGCAGACGTGCCTGCAAGGAAATGAACTTACAGCTTCTTGATGGGACAGTGGTTCGTTATTCTACACGTTTCAAGCGCAGTCCAGACGGTCAGATGCGCCTTGCCAGAGATTTCAGTTTTGAATTTACACCCGATGGGATTCAGCGTTACCCGGGTCATATACGCTTGCTTGGTCAATACTTGCAGGTAGTGAATTTGCAATACACTAACCTTGAAGAACAGCAAACTTCGAATCTGATCATGTCTACAGAGTATTCAGAGGATACTCAGCCCAAGAATAACAACCCATCTGATGCAGTTGATCTGACAAACTACCAGGACACGAAGCCCTAGTACATCGTTTCAGCCCAAACATTCAGACCCAATATACAAATGATTAACGAGCCGATGGCAATTTCTGTCCTGTGATAGAATTTGCCTGCCCCCTTTGAACCGAGGTTAAAACAAATGGCCCATGCCAAAGATCTGAAGAAAGGTCAGATTGTTCAAATTGAAAACCAGTATTGCATCGTTCGACAGCAGGAAACCAAGAGTCCGTCCGCTCGCGGTGCCTCAACCCTCTACAAGTTTCGTTTCAGCTCCATTCCCGATGGCCAAAAGCTGGAGATGACCTGCACAGGTGACGATCAGTTTGCTGATGTCGACTTACTCCGCCGAACAGTTTCGCTTCTCTATCGTGAAGGTGATGAATTTACCTTTATGGACAGTGAGGACTACAGCCAATATCTGGTTAACTCAAGCACCATTCAAGAGCAACTTCCCTATATGTCTGATGGCATGGAAGGACTGATCGCTCTCTTGGTCGATGGTCAGTTACTGGCTATTGAACTACCGTCATCTATCGCTCTGGAAATTATTGATACCTCTCCCGCGATTAAAGGTGCTTCTGCAGCTGCTCGAACCAAAACAGCACGATTGACTACCGGTCTTGAAGTTCAGGTTCCAGAATACCTGAGTACCGGAGAAATCATCAAGATTAATACAGAGACAGGCAAATTCATGTCCAGAGCATAAAGTCGGATCATACCTTTTTGGCTCTTCAAACCTTCTGCGATTTAAACCTTCAACAGTGCACTTGAGTGCGCTGTTAAAAACGATCGCCATTGGAGTCAATACATTCGCTCGGTCACCTAATGTCAGGGCATTATGACCAGATAGTATTGGTCATTCACAGCCCAGAGCCTGCAAAAGGGTCAAGATAGCAACCCCGTGGCCGATAAGGTCAGATACCAGAGTTTTCTTGTAGATTTCATAGCTCAAGGAAAAAACCAGTAATAAGTGAAATAAATACGAAGGAATATAACTAACTATATGGTCCCAATACACAACGAATGGATAACGAGGTGTTTTTCTCTTTTTGTACCATTCATCACGGCCATCCTGAGAAATTATTTCACAATATAATAACGAAAAAACATATATATTATGTTGCTATATTGAGCAGGAAATTCAAGGCACTTCAGCCTGAACATGCTTAACTGAATAGTAGGGGTTTTTCTATTGCCAGCATGTCGTATAGACTGGCAATATAATTTGGATGGAAGCGCATTCAGCGCTAACTAAGGGTTAGCACCATGGATGGAAGCAAATCTTTAAACAGCTCTAGTGCATGTTGCAAATGGGGGTCGTGCTTTTTCATGACTTTGTTCCCGGTTGTAGCACTGTCGGACTCGGAAGGTCATTATCTTTCAGGGTCCCCTCATTACAGCACTGTCTACTCTCGTGATGTTTCGATGATTGACCCGTTCTCCACCATAACTACTAAGCGATCAAAAAACGTCAATAGAATGCCTGAGTTGTCTATCCGGGAAAAATCCAAAGTAAACCAGAAAAAAGTCAGCTCTTTTGTATACAAAGCTGTTAGCGATCCCAAAAAGCTGGCCGAACAGGCTGCCGCCAGTGCTGCATTTCTCGGGCTTGACTACATTGGTGTTGCCAGACCCATCAAAGAAGGCATGGACTTCATCAAGGAAAAAACACAGTTCGAATTCGGCGACTGTGGTAAGGTCCAATTCAGCAGTAACGTCAAAGCAGAAACCTGCATGTTCGATAATTCTACAATTGAGCTCAATTCTGATTATGATCTGGATTCTTTCACTGTTAACTTCAAATGGCAGATCTAATTAAAGGGTTATGATTTGTAGCTAAAGCTCTAACTGACTCAGGAACTTCTTCCAAGCAGTGCCTTCCCGGTATAATCCCGTTAGAATCCCTGTCCAGATATTCTGGCCTGAGGTTTCACCTTGAACACACATCGACAATACGCTCAGTTCTTGCGTCAACTGCATAAACTTCCAGCCTGGAAGCTCGTAGCAGTCACAACTGCTGTCTGTGAAAGAAGCTGGCCCAACTTTGCCCTGTTTGCCGAACTGACAGAGTTTGGACTTCCCGAAGACGTTCGACACTCTCTTAATATGCTCTGGGATAACGTCGCAGGCTATCAATCAGCCAAAAACTTTGAGCGTCTTCTGGAGAAGCTTGAGCCGAATGTACCCGACCTTGATGAGTGGGAGATGTTTGGCGCCATTCCAGCTTACGACAGTGTTATCAGTACGATATGTGCCGTTAACTGTGCTATGGAACCTGATGCTGGAGAGACAGCCAGTGCCTTGACACTCTCACTGAGCACCATTGGTAAATTCGTTAAGTATACAGAAGCTGAAGAGCTTAAAGGGACTGAACTCCAACAGTATGTTGAACAGCATGAGCTTTATCAGCAACAGATTGCGTTTATTGAAGAACTGCTGGATCAAATCAGCAGAAGCAAGCAAAGCCCCGATGTTATGAAACAGATCAGGGCTTTGGCCAGGAATGAAGGAATCAGCCACATTGGTATCAGTCTTGAGTGATTTATCATTTCGAATTACTGATGATATCTTTCAGCAATGTATATATTTTACTCTGAGAGTTCGACATCGTATCAAAGTTCTGATTGTAAGTAGTCATCGCACGCTGCAACTGGACAGTCTGCAACTGGTTACTTCCCGTCAGATTTTCTTTTGCCGCGTTCAGTGATGTCTTCAGCGAAGCCCATTCCTCTGGTGTGAGCTGGCCTTTTCCACTGGCGTCAGTGTAATTGATCTTCAGCAGATTACTGAGAACATCACGCTCTTCCTGAGTCAATGCTGGCATACCACCAGTCACTTCATTAGTAAAACTATTCTGGAAGGCGACTTTACGGGCTGCATAGCCACTGAGAGTTTGACTGGAATCGTTCGGGTCCTTACGAGACATCTGGTTGGTATTCACTCCGTCAAACTCCCAGGAATGAAGCCCACCCGCCTCAAGTAGAACATAACCATCGTTACTGGCAGCATCCAGGGCGGTGCCATTGAGATTTGGTGTACCTATAACAGGCTTTGCCGTATTCAAGTCAGTTACTGTAAGCCCCTGATTGCCTCTGGTGATGGTGATTCCGGTGATATCCGCGAGACCTCCTGACAAATTGGAAGGATCAAAGGGAGTTCCGGGAGCAGATGTTTGAAAAGTAATCTCAGTACCATCATCCAACACCATAGTCATATCATTCATAACCGGAATGCCCACCTGTTTGGCATCCGATATGGAGCCCTTGGCAACCGGCACCAGTGCCTGGTTTTGATAATTGAGTTGATTGCCTTCAGCATCCACCAGAGTGAAGGTAGTTTTGCCATTAGCATCCGGCTGAATAGCAATACCATAACCATTATCCAGTACAATGTTATTACCGTTAGTGGTCCAGGTCGTCTGCTTGTATTGACTGGTGCCATACTGGGCTATGTTGGATTTGTTGATCAGAGTATTGACGTTACCCAATAGCTTATTAGAAGTTTCTATCTCACTGAGAAGTCTGCGGACTTCTGAGTCCAGCATGTTCCCGCGCTCAAGGTAGACAGCCGAGACAAAGTCCTGCTGACTGAGCTTGGAAGAATCAACAACATTAACATTATTATTACTGTTAACTCCATTAACGGTAGCCATGAAAAACCGCCCCTGTCATCCACATGAATATTCAGTAAAAAAACACTGTTTTCTGCCCGATCCGGCTGTTCCGTTCGGACCATCAGACAAATCCGGTCCGATGCCTTCTGCCGGAGGATCCTGATTTTGTCTTAGGTTTCAGCAGTCGATTAGCCATTCTGAGTTCTTTTCGTTTCAGTGATGCTTCTTGAGAAAGGTCACTCTTCAGCTCATCATTGAACTTGATCAGCTCCTGACGGGCTTTATGCTTGAAATGGGTGGGCCAGGCATCGCTATTGATAAACTCACGGAGTTTCTTTTTATCCATACCAACAGAATCCATAAAGTCTTTCTGTTGGTTAATGCCTGCTTTGGCGGTCTTTACTGCAGCTTCGGATTCCTGCTGAACAAGCCAGGACGATTTCTTAAGCTTGGTGACATCAATCAATCTGATACGGGAGGCCATAGGGTTCTCTCCTTTTAGCGAAGTAAGCGGCCATTTACTCACCAGTCAATGGCCCATTATCGCTTTGGCACTTTGTATTCTTTCCAGCTCAACCTTACTTTCCGATGACATCAGCCAGTTCTTCTTATTTCAGTGTAGACATAGAATTCACCGGCGATAGAATGAGTAGCCCTATTCGCTGGAGTGAAGTATGGATATAGACAGTTTTGAAAGCCTGATGATGAAAGCCCTCCTGACAGCTCTGGTGTTGTTCATGGGTTTCATTGTTTACGATCTGGCTAAAAAGTCGAAAGCGGGAAAGTTTGGTACATTTATTCTTTTTGGCGCTTTATGCCTGGGTGTACTGGGGTTTGTCCTGAAAGGTGTTTTGATGAAAACGATTGGTGGTTAAGGCCTTTTGCCTGACTCTGCGACGATTGAACACGCACTTACCACTCAAAACAGCGTAATCCTGTCGAACGTTTGCAGAGTCTCGCCCATTATTCAGATTAGACTTCAGGGCTTTTGTTCTGTCTCAATCACTTTATAATATCAGCCAAAGCCAATGAGACTGAGCCCGATGTCAGGTCGCCCCCTCCACCCCCCCGGTTCTCCCGAGAAGAAAACAGAAAAGACTCCCGCTCCCCGACTGATTCTGTTTAACAAGCCTTTCAATGTACTGACTCAATTCACCGATTCAGAAGGGCGCCCTACGCTTAAGGATTACCTGCCCATTCCAGGTGTTTATCCTGCTGGTCGCCTGGACAGGGATAGTGAAGGGCTGGTGCTGCTCACTAACAATGGACAGATTCAACATCAGGTCAGTTCTCCCCTTCACAAGATGGATAAAACCTACTGGGTTCAGGTGGAAGGCATACCCAATGAACGGGCATTGGAGAAACTGAGAAAAGGCATTGAGCTCAAAGACGGCAAGACACTTCCTGCAAAAGCCAGAATCATAGAGGCTCCAGCAGTCTGGCCAAGGACACCGCCCATAAGGGAAAGAAAGTTCATCCCTGACTGCTGGTTGGAGCTGACTATTCGAGAGGGACGAAACAGACAAGTTCGACGCATGACCGCAGCAGTTGGCCACCCTACCCTGAGACTAATACGATACCGTATAGGTGATTGGGCACTGGACGAACTCAAACCGGGAAACTGGTGCGAGATAGAGATACCAGATGCTTTAAAGGTACAATTAAAACAAAACAGTATTACCAGAAATCGTTCCAGCGCCAATAAACTGGCTCGAAAAGGTTTTACAAAACGTCATAGAAAATAAATATCTGATCATTTTCAGGAATCGACAGGAAGGACAGCTTGATAGCATTATTCAAGACTCATTACACAAAACTGGCCCGGACTGCCCTCCTGCTGGCCATGGCATCTATTATGGTTTTGTCCCTATTGCCAATAGAAAAAGTCCCCCTCAGTGCTGTAAACGATAAGCTTCAACATCTTGCAGCTTTTCTGCTGTTAGCTTTTCTGATGGATGCCAGCTTTCCAAACCAGCCATTCAACTTATGGAAAGTCAGTGCTTTAATGGCCTACGGCTTTCTCATTGAATTGCTGCAATTACAAACGGAATATCGCTTTTTTTCACTGGCTGACCTGATGGCTGACCTGGCCGGAACAGGTCTGTACTTTTTCACTATTCCTGTCTGGAAGCGCATACCGCTGATCAACTGGCGCTGGTCTCTAACGTAAATGCTGAGCGAGGAGTCTTCAGCTTTGACAGCGCTTCAATTCATTGCGGCGTTCTCCCTGATTTCTGGCAGATGCCGGTCATAACTTGCGCTTATTGTCCAGAGGTATCCTGATCGTTACTTCAAGACCAGGGTGGGCATTTCTGGCGCAGATTGACCCATCGTGATTGGCTATAGCACCCATTGCTATGGCAGTCCCCAGTCCAAATCCATCATTCTCCTTGCCTCGGGTTTCATCCACCCTGAAGAAAGGTTCGAACATGGACTCCAGCACCTCTTCAGGAACACCCGGACCTTTGTCCCGTACTTTGATGATCACATTTCGCCGAAATTCTTCCAGTGTCACTTCAACGTTACTGCCTTGCGGAGTAAATCGGATGGCATTACGAATGATGTTTTCAGCGGCGCTGCTCAGCCAGTCACGCACTCCAACAATCTCAACAGGCTGGCTCTTAATCAGATCAACACCTTTATTCCGCGCCTGAGCTTCAAAATTGCCGTCATCCACCAATTCCTTGATAAGCTGCTCCAGATTGACCTGCTCACAGGCCACTTCACTCAGACCATGCTGAATACGGGAGAAACGAATAATCTCACCAATCAGCTCATCAAGGCGCTCAATTTCCCTCTCTATACGCCCATGTTCTGCCTCAGCTTCTGGCGTTTTTCTTCGAGCCAGCGCCAGAGAAATCTGCAACCGGGTTAACGGGGAACGTAACTCATGAGAGACGTTTCTGAGTAAGATTTCCTTGTTATTGATCAGCGTCTCTAACTGCTCTGCCATGTGATCAAAGTCGCGGGCAAATTCTCCCAGCTCGTCGCCTCTTTGTCGAACAGTGGCTTCCACCCGGGCAGAGAGCTCTCCTTTCGCCAACTTTCTGGAGGTTATCTGCAATCGCCTGATGGGGACTACCAGATAGCGCGCCAGCATGATGCAGAGCAGAAAACTGACCGCCAGAGCAATGATGACCAGATGCCATTGCTGAGAAAGCACTTTGGTCACTCGCCAGTGAACCAATCTGGGCATTTCCTTGGTCAGAAACAGATCATAAGGCACTCGTCCAATCCAGACTTTCCTGGGGCCTACAACTACCACTCCACTTCTGAAAGTAATGGTAGGCTCAGTGCGATCATGGGTTCGATCATAAGCGGACATCAGTTCGTCCGGAATGGCTCTTCTACCCATCACTTCACCGGCAGGATCAAAAAGGTAAAAATAACTTCCGCTGAACTGAGGGAAAGGAGTGTGGGGAGCCCAACCAGAAGCCATGCGTTCGACTTTTCTGGAAACGATCTCCAGTTCACGAAACAGCTCTCTGCGTTCTGACAGAAAATCCGAGGGATTCACCGTTATGGCCACCGCTATAACCATGGCAGCCATCATCGACAACATGGTAAGCCAGAACCACAGGAACAACTTCCAGAACAGACGCTGAAATGGCCAGACCAACATTCTCCGGACTTGTTTAATCATGGTCGTATATAGAAGTAGCCGGCACCACGGACGGTTTTAATTCTGGGTGAGCCATCCGGTCGTGTGCCAATTTTCTTGCGTACATTGCTCACATGCATATCAATCGCGCGATCATAAAGTGTCAGACGACGGTTCAATGCGATTTGGGTCAGTTCATCTCTGGAGATCAATTCGCCAGCTTTTTCAATCAGTGCCTTGAGAACCATAAACTCAGTGGCCGTCAGCTCAAGCAGTGTTTCACCCATCTTGGCTTCACGGTTTGCCAGATTGAGAGTGATATCATCAATAGAAAGGACTTTATTACCGACCTCGGTCCCCGGTGACCTTCCCCTTCTCAGAATGGCCTTGATCCTGGCTACCAGTTCGCGGTGGTTATAGGGCTTGGGCAGATAATCATCCGCTCCGATTTCCAGCCCAATGATGCGATCTACATCATCGCCACGAGCCGTTAACATCAATACCGGGATATCAGACGTCTGACGGATTTTTTTCAGGACTTCGAAACCGTTCAGTTTTGGCAGGGTAACATCGAGCAATACCAGCTGATACTCGCCAGAGAGGGCAGCATGGGCACCTGACTCACCATCATGAACTGCATTGACAGAGTACCCTTCTGTGGCCAGGTACTCAATCAACAATTCACAGAGTTCAATATCATCATCTATCAACAGAAGCTCTAGATTTTCATTACTCATTGGCAGCTCCTCAATAAAAAAAGACCCCGCAGGGGCAAGGCGGGGTTAAAGGTACAGCACAGGGCACAAAATTTACAGAGAGTCTGTCAGCTGACTTATCCAACACGACCCCGGAAAGCGTCACGAAACAACAAATTGTCTTGTTGCAAACAAACAGAGCTCAACATTCCGGAAGACCTTCGTTTCAATCGCCCCCTTCTTTGTTGAAAAACTTCAGCGTTTAAACAATGGCCACAGTGTATTGAAGCCCGTATATACACTGGGGTTAGAGTCAGTAAGCACTCTGTAAAAAGATTTACTCGCATCTGAAGTAAGCGTCCTGTAAACAAATGCTTTATTTTTAATTTAGTGGTAGGAATCAGCCTTTAGCTGAGTACAATACTCACTACTTTTCCAGCACGAGTATGCTCAGCTCTGCAGAATACTGCGCCAACTATAGAAAAACGGGTGACTTTGAGTATAAACGCTCAATAATTAATGTTTGTATTCACCTTCTCCGGCACTCAATGGTGGCGGTTGCACAGAATAAAAGACAGGTGAAAACTAACTGTAATCATGCCTGAATATACTCTTGTGCAAGCAGCTAAGACTATTTACAGACTAGCAGCCTGTCGGACTTAAGCGTCCGTAGCGAGGATTGCAAGAAATTGAGGATAAAAATCTCTGTTTCTGAGGAGAATAGCGAGCTATTTGACGAAGAAACAGAGATTTTTAGACCAATTTATTGCAACCGCACGACTGCATGGATGCAGGAGCTAGAGCAACGCAGGAGCAGTTGCCGTGTAGGACAGTCTTAAGTCCGACAGGCTGCTAGACTTGCCGGTGTATTGCCTGGCGGAGAGATCTCCTGACCGGCACACTCATACCACAAGACTCTGACCGTGGGCTGGAAATCTGAACTTGAGACTCTTTCTCTCGGAGCCATCGATGAAATCAATCATCAGAAATAGACAACGCCCCCTGCTCCCTTTCGGCTTGCTTGTCGCATCTCTGTTAGCCCTGTCAGGCTGTAATCAAGAGCAGGAACAAAGAAAAATGCCTCCCCCTGCTGTTTCAGTTATCAGTGTTACGGAGCAGCCTGTTGGCGATTACAAAGAATATGTCGCTCGTACAGAAGCTGTTAATACTGTCGACCTGAGAGCGAGAGTAGAAGGCTTTCTCGCAAAGAGAGACTTCATTGAAGGGCAAACCGTCGAGAAAGATCAGCTGCTATTCGTTATAGACCCGAAACCGTATATCGCCAACCTTAAAAAGGCTGAAGCTGATCTGGCCAGTGCTAACGCAGAGTTGAACAAGTCGAAAAAAGACCTTCAACGCAGCAAGGATCTTCATAAAAAAGGCTATATCAGTCAGGCTGACCTGGACACCCAGACCAGCAAAGAAGCTCAGGCAGAAGCCTCTGTTCAAGCTGCTGAAGCGCAGCTGGATACTGCCAAACTGGATCTTAGCTACACCAAAATCATAGCCCCCTTTAAAGGTCAGATCGGCCGCACCAATTACAGCGTGGGTAACCTGGTAGGTCCCAATAGTGAACCTCTGGCAACTCTGAATTCGATTGACCCTATCTATGTCAACTTCCAGGTCGACGAACAACTATTCATCAGCCGCTTGCAGGAAAGTTCTGGCAGCCGGACATCCGAAAAGCAGGACTTTGAAATGAGCCTGCGTTTACCCAATGGCAGCGATTACGATCACAAGGGCACCTTCAATTTCGCAGACACCAGAGTCGATGAAACCACGGGAACCCTAACCCTGCGGGCTGAATTCCCGAATCCTCAGGGCATCATAGTTCCGGGCCTTTACGTCACCCTGATCGTGGAAGGCAAGAACAAAACCGAACATCCGATCATCCCGCAGTCTGCCGTTCAGGAAAACCAATCGGGCCGCTTTGTATTGGTCGTAGATGCTAATAACGCAGTTGAAACCCGTCAGGTAGAACTTGGACGTCGCCTGGGCCCAATGTGGGTTGTAGACTCTGGACTTAAAGCCGGTGAAAAAATCATCGTTGAAGGCCTCCAGAAAGTTCGTCCGGGTGTCAAAGTCACTCCCACCAGCGTCACAATTGATCCAGAGACAGGCGGAATTGAAGCCCAGCCAAAGTCTGATCAAGAGCAGGGCAGCCAGGCTAACAAACAAGGGTAACTGCGATGATCAGTCAGTTTTTTATTCACAGGCCCAAGTTTGCCTTTGTTCTATCGATCGTCATAACCCTGGTGGGTATGATTTCCATGCTGACCCTGCCTGTGGCTCAGTTTCCTGAAATCACCCCTCCCCAGGTTAACATCAGTGCGGTATTCCCGGGAGCCGATGCAGAAACCATAGAAGAAGCCGTCATCCGACCGATTGAAGAACAGGTCAACGGTGTAGAGGACATGATCTATATCAACTCTTCTGCTGGTAACGATGGCAGCGCCAGCATCACCGTGACCTTTGATTCCGGTGTCGACCAGGATATGGCTCTGGTAAACGTCCAGAACCGTGTTGCTGTAGCTGAACCATCACTTCCCGAAGACGTCAGAAGAACGGGGGTGACGGTCAGCAAAAAGTCTTCAAGCATGCTGTTGGGCATCAACCTGGTTTCCAATAAGAGTGAGTACGACGGCGTTTACCTCAATAATTACGCCAACAATTACCTGAAAGAACCCATGGCTCGTATTGACGGGGTCGCTTCCGCCGACATTTTGGGTTCACTGGTTTATAGCATGCGTATCTGGCTTGATCCTGAACGCATGGCATCTCTTGATATCACAACCTCAGACGTATCCAACGCACTGAATGAGCAAAACGTTATTGTTGCAGCCGGTAAGCTGGGTCAGGCGCCAAACCAGCCAGACCAGCAGTTCACTTACACCATAAAAACCCAGGGACGTCTGAGCAACCCTGAGGAATTCGGCAACGTCATTATCAAGGCCGACCCTGATGGCTCCTATGTTCGCATCAAGGATATCGCCCGGGTTGAAATGGGTTCCCAGAGTTACGATGGTGTTGCCAAGTTTAACAATGATGACACGGCTTTCCTGGTTATCTATCAGCAGCCTGATGCCAACGCTATGGATGTGGCGAAAGGTGTAAAAATGACCATGGAAGAGCTGTCTGCCCGTATGCCGGAAGGTATCGAGTATGAAATCAAGTTCGATACAACCCAGTTTATTGATCAGTCCATCAAGGAAGTAATCATCACTTTGCTCCAGGCAGTCGCTCTGGTGGTATTGGTTGTATTCCTGTTCCTGCAAAACTGGCGGGCAACACTGATCCCCGCAATCGCAATACCGGTCTCCCTGATTGGTACCTTCGCTATCATGAAAGCTCTCGGGTTTTCCATTAACACTATTACGCTTTTCGGCCTGGTGTTGGCGATAGGGGTGGTCGTGGACGACGCCATTGTTGTTATTGAAAACGTTGAGCGATTAATCACCAGGGAAGGGATGAGCCCGGCTGAAGCCACCGGTCAGGCCATGAAGGAAGTATCGGGTCCTATTGTGGCGACCACCCTGGTATTGCTGGCGGTATTTGTACCTGTAGGCTTTATGCCGGGTATTACCGGTGGACTTTATTCACAGTTTGCGGTCACCATATCGGTAGCCGTTGTAATCTCTTCCATCAACGCTCTGACATTAAGTCCGGCCCTGTGTGCCACTTTGCTGAAAAAAGGCAAGATGGGACACATCAACTGGCTGGTTCCTCTTGATAACTTTATCAAGCGACTGACCGGCGGCTACAAGAGCTGGGTTACCCTGTTGATTAGAAGAAGCATTCTGGGAATTGGACTGTTTGCAATCATGATGGCCTCCACCGGCTTCCTGTTCAACAGCACGCCCTCCGGCTTTGTTCCGGATGAGGATCAGGGATTCTTCGTGGTTGATGTTCAGCTTCCTGACGCAGCATCCCTGAACAGAACCGAAGCCACTATGGAGAACATCACCAACATCATTCGAACCGAACCCGATGTAGACAGTGTTATCAGTGTTTCCGGCTTCAGCATCATGGGTGGATCCAACTCCAACAACGCCATGGCTATCGTTGTCCTCAACGACTGGAAAGATCGCCCGGACCCTCTACAACACCAGCAGGCGGTACTGAGAAAGATACAGGGCAAGCTCTGGACGTTACCGGAAGCCCAGGTCATGGCGTTTGCCTTCCCGCCCATTCCAGGCCTTGGATCTTCAGGTGGTTTTGACTTCAGGCTTCAGGATACGCTTGGCCGCACCCCTCAGGAGCTTGGTCAGGTGTTGAATGGGCTGATCTATCAGGCAAACCAGCGCCCCGAAATGACTCAGGTATTCAGTACTTTCCGTGCTAATGTGCCTCAATACTTCCTCGAAGTAGATCGCAACAAGGCTAAGGCACAGGGTATTCCGCTGTCTGAAATTTTCATGACCCTGCAAACCCAGCTGGGCTCCCTGTATGTCAATGACTTCAGTAAATTCGGTAGAACCTACCAGGTTAAGCTTCAGGCAGAAAGCGAGTATCGCGCCAATCCTTCAGACCTGAGCAAGTTCTTTGTCAGAAACCTGAATAACCAGATGGTGCCTCTGACTACCGTTGCCTCATTGAAACCGATTCTCGGCCCCAACAGCATTGACCATTACAACCTGTACCGCTCAGCCAGCATAAGTGGCAAGGCTAATCAGGGTTTTAGTTCCGGTGATGCCATCACAGCCATGGAAGATCTGGCCAAAACATTGCCCGATGGCTACACCTTCGAGTGGTCTGGACAGTCACTGCAGGAAATTGAAGCCGGTAGTCTGGCTCCACTGCTATTTGCCCTGGCATTCCTGTTTGTCTACCTGTTCCTGGTGGCACAGTATGAAAGCTGGACCATGCCGCTGGCAATCATCGTGGCAGTGCCCATAGCGGCTTTCGGTGCCATTGTCGGAATCAACCTGTTCCGGTTATTGATACCCTCGATGGCCAATGATATCTACGCCCAGATAGGTATGGTGCTATTGATTGGTATTGCTGCAAAGACGGCGATTCTTATCGTAGAATTTGCCATGGTTCAAAGACAGTCAGGCAAGAGTATCTTCGATGCTGCCATCAACGCTGCCGAACTGCGCTTTCGCGCCGTATTGATGACAGCCCTGTCTTTCGTACTTGGGGTACTACCTCTGGTATTTGCCAGTGGTGCCGGTGCTGCCAGCCGAAGGATAATTGGTACGACAGTAATGTCTGGAATGATCGCTGCCACCCTGTTCGGCACGATAATGATCCCATTGTTCTATTATCTCCTGCAAAAAATGCGTGAGCATTTTGATTCAGATAAAGCGAACAGCTGATCAACATAAAGCCCCTGTCTAAAGGGGCTTTTTTGTGTCCAGCCTGCCTCTCGCTACCGTGCGCCAGCTTGAGAACCAGAGTTTTTTGCTCCCACTTGCATGAGGTAATCTATCCTTCCTCTCTGAATGCCAGAATGCTAGAACAGAATTATTAAACACTCACTCTTTGTAGCGGCGCTGTGGCTGCTGCTGTCGATGTCTATCGTCTGTCAGGCTCAACCGTTGACAGGTTTTTTTGTTGTCGAGCTTGAACCGAATGCAGTTTTTCCAAACCAGAGCCTTTCTATAAAGCGTAACCGGCACACATGGCCTTGCAGCCCATCATACATTTCCGACACAAACGACTGTACAGAACAAGATTCGCCGCCTGATATCAAACAACACATACCTGACATTTACGGGATGCCCCCTACCCTTATTGAGTTGATAGCGCAGCAATGTTTTTTCACCGCTCCTCTGCTGATTGCCTACCAACTGATCCTGACAACCAAAGATTCTCCTTCAGGCTCGAATCCCTATTCATGGCTCCCCTTAAAAGTGGTTATCACTGTCTGTTGGCTTTTAAAAAGCGATTGGACCCCCGATTCACCTCTGTTTAAACCGATTAAACTACAAGAGGTCAGCCAGAAACATTCGTTTGCGACCATCACTATGATGTTTGGCTCTGGAGATAACCAGCAATCACAACAGTCATCAGAATCATCCATTCAGACAGTATCGGAAGCCAGGACCCTCCCTGCAGGCTCTTTCACTAACCCCGTGAACTCTGACTCTGGCGGCGGTAACGGAGATCCTCAACAACACCTGCACACTTTCGGTTTAAATTGTTTCATCCTTCCCTGTCATGGCGTTTGTCAATTCCGAAGATCACCCGACAGCGGATTGCCCAGTGGATGGCCACTGAAATCGGCAGAAAGTTCAGCAGTCCAGAAGGGAGCAGGACAGAGCACATGCCCCGATCCAGCCAATAAACACAACCATAACCGTATAGATCGCTTTAATTTTCTACAGACTCTATATTCCCAGCAAAACTGGCTTTTCCAAATATTGAGTAATCCTGCCATTCAACTCCAATGTACTTCTGTTCAACCTTCTCAGACACAGTTCGATCAGATGCAACCCTGTGGCCTTAACAACAACCGGGCAAGTAGCTGCAAGCTAGCATACTCCAAGAGTTCTGGGTCAACAGACAGTCACTCAACCGGGCCAGTCAGAAATGACGCCCAAGTACTTGAGAAATTTCCTATCTCCAATGATGACTTGATTGTAATCAACGGGTTACTCAATTTAGGTAATCAAATCCTTCTCGAAAAAATCGGGACCTCTTGTGCCTTTACCGACTTCACATCCTCAATGGGAACTTCAGAAACACCACAAAAAACAACAGAATCACCCCAATGGGTTCAAAGCCCAACTCAGCTTATTCAGATAGGTTCAATAAAGGCGCCGACAGCATCTTGTAAAATTATATTCGCGACATCAAACCAAAAAACCTCTCAAGCTGGCGAACCTGAATTGGCTCGGACTTCACCTTCAGGTTATCTTCCCCCCAATGGTTCCACCCGTTGTCAACAAGACTGGCCTAATCCCATAAGGAGAAACGGTGGCGGGCAACAAATCTGCGCAATGACTTTGGTCGGGAAGGATGGCCAGACACGGCCATGTGGGGTGATCTTCAAGAATGCCCGATCTCTATCCTCGCACAAGAGCAGATACCACAGCGGGCAAAAAACCTGTGACCTGACAGAAGTCGGAAAGGATGGCCAGCTGCTGCCATGCGAAAAGGTCTTTAATCATTCTCAAGCCCTGGCGGCTCACAAAGCCAGAGCCCACATCAGACAACAAACCTGTGGCGTAACCATAGTCAGAGAAGATGGCCAGCTGCAAAGATGCGGAACAGTCTGCGAGGATGCCAGAGCCCTGATATCTCACAAAAGAAGCGCTCACAAAGGACAACAAAAAATCTGCGATAAGACAGTCATCGGAGAGGATGGCCAGCCGCGACCATGCGGAAAAGTCTGTAATAATTCAATGGCCCTGTCGTATCACAAAAGAAAATACCACACCGGGCTACGAACCTGTGACGTGACCGTGATCGGCGAGGATGGCCGACAGCAGTCATGCGGGAAAGTCTGCAGAAGTACTCAAGACCTGATTGAGCACAAAAACAAAGAACACACCGGCCAACAAATCTGCTACGTGCGCCTGATCGGGGAAGATGGTCAACTGCAGCAATGCGGAAAGGTCTTCAGGAATATTCCATCGCTATCAGTTCATAAAAGCAAAATCCACAGCAAACAAAAAACTTGTGATGAAACCGTGATCACAGAGGATGGTCGGTCCTGGCCATGCAGGGTGATCTGCAAGAATGATCAAATCCTGATGGATCACAAAAGAGGACATCGTAAGCGCAAATCTGTTGATGTGGAGCAGAACAATGACCTCACTCCTGAAAAAGCTAAACGAAGTTTTCAAAGCCATTAAGCTGGTGTAATAATTGACAGATTGATCCGGAAGTTTCTTAAAGCCTCAAGCTCCTCAATCAAGTCAAAACGGCTTTATGATCAATGATCGCAAAGACTCAACGTATTTCACGAAACCAGAACTGCGGGAGCTTCTCTGGAAGAAAGGGAATGCTCCTGGTAAAGAGAACAAGGAGCTTCAGGTTTGAAAAGATCTGATCATTCCAGAACATCTCTTCCCATCGCAGCATGGATACTCCCATCCATTCTGTTGGCTGGCTGTGCCAGTCCTCTGGAATCAATCAGCTGTTACTACCAGCCTGTCAGGGGAACGATGCTGATTAATGAAGTGAAGGGAGACCTTGCTGAACTGGACTTCTTTCCCGATACAAAGCAGGATCTGGTATGGTTCAGGAAGCACGATATTGAACCTGAAGGTCTTGTGATGCCTATCAGCAATGTTGGGCGAGCGCCAAAACCTTCTAGCCGTCACAAGGCGATTGTTAATATCCTTACTTCAGGCAGCTGCTCACCCTATATTGTTTATCAGGGAGAACCTGTTCTGGCGCAATGAGAACAGGAATTATCCCCTGCCTTTCACTTCAACCGTTCACCAGGAAGTGGGTTGCAATACTGGCGGCATATCCCAGGGCAATGGCCCAGCTCCACTTCAAATGGCCCAGGAAGGTATATTGGCCTTTGGCCGTTCCCATCAGACCGACGCCTGCAGCGGAGCCTATTGACAGTAAACTGCCGCCTACCCCTGCGGTCAGGGTAATCAGCAGCCACTGGAATGTATCCATTTCAGGGTTCATTCCCAGAATGGCAAACATGACTGGAATGTTATCCAGAATCGCAGAGAAGACTCCGGCTGCAATGTTCGTCCAGGTGGCACCTATACCGGTGTACATGCTTTCGGAAATCAGCTCCAGGTAACCCAGATAACGCAAGCCCCCTACAGAGAAAATGACACCAAAAAAGAACAGCAGGGTGTCCCACTCGGCGTGGGCAATCCGTTTGAAAATATCCAGATCTTCTTTTTTCTCGTCGTCCATCGAAGGCATAATCTGACTGGCGGTCAGCCCTTTCAATCGCAGGAAATAGGTATAGAACATCAACAGCGAAAGTCCGGTCATCATGCCCATAAAAGGGGGCAGTCCGAAGAAGCTCTCAAAACAAACGGCCAGTACAATCGTGATCAGGAACAGCACACAGATAGCCCACCCACCCCGGCGAATACCAGAATGGTCTTCAAGGGCTGCCGGGCGACCACTATCAATAAAGAAATTCATGATGGTCGCCGGGATAATAAAATTCACAACCGAGGGAACAAATAAAGCAAAGAATGTGAAAAACTCAACCTTGTCAGCCTGCCAAACCATCAAGGTTGTGATATCACCAAAAGGACTGAAAGCTCCACCGGCATTGGACGCTACAACCACATTGATCATTGCCAGGGTGACAAAAGCAGGGTTTCCCTGTCCGACGGACATAATGACGGCACCCATCAACAGAGCCGTCGTCAGGTTATCGGCAATCGGTGAAATAAAGAAGGCCAGCACTCCGGTTACCCAGAAGAGTTGACGATAACTGAACCCCTTTCGGATCAGCCAACTGCGAAGTGAATCGAATACCTGACGCTCTTCCATGGCATTGATGTAGGTCATCGCCACCAGCAGAAACAAGAACATGGCCGAATATTCTTCCAGGTCATGCATGACCGCTCTGGATAAGCTTTCGTGGGATACTCCCTCTCCGACGGCCAGCCAGGCAATGAGGGCCCAGATGATACCGGCAGCCAGAATGACCGGTTTTGACTTACTGAGATGTAACTTCTCTTCCGCCATCACGGCAATATAAGCCAGAGTAAAAATGACAATACACAACCAGGCGATGGGGTGAGTTGTCATCCTCAACAACTCCTCTGCCGCAAAAGAGTTCTGCGGAAGAGCAAACAAACCTGCCCCGGCAAGCAAGGAAGGCCTTCTCAGTCCAGAGAAATTCACAATGATTTCCTTTAATTTTTAAATGAGTCAGGGTCCAAAAACGCGCAAATGATACTGATTGAATAACGATAAGCCAACCGCCTGTGAGATCCAATTTGAGCCAGCCCAACTCATTTCAGTGGATTCCTGTCTAATAAATCGACACCCTGACTATTTACTTTCGATATAAAATATTTTTTGTGAAATCTGCTCAGACATGCAGGGTATGAAGCGTCGGTTAAAGAGTAGAAACAGATTACAATCGACTTTTATATACAATTTTCATCTTACTATTTAGGCCTGAGGGCACAGCACTCTGAAATAATCCATATACACTTGGGCGTAGTCTCTTTAATTACGACTTTTCTAACCTTCGTGCGGGGACGTGAAGATGAGCATCGCCCGGAAACTGCACATGTTTCTAAACCAACATAATGCGGAATACGAACTTGTTTCCCACCCATACTCAGAAAGAGCGATGAATACGGCACACTCCGCCTGTATTCCAGTCAAGAATATGACGAAAGCTGTCGTTCTCAGGGACAACAGGGGTTATGTCATCGCTGTCATGCCCTCAATGAACAAACTCATGCTGCGCTGGATCAACGCCAAGCTGGATCGCCATCTGAATCTGGTTTCAGAGCAGGAATTGAAACACCTTTTTCCAGACTGTGAGGATGGTTCGATTCCCGCTATCGGCACCGCTTATGGCATGACCACCTGCTGGGATGACGAGTTGAATTCATTACAGGACCTGTATCTGGAGTCTGGTAACCACAGGGAGCTGATTCATATGAACCGTAATCAGTTCAAGGCATTACTTCAGGGGGAAACCCATGCTGCCATCAGTTGCGACCCAGACGAAATGGAAGCCTATTGCACGTGAAAAAAACAGCTGAGAGTCGATAACCGCTGAAGACTATGTAGCCAGTGACGGCTCTCTTCAGCGGGTCATTTTTTTTACAAAAACCACCACAAAGAGTGCCAGTGTGAAACTGCCGATAAAGGCCTCAATGGCTGCAAACAATCTTGAAAGACCCACGGGAGCCAGATCTCCGTAGCCCAGTGTGGTAAAGGTCACGACACTGAAGTAAAGTGTCTCCAGCCAATTAATCAGATTATTATAAAAAGGCTGGCCCGACTGGTACTGAACCATTGTCCCGCTATCCTCAATACCCAAAAAGAAATAAAAAAGGGAAAAGAAGACAATAAATGACACTGAAAACAGAACCACTCTTTCGGGCTTTTCGCCATAGCCGCTGAGCAGATCGACAATCTTTGAAACCACCCTCTGCCGGGAGATGAGGGGAAACCGGTATCGGTTGAAGGTCCTTTCCCGGTAAAAAAACTCACCAGCATTATGAAACAGTCCCTGCGCTTCACAATGTTTGCGAATATTTCTGGCTACTTCTTCAGCCTCCTCAAATAACTCGCTGGACTGGCGTTTATCGCCTTCCCGGCTGGCCTGATGAGCTTTTTCTTCCTGCAGAAAAGTATCGCCCAAATCAACATGCTCAATTCGGGCCGACTTAAAATTAACACCCAGAAGGTTTGCTCCGATTAAAAGGGTACGATGTAGATTTGCCCCACTTAAGTCCGCCTTCAGTAAATTACAACCGGAAAGATCTGCTCGATAAAGATGAGCTTTAACAAGGCTGCAACGACTCAAGTCACTACTGATCAAGTGATAGACTTCACCCTCAGGACAGACAAGATTCAGATTATCGAGATGAGCGCCTTTCAGATAAAACCCCTCCATCGTGGTACCTTTGTGAGCCCGCTCTTCCAATAATGCTCTGACATCGGCGCCGGTTTTATCAACTTCCCTGTCATGCCAAAAGCAATAGTCACTGCCTTCTAAAACCGACTCATTACAGGGGCCGGATCGCTCGCCAATATAACGGCATTGATGGTCATCTTTAATCGGCATGAAAAAATAGCCCAACCTTTTTGAATAAGTGCTCCATTACTGTGTCGGCAAAATAATCAGAAGTGTTTACCATTTGCTTTGGTGAATTACCTGACCGGCTCATGCAATTCAACACCCAGACGTGTATGCTTAGCCGTTTGAAACTATTACTTGAATATCTTCCATCTCCCAGTGAGACAAATGATGGTTTTATTGCATATGGCGAATACAGCGGACACAAAGGTAGCCTCGTGATCACCCTCTACGGAATCAGCAACTGCGACACCGTTCGAAAAGCCCGTAAGTGGCTTGCTGCTGCCGGTATTGAATACCGCTTCCATGACTACCGCAAAGACGGTCTGGACAAGGCTTCTCTGCAAACCTGGTCCAATGAACTAGGCTGGGAAGCACTGCTGAATCGTCGTGGCACAACCTGGCGACAGCTACCAGAGCAGCAAAAAGCGTCTGTCGATGAAGCCTCAGCCATTGAGTTAATGCTGGAGCAACCCGCTATAATCAGGCGACCCTTGCTCGACACAGGCTACAAAAGAGTTCTGGGCTTTTCAGACAAGCAATATCAAACACTTTTTCAGTGAAACGCCTGACTCTTTTCAAGCAGGCAGAATAACAAAGCCCCTTGCAATCGCTGCAGAGGGCTGTCTCCAATTTGATTTGAATATCAGGGGAAGTAATTTATGAACCAAACTCTTTTCAGTCTTGCGATTGGTGTAGGCAGTAAAAACACGAAAGGCGACTGGCTGGAAGTATTCTATCCTATGCCTCTGCTGAACCCATCGGAAAAGCTGGTTGCAGCGATTATCGAGCTCGTTGATTACACTGGCGGCAACACCTGCGTTGAGCTGGACAGTACAACCTGTCATGCGCTTGAAGAGTCTTTCGTCAATCTGGGTGAGGAAGCTCTGGCGAAAATGATGCTGAGCCTTGAAGAAAGTGATCAGCCCCGTGTCATTACTTTTCTGGAAACGGACGACACCCTGAACAGCACGCCTGAAGCTTACCTGAAGCTGCATCTGCTCTCACATCGTCTGGTTAAGCCCCATGGTGTCAAACTGCAAGGGATCTTCCCTCTGTTGCCCAACGTTGCCTGGACCAGTGAAGGAGCTATCGACCTGACAGAACTGCCTGAGCGCCAGCTAAAAGCTCGTGCTGAAGGCCGCTACATCAGCGTAGACTCAGTGGATAAGTTCCCGAAAATGACCGATTACGTGGTCCCTGCCGGAGTGCGTATCGCCGATGCGGCCAGGGTTCGTCTGGGCGCTTATGTTGGTGAAGGCACCACGATCATGCACGAAGGCTTTATTAACTTTAATGCCGGCACCCAGGGTAAGAGCATGATTGAAGGTCGTATCTCTGCCGGTATTATGATTGGTGAAGGTTCTGACCTGGGCGGTGGTTGCAGCACCATGGGTACCCTCTCGGGTGGTAACGACATCGTCGTTTCCCTGGGCGAAAACTGCCTGATCGGCGCCAATGCAGGAATCAATATTCCACTGGGCGACCGTTGCACCATCGAAGCCGGTCTGTACCTGACGGCTGGCAGCAAAGTCAATGTCCTGGACGATCAGAGAAACGTGGTTGAAACCGTTAAAGCCAGCCAGTTGAGTGGCCAGTCTGACCTGCTGTTCCGTCGCAACTCAATTTCCGGTGCCATTGAATGCCTGACCAATAAGTCGGCTATCGCTCTTAACGAAGACCTGCACGCTCATAATTGATAAGTCAGGGCTTCCAGCGCTCTGAACAATTCGGACTACTAAATGAATAAACCAGTCCATTTCTGGCCAAAGCCTTATAAACTTTATTTGAGGTTCTGGTCAGTCGACTGGTTTCTTCTATCAGGCCTATCGAACGGAATGGCCATCCTGTAAGATAAGCGACTTTGATCGATTAATTTCTACCCCTTATCGGCTAATGACTATCGACAAAATCCGGTAGCTTTCATGACATTTTGAATCTCGAAAAGTGAAACCTCTGAAAAGTGACCACTCTTCCAGCAAATCATCCCTCTGACGCCTCTCTGACGCCAGTTGTTGTCAAAAAAACAGCCTGATCTCAGCCTGCCTCTCACAATAAAACCAAACCACCGGAAAACAGTCATCTGGAGCAGGATTCAACGCTCCCTATAATCAACACAAATGGTCTGCATTCATTCTCTTGCAGACCAGACTCTAAACCATGGATAGGAGTAGTACCATGTCTGCAAGGATGCTGAGCACGTTAGCTATCGTTTTCCCTCTGCTGTTCACGGCAGGTTGTTCCACCACCTCTTCACAGACTCAACCTCAGAAGCCTCACTGGTCGACCTGTATGGCCCAAGGGGGGGTACTTATGGGGATCCCCGGAGCGGCTTACAATATGGCAACCGGTGGTGCTGCCCTGGTGGCAGGAGCACTGATCGGTGGCACAGCCTGCGCCATGGCAGACCCTGTTACTGAGCCTGAGGGTCCAATGGTTACTAATGGTGTAGAAGAGATGTCCACCGTTAACTTTGACTTTGACTCTTCCAGACTGAGATCGGGCGATCTGGAAATGCTGAACACGCTGATTGGTCAGCTGGATCATGACAGCCACATCGAAATAGTCGGCCACGCCTGTGAGATAGGTTCCCGCTTATACAACCAGAAGCTTTCTGAAAGAAGAGCTGAGGCCGTTAAAGACTACCTGGTGAGCAAAGGGATTCCAGAAGAAAACATGAACGTCAGAGGCAAAGGTGCAGATCACCCACTACGCGGGAATGATACAGAAGAGATGAGACAGGAAAACCGTCGTGTTGAAATCATGCTGAAATGATACCGGCCTGACAGCTAAAACCCCGGCTTGCCAGGGGTTTACTTTTTTGTCATCAGACCGGGAGCTCTACCTCATTGATCCTCAGCAATTCGACTGGCTACTGCACTCTTCTGTTCCTTGTATTTTGCGTCTTTTCGTTTGTTGTAGGGACGGGCTGCGGTACCACTCATGGTCTCGAAATTAATAGCACCTATGCCCATTCCCGGTCTCAGAGCCAGTGGCAGTTTCCCACCGTTAAAAAACTCCAGCACAATCTGACCACTCCAGCCCGGGTCAATCCGGTGAGCGGTGACATGCACCATCAAACCCAGTCTCGCCAGAGAAGATCGACCATCCAGCCAGCCAACAATATCATCGGGCAAGGTAATGGATTCACGGGTAACTGCCAAAGCCAACTCGCCCGGATGAAGGAAAAAAGCTTCGCCATCATTCAGGGTTATCTCCTTGCTCATAATGGAGTCCAACACGCGATTAATCTCTTCCCTGGGACCACTGATGTCCACAAAAGGGGCTGCATGATCGTTGAAGACCCTGAAACTGTTTCCCAGAGTCAGGTCAACACTAACCCCACTGATCTTGCCAGAGCCGGGACGGGGCTCAATAATGATTTTTCCACTGTCGAGGCAAGCTTCTATATCCCGATCACAAAGTCTCATGGTCTATTTTTCCAGCAGCAAGAAGGGAGTGTCTCAACCACAACCCCCAGAATGTTATTAAACGCTATTATACGTGCCCGACAATCAAAGGCGGTAGCTCTCTCCCCGCTTTCTCTGCTGCACCTGCTTTTGTTGCTAAAAGCCACTAAAATAGCCCTGATTGTTGCCAGCAAATAAGATCAGAATGAATGTTTTAGTCGTTTATGCCCACCCGAACCCGGAAAGCTACAATGGAGCACTGTTCAGAATGACCTGTGAACAGTTGACTCTGGCCGGGCACAATGTACACCCACTGGATCTTTATGAGATTGAATTTGAAGCACGAATGTCCCGTGAAGAGAGACTGAACTACATGACCCGTAACAACACTGACGGGATCGAAAACCAGGTTGCCAAACTGAAATGGGCAGAAGCAGTGGTCTTTATCTACCCCACCTGGTGGATGGGCCCTCCGGCGATTTTAAAGGGCTGGCTTGACCGGGTCTGGCTACCCGGAGTTGTGGCAACCTATGGACCTAAAGGTCTGGAACCGGGCCTGACCCGTATTAAAAAGTTCCTGATCATTACTACCCAGGGGTCATCCCGCTGGCGGATGGCTCTGATAGGCAATCCGCCCAGGAAAATGTTCAGGCTCTCACTGAAAGTGGTATCCCGCTGCAAAGATATAAAGTGGCTGGCGCTTTACGGTATGGACAAAAAAACAGAGGAAGATCGAAAGCAGTTTATGAAAAAAGTCATTAAGCACCTGCAAGGCTTCTGAAAAACGGGAGAGCAGCCTCTCCCCGTTTTAGTTAGTCGTCACTGAATGAGATGGTTGGCGCTTCGGGCTTCTCAGTATTTTTTAATGCCAGTTCCGCAGCCATCCGTTTAGCCATATCCCTGTAGATCATGGTGATCTGTGAGTCCGGCTCAGAAACCACAGTCGGCTCTCCTGCATCAGACTGTTCACGAATCATCATGGACAAAGGCAGTGCAGCCAGCAGATCAACACCAAACTGGTCAGCAATGCGGGTTCCTCCCCCTTCGCCGAAGAGATGCTCGGTGTGACCGCATTCAGAGCAGACATGCATAGCCATATTTTCAACCACACCCAGCACCGGGATATTGACCTTATTGAACATTTCGATGCCTTTTTTAGCATCGATCAACGCCAGATCCTGCGGTGTAGTCACAATAACACTGCCAGTGACGGGTACTTTCTGAGCCAGTGTCAGCTGGATGTCCCCGGTGCCCGGAGGCATATCGATAAACAGGTAATCAAGATCATTCCACAATGTCTGGGTCAACAGTTGCTGCAGAGCACCACTGACCATGGGACCGCGCCAAACCACCGGAGTATCTTCTGTCACCAGAAACGCCATGGACATGGCCTGAATGCCGTGAGCCTCAATGGGAATAAAGAACTTTTCATTTTTGACTTCCGGACGGGTACCATCAGGCAGGCCCAACAACATCCCGATACTGGGACCATAAATATCGGCATCCAGAACACCAACTCTGGCACCTTCTGCGGCCATCGCCAATGCCAGATTGACAGTGGTGGTCGACTTACCCACACCGCCTTTTCCGGAAGCCACTGCAATAATGTTTTTGACACCGGACAGAGCTTCCAGCTCACCCTGAACCGGCGCACTGGACACACGCCAGCCGACAGAGACTCTGGCACTTTCAACACCGGGAAGGTTCTCGATCTTGGCAGCCAGTAACTGCTCAATGCCCCCCTTCAAGCCTTCTGCCGGGTAGCCCAGTTCGACCTTCAGGGTGACTTTGCCCGACTCAATGGAAAGCTCTTTGATACAACCTGCCGTGACCAGGTCCTGTTTCAGAAAAGGATCGTGATAGCCTTGAACAGCGGCTTCAACCGCAGCACGATCTGGGACACTCATGGGCGTCAGACTCCAACCGTTTGAATGGCAGATAGACTAATGATTTCGTTGTTATTCTGCCAGTAAAAAACGAATTTACTGACCATTGGACAGCGACTTTTTCAACTTCTCAAAAGCAGAGCGGCCCGAGTCAGGATCAATGCCCTGCTTTGCCATGGTTTTTCGCAGCGCCTGCTCAGCCTGCTCATCCGCAACCCTCACGGCTTCTTTCGAGCGACTGTCTTCAATACCTTTCATGATTGAAGCCTCAAGATCCTCACCATCAAGAACCCGGTTACAGAGTATGTTGTAATTTCGCTCAAAGATGGGAAAGGCGACTCTTTGCTCTTCACTTCGCAGGGTCATCCAGCCCGTTTCCCGTGCTGCCAGATAGACGGCAATGTGAGACCAACGAGAGTCGCGGCTCTGCTCAGGCGCATAGCAGGCTTCGTAATAAGCTTGCAGAGGCTTTTTCAAGCCCATCTCATCATGATGCAGCTTACAATGTTCGCGTATCTCGCTGAGATCAGGAAAAAATTTAGTGGTATCCAGAACTTTTTGACCAGCCCTGACAATCCTGGCAGGCTTGAATTCTCCGAGCCCCTGAATCCAGACTTTCTTCGCTTCTACCAATGAAGCATCGGTTGGGAAGGCTTTTTTAAACTTTAACGGGAAGGCGGCTTCCAGCATGGTAAACAGAGTATTAATGGCATACTTTGTCTGTTGAGCTCTTTGCAAGGTTTCACGACTGGTCGTCTGACTCGTCGAAGTCGAACTGGAGTCCATCTGCCCAGCTGGTGTCTGTAAGTTTTTCGACAGTTGATTTATGAGTTCGTTGCCCTTCTTCACTTTGACCCCGCTTCCACTGGTAGATCACATGGTTCTTGAACTTATTCTGCCAGGCTTTGCGAGCTTCACCGGTCTCCAGCCAGTAGAGCTTGAATTCCGGAAGTTGGGCAAGGGTAAAGTCTGCCGGAATACCGTGGTGCGCCTCAAGAAACTCTATGTAAACTGCATCAGGCGTAAAATCCTCAGGCAGAGGCTGAACCCTGGCGCCCTCCGCAAGCGTGTTTGACTGAGCGGCTGCCGATCCAGTCGTCTGTCGGGCAAACACCGGATGTTCTTCTCCACGTTCCTGAGCAAAATCCTGAAATGGAGACCTGTCTCCGGAAGCCCACTCTCTTCGCAGTTTTTGCTTCTGGCGTTCTTCGTCAGTCATGAATTTAACAATACCTGCCTTCCCGGCTTCGGTCTACCGGTTGTAATAATGAAACAGCCCTGGCTTTCAGATAAGGCCACAGGCGTAGACGCCAGCCAGAAACAGGCCCATTCCTCCGATAAGGAAGCAGATACCTGTCTTAAGATTTTGTGGTGAGTAAATCCCTTCGCAAGTCTGAAGCCAGACTGGACAGAGCCCATTTACTCCCGGAATTTTCCCATATTTGTAACGGGAAGCCGATTATTCTAACGCCAGTAAAGCCGGATTGAATAGCGGTATTTTTACTTTCTTCTGACGTTTTCACCCAGACCAGATCTGTCATGCGCTGGCGACTTTTCCTTTGTAGCTTTTAAGTGATCTTACTTTTTTCACAGGGACAAAAATTTCATCTGAACACGAGATAAATTTCAGTGGCTATTGATTTAAAGTAAGCTGTGTTGCCAAAATAACCCTCTTCAAGGCCTCTCATAGCAGCACTTTGTTCTTCTTCGCTGAGGTAGCCCCACACATCACCGATTTTTAAATCGGTACCCGATCAAGATCTTTTGGTCGTTCGGTTAACTCCTTGCAAGCACTATTGTCCGTTGCATCGTATGCTACGCGAATTGGAGATAAAAACAGGCACCTATTGACATATCACCCACTAACACCTGGTTTTACCCTGACACACCCGCCATGCCTCTCGACGAAGCACACTCTGGCGGTTTTTTTTATTGCCAGTTAATAATAGAAAGCACATTTTCGACAATAAAAACAAATGGTTACTTTCAGCAAACACGCATTAAGCCTCAACGAGCAGATTGAAACTTTGATTGCCAGAGGCTTGGTAGTTGCTGGCCCTGTCAGAGCCAAACGCTACTTAAAGAATATTAGTTACTTCCGTTTAAGTGCCTATACCCGCCCGTTCTACATCCCCAGATCGGGTGATGGTCATCAGTTCATTTCAGGCACATCATTTGAAGATGTCCTGGAACTGTATATTTTCGACAGAGAGTTGAGACTTCTCCTTTTAGATGCCATTGAACGAATAGAAGTTGCACTGCGTGCTCAATTAACACAAGTTCTCGCTACACGACACGGTCCTCATGGGTATCTTGACCCAAACATTTTTAATAGCCATTACAATCACCAATGGCTGATTAGTGAGCTGAAAAGCAAGTCGGAGAGGAGGAAGATGGAGGTATATCTGGAAAGCTATCAACGAAAGTACCCTGATTCACCAGTACAACCACCGTTATGGATGGCACTGGAACTTTTAAGCTTCAAACAAATTTCATAACTCTTTGCCAATCTTCGCTCCCCGGAAGATCAGAAACCTCTTACAAAGCATTTTGGTTTTCAATTTACAGTACTTAAAACCTGGTTTCGTTCACTGTCTGATTTACGTAATCACTGTGCTCATCATTCAAGAATCTGGAATAGAGAGTCTGGTACCAGCCCCGTATGGCCAAGAAAAGCACCAGCAAATTGGATATATATCCCTGAGAAAATTACGGTTCCCTCATCACCTGCACAAACCATTAATCCACGGCGACGGCTTAACTATCAGCTGGTTATTATCGAAACGCTATTGAGCAGAATTAGCCCCGGAAGTGGCTGGGCCACCAGGCTTAACGGGTTGATCTCAAGAAATCCAGCGATTTCAAGAGTACATATGGGGTTTCCGGCTAACTGGGAAAAGGAACCCTTATGGACTCGTGCAGGCATTCAACCTAAGTAAACTTTCAGTAGCTGTTAGTTCGAAGTAAGCTTTGCCGCTGATAAAGGGTTTCCGGGTCGACCAGAATATCTCTGGATATGGAGGAGTTAAAGTACTTCAATAGCGGCCTCTTTACTTAAGTCTTAGCCTAAGCAATAAGAATTATCGTATACTGCCCCCCTTTACCCTCTTTCAATTTTCCAGCAACACAGTACTCGAATGAGCCAACGTAAAATACTTGTCACCAGTGCCCTGCCCTATGCCAATGGTCCTCTGCATATGGGACACCTGGTGGAATACATTCAAACCGATATCTGGGTTCGTTTTCAGAAGCTGTTCGGCAACCAATGCACTTACGTCTGCGCCGACGATGCCCATGGCACCGCCATCAGCCTGCATGCTGAAAAGCAGGGCATTTCGCCAGAAGAGTCTGTCGCCCTGATCAACAAAGAGCGCATTCGTGACTTTGGTGATTTCCTGGTGGAGTTTGATAATTACCACTCCACCCACTCTGAAGAAAATCGCAAACTGTCTGAAGCCATTTACCTGAAGCTGAAGGAAAATGGCCATATCGCCAGCCGCAACATCACACAGGCGTATGACCCTGAGAAGCAGATGTTTCTGGCGGATCGTTATATCAAGGGGGAATGTCCAAAGTGCGGGGCAGACGACCAGTACGGTGATAACTGTGAAAAATGTGGCGCCACCTATTCTCCCACCGACCTGAAAAATCCCAGGTCGGCTATTTCCGGTGCGGTTCCGGTAGAAAAAGAGAGTGAGCACTTTTTCTTCAGACTTTCAGATTTTGATGGCTTCCTGAAAGAGTGGACCCGTTCCGGCACCATTTCCGACGAGATTGCCAACAAGTTGGCCGAGTGGCTGGACGCTGGCCTGCAGGACTGGGATATTTCCCGCGACGCGCCTTACTTCGGCTTCGAAATTCCCGGTGAGCCCGGTAAATACTTCTACGTCTGGCTGGACGCTCCCATCGGCTATATGGCGTCTTTCGAGAACCTGTGCCAGAAAAGAGACGACCTGAACTTTGACGATTACTGGAAAAAAGACAGTGACTGTGAAGTGCATCACTTCATCGGCAAGGACATTGTCAACTTCCATTGCCTGTTCTGGCCTGCCATGCTGGAAGGTACGGGTTATCGCACACCGACCTTCGTCAATGTTCATGGTTACCTGACAGTGAACGGCGAAAAAATGTCCAAGTCCCGTGGCACCTTTATTACCGCCCGGACTTATCTGGAGCACCTGGACCCGGAGTATCTGCGTTATTATTACGCCGCCAAACTGTCCAGTCGCATCGATGACCTGGACCTGAACACAGAAGACCTGGTTCAGCGGGTAAACTCTGACCTGGTCGGCAAAGTGGTTAACATTGCCAGTCGTAACGCCGGCTTTATCAAGAAGCGTTTTACTGGAAAATTGTCTACCAACAACATGATCCCGGAGCTGACAGCCGACTTCCAGAAGACCGGAGAGCGCATCGCAGAACTCTATGAAGGCCGTGAATTCGGCAAAGCCATGCGTGAAATCATGGCTCTGGCTGACAAAGCCAATGCCTGGATTGACGAAGTGAAGCCCTGGGTTGTTGCTAAAGAAGAAGGCAAGGATCAGGAACTGCACGACATCTGTTCAGCCGGTATTAACCTGTTCCGTTTGCTGATGATCTACCTGAAGCCGGTTCTGCCTGCTATGGCAACCAGGGCAGAAGCCTTCCTGAACATAGAGCCTCTGCGCTGGACCGACAGCCAGACCCTGCTTCTGGATCACGGGGTGAACAATTTCAAGCCTCTGATGACCCGTGTCGAGTTGAATAAAGTCGAAGCCATGATTGAAGCCAGCAAAGAGGTACTTGCCAAAATGTCTGAGCAAAAACCTGCTGAAACCTCTGCCTGCAACGAATGGCTGGAAAAAGAGCCTGTGGCTGAGCAGATTACTTTCGATGACTTTGCCAGGGTGGATCTGCGCATTGCCAAAATTGTCAATGCCGAGCTGGTAGAAGGCGCTGGTAAACTACTGCGATTAACTCTGGATATTGGCGAAGCAGAGCCTCGCAACGTATTCGCCGGCATAAAGTCTGCCTATGCCCCGGAAGCCCTGACCGGCAAGTATACGGTTATAGTCGCCAACCTGGCACCTCGTAAAATGAAGTTTGGCGTGAGTGAAGGGATGGTTCTGGCCGCCGGCCCCGGCGGTAAAGATCTCTGGATTCTTGAGCCCCATGAAGGTGCTCAACCCGGAATGCGTGTCATGTAATCCCCAATCATACCCTGTTAAAACCCTCCCCCTCCCCACCGAGCTGATTCGGTGGGAATTCTCATAAGGAGTATCGCTTGCTTTTTTCTGACCTGGCTCTGCACGAACGGCTGCAAAAAGCCCTGACTGAAAGAAATTTCAGCGAGGCCACCCCCGTCCAGGTGGCAGTGATTCCCAGAGCGCTGGATGGCAAAGATCTGCTGGTCAGCTCCGAAACCGGCAGTGGCAAGACGGCGGCATTCCTGCTGCCTGCCCTGAATCATTTCGAGAACACTCCAGCCCCCCGCTCCGGCACCCGAATGCTGATTCTGGTGCCCACCCGGGAGCTGGCCCGACAGATTCTGAAAGAGACGGAAGCCCTGGCCCGTTTTACCCAGATCAAAGCCGGACTGATTACCGGTGGCGACCCGTTTCGTCACCAGGTCAATACATTGAGAAAGAATCCGGAAATTCTGATCGCCACGCCGGGCCGTCTGCTTGAGCATATGGAGAACAACAATACCGACTTTAATGATCTGGAATACCTGATTCTGGATGAGGCTGACCGTATGCTGGATTTTGGTTTCAGTCCAGACATGCTGAAAATTGCCTCTGAATGTCGTCAGGATCGACAAACCATGCTGTTCTCTGCCACCCTGCAACAAAAAGGGATGGGTGTACTGATTGACTTGGTTTTGCGAGAACCTGAAACCCTGACCTTAAATACGGCCAGAGAAAAGCATGAGAACATCCACCAGCAGATCGTACTGAGCGATGATCAAAAGCATAAGGAAAAGCTGACTCGCTGGCTGTTGGAAAACGAGCCTTTCGAGAAAGCCATTGTTTTCACCAATACCCGTAACCTGGCTGACCAGCTGTGCGGTTTCCTTCGCTACAGTGACCTGAAAGCCGGTGTTCTGCATGGTGAGATGGATCACCAGGAACGAAAAAAGATGATGGCCATGCTGGCTTCAGGCCAGATCAATATTCTGGTGGCTACCGATGTCGCAGCCAGAGGTCTGGATATCAAAGGGATTGAGCTGGTCATTAATTTCGATATGGCTCGCAATGGCGATGACTATGTTCACCGCGTCGGCCGCACTGGACGAGCCGGTGAAAAAGGTCTGGCCATCTCCCTGATTGGCCCCAACGAATGGAACCTGATGTCAGGCATAGAGCGTTATCTGAAAACACGCTTTGAAAAACGCTCAATCAAGGAGCTGAGAGGCAGCTGGAAAGGCCCTAAAAAGCTGAAGGCTTCGGGAAAAGCCGTCGGCAGCAAGAAAAAGAAGGTCTCCGACAAGACTAATGCTGGAAAAACACGGCAGCGCAACAAAAAGAACCTGGGTAAGCGCCGTAAACCCGCCAGTCAGGACACCACTGAATCGGTTGATGCCGGTTTTGAGCCTTTAAAACGCAAGAAAAACTAATCCTTCCTGAACCGTTATGAGAGCGGGTTTTCTCAGACTTTAGTCTAGAAAAAACCGCTTTAACCTCAACAAATCCCTTCCTACTGAGAACTTAACTGCACATTCCTTGTCTAATAACAATATAAGCCATTAAAAAATTGGAGGAAGGGAATGAAAAATCTAATAAAAATTAAGCTATTCAGCGTGCTTGTTTGCCTGGCCAGCTTCGTCAATGCCGGAAACTTATGTAACCTGCCCTCAGGGAACTACTCGGGCATGTCTAAAGTTACGCTTGATCGCTCGACCGACAAGGTGGAACAGTTTCAAGTGGAACTGAAAATCGGCTCCGACAATAACAGCTTCGGCTATATCAAGCTGTATGAGCTGGATATGGACTCTTCAGGCACACTCCATCATAACCTGATCAAAAATGAGTATTTCACGTTGAGTGATTGCAGCTCTGGCGCAACTTACAAGCTGAAAGGCCCTGAGATCGAGGGTTTTCTCAAGGTGATGAACATTAATCAGAGCCTGGGAGAAATCACCATCACAGGGGCTATCAATACTTATGAAGAAGGTCTTTATGGCGTGGCTCAATGGCTCTATGACAGTGCCGGATCAATGATTGGATCCGAAGGTAAGTACGAGATAGATTTTCGCAGACTGCCCTTGCGCCTGCGCAAGCAGATCTGAGTTGCACTCCCGCTCCAGTGAGAGCGGGTAAACCCCAATGCACAACGCCAAAGACTGCTGTACAATCCTCTGCCCATTTCATGTCTTAGAGGTCTGCAGATCAAAATGACTGATTTTTCATCCCTTGGTTTGTGTAAACCTCTCCTTCAGGCAGTCACCGAACAGGGTTATAAAAAAGCCTCCCCGATTCAGGCCAAAGCTATTCCTATGGTTCTGACCGGCCGCGATGTCATGGCATCCGCCCAGACCGGAACGGGCAAAACAGCTGGCTTCACCTTGCCGCTGCTGCACCGTCTGTCAGAAATGCGGACGCTCAAGAACCATCCTGTTCGCGCCCTGATCCTGGTACCTACCCGCGAGCTGGCTATTCAGGTTGGCGAAAGCGTCGTTCGCTATGGTTCAAACCTCTCTCTTCGCTCAGCAGTCGCATACGGCGGTGTTGATATAGAGCCTCAGGTGGCAGCGCTTCAGGCTGGAGTGGATGTGCTGACGGCAACACCGGGGCGACTGCTGGACCTGATCCGGAAACAACATGTGACCCTGGACCACCTGAAAATCCTGGTTCTGGATGAAGCCGACAGAATGTTGGACCTCGGCTTTAAAAATGAGCTGGATCAGATTCTTGAGGTTCTGCCCGCCAAACGTCAGAATCTGCTTTTCTCTGCAACCTTCTCCAAGCAGATCAGGGCGCTGGCCCATGAGTTCCAGCGTCATCCGGTCAAAATTGAAATAGAGAATCCAAACTCTGCTGCCAGCACAGTCAAACAGTCGGTCTATCCTGTGGATCAACAGGATAAACCGGAAATCCTCAGCTATATCATTGAAGGTGGCAAGTGGGAGCAGGTACTGGTTTTCGTGCGCACCAAAAAAGCCGCCGAAAAAGTTGCCGACCTGCTCTCTGACGAAGGTATCAGCGCCACGGCACTGCACAGTGACAAGAGCCAGCCTGTTCGCAGCAGAACGCTGGTTGAGTTTCAGGCGGGTGCTTACCGGGTTCTGGTAGCCACTGATGTTGCTTCCAGAGGGCTGGATATGGATCAGTTGCCACTGGTGGTAAACTACGACCTGCCTAAAGTGCCGCAGGATTATGTGCACCGTATTGGTCGAACCGGTCGTGCTGGCAGCCCGGGGCGAGCAATCTCCCTGATGAACCCGGAAGAGAAAAAACTGCTGGAAGCCATTCGTAAGCTTATTAACAAGCCCCTGAACGTTGAGCCAGTGCCTTATTTTGAGGACGGTGTTAAGGTTACTTTGAGTGACGAGGCGCCCTCCAAAAAGTCTGGCAAGCCGCGCTCAACTTCAGCTCATCCGGGAAAAAAGCCTGCTGGTAATAAAAACAGGCCAGCATTCAAATCAGGCTCCGGCAACACTCGAAAAAAACCTTCCCAATCTGGCAGACCGGTCAAAGGTCGCAGATAATCAGGAAAACCGGCTCCATTGAGCCTCATGACAGCCCCTTATCCATGAGGGGCTTTTCTACCGCCACAGCCCCAGTCACAGGTTATCGCTATGGAAGATGTCATTGATGAACTCCGGGAAGGTGCCGTCGAGGTACCTACACCATTGGAGCTTCCTGACGAAGATGAGATCATCGAAGCTGAAGAGCAGCTGCTGCTTCCGATTCCTTCCGACTTCCGGGAGTTTCTGCTGCAAGTCAGTGACCTTGTTTATGGCTCCATGGAACCCGTTACCATTAAAGACCCCTGCTCTCACACCTACCTGCCTGAAGTTGCGGCCATCGCCTGGGACCAGGGAATGCCCAGAGATCTGCTGCCGCTCTGTGAGCATAATGGCGACTTTTATTGCGTGTCTGCGGAAGGTGAAGTAGGCCTTTGGACAGCAGGCGACCTCTCGGAAACCACCTGGCCTTCGGTCTGGCACTGGGCTAAAGATGTCTGGCTGCAAAGCTAGTTTATGTAATAAAACCAGACCAACCAACAGAGTGTGTGTGAGTATTAACTGCACTGGCAGCCGGTGCTTTCTCTTTGCTATGCTTATCGGCTGGTCTGATTCCTGACCAGAAAGTTAGTCGTCTTTCGCCTGAAGGAGGCTGTAACACACTGCACCGGATTTACGCTCCGGCCAGCAACAGGACCCTATATGTCAATCGTCGTTTGTGCGCTCTATAAATTTGTTACTCTGGATAACTTTGAAACCATTAAGCCTGAACTTCTGAAAGTCATGGAGGGCCATGGCGTTCATGGCACTCTGCTGCTTGCCCGGGAAGGTATTAATGGCACCGTTGCCGGTACCCGAAATGCCATAGACCAGCTCCTGGTCTGGCTGAAAAGCGACCCCCGTCTCGCTGAAATTGAGTATAAGTTATCCTACACCGAGGCGATGCCTTTCAAACGTACCAAGGTCAAACTCAAGAAAGAGATCGTCACCATGGGTGTGGAAGGTATTGATCCCAACCATGTTGTCGGAACCTATGTCGATGCCAAGTCATGGAACGATTTGATCAATGATCCGGAAGTTCTGGTGGTTGATACCCGCAACGATTATGAAGTCCAGGTAGGCACCTTCAAAAATGCGATCAATCCCAACACTGAGACCTTCAGGGAGTTTCCTGAATACGTCAGGGATCACCTCAACCCCGGGCAACACAAGAAAATTGCCATGTTCTGCACTGGTGGCATTCGCTGCGAAAAGTCGACGGCCTATCTGAAAGAACAGGGTTTTGAAGAGGTCTACCACCTGAAAGGCGGGATTCTCAAATACCTGGAAGAAATACCCCAGGAAGAATCCACCTGGGAAGGCGAATGCTTTGTTTTTGATGATCGTGTCACCGTCAATCATCAGCTTGAAAAAGGTCAGTACGATCAATGCAACGCTTGTCGTCTTCCTATAACCGTTCAGGACCAGCTCAGCGAACACTTTGAACAGGGCGTCAGTTGCCCTCACTGCTATGACAGGCACACACCGGATCAGAAGCAACGTTTCCGTGAACGTGAACACCAGATTCAGCTGGCAAGACGACGTGGAGAAGCTCACCTCGGAGGTGAGGTCGGCAATACCGTTTTGAATCGAAGAAAAGCCAAACAGGCTTTTCGTGAACAACAACGCGCTCTGGCAGCCACAAAGCAGTAATACCAATCAAACTTTCTAACTCCCAATTGCGCTGAAGATTTGAGCCTTAATCCTGCGTTGGCGATCGTCGCCATAGCTAAGGCTCAAATCTCCATGCTCACAAGAAATACCAGCCACCTCCCAACAGCATCACAAACAGGATGGCCCATCGATCTGCATCATGCCCCTGCGTCAAGGTATGCTCAACGGCCCTTTTAAAAACACACTTATCTTCTTGATCTATCCTTCCTATCGGTAAACCAGAGCAAGGATAGAATTATTAAATACTTACTCTTTACAGCACTGCTATTACTGTCATTGTCTGTCGTCTTTCAGGCCGAGCCGTCGGGAAGAGATTTTATTGTCAGGCCTGCACAGAATACAGATAATCCAAACCCGTGCTTTTCTATAAAACGAGACCGAACGGTCCGACCAGGCAGCCATTTTTTTTGGGTACCTGACGAAGTGGTTGTCGGATTTGCGATCACTACTGTGCTATTTAACTCTGGGCATGACCCATCACAATACCGGCCATCAACATCATCATCCGGCCAACAAACCTCACCAGCCACCAGCCACTCCGGGGGCTCTTTTACCAGCCCACTGAACACTGATAATGACGACGGTAACGGAGACCCTCAACAACACCTGCATACTTTCGATTTAAACTGTTATACCTCTCCCTGCCATGGCCTTTGTCAACGGCGACCATTACCCGACAGCACCGAGCCAGGGCAATGGTTGCCGAATTTTGAAGAGAGTTGGACAGACCAGACAGAAGCAACACACGAACAAGACTCATACTCCCATTTAGCCGATGACTGTTTTATTTGTATGGGTCATCTTGATTTTCCAGAGGCCCAACTCCCCCAATACAATGCGCCTATCGAAACACTGGCCGAACCGGGCATTCAGCCCCAGGGTACTTCTGGCCTTTCTGCCACCGCTGATGGTTTTGCTGTCATTAATGACTCGTTCACTGTCCCGGGCCCTCCCGAAGCGGTCGGGATTTCCATTGCTCTTATCCAGAGAGGCACGTTACAAGCCCGGAAAGAGGATAAAACCAGACAAAAAACCTGCGACGCACCCCTGGTCGGGGCGGATGGCCACACGAAAGCCCTGTCAAATCACAAAAGGAAAGATGACAGCGAAGCTCAAACCTGTCCTGAGTGCCAGAAGACCCTGTCAGACGCGAAGGCCCTTTCGAGTCACAAAAGGCAATATCATAGTGGAGAGAAAACCTGTTCTAAGTGTCTAAAGACCTTGCGCAACACTCAAGCCCTGCGGGATCACAGAAAAAAAAATCACAGCGGAGTAAAAACCTGCCCCCAGTGCCAGAAGACCCTGCCAAACACGAAAGCCCTGTGGATTCACAAAAGAAAAGATCACACCGGAGTGCAAACCTGCCCTGACTGCCAGAGGACCCTGTCAAACACTCAATCCCTCGCGGATCACAAAAGTCACTATCACACCGGAGTGCAAACCTGCCCTCTGTGTCAGAAGGCCCTGCCAAACTCGAGAGCCCTGTCGGTTCACAAAAAAAAAGATCACACCGGAGTGCAAACCTGCCCTGAGTGCCAGAAGACTTTGCCAAACGCGAAAGCCCTATCGTATCATAAAAGAAAAGATCACAGCCCAGTGCGAATCTGCCCTGAGTGCCAGAAGCCCCTGCGAAACGCTCAAGCCCTGTTGGATCACAAAAGAAAAGATCACAGCGGAGTGCAAACCTGCCCTGAATGCCAGAAGACCCTGCCAAATGCTCAAGCCTTGTCGTATCACAAAAAATGTCATACTGGAGTGCAAACCTGCCCTGAGTGCCAGAAGACCCTGCCAAATGCAAAAGCCCTGTCGAATCACAAAAGCAAAGTACACACCGGAGTGCAAACCTGCCCTGAGTGCCAGAAGACCCTGCCAAACGCGAAAGCTCTGACGTATCACAAAAGTCAACACCGGAAACGAAAGCTTGATGACTCAAAGTCAAGTGATTGATTTGTGCTTGTCATTGGATCACCTAAACACAACCAGAATGCCCCATCGGTCTGCATCATGCCCCTGCGTTAAGGTATGCTCAACGGCCCTTTTAAAAACACACTTATCTTCTTGATCTATCCTTCCTATCTGTAAACCAGAACAAGGATAGAATTATTAAATACTTACTCTTTACAGTACTGCTATTACTATCATTGTCTGTCTTCTTTCTTGCCGAGCCGTCGGAAAGAGATTTTATTTTCAAGCCTGCACACAATACAGATAATCCAAACCCGTGCTTTTCTATAAAACGAGACCGACCGGCCCGGCCAGGCAGCCAATTTTTTTGGATACCTGTCGAAGTGGTTGTCGGATTTGCGATCACTACTGTGCTATTTAACTCTGGGCATGACCCATCACAATACCGGCCATCAACATCATCATCCGGCCAACAAACCTCATCAGTCACCAGCCACTCCGGGGACTCTTTTACCAGCCCGCTGAACACTGATAATGACGACGGTAACGGAGGCCCTCAACAACACCTGCATACTTTGGATTTAAACTGTTATACCTCTCCCTGCCATGGCCTTTGTCAACTGCGACCATCACCCGACAGCATCGAGCCAGGGCAATGGCTGCTGAATTTTGAAGAGAGTTGGACAGGCAAGACAGAAGCAACACACGAACAAGACTCATACTCCCATTTAGCCGATGGCGACTGTTTTATTTGTATGGGTCAATTTGAGTCTCTGGAGACCTTACTCCCCCAACACAATGTGCCTTTCGAAATACTGGCCGATCCGGGCATTCAGCCCCAGGGTGCTTCTGGCCTGTCTACCACCACTGATGGTTTTGCTGTCATTAATGACTCGTTCACTGTCCCGGGCCCTCCCGAAGCAGTCGGGATTTCCATTGCACTTACCCAGGGAAGCACAGTACAAGCCCGAAAAGACGACAAAACCAGACAAAAAACCTGCAATGCCCCCCTGGTCGGAGCGGATGGCCACACGAAACCCCTGTCAAATCACAAAAGGAAAGATGATACCGGAGCTCGAACCTGTCCTGAGAGTCAGAGAACCCTGTCAGACGCAAAGTCCCTTGCGAGTCACAAAAGGCAATATCATACTGGAGAGAGAACCTGTTCTGAGTGTCTAAAGACCTTGCGCAACAATCAAGCCCTGTGGGATCACAGAAAAAAAAGTCACAGCGGAGTGAAAACCTGCCCCCATTGCCAGAAGACGCTGCCAAACTCGAAAGCCCTGTCGGATCACAAAAGAAAAGATCACAGCGGAGTGCAAACCTGCCCTGACTGCCAAAGGACCCTGCCAAACGCTCAATCCCTCTCGGAACACAAAAGTCACTATCACACCGGAGTGCAAACCTGCCCTCAGTGTCAGAAGACCCTGCCAAACACGAGAGCCTTGTCGGATCACAAAAGGAAAGATCACACCGGAGTGCAAAGCTGCCCTGAGTGCCAGAAGACCCTGCCAAACGCGAAAGCCCTGTCGGATCATAAAAGAAAAGATCACAGCGGTGTGCGAACCTGCCCTGAGTGCCAGAAGACCCTGCGAAACGCTCAAGCCCTGTCGGATCACAAAAGGAAAGATCACAGCGGAGTGCAAACCTGCCCTGAATGCCAGAAGACCTTGCCAAATGCTCAAGCCCTGTCGCATCACAAAAGGCGTTATCACACCGGAGTGCAGACCTGCCCTGAGTGCCAGAAGGCCCTGCCAAATGCAAAAGCCCTGTCGAATCACAAAAGGCGTTATCACACCGGAGTGCGGACCTGCCCTGAGTGCCAGAAGACCCTGCCAAACTCTCAAGCCCTGTGGGCTCACAAAAGCAAAGATCACACCGGAGTGCAAACCTGCCCTGAGTGCCAGAAGACCCTGCCAAACGCGAAAGCCCTGACGGAACACAAAAGTCAACACCGGAAACGAAAGCTTGGCGACTCAAAGTCAAGCGATTGATTTGTGCTTGTCGTTGGCTCACCCGGGAGGCAAAGTCGGCTGTCTTCAGGCAAAATATCGAATCACTATCTCAACATTGAGCCGACCCTTATTATATTGGTGCACCAGCAACATACAAAAGGCCAGTGTTATCAACGGAAGAAGCCGCTTTTTCTCTTCACTTAAGAAATACCAGCCACCTCCCAACAGCATCACAGCCAGAATGGCCCAATGGCCAACCTCATGCTTCTGCGGCATGGTGTGGAACAGCACCACAAAACAACCCACAATATTGAACAAAATCCAGAGTGGCGAGAGCATCCCGATACTGCCCAGTATTGGAAACCTGATCAATGCTCCACCGGTCCATGTTTTTGGCTGGATATCGGACGACAAATGCAGCGCAATCCCCATTGCCAGACCGCCTGCAACGAAGGGCAGATCAAGCATCAAGGGCAATACCGCCAGAAGGCACGAATGAGTAATTCCTGAACGGTGACTCAGCCCTGGTAAAGCCAGATCAATATCCGGCAATCGAATACCGGTAATCAGTCCACTCAGGAACAGCAGTGCTGATTCAAACCGGACGATGGCCTGAAAATAATCGGGAAAATAATGCCGCCCTGCCAGAACAGAAGCCGCCAGCAGACAACCCGCTAACGGAGAAGTGATGTGTCGCATACAACCGGAACAACTAAAGATATGAGGGTGAAACCAGTCTAGTACATGATTTCGATGAGTCTCATAGTCAACCCAATGGCAGGTAAGTGGTATTTTTCAGCTTCTCCATAGCAAAGGAAGAGGTCACTTCACTGAGTCCGGTCACACTGTTTACCAGTCGCTTATAGAATACGTCAAAGGCTGCCATATCCCTGACCAGCACTTTCATCATATAGTCGTACTCTCCAGCCATCCGGAAGAACTCAATCACTTCGGCAAAGTCACTGACTTCCGAGACAAAAGCCTCATACCATTCATTGCTGTGATTTTGGGTTTTGATATTCACAAAAGCAGTGAGGTGTAAACCCAGTTTTTCACTGTCCAGCAGCGCCACCCGCTGAGTGATATAGCCCTCTTCTTCCAGCCTTTTCAACCGCTTCCAGCAGGGTGAGACGGTTAACCCTACCCTGTCGGCAATATCAGCCACTGGAATGGATGCATCCCGCTGAAGGCAGTCAAGAATCAGTTTATCCTTTTTATCAAGCATAATAGAGAATTATTTTTCCCAAAACTTTTTAAATCATGACGACTTTGACAACATTTTTCCAGCTTTGTCATTTAAACTTTTCATCATAGGTAATAATTAGCAACAACTGTTTTTCAGCCATTGAACGTATTACGAGGATGTTGGCATGAGCACAAAGACCCGGGTCAGCCTTTTGTTTGTTACTGTCTGCTTCATTTGGGGGACGACATGGCTGGCTATGGAACTGGCTGTTGCTACTATTCCGCCCATTACCGCTACCGGCATTCGTTTTGCTGTTGCAGCACCCCTGATTCTTCTGCTGGCCAGATTGAAAGGCGTTACGATCTGGTTCCCAAAGAATAAAAGTCTGGAGTTTTTCCTGATCAGTCTGTTTTACTTTGCCATCCCCTTTACCCTGATGATTTTTGGCGAACAATATATTTCATCGGGACTGGCGTCTATCATCTTCGCCAATATGCCGGTCGTCGTTCTGATCTTTTCGGTATTACTCCAGCGCCATAAGGTGGCTATGCACCAGCTGGCGGGTCTGGTCATAGCCCTGGGCAGCCTGGTGACTATTATTGGTAACGAAATGTCGGTCAACAGTAACGGCAGCCTGATGGGTGTGATTGCACTGGTCGTTGCCGTGCTCATGCATGCCCTGATTTACACCAGTGTCCAGACTCGTTGTGAGGGTATTCATGTGCTGACCTACAATGCCCTCCCCTGTCTGATGGCAGCGGTATTTCTGATGATTACGGGCTACTTCATGGAAACGCCGGATATAAACAGTTTCTCGGCGCTCTCACTCAGCGCAGTGATCTATCTGGGTTCCGTAGCAGGGATTGGCGGCATTATGGCTTACTTCCAGTTAAACAAACTGGCCAGCCCATTCCAGGCTTCCATCTGTTTTCTGATCTTCCCGGTGATTGCACTCTGTCTGGACAGCCTGTTGAACGGAACAATGCTCAGCCATGAGTCTCTGTTCCTGACTCTGTTCCTGATGCTCGGTGTATTTTTGACCAAATTGCCAGAAAAAACTTTCAGAAAAAACAAGATCTTGTTCAAAAGAAGCTAATGCTTTTTACCGTCATAAAAAAAACCGGGCTATTCACCCGGTTTTTTATGACTGATTCAATGCTCGTGACCACCGGGTCCATGTACATGACCATGATCCAGCTCTTCTTCTGTCGCATCACGAACTTCAACCACCTCAACGGCAAAGTTCAGGTCTTCCCCTGCCAGATGATGGTTGGCATCAATCACAACTTCATCGCCTTCAATGGCCGTAATGGTGACAATGCGTGGGCCGATAGCTGTATCTGCATGGAACTGCATACCTACTTCTACGTCGTGTTCACCAAACTGGGCACGGGGAATGGGCTGCACCAGACTTTCATCGTATTCGCCATAGGCTTGCGCAGCTTCTACAGAGACGTCCAGCTTGTCACCCGCCGTTTTTCCTTCCAGAGCACTTTCCAGACCGGCGATAATATTACCCGCACCGTGCAGATAGGCCAGAGGGTCATGACCTTCGGAACTGTCCAGAACTTCACCCCCGGCATTTTTCAGGGTGTAGTGGATCAGCGCGACTGTTTTGTCGGTAATGTTCATGAATTGAAATTCTCTGGAATGAATGAAAATGAAAGAACAGAATACCTGTCTGTCTGAAAAACGAACAGTTCTTTTTCCGGTTAAAATCACCCTCTATTCAGACATCATCCCGGAACGTGCTGACTCTGCCAACTCAAGGTGAAGCTGTGCCCTGTTTTCTCCCTCTTTGCCTGCCTGTTGCAACAACTCAACCGCTCTGGCCGGATTGGAAACCTTACCTTCAACACCGTAAAGGTAACGTATACCGAGCTGGTAGAGTTCGTCCGGCCTGACATCGTATAATCCTTTGTGTTTCATTCGCTTTTCCAGAGCATGAATACTCTTTTCAACCCTGGCAGTAGGATGTATGAAAATCTTCCGACCGTTTTCTATTCTGTTAGCCAGAATAGTTTTTGCTACTCTCCCTTTGACTCCCTCTCCCTGTGCAGCTATTCCCTCAAGCTGGTTCAGGGCTTTGTAGAAAGCAGAAGGTTTATGAACATGGGTCAACAAATCTCCGGCTTCAGCCAGCAACGCATAAGGCTCCCGTTCTTCACAGAGTTGCTTCTGAAGCGCTATCGCTGCAGGGTATTTTTTCCTGGCAGCAAGCGATAACCTGCGGGCCGACTCAATACTCCGATGCTCTTTCTCGTCCTCGCTCATCTGATCCGGCCTGATGGCATGGAGCCCGTCTCTTAAAACGACACTTGCATAGTAATTCAGTCTGGAATCTTCCGGCTTCTTCTTGAGTGCTTCTGCCAACACTTCATAAGCTTCTTTGATCAGCCCTGCCTGCGAAGCGGAAAGAGCCAAAGCTACAGGATCAATCTGTGAGCGGAAGGGCTGTTTCAGTATGGCTTGGGCCAGAGGCGGGGTAACAGGCCACTGAAGGCTCCTGAATAACAGGATGCCCCGACCAGCTGTACCCGGATACTGAAAAAATAATCCAGCTAATGTTTTCAAATAGCTGAAGGACAGTTGATCCCCACCCTTCGACCTCTCTATCCAGGGTTGAAGCTGCAACGTTTTCAGCAGACGCTCAGCCCGATCAGATCCGACCTGTCGACAATAGCTCTCCAGTGTTGAGAGAGCCTGCAGATCGCCCATATTGATCTTATGTATAAAATCTTTGTCGTCTGTTAAAGCATCACCCCAACAGACACCGGTGTAATGATGCAGCAAAACCGGAAGAGAGAGCTTTTCGCCCCGAACAGCCTCTTGCGGTGCTTTCATGATCGGAATGGGGTAACTCAGTGGACCAATACCCAATGAAATACAGAGCTGTTCGTCGGCCACATTCATACCCTTGAACGAAACCCAACCGGCTGCACCGATCAGACCACTTCTGAACCATTGATCCCATGAAGACCATTGTGTCCAGGCGGATTTATCCACATCCTTTTCATCCAGATCGAAAGAGAGAAACTCGGCTGTTTTCAGGTCCACCAGCCCCTTCTCCACCTTTACTTTGACTGACGCCTTCAGCTTTCTGCCCTTAAGAAAACCTGTGGGTATGTTTTGTCGGATAGCTTGGGGAAGCTGCTCGAAATCCTCGATAAGGTCATCACCACTCAAAAAAACATCGTTGAGATAAACGTATCCAGTGCCTTCTTCATCCAGCTTTGTAGTCAGGTTTCCAACCTTGACAGAGCCGGCTCTGACGCCATCGATACTGATATTTCCTGGAGTGACTGCCGTAATCGCTGAAGATTGCCTTAAATCCCCTTCTTTGAACTTCGTATTAGAGACCTCACACTGATCCACAGCCACATTGCCCCTGACTGGAACAGAAAACTTGCTGGCCTGAGTCTTAACGGCCACCAGCCCCTCACCTGATAAGTGTGTTTTACCGACACTGAACTTGAGTTCAGCATCTCCTTTTTCACTGTCTTTGAGATGAGCAGAGAGCTTCTGTATCTGCCCACCCAGGTTTTGGGGCAGCTCAATGCGGGTATCACGCCAATGAATCGAGGATGGCTGGCCATGGGTATCAACGATCAGCCGGTTTGTTTCAATTTCGGTTTGAACCTGCCCCTGATGCAGAGCCCTTGCAAGCTTTAAATCTTCACCTCTGACATCAGCATGACAATTAACACTGTTACCAGAATCCGCTCCCAGCTTCTGATTGAGCCTCAGCCCGGCTGAAAAGGTTTTTGCACGACCGCTAAAATCTGTTGCACCTCCATCCAGTTTGCCCTCCATATGAACCTTATTCAGATCCAGATGCGCTTGTGCTGCTCCGCTATTTTCCAGCTCCAGATGGCCCGCATCGAGTTCCAGATCGAAATCTCCAGACCCACTTTGAACTTTTTCTTTTGATAACTGCGCCTTCAACTGCAGATTAAGGTCGCTGGCTCTGGCCCTGAGACCGGAGGACTGTTTTTCCAGTTCAGAGACCCAGTCAAAATCTTCCTCTTTATCAGAGGTTATTAAATCCATAGGCTTGAGCTTTTTCTCGCGGGCAATACCATACAGGGCATCCGAAAGCCCTCCTGTATCCACTTCCATGGTTTTCACACTGACGGCCAGCCTTCTCTCCGTCTCACCCTGTGTGCACTCAAAAGGCTTGAGTTCACTAGCCACCTTAAGTCCTTCCACCCTGCTCAGTGGATGAGGCAGACCTTTTCTGGCTATCTCAAGATCATGAACCATCAGATCAAATGGATGCTCGAGCAGAGAAAACATCTTGCTGATGCTTTCTTTCACCCCGATACTTAACCCCCCTGTAAATGCAAACAGGGCTGCCGGGTCCGGTTCATCCAGAGAAGCCTTTATTTTTCCAATGGTGACCCCTGTCCGGTTAAGCTCGAAGAAGGTGCCTTTCTGCCTGCGAATACGGTGAAGTGCCCTGAAAAAGCCTGCAATGCCCTTTCCACTAATATAGGCATTAATTCCTGCTACCACTCTGCCCTGAATACTGACATCCATATCCTTGATTTTGATATCCATCTTAAGGGGAGGCTGACCGGGCACATCAACATTAACAGAGCCCTTAACATCCAGGGTAATTTTGGGGTAGGTCTGGCCCGTGTCCGAATCCAACAGCTCCACTTTGTGGACCCTTAACTCAACATGCTTCAAAGTGGCTTTGCCACCTCCCAGTGACAGTTCGTCCAGATGAACAGTATGCTCCTTTAACTCTCCTCTATGCATAGCTTTGAAAGATCGCAACAGCCTGAGGTAACTACGAATCTCATTATCCCTGGCCACTCTTGCCTGCTTTTTCTGTTTACGCAACAGCATCTGCTTTTTTTTCAGAATCCGGCGTTCATCAAGCGTTTTCTTTAAAGGCTTGCTGTGTATCGCCTCCCTGACCCTTTTCAACTGTTTGTTCAGTTGTCTGACGACGGCCGCCCTGCGAAAGCTGACTTTTGACCGAACTTTTTTCAAGTCCAGCACCCAGATTATGACCGAAGCCAATAGTCTCTCGAACACGCTTGATCTAATTTTTGGCATGGCGGGAAAGGCTGCTTCCGAGGTTGCAGGTATATCATCAATCTGAATCAGTGGCTGGGCATCGACCACTCTGGGGTGTCGGGAATCCAGACTTTGAGGAGCAGTGTGCCATCCTTCCTGCGGGAACGTTAATCCTTCCTCTCCATCCGCAACAGAAACATCTCGAAAGCCTGATGAAACGGTGTTTTTTGATGAAGGCTCATCCGGCAAATGAGGAGGCACAGGTGGCAACACTGAACCGGATGATGACACTTTGGATGGCATGACTTCCTCCCATGAAGTTGTTACTGTTTCAGCTTAGCCAAAATCACTGCCAACAGCTCAAGAGTGCCATTGACCTGTTTTCTAATGCTTTACTCTTCACGGCAACCAGTATGGGAGTCATCCTTTTGACAAATCAACGATGTGCCTGGTGCACAGAAGACCCGGACTACATTCGATATCATGATGAAGAGTGGGGCATTCCCTGTCACGACGATCAGAAGCTGTTCGAATTTCTGATTCTGGAAGGGGCCCAGGCTGGTCTCAGCTGGATCACCATACTCAAACGCCGGGAGGGCTACCGCAGAGCCTTTGCAGGCTTTGATCCGACAGCCGTCGCCCAATTCACCGGGCAAGATGTAGAAAGACTGCTCCAGGATGAAGGTATTGTCAGAAACCGGCTGAAAGTAAACAGTGCCATCAACAACGCCCGGGCCTTTCTGAACATTCAGGAAGAGTTTGGCAGCTTTAATCAATATATCTGGTCCTTTGTGAATCACACTCCAATCCGGAACCAGTGGAAAACCATGTCTGAGGTGCCGGTCACCACCCCGGAATCCAATGCCATGAGTAAAGACCTGAAAAAAAGAGGTTTTTCATTCGCAGGCAGCACTATCTGTTATGCATACATGCAGGCTATGGGGATGGTGAATGATCATTTGGTGGGCTGTCCTTCGTACTCCTCACCACTGTTGGTGTCGGTTGAAGCATAAGCTGGTTTTTCCGACAATTCCTTGTCAGACAAACCATAAAGTCGTTTTTCCGGCAACGGCTCTGCACAAATGATGACTTTCAAGGATATGCAGGATTAGAGGGATTGCCTGAAACCCGTTCAAATGCCAACTGGTTGATTGCCGCCAGTCGTTTTGTGGCGTTTTTCTTTTGAAAGTCGAGATCGATATCAATCTCCCCAACCAGATCACTGAGCTTCCGAGCAAGCTCCGGGAAAAACGGCTTCAGTGTTCAGGGGTGATTTTCATATCCCGCTCAAGAAAATCCAGGAATCCTGCTATTACAGGGTCTCTTTCGTCACTCTGGCACTTAAAAAGCAGGACGCTGCAATCGGAGCGAATCTCATACTGAAGCTTTTCCTGCTTGTTTAATTCCAGCGCCTTTCTGACCGAGGCCGGAATAATCGTCTGAGAACTATTCAGCTCTGGCATATATTCTGCACATAGCTTTGCAACATAACCTGTTGAACCAAAAACTCATCAGGATGCCCCCGGATAGCGCAGAGAGCGAACAATAACAGTGCAAATTTCCAGAATACTTCCCGACTTCCGCCCACTTTTATTCTGTTATAAATTCCTGGGCTTTATTATGGCGTATTTAATCGCTTACTCAGGAGAAACTTCAGCCGCCCTGAACGATGCCGAAGCGGTTAACACATCCGGTTTGCAACGGATGCTGTCTCAGCGAGTCGCTAAAAGCTACCTGATGATCGGAGCCGACATTAACTCAGAAGACGCCAGAGAGCAGCTCGATAAAAGCATTACGCTGTTTGAAAATAACTTTCAGGCTTTATCAGATTATGCGCCCAACGATGCAATCAAACATCAGCTGAGTGTGGTTGCGAAAGACTGGGAAACTTACAAAAAAATGGCACTGTCAGAACCCGACAGAGAAGCTGCAGCTGACCTCATTCAAAAGGCTCTGAGGGTATTCAACAGCAGCAATGACCTGGTTACATTGATTGAAAAGCACTCTGCCACCAGCAAAGCCAGACTGGTCAATGTTTCAGGTCGACAGCGCGCGCTCAGCCAGAGAATAGCTATGTATTACCAGGCTCTGGCCTGGGGCGTCGGTGGCAATATCTATGAGAAAGGTTTTGAGGAATCCATGGCTCTGTTTGAAAGCTCACTGAATGAACTCGACCAGTCCCCCGTGAATACCCCTGAAATCAAAAAGCTGCTCTCCAAGGTTAAAGCTCAATGGTTTTTTTCCAAATCAGGGTTTACGCAATATAAACAGGGACGCTATATGCCTACAGCCATCTCTGTGACCACAGAATCCATTCTCAAGAAAATGCAGGTGTTGACCCAAAAGTACGAACAGGTCATGGTCAATGGTCAGGGGCTAGCCAGCAGTTAGTCCCCGGCTTCCTCAGCGGTATCACGCTACATACCTGTGAAACGCAAGCTGATCCCGGCAAGACCGTCATTATAAAAACCTCCCCAACTCAACACCGTCCTGGTGGCTGCGGGAGGTTTCTGACTGCAAGGCTATACCCTCTCGCTTTGTCCTTTTCCTGCTTACAGCACGTGTTTATGAACTTCCCCTGTTTCTTCTTGTCTAATTTAAGTAAGCAATTAACGGAGTGACTTATGATTCCATCTAATTCAACTAAACCACCTTTATTGGTTACTGGTTCTGGCAAACCGACAACAGAGCCGGATCAGCCAGAAACGGCCAGAGCTACGGCTGTTGACGCCCAAAAAACATCTGGCCTTGATAATCCAACATCCCATGGTGCAGCCAGGCCATTGGCTTCATATTCTATTGAGTCTTCAGACGATGAATCTGAAGACAGTGATGATGATTTTTCAAAACTGCTGGACGAGTATCTTGAAGGCAGTAAAAGCGGAATTTTAAAACTGTTTTCGGATGATCGTGAATGGGTTGATATGGACAAAAACGTTCAAGCACTCAGGCTTGTTAATAGTTTATTCCTTGTTCATGTTCCTGATCAGGGTCAGGCCTACAAAGCCTGGTATATTTCCGGGATGGATTTGCATAATATATTCAAGCCAGAGTTACGAGATATACTCGGGGTGAACAGCCGCTTAGAAGCTGAAGCTTCTGACGACAGAGTAAAAACCTGGAAAGAATTCGTGCAAGAAACGCCTGGAACCAGCTATTTGTGTGGCCCTAATGCTGATGATAAAGTACGGGATTTTTTTGATGTTGACCCAGTTAATGTCACTAAAACCAAAAAAGGGCCAGTTACCGTCACATTTGATATTGCTACCAGAAGTTTTCAGTAAATCATATGAAGATCATTGACAATAGAGCCCAGTCAGGGAAAGGCAAAACACCTTTCCCTTCGGCTCTAAGTACTCAGCCATACGGAATCGAATATTTCTGGCTTATTGGGCAGGCGCTCTGCAAGGCGCAACGACGGGAGCATAGTAAGCTATGTGACCAGAGTTGCAACGCAGTCAGAGTGCCTGAACAATAAGTCAGAAAATATGATTTCGTATGGTTGAGTACTTACATCAGGCTTCAATACCCACAATCAGCCAGGGAGCATCGGGCTCTTTCAAGCTACGTTGCAGATGCCAGATATCGGTAATATCTTCTTCAACACCTTCAACGGTATCGCGATATTTACCGGTGAAGCGCACGCTGATCTCGGCAACAGTGTCGTTGTAATCAGCTCTGCCCAACTCAGCGTCCACAAAGATCACTTCGGTGTGCTGATCGCCACCCAAAGTGGCTCTTTCCGCTTTTAACTGTAAAAACAGTTCAGGGTCCAGATACTCACGAATGATGTCCAGATCGTTTTTATTCCATGCTTCCTGAAGCGTGCGGTAATGGTCTCTGGCACCATTCATGAATGCACTCAGGTTAAAGCCTTCTGGCAGATTCATCGGGACATCACTGGTTCCAAAACCGGTTTGAGGCAAGCTTGTTTGGTCAGCCTGACCGAAGTTATCTTCGTGCTGTTCCCTGTTCTGGCCAAACAGCTGATCTAATGAAGGGGATGGCTGGTTCTGCCCTGACTGTTCCGGGGTGAAGTGAGCATGATTGCCACCATGACCCGCTGCCGTAGCTTTGGCACGGTTCATACTGCGGAACACCTTGAAGAGCACAAAAGCCAGCAAAGCGATAATCAGAATATCCATCATCTGCAGACCAGTGAAAGCACCACCAAACAGAGAGGCAATCAGTCCACCTGCCAGCAGGCCACCCAACAACCCGCCCAGCATACCCTTGCGGGAGCCTTGAGCAGCTGTCTGTTTGCTACCCTGTTGAGGTGCGGCAGCCGGTTGTTTGGGAGCGGGAGCCGTGTTATAAGAACGACCAAAGCTCTTGCCTCCTCCAAACTTTTTAGCATCCGCCACTGGTACGTTGAAGACGAAGCTGAAGGCCATGATGATGGCCATAAAAGAAGCAAATCGTTTTATCATGAATCCGAGAGTCTCTTGTTTCCAATACCCATGGGCCTTAATCCTATGGAGAGCCAGATTTATTGCAAGTCATTCCATAAAAAAACCGCATTAATCAATGAAATAAGTTAGGTACTTAAATCAGGTCTCAATTCATTCAGCCTGAGGAGATCTCTTTGTTTCTCCACAAAGCTCCTCGGAGGACTGTAGAGGGTTCAGTATACCATTGGAGGCACTGATTGTCGGTTTAGTCCGGCGCCCCGTCACCCGAAGGTGGGGGCACAGATCCATCTGTTGGCGGTATCGGTATCTGGAGTCTCCTGACTCTTTCACTTCCGTTAGCTTTATAGTCCGTGGCAGTGGGACTGTTAATTAATTTTTCTAATAATAACCGAGTTTTGATCACCAGCCCTTGACCTGACCTCTCAGTGCTTTTGTCTGGCCTCGCTGATGCTTTCGATCCATGCGTTTTTTCTGTGAAGAACGGGTGGGTTTGGTGGCCTTTCTTTTTTTAGTCACCGCTGTCGCTTTTTGAATCAGGCCCAGTAACCGATTCAGAGCATCTTCACGATTTTTCTCCTGAGTTCTGAAGGACTGCGCCTTGATAACAATGACGCCCTCAGAAGAAATCCTCTGATCACTGAAAGCCAGCAGCTGTTCTTTATAAAAGTCCGGAAGGGAAGAAGCCCTGATATCAAACCTTAAGTGGACCGCCGAAGAGACTTTATTAACGTTCTGTCCCCCAGCCCCCTGGGCACGGATAAAATTAAACTCAATTTCATCCGAAGGAATGGTAACGGCATTGGAAATCTTCAGCATAGAATTCAGTTTCTATCCTGAACAAGCACCCACGGGCGCACAACTACCGCCCATAAATCCGCTTTTTGTTCATGCCAGTTCCTCGCCTGATCATCACTGACCGGTCCCAGTTTCCTGTCATTCAACCAGATTTCTACCGTCGCTTTATCATCAATGGAGATACTGTGAGCGACGGCAACAATATCCAAATCGGGAGCCACCGCCAGCAGGTGGCCGGAAGCAAAGTAGCGCTGGAGATCTTCCCAGGCAATTTTTGCGGTTTCCAGGTTGAGTTTGGCTTTGTTCAGCTCATTGGGGTCTACAGAATCACTCATTAACAATCTGTCTGTCTGATAAAGGTTAATAAAGGCAGAGACTAACACATCCATGGTTTTTTCAGCCAGTCAGGTCTCAGGAGTGCTCAAGCTTCTTCAGACCCGTATGTCTAACGATCTGGAGTCTCCCGAACCGGAGATAACTTTCCATTTTTTGAACCAAATCAAACTTTGCTGGTCCATTAATTAAAAGATTTAAAAAAAAATCAGACTATAGATGGAGTAAATCATGTTAACAGGGATAGCCAATACTACCGCCTCAAACTTGTCCAGCTGGGCCCTTCCGGAAACAAATGTTTCCGCGCCTGCTTCCACTCCAGATTTGAGCAACACTACAGCCGGGTCTGATGGACCCTCAACTCGCTCTGTACACCTGCGACAGATCACTTCTACTGCTGACCAGCATAGTGAATGGATATCCCATGTTCAGAGTGCAATAAGTAGAATTGATATTCCAATTGATAATAAATTTTTGCGAGAAAAAGTAGAAAATGCCAATCATGATCTTGAAAGGATGAGTCCGATCCATCCCGGGAAGGATGAAAAACTCTATTCGCAGTCATTGCAGGAACTGATCTGCTGCCTTGCCGAGGAGCCTATATATCCTGAAAATATTTCCGTTCTTCAAACGCTGGCTGATTTGGGGCTGGGACTTGAAGGCATGTCGATGAATTGTGAAATAAAGATCCCCCCCCGGTTATTAGAACAGTTACTGAGTAACACACGCCATAAAGAAGTGCTGAAAATTCTTGACAAACATGCCAGAAAAATAATCTTTATGGCTGATCCGGGCTATATGGAAATATTGGAAAAATACCTGACCCGGACGCTAATAAAGGAGGCTGCCAGAGAACTTATGCTTGCGCTGGCAAAACTTTGCCAAATGGTCACAAAAATTAATCCATCTCTACAGTTTTCCGATCTTTCAGCAAGCTATCTGATAACAGCTATTTTCGAATCGCTGAGCATCAGGCATTGCAACCCCGAAGCATCAGAGGATTTCTGCCAGAGTATCACCACTGCACTGAATTCAGAGTACTTTGTATCTCAGCTTTCTATGCTGGAAGTGAATGTACAAAGGCATGAAAAACTGATCCTGGAAGAACTGAAAAAGCTGGATGATACGGAGCGGGAACAGCTTCTGGTATCCAGCTTTACATTAGGCCAGTGGGAGCTGTTCAGGCGGTTGCTGGCCGACTCTTCTCCGACAATTCTTAATCGGGAGTTTAATAAGGGCGGGAATATTCTTCACCTTATGGTGACAGCACTGCAGAGCGTGAACTCTTTCGATGGGATATGCAGCTATTCCTGTCTGGAAGCTTATCCCCCCCGCTATGACCAGTTGTTTCAATATCTGCCCGCCGAGACTCTGGCCAATCAACGGGACAACAGCGGCGCAACTCCGCTGTTGCTTTTATACCGACATCACCGCGAGCAGTTAGCATCAGTGCCCATATCCAAAGTGGAAGACCGTCAACTGGCCAAAGCCCGGCGCAGCGCTCTGATCAAGATAACCGCTTCTGCTCACCTCATTGATTGTATGCAGGATCATTTAGACGGAAAATTCCCGTTCAATGTCAACTGGTTTTTTGAGTTCCTGCAACTCTTTAAATCCCTGCCGTCATCTACCTTTAAGGCCGATCGCTTAGGTTCTTCTGACTATTCATACAAAGGACACTTGTTACACAAACCCTTGCCCGGTGCAACCAGGTTACTACAGCCTGTTATCAATTATTTTCACCTTCACCCTGACGTTTTGCGGGATGAGCAGCAGACACTGGAATTAATGAGGTTAATACATCAGAACCGGTTGCCGGTTGAATTTTCTGCGCAGGTGCTCCGGGCTGCCAGCGAGGACATACAAAAAAAACTACTTGAGCACCTGTCAGCAGCACCTGATGATCGCAATTCACTCTTTATTGAACGAAACTACGACGTAGCCCAGAGGAGACGTTTCTACCCATGGCATCTGATTGGCCTTGGGGTTGGCGGCGGGTGTGCGCCTGATCCAGACAGATTTTATTGTCAGAGGTTTCGCCATGCGGTTGCTGAATTTGACAGGGAACACCCAAAAGAGACGGTTCCACGAATTCCCGGGCTTTGGGAAGCAGAGCTACTCAACGTCAACTGCGGGAGTATTATAACTTACGGTCGCAGCCTGGCTTTTCCATCACAAGAGGTACCTGAGGGGTATCGCCGTTTCAAGTTCCTGAAACAGCAACATTGCTCCACAGAAGACTGGCATGATTTTGTCCGCGAGCAGCCACAGCTGGAATTTTTTCGAACCCATAAGGATAAGCTGGGCCTTGAAAGCGCCCTGCTTAAACCACGGGGCATTTATCGTCTGAACGATGCCCTGGACAAGCTCAAAGCCTGTAGATTAACTGAAGAAACCCTGGCAAGCATTGCCCTGGAGCCCGATGGTTCAGCACTGCTACAGGTCTTTGATGATGAAAAAAATACCCAACTGTATCACCACTATCCTTATGAAACCGGAGACGTGACCGGCCTCTCGGTGCAGGCATCCTTTGATGGCCTGAGACTATTTGCCAGAGATGCGGGGCGTCTCTGGCATCACAATTTTCAGGCACCGGATACACTAACTTCATTCCATAATACCGCTAATGGCAGACGCTGGGTACCAACACCCTTTTTTGGAACTCAGAGTGTTCCCGGCACGATGGGAGAGTGGAATGCCCAGCACTACCCAAACGTAGCACCTGCCCCGGTGGGGATGAGAGACTGGGCTGATATCCGCTCATTTGCCGAGCAAACCTCCTACAGCTTTGGTTTGCCAAAACTCTACCTTATAACCGATCGTGAGGGGATGGGCGAATTGCGGATCACTGAGCTTGGGAAAGTCTTTTACGGACTGGTGATTAACTGGCTCAGGGTGCGCCATGACACCAACAGTCTCGATTACAAAAACACGGAGCAGATGAACCAGTTGCAGGATGAGCTGGTGACCATTGCCGCTGACCTGTTTGGTAGTGCTTACCAAATGGACACGCAGGCCATGAAAGCAAGGATATGCCAGAAATTCCCGACAGAGTCGCTGAGCCGGGCTGCACTTGAGTGTGGTTACTGGTGTGACCCGGAACTTCGCTATGTAAAGGATATCAAATCAGGCCGTTTTCCTGATGAGGTTTATCCGGATCATCCGCGTCAGAGCTTTAACCCTGGCCGATTAAATCCAGACACAAAGAACCTGACCGATCTGGGAATTCGGCGCTCATCCAGAGCCAAAGGACCAAATCTGGGTGTTAACACTGGCACCCTGCCAATGCCCCATCTCGACAGTTTGTTCTGGTTTGCACTTTATACGGGGTGGCAACAGCTGGAGCCATCCCGGCAGAGTGTTTCAAGATAACCATCCTGTTAATGGCCTTTTTTATACCCATCGAACATTCCATTTTTTGAACCAAATCAACCTTTGCTGGTCTAAAAATAAAGACGCTACAAAAAATTCAAGTTATTGATGGAGTAAATCATGTTGCCACGGATGACCAACACTATCGCCTCAAACTTGTCCGGTTGGACCGTTCCGGAAACAAATGTTTCTGCCACTGTTTCTGCAGGTTTGAGCAACGTAACAGCCGGGTCTAATGGACCCTCAAGTCGCCCTGTACACCTGCGACAAATCACTTCTACTGCTGACCAGCATCGTGAATGGATATCCCATGTTCAGAATGCAATAGGCAAAATAGATATTCCAATAGGTAATAAATTATTGCGAGACAAGGTAGAAGATGCCCATCATGATCTTGAAACGATGAGTCCGATTCATCCCGGGGAGGATGAAAAACTCTATCCGCAGTCATTACAAGAACTGATCAACTGCCTTGCCAAGGAACCTATATTTCCTGAAAATATTTCCGTTCTGAAAACGCTGGCGGATTTGGGGTTGGGTCTTGAAGGCATCTCGATGTCTCTTAAAATAAACACCTCCCCCCGATTATTAGAACAACTCCTGAATAACACAGACCATGATGCAGTACTGAAAATTCTTGCCGAAGATGCCAAAAATATAATTTTTAAGCCTGATTCGGGCTATATGGAAATATTGGAAAAATACCTGACCCGGACGCAGATAGAGAAGGCTGCCAGAGAGCGTATGCTTACGCCGAGAATGTTCTGCTCAATAGTCACAATAATTAATCCATCTCTACAGTTTTCCGATCTTTCAGCAAGCTATCTGATAACAGCCATTTTCGAATCGCTGGGCATCAGGCATGGCAACCCCGGAGCATCAGAGGATTTCTGCCAGAGTATCACCACTGCACTGAATTCAGAGTATTTTATATCTCAGCTTTCTATGCTGGAAGTGAATGTACAAAGGCATGAAAAACTGATCCTGGAAGAACTGAAAAAGCTGGATGATAAGGAGCGGGAACAGCTTCTGGTATCAACCTTTATATTAGGCCAGTGGGAACTGTTCAGGCGATTGCTGGCAGGCTCCTCTCTCACAATTCTTCTTCGGGAGTTTAATAACGGCGGGAATATTCTTCACCTTATGGTGACAGCACTGCAGAGCGTGGGCTCTTACAAGGAGGTATGCAGATATGGCTGTCTGGAAGCTTATCCCCCCCGCTATGACCAGTTGTTTCAATATCTGCCCGCCGAGACTCTGGCCAATCAACGGGACAACAGCGGCGCAACTCCACTGTTGCTTTTATACCGACATCACCGCGAGCAGTTAGCATCAGCGCCCATATCCAAAGCGGAAGACCGTCAACTGGCCAGAGCCCAGCGCAGCGCTCTGATCAAGCTAACGGCTTCTGCTCATCTCATTGGTTGTATGCAGTATCATTTAGACGGAAAATTCCCGTTGAATGTCAACTGGTTTCTTGAGTTCCTGCAACTCTTTAAATCCCTGCCGTCATCTACTTTTAAGGCCGTCCGCTTAAGTTCTTCTGAGTATTCATACAAAGAACAGTTGTTACACAACCCCTTGCCCGGTGCAACCAGGTTACTACAGCCTGTTATCAATTATTTTCAGCATCACCCGGACGTTTTAAGGGATGAGCAGCAGACACTGGAATTAATGAGGTTAATGCATCAGAACGAGTTGCCGGTTGAATTTTCTGCGCAGGTGCTTCGGGCTGCCACTGCGGGCATGCAAAAAAAACTACTTGAGCACCTGTCAGCAACACCTGATGATCGCGATTCACTCTTTATTGAACGAAACTACGACTTAATCCATTTAAGGCCACGTTTCTATCCATGGCATCTGATTGGCCTTGGGATTGGTGGCGGGTGTGCACCTGATCCTGACAGATATTATTGTCAGGCTTTTCGCCATGCGGTTGCTGAATTTGACAGGAAACACCCAAAAGAGACGGTTCCGCGAATACCCGGGCTTTGGGAAACAGAGTTAGTCAACTGCAGAAGTAGTATTATAACTTACGGTCGCAGCCTGGCTTTTCCATCCACGGAGGTACCTCAGGGGTATCGCCGTTTCAAGTTCCTGAAACAGCAACATTGCTCCACAGAAGACTGGCATGATTTTGTCCGCGAGCAGTCACAACTGGAATTTTTTCGAACCCATAAGGATAAGCTGGGCCTTGAAAGCGCTCTGCTGAAACCAAGAGGCATCTATCGTCTGTTTGATGCCCTGAATAAGTTCAAAGCCTGTGGATTACGTGAAGAAACCCTGGCTAGCATTGCCCTGGAGCCTGATGGTTCGGCACTGCTGCAAGTCTTTGATGATGAAAAAAATACCCAACTGTATCATCACTATCCTTATGATACCGGAGACGTGACCGGTCTCTCGATGCAGGCATCCTTTGATGGCCTCAGACTCTTTGCCAGAGACGCGGGGCGTCTCTGGCATCACAATTTTCAGGCACCGGATACACTAACTTCATTCCATAATTCTGCTGATGGCAGATGCTGGGTACCAACAGCCTTTTTTGGAGCCCAGGGTGTTCCCGGCACGATGGGAGAGTGGAATGCCCAGCATTACCCAAACGTAGCACCTGCTCCGGTGGGGATGAGGGACTGGGCTGATATCCGCTCATTTGCTGAGCAAACCTCCTACAGCTTTGGTTTGGCAAAGCTCTACTTTATAACCGATCGTGAGAGACAGGGCGAATTGCGGATCACTGAGCTTGGGAAAGCCTTTTACGGGCTGGTGATTAACTGGCTCAGGGTGCGCCATGACACCGACAGTCTGGATTGCAAAAACCCCGTGCAAATGAACCAGTTGCAGGATGAGCTGGTGACCATTGCCGCTGACCTGTTTGCCAGTGCGTACAAAATGGATACGGAGGCCATGAAAGCAAGGATATGCCAGGAATTCCCGGCAGAGTCGCTGAGCCGGGCTGCACTTGAGTGTGGTTACTGGTGTGACCCGAAACTCCGCTATGTAGAGGATATCAAATCAGGCCGTTTTCCTGATGAGGTTTATCCGGATCATCCGGATCAGAGCTTTAACCCAGACCTATTAGGTCCAAAAACAGAGAACCTGACCGATCTGGGAATTCGGCGCTCATCCGGAGCCAAAGGGCCAAATCTGGGTATTAACAGCGGCACCCTGCCAATGCCCCATCTCGACAGTTTGTTCTGGTTTGCACTTTATACGGGTTGGCAACAGCAGGAGCCATCCCGGCAGAGTGTTTCAAGATAGTCATCCTGTTAATGGCCTTTTTATATCAATCGAACTTTCTATTTTTTGAACCAAATCAACCTTTGCTGGTCTAGAAACCAAGACGTTACAAAAAAATCAATTTATTGATGGAGTGAATCATGTTGCCACGGACGACCGATACCACCACCTCAAACTTATCCAGCTGGACCGTTCCGGGGACAAATACTTCCCCCCCTGTTTTCACTACAGGTTTGAGCAACAAAACAGCCGGGGCTGACGGGCCCTCTTCTGGTCGCTCCATACACTTGCGACAGATCAGTTCTACTTCTGGCCAGCGTCATGAATGGGTAACCCATGTTCACAATGCATTAAGAAATATTGATATTCCACTTGATAACAGGTTTTTGCGAGAGCTGGTAGAAAATGCCCAACAGGATCTTGACAGGGTGAGTAAGAACAATTCCACAGAGGATGAAAAATTCTATTCGCCGCACTTGCTAAAACTGATCTTCAACCTTGCTTGCCGACCCACCCTTCCTGAAAATATTTCCGTTCTACAGACGCTGGCTGATTTGGGGTTGGGACTCCCGAATGAGTCGGTGGGTAATGAAATACGGATACCGCCGCAATTATTAAAACAACTCTTTGATAACACACACCGTGAAGCAGTACTGGGAATTCTTGGCGAGCACGCCAAAACAATGATGTTTAGGGCTGATCCGGGCTTTATGGAAATATTGGAACACTACCTGAGCCCGTTACAACTTCGCTGGGCTGCCCGGGAGCTTGTGAATTATCTGGCAAGAGATTGCCATTTTCTGGCGGAACTCAACCAACTTCTTCGACTTTCCGATGGTTCGGCACCGTACCTGATAAAAGCTATTTTCAACTCACCGGGCATCAGGCATGGCAACCCTCAAACGTCGCAGGATTTCTGCCAGACAATCACCACTGCAATGGCTTCAGAGGCTTTTATTTTCCAGCTTTGTTTGCTGGAAGTTAATGCCCAGAGGCATGAAAAACTGATCCTGGAAGCACTGGAAAAGCTGGACGAGAGGGGGCGGGAGCGCATGCTGGCATGTGCTTTTATATTAGGCCAGTGGGAACTGTTTAAGCGCTTGCTGTCGGGCTCATCAGCCGCAATTCTAAACCAGACGTTTGCTAACGGCAGTAACATTCTACACCTTATGGCGACAGCCATTCCGAGCTTAAAATCTGGCCTCAGCATACGCAGCTATCGCTGTCTGAATACTTATACTCCCCGCTATGACAAGTTGTTTCAATATCTGCCCGCAGAGACTCTGGCCAACCAACGGGACAACAAGGGCGCAACTCCGCTGTTGCTTTTGTACCGTCATCAATGCCCGCAATTAGCGTCGGCGGCCATGTCCGGAGCGGAAGACCGTCAGCTGGCCAGAGCCCGCCGCAGCGCTCTGATCAAGCTAACCCATTCAGGTCATCTCATTGATTGTATGCAGGATCATTTAGACGGAAAATTCCCTTTGAATGTCAACTGGTTTTTTGAGTTCCTTCTGCTTCACAGATACCTGCCAGCATCCACTTATAGAGCAATCAGCTTACGCTCTACTGAGTATTCATTGTACGAACAGCTAATAGACAAACCCCGGCCCCATGAAAGAGAGTTACTTCAGTCAGTTATCAACTATTTTGAACTTCACCCTGACACTTTAAGGGATGAGCAGCAAACACTGGAACTGATAAAGTTAATACACCGGATCGGATTGCCGGTTGAATATTCTGCGCAGGTGCTCCGGTTTACCACTGGGGACATGCAAAAAAAACTCCTTGGGCACCTGTCGGCAACAGCTGATGATCGCAACTCACTGTTTATTGAACGACGCTACGATGTATCTTATGACGGGAAACCTTATTACTATCCATGGCATCTGATTGGCCTTGGTGTGGGTGGTGGGTGTGCACTTGATCCAGACATGTTTTACAGCGAACGTTTCTGCCATGAGGTTGCTGAATTTGGCAGAAAACATCCGAAAGAGTCTGTTCCGGAAATTTCCGGGCTTTGGGAAGCAGAGTTATTAATCAACAGCGGGAATATTGAAACTTACGGTCGCAGTCTGGCTTTTCCTTCTGCAGAGGTACCTCAGGGGTATCGCCGTTTCAAGTTCCTGAAACAACAACCTGGCGCCACAGAAGGCTGGCATGATTTTGTCCGCGAGCAGCCGCAACTGGATTTTTTTCGAACCCATAAGGATAAGCTTGGCCTCGAAAGCGCACTGCTGAAACCAAGAGGCATTTATCGTCTGTCCGATGCCCTGAATAAGTTCAATGCTTGGGGATTACGTGAAGAAACCCTGGCAATCATTGCCCTGGAGCCCGATGGATCGGCACTGCTGCAAGTCTTTGATGATGAAAAAAATACCCAACTGTATCACCACTATCCTTATGAAGCTGGAAGAGTGGACGGCCTCTCAGTGCAGGCATCCTTTGATGGTCTCAGGCTGTTTGCCAGAGACGCGGGTCGTCTCTGGCAACACAATTTTCAGGCACCGGATACATTAAGCTCATTTCATAATGCTGCTGATGAAAGATGCTGGGTCCCCACACCCTTTTTTGGAAACCAGTGTCTTCCAGGCACACTGGGAGAGTGGAATGCCCAAGATTACCCAAACATAGCACCAGCCCCAGTGGGGATGAGAGACTGGGCTGATATCCGCTCATTTGCAGAGCAAACCTTCTCCAGCTTTGGTATGAGCAAAATTTATTGTGTAACTGATTGTGAGAGACAGGGCGAATTGCGGATTACTGAGCTTGGAAAAGCGTTTTACGGGCTGGTGATCAACTGGTTGAGAGTGCGCCATGACACCGACAATCTGGATTACGAAGACAGCGTGCAGATGAAGCAATTGCAGGAAGAGCTGGTGACGATTGCCGCTGATCTGTTTGGTAGTGCCTATAAGATGTGCACGGAGGCTATGAAAGCAAGGATATCTCAAGAATTCCCGGCAGAATCGCTGCGTCGGGCTGCACATGAGTGTGGTTACTGGTGTGACCCGAAACTCCGCTATGTACAGGATATCAAATCAGGTCGTTTTCCTGTTGAGCTATACCCGGATCATCCGGATCAAAGCTTTAACCGTGAACATTTGAACCCAGACGAAGAGAACTTTACCGATCAGGGGTTTCTTCGTTCATCCAGAGCCAAAGGACCAAATCTGGGTACTGACTCCGGCACCCTGCCACTGCCCCATCTGGACAGTTTGTTCTGGTTTGCTTTATATACAGGGTGGCGCCTGCAGGAGCCATCCCGAGGGAGTGCTTCAAGATAATCACCCTGATAATGGCATTTTGTTGCGAGAGCAGATCAATAAACCGATCCTCTGAGTCTTAAGGCTGCTGACGTGTAGCAGAAACCACAATTTCACGCACACAAACATTTTGAGGCTGGCTGTAAACAAAGTTCACGCAGCTGGCGATGTCTTCTGGATGAATAACGCCACCCATGCTGTCTTTCCAGCTTTCATAACCTTCCCTGATATCACTGGACGTGGTGTGACTCAGCAGCTCGGTCTCTACTGCACCGGGAGCAAGGGTAATCACCCTTACATTGTCGTCTGCAACTTCTTCACGCAGGGTTTCTGACAAGCCATGAACCGCAAATTTGGTGCCACAGTAGGCCATATGATTAGGAAAGCCTTTGATACCAGCAATGGAACTCAGGTTAATAATAGTGCCACCCTTGCGCTTTTTCATTTTGCCAATAACAGCTCCAATACCATTAAGAACACCGTTCACGTTAACGCGGATCATTTGATCCCACTCGGCTGGATCTTGTTCATTCGCATTACCCAGCAACATCACACCTGCATTATTGACCAGACAATCAGTCTCACCGTAAACAGATTCCGCTTCATCCACTGCGGCATAAAAAGCTTCGCGATCAGTCACATCGACTTTTCTGCACAGCGTGTTGGGCAGGCCCAGAGCATCCAGCTTTTCAATTCTTCTTGCCAGCAGTAACAGTGCATGGCCCTGGGCACTGAACTGACGGGCGATGGCTTCACCAATACCGGAACTGGCACCTGTAATCACTACCAATGGTTTTGTCATGGGAGGAATTCCTGTTAATACCAATCGAACTTAAATCGTACCTGGCATGAGTTCGTAACCAATCAGAATTGAGCGATACTCTACCTTCAGACTCACCTCTTGCAGAAATACCTTTTGGTTTGGACATCAATGAGTTTTTATTATCTACAGGCCTACCTGGATGCCCTGCAGCGAATATCAATGCCTGAAAAATGTTATGTGAGATCAAAACTTGTAAAAGAGTTTCAATTCCTGGCAAGAACTACTGTATTATTTTTGTGCCTTGTCCGCCGCCTGAAGAATAGTTTCAGATGACTTAACCTGCCCGGGAACCTCCGTGAACCATAGCAATACACCCATTCTTTATTCTTTTCGTCGATGCCCTTACGCCATGCGTGCCAGACTGGCTCTGACTTACGCAGGTATTACCCTTGAGCACAGAGAGATATTACTGAAAAACAAACCTCAGGCGATGCTTAGTGTCTCACCAAAAGGCACTGTTCCTGTTTTGGTACTTCCTGGAGGCAGAGTCATTGATGAAAGTCTTGATATCATGCTCTGGGCACTGGCTGTCAATGATCCTGAAAACTGGTTACCTGAGAATCCTGATGACAGAGCTGAAATCATGGCACTGATCCGCAAAAGTGATGTCGAGTTTAAGCCACGACTGGATCGCTATAAGTATGCCGATCGACACCCTGAGCATCCCATGGAGTTTTACCGTACTCAGGGTGAAGAGTTTATAGCGCTTCTGGACAACAAACTCAGCAGTCAGAACGGATTAATGTCCGATAAAGTCACCCTGGCGGATATGGCAATTGCTCCTTTTATACGACAGTTTGCCCATGTAGACAGAGACTGGTTCTATTCAACGCCTTACCAGAGAGTGCATCAATGGCTGAAGCGCTTTCTTGAATCCGGGCTGTTTTTGCAAATCATGGGCAAACACCCTTTATGGGAAAATTAACACTCAGAAATCTCCCTTCGAAATCAGAGACCATGGCAAAACTCCAACAACTCGTTCCCACGCCAGGACCCAAAGGGCCTGAAAGCATGGGAACCAGAGTTTTGCAACAGCCTCAATTGGCGGTGATTTACGCCGGATTTGCTAATTATCTGGTTAGTGACTTACAACTCGTCTTTATCCTTGGATGTATCAGTGGCCCGGGCAGCTATAGACTGAAAGGCGTCGCTGAGTTCCTGATATTTTTCCTCTAACTGTTCTGCAGTGGCTTCCGCATTGTCATCAAGCCAGGCAATGGCATCCTGAACGTTATTATCAAGAAGGCTCTTGTCTTCATCAGAGAGTTTACTTACCCAGCCGTTACTGTCATCCGTCAATTGGGCGCGTTGCGAATAAACAATTGATTCCAACTTGTTACGGGCCTCAGCTCTTTTTTGTGTCTGCTGATCCTGCTCCGCGAATTTCTCGGCATCCTGAACCATTTTTTCAATTTCCTCTTCGCTCAGTCGGCCAGTATCTTTGTTAATAACGATATTGTTACTGCCACTGGATTTTTCCTCGGCCTTCACCGTCAATATGCTGTTCTCGTCCACAGAGAAAGTCACATCTATTTGAGGAGTGCCCCTGGGAGCAGGTGGAATACCGGTAAGATCAAACTTACCCAACAGGTGATTGTCCTTCGTCATAGGACGCTCCCCCTCGTAGACCTGGATAGTCACTGTGGTCTGGCTATCGCTGGCAGTGCTGAATATCTGGTGTTTCTTGGTGGGGATTACCGTATTGCGGGTCAGTATTTTTGCGAAAACCCCGCCTACTGTCTCAATCCCCAGGGAAAGTGGGATGACATCAAGCAGAAGTATGTCGCTGGTTGACTTATCCCCACTGAGCACCGCTCCCTGAACAGCAGCACCATAGGCGACGGCCTCATCCGGATTGATACTATGATTTAAAACTTTACCTTCAAAGAAATTGCTTAGCAGCTCCCGAACTTTAGGGATTCGGGTGGAGCCACCAACCAGAATAATCTCGTGGATATCCCCGCGTTCAAGTCCGGCGTCTTCCAGAGCCTTCTTCACGGAAGTCAGTGTTTTTCGGAACAGGTCAATATTGATCTCTTCAAATTTCGCTCTGGACAGTGGCTCGCTGAAGTCCTTTTCATCTGCCAGTGACTCAACTTCAATCCGGGCCTGATGGGACGCTGACAAAGTGCGCTTGGCCTTCTCCACCTCACGGCGTAATTTTTGCTGAGCGCGTTTGTTATGGGTCAGATCAAGACCGTATTTACGTTTGGCAATTTTACTGAAGTGATTAACCAGTCGCTGGTCAAAGTCCTCCCCCCCAAGGTGGGTGTCGCCAGCAGTAGCCAGTACCTCAAACACACCGCCATCAATCGTCAGTATTGATACATCAAAAGTGCCACCACCAAGGTCAAATACCAGTATGTTTTCTTCACCCTTGAGCCTTGCATCCAAACCATAAGCCAGTGCCGCTGCCGTCGGTTCATTGATGATTCGCTCCACAGTCAACCCTGCTATTGTGCCAGCATCCTTGGTAGCCTGGCGCTGGGCGTCATTGAAATAGGCAGGTACAGTAACAATCGCACGGGTAACTTTATGCCCAAGATACTCTTCAGCAGTTACCTTCATTTTGCTCAGCACCATTGCGCTTAACTCTTCCGGAGTAAATGAAAAATGTTCCCGCTGGGTTGTCATTTCCACCTTGGGCTGACCATTGACATTGATGACACTGAAAGGGAAGTGCTTGATATCCGCCTGCAATTGCGGGTCATCATAACTTCGACCAATAATGCGCTTGACATCAAACACCGTAAGCTCCGGATTTCTGGAAGCCTGGTTCTTCGCAGCGTCTCCAACAAGACGCTCATTTTCCGGCGTCCATGCGATAAACGATGGCGTTATTCTATTTCCCTGATCATTGGCGATGATTTCCGTTCGCCCATTGCGACGAATACCCACACAGGAGTAGGTGGTCCCCAGATCAATACCGATAATAACTCCTTTCTCTTCGCTAGCCTCTGATTGGGCAGAGGCAAAGATTATCAGAGCGCGAAATAGCATAGCCTTAATAAATGACTTTTGAATTAAACCCCACTCCAGCATGATCAGCACCTTTATTAACGGATTTGAAGTTAACAGTTATCCCAGGCAATCAATGGCAGAGCGCTTGCTAATACAAACGCACATCCTAAAAACGCTAATCTGAACTCTATGCCTTCGTCAGAAGAGGAAGGATTGGCAAGCGCAGGCCCCCTTAGACCTCTCATAGTTTCCAAGAGTCGAACGGGAATTACGCTTGAGCATAAAATTCAGTTGCGCAAGTCAAACTTTACACTCAACGTTTTTCAGTCAACTTGCGCTAAAAAGTGAACTGTTTTATCGAATTGACCGGAAAGCTAGGCCATTATTTCTGGATTTTCAACCAATCCACTTACTTTCCAAACAGTCTCTCGAACTGGGTGACTTGGGAAATTTCCACGATGCATCAATGTTCCAATCCCGCTATAATCCCGCAGTTTTCAACATGAAATGTGGTCAGGCGGTGGTGTGAACCGTTTTATATTTATTTCTTTTAGATCTTAAAGTGCATTTAACTGCATTTTTTGGACATATATAATGAGCGGCCGCATTCGGGTATTGACGATGCTGACACCTGGATAAGGCACTCCATGGTCAGCCTGCCCCCAGAACACTCTCGGTAGAGTCAAAATGGAACAGATGAGCGAACTGGTACTGATTATGATCAGTGCCATCCTGGTCAACAACTTTGTACTGGTTCAGTTTCTGGGCCTCTGTCCGTTTATGGGTGTCTCCAACAAGCTGGAGTCAGCCATGGGTATGTCTCTGGCCACCACGTTTGTTCTCACTCTGGCCTCTATCTGCAGCTATCTCACTTATCGGTACCTACTGATTCCCCTGGGTCTGGAATTTCTCAAAACCATTGCCTTCATCCTTGTCATCGCAGTAGTGGTTCAGTTTACCGAGATGGTGGTCAGAAAAGTCAGCCCCCTGCTGCACCGTGTCCTTGGCGTATTCCTGCCTCTGATCACCAGTAACTGTGCTGTTTTGGGTGTGGCTCTGCTGAACAGCAATCGATTAAACAGCTCACTGGTTGATTCTGCGACCTACGGCTTCGGCGCTGCTGCCGGTTTCTCGCTGGTGCTGGTTTTGTTCTCTGCCATGCGTGAACGAATTGCTGCTGCCGATGTCCCAACTCCTTTCAGGGGAGCGGCCATCGGAATGATCAGTGCTGGCCTGATGTCACTGGCCTTTATGGGTTTCACCGGCCTGATCAAACTGTAAGGGAGAGCTGTCAAGGTTTATGGAAATCGTCATTTTCGCCATTATCGCCCTTCTTGCCCTGGCGCTCGTTTTTGGCGCCATACTGGGTTTTGCCAGCGTTCGCTTCAAGGTGGAAGGCAACCCTATTATCGACCAGGTGAATGAACTACTGCCCCAGACCCAGTGCGGTCAATGTGGTTTTCCGGGCTGTCGTCCCTATGCAGAAGCAATTGTCAGCGGTGAATCCATTAATCGTTGCCCTCCCGGTGGTCAGTCCACTATCAATGCACTGGCTGACCTTCTGGATGTAGAGCCAGAGCCACTGGACGAAGAGCACGGCGCCGAAAAACCACCCATGGTCGCTTATATCCGGGAAGATGAGTGTATCGGTTGCACCAAATGTCTACAGGCTTGCCCGGTTGATGCCATTCTCGGCGCTGCCAAGCAGATGCATACGGTTATGAAAGATGAATGCACCGGCTGTGATCTCTGTGTTGAACCCTGTCCTGTTGATTGCATAGACATGGTAACCATCGAAACAACCACCCGTACCTGGAGCTGGAACCTGCCCTCCAGAGCAGAACCCGACCTGATAGCCACTGACATGAGAGGTCAAGCCCTATGAATTTGCCTCTCAGGGACATTACTGAATCCGGGCACTTGTCCAGAGGCAAAGTTTGGCCTCTGACGGGTGGTGTTCATCCTGAAGAAAACAAGCACCAGTCCAACCGCACGCCAATCAGGCCGACTCCCATGCCGGAGAAGTTGATTCTGCCATTGTCACAGCACGCGGGATCTCCTGCCCAACCCATTGTTTCTGTTGGCGACATCGTATTGAAGGGACAGATGATTGCCAAAGCGACCGGCTTTGTCAGTGTGCCCGTTCACGCACCTACCTCAGGCACTGTAACTGCAATAAGTTCGCAAGCTATTCCCCATCCCTCCGGGATGCACGACGAGTGCATTACATTGGTTCCGGATGGAAAAGATCAATGGTGTGAGCTAAAGCCCGTCAACGATTATACTTCTGTTGAGCCAGCCACCCTGGTTGAACTTATCCGCCAGTCTGGTATTGCGGGTATGGGCGGAGCAGGCTTCCCAACCGCAGTCAAGCTATCGCCAAAGAGCCCGGTACACACCCTGATCCTGAATGGCTCGGAATGTGAGCCGTATATCACGGCTGATGACATGCTGATGAGAGAACGTGCCGACAGCATTATTGCCGGCGCAGAGATTTTGCAACACCTTCTCAATGCCGAACGCTGCCTGATCGGCATTGAAGACAACAAGCCAGAAGCGATTGAAGCTGTTAAAAAAGCCGTTGCTCTGTGCGACAACGGTCACAGGATGAAAGTGGTCGTCTTCCCAACCAAATACCCTTCCGGTGGTGAAAAGCAGCTGATTCAAATACTGACAGGTCTTGAGATACCCTCCGGGAAACTGCCTTCTGATTTGGGTATTGCTGTTCAGAATATCGGCACGACGGTGGCTGTCTACGAGGCTGTCCAGCATGGAAAGCCCCTGATTTCCAGAATCACCACCATGACCGGCAAAGCCCTCTCAAGCCCGGGTAATCTCGAAGTTCTTCTGGGCACACCTGCCAGACATCTTCTCTCCTGTGCAGGCATCAATGATCAGGAGCTGGAAACATTGATTATGGGTGGCCCCATGATGGGTTTCACGCTCAATGAGCAGGATGTCCCTGTCACCAAAACCAGCAACTGCCTGATTGCCGGAACCCGGGAAGAATTCCCTCCGGCTATGCCCGCTCAGGCCTGTATTCGCTGTGGTATGTGCGCAGAAGCCTGTCCTTCCTCTTTGCTGCCTCAACAGCTTTACTGGCATGCGAAATCAGAAAATCATGAGCAGCTGAAGCATCATAACCTGTTTGACTGTATCGAATGCGGTGCCTGCTCCTATGTTTGCCCGAGCAGTATTCCACTGGTTCAATATTACCGCGCCTCAAAAGGTGAAATTCGGGCTCAGGAAGCCAGACATGCCAAAGCAGAGCGCTCTAAAGTTCGCTACGAAAATCGCCAGGCCCGTCTGGAAAAAGAGCAGGCTGAAAAAGAAGCCAGGCGTAAGGCTAATGCTGAACGCGCTGCCAGGTTAAAAGCTGAGAAGGCGGCTTCAGGCAATAAAGTTTCATCAGCAGCCCCGGACCCTGTCCAGGCCGCCATTGAAAGGGCCAAAGCCAAAAAAGCAGCCACTGGCACAGCTACCAGCAAGCCGGCAAAAGCGACACTGTCAGGAGATCAGAAAGAGCTCAGGATCCAATTGTCTCTGGCCAACGCCCAGCTGAAGAAAACCCGCAGAGCTCTGATTCAGGCTCAAGAGAAAGCAGAAGGCGACGTTGACAAGCTAAGTGCTGACGTCAGTATGCTGGAGAACCAGGTGGCAAAACTGCAGAAAGATTTTGATGCTGCAGCCGTTTCAGAGCCTTCAGCTATAAAACAGCCTTCAGCTATAAGACAGTCTTCAGCTATAAAACAGCCGCCGAAAACTGAAAAAGCCCTTGATGAAGAAGCCGCCAAAAAGCTGAAAATAGAATCCGCTATGGCTAAAGCGGCCTTGAAAAAAGCAGAAAGAGCTTTGGCCTCAGCACTCGAAGAAGGTAGCTCTGAAACAGAAGCCCTCAAGGACACTGTAGAAGAGTGCCGCCAGAAAGCAGAGCGTCTGGCCAAAGAATGTGCTAACGCCGATATAGAAAAGCCTGCAAAACCCGCAGCGGATGACAAAAAACTGAAAGTTGAGCGTGCAATGGCCAAAGCAGCTTTGAAGAAGGCTGAGCGCGAAATGGCTAAAGCCCGGGAATCGGGCTCCATTGACACAGTACCCCTTCAGGAAAAAATAGACGAATGTCGGCAAAAGCTTGAACAGCTGGAATCTGGAAAAGCATCCGTTGCTGATAGCGAACCGGAGACGACCAGACCATCATCCCCGGCAAAAGTAGAAGCCAGCGACGACCTTAAGAAATTGAAAATTGAGAACGCCATGGCCAGAGCCGCTCTCAAGAAAGCCCAAAGGGCACTGGATAACGCCGAAGGCGATACTCATGCCCTGGAAGCTGCGCTGATGGAAGCACAAGCCAAAGCAGCTGAAGCTGAAAATGCTCTGACCGCAGCAGGTTAAATCTCATTTAATAAACAGTCGGAATTTACGATGACCCTGGTAAGGCAGACATCCCCCCATGCTCGCAGCCCGAACAGCACGCAGCAGGTAATGAAATGGGTCCTACTGGCAGCAATGCCGGGTCTGGCCATGCAGACAGTCTTTTTTGGCTGGGGAACGCTGATCAATCTCGTCTGGTGCGTATTCATTGCACTGGGCTCGGAAGCCTTGGTGCTGAAAATACGACAACGCCCTATCGGCTTTTATCTCTCTGATGGTTCTGCGATTGTCACTGCCGTGCTGCTGGCCCTGGCACTTCCACCTCTGTCTCCATGGTGGCTAACCCTGATAGGGACCTCCTTCGCTATTATCATTGGCAAGCAGCTCTATGGGGGGTTGGGCAACAATCCATTTAACCCGGCCATGTTAGGCTATGTGCTGCTACTGATCTCTTTCCCTCAGGAAATGACACAGTGGTTACCTCCACTGGGTTCAGCAACAGGCGCAGAGGGTCAGGCTGCAGTGAAAAGTTTCAGCGATGCGCTTTTCACCATTTTTCCATTGTTCGGCCAACCCGTTAATGTTGATGCCATCAGCATGGCAACGCCGCTGGATATTGTTCGGGAGAATACATCTCTGACCATGAAAGAACTCTGGTCAGAGAATACAGCCTTGCAATATTTTGCTGGCAGAGGTTGGCTCTGGATCAACCTTGCTTATCTGTTGGGTGGACTTTTCCTGCTCTACAAAAAAGTTTTCACCTGGCACGCACCAGTGGGAATGCTGGCAGCCCTGCTGGTGATGTCTACCCTGTTCTGGGGTGGCACCGGATCTGGCAGCCACGGCTCACCACTGTTCCATTTATTCAGTGGTGCCACTATGCTCGGCGCCTTTTTCATCATTACCGATCCCGTCAGCAGTGCTACCAGTAACAAGGGCAGGCTGATCTTTGGCGCTGGCATAGGAATTCTTGTTTACGTTATCCGAGTCTGGGGCGGGTATCCTGACGGTGTCGCCTTCGCCACACTGTTAATGAATATGGCTGCACCCATGATTGATTATTACACCCAGCCCAGAACCTATGGTCATAAGAAGCCCAACAAGGGTTTGCCAAAACAGCCCTGAGTGAATGAATGCGAAATGAGTGACTTACGAATGCCCATAGAGAAAGAAAGTCAAAATGAACCAGAGTCGTCTGCCGAACAAACGACACCTTTTGTCGGTCTGGCCAGCAGCATCGTCCGTAATAGTCTGACACTGGGTTTGTTTGCCATTCTCACTGTGGGCCTTATCGCTCTGACTTTTGTTTTGACAGAAAAGAAGATTCATGCTCAGGTTCGTGCCTTTGAAGCCAGGGCGCTGAAAGAAATTCTTCCGGATAACACACACGACAACAACATTCTGGATGCCCGAATTACCATTCCGGCCAATGATTTACTGGCAACCTCTAGCGAAAAGTATGGCTACGTAGCTTTCAAGAATGACAAGCCTGTGGCAGTTATTCTCCCCGCCGTAGCCCCCGACGGCTATGCCGGAAAAATCGATCTGCTGGTGGGTATTTATGCCGACGGAACCCTGGCTGGTGTCAGAGCTACCCAACATAAGGAAACACCCGGACTCGGTGATAAAATAGACACAAAAGTCTCTGACTGGATTTTGCAGTTCCAGGGTAAATCGCTGCTGGACCCTGCCCCTGAAGATTGGGGTGTCAAGAAAGATGGCGGCCAGTTTGACCAGTTCACCGGAGCTACTATAACCCCCAGGGCTGTTGTCGGTTCCGTTTATCGAACCCTGAACTATTTTGACGCTCACAGGCAAGCACTCTTTAAAGAGGGCGAGGCAGCCATGAACGGAGAAACTGCTCTAAGCGAAGAGACTGACTTGAAAGGAGAGACAGCCTTGCGCGAAGAAAGAGGTGCAGAAAAATGACCAATGACGTTGCTACTGATTCAGCGCTGCAGAAAAAATCATTATTTGCCGATCAATCTGCCGCCAAGATTGCCTGGGACGGACTCTGGAAAAATAACCCGGCCCTGGTCCAACTGCTGGGTCTTTGCCCCCTGCTGGGTGTATCCAACACTGTAGTTAACGCTCTGGGACTGGGCGTTGCGACCATGCTGGTTGTCATGGGCTCAAACATCGTTGTTTCCCTGATTCGACATCAGGTGACTGACGCGATTCGCCTCCCCGTTTTTGTTATGGTCATCGCCTCCTTTACCACCTGCATAGAGCTTTTGATGCAGGCCTACACTTATGAACTGTACAGGATTCTGGGTATCTTCATTCCCCTGATTGTCACCAACTGCATTATTTTGGGCCGTGCAGATGCCTATGCCTCCAGGCAACCCGTGATTCCTGCCGCTTTTGATGGGTTTATGATGGGAGCAGGCTTTGCTGCCATTCTGGTTCTGCTGGGAGCGCTTCGGGAACTGATCGGTCAGGGAACACTATTCTCAAGTATGGACCTGCTGCTGGGCCCTGTCGCACAAAACTGGACAATTGTCGTTTTTCAGGACTACAAACAGTTTCTGTTCGCCATTCTTCCTCCCGGAGCCTTCGTATTCATGGGCTTTCTTATCGCCATCAAGAATGTCATCGACAAAAAGCTGGAAGCAACCAGAAAGGCTCAGGAACCGTTATCAGAAGTGGGCAGTAAACGTGTTCGAGTAACTGGGAATATCTAATGAATAAGGAAAAAAGGACCCGAATTTTTACCCGGTTACGGGACCAGAACCCTAACCCGACGACAGAACTCAATTACTCCTCATCCTTTGAGCTTTTGATCGCCGTGATTCTTTCAGCTCAGGCAACGGATGTTGGCGTTAACAAAGCGACAGATAAATTATTCCCGGTGGCCAATACACCCCGGGCCATTTTGGATCTGGGTCTTGAAGGTCTGAAGGAGTTCATCAAAACCATTGGCCTGTTCAATGCCAAAGCCGAAAATGTCATAAAGACCTGTGGAATGTTGCTCGAACACCACGGCGGCCAAGTCCCTGATACCCGCGAAGCCCTCGAAGCATTACCCGGTGTGGGCAGAAAAACTGCAAACGTTGTGCTGAATACCGCTTTCAAGCAACCTGCTATGGCTGTAGACACTCATATATTCAGAGTTTCCAACCGGACCGGAATCGCTCCGGGCAAGAATGTTCTGGAAGTGGAAAAAAAACTGGTCAGACTGGTTCCCAAAGAATTTCTTCTGGACGCTCACCACTGGCTCATTCTTCATGGTCGCTACGTCTGCAAGGCCAGAAAACCTCAGTGCGGCAGCTGCATTATTGAAGATTTGTGTGAATTCAAGAAAAAGACTTCCTGACCTATTAGTACCTGACCAGGCACCGAGACTCCGTCCTGAGCTTGTCGAAGAATGATGGCTCCACATTTCGACAAGCTCCGGACGAAGCGAATAGAGTATAGTGCTTCAGAAACGGCAATAACCTCTGTTAATCCAGGCGGCAACAGCTGCGGAAGTAACAGCGGACAGAATTCCAGCATAAGGAATCGCTGAAAAATAACTGACAGCGGACGAAGTGTTAGCCGGATCGCAAACCTCTGTATAACTCGCAGGGTAGTAACCATGAGCTCCAATATAGGCTTGAGTGGTGGGTGATAGCATAAACGTTGCAAAGGTTTCAGCTGCTTTGGTGCTGGTAGAACCCTCTATTATTACCATTTCCTGCCTGAGACGATGAAAATCATTGTCTTTTAACAGGGACACCTCGTCATCTTTGGGATAATTGTGCCTAACATGATGTGAATCCCTGGAGTGATCATCTTCTTCATGAAACACTAATGAGGCCGGGAGCAGAGCAAATAGCTCTGTTTTGTTTATGTTGTTGTTCCAGACATCATGGGTACTGTTTTCGATCTTGATTCTCCTCATTCTATTCAAGGGATAGTATAACCCCGCAGCCTCAAGCAGATCCTCCGCCCTCTTGCCATAGGGAGAATCCTTAGGATCCGGAATATAGACTGTCTCATTGCGATGCTTGGAGATAAAGTCACCCAACTCCTTCACTGTAATAGTCTCTTTTCCATGACCGTGACCATGATCTTCGGTCTGGTTACCCATCTTGTGCAAGAACGCAAGCCGACCATACGCATAGGTTTTCCGGGACTTCGGTTTGGCTTTTTGTAGCCGCACCAGCGTCGCCGGGTGGGTTTCATCTGCGCTGAGAAAGACGTCGAAGGCCTCGTCATTCATAATACGATCAAACAAATCATCACTTACGCCTTTTACCAGCGTAAGCTCAATGTCCGGATGGAGTTTGTTAAAGGTTTTTCTCAACTCAACAGCCGTCGGGTAAAAGTTGGATGCAACCGCAATTTTCAGCGTGTCTGATAAAACAACGGGACTGAGAAATATCAGAGCCAGAGCAAAAAATGTGGCGCGATAGATTTTTTTAAAAAAACCATGTCGTGTATTAGACCTGAGAGACTGCCAATACTCTTTGAAACTCCATTTCGGGCAGCTGAATAAAGTCGGCATTAACGTAGTCATAACAACTCTATGTTTACTGGTAGATAGGGCAAGAAAGTATAGACGGTATTTATGCGATGTATTTTTTTATCGGTTTAGTCTCACTCGTCATTTGGACATTGGTAAGGTCCGCAAATGCTGACGTACATGAAATTAAAGGTATCAATCACCTGTTGTATAGTCATTTCAATGATGCCGGTCCTGGCAGGGCTTCTCTCTGCTGTAGGCTTCGATCTTGCAATATTTAAAGGAATGACGCCCTGCCCTGCAGCCAATGCCTTCGGAAAAGTTTGATTAACAATAGCGGTAATCAGAGACTCTGTCAGGCCTAATGCGAAACCATAGTCAGGGGAACTGGGATTACTCGCCATGTATTCATATATTACTTTATTTTCTGAAGAAGCAGGTTGAATATGTCTATTAATGGTAAGGAGACTTTCAACCGCATCAGAACGACCATGAGGGTCACGAATATAAACAATCTCTTTTTCTTTGTCATAACCGATCAGACTATAGGCATGCCGGGGTCCGATTCCCTCAAATGGCCTTAGCTTCAAGGGGGCTGACAACACTGAGGTAATAAAAAAAATTGCTGCTTTTTCATCAACCACAAAAGAGTTGAGTAGCATCTTTAAAAGATCCTGAGATTCAAACTGCGGGTTGATGTGCCCGGAAGGTGAATTCATGAGTGCCTCATTGGCTAATGGAGGTTGTACTTGGACCAGCTCAGAATATTGATGATACTCGAATCGCGCCTGATCATTTCGTCCCCGTACATTATAATATTTTTTCGACAGATGCGCATAAGCGGCTTCCAGCATGGCCAGCCAGATACCGCCATCGCGTGTTTCGGCAAAGTGTGAGTAACGCTCAACTTCTCTGAATTGAATCACTTCGCGTTTAGCAATCCCGGGAAAAACAATTTCAAATGTCTGTTCATCGAAGGGATAAAAGTAATTGAATGCGAGCCTTTTTCCCGTTTCTGAGCTGACTATTGAGGCAAGCGTAGCGATCAGAACACAATCTGGAAAATACCCCTGCAGGAGATTATCCGGAGTAACACTCGTCAGACCTTGAGGAAAAAGTCGTCTGTAGCCGTCGGCAAACGGTTGCCGTTCGGGTTTTACAAGCCAGGCATCCCAGAAGGTGTTGTCCTGCTCGTGGTGATACTTTGCGACTCGCCCCGACAGTTCAGCCAACTCAATGCTTTCTCTGCTTAATGAGGCAGTGACAGGGTTTTGCCATGACTCGAAATTAACAAGATAAAGTCTGATGGTCTGGTAAAGGTCTTTGTTCAGATAGGGTGCATGGTAGCCCTCAATCAGCTCATCGTAGGAGAGCAGGCCATCAAAGTCTTTATCAAGGGCACCTGCCAGCTCCGGGAAGTAGCGGTAGGCCGACGGATAGCCGGGTGAAAATACCCCGCCTAAAACCTGAACAGAAAAAAATAGCAAACTCGTCAGTAATAAAGGGTGTAAGCGGTCCATAGTACTTTTTCTCCAAAAAAAACCTTAATCAGCTCGTCAGGTATTGCGATACAACCCGCTATTAATTAGATGACAGAAGGCTCCGAAGAATTCCTATATGAGTTAGTGAAATGGACACTATTGTTAGCAGAATCGCCGTGTGCCTGCTCAGAATCAGCTTGTTTATTCTGAGCTAAAGCGCACCGGGTCTGAATTTAAGGCCATAAGGTTCCTGCAACGATTGAAATAGAAAACAGTGCTGACTCTTCTTATTTGATTGTCTGGAACTAGTTGCACTTTCTGTTGTCCAAATAGATATCGACAACATTAAATCCAGAGAGGTACTTAATTATGCAACCTGTAAAATCCCCATCATCACTGCCACTAGACAACTCAATCAGGCAGGAGCAATCTGACCAGTTAACAGACACCTCAGGAAGGGCTGATAACGGAAGGGCAGTAAACAGCTGGTTTGGCGCTATCTATAACGGTTTCTTCCGCGCTATTGGCTACGGAGAAACCGGTACAGACACTGCTTCAGCTCTTTCCGACAGGACAATCGCTGCTTCTGTCTCCGGCAGCTCTGCACACACAGGCTCCATCCCGGCAGCCGATCCACAACCAGCCACTCCGATGGAACTCACAGAGGTTTTACCTGCTCTGGCAGAGGCCATAAGTGCAAAAGATGCCGCCCGGGTAAAATCACTGCTGGCATCACTGAAACTGACATCCCCGAATCAAGCTGCGCAAGTAGCCGAGGATAACCTTAAAACCATTTTGCAGGATTATTTCCCATCTGCTCGTAAAATACCCCAAAATGATTACATAAAGCTGAAAAAGCTTATCGACTGTTTGCTGGCCAACTGTGGCAATGGTGGTTATGCACTGGCGAATTCAGCTCTGAACCTTTTTGTCGTTCGGGGAGATTTTCCACATGCCCAGTCTGTTAGAGATAAACATCAGGCAATTCTGGAAGCAGATCATCTTCAGGTAGCCCTCGATAAGGAGGTCCAGAATTACGCGCCATACGTTAAACATACCGACGACTCTTACCCACGCTTCCTCCATAGCCACAGCAAAGCGCTACTGGCCCTGGCGGATCAGCAAGATCATCAAACCATGGAGATTGCCAGGAAAACGTTCGCTGACGGGCTGGAAAAATGTTTGAGAGACACCCAATGGGTGCGAGGCTTGCCCCCAAAAGATTTTACTGAGATAGAGAGGTGTTTTTGGGAATTTTACAAATTCGGCATCAAGGATGAGGAGCTGGCCTACCCCTTCCTGAATCTCTTCTTTATCAGGGGTGATTACGAGTCGGCAAAGAAAGTTGCATCGGACGGTATCCGCATTACCGACGAGGACCTTTGCAAAGCCCTCAGGGATCATTTTCACCAAGATTCTGTCAAGCAACTGTTTGAGCTGGCAAATCCCGGGGCTGCTGGCCAAAAGAGAACTAAAGAAACCGTTCTGGATATTTTGCAACAAGCTCTGGTCGATGTTGATCGCATGCCACCTCATGAGATTGTAAATTTCGAGAGTTTTATCCGGTCTTATATCTGCCTGCTTTCTAAACCGGTCGAAGGCAGATTGTTCTTGCTCAACCCGCTCATTGATTTTTGTGTTCGTGGGGAAAAAATTGAACTGGCACAACGGCTGAAAAGAATTTTTAAGGGGTGTTACCTTGAGCCAAAGGCTTTCGAGAATGCCTGTGAAAAACTGAAGCAGTCTGCAACCGATGAATTAGAGAAATCAGAGACGCTAAAAGCGTTATCGGATCTGACCGAGCCCGCCAAGATCAAGACCGATTAAGCCTTCGGTCTTGATCTTGGGCTGAGTGAATTTCTTCAAGGTCCTGGACAGAAAACCCTGGCATTCTGAAGACTTTGTTGGCTCGGCTGGCAAGTACATCACGTGGTACAATCACTTTTCAAAGTAAAAAACTGTAAACCATAGAACAGATAAACTGCACATGACCCCTACGATTGAACTTGCCATAGATCTGATTCAGCGTCCCTCAGTCACTCCTGAAGATGAGGGCTGCCAGGATCTGATGATCAGCCGTCTGGAACCCCTGGGCTTCAAAGTAGAGAAACTGCGGTTTGGTGAAGTGGAAAACATCTGGCTCCGCAGAGGAGACTCTGCGCCGGTTCTGGCATTTGCCGGTCATACCGACGTTGTACCCACAGGTCCTGTAGAAAAATGGGATAACCCTCCTTTTTCTCCTTTTGTCGATGAAAACGGTATGCTGCAGGGCCGCGGCGCGGCAGATATGAAAGGCAGTCTGGCTGCCATGGTGACAGCTTGCGAAACCTTTCTGGCCGCGAACCCTGACCATAAAGGCTCCATTGCTTTCCTGATCACCAGCGATGAAGAAGGTCCGGCCCGGCATGGAACCGTTAAAGTCATTGAGCACCTGGAAGCCCGTCACGAAAAGATAGACTGGTGCATCGTAGGCGAGCCATCCAGTACTCATCAGGTAGGCGATATCATCAAGAATGGACGCCGGGGCTCTATGCACGGCCACTTGCTGATTCATGGGATTCAGGGGCACGTCGCCTATCCGCATCTGGCCAGAAATCCGGTTCATGAAGTGGCACTGGCTTTATCAGAGTTGACCGGCGAAGAGTGGGATCAGGGCAATGAGTTCTTCCCGCCCACCAGCTTCCAGATCTGGCACATTCATGCCGGAGAAGGTGCCAGCAATGTGATTCCCGGAAACTGCGAAGTCAACTTTAACTTCCGTTTCTCCCCTGAAGTCACTGACAAAGCGCTGCAGGAAAGAGTGCTGGCCATTCTGGATCGACATAACCTTGAATACGATATTGAATGGCATGTCAGCGGCCAGCCATTCCTCACCCGCCCTGGTGCGCTGGTTAATGCAGCCCTGGCATCCATCAAGGCTGAAACCGGCATAGATTCAGAGCTGTCGACCTCTGGTGGCACCTCCGATGGCCGGTTTATAGCGCCAACCGGTGCCCAGGTGGTTGAGCTGGGTCCGGTCAACAAAACCATCCATAAAGTGAATGAATGTATCAAAGCCAGCGACCTTGATGATCTGGGCCGGATTTATCAGGGCATCCTGAAGCGACTGTTGACCTAAATTCATCCTCTACTCTCAGACATACAGACCCTATGAACAAGGTTGAAGATCTAGAAATTTATGTCAAAGACCTGAGCCTGGAGATGATCCGGAAATGGCTCACGGTTAATTTTGATAGCGTTGAAGTTCTTAGTAGCGGCAAGAAAGTCCACGACTTTCTGCTGCACAGCGAGAAAGACTCAGCGCCGGTGATGATTGTTGAGTGTGCGGTTGGCAAAGCCTGGACCAGCATCTGGTTCAAAGCCAATAAAACCCCCTGGAGTGATGATATGGCCTGCGCCAGAAGCCTGAACCAGTTTGCCAGGTGCCGGGTGAGGGCCAATGCAGCCCCCTGGTCAGACGGTGAAGATATGGATGAATGGTGGCAGATGACGGAAACAGGCGAAGAAAGCACGGTCTCCTGGCCTAATGCTCTTTGAAAACTTATTGCTGCCAGAGAAGCTATTAAGCGCTCCTGGCAGCCTGTCGGACTTAAGACTGTCCTACTGCGGTTGCAATAAATTGGTCTAAAAATCTCTGTTTCTTCGTCAAATAGCTCGCTATTCTCCTCAGAAACAGAGATTTTTATCCTCAATTTCTTGCAATCCTCGCTACGGACGCTTAAGTCCGACAGGCTGCTGGTTTTTCCCCATTGCTTTTGCTCGCCAGGAAAGAACAAAACCCTTACTGGCGTGCCTTCACTCCGGGAACCTGTTTTCAATCCGGGAAATAGTCACTTTCCTCTTTGCGCCACGGCCTCTATTCAAGCTAGAATCCACCGACAGCCATTCACCCTCTTGATTTCAGGCCGCGACCAATTCCATGCACAAACCCAATACTCTCAGTCGCTTTTTGTTTCATAGCTTGAGAAAGCTGTTATTCATCTGGGTTAGAACAACGGTTCATAACAACACTGCACAAAGCCTTGGGATTCAGCCAGACAAGCCTGTCTGCTACGTACTTCGTAACCGCTCCCTGTCCGATCTGATGGTAGTTGAGCAGGAGTGTCGAAAAGCCGGTCTGCCACGACCCTATGCGTTTATTCACAGTGGTCACAAGAACGGTGATCAGGCCTATTTTTATCTGACTCAGCAGCGAGGCGTTCTGCTTCAAAGAGAGCATCCGGAAACGGCAGATACACTGGCAAATCTTCTCAGGGAAACCGAGGAGCATCCTGACCACGACGTTCAGCTGGTTCCTGTCAGTATTTTCTGGGGACGGGCCCCGGATAAAGAGCAGTCCGCCCTGAAGCTCCTTTTTGACTGGAACTTCAGCCTGGGAGGACGGTTCAGGAAGTTTATGGCCATTCTGCTCCATGGCAGACAGACCATGGTTCACTTTAATCCAGCCATGTCCCTGAGAGAAATGGTGGATGAAGGCCAGGAACACTGCCGCACTCTCCGAAAGGTGGGTCGTATTCTCAGGGTGCACTTTCGTCAGCTCAGAGAGTCTGTCATTGGTCCTGATCTCTCTCACCGAAGAATACTGGTCAATGGCCTGATCCATACACCACAGATTCGCAAAGCCATAGAAGCTGAAGCCGCTGCCCGGGAAATCACCCTGATCGAGGCCGAGAACAAGGCTCGACAGTACGCCAATGAAATCGCCTCTGACTACTCTTATCCGGTCCTCAGGTTTCTGGACATTGTCTTGACCTGGTTCTGGAACAAGCTCTACGACGGCCTGTCGATCAATAACATCGAACCGATCAAAGCACTTTCCCAGAAGTACAGCGTTGTTTACGTACCCTGTCACCGCAGCCATATTGACTATCTGTTGCTTTCCTATGCTCTTTACAATGAAGGACTGACACCTCCCCATATTGCTGCCGGTATCAACCTGAATATGCCTGTCGTTGGCACCATTCTCCGTAAAGGCGGCGCTTTCTTTATGAGAAGAACCTTCAGAGGCAACCCTCTCTACAGTGCAGTCTTTCATGAATACATGCATACCCTGTCCAGTCGTGGATTCCCCATTGAATATTTTGTTGAAGGTGGCCGCTCCAGAACCGGTCGAACCCTGAACCCGAAAACCGGCATGCTCTCTATCAGTCTGAGAAGCTACCTGAGAGATAACCGACGACCCATATTGTTTGTGCCGGTTTATATCGGTTATGAGAAGTTACTGGAAGTCAGCACTTACATGAGTGAGCTGCGAGGCAAGAGCAAGAAAAAAGAGTCCCCTCTTGACGTTGTGCGCACACTGGCAGCCCTCAAGGATCAGTTTGGCAAAGCCTGGATTAACTTTGGTAACCCGGTCAGTATGGGTGAATTCCTGGATAAGGAAGTACCTCAATGGCAGCAAGAGCAATCTGAAGGCTTTAAACAACAGTGGCTAAAGAAAGCAACCAATACACTTGCTTTCAACATTGCCAGTGAGATTAACTCAGCAGCTATCATCAACCCGGTTAACCTGATTGCCATGGCCCTGCTTTCATCGCCTCGTCATGCTCTGGGTGAACAGGAGCTGGTACTACTGGTAGAGATTTATCAGCGACTGCTCAGAAAATCTCCCTACAGCGACAAAACAGTTATTACTGACATGGATGGCTACAGCGTCATTCGCTATGCAGAGAAGCTGGATTTACTCAATAAATTCAGTGATTCCCTGGGTGAGGTCTACAGTCTGGATGAAAAAACAGCGGTAATGATGACCTATTACCGGAATAACGTACTGCATATGTTTGCCGTGCCTTCCCTGCTCAGCTGTCTGTTTATTAACAACAGTGCCATGACACAAAGAGAAATTTTCCGGGTCTGTTCCATTTTATACCCTTATCTTCAATCCGAACTCTTTCTCAAATGGAGTAAAAGAGGATTTCTGAAAGTGGTCACCCAGTGGCTGGAAACATTGGCAAGTGAAGGGCTTATCATCAGTGACCATGACGGCTATTACCGCCAGCCTGATTACAGCTCAGCACAGTTTGTCACTCTGACGGTGCTTTCCCGTGCCATTGCCCAGACCCTTGAGCGCTTCTTCATGGTCATTAGCCTGCTGATCAGTAATGACAGTGGCAACATTGAACAGGAAACCCTGGAAAACCAGAGTCGTGTTCTGGCTCAAAGACTGTCCATTATCCACGGGTTGAATGCCCCTGAGTTCTTTGACAAGGCGCTGTTCAAAAACTTTATCGAGCAGTTAAGACTCAATAACGTCGTGGAGATCACCCGGACTAACAAGCTCAACTACGGCGATGAAGTCAAAATGGTCGCGGACGAAGCCTTTAAGGTCCTGACCAGCGAAGTCCGTCATAGCATACTGCAAACCACCAAAACCCAACCTGCTCCTGTCGAAGAGCATTAACTCGCTTACGGTTCGGGAACCCTCTTTCATCGTCGGATGATTGGATGATGAAAGAGGGAACCGCTAGTCCTGAACCTTTCACTAAAATGCTTTAAGAGCGTGGATATCATACCTGCATGCCTTTCCTTCCAGTTTGTAGGTAGGTGAGGTATTGCCCAACTCCGGTGATAACCGGGGTCTTTTAATCACCACCCGGTATTGGGCCAGTTTCAGGGCAGGCTCAAGCAACTCATCGGCATCGGGATCACCTGATAATAGTGCCTGAAAGATTTTCATTTCCTTTTTGACCTCTGCAGACCTCTCTTTATGCGGAAACATGGGATCGAGATAAACGACATCAAACTGTTTTCCAAGGGACAGACTCGACGCCATAGCATGACGACTGTCTTCTTTGATCAGCAGCATACGTCCGGCAATCTCTGAGACCTCCGGATCTGCTATCGCTCTTCTGATGCCGTCTTCCAACAAAGCGGCGATGACGGGAGAGCGCTCAATGACCGTCACCTTGCAGCCAAGAGAGGCCAGCACGAAGGCATCTCGACCCAGCCCACCTGTGGCATCCAGAACATGAGGTTTGACACCTTTATTCAAACCCACAGCTTTGGCTATGTCCTGACCTTTCCCGCCGCCGAACTTTCTTCTGTGACCTGCCTTGCCGCCCACAAAATCAACACTGATGGGTTTTTCTTTTCCACAAGCCCGTGTCAGAGAAAGGCGATCATCTTCGAAACCCAGAATAAGTTGATTTTCCCGGCAGCCAGCCGGATTCTCAATGTAAGTGGCTCCATCCATGGAACTCAGCAGCGTCTCAAGATAGGCTTGCTTATCAGGATCCGGATGAATTTGTACTACGACAGAACTGGCCATTCACCTATTGCTCACAACGCGTTTAGTTAGATCGGATTTTATCACCGGGGAGCTGTTTGAAAACCTCGAATCATTTCTAAAGGGGGCCTCCCGGGCTGGTTCCAGACCGCTATTCTGTAACTGTGCACCATAAAAAAACAGCAGACATTTGGCCTGCTGTTTCTGTTAATAGAGGAAGTTTCAGATATTAGTTCGAGCATTAATCAGGCTGAGCAACCACCCTCAGGTAAGGCTTCAGAGTCTTCCAACCCTGCGGGAATTTCTTTTTAGCTTCTTCCTCTGAAACCGCAGGTGGAATAATCACATCCTCACCAGGCTGCCAGTTCACTGGAGTAGCCACGGTGCATCGGCTGGTCAGCTGAATAGAATCCAGAGAACGAAGGATCTCGTCAAAATTCCTGCCGGTGGTCATTGGATAGGTCATCATCAATTTGACCTGTTTGTCAGGGCCGATGATAAATACGGTTCTGACCGTAGCATTGGTGGCAGCTGTTCTCCCTTCTGAGCTATCACCTGCGTCAGCAGGCAGCATGTTATACAGCTTTGCTACGTTCAGGTCCGTGTCACCAATCATGGGGTACAGGGGCAGGTGCCCCTGAGTTTCCTCAATGTCTCTGGCCCAGCGTTCATGATCATCTACAGGGTCCACACTCAAACCAATGAGCTTACAGTTGCGTCGTTCGAACTCTGGTTGCAGCCGGGCCATATAGCCAAGCTCTGTCGTACAGACAGGTGTAAAGTCTTTCGGATGGGAGAATAAAATAGCCCAGGAATCACCTATCCAGTCATGAAACCGAATAGAGCCTTGGGTGGTTTGAGCTGTGAAATCAGGGGCAACGTCATTAATTCTCAGAGTCATGTCAATTCCTCGGGGATCAATCTCGGGTCAAAAGCCAATATCTCAGCACCATCTATGAAAAAGAGTTCTCATTAAGATCAGCCTGAAACAGATAGAGTCTTACCCGACCCGTCCCGAATTACAACCTATGAGAAGTAAAGCCTGTTTATGCAAATGATCAACCGGAATTTACAGTTTGAAGATGAAATTACCCATCCGGACAGGATGGGTAGCGATGCTTTAAGCGTTTACCTGGAACACCATCACAGCAATCAGTAGGGCGCCGAGAATAAAGCGATAGATCACAAAAGGCATCAATCCGATTCGGTTGATAAACGACAGGAAGAAGTATATGCAAACCCAGGCACTGACGCCTGCCAGCAGGGCACCAGAGAAGAGTACGCTCCAGTCCACCGGCTCTGTCGCTTTAACAAGGTCCAGTGTCAGAAGCAGTCCTGCTCCCAATATGACCGGAATAGAAAGCAAAAACGAAAAGCGGGCTGCTGCCTCCCGGGTCAAACCGAGCATAAGGCCAGCGGTCATGGTTATGCCTGAGCGAGAGGTGCCCGGAATCAAGGCGATAGCCTGGGCAAAACCAATTAACATGGCCTGACGAAAGTTTAACTTTTCGATAGGTTGTATTTTTTTCCCCTTGTAATCAGCCCAACCGAGGAGCGCACCAAATATCATGGTTGTCCCGGCAATGACGGCAATACTACGCATAGCCTCGTCCAGGCCCATGGACTTCAGGACAAAACCAAACACAACCGCTGGCAAGGTAGCAAAAATCAGGTACCAACCCAGACGACTGTTGACCGATGAGCCTTTACCCATCAGAGAGCCCAGCCAATCCTGAGTAATTCTGATCAAGTCTTTACGAAAATATCCTACAACCGCGATCAATGTGCCAATATGAACCGCCACATCAAATGCCAGACCCTGATCCTTCCAGCCCAACAATTGCGCAGGCAATATCAAATGAGCAGAACTGGAAATCGGCAGAAACTCTGTCAGGCCCTGAAGCAGAGCAAGAATCATTATCTGAAGGCTATCCACGATAGCTTCCCTCCCCTGACGGGTAATATCAGCCCATGCTGACTTCTATGTCATCTCACAAAGGAAGAAAGCACTTCCCATCAGGCTTTAATTGTTAAAGGAGAAAACGAGTTTTATCGTTCACTTTTCTTGAGAGCCACTTTATCTCTGAGATAGACTGGCCTGGCTTGTTCAGCAGGGACACTGAGTCCTTCGTTGAAATCAGCCGCAGCCAGAATGGCGATATCAGCCGCCCTGGGATATGCCTCAGGGAAACATTTCACCGCTTTTGCTGCCAGCTGATCTTCGAACTGCCAACCCGTCCCCATTCCCAGCCAATTCTCTTTGCCATCGGGCAGGACAACTTTTTCGGGAACGATAACGCGCTCTTCTATCTCTGGCTGCATCAGTCCATTCTCTTCCTTGAAGGCCCCCCAGTAAACTTCTCCCATACGGGCATCAATAGCAGCCAGTACGGCATTTGACTGATGCACTCTGAAGCCTTCCTGCGCCAGTGCTCTAAGAGTTGACACAGCAACAACCGGCTTATCGATGGCAAATGCCAGCCCCTGCACCATGGCAACCGCTATTCTGACACCGGTGAAAGCACCTGGCCCGCAACCAAAAGCCAAAGCGTCCAGATCAGATAGGCTGACTGCCTGTTTTTTCAGTAGATTGTCGACCATTCCCAAAAGCTCACGGCTGTGCCTTCTGGGTAATAACTCAAAATGTTCAACAATTTCACCATCCAGATTCAGTGCCACTGAACAGGCTTCTGTAGCGCTATCTAGAGCCAGAATTTTCATCAGCGTATCTCTAATAGGGGTAACTCATGCGGCTAACGGTGTATTATATCGTTGCCAGCTCATGAGAAAGTCTCCTGAAAACGTAAAAAAAGGACGAACAGTCGTCCTTTTTTTACGATCAGCATCATGAGATGCCAGACAGCAGAGCTTATCAGGCAGCCCCAGGCTTCAGGGCACTGATCACTTTAGCCTTGATATCATCAACACTGCCTACACCCTCTACACGGCTATAACGGGTATGGCCTTCAATAGACTTATAGAAGCTGACCAGAGGGGCCGTCTGGTCATGGTAAACGCCCAGACGCTTGCGAACGGTCTCTTCCGTATCGTCATCACGCTGAATCAGGTCTTCACCCGTAACATCATCTTTACCTTCAACCTTCGGCGGGTTGTAGATAACGTGATAGGTTCGGCCACTGTCGGGGTGAACACGCCTTCCTGCCATGCGTTGAACAATCTCTTCATCTTCAACGGCAATTTCGATCACATGGTCAATGTCGACGCCGGCATCACGAAGTGCTTCAGCCTGGGGAATGGTTCTGGGAAAGCCATCAAACAGGAATCCATTGGCACAGTCATCCCTGGCAATACGTTCTTTAACCAGCTCAATGATGATTTCATCTGAAACCAGGGCGCCGGAATCCATAACCGCTTTTACTTTAAGGCCCAGCTCGGTACCGTCCTTGATCGCTGCGCGCAGCATATCGCCGGTAGAGATCTGGGGGATACCAAACTCTTCCATGATGAACTGGGCTTGCGTACCTTTACCGGCACCCGGGGCACCCAACAGAATCACTCTCATGAACAGGCTCCTGTCTGACAAGTCCCAGTATTTGAGCCTTGCCATGACGATTTTAAAAGGCACAAAGGATATACACAGAGCCACTGGGTTACAAGTTGATACAGGAAAATTCTAACCCTCCCTGTGCCCATCGCCCGGGTAATCAGGATTAACTCACAACGATGAAATTTCTTAATCCCTTGGCCGATAAAGTCTCCAGAACACCCATTCCAGAGAGAAGCAGATATGAGATGGCCATACAATGCAAAAGTACTATTCACAAAGGTACTATCCATTAAGGTACTATCCATAATGGCTGTGTCCCTGATGGCTATGACCCTGCCGGTCACATCTATGGCACTTCCTGACGCTAAAATCATGGGGCATCGCTGGCTACTCTCCGCTATAAAAAGTAACCGCCCCCCTTCTGGCTATCTCGATCTCAACAACTGCAGTATTAGCAAGAACATTGGCGACCTGCCTGCTGACAAGCGCACTTACAGAGTTTCATTTGCCGAAAATTTTTCCTACGATCCCGAAGATGGCAGCATCTCAACCATCATGAACAGGCTTTACCAACAGACCCTTAACCTGGGCGGAACCCCTGTTCTTATCAGTAGACCTGCCACCGTTATCCTGACCAGCAGGCCTCAGAGAGAATCGGTCACTTACCAGATCGTCGTCTCTCACAATGAGAGAACCCTGATGCAGCTCTATGAATGCCCCTGGAGTACAGCAGTCTATTTGTGGAAACCCAGAGGGACACTGTTCAACTAACGATTTAACTGATCATCAGTTTGACAACATCAGCATCGGGCTCCCGGCTTTCACCCGCCTGGTGCAGCTTCTCCAGATAGGCCTCCCAGTACACTTCCTGGTTGACACAAAGATCGTAGAGATAGCCCCAGTCGTAAATGCCACTGTCATGACCGTCATTAAAGTGAATTTTAATCGCATAGTGGCCCACCTTTTCTATATTGGTGACCTGAACCTGCTTTTTTCCGGTTTGCAGCACTGGATTACCATGTCCCCTGACCTCGGCAGAAGGACTGTGGACACGAAGCATCTCACTGCTGAGCTGATAAGTCTCATCGGTGCTGTATTTCAACTCCAGTCGTTGGGATTGCCTGTGAAAGTTCAAAGCTTCAGGGATTTTTTGCTGCATGCTGAAAGTCTCTACTGCGTCGTTAAATGACTGGCTCAACGCAGTTTATATCAGTGTCCTGTTTTCTTGTTAGTTATGCTTACGTCAATGTTCTGAACTTTCAATCTAAGAACCACTCTGACTTATCGGAGGACATCGCTGTTGAATGCCCTTCAACCCTATATCCTTGTAATCAAGGATAATACTCATTTAACTGAAGGAGCTTAATATGATTAACCCGGATCACACTAGCGGCGCTGTTGGCGGTTCAAACCCAATCACGTCACAACCTGTTCAACCTCAACCGCAAGAGGTTGAAGAAGCTGCTCGTTTCGGTAGGACTGTCAGTACTGGTGATAGCAACAATATACTTTCAGTAAGAACACCCGACTTTTCTCATTCTCAAACGGGCAGATCAACCACCTCCGGCCCTGATGGCAGATTTGTGAAAGTTGATAATGTCGATGAAAAAGCGATACTTCCCAATATCACGTCACCCAATTCAGTGTCCCCTCATGACGTTAGCAGCAAAGGTACGCAATGGGCCGCAGACGAAGCGGATCTAAAAGTCTGGCAAGAAGGCCGTTCAAAGCCACGGAAAATGAAAAAAAAGAAGAGATCTTCAGGTTCTGCTGACAAGCCTTCTTCAGGCGTTTGTCCCGTTGCATTCCGATACTCTGGCAACACGAACTACCATGCCGTTCAGGGTCGGCAGGTCATGGATCAGGGCCTGGAGTCCCGATATTGCCAGCGCTCAAGCGAGGCCGCTGCATCACCTGATGCGCCTGCCAGGGATGATGAAGCTTCTGGTTTCCAGTTTGCTGCCCGGCCAGAGTCGGGCAAGGTAAATCTGACTCGCCCGTGGTTCAGGCCTCAATACACGACGCCACTTGTTGATATTGGAGCCAATCTTGTTAAAGACTGCTTTGACTTGCCCCAGGTTCTTGCAGAAGCTTCCCGGGCAGGGCTTGGTAGCATCATGATAACGGGCACTTCCATTTCTGCGTCTAAAAAGGCTCAGAAACTGGTGGAGCAATGGTCGGAGCCATCGGCGAAAGCCACCGAAGCTTGTGGATTTTCAGATTCCCCCCCATGCTCTTTGTACTATACAGTGGGATGCCATCCACACGATGCCAAGAATTTCCGCCGAGATGGTGGCATACGGGAACTGAGAAAAATACTTAAACAGGGGGATCGTCACTGCATTGCGGTGGGTGAGTGTGGATTGGATTACGATCGCGAATGGTCGTTTCCTGATGTGCAACGAACCGTGTTCACGGAACAATTGGAGCTGGCTGCAGAGCTGAAAAAACCACTGTTTTTGCATGAGCGACTTGCCCATGATGACTTCATCGGCATTCTGAAAGATCACATAAATCAGTTGCCTTCACCAGACATGGCTTGCGTTCACTGCTTCACGGGGAACAGTGAGCAACTGCAGGCCTATCTTGATCTGGGCTGTTCCATCGGAATTACCGGTTATATCGGCGACAGACGTAACGAAGATCTGGTTAAGGCACTGCGCTCTGTCGGTTGGGAGACTCTGCGTGAGCGCCTGATGGTTGAGACCGATGCACCGTTTTTAAAGCCTTATCTGGTCATGCCAGAGCGGTTAGAACATCGTCGGGGTGGCAGAAGAAGAAATGATAATGAACCGGCTAATCTGCCCTATGTGATCCATGCGCTGAGCCAGGTGCTTGGCGTGGATGGCGAAGAGATTGCCGCTGCAACCACCGACAATGCCAGACGTATATTCTCCCTCGGTAACTGACGCAGTACTGGTATCCCACCTGCAATGAATCGGATTATTGACACCCTCGCCGCCGTAAAGAGGGTGTCGCAGATGGCAGCATCTCAACCGGCATGAACAGTCGTTGAGATTGTTTCAGAGCCTCGGGGATTTTTTGCTGCATGCTGAAGGTCTCTGCTTCATCGTTAAATGACTGGCTCAAAAAAGCTTTCATCAGAGTCCTGTTTTCTTGTTAGTTACGCTTACAACAATGTTATGAACTTTCAGTCTGAAACCCGTTCTAACCCATCGTAGGACATCAATATTGAATGCCCTTCAAACCGAAATCCTTGCAATCAAGGAAAATACCTATTTAATTCGAGGAACATAATATGAACGTAAATAATGGTAACATTAGCGGCGCTACCGGGTATTCACCCGCGCCACAAGCTCCGGAAAACACACCAGAAGGTACTTGTTTTGGGAGGAGTGTTATCGTCATTGATAAACATGACAATTTTGATAACAGTGCGTCAATCTTAGAAGGAGGTAAAATAAAAGCCACCTTTCACACGGATGATATGATCACTTCAGCCGAAATAACTGCCGATGGCACCCGAGCGATGATTAATACTCGCGATGGAGTGTCGCGAGTCTGCTCTAAGACTGACGGGTTCTGGTACATACAGGATTCGATCACTCAAGCTGACCTAAGGGACAATGGCACCCGGGCGGTGGTCACTGACGATGGAGTGGCGAGAACCTACACCAAGGATGCTGAGGGGATATGGCTCTTTCATCACTCTTCCAGGGTTGGGGATTGGTGATCAACTACGCTTCTTCAGTGCGGTGACTGCCATCAGTGCACTGTAAGTACTCAACCATACGAAATCATATTTTCTGGCTTATTGTTCAGGCACTCTGACTGCGTTGCAACTCTGGCCACATAGCTTGCTATGTTCCAGTCGTTGCGCCTTGCAGAGCACCTGCCCAATAAGCCAGAAATATTCGATTCCGTATGGCTGAGTACTGTAAGTAGCGACAAAACGTTGAAAATCACTGAACCAAGAAGGGATTGTTCAATAGCCTCCGGCTGAGTCGGAGGCGTATTTCGTTAAATGACTGGCTCAAAAAAGCTTACATCAGAGTCCTGTTTTCTTGTTAGTTATGCTGACAACAATGTTATGAACTTTCAACCAGAAACCCGTTCTAACCCATCAAAGGACATCAATGTTGAATGCCCTTCAAACCGTAATCCTTGCAATCAAGGAAAATACCTATTTAATTCGAGGAACATAATATGAACGTAAATAATGGCAACATTAGCGGCGCTACTGGGTATTCACCCACGCCACAAGCTCCGGAAAACACACCAGAAGGTACCTGTTTTGGGAGGAGTGTTATCGTCATTAATAAACATGACAATTTTGGTAACAGTGCGTCAATCTTAGAAGGAGGCGAAATAAAAGTCACCTTTAGCACGGATGATATGATCACTTCAGCCAAATTAAGTGCCGATGACACCCGGGCGGTGGTTAACACTCGCGATGGAGTGGCGAGTACCTACGTTAAGTCTGCTAATAGCTTCTGGTTCTTACAGGATCATATCACTCCAGACAACTTAAGTGCCGATGGCAACCGGGCGGTGATTAACAATCGCGATGGAGTGGCGAAAATCTACATTAAGGACGCTGATGGAGTATGGTTCTTACAGGATTCGATTGCTCCGGCCGACTTAAGGGACGATGGCACCCGAGCGGAGATCACCACTGATGGAGTGGCGAAAACCTACGCTAAGGATGCTGATGGGTTATGGTTCTTACAAGACACTTCTATGGAGAGGTGATCAACTACGCTTCTTCATTGCGGTGACTGCCATCTGTTTACTGCAAGTGGCGAAAAACGTTGAAAATCACTGAACTAAGAAGGGATTGTTCAATGGCCTCCGGCTGAGTCGGAGGCGTATTTTGTCCATAATGGCTGCCCTGCAGACGGCAGCATATCGACCATGATGCAGCTCTTTGGAGCCTTTCGGACTAAAGCCTCCATAGCGAGGATTCATTCAGAGCTTCGGGGGTTATTTGCTGCATACTCAAAATCTCTACTTCAGCAAAATAACAGGCTCAACGCGGTTTATCAGGGTCCTGTTTTCTTGTTAGTCACGCTGCCATCCATGTTATGAACTTTCAATCTGAAACCCGTTCTAACCTATCATAGGACATCAGTATTGAATGTCCTTCAAATCAAAGCCCTTGCAATCAAGGATGATACTTATTTAATTAGAGGAACTTAATATGCATAACGTAAATAATAACACCACTACCGGCGCTTTTGGGTTTTCAGAGTCAACCTCACAACAAGCTCCGCAAAACGCACAACAAGGTGCTTTCGGCCCAAGGGCTGCTATCGGTACTGGCATTTATGACAACAGCGTGACAATCTATTGTCCGCGAGCCGATGGATCAGAGGAAGCAAAAGCTACTATTTACCTTAAGGATCGGGTCGTTGCAGCTGTAGCGAAAACCGGTGATAGCGACCACCCGTGGTTAGACACCAGTGGCACCCGGGTAAAAGTTGCCACTGCCGATTGGTGGAGAATCTACCTTTTGAGAGACGATGGGACTTGGAGATAGCCGCGACCAACTCTGCTACTTTCAGTGCCGGTGACTGCCATTTGTGCACTGCAAGTAGCCACAAAACGTTGAAAATCGCTTAACTACGAAGGGATTGTTCAATGGCCTACTGGGCAGACGAAATACCCTCGCGACCGGAAGTGCTCACCAGAAAAATTTCGCTACCCATCTTTGAAGCGTCTCGTATCAGCCATTGCGCATTATAAAAACAATCAAATACCGAGCTTTACCTGCAAGTGTCTTTGCCTGATCAACATAAAATCACAGGAGACATTAACCCTTTTATTCTGGATAATGTTGCAGCACTAAATTTACAACGAATAAATACACTCAAGGATTTTATCCCAGGTATGAATAACCTACAGACCCCAAATCAGTTATACCATGACCCTTATCCTGACGATGAAATTGATCTTTTTGAACTTGCAGAGAAACTGTTTGCCCAGAAATGGCTGATTATAGTGATTACCACGCTGGCAACAGCCATTGCTGTGATTGCTGCCTTTAAGCTTCCTGTAAGCTACACGACCGAGGCTGTCTTAAATGAATCTTCCCCGGCAAATATTGCGGCTTGGAACAGTAACGTTTTCCTGATTGCCTCAAATGGTGAAAGCAAGGACTCCGAGCATCTGACCACTGAAGAAGCCTATCAGCTGTACCTGAAGTATTTAACCAGCCCTGCCGCAAGACGTTATGCATTCCAGAAGTCGTCTCTTGCAAGCATTGATTCCGATAATAGCTCAACGCCTGATCAAAAAATGCTCGCAGCACAATACAAAGCATTTTCTGATAACTTAGCTATCACAACGGGCAAGAATGATAATCGGACGAACATTCGATACAGCTCTTCAAACCCTGAAGAATCAGCATCGATCATTAATGAAGTTCTTTTGCCCTATGCTCAGGAACGGTTCGTAAAGAATATGCATGAGAACTTTCATGCACAGGTTGAAATAACGAAAAAGCAGATAAAAAGTCATATTGATCGTCTGGAATCAAACTTCATCTCTTATAACAGACTGCGTCTGACAGAATTGAAGGAAGCCTTAGCCCAGGCTCAAGCCGCCGGAATTACGGAACTCCAGACCAGTCAAGTGAATGCAACCATTATTGATGGAGCTACTTACTTACTGGGTGAAAAGCTTCTGAAGTCAGGGGTTGATGCGGTCAGTAGCAGAATTGAGAAGTATCGCTTTTACAGCAGGCCCAATGCAGAAGATAGCGCAGAAAAACCCTACATCAGAGGTGTATCCAGTCGTGTTTACCAGCTCGAACAATTAGAAAAACTGGACCCGGACTTTTCTACCATGATTCCTGCCAAAATAGAGCAACCTGCGATCGTGCCAGTTTCACCCTCTAAACCCAATAAAAAGCTTATCGTCGTTTTAGGAGCTATGTTAGGGCTGATGGCTGGCGTCTTTCTTGCCCTGATCAGGATAGCGCTCAGAAACAGAGAAGAGAAAAAGCGAGCTGCCGACCACAACTCTCTGAGTATGGTCGGCTAGAATATCAGAGAATATAGCGACTCAGGTCTTCGTCCTGAACCAGCTCGCCCAGATGCTCGTTAACATAAGCAGCATCGATCAGCAGCGGTGATTCGCTGTGTTTCAGGGAGAGGTCTGCTGCACTGTAGGAGATCTCTTCCAGCAAACGCTCAATCACAGTGTGCAGACGACGGGCACCGATATTCTCGGTGTTCTCATTGACTGTCCAGGCCACTTCCGCAATACGGGCAATACCATCTTCAGCAAAAGAAATATTGAGTTCTTCTGTTTTCATCAGCGCCTGATATTGCCTCGTCAGGGAAGCATTAGGCTCAGTCAGAATACGAACAAAGTCTTTAGTGGTAAGTGCCTTCAGCTCAACACGAATAGGCAGACGACCCTGCAGCTCTGGAATGAGGTCAGATGGCTTGGCGAGGTGAAATGCACCGGAAGCCATGAACAGAATGTGATCCGTTTTGATCATGCCGTACTTGGTGGAAACGGTGCAGCCTTCGATCAGTGGCAACAAGTCCCGCTGAACACCTTCACGGGAAACATCCGCGTTAGAGCCGGAAGAACGCCTGGCCACCTTATCAATTTCATCGATGAAGACAATGCCATTCTGTTCAACAGACTCAATCGCTCTGGTTTTCAGTTCGTCTTCATTGACCAGTTTTGCAGCTTCTTCGTCCTGAACCAGTTTCAGAGCGTCCTTGACTTTCAGCTTGCGTTTTTTCTGCTTGCCGGCATTCAGATTCGAGAACATATTCTGCAGTTGGCTGGTCATTTCCTCCATGCCGGGAGGTGCCATTATTTCCACACCCATGGCCGCTTCGCGAACATCGATCTCGATCTCTTTCTCATCCAGCTGGCCTTCACGCAGCTTTTTGCGAAACACCTGACGGGTTGAATTATCCTGAGGCTTTTCGGACTCTTCTGAGAAGGAACGGGGAGGAGGCAGCAGGGCGTCGAGTATCCGCTCTTCTGTGGCATCAAGAGCACGATCTTTTACTCTCTCAACTTCCTGCTCACGCAGCATTTTTATAGCCGCATCCATCAGATCTCTGATGATGGATTCTACGTCACGGCCAACATAACCCACTTCTGTAAACTTGGTTGCCTCAACCTTGATAAAAGGGGCATTAGCCAGTTTGGCCAGACGACGAGCGACTTCAGTCTTACCAACACCGGTAGGACCAATCATCAGAATATTCTTGGGGGTAATTTCATTTCGCAGCTCTTCATCCAGCTGCATGCGACGCCAGCGATTGCGAAGAGCAATGGCTACGGCACGTTTGGCATCATCCTGGCCAATAATATGTTTATTCAGTTCGTGAACGATTTCACGAGGGGTCATATTTGACATGTCACAGACTCTGTTAACGAAAGATCAGTAAACTCACCATTTAAACGCTGTCAGCGAGAAGCCGGATTGTAACCGATTTCTGCTTTCGGCCTTCTGGTCAGGACTGCTCAATCTTGATTTCTTCGATAACCCGGTTCTGGTTGGTATAGACGCAGACATCTGCAGCTATTTCCAGACTTTTCTCAACGATATCTTTCGCACCCAGGTCAGTATTCTGGTAGAGCGCTTTGGCAGCAGACTGAGCAAAGAATCCACCCGAGCCAATGGCCAGAATGCCATCGTCAGTGACCATAACGTCACCATTGCCGGTAATGACCAGAGATGCTTTGGCGTCTGCCACAATCAACATGGCCTCCAGACGCTGCAATGTTCTGTCGGTACGCCATTCTTTCGCCAGTTCAACGGCTGCTTTTTCCAGACGCCCATGATGCTTTTCCAACTGGGCTTCAAAACGTTCGAAAAGAGTAAATGCGTCTGCTGTACCACCTGCAAAGCCTGCTATAACTTTGCCTTTGAACAGGCGACGCACCTTATGGGCATTGCCCTTGATGACGGCATTACCCAATGAAACCTGACCATCACCCCCTACGACCACACTATCGTTTCGACGAACGGACAGAATGGTGGTGCCGCGATACTGTTCCAAGGTGGGCTCCTTTTAGCATTTTGCTTGATTCGTCGATTAATATTGGGGGCGAGACAGAATTATCAAGGGTGTGGCAGGGAAAAACTTTCCATACCGCGTAACGCGCTCGTGACCAGTTGGTTATCCGCCTGATTTTTCGCATTAGAAAATTTCGAAATTAACACCATGGTAACACTTAACAGTGTTTCCGCGCCTGACAGTCCGTTACACCTTATCAAAACATTTCAGGATAAAGGCGTAATCAAATGCAATCTCCTCTATCCATTCGTAACGCTTGCTGGCACCGGCATGACCCGCATGCATTTTCATATTGAGGATCAGGGGGTTATCGTCGGTTTTCAAGGCTCTTAGTTTGGCCACCATTTTGGTGGGTTCCCAATAAGTGACCTGCTCATCGGATATCCCCGAGTTGTAAAGCGTAGGCGGATAGTCCTTTGCTTCTATGTTGTCATAGGGCGAATAACCTGAGATGTAATCAAAGTCTTCTTTGCTGGTGATCGGGTTACCCCACTCTTCCCATTCTGGCGCAGTCAGGGGCAAAGACGCATCACTGATGGTATTGATCACATCGACAAAAGCCACATCGGCAACAACACAACCAAACAGGTCGGGTCTCATATTGGTCACGGCTGCCATCAGCAGACCGCCCGCACTGCCACCATTGATAGCAATATTACCCCGGGCCGTATAGCCACGACGAACCAGGTACTCACAGCAATCAATGAAATCATTAAAGGTATTCATTTTGTGCTGCATTTTGCCATTGAGATACCAGCTATACCCCTTGTCATCCCCGCCCCTGACATGTGCAATGGCATAAACAAAGCCGCGATCAATCAAACTGAATTTAGGCGAAGAAAAACCTGCTGACATTCCATAGCCATAAGAACCATAGGCATACACCATGGCTTTGTTGCTTCCATCCAGCTTCGTTCCTTTTTTGCAGATAATGGTCAGTGGCACCAGCTCACCATCTCGAGCCATGGCAAACTCTCTCTTCACTTCATAAATCGAGGCATTAAAGTTGGGAACTTCCTTGCGATAAACCTCTGTCAAAGCACCATTTTCCAGATTCAGCTCAAACACCGTGTTTGGCGATACAGGTGAATCGTAGTCTAACCTGACAACGGTTGCCTGATGATCCCAGTCACCATAAAAATCCAGACAATAAGCCTCATCCGGCATTGAGATGATTGAGAGAGTTCCGGAATCCATATCCATCACAGCCACTTCATCCAGTACTTTCTGGTTATTCTTGCGCTCAACGATCAGAAAGTGGCTATAGAAATGGATACCGCCCAGGCACAGGTTCTTCTGCTCAGGCAGAAACTCCTGCCAGTTTGCCTGGGGCCACTTTTCCTGGGCAACCGTCATTTCAGAAGCTACCGGACACTTCATAACTTTGAAGTCGTTGGCTCCATCCTGATTGGTCAGAATGTAGAAGTCGCCCCTGTAATGTTCCAGAGAGAAAGAGACATCGTTCTCGCCCACAGCAAACTTTTCAAACTGATCTGAATCCCGTCCAGCCAAATACACGACATGCGTCGAACCACTATCCAGATGAATCATGAAATACTCACGATCATTGGTTCGGGATAAAGACAAAAACATGCTGTCGTATTCTTCAGGCTTGGAAAAGATTAACTCTTTTTCAGCAACACCTTTATGGATATGAACTTTGTATACATCACGACCACGACCTGACTCATCCCGCTCAACAATGTACAGATGCTCATTGCCGTGCCAGAGAAAAGACCCGGTACTGTTTGCAAACTCCCAATCCAGATCCTGTCCTGTCTCCAGATCTCGAACCCGGATAGTCCTCTCCATTGAACCGGTCAGATTGAAGCTGTAGGCAAAATGAGTCTGCTTAAGGTTGGTGCCTGAAGCACCGAAGATATAAAGCTCTTTACCTTCTGCTTCCCTGTTTATGTCAAAGTAGACTTCTTCAGGCGCTTCTCTTGAGCCCTGCTTGCGACAGAGAATCGAATAATCCTTGCCTTTTTCTTCTCTTGAGTAATAGAAAAAACCACCTTCTTTGACCGGCCAGGATTCATCGTCTTCCCTGATACGGGAAAGAACTTCACCGTAGAGAGTTTCTTCAACATCCTTGTAGCCTTTCATAAACTCATCTTTGTAAGCATTTTCAGACTGGATGTATTCAAGAACCGCCGGATTATCAAAATCCAGATCACCGGCAATAAACTTCTGCCAGTTTTTATCTCTCAGCCAGTGGTAGTCATCAACCCTGCTGGAACCATGTTGAACGATCTCGTGGGCTATTTTTTGGGCTACCGGTGCTTTCATACTTATCACCTGATTCATTTTTCTTCGCTTATGGCACTTTATCATTCGGGAATATAAGTGGATGAATCCAGCTATTTCATTCTCAACAACAGACCATCAATCTTGAATTCAGCCAGCACCTGCTTTGCCTGATCAATACTTTCTGATGTATCAAAAGGCCCCAGCTGCACCCTGTGCCACGACTCCCCTGCACCCACGGTTACCTTGACGACCCTGGGTTCCTGACCTGCCAAAAGCAACTGCGCCCTCAGACGATCGGCGTCTTTGGCACTTCGAAATGAACCAGCCTGCAACAAATACTTCACACCGGACTTAGTAGCTGTTTTCGCTTCAGGCACGGATTTCGAGCCAGTTTTTTCACTGACACTGACTGCAGGTGGCGACTGACGTTCAATCGGTTCAGGCAGAATCACTTCCTGCTCGGGCAGCACGGTATAAAAATCGAAGACCGGCTCCGGGCGTTCCTTACCCGACTGAGCCGTTTCAGCTGTCTCTATAGAAGCATTAACCGAAACTGGAGCCGGTGTCAGCTTGATCAGGAAAGCCACAAAAAAGCCAGCCGCAAAACCGGTTACCAGCCACATCCAGCCTGGCAGTTTCGACTGTTGATTGGATTTCTTTTTCGAAGCGGCCTTGCTGGCGCCTCTTCTTGTTGGAGTACGGGTGCTCATATGCCTGATGCAAAATCTGTTTCAAGAGAAAAAACAAGAGACTCATCGTCACTCATGAACCGGATTTTTGCACAATATCCTTTTTAACAAGACGACTTTAACGAACAGGATCATACTACCACGGATACCCATAGTTACCACGAAGTCACGATACCTTGTGACTTTACATCTGGTCATGGTGGCCAATCCCGAGCTGAAAAAGGGCCATCTCAGACCGGTGATTACATTCCGCCGTAAACCCATGCACTGTACTGTCGGACTTAGACGACCACATTTATTCTGTATTTCCTTCTATGTGAGCGGATGGATACCTTCTCTGAAGGCATTCTGGAACAAAATATTCACTGAACTTGTCCTCATTATCAGTTTTTTTTGGAAAATAACTGATCTTATCATTGATACACCAGGGAACATTAGAATGAAATATGCCGGTCATTTGTCGGTCAGAAGCGTTATTTTTATAGGTAATGAGCGCGTGAACCTCACCATAACGACGTTTTACCCATAAAGGGACCTGGATCTCATCAAAAGTGGGGTCATGGGATGCGGATGGTTCAGTTTTTATATTTTCAAAACTCAATTTGGCAGCGAACATTCCATAATCTTCATAAACGATAAAAATCCCCGGTGTAACCCCAGATTGCCAGGACTGTGAATGTTTAACAGGGTAGGTAAAGTTCGAATACGACACAATATGACTGTTTTCATGCAAAATCAGTGTGCATTCTGATGGGAATCCATGCACAGTACTGTCGCTGAATTGCACTTTAAAAACCTCCCTGGTTGCAACCACTGGATGCTCTTTATTCCCATCATTCCAGATTTCAATCTGGCTGACTTCCAGTTTTTTGGAGTGCTCCACATAAATAGGGCTTTCAATAGACTCACCCGTTTTGTGTAACCTGAGGTTCTTCAGCGTAACCTCGTCACTCTTGGCATGGATAAAGTGATTAAGATTACCGTAAAAATTAGCAAAACTGCCACCGGCATCCAGTTCAAACCCATCGAGATACAGCAATTGGTTATCTGAAGCCCGAATAAACTCATCAACACCGTTGGAAAATATTGTCCCCGCCAATGACACAGTCGGATACTTGCCATCAGTGGCAATACCAACAATACCCACATTGACAGCTCTGCCTGACACGGTAATCGGATCATACAGAGCAAAATCACTGGCCACAATATGCAGAGTATTTCGGGATTTCAGATTACCCCTCAGACTTCTGACCGGATTGTCATGGAAAACAACATTAGTAAAAACACCCGGAAATGCTTTTAAAACCTCTTCACAACGAGCCTGAACATCAGCTCTGGGGTGAGTGCAACAATATCCGGCATTTATCCACAAAGCGGACAATATTATTGGAAATCGGTATAACCAGATCTGCAATACTGAAAACATATCTATTTCCGTTAAAAATAGTTAGCATTAGCAAAAACTGAATCATGTAAGTACCTGGCCAGTTGGTTTCGCATATTCTGGCGAGTGGATTTTTTCATCCTTCAAGGCGCAACGACGGGCGCGTAGCCGTAGCTACGCAACCAGAGTTGGAACGCAGAAGGGTGGAAAAAGCCGCCGTCCAGAATATGTGAAACCAACTGGTTAGGTACTTATAATGGTCAAACAATTCAAAAAATCAATTCAGAAACATTCCGTCAGGTGAACCACCCTCAGGCAAATAAGTCAAATGCTAAGGCGACAAACAGACTTAAATGAAAAATCACAATAAGAGCAGGCATTATCTTAGAGTTCTCGCTCGCTAATATTTAATAGTTTATCTAATGATATTCGCAACTCTATTAATTCTTTATTCCCTTTTATAGAAGCTGATGGATACTTTCTATGAAGGCATTTTGGAACAAAATCTTCTTTTAAAAATGCCTCATATTGAGGTGTTTTCAGGATAGGTATGGCTGCAGCATCTCCCTTCCAATGAACATCAGTAAGAAACATGAGAGTATTTGCCCGGTCAAACGTGTTATTTTTATAGGTAACGCTCGCGTGAACCTGATCAGGACCATTTACCCATAAAGGAACCTGAACCCAGTCAAGATCGGGATCATGATATGAGGGCGGATCGGTTCTTATATTTTCGAAACTAAAATTGGCACTGAATTTTTCAGGATCTTTATAAACGATAGAAATTCCCGGGTAAGCAAACACATACGAAAAACGTTCTTGTTTAATGGGTAAGGCAACATTTAAATACGACACCTGATAACTGTTTTCATGCAAAATCAGTGTGCATTCTGATGGGTAGCCATGCACCGTACTGTCACTCAAGTACACTTCATCAACCTTTCTGGTTTCAAGCAATGGTGGTTCTCTGTACCCATCTGTCCAGATTTCTAAATGGCTGACTTCCAGTATTTTGGAGTGCTCCACATAGATAGCGCTATCAATAGATTCATCAGCTTTGTGTAACTTGAGATTCTTCAGTGTAACTCTATCATTACTGGCATGAATAAAATGGTTAAGATTGCCGTAAAAATTAGCAAAGCTGCCACCGGCATCCAGTTCAAACCCATCGAGATACAATAACCTGAAGTCTGAAACTCGAATGAACGCATCAACGCCATGGGATAACATTGGTCCTGTCAATGACAATGTTGGATATTTGCCATCAGTGGCAACACCAATAATCCCCACATTGACGAAATAACCTGATACGGTAATCGGAGCATCCAGGGCATAATCACTGGTTACAATATGCAGAGTATTTCGGGTTTTCAGAACGCCCCTCAGACTCACACCCGGATCGTCATGAAAAACAAAACGAGTAAAAATACCCGGATTTGCTTTTAACACCTCTTCACAACGAGCCTGAACTTCAGCTCTGGGGTGAGTACAAGAGTATCCAGAATCTATCCACAAAGCAGCCAATATTACCGGGAATCCGGATAACCAGATCTTCAATACTGAAAACATATCTACTTCCATCAATAATGGTTAATAAGAGCAAGACCTGAGTCAGCTGTAATGTTAGTAGCTCCAGAAATGTCCAGTTGTCAGCCGTTGTGTATGCAACACCCACATAAGTCGCATCAGGATAACGCGCTTTTATCTTCTGAACTTCCAATGAAAAACCCTTCATGATCCTTTGCTTGCCATACTCAGGTGCTGCTGCGCAATAAAGATAGCAAGTGCAGAACGAGCAAAATGTGCTAATTTCGTAAGCAACTTTCATAGATTCAGGAGAGCTGAGTCCGTGCGTGCAAACAAAAACGCAATTTTAACTCTGTTTTTTTATACCTTTATATCCAAAGATGTTTTTGCCGCATCATTGGATAGAGTTGAACGATATGCGCCATCATCAGTAGTACCCATTGGCACATATCCATGGATTGCCTTCTCATCCTCCTCCTCATCATTATGTACAGCAGTACTAATATCTGACATTCATCTGTTGACTGCAGCCCATTGTGTAAGTTCATTAAGCGAAAATGATAGTCTACGACTTTTTTTCTTTAATGAAGCTCATGCTCCAGTTAGAGAGGCTGTTAGATATATCAAGCACCCTGATTACAGACATCCGAACACAATACACGACATTGCAATCATTGAACTGGAGGATTCAGTGAACATAGCACCTCCAAAAATGCAATTAAATGCAACATGCCCTGATCTCCGGGAAGTTGCGCCCCATCCAATGGCTGCTGGTTATGCAGGTAAAAAAATATTACGATCAGCTTCTTTATATTGGCCCTTTAAATGTCGAACCGACGTCTATCGACTTTGGTATAGGGGTACATCGCAGAATGGCGACTCAGGAGGACCCTTGTTTTATTTTCGGAACAACGAGACTTATGTATTAGGAATACATCATTCTTCTGTCAACATCTCGTTTTTAGCGGGTGCAATCTTTCAGAATAAAGTATCTCTGTCTTTCAATCATGAATTCATCAGTGACTCAATTGCGTTAGAAGAAGTGTATCAGGCGCATTCTGGCACCTGGTTTATTTCTGGTCATTCACTTATTTTAGAAAACTGGAGTAAGTTAGCTACATCCAGTACACCCACTTCATCCAATATATCTACTTCAACCGATACATCTACTTCACCCAATACATCCAGTTCATCCAATACATCGACCAGGTCCACCTCAAATACTTCATCCAGTACATCATCAAACTCACATTTTGTTGCCCTGCCTGCTCTGTTATACATTGTTCTACAAGCCCCATAACAAAAAATTCCAGAAGCGCTACCCCCGCTGCCCTCACTCATGTATGCTTCGCAGGTTATACTGAACACCCGTGTTCTTCTCCGCTCTGCAATTAAAAATTTGTACATTTTGCAAATTTTTAATTGCAGAGTTTGAAACCCTTTAAATCCAGATTCTCGCAAAGAGCCATGATGGAAGAGCATTACCAGCCGCACAAGATTGAGACAGAAGCCCAGAAATACTGGGAAGAGAATGACAGTTTTGCTGTCAGTGAAGAGGCCGGCAAGGAAAAGTACTATTGTCTGTCCATGTTCCCTTACCCCAGCGGCCGACTGCATATGGGCCACGTTCGCAACTACACCATTGGCGACGTGGTATCCCGTTATCAACGTATGCAGGGTAAAAACGTCCTGCAACCCATGGGTTGGGACGCCTTCGGCCTACCGGCAGAAAACGCCGCTATCAAACACAAAACCGCTCCAGCCCCATGGACTTACGAAAACATTGACTACATGAAAGGTCAGCTCAAGCGTCTTGGCTTCGGTTATGACTGGAACCGTGAGCTGGCCACCTGCAAACCGGACTACTACAAGTGGGAACAGTGGTTCTTCACCCAACTGTACGAAAAGGGTCTGGTCTACAAGAAAATGTCTTCTGTGAACTGGTGCCCCAACGACGCCACCGTACTGGCCAACGAACAGGTAGAAGATGGCCGTTGCTGGCGTTGCGACACTCTGGTGGAGCGTAAGGAGCTGCCCCAGTGGTTTGTGAAAATCACGGCTTACGCTGAAGAACTGCTGGCTGATCTGGATCAGCTGGAAGACTGGCCTGATCAGGTTAAAGCCATGCAGCGCAACTGGATTGGTCGCTCCGAAGGTGTTCAGATGACCTTCAAAGTGGCTAACCCCGTTGCCGGATCACCGGAAGCATTCCAGATCTACACCACACGCCCGGACACGCTGATGGGTGTGACTTACGTGGGCGTTGCTGCAGAGCACCCTATCGCCAAAGCTGCGGCTGCCAATAATCCGAAGCTCGCCGCTTTCATTGAAGAATGCAAGTCCAACGGTGTCACCGAGGCAGAAATGGCAACCATGGAAAAAGTGGGTGTTGATACCGGTATTCGAGCTATTCACCCAATGACAGGTAAAGAAGTACCTGTCTGGGCTGCCAACTTTGTATTGATGGATTACGGTACCGGCGCTGTTATGGCGGTACCCGGTCATGATCAGCGTGACTACGAATTTGCTACCCGCTTTAAACTGGCTATCGAACAAGTCATCGAGCCTGCAAACGGCGAAGAGTGTGACCTGTCCAAAGAAGCGTTCACTGAAAAAGGCAAGCTGATCAACTCCGGGGAATTTGACGGCCTGACTTCTCAGGAAGCATTCAATGCAATTGCCGACAAGCTGATTGCTTTGGGCAAAGGTGAAAAGCAGGTTAACTACCGTCTGCGTGACTGGGGAGTCAGTCGTCAGCGTTACTGGGGAGCTCCGATTCCCATGCGTTATCTGGAAGACGGTACTGAAGTCACAGTCCCTCTGGAAGATCTTCCGGTGCTGCTGCCTGAAAATGTTGAGATGGATGGTGTTCACTCACCCATCAAGGCCGATCCTGAGTGGGCCAAAACCACTCATAACGGCCAGACAGCAACCCGTGAAACTGATACCTTCGATACGTTCATGGAATCCAGCTGGTACTACGCTCGTTATTGCTCTCCCAAGACTGACAAGCAAATGCTGGACCCGGCGGCTGCCAACTACTGGCTGCCCGTCGATCAATACATTGGTGGTATTGAACATGCCGTTATGCATCTGCTTTACTCCCGTTTTTTCCACAAACTGCTTCGTGATGCCGGCCTGGTTGACAGTGACGAACCCTTCAAAAAGCTGCTCTGTCAGGGCATGGTTCTGGCTGATACCTTTTACAAGCTGGACGATAAGGGCCTGAAGCACTGGATTGCACCAAACGAAGTAGACTTTGAACTGGACGACAAAGGTCGATTGATCAAAGCCACCCTGAAGGAAACCGGTGAAACCGTTGAGCATGCGGGCATGAGCAAAATGTCCAAATCCAAAAACAACGGTATTGATCCACAGGAACTGATCGATAAGTATGGTGCTGACACCATCCGTCTATACACCATGTTTGCTGCACCTCCCGAGCAGACCCTGGAATGGTCCGAAAGCGCTGTTGAGGGAGCTCACCGCTTCCTGCGTCGTTTCTGGAAACAGGTTTCTGAACATCTGGCTTCCGGAGATGTGCCGGCTCTGGACAGCAAGGCTTTGAGCAAGGAACAGAAAGACCTGCGTCGTAAAACTCACGAAACCATCAAAAAGGTTTCCGATGATTGCGAACGTCGTCTGACTTTTAACACCGCTATTGCTGCCATAATGGAATTGAACAACGCGATAGCCCGGTTCCGGGACAACAGTGATCAGGCTCGTGCCGTTCTTCGCGAAGCTCTGGAAGCCTCTACTCTGATGCTGGCACCTATTGCTCCTCACGCTATGCACAGCGTCTGGAATGCCCTGGGTCATTCAGAGCCCGTGGTTCAGGCTGGCTGGCCTGCAGTGGATGAGTCCGCCCTGGAGAAAGACGCCATCACCATGGTGGTTCAGGTCAATGGCAAAGTTCGTGCAAAGTTGGAAGTTCCAGCCGACATGGATAAAAGTGCGATTGAAAAGCTGGCGCTTGAGCAGGAAAATGTAACCAAGTTTACTGAAGGAAAGACTGTTCGCAAGGTGATTGTAGTACCCGGCAAACTGGTTAATATCGTTGCCAATTGATCGGTTAACGCCAGCCCCCTGTCAAAAAGGCCAGCATTTTTGCTGGCCTTTTTCCTGAGACGTCATTCAGCCGAGATAATCGACCAGGGTTTGAAATAAATAATCACGCTCAATAGGCTTGGTTAAGTAGTCGTCCATGCCTCTGGATAAGGCTTTATTTTTTAACTCGTCAATAGCATGAGCACTGAGACCAATAATGGTATGCTCTTCTATTCCGGCCTCCTGTTCAAACTCCCGGATTGCTTCGGTGGCAGTGTAACCATCCATGACGGGCATTTCACAGTCCATCAGAATCAGGTCCCAGCTCTCCGGATCACTCTTGCAGTATTCCAGAGCTTCCTGACCGTTTTCTGCGAAAACCGGCTCAATATTGACTTTCTTGAGTAACTTCTTCAGCACCAGTTGATTGGCGGGATTATCTTCAGCCACCAGCACTTTCTTGTTCTCCAGCACACCGGACTCAACGATTTGGTAAACGTCCATGATTTAACCTTCTTATAACAATTGCCCTACTTTCAGATTAGCGGTTAACCCAGAGTTTGCATTAATGCATCTGGTCTTATGCTCTATTAACGAGTCATAATCCCCCACATATATCACGTAAAATTCTTCATTTGTCCCAGGTAATGATATGTCTCAGCCCTTGCAAATCGCCTGCCCCAAATGCAGCACTCCCAACCGGGTCCCTAAAGAGCGCCTGGAAGACGGGGGCTCTTGCGGTAAATGCAGGAACAAACTCTTTTACGGCAAACCCGTAGAACTCAATTCCGGTAATTTCAAACGTTTTCTGGCCCAGACCGATATACCGGTTGTGGTGGATTTCTGGGCTCCCTGGTGCGGTCCCTGTAAAGCCATGGCTCCAGCCTTTTCCGAAGCAGCCCGTGAACTCGAACCCAACATAAGACTGGCAAAACTCGACACTCAAAAGCACCAGCAAATTGCAGCGCAATTGAACATCCGCTCTATCCCAACCCTGATTGTGTTCAAATGCGGGAAAGAAATTGGCCGTATATCCGGTGCCCTGCCCGCCAATCAGCTGAAGAAGTGGATTAAAAATGCGGCCAAAAGCTAATAAAAACCAGAGGCAATAATAAATAGAACAACTAATGCTCTACTATTCTTAAGGAACGGATAGAAAACGGCATACAGGGACAGTATGAGCTTGATCGACAAAACCTCAGGTCAGGGTCCAAAATGGATACAGCCTGAGCAGACCAGTCGGGTTTCCAAGGATGGCAAAGTCAAGGCGTTGAGTGATGTCGTCAGCAAGATGCTCTCTCCTGGAGATCAGGTGACTCCTGAAAAAAAGTCCATCTATAAACGGGGCGTCCGGGTTATACCTCCAACGCCTAAAGAAATGTACAAGACATCGTCCCAGCCGCGCAGACGGGCACCGTCGGCGACCGATCTTAAGCCGCAGAAACAACCCTCTTTTGAGCAGAAGACCCGACTCAGACCCAGAAGCCAGGTGCTGACTGAAAGACCCCAGGAAGCTAAATCAGTTGCCAGCCGGTCCATTAGCAAGCCTGCGACACCTCCAACGAACACATTGCTTCAGACTGCCGCTATGCAAAAAGCGACCAGCAATCTTCTGGACCATCACCTGGCCAAAATATCATGGGCATCAGACAAGCAGGCAGAGTACCGGGAACTGATTGCAACCTTCAAACCCGGCTCCTGTGCTGAGGGAGATGATGCGTTCTCTGACGTACAGGAAGCCCTGAGGGGCGCAGCCCAAAAACTGGGAATCCCGGAACTCGCAGACGATCCCGCTGCGATAAAAGACTTGCAGAAGCATTTTTATCGGCGTCTGGAAACAAAGGGTAAAGAACTTCTGAAGCAAGCTCCCCCGGAAAGAACCATTAAAAAAGTGCCTCCAAAACCACCAGTCCGCACCAGCTCACTGCCCGATAGTGTAGCTCCGACTGCAAAAAGCAAAGAGCCAGCGAGCATTCAGAAAACGCCTGTCACACCATCAGAGAAGGTTGAGACAGAGCCAGCCGCTCCTATCACTGAAATTTCTCTTCCGGCCAGACGCCAGAGAAAAAGACAAGCGGCACTGGATGCACCGGCAAAATATATGTCCAAAAGTCTCGCTCAGCGCAAGGACACCCCCTGGAAAGAGCAGATGCCGAAATTTTTCACCCGATATCTGAGAGCCATGGCTCTGACGGGGGCATCCGAAAAAGGGGGTGTCGATAAAAAATGGTTCAAGCATGAAGTACCAGGCTCCTCAATCCTCAGTAACAAAAGCAGTGCTTCGGATACCCAGAAAGGACTCAGGAACAGACTGGAAGACATTGCTTTCCAAAAAGGTGAAAGCCTTACCGGCTTCTATCGTTTCTTTGACCAACATCAGCTCGGCAGAAATGTGAGAATGGCGGCAGTCAGTCAGATGATGTTACCCCTGTCCGAGCACGGCCATCTTGACCCCATGAGTCTGCAGGACCTTGAGCCCAACTCGGGTAAAGAAGTATCCCAATGGCTGAATCAACAACTGGACACTATATCCCAGCAGGAATACCAGAATTACACGACGCTGCTGAATGACCTCAAGAACAGGACAGAAGGTAAATACAAAGTACGCCTGGATGACACGCCTTTCGGTAAAGTGCCTCTGGAAAGCATTACCGGGAAAACCCATGGTACAGGTGTTTTCAAGGTAGCACGGGTGAACAGTTTTCAATACACCCTCGATCATTGCACACCCTGGCTAAAATCCGCTCACCCCGTCACCGAAAAATTTGCCGAACTGCGCCTGAAGAACACCAAAAAAGATGATGATCAAAATTTAACAGCCGGAGGAAATAAGGGTCAAAATTTAACAGCCGGTCAGCTCGAAGAGCTGAACAACCAGGCAAAAGGACTGTTAAGCGAAATGAGCCAGATAAACATGAACAAGGTCCCAGAGAGTGTTCAGGCCATCATGGATACAGAAAAGAAAAGTCTGGAAAATATTGTCACCAAATATAAAGAGCTGTCCAAGCAAAATTAGTGCAGCCAAGAGGTATATTCCATACCACTTGGCTGCACTGGATGGTTGGCCGCCATCAAGCAAGAACAGAGAACTGATCCCGCCATCCTGCTTTCCAGGTAGATCTATTTTATTTGCTGAATACTAATGAAAAATTGACAGGAACGTTGTCAGAAATCGAGATCTGTCCCACTGTTTTTGCCAGTTCTGTCAGATTTTTAGCCGGAATACCAAACTGTGAAGCTCGAACGATAACCGGCTGTGTACTGGCTACCGACAACAGGTTTCCGCTTTTTACCACATTGACGGAAAATTCCAACTCTTGTGTTTGGCCATAGAGGGTTACTTTTGCCGGCACAGTTAGCTGTTGAACCACTGTATCAGGGGCTAATAATGAGTTTGAAATTTGTGCAGAAACCTTAGCACTGGGAAATAAATCCGATTGGAAAAACAGCTTATTCAAGCGCTCATTTCTAATTCCAATGCCAGTGTCAATGCCAGAGATTGGAATATCCAGAGTTAACAGACCGGTTTCATTAATACTGCCCGTTAGAGAGGATATTGAAGCCGGCTCAATAACGTACTCTAACTTCACCGTAGCAAATGACACTCTTGATATATCCCGGTTTAGTTCGTATTGCGCCGCTTTACTGAGTCCGCAAGCAGTTAACACTAATAGAAATAAAAGGATTTTTTTCATCTTTTTTCCCTTGGAATTAATCGGGGCAGGTTGAAACCTCATGGCTTCATTCCTCCAACGTAGAGGTATTTACTGGGCGTTTCTGCCAGTTAAGCACTCAATCCAATCAAAAATCAAACCAGACGCATTAACCTCAATGGCACACCGTCTGAAAATGGCAATAATTTTTGATCATAAGTGGCTATTCCAAGATAGTCTCTAACCGTTCACCTGCGAGCCTTTTTACTTGGAGGCGGCGACAATAACGATGACGCTGCAGCACGTTTACCTTTTGAATGGGATGTTGGCGCTGCCTCCACCCCGCAGAGGCGCCAGACTTTAATCCGCTTCCCCCTGCTGCTAACAGTGACGAGATGGCTGCCGTTGGCACTGAATTCTGATGATTTGAGTGAATATGGATGGCGGATGAGAGCTTTTCGTGACCAATTGCCATCTTTGCCACAGCCAAGGATCTGGGCATCGCCTGAAAAGTCGTTGATGACAACATGGGTGCCATCGTGGTTGAACTGACCTGAACAGACCCCGCCCTCTGGCTCAATATTGGCGCCTGGCAGCCACTGCCCATCGGAACAGAGAGAGTGGATTATGGCTTTACAATTGTTTTTAGGCTCTGATGTGTCGTTGCTCGATAGTGTCAAAATATGGCGGCTATCAGCACTGAACAGGGCAGAATTGATTTTATCTTCATGCTTAATGGCCATTTGCTCTGTCCAGCGCCTGTGGTCTGTATCAAACCCGAAAATTTTCGCCGAGTGATCATCGCTGCTGGTTATTATCAGCAGACTATTGGGGCTAAAGCTGGCAGAGCTGACCCTCCCTGTATGGTTGATCAGCGCATTTTTCTGCCAGTTGTTGTCGCTATCAAAACTGAAGACGGTACCCGTGTGATCGAGACTGGCCGTCACTGCATGGCAGCTGTCGGGGCTGAAGGTGGCTGAGCAGATCCTGTCGGAGTGGGTAATGTCGGCTTTTTCTGTCCAGCAACCATCAGGGTTAACGCTGTAAATCGTTGCTGTTTGTCCAAACTTACCAGTCTGATTAGTCCAGACAGTGATGATATGCTTGCTATCCGGGCTAAACTCGGCTGAGATGACTTTGTTTTTGTGTTGCAAGGTGGTTATCGGCAACCATTTGCCGTTAGCTGCACGCCTATGGATTTTGGCGGTATGGTCTTCACTGGCGGTCACTAGAAGGCAGCTATCAGGGCTGAAGTTTGCTGAACAAACATCCCCCTCATGGACAATCGTCGCTGTTAATGCCCAGCGGCCATCCTGGTCTACTGAACTGATGTACGCATTTTTATCGCCGCTGACCGTCACCGCATGCCGACTGTCGGGGCTGAAGCTGGCTGATCTGATCTTTTTTTTATGGACAATGCAAAGTTGCTCTGCCCAGCGGTCATCGTCAGAACGGCTGGTGATTTTTACCGTACATTGGGTACAGAAGCTCAGTATATGGCGGTTATCTGCGCTACAGATGACCTGCCTGACCCTGCCAACATGAGGAATGTGGATCTGCTGGCAGTCACTGTTCTTCGCCGCCAGAGCATGAATTTTTGCTCTGCCATCGGCGCCATAACAATCGGTCACCAGGTAGCTGGCATCATGGCTGAGTATGGCTGTTTCGACTAAATAGGACTTGCACTGAATCTCTGCTACCAAATCCGGCTGCAAAACCGGACTGTCAATCATCAATTGACTCACCTGGTAAAACAGGAGTTGAGGGAACAACGGTATCTTTTCCGGGCTCCGGGCCTCAGAGTTGTCTGTCACCTCCCTGTCTGACTGTTGACAGAGATGACTCACCAGCATTTTATCCCGGGTAAACTGCATCAACCAGGCTCTGAGTTGAGGTTCAGTGAAATTTTTGGCGATCTGTATGAATATCTGCTGTTGTGATGGCGCGAACTGTTTGAACCATACCCTGCTGCTGGCCATGTTCCTGACACTCAGAACCGGGGCAGCTATTTCCCTTAAATGCAGACAGCTTTCTTTCATCGCTGTTACATCTCTGTGCGATAAATGACCCATGATCCGGGATAGAATCTTCTCTGGCAGAGCCAGTAATGGAAAGATGTCCTGATCAGGAACAATGGCGACACTGTTGCTGGTGACGTTTTCTGCCGGATCATTGGTCATGGCAACTGCAATAATAGAGCCATGGGCCTGGCCAACAAGAGGGGTATCCGAGCTTAAAGGCTTCTGTGACATCGTGTAAGAGTGATTCAGAATCTGTGCAGGTTTGAGCTCAGGCGGTGGCGTTAAATCTTCCGATGTTGAGGGCTGTTGTTTTTCAGGGTGGACGGCGCTCCCTGGGAGTAATGTTTTATTGTCAACACTATCACCGGAGTCAGAGCCAATTGTGACCGGGGAATTGTCAGTGCTTGTTGAGTCAGTCTGAGCATCCGGCATAGAAGGATACAGAGACTTAATATCTGAGATAGGGCGCGCATGGAACCGGGAAATGCCGTCCTGCGTACGAATGTAACAGGTGTCAGCATTGGAAAAGAATACAGAAGCCTTTCTGACAGCCTTAACGGATCTGCCGACAAAGAAGTAATACTTGTCGTCTTCGCGGGCTTGTAACAAAATAACAGGCCTGCTGGACTCATTACCATAAAACCTCAATTCGAAAGCTGCACCGACAGTATTCTCCGATAGGTTGCGAATGCCCTGCATACACTTATTCCTTTAAGCTGGTTATTTATGTTGGAGCCTGACCGAGAATAGCGGTTCTTTAGCCCCCTCAGTGAGGACGGGCGCTATTCTTGGTCAAGCACATAAGGGCTTCGACAGACTTACAAAGAAAAAGTTCATGGGAACAAGTGAGGTGGCGAATTTTCATAAGCTGGAGACAAAAACGGCAGGTCGTGAATGTTTCCAGAAAGCGCCTATCCGCTTTTGTGAACGAACGGATACCCTATACGACCAAGCGGTTGGCTATTGCTCTGGTTACATCTGTAGATCTGTGGCCTGAAATGCAAAATGCTGTGGATATTTTGGAAATGGAAAACAACAATGATGAGTGGTATCAGGCTTTAGGAAAACTGGCTACCGCTTCTTAAGCTCTGTCTCTATCAGCTCCCTGACTTCACCACGACATGCCTCAGGGGCTAAGGCTTCTGAAGATGTTTCAATATCAGCACCTTCTTCAAGAAGACGTTTAACGATTTCAATATGCCCGGCTTTGATCGCCATCTGTATCGGGGTTTCGCCCTCATTCGTTTTGTGATTTATTTGGACATCAGGTCTGACGAGTAACTTTTCCACTATTTCGGCGTGACCACAATAACAGGCAATGTGTAATGGTATTGCACCATCTTGTCTGGGTAGATTAGTACGAATCCCCGGTTGATCTAACAACTTATCCACGACATTTGTATAATTCTCGACTGTAGCCAAGGCCAGGGCAGTCTGGCCAAAATGATCTTGCTGATTGAAAAAGCCTGGTTCTATGTCTGCGACCTCTGTGGCTTTAACCATTGCTGTTTCAGCCACTTCACTGGTTCCAAATGTAACAGCCAATAGCAGCTGATTGAAATTATGAGGGTTATGATGATTTATGGGTAAAAGCCTGGATTCCGGAATTTCCGCTAACAGGATTTCAAGACGCCTGTGTCCTGAGTTGCTGCTGGCTGATGAAACGTTTGTGAATTCCTTGATGGCAAATACGGTATCTTTTGACTCGTTTGGAATCGCTAAGCCGGATGACAAGATTTGACTGGTGTTTAAAGAGTCGGCTAGCCATCTAGCGGCGAAGAAGTCCAGTTCCTTTTTAAATAACTCCTTATAGTTACCAATATTTTGATCCCTGATTTCAAATCCTTCGGGAGTCAACTTCAGAGATAGGATATGCTTGCCGGTTTGGAGATGAAAAAGACGGCTTCCCCGGCCTTCCGGAATCGTTTCTGCGATCTTGTTTAATAATAAGCGCAACCCGGATTGGGTAAGCCCAATGGGGTACCAGGGAGTTGAATGTAATACTGGAGTACTGCCATCAGCCGCTGAGACAATCCATTGTGCAGTCTTCTCTGTATTTTGCACAGGCACTTCTTCCTGCAACGTCGTGGTTGCCGGTGCCTGAAAAGCCAGTAACGATTCACAAAAAGGCCGCAGTTTTAATAAAAAGAGCGCCTGATGATCCTGCGTGGCAGGATCGGCTTTAAACATCTGCTGGGCACCCAGAATAGCATCTGCCAGATGATCATAGTGGTTATTCCAGAATACCCAGCCCAGTGCCGGGTCCTGGCTTACAGTGCTCAAAAGTTCATCATATTCCTCTGCACACCCCATCTGCTCGTATAGTACGTAGCTTGAGGCAAGACCACAGCAACAGCCGTCACTGAAATCATAAAGTCTTGCCTTATCTTCACCATCAAACCGGGTTGATAGTGACATCAGATTCATGACCAAAAACGGTAATCTTTGCTGCGGCTCTGATTTCGATTGCTCAATTTTCTGCACTCTGGTTGACAGAAGCTCTCCATGACCAATCAGGTGGAGCAAAGGCAATAATATAATTTGCGTTACCCGACTGAGCAAAGTTGTGGATTGAGTGATTGCTAAAGACAGCGTATGCAGAAAAGTTTGACCGACCGTACTTTTGACTAACCAGTGCTTAAAACGCCCTGAATCCAAGTCCTGTTGCCGGGGCATCTGATCAGATTGAACCTGATCATTCGGCAGGCGTGGTCCTGTTTTCATCGCTATTCCTGAGTCACAATAATGACCGATTTATCGGCTCTGGGTGAAGTAAATCAACAATTTACCCATTCATCAGTTGATTTTTCCGGGTTTATGGGAATACGGCGATGTATATGCATTACACAGAAGTTAGAAAGCACGATGGGTATAAATCACTGAATCAAGAGGCATAAACTGACAAGCTGCTCTCAGATACCGGAAATATGGCCGATATAAGCCACATCGCCTGCAAAACAGAGTGTTTTTTAAGGTGTGACAGACCGGAAGGAACCATGAATAAAGCAGCTGAACCCATTGAAAACGTTATGCCAGAAGAGAGCAACAGCCCTTACCCGGGTCTATCAGAAAAAATGACTCGGGCCGAGCTGAGTCAGAAACTCAAGGATGCCGTTGCCCAGAATCAGATCAAGCTGCTGGAATCTCTTTTCTGTTTCATGCTGGTCAATGAATACTCGCCCGAACAAATTAATCAGGAGTTGGATTATATTCGCGCCAATAATCCGGCCATTCAGGACTCTCTCATTCGCTGGAGTGAGGAGCCCAAAGGGAAAAAGAAGCTAAAGATTGCTGGCAAAGCCGCTTTTATTGCGGTGATGATTCATTATGGTAACGGAAGTTTTGTTGCTGCTATCAGGGCCATAGAGCGTTTCAATGCCCTGGGAGATGCCCCCCATGAATTTACCGAGACCATTGATGAAATTCAAATAAGCTCCTGGCTGGGCCTGCTGAACCATGAACTTGAAAATCAGGTTCCGCTTAAAAACATCATTCGTCAGCTTGAAGCTCTCAGGCTGAAGCACATCTGGTCAAAAGATCTGGCTATGTTTGCCATTCCAGTGACCACGGCCTATTTCCGTGAACAAGCCAAAGAAAAACTCCTTGATGGTGATTTTATCGGAACTTATCGTGACCTGGAGCAGGCCCTGAGACTCCCTGAAGAAGACAAGTCAGAGACCTACCAGGCCTATGCTGATTGTATTGTCCGACAGGTAAATGACCCTCTGTTTCGTTCAAGAGCAATCAAACCCGAACTGGAAAAGCTAAGCGCCAAGATGGAATACCTGCACGAAGTAGACTTCTGGACACCGGAGCTGGACATCGGACGCTTTCATCTCAAAAATATGCTGGGTGATATTTAGCGTTCTGATTTGAGAAGTCAGAAGGACCCTGAAAAACATTATTTCTTCAGAAACTTGCCTACTGATGTATACCCGCTTAGCATGGCGGTGCCATTTTGATCTGACTTATTCTCAGGGCAGGTAGGGCAGGCTGTGACTCCGATGAAGGACGGCCAATCGTGATACTTTGCTGACCAATAAATTTTATTCAGTGTGCCATGTCAGCCAACGCCTGAACATGGTTATCACCGACACCAAAAGCCAATATTCTGCTAAGTTCGGCCAACGATCGACCACTGGTCTCCCTGAGCTGATTGAAGAATAACTGGATGGCTTTCTGGCTTTTCTGACTGGTTGCACTGCCTTCAATGACTTTCATAGCACGAAAATAGCCTTCAACATCCCGTGTCATCAGAAAGGTATCTTTGCCCAATGCCCTCAGGGCATAGGGGCCGGTATTGCCGCCCAGACGACTGCCATGTTTTTTCAGATAGGCCCAAAGCCCAATGATATTATCTTCAGGCCAGAGCGCGACAAACTGTGCAAAGCTACCTTCTCTCTGTCGTACATCATGGATCATCAGGGCATTTTCCCGGATGCTCCAGACCTTCTTGAGATGACGAATAATTTTAGGGTCAGTTGCTTTTCGCTCCAGCATGTCGTCAGGCATCATCAGCAACTTGTCAATATCAAAACCCCAGAATACCTCCTCAAAGTCAGGCCATTTCTGATCCACAACTCTCCAGACAAATCCACTCTGAAAAACCTTGCGGGTAAGTTCCGCAAGATAGCGGTCGTCCGGAATACTTCTTAATTGGTCATTGGAAAGGGGTTTTACCAGCAAGGATTCAACGGCTGCTTCTCCCCCCTTGCGTTCACAGGCACGTTCAAAGATGACATCATAGCGTTCTGGCTTCATGGCCACTCCATATTTCTGGCAAAGGTTTGCCGAAAAGTGTATACAGTGCTCAAAAAAAATTGAACATTGATAGTTACTGATAAAATGTGTATTACATACACACCCCTTTGTCATAAACCTGACCAAAAGGTCAACAACAGCAGAACAAGACATGACCATTCAATCATTTCATCCGCCCAAACGAACACTGATGGGCCCGGGCCCTTCAGATGTATACCCTCGAATTACAGAGGCTCTGTCCCGACCCACTATAGGTCATCTTGATCCTGAGTTTGTCCGTATGATGGATGAGGTCAAGGAGCTGCTTCAGTACGCCTTCAGGACCCGCAATGCCCTGACACTGCCCATCTCCGCACCCGGCTCTGCCGGTATGGAAGCCTGTTTTGTCAACCTGATCGAACCAGGCGACAAGGTAGTGGTATGCATTAACGGCGTCTTTGGTGGCCGTATGAAAGAAAACGTCGAGCGGGCAGGTGGCGAACCCGTTATTGTTCAGGGTGAATGGGGTCGTGCTGTTGATGTGGCTGAAGTTGAAAAAACGCTTCAGGCTCACTCGGACAGCAAAATTCTGGCCTTCGTTCATGCAGAAACCTCTACCGGTGCCTGCTCTGATGCAGAAACACTCTGTCGTCTGGCCAAAGAGCATAACTGCCTTACCATCGTTGATGCGGTCACGTCACTGGGTGGATCTGAGCTGGAAGTAGATGCCTGGGGTATCGATGCTATCTACTCGGGCACACAGAAATGTCTCTCCTGTGTGCCAGGTATATCTCCGGTGAGCTTCAGCGAAAAAGCTGTGGAGAAAATTGCCAGCCGCAAGCACAAAGTCCAGAGCTGGTTCCTGGACATGAATCTGATCATGGGATACTGGGGTAAGGGGGCCAAAAGGGCTTATCACCATACTGCGCCTGTCAACGCCATGTATGCCCTCCACGAAGCTCTGGTTATTTTGCAGGAAGAAGGTATCGAAAACGCCTGGCGCCGCCACAAGCTTCATCATCAGGCCCTGGCAACCGGTCTTGAAGCCATGGGGTTGGAACTGGTTGTTCCTGAAAATGAACGTCTGAGCCAGCTGAATGCGGTCAGGATTCCTGATGGTATCGACGACGCCCGGGTGAGAAGTGAACTCTTGTCAAAGTACAACCTGGAAATTGGTGCAGGCCTTGGTGATCTGGCTGGAAAGGTCTGGCGGATTGGGCTGATGGGCTGCAGCGCCGACCAGACCCATGTTCTGTGCTGTCTGGGTGCCCTGCAGGCGGTTCTGGGTTCTGATGAAAACGGAGCGGCCGCTGCACTGGCATTTTATCGCTCACAGAACTAATGCCCTGGGTCTCCTTCATCCGTTGAGGGAGGCCTGAATTTTGTTAAGAGAATTCTCAACAGTACACCGAGCCTGGAAGAATCATTCTGCTAATATCGAAGAAACAGATTCGTTGGGGTAAGAAGTATGTTCAAGCTGCTGGCAATTATTTTACTGACTCTGGTTGCGATCGTCGGCCTCGCACGGAATTTTGAAATGCTCGTTGGACCGGATTATGCCTATGTGAAAGCGGACTATCCCCGCTTTGCCGATAAAACATGGTTTGACTTTGAAGTAGGAAAAAGAGGTGGACTCGAAGGTGTGTACGACAATGTTAAAGAAAAAATAAAGCAGTAGCCCTGCTTCAAACGTCTATTTGCTGAGTCACCATTGCGCTTGCGGAATACTTGCCTCCTGCTGTAATTGTGAGTCCGCCAGCTGTTGTCGGCATCAGGAGACCACTGACTTGTATCATGAAAACCAACATTGGTTTTGGTTCTCTGAAAATCAGCTCGCGGACGCCCGCTTGTACTCATAATGTGACTACACCACGATCTGCAAAAATAATTCGTATAGTAAGTACCTGGCCAGTTGGTTTCGCATATTCTGGCGAGAGGATTTTTTCATCCTTCAAGGCGCAACGACGGGTGCGTAGCCGTAGCTACGCAACCAGAGTTGGAACGCAGAAGGATGGAAAAAGCCGCCGTCCAGAATATGCGAAACCAACTGGTTAGGTACTTAACGGCTATTATTTTTTCCTAAGCGTGAAGGTACGACTATTATGTTGCATTGTTATCTAACTAATAGAGCTACTAACGCTGTGATTCCAACAAAAAGACTGTATTTATTATTATTTTTCATATTAGGCAATAGCTCTGTTTCAGAAGCTTCAATATTATCGGCTGCAGAGAAATTTTTGAAGTTACATGACAAGATACTCGTAGAGTCTCAAAAACTAGGGTTGGAACAAGTGGATTTTTTTGCAGACATTTGCAGGTCTTCAGGTTTGAGGGATCCCATAGGGGATCTGAGAATGTCGCACTCCATGTTAACATGTCGTGATCAGCCCAGCCCCATGACAACCAGAGTCTTACTTTCTCAAAATGAGCAGGGCGTAGAGCAAGTTGGAATAAGTATAGAAATGCAAGTTTCTTTGGCATCTGTAGCCACTGCAATCACTCATCGCTGCACACTCGACAAAGCTTTTTCTGAACTGGATACGAAGGCCAGAAGTGAGATAGAAAATGAATTAAAAATGCTACTTATTCAAATACGAACAATAATTAGTGGATACGAGCCTTTTATTAAACTGTGTGCAGATTTTAATTTATCCAAAGAACTAAAAGATACAATTGAGTTAATCGATGAGTCAGTTAAAAATATCAGTGAATCAACTACCCTCCCCTAAAGGAACGTGCTTGTAAAAGCCCTTGTTGACCAGACCAATACGTCCGTACCAGCTTCAGTCCCCTACGTTCAGACATTGCTCCCAGGCTTCTGGGTAGCAAGATTTAAGAAAGCCGCTATTATTCCCTTACTTGAATTAATATAAGGAATGTATCTAATGACTAACCTGGGACGAACTGATCGAGAGTGTTGGTATGAAACAGTTAATCTTCAATTTTTCATTGCTCAGTGCATGTGCTTTGCAGTCTTCTTACTGCTAATAATGCCTGCATTTGCTGCTACCCCGACCAATGCAGAGCTGGCTTTGCTTGGTACTGCCCTGGGGGATTGCAAGGGGACCGTTCGTTACGGCTATGGAGCAGGGAGGCGTGAGCTATTTACGGATGACACTCACAAAGCGGCTGCAATTTACAAGTTCTTTTTGGATTATTACCGAGGCGCTGATCATGCCAAAAAACAACATCAAAAAAAGGGAAAAGGCGCACAATTTGATGCTGTCAGGCTGGCTAAATGCCAGTGTTTTTTTGCATTTCCCAAAGAGCAGCGTTTTCATTTAAATATGGAAGATTCGATGGATGTGGTGTTAAGCGAATACGGTGCTTTTCACTCTCGGTTGTTAAAAACTTTCTTTCAGGGATTCAGAAATGGCACTCTGACAACCAGGGATCAGGTTCTCGACCTTTCCGGTCAGAGTTTTCGTACAAGATCAGGGAAAACAGAAGGCTCCTCTGGTAATGGCGGTTGTATGGGAATTGCTACGATTGTTGCTATCCTTGATCATGATCCATTTATCAGTGACGAGGATTTTGTCAGCCGCGTTCGACAAACGGTTCAGGTCAGTCATAACCATGAGCAAGCCATGCAGGCTGCTGTTGCTATCGCCCTTACAGCGAGGGTCATGATTGAAGATCGTGATTCAAGAACTGCGAACAGGTATCTGGCTGAAATCACCTTAGAGCGCATCTATAGACAGGTAACTGACCCGGAAGTTTTGAAATGCCTGAGGATTATTGAGCAACAGATCCTGCAAAACACGCATGCTCGCAAGCTTGATCATGGGGAGGTTATGGCTGAGTTAAATCTCCTTCTGCCTTCCAGTTCTGGTGCAGAGAGATCCCGAAAAAAGACTGGTGACACAAAGCTTCGAGGAACCTGGGCCCCCAGTTCTGCAGCGGCCGTCCTGTATTTTCTTTTTACCGGTGACAGATCCCAGAATTCATTGCTGCAGCAGGTAGCAAAATTTACCATAGACCAGGATACGATTGGGGCAATGTTAATGGCACTCAGTGCTCTGCGGGAAGGTGGTTTCAGACGAAGCGAGTTTGGTGCAGGGCAGGAGCTGAAACTGTTACAGGAGTTGCTTGACCATTTGCCGGAGTGGGTTGCAATAAACCCCAATGCCTTGGATTATCTGGTCGATGATGATGAGGATGAAGGTGAGGCAGGTGCGAGTAATTGTGCCTGTCGGAGCCAGTCAATGTAAATTAAAAATATTGAGCTGAGAGTAAATGAGCATTTTGAGACACTTATTAATATCATATCTGCATTTTTCGACGGCCTCTGAAGCAAGCAAACAAGTCAATGACTGTTATATTTTACTCAGCGATTAACGTTAGAATCACTAACTAAAAAGATATTTTTGGAACTTTATAAGACGTAAGAAATCAAACAAATTGATAATTTTTTACGATATAAAGTTGACAATATGACTCCACCTCATCCAGATGATCCATTGTACAGAAGTTGGTATTTTGACAAGAAAAACCCTATTCATAAAGGAAATACTGTAAAGTTAAGAATGCGATCTTTTCGATCAATGAAAAGAGCATCCCCTTATCCTCTGAAATTCAAATATATACCTATTCCTGATAAAGCCCAAAGGTCAAAGACTTTAAGACTGGAAAGAGGAAAAAATTTAGTCACACAGAAATTTATAGAAGTACTTTCAGTAGTGAAAGTTAACTGGGCCAGGGCAGTAAAGCTACTGAAAAGTGGTGGAGATCCTTTTGCATATAAAGGGACTGGCTTCACTCCAAATATATTATTTAAGCTTATTGTTGATATTACCAATACTCCAAAAATCGAAGCAAAACACCTTTTAGAGTCAAAAGAACGGGAAGAGTTCATTGCATTACTTCTGGAGAGAGATGAGATTGAATCTGCCCTAATGGAGTTTGACTCGTCACCCTTTCAAAACACACCATTTACCGCAGCCATTGCAGCCAGAGATATAAAGTTATCAAAAGCCCTATTCAATCATCTAACGAAAACAAACCATGAGTTATTAATCACACCAAATCAAAAGACATTAGAAAGGCAATTTGGAAACAATACACCTCTGGTACTGGCCATTAAAACTAACAATGAAGAACTGGCTTTGGATTTAGTACCTTTTTATACCGATGAGTTATTGCGTAAGCGTGTAACCTGGGCAAACAACAACACTCTTGAATTGGCTCATTTAGCGAGATTCAATCATTTACTTCCAATAATGGTGGCAATAGCTCAAGGTCTTACTACAGATGAAGCAACCAAGCTTCAATCATTATATGATGGATGTCCACGTGGGAGTGATATATGGCATGATTTATATGAAACAGATATGTTTCTTAATGACGAAGGAGAATTCATTGAAGATAGAGAGAGAGTCTCAAATCCTGATATTTATCATACCTCAAAATATATTCGAACCAGTGTAATTCCCCTACCCCAAAATCGGTGTTCCCTTCATTAATACATAATAACTGATAGCAGATCGAGAACAGGCTATCGCAAAAGTAGCCTGTAAAACTGACCCAGCTTAACGCTCTATTGGTCAAGCAAAAGACTTTCACAACAGCCGCCTTTTCAGAAAGGAATTACTTCTCAACAAAAGCCCTTTCAATAACATAGTGCCCCGGATTTCCACCACGGGCTTCCTTAAAGCCACGCTCATCCAGAATACGACAAAGGTCTTTCAACATGGCAGGGCTGCCGCACAGCATGAAGCGATCATTTTCCAGATCGGGCTCAGGAAGATTCAGGTCGGCAAACAGCTTGCCACTTTCCATCAAGTCCGTCAGGCGCCCCTGGTTGCGGAAAGGTTCCCGGGTAACCGTTGGGTAATACTTCAACTGTTTTTTAACCATCTCACCAAAGTATTCATTTTCTGGCAGTTCATTTTCAATCCGCTCCTGATAAGCCAGTTCAGAAACATAGCGAACGCCGTGAGTCAGAATTACATTGTCGAACTGCTCATAAATTTCAAAATCCTTGATGATGCTCATAAAAGGAGCCAGACCCGTTCCGGTGCTGAGTAGGTAGAGATTCTTTCCGGGCAGCAGATGATCGGCTACCAGAGTCCCCACAGGCTTGGTGCCCACCAGAATGTCATCTCCCACTTCCAGCTTCTGCAGGTGTTGGGTCAGGGGGCCATCCTGTACCTTGATGGAGAAAAACTCCATCTCTTCTTCATAGTTGGCGCTGGCAATGCTATAGGCTCTCAGCAGAGGTTTGTTATCGATTTCCAGACCGATCATGGTGAAATGGCCGTTCTTGAACCTCAATCCCTGGTTGCGTGTAGTGGTAAAGCTGAACAGGGTATCATTCCAGTGATGTACACTGGTCACTGTCTCCCGGATAAGATTACTCATAGTAGGTGTCACTCCTGATGGTCGATTTTTCTTTCTGACACTTTGCTGTACCCTGAAAAGTTACTTATCTTTGTAATAATTCAAAAGGCGGTCAGCTCCCTCGCGATCTTTTCCTGTGACTCGAGCATCCCTGTCAATGAGTTTTCGCAGCGATCCGATGTCCCGAGTTTTGAGAGCGTATTTAAGAAAGCTCCTACCCCGAGAATCTACCGGTGCATTAACATCACCGAAGTCATTGATAGCGGACGAGAGTAAGAATTTAATATATTCCGCCCTTTTGGACAGATATCTGAATTTTTTGAAAGCGTCACTAGCAGCCTGTCGGACTTAAGACTGTCCTACTGCGGTTGCGATAAATTGGTCTAAAAATTCCTGCTCCCTCGTCAAATAGCTCGCTATTCTCCTCGGAATCAGAAATTTTTATCCTCAATTTCTCGCAATCCTCGCTACGGACGCTCAAGTCCGACAGGCTGCTAGCCGAAAGTTCATTTATTCGTACTATTTTTTCTTCCGGGATATCTTAGTCAGGGGTAGGATATTTGTGAAACAGATAATTCTTATAAGATTATTCGATTAAATCGATTACCCCATGAAACTGACTCTCCAACAACTGGAGATTTTCCTGGAAGTTGCCCACCAGCAGAGCCTTAGCGGCGCCGCCAAAGCTCTGATCATGTCCCAGTCTGCCGCCAGCGGTGTACTGAAAGAACTGAAACAAAAGTTCAATAGTCAGCGCTTTGATCGCATTGGCAAAAGACTTCAGCTGAATGATCTCGATAAGATTACTCAGGGTTGTTATCACTCCTGATGATCGATGGTTCTGCCTGACACTTTGCTACATCATGAACAGTTACTTATCCTTATGATCATTCAAAATCGAGTCAACTTTGTCTCGGTTGCTGTCGGTGACTTGAGCCCCTCTGTCAATGAGTTGTTGCAATGCTTCCTTGTCCTTGGCAATGAGTGCATATTCAAGAAGGTTGTGACCTGGGTGGTATTCTGAATAACCTGCCGGTGCATTAATATCAGCAAAGCCATTGATAGCAGACGAGAGTAACACTTTAATAATTTCCGCCCTGTCGGATAAATTTCCTACATAATCGACTCCGTCAAAAGCTGTGTAACCTAGTCCAGTGCGAAGCTCAACTTTTGCCCCCGCATTGATCAGCATCCTGACCAGACCTAAAAAGTTTTTGTTTTTAGGGTAATCTTGATGTAAACCAAGTACCAATGCGTAGTGAAGGGCGGTACGTCCATCGCGAGCAGTTGCATTTACATCGGCTCTGTTTTTAATCAGAGTTTCAAGTGCCAACTCATGGTCAGCATCAACAGCTATGTGGATTGCCCTGTTACCGTCGTTATCTGGAATATCGAAACGGGCTCCATGCTCCATCAAAAGGGTAAACAAATCAGGACATTCAGGGTTTTCGGCAGCCAGATGCAGAGGTGTACGGCCACCCTTGTTGCGGATGTTCATACCAGCATTGAAGTCCAGTAATGTTCTCACCGTCTCCAGGTTATGATTGCTGACTGCGTAGTGTAGTGCTGTGTTGCCCTTTGAGTCTTGAACATCAATATCTTCGCCGATGTCAAGTTCTTCGGCGACACCAATACCTTCGTCAGATTCAATATCTTCGTCGGTGTCAGGATCCTCGGCCAGTAGTCTGGCTATATTTTGGTCGCCCTTTATCGCTGCAATGTGGAGGGCTGACATCTTGGCTTCCTGCCAAGAGTGTTTCGAGCCCGGGCCTTCATGCTCCATAAGTTCCAGGGCTTGGTCTATCTCGCCAGATACTACAGCATGAGCCACCGATGAAAATTCTAATTTCGGGGCCAGGTAATCCTGACAGACAGGGCATATTTTTTGGGAATCGAGACTCTGCTGGTTTTCTTTAAATTCCCTGTGGCAGGAACCATGAAAAAGATGGAGGTTGATTGACTTAAAAAAATTTTGTGGAGCGTGTGCAACAACGACGTTGTGAGAGCCAAAAACCCCCTTAAAGCAAATGCCACATTCTTGAGAAACATTACCTTCAGTCAAATTGTTGATTTTTCTTGTACTTTTTTCACAGAATCTATCCGATTCCAGAATCAATTGTTTCAAGTTTGCCAGATTGAAGGCATGAGAATTTATATCCATTATCAGATCCTTATTGTGTTTTTAGATTAATATCGAACAATCATATCAACTGATAGCAGACATTCTTTGATCGACAACTAATTGCTTCAGGTGCTGGCACCTGAGCTATCTGAGTGATGGTTTCTTACCCAGAGCGTAAAAAATTCATCACAATCGAACGTTTGAGAGAAAAGTTAGCCAAAAGTTCAATTATTCATACTATTTTTTCTTCCGGAATATACCAGTCAGGGATACGATATTGGCAAAACAGATAATTCTTATAAGATTATTCGATTAGCTCATGAAACTGACTCTCCAACAACTGGAGTTTTTTCTGAAGATTGCCCGCCAGCAGAACCTCAGCCGCGCCGCCATAGCTCTGATAATGTCCCAGTCTGCCGCCAGCGGTGTACTGAAAGAACTGGAACAAAAGTTCAACACTCAGCGCTTTGATCGCATTGGCAAAAGACTTAAGCTGAATGATCTCGATAAGATTAATCATGGTTGTTATCAATCCTGACGGTCGATGGTTCTGCCTGACACTTTGCTGCATCATGAACAGTTACTTATCCTTATGATCATTCAAAATCGAGTCAACTTTGTCCCGGTTGCTATCGGTGACTTGAGCGCCTCTGTCAATGAGTTGTTGCAATGCTTCCTTGTCCTTGGCAATGAGTGCATATTCAAGAAGGTTGCGACCTGGGTCGTAACCTGAATGACCTGCCGGTGCATTGATATCAGGAAAACTATCAATAGCCGACGAGATTAACAGTTTAATAATTTCCGCCCTGCCGGATGAATTTCCTACATATTTGATTCCGTCAAAAGCTGTGTACCCTTTTCCGGTGCGAAGCTCAACTTTTGCCCCCGCATTGATCAGCATCCTGACCAGGCCTAAATGGTTTTTCTTTTTTGGGTAACTTTGATGTAAACCAAATACCATTGCGTAGTGAAGGGCGGTACGTCCATCGTGAGCAGTTGCATTTACATCGGCTCTGTTTTTAATCAGAGTTTCAAGTGCCATCTCATGGTCAGCATCAACAGCTATGTGGATTGCCCTGTGACCGTCTTCATCTGGAATATCGAAACGGGCTCCATGCTCCATCAAAAGGGTAAACAAATCAGGACATTCAGGCTTTTCCGCAGCCAGATGCAGAGGTGTACGGCCACACTCGTTGCGGATGTTTATACCAGCATTGAAGTCCAGTAATGTTCTCACCGTCTCCAGATTATGATTACTGACTGCGTAGTGTAGTGCTGTGTTGCCCTTTGAGTCTTGAACATCAATATCTTCGCCGATGTCAAGTTCTTCGGCGACACCAATACCTTCGTCAGGTTCAATATCTTCGTCGGTGTCAGGATCCTCGGCCAGTAGTCTGGCTATATTTTGGTCGCCCTTTATCGCTGCAATGTGGAGGGCTGACATCTTCGCTTCCTGCCAAGAGTGTTTCGAGCCCGGGCCTTCATGCTCCATAAGTTCCAGGGCGTGGTCTATCTCGCCAGATACTACAGCATGAGCCACCGATGAAAATTCTAATTTCGGGGCCAGGTAATCCTGACAGACAGGGCATATTCCGCGGGAATAGAGACTCTGCCGGGCTGCTTCCGATTCCCTGGAACAGGAACCATGAAAAAAATGGAGTTTGGGGTTGGTTGACTCAAAAAAATACCATTCTACGTGTGCAACAATGACGTTGTGAGAGCCAAAAACGCCCTTAAAGCAAATGCCACATTCTTGAGAAAAATTACCTTCAGTCAGATTGTTGATTTTTCTTGTACTGTCATCACAGAAACTTCTCGATTCCAGAATCAATTGTTTCAAATTTGCCATTGAGAAGGTGTGTGAACTTACATCCATTAGTCAGTCCCTTATTGTGTTTTTAGATCAATATCTAACCATCATATCAACTGATAGCAGACATTCTTTGGCCGACAACCAGTCGCTTCAAGTGCTGGCACCTGAGCTATCTGAGTGATTGTTTCTTACCCGGAGCGTAAAAAATTCATGACAATCGAACGTTTGAGAGAAAAGTTGGCCAAAAGTTCAATTTTTCATACTATTTTTTCTTCCGGAATAGAGCAGCCAGGGGTAGGATATTGGCAAAATAGATAATTCTTATAAGATTATTCGATTAAATCGATTAGCTCATGAAACTGACTCTCCGACAACTGGAGGTTTTCCTGGAGGTTGCCCGCCAGCAGAACCTTAGCCGCGCCGCCAAAGCTCTGGTCATGTCCCAGTCTGCCGCCAGCAGTGCACTGAAAGAACTGGAACAAAAGTTCAATACTCAGCTCTTTGATCGCATTGGCAAAAGACTTCAGCTGAATGACCTCGGCCAGCAGGTTCGACCGGACGCCGAAGCCCTTCTGGAAAAAGCCCGGCAGCTTGAGCAGAAACTCTTCAGTAAAACTATGACAGGACAGATCCGGGTCGGCGCTACTCTGACCATAGGCAATTATCTGGCCGTCAACATCGTAGCCCGAATGATGAGAGACAAACCGGGTACCCATATTGATCTGCAGGTGGCCAATACCGCCAACATTACCGAGAAGGTTCTTAACTTTGATCTGGATATCGGACTGATCGAAGGAGAGTTACACCACCATGACCTGAATGTCATTCCCTGGTGTGATGATGAGCTGGTTGCCTTCTGCGCACCGGGCCATGACTTCGAACACAAAACCCAACTGACAGACCAGGACCTTTTGAGTGCGGGCTGGATTCTCCGTGAAGCCGGTTCGGGTACCCGTCAGGCGTTTGATCGAGCCATGCACGGCATTCTGCCCAACCTGAATGTGGTTATTGAGTTGCAACACACTGAAGCCATCAAGCGGGCTGTCGAGGCCGGTCTCGGGATTGGCTGCCTGTCGAGAATTACACTTCAGGATGCTTTCAAAAGGGGCAGTCTGATCCCTTTGTTAATCCCTGACAGAGATTTGAGCCGACAATTCTATTTCATCATGCACCGACAAAAGTACATCAGTCAGGGAACCAGGGAATTAATTGAACTCTGTCGTAGCTGGACCGCCAGTCCTTGAGAACATAAGAGGTCTGTGGGCTCTTAACTTCTCAGGAAGTTGTACAAACCTGAAGCCGGGGTTAGTCTTTTAGTCGGTGCAACAAAGGTCTGATTATGATTAAAAGAATCACTATCGTGGGCGGAACCCATGGCAACGAGTTGATTGGGCCTAACCTGATCAGGAAGTTGGAACAGGACGGCAGTTTCAAACAGAGCGTCATTCCAGTAGATTATCTGCTGGCCAATGTTGAAGCCTATAAAGCAGTCAGACGATTTATGGATGCCGATCTGAATCGTTCCTTCACGGATGACATTCTCAACGGCGATGATGATTCGGTCTATGAACACCGCCGAGCCCGGGAAATCAATCAACTGCTCGGCCCCAAAGCCAATAATGACCGTTTTATCATCGATCTGCACAGTACCACCAGCAACATGGGAATGACGCTGATTATCAAAGATCAGGCAGCTTTCAACCTCAAAGCAGCATCCTATGTGCAACAACAGATGCCGGAAGTAAAAATCATTCTGAGTGACCGTGATAACCAATTCAGCCGAACACTGAATAGCCTTTCCGACTACGCAGTGACCATTGAGGTCGGCCCTCTTCCCAACGGCGTTTTGCGACACGATCAGTTTTCAGACACTGAATCAGTGATCCAACATCTGGTCGACTTCACCCAAACGCCAGAAAACGAACGGGACAATATCTTGCCCGGAAGCACCGAAGTTTATACCGTCAGGGATCGTTTTTTTTATCCCAGAGACGACGACGGACAAATATCTGCCATGGTTCACAGTGCTCTGCAGGATGGGGACTTTGAGGAGCTGAAGCCGGGCATGCCGATGTTTCAGAATATGGATGGCACAGTGACTCCCTATCAGGGTGAACCCGGATACCCTATCTTTATCAATGAAGCTGCGTACTATTACGAGAACACGGCTTTTGTCATGACAACCCGGAAAACGGTTGTTCCAGACGGTTAAACTCTTCAAGGCAACGATACACAGGCAGGCATTCCGATGTTAACCTTTAGGGGACGTCATGCTAGCATGCCGTCCCCTGAGATACTGTCCGACTGCTGGCACAATCTCTGGTCGCAGTTCATCAGCCTTGAGCTAAAACAGCCATGAGCTCAATAAAGAGTCCTGAGCCCGGAATGGAGAGATTATGACAAGACGCTTTCATACAGGGGCCATTCTCCCCCTGCTACTGATCACCGGTTTGCTGACAGCCTGCGGCTTTCAGCTGCGAGGCAAGGTCGATATTGCCAGTGAAATTGCCCAGCTGTCTGTCTCAGGAAGTGATCTGCCGTTTGTCAGGGAGTTAAAAAAAGCCCTGACGCTCAATGGTATTGAGATCACAGATAATGCCCACTATCACCTGCAAGTGTTGAGTCTGGAGCGTTCGACAGGCGATGAGATTCAAGCCAGTGTCGGTCAGTACGAACGCCTGCTGACCCTGAAAGCGACCTACCAGCTCAGCACTAATGATGGCCTGAAACTCTTTGACCCCATTGTGCTCTTCAACGAGCGCTACATGTTCCAGGACAAGAACCAGACCAACGCGGCCCTGAGCGAGGAAGCCATCATCTTTGATCAGCTTCGTCAGGAGCTGTTGCTGACCACTGTTCGCAGGGTGGCTGCTATTTCCGGTGAAGTGCTTCGCCAGGAAGAAGTACGAGCCCGCAAAGCCCTCGAAGCCGAGCGAGAGGCGCGTGAAGCGGAACAATGAACATCAGACCCGACCAACTCGGCGCCCAACTCAAGCGACAACTCTGTGCTGTCTACATAGTCAGTGGCGATGAGCCCCTGCAGGTCTCGGAGTGCTGTGACCAAATCCGGCAAGCGGCAAGAAAGCAGGGGTTTACCGAGCGACACGTTTACCATGTCGACAATAACTTTGACTGGGGGGATTTTCTGGAAGCAGCAAACAGTCTCTCACTGTTCGCTGAAAAACAAATTCTTGAAGTCAGGATGCCCAATGGCAAGCCCGGTGATGCAGGCCGAAAAGCTTTTCAGGAATATCTGAAACATCTTTCTCCGGATAACCTGCTACTGATCATTACCGACCGGCTTGATAATGCCAGCCAAAAGGCAAAATGGTTCAAGGCCCTGGAACAGGAAGGACTGTTTATCCCGATCTGGCCTGTTGAACATGACAAGTTGCCGGGCTGGATTGCCCGACGTCTGAAAAGTCAGGGCTTTGAAGCCAGCCAGGATGCTCTTTCGCTGCTCTGCGAACGCATTGAAGGAAATCTGCTGGCCGCCTCACAGGAAATTGAAAAACTGAAGCTACTGGCGGATGGCAAAAAGATTGAAGTGGAAACCGTCAGGGAAGCGGTTTCTGACAGTGCCCGCTATGACGTTTTCCAGCTGGCTGATGCTGCTCTGAATGGTGACCCGAAGTCTGTGGTCAGAATACTCGGCGGCTTGAAAAGCGAAGGCATTGAGCCACCCATTGTGCTCTGGGCTCTGGCCCGTGACGTGCGACTGCTCAGCCACCTCAGCCGATTAAAATCCCGGGGCACACCGCCCAACGTGGCTTATGATCAGGCAGCCAAAACTCACGGCATGTCTTCCTTTATTCTCAAGAAACGTAAAAACCTGCTGGAAAAATGCATGGGGCGTCACAGTGAGCGTGCCTTTCGCCAGATGCTGATTCATACTGGCCATATTGACAAAGGTGTCAAAGGGCTTGAAAAAATCAACTGCTGGGATGAATTATTGACCCTGAGCCTTTTCCTGGCCGGTATGCCTGCTCCTCTTCAAGCCTGAATTTTATACCAATTGGTACGTTTTTAATGACATTAAACAGACAGCTGTGACCGTCAGACCTCTGGCTAAAAATAGTATTCAATCTCAGTCGGTTGACTCATTCTGCCTTTAATAAGTCGCTTATAATTTCCTATTGCACTAAATAAACCCACTTGCTAGACGCATTTGCAACAAGCGAACAACTTCTATAAAGGCTTCTATGGCAGGGCCGATGGTTCGAGAGATCCGAAACCGCGCACAGGAGTGTATGGATATGATTTTTCGAAACCTGCTGGGAGCAGCTGCTGCATTGCTGGTAGCAGGCTGTGCCTTCAACATGTCAAACCATAAAGGGGCCTATAACGAGAAATGGTCCAAAGCCAAGAACCTGACTAATGCAGGCGGCATGCTTGAACAGGTGTATGACCAGCAGTTACCTGCCGGAGCTTACAACAAGGAAGGCAAGCTGGAGGACTACAAACTGGGCAATATTTCTCACCCGGCCTATGGTGCTGCCAGCGGTGTGGTGGGAGTTAATGTCAAACCTTATGGCGCCTTTGAACGCTTTTACTGGGGATGGACGGTACCGGGTGCCAGCCATTATGATCACCACAGGTTATTTGCCTGGATGCCCATCGCCATGGCCGAGGATGAGATCGGAGCCAGAGAAACAATGGAGCTGATGCTGACCCGTTCCGCCCTGACCATCCTCAACGACATGAATTACAAGTACAAGCCGATCAAAACACCTTTCGAGCATAATGGTCTGGCTTTCAAGCAGTGGTACCTGGAACAGACCGGTGCTACCTGCTCTTTTGCCCGAATGAACTGTGTTCTGAGTCTGTATATCCCGGTTCCAACTGCTGTCGACCATGCGCCTTCATTCTCCTATTTCAGTATGGCGGGAGAGCCAGCCTGGTTTTTCTCAGCCCATGATGATAACGCTTTCCCCAGGCTGTCCATCACCCAGGGTGAAGGTTTGGAAAGCATCAGCGAGAATGTCTTTTATCAGAAGCTGAGTGCCCGTCTGCCAGGGTGGGTCTATTTCTACATGGCGCCCAAAGAGGTGGGTATCGGAGACGACAACAAAACCATCGCTTACCCCTATGTACTGGAGAAAGGCAAACCGTTGCTGTTCATTCGCCCCAACAAGTAGGTAAAAACGAAAAGCAAACCTCAAAATCACTGCTATAGTCTTTGGGATTTGCTGTTACAGCGGCGCAGTTGTCGGCCCATAAAGATCAGGCCCGCGCATCAGACAACGAGGAAGCTGTTATCAACAGGCTGTATTAAAAATAAGTCGGCGGACAAACAGTCCCTGAATGGAATGACTGATCAGAGTAAATCCACCTTGCCAGAAATCCAGGCTACACGAGGTCAGTTCAGTAGCAGACTGAGCTTTATTATTGCCGCTGCCGGCTGCGCAGTAGGTGTGGGAAACATCTGGAGCTTTCCAACCCAGACGGCACAAAATGGCGGCGCAGCCTTTGTTCTGGTTTACCTCTGTTTCTCATTCCTTCTTGCCTATCCCACACTGGTGGCCGAACTCACTATCGGCCGATACAGTCAATCCAACTCAGTGACTGCCATGACCGGTCTGGATAACAGGAACTGGGTCAAAAAACTGGGCTTGATCACCAGCATTATGGGATTAGTGACCCTGACTCTGATTTACAGTTTTTACAGCATTATCGGTGGCTGGTTTACTGGTTTCTCTCTGGCCCCGATCTTCGAATTGGGCGGCCTTCACGCGGCGGCCAGCTGGCTGACCGATTTTAATGTCTACTCAACGGCTCTGGTCACCCTGCTTTTCATGGTTCTGACCACGTTGATCGTCATCGGTGGGGTTAAAGAGGGCATAGAGCGCTGGTGTAACAGGCTGATGCCCGCCCTGTTTATTATTTTGTCTGTGCTCATTGCTTTCGCTTTAAGCCGACCCGGTGGTATAGAAGGTTTGAAAGTCTATCTGATTCCGGACTTTTCCAAACTACTGAACCAACAGCTTTTGATTTCAGCCCTGGGGCAGTCTTTCTTCTCTATGTCCCTGGGTGTGGGCTGCATGATGGTTTACGGTTCTTATCTGAGTAAAAAAGCCAACCTTCCACTCACCGCTTTCCAGGTTGCGCTGGTCGACAGCTCAGTGGCGTTCCTGGCTGGTATGCTGATCATTCCCTGTATGTTCGCTGCCATGCAGCAGGGTATCGAGATTTACACCGCTAACGGACAGCTCCACAGTGCTGACACGCTGGTTTTTAACGTACTGCCAACCTTATTTAATCAGCTGGGAATACTCGGGCAGCTGGTTGCGCTGGCTTTCTTCATGCTGCTAACGATTGCCGCGCTGACTTCATCGATTTCTCTGATAGAACCAACCGTAGCCTATATGGTTGAAAAGCTCAGTTTTCGTCGCCATTACGCCAGTTGGTGCATTACGGTGATCTCAGCCTGCCTGTCGGTTTTAATCATTTATCACATTGAGACGCTGCTGGGTCTGGCCGTTAAAGTCGCTACTCAGTATCTGCAACCTGTTTTGTGCTTCATGATTGCCATTTATGGCAGCTGGATCATGCGTCAGAACCGCCTGCTGAAGGAATTGAGTCAGGGCTTTCCTGAAATCCGGAAGAGCCTGTTCTGGAAGATCTGGCCCTGGTATATCAGGACGATTTGCCCGGGCCTGATTCTGATACTCTTCCTGAGCAATCTCTGATCTTCTTTTTAAAAATTTCCCGGAAAGCCTGCTAATAGCAACCGGGCTGAAAGAACAGGAAGAAGATTAAAAATAAACTCCGTCAAAAGCCAAAACTCTCTCTGACGGCATCGATACCCCCAGAATCATAAAGCGCATCCACTCTCTCTATGACGGCCTCGATATTCTCAGAACCACAAAACGTTTCCACTCTCGCTCTGACAGCCTCGATATTCTCAGAACCATAAAGTTCTTCCACAGAATAATCAAAGTTAGCATCGAACCATTCAGTGAAATCATCCAGGTATTTTTCCCGTTTTTTCAGATATTTTATCCTCTCTTCTTCTTTTCTTCTCTCCTTCTCTTCGATGCTAAGCTCTTTTTCTTTATCTCTCTTTTCTGCCTTGTTTTGTATAGCTCCATGAACCTGCTCAGTGACGTTGGTATTAACAGTTGGCGGAAACATCGCCATCACAGCAGTTGACACTGCCACAACATAGTTTATTTGCATTCTGTCAAACATTGTGCCAAGGCTTAACATTGTGCGTGTGAATTCACATCTACCAATAAACAGTTTTTCTAATTGATTCGTTATGAACTTTTCTAAGGCTAGAAGAAATTTTTGAAACAATTCAGGGTTTTCATTTCCAGGGTTTTCATTTGAGGCGTTTAATACCCTTTCTAGTCTTATCTTTAATTCTAATTTTCTGAAAATCGTTACATAATTTTCAACCATGTCTTCATCCGTATCTGATTGGCTAAAACAAATCGGCATATTATCAACATGTGCACTTACGATTTTTTTAAAGAGAAGTTCAAGTTTCAGGCTTGTGGCATACAAGAAACTCATGAACTGCATATTCGAGGCAACTGATTCAGGATCTTTCTCACCATATTCTTCTATAAGCATTAACATTTGTTCAGCTGATTCTACACCGTACTGATAAAGCGGTGTTAAATTTTTATTAACTTCAAAATTGAGCAGAGAGTTAGCAGCTAATAACATTGGGTCTGCTGATGCCTCAGAACTTTCAGCTTCTGGGGAACCACCCAATTGTTGCAAAATCTTAAGACGCATTTCTCCCAATAACTTCAGGCCAGAGAAGACGGAAGCAGACTCTTTAACATTTGCTTTTAAAACGTCGTGATCGTTTATTGAGGCTAATGTACCTAAAAGGTCACGTTTTCCGGCATGGAGTCTCTCAATACCAGACAAGCCAGTGGCGTGAAACAGGAATGAGTCAAATAAAGCATGAGCCACCTGAGGGAGGCTTTCATTTGAATGAATGACTGTGTAGTAGCTCAACATCAAAATCGCCAGGTTCTGTTGATCTTCTGGCTTAGTCATATCGACAGGAGATTCGGTACCCACGATGTTAGTCAGAACGCCTATCATTGCATTCTGGTTACTGTCAGCCGAAATATGGAGAACTTGTTGTACTTGCTGAATCATGCTTGCAATTGTCAGGCTCTCATCGGGTGGGGTTATCGGGATATAGCTCAACATAGTGTTCAGGGTGTTGTTTTCAATTCCTGTATTCAATCCCAGGATAATGGCAGTAATTTGTGCATGATTCATTGGCGGGAGCGGAATATCCATTAAAGCCTGAGGCTGCTGCGCTCCAGCCCCATCCGATGCTTCTGAACCCTCAGCTATTATTTCGCCTTGCTCATTTTCATAGTTCATTGCAAAGATAAGATGGGTGCTATTTGGGCTGGGTACAAAAGGAGGGATTTTGCCTGTATAAGCATTATGGTTAATTAAATCCTCCAGGAAGCCAGACCCTTTTGTGGTTTTTTCTCTGACAAATTCCTCCATCATTGGCGTTGAAAAAGGACTTCCTGCCAGCAGTTTTGAACAGGGGCAAGCCATTATGATGAGGCCAAGGGAAGCAGCAGTTGGTAATCGAGCCATGTAATTACCCATTGTCGTCTTTCTAGCTTAGTTTGAACGCTACAGTAAAGTAGTCCATCTATTGCAGCAGCGACAGATTTTCAGCACCCGCCAGACCAAGCCTGATCACCCTTTGAACTCCGTTTTTAAATAGAAAAGGCGGATAACGGGCTCAACCTCATCTCTGAAAATGAAAGTCAGTAAGGATTAGTGTTTGAGCATGGGCTGGAGACCTGAAACTAAAATTCAGTTCCCTGTACGATTTCGAGCACTCGTAGTTTTAAAAGTGGCCAAATTTAAGAACGCTTGTATTAACTTGCACAGGCGCTATAGTCTATACCTGTGTATATACTTTTATTCGGAGCCAGTGGCCAGATGATCGTTCAAATTAAAAAATGGGGTAATAGCCTTGCTGTTAGAATACCTGCTAAGGCTCTTTCTATTTCAGGGTTAGGTGAAGGTTCCTGGTTGGAAGTAAATTCTTTAAAGGGTGAAATTCTCCTGAAGGAATCAAAGCCAAAGGTGAAATACACCTTGGAGCAGATGTTTGATGGTTATGACGAGAACAGTTTTGAGCCTAATCAGGAAGATAGGGAGTGGATGAATGATGGTCCTGTTGGTGGGGAGAAGATTTGATGCCCTATATTCCTGACAGAGGTGATGTTGTATGGATCAACTTCGATCCTTCCTCAGGAAGGGAAATACGTAAGAGAAGGCCGGGGTTGGTTCTATCGAATAAGCTGTATAGCCGGTTTACCAAATATGCTCTGGTGGCCCCAATAACATCAACAATAAGAGGCTGGCCCTTTGAGGTCAAAATTGATGGCGGAGATGTTTCAGGAGTTGCCCTTTGTGAACAGATCAAGTCATTGGACTACCTTTCGGGAGAACTAGAATTCATAGAGAAAGCTGATCCTGATGCAGTTGAAGAAGCGATAGCCAAAATAGTGGCTATTTTCGATTAAGTCGGCACATCAATGTAAGCTCAGACTCATTGTCCTGAATTTTTTGTTTGTTTACGACAGATAAAGTACACGACAAGCTCTATATAACATAGAGCTTGTCGTTCATGAGTCACTGTCAATCCAGGAGCGACACATCTCTGACAGCACCTTTATCGGCACTGGTCACCATAGCCGCATAGGCTTTTAATGACGCAGAAACCTTACGAGGCCGCTCTTTCAGAGGTTTCCAGGCTGCCTTGCCTTTCGCTTCCATCCGGGTACGACGCTCGGCCAGCTCTTCATCAGACAACTGTACGTCAATGGTACGATTAGGGATATCAATACGAACGATATCGCCTTTTTCTACCAGAGCAATATTGCCCCCCGCTGCCGCTTCTGGAGAAGCATGACCTATGGAAAGTCCGGAAGTACCACCAGAGAAACGACCATCGGTCAGGAGCGCGCACTCTTTACCCAAACCTTTGGATTTCAGGTAGCTGGTCGGATACAACATCTCCTGCATACCCGGACCACCTTTGGGACCTTCGTAGCGGACGATGACAACATCACCGGCTTCTACCCGACCTTCCAGAATATCACTGACTGCATCTTCCTGACTCTCACAGATATGTGCAGGTCCTTCAAAAACCAGAATACTCTCATCGACACCAGAGGTTTTTACTACGCAACCATCCAGAGCAATATTACCGGTCAGAACCGCGAGACCACCTTCATTGCTGTATGCATGCTCCAGTGTACGGATACAACCTGATTCACGATCATCGTCCAGCGTTGGCCAGCGAGTTTCCTGACTGAATGCCTGTGTCGTACGTATGCCGGCAGGTCCTGCCTTGAAGAATGTCAGTACCGATTCGTCACTGGTCTGTTTGATATCCCATTTAGCCAGAGCTGCGGCCATGGTTTCACTGTGAACCGTCGGGATCTCATTGTTCAACAACCCTGCCCGATCCAGTTCACCCAGGATGCCAAACACACCACCCGCACGATGGACATCTTCCATATGGTATTTCTGGATGTTAGGTGCCACCTTGCACAGCTGAGGCACCTTGCGAGAAAGGGCATCAATATCTTTCATGGTGAAATCGACACCCGCTTCCTGTGCAGCGGCCAGCAAATGCAGAATGGTATTGGTGGACCCCCCCATGGCTATATCCAGACTCATAGCATTTTCAAAGGCCTTATAGCTGGCAATAGAGCGAGGCAGAACAGACTCGTCATTCTGTTCGTAATAGCGCTTGGTAATATCGACAATCCGTCGACCGGCTTCGAGGAACAGTTGCTCACGATCGGCATGAGTGGCCAGCATGGAACCATTGCCGGGCAGGGACAGACCCAGAGCTTCCGTCAAACAGTTCATGGAGTTGGCGGTAAACATACCGGAGCAGGAGCCACAGGTTGGGCAAGCTGAACGTTCATACTCAGCAACAGTTTCATCGTCGGCATCCGAGGCGGCAATGACCATGGCATCGACCAGGTCCAGTCCATGCTGTGCCAATTTGGTTTTACCGGCCTCCATGGGACCACCGGAGACAAATATCACTGGAATATTCAGTCTCATGGCGGCATTGAGCATTCCGGGAGTAATCTTGTCGCAGTTGGAAATACAGACCAGGGCATCAGCAGTATGGGCATTTACCATGTACTCAACGGAGTCGGCAATGATGTCCCGGCTGGGCAGGGAGTAAAGCATGCCGTCATGGCCCATCGCGATACCATCATCGACGGCGATGGTATTAAACTCTTTGGCTACACCACCATGCTTTTCAATTTCTCTGGCCACCAGCTGTCCCATGTCTTTTAAATGAACATGGCCGGGAACAAACTGGGTAAAAGAGTTGGCTACGGCAATAATAGGCTTTTTGAAGTCATCATCCTTCATACCCGTGGCACGCCAAAGCGAGCGGGCTCCAGCCATATTACGACCGTGGGTCGAGGTTCTTGAACGGTATGCAGGCATGACTCTCTATCCTTTCTCTCTGATTCTTAATCCTGATGTTTGAGAAGCTCTCTGGAAACCAGGCTCTCTGATGTCTTCCATGGCGGATTCGGGATTATAACAGAATGATGGGAGCCTGATAGGCTCCCGATAGCCTCATAATGCAGAAGAATAATCAAGCTGCGTATTCTATCCGGCGACGATTATACTCCTCGACCATACTGTCGACGGCAGGCTGATCATATTCCCGCAAGTTGGCCAGAACCATGGTTTTCTTCCCTTCGCCCACAACTTTGTCACCTTCTTTGAAGACAAAGCCCAGGGTGACATTACCACGTTTGCCATTCACTTCCAGATGAGACGCTGAGGCCTCTATTACGGGGTCTTTCAGATCAATTGTGTCCAGATGTACCGACATGGTTTCGTAGATAACCAGAGGCCGCGCCACATTAATCATGACATTCTTCTCTTTCATCAGTGGCACCAGAACATGTGGGAAGTTTTCACCTGAGAACGCCACATAAGCCTTTACCAGCTTTGCAATCATGTCAGCATTGTTTGTTTGCTTGCCATCATGCTCAACCCGCAGGTATTCCTTCTCACTCTGGTCACAAATAATCTTGTCACCATTGCCGGCATCGGCAATCGACAGGGCAACGCCATCACTGACCATGCCACTGAAACTCACTTTCATATCAGGGTATAGCCCTTCAGAGCAGAGAATTTTGGCAAACAGAAGATCACCCGGAACACAAAACTTCTTGGTGTCGACATCATGCAGCGGGTTGAAGTCATTGGCGATATTCTTGGCAAAATCACTGGACTGCTGACGAGTGAATGAGAACTGGTTATTTTCCAGCTCAGTACAATATTGATCTAAAAACATAATGTTGTTCTGTTGGCCCGGTCTTTCAGATGAGTGACCAGAGCTCAATCCATTTCATATGGACTTGTATTTCCCCAGGGCAGTGAGAATCAAATATTGAAAACGGCCAGAGGGCTCGATCTATCTCTGGCGACTCACTGATATCATACGTCAAATCCGAATAAGACTACTGTTACTAAAACGTAGCCGTTTGTTTCAGCACTTCATATATTAATACAACCGATTGATTAATAAGCCATTTTAATATCAGCCCGGAAACTCAATTAAATTTCCGGGTTAGACCATGACTAGAAAAACTGCATGATCCATTGAGCTATCAGATCACTATCAGGATCGTCTTTCAACGAATCCATGCCCTTGCGCACTCTGTCCCCGGGAATCGCCTCCCGACGTGAATTCATCAAGTCCGCAGAGTAAGACTTGCTGAATTCCGGATGCCCCTGAATACTGATAAAAGAATCGCCATATTGCAGCATAAAATTGGGACAGAAATCACTGCAGGCGAGTACTTCAGCCGAAGATGGCAAACGAGTGACTTGATCCCTGTGACTGACCAGTAACTTGAAGTCCTCAACCGCAGGCTCCATCCAGCGGGTCTTTCGGGTGACGTGATTGTACGACATACCAACACCCCAGCCTTTGTCAGCCAGCGCTACTTGCCCCCCAAGACTGTTTGCCATGATTTGATGACCAAAACAAATACCCGCCAACTTGCAACGATCCTCGTACAGCCTTCTGATAAACCCTTCCAATAAAGCTATCCATGGAAAAGGATCATAAGCACTGTGACGACTGCCCGAGATAATCCAGCAATCACACTCATGGGTCGTTTCAGGAATCTCACCATCCACTACCCGGTAGGTGATCATCTGTATATCAGGTTCCTGCTTTCTCAACAGAGCCAGAAACATATCCGGATAATTGTTGTGAACCTTGCGCAGCTCGGGCGAAACGTCATCACACAATAGCAAACCGACTTTCATCATAGATCTCCCCGAACCGCATCCTGGCCTATCTGCTGATATTCAGCCGCAGAGAAAGAGATTGGGTTTCCGGCTGCCGAAGGATCGGCAAACGCCATCCGCCCGACTTTATCCAGCTGGCTATCGTCGATTCCGATTTCAGCCAGTGTATGGGGGATTTCCAACTGTTCTCTGAGCTCTATCACCCAGTTGAAGAAAGCGTCAAAGTCTGGAGCAGGCAGGTCAAGGTAACGACTGAGGGCCGCCATTTTATGACCGATGGCTGCTCTGTTTGCCTTCAGAACATAGGGCATCAGAATGGCATTCAACAATCCATGATGAGCGTCGTATAAAGCCCCCAGTGGATGCGCCAGAGCATGCATAGCACCCAGACCTTTCTGAAAGGCCGTTGCCCCCATGCTGGAGGCCACCAGCATCTGATGCCGGGCCTCAAGATCACTGCCCTGCGCCACTGCCCTGGGAAGATAGTCTCTTACCAGACGAATGCCTTCCAGTGCGATGCCCTGGGCCATAGGATGATGGAAAGGCGAACAATAGGCTTCAAGATTATGGGAGAGTGCATCTATACCGGTCGCTGCAGTGAGTCCGGCAGGCAAACCACAGGTCAGTTCGGCATCAAGAAGCACGATGCCAGGAAGCATACCCGGGTGAAAAATGATCTTTTTCACCTGCTCATCCTGATGGGTGATCACAGAAGAACGCCCCACTTCCGAGCCTGTTCCGGCAGTGGTGGGCACGGCCACAACGGGCAGCATTCCCTCTGCATTCACTCTCAGGTAGTTATCACTCACATCTTCAAAATCCCAGATTGAACGACTCTGGCCAACCATCAGGGCAATAGCCTTGCCCGCATCCAGGGCAGACCCCCCGCCAAAAGCGATCACACCATCATGGTCGCCTTCCTTACAGGCAGCGACGCCGGCTGAGACATTCTCACCGGTTGGATTACCCTTGATTCCGGAAAACAGTCCACAACCGGTCAGAGCAGAGCTGACCTGTAACCGGGCTTCCTGAACCATGGGCAACTGTGACAACCCGGGATCAGTAATAATGAGTGGGTTTTTCATCCCCAGTTCCATACAGGCAGCGGATAGATCTTTGATACGGCCAGCGCCAGCACGGATGGCTGTCGGAAAATTCCAGTTAGCTGTGTACTGCTCAATGTTCATTGACGTCTCCTTTCTGCCTCAGCCGTGCTTGATGTGGAAGGATTTGGGTCGGGTCAGGGCATCAAAACCCAACACCGACAGGGTGCAGCCTCGACCAGAGTTTTTAATGCCTGTCCAGGCCAGGGCAGGGTCAAGATAGTCACAGCGATTGACAAAGAAAGTGCCGGTTTGAACCAGACGACCCAACTCAACCGCTCGTTCAATATCCCGTGAGAAAATGGCGGCAGTCAGTCCAAATTCACTGTCGTTCATCAGGCTGAGCGCTTCTTCGTCCGAGGAAACTTTTTGAATCCCTAAAACAGGACCGAAACTTTCTTCAGTCATCACCCGCATATCGTGATTTACCTGAGTCAGCAGCTGGGGTGCAAGATAGGGAGTGCCTGTTTCATCCTTGGGAAACAAGGCCGGATCGATATGAGCAACTGCACCCTGTAACACAGCTTCTTCCACCTGCCCCCTGACAAAGTCCGCAGCACTGCTTTTTACCAGAGGACCCAGAGTGGTTTCAGGATCATCGGGTCGTCCGAGGCGGTATTGCTTCACCAGAGCAACAGCCTTTTCAACAAATGCATCATAAACAGCTTCATGTACGTAGAGCCTTTCTATGCCACAGCAGGATTGACCGGAGTTAAAGAAAGCACCGTCTATCACCGTGTCTGTCGCTGCATCCAGATCAGCATCCGCTCTGATATAAGCAGGATCTTTGCCACCAAGCTCCAGACCCATACCGATGAATCGTCCGGCAGCCGCCTTTTCTACTACGGCTCCCGCAGGAACTGAGCCCGTAAACGCCACATGCTTGATCGCGTCACATTGAATCAGGTACTCAGTGTTCTCATGGGACATGTGCAGATACTGAAAAAGCCCTTCAGGCAGACCCGCTTCCAGAAAGGCTTCTACCATGCGCTCAGCACAGAGCGGGGTTTGAGCGGAATGTTTCAGAAGCACGGCATTACCGGCCAGCAGTGCCGGCATAATGCTGTTGATTGCAGTCAGGTAAGGATAATTCCAGGGCGCTATGACCAGCACAACACCCAGAGCTTCCTTGCAGATATAACGGGTAAAGCCTTCTTTTTCAGGAATTGTGACGGGCTTCAGTGCTTCACTTGAAGCTTCAATCATGTAGCAGGCACGCTCTTCAAACCCTGCCACTTCTCCGGCAGCGTATTTGACAGGTCTGCCCATCTGCCAGGTAATTTCACTGGCAATGTCGTCTTTTTGAGCGACAAAATAATCCACAGCTTTGCTGCAGATGTTTTGCCGCTCTTCCAGAGCAGTACTTTGCCAGTCAAGCTGAGCTTTCTCAGCCTTTGCCAACGCTTGATTAATGTCTGAAACATCAGACAGTGGACGTTCAGCAACCACCGAACCATCCACTGGTGAAAGGGTAATCTGTGTATTATTCATTGTTTTAAATCCGTTGGAAGTGATCAGATAATTTCGAAATAACGATCCATTTCCCAATCCGTAATATGCTTTCTGAACTCTCGTTCTTCCCACTCTCTGGAAGCAGCGTAGTGTTCGACAAAAGCGCCACCCAACATCGTTCGGGCGGCTTCGGATTGCTTGAATTTTTGAGCTGCATCCCAGAGCGTTGAGGGAAGTGCATATTCAGGTGGGTGCCCCTGGTCGTAGGCATTTCCTTTCACCTGATCCTCAGGCTCCCATTGGTGAATAATGCCCTGAAGACCGGAAGCCAAAGCGCCGGAAAGGGAAAGATAAGGGTTAGCATCTGCAGAGCCAAGCCGGTATTCCACTCTCTGTGACTTCTCTGAGCCCGGAATAACACGCAATGCAGTGGTACGGTTTTCAACCCCCCAGGTCGCGTCGGTAGGTGCCCAGAAGCCGGGAATAAGTCGGGTGTAACTATTGACGGTAGGGGCCAGCATGGGCAGAAATTCAGGCATTAATCGCTGCAAACCGGCAATAAAGTGCCTCTGTGTCTGACTGATGTTGTGTTTCTGGCTGGGATCAAAGAACGCCGACTGCCCATCCTTTTTGTTGAACAACGACAAATGAATATGACCGCTCTGCCCCGGATAATCCGGTGACCACTTGGCCATAAAAGTGGCCATCAGCCCATTACGCTGCGCCAGCACCTTCATAAACGTTTTAAACAGCGCGGCTTTATCTGCGGCATTTTCAGCAGAGTCGACAGCAATGGCAGCTTCGACCACGCCAGGCCCGGTTTCTGTATGAATGCCTTCGATGGGAAAGTCCATTACTTCGGCCATTTCCAGTATCTGGTGATAAAGATCGGAATGCACTGAGTTTCTTATCATCGAATAACCAAACCAGTCAGGCGTCAATGGTTTGAGATTTCGAAAGCCTTTTTCCCGAACCGATTCCGGTGTCTCCTGGAACATAAAAAATTCATATTCCAGCGCCGCACGGGCATCAAAGCCCATGTCAGCTGCTTTCTCAATTACCCTTCTCAATGTACCCCGGGGACAGAGCGCTTCTGACTGCCCCTTGAATTCGGCAATGAACAACAGCATGCCATTTTCAAATGGGATCTCCCGGCAGGAATGGGGCAGGATTCGTACGGGAGCATCAGGGTATCCGGTATGCCAGCCTGTATATTTTACATTGTCATAAAGCTGGTCTTTACTGTCCCAGCCAAGGATTACATCACAAAAGGCAAAGCCGCTTTCCAGAGCTGAAAAAAACTTGGCCTTGCTCATGTATTTGCCAAGCATGATCCCATCGTTATCGAAAAGACCGACTTTAACGTGAGAGAGTCCTCTTTCTTCAACAATCTTTTTGGCATCATCAATGGTTTTGACATCTCTGGGGTTGTGCATATTTGATACTCGTTTTTCTTAGGCTTTTCAGGTGTCAGGCACCAGAAAGATGCCCAACCAATCAGCTCAGCTCAGCTCAGCTCAGCTCAGCTCAGACTCAGCTTCAGCAATGGCTTCGAATTCTTCTTCTGGCGCTTTAGCCACCAGGTGCTGTCGGCTGTATAAACCGAAATAAGCCACCATGACGGCATAGAAAGCCGCAGACCAGAAAGCGGCTTCGCTGCTCACCAGAAAGGTAGAGAGAAAGGCAACAATAGCCAGACCAAAAGCAATGCCTGACGTTATGATGCCACCCGGCGTTTTATAAGGACGTTCCAGCTCTGGCTCTTTAACTCGCAGGATAATATGAGACAGCGTCATCATGGCGTAGGAGAGGGTGGCACCAAAAACGGCCATAGTGATCATCAGATCACCTTCTCCGGTCAATGACAGCAGGAAACCAATGATTCCAGGAATGACCAGGGCCATTGTGGGCACTTTTCGCTCACCGGTTTTTGATAAAAAGCGAGGTAAATAGCCGGCTCTGGACAAGGCGAATACCTGTCGGGAATAAGCGTAAATGATAGAAAAGAAGGACGCGATCAGACCGGCAAGTCCAACAAAGTTTACAAAGGTCGCCATGTAAGAGTCTTTACCATAGACTTCTTGCAGAGCCCCTACCAGTGGAGCAGCATGATCCTTCATGTATTCGGCGCCCACTGCGCCGGGGGCCAGAACCAGTACCAGCCCTCCAAACAACAACAGAACGACCATGGCGGTGATAATCCCTCTGGGCATATCCTTCTTGGGATCGCTGGCTTCTTCCGCCGCCAGGGGAACACCCTCTACCGCCAAAAACAGCCACATGGCAAATGGGATGGCAGCCCAGATACCGACATAACCTTCGGGCAGGAAAGTTGAAGCGCCGGTAGCTTCTGCATTCACGGCGATATCAAACAGGTTGTCGACGTTGAAGACAGGAATCATTCCCAGGATAAACACTACTATGGCTAAACATGCCAGGCCGGTAATCACCATCATGATTTTCAGAGCTTCTCCGGCCCCCAAAAGGTGCAAACCAATGAAGGCAGCATAGAAGGCACCGTAAACCAGGGGTCCGTCCCAACCAAAAAGTTCATTCACATACCCGCCTATAAACACGGCTATCGCTGCAGGCGCGATCGCATATTCAAGAAGTATGGCGGTGCCTGTCAGATACCCTCCCCAAGGACCCATTGCCCGACGGGCGTAGGAGTAGCCGCCACCAGCAGTAGGCAATGAAGAAGACAGCTCAGCCAATGACAACACCATAAAGGTATACATAATAGCCATGACAAGGGTGGCCAGGAGCATGCCACCAAAACCGCCCTGTTCCAGCCCGAAATTCCAACCGGCAAAATCTCCGGAAATCACATAAGAAACCCCGAGTCCAGCCAGAACCAGCCAGCCCGCTGCTCCTTTCTTAAGTTGTCTCTGTTTCAGATAATCATCAGAAACCTGCTCATATTCAACAGAACGGGTTGTTGGAAACGAACTCGTATCGAGCATGTGTAGTACCTTTTTTTAAAGCCATCCTGTTAGCTCATCTATGCTATTAACTCCCCTGATAGCATAGTGAGAAAGTTAAAATATTGTTTAGCAACTTTTAAGCCAGAGTTCTTAACGTTTCCCCGGGATGATCCACTTCCTTTTAAAGTCCGTAACAGAGTTATAACTTAAAAATATAACTGAAGGTGCTATTCACACTATGAAAATCCAGCTCAGTCAGAGAGAGTATTTATTTGCCTATTTCGGAGGTGGGCTGGATTTCCAGCCTACATATCTATGAGTCGAACACTGGTCTGGTTCAGAGGCGATCTGAGAGTGAGAGACAACCCTGCTCTGTACCACTGTGCAGACAAAAATGAGGTTGTAGCTGTTTATTGCCTGTGCCCGGATCAGTGGCAGGAGCACAATGACAGCCCGAACAAGCTCTGGTTCTGGATGCAGAATCTCAAACAACTGGAGCAGTCTCTCAACAGACTCAACATTCCATTGGTCGTTATCCAGTCTCTCAGGTTTGAGCACTGTGCCCAACAACTGTTGCAGATGACCCGGAAGCTACAGTGCGATGGCATAAGCTTTAATAACGAACATGGGCTCAATGAAGAAAACAGGGACAAGGCTGTAGAGCAAACATTTATCGGGCAGCAGCTAGAGTGCCAGCGCTTTTCTGACCAGACCCTGATCCCTCCCGGCCAACTGTTGAATGGCAGCGGTGATTATTTCAAAGTCTTCACGCCCTTTAAAAAGGCCCTCTATCGAACCCTTAACCTGCATCAGATTCAGCCACTGCCTGCGCCTGAAAAACAAAAGCCCCTGAAGCTGTCTGAAGTTGAGACCGTCGACTACCAGAATCTGTTTACGCCGATAGAAGGTCTGCAAAAACTCTGGCCCGCTGGTGAGGAGGAAGCAGCAAACCGGCTCAAAGCATTTATTGAGTCTCATGGTGAAGGTTATAAAAAGTTCCGGGATTTCCCGGGTATTGATGCCACCAGCACCCTCTCACCCTATCTGGTTTCAGGAACAGTCTCCCTCAGACAGTGTTTTTATGCTGCCCTTCAAGCCAACAACGGAGAAATGGATTCAGGAAGTGATGGCCTGCAATGCTGGATGAGTGAGTTAATCTGGCGGGAGTTTTACAAACATATTTTGCATGGATTTCCCAGACTCTCCAGAGGCAGGGCATTCATCACGGAAACCGAACATCTGCCCTGGAATCAGGATAAACAGGCATTCAATGCCTGGTGCAAAGGTGAGACCGGCTTTCCATTAGTCGATGCAGCCATGAAGCAATTGGTGAATACCGGCTGGATGCACAACCGCCTCAGAATGGTCACGGCCATGTTCCTGACCAAAAATCTGATGATTGACTGGCGCCTCGGGGAAACCTTCTTTATGCAGCATCTGATTGATGGTGATCTGTCTGCCAACAACGGTGGCTGGCAGTGGTCTGCCAGCACAGGCACCGATGCGGCCCCCTATTTCAGAATGTTTAACCCTGTCAGTCAGTCCGAGAAATTTGATTCACAAGGCCAGTTTATTCGCTACTGGCTACCCCAGCTGAACAAACTCAGCAGTAAGGAGATTCACGCCCCCTGGCAAAAAGATACTCATGAGATTAACTACCCGGCACCGATTGTTGACCTCAAAGCATCCAGAGCAAAAGTACTCTCTGCTTTCAAGGCGCTGAAGCAGTCATAAACAAAATCGGGAGAGCCTGTCTCGCTCCTGAGCCTTCGGGAATGAATTTCAGTGGGGCGAGTCAGCTTTTATTGTTGGATTTGTGCGACTGGTTGACCTGTCTGAGCAACCCCTCAGGTCGATTTTGCATCGTAAATCACGCTGTTTATAACGCCTCTGAATTTGCGGGTTATGACGGTCGCCTACTAGACTGGGTGATTATGGTCTTTTGAAGATAATCATGTCTGATGTTAAAACTGCTTCATCCATATTGCCTCTCTGGAAACGTTGCCTGATTGCCCTTGCAGTGATGTTGGTAGCAAGTTTTTTAATCGGTTTATTGTTTCGTAGTATATTCGGTTTTTCTCTGCCCGATTATGTGTCTGGGGCAGTCGGAGGTTTCTCAGCGATATTGATATGGGAGTTTCTCAAGTGAGTGCAACTTGGGCCTTTGTTGTTATCGGTCTTTGTTATTATCAGTGCCGAATCGTTGGACTTATACGTACGCAGTAGTATGTTAGCCTTCCGTGCTGTCGTTTTATTCGGACCTGGCAGGAAGCTTACAAAAGATAAAGATGGCCGCTCTTTCCGGAGCCCGGGTCGAACCATAGTCCGACAGGCTCCCGGGGGTTTGCCTTAAAATAAGTGACATTGAAAGCAAAGGGATAAGAAAGGAAGAGTTAAATGGCTATCGTCTCGATTCCAGAACCTGAAAAAGACATCAAACTCGGCATCAGCGCCTGCCTGATGGGTCAGAAAGTCCGGTACGATGGTGGGCACAAGCGCTCTTCATTCTGCATGAATACCCTGAGCCAGTACTTCCACTTCGAACCAGTCTGCCCCGAAGTAGCCATCGGACTCGGCACCCCCAGAGAGCCAATTCGTCTGGTTGGGGATATCCAGCAGGTTCGGGTTGTGGGTACGGATCATCCGGATGTCGATGTTACCGATCAACTAACGGACTATGGCTACAAGAAAGCCAGAGAATTAACCGATATCAGTGGCTACATCCTGATGCAAAAATCCCCCAGCTGCGGTATGGAAAGGGTCAAGGTCTACCATGAAAACGGCTGCCCTTCCGGCGTCAGTTCAGCCGGTGCCTACGCCAAGGCCCTGATGGCAGCACAACCCTTACTGCCGGTTGAGGAAGAAGGCCGACTCCATGATCCCGTTTTAAGGGAAAATTTCTTCACCCGGGTCTATGCCTATCACCGCTGGCACAACGAAGTGCTGAACAACCCCAGTCATGCCGCTGTGGTTCATTTCCACTCTGCCCACAAATATATGATCATGGCTCACAACCCCAGTGACTATACAGCCCTGGGAAAACTGGTTGCCAAAGGTGGCAAACTGGAACTGGAATCTTTGCTGGCACAATACTTCGAAGAATTCATGAACACCCTGAAAAAAAGGGCTAACCGCAAGTCCCACACCAATACCATGTTGCACATTCTGGGGTATGTGAAAAAAACCGTGGATACCAAAGAGCGAAACCAGTTTCTCAAACTGGTCGAAGAGTACCGTCAGGGTATATTGCCATTAGTGGTTCCAATGACCATGCTACGCCATTTCATTGAAAATCATGGTAACGATTACATTCGGGAACAAACCTATCTAAACCCTCATCCTGATCAATTAGGACTCAGGAATCAGATCTGAATTCTGACGCTCCACACTAAGCGCCGGACACAAGTGTCTGGTGCTGAGCTACAAACTGTGAAACAGAACCTTCTTGAGCGGTCAAGAACCCTCGCCTGATAGGGGGCAGGGAGAGTAGAAAGACCTCTATTCGGATACTTCCCATTTTGCACGCCACACAGCAGTAGCCTCCTTCCAGATAAGCACTTCAAACTACTTCACTGATTATCAGAAAAGAAGGAACTTTTCCGCCCCCCCCATACTCTAATATCTAGTCCACTGAAGTGACACACAAAGAAGAATTAAGAAGTAAAAGGAGTTTTGAGTGCGATTTTTTGTATTGGGATTCATTCTGTTATTAATGAATGAAATGGCTTTCTGTTCAGAATTATTACAACCCTCTTATCCTGATCTGGTATCTCACCAGCCTCATCAGATATTGCATAATTCTCAGTGGCTGGTAATGCCTGTCATGAGCGGTATTGCAGGTGGCATAGCTGCGAGCAATTCGCCCGACCAAACCTCTTATACCGTGAGTGCAGGCGTTATTTCCGGTGTCGCACTATCCGGCCTGGATTTACTTTACAATCACTTCAATACATCTGCCTCCTATTATATGAGTGCCGGTGTCATGGGAGCCGCTACCATGAGCAATACTCCCATGCCCAGCTCTATTAATTACCTTTGTGGTTTTGTCGGTGGCGCACTGATTGCTTCAGGCCAGTTTAACTTCCTTGAAAAGTACGTCAGCGCACCCGCAAAGGGAGCCATCAACGGCGCCATCCTGGGAGGAATGCCGGGAGCGGCTGCAGGAGCGGCTATCGGTGCAGTCGATGAAGTGATGGCAGCCTGTAATCTTACGGGCACCGAGCCCTTATCCACAACATTATCCGCTGTCACCCAGCTAAAAGTAATGACGCCCTTTTTCTCATCGGCTCTGGGCCGCCTGCCACTGATTGGCAGCTCGTACAGCTCTGCGGTGTCTCAACTCAATGTGCCTTATTTATTGGAAAGTGCCGGCACTGTCTGGAGTGGAACCTGCCTGTTTACCTCACTTTCAGAAGACCAGCGATCTCTTTCTTATCTGTGTATCACGCTGAAACCCTCCAGTCGCGAAAATGACAAAACCAATCTGGAAGTCGTTTCTGAAATGGATCAGATCCTTAATGAAATTATGGATCGCCAAACCATCCAGAGACTCTCACACATGCAGGCTCTTGCCATAGCAGGCTCTCAACTGATGAGTTCCAGACTGGCCAAAATGCACTCTTCCCGGTCTCAATCTATCCAGGCAAGTCTGTCAAACTTTAATCCAAGGCTCGGTATACAGCCGGAAGAGGCTCTATCCAATTATATGGAAGCCGGTCTGTCATTGGGCTATTTCTGCCTGCCTTACCTGGGACACTGGTTGATGGATTCGGTGATAAACAGCTACTACAGACTTCTGATGACGCAAGCTGCACAGGATGAACTGGAGAGTCTCTTTTTCGACGACCAGAATTTTATCAGACTGAACCTGGATAAAAATCTCGACACCCTGATTGCCAACATGGATGTCAGTATCCACAACGTCGTCAACGCCGGTAGCATACTGAAGCGTTCGCTGGCCCGTGCTTATATCGGTGGTTTTTATGACCTCTCTTTTATTGTCAAAAGCGGCGCTGCCGATATGCTGGTGTTCATGGATATCTACAGCAAAATGACGGAGTCCGTAACCCTGAGCCTTAACCAGGGCGCCCTGGATCTGGAAACCAAAAGGCATTCTCTGAACACTCAAATCGACTTGTTAAAAAAAGACTTCACCACCAATGCCCGAACCATTGGCAGCGGTGCCAAAAAGGATTTTATGGTCGAAAAGTATTCCGAGCTGCTGCAGGTACTTCGAAAGACAGAGGCCAGCCAGTCTGAAGCAGAGCTGATTTCAGGTAGCTGGAGCATAACAAAAGGCCTTATTGACTTCGTCGCCAAAAGCCTTTTCATTGCCAAAAAAATGAGCACCGGAGAAGTCTCATACGACGATTATCAGGCCCTTCTTTTCGCCTCTGACAGTGTTTCCGACGCCTTCTCATGGCACGCTAATAACGTCGAAAACTTGCTGAGCTTCGATAAAGCGCTCTATAGCATTTATTCTCTGGGAGCAGAAATAAACGATCCCCCGGCGGAACTTTGGAAACAGCCTGACTATCGGGCAAAAAAAGGGGATGAGGTCGCCATTCGTCTGGACGCCTTCTCCATGGGACATCCTGAAGGAGTGCTGATGACCGATCAGGCATTGACCATTCCCAAGGGCTATTATGCGGTTTCCGGTGCTTCTGGCAGCGGCAAGAGCAGCCTGCTTTCAAAGATCAGAAGAGAAGCCGGCAACGGTATCTGGGCAACGGGTAATGTGACCTACACCACTGCCAATGGCGAGTTGCCTGAAGTCTTCCATGCCGAACAGTTAACCTACATTCCTCCCAACACAACCCTGAGAGAACTCGTCACGTTACGATTGGAAAGCGACTCTAACGACCAGCGTCGTCAAAAGCCGGAACACCGAGGCGACCTGACAGACAGAGAGTTAATCAACAGGTTGCAGGAGATCGATTTCTGCCCTGAAGATCAATGGCACCTTCTGGAAGAACAGCTTCGCGACGAACGTAACTGGAAAGATCAGCTCAGTGGTGGCCAGATTAAAAAACTGGCGCTGCTCTCGGTAATTAACCGGCGCCCCGAAGTAGCCATACTGGACGAAATTTTCGCCGGGATGGATCAGGCATCGGTGCAACGGGCACAGGAAATGTTAAAAAAATATCTGCCTGACAGCCTGCTGCTGATCGTCGACCACAATGCAGCCCATAATAACCACGATGGATTTTTTACGGGCAGAATCCACCTTGAAGACAGCCAGGTCAGTCTGGGGGAGATGTAGAATGAATGTTGTCGCTGAGTGACGCCATTCTGCATGTATCAAAAAACAAAAACCACTGTCTACTTATTGCTCATTTTCTCAAATCAGGATCTTGTTTTTGTCAATTGTACTTAACAACCTGTTATGAACTTTTTGTTTTAAACCATTACTAATTAACTACATAATTTTAAACGACCCTATTATTCGGTGAGAAACGGTAACTCAGGAGCAACCAGACATGTATAAAATACGGGACAGTTCCAACAATGAAGCTTTACTCTCACTATCTTCCAATCAAGCTCAATTAGAAAGACCAACGGGCAGTGGTTGGGGTAGAACCATCTCAGTACCTGACAAGCAAGAATCCTTATTGACCGATTTGCCCATCGAAATACAAGACAAAATTATTGGCTTGTTAGAGCTTCGGGATATTGCCCGTTTACAGCAGGTCTGTACCTACTTTCACGGAACCATTAAAGATAACCATGCGCTTGCAAAGGCCTGGTATCGGCGATTTACTTCACCACACCAATATCTACTTAAGAGTGCTCTTCCTACAAAAGATGTGAAACAACTCACTCAATGGCTGCAGCTATTTACGAATGATAAAGAGTTAGTTTCGTCACTCATAGAACACCGGGAGAAAACTTATTTTCCTGCTTTGTTCCATTTCACCCTGACTGGACTGATGTCTAAATGTGAAAAATTTGCAGTAGATAAAAAAACCATCATTGCCCATGATCGCGATATCATGTCTGTCTGTACCATCCCCAATGGTCTCTATATAGCGATTGCCGGTCGGGATAGCCAGGCAACAATCTATGCCCGCGAGTTCAATGAATCACAGTCTGAATTCAGCTGGGCAAAAAAAATCAAAATTTCCCATCCTCATATTGTCTTAAGGGTCTGCTTTAGTAACGATCAACGCCGTCTGTTGAGCATCTCCCGGGACTTGGGAAAAATCTGTCGTGAGAAGGACGATAAATCCTGGGTAGAAGAAGTCACCATTCGCCACAAAGGCATGATCAAATCAGCCGCCTTCAGCCCCAATAGCCGATATCTGGTGACTGCCAGTTACGATGGAACGGCGAAAATCTTAACTCTGAAGGACGATGGATTATGGGAAGAAAAAGACCTTATATCCTCAGATAAAAGTATCGAATCCGCCCAATTCAGCTACGATGGACAACGTCTGGTCATTGCCTGTCATGATGATACAGCGAAAATCTATGGTCTGAAGAATGGATCATGGGAACAAGAAACAATCATTACTCATGATGGTCCGGTCCTGTTAGCCTTCTTCAGCCTTGATAACCGTCATCTAGTGACCATCAGCAAAGATCATAAATTAAAACTTCACGATCTGGAGGATAATGGGCTGTGGCAAGAAAAATTGACTACTTCCGATGATGATTTGGTCGCATCGGCCATCTTCAGCCGCGATGGTCACCGCCTGGTGACCACCAGTACCGATAACAGGGTAAACATCTATGTTGAGGAGGACGATGGATCATGGAAACATGAAATTACCATATCCCATAATCGCAAGGTCATATCAGCTACCCTCAGCCCCGATGACCGCTATGTGTTAACCTCCAGTGGAGGTGGTAAGGCAAATATCCTGTACCGGGAGGATAACGGATTATGGGTCGTTAACACCATTTGCCATAAACTCTCTGTCCTGTGGGCCACCTTTAGCCCTGATAGCCACCATGTGATAACCGCCAGTGCAGATCGCACGGCAAAAATCTATAGTCTGAAGCTTGGATCATGGCAGCAAATAGCGATCATTTCCCATGATAAAAGGGTTCTCAAAGCCATCTTCAGCTCTGATAGCCGCCACGTATTGACCATCAGTGAAGATAAAACGTTGAAAATCTATGGCCAGCAAACGGATGGAACATGGGACGAAAAAATGATCATTTCCCACGATGCCCAGATCCAGTGGGCCACATTCAGCTCTGATGACCGCAATGTGATAACCATATGTCGTAATAACAAGGGGTTCATGGTGTTCGTTCATGAACTACGGGGGCATAATCGATTGATTGCTGCCTCTGACTGACACCTCTTTCGATCACCTTTGCTGGTCGAAGTTGACATCCTCCCCGCCGTGTTGGCTTTTAAGACGCCCTCTATCAGACGAGGGTTTACGACGATTTTGCTAACCTGCTTTATTTATAAGCGACAATGACCATATCGTATTTTGGAATCGGAAGGTCCTCACCGGTCTTTACATCCTTAAGCCACACTTTTCCACGAATCCGGTGCTCTAAAATCCATTCATTATCAAAAAACTTAGCTACATGAACTTTAAAACCAACGTCGTTCAGCATAAAGATAAGTTTGCGGGGATGAATGAATCCGTAATGTTCTTTAATTTCTGCATGCCAGTCTTCCGTGTAATCCTTTCTGAACATGTAATCATAAGCTGATGCCATATCCGTCTCGAAGGATTCATAATCTTCGGTACATTTATACAAATCAATTGGCACAGGCCGATTAAGTTGCCAGAAGCCGAGTGCAAATTCTGCGAAACAATGTCGGTCTTTTACATCAGATTTTGCGTGATAAAAACGAACTCTCCTCGTACCATCTTCAGGTCGGGCAAAATCTTTGATAATGATTCTCCCCCCTTTCTTAAGCGTCTGATAGGCAAGCTCTAAAGCATGTTTAACAGCGGCGAGAGAATCTTCGTTGTAGGAATAGATCTCATGAAGGACCGAAGCCATTATCACTGCGTCAGCATTCATGCCATAAGGTTTATTGCTACTGCCCTGCTCAAAATGAAGATTTTCTATTGCGCTGTATCGACTTTGGGCATGGGCTATCATCGGAGGCTGAATATCGATACCCTGAACCATTAATCCGGGATTTTCCCTGGCAATGGCTGCGGCCACAGCTCCAGTGCCAGATCCTACATCAATAATAAATGCCCCGTCGTATAATGGCAGATAGGGTAACAGCCGGGACAGTTTGTGTTGTAAAGCAGCATCCATCTGACTGGTGTAGAGGCTGAAATCACGATGCTCGGCAGCCGCCTCCATTAAACTGGATTCATATTGTCCGGCTGAAAAATTAACTGCTGAAACATTAACTGAAGGTGCTAATGCCAACCATAGAATCAGGGCAAAGGAGACAGTCCTCAAAAACATCGCAAGCTCTCACTAATCTGAAGAATATTCAAGTGTCTGAATTCAAATCCTTATGTTTAGTCGCTTTTCGGAAAAAAGACAGTTATTTTATTTTCCCATTGATGGCGATAAATCCGGTTTATCAGCCTCTGCAGCAGCCTGGGTAGACAAATCAACCAGCTGACCATGGTGTAGATACCCGACTTCACATTTCTCGACAGTGGCAACATTTCTCATGATTGAAGAAGACTGCTATTGTCTCAAAGCCATTTTATTCGCTATTATTTCCCGCTATGAAATCACTCTCATCAGCCACTTCATCTGCCTCTCAGGCGGCAAGTCCTGAAAGGCTTCAGTCAGCATCTGATATTGCCCTCTGTTACAGCATGTTTCTGGGCTGCCTGACATTCACATTGCGACGATGCCAAGGCTGAAAGGTTGTTTTTCAGTCGCCATCACTTTCGACATCCTGCTTTTTTGCAGAACAAGGCTGCCGCTGACCAGAAAGGTCAACAGGCTCTCTGTTAGAGATGCCCATAGCGATAGAAAGATATTTTGAAAAACCATCAACAATGAGACGCAGACAGTGCAAAATATTTTTCCCGATGAGCAGCCATGAGCAAAAAAAATCATCGTACACTCGTTTCAGACCAAGGAATTTTTTCCATGAATATTCTTAAACTGCTTGAAGACAGAGTCATCAAAGCACTGATCGCCGCCGGAGCCCCGGAGGACACTCCTGCGATGGTTCGTCAGAGCGCACGAGCCAACTTTGGTGACTATCAGTGCAATGCAGTGATGGCAGCAGCAAAGAAAATGGGACTCAAGCCTCGAGATCTGGCCCAAAAAGTAGAAGAAAACCTGGATCTGGAAGGTATTGCTGAAAAAACGGAAATTGCCGGACCCGGCTTCATTAATATCTATCTCAAGCCAGAATGGCTCGCTGCCAGATTGCAGGAAGCAGTAAAAGACGATCGTTCCGGTGTAGCCTCTGTCGACAGCCCGGAAACTGTGATTGTCGATTACTCCGCGCCTAATGTTGCCAAAGAAATGCACATTGGCCACATTCGCTCCACCATCATTGGTGATGCCAGCGCTCGCACTCTGGAATTTCTGGGCCACAAGGTCATTCGCCAGAACCACTTGGGAGACTGGGGGACTCAGTTCGGTATGCTGATTGCTCACCTCGAAGAACTGGAGCAAGACAGTCAGGAAGCTCAGGCTATGGAGCTTTCAAATCTGGAAGCCTTCTACAAGGCGGCTAAAAAACGTTTTGACGATGACGAAGTGTTCGCCACAAAAGCCCGTGAATATGTTGTCGAATTACAATCTGGCGATGAGCACTGCCTGAAACTCTGGAAAAAACTGGTTGATATCACTCTGTCTCACAACCAGGAAGTCTACGAGCGATTGAATGTTTCCCTGACGCCATCCGATGTTATGGGTGAGAGCGCCTACAACGACAGCCTGCCTGCCATTATCAATGCACTGGACAGCAAAGGCCTGTTGAGTGAAGACCAGGGGGCAAAAGTGGTCTTTCTGGATGAATTCAAGAACAAAGACGGCGACCCGATGGGTGTCATCGTTGAAAAGTCTGGCGGCGGCTTTCTCTATTCTACAACCGATCTGGCGGCCCTGCGGCACCGGACTCACGCCTTGAACGCCGACCGTGTTCTTTACTATGTTGATGCTCGTCAGGGACAACACTTTGACCAGATCTTCACTATTGCCCGCAAGGCCGGCTTTGTCAATGAAGATACTCGCACAGAACATCATGCATTCGGTATGATGCTGGGCAAGGATGGCAAACCGTTCAAAACCCGTGCCGGTACTACCATCAAACTGGTAGATCTGCTGGACGAAGCTGAAGAGCGTGCAGCCAGACTGGTTGCCAGCAAAGCCTCTGATCTCAACGAAGAACAAAAGTTCAAGGTTATCAAAGCCGTTGCCATGGGCTCGGTAAAATACGCTGACCTGTCCAAAAACCGCACCAGCGACTACGTTTTCGACTGGGACACCATGCTGGCCTTCGAGGGCAACACTGCGCCTTACCTGCTCTACGCCTATACCCGTATTAAAAGCATCTTCCGCAGGGCCGGAGTTTCTGAAACCGACCTCACCGGTAACATCCTGGTTGAAGAGCCTTCCGAGAGAGACCTGGCGCTGAAGCTCAACCAATTCAGCGAAACCATTGAGCAGGCTGCCCGTGAAGGAACGCCTCACGTACTTTGCGGCTACCTCTACGACTTGTCTGGTGCATTCATGAGCTTCTATGAAAACTGCCCGGTTAACAAAGAAGGCGTCAGCGAACCCGTTAAAATCAGCCGCCTGCAATTCTGTGCCCTGACTGCCCATATCCTCAAGAAAGGCCTTGACCTGCTGGGCATTGAAACCGTTGAACAGATGTAATCCTGTTTAACCCGGAAAATGCCGACTTTAATGTCGGCGTTTTCTATTTCAGGCGATCAGCCCGGGTAAAAACTCATCAGCCGAAGCCTGGGCCCAGTGGTTGCTGTAGCCAACCATATCATCGCGATTCAACAGGCATCCTGTTTCCAGAACCGGGTATATGGTTGCGTAAGAAGCTTCTGTCTGATCGGCGAGACGTCGGAAGATATGCCTCGCATTCAGCTGTTCCGGGCTGTCCAGCCCCATTGCTCCAACAATATCGAGAAAACTGGCCACCGTCACATGGTGATAATTTGCCACCCTGATCTGTTTTTCAGCAATGTTGACGGCTCTGCCTCTGACCGGGTCCTGAGTGGTCACTCCGGTCGGGCAGTGATTGGTGTTGCACTTCAATGCCTGAATACATCCAACAGCAAACATCATGGCTCTGGCCGAGTTACACAGGTCAGCACCCAAAGCAATCTTTGTCACCATATCAAAACCGGATGCCACCTTGCCGCTGGCAATGATCTTTACCTTCTCTCTCAGACCTGCACCTGTCAGGCAGTTGTGTGCAAAGACCAGTGATTCGTTCAACGGCATTCCCAGCCGATCCGTATACTCCACCGGGGCTGCACCTGTGCCTCCCTCTGCGCCATCAAGCGTAATAAAGTCCGGAGCCAAACCGGTTTCCAGCATGGCTTTACAGATCCCCATAAACTCCACTTTGTTGCCCAAACAGAGCTTAAAGCCCACCGGCTTAGCGGCAATCCTCCTGAGATGATCAATAAATAAAATCAGCTCTTTAGGCGTTGAAAAAGCCGAATGCGCGGGAGGAGAAATGACGGTCTCTCCCTCAGGAACACCTCTGGCTTCAGCAATTTCTTTTGAGACTTTAACGGCGGGTAGCACGCCACCATGGGACGGTTTGGCTCCCTGGGATAATTTGACCTCAACCATCTTCACGGCTTCATGCTTTACTTTTTCAGCAAAACCTTTTTCGTCGAAGCCACCTTCTTGTGTACGACAACCAAAGTAACCTGTGCCGATCTGCCAGACCAGATCCCCTCCTTCTGCCAGATGGTGTCGGCTTAACCCGCCTTCTCCCGTATTGTGAGCAAAGTCACCCCTGCGTGCGCCCGCATTCATTGCTCTAATGGCATTGGCACTCAGGGCGCCAAAGCTCATGCCGGAAATATTCAGCCTTGACGCCAGATAAGGTTGTGAGCAGGAATGTTCACCGATCAGTATTCTTCCATGGCTGGCATCCACCTCTTTGGGGGTCAGGGAATGATTGGCCCGATGGTAGCCGCAATCGGTCAGTTCAAACTGGGTGCCAAAAGGTTGGGTATCAGACACGCCCTTGGCTCTTGAATACACCATATTTCGGATTTCACGATTAAAAGGTTTGCCACTCTGATTTGACTCGATAAAGTATTGATGAATCTCGGGACTGATAAACTCCAGTGCATAGCGCATATGGCCAATGACAGGATAATTTTTCAAAACGTTATGATTGGTGCAGGTCAGATCAAAAATCCCGACCAGAGTGTAAGGCACCAGAAAAACAAACAGCCAAAGTATCCCGGGCCAGAAAAACGACAGAAGCAAGGTGATCAGCATTCCGCCAACGGCAACCCAGAAAAACAGTTTACGAGCCATTTCTCCACCTTTTTCAGCGAGAAAATCCAGATAGCTGGATCTGATGCTCTTGAGTCTTGATGATAAAACGGTCTTTGGCAATGCTCCTTCTTTTGCCCCCCCACAAAGACGTCTGAGCCTTGGGACTTCATTTTGATTCCCTTCTGCTTTTTGCCTACAGTCAAATAAAATTGCAACAATCGCAAAATCAATTACGCCAGAAACAAGATAAATCGTCAAAAGGTGAATTTATCTTGTGGGGTTCAACTACAAAGCTAGCCAAGATTGAAGGCGTAACCAGCCAAACTATGAGGCGCAAGATCGAAAGCGGTCACTACGAAAAAGTGAAGCTAACCAGTGGTGGTCACTTCCGCATATTCATTAACCAGCAGAGGAAGATATGCTATACAAGAGTGAGTTCTGGAAAGCAAAAATCCAGCATTGACACGCAAAAGCGTATCTTACTCAAAGAGCACCCTGATGCAGAATTTATCAGCGACATTGCCAGTGCTTTCAACTTTAAGCGAAAAGGACTGCAAACCATTCTGGAATCAGCGGTGTGCGGAAATCCAACCCATATTGTGGTTGCCACAAAAGATCGCCTTGCCCGATCAGGGTTTGGACTCATCAAATGGCTTGTTGAATTATCGGGAGGACACATCGAGGTTTTGGATGACCCGGATAACGCCAGTGAGTCATTCGACACCCAAGAGCTTATCGGTTTCATTACCTCATTCTGCAATAGCCACTACGGGAAGCGATCTGCTAAAAGACGCAAAGATAGTAGCGTCAAAAAAGATCAGGTTTTACCCAGAGAATGAGCAAGCCTATCACGATGCCCTGATGCTCTATCGGAGGTCGTACAACCTTGCTGTTGAGCGTTTCCGCAATGATGACTATAAAGATGCCAGCGGAAAATTCATCAACATGCGACCCGCCATTAAAGCTCAAGTGGAGCAGGAGCAAAAAGAAAGTGGCAGGGCTTATAACTCGATTGTTTCTGATAATGGAACACTGGCGGCAGCGACCACATTCAAAGCGGTCTGCGAGCACAACAAGAAGCTCAAGGGAGCTAAAGAGGGCTTTGCAGAAATCAGTTTCAAAAGCCGCAAAGGTAGCAGACACTCATTCTCTATTGACCGTTTGCCAAAGGGGTTAAATCCCTGCGTACAAGCTCTTGGCAAGATTCACCTGACAGAAGATGTGCCAGCAGAAGCGATTGGCAAGTCTTGTCTCATAACCTACGACAAAGGTCGCTGGTTCATTCAGGTTCAACAACATATTGAGCTAAATCCCGAAATCCAAGGGAAGGTTAGATGCGTTGGAGTTGACCCCGGAGTTCGCACCTTTGCCACTTGCTACAGCGAAAAAGAGGCGTTGATAGCGGGTGATAAGGTTGCAAAAACAAAGCTGTTCCCACTGATGAAGCAAGTGGACAGCTTGATCAGTCAAAAGCAAAAAATCCTGAACACGCAGAAGGGCGTTAAGTTCCCCGACATGCCCCAGTGGGCAAGAGATCGGATTATTCATTTCAACAGGGAAATTGACCGGCTGAAATGCAAAAAGGATGACATTGTTCTTGATCTGCATAACCGGCTGGCGTTCGAGCTGGTGTCGAACTACGACGTTGTATTTTTGCCAACCTTTGAGACAAGAGGTATGGTCACACGCAAAGATAAGAAGGTTCGCACCATTCGCCGTAACACCTGCCGCCAGATGCTTGACCTCAATCACTACCCATTCAAAAAGCGGCTTAAGTGGTACGCAAAAAAGTATGGAAAGCATGTAGTTGATTGCAACGAAGCCTATACATCCAAGACTCAATCATGGAACGGGACCATTGACGAAAAATTAGGTTCTTCCAAGGTTATTAAGGGTGAGGGCTTCACCGTTGATCGTGATATCAACGGTGCCAGAAATGTCTTTCTTAAGTGTTTGACAAGGTAGCTTGAACCTTATCCATAACAGCGAGTGTTGCGCTCGTTGCGGTTTTAATCAAGAGCTTCCCCGAACAATGCCCTTGGCCGTTTGAGCAGATCACAGATGACGACTGGCTGCCGGGAGATTAACCCTTCTGGCGTTTTTCCATCGAATAATACATCAGACTTCGAGATTGAAAGTAACCGGCCCATCATTCAACAGGGAGACTTTCATGTCGGCTCCAAAACGACCCGTTGCCACATCGTGATGAAGCGTGTGGGCACGCTCGACAAAATAGTCATACAGCTTTTCACCATGCTCAGGAGAAGCCCCGGAACTGAAGCCGGGACGGAGTCCTTTGCGTGTGTCGGCGACAAGCGTGAACTGTGAGACAACCAACAGCCCACCACCGGAGTCTTGAAGACCCAGATTCATTTTTCCATCCTGATCACTGAAAGCCCTGTATTTGAGCACTTTATCCAGTAACTTATCCGCTTTTGCCTGATCATCGTCCTTTTCTATGCCCAGCAATAGCAAAAGACCTTCTGCAATCTGGCCTACGGTTTCACCGTTCACTTTTACATTGGCATACTGAACTCGCTGGATTAATCCACGCATGGGTTATCCTACTCCGGAAGTCTGTATAAAAGGTCGCCCCGGCTGATAGCCAGGGCCAGGAAGAAAATCACTGGAACCCATGTGAAATCAACCGAATTTAACCGCCAACTTATCGGTGGCAATCACCAGTGCATCGACAATACCTGGCTCGGAGGACGAATGACCTGCCTCCCTGATCACCTGAAGCTCTGCTTCTGTCCAGTGATCAGCTAACACCTGAGCGTTATCCAAAGGGCAGATCATATCGTATCGACCATGGACAATAATGCCCGGAATCTGGTCAATGTATTTCATGTCACGAATAATCTGATGAGGTTCAATAAAGCTGTCATTCATGAAGTAATGAGCTTCAAGCCGGGATATGGCTTTTGCGTTATGTGGTTCGCTGCAAAATTCTTCAGCATCAGGACAGGGCTTCAATGTGCTGATCCTCCCTTCCCATAATGCCCAGTGCTTGGCGGCATTCATCTGTGCCAGCTCATCATCACCGGTCAGGCGATTGTAATAAGCTTCCAGCATATTACCTCGCTCACTTTCCGGAATAATTTCTTCAAAGTGCTTCCAGTGATCCGGAAACACTCTGCCGGCTCCCTGCTTGGTGTAGAGCCAGTCAAAGTCCTTCTGTCGGGACAGAAAAATCCCCCTGAGCACCATGGCCATAACCCTTTTAGGGTGAGCCTGAGCGTAGAGCAGAGAGAGGGTTGAGCCCCAGGAGCCGCCAAAAAGAAGCCATTTTTCAATACCCAAATGTTTTCGAATCTGCTCCATATCAGCAATCAGATTCTGAGTGGTATTCCCTTCCAGCTCAGCATGGGGCAGCGACCGACCACAGCCTCGCTGATCAAAAAGGATGATTCTATATTTCTCGGGATCAAAGAATCGCCGCGATTTTTCTGAAGTACCCACCCCGGGCCCGCCGTGGACAAACAACACGGGAATACCATCTGGACTCCCGCACTCTTCCACATAAAGTTGATGAACGGTATCTACAGCCAGTTTGAAAACAGAGTATGGCTTTATAGCCGGGTAAAGCGTGCGCATGTTCCTTCCTTCAGAAGTCACTGAATCAAGCGAAGTCAGTCAGCTGAGCAAACAGAGCATCTGATCCACCTCTTGTCTCTGGGACACTGCCGAAAACTTAAATCAGACAGGCTCCCAGCACTCTACAATACTCTTAAAAACCAAGGTTTTCCAAGCATTGTCATGGCTTCTGAGGAACTTTTACGCCTCTTGGCTATCTAAGTTTCATAGCTGATATGAAAGGCAGGGAGTGCCTATGTATAACGTTGAAACAGCGAGCAGTAGTCGATGAACAAGCCATTTTTTCACAGGTCCATTAATCCATCGATCATAGCTTTGGCGTTCTCCACCGCCATGGGTTTTTGCCATGCTGCAGTGGTGGACCCCTTCCCGGTGGATAATTCTGAGGAGCTGAACAGACACCTCTCAAGCCACAATTATCAAATGCCTGAAAAGTGTAACAAAAATGCAGATCAGGGAAGTTGCTGGGCCCGCTCCATCATGAGCCTTCTCAGTGAACAGGAACTCAGCCAACTCTACAGGCAGTCGGCAGAGTACCTTAACTACCCGGACGATCAGCCAATTAATGCGGCTGCCCTGCATCTCTATCTTGAAAGTCACAGCACGGTCATACCTGAAGGTGCGACACCGGGTGTGCCTATCAACCATCTGAACACTCAACTGGCCATTCTTCTTAAGAAAAGAATACTGACAATAACGCCGTTAGCGGATGGAACCATTGCTATTCAATTCTTCTCAGGCTTTGAAGATGGCAGCTATGAAATCGAGGAAAACATCATTTCATTGTCAGAAGAGCCTGAAACTCTTTTCTCAGCCTTAATCACAGCAGATATAAGCCTTTTCCTGACCCCCGGCGTTAATGACACTCCTGGTCATGTGCAGCCCATTGTCTTCAATCTGCAACCCCATCAGACACCCGGGGCAGCTCTTGCTGAAGACTCGCTGAATGCAATGATCAATCGACCTGCCAGAACACTTGAGATCTCCGCTGTCAGCAGCGGTGATATACCACCTTACTTTTTCTCTGCGCTCCAATTTGGCGTCAGAAATGTCCGCCACCAACCCAGTTGGGAGGAGATGGAGCGCGAAATAAAAGAGGCCAGAAAAAGAAAATTCGCCAGAGAAAAAATGAAACAAGATGTCGAGCATTACAGAAACGAAGCCGCAAGCGAATATCGAAAAGGAACCATGACTCGTTTTTGTGCAAGCTGTGCAAAAGGTGCCTTCAAGCTGGGTATTCTTGGTGCTGCCTCTGCAGTCATTTACCAGAAATGGGAAACCATTAACCCTTATTCACAAGACTTCTGGAAAGAAGTTATTGCTCCTAACCTGCCAATGATGGCCCGTCTCGATGGCACAGGGGTGATAGGAAACTCTAAAGATCTGCCTGAGGAACTGGTCGGCTACGTTGATACAATTCCGGAGAAAAGTCGTGAAGCCTGGAAATACCTCACTTTCAAAGTGGACAGCTACCTGAGATCACGTTGGTCTGACTCTCGCTGGACTCATTCTCATTGGTACAACGAGGTCCTGGACCAACCCACCCAGGGCTTTGCAAATCAGGTGCTAACCGCTGTCAATGCTATACGCTCTAAACCGCAGGTCTGTGGCAATACCGTCATGCGTGCAGTCGGACGTTTGCGCTGGAACTACTCTCTTGAAGCAGCGGCCTTTAAACACGCAACGGATATGGCCAATAAAGATTTTATGAGCCACATAGGTTCAGATGGCAGTGAAATCAATCAACGAATTGAAGCACAGGGTTATCGCTGGTCAGCCTTTGCCGAAAATGTAGCCGTAGGCGCACACAACCTCGACGCTTTACTCAACGGCTGGATGAGCAGTCCGGGGCATTGTAATAATATCATGAATCCTAATGTCATCGAGATGGGAGTCAGCTTTGTAGAGAACCCCTCCGGCCGATTCAGAATATACTGGGCCCAGGTTTTTGCTTCACCAAAATACTGACCGGGGAGCTGCCCCCGGTCAGAACAGCCAGTCAATTATTTACTGCGGCTGGCGCGCTTGCGCTCATGCTCCTTCAGGAATTTCTTGCGCAGACGGATATTGTCAGGTGTAACTTCCACCAGCTCGTCATCGTCGATAAATTCCAAGGCCTGTTCCAGGCTATGTCGGATAGGCGGTGTCAGTTGAATGTTTTCGTCAGAGCCGGAAGCACGAACGTTCGTCAGCTGTTTACCCTTGGTAGGATTAACCACCAGGTCATTGTCACGATTATGCAGCCCAATGATCTGACCTTCATAAACGTCAACGTTCGGGTTCAGGAACAAACGACCACGATCCTGTAAGTTCCAGAGCGCATAGCCCAGCACCTTACCATTCACCATAGAAACCAGAACACCGTTCTTGCGGTGAGTCACTTCGCCATCTTTCACGTCACCGTAGTGATCAAAGACATTGGTCAGAATACCGCTACCAGAAGTCATGGTCAGAAACTGGGAACGAAAACCGATCAGACCACGGGCAGGCATGATGAACTCCAGGCGAATACGGCCCTTGCCGTCTGGTACCATGTTGGTCAGTTCTGCCTTACGGTGCCCCATCTCTTCCATCAGAGAGCCCTGATGTTCTTCCTCAACATCCACAACAACCTGTTCGTAAGGCTCCTGCAAAACGCCGTCAATCTCCTTGATGACAACCTCTGGACGGGAAACCCCCAGCTCAAAACCTTCACGGCGCATGGTTTCGATCAGAACCGACAGATGCAGTTCACCACGACCAGACACCTTGAACTTGTCAGCATCATCACCCTGCTCAACACGCAGCGCTACGTTATGCAGCAGTTCGCGATCCAGACGCTCTTTGATATTACGGGAGGTCACATACTTGCCATCCTGACCTGCAAAAGGAGAATCATTGACCTGGAAGGTCATGCTCACGGTTGGCTCATCCACCGTCAGTGCTGGCAGCGCTTCAACGTGATTTGGATCACACAGGGTGTCTGATATGTTCAGCTTGTCGATACCCGTTACACAAACGATATCGCCAGCACGAGCCTCTTCCACGTCTACACGTTCCAGACCCAGGTGCCCCATAACCTTGAGGATCTTGGCATTGCGCTCATTGCCATCGGCACCAATCAAGCGAATCGGAGTTGAGGGCTTGAGAACACCACGGGTGATACGACCAATACCGATAACTCCCAGAAAGCTGCTGTAGTCCAGGGCAGATATCTGCATCTGGAAAGGCGCATCGACATCCACCTTGGGAGAAGGGACATTATTGACGATCATTTCAAACAGTGGCGTCATATCTTGTGCCATGTTTTCAGGATCATCACCGGCAATACCATTCAGTGCAGAAGCGTAAATAACCGGAAAATCCAGCTGCTCTTCGGTAGCACCGAGACGATCAAACAGATCAAAGACTTCATCCATGACCCAGTCCGGACGAGCACCAGGACGGTCAATCTTGTTGATAACAACGATAGGGCGCAGACCCTGCTCAAAAGCTTTCTGGGTGACAAAGCGGGTCTGAGGCATAGGACCGTCAACCGCATCCACCAGCAGCAGAACCGAATCCACCATGGACATAACACGTTCCACCTCACCACCGAAGTCGGCGTGTCCGGGTGTGTCCACAATATTAATGTGGTAGTCCTGCCAGTTGATGGCGGTGTTCTTGGCCAGGATGGTAATGCCCCGCTCCTTCTCCTGGTCATTGGAATCCATGATCCGTTCGGCACCCTGATCTTTTCGACCCAGAGTTCCGGACTGCTGAAGCAGCTTGTCAACCAGGGTGGTTTTACCATGGTCAACGTGTGCGATGATGGCAATATTGCGTAACTTTTCTATCACTGTCTTTCTCTCTTAAAATCTTTCAGGTGTGCTGCATTACAGCTTCGACCTTGTCCACATCCAAATCCGCCAGCCTGGCGTAGGTGGAACAAAATGTCTGGTCCTTAATCAGATACTGAACATCCTGCTCATAACGAGCCAGATGATGTAAATTCCTCAGCCTTAACGCTTCTTTCAGAGGACTCCGGCTAAAGCGCATATCGGCAATGTCTATCAGCCCAAGAGCACCGTCGGGCAACTTGAGAATATTACCCATGTGCAGGGAGCGAAAATAGACGCCCTGTTTATGCAGCTGCGCAATATATCGGGCTAACTGCTCGGCCAGAACTCGGGTTCCATCTTCATCCAGAGCAGGGAAAACCTGCCTGAGGGTCCGACCCGGCAACGGCCGATAATGGACAGCTGTTTTTTTATATCTTCCAAGACGGTAGCAGCTAATAATATCAACCGTTTGAATGCCACGGGTCACGAGTTCCGAGGCATTTCTGGCGAACCGGACAGAATATGGCTTAAACCACGCCGAGCTGATAGTGCTTTTAACCCGAAACAGTTTCAGAAAAGTCTTATCTTTCAGTTTCAGAACCTTGTCGCCAAAATGGTCCTGCTCTATCACCTCAGCCCCTTCAATCAGGGCCTGATAAGCCGTGGAAGATAATCGCTGCATACCACTCATGTCTGTTGAGTACTCATTATTTCCACAATAAAAAAAGCGGCCAATCATACCCTAGCACGAAACATTCATAAAGCCGCTTTGATCCGGGTAAAGGAGGGCAACGCAAGGTAGAGCTTTACCAAGAACGTCATTTTACGGTAAAAATCATGGTTTTAGAGGCTCTATCCATTGAGCCCAAAGCCAGATTCATCCAGAATAGGCCCCTCATTTTTAACTGATTACAGTGGCCATGTCGGAACACGCCAAGTCGGGAAGCCTGCAGATTTACCTGCGCCTTCTCAGCTATGTAAAGCCCTACTCGGGCTTTTTTGCCCTCAGTATACTGGGCTATGTCATGTTTGCGCTCAGCCAGCCAGCTTTTGCCCGTTTGCTGGAATATTTTGTTGAAGCGCTCGAAGGCAGCTTTGCCACTATTGACAGAGACCTTGGGGGTTTTCTTCCCGCTTCTATCATGACTTCGGTGGCCCTGATTCCTATCGTCATGTTGTCTATTGCCATATTCAGGGGGATTGGTTCCTTTCTGGGTAACTACTTCCTGGCCAAGGTGTCCTTATCGGTTGTGCACGACCTGCGCTGCCTGATGTTTAACCGAATGATTCAGTTGCCCAATAACTACTTTGACAACAACAACTCCGGGCACCTGATTGCCAGAATCACCTACAACGTGGGTATGGTGACCTCGGCAGCAACCGATGCCGTCAAGGTTATTGTGCGGGAAGGCCTGACCGTTGTTTTCCTGTTCGGGTATCTGATCCTGACCAACTGGAAGCTTACCCTGGTATTCATCGGCGTTGCTCCCATCATTGCCCTGGTGGTCAGTACCGCCAGCAAACGTTTCCGTAAGCTGAGTTCGAAGATTCAGACATCCATGGGGGATCTGACCCACGTCAGTTCGGAATCGATCAATGGTTATCGGGTAGTCAGAGGCTTTGGTGGTGAGAGTTATGAAACCAGCCGCTTTTTTGATGCCAGTGATCGCAATACCCGTCAGGGGCTGAAAATGGTCAAGGCTTCCGCTGTCCATACGCCCACCCTGCAATTCCTGGTTAATACAGCCCTCGCTATTCTGTTCTTCCTGGTGCTGTGGCTAAAAGGAGATGCAACCACCGCTTCTCTGGTGAGTTTTGTCACGGCTGCGGCACTGCTGCCAAAGCCTATTCGTCAGCTGAGCGAAGTAAACGCCAACATACAAAAAGGTATTGCCGCAGCAGAGAGCATTTTTGAAATGGCTGACCAGCCTTCCGAACCTGATAACGGCACCTTTGAAAAGGAAATAGTTGCAGGCAAGCTGGAGTTTCGAAACTTGTTTTTCACCTATCAGAATGCTGACAAACCCGCCCTGAACAATATTAACTTCACTGTTAATCCGGGTGAGACTATTGCTCTGGTGGGCCGCTCGGGATCGGGAAAAACAACACTGGCCAACCTGGTTCCCCGTTTCTACACCTATGGACAGGGTCAAATTCTTCTGGATGATACGCCCATTGATGATTACAGCCTGAAGAACCTTCGCAGGCATATCGCTCTGGTAGATCAGAATGTCACTCTGTTTAATGATACAGTGGCTCGCAACATTGCCTATGGAGACCTGCGCGACAAAGATGATTCTGACATTCACCTGGCTGCTGAAGCCGCCCATGCCAATGAATTCATCAAGAATATGGCTCAGGGCATGAACACGCTGGTTGGTGAAGATGGCGTGCTGCTCTCGGGTGGCCAGCGGCAGCGTTTGGCCATAGCCAGGGCTATTCTGAAGGACGCCCCCATTCTGATTCTTGATGAAGCCACTTCGGCCCTGGATACCGAATCCGAGCGTCATATCCAGGCGGCCCTGGATGAAGTCATGAAGAATCGAACAACGCTGGTCATTGCTCACCGACTTTCCACCATCGAGAATGCTGACCGTATCATTGTGGTGGATAAAGGCAAAATTGTAGAGAGCGGCACTCATTCCGAACTACTGGCCAGAGAAGGTCATTATGCCAAACTGCATCAGATGCAGTTCCAGGAAGAGCAGGAAGAAGCCGTAGAGGTGATACCTTTGGCTTCTTCGCAGCCATTACAACATTGAACGCTTTAAAAAAGCTGAGGTTTTACCATGATTACCCATCAAGACGATTTCGTGGTAAACCTACCGGAAACTGGGCCAACTTACTTGGCAGGCCTCCCAAGATACCGAAGCGGAAGACACTGAATGAAACTGACTCTGCCACGATTTAATGAAGCCAGGGTTCTGGTGATCGGCGATGTCATGCTGGATCGATACTGGCACGGCGGCACCTCCAGAATCTCCCCTGAAGCACCAGTACCTGTTGTTCGCGTCACCAATATAGAAGATCGCCCCGGCGGCGCTGGCAACGTAGCCCTTAACATTGCCTCTCTGGGTGCCCCGACCTGGCTGATAGCTGCTACCGGAGATGATGAAGCAGCCGACTCCCTGCAGACCCGTCTTGAAGCGGCCGGAGTCTATTGCGATTTTGCCCGGCTGAAAGATATGCCTACCATCACCAAACTCAGGGTCATCAGCCAGCATCAGCAACTCATTCGTCTGGATCAGGAAGAACCTTTCTCCGTTCTCAGCAGCGATATTCTCGAAGAAAAAGCAGCCAATTTGCTGAATAACATAGGGGCTGTCATTCTTTCTGATTACAACAAGGGTACCCTGCAGAACCACCAGCAGCTGATCAAACTGGCACGTACAAAAGGCGTTCCGGTCCTTGTTGACCCCAAAGGTACAAACTTTGAGCGTTACCGTGGTGCTACGATCATTACTCCGAACCTGCAAGAATTTGAAGCCGTTGTCGGCCGCTGCGCAGATGAGCAGGAGCTGATCACCAAAGGTCACCAGTTACTGGACGAGCTGGAGCTTGACGCCATGCTGATCACTCGCAGTGAGCACGGCATGACCCTGATTCGCAGAGACGAAAAGGAACTGCACCTGCCAGCCAGAGCCCGTGAAGTCTTTGATGTGACCGGCGCCGGAGACACCGTAATTTCCACTCTGGCCACTGCACTTGCAGCGGGGGCTGAACTACCCAAAGCAGCCGCTCTGGCCAATATTGCAGCCGGTATTGTGGTTGCCAAGCTGGGGACTGCAACGGTCAGCATGCCAGAGCTGCGCCGTGAGGTGAACAGAGAACTGGGCGCAGAGCGTGGCGTTGTGACCCCGGATCAGCTCAAGATTGCACTGGAAGATTCCCGGGCCCATGGCGAAAAGATCGTCTTCACCAACGGCTGCTTCGACATTGTTCATGCCGGCCACGTGGGTTATCTGGAGCAGGCCCGAAAGCAGGGTGACAGGCTGGTACTGGCTATCAACAGCGATGCTTCTGTAAAAAGATTGAAAGGTGAAGGCCGCCCCATTAACTCGGAAGATCGCAGAATGGCGGTACTGGCAGGCCTTGAAGCTGTCGACTGGGTCGTATGCTTCGAAGAAGATACACCTGAAAACTTGCTCAGAATGGTTAAACCTGACGTTCTGGTAAAAGGCGGCGACTACACCATTGATGAAGTGGTCGGTGCTCCTATCGTCTACGAATACGGCGGCGAAGTGAAGGTTCTGGCGTTCCTGGATAACTGTTCGACAACGGCCATTGTTGAAAAGATCAGGAAGGACAAATCTAAAGAGTCTGCTTGATACTTTTATCATAAAACAACAACATTGCCGCCAACTTTTCGACAGTTAGCGGCTATCTTCTTCAAAACCCAAGGCTAGCCAATCTCCAGAACTTCGCCCTCTATAATAAGTTGAAAGCACTCAAAGATTCAGGGATAGAGTAATGGGTATTATCAACGGCGGCGAAAAGATTTCTATCAGCCCGACATGGTCTGAACATGCTCAACAGAAAGTTGATAAACCCAGGGGACGCCATAAAGGCTCTTCAGTATACTCCATCGAAAATACCGTCCCTCAAAACGGGAAAGGCAAGAAACTACCGATAAAAAGTCTCTTCTCCCGCAGTGTCAGCAATTCTGATAAAGCCGCAGCGAAAGAAAAGAAAGCCACTGAGAAGAAAGCCGTCAAAGCGTTTATGGTGGCAATGGATGATGTCAAAAAAGCAGTAAACAACAAAAATGGCAGTCTTGAGTCTGTTCAGAAAGTGATTAACAAGCACGCCAAAAACAAGGGTGAATTGGAAGACCTGTTGGCTAACCTGACCAGAAAATCCGGACAAGCAGCCTTGCAACCCCATGTTCAAAAAGCATTCAAGGAGGCCGGTCTTTCCATGATGCTGTCGAAAGCAAGAGATAACGCTCAGCCGCTAAAGAATACCACAGATCATGGTCAGTCTTTCAGAGATGCACTGGATAAGTGCATGGCACCGTTAAGGGCTCAGCGGCAAGAACTGAGTTACTCCACTTATCCTGATGCCATTCGAGATCAGCTTAAATCTTATCCCGCACTGACTGAATGCCTGGTGGAAGAACTACCCAACTCAAAAGGATATTCTTCTCCCAACAATCGATATTCTGCTATTCAGGCCCAGACTATTCTGACCTGCCAATGCTTTGAAGAGGCTCACCAAATTAAGCAAAATCTGAACAGAACTATGAAGAGTCAACAATTACCCCCTGAAACAAAAAGCAAGATCGCGAGTGCTTTAAATGAGGTTCAGGGAATTTTAGAAGCTACGCAAAAAGACCTCAAAAGCCTGCACCGGAACTACGCCATGAAAGGAGAGGGTCATTTCCTGAACGCTGAATACCGAGAGAGTATCAAGGAAAGAATTCATTCAGACCCTGTTAGCAAAGATTCATTCAGTAGCAAGCAAACTTCCAGCAAGCGCCAACCGGTCAGTCAATCTATACCGGCTCAGGAAAACAGGGTTCAACCTGAAGCCAAAGCAGCTCCTAAGCCACCTAGAAGAGCAGCACCCGCCATTCCTTTCGATGCTTCTCTTGCAGCCCTGAAAAAAGAGAGGCCAGAGCTGTCACGTGAAGCAGGCCTACTACGTGATTATCTGAAGGAACTGCAGACTTTCTGCAATTCACGAGAGTTAGTTAACCTTATGGGTAAAGATTTTTCAGCTTACAGAGACGCAGGCTGGAGCTTTGACCAGTACGCATCCCTGTGTCAGCATGCAGCTGGATTCATTGCAGAAAACCGGTCACTGACACCTGCTGAAGCGATGAATGCGGCCTATGAAAACATCACAACCCCGCGCCAATAAAAACCTTTTTTCTCTAACCTGGCCGCCAGAGAATCAGCTCTCAAGAAGTCTGATGACTCTGGCGCACGACTCTGCATTACTCTTCAGGTGTAACGGATTAATAGTGCCAATCACTGCCGCCGAGGTCGCAGGATGAGAGAAAACCAACTCCATGCTTTTCTCCACCGGATCTTCACCTTCCAGACAAACATGCCCACTGGCCAGAGCTTTCTTGATCAGAATGCCCTTATCGTTCCGGAGAGCGTAATCAAGTACCGGTTTCTCAGCCTGCTCCTTCAAGTTATAAGTCACCATGACGATATCCGACTTTTCCAGCGCCATAATGCCGCCTTCAACAGTTTTGGTAGACATGCCTGACGCCAGAATCTTGCCCTCTTTTTTTAACGCTTCCAGTACTTCCAGACAGCCATATTGCTGAATAATATTGACGTCATCACCATTGGAATGGACCAGCACCATTTCAATCCGATCAGTATTCAGCCGTTTCAGACTTCTCTCGATGCTGAAGCGAATATGTTCCGCTGTGAAATCAAAACGAGACTCACCGTTCTCAAACTCTTCTCCGACTTTACTGCAGATAACCCAGTTGTCTCTCTGACCTTTTAACAAAGACCCCAATCTTTCTTCACTGGTGCCGTAGGCTGGTGCTGTGTCCAGCAGATTAATACCCAGGGTTTGTGCCAGTTTCAGAAGCTCTCTGGCCTCGCTATCATCCGGAATCCTGAATCCGGATGGGTATTTTACGCCCTGATCCCTGCCCAGCTTTACGGTTCCGAAACCGATGGGAGAAACCCGGATATCAGTACCTGCAATGGTTCTTGTCTCAAGTCGGTAATCAGTCATGATCGACAAATGCCCCGCTCCAGAAGGGTTGGCAGATTTCAGGATGCTGAACATCCTCTGGCAAAGCAAAGCCTTCATTGCCAGAAGGCGAGAGTTGCTGCCTGTTCAGCACTTTAATGACCTCATCAGAAAGGTTGGGTGCCAGCGCCAGCTTGGTCGGCCAGGAAACAATGCCGTTTTCTATCTCATGAATGAATGCGGCATCCGGTCTCAGCAGTCTGCTCTGTCTGGGTTCGGCCCGGTTTACAAACATCGTCGCCCATTGGGCATCGTCCAGATTAACCCATGGCAATAATGCAGTCAGCTCACGCCGGGCCACCCGGATCTGTTGTTCCGGTGTGCGTTCCATCCCGTCTTCCGCAATTTCGCCCCCCAGATACCAGACCCAGCTGCCTTCACCATCCGGATGGCTGGTGACTGTTATTCTTGGAACGGGTTTGGTACCCAGACAATGCGCGAAGAGCGGCTCAGGATGACGATGCCGAACCATAACCATATGAAGCGGCCTTCTCTGCATCTCTGGCCGGGAGAGTCCCCAGAGTTTTATCAGGTCCTCTGTGCCTTCGCCCGCCGTGGTAACAAACTTGCTGGCCCTGATTTGCAGGGTTTTGCCTCCAAAGGTATGCTCGATGAAATCTATTTTTTTGCCTTCAGTGACAATACGGGTGTTTTCAGACCAGTCCACCTTGAGAATCCGATCTTCCAGACCTTTCACCAATGCATCGATGACCGTCCGGATATCCAGCACGATCTCATTGAGCTGATAGACTTTGCCCAGAAACGCTTCATGACGAAAAATATCAGGAAAATCCTCCGGTTTCTTCAACTGCTCCACCCGACCGCGCAAAGCCTTGCTGGCGAAAAACGTAGTAAGCCTGGAACCCACATCACCGGGAGACCATAGATACTGGAACTCAGAGAGTATAACGGCTCCCGACAGATCAACCTCACCTTCCCCCCTGAGAGCCTTGCGCCAGCGGTCTGGCATGCCGACAATACACTCTGCCGCCTTGGTCAGAGTGCCGGTCAAAGTGTACTTGGTCCCGCCATGAACGATCCCCTGGGATTTGATCGTCTGACCCCCGCCGAGGGTAGCATTCTCCAGCAGAAGGGCTTTATAGCCTTGCTGATTGAGGGTATTGAACAGCCAGAGACCGGCAATGCCTCCGCCAATTACAACAACATCTGTTTCTATGGTCTGAGTCATATAAAGTGGATCAGAGAGTAAGACAGGGAAAATACAAAACCGGCAGTATACGCCTCATACCCGTCCGAGACCAACATCGCCTTCAGCCTCTGGATGCCAGACGTTCGCATTTGGTAGATTTACCCTCTCCGACGACTAACGCTTGATAACCCAATCCTATGTTAGAATCGGCTGCAGACTTTGAGAATATGACGATAATATGAACCATCCCTGTGAGTGCTTCCCTCTGGGTGACTCAGCTCTAATGCTGTGTTTTGGTGACCGGATCAGTCCCAAAATAAACCTGATCGTTCACACGGCGGCAAAACAAGTTCTCGAAGCGGCATCCCCTGAAATAATTGAGATAGTTCCGGCTTACACAACTTTGACCGTCTATTACGATCCCTGCCAGATTCAATCAGCAACACCTTATGAAGCTTTGAAAGAAAAAATACTCAACCTCCTGCAAACACTCAAGGTGGGTCAGACAAACGTTGGCAATCTTGTTGAAATACCAGTCTGCTACGAAAGCAGCTTTGCTCCGGACCTGGATCGTGTAGCCAAACACTGTCGCTTAAAAACTGAAAAAGTGATTGATCTTCACACTTCAGCGACTTACGACGTTTACTTTCTTGGCTTTGCTCCGGGTTTTCCCTTTCTGGGTGGAATGAATGAAAGACTATCAATACACAGACTTGAAAACCCACGTCTGTCGATACCGGCTGGCTCCGTTGGCATTGCCGGTGAGCAGACAGGTATCTACCCTCTTTCCACTCCCGGAGGCTGGCAGCTGATAGGCCACACCCCTGTTTCTCTGGTGGACTTCAGTAACGACCACCCCACCCTGCTCAAGCCCGGTGACAGAGTAAAATTCACCGCTATTTCCTCCAGAGAGCATCAGGAAATGGAGGCGCAAAGGTGAGCCTGACCGTCAAACAACCCGGAATGCTGACCAGCCTCCAGGATCTGGGCAGGTATGGCCTCCGGAACCTGGGCCTATCAACCTGTGGCGCTATGGACTCCCTGGCAGCCAGAGTCGCTAATCTGATACTGGGAAACCCTGAGAATGCCCCACTGCTGGAATTCACTTTGACAGGACCCACTCTGGAATTTCATAAGTCCACTGTAATCTGTCTTAGTGGAGGAAGTGCCGATGCCACCGTGGATACCCATCCCATCGCCAGCAACTTCGTAACCGCCGTTAAAGCAGGGCAAACACTGAAAATTGCCAGTCTCAGAACAGGCTGCCGGGGCTATCTGGCGATTAAAAACGGCTTTCAGGCTCGGGAAGTGTTGGGAAGTTGCAGTACTTATCTGAGAGCTGGTATCGGTGGCCTTGGCGGCCGGGCACTGAAAGAGAACGACCGGCTTGGCTTTAACAGCTGGGCAGCAAAGAAAAATTTCAAACCTGATATTGCTGTGGGCCACAGGTTTACACAGTATCTTGAGGATCAGAAACATGTTCAGCCTGTTCGTTATATCCGGGGTCCACAAACGTCATGGTTCTCCGGCCCAAGCCTGAATGTTTTCCAGAACCAGAGCTACTCTGTCCGCCCGGATTCTGACCGGATGGGTTATCGTCTCTGTGGTCAAAAGATCAAAAGCAGCTATGCCGGAAATCTGATCACAGAGGGGACAGCCATGGGTTCCATTCAGATCCCTCCGGATGGTCAACCCATTATTCTGATGAGTGATTGTCAGCCCACTGGCGGATATCCCAAAATCGGGAACATCATCTCTGCGGACTTGCCCAGAGTCGCCCAGCTGAAGCCATCGGACACACTGACCTTTCAGGAAGTCACTGTGGAAGAAGCACAACGGGAACTGGTAAAACAGAGAATCGGCCTGAACCGTCTGGCCATAGCGGCTGAATATTATTGGAACCGAAACCAAAATGATTACTGATAAAGTTCTGACACTGGATCTGAACTGCGACATGGGTGAAAGCTTTGGCCAGTACAGGCTGGGAAACGATACTGGAATCATGCCGTATATCAGTTCTGCCAACATTGCCTGCGGCTTTCATGGGGGTGATCCGAATATCATGGCCAACACGGTAAAACTGGCTTTGGAACACAGTGTTGCCGTCGGTGCTCATCCCGGTTTACCAGACCTTCAGGGCTTTGGTCGCAGAAACATGCACATCAGCCCCGAAGATGCCTATAACCTGACACTTTACCAGACAGGCGCATTAAGCGCTTTTGTGACGGCACAAGGCGGTCAACTTCACCATGTCAAACCTCACGGAGCTCTGTACAATATGGCCGCCCGTAACCCGGACCTTGCCAAAGCCATAGCCGAAGCGGTTTATCAATTTAATCCGGAACTGATTCTCTATGGGTTAGCCGGTAGTTGCCTTATATCTCAGGCTGAAGCCATTGGCCTGAAGACCGCCAGCGAAGTCTTTGCCGACCGCAGCTACCAGATTACTGGCCAGCTAACCCCCAGAGATCAGGACGGCGCAATGATTGAAGACCAGCAAAAGTCCCTCGACCAGATCAGAGACATGGTATTACACAAACAAGTGACGTCAGTGGATGGCCGGACAATTGCTATCCAGGCCGAGACCCTGTGCATACATGGCGATGGTCCCCGGGCTCTGGACTTTGTCCGTGGCTGTGAACGATTTCTCCGGGCACAGGGCATCACCATTCAAACGATTCAGGCGCAGTAATGAATATTTCTCCCCAGGCTTCATTGCCCTCTTCAAGATCTCTTTTTGCCACTTCCTGGAGTGGCGGCAAGGATGGTTGCTTTGCTCGATGGATTTCCAGTCAGAGTGGCGCCAAACCCGCCTGTCTGCTCACTATGCTCAGAGAAGGTGAACAGAGAACCAGTGCCCATGGACTGCACCAGGAGGTTCTTCAGACTCAGGCTGATTGTCTGGGAACCCCAATCATTTTTGGCTCTGCCGGGTTTGGAGGTTATGAACAGGGATTAAAAAAGGCACTGGCAACCGCTATCAGTGAGTATTCTGCCAGTCACCTTGCTTTTGGTGATATCGACCTGGATGCCCACAAGGATTGGTACGATCGTATTCTCAAAGATACTTCTATCCAGACCTGTTACCCACTCTGGCAATACAGCCGCAAACAGCTTCTGAAAGATATGTTCTCGGTGGGCCAGGAGGCCCTGATTGTCAGCATCAAGAATGAATCACTGGATCAAAGTTTTCTCGGACGAATACTGACACCCTCACTGGCCGATGAGATAGAAGCCAGAGGCATCTGCCCCACTGGAGAAGAAGGCGACTTTCACACACTGGTGATCAATGGTCCTGACTTTAAAGAACCCTTGTCCGTTAAAAAAGCAGATATCTGGCAGGATGACTGGGGCCACTCTGTGCTTGAGCTCTTACCTGCCTGAGGTTCAGGAGAACGCTTTCTGGCCCTCTCCAACAACGCTCTTTTATGCCGTGGAAACGTCCGGGTCAGGCACAGGTATCTCTTCGTAAGCAACCCTGTTAAATGCCCTGGAGCGTAAAATGCTGGCCATTTTGTCCAGGGCTGGATCGGGGTAACTGTCCTGAAGACGCTCCACAACGTGCATAAGTACAATGCCTGATATGGAATCAAGCTTTGGCTCTGAAGATTCAAGGGCTGCCAGGACATTAATGCGCATCATTGCCATCAGTGCACGGGCAGGGCCAGCAGCCTGACCGACCGCCAGGTTGAGTTCGTCAATCATAATGCTAGTGAGCGGTCTGGCGAGGGTCGGACTACCGGAAGCCAGCTCGGGGGAATCGTAAGGCAGCAGGGTTGACGGACCAGAATCCATAGGGGTAATCAAGTCAACCACATAAACCCAGTCTTTCTTTGTATAGCCTTCTTTTAAACGAAGAATGAGGTTGCAAAAAAAACATTTTTTTCCGTAGTAAAGTTCCTCACCAACTTTGGTCTTAAGCAGCACACATTTCTCAGGCAAGTAACCACCTGCCCGGGCAGCTTCCTCCAGCCGGTTATAGAGTCTCCCTATGATCTCACTGAATTGCTCTTTGTTAAGTACTAAAAGATCTGTATCCCTTGGCGTGACTGAGCGCTCAATAATTTCCCGGGATATTTCGCCCGGTAACAGATCGCTGCCGGTTGCCCGTTTTAATGCCTGGCTCCCCCAGCGTGACTGAACCTGCGTCTGATAGGCACGGCTTCCCAGATATACCACAGGCTTATTGTTATGATTCAGCGCCTGTACTTCGCTGGCTATTTGCTCATGAAAATAAGCTCTTGTCTCGAGAGTCTCCTGAGTATCTACCCTGAAAAATGTATTCACGACAAAATTTGCCAGAGTATCAGGCTTTTTGCTGGCTTGTTTGTTAAATCGGCCATTTTTAAAATGAACTGGATTCGGTTCATTATTGCCAGTAATTTTCACTAGTGATAGCTCTTTGGAATTATCCAGATCTTTTACACAACCTGCTATGAAAGCAATATTTTTGTTAATTTTCTTCCTGCAACTGACTGTAGCCTGCTCAAGGTTGGCAATAGTGGGAAATTCACTTTTGAGAATATCGATACGTTTAGTGCTAACGGTAACAAGCCCCGTATTCAAATGCTGAAGTTGTCGCAAGCCATGGTATAAAGTAGCTTTGATTGACTCGAACAGGACAATCTTCAGACATTTGTCTTGCCCAGTAATAACTTGCTCTCTGATTTTGTTCAATTGCCTGAAAGCATCTCTGAAACAGGTTTGGATGTTTTGATTAATCTTATCAAATTGATCAATTTTCTCTTTAATCCCGGAAGCATTTGCTTTGATTTTTTCTTTCCATTTCTCTTTGGTCACCTTAAGCGAGGGCGACGAATCACTTGTTTGAATGCTTGTAATGCAGCCCTCCAGATCACTGAAAATTGAAGCGCATTCACAAATATGCTCAATGAGCATTGCACAGTAATAACTGCAGTGGGAGAACGTCAGGAGCAATTCACTGTGTGGTGATTGGGCAATGTTTGCAAAAATATTGATTAGCCATTCACAGGATTTCCTGTCTAGTTCTGTGATGTTAATGCCTGGATTATAGATATCGCACTCTTTGTTTATGAGCTTTAAAATATCATTATTCTGGATCAGAGTCTGTGCCAACAGGGATTTCAGGGATTCAGGAAGCTGTCGCGGATTGTCATTTGTTATCCCATCCGTGGCGGTACCTTGCACGATAACTTTTTTGACCTCATTAAAGCTATTTCTGATAGCCACCTCGTGATTGTTGGTCAGAGTCTGTATTCTTAGCTTGGCGAGTGATAATCGATGATGGTATTTACAGGATTCCACGGCTTCATTGGTCAATAAGCCAAGCTCCTGCAACTGGGTTGCCCATGGGCTCAGAACATTAAATATGTGTTGCAGCTCTTCTGTCTTCTTTATCTTTATTAATGGTGACTGGTTCTCAGTGACACTCTCCTTGTTAGCAAGCAGGGTACTCAGGTAGATAGAAGAAGCTTCAATCCCAAGTTCGAAATAACGGTTCAGGGGATAGCATCGGGTTTGCGTATATTCATTAAGACCATCATGCCAGCTTTCAATGTTGATTCCTTTCGTATTGTCTTTTTTAAGCCCTTGAATAACTTTTTCCAGTGAATAGTCGTTATGGAAAACGATTCGACTGGTTGTTTCACAAACCTTATTAATAACATCCCATCGTTCTGACATTAACGCTGCATGGAATAGCTCTGCACAGAATAAATGCTGAGCAATCATCTTTTTGTCAACGCAGACGGGTTGGAATTCCTGATCGTACCCTTCATTCCTGTATCGATCAATTGAACTGAAAAGACATCCAGAGGCGATTTTCACGATATCTTGAGAATCTTTCTTGCTCTGGATTTCCAATGTTGCCGAAGCAACGGTAGTGAGCAGATTGCTTATCCCTTCACTGAGTCTGCGAGACTCAGATGCCACAGAGTTAGATCGTTTCCGGGGGGGCGCACGCAAAATTGAGTGGTGCTTCCTGATTTTTGGTTCAACTGGCGCTCGAAGAGCAATATTTCTTCTGAAATCAGCATGTCTTATCATGCTCTCCACAAAACTATAGATACAGGACAAATGGCATACAATAGACTCACTCAGAAAGCTGATTGATTGCTGGCCCGGGGAAGTATCCTTGGGGGACCATAGACATAGCATTTTCCCGAGAACACGATAGTTCTGGACCAGCTGCCGTGTTACGTTACTCATGTCATCGCTCAAAAACAGCTCTTTGGACAATAGGACATATTGGCTTTTGTCAGCCAATTTTATTGTGTTGAACCAATCAACAAGTTTGTATGAACTCTCCTTGAGTACCTGATATTTATTAGCGAGACGCTTGAGCAAAGCCAGTCTATTGTAGATTAAGCTATGGAACTGCAGAGCATCTGTATCAAGGAAATTTCTATCAAAAAACTCTTGATCAAGTTTCATTTGGAATTCGAGTAATTCCTGCCTGAAGTTTTGGACATCCTTTATCGTAATTTCTTCAGAAGGTGAGGACAGTGCTTTGTGAAAACAAGGAAGAGTATCCAGAATGATGTCATCAGGCAGAGGCCCCAGGAGAACTTCGAGGGGAGAACGGCAGGCTGATGACTGCTCCGGCTGGCTCTGGTCAATAGCTGATGTCAAATCAGGTGTATGGTACTTTTGTTCTACTGAACTGATCGCAGCCTGTCTTTCAGATAGTGGAAAACCACTGGGTTTGCAGTATGCCGGATCATTGCTTTGATCACTGCTCTGGAATTGAGACTCTGGATTTATTGCAGTCGTTGAGCCTGTGTCCTCCGGTCCTTCTGAGCAGCGCTGAGTGTTGCATTCTTCAGGGGCAGGCTGCGGGTAAAAAGGCGGAGCAAAAGTGTTTTCGATATTTTGCATAATAGATACTTAAACCAAATAATCATTAATTAAATAACCGCATGTAATAATCAGGCATATACTATTTTGACATCATTATGGTGATTTGGTTCCATGGACTTAATTGCACTCGCCCCTCAAGGATTAAAGACTTGCGAGTAAGGTTTGCCATCAACAGGAGCCTGACCAAGAATAGACTGCCCTGCGCGGCAACTGCTCCTGCGTTGCTCTAGCTCCTGCATCCATGCAGTCGGCGGCAACTGCTCCTGCGTTGCTCTAGCTCCTGCATCCATGCAGTCGTTCGGCAGCGAATAGTCGTCACATCTCCGCAGCAAACCGGCTGAGCAGAGTTCCGCCTCCCAAAAGCCACTTGCTTTTAAACCCTGAGTCCGGCATGTTGTAGCGCTTTTCTTACCCTCATTAATATAAGTTGCATAAGGGGATATCTATGCGCTCTCTTTTAAACGACTTTTTCAGCCTCTCTGAGCGCTCAAGACTGCATCATCGCACATGGCTAAACAGACTCCTGGCGTCAACTCTTGGCTTTTTCATGGTCGCTTCAGTCTCAGCGGCTGAATCCAGAGCAGAACAGGCCACCCTGCAGATACCGGCCAAATCTGAGTTACTGGTTCTTGACGGCACCAATGTCAAAGACCTCGACTTCAAAGTGGAGGCTAACAAGCCCATTTCTCTTACCAATGTGCGCCATCAGATTGTTTTCCAGTTATCTGATACCGTCACTAACGGCGGGGACCGAACTCGCTTTACTTCCAAACCTTTTGTCCTGACCTTCCATCCAGCAGCTGGCAAGCACTACAGCATTGATGTTCCCGACCTGAGAGACATTCGTCAGGCCGAAGCTATCAACAACAACCCCACCGGCAAGATTTCATTGAAGGATGCCAAGGGCGAAGCCGTTCCCTATGAATTTGCTATTCTGCCCAGCAAGGGTATCCAGTTCGGCCGCAACTATGCAGCAGACGTCCAAAAGTTTAATCGTAGCGACAGCCCTGCAGCAGCCAGCGAATTTTCAGGTATGGGTGTCTTCGCAGAGACAAACACAGGCTTTGCCAATGCGACTCAGAATGAGGAAATCTATGGCTCTGCTGTCAATAAAAGTGACGAGGCCAATATAAGTGCCAGCATGCTGCGTTACTGGTTTGAAAAAGCCGATCCGAAAACCCGGAAGACCTTCGTCAACTGGGCCCGGGAACAGGTCAGCCAGTGAGACTCGACAAATTTCTTTGTGAAAGCACCGAACTGAGCCGCTCAGAAAGCAAAAGGCTTTTGAAAACCGGGTCGGTGACCGTGGAGGGTACCGTCGTCAAAGACCCTGCCTGCAAGGTTTCTGACGATGCTGAAGTTCTTCTGGATGGAGCACCACTCACTCTGGTGGGATTTCGTTACATTATGCTCTACAAACCGCTGGATACCCTTTGTGCAACGCCCTCCGGAACAAGAGCCGAGATGTATCCATCCGTTATTAATCTGCTGGATGTCATTAAATCCGATCGTCTCAGGATTGCCGGTCGGCTGGATGTCGACACCACTGGGCTGGTACTGATTACAGACGACGGTCAGTGGTCTCACAAAATCACGTCACCGGTTAAAAAGTGCGGAAAACGTTACCGGGTAGAACTGGCCTCGCCTCTGGATCAGTCAGCCATCGAACAGTTTGCGCAGGGTGTCCAGCTGCATGGGGAGAAAAAGCCAACCTGCCCCGCGCAACTCGAATTTATTTCTGATCAGGAAGTACTGCTGACGATACATGAAGGCAAGTATCACCAGGTCAAGCGCATGTTTGCGGCTCTGGGTAATCGTGTAACGGCCCTTCATCGGGAACAGATTGGCTCTATCACGCTCGACCCTGATCTGAAAACGGGTGAGTGGCGCTATCTAACTGAAAACGAAATCCACTCCGTTCAGGAAGCCACCACCTGACCCCGGTTAAAACTGGACGTCGCTGGTGCCATACCCACGGAAGGGTCGATTTTGTTACCTGCTACTTTTGCGATCGTCGCCATCATTGCCAGATGGTGAGTCAGATGACTGCTAGCAAAGACCAGCTCCCTTCCCAGGGTGGATTTTAATCGCACGCTGCTGCTTTCTGACAAAAGTACCTCGGTTTTGATTTCAACATCTAAATCCAGATCCCCTGCTTTCAGCGCCTTTAACCATTGCTGCAAATCTTTTAACTCTGCCAGACCCGCATTCTTTTCATGCTCCAGCAACAGCCCCCGACGTCTGAGATCATAATCTACCGATTTGTCAGAAGAAGAACGGATAGCTTCATACAGATCCAGAACATGACGCAAGTGCTGCCCGACGGTACTTTGGAAAAGATCGGAGTCCCTGAATCGGTAATCATCAGCGCTCAAACCAGAAACAAAACCGATCATCTGTTCAACTGTTTCCTGATTGCCCCGGAGTATCCGCTCAAAATCATTATGCATGATAAAAATATCCTTTTCTCTTAACTGTCTATCGAGTTTTTATCAGAAAATTATTTTTTCCGCTCATGGCTTCTCTATCTACCCTGACAGTTCCGGCCTGCCAGCTATAGCGGAAATAAACCAAAGCTAAAATGGATGAAACAAAGTACACAGCCTGAAGTGCCTCCAGAGCTGCTTTTCCCTGATGCAAGAACAGAGCTGTAACAATAAACAAAACAGCGACACCCAGTTGCGAGCAGTAACTTTTCAGTAAAAGGTAGGTATGGGTATCCGTTTTATCGGAACGATCAAAAAACACTTTGTTGAATGACAAACGGAACAGGCTGGTCAGGAAAGCAATGACGAGAATAAATGCATACTGCTGCTGTGTTGAGAGCGTTTCATCGACCATTCCCCTGAGCAGCCAGCTGAATGCATAAAGAAATATGGCCCACCGGAAAAGACGGATAGCGGACATACGGTCAATAAAAGTCTGTATCAGTTTAAACAGGGCAGCGACTGCGATTGCCAGAATCACCATCATCCCACCCAGCTCAAGCAGACTTTCTCTGTTGATAAAATAGAGTGAGAGAGTCCAGAAATAACTTTCCAGAAAAAGAAACAGTCCATCTACAAAAAACACCCCGCAGGAGCCAAAACTATCACGAAATCGGAGCACTTCAGAGACACGGGCAGCCGGTGCCGAAAACGCTGTGTTGATTGCAACAGCCACCTTCGTTTTGAAAGTTTGAGCAACACCTGCAGTTGAGATCAGTGCGCTGAGTAGAAACAGAATCCAGTAACTCGATTGCTCCAACAGAAATGCACCCGCCACTATGCCGATTTTAAGCATCACTGCTACCAATATCTGGAAGTTGCCAAAGTGCTGACCGGAATTCCGATTATGACTGATGGATTTGAACAGCAGACGTTGAGCCATCCAATAGAAACAGCCATAAATACCATTCAGAATGGCCAGCAGAATAAGTCCTGTGGCTCCGCTGTCTGCTTGTTGTTGAAAGAAAAACAGTCCCGCCACCAGCAGGACCTCAGTCAAAAACGAAGCCCTTACTGCCCAGACGCTGCCTTTTCCAGATCTCAGGTTTTCCCAAACCCACAGGGTAAAAAGATAAGCCAAACCGGACAGGGCAATAAATACAGCTATTTCGGTCAGACTATAACCCTGTTGCCATAACAGAGTGGGCATAAAGAACGGCAACAGACCGACCAGAAATGCGTGAATACCTGAGAACTGAAAAAAGTAATGCACTCCAGTCTCCCCTGTCTCAGAAAATATCAGTCTGAGCGATCTGGAGTTTATTCAGTTCCTCAAACACCCCGGAGATATCTTCTTTTTCTCCATATCTGGGGTAGTCGTGCATTTTCACGTAAGGACGAGAGTTCACCTCCAAAAGGATGCATTTCTGATCTTTATGACTATGCTCTATGCCTTTTTCCATGATGACATCGATACCGAGAATATTGGCATCGAAAGTAGCCAGCACTTTTTCCATCAGTCGTATATTCTCTCTGGCCAGATTAGTGGCCGGAATGGTTTCAATAACACCGCCGGGTGCCAGGGCAATTCGATGGAACAGCTTTACCTGCTCCTGATCAGCCGGAACGGAATTCAGATCAAAGCCCTGTCTCGCTAAATAGTTTCTGGTTTGTTCACTTTTCTGAAGCGGGTACATGCAATCCAGAAGCCCCATCTCCTTTCGAATAGTATTCTCCTGATCGATCAGGGTGCTGATCGAGTCCTCACCATTTCCGATAACAAAAGGAGCATAACGCTGAATCACAGACACCACTTCACCGTTCGCCACCAGAACCCGATAGTTTTTTCCTTCCAGATACTGCTCTACAACACTGGCAGGCCACCAGATTTTGGCCAGCAAAGCCGCTTTCCATAACTCCCGATAGTTGCGAATGGGAAAATAGCTGCCTCGTGAGAAACCGCCGACATTAGGCTTAACCACCAAAGGAAAGCCATGCTGCCTGGCAAAGCGAATAGCCTTCCATGGATTAATGAAAATCTCACCACGGGCATGGGGAATATCATTTTTATTGAATGCCGCTCTTGCCTGAGCTTTTGAACGACAGCTCTTGCGAACTTCCAGAGAGTTGTACTGAGTGCAACCATTCATGAATTTCTGGCTGATGTAGCTGTAAACCGCTTTCCTGATAAATTTCACAGCACCATCTCCTCTTCGGTCTTGGCTGGCAGCTTTTTAAAATTCAGCCGGTTCAGGTAAAACAGCTTCCTGAAGAAAATAGATTTCCGTTTACGGGCTTCTGGAATTTCACCGGTCACCTGCGCCAGTTGACCGGTCAACTGACCTATCAGCCGCAACTTCTCGAAAGCCCCCAGATTCTTGCTTAACAACACCAGAGGCATTGGCAGGAAGAGATTGATTTCAAAAATTTTGAACTCTCCTTCAACCAGCGCTTCGATGCTGTCTGCTCGGATACCATAGCGAGCCATTCTGAACGGCCCGGTCTCACTCAAATGCATAGCCAGCTGATCGGCCTGTTTTCTATCCAGCTCGTGGGTTTTGTCCAGATAAAACGTTTCGCTGTTGTAGATACCATTGACAGGATGTTCATCGTTGCTGGTATTCAGAACCTGGGTTACGGACAGTGTTCTAAGGCACTTTGTGGAATCCGGGGAGCAAATCACAAACACTTCAAACTCTCTTTTCCCCTGGGCACCTTCCTGAATCAGATAGGGCACACTGTCCTGAACGCGATTCGCTCTTGCGGCCTCCAACTGAATTTCATTATCGACCCGTATAACCCCGGCGGAGTTCTGTCCCCATTCAGGTTTCAGAAAAACCGGGTATTGCTCCGGCCTTATACCATCAGTATCCAGGCTCTGTTTCAGGCGCCACCGTCTGGGAATGGACTCATCCATATCAAGTTTCGAGTACAGTCCTTTGGCGTCATTGAAGTAATCGGCATTCAACTGAAAAAACAGCCAGGGCTTTACTCTTTGTCTCAAGGCGTGCCAGATAAATCCCAAAACCAGCAACGTACGAACTATCATAATGATCACTTCCAGATTTAGTGTCTCCGGTGAGTTAAGGGTTAGATCTTGCCAGTTTTTCTTCTTTAACCAAAGAGAAGTTGGCTATCGCCATGATCAGCCCCAACACCAGGATGGATACAGCGGCATAGAACAGGGAGCCGCCGTCACTTTTCCCCTGGTGCAATACCTCTATTCCCAGAGGTGTAGCAAGGTGGAAGAAAACCGCACCCACCATGATACCAGACGCTGCCAGCCCCCCGAGACTGTGTATCAGACTCTGGCTGATTTTGCTTTCATTGCGACTCAACTTATTGTTAATGAACAGTATGACAGGCAGGAACAACAGCAAACTGACGGATAATTCTGCAACTCCAACAACAATAGCACCGTAACTACTGAACCACTCGCCCATTGAAACACCAATAACTCCCTGCATCCACTGACCAATAGTTCCAAAGATATGCCGGGTATCCGGATGCCCACTGAACTTGTAGGGCAGGGAGAACAGAAACACCTTGGCTATCCAGAGGACAGTTAACCAACTAAAAACTTGTATCACGCGTTTTTTCATGGGATCAATTCCATTTCTCAAAAATCAAAAAGTCCTTTCACCCGATTTAAAGTGATGTGACTCATCGTACTAATGGGATAGATGAGTAAAGTCTCAGATCGCCAGCGAACCAGACTTTACTCGGAACTTGATAAGCTTTAATTGATCACTTTCGGCCAGTTATCATCAGCTTTATTGATCAGGTTTTTCTTATCCTTGAGCCATTTTTTCTGAACGGAACTATTGTAATTCAGGTAAAGCTTACCATCTTCGATGGTCCATTGCTGAGGATCAGCACTGGCAGTCTTACCTTGAGCCACAGCCCATGCACAATAGCCGCCATACTGAGGGGCGTACTTTTCCGGAGACTCCAAAAACAGCTTTTTATGTTCTTCACTGCTGAAGTACCAGGTAGCCCCTTTATAGCGGGTAGAAAATTTATCGGAACCTTTTACCGGCTTACCATCAGTAAAGTAAGCCACCGGGTCGTAGCCACTGACAGCCTTGTCGCTGAAAAGCCCGGTATAAATCTCGTCTTCGGCCATAGCCTGCATCGAAAAAACCAGCGTCAGAGCCATGATCAATCTGGCCCATACGCCTCCAGCTAAAGATAAGTGATTTGTCCTGGTCATTTGCTTTACCTCTTTGATATTCGAAAAAAATCATTATCCTCTTGGCTGAATATACGCTATGACAAATTAAATAGTTTCAGAACAAAGAAATAAAAATCAAACACATAAAAACTGTCATTCAGTTTTCAGTTATCGATGCATGAATACGTGTTTCAGGGGAGGCAACGAGGTGGGAATTGCGGGGTTCTACAGACTCAGGAAGCCTGTAGAATAGCTCGATAAACCTGTTTGGCAGTGATCATTCGGGTCTGTTCCGGATTCCGCCCGGCAAGAAGTGCGACAGAGGCCCGGGCCTTGCCAAAAGCCTTTATGGCATCCAGCAACGTACACTGTTCTTCCAGGAAAACAACCTGTCTGGCCAACTCTCCAACCGTTTTATCGGCAAGGCCATTAACCAGACAGCTAGTGATATGACGATAGTGTACAATACCCACTACTTCGCCATCGCTCACAACCAGGTAGCGCTTGTAGGAATGCTGGCAAATGAATGCCTGAATGTCCTGCACTCTGGAGTCAGAGGCAAGCCAGACCATAGGACCATCTTCAGTGGTCAGGGCTGCCAGAGTCTTCTGGTTCATTTTCAGGGCCAGCTCTGCCATTTTACGCTCTTCACGTTCTATCACGCCGGACTTATTGAAGTGACGAATGATGCCTTTCAGCTCGTCCCGACTGGGCTCCTGAGTATTCTCAATCCTGAACAGTCTGGCCCAGACCAGCGTCATCTTGAGCATTGGCCGAAGCAGAAAACAGATAACTCTTACGAAACGGGCAGAATGATTGAGTACGGGCTCTGCCATCTGAACCGCAAAGAGTTTTGGCAAAATTTTGGCAAATACCAACATGCAGTAGGTCAGAAGAGCAGTGAATATGGCCAAACCGGTGTCATTAAAATGTCTGGCAGCAATAGCTCCTATCATCGAACTTCCGGCAATACTGATCAGCGTGATCAACATGACCATGGAGGACAAATGAGCCTCCTTGTTCTTGATAATGTATTTAATGTCGGCCTTGTTAACAGGCTTGTGTCTGAGAATTGTGGCTAACCTGAGATCATCAACATAAATAATGGCAGATTCAATAACCGAGAGAATAGCAGTAACAGCAACAATCAGGCAGGCAACAGCAACAACAAGAAGCATCCTTGCTCCTCCATTTTTCAATCTGTGGGAATAAACCTTTATCGGTCACCTAATTGATAAGTTTAAGTTAAAAATCTCATGACGACAGGCTGATTTCACGACTTGCAGACAGCCTTTCTTATTCTGAAATAGAACGCCTGAACAGCTACAGGCACTTAAACAGCCATGAGCGTAAAAGTAGTGAAAAGAAAGTCCTTTTCTTACCACGGCCTCCAATTTCTTTATTATTCTGAGCCTACTTTCTATCCTAAATCGAACTTTCCTGATTACACAACCTTTTTCCTGGACTCCTGCTTTAACTTTGAGGGTGACTTGGACTTGTAACTCTTGCTCAAATACTCAGGTTCTGTGATCCCCAGTCGTCCATTAATCACCACCGTTAATCTGAAAAAGAGATTGCAAAGCATGTTGGCAAAGCGGTGCAGAACATCCGGAACTTCTATGCCTTCAGCATCCACCAGAACCATGGCTCTGATCGCTTTTTTACTGAGCGAACGACAGGAGTGAAGCAACTGAACGGGTCGAGGTCCGCGAGGTAAAACAAAACCTTTTATTCGCCCGGCAATCTCTTCCTGATAACGATCAAAATACCCGGCGAGCCATTCTATCTGCTCTTCAAAGATGGCCTGCTTACCCCGGATAGACGCATTAAGATGAAAAATTTTCGGCTGCAGTTCGCAGAGAAAATCGTAGATATCCCTGAACCTTTCATCTCCTTCCAGCTCATAGATAGCTCCGCCCAGTGTCGTACAAAGCTCATCGGTAATAATTTCGTGATCACACAAAGGTGAATGCTCGTAAATGAAGGGATAGCATAGTTCCCGGACGTCTTTGGATTTTTTAAGTGCCATATTGACTACCTTATAAAAAAGCTCTCACTCTAGGGGAAGAGAGTGAGAGCTTGCTCAATACATGAAAGACGCTAGTCGTACAAGAAATGACTTACAATTCAGGAGTCCAAATCAGAGTGAGGAACACACCTATTGGCTCACTTTTATAACCATTTGCTGTTTGGTAATCCTTGTCGAACAGATTAACCACTTTCAGCTCTGTAAGAAGTTCTTTGGTTACCCTATATCCACCTCTAATATCTACGGTTACAAAGCCAGCTAAACGTGTTTTATTGTCGACATCATCATAAGAGTGGCCTTGTGCTCTAACAGACGAACCAAGAGAGAAAAGGCCAAGCTGCCTGTTAACATCAAGCGTCGCAAACTGCTCAGCTCTCCTGACAAGAACCTTATCCCTTTTGGTATCTTCCGCATCTAGAACAGTTGCTGATGCTCTGATGTTCCAATCATCAATTCTCTTTTGAACAACAGCTTCAATACCCTTAATTCTGGCTTCGTCAACGTTAGAAGGCACCCATTTATTTTGGTCGGCAGCACTAGGAGCCCAAGCAATAAGATCCTCTATATCATTCTGAAAAATGGCAACAGACCAGTTACCAATCGCATGATGCCCCTTCAGAGCTAACTCAGCATTTTTTGAAGTTTCTGGCTTAATATTGGGATTCCCAGCGTCTGGATAGTAGAGATCATTAAATGAAGGTGCTCTGAAGGCTGTCCCATAGGAGGCAACGATTCTGAAGTTTTCAGTCAAATCAACACCCCAAGCTATATTTCCAGTTGTGCTATAGCCAAATGACTCATTTTTGTCTCTGCGCAGCCCAACCTGCAGATCACTCCAGCCAAAGTCAGATTGATTCTGAGCAAATACCGCTGCGTTGTATCGAGAATCAACCCTCTTATTCGTTTCAGGATTAAAGTATCTATTGCTACTATCAACTTCATCTTTGTAATAATCTGCGCCAAGTGTCAAAAGCTGATCATCAAGCCAAGAGATATCTCCTTGTGCCGCTATTGAGTAACGTTTGGTATCATAATAATTTGGTGTATAAGGGGCATTTGCATCAACATTCTTACCGAGCTGCTTACTCTCTAACTCAGAGTATCCAGCGTTAACTCTGGTAATAGCTGACTCTGAAACAGGTACTACAGCGTAAACATTTGCTGTTGAAGATTTAAACTCTGTGTAGGCGCTATAAGGGTAATTTTCATACAAATCATCAGTCGTATATCCATCAAACTCCGTTTTTCCCTGATTATGTATAAAACTAAAGCCCAACTCAGTTCCTGTCTCAAAAGTATGTGATAGCTGACTAATGAATGACTTATCTCTAAATCCATCATCATCCAGGTTTACACCTGAATTTACAGAATAATTGTCATTCGTATAGTCATATCCGCCAGTTTCAAAGAGGCTAGCACCTATATTGAAGCGGGTACCATTAACCTCACCACCATAGTTCAAGCCAATATCACTGGTCTTTCTACTACCTGCACCGGCTTTAACTGTCAGCTTCGGATCTCCCAGGCCTCTTCGTGTAAATATTTGAATAACGCCACCAATCGCATCAGCTCCATATAAGCTAGATCTGGGACCACGAACAATCTCAATTTTTTCAATCTGATCTGGAGTTAAGTACTGAAACTCAGGTGTCGCAGCAGTAGGGCTATTCAATCGCTGTCCATCAACCAGCACCAGTGTCTGTGAAGAACTGGCTCCGCGAATAAATACAGACGATAAAGCACCAGGTCCACCACTTCTATTGACCTGAACACCCGGAACTTGCTTTAGAAGCTCGGTAACATCTGTCGCCTGACTACGCTCAATTTCTTTCCGCGTAATTACAGTAACCGGAGCCAGAGCCTCATCCACAGACTGAGCAGTTCTGGAGGCTGTCACAACCACTTCCTCCAGCTTGATAATTTCTTCACTGGCCTGAAGCGTGCCAGCCAGACCTGCTGTGGCCAGAGCGACTGCAATACGCAATGTGTGGGACATGGGATTATTCCTTGTGTGTGTTTGCTGGCGTCTTTGAAGCCCCGGCAAGACTTTCTTTTCTGACGCTCTCGAGTTGTTGGCAAAGGGATTCGGCAGCATCCAGAGCCCGGGGTGCTGGCCTGGATATCAAATTGCCCGGCACGGTAATCAGATGGTGCTGTTTCACTGCCTGAAGATCGCTCCATTTCGACCAGCGCTCTTCGATAGCTTTACCGTCTTTAAGATTGCTGGAGCTGACAATAACCTCTGGGTTCTTGCCAAGAAGGGATTCCATGCTGACTTTGGGTACCCTTATTTTTGAGTCGGCATAAATATTTTGGCCACCACAAAGCTCTATCACCTGCCCGATAATCTGGTTCCTGCTGATACTCATCAGCGGTTTGTTCCAGATCTCATAAAAGACAGTGACAGGCTTTTTAAACTGGTATTTTTTCTTGATGGATTGATAACGAGCCAGAAACCTTTTGGCTTCTTTATCCGCAACCGCAGAGGTACCAAACAGCCTGCCCAAGCGCCTGATGACCGATGCGATCTCAGGAAAGCTTAGCGGATCAATGTAGAAAACCCTGACACCCAGTGACTCCAGCTTTGACGTCACTTTCGGGCTGTTGCCTCCTGCCCAGGCCACCACTAAATCTGGTTTCATAGCAGCAATGGCTTCAATGCTGACATTGGGAAAGCCACCTACTCGGGGTACTTTAGCGACTGCGGGAGGGTAGTCGCTGTGATCATCGACTGCGACAACTTGCTTACCTGCTCCTGCAGCATAGATCAATTCTGTTGAACCGGGAGAAAGGCTGACTATTTTTTTGACGGATTTGGGGGCACAGACTTCCCTTTTCAGGTCGTCTTTTACGCAAACCTGTGCTGCCTGCAACAATGTCGTATGACCAGAAATTACAAAAGCAGCCAGCCAGGTAGCAGACAGAAGATACCCTTCAGCGAAGCGCAGCACTTTTGCGACAGCCTTCCCGAGTGATGAACAACTTCGTTCTCGACTTGTTTGATGCAGATGCCTCATGGAATCCCTGAGATCGATGTTTCTCAGGGCGGCAGACAGTCGGCCAGACACAAAGTTCCAACCGCAGAATTATTCTGACTTGTCTCTCTTGCTCAAAGACTTGTCAGTTTCCGGGGAAGATATGAATTTTCCCAACCGCCAGGTGACCCGCCCGGTTAGAAAGCTCTATAGCTCAGAGCTTCCATGGTTGCTTTACTGAAGGCAGGTCTCCTGGCTCCGGGATCAACATGCTTTTCTCACCTTCCCGGAGCTTGAATCCAGTGGTTTAGAAAGCCTCCAGGGGCTTTCTTGAGAACGCATTACTCCGTCACAGTTGCGGGCACAGCCGGGTTTAAAACCCCGTTCCCTATCGTTCGCAAGCGGATAATAGACCGTTTCGCAAACAATCCACAGCGTCTGAACATGTCAGCACTTTTTATGCGCTGCCGTTGCCACCGTGGGACCTTCGTAAAGGTCGGGCATATTACCCGAACTTTCGTATTAATTCACCCCTCTTGAGAAAGGCGACATTAACCCTGAACTTTTGATTTGGGAGAGGGCTGCCATAGCACCTCTCCTTCGTTCTTTCTGGCACAATGCCTTGAAAGCACATACATCACATCGGACAGCCTGTTGAGAAAGGTAATGAGAGGGGCATTAATGTCGACACCAGATTCACGCAATCGGACCACAGCACGTTCGGCCCTGCGCGAAACCGTTCTTACCATATGACAATGACAGGCGGCAGCCCCGCCACCGGGCAATGTAAAATTTTTCAATGGTGGTAAATCTTCATTCAACTCGTCAATCAATGTCTCCATGACTGTCGTATGCTCTTCCTGAATCAATTGATATCCGGGCATGGCCAACTCTCCACCGACATCAAACAGCCTGTGCTGAATCTCGCTGACCCGTCTCAGCTGCGACTCGGTCAAGTCATCAGACTGCCTGAGCACATTTAGCAACATACCCATCCAGCTGTTTGTCTCATCAACGGAGCCAATAGCTTCAATCCGATCATCCGCTTTTGACAGAACATCACCACTGCCAATCCGGGTGGTTCCCTTATCACCAGTACGGGTATAAATTTTGGTCAGCCGATAGCCCTTGCGCTCTTCTGTCATCTTAAATATTCCCTCAGACGTAATTATTTGAAGTAACGAAATATTTTTCACTGATAAACAGCTAACAATTTGTTCAAATCAATATTCTGCTCAACAGCATCCGCCATTCTATTAATACCTTCTTCCCTGAGCGCTTCGTAGTCCACTGTCGCTAATTGCCTGAGACCAGACCAGGTTAAAAAGGCATTACAGGCTGCCGTTGTTTCAAAAATGCCATGCAAATAAGTACCAAATATCTGGCCATCTTCAGACATGACACCGTCCACCCCCTGTTTCAGTTGAATGAGAGGATTATCAAGAGCCGAACCCCGGGTAATACCCGCATGAATTTCATAACCGGTCACTGGAACCTTTTCCATATCGGGAAGAGAGAGACAACCAGCCACCTGTTTCAGCTGCTTTTGGGGGGCTATTGTGGTTTCCAGGTTCAGCAACCTCAATCCTTCAGTGCTGCCAGGTTCTCCTTCGATACCCTGAGGGTCATGTACAATATTGCCGAGCATTTGATAGCCTCCGCAGATGCCCATCAGCTTTCCGCCATATCGCAGATGCCTGAGAATATCCTGATCCCATTCATTCTCTCTTAGATAGTCGAGATCAGTCCGGGTATTTTTGGTACCGGGAATAATAATCAGATCCACCGGAGGAATGGGTTCGCCTTTGCCAACAAAGTGAATCTGAACATCAGGTCTCAGCCTAAGGGGATCAAAATCAGTGTGATTACTGGTACGGGTCAGTATAGGCACCGCAATTTGTAAAACTGAATCATTATCATGAGAAACCTGTTGTGACTCAATTGCATCTTCAGCCTCCAGATGCAGGCCATGAAGATAAGGAAGCACACCCAGCACCGGCTTACCCGTTTTTTTCTCGAGCCATTCCAGTCCCGATTCCAGTAGCTTGATATCACCTCTGAAGCGATTGATCACAAAACCGGCTACCCGTCTTTGCTCTGATTCTGACAATAGTGCCAATGTTCCATAAAGATGGGCAAAAACCCCGCCTTTATCGATATCAGCAACAATAATGACCGCACAGTCGGCGGCCTGGGCAAACCCCATGTTGGCAATATCCCTGTCACGCAGATTGATTTCTGCCGGACTTCCCGCCCCTTCAACCAGCACGAAACGGTATTGCTCTGCCAGCCTGCGCCAGGATTCGAGGACGCACTCCAGCAACCTCGGTTTGAATTCATGATAGGTCTGGGCATTCATTTCACCGATAGAACGTCCATTGACGATCACCTGTGCACCTGTATCGGAGTTAGGCTTCAACAAAACCGGATTCATATCTGTATGGGGCTCAAGACCCGCCGCTAATGCCTGCAGCGCCTGGGCTCTGCCAATTTCGCCGCCATCCTCGGTCACCGCACTGTTCAGAGCCATGTTCTGTGGTTTGAAGGGAACCACTGGAATACCCCGCCTGCTGAAAGCTCGACAAAGTCCGGTAACCAGCGCACTTTTCCCCGCATCACTGGTGGTTCCCTGAACCATGAGAGTCCGTCGCCCGGGCGGTATTGAGTGATTCATAAGTTCGAGAATGGCAGTCCTGACAATAAGGTGAGGCAGTTTGATATTGTTCAGTGGATGGATGCAAGCGCTTTCTTGATGTCCAGCATCATTTCTCCATGGGTTACATCAGTGTTCGAAAGCCCCCATCACTGAAAGCTGGACAGATTCGACTCATAAATCTATTTCGGGTCAGGCTCTATCTGTTAACATACTTGGTAGTCCAACTCCTAACGAATCCAGCCCGAGCATGAGTCGATACTTATATTCACTTTTATTGTACCTTTTGGTGCCCGCTGTCCTGATCAAGCTGATTCTGCGCACTAGAAAATCTCCTGCATATGGTCATCGCTGGGGTGAACGCTTTGGTTTTATCAAAAAGTTGCCCAATGACAAACCCGTCATATGGATCCATTCCGTTTCTGTGGGTGAGACCATAGCCAGTGCGCCCATGGTTAAAGCCTTGATGAATCAATACCCCAATTACCGCTTTGTCGTCACCACCATGACACCCACCGGCTCCGAGCGTGTTAAAAAAATATACGGTGACCGTGTTTCTCATGTCTATTGCCCCTACGATTTGCCAGACGTGCAAAACCGTTTTTTAAATCGGACTCACACCAAAATGGCTTTAATCATGGAAACAGAGCTATGGCCCAACACCATTGCCGCCTGTAAAGCCAGAAACATTCCCGTGGTTATCATCAATGCCCGGTTGTCAGAGAAGTCGGCCCGGGGTTATGCAAAATTGAGCTCGCTGACTCGAAATATGATGCAGAACATCCATCAGGTGGCCTGCCAGACCGAGAATGACGGTGAACGATTCAAACAACTGGGCTTGCCTGCTGAACGTCTGGCCATAACCGGCAGCGTCAAGTTTGATATGTCTGTGGATGATGAGATCAACAACAGTGCAGCTTTGCTTAAATCCACATGGGAATCGGGATTGGGCCACAAGACAAAAATACTGATAGCTGCCAGTACCCACGACGGCGAAGACAAGCCGGTTCTGGATGCTTTTCGCAAAGTGCACGAGAAATTATCCGATACTCTGTTGTTGCTTGTTCCCCGACATCCCGAACGCTTTGACCGTGTTTTTGAACTGTCAGAAAGTCTCGGGTTCATCACCATAAGACACAGTCAGGCGACAGAAACATCTGCAGATACCCAAGTAATCATTGGCGACACCATGGGTGAGCTGATGAAGCTGTATGCAACATCAGACATAGCCTTTGTCGGGGGTAGTCTGATTAAGAACGGAGGTCATAATATGCTGGAGCCCGCCGCCCTGGGGATACCTGTTTTATCCGGTCCCAGCGTCTATAACTTCACAGATATCAGCCAACAGCTAGAAGACGCTGGCGGTATGAAAACCATTCGGAACTCAGAACAACTGGCAGAAGTCGTATACGATCTGCTGACAGACGATGCAGCCAGAAAAAAGATGGGCAGCCAGGCTCAAAGATTTGTGGAAGGTAATAGAGGTGCATTACAAAAGCTTTTGAAACAGTTGTCAGAAACCATTGATCATCTTGGCTAATTGGCTGCAGAAAGTACGCTGATCGACCGACCAGGACATTAGAGCCAACTCACTTGAACAGAGTCGATAAATATCTCGACTCTGGCTCTTGCGTCGTTCTACTTCATAAATCCATTGACTCGAAGCCCCCCTCTTAAATTACCGATCTCCGTTAGAATACTTAAGTGGCAATTTAGCTGCAGACCTGTGTCCATTTTATCGGGGGAATATCATGACTCAGTGTGTTTGCCACCTTTGCTACAAGCATCAGTTGCCACGCCCTTTGTCAGCCCTCAGACTGTCTTCCAGCAAACAAAATTCAGAATAACCGGCTTTGCAAATATCTTTTACTATTTCTAAATATTTTGTCTTCAGCATAGCCAGAATAACATTGGAACTGTACATTGGAAGTGAGGATATGTACCCTTGTGCAAAACTATTAAAAGGGATTAATAGACATTCTTGATTGCTACCGCAATTCGCATCGGTGTCTAGCTCATCATAAAGATCAATCATATTTAATAGCCACAACTCCAATTCTTCTTTCACTTTAACTTCCCTTCCAATATATCTATCATCATCAGCTAAATCCAAGATATATATTTTATCTTTATCTTCATGATATTTTTCATTCCTGGTATTTCTGTCACTAAGATGTAGCCTTACAGATCTATTTAATATGACATCTATATCCTGACCAGGCTTTTCAGGGTCAAGATGACTAACTGATAAAACCTGCCCGTAGCGATAAAATGCTTTCTTCAAGGTTTCTTTGCGTATTTTTTCGTTAAAATACTTACTGTAAATATCTGATAATGTTTCACCAGGAACCCAGGCATAACTGGCAACCAAATGTTTTTTATTTTCCAGAATAAAGGTTGCACCTTTTTCAGGAAATACCAGTTCAGCATTTTTTAAACCAAGCCATGAATAATTCTTATATTCTTTCTTTAATTTCCACTCAGTATCAAAATGAGTGTTTTCACATGACTCGCAGTCTTCTCTTGTAATTTTAACAAACCATCTTTTGTTCAGAGATATAACAGAAAAGACTTTTTCAACCTGGCCGCCAGAAGTCTTTATTTCTTCTATCTCTTGTAAATGATCATCGAAAAGTATTCTGACGGCATCATAGTATGAGTTAACTTTTCCAAAATCTGGCAATTTTGGAAGCCCTTTAAAATCTGCTTTTAAAGAAAAAGGATACATCAAGCAGAACAGAAATATTACCAGATGCTTTTTAAACATTTTTTCGACTCAAGTATTTTTATTGTTATCGGTATTTCAAAAAATAGCTTTACCACTCAACCTCAAGGCAGCCAAAAAGTGAATTAGATGCTCTTGCCAGGCTTTTATTGTCGACGGTCATCTCATCAATAGGGTGCTCTCTCAATTTGATAACTGACTCATACGTCAATTAACATTTTCCCAGACATGAAATTAGACCAAAGCTGATCCCAGCGTCCTTTGCTTTGGATTAGAGATCTTGTTGCCAAAAGAACTTCTGCACCAGTGGGTTTCCACCTCATCCCTGAACTACACAATCGTTGTTTTACCAGTGTCTTACATGCCGCTTCTGTCACTCCGGAACCTATGGGCCAGTTATGCTTAAGAGCCTGGTGATATTTCATCAGATGGTGATTGTTTGTAAAGTAGGTCACTGCCTTGTAACGCTTTTCGGTCAGTGCAATTGTCTTTTTCGGAAGCTCGGCTGATTCAATTTCTTCAAGTATTTTCCTGGCTGCTCCACGCTTATTTTTCAAGCTATGAAGCCTGTCTTCAAGCCAGTGATGCCGCTTTGATTTACTGGTTGGAAACAGCGCTTCTGCTGCCCCTGCCAGATATTCTGATGCATGATAAAAATCAAGTATCTGAGCTGTGGTATGTTGTTTAAGATAACGCCAGTTTTCTTTGGCACCATCAGCTACTCCAACATATGTCGCTTTTGGATAGAGCCGTTTGAGCTCTGCAATTTCCTCGTTAAGCTTACTCGTGAAGCCCTGCTTGCCATATTCTGGTGAGCTCGCAGTATAGATGGTGTGGAGCCTGTCGCCATCCGCAGAATAAAGACTCAATGTTCCACACATTGCTTCTCGCCAGCCTTCTTCACAAAGCAGCATGCAGGTGCCATCCAGTCCGATAGCGATTGTTTCCACAGGTTCTGTAAGTGATGGCAAGTCGTAGCGAGTGTCTTTCAGGTCTTCGACTAACGCACCTACTCTGTCGGATAAATGCTTGATGTACGAGTTTGACAGTACTCTTTGATGATTGGTTTCAAAATCTTCTTTTACAGCAGGAGCAGGCATCTGACTGTATTTCCAGGCAAGCGTCTTGGCAAATTTGGGTGTAGCAGAGCCAACGATTCCAGTGCGAAGATCAAGCGGTGCCAAAGTGCTTCCACCCCTTACCCCCTGATAAACAGAACGTTCCATGGGTACGCGCCCGTATAAGGTTTCATAGTGCTTCAGCACTTTTCCCTTGTAGCTCCACTTCTGCTGGTTAACGACGATGGGTTCTTTATTAGGTGGCTCAAATAGCTTCAGTAACTCTTGGGTTCCGAGCTGCCCTGCTTCATTCAGTGCTCTCTGCAAACCATCTTCAAGATTCAGCATGTTCCCAGAATTGATAGGCACCTCAATCTGAAGGACAATAGTTTTCTCTCGGCGGGCAATGACAGAAGCAGACATGGCGGGTTACCACTAAGAAAAGGTGTCTCCATAATAGCTGTAAATTGAGTGTACATTTGTTTCAATCATTCAGAGAGAACACCCCATCAATAGGGGACTCTAAACTACTGACTGCATCATTAAGTGGTGATGTATTAGCATTGCATGAATACAAAATAGAGATAATAAAAGTAATTCGAGTTATTACACTTGCTCTGTGATTTTTAACGCTTTAGATCTATGGACAAAATAATAGCGCTGAAACCAGCGCTATTATTTTGTCATCCAAGCCTGTTTAAACCAAAATGTCTCTGTCAGTTAGCACGACACTGGGCAGGAATGGACATCTCCTCTGAAGACACTATCCAGTTATTCAGCTGGGTAAGGTCTTCCGGATTCAGGGTACCTGCTGTCTGCTTCAGCTTCAATGTGTTCACGATAAAGTCGTAGCGGGCATTCAGGTAATCACGCTGGGCAGCAAACAGTGTCTTCTGGGCATCGAGAACATCGGTAATGTTACGGGTACCAACTTCATAGCCGCTCTCTGTCGCTTTCAACGCACTTTCAGAAGAGACAATACCCTGACAACGGGCTTCTACACGAGCGACATCAGAATTGACGGTGCGGAACAGGTTACGGGTACCGGAGTTAATCTCGCGCAACGCCTTGTCGTAATTCTGCTGAACCGATTCCATCTGGTAAGTCGCCTGGCGAACCTGGGAGCTGGTTGCACCACCGGCAAACAGGGGCAGGTTAAATTTAACGCCTACCACAGTCTGGTCGCCATCACCGGTCCTGATCCCGTTACCTGTAGTGTCTGCTCTGGCAGAGTCTGCATCACTGGAGTTGTAGTTATAGCTGGCGAAAGCATCAACAGTTGGAGCATGGCCTGACTTCTTGGCCTTGATATTGCTCTCTGCGGCTTTCAGGCTTTCACGTGCGGCCTCAAGCTGCAGGTTATTCTTGAGCGCGTTGTTGACCCACTCATCAGAGACAGCAGGTGTGGGAGCAGTAACGGGCATGGTTTTATTGAGCTTGCCAATGTCCTGAATATCCTGATCGACGATTGTACGCAGAGCCTCATAAGACACTGAAAGATTGTTTTCAGCGTCAATCCGGACTACTCGAGCATCGTCGTAGCGTGCTCTGGCTTCGAGAACATCAGTCTCAGCAATAAGACCCACATTATAGCGTTCACGAGCCTGATCCAGCTGCTGTTTGACCGCTTTTTCTTCGGCTATGGCAGTGGTCAGACTGTCTTCAGCTCTCAGCACATTAAAGTAGGCTTCTGAAACCCTGAGAATAAGATTCTGCTGCTCATAGCCAAAAGTAACTTCTGCCTGGGCACTTTGAAACTTGGCAGAATCATAACCAAACCAGCTGGCCATATTGAACAATGGCTGACTTAAAGTAGCTCCCCAGGTATGAGAGTTATAATCGTCTTTAACGTCACTGACGGCTGCCTCGAGAGATGTTTTGTTGTACTGAGTTCCACCCGACAAAGACAAATTGGGCAGCAATAGGGCTCTTGCCTGGGTGCTACCTTCCTGAGTCGCCATCATATCGGCACGTGCAGCGGCCAGCTGGGCATCATTTTTCAACGCCAGATTATATACTTCCAGCAAGTTGTATTCAGTCTCAGCCGCTTGGGCAGACATAATTGAGCTGGCCAGGGCTGCCAGTAAAAAGCCTTTAAGATAAGTTTTTGGCATATCTCCAGTTCCTTGAAAAATGGGCCCGAAAGCCGAACAATAATGTCGGTTTACCCGTTGTTACTCAAGCGCAACTCGCTGAATTTACACTAGTTTACCTGTCGTCAAAAGCAATAAACTCAATGTGAAAAGATTTGAACTGGCTTCTTAATACAGGCGACCATGAATCCAATAATTGTTTGATCAGGAAACCGACACCGAATGGTCATCCATTGTCTTATAGTTAAACAGGTAATATTCCATGCTGAACATGAACTTTCAGGAATCCGTTGTTATTCAAACCGAAAATCAGCAGTGGCAACCAAGCCCCGCCAGTAAAGTGTTCCGTAAGCCACTGGCTCGGGAAGATAAGGAGTCAGGACATGCCACCAGCATCGTTCAGTATATTGCCGGTGCCAGTTTTCCTGCGCACCCTCACCCGGATGGTGAGGAAATTCTGGTACTCTCAGGAACTTTTTCCGACGAAACGGGAGATTTTGGTCCAGGTAGCTATCTGCGAAACCCACCAGGCAGCCAGCACGCGCCTTTCAGTAAAGAAGGCTGCGTGATATTCGTGAAGCTATGTCAGTTTGATCCGTCAGACAGGCAAACTGTTCGAGACAATATGTTCGAAGCCCTGGGCCGGAATGATTCAACCGGTGTTGTTGAAGTGTTTCTATATCAGTTTAAAGATGAGAAAGTTTCTACCCTCAGAATTCCTGCAGGGAAAACCCTGCCTCTGCAAGACAGGTCTGGAGGAGTAGAAATACTGGTTATTTCTGGTAAGCTTTCGACGGCTTCAGGAGACTGGCCTGCTGGCACATGGATACGAACCCCACATTTTAATTACGATCTTGAACCGGCAACGGAAGACACTATCGTTATGATCAAGTCTGGTCACCTTCCTCTTTAGCACGGCCATGCACTACAATTGAGCATATGGACACCAGGACAGAAAAGGCTCGCTACAAAGCCGACCTCATCAAGCAGCAAAACTTGTGTGAAAGGAATTTTCATAAACTCATGCTTCTGCTGCCCGATCTTGAGCAAAAAGATAACGTTGCTCTTTCATTTTATTTCGCTGGCAAGAAAGGACAGGCATGGTTTCAGGTGCTTGAGCGGGCTCCTTTTACGACCGTTCTGCAAGTCGATCTGGATGCAGCCTGGGGTGAGTGGCTGAGGCTGCCCGAGTTCCGAATCCGAATTTATCTGGATGTCAGAATGGCCGAGATCATCAGTGTTAATAAAGAACGACACTTCAAGGCTATCTATCCTTATCCCAATGAAAAGATGCTCATGCCTGACGAAAAGGAACAGTTGAATCAGCTTTTTTCCGAATGGCTGAACTTCTGTCTGACTCATGGTTTAAGTCAAATCTGATATGAACTGAAGACGTGCGAAGAGTGACTGCTTTATTCTGGCCTCCCTGATAAAATTATGAAGAAGACTCGCTGCACCCATTATGAATTATCAGAGGACCTATGACCGGAATACGCATCATTCAGTTAACGGATACCCATCTGTTCGGCTCTTCTGATCGCAGATTGATGGGAGCAGACACCAATCAGAGTTTTCTGGACGTTTGGGAGAAGATTCAATCCTCGTCCTTTAACCCGGACATTTTCCTTGTCACCGGAGACCTTACCCAGGACGAGAGCCTGGAATCCTACCAATCGTTGAAAACGGTTCTGGATACCAGTGAGAAACCTTATCTCTGGACTTGTGGAAATCATGATGATGCTCAACTGATGCAACAGGTCAGCCCGCAAGCCATGAGTCCTTATCTGGATTCAGGCTCCTGGCAGATCATTATGCTTAATTCCCAGATTCCGGGGCAGGTTCCGGGCTTTTTATCGGACAAAGAGCTCCAGCTTCTGGAAAAACACCTCTCTGAGACCCCGCATAAACACACACTGGTGGCTTTTCACCATCCGGCCTACACCATTGAGAGTCAGTGGTTGGACGCTATCAGCCTGAAGAACGCTGAACAGTTTATGAGCCTGATCCAGTCATACTCCAATGTCCGGGTGGTTATCAATGGTCATATCCATCAGGAACGGGATCAGACCATCAAAAATACCCGGTTTCTTTCTACCCCTTCTACTTGTGTCCAGTTCAAGCCTGAATGCGATAATTTTATGCTGGATGACCGCTGGCCAGGCTATCGAGAGCTTGAGCTAATGCCTGATGGCACCTTACATACACGGGTGGTTCGACTGGAAGGCTACTCTTTAAAACCGGATCTCACTGCTAACGGCTATTGATAACCCCCTTCAATATCAGCATTTTTTATTAGAACCCTGACTGTTTTTTTCTAGATTGATAATTAGGAGTAGTAAAAAAGGAAGTAAGATTATGTCCAGGGTTAGGTCAATGCAGTTCGATGACCAGGATAAGATCTTTTGGGATTCAGGTCAGGAATTCAGAAAGAGACAAACCGCCAAGGAACGCTGCAAGCAGAGAAAGAAGAAATCCATTCGACAAGGCATTGAAGATTATTGGGATAAAAAGTCCCTCCGTCAAAATCTCGCCGATTCCCACGACGATTTAGATGACGATGACGATTACAGTCAATGGGATGACATCGAAGGTGAACAACCCAGACATTGAAGTCAATACAGTGAAGCCGCTCGAGGCGGCTTTTCTTATAACTTCAAGATTCAAGAAAGCGCATCAAAGTACGAGCGACCAATTCTGGCTTTTCGGCATGCAACCAATGTCCTGTACCGGCAATTTCTCTCATGGCTGCTTTTGGAAATCGTTTAAGTACTTCTTCACGGTGTTCTGCGAGAATGTAATCCGAGTTACCGCCTTTCAGGAATAATACATCACCTTCAAAGGACTCCTTTCCGGAATGACCCGCAGAAATATTCAGGTAGTTATGATGAATCGCTTCCAGGTTCATTCTCCAGCGGTAATTTCCCTCGTCATTGCGATAAAGGTTCTTCAGAAGAAATGTTCGAACAGCCAACTCTTCTACATGCTGGCGCAGAGCATGATCGGCATCGCCACGCTTCTGTATAGTCTCAAGATCAACAGCAAACAAACCTGCAAAAACATCGTCGTGCCGTCGCACCCTGTAATGCACGGGAGCTATATCCATAACAGCCAGCTTGTTTACCCGCTCAGGGTGAGTCAAAGCCACTTCCATAACGACTTTACCGCCCATAGAGTGCCCGAGCAGGTGTGCTTTCTCAATCTGCTGATCATCCAGATACTCAACGACATCGGCAGCCATGACAGGATAATCCATTGCATCATCATGGGGAGAACGACCATGGTTGCGTACATCCAGACCGTGTACCATGAATCTTTCTGCAAGCTGCCGATTGATAGCCCCCAGGTTTTCCTGTGATCCAAATAATCCGTGCACACTAACCAGGTGCCCACCTTCTCCCTGTTGTCTGGCATACAATTTCATGGGTTATTTAATCTCTCCTTTCGTCTTGCAGCGATCCACGCAGGATAAGGCATCATGCTGGTTGACCACGTGGACATTGTATTTCCTTAAGATACTTTATCAGTATGGTTTTTCTTCAGTAATACGGAAAAAGCCTAAGACTCTCCCTCAGACGTAATGCTAGTCTGAACTTTATGACTTCACTATCTGGTAAGGACACCATTATGAAAGGCTCTCAATGGCTCTGCGGCTTCTTAATCTCGGTATTTTGTCTGCCTGCCTGGTCTACGCCCCCCTTAAAACCCGAACTGCTGTCCGAGCAGGTGCAGGCAGACAAAGAAGGGTGGTGGAAAACTGGTTTCCTGGTTGGCACGGTTTCCTCAAAAGGCTGGGAAGTGGGCTTTATCTGGGAATCCGGAGAGCTGGAAGTTCTGGCAGGGAAAGGCACCTTGAATGGCACAAACTACCCAGCCAAAACCTACGAGGTATCGGTACAACCTGAATTTTATTACCTCTGGGACAAACTGAGAGTTTCCAGGAAACCTTTAGTGATCAGATACCAATATCCATTTTGGTCTAACCCCTTCGCTACTAACAGTGGTTATCGAGTGATTGATGTCCAACCGGTTGAGAGCAGCTTTTCCAAAACGCCTTCATTTACACAATACCCTAATGGCATAGATTTAAATCCGACGATAAAAAATTCAGGAACCTACACTCAGCGGCAAACATTCGGCCTGGTGCTCCATGTAGCCCGTTGGCTACTGAACCACAAATGTACGGTATACCTTCATTTGGGTGGCACCGCCAGGAGTCTGAAAAGCAGGCCGACTTATAAACCGTCTCTTGAATACAATGTCGATAAGCGTGAATATGAACACAGAACGGTTTTAACCTATGAAACTTATGAAGTAGAAGTGCCTAACGTTGTTAAGTTATACACGGACAGCGAAGCCATTTGTCGCTATGCAGAAGATTCCGCTATATCGCAGTCAGAAGTCTATGTTGAATACTATGGAGTAAAAGCCCAGGCTGATACCGCGACGTTCTCAATCCTCAACTCCATCCATGTTGCCACCCCCTTCGACGAAGAAGTAAATTAATGATTCAATCTGACGTAACAACTGCCTCTGGCCTGATACGTCAGAGCACTTGAAAACCTCGAAAACTGATTAAACCGAAACAGCCGCCCTGATATGAGGATGAGCCTGGTAATCAATCAACTCAAAGTCATCAATAGTAAATTCAAACAGCTCCCTGATGACAGGATTCAACTTCATTGTTGGCAAGGGAAGTGGCTTGCGGGTTAGCTGCTCTTCTGCCTGTTCCAGATGGTTGGAGTATAGATGGGCATCACCAAAGGTATGAACAAAATCCCCCAGCTCCAGGTCACAGACCTGGGCAATCATCATGGTGAGTAGTGCATAAGAGGCGATATTAAAAGGCACACCCAGGAAAATATCAGCACTGCGCTGGTAGAGCTGGCAGGACAGCTTGCCGTCCAGAACATAGAACTGAAACAGACAATGACAGGGAGGTAAGGCCTGCTTACCCATCGCGGCATTGTCTTTAGGGCTGAACTTTACGTCCGGCAGCACACTGGGATTCCAGGCACTGATGACCAGCCTTCTGGAATCTGGATTGGTTTTTATTTCATCCAGCAGCCACTGTATCTGATCAAACGTTTCTCCGTTTACACCTTCCCAGCTCCGCCACTGCTTGCCATAAACAGGGCCCAGATCACCTTCGTCCGTCGCCCATTCGTCCCAGATTCTGACACCGTTTTCCTTCAGATAGGCGATATTAGTGTCGCCCTTCAGGAACCAGAGCAGCTCATGAATAATGGAGCGCAGGTGGCACTTCTTGGTGGTAACCAAGGGGAAACCTTTCGACAGATCAAAGCGCATTTGATAACCAAAAACACTGTAGGTTCCAGTGCCGGTCCGATCAGATTTGAAAGTTCCTTGCTCTTTTACATGACGCAGGAGATCAAGATACTGTTTCATGACATTGATCCTTTATTATATTAACGCTCATGGCTGTTATTAACGCTCATGGCTGACTTCCTTAGCGGGCTTGGGTTTATACTTTTTCAACCAGGCCCGATCATCCTGATTCTGACCATCCACCAGTGGGAACTTTTTATAGGCTACCACCATAAGCGCCACACCCAGAAAAATCATGGGCACTGTCAGCAACTGCCCCATGGTCATCCAGTCAAAAGCAATAAAGCCCAGCTGCTGGTCGGGTTGCCTTACGAATTCTACGCAGAAGCGTCCGATGCCATAGATCAACAAGAATAGTCCCGATACAGCCATACGGGGACGTGGTTTGGCCGAGAACCACCAGAGTGCTCCAAACAGGATGACACCCTCAATAACAAACTGGTAAAGCTGTGATGGATGTCTTGGCATCCGGGAGGGGTCTGTCGGAAATACCATAGCCCATGGAACATCAGTTACCCTTCCCCATAGCTCACCACCTATAAAGTTACCCAGACGGCCCATACCCAACCCCAGTGGAATGAAAGGGGCAATAAAATCCGTCATCTGAAAGAAGTTCTTGTCAATCCTGCGACCAAAGAGGAATACGGCCAGCAGAACCCCCAGCAGACCACCGTGGAAAGACATGCCACCTTCCCAGATACTGAATAGCCAGAGCGGATTTTGCAGAAAATAATCAAAGTTGTAGAACAGCACATAGCCCATGCGCCCACCTACTATGACCCCGACAGCTATGTAGAACAATAAATCCCCGATTTGTTCGGGATTCCATAAGCCGTTTGATTTCCTGGTTCTCTGGACCGCAAGCCACCAGCCTCCGGCAAAACCCACCAGATACATCAGGCCGTACCAGTGGACTTTGAGTGGCCCAAGGCTGATCGCAACGGGATCAATTTGAGGATATGGGATCACAGGAGGATTCCGGATAGTTCTCAAGGTTTGCTATTACACACCCCTCTCTCTCAGTTCGAGTGGAGTGCCATGGATACGAGTTGGACCAGTGTATCAGCTGTACAGAGGAGTGAGCCAGCTGGCCGGACTCTTTTACATTGAGAAAAGAAACTTAAACCCTACTATCACTAGCAGGAGAGCAAAGAGTTTTTGCAGCTTTTCGGAAGGCAGCTTATGGGCTAACTGAGCGCCAAAGCGGGCGAAGAGCATACTGGTCAAGACAATGCCAAGAAATGCCGGCCAATAGACATAGCCAGTGCTCATCGTCGGCAGCAGCTCGTTTTCCCGACCCAGAAACATGTTCGCAGCAGTTCCCACAAGAGCAATCGGTAAACCACATGCAGCAGAAGTCCCCACCGCATCAGTCATTGAGAGATTGCACTTGCGCAAAAAGGGTACCGACAGGCTTCCACCCCCGATGCCAAACATACTGGAAGCCCAACCGATGACACCTCCAGCTGCCACCAGTATTGGTCGTGCCGGTACCTTGCTGCTTTCAGAAAGCTTGAAGCCAAACCACATCTTTGCAGCCACTGCCAGGGCAAATGCCCCAATAAGTTTCTGAAGCATAGAACCTGACATCTGGATCGCTGTGTAAACCCCCAGCCATGAACCCAACAGAATCCCCAGAGCCAAAACGCTGAAAACAGGCCACTGAACAGCACCCTTGGCATTATGAGTCCTAATGGAGCTGACTGAAGTAACAACAATAGTGGCAAGCGAGGTACCCACAGCCAGATGAGTGAGAATATCGGGAGATAATCCTTGCAGTTCGAAACTAAATACCAGCACCGGAACAATTATCAGCCCTCCACCAATCCCGAACAGACCGGCCAGAGTCCCGGCCAGAGCACCGAGCAGCAGGTAGGAAAGAAAAATCATTAAACAACTATCCAGCTGAGCAGCCTCAAATCAGGAATCCTGTTGTGATTACCCATAGCCAAGGCCAACAAATATTATCAGGGCAGCATTCCTTGATGGAATGAAGAGTGACCCTTATTGTAAATAAAATCAACAAGTTAATAAACTAGAAAACAGCGATTTAGCTCATCTCTTTCAAAAACATAACCCGACGGGAAGCTCATTAAGGCTCAACACAATGACCGCATTTAATACAGCATCTAAGCAACTTCCCTGTATCCGGGGCGTTGTGCAACATAAACAACAAAGTACAAATTTTGCCCATCGACTGGTAATAAAGCATTCCTTCACCTAATCTGGTTCTCACAATTTTTTTACATAACAAGAATAAAAATGGCGATACTCTTAAAGTCCGGCTGGAAGGACTCAGTGTTGGATCTCTTAATCGGGCTCTTGTCTCGAACGCCTCAGGTGCTTTATTCTGTCATAGGCCTGATATTTTCTTACGTCTTGCGAGCTAAAAAGGGGCATATTGCCCGAGCGTCACTACAACTAGCTCTATTGCCTGTATCCGAGAAGACGCATAAACAGATCATTCGACAGTCTGCACGTCACACCGTTGATTATATTCTTACCCTGCCTTTTCTTGATAAAGTGCCTTATCTGCTCAACAATCAGGATGTCATTGCCCGCGCCCTTTCAGAAAACAAGGGTGTGGTTGTACTCTCTCTCCACTTGGGCCCTCCTGATTTGGGAACCCTGGCACTCTCACAACGGGGTTTACCGGCAACTACCCTGATTGGTTCAGGAAAGCAGTCGCCTTTGACTCATAAGTTCGGAAAAGCATTTCTTTTGAGGGTCGGCATTGAGCCCATTGTGAAAGGTGACCCCACTGCCCTGCTTCAGGCTCTGAAAAAGAAAAAAGCCGTATTTCTATACAGCGATCTCCGCTCAAAAGAGATGCCTGTAACATTTTTTGGACAGGCAACCCGGGCCCCTGCCTGCGGAATCATGACAGCTCATCTTCTAAAAACTCCCGTTCTCTTTCACTACTGCACGTTTGAAAATAATCAATGGCAGTTGCATTTTGAGCCTCTGCCACTGACCCGAACCGGTAACAGAAAACTGGACACCCAGCACGACCTTCAACAACTGATGCACAGAATGGAACAGGTGATCAGGGAAAACCCCCAACTTTGGATATGGCATTACGACCGGTTCAAGTTGAAAAACAAGATTTACGGGAACAAAAGCATTTCATTATCTTCAACCAAGCCGGATGTATCATAAAATCGACTAGTGCGGGTATAGATGGCTCAAGATCAGTCCCCTGAACGACAGCTCTCCTTACGAATTCAACGTTCAATTTTTTTCACTGGTGACTGTCTGACAACGCCCTTTATGACAACTTTCCATGACTGGCAAAAGCCTGTGATAATGGCGAGTTGTTCGATTAAGTTAAAGGTATTCATTGCACTGCTCTCAGTTATTCACTGATGGCGCTTTTCAGGAGATAAAAGTGTTACCAAAATTGCATTTAAGGGTATTGCTCGGGGCCGACTTTTCGTAAACTTTTCGTCATCTCAGCCTACTTCCAAGAACTTTGCTACACTCTTATTACCGTTTTATCCTGTCGGGTCTAATGTCATTTATCTCTCATTTCCAGTGATTTGGAACTGCAGCCATGCCTCTTCACTCTATCCATCGAAGCTATAGCAGGGACTATCAAAAGACTGATGACGTCTACGCATCGTCTGATTTGTCCGTCAGTATGCCCAGGTACAAAATGCCGAAAACATCCGAAGATCCTCGGCATGCTTATCAGGTCGTTCATGATGAGCTGGTGCTGGACGGTAATTCCCGTCAAAATCTGGCCACCTTTTGCCAGACGTGGGTAGATCCGGAGATTCATGCAATCATGGATGAATGTGTCGACAAAAATATGATCGACAAGGATGAATACCCTCAAACAGCAGAATTGGAAAAACGATGTGTGCATATTTTGGCTGATTTGTGGAATTCACCGGATGCAGCAAACACCCTGGGCTGTTCCACTACTGGCTCAAGCGAAGCTGCCATGCTCGGCGGTATGTCTCTTAAGTGGCGATGGCGTGAGCGGATGAGGCAACAGGGCAAACCTGTTGACAGGCCGAATCTTGTTTGCGGTCCGGTGCAAATCTGCTGGCACAAATTTGCCCGTTATTGGGATATAGAACTTCGTGAGATTCCAATGGAAGGCGACCGTCTTATAATGACTCCGGAAGAAGCCGTTAAGCGCTGTGATGAAAACACGATTGGTGTCATTCCAACACTGGGCGTCACCTTTACCTGCCAGTATGAACCAGTAGAGGCGGTTTGCAAGGCTTTGGATAAACTTGAGGAGGATACTGGTCTCAATATCCCGGTACATGTCGACGCCGCAAGTGGCGGCTTTCTTGCTCCTTTTTGCCAGCCAGATTTACTTTGGGATTTCAGACTGCCAAGGGTAAAGTCCATCAACGCCTCCGGTCACAAATTTGGTCTGGCACCTTTAGGCGTTGGCTGGGTCATCTGGAGAGATCATGAAGATTTGCCTGAGGATTTGATTTTCCGGGTCAATTATCTTGGCGGTGATATGCCAACTTTTGCTCTGAACTTTTCCCGTCCCGGAGGTCAGATTGCGGCTCAATACTATATTTTCCTGCGTCTTGGAAAAGAGGGTTATCAACGTATACAGCAAGCCTGTTATGACACAGCCCAATACCTCAGCAAAAAGATCGAAAGCCTGGGTTTGTTCGACGTAATCTACAATGGAAATGGCGGGATTCCGGCCATAAGCTGGTCACTGAAGCAGAACGTTAACCCCGGCTTTAACCTATATGACCTGTCGGATCGCATTCGCATCAGGGGCTGGCAGATTGCAGCCTATTCAATGCCAGCCAACCGTGAGGATCTGGTTATCATGAGGATTCTCGTTCGTCATGGTTTCAGTCGGGATCTGTCAGACTTACTGATTGATGACCTCAGACGTTGCCTTGATTACTTTGAGAATCATCCTGTAGAAAATTCGGGTAACGAAGGGGATTCATCCAGCTATAACCACACTGGCTTCAAGTCCAAATGACTCACCTCTGCTCAGGCTAGCCTGACTTTTTTACCAGACGACTCTCCCCTCCCAGGGTAACAACCCCTCCTGGGGTAACAATGTGTGGAATGGGGTAAACACCTTACGGCTGACAATTCATCTCCCGAAGTCAGTGTTAAGAAGTTCACAGTTTTTACACTGGCAATTATCAATGGGGACTGGGCATTTCTGGTGGGTTTGCCAGATAAGAGCGGTGTTGGTGGTGGCGTAGTGGCTGTTGTTCCCGGAAAGATGGCCATTGCCGGATTCTCACCACCACTGGATGAGGCTGGCAACAGTGTTCGAGCCATGAAAATGATTAGTCATATTGCCAATAGCCTTGATCTTAGTATTTACTGCCCATCTTGAGGTAAAGAGTGCTCAAGATCAAACTCCTGAACGACGGCTCTCCTTACAACTTCAACGTTCAAAATTTTTCACTGGTGACTGTCTGAAAACCCCTATAAGATAGATTGGCTAACTCTCTCGAAAATTATATTTTTCCTTTTTTATCAACAAGTTACCCTCCTCTACCCAGACAAGAAAAAGTCCGAAAAGAAGTAGACATTTATACGGATAGTCTCTATAACATTTACTGTGACCAACACACACAGAGCACTTATAAAGTTACAGTGTCGTGTGAATCGCAGTAACAATTCGCGTTCAAATTACAGTGCCCAGACCAACAATAAAATAAGTACGCCTATGATCATGGAGGTCGTGGCGAGGGGGAGCCGGATATGTCTATTTTTTCTCACTATCAGGAAAGGTATGAATCAACTCAGCAAGAGGAGATGAGCCTTCAGGAATACCTCGACCTATGCAAGAGCACCCCTGGTGCTTATGCCAATGCGGCAGAGAGAATGCTGTCAGCCATTGGCGAAGCAGACATTATCGATACGTCTCGTGACCCACGTCTGAGTCGTATTTTTTCCAATAAGTTGATCAAGCGCTATCCTGCTTTTGAAGAGTTCTATGGCATGGAAGAAGCGATCGAACAGATTGTTTCTTACTTTAAACATGCTGCACAGGGTCTGGAAGAGAAGAAACAGATTCTTTATTTGCTGGGTCCGGTAGGTGGCGGTAAGTCCTCTCTTGCTGAGCGTCTCAAAGCTTTGATGGAACTGAAACCATTCTATGCCATCAAGGGCTCGCCCGTATTTGAATCACCACTGGGTCTGTTTAATCCCGACGAAGACGGCAGGATTCTAACCGAAGAATACGGCATTCCCGGCCGCTACCTGAAATACATCATGTCTCCCTGGGCGGTTAAACGCCTGCACGAATTTGGTGGCGATATTTCCAGATTCCGTGTTGTTAAAGTCTACCCTAGTCGTTTAAATCAGGTGGCTATTGCCAAGACTGAGCCAGGTGATGAGAACAACCAGGACATTTCCAGCCTGGTTGGCAAAGTAGATATCCGTCAATTGGAAGAATTCTCTCAGGACGATCCGGATGCCTACAGTTTCTCTGGCGCACTGTGCCGTGCCAACCAGGGTGTGATGGAATTCGTGGAGATGTTCAAGGCACCTGTAAAGGTTCTACACCCACTGTTGACTGCCACTCAGGAAGGTAACTACAACTCTACAGAAGGTATGGGGGCCATTCCTTTTGAAGGTATCTTGCTGGCGCACTCCAACGAATCCGAGTGGCAGACCTTCCGTAACAACAAGACCAACGAAGCATTTATTGATCGTGTCAACATCGTTAAGGTTCCTTACTGCACACGCATCAATGAAGAAGTGGGTATCTACGAAAAACTGCTTGAACACAGCTCTCTGAAAGATTCGCCCTGTGCACCTGACACTTTGAAAATGCTGGCCCAGTTCTCTGTTCTGTCCCGCATCAAAGAGCCCGAGAACTCTTCCGTTTACTCCAAGATGCGGGTCTATAACGGTGAGAACCTGAAGGACACCGACCCTAACGCCAAGCCTCTGCAGGAGTATAAAGATTCAGCCGGTGTTGACGAAGGCATGGACGGACTCTCTACCCGCTTTGCGTTCAAGATTCTGTCCAAGGTCTTCAACTTTGACTCCACCGAAGTCGCAGCCAACCCTGTGCACCTGATGTACGTTCTGGAACAGCAAATTGAACAGCAGCAGTTCCCGGATGAATTGACTGATCGCTACATGCGCTTCATCAAGGAATATCTGACACCCAAATATGTTGAGTTCCTGGGTAAGGAAATTCAGACCGCATACCTGGAGTCCTACTCCGATTATGGGCAGAACATCTTTGATCGCTACATCACTTACGCTGATTTCTGGATTCAGGATCAGGAATTTCGTGATCCCGATACCGGACACATTCTGGACCGCAGCGCCCTGAATGACGAGCTGGAAAAAATCGAGAAGCCTGCTGGCATCGCGAACCCGAAAGACTTCCGTAACGAAGTGGTTAACTTTGTTCTGCGTGCCCGGGCCAACCACGAAGGCAAGAACCCAAGCTGGTTGAGCTACGAGAAAATGCGTGCGGTGATCGAGAAGAAGATGTTCTCCAACACAGAAGATCTGCTGCCAGTGATCTCCTTTAATGCCAAAGGCTCGAACGAAGACCAACGCAAACACGCAGACTTTGTTAAGCGCATGGTTGAGTATGGATATACAGAAAAACAGGTTCGCCTGCTGTCCGAGTGGTACATTCGGGTTCGTAAGTCACAGTAAGTCATGAGCCCATTTGCGGCCCATGGCAGCGTTCTTGATTAATCACCACAGCGCCTTTGCGGGCGCTTGTGCATCTTGTTTAATCAGGAAAAATGGTCATTGTTCAAAGAACGACATGGCCATGGCACCAGGAAAATAGTTCTGGATAGAACAAGCAGCCAGGGCTAAGCACCCAAGGAGAGCGTCCTATGAGCATAATAATTGACCGGCGCCTCAATGCGAAAAAGAAAAGTACGGTCAACCGTCAGCGTTTCCTGAGGCGCTATAAAGGTCTGGTAAAAGAGGCAGTTCAGGATGCTGTCGATCAACGCTCTATTACTGACGTTGACAGCGGCAGTGACATCAGCATTCCCAGAAAAGACGTGTCAGAACCGGTTTTTCATCATGGTCGCGGTGGCCGTGTGGAACAGGTTCATCCGGGCAACAAAGAATTCACTGCCGGCGATCGTTTCCAGCGCCCTCAGGGCGGAGCTGGTCAGGGCAGCGGTGAAGGCGAGGCCAGCAACAGCGGTTCCGGTGAAGACGATTTCATTTTTTCCATTAACCGTGAAGAGTTCCTGGAATATCTCTTTGAAGATCTCGAGCTGCCCAATCTGGTTCGCAAAGAACTCAGGGATTCCACCGACTTTAAACTGAAAAGAGCAGGTTATACGACTGCGGGCTCTCCTGACAGGTTGAACGTAGTTCGCTCCCTGAGAGCAGCCCACGCCCGTCGAATTGCTCTATCCGGTAAAGAAAGGAAAGAAATTCGCGCCCTGAAGCGTCAACTGCGTGAAATGGAAGTAAGCCCGGAAAGCAACGATGAAGTTCTGAGAAAAAAGCTGATGGATCAGATTGCTGAGCTGAACAAAAAACTCAAGCGTCTGCCCTTTATCGACGAGTTCGATCTTAAGTTCAACAACCTGGTAAAAGTGCCGCAGCCTTCAAGCAAGGCGGTCATGTTCTGTGTTATGGACGTGTCGGGCTCTATGACCCGTGAAATCAAGGACATTGCCAAGCGCTTTTTCCTGCTGCTCTACCTGTTCCTGGAGCGCAATTACGAAAAAATTGAAGTTGTTTTCATTCGTCACCACAGTGAAGCCCGTGAGTGTAACGAGCACGACTTCTTCTATGCCCGGGAAACCGGTGGCACCGTTGTATCCTCAGCACTGACACTGACAGACGAAATAGTGACTGAGAGATATTCCCCCGGTGAGTGGAACATCTATGTAGCCCAGGCGTCTGACGGCGATAACTGGGAAGCAGACTCTGCCAAGTGCCGTAATATTATTGTCGACAAACTGTTGCCGCTGACTCAGTACTACTCCTATGTAGAAATTACTGATCGTCACCACCAGAACCTGTGGCATGAATACAAAACCATCGAAAAGAACCACGAAGGTCATTTTGCCATGCAGCAGATACGACATGCTGGAGAGATCTATCCGGTGTTCCGCAAACTGTTCGAAAAGAAGGAGGGTCAAAATGCCTGACAGGGAACGCTATGAGCAGGACATTAATCCGCATACAGCAGGGCCTTCCTCCGAAGCTGCCAGTGTTCAGAAGCCACCACGTCGTGCAGAGCCTATTTCCACAGGCTCAGAGTGGACTTTTGCACTGCTGGAAGAATACGACAGAGAACTGGCAAAGTTGGCAGCACGCTATCAACTGGACACCTACCCCAACCAGATAGAAGTCATCAGTTCCGAACAGATGCTCGATGCTTATGCTTCTGTGGGTATGCCACTCATGTACAACCACTGGAGCTTCGGTAAGCAGTTTCTCAGTAACCAGCAAAACTACCAGCGCGGACAAATGGGTCTGGCCTATGAGATTGTGATCAACTCCAATCCTTGTATTGCCTATCTGATGGAAGAAAACACCATGCCTATGCAGGCACTGGTTATCGCACACGCATGTTACGGACACAATTCTTTCTTCAAGGGTAACTATTTGTTCCGGCAGTGGACAGATGCAGACTCCATTATTGACTACCTGCTGTTCGCTAAAAACTACATTGCAGAGTGCGAAGAAAAGCACGGTGTTGACGCAGTGGAAGAGCTGCTCGATGCCTGTCACGCTCTAATGAATCAGGGTGTCAATCGCTATGAGCGCCCTCGTCCTATTTCACCAGAGGAAGAGAAAGCGCGAATCAAAGAGCGTGAAGAATACATTCAGCGCAACCTGAATGACTTGTGGCGAACCATTCCTCTTCGTGAAGAGAATGAAGTAAAGCAGACTGAGCGCTATCCAAGAGATCCGGAAGAGAACATTCTCTATTTCATAGAGAAAAACGCCCCTCTACTGGATACCTGGCAACGAGAACTCATACGGATCGTTCGCAAGGTGGCTCAATACTTCTATCCTCAGCGTCAGACTCAGGTCATGAACGAAGGTTGGGCAACCTTCTGGCACTACCACCTGATGCACGAAATGTACAACGAGGGTCACATTACAGAAGGCTTCATCATGGAGTTCCTACATTCGCACTCCAGCGTGGTGTTCCAGCCTGATTTTGATGACCCCCGTTACAGTGGCATAAATCCATACGCTCTGGGCTTTGCGATGTTTCAGGACATCCGCCGGATCTGTGAAAACCCGACAGAAGAAGATCGTCGCTGGTTCCCTGATCTGGCCGGTTCGGATTGGCTGGAAGCCGTTCACTTCGCCATGAAGAACTTTAAGGATGAAAGTTTCATCATGCAGTATCTTTCACCCAAGGTGATGAGAGATCTGAAGCTGTTCTGCATCGACGATAATGAAATCAACCCATATCTTGAAGTCAGCGCCATTCATGACGACTCCGGCTACCGAAAGGTGAGGGAATCTCTTGCCGCACAGTACAATCTGGGCAACCGTGAACCCAACATTCAGGTATACAGCGTAAACACCCGCGGTGACCGCTCCATTACCATGCGCCACTTCATGCACCGGGGTCGCCCGGTAGATTCTGACAGTACTCGTGAAATCATCAAACATATCCACAGACTGTGGGGCTTTGATGTGCATATGGAGTCTGTTGATGAGTGGGGTGGTGTAAAAACCATTTACGGTCTGCCCAGACAGGAAAAAAATGAAGAGACCGAGGCAGCCTGAAAAAGCTCAAACAACCTCTTTATCCATTAGCCGGGTCCTCCAGAGGATCCGGTTTTTTGTTACCCCGATGCTGATACCGGTAAACTGCACCACCAAAGACAATCAACACCGTACCGTATAAAAAAACCATATAGCCAGCCCCACTGAAACCGAGAAGACAGTAACCGGACGCCAGAAGAATGATAATAAACCAGCCTGAAGTAATCCCTCCGGGTTTTCTCCGCTGAATCTGGAAGCAGGAAAGACAGGCACAGAAATAAGTCAGCAACATAATGTAAACCGCAATCAGTACGATAGACTCAAAATGCTTTTGAACTGTAGGCTCCACCGTTAACAGAAGCATTATTGACATCAGAATGGCGGTGATTAACAGGCCTTTCCAAGGTGATCCATAACGATTCAACACCCTGAATGCTTTAGGTAAAAGTCCTTCCGAAGAGGCCGTTATGGCTATCTGGGAATGCATAAGAATCCAGCCATTAAGGCTGCCAAAACAGGCAATAACAGCCATGGCACTGACCAGTTCACCGACCCGGTCACCCAGCAAATAGCTGGCTGTTACGGAGAAAGGTGCAGCACTGCTTTGCAGAATATCGTTAGGTACAATACCCATCATTGCCGTGGTGCTCAGAATATAGAAAAGAGCAGCCAGCAGAGTGCCTAATAATGTCGCACAGGGGACATCCCGCCTCGGATTTTTGGCGTGACATGCAAGGTTACAGGCTGATTCCAGACCTATAAAAGACCAGAGCGTCAACGTGATGGATTCAGACAAGATATGACTGGACGGTTGTCCGGTCACATTAAAGGAGTTAATGATGTTTACCGTTTCGAACTGACTCCAGCCCAGAGTACTGACAATAATCACAGGCACCAGCATGCAGGAAGCCGTAATGATCTGGAGACGACCTAAAAGACGAATATCGGTCAAATTGATCACACTGAGGATCCAGATGACAGCAATGGCAGCCAGGGCGGTTTCCCAGGGACCATCGAGCACAGGAAAGAAATAACTGAGATAGGCCACACCACTCAGAGCCACCGCAATGTTGCCAATCCATATGGCAGCCCAGTATCCATAAACAACCTGTGACCCGATATAACGTCCCAGTCCTCCCCTGATATAAGCATAGAGACCGGAACCCTGTTTACAATCTGACCTCAATCGAACAAAAACCAGAGATAGCATTACCGCGCCAATAACCGTAACAATCCACCCCAGAAGAGTGATTGAACCATAGCTGGCCAGAGATGAAGGTAACAGAAAAATACCGGCACCCATCATATTTCCTGTTACCAGCATGGTCAGTGGCAAAAGGGATAATTTTCCAGACACCAGAGACACACCTCCATCATCAACAGCCATGAGCTGAGAGAAGTATTTTGCGTTATTCTTTGCTTGATCCTTTTCCTTTTACTTCACTCTTCACAAGTATCACTGGCATCGCGAACCAGCTTTGTTATTCCATCGGATAGTAGGATATCCATCTCAAACCGCTCATTTATCGCTGCCACGAAGTCATGACAGTTTAGACTATGAAGCATGCCAAAACGTTTTCCGGACGTTTGGAAGTACCCTTTTTTTAAAGATCCATCCGGACAGCATCGGCAGAAAAAAGTAAAATCATAGTAAGAGCGTTCCTGACGGCAGATAAAGTGGTAAATCCAACAATTGAGAGAGCAGTATGACTAATACCATTAAGCCTACAGTTGTTCTGGCCGGAGGAGGCCATGCCCATGCACTGTTCCTGAAAAGGCTTCAGAAGAAGCAAACGCCTCCCGCTCATTTTATTCTGGTTTCTGCCAGTCGCTATACCCCTTATTCAGGCATGCTTCCTGGTGTCATTTCAGGACAATATAGTGCTGAGCAGTCCCACATTGATCTTGAGTTGCTGGCCCATGAATCAAAATGCAGATTCCTTAAAGCGACTATCTCGGGGGTAGATACCAAAGCGAATGAATTGATTTTTTTGAATGGTGACCGACTGGGGTACGACATACTCTCCATCAATACAGGCTCTACACAAGCTCGTGTCATTGATACAAAAGACAGCATCACTATAAAGCCTATCAGGCCTTTTTTATCCTGGTTAGGACAGCCTTTGCCCGAACATATTAAGCAGAATGAAAGTTTTACTCTGGCCATTATGGGTGCCGGGGCTGCAGGTGTTGAGGTAGCAATGGCCCTTCACCAACGCTTCAAGCATCTTCACTCCCTCAAAATACATATTGTCACAGCTCAGGGTATTCTGAAGGGCTATCCGCCGAAAGTTCAAAAAATGGCCAAAGAGGAAATTGAACGAAAGCCTATTAAAATACACACTCATTTTCGGGTAACCGAAGTCAAAGATAAAACCCTGATCAGTGATCAAAATGACCGCCTGCCATATGATGCCCTGATACTGGCTACATCGGCAGCTCCCGCTCGTTGGCCTTCTGAAAGCTCGCTTGCAACCAGTCCAGAGGGATTTATCCACGTTAATCCCATGCTGCAATCCGTCAGCCATGACAATGTCTTCGCTTCTGGTGATGTCGCAGAATTCACTCACTCCAGACAGGCCAAGTCGGGAGTTTATGCGGTTCGACAGGCTCCGACCCTGTTTCAAAATATTTGTAACATCCTCGAGAAAAAAACGTTGGAACCCTACCGTCCACAGAAACAATTTCTTTCTCTGCTAAGCTGTGCAGATGGTCGAGCCATTGCATCAAGAGGCTGGTTCAGTACCAGAGGGCGTTTAATATGGCTTTGGAAAAACTGGATCGATCAACGATTTATGGCGCAGTTCCCCCTGCCCGCCTCAGGCTCCATGGAGTTCAATGGTTCCGATTGAAGCTAAACCTCACGAGAATTTTATCGGCCCGAAAGAAGCCTATGACTCTTCTGATTTTAGTGTTGTCTGTTGTGATGTCAGTGCCAGTCCATGCAAACGCGGTGCTCAGCCTTGACGACCTGGAGCAAAAGATCCGGCAGGCCAGTAACCTGCTGCTTCTGGATGTACGCCCCAAGTTTCGCTTCCTGCTGGGTCATATTCCCGGTGCTCACAATATCTGGCGCCCGGCTTTTCAGGCTGACGCAGATGATTATCCCTACTCCGGAATGAGAGCCAGCAGAGAGAAACTGTCCGAACTATTAAGCCGACTGGGTGCTACTCCAAAAACGGAGATTGTTCTCTACGATGATCAGCAAGGCATGAATGCAGCCCGTCTCTGGTGGTTACTGAAACTCTATGGTCATGATCAGGTCTCTATCCTTGATGGAGGCCTGTCGGTCTGGGAAAAGCACAAAAAAAAGCTGAATTTCAAATCGCCTCAAACACCTGAACGATCCAATTACCAGTTCACGGGGACACCTCATCCTCAATGGCTTGCTGAGATGGAACAGGTAAAGTCGATTCAAGCAAAAAAAGAGAACGTCGCCCTACTGGTGGATGTCAGAAGTTTGGATGAATTCACCGGTAAAACCATAAAGTCAGGAGCCTATCGCCATGGCCGGATTCCCGGAAGTATCTGGTTTGAATACAAGCAAACTGTCAATGAAAATGGATTCCTCGACAAAGAACGATTAAGACATTTGTTTCTGTCAGCGGGTATCACACCTGATAAAGAGATCGTTGTTTACTGTCAGTCCGGAGTCCGTTCGGCTCATACCCTTTTTGTTCTTTCCGAGATACTGGGATACAGCAGGATAAAAAACTACGACGGTTCCTGGATTGAATGGTCCTGGATGAGAGAGTTACCAGTCGTCCAGGGGCCACCCAAAAAAAACCATATAAAGTTCACAAATCCTCTGCAGCATAATTAATTCTCAAAAATACTGTCTTATCTATTCCTGAATATCAAAATGGGCTGTTATCTCGCGTCAATATGGTCTTATAATAGGTTTAGCTCTATATGGAAATGTAGGCTGTATTCTTGGCATGAAAGCTTTCTAGCCGAGGAGACATCACCAAAAAAGAGCTCTGTGATATGGACGACGCAGAACAGAAATGTGACTAAAAATAAAACAACAAGGGTTGCTGTTTCCCGGCAGTTCCTTCAATGTTAATAATGTAGGAATCGCGCTGTATGGAAGCGACCAAGAAGGAAATGGAAGCTATGCTGGAAGGTACAGTAAAGTGGTTTAACAATCCTAAGGGATATGGATTCATCCAGGCCCAGGAAGCCACTGAAAATCAAGACGTACTCATACATTACTCCGTTATCGAAATGGACGGCTTCAAGACGCTGAAAGCCGGGCAGCTTGTGCAATTTGAAATTGGTCAGGGACCCAAGGGGCTGATAGCCACTCGTGTCGTTCCTGGTGGTGGAGAAAGCGCAGACCAGAGCACACAGACTTCCCGGGAAGAATCCCTGCCAGCCTGACAGTTGGTGTCAGCCTGGCTCCAGAGTCCAGAGACGATGTCACCCGAAACTTTGCCTCGTCAAAGAGAAAGGGTGACATTAGTCTGACAGGGATTTGTAATAAAATGCACCTGTTCATCAGGTAGCAGATGCCCGGTATTTGGGAAAATGCTCGCTGAGTGCTCTGATGATCAAGGCAGAAAAATACTGTGTGTTTTGAGCTGTGTGTTTTACCCGCTACACGGCTCGCTCAAGAGGAATAAACAGAAATCCTGGACTGCGTCTTTTCTGTTTCCGTCACTTTTTCAAAATGAATTTTTGGCTGATTTTTGTCAAGAATCATGTCCGCTGCTTTTTCAGCGATCATCATTGCAGGCGCATTGGTATTCCCGCTGATCAGAGTTGGCATGATTGAGGCGTCAACCACCCGCAACCCTTCGAGCCCGTGAACTTTCAGACGAGTGTCGACTACAGCCATGTCATCAGCTCCCATTTTGCAAGTACCCACCGGATGATAAATGTGATTGGCATTATTTCTTATATAAGACTCAAGCTCATCATCGTCCTGTACATCCGAGCCTGGCAGATACTCCTCTCCAGCGTAGCGGGACAACTCAGACGACTGAATAATCTGTCTCACTCTTTTGATCCCTCTCACCAGACAGTCCATGTCGGCCTGTTTTTCCAGAAGATTCAGTTGAATCTCGGGATTATCCGTGGGGGATGCACTGTTAAGGGATACACGACCTCGGCTATCAGGCCTGAGGATACATACATGAATCGAAAACCCGTACTGCAGATATCTTGAAAGTTTACGACCATGATCTTCCATAGCCGCTGGAATAAAATGCAATTGCAGATCAGGCCTTTCAACTTCCGGAGAGGATTTTATAAATCCGCCCGACTCTGCAAGGCTACTTGTCAGGAAACCTTCTCTTTTATAGATGTATTTCACTGCATCCCTGATAACCCTGCCCATTCCCATCGGCCTGGCAAAAGCCATTGATGATGCAGTCTTGTCATTGGCGACAACCAGAACATCAGGATGCTCCTGAAGGTTTTCACCAACACCTGGCAGTTCATGCAAACAGTCAATATTGTGGGGAGCCAGTTTATCTCCGGCTCCGATGCCTGAAAGCAGCATAATCTGCGGAGAACCATAAGCTCCAGCTGAAAGAATGACTTCTTTTCGAGCAAAGAGTTTCCTTCTGGTAACGCCTCGAACAATTTCAATCCCAATAGCCTTTTTGCCTTCAAGGATAACCCTGGCAGTATGACTTTTGGTCATAACCGTCAAATTGGGTCTATCCATGACAGGGTGCAGATAAGCAGCCGCTGAACTGCATCTTTGACCCTCTTTCTGTGTCACCTGATACCAGCCTACACCTTCCTGATCGGCACCATTAAAGTCCGGATTGTTTTTTTCTCCGACTTCTATCGCACCTTTAATAAAAGCTTCACTCAAGCAGTGTTGACTTCTGGGGTCTGCAACATTCAGCGGGCCACCGATGCCATGAAGTTCAGAAGCACCTCTTTCCTGATTCTGGGATTTTAGAAAATAAGGCAAGACATCATTGAAAGACCAACCTTCATTCCCCAGAGCAGCCCATTGATCGTAATCTTCTTTTTGCCCTCTGATATACAGCATGGCATTGATGGAACTGCTCCCTCCAAGGGTTTTTCCCCGGGGACAGTATATATCCCGGTTATTCATGGTGGACTGAGCCTCGGCATTCAGCTGCCAGTTGTGAAAGCCATGGGGCACAGTAATTGCGGCTCCGGCAGGTATATAAATCAAGGGAGACTTGTCGCTGCCTCCTGCTTCTACCAGGCAGACCTGATGGTCAGGATTCTCAGACAGGCGGTTAGCCAGAACACAGCCTGCAGAGCCACCTCCCACAATGATGTAGTCGAACTCTGTCATATAAGTCACTTTTATTATCAGTCTTTTTCAGCTTATTGCTGCTGAATTCTTTGCCGTAAAAGCTTACTAGCTAGCCTGCCATCGCTTCAAGTTCATTTTACTTCTCTGGCATTTAGCCATAAAAAAGTCCTTGCAACTCTCCTGATATCAGGAATTTATTCATGAACATGATTATTAGATTCCAGATTTCCGAGATCTCCCTCCCGCAGAAGCCCACGGGAAGGGAGTCTGAGAGACTGTCGAAAAACGCCTAGCCGGTAACAAAAACTTCCGAAACCATAGCTTTGGCTTCTTCCTGAATTTGCTTAAGGTGGTCAGGACCGACAAAACTTTCGGTATAGATCTTATAAACTGCTTCAGTGCCAGAAGGTCTGGCAGCAAACCAGCCTTTTTCAGTAACGACCTTAAGACCACCGATGGCGGCGCCGTTTGCAGGAGCATGGGTTATTTTGGCAGTAATGGGATCACCCGCCAAAGTATCAGCTTTAAGCCTATCCGGGCTCATGGCTGAGAGTACTTTCTTCTGCTCATCGGAAGCAGGAGCCTGCAGTCGTTCATAAACCGGAGAGCCATAGCGGTCTGTCAGCTCCTGGTAATGTTCACCCGGGTCTTTACCTGTAACGGCAATAATCTCAGCAGCAAGAAGAGCCAGGATAAAACCATCCTTGTCTGTGCACCAGGTGAGCCCATCACGCCGCAGGAAAGCAGCACCGGCACTTTCTTCGCCTCCAAAGGCCAGCTCGCCAGAAGCCAGACCATCGACAAACCACTTGAATCCGACAGGCACTTCCGCCACTTCTCTGCCTAAACCTTTTGCTACATGATCAATCATGGCGCTGGACACCAGAGTCTTGCCAATTTTGGCATTGCCCGACCATTGCTCACGGTGGTTGTACAGGTAATTGATCGCCACCGCCAAATAATGATTGGGGTTCAGCAGACCATGTTCACGAGTCACAATACCATGGCGATCAAAGTCTGGATCGTTACCAAAAGCAATATCAAAGCGATCCCTCAATTCAATCAGCCCTGCCATGGAATAGGCTGAAGAACAATCCATACGAATCTTGCCGTCTTTATCAACATGCATAAAGGAGAAAGTAGGATCAACTTTCTTGCTGACCAGCTCAATATCAAGCCCGTAACGCCTGGCAATAGGCTCCCAATAGTGAAGGCCGGAGCCACCCAGTGGATCAACACCTATTTTTACACCCGCCCTGCGAATAGCCTCCATATCAATGACATTTTCCAGATCATCAACATAAGGTGTGACATAGTCGTATTCAGTAATAAAGCCGGATTCCAGCGCCTCATTAAGCGACATCTGTTTAACACCTTCCAACCCCTGAGCAATGAGTTGATTGGCTCGATCCTGAACCCAATTGGTGACTTCAGAACCGGCCGGACCTCCATGGGGAGGATTGTATTTGAAACCACCGTCTTCAGGAGGGTTATGGGAAGGCGTGATGACAACACCGTCCGCCCTGTCCTGATGATCCCGGTTGTAGGAGACGATGGCATGAGAAATGACCGGAGTTGGTGTATAACCTCTGCCTTCCTGGATTCGAGCCTTTATACCGTTGGCTGCCAGCACCTGAATGGCGCTGATCAATGCAGGTTCTGACAGGGCATGGGTATCCATGCCAACAAACATGGGTCCGGTAATATTATGCTCGCGACGGTATTCGCAGATCGCCTGTGTGATAGCAAGGATATGAGTTTCGTTAAAAGAGGCCTTGAAAGAAGTCCCCCTGTGTCCTGAAGTACCAAACTCGACTCGCTGCGTGGGGTTCAATGGGTCGGGCTGAATAGTGTAATACTCGCTGACCAGACGGGGAATCTTGGTCAGCATATCATCTGTGGCGATTTTACCGGCTTGAGGATGCATGAAGAATTCCTGAGTGAGTGACACTGAAGCATAAAGCAAAAGCTGCTCCAGGTCAGAACACAATATGGCTTAGGTTACCCGCCCTGACTATATGAAGACAGTATCGGAAATTGCCATTGTACCGTGCCAACGATGACCCAGAAACGTCTTGCAGGCCATTCCACAAAGATTCCCTCATGAAAAGCTTTACAGAGGCTCTGAACTTAACAGAGCCTTGGAGATGTCTTCAAAGAGTTGGGAGCCAGCTACAAGCCTTTAGGTCACTTCAAAAAGGAAGTGATTTTTCTTACCCAGTTTCACCAGGAAGAACCGTCCATACATGGCATTTTCTTCAGCAAAGCACCCAGGCAGGTTCATGTTGTCGGCAGCACCGCGAGCTGCTCCATTGAAGAATACCGCATTACGACCCAGCGCATCCTTTACCTGCTTACCGCTTTTCACCATGCCAACCTCTGCAAACAGCTGGGTCATGGGATTACCTTCCAATTGATCACGTTTGATGGTTGCACTGGGCAGCCCATCCAGCTTCAACTGTTCAAGATCCGTTTCAGATAAATTGCTGATCTCTCCCGAGAACAGAGCTTCCGTAATACGTTCTGCAGCTTGCAGACCCTCTTCACCATGCACCAGAAGGGTGACCTTTCTGGCAAGAACCTGCTGGGCCTGCGGACGACCTTCACGCACTTGGTCTTCTTGCTTGATCGCTTCAATCTCTTCCTGTGACAGGAAGGTAAAAAAGCTCATAAAACGGTAAACGTCAGCGTCCGCAGTATTCATCCAGAACTGATAGAAAGCGTACTGGGAAGTCCTGGAAGGATCCAGCCAGACCGCACCGCCCTCGGTTTTACCAAACTTGGTACCATCGGACTTGGTGATCAGGGGCACAGTCAGGCCAAAGGTTCTGGCTTGATTCTGACGACGGGACAGATCAATGCCACCCACAATGTTACCCCACTGGTCACTGCCACCCACCTGAAGAGTGCAGTCATAACGACGATTCAGCTCAGCGAAGTCCATTCCCTGAAGGAGGGCGTAGGAGAACTCGGTGAAAGAGATGCCGGAACCTTCACGATTCAGTCGCTGCTGAACGGATTCTTTGTTGATCATGGCATTGACGGAGAAATGTTTACCGACGTCTCGCAAAAAATCCAGAGCAGTCATCTCACCAGTCCACTCCAGATTGTTGACCACTAAAGCGGCATTCTCACCGCAGTCAAAGTCGATAAACTGGCTGACCTGTTTCTTGATCTTGTCAACCCAGCCTGCCACAACATCAGGTGTATTCAGCTGTCGCTCGGCCGCTTTGAAACTGGGATCTCCTATCAGACCCGTTGCACCACCCACCAACGCAATAGGCCTGTGCCCTGCCATCTGGAAACGTTTCAGGACCAGCAAAGGAACCAGATGTCCCAGATGCAGACTGTCTGCAGTCGGATCGAAGCCGCAATAAAGAACCCTTGGCTGTTCACTCAGATGAGCGTCCAGCTCTTCCACGGCAGTGGTCTGCGCGATAAGCTGGCGGGCCTGCAGATCTTTCAGAAGCGGATTTTGACTCTCAGACATTTACCTATCCTGCTATGAAGTCAACGAGACTGAGCGAAACCATCACGGCTCAGCCTCATGAATTAAACACTGCCGAGGCAGCTGTAGACTCAATTTAGCGGGTAAAAGTACAATAAAACGACTTAAGAACAAAGCCGGAAAAATCGGTTTAATTACATTAATTAACTTAGAGAGCGGTTTAGTTACCTTACTTTAGAAAAAACCACAAACAGAACAGGGCAGATCGGTAGCTTTCAACTAATAATATATAGAGTTTTGGGCCAGAGTCGGTTTCCTGACGCCCGCCGACAAAACATTTACAATTCGTTTATAGCTATATATCAATTCATTATGTAGCGTTTAGATATATAATTCATATATATTCTTCACAAAACTTTAACCAAACAGCTACGAGCTATTTGAAATACTGTCTGATCCGAACCATAAAAGTGGCAGGCACCTGAAACAGTAATTCAACAGTAAATACGTGCAATGACCAAACTTCCCCCCAGAGGTGCCACGCGCAAGCAACCCGGCGGCATCAAGAGTTTTCCTAAAAGACACCTGTTACTGGTAACCGGTGTCGCAGCTACGGTGTTGACTGTTATTGGCTTGCTGCCATCTCCACAAGTTGAGGCCAAACGCTCAGAAACCGAACTGCTTATTGACGAATTTCAATCTTCATCCCCCAAAGAAAAACTAAAGGAACTGGCTCTTGAGGAGAAAGCTGCGCCTGAAGAAACGGTTCCTGAAGAGACGGGAGAGCAACGTGAGGCCAGAGAAAAAGCCGAGCGACTGGCCAAGGAAGAAGCTGCTCTAGGCCCCCGAAGAAGTATCACTATCGAGTCCGGCGATAATCTCTCAACTTTGTTTGATGATATGGGTTTGAGTGCCAAAACTGTCTATGAAGTCTCCAGAACTCCGAAACTGGGCAAAAACCTGACCGATATCCTCCCCGGACAGGCGTTTGAATACCGGGTCAACAGCAAAGGAGTTCTGACCCGGCTGCGCTATGTCCAGAATAAACTTGAAAGCATCCTCTATGAAAGACAGGGGAATGGCTACGTCGGTAAGAAGATAATCCTCGAGCCTGAAGTGCGTATTGCCTTTGCTCAAGCCTCAATCAAAAACTCTCTTTTCCTGGCGAGCCAGAGTGCTGGTCTGAGCGAGAAGATGACCATGGAGCTGGCGGGCATATTTGGTTGGGACATTGATTTCGCGCTGGATATTCGCAGCGGTGACAGTTTCAACGTAATGTACGAAGAAAAATATTTGGATAACGAGAAGCTGGGTGATGGCAATATACTCGCAGCAACATTTATTAACCAGGGTGAAGCCTTTACCGCCATTCGTTACACCAGCAGTCATGGTGACAGCAATTACTACTCTCCGGATGGCAAAAGTATGAAAAAGGCATTCCTGCGAACGCCTGTGAACTTCACCCGGATCAGTTCAAGCTTTAATCCTAACCGCCTTCATCCAATTTTCAAAACCAAGCGCCCTCACAACGGGACAGACTATGCAGCGCCCACTGGCACTCCCATCAAGGCAGCGGGTGATGGTAAGATTCAATTTATTGGCTGGAAGAATGGTTTTGGCAATGTTGTCTTTATCCAGCACCCTCATAATATTGTTACCGTTTATGCCCACCAGAGTCGTGTAAATAAAAGATTCAAGAAAGGTAGCCAGGTTAAACAGGGACAGACCATTGGCTATGTGGGCCAGACTGGCTGGGCTACAGGCCCGCACCTTCATTACGAGTTCCGGGTCAATGGTGTTCACAGAAACCCCGTTACCGTCAAGCTGCCTAATGCCTCACCGATCCCCAAAGCCGAGAAGGCACGTTTTATGGCTTTTGCCAATAAAACCATGGCCCAGCTGGAAAAGCACGGTACAACTATGCTGGCCAGAAACGAGAAAGAGTCGAAATAACAACGATAGCCTCCAGGGAGGGCATGATGGATTATCAGAGATATGCCTGAATACTTTATCGGCCTGATGTCAGGCACCAGCCTTGATGCCATTGACGCAGTTCTGGTTGAATTTGAGGACTCGATATCCAGGCACTCACCATCAGGAAACTGTCGACAGCTGCAGGCATTATCCCATCCGCTCCCTGAAAATCTCAGAGAACAGCTTCTTGCCCTGACACTACCTGGTCCTGATGAAATTGAACGAATGGCGCTGGCTGAGCCCGCTTTTGCCCGGGAATCGGCTGATGCCGTCAGGCGACTCCTGGAACAGGCCAATGTTGATTCAAACCAGATTTCTGCCATTGGCAGCCATGGACAAACGATCCGCCACCGCCCGGAAAAAGGTTTCACTCTGCAGATTGGTGACCCTGGTCTGATTGCTGAACTATCAGGGATTACTGTTGTCGCCGACTTCAGACGTCGAGATGTTGCGGCAGGTGGACAGGGAGCTCCCCTTGTTCCTGCCTTCCATCACGCTGTTTTCAGCAACCCTGTATTGGACAGAGTCATATTGAATATTGGCGGTATGTCCAATATCAGCTTGTTACCTGCAGACCATAAGAAAGCTGTCATAGGCTTTGACACCGGTCCGGGTAACGTTCTGATCGATTATTGGTGCCAACAGCACCTCAACCAGAAATTTGATGCCAATGGCCAATGGGCCTCATCAGGAAGCGTGGATGACCAACTGCTGAATGCGATGCTGAATGACAGCTACTTTTCTGAAGTGCCGCCCAAGAGCACTGGCAGGGAACGCTTCAACCCGGGCTGGCTGGAGTCTCACCTGAGAAATTTTTCTGGCCTGCAACCTCAAAACGTGGCGGCCACACTCACTTTACTGACAGCAAAAACCATTGCCCTGGATATCTGCCAATACGCTCCGTCAGCCAAAGAACTTCTGGTTTGTGGTGGGGGTGCCAACAATAAGCAATTGATGAAACTGATTGAAGATGAGCTTGACCCTTTGTCCGTTGCAACCACAACCTCTCTGGGCATAGCACCTGAATGGGTAGAAGCAGTAGCCTTTGCCTGGCTGGCCAGACAGACACTGTCAGGAAAGCCTGGCAACCTTCCTGCCGTGACAGGAGCTGCTGGCGAACGGGTCCTTGGGGCTATATTCCCGGCTTGATAAATACCGCTGACAATGGATAAAATTGTTCGCCCAGACTAAGGCTGAAGAAAAATCGTGATTTCTATTAACCTTCCGGAGCTTTCAAGAGTCGTTTTCTGGCTTCTTCAGCACCGTATTCGGCGATTAATGCCGGAGTAAGAATTTTGTTAATTTTATCGACACTACTTCTCAACTTGTCCCTGTCCTGAATAGAGGTTAACCCTTTACTCATTAAAGACCGAATAGACTTTCTAAACTTATCAAAACCATTGCTATACAGTTGCATCAGTGATCGTTCCTGTTTCATGTGAGCAGCCCACTTGAGTAGATTTGACTTCGGGGGTCTCTGACGCTTAAAGGTTTTAATCAGAGAAAACATTTGCTCATCAAGCCAAACAGAATCATTGAACAGTGGTTGAAAGTCGTAAGCATCACCGAGATTCTGAGAGACATCTTCCAACTCCAGCTCTAATTCAAGCATCTCCAGCTCAAACTCCTCATCATTAATCGATTGGTATATATTTTCGCCAGTAGATGGGTCTATGGAATCCGAACGGACTCTTTCCGGATCACTTGCATGCTGGGGTGATGATTTGAAGTTCAAACTTTTGGGGACATCGTAATCTGAAGATACTTTCAGGTCTCTGGGTATATCATAGTCTGTACTTTTCATCCGATTAACAGGCACATCATATTCTGGTTTTGCTTTCAGATTTGCAGGTACATCATATTCAGGGCTTTGCTTGCGATTAGCAGGCACATTATATTCCTGTTTTGTTTTCAGATTACCGGGTACATCATATTCAGTGCTTCTCTTCCGGTTAGCAGGGACATCGTATTCTGGTTCTTTTTTTAGTCTACCGGGTACATCATAGATATTAGCCTGTCCAGGCTTTTCATTTCCGGCAAGTGCCTCTTTGCCCTGGTTACGTGGTTTTGGCTGCGGAGCTCTACTCAGAGAGCCGCTCAAGTCCCCGCTGTTTTTTCTTCTCGTCCGAGGGGTAGGTACTGGCCTTTCTTTCACATCTGGTTGCTCTTGTTGCTTGCTCTGAACAAGCTCATCGGTCGGCTCTTTAACCTGAGGAGGATGCCTGGGTAATGATTTACTTCTTCTGGGTGCCACTGGTGGCGCCTTCTTATTGCTGCGTCGATTCGATTCAACTTCATTCCCACTCCGCTCCTGTTGGCCGCTCACTGAAGAGGGGCTCTCTGGAGATCCAGGCGTTGGAATGGGGGCCGAAATGGATTGACCCTGCAGAGGGAGTACCTGAATGAAAATCTTGCTTTCAGCTTTCGCTGCCACTCTCGACTTCAGGTCTGTAGGAGGCCTAGGATCTGATTGCTTACTTTTCGCTTGCTCAGTCTTCAAGGAAGGAAGCCCATGGGGGCCAGCTTTTCTGATTTTTCTCAGTATGCCTCCCAGCAGTGCTTTGACGGTAGTTTTCCAGTTATTCTTAACAGGTGAAGACGAATATAAGGGCCCATCGCTTCCCTGAGGACCTGAGAGATCTGCCATCACACACCATCCATATATGCATTAATATACCTATCAGTATAATAGCCTCTGAATTCAACGCGTTACGACGACTTTCAAGTTACGGACTACTGACGCTTCAGAGAGTACTTGTCTGACAGCATTGCCCTGCTGGCCAAACAAATGGCAGGGCTGAAAGGATGAGGGCATGAGCAGCTACTTAATAGGAATATCCGGGCGCTGGCGCCCGGCAAAAAGAGTATTCAGATAGAAAAAGAAGAACCGCAGCCACACGTGGCGGTTGCATTAGGATTTTTCACCAGGAATCGGGAGCCTTCCAGTCCCTCTTCGTAATCGACCTCAGCACCGACCAGATACTGGTAGCTCAGTGAATCCACGACCATTTCAGCTCCCTGCTTTCTGACCAGAGTATCGTCGTCTGCCAGTTGATCATCAAACTTGAAACCATACTGAAAGCCCGAACATCCACCACCAGTGACATAGACACGAAGCCTCAGGCACTTGTTATCTTCATCTTCCATGAGCCGATTGACTTTCTCAGCGGCATTATCCGTCAGTTCGATCGGGTCCGGCATTACCGTTTCAACTACTGCGCTCATTTATCCTCCCGTGCTACCTGATCGCCACAGGCAAACCCTATCTCTGTATACTCTCAGAGTCCTGCTCTTACGGTCTCTGCACGTATAACTGTATTAATATGCTGCGTCCATTATCCAAGTAACCCAGTAAAGCAGTCAACTACTCAGGCGACTTAACCACTTTCGGTCAGTCCGTTTTTCACATCGCCTTCCAGCTCTTCCTGCCAGTCCAGAATATTGGTCAGGCTTCGCACTGCACCACTTTTGACTTTAATGCTGACCATCACTTTCTCGGGCTTGAACCCGTCGGGAAGCGTCAGATTGATATAGTCACGGTTTTCAGGGAAAGACTGAAAATAACGGAACCCAAGTGCCTGGGACTTTTCCATTCCGGCCAGTTCCATCAGGGACAGAGACTCTTTCTTACCATCTTTCACCCCTTTGACAGAGACATTCAGAGTTCCTTTGAGAAACGGGTTGTCTCTGGCCACCTGAGAGACCACCATTCTGAAGCGATACTGATTTTTCTCCTCACCCTGCAGCAGATCAAATGCATAGAGCCTGATGCCTTCAGCACTGTCTTCCGGAGCAAGAATACTCTTGTAAAATGCTAGATCCTTGCTCAGCAGAGCTTTTTCATCTTCCAGATCCCGTATAACACTACGAATGCTGTTTGCCGCCTCGCGGTCCACCTTACTGGTTCTTTCCAGAATAACCAATTTCTGCCTGAGAGACTCCTCTACCCCCAACAAGTCTTGCAACTGATTCCTTAGATCTAAGCTTTCCTGCCTCAGTATGGCTGCCTCGGTATCGGAAATCCGTCCCCCAAGATAATAAGAAAGTCCCATAGCCAGAACAAAGGCCAATACCAGAAAAAGCCTGATCTTGCGCTCTCTGGCGGGATCATCACGCACCACCTTCATACTACCCGGCGGCTTGATAGAAAGAGAATCTGGCATCTCATTTATCCTGATAAAAAAGCGGCATAATGAACTTTCCGGGCAAAATTTATGCTTTCAGGGACAATCCCGGCAAGCTCCCGACAACCTAATGTTAAGTACCTGGCCAGTTGGTTTCGCATATTCTGGCGAGTGGATTTTTTCATCCTTCAAGGCGCAACGACGGGCGCGTAGCCATAGCTACGCAACCAGAGTTGGAACGCAGAAGGATGGAAAAAGCCGCCGTCCAGAATATGCGAAACCAACTGGTTAGGTACTTATATAAGCACCTAATCAGATACTTACAAATAGAATCCGCTGGACTATGCAAAAGCCACTTTCCCGGCAGCTTAAAACAGTAACGTTTCGACTCCTATGGCACGATCAGGGTATGATAACCGGCTGTGACTAAAGACTGCCTGAAACCCTGATGCTTGACCGCTGGACTTCTCTCTGGATCAGATCGCCTCTGAATCTTCTTGCCCGCCCACTGAAAAAAGCAGGTGTCCGGGCTGACCAGATTACTCTGACTGGTTTCCTGGTCGGATTAACAGCCCTGCCATTGCTGGCATTTGAGCTCTATTTGCCTGCTCTGGTTGCCATTCTTTGCAATCGTCTGATGGATGGGCTCGATGGTGCTCTGGCAAGAATAACACAAACCTCAGATGCCGGTGGCTATCTGGATATAACCCTGGACTTCATCTTTTATTCGGCCATCGTGCTTGGCTTTGCCTTTGCCGATCCTGAAAAAAATGCCCTGATGGCCAGCCTGCTGATCTTTACTTTCGTCGGAACGGGCTCCAGCTTTCTGGGCTATGCGATTATGGCTCAGAAGAGAGGTCTCTCAGACCCTGACTTTAGCAACAAATCCTTCTATTACCTGAATGGTCTGGCAGAAGGTACAGAGACCATTGCCATTTTTGTGCTCTTCTGCCTGTTTCCCCAGTATTTCCCGATTCTGGCTGCATTTTTTGCTGTAATCTGTATCCTGACAACCATGACCAGAGTCTGGGCAGGTTACCAGACTCTCAGGCGGGCAGACGAGCTCGATACCCATCAGTGAATGATAACCATGGAATTATTGAAGATACTGTTTCTACTCTTTATTGCGCTGGCCGTAGTGGTCATGGCAACACAGCGGTTCGGCAAACCCATGAGTCGGGAGAAACAGTCAAAACTGTCAAAAATAGCCATCATACTGATTTTGATCATGCTGGTAGCCAAAATCATCAAAGAGTTCGTCTAGACGAAAAAAGGCAGCGCAAAGCGCTGCCTTTTTTGTTCACTGCCCGAAAGGTCGTGAAGAGTAATCAGTCGATTACTTCAATGTTCTCAGCCTGAGGGCCTTTGGCGCCCTGAGTCACCTCGAACTTAACACGCTGGCCTTCGACCAGAGTTTTGAAACCAGTACCGACGATAGCTCTGAAGTGAGCAAATACGTCCGGACCAGAGTCCTGGCTGATAAAGCCGTAACCTTTGGACTCGTTGAACCATTTAACTGTTCCGGTAGAAGCAGACATAATCAATTCCTGAAATTGAACAAAAATAGGGTGGTCACACAACATGACCGCTTAGCTGAAAGCGTCGCTACTACTTATGATTTATCAGGAAGATCTACAACTATGGAACTTCGAAACGCAAGACATAAATATAAGGCATAACTTAAAGCTAAGCTAATTGTATCTCAAATAGCTACAGAAGCAATGAGTACAACACGATTAAAGATATCGTGAAAATCAGCAGATACAACCCCGGCAACATTGATATAGAGACAACCTGCATGATTATTTCTCATAACCGTTACCTTGATTCCTTATTCCGCACCAAAACCTGCGACTGGAAGACCGCTATCAGAGGGTATGCAACCTTGTAAAACAGATACCAAAATTCCCAGACAGACAGTTTTGTTGAATTTTGCTACTTATTCCCACACCCAGGCTCACACCAGCCACCTCGAGAAAAGCACCCAGCCATATAACTTGCATCGAACATTTGGGTAGAGAATACTGCAGTTTTGAAGTTATAGCAGAGAAGTAGTGATCATGAAAATAAAAATACGACATCAGGAAGACAGAGACTTACCCCACATTGCAGAAATGTTTGAATATGAGGATTTGGCAGAAAACACCTCCCAGATCCCCTATAACCACTCCGACCACTGGAAACAGCTGTTCCAATCCCGAAGCAATGAATCCGTTCAACTGATTGCGGAGGTAAATGGCAAGGTTGCAGGTCATCTCGGCATTCTTATGTCCAGCAAGCCACGTAAAAAACACGTCGCTACTTTTGGCATCAGCGTACATCCTGATTTTCAGGGACAGGGAATAGGATCAGAACTGGTTGACGAGATGATACAGCTTTGTGATCACTGGCTGAATATTGTTCGCATTGAACTGGGTGTTTTCACAGAAAACAAACAGGCAATCGCCCTGTATAAAAAGTACGGGTTTGAAATTGAAGGGACGTCGCGCTTTGACTGCTTCCGCAGAGGCCAGTACAGCAGCACCTATAAAATGGCCAGAATAAGACCGGATCTGCTGGAACAACTGTCATAACACCAAGGCCCGGGAATAATCTGCAAATCCAGAACGCTGTCCTGAGCCACCAGTATCACAGCAAGGTCTTCTGGTGCACGCTCCATCAGTCCATACTTCAGGCATTGGACAGGTTAAGAATACAAGAATAGAAAGAATATCAGTCATAACTGGCTCACCGGAATGAGTCAGCCTGAGAACACGATTAACCTCTGAGTAAGAGAGCGTTAAAGCGAGGTATTAATTTCTTTCTCTTTTCTGTAAAGCAGGAGATCGAGCAGGCCCATAAAGAACGCTGAGGCAACAAAGGTCAGATGTATCAGCGCCGCCCACATCAACTTGTCATTTGGGATGTTAACCGTATTCATAAACATTTTGAGCAAGTGGATTGAGGAGATGGCTACAATGGAGGCAGCAACCTTGGCCTTAAGTGAGCTGGTATCCATTTTACCTAGCCAGCTGAGCTTCTCAGAACTCTCATCCAGGTCTATTTTAGAGACAAAATTTTCATAACCGGCATACATAACCATAACGATTAGGCCCCCAACCAGAGCTAAATCAACTAGCGTAAGCACCTTGAGTATTACCTGCGTCTCATTCATATTAGAAACGTCGAGCAGCAGGTTAGTAACACTCTGAAAAAACTCAATCAATAAAGCGATCAGGACAAGACTCAAGCCGATGTAAATTGGCGCAAGAAGCCAACGGGCAGAATAGAGCAGCCTTTCAAACAGTTTTTCCATGGATATGCCAGATCAGTCGGTAGATCATTAAAGGTTGCAGGATACTAGCACAATTATTCTAAGCGAAATTACAAAAGTCGTAATGATTTGCGAACCGGGCAGTGCCGACGCATGAAAGACTTGAAGAAGCCATTACCCAGTATACCTGCTCTTTTGATGTCTACCCCTCAAGCTGAAGTGCCCTTTGACCAAAAATAACGCTCAGTCTTTGCAACCTGCCAGGCAAGGATGGAGCATCGATAACCCGAACAGGCTCACAAAAAAATATCAAGGCATCAAAGCAGGCGCATCAAGGCCTACTGTTTCATTCAGTTCACACATGATATTCATGTTCTGAATGGCCTGACCTGCCGCCCCCTTCACCAGATTATCTATGACCGACAGAATAACTACGGTATCGCCGTCCAGAGGACGATGAACGGAAATGCGGCACTGATTACAGGATTTGACTGAACGGGTTTCCGGATGACTGCCTGCAGGCAAAACATCAACAAAAGGTTCATGACTGAACTTGTTTTCATACAACGCCTGAAGATCAATGGAGTGATCTTTTACCGAAACATAGGACGTTGCATGAATCCCCCTGATCATGGGGACAAGGTGGGGCACAAAAATCAGCTCGCCCCTGTAACCCTGCCCCCCCATTCTGCCTATTCCCTGTCTGATTTCTGGCAGGTGTCTGTGGCCTGGCACACCGTAGGCCTTGAATGACTCCGAAACTTCGCACAACAAACTGGCCACTTTGGCTTCACGACCAGCGCCGCTGACTCCTGACTTGGCATCTATAATAACATTGCCTTCTACCAGAGCATTTTCCATCAATGGCAACAGACCCAGCTGTGCAGCTGTCGGATAACAGCCCGGATTAGCCACCAACTGCGCAGTTTTAATGGACTCCCGATTCATTTCTGGCAAACCATAGACCGCTTCTGCCAGCAGTTCGGGACAGGCATGATCAATACCGTACCATTGCTTCCAGTCAGTAGCGCTGGCCAGACGAAAATCAGCAGCCAGATCCACGACTTTCACACCTTTGTCCAACAGTTTGGGCACGGAATTCATGGCAATTCCGTTGGGCGTTGCGAAGAAAACAAGATCACAGGTGGCCAGGACATCATCGTCTGGCTGTGAATAGACAATATCCATCTTGCCTCTTAGACCTGGATATAGCTCACTGACGGGCTTGCCTGCCTCTTTTCTTGAAGTAATCACCGTTACTTCAACGTCGGGATGAATCGCCAAAAGACGCAGCAACTCTGCTCCGGTATAGCCGGTACCACCAACAATGCCTGCTTTGATCATGGATACGACGCCTTAAAAATAGAATATTTATTTAAAATAATAGAATAAATATTTATAAAAGCTCTTTCAAGACTCGCTTCTGCAAATATTCTTTGTGACACCCCCCGCCTTGTCAGGCGAGGCTTCTGACTTCACAGGCTACAGCCAGCCTATAGCGACTGGACTTACACAGAAGCCTCCATCAGCAGTAACCGGGCGCCCCTCGGTATTTTATTGGTCTCTTGCGAGTCACTCTAACAGCAGGGTTTCAACAAAACAACGCTCAGAACACAACCTAGCCGGTTTACAATACTCAGAAATTCACTCACCCTTTCACCCGGATATCGAACTCTGGCGTCTTTTCCGCTACTCTCTATCCGCTATCAGTAATCAAAAATCAAGGATCTCGCGCATGCTCTGGGTTAAAGCCTTTCATATTATCGCCATGGTCTGTTGGTTTGCAGCCCTTTTCTACCTGCCAAGACTCTTTGTTTATCACGCCATGAGCGAAGATCAGGTCAGTAATGAACGATTCAAGATCATGGAGCGCAAGCTTTACCGTGGGATTGCCCTGCCGTCCATGATCGCCACTCTGGTGCTGGGTATCTGGTTACTCCGTTTCAACCCGTCCTATTATATGAGCAGTGGCTGGATGCACGCCAAGCTGGCATTGGTGGTTCTGCTGATTGGCTATCACCACATGTGTGGCGCGTTCCTGAAAAAGTTTGCCAATGATGCCAACACTAAGTCAGACAAATTCTACCGTATTTTTAATGAACTGCCGGTTCTGCTTCTGGTGGCTATTGTAATTCTGGTTGTAGTCCGTCCCTTCTAAGGATTAACAACCTTGCGTTTCCGGCATATCTGCCGATAAGACGCCCTGAGTGGTGACACCCCGAACAGGTGTTTCCAAAGCTCGGGGGATCCAGTTATGAAGCGCAAAGATTATAAAGTCATATTCAAAGGGCAGATTCTTCCTGGCTTTTCCGAAGCTGAAGTCAAAAATAATCTGGCCCGTTTGTTCAATGCCGATGCGCAGCGCATTGACCGCCTTTTTTCAGGCAAGCCCTACGCGGTTCGAAAGCCTGTCACCAGGAAAGAAGCCCGCAAATACGAAGAAGCCATTAGAAAGGCCGGTGGACAATGCCGGATTATGACCCTGGATGGCTCAAAAACATTACCACCCACTGAAGAAAACAGCTCATCTATCTTTGCCGAGACCCCGCTGTCCAGAGCACCCCGACAAAATAGTAATGAGCCATTGCGGCTGATAAGACGCATCGGACGAACCCGCTACCTGGCCATGAGTTGGCTGGTCGTAGCTGTAGAAGCTGTTGCCTTCCTGCTCCCTGATTATTTACCAATGCTGATTGGAGCAGCCCTGACTATTCAGCAGACTGTGTCAATGGTTCTGGGCATTCACAGTCTGGCAATCATGCTTACACTTTATCTGGTCATTACCCGACTTCACGATATGGATCGAAGCGGCTGGCTGTGGCTGTTTCTGGTCATTCCAGTGGTCAATATTCTGCTGCTTTTCTGGCTCAGTATCGGGCCGGGCACAGAAGGAAAAAACAACTATGGGGAGCCGCCGTTACCACCAGCCAATCTGACACGTGCACTGGGCATTTATCTTCCCATCTCATTGATGCTTGTTGGAGTCGCTGGCGCTTATCTCTATCAGGAACAACTGGTGACCTGGATTCAGATGTTGCCTGAAGCGACCAAGAAATGGACGGGGCTTGAGTATCCGGGATAAAAGGCTAAATTACCTTTGTGCCCTGAACAGACTCTAACGATATGATTTTCCTATCTGCGGAATACCTTTCCCCGGACTATAGAAATTCCGATAGAGGCATTCAAAAATAGTATCTGAATACGCATCTTTACGCAGTCCACTGACCTGCATCAATGGTTATAATCGAAACTTTTATAACGTTGCCCGTATTATGAGCCGATATTCGTCTGGTGAATTGCAAAGCATTTTTATTCATCCCTGGTTTTCGAATATCTGTCCTGCGGGCCACCATGATGCAAACAGTTCCTTCAGTATTGAACTCAGGGTGCTTCGGCACACAGAGTCAAACTACTGTTGACACATACCCCTTCAGGAGACTGACCGGAGTCAATCGGTCAGCCTCCCATTGCAAGTATTCTGCTAGGTACTATTTCAATGAGCAAAGACAGCATTCTGGTCATCAACTGCGGCAGCTCATCCCTCAAATTCGCAGTGATTAACCCGACAACGGAAGAAGAGAAAATCAACGGCATCGCTGAACGCCTGGACAGCAGCGAAGCGGTTCTGCGCTGGAAGGTCAAGGGCGAAAAAGGCTCTCAGGCGCTCGGACTGGCTGCACACGAAGCAGCTTTGGAAGCACTCATGGGCCTCCTGCGTGAAGAAGGTCTGGTAGAAGGCATCTCCGCCATTGGTCACCGCGTTGTTCACGGTGGAGAGAAGTTCTCCAAGTCCTGTCTGGTCACAGATGAGGTTCTGCAGGCGATTGAAGACGGCACCAAGCTGGCTCCTCTGCATAGCCCAGCCAACCTTGCAGGTATCCGTGCCGCCCAGAAAATTTTCCCGGGCCTGCCCAATGTTGTTGTTTTTGACACTGCATTCCATCAGACCATGCCAGCCGAAGCTTACCTCTACCCGATTCCATACAACCTGTACAAAGAACACGGTGTTCGTCGTTACGGCTTTCATGGAACCAGCTATCGCTATGTCGGTCAGGCTGCTGCCGACATGCTGGGTCTGGATATCAATGACAGCAATCTCGTGGTAGCTCATCTGGGTAACGGAGCCTCTGCCTGTGCGATCAAGAATGGCAAGTCCATTGATACCACTATGGGCCTGACACCTCTGGAAGGTCTGGTTATGGGCACCCGTTCCGGTGATGTTGACCCCAACCTCTTCAACTTCCTGAACAAAACTCTGGGCTACACCCTGGAAGAAGCCACCGACCTGCTGAATAAGAAGAGCGGTCTACTGGGCCTGTCTGAAATGGACAGCGACTGTCGTGTTATTGAAGACGCTGCAGCTCAAGGCAATGAACGTGCGCAACTGACCCTGGACGTTTTCTGCCATGTTCTGGCTGAAAAAGTAGCGGGTTTTGCTGCCGCCATGGGTAAGATTGATGCCCTGGTATTCACTGGCGGTATCGGAGAGAACTCCAGCGTCATTCGCAGGAACGTTATTGAACGCCTGAGCATTTTCGGCTTCAAGGTGGACAACAAGCTCAATGATGAAACTTTCCGGGGCAGAAGCGGTGTTATTACCGAGGAAGGCTCAACGATTGCAATGGTCGTGACCACCAACGAAGAGCTAATGATTTCCCGTGACACTCAGGCCCTGATCGCCTCATTCAACCTGGGGTCTGCCTGAAGACCCCAGGTTTGACTTGCTTGCGAACATTTCTGGAGCTGCATTATGCGTACGTTTTTTCTGGCCCCAACCCGATATGGAGTCGGCCTGACTTCAGTCTCCCTGGGTCTGGTGCGGGCACTCGACACTCTGGGCCTGAGGGTAAAATTCTTTAAGCCCATTGCCCAGTTGCATACGACGGATAAAGGACCTGAGCGTTCTACACGACTGGCTCAGCGTATTATGGACCATGAGCCACCGACACCGATTACCACCCAAAGGGTTGAAAACCTGCTGGGAGACAATAAAGGTGATGAGATTATGGAAGAGATTGTCGCTCTATTCGACGATGCTTCCGAAGGGGCTGAAGTGGTCGTGGTCGAAGGCTTGGTTCCCACCCGTGACATGCCTTATGCCAACCGCCTTAACAGCGATATGGCCAGAACATTGAACGCCGATATCATTCTGGTTTCAGAAAAAGGCAAGGACTCTCTGGAAGATGTTGCAGATAAACTGGAAATTGCTGCCGACAGTTTTGGTGGCATCAAAAACCCCAGTGTCATCGGTTATATCCTGAACAAACTGGATAAAGAGCTGGTTGAGCAACTGACTGAAGATCAACAATTCAGACCCTTGCCCGAGTTTACTCGCAAGAGCTTCTTGCCCCTGGGTTACATCAGCTACGATCCACAGCTGAGTTCACACCGCACTCTGGACATTGCCCGCCATCTGGGTTGTGAAGTCATTAACGAAGGTGACATTGCCCAGCGTCGTGTTAATTCCTACACACTGAGTGCCAGAACTCCCAGTAACATGATCCAATACCTGAAGCCTGGTAATCTGATCATTACTGCCGGTGACCGTGATGATATTGTTCTGGCAACCTCTATGGCAGCCTCCAACGGTGTTCCCCTGCCCGGACTGCTACTCACCAGCGGAATCAGAATGTCCAAGGCTGTTCAGGAGCTCTGTGCCAAAGCATTCTCTACCGGTCTGCCAGTCCTGATGACTGAAGATGACTCTTATACGACCGCTACCCGTCTGGATCGCATGAGCGACGAGCTGCCTCTGGACGACATAGAGCGTATTGAAAAAGTGATGAACACCATCGCCGAGAATCTTAATAACAACTGGTTCAAGCAGCACTGCGGAGGTCTGACAGAGCGTCGTCTTTCGCCTCCGGCATTTCGCTACAGTCTGGTGCAACAGGCAAAAGCAGCTCGCAAACGCATTGTTCTGCCAGAAGGTGATGAGCCAAGAACCATTCAGGCTGCCATCATCTGTCAGGAACGCGGCATTGCCGAGTGTATCCTGCTGGGTAATCGCGAAGTTATTGAACAGGTCGCTCGTGACAACGGTTTTGATCTGCCAGAAGGGCTGATTATTATGGACCCCAGGAGTATCAGTCAGCGTTACATTGAGCCCATGGTCGAACTGCGCAAGCATAAAGGCCTGAATGCTCCTATGGCAGAAGCTCAGCTGGAAGATACCGTTGTTCTGGGTACCATGATGCTGGCCACGGACGAAGTGGATGGCCTGGTTTCCGGCGCTGTCCACACTACGGCCAACACCATCCGTCCGGCTTTCCAGCTGATCAAGCCGAAAAAAGACGCCGGTGGACTGGTATCTTCCATCTTCTTTATGTTGCTGCCTGATCAGGTTCTGGTGTACGGTGACTGCGCCGTTAATCCAAACCCTGACGCAGAAGCTTTGGCTAACATTGCCATTCAGAGTGCCGACTCCGCCAGAGCCTTTGGCATTGAGCCGCGCATCGCGATGATCAGCTACTCTACAGGCTCTTCCGGCATTGGTGCAGACGTTGAGCGTGTTCGCGATGCTACCCAGCTGGTTCGTGAGAAGCGCCCTGATCTGGTGGTTGACGGTCCACTGCAGTACGACGCTGCGTCCGTCGAATCTGTTGCCAAGAGCAAGGCGCCCGACTCAGACGTTGCTGGTCGTGCAACTGTCTTCGTATTCCCGGACCTCAATACGGGCAATACTACCTACAAAGCTGTACAGCGTAGTGCCAATGTCATCAGTGTAGGTCCAATGCTTCAGGGTCTGAACAAGCCGGTCAACGACCTCTCCCGCGGTGCTCTGGTGGACGATATTGTCTACACCATTGCCCTCACCGCTATTCAGGCTGCTGCCGAAAAAGCCTGACTCTGCCTTTTGTTCGGGGGAGACAAAATGTCTCTCCCGTCATTTATGCAAATCAAATATCTCATCTCACTGTCGTTTTTTTATCCTGCTACACATCTTCCTGAACACGACCGCGAATAATCTCTTAATCATTCGAGGCAACACATAATTGTCACACTTCTTGCTTAACATTTATGAACAATCATTCAAGTAAGGAGAAACTGTGTCGACATTGGATTATTACGCCCTGAAGAAAATAACAAAAGCAGAGAAATTGACAATGAAACTTCATCTTAATACCGAGTCAACGGTTACCTGTAACTGCTGCGGCCATTCCGAAACTGAAACCATGCCACTGGATGCTTGCGTTTATCTCTATGAATGCAGAAGCTGTAAAAACCTGATGACTCCCCAGAGAGGGGACTGCTGCATCTTTTGTTCTCGTGGCTCCCATCCCTGCCCCACCAGCCAGAAAGAAAGCAGAAGCTATCGAGTAATACCCAAGCAAGAACAAGCAGCCACGGAAGCCTCACACTATGAGACGAGCCAAACGATGGCAGGATAATCTGTCTGCCAGCCCGTAAAGGAGCCAGTGAGGCCGACGAACGCTTATCTCAGAACAGTTTCGGCACACTGGCTGGCTTTTCAATATTTATTGATGCTTGGGATCCGGTATCAAATTTATCTCTACCCTTCTGTTCAGCGCACGACCCTGCATGGTGTTGTTATTGCCAATAGGATCTGAGGCTCCCGCACCAGAATAGGTAACGCGTGACCCGGAAACCCCTTGATATATCAGATAATCCGCCACACTCCTGGCCCGATCCTCGGAGAGAGGCAGGTTAATCTTGTTAGTCCCGGTGCTGTCGGTATAGCCAACTATGTCAACCAGATTCTTGTCGAACTCCTTGACAACTTTGGCAACAGAACCCAGAACAGGATAGAAACTGGACTTGATCGCTGACTTATTGGTATCAAATGTGATGTTAGAGGGCATGATTAACTTGAGGTTATCTCCATCCCGTTGTACCTGAACACCGGTTCCCAGCAACTCTTTTCTGAGCGCTGCTTCCTGCCTGTCCGTGTAATAACCATAGCCAGCTCCGGCTGCAGCACCAATCGCAGCGCCCTCCAGAGCCCCTTCGCCGCCACCGACCAAACCGCCAATGACAGCACCGGTAACTGCACCAATGCCACCGTATGCAGTGGTTTTACTGACTTCCTTCTCACCAGTGTATGGATTGGTCGTATGACAACCCGCTATGACCGCAGCGGCGGCAACGACCAATGACATTCTTTTCAGCTGCATTAACATGTTCACTTCTCCTAACCGCGAATAATGCTGTTTTCCCGGATTTCTTCGCCAATACAGGTATCCGGACCATGACCTGTAACTACAGTGGTTTCCTCATCCAAAGTGTACAGACGATCACGAATGGACTTCTCTATTGCTTTGAAGTCACCACCCCAAAGATCCGTTCTACCAATTGATCGGCGGAACAGGGTGTCTCCAGCGATCAACAGATTCTCTTTCACAAAGTGGAAACACATGGACCCAGGGGTATGTCCGGGAGTATGCATCGCCACCCCCCCACAGCAAGGAAGCTCCTGATCATCATTCAGCCAGAAGTCAGGATCTGGAACAGGGTTATAGGGCACACCAAACATACGACACTGAGTTTCGAGATTATCCCAGAGGAACTTATCTTCTTTGTGAAGATGAATGGAAGCACCAGTCTTTTTCTTGATTTCACCGCTAGCCAGGAAGTGATCCAAGTGAGCATGAGTATGAATCAACGCTACTGATTTTAGTCCGTGACTCTCCAACTTGGCAAGAATCACATCAGGATCACCACCGGGGTCGATGACGATGGCTTTCCTGGTAATGGGGTCACCAATGATGGTGCAGTTACACTGCAAAGGCCCCACAGGAAATGTTTCTTTGATCAGTGATGGATATTGCTCGGTCATTCTAGGGAACCTGCGAATAAGATTTGATTTCTTCCAACCTTTTTGTTTTCAGCAAAGCCAGATCGATATTCAGAAAAGAGAGTGGCTGTTGAACGGACACTCTTTGACAGGGCTTTGACGCGGAGATTATCACATATCGGGGAATCTTATTCGCCAGCTTACGTTCGAAGTGCCTGGTGTGCCAAACTCCAACTCCAATCTCAGGGAAGTCTTACCAGCACCTTCATTCGCCCACGACCCTGACTCAAAGAAATACTCAACCGCGTATTGACGGGAGCACCTCGCAGATTCAGCCTGACCAATGAATTACAAACGGTCACCCGCCTCATGACGACTTCTTCTGGCAACCCGCCAAATATCGGGTAGGGATAGCAGGGTTCTGCGTCACAAGAGCCCTGTTCTTCGTCAAAGTCTTCCAGCAGATCAGGCAGATCAAAACGGAGAGCCATAACTAAACCTCCAGCAGCAGCCTTGGGAAGTGCCAGCCCGGAAGCCCGAACGAGGGCCACCGGAACTCTATAACCGACTATCCGAGCCGGATAGCACGTAGAATTGTAGACAACCCCTGCAGAGCCCATGAATCTTTTTTGAGCACTGGCACGCCAATCAACAAATCCCTCAGCGCATCCTGCTCAGCCATTAATTGCGATTCGCACTCTCGCGAGACGGTGTTCGTTAACGGATGGACTCAACAACCCTACAAATGGCTTTGCACAGAGTATCCAGATCTTCATCTGAAATGACATAAGGTGGCATAACATAAACCAGTTTACCGAAAGGTCTGACCCATACCCCCTGTTCTGGGAAACGGGGTTGAATTTCAGACATCACCACCGGCTGTCTCAATTCAACCACACCAATAGCTCCCAGAACCCGTACGTTAGCCACCGCTCCAAGCTCATTACAGGGAGAGAGACCAGCCCATAATTTTTTCTCTATGTTAGCCACCTGATTGACCCACTCACCTGAAGATAAAATATCCATGCTCGCCACACCGGCTGCACAAGCCAGAGGATTAGCCATGAAAGTAGGTCCGTGCATGATCGGACCAGTGTCACAGATGGCCTTACTGACTTCTTCGGTGCACATCACAGCTGATAACGTCATATAGCCACCGGTAAGGGCTTTACCTACACACATGATATCCGGGATAACATCGGCGTGTTCACAGGCAAACATTTTCCCGGTTCGACCAAAACCCGTGGCAATCTCATCATGAATGAGCAAGACTTCATGCTCATCACAGAGTGCTCTGACTTTTCTCAGAAAGTCGGGGGAGTAGAAATGCATTCCACCAGCCCCCTGAACGATAGGCTCAATAATAACGGCGGCCACCTGATGATTCAGGGACTCCAGTTCAGAGCGAAAAGGTTCTATATGATGGTCTTCAAGTGTCTCATCGAAGCCGCAGCCGGGACGGGGCACGAAATGATGTTCTGGCAGAATACCGGTAAAAAGATGGTGCATACCATTGTCAGGATCACAGACCGCCATGCCCCCGGTCGTATCGCCGAAGTATCCGCCTTTAAATGTCAGCAACTTGTTCTTGTTAATCTCGCCCCTGCATTGCCAATACTGCATGGCCATCTTGATGGCTACTTCTACAGCGACTGAACCTGAATCCGCAAAAAATACTGTTTTGATCGGTTCGGGTGTCAACTCAACCAGTCTGCGAGACAGTTCAATGGCGGGCTTATGGGTCAACCCACCGAACATGACATGGGACATTGAATCGACCTGATCCTTAACGGCCTGATTCATAAACGGATGATTATAGCCGTGGACCGTACACCACCAGGAGGACATCCCGTCAATCACTTCTCTGCCATCACTCAAGCGGAGCCTGACCCCTGAAGCACTTTCAACGGCAAACAGTTTATACTGGCTGGGTGTTGTCCCATAAGGGTGCCAGATATGCCGGGCATCAAATTCAAGATCAGATTGTGTGATGGTTCGATCCAAAATGGACTCCAAGGTTTTCAGGTGTTCAGGATGCGATGAATAATAAGCTAAATCCCCGCAACAATTCACTGGGCGGCCAAATGAAAATCCATTCCACAGAATTTAGCCGGGCACTGAATCGCCTCGAGAAATGAGTTACAATTGCTCTTTAACTCATTATTTTTCTTCACCCCGTTTTCTTCAATCACAGTAGAACCAGAAACCAATGACCGCACTGTTCGTCAATCAACTCACCACACTTGATTTCAGTTACCTTTCTCCGGAACGCGGGGTTGTAGGGGAAACCTGGCTGGTCGATGTCGTGCTTCGGGGCGACCTGGATGAACAGGGCATGGTCTTTGACTTCGGCCATGTCAAAAAGCAGATCAAGGCTTCTCTGGACATTCTTGCCGACCACCGCCTGCTTGTACCTGCTTCTCACGGAGCAATAACCGTCAAAACAGAGAGCGAAGAATGCCTTTCTGTCAACATGCAGACCAGTACCGGTGATGTCATCGAATGCAAGGCTCCCGCCCCTGCAATTTTACTGGTCAATGCTCAGGAAATAACCCCTGAAGCTCTGACCCCCTTTCTCGAAAAAACCTTGCTGGATGAACTGCCAGACAATGTCATCGGTGTTGAACTGGATATTTATCCTGAACAGTTTTCTGGTGCTTTCTACCACTACAGCCACGGCCTGAAAAAACATCTGGGCGACTGCCAGCGAATTGCCCATGGCCACCGTTCTCCTATCCACATCTACCTGGACGGAAAGCGCGACCCGACGCTCGAAGCAGACTGGGCCGAAAACTGGAAAGATATCTACATCGCCACCCGTGAAGACCTGCTGGAAAAAGTGACCATAGGCAGGCGGGATCACTTTCGCTTTGGCTATACCTCAGACCAGGGCTACTTCGAGCTGACTCTGGCAGAAGACCGCTGCTACCTGATTGATACTGACAGTACCGTGGAACTTCTGGCAGAACACATTGCAACCACCCTGAAAGCCCGTACCCCGAATCACTCAGTCCGGGTTGTGGCTTTTGAAGGATTTAACAAAGGAGCTGTCGCGGAAAAATAAATACCCCTGATTCAGGAGGCGTCTTTGACGGGTCAGACTTATGCTTTCAAGCCAAAGCTGTCTTAAGTCGGACTAAAATTAGATCTATCGATCAACAGAAACGGATTTCTTATGGCCATCGAAGACGTCAATAATCGCCCCATTTCCCCCTCAAGCCCTCGACAAGATCCTGAATTGGGCCTTTCCGCTGAGCAACAGGTTGAAGAAGAAGTAAAATTCACTTTTCAAGACCTGAAAAGCCACATGGAAGAGATGTTGCAATTCAATTACGCCGTCATCCATGAACTCCTGGGGCAGATTGCCGCTATCAGTCCCTACAGGGCAGACATGGCTCAGGGTAAACAGCCAGAAGTGGCCTTAACAGAAGCTTCTGATGCCGTCAAAGCAACCCCTGTTGCGCCCGTCGGAAAAGCAAGCGCGTCAGCCTACCTGGCTGGCCTTCAGCATATTGAAGGGATGTTGGGAAACCACGACATCAAGCTTCAGGCAATGCTTGATAAGCTGGCGCTGTCGCGCTCTGGCAGAAAAGTCAGTCTGGAGAGTCAGGGGTTGGAGTTTGAACGTCTGAAATCCATCGTCATTCAGGCAGAAGGCAGAATGAACCAGGTATTAAGCCAGATGCCAGAAACCCTGCCTGAACATCCGGGACGCATGTTAAAGGACATGCTGCCTGAGGTCATCGAAAAATTGCAGCAATACGATGGCAGCTTTCGGGAAGCGCTCACCGAAGTGCGTGAAGAAATCCTCAGGGTCAGCTCACCCCGGTGAGAACCGATGATCACCTCACTGCTCCTGAGCATTCTCACCTGAGCATAGGTAATCATAACCCTACGGAGCCCGTTTAGCGTCATGGTACAATCATGGTCATTTTCCTGCTGACAGGTCTGAGACATGACGACTTTTTATCTGAAGGCAAAAAAGATCTTCACTGAAGAAGGCATTCTTCAGGACAGTTTTCTAAAAATAACGGACGGCCGTATTGCCGCTATTGACTGTGTGCCTGAAGAAGGCGCGGAGATCACGGATCTGGGAGACAGTCAAATTGTCCCCGGCCTCATTGATCTGCATATTCATGGCAGCGGTGGCTTTGACGTCATGGATGCCAGCCACGAAGCCATTAACACCATCTCAAAAACCATTGCTGCTAAAGGTGTCGTAGGCTTTCTTGCCACCACCGTTACTGATACCTGGGAAAGAAACCTCGCGGCCCTGAGAAACGTTAAGCACTGTATCGAGCAGGGCGTTGAGGGTGCAGAAGTGCTGGGTTCCTACAGTGAAGCCCTATTTTTTTCCGAACGTTTCAAAGGCGCCCATGAAAGCAGCTACTTCCTGAAGCCCACAAAAGAAAGACTCGACGAGTTGCTGGCAGCATCGGGTGGCACCCTTCGCTCACTGGCTCTGGCCCCTGAAATTGAGGGCGGCATTGAAGCAATTGAATACCTGACCAGCAAGAATGTCCGCGTCATGATTGGACACACAGGCGCTACTTACGATGTCTGCAAGAAAGCCTTTGCAGCGGGAGCCGTGGGCGGCGTTCATATTTTTAACCAGATGCTCGGATTGCATCATCGTCAACCCGGTACCGCCGGTGCTGTTCTGCACCACCGGGATATCTATGCAGAATTGATAGCAGACGGAGTTCATGTTGACCCCATAGTGATGGACCTGGTTTACCGTCTCAAAGGGGCTGATAAAACCGCTTTGATCACCGATTGCATCTGTGCAGGTGGATTGAGCGACGGGGAATACCAGCTGGGACTGTTGACAGTTCATGTCAAAGACGGTGTTGCCAGAACCGAATCGGGTGCTCTGGCAGGAAGCACCCTGACACTGAATCGTGCCGTCGCCAACATGATCGAAAAAGTGGCTGTAGACCCTCTGAGCGCTGTTCACATGGCTTCTCTGACACCAGCGACTTTGCTCGGCCTGCAGGACGAACTGGGCAGCATTAAGGTCGGTAAGCGTGCATCCATAGCGGTTATGAACAAAAATCACGAGGTCCTGATGACTTTTATCGACGGCAGGCAGGTTTTCAGCCTGTATTGATATCTTGCTCCGGTGGTGCGCTGACTACTTTAGAAGGCTAACTTACGATTGCCGCTCTTCCCTGGGCGTCAGATCAAAATGGTTTTTATACGCCGTGCTGAAATGTGAAGCATTAGAGAAGCCACAAGCAACCCCCACATCCACTACCGGCCTGTCAGTCTCCCTGAGCAGCTTTCTGGCGCATTCAAGCCTGAGCTTCAAGTAGTGCCTGGAAGGCACAGTATCCAGATATTTTCGAAACAGTCGTTCCAACTGTCTACGGGAAATACCCACCAGAGAAGCCAGTTCATCGGCACCCAGTGGCTCTTCTATATTGGCAGCCATCAACTGTGTTGCTTCCTCAATCTGTGGCTGCTGCTTTCTGACGGGGGGCGCGACAAAAGAAGAAGTCCCCGGCCCACCAAGACGATCCCTCACCAATAATTCCGATACACTGGCAGCAAGATAACCCCCCTGCTCCCGGGCGACCAGAGAGAGCGTCATATCCATAGCAGCCGTGCCTGCGCCACAGGTCATTCTGTTTCGGTCCAGTTCAAAAGTCGTCTGGCTCAACACCACCCGGGGATAGAGTTCCTGAAGGGCATCAGCGGCCCCTTCCAGTCGAGCACGATAACCATCAAGAAGGCCTGCACTCGCCAACAGGTTGGCGCCTTTGCCAATCCCGCCCAAAACAGATGCCTCGGACAATGCGGCAGAAGGAATCTGAACACCTGTTTTTGAAGCGACCAGAATCACCACATCCATGAATTCCAACGCCGACTGAGAGGGCTCAATGGAAAGACCCAGGTTACTCGTGACCGTTGATTCTGCAATGACAGCACTCTCATAAACGCACTGTCCGGTCGCCTGATTAACTGCTCTCAGCACTTCCAGGGCTGAAGACAACCCCAGCAAAGAGAAGTCGGGATATAAAAGAAAACCGACTTTGCAAGGCTTACTCACCCATAGCTCCTTTCTGCGCTGCAATCTCCGGAACCGAAAAAAGAATTATTCTTCATAGGGAAAAAATACTCGTAAAGCGTGCCTGATGATATCTCTATGGACAGAAGCCAGACTCTGAAAAATTCATCATAACAACTAAAGGCATCTTCTTTCAGTACAGAAATAAGCCTTGCAGCTCAGATCATGACAATGGCCAGTCAATGCCCCAAAATGTAAATACTGAACAAAGGTGAATGAAGCTCGTCCTTCCACGGCATCCCGTCATCTGCCGTCCCCAGAGGCTGACTAAACGCCAGCAGGTTCAAATTCGACAGAGAGAATACTGAGCGGTAGTCCTCATCAGTCCAGAAAAAATCTTCAAAGACCACCCCCGAATCCGCCACAGAACATTTAACTCGACAGCCACTGGTAAGCTCCCTGTTTTGAGGGAAGTCATTATCGATCGTCAACCAGTTGCCCTTGAACTTTTGCTCTGAACTGACAATCACTATCGCCGCACCATCGGGCTTTAATACCCTTTTCACTTCGCGGATCACCGCCTCCATTTCAGATAAAGAGTCTATTTCAACCAGAACATAAGACAACATCACCAAATCATAAGACGCATCGGGACGAGGAATAGCTGCGGAATGAATGCGGGTAAATACCGTGTTCTGATGATCCTTTATAGCCTGATGGAGCATACTGTCTGAAATATCCATACCCTCTACATCAAACCCGGCATCTTTTAATAGCGGAATCATCAATCCTGCACCGCAACCATAGTCCAGCGCCCGGGCTCCCACTTTAACGTATTTAGCCAGGATTCCAGGCAGGTCTCTGCGGATCATAAATCCGAGGTGGTTTTTCTCTTCGGCATAAGCCCTTGCTATCTCTTCTGTGTACTCCATAAACTCATATCACTGTGATGGGAACATGAAGGTAAAAAATAGCAGAGCCGTTCAGAAAAAAAGTTTCTCAGCAAATGATCCTCAGAGAAAACTTCAGGTCGCCTGGTGTAAACTGTTCGATCCGACTTTGATCTATAGTGGATAGGCAAGCGGCCAAAACAATAAATAAGTTCTTGATAAATCAGCCATGATCGGAAGCAGCGCATTTCAGTCTGTACCCTGTTGAAAGACGCTCACTCTATAAAAACCATGTACACCGAGGACAAGAAATGAGCGAATACTCCGTTAACAGAGCGACCTTCGATGAAGTCATGGTGCCTAACTACGCACCACAGGCGATGATTCCCGTTCGCGGAAAAGGTTCACGAGTCTGGGATCAGGAAGGCCGTGAATACATCGATTTCGCAGGGGGTATTGCCGTTAATGCTCTTGGCCACTGCCACCCTCGGCTGGTCAAGACTCTCAAGGAACAGAGTGAAAAGCTCTGGCATATGAGTAATGTTTACACCAATGAGCCTGCTCTGGCTCTGGCCCAGCGCCTGACCGAGATCTCCTTTGCCGATAAAGTATTCTTCTGTAACTCGGGCACCGAAGCCAACGAAGCAGCCTTCAAACTGGCCAGAAAATATTCTTTTGATCATGTTGGCCCTGAAAAGCATGAAATCATATCCTTCAAAAGCTCCTTCCACGGTCGCAGCCTGTTTGCTGTAACAGTGGGAGGCCAGCCAAGTTACTGTGAAGGTTATGCGCCGGTCCCCGCCGGTGTGACTCATCTACCCTACAACGATCTGGAAGCCCTGAAAGCAGCCATTTCAGACAAGACCTGTGCGGTCGTTCTGGAACCGATCCAGGGTGAAGGTGGGGTAATCCCGGCGGACCCAGAGTTCCTGAAGGGCGTAAGAGCACTATGTGATGAACACAAAGCTCTGATGGTTTTGGATGAAGTGCAAACCGGTGTAGGCCGTTCCGGTGAGTTTTATACTTACATGACCACCGGTGTCATTCCAGACATTCTGACCACAGCCAAATCACTGGGCGGTGGCTTCCCTGTGGCTGCCATGCTGACCACCGACGAGGTGGCCAAAAGCTTCGGCTTTGGCAGCCACGGCAGCACCTATGGCGGTAACCCGCTGGCCTGCGCTGTCGCTCTTGAAACCATCAACCTGATCCACAACGATCAGGTTCTGGCCAATGTCAGCAGCAAACACGAACTCTTTCGAAGCGAGCTGGAACGCATTAACAAAACCTATGGCATCTTCAGGGAAGTTCGTGGCAAAGGCTTGCTGATGGGTGCAGAGCTGACCGAAAACTGGCACGGCAAAGCCAAAGACTTTCTGGCGGCTGCTGCTGAAGAAGGTCTGATGATGCTGGTTGCTGGCCCGAATGTGCTGAGAATGGCCCCCTCACTGATCATCCCGGATGAAGATATCCGTGAAGGTATGGCAGCACTGGAACGGGCAATTGCCAAGGTAGTCAATTCATAATTAACCACTGCACCGGTCTCTTGCTTCTGGCCGGTGCCCCTCTTTAATCAGAAGAGAATGCCGCATTAGTGTGCATTTCAACAAAAAACATCTCTGAAAATGGTGTTTCATGTCCGACCTTCTTGCCCCGCTACAATCCCTGCTAACCCGTCTGGACAGCCTTCAGGCAGAAATGCTTCAGCACACCATTGAGCTGGCAGAAATCAACTCTGGCAGCCTCAATGCCACGGGCGTTAATCAGGTGATGGAACGCCTCAGACAAATGACTGCACCTCTGGGTGGAAAACAGGAAGTCATTGACCTGGAACCTTATGAAGTAATTAATGACCAGGGGGAAGTGATTCAACACACCTTGGGCAAGGCCCTGAGAATCCGTAAGCGCCCCGGGGCTCCCCTGCAGGTTTTCCTGTGCGGCCATATGGACACGGTGTTCCCAAAAGACAGCTCTTTCCAGAAGGTTGTCCAACTTGATGAAGATACTATCAATGGTCCGGGTGTCACCGATTTGAAAGGCGGCATCATTGTGATGCTGAATGCACTCAAAATTCTGGAAGCAAGCCCATGGGCAGATCAAATTGGCTGGGAAATTCTCTTTAACCCGGATGAAGAAATAGGTTCACCGGGTTCTGCTGCGTTAATAAAAGACGCCGCCAGCCGTGTAGATCTGGGCATGATTTACGAACCCTGCTTCCCGGATGGCAGCTTCGCGGGTCAACGCAAGGGCAGCGGAAACTTCACTGCTGTCTGCTACGGCAAAGCAGCCCACGCTGGCAGGGAACATCATCTGGGAAGAAATGCTATTCGTGCCCTGTGCGACTTTGTCTCAGCTATGGATGACCTGAACGGAAAGCGGGAAGGCGTCACATTTAATCCCGGCTATATTCACGGTGGTGGCGCAACCAATATTGTTCCGGACCAATGCATAAGTCGTTTCAATATACGTCTGGAGAGACCGGAAGATGAGCAGTGGTGCCTTAAGGAACTGCAAATGATTGTCAATGAGATCAGCAGTCGCAACGGTATCCGTCTGGAACTTCACGGTGGCTTTAGCAGAAAGCCTAAGGTACTCACTCCGGCCAATCTGCAACTGTTTGAGCTGGCCAGACAGTGTGGTCACGCCCTGGGGCTGACTCTTGATGTAAAGCCAACCGGCGGCTGCTGCGACGGCAACAACCTAGCCTCAGCCGACATTCCCAATATTGATACCCTGGGTGTTCAGGGTGGGCATATCCACAGTGAACAGGAGTACCTGAAAATCAGTAGTCTGGTACCCAGAGCCAAATTGAGTGCGGCCCTGCTAATGACCTTGGCCTGTAATGAAGCCCTGGGTACCGGAAACGCCTGGCTCAAGAATAAAGGGTCCCGACCATGAAAGTCGTCAGACCTGTTGATTATCAAGACCTCAGTGCTCTGGAAACACTGGCCAACAGCGCCAGAGGCTCAATGACCACCCTGCCTGCAAATCGTGATCATCTGGCAGAATTGATCTGCAAAACCCGGGACTCCCTCAGTCAGGACGTTGAAGATGCCGGAGAAGAAAGCTACCACTTTGTTCTGGAAGATCAGGAGACGGGTGAGATTCTTGGCATATCTGGCATTATCGCCACGACAGGTCTTTCGGCGCCTTTCTATAACTTCCGTGTCGACGAAGAAGTTCATGCCTCCGAGACACTGCAAACCATCAACCGGATGACGGTTTTAAAGCTCTGCCAGGACTACACGGGTTACACCAGCCTTTGCACTCTTTTTATCTCTCAACAACACGACAGCTGGTCTAATCTTCAGTTGCTGAGCCGTGCCAGGCTGCTGTTCATAGCTGAACACAGAGACCGTTTTGCTGACCGTGTTCTGGCAGAAATTCAGGGCGTTGTTGATGAAAACAATCACTCAGCGTTCTGGAACAGTCTGGGCGCTCACTTTTTCCCAATGGCGATGTCCAAAGCCAATTATCTGACCGGCCTTGAGGAAAAGAACTTTATTGCTGACCTGATGCCCCGTTATCCGATTTACACACGCCTGCTGCCGAAGCAGGCAAGAGCAGTCATTGGTGAACCCAGACCCGACCGGGAGCCGGTGTTTAACATTCTTGAACGGGAAGGCTTCAGCTATCAGGGGTATGTGGATATTTTTGATGCTGGCCCCACTCTGGAAGCAGGAACCGACCGGCTAACCACTCTCCGTGACAGCCAGATCCATCAACCGGATCTGTCCACAACATCGGCTGAACGAGAAACAGTTTATACACAAAACAACGATTACCTTGTAGCCAATACATCGGCCCAGTCTTTTCGATGCATCAGCACGGCTTTCAACCCTGAAGCCCCAACCCTGACACAGAAAGAAACGGATCTGCTGCAACTGGATGGCGGAGACCCCGTCAGAGTGGCAGTGAGCTATTAAAAGACCTTGGACTTATAAAGTTAGAGGATACAGGCAATGACAGAAGCCAAAACAAACACGATCAAAACCCTTCTGGAAGCCATGTGGCAGAATTATCTGGAACTGACCCCCGACGCCCGGACAATCCATAACCTCTTTGCTGCTCAAAATGATGGCAATGTGATCAATGATCACATTGCACTGCGAACGTACAATCTGGACAGGGTTAGCCTCGAAAAAGTAGCACGCCCTTTTCTCGATGCAGGTTATGTTGTCGGCGGCGACTATGAGTTTCCCGGCAGAAAACTGGTAGCCAAACACTTCCAGCATCCCGACGACACCCTGCCAAAAGTGTTTATCAGTGAGCTGCTGGTTGAGGCGCTGTCCATTGAAGCTCAGCAAGTTATCCACAGCCTGGTCAACCAGGTCGCTGAAACGTCTGTTCTTCAGGATGATTTCTGTTTTTCAGGACGCCCCTGGACGGTCAGTCAGCAAGACTATGACCTGCTATTACAGGAAAGTGAATACGCTGCCTGGGTAGCAGCCCTCGGATACCGTCCCAACCACTTCACTGTCTCCATTAATCACCTGCAATCCCATGATGACATCCAGGTTCTGAACCAGATGCTGCAGGACAATGGTTTCATACTGAATGAAAGCGGCGGTCTGGTGAAAGGCTCTCCCGAAGTGCTTCTGGAGCAGTCATCCACTATGGCCGGTAAAGTCAACGTCAGCTTCTCCGATGGTGACCGGGAAATCCCCGGCTGCTTTTATGAGTTTGCCAAGCGCTACCCTCTGCCCGACGGCAAACTCTATCAGGGGTTTGTAGCCGCTTCTGCTGACAAAATTTTTGCAAGCACTGACACCCGGTCAACCCAATAATCTGGAGTTGTTCAGTTATTGAAGAAGGCAAAAGCGGCAGTGCAGATTTTTTCTCAGGCTGCTCTGTTCAACTCAATATAATCAAAAACAACAACTATTCAGTGACGTTTTCTTATGATGATAATCAGACCCATCACCGAACAGGATCACGACGCACTCTGGCAGATTGCCCAGATAACCGGCGTGGGTTTCTCGTCCCTGCAACCTGACCCTGAGATGGTTCAGAAAAAGCTCGAATGGGCAGTCAACTCCTTCAGGGCTGAAAAACCTCTGGAAGAAGCTTACTACCTGTTCGTCATGGAAGACATGGAAACAGCAGAGGTCGTTGGTGTCTGCGGCATTGAGTCCGCTGTGGGCCTTAAAGATCCCTGGTACAACTATAAGGTCAACACTCAGGTACATGCCTCCAGAGAACTGCATGTCTATACCCGTATCAAGACCCTGACACTTTGTAGTGACTACACAGGTCACTCAGAACTTTGCACTCTGTTCCTGACACCGCAATACCGCAAATCCAGTAATGGACACCTGTTGTCCAAATGCCGCTTTCTTTTCATGGCCGCTCATGAGCCTCGCTTTGACGAAAGCGTCATTGCTGAGCTTCGTGGTTTTTCCGATGAAGAGGGTGAATCTCCTTTTTGGGAAGCCCTGGGCAGACAATTCTTTGCCGTGGACTTTGTCGAGGCTGATCAACAGGTCGCCCGTGGTAAATCCTTTATCGCCGAGCTGATGCCACGCAACCCCATTTATAGCAACCTGTTACCGGCAAAAGCCCAAAGTGTCATTGGCCAGACTCATGAGGATACCGTACCGGCCAGAAAACTACTGGAGGGCGAAGGGTTCCGATACACCGGTTATATCGACATTTTTGATGGTGGCCCGGTGCTGGAAACTCAGCTTAAAGACATCCGGGCGATCAGGGATTCCCGTCGCTACCGGATCAAAGTCCATGACCACCTGGATACCGATGAAACGGTCTGGCTGATGGCCAACAGTCACTTCCGTGACTTTCGCTGCATCGCCGGACAATTGTCTTTTGAAGGACTGGAGTTCGTCAACATCAGCCAGAAACAAGCTCAGGCACTGAATGTAAGGGACGGCGATGAACTCAGAGTCGTGCCACTTTTCAACCCACAACGAAGTCATCGTTAAGAAGCAGTTATTGATAAACAGCCCATGGCTCACTAACGGAGTTACATTATGAAAGGTTCTCTATTTATAAAAGGACAATGGCTTCAGGGTGAGGGGCAGACATTTCATTCCCTGAATCCAGCCAGTGGTGAAATCATCTGGAGTGGTTCTGCTGCTCAACCCTCCCAGGTTGATCAGGCCATTTCAGCAGCCCGAAAAGTCCAGCCGGAATGGGCTGCACGCACTCTGGAAGACCGCATTAAACGGGTGCGCAAGTTTGCCGCACAGGTTGAAGAAAATGCTGACTTGCTGGCCAGAACCATTGCCATGGAGACGGGTAAACCCCTCTGGGAATCCAGAACTGAAGCAGCGGCCATGAAAGGCAAGATTGAAATTTCTATCAAAGCCTGTAATGAGCGCACCGGAACGACAGAAAACACCATGCCCGGAGCCCGCGCTTTTATACGACACAAGCCTCATGGTGTCGTCGCGGTTTTTGGCCCCTACAATTTTCCGGGACACTTGCCCAATGGGCACATTGTTCCGGCCCTGCTGGCGGGCAATACGGTTGTCTTCAAACCCAGCGAACTGACCCCGGCCACAGCGGAAGAAACCATTAAACTCTGGCAGCAGGCCGGGCTGCCGGAAGGCGTGTTGAACATGGTTCAGGGCGAAAAAGAAACGGGTATGGCTCTGGCCAGGCACAAAGGCATTGACGGTCTGTTCTTCACCGGCAGCTCCAATACCGGAAGACTGATCCACCAGCAGTTTGGTGGCCAGCCAGGCAAAATTCTGGCTCTTGAGATGGGTGGCAATAATCCATTAATTATTACTGAAGTTAAAGACCACAAAGCAGCGATACACGACGCTATTCAGTCAGCGTTTATTACTGCCGGTCAGCGCTGTACTTGCTCCAGGCGCTTGTTCGTTCCTGCCTCAGAATGGGGTAATAGTTTTATTGATCAGCTGGTCGAAGCCGCTGGCAACATCAAAGTGGGTCAATGGAATGATGCAGACCAGCCCTTCATGGGAGCCGTTATTTCAGAAGCGGCGGCGGACGCTATTCTTCAAGCTCAGACACACCTGCAGCAGCTGCGTGGTCAATCACTGCTGACGAGCCAAAAATTGAAGAAAGGCACCGGTTTACTGTCACCCGGCATTATTGATGTTACCGCCATTAAAGAGCTGCCTGATGAAGAATACTTTGGCCCTCTGTTGCAGGTAATTCGTTACGACCAGCTCGACGAAGCCATTGAACAGGCCAATAACACCCGCTATGGACTCTCCGCAGGCATTTTCAGTGACAGTCGTCAAGACTATGAACAGTTCCTGCACCGCTCCCGGGCCGGAATCGTCAACTGGAACAAGCCCATCACCGGAGCCAGCAGTGCTGCGCCATTTGGTGGTATTGGCGACAGTGGTAACCACCGCCCCAGTGCCTACTTTGCCGCTGATTACTGTGCTTACCCGGTAGCCAGTGTGGAAGCTGAGAGCCTGTCACTCCCGGAAAAACTGGCCCCGGGTTTAAAGCTTTAATAACGCTGGCTCCGAGATCGGAATAGAAGAGATATGAATAAAACTGTTGAAGCCAATTTTGATGGCCTGGTAGGTCCAACCCATAACTATGCTGGCCTGTCTCTGGGCAATATCGCCTCAACCCATCATCAGTCAGCGCCTTCCAATCCCAAACAGGCTGCTTTACAGGGTCTGGCGAAAATGAAGGCATTGCACGACATGGGTTTAGTACAGGGAGTGCTGGCACCCCAGGAAAGACCAGACGTTTATACACTACGCAAGCTTGGTTTTAGCGGCAGTGATGAACAAGTGCTTGCCGAAGCCTCACGACAGGTGCCCAAAATTCTTGCCGCATGCAGTTCTGCATCCACCATGTGGACCGCTAATGCCGCTAGCGTATCACCCAGCGCCGATACAACCTCTGGCACCGTGCACTTTACACCTGCAAACCTGTGCAGCAAGTTTCACCGCTCCATTGAGCATGAGATAACAGGCAGAATTCTAAAAGCCGTTTTCTCCAGCGAGGAACATTTTACGCATCATCCTGCACTTGTCAGTAGCTCTCACTTCGGTGATGAGGGTGCAGCCAACCATACCCGTTTCTGTCAGAACTATGGAGACGAAGGGGTAGAGTTCTTTGTTTATGGCCGTTACAGCTTTGATGACGCCCGGCCAGCTCCGACAAAGTTTCCAGCTCGACAGAGTCTGGAAGCCTCACAGGCTGTTGCCCGCATCCATCAACTCAATACCAGTCGTACTGTATTTGCACAACAAAACCCCGAAGTCATTGATCAGGGAGTTTTCCATAATGATGTTATTGCTGTGGGGAATCGCAACGTCCTGCTCTGTCACGAGAAAGCTTTCCTGAACCAGGCTCAAGTCTATAACGACCTGAAAAATGCCTATGGCCGGGATGACTTCTGCATTATTGAAGTGCCTGAAAGTCAGATCAGAGTGGAAACGGCAGTGAAAAGTTACCTGTTCAACAGCCAGCTGCTCAGCACTTCCGATCGTGATATGACTATTGTGGTTCCCTCTGATTGCCAGAGCGATCGACAGGTTGCAACCTATCTGGAAGGGCTGGTTGCGTCTGATAATCCCATCAATGACATCAAAGTGTTCGACCTGCGTCAAAGTATGAATAATGGCGGTGGACCTGCCTGCCTGCGCCTGAGAGTTGTGCTGACTTCTGAGGAACTGGCTGCCACCAACCAGGCCTGCCTGATAAACGACACTCTCTATGTAACACTCTGCCACTGGGTTGAAAAGCATTACCGCGACAGGCTGACTGAAGCCGATCTTGCCGATCCTGAACTTCTGATTGAGTCTCGCACAGCACTGGATGAGTTAACCGGCCTTCTGAAACTGGGGTCTATTTATCAGTTCCAACAGGTGTAAAGGCCCGGAGCTGATTTTATCTCCGCAAGTGATAGAATCAGCTCATCCATTTCATGGGAGAAAAAAATGAGAACAATGTCGCTTGCCATGGTGGCGCTTATTTCCATAGTCCTTACAGGTTGCGTAAGCCTGACGGCTCCTCAGAAAAATCCCCAGGTCGCCCCCCTGTCGATTACTTCTTCGCCTCTGCATCGATTCTCTTTAGCCGATTTTGATGGTCTGATGTTCGAGCCCATTATCCCCGAAGAAGCGGACCCGATGTTCCCCAGCCGTGAGAGTGCTTATCAAACAATAGAATTCGAGATAGCCAAACAGCTGTCAGCGAAAATGACTATCGATCCTGACCAGATCCCTCAGAATTCATTGATTGTTCGCTATGGCATTGCTTCCGATTCCATCGTCTCCGACGCAGAACTGATTCAATTCTTTGGCACAACGCCGGGACTGGTCACTGAGCCGGGTCAGGAAAAACTGACCATAGCCATTGCTCTGATTCGGGCCAATACCGGCGACGCCCTGTGGAAAGGGGTAGCCCAGGGCACGATTGTTCCCGGACTGAGCAATGAAACACGACTGGCCAGAGCCGAAGCGGCCATAGCCAGAATGCTGGGCAATTTGAAGTAACGTCGGGGATATTGGAGAATGAAAGCAAGCAATCAATTATTCATTTTCCGTAGTTCAAAAATTTTCACCTTGTTATAGCCACCGGTATAGCCACTGCTGGCGGTGGTAAGCACATGGCCGCAGTCGTTACTGAAGGTGGCTGATTCAACCCCCCACCCAAGGGAAATTGTGGCTTTTTCTACCCATGTTCCATCAGCCCTCAGGCCAATAATTTTCGACGTTGAATCTCTGCTGGCAGTTATCAGATGACAGCCATCGGGACCGAAGGTGGCTGAGTTGACCCCTGCTTTGTGGGAAAAGGTGGCTAATTTTTCCCATACTCCATCATTGTCATGGCCATAAATTTTCACCTTTCCATCGTCACCGGCGGTCACCAGGTAAAGGCCATCGGCACTAAAGCTGGCTGAATTGACTTCGTTCTTATGGTAAATGGTGGTTTTTTTCTCCCATGTTCCATCCTCATCCTGGCCGAAGATTTTCGCCTTGCCATCAACACTGGCGGTCACCAAATGATTGCAATCAGCGCTGAAGGTGGCTGAGTTGACTACTTCCTTATGTAAAATAATGGCTTTTTCTTTCCATGGCCCGTCATCCTCATGACCATAGATTTTCACCGTACAATTGCTGACGGTCACCAGATGGCTGCTATCAGCGCTGAAGGTAGCTGAATCGACATCATCAACATGGTAAATTTTGGCTTCTTCTTCCCAGGTTCCCCCCTCCTTCTGGCCGTATATTTTTGACGTGCCATCATAACTGGCGGTCACCACATGGGTGCTATCGGGGCTGAAGGTAGCTGAGCTGACCCAGTCATCATGATCAATTGTGGCTTTTTCCACCCATAGTCCATCGCCCATCTTGCTGTAGATCTTCGCTGTGTGATCGCCACTGGCGGTCACTAAATGAGAGCTATTGGCGCTGAAAGTGGCTGAATTAACCCATGCATCATGAAAAATGGTAGCTTTTGCTTTCCATGATCCATCATCCTCATAGCCATAGATTTTTGCCGTGCCATCATCACTGGCAATGACCAGATAGCGGCCATCGGCACTGAAGGTGGCTGACTCTACGCGGGAATCATTGGAAATGGCGGCCTTCTCTTCCCATGAACCATCGTCATTCCGGCTACAGATTTTCACCTCTTCATCATCACCGATGGTCACCAGGTGGCGACCATCGTCGCTAAAGGAAGCCGATTCGACGCCATCATCATTGAAAATGGTGGCTTTTTCTTTCCATGATCCGTCGGACTCCTTGTCATAAATTTTCGCCCTGCCATCGTCACTGGCAGTCACCACGTGGAGACCATCTTTACTGAAAGTCGCTGAATTGATTAAGGCCTCATGGTAAATAGTGACTTTTTTATCGACATTAAATGTTTCACACTGCGACATTAGATCGGCATTGTTGAAAAAGAGCAGAGCAGGAAAACAAGCCTCTTCCCGACGTTTAACAAGTGACTGGATTAGCGCCTGATTATTCGTAAATTGCCCCAGCCAGGCACTGAGTTGCTGATCACTTCTTGCGACGATGGTTGTCTTCAGTAGAGACTGGTGTGCTGAAGAAAAACGGTGGTACCATTCCTTTGCCAGAATATCTTCTTGTTTAACAAGCTCTTGAAATTGGCTAGATACCTGTTTCAAACGGGTAACATCTTTAAGTCCCAAATAACCAATAATATTTAATGGTGTGGGGCGAGACAAATTGAGTAGCTGAGGTTCACTGCTCACAGATACAGTGATTTCCCTACCCCCACTGGCACCCGTTGGTGAATGCTCCGATATAGATTGAGGAGGTTTTGGTAAATATGAAAAGTCAGCTTTTGCGTTGTTGCATATTGATTCCATGCTTGGTCAATCCTTAGTTTGATAGTTTATGTTTATCTTCAATCAGGAAGAACATCCAAAATTGAAACTAAGGGTTGGATTCTGTTTTAAAGTAAAAGTTCATAACAGGGTGTTAAGTGGAACTAACAACAGTTTCTGCCTTTCAGCACACGCTAAAGGCAAACAATTAAGTACTCAGCCATACGGAATCGAATATTTCTGGCTTATTGGGCAGGTGCTCTGCAAGGCGCAACGACGGGAACATAGCAAGCTATGTGACCAGAGTTGCAACGCAGTCAGAGTGCCTGAACAATAAGTCAGAAAATATGATTTCGTATGGTTGAGTACTTAATTATTCATTTATCCGCAGCTCAGTAATTTTCGCCTTGTGATAGCCACCGTTGGCGGCGGTGGTAAGCACATGGCTACAGTCGTCACTGAAGGCGGCTGATGAGACCAGTCCCCTATGGGAAATTGTGGCTTTTTCTACCCAGTGTCCATCAGCTCCCAAGCCAATAATTTTCGCCGTTTTATCTTTACTGGCGGTGACGATATGGTAACCATCAGAACTGAATGTGGCCGAATAGACTCGACTATTATGGCAAATGGTGGTTTTTTCTTTCCATGATCCATCGTCCTCACGGCCATAAATTTTCACCTTGCCATCGTCACTGGCGGTCACCACATAGCGGCCATCGGGACTGAATGTAGCTGAATTGACATCGCCTCCATGGTAAATAGTGGCTTTCTTTTCCCATGACCCATCATCCGCCTTCTTACCATAGATTTTCGCCGTGCCATCATAACTGGCGGTCACCACATGGCTGCCATCGGCACTGAAGGCGGCTGATTTGACCTTATTTTTATGACGAATACCGGTTTTAAATTCCAATGATCCATCGTCTTCAAGGCCATAGATTCTCACCGTGTAATTGTTGCTGACGGTCACCAGATAGCTGCCATCAGCGTTGAAGGCAGCTGAATCAATATCGTAATAATGCAAGGCGGCTTTTTCTTCCCATATTCCACCTTCCTCCAGACCGTAGATTTTTGCCGTGCCATCATAACTGGCGGTCATCACACGGGTAGCATCGGCGTTGATCTTAACCGAGCTGATCAAGTCATTATGATAAATTATGCCGGTTTCCAGCCATGACCCATCGTTCTCCCTACTGTGGATCTTCACTGTGTGATCGCCACTGGCAGTTACCACATGGCGGCCATCGTTACTGAAGGTGGCTGAGCTGACAAATTCATTATGGGGAATGATAGCTTTTGCTTTCCATGATCCATCCTTCTCATAGCCATAGATTTTCGCCGTGCCATCGTCACTGGCAGTTATCAAATTGCGGCCATCGGCGCTGAAGGTGGCTGATTTGACATAGGCATCATGGCAAATAGTGGCCTTTGCTTCCCATGATCCATCATCATTACGGCCATAGATTTTCACCTTGTTATCTTCACCGATGGTCACCACGTGCAGGCCATCGGCGCTGAAGGTGGCTGACATAACCGATTTATCATGGGAAATGCAGGCTTTTTCTTTCCATGACCCTTCGTCCTCCTTGTCGTAGATTTTCGCGGTGCCATCGTCACTGGCAGTCACCACGTGGAGACCGTCTTTACTGAAAGTCGCTGAATTGATAAAGGCTTTATGGGAAATAGTGACTTTTTTATCGACATTGAATGTTCTGCACTTCGACATCAGATCAGTGTTGTTGAAAAAGAACAGAGCAGGAAAACATTCCTGTATACGACGCTTAACAAGAGACCCGATTAACGCCTGATTATTCGTAAATTGCCCCACCCAACCTCTGAGTTGTTCATCACTTCTTGCCTTGATAACTGTCTTCATCAGAGACTGTTGAGCTGGAGAAAAACGTCGATACCATTCCTTTGCCAGGATATCTTCTTGTTTAATAAGCTCTCGAAAATGGGTACATGACTGTTTCAAACGGGCAATATCTTTAAGCCCCAGACGGCCAATAATATTTAATTGTGTCGAGCGGGAAGCATTGAGTAGAGGAGGTTTACCATTCTCAAAGGCAGTAATTTCCCTACCCTCACTGACACTGGTTTTTGCTCGCTTCGATTGAGGTTCATCTGGATCTGGTAAACCTGAAACGGTGGTGATTGAGTAGTACTTTTCTATTGTATTCATGCTTTGCCACTCCCTGGTTTGATAGTTTGTATTTATCCTCAATCAGAAAAAACATTCGATTTTATATTTAGCATTGGATTCTGTTTTAAAGTAAAAGTTCTTAACAAGTTGTTAAGTGAAACTAACAAAAATTTCTGTCTTTCAGCACACGCAGAATAGCGTCACTCAAATGAAACCTCTTGAATGGATAAGCCCGGATCGCACGCTCATCTTCGGGGTGACAGGATTAATGAAATACGATCAATGGGTGCACTGTCGTGGACAATAAAATATGGGAGCGGCTACTCGAGGCTGTATCTTTGATGAAGATGCGGGGGACTGGTGAATAAAAGTGAAAGCAAACAATCATGCATCAGTAGTTGTGTAATTTTTACCTTGCGATCGTTACCAACGGTAACCACATGGCCGCCGTCATTACTGAAGGTGGCTGACATGACCCAATACTTATGGGAAATAGTGGCTTTTTCCAGCCATGATCCATCGGCCTCCTGGCCAATAATTTTCGCCGTGTAATCTTTGCTGGCAGTCACCAAATGGCGGCCATCGGAACTGAAGGTGGCTGAATTGACATCGTCAGCATGGGAAATAGTGTTTTTTTCTTTCCATGATCCATCGTCCTCACGACCATAAATTTTCACCTTGCCATCTTCACTGGCGGTCACCAGGTGGCGGCCATCGGCGCTTAAGGCGGCTGATCTGAGGTCACTTTCATGGGGAATAGCGACTTTTTCTCTCCATACTCCATCCTCAAGAGCAAAGATTGTCACCGTGTTATCGTAACTGGCGGTCAGCAAATAGCGACTATCGGAGCTGAAGGTGGCTGAAACGTCAGACTCAAAATGGCTAGTGGTTACTTTTTCTTCCCATGTTCCATCCTCCTTCAGGCTGCAGATTTTCGCCGTGCAATCATAACTGGTGGTCACAAGGTGGGTACTATCGGCGCTGAAGGTAGCTGAGCAGGCCCAGTTATCATGATAAATTGCGGCTTTCTCTACCCATGACCCATCGTCCTCCTTGCTAAGGATCTTCAGTGTGTAGTCGCTGCTGGCAGTCACTATATGCTGATCATCTGGGCTGAAGCTAGCTGAATGGACCTCTTCAAGATGGGAAATGATCGCTTTTTCTTTCCATGATCCATCGTCCTCATGGCCATAGATTTTCGCCGTGCCATCGTCACCGGTGGTCACGACATGGTGGCTATCGTTGCTGAAGTTGGCCGAATTAACATTTTTACCATGGCAAATGATCGCTTTTTCTTTCCATGATCCACCGTCCTCATGGCCATAGATTTTCGCCGTGCCATCGTGGCTGGCGGTCACCAAATAGCAACTATTAGCGCTGAAGGTGGCTGATTCAACACGGGCATCGTGAGAAATAATGGCTTTTGCTTGCCATGATCCATCGTCATCGCGGCCATAGATTTTCACCTTGTGATCGCAACCGATGCTCATCACTTGGCAGCCATCGTCGCTGAAGCTGGCTGATCTGACCAAGTCATTATGGGAAATGATGGTTTTTTCTTTCCATGATCCATTGTCCTCCTGATCATAGATTTTCGCCGTGCCATCATAACTGGCAGTCACCAAGTGGCGGCCATCGGTGCTGAAAGTGGCCGAGTTGACATCGTCACCATGGGAAATAGTGACTTTAGCTTCTAGATTAAACGTTTTGCGTTGCGACATTAAATCAGTGTTGTTGAAAAAGAGCAGCGCAGGAAAATAAGCATGGTTTCGGCGTTCTACAAGTGACTTGATTAACACCTGATTATTCGTAAACTGCCCCAGCCAACCACTGAGTTGCTGAACATTTTTTGCAGTGACGACTGTCTTTAGCAGGGACTGGTGTGCAGAAGAAAAGCGGCGATACCATGCCTTTGCCAGAATGTCTTCTTCTTTAATAACCTCTCGAAAGTGGGTACACACCTGTTTTAAACGGGCAATATCTTTAAGTTTCAAACAGCCAATAATTTTCAATTGTGCCAAGCTGGGCAAATTGACTAGTGAAAGTTCATCCTTGTCACATACAGTAATTTTCCTGCCTGTACTGACACCCTTTGGTGCTGGCATCGATGTAGATTGATCAGGTCTTGGCGAAAGTGAACCGACAATATTGGAGTTGTTATTGACTCCATTCATGCTCTGTTACTCCTGGTATTTACCCTCAATTAAAAAGAACATTTAAAATTGATGCCATGGGTTAGAATCGGTGATGAAATGAAAGTTCATAACAGGTTGTTAAGTGAAACTAACAAAAGTTTCTGTCTTTCAGCACACGCAGAGCAACGTCACTCAGATGGATAAGCCCGGATCGCACGCTCATCTTCGGGGTGACCGGAGTACCGAGCAAGCAAACAATCAATCGATGAATAGTTTAATGATTTGCACCCTGTCATGGTAGCTGACGGTAACCAGATGGCTAACGTCGTTGCTGAAAGTGGCTGATATTTCCGACTCCCATTGGTAAATCGCGGCTTTTTCTACCCATGATTCATCAGTTTCCTGGCCGATGATTTTCGCCATGTTGTCGTAACTGGTAGTCACCAGATGGCGGCCATCGGCACTGAAGGTAGCTGAGGTGACCGGATCGTCATGTTCAATTTCGGACTTTTTTTTCCACAAACCATCGTCGTCATGGCCATAAATCATCACTCTGCCATCGTAACCGGCAGAAACCATATGACGGCTATCGGCGCTGAAGGTGGCTGAATTGACGTAGTCATAGCCGCCATGGTCGATGATGGCTTTTTCTTCCCACAATCCACCCGCACCCGCCTTCTGGCCACAGATTATCGCCGTGCCATCGTCACTGGTGGTGACCAGATGGCAGCCATCGGGGCTGAAAGAGGCTGTATTGACCACATCTCTATGAAAAATAGTGACTTTTTCTTTCCATATTCCATCGTCCTCATAGCCATGGATTTTCACACTGTAATCGTTACTGACGGTAACCACATGGTATCCATCGGCGCTAATGGTAGCTAAAATGACACCGTCTTCATTGTAAATGTTGGCTTGTTCTTGCCATGTTCCACCCGCCTCCTGGCCGTATATTTTCGCAGTGCCATCCCAACTGGCGGTCAGCACACGGCGACCATCGTCGCTTAAATTAGCCGAGATGACACAGTCATCATGAGTAATTCTGGCTTTTTCTTTCCATGAACCATCATCCTCATAGCCGTAGATTTTCGCCCTGTGGTCGTAACTGGCGGTCACCACGAGACGGCCGTCGGAGCTAAAGACGGCTGAAACGATCTTGTTATCATGGGAAATGATGACTTTTTCTTCCCATAATCCATCCTCATCATGACCATAGATTTTTGCAATGTCGTCGTCACTGGTGATCATCAGATGGCGGCCATCAGGGCTGAAGTTAGCCGAGTTGATGCAGTCATTATGACGAAAGATAGCTTTTTCTTCCCATCTTCCATTAGCCTCCCAACCGAAGATTTTTGTGGTTTTATCGTCACTGGTGGTCACCACGTGGCGGCCATCGTCACTGAAGGTAGCTGATCTGACCGCGCCATAATGGGAAATGATGGCTTTTTCTTGCCATGATCCATTGTCCTCCTGGTCATAGATTCTCGCCGTGCCATCATTACTGGCAGTCACCAAGTGGAGGCCATCGCTGCTGAAAGTGGCCGAGTTGACACCCATCCAATGGGAAAAAGTGACTTTAGCCTCTAAATTAAGTATTTTGCGTTGCGACATTAAATCAGTGTTGTTGAAAAAGACCAGAGCAGGAAAATAAGCATTCTTTCGGCGTTTTATAAGTGACTGGGTTAACACTTGATTATTCGTAAACTGCCCCAGCCAAGCGCTGAGTTGTTCATCGTTTTTTGCGCTGACGACTGTCTTTAGTAGAGACTGGTGTGCTGAAGAAAAGCGGCGATACCATGCCTTTGCCAGAAGGTCTTCTTCTTTAATAACCTCTCGAAAGTAAGTACACACCTGTTTTAAACGGGCAATATCTTTAAGTCTCAAACAGCCAATAATTTTCAATTGTACCAAGCTGGGCAACTTGAGTAGCGAAAGTTCACCCTTGTCACATACAGTAATTTTCCTGCTGGTGCTGACACCCGTTGGTTCTGGCATCGATGTAGATTGATCAGGTGTTGGTGAAAGTGAACCAACAATATTTGAATCGTTATTTACTCCATTCATGCTCGCTTACTCAATGGTTAGCATTTACCCTCAATTAAAAAGAACATTTAAAATTGATGCCACGGGTTAGACTCGGAGTTGAAATAAAAGTTCATTACGGGTTTTCAAGTGAAACTGACAATAGTTTCTGTCTTTCAGCAAAAGCAGAATAGCGTCAATTAGAGGAAACCCCTTGAATTGATAACCCAGGATCGCACGCTCATCTTCGGCGTGATTGGAGTAAGGCTTTTCAGCCGGGTAACAATAACGCAGCTCAGCCTTACTTTTTTACCACCGGCAGCAATAATTTTCGCCACTAGGAGCCTTATATGGTCCGCCCCGTTTTGCAAGAGCCTGTTTTGTTAATTAGCAAACAAAGATAACTGCAATCATATATACGGCCTATTCATGAGGTCTAACCCTCTGGCCCTGATGGGTATCCGCGCAACCTGGCCTTATCAGTCCGACGGCCTCAAGGGTCAAGGCTCCTATCAGGTTTCAGGTTGCCGGTTTTTACCTGTTTGCCATCAACTGTACATGCTCATCGCAATCTGCGGGGGGGTCCCCTTTGATTAAGCTTATGCTTTACTTTGCCGCTGCCGCCTTTACTTCATTATGCAGCCTTGTAAACTTCATTTCGGGTCATGATGACCCAGACAATCCGAGCCATTTTATTAGCCAGACCAACGGCGGCAACGTTGTGATTGCTGCGCTCATTAAGTTGGCTAACCCATTTTTTACAGCGGTCATCCTTATTTTTGAGGCAGTGGAGTACCGAACGTGCGCCGTGTATCAATAATGTGCGCAGGTATTTATCACCCCGTTTACTGATGCCCAGCAGGACTGACTTACCGCCTGTGGAATGCTGTCTTGGAACTAATCCCATCCATGCGGCAAGGTGTCGACCAGATTTAAAATACGTCGCATCACCAATGGCTGCCTTCAATGCTGTGGCAGTGATGGCTCCGATACCCGGCATAGTCATCATTCGACGACATTCGTCGTCGTTTTTTGCTAGCTCCTGAATTTTCTGGTCATACTGTTGAATACGCTTGTCAAGACTGGCCAACTCTTCTGATAAACCATGTAGCAGCTCACGAGTCAGCGAATGGAGTCCATTTTCAGCATCTTCCAGAATTCGTGGAAGCTGTGCACGAACTTTACCAATACCCTGGGCAACTACAATACCTTCTTCCAATAGTGACCCCCGGATCTGGTTAACCAGGGCAGTTCTCTGATCAACCGCTTGTTGACGATAGCGGTGCAGAAGTTGCCAGGCCTGCTGCTCTGATGTTTTAACAGGTACAAAACGCATGCTGGGCCGTGAAGCTGCTTCTGCAATCGCTTCAGCATCGTTGTAGTCATTTTTGTTGGTCTTGACATAAGGCTTGACAAATTGAGGTGAAATCAGCTTGACAGTATGCTCATAGTTCTTGAATAACCGAGCCAAATAGTGAGCACCACCACAAGCTTCCATAGCGATAATGCATGGCTCCAGATTTGCCACGTACTCTAGAAGGTTCTTCCTGGACGACTTCTTTCTGATGACTTTGCTACCCTGCTCATCAACACCAAACAGGTGAAAGTTGTTCTTGCCAATATCGATACCAAGTACTGAAATAGTCATGGGTGGTTCGCTCCGGTTAATCCTGTTTAAATGGTTAACTCCATTTTGGCTCATTTGAAGCCGTTTAGGAGGGGCGGACCATCCCATTAGACCGAGAATGGCGTAACTAGATCCCCAGAGGCTCTCTAAAATTTCAGGATGAGCAAAAAACATCCAATTTTTGGTGTAATTTTGCTCATTTTTGCAAATTTAGGCCTTTTCACAGCCTTTATGCCGCTTTTTTAACCCCTTTTAAATTCTCAAGACGGATTGATCCCGTTGAAGCGGCCTTCACAAATTTTTTGAAATTGTGTGCCGTGCATACCAGTGAGAACTCTGCTTCTACCTTCTCTTTACCACGAAGGCTAAAACTCCTGAACCCTGAGTTTTTTATATGACCAAACGGTGGCTCTGCAATGACCTTACGACGCTCATAGATTGCTTTCGCACTGGCTGTCTCCATTTTCTTGTTCATACGTTGCCGCGCGGGCTCAAACTTGTCTGTGCGGATGACCCTGCCAGCATCCTTTTTTGAGCCACTGCATTGTGAACGGTAAACACACTTCCTGCATGCGTCCTTGTTCGCCCGGTAACTCTGCCTCTTGGCCTTGCTGTCTGGGTTAGTTATCAGCTTCTCCCCAGCCGGACAGATAAACACATCCATTTCTGCATCGTAGTCAAAATCTGCTTTGACAAACTTACGCTCAGAGTCCTTAAGCTGGGTATCTGCTGGCTTCTCTTTTCTGTCGGTGGCTATGTAGCCATCTATTTCATGCTTATCCAGCACATGCAGGTTTGGCCCTGAGAAATAACCATTATCCATGCTCACCTTATCCACAACAGCACCATCGGTTGTCTCAGACAGTGCTTCCAAAGCAGGCTCTGCCTCCTGAACATCATTGGCTTGCTGGCTGATGTGCTGGCCGACGATGATCTGATTATCAGCATCTACGGTGATTTGAGCATTGTAGCTGTACTCACAGTAACTTTTCTTGCTCATGATCCGGGCATCATGGTCTGCAAAGCTTATCTGCCTTTTGTCGTCAATAGGCTCATCAGGGTTCAGGGCTTTTTCGCGTTCTTCAAGGGCTTCTTTGGCCGCTTTGATTTTTTTCAGACGCTCCTCTTTAAACTGGAGGTCTTCAGGAATGCTGTAGCCGTTGCTTGCTTTGTAGGCGTCGTCTTCTTCCTGGTCGCACTGACTGGCTTTTTTGATCAGCTCATCCACTTCTGCACTGAGTTCTGCCTCTTTAGCCTTGAGCCTTCCGTAGGTCATGGCCTTGTGCTTTGAGCTGTTGGCTTTGAACTTGGAGCCATCCAGGCTGATATGGCCCAGTGATGCCATTTTGAGCTCCATGGCCAGTTTGACGGACTGTTTGAAGCAGTCATGAAAAAACGACAGATTTTCCTTACGAAAATCTCCCAGAACCCTGAAATTTGGGCAGTTCATTTGTGAGATATACATGAACGCCAGATCTTGTCGACACCGTCGCTCAATCTGACGGGAGCTGAAAACACCATGGCTATAGGCGTAGATCAGAATAGCGACAATGAGCTTTGGAGGGTAAGCGTGCTGACCAAGGTGGTGATATTTTTTTTCAACCTCAGACGTATCGATGTTCTGAAAAATGCTTTCATAAACGAAACAATCATGGTCTTTGGGAAGCAGGTCGAAAATGTTGGTTGGGAACAGCAGATGCTGGTCAAACTCAACAGGGCTGTCCTTGAATTTTGGTAGTGGTGACATCTGGCATCATCGGAGTTGGTTTAAGGCTTATCATAACAGATAAGCCTATTCTCGGTCAGGCTCCTAGCCTTCTGAGTTTGGATCTTCTAAACAGAAATGGATGACAACTGTTTTCCAGTATCCAACATTATTTTCCGTTTTTTTTGATTAATTCAACAACCTCGCATCTTCCTTCATTCTTTTCTGCAAAGCCGGATGCGCCTTGACCCTATGGAGATAGGCGGCAAAGGCCGGATATTCTGAGGGGTCAGGTTCGAATCCGGCATAACCGGCATTGATAAAACAGGAACCGATGCCAATATCAGCCATCATCAACGATTCACCCAAGAGAAAACCTTGTTCCGGAACAACACTTTCCAGATAGGCCAGTGTCCTGGGCATGTTGTCTTTAAGGTTTTGCTGTACTTTGTCTTCGTCCGTTTCCATCCCCATCATTGGCTTCACCACCCGTTCGAAGAACAAACCTTCAGCAATCACTTTCATCAAAACGGTATCAGCGTATTCCTCATACCAGCGGGCTTTGGCTTTGTGGGCCGGATCGGTGGGATACAAAGCAATTTCCGGATAGCGATCTTCCAGATACTCACAGATGATGGAGGAGTCGGCCAGGGTAACTTCACCATCCTGCAGGGCAGGAATTTTTTTCAGTGGACTGATTTTTTCAAAACCCTCCGGGGTATTAAATGGAATGACGAGGTCCAACTCAAAATCCAGTCCCTTCATTTCCAGGGCTGCTATAACCTTTCGGACCATGGGAGAAAGGATTGCTCCGTAAAGTTTCATGCTAATTCTCCTTTACTGTGAATCATTTTCATTCCTTAAAGATAAGAAAATGGTTCTATCACTATGACGACTGAGAACCCCTTATCCTACAACCAAGTCTGTTAATAAGACCACTTTATGCTAACCTTGCGTCGTTTATTTACATTCCGATGAAATTCAATGAGACAGTCTATTCTGGGTCCCCTCTCTGCAGAGGCTTTCCTGCAGGGCTATTGGCAAAAGAAACCCCTGCTGATTCGCCAGGCCATAGCGGATTTTCAGTCGCCTCTCTCAGCCGATGAGCTGGCGGGTCTGGCTCTGGAAGAAGAAGTTGAGTCCCGCATTGTTCTGGAGAAGGGAGAAACTCCGTGGGAACTGAGACGAGGACCTTTTAGTGAATCTGACTTTACCTGTCTGCCTCCCAGTCACTGGACACTTCTGGTTCAGGCTGTGGATCACTGGGTTCCCGATGTTCACTCGCTGCTGGATTACTTTGACTTTCTACCCTCCTGGCGCCTTGAAGACATCATGATCAGCTATGCAACCGATGGGGGTTCAGTGGGTCCTCACTACGATCATTTTGATGTTTTCCTGATTCAGGCCGAAGGCAAAAGGCGCTGGCAAGTCGGCCCGGTCTACGATGCCAGCTCACCAAAACTGGAAAACACTGACCTTCATATCCTGTCAGGGTTTGAAGTTCAGGAAGATTATGTCCTTGAACCGGGTGATATACTCTATCTGCCACCCGGTGTCGGTCATCATGGCGCTGCCGAAGGCGAATGCATGACTATTTCAGTAGGCTTCCGGGCTCCCAGTCATCGCGAAATTCTAATACAGTTTACTGACTTTATCGCCGATCAGCTGTCAGAAAGTCTTCGCTATTCAGACCCCGACCAGACTTTGCCCGAACGCAAAGGCGAGATTGATGAAAAAGCCCTGGATCGTCTGCAGACAATCCTGAAAGAGCATATAGAAGATCGTACAATGCTGGCAGACTGGTTTGGAGAGATGATGACTCAACCCAAACACGAGCAGCCTGTCGAAGAGCCCTGGCAAAATTGGGAAACCTTTAAGGAAGAGGCTGCAGGAGTTGATCTGGTGCTTAATGAGGGCTCAAGGCTCGCTTTCAGGGAAGAAAGAAATTCCCTGACACTGTTTGCTGATGGTGTCGCCTATGTATGTCACTCTGCAAGCGCAACGAACCTGGCTCAACAGTTGTGTCAGAACTCTCAACTTGCATCCGATCATTGGTGCTCTGTCGTAGATAATGAAACACGGGAGCTGCTACTCGGCTTGATTAACTCAGGCTCGATCTACCCGCTCTTTGAGGAAAGTGCATAGGACTGATGAATAAGGGTAAAAGCAAACCATCAATCATGCATCTGTAGTTGAATGATATTCACCTTGTGATCGCCACTGACGGTAACCAGATGGCTGACGTCGTTGCTGAAGGTGGCTGATATGACCCAATCCCAATGGGAAATAGTGGCTTTTTCTACCCATGATCCATCAGTTGCCTGGCCAATAATTTTCGCCGTGTTATCTTTACTGGGAGTCACCAGATGGCGGCCATCGGCACTGAAGGTGACTGAACTGACCGGACGATTATGACGAATTTCTGATTTTATTTTCCACAATCCATCGTCATCAAGGCCATAAATTATCACCCTGCAATCGTGAGTGGCAGTAACCATATGACGGCTATCAGCGCTGAAGGTGAAATTGGCGTGGCCATAGCCACCATGGTACAAAATGGCTTTTTCTTCCCATAAACCACCCGCACCCGCCTTATGGCCATAGATTATAGCCACGCCATCTTCACGGGTGATCAAAAGATGGCAGTCATCGGGGCTGAAAGAGGCTGTTTTGACCACATCACTATTGATAATAGTGACTTTTTCTTTCCATGTTCCATCGTCCTCATAGCCGTGGATTTTCACACTGTAATTGTGACTGACGGTAACCAGGTGGTGTCCATCGGCGCTAATGGTGGCTATATCGATACCTTCTTCATGGAAAATGGTGGCTTGTTCTTCCCATGTTCCGCCCGCCTCCCGGCCGTAGATTTTCGCAGTGCCATCATAACTGGCGGTCAGCACATGGCGACTATCGGCGCTTAAAGTAGCTGAGACGACAATGTCGTCATGAGTAATTCTGGCTTTTTCTATCCATAATCCATCGGACTCCAGACTATAGATTTTCGCTGTGTTATCGTCGCTGGCAGTCACCACATGGTGTCCATCGGCACTGAAGGAGGCTGAATTAATAACGCAACCATGGACAATGATGGCTTTTTCTTCCCATAATCCATCGTCATCATGACCATAGATTTTTGCTATGTAGTCGTCATGGGTGATCAGATGGCAGCCGTTAGGGCTAAAGTTAGCTGCGGTGATGTAGTCATCATGGTGAACGATGGCTTTTTCTTCCCATCTTCCATTAGCCTCGCAAACGATGATTTTTGCGGTTTCATTGTCACTGATGGTCACCACTTGGCGGCCATCGTCGCTGAAGGTGGCTGATCTGACCCTGTCATCATGGGAAATGATGGCTTTTTCTTGCCATTTTCCATTGTCCTCCTGGTCATAGATTTTTGCCGTGCCATCATCACTGGCAGTTACCAGGTGGAGGCCATCGGTACTGAAAGTAGCCGATCTGATAGGGCGTCTATGGGAAATAGTCGCTTTCGTCTCTAAACTGAACGTTTTGCATTGCGACATTAAATCAGTGTTGTTGAAAAAGACCAGAGCAGGAAAATAAGCATTCTTTCGGTGTTTTATAAGTGATCGGGTTAACACTTGATTATTCGTAAAATGCCCCACCCAACGGCTGAGTTGTTCATCATTTTTTGCGGAGATAACTGTCTTTAGTAACGACTGGTGAGTTGAAGAAAAGCGACGATACCAGGCCTTTGCCAGAATATCTTCTCCTTTAATAAGCTCACGAAAGTAGCTGCACACCTGCTTTAAACGGGCAATATCTTTAAGTCTCAAACAGCCAATAATTTTCAATTGTGTCAGGCTGGGCAAATTGAGTAGTGAACGTTCATCCTTGTCCGCTACAGTAATTTTCCTGCCTGCACTGACACCCAGACCCGTTGGTAATCGGGCCGATATAGATTGCTCAGGCGTTGTTGAGAGAGAAATATCAGAGTTGTTATTTATTCGATCCATGGGTGGTTGCTCCACACCTCGTATTTATCCTCAATTAGAAAAAGTCAATTAGAAAAGACATTCGAAATTGACGCTGTAAGTTCGACACGCTTTTAAAATAAAAGTTCATAATATGTTTTTAAGCGCAACTGACAAAGTTTCTGTCTTTCAGCATACTCAGAATGACTTCAATCATATAAAGCTCCCTGGATCGGTAAAACTTAGAGTTTTCATTTTCCACGTATCAAACCAAGAAAAGTTGAAGCTAGTTTCTCTGCTAGGTATATCCTGTCAAGTGCTGCATTTCTCGGTGTTTGATAGATGCTGGATTCAAGCTTTACTGAAAAAAAACCAACGGCAGACTTGTTTGTAACTATTCTAGTGAGGTTGTTTTAGCTAATGAAGGCAAAGTCATGATCTTGGCGCGCACCTTTAAGGTGCTTTTGTTTTCGGTGTTTTTTTGCTTCTTTCAGCAGGGGCTGGCAAAAGATACCTATGGCCTTGAAGAGTTTCGCCAGTATTTTAAAAAGAGCTGGAATCCGCCTTCGAAAGAACAACAAGAGGGCGCAGATAATTCGATCGTGAGTCCCTTTGAAAATATTCGTATTGGCTTTTTCAGACTGAATTTAACGGCTGACGATGTATCTGGAGATGATCGACTGGAAATACATAATGATTTTTTGCTTAATGAGCAAGACTTTAGAAATCTGTCAAGCTTTTACTTTAACTATGTCAACATTGGGGATTCTCAACATCGGCATGGGCGCATTCAGAAAATACTAAGGCTTATATTTCGTATATTCACTGTAAATACGACCACGGAAAACAGCCCGGAAGATCAGGAGCTAATACAGGCAATGGCAAAAAGCCTTTTTGATCCATTGTTTTATAATCAAACCAACGCTGACGGGACTAACCCCTATTACACTATTTTCAATCCAGATTCACCAGAATTCCTGTCTCATCATATCAATATTGATAACAGTTTAGCCCTGATGTATTTTACTTTTCTTGGTCCTTATGTTCTTACCATGAATACCTTCTTACATCATTCTGATGTTCTGATTAGACGTCTCACCCGAAACAGCTACTATCCGGCATTTTCCAATTCACTGCTGTCTGGCAATATCAGCGAATATTATTCTGCGCAAGGCTTTGCCAATCAGCTCAAAGCAGCAAACCTGGACACTGAAACAGCACTTTTAATCGGGCTATGCACTATGGCAAGAGCTTCTACAATGTGCACGAATTTTCATTGGAGCTGGCCAGAGACGCTGGAAGCACTGTTGAAAAAATTCATGCCCACTGGAATTTTGGGCAACTGCTTCAATGCTATTTCGCTCCTACGCCAAGGACCCTTTGCTTCTGTACCCGAGTTTTCGCATAGCTATCAAGGCATGCGAGAGTTTGCATACAATATTCTGGGTCTTGACATTAACTTCACACCCTCGCGTTTATTAGCTAAAGAAATCTATTCACATTCAGGCATTCCCGGCAATCTGTCGGACCATTCTCTCCAGGATACCGGTTCTTCCCGTAATTTTGATTCTGGCTGGCGTTCAGAAAATCAAGGTTCCAACAATGGAACAACGCTGGAAGCAGGAGCAATTGAGGGAGCCACAGAAGGACGTCAGGAATGTTTGATTTGTTCAGGATCACTGGAAGATAAAACAATATCAGAAAACTTCATACGCTCTGTTTTTTGCACAGCCTGTACTAAGAACATTTTGAAGGACTAGCAGCCTGTCGGACTTAAGACTGTCCTACTGCGGTTGCAATAAATTGGTCTAAAAATCCCTGTTTCTTCGTCAAATAGCTCGCTATTCTCCTCAGAAACAGAGATTTTTATCCTCAATTTCTTGCAATCCTCGCTACGGACGCTTAAGTCCGACAGGCTGCTAGAAAAGAAGGGAAGCCATGCTTCCCTTTTATCTTTCCTGCTGTTTGACATTCTTTCCGGCCTTTACTGGGCTGACTCAGGCGGACCTTCGGTAATTACTACGGGGCTATTGGAGCGGTTCAAACCTTCAAAAGCCTCCAGTCTCACAGGCTTATGGCGTACTTCCTTCCAATGCTTTTCCCAATCGTTATCGTAATCGTACTCACCTTCCTGATGAGTGTTGTCGCCCAGTTTATCAGCGATCACTTTGATACTGTTTTTAATGATTTCCAATTTTTCATTTTCATGTTCAGAATTGTAATTGGCAAAGTTTGCAATCTCATGTTCTGCCAGCACCTTTCTAGCGGTATCCCAAAGTTTATGAAAATCAGCTCGCTCCGTAAGCTGGTCGTCCCATGGAATGAGGGTAACGGGCTCCTCACCTGGAAAGGCAATGGTCACTTTGAGATCTTTTGGAGCATTCTTTGGATTATCCAGAGCCCCCTTGGCTCGATTTAATAAGGAAAACTCCTCATAGCGATTGGAGATCGGAGCTGCTTCATTCAGCTTCTCCTTCTGCCTGGCAATGAGTTGATCCTTAGTCATGGTTTCAAGCTCTCTGAACTCCCTGAAGGCTTTTTCTTCGGGAGTCTCGGGTGCCGGTGGTGCCGGTGGTGCCGGTGGTGCCGGTGGTACTGGTGGTACCGGTGGTGCCGGTGGTGCCGGTGGTACCGTTGGTGGTGCCGGTGGTGCCGGTGGCGCCGGTGGTACAGGTGGTGCCGGTGGTACAGGTGGTGCCGGTGGTACAGGTGGTGCCGGTGGTGCCGGTTGTTCCGGTTGTTCCGGTTGTTCCGGTGGTTCTTCACCGGGCCTCAGCCCCAGTATATTTTCGGGGCTTGAAGGATCTATTCTTCTTTCGCTTAAAGGCGTATCAGGCGTCATTTTTGGCTGAAGCTGCCCGAGCTGTCGCTCAGGATTAACAGGACCACTGATATTATGAGTTGATGAATTCCCGTCATTTGATAAGGGGTCGCTGCCGCCAGGACTTCCAGTCGGTATTTGAAGACGCCTACCACTTCCTGTAATTTCCATGCCACTGCTCATATGCTGCTCCTTTCCTGTTAATCGCCATGACCAGAGTCATCGGCAAAGTTCATTCCTGGTTGAGTTGGAAACTCTCCTTAAGGGTCAATGTCTGTTGTCCATATAATGTTTGATTCTGAAAGTTCTAAAAGGTTCCTTCATATCAACTTTTTTTTCACCCTTAGATTCGAGCTTGAGGAGCACTTTGTCAGCAACAATGGAGTCGGTATGAAGTGATTTCTGCAAGCAGATCACCGCAAACGATGGGGAATATGATCATCAAAAAAGGCCACTCCTGAAACAGAAGCAGCCTTTTGGGAGAAGCAGAGCTTCGGGAGGATGACTACATCATGCCACCCATACCGCCCATACCACCCATGCCGCCCATGTCAGGCATAGCAGGAGCAGCAGCGTCAGCGGGCTCATCAGCAACCATGGCTTCAGTAGTGATCATCAGACCTGCAACAGAAGCAGCCGCCTGCAGGGCAGAACGGGTTACTTTAGCAGGGTCCAGAATACCCATTTCGATCATGTCGCCGTACTCGCCGGTAGCAGCATTGTAACCGAAGTTGCCTTCGCCGGATTTAACCTTATCAACAACAACAGAAGCTTCATCACCGGAGTTGGAAGCAATCTGACGGATTGGACCTTCAAGAGCGCGCAGAATCAGCTCAACACCGGCTTTCTGCTCAGCATTCGCCGTTTCAACAGAGATCTTGGAGAGCGCGCGAACCAGAGCAACACCACCACCAGCTACTACGCCTTCTTCCACGGCTGCGCGGGTAGCGTGCAGAGCGTCTTCTACACGAGCCTTTTTCTCTTTCATTTCCACTTCGGTCGCAGCGCCAACCTTGACCACAGCAACACCGCCAGCCAGCTTGGCAACACGCTCTTGCAGTTTTTCCTTGTCGTAGTCGGAGGAGGAGTTTTCGATCTCGGCACGGATCTGCTCAACACGGGAAATGATATCAGCCTGGTTGCCAGCACCATCAACAAGGGTGGTGTCTTCCTTGGTGATGGCTATACGCTTGGCAGAACCCAGGTCTTCCAGAGAAGCGGCTTCCAGAGACAGACCCACCTCTTCAGAAATAACAGTACCACCGGTCAGGATCGCTATGTCCTGCAGCATGGCTTTGCGACGGTCACCGAAGCCAGGCGCTTTAACAGCAGCTACCTTAACAATGCCACGCATGTTATTTACAACCAGAGTGGCCAGAGCTTCGCCTTCAACATCTTCAGCGATGATCAGCAGAGGCTTGCCAGCTTTGGCTACGTTTTCCAGTACTGGCAGCAGATCACGAATGTTGGAGATCTTTTTGTCAACCAGCAGGATGAAAGGATTTTCCAGTTCAGCAGACATGCTTTCCTGGTTGTTGATGAAGTAAGGAGAGAGGTAGCCACGATCGAACTGCATACCTTCTACTACGTCCAGTTCATTTTCCAGACCGGAACCTTCTTCAACGGTGATAACACCTTCCTTGCCTACTTTCTCCATGGCTTCAGCGATGATCTGACCCACCAGCTCATCGGAGTTAGCGGAGATAGTGCCTACCTGAGCGATGGACTTGCTGTCTTCGCAAGGTGTGGCCATAGCTTTCAGTTGTTCAACAACAGCCGCTACCGCCTTGTCGATGCCACGCTTGAGATCCATTGGATTCATGCCGGCAGCTACGTACTTCAGACCTTCGTTCAGAATAGACTGCGCCAGTACAGTTGCAGTGGTCGTACCATCACCCGCCTGGTCGTTGGCCTGGGATGCGACTTCCTTAACCAGCTGAGCACCCATGTTCTGGAATTTGTCAGCCAGCTCGATTTCCTTGGCTACAGATACACCATCTTTAGTGATGGTTGGAGCGCCGAAAGACTTTTCCAGCAGAACGTTACGGCCTTTTGGACCCAAAGTCGCTTTTACAGCGTCGGCCAGAATGTTGACGCCTTCCAGCATTTGTTTGCGAGCTTCGTCGCCGAACTTAACCTGTTTTGCTGCCATGATGGGTAATCCTTTGGAAATTTAAAACAGTTGCTATGAAATCGGGGTTCCGGGATCAGTCTTCCAGAACAGCGTAGATTTCGCTCTCGGATACGATGATCAGCTCTTCACCGTCAATCTTCACGGTGTCAGAACCAGCGTACTTACCAAAAATGACTTTGTCGCCGACGCTCACACCCACAGGACGCTTTTCACCGTTCTCCAGAAATACGCCGTCACCGACAGCCACTACCACACCCTGGTTTGGCTTTTCAGTAGCAGAACCTGGCAACACGATACCGCCAGCAGAGGTAGTGGTTTCTTCTTCACGACGAACGACCACGCGATCACGCAACGGACGGATTTTCATCGATGTATCTCTCCAACTGTTTATGCCGAAAAATCAGCAATCAACTCTTGTAAAACGGTCTGACTTGCATCGCCAGAACCGAACCCAATTATCGGTACTAAGTAGGTAGGGGTGGCTTTTGTCTTTTCAAGGGGGTACTAAGATTTTTTTTCATCTTCGCGCTTGAACTCACCCTCAAGGGTCTGGTGAATCCCCCGGTTAGTGTCGACGTCTTCACGGTAGTATTCACCCTCAAACGTGCTGGATGACGCCTGCCAGCGACCATTTTTGATCATTCGTCTTACCAGCATACTGCGCACCGGGGGAATGAGCAGAACCAGCCCGATAAAATCGGTGATAAAGCCGGGAACCATCAGCAACACCCCGCCCAGGGCGGTTACAAAACCTTTCAGCAATTCCAGTGCAGGCTTCTCGCCACGATTCATTTTCTCTCGGGCCTTGAGCATGGTACGAAAACCCTGACGACGGATGACCGCCATACCTGCCACCATACCCAGGATAACCAGAGCCAGTGTATTAAGTGCGCCAATATAACTACCTACCTTGATCAGCACGACCAGTTCAAGAGCAGGGAGCAGTAAAAAAATCCAAACGGGGAAGCGCATAGAAGCCTCCAGAGACAATGGTGCTTCTTATATAATGTTAATTGTGCAAACTTCAAGAGTTTAGACGCAAAAAGCCCCGAACACGTCGGGGCTTTTTGCTAAAAGCAAAGCCTGTTATCAGGCCACTTTAGCCATCTCAACCAGAGTCTTGCGTACTGCCATTGGCTCATCCACTTCTGTCGGGAAAGGAATACGAACCAGCCTGTCTTTCAGTAGCAGGTGCATGCCAGTGGCATCAATACCTGCCATCTTTGGCTCAACACCTTCCGGAAGATCAATATCAGCAGCTTTGCAGTACTTCACCATCGCCTCGACATGATCTTCGTTCATATGCTTGACCATGCCCTTTTCTACGCTGCCGTAAAATGGGTTTTCACGAGTCATCAGCTCATTTTTTACCCAGAAAATCTGACCAAAACCACCGATGAAACGAGCACGCTTTAGATGAATTCGGTAGAAGTCAAAGCCATGGGTTTTGTGATAGTGGGCAGAAGGTGGGAAGAAAGAGTAGTAACGTTGCTCCAACTCCTTCAGTTCTTCACTGTCCGTTGTAATCTTTTCTGCATCACCCATCCAGGTCAGACGACCAGCTTTATGGATATCGTCTACACCGCTCTGGGTAATGATCAAAGAAACCTTGGGGTTGGCTTCAATGTTTTTGGTGTGCTGAGCAAGATCACTGATCAGGATGATCGGGTTGCCCTGCCCGTCCAGGCAGTATGGCATAACAGAACCAAACGGGTATCCGGGCACATCATCAGAGTGAGTCGACAAAATACCGTGGTACTCATTCAAAAGTAAGTTGCGTGCGTCGTGTGCTGCCTGAACCTTGGGTTCCATCTGTTTCCCCCTGAATTTTCATATCATAAAACATACCACTTATAACCACTGCCTTTGAAAATTTTCCAAATCCAGCGGGTATATTTCGATATGTAGAATACTGCTGATCAACCTATAGCTGGAATCAACTATGGCTGAATATTAAGACACCTGTTTCAGGTATTTTTCGGCGATTATATATTAATGAGAGTGATTATCAATAAGATTTTCATGCGCTGTTAGCCGCTAATCACCAGGCAGACATGCAATCATTGAACAATACCGCAGACTGTTAACGTTGGAACTTTGTTCGAGCATTGAGGTCTGAATGCTCAGGATGGCTGGTAACGCACTTAAATCAGCCCATTTACCTCAATTTAACTTACAGGAATTTCGTCATGCAGATCGGTAATCCAATGGCTCAGAGCCTGTCAATGGGACAGCCTGCTTCCACATCAGCCAATGCCTCTGAGGAGGGGGTGTTTAGAAATATCAGGAAAGTTTTTTCCTGGTATGATCCGATGGAGGGAACCAGGACAAAATTATTACCCAGCTTAGCACTCGTGGCGGGGACTGCTTCTGCAGGAGCGGTTTCCCTGGATGCTTTGGTAAAGAACTGGCCCCCTGTCACTGTGCCAACCGGCACAGGTCTGGCCGATCGCGCTGTTGCCGTGCTGGAAGATACCGTTCAGAGACATCCATGGGTCTGCGGTGCCGCCGTCGGAGCAGCAACAGCTTTCGTAGGGTTGAGCATGCTTGCCAGCAGTCTGAAGCCATTGGCCAAAGAGTGTATAGAAGCTGCCCGGGACGGGGTGAGGCATGAGCTTCACAGAGACTTTCAAGAAATCACGGTTCTCAAAGAGCTGATTGCTCAACATCAGAAAAAGATGTTGGAACTTAAGCCCCTTCTATCGGAGGAGAAAGCAAAATACAAAAAACATTCACAGAAAGCCTATGAGAATCGCTTGGCCGAGTTCCGGGAAGAAGCTAATAGTATGGCGGGGCATTTGAAAGGTTATGTCGATGGCTTGCTGTCGTCTGGCCGCAGTTATCGGAGAAATGTCCTGCGTGGAGATAACCCGGCTCATCTTTACAGGGCTGGTGTGGAGTTAGAAAGGTTTGTCAGCAGGGAGAATCAGGACTATTCATTCCTTTCCCAACGACAACTGCTTGATGCACTCAGACCTGTCTTAAGTGAGGATGAATTAAAGAGAGTTAAAATCATACTCCGAAACTTTCCTGTCAAACCCTACCTTTTCGTCCATCGCGGGCCAATAGCCAGAGAGTACGCAGAAATTCGGGAACAAAGCGCATCAGACCAAAGAGAGGTTGGCGAATTGCAATCCAAAATCAGAAAAGTGCTGGCCCAATACCCGATTTTAAACCCTGACGCTGCTGGTAATATTCCCGAACCTCCGGCTAAGGAGTTTGGGCGCTATATGCCAGAGTAATTTGATCGATGGTGTCGTCATTGAACTAAGGCCAGGTTGCGGGCTCAGAGTTCCAGAGAGGCTCCTTATCCACAAAAGCGCTTCTGACAGTGAAAGATATCGCTACATCCATGGCTGATCAGGAAGAACTCTGACAAAGCAGCTCGTTCTAATGGCTGCTCCGCATAACAGAGCCGTTTATAGAGAATTCGTTGTGTTCCGTTACAATCACTAAGTGGTTTTCAGACGCAGAAGAACAGTAGAATGAATCTTGAACGAAGCAACATCCTGATTACCGGCGCTGCCCGAGGTCTGGGCAAGGCCATGGCGCTGCATCTGGCAAAAAAAGGCGCTGGCCTTGGACTGATAGATCTTGAAAGCGAAGCCCTGGATCAGGCGTTAAAAGAATGCTCTGAGCTGGGAGCAAAAACCATTGCCCTGCCCACCAATGTCGCCAATGAGCAGCAAGTAGAAAACAGTGTCAGGCTTGCCAGAGAGAAACTGGGCCCGCTCAATGGTCTTATCAATAATGCAGGCATCCTGCGTGACGGCTTACTGATCAGGGCAAAAGACGGCAAGGTCACTGACAAGCTCTCATTGGCAAAATGGCAGTCAGTCATTGACGTCAATCTCACGGGTGTTTTTCTTTGTGGTCGTGAGGTGGCGGCCAGCATGATTGATTCAGGCAGCAAAGGATTGATTCTGAACATTGCCAGCATTTCCCGCTCAGGCAACTTTGGACAAACCAACTACTCCGCCGCTAAAGCCGGTGTCGTCGCCATGACAGTATCCTGGGCCAGGGAACTGGCTCGTTTTGGCATCAGGAGCGCTGCAATTGCACCGGGCATGATTGAGACTGAAATGACGCTGGGCATGAAGCCTGAAGCCCGCGCCAAAATGACTGCAGGTATTCCGGCTGGACGTATGGGCAAGCCTGAAGAGATTGCGGCAACTGTCGCCTTCATTTTTGAAAACGACTACTTCAATGGTCGTGTATTGGAACTGGATGGAGGTTTACGCCTCTGATGGGTCGCCGCAGAAGCTATTTGCCTCTGCGGCCAGCCTCCACCCTCTCTACCAGGAATAACCAATGCCCACCTTGATCTGACTGGAGGTTTTGTCAGCACCCTCTGTTGGAATACTGTCGTAATCCAGATAATGCATCAGGTTTAAAGAAAGACTTTCAGATAACCCCACCCTCAAACCATGCTCCCCATCAAACAACCACTGCTGACCTGAGTTCAGACGGTAAAACAGCTTACTGTTAAAGTAATACTCAAGGTTATCAATGAGCTTCTTCCGGTACACCAGCCCAGTTGTCACGGCCAGGTTTTTTTGGTTATCTTCCAGCTGATAATCTTCCCAGAGATGGGTCAGGCCGACAGTGGTAATCAAGGTTTCTTTGACCGTTTCCCTGAAGCGGTAACCTACCGACCCTCCCAGGGTCAGTCTTGATCTCAGATCTTCCGCGGAGTCGTACTCCTGCTCCAGAGAGCCCTGGACAAACCAGTGTTCAGTGAAATAGCGACTGTACGCATACCCCAGCTCCCACTCTTTGGTGGAAGAGTCTGAGTCTTCTTCTTTCTCTATTTCAATGTCCCACTTAAAACTGTTCTTGTTCCACTCGTCATTGATATCGAGATTGCCACTGAGCGTGAAGGTGGTTTCATTGTCCTCACCCTGATCACTGTCCAACCCAAAGTTGACTTTGCCTGCAATGTCCCAGTTAGAAGCCAGTACGGGTTGTTCACGGCGAATTTCTGCTACTGGCCAGGCGGCCGAGAAGCTCCGCTCAAAACCATCGGGATCCACAACCACCAGTTGGTCGCCATTGCTCTTTAACTGACGCTGCTGAGCCTCTTTCTCACCAATCAAACCAATCCAGACGGGCTGATCGGTTTCAAGAGAACGAACATGACGCCAATTGATGGAAATATCTCCAGCATACCGGGTAGAAACAGTCAGTTTACCCGCTTCCAGCCCCATGATTTTGCCACTGATTACATCTCCATTTTCCATCCATATCTTATCCCCATGGGCCATCGCTGCCATGCAGGAAAGAAGTAGTACCCAGACTTTGCGTAACCCAGGAAAACGGCCAATGCCCCTGAAACACTGGAGCCCCATGAATACCCCTCGATGAATCGATGTCTTAATGCTTTATAAGGGGGACAAGAGTTCCAAATTAATGAAAGCTTAACAAGAGGGAAAGCCGCTATAGGCATCAGTTTTGCCTCTACAAACGGGTGCCTGGAACCAACAAAAAGGCAGAATCATCGTTTGTCTTGCCATCTTTAGGTGCTTCGTCGGGGAACACTGAAAAACTTTTCACGACAAATGGCCAACAGATTAAGATATGCTTGGCTGGTAATATCTATCCCTCGACTAGTTTTCCAATCACTCTGGAGACCAGGCTTGCAAGCACCGTTCAGTCCATCCGATATCTGGCTCATCCTGACCAAAATACCCGGGGGTAAGGTGGTCACTTATGGACAACTGGCCAACATGGTCGGTGCTCCGGGCTATGCCCGGGTAGTGGGTAATATTATGAAGCAACTGCCTTCAGGTTCCGGACTTCCCTGGCACAGGGTCATCAATAGCAAGGGACAGATTTCGTTTCCGGAAACCAGCGCCAAGTATCAGCAACAGCAATCCTTGCTTGAGTCAGAAGGTATTACTTTTCTTAATGGCAAGGTCAATCTGAAGCTATATCAATGGAGTGGAGATTAAAGTTTGAACGATCAGGATCAGCACCCGGAAGACATTGCTCTGGCGATTGAAATTATTCGCCAGTTGGAAAACCTTAACTATCAACCCGAGACCATTCTCCAGGCAATGATGCATATTTGCAGGGATTCTCTCGGCAAGCTTCCTGAGCAGGAAAAAGAACAATGGCGGGCAAAACTCATTGCCGAGATCAAACGCTAGCGGGCTTTTAGCCCGCCTGGTGTCAATCGCGTGCAGCTTCCTCAGATTGCTCCATAAGCCTCTGCACGTAACTGATTAACAGCAGCACCGGCAAACCAAGAATAGCGGAGCCTGCAAAAAAGACAGGATAGTTCACTGCATCCACCACGCTACCGGAGTACCCCGCCAATAGTTTCGGTACAAGCGACATCAGCGAACTGAAGACTGCGTACTGCATCGCTGTGAATGCACGATTCGTCAAACCGGAGAGGAAAGCAACAAAGGCAGCAGAGGCAATACCTGCACTGAGATTGTCAGTTGCGATGACCACAGCCAGAATCCAGGTTTCAGGTTCCATTTGAGCCAGCAGGGAAAACAGCAGGTTACTGATAGCAGCCAATAGCCCACCGATCCAGAGAATTTTCATCACCCCGTAGCGAAGGGCTAACAATCCCCCCAGAAAACCACCGGCAATGGTCATTAACAGACCAAAGGTTTTGGTAACAGCTGCTATCTGTTCCTTGCTGTAACCCATGTCCTTGTAGAACACATTAGCCACTGCCCCCATAACAATATCGGCAATCCGATAGGTGCCTACCAGCAGCAAAATATAGATCGCCAGTTTTCCGTAACGCGCAAAGAAATCAGCAAAAGGAGCCACATAGGTTTCTCTGACCATCCCCTTGGGCGCTACGTTCAGACTGATCATCAACCAGGCAGCCCCACCACCCAGAGCCACACTGAACAGCAATCGGAAAGATTCAGAAAAGAACCCTGCAACATGAACTGAAACACCGCCATCAACCAACATTGTTTTCAACTGGGAAGAGATCTCGGGAGTTAATGTAAAACCTGCAACAAAAGCCCCTGCCGCTACTACAAACAACCCCAGAAAACGAACATAGTCACTGGTGCCATAATCCTGAGAGAAGGCAGACTGATTGTTTTCAGGCTCTGGAATCAACAAGGTGGTGACAACCCCTACCAGCATGAACGCAGCCATACAGCGATAGACAGAAGCCCAGGCCTGGTAGTGATAAACGGATTCATCACCCCCTGAAAACCAGCTGGCCAGTGCCAGACTGCCAGCCCCGGCCACCAGCATGCCGACTCTGTAGCCCGCAATGTAGGCGGAAGACATCATGGCCTGAAGATCGCTCTCTGCAGCTTCTATCCGGTAGGCATCAATCACTATATCCTGTGTAGCAGATGAGAATCCCAGCATCACAGCCCCCACTGCAACCCAGGTCAATCCATAGACAGGATCATGACTCGCCATAAATAAAAGAGCAGCCATCACCGCGAACTGGGCGAGTAATAGCCAGGCTCTGCGACGCCCGAGACTTTTTGTCAACCATGGCAGAGGGACCCTGTCTACCAGAGGGGCCCAGACAAACTTGAAGGAGTAACCCAGGGCAGCCCAGCTAAAGAAGGTCACCATGCTGCGCTCAACACCCGCCTCCCTGAGCCAGATAGAAAGGCTGCTGAATATGAGTAATATGGGAAGGCCGGCTGAAAAACCAAGAAACAGAACACTGATGACCCTTGGATGCCTGAAGCTTTTCCATGCCTCTCCCCAGGAACGGGAAGAAGAGTCCATTAGTTGCATTCTGCTCCTCCGGGTTTGCTCTTCACAGATGTCAGCGAGTTCTTCGTTGAACTCATAGAAAGGTGCCCTGATAATAACATACCGTTAACGTCTTCCAGTGGTCGAATCTGGCAAATTTATTTTATAGAACTATCGGGAAAGTTTAATAAAAGCACACCTGAACATGCCGGGGAATATTTTTTGTCTCGATGTTGATTTACCGGATGCCGGTTAACAGGAGAGGCAAGCCCCTCCTGCCAGAATCAGTCTCTGAAGTTGTTGTACTGCAGAGGCATCTCGGTATCCGCTTCTCTCAACAATGCAATAGCGGTCTGAAGATCATCACGCTTCTTACCCGTAACGCGAACCTGCTCACCCTGAATGGCTGGCTGTACCTTGAGCTTGGCATCCTTGATTATCTTGACGATTTTTTTGGCTTGCTCTTTATCCAGCCCCTGACGAACTATGACATCCTGTTTGACCTGTTTGCCAGAACCATAATGATCTTTCACTTCCAGACATTTAACATCAATGCCCCGCTTGACCATTTTGGTTTTCAGCATTTCAACCATTTGCAGCAGCTGGAAGTCAGCATCGGCCGTCATCACAATCTGGTTTTCACCGCTTTTTTCAAAGCTGGCTTCAACCCCTCTGAAATCATAACGGGTGGTCAGCTCACGGTTCGCCTGATCGACCGCATTGGTCAACTCGTGCATATCCACTTCTGAAACAATATCAAATGAAGGCATGAGGGATTCCCCAATCAACAAATTTTAAACGTTGACGACTATTGTATCCGAGAATCCCTGTTGAATGGCAAGCTTAGGTTGAACAGGGTATGGCAATCAGGATGATTGACCACGGTCTTCCAACCTGAAACCAATTCTGACGGTTACCTGAAAGTGTGCAATCTCACCATCCTCAACATGGCCCCGATGCTCCACCACTTCGTACCAGCCCAGGTGATTAAGAGTGACACTGGCAGTGGCAATAGCATTGCGAATAGCGTCATCGCTGCTGACAGTCGAGCTGCCTACCACTTCCAGGATTTTATAGATGTGTGCCATAAATACTCTCCACGACATTGGAACGTCAGGAGAAGTATAGACGTCCATTTAATCACGTTTGCCAAGAACAAACATTTGATAACCGAACTGTCCCAGGAATTTTCTGTAGATTTCCAGCTCAGTCTCAATATTCTTCAGCGCTAATGAGTCAGGCATGGCAGGTGACAAGTCATGGATTCGTTTTTTCAGTGGTTCGGAGTAGTTATCCCAGGACTCCCGGCTTAGAGAAAAATGGTCGACTATATCATATCCGACAGCGTCCATTTGCTTGAGACGATTGCTGATCGTCTGCATATCAGGGTAGTCTTGCTGCCAATAGGCCATCGCTTCCTGGTCCGGATTATCAGTTAGCCATACCAGGTCGCTTACCACCATGAAGCCACCGGGCCGCAGTAATGACTGCCATTGCGTCAGGGCTTTTTGGACCCCCATGATATAGGCACTGCCTTCCGACCAGATAAGATCAAAGCTTTCACTCTCAAAGGGCAATTCAGTCATGCTCACGCAAACGCTGGAAAGCCGTCCGGAAATATCCTGCTTCTCAAAACGCTCTTTTAATCGAGCCAGTGCTGACGCTTCATTATCTATGGCAGTGATGTGTGCTTCGGTATTGTCTATCAACACTCTGGTTGACAGGCCTTTGCCACAACCAATCTCCAGAATATCAGCAGGGGCTTCGGGCACCAGTGATAATGCTTTCAGCGTGTCTTTTTCACTGCCTGGCCCCCAGCGTTCGAGGGTCTCATAAACTTTCATAAAGTCGATCATGTAAGATTCGTGATCATTCATATCTTTTGTTAACCATTTAAATTTGATGCATTCTTAAACCATCAATTAAGCCTGCGGAGTTCGTGTGGGGCCGCCTGGGTGAGACTTGGAAAGGCCTGGGGTCTTGAGGATAGACTCGTCGAGAGGTGTAAGTATACCTCTGCCTGTCGATGAAAATCAGGATGCAGGGGAATCCATATAGATATTCTGTTGGGCATCTGTGAAACGTACTAAGATGACGAAGATAAAGAATGATGATTTGCACTGTGCGGTGGATCTCCAGCTTACTTGATGCGCCAAGTAGAGCATATCAGCTTTGGTGGTCACGAGGACACGACTTAGCTTCCTGAGTGCAACCAGCCATGCTTTGTGTTAACACAATCTTGCCTAAGCGTTCAAAATCTGTGTTGCCACAAAGTTGAATAATGGATGAATGGCATCGTTTTTATAATCCAATTTATCCAGATAATGGCATTGTGTCGGAATGAACGTTTTGTGTGCTACTGACGATTATTTGTGGTGTAGATAGTGGGTTCTTACAGATGATATACATTAATCGCGGTTTCTTGTTTGCATTCATTGCCTTATGCTCATTTAGTACATTAGCGGAAGATGCTTACATCTATTTTGCACACTATCCAGGCACACCTAAATCAGAGAGGCATAGTTATACCATTCGAGCTGGTGGTGAGAGTCAGGGCATGTATGGCGTATACTATCCAGGTGTGGCGCATTTGTCGGAAGACGTCGCCGATGTTGATTTAGAAACGAGTTGCCCACCGGATTACGTCGCGGTGCATTGGAAATCAAATCTGCATCAATCCTATCAGGACTTTTTTGTCACACGGGATGATAAGCCTTCTGTAAAGGCTCGATTCAGATGGTATAAACCTTATGCTGATCTGCCTTATATTACGGTTTTTGCGAATCCTGGCCACAGACTCACGTTTTATCAAAACTGGAGCGAAGGTAAGGTCGACTGTTCTGAACAGGATACCTTGCTGTATGTGGACTAGTTTTTTATGAGGTTCCGTGTGCAGAAATGAGTCAGGCATGGCAGGAGACAAATCATGGATTCGTTTTTTCAGTGGTTCGGATTAGTTATCCCACGCACTCCCGGCATAGAGAAAAATGATCGACCAGATCATATCCGACAGCGTCCATTTGCTTGAGACGATTGCTGATCGTCTGCATATCAGGGCAGTCTTGCTGCCAATAGGCCATCGCTTCCCGGACCGGATTATCAGTTAGCCATACCAGGTCGCTTACCACCAAAAAGCCACCGGGCCGCAGTAATGACTGCCATTGCGTCAGGGCTTTTTGGACCCCCATGATATAGGCACTGCCTTCCGACCAGATAAGATCAAAGCTCTCACTCTCAAAGGGTAATTCAGTCATGCTCACGCGAACGCTGGAAAGCCGTCCGGAAATATCCTGCTTCTCAAAACGCTCTTTTAATCGAGCCAGTGCTGACGGTTCATTATCTATGGCAGTAATGTTTGCTTCGGTATTGTCTATCAAAACGCTGGTTGACAGGCCTTTGCCACAACCAATCTCCAGAATATCAGCAGGGGCTTCGGGCACCAGTGATAATGCTTTCAGCGTGTCTTTTTCACTGCCTGGTCCCCCAGCGTTCGAGGGTCTCATAAACTTTCATAAAGTCGATCATATAAGTCTCGTGATCATTCATATCTTTCGATAACCACTTCAATCTGAGGGCTTCTTTTTCACTAAAACCCTGTTTTACTAACCAGTTCAGATGAGCATCAGGAGCAACCTTATCGAGGTCTTCATGCCAGGCTCTGAGGTCACCTTCACCCAGCATGGCTGCCAACAGCGCTCGTGACTGCTGCTTCAGTGCAATGTCTTCATCAAGCTGCCTGAGGCGGTTTTTCAACAGGTCCCTGTCTATCTTTTTTTCAAGGCAAACTTTGCACTCTTTCAAAGTCAGCCCTCCCGCCTGCAGTTGCTGAATCAAGCGGACTCTTTGAAGGTCTTTATCACTATAAAGACGGTAGCCATTTTCAAGTCTTTTACCTGAAATAAGCTGCTGTTTCTCGTAGTAGAGAAGCGCTGTACGTGAAAGCCCTACAGCGGCGGCTAACTCAGAAATCCGGTACACACTGATGCATCCTCAAACCATCAACAGGAAGGAACTTTAAGCTATAAAGCTGTAGACAGGTCAAGAAAAATTGAATGATCGAGAACAAATAGAGACCAACACCCGGAGCCTTAGAGGCTGTCGCAAAACTCTAACAACTCGTTCCCACGCTCTGCGTGGGAATGCATACCTCCCCTGAAAAGCGGACTCTGCAGCGCGAGATGGGTATGGGTTCCCACGCTGGAGCATGGGAACCAGAGTTTTGCGACACCCTCCTTAGAGAGGGTGTCACAAAAATACTTACCCATTCAGGTCAGGTCTTTATTATTGCAACTACTGATTATAGGGTCGCCCGGACGGGCGCTATTCTCTGTCAGGCTCCAATTTATCCAATAGCCACTCCAGATACCCTATATACTGACGATATGCAGATAATTGCCACCCAGTCCGCATTACCATGGGATCGATCGGTCTGATCTGGAAACCGAGACTTTTAACCAATTTGTCAAAAGGAACACCGACGACTTTGTTCAAGGTCGCTTTGCCAGCATTCTGCATATCTTGCTCCACATGCTCCATGGCAAGTCTGATCATAAATCGCGACAATAGCTCTACAAACGCAGCCTCTGATTGGACAGGCCCCTTCGTACTAGAGTCATCCGAGATGTTTTTTAACCAATGATAAATCTGACTGCAAACTGCTCCAACGGTAGCTTCTCTCTGAAATTGTTGTAATTCATCAATGGGGGGTATGATATCCCGTCCAAAGCCGCTACGAAAAGGTTCAATAAATTCTTCTAAAGATTCCAGCATTTCCGAAGATATTGGCGTGTAAACCAGATCCCGGACATCAACTTCGTCGGTTGTATCCGTTGGGCTGGGGGTATTTTGCTCCTCAACCAGACCATTCCCGGTAGCACGGCTATGAAAAAGCAAGAACAGTCCAATAATAAGTGAATAATAAACAGTATCTTTTACTATGCGCAAAATATCGTTATTGGCACTACTGTTAGCGTGATCAATACAATAAATACTGATACGATCGCTCTCCAGTTTCATCATGAAATTACCCGATTGAAAATCGGTGTTTAAAAAACAGGATTCACTGACTGAATCCAAATAAACCGATAGCACATGTTTATGAATGCCGACGATAATAGTCTTTATTTCCACTTCACTTAACCTTCCACCCTCTTTCCAGTCCGGCTGCCATGAAGCGAGCCTCTCCCTTAATGCGTCTGTACGATCGAGAGAACAGCCATCAATATACTCCATCACAAGGGCATCAGGGCTGGATAACGATACAGCCACCTCAGGTACCCTGAACTGAACTGGCACCTGATGGCCTGAACCGGTACTTACGCGGTACTCATTGCTTTCTGTCAAATCTTTTAATGTCACAGACGCTTTTTCGGTAAACTTAAGTTCCCGTGATAAATCACACTCATTACTAAAACTCTTGAATGCCCTGGAAAAGTCGTCAAAGTCCTTCTCTGACATAAAACCCGAGTTATTAAGGTTAGAAAACAGGCCGGTCATTATCGAAACATCAGTGTTAATTTTTTCTGCCAATTCTGGTGATAAATATTTAACAGCAAAGTCTTGTCCATCAATATTAAACTGATCGACCTGGCAAATAGTCCCACGCCCAAGTGTTTCAACATGCCGGACAGTTGCTGCTGAAACGGCAGTGTTAGCCATGACCTGGCTACTGCTGTCATTATCAGCTGCGCCTGATCGTTCCTGCATGGCACCTTCAGAAAGCAGCCTGTCAGAACGCAATCCGGCATTAGCCACATTGCGCTCGACAACTTTCCTGATTACCTCAGGATCAACCTTGCCTGCCGAATACTGACTTGCGGATTTCACTATGTCAGTCACATAGTTATAAACCTTTTGATCTGATTTAAAACACTCAGCCGGTGCTTGAGTTGCTGCCAGGTATTGGCCTATTTTGCCGCATAGCCCACCATTTTCATGGTAAAACTGAGCAATTGCTTCAGGAGAACGTAAACAGACTTTCTTCGCCACTGCAGCGCCGCAACTGGCAGCCACTCCAAGAACACGTGATGTCCTCTTGAGGGTGCGGGTGACTCTCTGTGTTATGTAAGCGCCAAATAAACCAGCGTACTGGCTGCCGCCCCCAAGATTTCTTATTCTTTGCCTGTCTTAACATTCCAGGGGAGAAGCTGTTCCAGTTTCTCAACGGTATCGGCGTAAGGCAGCTCTTTTAAAATATGGTTCAGGTAATTGAAAGGCTCCAGACCATTCACCTTTGCGCTTTCAATCAGGCTGTATAAAAGGGCACTGGCTTGCGCCCCTTTTGGCGTGTCTGCAAACATCCAGTTCTTGCGGCCAATAGCGAAGGGGCGGATGGTGTTTTCCGCTGCGGCATTACTGATATCCAGGTGGCCGTTGTCACAGTAAACGACCAGTTTTGGCCATTGGTTCAATGCATAGCTCATGGCTTGGTGCGACAGGCTGCCCGGGTCTAGCCTGGTTATGTTTTTCTCCAGCCATACATGAAAGTCGTCCAGTAGTGGCTTACTCTTTTGCTGACGCAGGATGGCTTTTTCTGATGGAGGAAGATCTCCTATTTCTTTCTCAATGGCGTAAAGCTTACCGATTTTGCCTAAAGCGACATTCGCCTTGCTAACGCGGGTGTTTTTCACCTTTTTGCCCGGTTTGGCTTCGCCCTTCCTGGCATCCAGAAATTTCCTGCGAACGTGGTCGAAGCAACCCGCCTGGGTGATGCCTTCTTGTTTGCATACAGCGTCGTAACTGGCATACCCGTCAGTTTGCAGGTAACCGCTGAACCCTTCGAACAGACGCAGGGGAACCTCCTTGCCTCTTGAGGGATCGTATTCAAACACCACCGATGTTTGTCCGGGTGGCCCACCAAGGCTGACCCACATATATTTGTCAGAGTTGATGGACTTGCTGGTTTCCTTGATCACCTGAATTCGGGTTTCGTCAGCATGGATCACCGAACCGGTCTTTTGATGATCTCTCATCAAATTGATGAGTGGCCGCAGTTCTGTAGACAGCCGAATCAAAGAGTTGGCCATCGTCGTCCGGGTGACAGAGCCACCGTATCGCTTGAGGATATTCTCTTGCCTGTACAAAGGCAGTGCGTCGCAGTACTTGGAGACAATGATCCAGGCCAGTGTGCAAACAGAGAGTGAAGATTTGGGCAGTGGGTGTTTTGGCAGCTCTGCAACTTTAATGACCCGCTTCTCCTGTCCATGCTCATCGACTTCTGGAAAGACTGCTTTCTCTTGCAGAATTTCTTTCACCTGAACCTTGGTCGGAACGATATCAAGCTCTTCACGGACTTTGACAAAGAAGGTATCAATGGCTCCGGCTTTTTCTTCTTCACTGAGTTCAGAGCGTTCCTGCACTCTGGGCAGAGACTCTGAAAATGACTTGCGCCCTGTTTTCTTTTTGCGTGGTTTTGGAGGCTCTTGCTCTGGCTGACCTTCAGCTTCGTCTTGCTCTCCGGTGCAGCCTTCCAGCTCCACCTCGTTGAAAATGTCGACCTGGCTGTTGTTTTTTTCAGTGCTTCTTCCGTACAGGCGGGATCGGGAGAGCCTCAGGTACTCTTCCAGTTGCGCAATGCGTTTTTTTTGAGAATCGATGACCTCTGACTTCTTTTGAATAATGTCGTCTTTTTCAAGAAGGGCATTTTCTTTTTCAAGAAGGGCATTTTCTTTTTCAAGAATGACACTTTCCTGCGAATGGATCGCCTCAAACAAGGCGACCATTTCAGGGTTAGTCTCAGCCTGATGAAAGGGCAAATCCAGTGCGGATTTCGGCTGAAAAATCAGAGTGTCGGCGGTCGATTTCATGGTCGCTATTTTACCATAAAACCCTGAAAAACAGGACTAAAAACAGCTCTCATAATGCCTTTTTTTATGGGGTTGCATGGCATTGAGATTGTAGCCGTCCAGCAGCCAGTTTAATTGTTTCCCGGTTAATGTAACCAGCTCTTCGTCCGGTTTGGGCCAGTGGAATTTGTCCTCAGACAGGCTCTTGTAATAAAGCACAAAACCATTATCTTCCCAGAACAGGCACTTGATTTTATTACGCTGCCGGTTGGTAAACGCATATAAATAGCCGTCAAAGGGGTTGTGCCCCAGCTCTTGTTCAACCAACACAGCAAGCCCACGAAATGACTTGCGAAAGTCAATCGGCTCCCGGTAGAGAAACACCTTTGGTAATACCTCTGACGGTCGCATAACCGGGGTGTTCATAGCATATCCCTCACCAGTTGCTCACAAAGCGACAGGTTACTTTCATCAATACCGGACACTGTTACACCACTGGGTAGGGTGATGGAGAGTGGTGTTATCCGAGAAGGCGCACCAGGTTCTGGTTGGGGTGTTACCTGGACAAAGCCAGAGTTGTTCGGGGTCGGTTTTACGCTGGGGGTTGTGTCGAGTTTACGCTTCCAGTATCCGAATTTGGATACCCTTATACCATGCTGTTGGCACCACGCACTCTGAGTCAAACCTGAATCCCGCCACGACTGAACACGCTCTAGCCATTCACTGTCTGCGGGTAATTTCTTTGACATATTGGCCTCCTTATATCGGGAGGCTAATCATTTCAAATGGGGTTTTGATTCTGAAGGGCGTGGGTTTATTTGGCGTTTACTGTGTTATTGAGCCAGCCGCCTGAGATATCGTCCTGAAAACCAGGGAGTCACCCGCTCTGGAGTGACCTGCTGCAGGGTGCTCATGCGCGGGTTGCAATTGCTTATGGGGATTAATGGCGGTGACAGTGCTTTTTGATGCACTGGTGGAAGCGTTAGCCTCAAACACCCTATTGTATGCACCAGTGCTGGTCACTCCTGCGGTATTATTCGAAACGTCCATATCAACTCCTTGGTTCATCCATATTGTTTACATACAGCTTTGACTTGAATGAATCAAAAAAGTTCATTTTTAATGCTTATCATTTATTGGTCTACACAAAAGCGCAGGATGCTGAATCGGCTGTTCTTTCAGTCGCTGATCACTTATCAGACCCGTGCCTGATACTATTAATCCAGAACGCTATGGGTAGGCAACAGGCGATAGCACAACATTTCAGTTCACAAACATGACTGGCTGGCAAAGCCAGCACCAACAATACTGTTGTCGGGTGGTGTGGTTATTATTTCTGGAGGTGGTTCACGATAATAGCGAGAGTGTCTTCTAAGTCGTGGCGGCAGTAAATTGGTCTGAAAACCCGCTTTTGTTCGTCAAATAGCTCGCTATTCTCGATAATACTCCCAGTTATCCATTAGCGACTCCAGTTGCCCTATATACTGGCGATATGCAGACAATTGCCACCCAACCCGCAGTAATATGGGATTGTTCGGACTGATCTGAAAACCCAGACTTTGAGCAAATTTGTCAAAAGGAACAGCGACAACTCTGTGCAAGGCTGTAATGTCAGCCTTCTGCATATCTTGCTCCACATGTTCCATGGCAAGCCGGATCAAAAATCGCGTCAATAGCTCCACAAACGCAGCCTCTGATTGGACAGGCCCCTCCGTATCAGAATCGTCCGAGATGTCTTTTAACCAATGATAAATCTGACTGCAAATTTCTCCAACGCTAGCTTCTCTCTGAAATTGTTGTAATTCATCAATGGGGGGTATGATATCCGGTCCAAAGCCCCTACGATAAGTTTCAATAAATGTTTCTATAGATTCCTGCGCTTCCGGGGATATTGCCGTGCAAACCAGAGCCCGGATGTCAACTTCGTCGGTTGTATCCATCGAGCTTGGGATATTTTCCTCTTCAATCAGGCCATTCCCGTTAGCACGGTTATGAAACAACAAGAACAGTCCTGCAAGAAGTGAATAATAAACAGGGTCTTTCATCATGCGCAAAATATCGTTATTGCCAGTACTGTTGGCGTGATCAATACAATAAATACTGATACGATCACTCTCCAGTTTCACCATGAAATTACCCGTTTGGGGGTCAGTATTTAAAAAAAAGGATTCACTGAATAAATCCAAATAAGCTTCTAGCACAAGTTTATGAATGCCGACAATAATAGTATTTATTTCCGTTTCAGTTAGCCTTCCACCCTCTTTCCAGTCCGGCTGCCATGAAGCGAGCCTCTCCCTTAACGCGTCTGTACGATCAAGAGAACAGCCATCAATATACTCCATCACAAGGGCATCAGGGCTGGATAAGGGTACAGACACCTCAGGTACCCTGAACTGAACCGGCACCTGATGGCCTGAGTCGATAGTTACATGGTAGCGCTTGGTTTCTGTCAAATTTTTTAAGGCCTCAGACGCTTTTTCGGTAAACTTAAGTTCCCGTGATAAGTCACACTCATTACTACAACTCTTGAATGCACTGCAAATGTCGTTAAAGTACATCTCTGAGATAAAACCCCAGCCATAAAAGAAAGAAATCAGGCTGTTCACCAACGAAACATCAATATTAATTTTTTCTGCCAACTCTGGTGATAAATATTTAACAGCAAAATCTCGTCCACCAATATTAAACTGATCGACCTGGCAAATACTCCCACGCCCGAGTGTTTTAACATGCCGGACAGGTGCTGCTGAAACAGCACTGTTAGCCATGAACTGGCTACTGCCGTCATTATCAGCTGTGCCTGATCGTTCCGGCATGGCATCTTCAGAAAGCAGTCCGGCATTAGCCACATTGCGCTCGATAACTTTCCTGATTACCTCAGGATCAACCTTGCCTGCCGAGCACTGGCTCGCGACTTTTACCATGTTAGTCGTGTAGTTATAAAGATCTTGATGTGATTTGAAATACTCAGCCGGTGCTTGTTTTGCCGCTACGTATTGGCCTATTTTGCCCCACAGTCCGCCATTTTTATGGAAAAACTGAGCAATTGGTTCAGGAGAACGATAACAGAGAACCTTCGCCATAGTAGCGCCACCACTGCAAGCCAACCCAATAACACGCGATGTCCTTTTCAGGGTGCAGGTGACTCTTTGGGTAATTGAGCTAGCCGCCTGAGATATCGTCCTGAAAACCAGGGAGCAACCCGCTCTGGAATGGCCTGCTGCAGGGTGTTCATGGGCGTGTTGCAATTGCTTATGGGGATTAACGGTGGTAACAGTGCTTTTTGATGATGTACTGGTGGAAGCAGCGTTAGCCTCAGACACCCTATTGTATGCACCGGTGCTAGTCACTCCTGCGGTATTATTCGAAACGTCCATATCATTCCCCCTGGTTCATAAATAATGTTTACATACAATCTCTGACTTGAATGAATCAAGAAAGTTCATTTTTAATGCTTATTATTTTCAATTTTGAATTGAAAAAACTGTAGATAGGTGGAGAAAAATTGAATGGTCGAGAACAAATAGAGACCAATCTTACACCGCTGGCAGCACTCAATATTCACATATCACCATTGACTGTTTAAACTCGCCCGGATTATCTCAACCAGAGTGAGCCAAGAAGTGACCTGGCATATCATCGGTGCTGGCAGTATGGGCTGCCTGTGGACAGCTCAGTTCCTCAGGGCGGACATGAAAGCTACCCTGCTTGTTCGGGAACAGAGCTTGCACTCACTCAACGTTACCCAGCCTGTTCTGGCCATTGATGAACTGGATGGAGTCAGTCAACACTTCCCTATCAAACTGGATTCTTCCGAATCTCTCACTGACTCGATAACCCATTTATTGGTCTGCACAAAGGCACAGGATGCTGAACCGGCCGTTCTTTCACTCGCTGATCACTTATCAGACCAGTGCCAGATACTATTAATCCAGAACGGTATGGGCAGCCAACAAGCAATAGCACAACATTTCAGTTCACAAACCGTATGGGCCGCATCGACAACAGAAGGGGCATGGATGAAAGACGTTCTGCATGTCTGTCATGCCGGTCGTGGATCAACCTGGGTGGGTCCTGTTGGTCAGAAGCCTGAGAATGCTGTTTGGCAAGGATTAAAAGGCGCTCTGGAAAAGCTGCCAGTTGACATTCAGTTTACCCATCAGATTGAAGAAAAGCTCTGGGATAAACTGGCAGTCAATTGTGCCATCAACGGTCTTACTGCCTTGTATGATTGCAGGAATGGACAACTGCTGGACACTGAAGAGCGTCAACAACGTTTAGCAGCATTGGCTGAAGAAGTGACACAGGTGAGGCAAGCGGCCGGCATTCCCGGTTCAGAAAACCTTCTTGAGCTGGTCAGGCAAGTCTGCCGGGATACCGCAATGAACCGCTCTTCTACCTGCATGGATGCCCGACAGGGTCGAAAAACCGAGCTGGCGTTTATTAACGGTTATCTGATCGAGCAGGCTGAAAAGCTGGGCGCGGAGGCGCCTGCCAATCGGACACTGATGAGAGAGCTGGCAGAACTCAACATCCGTTAGCCAAAAAATAACGTCAAGGCATCAGCGACAAGTCAATTCAAGAGTGAGGTGTACGCCATAACTTAATGGCTGATCCAAATGGACAAGTGAAGTGATCGGTTTTGAGGGTCTCTCCGGTTTTTGCATCCGAGGCAATAAACCAGATATTAAATTCTTTATTATTTTCTCTGGAGAGGGTGTAGGCACTTTGCCACTCCATCCAGGCTGGCCAGTCTATCCAGTCTGGCAGAGGTCTGGCATCCCTGACTTCGGCCATTAAATAGGAGTTCAGTTTATAGCTCGTTAACATCATTATCGAGCCATCTTCATTGATGGTGTTTCGTTTAAAAATAGTGACCTCTTTTCCATGGAAACTCTGTACCGCCTGATGAGAATGATGCTTAAGTTTCTTGAGCTTATGAGTACACTGTCCAAAATCAATCACACCGATAACAGGGACCTCTCCCTGTTCAAGAGCGCCCTTCAGGGCTATGTAGGAATTAATTTGTCTGGTCTCGCCCCATACCTGAGAGCAGGACATGGTCAGGGCAAGAAGAGCACACTTAAAGGGCTTGATAATGTACATATCTTTGGTCTTCTGCGTGTTCTGAACATGACCCCCGAGTATAGATCATGTCAAGCTGGTACAGTCGGCAAGAACAAAGACATGAGACAACGATTTGTTTATAATCCCCGCCAATTCTTCATGATTTCCGGCCATATATTAGTAGAGTCAACATGCAGCCCCGAGACAATCTCGCTTCCGACCTGACCGACACCATCCAGCACAATGTTCGCAATGCCCTGGAAGAAGACATCGGCTCAGGTGATATTACGGCCTCCCTCATTCCTGCCGGGCAAATGGCCAAAGCACGCATCCTCTGTCGTGAACCTGCGGTTATTGCGGGACGCCCCTGGTTTGATGAAGTATTCAGGCAGATTGACCCATCGGTGACTCTGGACTGGCAGGTTCAGGAAGGTGAACAGGTGGGAGCGGATCAGGTTCTGGTTTTTATGGAAGGTCCTGCCAGAAGCCTGTTAACCGGTGAACGTACAGCCATGAACTTTCTTCAGACCCTTTCCGGCACTGCTACCCGCTGTTCTTACTACGCCAATCTGGTCAAAGCGACGGGCGTTAAACTGCTGGACACCCGTAAAACCCTGCCCGGTCTTCGCCTCGCCCAAAAGTACGCCGTCATGGCAGGCGGATGTCACAATCACCGGATCGGGCTTTATGATGCCTTCCTGATCAAGGAGAACCATATTGCCGCCTGTGGCGGGATTGAGCAGGCAGTCAGCACCGCCCGCGCCATGGCTCCGGGCAAGCCTGTGGAAGTTGAGGTCGAAAACATGGAAGAGTTCCAGCGGGCAAGAAGCGCTGGTGCCGACATCATTATGTTGGACAACTTCCCTCTGGACGCACTGCGTGAAACCGTCGAACTGAACAACTCCCTGCCAGCACCTCAACCCGGGCTGGAAGCTTCCGGGGGTATTACCGATGAGCGCCTGCCGGTAATTGCAGCGACCGGAGTCGACTTTATTTCCATCGGAACACTCACCAAAGATATTCAATCCATTGATCTGTCCATGAGACTGGTTGATACCACAGAGATCTGAACAGGAAGCCAAAACCATGAGTAAAATTCTGGTCACAGGAGGTGCAGGCTATATCGGTAGCCATACCTGTCTGGAATTATTAAACGACAACTACGAAATAGTGGTTCTGGATAACCTCAGCAACAGCAGCGAAGAATCTCTGAGCCGGGTTCAGGAGATTACCGGCAAAACACTGGCGTTTGTCAACGGCGACATCCGCGATCGAGCTTTGCTGGACGCCCTCTTTCAGCAACACGATTTTGAAGCCGTTATTCACTTTGCGGGGTTGAAAGCCGTAGGGGAGTCTTGCGAAATCCCTCTCGATTACTATGAAAACAATGTCTACGGCACCCTTGTACTCTGCCAGGCCATGCAGGCAGCCAATGTAAAACGCATTGTCTTCAGCTCGTCAGCGACCGTTTATGGTGATCCTGCCAGTCTGCCGATCACAGAAGATTTTCCGCTGAGTGCCACTAACCCTTACGGCCGCTCGAAACTGATGGTGGAAGAAGTACTGGAAGATCTCTTCAAATCGGATACTGACTGGAGCATTGCCCTGCTTCGTTACTTTAATCCGGCAGGTGCTCATTCTTCTGGTCGCATTGGCGAAGATCCTAATGACACCCCTAACAACCTGATGCCCTACGTGACTCAGGTGGCCATTGGAAAGCTGGAAAAATTAAGAGTTTTTGGTAACGACTACCCCACCATCGACGGCACCGGAGTTCGTGATTATATCCACGTGGTGGATTTGTCAGTGGGTCATGTCAAAGCCATAGAAAAACTTCGTACGACCAAAGGCGTACATACCTGGAACCTCGGCCTGGGCAAAGGCTACAGTGTTCTGGAAATAGTTGCGGCGTTTGAAAAAGCGTCTGGCCAAAATGTACCTTACGAGATCACGGCTCGCCGTTCCGGTGACATTGCCGCCTGCTATGCCAATACCGACAAAGCTCTGAATGAGCTGGGTTGGAAAGCAGAGCGGGGGCTTGAAGAAATGGTGACCGACGCCTGGCGCTGGCAGTCCGACAATCCGGATGGATACAACCCTTAACTTTAATGGGGCTTTAATGCCCCATTTCGATCAGTTTCGTCTTATCTGGCCGATCAATTAAAGACGTCCCCCTCCCCGGAAAACTGATCATGAAACACCTTTTTTCGCTTTTTCTCCTGCTCATTCCAATCACTGTATGGAGCGCCTGTCCAAGCTGGACCTCCGAGCAGGCTGAAAAGCAGATCGTTGCTCTGCAAAAAGAGATCAGACATAACGATGACCTTTACTACAACAAACACTCTCCCGTGCTCACCGACCATGAATACGATGCGCTGAAAGCGCAACTGCAATCTCTGATAAAGTGTTTTCCGGAACTGACACTTCCCCCTGTTGCTGAGGAGAATATCGAGGGAGACGTTGACCATCGCGCCTTTATGGGTAGCTTGAAAAAGGCCCGGGACATTGATGATATCAAAAAATTTCTCAAACAAGCCGGTAAGGAAATCATTCTGGTTCAACCCAAGATTGACGGTGTTGCGGTTGAGCTGGTTTATCAGAACGGCAAACTGGTCGCCGCTTCTACCCGGGGCACAGGCGACAGAGGGCAGAATATTCTTGATGCCGTCAAACACATGCCCATGATCCCGAAAGCGCTGATTACGGAATATAACGATATTGTCCTGCACGGAGAACTCTTTGCCCGCCTGAATGAGACCGTCAAAAATTCCGTTTATAGCAGTGCCCGTCATTATGTCTCCGGCCATATCAGCCGCAAAGAACTGGATGTTTCGTCACTGGGCAGTATCGAATTTTTCCCATGGCGCTGGGTCAACAGCCCTTTTGATAGCGACAAGACGGTGATTAATACCCTGTACGGCTATGGTTTTGAGCTACCTGCCGAGCATACCCAACGGGGTAATACTCTGAAAGAGATAGAAAAAATTCGTGATACCTATAATAAACGCAGCGATATGGAGCCCTTCCTTATGGACGGTATCGTTCTGAAACTGGATAACCTCGAGCTTCGTAAAAAACTGGGCTGGGAGAGCCAGAATCCAGCCTGGGCCATTGCCTGGAAATTCCCTTCCGACAGTGCGATAACCACAGTTAAAGGCGTTGATTTCAGAGTGGGACGTACCGGCCAGATCACCCCGGTACTTCAGCTGGAACCGATAGCGATCGGAGGGGAAACTGTTCGGCAGGTATCACTGGGCAGCATCAAAAACCTGTCTGAGAAGGATATCGCTATTGGTGACCAGATTTCTGTGCAACTGAAAGGCGCTGCTACACCGGTTTTTGGTCAGGTTGTTCTGAGGCCGGAGCATCGCACCCGACCAATGTTTCCAGACCCGAAAAGATACAATGCCTTCTCCTGCCTTGAGTTAAAGCCGGGCTGTGAAGAACAGTTTACTGAAAGATTGAAATGGCTGGGGATAAGTCTGGATATTCCCTTTTTGCACGAGCCACTGATAAAAAAGCTGATGGCAAATAAGGCCATTGACCGCTTTCCAGATAGTTTCAAAGTGTCTGAGTCTGACCTGAAACAGGCTGGCTTGAATGAACATTCATCGAAACAGCTGCTATCAGTACTCAACACACTTCATAGGATTTCTCTAAAGTCCCAGATAAGAGCCCTGAGCATTCCACAGCTGGGAGAAACCCGTTCCAGAAAGCTGGCAAGCCATTTTGAAAGCTGGGACAAAATTCTTGATGCCACGCCAGAGGAAATGTCGGCTGTAGCTTTGATCTCCGTTGAGCAGGCCCGGAGAGCTAAAGACTATTTAAACACTTCAGACATCAGGGACTCTATTGAATGTTTTAAACGGCCCTGATTTTACCTCTGACTTTCAATCTCAGGTCACCCTCATAGATTCACCAAACAGAAAAAAGGCCGGAATTAAATCCAGCCTTCGAAGAAACTACGTCAGTAAAGTTCTAGGGCGAGTAATCTGGTGTAGTAGTTAAAGAATCATTGCTGCACAATGTACCACCACCATTACATGTAAGAGTCCATACAGTGCCTGTTGCATCAGGAGTGTACGTTAAAGTCTGTGAAGCAAAAGCCCCACCTGGAGTAATTGTGATAACCCCATCCACGACATCGTCTATTGTGTTTCTTGCAGCGGGAATACCATTTGATCCATCATCACAATCAGTGATAGGGTTGGTTTGAGCACAAATACCTACAGCCGTCTTATACTGGCTGGCTTCACTCAACGCGGCGTTTATTGTCGCATTACGGGTATAATTCTGGTACTGGGGAATCGCCACTGCCGCCAGAATACCAATGATCGCCACTACGATCATCAGTTCGATCAGCGTGAAACCCAGCATCCTGGACATCCATGTTTTCATCTCGTTATCCTCGGTCATTGAATAGCTGCCCTCCGCCAATACACTGGGCCCCACAGGTCAGTCTCTAGCAAGATGTCGGCGCTCATGACCAGAGCTTTAGGACTTACCTTTCGTTTTTAAAACCGCTGATTTCTCGTGATTTTCAGATGTGGCCCGATAAGCCTTATACAGGCTTTTCTTCAGGGGCAGCTGCCATGAAAAATCTCACCCTTTTCGCCAATAAAAAACTCTCTCTTGTTGCCCGGGTCATTACTGTTGTGCTGATACTGACATCCACTGCGATCACCGGCGCTGTCAGTCTTCAACATGTCTACCAAGGTGAAGTGGATCGTTATTTTGAGCAGGGGCAAGACTCAGAGCTGATGCTGATCATTCAATCGGGGCACCACACACTCAAAACCACAGGCGTGGGAAAAGACAATTTCAGACCCTTATTAGGCAGTGAACTGGGAGAATATCAGAATCACACCTTTGTTGGCTGGCACGCAGATTTCAGACAAATGACCCGGGAAGGTGGGTTTCCTTTCTTCATGCTCTACGAAGTCAGTTATCAGAAAGGGCGGACTCAGGAGTATTTTTCCTACCAGGGCCTACTGAATCCACAACTGGTAGCCAGAGAAATCCATATTAATTAACAAGGTGAAAGGCTCCATTCTGCCAGAAACGTGGGGCCATGGATTCAAAGGGAATTGAAACTGGGTAGGTTCCCTGAATAAACTCAACGTAGAAAATGCTAAAGAAGGTAATAGACAACAAGATAAGCATTGAAGCCAACAGCTTTGAAACACTCACTTCGTAATCCTTAACTTCAGCAATGACCTTCACTCTGTCCTTATCGTGAGCATACAGACAATAGCCCACTACCAGCAACATCATCATCTGACTCACAGGCGTGATAAATACACCACTGATCTGGGCATGAAGCACCGCACTCAGAATAGCCCAAAAGGCCGATATCTGGATATAGGTTTGCTGCACCGACAATGATCCTCTCTCTAACCTTTTTTTCAGCCGCATCAGGTAAGAAACGCCACCCCAAAGCATGACGATAACAAAGCACAATGTAGCCAGCGTCCCCCACTCAGAAAGCCATTGCAAAACAATATTATGGGGCGATCCCAGTCCATTGTCTGATGAAAGAATAAAATGCTGAGGCCCCACCCCAAACAGGGGATTATCTAATGCCAGTTGCCAGGCAGTGATCCAAAGCTCAACACGATCATAGGTTTTCAATGCCGCTGAGAGTGGTCTGAATCCCTTGACTCCATGCCCCAATAAATAAGGAATGAGCCAAATAAAAACCGTATAAGCGATCAACCCAACCATCAATGCTTTTGTATGAACTCGAATAATGGGTGTTATTACTTTCTGGAAACAAAAGTAAATAGCTATTCCACTCATAACCAAAGACAGAAGGATGCCTCGGCTCTGTGATAAAAAAATGAAAAAATACATAATCATCAAGGGAATCCAGCTTAGCCTCTGAACCAGTGACCCCTTGCTTTTCGACAAAAGGGGCAGTAAAGCCAAAAGTGGAATCAGCCAGTTCTGCGCATGATTCAAAATCCTGGGGTTAGTAAATCCATAAATCGTGTGCATCCAGGACTCAGGCGGATATTGTAAATAAACGGCATAGTGAAACAGGTAGCCAAAACCGTAAAGCCCTAAAGCCATGCCAATAACACTGATAATGCCTGCCAGCTTTCTCTCATCAATACTTTTGGCCAGGAGTAAAGTGCTCATCATCAGTAAACCATAGAGCCCAACCTCCTGAATGCCTTTTAACGGATACTCACTCATTAATGCCGAGCATGATCCAAACCCTAAGCCAAGGAAGATCAAGACTCTGGCCAGAACGGGCAAATAAGCAAAGCCATTCAGGGACTGATAGCAAACCATAAACAACCCAGAGGCAACAGAAAGAAAAACAACTTGAACAACTCGCCTGAAGTTGTAGCTGGACAGTCCGAAATCCCAGATTTGAAGAGCCGACCACATTGCCAGTAGTGTCAGCGTCATTAAAAGAAACACTGCGCTTTTATGGTGAGACTGATGAATGAACGTGAGCATGAGCACTGAATTTATGTGGACATAATCATCGTATATCGGCTATGAGCCGGACAAGAGTAGCCTCGGTAACTTTAAAAAGAGAAGAGAACAAAGAGAGAGAACAAAAAGAACAAAAAGGACATCCAAAGAGAGAGAGGAAGGCACCACAACAAAAAGGACACAACAAGAGAACAAAAAAAACACCCATATATTTGACGAACAAAGAAAGAGAACAAAAAAGACACCCATATATTTGAAGAGAACAAAAAGGACACCCATATATTTGACAGAACAAAAAGGACATCCAAAGAGAGAGAGGAAGGCACCACAACAAAAAGGACACAACAAGAGGAAAAACAAAAAAAAACAAAAAGGACATCCATATATTTGACCAATCGACTGGTTAAGCTATTTTTCTCATGTTTACGATTTTTACCCACCATAGCAATAGGAGATCTCATGACTCAAGCCCGCAGCAACCTGATTGATTCAGGTTCGACACCCTATTACCACTGTGTGTCTCGGTGCGTCCGCAGGGCTTACTTGTGTGGTGAGGATCATCTGACCGGGAATAGTTTTGAGCATCGCAGGCAGTGGGTGGTCGACCGTCTGCGTACATTGACCTCTGTCTTTGCTATCGAAGTCTGTGCTTATGCTGTGATGTCTAATCACTATCACCTGGTACTACACATCAACATCAATGAGTCTGACAAGTGGAATCGAGATGAAATACTGCGGCGATGGACTACCCTTTTCACAGGTCCATTATTGATCCAACGCCATTTGAGCAATGCAAAGCTCAGCAGCTCGGAGCTCAGCCGTATCGATGAATATGTGGCTGAGTATCGTAGCCGTTTGAAAAGTATCAGCTGGTTTATGCGTTGCTTGAACGAACATCTTGCCCGTGAAGCCAACAGGGAAGATGGTTGTAAGGGCCGATTCTGGGAAGGACGTTTTAAAAGTCAGGCGTTACTGGATGAAGCCGCTTTACTGACCTGTATGGCTTATGTTGACCTTAACCCTATCAGGGCAAAACTTGCCTCAACACCAGAGCAATCCGACTATACCTCTATCCAAAAACGCATTGAAAAAACTACCGAAGCAACAGATAGCAGGCAGCCGTTCATGTTGAAGCCTTTTCAGAACCAGGAGCAAGACCCGAATAAAACATTGCCATACATTCTTCATGATTATCTGGAGCTGGTAGACTGGAGTGGAAGAGCGGTCAGAAAAGATAAGAAAGGTTCTATAGCGGAAAGCTCACCTCCTATCTTGGCAAGACTAGAAATAGATGGTGACGAATGGCTAAAAACCATGAGCAGAAACAATCGATTTTATCGTGCAGTCGGACGACTGAAGGCCATGAAGGCATATGCGATCAGTACAGGTCAACGTTGGCTTCAGGGGTTATATTGTTGTGGCCAGTTATTTCAGCCTGGTTGATTCATCTTTTGCCTTATACGCCACATTCTTACCGAATAGATTTGGTGAGATGGGATTCTGCATATTTTATAAACCTAATAAGTTGTATTTCCTTGTTTTATCGAGTTTAGGGTCATCCCAAGTTTGATCCGATCAGGTATTTTTTATGCGTGACGGGCTATGTATTGGCTTCTGGTCAAGAAATTTTATGGGTGTCTTATTTTCCTTCTATGGTGTCCTATTTTCTATTTCTATGGGTGTCCTAATTTCTCTTGGTTAAGAAATTTTGTGAGCGTCTTAATTTCTTTTAATTTCTTCCTTCTTGGGTGTCCTAATTTCCTAATTGGCTATGTATTGGCTTCTGGTCAAGAAATTTTATGGGTGTCTTATTTTTCTTTTTCCTTCCTTATGTGGGTGTCCTAATTTCTCGCTATTATTTTCCTTCTCTTTCTATGGGTGTCCTATTTTCCATGCGTTTTCCATTCCACCATTCTATGGGTGTCCTATTTTCCATTAATGAAGTGGCTTACCAGGTCGGACATAAATACCTGACAGTGGTTTATCAGATTGATCGCAGTTGCACCCGGCTATTATGGGTTGGTCAGGATCGTACTGAAGCCACAACTAGAAACTTTTTCTTCTTTTTTGGCCCTGAGCGTAGTCAGCAACTGAGGTATGTCTGCTCTGACATGTGGAAGCCCTATGTAAAGGCGATCGCCGAGTTTGCCAATCAGGCGCTGCATATTCTGGATCGATTTCACATTGTGGCCATGCTGAACAAGGCCATCGATGAGGTCAGGGCATCAGAACACAAACAGCTTCAGGCTGATGGCTATGAGCCTGTTTTGAAAAAGACCCGTTGGTGTCTGCTGAAACGGAAGGAAAACCTGACCGAGAAAGAAGAGATCAAGTTAAATACAGTGCTTCAGTATAATCTCAAAAGTGTCAGGGGCTATCTGCTCAGAGAGGAGTTTCAAGTGTTCTGGGGTTACATATCACCACACTGGGCAGGAAAGTATCTGGACCGGTGGTGTACAAGAGTCATGCGGTCAAAGATAGAGCCGATGAAGAAAGTAGCTAAAACTGTTCGGCGGCACAGGCCACTGATCCTGAATTGGTTCAGGGCAAAAAAAGCATTTTCCAGCGGAATTGTGGAAGGTCTGAACACCAAGATAAAACTCACTACGAGAAAATCGTATGGTTTCAGAACCTATAGATGTGCAGAAATCGCTTTATATCATGCACTGGGCAACCTGCCCGAACCAGAAATGCCACACAGATTTTGCTGACGAGGCAGAAAAAGAAATAATGCCAATCAGGACTTCCAGTTCATCTTTAACACAGGGCAGCAAAATCATCAAGACATTTTGTGAGCATCCAAATTCCCTCAGTTTCTCTTTATATTTTCCCCCTATAGACTTCAAGAGTAATCTTATCTTCTTTTTTAACTCCCAAATATCTCCTTGAAGATGAGAACATTCTAAAATATGGTCGGTCATCCGAATTTTTTAAAGCTGAAAACAATGTAGGCACAAACTTCTGGCCAAATATAGATTTAGAACAGGCTTTATTATTTGATGTTTTTATAACTCTACCGAATGACGATTTTATTTTTTCAAATTCCTTGTAGATTCTTTGCATTTTTTTAGCGGATGAAGGGGAAGATTTTTTTTCGCACTGAAATAAACTCAAATCACAATCTTCTTTAAATTCTTTTGCTTGATTGTTTATCATTGAAGAGTCACCAGTAATCCATTGTTCAAGAGTGAATGCTCCAGAAACTGACTGTAGTAAGTGAAATTTTTCAGCTCCCCTAACAATAACAAAATCATGAATACTTTCCTCTTCGCTATCATCCGAAACTTTAAGCTTATGAAAAAACACGTAATCATGCTTTGGGTCATTATTGAGGTAGTTCTTATATCCATCCTGATCATCAGGTGAAAAAATAGTAGATTCTGAATAGCTTTTCAGATCGAAGTTTTTTTGAAGAACTAAAGACGTTACGCTGCTTATCGTTTCTTCTTCCAGTTCACCCAAACTCAATTCTAATGCTAATGAAAATGTGTCGCTTTTTTTTGCAAGAACCCTGTCAGGCATATATTTTTTGTCGACACCCAGTACTCTTAAAACATCGGATAACAGTCTACTATCTCGCTCACTATAAAGTGAAACAGGCCTTGAAAAAGCACAGGCTGTCTCATCTGAAGTACTTTGAAAAAACGGTGACTTTTCCTGTAGTTCGATTGATTGCCCTGCATAGGTTGCTGAGGGCAAATTGAGACAATGCGGAGAACTTTCATTATATACAGTAACTTCTTTACCCATAATGAAACCAGTGGGTAATTTCCCTCTTCGGGCGCGCTTGGGTGGTGGTGAGTTTGAAAAAACTGTGTCGGAATTTTTATTTATGCCATCCATGTCGGTTATCTCCCTGATAAGTATTTTTCCTCGATTAGCAAGAGCTTACAAAATTACTCCTAATAACTTAGAGGCGTTTTTAGCATAAAAGTTCATAGCAAGCTGTTAAGTGCAACTAACAAAGTTTCTGTCTTTCAGTAAGGGCAGGACGGTTTTACACATTGACACCTTGTTTCCAGACTCCACAGACTGACGTAGAACTCTGGCCCCTTGCTTTTAAACCCTCTGGGTCACAACGTGGGAGTCCATACGTTATCTCAAGTTACGAAGCTCGGCTTTCGAGGGGGGTGATGTGTTTCCAAACAGGTTGCAAGTACAAGTCGGAAATTTTTTGGATGCCCTGATTTCTTTGGGAACAAGTAAAAAATTTTATGGGTCTCTCTCACACTAATCTATCCTTCTTATCTGTAAACCAGAAGGCAAGGGTAGAATTATTAAACACTCACTCTTTGCAACACTGCTGTTACTGTCGTTGTCTGTCATCTGTCTAGCGAAACCGCTAACAAGGCGTTTTATTATTGAACTTGAACAGAATGCAGATTTTCCAAACCAGAACTTTTCTATAAAGATTGACCAAGGCACATTGTCGGGCAGCCTGCCAGACATTGCCGACATAAATGGCTGCGCAGAAGCGGATTTACCGCCTGATAACAAACGACACAAACCTGACAGTTATAGGGTAAAAACGACCCTCGTTGAGTCGATTTCCTGGCAATGGCTTTACACCACAAACCTGCTGGTTACCTACGAACTGCTCCTGACCAGTAGAGATATCTCTCTATGTTTAAAGCCTTATTTATGGATACCTGTAGAAGCATTTATAACCGTCGGCCTGCTTTTAAAAAGCAATTGGAACCCGGATTCATTGCTGTTTAACCCGATTGAACAACATGAAACGAATCAAAGTCACCTGCTTGCGATAACCGCTGCGATGCCTGGCTCTGAACATGAACAACAAGGCCGACCATCAGAATCATCCGGCCAGCAGGGCCTACGTACCGACAGCTACCCTAAAGACTATTTCATCAATCTACTGTATTCTGACTCTGGCGAGAATAACGGATTCCCTCAACAACACTCGCACACTTTGGGTCTAAATTGTTTCATTTTTCCCTGCAGTGACGTTTGTCAATTCCGACAATCTTCCGATGCGTCCTACAACGCAACCCCAGATTCTAGAGAAAGTTCAACAGACCACAAAGAAGCAAGACCCGGACAAATATCATGCCCCCATCTGGCTGATACAAACGGCCCTTCCAGACAAGCAACCTGCAACGTGATAGTGTTCGGGAAGGATGGCCAGCTGCGACAATGCGGGAAGGTCTACAAGAATAAACGAGCACTAAAGTCTCATAAAAGCAGATTCCATAGCGGCCAAAAGACCTGTGATTTGATGGTGATTACAGAGGATAAAGAGTCGCAGCCATGCGGAAAGGTCTTCCAGAATGCCAGAGGCCTGGAAAATCACAAAAGCATTGTCCACAGCGGGCAAAAAACCTGTGCTGTAACCATAATCGGGAAAGGTGGCCAGCCGCAGCCATGTGGAATAATCTGCAGCAATGCTCGATCTTTGACGGTGCATAAAAGTCGATACCACACCGCTCAGAAAACCTGTTCCATAACCTATATCGGGGAGGACGGAAATCAGCGGCCATGCGGGAAGGTCTGCAAGAATGCTATAGCCCTGACGGAACACAAAAGCAAATTCCACAGCGGGCGAAAAACCTGTAACGTATCGGTGGCTGGAAAGAACGGCCAGCCAGTGCCGTGCGGGAAGGTCTGCCAGAATGCTATAGCCCTGTCGAATCACAAAGGCAGCTATCACAGCAGGCAACAAACCTGTATGAAAAACGTGATCGGGGATGATGGCCAGCTGCGGCAGTGCGGGACAATCTGCAGAAATGTTCCAACTCTGTCGTATCACATAAGAAGAGAGCACTGCGGGCTACAAACCTGTAAAGTAAACATGGTTGGGGAAGATGGTCAGAAACGGCATTGCGGGAAAGTCTGCAAGAACCCTGATGCCTTGTCGAATCACAAAAGAAGAGATCACAGCGGGCAAAAAATCTGTGATAAAACCATAATCGAAGATAATGGCCAGCTGCTACCATGCGCGAAGGTCTGCAATAATGCTAAAGCCCTGTCGGATCACAAAACCAAATACCACGCCGGGCAACAAATCTGTGACGTGGCCGTGATCGGACATGATGGCCAACCGCAGCCGTGCAGGAAGGTCTTCAAAAATTCAAAAAACCTCTTGAATCACAAAAGAATACATCGAAAACGCAAGCCTTTTGATGTGGATCGGGACACTTATCCTATTCCATGAACTGACACCCGCCCTTGCATAAGGAAAACTCAGAAACACGCTTTTTTCTTCAACTCGTTCCCAGGCTCTGAGGCTCTGGCAAAACCTTTAAGTCAGAAATTTTGTGGGTGTCCTGTTCTTTCTTGCCCCCGGATTCATGGGAGAAATTTATGGGTGTCTCAGATTGCTCGTTCTTGATTACTTTTTTACCTTTATTATCGTCCATCTCTGATATCAATGCTATCATTTACGAATTGAATACATCTGGATGACTCTAATGGCTAACCTGATAGTGCGCAATATTGATGAGGAAATAGTTGATGCCCTCAAAGCTCGGGCAGGAAAACACGGGAGAAGTGCAGAAGCTGAGCATCGAAGAATTCTGGAAGCAGCTCTCCTTCATCCCAAGAAAAAAAGCTTCACTGAAGCACTGAAAAACATTCCAGATGTCGGCTCAGATACGGACTTCGAACGTATCAATGATAACGGTGATCGTGATGTATTTAATTGATACCAATGTCATCAGTGAATTAAGAAAAAGAAACAGTGCAAATCAGGGCGTTCAGCTTTTTTTCAACACAGCACAAAAAAAATCATTAAAGCTCTACCTTAGTGTTATCTCCATAGGTGAGCTCCGTAGAGGCGTTGAAAAAATCCGTCATCGAAATGACTCCATTCAGGCAAAGCAGTTAGAGCTATGGCTAAATCATCTGGTAGATGATTATCGAGATCATATTCTTGACTTTGGTAGCACCGAAGCACAGATTTGGGGAAAACTCAGAGTACCCCGCCATGAAAACGCAATTGACAAACAAATTGCAGCAACAGCCCTTGTTTATGGCCTGACAGTAGTCACAAGAAACACCCCGGATTTTGTGGATACAGGGGTTAATTTGTTCAATCCATTTCTGGATTGAACAAAGAGATTATGTCGATGAGGCATAGCAGTCATTGCCAGAAATATTATGGGTTACCTATTTCTCCCTTGAGGAAATTTCGTGGGCGTCGCATTTCTTGCCTTTCTTCGATTCAAAGACACCCGTATATAAATATGGGTGTCTTTGATTACTTTGGTTAGAGATAAATATGGGTGTCCCAGATTATCTGTGGATGTCTCATTTATTGGTTTCTTGTCAGACATCCCGCAAAGCCCCTGACAAATACTTATGAATAATACTGGACACCAGTGTCTGGTATGGAATCCCTTCCCGCTGGGCCCGTGACTTAATCGCCATCAGGTCATGTTGGGAAATGCGGATATTAATACGCTTATCCTTTTTAAACGTCTCACTGGCCATGGCTTCCAGCGTCGTCTTGCGCTCAGGGGTCATCACAGACTCATACTCACCCTGTTCAAGGGCATTGAGCAACGTTTGCTCCTCGTTATCCAATGTTGTTTTTTTCATGATCGTTCTCCCAAATAGTCACGGGTAAATTTGCGGCTGGGAATCAGTGTTTTCAAAAAGATCTCCTGCTCACTTTCCACGTAGGGCACCAGCCAGACGTAACCCTGTACATTCACCACAAAGATCCGCTGATGCGGATACGCTTGCGGATTAGGATGGACGATGTCATCCAGCAGGCCACCATTCTCTATGTGGAAAATGACTTCCTCGAAAGACTGATCCCGTTCGCGGATCAGCTGCTGATTCTTCTGAGGGTTCCAGTTAAAGCGTTTCATCAGAGAAGTATAGCGAATGTGTGCCTTTTGTCATCAAATAAAGCAGGCAATAGTGATTCAATAGTTCGGCTTTCTGGGGGATTCAAGGATGGGAGATTCAAGGACACCCATATATAAATGTGGGTGTCTTAGATTACCTTTGTCATCAAATAAAGCAGGCAACAGAGATTCAATAGTTCGACTTTCAGGGGGATTCAATGGGTATTCAAGTATTCAAGGACACCCATATATGAATGTGGGTGTCCTAAATTACTCTCCCAGTTTATTTTTTTACTCAGTGCAATCTACTGGCTATATAACGATTCAAGCTTACACCTGATTCGGCTGCCTGAATAACTAACAAACGATGCGTTTCTGGAGTAATTCTTAACAATACTTTCCCGCTATAGTCTCTGGTTGAAAAAGGTTGCGGTATCTCTTCATTTGCATTTTTCATTTCATCTACGGTTTCCAGAACTAAATTCTGGATTCCTGATAAAGCACCTACTTGCGTTTCTTCAAGCCAGCTCAAGCCAGGAAATTCAGCACATAAGCCAACATATTCCTGATCCTCTTCAGACCAGGTTACCCGGTATGTATAACGATCAATTTTCCTATCCATTTTTATCACCCTCTATGCGTTCGATCGCCTGTAACACCTGCCTTACCTGGTAAGGTTTAGCTTTGCCCTTGTTATTTTGAATATTCACTCTTGGGTCACCAACCCAAGGTGTTTTATACACCTTATGACTTGATCCTGACTGCCTTGGTGCACCAAAGTATGATTCACAGACTTTGCAAAGGTCTCTGAACCTCACGCCTTTGGGATTACTTCTCATCTGACTGAGAATTTCAGTGATATTAGTCATACAAGGATAGTAGCATTATTGATACTATATTCAAACTGTTAAACACTCCATAGACATGAATAGACCCTTTGGGTCCTGGTGTGGGTGCCCATATTTTTTCTCAAGTTAGTGAGTTCGGCTTTTGAGGGGAGGGGTATGTATTTCCAAACAGCGTGCGGCTACGAGTCAGAAATTTTGTGGATGTCTTAGATTACTCGTTCTCTATGTGGAAAATGACTTCCTCGAAAGACTGATCCCGTTCGCGGATCAGCTGCTGATTCTTCTGAGGGTTCCAGTTAAAGCGTTTCATCAGAGAAGTATAGCGAATGTGTGCCTTTTGTCATCAAATAAAGCAGGCAATAGTGATTCAATAGTTCGACTTTCTGGGGGATTCAAGGATGGGGGATTCAAAGACACCCATATATAAATGTGGGTGTCTTAAATTACTCGCTGTATATAAATGTGGATGCCCCCGGATTCATGGGAGAAATTTATGGGTGTTTTAGATTACTCCCAGATTATTTTTTCCTATCCAGAGAAACCCACATATAAATATGGGTGTCCTAGTTTATTCGACTTTCTGGGGGATTCAAGGATGGGGGATTCAAAGACACCCATATATAAATGTGGGTGTCTTAAATTATTTGGGTGTCCCAGATTATTCTACCCAGATTATTTTTCCCAGATTATTGTGGGTGTCCTAGATTATTGTTTCTGGGGGATTCAAGGATGGGGGATTCAAAGGGATTCAAAGACACCCATATATAAATGTGGATGCCCCCGGATTCATGGGAGAAATTTATGGGTGTCTTAGATTACTCCTTTTTTTCCTATCCAGAGAAACCCACATATAAATGTGGGTGTCCTAGTTTATTTAGAAACCCACAAATAAATATGGGTGTCCCAGATTATTATAAATATGGGTGTCCCAGATTACTCCCTGTATATAAATGTGGATGCCCCCGGATTCATGGGAGAAATTTATGGGTGTCCTAGATTACTCCCTCTCCCAGATTATTTTTTCCTATCCAGAGAAACCCACATATAAATGTGGGTGTCTTAAATTACTCGCTCCCACCCATATATAAATGTGGGTGTCTTAAATTACTCGCTCCCATTTTGAGAAACCCACAAATAAATGTGGGTGTCTCCCAGATTATTTCTTGGGTGTCCTAGATTATCTTCCAAAGACACCCATATATAAATGTGGGTGTCTTAAATTATTTGGGTGTCCCAGATTACCACAAATAAATGTGGGTGTCCTAGTTTATTTTCCAGATTATTCTATGGGTGTCCCAGATTATTTATGAAAAGCTCCATTTTTCCAAAATCTTGGCGCATTCGGCTGATCGTACAACGCAGTAGGATAATTACCATCAAAATACTCCCAATAAAAAATGGCAAAATAAGCTATTGAAAACAAAATCAATACACTAAAGAGTATATTTACAAGCCAATTCGGAGCATTTTTTTTACTCTCACGATCTTTGAAATGCACATTCATACAATACCCCACTACCAAAACCATAAGCATCTGACTCATTGGAGTAGTAAAGACCCCGCTGACCTGTGCATGAATACCCGCACTTAACAAAGCAGTAAAGAGAGAGATTTGAATTAATTGCTGCTGATCTGACAGCACTCCTGAATGGATTCTATACTGCAACCCTCGTAAGTAACTTACCCCACCCCAAACTGTGAGAATGATTAAACAAATGGCAGCAGGAATACCCCACTCAGAGGCCCACTGAAGAATGATATTATGCGGCGAACCAGGACCTGCTCCCACCAAAGTAATAAAGTGTTGCGGACCTATCCCAAAAAAAGGGTTCTCTTGGATGGACTGAAGAGTTATCTTCCATAGTTCAACTCTCCCTGAAGAGGTTGAGTTTTCAAGAATAAATCGATCAAAATCCAATCCAGCAGTATTCCCTATCATTAATGGAACCAGTTGGATGAGAAAAATGTAAGCGAATAAGCCTAAAGTGAAAGACTTCAAATGGATAAAAGCTAGTACCTTTGAACGCTTTGGAAATAAAGTAAAAGTTACTGAGATCGCTACTAATAACGATAATGCAATTCCTCGACCTTCTGTCAGAGCTAAAAAGAAGTACATTAACACTAAAGGCAGCCAACTTAATCTCTTCAGCAGATTATAATTTCCTGAATAAGTAAGAGGAAGAAGTGCGATCAGAGGTATCAACCAGTTTTGAGTATGATTAAAGATTCTTGGATTTGCAAAATCGTATATTGTTGAAGGCCACGCCTCCGGAGGAAACTGGAGGTATAAGGCATATTGAAATATATATCCAAATGCATATAGAAGAATACCTCCACCACATAAGTAGAGAAAAAGTATCCAGCACTCTTCTTCCATTTCAACCATATAAATTACAGATATAGAAATTAGCAAGAGCGAGTATAAACCTAACTCTTGCAGACCCTTATATAAGAACTCTGAGTTTAATGTAGATATAGTACCCAGAGCAGCTACTAAAAAAATTAGCAATGTAGAACAGCTATTGAACGCCAGAATAGGCGATTTACTCCTTAAAAAAACAAAAAAACCATACAAAATCAAAAGAGATAAAGCCACTCTTTTTAGATTAAAAGGATATTCTGTAGAAAATGTATTTAATAGGCCTGACCAAAGAAAAATAAAAGCCACGCCATAGAGAAGAGTGATATAATCGAGTTTCTGAAAAAAAGATTTTGAATTCATCTAGTAAAACAACAACCATGCAAAAGCAAAAAGGCTTCTTGTGTTCAACCAAGAAACCTTTTCGTATAGAGTTATGCGCTGAAATCTGGATTTCCAACCAATGTTGGGTTAGCTTCCAAGTCGTTAGCTCCACCATCACCAGTACAAGCATTGCACTCGATTGTCCAGTTTGTGCCACCTGCATCTGGAGTCATAGTGTAAGTTTGAGCAGCAAAAGCTCCACCTGGTGTTACAGTGATTACACCATCTGTGATAGTAGTCACTACACCATCAACTGCTGGAATACCCTCAGCACCAGCATCACACCGTGCAATAGCGTTTGTCTGTAAGCAGAGTGCTACGGCTGTTCTATATGGACCAGCTTCAGAAATTGATGCAGTAACCGTTGCATTACGAGTGTAATCCTGATACTGCGGAATAGCCACAGCCGCCAAAATCCCAATAATCGCCACAACGATCATCAATTCAATCAGCGTAAAACCACTTTGTTGTTTTTTCATTATTCTTAGCCCCCTGAGGACATACATTTTTATTATTCATTATTTAAGCCACTAGGGTACGCAAGCACCCGCCAAAAACGACACACGGCCACCCTGGCTTGCTCAGTCTACCCACTGCACCCGACAGTGACGCTTCCATAAATACTCTTTCATCCAGTCCATTGTCTGATGGGCAGAATACGATGAAAAAATAACCACTCATGGCTGTAATGTCTTCCTGACTGCTCGCTGAGAGCTTTTTGATGCAAAACTTTCTGTCCTGAGACCCTGTGCGAAAGTGGTACATCAACCTTATCCAACTGCAGAGACCGCACACAGATAAGGGAACATCCTTAGAGCATTACGATATATTCCAGAAAGAAAAAAGCAACCTTTTTCTGGTGTATTTGTGTTGTTTTGGTCAACTTTCTCAGCTTGACAAAAAACACGGTTTCTGACGTTTAGTTGCCTGACAAAAAACAGCCCCTGCGCCACACAGGATTCTGGCAAAAAGAAGGTTTTGCTGAAGATGTCAGAATGGCTCGTTCTAACGACTCATTACCAGATTCATCATGGGACTGATCGATGTCACTTAAATGCTGATTGTCGATCATTCACCCCCAAATCCTGTTAAAAGGGAGGCTATTGTAGAAAGTCTGCTGGCCAGAAATCAGCACTCATAGCTTGGTCGTAAGTCCAGGGACAAGTCGAAGGAAAGGTTTCAAGAGTCAACCCTGTCTCTTTGGTCGCCTCAATCAGTGCATACCGGTAGGCTCTTTCCATGGCTGCCGGGATTCTGGGTTTAAGGCTGGGGTTATCGTTAATGTGATCCAAGAGTTCTGCCCTTTGGCCTATAATCATATACCGCCAGCTATTGGATTGCAGACCCGGTTGATATTGCCACTTCAGCAAATGCATCAAGAGAATCTTCAAACGACTGACTAGCTCTCGATGCAGGTTTTTCCCCATAGCTTCTATTTCCAGTGCAATATTCTTGATATCGGCTTCATCCAAATTCCCGGACCTGAGCAAATCAAGCTGTTGATTGACCCACCCGTAAAAGTCAGAGTCGTAAAGTGGCTCGCCCATCAGGTATCCCTCCTGCCAAAGTGGCTATTATAGTCATGCATTCTGAATTTAGTGCGTCTTAACCTCAAACCACCTCCAACCCCGAAGCCTTAAAGTGAGCAAACACCTTCATGCCAATTTTCAGTGCCAAGCGATCCACCGACTTTCGTGTCACCAGGGCCATTAATGTCTGCTCACCCAGACTTAATGTGATTAACTGGTGCCAGTCGTCTCTTGTTTGTATTGAATCAATCACCACCGGCAAACGATTCAAAACACTGGTGTCGCAAAAATCTTCCAGGACAATACTTACTTCATGGGCAGGAACAATCATTCGCACTTTGCCCCCTAACGCCAAACCTGACTCGTGAACATGCAGCGTATGGCCTTCCGCACTCAGAACGGTAAGCCCATAGTCTTTATCATGATCAACCACTTCTGCTTCCAGCATGGATAACAGCGGCTCATGCTGATCATCTACGGCTAATGCGCTGTTTAACAGAGTCTGACTCTGATCTTTGCCGGTCACAGTGCCCCGGTGCAGTAATAACACCTTGTCTGTCAGGCGAGCCACCTCTTCTCTTGAATGACTGACCATGATGATGGGGATATTAAAATCCCGGTGAATACTTCTTAAGCAGGGCAATATCGTTGCCTTGGAATCCCAATCCAGAGAGGCCAGAGGCTCATCCATTAACAGCACCTGTGGCGCATTCAACAAAGTACGGGCAATGGCTACACGCTGTTTTTCTCCGCCGGACAAGGTTTCAACGCCGCGACTTAACAAGTGACCAATGCCTGATTGCTCGACGACTGCTGCAAAGGTTAATCCCTGTCGATCAGTGTTTGAGCGCTTCATGGAAAACTGCAGGTTACCCAGAACGCTTAAGTGTGGAAATAAACGGGCTTCCTGAAAGATGAAACCTATCCCACGTTGTTCCGGGGGTACAAAAATACCCTGTTCGCTGTCCATCCAGACCTGTTCATTAAACTGAATCCGACCCAGCACCTGTTTTTCCAGACCGGCAATGGCTCTGAGCAGAGAGGTTTTGCCACAGCCCGAAGCACCCATGATGCCCCAGACTGCATTCAGCTTCAGGGAGCTATTGATGGAAAGATCAAATCGATCCCGGGGCAGTTGAATATCCAGTTTCAACATCAATGATTACTCACTCCAGACACCTGTCGCTTGTCAATGCTATAGAGGGCTACCAACATCACAAGAGCAAAGGTTAACAAACCCGCTGCCATAGCGTGAGCCTGATCCAGCTGCTGGGTTTCCACCGCATCGTATAAAGCAATGGACAATACCTGGGTTTCGCCGGGAATATTGCCGCCAATCATCAGCACCACACCAAACTCGCCCACAGTATGAGCAAACCCCATACAGGCAGCCAGCAAAAGTGCTCTGAGGGAATTAGGCAGAACCACATTCATAAACCGGTCAAGCCGACTGGCACCCAGCATTGAGGCGGCTTCAAGCAGACCACAATCCAGCTGCTCAAACGCTCTTTGCAGAGGTTGTACGACAAATGGCAACGAATACAGTACAGAAGCAACCACCAGCCCTGAAAAACTGAATGCAAGGGTAGAACCGGTCAGATCAACCCACCACTGGCCCAGAATATTGTCTGGCGAGAAGGCGATTAACAGATAAAAACCGAGTACCGTCGGCGGAAGCACCAGTGGCAAACCCACAAAAGCTTCTATCAATGGCCGAAAACGACTTTTCATATTGGCCAGTTTCCAGGCCAGAGGGACACCCACCAGCATTAATAGCAGCGTCGTCGTCAGAGCCAGTTTAATAGTCAGCCAGATGGCTGTGGTCAGCATTATTTCGCCCTATCCTTGATGGCTGGAAAATAGCCATGCTCCGCAATATATTTCTGGGACGAGACAGACAACACAAACGCCGAAAACGCCTGAGCTGTCTTTTTATGCTCTGTCCTTTTCAGTATCACCATATCCTGACGAACGGGATCATAAAGCCTGTCCGGCACATAGGTGATTTGCTTCAGCTCTTCACCCGTCAGCTGAGATAAGGCAACCAGTCCCATATCAACATTACCGCTGGCAACAAACTGCCAGGTCTGCTGAATGTTAGCGCCCTGAACCAGCCGCCCCTGATAACTCTGCCATAACCCCAATTTTTCCAGAGATTGTTTTGCCGCCAGTCCGTAGGGAGCGGTTGCGGGGTTGGCAATAGCCAGTCTTCCCTGCCAGTCTTTGAGCTGCTCAATGGAAGAGGGGTTTTTATGTTCTGTTCGATGCCACAGAACCAGACGTCCATAGGCGTATGTTCTGCGGCTGTCTGGCAGCACCCTGCCATTGCTTTCCAGCTTCAGGGGTCGGGCTTGATCGGCTGAGAAAAAAAGATCAAAAGGAGCACCGTGCATAATCTGGTGATAGAGCACGCCGGTCGACGCTGAAGAGATACTGACCCTGTGGCCGGTCTGACGCATAAACTGTTCAGCCAGATGTTCCAGCACAGGTTTAAAATTGGCCGATACCGCCACTCGAAGATTGGCGGCGGTTGCGCCTATGCTCAACAACAGTGTCAGCATACCCAGCCAATACTTCACAAGGATTCCTGTCCCCAGCGTTTGGCTGCCTGTTCATCGGACTCTCTGGCATCGACCCAGCGATCACCTTCTGGCGTGGTTTCCTTTTTCCAGAAAGGAGCACGGGTTTTCAGGTAGTCCATAACAAACTCACAGATCTCAAAGGCTGCTTTGCGGTGGGCACTGGCCACACCGACAAAAACAATTCTGTCGCCCGGCTGAAGCTGTCCGACCCGGTGAATTACTTTAATGGCTTGCAGTGGCCAACGTTCTGCGGCTTCATCAATAATTTCCTGGAGCGCCTTCTCGGTCATACCCGGATAATGTTCCAGGTACAGCCCTCCCACATCATCCCCGAGGTTTTCATCCCGCACCAGTCCGGTGAAAGTCACCAGCGCCCCGGTACCGGTGTTGCCACTGAGCTGATCCTGTTCATAGCCCGGATCAAAGTCGTCTTTCTGTATCGAGATCATGATCACCCTCCGGTGACGGGGGGAAAGAAAGCAATTTCGTCGCCTTCTTTTATTTCAAAATCCTTACGGGTCATGGTCTGGTTCAAAGCCACCAGGGTGCGTGAGTCATTGACGACTTCCTGCCAGTCTTGCCCCTTTGCAGAGAGCAGACTTCGGAGTGCAGAAAGATTCTCTGGAATCTCTGCCAGCTCCAGTCTGTCTGTACCCAGCTTTTCCCGGTAGCTGGCAAAAAAAAGAACCTTAATCACCGGATTTACTCTCCTCTGGAAAAAGTCTGCTACTTTGAGAGTTCTACTCAATAACGTTCTACTAAAACAAGGCTGTATCTATGTCACCCATCGAAGCCAGACTCGACATACTGGAAATACAACATAAAAACCTGGACGCCGACGTGCATAGCCTCGCAAAGGTCTGTGCAGAAATCAAAAATATCGCCCTGACCAATCAGAGTGATATCACCGGATTAAAGCTTGATGTCGCAGACGTTATCAACGACATTGCTGATGTTAAAAATGATGTTGGGTCGGTTAAGGAACATGTCAATGCCTTAACCGCTGCAACTCATGCCGGCTTTATGAGAACCGACAAACGCTTTGATGAGATGGACGCCAGATTCACCGAGCGTATGGATCAAACGGATAAAACAATTAATCAAATGAACACTGAGCTCAATGAACGTATGGATCATATGGACTCAAAATTCACCAAGCGCATGGACCAGATGGACTCAAAATTCACAAAACGCATGGACCAGATGGACTCAAAATTCACCGAACGCATGGACCAGATGGATTCAAAGTTCGCCGAACGCATGGAGCAGATGGATGCCAAGTTCACTGAACGCTTTGAACAACTGGAATTATTAATCCGGCAACGACAACCCGTTAACTAAAACCCGCAAAACCAGTGGCAGCTTCCTATGTTGCCACAGCCATCTACCCTGCTTTGTAGTGGCCGCCCTTGCCACCGCTTTTCTCAAGCACCCGCACACCTTCAATGCACATATCCTTATCCACCGCCTTGCACATGTCGTAGATTGTCAAAGCCGCCATTGAAGCTGCTGCCAGTGCTTCCATTTCAACACCGGTTTTACCGCTCAGGCGACAGCAGGTCTCAATACGTATGCGGTTTTGCTCTGGCTCAAGTTCAAATTCTACGCCAATGAAGTTAAGCATTAACGGATGACACAGAGGGATCAGGTTGCCACACTGTTTGGCAGCCTGAATACCGGCAATGCGTGCTACCGCCAGAACATCGCCTTTCTTGAGACCATTGTCGGCTACCAGTGCCAGCGTTTCCGGCTTCATCACCACGAAACCTTCTGCTCTGGCTTCACGCCGGGTGACATTTTTGTCACCCACGTCCACCATGCTGGCCTTGCCCTCGTCGTTGGTATGGGTGAGCGACATCAGCCTTCAACCTTTTTGAGTTGCTCGACAAAGTTGCAGGGGCGGTGACGACGGTCCAACTGCTCTCTGATAATACCTTCCCAGGCAGTCTTGCAGGCGTTGTTAGAACCCGGCATCACAAAAATGATGGTGCTATTGGCCAGGCCGGCAACGGTTCTCGACTGAATGGTGGAGGTGCCCACCTGCTCATAGGAGAGTTGCCGGAACAGCTCGCCATAACCGTCTATTTCTTTGTCAAAAATGGGGAGTAAGGCTTCCGGTGTACTGTCACGGCCCGAAAAACCTGTGCCGCCGGTCACCAGAACGACCTGAACATGGTCTGAGGCGATCCAGCGGGATACGACTTCACGAATCTTGTAGATATCGTCTTTGACAATGGCTTTGTCAGCCAATTTATGACCGGTGGCAGTCAGATGATCCACCAACAGTTGGCCGGAGGTATCTGTTTCCTCTGTGCGGGTATCAGAAACAGTCAGAACCGCAATATTCAGGGGTACTAATTCAGTTGCTTGCTTATGAGCCATCATGTCTCCGTTAATACCGTTAATCATTTCTCAAGCTTTTCCCCGCTCATGGCTTTCAGGGCACGATGCCACTCATCGGGGGTGTTGGTGTTCTGGAAATACGCTGCCATTGGGGCAGGAAGCGGGACAGCCACACCCGGCAGACGATCAAACAGCCGTCCAAGTGAATAGTCTTGGTGATCCTGACTGCTCAGCGCACTATTGACGGCACTTCGTAGCTGGCTGTCGACAGGCAGGATAAGTGGCAGGGAAAAGGTTTCAAAGATAACCGCCCTGCCCAGCTCAGCTGCAGATAATACCAGCTTCCTGCAGGCTTCCGGTGGCAATAGAGGCATATCCACTGGTACCACTAAAAGGTTCACATCATCGGGTAGAGTGTCAATGGCCGCATGAACACCGCCAAGAGGTCCCCGGCCAGGTATTTTATCCACCAGCGCCCTGCTGCCAAACTGGTCACCACTGAGCAGTACTTTATCGATACCCGACTCATGCAGCAGATTTTGCATATGTTGAAACAGGGGAATGTTCTGCCAGAGCAGACGAGCCTTGTCCTGCCCCATCCGGGAAGACTGGCCACCCGCCAGCACCAGTCCGATAGTTTGGGTCATATTCGGGCACCCTGACCATAAAACGTTTTGCCAGATGAACGGGTTGAGGATTCTACCAGTCTGTCCTGTAGAGGTTAAGGCTAAAAAGTTGCATAAGTACCTAACCAGTTGGTTTCGCATATTCTGGACGGCGGCTTTTTCCATCCTTCTGCGTTCCAACTCTGGTTGCGTAGCTATGGCTACGCGCCCGTCGTTGCGCCTTGAAGGATGAAAAAATCCACTCGCCAGAATATGCGAAACCAAATGGCCAGGTACTTAGCCGAAACCAGTAACCAAAAATGACTGGTCGTTTAAATCTGCTCTTTACCGAACCGATTCCGTGCCGCTAATTAAATTGATGGATTCCATCCTGCAGACTCCCGGGAGCGAAAAAAGTCTTTCCCGGTCAATCAGGGAAGCATCAGAGACTGACATGCCCAGCATAGAAGAACACATAAGCCATCATCTGGGGCTCATCGACCAGGCTACTCAGGAAGGGCGGGCCTGTCGTGTCGCTATGGACAGGGATGGCCGACCAGTTGTAGAGACCTCCCCAAAAGAGTTTCTGAAGCAAGGCCCCTGGAAACTGTTACACCGGAGAAACAGAGAGGCTGAAAGAACGCTCAGGGAAATGATCATCGACGTTATTCGCAAGCCTGAGACTAGCTTATCTCTGCGAAAACAGGTCTTCGAAGGCGCCAAAGCCGGTCGATACGTCTTTTTTTCGGAAAGGGAAGCCAAAGTAATAGAAGAAAACGCAGCACTGATGTTACGCCCTGACCGAAAAAAAGAACCCGTTACCAGCAAACCTCTGCCAAAAAGAAAAGTCAAACTGGTGGATGCCATGAACTTCAAAGGACGGATCAGAGAGGTGTCCGGCAACCCGAAGAGGCACCGGTTTCCCGATGCCATGAAATGCAGTGGCCCTGCCAGAGAGGTTAAAAAAAGGACACCTCCGGAAATCCCTGCTATTCCCTTTACGCCACCGACCATTATTGTTACTCCACCCGCTGAAGAGGCCCAACAGCCCGGTGAATCAACATCGATAGACTTCGAAGCAACGCCTGTGCTTCAGCAGCCGTCAGAAACCACAGACTCTTCGCCCATCAACGGCGGCATCCCCTACATACCGACACCGGTGGAAGTGCCGGAAGACCCGCCTGAGGCCCCGGTTTCCCCAATATCAAGACCTATCACTCTGGTCCCAATGGATTCGCTTGAACGCCCGGTGATTTTTCCGAAAGTGCCCCGGCTTATGCTCGAAGAGGCTCGAAAAGAGCTGGAGACAAAGCTGCCTGCAATCAATCTTGCCGACGCAGATCAGTTTCTTTGGTTGTACTACACCTGTGTGTTTCTCGAAGAACACACATCCGACGACTCGGATGAATTAAAAGCGCAGCTGGAGCAAAGCTTTGCCGCTGCCGGTCTGTCTAATCAATACAGAAAACGGCAAACCGAACAAATGTGGCAGGCGGTTCGCATGCTGAAAGCCGACTTGTCGCCCGAAGCGTTCACTGAATGCACGGATGAGATCAGTCAAATCAGCAGCCCCATGCGTTTCAGCCTTACCCAACACCTGGTCAGGGATATCAATCAACTCGGTTTTCGAAAACTGCCCTACCCCAACGGCGATCCGGCTAAAAAAATCGATGCCTTTCAGCTGGAGTTTCTCGAGCAGGTTAAAGATACCGACGAATTAATGGAAGAGCTGGGCTTTGAAATCGAAGATCCCGATGAAAGTGACCACCCCCTGGAAGCCAGGGCAAAGCTGGTGGATGTCAGGGCACAGCTAGAGAACGAATTATTAACCTACAGCACCGAGCATGAGTCCTTTGCTCAGTTGGTTGACCAGCTGGAAGAGGTTGATCCTGCTGAAATCAGAAAGAAAATCGAAGATGAAATAACACTCACCGGGGAAGAATTACAGGCCATTATCGCAGCCAAAAAGCAGAAACTGGAAATAGCGCAGCGGCTGGGAAAAAAGTGGGGAGACTCCCTGCTGCTGGACGGACGTAACTGGCCAGACAGCTATTCCAGGCAAACGTTATCGAAACTTTATGATCTTGCCAGTCTGGACAGCCCGGCCATTAATGCCAGTCTTACTGGCTGGATTCTGGATAAACATCAGCAGGCGGAATACCATCCACAAGTTATCATTGATGGTTCCGGCATCCATGGACTGCTGGCGGCCTTGACGCAGGTTGAAGCAGGTGCTGATGTCACCCTGTTATTGAACCCGGAACCCGTCTTTGCTGCCAACGAGACGGTCCGGCTCGACCCGCAATGGATGGAAGCATTACGTTTTCATCTCGGTGCACAGTTTGACCTGCTGTTTACAAGCCTGCCAGACCCTGAACAACATTCTCCACAAAACACTGACAGCAGCTCAGGTCTGCTGCACCCGGACGGTTTTGGAGAAATTTCAGCGGGCACCCTGCATCAGGCTCTCTGGAACCAGGTCCTTGAGATGGCCGAGCCTGATGCGTCGCCCCTTAAAATGGTCGCCAATGCCCGGGTCGTCGATATTGAAGCGCCTGATCAGCAAAATACAAAACATCTTGTTCATCTGGAACATCAGAGCGAACAGGGCAGCCACAGGAACAAAGTCCCTGTGGACCTCCTGATCAATGCCCGGGCAGAGCCTGACGCGCCCAGCGCCGAATATCTGGCAACAGAAACCGTCGATGATAAAGCCCATAAGGCCGGGACTGACGGGCAAGCCAGGCCGCCAAAGCGTTTAGCCTGTCGGTGTGCATTTTCATTGCCCCTGGCTTCCGCTCTCAATGAAACTGCCCTAAGGAGCCCTTTCTACACGACGGTCACCGACTCGTCATTCAGCCGGTCTTTGGCCAAAAACATGCAGGAGAGACTGGGTCATATGGCGCCTGTCCTTCCCGGTATCAGAGAAAACATGCTCAACAGAATCCAGCTCAACCTGATCGAAAGGAAGGAAGATTTCGACAACAACAGCCAATATACAATCACTGGCGAATTGGAAAAGCTCTGCCTCTCACTTAAGAATGAACCGGTACCGTTGAAAATCTTTCACACTGAAAACCGGCACGTCATCCAGATTGACATGGAGCTACCTGCCCAACTGTGCCAGTTTCTTGAAATTGCCGATGCCTACCTGCAACACAATGACGCAACTACCCAAGAGGCAGCAGCCATTCGTCAGCAGATTCTGGCGGCCTGGTTTGAAACGGTGGTGCATACAGAATTGCCTGAACGGGGCATCCAACCGGAACACCTGAGACTGGATTCCCTGTCTACTTTTGCACCGGAAAAGACAGCTCTTGATCCCGCCGTTGAGACCCTTGAGGCTGATAACAGCATGCTCACCATAACGGCCATTGGCCCTGCAGCCGTCAAAAACCCAATGTCTCCCGAAGCTAACCAGACCTCGGCCAGAGAACATATCTTCCAGTGTCAGGCGTTGACTGAAAAACTGTCGGAGCACTACAGCCCGGAGGGTCATCTTAAGGACGCTGAAAACCTGCTGGAAGACGCAGAAGATATGGCACAAAAGTACTTATTACTGCAAAAATTCGTTTTTGAAGACGATTAATCCTGCAAGAACTTCATCCTTTATTAGACTTTAAGGTTCCTCTCCTACGAACACTAATAATTGAATGAGGTTGTATCATGTCCAGCCATCTGGAAAACACTACAGCATTGAAACAATGGACTGCAAGACTGGCTGTTCCCCTGTCGTTCTGTGCACTCCTTCTGGTGATCTCTTTGCCTCTTGAAGGTTTGACCGCTTATGGCCAGATTATGCTGGGCATTCTGGTTTTGGCGGTCATTCTCTGGGTAACAGAAGCTTTGGCTTACCCTATCAGTGCCCTGCTTATTGCTGCACTGGTTACCCTCCTGACAGGCATTGTCCCCAGCAGTGAAACCGGTGCAGTCCTGGGTACCAGTAAAGCACTGGGACTGGCGATGAAAGGCTTTTCATCGCCCAGCATCATTGTTATAGCCGGTGCACTGATCATGGCTGCCGCAATGCAGTCCACAGAGCTGGACAAACGTATCGCCCTGACCATTCTGTCACGCATTCGCCCCAGCCCCGGCGCTATTATTGCTGGCTGCCTTCTGGTCGGCGTGGTGTTTTCGTTTATGATTCCTTCACCCACTGGGCGTACGGCCGTTCAGGTTCCTATTCTGGCAGGGGTGATCGCGACACTGGGTCTGGACCCCAAAAGCCGTCTGGCGGCGGTATTGATTATGGGGGCCGCCCAGGTCAGCACAATATGGAACGTTGGTGTCATGACAGCCACCGGCCACAATGTGGCGGGCCTTGAGTTGATGCATGAACACACGGGCTTCACCATGACCTGGATTCAATGGTTGATCCATGCCGGTCCCTGGTCGGCCCTGATGACGGTAATCCTGTATTTTATTTTGAAAATGGAGGTCAAGGGACACGCTTTGAAAGACGACATCGGCCAATGCCTGGACACCTCTTCCGACCCCTGGACCTCCCAACAGAAAAAGCTGGCACTTTTTACCGTTCTCCTGATCAGCCTCTGGGTGACCGAGGGCACGTTTCACCACATTACTGTTCCAGCCACCATGTTATTGATGTCCGTTTGTCTGCTGCTGCCCGGAATTGGGGTCTTTGAGAGCTGGAAAGATATTGAGAAACGCATTCCCTGGGGCGTCATCGTCATGTTTGGCGTCAGCATCAGTCTCGGTCAGCAACTGGTGAGTACAGGCGCTGCTGCCTGGCTGGCAGAACGCTGTTTTTCATCCATGGAAATTCACACCATGTCGTTGGCCCTGCTGGTGTTCGTGATGACATTGTTTACTGTGGTCATGCATTTGGGCTTTGCCTCGGCAATGAGCCTGACCGTAGCATTGCTGCCGGTATTCCTGGCTTTTGCCGACACCCTGCCAGACAGCATGATACATAACGCCATGGGGCTGGTGCTCATACAACTGTTTGCCGTGAGCTTTGGTATGATTCTGCCGGTGAACTCACCCCAGAACATGGTGGCCTATTCAACAGGCACCTTCCAGGCAAAAACATTTGCCCGGATCGGTTTGCTGCTGACTCTGGCCAGTCTGTTGACCTTTGTACTCTTCTCAATGACCTGGTGGCAGTGGACCGGACTCTTGTCTCCGACCCATTAGCCAAAACAGGATAGAGTGTGAAGCCACCTATATCTTAAGTCGAAGATTTGCGGTAAGTTTCACACTCTCATACCAGCCGATTTCCAGCCTATGTCTTCACCAGCCCAAGAACCTTTCTGGCGCACCAAAAGCCTGAAAGCCATGACCCGTAATGAATGGGAGTCTCTTTGTGACGGCTGCGGGCGCTGTTGTCTGAACAAACTCATTGATGACAACACCGGCGAGATTCATGCCGTCGCGGTTTCCTGTAAATTACTGGATCTCACAACGGGTCGATGTCAAAACTACAAACATCGCCGCAAGTTTGTGCCCGACTGTATTATGCTCACCCCCGGAACCATGCAGGAACATCTCCCATGGCTGCCCGACAGCTGTGCATATCGGTTATTGCATGAGGGCTATGATCTACCTGAATGGCACCCTTTGATTTCGGGTGATCCGGATTCAGTTCACAAGGCTGGTTTTTCAGTAAAAGGAAAACCTGTCGCATCCGAAGAAGACGTGCCAGACCCTTCGGATTGGTTTGATTACATTATTCGCACCGGATGACAGATAACTCCTGACTATCAGGCTTTCCCCATAAAGGCACCCATAATCTCGCGAGCCTCGTCCGACTGAAGTCGTTCAGCAAAAAGAGCGCCTTCATCGGTCAGTCTTTTCTCGACATCACTGCGGTAGGACTGTTTAAGCAGTTTTTTGGTGTATCTCAGTGCTTCTTTTGGCTTGGCGGCCAACTCTTCAGCCCTGGCCAGGGCATGTTCAAAGATATGATCAGTATCAACCGCTTCGTTGGCTATACCGTAATCCCGGGCCGTTTCTGCATCAAAAAAGTCCCCCAGCATAAGCAGTTCTGCGGCACGCTGATGCCCCATCACCTGAGGCAGCAGAAGGCTGGAAGCCGCCTCCGGGACCAGGGCCAGGTTGACAAACGGTAATCTCAGCTTGGCGTTTTTAGCAATATAAACCAGGTCGCTGTGCAACAGCATCGTAACACCAACACCGACAGCGACACCGCTGACCGCTGCCACCAAGGGCTTTTCCAAAGCAACCAGTTGACGAAGGAACGTCATTACAGGGGAGTCGAGACCCAGACCCTGTTTCAGAAAGTCACCCAGATCATTGCCTGCCGTAAAGGCATCGGTGTATCCCTGAATCAGAACAACACGAACAGCATCATTCTTATCTGCATCGGCCAGTGCTTTGGCCATATCGGCATACATAGCACTGGTCAGGGCATTCTTTTTTTCCGGCCTGTTCATGGTCACAATCAAGACCGAACCATTTTGCTCAAGCACTACATTATTTTCAGACAAATTCATCACCTTTGAGAGTTGTTTTCTTATTTTCCTGAGTTCACTAATTTGAACATTAACCGCAGTCAGTCTCTGTAAATTGAGACCCGTATCTCGACCCAATTATTCTTTCCCAAGCTCCGCAAGGGAATGTATACCCCCTGAAATCCGGGCTCTAAAATCTGTGGTAAGGTATGGGTTCCCACGCTTGGGTCCAGAGAGTTAAAAGCATGGGAGCCAGAGAAACTATAGACCAACGCCTCGACCCATCCTTAATAATGGTAAGGAAAACGAGAAAAGTCCCTGGATCTCTTTTCCAGAAAAGCATCACGTCCTTCCCTGGCTTCTTCCGTGCCATAGGCCAGCCGGGTCGCTTCGCCGGCAAACAACTGCTGGCCAACCATACCATCATCAGTCATGTTTAAGCCAAATTTCATCATGCGAACAGCTGTTGGTGATTTCTCGCCGATCGTGCCTGCCCATTGCAGGGCCACTTCTTCCAGCGTTGCGTGAGGCACTACTTTATTGACCATACCCATTTCAAAGGCCTCCTGAGCGGAGTAATCCAATCCCAGGAAAAAGATTTCGCGGGCCCGTTTTTGTCCGACCATTTTGGCCAGATAGGCTGAGCCATACCCCGAATCAAAGCTGGCTACATCCAGATCAGTCTGTTTGAAAACGGCGTGTTCTGCCGAAGCCAGTGTCAGGTCGCAGACAACATGCAGGCTGTGTCCACCTCCTGCGGCCCACCCGGGCACTACCGCCATCACCACCTTGGGCATAAACCGGATCAGTCGCTGCACTTCAAGAATGTGCAAACGCCCCAGACGGGCATGATCCTGCGCATCCTGAGGTATTCCCTCATACTTGTAGCCGTCTTTGCCACGCATACGCTGGTCGCCTCCGGAGCAGAAAGCCCAACCTCCATCTTTCGGGGATGGACCGTTGCCCGTCAGAATCACAACGCCTATATTGCTGGAGGTTCTCGCATGTTCGAGCGCCCGGAACAGTTCATCCACTGTCTGGGGTCGAAAAGCATTTCGACACTCGGGCCGGTTAAAAGCAATTCTCACGGTTCCCTGATGTCTGGCTCTGTGATAAGTAATGTCTTCAAATTCAAAGCCATCCACTTCCTGCCAATGTTCCGGATTAAAAATTTCAGAAACCATAGGACCTCCCGAGACACACAGGCCGTAGCGACAAAAGATTTTAGCGAACAATTGTCGCATAACAGCCAGACAGTGCCAGTACATAATCCATAAAAAAGCCGTGATTCAGAAGCCTTGCGGATTGACTGAAGCATAGCCCTGTCTAAAAGTTATGAAAAACCTTTACCATGGGTTGGTGTCTGTCAATAAGGCAATATCCAGGAGAGTTTTTCATAAAAATCGGATATGATCTGCGAATATTGCACAATACATAAAAGCCTGACCCACTCAAGAGCCTCAGGATATAACAGAAAAAATACTCATGGAGTTATAACAATGGCCACGGTGCAAGAAATCTTTGATGAAATGCCCAACCGTTTTGATGCCATTGCCGCAGTAGGGCAAAAACTGATTTTTCAGTTTGATATTACGGACGGGGATAGCTATCACATCACCATCAATGACGGCACTTGTCGTGTGGTCAAGGGCGCCAGTAATGACCCCAGTGTCACCTTAATCACAGACACTGAATCTTTTGTCGGTATCATGACCGGTAAACTGGATGGCATGCAGGCCTTCATGGCTGGCAAGGTTCGCACTGAAGGCAATATGATGCTGGCTACCAGGCTCAACGACTTTTTTCGCAACGAATGACCTTCTCCGGAGTTAATGGCCTCTCGACCTGTTGGAAATCAGCAGGTCTCTCCCTCTCTATCGGCACTTCTGTTTGATTGGTATCATAGTACCCAATTTCGCATAAGTAGCTATTTTCAATTCCTTAGCAATCGTGAGTGCAGTTTATGAGTGATCAGTCTCTGGTTTCGGACTTTAAACAGGCCATGCAGGAACTGGCAGCCTCCGTCAACGTCATTACTTCACAACATGACGGATCAAGAAACGGTCTTACGGCCACAGCCGTATGCTCTTTATCCATGGAACCGGCTTCCATGCTGGCTTGTATCCATGAAGACGTACAGACACTGGCAGAAATCAGAGCCAGCGGTTATTTCTGTATCAATGTTCTGAGCGCAGACCAGCAAAATGTATCTGATGTATTTGCCGGCAGTTCAGGTGCCAGAGGCGAGCAGCGATTCCTGGAAGCAGGAGACTGGACAACGTCTCAATACGGAGCACCCATGCTGGATGAAGCTTTGGCCAGCGTCGTCTGTGAACTGCAGGAAATCAATAAGTCCGGTACCCATCATATTTGTATTGGCCATGTTCGCGAAGTTCGCCTGAACCGGGGCTCATTGCCACTGGTTTATGCCCGGCAACAATACAGCACTCTGACCGATCTGTCTGAAGCAGAAAGAGCTGCCTGAATATGAGAATTCTCACGATAGCAACGCCATCTATCCTGATAGAAATCCACCCACAAAAACATAAAAGTCCATGAGCCGTATTCAACATACTCTCGCAGCGATCGACAAGCTGCATGAACAAGACCCTGAAACCTTCGAAGGTAAAGCCAAAGAACTGATCTATGCAGAGAATATGTCTGCATGGCTCCATAAGTTAAGCCCGGATGCTTCTGAAGAATTGCAGATTGCTGTTCGCAGCCAGCATCTCTGCCGTTGGGAAATTCCGCGCTCAGAATTCCCGATGGATCGCCCCGGATACCTTAAATGGCGAACCGAACTGGGCAAGCTGCACGCCCGAAAAGCAATAGCGATCATGCAGGAGAATGGTTACAGTGAAGAGAGTTGCAAGCAGACCGAAAGTATCATTCGCAAACTTGGCATCAAACGCAATGCCGAAGCACAGACCCTTGAAGACTGCGCCTGTCTGGTATTTATTGAAACCGACTTTCTGAACTTTGCCGGGAAGCACCCGGAGGATAAAGTTATTCGAATTGTCCAGAAGACCTGGGTCAAAATGTCAGAACAGGCTCACCGGGAAGCCCTTGCACTGGCTCTGCCTGCTGAAGCAGTGAGCCTGATTCAGAAAGCTCTGACTTAGAAAGGATTTCAATGAGCATACGTCTTGGCAAGTTTATTCGGGAAGCCTTCTTCACGCTGCTAATCGGTGTTGCAGTCATGACGGCATACAACGTCTATCTGCAAAAAGATATGCCTTCAGGCAAGGCTCCAGAGCTGCGTGCAATCCCCATAAACGGAGAAGCAGTCGACCTTTACACACTGTCTGAGGAAAAGCCCGTCCTGCTTTATTTCTGGGCCAGCTGGTGCCGGGTCTGTCACTGGGTCAGCCCTGCGGTGAGTGATTTGTCAGAAGAGTATCAGGTCGTTAGCGTGGCCCTGGCCTCGGGCAACAATGAGAGAGTAGCGCGATACCTTAATGCTAAAGATTTGCACTTTTCTGTCATTAATGATCCGCAGGGCTCTGTCAGCAGAGCCTGGAATGTCAGCGTGACGCCGTCTATTTTCATCATCAGAAACGGTGAAATCAAAACCATTACAACAGGCTACACCAGCAAGGCAGGAATGCTGGCAAGGTTGTGGATAAATCAATAGCTTATCTAAGCATTTGGTAATTACCTTTGATCCAAAATCACGGTTTCAGGATAATGGCTGTTTAGAATGACTCGTTTCTCAGCCATGAAATACCTACGATACCTGACAATAGGAACCTTGCTCCTCCTGATGTCGGGTTGTACCACGCAGAACAACTTATCGTCACCAGAAGTTTCTCTGCCAGCGGCCTTTTCTCAATCCGGCAATGAAGCCAGGTACAGCCTCTGGTGGCAAAGCTTCAATGACCCCCAGCTCAATACTCTTATTGAAAAAGCACTGACCGATAATTTCAGTCTGAAAGCGGCAACGGACAGGCTTCGTCAGGCTGAAGCCGCTGCCAGACAATCTGGAGCAGCATCACTTCCCAATGTTGATGCGACCTTCGCAGGCAGCCGAACCCGTCAGTCTTCCAATAATATGGAGCAATTTCAGATCGGATTGATGGCCAGTTATGAAATTGATCTCTGGTCACGCCTGACAGCCAATGAAGCCTCTGCAGAATTCGATTTTCTCGCCAGCCGAGAAGCACTGGCCATTGCAACAATAACATTGTCGTCTGAAGTAGCCCGTCACTGGTATGAATTGGTCACCCAGCAAACTCTGATCAAACTCTATCACCAGCAGATTGAAAATCTGACCCGTCAGCTGTCAGTGATTGAACTGCGATTCCGATACGGTCAGACACAGGCAGAAGACCTGCTGCAACAGCAACAGCTTCTGGAAAATCTTAAGGCTAAAAAACTCGCCGCCGGGCATCAGAAGCAACTGACCTCCCGACAGTTGGCGCTTCTGATTGGGACAAGCACTCTGCCCTCAATCGATATTCCGGAAACCCCGGAGCTGAAACCTCTTCCTGCTACCGGCTTGCCAGCTGACCTACTGAGTCGTCGCCCGGATCTGAAACAGGCCTGGTTTAATGTCGAGCGTCAAAACCAGCAATTAATAATGGCCGAAGCCAACCGGCTACCTCAGATCAATCTCACGGCCTCAGTGTTATCCACCAGCTCAAACTTCTCTTCTCTGATGAATGATTGGGCAGCCAATCTGGCGGCCGGACTGATAGGCCCACTCTTTGACGGCGGGATGCGTAAAGCTGAAGTCGATCGTCGACAAGCTGCTTTAAGCGAATCTCTGAACACTTACTCTCAAGCAGTTCTCGAAGCCTTTACGGAAGTAGAAACCACACTGACTCGCGAACAGTCCGTGCACCAGCACCTAGAGAGTATTGACAAACAATTGTCGTTAGCTTTGAAGGCAGAACAGTTCAAACTCACCCGATATCAGAATGGTGACAGCACTTTTCTTGAAGTGTTAACCGCACAAAACAGCAGACTGGATCTGGAACAACAGAAACTGATTAGCAAGGGCAATCTTCTGGCCGCGCGAATTCAACTTTACCGAGCTCTGGCAGGTGATCTGAACATAGAAAAGCTCGTCCGGCATGGAAGCATGGCAAGCACTGAACAAGACAAGGCTCTGCTCACACACTGATATGAAAATGAATCCCCCCATCCAACACCTGAAAAAACCTGCTGCTCCTCTATTGATCCTTGTTATCTCGGTTATTGCAGCATGGTTGCTGATGACGACCTCCCCCAAAGCCGGTCGTGCCGAACCCGGGAAAAAAGCCCAAATGGTGGAAACGGTTACCGTTGAACAACAAACCGTCAACATTCGTGTCAGGGGTCTGGGTACCGTTATCCCCAGTCAGCGGGTCACTCTTTATCCTGAGATCAGTGGCAGGGTCGACGGTATCCTTGATGGTCTGGTGCCCGGCTCCCGTGTCAGGAAAGGTGAGCTGCTTGTGGCTCTGGATCAGGATGAATATCAGATTCTTGTTCGGGAACAGGAAGCCGCTGTCGCTCAGGCATGGTCGGAATTGAAGCTGGAGCAGGGACAGCAGAATATCGCCCGGCAGGAGTACGAACTGACAGGCAATACGCTCTCTCCGGAAGAAGAAGCCCTGGTCCTTCGGCAACCTCAACTGGAAGCCGCCAAAGCAGCCTTAAGTCAGGCTCAGGCGAATCTGGATCAGGCAAAACTGAACCTTGGAAGAACACACATAACAGCTCCGTTTGATAGCCAGATCATCAGCAACACTATTCACCCCGGCAGTCAGGTTAACAACAGCACCGCTTTGATGGTGCTGATCTCTACTGACCGCTTCTGGATCGAAATGGAAGTGCCTGCCGGTCAATTGCAATGGCTGAATTTTGCCAACGAAGACCCTGCCGGTAGTGCGGTGAAAATCACCAGCCCGGATTGGGGTACGGAGTCCCGTCAGGGAACACTGATCTCCGTATCTCCGGAACTGAACGACGGTTCTCTGATGGCAAAAGTCATTATTGAGATTGAGGACCCGCTGGCTCAACGAGAAGAGAATAACGATAAACCTCCCGTCATGATTAATGACCTGCTCCGAGCAGAGATCCTGGGCAAAAAAGTGGACAATGCCTTTGTCGTGCCTGAAGCACTGATAAGAAACAGCCATCAGGTCTGGCTGTTAACCCGGGATAACAGTCTTGAGATTCGTACCCTCTCACCTGTATACCGTGATTCCGAAAAAGCGATCCTGCTTTCTGGTCTTGAAGATGGTGACCAACTGGTCAGCTCCTCGCTGATTGCCCCTGTCGATGGCCTGCCCTTGCGAAGAACTGAAAAGCCTTTTGTTGCAGGTAAGCAGCCATGAACGAAAATAAAGGCGCTATCGCGTGGATGGCCCGTGACAAAATCACTCCGAATCTCCTGATGCTCTTTCTGATTATCGGCGGCCTGTTTGTCACCTGGGGCATCAAGAAAGAAATTATGCCGGAATTCAATGTTGATCGGATCGAGGTCGCTGTCAGTTATTCGGGAGCAACACCCGAAGAGATCGATCTGGGTATTGTACTGCCTGTTGAAAATGCCATCCGGGGCATTGAAGGCATTGATGAGATCAACTCAACTTCGGTTTCAGGCTCAGCCTCAATCACCGTCAAAGTAATGGAAGGGTATGATGCCAACCAGATGCTTCAGGAAATTGATCAGGCAGTAAACCGGCTCACCACGCTGCCGGAAGAATCTGAAAAACCAAGGATATCCGTCAAGAGTCGTAAAAGAGAAGTCATGGAAATCATGATCTACGGTGATGTCGACAAGCGGATTTTGCGTACTCTGGCAGAAAACGTTCGCGACCGTTTACTGCAAGACCCCGGACTCACCCAGATTGAGCTGGATATGGAACCAGGGCATGAGATTCAGATCAGTATCGATCAAGATCAGCTTCAACGTTATGAATTGACTCTGGGAGAGGTCTCCGAAGCTATCAGTCAACAGGCATTCGATCAAACTTCCGGAGAAATTAACGCTATCGGGGGCGACATCAGTGTAAGGGTTCAGGAACGTCGTGAACAGGTTGACACTTTTCGTGATGTTCCGATCAAATCAATGACCAGTGGCAGCACCCTGAAACTGGGAGACATTGCCACACTCAGCCATGAATTCGACGATGACGGAATGGAAGCACGTTATAACGGTCAGCTGGCAGCCGGACTGACTGTTTACCGTGTAGGAGAACAAACGCCCATCGGTGTATCGGATACCGTAAGAAATATTCTGCCTGAGATAAGGGCGGAACTGCCTCCCGGAGTGAGCATCGATATCACCGATGATGACTCGGTAAACTTCAAAAACCAGATGAACCTGCTTTTGAAAAATGCATTCCTGGGGCTGCTACTGGTGCTGGTTCTTCTAAGCCTGTTTCTGGAGTACCGCCTGGCCTTCTGGGTCACCATGGGGATTCCGACATCCTTTCTTGGAGCAATGCTATTACTGCCCGGAATGGATGTTTCCATCAACATTATTTCCATGTTTGCCTTTATCATCGCCCTTGGAATTGTGGTGGATGATGCCATTATTGCCGGTGAAAACATCTATCATCGTCGTCAGGAAGGAATGAGTTTTTCCAGAGCAGCTATTCTTGGCGCCAGAGACGTCGCCGTACCACTGACGTTCAGTATCCTGACCAATATGGTAGCCTTTCTCCCGATTCTGACCCTGCCCGGAATGCTGGGTAAGCTACAGCAGGCCACTCCGCTGGTGGTCATCAGCGTATTCGCTATTTCATGGATCGAGGCCCTTTTTATTCTCCCTGCCCATCTGGGGCAAACGAAAGACAGGCCAAAAGGTAAAGCAGGTCAATGGCTGGACAGCGTTCAACAAAGTGCTAACAAACGTCTAATGTCGTTTATAAACACAAGATACAAGCCAGCACTAAACAGCATTCTTAATCATAAATACCTGTCACTTTCCGTTGCCCTGGCTATTGTAGTGCTGGTTGGAGCATGGCAAGCCAGCGGCAGGCTGGGCTTTTATCTGATGCCCAGAACCGATGCCAGCTTTGTCAGGGTCATCGCGACCCTCCCATACGGTAGTCCAGACAGTAAAATCAGGGAAACTCTGGCAATCATTGAAGCTGGCGCTCAGAAGCTGGCCCGGGAAAATGGCGGCGATAAACTGGTTAGCGGCCTTACAACCATCATTGAGAACGAGGTGATCAGAGTTTCTCTGAACCTGACGGCTCCTGATGTACGTCCAATCAATACGGCTGAAGTTGCCAGACTCTGGAGGAAAGCCAATGGTGAAATGAACGGCCTGCTGAGTATCACTTACACAACGACGGGTCATGGACCGGGAGGTGATCCTGCCCTGACCGTTGAACTGAGCCACAGCGACACTGAAGTTCTTAGTCAGGCCAGTGAATTCCTCTCACGGCAACTGCAACAGTTTAGCGGAGTCACAGATATCTCCAGTAGTTTTGCCAGTGGTAATCCTCAGCTGGATATCCGTATCAGTCAGGAAGGCATGGCACTGGGACTCACTGCTGATGATATTTCAAAGCAGTTGCGCAATGCTCTCTTTGGAGTCACTGCTATAAAACAACAGGAAGGAAGAAACGAAGTTTCGGTAAAAGTCATGTTGAACGAAGCACTGAGACAGAGTGAAGCCGACCTTCTCAACATGATGATTCGTAATGACGACGGCAACTATATTCCTCTGACTCGTGTCGCAACCGTAGACCATAGCATTGCACCATCAACTGTCATCCGCAGGGATGGTAACAGAACCGTTGATATTACCGCAGAAGTGAACCCCAGAGGCTCTACACCTCAGATCATCAGCTCTTTGCAAAAAAATGTGTTTGACGAGCTTTTGGCAAAGTATCCGGGACTGCAAATCGACCTGGGAGGAGACCAGAAACGTGCGGCAAAAAGCATGAGCGCACTGCTGAAGTCGAGCCTGCTGGCCATGCTTCTGATCTACGCTCTGCTGGCTATACCTTTTCAGAGCTTTACCCAGCCGCTGCTGGTCATGGCAGCTATTCCCTTTGGACTGGTAGGTGCTTTCCTGGGTCATATGATACTGGGTTACACCCTGAGTATGATCAGTTTTATGGGCGTTATAGCACTCTGTGGTGTTGTAGTGAACGACAGCCTTATTCTACTCACTACTTACAACAAGCACAGAAAAGATGGTAAAGATTGGCGAGAAGCGATTAATAAGGCCGCAACCCGACGATTCCGCCCCATTATCCTGACGACACTGACCACTTTTGGCGGCTTAGCTCCGATGATTTTCGAAACATCCCGTGAAGCTCAAATGCTCATCCCCATGGCGATCTCCCTGGGCTTTGGTATTCTCTTTGCCACATTTATCACTCTGGCCATCATTCCCTGTCTGATTGGCGTTGGGCACGATATCAAAAGCCGGTTTAAGTGGGAGGCAGGGCAAGCTTATTGATGTGAACCGGAACAATGCCTTAGGTCTCTGAACCAAAAATCGCCATTTCTTGTGGCTTTCCTGGTCTATCCTTCCTCCCTGTAAACCGGAAGGCAAGGATAGGATGATTAAACATTCACGCTTTGCAACACTGCTGTTGCTTTCGCTGTCTGTCATCGGTCAGGCCAAGGCGTTGACAAGACGTTTTATTGTCGAGCTTCAACCTGATTCAGGTTCTCCTTACCAGAGCTTTTCTAGTCTCAAACAAATTTTGGTATTTCTCACGCAAATGATTATTGCGTTTTGAAAAATGATCCATAACAGTATTGCCTTGGTTGTCTTTGATGTGCATTAGCTTAAAAAATGTTTCAAGACCCAGTTTTTGAATTAAAAGATCACCGATTTTGTTATTGATATATTTACAGGAAAAGAAATTGTGCAGCGGTGTGCAGCCGTTATTGTCTTTAAGCTCAAATAACTCAACCAGCAGGAGAGCATCTGCATTTGGTTGACATAGCCGATTCATAATATGCTCTTGTAATGTTTGTGAATCAATACAACCAGATAGTAATGTTGAATTGTCGGCTGCCAAGAATAGTAAATGTAAAGGAGTTGAGCCATCGTTTTTCATACGACCTTGCAAAAACAGGCTTAATTCATAGTTTTCATCCAGCCAATTGACGGTATTAATGATATCATTCAGTTCTGTATCTTCAGATTCAATAAGTCTGGGCTCAAACAGAATATGCAATAGATTTCTACCGGTCGCAGGATTTATTTGTTCAAGAAAGGCTTTGCCCGAATCACCCAGGGCATAAACTATGTTTTTCAGGATTTCTTTATAGACAAACAGATGTAAAACATTATAATGACCATCCTGTAAAGAGAAGAAGAACTCCTTTACTTTCTCCTCACTCATCATGCTTACTATTCCCTGGAATATCTGCATATTCAAACAGGCTAGCATTTCCCGCTGTTCACTGCTATCAGGATAGAACTTGAATTTCTCAGGACATTTCCATTTGCGGTAAGCTATGACGTATCGACTCAGGGCTGTGGTTATTGGGCATTGTTCACCTTGCTGTGGACTTGTAGCCCATTTGGAAAAAGTATCTTTATTGACTGCATTCTTCTGCAATGTAATCACGTGAAGAAGGTTTTCCGGCAAGGATTTTTTATTATAGAGAGTTTGTTCAAGTATATAGATTAAAGATTCTGTGCATTGGGATGGAGTTTTCTGACTGAAAAAATGTTCAATATCCGCCTCTGTTTTCCTGGAGATACTCACAAAAAAACATTTGGGATCGTTCGATAGATCGTGTTTTAATTTTTTATCACTTATTTGGCTGAAATAATATTCTGCATCAACAAAACGTTTGGCAGCTAAGGCATGATAGTACAATTCAGCAGCAAATGAATTTTGCAAGGCCTTGTTACTGGTGTTCATGATCCTGTATTTGAAGTAATCCCACCGCTCCCTAACATCAAGCATATACTGCAACAGGGTTGCCTGATGTTTGGCTTTGTAAAGCAGCAGTTTAATTCTTAATTCTGGATCCGCAATCTGCTTCCAGAGAAATTCAGCCAATTTCATTTTACTCCTGTTCATGGCCTCTACAATCGGAGTTTGCTCTTGCTGCCGTGTGATGTTCTGATGATCAGTACCGTCGATTGTCTGATCCCAAATACGTCGATCACCAGCAATGATCAGAATCCGGTGGTAAGCGATCATATCCTGCAGCATGTACTCTATACCTTCTTCAATTTCTCTATGAGAATCAGCAGAGTTGAGAAGCCACTGTTTAAAGAAGGAATGGCCTTCCAATGTGCTGATCGACAGCACCTTAAACCTCAGTGATTGATCGTGGATAGTCATGCAGAGAGAGGCAACTTTATCAAGCTTGTTAAGCTCAAGGCACTTTTGTATCAGTGAATGGCCCGTTTCCGATTGCACGGTACAAAGCCTGGCTTTTTGAACATCATCCAATTCTTCAGTCAGTATCAATACCAATTCATCAGAATGGAGTCGTTTGCCTGTGCAGGCCCATAGTAAAGCAGACTCATTGGATTTTCCGGTAAATTGGATAGCGTCAAAGCGTTCCTGCGGGTTCAGCTTACATAACAGTTGTTGAATACGGTGAAAGTATTTTTCAGTCCTTAGCTGGAGGGCTCCACCGGGCCTTGCTCTGTCATTGCACATGAACTGTAGTATGCTTTGATCAAGGTCGGGACTCCCCTTCAGGAGTTTTACAATCAATTCCCTGTTTTCATCAAAGACGGTGTCAAACAGATGGGTACTTTTATTATAGAGACAGGCAAATGCAAGGGGAGGAGCAAGGTCATTTGTGGGTTGGGTGAGCATCTCCAAAAGGATTTGTCTATCTATTTTCTCTTCCAGCTTCTTGAGTAATGGTTTATCCATAACACAGCATATCAGATGTAAAAACGTTTTGTTGTCATCGTATGGTTCTAACAGTGCATGCTGTAGTTCTTCCGAAGACAGTCGGTCAAATAAAACCTGGAAAAAAATATGGCCTGCCTTTTCGGAAACGACGGCCAATTCAATAAGTGAATTCGTAGGTTCAGATCTTACCCAGATTTGAGAGGGTCGGGTAACAGTGAACAGACTTTGAATCTGAGCATCACTGAGAGCATTTACCTGGGCTTCGATCTCCTGGTGTTTTTTTTGCTCCAGGGATTGATAAATACGCTCGAATTCAGTGCCCCATGGAATCATTTCGCAGGGCTTATCGGCATCTGAGTTGATAAAGGGTTCAAGTGTAGTGACCGATCGAGCATTAATGTTACTTTCAGTGGGGAATGCTGCAACCAGGGTTAAAGATGGCGGCTTGGAGGAGTGCGGATCATCTGGGTCCAAAACATCCAGTTGCCTTTTAAAGCTTATAGATAAACTGCTCCCTTTGGGTTCAGTGTCTGAATTAACGGGTAGCGGGCTTGGGTTCGGGCGAATATTCATTAAAAATTTACCTCCTGATTGTTACACATACTTTAATCTGGAGATCGTAAACTTAAGTCTCCCTCAGTATCGCTGTGCAGCATGAAATTATAATTTTTAGGTTGATTGGTTCGTAATTTCTTGTGCTTTGACTCTTGACAATGAGAAAGGTTCAATGACAAGAACAAAAAAATATCTCCATAAACGTCTGGGGAGTCACTTATCGTTCAACGGATTCTTGTTAGTCTGGCTATCATGAATGTCTTGAACTTTCATGCTAAAACCGAATCTAACCCTCAGAAACAATTTTGGGTATCCCTGCCAACCAAAGTTAAAATTATGGAGAAACGAGCCATGAATTTCATAAGAAACCTTTCCTGTTTTGGTGGCTCACTCTCATCAACTCCGAATCAATCTCGATCAGGTACATCATCTGGTACCACTCTGGGTAGGAACGTTATTCAAGGTAACAAGAACAAGCCTTTAATGTTGCTCGATCTGCCCCCGGACATACAATCCGAAATTTCTACTTATTTGAAGGATTATGACGTTGCCAAATTAACACGGACACATTCCTACCTTAACAGCACACTCAAAAATGATACGGCAATGGCAAAGGCATGGTATCGCCAGTTTCCTTCATCCCATCAGGCTCTGCTGAAGAGAATCGTCGCTGCAAAAGATAAAAATCAACTTGAGGTTTGGTTGAGGCGCTTTACAAAAGACGAGGCATTAATCAAGTCAGTCATGGGTCGCCAGAAGAGTATTTGTTTTCCTGCTGTGTTTTTTTCCACTCTCACTAAACTGATGTCTGAATGTAAAATATTTAAATTAGAGAGAAGAGCCACCCTCCCCGATAGTGCTGATGTGAAATCGGCCAGCTTCAGCCCCGATGGTAGCCATGTAATCACCTGCAGTAAAGATAACAGGGTGAAAGTTTATGGCCGTAAGGACGATGGTTCATTGGAAGAAAAAGTTACTATCACTCATGAAGACACCGTCAACTCAGCCACCTTCAGCCCCGATAGTCACCATGTGTTGACCATAAGTGACGATAAAACTGTGAAAATCTGTGGTCAGAAGGACGATGGATCATGGGAAAAAAAAGTCACTATTTCCCATGAAGAAAGGGTCAGGTCAGCCAGCTTCAGCCCCGATAGCCGACAGATGGTGACTGCCAGTGATGATTGCAAGGCGATCATTTATGGCCCCAAAGACGATGGCTCATGGGAAGAAAAAGTCATTATTCAACACGATGATACAGTCATGTCAGCCAGCTTCAGCCCCGATAGCCGCCACCTGGTGACCCGCAGTGATAACAAGGTGAAAATCTATTATCAGAAGGATGATGGGTCATGGGTAGAAAAATTCACTGTATCTCACGACAGCTATATCTTCTCAGCCAACTTCAGTGCCGATGGCCGCTATTTGGTGACTGCTGGTATCGATGACAGGGTGAAAATCCATGGCCTGGTGGCCGATGGTTCCTGGGAAAAAAAAATCGCCATCCGTAATAAAGGCATCAAATCAGCAACACTGAGCGCAGACAATCGCCATTTGGTGATCAACTGTCACGATGGCAGGGCGATAATCTATGGCCATAAGGAGAATGGATCATGGGAACGAAAAGGCTTCATTGCCCATAAACATGTCAATTCAGTCACCTTCAGCCCCGATAGCCGACATTTGCTGACCTACTGTAAAAATGGCAAGGCGAAAATTTATGGCCAGAAGGACAATGGATCCTGGGAAAAAAAAGCCGTCATTCGCGATAAAGATACTTTCTTCTCAGCCAAATTCAGCGCCGATAGCCGCCATGTAATCACCTGCAGTGGAGATAACACGGTGAAACTCTATGGCCGAAAGGTCAATGGATCCTGGAAAGAAAAAACCACCATTTCCCATGATGGTCTTGTCACATCAGCAAGCTTTAGCGTCAATGGCCGCCACCTGGTCACTGTCAGTAACGATGGAATAGCGAAGATTTATGGCCAGGGGAACTATGGATCATGGAAAGAAAAAGGCATCATTTCCCGCCTTAGTCCGATCCGGGCAGCCACCTTCAGCGTCGATGACCATGTGCTGATCACAAGTGACAGCGTACAAATCACTGAATTACGGATGAATAGCTTAATGTTTGCGGACACTCATTAGCTCAGAGCCACATTATTTTGCTGCAACACATGTTAAATGAGACGGCAAAAATCACTGAACTTCAGATAAATAAATGATTGTTTGCTGTCACTGGTAAATTGCTCTACAGATGACGACCATTATCGATCTCGGTATAAAAATCCATGGCCTGGAAGCCGGTGGAGCATGGGAACAAAAAGCCATCTTTTCCGATATGCATATCCTTTTCCAGGAAGGCGTTTTTATTGAGTCTGTGTTTTTCACTATAACCAGCAAAATCTTTGTTCAGCGTGCCAATCACGTCCCCTTCCCGAGTTAATTTCAGTGTGAGGATATCCCCGGAGTGACTGTCTTCCTCGGTATTTGCGCCCTTGCCTGTGCCTGTGCCTGTGCCTGTTATCTAAATATAGTGTTATATTTAGTCTAAATAATGATTTAATTTGAATCTAAATAAGGTGATTTTATGTTGCAGAGAGTGCTTTGTGGGTTCACGACTTCTATTAGCAAGTTCAAAACCAATCCGGGCAATGCCATAGCGGAAGCCCGGGGAGAGGCAATCGCAGTGACCTCGAATAATGAGGTTCAGTTCTATGCTGTACCGGCTGAGCTGTTTGAGGAAATGACCGCATTTTGCGAGTATGCTCAACGTGGCACTTCTGAGTTGAGGAGTGTTCCTGGTCGTTTTACTACAACCGATGAGATGGTTGAGCAGATGACTGAAAAGTTGAGAACCAGGTCAGATGATGACTTGGGGGACTTTGTTGAGTGCGAAAACAAAACATAAAAGCCAGCGATAACCAACTGATTTGAAATCCTGGAAGATGATCAGAATCATCGAGGAAAGAAAGAAGGGATGGGAAAGGACGTTTTAATCCCTCTGAGGCTCAATTCGATCGATTGAGTGAAAAAACAAAAAAAGTACTAACTACCAATAAAAAGTAGGGTTGTAATGGCAAAAGCAAGGCTGTTTCAGAGTCAATTGATCATCGATACGATTAGTAAGGAAGAGGCTGATGATCTATTAAACGACTTCAGGCTTTACAAGGAAAAGGGGGTGCTTCCGACCACCTTTGGACGAAACGCCCCTTACAACCACACCCATCATAGATCCTATCTGGAGCTCCAGCACATACATATCCGCCGGGATGGGAAACATTTTCCGGTGAGTTTGGTTCAGTTTCAGAGAAAGTCAGGCCATGTACTATGACATTTTACAGGCTCCTGAAGATTAATGACTGATTGCTTGCCGTTAATCCTGTGATTAGAAGTTGTCCAGAGAGCATGAGAACAATGTGAACTTTCACACTAAAACCGAGTCTAAGCTGCAGAATCAATTTTGAATCTCCTTGACAACCAGGGATAAAAAAATAACCACGAAAAACGAATTATGGATTGCATAAATAACCATTCCGGTATTGGTGATAAACTTCCATCAAGACCAGATCAATCTCCACCAGAGACGCCAAGTGGTAGCACTGCGGGTAGGAAAGTCACTGTACACGACAAGAATGAGTTTTCATTATTGCTGTATTTGCCCCCAGGACTACAGTCCAAAATTTTCACCTATTTGCGAGTTCATGATATTACCCAATTAACACGGGCAAATTCACGCATTAACAACAGGCTCAAAAATGATGCGGCAATGGCGAGGGCATGGTATCGCCGGTTTGCTTCATCACACCAGACTCTTTTAAAGACAATCGTCGCTAAAAAAGATAAAGATGAACTCCAGAAATGGTTGCAGCGCTTTACAAAGGATGAGGCATTAGTCAAGTCAGTCACGGATCGCCAAGAAAGTATTTATTTTCCTGCGCTGTTCTTTTTCACTCTCACTAAACTGATGTCTCAATGCAAAACATTTAAATCAGAGACAGCCATCCTCCCCGATAATAGCAAGTTGTGCACGGCTACTATCAGCCCCGATGGCCGCCACGTGGTGACCGCCATTGACAATAAAACGCTGAAAATCTATGGCCAGATGGACGATGGATCATGGAAAGAAAAAAGCACTGTCTCCCATAATAACAATGTATTCACAGTCACTTTCAGCCCCGATAGTTGCCATGTGGTGACCGCCAGTGTTGGTGGTGAGGTGAAAATTTATGGTCAGAATAACGATGGCTCATGGGTAGAAAAAGCCACTGTATCCCATGACAAATTTGTTTTCTCAGCTATCTTCAGCACCGATGGTCGCCATCTGGTGACCGCCAGTAGTGATAACAAGGCAAAAATTTATAGCCACAAGGACGATGGATCATGGTCAGAAAAAGCCATTATTCGCTACGATGAGCCAGTCATATCAGCCACCTTCAGCAATGATAACTGCCATGTGGTGACCACCAGTTTATTCGGCCAGTGGAAAATCTATAGCCAGCAGAACGATGGATCATGGACAGAAAAAGCCGTTAACCACGATGATTCAGTCAGATCAACCACCTTCAGCGCCGATGGCTGCTATTTGGTGACGACCACTATCCATCACGGTGCAAAAATCCATGGCCTGGAGGCCAATGGAGCATGGAGACAAAAAGCCATCTTTTCCGATATGCATAGGGTCAACTCAGCCATACTCAGCGACGATAGTCGCCATTTGGTGACCTCCAGTTACGATGGCAGGGCGATAATCTACAGCAAGAAAGACGATGGATTATGGAGAAAAAAAGCCATTATTTACCATGATCATCGTGTCGATTCAGCCACCTTCAGCCCCGATAGCCGCCATATGGTGACCGCCAGTTGGGATTGCACGGCGAAAATCTACGGCCTGAAGGACAATGAATCATGGGAAGAAAAAGCCATCATTTCCCATAACAGTTTTGTCTACTCAGCCACCTTCAGCCCCGATAGTCGCCATGTGATTACCCGCAGTCAAGATAACACGGTGAAAATCTATGACCAGAGTATCAATGGTTCCTGGGAAGAAAAAGCTACCATTTCCCATCTCAGGAGAGTCACATCAGCCACCTTTAGCATCGATAGCCGCCTTGTGATCACCGGCAGTGACGATGGCACGACAAAAATTTTTGGCCAGCAGAGTGATGGAACCTGGGAAGAAAAAGCCACCATTTCCCTCAATATTCCCATCGGATCAGCCACCTACAGCATCGATGGCCATGTGTTGACCGTCCATGGCTTTAACACAGTGAAAATCACTGAGCTACAGATGAATGAATGACTGATTGTTTGCCGACAATCCTGTGATTAGGTACCTAACCAGTTGGTTTCACATATTCTGGACGGCGGCTTTTTCCATCCTTCTGCGTCCCAACTCTGGTTGCGAAGCTATTGCTACGCGCCCGTCGTTGCGCCTTGAAGGATGAAAAAATCCACTCGCCAGAATATGCGAAACCAACTGGCCAGATACTTAGAAGTTGTCCTGAGAGCATGAAAACAATGTGTACTTTCTTACTAAAACCGACTCTAAGCTGCAGAATTAATTTTGAATATCCTTGCCAATCAGAGATAAATAAGAACAACGGTAAAAACAAACTATGGACTGCATAAATAGTAAATCTGGTATAGGTGATCGACTTTTATCAACACCAGATCAACCTGAATCAGGGTCACCAAGTGGTACAATCCAGCACCACTCGATGTTTTAAATGAAATATTAAACAGTAAAAATGTTCCAATACTTTATGGCTTCGATAGTTGCCACACCCATCCTATGCTTGTCACACCTATAGGTATAGAGGCTTCGATAGATTTTGATGAGGAAACATTTGAACTCAAAAGTCCTTGGATATCTTCCTGAAAGAAAAGTACAGGCAGAAAAATTTGAGGACATCTTCAAAAATCACAACCTGACCGCACATGAACCTTTTATTGTGGTAGACGAATAAATGTTTCGATTATTTTCAGGCTATTTACGTTATGTAAGTCATCATCCAGAGGTGCTTTAATAAGTTCTTTTGCTCTGTTTATTTGCTCATTCAGTGTACTTTCCAGCTGCTCTTTTGGATTTCTTTCATCAAGATAATGTATTCCAGCTCTTGTACACTCAAGCTTTTGGGCATTAGATATATCCATTTCATTTCTAAGAAGCAGGGGGGCTTTGGCTGCAGGCAATAAAATATTAAAGGTGTTGTCATTTTCTTTCCCTACAGTGATGGAGTGCCAGTTAAAACCAGGCTTTTTATTGATATGGTTCAGTCTGGCGTCAGATTTTTCTAGCATCTGTTCCTCTTTCAAGTATTGCCCCCTGTAATAGGCGTCGAGATACAGCTGACCATTCGCTGACACGTCTCTGAATGTATAGGAATCCACAGGGTAATCCAAATAATGCTCATTGGAATGGAAATAGGGCGAATGAATCAAACGTCTATTTATCTGGTCTATTTCTTCTAATGGCTTCAGTAGTCTTACATCGAGGTCTAATGCACAAGAATGCCTGAAATCATAAAAAATAGATGCTTTAATAATGTCGCTGACGTATGCTGGGTTTTCAACTTGATCATTGAAAGTTCTTACAAAACTAAAAAAGAATTCGTCGTGTTCAACATTCTCAGGATAAAAAGCTGCCTGTATTTTATCTGATTCCGTCTGCAGATTGTAGATTAGACTGTGACCATCATCGTACAGTTCTGCAATAGCCTCTATCTGATGTTCAGGTATATCATGTGCATTCAGGAAGAGTACTCGAAGGGTATCTTCTGGGTTGAGTCGTTTATCCTCCATGATATTGACAAAGGTCAGGGGGCTAACAACTTTTGAGCCAATAATTACGCGCACCAGCAAAAACTTCTCTGTGCGATTTTTGAGTCTATCGTAAGAAAAAGGCGTGTAGTTGATATCACCAAAGCTTTTTGATGTAAATAAAGCGAAGAGAAAAATGATGGTTGCCAGTGTTTTGGTTTTCATCATTTGTGAACTACTCGTCCCTAAGAGGGTGTCGCAAAACTCTCTCCTCATTCTCGTCATTCCCGCGAAGGCAGGAATGTCGGGAGTCAACTCGTTCCCACGCTAGAGAGAGTTTTGCGACACCCTCTATCAGGCGAGGCTTCTGACTTCAAAGGCTACAGCCAGTCCATAGCGACCGGACTTATGCATAGGCCTCCATCAGCAGTAACTGGGTGCCCCTCGGTTATTTGTTGGTCTTTTGTTTGGTTTGCCGCTGCCTTAACGGGTCACTCAGGTATGAGCTCATCTGGTTCTTCAAGGGCGGTTGGGCAGTTAGCTCTGCCTTAATTTTTCGTCCATTGCTTGGTTTTCGTCACCGGGTGCCCTTGCTGGGGCAGACCTGGAATGAATATAAATGGCTATGTACAAATACTCAAGCGGAAAGCTCTGCGTTCCCGTCTTATATCCACGCCCGATTGGGAGAGAGATCAGGTCAGCCACCTTCAGCGCCGATGGCCATGTGTTGACCATCCATGGCGGTAACAGGGCGATGATCACCGAACTATGGATGATTGACCGATCGTTTACTGTCACTCATTAGCCCAAACCCTCATATTCTTCTGCAACATCTGACCAATAAGCCAGATATATTCGATTCCATATGGCTGAATACTTATTGGTCATTTTTCCCGGATCAAAACCCTGCTTTTTTGTTAGTCAGGCTTACATCAATGTCTTGAACTCTCGAAATAAAACCGACTCTAAATTGCACAATCAATTTTAAATACCAACCCAATTCAAATAATAACTATGGGGAAACAAGTCATGAATTTTATAAAAAGCCTTTCCTGTTTTGGTGGCTCACTTTCATCAACAGCGGATCAATCTCGATCAGAAAGAAGAAGTGGTACCGCTATGAATAGGAACGTCACTATACATAACAGGAAAAAGCCTTCACCATTGCTCAGATTGCCCGAGGAACTTCAATCCAAAATTTTTACTTATTTGCAGGCTCATGATATTGCCAAATTGGCGCAGGTAAATTCACACATTAACATCACTATCAAAAAGGGTGATTTAATAGCAAAGGCATGGTATCGCCAGTTTGCTTTATCACACCAGACGCTACTAAAGACACCCCTCACTTCAAAAGACAAAAATCAACTCGAGGGTTGGTTGAGGCGCTTTACAAAGGATGAGGCATTAATCAAATCAATCATGGATCGCCAAGAGAGCATTTATTTTCCTGTTTTGTTCCTTTCCACCATCACTAAACTGATGTCTGAATGTAAAAGATTTAAATTAGAGACAAAAGCGACATTCTCCGTTAATGGTTATTTGGACTTCTCTAAATTCAGCCCCGATGGCCACCATGTGATAATCCCTACTGACAATAAAACAGTGAAAATCTATGGCAAGAAGGACGATGGATCATGGGAAGAAAAAATCACTATCTCTCATGATGACTGGGTCAAGTCAGTCACTTTCAGCGCCAATAGCCGCCATGTGGTGACCGCAAGTAGCGATAAAACCGCAAAAATTTATGACCTGAGGACCGATGGATCATGGTTAGAAAAAGCCATTTTTTCCCATGATGACTCCGTCATATCAGCCGTCTTCAGCGCCAATGATCGCTATTTAGTGACCACCAGTTATGATAGCAAGGCGAAAATTTATGGCCAGATGGACGATGGTTCATGGGTAGAAAAAGCCACCATTTCCCATGACGACCGTGTCGACTCAGCCAAATTCAGCGCCGATGGCCTCCATGTGGTGACCGCCAGTAAAGATCGCAGGGCGAAAATCTACGGCAAGCAGGACGATGGGGCATGGATAGAAAAAGCTATTATTTTCCACGATAAACCTGTCAAGTCAGCCAAATTCGGTGCCGATAGCCGCCATTTGCTGACTGTCAGTAACGATCACATGTTAAAAATCCATGGCCTGAAGGCCGATGGATCATGGGAACAAACAAACATCATTCCTCATTTTCATAATCTCAACTCAGCCAAATTCAGCAACGATAGTCGCCATTTGGTGACCTGCAGTGACGATCGCACGGCGAAAATCTATGGTAAGAAGGACGATGGATCATGGTGGATAAAAACCATCATTTCCCATGAGCATATTGTCGACTTAGCCTCCTTCAGCCCCGATAGCAGCCATGTGCTGACCTGCAGTGACGATGGCAAGGCGAAAATCTATGGCCAGAAGGACGATGGGTCATGGGAAGTAGAAGCTGTCATTTCCGAAATGGAATGGCCCCTGACAGCCAAATTCGGCCAGGATGGCCGCCATGTGTTCATCCGCAGCGGAGATTATACGTTGAAAATATATGGTCAGAAGACTAATGGAGGCTGGGAAGAAAAAACCAGTTTTTCCCATAAGCGTCAAATTAATCAAGTAGGCGTTAGCCGCGATAGCCGCCATTTGGTTACCGCCGGTAGCGATGGAATGATGAAAATTTATGGCCAGGGGAGCCATGGAACATGGAAAGAAAAAGCCACCATTACCCACCACCGTCAGGAGATCAGATTCGCCAACTTCAGCGCCGATGGCCATGTATTGACCGTCCATGATGATAACACGGCAAAAATCACTGAACTGAAGATGAGTGAATGATTGCTGTCACTCATTAGCCCAGATCCACATTTTTCTTCTGCAACGCCTGCCCGGCACGGTAGAGCGCACCAGAACACTGGCCAGGACTTCGACAAAACGTCTTGCCAGACGCCACTGAAATGTGCTGAAAGACAGAAACCCATTTTTTACTTAGTGCTCATTTTTCCCGGATCAAAACCCTGCTTTTTTGTCAGTCAGGCTTACATCAATGTCTTGAACTCTCGTAATAAAACCGACTCTAAATTGCACAGTCAATTTTAAATACCAACCCAATTTAAATAATAACTATGGGGAAGCAAGCCATGAATTTCATAAAAAGCCTTTCCTGTTTTGGTGGCTCACTTTCATCAACAGCGGATCAGTCTCGATCAGAAAGAAGAAGTGGTACCGCTATGAATAGGAACGTCACTATACATAACAGGAAAAAGCCTTCACCATTGCTCAGATTGCCCGAGGAACTTCAATCCAAAATCTGTACTTATTTGCAGGCTCATGATATTGCCAAATTGGCGCAGGTAAATTCACACATTAACATCACTATCAAAAATGCTGATTTAATAGCAAAGGCATGGTATCGCCAGTTTGCTTTATCACACCAGACGCTACTAAAGACACCCCTCACTTCAAAAGACAAAAATCAACTCGAGGGTTGGTTGAGGCGCTTTACAAAGGATGAGGCATTAATCAAATCAATCATGGATCGCCAAGAGAGCAAGTATTTTCCTGTTTTGTTCGTTTCCACTGTCACTAAACTGATGTCTGAATGTGAAACATTTAAATTAGAGACAAAAGCCACATTCCCCGCTTTTGGTAAATCGGACTTGTTTAAGTTCAGCCCCGATGGCCACCATGTCATAATCCCTATTGACAAAGGAAAAGTGAAAATCTACGGCAAGAAGGACGGTGGATCATGGGAAGAAAAAATCACTATCTCTCATGATGACTGGGTCAGGTCGGTCACTTTCAGCGCCAATAGCCGCCATGTGGTGACCACAAGTGACGATAAAACCGCAAAAATTTATGACCTGAGTACCGATGGATCATGGGTAGAAAAAGCCACTATTTCCCATGATAAATCTGTCTTTAAAGCCAGCTTCAGCCCCGGTGACCGCTATGTCGTGACTGCCAGTATAGATGAGAAGGCGAAAATTTATGGCAAGCAGGACGATGGTTCATGGGTAGAAAAAGCCATCATTTCCCATGACGACTTTGAAAACTCAGCCGAATTCAGCGCCGATGGCCTCTATGTGGTGGCCATTGAACATCGCAGAGCAATAATCTATGGCAAGCAGGACGATGGGTCATGGGTAAAAAAAGCTATTATTTCCCATTACAAACGTCTCAGGTCAGCCAAATTCAGCGCCGATAGCCGCCATCTGATGACCGTCAGTCAAGATCACATGGTAAAAATCAATGGCCTCAAGGCCGATGGATCGTGGCAACAAACAAACGTTATTCCCCATTTTCATAAGCTCAACTCAGCCAAATTCAGCAACGATAGCCGCCATTTGGTGACCTGCAGTAACGATGGCACCGCGACAATCTACGGCAAGCAGGACGATGGATCATGGCGGATAGAAATCATCATTTCCCATGAGGATAGAGTCTTCTCAGCCACCTTCAGTCCCGATAGCCGTCGCGTGTTGACCTGCGGTGACGATGACAAGGTGAAAATCTTTAGCCAAGAGGTCAATGGATCATGGAAAGTAGAAGCTGTCATTTCCCGAATAGAAAGGTTCTTCTTTGCCAAATTCAGCCATGACAGCCGCCATGTGTTCATCCATAGCGGAGATTACACGGTGAAAATATGTGGCCAGAAGGCTAATGGAAGCTGGGAAGAAAAAGCCAGTTTTTCCCACAGGCTACAAATTAATTCAATAGAATTTAGCCCCGATAACCGCCATTTGGTTACCTCCAGTACCGATGGCACGGCAAAAATTTATGGCCAGACAAGCCATGGAACATGGAAAGAGAAAGCCACCATCATTTCCGAGCAATTTCACGAGATCAAACTCGCCATCTTCAGCGCCGATGGCCATGTATTGACCGTCCATGAAGATAACACGGCAAAAATAACTGAACTTCGGATGAATCAGTTAATGACTGACTGATTGTTTGTTGTCACTCATTAGCCCAGATCCACATTTTTCTTCTGCAATTCCTGCCCGGCAGCTTATACCAATCGTGTTTTCCCGTGTTGAGCGTGGAGATTTGAGCCTTATGACAAGGCGACAATCGCCAACCCAAAGCTGACGGGCGCACAGTATGTGCGTCCCTGTTGAGCGTGTTGTTAGGTGGCGTGGTTATTGGCGCGAGAGTAAGACTTGGAGCATTTCTTTGATAGCGGCAATATCAGAACCTTGCTGGTCAAAACGCTTATCTTGCTGGTCAAAACGCTTATCTTGCTGGTCAAAACGCTTATCTTGCTGGTCAAATCTCTGGTGCATCTCACCACGGGTTTGACCAAGGCCGTCAATTACGTCAGCCAGGGTGTTACGGATATTATTAATCTCTGTCGTCTGAGGTTTGGGTTTGGGTTTGGGTTTCACACTCATGGGTTACTCCTTGATAAAATGTCGAAGAAGATCAGCATAGCAGAGACTGGCACAAAGACACCTAAGACAGGATTAAGGCTCAGATCTTCAGCGCACCAGGGAGTTAGAAAGTTCGATTAGTATTAAGCCCCTTTGAGTTATCAGAAGCCGAGACAGCTCCGGGCTCTGAGTCGACTTTGACTCCCTCTGAGACTTCTCCTGCATTTACATCCGGGCAAAGAAAAGCTTTATAGGTGGCCCTCACCATATGTTTGAACAAATCATTGTCAGGCAAATTAACTGGATAAAGCCTACCTCTCTCATTATTCAGGTAGCAGTTGATCACAGAAATAACGTGACGTTCCTGATCACTGGCATAAGCCATCACTTCGTCATCTTGATTCAGAAGAAAAACAAAGATCATATTGTCTTCTTTGATAAGAACAGCAAGGAAACAGCCTCCCTTAGGATTAGGAAGCGTCAGAACGTATTCATTCTTTTCCAAAGTCCGGATACTATACCTTGGCCAAGTGTACGCTCTCATCCAGCCAAAAAAGATCAAACCTAACACGACATTCTGTCGAATGGCAGACTGTGCCTGAGTCAATAGCTGCCGAAATTTATCTATCCTGCTATCATCTGGATCGTCGGGGACGAACGTGTCCATGTTGCTTTCAAAATAACAGTCATTGAAGGATGTAGTTGTTGTGACTGGTTGCTCGCCGGCAGGTTCATCAACCACTGAAGTCTGCTGCTGGACAAGGCTAAAATCGTCCTGCTGATTAACCCGTTCACAATCAGACTGATTTCCCCCATCTGAAGCAGGAGCAATAACCACTTCATTAAAAAAGCCACTCGTGGAAGACTCTAACAAAGCCATTTTGCTTGTTGAAGGTCCATCAAAAGCAACAGCCTTTGTCCCGGGACCCAGCTTCAGACTGGAAGCTGGTGGTAGCTCTTCACACTGGCAAGTATTCTCAGTGGATAAATACACCACTTTGGGCTTGGGGTCCTTACCTCTGGAACTTGGGGTATTAGCCGCCAGCCCTCTTTTTCTTATTCTTGCCTGGGCGATCTCCCTTTTTTCCCTGAACTGCCTGTGACATCGATAACATCGACAATCACAGTCATCAAGATGACGGTTACACTGCTTACACCTTTGACGACCCGATTCATCCGTTACTATTTTATCTTTCCCGTCGCCGTTACATCCATGACTGTAGAAGACTCCAGGCAACAAAAATACAAACAACAGCACACTCAAACCCGCTCTAAGCATAAACCCTCCTGAACCAAACCGTTCAGGCAGACTAGTTAATTAATTCAGATTCGTCATCTTGAATTCCATTGCTTTTAGCCTTTCTGTAGCCGGAACTGTTCAATAAAGAACCCTGACCCGATTCCCCTCTGAATCACGCTCTGTAATATCTCTGTTGGTCGCTTTCCAGCGTCCTCCCTCATAAGGGAATTTTGTTCCTTTCCACCATCACCAAACTGATGTCTGAATGTAAAACGTTTGAATCAGAGGCAAAAGTCACCCTCCCCCTTAATGCTGGGTTAGACTTCTGAGCCTTAAGACAGGGCGACAATCGCCAACGCAGGATTAAGTACCTAACCAGTTGGTTTCGCATATTCTGGACGGCGGCTTTTTCCATCCTTCTGCGTTCCAACTCTGGTTGCGTAGCTATGGCTACGCGCCCGTCGTTGCGCCTTGAAGGATGAAAAAATCCACTCACCAGAATATGCGAAACCAACTGGCCAGGTACTTAAGGCTCAAATTTTCAGCGCACCAGGGAGTTAGAAATTTCGATTGATATTAGCCCCGTTGAGTTATCAGAAGCCAAAACAACTCCAGACTCTGAGTCGCCTTTGACTCCCTCTGAGACTTCTCCTGCTTTTTCATCAATGTAACGAAAAGCTTTAAAGGTGGCCCTCACCATATGTTTGAACAAATCATTGTCAGGCAAATCAACTGGATAAAGCTTACCTCTCTCCTTATTCAGATAGCAGTTGATCGCAAAAATAACGTGGCTTTCTTCATTACTGGCATAGCCCATCACTTCGTCATCTTGATTCAGAAGAAAAACAAAGATCATATTGTCTTCTTTGATAAGAACAGCAAGGAAAAAGCCTCCCTGAGGATTAGGAAGCGTCAGAACGTATTCATTCTCTTCCAAAGTCCGGATATTGCGCCGGGGCCAAGTGTACTCTCTCATCCAGCCAAAAAGGATCAACCCTAACACGACATTCTGTCGAATGGCAGACTGTACCTGAGTTAATAGCTGCCGAAATTGATGTACCTTGCTATCTGGATCGTCGAAGACGAACGCTTCCATGCTGCTTTCCAAATAACAGTCATTGAAGGATGAAGTTGTTGTGTCTGGTTGCTCGTTGGCAGGTTCATCAACCAATGAAGTCTGCTGCTGGACAAGGCTAAAATCATACTGCTGATTAACCCATTCATAATCAAACTGATTTCTCCCATCTGGAGCAGGCGCAATAAGCACTTCATTGAAAAAGCCACTCGCGGACGACTCTAACAAAGCCATTTTGCTTGTTGAAGGTCCATCAAAAGCAACAGACTTTATCCTGGGACCCAGCTTCAGACTGGAAGCGGGTGGTAGCTCTTCACACTGGCAAGTATTCTCAGTGGATAAATACACCACTTTGGGCTTGGGGTCCTTACCTCTGGAACTTGGGGTATTAGCCGCCTGCCCTCTTTTTCTTATTCTTGCCTGGGCGATTTCCCTTTTTTCCCTGAACTGCCTGTGACATCGATAACATCGACAATCGCAGTCATCAAGATTACGGTCACACTGCTTACACCTTTGACGACCCGATTCATCCGTTACTATTTTATCTTTCCCGTGGCCGTTACATCCATGACTATAGAAGACTCCAGACAACAAAAATACAAACAACAGCACACTCAAACCCGCTCTGAGCATAAACCCTCCTGAACCAGACCGTTCAGGCAGACTAGTTAATTAACTCAGATTCGTCCTCCCTCATAAGGGAATTTTGTTCCTTTCCGCCATCACCAAACTGATGTTTGAATGTAAAACGTTTGAATTAGAGGCAAAAGTCACCCTCCCGCTTGATGCTGGGTTAGACTTCTGTAAATTCAGCCCCGATGACCACCATGTGATGATCCCTGATGACAATATCTGGTTCGTACAAGCCAGATTTACGAGTTTCCAGTTAAACGCTATTTTTTTCGAAACATGAATCAATGAACTCTGAGGTCGTCTAATGAAGAATTATCTCTTTGTAATAATGCTCGGATATGCATGTGTTTTCTCGGACATTGTTCATTCCAATGACCACTCCGATCAGGAGTACTATAGCTATATTTGGGGTTCATATAACGCTGATGCTTTTGTGGCAAATATAATTGCATTGTACGGAACTGGACTTGTAGTTATTGCGATAACCCCAGTCATATGCGTAAGTGCTCTTGCGGGATGTTGTTTTTGCTCTGGTTCACTTCATGTCAGAGCGTTGAAAGGCGCTGCAATACCGGGAGCCCTCGCAGCATTGGTATATTCAGCCTTGGGGGCTGACATGTGGTATAACTGGCGTATGGGTAATGTAGTCGGGGGGTCTGGGCCGTGAAATTCTATGGCAAGAAGGACGGTGGATTATGGTAAGAAAAAGCCACTATTTGCCATGATAAATACACCCTGGTTCCCATGCTTTCAGGCCCTGTGGGTCCCAGCGTGGGAACGAGTTGATACTGTGCAAATCACTCAACTAAAGATGAAAGACAAAAACCCGCTTGCTACTGATTGATCACTTTCCCAGATCAAAGCCCCGTTTTCTTGTTGGTTACGATTAGATCAATCTTTTGAACTTTCACACTAAAACCGAGTCCAAGCTGCAGAATCAATTTTGAATATCCTTGCCTGCCGGGGATAAATAATAGCAGCGGAAAAACAAACTATGGATTGCATAAATAGCAATGCTCGCACTGGTGGTCCACTTTCATCAACAACAGATGAATCTCGAACAGGAACGCCAAGTGGCACCTCTGCGAGTAGAGACGTCATTGAATGTGACAAGAATGAGTTTTCATTATTGCTCGATTTGCCCGAGAATATACAATCCAAAATTTTCACTTATTTGCAGGTTCGTGATATTACCCAGTTAACACGGGCTAATTCAAACATTAACAACAGGCTCAAAAATGATGATGCCATGGCAAGGGCATGGTATCGCCAGTTTGCTTCATCACACCAGGCTCTGCTGGAGACAATTGTCGCGACAAAAGATAAACAGGAACTCCAGAAATGGTTGCTGCGTTTTACAAAGGATGGGGCTTTAGTCAAGTCAATCATGGATCGCCAAACGAGTGTTTATTTTCCTGCTCTGTTCTTTTTCACTCTCAACAAACTGATGTCTGAATGTAAAACATTTAAATTAGAGACAAAAGCCAGCCTTCCCTGTCATGGCAAGACAAACTCCGCTACCTTGAGTGCCGATGGCCGTCATCTGCTGAGCGTCAGGAATGATAAAAAAACGGTGGATATTTATGGCCACAAGAACGATGGATCATGGGAAACAAAAGGCACTATCTCCCATTATATGAGTGTCGTATCGATCACCTTCAGTGCCGATAGCCACTATGCAGTCACCACTGGAATGGATGGCAAGGCGAAAATTTATGGCAAGAAGGACGAACGATCATGGGAAGAAAAAGCCACTGTTTCCCATGATCAGTGGGTCATATCAGCCACCTTCAGCACCGATAGCCGCCATGTGGCGACCTGTAGTAATGACGGCAGGGCGAAAATCTACGGCAGAAAGGACGAACGATCTTGGGAAGAGAAGGCCACTATTTGCCATGATAAATTCGTCAACTCAGCCACCTTCAGCGTCGATGGTCGCTATGTAGTGACCACCAGTGGAGATCACAGGGCGAAAATCTATGGCCAGAGGGACGATGGGTCATGGGTAGAAAAAGCCACTATTTTCCATGACAACCGAGTCTGCTCAGCCACCTTCAGCCCCGATGGTCGTTATCTGGTGACCACCAGTTTTGATGGCAAAGTGAAAATTTGCGATCAGGAGGACGATGGGTCATGGCTGGAAAAAACCATTATTTCCTATGACGACTTTGTTGACTCAGCCCCCTTCAGCTCCACCTTCAGCTCCGATAGTCGCCATCTGGTGACCATCGCAGGTAGCAAGGCAAGTATTTATAGCCTGGAGGCCGATGGATCATGGGAAGAAAAAGTCACTATTTCCCATGATAAGTGGATCAACTCAGCCACCTTCAGCTCCGATAGCCGCCATATGGTAATCGCCAGTGATGATGGCAGAGCAATAATCTATGGCCAGAACCAAGAAGGATCATGGGAAGAAAAAGTCACCATTTCCCATAACCTGAGTGTCTGCTCAGCGACATTCAGCGCCGATGGCCGCCATGTGGTGACCGCCAGTTTAGATCGCAAAGCGAAAATCTATGGCCAGAAGGACGATGGATCATGGGAAGAAAAAGCCATCATTTCCCATGACGGTTTTGTCGACTCAGCCATATTCAGCCCCGATAGCCGCCATGTGATCACCCTCGGTCAGGATAACACGGTGAAAATCTATGGTCGGAAGATCAATGGATACTGGGGAGAAAAAGCGACCATATCCCACCTTAGGAAAGTTAATTCAGCAACCTTTAGCATCGATGGCCACCATGTGATCACCGCCAGTGCCGATGGAACCGCGAGAATTTATGGTCGGCAGAGTGATGGTTCCTGGGAACAAAAAGCCATCATTTCCCATCATAGTGCGATCGTGTCAGCCAGATTCAGCGCCGATGGCCATGTGTTGACCATTCATGGCGATAACACGCTGAAAATCACTGAGCTGCAGATGAATGAATAAATCCGACTCAAAGCTGCAAAATCAATTTTGAATATCCCTGCCAGCCAGGCATAAATAATAACTATGGAAAATGAGTTATGAATTGCATAAAGAGTCATTCCGGTATTGGTGGTCCACTTTCATCAACAACAGATGAATCTCGACCAGGAACGCCAAGTGGTATCTCTGCGGGCAGAGACGTCATTGAATGTGACAAGAATGAGTTTTCATTATTGCTCCATTTGCCCCCGGGAATAGAATCCAGAATTTTTACCTATTTGCGGGCTCATGATATTACCCAGTTAACACGGGTAAATGTACACATTAACAACAGGCTCAAAAATGATGCTGCAATAGCAAGGGCATGGTATCGCCAGTTTGCATCATCACACCAGGCTCTGCTAAAGACAATCGTTACTACAAAAGATAAAGATGAACTCCAGAAATGGTTAAAGCGTTTCACAGAAGATGAGGCATTAATCAAGTCAATCATGGATCGCCAGGCAAGTATTCACTTTCCTGCTTTGTTCTTTTCCACTCTCACCAAACTGATGTCTGAATGTAAAACATTTAAATTAGAGACAAAAGCCAGCCTCCCCTGTAATGGTGGGATCGATTCCTCTACCTTCAGTGCCGATGGCTGCTATCTGGCGAACAACAGGAATTATAAAACGGTGGAAATCTATGGCCGGGAGAGCAATGAATCCTGGGAGGCAAAAGGCACCATCTGCCACTATGATCGTGTCACATCGGTCACCTTCAGTGTTGACGACCGCTTTGTGGTGACCGCCAGCTTCGATGGCAAGGCGAAAATCTACGGCAGGAAGGATGAACAATCATGGGAAGAAAAAGCCACTATTTCCCATGATGAGTGCGTCACATCAGCCACCTTCAGCGCTGATGGTCGCAATGTGGTGACCGCCGGCATCGACAACAAAGTGAAAATCTATGGCATCAAGAATGATGGTTCGTGGGAAGAAAAGGCCATTATTACCCACGAAGACCCTGTTGAATCAGCCAGCTTCAGTGCCGATGGTCGCTATGTGGTGACGACCAGTGACGATCGCAAGGTAAAAATCTACGGCCTGGAGGCCGATGGATCATGGGAAGAAAAAGCCATCATTACCCACAATGGAGAGGTCAACTCAGCCACATTCAGCTCCGATAGCCGCTATTTGGTGACCGCTGGTGATGATGGCAGGGCAGTAATCTATGGCCTGAATAAAGACGGATCATGGACAGAAAAAACCACCATTTCTCATGATGGTTGTATCTACTCAGCCCTCTTCAGCCCCGATAGCCGCCAGGTGGTGACCTGCAGTGAAGATTTCACGGCGAAAATCTATGACTTGAAGGACGATGGGTCATGGGAAGAAAAAGCCATCCTTTCCCATGAGAATACGGTCTACTCAGCCACATTCGGCCCCGATAGCCGCTATGTGGTCACCCACGATGAAGATTGCACGGCGAAAATCTATGGCCAGAAGCTCAATGGATCCTGGGAAGAAAAAACCACCATTTCCCATGATGGGAATATTATGTCAACAACTTTTAGCGTCGATGGCCGCCACGTGATCACCGCCAGTGCAGATGGCACGGCGAAGATTTATGGCCAGACAAGCGATGGGTCATGGCAAGAAAAAGCCATCATTTCCCATAATGCCGGGATCCTGTCAGCCGCCTTCAGCGCCGATGGTCTGGTGTTGACCATCCATGCCGATGGAATGGTGAAAATCACTGAACTAAAGATGAATGAATGAGTCTTTGCTGTCTCTCATTAACCGAGATCCGCATTAAGTACTCAGCCATACGGAATCGAATATTTCTGGCTTATTGGGCAGGTGCTCTGCAAGGTTGAGTACTTATTCTTCTGCAACACCTGCCCGACAGGATAGCCCCCGGTGTCAAGGTAGATGTTGCCTCTTTTGATTCATGACTCTCAATAACTGAGAGCGGACAATGCCTGCCAGCCAACTAACCGAAATTGAACAAATATTGTGAACTTTCACACTGAAACCCACTCTAAGCTGCAGAATCAATTTTAAATATCCTTGCCAACCAGGGATAAATAACAACCATGGAAAACGAACTATGGATTGCTCAAATATCAGCTCCTGCAATATTACCCCACGCTCAACAACACCACGTCAGTCACCACCTGATACACCAAGTGGTACCACTATGGGCAAGAACGTCATTGTACGTCAGAAGAATGAGTTTTCATTATTGCTCGATTTGCCAGAGAATATACAATCCAAAATTTTCACTTATTTGCAGGTTCGTGATATTACCCAGTTAACACGGGCAAATTCAAACATTAACAACAGGCTCAAAAATGATGATGCCATGGCAAGGGCATGGTATCGCCAGTTTGCTTCATCACACCAAACTCTCCTAGAGACAATTGTCGCAACAAAAGATAAAGAGGAACTCCAGAAATGGTTGCTGCGTTTTACAAAGGATGAGGCATTAGTCAAGTCAATCACGGATCGCCAACCAAGTGTTTATTTTCCTGCCCTGTTCTTTTTCACTCTCAACAAACTGATGTCTCAATGTAAAACATTTAAATTAGAGACAAAAGCCAGCCTCCCCTGTGATGGCAGGTCCAACTCCGCTGCCTTCAGTGCCGATGGCCGCCACCTGCTGAGCTTCAGGAATGATAAAACGGTGGATATATATGGCCACAAGAGCGATGGATCATGGGAAGCAAAAGGCTCTATCTCCCATTATGACCGTATCAGATTGGTCACCTTCAGTGACGATAGCTGCTATGTAGTGACCGCTGGAGTGGATGGCAAGGCGAAAATTTATGGCATTAAGGACGAACAATCATGGGAAGAAAAAGCCACTGTTTCCCATGATCAGTGGGTCATATCCGCTACCTTCAGCACCGATAGCCGCCATGTGGCGACCTGTAGTAAAGACGGCAAGGCGAAAATCTATGGCAAGAAAGACGATGGATCATGGGAAGAAAAAGCCATTATTTCCCATGATAAATGGGTCAGCTCAGTCACCTTCAGCGTCGATGGTCGCTATCTGGCGACCACCAGTGGAGATCGCAGGGCGAAAATCTATGGCCAGAGGGACGATGGGTCATGGGCAGAAAAAGCCATCATTCCCCACGATTTTATAGTCCATTCGGCCACCTTCAGCGCCGATGGTTACTCTCTGGTGACCACCACCCTGAAAGGCAAAGCGATAATTTGCGGCAAGAATAACGATGGATCGTGGGTAGAAAAAGCCATTATTTCCCATGACAAGTTTGTGCACTCAGTCTCCTTCAGCACCAATAGCCGCTATCTGGTGACGACCGGTTACGATAGCAAGGTGAAAATCCATGGTCTGGAGGCTGATGGATCATGGGAAGAAAAAGCCATCATTTCCCATGATAAAGAGGTCAAATCAGTTACCTTCAGCTCCGATAGCCGCCATTTGGTGACCGCCAGTAATGATGGCAGAGCGATAATCTATGGCCAGAACGAAGAAAGATCATGGGAAGAAAAAGTCACCATTTTCCATTACCTGGGTGTATGCTCAGCCACATTCAGCGCCGATAACCGCTATGTGGTGACCGCCAGTTTAGATCGCAAAGCGAAAATCTATGGCAAGAAGGACGATGGATCATGGGAAGAAATAGCCATCATTTCCCATAACAGAAGTGTTGACTCAGCCACATTCAGCCCCGATAGCCGCCATGTGATCACCCTCAGTAAAGATAACACAGTGAAAATCTATGGCCGGAAGATCAATGGGTGCTGGGGAGAAAAAGCTATCATATCCCACCTTATGAAAATTAAATCAGCAACCTTTAGCATTGATGGCCACCATGTGATCACCGCCAGTGCCGATGGAACCGCGAAAATTTATGGCCGGCAGAGTGATGGATCCTGGGAAGAAAAAGCCATCATTTCCCATCATAGTGCGATCGTGTCAGCCAGATTTAGCACTGATGGCTATCTATTGACCACTCATGGCGATAAAACAGTGAAAATCACTGAACTGCAGATGAATGAATGATTATTTGCTGTCAATCTAGCCGAGATCCACATTATTCTTTTGCAACACCTGCCCGGCACGATAGCGACAGAAACCCGTTTTTTACTTATTGATCATTTTCCCGGATCAAAGACCTGTTTCTCTACAGGGGTGCAATTTCGCAACGAATCTTGATATAAAAGGGAGACTGGGTACTCGCCAGCAGGTATAACTGCAAGCTTATTAACTCACTTTACATACAGATCCTGACCCATCAATTTCTCCCACGAGAGTTGGGCCACTCTCTCAAAATGTTCTTTTTTTGCACCTCGAACAATTGGATAGCGTGCGAACAGATTTATTTTTCCTGGCTGAGGCCGTTCATATCCAGTAAATCAATATTCATTTTCATCCACAGCAGAGTAGCAGCCAGGTTTACATTGTGGCAGGCTCCATCATTGAGGGTTAACAAGCCTCGGGTTTCATCAATCACCTGGTTCACTTCCTTTTGGCGTTCTTCAGGAAAGCTCTCCAGCAAACGTTTTAGATTCAGCCGTCCCTGGGTCAGATGTGCAAACCTCAGGGGAAACTGACGCAACTGATACACTTTAACCAAACCTGGTGCCAACCCCGATTTCTGCCAGGTTTGGAGTTCCATAAGAATCATGGAGTCCAGGTGATGCTTATCAATGGCAGGTTTATCTACTGTTTCGATAAAGTCCTTACTTTCCCCATTGACTAACAATCGTCCCAGTTGTTCACCCCCCCCTAAATAAATTGTTTGCAAAAAAAACTTCAACATATTGTCTTTAGCTAGGGGTTCTTTGTCTACATAATAACCGTTACGAGCCAACATGGGGGATTCCAACAATGTTACCAGATCGTGCAACGCGAACGACTCACAACCAAAGCCACTGAGTTGACGACCAGGCAGAAAGAAAAACCGGGAGTCAGTAAAGCCGTGATATTTTATCGCCAGTGTTATCGCTAAACCGACAAAATGCGACAGGGGTGAATAAAGCTGTTCTTTTTTGTAGCGCTTAAAAGCGCTCAGACTATCAACAAAAAAAAACCGATAATGCCCTTTACTATTTTTCCTGATAGAAAAAACATTAACGTGACCTGTTGTATCCTGAAAAATATAGTTTTTTGGCTCTTCTGTTGCCATTAATGGCAGTTGGGTTATAAATAAAGCAACCAACTGGCGAAGACACTGTTGTATGCCAAGATAAGTATGCATGAGCCTTAAAACATTAGAATTAGCGGCATCAAGAAGCCTGTCAACTAACTCGTAGTTGGGCAGACCTTCAGGTAACTCAAGCTTAGGAAGCACTGCTTTGGCAAATATTCTGATTAAATTTGCTGGCAATTTCTTAAACCCCGGATGCTTAATTAAAACATGCGTTATTTCACCTTCTTCCAGCTTTTCGGGAAAATAAAGCTTAAGTAGGTTAAGAACCCCTTTCCAACGGTATTCTGCACTCTCCAGATAACCTTTCTCTTCTAAAATATCGGGGTTTTCCCTATACAATGCTTCCAATTCTGCATAAAAGTCATCAATGTTGTTTTTCTGATCCTTCGTTTTCAATGACTTTTCAGCAGCCTTAACTATTTCTTTCAGTTTTTCAAGGTGCCTGACATGACTCTCATTGTTTCCGGAAGCCGATGCTGCCCCGGAGTCTGATGAACCTGAAGAGCCAGAACTGCCCTGCCCTTTAGTCATTTGTTTTTTACTTTGTCGCTTTTGCTGCGGTGGCGGAGATTTACCGTCAGTTTTAGATTGTTCCTTGTTTTCGTTGCCATAACGGTTCAATTCGAATGGATAACCTGTAAACACAGCTCCTTTATCCGGTTGTAGCCCTCCCCCTTCAGAGACAGGCAAACTGATTATCGAACTTTTTTTCCCCTTTTGTAACAGCAGCAGTGGAACATTCCTGGACTTAGGTAGACGAATGGGATCAGATAAAAAAGAGGAAAAAATCGCATCGACATCATTACCTGAGACCAATGATAAAGCGAAAGGCATTGCAGCCCGACTGTCGAACGAAAAAAAGATGATGGCCAAAATAGAAACACAAGACATACTATTCATAGTGAAAATTCATAGTGAAAAGCTCAAGCCCTATTAGGGATGTAGCATAGAAATAAAAAGATCAGTCTAGACAAAAAACTCAGATTTAACTGACATTGAGGTAATTTCTTTGGCTACCTCTGGCGCATGAGCTCATTATATACGACAAAAATTGTCTGTATATTAAGTAAGCCGTATATGAAACATTCGACGTATTTTCAGAACTGACTGAAGTTGGGCAGATAAGTTAGATGTGAGTGTTGATTTCGTGCTCGGGGCTCTGACATCATTTTATCACCTGTTTCAGATGACTCACTGCAGGTAACGTAATTTGGAACGACTCGATTATGCTAAAACTGATACTTAATGGCAGGCAAAGAATATAACCGGTATTTATATGAGAACTTGTTCCAGTCATATTACAGCAATAATAATCATGATAAGTGCCACTTTTGCTCCCTCAACGTCAGCCATAAAAGTGTATAAGAAAGAAGGAAGAATCCTGGTATTAAGGGATGTACCAATTAGTCAGGTATTTACTCCACAGGTAATGATGGCCCCAGCAGTGTACAATTCATCAGTGTTTAAAATGACATCCACAAAGTGTTTAAAATGACATCCACAATAGACTGTTAGGAGTTTTTATGTAGTGTTAATTAGGTCGCACTACATTAGAGTCGGTTTTAGCATGAAAGTTCAAACATTGATGTCAGTGAAACTAACAGTCATTCATCCATCCTTAGTTCAGTGATTTTCGCCGACTGATCTTCATGAATGGTTAACACATGGCCATCGACGCTTAGGGTGGCTGACACGATCCCTCCAGGATAGGAAATGGTGGCTTTTTTTTGCCATGACCCATCGCTTACCTGACCGTAAACAATAGCAAGATGAAAATCTGACAGCGCCAATAAACTAAAAAATGGATGTCTAAACTGATGATAAATAAATTCCGACGCATTATCGTTATGGGCAGTGACCAAATGGCTGCCATCGGCGCTGAAGGATGCTGATCTAATATACATACCATTGGAAACGGTGGTTTTTTCTTCCCAGGATCCATTAACCTTGCGGCCATAGATTTTCACCTTCCTGTCTTCACCGTGGGTCATCACATGGCGGCTGTCGGCGCTAAAGGTTGCTGATTTGATTGGCATATGATGGGAAATGGTAGCTCTCTCTTCCCATGATCCATTATCGTTCAGGCCATAGATTTTCGCCTTTTTATCTCTACTGCGGGTGATCACACAGCGGTTATCGGGGCTGAAGGTGGTTGAGTAGACCCGATCATCATGAGAAATGGTGGCTTTTTCGTTCCATGATCCGTCTTCCTGACCATAGATTATCGACCTGCCATCTTGACCGGAGGTTACCATATGGCGGCTATCGGCGCTGAATGTGGCAGAGTAGAAACGATCCTCATTGGAAAAGATGTTTTTTTCTTCCCATGTCCCATCGTCCTCCAGGCCACAGATTTTCATCCTGTTACCTTCACAGCAGGTGATTATATGTCGGCTATCGGCGCTGAATTTGGCTGACCAGACTGAATTGTCATGGGAAATGATGGCTTTTACTATCCATGACCCATCGTTCATTTTGCCATAGATTTTCGCTGTGTGATCCAGACTGGTGGTCACCACATAAAGACTATCGTCGCTGAAGGTGGCTGATGTTAAAAAGTCGTGGCTAATAATGGCTTCTTCTGCCCATGACTCATCGTCCCCCTGGCCATAGATTTTCGCCTTGCCATCGTGACTGGCGGTCAGTACATATCGACCGTTGGTGCTGAAGGTAGCTGATATGAGAGGCTTATGATGGCTAATAGTGGTTTTTTCTTCCCATGATCGTTCGTCCTTCTTGCCATAGATTCTCGCCTTGCGATCTTCACTGGCGGTCACTACATGGTGGCCATCGTTGCTGAGCATGAATGATATGACACGACCATTATGGGTGATAGTGCCTTTCGCTTGCCATGAACCATCGGTCTCCCGACCAAAGATTATCACCGTTTTACTATCACTGACGCTCACCAGATAGTGGCCATCGGCACTTAAGGTAGCAGAGTTCATCCTGCCGTTATTGAGGAGGGAGGCTTTTGTCTCAAATATAAATGTTTTGCATTCAATCATCAGTTTAGTGAGAGTGAAAGAGAACAGAGCAGGAAAGTCAATACTCCCATGACGATCCATGACTGACTTGACTAATGCCTTATCCATTGTAAACCGGCTCAACCAATTCCCGAGTTGATCCTTATCTTTTTCAGTGACGATTGTTTTTATCAGAGCCTGGCGTGATGAAGCAAACCGGCGATACCATGCCCTTGCCATTGAATTATCATTTTTGAGCGTCTTGTTCATGTATGAATTTGCCCGTATTAAATTGGCAATATCACGGGTCTGCAAATGACTATAAATTTTGGATTGTATTTCAAAGGGCAAATTGAGCAATAATGAAAGCTTATTCTTGTCACGTACAATGACGTCCCTACCCATAGTGGTAGCAATGGGTGTCTCTGATTGAGAGTGATCGGGGGTTGGTGAGAGTGGCCCACCAAGGCAAGAATGGTTATTTATGCGGTCCATAGTTCGTTTCTTAAAAGTTGTTATTTCCGCTGGTTGCAGTGATATCCAAAATTGATTCTGCAGATTAGAGTCGTTTGTAACATGAAAGTTCATAACATTGATGTCAGTGAAACTAACAGGAAAACAGGACTTTGATTCGGGAAAATGATCAATAAGTACTCAACTATGCGAAATCATATTTTCTGACTTATTGGGCAGGCACTCGCGGCAACTGCTCCTGCGTTGCTCTAGCTCCTGCATCCATGCAGTCGTGATGCGTTGCAACTCTGGTCACATAGCTTGCTATGTTCCCGTCGTTGCGCCTTGCAGAGCACCTGCCCAATAAGCCAGAAATATTCGATTCCGTATGGCTGAGTACTCCCCCCCGGCAAAGGCATCTGTGCTCTGGTAATTCATTTTGCTTCCCTTCTGTTATTTGCCTACAGTGGTAGGTCAATGGAGGTATTTTTATGAATAGCTTATATAACACTGATTATCATCAATGGCTGAGTCAGCAAGTAACCCTGTTGAAAACTCAAAACTTTAATCAGTTGGATTTAGAAAACCTGATTGAGGATTTAGAGTTGAGCCTTAAGCAAGACCTTCGCGAGTTGGAGAACCGCTTGTCAACTTTGATAACTCATCTTCTTAAATGTAATTACCAGACCAGTGCACTAAGGGAGTCTACAGCGACAGATAGAGTCCTTAAAGGTTGGATGGAAACCATAGTTAGATCAAGAATTAAGATTAATAAATTGGTGAAAGAGAATCCTAGTTTAACGTCAAGGATCAAAGACTCCCTTAAACAAGCGTATGTTGATGGTAAAAAAGGAGCCATCAAAGAAATGAATATTTATGTCCATAAAAAACTCGACAACAATAGCTTTCCTGACGAATGCCCCTGGAGCTATGAGCAAATAATGACTGAAGACTGGTATCCACTCAACGGTGTTTGAGTGGTAGGGCAATGGAGGTGATTTATGGAAAACTTGTACGACACTGCTTACCACCAATGGCTGAGCCAACAGCGGGATCTGCTTGCCAAATGACATTTTGACGGGCTTGACACAGAGAATTTGTTGGGGGAGCTAGAGCTGGGCAATGAACAACCCCGCCAGGGGGCGGGGTATCCTTGGTGCAAACTCAAAACATTGCAAGCTGATGATCTGAGTGAAGTTTGTCGTACTCATTTCCCTGATTCTTCACATAATTCGCTATCATCTGCTCATCACCATGCTTTCCGACAGTGCTTGCAAAGTACCCATCAGTCCAAAATTCGCCGCCCATAATGGTTTTGCAACGCCCTCAGAGCGTAGGAACGAGTTGTTAGAGTTTTGCAACAGCCTCGAAGCAAGTTGTTATTGTGAACTTTCTCACGAAATCCGACTCAAAGCTACAGAATCAATTTTGAATATCCCTGCCAGTGAGGGAGAAATAATAACTATGGAAAACGAGTTATGGATTGCCTAAAGAGTCATTCCAGTATTGGTGATGCACTTTCATCAACACCCGTTCAATCTCAATCAGGGACACCAAGTGGAATCAGCACGCGCAGGGACGTATTTGTTCGTGACAAGAATGAGCTTTCATTATTGCTCGATTTACCCTTTGAAATACAATCCAAAATTTATACTTATTTGCAGACTCGTGATATTGCCCGTTTAACACAGGTGAATTCATGCATTTACAACACGCTCAAAAAAGATGCATCAATGATAAAGGCGTGGTATCGCCAGATTGCTCCATCACACCAGGCTCTGATAAAGACAATCTTTATGGCAAAAGATAAAAATCAACTCGAAGGTTGGTTAAGCCGTTTCACAAAGGATAAGGCATTAGTCAAGTCGATCATGGATCGCCAAACGAGTATTTATTTTCCTGCTCTGTTCTATTCCACTCTCACTAAACTGATGTCTCAATGTAAAACATTCGAATTAGAGACAAAAGCCAACCTCCCAGGTAATGGTAAGCTGAACTCAGCCAGCTTCAGCGCCGATGGCCGCTGTATGGCGATCGCCAGTGATAATGATACGCTGGAAATCTATGGCCGGGAGAGCGATGGATCCTGGACAGAAAAAGGCACTGTCCTCCATTATGGCAGTATCATATCGTCCACCTTCAGCGCCAATGGCCGCTATGTAGTGACCGCCAGTAAGGATGGCGAGGCGAAAATCTATGGCAAGAAGGACGATGGATCATGGGAAGAAAAAGCCACTATTTCCCATAATAACTGGGTCAACTCAGCAACCTTCAGCAACGATAGTCGCTATGTAGTAACCGCCAGTGGCGATGGCAAGGCGAAAATTTACGGCCAGAGGGACGATGGGTCATGGGTAGAAAAAGCCATTATTTTCCATTATCAAGATGTCAAATCAGCCACCTTCAGCCCCGATAGCCGCCATGTGTTGACCCGCAGCAGTGATGGCGAAGCGAAAATCTATAGCCAGAGGGTCGATGGATCATGGGAAGAAAAAGCCATTATTTCCCACGACGACTGGGCCTTCTCAGCTGGCTTCTGCGCTGATAGTCGCCATGTGATCACCCGCGGCGAAAATAACAAGGTAAAAATCTTTAGCATCGAGGCCGACGGGTCATGGCAAGAAAAAGCCACTATTTCCCATGATTGCTGGGTCCTCTCAGCCGCTATCAGCGCCAATGGCCGCTATGTGGTGACCACCAGTCGCGATCACACTGTGAAAATCCATAGCCTGGAGGACGATGGATCATCGGAAGAAAAAGCCATCTTTTCCCATGAGAATCGTGTCAATTCAGCCTGCTTCAGCCCCGATAGCCACCATGTGGTGAGCCACAGTTACGATGGCAAGGCGAAAATCTATGGCCAGAAAGACAATGGATCATGGGAAGTAAAAGCCATCATTTCCCATGATGACAGAGTCTGGTTAGCCACATTCAGCGCCGATAGTTGCTATCTAATCACCTGCGGTGAAGATAACAAGGCGAAAATCTATGGCCGGAAGGGCGATGGATCATGGCAAGAAAAAGCCATCATCTCTCATGACAAGGATATAAGATCAGCAACCTTTAGCGTCGATAGCCACCATGTGGTCACCGCCAGTATTGATAAAACGGCGAAAATTTATGGCCAGGTAAGCGATAGATCCTGGCAAGAAAAAGCCACCATTACCCATCCTGGTAGTATCAGATCAGCTATCTTCAGCGCCGATGGCCTTGTGTTGACCATCCATGGCGTTAACACAGCAAAAATCACTGAACTACGGATGGATGTATGACTGATTATTTGCTGTCAATCTTGTGGTTAGAAGTTGTCACATAATTACAACTCGTTCCTACACGAAGCGAGTTGTTATTGTGAACTTTCATACTAAAACCGACTCTAAGCTGCGGAATCAATTTTAAATATCCTTGCGGGATAAACAATAACAATGGGAAAACGAGTTATGGATTGCATAAAGAGTAATTCTGGTATTAGTGATGCACTTGCAACAACACCCGTTCAATCTCAATCAGGGACACAAATTGGAATCAGCACGCGCAGGGAGGTATTTGTTCGTGACAAGAATGAGCTCTCATTATTGCTTGATTTACCCATTGAAATACAATCCAAAATTTATAGCTATTTGCAGACTCGTGATATTGCCCGTTTAACACAGGTGAATTCATGCATTTACAACACGCTTAAAAAAGATGCATCAATGATAAGGGCGTGGTATCGCCAGATTGCTTCATCACGCCAGGCCATTACGGGAATAATCCTCACTGCAAAAAATAAAGATCAACTCGAGAATTGGTTGAGCCGATTTACAAAGGATAAGGCATTAGTCAAGTCAATCATGGATCGCCAGGCGTGTTTTTATTTTCCTGCTTTGTTCTTTTCCAATCTCACTAAACTGATGTGTCAATGTAAAGCATTTAAATTAGAGACTAAAGCCACCATCCCCTGCCATAGTTCAGAGGACTTAGCTTCCTTCAGCGCCGATGGACGCCACCTGGTGATCGCCTTTGACTCTGAAACCTGTAAAATCTATGGCCAGCAGAGCGATGAATCATGGGTAGCAAAAGGCACTATCTCCCATGATAGGCAAGTCAAATTTGTCACCTTCAGTGCCAATAGCCACTATGTAGTGACCGCTGGTATGGATGGCAAGGCGAAAATTTATGGCAAGAAGGACGAACGATCATGGGAAGAAAAAGCCACTATTTGCCACAGTTACTGGATCCGCTCAGCCACCTTCAGCCCCGATAGCCGCCATGTGTTGACCTACAGTAACGACGGCAAAGCAAAAATCTACGGCAAGAAGGACGAACGATCATGGGAAGAAAAAGCCACTATTTCCCATGATAATTGGGTCGATTTTGCCACCTTCAGCAAAGATGGTCGCTATGTAGTAACCACCAGTTGGGATCACAGGGCAAAAATCTATGGCCAGAGTGACGATGGGTCATGGGCAGAAAAAGCCGTCATTCCACATGATGACATTTACTCAGCCACCTTTAGCCCCGATAGCCGCTATGTGGTGACTGAAGGCTTGGGCAGCAAAGCGAAAATCTATGATAAGAAGAACGATGGGTCATGGCTGGAAAAAGCCATTATTTCCCATTGTGTCTCAGTCACTTTCAGCTCCGATAGTTGCCATGTGGTGATCACCAGAAGAAATGGCAGTGCAAAAATCTATAGACTGGATGCCGATGGATCATGGCAAGAAAAAGCCATCATTTCCCACAATGCAGAGGTCAACTCAGTCACATTCAGCCCCGATAGTCGCTGTTTAATAACCTCCAGTGACGATGGCAAGGCGATAATCTCTGGCCAGGATGAAGACGGATCATGGCAAGAAAAAGCCATCATTTCCGATTACCTGAGTGACTGCTCAGCCAAATTCAGCGCCGATAGCCACCATCTGGTGACCGCCAGTCTAGATTTCAAAGCGAAAATCTATGGTAAGAAGGACGATGGATCATGGGAAGAAAAAGCTATCATTTCCCATAACGAAAGTGTCTACTATGCCTCATTCAGCCCCGATTGCCGCCATGCCATCAGCTGCAGTGAAGATTTAACGGTAAAAATCCATGGCCTGGAGATCGATGGATCATGGAGAGAAAAAGCCAACATTTCCTATGATAGGGGCATTACAATAGCAACCTTTAGTGCCGATGGCCGCCATGTGGTCACTGTCAGTCTCGAAGGGACAGTGAACATTTATGGTCAGAACAGCAATGGATCATGGGAAGAAAAAGCCAGTATTTCCCATCCTGGTACTATCCGATCAGCCACCCTTAGCGCCGATGACCATTTGTTGACCATCCATGGCACGGACACGGCGAACATCACTGAACTAAGTATGAATGATTGCCGTTACTAGGAGCCTGACCGAGAATAGCGCCCGTAGCGAGGACGGCAGAAAATTGAGGATGAAAATTCGGTTTTGTGAGGAGAATAGCGAGCTATTTGACGAACAAAAGCGGATTTTCAGACCAATTTGCTGCCGCCGCAGTAGGGCAGACTATTCTCGGTCAGGCTCCTAGTCCAGCCATACCAATCGAACTTTCTAACTCCCTGTTGCGCTAAAGATTATTGTGAACTTTCCTACTAAAACCGACTCTAAGCTGCAGAATCAATTTTGAATATCCTCGCCAACCAGGGATAAATAACAACCATGGAAAACGAACTATGGATTGCTCAAATAGCAGCTTCTGCAACATTACTCCACGCTCATCAACAGTAGACCAACCTCCATCAGATACTCCAATTGATACCATTATGGGCAAGAACGTCATTGAACGTGACAAGAATGAGTTTTCATTATTGCTCGATTTACCCGAAGCTATACAATCCAAAATTTTTACTTATTTGCAGGCTCGTGATATTGCCCATTTAGCACGGGCAAATTCATGCCTTAACAACAGGCTCAAAAATGATGATGCAATGGCAAGGGCGTGGTATCGCCGGTTGACTTCATCACACCAGACTCGTCTAAAGACAATTGTCACTACAAAGGATAAAGATGAACTCCAGAAATGGTTAAAGTGTTTTACAAAGAATGAAGCATTAATCAAGTCAATCATGGATCGCCAGGCAAGTATTCACTTTCCTGCTTTGTTTTTTTCCACTCTCACTAAATTAGAGACTAAAGCCAGAATCCCCTGTAGTGGTTCAAAGAACTCAGCTAAATTGAGCACCGATGGACGCCACCTGGTGATCGCCTGTGACTCCAGAACCTTTAAAATCTATGGCCAGGAGAGCGATGAATCATGGGTAGCAAAAGGCACTATCTCCCATGATAAGGAAATCAGATCAGTCACCTTCAGTGCCAATAGCCGCTATGTAGTGACCGCTGGTATGGATGGCAAGGCGAAAATTTATGGCAAGAAGGACGAACGATCATGGGAAGAAAAAGCCACTATTTCTCACAGATACTGGGTCCGCTCAGCCACCTTCAGCCCCGATAGCCGCCATGTGTTGACCTTCAGTAACGACGGCAAGGCGAAAATCTATGGCAAGAAGGACGAACGATCATGGGAAGAAAAAGCCACTATTTCCCATGATGATGAGGTCCATCATGCCACCTTCAGCAAAGATGGTCACTATGTAGTAACCACCAGTTGGGATCACAGGGCAAAAATCTATGGCCAGAGTGACGATGGGTCATGGGCAGAAAAAGCCATCATTCCACATGATGACATTCTCTACACAGCCACCTTCAGCCCCGATAGCCGCTATGTGGTGACCGCCAGTCTGGATCACAGGGCAAAAATCCATGGCCAGAAGGACGATGGGTCGTGGCTGGAAAAAGCCATTATTTCCCATTTTGACTCAGTCACCTTCAGCTCCGATAGTCGCCATGTGGTGATCACCAGAACAAATGGCAGTGCAAAAATCCATAGACTGAATGCCGATGGATCATGGGAAGAAAAAGCCATCATTTCCCTCAATGGAGGGGTCAACCCAGCCAAATTCAGCCCCGATAATCGCTATTTAATGACCTCCTGTAACAATAACAAGGCGATAATCTATGGCCAGGATAAAGACGGATCATGGAAAGAAAAAGCCACCATTTTCGATTACCTAAGGAATTACTCAGCCAAATTCAGCGCCGATAGCCGCCATCTGGTGACCGCCAGTTTATATAACAAAGCGAAAATCTATGGCAAGAAGGACGATGAATCATGGGAAGAAAAAGCCATCATTTCCCATAACAAAAGTGTCTACTATGCCACATTCAGCCCCGATTGCCGTCATGTCATCACCTGCAGTAAAGATTTAACGGTAAAAATCCATGGCCTGGAGATCGATGGATCATGGAGAGAAAAAGCAATCATCTCCCATGATGAGGGTATTCGCTTAGCAGCCTTTAGTGTCGATGGCCGCTATGTGGTCACTGTCGGTTACGATGGAACGGTGAACATTTATGCTCAGAACAGCGATGGATCATGGGAAGAAAACGCCAGCATTTCCCATCCTGGTATTATCCAGTCAGCCACCCTCAGCGCCGATGACCGTTTGTTGACCATCCATAGCGCGGGCATGGCGAGAATCATCAACATTGTGATTTAGCTGCATAAGTTGAGGCGACATCTACCTTGAAAGTTACCGGCACGGACACGGCGAACATCACTGAACTAAGTATGAATGATTGCCGTTACTAGCCCAGCCATACCAATCGAACTTTCTAACTCCCTGTTGCGCTAAAGATTATTGTGAACTTTCCTACTAAAACCGACTCTAAGCTGCAGAATCAATTTTGAATATCCTCGCCAACCAGGGATAAATAACAACAATGGAATAACAAACAATGGATTGCATAAATAACAATTCCTGTATTGATGATCGACTTTCATCAAAACCAGATCAATCTCAAACAGAGCCGCCAAGTGGTACCTATGCAGGCTGGGAAGTCGTTGAACGTGACAAGAATGAGTTTTCATTATTGCTCGATTTGCCTGAGGATATACAATCCAGAATTTTCACTTATTTGCAGGCTCGTGATATTGCCCAGTTAACACAGGTAAATTCATCCATTAACAACAGGCTCAAAAATGATGATGCAATGCCAAGGGCATGGTATCGCCGGTTGGCTTCATCACACCAGACTCTTCTAAAGACAATTGTCGCAACAAAAGATAAAGATGAACTCCGGAAATGGTTGCAGCGTTTTACAAAGGATGAGGCATTAATCAAGTCAATCATGAACCGCCAGGCAAGTATTCACTTTCCTGCTTTGTTCTTTTCCACTCTCACTAAACGGATGTATCAATGTAAAGCATTTAAATTAGAGACTAAAGCCACCATCCCCTATGAAAGTTCAACGCACTATGCTGCCTTCAGCGCCGATGGACGCCACCTGGTGATCTCCCGTGTCCCCAAAACCTGCACAATCTATGGCCAGGAGAGCGATGGATCATGGGTAGCAAAAGGCACTATCTCCCATAATAACTATGTCAGATCAGTCACCTTCAGTGCCAATAGCCACTATGTAGTGACCGCTGGTATGGATGGCGAGGCGAAAATTTATGGCAAGAAAGACAATCGATCATGGGAAGAAAAAGCCACTATTTCCCATAATCGCTGGGTCCGCTCAGCCACCTTCAGCCCCGATAGCCGCCATGTGTTGACCTGCAGTAACGACGCCAAGGCGAAAATCTATGGCCTGACGGACGATGGTTCATGGGAAGTAGAAGCCATCATTTCCCATAACGAAGAGATCTACTTAGCCACCTTCAGCATCGATAGTCACTATGTAGTAACCGCCAGTGCAGACGGCAAGTCGAAGATCTATGGCAGGAAAGACGAACGATCATGGCAAGAAGAAGCCACTATTTCCCACGATGACTGGGCCAAATCAGCCAACTTCAGCACCGATGGCCGCTATGTGGTATCCGTCTGTGGAAATGGCACGGCGAAAATTTATGCCAAGAAGGACGATGGATCATGGGAAGAAAAAGCCATTATTTCCCATTTTGTCTCAGCCATCTTCAGCTCCGATAATCGCCATGTGGTGACCACCAGAAGAAATGGCAGTGCAAAAATCCATAGACTTGATGCCGATGGACCATGGAAAGAAAAAGCCATCATTTCCCACAATGGAGAGGTCAACTCAGCCACATTCAGCCCCGATAGTCGCTATTTAATGACCACCAGTGACGATGGCAAGGCGATAATCTATGGCCAGGATAAAGACGGATCATGGAAAGAAAAGGCTACCATTTCCCATTACCTAAGTGTCTGTTCAGCCAAATTCAGCGCCGATAGCCGACATGTGATGACCGCCAGTTTAGATGGCATAGCGAAAATCTATGGCAAAAAGGACGATGGACCATGGGAAGAGAAAGCCAGCATTTCCCATAAAGAAAGTCTCTACTCTGCCAGATTCAGCCCCGATAGCCGTCATCTCATCACCTGCAGTCCTGATTACACGGTGAAAATCCATGGCTTGGAGATTGATGGATCATGGAGAGAAAAAGCCATCATCTCCCATCGAAGGGTTATTACATTAGCAACCTTCACTGTCGATGGCCGCCATGTGGTCACTGTCAGTTACGTTGGAACAGTGAAAATTTTTGGCCAGAACAGCGATGGATCATGGAAAGAAAAAGCTACCATTTCCCATCTTGGTGATATCCGATCAGCCACCCTCAGCACTGATGACCATTTGCTGACCATCCACAACGCAACGGCGAGCATCACTGAACTAAGTTTGAATGAATGATTGCTGTTACTAGCCCAGCCTCACATTATTATTCTGCAACACCTGCCAGGCATGATAGTTCGAACGAACCGGAACACCGGCCACGACTTCAACAATTTACTGGATCAAAGTCCTGTTTTAAGCACCTAACCAGTTACTTATTATTGGTTACGCTTACATCAATATTGTGAACTTTCCTACTAAAACCGACTCTAAGCTGCAGAATCAATTTTGAATATCCTTGCCAACCAGAGATAAATATTAACTAAGGAAAAAGAACAATGGATTGCATAAATAACAACTCCTGTATTGATGATCGACTTTCATCAAAACCAGAGCAATCTCAAACAGAGCCGCCAAGTAGTACCTATGCAGGCCGGGGAGTCATTGAACGTGACAAGAATGAGTTTTCATTATTGCTCGATTTACCCGAGGATATACAATCCAGAATTTTTACTTATTTGCAGGCTCGTGATATTGCCCATTTAACACGGGCAAATTCATCCATTAACAACAGACTCAAAAATGATGATGCCATGGCAAGGGCGTGTTATCGCCAGTTGGCTTCATCACACCAGACTCTTCTAAAAACAATTGTCGCTACAAAAGATAAAGATGAACTCCGGAAATGGTTGCAGCGTTTTACAAAAGATGAGGCATTAATCAAGTCCATCATGGATCGCCAGGCAAGTATTCACTTTCCTGCTCTGTTCTTTTCCACTCTCACTAAGCTGATGTGTCAATGTAAAGCGTTTAAATTAGAGACTAAAGCCAGCATCCCCTGTAGCAGTTCAAAGGACTTAGCTGCCTTCAGCGCCGATGGCCGCCACCTGGTGATCGCCTGTGACTCCAGAACCTTTCAAATCTATGGTCAGGAGAGCGATGGAACATGGCAAGCAAAAGGCACTATCTGCCATGGTTCCGGTGTCAAATCGGTCACCTTTAGTGCTGATGGCCGTTACGTAGTGACAACCAGTAGAAAGTGCAAGACGAAAATTTATGGTAAGAAGGACGAACGATCATGGGAAGAAGCGACTATTTCCCGAGACAACTCCTTATACTCAGCCAAGATCAGCGCCGATGGCCGCCATGTATTGAACCGCAGTGCCGATAACAAGGTGAAAATCTATGGCCTGGAGGCCGGTGGTTCATGGGAAGAAAAAGCCACTCTCTGTCATAATGATTGGGTCCGGTCAGCCACTTTCAGCCCCGATAGCTGCCATGTGGTGACCTGCAGTGAAGATTGTAAGACGAAAATCTATGGTCTGGAGGCCGATGGATCATGGAAAGAAAAAGCCAGCAAATACCATGGGTATAGCATCAGATCAGCCACCTTCAGCCCCGATAGCCGACGTATGATGACCTGCACCTGTGATGGCAGGGTGAAAATCTATGGCCAGAAGGACGATGGATCGTGGAAAAGACAAGCCACCACTTCTAATGATGATCAGGTCAATTCAGCTACCTTCAGCCCCGATAGCCGCCATCTAATCACCTCCTGTTTCCATGGCAAAGCGAAAATCTATAGCCAGAAGGACGATGTATCATGGAAACAAAAAAAGACCATTTCCCACTATTTGGAAATCAAATCAACAGCCTTTAGCGTCGATAGCCGCCATGTGATGACCCGCAGTTATGATAGAAAGGTGAAAATCAACGGCCTGAAGGACGATGGATCATGGCAAGAAAAAACGGCCATTTCCCATGGTTTGGGAATCAGATCAGCAGTCTTTAGCTTCGATGGCCGCCATGTGGTCACTGCCAGTGACGAAAAAACATCGGGAATTTATGGTCAGGTAAGTGATGGATCATGGCAAAAAAAAGCCACCATTTCCCATGGTTGCAGGATCAGGTCAGCCATCTTCAGCGCCGATGGCCATGTGTTGACCATCCATACCGATAACACGGCGAAAATCACGGAACTAAAGATGGATGGGTGGGTGGATGAATGAATATTTCGCGGATCAAAGCCCTGTTTTCTTATTGGTTACGCATATATCAATAGTGTGAACTTTCAGACTAAAACCGACTCTAAGCTGCAGAATCAATTTTGAATATCCTTGCCAACCAGGGATAAATAACAACCATGGAAAAGGAACTATGGATTGCTCAAATAGCAGCTTCTGCAATATTACTCCACGCCCATCAACACCAGGTCAATCTCCATCAGATACACCAAGAGGTACCATTACGGGCAAGAACGTTATTGTACGTGACAAGAATGAGTTTTCATTATTGCTCGATTTACCCGAGGATATACAATCCAAAATTTTTACTTATTTGCAGGCTCGTGATATTGCCCATTTAAGACGGGTAAATTCATCCATTAACAACAGGCTCGAAAATGATGATGCTATAGCAAGGGCGTGGTATCGCCAGTTGGCTCCATCACACCGGACTCGTCTAGAGACAATTGTCGCTACAAAAGATAAAGATGAACTCCAGAAATGGTTGAAGCGTTTTACAAAGGATGAAGCATTAATCAAGTCAATCATGGATCGCCAGGAAAGTATTCACTTTCCTGCTTTGTTCTTTTCCACTCTCACGAAACTGACGTGTCAATGTAAAACATTTAAATTAGAGACTAAAGCCAGCATCCCCTGTAATACTTTAAAAGACTTAGCTTCCTTCAGCGCCGATGGACGCCACCTGGTGATCGCCTGTGACTCCAGAACCTGTAAAATCTATGGCAAGGAGAGCGATGAATCGTGGGTAGCAAAAGGCACTATCTCCCATGACAGGCAAGTCAGATTTGTCACCTCCAGTGCCAATAGCCGTTATGTAGTGACCGCTGGTATGGATGGCAAGGCGAAAATTTATGGCAAGAAGGACGAACGATCATGGGAAGAAAAAGCCACTATTTGCCACAGTCACTGGGTCCGCTCAGCCACCTTCAGCCCCGATAGCCGCCATGTGTTGACCTACAGTGATGACGGCAAAGCGAAAATCTATGGCAAAAAGGACGAACGATCATGGGAAGAAAAAGCCACTATTTCCCATGATGATGAGGTCCATTTTGCCACCTTCAGCAAAGATGGTCGCTGTGTAGTAACCACCAGCTGCGATCACAGGGCAAAAATCTATGGCCAGAGTGACGATGGGTCATGGGCAGAAAAAGCCATCATTTCCCATAACGAAACAGTCTACTATGCCACCTTCAGCCCCGATAGCCGCTATGTGGTGACCGAAAGCATGGATGGCAAGGCAAAAATCTATGGCAAGAAGAACGATGGTTTATGGCTGGAAAAAACCATTATTTCCTGTTGTGTCTCAGTCACTTTCAGCTCCGATAGTCGCCATGTGGTGATCACCAGAAGAAATGGCAGTGCAAAAATCTATAGACTGGATGCCGATGGATCATGGCAAGAAAAAGCCATCATTTCCCACAATGCAGAGGTCAACTCAGTCACATTCAGCCCCGATAGTCGCTGTTTAATAACCTCCAGTGACGATGGCAAAGCGATAATCTCTGGCCAGGATGAAGACGGATCATGGCAAGAAAAAGCCATCATTTCCGATTACCTGAGTGACTGCTCAGCCAAATTCAGCGCCGATAGCCACCATCTGGTGACCGCCAGTTTAGATTTCAAAGCGAAAATCCATGGTAAGAAGGACGATGGATCATGGGAAGAAAAAGCTATCATTTCCCATGACGAAAGTGTCTACTATGCCTCATTCAGCCCCGATTGCCGCCATGCCATCAGCTGCAGTGAAGATTTAACGGTAAAAATCCATGGCCTGGAGATCGATGGATCATGGAGAGAAAAAGCCAACATTTCCTATGATAGGGGCATTACAATAGCAACCTTTAGTGCCGATGGCCGCCATGTGGTCACTGTCAGTCTCGAAGGGACAGTGAACATTTATGGTCAGAACAGCGATGGATCATGGGAAGAAAAAGCCACCAGTTCACATTCTGGTCGTATCGAATCAGCCATCCTCAGCGCCGATGACCGTTTGTTGACCACCCATGACACGGGCAAGGCGAGAATCACTGAACTAAGTATGAATGAATGATTGCTGTTACTGGCCCAGACCCACATTATACCAATCAAACTTTCTAACTCCCTGTTGCGCTAAAGATTATTGTGAACTTTCCCACTAAAACCGACTCTAAGCTGCAGAATCAATTTTGAATATCCTTGCCAACCAGGGATAAATAACAACCATGGAAAAGGAACTATGGATTGCTCAAATAGCAGCTTCTGCAATATTACTCCACGCCCATCAACACCAGGTCAATCTCCATCAGATACACCAAGAGGTACCATTACGGGCAAGAACGTTATTGTACGTGACAAGAATGAGTTTTCATTATTGCTCGATTTACCCGAGGATATACAATCCAAAATTTTTACTTATTTGCAGGCTCGTGATATTGCCCATTTAAGACGGGTAAATTCATCCATTAACAACAGGCTCGAAAATGATGATGCTATAGCAAGGGCGTGGTATCGCCAGTTGGCTCCATCACACCGGACTCGTCTAGAGACAATTGTCGCTACAAAAGATAAAGATGAACTCCAGAAATGGTTGAAGCGTTTTACAAAGGATGAAGCATTAATCAAGTCAATCATGGACCGCCAGGAAAGTATTCACTTTCCTGCTTTGTTCTTTTCCACTCTCACGAAACTGACGTGTCAATGTAAAACATTTAAATTAGAGACTAAAACCACCTTCCCCTGTGACACTTTAGAGGACTTAGCTTCCTTCAGCGCCGATGGACGCCACCTGGTGATCGCCTGTGACTCCAGAACCTGTAAAATCTATGGCAAGGAGAGCGATGAATCGTGGGTAGCAAAAGGCACTATCTCCCATGACAGGCAAGTCAGATTTGTCACCTTCAGTGCCAATAGCCGTTATGTAGTGACCGCTGGTATGGATGGCAAGGCGAAAATTTATGGCAAGAAGGACGAACGATCATGGGAAGAAAAAGCCACTATTTGCCACAGTCACTGGGTCCGCTCAGCCACCTTCAGCCCCGATAGCCGCCATGTGTTGACCTACAGTGATGACGGCAAAGCGAAAATCTATGGCAAAAAGGACGAACGATCATGGGAAGAAAAAGCCACTATTTCCCATGATGATGAGGTCCATTTTGCCACCTTCAGCAAAGATGGTCGCTGTGTAGTAACCACCAGCTGCGATCACAGGGCAAAAATCTATGGCCAGAGTGACGATGGGTCATGGGCAGAAAAAGCCATCATTTCCCATAACGAAACAGTCTACTATGCCACCTTCAGCCCCGATAGCCGCTATGTGGTGACCGAAAGCATGGATGGCAAGGCAAAAATCTATGGCAAGAAGAACGATGGTTTATGGCTGGAAAAAACCATTATTTCCTGTTGTGTCTCAGTCACTTTCAGCTCCGATAGTCGCCATGTGGTGATCACCAGAAGAAATGGCATTGCAAAAATCTATAGACTTGATGCTGATGGATCATGGGAAGAAAAAGCCATCATTTCCCACAATGCAGAGGTCAACTCAGTCAAATTCAGCCCCGATAATCGCTGTTTAATAACCTCCAGTGACGATGACAAGGTGATAATCTCTGGCCAGGATAAAGACGGATCATGGCAAGAAAAAGCCAGCATCTCCGATTACCTGAGTGACTGCTCAGCCAAATTCAGCGCCGATAGCCGCCATCTGGTGATCGCCAGTTTAAATTACAAAGCGAAAATCTATGGCAAGAAGGACGATGGATCATGGCAAGAAAAAGCCATCATTTCCCATAGCAAAAGTGTCTACTTTGCCGAGTTCAGCCCGGATTGCCGTCATGTCATCACCTGCAGTGAAGATTTAACGGTGAAAATCCATGGCCTGAAGATTGATGGATCATGGAGAGAAAAAGCCATCATCTCCCATGATAAGGGTATTAGCTTAGCAACCTTTAGTGCCGATGGCCGCTATGTGGTCACTGTCGGTTACGATGGAACAGTGAACATTTATGGTCAAAATAGCGATGGATCATGGGAAGAAAAAGCCACCAGTTCCCATCCTGGTTTTGTCGGATCAGCCATCCTCTGCACCGATGACCGTTTGTTGACCACCCATAGCGCGTGCACGGCGATAATCACTGAACTAGGAATGAATGAATACTCCCTGTTTCAGGCTATTATGTGTCGCCTCTTTTGATTCATGACTCTCAATAACTTATTGTGAACTTTCCTACTAAAACTGACTCTAAGCTGCAGACTCAATTTTGAATATCCTTGCTAACCAGGGATAAATATCAACCATGGAAAACGAACTATGCATTGCCCAAATAGCAGCTCCTGCAATATTACTCCACGCTCATCAACAGCAGACCAACCTCCATCAGATACACCAAGTGGAACCAACGCAGGCAGGGAAGTCATTGCGCATGACAAGAATGAGTTTTCATTATTGCTCGATTTACCCGAGGATATACAATCCAAAATTTTCACTTATTTGCAGGCTCGTGATATTGCCCATTTAAGACGGGTAAATTCATCCATTAACAACAGGCTCGAAAATGATGATGCCATGGCAAGGGCGTGGTATCGCCAGTTGGCTGCATCACACCAGACTCGTCTAGAGACAATCGTCACTTCAAAAGAAAAAGATGAACTCCAGAAATGGTTAAAGCGTTTTACAAAGGATGAGGCATTAATCAAGTCCATCATGGATCGTCAGGAAAGTATTCACTTCCCTGCTTTGTTCTTTTCCACTCTCACTAAACTGATGTGTCAATGTAAAGCATTTAAATTAGAGACTAAAGCCACCATCCCCTGTAATACTTTAAAGGACTTAGCTTCCTTCAGCGCCGATGGACGCCACCTGGTGATCGCCTGTGACTCTAAAACCTGTAAAATCTATGATCAGGAGAGCGATGAATCATGGCTGGCAAAAGGCACTATCTCCCATGACGAGAAAGTCAGATCAGTCACCTTCAGTGCCAATAGCCGCTATATAGTGACCGCTGGCATGGATGGCAAGGCGAAAATTTATGGCAAGAAGGACGAACAATCATGGGAAGAAAAAGCCACTATTTCCCATGATCACCGGGTCAAATCAGCCACCTTCAGCCCCGATAGCCGCCATGTGTTGACCTACAGTGACGACGGCAAAGCGAAAATCTATGGCAAGAAGGACGAACGATCATGGGAAGAAAAAGCCACTATTTCCCATGATGATAAGGTCCATTTTGCCACCTTCAGCAAAGATGGTCGCTGTGTAGTAACCACCGGTCGCGATCACAGGGCAAAAATCTATGGCCAGAGTGACGATGGGTCATGGGCAGAAAAAGCCATCATTCAACATGATGACACTGTCTACACAGCCACCTTCAGCCCCGATAGCTGCTATGTGATAACCACCAGCCTGGATAGCAAAGCGAAAATCTATGGCAAGAAGAACGACGGGTCATGGCTGGAAAAAGCCATTATTCCCCATTTTGTCTCAGTCCAATTCAGCTCCGATAGTGGCCATGTGTTGATCACCAGAAAAAATGGCAGTGCAAAAATCTATAGACTGGATGCCGATGGATCATGGGAAGAAAAAGCCATCATTCCCCACAATGGAAAGGTTAACTTAGACAAATTCAGCCCCGATAGTCGCTGTTTAATGATCTTCACTGACAATGTCAAGGTGATAATCTCTGGCCAGGATAAAGACGGATCATGGAAAGAAAAAGCCGTCATTACCCATGACAATAGCATCTGGTCAGCCAAATTCAGCGCCGATAGCCGCCATGTGGTGACCGCCAGTTTAGATGGCAAAGCGAAAATCTATTGCAAGAAAGACGATGGATCATGGGAAGAAAAAGCCATCATTTCCCATAACATGGGTGTTTACTATGCCACATTCAGCCCCGATAGCCGTCATGTCATCACCTGCGGTATAGATAACACGGTGAAAATCCATGGCCTGACGATCAATGGATCATGGAAAGAAAAAGCCATCATCTCCAATGGTGACGATATTAGATTAGCCACCTTTAGTGTCGATGGCCGCCATGTTGTCACTGCCAGTTTCGATAGAACAGTGAAAATTTATGGTCAGAACAGCGATGGATCATGGGAAGAAAAAGCCACCAGTTCCCATCCTGGTGGACTCGTATCAGCCACCTTCAGCATCAATAGCCATGTGTTGACCATCCATGGCGATAACACAGCGAAAATCACTGAACTGCGGATGGATGGATGACTGATTGTTTGCTGTCAATCCTGTGGTTAGAAGTTGTCGCATAATTACAACTCGTTCCTGCACGAAGGGAGTTGTTAAGTACCTGGCCAGTTGGTTTCGCATATTCTGGCGAGTGGATTTTTTCATCCTTCAAGGCGCAACGACGGGCGCGTAGCCATAGCTACGCAACCAGAGTTGGAACGCAGAAGGGTGGAAAAAGCCGCCGTCCAGAATATGCGAAACCAACTGGTTAGGTACTTATTGTAAACTTTCCTACTAAAACCGACTCTAAGCTGCAGACTCAATTTTGAATATCCTTGCCAACCAGGGATAAATAACAACCATGGAAAACAAACTATGGATTGCTTAAATAGCAGCTCCTGCAATATTACTCCACGCTCATCAACAGCAGACCAACCTCCATCAGATACTCCAAGTAGTACCGCTATGGGCAAGAACGTCATTGAACGTGACAAGAAAGAGTTTTCATTATTGCTTGATTTACCCGAGGATATACAATCCAAAATTTTTACTTATTTGCAGGCTCGCGATATTGCCCATTTAACACGGGTAAATTCATCCATTAACAACAGGCTCGAAAATAATGATGCAATGGCAAGGGCATGGTATCGTCGGCTGGCTTCATCACACCAGACTCGTCTAAAGACAATTGTTGCTACAAAAGATAAAAATGAACTCCAGAAATGGTTGCAGCGTTTTACAAAGGATGAGGCATTAATCAAGTCCATCATGGATCGCCAGACAAGTATTCACTTTCCTGCTTTGTTCTTTTCCACTCTCACTAAACTGACGTGTCAATGTAAAACATTTAAATTAGAGACTAAAGCCACCGTCCCCTGTATTACCAGAGACCACTTAGCTGCCTTCAGTGCCGATGGACGACACCTGGTGATCGAATGTGACTATGAGACCTGTAAAATCTATGGTCAGGAGAGCGATGGAACATGGCAAGCAAAAGGCACTATCTCCCATAATCAGATTGTCAGATCAGTCACCTTCAGTGCCAATAGCTGCTACGTAGTGACCACTAGTACGGATGGCAAGGCGAAAGTTTATGGCAAGAAGGACGAACGATCATGGGAAGAAAAAGCCACTATTTCCCATGATAAATGGGTCAAATCAGCCACCTTCAGCCCCGATAGCCGCTATGTGTTGACCTACAGTGACGACGGCAAAGCGAAAATCTATGGCAAGAAGGACGAACGTTCATGGGAAGAAAAAGCCACTATTTCCCATGATGCCAGTGTCAGTTTTGCCACCTTCAGCAAAGATGGTCGCTATCTGGTAACCACCAGTTGGGATCAAAGGGCAAAAATCTATGGCCAGAGTGACGATGGGTCATGGACAGAAAAAGCCATCATTCCACATGATGACGATGTCCACACAGCCACCTTCAGCCCCGATGGCCGCTATGTGGTGACCGCCAGCCTGGATAGGACAGCGAAAATCTATGGCCAGACAGACGATGGGTCATGGCTGGAAAAGGCCATTGTTTCCCATTTTGTCTCAGTCACCTTCAGCTCCGATAGTCGCCATGTGGTGATCACCAGAGATAATGGCAGTGCACAGATCTATAGACTGGATGCTGATGGATCATGGGAAGAAGAAGCCATCATTTCCCATAATGGAAAGGTCAAGTCAGTCAAATTCAGTCCCGATAGTCGCTGTTTAATGACCTCTGGTGACGATGACAAGGCGATAATCTCTGGCCAGGATAAAAACGGATCATGGCAAGAAAAAGCCATCATTTCCGATTACCTGAGTCACTGCTCAGCTGGTACAACAGCCTGGGAGTTTCTTGAATCAATTTCCGGTTACCTAAGGGAGTGCTCAGCCAAATTCAGCGCCGATAGCCGCCATGTGGTGACCGCCAATTTAGATCACAAAGCGAAAATCTATGGCGAGAAGGACGATGGATCATGGGAAGAAAAAGCCATCATTTCCCATAACAGAAATGTCTACTTTGCCAAATTCAGCCCCGATAGCCGTCATGTCATCACCTGCAGTAATGATCTCATGATGAAAATCTATGGCCTGAAGATCGATGGATCATGGAGAGAAAAAGCCATCATCTCCCATGATAGTTTTATTACATTAGCAACCTTTAGTGTCGATAGCCGCCATTTGATCGCTACCAGTTTCACTGGAACAGTGAAAATTGTTGGTCAGAACAGCGATGGATTATGGGAAGAAAAAGTCAGCATTTCCCATCCTGATATTATCCGATCAGCCACCCTCAGCGCCGATGACCAATTGTTGACCATCCATGGCAAGGACACGGCGAGCATCACTGAACTAAGTATGAATGATTGCTGATAGTAATCGAACTTTCTAACTCCCTGTTGCGCTAAAGATTATTGTGAACTTTTACACTGAAACCCAGTCCAAGCTGCAGACTCAATTTTGAATATCCTTGCCAACCAGGGATAAATAACAACCATGGAAAAGAAACTATGGATTGCTCAAATAGCAGCTCCTGCAGTATTACTCCACGCCCATCAACACCGGGTCAATCACCATCAGATACTCCAAGTGGTACCGCTATGGGCAAGAACGTCATTGAACGTGACAAGAAAGAGTTTTCATTATTGCTCGATTTACCCGATGACATACAATCCAAAATTTTTACTTATTTGCAGGCTCGTGATATTGCCCATTTAAGACGGGTAAATTCATCCATTAACAAAAGGCTCGAAAATGATGATGGAATGGCAATGGCGTGGTATCGCCAGTTGGCTTCATCATACCAGACTTGTCTAAAGACAATCGTCGCTACAAAAGATAAAGATGAACTCCAGAAATGGTTGCAGCGTTTTACAAAGGATGAAGCATTAATCAATTCCATCATGGATCGCCAGGCAAGTATTCACTTTCCTGCTTTGTTCTTTTCCACTCTTAATAAACTGACGTGTCAATGTAAAACATTTAAATTAGAGTCTAAAACCACCATCCCCTACACTTCAGAGGACTTAGCTTCCTTCAGCGCCGATGGACGCCGCCTGGTGACCGCCTGTGACTCCAAAACCTGTAAAATCTATGGCAAGGAGAGCGATGAATCATGGGTAGCAAAAGGCACTATCTCCCATGACAGGGAAGTCAGATCAGTCTCCTTCAGTCCCAATAGCCACTATGTAGTGACCGCTGGCATGGATGGCAAGGCGAAAATTTATGGCAAGAAAAACGAACAATCATGGGAAGAAAAAGCCACTATTTCCCACAGATACTGGGTCCGCTCAGCCACCTTCAGCCCCGATAGCTGCCATGTGTTGACCTACAGTAACGACGGCAAAGCGAAAATCTATGGCAAGAAGGACGAACGATCATGGGAAGAAAAAGCCACTATTTCTCATGATGATGAGGTCGATTTTGCCACCTTCAGCAAAGATGGTCGCTGTGTAGTAACCTGCAGTTGGGATCACAGGGCAAAAATCTTCGGCCAGAGTGACGATGGGTCTTGGGCAGAAAAAGCCATCATTCCCCATGATGACATTCTCTGCACAGCCAGATTCAGCCCCGATAGCCGCTACGTGGTAAGCGCCAGCCTGGATAGCAAAGCGAAAATCTATGGCAGGAAGAACGATGGGTCATGGCTGGAAATAGCCATTATTCCCCATTTTGCCTCAGCCACCTTCAGCTCTGATAGCCGCCATGTGGTGATCACCAGAAAAAATGGCAGTACAAAAATCCATAGACTGGATGCCGATGGATCATGGGAAGAAACAGCCATCATTTCCCACAATGCAAAGGTCAAGACAGTCACATTCAGCCCCGATAATCGCTGTTTAATAACCTCCAGTAACGATAGCAAGGCGATAATCTCTGGCCAGAATAAAGACGGACAATGGCAAGAAAAAGCCACCATTTCCCATATAAAAAGCGGCTACTTACCCAAATTCAGCGCCGATAACCGCCATCTGGTGATCGCCAGTTTGGATAACAAAGCGAAAATCTATGGCAAGAAGGACAATGGTTCATGGGAAGAAAAGGCCATCATTTCCCATAACAAAAGTGTCTACTATGCGACATTCAGCCCCGATTGCCATCATGTCATCACCTGCAGTAAAGATTTAACGGTGAAAATCCATGGCCTGGAGATCGATGGATCATGGAGAGAAAAAGCCATCATCTCCCATGATAGGGGTATCAGATTAGCAGCCTTTAGTGTCGATGGCCGCTATGTGGTCACTGTCGGTTACGATGGAACAGTGAACATTTATGGTCATAAGAGCGATGGATCATGGGAAGAAAAAGCCAGCATTTCCCATCCTGGTATTATCCGATCAGCGACCCTCAGCGCCGATGACCGTTTGTTGTTCATCCACAGCGCGGGCAAGTCAAGAGTCAATGAATACTCTCTGTTTCACACTAAATGTCGCCTCTTTTGATTCATGATTCTCAATAACTGAGAGCATTGGATCATTAAGTAACGATTTGGTCTGTAATGCCTTAAATTCAGTTTTTGCAGATTGATAACCGGGGGCACCAGGAGCATAATAGAGTTCATCAAATAAGGGTGTGGTTTCAGTAGCCAGAGACCAACTTGCACCAGAAAAGCCATCTCGATTATCTTTAAGAGTATTGGTAACAGAAAATAGCACCTCACCCTCATAACTAACATCATAATAAGAATTAAATAGTTGAGAACTGCACGTCCCATCATTAATTTTTTGACTTTTTGAAATATTGCGAGGTTCAAGATATCCGAGTAATTGGATGACATTCTCAAGTACTTGGATATCCTGAGCAGGAGCTGTATTTCTACTACACCTATCTTTATTAATTAGATATTCTTGTTTCAAATTATCTAAGTAATTTATGATTCTTTTCACAGTTTCCCGGGCTTTTTTGTTTGCTGCGTCTATTTCGGTGCTCTCCTGGCTAGACACTATTCTCTGTTCGAGTGATGTGCTGGTGCTGGCAACCGCTCCCAACCTCTGACTTGAGTGATCAGGATCACCTCCGTTGACGGCACGCCTCGATGAAGAATCAATTTTGCCAGATGCCGTTGTAGTTCTTCCGAAGCAGACAGCCTCTGGTGATTGCTTCTCAGGCTTTGGTGAAAATAAATCAACAATGCCGGAATTGTTATCTACATTATTCATATTTAATATCTCTTTAGTTAGCTTCGTTCTCACCTAGCAGCCTGACCGAGAATAGTCTGCCCTACTGCGGCGGCAGCAAATTGGTCTGAAAATCCGCTTTTGTTCGTCAAATAGCTCGCTATTCTCCTCACAAAACCGAATTTTCATCCTCAATTTTCTGCCGTCCTCGCTACGGGCGCTATTCTCGGTCTAATGGGATGGTCCGCCCCTCCTAAACGGCTTCAAATGAGCCAAAATGGAGTTAACCATTTAAACAGGATTAACCGGAGCGAACCACCCATGACTATTTCAGTACTTGGTATCGATATTGGCAAGAACAACTTTCACCTGTTTGGTGTTGATGAGCAGGGTAGCAAAGTCATCAGAAAGAAGTCGTCCAGGAAGAACCTTCTAGAGTACGTGGCAAATCTGGAGCCATGCATTATCGCTATGGAAGCTTGTGGTGGTGCTCACTATTTGGCTCGGTTATTCAAGAACTATGAGCATACTGTCAAGCTGATTTCACCTCAATTTGTCAAGCCTTATGTCAAGACCAACAAAAATGACTACAACGATGCTGAAGCGATTGCAGAAGCAGCTTCACGGCCCAGCATGCGTTTTGTACCTGTTAAAACGTCAGAGCAGCAGGCCTGGCAACTTCTGCACCGCTATCGTCAACAAGCGGTTGATCAGAGAACTGCCCTGGTTAACCAGATCCGGGGGTCACTATTGGAAGAAGGTATTGTAGTTGCCCAGGGTATTGGTAAAGTTCGTGCACAGCTTCCACGAATTCTGGAAGATGCTGAAAATGGACTCCATTCGCTGACTCGTGAGCTGCTACATGGTTTATCAGAAGAGTTGGCCAGTCTTGACAAGCGTATTCAACAGTATGACCAGAAAATTCAGGAGCTAGCAAAAAACGACGACGAATGTCGTCGAATGATGACTATGCCGGGTATCGGAGCCATCACTGCCACAGCATTGAAGGCAGCCATTGGTGATGCGACGTATTTTAAATCTGGTCGACACCTTGCCGCATGGATGGGATTAGTTCCAAGACAGCATTCCACAGGCGGTAAGTCAGTCCTGCTGGGCATCAGTAAACGGGGTGATAAATACCTGCGCACATTATTGATACACGGCGCACGTTCGGTACTCCACTGCCTCAAAAATAAGGATGACCGCTGTAAAAAATGGGTTAGCCAACTTAATGAGCGCAGCAATCACAACGTTGCCGCCGTTGGTCTGGCTAATAAAATGGCTCGGATTGTCTGGGTCATCATGACCCGAAATGAAGTTTACAAGGCTGCATAATGAAGTAAAGGCGGCAGCGGCAAAGTAAAGCATAAGCTTAATCAAAGGGGACCCCCCCGCAGATTGCGATGAGCATGTACAGTTGATGGCAAACAGGTAAAAACCGGCAACCTGAAACCTGATAGGAGCCTTGACCCTTGAGGCCGTCGGACTGATAAGGCCAGGTTGCGCGGATACCCATCAGGGCCAGAGGGTTAGACCTCATGAATAGGCCGTATATATGATTGCAGTTATCTTTGTTTGCTAATTAACAAAACAGGCTCTTGCAAAACGGGGCGGACCATATAAGGCTCCTAGCAAGAATATTTAAAATTGATTCAATAGTTTTGAGTCGGTTTTGGAACGTAAGTTCATAACATTGAAGTCAGTGCGATTAACAAATCTGTGAACAAGACGGGAACATAGCAAGCTATATGACCAGAGTTGCAACGCATCACGACTGCATGGATGCAGGAGCTAGAGCAACGCAGGAGCAGTTGCCGCGAGTGCCTGAACAAGAAGTCAGAAAATATGATTTCGTATGGTTGAGTACTTATGTGAACTTTCCTACTAAAACCAACTCTAAGCTGCAGAATCAATTTTGAATACCCTTGCCAACCAGGGATAAATAACAACTATGGAAAACGAACAATGGATCACATAGATAACAAATCCCTTGGAAGCACGCCAACCTCATCGACACTTGAACAACCTCCATCAGTTGCACCAATGGGTACCATTATGGGCAAGAACGTCATTGAACGTGACAAGAATGAGTTTTCATTATTGCTCGATCTACCTGAGGATATGCAATCCAAAATTTTTACTTATTTGCAGGCTCGTGATATTGCCCATTTAACACGGGCAAATTCATGCATTAACAACAGGCTCAAAAATGATGCTGCAATGGCAAGGGCGTGGTATCGCCGGTTTGCCTCATCACACCAGACTCTACTAAAAACAATCGTCACCACAAAAGATAAAGATGAACTCCAGAAATGGTTAAAGCGTTTTACAAAGGATGAAGCATTGGTGGAGTCAGTCATGGATCGCCAAGCCAGTATTCACTTTCCCGCTCTGTTCTTTTTCAGTCTCACTAATCTGATGTCTCAATGTAAAACATTTAAATTAGAGACAAAAGCCAGCCTCCTTAGTCATGGGATGAACTCAGCTGCCTTCAGCCCCGATGGCGACCATCTGGTGATAAGAGAAGTTGAGAAGAGCACTTTGAGAATCTTCGGCCAAAAGGACGATGGTTCATGGCAACGAAAAAGCACTATCTCCCATGATGACCATATCCGATCCTTCACCTTCAGCGCTGATAGCCGCTTCATGGTGACCGCCGGTAAAGATGGCGAGGCGAAAATCTATGGCAAGAAGGACGATGGATCATGGGAAGAAAAAGCGACTATTACCCATGATAACTGGGTCAACTCAGCCACCTTCAGTGCCGACAATCGCTACGTAGTGACCGCCAGTTTCGATCATAAGGCGAAAATTTATGGCCTGATTGACGATGGATCATGGGTAGAAAAAGCCATCATTCATCACGATTGTCACGTCGATTCGGCAACCTTCAGCGCCGATAGCCGCTATGTAGTGACTGCCAGTAAAGATGGCAAGGCGAAAATTTATGGCCGGGAGGACGATGGGTCATGGACAGAAAAAACCATTATTTCCCATGACGACCGAGTCCTCTCGGTTACCTTCAGCGCAAGTGGCCGCTATGTGTTCACCAACGGCAGAGATAAAAAGCTGAAAATCTATGGCCTGAAGGCCGATGGGTTATGGGAAGAAAAAGCCACTATTTTCCATGATTGCCACTTCCGCTCAGCAGCCATCAGCGCCAATGACCGCTATATATTGACTGCCAGTTGCGATCACAAGGTCAGAATCCATGACCTGACTGACAATGGATCATGGGAAGTAAAAGCAACTATTTCCCATGATTACCGGGTCAACTCAGCCACCTTCAGCCCGGATAGCCGTCATGTGTTGACTGGCAGTCACGATGGCAAGGCGAAAATCTATGGCCAGAAAGACAATGGATCATGGGAAGAAAAAACCATCATTTCTCATGAACACTGGATCGTATCAGCTAACTTCAGCGCTGATAGCCGCCATGTGATCACCCTCAGTGAAGATAACAAGGTGAAAATCTACGGCCTGAAGAACGATGGATCATGGCAAGAAAAAGCCATCATCTCCCATGGCAGGGATATCAGATCAGCAACCTTTAGCATCGATGGCCGCCATGTGGTCACTGCCAGTTTCGATCAAAAGGCGAAAGTTTATGGTCAGAACTGCGATGGATCATGGCAAGAAAAAGCCACCATTTCCCATCAAAGTACTGTCCAATCAGCCACCTTCAGCGCCGATGGACTTGTCTTAACCATCGATTTCAAGACTAACATCACTGAACTGAGTATGAATGATTGATGGTTTGCTATCACTTGTTAGTTCAATGGATAAATGGTTTTTGGTGGATTACAGCTATTGACCCGGAAGGCCATTCTGCACCTGCTGAAAGACAGAAACCCACTTTCTACTGATTGATCATTTTTCCGGATCAAAGTCCTGATTTTCTGTTCGTTACGATTAGATCAATAGTGTGAACTTTCCTACTAAAACCGACTCTAAGCTGCAGAATCAATTTTGAATACCCTTGCCAATCAGGGATAAATAACAACTATGGAAAACACACAATGGATCGCATAGATAACAAATCCTTTAGAAGTGCGCCATCCTCATCAACACCTGAACAACCGCCATCAGTGACCCCAATGGGTACCATTATGGGCAAGGACGTCATTGTACGTGATGACAATGAGTTTTCATTATTGCTCGATTTACCCGAGCATATGCAATCCAAAATTTTTACTTATTTACAGGCTCGTGATGTTGCCCATTTAACACAGACAAATTCATCCATTAACAACAGGCTCAAAAATGATGCCACAATGGCAAGGGCGTGGTATCGCCGGTTTGCTTCATCACATCAGGCTCTACTAAAGACAATCGTCACTGCAAAAGATAAAGATGAACTCCAGAAATGGTTGCAGCGCTTTACAAAGGATGAGGCATTAGTGAAGTCAATCATGGATCGCCAGGCGAGTATTTATTTTCCTGCTCTGTTCTTTTTCAGCCTCACTAATCTGATGTCTCAATGTAAAACATTTAAATTAGAGACAAAAGCCAGCCTCATCTGTGATGGTGGGTTAAAATCAGCTGTCATCAGCGCCGATGGCCGCCATGTATTGGCTCATACTGACGACACATGGATGAAAATCTTCAGCCAAAAGGACGATGGGTCATGGCAACCAAAAGGCACTATCTCCCATGATGACTACGTCATATCGTCCACCTTCAGCGCCAATTGTCGCTACCTGTTGACCGTCAATAACGATTACAAGGCGATAATCTGTGGCAAGAATGACGATGGATTATGGGAAGAAAAAGCGACTATTATCCATCATCGCTTTATCAAATCAGCCGCCTTTAGCGCCGACAATTGCTATGTAGCGACCGCCAGTTACGATAAGAAGGCGAAAATTTATGGCCAGAAGGACGATGGATCATGGGAAGAAAAAGCGACTATTTCCCATGGTCACTGGGTCAACTCAGCCACCTTCAGTGCCGACAATCGCTATCTAGTGACGGCCAGTGAAGATGGCAAGGCGAAAATCTATGGTCTGAGGGACGATGGGTCATGGGCAGAAGAAGTCATTATTTCTCACGATGACCAGGTCCACTCTGCTGACTTCAGCGCAAGTGGCCGCTACGTGTTCACCCGCTCCGGAGATAAAAAGGTGAAAATCTATGGCCTGGATGATGGGTCATGGGAAGAAAAAGCCACTATTTTCTATAACAGCTGGTTCTACTCAGCAGCCTTCAGCGCCAATGACGGCTTCATATTGACTGCCAGTAGCGATCACAAGGTGAGAATCCATGGCCTGACTGACAATGGATCATGGGAAGTAAAAGCCACTATTTCCCATGATAAATGGGTCAACTCAGCCACCTTCAGCCCCGATAGCCGCCATGTGTTGACTGGCAGTTTCGATGGCAAGGCGAAAATCTATGGCCAGAAAGACAATGGTTCATGGGAAGAAGAAGCCATCATTTCTCATGAACACTGGATCGTATCAGCTAACTTCAGCGCTGATAGCCGCCATGTGATCACCCGCAGTGAAGATCACACGTTGAAAATCTACGGTCTGAAGTACGATGGAACATGGCAAGAAAAAGCCATCATCTCCCATGGCGATAGTATTAGATCAGCCACCTTTAGCGTCGATGGCCGCCATGTGGTTACTGCCGGTTTCGATGGCAAGGCGAAAATTTATGGTCAGAACTGCGATGGATCATGGGTAGAAAAAGCCACCCTTTCACATCAAGGTACTGTCCTGTTATCCACCTTCAGCAACGATGGCCTGGTATTGACCATCGACCGAACATCCAACCCCACCGCCAATGCCCTGGTGTTGATCTACAATCATGCGGCGAATATCACTGAACTAAGTATGAATGAATGAATGATGGTTCGCTGTTCCATTCAGCCGTGTACCGAAGGTGCATCAGGTGGAAGATTTCGTTGGCCATACCAAAATTTCTGATTAGCTTCGATCTTGCTTTGTGCGGCTAATGCCTGCTGATATCTTAGAAAAACTCACATTTCAGTAGTCCCGATTTTTAAATCAAACTTCACATTGCATGTTCAGAGATAGATAGTGAACTTTAATACTAAAACCGAGTCAAAATCACAGAATCAATATTAAATATCCTCGCTATTCAAGGTTAAACACTATCTACGGAGAAAGAGAAACGAACAATGGATTGCATAAATAAAAATTCCTGTGATATTACTCCACCCTCATCAGCATCAGGTCAACCTCCGTCAGATACATCAAGTGGTACCACTATGGGCAAGAACGTCATTGTACGTGACAAGAGTGAGTTTTCATTATTGCTCGATTTGCCCCCGGAAGTACAATCCAGAATTTTCACCTATTTGCGCGCTCATGATATTACCCAATTAACACGGGCAAATTCACAAACTAACAACGGGCTCAAAAATGATGCTGCAATGGCAAAGGCATGGTATCGCCATTTTGCTTCATCACACCAGACTCTACTAAAGACAATTGTCGCTGCAAAAGATAAAGATGCACTTCAGAAATGGTTAAAGCGTTTTACAAAGGATGAAGCACTGGTTAAGTCAATCATGGATCACCAGGCGAGTATTCACTTTCCTGTCCTATTCTATTTCACTCTCACAAAACTGATGACTCAATGTAAAACATTTGCATTAGAGACAAAAGCCACCCTTCCCTGTTATAGCGAGATCCCCTGTTATGGCGAGACCGGCTCAGCTACCTTCAGTACCGATGGTCGCCATCTGGTGAGCGTCAGGGATTGTAAAACGGTGGAAATCTATGGCCAGAAGAGCGATGGATCATGGGAAGCAAAAGGCACTATCTGTCATGATAACCGTCTCAGTTCGGTCACCTTCAGTGCCGATGGCCGCCATGTAGTAACCGCTGCTGACGATTTCAAGACGAAAATTTATGGCCAGAAGGACGAACAATCATGGGAAGAAAAAGCCACTATTTCCCATGATAACTGGGTCAATTCAGCCACCTTCAGCCCGGACAGCTGCTATGTCGCGAGTTGGAGTAAAGACGGCAAGGCGAAAATCTATGGCAAGAATGACGAAGGATCATGGAAAGAAAAAGCCACTATTTCTCATGATGAATGGGTCTGCTCAACCAGCTTCAGCGTCGATAGTTGCTATGTAGTGACCGCCGGTGGAGACGGCAAGGCGAAAATCTATGGCAAGACAGACGAAGGATCATGGGAAGAAAAAACCATTATTTCCCATAATAAATGGGTCAAATCAGCCACCTTCAGCACCGATGGCCGCTACGTGGTGACCGCCAGTGGAGATGGCACGGCAAAAATTTATGGCCAGGGGGACGATGGCTTGTGGACAGAAAAAGCCATCATTACCCATGATAATTTAGTAGCATCGGCCACCTTCAGCACCAATGGCCGCTATGTGGTGACCGCCAGCTTTGATGGCAATGCAAAAATCTATGGCAAGAATAACGATGGATCCTGGATAGAGAAAGCTATTATTCCCCATGACGATTGTGTCAGGTCAGCCATCTTCAGCCCCGATGGTCGCCATGTGAGGACGATCAGTGACGATCACATTGTGACAATCTATGGCCTGGAGGACGATGGTTCATGGGAAGAAAAAGCCATCTTTTCCCATGATGATACGGTCAACTCAGCCACATTCAGCCCTGATAGCCGCTATTTGGTGACCTCCAGTGACGATGGCATAGCGATAATTTACGGCAAAAAGGACGATGGATCATGGGAAGAAAAAGACGCCATTGACCATAATGATTGGATCTTTTCAGCCACCTTCAGCCCCGATAGCCAACATGTGATCACCGCCAGTAGAGATGGCACTGCGATAATTTATGGCCGACAGAGTGATGGGACCTGGGAACAAAAAGCCATCATTTCCCATCATAGTTCCATCGAATCAGCCACCTTCAGCACAGACGGCCATGTGTTGACCATCCATGGTGATGGAACGTTGAAAATCACTGAACTACAGATGAATGACTAATTGTTTGCTGTCACTCATTAGCCAAGATCTGCATTATTCTTCTGCAACGCTCAGCAGGATAACTTGAGCGCACCAGAGCACCCGCCAGGAATTCAACAAACCCTCTTTCCAGACCCCACTGAGGATTAGATCAATAGTGTGAACTTTCCTACTAAAACCGAGTCTAAGCTGCAGAATCAATTTTGAATACTCTTGCCAATCAGGGATAAATAACAACGATGGAAAACGAACTATGGATTGCATAAATAACAATTCCCCTGAAACTGCTCCACGCTCATCAACATCAGTTCAACCTCCATCAAATACACCAACTGGTACCACTATGGGCAGGAACGTCTTTGTACGTGACAAGAATGAGTTTTCATTATTGCTCGATTTGCCCCCGGGAATACAATCCAAAATTTTCACCTGTTTGCGGGCTCATGACATTACCCAATTAACACGGGCAAATTCAGACATTAACAACAGGCTCATAAATGATGCTGCAATGGCAAGGGCGTGGTATCGCCGGTTGGCTTCATCACACCAGGCTCGACTAGAGACAATTGTCGCTACAAAAGATAAAGATGAACTCCAGAAATGGTTAAAGCGTTTTACAAAGGATGAGGCATTAGTTAAGTCAATCATGGATCGCCAGGCGAGTATTTATTTTCCTGCTCTGTTTTTTTCCACTCTCACTAAACTGATGTGTCAATGTAAGGCATTTAAATTAGAGACTAAAGCCAACATCCGCTGTAGCAGTCAACAGAACTCAGCTATCTTCAGTGACGATGGCCGCCACTTAGTGATCGCCTGTGACTTTAAAACATGGAAAATCTATGGTCAGGAGAGCAATGGATCATGGGAAGCAAAAGGCACTATCTCCCATGATGACTATGTAAGATCTGCCACCTTCAGTGCCGATGGCCGCTATGTAGTGACCACCACCATAGTTGGCAAGGCGAAAATTTATGGCAAGAAGAACGAACAATCATGGGAAGAAGAAACTATTTCCAACGACGATTCGTTACGCTTAGCCACCTTCAGCGCCGATGGTCACTATGCAGTGACCGCCAGTAAAGATGGCAAGGCAACAATTTATGGCCGGTTAACCGATGGGTCATGGTTAGAAAAAGCCATCATTCGCCACAATAATTTTTTAAGCTCAGTCACCTTTAGCGCCGATGGCCACTATGTGATGACCGCCAGTTTTGATGGCAGAGCGAAAATCTATGGCAAGCAGAACGATGGGTCATGGGCAGAAAAAGCCATTATTTTCCATGATAACCGGGTCGACTCAGCCACCTTCAGCGCCGATGGCCGCCATGTGGTGACACGCAGTGCCGATAACGAGGTGAAAATCCATGGCCTGGAGGCCGATGGTTCATGGGAAGAAAAAGCCATCATTTATCATGATGATGGAGTCTGTTCAGCCAGCTTCAGCCCCAATAGCCGCTGTGTGGTCACCGCCAGTAAGGATGGCAGGGCGATCATCTTTGGCAAGAAGGACGATGGATCATGGGAAGAAAAAGCCACTATTAACCATGATGATTGTGTCTGGTCAGCCACCTTCAGCCCTGATAGCCGCTCTGTGGTCACCCACAGTAAAGATAAAAAGGCGAAAATCTATGGTCTGAAAGACGATGGCTTATGGGAAGAAAAAACGACAATCCCCCATTATTTGTATATTTGTTCAGCAACCTTTACCTTCGATAGCCGCCATTTGATCACCCGCGGTGGAGATAGCAAAGTGAAAATCTATGGCCATCAGGACAATGGCTCCTGGGCAGAAAAAGCTATCATTACCCACGATGATGTCATATCAGCAAACTTGAGCGTCGATGGCCGCCATTTGGTCACTGTTGGTAGCGATAAAATGGCGAAAATTTATGGCCAGGTAAGCGATGGACCATGGCAAAAAAAAGCCACCATTTATCATCGCAGAGGGATCAGACGAGCCATCTTTAGCGCCGAAGGTCATGTGTTGACCATCCATGGCAATAACATGGCAAAAATCAGTGAGCTATGGATGGATGAATGACTGATCATTTTCCCAAAACAAAGTCCTGTTTTCTTATTGGTAACGATTAGATCAATCCTGTGAACTTTCCTACTAAAACCGACTCTAAGCTGCAGAATCAATTGTGAATATCCTCGCCAATCAGGGATAAATAACAACGATGGAAAACAAACTATGGATTGCCTGAATAACAATTACGTTAGAAGTACTCCACCCTCATCAAAACCAGGTCAACCACCATCAGATAGACCAAGTTGTACCACTATGGGCAGGAACGTCATTGCACGTGACAAGAATGAGTTTTCATTATTGCTCGATTTACCCGAGGATATACAATCCAAAATTTTTACTTATTTGCAGGCTCGTGATATTGCCCTGTTAACACGGGTAAATTCATCCATTAACAACAGGCTCAAAAATGATGATGCAATGGCAAGGGCATGTTATCGCCGGTTGGCTTCATCACACCAGGCTCGACTAAAGAAAATTGTCACTACAAAAGATAAAGATGAACTCCAGAAATGGTTGCAGCGTTTTACAAAGGATGAGGCATTAGTTAAGTCAATCATGGATCGCCAGGCGAGTATTTATTTTCCTGCTCTGTTTTTTTCCACTCTCACTAAACTGATGTGTCAATGTAAGGCATTTAAATTAGAGACTAAAGCGAGCATCCCCTGTAGCAGTCGAGAGAACTCAGCTACCTTCAGCGACGATGGACGCCACCTGGTGATCGCCTGTGACTCCGGAACATGGAAAATCTATGGCCAGGAGAGCGATGGATCATGGGAAGAGAAAGGCACTATCTTCCATGATTACTGTTTCAAATCGGTCACCTTCAGTGCCGATGGCCGCTATGTGGTGGCTGTCTATAGAGATGACAAGGCGATAATTTATGGCCAGAAGGACGAACGATCATGGGAAGAAGTGACTATTTCCCACGACGACTCGCTCTGCTCAGCCAGCTTCAGCACCGATGGCCGCTTTGTAGTGATCACCACTAAAAATAACAAGGCGAAAATTTATGGCAAGAAGGACGATGGCTCATGGGTAAAAGAAGTCACTATTTCCCATGATAAATCGCTCCAATCAGCCACCTTCAGCACCGATGGCAGCCATGTTGTGACCGCCAGTTTTGATGGCAAGGCGAAAATCTATAGCAAGAAGAACGACGGTTCATGGATAGAAAAAGCCATTATTTCCCATGATAAATGGGTCCAATCCGCCGCCTTCAGCGACGATGATCGCCATGTGGTGACCCGCAGTATCGATCACAAGGTGAAAATCTATGGCCTCAAGGCCGATGGTTCATGGGAAGAAAAAGCCATCATTTCCCATAATAAAGACATCAACTCAGCGACATTCAGCGCCGATAACCGCCACTTGGTGACCTCCAGTGACGATCGCAGAGCGATAATCTACAGCAAGAAGGACGATGGATCATGGGAAGAAAAAGCCACTATTTACCACGATGATTGGGTCTTCTCAGCCACCTTCAACTCCGATAGCCGCTCTGTGGTCACCCGCAGTATAGACAGAGTGGCAAAAATCTATGGCCAGAAGGACGATGGATCGTGGGAAGAAAAAATGATCATCTCCCACTATTTGAAAATTATATCAGCAACCTTTAGCGTCGATGGCCGCCATGTGATCACCAGAGGTGAAGATAGCAAGGTAAAAATATATGGCCATAAGGACAATGGATCCTGGGAAGAAAAAGCCATTATTTCACATGCCTATGGTGATGTCATATTAGCAACCTTTAGCCTCGATGACCGCCATCTGGTCGCTGCCGGTAACCATAAAACGGTGAAAATTTGTGGCCTGGTAAGCGATGGATCATGGAAAATAAAAGCCGCCATTTCTCATCGCGAAGGGATCAGGACAGCCATCTTTAGCGCCGATGGCCATGTGTTGACCATCCATGACGATGACACGGCAAAAATCACTGAACTATCAATGAAGGACTGATCGTTTGCTCTAACTTGCTGAATCAACTTTTGAATATCTCTGTCAACCGCAGGTAAATAATAGCTTGTCACAGGATAGGTCATAAAATTTGGTGAACTTTTCTCCCGGTTTTTTATCTAATCATTAACCAATCAACAAAAATGGAGTTTATTTTATGAAGATGAATGTTACGGATGTATGTCAAATCTGTTTCGGGACTTTTAATGAAAATGATACTGAAAATCTTCGATGTCATGATAAAGTATTTCTCTCGTGTCATGAGACTCATGTCTTTGGAAGAAAATGCATTGCTCAATGGTTTGACCAATCTAAGAAATGTCCTATTTGTAGATTTGAAGAGCCGTCATTTATTCTTGAGAATATGCCTCCTGCTCGTCCATTGCATGAACGGGTTATCAGAAAAATTTCTCAAATTGCTAATTATACTTTTATTAGTGCTGCTAGCTCTGCTCTTACTGCAGCAACCTTTATTGGTGCCTTCGGCGCTATTAGCCTCGGCACTGGTTTGGCTGGGACTGTTGCTGTTGACTCTGCTTTGGCTGCTGGTGTAAGTACAGCTATTGTAACTGGATCTGCTTTTGGAGCGGGAAATAGCTTGGCTGACTTAAGACCTTTCGGGTTGGCAGGTGCGGCTATTGGCTTTGCCTGTTGTCCTGTAGCTTTTGGAAGTTATAGCTACCTTGCTGCTTCTCATTTTGCTGGTTTTACTGTTGGTGCACTCGTTGGCGGAACTTGGCCCTTAACTAATCTACACCCATAAAGAAACGCGAAGACTGGTCATGACACCCAACAAAGTCGTCATGACTTTTATAACCGCTGATGAAGTGGAGGTCAGGCTCCAGAAGACGAATTGACTGTCAGGCAGATTGATTAGTTAAAGTAGAATTGACCCTCGAAGTTGGTCAGTCCACTTAAAGCACTGGATGTGGAATTCTCGATGGGTGTCCAGATATTTGAACAGAGATGGTGTTTATTTTCGATGAATGTTGCGGATGTATGTCAAATCTGTTTCGAGTCTTTTAATGAAAATGATAATGAAGATCTTCGATGTCATGATAAAGTAGTTCTCCCGTGTCATGAGACTCATGTCTTTGGAAGAAAATGCATTGCTCAATGGTTTGACCGATCTAAGAAATGTCCTATTTGTAGGTCTGAAGTGCCGTCATTTATCCTTGAGAGTATGCCTCCTACTCGTTCATTGCATGAACGGGTAATCAGAAAAGTTTCTCAAATTGCTACTGATGTTTTTATTTGTGCTGCTAGCTCTGCTATCACTTCGGCAATCTTTATTGGTGCCTCCGGCATTATTGACCTTGAGACTGGTGATGTTGAGTCTGCCCTGGCTGCTGGTGTAAGTACAGCCATTGCAACTGGATCTGTTTTTGGAGCGGCAAATAGCCTGGCTGACTTAAAACTTTTCGCGTTTACGGGTGCGGTTATTGGCGTTGCCGGTTGTCCTATAGCTTTTGCAATTTATGGCTACCTTTCTGCTTCTCATTTTGCTGGTTTTGCTACTGGTGCATACGTTTGCGGAGTTTGGTCCGGTATTAGTTCTCATCTGGATCCATAAGGCTCCTGGAATATTGATTTTCAATTCACGCAAACCCCTCACCAGGCTGAGCTTGTTGCAAAAGTAGCGAGCAAAGCAGAGCACTTTTTCGACAGCCTTTTTAAGCCGGAGGGATGTTCAGGTATAGGCCCAAAATCAGGGTCAGACTGGTCATGACATCCAACAAAGTACTCGTGACTTTGGTTCCCTCTGATGAAATCGAGGACTGGTTAAAAGGAGCAACAGCGGACGAATCGACTGTCAGGTCGGTCATAGCACCCAACATAGTTGTCATGACTTTTGTACCTGCTGATGAAGTGGATGTATTGTCAAAAGGAGAAACAGAGGACGAATTGACTGTCAGACTGGTCATGGCATCCAACAAAGTCGTCATGACACCTGCTGATGAAGTGGAGGCCTGCCCGGAAGGAGTAACAGAGGACGAATAGACTGTCGGGCAGGCTGATGAGTTAAAGTAGAATTGACCCTCGAAGTTGGCCATTCCAACTAAAGCAACGGCTGTGGAATTCTCGATGGGTGTCGGGAAATACAGGCAGTCTGATGAGTTAAAGAAGAATTGCCCCTCGAAGTTGGTCAGTCCACTTAAAGCACTGGTTCTAGAATTCTCGATGGGTGCCCAGGTATTCAATGCGATATTCACATGCTGGGAAAATGTGAGTGGGCCGGTAGTTGCATTGCCTGGATTCACGAAGCTTTCGCAATTATATGCCCAAAGGAGTGTATCTGCGCTTTTAATGCTGTATTCATGCTGCTCTTGTCGCCAGAGTTTGACTGCCTGAAAGTGGTTGCAAGCAAGGGCAAGCTTAACGATTCCTTTGATATCTAAAGCTGTATTTTTTACCCGGATCTGATTGCGCGTGAGTGCATAAAAAGGAGGTTCTTCATTGGTATCCGAATGACCGACAAGAGAGAAACCAAACTGTTCTTTTTTATATCCCGGCGACACAGTTTTGAACACAATTTCACCTGTATTGTCAATGTCGATCTCGTTTCCAGAGATATCGATACTGCTTCCCGGTCCAATATGTAACTCAGCCACCCACCCCATCTTGCGCTGGAATTTGTTCCCGTAAACACCGATCGCCATGAACCGTTTATTGATGGCGGGAAGTTTAACAAATAGCCCTCCATTGGGAATACAGTCGCGGCGCCGTGATTCGATGGTATAACCAGTCACCATGTTATTGTCAAAACTCAGGCTCGGACCCTGGTGCCTAAAATCGACAGATGCATCCAGAGGAAGTCTGCAATCAATTCTAACTCCGTTCTGGCAATTGAGATTGAATACGTTGTCTTCTACAAACAGTCTCCGGTTAATACAACGTGCTGTAATAATAGTACCAATTGGATTGCGGCCATTAGGTGCAGTTGGCTGGAAAGTAATGTGTCTTATACGGCTGTCCATTGTTTCATCGAAACTAAAGTACTTAAGGGACCCGAGCGTGATCATATATGAATCTGTATAACTTTCATCAGGCGAGATGACGATTTCGTAACCTTCATTTGGAGCCCCGATGATGTCCTGACCATCGTTCAAAACTATTTTACTGTCAATTAGATATACAACCTGAATTTTACCTGATGAGGGGGTAATAACGGATGGAGAAAGCGTTGCGCCAGAAGCAGTTTCGGAAGAGAGCAATATAACGGTGTTCTTTGGAACCTCATTTATAAACTTACCTAAATTCTCTGAAGAGTTGGTACTGAGAACAATGCACTGTCGTCCGCTAAAAAGGTCTCTATAATCGTTTAGCCGCTCCTGAACCCCTGTCGTCTGACCTTTAAGAGAATCGCATAGTACCGTTAGCGGGGGGGCAGGAATAGAGGTTGTAGGAACAGCGGTTGTAGATTGAGTGGTGATCTGAGCTTGCAGGTTAAGAGTCTCTAAGAGAAATAGAGGAGGGATTAAAAAAGCAAAACAACGCCGAAAATTAATCATTTCCATGGTTCCTTGTGAGACGTCTATAGGGAACCTAGCGTAGTGCATCATTGTGTTTTGAGATTAATCGAAATCGACGGTTCACACGAACCACATTATCCAATGAAACGGAAGAATACCCATCTTGGGGTTTTACGCTCATTCGATAACGTGTTGACCATCCGTGGCGATAGCACGTTGAAAATCACTGAACCAGGAAATGAATAAGTGATTATTTGCTGTCACTCATGAGCCCAGACCGACATTATTCTTCTGCAACACCTGCTCAGCACGATAGCTCGAACGTACCAGGGCACCGGCTACGACTTCAACAAAACCTCTTTCCAGGCCCCACTGACGATATTTCTCAAACTCTTGAGGGGTCACGTAACGCTCAATGGGTAAATGGTTTTTGGTGGGCTGAAGGTACTGCCCCAGGGTCAGGATATCGCAATCAATGGCCCTGAGATCATCCATTGTCTCAATTATCTCTTCCTCGGTTTCACCCAGACCCAGCATCAGACTGGTTTTAGTGAGTACGTCTGGACGATATTTTTTGGAGTGGGCCAGAACATTGAGCGTCTGCTCGTAGCTGGCACGCGGGTCACGAACAGGATGTGTCAGTCGTTTAACGGTTTCAACATTTTGAGCAAAAACGGCAATACCACTGTCGACCACTGTTTCCACATCCGCCAGGATACCGAGAAAATCCGGTGTCAGTGCTTCAACGTCGGTTTCAGGATTGACTTCCTTTACGCGTTTTACGACGGCGGCATAGTGACCGGCACCGCCATCTTCCAGATCATCACGGTTAACAGAGGTCAGAACCAGGTATTTCAGGTTCATTAATTTTACGCTGTTGGCCGTATGGTCTGGCTCATCTTTATCCAGCCAGCCTTTGGGGTTACCAGTATTCACCGCACAGAAGCGACAGGCACGGGTACAGACATCGCCCATCAGCATGATAGTAGCGGTACCGGAACTCCAGCATTCATTAATGTTGGGGCACATGGCTTCTTCACAAACGGTACTCAGCTTGTGCTCATGAACCGTCCCCTGGACTTCTTTGAACTTACTGCCGTAACTGGGCTTGATTCTCAACCACTCCGGCTTGCGCATAAAAGGCTGAACTGCTTCATCGGAGCGATTGCTGGCTTTGATGCCATTCTTGATGGCGGTAATGCCTTTTTCATTGACGAACTTCTCGCCACTCTGAATAGTAACAGCCGGAATCTGGACGGTTGGAATCAGGTTGTTATCGGTCATAGAGTCCCAGTCATGTTGGTCGGTTGTACCGGTTTCTGACACTCCCCGCCCTATCGGGCGAGGGTTCTTGATCGCTCAAGAACGTTTCTGTTTCATAGTTCGTTGCTCAGGGAACAGGCTTGGTTATCGCATAAAAGTTCCACAGTGGGAGCTTTTACGATGGCGAATCAACGGGGGCGCCTAGCCCCATGCTCCCCAAGTCTCACACAAACTCCACAGACTTAACATCCCGTCTGCCCGACGGTAGGTCTACAAGAGACAGGACAAAAGGTAGCAGTTTACCTACAAACACTCAACCGGAACGCTCTACGCGTTCCCGCCTTATATCCCCGCCCGCATTGGGCGAGGCTTTACGGCGAAACTGGTAAAGCCGCTCACTCTCTTGAATTGAAGACTAATGGGATGGTCCGCCCCTCCTAAACGGCTTCAAATGAGCCAAAATGGAGTTAACCATTTAAACAGGATTAACCGGAGCGAACCACCCATGACTATTTCAGTACTTGGTATCGATATTGGCAAGAACAACTTTCACCTGTTTGGTGTTGATGAGCAGGGTAGCAAAGTCATCAGAAAGAAGTCGTCCAGGAAGAACCTTCTAGAGTACGTGGCAAATCTGGAGCCATGCATTATCGCTATGGAAGCTTGTGGTGGTGCTCACTATTTGGCTCGGTTATTCAAGAACTATGAGCATACTGTCAAGCTGATTTCACCTCAATTTGTCAAGCCTTATGTCAAGACCAACAAAAATGACTACAACGATGCTGAAGCGATTGCAGAAGCAGCTTCACGGCCCAGCATGCGTTTTGTACCTGTTAAAACATCAGAGCAGCAGGCCTGGCAACTTCTGCACCGCTATCGTCAACAAGCGGTTGATCAGAGAACTGCCCTGGTTAACCAGATCCGGGGGTCACTATTGGAAGAAGGTATTGTAGTTGCCCAGGGTATTGGTAAAGTTCGTGCACAGCTTCCACGAATTCTGGAAGATGCTGAAAATGGACTCCATTCGCTGACTCGTGAGCTGCTACATGGTTTATCAGAAGAGTTGGCCAGTCTTGACAAGCGTATTCAACAGTATGACCAGAAAATTCAGGAGCTAGCAAAAAACGACGACGAATGTCGTCGAATGATGACTATGCCGGGTATCGGAGCCATCACTGCCACAGCATTGAAGGCAGCCATTGGTGATGCGACGTATTTTAAATCTGGTCGACACCTTGCCGCATGGATGGGATTAGTTCCAAGACAGCATTCCACAGGCGGTAAGTCAGTCCTGCTGGGCATCAGTAAACGGGGTGATAAATACCTGCGCACATTATTGATACACGGCGCACGTTCGGTACTCCACTGCCTCAAAAATAAGGATGACCGCTGTAAAAAATGGGTTAGCCAACTTAATGAGCGCAGCAATCACAACGTTGCCGCCGTTGGTCTGGCTAATAAAATGGCTCGGATTGTCTGGGTCATCATGACCCGAAATGAAGTTTACAAGGCTGCATAATGAAGTAAAGGCGGCAGCGGCAAAGTAAAGCATAAGCTTAATCAAAGGGGACCCCCCCGCAGATTGCGATGAGCATGTACAGTTGATGGCAAACAGGTAAAAACCGGCAACCTGAAACCTGATAGGAGCCTTGACCCTTGAGGCCGTCGGACTGATAAGGCCAGGTTGCGCGGATACCCATCAGGGCCAGAGGGTTAGACCTCATGAATAGGCCGTATATATGATTGCAGTTATCTTTGTTTGCTAATTAACAAAACAGGCTCTTGCAAAACGGGGCGGACCATATAAGGCTCCTAAGCCAGATCAAACTCTGTTGCTTCCTTTACTGTCTGAGCCTCATTATACCCAAGTTCCTCCATAAGGCACTCAAGTAAGCGATTGCTCACTTCATTCCATTGCACAGGATTTTGAAATTCCCTGAGCTGGGCGACCTGCAGATCCTTGTAACCGCAGGGGTTGATACGGGTAAACGGCTCCAGATCCATATCCAGATTGAAACTCAGTCCATGATAACTTTTCATCTGCCTGAATCGCAGCCCCAGGGCGGCAATTTTTGCTCCATCAATGTAAACGCCAGGAGCGTCAGGTCTGGCACAGGATTCTATACCATAGCTTGACAGTACTTTGATGATGGCCCTCTCAATAGCTGACACCACCTGCCTGGGACCACTGCCTGAGCGGCGAACATCCATCAGCAAGTAGACCACCAGCTGACCCGGACCGTGATAAGTGACCTGACCTCCACGGTCCACCTGGAGCACAGGAATATCTCCGGGTGCCAGAACATGTTCTGGCTTGCCGGCCTGACCCTGAGTAAAGACAGGGTCGTGCTCGACAAACCAGAACTCATCAACCGTCTGCTCATCTCTCTGTTCGGAGAATGCTTTCATGGCCTCGAATACTGGCTCATAAGGCTGCCTGCCCAAGTAGCGGATGTTCAGTTTCATCAAAGTACCATTTGCACCCGGCCGGTCGCTTTCAAATCTTCGAAGATCGCTTTCAGCTGAGATTCTCCGGTGGCCCGAATAGTCACCATAACCGAGGTGTATTTGCCAGTTCGACTCTCTTTCAGCCGGAAGTTGCCATCGTAATCCGGTGCATGCTGCTTGACGATAGCGCAGACAACCTTCTGAAAATCGACAGCGGCATTACCCACAATACGGATCTCGTAATCGCAGGGAAATTCAATTTTTGGCGCTTCTTGATCGGTCATTTTTTACACTGATGATAAATGAAATACCTTCAGATTCTGCGAGCCTGAAGGTACGGGCATTTCACTCACTGCTGCCACTGAATGTTCAGGACAGTCCTTTAAAGAACAGCACGATACTATCCCACAGACGTTTGAAGAAGCCACCACGCTCTATCGCAGTCTCTGCTCTGAGAGGGACTTCTTTGATAATTTCATCATCGATAGTCACTTTCAGTGTACCCAGCTGCTGGCCAGCTTCAACAGGGGCTTCAACAATTGGATCAATATTCAGAGTCGCTTTCAGCTTCTTACCCGTATGCCTGGGCACTGTGACAATCAGATCCTTGTCGATGGCGACGTCTACCTGATCTTGTGTGCCTTTCCAGACCTTCACAGTTTCAAGGGTTACGCCACCTTTTTTAACATCAACATTTTCGAAGAAACGGAAACCATAGGTCAGCAGTTTCTGTGCCTCCGCAGCACGCTGCTTCTCACCTCTGGCACCCAGAATAACAGTAATCAGACGACGCCCATCGCGCTTTGCGGTAGCTGCCAGACCAAAACCACTGGCCTCAATGTGCCCTGTTTTCAGACCATCAACATTAGGGTTAGTCCATAACAGACGGTTTCGGTTAGGCTGACGACGCAATGGCTTACCGGTTTTTTTGTTGGTACCGTATTGATAATACTTCTCAGCATAAAGCTCGTAATACTCAGGGTAATCCTTGACGATATGACGAGACAGTATCGCAAGATCCCTTGCAGAGGAATAGTGATCAGGCGCAGGCCAGCCCGATGCATTGACAAAATTGGAGTTAATCATCCCCAGTCGCTCGGCGGTACTGTTCATCAGCTCGGCAAAGGCGTCTTCACTGCCGGCAACATGTTCAGCGATGGCGACACTGGCGTCGTTACCGGAGACGATAATAATACCTTTCAACAGCTCCTGTACCGGAACCCGCTCACCCACCTCAATGAACATGGTTGAGCCGCCCATTTTCCAGGCTTTTTCGCTGATCAGCACTTCATCATCACGATGAATATTGCCTGACGCCAGCTCAACCTCGGCAATGTAAGCAGTCATCATTTTGGTCAGGCTGGCAGGGTGAACAGGGTCATCCGCATTCTCGGAGGCCAGGATCTCACCGCTGTCGGCATCCATCAATATAAAACTGTTGGCAGCAATCTTGGGTGCCGCAGGAATCAGGGCAGCGACTTCAGCACGAGCAGCGCCGGTCGCCAGAATAAATAGCATGGACACCCATCCGGCTAACCTTTTCAATCGCTCATGGTTGGCTCGGACAGGATTTAATCGTTTGATCATTATAGAAATTAGCTCTGAAATTCACAGTTGTCGGCCATTATAATGTTACCGACTAAGGAGTTTAAGAGAAGCATTGAAAATAGAATGTAATGTGCTCATTGCCTGATCAGTGAAAGTCTGTCAGGTCACGCTGGCATATCGGTCTGGCCGACTAAAAAGACTGACTCAAACTACTTCCCGGAAGCCTCAGTAACCTCTTCATAAATCAGGTAAGGCACGTCAAAATCGCCTTCATCCAGCTTCTCAAGCAGTTCTTCAAGATGCTCAATCGTTTGCACCGGCCCAATCCTGACACGGTAAAAAGGATCAGGCTCCTCTTCCCCTTTCACCACTCTGATATCACTGCCTATGGTCTCAGCCACCTGTCGACGCAATATCTGGGCATAGTGATAATTCTTCAGCGCAGCCAGTTGTACAAAGAGCAGTTGATTATTACCGCTCCCGCTAACCGCTTCATTGCCTTTGGCGGCAGCAAGAGACCTGACATCTATCCCCTCTACCAACACATCAGTCACTCCTTTCTTGGCGAACCCCAGCTTAACGGCAGCAGCATAAGAGAGGTCTATAATCCGATCGCCGTGGAATGGTCCGCGATCATTGACCCGAAGTACAACCGACTTGCCATTGTGACTGTTAGTGACCTTGACATAGGAAGGCAGGGGCAAAGTCTTGTGTGCCGCAGTCATACCGTAGAGATCGTAAACTTCACCGTTAGCCGTCTGCTTGCCATGAAACTTGGTGCCATACCATGAGGCCTTGCCCTTTTCCTGATAGCCTTTGGCACTCTTCATAGGGGTATAGGTCACATCATTGAGTTCATAGGAAGAATCCTTGAACTGACCATCATGGGTGACAGGAATCGCATCAGGAATCTGACTGACATCCCTTTTCTCGGTGGGAGGCCCGTCCTCAACGGTGACACAACCGTTTAAGAGGAGAAAGGTGAGTCCCAGAAGGCTTCCTGCTATAGATCTTGCTCTGATTATCGATTTCATAAAATAGGGTGCTTTTACGTTATTCTGCCTGAGATCAGGAGCCTGAATGAATACCCGCGAGGCAAAAAAGAATACCGTTTTTATGACTCGGGCATAAAAACGGTACCTTCACTGATGAACCGGGAGGATCAGACTATTCAGACTGCTTTCCTGCTAATGTCTTCGCAGACTTTGACGCTGATGTTATATAGCCTGTTTTTACATCACTTGCTAGCTGATAAACCGCCATTGCATAAAGCTTGCTGCGGTTATAAGTCGTGATGACATAAAAATTATGCATCCCCAGCCAGTACTCCGGCCCCTTGTCACCTTCAAGCTTGATAGCAGCTGCCTTGGCGGTCTCTGGTAAAAGAGCTTCAGGATGCCAGCCAGAACCTTCAAGCTGCTTTAGAGTTTTTTGCGGTCTGACCGAATCAGACACAGCTTTCTCATATTTGGTTCCGGTAACCTTAGCTTTACTGACAATAGGCTTGCCAACTTTCCAGCCGTTTTCCCGGAGATAGTTAGCAACGCTGGCAATTGCATCTTCTTCATGCTTCCAGATGTTGGACTGACCATCTCCGGTATAATCTACTGCATAAGCCCTGTAACTGGAGGGCATAAACTGGGGTATACCCATGGCTCCGGCATAAGAGCCGGTCAGGTCTGAAGCATCCAGCTCCTGCTCACGGGTCAGAATCAGAAACTCCTTCAGCTGCTGTGTGAAAAACTTGCTTCGCGGAGGGTAATCAAAACTCAGGGTAGAAAGAGCATCAAGAACCTTAAACCCACCGGTCTGTCGACCATAGTATGTCTCTACTCCGATAATGGCGACTATAACATCTGCAGGCACACCATACTCTTTTTCAACTCTTGAGAGTGTTTTCTCGTGAGCCTCCCAGAAGTCCACGCCAAGGTCTACTCGCTCCGGGGTCATGAAAATTTTCCGGTAGTCTTTCCACTCCAGACGTTTCTCGGCAGGTCTGCTGATCAACTCAAGCACTCTTTCAGACTTGTTTGCCTTACCCAGAATGTCTTGCAGTTCCTTACGGGAAAACTGTTCGTTCTTCACCAGATCATCAATGAACGCCTTCACCTCCGGTTGAAGTGCATAGTCAGGCTGATTATCGACCACCTTTTCAGCACCGGCCGTTACCGATCCTGAAAGAAGACAGCCGCTGAATAATATGCCCGCCGTCATGAGTCGAAATGTCGGCAGTCCTAAAAATTCTTTTACCATTCTTAAGGCCATAAACCCTCCCTGCTACTACTCAAGTGAATGTCGTTAGCTGATATAACTTCATACGGGATAACCTCTACTCTACAGCAGTCATGAAGAGACAACTAGCATACCGGCGCAGTTTAAGTTAAATGTCGTTTTCTCAGTGCAGAAAAACCGATATAAGGAACTCTCCCGTGAGATTGAAAGGATCTTAAGATACCGCTCCCTGCGGCAGGGACTCACCGGAGAGTCTTCCTGCCTGTCAGAGTCTGATAAGGGAGAAAGAGTTTTGTGAAGGACATTGACCTGACCGGCAATAGTCATTGCCCGCAGGATGCCCTTAGACTGAAGTGGTCGCATGACGAACATTCCAGACCCTACGAAAAACGGGTCGATTCTCATTATAGCTCATGCAAACAGCATCTAACGTAAAACAGAGCCAGCAAGCCTGCATAACAATCTCCATGCTCATCACGGGAGTTAGAAAGCACAACTGGCATAACTTATGGAAAAAAGCTTTCTCTGTGATTATCGACTTTGCCCCAGAAATGTTTTATGAGTGTGTATCGACATCAACAGACCAAAGCCAGCCATCAGAGTAGCCAGCGAGGTCCCTCCCCGGCTGACCAGAGGCAGAGGTACCCCGACCACGGGGAGCAGGCCGCTCACCATACCAATATTAACGAAGATGTAGACAAAAAACGTCAGTGTAATACTACCTGCGAGCAGTCTGCCAAACAGAGTCTGAGCCTTGAGCGTTATAAACAGGCCTCGACCAATAATCAGTGCGTATAATGCCAGAAGAACCAGACATCCCATCAGGCCGAACTCTTCTGCCAGCACTGCAATAATAAAATCAGTATGACTTTCCGGCAGAAAATCCAGATGCGACTGAGTTCCCAAAAGCCAGCCCTTGCCGTATAGCCCACCCGATCCTATGGCAATTTTTGACTGGATAATATTCCAGCCCGCACCCCAGGGATCACTCTGGGGATTGAGAAAGGTTAATACCCGCTGCTTCTGATAATTGAGCATGACAAAGTGCCAGAAGCCCCAAACAGAAGGAACAGCCAGCATAATGGCAGAAAAAATCAGCCGTTTCCTCAACCCGGCCAGCAATAATATAAACAGACCTGAAGCACCAATCAGCAGGGAGGTCCCCAGGTCGGGCTGCCTGGCAATCAACACGACCGGAATACCAATCAGAATCAGTACCAGCGCAATATCTTTTAGAGAAGGTGGCAACTGTCGTTTCGAAAGATAACTCGCCACCACAATCGGCATAATCAGCTTGATGATTTCTGAGGGCTGAAACCGTATGAAAGGCAATTGAATCCAACGCTGTGCGCCCTTGGAATGAATGCCCAGAAACAGCACAGCGACCAAGAGAATGACACCGCCAACATATATCCATGGTGACAACCGCATCAGCAGTCGGGGTGAAACCTGGGCAATGATGATCATTCCAACAAAACCAATGAGCATATAGACGGCCTGTCGAATAACAATGCTCATATCCTGTCCACTGGCACTGTATAGAACGAACAGACCGGCTCCACAAACAATGACCACAAACCCTGTCAGCATAAAGTCGATATGCAGACGCTCTGACCAGTCCGGTGCCCTGTGAAAGCCCTGTCCTTCATTCAGCTGACGAACAAAATCCTGGCCGGTCATTGTGCGGTCCCCTTGTTTTCAGCACTGGTTTTCTCCTGTTCGGCCCTGGCGAGTTTGGGAAGGAGATAAAAGTCCATCACCTCCCGGGCTATGTTGGCAGCACCATTATTGTTCTCCAATACCACAGCCATCGCTATCTGGGGATCTTCAACAGGCGCAAAGGCCACAAAAAGACTATGGTCCCGCTCGAATTCCTTGAGTTTCTCAGCATCATATTCTTCACCCTGAGGAATACTGACCACTTGGGCAGTACCTGTTTTTCCTGCCATTCGATACTTCAGGCCACGACCAATTCGCCAGTAAGCCGTGCCCCGATTGTAACTGACCACTTTTTCCATAGCATTGATGACCAACCCCCAATGCTGGTCATCCAGCTCAATGTCGTCCCCCCATTCGGGGCTTTGCAATTCCGGAATGTCTTCTTTCACCAGACGAGGCTCAACATGTTTCCCCCGGTTGGCAATCAGGGTAACCAGTTCTGCTAATTGCATGGGAGTCGTCAGCATGTAGCCCTGGCCAATGATGGCAATCACCGTTTCCCCGGGATACCAGGGCTGACCATAAGCGCCTTGTTTCCACTCTGTTGAAGGCAGCAAACCTGCTCTTTCTTCATGAATGTCAATACCGCTACTGCGCCCCATCCCGAACTGGCTGAGAAAATCATGGAGACGGTCAATCCCCATTTTTTCAGCCACCTTGTAGAAAAAAGTATCGTTGGAACGCAGGATTGCCCGATTCAGATCAATCCAGCCGTCACCCTTACGGTTCCAGTTACGGAAACGGTGCTCACTGCCCGGAAGTTGGAACCAACCTTTGTCATAGATTTTGTCATTCTTATCCACCACGTTATTGTCCAGCAGACCCAGAGCTACCAGAGGCTTGATCGTGGAAGCCGGCGGGTACTCACCCAATGTCGCACGATTATAGAGCGGCTTTTCGATGTCCGTATTCAGATCATTGAAAGTAGCGTAATCGATTCCGGTCACAAACAGATTGGGATCGAACGCCGGATTACTGACCATAGCCATGACACCACCAGTTTTGGGATCCAGAGCCACCACGGACCCCCTTCTTCCCTGCATTGCCTGAATAGCTGCATTTTGCAGATCGGTATCAATAAACAGCTGCAAATCTTTGCCAGGGATGGGATTAACCCGGTTCAGAACCCTGGTCACCCGACCACGGGCATTGACTTCAACTTCCTGGTAGCCCGGCTTACCTAAGAGTACAGGCTCATAAAAACGTTCCAGACCGATCTTACCGACAGTGTATGTGCCGTTATAGAGAGCCGGATCGAGGTTTTTTAACTCACGCTCGTTGATTCGCCCCACATAACCGACACTATGGGCGAAAGCGTCGCTTTCAGGGTATTCACGAACCAGTTCGGCATTAATCTCGACACCCGGCAGGCGAAACTGGTTTACAGCAATCAGCGCAACCTGCTCGTCGTTCAGCCGAAATTTGAGGGGGACCGATTCAAAAGGCCTGCGTCGTTTTATCTGCTGCAGGAAACGACTGCGCTCAGTCTCGGTAACAGTAATTAACCGGGCAATCTCGTCGAGCAGCTGATCAAGATCTTCTACGCGCTCCCGAACAATAGCCAGTGTCTGACTGGAGCGGTTGGTTGCCAGCAATCGGTTATTTCGGTCATAGATCAGTCCCCGAACCGGAGGCACTGTCTGCAAAAGAACACGGTTTTCTTCCGACTGGGTGGCCAGTTCATCGTATTGAACCACCTGCAGATAGAAAAGTCTGGAAATCAGCACCATGACTAAAAGGATCGTGAAGACCAGTGCTAACCAGACTCGAATGCTGACAATCCGTTGCTCTGCTTTGTGGTCCTTTAAGGTATTCACCGGCATCTGTATAACTGTCTATTTATGATAGGGGTGATTCTTGAGGATACTCCAGGCACGATAGACCTGTTCAGCAACAACGACCCTGACCAGGGGGTGAGGTAACGTCAATGGCGATAACGACCATCTGAGATCGGCCCGGGCCATCACACTGGGATGAAGCCCTTCTGGCCCTCCGACCATGAGGCTGACATTTCGGCCAGAATGCATCCACCCTCCCATATTGTCTGCCAGTTTATCCGTCGACCAGGGCTTCCCTGTGATTTCCATGGTCACTATCAGGTCACCCTGGCCGACTGTACTCAGCATTTGTCCAGCTTCTTTTTCCTGCAGGCGACTGATGTCAGCACCCTTGCCGCGCCGGTTCAACGGAATCTCAATCAGATCCAGTTTGAGGTCAGAACCCAGGCGACGACTGTATTCCCTGTAGCCCTCATCAACCCAGGGTGGCATTTTCGAGCCAACGGAGATCAGACGAACACGCATCAGGACTGCTCTGTAGCCCGCTGCTCCTCGCTGGCCTCCCAGAGGCGTTCAAGATCATAGAATGCACGGGTAGCTGGCATCATAACATGCACTACAACGTCACCCATGTCGACCAAAACCCATTCGGATTTCTCCTGGCCTTCTGTACCCAGTGGACGAACACCATTTTGCTTGCACTTATCGATTACATTGTCTGCTACAGACTTCACATGACGGTTGGAAGTACCGCTGGCGATAATCATGTAATCGGTCACGCTGGTCAGCCCGGAAACATCAAGAGAGGTAATGTCGTTACCTTTCATTTCTTCAATAGCATCAATGACCAGTTGCTTCAGTTGTTCAGATTGCATATATCTCTTTAGAACTCGATAAAAAACCAAAAGCCTGACCATGAATTGTACAGGCTTTTGTCATAATTGTTTGCTGATTAAGTACCTAAGTACCTAACCAGTGATTATTATGTACCATAATTAACCGCCACCTTGAGTGATGGCAATTCGTTATTTCCGGATATGACCATCGCCTAATACTACATATTTCCGGGATGTCAGCCCCTCCAGCCCCACAGGACCACGGGCATGAATTTTGTCCGTTGAAATACCAATCTCAGCACCCAGCCCATACTCAAAGCCGTCCGCAAACCGGGTAGAGGCATTGATCATAACAGAGCTGGAGTCTACTTCTCTCAGGAAGTCCCGGCCCCGGGTATAACTCTCGGTGATGATCGCATCGGTATGATGAGAGCCATAGCGATTAATATGCTCGATAGCTTCATTCATATCAGCGACCAACTTAATGGATAGCACCGGTGCCAGATACTCTGTCTGCCAGTCTTCTTCGGTGGCGGCCAAAGCATCCGGAACCTCGTCACAAACCTCTGCACAGCCTCTGAGCTCAACCCCCAATTTCCGCAAGCGCTGAGCCAGTTCCGGCAGTATATCGGCCGCAACAGCCCTGTTTATCAGCAGGGTCTCCATGGCATTGCATACACCATAGCGGTGGGTTTTGGCATTCACAGCAATGGCCAGTGCTTTCTCCCGATCTGCCAGATCATCAATATAAACATGGCAAATGCCATCCAGATGCTTGATAACAGGCACCCTGGCATCACGACTGATACGTTCGATCAGACCTTTGCCACCCCTTGGAACGATGACATCTACATATTCGGGCATACTGATCAGAGTTCCCACTGCTTCACGGTCAGTGGTCTCTACCACCTGAACCGCTGCTTCTGGCAAGCCAGCCGATACCAGGCCCTTCTGAATGCATTGGGCAATCGCCTTGTTAGAAGCAATTGACTCACTGCCTCCACGCAGAATCACAGCATTACCGGATTTCAGACAGAGACTGGCAGCCTCAATGGTTACGTTGGGTCGAGACTCATAGATAATGCCTATAACCCCCAAAGGGACTCGCATTTTACCCACCTGAATACCACTGGGTACATATTTGAGGTCATCAATCGTACCCACTGGATCAGGCAACGAAGCCACCTGATTCAGGTTCTCGATCATGGTATCAATGCGGGCATCTGTCAGTTCCAGGCGATCCAGCAATGCTGCATCCAGCCCTCGCCCCCGCCCGTTTTCCAGGTCCACAGCGTTAGCTTCACGCAGTAGCGGTCGAGTTGCTTCCAGCTCAGTGGCGATCGCCAGCAGAGCTCTGTTTTTCAGGCCAGTATCCGCTTTGGCTAGTTGTGCACTGGCTTCCCGGGCCTTTTTGCCCAGTTCATGCATGTACTCTGTTACCTGTTCAGTCACTGCGTGCTCCTTGTTCAGCCGGGCATTATAACCTGCCGACGGTTATACAGGAATGCTGCTATGCCTGCATAGTACCTCTGGACAGCAAAGTACCTCTGGACAGCAAAGTACCTCTGGACAGCAAAGTACCCCTGGACAGCAAACTTTCTGAATTTTACCCAGCGTCGCCCGATAGCATAGCCTTTGCTGCTAAGTGCGATCGAAGCAGCTTTAATCCTGAATGCAAATTGATTGGAATCAGGATGCTACGTGATCCCATAGCCTGAGGTGTGGGAAAAGCAGAGTTGTGAAGCTCTCCCAACGAGTTGTCGCAGTGCAAATGTCTGCTATCTTGATGGCTTCAGACAGAGGGAGTATGAAGTATCAAAACTATTCTCATATTATTTGCACTATTTATACAACCTGCTTTACCAGATACAGTCTTATGTGAACTGGGGGTCTTTCATCAAGTGAGGGAAAAACACTATATCCTTCGACATATTCAGAAAGAAACTGGTAAATATCTATGGACCCGGTCATATCCCGATGGCCGACACTATTGCATACCGTCGTATGTTTCCCCCTTGATCGGAGGTTATATTTTTGTATGTTTCGATGATAACTGCATTTATTATGAAGTCCTCTCGCATAATTGCCCGACCGAAGGCTCATATTCTCCTCCTGCTCACCCATCATTTGGTTGCCATTTAAGAGATGGAGCGAGGGGAGTCAGGCAATCGGCATTGTAAACTCAAAAATAGTGCCGCCCTCAGGGTGACGATTGAACGTCAGTCGTCCACCATGTGATTGAATAATCGAGTGGCAAACGGTCAGACCGATCCCCATACCATCTGACTTGGTGGTGTAGAAAGGCGTGAACAGTTTTTCTTCTGCATCAGCAGCCAGTCCATAACCCCGGTCAATGACGGATACCTTGACGAACCGATCATCGATCTGCTCTGCCTTAACCCAGACACCTATGTCCCGGGTGTCCTGATCTCTCATGGCTTCCATACCATTGCGAATCAGGTTCAAAGCCACCTGCTGAATCTGCACCGGGTCCACTTTCACCTCTGGCAGGTTCTGAGCCACCTCAGTATGAATTTCCATACTGTTATTTCGAGCATCCACCTCAGCCAGCTTGACGGTATCGCTAATCAGCTTGATCGGATCGACACAACCCAGAACGTGATCAGGCTTTTTAACAAATGAGCGAATGCGGGCAATGATCTCACCGGCACGACGGGCCTGAATATTAATTTTGTCCATAGCCTCATAAAGTGAATCGTAAACATCGTCGTCTTTATGTTCCAGCCTGACCATCATGCGCTTGGCTACCTGAGCGTAGTTGGAAATTGCGGTCAGAGGCTGGTTCACTTCATGGGCAAAACCTGCGGCCATCTCTCCCATGATACTCAAACGGGAAACATGGGTCAGTTTTTCCTTCTGGGTCTCCAGTTCGTCCAGAGCCTTCTGCAACGCTGCCTGTCCAAGCTTTTTGCTGCTGATGTCAGTAAAGACCACCACGGCACCGCTGGGCTGTCCCTCTTCCATAATGGGAGTGCATGAATAACTGACCGGGAATGATGAGCCCTCTTTATGCCAGAAGAGTGCATCGTCCACCCTTATGCTGACCCCTTTACTCAATGCCTCCTGAATAGGAGCCAGATGCAGACTGCGTGCTTCCTCTCCGGCTTCATCCAGCATCAGTTCAATCAGGCTACGACTGATGAGGGTGTCCATGGGCCAGCCCGTCATAATGGAAGCGGCTGCATTGGCAAAGGTGATTCGCCCCCTGCTGTCCAGACCAAAGATACCTTCGTTCATGCTTTCCAGAATACGGGCCTTGTCAGCTTCAAGCTGTCGATTGCGGGCAGAAAGCGCCTGCTCCAGTCGATGTATCTTGAGCTGGGTTTCTACCCGGGCAATCACTTCTTCGGCCTGAAAAGGTTTGGAGATAAAGTCAACGGCACCCGTTTCCAAACCTCGAACCTTGTCCTTGGTGTCATCAAGGGCTGATAGAAAAATCACGGTAATATTGCTGGTAGCCGGATCTTCTTTCAGCTGACGGCACACTTCATAGCCGTCCATGCCTGGCATCATGATATCCAGCAAAACCAGCGCTGGCTTGGCCTTGTGAGCAATCCTCACAGCACTTTCACCGTTTTTCGCAATAAGAAGCTTGTAGCCTCGTCCACTGAGGGTCTGCAGCAGCACCTGCAAGTTGGTAGGGTTGTCATCCACCAGGAGAATGCGTTCTACATCATCAACCGTTTCCGGAGGAGTGTCTGCCACGTACATAGTTTTCGCCAATTCGTTAGTCACAGCTGGAAAAAGCATAGTCGAAGAAGTGCGCCATTCTGACAGAATTTGCCCTGCAGGGCATGGGATCTTTACATACTTAACGATGTGCTTTTTTGCGTTTTTACGGCGCTCAACCAGGAGACCGACAGAGAATAGCGCGTCCGGGCGACCCCCTAGGAGCCTGACCGAGAATAGCGCCCGTCTAGGCGACCCCGTAGCGAGGACGGCAGAAAATTGAGGATGAAAATTTGGTTTTGTGAGGAGAATAGCGAGCTATTTGACGAACAAAAGCGGATTTTCAGACCAATTTGCTGCCGCCGCACGACTGCATGGATGCAGGAGCTAGAGCAACGCAGGAGCAGTTGCCGCGAAGGGCAGTCTATTCTCGGTCTAATGGGATGGTCCGCCCCTCCTAAACGGCTTCAAATGAGCCAAAATGGAGTTAACCATTTAAACAGGATTAACCGGAGCGAACCACCCATGACTATTTCAGTACTTGGTATCGATATTGGCAAGAACAACTTTCACCTGTTTGGTGTTGATGAGCAGGGTAGCAAAGTCATCAGAAAGAAGTCGTCCAGGAAGAACCTTCTAGAGTACGTGGCAAATCTGGAGCCATGCATTATCGCTATGGAAGCTTGTGGTGGTGCTCACTATTTGGCTCGGTTATTCAAGAACTATGAGCATACTGTCAAGCTGATTTCACCTCAATTTGTCAAGCCTTATGTCAAGACCAACAAAAATGACTACAACGATGCTGAAGCGATTGCAGAAGCAGCTTCACGGCCCAGCATGCGTTTTGTACCTGTTAAAACATCAGAGCAGCAGGCCTGGCAACTTCTGCACCGCTATCGTCAACAAGCGGTTGATCAGAGAACTGCCCTGGTTAACCAGATCCGGGGGTCACTATTGGAAGAAGGTATTGTAGTTGCCCAGGGTATTGGTAAAGTTCGTGCACAGCTTCCACGAATTCTGGAAGATGCTGAAAATGGACTCCATTCGCTGACTCGTGAGCTGCTACATGGTTTATCAGAAGAGTTGGCCAGTCTTGACAAGCGTATTCAACAGTATGACCAGAAAATTCAGGAGCTAGCAAAAAACGACGACGAATGTCGTCGAATGATGACTATGCCGGGTATCGGAGCCATCACTGCCACAGCATTGAAGGCAGCCATTGGTGATGCGACGTATTTTAAATCTGGTCGACACCTTGCCGCATGGATGGGATTAGTTCCAAGACAGCATTCCACAGGCGGTAAGTCAGTCCTGCTGGGCATCAGTAAACGGGGTGATAAATACCTGCGCACATTATTGATACACGGCGCACGTTCGGTACTCCACTGCCTCAAAAATAAGGATGACCGCTGTAAAAAATGGGTTAGCCAACTTAATGAGCGCAGCAATCACAACGTTGCCGCCGTTGGTCTGGCTAATAAAATGGCTCGGATTGTCTGGGTCATCATGACCCGAAATGAAGTTTACAAGGCTGCATAATGAAGTAAAGGCGGCAGCGGCAAAGTAAAGCATAAGCTTAATCAAAGGGGACCCCCCCGCAGATTGCGATGAGCATGTACAGTTGATGGCAAACAGGTAAAAACCGGCAACCTGAAACCTGATAGGAGCCTTGACCCTTGAGGCCGTCGGACTGATAAGGCCAGGTTGCGCGGATACCCATCAGGGCCAGAGGGTTAGACCTCATGAATAGGCCGTATATATGATTGCAGTTATCTTTGTTTGCTAATTAACAAAACAGGCTCTTGCAAAACGGGGCGGACCATATAAGGCTCCTAGCGAGGACGCCTAAGTTCAATAAGCCCCCGGGGCCTTGATAGGTATCAGTCCGTCAGCTTCTCCTGATAATCACATTTATTCACTTTATCTGCTGCAGGAATGAGTTCACCATCCTCGTCGAGATCAGCAGGTTTGCGTTTTCGATCTCTTCTGTTGTGATCCGACAGGTCTTGAGGTTTTTTGCAGACCATCACGGACGCTCGTTGCAGGCCATCCTCGATTACGCCTGGGTTAGGGTCTTGTTGCTTCTTGTGGGCACTTCTTTTGTGAGACCACAAGCTTTGAGCATTCTTATAGACTTTCCCGCATGGCTGCTGCTGACCATCAGCGCAGACCACAGTCACGTCACAGCTTTTCTGTCCGGTGTGGCATTTATTTTTGTGACTCGTCAGGGCTATCGCACTCTTAAAGACCTTCCTGCATGACTGCTGCTGGCCATCCTCCCCGGTCACGGTTGAGTCACAGATTTTTTCGCCGCTGTGGCATGTGCTTTTGTGTATCGACAGAGCTTTAGCATTCTTGCTGAGCTGCCCGCATAGCCGCTGCTGACCATCCTCTCCGACCAGGATCGCACAGATTCGCTGCTCGCTGTGGCATTTGCTTTTGTGATATATAAGGGCCCTGTGATTCTTGCAGAACGTCCCGCATGGCCGCAGCTGACCATCCTCCCCGAACACAATCACCTCACAGACTTGCCCGCTGTGGTAGTTTCTTTTATGGTCTGACAGAGCTCCGGCACTCTTACAGACCTTCCCGCATCGTCGCTGCCCGTCATCCTCCTCAAACATGATTATCTCACAAGTTTTTTGCCCGGAGTGTTTTCCTCTTTTATGGTTCACCAAGGCTCTGGCATTGTTGCAGAGCTTCCCGCATGGCCGCTGCCGACCATCCTCCCCGACCACTAGCACTTCACAGGTTTGTTGCCCGCTGTGGTAACTTCTTTTGTGCTTTGACACGGCTACAGCATTCTTGCAGTGATTGCTGCATGGCCGCAACTGACCCTCCTCCCCGACCACGACCACTTTACAGGCTCGTTTTCTGGAGTGTTCTTGTCTTTTGTGATACCTCAGTTTTTTTGTATTTGTGAAGAGCCTCCCACATGACCGCTGCTGGCCGTCCTCCGCAACCACAACCACATCACAGGTTCGTTCCCCGGAGTGTTCTTCTCTTTTGTGATATTCCAGGCAGTTAGTATTCATGAAGAGCTTCCCGCATGGCCGCTGCTGACCGTCCTCCCCGAATACGATCACTTCACAGGTTTTTTGCCCTTTGTGGTATTTACTTTTGTGATCCGACAGGGCGCCAGCATTCTTGCAAATCTTTCCGCATCGCCGCTGCTGGCCGTCCTCCCCGACTTCGATCTGATCACAGGTTTTTTGCCCGGTGTGGAATGTGCGTTTGTGATTCACCAGGGATCCAGCATTCTTGTAGACCATCCCGCATGGCCCCTGCTGGCCGTCCTCCCTCATCACGGTCAGGTCACAGACTTTTGGCCCGGTGTGGCATCGTCTTTTATGACTCGACAGGCTTATGGCATTCTTAAAGACCTTACCACATGGCTGCTGCTCGCCGCCCTTCAGGACCACGGTCAACTCACAGATTTTTTGACCACTGTCGGCTTTAGCTTGTAGTGCGCCTGTCAGGGAAAGATGAGCTTGACTTTGATCCAACTGGGATGACTTAAAGGTGGTTTGCTGTGTTTCTGAAGAATTAAGCGTAAAGGCAAGTTCGTGTTTTCCAAGAAGACGCTGCAGATCAAGTGACCCATTAGTGGCCGTTAAATCATCGGCAATGGAAGACAAATACCCGAGCATTTGCACATCATCATCGATTGACTCAGTAGCGTCAATGGCATTCTGGATTAAGTCTGCAAAATGACCATCAATGTCATCAAATTGTGGACCAGAATCGAATGGAAGCTGAATGTCAGAAAAATCATTGAATGTTCTGAAAAGAGGGTTTTGACGGGACTCCATAGCTTTTGCAGGATCAAAATGCCCCATGCAACCTGAGCAGTGTCCGGTAGCCAAGTGAGGGCATGAGCTTTTCAGGGTATTCAGGGGCCATTCAGCAGGCTCACTGCTACCAGATAAGGGGTGCAATTGACAAAAGCCATAACAGGGATGGACGAAACAATTTAAACCCAAAGTGTGCAGGTGTTGCTGGTCGCCTCCGTTTCCGCCGTTATAGTCATTATTCAGAGGGCTGATAAAAGAGCTCATAAGTGGCAGAGTGGCTTTTGGGGCTGGCTGGCTGGATGATTCTGACGACTGATATTGCGGTGAGTTCTCTCCGGAGCCAAACGCTGCAGTGATGGTTGCAAACCGGTGATCACCCTCTGTCATTATAGATGTCACCTGTTGTTCAATCATGCCAAACAGTCGTGTATCGGGATTCCAATAGTTTTTTAAAAACCAGGCAACAGCGACAAGCACTTCTGAAGGAAGCGATAAATAAGGAGTGGTGATTCTGGTTGCCACTTTTGTGGTCACGCTCATTTCGTAAGCAATAAGCAGATTTGTAGCGTAAAGCCATTGCCACGAAATCGACTCAATGATGGTTTTTTCTATTCCACAACCAGGTGACCTATTTCGCTTTTTACAAGGTGGCAAATATGATTGTTCGTAGTCGTTTATACGGGCAATATCTGATGGGTTGCCCGACAACGTATGCCAGTCAGATTTTATAGAAAAGTTTTGTTTTGGGGAACCTGCATCCTGTTCAAGCTCGACAATAAAACGTCTTGTCAACGATCCGGCCTGACAGATGACAGACAACGACAGCAGCAGTAACAGCAGTGCCACAAAGAGTGAGTGTTTAATAATTCTATCCTTGCATTCCGGTTTACAGAGAGGAAGGATAGATCAAGAAAACAAGCCTGTTTTCTGTCAAAACGCTCAAAAATCATACTCCTGGCGGCAGAAGGTAAAACTGATAATGCCACTCGTTGGAGTACTCGTTCCATGACTGCTGTCAGCGATGGCGGTGAAGCCAGCGTTCGACCAATCTGGAAGGCAAATGACCACTTGAAGAGACGTTCAAAGTCTCTTTCTTACCTGATCAACTTGTCAGGTCGCTGATAACCTGACCAAAAAGGCGGCTGCCAGGACGTTGAAAGGTATTAGTCCGCCAGCTTCTCCTGGTAATCACACTTATTCACTTTATTTCCCGGAGGACTGAGTTCCTCGTCCAGATCAGCAGGCTTGCGTTTTCGATCTCTTCTTTTGTGATCCGACAGGGCTTTAGCGTTCTTGCAGACTTTCCTGCATGGCCGCTGCTGACTATCCGCCCCTACCACAGTCACTTCACAGGTTTGTTGCCCTCTGTGGTTTTTACTTTTGTGATTCGACAGGGCTTTAGCATTCTTGCAGAGCTTCCCGCATGGCCGCTGCTGACCATCCTCCCCGACCACGATCACTTCACAGGTTTGTTGCCCTCTGTGGTATTTACTTTTGTGATCCGACAGGGCTCCAGCACTCTTACAGACCTTCCCGCATGGTCGCTGCTGGCCATCCTCAGCAAACATGATCACTTCACAGGCTTGTTGCCCTCTGTGGTATTTACTTTTGTGATCCGACAGGGCTTTAGCACTCTTGGCGAGCTTCCCGCATGACCGCTGCTGGCCATCCTCGCCGATCAGGATCACTTCACAGGTTCGTTGCCCGGAGTGTTCTCTACTTTTGTGATTCGATAAGGCTCCAGGGCTCTTGAAGACCTTCTCGCATGGCCGCTGCTGGCTGTCCTCCCCGACCACTCTCAGGTAACAGGTTTTTTGACCGCGGTGGTATTTGCTTTTGTGATTCGACAGGGCTCTGGCATTCTTAAAGACCTTCTCGCATGGCCGCTGCTGGCCTTCCTCCCCGACCACGGTCATCTGACAGACTTTTTGCCCGGTGTGGCATTTGCTTTTGTGATTCGCCAGGGATCTGGCGTTCTTGTAGACTGTCCCACACGGTCGTTGCTGGCCGTTCTGCCCGACCACGGTCAACTCACAGGTTTTTTGACTAGTGTCGGTTTTAGCTTGTACTGCGCCTGTTCGGGAAAGATGAGGTTGGCGATCCAATTGGGATGATCTGGAGATGCTTTGCTCTGTCTCTGAAGGGTTAAGCGTAAAGGTAAGCTCGTCTTCTTTGAGAAGACGCTGTAGATCAAGTGACCCATTAACGACCGAAAAATCATCAGCAATAGAAAACAGATGCCCGGGCATTGGCACATCATCATTGAGTGACCGGTTAGCGTCAATGGCATTCTGGATCAAGTCTATAAGGTGACCATCAATGCCATCAAAGGGTAGCTCGGACTCGAACGGGAACTGAATGTCAGAAAGATCATGCAATGTATTGAAAAAAGGGTTTTGATGGGACTCCAAAGCATATGCAGGATCAAAATGCCTCATGCAACTTGAGCAGTGTCCGGTAGCCAGGTGAACGCATGAGCTTGCCAGAGTATTCAGGGGCCATTCAGCGGGCTCACTGCTCTCGGACAAGGGGAGCAATTGACAAAATCCATGACAAGGATGAATGAAACAATTTAAACCCAAAGTGTGCAGGTGTTGCTGATCGCCTCCGTTGCCACCGTCGTAGTCATTATTCAGGGGTCTAATAAAAGAGCTTATAGATGGCAGGGTGGCTTTTGAGGCTGGCTGGCCGGATGGTTCTGACGACTGATATTGCGGTGAGCTCTCTCCGGAGCCATACACTGCAGTGATGGTTACAAACGGATGATCCCCCACTGTCATTATAGATGTCACCTGTTGTTCAATCTTGCTAAACAGCCGTGTATCGGGCTTGCAATAGTTTTTTAAAAACCAGGCAACAGCGACAAGTACTTCTAAAGGAAGCCATAAATAAGGAGTTGCGATCTTGGGTCCCACTTTTGTGGTCACGAACAGTTTGTAAGCAATCAGCAGATTCGAAGCGTAAAGCCACTGCCACGAAATTGACTCGATGATGGTCTTTTCTATTCCATAATCAGGTGATCTATGTCGTTTTTTATCAGGTAGCAAATCTGGTTGTTCATAGTCGTTTATGTGGGCAATATCTGATGGGTTGCCCAACAACGTATGCCCGCCAGGTTTTATAGAAAAGTTTTGTTTTGGTGAACCTCCATCCTGTTCAAGCTCGACAATAAAACGTCTTGTCAACGATCCTGCCGGACAGATGACAGACAACGACAGTAGCAGTAACAGCAATGCCGCAAAGAGTGAGTGTTTAATAATTCTATCTCTGCATTCCGGTTTACAGAGAGGAAGAATAGATCAGGAAAATAAACCTGGTTTCTGCATAAACGCTCAGACATCATACTCCTGTGCCCATTGGGAATCTTACTCGGAATAGCGCGTCTAGGCGACCCCGTCTAGGCGACCCCGTCCAGGCCGACCCCGCATAGGTGACGCTTAAAGCCGATAAGCTCCCGGGGCGCTGACAGGTATCAGTCCGTCAGCTTCCTCTGGTAATCACACTTATTCACTTTATCTGCAGAAGGACTGAGATCATCGTCCTAGTCCAGATCAGCAGACTTGCGTTTTCGACCTCTCCTTTTGTAATCCGACAGACATCGTGGATAGTAGCAGACCGTCGCGTATGGTCGTTGCTGGCCAACAGTTACTTTAGGGTTTTGTTGCTCGCTCTGGTCGTTTCTTTTGTGATTCAACAGAGCTTTAGCATTCTTGCAGTCTCTCCCCCATGGCTGCTGCTGACCATCCGCCCCGACTACGATCACATTGCTGGTTCGTTGTCGGCTGTGGTATGTTTTTTTGTGATACATCAGGGCCTTAGCATTCTTGCAGAGCTTCCCGCATGGCCGCCTCTGACCATCCACCCCGAACACGATCACTTTACAGGTTTGTTTCCCGCTGTGGTATTTGCTTTTGTGATCCGACAGGGCAGCAGCGCTCTTGAAGACCCTTCCGCATGGCCGCTGCTGACCACCCTCCCCACCCACGATCACTGTACAGGTTCGTTGCCCGGAGTGTTCTCTTCTTTTGTGATTTGCCAGGATTATAGCATTCTTGCAGATTTTCCCGCATGGCCCCTGCCGAACATCCTTCCCGAACACAATCACTTCACAGGTTTGTTGCCCTCTGTGGTATTTACTTTTGTGATCTATCAGGGCTTTAGCATTCTTGCAAAGCTTTCCGCATGGCCGCTGCTGACTGCCCTCCCCGAAAACGATCTCTTCACAGGTTCGTTGCCCAGTGTGGTATTTACTTTTGTGATCCGTCAGGGCTTTAGCATTCTTGCAAAGCTTTCCGCATGGCCGCTGCTGGCCGCCCTCCCCGACTTCGGTCAGGTCACAGACTTTTTGCCCGGTGTGGTATGAGCTTTTGTGATTTGCCAGGGCTCCAGTACTCTTCAAGACCTTCCCGCATGGCCGCTGCTGGCCGTCCTCCCCGACCACGGTCAGGCTACAGATTCTTTGACTGGTGTGGTATTTGCGTTTGTGATCCGACAGAGCTCTGGCACTCTTAAAGCCCCTCCGGCATGGCCGCTGTTGGCCGTCCTTACCGACCACGACCACCTCACAGGTTTCTTGACCGCTGTCGGCTTTAGCTTCTGCTGTACCTGTCCGGAAAAGATGAAATGGTTTCTGATTCAATAGGGACGACTTAGAGGTGGTTTGTTGTGTTTCTGAAGGGCTAAGCGTAAAGGCAACCTCGTCTTCTTTGAGAAAACGCTGTAGATCGAGTGACTTATTAATGACCGCAAAATCATCAGCAATAGAAGACAAGTGCCCGACCATTGGCACATCACCATTGAGTGACCCGGTAGCGTCAATGGTATTCTGGATTAAGCCTGTAAGTTGACCATCAAATAGTGGATCAGAATCGAATGGGAGCTGAATGTCAGAAAGATCATTCAATGTTTTGAAAAGAGGGTTTTGACTGGAATCCCCAGCATATGCTTTATCAAAATGCCTCATGCAACTTGAACAGTATCCAATAGCGACGTGAACGCATGCGCTTTCCAGGGTATTCCGGGGCCATTCAGCAGGCTCACTGCTACCGGATACGGTGTACAATTGACAAAAGCCATGACAGGGATAGACGAAACAATTTAAACCCAAAGTGTGCAGCTGTTGCTGATGGCCTCCGTTTCCCCCGTTATAGTCATTATTCAGGGGTCTAATAAAAGAGCTTATAGACGGCAGGGTGGCTTTTGAGGCTGGCTGACTGGATGATTCTGACGACTGGTATCCTGGTGAGTTCTCTGTGGAGCCAAACACTGCGGTGATGGTTGCAAACCGGTGATCCACCCGTGTCATCATAGATGTTGCCTGTTGTTCGATCGGGCCAGACAGCCGCATATCAGGCCTCCAATAGTTTTTTAAAAGCCAGGCAAACGCGACAAGCGCTTCCAAAGGCAGCCATAAATAAGGGTCGGTGTTCATGGGAGCCACTTTTGTGGTAACGAACAGTTCGTAAGCAATCAGCAGATTCGAAGCATAAAGCCATTGCCAGGAAATCGACTCAATGATGGTCTTTTCTGTTCCATAACCAGATGAACTATGTCGTTTTTTATCAGGTGGCAAATCTGCTTCTGCATAGTCGTTTGTGTGGGCAATATCTGATGGGTTGGCCGACAACGTATGCCAGTCGGGTTTTATAGAAAAGTTTTGTTTTGGGGAGCCTGCATCTCGTTCAAACTCTACAATAAAGCGTCTTGTCAACGATCCGGCCTGACAGATAACAGACAACGACAGTAGCAGTGACAGCAGTGCTGCAAAGGGTGAGTGCTTAATAATTCTATCTCTGCATTCCGGTTTACAGAAAGGAAGGATAGATCAAGAAAATAAACATGTTTTCTGCCAAAACGCTCAAAAATCATACTCCTGTGCCCCTTGGGAGTATGACTGGGAATAGCGCATCCAGGCGACCCCATCCAGGCGACCACAGAGGACGCTTAAGCCCGATAAGCTCCAGGGGCGTTCAGGTATCAATCCGTCAGCTTCCCCTGATAATCACGCTTACTCACTTTACCTCCCGGAGGACTGAGTTCAGCGTCCTCGCCCAAAGCAGGCTGGCGTTTTCGATCTCTTCTTTTGTGATACGACAGGGTTTGAGGTTTTTTGCAGGCGGACCCGGACGACCGTTGCTGGCCATCCTCGATTAAGGTCAGGTTACGGTTTTGTTTCTCTTTGTGGGCCTTTCTTTTGTGATGCCACATGACTCTGGCATTCTTGCAGAGTTTCCCGCATGGCTGCTGCTGACCGTCCGCACCGACCACGATCACTTTACAGCTTCGTAGCCCGCTGTGGTATTTGCTTTTGTGTTCTGACAAGGCTAGAGCACTCTTATAGACCTTCCCGCATGATCGCTGCTGGCCATCCTCCCCGAATACCATCACTTTGCAGCTTTGTTGCCCGCTGTGGTATTTTCTTTTGTGATCCGACAGGGCTCCAGCGCTCTTGAAGACCTTCCCGCATGGTCGCTGCTGGCCATCCTCAGCAAACATGATCACTTCACAGGTTTGTTGCCCTCTGTGGTATTTACTTTTGTGATCCGATAGGGCTTTAGCATTCTTGTAGAGCTTCCCGCATGGCCGCTGTTGACCATCCTCCCCGAACACGATCACTTTACAAGTTTGTTGCCCGGAGTGTTTTCCTCTTCTGTGGTTTGCCAGGACTATAGAATTCTTGCAGAGTTTCCCGCATGGCTGCAGCTGACCATCCTCCCCGGCCACCATCACCTCACAGGTTTGTAGCACGGAGTGTTCTTCTCTTTTGTGATCTATCAGGGTTCTGGCATTCTCGAAGAGCTCACCGCACGGCCGCTGCTGGCCATCCTCTCCGAACACGATCACTTCGCAGGTCCGTTGCCCTCTGTGGTATTTATTTTTGTGATCCGACAGAGCTCTAACACTCTTGGCGGGCTTCCCGCATGGCCGCTGCTGGCCATCCTCCCCGACCAGGATCACTTCACAGATTCGTTGCCCTGAGTGTTCTCCACTTTTTTTGTGATTCGATAAGGCTCCTGCGTTCTTGAAGATCTTCCCGCATGGCCGCTGCTGGCCGTCCTCCCCGACCACTTCCAGGTAACAGTTTTTTTGACCGCGGTGGTATTTGCTTTTGTGATTCGACAGGGCTCCGGCACTCTTAAAGACCTTCCTGCATGGCCGCTGCTGGCCGTCCTCCCCAACCAGGGTCAGCTCACAGACTTTTTGCCCGGTGTGGCATTTGCTTTTGTGATTCGCCAGGTATCTGGCATTCTTGTAGACCATGCCACACGGCCGTTGCAGGCCGTCCTGTCCGACCACGGTCAACTCACAGGTTTTTTGACTAGTGTCGGCTTTGGCTTTTACTGCACCTGTTCGGGAAAGATGAGGTTGGCGATCCAATTGGGATGACTTGGAGGTGGTTTGTTGTGTCTCTAAAGGGTTAAGCGTAAAGGCAACCTCGTCTTCTTTCAGAAGACGCTGTTGATCGAGCGACCTATTAATGACCGCAAAATCATCAGCAATAGAAGACAAGTGCCCGACCATTGGCACATCATCATTGAGTGACCCGGTAGCGTCAATGGTATTCTGGATTAAGCCTGTAAGGTGACCATCAAATAGTGGATCAGAATCGAATGGGAGCTGAATGTCAGAAAGATCATTCAATGTTTTGAAAAGAGGGTTTTGACTGGAATCCCCAGCATATGCTTTATCAAAATGCCTCATGCAACTTGAACAGTATCCAATAGCGACGTGAACGCATGCGCTTTCCAGGGTATTCCGGGGCCATTCAGCAGGCTCACTGCTACCGGATACGGTGTACAATCGACAAAAGCCATGACAGGGATGGACGAAACAATTTAAACCCAAAGTGTGCAGCTGTTGCTGATGGCCTCCGTTTCCCCCGTTATAGTCATTATTCAGGGGGCTAATAAAAGAGCTCATAAGCGACAGTGTGGCTTTTGGGGCTGGCTGACTGGATGATTCTGACGACTGGTATCCTGGTGAGTTCTCTGTGGAGCCAAACACTGCGGTGATGGTTGCAAACCGGTGATCCACCCGTGTCATCATAGATGTTGCCTGTTGTTCGATCGGGCCAGACAGCCGCATATCAGGCCTCCAATAGTTTTTTAAAAGCCAGGCAAACGCGACAAGCGCTTCCAAAGGCAGCCATAAATAAGGGTCGGTGTTCATGGGAGCCACTTTTGTGGTAACGAACAGTTCGTAAGCAATCAGCAGATTCGAAGCATAAAGCCATTGCCAGGAAATCGACTCAATGATGGTCTTTTCTGTTCCATAACCAGATGAACTATGTCGTTTTTTATCAGGTGGCAAATCTGCTTCTGCATAGTCGTTTGTGTGGGCAATATCTGATGGGTTGGCCGACAACGTATGCCAGTCGGGTTTTATAGAAAAGTTTTGTTTTGGGGAGCCTGCATCTCGTTCAAACTCTACAATAAAGCGTCTTGTCAACGATCCGGCCTGACAGATAACAGACAACGACAGTAGCAGTGACAGCAGTGCTGCAAAGGGTGAGTGCTTAATAATTCTATCTCTGCATTCCGGTTTACAGAAAGGAAGGATAGATCAAGAAAATAAACATGTTTTCTGCCAAAACGCTCAAAAATCATACTCCTGTGCCCCTTGGGAGTATGACTGGGAATAGCGCATCCAGGCGACCCCATCTAGGCGACCCCATCTAGGCGACCCCATCTAGGCGACCCCATCTAGGCGACCCCATCCAGGCGACCACAGAGGACGCTTAAGCCCGATAAGCTCCAGAGGCGTTCAGGTATCAGTCCGTCATCTTCCCCTGATAATCACGCTTATTCACTTTACCTCCCGGAGGACTGAGTTCATCGTTCTCGCCCAAAGCAGGCTTGCGTTTTCGATCTCTTCTTTTGTTGCAGGAAAGGGTTTGAGGTTTTTTGCAGGCCGTCCCAGACGACAGCTGCTGGCCATCCTCCCCGAACACGATCACTTCACAGGTTCGTTGCCCGGAGTGTTCTCTTCTTTTGTGATATAACAGGCTGTTAGCATTCATGAAGGGTTTCCCGCATTGTCGCCGCTGACCATCCTCCCCGACCACGATCATTGCACAAGCTTTTTGCCCTCTGTGGTATTTACCTTTGTGATCCGCCAGGGCTTTAGCATTCTGGCAAAGCTTTCCACATGGCCGCTGCTGGCCGTCCTTCGCGACTTTGGTCAGATCACAGACTTTTTGCCCGGTGTGGCATTTGATTTTGTGATTCGCCAGGGCGCCAGCATTCTTGCTAACCATCCCGCACGGCCGCTGCTGGCCGTCCTCCTCGACAACGGTCAGGTCACAGGTTTTTTGCCCCGTGTGGTATCTGCTTTTGTGATTCTCCAGTGATCCAGCATTCTTGAAGACCATCCCGCATGGCCGCTGCTGGCCGTCCTTGCGGACTTCGATCAGATCACAGACTTTTTGCCCGGTGTGGCATTTGCTTTTGTGACTCCACAGGGCTCGAGCATTCTTATAGACCTTCTCGCATGGCCGCTGCTGGCCGTCCTCCCCGACCACGGTCAGGTCACAGGTTTTTTGCCCCGTGTGGTATCTGCTTTTGTGATTCTCCAGTGATCCAACATTCTTGAAGACCATCCCGCATGGCCGCTGCTCACCGTCTTTCCCGACCACGCTCAGACCGCAGACTTTTTGCCCGGTGTGGCACTTGCTTTTGTGATTCCCCAGAGCTCGAACACTCTTAAAGACCTTCCCGCATGGCCGCTGCTGGCCGTCCTTCCCTGACACGATCACTTCACAGGTTTTCTGGGCGCTGTCAGCTTTAGCTTGCGCTGCGTCTGTCCGGGAAAGATGAGGTAGGCTCTGATCCAATCGGGATGACTTAGAGGTGGTTTGTTGTGTTTCTGAATGTTTAAGCTTAAAGGCAGGCTCATCTTCTTTAGGAAGACGCTGTAGATCGAGTGACCTATTAATGATCGCAAAATCATCAGCACTGGAAGACAGATGCCCGGGCGTTGGCACATCATCATTGAGTAACCCGTTAGCGTCAATGGTATTCTGGACTAAGCCTGTAAGGTGATCATCAATGCCTTCAAATGTTGGCTCAAGCTCGAGCGGGAGGTGAATATCAGAAAGATCATGCAATGTATTGAAAAAAGGATTTTGACAGGACTCCTCAACATATGCAGGATCAAAATGCTTCATGCAACCTGGGCAGTGTCCAGTAGCCAGGTGGACACATGAGCTTTTCAGGGTATTCAGGGGCCATTCAGCGGGCTTACCGAAGGATAAGGGTTGCAATTGACAAAAGCCATAACAGGGATGAATGAAACAATTTAAACCCAAAGTGTGCAGGTGTTGCTGATCGCCTCCGTTTCCGCCGCTATAGTCATCATTCAGAGGGTTAATAAAAGAGCTTATAAGCGTTAGGGTGGCTTTTGGGGCTTGCTGACTGGATGATTCTGACGACTGGTATTGTAGTGAGTTCTCTCCAGAGCCAAACACTGCGGTGATGGTTGCAAACCGGTACTCCCAACGTGTCAGCATAATAGATGCCGCCTGTTGTTCAATCGGGCTAAACAGCCGTGTATCGCGCCTCCAATAGTTTTTTAAAAGCAAGGCAACAGCGACAGACACTTCCAAAGACAGCCATAAATAAAGGGCGGCGCTCATGGGAGCCACCTTTGTGGTAACGAACAGTTCGTAAGCAATCAACAGATTCGAAGCGTAAAGCCATTGCCACGAAATCGACTCAATGATGGTCTTTTCTATGACATAACCATATAAACTGTGTCGTTTTTTAACAGGTGGCAAATCTGGTTCTGAATAGTCGTTTATGTGGGCAACATCTGGTGGGTTGCCCGACAACGTACGCCAGTCACGCTTTATAGAAAAGTTTTGTTTTGGCGAGTCTGCATCCCGTTCAAGCTCGACAATTAAGCGTCTTGTCAACGATCCGGCCTGACAGATGACAGACAACGACAGTAGCAGTGCCAACAGTGCCGCAAAGGGTGAGTGTTTAATAATTCTATCTCTGCATTCCGGTTTACAGAGAGGAAGGATAGATCAAGAAAATAAATATGTTTTCTGTCAAAAGCCTCAAAAATCCTGCTCCTATGCTTACTGGCAGTCTGACAAAAAATAGCGCATCCAGGCGACCCCGTCCAGGCGACCCCGTGCAGAGGACACTTAAGTCCGATAAGCTCCCGGAGCGTTGATAGATATCAGTCCGTCAGCTTCCCCTGGTAATCACACTTATTCACTTTATCTGCAGGAGGACTGAGTTCATCGTCCTCGCCCACAGGATGCTTGCGTTTTCGATCTCTTCTTTTGTGATTTGATAGAACTTGAGGTTTTTTGCAGACCGTCTGTCGACCATCCTCGATTACGGTTAGCTGCCAGTGTTGTTGCTTGCTGTGGACTTTTGTTTTGTGATTCGACAGGGCTTTAGCATTCTTGCAGACTTTCCTGCATGGTCGCTGCTGGCCATCCTTCCCTATCACGGTTGAGTCACAGGTTTGTTCCCCGGTGTGGCATATGCTTTTGTGGATCGACAGGGCATGAGCATTGATGCAGAGCTGCCCGCATGGTCGCTGCTGACCATCCTCCCTGAACACGTTCACTGTACAGGATTCTTGCCTGCTGTGGTGTTTAATTTTGTGATATCTCAGTGCTCTGGCATTCTTGCAGAGCCGCCCGCATGGCCGCTGCTGACCATCATCCCCGAGCAGGTTCACTTTACAGGCTTCTTGCCCGCTGTGGTAATTACTTTTGTGGTCTAACAGGGCTACGGTATTCTTACAGACCTTCCCGCATGGTCGCTGCTGACCATCCTCCCCGACCATAATCAAGACACAGGTTTTTTGCCCGGTGTGCCATGTGTTTTTGTGATTCGAGAGGGTCTTAACATTCTTGCAGAGCTTCCCGCATGGCCGCTGTTGACCATCCTCCCCGACCACGGTCACTTTACAGATTTGTTGCCCTCTGTGGTATTCACTTTTATGGCTCGACAGGACTCCAGCATTCTTACAGACCTTCCCGCATGGTCGCTGCTGACCATCCTCCCCGACTACAGTCACTTCACAGGTTTGTTGCACGCTGTGGTATTTAGTTTTGTGATAATTCAGTGCACTGGCATTCTTGCAGAGCCACCCGCATGGCCGCTGCTGACCACCCTCCACGAACACGATCACTTTACAGGTTTGTTGCCCGCTGTGGCATTTACTTTTGTGGCCCCAGAGGGCTTTAATGTTCTTAAGGACCTTACCGCATGGTCGCTGCTGGCCATCCTCCCCGACCACGCTCTGACCACAGACTTTTTGCCCGGTATGGTATTTGCTCTTGTGATTCGCCAGGGCTCCATCACTCTTAAAGAACTTCCCGCATGGCCGCTGCTGGCCGTCCTCCCCGACCACGGTCACCTCACAGGCTTTTTGAGCTCTTTCGGCTTTAGCCTTTACTGCGCCTGTCCGGGAAAGATGAGGTTGGCTTTGCGCCAATTCGGATGACTCAGCGGTGGTTTGTTGTATTTCTGAAGGGCTAAGCGTAAAGGCCTGCTCGTCTTCTTTGAAAAGATGCTCTAGATCGAGTGACCCATTAATGACCGCAATATCATCGGCAATGGAAGACAGATGCCCGAGCATTGGCACATCATCATTGAGTGACCCGGGAGCGTCAATGGCATCATGGATTAAGTCTGTGAGGTTACCATCACTGCCACCAAATAGTGGATCAGAATCCAATAGGAGCTGAATGTCAGAAAGTTCATGCAATGTATTGATAAGAGGGTTTTGACGGAACTCCGCAGCATATTCAGGATCAAAATGCCTCATACAACTTGAGCAGTGTCCAGTAGTCTGGTGAACGCATGAGCTTTCCATGGTATTCAGTGGCCATTCAGCGGGCCTGCTGCTATCGGACAGGGGCTGCAATTGACAAAAGCCATGACAGGGATGAATAAAACAATTTAAACCCAGGGTGTGCTGGTGTTGCTGATCGCCTCCATTTCCGCCGCTATAGTCATTATTCAGGGGCCTGATAAAAGAGCTTATAGACGGCAGTGTGGCTTTTGTGGCTTGCTGGCTGGATGATTCTGACGACTGGTATTGTGGTGAGTTCTCTCCAGAACCAAACACAGTGATGATGGTTGCAAGCCGTTCCCCCCAGCGTATCAACAAAGATGTCGCCTGTTGTTCAATTGGGCTAAACAGCCGTATATCAGGCTTCCAATAGTTTTTAAAAAGCCAGGCAACAGCGACAGGCACTTCCAAAGGCAGCCATAAATAAGGCTCGTCACTCATGAGGGTCACTTTTGTGGTAACGAACAGTCCATAAGCAATCAGCAGATTCGAAGCGTAAAGCCATTGCCACGAAATCGACTCAATGCTGGTCTTTTCCATTCCATAACAAGATGAACTATGTCGTCTTTTATCAGGTGGCAAATATGGTTCTTCATAGTCGTTTATGTGGGCAACATCTGATGGGTTGCCCGACAACGTATGCCAGTCACGTTTTACAGAAGAGTTTTGTTTTGGGGAGCCTGCATCCTGTTCAAGCTCGACAATAAAACGTCTTGTCAACGATCCGGCCTGACAGATGACAGACAACGACAGTAGCAGTGACAGCAGCGTCGCAAAGGGTGGGTGTTTAATAATTCTATCTCTGCATTCCGGTTTACAGAGAGGAAGGATAGATCAGGGAAATAAACCTGGCTTCTGCTAAAACGCTCAAACATCATACTCCTGTCCCCCCTGGGAGTCTGAACGGGAATAGCGCGGGCGACTCTGTATAGAGGACGCTTAAGCCCGATAAGCTCCCTGGGCGTTGACAGGTATTAGTCCGTCAGCTTCCACTGGTAATTAAACTTATTCACTTTACCTCTCGGAGGACTGAGTTCATCGTCCTCGACCAGATCAGCAGGCTTGCGTTTTCGACCTTTTCTTTCGTGATCTGATAGAACTTCAGGTTTTTTGCAGACCTCCCCTGACGACTGCTGCTGGCCATCCTCGATTATGGTCAGTTTACAGTGTTGTTGCTCTCTGTGGGCGTTTCTTTTGTGTCTCAACAGAGCTTTGGCATTCTTGCAGACTTTCCCGCATGGCTGCTGCTGACCATCCTCCCCAACCAGGCTCACTTTACAGCTTTGCTGCCCGCAGTGGTATTTACTTTTGTGATCCGACAAGGCAGCAGCACTTTTACAGACCTTCCCGCAGGGTCGCTGCTGGCCATCCTCCCCTATCTTGGTTGAGTCACAGGTTTGCTCCCCGGTGTGGCATCTGCTTTTGTGTCTCGACAGGGCTTGAGCATTCATGCAGAGCTGCCCGCATGGCCGCTGCTGACCATCCTCCCTGAAGACGTTCACTTTACAGGTTTCTTGCTTGCCGTGGTATTTAATTTTGTGGTATGCCAGTGCTCTGGCATTCTTGCAGAGCTGCCCACATAACCGCTGCTGACCATCCTCCCCGACCACGGTCACTTTACAGGTTTGTTGCACTCTGTGGTATTCAACTTTGTGGTTCGACAGGGTTGCAGCACTCTTAAAGACCTTCCCGCATGGTCGCTGCTGACCATCCTCGCCAAAGAGGATCACTTCACAGGTTTTTTGACGGCTGTGGTATTTACTTTTGTGATATAACAGGTAATTAGCATTCTTGCAGAGTTTCCCGCATGGCCGCTGCTGACCATCCTCCCCGGACACGATCACTTTACAGGTTCGTTGCCCGCTGTGGTATTTACTTTTGTGGTTCCAGAGGGCTCTGATATTCTTAAGGACCTTACCGCATGGTCGCTGCTGGCCATCCTCTTCAAACATGATCACTTCGCAGATTTGTTGCCCGGAGTGTTCGCTTCTTTTATGAGTCTTCAGGGATGAAGAACTCTTGCAAAGCTTTCCGCATGGCCGCTGCTGGCCGTCCTCCCCGATAACGGTTAAGTCACAGGTTTGTTGTCTGGTGTGGCATGTGCCTTTATGTCTCGACAGGTCTCTGGCATTCATACAGATCTGCCCGCATGGCCGCTGGCGACCATCCTCTCCGACCACGCCCACTTTACAGAGTTCTTGCCTGCCATGGTAGTGAATTTTGTGATATATCAGCGCTCTGACATTCTTACACAGCTGCCCGCATGACCGCCGCTGACCATCCTCCCCAACCACGCTCACTTTACAGGCTTCTTGCCCGCTGTGGAATTTACTTTTGTGGTCCGAAAGGGCTCTGGCGTTCTTAAAGACCTTCCCACATGGTCGCTGTTGGCCATCCTCCGTGAACATGATCACTTCACAGGATTGTCGCTCGGTGTGTTCTCCTCTTCTGTGATTCAACAGGGCTTGAGCACTCTTGAAGAGCTTTCCGCATGGCCCCTGCTGACCATCCTTCCCGAACACAATCAATTCACAGGTTCGTTGCCCTCTGTGGTATCTACTTTTATGATCCGTCAGGACTTTAGCATTCTTGCAAAGCTTTCCGCATGGCCGCTGCTGGCCGTCCTCCCCGACCACGGTCAGGCCACAGACTTTTTGCTCGGTGTGGTATGTGCTTTTGTGCGTCGATAAGGATCTGGCATCCTTGCAGACCTTCCGGCATGGCCGCTGCTGGCCGTCCTCCCCGACCAAGGTCAGGCCACAAACTTTTTTCCCGGTATGGCATTTGCTTTTGTGATTCACCAGGACTCGATCACTCTTAAAGACCCTCCCGCATGGTCGCTGCTGGCCGTCCTGCCCGACCACGGTCAACTCACAGACACTTTGAGTGCTGTCGGCTTTAGCCTGTGCTGCGCTTGCCCGGGAAAGATGAGGTTGTCTCTGAGTCAATTGGGATGATTTAGAGGTGGTTTGTTGTGTTTCTGAAGGGGTAAGCGTAAAGGCCAGCTCGTCTTCTTTGAAAAGACGCTGCAGATCGAGTGACCCATTGATGACCATTGAATCATCAGCAATGAAAGGCAGATGCCTGAGCATTGGCACATCACCATCAAGTGACTCATTAGCGTCAATGGCATTCTGGATTAAGTCTGCAACATTATCATCAATGTCATCAAAGGGTAGCTCAGAATCGAATGGGAACTGAATGTCAGAAAGATCATTCAATGAATTGAAAAAAGGTTTTTGACGGGACTCCGTAACATATGCAGGATCAAAATGATTCATGCAACCTGAGCAGTGTCCGGTAGCCAAGTGAACGCATGAACTTTCGAGGGTATTCAGGGGCAATTCAGCGGGCTCTGTGCTCTCGGGCAAGGGGTGCAAATGACAAAAGCCATGACAGGGATGAATGAAACAATTTAAACCCAAAGTGTGCAGGTGTTGCTGTTCGCCTCCGTTTCCGCCGCTATAGTCATTATTCAGGGGTCTGACAAAAGAGCTTATAGACGGCAGGCTGGCTTTTGAGGCTTGCTGGCCGGATGATTCTGACGACTGGTATTGTGGTGAGTTCTCTGCGGAGCCAAACACTGCTGTGATGGCCGCAAACCGGTGATTCTCTCGTGTCAACATAGATGTCGCCTGTTGTTCAATAGGGCTAAACAGCCGTGTATCAGGCTTCCAATAGTTTTTTAAAAGCCAGGCAACAGCGACAGGCAATTCCAAAGGCAGCCATGAATAAGGCTCGGCGCCCATGGGTGTCAATTTTGTGGTAACGAACAGTTCGTAAGCAATCAGCAGATTCGAAGCGTAAAGCCATTGCCATGAAATCGACTCAATGATGGTCTTTTCTATTCCATAACCATGAGTCCTATGTCGTTTTTTATCAGTTGGCAAATCTGATTCTGCATAGTCATTTATGTGGGCAATATCTGATGGGTTGCCCGACAACGTATGCCAGCCGTGCTTTATAGAAAAATTTTGTTTTGGGGAGCCTGCATCCCGTTCAATCTCCACAACAAAACGTCTTGTCAACGATCCTGCCTGACAGATGACAGACAACGACAGTAGCAGCAACATTACCGCAAAGAGTGAGTGCTTAATAATTCTATCTCTGCATTCCGGTTTACAGAGAGGAAGGATAGATCAAGAAAATAAACATGTTTTCTGTCAAACCGCTCAAAAATCGTACTCCTGTGCCCCCTGCGAGTCTGAGCGGGAATAGCGCACCCGGGCGATCCCGTAACGAGGACGCTTAAGTCCGACAAGCTTCCGGGGCATTGACAGGTATCAGTCCGTTAGCTTCCCCTGGTAATCACACTTATTCACTTAATCTGCAGAAGGACTGAGTTCATCCTCCTCGCCCAAAGCATGCTTGCGTTTTCGGTCTCTTCTTTTGTGATCTGATAGAGCTTGAGTTTTTTTGCAGAGCATCCCGGACGACTGTTGCTGGCCATCATCGACAACGGTCAGGTTACAGTGTTGTTGCTGTCTGTGGGCGATTTTTTTGTGATACGACATAACTCTGGCATTCATGCAGACTTTCCTGCATAGCTGCCACTGAAAATCCTCCCCGAATACGATCACTTTACTGTTTTATTGCCCGGTGTGGTATTTACTTTTGTGATCCGACAAGACAGCAGCACTCTTACAGACCTTCCCGCATGGCCGCTGCAGACCATCCTCCCCGACCACGCTCACTTCACAGGCTTCTTGCCTGCTGTGGTATTTAATTTTGTGATATCTCAGTGCACTGGTATTCTTGCAGAGCCGCCCGCATGGCCGCTGCTGACCATCCTCCCCGATCGCGATCACATTACAGGTTTGTTGCCCGCTGTGGTATTTACTTTTGTGGTCCGACAGAGCTCCAGAGCTCTTAAAGACCTTCCCGCAGGGTCGCTGCTGGCCACCCTCCCCAAACATAACCACTGCGCAGGTTCGTTGCCCGGAGTGTTTGCCTCTTTTATGATTCATCAGGGCTTTAGCATTCTTGCAGACATTCCCGCATGGCCGTTGCTGGCCGTCCTCCCCGACCACAATCACTTCACAGGTTCGTTGCCCGGTATGGCATTTGCTTTTGTGATTTATCAGGGCCTTAGCATCTTTGTAAAGCTTTCCGCATGGCCGCTGCTGGCCGCCCTCCCCGATCAGGGTCACCTCACAGACTTTTTTAGCACTGCAGGCTTTAGCCTGCGCTCTGCCTGTCCGTGAAAGATGAGGTTGTCTCTGATCCAATTGGGATGACTTAGAGGAGTTTTGTTGTGTTTCTGAGGGGGTAAGCGTAAAGGCCAGCTGGTCTTTTTTGAAAAGACGCTGTAGATCGAGTGATCCATTGATGACCGCCAAATCATTAGCAATGGAAGACGAATGTCTGAGCATTGGCACATCATTATTGAATGATCCGTTAGCGTCAATGGCATTCTGAATTAAGTCTGTAAGGTGACCATCAATGCCATCAATGCCATCAATGCCATCAATGCCATCAATGCCATCAAAGGGTGGCTCAGATTCGAACGGGAGCTGAATGCCAGAAAGATAATGCAATTTATTGAAAAAAGGGTTTTGATGGGACTCCCCGGCATATGCAAGATCAAAATGCCTCATGCAACTTGAGCAGTGTCCGGTAGCCAGGTGAACGCATGAGCCTTCCAGGGTGTTCAGGGGCCATTCAGCAGGCTCGCTACTTTCGGACAAAGGCTGCAATTGACAAAAGCCATGACAGGGATGAATAAAACAATTTAAACCCAAGGTGTGCTGGTGTTGCTGATCGCCTCCGTTTCCACCGTTATAGTCATTATTAAGGGGTCTGACAAAAGGGCTTATAGGCGGCAGGGTGGCTTTTGAAGCTGGCTGGCCGGATGATTCCGAAGACTGGTATTGTGGTGGGTTCTCTCCAGAGCCAAACACTGCGGAGATGGTTGCAAACCGGTGCCCCCACCGTGTCAACAAAGATGTCGCCTGTTGTTCAATTAGGCTAAACAGCTGTGTATGAGGCTTCCAATAGTTTTTTAAAAGCCAGGCAACAGCGACAGGCACTTCCAAAGGCAGCCATAGACAAAGCTCGGCGCTCATGGGGGGCACTTTTGTGGTAACGAACAGTTCGTAAGCAATCAGCAGATTCGAAGCGTAAAGCCATTGCCACGAAATCGACTCAATGATGGTCTTTTCTATTCCATAACCAGATGAACTATGTCGTTTTTTATCAGGTGACAAATCGGGTTCTGCATAGTCGTTTATGTGGACAATATCTGATGGGTTACCTGGCAACGTATGCCAGTCACGTTTTATAGAAAAGTTTTGTTCTGGGGAGCCTGCATCCCGTTCAAGCTCAACAACAAAACGTCTTGTCAACGATCCGGCCTGACAGATAACAGACAACGACAGTAGCAGTGACAGCAGTGTCGCAAAGGGTGAGTGTTTAATAATTCTATCCCTGCATTCCGGTTTACAGAGAGGAAGGATAGATCAGGAAAACAAACATGTTTTCTGACAAAACACTCAAACGCCTGTGCCCCTGGACAGCTATTCGTGCTTCAATAGCCTTTTAATCATTAAGCCTGTGATATTGGAATCCAAGTATGAAAGTACTGGTCATCGGTCAAACCGGCCAGGTCGGCCATGAAGTCTGCAAAAGACTGACAGAGAAAGGTATTCCCTGGCACGCGCCGGACAGAACGGAACTGGACTTATCCAGGCCCGATCAGATTCAGAGCTGTCTCAACCGCCACCAGCCAGATCTGGTCATCAATGCTGCGGCCTATAACAATCCGGTCAAGGCCGAGAATGAGCCTTCCCGCTGTTTCAGTATCAACAGAGACGCCGTTGCAGAATTGGCAGACTGCTGCCAGCGTCAAGGCATTATTCTGTTTCAGCTGTCAAGTTACAGGGTATTTGACGGTACCAAGCAGGAACCTTATAACGAAAAAGATCCTACCAACCCCATCGGTGTTCTCGGTAACAGCAGGCTTCAGGCGGAGCAACAAATCCGTGAACGCTGTGAGCGGCATATCATTCTGCGTCTGTCGTGGATCATCAGTGCGCGTCGTCCCAACATGCTTAGAAGACTGGCGGAACAGATGCTGGTTAACAAGGAAGTCTATGTAACTCCGGACCAGCTGGGTTGCCCGACACCGGCTGACGATGCTGCCCGGATTATTATCGCCATGGTTCAACAACTCGATTGTGGCGCCCAGACCTGGGGCACTTACCACTACTCCACCACAGAGTCGGTTTCTGAAAGCAACTTCGCCGAAATTCTTATTGCTGAGGCTTCCCAGCATCGCGACCTGAGCGTCCGAAAGCTGATCATGGCCAACATCGAATCCAGGGAAGGCATCAAACCTCCCGCCAATGGCACCCTATCTTCCAATAAGGTGCTGAACACTTTTGGCGTACATGCCCGCCCATGGAGAAGTGCTGTGGCCCGTATTGTCCGTGAAGTATGTGAGCTGACATCTTATCCACCGTAAACGACGGGGGATTGAAAAATAGCACAAGAGGCTTGCCCTGCAAGCCGGGCTTGCTGGTTTCAAAGTTGTTAGGTTGTTAAAGGTAATCGGGCCTTTCATTCTTTTCCATTTTTTCATCATCGCCTTTACCTTATCATCAAACCCGACGTTTTCAGCATCAATATCTCTTAGCTGTTTTTCACTAAGAACACCGGTATTTTTGGCAAATTTTTGTCAATCAATGCCTGGCTTAGAACCAATACTCAGGAGTTCATCCTCTGCAACGGTAGAATCCAAAGTTAGATGTGCAGTGGCGTATGCAACGGCTTGGGTTGACGGAACAGTTTCGGGATCTGATAGCTCATTAGATAGTTCTCTGGGAACCATACCAAAGATCAAAAACATACTATGTATAAATTTGTCTTTTTTTTCTGGCTCATCAGCTTCCAGAAGCTTAACAAGCTGTTCGTTGGCTTTAATGCTAAAGTTTTCTAAAAGCTCAAGTTGCTCACTGGGTACACCTTCAGCAAAACTGACATGCTCAGGAAACATATCTCTTAAACGCTGTCCGTGCATTGATCTTATAAGAACCATTGCAGTATACATAGCTTCAACATCGCTAAAATCATCATTTTCATCGCTAGTAACTCTTAACCCCATAAAATGAAGTGTTTCACTGGCATGTCTACCTAAATATTTCCTGTTAGATCGAGTAATAAAAGAATATCGACCAAAACTCGCACAGCCCCACATAACAATTCCTGATAAGTACTCATACTCCGTATCCGTACTCGGAAGACCAAAACCATACTTGACATAAACATCTCTGGCTAATTTATTTAACATTGCTATTGTTATAAACCTTGATGGGACTTTTTCACGGTACAGCCACAAACTCGCTTCAGAAAATATTTCAAAGATAAAATTAATTAATTCTGATTTCTCTCTCTGATCTAATCCGGAATAAAAAACTTTGCCCGGGTCATCAGAAGCCAAAAGATTATTAGTCGTCAAGTAGTCCAGCAATTCGTTTCTGAATTGTTTCAAACTGGTTTCGTTCTCAAACACATCTCTGTTAACAGCAAGTGCTTTGACAATTCTTGTCACCTCTACATAATCTTCAATTCCCTGAGATTTTGCCAATTCACCGACTTCTAAAATAAGATGGTAAAGAGACACACTGCCATTTAAAAATTTAACCCATTTCGAATAAAATTTACTTAGCGCATTATTATCTGATACAAAACTTTGCGTTAAAAGTCTATAAAGTTCCGGGAGCTTATAGTTATCATTAATGCGAAAACAATCATCTCTCTGGCTTCCATTTGAATCCAACGTTTTGAACCATTCAAATACCTGGATTGCTAAAGGATCAGCCTCTTCTGTGCCTGACACAGGTTCTTCACTGTCTTGTCCTGTTGCAGCAGACAGCCCTTCCGTCGATTCCTGCTCAGCGACAATGTTTCCTGACCCAGCTCCTTCCTTGTCTTGTCCCGTTGCAGGGAGCTGTTCTTTAGTCGGTTCCTGCTCAAGTTCACTGGATTCACGATCCAGACATTCTTTGCATTTATCGAAGGCGAGTACAGGTTTATTACAAATCAGGCATAAACCATTGTCTGATGACCCACCTGACCCATCATCTCCATCACTCTCACTGCCACTGCGGCTGCCTCGATTTTGACGACCATACTCTCGTTGACACCGGGGGCAAGAGGGTGGTCCAACGTCAGCCGTTTGTTTTCCAGCCTGAGTGGTTCCTCCGGAATGACCGATCCCGGTAGGCACGTAGCCCGGAAAAACGGACACGCTGTGTAATTGTTTGGGACTGAAAATGAACTCTTGCTGTGCATAACGATGGTAGTCTCCTGTTTGTAGCGGTTGTGCCGGGTTACTGTTCAGGTAATGATCAAATACGGCCTCCGGATTATCGGGATTTCTGGACAATGCCAGAAAAAACCCTGAACTCCTTTCAAGATTTGCACCTCTTATTTTATCCCAAAGTTCCCGCGAAATAATGATTGCCTGCTCATTCCAACCCTGCTTTATTTTGAGCACAATCCGGGTATCCCAAATCTGTTTTTTTACGGCCTGACCGTCAGTGCCAGGTATCAGGGTCATTCTGCTGACATGCTCACTGGTCCATTCAAAGGAGTAAAGAGGGCCCATCCCACTGCCCGGCCTTTTTTTGAATAAATCGTCTAAATCATCGCTGCCGCCAACACCGCCACCACCAGAGCTTGTATAGGGTTTGATGTTATCGGCAGTATCAGCGGCTCCGGGTATACCACTGAAACGGCTGCTGACGTCAGAATGACCAGGCCCATTTTTTACAGCTTGTTTATTGCGGTAAAAAATATCGACAAATGATGTTTTTTTGTTAGCTGACGTATTAATGCCCGATGACGAAGGTAAAGCAGCGCTTTCTGAAAAAAGACCGCTGCACTGCGGTTCTATAACCCATCCATTCTCGTTATCTTCAATGGTCAAAACCAAGGATTGATGACCAGCCGGTAAACGCCATCTGACCGAGTACTCATGCTGCCAGCGAACACTGTCAGGTGTCGATGCAACCCGTATCACGCTCCCATTTTGTATATCTGGCATACCCTGACCCGTTACAGGCTTTTTAATGACCGGCGGGGTGGGATAATTTCCTGTCGACAATACGGGGGGCGTCCTGAAACAAAAATTAAATTGATCGCCCGGTTGACTATCAAGGATGACATAAAGCTGATTGTTCGCCAATTCAGAAACTGTTTTAGCGTTCTCGTCAACCGCCTTGCGATCATAAGTAAGAAGGAGGGGCGGTTTGTTATCTCTAAACGATAGTTTATTAATCTCCCCCGATGTGTCAGTGACTTTGGAGAAGCTTCCCCAATCCGACCAGCTCAACAGGCTGGTATAAAAAGCACAGTGACCAGAAAGCGGCAAAATGACAGACAAGATGAACAAAAAAAACAGGCGAACCATAGTCAGAGGCCCTGCATTTTTCATGATCGGATTTTCCTGAAGATTTGTGATTGATAAGGCATAAAAGTAGACCTTAAATTTGAAAATTTTTTATTTATTTCTGAAGCTCTGATGTGTGATGAGACTAATCTGTATTTGCCTCGTGGAGAGGTGAATCCTGTTGAAAAGTCACTCTCAGGGCATTAACCTTGACGAGGGTACTCCCTTTTGCACCGGGAAAGAGTTTGAACCTTATGAAGCTGTTTCTTCAAGAAACAAAAACTTTCATTTGATATTAAAACATTAATGGAAATCCCCGAGACAGATTAATGAGTTCCTATTTAATACGCTCAAGGAGTTCGAAATGCCACGCCCACTCTATCCAGCAACCCTGACAGCCAAACACCAGCTCAGTCAGAACTCCGTACAACTGGACTTCAGGTTAGAGGCCGGTTTTGACTATCAGCCCGGACAATTTGTGCAGTTGCACTTCTCCTTCCAGGGACAGGACTATAAGAGAAGTTACAGCATTGCCAATTCACCCGAGTCTTTCCAAAACTCTCAACAGCTTGAGATAGCCATTAGCTTTGTTAAAGGGGGGGTTGCCTCTTCTCTGTTCAGTGAAGCAGAAGCGGGTCTGGAACTGTCCATCGGCGGGCCTTTCGGAGTTCTCACCGTACCGAAACAACACGACGGACGCATCATACTGGCAGCTACCGGAACAGGTCTTGCACCCTACCGGGCCATGGTACCTGAACTGAAAAAACTGGCCAGTGAAGGTACTCGGATTCTTGTTTTGATGGGTGTAAGAGACAGGGCCGATATGATTTACGAGCAGGATTTTCGAGACCTTGCAGCTTTATCCGAATCCATAGAATACAGGGCCTGTTATAGCAGGGAAAAGTCACTAAACTCCTCCGCCAACGAATACCCTGGTTACCTTCAGAATCAGTTTCCACAACTGAATCTTTCACCCGAAAAAGACCTGGTTTACCTGTGTGGCAACCCTGCCATGATTGACGATGCTTCCGCAGAACTGAAAGAGCTGGGCTTTGGACCAAGGCAGGTCAAGCGGGAAAAGTATGTCTTTTCCAGTTAATCCTTCTTGCGACTGAAACCATGGGCGCCCATTGCTGTTTTTTGATAGCACCAATAAGTTAGTACACACCCACTTAAAACCTGTGTATGATGAGTTGCACCCCGTTGAAACGCAACGGTAATCGTCGAGATTCAATTGCGGGTGAAAAAAATATAAAAACAACAAAAAACAATATAAAAATAATAAAAAAGGTAACTCCATGTCGAAACGGCTACTCAAGCTGCTGGTTCTTCATCTAGCACTGTCTCTCTTCCCTCTCCATTCCTTCGCATCCATACAGCCACTGTTTCAGTTCGCTGCCGGATTGCTGAACAATGGAAAGTTTCCAGAGTCTGACCGCTACACTACCGATGATGATATTGTCATTCTTACCAATGATGGCGTAGAACTGACCGCTAATATCTTTGTACCCACCCAACTTACCGGGTCTGCACCCGCTGTCGTATTTATTAACAGTTGGGGGATGAATGAGTACCAGTACCTGCAACAAGCTGCAGCACTGGCTGAACGAGGATATATTGTTCTTAGCTATTCTACCCGGGGCTTTGGCGAGTCTACCGGACAAATTGACACGGCTGGTCCTAAAGACATTGCCGACTACAGTCAGGTCATTGACTTTCTACTGAATAACTACCCTGTAAACCCCAATGCGGTTGGTACTGCGGGTATCTCTTATGGCTCAGGTATCAGCCTGATCGGAGCTGCTCACGATGAACGGGTCAAAGCCGTTGCCGCCATGAGCAGCTGGGGAAGCTTGCTGGAAGCACTCTACGGCAATCAAACCCCCAGACTGGCCTGGGGAGAATTACTGATTTTGTTATCTGACCTCCAAGGCAGTCCCGATCCGATCATTGCTGAAAACTGGAACATCATTAAAAACCAAAAGCTGGATCAGTTACCTGCCGTTATCGAGTGGGCAGATGAAAGGTCTCCGATCAGCTACGTCGAGCAACTGAATCAGAATAATACTGCCGTCTATTTTGCCAAAGCTTATGGCGATAACCTTTTCCAGGCAAACTCTCTGCTTGAGATGTACAGCCAGCTGAGTACCCCCAAATATATCGATCTGCTGACCGGAACCCATGCAACGGCAGAGCTGTTGCCTCCGCTGTTGGGCATTGGTGAAGACAGAATCTGGAACAATGTCTACCAATGGTTCGACATTCACCTGAAGGGTGAAAGTAACGAACTGAGTCAGGCCAGTCCGTTTCAGATGAAAGTAAAGTTCCAGGACCGGTATGAAGGGTTCGACGGTTTTCCAATAAAAGAAGCTGCAGAGCAGAAGTACTATCTTCATCCAAGGTCTGCATTTGATAACGGCGATTTGGAAACCTTTCCCTATGAACCACCGTTCTGGATGTCAAAAGACAACACTATCAACTCCTGGACGGGTAGTTTATTCAGTACCCAGATTCCTGTTCTTTCACAACTTCTGGAACAGCTTGAAGTCCCGGTCGTCACTAACATTTACGCCGCATCCGATTTCAGAGGCATTTATTTCAACACCGATAAGCTGCAGAACGTCATGAAAATAAGGGGTAATCCGGTGGTTAACCTTGTGGTTCAACCACACTATGACAAGGCACAACTGGTGGGTTATCTCTATGACATGGACAGATTGGGTAATGCAAGACTGATCACCCACGGCGTATCAACCCTGCCTCAGGCCGAACCCGGAGAAAAAATCGAAATGTCCTTCGAACTGGTCACCACAGCCTATGACGTACCGGAAGGAAACCGGGTTGTATTGGCAATAGATACTATGGACCCTCAGTATAAGAGGCCTACAAGCGACAATTACTTTATTGATTTCGAGTTTAGTCGCCAGAAGCAATCAACATTCACGATTCCAACCCTTCAGGCAAACTGAGCCTACACAGTTTCTTCTTCTGAACATCACCGCCCGGAACCATTCCGGGCGGTTTCTATCAGGATATTCGGGGCTTGGGGATTTCCTCGTTAAACTGACACTCCCCGCCCTATCGGGCGAGGGTTCTTGATCGCTCAAGAACGTTTCTGTTTCATAGTTCGTTGCTCAGGGAACAGGCTTGGTTATCGCGCAAAAGTCCCACAGTGGGAGCTTTTACGATGGCGAATCAACCCATGCTCCCCAAGTCTCACACAAACTCCACAGACTTAACTTCCCGTCTGCCCGACGGTAGGTCTACAAGAGACAGGACAAAAGGTAGCAGTTTACCTACAAACACTCAACCGGAACGCTCTACGCGTTCCCGCCTTATATCCCCGCCCGCATTGGGCGAGGCTTTACGGCGAAACAGGTAAACTCTCTCTGCAATCACCGCCACACTGAACCAGATACTTCCTAACAGCAAACCTGCCAGAACATCTCCAAACCAGTGGGCTTCAAGCACAAGTCTCGAGAGTGCCACCATCAGGGCAATCATCATGGCACAACTGTAGGCACTGAACTTAACAACGCCTCTCTTGGCGGCCACCAGGTATAAGGTCACCAGCAGCCAGACAAAGGTAGCCTGAGTGGTATGCCCGGAAGGGAAAGAAAACTGATCCAGACCATCAAAGTCAGCTGGTCTGGGTTTATCAATCCCCCATTTCATCAACCAGAGAGTTGCCTCCATACCCGCCAGGCAAGTCGACATAATCAACAATTTTTTATAGCGCCTGCACCAGAGAAAGTAGACAGCAAACAACACCAGAGGTAACCAGAGAATAAGGGCACTTCCCAGCCAGGTCACCAGACCGGACAGGTACTCAACTATCGGTACAGAAATACTGGCAATAAACGAGTGCATTCTGGGATTGTGGTCATCAAACTGACCACTGACGTCCATCACTGTCAGAAGTAACAGGCTGATATGCGCTATCACAATGAAGCTGAGCGGTAACGGCAGCATCAACTTTTTCCTGTAGAACCTGCGATCCAGAATCAGCCCCAGATAAGCAATCAACAACGAAACAACGGTCAAACCGGTTAAAAGATAGTAAAAGGATTGTGGCACATCCAGCTTCAGGGCAGCACCGGTCAGATAGCCCGGCATGGTGTAGGCTATCGCCCAGGGCGCCGTGGAGAGCAGGTTGATAATATAAAAACGCAGGGGAGGCATATCCATCATCCCGGCAACGGCTGGAATCACCGGACGGATAGGGCCTATAAAACGCCCCAGGGCAACACTGAAGCCACCGTACCGTTCAAAAAAGCGTTCGCCTTTTTCCAGCCAACCGGGATGCCTTGAAAATGGCCAGCAGTTGCGAATTCGACCATGTAAATGATAACCCACCTGAAAGCTGACACCATCTCCCAGGGCCGCACCCACAAAAGCCCAGGCCAACATGGGTAAGGGTTCCATCAACCCACTGCCAGCCAGAGCCCCAAGAGCAAACAGCAGTGCAACACCAGGAATGAGAAAACCGATGGCCACCAGCGACTCCACAAAAGCAGCCAATGCTATAATCGGGCCCAGCCAGTACCCGTGATGTTGAAGCCATTCATGCACTGCAACAAAGCTATCCGATTCCACAAAAAGCCTCTTTCAGAGTCATCATTTTTGGCCAGAAGCCAGTGTTCTCCTGCAAAGCAAGAAGGCTTATAACCCTGGGTGAATTCATTGATGTAAAATACTCCTATCATACCTACGAGAAATGCCACGCAATACAATATTGAGAGCAGAGCCATGACACCGGAACGTTACAAGAAATTTAAACACCTTCTGGATCGACGCCAGCCCGACCTGACGGTAATCACCGATCAGGTTCATAAACCCCATAACCTTTCAGCTATTATCCGAACCTGCGATGCAGTAGGCATTCCCGATATTCATCTCAGCCAGCCAAAGATGGGCTATCGAAATTTCCGCGGCAGGACTGTTGGCAGCCACAAATATGTCAATGTTCATCATCACAGCAGTGTAGAGGAAGGTATATCACAACTGAAAGCCAGCGGCTTTAAAGTTTATGCTGCGCATTTTTCCAACACTGCAATCCCCTATTCAGAAGTTGATTACACTTCACCTGTAGCCGTAATGATGGGCGCTGAGAAAAAAGGGATCAGCACCGAGGCAGCAGAGCTTGCTGACCAGCACATTATTATTCCCATGCAAGGTATTGTGGCTTCTTTCAACGTCTCGGTAGCAGCAGCGGTCATCCTGGTTGAAGCTCAAAGACAGCGTCTGTTAAAGGGAATGTATGATAAACCAAGCCTGCCTCCCGAGATCTACCCCCCAACCCTGTTTCGCTGGGGATACCCCGAACTGGCTCGGTATTGTGACCAGCGGGGGCTGAAATACCCGCAAATGGATGACAACGGGCAGCTTATAGACCCATCTTCCTGGTATGCCCAGGTCCGGACTGATACCTGAGTCCTATGGCAGTTTCTGCTCATTGAAGCCAGTCCCTTGTCATGAGCTGACATTGCTTGCCAAACATACCGTAAATGTCTTAGTTTCAAACATTGAAACTCTTCATAAGCAGTCCTTGTACTCATTACTCACTCTTACTTTAAAAACAGAGGCTACATGATCCCCCGTATAGTATCCCGCATCAGGCAACTCAACCGCACTGCCTCTTTGCCCTTGAGAGGATTACTGGCTGCAGCTGCATTCATACCTTCACTGGCTATTGCAGCAGATAGCGCGGTTTTCCTGCAATATCATCATGTCAGTGACAAGACCCCGGCTATCACGAGTATTACGCCAGAGATGTTCAGGCAACATCTGGATTACCTGGATAAGAATGACTTTAACGTAGCGCCCATAGAGGCCATCACCAAAGCCATACAAAATGGCGACTCAGTGCCTGATAAAACGGTAGTGATCACTTTCGATGATGCTTATAAGAACATCTACGAGAATGCTTTCCCAATGCTGAAAGAAAAGGGCTGGCCCTTTACCATTTTTGTCAGCACTCAGCCAGTAGACAGCGGCTTTGGCAACTTCCTGACCTGGCAGCAGATTCAGGAGATGACCCGCTCAGGCGCGACCATCGCCAACCACACCCTCAACCACCCTCACATGCCGGAAAAGCAACCCGGAGAATCCAATCAGGCCTGGCTCGAGCGTTCCAGAAAAGAGATCACCGAAACCGAACAACGCATCAGGAAAGAAACCGGTCAGAATGTGAAAATGCTGGCCTGGCCTTTCGGTGAGACAGCCCCGGAACTGAGAAAGATGATCAAAGAGATGGGCTATATTGGATTTGGACAGCAGTCTGGTGCCGTTGGCCCATTATCAGACTTTACCCGTCTGCCCCGCTTCCCTATGTCCGGAAGTTATTCCGATATGAGTGGTTTCAGAACCAAAGTTAACAGCAGACCCCTGCCAGTGATGCAGCAGGAACCCGATACCGCCATCATCGATCCAAAAAACCTGACACCCTCTTTAACCCTTACTCTGGCCGATGGCAGCTATCAGAAACAGCAACTCAATTGTTATGTCTCCGGACAGGGCAAAGTTGAAGTGAAATGGTTCGATAAAGAGAAAACCCGATTCACAACTCAGGCAAAATCGCCACTGCCAGTTGGTCGCAGTCGCTATAACTGCACGGCCCCTTCGATGGATGGACGTCATTATTACTGGTTTTCTCACCAATGGCTTCGCCTTACGGAAGATGGAAAAGCCATTGATTAGAGTCACCTGACCAGGGCTTGCTGTCTTTTGACAGAGAGTGATACAAACGCTTAATCCGTTTCAGCCACTCTGATTTAACTGAATGGCTGAAACAGGATTAAATGAATATTAGAGTGAGTCTCTTGGCAATAGCAGTCTTTGAGGTGTTTTTTCTAAAAACTCGTAATGTACTCTATATTTCATCATTCAAAGAAATGAATGACTAGTTTATATAGGATAGTGTGAGAAACTCTGAAACAAGTGTTTTTTGAAGCTTACACTGGCGAATAATCTCTTGAATTTCTTTTTGCTTACCACTAATTATTTCACATAAGATACTCATCACAATTCTTGAAATATCAGATGTCGAGCTTATACAAGAAACAATTAAAAGTCGCATATCCTGGGAAATTTCACATCCATTGAAAAGACATATTGCATCGTAAAGATCCAAATTTTTAATAAGCTCCAGCCACGACGGAGCTAATAGAATTGTACCTTCTGTGTCGTAAGTTGTTGAGTCAACAACCCCTCCCTCAATAAAAAACACAACTCCATCTTTCCTTTGACCTGCAATAGACCACTGTTCTCCTACCCATGATTTAATTTCACAATCATAAAGTACTACAGACTGAACAAGTTTTACTTCAAATTTATCAATTGGAGAATATGAAAGCAAACCAGGCAATGGTACCCCCTTTATAGTAAAACTTTGGTCATCGAGGCGAATTATATCTTCCTGCAAACAATTTTTTAACCCATTGACCCAGATTGTTTCTGAAACAAAAGAAAAATCAATATGGCTAACTTTATCGGCCACATCATTAGTTACCAGCACTATAGCTCTTTCCATACCCTCTACATCTTGAATTGCCTCAATAAGGTTTACTTCTTCTGGACAGCTTAAATAGTTTAAAATAATTAAAAGCGGCACGTCATATTTGAAAACATCTTTTAAGTTAATTGCTACAGCACCTTGCACGTTTAAAAGAAAAGTAGCTATTACCGCAACCAATAATTTTTCAATTAAGTTCATAGCATGACACTTATACAAATATCTTAATTTTAAGACTGCCCAGACTATCACATGTCATATTCTCAATAATATCTATATGAGGCCTTACATTGATCCTCATTCCACTGGTAATAGTTCAGGTAAATAATCTGTGCATTCCCGGTAGTATCAAAGCAGCTATTTTATTCAGCACCTAACTCTTCAAAAGTCTTCAAAAATTTCCATTTTGAGGCCACAGGTATAGCAGATTAGGTATGACACATCTCCTTATTTAAAAATTATTTACATTTCATTCGTAAAAGGAGTGGCACCCATGGAGAAGTGGCGAATAAGCAAAAAAGCTGGAACCCATGATTGCCAACCTGTTGACGATTTTTGGAGGTCGCTCAGCCTGCGGTGCAGCAACTGAAACCAGCATTATGCTTTCCCAGAAATTTCAACTATACATACTGCAGAACCACCACTCGGTTGGACGACAATGATGAAGATCATAAGGTGTTTGTTGGTTTTAATAGCTACATGTTCCGTAGAGCTTCATGCTGACCTACTATCTGAAACGAAAAAAGTATTGGATTTTTTTGATCGGGGCATGGAGAAAACTCTTCCATCAAACTCAGAGGAGTTTGGAAAACATGAAGACTTAAAAAGTTCTTCAGGGCTTAGCATTACTCTTGATGAACTCAGGGCATGTTTTTCAGTGCTTCACTCTAAACTGGAAGTTTCTGCAACATCTGCCAAAGACGTGTTTGTGCAGAATCTTCAAAAATCAATGAGCCAAGTCTTCCATAAGCATATACCTCAGGAGTTTGCTACAAAGGCGGCAGAGTTCGGTGCAACCACTCTGCATGGTGTAAGCTTGAGTGATTTCCTGCATCCGTATGAATCAATGGGGGTAGGAGATTTGAAAGCAAGAACCAAGTTTTTACTGGAACAAATATTAAGTACTTTTCTCAATAACCAAGGTTTTCATGACTTTTACAAGTCTATTGGAATCGACACCAATTTCTATGAAACCATAGTCTTGTTACAGTCTATTTCATCTGAAAAGTAATTTATCCAGCTTAACAACAAACATAACAATTGATCAGGTTCGTTCCGAGGCGTCGCCCTGCGATGCGCAGCTGAAGCAGGCGATAGCCGTACAAAACAAGATCAAAACCACTCAGAAATTTTGGTGTAGATTCTCATTCCTTTGTGTAATGCAAAAAATCGACATTTAATACTCCTCCTTTTTAAAGTTTTGTGAATTAGACAAAAATGTAAGTTCATTGTTTAATGTTTTGTCATACAGATTCACATTCTTGTCATTGATACTAACGTCATCGCAAGGCACGGCTAAACCGGGTAGCCGGAGGTCTCTAACCTTCAACACACACACCGCCTCAGCTAGCTGGCTCGCATCTGGTGATTCACCGGGGTGGCAAAACCTGACCCATTAGAGAGGTATCTTGGGGAACATTATGAACATTAAGCCCTGGCTGCCCATCAGCCTCTTCTCTGCGGTCCTGCTGGCCGGATGCGACCTGTCCGGGCACAAAAGCTCTGAATTTCGTCCGGTTGAAATGACTCCGAGACTGGAAGCTGCGAAAAATAAGGCCCTGGTTCTGTGTTCCGGATGCCATGGCCCCGACGGCATAGGCACTGCTGACATTAATCCTAATCTGGCCTGTCAGAAGAAAGTCTATATGGTGAAGCAGCTGAATGATTATCGGAATGGACTGCGAGGCAACCATATCCCCATGGTCAATATCGCCAGGATGCTGACCGGGGAAGAGATAGACGCCATCAGTGAATGGTACTCACTGCAAAGGTGTCCCATTGATACTTTTTAGGGAGCCTCTGAGAGCCTGATGTTAGCCACACTGACCGAACCGTCAGTGACCTCTCTTTTCACCCCATGTCATACTGCCTGTCGTGAAAAAACCAACCCGCTCATGGATTATCAAGGAGGTATGCCATGGCTTACGGAACAGAAGCAACGCATTCAACGCCAGTGTTTCAGGATCATAAGATCATTAATGGGACGCATGATCAGCTGGCGATAGACACTGCTAATACTTTGGTTAGAGCTGGAGGTAGAGCTCTTGAGCAATTGGGCGCCAGAGCCAAAAGAACCTTTATGGGGCTGTCTGTGGACAGTATCAAAGTACCGACCTTTATAAAGGACAAGATCAAATCCATTGGAACGTCCAGAGCCTGGAAAAGCATCAAGCAGTATTGTGTACGCATCAATGAAGCCTGGGGAACCTTCGCCCGATGGGGAATGGGGGGTGCATTGGCGGGAGGCTTCCTCTTTGGATCAACGGTAGGTGCTGCTTTCAGCATGGGCCTGGGTGGTGCGGTCGGGCTTTATTACGCCACCAGCACCTGGTCAAACGTTGCCAGACAACAGCAACAGACCAACCAGGATGCCGCCAAACTGCAAAGGTATCAGGATCTGTATGGAGATATTAAACCTGATGAGCCTTATAAGCTGACAGCAGAAAATTTTCATAATTAAGTATCAATAAACTGCTTTTGGTATAGCGTGGCATTTTGCCAATGCCACGCTTTGTGCTTCAAGAGTGAGGTCTCAAAAGGCAATCATGAGGTTTTTCCCCATTGACTTTCAAAACCATAAATTCAATTACCCGATCTATAAGAACCCGCTTTACTTTGACCGAATTCAACCGATCTACACTGAAGATAGGAAAACACACAAGCTGAGGAAGTCCCATGAATGATGATACCGTCAAAAAACTGGCCCTGATGATTGCTGCTAACTGTACCCGCAACTCTGTTCTGGAGGAGGCTGAAAAAACCAGGGCTATCTCAGAAGAACAGATGACACAGTTTAATCATCAGATGTCCAACCGCATCTATACCTTTCTGACCTACCTTCTTAATAAACCGGCAGAAGAATACTCGATCATGATTGCAGAACTCTCAAAAAACTACCCTGAAGCCTGGGCGCTCCCCGATCTGGATCAGAGCCTGATTAATGCGGTAGCGAAATCTTCTTTGCCATCTTTACCACATTGAATCAAAAACTGATCTATGCTGAGGTGTTTTAACCGGGTCCATCAATGGTCATGAACTTCAGCTCCTATCAACGCTATAAGCTCCAGCTATCAGGGCTTTTACTGACGCTCTTCCTGACAGCCAAGACTCTGGCTGCTGATCCTGCATTAAGCCAGCAGCAACTTGATACACTGTCAGCACTGCTCTCTGAAACGGGCACTCCTCACAAGAAAGATTTTAACTCCATGGTCGAAGCAACTCAGCAGTGGCGGAGAAAACCCGGCCAGGAGCGCTGGGAAGTGGCAGACCTGAATTTTTCTGCCAAACAGAAAAAAAAGGTGAGGAAGTATCTGGCAGCCCTGGGCTTAATCAATCAACAGAAACCCGACAAGAAACAGTTTGATTACGCTCTGGTGCTAGGTGCAACAGCACCACGGATGAAAAGTCGTTTTCAGCATCTGGTCACACTCTGGAAGGAAGGCGTTCGCTTCGACCGGATCATTTTTTTATCCGGAGAGCGCCCCATTCACGACGACATCGACATGACAGAATTACTGGTTTCTGACGTGATTGGTAAAGAGGCTTCCAGGGATAAAAAACAAAAGGCACGCCCTGCAACAGAAAAAGAAGCCGCCAGGATGGTCTATATGTCCACTGAAATGCCTGATGACATGCAAAATATTCCTGTTGAACTCTTCTCATCGAGCCGAACCTGGCTGGTCGATCGATGGCAACGGGGCAACACAAGAGACAGTTTCAAAAGCTGGGTAAAGAGCAACCCCAAACCCGGCTCTGCCCTGATCGTATCAAACCAGCCGCATCTTCTTTATCAGCAAGAGGTCATCCGGCAGGAATTACCCCAAGGCTTCATCACCGAGGGAACGGCCCAGCAAGCAGATCCTGACAGTCAAATCATCATGATCCTCGATGCTTTGGCCCTCTGGCTTCACAACCTGCAGATCAGAATCGCTCAGAAAGCAGGCCAGGAGGCTGACAGGCAATAGTCTAAATCACTCTTCTGCCCGGCCGAAAAATTCTATTACGGCTCTAGGAGCCTGACCGAGAATAGCGCCCGTAGCGAGGACGGCAGAAAATTGAGGATGAAAATTCGGTTTTGTGAGGAGAATAGCGAGCTATTTGACGAACAAAAGCGGATTTTCAGACCAATTTGCTGCCGCCGCAGTAGGGCAGACTATTCTCGGTCAGGCTCCTAGCAGCCTGTCGGACTTAAGACTGTCCTACTGCGGTTGCAATAAATTGGTCTAAAAATCCCTGTTTCTTCGTCAAATAGCTCGCTATTCTCCTCAGAAACAGAGATTTTTATCCTCAATTTCTTGCAATCCTCGCTACGGACGCTTAAGTCCGACAGGCTGCTAGTAAGTACCTGGCCAGTTGGTTTTGCATATTCTGGCGAGTGGATTTTTTCATCCTTCAAGGCGCAACGACGGGCGCGTAGCCATAGCTACGCAACCAGAGTTGGAACGCAGAAGGATGGAAAAAGCCGCCGTCCAGAATATGCGAAACCAACTGGTTAGGTACTTAATGTTTAACCCTGCCTTTTCCCATTCTGACTGATTCCATGGAAGGACTCTATGCACCGACATGCCCCCGCCTCTGACAGCTCGATTCTGGACCACAGCACAGTCATTAACCCTCTGAAACTGTCGGGCTTAGCCACTTTAATGGACGAAGTCGGTATCTCTCACACAAACTCCCTCGACTCTCTGATCATTGCTTCTCAACAGTGGCGCAGACAACCCGGTCACGAGCGCTGGGAGATGAAGGATCTGCCCCTGACACCGGACCAGCATCTGGCGGTTATGGGTCACCTTAAGGCGCTCAACTTCGTGCAGGAGTTACTCCCATCCTCTACAAACTATGAGTACTCCTTAGTCCTGGGGGCAACGGTTCCCGGAATGGAGCGAAGACTTAACCACCTCGCCAAACTCTGGCAGGAGGGTGTCCGGTTTAACAAAATTGTTTTTCTGGTAGGACAACGTCCACTGAAAGAGGGTATCGATAATATTGACAGTCTTGTTGCCAACAGTATTGGTGAACAGGCCCGGGGAAAGGGCGCCAGAACTGCCCGCCCCATCACAGAGACAGAAGGTGCCATGCAACTGTTTGCCACCATGAAACTTCCCGGGGAGATGAAAAAGCTGCCGACAGAGTTTGTTGACTCTCCCAGAGTGTGGAAACAGAATCACTGGCAGAGAGCCAACACGCGGGACACCCTGATTCAGTGGATGAAAGCAGCACCGACTCCCGGCAGAACACTGGTAATTTCTGACCAACCCCATGCCCACTATCAACTGGAAGTGGTGAAACAGGAGCTTCCTGACGCTTTCCAGCCTGAAGTAACCGCTCAGACTGCGGATGAAGGGACCCGAATAATACTTTATCTGGACGCACTGGCTCTCTGGCTTCACAACCTGCAGTCGCGAATTAACTAATTAACGTACGACTGCCCCCACCCGGGCATCAGTGTCTGCTCGATGCCCAGCTGGCTTAATATCCTGGCCACCACAAAATCCACCAGATCTTCCATGGTTTCAGGTTTGTTATAAAATCCGGGTGAGGCAGGCAAAATCACTGCCCCCATTCGGGTCAACTTGAGCATATTCTCAAGGTGAATCTCCGAATATGGTGCTTCTCTGGGCACCAGAACCAGCTTTCTGCGCTCTTTTAGAGCCACATCCGCAGCTCTCTCAATCAGATTATTACTGGCTCCATAGGTTATAGACGACAATGTGCCCGAACTGCAGGGACAGACGACCATCTTACTGGCAGCACCACTGCCAGAGGCAACGGGCGACATCCATTCTTCATGGCCCAATAGTTTGATCTGCCCGGCTCTGGCTTTGCAGTAATCAATCAAGACAGCCTCTGCTTCCCGGTCGCCGTCAGGCAGATGAAGAGACGTTTCCGTTTCAATCACCACTTTTGCGGCTCTTGAAATCATGCAAAAAACCTCTGCCCCCGAAGCGACAAGACACTGCATCAACCTGAGTCCATACTGGGCCCCAGAAGCCCCGGTAATAGCAAGAGTAATTCTCTCAGCCAATGTATTAACCTTTTTCTGACGCTGCCGCGTTATTAAGTTTCACCAGCAGACGCTGATGAATTCCCTCAAAGCCACCATTACTCATAATGACCAGATGATCACCCTTCTCAGAAGTTTCAATCAGGTAATCGATGATCTCTTCAGTAGACGACATTACACGGGTAGGAACGGGGCTTTTGTCAATAAACTCACCCTGTAACCACTCAATATTTGTGGGCTGAAACCAGATGACTTCAGACGCATTCCTGACACAACCCGACAAAGCATCACCATGAACGCCCATTTTCATGGTATTGGAGCGCGGCTCGATAACAGCCCGAATACGGTCATTCTGATGTCGGGCACGTAAGCCATTCAAAGTGGTTTCAATCGCCGTCGGATGATGGGCGAAGTCATCATACACTTTGATGCCACCTATATCAGCCAGCAATTCCATTCTGCGTTTGACCCCCTTGAAGAGGCTGAGTGCTTCACAAGCCAGAGCAGGCAACACCCCGACGTGCCGGGCAGCGGCTATAGCCGCCAGGCCGTTGGCAACGTTGTGATCACCCGTATGCGACCAGTTGACCTGGCCAACCACCTTGCCCTGATAGATGACATCAAAACCACTGCCATCCGTTGCAGTCAGGTGGGTCGTCCACTCAACTCCCAACTGCTCCTGTTGCGACCAGCACCCCATCGCCAGAACCTGGTTCAGGGCTTCGCAGTTCGCCGGAGATATAATTCGGCCATCACCCGGTATTGTTCTGACCAGATGGTGAAACTGCTTCTGGATAGCGGCAAGATTTTCGAAGATATCCGCGTGATCAAATTCAAGATTATTCAGTATGGCTGTACGGGGATGGTAGTGAACAAACTTAGAACGTTTATCGAAGAAGGCGGTATCGTACTCATCCGCTTCGACCACAAAAAACGGAGTCTTCCCCATTCTAGCCGAAATACCAAAGTTAGCCGGGATGCCACCAATCAGAAAACCCGGCGACATGCCTGCATATTCCAGAATCCACGCCAACATGCTGCCGGTTGTGGTTTTGCCATGAGTACCAGCGGCGGCCATCACCCATTTGTCTTTCAGAATGTGCTCGGCAAAAAACTGGGGACCCGAGGTATAAGCAAGTCCCTTGTTCAGGACGTGCTCTACAATCGGGTTCCCCCGGCTCATGGCATTCCCTATCACGACCAGATCAGGCTCATCATCCAGTTGTTCGATATGATAGCCCTGCATCAGCTGAATACCCTCAGCTTCCAGCTGTGTGCTCATGGGGGGATAGACATGTTCATCGGAACCACTGACCCTGATGCCAATATCCCTGGCCAGAAGGGCGAGGCTCCCCATAAATGTGCCGCAGATTCCCAGAATATGTATGCGCATACCATCCTTACTCATCGTCGGTCGCTGGCGGCTCTTCAACGGCCGCAAACGGTTCTGAAAACGTATGGCCAATGCGAAGTCGTTCTGGCCGTGGATTTAAGACTCTTTCCTTACCTTTTTACAGAAAAAATTCCGCTAAATAAACGGACAAACAGGCTTGTTTTAAGTATTATGCGGATCGAAACCCGCTAAACCATAGAACAACAGAAACATTCAAAGCCAAGATTACTATTCAGCGAGAGCCACTCAGGATGTCAATCAAACATGCATTTTATGCACAGTCAGGGGGCGTAACAGCAGTTATCAATGCCAGTGCCTGCGCCGTTATCGAGACCGCACGTCGCTATCCGGACCAAATTGGTAAGGTCTATGCGGGTTATAACGGTATTCTGGGAGCGCTCAGAGAAGAACTGATTGACACCAGTCAGGAATCCCATGAAACCATCGGAGCACTTCACCGAACCCCCGGAGGCGCATTTGGATCATGCCGTTACAAGCTCAAATCCTTCGAAGAGAGTGAAGCAGAATACCGCCGACTGATCGAAGTGTTTCAGACACACAATATTGGCTACTTCTTCTACAACGGCGGTAACGATTCCATGGATACTGCGCTGAAGGTGTCTCAGCTCAGTGAAAAAATGGGCTACCCCATCACCTGCATTGGTATTCCCAAAACCATCGATAATGATCTGGCGGTAACCGACAACTGCCCCGGGTTTGGTTCAGCCGCCAAATACCTTGCCGTTTCCACCAAAGAGGCCAGCCACGATATTGCCTCCATGTGCGATACCTCTACGAAGGTGTTTGTCATGGAAGTGATGGGCCGCCATGCCGGCTGGCTGGCAGCGGCCGCCGGACTGGCAGCCCGTCAGAATGGAGATCCTCCTCATATTATTGTGTTCCCGGAAACGCCCCTGAATAAAGAAAAGTTTCTGGCCAAGGTCAAGAAAACCGTGGATGAAGAAGGTTACTGTGTCATTGTCGCCTCTGAAGGCGCCAAATACGCCGATGGCACTTTTGTATCTGCTTCAACCACGGTCATCGACTCTTTTGGTCATCAGCAGCTCGGTGGTGTGGCACCGGCACTGTGCACCATGATCAAGCGGGAACACGGCTTCAAATACCACTATGCGGTGGCAGACTACCTGCAGCGTTCAGCCAGACATATTGCCTCCAGAGTGGATGTTGAACAGGCTTATGCCGTGGGTAAAGCAGCAGTTGAACTGGCGGTCACTGGCAAAAATGCCGTAATGCCCTGTATCACCCGTGAGTCCAATGCGCCCTATCGCTGGTCTATCGGTGAAGTGCAGTTGGAAGAAGTGGCCAACTTCGAAAAGAAAATGCCCATGGAGTTCATTGATGAGGAAGGCTTTGGCATTACTCCGGTCTGCCGGGAATACCTTGAGCCGCTGATTGAAGGTGAAGAATACCCGCCTTATCTCAATGGTCTGCCAAGATTCGCCAAGCTGAGAAAAGTCATGGTTGAGAAAAAACTCAACAACACTTTTGATAGCTGAATCGAACACGCCCGGACAGGAAATCATGTTATGTAGTGACCTCTTCCGGGCGTGCTTTATTAAAAAAACACTCTTACTTTCCTGATCTAAACTCAGTCTCGCAAGATTACTTGCAGAAACTTTAAGTCAGGATGTAAGAATAAATGTTCAAACACTCACTCCTTGCGGCACTGCTGTTGTTGCTGTCGTCATCTGTCACCTGCCAGGCTCAATGGTTGACAGAGCGTTATATTGTCGAGCTGCAACAAAATGTGGATTCTTCTGAAAAAATCTTTTCTATCAAGCGGCATGACCGGCATACATTGCCGGATAACCCTTCAATCACTGGCAAAACAAACAGCTATGCATTATTAGACTCCCCGGCAAATAACCTGGCATTCGGACCCGACGGTTACTGGCTAAAAAAGACCATTATTGAGTCGATTTCCTGGAATTTGCTTTTCGCTACTCATCTGCTGGTTGCCTTCGAACTGATCCTGACCACTCATGACACTTCTCCAGACGCCAAAACCTATTCTCAACTACCCCTTGCATTTATCGCTGTCGGCTCTCTTTTAAGCAGCTATTGGATCAGCGACTTACCGATGTTTAACCCGATAGGACAACCAGAGGCGAGTAAGGACCACCCGTTTGCAATCAACAGTATGATGCTCAGCCCCGAAGATAATTCTCAACAAGGCCAGCTATCAACAGCATCCACCCAGCATGCCTCAGGAACAACCATACGACTGAGAGGCACTATCACCAGCCACCCGCATTCTGACTCTGGCGAAGGTAACGGAGACCCTGAACAACAGCAACACACTTTCGATCTAAACTGTCACGCAGATAACTGTAATGGCGTTTGTAAATTCAGAAAATCAGAAGCAACAACGGAACAAGGCTCAGGGCTCGATGGGGAATTCGATCCACAAAGCCCTCCTTCAGAAGCCGTTGGGTTCTCACTTTCGCTTGCCCAGTCGCCGTCAACCTCCATAGCTGAGACTCCAGAAACACAGCCAATAAAAACAGAATCGAGGGAGTTATCATATTTGCGTCAGACCCAACACGCGACTCTTGCCCAAATAGCCACTGCAAGAGACCCGGAGGTTTTCCGAAACGGGTACATTTACCTACTCTGTGAAGAGGCAGTTTGTGGCGAACGCGTGAAAAGCCCGAATGGCACGCTGCAACCATGCGGGATGATCTGCGGGAGTCGTCAAGCCCTGGTGGATCACTTTGACAAGTTTCACAACGGCTGGGAAAAACAGCAGGGAGCCGGAACGGGTCTGAAGGACAATCTATCGAAGTTGTGGCAAAGGTTCTGTGCTGCGTTGAGTCGGAGCCAACCCACCCCTGAAGCCCCATCGGGTAACCAAAACAGACACGACCTGCTAGTCTGTGGCATTGAGGTTGAGGGCCCGGGGTGGCCGTGGTGCACGCGGATTTGCATGAATCCTCAGCGTCTGATGCAGCACAGAATGATGTATCATGGTCGTAGGCCTGCCAGTGTGAACCAGCATAACCCAGCCTCAGAAAAGCAAAAAGAAGTCAGTAGCGATTAAATCTGACGCTCGCCTTTTGCTCTCAACTCGTTCCCACGCTTTGCCCTCGTTCTTACGCTTTCAGGCCCTGTGGGTCAAAGCGTGGGAATGCATAAGCCCCTTCAGTAAAAGACAATAATCGTTTTGATAGGTACACAAAGCTACCCATCCACCACCGAATGGCTCGTGATTACCCTCTTCGGCCTAGCAGCCTGTCGGACTTAAGCGTCCGTAGCGAGGATTGCAGCAAATTGGTCTGAAAATCCGCTTTTGTTCGTCAAATAGCTCGCTATTCTCCTCACAAAACCGAATTTTCATCCTCAATTTTCTGCCGTCCTCGCTACGGGCGCTATTCTCGGTCAGGCTCCTAGCCAAAGGATACCGCAGCGCTTCAAAGAGTTTTCCTGGACTACACTTGGCCTCGCAAGATTGATTGCAGAATATTTAAATCACGATGCAAGAATAAATGATCAAACACCCACTCCCCGCAGTGCTGCTGTTGCTGCTATCATTACCGGTCACCTGCCAGGCTCAAATGCTGACAAAACGTTATATTGTCGAGCTGCGACAGAATACAGGTTCTCCAGACAAAAGCTTTCCTATCCAACAGCATTATCCACATACATTGCCTGACGACCCTACAATCATTGCCAAAACAAACGACTATGCAGAGTCAAATTACCCGGCAAATAACATACCATTTGGGCCCGACGGTTACGGGCTAAAAACAACCATTATTGAGTCGATTTCGTGGCATGTGCTTTATGCTACCCGTCTGCTGGTTGCCTTTGAACTTACCCTGACGACCAAAGACGCCTATATAAATTCCAACACCTCTTCATGGCTAGCGTTTATCGTTGTCGGATCACTTTTAAACAGCTATTGGAATCCCGATTCACCCATGTTTGGCACGATTGGACAACAAGAATTGAGTCAGGATTATCCGTTTGCGATCAACACTATGATGTTCAGCGCCGGAGATAACCCACAACAAGGCCAGCCACCAGCATCATCCGGTCAACAAGCCACAGGAACAACCACCCAACTGACAGGCTCTCCCACCAGCCCTCTGGACTCCGGCGCTGGCGATGGTAACGGAGACCCTGAACAACACCAGCATACTTACGGTTTAAATTGTTTCGTCGATTCCTGTAATGGTGTTTGTCGATTTCGACCACCATCCGATAGCAGTGAGCGAGCTGAAGCAGATGAGGAGTGTCCTATATGCTATGAAAAGTTTAGCGACACAATGATTACTCCCTGTTGTTCGCAGAAAATTGATAACCACTGTTTAAAAAGGACGTTTCAGAATGCTCCACGACGGTCAATGAAAACCTGCCCACTTTGCAGAGCAGACATGAATTTGTTAGCACAATCACCGGATTTTGCAGTAAGCGAAGAGGGACAGCAGGAACTGCCAGATCCTTATAACGAACCTTGGGGTTTTCGTTTGGCCCCTTTCGTTTTCACCGGGAGAGCAAACAGTCTGACATGTGACAGTGTCGTAATCGCCCAGAATGGCCAGCTGCTGCCATGCGGGAGGCTCTTCAGGAATAGAAGAGCCTTGGCAGAACACGCAAGACAGTACCACTCTGGGCAACAAACCTGTGAACTGACCGTGATCGGCGAGGATGGCCAGCAAAGGCCATGCAGCAGGATCTTCCGGAATGCCAGAACCTTGAGTTTTCACAAGATGATGCACCACCGACGGCAATGAACCTGTGACATGACCACGCCCCGGGGGCTCAGCAGCCAGCGATAGAGTTTTTTTAACAAATGATCTTTGATAGAAAACAAACCTGTTTTTCTGGTCTACACTTCTTCGCTTTAAATCAAAATGTAAGAAAAAAGTGATTCTAAACCCAATTTTTACGGCCCTGCTGTTACTCTTGTTATTATCTGTCACCTGCCGGGCTCAAGCATTAACAGAACGTTATATTGTCGAGCTTCAACAAAATACAGATTCTCCAGACAAAAGCTTTTCTAACCAACAGCACTACCCGCGTACATTGCCGAAAAACCCTTCAATCATTACCAAAATAAACAACTATGAAGGATCAGATTCCCCGGCATATAACATACCACCCGGACCCTGCGGATACGGACTACATACGGCCATCATTGAGTCAATTTCGTGGCATGTGCTCTACGCTACCCATGCACTGGTTGCCTACGATCTGACCCTGACGACCAAAGACGTCTATATAAATTCCAACACCTATTCATGGCTACCGTTTATCGTTGTCGGCTCGCTGCTAAGTAGCTATTGGAATCCCGATTCCCCCATGTTTAATCCGATTGGACAACATGAATTGAGTCAGGATTATCCGTTTGTAATCAACACCATGGCGCCCAGCCCCGGAGATAACCCACAACAAAGCCAGCTATCCGCATCATCCGGTCAGCAGGCATCAGGAACAACCACCCAATTAACAAGTTCTTTCACCAGCCCTCTGGATTCAGGTTATGGCGACGGTAACGGAGACCCTGAACAGCATCGACATACTTACGGTTTGGATTGTTACGTCGATTCCTGTAATGGCGTTTGTCGATTCCGACCTCCATCTGATAACAGTGAGCTGGCTGAAACAGACGAGAATTGCCCTATATGCTACGAAAAGTTTAGCGATGTAATTATCACTCCCTGTTGTTCGCAGAAAATTGACACATACTGTTTGCGAAGGGTGTTTCTGGCCACTCCACGATGGATCACAAAAACCTGCCCACTTTGCAGAGCAGACATGAATTTTTTAGCACAATCACCGAATTTTGCAGTAACTGAAGAAGCACAGCAGGACTTGCCAGATTCTTATAACGAGCCCCGGGGTGTCCGTTCGGACCCTCTCGTTTTCACCAGGAGAACAGACCATCTAATATGTGACAGGCCAGTAGTCGGCGAGGATGGCCGGGTTCGGCAGTGCAGGAAAATCTGCAGGAATCTCATATCCCTGTCATACCACATACGCTGCTGTCACACCCAGCAACAAACCTGTTATGTGACCGTCACCTCCAAAGATGGGCGGTTAGGTCCATGTGGGAAAAAATTCAGAAATGCTCAAGCTCTGGCGCATCACAAAAGTAAATACCACACAGTGCAAAAGACCTGCGTAATGACCGTGATCGGCAAGAATGGCCGACAAATACCATGCCGGATGATCCACAGAAATGCCAGTGCCCTGGCGGACCACGAAAGAAAAAGACACTGACGGCAATGAAGCTGTGACATAACCGTGGGACTGAGGAGGACCAGCAGCGTCCACGTTGACTCGTTCCCACACTCTCAGGCACTCCGGGCTCCCATCTTGGGAATTCATCGGCTCCTCCTAAAAGAGACTACTTGCTTGAGGAGATGCACGAGCCAAATGGCTCGTGACTACCCTCTCATGGCTCGCCAACGGGTACTGCTGCAACGCAATCAATTTTCCTGGTCTACACTTGGTCTCGCAAAATTACTTGCAGAACATTTAAACCAGGATGTAAGAATAAATGACCAAACAGTCAATCTATGTACCACTGCTGTTACTGCTGTCTTTGTCTGCCACCTGCCATGCTCAACGATCGACACAACATTTTGTTGTCGAACTGTAAACGCCAAATAAACCCACGCCCTTCAGAATCAAAACCCCATTTGAAATGATTAGCCTCCCGATATAAGGAGGCCAATATGTCAAAGAAATTACCCGCAGACAGTGAATGGCTAGAGCGTGTTCAGTCGTGGCGGGATTCAGGTTTGACTCAGAGTGCGTGGTGCCAACAGCATGGTATAAGGGTATCCAAATTCGGATACTGGAAGCGTAAACTCGACACAACCCCCAGCGTAAAACCGACCCCGAACAACTCTGGCTTTGTCCAGGTAACACCCCAACCAGAACCTGGTGCGCCTTCTCGGATAACACCACTCTCCATCACCCTACCCAGTGGTGTAACAGTGTCCGGTATTGATGAAAGTAACCTGTCGCTTTGTGAGCAACTGGTGAGGGATATGCTATGAACACCCCGGTTATGCGACCGTCAGAGGTATTACCAAAGGTGTTTCTCTACCGGGAGCCGATTGACTTTCGCAAGTCATTTCGTGGGCTTGCTGTGTTGGTTGAACAAGAGCTGGGGCACAACCCCTTTGACGGCTATTTATATGCGTTTACCAACCGGCAGCGTAATAAAATCAAGTGCCTGTTCTGGGAAGATAATGGTTTTGTGCTTTATTACAAGAGCCTGTCTGAGGACAAATTCCACTGGCCCAAACCGGACGAAGAGCTGGTTACATTAACCGGGAAACAATTAAACTGGCTGCTGGACGGCTACAATCTCAATGCCATGCAACCCCATAAAAAAAGGCATTATGAGAGCTGTTTTTAGTCCTGTTTTTCAGGGTTTTATGGTAAAATAGCGACCATGAAATCGACCGCCGACACTCTGATTTTTCAGCCGAAATCCGCACTGGATTTGCCCTTTCATCAGGCTGAGACTAACCCTGAAATGGTCGCCTTGTTTGAGGCGATCCATTCGCAGGAAAGTGTCATTCTTGAAAAAGAAAATGCCCTTCTTGAAAAAGAAAATGCCCTTCTTGAAAAAGACGACATTATTCAAAAGAAGTCAGAGGTCATCGATTCTCAAAAAAAACGCATTGCGCAACTGGAAGAGTACCTGAGGCTCTCCCGATCCCGCCTGTACGGAAGAAGCACTGAAAAAAACAACAGCCAGGTCGACATTTTCAACGAGGTGGAGCTGGAAGGCTGCACCGGAGAGCAAGACGAAGCTGAAGGTCAGCCAGAGCAAGAGCCTCCAAAACCACGCAAAAAGAAAACAGGGCGCAAGTCATTTTCAGAGTCTCTGCCCAGAGTGCAGGAACGCTCTGAACTCAGTGAAGAAGAAAAAGCCGGAGCCATTGATACCTTCTTTGTCAAAGTCCGTGAAGAGCTTGATATCGTTCCGACCAAGGTTCAGGTGAAAGAAATTCTGCAAGAGAAAGCAGTCTTTCCAGAAGTCGATGAGCATGGACAGGAGAAGCGGGTCATTAAAGTTGCAGAGCTGCCAAAACACCCACTGCCCAAATCTTCACTCTCTGTTTGCACACTGGCCTGGATCATTGTCTCCAAGTACTGCGACGCACTGCCTTTGTACAGGCAAGAGAATATCCTCAAGCGATACGGTGGCTCTGTCACCCGGACGACGATGGCCAACTCTTTGATTCGGCTGTCTACAGAACTGCGGCCACTCATCAATTTGATGAGAGATCATCAAAAGACCGGTTCGGTGATCCATGCTGACGAAACCCGAATTCAGGTGATCAAGGAAACCAGCAAGTCCATCAACTCTGACAAATATATGTGGGTCAGCCTTGGTGGGCCACCCGGACAAACATCGGTGGTGTTTGAATACGATCCCTCAAGAGGCAAGGAGGTTCCCCTGCGTCTGTTCGAAGGGTTCAGCGGTTACCTGCAAACTGACGGGTATGCCAGTTACGACGCTGTATGCAAACAAGAAGGCATCACCCAGGCGGGTTGCTTCGACCACGTTCGCAGGAAATTTCTGGATGCCAGGAAGGGCGAAGCCAAACCGGGCAAAAAGGTGAAAAACACCCGCGTTAGCAAGGCGAATGTCGCTTTAGGCAAAATCGGTAAGCTTTACGCCATTGAGAAAGAAATAGGAGATCTTCCTCCATCAGAAAAAGCCATCCTGCGTCAGCAAAAGAGTAAGCCACTACTGGACGACTTTCATGTATGGCTGGAGAAAAACATAACCAGGCTAGACCCGGGCAGCCTGTCGCACCAAGCCATGAGCTATGCATTGAACCAATGGCCAAAACTGGTCGTTTACTGTGACAACGGCCACCTGGATATCAGTAATGCCGCAGCGGAAAACACCATCCGCCCCTTCGCTATTGGCCGCAAGAACTGGATGTTTGCAGACACGCCAAAAGGGGCGCAAGCCAGTGCCCTTTTATACAGCCTGATTGAAAGCGCAAAGGTGAATGGTCTGGAGCCTTTCAATTACCTGAACCATATTTTAAAAGAGCTGCCTTACGCCGATACCGTTGAGAAACTGGAACAGCTTCTCCCCTGGAATGTTAAGACAGGCAAAGAATAAGAAATCTTGGGGGCGGCAGCCAGTACGCTGGTTTATTTGGCGCTTACGTCGAACTTGAACAGAATACAGATTTCCCTGAAACCCAGAGCTTGTCTGTCACGCAGCATGACCTGCGCACATTGCCGAACAACCCTTCAAGCATTGCCAAAACAAACAACTTTATGGGGTCAGATTCCCAGTCACCCGGACCCGGCAGTGACGGGCTAAAAACAGGCATTAGTGAGTCGATTTCGTGGCATCTGCTCTACGCTACCCATTTGCTGGTTGCCTGCAAACTGACCCTGACTACCAAAGACGCCCATCTAAACTCCAACATTTATTCATGGCTACCGTTTATTGTTGCCGACTCGTTGTTAAACACCTATTGGAGCCCGGATTCACCCATGTTTGGTACGATCGGACAACAAGAATTGAGCCAGTATTATCCGTTTGTGATCAATACAATGATGCTTAGCCCCGAAGATAACCCACAACAAAGCCAGCCATCAGAATCATCCGGTCAGCAGGTCTCAGGAACAACCACCCAACTTACAGGTTCTTTCACCAGCTCACTGGACTCAGGCTCTGGCGAAGGTAACGGAAACCCTGAACAACACCAGCACACTTACGGTTTGGATTGTTACGTCGATTCCTGTAATGGCGTCTGTCGATTCCGACCACCATCCGATAGCCAAGAGCTGGCTGAAGCAGGTGAGAACTGCCCTATATGTTTTGATAAATTTAACAATGCAATGGTTACTCCCTGTTGTTCACAGAAAATTGACACACACTGTTTATGAAGGGTGTTTCTGAACGCTCCGCGACGGTCAATGAAAACCTGCCCACTTTGCAGAGCAGATATGAATTTATTAGCACAATCACCTGATTTTGCAGTAACCGAAGAGGTACAACAGAACTTACCAGATACTCATAACGAGCCCCGGGATTTCCGTTCGTTGCCTTTCGTTTTCACAAGGAGAACAGACAATCTGACATGTCTCATACCCTTTGTCGACGAGGATGGCCTGCTGCGGTCATGCCAGAGAATCTGCTTAAATAGACGAGCCTTGACAGAGCACAAACGCCGCTGCCACAGAGGGCGATGAGTCTGTGAGGTCTAAATCAGCGAATATGGCCAATAGCTTCGATGTGGAAAGGTCTTCAAGACTGCCAATCCCTGAGTTTTCACAAAATGAGAAGCCACAGACGACAATGAACCTGTGACGTGACCACAGCCCGGGGGCTCAGCAGCCAGCGATAGAGTTTTTTTAACAAATGATCTTTGATAGAAAACACACCTGTTTTTCTGGTCTACACTTCTTCGCTTTAAATCAAAATGTAAGAAAAAAGTGATTCTAAACCCAATTTTTACGGCCCTGCTGTTACTCTTGTTATTATCCGTCACCAGCCGGGCTCAAGCATTAACAGAACGTTATATTGTCGAGCTTCAACAAAATACAGATTCTCCAGACAAAAGCTTTTCTAACCAACAGCACTACCCGCGTACATTGCCGAAAAACCCTTCAATCATTACCAAAATAAACAACTATGAAGGATCAGATTCCCCGGCAAATAACATACCACCCGGACCCTGCGGATACGGACTACATACGGCCATCATTGAGTCAATTTCGTGGCATGTGCTCTACGCTACCCATGCACTGGTTGCCTACGATCTGACCCTGACGACCAAAGACGTCTATATAAATTCCAACACCTATTCATGGCTACCGTTTATCGTTGTCGGCTTGCTGTTAAGCAGCTATTGGAATCCCGATTCCCCCATGTTTAATCCGGTTGGACAACAAGAATTGAGTCAGGATTATCCGTTTGTGATCAATACAATGATGCTTAGCCCCGGAGATAACGAACAACAAGGCCAACTGTCAGAATCATCCACCCAGCAAGCCTCAGGGACAACGACACGACTTAGAGGCATTATCAGCAGCCGCCAGCATTCTGACTCTGGTGGCGGTGACGGAGAACCTCAACAAAACCAGCATACTCTGGGTTTAAATTGTTTCGCGGATAACTGTAATGGCGTTTGTAAATTCCGACAATCTGGAGCAAGACCGAAAACAAGGTCAAGGCTCTACAGGAACTCAGAGCCACAGAGCTTACCTTCTGAAAAAGTCGGGTTCTCCTTTTCGCTAACCCAGACACTTTCACCATCCCCGGGAGCGTCTTCAGAAACACAACCAATAACAACACAAACGACGGAATTATCCCAACTGGATCATAGCCGCAGGGAAAGCCCGCAGGAAGCCCGAGCCAGTATAACGCCCCCTCCCGTATCGAGGCTGTGGAAAAGATTCTGCGCTGCTTTGGGTCGGAACCAACCTGACTTTTCCCAAACGGGCACCGTAAAAGCTGCGTCGGGTAACCAGAAAAGATACAGGACCGAACCGGAAACCTGTGACTTGCCCGTAGATCACCGCCCGAGGCCATGCAGACGTCTTTGCAAGAATGCTCGTCAGCTGAGCAAGCAAACAAGAATAGTGCATCTTCGAATGCCTGTTGGTGCAAACCGGGGACTTAGGCCTCCTGATGTAAATCAAAATCATCCAACCCCAAAAAGAGCAAGAGGATAAGTTTTGCAACACCCTCTTTCATGAGGGTAACATGTTTCGCTTGGCAGTCCGGAAACACCAAAGGACACAAGACTTCTAACTAAGTGACCGAAGTCATCCATCTAACCATCGAATGGCTCATGATTACACTCTCAGGGCCCAGCAATCGATACAGCTGCATTTTAATGAGTTTTTAGCAATTTTTTTTGTCAGAAAACACGCTTATTTTCCTGGTCTATACTTCTTCCCTTCAAACCAGGATGTAAGAATAAAGTGATTAAGAACCCTCTATTTGCGGCACTGCTGTTGCTGTCTGTCACCTGCCGGGCTCAGGTATTAACAGAACGTTATATTGTCGAGATTAAACAAAATACTGGCTCTCCAGACGGAAGTTTTTCTATCAAACAGCATGACCTGCACAAATTACCGCTCCCCCCTTCAACCACTACTAACATCAACGTTCATCCAGTCCGGGACTCTCAGGCAAATGACACAGCATTCGGGCTCAGCGTTTACGGGCTGAAAACGGTTATTATTGAGTCGATTTCGTGGCATTTGCTTTACACCACTCCTCTGCTGGTTGCTTACGAACTGTTCCTGACCACCCGTGACGCCCCTCAAAGCCCCAAAACTTATTCGCGACTACCTGTGGAAGCGTTTATCGCTGTCGGCTGGCTTTTAAACAGTTATTCGAACTTCGACTCACCGATGTTTAACACGATTGGACAACAGCAGGCGAGTCAGGATTACCCGTTCGTGATCAACACTATGATGCTCAGCCCGGCAGATAACCAACAGCATGACCAGCGGTCAAAATCATCCAGCCAGCCAGCTTCAGGAACAAGCACCCGGCTTATGGGCACTTTCTCCAGTCACGAGCATTATGTCTCTAGCGGCCGCAAAAGAGATCCTGAACTGGACCAACACACTTTTGGTTTAAATTGTTTCGCAAATGACTGTAATGGCGTTTGTCAATTCCGACAAGCAGAAGCAAGACCGGGAAAAAGGTCAAGGCTCAATGAGGACTTCGATCGACAGTCCACCCCTTGCAATGAGTTAACGCCCCCCTTCCCGCCAGGAATTTCAGAAACACAACAAATAACAACAGATACTACAAAATCATCCCCATTGGGTCAGAGCCAACCTCATTTTTCCAAAACAGGCACAATACAAACCCTGTCAGAAGACGAAGGTCTAGCGGATGACGATCCCCTTTCGGATGACGGTCCACTTTCAGATGAAGAACCTCTGTCGGATGATGAACCCCTGTCGGATGACGACAGCGATTACTACATTGAGCCACCAACCTGTGAGGTAATGGTGCGCGGGAGCGACGGCCAGTGGGAGATATGCGGGAAGGTCTGCGAGCCTTTTGAATTCCTGTCGGAACACAAAGGAACTCACCGAAGACGCCAGCCTTTTGATATGGACGAGTAAGGTAACCTCGGGCCTAATCTGCCCCTCTCTGTCGAGACTGTCGCAAAAGTACTGCGCTGATGCCGGTTAAAAAGGTAGCCCAGGCTTGCTCGCTTATCTTTTGCGACTTTCTTCAGCCTGGGAACCTATAGTCTATCTGAAGTTGTAGAGCGAGATTTTCTTAGGGGTATGCATTCCTACTAGGAATAAGTGAACGAGATGCTGGAGTTTTAGGATACCCTCTTTTTTCATAAGGTGGTCTAACCTTCTTCTCTATAGACAGGAATGCAAGTACAGAATCATTAACCAGTCACTCGTTACAGCACAGCTATTGCTGCTACTGTTGTCTGTAATCTGTCAGGCCGAACTGTGGACAGGATGTTTTACCGTTGAGCCTGAACAGAATGAAAACTTTCCAAACCACAGCTTTTCTATAAAGTGTGATCAGCCTGCAGTGCCTGGAAAGCGATCAGGCATTGCCAGTGCAGACACCTGTTCGGGATCAGCTTCACCGTCTAATGACAAGCGGCACAGACATGACGGTAACGAAGCAACAATGATCCTTATCGATTCGATTTCGTCGCAAAGATTTTATTCTACTAACCTGCTGGTTGCTTACGAACTGACCCTGGCCTCTGAGGACGCCGCTCTGAGTGCCAGCCCCTATTCATGGCTACCTTTAGAAGTGGTTGTCGCTGTCGGCTGGCTTTTAAAAAGTTATTGGAGCCCCGGTTCACCCCTGTTAAACACGATGGAACAACAGGGGGCATCTATGTTGTCACAGGTAGATCACGCTTTTTCAGTCATTACTGTGATGTTTAACTCTGGACATAACCAACAAGAAGGCCAACCATCAGAATCATCCTGCCAACAAGCCCCTGAAGCCAACAACCGGCCTACTGGCTCTCTCGCCAAGCCACTGCATTCTGACTTTGGTGACGGTAGCCAGAGCCCTGGACAAAACCAGCATACTTTAAGCCTGAATTGTTTCGTTCATCCCTGTTATGGCGTTTGTAAATTCCGACAAGCATCCGAAAACGCAGAGGCTGCTGAATGGCTGCTGGACATCGAAGAAAATTTGACAAACTACACTGAAAAAACACCCAAAAAAAGCTCATGCACTCATTTAGCCGATGGATACTGCTTTAGTTGCATGGATTATTTTGATCCTGTAGAACCGGGACAAACCATGCCTTTAAAAACATTTAATAATCTCGCTGACATCCAATTCCAATGCAACTCTGGTCAACTGTTTCAAACGTCTGGCTCTGATAGCAACCCAGACAATAACTGCAATCCTATAGAATCAATGAATACAGTAGCACCTGAGAACACTCTATCCGGAATAACACATTGCCATCAAGCCCTCTCCTGTGACGTCAAAGTGGTCGGGGAAGATGGGATGCAGTCGTGCGGGAAGATTTTCAAGAATGTTCGAACCCTTTCAATTCACAAAAAGAGATACCACACCGGACAAAAACGCTGTAATACAACTGTCGTCAGTAAAGATGGCCTGCAGCAGCCATGCGGGAGGCTATTGAAGAATGTTCAAGCTCTGTCAACTCACAAACAGAGATACCATACCGGACAAAAAAACTGTAATAGAACTGTCGTCGGGAATGATGGCCATCAAAAGCCATGCGGGATAGCTTTCAAGAATGCTCAAGCCCTGGCAGATCATAAAAGAAAAGTACATACCGGACAACAAATCTGCAACTTAATCGTGGTCAGGGAGGATGGCCTGCAGCAGCCATGCGGAAGGGTCTGCAAGAGTTCCAGAGCCCTGTCGGATCACAGAAGCATGCACCACACCAGCCACAGAACATGTAGTGTCATTGTGTTCAGGGAAGATGGCCTTCAGCGGCCATGCGGAAAGATCTGCAGGAGTAAAAAATCTCTGTCAGATCACAAAAGAAGTGTCCATAGCGGGCAAAAAACCTGTGACGTGATACAAGTCGGAGAAGATGAACGTTCGTCGCCATGCGGAAAAATTTGCAGGAGTACCATAACCCTGGAGCATCATAAAAGAAAACATCGAAAACGCCAGCCAGCCAGTGTGGTCCGGAACAAACCTGAGCCCTCAAAAAGTCACATTGAATAAGTAAAAATCTAATCTGTCTCCCGCCGTTACCGGGCTGTCACAAAACTCTGGTTCCCATGCTCAGGAGGGTGGTCTACTCTTCCTCTCTGTACACCAGAAAGCAAGGATAGAATTATTACACACTCACTCTTTGCGACACCTCTGCTACTTATGCTGATGTTGCCTGTCGTCTGCCAGGCCGAAGCGTTAACAAGACGTTTCATTTTTGAGCTTGCACAGGATGCAAGCTCTTCAAACGCGATTTTTTCTATACAGCGTGACCTGCCTGTATTACCGGTCAAAACGTTAGACATTGTCGACACAAATGACTACGCAGGGTCAGATTCACCATCGAATAAAAAACGACAGGGACTACTCTTTACGACACTGATGTTGGCGCTGTTGTTGTCTGTTACCTGTCAGGCAGATGCGTTGGCAAGACGTTTTGTTGTCAAACCCGGACAGGTTGCAGGCTTGCCAAATAAGAGCTTTTCTATAAATCCTTACCGACAGACATTGTCCGACAACCCGACAGAGATCGATCTTGAAAACGGCTATGCAGCCTCAGATTCTCCACCTGATGACAAACGACACAGAGCTGATGGTTACAGAGTAAAAACGCCCCTTATTGAGTTGATTTCGTGGCAATTGCCTGACCTCAGGCATCTTCTGGTTGCTTACGAACTGATCCTGACAATTAACACCACAACTCTCAGACCCAAACATTATTCCGGACTACCTGTCGAAGTGGGTGTCGCTCTCGGCTGGCTTTTCAAAAGCTATTGGAACCCCGATTCACTACTTTTTAATCCTATCAGACAACATTTTTTATCTATATTGAAACGGGGGGAAAACCTGTTCCAGATCATCACTGTGATGTATGGCTCTGGATATGACCCAGCAAAAAACCCGTCATCAGGATCATCCAGACAGCAAACCCTGAAAACCCATACCCACACTACAGGCACTTTCACTAGCCTCTTGAATCATGGGTATAGTGACGGTGACGAAGGCCCTGAACAAGACCAACATACATTGGGTTTAAATTGTTTCATCTACCCCTGCCGTGGCGTTTGTAGATTCAGACCATCATTTGATAGCAGAGAGCCCGCTGAAAAGGCTTTGAATCCCGAAGAAAGATCGACAGACTACAAAGAAGAAACACCCAGACAAAGCTCATGCTCTCATTTAGCCAATGGATACTGTTTTAGTTGTCTGGATCACACTAATTCTCTAAACATTTCATGTTCACAACAAAACACATTTCCAGAAACAAGGGATTATTTCCCTGGCATTCAAAGCCAATACACTTCCAGCCAGCTATCAGAGCCAGTGACCCATGACATTGATAACAACTGTTCAAACGATGTCGCTATAGGCGAGGCCGACTTTACTTTGATCAGTGCAGTAGCCGACTTTAAAAATGTCGCTAACGAGCCACTCGGTGACGAAGTATCAATGCTCAGTAATTTGTCTTTCACCACTGATAATTTTGCGGTCATGAATGAGTCAGTCAGTTTTGAAAGTCGTCTCGAAGAAATCGGGATTTCCTTTACACAAACCCAGACGGGCACAGTACAAACTTCTTCAGTATCTGACAATGTCCAGATAGAAACGGCATATTCTCAAGAAACTCAGTCGGTTCAAAAAAGCAAATACCACAACGGGCTAGTCTGTGACTACAAAATAGCTGGAAAGGATGGCCAGCCGCGACTCTGCGGAAGAGTCTACAAGAATACCAAGGCCCTGACGTGTCACAGAAGCAAATACCACAGCGGGAAAAAATTCTGTGACATGATCGTGGTCGGGGAAGATGGCCAGCAAAGACCATGCTGGAAAGCCTTTATGAATGCTCAAGCTCTGTCGAATCACAAGAACAGAGAGCACACCGGACCACAAATCTGTGACGTGACTGTTGTCGGCGAGGATGGCCAGCTGCGGCCATGCGGGAAGGCCAGTAAGAATATTCATGCCCTGTCGAGTCACAAAAACGAATACCACAACGGCCAGCAACAAATCTGTGACATTATCGTGGTCGGGGAGGATGGCCAGCAGAGGCCATGCAGGAAAGCCTGCAAGAATGCTAAAGCCCTGTCGAGTCACAGGAACAGATACCACACCGGACCACAAATCTGTGAGGTGACTGTCGTCGGGGAGGATGGCCAGCAGCGGCAATGCGCGAAGGTCTGCAAGAATATTCTTGCCCTGTTGACGCACAAAAGCGGATACCATACCGGCCAGCAAACCTGCGATGTATCCGTGTTCGGTGAAGATGGCCAGCGACAGCCATGCGGGAAGGTCTTCAATAGTGCTGTGGCCCTGACACGCCACAAAAACAAATGCCACACCAGGACAAGAACCTGTGACATGCCCGTGATCGGGGAAGATGGCCAACAAAGGCCATGCGGAAAGTTCTGTGTGAATAATCTTGTATTTGCGTATCACAAAACCGCATACCACTCCGGGCAGTCAACCTGTGAAGAAATCGTAATCGGGGAAGATAGACAGCAGCGGCCATGCGGGAAGGTCTTTAGCAATGTTAAATGCCTGTCATCTCACAAAATCAGATATCACGGCAGGGAACAAACCTGTGATGTGGTAGTCGTCTCAGAGGATGGTCAGACGCAGCGCTGTGGGAAGGTCTGCCCCCATCCTATAGCCCTGCGGTATCACAAACAAAATCACGGCAAACAAAAAAGCTGTAACCTGACCGTGATCGGGAAAGATGGCCAGCAGCGGCCATGCGGGAAGGTCTGTAAGAATGCTAAATGTCTGTCATCTCACAAAAGCAGATACCACAAAGGGGAAAAAACCTGTGACGTGCCAGTCGTCTCAAAGGATGGCCAGGCGCAGCCGTGTGGGAGGGTCTGCATCAATAATCAAGCTCTGAAGAATCACAAAAGAAGAGACCACGGAGAGAAACAAACCTGTTACCTGACATTGGTCGGGGAAGATGGCCAGAAAAGGCCATGCGGTGTGGTCTGCAAGAATGCTTCATCCATGTATGAACACATGAGAAGGCATCGAAAACGCAAACATGTTGATGTGGACCAGAACAATGAACTCCGTCCCTGAACTGACAACCACCCTTTCATGAAGTGATCTATCATTCATTCTTTAAACCATCAGGCAAGGATAGAATTATTAAACATTCACTCTTTGCGGTAACGCTTCTACTGCTACTGTCATTATCTGTCCTCAGTCAGACCGAGCCTGGAACAGGACGTTTTATTGTCAGGATTGAACGGACAGCAGGTTATCAAAAACAAAACTTTTCTATAAAGCCTGACCGTCACGCATTGTCGGGCACACCGTCAGACATTGCCGACACAATCAGCTTCGCAGGATCAGATTCGCTGCTTGATGACAAAGGAGACAGATTGGGTACTCACGGAGTAAAAACGCCCCATATCGAATCAATTTCCTGGCAACTGCTTTACGTCACGAATCTGCTGGCTTCTTTCGAGCCGATCCAGACCACCAAAGACGTCCTTCAAAGCCCTTATTCTCATCTATGTCTACCTGTAGAAATAGTTATCGCTGTCAGCTGGCTTTTAAAAGGCTGTTGGCCCCCTGATTCATCATTGTTTAACCCGATTGAACCACTGATCGAACAACAAGAAGCGAGTCAAAACCAGCCGTTTATGATCACCACTGTGATGATTGGCCCCGAACATCAGCAACAACAAAGTCAGCCATCAGATTCAACCCGCCAACAGTCTTCGGGTACGACCATTCCTTATAAAGGCTCTTTCACTCCTCCCATGAATTCTGGCTCTGGTGGTGGTGAAGAAAATCCTCAACAACACTCACATACTTTCGGTTTCAATTGTTTCACCAATCCCTGTCATGGTATTTGTCTATTCCGACCATCATCCGATAATGGAGAACCCGATGAATGGCTAGTGAATTCCATAGCAAAATCATGCCCCCATTTGGCTGGTGGAAATTGCTTTAGTTGCATAGATCATTTTCATTCTCAAAACACCAAAGACTCCCGGGAAAGTTCGCATTTCGGAACACTGGATGATCTTTTTGACATTCAGCGTCATTATGACTTTGATCTGCTATTTGAGCTACCTACTCATGACACTGGCAGCCACTTTGCCAATAGCTGCAACCCTGAACAAGCAGCAATTGCAGGGGACAATCATACAACGGCCCCTGACAGGCAAAAAATCTGCGACGCGATCGTGACTGGGAAAGATGGTCGGCAGCAGCCATGCCAGAAGGTCTGCAAGAATGCTCGAATTCTGACATCTCACAAAGCCAAGGCGCACAATGGGCAAAGAACCTGCGAGGTAACAGTGTTCGGGAAAGATGGCCAGCCGCAGCCATGCGGGAAGGTCCTCAAAAATACTCAATCTCTTTCATCCCACAAAAACAGATACCACTCAGGGCAGAAGACCTGTGACGTATACGTGATCGGCGAGGATGGCCAGAAGCGGCCATGCGGGACGAACTGCAAGAACGCTCAAGTCCTGACGATTCACAAAAAACAACATCACACCGGACAACAAACCTGTAGCGTGTTGGTGGAGGGGATGAATAAGCAGCTGCAACAATGCGGGACGATCTGCTTGAATGCTCAGGCCCTGCAGATGCACAAAAGCAATCATCACTCCGAGCAAAAAACATGTAGGGTATTCATGGTTGGGGAGGACGGTCAGACGCGGTCATGCGGTAAGATCTTCAAGAATAATCGAGACCTGTGTAATCACAAAAAAAAAGATCACTCCAAGCAACAAACCTGTGACTTGACAGTGCAAGGGAAGAATGGCCAGCCGCAGCCATGCGGAAAAGTCTGTAAGAATGCCAAAGCCCTGACGGATCACAAAAGCAGAGGTCACAGCGGGCAACAAACCTGTGCCACAAAAGTGATCGGGAAAGATGGTCAAGCTCATCCATGTGGGAAGATCTGCAAGAATGCTCGTGTCCTCAGATATCACAAATTAATCGCCCACACCAGCCAACAAACCTGTGAAGTAAAGGTAGTTGGGGAGAATGGTGAGCCGCAGCCATGCGGAAAAGTCTGCAAAAATGCCAAAGCTCTGACGGATCACAAAAGAAGACACCGTAAACGCAAACGTGCTGATGTCGATCAGGAGGATAAACTCGATCCCCGAACTGATACCCATATTTTCGTAAAATGATTTATCCTCTCTGTCTAATGAGTCGATTTCTCGGCAGTTGTTTTAAACCCTCTGTACTCTGGCTCTGGTGGCAGTAATGGAGGTCCTCAGGAACTCCTGCATGCAATGGGTTTATTGCTAATGTCCGGGAGTTTGCTCTCCAGCATAGATGATTTTGCAGACGTTAATCAGCTGCACGATTTAAATAGTCTTCTTGAAGAAATCTGGATTTCCATTACGCTTAACCATTCAGAAGCACAACCGAATCGTCACATTTGGGTCAGAGCCAACCTCATCTTTCTTTGGCTGACGCATTAAAGGTTTCGATAGGTGACAGTAATTGGAGAGGATGGCAGGCTGCGGCCATGGGGGACGATCGGTAAGAACCCTCGTAGTCCGGGGTGGTAGCTTTAATCCCTGGTCTGACCACCGCACCTTCATGAGGAAGACACAAAAAAATACTTATTTTCCTGACCTATCCTTCCTCTCTTTAAACCAGAAGACAAGGACGGAGTTATCAGACACTCACTCTCTGCGGCGCCGATTTTGCTGCTAATATTGTCTGTCACTTCCCAGACCGAAATGTTGACAGACCGTTATAGTGTTGAACTTCAACAGCATGCAAGTTCTCCAAATCAGGGCTTTTCTATAAATTCTGTTACTAGTACACTGTCGTATTATATGTCAGACTTAGTCGATTTCAACGGCTATTCAACCTCAGGTTCGCCACCTGATGAAAAACGACACATATACACCACAAACCTGCTGGCTGCATGCAAACTGATCCTGACCATCAAAGAAGCTCCACAATACTCACCCTCTTATTCACGGTTTTCTGTAGAAGTGATTGTCGCTGTCGATTGGCTTTTAAAAAGCTATTGGAACCCCGACTCATCACTGTTTAAACCGATTGAGCACATGGCGTCTTTGACAATCATCACTGCAATGTTTGGCTCTGGACATAACACACCGCAATACCAGCCATCAGGATCATCTGGCCAGAGAGCCTCAAAGGCTGCTCGCCAGGACACAGATTATTTCACAAGTCTCTTATATTCTGGCTCTGGCAGCGGTAACGGCGGCCCTCAACAACACCTGCATACCATGGGTTTAAATTGTTACGTTTATCCTTGTCATGGTGTTTGTAGCTACCGACTCTCTGCTGATAGCAGAGAGTCAATTGAATGGCTGCCGAATTCTGATGTAAGTGCGACAGGCCACATGTGGGCAACTTCCCGACAGAGCTCATGTCCTCATTTGCCCAGTGGCTACTGCCATCACTGTGTAAGCCATTTTAACCCTGTTAACGCTAAAGATTCCGCACAAAGATCGCTTATCGAACTATGGAATGATTTTTCTGACGTTCAACCCACCCTCTATTCTGGCCAACCATTTGAGTCTAATTCGCATGGCATTGGTTTCAACCCAGACGGGTCACTGAATAATGAAGTACCAATGCACAGGAATTTGCTCTCCAGCGTTGATAATTATGCGGCCATTGACAGACTTCCCGAGACAGATAGTTTTCTTGAAGAAGTCGGAATGTCCATTACGCTTAACCATTCGGCAACAGAACAAAAAAACACCGGATCACCCCAATTGAGTCAGAACCAACCTCACCTTTCTCAGACAGATGCATTACGAGTCCAGGTAGCAGAGAACGACTGCACTGGGCAGACAACTTGTGTCGAGATCCTGTTCGAGGAGGATGGCCAGCAGCGACTATGCGGGAGGGCCTACAAGAATTACAAGTCTCTGGCATCTCACAAAAGCAGAATCCACACCGGGCAAAAAAACTGTTACATGGCCGTGGTCAATAAAGATGGCCAAACACAACCATGTGGGAAGGTCTTTAAGAATGCCGGCGCCCTGGCATGTCACAAAAACAGATACCACAACACGAAGCAAACCAGTATTGTTACTGTGATCGGGGAGGATGGCCAGCACCAGCTATGCGGCAAGCTCTACCCAACTGCCCACGCCATTTCGATTCACAAAAGAAGAGTCGAAAGGAAAAGAAATACCTGTAATGTGGCCCTGGTTTCAGAAGATGGCCTGCAGCGGCCGTGCGGGATGCTCTTCAAGAATGTTCAATCTCTGTCGGTTCACAAAAATAGATACCATACCGGGCAACAAGCCTGTGACGTGATCGTGGTCGGAGAGGGTGGCCTGCAGCGGCCATGCGGGATAGTCTGCAAAAATACTCTATCCCTGTCAGTTCACAAAAGTAGATACCACACCGGGCAAAAAACCTGTGACGTGACCATGATTGGAAAGAATGGCCTACAGCAACCGTGTGGGATGATCTTCAAGAATGCTCAATCTCTGTCGTCTCATAAAGGCAGAGCCCACAGTAAGCAAAAAAAAATTTGTGACGCGACCCTGGTCGGGGAAAATGGACTGCAACGACAATGCGGGTTAGTCTGCAAAAATGCACCATCTCTATCAGTACACAAAAGCAAATATCATCGCAGACAACAAACCTGTGACGAAATCGTGGTTGGGAAAAATGGCCAGCTGCGACCATACGGGAAATTCTGCAAGAATGCTGGTGTCCTCCGGGATCACAAAAAAACACATCGAAAGCGCCAGTCTGTTGATGCGAATCAGGACAATGACTCCGATTCTCAAGAAGGCAAAGTAAACAAAGCAAAATGAATTAAATAACGATCTGATACTCATCCTCTCAAACACATTTATTTTCTTGATCTATCCTTCATCTCTGTGAACCATAATACAATGATAGAATTATTAAACACTCACTCTTTAAAACACTGCTGTTGTTACTTTCGCTATCTATCGTCTGTCAGGCAAAACCGTTGACAAGACGTACTGTTGTCGAGCTTGGACAAGATGCAGACTTTCCAAACCAGAGCTTTTCTATAAAGCTTAAGCTGAACACGTTGCCGGGTAGCCCTTCAGTCATTGCTGACAAAAACAGCTATGAAAGACCAGATTCGCCGCCTGATAATAATCGACAAGAATCGTTCGGTTACGAAATAAAAACGGCCATCATTAACTCGAGTTCCTGGCAGTTGCTTTACGCTACTCACCTTCTGGTTGCGTTCGAACCGATCCTTACCACCAAAGACGCCCCTCCATGCGCCAGCCCTTATTCATGGCTACTTGTAGAAGTGGTCATCACTGTCAACTGGCTTCTAAAGAACTATTGGAATCGCGACTTATTGCAGTTTAAGCCGATTAAACACCCAGCGACGTCTGCAGCCATCACTGCGATGTTTAGCCCAAGACACAATCCATCACAAACTCAACAATCAGAATCGTCCTGCCGGAAGCCCTCAAAGGCAGCTACCCACGCCAAAGGCTATTTCAATAGACTGCTATATTTTGGCTCTGCCGACGGTAACGGAGACCCAAAACAACAACTGCATACTATGGCTTTCAGTTGCTACGTCTATCCTTGTCATGGTGTTTGTAAATACAATCCATCTTACGCAGCGACACTCGAACAAAGCTCATGCCCTCATCTGACCAGTGAATACTGCTATAGTTGCGTAAGTCATGTTAAACCTGTTAACGCTACAAATATCGAACAAGAATCGCTTTTCGAACTATGGAATGATCATTCTTACATTCAGCCCCTATTCGATTTTGACCAACTATCCGAGCCAAATCTGCATGACATTGATGTCAACCCGACCGAACCACCCGACCACGAATTACCAATGCCCGGGAGCCTGCTCTCCGGCATCGATAATTTCGCAAACAATAATCGGCCATTCTGTGTAAATAGTTTTCTCAAAGGTATAAGTATTCCCGTTAGGGTTAACCATTCAGAAACACAACAAAAAACCACCGAATCATCCCAATCGGATCAGAACCATCCTCATCTTTCTCAGACAGACGCAATCCAGTTGCAGCCTGCAATTAACGACCACACCAAGCAGATAGCTTGTAACGTGACCGTGGTTGAGGAGGGTAACCAGCCGCGACCATGCGGTGTAGTCTGCAAGAATGTCAAAGCTCTGAGATGTCACAAAAGCAAGTACCACACCGGGCAAAAAACCTGTGACATAACAGAGGTTGGGCAGGATGGCCTGAAGCGGCATTGCGGGACGGTCTACAAGAATGCTCAATCCCTGTCGTCTCATAAAAGGAGAGCCCACAACCAGCAAAAACAAACCTGTGAAATGGGCGTGATTGGGGAGGATGGTCTGACACGGCCATGCGGGAGAGTCTGCAAAAATGCGCCGTCTCTGGCGGTTCACAAAAGCAGATACCATACCGGGCAACAAATTTGTGATGCAGCCGTGGTCGGGGGGGATGGCCAACAGTGGCCATGCGCGATGATCTGCAAGAATGCTCAAACCCTGTCGGATCACAAAAGAAGAGACCATAGCAGGCAAAAAGCCTGTGGCATAATAATGGTTGGGGACAATGGCCAGTGGAATATATGCGGCAAAATCTACAACAATCCTTATGCTCTGTCGGCTCACAAAAGAAAATATCACCCCAGGCAAAAAACCTGTTACGTGAAAGTATTCGGGCAGGATGGCCTGTCGCAGAGATGCGGGTTGGTCTGCAGCAGTGCTCTGGCCCTGTCATATCACAAAAAAACACATCGAAAACGCAGCACTTTTAATATCAGTGACGACAAGTAACTCAGCCCCTGATCTGACACTCCCCATTCCATAAAGTTGTGCCCCTTACAGCCTTAGTTTTTTAATAGAGTTTTTTAACATAAGGTCTTTGACAGATAAACACTCTTATTTTCTTGATCTATCCTTCCTCTCTGTTACCCGTAACACTAGGATAAAATTATTAAACACGCATCCCTTGTAACCCTGCACTTGCTGGTATTTTTCTTATCTGTCTTCTGTCAGGCTGAAACATTGACAAGACGTTTTATTGCCTTGCCTGAACAGGATACAGGTTTTCCAAATCAGAACTTTTCTATGAAAAATAACCGGCATACTTTGTCAGGCAGACCATCAGACATTGACGACACACCCAGCTACGCAGGATCTGATTCGCCGCAAGATCAAAAACGACACGAACCTGGCGGTTATAGAGTAAAAACGATAATCATTGAGTCGACTTCGTGGCAATGGTATTACGTCACTCATCTGCTGGTTGCTTTCGAACTGATCCAGACCAACAGAAACATCCCTCTAAGCTCTCACAGTTATTCATGGGTACCTGTAGAAGCGTTTTTCACGGTTGGTTGGCTTTTAAAAAGCTATTGGAACCACGGTTCACCGCTATTTAAACCAATTGAACAACAGGAGGCGACATCTATGCTGACACAGGGGGATCAGTCGTTTGCGATCACCACCATGATGTCTGGCTCTGGACATCAACAACAAGGCCAGCCATCAGAATCATCTGTCCAGCAAGCTTCACATTTCTCCACCCTGCCTACAGACTATTTCACAGGTCTCATGTATTTTGACTCAAGCGGAGGCAGGGGGGGCTCTGGACTATACTCACACACCTTTGGTCTAAATTGTTTCGTCCATCCATGTCGTGGCGTTTGTCACTTGGGATCATTACCCTTTCACCACTTATATTCTTTATACGGTTTTTTTGGTTTATCCGATTCATCTGACTCATCTGACTCATCTGACTCATCTGACTCATCTGACTCATCTGACTCATCTGACTCATCTGACTCATCTGACTCATCTGACTCATCTGACTCATCTGACTCATCTGACTCATCTGACTCATCTGACTCATCTGACTCATCTGACTCATCTGACTCATCCGATTCATCTGACTTATCCGATAGCGAAGAGCTGAATTCCGAAGAAAGTTCGACAGGGCACGCAGAATATAATTGCAACTATATGGACGGGGTCGCATCACAGTCAGTAGATGCAGAGAAGAACGATAGAATTGGCCCTGCCGGGCAGGTCATCTGCAACCTGATAGTGGTTGGGGAGGACGGCCGACAGAAGCTATGCAGGAAAGTCTGTGAGAATACTCGATCCCTGTCGTCTCACAAAAGCATATACCACTCCGGGAATAAAATCTGTAACTTTACAGTGACCGGGAAGGATGGTCAGAAGCAGCCATGCGGGTCAGTCTTCAAGAATGCTAAATCTTTATCATCACACAAAAGCAGATATCACTCCGGACAGAAAATCTGTAAAGCGATCATTGTCGGGAAGGACAGTCAGAAGCGGCCATGCGGGGTTGTCCTCAAAAATGCTCAATCACTGTCTGTACACAAAAGCAGATACCACAGCGGCCAAAAAATCTGTAGGTTCACCGTGTTTGAGGCGAACAAGCAGCCGCGACCCTGTGGAAAACTCTGCAAGAATGCTAAGGCCCTCTGGGATCACAAAGGAAAATACCACTCCGGGCAAAAAACCTGTAACTCTAAATTGATCGGGGAGGATGGTCAGCAGAAACTGTGCCTGATGACCTTCAGAAATTCCAGAGTCCTGTTGGATCACAAAAACAGATACCACTCAGAGCAAAAAAGCTGTGACTTCACTGTGTTCGCAGAGGATGGCCAGCCACAGCCATGCGGGAAGATCTGCAAGAATACCAGAGTCCTGCTTGATCACAAAAGAAAAGAGCACACTGGACAAAAAACCTGCGACTTGACATGGGTCGGGGAGGATGGCCAGCCGCTTTCATGCGGGAAGCTATGCAAGAATGCTAAAGCCCTGTCGGATCACAAAAGCAAACAACACAGCAGGCAAAAAATCTGTGGCGTAACCATTTTCCCAGAGCACAGCCGACCTCGGGCATGCGGGAAGATCTGCAAGAGTTCTCAGGCCCTGTCAGCTCACAAAACCAGAGCCCACAGCGGGCAACGAACCTGTGACCGGACCGTGATCGGTGAAGATGCTCGTCCACGCCCGTGCGGAGAGGTCTGCAAGAGTTCCAGAGCCCTGTCAGATCACAAAAGAGACAAGCACACAGGGCAACAAACCTGTTACGCGACCGTGGTCGGAGAGGATGGTCGGCAGCGACCATGCGGGAAGGTATTCAAGAATGCTCAAACCCTTTCGAATCACAAAAGAATACACCGTAAACGCATGCCTGTTAATGTGAACCTGGACAATGACCTCATTCCTTGAACTGATAACCCCCCTCTTAGAGGGAAAGACAAAACAATAAACTTATTTCTTGATCTATCCTTCCTCTCTGTAAATCAGAAGACAGGGATAGAATTATTAAACACTCACTTTTTTTGGTACTGCTATTGCTGTCGTTGTCTGTCATCTGCCAGGCTAAGCCGTTAACAAGGTGCTTTGTTATCGAACTTGAACAGAATGCAGATTTTTCAAACCAGAACTTTTTTATAAAGCTTGACCGACGAACATTGTCAGACAACCCGTCTGACATTGCCGAGACTAATGGCTGTATAGAACCCGGTTCACCGCCTGATAAAAAACGACACAAACCTGACATTTACGGTATAAAGACGCCCCTGATTGAGTCGATTTCCTGGCAATGGCTATACGCTACGAATCTGCTGGTTGCTTATGAACTGATCCTGAACACCAAAGACACCTTTCAATGCCCAACCCTGTATTCATCGCTACCTCTGGAAGCGGCCATCACTGTCGGCTGGCTTTTAAAAAGCTATTGGAACCTCGACTCACTGCGGTTTAACCCAATTGAACAACAAGAGGCGAATCAAAATCACCCGTTTGCCATTACCACTATGATGGCTGGCTCTAAACAGAATCAACCTCAATATCAGCCATCACAATTATCCGGTCAGCATACCCCAAAGGCCAGTACTCATATTACAGGCTATTTCACCAGCCTTCTGTATTCTGACTCTGGCAGTGGTAATGAAGACCCTCAACAATACCTGCACACTCTGGGTTTAAATTGTTTTATCTATCCCTGTAACGGTGTTTGTCGATTCCGACAATCTTCCGATCCGTCCAATAGCGTAAACGGGGTCGCCTCAGAATCAATGGTTGCAGGCGCAGCCGATACAACTCCCCCCGTCAGAAAGACAACCTGCAATGTGATCCTGATCGGAAACGATGGCCAGTTGCGACAATGTGGGAAGTTTTTAAAGAATAAAAAATCACTTTGGACTCACAAAAACAAATGCCATACCGGGCAAGAAACCTGTGACGTAACATTATCAGGAGAAGATGACCAGCCGCGCCCCTGTGGAATGGTCTGCAGTAATGCCAAAAAATTGGCATCTCACAAAAAGAGATTCCATAGTGGGCAACAAACCTGTAATACGACCGTGGTCAGCAAGGATGGCCAGCCGCGACCATGTGGAAAAATCTGCAAGAGTTCCGTAGCCCTGTCAGAGCACAAAAGCAAATCCCACACCGGGCAAAAAACCTGTAACTTGACCGTGCTCGGGGAGAATGACCAGCTGCAGCCTTGCGGGAGGGTCTTCAAGAATACACAAACACTCTTATCTCACAGAAGGAACATCCATTCCGGGCGAAAAACTTGTGAAATAACCATGGTCGGGGAAGATGGCCAGCCACAGCCTTGCGGGAAAGTCTACAAGAATATTCAAGCCCTGTCGTATCATAAAAGAAGCATACACAGCGGGCAACACATCTGTAATGAAAAGGTTGTCGGGGAGGATGGCCAGCCATGGCCGTGCGGGGAGATCTGCAAGAGTGCTCAAGCCCTGTCGAATCACAAAGCCAGATGCCACACCGGGCAAAAAACCTGTAACGAGGCCGTGGTCGGGGTGAATGGCCAGCTACAGCCTTGCGGGAAGGTCTTCAAGAATGGACGATCACTGTCATGTCACAGAAGGTGCATCCACAGCGGGCAAAAAACCTGTGACTTGACCGTGCCCGGGGAAAATGACCGACCACAACCATGCGGGACGCCCTGCAAGAATGCTCAGGCCCTTCGGGATCACAAAAGAAAAGCTCACACCGGACAACAAACCTGTGACTTGACCGTGCTCGGGGAGAATGACCAGCTGCAGCCTTGCGGGAAGGTCTTCAAAAATACACAATCACTGTCATCTCACAGAAGATGCCACCATTCCGGGCGACAAACTTGTGGAATAACCATGGTCGGGGATGATGGCAAGCCACGGCCTTGCGGGAAAGTCTACAAGAATATTCAAGCCCTGTCGTATCACAAAAGAAGCATGCACAGCGGGCAACTCATCTGTAATAAAAGCGTTGTCGGGGAGGATCGCCAGCCATGGCCGTGCGGGAAGACCTGCAAGAGTGCTCAAGCTCTGTCGGATCACAAAGCCAGATACCACACCGGGCAAAAAACCTGTAATGAGGCCGTGATCGGGGTGGATGGCCAAACGTGGTCGTGCGGGAAAATCTGCAAGAGCGTCAGAGCACTGTCGGATCACAAAAGAATACATCGAAAACGCAAGCCCGTTGCTAATTACCGGAACAATGACCCCACTCATTGAACTGTCCCCTCTTTGATGAGGAAATCAACACACTTATTTTCTTGATCTATCCTTCCTCTCTGTAAATCAGAAGACAGGGATAGAATTATTAAACGTTCACTCTTTTCGGTATTGCTGTTGCTGTTGCTGTTGCTGTTGTTGTCTGTCATCTGCCATGCTAAGCCGTTAACAAGGTGCTTTGTTATCGAGCTTGAGCAGAATGCAGATTTTTCAAACCAGAACTTTTGTATAAAACTTGACCGACGAGCATTGTCAGACAACCCGTCTGACATTGCCGTTACTAGTGGCTGTATAGAACCCGGTTCACCGCCTGATAAAAAACGACAAAAACCTGACATTTACGGTATAAAAACGGTCCTGATTGAGCCGATTTCCTGGCAATGGCTATACGCTATGAATCTGCTGGTTGCTTATGAACTGATCTTGATCACCAAAGACACCTTTCAATGCCCAACCCTTTATTCATTGCTACCTCTGGAAGCGGCCGTCACCGTCGGCTGGCTTTTAACAAGCTATAGGAACCTCGGCTCATCGCTGTTTAACCCAATTGAACAACAAGAGGCGAATCAAAATCACCCGGTTGCGATCACCACTATGATAGCTGGCGCTGAACATAATCAACCTCAATTTCAGCCATCACAATCATCCAGTCAGCATACCCCACAGGCCAGTACTCATATTACAGGCTATTTCACCAGCCTTCTGTATCCTGACTCTGGCGGCGGTAATGAAGACCCTCGACAATACCTGCATACTCTGGGTTTAAATTGTTTTATCTATCCCTGTAACGGTGTTTGTCGATTGCGACAATCTTCCGATCCGTCCAATAGCCTAAACGGGGTCGCCTCAGACGGGGTCGCCTCAGACGGGGTCGCCTCAGACGGGGTCGCCTCAGACGAGGTCGCCTCAGACGAGGTCGCCTCAGACGAGGTCGCCTCAGACGAGGTCGCCTCAGACGGGGTCGCCTCAGACGAGGTCGCCTCAGACGGGGTCGCCTCAGACTCGATGGCTGCAGGGGCAGTCGATACGACTCCCCTGGTCGGACAAACAACCTGCAACATAATCCTGATCGGAGATGATGGCCAGCTGCGACAATGTGGGAAGTTATTAAAGAATAAAAAAGTACTTTGGTCTCACAGAAGCAAATACCATACTGGGCAAAAAACCTGTGACCTAACATTATTCGGCGAAGATGGCCAGCCGCGCCGCTGCGGGAAGGTCTACAAAAGTGCTCAAGCCTTTTCTGAACATAAAAGCAGAATCCACAGTGGAAAAAAAACCTGTGATGTGACAGAAGTGTCGAAGGATGGCCAGCATCGACCATGCGGTAAGGTCTGCAAAAATTCCACAGCCCTGTCGAATCACAAAAGAATAGCTCACTCGGGACAACAAACCTGTGATGCCAACCTGGTTGGGGAGGATGGCCAGCTATACCCATGCGGGAAGCTCTGCAAGAATGCTAAAACCCTGTCGAATCACAGAAACCAATATCACACCGGGCAAAAAACCTGTGACGTAAAAGTCGTCGGAGACGATGGTCAGCCTCAGCCATGTGGAATGGTCTGTCAGAATGCTAAAGTTCTGTCGGATCACAAAAACAACTTCCACACCAGTCAACAAAGTTGTGATGCGAGCGTGGTTGGGGACGACGGCCAGCAGCGGCTATGCGGGAGGGTATACGGGAGTGTTCGATCTCTGTCGGTTCATAAAAGCAACAGCCACACCGGACAAAAAACCTGTGCCGTAACAGTAATTGGTGAGGATGGCCAGCCAGGGCCGTGCGGATTGGTCTGCAAGAATCTTAAAGCCCTGTCGAATCACAAAGCCAGATATCACAGCAAGGAAAAAACCTGCAAGGAGACCGTGTTCGGGTTAGATAGTCAACCGCGGCCGAGCGGGAAAGCCTGCAAGAATGTCAAAGCCCTGTCGGACCACAAAAGACAACACCGTAAACGCAAGCCTGTTGGAGTGAACCGGGACAATGACCTCAGTCCTTGAACTGATAACCGCCCCCTTAACGGGAAAGACAAACAAACACACTTATTTTCTTGATCTATCCTTCCTCTCTGTAAACCAGAAGACAGAGACAGAATTATTAAACACTCACTCTTTGCGGCACTTCTGTTACTGTCGTTGTCTGTCATCTGCCAGGCTAAACCGTTAACAAGGTGCTTTGTTATCGAGCTTGAACAGAATGCAGATGTTTCAAACCAGAACTTTTTTATAAAGATTGACCGAGGGACATTGTCAGGCAACCCGTCTGACATTACCGATACAAACGGCTTTAAAGAACCCGGTTCACCACCTGATAAAAAACGACACAAACTTTACATTTACGGTATGAAAACGACCCTGATTGAGTCGATTTCGTGGCAATGGCTACAGGCTACGATTATGCTGATTGCTCATGAACTGACCCTGACCACCAAAGACACCTTTCAATGCCCAACCCTTTGTTCATGGCTACCTCTGGAAGCGGTTATCGCTGTTGGCTGGCTTTTAAAAAACTATTGGAACCCCGACTCACCGCTGTTTAACTCAATTGAACAACAAGAGGAGAATCAAAATCACCCGTTTGCCATTGCCACTATGATGCCTGGCTCTGAACAGAACCAACCCCAATATCGGCCATCACAATCATTGGATCAGCATACCCCACAGGCGACTGCTCATATTACAGGCTATTTCACCAGCCTCCTGTATTCTGACTCTGGCAGCGGTAATGAAGACCCTGAACAACACCTGCACACTTTGGGTTTAAATTGTTTTATCTATCCCTGTAACGGTGTTTGTCGATTTCGACAATTTTCCGATCCATCCGATAACGTGAACGGGGTCGCCTCAGAGTCAATGTTCACAGGGGCAGCCTATACAACTCCCCCTGTCGGACAAGTAACCTGCAACGTGATCCTGATCGGAGATGATGGCCAGCTGCGACAATGTGGGAAAGCTTTAAAGAATAAAAAAATACTTAGGTCTCACAAAAGCAAATACCACACTGGGCAAAAAACCTGTGACGTGACATTATCAGGAGAAGATGACCAGCGACGCCCCTGTGGGAAGGTCTACAAAAGTGCTCAGGCTTTGTCTGAACATAAAAGCAAAGTCCACGCCAGAAAAAAAACCTGTGACTTAACAGAAGTAGGGGAGGATGGCCAGCCGCGAACATGCGGGAAGACCTACAACGGTGCACAAGCCCTCTCAATTCACCAAACCAAATACCACACCGGGCAAAAAACCTGTGAAGTAACCGTGGTCGGGAAAGATGGCCAGCCGCAGCCGTGCGGGAAGGTCTGCAGTAATGCAAAAAAATTGGCATCTCACAAAAAAAGAGTCCACAGCGGGGAACAAACCTGCAATACGACCGTGATCAGTGAGGATGGCCAGCCGCGAACATGTGGGAAAATCTGCAAGAGTCCTAAAGCCCTGTCAGAGCACAAAAGCAAGTTCCACAGTGGACAAAGAACCTGTAACGTGACAGAGACAGGAGAAGATGGCCAGTCACGACCCTGCGGAATGGTCTGCCCGAATGCTATGACCCTCTTGAGACACAAAAAAAGAACCCACGGTGGGCAACGAACCTGTGCTGGGACCGTTACCGGGGAAGATGGCGAGCAGCGACCGTGTGGGAAAATCTACAAGAGTGCGCAGAGCCTGTTAAATCACAAAGGCAAATACCACACAGGGCAAAAAACCTGTGCCTTTAAAGTCGTCGGGGAGGATGGCCAGTTATGGCCATGTGGATTGGTCTGCAAGAATGCTCAAACCCTTTGGACTCACAGAAGGTACGTCCACACCAGAGAGCAAACCTGTGATGCCAACGTAGTTGGGGAGGATGGCCAGCTGCACCGATGCGGAAGGGTCTGCAAGAGTGTGCAGAGCCTGTCGAATCACAAAAACGCATACCACACCGGGCAAAAAACCTGTAACGCAAAAGTCATCGGGGAAGACGGCCAGCCACGGCCATGTGGAATGGTTTGTCAGAATGCTAAAGTCCTGTCGAATCACAAAGGCAACTTCCACACCAGTCAACGAATTTGTGAAGCGAGCGTGTTTGGAGAGGACGGCAAGCAGCGGCGATGCGGGAAGGTCTTCAGAAGTGCTCAATCTCTGTCGGTTCATAAAAGCAACAACCACACCGGGCAAAAAACCTGCCACTTAACCGTGCTCGGGGAAGATGGACTGCCACAACCATGCGGGGCTCTCTGTAAGACTGCTCAGGTCCTGTTGAAGCACAAAAAAATGGCTCACACTAGCCAACAAACCTGTGACCTGGCTATGCCGGGGAAGAATGGCCAGCTGCAGTCTTGTGGGAAGGTCTTCAAGAATGCACAATCACTGTCATCTCACAGAATCACCATCCATTCCGGGCGAAAAACCTGTGAAATAACCATGATCAGTGAGGATGGTCAGTCAAGGCTATGCGGGAAAGTCTGCAAGAATATTCAAGCCCTGTCGTATCACAGAAGAAGCGTGCACAGCAAGCAACAAGTCTGTAATGAAACCGCAGTCGCCGAGGACGGCCAGCCGCAGCACTGCGGGGAGGTCTGCAAAGATGTCAAAGCCCTGTCGGACCACAAAAGAAAACACCGTAAACGCAAGCCTGTTAATGTGAACCGGGACAATGACCTCACTCCTTGAACTGATAACCGCCCTCTCAGTGAGAAAAGCAAAAAATACAGTTATTTCTTGATCTATCCTTCCTCTCTGTAAATCAGAAGACAGGGATAGAATCATTAAACACTCACTCTTTGCGGCACTGCTGTTACTGTCGTTGTCTGTCGTCTGCCAGGCTAAACCGTTAACGAGACGCTTTGTTATCGAGTTTGAACAGAATGCAGATTTTTCAAACCAGAACTTTTTTATAAAGCCTGACCGACAAATATTGTCAGACAACCCCTCTGACTTTGACAATACAAACGGCTATACAAAATCCGGTTCACCGCCTCATAACAAACGCCACAAAACTGACATATACGGGATCAAAACAACCCTGATTGAGTCGATTTCCCGGCAATGGCTAGACATTACCAATCTGCTGGTTGCTTATGAGATGATCCTGACCACCAAAGACACCTTTCAATGCCCAACCCTTTATTCATGGCTACCTCTGGAAGCGGTTATCACTGTCGGCTGGCTTTTAAAAAACTATTGGAACCCCTTCTCACCGTTGTTTAATCCAATTGAACACCAGGAGGCGAATCAAAATCACCCGTTTGCAATCACCACTCTGATGCCCGGCTCTGAACAGAACCAACCTCAATATCAGCCAACACAATCATCGGGTCAGCATGCCCCACAGGCCACTACCTGTTTTACAGGCTATTACACTAGCCCTCTGTATCCCGACTCTGGCAGCGGTAATCAAGACCCTGAACAAGACCTGCATACTTTGAATTTAAATTGTTTTGTCCATCCCTGTAACGGTGTCTGTCGATTTCGACAATCTTCCGATCCATCCAATGAGGTAAATGGGGTCGCCTCAGAACCAATGGCTGCAGGGACAGCCAATACAACTCCTCCGGTCGGACAAGCAACCTGTAACGTGATCCTGATCGCAGATGATGGCCAGCTGCGACAATGTGGAAAGGTCTTCAAGAATAAAAAAGTACTTTGGTCTCACAAAAGCAAATACCATACCGGGCAAAAAACCTGCGACATAACATTAGTCATCAAGAATGGCCAGCCGCGCCTCTGTGGGAAGGTCTGCGAGAACGCTCAAGCCCTGTCGAATCACAAAATATCTTGCCACTCCGGGCAAAAAACCTGTGTCGTGATTGTGTTCGGGGAGGATGGTCAGTCAAGGCCATGCGGAATGGTCTTCATGAATGCCGCAGCCCTGTCGAGTCATAAAAGGAGCGTCCACTGCAGCTTAAAAACCTGCGATGCCAACCTGGTTGGTGAGGATGACCAGCTTTACCCATGTGGGAAGGTCTGCAAGAGTGCACAAGCCCTGTCGTGTCACAAATACAGATACCACAGCGGGCAAAAAACCTGTCGCGTAAGAGTCTTCGGGGAGGATGGTCAGCCAAGGCCATGCGGATTGCTCTGCAAGAATTCCGGAGCCCTGCTCAATCACAAAAACAGCGTTCATGCTGAGCATAAAACCTGTGATGCGGCGGAGATCGGCGAGGATGGTCAGCTAAAGCCTTGCGGGAAGGTCTTCAAGAATCCACAATCACTGTCATCTCACAGAAGGTGTATCCACAGCGGGCAAAAAACCTGTGACTTGACCGTATTTGGGGAGGATGAGCAACCACAACCATGCGGGACGCTCTGCAAGAATGCTCAGGCCCTTCGGGATCACAAAAGGCTCGTTCACACCAGACCACAAACCTGTTATGCCAACGTGGTTGGGGAAGATGGCCAGCTGTACCCATGCGGGAAGCTCTGCAAGAATACTCAAGCCCTGTCGACTCACAGAAACCAATACCACAGCGGGCAAAAAACTTGTAACGTGACAATCGTCGGGGAGGATGGACAGCCGCGGCCATGTGGAGTGGTCTGCAATAACGCCAAAAAATTGTCATCTCATAAAAGCAGAGTCCACAGCGGGCAACAAATCTGTTATACGACCATGGTAGGAGAAGATGGCGAGCTGCGTTCATGCAGGAAGGTCTGCAAAAGCACTCAAGACCTGTACGTGCACAAAAGCACAGTTCACACCGGACAGAAAATCTGTAACCTGACACTAGTCGGGGAGGATCGACAGCCACGGCCATGCGCAGTGGTCTGCCAGAATGCCAGGGCCCTTTCGAATCACAAAAGAATACATCGAAAACGCAAGCCTGTTGATAAGTACCGGAGCAATGACCTCACTCCTTGAACTGCCGCCCTTTCATGAGGAAGCCACAAAAACACATTTATTTTCTTGATCTATCCTTCCTCTCTGTAAATCGGAAGACAGGGATAGAATTATTAAACACTCACTCTTTTTGGTACTGCTGTTACTGTCGCTGTCTGTCATCTGCGAGGCTAAATCGTTGACAAGAGGCTTTGTTATCGAGCTTGAACAGAATGCAGATTTTTCAAACCAGAATTTTTTTATCAATCTTGACCGACGAACATTGTCAGGCAACCCGCCTGACATTACCGACACAAACGGCTATAAAGAACCTGCTTCACCGCCTGATAAAAAACCACACAAAACTGACAATTACGAGATGAAAATCACCTTTCAATACCCAACCCCTTATTCATGGCTATCTCTGGAAGCAGTTCTCACGGTCAGCTGGCTTTTAAAAAACTACTGGAACCCCAACTCACAGTTATTTAATCCCACTAAACAACAAGAGGCGAGTCCTGATCACCCGTTTGCCATCATCATTCTGATGACTGGCTCTGAAGGGAATCAACCTCAAAATCGGCCATCACAATCATCGGGTCAGCATACCCCACAGGCCACTAACTATGTTACAGGCTACTCCACCAGCCTTCTGTATTCCGACTCTGGCAGCGGTAATGAAGACCCTGAACAAGACCTGCATACTTTGGGTTTAAATTGTTTTATCTATCCCTGTAACGGTGTTTGTCGATTCCGACAATCTTCCTATCCACCCAATAGTGTGAATGGGGTCGCCTTAGACGGGGTCGCCATAGACTCAATCGTAGCAGGAGCAGCCAATACAGTTCCACCTGTCGAACAAGCAACCTGCAACGTGATCCTGGTCGGAGATGATTGCCAGCTACGACAATGCGGGAAGGTCTTCAGTAGTGCTCAATCTCTGTCGGTTCATAAAAGCAACACCCACAGCGGGCAAAAAGCCTGTGACTTAAGCGTGCTCAGGGAGAATAGACAGGCACAAGCATGCGAGGCTCTCTGTGAGACTACCCAGGCTCTGTTGAATCACAAAAGAATAGCTCACACGAGACAACAAACCTGTAACTTGGTTATGCTCGGGGAGAATGGCCAGCTGCAGCCTTGCGGGAAGGTCTTCAAGAATGCACATTCACTGTCATCTCACAGAAGCGCCGTCCATTCCGGGCGACAAACCTGTGAAAAAACCATAATCGGAGAGGATGACCAGCCAAGGCCATGCGGGAAAGTCTGCAAGAATATTCCAACCCTGACGTATCATAAAAGGAGCGTGCACGGCGAGCAACAAGCCTGTAATGAAACCGTGGTGGGCGAGGACGGCCAGCTGCGGCGCTGCGGGAAGGTCTTTCAAAATGCACCATCACTGTCATTTCACAGAAGCGCCATCCATTCCGGACGACAAACCTGTGAAATAACCATGATCGCAGAGGATGGCCAGCCAAGGCCATGCGGGAAAGTCTGCAAGAATATTCCAGCCCTGACATATCACAGAAGAAGCACGCATGGCAAGCAACAAGCCTGTAATAAAACCGTGGTCGGCGAGGACGGCCAGCTGCGACCCTGCGGGAAAATCTGCGAGAATGCCACAGCCCTGTCAAGTCACAAAAGGTACGTCCACACCAGACAAGGAATCTGTGATGCCAACGTGCTTGGGGAGGATGGCCAGCTGCACCCATGCGGGAAGGTCTGCAAGAATGCTCAAGCCCTGTCGAATCACAAAAACCAATATCACAGCGGGCAAAAAACCTGTGACATAAGAGTCGTCAGGGAGGATGGTCGGCCACATCCATGCAGGACAGTTTGCAAAAATATTCGAGCCCTGATGTATCACAAATACAAATACCACACAGGGCGAAAAACCTGTGACGTAAAAGTAGTTGGGGAGGACGGCCTGCTGCATCTATGCGGGAAGGTTTGCAAGAATACTCATTCCCTGTCGAATCACAAAAACCAATATCACACAGGGCAAAAAACCTGTGACGTGAGAGTCGTCGGGGAGGATGGCCAGTCACGGCCATGCGGGACAGTCTGCAAGAATATTCCAACCCTGACGTATCACAAAAGCAAATACCACAGCGGGCAAAAAACCTGCGAGGAAACCGTGGTCGGGGTGGATGGCCAACCACAGTCGTGTGGGAGGATCTGCAAGGGTGTTAGAGCCCTGTCGAATCACAAAAGAATACATCGAAAACGCAAGCCTGTTGATTGGGACCGGAACGGTGACCTCACTCCTTGAACTGCCCCCCTTTCATGAGGAAGCCACAAAAGCACACTTATTTTCTTGATCTATCCTTCCTCTCTGTAAATCAGAAGACAGGGATCGAATTATTAAACACTCACTCTTTGCGGCACTTCTGTTACTATCGTTGTCTGTCATCTGCCAAGCTAAACCCTTGACAAGATGCTTTGTTATCGAGCTTGAACAGAATGCAGATTTTTCAAACCAGAACTTTTTTATAAAGCTTGACCAAGGAACATTGTCAGGCAACCCGTCTGACATTTCCGGTACAAACGGCTATACGGAACCCGATTTACCTCCGGATAAAATACGACATATACCTGACAATTACGGGATGAAAACCACCTTTCAATACCCAACCCCTTATTCATGGCTACCTCTGGAAGCAGTTCTCACTGTCAGCTGGCTTTTAAAAAACTATCGCAACACCTACTCACAGTTATTTAATCCCGGTAAACAACAAGAGGCGAATCCTGATCACCCGTTTGCCATCACCTCTCTGAGGCCCGGCTCTGAACAGGACCAAACGCAATATCAGCCAACACAATCATCGGGTCAGCTTCCCCCGCAGGCTACTACTCATATTACAGGCTATTTCACCAGCCTCCTGTATTCTGACTCTGGCAGCGGTAATGAAGACCCTGAACAACAACTGCATACTTTGAATTTAAATTGTTTTATCCATCCCTGTAACGGTGTCTGTCGATTTCGACAATCTTCAGATTCATCCAATAGCGGAACGCCTGTTTGTGAAAAAAGTTCAACAGACAACACTGGATCACCCCCCGTATCAGACTCATACCCTCATTGGGCCGATACAACGGCCCCTACCGGAGAGGCAACCTGCAGCGTGATCCAGATCGGAGATGATGGTCAGGTGCGGCAATGCAGTAAGGTATTTCAGAATAAACACAAGCTGTCGCTTCACAAAGGCAAATACCATACCGGGCAAAAAACCTGTGTCGAAACATTATTCGGAAAAGATGACCAGCTGCGACCCTGTGGTAAGGTCTTCAAAAGCGGTCAAGCCTTGTCTGGACATAAAAGCAAAGTCCACAGTGGAAAAAAAACCTGTGATGTAACAAAAATCGGTGAGGATTGCCAGCCTGGGCCATGCGGATTGGTCTTCAAAAATTCCAGAGCCCTGTCAAGTCACAAAAGGTGCGCTCACACCAGGCAAAAAACCTGTGATGCCAACCTGATTGGGGAGTATGGCCTGCTGCATCCATGCGGGAAGGTCTGCAAGAATGCTCAAGCCCTGTCGAGTCACAAATACAAATACCACAGCGGGCAAAAAATCTGTAACCTGAGAGTCATCGGGGAGTATGGCCAGCCACGGCCATGCGGGATGATTTGCCAGAATGCCAGAGTCCTGTCGACTCACAAAAGCAACTTCCACAAGGGGCAACGTAGCTGTGATGTGAACGTGCCTGGGCAGGACGGCCAGCTGCGACCATGTGGGAAGGTCTTCAGGAATGTTCAATCTCTGTCGGCCCATAAAAGCAGCATCCACAGCGGGCAAAAAACCTGTCACTTGACCGTACCCGGGGAGGACGAGAAACCACAACCATGCGGGACGATCTGCAAGAATGCCCAGGCCCTGTCGGATCACAAAAGAAGAGCTCACACCGGACAACAAAGCTGTGACTTGCCCATGCTCTGTGAGGATGGCCAGCCGAGGCCGTGCGGGAAGACCTACAAGAGTGCAAAAAGCCTCCTGGATCACAAACACAAGTATCACAGCGGGCAAAAAATCTGTATGGAAATCGTGATCGGGGTGGATGGACAGCCATGCCAGTGCGGGAAGGCCTGCAAGAATGCTAGAGCCCTGTCTGATCACAAAGCCCAATGCCACTCCGGGAAAAAAACCTGTAAGGAGGCCTTGGTCGGGATGGATGGCCAACTGCGGTCGTGCGGGAAGATCTGCAAGAGTCTCAAAGCCTTGACGGATCACAAAAGAATGCATCGAAAACGCAAACCTGCTAATGCGAATCAGGACAATGACCCCACTCCTTGAGCTGATAACCACCTCTGGTGTCAGAAACAAAAAAACACACTTATTTTCTTGATCTATCCTTCCTCTCTGTAAACCAGAAAGCAAGGATAGATTTATTAAACACTCACTTTTTGTGGCACTCTTTTTGCTGTCGTTGTCTGTCGTCTGCCTGGCTAAACCCTTGACAAGATGCTTTCTTATCGAGCTTGAACAGAATGCAGATTTTTCAAACCAGAATTTTTTTATACAGCTTGACCGACGAACATTGTCAGGCACCCCGTCTGACATTGCCGATACAAACGGCCATACGGAACCTGATTCACCGCCTGATAAAAAACGACACAAACCATCCAATTACGGGATGAAAACCACCCTTATTGAGTCGATTTTCTGGCACTGCCTATACGCTACGAATCTGCTGGTTGCTTATGAACTGATCCTGACCACCAAAAACATCTTTCTATGCCCAACCCTTTATTCATGGTTACCTCTGGAAACGGTTATCACTGTCGGCTGGTTTTTAAAAAATCACCCGTTTTCCATTACCACTATAATGAACGGTTCTGAACAGAACCAACCTCAATATCAGCCATCACAATCATCGGGTCAGCATACCCCACAGGCCGCTACTCATATTACAAGCTATTACACCAGCCCTCTGTATTCTGACTCTGGCAGCGGTAATGAAGACCCTCAAGAACACCTGCATACTTTGGGTTTAAATTGTTTTATCTATCCCTGTAAAGGTGTTTGTCGATTTCGACAATCTTCCGACCCTTCCAATAGGGTAGATGGGGTCGCCTCAGACGGAGTCGCCTTAGACTCAATGGTTGCATGGGCAGCCGATACAACTCCCCCGGTCGGACAAGCAACCTGTAACGTGATCCTGATCGCAGATGATGGCCAGCTGCGACAATGTGGGAAGATCTTCAGGAATGCTGAATCTCTCTCGGTTCATAAAAGCAGCACCCACAATGAGAGAAAAACCTGTGAAATGGTCGTACTCTGGGAGGATGAACAGCCACAACCATGGGGGATTCACTGCAAGAGTGCTCAGGCCCCGTGGGATCACAAAAGAATAGCTCACACGAGACAAAAAACCTGTGACTTGACTGTGCTCGGGGGGAATAGCCAGCTGCAGCCTTGCGGGAAGGTCTTCAAGAATGCACGATCACTGTCATCTCACAGAAGCGGCACCCATACCGGGCAACAAGCCTGTGATATCAACGTGTTTGGGGAGGATGGCCAGCTGCATCCATGCCGGAAGGTCTGCAAGAATACTCATTCCCTGTCGAATCACAAAAGCCAATATCATACCGGGCAAAAAGCCTGTGACGTAAGAGTCGTCGGGGAGGATGGCCAGTCACGGCCATGCGGGACAGTCTGCAAGAATATTCCAGCCCTGTCGTATCACAAAGGCAAATACCACACCAGACAACAAAGCTGTGACTTGACCATACTCTGTGAGGATGGCCAGCCGCGGCCGTGCGGGATGACCTTCAAGAGTGCAAAAGCCCTATGGGATCACAAAAGCAGATATCACAGCGGGCAACAAAACTGTCCCGTGACAGAAGTCGGGGAGAATGGACAGCCACGAACCTGCGGAATGATATGCAAGAATGCTAAAGCCCTATGGGATCACAAAAGCAGAGTACACTCCGGGCAAAAAAACTGTGAAGAAAATGTGGTCGGAAAGGATGGTAAGCCGCAACCATGCGGGAAGCTCTTCAAGCATGCTATGGCCCTCTCGAATCATAAAAGAAGGGCCCACACCGAACAAAAAGCCTGTGAATTTACAGTGATTGGAGAGAATGGCCAGTCGCGGCCATGCGGAGTAGTCTGCAATAATGCCAAAGCTCTGTCGAATCACAAAGGCAATTACCATACCGGTAAAAAAACCTGTGGCATGACTGTGCTCGGAGAGGGTGGTCAGCTGCGAAGATGCGGGAAGGTCTTCAAAAATGTATCATCACTGTCGTCTCACAAAAGCAGCGTCCACACCGAGCAGCAAACTTGCGAAGCTACTCTGATTGGGAAGAATGGCCAGCCTCTGCCATGCGGGACAGTCTGCAAGAATGCCAAAGCCCTGTCGAATCACAAAAGCAATCATCACACCGGGCAACAAACCTGTGAATTCATCACAGTCGGGGAGGATAACCAGCAGCGGCCGTGCGGTAGGATCTTCCGCAGTATTGCATCTCTGTCGGCTCACAAAAGCAAATATCACACCAGACAAGAAACCTGTGACTTAAACGTGCTCGACAAAAATGGTCTGTTGCGATCATGCGAGAAGGGCTGCAAGAATACTCAAGCCCTGTCGAAGCACAAAAGAACACATCGAAAACGCAAGTCTCTTGATGCGGACCGGAACGATTACCTGACACTTTGAACTGAAACCGGCCCTTTCATTGGGAAAACACAAAAACATACTTACTTGCTTGCTTGCTTGCTTGCTTGATCTATCCTTGCTCTCTGTAGACTTGAATACAAGAATAGAATCATTAAATACTCACTCTTTGCAGCACTGCTGATACTGTCGCTGTCTGTCACCTGCCAGGTTAAACCTTTGACAAGACGTTGTATTGTCGGGCTTGAACAGAATGCAAATTTTCCAAACCAGAACTTTTTTATAAAGCTTGAACGAAGGGTATTGCCAGGCAAAACAACGGACATTGTCGACACAAACGGCTATGCAGAACCCTATTCACAGCTTGATGACAAACGACACAGACCTGACAGCTACAGGTTGAAAACGTTCTTCATTCAGTCAATTTCGTGGCAGTGGTTTTATGCTACGAATCTGCTGGTTGCTTATGGACTGTTTCTGACCACCAATGACATCCCTTTAAGCTCAAGCCCTTATTCATGGATACCTGAAGAAACAGTTATCGCTGTGGGTTGGCTTTTAAAAAGCGATTGGAATCCCTATTCATCCCTGTATAACCCGATTGAACCACAAGAAGCGAGTCAGCCCCCCCCGTTTGCAATTTCCGCTATGATGGCTGGCTCTGAACATGCTCCGCAACAAGGCCAACCATCAGAATCACCCGGCCAACAGCCCCCCGCTCATATTAAAGGCTATTTCTACAGCCTCCTTTATTCTGACTCTAACGACGGTAACGAAGACCCTGAACAACACTCGCATACTTTAGGTTTAAACTGTTATATCTATCCCTGTCATGGCATTTGTCAATTCCGACAATCTTCCAATCCATACAATAGCGGTGAGTTGGCTTTTGAAGAAAGTTCGACAGACCACACAGAGACAAACCCAGAACCAGACTCATGTCCCTATTCGGCAAATACACACTACTATCTTTATAAATTTGAAGACGGGGTCGCCCTGGACGTGGTCGCCTCAGACGGGGTCGCCTCAGACGGGGTTTTCCTTAACCTAATGGGAGCAGGATCAGCTGATCCAACTCACCTTGCAGGGCAAACAAAGTGCAATGAAATAGTATCAGGGGAGGATGGCCAGCAGCGACAATGCGGGAAAGTCTGCAAAAATGCCAGAGCTCTGTCATCTCACAGAAGCAAGTACCATAGCGGAAAAAAAACCTGTGACTATACGGTAACCGGCGAGGATGGCCGACCTCAGCCATGCGGATTGCTCTGCCAGAATAACAGAGCCCTGTACAATCACAAAAACACCGATCATATCGGACAAAAAACCTGTGGTGTGACTGTGGTCGGGGAGGATGGCCAGCAGCGACCATGCGGGAAAGTCAGCAAGAATGCTCAAGCCCTGTCATCTCACAAAAGCGCATACCATACCGGGCAAAAAATCTGTAATTTGACCGTGCTCTGGAAAGATGGCCAGCTGCGACTATGCGGTCAGGTTTTCAAGACTTCACGATCACTGTCGTTTCACAAAAACAGCGCTCACAGCGAGAAAAAAATCTGCGAATTTACAGTGATTGGAGATAATGGCCAGCCGCGACCATGCGGAACTGTGTGCAAGAATGCTGAAGCCCTGTGGAGTCACAAAAACAGTTACCACAGCGGGAAAAAAACCTGTGGCATGACTGTCCTCGGGGAGGATGGCCAGCAGCGGGCATGCGGGAGGGTCTTCAAAAATTTAGCATTACTGTCGTCTCACAAAAGCGGCACCCACACCGGGCAAAAAACCTGTGAACTGAACCTGATTGATCAGGATGGCCAGCCGCAACCATGTGGAAAAGTCTGCAATAGTGCCAAAGCCCTCTCATCTCACAAAAGCAACTGCCACTCACGGCAAAAAGCCTGTGAACTGACTCTGGTTGATAAGGATGGTCAGCAGCGGGCATGCGGAAAGGTCTTCAAAAATTTAGCATCACTGTCGTCTCACAAAAGCAATTACCACTCAGGTCAAAAAACCTGTGAACTGCCCCTGATTGATAAGGATGGCCAGCCGCAACCATGCGGAAAGGTCTGCAAAAATGCTCAAGCCTTCTCGGATCACAAAAAAACACATCGGAAACGCAAATCTGTTAATACGAATCTGAACGGTCTCCCTTGATCTGACTCCCGCCCTTTCATACGAAAGACACAAAAACACTCTTATTTTCTTGATCTATCCTTCCTCTCTGTAAGCCAGAAGACAGGGATAGAATTATTAAACACTCACTCTTTGCTGTACTGCTGTTACTGTCGTTGTCTGTCACCTGTCAGGCTAACCCCTTGACAAAATGCTTTGTTATCGAGCCTGAACAAAGTGCAGATTCTTCAAACCAGTATTTTTTTATAAAGCTTGACCGAAGAACTTTGTCAGACAGCCCGTCTGATATTGCCAACACAAACGGTTATACAGAACCCGATTCACCGCCTGATGAAAAACGACACAAACTTTACAATAACGAGATGAAAACGACCCTGATTGAGTCGATTTCCTGGCTACCTCTGGAAGCAGTTATCACTGTCGGCTGGCTTTTAAAAAATTATTGGAACCCGGGCTCACAGTTGTTTTATCCCATCAAACAACAAGAGGCGAGTCCTAATCACCCGTTTGCCATCACCACTCTGATGCCTGGCTCTGAACAGGACCAACCACAATTTCAGCCATCACAATCATCGGGTCAGCATACCCCACATGCGGCTAGTTATATTACAGGCTATTACACCAGCCTTCTGTATTCAGACTCTGGCAGCGGTAATGAAGACCCTGGACAATACCTGCATACTTTTGATTTAAATTGTTTTATCTATCCATGCAACGGTGTTTGTCGATTTCGACAATCTTACGACCCATCCAATAGCGGAGCGCTGGTTTGTGAAAAAAGTTCGACAGACAACACTGGATCACCCCCTGTATCAGACTCATACCCCCATTTCGCTGATACACACTGCTTTGGTTGTACGTCTGTAGACGGTGTCGCGTCAAACTCTATGGTTGCAGGGGCAGCCGACTCAAGGCTCCCTGCCGGACAGGCAACTTGTAGCGTGATCCAGGTCGGAGATGATGGTCAGGTGCGGCAATGCAAGAAAGTATTCAATAATAAAAAATATCTGTTGTTTCACAGAAGCAGATACCATACCGGGCAAAAAGCCTGTGTCCTGACATCAGTCGGAGAGGATGGCCGGCCAAGACCCTGTGGGAAGGTCTGCAAAAATACTCAAGCCCTGTCGAGTCACAAACACAGATACCATAGCGGGCAAAAAACCTGCAACTTGATCGTAATCGGGGAAGATGGCCAGAAACGGCAGTGCGGGAAGGTCTTCAAGAATGCTGTCGATCTGTCAATTCATAAAATCAGCACTCACTACGGGCAAAAAACCTGTTATGAGCCCGTTGTCAGGGAGAATGGCCAGACACAGCCATGCGGAAGGGTCTGCCAGAATCCTAAAGCCTTGTCTAATCACAAAAGAAATTTCCACAGCAAGCAACAAACCTGTGATGCGATCGTTGTCGGGGAGGATGGCCAGCTGCGGCCATGCGGAACGTTATGTCAGAGTGCTAAAGCTTTGTCGAATCACAAAAACAATTACCACACCGGGCAAAAAACCTGTGAAATAACCGTGGTCGCCAAGGATGGCCAGCTGCGGCCGTGCGGGAAGGTTTTAGGGAGTGCTCAATCTCTGTCTGCTCATAAAAGCAGCATCCACACCAGGCAACAAACCTGTGACCTATCAGTAATCGGTGCGGATAGCCAACCACGGCCATGCGGAACGGTCTGCCGGAATGCTAAAGCCTTGTTGAATCACAAAAGTAATTTCCACACCGGTCAACAAACCTGTGATATGACCGTTATCGAGGAGGATGGCCAGCTGCGGCCGTGCGGAACGATCTGCAAGAATGCTAAAGCCTTGTCGAATCACAAAAACAATCACCACACCGGGCAACAAACCTGTGAAGTAACCGTGATCATGGAGGATGGCCAGCAGCGGCCATGCGGGAAGGTTTTAAGGAGTGCTCAATCTCTATCGTGTCATAAAAGCAGCATCCACAGAGGGCGACTAACCTGCGACCTATCAATAATTGGTGCGGATAGCCAACCACAGCCATGCGAAAAGGTCTGCCAGAATGCTAAAGCCTTGTCGAATCACAAAAGAAGAGACCACAGTGAGCCACAAACCTGCACTATGACAGTGGTTGGAAAGAATGGCCTGCAGCAGCCGTGCGGAAAGGCCTTCAGAAACGATCAATATCTGTCGGCTCATAAAAGCAGCGTCCACACTAGGCAACAAACCTGTGGCATGACCCTGGTCGGGGACGACGGTCTGCTGTGGCAATGCAGGAAGGTCTGCGAGAATGCTCATGCCCTCTCGGAGCACAAAAGAAGACATCAAAAACGCAAGCCTGTTTATGTGAACCAACTCAATAACCTCACTCCTTGAGCTGATACCCGCACTTTAAGGGAGTGTCGCAAAACTCCAAAAACCCGCACCTTCGCTCTGCGTGGGAATACATAACTCTCCAGAAAAATTTTCTTGATCTATCATTTCCTCTTTAAACCAGAAGGCAGAGATATAATTATTAAACACTCACTCTTTCCAGCACTGCTGTTACTGTCTTTGTCTGTCGCCTGTCAGGCTGAACCCTTGACAATATGCTTTGTTATCGAGCCTGAACAGAATGCAGACTGTTCAAACCATAATTTTTTTATAAAGCTCGACCAACAAACCTTGTCAGATAAACCGCCTGACATTGCCGACACAAACGGCTACACGGAACCCTATTCATCACCTGACAAGATACGACGTAAGACTTACAACTGCGGGGTAAAAAAGCCCCTCATTAAGTCGATTTCCTGGCATTGGCTATACGCTACGAATCTGCTGGTTACTTATAATTTGATCCTGACCACCAAAGACACCTCTCAATCCCCAACCCCTTGTTCATTGCTGCCTCTGGAAGTGATTATCACTCTTGGCTGGCTTTTAAAAAACTACTGGAACCCCGACTCACTGCTGTTCAACCCAATTGAACAACAAGAGGCGAGTCAACATCACCCGTTTGCCATCACCACTATGATGGCTGGCTCTGAACAGGACCGACCACAATATCAGTCATCACAATCATCAGCGCAGCATCCCCAGCAAGTCAATACTCACTTTAAAGGCTATTACACCAGCCACCTGTATTCTGACTCTGGCGGCAGTGATGAAGACCCTGAACAGTACCTGCATACTTTGGGTTTAAATTGTTTTATCTATCCCTGTAACGGTGTTTGTCGATTTCGACAATCTTCCGATCCGTCTAATAGCGTAAACGGGGTTGCCTCAGACGGGGTCATCACCAACTCAATAGCAGAAGTGGCAGCCGATAACACCAGCCCCGCCGGGCAAATTACTTGCAACGTGGTAGTGTTAGGGAAGGATGGCCTGCTGCAACAATGCGGAATGGCCTACAAGAATGCAAAAGTCCTGTCGGTTCATAAAAGCACATATCACACTGGACAAAAAACCTGTGACGCAACGGTAGTCGGGGAGGACTACCAGGAGCGGCTATGCGGGAGGGTCTACAAAAACACTAGAAGCCTTACGTATCATAAATACAAATACCACTCCAGGCAAAAGCCTTGTGACTTAGTCGTGGTTGATGAGGATGGCCAGCGGCGACCATGTGGGACGATCTGCATAGGTTATTTTGCCCTGAAACAGCACAAATCACGAAAGCACGCTGCTCAAGAAGCCTGTAACGTAACCGTGATCGGCGAAGATGGCCAACCGCAGTCATGCGGGAAGGTTTACAAGAATGCCCTATCCCTGTCATGTCACAAAAGCAACTTCCACTCAGGGCGACAATCCTGTAACGTGAACGTGGTCGGGGAAAATGGCAAACTACGTCCATGCGGAAAGGTTTGCAGGAATGCTCAAGCCTTGTCGTATCACAAGAGATCCTTCCACACCGTGCAACAAACCTGTCATGTAACCGTGGTCGGGAAAGGCGGCCACGCGCGAGAGTGCGGGAAAGTCTTAAAGAATGCTCAGTCTCTTTCAGTTCATAAATATACATACCACACCGGGCAACAAACCTGTGATGTGACCGTGGTTGGTGGGGATGGCCAACAGCGGCCATGCAGGAAGGTCTACAAAAATGCTCAAGCCCTTTCGCATCACAAAAGCAGTGTCCACACTGGGCAACAAACCTGTGACGTGGTAATAGTCGGCAAGAATGGTCAGCAGCGGCCATGCGGGACGGTCTGTATGAATGCTCTAGCCCTGAGGTATCACAAAAAAAAAGTCCACTCAGGACAACAAATCTGTGATATGACAGTGGTCGCAGAGGATAGTCAGCAGAGACCATGCAGGAGGGTCTGCAAGAGTAATCAAGACCTGTCGAATCACAAGAGAAGACATCGAAAACGAAAGTCTGTTGATTCGGACCAGGGCGATGACCTCACTCCCTGAACTGACACCCGGCCTTTATGAGTAAGACACAAAAACACACTTATTTTCTTGATCTATCCTTTCTCTCTGTAATCCAGAAGGCAAGGATAGAATTATTAAACACTCACTCTTTGCGGCACTTCTTCTGACGCTTTTATTACCTGTCGTTTATCAGGCCGAAGCATGTACAAGTCATTTTATTGTCGAGCCTGAACAAAATACAGGCTCTTCAAACGGGAATTTTTCTATAAATGGTGACCGCTACACATTGCCAAAAAAATCCTCAGAGATTGCCGACACAAATGGCCACGCAGAACACGAATTGCCAACGGATAAAAAACGACAGAGTTTTTATATTTACGGAGAAAAAATGCCTCTCACTGAGTTGATTTCGTGGGAATGCCTTTACACTGCGAATCTGCTGATTGCTAACGAACTGGCTCTAGCCACCAGAGACGCCCCTCTTCGCTCAAACCGCTATTCATGGATACCTTTGGAAGCGGTTACCACTGCCGGTTGGCTTCTAAAAAATTATTGGAATCGCTATTTACCTCTGTTTAACCCGATTGAACAACAAGAGGCGAGTCAAAATCGCCCGTTTGTAATCAACACTATGATGCCTGGTTCTGAGCAGGATCAACCTCAATATCAGCCATCAGAACCATCTGGCCAGCGTGCCCTGCAAGCCACCACTCACATTAGAGGCTATCACACCAGCCTCCTGTATTCAGATTCTGACGAAGGTAACGAAGACCCTGAAGGACAACTGCATACTTTGGGTTTAAATTGTTATATCTCTCCCTGTAATGGTGTTTGTCGATTCCGACAATGTTTAGATCCATCCAGTAGCGCAGGGTTGGTTTGTGAAGAAAGTTCAACAGGCTACGCAGAAGTAACATCCGGACAAAGCTCATGCCCCCAACTGGCCAGTAATGCCACCAGCCCTGCCCAGCAGGCAACTTGTAATGTGATAATGTTCGGGGAGGATGGCCAGCTCCGACAATGCGGGAAGGTTTACAAGAATAAAAAAATTCTTTTGTCTCACATAAGCGGATACCACACCGGGCAAAAAGCCTGTGACGCAATAGTGACTGGGGAGGATAACGAGCCGCAGCTATGCGGAGCGTCCTACCAGAATGCCAAAACTCTGTGGTATCACAAAAGCGTTGTCCACAGTGGGCAACAGACCTGTGTCGTAAACATAATCGGGGAAGATGGCCAACAGCGACCATGTGGAAAAATCTGTGAGAGTATTCGATCTCTGACGGTTCATAGAAGCAGATACCACACCGGGCAAAAAACCTGTTACGTAAACGTTATCTGTGAGAATGGCCAAGAGCGGCCATGCGCAAAGGTATGCATCAATAATGCTGCCCTGATGCACCACAAATCAAAAGATCACTGCACACAACAAACCTGCGGCATAACCGTGATCGGGGATGATGGCCAGCCGCAGCCGTGCGGAAAAGTATGCAAGAGTTATCGATCACTGTCATCTCACAAAAACTACTTCCACACCGGGCAAAAAAACTGTGACGTGATAGTGGTTGCTGAGAATGGCCAGCAGCGAGCATGCGGAAAAGTCTGCAAGAATTCTCATGCCCTCTCGGAGCACAAAAGCAGCAACCACTGCGAGCGGAAAACCTGTAACGTGACCGTGGCTGGAGAGGATGGTCAGCAGTGGGCATGCGAGAAGGTCTGCAACAACACCAGAGCCCTCCGGGAACACAAAAGAATATTCCACACCGGGCGACAAATCTGCGACATGCCAGTAATGGGAAAGGATGGTCGGTCGCGGCCGTGTGGGAAGGTCTTCAAAAATGCCAAAGCCATAATGGATCACAAAGGAAGAATCCACACCGGGAAAAAAAACTGTGACTTAATAGTACTCGGAGAGGATGGTCAGCTGCAGCAATGCGGTAAGATCTGCAAGAATGCTCATGCTCTCTCGGAGCACAAAAGAAGACATCGAAAACGCAAGCCTCTTGATGTGGGCCAGCAAGATGACCTCAGTCCTTGAACTGACACCCGCTCTTTTATGAGTAAGGCACAAAAACACACTTACTTCCCTGGTCTATCCTTCCCCTTGGTAAATCAGAAGGCAAGGATAGAATTATTAAACTCTCATGCTTTGCAGCACTGCTGTTGCTGATACTGTCATTATCTGTCTTCTGTCAGGCCGAGCCGTTGACAGAGCCTTTTATTGTCGGATCAAACGACCATACAGTGTCTGATTTACCATTGGATGACAAACGACACAGAAATGACAATCACAGAATAAAAATAAACTTCATTGACTCGATTTCATGGCAATGGCTTTACGCCGCGAACCTTCTGGTTACTCTTCAACTGATCCTGTCTAGCAAAGACGCCTCTTTAAGCTCCAATCTTTATCCATGGCTATCTGTAGAAACGATTATCGTTGTTGGTTGGCTTTTAAAAAGCAATCGGTCCCCTGATTCAGCGTTGTTTATGCCTCTTGAACAACAAGCGAGATTTATGTTGACAGAGGTGGATCTCTCGTTTGCGATCAACACTATGATGCCTGGCTCAGAACCTAATCAAGCACAGGCCCAGCCCTCAGAATCATCCATCCAACAAGCCCCGCAAATCACAACCTACCCTATAGGCTATTTCACCAGTCTACTGTATTCTGACTTTGATGACGGTAACGAAGCCCCTCAACAACACTCACATACTTTGGGTTTAAATTGTTTCGTCCATCCCTGTAATGATGTTTGTCAATTCCGAAAATCTTCAGATTCATCCGATAGCGGAGCGCTGGAATGTCGAGAAAGTTCTGCAGACCACACAGGCGCAACACTCGAACAAAGCTCAACCCCCCATCAAACTAATACACAATTTGATAGCTTCGACTCTACAGACGGGGTCGCCTTAGACGGGGTCGCCTTAGACGGGATCGCCTTAGACGGGATCGCCCTGAACTCAAAGGTTACTCTTCTGGCCGATACAACTAATTCCCCGCGGCAAACAATCTGCAGAGAGTTATTAGTCGGAAAGGATGGCCAACTGCAGCAATGCGGGAAGGTCGCCAAGAATGAAAGAGCACTTTCATCTCACAAAAGCAGTTACCATACCGGGCAAAAAACCTGTGAGCTAACCGTGGCCGGGGAGAACGGACGACGGCGGCCATGCAAGATGACCTGCCAGAATGCTCAAGCCCTCTACGCTCACAAAAAAATCGTCCACAGCGGGCAAAAAACCTGTGACTTTACTGTGGTCAGGGAGGATGGCCGAAAGCGGGTATGTGCCATGGTTTGCAAGAATGCTCAATCTCTTTGGAATCACAAAAGCAAAAACCACGGCGGGGAACAAACCTGTAGAGCGACCCTGGTCACAGAGGATGGCCTGCAGCAACCATGCGGGAAGATCTACAAGAATTTTCAGGCTCTGTCTTATCACAGAAGAAAAGAGCACACCGGGATACAAACCTGTAACACAACCGTGGTTGGTGAGGATGGCCAGTCGCGGCCATGCGGTATGACCTGCAAGAATCTCGTAGCCATTGGGATTCACAGGAGCATCTTCCATTCCGGGCAACAAACCTGTGACGAGGCATTAGTCGGGAAGGATGGCCAGCAGAGGCCATGCGGGACGGTCTGTAAGAATGCTTCAATCCTCTCGGTTCACAAAAGCAAAGTTCACAGCGGGCAAAAAACCTGTGATGTGGCAGTGGTCGAGAAAGATGGTCAGCAGCGACCATGTGGGAGGGTTTGTAAGAGTGCCCATGCCCTGCGGGATCACAAAAGCAAAATCCACAGCGGGCAAAAAACCTGTGACGCAACGGTGGTCGTTGAGGATGGACAGCAACGACCATGCGGAAAGGTTTGCAAGAATGCCAGAACCCTGACGAATCACTATAGAAGAGACCACAGCGGGCCAAAAGCCTGTGAAGTGACAGTGATCGGGGAGGATGGTCAGCAGCGGCCGTGCGGGAAGGTCTGTGAAAATCTCCAAGCCCTGTCGAATCACAAAAGAATTCATCGAAAACGCAAGCCTTTTGATGTGAATTTAGACAATGACCTTAATCCTTGAATGGACAACTTCCTTTTCATGAGAAAGTTACAAAAACACACTTATTTTCTTGATCTATCCTTCCTCTCTGTACACCAGAAGGCAGAGATAGAATTATTAAACACTCTCTCTTTGCAGCGCTGCTCTTGCTGTCGTTGTCCGTCATTTGCCAGGCCAAGCCATTGGTAAGACGTTTTATTGTCGAGCTTGAACAGAATGCTGATTTTCCCAAACAGCACTTTGCTATAAAACACGACTTGCGTATATTGTCGGGCCCTCCGTCAGGCATTGTCGACGAACACGGCTATGCAGAGCCCGGGTTGCCATCCCATAACAAACGACATAAACCTGACAGTTACGGAGTGAAAACCACCTTCATTGACTCGATTTCGTGGCAATGGCTCTGCACCACTAACCTACTGATTGCTTATGAACTGATCCTGACCAGCAAAGACAGCTCTCTATGGCGAAACGCTTATTCATGGCTGCCTTCAGAAGCGGCTATCACTGTCAGTTGGCTCTTAAAAAGCTATTGGAACCCCAATTCAACGCTGTTTAGCCCGATTGAACAAAAAAAGGCGATTCAGGATCATCCGTTTGCGATCACCACTGTGATGGCTGGCTCTGAACATGTCTCACAACAAACCACACCATCAGAATCATCCGGCCAGCCAGTCCGACAGACCATCACCTTCCCTAAAAGCTATTTCACTCAACTTCTTTATTATGATTCTGCCGACGGTAACGAAAACCCTCAACAGCACTCACATACTTTGGGTCTGAATTGTTTCGTCCATCCCTGTATTGACATTTGCCAATTCCGACAATCTTTGGATTCATCCAAAAGTTCAACAGACCACACAGGATCAATACCCGGACAGAGCTCATGCTCTCATTTGGCCAATGCACACTGTTATCGTTGCAACTTTAAAAATGGCGTCGCCTCAGACGGGGTCGCCTCAGACTCAGAGAATACAGAGGTAGCCCATACAACTGGCAATGCCGGGCAATTAATCTGCAACATGATAGTGTTCGGGAAGAATGAGCAACAGTCGTCATGCGGGAAGGTCTGCAAGAATGCTCGCGCCCTGGCGGTCCACAAAAGATCACTCCACTGCGGGCAACAAACCTGTAACCTGCCCCTGGTCGGGAAGGATGGCCAACTGCAGCTATGTGGAAAGGTTTACAAGGGTAAATACGCCTTGTCGGATCACAAAAGAAAAGTTCACACCGGGCAACGAACCTGTAACCTTACCGTGATCGGGGAGGATGGCCAGCGGCGGCCATGCGGAGTGCTCAGCAAGAATCTACAGGCCCTGATGTCACACAAAAGAAGATACCACTGCGGACAAAAAACCTGTGACGAGATTGTGACCGGGAAGGATGACCGGCAACGGCCATGCGAAAAGGTCTTCAAAAATGCTTTAGACTTGTGTAATCACAAAAACAGGGACCACGCCGGACAAGAAACCTGTAACGAGATCATGATCAGGAAAGATGGCCAGCAAGAGCCATGCGGGAAGCTCTTCAGGAGCGCTAAAGCTCTGTCATCCCACAAAAGAACCCATACCGGGCAAAAAACCTGCGAGATGACCGTAGCCGGGAAAGATGGTCAGCGATGGCAATGCGGAAAGGTCTGCAAGAATAAAAAAGTACTTTCATCTCACAAAAGCCAATACCATACCGGACAAAAAACCTGTGTCGTAACAGTAGTCAGGGAGGATGGCGAAAAGCAGCCATGCGGAACAGTCTGCGAGAATGCTTATGCCCTGATGAATCACAAAAGAATACTCCACTGCGAACAACAAACCTGCAACCAGACCGTGGCCGGAAAAAATAGCCAGCTGCGGCCATGCGGGAAAGTCCGCAAAAATGCCAAGGCCCTGTTGTATCACAAAAGAGTAGCTCACAGCGGGCAACAAATCTGTGACCTAGCCTGGCTTGGGAAGGGCAACCAGCGAGAGCTATGTGGGAAGGTCTTCAAGAATTTACAATCACTGTCGTCTCACAAAAGCAGCGCCCACAGCGGTCAAAAAACCTGTGCCGTAAAAGTGCTCACAGAGGATGGCATAGAGCAACTATGCGGTTCGGTCTGCAGTAGTGCTCAAGCCCTTCTGGATCACAAAAGCAGAGTCCACAGCGGACAACAAACCTGTGACAGGATCGTGGTGGGAGAAGATGGCCAGCAGCAGGCATGCGGGAGGGTCTTCGGTAATAGTAACTCTCTGTCATCTCACAAAACCAGATACCACAGCGGGCAAAAAATCTGTAGCCTGGCCATTGCCGGGAATAATGGCCAGCAACGGCCATGCGGAATGGTCTGCAAAAATACTCAGGCCCTGTCGGACCATAAAAGAAGAGACCACACCGAGCAAAAAACCTGTAACCTGTCCGTGATCGGGGAAGATGGCCAGCAGCGACTTTGTGGGAAGGTATACAAACATGCCTTTGAGCTGTCGAATCACAAAAAAACACATCGAAAACGCAAGCCTGTTGATGTGAAGTGAGGCAATGACGGGAGTGAAGCCGGGAACGACGGAAGTGTTCCCGATGCTCTCAGTAACGTGATTCTTGCCTCAAGACTCGTACTGACTGTCCTGTGAGGTTTGTGCTACGCGAGCTTATTGAAGATCTGGATTAGCATGTCTTCAATCTTGTCAAAACGACGGTCATGATCCTCTAAATAGTTTTCAATCTTGTCAAAACGCTGGTCAACCTTCTTAAAACGTTGATTAACCTCCTTAAAACGCTGGTCAACCTCCTTAAAACGTTGGTCAATCTTGTCAAATTTCCGATCATGTATTTTCAGGTGAATCTCTAATTGCTGATATGACCGAAGCATAAACGATAAGCTATCGCTTAAGCTTGCGGTCACTTTCTCCCATTTGTCTTGTTGTTCTTCCAGTACCGTGACTCTTGACTCAAGGCTCATACTGCCAGTCCCATGTGGTTTTTTGTTTGAAAATTGAGAATAGCAAAAACTCCCCCTTCCTCGAGGAAGATACAAAAACACACTTATTTTCTTGATCTATCCTTCCTCTCTGTAGACCAGAAGGCAGAGATAGAATTATTAAACACTCTCTCTTTGCAACACTGCTGTTGCTGTCGTTGTCGGTCATTTGCCAGGCCAAGCCATTGGTAAGACGTTTTATTGTCGAGCTTGAACAGAATGCTGATTTTCCTAAACAGCACTTTTCGATAAAAAACGACTTGCATATATTGCCAGGCCCCCTGTCAGACATTGCCGACAAAAACGGTAGTATTGAACCCAGTTTGTCATCAGATAAAAAACGACAGAAAACTTGCAGTTGCGGGCTGAAAACGCCCCTTATTGAATCGATTTCGTGGCAATGGCTTTATGCCGCAAATCTGTTGGTTGTTTTTGAACTGATCCTGACCACCAAAGACGCCCCGACGGGGTTCAACCTTTATTCATCATTACCCCTGGAAGCGGTCGTAGCTGTCGGATGGCTTTTAAACAACTATCGGAACCCTGTGTCATCCTTATTCAACCCTTATGAACAACAGGAGGCGAGTATAAATGACCCGCTTTCGATCATCACTATGACGCCTGGTTCTGAACGCAACCCATCACAATATCAACCTTCACAAGCATCTGGCCAACAGGCTCCGAGAACCACCCCCTATCCCGAAGGGTCTTTTACCAGCCCCAGGCATTCTGGCTTCGATGACGATAACGAGGACCCTCAATCACATCGACATACTTTGGGTTTAAATTGTTTCGTCTATCCCTGTAATGGTGTTTGTCGATTCCGACCATCATTCGATAATGCACATTCATTGAGTGCAGTGGCCGCCTGTACTGTAAAAACCCGACCACTGACGATGTTTTGGCATTTACCCGTCACCACCGATGATTTGCTCATAATCAATGGGTTACTCAATCTGGGTAGTCATGGTCTTGCCGAAAAAAACCCGTTTTCCATTTCGCTAATCCATTGCACTCCCCCGGCAGAAACTTTGGAAGCACAACAAACAACAGCATCAACCCAATGGAATCAAAACCTGATTCATCCTTCCCGAACAGCCCAGGCAGCAGCTGATAAGATTATATTCACGACATCAGACGATAAAGACTCTCAGACGGACGACATTGAATCGGCAGAGACTTCATCTTCGGGTTGTCTCCCTTACACAGGCGCTAACCATTGCCAACAAGGCCTTTTGGATCAAAAAAAAAGATACCACTCCGGGCAACATATCTGTGTCGACAAACTGCTTGGGGAAGGTGGTCAGCAACGACTATGTGGAAGAGTCTGCAGCAGTATCAAAGCCCTGTCAGATCACAAAAGAAGACACCACTCGGGGCCTCGAACCTGTTGCGAGACGGTGCTCGGCGAGGATGGCCAACCGCAATTCTGTGGAAAAGTCTGTAAAAGCATCAAAGCCCTGTCAGATCACAAAAGAAGACATCACACCGGACAACAAACCTGTGCCCAGACAGTGCTCGGGAAGGATGGCCAACCGCAACTCTGTGGAAAGGTCTGCAACAATATTAAAGCTCTCTCGGATCACAAAAGAAGACACCACTCCGAGCAAAAAATCTGTGGCGAGACAGTGCTCGGGGAGGATGGTCAACCTTGTCAATGCGGAAAGGTCTGCAAAAGTAGTCAAATCCTGGCGGAACACAAAAGAATAAGTCACAGCGGGCAAAAAATCTGTGACGCAACCCTAATCGGGAAAGATGGCCAACTGCAGCCGTGCAGGCGGGTCTTCAAGAATGCTCATGCCCTTTCGGCTCATAGAAGCTTTATCCACAGCGGGCAAAGAACCTGTTCCGTAACCGTGGTCACAAAAAGTGGCCAGAAACGACCATGCCGGATGCTCTGCAAGAATGCTCAGAGCCTGGCGGATCACAAAAGAAGAAACCACACAAGGCAACAAACCTGTGACATGCTCGTGGTCGGGGAAGATGGCATGCAGCAGCCATGCGGGAAGCCCTGCAAGAGTGCCAAAGTCATGTCGGACCACAAAAGAAGAAAACACGGTGGGCAACAAACCTGTAACTTGACCCTGGTTGGGGAGGATGGAATGCAGAGGCCATGCAAGACAATCTGCAAGAATCCCGCTGCTCTGTCGACTCACAAAAGCAGTGTCCACAGCGGACAAAAAACCTGTGACTTGAACATGGTCGGGAAGGATGGTCGACAGCGATTGTGCAGGAAGATCTGCAAGAATGCTCAAGCTCTGCGGGATCACAAAAGAACACATCGAAAACGCAACCCTGTTAATGACAGCCGGGACGATGACTTCAGTCCTTGAACAGAGACCTGCCCTTTCATGAGAAAGACAAAAGAACACGCCTGTTTACTTGATCTATTCTTCCTCTCTGTATACCAGAAGGCAGGCACAGAATTATTAAACACTCAATCTTTGCAGCGCTGCTATTGCTGTTACTGTCATTGTCTGTCATCTGTCAGGCCAGATCGTTGACAAGACATTTTATTATCGAGCTTGAACAGAACACAGATTTTCCAAACCAGAACTTCTCTATAAAGCCTGTCCGGCAAACATCGTCGGGCAACCCGTCAGACATTGCCGACACATACGGCTATGCAGACCCTGTTTTGCCATCAGATGACAAACGACACAGACCTGACAGTTACGGGATGAGAATGCCACTCATTGAGTCGACTTCGTGGCAATGGCTCTACGCCACGAAGTTGCTGGCTGCTTACGAAATGATTCTGACTAGCAAAGACGCTCCTCAGTACTCCACTCCTTATTCATGGCTACCTGCAGGAGCAGTTGTCGCTGCTGCCTGGCTTTTCAAAAGCTATTGGAACTCTGATTCACTGCTGTTTAAGCCAATTAAACAAAAACAGGCGAGTCAAAATCACAGACTTGCGATCATCTCTATGATGTCCGGTTCTGAACACAACCCATCACAATATCAGCGCTCACAATCATCCGGCCAACAAACCACAGAAGCCACCAGCCAGCTCACAGGAGCTTATAATTATCCCCTGCATTCTGACTCTGGCGACGGTAACGAAGACTCTCAACCACATCGACATACTTTGGGGTTAAATTGTTTCGTCAATTCCTGTCATGGCACTTGTCGACTCCGACACTCATCCGATAGCAGAGAGTCCGCTGAATGGCCGCCAAAGCCCGAAGAAAGCCTACCTATAGACGAGGTAGCTTATATAAATGACTTTGCCGGGTCATTCAGAAATGATTTGACATACCCGGGGAGCATGCCCTGGAACACCAGTGATTTTGGCGACATTAATGCACTGTTCGACCCACAATATCTTCTCGAAGAAGAAGGGATTTTCGTTAAACTTAATCATTCAGAAGCACAACCAACAACCATTGAATCATACCGACTTGATCTTAACCAACATACTCTTTGCGAGACTCCTTTTATCGAGACAGCCACAGCACAAGTCACAACCAACAGCGAGCAAAAAGTCTGTGAAACAATAGTAATCAGAGAAGATGGTCAGCCGCAGCCCTGCGGGGCAGTCTGCAAGAATAGTTATGTCCTGTCGAACCACCGTAGAAGAATCCACAGCGGTCAAAAAGTCTGTCACGTCACTGTGATCGGCGAAGATGGTCAGCAACAGCCATGCGGGACAGTCTGCAAGAATGCCCAAGCCCTGACGGACCACAAAAGAAAAAGTCACACCGGGCAACAAAGCTGCCAGATAACTGTGGTCGGGGAAAATGGTCGGCAACAGCCATGCGGGAAGGTCTGCAGCAGTACCAGAGCGCTATCGGATCACAAAAGAAATGCCCATACCGAAAAAAAAACCTGCGACCAGCCAGTCTATATGGAGGATGGTCAGCCTCAGCTATGCGGAAAGGTCTGCAAGAGTGCCGTTATGCTGTCGGACCACAAAAGAAGAAAGCACACTGGGCAACAAACCTGTACCGTGACCGTAGTCGGAGAAAATGGTCAACAGCGGCCGTGCGGGAGGATCTTCAAGAATCTTGCGGTTCTGAGCAATCACAAAAGGGGCCTCCACTCCGGTCCAAAAACCTGTGAAGAGACCATTATCGGAGAGGATGGTCAGTCGCAGCCTTGCGGGAAAGGCTGCAAGAATCTTCAAGCCCTGACATCTCACAGAAGCAGATACCACAGCGGCCAACAAACCTGTACCGCAACTCTGGTCAGCGAAGATAATCAACTGCGACCATGCGGATTGGTCTTTAGCAGTGTCAGAACCCTGTCGGACCACAAAAAAAAAGTTCACAGCGGGCAAAAAACCTGTAGCCTGACCCTGGTCGGGGAGGATGGTATGCTGCGGTCGTGCGGAACAGTCTACAATAGCTATCAAGCCCTGTCATATCACAAAAGCAGTTACCACAATGGGCAACACACCTGTAGTGTGATCGCGTTCGATGGAGATGATCAGCTGCGGCAATGCGGTAAGACCTTCAATAGTTCTCGAAATCTGGCGCAACACAGAAGAAAAGTCCACAGCGAACAAAAAACCTGTGGCATGGCCATAATCAGAGACAATGGCCAGCACCGGACATGCGGCAAGACCTTCAATAATGCTCAAGCCCTGACGAATCACAAAAGAAAAATCCACAGCGGACAAAAAACCTGTCGCGTGACCGTAATCGGAGAGGATGGCCAGCAACGACCATGCGGGAAAACCTGCAGGAGTGTCCAAGACCTTTCGGATCACAAAAGAAGAGACCACACAGGGCAAAAAACCTGTGACCTGACCGTTGTCGGGGAAGATGGTCGGCAATGGCGATGCGGAAAGGTCTGCAAGAATGCGGTAGCCCTGATCGGTCACAGAAGAATAAACCACAGCGGAAAACAAACCTGTAACCTAACTGTTATCGGGGTGGATGGTCAGCAGCGGCGATGCGGGACAATCTGCAACAATGCTGCAATTCTTTCCTATCACAAAAGCAATCTCCACAGCGGGCCAAAAACCTGTGACGTAACCGTGATCAGGGAAGATGGTCAGCAGCGACAATGCGGAAAAATCTTCAAGAATGCCAGAGTCCTATACAATCACAGAAGAACACATCGAAAACGCAAGGCCGTCGATGTTGAACCGGACGATGGTATCACTCCTTGAACGGACAACCGCCCTTCAATGAGCAAAACATAAAAACACACTTATTTTCTTGATCTATCCTTCCTCTCTTCAAACCAAAAGGCAGAGATAGAATTATTAAACATTCTCTCTTGGCAACACTGCTGTTGCTGTCGTTGTCTGTCATTTCCCAGGCCAAAACGTTGACAAGACACCTTATTGTCGAGCTTGAACAAAATGCAGATTTTCCAAACCTGAACTTTTCTATAAGCCCAGACTGGCCTGCATCGTCGAGCAAACCATCAGACATTGCCGACACAAACAGCTACCCTGAACACGATTTGCCATTGGATGACAAACGACATAGACCAGACAGTTACGAGGTAAAAACGACCCTAATTGAGTCAATTTCGTGGCAATGGCTTTATACGACAAATCTACTGGTTACTCACGAAGTGATCCTCACCACCAGAGACATACCACAAAGTTCAAGCCATTATTCATGGCTGCCATTTGAAGTGGTTATCGCTGTTGGTTGGCTTTTAAAAAACTATTGGAATCCGGATTCACTGCTGTTCAACCCGACAGAACAACAAGATGTGAGTCAAAATCATCCCTTTGCGATCACCACCATGATGACTGCCTCTGAACATAACCCACCACAATATCAGCCAACAGAATCACCCGTCCGGCAAGCTCCAGGAGCCAACAGCGAACTTTCAGGCTCTTTCATCAACCCCGTGCATTCTGACTCTGGAGACGGTAAAGAAGATCCTCAACCACATCGACATACTTTGGATTTAAATTGTTTCGTCTATCCGTGTCACGGCATTTGTCGATTCCGATCATCATCCGATAATGCACATTCAATAAGTGCAGAGGCCAACTGTACTGAGTCTGCCCGGAAACTGAATGATGATCTGACAATGCCCGGGCATTCGCCTGTCAAGTCTGACGATTGGGTCATAATTAATTGGCTGATCAATCTGGGTAATCATGGCCTTGTCGAAGCACCCGGTAAGGTTGTATTAACGAGATCAAATCCTGAAACCTCTAAAACGGACGAAGTTAAATGGTCAGGGGCTTCACCTTCGGGCTACCTTCCTTTTGGTGGGGCTTGCCATTATGAAAAAGCCAGCTCGAATCAAGAAAGAGAAGACTGCACCGGGCAAATAACCTGTGACGAGACAGTGATCCTGGAAGATGGCCAGCAACGATTATGTTGGAAGCTCTGCAAGAATGCTCGGACTCTGGCGGATCACAAAAGCAGAAACCATACTGGTCAAAAAACCTGTGACGTGTCTGTGGTCGACAAGGATAACAAGCAGCGGAAATGCGGATTGATCTGCAAGAGTGTTCAAGGCCTCACATATCACAAAAGGAGAGACCACACCGGACAAAAAACTTGTGATATGACCGTGATCGCGGAGGATGGACAGTTGCGGCCATGCGGGATGGTTTTGAAGAATGCTCCACTTCTGTCAGCTCACAAAAACGGATATCACACGAGACAAAAAGTCTGTGCTGAAACAGTGGTCTCGCAGGATGGCGAGCAGCGGCCATGCGGGAAGCTCTGCAAGAATACTAAAGCCCTGGCGGAACACAAAAGAAGAGAACACAGTGGAAAAAAAACCTGTTATATAACTGTGGTCGGGAAGGATGGTCAACAACGTCAATGCGGGAAAATCTGCAAAAATGCTGCCGCTATGTCGACTCACAAAAGCACTATCCACAGCGGGCAAAAAACCTGTTACGAGACTCTGATCGGGAAAGATGGCCAGCAGCGGCAATGTGGGAAAGTCTTTAGTAATGCCGGAGGCCTTTATGAACACAAAAGAGTACATCGAAAACGCAAGCCTGTTAATCTGGACCAGAACGATGATCTCAGCCCTTGAACTGAAATAATACCCGCTCTCAGATGTGGTGATCTATCCTTCCTCTGCGTAAACCAGAAAGCAAGTATTGATTATTAAACATTACCTGTTTGTAGCATTGCTGTTACTGTCATTGTCTGTCATCTGTCATGCAAAAACGTTGACACGACTTTTTATTGTCGAGTTTGAGCAGAATACAGACTTTCCAAACCAGAACTTTTTTGTAAAACCTGACCAGCTTACATTGTCGGGAAACCCATCAGACATTGCCGACAAAAACGGCTATGCGAAACCTCATTTCCCATCGGATAAAAAACGACACAGACCTTTCAGTTACGGGTTTAAAACATCCCTCATTGGGTCGATTTCGTGGCAATGGCTTTACGCCAAAAATCTGCTGGTTGCTTTCGAACTGATTCTGACTACCAGAGAGCCCCCTCTATCCTGTTTATGGGTACCTGTAGAAGCTGTTATCGCTGCCGGTTGGCTTTTAAAAAGCTATTGGAACCCCGAATCACCCATGTTTGAGCCGATTGAACGACAGGAGACGAGTCAAAGTGACCCGTTTATGATCACCACTATGATGCCTGGCCCTGGACAACATACAACACACTATCAGTCATCAGAATTATCTGGCCAGCAGGCGGCAAATGCTATCACCCAACGAACAGGCTCTTTCACCAGCCCGCTGCATTCTGGCTCTGCTGACGGTAACGAAGACCCTAAGCCAAACCGACATACTTTGGGTTTAAATTGTTTCGTCTATCCCTGTCATGGCATTTGTCGACTCCGACCATCGTCTGAAAATGCCTATCCACCGAGTGCAGAGGCCAGTTATACTGATCCTGCCCAGCCACTCAATCATTATGTGTCAATGCATGGGCATTTAACCGAAGACAGTGATGATTTGGTCATAATCAATGGGTTACTCAATCTGGGTAGTCATAGCCTTGTGGAAAAAACCGGGATTGCCTCTGCCCTTTCCCACTTCACAGCATCAAACCATAACACCTTTCAAGCGGGCACAACTCAATGGACAGGGGCTTCACCTTCGGGCTGCCTTCCTTTCGGGGGGGCGACCCATTACCGACAAGTCAGGTCGACTAAGGAAAAAAGAAACCATACCGTGAAACGAACCTGTCTCGTGAGAGTACTCGGGGTGGATGGTCAGCAACGGCCATGCGGGATGGTCTGCAAAAATTCTCAGGCTCTGGCGAGTCACAAAAGAAGAAACCACACTGGAGAACAAATCTGTGATTTGATCGTGGACGGGAAGGATGGCCAGTCACTGCCATGCGGGACTGTCTGCAAGAATGCTCAAACTCTGTTGGGTCACAAAAGGAGAAACCACACCGGGCAACAAATCTGTGACGTAATCGAGATCGGAGAAGGTGGCCTCAAGCGGCCATGCGGGATACCCTGCAAGAGTACCAAAGCACTGTCGGATCACAAAAAAAGAGACCACACCGGGCAACAAACCTGTGTCGTGACCGTGGTCGGGGAGGATGGTCGTCAGCGGCCATGCGGAAAGATCTGCAAAAATGCTCAATCTTTATGCACCCACAAAAGTCAATACCACAGCGGGCAGCAGATCTGTGACTTCATCCTGGTCGGGGAAGATGGCCAGCAACGACTATGCGGGAAGGTCTGCAGGCACTCTCGAAACCTGACTGACCATAAAAAAAGGAACCACAGTCGGCAACAAACCTGTGAATTTAAAGTGCTTGGAAAAGATCGCCAGCTGCGGCCATGCGGGGTAATCTGCAAGAACGCTGCAGTTCTCTCGACTCATAAAAGCAGTATTCACAGCGGGCAAAGAATCTGTGGCCTGACCGTGTTCGGGGAAGATGGTCAGGAGCGGCTATGCGGGACAACCTGCAGGAATTCTGCGTCTCTCTGGAATCACAAAAGCACTATCCACGGCGGACAAAAAATCTGTAACCTGACCATGGTCGCAGAGGATGGTCAGCAGCGTCGATGCGGGAGAACCTACAAGAATGTCGGCGCTCTTTCGAGTCACAAAAGCACTGCCCACAGTGGGAAAAAAACCTGTAGCATGACCGTGGTCGGGCTTGATGGTCATCAGCAACAATGCGCAAAAATCTTCAAAAATGCTAAAGCCCTGTCTAAGCACAAAAGATTGCATCGAAAACACAAGCCTCTTGAAGCCGACCAGGATTAACAGAAGCTCTTTGATAGAAAGGCACACTTATTTTCTTGATCTATCCTTCCTCACTGTATATCAGAATCCAAGGATAGAATTATTAAACACTTATTCTTTGCAACAACGCTGTTGATGCTTTCGTTTTCTGTCTTCTGTCAGACTGAACCGTTGAAAAGTGGATTTATTGTCGAGCTTGAACAGAATGAAAGTTTTCCAAAAAAGCGCTTTTCTATAATTCAGTCGATCTCGTGGCAGTGGATTTACACCACTAATCTGATGACTGCGTACGAACTGATCCTCACCACCAAAGAAGTGTCTCCAGACAGCAGCCCTCATTCATGGCCACCTGTCGAAGTGGTTTTCACTGTCGGTTGGCTTCTAAAAAGCTATTGGAAACCGGTCTCAGCGTTGTTTAACCCAATTGAACTACAAGCGCCATCTATCTTGCCACAGGAGGATCAGCCGTTTGCGATTATCATTACCCTGTTCGGCTCTGGACATGACCAACAACAGGTCCAGCCTTCAGAATCATCCGTTCAGCAAGCCCCAAAAGCTACCATCCAGAATACAGGCTATTTCACTCATCGCCCCTACTCTGACTCTGACGACGGTGACGGAAACCCACCACAGTATTCACACACTATGGGTTTAAATTGTTTCGTCCATCCCTGTCACGGTGTTTGTCGATTCCAACCATCATCCGAAAGCAGAGAAGCTGCTGAATGGCTGCTGAATTTAAAAGAAAGTTCGAAAGGCTGCACAAAAATGACATTCGGGCAAAGCCCGCGCCCTCCTTATGGCATTAATGACAAACCGACAAATAACTGTAACCCGAAACAATCAGGGCATGCAGAAGCAGCACATGCGGACCCTGCCGACTCAGTCAATCATGATGTGCCAATGCACAGGCATTTACCTCTCACAGCTGAAGATTGGGTGATAGTCTATGGATTACTCAATCTTGGTTGTCACAGTTTTCGCGTAAAAACAGGAATTTCCTTTATGCGTGACCATTTCAACCCCCCAATGGAGACTTCAGAAACACAACAAACAACAGAGGGATCAACCCATTTCAGTCATAACCCACTTCATTTTTCCCAGAAAGACACAGTGCAAGCCAAAAACAACATAACGCAAAAAATCTGTAAAGCAACGGTGGTCGGGAAGAATGGCCAGCAGCGATTGTGCGGAAAGGTCTGCTGGAGTGCCGCAGCTTTATCGGTTCACAAAAGCACTTACCACAGTGGGGAAAAAATCTGCCTTAAGACCGTGATCGGAGAGGATGGTCAGCTACGACAATGCGGCAAGGTCTGCAAGCATAATAATGCCTTGTCAGATCACAGGAGAAGAGACCACACCGGTCAAAAAACCTGTGAAGTCACCGTGATTGGGGAAGATGGCCAGCAGCAGCCATGTGGAAAAGTCTGCAAAAATGCTCAAGCCCTGACGGATCACAAAAGCGGATACCACTCCGGACAAAGAACCTGCAACGCTACCATGGTTGGGGAGGATGGCCAGCCTAAGCTATGCGGGAAGATCCTCAAGAATACTATTGCCCTGATGCATCATAAAGAACACTTTCACAGCAGAAAAAAAACCTGTGACGTAACCGTGATCGGTGAGGATGGCCTGCTTCGACCATGCGGAATGGTCCTCACTAATGCTCGATACCTGAAGAATCACAAAAAAAGGGTCCACACCGGACGACAAACCTGCGACGAACCCCTGATCGGAGAGGATGGTCAGCAGCGACCATGCGGAAAAGCCTGCAAGAATGTTGAAGCCTTGCGACTGCACAAAAGAAAACATCGAAAACGCAAGCCTGTTGATACGAATCTGGATTAACAAGAGCTCTTTAGCAGAAAAACAAACTTATTTTCTTGATCTATCCTTCCTCTTTGTAAACCAGAATCCAAGGATAGAATTATTAAATACTCACTCTTCTCGACACCGTTGTTTCTACTATCTATTTCCGTCGCCTGTCAGGCCGAGCCGTTGACAAGCCGTTTTATTGTCGAGTTTGAACAGAATGGAGGTTTTCCAGACCAGAGCTTTTCTATAACGCCTTACACCCCTTCAGATATTCCTGACACAAGCAGCTACACAGGATCAGCTTCGCTGCCTGATGGAAAACGACACAGATCAGGCTTTTACGGGGTAAAGCCAAACCCCATTGAGTCTATTTCGTGGCAATGGGTTTACACCACTAACCTGCTGATTGCTTACGAATTGATCCTCACCACTAGAGGCACTCCTCTGAGAGCTAACCCCTATTCATGGCTACCTGTAGAAGCCGCTTTCGCTGTCGGTTTGCTTTTAAAAAACTACTGGAACCCCAACTCACCGTTATTTAACCCGATTGAACAACAGACGGCATCTATGTTGAGACAGTGGGATCAGCCGTTTGCGAGTATGATTACAATGTTTGGCTCTGGACATAACCAACAACAAGGCCAGCCTTTAGAATCATCCAGCCAGCAAGCCCCAGAGGCTGCCACTCGGCCTGAGCGCTATTTCATTAATCACCTGTATTCTGACTCTGGCGAGGGTAAAAGAAACCCTCAGCAAGACTCTCACACTTTAGGTCTGAATTGCTTCGTAAATTCCTGTCGTGGCATTTGTCAATTCCGATCATCAGCCAGCAGCAGAAGGCCTGCTGAATCACCACTGAATGTCGAAAAAAGCTCAACAGGTCCTACAGGAGCAATACCCGGACAAAGCTCATGTCCTCCTTTGATAATTAAACACGGTCTCAGTTGCACAGGCTACTATGATTCTGTAAACACTACAGACTCACAAAAAAAACCGCCTGTAAAAGTATTCAATGATCGCTTTTCCTTTCAATTCCAATGCACTCCTGGTGAAACCTTTCTGCCTCAGACGCATCAAGCTCAGCCCCATGACGTTAATGACAACCTGACAAACAGCTGCAACCATACCCTCTCGATGAATGCAGGGAAAGCACAGTCTAACTCTGGCCAGCCACTCCATGATAATGCGCCAAGGCATAAGTATTTGTCTGTCACTGATGATGATTTGGTTATAGTCAATGGTTTACTCAATCTGCGTGATCATAGTCTTCTCAAAAAAATCAGGAATTCCTATGTCCGCAAACCTTTCAGACTTCCAGCGGGGGCGTCAAAAACACAACAAATAACAGGATCACCCCAATTGGGTCATAACCCACTTCATCTTTCCCGGACAGGCAGAGAACAAGCCACAAACCTCAGCGGGCAGAAAATTTGTAACGCAACAGTGGTCACAAAGAATGGCCTGCAGCAACCATGCTGTAAGGTTTGCATGAATACTACTGCCCTTTCGATTCACAAAAGCAAATACCACACCGGGCAAAAAACCTGTATCGAGACCGTAATCGGAGTGGATGGTCAACTGCAGCCATGCGGAAGAGTCTGCAAGCATGCTAATGCTCTTTCAGATCACAAAAGAAGAGAGCACACTAACCAAAGAACCTGCGGTGTGGTAGTGGCTGGAGAAAATGGCCAACCGCAGTTATGCGGGAAGGTCTTCAAAAATACTTATGCCCTGACGCATCACAAAAGAACTCTCCACAGCGGGCAAAAGACCTGTCCTGTGCCAGTGACTGGAGAAGATGGCCAGCCGCGACCATGCGGGAAAATCTTCAAGAACGCTGAATCTCTGTCATCTCATAAATGCAAATACCACACCGGGCAAAAGACCTGTGACGTGACTGTGCGCGGGAAGGATAACCAACAGCAGCCGTGCGGATCCGTTTTTAACAGTTTTCAGGCCCTGTTGGATCACAGAAGAAAGAACCACAGTAGCAAAAAAATCTGTGAGGAAACCATAATCGGGAGGGATGGCACGCGACAGAAATGCTGGACGATCTGCCAGAATGCTAAAGCCTTCTCGGATCATAAAAGAAAACATCGAAAACGCAAACCTGTTGATGCGGATCAGAATTAATTTTCTATAAAGCGAAACCTGAGCGTATTGTCAGATATCTCCACAGTCATTACCGATACCAAAGACTATTCAGAATCCGATTTGCCATCGGATAAGAAACGACATAGACATCAAAGACATAGGGTAAAAACGATCAACATTAAGTCGATTTCCTGGCAATGGCTTTATGCGACGAATCTTCTGGTTGCTTATGAAGTGATCCTGATCACCAGAACACCCTCTCTGAGTGCTGACACTTATTCACAGATACCTGAAGAAGCAAACTTATCTTCATAACCTATCCTTCCTCTCTGTATAGCAGAGTACAAGGATAGAGTTATTAAACACTCACTTTTTGCAGCATCACTATTGCTGCTCGTTTCATTTCCTGTCGTCTGTCAGGCTGAAGAGTCAACAAGGTGCTTTGTTGTCGAGCTTGGGCAGAATGCAACTTTTCCAAACCGAAGCTTTTCTATAAAGTGTGCAAGACAGGCAGTGTCAGAAAAACCATCAAACGTTGTCGACACAAGCGACAATGCAGGATCAGATTTGCCGCCTAATGGCAAACGACAGAAACCTGGCAATTACGGAGTCAAAACAACTTTTCCTGAATCGATCTCGTGGCAATGGCTCCACACTGCCAAGCTGCTTGTTGCCTACGAACTGATCTTCACCACCAAGGGTCCCGCCCTCGGTGCCATGACTTCTTCATGGCTGCTCATAGAAGTGGTTGTTGCTGTTGCCTGGCTTCTAAAAAACTATTGGCGCCTCGATTCATCGCTGTTTAACCTCATTGAACAACAGGCGAGTCAGAGACATTCGTGCGCCGCCATCACTGTGGTGTTTGGCTCTGGAGATGACCAACAACAATACCAGCCATCAGAATCTTCCTGCCAGAAAGCTCAAAAGACAACTACCCACTATAGAGGCTCTTCCGCTGCTGGCCACCTGAACAATGATAATGAAGACGGTGACGAAGGTCTTCAGCCAAACCTGCATACTTTGGGTTTAAATTGTTTCGTCTCTACCTGTCGCGGCATTTGTCGATTCAGATCATCATTCGATAGCAGAGAGTCAAATGAATGGCCGCTCAATTCCATAGAAAGTTGGATAAACCACAGAAGGGCAGCCCCCTTTCTGGGCGCGTGCCATCATTTGGCCAATGGACACTGTTTCAGTTGCTTAGGTCGATTTAATCCTGAAGACACTGAAGATTTTCAACAAAACTCATCTTTCGAAGATTTGAATGGTATCCTTGATACTCAACTCTTATGCAATTTTGGCCAACCGCTTCATTCACTGTCATACCAGCCACAGACTCGTGACATTGATGGCAACCCAATCAACAGCTGCAACTATGCAGATTGGGTCGACTCAGACGGGGTCGCATGCACAATAAGTTCAGAGGCAGCCGATGCAACTGAACCTGCCAGACAAGCAATCTGTAACCTGACAGTGATCGGAAAAAATGGTCAACAGCTGTCATGCGGGAAGGTTTACCGGAATGCTAAAGCCCTGATTAATCACAAAAAAAATACCCACACCGGGCGAAGAAACTGTTACCTGACGGTGGTTGGGAAGGATGGTCAGCAACAACCATGCGGGAGAGCCTTCAAAAATACTCAATCTCTGTGGTCTCACAAAAGCAGGGTCCACAACAGACAACAAACCTGTAAGGTGACCCTGGTCGGGAAGAATGGCAAGCCACGACCGTGCAGAAAGGTCTGCAATAATAATCGTGCCTTCGCGGATCACAAAATAAGAGACCACAGCGGAATAAAAACCTGCGAAACCACAATAGTCGGGAAGGATGGCAAGCCGCAACCGTGCGGAAAGGTCTGCAGTAATAATCGTGCCCTCAGGGATCACAAAAGAACTGCTCACACCGGTCAACAAACCTGTAACCTGGATGTCATCGGAAAGAATGGCCAGCGGCAGACATGTGGAAAAGTCTGCAAGAATGCTCAAGCCCTGGCGGTTCATAAAAGCTGCTACCACAGCGGGCAAAAAACCTGTCACCTGCTTGTAATCGGGAAGGATGGTCTGCAACGTCCATGTGGAAGTATCTGCAAGAATGCCAAAGCCCTGCAGATTCACAAAGCCAAGTATCACACCGGGCAAAAAACCTGTAACTTGATCATAGTCGGGGAGAATGACCAACAGCGGTCATGTGGAACCATCTGCAAGGATTCTCAAGCCCTGTTTCATCACAAGAAAAGACATCACACAGGGCAACAAACCTGTCAAAAGACTGTGTTCGGGGAAGATGGCCAGCCGCAGCAATGTGGGAAAATCTGCAAGAATGCTCTGGCTCTGCTTAATCACAAAAACAAAGTCCACAGCGGACAAAAAACCTGTAACGAAACAGTGTTTACGGAGAATGGTCAGCAGCGGCCATGCGGAGTGGTCTGCCCCAATACCAGAGCCATAGAGAATCACAAAAGGCAATACCACAGCATACAAAAAACCTGTAGCGAAACCTTGGTCGGGGAGGATGGTCAGCCGCGACCATGCGGAAAGATCTGCATGAATGACGTGGCCCTGACGAATCACAAAAGAAGAAAGCACACCGGGCAACAAACTTGTGACGTGACCGTTCCCGGACAGAATGGTCGGCTGCGGCCATGCGGGGCAATCTTCAAAAATGCCGGATCCCTGGCGTCTCACAAAAACAGCGTCCACTCCGCTCAAAAGACCTGTCGCTTGACATTGGTCACAGAGAATGGCCAGCCGCAATCCTGCGGGAAGGTCTGCAAGACTGCTAAAGCCGTGTCGGTTCATAAAAGAACACACAGAAAACGCAAACCAACTGAAGGAGTACAGGACGATGCCCCGGCCCTCAAAAGGTAAAGATAACAATCTGAGATCAGCACTTTTATTCAGTTTTGCCATTAAACCGTTGGTTTATTGCAGAAGATCTGCGATTGAAAAACATGCTTATTTCATGATCTATCCTTTCCCATCTGTAACCCGCAAAGCAAGGATAGAATTATTAAACATTCACCCTTTGCAGCACCGCTGTTCTTACTATTGTTGTTTTCTGTCGTCTGTAAAGCCGAACCTTTGACAGGACGTTTTATTGTCGCGCTTGAGGAGAATACAGGTTCTCAAAATCAGATCTTTTCTGTAAAGCCTGACCAGCTCAGGTCACCGGGCCCGTCAGAGTTGATTTCGTGGCCAGGGCTTTATGCCACGAACCTTCTGATTGCTTATGAACTGATCCTGACCACCAAGGCCACCACTGCGGGTGAAACCCCTTATTCATCGCTACCTGCCGAAGGAGCTATCGCTGTCGGTTGGCATTTAAAAAACTATTGGAACCCGGACTCATGGCTGTTTAACCCGATTAAGCAACAAGAGATAAATCAGGATTACCCGTTTGTCATCACCACTATGATGCACGGCTCGGGACATGACCAGCAACAACGTCAGCCAACAGAATCATCCCGCCATCAAGCCCCAAAAGCTACCAACCGTGCTTCAGGCTATGTCACCAGACTACAGGATTCTGAATCTGGCGACGGTAACGGAGACCCAGAACAACACTCACATACTTTGGGCTTAAATTGTTTCGTCTATCCCTGTCATGGCGCCTGTAGATTACGATCATCATCCGATTCATCCGATAGCAAAACGTCGGATCGTGAGGCAGTCCACACGAGAGAAATGACCGAGCAAAGCTCATGCCCCCATTTGGTCAATAGACACTGCTATCGTTGCCGGTTAGTGATCGGGGCCCCTTCAGAGTCAGTGGGTGCTGGTACAGCCAATAAAACTCAGCTCAACGTGACAAACTGTAACGTTATAGAGATCGATGAAAATGGCCAGCTGCGCCAGTGTGGGAAGCTCTACAAGGATGTCCGAACACTGTCGACTCACAGAAGAAGATACCACACCGGACAACAGGCCTGTGAAACGACTGTGGTCGGGCAGAATGGCCAGCCGCAGCCTTGCGGGGCAGTCTGCAAGAATGCTGGAGCCCTGATGGTTCACAAAAGCAGCGTCCACACTGGACAACAAACCTGTTGCTTAACATTGGTCGGGGAGGATGGCAAGCTGCGCCAATGCGGGAAGCTCTGCAAGAATAGCGGAGCCCTGTCGACTCACAAAAGAAGACATCATAGCGGGCAACAAACCTGCGACATAACATTGGTTGGAGAGGATGGCCAGCAGCTCCCATGCGGAGTGGTCTGCCGCAATGCTCACACCCTGACGTTTCACAAAAGAAGATACCACTCCGGACAAAAAGTCTGCGATGTAAGAGTGGTCACAGGGGATGGCCAACAGCGGTCATGTGGGACGGTCTGCAAGAGTGCTCATGACCTCTCGATGCACAAAAGATGTACTCACACCGGTCAACAAGTCTGTGATGCAACTGTGGTCACAGAGGATGGCCAGCAGCGGCCATGCGAAAAGGTCTGCAAGAATGCTAAAACCTTGTCAGAGCACAAAAGCAATTACCACACCGGGCAGAAAACCTGTGACGTAAACATTGAAGGGGAGGATGGCCAGCAGCAGCCATGCGGAAAGGTCTGTAAGAGCGCTCGAGCCCTCTCGTCGCACAAAAGCAGATTCCACACAAGTCAAAAAACGTGTGACGCGACAGTGGTCGGGGAGGGTGGTCAGCAGCAGCCATGCAAGAGGGTCTGCAAGAGCGCTCCAGCCCTGTCGGATCACAAAAGAAGACATCATAGCGGGCAACAAACCTGCGACATAACATTGGTTGGGGAGGATGGCCAGCATCGGACATGCAGGAAGGTCTGCAAGAATGCCAAGGCTATGGATAATCACAAAAGAATACACAGAAAACGCAAACCAGCTGCAGGAGAACAGGACGATGCCCCAGCCCTCAAAAGGTAAAATAAATAACAATCTGAGATCAGCACTTTTATTCAGTTTTGCCAGTAAATCTCTGGTTTATTGCAGAAGATCTTAAATTGCAAAAAATGCTCATTTCATGATCTATCCTTTCCCATCTGTAACCCGCAAAGCAAGGATAGAATGATTAAATATTCACCCTTTGCAGCACCGCTGTTCTTACTATTGTTGTTTGCTGCAGTGTGTATGGCCGAACCTTTGACAGGACGTTTTATTGTCGCGTTTGAGGAGAATACAGGTTCTCAAAAGCAGATCTTTTCTGTAAAGCCTGACCAGCTGAGGTTACCGGGCCCGTCAGAGTTGATTTCGTGGCCAGGGCTTTATGCCACGAACCTTCTGATTGCTTATGAACTGATCCTGACTGCCGGGGCCACCACTATAATGCACGGCTCGGGACATGAGCAGCAACAACGTCAGCCAACAGAATCATCCCGCCATCAAGCCCCAAAAACCACCACCCATGCTACAGGCTACGTCTCCAGTCTCCTGAATTCTGAATCTGGTGACGGTAAAGGAGACCCACAACAACACTCACATACTTTGGGCTTAAATTGTTTCGTCTATCCCTGTCATGGCGCCTGTAGATTCCGATCAGATAAAACTCAGCCCACCTGGCAAGTAATCTGTAACCTGATAGAAGTCGATGAAGATGGCCAGCTGCGCCAATGTGGGAAGTTATACAAGAATGTCTATGCCTTCTGGACTCACAAAAGAAGATACCACACCGAACAACAAAGCTGTGACGCGACTGTAATCGGGCAGAATGGCCAACCGCAGCCTTGCCAGGTGGTCTGCAAGAATGCTGGAGCCCTGGCGTCTCACAAAAGCAGCTTCCACACTGGACAAAAAACCTGTCACTTAACATCGGTCGGCACTGATGGCCAGCAGCTGCCATGCGAGAAAGTCTGCAAGACTGCTAAAGCCCTGACGGATCACAGAATAAGACACCACTCCGGGCAAAAAACCTGTAACCTGACGTTGGTCAGGAAGGATGGTCAGCAGCGGACATGCGGAATGGTCTGCAAGAGTAATAAAGCCTTCTCGGATCACAAAAGAAGATACCACACCGGACAACAAACCTGTGAAGTAACCGTGATTGGGCAGGATGGTCAGCCCCAGCCATGCAGGAAAGTCTGCAAGAATGCTATAGCCCTTTCGACTCACAAGAGAAGATACCACAGCGGGCAAAAAACCTGTGACTCAATGATGTTCCGGGAGGATGGCCAACAGCGGCCATGTGGAACCATCTGCAAAAATGCTCAGGCCCGGGTGCATCGCAGGGGCAGAGACCTCAACGGGCAACAAACCTGTCAAATGACTGTGATCGGGAAGGATGGCCAGCAGCGGACATGCGGAAAGGTCTGCAAAAACGCTCAAACCTTCTCAGAGCACAAAAGCAATTACCATACCGGACAAAAAACCTGTGACCTAACCGTGATTGGGGAGGATGGCCAGCAGCGGCCATGCGGGATAGTCTGCAAGAATGCTAAATCCTTGTCGGATCACAAAAGAAGATGCCACACCGGGCAACAAACCTGTGACGCGACCCTGGTCGGTCAGGATGGCCGACCGCGATCATGCGGAACGGTCTGCCAAAATGCCAGAGCCTTTTCGGATCACAAAAGAAGATACCACACCGAACAACAAAACTGTGACGCCACTGTGATCGGGCAGAATGGCCAGCCACAGCCTTGCGGGGCAGTCTGCAAGAATGCGGTAGCCCTAACAAGCCACAAAAGCAGCTTCCACACTGGACAACGAACCTGTCACTTAACATGGGTCGGGGAGAATGGCCAACAGCGGCCATGCGGATTGGTTTGCATTAATGCCAGAGCCCTGGCTAACCACAAAAGAACGCATCGTAAGCGCAAGTCTGTTTATGTGGATCAGGATGATGATCCTCAGCCCTCGAAAAAGTAAAGCAAGAAAGCAATGATCTCTAACAGAAACTATTTGACAGAAAAACACTCTTATTTTCTTGATCTATCCTTCCTCTCTGTAAACCGGAATGCAAGGATAGAATTATTGAACACTTACTTTTTGCGGCACTGCTGTTGCTGCTAATGTTGTTGTCTTTCACCTGTCAGGCGGAACCGTTGACGGGGCGCTTTATTGTCGAACTTCAACAGGATGCAGGTTTCCCAAACCAGAGCTTTTCAATAAAGACAGACCGGCGTCTATTGTCCGGTAGCCCGTCAGTCATTGTCTACTTAAACGGCGATGCAGGACCAGATTTACCTACCTATTATAAACGACGTAAGCGTGTCAGTTACGAGATAATAACAACCCTCATTGAGTCGATTTACTGGCAGTTACTTTACGCCACGAATCTGCTGGTTGCCTTCGAGCTGACCCTGACCACCAGAGACACCTCTCTCAGCCCCGCTCCTTATTCATGGCTACCGGAAGAAACGGTTGCTGCTGTCGGTTGGCTTTTAAAAAGCTATTGGAACCCAGATTCACTGCTTCTGAATCGGGTTCAACAACAAGAAATAAGTCAGGATCACCCGTTTGTGATTACTGCTATGATGCGTGGCTCTGAACATAACCAACCACAAGATCAACCATCAGCTGCATCGGACCAGCCCCCCCCCGAAACACCCACCAACCCTCTAAGCTCTTTCATTAGCCTTTTGTATTCCGGCGTCGGCGAAGATAACCGAGACCCTCAACAACACTCACATACTTTGGGTTTAGATTGTTACGTCCATCCCTGCAATGGCGTTTGTATATTCCGACCACCTTCCGAAAGTCTGGCAAGCCCTGCAGAATCTGAACCCGCACGAAACTCATGCCCGCATCTGGTCAATAATCATTGTTATCGTTGCGTCAGGTATTCTGATCCTGAAATCGAAACATCGAATCCCCGCCTTGCTACTCAATTCGAATACGCTTCTGGCCAGCAATCTCAGATATATAGCATGAATAACAGACCGGCCAATAGGTGCAACTTGATAGTGTTTAAGAGTGGTGGCCAGCTGCAAACATGCGGAAAGGTCTACAGGACAGCACGAGCCCTGTCGGAACACAAAAAAGGCATTCACAGCAAGCAACAAACCTGCGAAGTAATTGTGGTTGGGGAGCATGGTCAGCAGCGTCCATGCGGCTTGGTTTGTAGAAACTCCAGAGCCCTGTCATCTCATAAACTCAGGCACCACAGCGGGCAACCTGTCTGTGATATAACAGTGGTGACAAAAGATGGCCAGCAGCGGTCATGCGGGATGGTCTGCAAGAACCCTAAAGACTTCTGGGATCACAAAAGAAGAATCCACACCGGGAAAAAAACCTGTGACGTAACTGTGGTCACAAAAGATGGTCGGCCACGGCCATGCGGGAAGGTCTGCAAAAATTTCAGTGCCTTTTCGGAACATAAAAGCAAGCAGCACAGCGGACAAAAAACCTGTGACGTAAACATGGTCACAGAGAATGGTCGGCAGCAACCATGCGGGAAGATCTGCAAAAGTGCCGGAACCCTGTCGGAACACAAAAAAAGAAACCACAACCTACCAAGAGCCTGTGACGAGCACATTGTTGGAGAAGATCAGGAGTCGCAAACATGCGGAAAAATCTTCCTTAACGCTCAAGCATTGTGGTTTCACAAAAAAAAAGACCACACAGGGGAACAAACCTGTAACTCGATGGTGGTCGCGAAGGATGGCCAGCGGCGACGATGCGGGAAGGTCTACCGGAATCTTAAATCCCTGTCTGAGCACAAAAGTAGATATCATCGAAAACGCAAGCCTGTTGATCTGGAGCAGCACGATGACCACAGCCCTTCAAAAGGTAAAGTAAGTAACGATATTTAACAGGAGGCTTTTGACAGAAAAACACGCTTATTTTTTTGATCTATCCTTCCTCTCTGTAGACCGGAACTCAAGGATAGAATGATTAAACACTCACTTTTTGTGGCATCGCTGTTACTACTACATTCCCTGTCTGCCACCGCTCAAGCCGATCCGTTGACAAGACGTTTTATGGTCGAGTTTCAACAGGATTCAGGTTTTCCAAACCAAAGCTTTCCATTAAACAAAGACCAGAGATTATCGGGTAACCCGTCAGTCAATGCCGAAACAAGCCGCCATACAGGACAAGTTTTACCATCTTATTATAAACGACAAAAATATTATGAGGTAAAAGCAACCTTGATTGGGTCGATTTCCCGGCAGTTGCTTTACGCCACGAATCTACTGGTTGCCCTCGAAGTGATCCTGACCTCCAGAGATGCCCTTCTGAGCTCTGCCCCTTATTCGTGGCTACCAGTAGAAACGGTTGTCGCTTTCGGCTGGATTTTAAAAAGCTATTGGAACCCGGATTCATTGCTGCTTAATCTGATTCGACAACAAGAGATAAGTCAGGATCACCCGTTTGTGATTACCACTATGATGCCTGGCTCTGGAAATAACCAACAACAAGGTCAGCCTTCAGGATCATCGGGTCTGCAGGCCCCCGCAGCAGCCCCCAGCCATCCGATAGGCTATTTCACCAGCCTTCTGTATTCCGACTCTGACGAAGATAACGAGAACCCTCAACAACAGCAACATACTCTTGGTTTAGATTGTTTCGTCCATCCCTGTTATGGCGTTTGTAAATTTCGATCGCCTGTTGAAGGCTTGACAAACCTTACAAAAGCAACTCCCAAACAAAATTCATCTACCTATTTGGCCAATAGACACTACTATCTTTGCATCAGTCATTCTGATCCTGTAAAAGAAACATCGAATGATTCCCCTGACATTCGACTCCAATGTTTTTCTGGCGAACTATCTCAGGCACTTCACATTGATGGCAACCCGGCCAATAGCTGCAACCTTGAAGGAGTCGCCCCGGACTCAACGGGTGCAGGCACAACCGATATAAGGGCTCCAGCCGAGCAAGCAACCTGCAACGCGGTAGTGGTCGCGGAAGATGACCATCTGCGGCAATTCGGGAAAGCCTTTCAAAGTACTCAAGCACTGTCGAATCAGAAAAGAAGAATCCATACAAGGCAAAAAAACTGTGAGGTGACTGCGGTCGGGGAGAGTGGCGAGCAACAACCATGCGGGGTGGTTTGCAAAAACGACAAATCTCCGACGTCTCATAAAAGCAAATACCATTGTGGGCCAAAAACCTGTAACGTCGCTGTGGTTGGAAATGATGGTCAGCAGCGGCCATGCGGGAAAGTCTGCAGGAACTCTGTTTTCCTGTCGGATCACAAAGGCAGACGCCACACCGGACGAAAAACCTGTGATGAAATAGAGGTCGCGGAGGATGGTCAGCAGCGGCCATGCGGGGCAGTTTGCCAGAATTTTAGAGCCCTTTCGACTCATAAATCCAGATACCACACCGGGGAAAAAACCTGTGGCGCAACAGTGATTGGGAAAGATGGCCGACAACAGCCATGCGGGAGAGTCTGCAAAAATGCTTTAGCCCTTTCGAGTCACAAAATAAGGAATCATAGCGGGCAAAAAACCTGTAACCTAACAGTGGTCGGAGAGAATGGTCAGCAACGGCCATGTGGGAAGATCTGCAATAGTGCTGGAACCCTGTCGGATCACAAAAAAAGAAACCACAGCCTACAAAGAACCTGTGACGTGAAGATTGTTGGAGAACATGGCCAGCCTCAGCCATGCGGGATGGTCTGCAAGAATTCTTATACCATCTGGGCTCACAAAAACAGAGTCCACGGTGGGAAGCAAACCTGCGACGTGATCATGGCTGAAAAAGACGCCCAGCAGAGGCCATGCGGAAAGGTCTTTAAGAATAATCTGACCCTTTCTGATCACAAAAGAAGATATCATCTAAAACGCAAATCTGTCGATGTGGACCAGGATGATGACCTCAGTCCTCCAAATGGTAAAGTGAGTAAGTAACGATCTTTAACAGGACGGTAACCTCAGCCTTCCAGAAGCTAGCAGCCTGTCGGACTTAAGACTGTCCTACACGGCAACTGCTCCTGCGTTGCTCTAGCTCCTGCATCCATGCAGTCGTGCGGTTGCAATAAATTGGTCTAAAAATCCCTGTTTCTTCGTCAAATAGCTCGCTATTCTCCTCAGAAACAGAGATTTTTATCCTCAATTTCTTGCAATCCTCGCTACGGACGCTTAAGTCCGACAGGCTGCTAGAGCGAATTAATTAGCGATCTTAAAGAGAAGATTTTTGAAAGAAAAACACACTTATTATTTTGATCTATCCTTCTTTTCTGTAAACCAGAATGCAGGGATAGAATTATTAAACACTCAATCTTTGCGGGGCTGCTGTTGCTGCTCTCTGACGTCTGCCAGGCCGAACCGTTGACATTGGGTTTTATTGTCGAGCTTCAACAGGATACAAGTTTTTCAAACCAGAGCTTTTCGATAACAACACACCGGCGCACATTGCCGGATGATCTGCCAGACATTGCAGATAAAACCAACCATTCAGAAAAGAAACTGCCACCTGAAGTCAAACGACACAAACCTTACAGTTACGGTATTAGAGCAGCAATTATTGAGTCGATATCCTGGCAGTTGCTCTACGCTGCGAACCTGCTGGCTGCCCATGAACTGACCCTGACCACCAAAGGCATGCCTGTGGACGCCACCTCCCATTCATGGCTGCCGGTAGAAGCGGTTGTCGTTGTCGGTTGGCTTTTAAAAAGTTATTGGAACCCCGATTCACCGATGTTTAATCAGATTGAACAACAAGAGATGACATCTATGTTGGCACGGTGGGATCAGCCGATTGTGATCACCACTATGATGCAAGGCTCTGGAAACAACCAACCGCAGGGCCAGCTATCAGAGTCATCTGGCCAACAAGCCCCTCAAGCCACCAGTCAACCTGCAAGCTCTTTTTTCGACCCTCAATATTCTGGCTATGGCAACGGCTCCGGAGACCCTCAACAATACTTACACACTCTGGGTTTAGATTGTTTCGTCCATCCCTGTCATGGCGTTTGCGAATTTCGGCCATCTTATGAAAACGTAGACCCCGTTCAAAGGTCGCTGAATGTTGAAGAAAGTCTGGTAAACCATGCAGGAGCAACACACTGGGAAAACTCATGCCCCCATTTGGCCAATAGTCACTGCTATCGTTGCATCAGACATTCTGATAATGCAAAAGAAACATCGAATGATCCTCCTGACATTCAACTCCAATGGGCTTTTGGCCAACTATTTCAACCAAATGGCATTGATAGCAATTTTGCATATAGCTGTAATCTGATAGTGGTCGGGCGTGGTGGCCAGTCGCGACTTTGCGGAAAAGTCTTCAGAAGTACACAAGCCTTGTTGGGACACGCAGGCAGAGTCCATTCCGGGAAAAAAATCTGTGACTTAACCCTAATCGGGGAGGATGGCCAAAAGCAACCGTGCGGGAAGGTCTTCAAGAATGCCAAAACCCTGTCGGAGCACAAAAGAGGCATTCACAGCAAGCAAATGACCTGTAACAAGACAGTAACCGGGGAGGATAACCAGCCACGGACATGCGGGAAAGTCTGTAAGAATACTAAAGCCCTGTCCAATCACAGAAGACAGGACCACTCCGGGCAACAAACCTGTAACGTTATGATGGTCGGGGAAGATGGCCAACAACGGCCATGCAGACAGATTTGCAAGAATAGCCGAGCCCTTTGCGATCACAAAAGAAGCACCCACACCGGGCAACAAACCTGCGACTTTATAATACTCAGAGAGGACAGCCAACCACGAGTATGTGGAACGATCTGCAGGAGTGCCGAAAGCCTGTCGGAACACAAAAGAAATGAGCACACCGTGCAACAAACCTGTGACGTCGTAATGGTAACAGAGGATGGCCAGCGGCGGCCATGCGGGAAGGTCTACAAGAATAAACGGATCCTCTGGCATCACAAAAAATACTCCCACACCGGGCAACAAATCTGTGACTTCATGGTGGTCGGGGAGGATGGTCAAACACACCCATGCGGAAAAGTCTGCTGGAATGCTAAAATCCTGCACGACCACAAAAGAAACGCCCACAGGCAACAAATCTGTGACCTTATGGTGGTCGGGCAGGACGGCCAACAGCGGCCATGCGCGACTCTCTTCGAGAATAATAAAGCTTTGTTGTGCCACAAAAGAAACGTCCACAACGTGAAACAAAACTGTGACGTAACCGTGGTCGGAATGAATGGCCAACCCCGGCCATGCGGAAAGGTCTGCAAGAGTATTCAAGCCCTGTCATGTCACAAAAGCAGATACCACAGCGGACAACAAACCTGCAACGCTATATTGGTCGGCGAGGATGGCCAACAGCAGCCATGTGGAAAGGTTTACAAGAATGTCAGAGCACTGTCTGAGCACAAAAGAATACATCGAAAACGCAAACCTGTTGATGCGGACCACAAAGACGGTCTCAGCCCTCCATAAGGTAATGTGAATAAGTAACGACCCTTTGCAGAAGGTTTTTGAAAGATAATCACGCTTGCTTTCTTGATCTATCCTTCCTCTCTGTACAACCGGAGGCAAGGATAAAATCATTAAATACTCACTCTTTGCGACAACTCTGCTGCTACTTTTTCTGGCTGTCGCCTGTCAGGCCGAAACCTTGACCAGACGTTATGTTGTTGAGCTTCAACAGGATGCAGCTTTTTCATACCAGAGTTTTTCTATAAAAAAACACAAACGTTCATTGTCGTATAATCCGTCAGATATTGCTGACAAAAATGGCTTTAAAATACCAGATTTACCCTCTGATGATAAACGACAAAGTTTTTTTAGTTACGAAGAAAAAACAACCCTCGTTGAGTCGATTTCCTGGCAGTTGCTTTACGCCACAAATTTGCTGGTTGCTTTCGAACTGATCATGACCAGCAAAGCCCCTCCTCTGGGTACTACCTCTTATTCATGGCCACTGATAGAAGGGGTTGTCACTGTCGGCTGGCTTTTGAAAAGTTATTGGAACCCCGACTCACCACTGTTTAACCCGATTGAACAATCAGAAATGAAGTTGACACTGGGGAATCAACCTTTTGTAATCACTACTATGATGCACAGCTCCGGCTATGGCCAACAACAACACAGCCAGTCACCAGAGTCATCTGGCCAGCAAGCCCCCAGCCAGCCAGCAAGCGCTTTCACCAGCCCTTTGTCTTCTGGCTCCGACGGCCATGGAGGCCCTCAAAAAAACGCGCATACTTTGGGTTTAGATTGTTTCGTCCAGCCCTGTCATGGCGTTTGTAAATTCCGATCATCTTCCGAAAACATGGAGCCAGCTGAAAGGTCGTTGAATTCTGAAGAAAGCCTGGCTAGCCACACAGAAGCAACACCCGGACAAAACTCATGCCTCCATAATTGTCAATGCTATCGTTGCACCTGGCATTCTGAGCCTGCAAATGAAACATTAAATGACCCCTCTGCCATTCAACTCCAATGCGTTTCTGACCAACTAATTCAGGTACATGACATTGATGACAACCCGGTCAATACAACCGCCCCTGCAGAGCAAGTCGCCTGTAACCTGACAATAGTCGACAAGGATGGCCAGCTAAAGAATTGCAAGAAAGTCTACAAGAGTGTCAAATCCCTTTTGAATCACAAAAAAAAAGTCCACTGCGGTAAAAAAACCTGCCTTGTGCCCGTGGTCGGAAACGATGGCCGGTTGCGACCATGCGGGAAGGTCTGGAAAAATGCCAATGCCCTGACGTATCACAGAATAACGGCGCACACCGGGCAACAAACCTGTGAAGTCATAATGGTCACTGAGGATGGTCAGGAACAGCCATGCGGAAAGGTCTGCATGAATGTCAGAGCCCTGAAAGATCACAAAAAAAATGCCCACACCGGGCAAAGAACCTGTGATGTGACCGTGGTCGGGGAGAATGGTCAGCAGCGGCCATGCGGGAAACTCTGCAAAAGTTCTCAATCTCTCTCGTGTCATAAATTCAGAGAACACAACGGAAATAAAACCTGTGATGTGACCCTGGTCTCAGAGGATGGCCAGCAGCGACCTTGCGGAACGGTCTGCAAGAATATCTACGCTCTGAGCTACCATAAAGAAACCACTCACACCGGACAAGAAACCTGTGACGTTATGATGGTCGGGAAGGATGGCCAGCAACGGCCATGCGGAAATGTTTGCAAGAATGCCCATAGCCTGTCAGATCACAAAAAAAGAAATCACAGCGGGCAAAAAGCCTGTGATGTGATCGTGACCGATGAGGATGGCCATCTGCGGCCATGCGGGATGGTCTGCAAGAGTGTCAGCATTCTGCAGGAGCACAAAAGAAGAGCTCACACCGGGCAACAAACCTGTGACGTTATGATGGCCGGGGAGGATGACCAGCGACGGCCATGCGGAAAGGTTTTCAAGAATAACCGGGACCTTGGTAATCACAAAAGAAGTACCCACACCGGGCAACAAACCTGCGACGTTATAATATCCGGGGAGAACAGCCAACCACGACCTTGTGGAACGATCTGCAGGAGTGCCTGTGACCTGTCGAATCACAAAAGAAGAGAGCACTCCGGGCGACAAATCTGTGACATCACAATGGTCACAGAGGATGGCCAGCAGCGACCATGCGGAAAGGTCTACAAGAATAAACATACCCTCCGGGATCACAAAAAAAAAGGTCACACCGGGCAACAAGTCTGCGACTTCATAATGGTCGGGAAGGATGGTCAAACATACCCATGTGGAAAAGTCTGCAGGAGCGCTAAAACGCTGTTCATTCATAAAAGAAGCGTCCACATGGTGCAAAGAACCTGTGATGTGATCGTGGCCGATGAAGATGGCCAGCAGCAGCCATGCGGGACTCTCTGCAAGGATTATAGTGCTTTGTCGGTCCACAAAAGAAGCTTCCACACCCCGGAACAAAACTGTGACGCGACCGTGATCGGGGAGAATGGCCAACCTCGCCCATGCGGAAAAGTCTGCAAGAGTGCTCGAGCCCTGTCATGTCACAAAAGCAGATACCACACCGGACAAAAAACCTGCAACGCTGTATTGGTCGGCGAAGATGACCGGCAAAGGCCGTGCGGGAGGGTCTGCAAGAATTACCAGGTCCTGTCAGATCACAAAAGGAGCACCCACACCACGCAAAAAACCTGTGATGTGTCCGTGGTCGGGGAGGATGGTCAGCCGCAGCCATGTGGAAAGGTTTACAAGAATAAAAATACCCTGTCTAAGCACAAAAGAATGCATCGAAAACGTAAGCCTGTTGATGCGAACCAGATTATGATGGTCGGGGAGGATGGCGAGCGACGGCCATGCGGATCAGTTCGCAAGAGTAGCCAAGCCCTTTGTAATCACAAAAGAAGTAGCCACTCCGGGCACCAAACCTGCAAGGCTATAATACTCGGGAAGGACAGCCAACCACGACCATGCGGAATAGTCTGCAAGAATGCTCGAGCCCTGTCATGCCACAAAAGCAGATACCACACCGGGCAACAAACCTGCAACGCTATAATGATCGACGAGAAGGACCAGCGACGGCCTTGCGGGAGGGTCTTCAAGAATAGCCAGGCACTCTCGAATCACAAAAGACGCCACCACACCGGGCAACAAACTTGTGATGTGACCCTGGTCCGGGAGGATGGACAGCCGCAGCAATGTGGAAAGGTTTGCAAGAATGCAATTACCCTGTCCAGGCACCAAAAAACACATCAAAAACGCAAGCCTGTTGATACAAACCAGAAAGACGGTCTCAGCCCTCCATAAGGTAATGTGAATAAGTAACGACCCTTGGCAGAAGGTTTTTGAAAGATAATCACGCTTGCTTTCTTGATCTATCCTTCCTCTCTGTACATCCGGAGGCAAGGATAAAATCATTAAATACTCACCCTTTGCGACAACTCTGCTGCTACTTTTTCTGGCTGTCGCCTGTCAGGCCGAAACCTTGACCAAACGTTATGTTGTTGAGCTTCAACAGAATACAGCTTTTTCAAACCAGAGTTTTTCTATAAAGCCAGACCAGCGTTCGCTGTCGTATAATCCGTCAGATATTGCCGACAAAAATGGCTTTATAACTATCAACAAGCTCATCATGCTGACCGGCCACATCCTGACATGTGGTCAGTAAATGGTTGTATTTGCAGTCCCAAAGTCATTTTTTTCAAAGCTAGTCGAGTTCACATATTTTGCATGATGATTCACGGTATCATCACAAAGCGGGTGAGTAGGGTTTAAACCCTTCGTCATTAAAAAGTTTACACTGTGGTTTTGTATCTTCTGTCTTCACTGTCAGTGTGCACATCAGCTGATAGTACAAAGGCGCATCGTCATTAACCCGGTTGACCGCAAGTGTGAGATCAGCTCTCTGACCGATCAATTGATGAATGCCCTTCGCCAGATATCGTGGGCAATAACCAACAATCTCCGGTGTCTCGGTGGTGCGAATAGCGATCGCCTGGTGATCTGCCGGGTTCTGAATATCCTGCATAAGTAGAAGCGGATCGCCGGATTGCAGGGTTTTGATACGAGCACGGGCGGAGTCCGCAACGTAGCGTACGCCGTGAACAAAAAAGTCGAACTCAAAGGAACCCGTTGTATCCTGCTGCACTTCAGGAAAGACCTGCAAATTATCAGTACTTTTAGTACCACCGGTTTTGGCCAGGATAAGCAGTGGGCAATTTTGTCCCTCCAGGCCCAGCCAGGATAATAAAAGCTTATATTCAGGCCGACGTTCTGATAACAGGCGATTGGCAAACAGGGGGAACAACCGTTCAGACCGATAAACCTTGGTTAAATCCTCCATGCCGGTAAACGGTGTAAACCGTTCACTATAGCCAGCTCCCCGAGTGTATTGAAACTGGTAATGATCGCCGTTCCGAGTCAACTTGCCCACCGGGTGCCACTCTCTTTTTAACGGGTCCTGCCAGGCTAAAAATACGCTGTTTACCGATGTGTGCATAGTAGACTCCTTCTATTTTCTAAAATCATTTGTTCAGCAAATTGAATGGCTATGAGGGTTGTTACCTCCTCTGGTATTCGCTGTAGTAGCTGACCTATTTCAGCCTCGGACAGCAAGCTGAGTTTTTTCAGCCAGAAGCCTGCAGCCCGGGGCTGCATTTCTTTGGCAACAATAAAAGCATCCATGGTTTTCAATGGTTTGTTGTCGGCTTTGGACCTATAGAGTGCACAACTGGCTTTCCTGACGTATGCCGCAACGGAAAACCCCCGGTCCTTTGTGGACAGGCGTTTCTGCCGGGTATCATCCCGCTCTGTGCAGCCAAGGCTGGAAGCGTGATCATAAGTTGGGCAAAGGTACTTTTTACCGCTGGCATCGTCCAGTAAAACCGCCCAGTTTTCATGGTGCCGATCCTGATTGCTGATCAGTGCATCCAGCATAAGGTAGCCGGTAAACACGCCAGCAGCATCCATAAACTCGGGGAATTTCTCCTTAAAGGGCGGAAGAATACCACTTTTTGCGGTTTCAAGAATACCCATTACCCGTGCCACCGTATGTTCTCTGACCCGGACAAACCGTTGTTGTTCATCGCCGGGGTAGGTGTTATCAGTGGACATTAACAGCTGGTTACCCAAAGTCATCCGCCAACGGGTACGATCAGTAATAATACTTGGGCTGGTGACACCAATATTGCCCTGAAAGCGGGCCATCTCATAGGTGGCGTGGGGAATACCCAACTGCACGCAAAGTTGCTCTGCCACCTTTTCCGACCAGTGCTCCCCGGTTAACGGGCGTGACTTTTTAAACAGCCATTTCTGTTTCTGCCAGGTATACCAGGATTTCTCCTTGGTGCCGAGATCCTCCGGCGAGTCCATCTCCTCCCTGATATCGATGATTTTATAGGGTGTTGTCATGCCGGGGTTCCTGGCTTTCTTGGGTTATTTAACGGTGACCTGGCCGTTCATTAGCATGGGAAGTAGCCACTCCGGGCACCAAACCTGCAAGGTTATAATACTCGGGAAGGACAGCCAACCACGACCATGCGGAATAGTCTGCAAGAATGTTCGAGCCCTGTCATGCCACAAAAGCAGATACCACACCGGGCAACAAACCTGCAACGCTATAATGGTCGACGAGAAGGACCAGCGACGGCCTTGCGGGAGGGTCTTCAAGAATAGCCAGGCACTCTCGAATCACAAAAGACGCCACCACACCGGGCAACAAACTTGTGATGTGACCCTGGTCCGGGAGGATGGACGACGGTCTCAGCCCTCCATAAGGTAATGTGAATAAGTAACGACCCTTGGCAGAAGGTTTTTGAAAGATAATCACGCTTGCTTTCTTGATCTATCCTTCCTCTCTGTACAACCGGAGGCAAGGATAAAATCATTAAATACTCACTCTTTGCGACAACTCTGCTGCTACTTTTTCTGGCTGTCGCCTGTCAGGCCGAAACCTTGACCAGACGTTATGTTGTTGAGCTTCAACAGAATACAGCTTTTTCAAACCAGAGTTTTTCTATAAAGCCAGACCAGCGTTCACTGTCGGATAAACCGTCAGATATTGACGGCAAAAACGACTTTAAAAGACCAGATTTACCCTCTGATAATAAACGACAAAGATTTCTCAATTACGAAGTAAAAACAACCCTCATTGAATCGATTTCCTGGCAGTTGCTTTACGCCACGAATTTGCTGCTTGCTTTCGAACTGATCATGTCCAGCAAAGCCCCCCCCTCTGGGTGCTACTTATTCATGGCTCCCCGCAGAAGGCATTGTCACTGTCGGCTGGCTTTTGAAAAGCTATTGGAACCCCGACTCACTGCTGTTTAAACCGATTGAACAATCAGAAATGAGGTTGTCACAAGGGAATCAGCCTTTTGCAATCACTACTATGATGCACGGCTCCGGCTATGACCAACAACAACCACAACAACAAAGCCAACTATCAGAATCATCTGGCCAACAGGCCCCGCAAGCCACCAGCCAACAAACAGGCGCTTTCACCAGCCCTCTGTTTTCTGGCACCGGTGACGGCTACGGAGACCCTCAACAAGACACACATACTTTAGGTTTAGATTGTTTCGTATACCCCTGTTATGGCATTTGTGAATTCCGACCATCTTTCGAAAACACAGAGCCAGATGAAAGCTGGCTGAATTTTGAAGAAAGTCTGGCAAGCTATACAGAAGTAACACCCGGACAAAACCCATGCCCCCATGACTGTCTCTGCTTTCGTTGCATATGGCATTTTGATCCTGAAAATGAAAGATCAAATGATCCCTTTGCCATTGAACTCAAATGCACTTCAGGCCAACTATTTCAGTTAGATGGCATTGATGACAACCCGGTCAATACAACCGCCCCTGCAGAGCAAGTCACCTGTGACCTGACAATAGTCGGTAAGGATGGCCAGCTACGGAATTGCGAGAAAGTCTACAGGAGTATCAAAACCCTTTTGAATCACAAAGGAAAAGTCCACTCCGGTAAAAAAACCTGTCTCGTGCCGGTAGTCGGGAAGGATGGCCGACTGCGACCATGCGGGGAGGTCTCGAAAAATGCCGGTGCCCTGTCGAATCACAAAAGAAGGGCCCACAGTGGGCAGCAAACCTGTGAAGTCATAATGGTCACAGAGGATGGTCAGGAACGGCCATGCGGAAAGGTCTGCATGAATGCCAGCGCCCTGTCGAATCACAAAAAATGCGCCCACACCGGACAAAGAACCTGTGATATGACCGTGGTCGGGGAGGATGGTCAGCCGCAGACATGTGGGAAACTCTGCAAGAGTGCTCAATCCCTCTCGTGTCATAAATTCAGTCACCACACCGGGCAAAAAACCTGTGACGTAATCCTGATCGGAAAGGATGGCCAGCAGCGACCTTGCGGAAAGGTATACAAGAATGTCAGTGCTCTAAGGTATCACAAAAAAAACACTCACACCGGGCAAAAAACCTGTGATGTGATCGTGGCCGACGAGGATGGCCAACAGCAGCCATGTGGAAAAGTTTACAAGAATGCCAAAGCACTGGCTATTCACAAAAGAACACATCGCAAACGCAAGCCTGTTGATACCAACCAGAAAGACGGTCACAGCCCTCCATAAGGTAAGTAACGCCCCTTAGCAGAAGGTTTTTTAACAGAAAAACACGCCTGCTTTCTTGATCTATCCTTCCTCTCTGTATATCCGGAAGCAAGGATAAAATCATTAAATACTTACTCTTTGCGACAGCTCTGCTGCTACTTCTGCTGACTGTCGCCTGTCAGGCCGAAACCTTGACCAGACGCTATGTCGTCGAGCTTCAACAGGATGCAGCTTTTTCAAAGCAGAGTTTTTCCATAAATCAAGACCAACGTGCATTGTCGGATAACCCGTCAGATATTACCGATAAAAATGGCTTTAAAAGATCAGATTTACCCTCTGATTATAAACGACAAAGTTTTTTCAGTTACGAAGTAAAAGCAACCCTCATTGAGTCGATTTCCCGGCAGTTGCTTTACGCCACGAATTTGTTGCTTGTCTTCGAACTGATCATGACCAGCAAAGCCTCTTCTGTGGGTGCCCGTGCTTATTCATGGCCACCAATAGAAGGGATTGTCACTGTCGGCTGGCTTTTGGAAAGCTATTGGAACCCCGACCCGGCACTGTTTAAACCGATTGAACAATCAGAAATGAGGTTGACACAGGGGAATCAGCCTTTTGCAATCACCACTATGATGCACGGCTCCGGATATGACCAACAACAATCACAACAACAAAGCCAGCTATCAGAGTCATCTGGCCAACAAGCCCCGCAAGCCACCAGCCAACAAACAGGCTCTTTCACCGACCCTCTGTCTTCTGGCTCCGGTGACGGCTACGCAGACCCTCAACAACACGCACATACTTTGGGTTTAGATTGTTTCGTCCACCCCTGTCATGGCATTTGTAAATTCCGACCATCTTTCGAAAACATGGGGCCAGATGAAAGGTCGCTGAATTTTGAAGAAAGTCTGGCAAGCCTATCAGGAGCAGTACCTGAGCAAAACTCATGCCCCCATAATTGTCTCTGCTATCGTTGCATCTGGCATTCTGATCCTGCAAATGAAACATCAAATGACCCCTTTGCTATTCAACTCCAATGGGCTTCTGACCAACTATTTCAGGTATATGGTATTGATGACAACCCGGTCAATACAACCGCCCCTGCAGAGCAAGTCAGCTGTAACCGGACAATGGTCGATGAGGATCGCCAGTTACGGTGTTGCGAGAGAGTCTACAAGAGTGTTCAATCCCTTTTGAATCACCAAAGAAAAATCCACACTGGCAAAAAAACCTGTCTCGCACCCGTGTTCGGAGAGGATGGCCGACTGCGACCATGCGGGGAGGTCTGGAAAAATGCCAGTGCCCTGTCGGGCCACAAAAGAAAAATGCACACTGGGCAGCAAATCTGTGAAGTAATCGTGGTCGGAGAGGATGGTATAACGCAACCATGCGGGAGAGTCTGCAAGAATGCCATTATCCTCTCAGATCATAAAAAAAGAAAGCACATGGGGCAAAGAATCTGCACTATGATCCTTGCCGATGAGGATAGCCAGCAGCGGCTATGCGGGAAGGTGTGCATGAATGTCCACGCTCTACGGTATCACGAAAGAAGCGCTCACACCGGGCAACAAACCTGTAACGTTATGATGCTCGGAGAGGATGGCCAGCAAAGGCCATGCACGCTGATCTGCAAGAATGTTGGAGCCCTGACGAATCACAGAAACAGATACCACTCCGGGCAACAAACCTGTAAAGTAACCGAGACAGGAGAAGATGGCCAACCTCGAGCATGCGGCAAGGTCTTCAAAAATGTCAGCGCCCTGGGGTATCACAAAAAAAGCGCCCACACCGGGCAACAAACCTGTGACGTTATGATGGTTGGGGAGGATGGTGAGCGACGGCCATGCGCAAAGGTTTGCAAGAATACCATAGCCCTTTATGATCACAAAAGAGGTACCCACACCGGGCAACAAACCTGTGACGTTATGATGGTTGGGAAGGATGGCGAGCGAAGGCCATGCGGAAAGGTTTGCAAAAATATCCAAGCTCTTGGTGATCATAAAAGAAGCGAGCACACCGGGCAAAAAACCTGTGATGTGATAGTAGCCGATGAGGATGGCCAGCAACGACCGTGCGGGAAGGTCTACAAGAATAGACATGTCCTCTGGGATCACAAAAAAAACGCCCACACCGGGCAAAAAATCTGTGATGTGACCGTGGCCGATGAGGATGGCCAACAGCGCCTGTGTGGAAAGGTTTACAAGAATGCCAAAACACTGTCTGTGCACAAAAGAACACATCGCAAACGCAAGCCTGTTGATACGAACCAGAAAGACGGCCTCAGCCCTCCATAAGGTAATGTGAATAAGCAACGACCTTAAGCAGAAGGTTTTTTCTTGATCTATCCTTCCTCTCTGTATAGAAGGTGTCACGAAACTCCAACAAATCGTTCCCACGCTGGGACCCACAGGGCCTGAGAGCATGGAAACCAGAGTTTTGCGACCCGCTCTATATCCGGAGGCAAGGATAAGATCATTAAATACTCACTCTTCGCGGCACCTCTGTTGCTACTTTTGCTGACTGTCGCCTGTCGGGCCGAAACCTTGACCGGACGCTATATTGTCGAGCTTCAACAGGATGCAGCTTTTTCAAACCAGAGTTTTTCTTTAAAGCAAGACCAACGTGCATTGTCGGATAACCCGTCAGATATTACCGAAAAAAACGGCTTTAAAAGACCAGATTTACCCTCTGATGATAAACGACAAAGATTTTTCAGTTACGAAGTAAAAACAACCTTCATTGAATCGATCTCATGGCAGTTGCTTTACGCCACGAATTTACTGGTTACCTTCGAACTGATCATGACCAGCAAAACCGACCCTCCGGGTTCTACCTCTTATTCATGCTCACCAGTAGAAGGGATTGTCACTGTCGGCTGGCTTTTGAAAAACTATTGGAACCCCGACTCATCGTTTTTTAAACCGATTAAACAATCAGGAGTGAGGTTGGCACGGGGGAATGAGCCCATTGCGATCACTACTATGATGCACGGCTCCGGATATAACCAACAACAACCACAACAACAAAGCCAGCTATCAGAGTCATCTGGCCAACAAGCACCACAAGCCATCAGCCAACAAACAGGCTCTTTCACCAGCCTTCTGCATTCTGGCTTTGGTGACGGCTTCGGAGACCCTCAACAACAAGCACATACTTTAGGTTTAGATTGTTTCGTCCATCCCTGTCATGGCATTTGTATATTCCGATCATCTTTCGAAAACATGGGGCCAGATGAAAGGTCACTGAATTCTGAAGAAAGTCTGGCAAGCCTTACAGAAGCAAAACCCGGACAAAACTCATGCCCCCATAATTGTCTCTGCTATGGTTGCATCTGGAATTTTGATCCTGCAAATGAAACATCAAGTGATCCCTCTATCATTGAACTCCAATGGGCTTCTGGCGACCAATTTCAGGTACATGGCATTGATGACAAACCGGTCAATACAACCGCCGCTGTGGAACAAGTCAGCTGTCACCTGACAATGGTCGATGAGGATGGCGAGCTTCGCAATTGTGAGAAAGTCTACAAGAGTGTTGCATCCCTTTTGAATCACCAAAGAAAAATCCACACCGGCAAAAAAACCTGTCTCGCGACCGTAGTCGAGAAGGATGGTCGGCTGCAACCATGCGGGGAAGTCTGCAAAAATGCCAGTAACCTGTCGAATCACAGAAGAAGGGTCCACAGCGGGCAACAAACCTGCAACTTTACAGTGGTCGAAGAGGACGGCCAGCAGCGACCTTGCGGAACGGTCTGGAAAAATGCCGGTGCCCTGTCGAATCACAAGATAAGGACCCACACCGGGCAACAAACCTGTGACGTGACAGTGGTCGAAAAGGATGGCCAGCAGCGACCTTGCGGAACGGTCTGCAAGAGCACCAGAGCCTTGTCGTTTCACAAGCGTGGATACCACAGCGGGCAAAAAACCTGTGAAGTGATCGTGGTCGGCAAAGATGATAAACCGCAACCATGCGGGAGGGTATGCAAGAATTCCATCACCCTGTCGCATCACAAAAGAAACGCCCACACCGCTCAAAGAACCTGTGACCTGATCGTGGTCGGGAAAGATGGTCAGCCGCGGCCATGCGGAAAACTCTGCAAGAGTGCTCAATCTTTCTCGTGTCATAAATTTAACCAGCACACCGGGAAAAAAACCTGTAACCTGACCGTGGTCGAAGAGAATGACCAGCAGCGACCTTGCGGAACGGTCTGCAAGAACCCCAAAGCTTTATGGATTCACAAACTTGGATACCACAGCGAGCAAAAAACCTGTGATGTGATCGTGGTCGATGAGTATGGCCTGCAGCGGCCATGCGGGAAGGTCTACAAGAATGTCAGCGCTCTATGTGATCACAAAAGAAGGCCTCACACCGGGCTACAAGCCTGTGACGTTATGACGGTCGGGGAGGATGGCAAGCAATGGCCATGTGGAAGGGTTTACAAGAATGCCAAAGCCCTGTCTGTGCACAAAAGAATACACCGAAAGCGCAAGCCTGTTGCTGCGAACCAGAAAGACGCTGTCAGCCCTCCATAAGGTAAAGTGAATAAGCAAAAACTTTTAGCAGAAGGTTTTTGAAAGAAAAACACGCTTGCTTTCTTGATCTATCCTTCCTCTCTGTACACCCCGAGGCAAGGATAAAATCATTAAATACTCACTCTTAGCGGCTCCTATGCTGCCACTTTTGCTGACTGTCGCCTGCCAGGCCGAAACCTTGACCAGACGCTTTATTGTCGAGATTCAACAGGATGCAGTTTTTTCAAAACAGAGCTTTTCTATAAAGTCAAATAAACGCTTAATGTCGTATATTATATCGGATATTTCCGAAAGAAACTGTTTTAAAACACCAGATTTACCCTGTGATGATAAACGACAAAAATTTTTCAGTTACGAAATAAAAACAACCCTCATTGAGTCGATTTCCCGGCAGTTACTTTACGCCACGAATTTGCTGGTTGCCTTCGAGCTGATCATGACCAGCAAAGCCCCTCCTCTGAGTGCTACCTCTTATTCGTGGCTACCGATAGAAGGGGTTGTCACTGTCGGCTGGCTTTTGAAAAGCTATTGGAACCCCGACTCACCGCTGTTTCAACCGTTTGAACAATCAGAAATGAGGTTGACACAGGGGAATCAGCCCTTTGCGATCACTATTATGATGCACGGCTCCGGCTATAACCAACAACAACCACATCAACAAAGCCAGCTACCAGAATCATCTGGCCAACAAGCCCCACAAGCCAACAGCCGACCAACAAGTGCTTTCACCAACCCTCTGTCTTCTGGCTCCGGTGACGGCTTCGAAGACCCTCAACAACACGCACATACTTTAGGTATAGATTGTTTCGTTCACCCCTGTCATGGCGTTTGTAACTTCCGACCATCTTCCGAAAGCATAGGGTCAACTGAAAGGGTGCTGAAATCTGAAGAAAGTCTGACAAGCCCTGCAGGAGCAACAGCCGGACAAAACCTATGCCCCCATAATAGTCTCTGTCATCGTTGCATCAGGCATTCTGATTCTGCAAATGAAACATCAAATAATCTCTTTGCCATTCAACTCCAATTCACTTCTGGCCAACTGTTTCAGGGACATGGCATTGATGACAACCCGGTCAATACAACCGCTCCAGTGCCAGTCCCCTGTAACCTGACAATACTTGATGAGGATGGTCAGCTACGAAATTGCGAGAAAGTCTACAAGAGCGCTTTTTCCCTTTTGAATCACAAAAGAGCATACCACTCCGGTAAAAAAACCTGTCTCGCGCTCGTGGTCGGGAAGGATGGTCAGCTGCGACCATGCGGGAAGGTCTGCAAGAATGCCAGCACCCTTGGGTATCACAAAAGAAAGACGCACACCGGGCAACAAACCTGTGACGTCATAGTGGTCAAAGAGGATGGTCAGGAACGGCCATGCAGAAAGGTCTGCAAGAATGCCGACGCCCTGTCGAATCACAAACAAAACGCCCACTCCGGGCAAAGAACCTGTGATGTAACCGTGGTCGATGAGAATGGTCAGCTGCGGCCTTGCGGGAAGGTCTTAAAGAATGCCGGTCTCCTGTCGAGTCACAAAAGAGACGCCCACACCGAGCAAGAAACTTGTGACGTGATCGTGGTCGGAGAGGGTCACCAGCAGCGACCATGCGGAAGGGTCTGCAAGAACGCCAAAGCCCTTTCATCTCACAAGGCTGGATGCCACAGCGGGCAAAAAACCTGTGCAGTACTCGTGATCAGCAAGGATGGTAAACCACAATTGTGTGGGAGGGTCTTCAAGAATGCCTATATCCTGTCAGATCACAAACAAAGAAAGCACAGTGGGCAAAAAACCTGTGATGTGACCCTGGTCGGAAAGGATGGTCAGCCCCGGCCATGTGGAAAGGTTTTCAAGAATGCCAAAACCCTGTCTGTGCACAAAAGAATGCATCGAAAACGCAAGCCTGTTGATACAAACCAGAAAGACAGTCTCAGCCCTCCATAAGATAATGGGAAGTAACGACCTTTAACAGAAGCTTTCTGACAAAAAAACAGGCTTACTTTCTTGATCTATCCTTCCTCTCTGTATATCTGGAGGCAAGGATAAAATCATTAAATACTCACTCTTTGCGGCACCTTTGCTGCTACTTTCCCTGACTGTAGCCTGTCAGACCGAAACGTTGACAAGACGTTATATTGTCGAAATACAGCAGGATGCAACTTTTTCAAAACAGAGTTTTTCTGTAAAACCAAACCAGCATATACTGTCGTATGATACGTCAGATATTGCCGACAAAAACGGTTTTATAACACCAAATTTACTCTCTGATTATAAACGACGATGCTTTTTCGGTTACGAAGTAAAAAAAAACCTGATTGAGTCGATTTCCTGGCAATTGCTTTACGCCACTAATTTGCTGGTTGCCTTCGAACTGATCATGACCAGCAAAGCCCACCCTCCGGGCGCTACCTCTTATTCATGGCCACCGGTAGAAAGGATTGTCACTGTCGGCTGGCTTTTGAAAAGCTATTGGAACCCCGACTCACCGATGTTTAAACCGATTGAACAATCAGAAATGAGGTTGACCCAGGGGAACCAGCCTTTTGCAATCACGACTATGATACACGGCTCCGGATATGTCCAACAACCACAAAGCCAGCTACCAGAGTCATCTGGCCAACAAGCCCCACAAACAACCCGCCAGCCAACAAACGCTTTCACCAACCCTCTGTCTTCTGGCTCCGGTGACGGCTTCGAAGACCCTCAACAACACGTACATACTTTGGGTATAGATTGTTTCGTTCACCCCTGTCGTGGCGTTTGTAACTTCCGACCATCTTCCGAAAGCATAGGGTCAACTGAAAGGGTGCTGAAATCTGAAGAAAGTCTGGCGAGCCTTACAGCAACAACACCCGAACAAAACCCATGCCCCCATGATTGCCTCTGCTATTGTTGCATCAGGCATTCTGCTTCTGCGTATGAAACATCAAATAATCTCTTTACCATTCAACTCCAATGCGCTTCTGGCCAACTTTTTCAGGGATATGACATGGATGACAACCCGGCCAATACAACCCCCCCTCCAGAGCCAGTCCCCTGTAACCTGACAACGCTTGATGAGGATGGTCAGCTACGAAATTGCGAGAAAGTCTACAAAAGCGTTCAATCCCTTTTTGATCACCAGAGAAAAGTCCACTCCGGTAAAAAAACCTGTCTCGCACCCGTGGTCGGGGAGGATGGCCGTTTGCGACCATGCGGGGAAGTCTGGAAAAATGCCGTTGCCCTGTCGAATCACAGAAGAAGTGCCCACACCGGGCAACAAACCTGTAACGTCATAATAGTCACAGAGGATGGTCGGGAACGACCATGCGGAAGGGTCTGCAAGAATGCCAGTGCCCTGTCGAGCCACAGAGGAAGGACACACACCGGGCAGCAAACCTGTCAAATCACAATGGTCACAGAGGATGGTCAGGAACGTCTATGCGGAAAGGTCTGCATGAGTGTCTTCGCCCTGTGGAGTCACAGAACAAGTGTCCACTCCGGGCCAAGAACCTGTAATGTAACCGTGGTCGGTGAGGCTGGTCAGCTGCGGCCTTGCGGGAAGGTCTGCAAGAATGCCAGCGCCTTTTCCGATCACAAAAGATACGCCCACACCGGGCAACAAACCTGTGACGTGACCCTGATCGCAGAGAATGGCCAGCAGCGGCCTTGCGGAAAGGTCTTCCAAAGCACCAGAGCCTTGTCGTCTCACAAGTTTGGATGTCACAGTGGGCAAAAAACCTGTGAAGTAATCGTGCTCGGCAAGGATGATAAACCGCAACCATGCGGGAAGGTCTGCATGAATTCCGGCGCCCTGTCGAGCCACAAAAAAAGCGCTCACACCGGGCAAAGAACCTGTGATGTGACCGTGGTTGGGGAGGATGGTCAGCTGCGGCCATGCGGGAAACTCTGCAATAGTGCAGGTTCTCTCTCCTCTCATAAATTCAAACAACACAACGGGAAAAAAACCTGTCAGGTAACCATGGTCGCAGAGGATGGTCAGCCGCGACCTTGCGGAACGGTCTGCAAGAATGTCAGCGCTCTAAGGTATCACAAAATAAGCACCCACACCGGGCAACAAACCTGTGATGTGACCGTGCTCGGGGAGAATGGTCAGCTGCGACCATGCGGAAAGGTTTACCAGAATGCAATGGCCCTGTCTGCGCATAAAAGGACCCATCGAAAACGCAAGCCTGTTGATGCGAACCGGAAAGACGGTCTCAGCCTTCCGCAAGGTAATGTGAATAAGTAACGACCTTTAGCAGAAGTTTTTTGACAGAAAAACACGCTCACTTTCTTGATCTATCCTTCCTCTTTGTATATCAGGAGGCAAGGATAAAATCATTAAATACTCACTCTTTGCGGCACCTTTGCTGCTACTTTTGCTGACTGTCGCCTGTCAGGCCGAAACGTTGACAAGACGTTATATTGTTGAGCTACAACAGGATGCAGATTTTTCAAGCCAAAGTTTTTCTATAAAGCCAAACCAAGGTGCACTGTCGGATGATCCGTCAGATATTGCCGACAAAAACGGTTTTGTAACACCAGATTTACTCTCTGATTATAAACGACGATGCTTTTTCAATTGCGAAATAAAAACCACCCTCATTGAGTCGATTTCCTGGCAGTTGCTTTACGCCACGAATTTGCTGGTTGCCTTCGAACTGATCATGACCAGCAAAGCCCCCCCTCCGGGTGCTACCTCTTATTCATGGCTACCGGTAGAAGGGATTATCACTGTCGGCTGGCTTTTGAAAAGCTATTGGAACCGCGACTCACCGCTGTTTAAACCGATTGAACAATCAGAAATGAGGTTGACACAGGGGAATCAGCCCTTTGCGATCACTACTATGATGCACGGCTCCGGATATGACCAACAACAACAACAACCACAAAGCCAGCTACCAGAGTCATCTGGCCAACAAGCCCCACAAACACCCCCCCAGCCAACAAGCGCTTTCACCAACCCTCTGTCTTCTGGCTCCGGTGACGGCTGCGGAGACCCTCAACAACAGGCACATACTTTGGATTTAGATTGTTTCGTTCACCCCTGTCATGGCGTTTGTAAATTCCGACCATCTTCCGAATTCACCTGCAACCTGACAATGATCGATAAGGATGGCCAGCTACGGAATTGCAAGAAAGTCTACAAGACTACTCAATCCCTTTTGAACCACAGAAAAGGATACCATACCGGTAAAAGAACCTGTCACGTGCCCGTAGTCGGGAAGGATGGTCGGCTGCGACCATGCGGAGAGGTCTGGAAAAATGCCACTGCCCTGTCGAATCACAGACTAAAGGCCCACACCGGGCAACAAACCTGTAACGTCATAATGGTCACAGAGGATGGTCGGGAACGGCCATGCGGAGAGGTCTGCAAGAATGCCAGTGCCCTGTCGGGCCATAAAAGAAGGAAGCACACCGGGCAGCAAACCTGTGAAATCATAATGGTCACAGAGGATGGTCAGGAACGTCAATGCGGAAAGGTCTGCAAGAATGCCAGCGCCCTGTCGTGTCACAAAACAAGCGCCCACACCGGGCAAAGAACCTGTGATGTGACCGTGGTCGATGAGGATGGTCAGCCACGGCCTTGCGGGAAGGTCTTCAAGAATGCCGGTCCCTTGTCGGGTCACAAAAGAGACGCCCACACCGGGCAACAAATCTGTGACGTGATCGTGGTCGGAGAGGGTGGTCAGCAGCGACCATGCGGAACGGTCTGCAAGAACGCCAAAACCCTTTCATCTCACAAGGTTGGATGCCACAGCGGGCAAAAAACCTGTGCGGTACTCGTGGTCAGCAAGGATGGTAAACCACAACTGTGTGGGAGGGTCTTCAAGAACGCCTATATCCTGTCAGATCACAAAAAAAGAAAGCACAGTGGGCAAAAAACCTGTGCTGTGACCGTGGTCGGAAAGGATGGTCAGCCGCAGCCATGTGGAAAGGTTTACAAGAATGCCAAAACCCTTTCTGTGCACAAAAGAATGCATCGAAAACGCAAGCCTGTTGATGCGAACCAGAAAGACGGTCTCAGCCCTCCATAAGGTAATCTGAAGTAAGCAACAACCTTTAACAGAAAGATTCTGACAGAAAAACAGGCTTACTTTCTTGATCTATCCTTCCTCTCTGTATACCTGGAGACAAGGATAAAATCATTAAATACTCACTCTTTGCGGCACCTTTGCTGCTACTTTCGCTGACTGTCGCCTGTCAGGCCGAAACGTTGACAAGACGTTATATTGTTGAGCTACAACAGGATGCAGATTTTTCAAACCAAAGTGTTTCTATAAAGCCAAACCAAGGTGCACTGTCGGATCATCCGTCAGATATTGCCGACAAAAACGGTTTTATCACACCAGATTTACTCTCTGATTATAAACGACGATGGTTTTTCAATTACGAAATAAAAACAACCCTCATTGAGTCGATTTCCTGGCAGTTGCTTTACGCCACGAATTTGCTGGTTGCCTTCGGACTGACCATCACCAGCAAAGCCCCTCCTCTGGATGCTACCTCTTATTCATGGCCACCGGTAGAAGGGATTGTCACTGTCGGCTGGCTTTTGAAAAGCTATTGGAACCCCGACTCACCGATGTTTAAACCGATTGAACAATCAGAAATGAGGTTGACACAGGGGAATCAGCCTTTTGCAATCACGACTATGATGCACGGCTCCGGATATGACCAACAACCACAACAACAAAGCCAGCTACCAGAGTCATCTGGCCAACAAGCGCCACAAACAACCCCCCAGCCAACAAGCGCTTTCACCAACCCTCTGTCTTCTGGCTCCGGTGACGGCTACGAAGACCCTCAACAACACGCACATACTTTGGGTTTAGATTGTTTCGTTCACCCCTGTCATGGCGTTTGTAAATTCCGACCATCTTCCGAATTCACCTGCAACCTGACAATGGTCGATAAAGATGGCCAGCTACGGAATTGCAAGAAAGTCTACAAGACTACTCAATCCCTTTTGAAACACAGAAAAGGATACCACACCGGTAAAAAAACCTGTCTCGTGCCCGTTGTCGGGAAGGATGGCCGGCTGCGACCATGCGGAGAGGTCTGGAAAAATGCCGGTGCCCTGTCGAATCACAGAATAAAGGCCCACACCGCGCAACAAACCTGTAACGTCATAATGGTCACAGAGGATGGTCGGGAACGGCCATGTGGAGAGGTCTGCAAGAATGCCGGTGCCCTGTCGGGCCACAAAAGAAGGATGCACACCGGGCAGCAAACCTGTGAAATCATAATGGTCACAGAGGATGGTCAGGAACGTCAATGCGGAAAGGTCTGCAGCAATGCCAGCGCCCTGTCAAGTCACAAAACAAGCACCCACTCCGGGCAAAGAACCTGTGATGTGACCGTGGTCGATGAGGATGGTCAGCCGCAGCCTTGTGGGATGGTCTTCAAGAATGCCGGTTCCCTGTCGGATCACAAAAGAGACGCCCACACCGGGCAAAAAGCCTGTGACGTGACCCTGGTCGGAGAAAATGGACGCCAGTGGCCTTGCGGAAAGGTCTGCAAAAGCGCCAGAGCCTTGTCGTCTCATAAGTTTGGATGTCACAGTGGGCAAAAAACCTGTCAAGTAATCGTAGTCGGCAAGGATGATAAACCGCAACCATGCGGGAGGGTCTGCATGAATAGCAGCGCCCTGTCGAGACACAAAAAAAGCGCTCACACCGGGCAAAGAACCTGTGATTTGACCGTGGTCGGGGAGGACGGACAGTCGCGGCCATGCGGGAAACTCTACAGTAGTGCTGATTCTCTCGCGTGTCATAAATTCAAACAACACACCGGGACAAAAACCTGTGACGTTATGATGGTTGTGAAGGATGGTGAGCGACGGCCATGCGGAACAGTTTGCAAGAATCGCCAAGCCCTTTGTAACCACAAAAGAAATGCCCACACCGAACAAAAAACCTGTGACGTTATGATAGTCGGTGAGGATGGCCAACAGCGACCATGCAGAAAGGTTTACAAGAATGCCAAAACCCTGTCTGTGCACAAAAGAATACACCGAAAGCGCAAGCCTGTTGCTGCGAACCAGAAAGACGGCCTCAGCCCTCCATAAGGTAAAGTGAATAAGTAAGAACCTTTAGCAGAAGGTTTTTGACAGAAAAACAGGCTTACTTTCTTGATCTATCCTTCCTCTCTGTATATCTGGAGGCAAGGATAAAATCATTAAATACTCACTCTTTGCGGCACCTTTGCTGCTACTTTTGCTGACTGTCGCCTGTCAGGCCGAAACGTTGACAAGACGTTATATTGTTGAGCTACAACAGGATGCAGATTTTTCAAACCAAAGTTTTTCTATAAAGCCAAACCAAGGTGCACTGTCGGATGATCCGTCAGATATTGCCGACAAAAACGGTTTTATCACACCAGATTTACTCTCTGATTATAAACGACGATGCTTTTTCAATTGCGAAATAAAAACCACCCTCATTGAGTCGATTTCCTGGCAGTTGCTTTACGCCAAGAATTTGCTGGTTGCCTTCGAACTGATCATGACCAGCAAAGCCCCCCCTCCGGGTGCTACCTCTTATTCATGGCTACCGGTAGAAGGGATTATCACTGTCGGCTGGCTTTTAAAAAGCTATTGGAACACCGACTCAGCAGTGTTTAAGCCGATTGAACAAACAGAAATGAGGTTGACACAGGGGAATCAGCTCTTTGCAATCACTACTATGATGCAAGGCTCCGGCTATGAGCAGCAACAACCACAACAACAAAGCCAGCTACCAGAGTCATCTCGCCAACAAGCCACACGCCAACCAACAAGCGCTTTCACCAGCCCTCTGTCTTCTGGCTCCGGTGACGGCTTCGGAGACCCTCAACAACACGCACATACTTTGGGTTTAGATTGTTTCGTTCACCCCTGTCATGGCGTTTGTAAGTTCCGGGCATCTTCCGAAAACATGGGGCCAACTGAAAGGGCGCTGAATTCTGAAGAAAGTCTGGCGAGCTCTACAGGAGTAACACCCGGACAAAACCCATGCCCCCACAATTGTCTCTGCCATCGTTGCAGCAGGCATTCTGATTCTGCAAATGAAACATCAAATGATCGCTTTGCCATTCAACTCCAATGCACTTCTGGCCAACTGTTTCAGGGACATGACATTGATGACAACCCGTTCAATACAAGCGCTCCTGTGCCAGTCCCCTGTAACCTGAGAATACTTGATGAGGATGGTCAGCTACGAAATTGTGAAAAAGTTTTCAAGAGTGTTCAATCCCTTTTGAATCACAAAAAACAAGTCCACAGCGGTAAAAAAATCTGTCTCGCGCCCGTGGTCGGGAAGGATGGCCGGCTGCGACCATGCGGGGGGGTCTGGAAAAATACCAATGCCCTGTCGAGCCACAAAAGAAGGATACACACCGGGCAGAAAACCTGTGATGTTATAATGGTCACAAAGGATGGTCAGGAACGGCCATGCGGAAAGACCTGCAAGAGTAGCGGTGCCCTGTCGGACCACAAAAGAAGGACGCACACCGGGCAGCGAACCTGTGAACTCATAAGGGTCACAGAGGATGGTCAGGAACGTCAATGCGGAAAGGTCTGCATGAACGCCAGCAGCCTGTCGAGTCATAAAAAAAGAGCCCACGACATGCGAAGAACCTGTGATGTGACCGTGATCGGGGAGGATGGTCAGCCGCAGCCATGCGGGACACTCTGCAAGAGTTCCAGGTCTCTCGCGAGCCATAAATTCAGACGCCACACCGGGCAAAAAACCTGTGACGTAATCCTGGTCGGAGAGGATGGCCAGCAGCGACCTTGCGGAACGCTCTGCAAGAATGTCGACGCTTTACGGTATCACAAAGATAGCACTCACGCCGGGCAAAAAACCTGTAACGTTATGATGGTTGAGGAGAATGGCCAGCAACGACCATGCGGAAAGGTTTGCAAGAATGTCTATAAACTGTCAGATCACAAACAAAGACAGCACAGTGAGCAAAAAGCCTGTGCTCTGATCGTGACCGATGAGGATGGCCGGGAACGACCTTGCGGAACGGTCTGGAAGAATGTCAGCGCTCTACGGTATCACAAAAAAAGCACCCACACCGGGCAACAAACCTGTGACGTTATGATTGTCGGAGAGGATAGCCAGCGACGACCATGCGGAAAGGTTTGCAAGAATGTCTTTACCCTGTCTGAACACAAAAAAAGAAATCACAGCGAGCAAAAAACCTGTGATGTGATCGTGACCTATGAGGATGGCCAGGAGAGGCCATGCGGGAAGACCTGCAAGAGTGCCTGCGTTCTACAGGAGCACAAAAGAAACACTCACTCCGGGCAACAAACCTGTGACTTTATGATGGTCGGGGAGCATGGTGAGCAACGGCCATGCGGAACAATTTGCAAGAATAACCTTGCCCTTTGTTATCACAAAAGAAGTACCCACTCCGGGCAACAAACCTGTGACGCCATAATGGTCACAGAGGATGGCCAGAAACGGCCATGCGGGAAGGTCTACAAGAATAAAAATGTCTTGTGGCGTCACAAAAAATACGCCCACACCGGGCAACAAACCTGTGATGTAACAGTGGTCGGGGAGAATGGTCAGCGACGGCCATGCGGAAAGCTTTACAAGAATGCATCGACCCTGTCTAATCACAAAAGAACCCATCGAAAACGCCAGCCTGTTGATGCGGACCAGAAAGACGGTCTCAGCCCTCCATAAGGTAGAGTGAATAAGAAAGAACCTTTAGCAGAAGGTTTTTGACAGAAAATCACGCTTGCTTTCTTCATCTATCCTTCCTCTCTGTATATCTGGAGGCAAGGACAAAATCATTAAATACTCACTCTTAGCGGCTCCTCTGCTGCTACTTTTTCTAACTGTCGCCTGTCAGGCCGAAACCTTGACCAGACGTTATATTGTCGAGCTTCAACAGGATGCAGCTTTTTCAAACCAGAGTTTTTCTATAAAGCCAGACCAACGTTTACTGTCGGATAATCCGTCAGATATTGCCGACAAAAACAATTTTATAACACCAGATTTAGCCTCTGATTATAAACGACAGAGTTTTTTCAGTTACAAAGTAAAAACAACTCTCATCGAGTCGATTTCCTGGCAGTTGCTTTACGCCACGAATTTGCTGGTTGCCTTCGAGCTGATTATGGCCAGCAAAGCCCCTCCTCTGGATGCTACCTCTTATTCATGGTTACCGGCAGAAGGGATTGTCACTGTCGGCTGGCTTTTGGCTCGCTCCCATGCTCCAGCGTGGGAGCGTGACGCACTATCCGTATGCATTCCCACGCTGGAGCATGGGAACGAGCTGAACCCCGACTCAGCACTGTTTAAACCGATTGAACAATCAGAAATGAGCTTGACACAGAGGAATCAGCCCTTTGCGATCACTACTATGATGCACGGCTCCGGATATGACCAACAACCACAACAACAACAACAACAAAGCCAGCTATCAGAGTCATCTGGCCAACAAGCCACCCGTCGGCCAACAAGTGCTTTCACCAACCCTCTGTCTTTTGGCTCAGGTGACGGCTTCGGAGACCCCCAACAAAACGCACATACTTTGGATTTAGATTGTTTCGTTCACCCCTGTCATGGCGCTTGCAAATTCCGATCATCTTCCGAAAACATGGGGCCAGCTGAAAGGGCGCTAAAATCTGAAGAAAGTCTGCCGAGCCCTACAGAAGCAACATCCGGACAAAACTCATGCCCCCATAATTGTCTCTGCTATCGTTGCATCAAGCATTCTGATTCTGCAAATGAAACATCAAATAATCTCTCGGTCATTCAACTCCAATGCGCTTCTGGCCAACTTTTTCAGGTACATGAATCTGATGGCAGTTCAGTCAATACAACCGCTCCGGTGCCAGTTCCCTGTAACCTGACAGCGCTTGATGAGGATGGTCAGCTACGGAATTGCGAGAAAGTCTACAAAAGCCTTCGATCCCTTTTGAATCACCAAAGAAAAGTCCACACCGGCAAAAAAACCTGTCTCGCGCCCGTGGTCGGGAAGGATGGCCAGCTGCGACCATGCGGGGAGGTCTGGAAAAATGCCGGTGCCCTGTCGAATCACAGAATAAAAGTGCACACCGGGCAACAAACCTGTAACGTCATAATGGTCACAGAAGATGGTCAGGAACGGCCATGCGGAAAGGTCTGCATCAATACCAGCGCCCTGAGCTATCACAAAAGCAGTACGCACACCGGGCAACAAACCTGTAACGTCATAATGGTCACGGAAGATAGTCAGGAACGGCCATGCGGAAAGGTCTGCATGAATGCCAAAGCCCTACGTTATCACAAAAGCAGTACGCACACCGGGCAGCGAACCTGTAACGTCATAATGGTCACAGAGGATGGTCAGAAACGGCCATGCGGAAAGGTCTGCATTAATCCCAGCGCCCTGAACTATCACAAAAGAAGTACGCACACCGGGCAACAAACCTGTAGCGTCATAACGGTCACAGAAGATGGTCAGGAACGGCCATGCGGAAAGGTCTGTATGAATGCCAGCGCCCTGTCGGATCACAAAAAAAACGCTCACACCGGGCAAAGAACCTGTGATATGACCATAGTCGATGAGGATGGCCAGAAGCGACCTTGCGGGAAGGTCTGCAAAAGTAACGGCAACCTGTCGGATCACAAAAAAAGCGCTCACACCGGGCAAAAAACCTGTGATTTGACTGTGGTCGGGGAGGATGGTCAGCCGAGAACCTGCGGAACAGTCTGCAAGAGTATCAGCGTTCTGCAGTATCACAAAAGAAACGCCCACTGCGGGCGACAAACCTGTGATGTGACTGTGGTCGGGGTGAATGGTCAGCCGCAGCCATGTGGAAAAGTTTACAAGAATACGTGTACCCTGTCTAAGCACAAAAGAACCCATCGAAAACGCAAGCCTGTTGATGCGAACCAGAAAGACGCTCTCAGCCCTCCATAAGGTAGAGTGAATAAGTAAGAACCTTTAGCAGAAGGTTTTTGACAGAAAAGCACGCTTGCTTTCTTCATCTATCCTTCCTCTCTGTACATCTGGAGGCAAGGATAAAATCATTAAATACTCATTCTTAGCGGCTCCTCTGCTGCTACTTTTTCTAACTGTCGCCTGTCAGGCCGAAACCTTGACCAGACGTTATATTGTCGAGCTTCAACAGGATGCAGCTTTTTCAAACCAGAGTTTTTCTATAAAGCCAGACCAACGTTTACTGTCGGATAATCCGTCAGATATTGCCGACAAAAACAATTTTATAACACCAGATTTAGTCTCTGATTATAAACGACAGAATTTTTTTAGTTACAAAGTAAAAACAACTCTCATTGAGTCGATTTCCTGGCAGTTGCTTTACGCCACGAATTTGCTGGTTGCCTTCGAACTGATCATGACCAGCAAAGCCCCTCCTCTGGGTGCTAGCTCTTATTCATGGCTACCGATAGAAGAGACTGCCACTGTCGGCTGGCTTTTGAAAAACTATTGGAACCCCTACTCAGCACTGTTTAAACTGATTGAACAATCAGAAATCAGGTTGACACAGGGGAATCAGCCCTTTGCAATCACTACTATGATGCACGGCTCCGGCTATGAGCAACAACAACCACAACAACAAAGCCAGCTACCAGAGTCATCTGACCAACAAGCCCCACAAACCACACGCCAGCCAACAAACGCCTTCACCAACCCTCTGTCATCTGGCTCAGGTGACGGCTTCAGAGACCCTAAACAACACGCACATACTTTAGGGTTAGATTGTTTCGTTCACCCCTGTCATGGCGTTTGTAAATTCCGATCATCTTCCGAAAACATGGGGCCAGCTGAAAGGTCGCTGAAATCTGAAGAATGTCTGGCAAGCCATTCAGGAACAACACCAGAACAAAACTCATGCCCTCACAATTGTCTCTGCTATCGTTGCGTTCGACATTCTGATCCTGCAAATGAAACATCGAATAATCCCATTGCCATTCAACTGCAATGGGCTTTTGGCCAAGTATTTCAGGTACATGACATTGATGATAACCCGGTCAATACAAGCGCTCCTGTGCCAGTCCCCTGTAACCTGACAATGGTCGATAAGGATGGCCAGCTAAGGCATTGCGAGAAAGTCTACAAGAGTGTTCAATCCCTTTTGAGTCACCAAAAAAGAGTTCACTCCGGTAAAAAAACCTGTCTCGCCCCCGTGGTCGGGAAGGATGGTCGGCTGCGAAAATGCGGGGAGATCTGCGAGAATAGCATTGCCCTGTCGAATCACAAAAGAAGGACGCACACCGGGCAACAAACCTGTAATGTCATAATGGTCACAGTGGATGGTCAGGAAAGGCTATGTGGAAAGGTCTGCATGAATGCCATCGCCCTGTCGGATCACAAAAGAATCGCCCACAGTGGGCAAAGAACCTGTGATGTGCCTCTGGTCGAAGAAGATGGCCAGCCGCGACCTTGTGGAACGGTCTGCAAAAGCGCCAAAGCCTTGTCACACCACAAGTTTACACACCACAGCGGGCAAAAAACCTGTGAAGTAAACGTTGTCGACAAGGATGGTAAACCGCAACCCTGTGGGAAAGTCTGCAAAAATGCAAATATCCTGTCACATCACAAAAAGAGAAAGCACAACGGGCAAAAAACCTGCGATGTGATCGTTGCCGATGAGGATGGCCAGCAGCGACCATGCGGGAAGGTCTGCAGGAATGTCTTCACTCTGGGGTATCACAAAAGGAGTACCCACACCGGGCAACAAATTTGTGACCTGACCTTGGTTGGGGAGGATGGCCAACGGTCGACATGTGGAAAGGTTTACAAGAATAAACATACCCTGTCCAATCACAAAAGAACACACCGAAAACGCAAGCCTGTTGATGCGAACCAGAAAGACGGTTTCAGCCCTCCATAAGTTAATGTGAATAAGTAACCACCTTTAGCAGAAGGTTTTTGACAGAAAAAACACGCTTACCTTCTTGATCTATCCTTCCTCTCTGTATATCTGGAGGCAAGGATAAAATCATTAAATACTCACTCTTAGCGACTCCTCTGCTGGTACTTTTGCTGACTGCCGCCTGCCAGGCCGAAACGTTGACCAGATGTTTTATTGTCGAGATTCAACAGGATGCAGCTTTTTCAAACCAGAGTTTTTCTATAAAGCCAGACCAACGTTTACTGTCGGATAATCCGTCAGATATTGCCGACAAAAACAATTTTATAACACCAGATTTAGCCTCTGATTATAAACGACAGAGTTTTTTCAGTTACAAAGTAAAAACAACTCTCATTGAGTCGATTTCCTGGCAGTTGCTTTACGCCACGAATTTGCTGGTTGCCTTCGAACTGATCATGACCAGCAAAGCCCCTCCTCTGGGTGCTACCTCTTATTCATGGCTACCGATAGAAGAGATTGCCACTGTCGGCTGGCTTTTGAAAAGCTATTGGAACCCCGACTCAGCACTGTTTAAACCGATTGAACAATCAGAAATCAGGTTGACACAGGGGAATCAGACCTTTGCGATCACTACTATGATGCACGGCTCCGGCTATGACCAACAGCAACCACAAAGCCAGCTACCAGAGTCATCTGACCAACAAGCCCCACAAACCACACGCCAGCCAACAAGCGCCTTCACCAACCCTCTGTCATCTGGCTCAGGTGACGGCTTCAGAGACCCTAAGCAACACGCACATACTTTAGGGTTAGATTGTTTCGTTCACCCCTGTCATGGCGTTTGTAAATTCCGATCATCTTCCGAAAACATGGGGCCAGCTGAAAGGTCGCTGAAATCTGAAGAAAGTCTGGCAAGCCATTCAGGAACAACACCAGAACAAAACTCTTGCCCTCACAATTGTCTCTGCTATCGTTGCGTTCGACATTCTGATCCCGCAAATGAAACATCGAATAATCCCATTGCCATACAACTGCAATGGGCTTTTGGCCAACCATTTCAGGTACATGACATTGATGACAACCCCGCCAATACAACCCCTTCTCCAGTGCCAGTCCCCTGTAACCTGACAATACTTGAAGAGGATGGTCAGCTACGGAATTGCGAGAAAGTCTACAAGAGTGTTCAATCCCTTTTGAATCACAAAAGACAAGTCCACACCGGCAAAAAAACCTGTCTCACTCCCGTGGTCGGGGAGGATGGCCTTCTGCAACCATGCGGGAAGGTCTGCAAAAATTTAGTTGCCCTGTCGAATCACAGAAGAAGTGCCCACACCGGGCAGCAAACCTGTAACGTGATAATGGTCACAGAGGATGGTAGGGAACGGCTATGCGGAAAGGTCTGCAAGAGTGGTGGCGCCATGTCGAGTCACAAAAAAAACGTCCACAGCAGACAAAGAACCTGTGGTGAGACCGTGGTCGGGGAGGATGGTCAGCTGCGGCCATGCGGGAAACTCTTCAGAAGTACTCAATCTCTCTCCACTCATAAGTACAGTCGACATACCGGGCAAAAAACCTGCGACATGCCCCTGGTCAGAGAGGATGGTCGGCAGTGGCCATGCGGAACGGTCTGCAAGAGCAACAAAGCCTTGTCAGATCACAAGCGTGGATACCACAGCGGGCAAAAAATCTGTGAAGTAATCGTGATCGGCGAGGATGGTAAACAGCAACCATGCGGGAGGGTCTGCAAAAATGCCTATATCCTGTCGAGTCACAAACAAAGACACCACAGCGAGCAAAAAACCTGCGATGTGATCGTGGCCGATGAGGATCGCCAGCAGCGGCCATGCGGAAAAGTCTGCAAGAGTGTTCAAGACCTGTCATGTCACAAAAGCAGATACCACTGCGGACAACAAACCTGCAACGCTATATTGGTCAGCGAGGATGGCCAGCAACGACCTTGCGGAACCGTCTGCAAGAATAAACGAACTCTGTCGGGTCACAGAAGGAGCGCCCACACCGGGCAACAAACCTGTGATGTGACCATGGTCGGAGAGGATGGTCAGCCGCAGCCTTGTGGAAAGGTTTACAAGAATGTAAACACCTTTTCTAAGCACAAAAGAACCCATCGAAAACGCAAGCCTGTTGATACAAACCAGAAAGACACTCTCAGCACTTCATAAGGTAATGTGATTAAGTAAACAACTTTAGCAGAAGGTTCTTAACAGAAAAACACGCTTACTTTCTTGATCTATCCTTCCTTTCTGTATATCTGGAGGCAAGGATAAAATCATTAAATACTCACTCTTTGCGGCACCTCTGCTGCTACTTTCGCTGACTGTCGCCTGTCAGGCTGAAACCTTGACCAGACATTATATTGTCGAGCTTCAGCAGGATGCAGCTTTTTCAAACCAGAGTTATTCTATCAAGCCAGACCAACGTTCACTGTCGGATAATCCGTCAGATATTGCGAACAAAAACGGCTTTAAAACACCAGATTTAGACCCTGATTATAAACGACAGAATTTTTTTAGTTACGAAGTAAAAACAACCCTCATTGAGTCGATTTCCTGGCATTTGCTTTACGCCACGAATTTGCAGGTTGCCTTCGAACTGATCATGACCAGCAAAGCCCCTCCTCTGAGTGCTACCTCTTATTCATGGCTACCGATAGAAGGGATTGTTACTGTCGGCTGGCTTTTGAAAAGCTATTGGAACCCCGACTCAGCACTGTTTAAACCGATTGAACAATCAGAAATCAGGTTGACACAGGGGAATCAGCCCTTTGCGATCACTACTATGATGCACGGCTCCGGCTATGACCAACAGCAACCACAAAGCCACCTACCAGAGTCATCTGGCCAACAAGCCCCACAAGCCAACTGCCAGCCAACAAGCGCTTTTACCAGCCCTCTTTCTTCTGGCTTCGGTGACGGCTTCGGAGACCCTCAACAAAACGCACATACTTTGGGTTTAGATTGTTTCGTCCACCCCTGTCATGGTGTTTGTAAACTCCGACCATCTTCCGAAAAAATGGAGCCAACTGAAAGGTCGCTGAATTCTGAAGAAAGTCTGACAAGCCTCACAGTAGCAACACCCGGACAAAACCCGTGCCCCCATAATTGTCTCTGCTATCGTTGCACCAGGCATTCTGATCCTGCAAATGAAACATCAAAGGATCCCTTTGCTATTCAACTCCAATGCGCTTCTGGCCAACTATTCCAGGTACATGATATTGATGATAACCCGGATAATACAACCGCCCCTGCAGAGCAATTCGCCTGTAACCTGACAATGGTCGATGAGGATGACCACTTACGAAATTGCGAGAAAGTCTACAAGAGTGCTCAATCCCTTTTGAATCACAAAAAACAAGTTCACAGCGGTAAAAAAACCTGTCTCACGCCCGTGGTCGGGCAGGATGGTCGGCTGCGACCATGCGGGAAGGTCTGGAAAAATGCCGGTGCCCTGTCGAGCCACAAAAGAAGAACGCACACCGGGCAGAAAACCTGTGAAGTCATAATGGTCACAAAGGATGGTCAGGAACGGCCATGCGGAAGGGTCTGCATGAGCGCCAACTCCCTGGCGAATCACAAAAAGAGAGCTCACGACATGCAGAGAACCTGTGATGTGACCGTAGTCGGAGAGAGTGGCCAACAGAGGCCTTGCGGAACGGTCTGCAAGAGCGCCAAAGCCTTGTCAGATCAAAAGCTTGGATACCACAGCGGGCAAAAAACCTGTGCAGTCATTGTGGTCGGCAAAGATGGTAAACCGCAACCATGCGGGAAGTTCTGCAAGAATGCCAGCGCTCTGTCGAGTCACAAAAACAGCGCCCACACCGGGCAAAGAACCTGTGATGTAACCGTGGTCGGTGAGGATGGTCAGCTGCGGCCATGCGGGAAACTCTGCAACAGCAATCACTCTCTCTCTTCTCATAAGTTCAATCAACACAGCGGGCAAAAAACCTGTGACTCAATCCTGGTCGGAGAGGATGGCCAGCAGCGACCTTGCGGAACGATCTGCAAGAGCGCCAAAGCCTTGTCGTCTCATAAGCGTGGATATCATAGCGGGCAAAAAACCTGTGAAGTCATTGTGGTCGGCAAGGATGATAAACCACAACCATGCGGGACGGTCTGCATAAATGCCTACGCCCTGTCGGCTCACAAAAAAAACGCCCACAGCGGGCAACAAATCTGTGAAGCTATGATAGTCGGGAACGATGGTCAACCGCAGCCATGTGGGACACTCTGCAAGACTGCTCAAATTCTCTCGTGTCATAAATTCGATCACCACAGCGGGCAAAAAACCTGTGTCTTAACCGTTGTCGGGGAGGATGGCCTGCAGCGACCTTGCGGAAGAGTCTGCAAGAGCGCCAGGTCCTTGTCGTCTCACAAGCTTGGATACCACAGCGGGCAAAAAACCTGCAGTATGCTCATTGCCGATAAGGATGGCCAGCAGCAGCCATGCGGGAAGATCTGCACGAATGTCAACGCTCTGCGGTATCACAAAAAAAGCGCTCACACCGAGCAACAAACCTGTAACCTTATGATGGCCGGGGAGGATGGCCAGCAACGGCCATGCATGACGATCTGCAAGAGTCCTGCCATGATGAATCACCAAAGAAGATACCACTCCGGGCAACAAACCTGTGAAGTAACCGTGACTGGGGAAAATGGCCAACCTCAGACATGCGGCATAGTCTTCCAGAATGTCAACGCTCTGGAGTATCATAAAAAAAACGCTCACACCGGGCAACAAACCTGTGACGCTATGATAGTCGGTGAGGAAGGTCAACAGCGGCCATGTGGAAAGGTTTACAAGAATGCCAAAACCCTGACTGCGCACAAAAGAACACATCGAAAACGCAAGCCTGTTGATGTGAACCAGAAAGACAGTCTCAACCCTCCATAAGATAAAGTAAATAAATAACGACCTTTAGCAGAAGGTTTTTGAAAGAAAAAAAACTCACTTTCTTGATCTATCCTTCCTGTCTGTATACCCGGAGGCAAGGATAAAGTCATTAAATACTCACTCTTAGCGGCACCTCTGCTGCTACTTTCGCTGACTGTCGCCTGTCAGCCAGAAACCTTGACCAGGCGTTTTATTGTGGAACTTAAACAAGATTCAGTTTTTTCAAACCAGAGTTTTTCTATAAAAAAAGACCAACGTTCACTGCCGTATAGCCCGTCAGATATTACCGACAAAAACGGCTTTAAAAGACCAGATTTATCCTCCGACTATAAACGACAGTACTTTTTTAGTTACGAAGAAAAAACAACCCTCACTGAGTCGATTTCCTGGCAGTTGCTTTACGCCACGAATTTGCTTGTTGTCTTCGAACTGATCATGACCAGCAAAGCCCCTCCTCTGAGTGCTACCTCTTATTTATGGCTACCGGTAGAAGGGATTGTCACTGTCGGCTGGCTTTTGAAAAGCTATTGGAGCCCCGACTCACTTCTGTTTAAACCGATTGAGCAATCAGAAATCAGGTTGACACAGGGGAATCAGCCCTTTGCGATCACTACTATGATGCACGGCTCCGGCTATGACCAACAACAACCACAGCAACAGCCACAACAGCAAAGCCAGTCACCAGAGTCATCAGGCCAACAAGCCAAAGGCCGACCAACAAGTGCTTTCACCAGCCCTCTGTCTGCTGGCTCCGGTGACGGCTACGAAGACCCTCAACAACACGCACATACTTTAGGTTTAGATTGTTTCGTTCACCCCTGTCATGGCGTTTGTAAATTCCGACCATCTTCCGAAAACATGGGGCCAGCTGAAAGGTCGCTGAATTCTGAAGAAAGTCTGGCAAACCCAACAGGAGCAACACCCGGACAAAACCCCTGCCCCCATAATTGTCTCTGCTATCGTTGCAACTGGCATTCTGATTCTGCAAATGAAACATCAAATAATCTCTTTGTCATTCAACTCCAATGCGCTTCTGGCCAAATTTTTCAAGTACATGACATTGACCGCAATTCGGTCAATACAACCGCTCCGGTGCCAGTCCCCTGTAACCTGACAATACTTGATGAGGATGGTCAGCTACGGAATTGCGAGAAAGTCTACAAGAGTGCTCAATCCCTTTTGAATCACCAAAAAAAATTCCACACCGGCAAAAAAACCTGTCTCGCACCCGTGATCGCGGAGGATGGCCGACTGCGACCATGCGGGGAGGACTGGAAAAATGCCGATGCCCTGTCGGGTCACAAAAAAAAGGCCCATACCGGGCAACAAATCTGTGCAGTCATAATGGTCACAGAGGATGGTCAGGAGCGGCCATGCGGAAAGGTCTGCATGAATGCCAGCGCCCTGTTGACTCACAAAAAAAGCGCCCACACCGGGCAAAGAATCTGTGATGTAATCGTGGTCGGGGAGGATGGTCAGCCGCAGCCATGCGGGAAACTCTGCAATAGTGCTGACTCCCTCTCAGGTCATAAATTCAAACAACACACCGGGAAAAAAACCTGTGACGTAACCATGGTCGCAGAAGATGGCCAGCCGCGACCTTGCGGAACGGTCTGCAAGAATGTCGGCGCTCTGCAGTATCACAAAAGAAGCACCCACACCGGACAACAAACCTGCGACGTTATGATGGTCGGGGAGGATGGCCAGCGACGGCCATGCGGAAAGGTTTGCAAGAATGCCTGTACCCTGTCAGATCACAAAAAAAGAAATCACAGCGAGCAAAAAACCTGTGATGTGATCGTGACCGATGAGGATGGCCAGGAGTGGCCATGCGGGAAAGCCTGCAAGAGTGCCTGCGTTCTACAGGAGCACAAAAGAGACACTCACTCCGGGCAACAAACCTGTGACGTTATGATGGTCGGTAAGGATGGCATGCGACGGCCATGCGGAAGAGTTTGCAAGAATCGCCGAGCCCTTTATAATCACAAAAGAAATACCCACGCAGGGCAACAAACCTGTGACGTAATGATAGTCGGGGAAGATGGCCAGCGACGACCATGCGGGAAGGTCTATAAGAATAAGTCGATCCTTGCGGATCACAAAAAAAACGGCCACACCGGGCAACAAACCTGTGACGTTATGATAGTCGGGGAGGATGGTCAACAGCGGCCATGTAGAAAGGTTTACAAGAATGCCAAAACCCTGTCTGGGCACAAGAGAACACATCGAAAACGCAAGCCTGTTGATGCGGACCATAAAGACAGTCTCAGTCCTCCGTAAGGTAATGTGAATAAGTAACCACCTTTGGCAGAAGGTTTTTGACAGAAAAACACGCTCACTTTCTTGATCTATCCTTCCTCTCTGTATATCTGGAGGCAAGGATAAAATCATTAAATACTCACTCTTTGCGGCACCTCTGCTGCTACTTTCACTGACTGTCGCCTGTCAGGCTGAAACCTTGACCAGACGTAATATTGTCGAGCTTCAGCAGGATGCAGCTTTTTCAAACCAGAGTTATTCTATCAAGCCGGACCAACGTTCACTGTCGGATAATCCGTCAGATATTGCCGACAAAATCGGCTTTAAAACACCAGATTTAGACCCTGATTATAAACGACAGAATTTTTTCAGTTACGAAGTAAAAACAACCCTCATTGAGTCGATTTCCTGGCAGTTGCTTTATGCCACAAATTTGCTGGTTGCCTTCAAACTGACCATGATCAGCAAAGCCCCTCCTCCGGGTGCTACCTCTTATTCATGGCCACCGGTAGAAGGGATTGTCACTGTCGGCTGGCTTTTGAAAAGCTATTGGAACCCCGACTCAGCGCTGTTTAAACCGGTTGAGCAATCAGAAGTGAGCTTGACACAGGGGAATCAACCTTTTGCGATCACTACTATGATGCACGGCTCCGGCTGTGACCAACAACAACCACAACAGCAAAGCCAGCTATCAAAATCATCTGGCCTACAAGCCCCACAGGCCACCAGTCAACCAGCAAGTGCTTTCGCCAAACCTCTGAATTCTGGCTCCGGTGACGGTTACGAAGACCCTCAACAACACGCACACACTTTGGGTTTAGATTGTTTCATCCACCCCTGTCATGGCGTTTGTAAATTCCGACCACCTTCCGAAAACATGGAGCCAGATGAAAGGTCGCTGAATTCTGAAGAAAGTCTGACAAGCCCTACAGGAGCAACACCCGGACAAAACCCATGCCCCCATAATTGTCAATGCTATCGTTGCATCAGGTATTCTGATCCTGCAAATGCAACATCAAATGATCCCTTTGCCATTCAACTCCAATGCGCTTCCAGCCAACTTATTCAGGTACATGACATTGATGGCAAACCGGTCAATACAACCGCCCCTCCAGCGCCAGTCCCCTGTAACCTGAAAATGGTCGATAAGTATGGCCAGCTACGGAATTGCGAGAGAGTCTACAAGAGTACTCAATCCCTTTTGAATCACCAAAGAAAACTCCACACCGGTAAAAAAACCTGTCTCATGCCCGTGGTCGGTAAGGATGGCAGGCTGCGACCATGCGGGGAGGTCTGGAAAAATGTCGTAGCCCTGTCGGGTCACAAAAGAAGGGACCACACCGGGCATCAAATCTGTCAAGTCACAATAGTCACAGAGGATGGTCAGGAACGGCCATGCGGAAAGGTCTGCATTAATGCCAGCGCCCTGTCGAATCACAAAAAAAATACCCACACCGGACAAAGAACCTGTGATGTGACCGTGATCGGGGAGGATGGTCAGCTGCGGCCATGCGGGAAACTCTGGAAGAGTGCTCAATCTCTCTCGAGTCATAAATTCAGAGAACACACCGGGAAAAAAACCTGTGACGTAACTGTGGTCGGAGAGAATTGCCAGCCGCAGCTTTGCGGAAAGGTCTGCAAGAGCGCCAGAGCCCTGTCGTCTCACAAGCTTGGATCCCACAGCGGGCAAAAAATCTGTGACGTGACCCTGGTCGGAGAGGATGGCCAGCCGCGACTTTGCGGAACGGTCTTCAAGAATGCCAACGGTCTGAGGCACCACAAAAGAAGCACCCACACCGGGCAACAAACCTGTGACGTTATGATGGTCGGGGATGATGGCCAGCGACGGCCATGCGGAGAGGTTTGCAAGAGTAACTATAGCCTGTCAGATCACAAAAATAGAGAGCACTCCGGGCAACAAATCTGTGATGTGACAGTGGTCGGGAAGAATGGTCAGCCCCGGCCATGTGGAAAGGTTTACAAGAATACATGTACCCTGTCCAGGCACAAAAGAACACACCGAAAACGCAAGCCTGTTGATGCGAACCAGAAAGACGGTCTCAGCCCTCCATAAGGTAATATGAATAAGTAACCACCTTTGGCAAAAAGTTTTCGACAGAAAACCACGCTTACTTTCTTGATCTATCCTTCCTCTCTGTATATCCGAAGACAAGGATAAAATCATTAAATACTCACTCTTTGCGGCACATCTGCTACTACTTTCGCTGACTGTCGCCTGTCAGGCTGAAACCTTGACCAGACGTTATATTGTCGAGCTTCAAAAGGATGCAGTTTTTTCAAACCAGATTTTTTCTATAAAGCCAGAGCAACGTGCATTGTCGGAGAATCCGTCAGGCATTGCCGACAAAAACGGCTTTATAAGATCAGATTTACTCTCTGTTGATAAACGACAAAGATTATTCAGTTACGAAGTTAAAACAACCCTCATTGAATCGATTTCCTGGCAGTTGCTTTATGCCACAAATTTGCTGGTTGCCTACAAACTGACCATGACCAGCAAAGCCTCTCCTCTGGGTGCTACCTCTTATTCATGGCTACCGATAGAAGGGATTGCCACGGTCGGCTGGCTTTTGAAAAGCTATTGGAACCCCGACTCACCGCTGTTTAAACCGGATGAACAATCAGAAATGAGGTTGACACAGGGGAGTCAGCCCTTTGCGATCACTACTATGATTCAAGGCTCCGGATATGACCAACAACAACCACAACAACAAAGCCAGCTACCAGAGTCATCTGGCCAACAGGCCCTGCAAGCCAGCCGCCAGCCAACAAGCGTTTTCACCAGCTCTCTGTCTTCCGGCTCCGGTGACGGCTACGAAGACCCTCAACAAGACTCACACACTTTGGATTTAGATTGTTTCGTCCACCCCTGTCATGGCGTTTGTAAATTCCGATTACATTCTGATTCGGCAAACGAAAGGTCAAATGATCCCTTTGCCATTCAACTTCAGGCACATGGCATTAATGACAACCCGGTCAATACAACCGCTCCTGCAGCGCCAGTCTACTGTAACCTGACAACGGTCGATCAGTATGGCCGGCTATGGAATTGCAAGGGAGTCTACAAGAGCGCTAAATCCCTTTTGGATCACCAAAGAAAAGTCCATTCCGGTGAAAAAGCCTGTGTCGTGCCCGTGGTCGGGAAGGATGGCCAACAGCGACCATGCGGTAAGCTCTGCAAGAATGCCAAGACCCTGTCGGATCACAAAAGAAGGTCGCACTCCGGGAAAAAAACCTGTGACGTAACATTGGTCACAGAGGAAGGCATGGAAAGGCCATGCGGGAAGGTCTGCAGGCATGCCATGGCCCTGTCGGATCACAAAAGAAACGCCCACACCGGCCAAAGAACCTGTAATCTTGTCTTGCTCGGGGAGGATGGTCTGCGACGGCCATGCGGGAAGGTCTGCAAGAATGCCATCGCCCTGTCGGATCACAAAAAAAACACTCACATCGAACAGAGAACCTGTGGCCTGACCATGGACGGAGAGGATGGTCTGCAGCGGCTATGCGGGAAGGTCTTCAGAAATATCAAGGCCCTGTCGAATCACAAAAGAAACGCCCACATCGGACTAAGAATCTGTAAGGTGCGACTGGTCCGAGAGGATGGCCAGCAGCGGCCTTGCGGAAAGGTCTGCAAGAGCGTCAGAGCTTTGTCGTATCACAAGCTTAGATACCACAACGAAAATAAAACCTGTGAAGTAATCGTGGTCGGCAAGGATGGTAAACCGCAACCATGCGGGAAGGTCTGCAATAATGCCTACATCCTGTCACTTCACAAAAAAAGAAACCACAACGGGCAAAGAACCTGTGTTGCAATCGTGGCCGATGATGATGGTCAGCAGCGGTCATGCGGGAAGGTCTGCAAGAGTGTCGGCGCTCTGCGAGATCACAAAAGATACACTCACAACAGGCAACTATCCTGTGACATAGCAGTGGATGGTAAGGATGGTCGGCAGCGGCCGTGCGGGACGCTCTGCAAGAGTGCACAAACTCTTTCAAGTCACAAAAAAACACATCAACAACGCAAGCCTGTTGATGTGGACCAGAATTAGCAAAAGGTTTTTGTCAGAAAAACAAGCTTATTTTCTTGATCTATCCTTCCTATCTGTATACCAGAACGCAGGTATAGAATTATTAAACACTCTCTCTTTGTGACACCACTGCTGCTATCGTTGTCTGTCGTTAGTCAGGCCGAACCGTTGACAAAACGTTTTGTTGTCGAGTTCCAACAGGATCCAGGTTCTCCAAACCAGGGTTTTTCTGTAAAGCCTGACCGACGTAAATTGGCGGGTAAGCCGCCAGACATTAATGGCTTAAAAAGATATTCAGAGCCTTCTCTACCTTATTTCAAACGACAAAGATCGTATGGTTATCGCATAAAAACGTTCATCATCGAGTCGATTTCCTGGCAATTGCTATACGCCACCAACCTGCTGGTTACTTACGAACTGATACTGACCACAAAAGGTACTCCTCTGAGCCCCAGCTTTTATTCATGGCTTCCTTTAGAAACAGTTGTCGCTGTCGGCTGGCTTTTAAAAAGCTACTGGAACCTCTGTTCACCACTGTTCAAACCAATTAAACTACAGTCGGCTTTTATTTCGGCACTGGGGATGCATCCTTTTTCGGTCACTATTATGATGCCTGGCTCTGAAAATGAACAACAAAAGGGCCAACCATCAGGATGCTCTGACCAACAAACCCCCGTTACAACCACACATCCTATAAGCTATTTTAACAGACTTCAGTATTCCGGCTCTGGTGATGGTGACAAAGCCCCCCACCAACAACACACGTTGGATTTAAACTGTTTTGTCTATTCCTGCAATGGCGTTTGTAGATTTCGATCAGCAGCCGGACCGGGCCCACACTGCAACTTGATTGAAGGACACTGCTTGAGATCCATCAATGATTTTGATGCTTTAAGCGCTCCGGATTTCCGACAAAACCCACTTTTTGAAACATTGAACAGTCTACCTGACATTCAACACCATAATGCGCAAATGCCCGGGAATGAATCTGCCACCACTGAAGATTTGATTATCATCAACGGGTTACTCAATCTTCGAAATCAAAGCTCTTTTAAAGTAACACAACAAACGACAACAGGATCATACCAATGGGTTAAAAAACCACGTCATCTTTCAACAGGTATCAGGCATGCCAGTGATCACAGCAGGAAACTAACCTGTGATGCGTCAGTGATTGGAGAAGATGGCCTACAGCGGCCATGCGGGAAGGCCACTAAGAATACTAAATCTCTGTCGTCTCATAAAAGTAGAGTTCACACCGGACAGCGAACCTGTAACAAAAAACTGGTCGGGGAGGATGGTCGTCAGCGGCTATGCGGTGCCCTGTACAAGAATGCCGGGGCTCTATCGAATCATAAAATCAGAGACCACACCGAACAAAAAACCTGTGACGCGACAGTGGTTAGAGAGGATGGCCAGCCGCAAGCATGCGGAATTCTCTGCAAGAATGCCAGAGCAATGTCAGATCATAAAAGCAAATACCACACAGGACAAAAAACCTGTGACGAGATCCTGATCGGGGATGATGGAGAGCTACGGCCATGTAGAATGGTCTGCAAGAATGCCATTGCGTTGTCCAATCACAAAAGAATACATCGAAAACGAAAGCCTGTTGTTGTGGATCAGGATTAGGAAATGTTATTTGACAGAAAAGCACGCTTATTTTCTTGATCTATCCTTCCTCTCTGTATACCAGAAGGCAAGGATAGAATTATTAAACACTCACTATTTGCGGCAGCGCTGTTACTGCTATGGTTGTCTGTCATCAGTCAGGCCGAACCCTTGACAAAGCGTTTTATAGTTGAGCTGCAACAGGATACAAGTACTCTAAACCAGAATTTTACTATGAAGCCGGACGGGCTTAAATTGGCGAGTAACCCGTCAGACGTTGCTGACACAAATTTAGAACGTCAAATGACGTATAATTATGACATAAAAATGACCTTCATTGAGTCAATTTCCTGGCAATGGCTCTACGCCACTAACCTGCTGCTTGCTTATGAGCTGATCCTGACCACCAAAGACATCCCTCTGAGTCCCACCCCTTATCCATGGCTACCAATAGAAACGGTTGTCACCGTCGGCTGGCTTTTAAAAAGCTATTGGAACCCCAATTCACTGCTGTTTAAACCGATTGAACGACAGTCTGAATCTATATTGACACAGGAGGGACTCCCGTTTGTGGTCACTGCTATGGAGCCAGATTCCGGAGATGAACAACAAGGCCAACCATCAGAATCATCTGACCAGCAAGCACCCGAAACACCTAAACGCTCTAAAGGCTATTTCATCAGCGTTCAGTATTCGGGCTCTGGTAATGGTGACGAAGCCCCTCAACAACACCAACACACATTAGATTTAAACTGTTTCATCTATCCTTGTCATGGCGTTTGCAGATTTCGATCAATGAATAGTCTTCAGCGCCAATGGGCTTCTGGCCAAACCTTTCAGCCTCAGGCACATCAACCTGATAATCTGCGAATGCCCGGGGGTGTGTCTGTCACTTCTGATGATTTGATTATAATCAACGGATTACTCAGTCTTCGTAATCAAGGCCCTCTTAAAGAAACCGTAATTTCCTGTGCGCCTGTGCATTTCACCCCGTCAATGGAAACTTTAGTAACAGAACAAACGACAGAACCATCCCAATGGGGGAAAAGCCCACCCCATCTCTCTCAGAAAGGCACAAGTGAAGCCAGAAGCCACAGCGGGAAACGAACTTGTGACTGGATGCTGGCCGAGGAGAATGGCCAACGGCGAGCATGCGGGAAGGTCTTCAACAATATTCACTCCCTGTCGGCCCACAAAAGCAGATACCACAGCGGGCAAAAAACTTGCGACGCAGAAGTGGTCGGGAAGGATGGCCTGCAGCGACCTTGCGGAAAAGTCTGCAAGAATGCTACCGTCCTGACGAATCACAAAAGCAGATACCACACCGGGCAAAGAACTTGCGACGCAAGAGTGGTCAGGAAGGATGGCCTGCGGCGACCTTGCGGAAAGGTCTGCAAGAACGCTCGCGTCCTGACGGATCACAAAAGAAAAGCCCACAGCGGACAAAGAACCTGTACTCTGATGGTGACCGGAGAAAATGGCCTGCGGCGACCATGCAGAAAGGTCTGCCTGAATGCTCGCGCCCTGACGAATCACAAAAGAAAAATCCACGGCGGACAACAAACCTGTGATCTGATGGTGATCGGAAAAGATGGCCTGCAGCGAACATGCGGGAAGATCTACAGTAGCGCCAGAGCCCTGTCTGATCACAAAGGCAAATACCATACCGGGCAAAAAACCTGTGACGCGACATTGCTCGGGGATGACGGCAAGGAGCAACCATGTGGAAAGGTCTGCAGGAATATTCAAGCCCTGCGGGATCACAATAGAAGGTACCACACCGGACAACAAATCTGTGACGCGACATTGCTCGGGAATGACGGCAAGGAGCAGCCATGCAGAAAGGTCTGCAGGAATCTTCAAACCCTGCGGGATCACAATAGAAGGTACCACACCGGACAACAAATCTGTGACATAAAACTGGTCGGAGAAGATAGCCAGCAGCGAACATGCGGGAAGATCTGCAAAAATTTTGCGGCCCTGTTGACTCATAAAATCAGAAACCACAGTGAACAAAAAACCTGTGAAGCAACCGTGGTCGGAGAGGATAACCAGCAGCGGCCATGCGGTAAGGTCTACAATAGTGCCAGAGCCCTCTCTGATCACAAATGCAAATACCATACCGGGCAAAGAACCTGTGATGTGATAGTGGTCGGCAATGATGGTAAAAAACGACCATGCGAAAAGGTCTGCAACAATATTCAAGCCCTCTCGGATCACAAAAAAAAAGACCATACCGGGCAACAAATCTGTGACGCTAGAGTGGTCGGGAAGGATGGCCAGTGGCGATCGTGTGGAGAGGTCTGCCAGAATGCTATCGCCCTGTCGAATCACAAAAGAACACATCGAAAACGCAAGCCTGAAAATGTTGACCGGGACGGTGACTTCAGCCCCCAAAAGATAACGCAAATAAGTAACGATCTTCAATAGCAGGTTTTTGACAGGGAAACACGCTTACTTTCTTGATCTATCCTTCCTTTCTGTATATCGGAACGCAAGGACAGGATTATTAAAAACTCACTTTTTTCGACACCGCTTTTTCTGCTACTGTTCTTACCTGCCATCGGCAAGGCCGAACCGTTGACAGGTCGTTTTATTGTCGAGCTTCAACAGAATTCAGGTCTTCCAAAACAGAGCTTTTCAATCGAGTCATACCGGAGTAAATGGTCGGATAAACCGTCAGGCGTTGCCGACATCGACATTTACTCAAGACTAGATTTACCATCCTGTAATGTACGTCAGATATCTAACAATTACGAAGTAAAAACAACTATCATTGAGTCAATTTCCTGGCGATGGCTTTACGCCTCGAATTTGCTGACTGCCGTCGAACTGATCTTTACCGCCAGAGTCTCCAATCTGAACTCTACGCCCTGTTTATGGCTACCTGTAGAAGCCGCTATTGCTGTCAGTTGGTTTTTAAAAAGCTATTGGAGCCCCAGTTCACTGCAGTTTAATCCGATGGAGCATCAAGAGGAGCAACAAGAGGCGACATCCATTTTGAGACATGGAGATCTACCATTTACCAACATCGCTATAATGCTTGGCTCTGGAAATAACCAACAACCCTGTCAACAACAAGACCAGTCATCAGAATCATCCGGCCAGCACGCTCCGGTAGCCACGGGCTATTCTACCAGTGTCCTGTATCCTCGCTCGTGTGACGGTAACGAAGACCCTCAACAACAGCAACATACCTTAGGTTTAAAATGCTTCGTCCAGCCCTGTTATGGTGTTTGTAAATTCCGACCCTCTTCCGAAAGCACGGGGCCAGCTGAATCGTCGCTGAATTATGAAGACGGGGTCGCCTTAGACGGGGTCGCCTCGAAATCAATGGGTACAAGGGCAACCGATAGGGTGGCCTCTGCCGGGCAGGCAACCTGCAACGTGGTAGTGTTTGGGGACGTCGGGCAGCTGAAGCAATGCCAGAGAATCTTCAAAACTGCTCAAGCCCTGCGTAATCACAAAAAAAGAGTCCATACCGGGCAAAAAATCTGTGATGTGGCCGTGTTCAGGGAAGATGGCCAGCTGCGGCCATGCGGAAAAGTCTACAAAAATGTTGATTCTCTATCGTCTCACAAAAGAAACTTCCACAGCGGACAAAAAACCTGTAATTCATCCGTGGTTGACGAGAATGGCCAGCTGCGGCCATGTGGAAAGCTCTGCAAAAATGCTAATTCTCTGTCGTCTCACAAAAGAAACTTCCACACCGGGCAACAAACCTGTGACTCAACCGTGGCTGGGGAGAATGGTCAGCTGCGGCCATGTGGAAAGCTCTGCAAAAGTGCTCATTCTCTGTCGTCTCACAAAAGAAACTTCCACACCGGGAAACAAATCTGTGACGTCAATGTGATCGGGGGGAATGGCCAGCAGCAGCCATGCGGAACAGTCTGCAGGAGTGCTCAAAACCTGTCGGAACACAAAAACAAATTCCACGGCGAGCAAAAAACCTGTGAGGAGGCCATTATCGGGGAAGATGGCCAGCCGCAGCCATGCGGGAGGATCTGCAAGAATACTTATAACCTGTTGTTCCACAAGTACAGAGTCCACGGCAAGCAACAAATCTGTGACGCGATAGTCTTCGGGGGAGGTGGCAGGCAGCGACAATGCAAGAAGGTCTGCAAAAATGCTCTTTCACTGTCGGTTCACAAAAGCAAATACCACAGAGGGCAACAAAAATGTGACCATCGAAAACGCAAGCCTGTTGATGCAAACCAGGATGATGATCTCAGTAATCCAAAAGGCAAAGCCGACAGGTAACGGTCTTCGACTGAAGGTTTTCACAGAATAACATCCTTATTCTCCTGGTCTATCCTTTCTTTCTGTAAACCAGAACGCAAGGATAGAATTATTAAGTTCTCACTCTCTGCGACACTGCTGTTGCTGCTAACGTTGTTGCCCGTCATCGGCCACGGCGAACCGTTGACAAAGCATTTTATTGTCGAGCTTCAAGAGGGTGCAGGTCATGCCAACAAAAATGGCCATGCAAGACAAGACTTACCGCTCGATAACAAACGACAAATATCCACCAATTATGGAGTAAAAAAAGCCATCATTGAGTCGATTTCCCGGCAATGGCTTTATGCCACGAATCTGCTGGTTGCCTTCGAACTGACCCTCACCACCAGAGACGCCACGACTCTGAGCTCCACACCTTGTTCATGGCTACCGGTAGAAGCGGCTCTGGCTGTCGGTTGGTTTTTAAAAAGTTATTGGAGTATCAATTCATTGTTGTCTAACTTGGTGGAACAGCAAGAGGCGACATCCATCCTGAGACAGGGAGATCAGCTATTTAGCAACATCGCTATAACGTTTGGCTCTGGAAATAATCAACAACCCTGTCAGCAACAGGACCAGCCATCAGCATCACCCGATCGGCAAGCTCCGGCAGCCAAAGGCTATTCCACCAGCGTCCAGTATTCTCGCACGGGGGACGGTGAAGAAGGTCCTCAACAACAGCAGCATACTCTGGGTTTAAATTGCTTCGTCCAGCCCTGTTATGGTGTCTGTAAATTCCAACCATCTTCCGAAAGCACGGGACCAGCTGAATGGTCGCTGAATTGTGAAGACGGGGTCGCCCCGGACTCAATGGCTATAAGGGCAACCGATAGAGGGGCCTCTGCCGGGCAGGCAACCTGTAACCTGGTAGTGTTTGGGGAGGTCGGGCAGCTGCTGCAATGCGGAAAAGTCTACAAAAATGCTGATTCTCTGTCGTCTCACAAAAGACGCTTCCACACCGGGCAAAAAACCTGTGACGTCTCCGTGATCGGGGAAGATGGTCAGCAGCAATGCGGGCAAGTCTGCAAGAATGCTGTAGCCCTGTCACATCACAAAAGCAAATTCCACAGCGGGCAAAAAACCTGTGACTCGACCGTGATTGGGGAGAATGGCCAGCTGCGACCATGCGGGAAAGTCTGCAAGAATGCTCTAGCCCTGTCAAATCACAGAAGCAAATTCCACAGCGGGCAAAAAACCTGTGATTCAACTGTGGTTGGGGAGAATGGCCAGCTACGGCCATGTGGAAAGCTCTACAAAAATGCTGATTCTCTGTCGTCTCACAAAAGACGCTTCCACAGTCAGCAAAAAACCTGTGACTCAACCGTGGTTGGGGAGAATGGCCAGCTGCGGCCATGTGGAAAGGTCTACAAAAATGCTCATTCTCTGTCGTCTCACAAAAGAAACTCCCACACCGGGAAACAAATCTGTGAGGTCAATGTGATCGGGGGGAATGGCCAGCAGCAGCCATGCGGAACAGTCTGCAGGAGTGCTCAAAACCTGTCGGAACACAAAATCAAAGCCCACGGCGAGCAAAAAACCTGTAACGTGGCCATTATCGGGGAAGATGGCCAGTCGCAACCCTGCGGGAGGATCTGCAAGAATACTTATAACCTGTTGTTCCACAAATACAGAGTCCACGGCAAGCAACAAATCTGTGACGCGACAGTCGTCGGGGAAGGTGGCAAGCAGCAACAATGCAAGAAGGTCTGCAAAAATGCTGCTGCCCTGTCGGCTCACAAAAGCAGCTATCACACCGGACAACAAACCTGTCATTTGACCCTGGTTGGGGAGGATGGTCAGCAGCAGCCATGCGGGAAGGTCTACAAGAATGCTCGTGCCCTGTCGGATCACAAAAGAAGACACCACACCAAGCTAAAAATCTGTGACGTAATCGTGGTCTTGGAGGATGGCCAGTCGAGGCCATGCGGGAAAGTCAGCAAGAATGCCTGTGCCCTCTCCGTTCACAAAAGCGGATACCACACAGGGCAAAAAAACTGTGACGTGACCGTGTTTGGTGAGAATCAGCAACCACGACCATGCGCAAAGGTCTTCAAGTGTGCTCGGGCCCTGTCAAATCATAAAAGCAGATACCACAGCGGACAAAAAACCTGTAGCACGACCGTGATTGGGGTGGACGACCAGCCGCGACCATGCGGGAAGGTCTGCAAAAGTGCTGAAGATCTCTTGAGTCACAAAGGAACACATCGAAAACGCAAGCCTGTTGATGTGAAACAGGATGATGATCTCATTAATCCAAAAGGCAAAGCCGACAGGTAATGGTCTTCGAATGAAGGTTTTCACAAAATAACATCCTTATTCTCCTAGCAGCCTGTCGGACTTGAGCGTCCGTAGCGAGGATTGCAAGAAATTGAGGATAAAAATCTCTGTTTCTGAGGAGAATAGCGAGCTATTTGACGAAGAAACAGAGATTTTTAGACCAATTTATTGCAACCGCAGTAGGACAGTCTTAAGTCCGACAGGCTGCTAGTCTATCCTTCCTTTCTGTAAACCAGAACGCAAGGATAGAATTATTAAGTTCTCACTCTCTGCGGCACTACTGCTGCTAACGTTGTTGTCCGTTATCGGCCACAGCGAACCGTTGACAAAGCATTTTATTGTCGAGCTTCAAGAGAGTGCAGGCCATGCCAACAAAAATGACCATGCAAGACAGGATTTACCGCCCGATAACAAAGGACAAATATCCGCCAATTATGGAGTAAAAAAAACCATCATTGAGTCGATTTCCCGGCAATGGCTTTACGCCACGAATCTGCTGGCTGCCTTCGAACTGCCCCTTACCACCAGAGATGCCATGACTCTGAGCTCCACACCTTGTTCATGGCTACCGGTAGAAGCGGCTCTTGCTGTCGGTTGGTTTTTAAAAAGTTATTGGAGTATCAATTCATTGTTGTTTAACTCGGTGGAACAGCAAGACGCGACATCCATCCTGAGACAGGGGGATCAGCCATTGACCAATATCGCTATAATGTTCGGCTCTGAAAATAATCAACAACCCTGTCAGCAACAGGAGCAGCCATCAGAATCATCCGGCCAGCAGACCTCGCTGGCCATAAGTTATTTCACCAGCGTCCTGTCTTCTCGCTCGAGTGACGGTAACGAAGACCCTCAACAACAGCAACATACTCTGGATTTAAATTGCTTCGTCCAACCCTGTTATGGTGTCTGTAAATTCCAACCATCTTCCGAAAGCACGGAGCCAGCTGAATGGTCGCTGAACTGTGAAGACGGGGTCGCCTCAGACGGGGTCGCCCCGAACTCAATGGCTACAAAGACAACCGATAGGGGAGCCTCTACCGGGCAGGCAACCTGCAACGTGGTAGTGGTTGGGGAGGTCGGGCAGCTGCTGCAATGCAAGAGAATCTTCAAAACTGCTCAAGCCCTGCGTAATCACAAAAAAAGAGTTCATTCCAGGCAAAAAATCTGTGACGTGCCCGTGTTCAGGGAAGATGGCCAGCCGCAGCCATGCGGAAGAGTCTACAAAAATGCTGATTCTCTGTCGTCTCACAAAAGACTCTACCACACCAGGCAACAAACCTGTGACGTGACCGTGGTCGGGGAGGATGGTCATCAGCCGTGCGGGAAAGTCTGCAAGAATGCTGCAGCCCTGAAACATCACAAAAGCACATTCCACAGCGAGCAAAAAACCTGTGACTCAACCGTGGTTGGGGATAATGGCCAGCCGCGACCATGTGGGAAAGTCTGCAAGAATGCTGCAGCCCTGTCACAACACAAAAGCACACTCCACAGCGGGCAAAAAACCTGTGACTCAACCGTGGTTGGGGATAATGGCCAGTCGCGACCATGTGGGAAAGTCTGCAAGAATGCTGCAGCCCTGTCACGACACAAAAGCATATTCCACAGCAGGCAAAAAACCTGTGACTCAAGCGTGGTTGGGGAGAATGGCCAGCTGCAGCCATGTGGAAAGGTCTGCAAAAATGCTCATTCTCTGTCGTCTCACAAAAGAAACTTCCACACCGGGAAACAAATCTGTGCCGTCAATGTGATCGGGGGGAATGGTCAGCAGCAGCCATGCGGAACAGTCTGCAGGAGTGCTCAAAACCTGTCGGAACACAAAAACAAATTCCACGGCGAGCAAAAAACCTGTGACGAGGCCATTATCGGGGAAGATGGCCAGCCGCAACCCTGCGGGAGGATCTGCAAAAATACTTATACCCTGTTGTACCACAGATACAGAGTCCACGGCGAGCAAAAAATCTGTGACGCGATAACAGTAGGGGAAGATGGCAAGCAGCGACAATGCAAGAAGGTCTGCAAAAATGCTCTGGCACTGTCGGTTCACAAAAGCAAATACCACAGAGGGCAACAAAACTGTGACGTGTCCGTGGTCGGGGAAGATGGCCTGCCGCAGCCATGCGGGAAAGTCTGCAAGAATGCCAGTGCTCTCTCCGTTCACAGAAGCAGATACCACAACGGGCAACAAACCTGTAACACGATCGTAGTTGGGTTGGACGGCCAGCCGCAGCCATGCGGGAAGGTCTGCAAAAGTGCTAAAGATCTCTTGAGTCACAAAGGAACACATCGAAAACGCAAGCCTGTTGATGTGAAACAGGATGATGATCTCAGTAATCCAAAAGGCGAAGCCGACAGGTAATGGTCTTCAACTGGAGGTTTTCATAAAGTAACATCCTTATTCTCCTGGTCTATCCTTCCTTTCTGTAAAACAGAACGCAAGGATAGAGTTATTAAGTTCTCACTCTCTGCGGCACTGCTGTTGCTGCTACCGTTGTTGCCCGTCATCGGCCACGGCGAACCGTTGACAAAGCATTTTATTGTCGAACTTCAAGAGAGTGCAGGCCCTGCCAACAAACATGGCCATGCAAGACAAGATTTACCGCCCGATAAAAAACGACAAATATCCAACAATCACGGAGTAAAAAAAACCATCATAGAGTTGATTTCCTGGCAATGCCTCTATGCCACGAGTCTGCTGGTTGCCTTCGAACTGACCTTTACTACCAGGGACGCCACGCCTCTGAGCTCCATACCTTGTTCATGGCTACCGGTAGAAGCGGCTATAGCTGTCGGTTGGTTTTTAAAAAGTTATTGGAGTATCGATTTACTGCTGTTTAACCCTCTGGGACGTCAAGAGAAACATCAAGAGGCGACATCCATCCTGAGACGGGGGGATCAGCGATTTAGCAACCTCGCTATAACCTTTGGCTCTGGAAATAATCAACAACCCTGTGTGCAACAGGACCAACCCTCAGAATCAACCGGCCAGCAGACCTCGGTGGCCATAAGTTATTTTACCAGCGTCCTGTCTTCTCGCTCGGGTGACGGTAACGAAGACCCTCAACAACAGCAACATACTCTGGGTTTAAATTGCTTCGTCCAACCCTGTTACGGTGTCTGTAAATTCCAACCCTCTTCCGAAAGCACGGGGCCAGCTGAATGGTCGTTGAATTGTGAAGACGGGGTCGCCTTAGACGGGGTCGCCTTGGATCAAGCCAACACGGAGTCAATGGGTTCAGGGGCAACCAATACATCGGCCCCTGCCTGGCAGGCATGCAACATGATAGTGGTCGGAAAGGATGGCCAGCTTCGGCAATGCGAGAAAGTCTTCAAGAGTGCTCAAACCTTGTCGAATCACAAAAGAACAGTCCACTCCAGGCAAAAAACCTGTGACGTGACCGTGTTCAGGGAGGATGGCCAGCTGCAGCTATGTGGAAAGGTCTGCAAAAATGTTAACTCTCTGTTGTCCCACAAAAGAAACTTCCACACCGGGAAACAAATCTGTGACGTCAAAGTGATCGGGGAGAATTGCCAGCAGCAGCCATGTGGAAGAGCCTGCAGGAATAATCAAGAACTGTCGTATCACAAAAAAATATTCCATAGCGAGCAAAAAACCTGCGACGTGACAATGATCGCGGAAGACGGCAAGCCGCAACCATGCGGGACGGTCTGCAAGAATGCCCACACCCTGTTGTCCCACAAATACAGATTCCACGGCAAGCAACAAATCTGTGACATGATAGTCGTTGGGGAAGGTGGCAAGCTTCGACAATGCAGGAAGGTCTGCAAAAATCCTCCTGCCCTGTCGGCTCACAAAAGCAGATACCACAGAGGGCAACAAACCTGTGACGTGACCGTGGTTGGCGAGGATTACCAATCATGGCCGTGCGGAAGGGTCTGCGAGAGTGCTCAAAGCCTGTCAAATCACAAACGCAAATTCCACAGCGGCCAAAAAGCCTGTAACTCGACCCTGATTGGGGAGAATGACCTGCCGCAGCGATGCGGGGTAGTCTGCAAGGATTCTCAAACTCTTTCGGATCACAAAAGAAGAGACCACACCGGGCAAAAAATCTGTAGCTCTAACGTGATTGGGGAGGATGGCCAACTGAGGCCATGCGGAAACATCTGCAAGAATGCTAAAGCCCTGTCTACTCACAAAAGCACATTCCACAGTGGACCAAGAACCTGTAACTCAACCGTGGTTGGGGATAATGGCCAGCTGCGGCCATGCGGGATGGTCTGCAGGAATTATGGAGCTCTGTCGGATCACAAAAGAAGAAACCACACCAAGCTAAAAATCTGTGACGTGACACTGGTCTGGGAGGATGGCCAGCCACGTCCATGCGGGAAAGTCTGCAAGAATGCCAGTGCCCTCTCCATTCACAAAAGCGGATACCACACAGGGCAAAAAAAATGTGACGTGACCGTGATTGGTGAGAATCAGCAACCGCGACCATGCGCAAAAGTCTTCAAGTGTGCTCGAGCCCTGTCAAATCACAAAAGCAATTGCCACAGCGGACAAAAAACCTGTAACACGACCGTGATTGGGGTGGAAGGCCAGCCGCAGCCATGCGGGAAGGTCTGCAAAAATAATAAAGATCTCTCAAATCACAAAAGAACACATCGAAAACGCAAGCCTGTTGATGTGAAACAGGATGATGATGTCAGTGGTCCAAAAGGTAGAGCCGACAGATAACGGTCTTCAACTGAAGGTTATTGACAGAGTAACACCCTTATTTTTCTGGTCTATCCTTCCTTTCTGTAAACCAGAACGCAAGGGTAGAATTATTGAACTCTCACTCCATGCGGCACTGCAGTTGCTGTCAGCTTTATTGCCCGTCATCGGCCAGGCCGAACCGTTGACAAGCCATTTTATTGTCGAGCTTCAACAGAGTGCAGGCCTTCGAAAACAGAGCTTTTCAATAAACCCGGAACAGCGTACATGGTCGTATATCCCGTCTGGCCCTGCCTGCCAAAACGGCTATGCAAGGCCAGATTTAGCCACCGATAACACACGACAAATAACCCCCAATTATGGAGTAAAAAAAACTATCATTGAGTCGATTTCCTGGCAATGGCTTTACGCCACGAATCTGCTGGCTGCCTTCGACCCGCCCCTAATTACCAGAGACCTCACACCTCTGGGCTCCACACCCTGTTCATGGCTACCGGTAGAAGCGGCTGTAACTGTCGGTTGGTTTTTAAACAGTTATTGGAATCTCAATTCACTGATGTTTAACCCGATAGAACATCAAGAGGAACAACAAGAGGCGACATCCATCCTGAAACAGGAGAATCAGCCATTTAGCAACATCGCTATAATGTTTGGCTCTGGAAATAACCAACAACCTTGTCAGCAACAGGACCAGCGATCAGAATCAACCGGGCAGCAGACCCCGATGGCCGTAAGCTATTTTACCAGCGTCCTGTATTCTCGCTCGGGGGACGGTAATGAAGATCCTCAACAGCAGCAGCACACATTGGGTTTAAATTGCCTCGTCCAGCCCTGTTATGGCGTTTGTATATTCCGACCATCTTCCGAAAGCACGGGGCCAGCTGAATGGTTGTTGAATTGTGAAGACGGGGTCGCCCTAGACGAGTTCGCCCTAGACGAGTTCGTCTTTGACGGGGTCGCCTTAGACGGGGTCGCCTTAGACGAGTTCGCCTTAGACGAGTTCGCCTTAGACGAGTTCGCCTTAGACGAGTTCGTCTTTGACGGGGTCGCCTTAGACGGGGTCGCCTTAGACGGGGTCGCCCCGAACTCAATGTGTGCAGGGACAACCGAGACAAGAGCCTCTGCCGGGCAGATAACCTGCAATGTAGAAGTAGTAGTTGAGGAGGGTGGCCAGCTTCAGCAATGCGGGAGAGTCTTCAAGAGTGCTCAAGCCCTGTTGATTCACAAAAGTAAATTACACAGCGGGCAAAAAACCTGTGACCTGGCCATTATCGGGGAAGATGGTAAGTCGCAACCATGCGGGAAAGTCTACAAAAATGCCCTTGCCCTCTCCGTTCACAAAAGCGGATACCATACCGGGCAACAAACCTGTGACTTAACCACAATCGGGGAGTCTGGTCAGCAGCGGCCATGCGGGAAAGTCTGCAAGAATGCCCTTGCCCTGTCCGTTCACAAAAGCGGATACCATAGCGGGAAAAAAATCTGTGACTTTCCCCTGGTTGGCGAGGATCACCAAATGCGGCCATGCGGAAAAGTCTGCAAAAATGCTCATTCTCTATGGTCTCACAAAAGAAACTTCCACACCGGGAGACAAATCTGTGACGTCACTGTGATCGGGGTGAATGGCCAGCAGCAGCCATGCGGAACAGTCTGCAGGAGCGCTAGCCTGACGTATCACAAAAACAAATTCCACGGAGAGCAAAAAACCTGTAGCGTGACCGTGGTTGGCGAGGATCAGCAATCACGGCCATGCGGAAGGGTCTTCCGGAGTGCCCAAACCCTGTCAAATCACAAATACAAATTCCACAGCGGCCAAAAAACCTGCAACTCTATCGTGATTGGGGAGAATAACCTGCCGCGACCATGTGGGTCAGTCTGCGGGGGTTCTCGAGCTCTTTCGGATCACAAAAGAAGACACCACACCGGGCAAAAAACCTGTAACTCTAAAGTGATTGGGGAGGATGGCCAACTGCGACCATGCGGAAATATCTACAAGAATGCTAAAGCCCTTTCAACTCACAAAAGTTCATTCCACAGTGGAGAAAGAACCTGTAATTCTAGCGTGATTGGGGAGGATGGCCAGCTGCGGCCATGCGGGATGGTCTGCAGGAGTTATGGAACTCTGTCGAATCACAAAAGAAGGGACCACACCGGGCCAAAAACCTGTGACGAGATCCTGGTCGGAAAGGAGGGTCAGCAGCAGCCATGTGGGAAAATTTGCAAGAATGCCAGTGCCCTCTCCGTTCACAAAAGCAGATACCACAGCGGGCAACAAACCTGTAACACGACCATGCTTGGGGTAAACGGCCAGCAGCGGCGATGCGGGAAGGTCTGCAAAAGTGCTCAAGATCTCTCGAATCACAAAGGAACACATCGAAAACGCAAGCCTGTTGATGTGAGCCAGAACGCTGACCTCAGTGCTCCAGAAGGTAAAGCCAACAGGTAATGATCTTTAATTGAAGGTTTTTGATGGAGTAACACCCTTATTTTCTTGATCTATCCTTCCTTTCTGTAAACCCGATCGCCAAGGATAAAATTATTAAACTCTCACTCTCTGCAGCACTGTTGCTGCTACCGTTGTTATCTGTCTTCAGTCAGGCCGAACTGTTGACAAAGCATTTTATTGTCGAGCTTCAAAAGAGTGCAGGTCTTCCAAACCAGAGCTTTTCAATAAAGCCATACCAGAGTAAATGGTCAGATAACCCTTCAGGCCTTGCCGACACAAACGGTTATGCAAGATCAGATTTACCACCCGACGATAGACGACAGATAACTAACAATTACGAAGTAAAAACAACCATTATTGAGTCGATTTCCTGGCGATGGCTTTACGCCACGAATCTTCTGGCTGCCTTCGAACTCATCTTTATCACCAGAGTCTCTCCTCTGAGTTCAACATCTTGTTCATGGCTACCGGTGGAAGCGGCTATAGCTTTCGGTTGGCTTTTAAAAGACTATTGGAGCCCCGGCATACTGCTGTCTGACCTGATGAAGCATCAAGAGGCGACATCCATCCTGAGACAGGGGGATCAACCATTTACCAACATCGTTATAATGTTTGGCTCCGACCATAACCAACAACCTTGTCAGCAACAGGACCAGACAACAGAATCTTCCGGCCAGCATGCCACGCTGGCCACAGGCTACTCCACCAGCGTCCTGTATTTTCGCTCGGTTGACGGTAACGAAGACCCTCAACAACAGCAGCATACTTTGGGTTTAAATTGTTTTGTCCAAACCTGTTGTGGCGTCTGTAAATTCCGACCATCTCCCAAAAGCATGGAACCAGTTGAACGGTCTCTGAATTGTGAAGACGGGGTCGCCTCAGACGGGGTCGCCCAGAACTCAATAGCTGCAGGGGCAACCGATACACCAGCCCCTGCCGGGCAATCAACCTGCAACGTGATGCTGGTCGGGAAAGATGGTCTGCTTCGACAATGCAAGAGAGTCTTAAAGAGTGCCAAAGCCCTGTCGAATCACCAAAGAAGAGTCCATACCAGGCAAAACATCTGTGAAGTGATCGTATTCAGGAAGGATGGCCAGCTGCGCCCCTGTGGAAAGGCTTACCAAAATGCTAATTCTCTGTCGTCTCACAAAAGAAGCTTCCACACCGGGCAACAAACCTGTGATGTTACCGTGACCAGGGGGAATGGCCAGCAGCTGTCATGCGGAAAGATCTGCAAGAGTGCTCAAGCCCTGTCAATTCACAAAAGCAAATTCCACAACGGGCAAACAACCTGTATAGAGAAAATTGTCGGGGAAGATGGCAGGCCACGGCCATGTGGGAAGGTCTTCAAGAATGCTTATGCAGTGTCGCTTCACAAAAACAGAGTCCACGGCAAACAACAAATCTGTGACGTTACAGTGATCGGAAAAAATGGCCAGTTGCTGCCATGCAGGGCAATCTGTAAAAACGCTAAAGCTTTTTCGGATCACAAAAGAAGATTGCATGGCGGGCAACAAACCTGTGACGTGACCTTGGTCGGGAAGGATGGTCAGCAGAAGCCATGCGGGAAAGTCTGCAAAAGTGCCTGTGCCCTCTCCGTTCACAAAAGCGGATACCACACCGGACAAAAAACCTGTGACTTTACCTTCTTTGGCGAGGATCAAAGACCGCAGCCATGCGGAAAGGTCTGCAAGAATGCTCAAGCCCTGGCAAGTCACAAAAAGAGATCGCACAGCGGGAAAAAAACCTGTGACTCAGCTGTGGTAGGTAAGGATGGCCAGCCGAGGCCATGCGGGATGGTCTGCAAGAATTACGAAACTCTGTCGGATCACAAAAGAAACTTCCACGCCGAGCAACAAATCTGTCAATTGACCGTGGTAGACGAAGATCAACAACTGCGGCTGTGCGGAAAGGTCTTCAAAAGTCCTCAAGCCCTGTCAAGTCACAAAAGCAGACTCCACAGTGGGCAAAGAACCTGTTATACGACAGTGATTGGTGAAGATGGCCAGCTACTACCATGCAGGACAGTCTGCAAGAATGCTAAAGATTTTTCGAATCACAAAAGAAGACTCCACACCGGGCAAAAGGTATGTGAACTAACTGTGGTCGAAAAGGATGGTCGGCAGCAGCCGTGCGGTAGAGTCCTCAAGAGTGCCTTTGACTTCTCCGTTCACAAAAGCAGATACCACAGCGGACAACAAACCTGTGACTTTCCCCTGGTTGATGAGGATCACCAATCGCGGCCATGTGGAGAGGTCTGCAAGAATGCTCAAGCCCTGTCAATTCACAAAAGCAAATCGCACAGTGGGCAAAAAACCTGTGACTTTACCGTCGTTGGGAAAGGCGGCCAGCCGCGACCATGCGGGAAGGTCTGCAACAACCGCATAGCACTGTGGGATCACAAAAGATGCCAACACACCAGGCAAAAAACCTGTGACGTGACCATGGTTGGCGAGGATCACCAACCGCGTTTGTGCGCTAAGGTCTGCAAGAGTGCTCAAGCCCTGTCAACTCACAAAAGCAAATTCCACAGCGGGCAAAGAGCCTGTGACTCGACCGTGATTGCGAAGGATGGCCAGCCGCAGCCATGCGGGATGATATGCAGGAACTCTGGAGCTCTGTCGTATCACAAAAGAAAAGAGCACAGCGGACAACAAACCTGCAACGAAATCCTGATCACAGAGGATGGCCAGTCAGAGCTATGCGGGATGGCCTGCAAAAATGCTCAAGATCTCTCAAGTCACAAAAGAGTACATCGAAAACGCAAGCCTGTTGATAAGTAGGACAATAACCTCACTCATCCAGAAGCTAAAACGAATCAGTAATGATCTTTAACAGAGAGACTTTGACAGAATACGTCCTTATTTTCTTGATCTATTCTTCTTCTCTGTAAACCAGAACGCAGTGATAGTATTATTAAACACTCATTTGCGGCATCGATCTTGCTGTTAGCGTTGCTGCCTGTCATCGGCCAGGCCGAATCGTTGAAAAAATGTTTTACTGTCGAATTTCAACAGAGTAAAGGTCTTCCAAGCCAGAGCTTTCTTATAGAACCAGACAAAAGTACATGGTCGGATAACCCGTCAGACTTTGCTGAAACAAGCAGCTATGCAAGACCAGATTTATCAACGGATAGTATACGACACAAAAATAACAGTTACAGAGTAAAAACAACAATCATTGAGTCGATTTCCTGGCAACGGCTTTATGCCACTAACCTGCTGGTTGCTTACGAACTGACCCTGACCACCAGATGCACACCGCTGGCCCCCACCGCTTATTCATGGTTACTGATAGAAACGGTTCTCGCTGTCGACTGGATGTTAAAAAGTGTTTGGAACCCCGATTCACCTCTGTTTAAACCAATTGAACTACAGCCGTCATCTATATTGACGCAGGGAGGGCACATATTTGCGATCACCACTGTGGAGCCAGGCTCTGGACAAGGGCAACAACAAGGCCAGCTATCACAATTAGCTGACCAACAGACCAAACAGCCAACCCGCCAAACTGCAAGCGCTATGAGCCACGCCCTCTATTCCTGCCCCGGCGATGGTAATGGAGACTCTAAACAACACTCACATACTCTGGGTTTAGATTGTTTCGTCCATCCCTGTCATGGCGTTTGCAGGCTACGAACTTCATCCGATCCTACACATTCAATGACTACAGGGACTGCATGTGCTGACCCTGTAGTGTCACTGAGAGATGAAGTTCCAACGCCCGGGAATTTGCCTGCCAGCACTGAAGATCTGATTATAGTCGAGGGGTTACTCAGTCTGAGTAAATACAAACCTCACGAAGAAACCGAAATTTCCTTTACACCTGTCCATATCACATTCCCAATGGCGATTTCAGCAACCCGACAAACAACAGGATCACCCCAATGGGGCCAAAGCCCGCCTCGTCTTTCCCGGACAGGCACCAGACAAGTCACTGACCACAGCGGGAATCGAACCTGTTACGAGACCCTGTCGGGGGATAATGGTCAGCAGCGACCATGTGGTAAAATCTGCAAAAGTACTTCGGCCCTGAAGGTTCACAAAAGCAGATACCATAGCGGGAAAAGAAGCTGTTACACGGCCGTGGTTGGAGAGGATGGTGGAAAGCGACAATGCGGAAAGATCTGCATCAATGCTCAAGCACTGTGGGAGCACAAAAAAAGAGACCACAGCGAGCGACAAATCTGTGACGTAACAGTGGTCAAAAAGGATGGCAAGCAGGGACCATGCGGGAAGATCTACAAGAATGTTCCTACCCTGTCGATACACAAAAGCAGATACCATACCGGGCAAAGAACCTGTCAGTTGACAATAGTCAGGGAGGATGGCCAGCAGCGGTCATGCGGAAAGGTCTGCAACAATCTTCAAGCCCTCACGGATCACAAAAAAAGAGACCATACCGGGCGACAAACCTGTGACTCAAGAGTGGTCGAAAAGGATGGCCAGCAGCGACTATGCGGGAAGGTCTGCCAGAATGCTCGCACCCTTCTGGATCACAAAAGAAACACCCACAGCGGGCCAAAAACCTGCGACTTAACAGTGGTAGGACAGGATGGCCCGCCGCAGCAATGCGGAAAAATCTTTAAGAGTTCCCAGGCCCTGTCAACTCACAAAAGCAGATTCCACAGCGGGCGAAAGAGCTGCGACTCGACCGTGGTTGGGGAAGATGGCCAGTCACAGCCATGCGGGAAGGTCTGCATAAGTGCTAAAGCTCTCTCGAATCCTGAAAGAATACATCGAAAACGCAAGCCTGATGATGTGAACCAGGATGATGACCTCAGTGCTCCAGGAGGTAAAACCAAAAGGTAATGATCACTACAAGAATTTTTTTACAAAAAAATATCTTTATTTTCCTGATCTATCCTTGCTTTCTGTAAACCAGAACACAAGGATAGAATTATTAAACACTCACTCTTTGCGGCATCAATGTTGCTGCTACTGTTGTTATCTGTCATCGCTCAGGCCGAATCGTTAACAAGGGGTTTTGTCGTCGAGCTTCAACAGGATCCTGGCTCTCCAAACCAGAGTTTTTTTATAAACTCAGACCCGCTTATATTGTCGGGCAAACCGTCAGTCATCACCAAAAGCTATTCAGGATCAGATTTTCCACCTTATGACAAACGACAAAGACCTAACAGTAACAGGGTAAAAACACCCCTTATCGAGTCCATTTTCTGGCAATGGCTTTACGCCACTGATCTGCTGGTTACCTACGAACTGACCCGGGCCACCAGAGGTACAGCACTGAGCCCCACTCCTTATTCATGGCTACTGATAGAAATGGCTGTCGCTGTCGGCTGGTTTTTACAAAGTTATTGGAACCCCGATTCATTGCTGTTTAAACCATTTGGTATACATATGTCGTTTATATTGACATTGGAAGATCACAGGTTTGTGATCACCACCATGGTGCCTGGCTCTGAACAACAGCAACAACAAGGCCAGCTATCACAATCAACTGGCAAACAGGCCCCACAAGCCAGCAGCCAACCTGCAAGCGCTTTCAACAGTACCCTGTATTCTGGCTCTGCCGACGGTAACGGAGACTCTCAACAACAGTCACATACTTTGGGTTTAAATTGTTTCGTCCATCCCTGTCATGGCGTTTGCAAGTTCCGATCATTATCGGATCATACCTATTCAATGAGTGCATGGACTGCTTGTGCTGACCCTATCGGACCACCCGGTAATAAAGCAACAATACCCGGGAATTTGCCTGCCAGCGCTAATGACTGGATTATAATCCAGGGGCTTCTCATTCTGGGTCAGCAAGGAACTGACAATGAAAACGAAATTTCCTCTACACCTGCTCACTTTACCCCCTTAATGGTGACTTCAGAAACACAACAAACCGCTACAGAAACACCTCAATGGGGTCAAAGACCACCTGGTCTTTCCCGGACAGTCACCGGGCAGGCCACTGAACAAAGCGAGAAACTAATCTGTGACCTGACCCTGTCCGGTGAGAATGCTCAACAGCGACGATGCGGAAAGGTCTGCAAGACTTCTCATGCCCTGTCGCTTCACAAAAGCAGATACCACAGCGGGCACAGAACCTGTGCCGTGACTGTGGTCGGGGAGGATGGTAAAGAGCGATCATGCGGAAAAGTCTGCAACAATGCTAACGCCCTGACGAAGCACAAACGAAAAGATCACTCCGGGCAACAAATCTGTGACACATCAGTGGTCAGGAAGGATGGTCGGCAGCGACCTTGCGGGAAGGTCTGCAAGAACGCAATAGCTCTGTCGGAGCACAAAAGAAACATCCACAGCGGGCAAAAATCCTGTGACCTGACTGTTGCCGGTGAAGATAGCCAGCTGCGGCTATGCGGATTGGTCTGCAATAATACTCAAGCCTTGTCTTATCACAAAGTCAGAGAGCATCGCGGTCAACAAACCTGTAAGCTAATTATGGTCGGAGAGGATGGCCAGCAGAGGCCATGTGGGAAAATCTGTAAAAATGCCTATAGCCTGTCATATCACAAAAGAAAAGAGCACAGCGGGCAACAAACCTGTGAACTGACCCTTGTCGGGGAGGATGGCCAGCCACAGCCATGCGGGACGACCTGTAAAAATGCCCAAGCCCTGTATTATCACAAAATCAAAAACCACACCCGGCAACAAACCTGCAACGTGAATCTGGTCACGGAGGATGGTCTGAAGCGGCCATGTGGGACGACCTGTAATAATGCCCTGGCCCTGTCATATCACAAAAGAAGAGACCACACCGGGCAACAGACCTGCAACGCGATTCTGGTCACGGAGGATGGCCAGCTGCAGCCATGTGGGACGACCTGTAATAATGCCCTGGCCCTGTCATATCACAAAAGAAGAGACCACACCGGGCAGCAAACCTGCAACGTGGCCCTGATCTCAGAAGATAGCCAGCCAAAGCTATGCGGGAGGGTCTGCAAAAACGCTGATGCTCTCTCGAGTCACAAAAAAAGACATCGAAAACGCAAGCATGATGATGTGAACCAGGATGATGACCTCAGTGCTCCAAGAACTAAAACCAACAGGTATTGACATCCTCCCCGCCCTAAAGAGGGTGTCGCAAAACTTCAACAGCTCGTTCTCACGCTCTGAAGTCGTCATTCCCGCGAAGGCGGGAATCCAGCGCCAACGGTGGATCTCTGCCTTCTCGGGGGTGACAAGGCCAGGGGGACACCGGGCAGTATGGTTCTGGTGGAGAGTCAGTGTGGATTCCCGCCTTCGCGGGAATGACGAGAATGAAGCCGACAATGACGGGAGTCAACGCGTTCCCACGCCGGAGAGAGTTTTGCGACACCCTCTAAAGGACGGGGATTCCTACCACCAGACGGTCATGCCCGACCGCAGTGTATACCTTACCCAGTAGCGGCATACACCTTATTCGACAATCTGCTCTACCTTTCGGATTGTCTAGGCGACCCCGTTAACAAACACGGGCAGAAAGCGGAAGGTATTTTACTTTTCCTGTCAGGTAGCGTAATCGCAAAAAACACCTGACGGATAGCAAAGTAGCACAAGGGGCTTGCTTTGCAAGCCGAGCTTACATCCCCGTCCTCAAAGTACGGGGTTTTACGCTCATTCGATAAGATATCGTCCGGTGCGGCCTCTGGTTTTTAACTGTGTTTTTTAACAAAGTGTCTTCGACAGAAAAACATACTTATATTCTTGATCTATCTTTCCTCTCTGTATATTGGAATGCAAGGATAGAATTATTAAACTCTCACTCTTTGCAGCACTGCTAATACTGCTAATATTGTCCTCCTTTGTCTGTCAGGCCGAACCATGGTCAGGAAGCTATATTGCTGAGTTTGAACAGGATGCAATTTCGCTAAACTGGAGTTTTTCCATTAAAAGTGACCTGCAAACATTGCCGGACAACCCGTTATATATTTCTGATACAAACGGCTATACAGGACCCGATTCGCCGCCTGATGACAAACGACAAGTAGCAGGTGGTTACGAGGTAAAAACGACCATCATTGAGTTAATTTCTTGGCAGTACCTTTACGTTTCTCATCTAACAGTTGCTTACAAACTGATCCTGACCACCGCCCCTTTGAGCTCCAAACTATATTCATGGCTACCTCTAGAATTAGCTGTCGTTGTCGGCTGGCTTTTAAAAAACTATTGGAGCCCCTATTCACAGCTGTTTAACCCGTTTGAACAACAGGCGGCAGTTATTTTGACACAGGGCGACTACCCGTTTGCAAACATCACTATTATGTTTGGCTCTGGACATAACCCTCCACAATACCAGCCGTCAGAATCATCTGGTCAGCGAGCCCCACAAACCTCCACCCAACCTACAGGCAATTTAACTGAACTCCTGCATTCTGGCTCTTTTGACGGCAACGGAGGCCCTCAACAACTCCATCATACTCTGAGTTTGAATTGTTTTCTCTCTCCCTGTCATGGTGTTTGTGAATTTCGATCATCATCTGATAACCTCGGGCCTGCTGAATGGTGGCCCAACCCCGAAGAAAGCCCGACAAGATACGCAAGAGTAGCACCCGGACAAAGTGCATGCCCCCATTTGGCTGATGGATACTGCTTTATTTGCATCAGTCAATTGGCTCCTTTAGATACTATAAATCCCCTACAAAACTCACTATTCATAACAGCGAATGATTCCCCTGCCATTGAACCTCAAAACGACTATGGTCAACTGGTTAAGCCAGATACAAATCAGTCACAGATGCATGGCGCTGATAGCAGCCCTGCCAATAGCTACAACTTTACAGACGAACTTACCTCAGACTCAGTAACTATCGTGACGACCAATATCCCCCCCGCCGACAGGCAACTAATCTGTGACGTAACCATAACCGGGAAGGATGGCCAGCCGGTGACATGTGGAGTCATCTCCAAGAGGAAAAAGGCACTGTCAGTTCACAAAAGCAAATACCACTCCGGGCAAAAAGCCTGTGACGTGACCGTGGTTGGGGAGGATGGCCGTCGGCGGCCATGCGGGAGGCTCTGCAAGCATGCCGAAGACCTCTCGGAACACAAAAGAAGAGAGCACACCCTGCAACAAACCTGTTATGTCACCGTGATCGGTGTGGATGGTCTGCTGCGGACATGCGGGGCCATTTGTAAGAATGCCAAGTCTATGTCAGATCACAAAAGCAAAAACCACTCAGGGCAAAAAGCCTGTCAGGTCATGGTGATCGGGGACGACAGCCAGCAGCGGCCATGCGGGTTGGTCTTCAAATGTTTGAGAGCCCTGTCAGATCACAAAAGAAAAGAGCACAGCGGTGAAAAAATCTGTAATCTGACTCTGATCAGTGAGGATGGCCAACCGCAGCCATGTGCGTTTCCCTGCAAAAATGCCAAAGCTTTTGCAAATCACAAAACCAGATTCCATAGCACTGAGCACAACTGTGACTTTACAGTGTCCGACGAAGACGGCCAGCAGCGACCATGCGAAAAATTCTTCAAAAATAGTAAAGCCCTGAAGAGTCACAAGAGAAACGTTCACAGCAATCAACAAATCTGTGACGAAACCGTTATCGGGCAGGATGGCCAGCTGCGGCCCTGCGAAATGGTGTGCAAGAATCTTCTAGCCCTGAAATACCACAATAAAAAAGACCATAGCGGGCAACAAATATGTAAGGTTGGCGTGTTCACAAAGGATGGCCAGCAGCGGTCATGTGGATTTGTCTGTAAGAATACTCAAGCCCTTCGGTATCACAAATACAGAGACCACACAGGGCAACAAACCTGCAGTGCAATAGTGTTCGCAGAAGATGGTCAGAAACGGCCATGTGGAAAGGTCTGCAAGAACGCTCAAGCCCTGCGAAATCACCATAGAAGCGACCACACCAAACCAAAAGTCTGTTTCTATGAGGTCGTTGGCGAACAGAGTCAGCGCCAGTCATGCGGGAGGGTTTGCAAAAGTGCTATAGACCTTGTAAATCACAAAAGAACAGCCCACAGTGGGCAGGCGATATGTGACGCAAATATAGTTGGCAAGGATGGCCAGCAGCGGCTATGCGGAAGGACCTTCAATAATATTCAAAACCTTTCGGTGCACAAAAGCAGATTCCACGGCACGCAAAAAATCTGTTACTCGACAGTGGTCGGAGAGGATGGCCAGCCGCGACCATGCGGAAAGACATTAAAAAATTCTAAAGGCCTGTCGAATCACCGAATGAAAGAACATTCCGGAGAACAAACCTGCAAAATAGCAGTACACGGGGAGGATGGTCAGCCGAGTCCATGTGGAAAGGTCTGTAAGAATGCTATGGCCCTGTCTTATCACAAAAGAGTACATCGAAAACGCAAGCCTGATGATGGGGACAAGTAAATATCTCCATCTTATCCCTACCCTGTCATTCTTTTGACCTACTTTCCTATCTGTATACGAGAAAGTAAGGATAGAATCATTAAACACTCTCTCTATCTGACCCTGCTATTGCTTTCATTGTCTGTCGTCTGTCAGGCCAAACCGTTGACAAGTCGTTTTATAGTTGAGCTTCAACAAAGCACAGGTTATCCAAACCAGAACTTTTCTATGAGGCGAGACCTGAATACACCGTCGGGGAACCCGTCACAGAGAACGTATGATTACGAGGTGAAAACAACCATTATTGAGTCGATTTCGTGGCAATTGCGCTATGCCACGAATCTGCTGATTGCATACCAACTGATCCTGATCTCCAAGTACTCTCCCGCATGCACCATGTCTCATTTGTGGCTATCTCTGGACGCCATTGTGATTGTCAATTGGCTTTTGAAAAGCAGTTGGAACCCCGATTCACCGCTGTTTAATCCGATTGAACAACAGGTGACATCTATGTTGGCACAGAGGAGTCAACCGTTTGCGATCATGAAAATGATTTTTGGCTCCGAGCATCACCAACAACCCTACCAGCCATCAAAATCATCGGAGCAGCATGCCCCGGAAGCCACCAGGCACTCTGAAGGCTCTGTCATTAGCCCTCTGCAACCTGGCTCTGGCGGCGGTGGCGAAGGCCCTCAACAACATTTGCACACTTTAGGTTTAAATTGTTTTGTTTATCCCTGTAATGGAATTTGTCAATTCCGACTGTCACCCGATAATACCGGGACCGCTGAGTTACACTGTGAGCGGCCCTTCATGCCAATACAGATTCCAGAGACAATAACAGGAATGCAAATCTCTCAAACAGAAGCATCACCTGAACAAGGCTTATGCCCACATTTGACTCAAGGATACTGTTTTCATTGCATGATTGAGTCTGATTCTTCAGAAGCTATACTTCGCGAACAAAACCAGCTTACAGAAATATTGAATAATTTCCCTGATGATATTCAGCTCCTGTGCGATTCTGATGAACTATTTCAGCCATATGATATTGATGGCAGCCCTCTGGGAGGATTGACCATAGACTCAATAAGCGCTGAGGCAGCCTGTGCAAACGATCCTGCCGGGCGACCAACCTGCAACCTGACACTGGCTGGGGTGGTTGACCAACTGCGACCTAACAGAAGAGTTTACAACAAAGTTCAATCCCTGACGTATCATAAAAAAAGAGCCCTCTCCGGTGAAATAACCTGTGAGGTGACTGTGGTCGGAAAGGATGGCCGACCACAGCCGTGCGGGAAACTCTGCAAGAATGCCCCATCTCTCTGGTCTCACAAAAGTAAAATCCACAGTGGGCAAAAAATCTGTGATGCGACCGTGGTCGGTGAGAATGGCCAGCCGGGTCCATGCAGGAAAGTCTGCAAGAATGCTGCAATTCTGGCGACTCACAAATACAAAACCCATGGAAGGCAAAAAAACTTTGAAATGACCATGATCGGGGAGAATGGCCAGCTGCGTCCACGCAAGAAGACCTTCAAGAATGTCAGAATCCTGAGGAATCACAAAAACAGAGAGCGCGAAAGGCAACAAATTTGTGATGTGACAGTGGTCGGAAAGGAAGATCAGCAGCAGCCATGCGGCAAGGCCTTTAAGACTATTAGAGTCCTTTTGGATCACAAAAGAAGAGATCACTCCGGGCAAAAAACCTGTGACGCGACCACGGTCGGGAAGGACGGCCAGCGGCAGCCATGCGGAAGAGTCTGCAAGAGTCAAAGAAGCCTGACGGATCACAAAAGAAGAGACCACACCGGGCAGAAAATCTGTCAGGTAACCGTGATCAGGGAAAATGGCCAGCTGCACCTATGCGGGAAAATCTGCAAGAGTGCTCAAGCCCTCTCAGAACACAAAAGAAGGGATCATACCGGACAGCAAATCTGTGACGAAACAGTGATCACAGAGGATGGCCAGCTGCAACCATGCGGAAAGACCTGCAAGAATGCTGAAGCCCTGACGAATCACAAAAGAATACATCGAAAGTACTAGCCTGTTGATGCAGACAAGGGGAAACGCCTCAGACTTCGAGAAAGTAAAATGAATAAGTAACGACAGAGCCGCTTTATGACGTTTACCTGGTCAAACTTTGGTTTTTAACAAAAGGCCTTTAACAGAAAAACACCCTTATTTTCTTGATCTATCCTTCCTCTCTGTAAGCCAGAAAGCAGGGATAAAATTATTGAACACTCACTCTTTACGTTACTTCTGTTGCTGCCACTTTCATTGCCTGACACTGGCCAGACCGGACCATTGTCAGAACCTTATATTGTGGAGTTTCAACAAAGCTCAGGCTCTCCAAGTTACGACTTTTCCATGACACCTGATCGACACACATTATCGGTCAACTTGTCAGACAGTGACCAAACACACGACTATGCCGAATCAGATTCACCACCGGATAACAAACGATACAGACCTGACGTTTACAGGATAAACACGGCCCTCTTTGTGTCGATTTCCTGGCAGTTTCTTTACGCCACGAATCTGCTGATCGCTTACGAACTGACCCTGGGCAGCAGAGATGCCCCTCTAATCGCCCCCCCCTGTTCATGGTTACCTGTAGAAGCCGTTGCCAGTGTCGGTTGGCTTTTACAAAGCTATTGGAACCCGGATTTACCGCTGTTTAACCCGATCGCACGGCAGTCAACGTCTATGTTGACACGGGGGAATCCCCCGTATACTGCCATCACAATTACGTTCAGCTCCGGGGATAACCAACAGCAGCAACAGCAGCAGCACCAACAATATCAATCATCAGAATCCTATGGCCAGCAAGCCCCACTGATATCTACCCACTCTGCAGGCTCTATCAGTGGCACTCTTTACTCTGGCTCTGGTGGCGGTGACGAAGACCCCGAACAACATCAACATACTTTAGATTTAAATTGTTACTTCAATTTCTGTCATGGCGTTTGTCAGCACCGACCCTCATTCGACAGCACAGAGTTCGCTGAATCGCCGCTGAATTTTACGGAGATTTCAATTGGCCAAACAGGAGATATGCTCCAACAAAGCTTTTTATCTGATTTGTTGAATAGACACTGCCATAGTTGCATAGGTCATTTTAATTCTGTGAGCGCTACAGATTCTCAAGTTGAGCCGATTTTCGAAACATTGAATGATCTCTTTGACACTGAAATCCTGGGCTACGGGCAATCATCTCAGCTACAGACTCAGAACATGGATGACAAACTATTCAATAGCTTCAGTCTCTCAGAGTGGGCTGCCTCAGACGGGGTTAACTATACAACTGACGCCAGTGTGTCACTGAACGATGACGTGCAAATATCCGGGAATTTGCCTTCCACGGATAATGATTTTTTAGTCATCAATGGTTCACCCTCTGCACAGTGCCTTCTCGAACAGCACGAGGTTTTCCTTACAATGGGCCACTCAGAAACACAGCAGACAACCACTGAATCATCCCTTTTGGATCAGCGCCAACCTCATCTTTACCAGACAGCAACATTAACAAGCCTGTTGGATCAAAAAAGCAACAACCGTACCAGACAATCAACCTGCAAAGTAAACGTGATCGGGGAGGATGGCCAACATTGGCCATGCGGGAAGGTCTGCAAAGATAATCAAGCCCTGTCGAAACACAAAAGAAAAGACCACAGCGGACAACAAACCTGTGGTGTGACAGTCATCGGGGAAGACGGCCAGCCAAGGCCATGCGGGAAAGTCAGCAAGAATACTAAAGCCCTGTCATCTCACAAAAGCAGAGACCACTCCGGGCAAAAAACCTGTTACGTGACAGTCACCGGGGAGGATGGCCAGTTGCGGCCATGTGGAAGGGTCTTAATGAGCGCTCGAGGGCTGACAGATCACAAAATAAAAGACCACAGCAAGCAAAAAACCTGTGTCATGACAGTGATCCGTGAAGATGGTTCGCCAAAACCCTGCGGGGTCATCTGCAAAAACGCCAAAAGCTATTATGATCACAAAAGATTCGCCCACAGCGGGCCGAAAACCTGTGACTTACCCGTGGTCGGGAAAGATGGTCAGCCGCAGCCATGCGGGAAGATCTGCAACAATGCTCAAGCCTTGTCGATCCATAAACTCAGAACCCACAGCGGGAAAAAAACCTGTGAAGTGAAAATAGTCGCAGAGGATGGACAGCTGCAACCATGCGGAAAAGCCTGCAAGAATGCTGGTGCCCTGAATGAACACAAAAGAGCACATAGAAAACGCAAGCCTGTTGATGTTAAACCGGACAATGACTTGAGTCGTCAAGAAACTAAAGTGAACAAGTAACGATCTGACTCCAGTCCTGTCAGAAGCTTTTCAAGAGGAGGCCTTTGACGGAAAAACGTGCTTATTTTCTTGATCTATCCTTCCTATCTGTAGACCTGAACGCAGGGATAGAATTATTAAACACTCACTCTTTTCGGCATCGCTTTTTCTGCTACTGTCGCTGTCTGTCGTTTGTCAGGCAAGACCATGGACAGGACGTTTTACAGAACCGGATCCGCCGCCTGATTACGAACGCTACGGAGCGGGTTATCAGGCAAAAGCCACGATCATTGAGTCGGCTTCCTGGCAATGGCTTTACGCCAGTGACCTGCCGATTGCTTATGGTCTGATCCTGACCACCAACGACGCTTCTCTTCGCTCAACCCCTTATTCATGGCTACCTGTAAAAATGGTTGTTGCTGTCTGCTGGCTTTTAAAAAGCTATTGGAACTCCGATTTACGACTGTTTAACCTCATTGAACAAAAAAAGATGAGTCAAAATCCCCCGTTTGTGATCACCCTTATGATGCCTGGCCCTGGACATAACCAACAACGATACCCGCCATCAAAATCATCTGGCCAGCCAGCCCAACAAGCAATTAATCACCCTACAGGCTCTTTCATTAGCCCTCTGTATTATGGCTCTGGTGGCAGTAACGGAGGCTCTCAACAACATCAACATACTTTGGGTTTAAATTGTTTCGCCTATCCATGTCATGGTGTTTGCATATTCCTGTCATCATCCTTTAGCAGCGAGCCCGCCGAATGGCCGCTGAACTCTGAAGGCAGTTCGACAGACCAAACAGGATCACTCAATGATGATGTGACTAGGCCCGGGCAAATGTTTGTCAACGTTGATGACGTGGTTATAATCAACGGGCTACTCAAACTGCAAAGTCGGAGCCTTCCCGGAGCGACCGGGATTTCCTGTATGCTTACCCGCTCTTTCCCCCCGATGGAGACTTCAGAAACAAACCAGACAACAACAGAATCATCCCAATGGGATCAGAGCACACCTCATCTTTCCCAGTCACCCCCAACAGCAGTAGCTATATTCACGACATCAAACCAAAGAACCTCAAAAACGGGAACGCTTGGATTGACAGGAATTTCACCTTCGGATTGTCTTCCCTCCGAAGAAACTAGACATTGCCAACAAACCCTGTCGAATCACAAAAGAAGAGACCCCTGCGGGCAACGAATCTGTGTCATGACATTGGTCGGAGATGACGGTCAGCCGCATCCATGCGGGAAGGCCTTCAACAATGCTCAAGCCCTGTATGATCACAAAAAAAGAAGCCACACAGAGCAACAAACCTGTATCTTGACAGTGGTCGGTGAGGATGGTCAGCAGCGGCCATGCGGGAAAGCCTGCAAGAATGCTCTCGCTATGACGGACCACAAAAGAAGGGTTCACACCGGGCAAAAAACCTGTGAGGTAACCGTGGTCGGGGAGGATGGTCAGCAACAGCCATGTGGTATAGCCTGTAAAAATGTTAAAACCCTGTCGGATCACAAAATAAGACACCACACCGGGCAACAGACCTGTTACGTGCCCCTGGTTGAGGAGGATGGTCAGCAGCGGCCATGCGGGGCGGTATGCAAGAATGCCCGAGCCCTGACGGTTCACAAAAGCAGAGTGCACAGCGGGCAAAAAACCTGTGTCGTGTTATTAGTCGGAGAGGATGGTCAGCAACGACAATGCGGGAAGATCTGCAAGAATACTCAAGTCCTGATGGATCACAAGAGAAGAGACCACACCGGACAACAAAACTGTGAGCTGACTCTGCTCGGAGAGAATGGTCAGCAACGACAATGCGGAAAAGTCTGCAAGAATGCTCAAGCACTGAAGGATCACAAGAGAAGAGACCACACCGGACAAAAAATCTGTGACTTTACCGTGGTCGGGTTGAATGGATTGAAGCAGCCATGCGGAAAAGTCTGCTGGAGTGCCAGCGCTCTATCGGACCATAAAAGAGAACATCGAAAACGCAAACCTGTTGATGTAGATCAGGGCGATTGATCTGCTACCCGCCATTTCATAATGGTTTTACCCGGTGCCATCTTTGGTCCAGGTTTTTTTACGGTAGTTCCCTGACAAAAAAGCACACCTATTTTCTTGATCTATCCTTCCACTCTTTAGACCAGAATGCAGGGATGGAATTATTAAACACTCACTGTTTGCAATACCTCTGTTGATGATACTGTCGTGTTTTGTTGTCTGTCAGGCAGATCCATGGACAGAACCGTTTATTATCAGGTTTGAACAAAATAAAGGTTCTCCACTACGGAACTTTTCTATAAAGCTTGACCGTCAAACATTGCCGGGAAGTCCCTCAGACATTGCCCACACAAATGGCTATACAGAATCAGATTCTCTGCCTGATGAAAAACGACAAAGACCTGGTGATTATGGAGTAAAAAAGGCCATCATTGAGTCGATTTCATGGCAATGTCTTCACGCCAGTCATCTTCTGGTCGGTTATCAGCTGATCCTGACTAACAAAAACACACCTTCAGACTCCATCTCTTATTCATGGCTACCTGCAGAAGTGGTTGTCGCTATCGATTGGCTTTTAAAAAGCTATTGGAACCGGGACTCACCGCTGCTTAACCCGTTTGAACAACAGGAGGCGACATGTATGTTGACACAGAGGTACCAACCGTTTTCAGCCATCACTATGACGTTTGGCTCCAGAGATAATCAACAACAATATCAGCTATCAGAATCATCGGAACAGCCAGCTTCACAAGCCAGCCACCAGTCTACAGGCGATTTAAACAGTCTCCAGTACTCTAACTCTGGCGACGGTAACAAAAGTCCGGAACAAAACCTGCATACCTTGGGTTTAAATTGTTTTGTTCATCCCTGTCGTGGCGTATGTAAACTCCAACAATCATCCAATAGCAAGGAGCGAGCTGAATTACACTTTGGGGAGACCTCTGCCCCGATAAAGACTTCGGATGCAATGACAGAAAAACAAGCCGCTGAACCAGAAGCAATACCCGGACAAAGACTGTTTACTCATTTGGAGAATAGACACTACCTCAGTTGCATAGGCCATTCTGATTCTGTAAAAGCTACACATTCCGAACAAAAATCACTGTTCAAACTATGGAATGATTTTTCTGACATTTACCCGCCATTTTATAGTGACCAATTATTTGAGCCACAGCCGCATGACATTAATGGTCATCTGGCCAATAGCATTAACTCTTTAGACGGGGTCACCTCAGACGGGGTCGCCTCAGACGGGGTCGCCTCAGACGGGGTCGTCTTAGACGAGTTCACCTCAGACGAAGGCGCCCTGGAAGGAGCCTCCTTCGACGAGGTATCCATAGACTCAATGGGTACTGTGGCTGCTTTTAGCACATTCCCCGCCGGGTCACTCAACCATGAAATGTCAATATCCAGAAATTGGTCTTCCATCACTAATGAATTTTCGGTCATTGACAGTCCATTTGGACCAGATCGTTTTCTCGAAGAAAACATTTTTCCCCCTACATTTATCAAGTTCTCCCCCCTGAAAGGAGCTTCAGAAACACAACAAAACACCACTGAATCATCTCATTCGGTTCAGAGCCAACCTCATCTTTCCTGGACAGGCGTAGAAGGGGCCGATAACAAAAGCAAAATCAACACCGGGCAAAAAACCTGCAACGTGAACGTGGTCGGGGAGGATGGCAAGCAGAGGCCTTGTGGATCAGTCTTCAAGAATGCTAAATCGCTGTCATCTCACAAGCACAGATACCACACCGAGCAAAGAATTTGTAACTTGACTGTAATCAGTAAGAAGGGGCAGAAACAGCCATGTGGGAAGATCTGCAAAAATACTGGAAGCCTGTTGGATCACAAAAATAGAGTCCACAGTGGGCAACAAACTTGCGGCCTGACCCTGGTCAGGGAAGACGGCCAGTCACAGCCATGCGGGGTGGTCTTAAAAAATGCAAATGCTCTGGCGAATCACAAAAAAAGAGACCACACCGGGCAACAAATCTGTCACGCAATAGTGACCGGGAAAGACGGCCAACAGCGACCATGCGGGAAGACCTGCAAGAATGTAAAGGCCTTCTACAATCACAAAAACAATTACCACGGCGGGCAGCAAGCCTGTGGCTTGACGGCGGTCTCAGAAGATGGCCAACAGCGGCCATGCGGGATAGTCTGCAAGAATCCTCATGCCCTTGCGGTTCACAAAAGAATTGCCCACAGCGGGCAACAAAGCTGTGATGCAAAAGTAGTCGGGAAAAATGGCCAACCAAGGCTATGTGGGATCATCTTCAAGAATTTCAATTCTTTGTCATCTCACAAATCGAGAATCCACAGCGGGCATCAAACCTGTGACGTGACCGTCGTCGGCAAGGATGGTCGGCCGGGACCATGCGGGAAGATCTGCAAGAATGCTGGCGTCCTGTCGAATCACAAAATAAAACATCGAAAACGCAAGCCTGTTGATATGGACCAGGACAATGACCCCGATCATCCATCAGGTAAAGAGAAAAAGTAACGACCAGTAAAGCGTTTCAATGAAGTTTCACCCGTTACAACCTTTGGTTTTTAACAAAGTTTATTTAACAGTGGGTCTTTAAAGGAAATTCTTTGACAGAAAAGCACACTCATTTTCTTGATCTATCCTTCCTCTCTGAAGACCAGAATGCAAGGATAGAATTATTAAACGCTCACTGTTTGCAATGACTCTTTTGATATCACTGTCGTTTTTTGTTGTCTGTCAGGCTGATCCATGGACAGGACGATTTATTATCGAGTTTGAACTAAATTCAGGTTTTCCAAACCGCAGCTTTTCTGACCAACACAGATTACCGGTCAACCCATCAGACATCGCCGAAAAAAAAGACTATACGGAATCCGATTCGCTTTCTGATATCAAACGACAGCAAACTTACATTTGCAGAGAAAAAACGACCTTCATCAAGTTCATTTCGTGGCAATGGCTTTACGCCACTCACCTGATGGTTGCTTATGGGCTGACCCTGAGCACCAGATATGCTCCTTCAAGCTTCATTTGTTACTCATGGCTACCTGTAGAAGTGATTGTCGCTGGCGGCTGGCTTTTAAAAAGCTATTGGAAACCGGATTCATCGCCGTTTTATCCTTTTGCACGACAAGTGTTATCTATATTGACACAGGAGGATCAATGTTTGGCGATCATCACCATGATGCCTGGCTATGGACGTAACCAACAACAAGGTCAACCATCAGGATCATCTGACCAGCAAGCCCCCCAAACATATACTCATCCTTTAGTCCATCTGACCAGTCTTTTGTTTTCCAACTTTGGCGATGGTAACCAGGGCCCTCAACAACACCAACATACGTTGGATTCGAATTGTTTCATCCATCCCTGTCATGGCCTATGCAGATTCCGACCATTGTCCGATTCGTCCAACAACGGAACTCTGAACTCCTTACAGAGTTCGACTGGACACACAGAGGCAACACCCAGACAAGACTCATGCCCGCATTTTGCCGATACAACCGCCTCTGCCGGGAAAGTAGTCTGCAATGTGATTATGGTCAGGCAGGATGGCCAGCTAAGGCAATGCGGGACGGCCGTTAAGAATGCCAAAGCCCTCATGTCTCACAAAAGCGGATACCATACCGGGAAAAAAAACTGTGACATGCCCCTGATCGGTGAGGATGGCAAGCAGCGACCATGCGGGAAGCTCTGTAAGAATGCTCACGCCCTGTCATGTCATAAAAACAGATACCACAGCGGGCAAAAAACCTGTGATGTGAATCTGGTCGGTGAGAATGGCCAGTTGCAGCCATGCGGGAAGGCCTGCATTAATTCTAAAACCCTGAAAGAACACAAAAGAAGAGACCACCGCATGCAACAAACCTGTGTCGCGATCATGGTCGGGGAGGATGGCCAGCAGCGGCCATGCGGGAAGACTTTCAAGAATATAGAAACCCTCTACTCTCACAAGAGCAAATACCACAGCGGGCAAAGAGCCTGTGACGAAACAGTAGTCGGAAAGAATGGCCAACAGCAGCGATGCGGGAAGACCTTCAAGAATGCACAAACCCTCTACACTCACAAAAACAATTACCACAGCGAGCAGCAAACCTGTTGCCTGACCGTGGTCGGGGAGGATGGGCAGGAGCAACAATGCAGCAAGGTCTGCAGGAATGCTAAAGCCCTCTCGAATCACAAAAGAAGAGACCATACAGGACAAAAAACCTGTGATAAAACCCTGGTCTCAGAAGATGGCCAACAGCGACCATGTGCAAAGGTCTGCAGGAATTTTGGAGCCCTGCAGGCTCACAAAAGAAGAGCCCACACCGGTCTACAAACCTGCGACACTACACTAATCGGAAAGGATGGCCAAGCAAGACCCTGCGGGGTAAATTTCAAAAATCTTCAATCTCTTTTATCTCACAAAAACAGATACCACACTCGGGAAAAAACCTGTGACATGACCGTCGTCGGGAAGAATGGCCTGCAGCGCCCATGCAGGAAGGTCTGCAAGAATGCAGGATCCCTGTCGGATCACAAAAGAAGACATCGAAAACGCAAGCCTGTTGATGTGGACCAGGGCGATGACCTCAGTCATCCAGAAAGTAAAAAGAAAAAGTAACGACCAGTACATGGCTTCAATCAGGTTTACCGGGTGCAAGCTTATTTTCTTGGGCTATCCTTCCTCTCTGTAAACCAAAATGCAGGGATAGAATTATTAAACGCTCGCTCTTTGCTCTGACACTATTGATGGTATTACCGGTTTCTTTCGTCTGTCAGGCTGAACCATGGACAGGACATTTTATTATCGAGCTTGAACAGAATTCAGGTTTTCCAAACCCGAGTTTTTCTATCAAGCGCGATCAACTCACATTATCTGGAAACCCGCCAGACATCACCGACACAAACGACTATGCAAAATCCGATTCGCCGCCTGATGACAAACGACACATACCTGACGATTATCAGGTAAAAACGACCCTCATTGAGTCGATCTTCTGGCAATGGCTCCACGCTGCCAAGCTGCTGATTGCCTACGAACTGATCCTGACTACCAGAGACGCTCCTCCAGGCTCAAAACGGCTACCCGTAGAAGTGGTTGTCGCTGTCGGCTGGCTTTTAAAAAGCTACTGCCCCCCCTGTTCACCGCTGTTTAATCCAATTAAACTGCAAGCGGTATCTATGTTGAAACAGGATGAGCTCCCGCTTGCAATCACCATTACGATGCCTGGCTATAAACATGAACAGCAAGGTCAACCATCTGAATCATCTGACCAGCAAGCTCCCGAAACACCTGCCCGCCCTTCAGGTTATTTCTCCAGTCATCTGTCTTCTGATTATGGCGACGGTAACGAAAGTCCTCGACAACACCAACATACGTTGGATTTAAATTGTTTCGTTCATCCGTGTTATGGTCTATGCAGATTCCGACCTCCATCGGACAGCGGAGCGCTGAATTCCGTGGAGAGTTTGATTTGCCAAATAGAATCAGCACTCAGACAAGGGCCATGCCCTCATTTTGCCAATAAAAACTGCTATCGTTGCAATTTAATGGATGGGGTCGCCTCAGACGGGGTCGCCTTAGACGGGGTCGCCTTAGACGAGGCTACCTCAGACGGAGTCGCCATAAAATCAATGGGTGCAGTGGCAACCCATACAAACGCCTCTGCCGGGAATGCATTCTGCAACATGATGGTGATCAAGCAGGATTACCCGCTGCAGCAATGCGGGATGATCCGCAGGAATGCTAAAACCCTTTCGGATCACAAAACAAGAGACCACGCCGGACAACAAACCTGTGATATGACCCTGGTCTCAAAAAATGGCCAACAGCGGCCATGCGGGAAGGTCTTCGCGAATCCTGCCAGCCTGAGGGTTCACAAAAGAGGTGCTCACACTGGTCAACAAACCTGTAACGTGACAGTGGTCGGGAAAAATGGCCAACAGAGGCTATGCGGGGTAGTACTCAAAAATCTTCAATCTCTGTCATCTCACAAATCCAGAATCCACAGAGGGCAACAAATCTGTGATGTGACCGTGGTCGGGAAGGATGGCGAGCGGCGACTATGCAGGAAGGTCTGCAAAAATGCCGGAGTTCTGGCGAATCACAAAAGAAAACATCGAAAACGCGAGCCTGTTAACTTTGAACAGCAGGATGACCTCTGTCCTCCGAAAGGTAAGAAGAGAAAGTAACGACCAGTATGGCTTCAATGTGGTTTTACCACGTGCAACCTTTGATTTTTAACAGCGTTTTTTAAAAAAAAGTTCTTTGACAGAAAAGCAAGCTAATTTTCTTGATCTATCCTTCCTCTCTGTAGACCAGAATGCAAGGATGGAATTATTAAACACTCACTCTTTGCAATACTTATATTGATGACACTGTCGTTTTCTGTCGTTGGTCAGGCTGAATTTTGGAAAGGTCATTTTATTGTCGCGCTTGAACTGAATGCAAGTTGTCCAAATCTGAGTTTTTCCATCAAGCGTGACCAACCTGGATTACCGGGAAACCCGTCCGACATTGCTGACACAAACAACTATGCAGGATCTGACTCTCTAGCCGAAGACAAACGACAAAGAGAAGATGGCTATGGAGTTCAAATGTCCCTCAATGAGTTGATTTCCTGGCAGTGGCTTCATGCCACTAATCTGCTGATTGCTTACGAACTGACCCTGTCGACCAGAGACGTTCCTCTAAGCTACCCCGCTTTTACACGGCTGCCTGTGGACGTGGTTGTCGCTATCGGCTGGCTTTTAAAAAGCTATTGGCCCCCCAATTCACTGCTGTTAAACACAATTGAAAGACAATCGGCAGTTATATTGAAAAAGCGGTATCAACCATTTTCGATCACCACTGTGATGGCAGGCTGTGAACATGACCAACAAAAAGGACAATCATCAGAATCATCTGTTCAGCAAACCCCCGCCACTCACATCTGCCCTCCAGGCCATTTCACCAGCATACTGTTTTCCTCTTCTGAGGAAGGGAACGGAGACCCTCAGCAATACCAACATACGTTGGATTTAGACTGTTTCGTCTACCCCTGTAATGGCATTTGCAAATTTCGACCATCATCCGAAAGCGGAATGCTGGATTTCCTGAACAGTTGGACAGACGACACAGAATTGACATACGGACAAAGCTCATACCTACAATTGGCCAATAGACCTTCCTATGGTTGCCTCAGTCATTCTCAGACTGAAAGCACTGGACATGACCAGCAAAACTCACTTTTGGAAGCATTGAATAATCCCCCCGCCATTCAATTGCAATATACTTCTGGACAACTCATTCGGACACACGACACTGATGGCATCCGACCCTATAATCGCAGCTCTTTTGACGGGGTCGCCTTAGACGGGGTCGCCTTAGACGGGGTCGCCTTAGACGGGGTCGCCTTAGACGGGGTCGCCTTAGACGGGGTCGCCTTAGACGGGGTCGCCTTAGACGGGGTCGCCTTAGACGGGGTCGCCTTTGACGGGGTCGCCCTGGACGGGGTCGCCCTGGACGGGGCTGCCTTAGACGGGCTCGCCCCGGTCTCAATGGGTGTAAGGACAGCCACAGCCCTGGTCAAACAAGAAGCCTGCAACGAAATAGGGACCATGAATAATGATCAACATTGGCGCTACGGAATGGTCAGTGAGAGTTCTAAAGCCATGACAGAACACAAAAAAGCAGCCCACAGCGGACAACAAACCTGTGCTGTAACCACAGTTGGAAAGGATGGCCAGCAACAACCATGTGGGAGGCTTTTTAAGAATGCCCGGTCATTGTCAACTCATAAAAGCAAATGCCACGGTGGGCAAAAAACCTGTGACATGACAGTGGTCGGGGAGGGTGGCCAGGAGAAGTCATGTGGGACAGTCTGCAGGAATCCTGAAGCCCTGCGGACTCACAAAAGAATTGCCCACACCGGACAACAAACCTGTATCGTGATCGTGGTCGGAGAGGATGGCCAGCCACGACCATGCGGAACGGTCTGCAAGAACAAAGAAAGCCTGATCTCTCACAAAAGCAAAATCCATAGTGGGCAACAAACCTGTGCCGTGACAGTGGTTGCGGAGGGTGGCCAGCGGCGTCCATGCGGGAAGATCTGCGAGAATGCAAAATCCCTCTACACTCACAGAAGCCTATGCCACAGCGGGCAACAGACCTGTGTCTTGACCGTCGTCGGGGAGGATCGTCAGGAGCGACAATGCGGGAAGGTCTGCAAAAATGCTATTGCTCTGTCGAATCACAAAAGAAGCAAACATGCCAGGCAACAAACCTGTGGTGTGATCCTGGTCAGCATGGATGGTCAGCGGAGGCCATGTGGGAAGGTCTGCAGGAATCCCGGAGCCCTGCAGAATCACAAAAGAATTGCCCACACCGGACAACAGACCTGTAACTTAACAGTCGTCGGGAGGGATGGCCAAACGGGGCAATGCGGGGGAGTTTTCAAGAATCTTCAATCCCTGAAATCTCACAAACTCCGGATCCATAGTGGGCAAAGAACCTGTGACGAACCCGTCGTCCGGGAAGACGGCCAGCAGCGGCCATGCGGTAAGGCCTGCAAGAATAATGCAGCTCTAATGTATCACAAAGGCATACATCGAAAACGCAAGCCTGTGAATGTGAACCAGACCGGTGACCTCAGTGCACCTGAAAGTAAGAAGAAAAAGTAACGACCATTAGACGACTTCAATGAGGTTTTACCCGCCGCAACCTCTGATTTATGGCAGAGGTTTTTTACAAGAAGTTTTTTGACAGAAAAGCACACTTATTTTTGATCTATCCTTCCTCTCTGTAGACCAGAATGCAAGGATAGAATTATTAAACACTCACTCTTTTCAGCAGCGTTGTTGTTGTTGTTGCTCCTGTCCTTCCCTTTCATCTCCCGGGCTGAGTCGTTAACAATACATTTTATTATCGAGCTTGAACAGAATACAAACTTTCCACCTGATAAGAAACCATACAGAGCCACCAGTTATGGCGTGAAAACGTTCCCTTTGAGCTCCAGGCCCTATTCATGGGTACTAATAGCAGCCTTTGTTGATGTCGGCCAGCTTTTAAAAAGCTATTGGAATCCGGACTCAGCCCTGCTTAACCCTATTGAACAAATGGAGGCGACCTCTATGCTGACACAGGGAGATTACTCGCTTGCGACTATCACTGCGATGTTTAGCTCCGGGCAAAACCCACCACAATACCAACAATCAAAATCATCTGGCCATCAAGCATCACAAGCTAACAAACAACCTGCAGGCTCTTTCATTAGCCCTCTGTATTTTGGTTCTGGCGGCGGTAAAGGAGGCCCGCAACAGCACTTACATACTTTGGGCTTAAATTGTTTCATCTATCCCTGTTATGGCGTTTGTCGATTCCGATCATCATTCGATAGCAGAGCATCCGCCGGGTGGCCTCTGGGTTCAGTTGGAAGCTCGACAGACCACACAAGGGCGTTACCTGAACAAAGTTCATGCCCTCATTTGGCTAATGGATACTGCTTTAGTTGTATAGGTCATTTTGATTTTCTAAACGCTACAGACTTCCGACAAGGTTTGCCTTTCGAGAGCATGGAGTTTTTTTCTGACATTCAACTCCAATGTACATCTGTCCAACTATTTCAGGCGCATAGCATTGTTATCAACCCAACCAGAAGCTGCAACTATAAAGAAGAGGTTGATTCAGGTGAGGTCAATATAGAGGAGGCCGACTCAGACGAAATCGACGTAGAAAAGATCGACTCAGACGAAATCGACGTAGAAAAGGTTGACTCAGACGAAATCGACGAAGAAAAAGTTGACCCAGCCACAATAGGTCCCAGGTTAACCTGTAGAGTAAACCCTTCCAGGCAGCGAAGCTGTGAAGTGATCCTGGTCAGGAAGGAGGGTCAGAAGCAACTATGTGGGGTGCTCTGCGTGAATGCGAAAGCCTTGCAGGAACACAAAAGAAGAGAGCACGGCGAACAAAAAATCTGTTACCTGACCAGAGTCGGAAAGGATGGTCAGCAGCAGAGATGTGGGATGGTCTGCAAGAATCCTAAAGCCCTGTCGGATCACAAAAGAAAAGACCACTCCGGGCAACAGGCCTGCGACAAGATCGTTGTCACAGAGGATGGCCAGAAGCGACTATGCGGGAAGATTTGCAAGAATATTCAGGCGCTTTCATGCCATAAAAGCAGATACCACACCGGTCGCAAAACTTGTAACCTGACCGTGGTCACAGAGGATGGCAAACAACGGCAATGTGGGTTGACAGTGGCGAATGCTCGCGCCCTGGCGGATCATAGAAGTAGACACCACACCAGGCAAAAAACCTGTGACTGGATAGTGATCGGAAAGAATCGACAGCAGCGACTATGCGGGAGAGTCTGCAGAAGTACCAGAGCCCTGTCGGATCACAAAAGAAAAAACCACAATGGGCAAAAAACCCGCGACGTAACAGTGGTGTGGAAGGATAGTCAGCGGCGGCCATGCGCGATGGCCGACAAGACGACCCAGGTCCTTTACAGTCAAAAAAGAACACATCGAAAACGCAAACCAGTGCCTGACGATAACTCAGGTCTCTGACAGAAAAATTCAGTTATTTTTTGATCTATCCTTCCTCTTTGTAAACCAAAAGGCAAGGATAGAATTGTTAAACACTTACTCTTTGCGACACCGCTGTTATTGCTGCTTTCGTTGTTTGCAGTCTGTCAGGCCGAACCCTGGACAGGACGGTTTACTGTCGAGCTTGAACAGGATAAAGATTCTCCGGGCCAGAGCTTTTCTATAAAGCATAATCAACATACATCGTCAGGCAATCCATCCGATATTGCTCACAAAAACGGCTGCACAAGATCAGCTTCGCCGTCTGGTGAAAAACGACAAAGATCGGGCAGATACGAGATTAAATCGACCATCATTGAGTCAGTTTCGTGGCAATGGTTTTGTGCGGTTCATCTGTTGGTTGCTTACGAACTGCTCCTGACCACCAAAAACAACCCTCTAAACTCCAGCCCTTATTCGTGGGTACCTTCAGAAGTGGTTGTCGTTGTCGGTTGGCTTTTAAAAAACTATTGGAATCCCGATTCACCTTTATTTGACCCAATCGAACAACAGACGACATCCATGTTGACACAGGAGGATTATCTGTCTGAGATCCTCATTACTATGTATGGCTATGGACAAAATCCAACACAACACCAGCCATCAGAAGCATCCGGTAAACAAACCCCACAAACCACTAATCTCCCAAAAGGCTCTCTCACTAACCCGCTTTATTCTGACACTGACGGCGGTAACGGGGGCTCTGAACAACTCTCACATACTTTAAGTTTAAATTGTTTCGCTCACCCCTGTAACGGCGTTTGTCGATTCAGACCATCAACCGATGGCAAAAGGCCCGCTGAATGGACGCTGAATTACCAGGAAATCTCGTCAAACTGCACAGAAACCCACCCCGGACAAGGCTTATACCCTCATTTTGCCAATGAACATAACCCCTCCCAACGACAAGCGCATCAGCCTGATGATGCAACAACGCTCAACACTGATGATTTGGTTATAATCAACGGACTGCTCAATCTACGTAATCAAAGTTGTCCCGAAGAATCCGAAATCTCCTTCACGCTTAGCCATCTCACATCCCATGCGGGGATTTCAAAAACAGAACAAACAGTCACTCACTCATCCCAATTGGATCAAAGCTCATCTCATATTTCCCGGACAGACAGAGTACAAGCCATAAACAATAACGAACAACTAGCCTGTGGCTTAACAATAGTTGGCGAGAATGGCCAGCCGCAGCCGTGCAGGAAAATCTGCAAGAATGTTTATGCCTTGTCGGTTCATAAAAGCAGATACCACACCGGACAGAGAGCCTGTTACGTGATGGTGGTCGGGGAAAGTGGCCTGCAACAGCAATGCGGAAAGATCTGCAAGAATGCCAGTGCACTGTCAAATCACAAAAGAAGAGAACACACCGGAAAACAAATCTGTGGCGTAACGGTGGTCCTGGAAGATGGCCGTACACGACTATGCGGGACGGTGTGTAAGAATGCCGATACCCTGTCTACTCACAAAAGAAGACACAAAACCGGTCAACAAACCTGTGACGCGACCGTTGTCGGGAGGGATGGTCAGCAGCAGCCATGCGGAAAGGTTTTCAAGAATGCCCTCGCGCTGGCGGATCACAAATACAAATATCACCGCGGCCAACAAACCTGTTCTATGTCCATGGTTGGAGAGGATGGTCTCTCGCGGCCGTGCGGGACGGTCTGTATGAATACTAATTCACTGATGAATCACAAAAGAAGGTATCATACCGGACAACAAACCTGTGACATGACCGTGATCGGCGAGAATGGCCAACAGAAGTGTGGGAAGGTCTTCATGAATGCCAAAGCTCTGTCGACTCACAAAAGCGCCTGCGATACCAGACGACAAACCTGTATGCTGCCAGTGACCGAAGACGGTGCCCAGCCGCGGCCATGCGGAAAAGTCTGCAGCAACAAGAGTAAGCTGGCGGATCACAAATACAAGCACCACAGCGGGCAGCAAACCTGTTATATGACTGTGGTCGGAGAGGATGGCCTTCGACGACATTGCGGGACTGTCTGGAAGAATCCTAACTCCCTGATGAATCACAAAAGAAGACAACACACTTCAGAACAGACCTGTTACGTGACCGTGATCGGGAAGGATGGTCGGCAGCGGCGATGCGGGAAGGTCTGCAAGAATGCAAGCTCGCTGGCGGATCACAAATACAAATATCACAGCGGGTACCACACCTGTCATATGACCGTGGTCGGAGAGGATAGTCTCCCCCGGCAATGCGGAATGGCCTTGAAGAATGCCAATTCCCTGACTAACCACAAAAAAAGATACCACACCGGACAACAAATCTGTGACGCGACCCTGGTCGGTGAGAATGGCCAGATGTATTCATGCGGGAAGCTCTTGAATAATGCAAAAGCCCTTTCGGATCATAAAAGAATACATCGAAAACGCAAGCCTGTTGATGCAGACAGGGACAAAGACCTCAACCCTTGATCTGACAGCAGCCATTTCATGAGGAAGACAAAAAAACACGCTTATTTTCTTGATCTATCCTTCCTCTCTATATCCCGAAACGCAAGGATAGAATTATTAAACTCTCACTCTTTGCGGCACTGCTGTTGCTACCGTTGCTGTCTTTCGCCTGTCAGGCCAAAGCATGGACAGGGCGCTTTACTGTTGAGTTTGAACAGAATACGGGGTTTAAAAAACAAAAATTTTCTATAAAACCTGACCGGTCCACATTGTCGGCATTGCCGGGCAACCCGTCAGACGTCACTGACACACGCGGCTATGGAGGATCGTATACACGGCCTGATAAAAAACAACACAATTCGAGTGGTTACCGGGTAAAAACAACCATCGTTGCGTCAATTTCGTGGCACTGGCTTTACACCACGAATCTGCTGGTTGCTTTCGAGCTGATCCTGACAACCAAAACTTCCCCACTGAGCTCGAGCAATTATTCTTGGGTACCTGTAGAGGTGGTTGTTGCTGTCGGCTGGCTTTTGAAAAGTTACTGGAACCTCGATTCAGCCCTGTTTAACCCGTTGGAACAACTCAGTCTGAGCGAACAACAAGAGACGACATCTTTATTGAAACAGCAGGACCATCCGTTTGCGTCCATCATCACTGTCTACGGCTCTGGATATACCCCACCGCAATATCAGCCTCCAGAGTCATCCGGCCAGCAACCCCCACAAACCACTCCTCTGCCTATAGGCTCTCTCACTAATCCGCTATATTCTGGCACTGGCGACGGTAACGGGGATCCTGAACAAATCCTGCATACTTTAGGTTTAAATTGTTTCGTCTACCCCTGTCATGGCATTTGTCAATTCCGATCATCACCCGAAAACAGAGGGGCCAATAAGTGGCCACTCAATGATGATGCGCCAATGTCAGGACATTTGCCTATCTCCTCTGATGACTGGGCTATGGTTAGAGGGTTACTCAATCTACGTGGTCATAGTCTTCCTGAAGAAACCGGTATTTCCTGTATACCTATCCCTTCAACAGAGACTTCGGTAGCACAACCAACAAGACAATCATTCCAATCTGAGCAAAGTCCACCTCATCTTTCCCAGACAGGCAAATTACAAGCTTCGGAAACGCTTGAATTAGCAGGAACTTCACCTTCGGGTTGTTTTCCTTTTAAAGGAGATACCCACTGCCGACGAACCCTGACGAATCACAAAAGTAAACGGCAGACGGGGGAAAAAACCTGTGACGTGACCATGGGGGTTGACCAGCAGCGGCCATGCGGGACAGCCTGCAAGAATGCTCTATACCTCCAGAAGCACAGAAGAAAGGACCACACCGGACTTAAAACCTGTAGCATGGCCATAGTCGGGAAGAATGGCCAGCGGCAACCATGCGCAAAGATCTTCAAGAACGCTCAAGCCCTGTCGGCTCACAAAAGCAAATACCACTCCGGGCAAAAAACCTGTGACGTGGCAGTGCCCGGGGAGGATGGCCAGCAGCAGACATGCGGAAAGATCTGCAGGAATGCTCAAGCGATGTCGGATCACAAAAGCAGAACCCACACAGGACAAAAAGTCTGTGATTTGACCCTGTTTTTGGGGAATGGTCTTAAGCGGCCGTGCGGAAAAGTCTGCAAGAATACGCTAAGTCTCCTGGAGCACAAAAGAAGCGCCCACGCCAGACAACAAAAACAAACCTGCAGAGTGCTCATCGTCGGGAAGGATGGTCAGCAGCAGCCATGCGGGGCAGTCCGCAAGAATGCCAGACACCTCTTTGAACACAGAAGAAGCGCCCACACCGGACCACAAACCTGTAGCATTACCGTAGTCGGGAATGACGACCAGCAGCGACCATGCGGAAGAGTTTACAAAAATGCCAAAGCCCTGTCCGATCACAAAAGCAGAGTTCACAGCGGGCGAAAAACCTGCAACGTGACCATAGTCGGGGAGGATGGTCATCAGCAACCATGCGGGAGAGTCTGCAAGAGTGCTGTAAGCCTCATGGAACACAGAAGAAGTGCCCACACCGGACTGCAAACCTGTAGCATGATCATAGTCGAGGAGGATGGCCAGCAGCGACCATGCGGAACTATTTGCAAAAGTGCCAAAGCCCTGTCGGATCACAAAAACAGATTCCATAGTGGACAACGAACCTGTGACCTGATCATAGTCGGTAATGATGGTCAGCAGCAACCGTGCGGAAGTGTTTGCAATAGTGTCAAAGCCCTGTCGGATCACAAAAGCAAAATCCATAGTGGACAACAAATCTGTGACGTGATCATAGTCGGTAATGATGGCCAACTGCGACCATGCGGGAGTGTCTGCAAAGGTGTCAAAGTGCTGTCGAATCACAAAAACAGAGTCCATACCGGACAACAAACCTGTGACGTGATTGCGGTCGGGAAGAATGGCCAGCAGCAGCCATGCGGAAAATTATACAAGAATCTTGGCAGCCTGCAGGATCACAAAAGAAGAAAGCACGGCGGGCAAAAAACCTGTAACCAAAAAGTGGTCGGGGAAGACGGTCAGCAGCGGCTATGTGGAACGGTTTGTCAGAATTTTCAAACCCTGTCAAAACATAAAAGAATACATCGAAAACGCAAGCCTTTTGATGCAGGCCTCGACAATGACCCCAGCCCTTGATCTGATGCCTGCCCTTTCATAATGATTTTGCCCTTCACGGCCTTTAATTTCTGACAGAAAGTTTTGATAGCAAAACACGATTATTTTCTTGATCTATCCTTCCTCTCTTTAAACCAGAAAACAAGGATAGAATTATTAAACACTCACTCTTTGTTGTACTGCTCTTACAGTTGCTTTTGTCATCTGTCGTTTGTCAGGCGGAATTATTGACAAGAAATTTCATAATTGAGCTTGAACAAAATGTCGGCTCTCCAAAAGAGAACTTCACTATAAAGCCTGACCTGAATACATTGCCGGGTTGCCATTCAGACATTGCTGAAACAAACGGCTATGTGAGATCAGACACGCCGCCTGATAACAAACTAGAAAAAACCTGCGGTTACTACGTTAAAACGAACCTCATTAAGTCAATTTCACGGCAATGGCTTTATATCACGACTCTACTGATTGCCTACGAACTGAGCCTTACCACCAAAGACATTACCCTGAACTCCAACCCTTATTCATGGCTACCTGCAGAAGTGGCTGCGGCTGTCGGCTGCCTTTTAAAAAGCTATTGGAACCAGGATTCATTTCTGTTTAACCCGATTGATCAACAGTCGACTTCTATTTTAACGCATGAGAATCGCCCGTTTACGACCGTCACAACAATGTTTGGCTCAGGGTGCAACCCACCACAACAGCCGCCGCCAGAATCATCCAGCCAGCAAGCACCAGAAGCCACCACTCAGACTATCGGCTATTTCACCCGTCTCCTTTTTTCTGATTCAGACGACGGTGGCGAGGGCCCTGAACAACACTCACACACTTTAGCTTTAAATTGTTTTGTTGATCCCTGTCGTGGTGTTTGCCAATTCAGAGCAGTTAGCGGAACGGCAGCTGAATGGCCACTTGATGATGCGCAGACGCCCTGGAATGAGTCTTCCTTCTCAGATGATTTCAGCATAATCAATGGGTTAATCAATTTAAGTAACACTGAGCCTCTTGAGGAAACCGGAACTTCTTTCACGCCTGCCCTTTCAACACCGCCAATAGGGACTTCAGAAACACAACAAACAACAGGGTCATCACGATTAGGTCAAAGCCTGAGTCCTCTTGTCCATTTACGCCCAAAGCAAGCCACAGTCCAAAGCAGGCAACGAATTTGTGACCTGGCCCTGGTCGGGAAAGATGGCCAGCAGCGGCCATGTGGGAAGGTCTTCAAGAACAGAGATTCACTGTGCTCTCACAAAAGCGGCGTCCACACCGCACAAAAAATCTGTGAAGTCAGAATGATCAGGGAGAATGGTCAGTGGCGGCCATGCGGGAAAATCTGCAGGAATGCTAAAGCCCTGATTAATCACAAACACAATCACCACAACGAGCGGCAAACCTGTGACGTAACCGTGGTCAGGGAGGATGGTCTCCCGCAGCCATGCAGAATACTCTGTAAGAATGCTAGCGCCTTGACCGATCACAAAAAAAGACATCATACCGGGCAAAGAGTCTGTAACCTGACCTTAGTCGCAAAGGATGGTCAGCGGCGACCATGTGGGGCGTTCTGCAAAAGTGCTCAAGCCCTGTCGGATCATAAAAGAAGACACCACACCGGGCCAAAAACCTGTGACATAAACATAACTGGTGAAAATGGCCAGCAGCGGCCATGCGGGAAGGTTTGCAAGAATGTTAAAGCCCTGTCATCTCACAAATTCAGAGAGCATAACAGTCGACAAACCTGCGACGTTCCAGTAGTTGGTAAGGATGGTCTGAAACGATCATGCGGAACGGTCTGTCAGAATGCTCAAACCCTTGCGGAGCATAAAAGAGTACATCAAAAACGCAAACCTGTTGATGCAGGCCGGGACAATGACTGCCCCCCTTGATCTGACACCTGTCCTTTCATAAGAAAGACACAAAAACACGCTTATTTTCTTGATCTATCCTTGCTCTCTGTATACCAGAAAGCAAGGATAGAATTATTAAACACTTACTCTTTGCGGCACTGCTGCTGCCGATAATTTCGTTATCCGTCTTCTGTCAGGCCGAAGTGTTGACAAGAAGTTTAATAGTCGAGCTTGAACAGAATGCAGGTTCTCCAAAACATTCCTTCTCAATAGATCGTGACCCGGATACATTTTCAGGCGATACATTGTCAGATACATTGTCAGGCCATCCATCAGACATTACTGACACAAACGGCAACTCAGGACCATGCTCACAGTCTGATAACAAACCACACAGGTCCGGTTATTACGAGGCAAAAACAACCATCATCAAGTCTGTCTCATGGCAATTGCTTTACGCCGCGAACCTGCTGCTTGCTTACGAACTGATCCTGACCAACAGAAAAGCTAACCCAGACTTAAATTCTGATTCATGGCTGCCTGTAGAAGTATTGTTTGCTGCCGACTCGCTTTTAAGAAGCTATTGGAACCAGGATTCACTGCTGTTTAATCCGATTGAACAACAGGCAAAGTCTATGTTGACACATGGAAACCACCCGTTTGTGACCATCACGACAATGCTTGACTCTGGACATAACTCACCAGAATACCCACCGCCAGACTCTTCCGCCCAGCATGCTCCGCAAGCTACCACCCAGACTGTAGTTTATTTCACTTATCTCTTGCATTCTGACTCTGGTGACGGTGACGAAGCGCCTGAACAACACTCACACACTTTAGGTTTAAATTGTTTCGTCGATCCCTGTCAGGGCGTTTGTCGATTCCGTGTATCATCCGATAACAGAGAGCCGACTCAATCGTTACCTGGTCATGTGCGAATGCCAGGGAATGCGTCTGTCACTTCTGATGATTTGGTTATAATCAGCGGGTTACTCAATCTGCGTAATCGTAGTCCTCTCGGAGAAACCGGAATTCCCTTTACACTTAGCCATTTCACCCCCCCAATCAGGACTTCAGAAATACTACCAACAGCAACGGCATCAACCCAATTGGATCAAAGCCCACCTTATCTTTCCAGGACAGGCACAAACCGGGCAACAGTCCACAGCGGGCAACAATCCTGTAAGGTGACCCTGATCGGGGAAGATGGCCAACATCGACCATGTGGGAAGACCTGCAAGAATGCTCACGCCCTGTCGGTTCACAAAAGCAGATACCACACCGGGCAAAAAACCTGTACCGTGATAGTGATCAAAGAGGATGGTCAGGAGCAGCTATGCGGGACAGTCTGTAAGCATGCAAAAGCCTTGTCAGAGCACAAAAAACGAGATCACACCGGCCAACAAATCTGTGATGCAACTGTGATGTGGAAAGATGGCCAGCTGCAGCCATGCGGGGCTGTCTGCAAGAATGCGAAAAGCCTGTCGAATCACATAAGAAGGTACCACACCAGACAACAAACCTGTGACATAACAGTGGTCGGAGTAAATGGCCTGCAGCGGCCATGCGGAAGGTTCTGCAAAAATGCACAAGCTCTGTCGGTTCACAAAAGCAGAGTCCACACCGGGCAACGAACCTGCGCCCAGACAGTCATCGAAAAGGATGGCCAGCAGCGGTTATGCGGGGCTCTCTGCAAGAACGCTCAGGCCCTGTCGGATCACAGAAGCAGATACCATAGCAGACAGCGAGCCTGTGACGTAACCCTGATCGGTGACGACGGTCAACAGCAGCCATGCGGGAAGGTTTGCAAGAATACAAAAGCCCTGTCATCTCACAAAAACAGAGAGCACAGCGGGCAAAAAACCTGCAACGTATCCGTGCTAGCGGAGGATGGCCAGCCAAAGCCATGCGGGAAGGTCTGCAAAAATTCTCCAGACCTGTCGAATCACAAAAGAATACATCGAAAACGCAAACCTGATGATGTGAACCAGAAAGATGACCTCAGCCTTCAGTCAGATAAACTGAAATAAGTAGCTACGCTTATCTGAGCTTTCAAGAAGTTTTGCCCAGTGCAGCCTTTAATTTTTAACAGAAAAACACACTTATTTTCCTGTTCTATCCTTCCTCTCTGAATACCAGTATGCAAGGATAGAATTATTAAACACTTAATCTATGCTACATCGCTTTTGCTGCTACCGTCATTGTCTGTCACCTGTCGGGCTGAACCTTTGACCAGTCATTTTGTTGTTGAGCTTGCACAGGATGCTGGTTCTCCAAAACAGAACTTTGCTATAAAGCCCGGGTGGCATACATTTTCGGAAGACCCGTCAAACATTACCGACACAGACGGCTATACAGAGCCTGACCTGCCACCCGATGACAAACGACACAGACTTATTACATACGGAGTAAAGACGACCGATACTGAGTCGATTTCGTGGCAATGGCTTTACGCCACAAACCTGATGATTGCTTACGAACTGATCCTGAATACCAGAGACCCTTCCCCGTACTTCCCCCTTTATTCATGGCTATCTGTGGAAATGGCTATCGCTGCTGGTTGGTTTTTAAAAAGCTATTGGAACCTCAAATCGCCTCTGTTTAACCCGAACGGACAGATTACGGCATCTATTTTGACACAGGGCGATCACCCATTTGCGATCACCACTATGACGCCTGGCGCTGGACATTACCAACAGCAAGGCCAACCAACAGAAACATCCGACCAGCAAGCCCCAAAAACCACCGCCTATTTTACAAGCTCTTTCATTCAGTCTCTGTATTTTGGCTCTGCCGATGGTTACCGTGATCCTCGACAAGACTCACATACTTTGGGTTTAAATTGTTTCATCCATCCCTGTCATGGCGTTTGTAGATTACGACCATCACCCGATAATACACATTCAATGATTGCAGAGGCAGCAATTACTAATCCTTCTGGGCCAATCAGTGATGATGCACCAACGCTCCAGGGTTCGACTGTCACCGCTGATGATTGGGTTATAATCAAAGGGTTACTCAGTCTGGGTGGTCACAGTCTTCCAGAACAAGCCGGTATTTCCTTTACGCCTTTCCATTCCAACCCCTCAATGGGAACGTCAGAAACACAAGAAACAAAAACAGAACCATCCCGACCGGCCTCAGGCACAACTCATCTTTCCCGGATAACCTCAATAAAAGCGACAGACCAGAGTGTGCAACCAACCTGTGAAATGACCCTTGTCGGGGAAGATGACCTGGAAAGGCGATGCGGAAAGGTTTGCAACAGTGCCAGAACCCTGTGGGATCACAGAAGAAAAAACCACACAGGGCCACAAACCTGTGAGGTAAGCGTAGTCGAGGGTCATGGCCAGCTGCGACCATGCGGGAAAGTTTGCAGGAGTGCCAAAGCCCTGTCGGCTCACAAAAGCAGAAACCATACCGAGCAAAAAGCCTGTGATGTGTTAGTGTTCAGGAAGAATGGTCGGCTACAGCCATGCGGAAGGGTCTGCAGAAATGCTGGTGCCCTGTCGGATCACAAAAGCGGACACCACTCCGGGCAAAGAACCTGTGACGTGCAAGTAGTCGGGGAGGATGGAGTGTCGCAGCCGTGCAGTAGGATCTGCAAGAGTACTAAAATCCTGTCGGATCACAAAAGAAGATACCACTCCGGGCAACAAGCCTGTGACCTGAAAGTGGTCGGGGAGAATGGTCAACTAAGGGCATGCGGAAAGGTCTGCAATAGTTCACATGCCTTGACGGAACACAAAAGGAGACATCGAAGGCGAAAGCATGTTGATGCGGATCAGGACAATAACTTCACTCATGATCTGACACCCAGCCTTCCACAAAATTAATCAGGAGCAATCTTTAGATTTAAATATTGGTTCTTTTTCAAAAGATTTTATACAGAAAAACACGCTTATTCGTGCGGGACGCTCTGCAAGAATGCTATCTGTCGAATCACACAAGAATACATCAAAAGCGAAAACCTGTTGATGTCGACCTTGACGGCGACCTCATCCACTAATCGGTCGGCCACACCGTTGCATGACCTGATCTATCCTTGTCTTTCTGTAGACCGAATACAAGGATAGAATGATTAAACTCTCACTCTTCGCGGCACTGCTATTAATGCTAGTGTCGTTGTCTGTTATCGGTCAGACCGAATCGACAAGTCGTTTTATTGTTGAGCTTGAACAGAATGCAGACGCTCCAATAAAGAACTTTACTATAAATATCCACCGTCGTGCATTACCGTGCAACCCGTCAAATATTGCCGACACAAAAGGCTATTCAGGATCAGATCTGCCACCTGAAAAAAAATGCCGCAAGCCTGGCGCTATTCGAGTAAAAAAAAACATCACTGAGATGATTTCATGGCAACTGATTTACGCCACAAATCTGCTGGTTGCTTACGAACTTATCCTGACCACCAAAGGCCCACCTCTGAATTCCAACCCTTACGCATGGCTACCGTTAGAAGTGGTTGTCAGTTGGCTTTTGAAAAGCTACTGGAATCCCGATTCATGGCTGTTTAACCCGATTGAACAACAGGCTAGTCAGGGTCTCCCGTTTGCGTCCATCACTATAATGTCTGGTTCTGGACAAAACCAGGAACAATATTCGCCATCAAAATCCTCTTGCCAGCAAGCTCCGCCGACAACCACTCCCCATACAGCCTCTTTCGCGCCCTCGCTGAATACAGACTATGCCGACGGCAACGGAGATCCTCAGCAACCCTCACACAGTTTGGATTTAAATTGTTACGTTTATCCCTGTAATGGCGTTTGTCGATTCCGATCATCATCCGATAGCACCGAGCCCCCTCTGTGGACAATGGATTGCGAAGAAAACTCATGCCCCCACTTGGCCAATGGGCACTGCCTGAGCTGTATAGGTCATCTGGATCCTCTACACATTACAGACTTCCAGAAAAGCTCACCTTTCAAAACACCGAATGATCTTTCAAAGACTGAACCCTCATACAACTACGACCCACAACCCGTTGGCATTGATAGCAACTCTGACGGGGTCGCCATAGACGGGGGCGCCTGTACATCTAACGCCATCGTGCAAGTCAACTATGACGCACCAATACCGGAAGAACGGACTACCACCGATAATAATTCTGCGCTTCACGGCTCACTCGATATGCAGAGCCATCCCGGAGAAGATAAGATTATATTTACACTTGCCCATTCAGAAACACAAACAACAACCACTGAATCATTCAAATGGGATCAGTACCAACCTCATCACATACAGACAGCGGCAATACAACCTGAATACCGCAACAGGCAAAAAACCTGTGATGCGATTGTGGTCGGGAAGGATCACAAAGAGCGGCCATGCGGAATTATCTGCAAGGATACTCAAGCCCTGCGAAATCACAAAAGAAAAAAACACAGCGGACAACAAACCTGTGACCTGATCGTGGTCGGAGAGGATGGCCAACCGCGGCCATGCGGAAGGCTCTTCCAGAATATTCAATCCCTGGCAACACACAAAAGCGGCCAGCACTCAGGACAAAAAACCTGTGAAGTGATCGTGGTTGGGGAGGATGGCCTGCAGCGACCATGCGGAGCGGTCTGGAAGAATGCTAATTCCCTGACGAATCACAAAACCAGAGTCCACAGCGGGCAACGAGTCTGTACCGTAAACGTAATTGGGGAGGATGGCCAGCTGCGTCCATGTGGAGCAGTCTGCAAGAGCACTAAAGCCCGCTCGGATCACAAAAGAACCGTCCACAGCAGTCAACAAACCTGTAACATGACCGTTTTAGGGCAGGATGGCCAGGAGCGGCCATGTGGGATGGTCACGATGAATCTACAAGCCCTGACGACTCATAGAAGTTACTACCACACCGCGAAAAAAATCTGTGACGTGATCCTGATCGGGAAGGATGACCAGCCGCAGCCATGCGGGATGATCTGCACAAATTCTCGAGCCCTGTGGAGTCACAAAAGAAGATACCACACCAGGCAACAAACCTGCGATGTGAACGTGACCGGGGAAGATGGCCTGGCGCGATCATGCGGGATGATCTGCGAAAACCCTCAAGCCCTGTTGATTCACAAAAAAAAACATCGAAAACGCAAGCCTGTTAATGTGGAACAGGACGATGACTCAGCCCACAAAAAAAGAAGACCGTACAACTAATGATCCGGTCTGATATTCTTCCATTCATAAGGTTTTGCCCGGTGCAAGCTTTGGTTTTTAGCAGAAGATTTTTAACAGTGAAACATGCATATTTACTTGATCTACCCTTTCTCTCTGGAAACCATACTGCAAGGATAGAATTATTAAACGATCACTCTCTGAGGCACCGCTGTTACTTCTACTATTGATATCTGTCGTCTGTCTGGCAGAACCGTGGACAGAAGGTTTTACTGTGGAGTTTGAAAAGAATGCAGGCTACCCAAGCCATAGCTTTTCTACAAAGCACGAACCGAATACATTACCGGGCACCGCATCAGATATTGTCGACACAGACGGCTACGCAGGATCAGATGAAAAACGACATAGACATTATGGTTACAGAGTCAGAACCACTGCCATTGAGTCGATTTCGTGGCAATGGCTTTATGCGACCAATTTAATGGCTGCTTACGAACTGATCCTTATCACCAAAGGCAATCTTTTGATCTCGAATCCTGATTTATGGCTATCGGTGGAAGTGGTCGCTATCGACTGGCTTCTAAAAAAGTATTGGAATCCCGATTCCTCAGCGTTAAACCCGATTGAACAACAGGTAACACCTATGTTGACACAGGGGGATCTGCCTTTTGCGACCATCACTACGATGTTTGGCTCTGGCGACAATCAAAAACTGCACCCGCCATCAAAATCATCCGGCCGTCGAGCCCATGCAGCAATCACCCAATTTACAAGCTCTTTCTGCAACCCACTGTATTCTCGCTCTGGCGACGGTAACGAAGGCCCTCATCACCACTCACACACTTTGAGTTTAAATTGTTTCGTCCATCCTTGTCGTGGCATTTGTAGATTCCGACCCTCACCCGATAACACAGAGCCACCTGAATGGCTGCTGAATACCCTGGAATGTTCAATGGGTCACAAACAGGCAACACCCACGCAAAGCTCATGCCCTCATTTGGCTGATGGACACTGTTTCAGTTGCATAGATCATCTTGATTCTGGTCAACTATTTGAGCTAAAGGTGCATGACAGTTATCGCCATCCAGCTAATAGCAGCAACCCTGCAGACGGGGTCGCCTCAGGCCAAATGAGTCCATGGGCAACTCATACAGCTGACGCTACCGGACCACCCAATCATGATGGATCAATAACCAGGAATAGCTATCTTCCTTTCGAAAGAACGATACATCGTCAAAAATCCCTCTCAGATCATCAACGAATCTGTGGCGTCAAATTGGTCTCAGAGGATGGCTTGCAGCGACCATGCGGGACAGTCTGCAAGAATGCTCAAGCCCTGACGGATCACAAAAGAAGAGACCATAGCGGGCAACAATCCTGTGGTCTGCCAGTAGTCGGGATGGATGGCCTGCAGCAGACATGCGGGAAAATCTGCAAAAATATTCAGGCTCTGATGTCTCACAAAAGAGCTGCCCACACAGGACCACAAATCTGTAACTTACCCGTGACAGAGAAGGATGGTCAGCCACGGCCATGCGGAAAGCTCTGCAAGAATTCTGAAGCCTTGTCGGATCACAAAAGCAGATACCACTCCAGGCAACAAACCTGTTATGTAACCATGACCGGGGAGGATGGTCAGCAACGACTATGCGGAAAAGTCTGCAAGAATGCTCGGGTCCTGTCTTCTCACAAAAGCAGATACCACTCCGGGCAACAAACCTGCGGATTGACACTGGTCGGGGAAGATGGCCAGCAGCGTTCATGTGGCGCAGTCTGCAAGAATGCTCAAGCCCTGTCGCAACACAAAAGAAGAGAACATATCGGGGAACAAACCTGCACTCTGTCAATAATCGGGAAAGACGGACTGCAGCGACCATGCGGAAAAATCTGCAAGAGTCCTCTGAGCCTGGCGTCTCACAGAAGAATCTTCCACACCGGTCAAAAAACCTGTGACGTAAACGTGATCGGAGGAGATGGCCTGCCAGGACCATGCGGGAAAATCTGCAAGAATGCTCAAGCCCTGTCGGATCACAAAAACAGAGCCCACACTAAACAAAAAATCTGTGAAGTAACAATGATTGGGGAGGATGGCCAGCAACGACCATGCTTAAGGGTCTGCATGAATTCTAAAGCCCTGTCTTACCACAAAAGCAGATGCCACTCCGAGCAAAAAATCTGTTACTTAAAAATGACCGGAGAAGATGGCCAACAACGACCATGCGGAAAGATCTGCAAGAATTCCCGAGTCCTGTCAGATCACAAAAACAGATACCACACCGGGCAGCAAACCTGTAAACAGACAGTGGTCACAGAGGATGGCCAGCAGCAACCATGCGGAAAGATCTGCGATAATATACGGGCTTTATCAACTCACAGAAGAATTGCTCACACGGGTCAAAAAAAATGTGACGTAATCGTGGTCGGTAAGGATGGTCAGCCACAGCCATGCGGAAAGATCTGCCGGAATGCCCAGGCTCTCACGGCTCATAAAAGAAGACATCGAAAAAGCAAGCATATTGATTCAGAGCAGAACGATGGCCCCGGTCTTCAAAAAAGCAAAGTGAATAAGTAATGATATGTTCTGATATCCGTCCTCTGTTAAAAGAATAACACGCTAATTTTATTGATCTATCCCGCTCTCTTTAAACCTGACTGTAAGGACAGAATCATTAGACGCTCACTCTCTTCGGTATCAGTGTTACTTCTACTTTTGCTGTCTCTCGACTGTCAGGCAGAACTGTGGACAGAACATTTTACTGCTGAGTTTGAAAAGATTGCAGGCTACTTGAATCATGGTTTTTCTATAAAATGCGAACTGAATTCATTGCCGGACAACCCTTCAGATATTGCCGATACAGACAGCTATGCAGGATCAGATGAAAAACGACACAGACCTTATGGTCACAGAGTTAAAACGACCATTAGTGAGTCGATTTTGTGGCAATGGCTTTATTTCACGAACCTGCTGGTTGCTTACCAACTGACCCTGATTATCAAAGACAATCCTCTAAACTCCAGCCCTGATTCATGGCTTCCGGTAGAGGCGGTTGTCGCTGTCGGCTGGCTTTTAAAAAGCTATTGGAACCCCGCTTCCTTCCTCTTCCTGATTAACCCAATTGGACAACAGGCAGCATCGGTATTGAAACAAGAAAATTTTACGTTTGCGATCATCACTGCGATGTTTGGCTCTGGAGACAATCCACAACAGTACCCGCCATCAGAATCATCCGGCCAGCAAGTCCCGGCAGCGAGCCCCCATATTACGGGCTATTTCACCAACCAGCTGTACCCTGGCTCTGGCGACGGCAACCGAGGCCCTCAACAAAACTCCCATACTTTAGGTTTAAATTGTTTCGTCTATCCCTGTCATGGCGCTTGCAGACTCCGAACAACACCGTGTAGCACAGTGCAAGCTGAATGGCTGCTAAATACTATGGAAAGTTCAACAGGTCAGACTGAAGCTACACCCGGGCAAAGCTCATGCCTCCATTTGGCTAGCGGATACTGCTTCAGTTGCATAGATCATTCTAATTCTGGTCAACTATTTGACCTACAGACGCATGAGGTTAATGGTAATCCAGCTAATGGCGACAACCCTTTAGAAAGAGTCGCCATAGAAGAAGTCGTCATACAAGGGACCGCCCCGGGCTCACTGAATGCAATGGCAGCTCACGTAGCTGAAGCTACCGGACCACTCAACTATGTTGAATCATTGCCCGGGTATGGTTTTTTTCCTCCCATAGGAATGCCTCCCTCTGGAACTGCACATTTCCAACACTCCCCGTCAGATAACCAAAAAACCTGTAATGTCAGAGTGATCGCAAGAGATGGCCAGTCATATCCTTGCGGGATAGTCTGCAAAAGTACCCAACATCTCTCAACTCACAAAAACAAGGCCCATACTGAGCAACACATTTGTGACGTCAAAGTGGTCGGAGAGGATGGCCAGCCGAAGCTATGCGGAATGATCTGCGAGAACGTCGCGGCTCTTTGGAATCACAGAGGCAAATACCACAGAGGGCGACAAACCTGTGACATAAACGAAACCGGCGAGGATGGCCAGAATCGGCCATGCGGGAAGGTTTGCAAGAATGCACAGACCCTGTCGGCTCACAAAAAGAGATGCCACAGCGGGCAAAAAACCTGTGACGTGATAGTGGTCGGGGAAGATGGCCAGCGTCGTCCATGCGGGAAGGTCTGCACGCATATCCAAGCCCTGTCGTATCATAAAAGAAGGGAACACACCGGGCAACAAACCTGTGACGTAACAGTGATTGCGGAAAATGGCCAGCTGCAGCCATGCGGAAAGATTTATATGAATGCTGATAGCCTTTGGCATCACAAAAGAAACATCCACACTGCGCAACAGAAATGTGATATCAAAGTGGATGGAGAATATGGCCAGCCACGGCCATGCGGGAAAATCTGTAAGAATGTTCAAGCCCTCTCGGAACACAAAAGAAGCGCACACACCCGACAAAGAAACTGTGACGTGCCCGTAGCCGGGGAGAACGGTCGGCTGCAACCATGCGGGCAGCTCTGCAAGAGTGCTAAAAAATTAACCGATCACAAAAGAAGAGCTCACACCGGACAACAAATCTGTGAAGTGACTGTGGCCAGGGAGGACGACCAGCTGCGGCCATGCGGAACGGTGTGCAAGAATGTTCAAGCTCTGATTATCCACAAAAGCAGATACCACAGGAAGGAGAAAACCTTCGACTAGGAGCCTGACCGAGAATAGCGCCCGTAGCGAGGACGGCAGAAAATTGAGGATGAAAATTCGGTTTTGTGAGGAGAATAGCGAGCTATTTGACGAACAAAAGCGGATTTTCAGACCAATTTGCTGCCGCCGCAGTAGGGCAGTCTATTCTCGGTCTAATGGGATGGTCCGCCCCTCCTAAACGGCTTCAAATGAGCCAAAATGGAGTTAACCATTTAAACAGGATTAACCGGAGCGAACCACCCATGACTATTTCAGTACTTGGTATCGATATTGGCAAGAACAACTTTCACCTGTTTGGTGTTGATGAGCAGGGTAGCAAAGTCATCAGAAAGAAGTCGTCCAGGAAGAACCTTCTAGAGTACGTGGCAAATCTGGAGCCATGCATTATCGCTATGGAAGCTTGTGGTGGTGCTCACTATTTGGCTCGGTTATTCAAGAACTATGAGCATACTGTCAAGCTGATTTCACCTCAATTTGTCAAGCCTTATGTCAAGACCAACAAAAATGACTACAACGATGCTGAAGCGATTGCAGAAGCAGCTTCACGGCCCAGCATGCGTTTTGTACCTGTTAAAACGTCAGAGCAGCAGGCCTGGCAACTTCTGCACCGCTATCGTCAACAAGCGGTTGATCAGAGAACTGCCCTGGTTAACCAGATCCGGGGGTCACTATTGGAAGAAGGTATTGTAGTTGCCCAGGGTATTGGTAAAGTTCGTGCACAGCTTCCACGAATTCTGGAAGATGCTGAAAATGGACTCCATTCGCTGACTCGTGAGCTGCTACATGGTTTATCAGAAGAGTTGGCCAGTCTTGACAAGCGTATTCAACAGTATGACCAGAAAATTCAGGAGCTAGCAAAAAACGACGACGAATGTCGTCGAATGATGACTATGCCGGGTATCGGAGCCATCACTGCCACAGCATTGAAGGCAGCCATTGGTGATGCGACGTATTTTAAATCTGGTCGACACCTTGCCGCATGGATGGGATTAGTTCCAAGACAGCATTCCACAGGCGGTAAGTCAGTCCTGCTGGGCATCAGTAAACGGGGTGATAAATACCTGCGCACATTATTGATACACGGCGCACGTTCGGTACTCCACTGCCTCAAAAATAAGGATGACCGCTGTAAAAAATGGGTTAGCCAACTTAATGAGCGCAGCAATCACAACGTTGCCGCCGTTGGTCTGGCTAATAAAATGGCTCGGATTGTCTGGGTCATCATGACCCGAAATGAAGTTTACAAGGCTGCATAATGAAGTAAAGGCGGCAGCGGCAAAGTAAAGCATAAGCTTAATCAAAGGGGACCCCCCCGCAGATTGCGATGAGCATGTACAGTTGATGGCAAACAGGTAAAAACCGGCAACCTGAAACCTGATAGGAGCCTTGACCCTTGAGGCCGTCGGACTGATAAGGCCAGGTTGCGCGGATACCCATCAGGGCCAGAGGGTTAGACCTCATGAATAGGCCGTATATATGATTGCAGTTATCTTTGTTTGCTAATTAACAAAACAGGCTCTTGCAAAACGGGGCGGACCATATAAGGCTCCTAGGAGCTTGGTCGCAGAGAATGGCCAACCGGTAGCGGGGCTGCACAAAAGTAGCGAAATCCCAGTGCAACTCAACTTTTAACAGAAATTTTTTAAAAGAATAATGTGCTTATTTTCTTGATCTATCCTTCCTCTTCTGTAACCCAGAATGCAAGGACAGATTTATTAAACACTCATGCTTTGTCGCACTGCTACTATCGGTGCCTATCGTCTGTCAGCCCGAAACGTTGACAAGACGCTTTATTGTTGAGCTTCAACAGGATACAGGTTTTCCAGGACAGAACTTTTCTATAACGTCTGCCCGGCATATATTGCCGGATCGCCGATCAGAGATTGTCGACACCAATGGCTACCCAGGATCAGATTCTCAGCCTGAGAATACACGACATATTTCTTACGGTTACAGAGTTAAAACGACCATTATCGAGACACAAGACACGTCACCGCCCCTGACACGGATAGTTCACCTGTTTGCTGCCATCTTTACCATGTTTGGCTCCGAACATCACGCACAACAATATCAGCCATCAGGATCATCGGGGCAGCAAGCCTCACAAACCACTTCCCTCATTACAAACTCTTTCACCCTTCTCCTGAATACTGATTATCGTGACGGTAGCGACTACCCCAAAGGCAATCTGCATACTTTGGGTTTCAATTGTTTCGTCCATCACTGTCGTGGCGTTTGTCAATTCCGACCATCATCCAGTAGCAGAGGGACTGCTGAACCGCTGCGGAATTCTGAAAAAAATTTATCAGGCGACACAGAATTAATACCCGGACAAAGCTCGTGTCCTCATTTGGCCAGTGGATATTGCTTTAGTTGCCTGGTTCAAACTGATCCTTTAAACACTGCAGATATCCAACAAAACTCGCCTTTTGAAACATTGATTCAGCTCCAATACAATTCTGAGCCATTATTTAAGCCAGAGGTTTATAGCATTGACTGTGTCCCGGCCCACAGCTGCAAACCTATAGATAGGGTCGCCTCAGACTGGATCGCCTCAGACTCAATAGGTGAAGGAAGAGCTTATGAAATAGATCCTGTTGGAAATACAGATAGTGTCGCTAGCATAGACAAAGAGGATTTCCAGCAGCGACCATGCGGAAAGGTCTACAGGAATGTTCACACCCTGTTGGATAACAGAAGCAGAATCCGCACCGGGCAAAAAAACTGTCACTTAACAATCATCGGGGAGGATGGGCAGCAGAGGCCATGCGGGGCTGTCTGCAAGAATGCTCGGGCATTTTGGGATCACAAAAGTAAAGCCCACTCCAAACAAAAAATCTGTGACGCGACAATCCTCGAAAAGAATGGTCAACTGCGGCCATGCGGGGCTGTCTGCAAGAATATTCGAGCCTTTTGGGATCACAAATACAGAATCCACACAGGGCAAAAAACCTGTGACGTAACCGTGACTGCGGGGGATGGCCAGCCGCGACCATGCGGAGCAGTCTGCAAGAATTCTCAAGTTTTGTCGAGTCACAAAAGGAATGTGCATGGCAGTCCAAAAATCTGTGACGTGACAGTGGTTGGGGTGGATGGCCAACCACAGCAATGCGGAAAGACCTACAAGAGTCTCAGCGCCCTGTCGGATCACAAAAGAAAACATCAAAAACGCAAGCTTGTTGATGTCGAGCGGGACAATGCTCCCGGTCCTTGATCTGACACTCCTTTCATCAAGTTCTGCGCTGTGTGCCTCGGGTCTATGGCAGAGTTTTTTTAATCAAGGTCTCTGATCGAAAAACACACTTATTTTCTTGATCTATCCTTCCTCTCTGTAAGCCAAAATGCAGGGATAGAACTATTAAACACCCACTCTTTATGGCAATTCTCCTGCTGTTACTGTCGTTGAATGTCATCTGTCCAGCCAAACCTCTGATAAGACGTTTTACAGTCGAGTTTGAGCAGGATGCAGACTTTCTAAAACAGAGCTTTTCTATAAAGCATGACCAGCATATATTGCTGAAAAACCCGTCAAACATTGCCGACACAGACGGCTACGCAGGGCCAGATTGGCCTCCTGATAAAATACGACAAAAGCCTTGCAATCAAAGACTAAAAACTTTCCTTATAGAGCCGATTTCGTGGCAATTATTTTACGCCACTCATCTGCTGGTTGCTTACGAACTGATCCTGACGACCAAAGTTGCGCCTTTGGGCTCAGGCTTTTATTCATGGATACCTTTAGAAGCGGCTGTCGCTGTCGGCTGGCTTTTAAAATGTTATTGGAACCCCGATTCCCAGCTGTTTAACACGATTGAACAACAGCAGATGAGTCAGGATTACCCATTTATGGCTATCACTCTGATGTTTGGTTCCGGACGTAACCAACGAGGATACCAGCCATCAAAATCATCCAGCCAGCAAGCCCCAACGACAACTACCCGCCTTAAGCACTCTCTTATCAGACTCCAGAATACTAACGGTGGCGGCGGTAACGGAAATCCTCAAAAAGAGTTACACACTCTGGGTTTACATTGTTTCGTCCGTCCCTGTAATGGCGTTTGTAGATTCCGATCATCATCCGATAGCAAGGAGCCCGCTGAATGGACGCTGGAAACATTGAATGATTCCCCTGCCATCCAACTCCAATGCGCTTCTGATCAACCCTTTCAGCCGCGGGCACAGCAACCTCAGCATCACGGCACGGATGACAACCCGACAAAGTGCTGCAACCATTCACTCACAATGACCACAGGGGCAGCATATACTGGCCACAGCGGGGCACTTAATGTTCATTTACGAATGCCTCGGAATATGTCCGTCACCGATGATGACTTGATCATAATCAACGGGTTGCTCAATTTACGTGGTCATAGTCTTTCAGAAGCAACAAGGATTTCCTTTACGCTCAACCATTTAACATCTCCAGTGGCGACTTCAGAAACACAACAACCAACAAGACTAACCCAGGCAGATCAAAACCCACCCCACCTTTCCCAAACAGGAGCAGCACAAGCCGTAGACTACAGTGGACTGGAAATCTGTGACGCAACCATAGTAGAGGACGACGGCCAGCAGCGACAATGCGGGAGGATCTTCAAAAGTCTTCACTCCCTGACCGGTCACAGAAGAAGAAACCACGGCGGACAAGAAGTTTGTGATGTAACTCTGTTCTCTGAGGATGGCCAGCAGCCATGCGGGACAGTCTGCAGGAATGCTCAAGCCCTGGCGGATCACAAACTAAGAACCCACACCGGGCAACAAACCTGTGGAGAAACCTTGGTCGCAGAAGATGGCCAGCTGCAAACATGCGGGAGGATCTTCAAGAATGCTAAGGCCCTGTTATCTCATAGAAGCAAATACCATACCGGGCAAAAAACCTGTGACATAACCATGGTCAATGCGAATGGTCAGCAGCAACCATGCGGAAGGGTCTACAAGAATAACCAGGCCCTTTGGGTCCACAAAAACAGGGAACACAGCGTGCAAAAAACCTGTAACATGCCGGTGCTCGGCAAGGATAACCAGCAGCGGCCATGCGGTAAAGTCTACAATAATGCTCAAGCCTTTTCGTCTCACAAAAGCAGAGTGCACAGCGAGCAAAAAACCTGTGATGTGTCCATGACCGGGGAAGATGGTCGACCAAAGTTGTGCGGGGCAGTTTGCAAGAACAATGGATCGCTGATGACTCACAAAAAAAAAGAACACTCCAGGCAAAAAACCTGTGTAGCGAGAGTGATCAAAGAGGATGGAAAGATACGACGATGCGGAAAGGTCTGTGAGAATGCTCAAGTCCTGTCGGATCACAAGGGAATACATCGAAAGCGCAAGCCTGTTAATCCTGAACAGGACGATGTTTTCAAACCCTGACCTGGCAAACACCATTTCATGAGGTTTACCCGATGCAGACTTTGGTCATTAATAACCGTTTTATGACACAACACCATAACAGAAAAACACGCCTGTTTTCTTGATCTATTCTTCCTCTCTGTAAACCAGAATGCAGGGATAGAGTTATTAAACACTCATTCTTTACGGTACTTCTGTTGCTGCTACAGTCGTTTTCTGTCATCGGTCAGGCCAAAACTTTGACGAGACGTCACTTAGTTGAGTTTGAACAGGATGCAAGTTTTCTAAAACAGAACTTTTCTATAAGGCTTGAACAGCCTACATTGTCGGACGATCTTTCAAACATTGCCGACATAAACGGCTATACAGAACAGGATTGGCTATTCGAAATAAAACGACACAAGCCCTTCTATTTCAGAGTGAAAACTACCCTCACCGGGTCGATTTCGTGGCAATTTCTTTACGCCACTCACCTGCTGGTTGATTGCGAACTGAAACTGAAAACCAGAAGTGCACCTCTGTACTCCAGTCCTTATTCATGGATACCCATTACAGAAGCAGCTATCACTGCCGTTTGGCTTATAAAAAGCTACCGGAACCCAGCCTCAACGCTGTTTAAACCAGTTGTACGACATTCGGCATATATATTAACACAGGTGGATTACCTGTTTGCAACCATCACCATGATGTTTGGCTCCAGACATGACCAACCACAAGACCAGTCATCAAAATCATCCACCCAGACAGCCCCGCAGACAACCAGCCACCGCATACATTCTTTCACCAGCACCCTGAATACTGACTATGGCGACGGTAACAAAGACCCCCTACGGCATTTACACTCTATGGGCTTAAATTGCTACATCTTTCCCTGTTTTGGCGTTTGTCTATTACGACAATCATCCGATAGCAGAAGTTACGCTGAAAGGTCTCTGAATGACGGTGAAAGTCCTCTGAATTACACAGGAGAAACAGCCGAACGAAACGCACTCCATCATTTGGCAAATAGATACAGATTAAGTTACATGAGCCAACTTGATCCTCTACTCCGGGCCCATGGCATGGGTGGCAACCTGGCCAATAACTGCAACCCTGCAGGTGGGGTCGCCTCAAACTCAATGAGTTCAGAACCTGTCGATACCACTGACGCTGTCGGGCAACTCACCTGTGATGTGGCCGTGGTAAAGAAGGATGGACAGCTGCAGCCATGTGGGGCGATCTGCAAGAACTCTCGATCACTGTCATCTCATAAAAGCAGCATCCACAGCGGGCAAAGAACTTGTGAGGTGACCGTAGTCGGAAAGAATGGCCAGCTGCGACCATGTGGGAAAGTCTGCAAAAATAAGCGAGCCCTGTGGGACCACAAAGGCAACCTCCATACCGGGCAAAAGACCTGTGCCATGATAGTGGTCGGAGAGGATAACCAGCCAAGACCCTGCGGGAAAGTCTGCAATAGTGCCAGAAATCTGTTGTATCACAAGAGAGACTCACACAGCGAAAAAAAAATCTGTGACCTGACTGTGGTCGGCAAGAATGGCCAGCTACGGCCATGCGGGAAGATCTGCAAGAATAATCAATATTTGAAGATTCACAAAAAATGCATTCATAGTGGACAACAAACCTGTGACGAAGTTGTGGTCAGCAAAGATGGCAAACCGCAGCCATGCGGTAAAGTCTGCAGGAATGCCAAAACTCTGTTGGTTCACAAAAGAAGCACTCACAGCGGACAACAAACCTGTGACGCAACCGTGGTCGGGGAGGATGGTCAACCGCAGCCATGTGGCAAGCTCTGCAAGAGTATACAAGCCCTTTCGGATCACAAAAACAGAAATCACTGCAGGCAAGCAACCTGCAACGTAACCGTGATCGGGGAGAATAACCAGAAGCAGCCATGCGGCAAAGTCTGCAAGAATACTCGTGTCCTGTCGTCTCACAAAAGCAGGGTCCACACCGGGCAAAAAACCTGTGGCGAGAGTCTGTTTGGGGAAGGTGGCCTGCCGAAGCCATGTGGAATGGTCTTTCTGAATGCTCAAGCCCTTTCGACACACAAAAGAAAAGAACACAGCGGTCAGCAAATCTGTGACAAAACAGTGATCGGGAAAGATGGCCTGCCGCAGCCATGCGAAAAGATCTGCAAGAATGCTAACGCCCTGTCAAGCCACAAAAGAATACATCGAAAACGTAAGCCTGTTGATATAAACCGGGATGATGACTTCACTCCTCAGGAAGACAGAGCTATTTGCAGCGATTTTTTGACCGGTGATGCCTTGGGTTTTTAACAGAAAATTTTCAAAAGAAAAACACACTTATTTTCTTGATCTATCCTTCCTCTCTGTGTATCTGAACGCAAGGATAGAATTATTAAACACTCACTCTTTTTAGCGAAAATTCGACAGGCCTCGCAGGAGTCACGCCGGGACAAAGCTCATACCCTCTTTCGGCTAACCAATACTGCTATGGTTGCATGGGGTATTTTGAATCTGAAGATGCTCCAGATTCCCAAGAAAAATCGCTTCTTGAACTATTGAATGGCACAGTAGAATCCCGATCAGGATCTTTAATACACCCCTTACAAGGCAGGCCATTTCGCAGCAACTTTTTGCCCGTTGCAACCTCTGGCTTTCAACAGAAGTTTATTAACAGAAAAACCCCCTTACTTTATTGATCTATCCTTCCTCCCTGTATACCAGAATACAGGGATAGAATTATTAAACACTCACTCTTTTGGGCACCACTGTTACTACTACTGTCGTTATCCGTCGCCTGTCAGGCTGAACTGATAACAAAACATTTTATTATCGGGCTTGAACAGGATTCAGCTTATACAGGCAAGTGCTTTTCTATAAAGCATAACCTGCATGTAATGCCGGGCAAGCTGTCAGACATTGCCGGAACAAAAGGCTATGTAGAATCAGAATTACCGTCTTATAACAAACGACACAGTTCATTCAGTTACGGGTTAAAAAGGACCAACATAGAGTCAATTTCCTTGCAGTTGCTTTACGCCACTTATCTGCTGGTAGCCTTCGAACTCAACCTGACCACCAGAGAAGCCACTCCGGGTTCTACCCCTTATTCATGGCTACCGATACAAGCGGTTGTCGCCGCCGGTTGGCTTTTACAAAACTATTGGAGCAACGATTCGCCACTGTTCAGCTCGATTGAGCAACAGGAAGCGAGTCAGAATCACCCTCTTGCGGCCATCACTATGCTGCTTGGCTCTGGACATGACCAATCGCAATACCAGCCATCAAAGTCATCGGGGCAGCAAGCCCCACAACCCATCACAGACACTAAAAACTATTTCACTAATTGCCTGTATTCTGACTCTGGCGGTGGTGACCAGAGCCCTCATCAAGACTCACATAGTTTCGATTTAAATTGTTTCGTCTATCCCTGCAATGGCGTTTGCAGGCTCAGGCCATCACTCGATAGTAGGGTATCCGATGAATCGCCGCTGAATTACAAAAACAGCTTTACAGATCAAGGAGGAGCGACACCCGAACAAAACTCACGCCCTCAATGTACCAATGCTTACTGCCTTGATTGTGTGGGTCATTCTGATTCTGTATACGCTACCAATTGCCAACAAAATCCGCCTGTCGAAACATGGGCTCCCACCCCTGGCATACCACTGCAATGCATTTCTGGCCAACTCCTTCAGCCACGGGCGCACCAGCCAGACTCCCAGGGCATGAGCAGCAACCCGACCGACAGCTGCAACCATGCAAACTCGAGTACAGGGACTACCTATATTGACCATACCGATACACTCAATGATGATGTGTCAATGCATGAGCATTTGCCTATCAACACTGATGATTGGGTGATAGTCAACGCTCTGCTGAATCTGGGCAAGCGCATTCTTCTCGAAAGAAACGAAATTCCATTTACACTTACCCCAATGGGGACTTCAGAAACACAACAAACGACAACAGAATCATACCAATTGGGTCAAAGCCCACCTCGCCATTCCCGGACAGATCAGGCGCAAACTACAGATCACAGCAAACAAAGAACCTGTAACCTGAGCCTAGCTGGGAAAGAAGACCAACAACGGCCATGCGGAGCAATCTGCAAGAATGCCAGAGCCCTCTCGTCTCACAAAAGCAAATACCATACAGGACAAAAAACCTGTCCAGTGACGGTGATTGGTGAGGATGGTCAGCAGCGACCATGCGGATCAGTCTGCAGGAATGCTCGAGCCCTGTCATGTCACAAGAGCAAAATCCACTCCGGGGAACAAGTCTGTGACCTGACCGTGGTCGGGGAGGATGGCCAGCAGCAGCTATGCGGCAGAGTCTGTAAAAACTCTCAAATTTTTTCGGCTCACAAAAGCAGATACCACACCCTAAAAAAGACCTGTCAAGTGACCGTGATTGGTGAGGATGGTCAGCAGCGACCATGCGGATCAGTCTGCAGGAATGCTCGAGCCCTGTCATGTCACAAGAGCAAAATCCACTCCGGGGAACAAGTCTGTGACCTGACCGTGGTCGGGGAGGATGGCCAGCAGCGACCATGCGGATCAGTCTGTAGCAATGCTCGAGCCCTGTCATCTCACAAGAGCAAAATCCACTCCAGGGAACAAGTCTGTGACCTGACCGTGGTCGGGGAGGATGGCCAGCAGCAGCTATGCGGCAGAGTCTGTAAAAACTCTCAAGTTTTTTCGTCTCACAAAAGCAAATACCACAGCGGGCAACAAACTTGTAATGTGACCGTGTATGGACAGGATGGTCAGCAACGGCCATGCGGGAAGCTCTGCAAACATTCTCGAGCCCTGTCATCTCACAAAAGCAAAAACCACTGCGGGCAACAGATTTGTGACATAACAGTAGTCGAGGAGGATGGTCATCAGCGGCCATGCGGGAAGGTCTGCAAGAGCTCTCAATCCCTTTCAGATCACAAAATCAGACAACACAGCGGGCAACAAGCCTGTGACGTGACCGTGGTCGAGGAAGATGGCCAGCCGCAGCCATGCGGGATAGTCTGCAAGAATGCCAAAGCCCTGTCATATCACAAAAGCAGAAACCACTCCGGGCAGAAAACCTGCGAGGTTTCGGTGGTCAAAGAGGATGGCCAACAGCAACCATGTGGGGCGGTTTGCAAAAGTGCTAAAGCCCTGTCATCTCACAAAATCAAACACCATCTCAAGCAACCAGCCTGTGACGAAACAGTGTTTGGAGAGAATGGCCAGGAGCAACCATGCGGGAAGATCTGCAAAAATCCCAGTGCTCTGTCGGATCATAGAAGAAGACACCATACCGGGCAACAAGTCTGCGACGCAACCGTGGTCGGAGAAGATGGTCAGACGCTGCCATGCGGGCAAGTCTGCAAAAATATCAGATCCCTTTCGGATCACAAAAGCAGAAACCATACCGGACAAAAAACCTGTAGCATAATCATGGTCGGGGGGGATGGTCAGCAGCAACAATGCGGGAAGACCTGCAAGAATGCCAGTGCCCTGTCGGGTCACAAAAAAAGGGACCATGCCAGGCAAAAAACCTGTGCAGAGACCACAGTCGGGAAGGACGGTCAGCCGCGCCCATGCGGGAAGGTCTGCAAGAGTGCTCAAGCCTTGTCGGAGCACAAAAGAGTGCATCGAAAACGCAAGCTTGTTAGTTTGGACCAAGGTGTCCCCTGATCTGGCACCTGTCCCTTCATGAGTTTTTTTCCGGTGCAGCTTTGGTTTTTTAACAGAAGGTTTTTAACAGAAGGTTTTTAACAGAAAAACACGCTTACTTTCTTGACCTATCCTTCCTCTCTGTAAACCAGAACACAAGGATAGAATTATTAGACACTCATTCTTTTCGTTACCACTGTTGGTGCTGTCGTTGTTTGTCGTCTGTCAGGCCGAGCCTTTGACAGGACCTTTTATTGTTGAGTTTGAGCAGGATGCAGGTCCTCAAAGCCGGAGCTGTTCTATAAAGCGTGCCCAGCATACATTGTCCGACAATCCGTCAGACACTGCTGACAATCATTACGGGGTAGATACGACCCCTGTTGAGTCGAGTTCCTGGCAACTATTTTACGCCAATCATCTGCTGTCTGGTTACGAACTGATCCTGACTATCAGAGGCGCCTCTGCGTGCTCCACCCCGTGTTCATGGATACCTGTCGAAGTGGTTATCGCTTTCAGCTGGCTTTTAAAAAGCTATTGCCGCCCCCACTCAACACTGTTTAACCTGATTGAACTAAAAGAGGCACCGCAAGAAGCGAGTCAAAATAACCCGTTTGCGATCATCACTGCGCTGTTTGGCTCCGAGCGTAACCAACAACAACACCCACCATCAGAACCATCCGGCCTGCAGGCCTCACAAGCCACCCCCTCTCTTGCAAGTTCTATAATTCGCCCTCTGTACTCTGCCTCTGGCCGGGGTAACCGGAGCCCTCAGCAATACTTTCATACTTTGGATTTAAATTGTTTTGTCTATCCCTGTCATGGTGTTTGTGGATTCCGACCCTCACCCAACAGCACAGAGCCCAGTGAATGGCCACCGAATTCCGAGGACGGTTCGTCAGATCACGCAGGAGTTAAGCCCGGTCAAAAAACACCTCCCCATTCTGCCAATGGATACAGCCCTGGTTATTCGGATCATTCTGGTTTTGTAAACGCTAAAGATTTCCAAGAAATCCGACCTTTCGAAATACGGATTAATCCCCCTGACATTCATCTCCAGTGTGATTCTGGCCAACCTTCTGAGCAACAGGCTGATCAGCATCAGCTCCATGGCCTTGATGGCAACCTGAATGGCTGCAACCCTGGATGTTCAATGAGTGCTGAAGTGGCAAATACTGCCCCTATGGAGCCAGTCAATGATGATATCCCAATGCGCAGACATTTACCTATCACTGCTGATGATTTGGTTATAGTTAACGGTTTACTCAAGCTACGTGGCCAGAATCCTCTCGGAGAAACCGGGATTTCCTTCACGTCTACCCATTCAGAAACACAACACATAACCACTGAATCATCCCAATCGGTTCAGAGCCAACCTGATCTTTTCCAGACAGAAGCAATACAAGCCACAGACAACAGCGGGCAAAACATCTGTCATGTGACCATGATCGGAAAGAATGACCGAATGCGATCATGCCGGAAGTCCTGCAAAAGTGATCAGGCCCAGAGGGATCACAAAAGAACAGACGACACGAGACAACGAATCTGTCAAGAGACTGTGCCCGGGAAATCTGGCCAGCAGCGACCATGTAGAACTGTCTGCAAAAACGCCAACGCTCTGTCATCTCACAAAAACAGATACCACAAGGGACAACAAACCTGCAAAGTGAACGTGATCAATGAGAATGGCCAGCAGCAATCATGCGGGAAGGTTTGCAAGAATAACCGTGCCCTGGGTGATCACAAAAGCAGAGACCACAGCGGGCAGCAAGTCTGTGAGGTAATAGAGCCCGGGCAGGATGGCCAGCAGCAGCCATGCGGAATGATTTGCAAGAATGCCAAAGCCCTGTCATGTCACAAAAGCAGAGGGCATAGCGGGCAAAAAACCTGTGACCGGACTGTAATCGGGGATGATGGCCAGCCTCGGCCATGCGGGAAGCTCTACAAAAATGCTCAGGCCCTGTCGACTCATAAAAGTAGATTCCACTCCGGGCAAAAAATCTGTGACGTAACCGTAGTTGGGGAAGATGGCCAGCTGCGACCATGCGGAATCATCTTTAAGAATGCTCCATCTATGTCGTCTCATAAAAGCAAGGTCCACAGCGGGCAAAAAACCTGTGACGCGATCGTGGTCGGGGAGGACACCAAGCTGCGGCCATGCGGAAAGTTCTTCAAGAATGCCCAAGACCTGTCATCTCACAAAAGAAGAGACCACACAGGGCAACAAGCCTGTGATGAGACCGTGGCCGTGATGTATGATCAGCAGCGGCGATGCGGAAAGATCTGCCTGAATGCTCACGCCTTGTCGGTGCACAAAAGACTTCATCGAAAACGCAAGCGTATGGATACGGGCCTGAACGACTAGTCTGGCAAGCTTTCATGAGATTTTTCCAGATGCGACTTTTGCTTTTCAAGAGAGGCTTTTTGCCAGAAAAACACCCTTATTTTCATGTTCTATCCTTTTTCTCTGTAAACCAGAATGCAAGGATAGAATTATCAAACACATAGTCCCGGCTGCACTGCTATTGCTGTCGTTGTCTGTCGTCTGCCAGGCCAGACCCTGGGCAGGACGTTTTATTGTTAAGCCTGAACAGGATGCAGCTTCTCCAAACCATAATTTTTCTATAAAACTTGACCGGCGCAGATTGTCGCGCACCCCCTCAGATATTGACAACACTGACGGCTGCGCAGAAGCGGGTATGCCACCTGATAACAAACGACAAAAGATTTATAGTTACGAGATACAAAAGACTTTTATTGAGTTGATTTCGTGGCAATGGCTATACGCAACAAAGCTGTTGGTTGCTTATGAACTGATCTTGACCAACAAAGACAAGCCCCTGGGCCCGACCCTTTATCAGGCTGTCACAAAAATACTCATCTGCTCCGGGTTGAGAAAGGGTTACTGGAGTTTTGCGACACCTTCTTATTCCTGGATACCTCTGGAAGCAACTATCGCTGTCGGTTGGCTCTTAAAAAGCCTCTGGAACTCTGATTCACCGCTGTTTAACCCGATTGTACAAAAGGAAGCGAGCCAAAATCGCCCGTTTGCGATCACCATTATGATGCCTGGCCCTGAACATAACCCGGCACAATATCAGCATCAGTCATCAGAATCTTCTGGTGAGCAAGCCCCACAAGTTATCACCCATCCTAAAGGCTCTTTCACGAGTTTTCTACACTCTGGCGAGGGTAAAGGAGATCCTCAGCAACACTCACACACGTTAGGTTTAAATTGTTTCCTCCATCCCTGCCATGGCGTTTGTCAATTTCGACCATCATTCGATAGCAATGAACACGATGAATGGCCGCCAAATCCCTTAGACCATTCGACAGGTCAAACAGGACAAAACTCACACGCCTGTTTAGCTAATGGTCCCAGCTTGAGCTGCAGAAGTCATGTTGATTCTATAATCGCCAGACATTTAATGAATGCAGGGGCAGCAAATAATGACCCTGCCGGGCCAGTCAATTGTAATGTACCAATGTCCGGGCATTTGCCTGTCACCGCTGATGACATTGTTATAATCGATGGGCTACTCAGTATGCGTGGTAAAATACGAGCCAGAGACCAGAGCAGACTACCAACCTGTGACGTGACCCTGGTCATGGAAGATGGCCTGCAGCGGCCATGCGGGCATGTCTGTAAAAATGCTCAAGCCCTGTCATCTCACAAAAGCAAATACCACACCGGCGAAAAGACCTGTGACGCGACCCTGGTCCTTGAAGACGGCCATCAGCAACCCTGTGGAAAGGTCTGCAAGAATGCTCAAGTCCTGATGAATCACAAAGGCAGATTCCACACCGGCAAACAAACCTGTGACAAAAAAGTGATCGACAAGGATGGTCAGCAACGACCATGCGGAAGAATCTGCAAGAATGCTCGAGTCCTGGCATCTCACAAAAGCAGATACCATACAGGGCAACAAACCTGTGAAGAGAACATAGTCGGGAAGGATGGACAGCCGCGCCCATGCGGGAAGGTCTGCAAGAGTGCTCAAGCCTTGTCGGATCACAAAAGAGGAGACCACAGCGAGCAAAAAACCTGTAACCTGTCAGTGATCGGAGAAAATGGCCAGCAGCAGCCATGCGGGGCGGTTTGCAGAAGTTCCAAAGCCCTGTCAGATCACAGAAGAAAATACCACACCGGGCAAAGAACCTGTGAAGTGATCGTGATCAGTGAGAATGGCCAGCAGCAATCATGCGGGAAGGTCTGCAACAATGCTCTGGAACTTTCGAATCACAAAAGAGTACACCGAAAACGCAAGCCTGTGAATGTGAAACAGGGCGATTAATCCCTTGTCTGGCACCCTTTCATGGTTTTTTTCCGAGTGCTACTGTCGCTGACTGTCGTCTGTCAGGCCAAACCGTGGACAGGACGCTTTAATGTCGAGCTTGAACAGGGTGCAGGTTCTCCAAGCGACACTTTCTCTATAAAATTTGACCGGGGCACATTGTCGGGCAACCCTTCAGATATTAGCGTCACCAACGACCACAATGAATCAGGTTTTCTACCTGATAAAAAACGACGAAAACATTGCATTTACACACTGAAGACGCCTCTTCAGGCACCACTCAATATTCATGGCTAGCAGCAGAAGCGGTTGCATTTTTCAGTTGGCTTTTAATGAGTTCAGCGACAGCCTTTACAGAAGCTCTTATCGGGTTACTCAGCGATGATGCGTCAATACCCGGGAATGATTGCCTTGTTCCCGAAGGAACATCAGCTAAAGGAGCTACTCACTGCCAACAAACCTTGTCCGGGCAAGAAATAATACACGACAAAAATCTAATAATATGCAATATCACCGTGACCAGAAGGGATCGCCAGAAGCAGCTACGTAGTGCAGTCTGCAAGAATGTTCAATCTCTGTGTACTCACAAAAACAAACTCCACAGCGGACAAAAAATTTGTAACCTGACCCTGGTCGGGGAGGATGGCCAACCTCGAGTGTGCGGAACCGTATTCAAGAATACCATGTCCCTGGCAGCTCACAAAAGCAGATACCACAGCGGAGAAAAAACCTGTGAGGTGACAGTGTTCACAGAAGAATTCATGGAAAACGCAAGCCTGTTGATGTGGATCTGGACAATAACCTCGATCCTTAATATGTTCGGCAATGGTCTGACCAATACGCAGCGACTTTTTGCCCCGTGTAGCCTTTGGTTTTAGCAAAGGTTTATGAACAGAATATCTTTGGCAGAAAAGTATGCTGATTCTCTTGATCTATCCTTCCTCTCTGTAAACCAGAAAGCAAGGATAGAATTATCAAACACTCACCTTTTGCGGCAGTGATGTTTTTACTTCTGACGTTGTCTCTCCCCTGTCAGGCTGAACTCCGGACAAGATGTTTTATTGTCGAGCTTGAACAGGATACTGGTTCTCCAGATCAGGGCTTTTACTTAAAACAAGACCAGCACACATTGTCAGAAAACCCGTCAGACATTATCTGTACTTCAGACCATTCAGGATTTGATTCGCCCCCTGATGATATACCTCAAAAATCTTGCAGTTATGGAGTTAAAACAACCATCATTAATGTGATTTCGTGGCAATGGCTTTATACCACTCATCTGCTGGCGGTTAACCAACTTATCCTGACCACCAGAGACGCTCCTCTGTTCTCCAATCCTTATTCATGGTTACCTCCAGAAGCAATTATAGTTTTCTGTTGGCTTTTAAAAAGCTACTGGAACCCCAATTCACCGATGTTTAACCCGATTGAACCAAAAGTGGCTCAGCAAGAGGCGAATCAGAATCAACCGTTTGCGACCATCAATGCAATGTTTGGCTACGGAAATAACCAACAACAATGCCAGCCATCAGCATCATCCGGTCAGCAATTCCAGAAAGCCTCCAATCACCTTACAGGCTCTTTCAACAGTCTCGTGAATATTGACTATCGCGGCGGTAATGGAGGCCCTCAAGAACAGTCACACACCCTGGGTTTAAATTGTTTCATCTATCCCTGTCGTGGCGTTTGCAGATTTCGACCATTATCTTTCAGCAGTGAGCCCACTGAATGGGCATTGAGTACCGAAGAAAGTTCGAAAGGACAAAGCTCATGCACCCATTTGGTGAATGAATGCCGTTTTAATTGTATAGGTGATTTTGATCTTGCAGGCGCAACATATTTCCAACAAAAACCACCTATCGAAACATGGATTGATCCCACTTCCATTCATCTCCAATATAATTCTGGCCAACTAGTTGAGCTTAAGCCGCATAACGTGTACGACAACGTTACAGACGGGGTTGCCTCAGAAGGAATGGCCCCGGACTACAAAAGCGAATATCACAGCGAGCAACCAACCTGCAAAGTTACAGTGGTCCGTGAGGATGGTCAGCAGCGGCCATGCGGGATGGTCTGCAAGAATATTCAAGCCCTGGTGAATCACAAAAGAAGAGCCCACACCGGGCCAAAAGCCTGTTATATGACCCTGGTTGGAGAGGATGGCCAGCGGCAACCATGCGGGCAAGTCTGCAAGAATGCTCTATCGCTATCCGTTCACGAAAGCAAAGTACACTCCGGGCAAAAGACCTGTGACGCAAGAGTCATCGGAGTGAATGGCCAGAAGCACCTCTGCGGGAGGGTCTGTAAGAATGCTGGAGCCCTGTCGGATCACAAAATAAGATACCACAGCGGGCAACAAACCTGTGACGTGAGAATGGTCGGGGAAGATGGTCAGCAGCGGCTATGTGGGAAGATCTGCAAGAGTCTTAAGACCCTGTCAGATCACAAAAGAGCAGCTCACGGCAGGCAACAAATCTGCGACGAAATAATGATCAGGGAGGATGGCCGACTGCAGCCATGCGAGGCGATCTGCAAGGGCTCCAAAGCTCTGTCTGATCACAAAAAAAGATACCATAGCGGACAACAAACCTGTGACACAGCCCTGATTGGGGACGATGGCCAGCAATGGCCATGCGGGAAAGTCTGCAAGAATATTTGTACCCTGACGTATCACAAGAAAACAGCTCACAGCAGGCAATAAACCTGTGACGTAAAAATACTCGCAGAGGATGGTCAGCTGCGTCCATGCAGGGAGGTCTGCCAGCTTTCTATGGACCCCTCGAATCACAGAAGAATACATCGAAAGCACAAGCCTGTTGATGAACGCCGGGAGGATGACTCCACTCCACAAAAAGGTAAATGAATAAGTGGTATGGATATGATACCCATCATTTATGAAGGAGGCACAAAAACACACTTATTTTCTTGATCTATCTTTCCTCTCTGTAGCCAGAAAGCAAGGACAGTATTATTAGATACTTACTCTTTGCGGGACTGCTTTTGCTGATTCAGTCACTATCTGTCGTCTGGGCCGAACCGTGGACAGGACGTTTTATGATCGAGTATGAACAGGATGCTGGTTCTTCAAACCGGTGCTTTTTCATAAAGCATGACCGTCAGACATTACCAGACAACCCGTCAGATATTGCCGACACAAACGGCTGTTCAGGATCAGCTTCGCCCCACGATGACAAACGCCAAAAACTTTGCCGTTACGAAGTGAAAACGACCACCTTTGAGTCAACTTCGTGGCAATGGCTTCATGTCACAAAGCTACTGCTTGCTTACGAGCTGACCCTGACAACCGACCCCTTCCCTCTATATTCGAACTTTTCTTCATGGCTATCTGTAAAAGCGATTTTTGCGATCATCGCAGCGATGTTTGGCTCTGGAAGTAACCAGCAAGAATACCAGCCATCTGTATCGTCCAGCCAGAAAGCCCCACAACCCATCACCCGCATGGCTGGTTCATTAACCAACCCTGTGTATTCTGGCTCTGGCGACGGTAAAGGAGATCCTCAACAACACCTGCACACTCTGGGTTTAAATTGTTTCGTCTATCCCTGCATTGGGGTTTGTCAATTCCGATCATCACACGATAGCAGAGCACCCGCTGAATGGCCGCTGAGTTTCATTGAAAGCTCATGCCCTCATTTGACTAATGGATACTGCCTTAGTTGCATAGGTTTTGATCCGGCAAACGAAGCATATTCCGAACAACACTCAGCTCTTGAAACATTGAATGAACTCCCTGAAATTCACCGCCCATTCGATTCTGACCAATTGACTCAGACACAAGAACTCATGACAAATCACAAAAGCAAATGCTACGTTGGGAACCTGGTATGCAACGAGCTCCGGGGCGGGGAGTATGATCAGCCGCAGCTATGCGGAAGGGTTTGCAAAAATACTAAAGCCCTTTCGGTTCACAAAAGCAGATACCATACCGGGCAAAAAATCTGTGACGTGACCCTGATCGGAGCAGATGGCCAGCCAGGGCTGTGCGGGAAATTCTGCAAAAATGCTCAAGCCCTGTCGGATCACAAAAGAAGATACCACAGCAGACGTCAAACCTGTGATGTGAATCTGGTCGGGAAAGATGGCCAGCAGTGGCCATGTGGTATGGTCTGCAAGAATGCCCGCTCTCTGGCGGAGCATAAAAGTAAATGCCACAGCGGGCAAAAAACCTGTGACAAAACAGTGGTCAGGAAGGATGGCAAACAGTGGCCATGCGGGAGGGTCTGCAAAAATGCTAATGCCCTGTCGAATCACAAAAACAGAGTGCACACCGGACAACAAACCTGTGATGTGATGGTAGTTGGGGAAGATGGCCAACAACAACCATGCGGTATGATCTGCAAGAATGCTAAAACCCTGTGGGACCACAAAGGAAGACATAGAAAACACAAGCCTGTTAGTCTGGACTCTGACCTCGGCCTCTGATTTACCCAACCTTCCATGCTTTTTTCCGGCAGCAACCATCGGCTTTAAAGAGAATGTTTTTGACAGAAAAACATGTTTATTTTCTTGATCTATCCTTCCTCTCTGTATATCAGGATCCAGAGACAGAATTATTAAACACTTTCTCTTTGCGGCACCGTTGTTGCTGCTACTGTGGCTGTCTGCCGTCTGTCAGGCCAATCCGTGGAAAGGACGCTTTAGTGTTGAGCTTGAACTGAATGCAAGTTCAAAACAGAGCTTTTCCATAAAGTCTGACCGGCCAACACTGTCGGGAAACCCGCTAGACACTACCGACACAAAAAGCTACCCAGGATCAGCTTTGTCAACCGATGACAAACAAGACAGACATGCTGGTTCGACCATTATTGAGTCGATCTCGTGGCGATGGTTTTACGCCACGAATCTGCTGATGGCTTTTGAGCTGATCCTGACCACTCAAGACGCTCTTCTGAGCTGCACTCCTTATTCATCGCTACCTTTGGAGGCGATTATAGCTGTCAGCTGGCTTTTAAAAAGCTTTTGGCATCCCGATTCACCGCTGTTTAAATCAATTGAACAACAGGCGGCACTTATGTTGACAGAGGGGGATCACCGATTTGCAACCATCACCACTATGTTTGGCTCTGGACATAACCCACCCCCCTATCAGGCATCAGAATCATCCGGTCAACCCACCCCTGCGACCAGTAACCAGGCTACAGACTTTTTCACCAGCATCTTTTACTCCGGCTCTGCCGATGGCAACGGAGGCTCTCAACAACACCAACACACGTTAGGTTTAAATTGTTTCGTCTATCCCTGCAATGGCGTTTGTCAATTCCGACCACCATCCGATAGCAGCGATTCAGTTGAAAGGCCGCTGAATTCTCCAAATAGTTCGATAGACAACGCAGTAACACCTCAACAAACATGTCCTCATCTGCCCCATGGACACTGCCTCAGTTGTATGCGCTATCTTGATCCTGCATGCGCCTCTGCCTCCCAGGCATACTCAACCTTGAAAACATTGGATGAACTTTTTGAAATTCAATTGCCATTCGATTCTGGCCCACTATTTGATCGAGAGGTGAACGACTTTGGTAGCAACCCGCCCAATAACTTCAACTCTATTGACTTACTGAATGCAGGAGCAGCCTATAGATCGGATGCTATAGGAGCACCCAATGATGAAGAGCTGACGTTCAGGAATTTTTCTTTCAACGACTATGAATTTCCGGCCACTAACGGGTCACTCGATCTTCAGAGTTTTGCCGAAAATGCCAGATTTTCCTTGACACTTAACCAATCCCCTCTTCCGACGGGAATTTCAGAAACACAACAAACAACCCATGAATCATTCCAATTGAGTCAAAGCCAGGCTGATCGTCCCCCGACAGCCGCAGCATCAGCCCTTTCAGATCGCATAATCGTCACCGGGCAAACTACCTGTAACTTAATAGTGATCGGGGAGGATGGCCAGCAACAACTTTGTGGAAAGAGCTACAAGCGTATTCAAAGTCTGTCGGAACACAAAAGCAGAGAACATAGCGGTGAAAAAACCTGTGATTCAACAGTGATCGGAGAGGATGGTGAGCAACGACCATGCGGAAAAGTCTGCAAGAATGCTCGAGTCCTGTCATGTCACAAGAGCAAAATCCACCCCAGGCAACAAGTCTGTCACGTGAAGGTGGTCGGGAAGGATGGCCAGCCACAACCGTGCGGAAAGGTCTCAACGAGTGTTGTCGCCCTGTCATCTCACAAAAGCAAAGCTCACAGCATGCAAAAGACCTGTCATGTGACAGTAGTCGGGAATAATGGACAGCTTCAGCCATGCGCAAAGATTTTTAAGAGTGCTCAATCTCTGGCAAGTCATAAATGCCAATATCATTCTGGGCAAAAGACCTGTGATATGATAACAATCGGCGAGGATGATCAATCGCATCCATGTGGGAAGATCTGTAAGAATGCTCAGTCACTATCGACTCATAAAAGCCAATATCATAGCGGGCAAAGAACCTGTCGCGTGACAATAGTCGGGGAGAATGGACAGCTTCAGCCATGCAAAAAGATTTTTAAGAGTGCTCTAAGTCTATCGACTCACAAAAGCCAATTTCATAACCAGCAATGGATCTGTGATGTGACAATAGTCGGGGAGAATGGCCAGCTGCAACCATGCGGGAAGGTCTACAGGAGACCTCAGTCTCTGTCGACTCACAGAAGAAAAGAGCATACAGGGCAACAAATCTGTGACTCAACCATAGACAGAGGGAACAGCCAGTCGCAACCGGGCGCCAGGGGCTGCAGTAATGCTGAAACCCTGTTGCAACATAAAAGAATAGATCGAAAACGCAAGCATACCGCCGAGGAGCAGGAAGATGACCTCAGCCCTTAAAAAGATTGAGTAAATAAGTAATGATCTGACCTCCGCTCTTTCGTTAGGTGATCTATTCTTCTTGCCAGTGAACTAGATTCCAGGGATAGAATTATTAAACATACTCTCTCTTTGGCACTGCTTTTGCCGCTTCTGTCGTTTTCTGTCGTCTGTCAGGCCAAAACCTGGACAGGACCTTTTACTATTAAGATTGAACAGAATTCGGGTTCTCAAAAACAGAGCTTTTTTATAAAGCGTAGCCGAGGTACACTGCCGCCCTCCTCAGACATTGCCGACACAAACGGTTATACAGGATCAGATTCGCCATCGGATAGAAAGCGACAAAGTCGTGTCTGTTCGTCTATCATTGAGCCGATTTCGCGGCAATGGCTTTACGTCTCGAACCTGCTGATTGCTTACGAACTCATCCTGACCACCCAAGACGACTCCCATAGCTCCACCCCTTATTCTTGGCTACCTTTGGAAGCGGTTGTCACTGCCTGCTGGCTTTTAAAAAGCTTTTGGAATCATGATTCACAGTTATTTAAACCAATTAGACTACAGTCGACATCTATTTTGACACAGAGAGATCAACTGTTTGCGACCATCACTATGACACTTGGCTCCGGACATAATCCACCCCAAAATCAGCCAGCTGAATCATCAAGGCATCGTACTCCACAGGCCACCAGCCAGCCTACAGGCTATTTTACTCATCTCCAGTATTCTGAATCTGCCGACGGTAACGAAGATCCACAACAACATTCACACACTCTAGGTTTAAATTGTTTCATCTATCCCTGTCGTGGCGCTTGTGAATTCCGACCATCATCCGATAGCAGTGATCCTGATGAATGGCCGTCGCATTCTATAGAAAACTTGCGAGCTCACATAAAAGCAACACCCGAACAAAACTCATGCCCCCATTTGGCTGACGGGCGCTGCTTTAGTTGCATAGGTCACTTTGATCTTTTGAGCGCTAAAGATTCCCAACCAAACTCGGCTGTCGGAACATTGGACGATCTTTCTGACATTGAATTTCCGTTCGATTCCAGGCCTCTATTTGATCTGGAGGCGTATAACTTTGATAACGACCCGATCAATAGCTTCAGCTTTTCAGACTTAATGAGTGCAGGAGTGGCCTTTACAAAGAATACTAACGGGCTACTCAATGATGAAGTGCTATCCCACAGAAGTTTGTCGTCCAACGCGCTTGAGTTTCCGGTCATTAATCGGTCACCCGATCCACACGGTCTTTCTCAAGAAGCAGGGGGCTCCCTGACATTCACCCAACTGCCTCCTCCAATGGGAAATTCAGAAACACAACCAAACACCACTGAATCGTCACAATTGAATCAAAGCACAGCTCGTCATTCCCAAACAGGTGTCGCACAAGCTTTTTCAGATCACAAAAGCAGAGTCCACAGCGGGCAAAGAACCTGTAACGTGACCGTGACCGGAGAAGATGGCCAGCCAAGGCCATGCGGGAAGATCTGCAAGCATGCTCGAGCCCTGTCGGATCACAAAAGAAAAACACATGGCGAGCGACAAACCTGTGACGTGATCGTGTTAGGGGCGGATGGCAAGCATCGGCCATGCGATCGAGTCTGCAAAAATGCTCGAGCTCTTTGGAATCACAAAAGAAGAAGCCATAGCGAGCAAAAAATCTGTGACGTGATCCTGATCGGTTCTGATGGCCAGCGACGGCCATGCGGTAAAATCTGCAAAAGTGTTCAAACCCTGTCGGATCACAAAAGAAAAAAACATAGAAAGCAAAAAGCCTGTAACACAAGCCTGGTCCGCAAGGGTAACCTGCAGAGTTCCTGAGACAGACTCTGCAAGAACGCCAAATTTCTGGAGAAAATCAAAAGAGAGCATCTAAAACGCAAACATGTTGATGTCGATCGGGACGATGGCGGTCCTTAGTCTGACACCCGCCCTTTCATGAGATTTTAACCGGTGCAACCTTTGTTTTTTTTTTGTAAAAAAACTTTGACAGGAAAGCGCACTTATTTTATTGATCTATCCTTCCTATCTGTAGTCAGAATGCAAGAATAGAATTATTAAACACTCACTCTTTGCGGCACCTTTGTTGCTTCTACTGTCGCTGTCTCTCGCCTGTCAGGCTAAACTGTGGACAGGATGCTTTGCTGTTGAACTTGAAAAGAATTCAGGTTCGGCAAAACAGAGCTTTTCCATAAAGCGTAACCGACTAACACTAGCGGGAAACCCGTCAGACACTGTCGACATAGACGGCTATACCGGAGCAGCTTCACCACCAGATGAAAAACGACACAGGCATGGCGATTCGAGCATTATTGAATTAATTTCATGGCAATGGCTTTACGCTGCTGACCTGCTGGTTGCTTTCGAACTGATCTTGACCGTTCAGGACGCTCTTCTTAAGTCAGAGCCTTATTCATGGCCACCTTTAGAAACGACTATTGTTGTCGCTTGGCTTCTAAAAAGCGCCTGGAACCCTGATTCACCAATGTTTAACCCGATTGAACAACATGAGTCGAGTCAGGATCAGCCCTTTGCAACCATCACTACGATGTTTGGCTCCGAACGTAACCCACCACAATACCAGCCATCAGAATCACCGGGGCAGCAGACCCCAAAAGCCACCACCCAACCTGCGAGCTATTTTACTGATCCACTGTCCTCTGACTCTGGCGACGGTAACGAAGACCCTCAACAACACTTACACACTTTTGGTGTAAATTGTCTCGTTTATCCCTGTAATGGCGTTTGTCAATTCCGTCCCTCTTCCGATAACAGCGGTCCCGCTGAATGGCCGCTGAATTCCGGAGAAAGTTCCACAGGTCACTCAAAAGCAATATCCAAACAGAGTTCATGCCCTCATTTCGCTAATAGATACTGTCTGACTTGCACCTGTTGTTTTGTTCCTGTAAATACTATAGATACCCAACAAAACTCGACTTTCGTAACATTAGACGATCTTTCTGACATTGAATGCCCATTCGATTCTGGTCGACAGTTTGACTTACAGGCCTATGACATTGATAGCAGCCCGACCCATAGCTTCAACTCTATAGACTTAATGAATGCAGGGCCAGACTCAACAACTAATGTGACCGGGCCACTCAATGATGATCTGCCAATACCCGGCTACTGGCCATCCAACGCTCATCATTCTGCGGTTGTTAGTGGATCCTGTCTGCAGAGTCTTCCCGAAGAAGCCGGGTTTTCCTCTATGCTCCCGCACCTGCCACCTCCAGTGGGAACTTCAGAAACACAACAAACCAATGCTGAATCTTCCCCATTGAGTCAACGCCAACCTCATCTTACCTCGACAGACACTGAACAGGCCCCTTCAGATCCAAAAAGCAAAGGCCACACCGGACAAAAAGTCTGTGATGTGAACGTGGTCAAGGAGGATGGCCAGCAGAAACCATGCGCGAAGGTCTTCAAGAATGCCAAAACCTTGTCGAATCACAGAAAAAGAGTCCACTCAGGGAAAAAAACCTGCTCGGCAACAATGCTTGGTGCAAATAACCAGCGGCAGCCATGTGGGCTAGTCTGCAAGAACTATCAGTTCCTTTTAGAGCACAAAAGAAGAGAGCACAGCGGGCAGCAAATCTGCTACGTAAAAATAGTCGGAGAAGATGGCCAGCCACAGCAATGCAGGAAGGTCTTCAAGAACCCTAATAGCCTGTCGACTCACAAAAGAAGCACCCACAGCGGGCAACGAACCTGTGAGGTAATAGTGACCGGGAAGGATGGCCAGCCAAGGCAATGCGGATTGGTTTGCAGGAGTGCTCATGCCCTGTCGGCTCACAAAAGTGGTTATCACAGCGGACAAAAAACCTGTGACCTGGACATGGTCGGGGAGGATGGCCAACAAAGACTGTGCGGAATGGTCTGCAAAAATGCGAGAACCCTGTACTATCACAAAGTAAAAGACCACAGCGGGCAACAAACCTGTAACCTAAGCTTGGTGGGAAAGGATGGTCAACGGCAGCCATGCGGCAAAATAAGCAACAATCTCAGATCTCTAGCGGTTCACAAAAGAAGATACCACAGAGGGCAACAAACCTGTGAAATAACCGTAGTTGGGGAGGATGGAGAGCAGCGACCATGCGGAATGGCCTTCGAAAGCAAAGGTGCCCTGTCGGATCACAAAAGAATACATCTAAAACACAAGCCTTTTGATCTGGATTAGTAATGGCTTCAATGCAGTCCTCTCAATCAGGAGCAACACTCGGACAAGACTCATGCTCCCATTTTGCAAGAATGCTCGCGTCCTGACGGATCACAAAAGAAGCACCCACAGCGGACAACAAATCTGTGACTTAATCTTGTTGAGAGAGGACGGTCAACAGCAGTCATGCGGCAGAGTCTTCAACAATGCCAGAGCCCTGTTTGATCACAGAAGAAGACCCCACATCAGGAAAAAAATCTGTGACGTGCTCCTGGTCAGAGGGGATGAACAACCGAAGTCATTCGGGACTGTCTGTAAGAACTCCAGAGCCCTGTCGTATCACAAAAAAAATATCACTCCCAACAATAAATCCGTGACTTGACTGAAGTTGGACAGGATGGGGGCAGAGTCCATGGGGGAAAGTCTGCAAGAGTGGTGTTTCCCGTTACAATCTTTGGTTTTTGACAGAGTTTTTCTGACGGAAAGACTTTGACAGATGAACACGTTTATTTTCTTGATCTATTCTTCCTTTCTGAAAAACCATGATGCAAGGATAGGATTATTAATCTCTCACTCCTTGCGGCAACGCTGTTGCTGCTATTGTCGTTGCCCGTCATCAGCCAGACTGGCCCGTGGTCAGGACCTCTCGTTGTCGAGTTTGTACAAGATTCAGGTTCTCCAAATGAGAGCTTTTCTATCGGACAGGTCTGGCATATATTACCAAATGAACCTTCAAATGTTGCCGTCAGAAGCCACTATGCAGAACCAGATCTGCCACCCGAAATTAAACGATACAATAACTACAGTTACAGTCTGAAAACAACACTTATTGAGTCGATTTTCTGGCAGTTGCTTTCTGCCAACGAGCTGCTGGCTACCTACAAACTGATCCTGACTACTAAAAACACCCCCCTGAGCACCACACCTTATTCATGGATACCCGCAGAGGCGACTATAGCGGCGATCTGGATTATAAAAAACTATTGGCACCCCGATTCACCACTGCTTAACCCGATTGAACTACAGTCGACTTCTATGTTGACACAGTGGGGACAGCCGTTTTCAGCCATGATGACGTTTGGCTCCGGACATGACCAACAAAAATGCCAACCATTAGAATCATCGAGGCAGGATGCCCCGCAAGCCACTAGCCACCCTGCGGGCTATTCGACCACCCCACTGAATAACAAGTATGGCGGCGATAACGGAGGTCCTGACCAACAGCTGCATACTTTGGATTTTAATTGTTTCGTCTATCCCTGCCTCGGTGTTTGTCGATTGCGACTACCATCCGATAGCAGATGGCCCGCTGAATGGATGATGAATTCCAAAGAGAGTGCAGCAGGCCAAACAGGAGCAATACCAGGACAAAGCTCATGCCCTCATTTAGCTGATGGAAACTGTCTTGGTTGCATAGACTATTCATATTCTGAAGACGCTATACATCCCGAACAAAACTCGCTTTTCTACACGTCAAACTATCTCCCTGACATCCAACTCCCATTCGATTCTGCCCCACTATCAGAGCCACTGCTCCACGACATTAGTGGCAAGCCCGACAATAGCAGCAACTATACAAACGAAGTCGCCTTAATCGAGGTCACCTCAGAGTCAATGGTTGCTGGAGCAATCTGTGCAACCAAGACTCTCGCACCACTCCATGATGATATGGCAGGGAATTTGTCTTCCGGCGCTGACGGTTTTGCAATCGTTAGCAGGTCACTCGACCCAAATAATCTTCTCGAAGGAGCCACTGCTTCGGTTACTAACTGGTTCACCACGTCATTGGCTGAACATTGCCAATACAACCTGTTGAATTACAGAGGCAACATCCGCACCGGGCAGGAAATATGTGACTTGACAGTAATCGGTCAGGATAATATGCCACAGCCATGCGGAAAAGTTTTCACGAATGCTAAATATCTGTCATCTCATAAAAACAGAATCCACAGGGGGCAAAAAATCTGTTATCTGACCGTGGTCGGTAAGAATGGCAAGCAGCGAGCATGTGGGATGGTCTTTAGGAATATTAAAGCCCTGTCGTATCACAAAATAAGCCAACACACCGGAGAACAAACCTGTAGCATGACCGTGGTCAGGGAGGATGGTCAGAAACGACCATGCGGTAAGGTCTGCAGGTCTTATAAATCCCTGTTGGATCACGAAAGAAGAGGGCATAGTCGGCAACAAACCTGTAACACGACCGTAACCGGAGAGGATGGCCAGCCGCAGCCATGCGGAAAGGTTTGCAAGAGCGCTAAAGCTCTTTCCGATCATAAAAGAAGAAAACACACCGGGCAAAAAACTTGTGACTTCAGAGTGGTCAGGGAGGATGGCCAGCTGCAGTCATGCGGGAAGATCCTCAGCAATGCCAGGGCCCTGTCGGATCATAAAAGAAGAAATCACAGCGAGCAAAAAACCTGTGAAACAATAGTGATCGCAGAGGATGGTCAGCCCAGGCCGTGCGGGAAGGTCTGCAAGAGTGCCCTGACCCTGCTTGAACACATAAGAGGATGCCACGCCAGGAAAAAGACCTGTAACTTTATAGTGGTCGCCAAGGATGGCCAGCAACGGCCATGTGGAAAAGTCTACAAAAGTGTTCTTTCCCTGGCAATTCACAAATGTTCACATGGAAAACTCAAGTTTGATGGTCTGGAGGATAGCCCCAATCCTTGATCTGAAACCCTATTTAATGAGGTTTTGCCTCCTACAACCTTTGGCTTTTGACAGAGTTTTTTTAACAGAAGAACTTCAGCAGAAAAACACGCTTATTTTCTTGATCTATCCTTCGCTTTTTAAACCAGAAGGCAAGGATAGAATTATTAAACATACACTCTTCGCAGCACAGGTGTTGTTGCTTCTGTTGCGGTCTGTCTTCTGTCCGGCCGAACCGTCGACAGAACGTTTTTCTGTTAAGCTTGAACAGAATTCAGACTCTCCAATACAGAGCTTTTCCAAGTGTGACTGTCATACATTGCCGGGCAGCCTGTCAGGCACGGACTGCAATACCATCTGTACAGGCTCCTTTTCGCTACCCGAGAATAAACGACAAATATTTCTCAGTTTCGAAATAAAATCGACCATTCCCGTGTCAATTTCGTGGCAATGGCTTTATGCCACCCAGCTGCTGGTTGCCTGTGAACTGATCCTGACTGCCAGAGACACCCTAATGATCTCCAAACCATATTTATGCCTGCCTGTAAAATTGGTTGTCGCTATCGGTTGGCTTTTGAAAAGTGACTGGAATCCCGATTCACCATTGTTTAGTCCTATTGTACGACATTGGTCATTTATTATGACATGGGAGGATCGTCTGTTTGCGGTCATCACTTCAGCACTTGACTCTGGAAAGAACTCAGCACAATACCAGTCATCAGAATCATCCGGCCAAAACACCAGGGAAAAACTCACCTTCACTAAAGGCTATTTCAGCAACCTCCTGTATCCTGACTCTGACAATGGTGACGAGGGCCCTGAACAACACCAACACACGCTGAATTTAAATTGCTACGTCTATCCCTGTAATAACGTTTGCAGATTCCGACCATCATTCGATAGTTGCGAGTTATCTGAACAGCCACTGGATTACAGAGGAAGCTCACCTCATCTGGCTAATGGACACTGCCTGGATTACATAGATCTTTGTCATCCGGAGACTGCTGAAGACTCCCGGGAAGACCCGCTTCCTGAAATACTGAATGATTTTTCTGATATACAACCCCTATTCAATTCACACCCAGTATTTGCTGGCAACTCTGTAGACGGGATCGCCTTAAATGGAATCGCTTCTACAACAAATGCTGCCGAACCATTTAATGATGAATTGCCAATGCCCTGGAATTGGCCTTACACCGCTGACCATTTAATGGACATTAATGGCTCAAGCGATCTATATGATCTTCTCAGAGAGTCCGTTTTTTCCTCAACGCCTGATTATTCAGAAATACCTGGATCAACTACTGAATCATCCCAACCGGATGATGACCAACCTCATCTTTCGCCGGTAGGCGCAATAAATGCCAAAAACGACAGAAGACAACCAACCTGTGACGTAACAACAGTGGGAAAAGATGGCCAGTTGCGGCCATGTGGGGCCATCTTCAAGAATGCTCAATCTCTATCGGCTCACAGATACAGTTACCATACCGGGCAAAAAACCTGCACCAAGATTCTGATCGGAAAAGATGGCCAGTCACGGCCATGTGGGCTCGTCCTCAAGAACGCTCAATCTCTGTCGGCTCACAAAAGCAGTTACCATAGCGGGCAAAAAACCTGCAACGAGATTCTGGTCGCGAAGGATGGCCAGTCGCGCCGATGTGGGGCCGTCTGCAAGAATGCTCAAACCCTGTCGAGACACAAACAAAGAGACCACACCGGACAACAAAGCTGTGACATAAGCGTGTTTGGGAAGGATGGCCAGCTGCGACTCTGCGGGAAGGTCTGCAATAATGTCATTGCCCTGAGGGATCACAAAAGAAGAGCCCACGCCAAAGAATATGCCTGTCGGGCAACAGTGGTTGTGAAGAGTGGCCAGTCGCAGCCATGTGCAAGAGTTTGCAAGAGTCTTCAAGCCATGTCGGCTCACAAAACAAAATACCACAGCGTGCAACAAACCTGTGACGTGACCATGGTTGGGGAGGATGGCCAGCAGCAACCATGCGGAAAAGTCTTCAGTAATATCAGAACCCTTATGAGTCACAATCGAAGAGATCACTGTGAACAACAAATCTGTAACCTGACCGTGGTCGGAAAAAATGGCCTGCAGCAGCCATGCGGGAAGGCCTGTAGGAGTGCCAAGGCTATGTCATCTCACAAAAGCAAATACCATACAGGGCAAAAAACCTGTGAAGTGACCGTAGTCGGGGAGGATGGTCAGCCGCAGCCATGCGGGAAGGTCTGCAACACTGCTCAAGCCCTGAACAATCACAAAAGGGTACATCGAAAGCACAAGCCTGTTGATGTTGACCAGGAGGCTGAGAGAGGACAGCGCCCGTAGCGAGGATGCTCAAGTCCGACAGGCTCCTGGCAAATAGCTTCATAGACTTCGGCTTCAGTCCATAATCTGACACCCGCACCTTCTCATAAGGTGATCTATCCTTCATCTCTGTAAAGCAGAATGCAAGGATAGGATTATTAAACACTCACTCTTAGCGGCACCACTAATACTGCTATTGTCTTTGTCTGTCGCCTTTAAGGCCGAACCATTGACACCACGTTTTATTGTCGAGCTCGAGCAAGATGCCGATTCTCCAAAACAGAACTTTTCTATAAAATGTGACCGTCCTACATTACCGGACAAAGCTTCAGGCACTGCCGACAACAACGGCTGCACAGGTTCCGATTTACCGCCTGATGGCAAACGACACAGACCTTACGTTTACGGGATAAAAACGCCCCTTGTTACATCGATTTTATTGCCTATGCTTTACGCCACTCACCTTCTCGTTGCTTACGAACTGATCCTGACTACCAAAGATGCCCCTCCGGACTCACTCCCCTATTCATGGTTGCCTTTAGACCTGGTTGTCGTTATCAGTTGGCTTTCAGAAAGTTATTGCAGTCCCGATTCACTGCTGTTTAAAGCCATTGAACGACGGGTGGCCTCCATGTCAACAACGGGGGACCACCCGTTTGCAATCATCACTGCGATGTTTGGCTCCAGACGTGCGTCACCACACCATCAGCCATCAGAATCCTCCGCCCAGCAAGTCCCACATGACACTGCCCAACTTACAGGCTCTTTAATCGGCTCTTTGAATTCTGGCTCCGGAGGCGGTGACCGGGACCCTCAACAAAACGTGCACACCCTGGGCTTGAATTGCTACATTTATCCCTGTCATGGCATTTGTCAATTCCGACTCTCATCCGATGTCAGAGAGCCCGCTGAATGTTTGCCGAACTTCGAAGAAAGTTCGACAAGCCTCACAGCAATATCAGGACAAAGCCCATGCTCTCATTTGGCTGATGGCCACTGCCTTGGTTGCAGAGTTCATTTTGACCCGACAAACCCTTCCAGCTCCCAGCAACTCTCGCCGTCAGGAAAATTGAACAATCTCGCTGCCATTCAACTCCAATCTACTTCTGGCCAATTACTTCAGGCTCATGACATTAATGAAACACCTGCAAATATCTGCAACTACAGAGAGTCAACAGTTGCAGGGACCGCCTGCACCAATGACCCTAAAGGGCCAGTCAATGATGATGTGTCAAAGCCAGTGAATGAAATTAAACATTTCCAACGAGCCCTTTCGGGTCACAAACGCAAACACCGCACCAGGCAACGAACCTGTGACGTGACCGTGGTTGGTAGAGATGGGCAGCAAAAGCCATGCGGAAAGGTCTGCAAAAGGGCTCAGGATCTGCCTGAACACAAATGCAAATATCACGACGGACCAAAAACCTGCAACGTGACCGTAGTTTGGCAAAATGGCCAGCCGCAGTCGTGCGGGAGGACCTGCAAGAATAGCAGCGCCCTGTCAACTCATAAAAGCACATTCCACAGCGGGCAACGAACCTGTGGCGTGCCCGTAGTCAGAGAGGACGGCCAGCTGCAGCCATGCGGGAAAGTCTTCAAGAATGCTCAATCTATGTATTCTCACAAAAAAAGCCATCACAGCGAGCCAAAGACTTGTGTCTTCTCCATGGTCAGGGGAGATGGTCAGCAACGGCCATGCGGGAAAGTCTTTAGGAGTGCTCAGTCTCTGGCAACCCATAAAAGCAGAGTCCACAGAGGGGAACAAACCTGCGAGGTGACGGTGGTCACAGAGGATGGTCGGCTACAGCCATGCGGAAAGATCTGTAAAAACCATCTATGTCTGTCATCTCACAAAGACAGAGTCCACGGTGTTATTCGAACCTGTGATGCGACGGTGATCGGTGAGGACGGTCAACAGCGACCATGCGAAACGGTCTGTAAGAATCCCAAAGTCTTGTCACATCACAAAAGAAACTTCCACTCCGGACAGCAAGTCTGTGACGTGATCGTGGTCGGGGAGGATGGTCAACATCAGCCATGCGGAAGAGTCTGCAAGAGTGCTCCCGCCCTATCAATTCACACAAGAAGAAACCACGGCGAGATAAAATTCTGTGATGCGATCGTGGTCGGGCAAAATGGTCAACAGCGGCCGTGCTGGACGATCTGCAAGAGTGCCCTCGCCCTTTCGGATCACAAAAGGATACATCAAAAACGCAAGCCTGTTGATGTCAAACAGAATGACAAGTTCAGTCCCTGATCTGACACTCGCATTTTCAAGAGTTGATCTATTCTTCCTCTCTGTAAAAGACAATGCAAGGATAGAATGGTTAAGCATATATTCTTTTCAGCAGTGTTGTTGCTGATACTTTCGTTATCTGTCACCTGTCAGGAAGAGCCGTTGACACGACGTTTTTTTGTCGAGCCTGGACAGGATTCAGGCTCTCTAAAAAAGAACTTTTCTATAAAACCTGTCATACCTGCATTGCCGGACAACCCATCAGACATTGCCGACAACGACGGCTGTGCGAGGTCCGGCTCATCGCTTGATAACAAACGTCATAAACAAAACAGTTACGAAACAAAAGCGCCCCTTGTTGAGTCGATTTCGTGGCAGTTGCTTCGCGCCACTCACCTGCTGTTTGCTTATGAACTAACCCTGACCACCAGAGATGTTACACCTTACTCTACTCCTTATTCATGGCTACCTGTAGAAGTGGCTATCATTGCCGAGTGGCTTTTGAAAAGCTATTGGAACCCCGGTTTTCCGCTGTTTAGCCCAGTTGAACAAAAAGCAGCATCTGTGGGAGCACACCCGTTTGCTACCATCACTGTGATGTTTGGCTCTGATCATAACCAGCAACAATATCAGTCATCAAAGTCATCAAAGTCATCCGGGCAGCAAGCCCCAAAGCCTCTCCCTCACCCTAAAGCCTCTTTCATCAGCCAACTGAATAATGACTATGGCGGCAACAGAGGCCCTCAACAACATTCACATACCTTGGAATTAAATTGTTACGTCTCTCCCTGTCATGGCGTTTGTCAATTGCAACCATCATCAGATAGCAGAGAACCCGCTGAATGGTCGCCGAATTCCGTAGCAAGCTCATGTCCCCACTTAGTTATTGGACACTGCTTAAATTGTGTAAGTCATTTTGATTTTTTATACACGGCAGATTCACAAGAAAAATTGTTCCTTGGAGCTTCGAATGATCTTTCTGATGTTCAACTTCCTTTTGATTCTGACCGACTATTTGATGACAACTTTATTGACGGGGTCGCCTTAGACGGGATCGCCCTGGACGGGGTCGCCCTAGACGGGGTCGCCGATACGACCGGCGCTGCGGGTTCACTCAATGATGATGCACCAGTACTCGCGAGTTTTCCTACTACCACCCATGGTTTTGCGGCCATTAAAAAAGCATCCGATCTACAGCCTCCTATTCAAGAAGACGGTTTTTTTATTACGCCTAAACATTCAGAAACGCAACCAAGATCATCCCAATTGGATCAGAATCTGCCTCGTCTTTCCCGGACGGGGTCAAATCAAGCCACAGCCCACAGCGGACAGAAAGCCTGCAACGCAACAGTCATTGGAAAGGATGGCCAACTCTGGCCATGCGGGAAGGTCTGCAAGAATGCTCAGGCCTTGTCGCTTCACAGAAGAATGCACCACAGCGGGCAAGAAACCTGTAATGCAACAGTGGCCGGAAAGGATAGTCAGCAGCGGCCGTGCGGTAAGATCTGCAAAAATCTTTCATCCCTGTACAATCACAAAAGCAATGCCCACAGCGGACAAAAAACCTGTGCTGCAACAGTGGTTGGTGAGGATGGCCTGCTGCAGCCATGTGGAACAGTATGCAAGAGTACCAAAAGCTTCTCGGATCACAAAAGAAACTTCCACAGTGGTCGAAAAACCTGTGACTTGAAAATAGTCGGGGAAGATGGTCAACCGCGACCATGCGGGACGATCTGCAAAAATTTTTTAACCATTTCTAATCACAGAAGAGACGTGCACAGCGGACAACAAACCTGTGATGGAATACTGGTCGGGGAGGATGGCCAGCCGCAGCCATGCGGGTTGGTCTGCAAGAATACTCAGATCCTGTCCTATCACAAAAGTTTAATCCACACTGGGCAACAAATCTGTGACGTGACCATAGTCGGGGAAGATGGCCAACAGCAGCCATGCGGGAAGGCCTGTAAGAATGCTCATGCCCTGTCATCTCACAAAAGCAAATACCACACCAGGCCAAAAGCCTTGGGTGAGATAGTGGTCCGGAATAATGACCGGCAGCGGCCACGCGGGAGGGTCCGCCGCCCTGCTGAAACCCTGTCGGACCACAAAAGAAAACATCGAAAACGCAAGCCTGTTGATGCGAACCAGGACGATGACTAAATCAGAATGCAAGATAGAATGATTAAGCACCCATGCTTTATGGCGTCACTTTTGCTGCTGTCGTTACCTGTCGCCTCTGATTGATTCGATGTCGTGGCAATGGTTTTACACCACATACCCGTTGATCGCTTACGAACTGATCCTGACCACTAAAGACACAACAAACACGCTTATGTTCTTGATCTATCCTTCCTCTCTGTATTCAGGAATCCAAGGACAGAATTATTAAAGGCTCACTCTTTGCGGCACCGCTGTTGCTGCTAATTTCGATGTCTTTCGCCTGTCAGGACAAACACTGGACAGGACGCTTTACTGTCGAACCTGAACAAAATTCAGGTTTTCCAAACCAGGGCTTTTCTATGAAGCATAACCTGAACACATTGTCGGGCAAGCCGTATGTCACTACCGACATAAACGACTATTCAGGATCGGATTCACCGCTCTATAGTTCACGACATATATCGTTTATTTATAAATTAAACAAAAGCATCATTGAGTCAATTTCCTGGCATTTGCTTTGCGCTACTCAGCTGCTGGTTGCTAACGAAGTGACCCTGATTGCCAGAGACGACCCACTAAGCTTAGCCCTTTATTCAAAGTTACCTGCCGAAATAATTGTCACAGTCGGCTGGCTTTTAAATAGCTATTGGAGGGCTGATTCACCGCTCTTTAACCGAATACAACAACCTGATCTGATCGCACAACAGGCGAGTCAGAACCACCTGCCTGCGATTACTGTTATGATGTTAAACTCCGGATATAAACCATCAAACTACCAGCCATCACAATCTTCCAGCCAGCGGCCCCCTCAAGCCACCAGCCAATCAGTAAGCTATTTCTCTCATACCTTACATTCTAACTCAGGCAAAGGTAACGGAGACCCTCAACAACACCGTCATACGCTGAGTTTAAATTGTTTCGTCGATCCTTGTCATGGCGTTTGTCAATTCCGATCACTATCCGATAACAGAGGGTCTGATGAAAGTTTGCAGAATTCCCTGGAGACAGGTCAGGCAGAAGCATCTACCAGACAGAGCTCATGTCCTGATCTGCCCTATGAATCCTACTTAGGCTGTATCGGCTATCTTGATCCTGTAAACGACAAAGATTCCCGAAAAAACTCACCTGTAGAAACATCCTGTGATCTTTTTGACATTGAACATCCATACGACTCTGGAAATATGTTTGATATAAAGGCCTATGACATTGATAACGACCCAGCCAACTTCAACTTTATAGACCCAATGAGTGCCGAGGCTGGCTTTAAAGATGACACAGGCGGAACACTCAATGATGACGCATCAATGCTCAGGAATGATTACGCTCCCCGGGAATTAACTTCGACTTGTCAGTCAGCCCTGTTGGATCACAGAAGAAAATACCAAAGGCAAAAAGCCTGTGACATGGCCATAGTCGGAAATGATGGCCAAACCCTGTCGGATCAGAAAATAAAAAAAGACTACTCCAGACAAAAAATCTGTGGCTATACCGTGATCAGGGAGGATGGCCTGGAAGGGCCATGCGAAAAGATCTGCAATAATAGTAAAGCCCTGAGGAAGCACAAAAGAAAGCATCGTAAACGCAAGCTTGATGATCTAAGACAAGTCGATAGCTTCAGTCTTTGATCTGACACCCAAAACTCATAAGGGAAGCACAGATACATACTTATTTCTTGATCTATCCTTCCTCTCTGTAAACCAGAATGCAAGGATAGAATTATTCAACACTTACTCTTCACTGCACTGCTTTTGCTACCGTTGTCTTTGGTCTGTCAGGCCGAGCCATGGACAGTGCGTTTTACTGTCAAATTTGAGCAGAGTAAAGGCTCTCAAAAGCAAAACTTTTTTATAGAGAGTGATCGCCGTACTTTGTCGGGCATCCCGTCAGGCAGCACCGAAATAAACGTCCATGAAGGATCATATTTTTCGCCTGATTATAAACGACATAAACACATCGATTACGAAGTAAAAGCCACTACCATTGAATCGATTTCATGGCAATGGCTCTTCGCTTCTAATCTGCTGATTGCTTATAAACTGATCCTGACTATCAAAGACATGCCCTTAAATTCCAATCCTTATTCATGGTTACCTGTAGAAGTGATTGTCGGCTGGCTGTTAAAAAGCTACTGGAAACCCGATTTACTGCTGTTTAACCCGATTGACCAACAAGCAGCATCTATATTGAGACACGGGGGTCAGCCATTTGCGCCCATCACTACAATGTTTGGCTCCGGACATAAATCGTCACAACACCCGTCATCAGAATCATCCGTCCAACAAGCCCCACAAGCCAATAACATACCTACAGGCTATTCAACTCATCTTCTGTATTCTGACTCTGGCGACGGTAATGATGGCCCTGAACAAAACTCACACACTTTAGGTTTAAATTGTTTCCTCCATCCCTGTCATGGCGTTTGTCAATTCCAACCAGCATCCGATAACAGCTGGCCCGTTGAATGGATGCTGAATTCCGAAGAAAATTCGACAAACTACACAGAAGCAGCACCCGGACAAAGCTCACACCCTCATTTACTGGAAGGACACTGCTTAAATTCCATAAGTCAAAGCCAAACCTTTCAGTCTCAGGCTCATCAGCCTGATGATGAACCAATGTCCCAGGTGGCACCAGCCACTACCGATGATGTGATTATAATCACCGGGTTACTCAATCTACGTAAAAGTAGTTCTCTCGAAGAAACCTCAACGTCCTCTGCACTCACTCATTTGCCCTCTCCATTGGAGACATCAGAAACACAACAAACAACAGAATCATCTCAATTGAGTCAGAGCCCACCTCGCTTTTCCAAGACAGGCACAGCACAGAGCACAGACCACACTCAGCAACGAAGCTGTGACGTGACCATAGACGAGAAGAATGGCCAACAGCAACCCAGCGGGAAAATCTTCAAGGGCACTCAAGCCTTGTCAGCTCACAAAAGGTTTAGCCATACAGGACAACATACCTGTGACTTAACTGTGGTCGGGGAGAATAACCAGCAGCGACCATGCGGGATTGTCTGCAAAAATGCTCAAGCCCTCACCGATCACAAAAGAAGATACCACACCGGGCAACAAACCTGTGGCGTAACCGTAGTCGGGCAGGATGGCCAGAAGCGCCCTTGTGGGGCAGTCTGTAAGAATGTTAAAGCCCTGTCGTCTCACAAAAGCGGCATCCACAGGGTGCAACAAATCTGTCGCACAACAGTGATCAGGAATGGCCAGCCGGAGCCATGCGGGGAGCTCTGCAGGACAGCTAAAGCTCTGGCAGGACACAAGCGCAGATACCACAGCGGGAAAAAAACCTGTGACTTTATAGTGTTAGGGGAGGATGGTCAGCAGCGGCCATGCAAAAAGGTTTACAAAAATGCTCAAACTCTGTTGTATCACAAAGGAAAAGAACACGGCAGGAAAAAAGCCTGCGATATGATGGTGTTCACAGAGGATGGTCAGCAGCTGCCATGCAGAAAAGCCTTTGGCAATGCTAAAACGCTGTCGTATCACAAAAGAAAAGAACATACAGGACCACAAACCTGTGACGTGACTGTGGTTGGGGAAGCTGGCCAGCAACTGCCGTGCGGGAAGACCTGCAACAATTTTCAAGCCCTCTTGAATCACAAGAAAGCATGCCACACAGAAAAACTTATCTGTAACTTAACTGTGGCCGGGGAGAATGAGCAGCCGCAGCCATGCGGGAAGGTCTGCAAAAATGCTCAGGCCTTGGTGGATCACAAAAGAAGACACCACACCGGGCGGCAAACCTGTAACGAAACCGTCGTCGGTAAGAATCGCCAGCTACGGCCTTGCGGGCGAGTCTGTAAGAACGCCAGAACCCTGTCAGCTCACAAAACCAGGTTTCACAGACAGCAACGGACCTGTCACTTGACAGTGATTGGGGAGGATGGTAAGCAGCGACCATGCGGAAAGGTTTTCAAGGATGCTCAAGCGCTGTCGGATCACAAAAGAATGCATCGAAAACGCAAACCTGCTGACGGGAACCTGGACAATGAACTCAGTCATCAAGAAGGTAAAGTGAGTAAGTAACCATCTGACTCCAATCTTTTCGTGAAGTTTTGCCCTGTAAAACCTTTAGTTTCTGACAGAAGTTTTTGAATAGAAAAACACGCGAATTGTCTTGATCTATCCTTCCTCTCTGTAAACCAGAACTCAAGGATAGAATTATTAAACACTTACTCATTACTTCGCTGCTTTTTCTGCCACTTACGTTTTCTGTCGTCTGTCAGGAAGAACCGTGGACAAGATGTTTTACTGTCGATCTTGAACAGAGTACAGGATCTCAAAAGCAAAACTTTTTTATACATCCTGAACCCAATATATCGTCGGGCACCCCGTCAGAAATCACCAAAACAAATGTCTATACAAGATCAGACTCACCGCCTGACGATAAACAACATAACGCCTGCAATTACGGGGTAAAAACAACCATTATTGAACCGATTTCATGGCAATGGTTCAACGCCGCGAATCTGGTAATTGCTTACGAACTGATCCTGACCATCAAAGACACGCCCTTAAATTCCAATCCTTACTCGTGGCTACCCGCAGAAGTGATTTTCGGCTGGCTTTTAAAAAGCTCTTGGAAACCTGATTTACAGCTGTATAACCCGATTGAACAGCAGGCGACATCCATGTTGAAACAGAGGAATCAACCATTTGCGACCATCACTACAATGTATGGCTCCGCACATAACCCTCCACAATACCCGTCATCAGAAGCAACTGGCCAGCAAGCCCCACAAGCTACTAACAACCCTACAGGCTATTTCACTCATCGTCTGTATTCTGACTCAGGCAACGGTAACGAAGATCCTGAACAAAACTCACACACTTTAGGTTTAAATTGTTTCATTCATCCCTGCCATGGAGTTTGTCGATTCCGACCAGCGTTCCATAGCAGTGAGCCCGCTGAATGCCCCCTGAATTCCGAAAAAAAATCGACAGACCACATAGAAGCAGCACCCGGACAAAGCTCACGCCCTCATTTTTCAAACAGTCACTGCTTGAGTTGCAAAAGTGATTTTGATTCTTTAAAGGCTACAGATTCGAGACAAATCCCGCCTGTCGATACATTGAATGATCTCTCTCCTAGTCAGTACCAACAGGCTTCCTGCCAACCCTTTCAGCCTGATGAAGCGGGAATGCCTGAGAATTTACCTGCCACCTCTGCTGACATGATTATAATCGACGGGTTACTCAATCTAAGTAAGCAGCCTCCTCTCGAAGATGCCAGAAACTCACTGACCATCAACAATTCTTCCACTCCAATAGGGACTTCAGAAATACAACAAACAACAGGATCATCCCAACCGGGTCAGAACCTGCCTCTCTCCCGCACAGCCACGAAGCAGACCTCAGACCGCAGCGGGCAACAAACGTGTGGCTTAACCACCATTGGGCAGGATGGCCAACCGCAGCTTTGTGGTTCAGTCTGCAAGAATGCCAGAGCCCTGTCGTCTCACAAAAGTGGCATCCACAGGGTGCAACAAACCTGTCACTTAACAGTGCTCGGGGAGGATGGTCAGCAGCGATCATGCGGGAAGATCTGCACAAACGCCCAAGCCCTGTCAGCTCACAAAAGAAAAAGCCACACCGGAGAACAATTCTGTGACGTAACCATGGTCGGGCAGGATGGCCAGCTGCAGCCTTGCGGAGAAGTTTGCAAGAATGCTCAAGCCCTGTCATCTCACAAAAGCAACATCCACCGCGGACAAAAAACCTGTGACGTCATCGTGGACGGGCAGGATGGCCAGCCGCAACCTTGCGGAAAAGTTTGCAAGCATGCTAAAAACCTGTCGGATCACAAAAGGAAAGACCACAGCGGGCAACAAACCTGTGACGTTACCCTGGTCGGGCCGGATGGCCAACTGCGACCGTGCGGGGTAGTTTGCAAGAATGCTAAAAACCTGTCGTGTCACAAAAGTGGCATCCACAGGGTGCAACAAACCTGTCACTTCACAGAAGTCGGGGAGGATGGTCAGCAGCAGCCATGCGGGAAGGTCTGCAGAAATGCTCGAGCCCTGATGTATCACAAAAGAAAAGAACACACGGGGCAACATGCCTGTCACTTGACCGTGGTCGGGAAGGATGGCCAACAGCGACCATGCGGAAAGCTCTGTAAGACTGCTAAAGCGCTGTCGGATCACAAAAGAATACATCGAAAACGCAGACCTGCTAACAGGGACCCGGACAACGACCTCAGCAAGGCGGCAAAGTGAGTAAGTAACCGTCTGACTGCAACCCTTTCGTGAGGCTTGCCCTGTACAGCTATAGCCTCCTGGTTTCTGGCAGAAGTTTTTTAATAGAAAAACACGCTGATTTTCTTGATCTATCCTTCCTCTCTGTAAACCAGAACGCAAGGATAGAATTATTCAACACTCACTCTTTTCTGCACTGCTTTGCCTGCTAGTGCCATTGTCTGTCCTCTGTCAGGCAGAACCCTCGACAGGGCATCTAAAAATCGACCATGAGCAGGGTGCAGGATCTCAACAGAAAAACTTTGTCATGAAAAGTGGCCGCCGTAGGTTTTCGGAAAACCCGTCAGACATTAGCGAAGCAAAGGCCTACTCAGGATCAGATTTTCCACCTGATGATAATCGACATAATCCCTGCGTTTACGGGGTAAAAATCACTACCATTGAGTCGTTTTCATGGCAATGGCTCTATGCCACGAATCTGGCGCTTGCTTACGAACTGATCCCTACCATCAAAGACAAGCCCTTAAGTTACAATCCTTATTTATGGTTACCTTTAAAAGTGATTGTTGGCTGGCTTCTAGGAAGCTATTGGACCCCTGATTCACCATTGTTTAAACTGATTGAACTACAGTCGGCATCTATGCTGAGGCAGGGAGATAAGCCGTTTGTGACCATCACTACAATGTTTGGCTCCGGACATAACCCTCCACAATACCCGTCATCAGAACCATCCGGCCAACAAGCCCCAAAAGCCACGACCCATCCTTCAGGCTATTCTACCCATCCAGTGTACTCTGATTCTGGCAATGGTAACGAAGACCCTGAACAAGATTCACACACTTTAGGTTTAAATTGTTTCGTTCATCCCTGTCGTGGCTTTTGTCGATTGCGAACATCAACCGATAGCACAGAACCTAATGAATGGCCGCTGAATTCCAGAGAAAATTCGACAGACCCCACAAAAACAGCACCCGGGCAAAGCTCACACCCTCATTTGACGGATGGACACTGCTTGAGCTGCGTAAGTGGTTTTGCTTCATGGCAACCCTTTCAGCCTGAGACTCATCAACCTGATGACGCAGGAATGCCCGGAAATCTGTCTGCCACTGCTGATGACTTGATCATAATCAACGGGTTACTCAATCTACGCAGGCACCGCCCCCCCGCAGAAACCATCACTTCTTTTACGATTAAGCATTTGCCCTCTCCAATGGCGACTTCAGAAACACAACAAACAAGAGGATCATCCCAACTGAGCCGAACTCGCCTTTCCCAAACAGGCACAAAACAAGCCAGAGATCACAGCAAGCAACGAACCTGTGACGTGACCATAGTCGGGGAGAATGGCCAACAGCGTCCGTGCGGGAAGGCTTGCATGAATGCTAATTCCCTGTCGTCTCACAAAAGCAGATACCACAGCGGGCAAAAAGCCTGTGACATGATGGTGATCGGGGAGGACGATCAGGATCGACCATGCGGGAAGATCTGTATGAACACTCAAGCCCTGATAGCACACAAAAGAAAAAGCCACAACGTACTAAGAACCTGTAACAAAATCGTCTTCGGGCAGGATGGCCAACAACGGCCATGCGGGACAATCTGTAACGAAGCTCAAGCCCTGGCGGATCACAAAAAAAGATACCACAGCAGAAGACAAACCTGTGACTTAAACGTCGTCGGGCAGGATGGCCAGCTGAAGCCCTGCGGAGTAATCTGCAAGAATGCTGCAACCCTGTCGGCTCACAAAAGCACTATGCATATGGGGCAACGAGCCTGTCAACTCACAGTGGTCGGAGAGGATGGTCAGCAGCGACCATGCGGGAAAGTCTGTAAAAATGCTCGAGCTCTGAAGTATCACAGAAGAAAAGAACACACAGGGCAACAAACCTGTAGCATGACCGTGGTCGCAGAAAGTGGCCAGCAACAGCCATGCGGGAAGATCTGCAAGAGCGTTCAAGCTCTCTCAACTCACAAAAGAATAGTCCACACTGGACAACAAACCTGTGACCTGACCGTGGTCGGGAATAATGGCCAGCAGTGGCGATGCGGTACGGTTCTCAACAATGCTCAAGCACTCTGCGATCACAAACGAAGACACCACAGCGGGCAAAAAATCTGTGAAGTAACCTTGGTCGGGCAGGATGGCCAGCTTCGACCTTGCGGATCAGTCTGCAAGAATGCCAGAGCCCTGTCGTCTCACAAAAGCAGTATGCACAGGACACAAAAGACCTGTCACTTAACAGTGATCGAGGATGGACAGCCGCAGCTATGCGGGAAGCTCTTCAAGACTGCCAGAGCTCTTTCAGAACACAGAAGAAGATATCACGGCAGGCAACAAACCTGCGACAAAACCGTGGTCGGCGAGCATGGTCAGCAGCGGCCATGCGAAAAGCTCTGTAAGAATGCTGAAGCTCTGGCGAAACACAAAAAAAGAAACCACACAGGGCAACAAACCTGCGACAAAACCGTGGTCGGCGAGCATGGTCAGCAGCAGCCATGCGGAAAGCTCTTTAAGAATTCTAAAGCTCTGGCGAATCACAAAAGAATACATCGAAAACGCAAACCTGCTGATGAGGATCTGCACGATGACCTCAGTCTCCAAGAAGGTAAAGTGAGTAAGTAACCATCTGACCCCAACCCTTTCATGAAGATTTGTCCAGTTCAGCCTCTAGTTTCTGACAGAAGGTTTTTGATAGAAAAACACGCTAGTTGTCTTGATCTATCCTTCCTCTCTGTAAACCAGAATGCAAGGATAGAATTATTAGACACTTACTCTTCACTGTACTGCTGTTTCTGCTGCTGCCATTGTCTGTGCCATCTCAGGCCGAACCTTGGACAGGTCGTTTTACTGTGGACCTTGAGCAGAGTACAGGGTTTAAAAAGCAAAACTTCTTTATAAAGGATGACCGTCGTACATTTTCGGGCAACCCGTCAGAAATTATCGAAAAAAACGGCTATGCAGGACCAAACTTTCTGCATAATCATAAACCCTGCAATTATGGGGTAAAAACACCCCTCATTGAGTCGATTTCATGGCAAAGACTCTACGCCACGAATCTGTTGATTGCTTACGAACTGATCCTGACCATCAAAGACACGCCCTTAAATTCCAATGATTATTCATGGTTACCTTTTGAAGTGATTGTCAGCTGGGTTTTAATAAACTACTGGAGCCCCGATTCACCCGTGTTTAAACCGATTGAACTACAATCGGCATCTCTTTTGACACAGGAGGATCAGCCATTTGCGATCATCACCACAATGTTCGGCTTCGGACATAACTCACCACAATACCCATCACCAGAATCAACAGGCCAACAAGCCCCACAAGCCACTAACAACCCCACGGGCTATTTCACTCATCTTCTGTGTTCTGACTCTGGCAATGGTAACGAAGACCCCAAACAAGACTCACACACTTTAGGTTTAAACTGTTTCGTCAACTCTTGTCACGGCGTTTGTCAATTACGACCAGCATCGGATAGCAGCGGGCCCTCTGAATCGACGCTGAATTCTGAAAAAAATTCGACAGACGACACAGAAGCATCAGCCGGTTGCATCACTGATTTTGATTCTGTAACCGCTAGAGATTCTCAGCCCCGAACTCATCAGCCAGGCGATATGCAATTGCCCGGGATTGTGTCTGCCACCTCTGATGATTTGATTATAATCAGCGGGCTACTCAATCTGGGTAAGAGTCAAAGCCCACCTCATCTTTTCCGGACAGACAAAGTACAAAGCAAAAACAGCAGTGGGCAACGAATCTGTGACGTAACTGTCGTCGGCCAGGATGGTCAGCCTCAGCCCTGCGGGACAGTTTGCAAGAGTGTTAAAACCCTTTCGTCTCACAAAAGTGGCCTCCACAGAGGGCAACAAACCTGTCATTTAAAAGGTAAGCGCCAAATAAACCAGCGTACTGGCTGCCGCCCCCAAGATTTCTTATTCTTTGCCTGTCTTAACATTCCAGGGGAGAAGCTGTTCCAGTTTCTCAACGGTATCGGCGTAAGGCAGCTCTTTTAAAATATGGTTCAGGTAATTGAAAGGCTCCAGACCATTCACCTTTGCGCTTTCAATCAGGCTGTATAAAAGGGCACTGGCTTGCGCCCCTTTTGGCGTGTCTGCAAACATCCAGTTCTTGCGGCCAATAGCGAAGGGGCGGATGGTGTTTTCCGCTGCGGCATTACTGATATCCAGGTGGCCGTTGTCACAGTAAACGACCAGTTTTGGCCATTGGTTCAATGCATAGCTCATGGCTTGGTGCGACAGGCTGCCCGGGTCTAGCCTGGTTATGTTTTTCTCCAGCCATACATGAAAGTCGTCCAGTAGTGGCTTACTCTTTTGCTGACGCAGGATGGCTTTTTCTGATGGAGGAAGATCTCCTATTTCTTTCTCAATGGCGTAAAGCTTACCGATTTTGCCTAAAGCGACATTCGCCTTGCTAACGCGGGTGTTTTTCACCTTTTTGCCCGGTTTGGCTTCGCCCTTCCTGGCATCCAGAAATTTCCTGCGAACGTGGTCGAAGCAACCCGCCTGGGTGATGCCTTCTTGTTTGCATACAGCGTCGTAACTGGCATACCCGTCAGTTTGCAGGTAACCGCTGAACCCTTCGAACAGACGCAGGGGAACCTCCTTGCCTCTTGAGGGATCGTATTCAAACACCACCGATGTTTGTCCGGGTGGCCCACCAAGGCTGACCCACATATATTTGTCAGAGTTGATGGACTTGCTGGTTTCCTTGATCACCTGAATTCGGGTTTCGTCAGCATGGATCACCGAACCGGTCTTTTGATGATCTCTCATCAAATTGATGAGTGGCCGCAGTTCTGTAGACAGCCGAATCAAAGAGTTGGCCATCGTCGTCCGGGTGACAGAGCCACCGTATCGCTTGAGGATATTCTCTTGCCTGTACAAAGGCAGTGCGTCGCAGTACTTGGAGACAATGATCCAGGCCAGTGTGCAAACAGAGAGTGAAGATTTGGGCAGTGGGTGTTTTGGCAGCTCTGCAACTTTAATGACCCGCTTCTCCTGTCCATGCTCATCGACTTCTGGAAAGACTGCTTTCTCTTGCAGAATTTCTTTCACCTGAACCTTGGTCGGAACGATATCAAGCTCTTCACGGACTTTGACAAAGAAGGTATCAATGGCTCCGGCTTTTTCTTCTTCACTGAGTTCAGAGCGTTCCTGCACTCTGGGCAGAGACTCTGAAAATGACTTGCGCCCTGTTTTCTTTTTGCGTGGTTTTGGAGGCTCTTGCTCTGGCTGACCTTCAGCTTCGTCTTGCTCTCCGGTGCAGCCTTCCAGCTCCACCTCGTTGAAAATGTCGACCTGGCTGTTGTTTTTTTCAGTGCTTCTTCCGTACAGGCGGGATCGGGAGAGCCTCAGGTACTCTTCCAGTTGCGCAATGCGTTTTTTTTGAGAATCGATGACCTCTGACTTCTTTTGAATAATGTCGTCTTTTTCAAGAAGGGCATTTTCTTTTTCAAGAAGGGCATTTTCTTTTTCAAGAATGACACTTTCCTGCGAATGGATCGCCTCAAACAAGGCGACCATTTCAGGGTTAGTCTCAGCCTGATGAAAGGGCAAATCCAGTGCGGATTTCGGCTGAAAAATCAGAGTGTCGGCGGTCGATTTCATGGTCGCTATTTTACCATAAAACCCTGAAAAACAGGACTAAAAACAGCTCTCATAATGCCTTTTTTTATGGGGTTGCATGGCATTGAGATTGTAGCCGTCCAGCAGCCAGTTTAATTGTTTCCCGGTTAATGTAACCAGCTCTTCGTCCGGTTTGGGCCAGTGGAATTTGTCCTCAGACAGGCTCTTGTAATAAAGCACAAAACCATTATCTTCCCAGAACAGGCACTTGATTTTATTACGCTGCCGGTTGGTAAACGCATATAAATAGCCGTCAAAGGGGTTGTGCCCCAGCTCTTGTTCAACCAACACAGCAAGCCCACGAAATGACTTGCGAAAGTCAATCGGCTCCCGGTAGAGAAACACCTTTGGTAATACCTCTGACGGTCGCATAACCGGGGTGTTCATAGCATATCCCTCACCAGTTGCTCACAAAGCGACAGGTTACTTTCATCAATACCGGACACTGTTACACCACTGGGTAGGGTGATGGAGAGTGGTGTTATCCGAGAAGGCGCACCAGGTTCTGGTTGGGGTGTTACCTGGACAAAGCCAGAGTTGTTCGGGGTCGGTTTTACGCTGGGGGTTGTGTCGAGTTTACGCTTCCAGTATCCGAATTTGGATACCCTTATACCATGCTGTTGGCACCACGCACTCTGAGTCAAACCTGAATCCCGCCACGACTGAACACGCTCTAGCCATTCACTGTCTGCGGGTAATTTCTTTGACATATTGGCCTCCTTATATCGGGAGGCTAATCATTTCAAATGGGGTTTTGATTCTGAAGGGCGTGGGTTTATTTGGCGTTTACTTTAAAAGTGGTCGCGGAGGATGGTCAGCATCGGCCATGTTGGACGGTCTGGAAAAATGCTCGAGCCTTAGATTATCACAAGAGAAAAGAACACACAGAACAACAAACCTGCGACGTATCAGTGATCCGGCAGGATGGTCAGCAGAGGCCATGCGGGACGGTCTGCAACAATGCCCAAGCCCTGAACGATCACAAAAGAAGGCACCACAGCAGGCAACAAACCTGTGACGTAGCTGTCTTCGGCCAGGATGGCCAGCCGCAGCCCTGTGGGGCAGTTAGCAAGAGTGCTAAAGCCCTGACGGATCACAAAAGAAGACAACACGGCAGGCAACGAATCTGCAACATAACAGTAGTCGGGGCAAATGGTCAGCGGCGACCATGCGGGAAGGTCTTCAAAGATGCTTCAGCTCTGTCGCATCACAAAAGAAAAGAACACACAGGCCAACAAACCTGTAACTTAACCGTGGTCGGGTTGAATGGTCAGCCGCGGCTATGTGCAAAGCTCTGCAAGAACGCTAAAGCACTGTCAGATCACAAAAGAATACATCGTAAACACAAACCTGCTGATCGGGGCCTGGACGATGGCCTCGGTCATAAAGAAGGTAAAGTGAGTAAGTAACGACCCGTCTCCTGCCTTTCATCAGGTTTTACGTTTTGCAGCCTTTTATTTGTGACACTCCCCGCCTTGTCGAGGATGTCGTAAAAGCCAAAATTCAAATCCAGTAAAGCCCTTCCCTTAGCAAAGTATGATGCTTTGCTGGGTTTCTTTCCCGACTGATCCATTTTCTAGCTGATAGGCCCGAAATTGCCGAACAGGGTATCGATTAAATTGAATCCAGAAAGGAAGTGTGTTTCGTGAGTGATGGGCGTGGTAGCGAATTAACATTCTACTCGTAGTGGACAGAGCATTATCAAATAGCAGTTGGTCGGTCTGGTAGGGGCTTCTGGCATCTACCTTGTCTGGCACCGGCTGGATTTTCACTATTTCAGCAGTGATTTCTCGCTCCCGGAGGCTTGTACCTTCAGGGTATGAGCCGTAGTGACTGTCAGACCTTAAGCCTCTTTCCCGGGAAGGGCTCTTGATCGATTTTGTCACAGAGTCGGTTTGATGGTCTGCCTGAGCCTTATTTTTATTATCTGATGGATCGTTTTCCCTCAGGGGTGAAGGGTCTGTTCGCAGAGGCCGGAGTTTACCTTTTCCATCCATATCTTCGCTCCCTATTTCCTCAGACAGTGTGGGTCTACAGAACTCATTCAGCCCCATTGGATAACCGGTAGTATTTCCCAGCTTATCGGCTCTAAAACTTTACCTTAAAGAGGCGATGCAATAAGAGATAAACTACTGAAGTCTGGCAACTCAGGCTGTAAGCATTACACCGTACATAGTTGGGATTTAAGTGGCAGGGATGGCCAGATAAATGCAGGATGCACAACAATCAACTGAAAGAAAATTCAGGCATGGTCTATCAGTAACACTCTTTGTCTGGTTCATGATTCTCTCGCTGGGACCTATTACGGTGATTGGTTTCAACGAATACCGCCAGGGTAAGCAAACAATAGTTCAGACTCGTTATGAGCAGTTGAGTACCGTCAACCAGTTATTGAGTCAGCAAATTAATGATTATTTTGACTCAGTAGTGACCAACCTGTTTATCAAGGCCGGGGTGGCCCGGGATTTTCTGTCGCACCTGATCAAAAGTCACAGCGATCTCAGGAAATCAACGGAAACGTTCATTAATTCTGACGGTTACAACCAGATTCTGGATCAGTACTTCAGTGAGTTTGTGGACTTTTTACGTTACTACGATTACTCCGACCTGATTTTGGGGGATACGGAAGGTAATATTCTCTTCACCGTGAATGCCTACGACGATCTGGGCAAGAACATTTTCAATGGAACTCTTGCCAACACCTCATTTGCAAAAGCTGCACGCGAGAGTCTTGAAGATTTGGTACCTAAGTACGCTGATGTGACTGCGTATCCACCCATTGGAGACCAGAAAGTCAGTTTTTTTATTTTGCCGCTGGTGGACGAGAGAGAAAAAGCCATTGGCTTTTTGGCGGTTCAGATTCTGGCTCACAACGTTCAGAACATTTTTGAGAGTGAAAACCAGTTTAGTGATGCTCTGAAATCTTATCTCATTGGCGAGGATGGCTACATTCGCTATGGTACAGATCTGGATTCAAGCCAGTCCATGATTTTGAAAGCAGATAATATCCTGACGCAGGACTGGGTTGCTCATATTGATGCCGAAGGCGTATTCCATGAAATCCATGACCATGACAGGGACGATGAAAGTCACGGTCTTGATAGCGATGCAGAGTTGAATGAACTTTTTGGCGGAGAGCTTGATCTTTACTCAGAAGCTTCCGACAGTCATAAGGTCGATCAAAATTTTCATATCAAGAGTTACACCAATGCTTACGGCGAGAGGGTTCTGGGTACCTTTTATGCCATTGAGGTAGCTGGCACACCTATGGCTCTGATCTCTGAAGTGAGCCAGGAGGATGCTTTCGCCTCAGTTGTTCAGTTCAGAAATCGCCTGATCTATATCACAGCCATTACAGCCCTGATTGTAATTTTGATTGCTCTGGTTATTACCCGAAGGTTGGTCAGACCCATCAGAAGCATCACTGCCTGGGTCAACCGGGTTGCGTCGGGAGATTACGCTCAGGGTGCTGTGCTCAGTGGTCACAATGAAATCAGTGACCTGAGTCGCAGCTTTTCCGAGATGACGGAGAAGTTGAGGAATGTCATCAGTGATAACGATCGCAAGAGCTGGCAACAGGAAGGTCAGGCAGGCTTGAATAACTGTATGAGGGGAGAGCAGGAGTTATCAGAGGTCTGTAAAAACATCGTTTCCTACCTTGCCCGTTATCTTGATATGCAGACGGGTGCCATGTATGTCATGGATGATGAGAAGCGGTTGCAGCTGATGGCATCCTACGCCTGGAAAAAACGCCAGCAAAGCAAAAACAGTTTTGAGATTGGGGAAGGTCTGGTGGGTCAGGCAGCTATGGAGAAACAGGCCATTGAACTGACCAGCATTCCCGAAAATTACATCAAAATTGAATCGGGGTTGGGCAGTACATCTCCAAAAGTGATTATTACCGTACCACTTGTCTATGAAGGAGAAGTTAAGGGTGTTCTGGAGTTTGCCCTTATAAGGGAGCTGACGGATGAGCAGAGAGGCTTTCTGGAAGATGCCCTTGAGAGTGTCGCTATTGGCATCAATTCTGCCCAGTATCGAACTCGTGTCAATCAGCTGCTCGAAAAGACCACACGGCAATCGGAAGCCATGAAAGAGCAACAAGAAGAGTTGCGTTCTGTGAATGATGAGCTGGAAAGCCGTGCCAGAGTGCTGGAAGAATCTCAGGAAGAACTGAAAGCCCAAAGTGAGGAAATGCAGAAGTCTAACGCTGAGCTGGAGGAGAAAACCGAGCTGCTTCAACAACAGAAAGCCGAGATTGAACGCAAAAACCTGGATATTGAGCTTTCAAGAAAAACCCTGGAAGACAAGGCAAAAGAGCTGGAACAGGCCAGTAAATACAAGTCTGAGTTCCTGGCCAATATGTCCCATGAATTACGCACGCCTCTCAACTCACTGCTCCTTCTGGCGCAGATGCTCGCAGATAATGACGAAGGTAACCTGAATGAAGACCAGATAGAATCCGCGCAGGTGATTTACAGCGGTGGTAAGGAACTTCTGGATCTGATCAACGACATTCTCGATTTATCCAAGGTTGAAGCCGGTAAGATGAGTATCAACCTTGAGGATATGGATATCGAAGAGTTGTGCTCCAGTATGCGGACTCTGTTCAAACCTCTGGCTGATAACAAGGGGCTGGATTTTGCTGTGGATATTGATCCGGGCACGACCAGGGTGATTCTCTCCGATAGCCAGAGAGTTATGCAGGTTCTCAAAAACTTCCTGTCAAATGCCTTCAAGTTTACGGAGCAGGGTGGTGTCTATATTCGGGTCTTTAATTCAATCCGCAAGACAGACCATGGCAATGAAACCTATGTCGGTTTTGCGGTCAGGGATACCGGGATAGGGATCCCGAAAGAAAAGCAGGACGCCGTGTTTGAAGCATTCCAGCAAGCGGATGGCTCCACCAGCAGAAAGTACGGCGGAACCGGGTTGGGCTTGGCTATCTCACGTGAGCTGTCTTCTATGTTGGGTGGTTATATCGGCATAGAGAGCGCTGAAGGAGAAGGGACAACGTTTACTGTGTATCTGCCTGATAATGCCGTCTGCTCACTTGATGGCGGAGAAGTGATGGCTGACAGTCATTCATCCGCTACCAGTGACGGTTATCAAAAAATAGCCTCTGCTGCTGAAAAAAAAGCCAAAGCTCAACCCGCTCCTGAAGCTGAAAAAATTGCGACCAAAAAGAAGACGTCAGAGGCTGGCAAGAATATTTTGATCATTGAAGATGACCAGCACTTTTCGGATATCGTCAAACAGCTTTCCGGCAGCCATGGTTATCAATGTCTGGTGGAGGCCAGTGGTAAAGAAGGGATTCAGACAGCGATCGAAGAACAGCCTATGGCTATTATCCTTGATCTGGGCCTGCCAGATATGGATGGTGAAGAGGTGCTCAGGCAGTTGCAGAAGAATGAAGCGACAAAAAATATACCGGTGCATATCGTGTCGGGTCGTGATCCTGATGAGTCAGAGCGACAGGGCGCGGTTGGGTACCTCGTCAAGCCGGTGTCTATAGATGATCTGGAAACGGTTTTCAGCACACTTGAAACGGCTCTGTCAGAAGATATCCAACATGCCCTGCTGTTGGACAGTGATGCAGAGAGTCGATCGCACCTGGCGAAAATGCTGACAGAAAAGGGGATGAACATCGCCGGGGTCTCATCCGCTGAAGAAGCCGAAAAGTCGATGGCAGAGAATCAGTGGCAGTGTCTGGTGATGGATGTTGATTTACCCGATAGCAGTGGTCTGGAGTTTTTACAGAAACTGCAGGAAAAGATGGGCGACAATATGCCATCAATCGTCATTCATACCGATAAGAAGTTGTCGACTGAAGACCAGAAAGAGCTGCAGAAATATACCCGTGCTCTGGTTATGAAAGGAGATTACGCTTCTGAGAGGGTGATGGATGAGGTCAGTCTGTTCATCCATTCGGTTGAAAAGTCGGCTCCCGCTGAATTCAAGCCAGCAGCAGAGCCCCTGAGTAACAAATCGCTGGAAGGTCATAAAATCCTGCTGGTGGATGATGATCTTCGTAATACCTTTGCATTGTCGAAGGGCTTGCAGGGGCAGGGGCTGGAAGTGGTCATTGCTGACAATGGACAAAATGCCCTCGATAAGCTTGATGAAGAAGACGGTATTGAGCTGGTGCTGATGGACATCATGATGCCGGTGATGGATGGCTATGAAGCCATGACCAAAATGCGTGAAATTGAACGGTTTAAGAGCATGCCAGTCATTGCATTGACAGCCAAAGCCATGTCCGATGACAAGGCGAAGTGCATAGAAGCAGGAGCCAATGATTATATGACCAAGCCAGTGAATATCGACAAACTGACTGAAATGATGAAAGTCTGGTTATTTAAATGACAGAACCCGTGGATTCGGATCAGGATTTTGAACTGAAACTACTGCTAAGGGCTGTTCAGGAAAAGTATGGTTATCAGTTTGGCAGCTATGCCAGGGCATCCTTAATGCGCCGTGTCAGAAGGCACATGGAAATGTCGGGTGTTCAACACATCAGTGACTTGATTCCATTGTTTCTTCATGATGAATCTGCTTTCGCCGCTTTTGTTAAAGGTATGTCAGTGGTCGTGACAGAGATGTTCCGGAACCCTGATTTCTTCAAGTCTCTGAGGGAAAACATAGTCCCGATTCTGAAAACCTACCCGTTTATCAAAGTCTGGCATGCAGGTTGTGCCAGTGGGCAGGAAGCATACTCCATGGCTATTCTCCTCGATGAAGAGGGTCTGCTGGATCGCAGTCAGATCTATGCCACAGACTTTAACGATCAGGCATTGCGTCATGCCAAAACCGGGATCTATCCCGAAAAAGAGATGGCCCTCTACGAAGAGAACTACCAAAAAGCAGGAGGTAAGAAAGAGTTATCAGATTACTGTCACAGAGGTTATGACTCTGTGAAGTTCAATGGACGACTGACCGAGCATATTACCTTTGCTAATCATAATCTGGTCACAGATGGTGTATTCGGAGAAATGAACCTGATTCTCTGTCGAAATGTACTCATTTATTTCAATCAGGAGCTTCAGGATCGGGTACTGCAACTGCTGTTTGACAGCCTCTGTTCCAGAGGCGTGCTCTGTGTTGGCAAGCGGGAAAATATTCTCTTCAGTGCCATCGGTAATCAGCTGGAAGTAACGGACCGGGACCAGCGTATCTACAGGAAGAGTATCTGATGAACGACGGGGTTGTGGTGATCGGAGTCTCTGCCGGAGGGCTTGCGGCACTGGAATTCCTGCTCCAGAAGCTGGGAAGTCATTTTGCTTGCCCCGTTGTTATTGCCAAACACCTGGCATCAGGTGATGAAGAGGGTTTATTAAACGTTCTGGACAAAACATCACCACTGGCGGTCAGTATTGCTTATGACAAGCAGAAGATGACCGACAATCATGTTTATCTGGCTCCCGGTGGTTACCACTTGCAGATTGAGGACAGGGAAACCCTGAGTTTGAGCATGGATGAACCCGTCTGTCATTCCAGACCATCGGTGGATGTCCTCTTTCAATCCGCTGCCGATGTTTTTGCTACACAAGTGGTGGGTGTCGTATTAACTGGCGCCAATAGAGATGGTGCAGAGGGTATCAGGGCAGTTAAACAGGTCGGCGGAATAACCATTGCCCAGAGTCCGAAAACAGCCGATATGCCAGTCATGCCCAATTCAGCTATTGCAACCGGTTGTGTAGACCATGTGCTGGACTTGAGTGATATTGCTATCTGTTTAAAAGCCGAGAATTTCAAACCCGGGACTTGACTGAGTCAGGAGGGCTGTCATGGATGACAAGCCAAGAGTTAAAATTCTGGTGGTGGATGATCGTCCTGAGAATCTGCTGGCCATGAACAAGCTTCTCAAGCCGCTGGGGGCCGAGATCCATAAAGTGGACTCTGGTGAGGCGGCTTTGTCAGAAGTTCTTCACCATCATTTTGCGGTGATCCTTCTGGATGTGCAGATGCCGGGCATGGATGGTTTTGAGACGGCAACTTTGCTGCACAGCAATAAGCAAACAGCCAGTATTCCTATCATTTTTGTGACCGCCATTAACAAGGATCAGGCTTATATCAATAAAGGTTATCAGGCCGGTGCAGTTGATTATCTGCCAAAACCGATCAATCCGGATATCCTGTTGGGCAAGGTTAAGGTGTTTCTGCAATTGGAAGAACAGCGGATTGAACTTGAGCAGGTCTCCAGGGAACTTCGCTGGATCAGTCGCAAGAACAAGCTGCTGTTGGATAATGCCGGTGAAGGAATTGCCGGTCTTGATCCCGACGGCAGGATCTCCTTCATTAATCCAACCGCCTGCGCCATGCTTGAGGGAACAGAAGAAAATCTGCTGGGAAAACACATCAGTCAGTTTATCTACGACACTCAAGGAGAAGAGGCTCTGGAAAAGTGGCAAGAGTCAGAGATACGTGAGAATACCATGGTCGGTGGAGGCGTCTTTCAAACATCCGAGAGACAACTCTGGACGCTTTCCGGAAACAGCTTCGCCGCAGAATACAATATGGCGGCTATTGTTAATGACAGACAGAAAGTGCAGGGTTGCGTTCTATTATTTCAGGACATTACCGAGCGTAAAAAGCTGGAAAATCAGTTGTTGCTGATGGCGAAATACGACAGTTTGACAGGGCTGGCCAACAGGACACTGTTCAGAGAATTTTTGGGTACTTCACTGGCCAGGAGTCAGAGGCGCAATAAGAGCACCGCTGTCATGTATCTTGATCTGGATCACTTCAAGGAAATTAACGATACCCTCGGACACGATGCTGGAGATCTTTTGCTGAAAAGTGTTTCACAAAGGTTGCAGGAGTGCGTCCGTGAAGGTGATCTGGTGGCCAGATTAGGTGGGGATGAATTTGCCATTATTCTGGATGATGTGGCGGAGGCTTCGGATGCCAAACTGATTGCAGAGAAAATTCTCACCTCAATCCGGGAGCCCCATGATCTTGATGGCGAAGCCAGACACGTAGGCACCAGCATCGGAATTGCAACGTCTGAAGATACCGGCTCCGACGCCGAAGCTTTGCTTAAGGCTGCCGATCAGGCCATGTACGTGGCCAAGAAAAGCGGGCGGGATGATTATCGGCTGGCGTCTGAGCTGGACAGTGAAGAGAGGGAACAGGCAGAACAGGGCAACTAAACGACACCTGAACAGACCCGGGTGGTTCTATAGATCTAAGGCTTGGGGTCATCGACCTTTTCCAAATCAACAGGCTTGTGTCGTCTTTAATCAAGCGGCACAGCTGATTCTTTATAGTCATCTGTATCGCTAATATCTGACGGGCTGCCTGACAGCAACAGCAGTATCGCAAAGAGAGAGTGTTCAATAATTCCACCCTTGCATTCTAGTGTTAAAACCAAAGGTTGCACCGGACAAAACCTCATCAAGAACGGGTGTCAGTTCAGGGAGAGTCATTGTTATTATCCGCATCGTCATGCGTGCGTTTTCGGTGCTCTCTTTGGTGATCAAACAGCGCTTTGTCACTCTTGCAGATCTTCCCGCATGGTTGAGACTGGCCATCACTAACCACGATCACGTTACAGGTTTTATGTCCGGTGTGGGATCTGCTTTTGTGAGACAACAATGATTCGGCACTCTTGAAGACTTTTCCGCATGGCCGTGGCCGACCACCCTCTTCGACCACGTTTACGTCACAGGTTTGTTCCCCGGTGTGGTATCTGTTTTTGTGAAGCGACAGGGCCTTGGCACTATGACAGACCACACCGCATGACCGCGTCTGACGATCCTCCCCGACCACTATCAGGTTACAAATTGATAGACCTTTGACGCTTATATGTTGTGTTGCGCCTGTCCGGGTAACATTGGGTTGATTGTGATTCGAGTGGAGTGATTCAGTGGTTGTTTGTTGTGTCTCTGAATGGGCAGGGGTTAAGAAAAACTCATCTTGTTCGTGAGGATTCTGATGGCCAATTATCCTGTCAAAGACCGTAAAATCATCGGTGGAAGGCAAATTCCAGGGCGCCGGTACATCAGGATTGGGTATCCCGTTATAGGCTGCCTCTGCAATCACTGAGCCTGAGGCGACCCCGTCTGAGGCGACCCCGTCTAAGGCGACCCCGTCTAAGGCGACCCCGCCAAAAGAGAGGGAATCAATGTAAGGCTCCTGAAACGGCTGCTCAGAAGTATCTTGAAGTTGAACGTCAGACAGGTCACTCAATACAGTGTTGCCTGTCGATCGTTCTGGTGAACCCATTGTCCATTCAGCTGGCATCCTGATATCGGATGATGGTCGCAAGCGGCAAATGCCGTTACAGACCAAACAATTTAATCCCAATGTATGTTGGTTTTGCTGATAACCTCCGTTGCCATCGTCATCACCAGAGCCAGAAGGCGGTGGGCCAAGGGAAGAGCCTATATTGTATTGGCTTGTCCCTGAAGCTCTGTGACCGGATGATCCCGATGAATGGCGTTGTTGTTGGCCTTGTTCAGGAACAGGAACAACCATCATAATAATGCTCGAAAACGGCCCATCCTGACTCGTCTCCTGTTGTTTAGTTGGATTGAACAGCAGCGAATCAGGGTTCCAATAGCTTTTCAAAAGCCAACCAACAACGACCACCATTTCTGCAGGAAGCCATGAATGAGAGGTAGCGCTTATAGGGGCTACTTTGGTGGTCAGGGTCAGTTCGTAAGCAACCAGCAGGTTAGTGACGTAAGGCAACTGCCATGAGATCGACTCAACAAGGGTCGTTGCTAGCCTGTAGCTGAGCGATAAATGTCGTTTATTGCCAGTCAGAAGGAATGGCCCTCTATGGTCATTTGTGTCGACAGTCTCTGGCAGATTGCCGGGCAATGCACTCGGGTCATGCTTTATAGAGAAGCTCTGGTTTGGAGAACCTTTTTCCTGCTCAAGCGCGACAACAAAAGAATTTGTCCATGTCTCGGCCTGACAGATGAAAGACAAAAACGGTAGCAGCAACAGAGCTGCTGAAAGGAGTGAGTATTTAATAAATCTGTCCCTGCGTTGTTGTCTTCAGGTAGAAAGAATAGATCAAAAAATTAAGTGTGTTTGTCTGATAAAAGCCTTTAGTAGTCAAAGCTCGCACTGGGGAGACCTTTGTGCGCCGAAGTGGCTGTCCATCCACTCCGATCAAGGTCTTGCCAGAGTCAGAATAAAAAGGGGCAGTGAAAAAGCCTGTTTTTTTATTCAATTTGCATTTTTTGAGAGCTAAGTTTATCGTTCTTGTTCATATCAACAGGCTTGCGTTTTCGATGTGTTTTTTTGTGATCTGACAGAGATGCAGCACTCTTGCAGATCATCCAGCATGGTTGCAGCTGGCCATCTTCTCCGGTCACGGATATGTTGCAAGTTTGTTGCCCTGAGTGCTCTCTTCTTTTGTGCTCAGTCAGGTGCTGAGTACTCTTGCAAAACGTTCCGCATGGTCGCTTTTGGCCATCCTTGCCGACTGCGATTATGTTACAAATTTGTCGCCCTGAGTGCTCTCTTCTTTTGTGATCTCCCAGAGCTCTGGAGCTCGTGCAGACATTCCCGCATAGCTGCGGCAGGCCATCCTCTCCGACCAGAGTTACGTCACATATTTGTTGCCCGCTGTGGTTTCTTCTTTTGTGATCAGACAATGCTTTGGCACTCTTGCAGACCATTCCACATGGCCTTGGTTGGCCATCATCCTCGACCATGGTGAAGTCGCAAATTTTTTGTCCGCTGTGGGCGCATCTTTTATGATCCGTGAGGGCTTTCTGGTTGTTGCAGATCGTCCTGCATGGTCTTGGCAGGCCATCCTCCCCGACCAGGGGCATCTCACAGATTATTTGCCCGGTATGTTCTCTTCTTTTGTGTTCTTTCAGGGCATGAGAACTTTTCCAGACCGAGCCGCATGGCCGCTTACAGCCACCGTCTCCGACCACAGTTATGTCACAGATTTGCTGCCCGGAGTGGTATATGATTTTGTGTGATGATATGGATTGAGCATTCTTGCAGACTGTTTCGCATGCTCGAAGTTGGCCATTCTCACCGACCATTATTACGTTACAGGTTTTTTGCCCGCTGTGGACTCTGCTTTTATGAGACGACAGAGATTGAGTGTTCTTGCAGACTTTTCCGCAAGGTCGCGTCTGGCCATCCTTGCCAGCCACTGTCAAGTCACAGGTTTTTTGTCCGCTATGGATGCTTCTTTTGTGTTTCGACAAGGCCTGAGCACTCTTGCAGACCATCCCGCATGGTTTCGGCTGGCCATCTTTCCCGAACACGGTTTCGACACAGCTTAATTGCCCGGCAGGTCCAGTTGTACAGGCTGCTACTACATTCAATGGGTTTGTGGCGATCCAGTCTGAGGCGACCCCGTCTAAGGCGACCCCGTCAACAGAACTACGGGTATTGACTGAGTTGCTATCAATTTTATGTTCAGTTTGTCGTTCAAGTAATGGGCCAGCATGGCACTGGACTTGAATGTCAGGCGGATCTGTTTCGAAAGGCAGTTTATGGTCGGAATCTGCAGCGTTTACAGGATCAGAATAGTCTAAACAACTAAAACAGTATCCATCAGTCAAATGGGGGCATGAGCCTGGTTTTAATTTTGCTTCTGTGTGCACTGTCGAATTTTCTACGAAATTGTATTGACATTCTTTGGGTCCTCTGTTGTCGGATGACTGTCGTAATTTACATGCGCCATAACAGGGATAGACGAAACAATTTAAATCCAATGTATGTAAGTGTTGTTGAGGTCTTCTGCTGCCGCTGCCATAGTCGGTATTCAGTGGGCTGGTGTAAGAGCCTGTGAAGTGGTTAGTTGTCTTTGGGGATTTCTGTCCGGATGATTTTGATGGCTGGCATTCCGGTTGGTTATGTCCAGAGCCAAACATCATATTGGTGGCCGTAAAGGACTGATCCTGAAGCAGCTCTTGCTTTTCATTCGGGTTAAACGGCGTTAAACCAGGTGTCCAGCAGCTTTTTAAAAGCCAACCGACAGCGCTAACCACTTCTACAGGTATCCATGAAAAATAGGTAGAGCTTAGAGGAGCGTCTTTGATGGTCAGGATCAGTTCATAACCAACCAGCAGGTTAGTAACATAAAGCCATTGCCACGTAATCGACCCAATAAGGGGTGTTCTTACGGCGAAGCCGCTAAGTCTGTGTGGTTTTTCATAAGTTAGTGAATCGGATTCTGTGTTGGCCATATCAGATGGGTTGCAGGGCAGAGTGCGCCGGTCAGGTTTTACTGAAAAGCTCTGCTTTGGAGAACCTGTATTCTTATCAAGCTCGACAACAAAACGTCTTGTCGACGGTTCGGCCTTGCAGATGAAAGACAAAGACAGAAGTAGCGACAGCGTTACAGCAAAGATAAAGAGTTTAATCACTCTGCCCTTGCATTCAAATTCAATCATCGTCCCGATTCCACATCAACAGGCTTGCGTTTTCGATGTACCCTTTTGTGATCCGTCAGGGCTCTGGCACGGATACAGCCGCTTCCGCACGGCTGTGGCTGGCCATTCTTCCCGGCCATGGTCAAGTCACAGGTTGGTTTCGCGCTGTCGTCTGTGGTCTGTATTGCATCTGCCAGGGAAAGATGAGGCAGGTACTGATCCCATTGGGGTGGCCCTCCTGTTGTTTGTTGTGTTTCTGAAGTCCCCGTTGTTTGTGTGACAAGTGCACAGTTCATAGCGGTTTTTTCGATAACACCAAGACCACGTAGATTGAGTAAAGCATTGACTATAACCAAATCATCAGCACTGATTGGCAAATCCCCGGCTGTTGGCACATTATGATGGAGTTGTCGGCCTGTCTGCTGAATTAAGAGGCCATTCAGCGGACTCGCTGCTCTTGAATGATGATCGGAACCTGCAAATCCCATTACAGGGATAAACGAAACAGTTTAAACCCAAAGTATGCAGTTGTTGCTGAGGGCCACCGTCACTGCCGCCAGAGTCAATATAAAAGGGGTTGCTGAAAGAGCCAGTGGATTGGGGGATGGCCTGTGGGTCTTGCTGGCCGGATGATTCTGGTGGCTGATGTTGTTGTGGGGTACTTCCAGAGTTGAGCATCATAGTGATGATTGCAAGATCCCCTTTTGACAGCACAGATGCTGCCTCATGTTGTTCGAACGGCCTGAACAGAGGTGAACCGAAGATCCAATAGTTTTTTAAAAGCCAGCCAACAGTGTTAATCACTTCTACAGATAGCCATGAATAAGGAGTGGTGCCCGGAGGTGTATATTTAGCAAAATCGTCATAAACCCTCGCCCAATCGAGGGTGTCGCAAAACCCCGCAAAAGCCGGTAATCTTAGATAAAGCAGTTTTACCAGCTACCTCATGACAACAAGACGCCAAATTAAGATTAATAACGACCCTCAGCTGGATATTTTCTCAACAGCAGCTCGCAACTCTGATCAAAGCTCTTTCAAGGAGTCTGGCAATTCAGATGACCAAGCTCAAACAAGACGTTTTGTTGCTCCAGACGCAAACTCCATTACCCTTGGCAATACAAGCTTAAAAGAGCATCTTGAGTTAACCGACCAGAAAGCACCATTCACTGTCGCTAGTCTTCTTGATGAACAGGAAAATGGGTCAGTCGGGAAAGAAACCCAGCAAAGCATCATACTTTGCTAAGGGAAGGCTTTACTGGATTTGAATTTTGGCTTTTACGACATCCTCTAAAAGTACGGGGCTTTCCGCTCATTCAGGTAAATCATAGAGAGGATTTAGTCAGCAAGCGATCACCTCGACACGGTGTCATCGCCTCTGACCTGTTTAATACTCTGGCAGCCATTCAGGTTTTTCTGGGCAAAACAGCTGAAGCAGAAAAAACCATTCAACAAGGCTTTGATTTTGAACCTGACAGTACCATTTACAGCCTTCAGGATGCCCGGCACGATCTCGAAATAACTGATGAACGTGTGCTTCAGGACTTCCCTCCCAAGTCACCCTGAAGCTTCTTGTCCAATCAATAAATTGTCTTGACCAGCCAGACCATGATGCTGGCCATGCTGTAAAAAGAGCAGGTTAACAGAGCAACTTCCTGAAGGGACAGCCGATCATTCGAAACTTCCATAATGCTTACCTCGTACTTCATAATCGCTATTCAACATTACACTTCTCAGTGTAGCGATCAGAATCGGCGCCCAAATGGCCAGCAAAACTTCAGAAGCCTGATGCTAACAGGTGTCCAGTCTGTTTCGATCCTGTTAGTCTCCATAAGCAGGAATAGATGAACGGTCTTTTGATAGTCCAGACAAACTGACTGGCTGTTTTTCGCCAGAAAAGTGTCAGGCTCCCAGATAAGCCTTCTGGACAGCGTCGTCCGCCAACAGTTCATCACTGTTACCCTGCAGCACGATACGACCGTTTTCCAGAACATAACCCCGGTCTGCCAGTCTCAGAGCCTGATTAGCATTCTGCTCCACCAGAAAAACCGTAACGCCCTCTTCCCGGAGGCGTTCAATAATTTCAAAAATTTGCTGGATAACAATCGGAGCCAGCCCCAGACTGGGCTCATCCAGTAACAGCAAATCAGGGCTGCTCATCAAGGCCCTGGCGATCGCCAGCATCTGCTGCTCTCCTCCGGACATGGTGCCACCTCTCTGGTACAGCCTCTCTTTCAGACGGGGGAAAAGCTCCAGTACAAATTCATAGTTTTTTCGGAAAGGCTCGCCATCCACAAAAAAACCGCCCATAGTCAGATTTTCTTCGACGGTCAGTCTGGAAAAAATTCTCCGCCCTTCTGGCACAACAGCAATGCCTGAGCGCATGATTTCGGAGGTAGGACGACCCGCTAACTCTTTCCCCTTGTAGAGTATGGAGCCAGATTCGGCCCTGGGTTCACCACAAATGGTCATCAGCAATGAAGACTTGCCAGCACCATTGGCACCTATCAGAGTGACAATCTCACCTGCCGAGATATCTACGCTGACGGCATCCAGAGCCTGGATCTTTCCATAGAAGGTAGACACATTTCGAATGCTGAGAAGTGGTTCAGGTGCTGACATACTGCTACTGCCCTTTATTTATTCTGATTGTTCTTTATTCTGACTGTCTTGAGGTGTCATCGAAGATACCAGAAACACATTCGCAAGACAGCCCGAAGACTCATACTCTGACCGGGACTATTACTACTGGAAGCTAATAGTAATTTGTGACTATCCTTCCCCCAGATAAGCCTTGATCACTTCAGGGTTGTTGCGAATATCTTCTGGTACGCCTGAAGCCAGAGGACGCCCCTGGTTAATGACATAAATCCGGTCAGAAATATCCATAACCAGCTTCATATCATGTTCAATCAGAAGCACAGTAACACCATGATCCCGTCGCAAATCAGAAATCAGCTCATCCAGCTCTGCTGTCTCATTGGGGTTGAGACCAGCGGCTGGTTCATCCAGCATCAATAACTCGGGCTGAGTCACCATACAACGGGCAATTTCCAGTCTGCGTTGCTGTCCATAAGCCAGGTTACCCGCTTCACGATTGGCAAACCCGGTCAGACCAACTTTATCCAGCCAGAGCTCAGCCCTTGCCATCGCTTGTTCTTCACTACGCCGATAATCCGAGGTCTTAAACAACCCTGCCAACAACCTTGTATTCAGATGTCGGTGCTGGGCAACCAAAAGATTTTCCAGCACGCTCATGCCCTTAAACAGACGCACATTCTGAAAGGTTCTCACAACACCGAGCCGGGCTATTTTATAACCCGGCATCTTTTCGATAGCCTGACCTTTATATTGAACAGAGCCACCAGTCGCCTTATAAAAGCCCGTAAGACAGTTAAAAACGGTCGTTTTTCCGGCACCATTGGGCCCAATCATGGAAACAATTTCACCCGGACAGATTTTCAGCGCCATCTGATCCACAGCCAGCAGTCCGCCAAAGCGCATACTCAGATCAGAAACGTCCAGTAAACATTCACTCATTCTGATTCCTCCGTTTACACGCTTTCAGCCAATGATGCTGTCTTGATCGGGCTAACCGACTCAGACTTATCCGATTTAATCTTGATATGAGGCCGCTTCATGGGCATCAGACCTTCAGGACGCCATACCATCATGCAAACCATCATCAACCCGAACATCAGCATTCGGTATTCCTGGAATTCACGGGCAAACTCAGGCAGAACGGTCATGATCACAGCAGCAAGAATGACACCGACCTGAGATCCCATTCCGCCAAGCACAACAATGGCAAGAATGATGGCAGACTCGATAAAAGTAAACGACTCCGGACTAATAAAACCCTGACGGGCAGCAAAGAAGGTCCCGGCGAAGCCAGCAAATGCGGCCCCTATAGTAAATGCAGACAATTTGATGGCCGTAGGATTCAAACCCAGTGAACGACAGGCAATATCATCTTCACGCAACGCTTCCCAGGCTCTGCCAATAGGCATTCGAAGCAGTCGATTGATCACAAACAGTGTGGCAATCACCAGCAACACTGCCAGTATGTACAGAAAAATCACCTTGTACTCACTGCTGTAATCAATACCAAAATATTCGTGGAAAGGAACATTCCCTTCTTCCTGCGCCCTGCGTCCAAATTCAAGGCCAAACAGAGTCGGTTTAGGAATCTGGCTAATACCATTGGGACCACCGGTAAATGTCGTCCAGTTGTTGAGCAAGATTCGAATGATTTCACCAAAACCCAGAGTTACGATGGCCAGATAATCACCCCGAAGCCTGAGCACCGGAAAACCAAGAATAAAACCAAAGAAAGCCGCCAGGATACCGCCCAGCACCAGACTGCTCCAGAAGTCGAGACCCAGATATTGATTCAATAAGGCATAACTGTAGGCACCCACGGCATAAAAGCCGACATAGCCCAAATCAAGAAGACCGGCCAGGCCCACCACAATGTTCAGACCCAGCCCCAACATCACGTAAATCAGGGCCAGAGTGGCCAGATCCACAGCCCCCCTGGAAACAAAGAATGGCCAGATCATCAATCCTGCTACTGCAAAGCAGATTACAAGGGTTTTAGCTTCTTTGTTCCTGGTTACTTTGGTCAGCTTTTCTGCATTAATAGATGGCAACTGTTGTTTTATTCCGGAAAGCCCCTGATCGATGGGTGCTCTGAACAGCTGGAAGAAGAAGACAGCAGCCACACCGGCAGCTATCCAGGAGAGGGAAGAAGGATCGGCTAATGTCACCTCAAGTCCAACGCCCGAGGGCTCAAGACGAACCCCCATCATCAGGCTGGTTAGTATCAGCAAAACAACTGCCGAGAGTATTGCCGGAGTGAAGCGTAATGATTTCATACTTTTTCAACCTCCGGCTTGCCCAAAAGACCCGTCGGCCTGAACAGAAGAATCAGAACGAGGAGACTGAAGGCGACAACGTCCTTATATTCCGCACTGAAGTAACCTGCAGTGAAGGCTTCCGTGACCCCCAGAATCAAACCACCCAGCACAGCTCCGGGTATACTTCCGATTCCTCCCAGCACTGCGGCAGTGAACGCTTTGAGACCTGCCATAAAGCCAATGTGGGGATTGATTACTCCGTAATACATGCCAAGCAATACACCGGCTACCGCAGCAAGAGCGGCCCCGATCACAAAAGTGATCGAAATAATTTGATGCGTGTTGATGCCAAGCAGCCCGGTCATGCCAAGATCTTCAGCGCAAGCTCTGCAGGCTCGCCCCATTTTTGACTTGGAGATAAACAGAGTCAGGGCCGTCATGGCAATAAACGTCACCACAAAGATAATTAACTGCATGTACGACACAGTGGCATTAAAACCGTCTTCAGGACCAAAGGTCCAGCCACCACTGATCATGCTGGGCATGGCTATATCCCTTGACCCCTGGGCCAGGCGGACATAGTTCTGAAGGAAAATGGACATACCAATGGCAGAAATCAGGGCAATCAGCCGGTTGCTGTTCCTCAAAGGCCGATAAGCAACCCTCTCCACCGCAAAGCCATAGGTGCTGGTGATAATGATGCTGATGACAAAGGCGGAAACCAGCATCAGTGAAACACTGTCTATTCCCATCATCGCTAACGCGGCCAGTACCGCAAAAGCGATGTAACTGCCAATCATGTAGATCTCACCATGAGCAAAATTGATCATGCCAATGATGCCGTAAACCATGGTATAACCGATAGCAATCAGAGCATACGTACTACCTATCGTCAGCCCGTTAAGTAGTTGTTGAATAAGGTAAAAACCTGAATCCCCCATTCCACGACCTCGTTTTTTATTTTTGTAAACGTTGTTTTTTCTACTATTTTTTACTTTTCTTCAGAGGGTTTGCTCTGACTCAGCCACAAGAAAGTCTGCGAAATATCATCCTGGATCTGTCTGGGTCAAAACCCATATGTCAGGGCTGAAGATCTATAAAAACCCCCTCAATGTCGGGCCGATTCTCTCACACGACAAAGGCTCTTGGTAGGGATGGAACAAAAAAATAGCTGGCGGAAAATCCCCCATTAATCAGGGCAGTATTGCAACTGACTAGCAGCCAGGCAGCTCATTAGCAGTTCTTATTATTTTACTCATTATTGCCATTACCCATTAGACGACAATAACAATATGCCCTTACGATTCAGAGACTTCAATTCTTATAGTTTTCGAATGTGCAACCCCGAACTCCAGAGGGTGTCGCAAAACTCTAACAACTCGTTCCCACGCTCTGCGTGGGAATGCATACCTCCCCTGAAAAGCGGACTCTGCAGCGCGAGATGGGTATGGGTTCCCACGCTGGAGCATGGGAACCAGAGTTTTGCGACAGCCTCTCCAGAGCTTGGGTAAACATATTTCGCTATTCGTTAATACTGAACTTTTGATGTACTCTAGCAGCATCAAAGTCAATCAATTGGTCACTTTTGCTGACTCACCTGCCAGCCAAAAGCTCAATCTGGTCAAGATATGCCCAACACCCAAACCTCTAACAACCTTGCCGCCTTCATCTGGTCCGTAGCCGACCTCCTGCGAGGCGATTTCAAGCAGTCCCAGTACGGGCGCATCATCTTACCGTTTACCCTGCTGCGCCGCCTGGAATGCGTTCTGGAGCCCACCAAGGAAGCAGTGGTTGCCCAGCACGAAAAAGTAAAGGCTATGAACCTGCCTGAAGAAGGTATGGAGAAGATGCTGCTGCGTGCTTCTGGATTGTCGTTTTTCAATACCTCACCCATGAACCTGTCGAAGATGGGTCAGGGCGATATCAAGGACAACCTTGAAAACTATGTCCTCTCCTTCTCCAAAGATGCCCGTGAAATCTTTGAGCATTTCAAGTTTGATGAGTTTGCAGGCAGCCTGAACGAAGCCAACCTGCTGTTCAAGGTACTGCGGAAGTTTGCCACCATCGACCTCAGCCCCAAGGCGATCAGCAACCACGATATGGGCTTGGTGTTTGAAGAACTGATCCGTCGCTTTGCCGAATCTTCCAACGAAACCGCCGGTGAACACTTTACCCCAAGGGATATTGTCGAGCTCACCACCTCACTGGTGTTTATGGAAGATGATGATGCCTTAACCAAAGAAGGGATCGTTCGCAGTATTTATGATCCAACGGCAGGCACAGGCGGCTTTCTCTCTGCGGGAATGGAGTACGTATACAAGCACAATACAAAAGCTCGTATGACGGCCTTTGGCCAGGAGTTGAACCCGGAGTCCTACGCCATCTGTAAAGCCGATATGCTGATCAAGGGTCAGGATGTCAGTCGCATCAAACTGGGCAACACTCTGTCGAACGATCACCTCAGTGGCGACCAGTTTGACTACATGCTGTCTAATCCGCCATTCGGGGTGGACTGGAAGAAGATCGAAGGCACCATTAAAGATGAGCATGAACACAAAGGCTACGACGGTCGCTTTGGCCCTGGCCTGCCAAGAGTGTCCGATGGTTCGCTGCTGTTCCTGATGCACCTGATCAGCAAGTTCAGGGACATCACGCCAGAGAACCAGAACCCCAGCCGCATCGGCATTATCCTCAACGGTTCGCCGCTCTTTACCGGCAGTGCAGGCAGTGGTGAAAGCGAGATTCGCCGTTATATTCTCGAAGCCGACCTGCTCGAAGCCATTGTCGCCCTGCCCACAGACATGTTCTACAACACCGGTATCGCTACCTATGTGTGGGTGCTGACCAATAAAAAGTCCAATGAACGCAAAGGTAAAGTGCAGCTGATTAACGGCGTAAACCTTTGCGGCAAGATGCGTAAGTCCCTGGGCTCCAAGCGGAACATAATGAGCGAAGCGGATCGCCGCATCATTACCCAAAACTTTGGAGCCTTTGCAGAAGCATCCGAAGAAAATTTTGCCGCCAAAATTTTCGACAGTCATAAATTCGGCTACCGTCGTATTACCGTGGAACGCCCACTTCGCCTGTCCGCCCAGATTACTGATGACGCAGTAACGGGTCTACGCTATGCACCCAGGCCGTATAATGCCGTTATGCGCTGGATGGTTGAGGAATTCGGCACAGAATGTCATACAACCTTGGCAGACAATGAAGAAGCCATCCGCACCAAAATCAAAAAAGACTTCAAAGAACTGAAAGAGAAGCAGATCAAAGAGGTACTGAACGACAAGCTCTGGCTATTCCAGCGGGGGCTGATGGAGAAAGCCCAAACTCTGCAAAATACAGTCGGAACGGTACTGTCCAACGACTTTAACCAGTTCGATAAAGACCTGAAAGCCGCGCTCAAAGCCGCTAATTTAAAGCTGGATACCAAAGAGAAAAAGCAGTTCCTCGATGCCATCACCCACAAGAACCCCGAAGCTGAACCTGTTATCAAAAAGGTACTGGAAGAAGAAACCCAACCACTGTACGGCGCATTCGAATACAAAGGCAAAATCGTCGAATTCCAGACCGATGGCGACCTGCGGGATAACGAGAATATTCCTCTTGACCCATCAATGCCCACCCATATCCTGATCGAAACCTACTTCAACCGGGAAGTGGCACCCCATGTACCCGATGCCTGGATCAATGCCGATAAATGCGATGCCCAGGATGGTGAGATTGGTATTGTGGGTTACGAGATTCCCTTTAACCGACATTTTTATGTGTATCGGCCGCCCCGTGCGCTGGAAGCCATTGATGCTGATCTGGATGCGGTGAGTGCTAGAATCATGAGTCTGTTACAAGAGGTTCACTCATGAGCAAGCCAAAAAACAACATTAACCTGAGCCTGAATAAGGAATACAAAAGCTGGCTGAAAAACCTTAAACAGAAGGTACTGTCCACCCAGCTCAAAGCCGCCATTCAGGTGAACTCAACCTTGCTGGCTTTTTATTGGGAGCTTGGGGAAGACATTATTCGCCGACAGGCTCAGGCTAATTGGGGCGATGGCTTTCTGAAGCAACTAAGCCATGACTTAATGACGGAATTTCCTGAAATCAAAGGATTTTCCCGTCGAAACCTTGAATTTATCCGACAATGGTATCTGTTCTGGAACCAATCTCCGGAAATTGCGAAACAGGCTGTTTCGCAATTAGTTCAGGTGCCCTGGGGACATAACCTGAAGATAATCAGCAAGTGCCAAACAACGGCTGAAGCTCTGTATTACGTGGGCAAAACCATAGAACATGGCTGGAGCCGAAACGTCCTCACTCACCAGATTGAAAGTGGACTTTGGCAGCGGAAGGGACAAGCGCCCAACAACTTCAATGCAACACTGCCTGCCGTCCAGTCCGACCTTGCACAGCAAACCCTGAAAGACCCCCATATGTTTGACTTTCTTGCCTTCACTGATCATTACACAGAGCGAGAGCTGGAGCAGGGATTGATTAAGCATATCACTCAGTTTCTACTGGAATTGGGATCAGGTTTTGCCTACATGGGCAAACAGTTTCATATACAGGTAGGACAGCAGGATTTTTATATTGACCTCTTATTTTATCATGCACACCTGCATTGCTACGTAGTCATTGAACTGAAAGCGGGTGACTTCAGGCCGGAACACGCAGGCAAACTGAATTTTTATATCAAAGCAGTAGATGAACTGGTACGCAGGGAGGGCGATGCGCCGACTATCGGCATTCTGCTGTGTAAGAACAAGGACAAACTCGTGGCGGAATACGCCCTCAGCGATATTCAAAAGCCTATTGGTGTTTCGGAATACCAACTGTCCCAATCACTGCCAGAAAATCTGCAATCGCAACTGCCCAGTATTGAAGAAATTGAGCAGGGACTGGGGGGTGAGTTGTGATGGATGGAAACAGCCTTGAGCGCAAAAAATATGCGGCTTATCCGGAATATAAGGATTCTGGGGTTGAGTGGTTGAGTTCCATCCCCAAACATTGGAACTTAAAAAAAGTCCGCTATGTGCTTAAAGATGGCTCTGAAGGCATAAAGATCGGCCCTTTCGGCAGTGCCTTAAAGCTCGACGATATGGCTGAGCATGGTCACAATGTCTACGGGCAAGAAAATGTAATTAAGAAGGATTTTTCTTTAGGAAAGAGAAAAATTACTACTGAAAAATTCCAAGAAATGAGTCTTTATCAGGTATTCCCGAATGACATTCTAATAACCATGATGGGTACAAGTGGGAAGTGCGAAATCGTTCCTGAGGGCATTCCGTTAGGGATAATTGATTCGCATCTTTTGAGAACCAGAGTTAAAGAGCATGAAATTGATCCAAGATTCTTCAAGATACTGATTGATGAAACACACGAGATTGGTTTTCAGATAAAAACTCTCGGTAAAGGTTCAATCATGCACGGTTTGAACTCCGGAATTGTGAAAGACTTGGTTCTTCCGTTGCCAGATAGAGTCGAACAGGACAATATTCTTAGCTTCCTCAGCCACGAAACCGCCAAAATCGACACCCTGATCGAAGAGCAGCAATCCCTGATCCGGCTGATGAAAGAAAAACGACAGGCGGTGATTAGTCATGCTGTCACCAAGGGGCTAAACCCTGATGCACCGATGAAGGATTCCGGTATGGAGTGGCTTGGGGAAGTGCCGGAGCATTGGGAAGTAAAGCGAGTTCGTCACGCATGTGAAGTCGACAACAACCTCAGAACGCCTATTGATAGACAGACCCGTATGAAAATGGAGGGTGAATACCCATATTACGGACCGACAGGAATTCTCAATTACATTAACCAATACAATGTTGAAGGCGAGTACTTCCTGCTCGGTGAGGATGGCGACCATTTTCTTAAGTTCAAAGAAAAATCCATGACAATTCATGTCAAAGGCAAGTTCAACGTGAACAACCATGCTCACTTGATCAAAGGCAAGGGAACTTGTTCTACAGCGTGGGCGTGTTTGTATTTTGAACACATGGATATTTTACCTTGGCTGATTAAACAAGGCGTTGGCAGATATAAATTGCAGAAAACTGTTTTAGCAGATATTCCGATTTTTGTTCCGCCTGAAGACGAGCAAGACAGTATTATGCGTGAAGTTGCTGGCAAGAAAGCATCTTTTGACATGATAGCGAAAGATGCAGAGTCAATGATTGCCAAGCTCCAAGAACGCCGCACCGCCCTAATCTCCGCCGCCGTCACCGGCAAAATCGACGTACGTGACTGGGTCGCTCCGTCATAATATCTGAGCCTGCGATTGTCTCGACACTGTCGAGACAATTCAGTTCAGTCCTAAATTGAGACTAAAAGGTCTTTTTTTGGGACCTTGAAAAGTCCCAATATGAGACCTATAGTTCCCATATTGATACCTCTATAGGAACTTCGTCACTGTGTCATCCATTGCCTCCGTACTGTTCACCAAAACTCAGCAACGTCTGCTGGCTGTGCTCTACGGCAAGCCGGACTGTTCTTTTTATCTGAACGAGGTGGCAAGGCTGGCCGGGGTCGGCAAGGGCGCTGTGGTTCGGGAACTCAAGAAAATGACCGAAGCCGGATTGCTCACCACTCACCAGCAGGGTAATCAGCAGCATTATCAAGCCAATCCCGATAACCCCGTTTTTGAAGAGCTGAAAGCCATTACCCGCAAAACCTTTGGCGTACAGAGCGTGATTAAAGGGGCACTGTCGCCCGTTTTAAGTCAATGTGACATGGCATTTATTTATGGCTCGGTAGCAAAAGGACAGGAACACGCGGGCAGTGATATAGACGTTTTGCTGGTGGGGCATGATTTAAGTTATGGCGAGATTATTGAGCATCTGGAACCAGCAGAAAATCAGCTGGGGCGAATCATTAATCCTACACTGCTGACGCCTGAAGAATTCCAGCAAAGAGTAGACAGTCAGCAAAGTTTTGTCACACGACTTATGGAACAGCCCAAACTCTGGCTGACCGATCAACCCTTAACCGGAGACAAGCCATCGTGAAAGAGCTGGATAATCTGGTCAAAATCAACAAGCTCAAACAAGAACCCCCCGATGCACAGGAATTTGCAGGGATGGTTCGGGCGGCTGAAACCAAACTCAAAGATGCTGCCATCAGTGGTTTATCCGTCGACAGCCAGTTTTCTCTGGCCTAGGAGCCTGACCGAGAATAGCGCCCGTAGCGAGGACGGCAGAAAATTGAGGATGAAAATTCGGTTTTGTGAGGAGAATAGCTAGCTATTTGACGAACAAAAGCGGATTTTCAGACCAATTTGCTGCCGCCGCAGTAGGGCAGCTATTCTCGGTCTAATGGGATGGTCCGCCCCTCCTAAACGGCTTCAAATGAGCCAAAATGGAGTTAACCATTTAAACAGGATTAACCGGAGCGAACCACCCATGACTATTTCAGTACTTGGTATCGATATTGGCAAGAACAACTTTCACCTGTTTGGTGTTGATGAGCAGGGTAGCAAAGTCATCAGAAAGAAGTCGTCCAGGAAGAACCTTCTAGAGTACGTGGCAAATCTGGAGCCATGCATTATCGCTATGGAAGCTTGTGGTGGTGCTCACTATTTGGCTCGGTTATTCAAGAACTATGAGCATACTGTCAAGCTGATTTCACCTCAATTTGTCAAGCCTTATGTCAAGACCAACAAAAATGACTACAACGATGCTGAAGCGATTGCAGAAGCAGCTTCACGGCCCAGCATGCGTTTTGTACCTGTTAAAACATCAGAGCAGCAGGCCTGGCAACTTCTGCACCGCTATCGTCAACAAGCGGTTGATCAGAGAACTGCCCTGGTTAACCAGATCCGGGGGTCACTATTGGAAGAAGGTATTGTAGTTGCCCAGGGTATTGGTAAAGTTCGTGCACAGCTTCCACGAATTCTGGAAGATGCTGAAAATGGACTCCATTCGCTGACTCGTGAGCTGCTACATGGTTTATCAGAAGAGTTGGCCAGTCTTGACAAGCGTATTCAACAGTATGACCAGAAAATTCAGGAGCTAGCAAAAAACGACGACGAATGTCGTCGAATGATGACTATGCCGGGTATCGGAGCCATCACTGCCACAGCATTGAAGGCAGCCATTGGTGATGCGACGTATTTTAAATCTGGTCGACACCTTGCCGCATGGATGGGATTAGTTCCAAGACAGCATTCCACAGGCGGTAAGTCAGTCCTGCTGGGCATCAGTAAACGGGGTGATAAATACCTGCGCACATTATTGATACACGGCGCACGTTCGGTACTCCACTGCCTCAAAAATAAGGATGACCGCTGTAAAAAATGGGTTAGCCAACTTAATGAGCGCAGCAATCACAACGTTGCCGCCGTTGGTCTGGCTAATAAAATGGCTCGGATTGTCTGGGTCATCATGACCCGAAATGAAGTTTACAAGGCTGCATAATGAAGTAAAGGCGGCAGCGGCAAAGTAAAGCATAAGCTTAATCAAAGGGGACCCCCCCGCAGATTGCGATGAGCATGTACAGTTGATGGCAAACAGGTAAAAACCGGCAACCTGAAACCTGATAGGAGCCTTGACCCTTGAGGCCGTCGGACTGATAAGGCCAGGTTGCGCGGATACCCATCAGGGCCAGAGGGTTAGACCTCATGAATAGGCCGTATATATGATTGCAGTTATCTTTGTTTGCTAATTAACAAAACAGGCTCTTGCAAAACGGGGCGGACCATATAAGGCTCCTAGGAGCCTGACCGAGAATAGGCTTATCTGTTATGATAAGCCTTAAACCAACTCCGATGATGCCAGATGTCACCACTACCAAAATTCAAGGACAGCCCTGTTGAGTTTGACCAGCATCTGCTGTTCCCAACCAACATTTTCGACCTGCTTCCCAAAGACCATGATTGTTTCGTTTATGAAAGCATTTTTCAGAACATCGATACGTCTGAGGTTGAAAAAAAATATCACCACCTTGGTCAGCACGCTTACCCTCCAAAGCTCATTGTCGCTATTCTGATCTACGCCTATAGCCATGGTGTTTTCAGCTCCCGTCAGATTGAGCGACGGTGTCGACAAGATCTGGCGTTCATGTATATCTCACAAATGAACTGCCCAAATTTCAGGGTTCTGGGAGATTTTCGTAAGGAAAATCTGTCGTTTTTTCATGACTGCTTCAAACAGTCCGTCAAACTGGCCATGGAGCTCAAAATGGCATCACTGGGCCATATCAGCCTGGATGGCTCCAAGTTCAAAGCCAACAGCTCAAAGCACAAGGCCATGACCTACGGAAGGCTCAAGGCTAAAGAGGCAGAACTCAGTGCAGAAGTGGATGAGCTGATCAAAAAAGCCAGTCAGTGCGACCAGGAAGAAGACGACGCCTACAAAGCAAGCAACGGCTACAGCATTCCTGAAGACCTCCAGTTTAAAGAGGAGCGTCTGAAAAAAATCAAAGCGGCCAAAGAAGCCCTTGAAGAACGCGAAAAAGCCCTGAACCCTGATGAGCCTATTGACGACAAAAGGCAGATAAGCTTTGCAGACCATGATGCCCGGATCATGAGCAAGAAAAGTTACTGTGAGTACAGCTACAATGCTCAAATCACCGTAGATGCTGATAATCAGATCATCGTCGGCCAGCACATCAGCCAGCAAGCCAATGATGTTCAGGAGGCAGAGCCTGCTTTGGAAGCACTGTCTGAGACAACCGATGGTGCTGTTGTGGATAAGGTGAGCATGGATAATGGTTATTTCTCAGGGCCAAACCTGCATGTGCTGGATAAGCATGAAATAGATGGCTACATAGCCACCGACAGAAAAGAGAAGCCAGCAGATACCCAGCTTAAGGACTCTGAGCGTAAGTTTGTCAAAGCAGATTTTGACTACGATGCAGAAATGGATGTGTTTATCTGTCCGGCTGGGGAGAAGCTGATAACTAACCCAGACAGCAAGGCCAAGAGGCAGAGTTACCGGGCGAACAAGGACGCATGCAGGAAGTGTGTTTACCGTTCACAATGCAGTGGCTCAAAAAAGGATGCTGGCAGGGTCATCCGCACAGACAAGTTTGAGCCCGCGCGGCAACGTATGAACAAGAAAATGGAGACAGCCAGTGCGAAAGCAATCTATGAGCGTCGTAAGGTCATTGCAGAGCCACCGTTTGGTCATATAAAAAACTCAGGGTTCAGGAGTTTTAGCCTTCGTGGTAAAGAGAAGGTAGAAGCAGAGTTCTCACTGGTATGCACGGCACACAATTTCAAAAAATTTGTGAAGGCCGCTTCAACGGGATCAATCCGTCTTGAGAATTTAAAAGGGGTTAAAAAAGCGGCATAAAGGCTGTGAAAAGGCCTAAATTTGCAAAAATGAGCAAAATTACACCAAAAATTGGATGTTTTTTGCTCATCCTGAAATTTTAGAGAGCCTCTGGGGATCTAGTTACGCCATTCTCGGTCAGGCTCCTAGAGTGCTGCCCATGCGTTGTCACTTGCTGCATTACGCTGGCACGGCTACCGCTCTGAAAGCCGTTATCTGGTGTTCCAGTGTTTGCAGTATACATTAGACGTGAGTCGTGCAAAATGGCGGGTTCTTGATCAATGCCACAACCATCGTAACCTGGCGGAATACGAAGGGCATCTGGATATTAACCCGCAACTGTTAAAAGAACTGATTCTGCTAACCCATGAGCTGTTAAATCTGGTTAAATCACTCCCTGAAATCTCTTAGGACGTCCGTGACTGGCAACCAGCAACAGAACAAAAAGAACACCCCACAGAGGCCACCGTATGAGCAAAACACCCGCTTCATCAAAAGAGCCAGACAACCTGTTCGGCGAAATCAAAGACCTGATACAAAGAGCCAAACAACGGGCAGCGGTGGCACTCAATGCCGAGATAACCGCACTCTATTGGAAGGTCGGTCAGCGTATTCAGCAGGAAATCCTGAAGGGTAAGCGGGCAGACTACGGCAAACAGGTTATTTCCGACTTGTCCCGCCAGCTCTCCGGGCATTTTGGTAAGGGCTGGAGCCCTCAGCAATTGAGACATTGTATTAAGTTTGCCGAAATCTGTGAGGCTGATGAAATTGTCTCTACAGTGTGGAGACAATTGAGCTGGTCACACCTGAAACTGTTGATTTACATTGATGACCCACTAAAACGTGAGTTCTATATGACCATGGCGATTCAGGAGCGATGGTCTGTCCGCACCTTCAGCGAGCGTATGGATTCCATGCTGTTTGAGCGTACTGCCTTATCCCGAAAGCCGGAAGAAACCATCGTTCACGATCTGAAAATGCTGAGGGATCAAGGGAAAGCCGATCAGGATATCGTTCTGAAAGACCCTTACATTCTGGATTTTCTTGAGCTTAATGATACCTACGTGGAAAAAGATCTTGAGGATGCTATTTTGCGGGAAATGGAGCATTTTCTGTTAGAAATGGGTATGGGCTTCACTTTTGTCGCACGCCAGCACCGAGTTCAAATTGATGAAGATGATTTTTATATTGATCTCTTGTTCTATAACCGAAAACTGAAGCGACTGGTTGCTATTGAACTGAAAACAGGCAAGTTTAAAGCTGAGTACAAAGGACAGATGGAGTTATATCTACGCTGGCTGAATAGATATGACCGTCAGCATGGAGAAGACCCCCCTATCGGCATCATTCTTTGTGCAGGTAAGAAGCAAAAGCAAATTGAATTACTTGAACTGGATAAAAGCGGTATCCATATAGCAGACTATCTCACCAACATACCCTCCAAAGAAATATTGGAAGAGCGCTTTCAGGAAGCCGTCAGCAACGCCCGAAAACGTATTGAGAATAAAACTGAATAGTGGAATCCTCGAATTGTCTCCGCAGTGTGGAGACAATTCAGCCAGATTGATACATTGTGCAGACACTGTCTGCACAATGCCTGAAGAGTCCCATATCGAGACCTTTAGGTACCATGTTGAGACCGTGAAATATGGATAGCACCACCGAATCGATATTCCAAAACGATATGATCGCCCGCCTGCAAGCCAAAGGCTGGCTGCTGGGCAGTGGTGATCAGTACGACCGGGAAACGGCGTTGTATACCAGCGATGTGCTGGATTTTGTTCAGAACACCCAGCCGAAGGAATGGCAAAAGTTCTGCAAAAGCTTTCCGGTGGATTCGGAGCAGCATTTTATCAGCCATCTGGTCAACCAGTTAAAGAAAGCCGACTCTAATGCCATTGATAAGGAGCTTCGCAGCTTTGGCACACTGGGCGTATTGCGTCATGGTTTGAAGATTCGCAATGCCCGGTTCTCCCTGTGTCAGTTTATGCCGGAACATACCCTGAACCCGGATACGCTGGCCCGCTTTAAAGAAAACCGTTGTCGTGTGGTGCCGGAGCTGGTTTACAGTCCTTATGTCAATCTTGTCCCCCCATCCCAACCTTCCCCCGAGGGGGAAGGCGTCGACGCTCATCTGGCAGAAACCGGTAAAAAAGCCAAGGCATGGCGCATTGACCTGGTGTTGTTTGTAAACGGTCTGCCCGTGGCAACGCTGGAGCTGAAATCGGAATTCAAACAGGCCATTGAAAACGCCAAACGACAATATCAAAAGACCCGTCTGCCCAAAGACCCGGAAACCGGCAAGCCGGAACCGTTGCTGACCTTTAAACGGGGGGCGCTGGTGCATTTTGCCGTGAGTCAGTACGAAGTGTATATGGCGACTAAACTGGCGGGCAGCGATACCTTCTTTCTGCCGTTTAACAAAGGCACGGCTGAAGGCGGTGCAGGCAATGATATTCCTGAAGACCGGAATGAGTACGCCACCGAATACCTGTGGAACGAGGTATTGCTGCCCGACAACCTGCTGAATATTATCGGTCGGTTTGTGCATTTGCAGATCGAAGAGAAGGAAGACTGGGAAGGCCGCAAGTCGAAAAAGGAAACCCTGATCTTTCCCCGTTATCACCAGTGGGATGTGGTGACCAAGCTGATTGCAACGGCCAAGGCAGAAGGCACGGGCAACAAGTATCTGGTGCAGCACAGTGCCGGTTCCGGTAAATCCAACTCCATTGCCTGGACCGCCCACCAGCTTTCTACCCTGTACGACGGTGAAGGCAACAAGCAGTTCCATTCGGTGATTGTAATTACCGACAGAACCGTGCTGGACGATCAGCTACAAGACACTATTTATCAGTTTGAACACGCCGACGGTGTGGTGGGGCGTATCAACAAAAAAGAAGGTGACGGCTCCAAGTCGGAGAAACTGGCAGCGGCTCTGGAGAGTGCTCAACCGATTATTATTGTCACCATTCAAACCTTCCCTTATGTACTGGCGGCCATTGAGAACAGTACCAGACTGAAGGAACGCCGCTATGCCGTGATTGCCGACGAAGCCCACTCGTCACAAACCGGCTCCACCGCCCGCAAGCTGAAGGAAGTGTTGATGGTGGATGGTGCTGATGACGGAGATGAGGACAAAGAGCTGTCTTCTGAAGATATGCTAGATGCCACCATTGCCTCACGCCGGGGCAGCAGCAACCTGAATTACTATGCGTTCACTGCGACACCCAAGGCGAAAACCCTGGAGCTGTTTGGTCGCCTGCCCAAACCTGATGAGCCTGCTTCCGAGAAGAACCTGCCTGAAGCCTTCCATGTGTATTCCATGCGCCAGGCCATTGAGGAAGGCTTTATTCTCGATGTGCTGAAAAACTACACCAACTACAAGGTGGCCTATCAGCTGGCCCAAAAAATAGAGGCCGAGGACGAAGAGGTAGACAGCAAAAAAGCCAAGGTAAAACTGAACCGCTGGGTGCGGCTTCATGAATACAATATTTCCCAGAAGGTGAAAGTCATCACCGAGCACTACAAAGAGCATGTTATGGGCTTGCTGGGTGGTCAGGCCAAGGCGATGGTGGTCACCAGTTCCCGTAAGGAAGCGGTGCGTTACAAGCTGGCGTTTGATAAATACCTCTCAGAACACAAAAGTTCGATAGCCGTGATGATTGCCTTCTCCGGCGAGGTGGAATTCCATAAGGACGATCCGGACAGCTCTGCCCTGCTGGACCAAAAGTTCACCGAAACCAATATGAACCCAGCTCTAAAGGGCCGGGACATGCGCAAAGCATTCGATAGCGACGACTACCAGATCATGCTGGTTGCCAACAAATTCCAGACTGGCTTTGATCAGCCGAAACTCTGCGCCATGTATGTAGACAAGCCCTTAGGTGGTTTGGAATGTGTGCAAACCTTTTCCCGTCTGAACCGTACCTATCCCGGCAAAGCCGAGTGCGGCACTTTTGTATTGGATTTTGTCAATGAGCCGGAAGAGATTCTGGCCGCATTCCAGCCGTATTACCAAATCGCTGAACTGGCGGATGTGACAGACCCGGATAAAGTATTCGACCTTTACGAAAAACTCCGTGCCAGCGGTATCTTTACCTGGAACGAAGTAGAACAGTTCTGCGAGGCTTTTCTTTCCAAGAGCAAAAGCAATGCAGCGGTGAGCAACATTTGCAAGCCCGCTGTGGATCGCTGGCAGAAGCGATACAGTTCTGCCATTGATGCTTATGTGCGTGCCAAGGAGATGTTCGAACGAACCAGGAAGACCAAAGATGCCGTGTTAATCGCTAATGCTGAAAACAGCTTCAAAGAATGCAAGCTGGAAAAAGACCGGCTGGAAATCTTCAAAAAGGACTTAGGCACCTTTACCCGTTTCTACGAGTTTATGTCCCAGATTGTGGACTACGACAACAAAGACCTGGAAAAGCTCAGCCTTTACGCTCGCTACCTGCGCCCACTGCTCCGTGAAAAGGTTATTGAAGAAGATGATATTGACCTGGATAACGTGGTCATGAGCCATTACCGGTTGTCCAAGATTCGCCAGCAAGACATTGAACTCAAGGAAGACGCCGAGGGCTATGAACTGGAACCCTCCAGCGATGTCGGTTCCGCCAAACCCAAGGACAAGAAAGAAGAGTTCTTATCCCAGATTGTGGCACGGCTGAATGAGATGTTTATTACCGACAACCTGACCGATGCTGACTTGATCAATTACGCCTTTACCGTGCGGGACAAACTGGCCGAAAACGAAACGGTGATGAAGCAGATTGAGAACAATACCGCTGAACAAGCACTGCTTGGTGACTTCCCACAAGCCATTGATGATGCCGTGATGGACAGCAACGAGGCTCAACAGGAAATGATGTTGCAGTATCTTTCCAACCCGGAATTGGCTCGGGGCTTTGCTCGGGTTGTGTTTGATATGTTGAAGGGGTGAGTGAGTGCCCACCAGGAGCCTGACCGAGAATAGCTGCCCTACGCGGCAACTGCTCCTGCGTTGCTCTGGTAGCAGAATGCTGACATTGAATTCGGGCAATATCTCAACTAAGTTTCAGCGGTGCTAAAAGAGGTTCGTGCATGAGCAAACAAAAAAACACCGTCAACCTAAGCCTGAACGGCGAGTACAAAAACTGGCTGAAAACGTTGAAACAGAAAGTACTGTCAACTCAGCTTAAAGCCGCTGTTCAGGTGAATTCGACCTTGCTGGCTTTTTACTGGGAACTGGGGGAAGACATTGTTCGTCGACAGGCTCAGGCTAACTGGGGTGAAGGCTTCCTGAAACAACTCAGTAAGGACTTAATGTCGGATTTCCCTGAAATTAAGGGGTTTTCGGAGCGAAATCTTAAATATATTCGCCAATGGTTTCTTTATTACTCCGGGGAGCAGGCAATTGGGCAACAGCTTGTTGCCCAATTAACACAGGTACCCTGGGGACATAATTTGCAAATTATCAGCAAGTGTAAAAGTGTTCCAGAAGCCCTGTATTACGTGAGAAGTACCATTGAGCACGGTTGGAGCCGAAGCGTACTCACTCACCAGATAGAAAGCGGCCTCTGGCAGCGAGATGGACAAGCCGTCAGTAACTTTAGTGCCACCCTGCCAGCCGTACAATCTGACATGGCGCAAGAAACTCTGAAAGACCCTTATGTATTTGATTTTCTCGCCCTGACCCAAAACTACAACGAACGTGAGCTTGAGAAAGGTTTGACCGAGCATATCACCCAGTTTTTGCTGGAATTAGGGGCTGGATTTGCTTATTTGGGCAAACAATTTCATATACAGGTAGGACAACGGGATTTTTATATTGACCTGCTGTTTTACCATGTCCGGTTAGATTGTTATGTGGTGGTTGAGCTGAAGACGGTAGATTTTGAACCGGAACATGCAGGCAAACTGAATTTTTATATCAGAGCCGTGGACGAACAACTGCGTAAAGAGGGCGATACGCCCACTATTGGCATTCTGCTGTGCAAGAACAAAGACAAACTCGTGGCAGAGTACTCTCTCAGTGATATGCAAAAGCCTATTGGCGTTTCGGAATACCAACTCACTCAATCACTGCCGGAAAACTTGCAATCGCAACTACCCAGCGTGGAAGACATTGAACAGGGATTGGGAACTAAAAGATGAGACAGAAGCAGACCGACAACTGAACATTTCAGCGTCGGCCTATGCAAGCTATTCCCTGTAATGAAAATACCATCACAGTTACAGTCGACGGTATTTCCCGATCGGGCTTTTATTTTGAAGCCTCAGACTTGGTACCGTCAGCGTGCCATTCATAAACGACAAAACTGAAGTCTTTCAGGTCTCCCTTGCCATCGAAGGCCAGGTTACCTGTTGGCGTACTAAAGGTGTTTGAACGCAGAACGTCGGCTACTTCTTCAGGGCTTTCACTCTTGGTCAGTTCCATGCCTTCTGCCATAACCTGAACAGCAGAATAGGAAGGGAATACGAAAGGACCGGATGAATCTTCACCTTTTGCCTCGAAGGCGGCTACCAGTTTGGCGTTGGCAGGGTCCTGATCAAAACTCTTCGGCAGTGTCACGAGCAAACCTTCTGAAGCCTGACCGGCAATGGCTGAAATATCCTTGTTGCCCACACCTTCAGGTCCCATGAATTTAGCCTTCAAACCCTTTTCTGCGCTCTGACGCAGAATCAGGCCCAGCTCAGGGTGATAGCCACCGTAGTAAACAAAATCGACATCTTCCTTCTTCAACTTGGCAATGAGCGCTGAAAAGTCCTTGTCACCTGAAGTAACACCTTCAAAGACAGCCACATCAATACCGGCTTTTTCAACCGTGTTCTTAACAGCTGTGGCAATGCCTTCACCGTACTGTTGCTTGTCATGGATAACTGCCATACGCTCAGGCTTTATGCTCTCTACGATGTAGTTACCCGCAGTAGGTCCTTGCAGGCTATCGAGTCCAATTGTGCGGAATATCAGCTCATATCCACGACTGGTGATCTCCGGACTGGTGGAGGCGGGGGTGATCATCAGGATACCTTCATCTTCATAGATGTCGGTGGTAGGCTGGGTAGAAGCGGAACACAGATGCCCTACGACAAAACGGATATCATCATTAACGATTTTGTTGGCAACCGCTACGGCCTGTTTGGGATCACAGGCATCGTCATAGACTACCGCTTCCAGCTGCTTACCATTGACGCCCCCCTGTTGGTTGATTTGCTCTACGGCCATCCTGGCGCCGGTGAACTGCATATCACCATACTGGGCTACAGGACCTGTTACCGGGCCAGCTAAAGCAATTTTTATCGTGTCGGCAGCCTGAGCCAGACCGGAAGCCCCTGCTACGGCTGCAGATACCGCCAGAGCGGCCAGAGTTTTGTTCATTTTTCTTATCATGCTGTAGTTCTCTTGGAATGGACTTAATTCCATTTTCTCATTATCTAAATCCATCTTTCTCTCGAAAAGTTATATTAAGGATTTTTTTCAGTCATAACAGCTTTTTTTCCAAACTTTTTTCTTCGACTTATGTCTAAATCTATACGAACGTCTTAAGGCGGCAGAGCTATCACAGACCTAGAGTGAAAGCATTCAGTAAGGGAATACTCTAAACAAGGATGTAAGGAGAAGCAGTATGGATACGAAACAACATAATACACAGGATAATGAACTGAAAACCGGCGAACTGATTATATTGTCACTTTCTTTAGGTAGCGTTCTGGCTTCGCTTCACTTCTTTTTGAACACCATTTTCTGAACCATGAGTTCAGGAAATCATTATTGTCCCATATTGGTGACAAATAATATTTCATGGTAGAGGTCAGGGGAAATGGCCGGGTTTACACCCGGCTCTGGTTATTCAGGGCTTGATGGTTTTAACCCCCTCCGCAGTGCCCAGAAGCAACACGTCAGCAGGTCGAGCCGCAAACAATCCATTAGTTACGACCCCCACAATCTGGTTGATTTTTTCTTCCAGACCCATGGCGTCAGTAATCTCCAGATTCCATACATCCAGAATGATATTACCATTATCTGTCATAACCCCTTCACGGTAAGCGGGGTCACCACCCAACTTAACCAGTTCACGGGCAACATGACTGCGAGCCATGGGAATAACCTCAACAGGAAGCGGGAATTCACCCAGCACGTCTACCAGCTTGCTCTCATCAGCAATACAGATAAACTCTTTCGCCACTGCAGCCACAATTTTTTCCCTTGTCAGGGCTGCTCCACCGCCTTTGATCAGGTGCAGACGATTGTTGGACTCATCAGCCCCGTCAATATAAAAGCGCAGTTCACTGATACTGTTCAGGTCATAAACCGGAATCCCGTGCTGTTTCAGACGATCAGCAGAAGCCTCTGAACTGGCTACGCAACCATCAAAACTGTTTCTGTGTTCTGCCAGAGCATCAATAAAGAAATTGGCCGTGGAACCAGTGCCAATACCGATAATCATATCTTCTTCCAGATGAGGGAGGATCCGCTGCAATGCAGCCTCGGCAGTCGCCTTCTTCAGCTCGTCCTGGGTCATGTCTCTACCTTGCGGTCATGTACAATGAAGCCAGGGATTATACCCCCGGAAACGATCCCCCGCTGAACTAAATACTTCAAATTTCGTATAACCTTTTGTTACTTGAAAACGATAAAAGATTGTTTCTTGTACACATGCCTGTTTAGAATCAGTCCAATCAAGATAAGTTATTACAAAAGTGAAGTCCCATGCCTCATCAGTACATAAGAATGATTCTCGAAGCCAAAGTTTATGATGTGGCGATTGAGACTCCTATTCATGAGGCTCCATTTCTCAGCAAACGTTTGAATAATCAGGTTTTTCTGAAGCGAGAAGACCTGCAACCCGTATTCTCATTTAAAATCCGGGGCGCTTATAACAAGATGGCCCAGTTAACCGCTGAAGAAAAAGCCTGCGGAGTGACCTGTGCTTCTGCCGGCAATCATGCCCAGGGCGTGGCCATGGCAGCCAAGACCATGGGAATTGAAGCCGTTATCGTGATGCCCGGTACTACTCCTGAAATAAAGTACAAAGCCTGCGAGGCCAGAGGAGCCAAGGTCATCCTTCATGGTGATACCTTTGATCAGGCTTTGGCTTACTCCATGAAACTCGTTGAAGAACAGGGCTATACCTTTATTCATCCTTATGATGATCCTCACACCATCGCCGGTCAGGGCACGATCGGCATGGAGATTCTCCGTCAGACTTCCGGTCAGCTCGACGCTGTTTTTGTACCCGTCGGCGGAGGTGGTCTGGCAGCAGGCATAGCGACCTATATCAAGTATCTGCGCCCTGATATCAAAGTCATCGGTGTTGAGTATGAAGAATCTGCTTGTCTGAAAGCCGCTCTGGAAGCTGATGAGCGAGTAACCTTGCCCCATGTGGGTCTTTTTGCTGATGGCATTGCTGTGGCTCAGATCGGCGAAGAAACCTTCAAGCTCTGCCGGAAATACATTGATGAAGTGATCACGGTCAGCTCTGATGAAATCTGCGCATCCATCAAGGATATCTTTGATGATACCCGTTCGGTCTGTGAGCCTGCTGGTGCGGCAAGCGTAGCTGGCCTGAAAAAATATGTCAGCGAGACAGGTGCCAGCAATCAGAAACTGATGGCTATAGCCAGTGGCGCCAATATCAACTTTGATCGTCTGCGTTATGTTTCCGAACGTGCGGAATTAGGTGAGAAGCGCGAAGCGATCATCGCTGTCACCATCCCTGAACAACCCGGCAGTTTCAAAAAATTCTGTGAAACCCTTGGTAAGAGGAATATCACCGAATTCAACTACCGATTCCACGACCCCAAAAATGCCCGAATCTTTGTAGGTGTCCAGGTTCATCCCGATCAAATGCCCATTGATAATCTGACCCAAGAGTTGCAAGAGAAAGGTTATCCGGTAGAGAACCTGACCGACAACGAGATGGCTAAGTTGCACGTCCGGCACATGGTAGGCGGTCACAGTAAAGCCGTAAAGGATGAGGTGGTTTATTGTTTTGAATTCCCGGAACGTCCGGGTGCCCTGCTCAACTTCCTGAACAAACTGGGTGACCAATGGAATATCAGCATGTTCCATTACCGGAACCACGGAGCTGCCTATGGTCGTGTGGCTGTCGGTCTGGAAGTACCAGAAATGGAGAGACCACACATCGCAAAATTTCTGGCTGAGCTGGACTATTACTACTGTGAAGAAACGGATAACAAGGCTTATCAGGCGTTTTTGGGGTGATGACCCGCTGAGATGCCGGGTTTATTATCCAGGACTCAATTCCTCTCAGGAACAAAGCATTGGATAACCGGGATAGGGCGAAGCCTCACAGCTACGCTCACCGGGTAGAAGGAGCTACCAATTGTAGCTCCAACCCCCTCAGATCCCGGCGTGCGGATTTCCCGCACCGGGCTCTTCGATATTTGACTCACAGCACAGCCATGGATTTCATTGCCATAAAAGGCAGCATTATCCTCGGTTTCTGTAGCGGCAGAAGCTGCTTGAGGTTATGGTACTTTTCCCATGGAATCTTGCCTTTCCGGCATCGGCTACACAGCATCTTGTACCAGTAGCGGTCAACAAATCGGTAAAGCTTCTCCATACTTCGGAAGTTTCCTCCCAGACCGTAATACGCATAATGCCCTCTCAACCGTCGATTGATCGCTGTCACTTGTTCGTGCAGCGGATCATGGCGTATTCGTCTCAGTAGTTCCTTCAGTTTGGCTATGCTGCGTCTTAGGCGGGATTTTTCCGTTCTCCTTCCCACCATGAAGTTTCCTTTCAGATTCCTTGTGCAGTAGTGCGTAAAGCCAAGGAAATAAACCGTTTCCGGTCGTCTTCCCCCACGACTGGCAAAACGTCCGAACCTGACTAACCGGGTTTTATCCGGCTCCAGTTTCAGCGCAAATTTCTCCAGTCGCTGTGGCAGCACATTCATGAACCGCTCCGCATCACTGCGATACTGAAAACACACCACAAAGTCATCAATGTACCTGATCAGCCATGCCTCGCCTTTTAGCCGAGGCTTGACCATGCACTCGAACCAGAGGTCAAGCACATAATGCAGGTACAGGTTGCTCAGAACTACGCTGACCGGCCCACCCTGAGGCGTACCTTCTTCACACTCTTGCAACTCCCCGGCCTCCATCACCCCGGCTTTCAACCAGCGCCGTATAAGGTTCAGGATTCTGGGATCACCGACCCGGTGTTCCACAAAACGAAGCAGCCATCCATGGTCAAGACTCCCAAAGAAGTTCTTCAAGTCCGCTTCCAGCACCCAGCTGACCTTTCGGCCTGAAACCACCTCGTTAAAAGTGGACAGGGCATGGTGCGCTCCCAGTCGTGGCCTGCCACCCATGGAACAGGGCAAAAAGTCCTGCTCATAAATAGCATTCAGCACATCAGCAACACTTCGCTGCAAAGCCCGGTCATTGATGCAGGGAACACCCAGAGGGCGCTTTTCCTTTTTCCCCGGCTTGGGTATCCATGCCCTTTTGACCGGCGGTGCCTTGTAGCCTTGCCGATGGATAGACGTCAGTGTCTGTTCCAACCACCGCTTAAAGTCTTTCTTTGTCTCTTCGACAGTCAGCCCATCGACTCCGGGCGATGTGTTGTGTGGAATCTTGTTCAGATTCATACACAGGCTCGCCGGGGTAATGTGATGTGCCAGACTTGTGAAGCGAAGTTTCGGATAACTCCGGGCTTTCGCTGCTACCCTCTCCAGTCCCGTTGCCATGGCTGGTTTACCTTCTCACTGCGTAGAAGACCGTAACTCCCTCAGATGTGGAGCCCATGTTTCCCTGGAAAGGCTCAAATACCGCCAGCCGCTTCCCCATGTGACGGGCTCTCCCCGCCTCGGAGTACTATCAGCTGGTCTGACTTCCTGAACGTCATCAAGTCGTTCTTGCTTTAAAGGCTCGTCGGACCCTACAGGCTCCGCCTGAACGTTCAGGATCTCCCTTGTTCACGTAAAATCATTCGATAACATGCCGTGGGTACGAACCCCGGAAGCAGTCGGGATGCCTTGTCATTAGCGGAGCTCCCGACTTCCGCTTTCCCCATTGAGAGAGAAGGTCAGCCACTTCAACCACGTGCAATTTCGGGGCTAATTATCCCTTAGCAGACGTTACGGCCTGTTATCACCCTGTCTACGCTTCGCAGTAGTCGTTACCTTCTACCACGCAAGACTCGGTACACGGCTGCCGACCACAGCTTTACCGCGATGACCATTTCAGGTCACAAGATTTTACGCGCTTGCAAGGCGCAACTCCCACAACACCCAGTTTACGGGTCCGTACTGGGCGTTTCGGTCAGTTAAGCAGCCAATAATCTAATCAAACCTAATTCATCGAACCAACTATTCGGCAATGCTAAGTGCAGCGCAGGACTCCGGCATACTCGCAACTGCCCTTTGCTAGATCCTACCGTCTGTCTCGTCAGTTCATCACTGACTCCCCGCCTTCTCAGCTCCGCATAACGCTTCGGACTTTTCTCCCATTGACACCAGAGCATAGTCTCGTTGGAATACAATTACTCAAGTATTATTACCATGGTCGTGATACCACTTGGCACACCTGGTAGCATCTGGTGCATCGGCAGACTGCCAGACTAAAGGGTAATACTGCCACTCATTGTTATATTGGCTGACCATTTTGTTATGAACTTTATATAGGGTTGTGACTCCGAACAACATCAATCAATAAAAGAAAAGGAGTTGCATCATGACGACACCGGTCAGCAATATTTCAAATAAAAGATTGCTCTCAACAACAGATATGGCTTCAACACAAAACCCGTACAATTCACAAACATCTGGAGCAACGTGTTATAACAGGTCTGTGGAGTGTTTAGAGCCATCAGTATCTATAAAAATTGATAGATCCAAAAAAAGAGAGAGTGCTTTCGCTGGGTTTCATGAGAGAGGCTTGAAGAATAGAGTGGTATTAAAGCATATCCCTTTTGAAATAAACGGCACTGTGTTTAATTATATCGATGGCAATAAAAGAGATGATGAGCTGGCAAAAAAAATGATTGACATTAGTGACGACAGGCCAAAAAGCTCTTTCACTTTTAATATCAAAACACAAAATGGCAATCACGACTATACACCTTCACATCTATGGCAAAAGCAATTCTTAAAATGTGTAAACTCAGGATTGCAGATTTATTTCGATGATTGCCCTCCAGATAGATTAGTCCCTTTCTTAGGAAATAAGACAGTTGCTGAGATTTATAAAGGTAAAAAAATCCCAGCAACTTGCTATCAGTTTGTGAACTTTATGGAGTTTAATTCAACTTCATTTCTAGATAAATTCCGCAACGAGTATACAAACTTAAAAACTTTAGATACAAACAATCAATTCACTCCTATTGCAATTTTAAAAAACAACGATCCCGTTCATACATTTATTCACATTGGAGATAATGTTTGCATAGGTAAACTGGGGGACGGGAATATTTTTTTCCATACTGCTGAAGATATATTGAGTCATTATCAGGAATCTTTTGAAACTCCTTTGCGTTTGGCGATTGCAAATATTCAACCTTTACAGTTGTGTGGCAACCAACGTCACACTCACTTGCAAAGTCAAGCGCAGCACACAGCTTCGGTTGATTAAGATCCGGCCTTATTGCGTTTAACTCGCTGTAAGGCTCTTGCTAAATTATTGGGATTGGTGATACGTTCCATCAGGCTCGTACCACCCGCCGGGCTTTCGTAATCCTGTGATACCGACACGACCTCAGCTCTCATAGCCTCGCAGCCTCCGTTTCCGCCGTGACCACTTGGTATGAGTTCCAGTGTTTGCTGGACTTGTCTGCGTCCGGTGTATCGAATGACAAAAACTACTCACCACTCTTTACCGTTCGGGCCTTTACTGACATACGCCAGCTACTATGCCGTCTGCTGACTTCTGTGTAGCGATCAGGACACCTTACGATGACCTCAGTCTGAAATGTCAGACACTACACAGACCTCCCGAGGTAAGTCACACCGCCTTCACTGAACAACTGCCGGATCTACTGCCTGAATGTCCGGATGAGTATGGGACTTCGTTATCAATTGCTAACTCGTCCCGACGCAGACAGCCTCATATCCGATTTCTGTTCGTCAGCTCGCAGTTTTGCTCCACACTGCCTTCAGCCTGCACCTCGCGATACAAACCTTGTGTTTCGCTAACCCTTCGCCCTCATCTGGCTGAGCAGGGGACTTTCACCCCCAAGCTGTGCAACATGCTCGACACACAGCAAAAACCCCGGTCAATCTCTCAACCGGGGTTCTGCTTTATTCAATGCCTGGCGATGACCTACTCTCACATGGGGAAGCCCCACACTACCATCGGCGATGTGTCGTTTCACTTCCGAGTTCGGGATGGGATCGGGTGGTTCCAACACTCTATGGTCACCAGGCAAAACTGGTCGAGCCGTTGGCTCTCGAGCTGGAAGCTTTAAGCTGGAGGCTTGAAGCTGTTTCTCGAAAACTAAGGCTCTGGAATCCAAATCTCTTTTAAGCTGTGTCGCCTATTCTTGCTCAACACTCTCGTTCACTGTGTACGGCTTCAAGCTTCCAGCTTTTGCTGGCAGCTTCGCTGCGCAAATCGCTTTGGCGTTATATGGTCAAGCCTCTCGAGTCATTAGTACGGGTTAGCTCAACGCCTCACAACGCTTACACATCCCGCCTATCAACGTCGTAGTCTTCAACGTCTCTTATGGGCCTTGCGGCCAGGGAAGTCTCATCTTGAAGGGGGCTTCCCGCTTAGATGCTTTCAGCGGTTATCCCGTCCGAACTTAGCTACCGGGCAATGCGTCTGGCGACACAACCCGAACACCAGTGGTTCGTCCACTCCGGTCCTCTCGTACTAGGAGCAGCTCTCCTCAAACTTCCAACGTCCACGGCAGATAGGGACCGAACTGTCTCACGACGTTCTAAACCCAGCTCGCGTACCACTTTAAATGGCGAACAGCCATACCCTTGGGACCGGCTTCAGCCCCAGGATGTGATGAGCCGACATCGAGGTGCCAAACACCGCCGTCGATGTGAACTCTTGGGCGGTATCAGCCTGTTATCCCCGGAGTACCTTTTATCCGTTGAGCGATGGCCCTTCCATTCAGAACCACCGGATCACTATGACCTACTTTCGTACCTGCTCGAGATGTTCCTCTCGCAGTCAAGCTGGCTTGTACCATTACACTAACCGCACGATGTCCGACCGTGCTTAGCCAACCTTCGTGCTCCTCCGTTACTCTTTGGGAGGAGACCGCCCCAGTCAAACTACCCACCACACAATGTCCCCGATCCTGCTAAAGGACCTGGGTTAGAACCTCAATATTGCCAGGGTGGTATTTCAAGGTTGGCTCCATGCAGACTGGCGTCCACACTTCAAAGCCTCCCACCTATCCTACACAAGCAACATCAAGATCCACTGTGAAGCTGTAGTAAAGGTTCACGGGGTCTTTCCGTCTAGCCGCGGATACACTGCATCTTAACAGCGATTTCAATTTCACTGAGTCCTGGGTGGAGACAGCGTGGCCATCGTTACGCCATTCGTGCAGGTCGGAACTTACCCGACAAGGAATTTCGCTACCTTAGGACCGTTATAGTTACGGCCGCCGTTTACCGGGGCTTCGATCAACCGCTTCTCTTGCGATAACAGCATCAATTAACCTTCCGGCACCGGGCAGGCGTCACACCGTATACGTCCACTTACGTGTTAGCACAGTGCTGTGTTTTTAATAAACAGTCGCAGCCACCTGGTATCTTCGACCCCCTTCAGCTTACGGAGCAAGTCCGGTCACCAAAAGGGGCGCACCTTCTCCCGAAGTTACGGTGCCATTTTGCCTAGTTCCTTCACCCAGGTTCTCTCAAGCGCCTTGGTATTCTCTACCTGACCACCTGTGTCGGTTTCGGGTACGGTCCCTTTTGACCTGATGCTTAGAAGGTTTTCCTGGAAGCCTGGCATCAACCACTTCCCCACCTTGGTGGGTTCGTCATCAGTTCTCGGCTTTGTGGACCCGGATTTTCCTGAGTCCACAGCCTACGACCTTAAACAGGGACAACCATCGCCCTGCTGGCCTAGCCTTCTCCGTCACTCCATCGCAGTCAAAAGGGGTACAGGAATATTAACCTGTTTCCCATCGATTACGTCTTTCGACCTCACCTTAGGGGCCGACTCACCCTGCGCCGATTAGCGTTGCGCAGGAACCCTTGGTCTTCCGGCGAGGGAGCCTCTCACTCCCTTTATCGTTACTCATGTCAGCATTCGCACTTCTGATACCTCCAGCCCACCTCCCGGTTGACCTTCTACGGCTTACAGAACGCTCCTCTACCGGTTGCAGTGGTCAGTTTTCAGTGGTCGGTTGTCAGTCTACTCATACTGACAACTGACCACTGAAAACTGACCACTGAACCCCGTAGCTTCGGTGAATAGTTTGAGCCCCGTTACATCTTCCGCGCGAGCCGACTCGACCAGTGAGCTATTACGCTTTCTTTAAAGGGTGGCTGCTTCTAAGCCAACCTCCTGGCTGTCTGGGCCTTCTCACATCGTTTCCCACTTAACTATTACTTTGGGACCTTAGCTGACGGTCTGGGTTGTTTCCCTTTCCACGACGGACGTTAGCACCCGCCGTGTGTCTCCCGTGATTGCACTCATCGGTATTCGGAGTTTGCATGGGGTTGGTAAGCCGGGATGGCCCCCTAGCCCAAACAGTGCTCTACCCCCGATGGTGAGACACGAGGCGCTACCTAAATAGCTTTCGAGGAGAACCAGCTATCTCCGGGCTTGATTAGCCTTTCACTCCTATCCACAAGTCATCCCCTGGCTTTTCAACGACAGTGGGTTCGGTCCTCCAATCAGTGTTACCTGATCTTCAACCTGCTCATGGATAGATCGCCCGGTTTCGGGTCTATTCACTGCGACTGGACGCCCTGTTAAGACTCGCTTTCGCTACGGCTTCCCTATACGGTTAACCTTGCCACAGAAAATAAGTCGCTGACCCATTATACAAAAGGTACGCAGTCATCAGTGGCCAGTTGTCAGTTGTCGGTGGTCAGTTTTGTTCAGCGTCAATTTCAACACCTCTGCAAATCTGCCCGTATTTTCCAACTTGACGACCTGGTAATCAGTCATCTGCTGTCGCTTGCCTACTGGCAACTGACAACTGACAACTGACCACTGACTCCCACTGCTTGTACGTACACGGTTTCAGGTTCTGTTTCACTCCCCTCAACGGGGTTCTTTTCGCCTTTCCCTCACGGTACTGGTTCACTATCGGTCAGTCAGGAGTATTTAGCCTTGGAGGATGGTCCCCCCATGTTCAGACAACATTTCACGTGTGCCGTCCTACTCGATTTCACAATCACTGGCTTTTCGCGTACGGGGCTATCACCCACTATGGCCACACTTTCCAGAGTGTTCCGCTAAACCAAAAATTGCTTAAGGGCTACTCCCCGTTCGCTCGCCGCTACTGGGGGAATCTCGGTTGATTTCTTTTCCTCCGGGTACTTAGATGTTTCAGTTCCCCGGGTTCGCCTCCTAAACCCTATGTATTCAGGTTAAGGATACTCACTTGTGTGAGTGGGTTTCCCCATTCGGACATTCCTGGATCAACGCCTGTTTATCGGCTCCCCAAGACTTTTCGCAGATTACCACGTCCTTCATCGCCTCTGACTGCCAAGGCATCCACCGTGTACGCTTAGTCACTTGACCATATAACCCAAAACGATCTCTTCGAGATCTCAGTTGTCAGTTGTCGGTGACCAGTGGTCAGTCGATTCTTGGCAACTGATGGTTATAGGCAATAACTACCTTTAACGATCTTCAGTAACCGGCAACTGTCAACTGACAACCGGCCACTGATACGCCCTACACTTGAGAGTGTCTCAGCAAGAATTTCATTAAAAGACCAGCGTCTTTTAAATCAACTCAGCTTAATTTAAGTTTGGATTCCACATTGTTAAAGAACAAAACTAACAACTGACAACTGGTCACTGACCACTGTCAACTGATAATCAAACAATTCGTGTGAACGCTTATGGAAGGTCGGTCGTCGTTTAAGGAGGTGATCCAGCCCCAGGTTCCCCTAGGGCTACCTTGTTACGACTTCACCCCAGTCATGAATCACTCCGTGGTAACCGCTCTCCCGAAGGTTAAGCTAGCTACTTCTGGAGCAACCCACTCCCATGGTGTGACGGGCGGTGTGTACAAGGCCCGGGAACGTATTCACCGTGACATTCTGATTCACGATTACTAGCGATTCCGACTTCATGGAGTCGAGTTGCAGACTCCAATCCGGACTACGATGCACTTTCTCAGATTAGCTCCACCTCGCGGCTTGGCAACCGTCTGTATGCACCATTGTAGCACGTGTGTAGCCCTGGCCGTAAGGGCCATGATGACTTGACGTCGTCCCCACCTTCCTCCGGTTTGTCACCGGCAGTCTCCCCAGAGTGCCCACCCGAAGTGCTGGTAACTGAGGATAAGGGTTGCGCTCGTTGCGGGACTTAACCCAACATCTCACGACACGAGCTGACGACAGCCATGCAGCACCTGTCACTGCGTTCCCGAAGGCACCCCTCTATCTCTAAAAGGTTCGCAGGATGTCAAGGCCAGGTAAGGTTCTTCGCGTTGCTTCGAATTAAACCACATGCTCCACCGCTTGTGCGGGCCCCCGTCAATTCATTTGAGTTTTAACCTTGCGGCCGTACTCCCCAGGCGGTCTACTTATCGCGTTAGCTGCGTCACCAGAAATGCAAGATCCCCGACGACTAGTAGACATCGTTTACGGCGTGGACTACCAGGGTATCTAATCCTGTTTGCTCCCCACGCTTTCGTACCTCAGCGTCAGTGTCAGACCAGAGTGTCGCCTTCGCCACTGGTGTTCCTTCCTATATCTACGCATTTCACCGCTACACAGGAAATTCCACACTCCTCTTCCGCACTCTAGCTTGCCAGTTTTGGGTGCCGTTCCCAGGTTGAGCCCGGGGCTTTCACATCCAACTTAACAAGCCGCCTACGCACGCTTTACGCCCAGTAATTCCGATTAACGCTCGCACCCTCCGTATTACCGCGGCTGCTGGCACGGAGTTAGCCGGTGCTTCTTCTGCGAGTAACGTCACAGATGCAGGGTATTAACCTACACCCTTTCCTCCTCGCTGAAAGTGCTTTACAACCCTAGGGCCTTCTTCACACACGCGGCATGGCTGCATCAGGCTTGCGCCCATTGTGCAATATTCCCCACTGCTGCCTCCCGTAGGAGTCTGGGCCGTGTCTCAGTCCCAGTGTGGCTGATCATCCTCTCAGACCAGCTACGGATCGTCGCCTTGGTAGGCCTTTACCCCACCAACCAGCTAATCCGACGCAGGCTCATCCGATAGCGCAAGGTCCGCTCTTTAAAAAAGAACGGGGCCCCTGCTTTCCCCCTTAGGGCGTATGCGGTATTAATCCGGATTTCTCCGGGCTATCCCCCACTACCGGGCAGATTCCTACGTGTTACGCACCCGTCCGCCGCTCGTCAGCAACTAGCAAGCTAGTTCTGTTACCGCTCGACTTGCATGTGTTAGGCCTGCCGCCAGCGTTCAATCTGAGCCATGATCAAACTCTTCAGTTTAAATCGTTTTGCTTCCTGTCCGAAAACAGTCCGCTGCTCAATCATTTGCAATTAAACGTACATGAATTACAGGTATGTTCGCTTGCTTGATCAGCATTTAAATCATTTCAGAGCAAAGCTCTGTTGACCGATGCCATTCGCACAAGCGCCCACACGAATTGTCTGATAATTTGTTAAAGAACTGGATTAAAACAAGAAGGTTTTAACCGGCTGAACCAGCGGTCAGCGCTGTTCAGCGAGGCCGCTATCTTACCGCGACCGTTTTTGTTGTCAAGTGCTTGTTTTCTAAGTCACTTTTCAACTTACCAAGACCGCATTCGTTCACTCAGTGAGGGTTGCGTTTCCGTCTCAGCGGCGGTGCATTCTACGCTGTTCGATCCGATTGTCAATCACCGTTTTAAACGTTGTTGCAATGGATCGTTGCGTGCCCGTTAAGAGCCATGCCCCGATCAGTGGAGGGGCATTATACGCAGCTTGAGAGGCAGGTCAACGAGTTATTTCAAAGCGACTGAAAGCCCACTTCATTCTTCATTAAACAGATCAAACTTCAAAGGTTGTTTAAAACGCACTTTTAGTGCTTTAACGATTTTGGAGCTGGCTTTAACATCCATTCTTTCGATATGAACCAATGAGCGTCCTCTGGACTCCTTCTCATGGATCAACTCTTTAATACGTCTTTCCAGAAATACCTTTCTTAATGCTTTTTTTCTCAGAGATTTCAATCTCTTCCTGAAGCGGCCACAACTCTCTTTGTGCCACAGTGTATTTATCACTCTCAGACAGGTCAAAGTCCGGAAAAAGCGTTTCCTGAAATATTAATAAAGGGTTAGGCCTTACAAGACAGCCCGATGCACTTTTGGATATGACCGAACTAATCAGTTCCCCTTGATGCGTGCCTGTACCCATAATTTAACAGGGCCATCAGCTCGGCGAGAAAGGACTTTTTCTCACGCCTTGGCCAGTGAACGCATTGAATCAGAGGCCAGAGCTTCGTTTCTTAATTACAGCTCTTTCCTTTTGGCCTGCAGACTTCCGGCTTTTGCCTTTAAGTCGTCAGGTTTCGTTATGATAACAAAAAAGCCGGACAGTCTTTGGCTGAGCTACTTTTTTAGGACTTTTAGAGGGCCCCCGACTGGGAGAAGGCGTTCCTGAATGTTCAATCATCGCTTCATCCTGAATTGTTACGCCCTCTTATTATTCAAGGGGCTTTATCAAGGAACTATGGATAACAAGCCCCTGCTCTATGTTTATTCACCCCAAAACGAAAACACCCGCAATCAAGTGCGGGTGTCTGCGAAATAACAAGTGCCTGTCTAGCCAGACCGAGCCTCCATCGAACCTTTAACCTTCTTCATCGCATTTTTTTCCAGCTGTCTGATTCGCTCAGCTGATACGCCATAGTGTTCTGCCAGCTCATGAAGAGTTGCTTTATCCTCATTAAGCCATCGCCTCTGAAGAATATCCCGACTGCGCTCATCGAGTGTTGCCAGAGCATTTCTCAGCAGGTTCACTGAAGAGTCGGACCAATCCGAGTCTTCCAAAATTCTCGCCGGATCCGCTCTCTGGTCTTCCAGATAGTGGGCAGGCGCTACGGAGGTGCTGTTCTCGTCGCTGTCGTCCGAATAACCATCGAAGGCTGTGTCGTGACCAGCCATTCGACCTTCCATTTCACGAACCACTTTGGCCTCAACACCCAGGTCATTGGCAACAGCCTTAACTTCATCATTACTGAGCCAGGAAAGGTGTTTTTTGGAGCTGCGAAGATTAAAAAACAACTTGCGCTGTGCCTTGGTGGTCGCCACCTTTACAATACGCCAGTTCTTCAGGATAAACTCATGGATTTCGGCCTTCACCCAATGCACTGCAAAAGAGACCAGACGAACACCCACTTCCGGGTTGAACCGTTTTACGGCTTTCATCAAGCCTACATTCCCTTCCTGGATCAGGTCAGCCAGAGGAAGTCCGTACCCACTATAGCTCCTGGCTATATGAACCACAAAACGCAGGTGAGACATAACCAGCTGACGGGCAGCTTCCAGATCGTTCTTGTAGTAGAGCCGCTCTGCCAGACTCTTTTCCTGCTCAGCAGACAACACAGCAATAGCACTGACTCCCGTAACGTAGGCATCAATATTTTGCCCCGGGACTAAGATATCAACTGGCTGTATACTGGTTCCCATAATCCACTCCGGTTGAGTGCCAAATTAGCACTCGACTTAGTTCAAACTCCAAATACACATACCGTAACAAAGACAACAGACTGGCTTTCAATTGAATAATAACAAAAATCGAGCCTACTGACCTGAGCAACTTTACGCTCTTTTACGATAAAAAAACTACAAGGAAAAGGCTAAACTCGCCAATTCTTGCCAAACCCTCTACCAAGGCTGCACTTCTATTGTCCGTACATGACGATAGCAGCTCATTGCTGCACCTGCCACTCCCAGGAAAACACCCGAGACCAATAATGAAAAAAACATCGCAAAGCCGGGCCCTAACGGCGTAAAGCTGCTGCCATACAATGCAGCGAGCTCCAAAACTCCTGACATCAAACCAGCAAGCACAGCAAGTATAATCAGCAGAGCCAACAAAGCACCTCCCAGCCCATACCACACTCCCATGTAAAGGAATGGCAATGTGACAAAGCCATCGGTTCCACCCACCAGCTTGATCACTTTGATTTCAGCCCTGCGACTCTCAACGCTGAGACGTACAGTATTACCTATCGTCAGCAGTACAATAATCCCGAGAAGCACTGATAGTATGACGGTAAAACGCTCCAACAATTGCGTCATAGACTGAAGTCGCTCAATCCATTCCTGATCCAGCCGAGCTTCCATTACTCCTTCTTTGACCTGATATTTTTTCATTAGTTCACTGAGATGCTCAGAATTTAACCCTTCCCGGGGTGTAAGCTCCAGAACCCCCGGCAGAGGATTGAAGCCCAGGGCATCAATAACCCCTTTCATCTGGGCCCTCTCCTGAAATTTATTCAGCCCTTCATCCGGACTGATATAAAGGAACTGCTCAATGTCCGGATCATCTCTGGCTTCAACCCTGAGGCGATTGATCTGGTCACGCCCCAGCTTGTTTTCAAGATAGAGAGAAATTCTGGGCTGACCTTCCCAGTCATGACCCAATAACTGCAGATTGTTGGACAAAAGTACAAGAATCGCAGGTAGCGCAAAAGCCACCGCAATCATCAGACAGTTCAGAAAGGAAGCAAAAGGTGTCTTGAAGATACGAACTAATGAATCACCTGCCACCTGTCGGTGCAGGCTTTTCAGGTAAGCCATTGAGAAGCCTGTTGCCTTTTTTCTGGCCGCCCCTCTTTCAGCATCATTGTCTTTAGGCGTCCCAGTCTCGGGCTGTTTTTTCCGACTACCGTCTTCGTTTCTGACACTTTTTCTTGGAAACACGCCTAATGCACCTCCTGATCGTTAACCAGATGCCCTTGATCCAGAGTCAAAATGCGGTGGCGCATACGGGCTACCAGTGCCAGATCATGACTGGCAACCAGAACCGTAACGCCTACCTGGTTAAAGTTTTCAAACAGCTGCATGATTTCAGCGGACAGATTAGGGTCGAGATTACCGGTTGGCTCGTCGGCCAGTATCAGAGGAGGCCGGTTAACAACCGCACGAGCCAAACCCACACGCTGCTGCTGACCGCCGGAAAGCTGAGCCGGATTCATTTTCTCTTTTTTCAGAAGCCCCACCATATCCAGGGCAGCCCTGACCCGCCCCGCACATTCATGGTAAGTGTACCCGGCAATGATCAGAGGTAAGGCAACGTTATCAAACACAGATCGATCAAAGAGCAGCTGATGATCCTGAAAAACCAGGCCTATATTTCTGCGAAAATAAGGAATCTGGCCACGCCCCAGCTTGCTGGTCTCGTGTCCTCCTACCCATATGCTACCGGTGGTTGGTTGCTCCATCAGCATGATGAGTTTCAGCAGAGTACTCTTACCGGCTCCAGAATGGCCGGTAAGAAAAGCAATTTCACCCCGATGCAGATGAAAGCTGGTCTGTTCCAGCCCCACATGCCCTCCGGGATAACGCTTGGTGACATTGTCAAAGCGTATCATTCAGGACTTCCCTGCTACTCTTTTTTCATGGTTTAAGGCTCAACCGGATCGAACAGAGCTTCTACAAACTCATCGGCAGAGAAAGGCCTCAGGTCGTCTATCTGCTCACCCACCCCCAGGAAACGGAGCGGTAGCTGCATCTGTTTGGACAGGGCAAAAACAACTCCACCCTTGGCAGTTCCATCGAGCTTGGTGAGCGCCATACCCGTCAGGTTCACCGCTTCGTGGAATATTTTGGCCTGATTGAGCGCATTCTGCCCTGTGCCTGCATCCAGAACCAGCAGCACTTCGTGGGGAGCTGAAGCATCCAGCTTACCCAAAACCCGCTTAACTTTGCGCAGCTCGTCCATCAGGTTATCTTTGTTGTGCAGGCGACCGGCTGTGTCGGCAATCAAGACATCTACCCCACGAGCTTTGGCTGCTTCAAAAGCATCATAGAGCACAGAGGCACTATCAGCACCTGTATGTTGGGCAATCACGGGGATATCGTTTCGTTCACCCCAGACCTGCAGCTGTTCCACAGCAGCGGCCCGGAAAGTATCACCAGCAGCCAGCATCACTTTACGACCTTCAGCCTGAAGCTTGCGTGCTACTTTACCGATCGTTGTCGTCTTGCCGACGCCATTAACGCCCACAACGAGAATAACAAAGGGCGTTTTCTGCTCATCAATAACCAAAGGCTGGTCAGCAGGCTTGAGAATTTCCTTAAGTTCAACCTTCATCGCAGAGATCAGCGCGTCGGCGTCACCCAGCTCACGGTATTTCACTTTTTTGGTCAGTTTCTCGATAATTTCCGTCGTGGCTTCAACGCCTACATCCGATATCAGAAGTTGTGTTTCCAGCTCTTCCAGCAGATCTTCGTCGATTTCTTTTTTACCAACAAAGATTTCCGCAACACCATCAACAAAGGCGCTGCGAGTCTTGCCAAGACCGCGCTTCATGCGAGCAAAGAAGCCCTTCTTCTCGTCCTGAGGCTCGTCCCTTTCTGCAACCACAGGTGGAGTAAAAGTACTTTCAGCTTGCGGAGCTTTTATGGCTTCTGCCGTTGGGAATGTCTGCTCCCGGGGGGCTTCCTCAGCCACTTCAAGCGGGTGCTCATGCACAGGCTCAGCCTGAACAGGTTCGATAGAAACGATCTCTTCTGCTGACTCTACAATTGCCTTTTCGACTTCTGCCCGAACAATTGTCTCGTGGAGGGCTGCTGTCGGCTCAGTTTTCGGACTCTCATCTATAACCGGGGCAGGCTCGCTCTGTTTCTCTTCTTTGCGTCCCCAGGGCCAAAAACGTCGCTTCGCCGTTTTCTCATCACTTTTGCGAGAACCGAACATAAACTACTTCATCAGAATGGATTAAAAGGGTCACCGTATTAAAGCAGGTGGGTCTCAGGAAGCTAATCAAGAGCAATTAAAATGCCTGACAGCCTTCCGGAACTGTGTATCCTATCTTACAGCCATGAACGAATGAAGCTTTTTAAAATTAAAATAGTTCCAGCAAGGTAAGGGTATCTCCTCAGAAACCATGGTTATCTCATTCGGCAACTGATGTACAATCGCTGCCTCAATGCCATCAACCGGAGTGATCAATGGCGCGAAGAGCAGCCTTCAGGCATGGCCTTAATAATAAAGGTGGCGGACAATTAAGAATCATTGGCGGGCAGTGGCGCAGCCGCAAGCTGCCTGTCGCTGATCTTCCGGGCTTGCGCCCCACCTCAGATCGTGTGAGAGAAACCCTGTTTAACTGGCTGGCGCCCTGTGTTCCGGGTGCCAGTGTTCTTGATTGTTTCAGTGGAACTGGCGCTCTATCCCTTGAGTCTCTCTCTCGTGGCGCCAGGGAAGCCACCCTGCTTGAGGCAGCTGCCGAGGCGGCCTCACTCCTTAGCAAAAATCTGAAAGCCCTTCAGGCAGAAAATGCCAGAGTCATTCGCACCGACAGTCTGATATGGCTACAGCAAGTGGCAGACAAGACATTCGACCTGATCTTTCTGGACCCTCCATTCAGACAGGGATTACTGAAAGAGACATGTCGTCTGCTTGATAAAAATGGATACATTCACAGCAACACCCTTATTTACATTGAGGTAGAAAGAGAACTATCTCCTCTGCCCGTACCTTCAAACTGGACCATTACGAAAACCAAAAACGCAGGTCAGCTAAGTTACTACCTGTTAAGTGTCGAGTGAGTTTAAGCTACAAAAATGATGAGTAAAGTAGAGTCTCCCTGCATTCGCCAATGCGCACTTAACGAAGATCAGGTTTGTACCGGCTGTTTTCGAAGCCGGGCAGAAATTGCCCAATGGAGCCGGGCCAACCAGGATGAACAGAAAGAGATTGTTTTCAATGCTCAAAAACGCTCCGAAGCTCAAAATCACCACCCCTGATAAAAGCGACTTATGTCGCTTTTAATCAAGATTTTATCCCAATGCTTCTGCCAGAGACTCTGTCGCTGAATTGAGCCACTCACCCTGACCATCACAGCCACCATTCGCTATAAACCAAAAGCAGCTGAACAATCGATACAAACCCTACCATTCGAAAACAACATCACTCACATGGTAGTGGACTTAACCTATCGTTCTAGGTAACCTTCACACCGCCGAGATTCTTCTAACACTCTCTTTTCAGACGAGAACTCTAAGGAGTGGTCAAATGAAACAACCCGTCCGTATCGCAGTCACAGGTGCAGCCGGTAACATCAGTTACTCCCTACTGTTTAAAATTGCTGCTGGTGAAATGCTGGGCGCGGATCAGCCGGTGATTCTGCAGCTGGTTGAGATTCCTCAGGCTATGGACAAGCTGCGTGGCGTGGCCATGGAACTTGAAGACTGCGCTTTCCCACTGGTACACGGCATCAGCCTGCACGATAATCCGTTCGATGGATTCCGTGGTGTTCATTACGCCATGCTGGTGGGTGCACGTCCACGTAGCAAAGGCATGGAGCGTGCCGATCTTCTGGAAGCTAACGCCGTTATCTTCGCCGAGCAGGGTAAAGCACTGAACGAAGTGGCGAATCGCGACGTTAAAGCCCTGGTGGTAGGTAACCCGGCTAACACCAACTGCCTGATTCTGTCCCGCAATGCCCCGAATCTGGACCCTTCCCAGTTCTGCGCTATGACCCGCCTGGACCACAACCGTGCCAAAGGCATCCTGGGTAACAAACTGGGCGTTAACCCGTCTGACATTGACGGTGTTTGCGTTTGGGGTAACCACTCTCCAACCATGTACCCTGACGTTCATCACGCTACTGTTCTGGGCGAAGAGTCTGCCATCAGCAAGATTGACGAGAAATGGTACAAAGAAGATTTTACACCTCGCATCCAGAAGCGTGGTGCCGAGATCATTGAATGGCGTGGTCTCTCTTCCGCTGCCTCTGCCGCGCAGGCCGCCCTTGACCACATGCGTGACTGGGCTCTGGGCAGCAATGGCGAAATTGTCAGCATGGGAATTATCTCCGACGGCAGCTACGGCGTAGCCAAAGGCATTTATTACTCTTTCCCATGTATCTGCGAATTCGGTAGCTACCAGATCGTTCAGGGCCTGGAGATCAACGAATACGGTCAAAGCATGATGAAGAAGACCGAAGAAGAACTGCTGAGCGAGAAAGCGGCTGTCGATCACCTGCTGCCAGCTGAAACCGTTGAGTCCCGTGAAAATCTGAGAAAGTCTGAGCGTACTGGCCAGACCGCTTACGACAATGGTCTCGACAAGGCTGACGTTTACTACAAAGCGGATCGCATCTGCTGATCCGCCTCCTGCAGGAGCTGAGTCTATCAGCTCCTTTTTTCTTTTTTTCTGCTGCCTCTCAACTCATTCATTCAGACCCCTCATAGGCACAAAATACTCTGCTTCCAGTTCGGCAAAGGAGTCTCTGGCCACTTCACTGACATAAGGCCGGTCCATAAGCAAAATCTGATAAAAAGCTCTTCGGTATAGTTTTTTTGGCAACAATTCGTCTTCTTCAAGAAACGCCGCACTGACCAGCTCCTGCCAACTGCTGAGCACCATGAAGTGGTTCAACGCCAATGCTTCCACTTCATGCTTTGGCACTGCCATAAAGCCTGACAACACAAGCCCTGCAATAATTTTTTCCAGTACCTCCAGAGAGAGCCTTGCAAACTGTTGATAGGCAGAACGGAGCTCGCTGCTCCTGCTCATAACCCCATGAACATCACGGTAGATAAAACGGAACTCCCACATACCGGCCAGGGCCAATTCCAAATAGCTTCGCTTATCCTGAAAGTTCAGCGGACGGTCTTCCGGAATAACCATACTGGCGGCAATGTTGTCTATCAGACGTTGAAAAAGTGCGAGGATAATCTCATCTTTATTCCTGAAATGGTAATAGAGATTTCCGGGAGAAATCCTCAGGTCTGCGGCAATATGGTTGGTCGTTACCGCCCTTTCGCCCCGGTCGTTAAAAAGCTCGAGAGCTTTGTCCAAAATACGATCACGAGTTTTAACTGCCATAAATACCCTTGAAATCCTGTCAGCAAATCGCTAAATTTCAGTTTAGAGTAATTACTCTAAACAATCAAAAACCCACTAACCAGCCAGATTCTTAGTGAAAAACATGTAAACCAGATCGGCTGAAGGAGACCTGTATCATGAGCCTTAGTGAAATTGACCAGCCTACAGAGACTGGCTCATCGGAGCAAATCACCGCCAGTGATCCATCTTCCAGCCAGATCGCAAGGATGAAATCATCTCTGGAGGCCCAGCAACAAGCTTTTCGAACTCAGCCAAACCCCTCTCTCCAGCAACGCAGGGAATGGCTTAAAACACTGAAAAAAGGTTTGAAAAAACACCAAAAGGCTCTGGTAGATGCCATTAACAGAGATTTTGAGGGCCGTGCCGAAACCGAGACTCTGTTGGCCGAGTTTATGCCATCCCTCTCTACCATCGATTACTGCAGCAAGAATCTGGCTAAATGGATGAAGCCCAGTAAACGACATGTATCAATCACTATGCAGCCGGCTTCGGCAAAAGTGGTGTATCAGCCTCTGGGCGTTGTCGGTATTGTTGTTCCCTGGAACTACCCTCTCTTTCTGGCCATAGGGCCTCTGGCAACAGCTCTGGCTGCCGGAAACCGGACTATGATCAAGATGTCCGAGTTCGCACCGGCTACCTCCAGACTCTTTGCCGAGATGATTGCAGATATCTTTCCTGCTGACCTGGTCACTGTCGTCAATGGTGAAGCTGAAGTGGCAGCCGCTTTCACCGCTCTGCCGTTCGACCATATTGTCTTTACCGGATCCACTCAGGTCGGCAGGCATGTAATGACGGCTGCTGCCAAAAACCTCACCCCTGTAACCCTTGAACTCGGCGGAAAATCTCCGGTGATCATTGACGACGACTTCCCTATACAGGAAGTAGCCGAGCGTGTCTGCTACGGGAAATCAATGAATGCCGGACAAACCTGCGTTGCCCCTGATTACATACTGGTCAAGAAACAACGCAAGGAAGACTTTGTGGAAGCCTACCTGAAGGCATTTAGCAGTATGCATCCGTCAGTGAATGACAGTCAGCATTACACTGCCATTATCAACGAGAGACAACACCAGAGGTTACTCAGCCATATTGAGGATGCCAAAAATAAAGGAGCTGAAATCCGGGTGGGAAATAATGAGGAAATTACCGATGGTTCCCGTCGTTTACCTCCGCACCTGATTCTGAATGCTACGGAAGATATGAGCGTCATGCAGGAAGAAATTTTTGGTCCACTGCTGCCCATCATTGAGGTCGACAACATTGATGACGCCATTCAGTTCGTCAATAACCGTCCCCGTCCACTGGCGCTTTATTATTTTGGTGAAAACAAACAGACTCAGGACAAAGTTCTCACTCACACCCACTCAGGAGGTGTCTGCCTGAATGAAACCCTTTTCCATGTTGCTATCGATGATATACCTTTTGGTGGAGTGGGTGCTTCCGGTATGGGCCATTATCACGGAAAAGAGGGCTTTCAGGCGTTGTCCAAGGCAAAATCGGTCTTTAGCAAAGGACGTTTCAACAGTGTCCGATTTGTATTCCCCCCCTATAATACCTGGCTGAAGAAGAAGATGATCAAATTCCTGTCAGGCTCCTGATCATTCGGATCCGGACTGTCATTCGATAGTCCGGAATCTTTATTCAAAGAAGTTCTGAAAGCAACTATCTATCATCCAGTTACCCTGTTTTTAGTCAGGTTGTTTGTCACCTTCGATTGATTTCGATACCATTCGGCCTTCGTTATCTTTAGATTGAAGAACTCTGCTTTAACCATTTTCAGTAGAAACGGGCAGATCAGGACGCACAGTCTTTCACTACAGGCATCTGTGAAGTCATGGAGTTTTCGGAATATTGATCCTGGCAGGTCGGGGTCAACCTGACTCAAAGGCTTCCCGGGACATCAGCAGGAAATGCATTTTCAATGAGCAAAGTAATCTACCCTGGCACTTTTGACCCTATCACCAAAGGCCATCTGGACCTGGTAGAACGGGCGGCAAGAATTTTTGATAACGTGGTCATAGCGGTAGCAGAAAGCCCTAAAAAGAAGCCTCTGTTTGATCTGGCCAAACGTGTTGAGCTGGCAGAAGAAGTGACAGCTCACCTTAATAATGTTTCGGTAACAGGTTTCAGCTCTCTGCTGGCTCACTTTCTGGAAGAACAGAAGGCCACTGTGATTCTGCGTGGTCTGAGAGCCGTATCCGACTTCGAATATGAATTTCAGATGGCCAACATGAACCGGATTCTGGCACCCAGTGTTGAAAGCCTGTTTCTGACACCTGCTGAGCAGTATTCTTATATTTCTTCTACGCTGGTACGGGAGATAGCCTCACTGGGTGGAGATATCGACAAGTTTGTCTCCCCCTGCGTTCAGGAAGCCCTGAAAGACAAATTTGGTCCAGACGTCAAAAGCTGATAGAGCGCCACGAACCTGGCGGCTTGAGCTGAAACACTCGTGCGGAACTGGAGATTACATCATGTCCCTGATCATTACTGATGACTGCATTAACTGCGATGTCTGCGAGCCTGAGTGCCCGAACAGTGCGATCTCTCCCGGGGAAGAGATTTACGAGATAGACCCTGACCTCTGCACCGAATGTGTTGGTCACTACGATGAGCCGCAATGCCAGCAGGTTTGCCCGGTCGACTGCATCCCCAAAGACCCGAATAATGTCGAGTCACAGGATGAGCTTATGGAAAAGTATTTGATTATTACGGCGGCCGCCTGATCGCGGTCTTTTTCATTGCTCATGTTCCACTGGAGTCTGCCTGCAAACAGACTCCTAACTCAAAAACTCCCCTCTCTGATACTCCCGAACAGCCTGCATCACTTCTTCACGGCTGTTCATGACAAAAGGTCCATATTGCACAACAGGCTCATTCAAGGGTTTACCGGCCAGTATCAGAAAGTCAGCCTGCCGTTCTGCACTCACTACCAGCTCGTCACCTTCTGCGAAAACCGCCAATTCTGATTGGCTGATGAGTTGATCGGTGTCCGTCTGCAGTTTTACCTCGCCTTCATAGACATAGACCATCAGTTTTTTGTGACTTAGAGGCAGCTTGATAGTGCTGTCTTGTTTCAGCGATACGTCCAACAACAGCGCATCGGTCACCTCTCTCTTCAGTGGAGCTGATAATTGCCGACCATCCAGCTCTACTTCACCCACCAGCAACCTTGCTGACCAGCCTTCACAGGACAGAACAGGGAAATTATTCTCACTGATATCAAGATACTCCGGATCACTCATTTTCCGGGCAGCGGGCATATTCAGCCAGATCTGGAAACCATGCAGCTCATCATTTTCAAGAATGGGCATCTCTGAATGAACAATCCCCTTGCCAGACTTCATCCACTGCACACCGCCTGACTCAATAGACCTCTGATTACCCAGATGATCTTCATGTCTTAAGCCCCCCAATTTCATATACGACACCGTCTCGATGCCTCGATGAGGATGAGCCGGAAATCCGGCACCCAGATCGCCAGAACCGTCAGTTCTGATTTCGTCCAGCATCAAAAAAGGATCCATAAGCTTATGCTGTCCAGAGCCCATCACTCGCTTGAGTTTCACCCCGGCTCCGTCTGAAGCCGGACGGGCCGACACTAGTTCCAGCAGACTTCTTGCTTGCGTCACTTTATGCCACCAGTTGATCAATTCTTTCTGCAGCTTTACCCAGCGCTACTTCTCTTGCGTCACCACCTTTGGCAAGTCCTTCTGCATAGATGAACTCAACATCAGTAATCCCGATAAAGCCAAGGAAGTGCTTAATCAGTGCCGTTTGTGTATCCATAGGTGTTCCCTGATACTCACCCCCTCTGGCCGCCAGGATATAGGCTTTTTTGCCCTTCAAAAGCCCCTGTGGTCCCTGCTCGGTGTAGCGAAAAGTGATGCCTGCGCGAGCAATATGATCAAAGTATGTCTTCAGGGTTGATGGCATTGTGAAATTGTACAGGGGCAGTCCCATTACCAGCACATCGGCTTCATTCAACTCATTGATCAAACGATCTGAAAGGCTGGCTATGCTCTTCTGATGTTCATTACGCTCTTCCTCTGGCAGGCTGAAGCCCTTAAAGCTTTCTGCTGTCAGGTGAGGAATTGGTTCTGAACCCAGATCGCGATAGATCACTTTATCCACAGTCCGGGTCTGGGTGTATTTTTCCACAAACTGTCTGGCCAACTGCCCTGACTGTCCTTCTGAGCCAAACAGACTGGAATCGATTTGCAGGATAGTACTCATATTAATCTCCGGTTCATTAAATTGCCTTGGTTAAGCTTAATTTAATATCGATTTTTACGAATAAAAAGCGCAAAATATCCCTTATAAATATCGAATTATTAGATTATAAGTTCGTAAACCATGGCTAAAGTCACCCTTGAACAATGGCGAATGCTCCATGCGGTCGTTGAACATGGCGGTTTTGCACAAGCCGCAGAAGCCCTCCATAAAAGCCAGTCCACCGTCAGCTATGCCGTAAATAAATTGCAACAGCAGCTGGATGTTGAAGTCCTGGTCATCAAAGGCAGGAAAGCAGAATTAACGGAAGCCGGAAAAGTGCTGATCAGGCGCTCCCAATCCCTGCTGAAAGAGTCTGATGCAATAGAGAAGGTTGCTGACAGCCTGTCACAGGGTTGGGAAGGTCGCATCATTCTGGGTGTTGATGTCATCTTTCCGCCCCAGCTGCTCTCAACCTGTCTGAAAAGACTGGCCTCCGAGTGCCAGCAGACCCATATTGAGCTCGTGGAAACGGTACTTTCAGGTACTACAGACATGATGGCTACTGGTCAGGGAGACCTGGTGATCAGTGGTCTGGTACCACAGGGGTTTATGGGAGAACCTTTGATGAAAGTGACTTTCAAGGCTGTCGCTCACAAGGACCACCCGTTGCATCAGCTAGACAGCCCCCTGAGCCTGAATGACCTCAAGCAGCACCGCCAGATTGTCATCAGAGACTCGGGCGTCAAGAGAGTGGATGCCGGATGGCTGGAAGCGACAGAACGCTGGACCGTTAGCCATATTAGCACATCCGTAAGAATGATTTCCGAAGGGCTTGGGTTTGCCTGGCTACCAATCGCTCACATAGAACAGGAACTGGCCTCTGGGATGCTGAAACCATTAAATCTTCAGCCTCACGGCTCTCGGCGTCACCAGATATACCTGATTTATACCGATCAGGATTATGCGGGCCCTGCCGTAAAGTCTTTGGCCAATATTTTGAAAGAAGTCTGCGCTGACACAGACAAGCCAGCACATTGATGGGACCGATCAAAACAAAAATCAGAAAAGAGGCTCAGCCAATCTTTCGAAGCTCTCCCAGTTTGCCATCGGACCCGTAGGAGATTTCAAAAGTACCATGAACCCCTTCACGAGTGACAAACTTGAGAAGGACATCGTAAGGAATGCTCATGCTAAAACCTTCCCGGGTACTGACCTGGACACGGTTTTTCTTGCCTTGGTAATACTGCAGGACCTGTTCTGAATTCAAACTGACAGAGAAGGTAGCCTTATTCATTCTGGACTCCATTCCGCGTGTTCAAGCAAATTATGATATCGGCCGCAGGGGGCCTGTGGCCAGTAACGAGATTTGTATCATTTTAGCAAAATCAGCACACACACGAATAAGCCCAGTCATTAAAAATAACCAGGCTTATTACCTCAACTCTAACAGTCAGAGTTTACTGATTGGGCGGAGGCGCCATCAAACCTTCAGGCATTTCCATGTTGTTGGGCACCTGCATCTGCTGCATGACTTGGTTGATAGAATCCCTGATGCTGGCAATCATCGCTTTGTAGCCTTCATCAAAGCCACGATAAAAAGCCTGCTCGGTAGGCTTAACATCATCACCTTCCTGCTTGTAGATAGCAGACTGTTTGCCTTCAGGGTTTTCGCCACTGAAGAAGGCTTCCATGGAAGTGGGAACGGTCAGAGCGACACGACCACCAGCCATATAACCGTCAATGAAGCGCTCTCTCAGAAACGGGTTTTCACTGCTGCCGATACTGGCAGAACGATAGGCATCGTCGGCCTCACACCAGCGATCTTTGTATTCACTGGCTTTATCTTCATCACGGCAGTTGTATTCCAGAACACCCAGCTCTGCAACCACTCGCTGATAGCCTTCGCGGTAGCCCGCTTCATCAGGCTTTTCAGTCTTTCCTTCCAGAGCCTCTCGAGAGACCTGACTGGTTTCCGCTCGACGGGCATCGTTGATACCCTGACGGTAACCTTTCAGATAATTACCAAAGTTGGCAACATTACCAGCCATTGGGCTCTGATCAAAAGCTCCACGTGCCTCACACCATGTCTGCTTGAGCGCATCAGTGGTATCAACAGTGGTGCAATCATAGGCTTCTTCTTCGGCAACCGGACGGGCAGGCTCACCGGTTGAAGGAGCCACCTTCGGACAATCCCGCTTCTCCGAACAGCCCTGAAGCAGTGACAGTAATAAAACAATAGGTACGATACCTGCAAACATTAACCTACGCATTCGACTCTCCTTCCCGAGGGGTAATTGTAATTTCCAACATAAAAACCATTGGCCATCAAGATTGCCATGACTTGAATCCGACAGGGACCTGGCAAAATTTTTTTGCTTTCTTACATCATTAGACGGAGCTGGTTAAATATAGTTCAGAAAAATTGTTATTTTTCTTTTTTAGTCCCTATGGATATATCCGTTTTTAAATCAGCCTCAGGCTCTTTTAGCTGGCACAATGCCGACCAGTCAGAGCTTTGCACAGAAGCTACCAACTCACCCCATTGCTGAAGAGAACAGGTTTTCCCACAGGACAGAGCCAGAGGCTCGTCATTTAATGAAGCCTGAACAGTTCTGTTTGAGGCCGAGAAGCGCAGGGTTAACATACTGGTATAGGGAACATTAGACTCTGCTGGGCTCCCCAGAGCCGTCATCAGGGTCAGTATGTTGCTGTCACTGACAGACAACAGATAGAAGTATTCACAGGTGGTTTTGCCACTTTCAAGACAGCTCTGATACTGCTGATAACGCTGGTCAATCGCCTTCACAAGATACTGGCTGGCCAGCTGGACTATACGCCTGTCTTTGCCCATTTGAGGCATAAACCAGTCAATCAGGTCCTCCAGCTGCTGTTCATCCCGGGGTGTCAGAAAGTCTGGCAGAGGAAGATTATGCAGTTTTCTGATATGCAATGCGTCGGCAAGGCTCATCATGGCGTGGAGTGTTGGCTTGTGCCCTGACTCTTTGGCCCAGAGCCTGATCCTGTCGAGCCCCATTTCTTCTGCCTTCTTTTGCCACAGAGGACTCTTTTGCAGATCGCCAATCAGGGCTTTGTAGCCAGTGCAGGCTTGAGTAAATCCGAGAAAATAATCGTCTTGCAGAGGGTAAGCATAAACCGGTGGAACAGCCGCAAACTCATTGCCTGAGCCTGTTTTGAGGCTGTCGGGGTAAATAGCCTGAAGCATGGTGGTGGCGCACTGGATGGTTCTGTCCAGGCCACGGGCCTGATGATAACTGAGATCCGGATTCCAGCGGGAAGGAAAATCAGCCGGAAGTTGTGTCTGCCTGAAATGCTTACCCGCTTCATAACACTGCTTGAAGCCAGTGTCTGTCATCTCACCGGGCCCCATGGGCCAGAGTTCGGGATTTAAAGGGTACCTTGGACTTCGATCTCCATGGCGCACCAGTGTGACAATGAAGTCATGAGAGTCGCGGTGATTGTCATTGTCGTCAGGCTCTGACTGAGCATGAGCCGTCATTAAAAAACACAATATACCCCAGACCAGAAGACACTCTTTCATTCTTTTATTCCTGATTAATTAAAGAATCAGACAACAGAGCATAGAAAGAAAAGTAACAATTGTTCAGAAAATGCGTCTGGATAGACAAACAATTTCGAGCTTTCAGACTCCCAGTGCATGTTTGATCAACATATCTTTGGCAAAAGGCAGACTATTCGCCCACTTCAGTCCGGTATTCCTCAGCCAGCGAAGACCGATATCGTCAGCGGCAAAGAGGTTCTGTAAACCCTCCATGGACTTCATCATCAACAAATTACTGCCCATTCTTCTGCGCTCATACCGATTCAGGATATGACTGCCAGAAAAGTCATCGCCACGTTCAATAGCACGATTGATTTCTTCAGAGAGAACCTCCACATCCTGCAGCCCAAGGTTCACACCCTGACCCGCCAAAGGATGAATGGTATGGGCTGCGTCACCTGCCAGCACAATTCTATTCCGGTGATATTGGCGGGCGTGTCGCTGCCTGAGAGGAAAGCGAAAACGGGGATCGGCTGAAAGCACCTTCCCGAGCCTGGATTCAAAAGCGCATTCTACAGCCTGACAAAAAGCCTCATCATCCAGGGACTGGACTTCGTCGGCGCCATCGGGAACCAGCGACCAAACGATGGAGCAGAAGTGTTTTTCTCCCCGGCTGGGCATGGGCAGAAACGCCAGAGGCCCGGAAGCCAGAAAGATCTGCCAGGCGGTATCCTGATGATATTGCTCTGTTTCTACGGTGGTGACCACAGCATGATGGAGACAGTCTTTCTGACTGGAAGGAATACCCGAAAGTTTCCTCAGGCGCGACTCGGCCCCATCGGTGGCCACCAACAGACGAGCTTCTATCTTTTCATTGTCCAGCTGCACCTGATGGGGCTCTCCCAGCTGATAGGCAATGGTTGACTGGTTGGGGAAGCATTCAACCCCCGTCTTGGCCAACTGCTCCAGCAGCGCATTGCGAACCACATCGTTTTCAACAATATTTCCAAGCGTCTTAAAACCTGCTGACCTGGCATCAAAGGTGATCTCACCCGTTCCTTCACTGTCCCAGACATACATATGCTGATAGGGCATTGCACGCTGTGAGGTCATAGCTTCCCAGGCTCCCAGTCGCTGGAATAACCGGGAAGAAGCTTCGGTCAGGGCACTGACTCTCGGTGCATAGGGACTGTCAGGAGAGAATGCCTGAGCCGAAAGCGACTGTTGATCGACCAGGGCTATTTTCAGGTCTGTTTTTGACAGCGACAGGGCCAGAGATACCCCAACCATGCCACCACCGGCAATCACCAGATCAAATGATTTCAACCGAGATCTCCTGCTGATACTGTTTTTTCAGCTCAAGGCTTTATTTCTGCTCAAGGCTGTATTTCCGCTAAAGGCTGTATTTCCGCTAAAGGCTGTATTTCCGCTAATGGCTCTGGCAATTAAAAGCCCATCGCCTTTCTGGCAAACCGACCTTTTAATCCCCGGCTCATATCCAGACAGCTTAACCCCAGGTTCCTGGCCAGAATCACCGGCAGCTCCTGTCGGGAAAACAATTTCACCAGACCGTCACAGAAGTCCAGAGTCATCCTCTGATCGATTCTCTGCTCATCGACGTACTGAAGCAAGCGGGACAGATTGCCCGGGGCCATACCCTGTCTGAGTGATTCAGCGATATTCCCGGCCAGAGCCATTGTATCCCTGATGGCCAGGTTATAACCCTGGCCTGCGACAGGATGCATAGCGTGAGCCGCATTGCCCAGAACAACCAGACCCGGTCTGACTTGCTCACGGGCAACACTGAGAGCCAGGGGATAGCTTTCACGCACACCAACTTTGATAAACTCACCAGCACGATAACCAAACTTTTCTTGTAAAGTGATCAGGAAAGTCTCGTCATCCATAGACATTTTGTCGTCAATTTCATCAGACGGCACTGTCCAGACCAGTGCTGAACGATCTCCAGAGAGAGGAAGCAGAGCCATGGGTCCCCTTCCGGCAAAGCGTTCATAGGCTATGCCATTGTGAGGCTTATTCAGGGAAACGTTAGCAATCAGTGCATGCTGCCGGTAGTCATACTGCTTGCGTGAAATACCCAGTTTTGCCATCAAACGGGAACGACCACCATCGGCAAGGACCACAAGCGACGCCATTTTCTCAAAAGATTCATCCCCTTGATTGATAACCACTTTCGTTTCTGAGTCAGGCAGTGGCTGTAAAGATTGAACCTGTGCCGGACTCAGGACGTCTACCTGCCCCTGATCGCGATAAGCTTTCAGCTTTTTGAGCAGCACTTCACCCAGCCGATGGTTTTCAACCACATACCCCAGTGCAGGTACATTTTCTTTCTGATGATTAAGGTGGGTGGCACCAAAATGCCCTCTGTCAGAGACCTGAATATCCAGAATAGGCATGGCAAACGGATCAAGATCGGGCCAGATGCCAAGTTCACCATAGATCAGCCGAGTGCCATAAGAGAGTGCCGAGGCCCTGGCATCATAGCCCGGTGGAGACTTGGGTAGAGCGTCAGGGGAAGTATCCCGCGCTTCGTCAATAGAATGCGTTTCAACCAGCGCTACCTTCAGCCCATGTTCATCGATCGCAGACGCCAGAGCACACAGCAGACTGGCACCCACCAGCCCACCACCAATGATCAGGACATCGTACTTCCCGGTCATCTCTCTCTCCTTTCAACCATGAAAACACTCATCACTTAAGAGGACAACGGTAGCCTTTTTGGTTATCAGTGAATGGTTTTTGTATTACGCTTTGTCGATTTTTCCTGAGACGCCACTTCAGAAAAAATGGTTAAAAGACTCATCCGAACATACTCACTGACGTCTATGAACAAACGTTCAGACTCATCACTGCCATCCGCTTCAGGCCGGATCTGGGCAATTTCCGAGAAATCTCCCAGAACCCCTTCCACTTCCTGACTCAGAGACTGACCGCCAATCACTTCGCCGAAACCGAACAGAAACCCCTGACACCAAAAGCCCAGTGCTTCGGTTCTTTGCTCCAGGGCTTCATCGTCATCTGGCAGAAGCAGAGCAATGGAAAAGTCTGATTGATCAAGCTTTTGCAAGGTTCCCTGATACATGCGCATCAGGAGTTCCTGAAAGCGGCTGTCCAGCTCCTGATCATCCAGTAAACCGGACACCTGGCGGAACCAGGCTTCCACGCCGGGCTGACTGCCTGCAGCAAAGGTACCACAGAGAATGCCATGCAGTTCAGAAGGATGACTTTCACCGCCCAACTCAACCAGACGATCAGCCAGCTCATCAAAGGCGACAAGGTCACGAGCCGCATCATTATTTGTCATTACAATTACCCTGAAAGCCTTACTGGAATGAGCCCGTTGATCACATAACAACCGATCAATAACCGGGTGGATTGAAAAACCGGCAGGAAACCGGATCCCAGTGGCTTTATAAAAAACCCGATGGTCTGTGAGTGTACCAGATTTATCGGTTGGGCAAATCGCAAAGGCATTGTTCTGTCTACTGACAGCCGCTATAGTAGACCCAATAGCTCGGTCCCGGAACCTATGAACGACCACGAACTCACAACTCTGAACCAGAAAATCGATGACCTGGTAGCCATCAGCCTGAAACTGAAAAAAGAGAACCGGCTACTGCGCGCCAAGGAACAAACCTGGCAGGCAGAACGCGCGCAGCTGATGGAGAAGAATGATGTCGCGCGCAGCAAGGTCGAGGCCATGATCAACCGCTTGCGCACTCTGGAGCATGAATCCTGATGGACAGTTCATCCACTACCACCGTCAATATCCTGGACAAAGAATACCTGGTCAGTTGCCCCAAACAGGAAGAAACCAATCTTCATCAGGCAGCCCGACACTTAAATGAACAAATGAAGCAGATCCGTGCGGGTGGCGTGATAGGTGCAGAGCGTATTGCAGTCATGGCGGCACTTAACATCAGTTACGAACTGCTACAGAGCAGGCAGCAAAGCCTGACCGACAATTCCGATGCTCAGGAACAGATCAAACAGATGCTTGGTAAGCTGGATCAGGCGCTCATGTTGATCGAAAGCTAAAACCCCTGACCGCTCTGGCCTGATGGTTCAATGTTGGCAAAAAACCAATTGAGCTATCAGTCAAAAGATCAATAGCAAAAAAAACCTACAGACTTACACGGCATAACCGATATAATTCCGGTCAAGTCTCCCTGGCCTGTTTGCCAGTCATTAAAGACCCGGGCTGATAATACCATAACGGGGATTCCTCGATGATGCTGGAGCGCAGGTCCACCATGCAGTGGAAAGCCCGATTCATCACAGCAATCCCCACCGTTGCTTTAACGGCGACGGGCTTATGTGACAGCGGCAGCTTGGGGAGACTTACTATCATTTGGTACTTGCCGTCTAATATGTTGCAATCCCTCGCCCTGTTTTTACACGACCATGATCGCGTTTTTCTCCGGTAATGGCTGCTTCTGAACAGCCCCTTCACGATTCTAACCCCTCTTACTTTGCTGTAATCTACTTTTAATTAACTCAAGCAGTCCGACCGGACCCCTGTTATAGGCAGTCAGCAGCCCCTCCGGACATCAGCATTACCGGTTAACTATATGCCCAACACCAAACCTCCAACAATCCTGACACAGTGGTCAGGCATCTCCGCGCAGATCCCACAACCCCCGAACCCCCGCCAACAACTTGCCCTCCCCTCACCAACTGCTATCCTCAAACCTCAAACAGTACGGTGTCCCCAAATCGAGGCAGAACGATGGAAAGTTTATACCACACTGACTATCACCAGTGGTTAAAACAACAGCGGGAACTCCTCATTCAAGGTCAATTGGATCAATTGGATATTGAAAACCTGATTGATGAGTTAGAGTTGGGTATTAATCAAAACCTGGATACATTAGAGTCACACCTGATGATCCTGATTACTCACTTATTAAAATGGGATTATCAGGAAAAAGTATTACAAGATCCATGGGTGGACGAATGTGTGAAACATACCTGGATGCCCAGCATTAGAAACCCAAGGGCGAAAATTCGACAATTGATTGAAAAGCCTTCTAATCTAAAACCCCAGATAGATCGTGTTTTGGCTAAGGCTTATTCCATCGGTAAGCAAGATGCCATTGATGAAATGAATGAATACGCTCGCCATGATCACCAAAGGCTCAATCAAAGCAGTTTTCCTGAAGTCTGCCCTTGGAGTTTTGAGCAGGTTATGGATAAATCTTGGCCGGTTTCTAAACACAGCCCCTGAAAGCCAGCCAACAATAAATTGCAGTATGAAGAGTCGCAACCCCTGGTGATTGATGCCTCAATTCAGCGATTCGAGTTTTCCATTGAACTGAGTTGGAAAACTCTGAAAGCATGCCTTGCACAAGAAGGCATCACTGCCAATACGCCCAGAGAATGTATGCAGCAGGCGTACGCCGCCCACTGGTTCGATGACGAAAAAGCGTGGCTGAGTATGTTGAAGGACTACAACCTGACTTCCCATACCTACAAAGAAGATCTGGCATTAGAAATATATCGTCGTTTACCCGGTCATTATCAGGCGATGAAGGCCTTGCATGTTTTTCTGACTAACCACTTTCGCCGCTGACCCAATGAATTGTCTCCACACTGCGGAGACAATTGTGCAGACACTGTCTGCCCAATGCTTCAGTCCCATTTTTGACATCCTCCCCGCCGTGAAGAGGGTGTCGCAAAACTCTAACAACTCGTTCCCACGCTCTGCGTGGGAATGCATACCTCCCCTGAAAAGCGGACTCTGCAGCGCGAGATGGGTATGGGTTCCCACGCTGGAGCATGGGAACCAGAGTTTTGCGACACCCTCTGAACGACGGGGATTCCTTCGGCTAGACGGTCATCCCCGTCCTCAAAGTACGGGGTTTTACGCTCATTCGATAATTTAAAATATTCTATGAGAAATAGCATTGTTAACTTCTGATAACAGTGCACCAACTGACCTGATAGTTTCGTTCGTTTTAACCAGCTTACGGTTGTAGTGATTTTGCATCCACAAGTTAGAATGGATCCTGCCTCTGGCATCATCTACGCGCTGTCTTGCACTATTGTCTCCAGTCAAAGCTAAATGAGTCATATTTAAAGCACCATCAACACTATTAAGTACCATTTGACCCTGACAAAAACTGGCCGATGCTGAGAAGCTCGCAGCTTCTCGTTCTAACTTATTCATTCTGATAACAAGTTCATCTTGAAGTTGAAGAAGCATAGAGGCGTCGTGGTGATTTTGATAAAGGGTTTTCGCCAGATTGAGACGAGTTCTATCTTCAAGATCATCAACACCCAATTTATTATTAAGCTGAGTTGCGGCTCTGAATCCATCTTCGATAGTCTTTTTATTGTAATAAGGTTTAGTAGCAGCATTTATAGCCTGTTTCAGAATATCATTTTCAAGTTTACTCTTAATTTGGTGCGCACGAGTTTCATTAAATTTCATACCCGGTGTAACTAACCGTTTAAATGCGTCAGCAACTGCACCAACCATACGGCTAAAAATATTTTTCCTACCTGTTTCGGCTGTGACATTGACATTAACAAATCTGCCTTTATCGTTACTTTCGTGGACATAAACAGTGTAAGCTCTTTCTGCTTCCTCAGAGTAAAAGGTTACTTTTTCACCTCTAAACTTACCAGCTTCGTTAATTAGTGTTTCATCAGCCATGCTATTTTTCCATGACTTGATGTGAAAGGTATTTGCTAGTGGACATCCCTGTATATTCATACGAATTACCTCCGTGGCAGTTAATATTTTTTAAAAGATATAGAAAATTCACCCTGACTATAATGACAACTCAGTTAGCAACACTGACAATTGTTGGAAACAGCCGGGGTCATAAGGAAATTGGTGTCATTCATTTTTCCGCTCATTCGACTCTGGTCTTTTTCAACTCGTTCCCTCGCTCTGCGTGGGAATGCATACCTCCCCTGAAAAGTGGACTCTGCAGCGCGAGATAGGTATGGGTTGCCAAGCTGGGACCCACAGGGCCTGAAAGCATGGAAACCAGAGTTTTGCGACACCCTCTTAAGGCAGGAGTTTTGTGATATTGCAGGTGCGTACCGAAAGCCGGTTTTATGGTCAAGATCGTACTTTGCTGGGAGCTGCGGCGGAGCCCCTCTGGAGGTAATTAAACAATACATAGAGAACCAGAATCAACCCCAAGGAGCTGAATGAAATTCACCTCCCGCCTAGCTCGGCGGGAGCACTCTTTCAAGCGTAGGTAAGGTATTCAGCTGAATGAAAGAAACGCAACTCACAAAAAAAGCCGATCCACTGTGACCGGCTTTCCAAGAAAACGTGTTCCAGAATAAATCAGGACTTTTGTTTTGGCTTTACGTACAGCACCAGGTTGTGGTCAACAATCTCGTAGCCGTGCTTATCAGCAATCTCTTTTTGACGACGCTCAATATCTTCATCGATAAACTCGATGATCTCACCGCTTTCCATACAGACCATATGATCGTGATGCTCACCTCTCGCCAGCTCGAACACCGAGTGCCCGCTGTCAAAGTTGTGCCTGATCACCAGACCGGCCCCTTCAAACTGGGTCAGCACCCGGTAGACGGTAGCCAGACCGACATCTTCTTCTGCTCCGAGGAGTGCCTTGTAGACATCCTCCGCACTCATATGAAGGCCCTGAGAGCTTTCAAGAATCTGAAGGATTTTGACACGAGGCAGCGTGACCTTCAGACCCGCTTTGCGCAACTCTTGATTTTCCAACACGTTTCCCTAACCTTTAGCATTTAGCAGGTAATCCCTGCTATTATCACACTTTTAAACCGAACATTCATTTTCGAAGAAGATAGTGGAAGTCTGAAACCGATGCAAAAACGTCCAGCCCTGACCACCGTTGTTCTCAGTGCCGCTGCTCTTCTGGCTGGGTGTGCCAGTTCAACAGACAGTGGCTCCAAACTCATCAGCTTCCCCGGTGTTTACAAGGTCGACATCCAGCAGGGTAATGTCATTACCCAGGAAATGGTCGATCAACTTCGTCCGGGAATGACCCGTAACCAGGTCCAGTATGTTATGGGCACCCCTCTTATGGAAGACGCCTTCAACCGGGACCGCTGGGATTATATTTCCAGTCTTCAGCCTGGCGGCGAACAGCGCACCCAGCAAACCCTGACTATCTTCTTCAAGGACGACACACTTACCTCTATTGAAGGAGACTTTCGTCCCGGTGCAGGTAAAACACCTTAAGACCGCTTTGTTGACTGGAAGAGCAGCTCACCCTCAGGATGCAGCTGCTTCTTTCTTGAGTTTTGCTGACTCCGCACGCTTCTTGCGCACTTCTTTCGGATCAGCTATCAATGGTCGATAAATTTCTATCCGGTCACCTTCTTTCACTGCCTGATCGGCAGGTCTGATAACCGCTTTGCCAAAGATGCCCAGTTTAACAGAGTCCCAATCAATCTCAGAAAAAATCGACTTCATCCCGGATTGTCTGGCAGCATCAAGTACTGAAGTACCTTCTTTAACATCTACAGTCAGGATTCGGTAATCATCCGGCTTGGCGTAAGCCACTTCAACGCTTACTCTGGAATCTTCCCCCGGCTCCGACCGGTTATTGTTTTCAGCCATAAAGCTGCTCCGCTCTTTGACAGAAGGCGTCAACCATTTTATTCATTGCCTTATTGAACACTGCACCGACTGTAGCTCTGAGCACCGGGTTGGATATTTCGAAATCCAGCTCCAGAGATACCTTGCAGCCTTCATTGCCCAACGGTTTGAATGTCCAGAGCCCATTCAGCTTTGAAAAAGGCCCCTTCAGCAATGACATTTCAATAGACCGATTTTCCACCATTCGGTTCCTTGTGGAAAACTCATAACCCAGACTCCCTTTTGACAGTTCAAGAGCGGCTTCCAGCACTTCCCCTTCCTGCTTCAGTATTCTGGCCCCTGAACACCAGGGTAGAAACTCAGGATAACCTTCAACATCAGCCACCAGCGGATACATTTTTTCTACTGGCTGCATGATCAGGGCTGAACGGGAAACTCTTGGCATGACACACTGCAAATTTACAAAACAAGGGCCCGCGAGCATACCATATTGTCAAAGTTTTTGCTTTCAGGACTCTGCAGGAAGGACAGTGTAACTGAGCATCAGAAGGTGTGGGAGGAGCGTAGCCCCATAGCTACGCTCTGCGTCGATTATGATTTAAACAGGCTTCAAATCATTTCAGCGCTGTGTACAGAATCAGAGCTACCGCTACGGGCACAATAATACGAACGGCAACGCGCCATACATTGAACAGACCAACGCTCATAGCCAGTTCGTTAGACATAACAGAACGCTTAATAATCCAGCCAGCAAAGATCGCTGTCAAAGCACCACCGAGAGGCAACAGGAAAACGTCGGTCATGTAACCCGCCAGGTCAAAGATAGTCTTGTCGAAGAACTTGACGTCGGCCCAGATGTTAAAGGAGAACACAGAGCCCAGACCAACCAGCCAGATAGCACCGCCAATCAACCAGGTCGCCAGTACACGATTGATAGCGAAGCGCTCAGTCACCCAGGACAGAGAAGGCTCAATCAGGGAGATGGCTGAACTCAGGGCAGCGATACCTACCAGCGTGAAGAATATGAAGCCCAGAATCGATCCGCCAGTGATATTAGCGAAGGCAGAGGTCAGGGAAACAAACAGCAGGCCGGGGCCGGCAGAAGGCTCAAGACCATGAGCGTAAACAATCGGGAATACGATCAGACCAGATATGATGGCCATGAGGGTATCCAGGAATGCAACATTCAGAGCTGTACGCGGAATAGAGTTATTAGCAGGCATGTAGGCACCGTACGCCATCAGGGCACACATACCCAGACTCAGGGTAAAGAAGGCCTGACCCATTGCCGCCGCAACCGCTTCGCCGGTAATCTTGCTGAAATCCACATCGAACATGAAGTGGAAACCACGCATAAATTCACCGGTGGCCAGAATACTGTAGCCCAACATGGCAAACAACAGGACGAACAGCGTTGGCATCATAACCTGAAGACCTTTTTCCAGACCTTTATGAACACCACGAGCGGTTATCAGAACAGTGATAACCATAAACAGGGTGTGCCACAGAATCTGTCTTGGCGCCGAGGCCGTCAGAGCTTCAAACTCACCGCCAATCTGATCAGCTGACATACCATTGAAGACACCTGTCAACAGATCCCAGGCGTATGACAGCGCCCAGCCGGCTACTACGCTGTAGAAGGTCAGAATGATGAAGCCGGTGACCATCCCCATCCAGCCAATCACTTCCCAGCCACGAAAGACACCTGCGTCGCTGGTCAGTTTACGCATGGCATTCAGGGGGCTCAGGCGGGTTGAACGACCAATGGCCGTTTCAGCCATCAGCAAAGGAATACCTACCAGAGCGATACACAGCAGATAAACCAGAACAAAGGCGCCACCGCCGTACTGACCGGCAATGTATGGGAATTTCCAGATATTCCCCAGACCAATGGCAGAGCCGGCCGCAGCCAGCATAAATGTCCAACGGTTGTTCCAGGTTTTGCGCGAGGTTGTCGGGTTTTGTCCTGACATGAGACTCCTCAATGATATACAACAAAATTCTTATCGAGTGAAACCTTCATGCAGAGTGCTGCAAGGATAATTCAAACAACACTGCATTTAATTGCAAGCCGCCCGGACTATTCAGTCTCGAATCAGACAGTCAGGAAAAGGAGCTCAAACGACAACCAGCTTGAAGAAGAGAGTAGAGTCATTACTTACAGCCAGAGGCACAAATAACAGCCCACTCAACACCGGATAAAGCAGCTACCATAAAGCTTTCACTGGAGCATGAGGGCGACGCTGAGCATTGTATCGGTTTAATTTCTCACCTCAACCACTTTTTCCTACAATCACCACAAAAAAAGAAATATCCTCCAAAATAATTTACAGCCCAGAATATTTAACCTAAACAATGTAAATCCCGGACAAATACGAAAAATCGTCAGGAACTTGAATAAGTAAGAGTCATAAGCAACGACTGGTTTTATACTCCATCCACGTTATAATCCGCGCATGGCTAAAAGATCGAAAAAAAGCGGTAAAGGCGACTCCTCCATTGTCGTCAACAAAAAGGCCCGTCATGACTACCATATAGATGAGTCATTTGAAGCGGGACTGTCACTGGCAGGCTGGGAAGTCAAAAGCCTTCGCATGGGCAAAGTACAGCTGGTAGACAGCTACGTTCTGCTCAAAGATGGCGAAGCCTGGTTGATTGGTGCCCAGATCACTCCATTGGATACGGCATCCACCCATGTGGTGGCAGATCCTCTGCGCGACCGCAAACTGCTGTTGCACAGAAGAGAGCTAGCCAAGCTGTTCTCGGAAACTCAACAGAAAGGTCATACCTGTATCGCTACCAAGCTCTACTGGAAAGGCCACCTGGTCAAATGTCAGGTAGCCCTCGCCCGAGGCAAGAAAGAGTTCGACAAGCGAGCCGCCACCAAAGAGCGCGAGTGGAATATTGAAAAGCAGCGGGTTATGCATCGGGGGTGAAAGGTTAAACTTTTCAGAATCACACAGCAGGTTCAGCTAAGCAGAGAAGAAAAGGTTGCTCCCGGAGGCTCCGGGAGCAGAAAGCTTCAGTTCGGACTGATCTCCGGCGGCCTGTCACCTGCACCTGTGTTAGGTGGAGGTGGTGGCGGCACCGTGGTGTCAACAGCCACTTCTGTTTGTTCCGCTTCAATTTCCGTCTGTTCCGCTTCTTCTGTCGTGCCCTCAGTTTCCGCCAGTGCCTGCTCACAGTTTGCGGCGGCCTGACCAATCGCGCCCTGCAAAGCAGCATTGCCTGCTGAGGCGGTCATCAACGCAGCGACCATCGATTCTTTGTTCTGTTCAGAAACCTGACAAGCTGGAATATAGACAATCGGCTTCATCTGATCCGGAAATTCAGCAACCGCAGCCACCACCAGTGAAGCCAGCAAGTCTGGCTGATCCTGCAACTTTGCGGTAGCCCCTGAAATCAGCGCTTCAATGGATTGGTCATCATTTTCCATGGCCTTGGCCAGTGCCTGCTTGACGGGCATGGTCGTCAGATCTTGCGCGAGGTCGGCCCGGACACTACCCGAGAGGGCCGCCATCATCAGCGCAGTGGATGCAAATATGAGTTTTGGTTTCATCGTTGTTCCGGTTACGGTTCCCTGGACATGCACCTTTTATACAGCAACTGTCGCATCCATGTATAGGCAGGGACTGCGAGAAATTATATTGGTTGACTCTGGCCTATAAAAACTGGCAAAAGTCTTGCCGTGTCTATTAAACAGTATCTGTTAATTAGCAGTAATAGACATTAATATACTGGCTTATCCAGATGGACGTCGTTTATATTACACCAGCCATTACAGTTTAAGGTAGAGACAGTTAGCATGAAGGGAATAAAGCAGCTCAGCACAGCAAGTCTGCTGGCTATGTATGGCACGAACGCGATGGCTGCCGTTGAGGATGCAGGCCATATCAATCTGGGTCCTGTAGAAATGGTACCGGTAGTCAGTGCCGGTATCGGCTACGACGACAATGTTTACCGTAAAGGTGAAGGCGAACTGGCGGATAAAGGCTCTGCAGTTTACAAGTTGAATGCCGAAGCGCAGTTCCGAGCCCAAACCGGTCTCAACACCTACGCGGCAACCCTGGCAGCCCGTAACACCAATTTTTCCAGCCAGTCCGACGCCAGTTATACCGACGTTGGTGTTAAGGGAGATATCCACCAGGAATTTACCAGCCGCCACAGGCTGGATGCCGGATTTGACCTTGGCCGCTACCACGATGCTGGCTCTACTGTTAATGATGTCACTGATAAGTCCGCACCGGAATACAATCGCACCCAGGGCAGCCTGAAATACGGCTTTGGCGCCCAGGAGGCGATAATGCGTGCTGACCTGTTTGGCAGCTACAACAAACAGAATTACAGAGCGGGTGGCGAAGACAAAAAGACTACTGAATATGGTGCCACCGGCTATTACCAGTTCATGCCCAAGACCAGTGCCCTGATAGAAATCAAGGAGCGCAAGCTGGACTACACCGAGGAACAGAATGCTGCTTACGATATCACCAGCTATCTCGTAGGTCTCAGCTGGGATGCCACCGCCAAAAGCAGTGGTTATGCCAAACTGGGTCGCCGCTACCGGAGTGCCACTGGCATAGAACGTCAGGATTATACTGGCTGGGAATTGGGTGTAAGCTATCTACCGGTAGACCGCTCTCTGATTCAGCTGAGCACCACCCGGGACTACGGTCTGGAATCGGATGACCCGGCCAGTGCGGACTTTACCAAAGGCACCACAACCCGACTCACCTGGGAGCACCAGTGGACCGGAAAAATCAACACCCGAGCCAGCTACAGTTATTCCGACGAATCGATTCAAGACGGCACCGGCATCACCGAGAAAGAGCGCAAGGTAAACCAGCTGGGTCTGGCGGTAGACTGGAACATCAAACATAACATTCTACTCTCTGCCTCCTGGCAGCATGTCAGCCGCGATGAAACCGACAAAAACGGCTTTACCGGTGCTGAAGATTATAAGCGAGACTACTATATGCTCACGGCCACATTAGCTCTCTAAAAGGCTGTCGTCGTTTGCTTCCAGTTGCCGGTAAAAGTGTCAGACTGTTCCTTTTTCTGTTCTTTTGCGGGCTGTACGGTTTTCAGGCCCGATTCACGCCTAACACGTGCAAATTGGAGAAGGATACTCAACCTGCTTCCGGGTAACACCGGCAAACAGGTTGATCTGATGCAATACTTTGCCAAGAGGAAGGAAACCTTGTTATTTGCCGAATATTTCTGCTGTTTTACCTGATTTTTAGTCAGCCAACCTGCGAAAGGCCCTATTTTTCAGAAGGCGGGAAACGTATAGCATGATATGCTATTATGCCTGCTTTTTTTATTCAGGACTTTTTTTCAATCTATCGCCTCAGATAAAACCTCAGCCTTTTCAGGAGATTTCAATAGGGTACAAGCAATGTTTTCCAGACAATACCTAACCAACCCACTGCGGCAGCTGACGACTTTAGTCGTTTTACTGTCAATCATGGTCTTCAGTAGTGGCCTGCTGGCCGCCAACCCCATGAGCCTCTCTCGCTACAAACTGGGTGCAGGGGATGAAATCATGATCTCCGTTTACGGTGAAGAAGGGATGGAGAAAGAAATAATCCTGACGGATGCGGGCAGTATTTCCTATCCGTTCCTTGGGGAGTTTCGCGCCAAAGGTCTCACCCTGGGTCAGCTACAAAGGCTGATAACGGAAAAACTGAAAGACGGCTACTTCATTGACCCTCGGGTTAGCGTCTCCATGGTGAAATACCGCAAGTTTTTTGTCACCGGTGAAGTCAAGGAACCGGGAGGGTTTCCCTTTGAACCGGGGCTGACCCTGGAAAAAGCTATCGCTCTGGCGGGTGGTTTTACTCAGCGGGCTTCCAAAAAAGGCATTATCGTCACACGCGATGAAAATGGCAGTGAGAAAGAAAAGGAACTGTCGCTTAATGGTTCGGTTCTGCCCGGTGATATTATCGTTGTCAGCGAAAGCTTCTTCTAGGAGGTTGAACGAGAATAGAGTCCGAAAAATAGAAGACTATTCTCGTGCAACATCTAAGAAAACCGGCAGCTAACCAGACTCTTTTTCAGTAACCACGAAGGCACGAGGTTTTTCTTTTAAAAAAAATCTCCTCAGTGACTCCATGGCAAAAAATATGTACCCGATATGAACACAGAAACCCGAAAGGCATCATCGCCACCCGAAGCCCCTGCAAAAACAAGACTGCCCCGGGACGAAGAGATTATCGACCTTCGCCAGATTTTCCATGTGCTCAACAGTCACCGCTGGGCGATTGTCGGTTTTACCGCTGCGGTCACCCTGGTGGCGATATTTGTGGTGTTCTCCATGACACCCATCTACCAAGCCACCGCTACCCTTCAAATCGAGCAGGAGCAGGCCAAAGTCCTGTCCATTGAAGAGGTCTACGGCATTGATGGTGGAACCGACAGCTACCTCAACACCCAGTTTGAGGTACTGAAATCCCGTGGCGTACTGGAAAAGGTTGTCAACAAGCTTGATTTGCTGAATAACTCGGAGTTTAACGGTCGACTGAAAGAAGCTCCCTGGTATGCAGACATGTTGGACTGGCGCAACTGGTTCGGCCTGAAAGAGCCGAAAACACCGGAAGATCCGGGCATGATCATGCGCGATACCATCAATGCACTGTCAGCCAGTGTCTCCATTGAGCCCGTGAGAAAAACCCAGATTGTAAAAATCCATGCCCAATCCGAAACCCCGCAACTGGCGGCAAAAATCGCCAACGCCATTGCCAACGCCTATATCGAAGCCTATATGGAATCAAAGTTGGCCCTAACCCTGAACGCCACTGACTGGATGCAGGGCAGAATGGGCGAACTCTCCGAAAAGCTAAGAGTGGCAGAACAGGAGTTACAGGACTACCGTGAACAGGAGAACCTGATTGAGCTGGAAGGAGTCCTGAACGCTTCCAGTGACGAACTCAAGGCGCTAACCAATGCCCTGGTGGAAGTGCGCCGCAAGCTGGCGGTATCTGAGAACATCTATAGACAGATCTCTACCAGTGATACGCGCAAAGGCGACAATGCATCCCTGCAGGCGGTGCTTAGACACCCGCTGATTCAAAATCTGAAGCAGGAGAAATCAAAAGTTCAACGACAGGTAACGGATCTGTCCCGCCGTTACGGCCCGAAACATCCTGATATGATTTCGGCAAGGTCTGAACTGAAAAGTATTCAGGACAACCTTAATCTCCAGATTCGCACCATCGTCGAAGGGGTAGAGCGAGAATACGAAATCGACAAGGCCAATGAACGCAGCCTGACTGCGGCGGTAGAAGCGCTGAAAAAACGCATTCAGGCGACCAACCGCAAAGAATTCCGCCTACGAGCTCTGGAGCGTGAAGTACAGACCAATAAAGACCTGTACGACGCCTTCTTCACACGGATTCAGGAAACCTCCGCTACCAGCGACCTGCAAACCGCCAATGCCCGAATAGTGGATCAAGCCTTTGTACCGAACTCGCCGATCAAACCGAAGAAAAAGCTGATTATTGCCGTGGCCGCATTGATGGGTTTGCTGATCTCCTGCGGTATCGCCTTCCTGCTGGAAATGCTGAACAACACTGTTCGTACGACGAAAGACGTAGAAGAGAAGCTAAACCTGCCGGTAATGGGGGTATTGCCAAAACTCATCGATAAAGCCCTGCTGGACCACGTATTCAACCTGTTTACCGACAAAAAACAAGCTTCATTCGGGGAGGCGGTGCGAACCATCCGGACCAGTGTCAACCTGACGGCAATGGACGAGAAACACCGACTGTTTGGTGTCACCTCAACGGTACCCGGTGAGGGCAAATCATCGGTGGCCTCCAACCTGGCGCTGGCTCTTGGGCAGCTGGGCAAAACCCTCCTGATTGACTGTGACTTACGTCGCCCGGTGGTGGGTAAAAACTTCCATATCAAAGGGGGTTCTGCCGGGCTGGCCAATTTAATGGCCGGTACCGCCAAAGTCTCCGATGCGGTGCATAAACTGGAAGGGATTGATGTGATTCCCTGCGGCATGGTACCTCCAAACCCACAAGAACTGCTGGCTTCTGATCGACTGGCAAGCCTGCTGAGCAAACTGAGGGAGCATTACGACTACATCGTACTGGATTGCCCACCGGTGCAGAACGTCAGCGATGTATTGATGGTTTCCCGCCATTGTGACGGGCTAGTCTATGTGGTCGAAGCCGGGCGTATGCAGGCCAATGCCGTCAACGCGGCGGTTGGCCGACTGCTGCAGGCCGGGGCTCCGGTTACTGGAGCGGTGCTGAACAAGATTAACCCGAAAGCCAAAGATCCTTACGGTTATAACCAGCGGTATTACGACACAACTGGTTACTACTCCGGAGCCTCCTGATCTCTGTTAAATCGTGAAGAGCGCTAAGGCTTAAAAAATGGCCTTAGGCTCTTGGCAAATCGAAAAATACCGTTTTATGTCGCGGGAGCAATTCAAGCTGAGACCAAAAACGAGAGCCTGATACCTGCCATTGATAGACCAATTGCTGTGGCAGGTATTGACCAAAGTCGTATATTAGTTACTCGAAATATTGATTATGTACGACAGATTAAATATGTTATTTTTAATGCTCGGCGTGACCTCTGATACTTTAAATATAAAAATATTGTCTAAAACTAAAAACCAGAGCTTTTCGCTACTGAGCCAGTGAAATTACCAAAAAACTATTCAGAGCTATAGTACAAACTCTCTGAAAACAACGACTTGTGGGGTTTAATGCGGTCATACACCCATGAGAGTAGAGTACAAAACATGCGTCGTACTTGAAATGTAATATTGTGGCCGTAAAATGTATCTCCATTGTTATCGGGGTGCTAGATCTCTCTAATTTTTCCCTGTCTGCTCATACCTGCATCATTGGTTGTCAGTGGTGCTCTTTTTTATTTGACAGGCAGCGTGATTGGCGGTGTAAGCAATGCCTGTTACCGAAGCCGTACGGCTGGACATCGTAATTGAACGCTGGTTGTTTCAGTAAAAACCGAAAATCTGAGGGGCGGTAGCGTGATTTTTATAATTGCAACAATCGTCTAGCGCTGCCAGATTCTACGAATTCCGGTGAGTTTAACTAACCAGTTCCTGCTCCTGCTTCTAAAAGCTTTGAACAAAATTAACCTTTCACGCATTACCCAGCACTTTTTAACTGGTTTGGCCGGGCTGCTGCGAAAATACACGATCACAAATCTGCCTCGGCAATTTTGACGCTCTGAATATACAAGTGACTCCAATGCCTAAAATTGCAATAGCCGGAACCGGATATGTCGGTTTGTCCAATGCCATGCTTTTGGCCCAACACAATGAAGTGATTGCGCTGGACATTATCCCTGAGAAAGTGGACATGCTGAACGAACGCCTCTCACCGATCGAGGATGACGATATTGAACGTTTTCTGCGCAATGAGACGCTTCACTTCCGGGCCACACTGGACAAACAGCAGGCATTTGCTGAGGCTGATTATGTTATTATCGCAACCCCTACGGATTATGATCCGAAGACCAATTATTTTAATACCGAAAGTGTTGAAACAGTGGTTCGTGATGTGATGGACATCAACCCGGATGCCGTCATGATCATTAAATCAACGGTACCGGTAGGCTTCACCCGGCAATTAAAAGAAGACACCGGCAGCAGCAACATCATCTTTTCTCCGGAATTCCTGAGAGAAGGTAAGGCACTGCACGACAACCTCTTCCCTTCCCGAATCATCATTGGTGAACAGTCAGAGAGGGCAAAAAAAATAGCGGAGCTGTTTGCTCAGGGTGCGGAGCAAAAAGATACTCCCATTCTTTTCACCAACAGCACCGAAGCCGAGGCCGTGAAACTGTTCTCGAATACTTTTCTGGCACTGAGGGTTTCCTACTTTAACGAACTGGACACCTACTGTGAAACCCACGGTATCGACTCACGGCAAATCATCGAAGGTGTTGGGCTGGACCCAAGGATTGGTAGCCACTACAACAATCCAAGCTTTGGCTATGGCGGCTATTGCCTGCCAAAAGATACCAAACAGTTACTGGCCAATTATCAGGATGTGCCCAATAACCTGATCAGAGCTATTGTCGATTCCAACACCACCCGAAAAGATTTTATTGCCGACTCCATTCTACGGCGCAACCCTGAAGTGGTCGGTGTTTACCGACTGGTGATGAAAGCCGGCTCCGATAACTTTCGTGCATCAGCCATTCAAGGTGTGATGAAACGGATAAAAGCCAAAGGGGTTAAAGTTGTCGTCTATGAGCCGGTGCTGACTGAAGATGAGTTCTTTCATTCAGAGGTGATCAACGATTTGGAAGCCTTTAAAGCAGTCAGTGATGTGATTATTGCCAACCGCAAAGAATCTGATTTGGAAGATGTTGCGGAGAAAGTTTATACCCGTGATTTATTTGGGGTGGATTCGTGAAGTCGCAGATCAAACGCACTCAGTTTTTCACACAACCGAGTGAATTGCTCATCGTATTTAATGCCGGTTAACACTTCTTGCAATATCGGGCCAATCATCACAGCCCGGTGTTGGCGGATTAATCTCTGCAACAGTATTGTTTCTTCAGATATGGATTCAGTCCTGCGTCGACGCAGCGCAGCCGAACATGCACAGGTATCAACAAGCACCATTATTTTCTTCGGGCCTCTTTTTTAAGGGGCTGAGCGTCGTGATCAATGGTGCCGAGATCATCCAGTAGTTCCAACTGCTTGCGGTGGCGAATAAATTCGGCGAGAGCTTCGTTAACGGCTGCTTTTTTGGTTTTATAGCCACCCAGTTGTTGGACCTGAGCAATCAAGTCGTCGTCTATAGCTAGGTTTGATGGCATGTTATCAACTGCTAAGTACTCAACCATACGGAATCGAATATTTCTGGCTTATTGGTCAGGTGCTCTGCAAGGCGCAACGACGGGAACATAGCAAGCTATGTGACCAGAGTTGCAACGCAGTCAGAGTGCCTGAACAATGAGTCAGAAAATATGATTTCGTATGGTTGAGTACTTACACAATGGTTTACACAAAAAGTCAGTCTAGCCCGAGTGCTAATCCATTGCCCATGTCTGAACAATCGCAAATCCGGAGTGAACTACTGGTGACCAGGTAGAAACGACTATCGGCTGAGGCATCCCATGAGACCATCGGCAGCATTAAAAAAATATCGGGTAAAGATCAAGACCATCATAAAAGAACATAAAGCGGCCAATGCCAGAGTATTTGGCTCTGTACTGAATGGAACAGACACCGAAACCAGTGACCTGGACATACTGATTGACCCAGATCAGGGCATGACGCTATTTGATATTGGAGCGATTCGCCACAAGCTAAAGCAGCTAACCGGTGTAAAAGTTGACATCCTGACCCCCGGCTCACTTTCAGACTCTATCAGAGAAGAAGTTCTTAGCCAGGCAGAGCCGATATAAAACTGAAAAATCCCCTGACCTCAGTTTTTTGACCTGAACCTGGTTTCCTACTCTACACACCTTAAAGTAAAACTATTTTAGTATTACCTTAAGCTGGAGGTAGAAAACCATGAAAGCATCTACAAAAGGACAAGTCACTACCCTTCTGAAAGTGAGGGAAACACTCAGGATTGTGCCGGGAAATGCTGGGGCTTTACTGGCAGATAGGTCATGAGATTCTGGTTCGTCAGCAGGTTGAAGGCTGGGGAGCCCAAGTGGTCAAGCAGCTAGCCCATGACCAGCAGCGCAGTTTTCCGGACCTGAAAGGTTTCTCCCGGGCCAACCTGATGAATATGCCTGCCTTTGCTGATGCCTGGCCAGACTTCACCACAGAATCAAATGTCCAACAGACTGTTGGACAAATTCCCTGGGGGCATAATCTGCTGCTGTTAAGTAAGCTTAAAGACCGACAGCAGCGCCTGCAATACGCCACTAAAACCATTGAAAACGGCTGGACTCGCAATGTACTTGCGCACCAGATAGAGAGCCGACTGCTTGCAACAAGGTAGTGGCCAAATATGCCCGCAGGGATAATACCAAGCCCATTGGTGTTGCAGAGTATCTGCTGGCCCAGGCATTGCCAGATCAATTGGAAGATAAACTGCCCAGTATTGAAATGATTGAGAAAGAAGTATCCCTCCTTTCTGAAGATAGAAATTTTGATTAAACAGGACAAACCTGTGATTCACCCGTTATATTTGCAATGCCTCCAGGAAAGACGAGTTGGAGCGAGATCTAACTTTTATCCAAACCAACACTTAAAATTATGTTTGATTTTGCCGGTAGCTGCGCTATGATTCTGTCTAACAATACCCCTTCCGCTTCCCGTCAGATCAGCGCACTGAAAGGGGTTACTTGTTTCTGGACACCTATAAAATAGTTACCTTGTAGGGATTGATCTGTGAGTTCATCAAGACGGTTCAATCGAAAGCCACCCCGGGTCCCCTACGACAAGCCACCCCTTTCATTAAGTCAACAAGTCGAGCGTCTCAAGTCCCGTAACCTTATAGTGGATGATTCGGACAAAGCAGAATTCTACCTTGGACAGCTGAACTACTATCGCTTTAGGGCCTACTGCCTGCCCTTTGAGGAAGAACATGCTTCCCATCGACTCAGGGCTGGTACCCACTTTGATGATGTACTCAATCTTTATATTTTCGACCGAGAACTCCGGCTTCTGGTACTTGATGCCATTGAACGGCTTGAAGTCTCCCTGAGAACCCAGTTTGCCTATCATCTGAGTCACAATTATGAGACCGCACACCCACACCTCAAAGCGGAAATTTTTGCCAACCCAATGGTATACGCCAGAAGCCTGAGCAAGCTCGATAGTGATGTGAAATCCAGTAAAGAAGATTTCATCAGGCATCTGACTGGTAAATACGAAGAAGAGCTTCCACCGATTTGGGCTGCTGTTGAATTAATGACTATGGGTCAGCTATCCAAATGGTTTAGCAATATACGCTTACGTAGCGATCGACAGTCGATAAGCCTTGTCTACCAACTGAATGAAAAAGTCATGACGTCATTCTGTGAGCACCTGTCACTGGTTAGAAACTATGCTGCTCACCACGCCCGCTTATGGAATCGCCAGTTAACCAAGACATTTATCTTACCGACCAACGCGGACGAAGCACTAATAAAGAGTCTTTACTCGAGACCGGATAACCCGCGTCAATTACGAAAGCTATACAACACCTTTGTCGTCTTAATTCATATAATGAATATCATTTGTGGCAAAAACCAATGGCAGAAGCGCCTAAAACAGCTGATAGAGCAACACGGCATCAGTACCCGAGGCATGGGTTTTCCAGATGACTGGCAAGACAGACTTCTCTGGCAATAGCACCAAAAGTCTGCTCATCTATCTCATCCCGATTTCTATTTAATGGCTTTCGAGCTTTTACGCTGTTACTTCCTCATGGTAAAAATCACCAACCAACACCCTGAAAGCTCAAGCCTGGATATCGTTCAGGCCAATATCAGGGAAAAATCATGAAAACCCCAGAAATTAACAGTTCGTTCCCACTCTGGGGCCCACAGGTCCTAAAAGCATAGGAACCAGAATTTTGCGACACCCTCTAAATGGTTGACTTTGGGAAATTCAAGCAGTCCCTTGCACTACTGGAGTCACAATTCGGAAATTGGCAAACTCTAGATAACTCCTTACCTACATGGATTCAGGAAGCAGTTTCTGAATCCGTTATCCGGCGGTTTGTAATCTGCTACGACTGCTTATGGAAAGCCCTGAAACACTACCTGAAAGAAGGCCTTGGTCTCCCTGATGTGCCTGACAGTCCAAAGCCGCTGTTTCGGATAGCCAATGAAAACCGCTTACTAACATCTGATGTTGCTCAGTGGTTGATATACGCAGAAACTCGCATCGGAACTTCTCACGACTACGATGAGGAAAAAGCAAAAGCTGCACTGAATATTATGGATGCCTTTATCAAAGATTCCGTAAAGCTTTATGTAACCATGAGCGGTGAAACCTGGTCATGAAAACAGCGTTGGAAACACCTGACCTGAATGCACTGTTGGGCATTCCATTTGCAGACCAAATGCTGGAACAGGGAGTGGCAATTAACCTGGCCATTCATTTGTTTCGAAATGACGTGGTTACCCTTGCTAAAGGGGCCAGGATAGCCCGGGTTCCACTGGATGATTTTATCCAGATGCTGGGTACACAAGGCATTCCTGTAGTTGACCATGACCCTGCGGATCTGGACAGTGACCTTGAAAACCTTGGATAAGCCGAGGATACTTCACAAATCGTAGATAGCAGCCCAATAATTGCCTTTGATAATCACCAGAATTTCAACACCAACAGTGAAAATCAGCTTTTTACACTGACTTCCCTGCTGTTTCTTAAGAAAGACATCAATGGGTTTACGCACTATTCGGCTGACAGTTGTATAGCAGATATGTAAGACCTGAAACCAGCAGCTATTTTTTATGATCCTTACGGTTCAGGTACTTAACCCAGCTCACCAGTGCACAGACAATGGAAAAGAAAATAGCCAGAGTCCAGGCGAAAGTGTTCATCTCAATCATGGTCAGACTCCATAAGCAAAGCCAGATAGATAAGGGCGAATGAGGTGGCCATACCAAAGAAGACAATAGCAGCAATCATGTTTTCCTGAAAGATCGGGTATAAAACAGCCGAACCCAATAGAAGCTTGACAAGATCGCAGCTAAGCGCAGCCATTCTTTCACGTCGTTTCTTATTCATTGGTACTACTTTTATATTTATTCAGAAATTGAAAAAGTAGACCATTGGGCCGAAAATGCATGATGAAAGACCTGCCCCCGGTTTTCGGTTTTCACTTCCGGGCTATCTTGATGCTAAAATCTAGTCAGACTAGCCTCTTTAAGTCATCATTAATTACAAGGTGGCTTATCATGGCAAACCAGTGGCAACTCCAGGAAGCAAAAAGCAAATTCAGTCACATAGTAGAAAAGGCCTGTAATGAGGGTCCCCAATTTGTCACCAAACACGGCGATAACGCAGTAGTGGTCATCTCTTACGATGATTACCAGAGAATGGCCCTGCCTGAAAACAACCTGGTTGACTTTTTACGCAGCTCACCTTTTGCAAGCACCACAGAAACGAAAGCGTTTACCAGAGACAAAGAGATGCCGAGGGATATTGAGCTGTGAAATATCTACTCGATACCTGTGTATTATCCGAAGTGTTCAAAAAGAAACCGAATCCGCAAGTGATCGATTGGTTAGGAAGTGTGGATGAACAAAGTCTTTACCTTTGTATATTAACACTCGGAGAGATTGAAAAAGGAGTCGAAAAAAATAAAGACCCTGCCCGGCAAGGAAAATTACGCAACTGGCTGGAGTTTGACCTTAAAGACAGATTCAGGCAGCGAATCCTGTCAGTGGACTTAAATGTGGCCCTAAATGGGGTGCTATTCAAGCCGAAGCCGAACTGGCGGGCACCCCAATACCAGCTATTGATGGGTTAATTGCAGTGACAGGTTTAGTCCATAGTTGCACAGTGGTTACGCGGAATATCGATGATATGCGACAGAGCCAGGCTGAACTGTTTAGCCCGTGGGTTGAATCCTGTTTTTGATGATTTGTGAATGCTCCTGATGGCCTACATTCTGGCACACTTTCGAAGAGCGGGGTCTAAAAGCGTGGTCAAAAAAAGGACTCAGGTCTTTCTTTGTGTACAAATTCTATCGTTTATAAGCAAAGTAAGAAATTGAGAGAGTAGAGTTGTTAAGATTAGAAAGGGGAATGTGAGGCAGACCTTACATTGTGAAAATATCTTCTTTTATCTTTGTAAACGACGAAAGTTGTGCACAAAGAAAGCCCTGATCCCGATATCTCTTGGAAAAACCCGGCAAAAAAGTTACGCTGCCTAAACCATTATCGATAGAGCTAATATCAAACCAATGGAACCACTGCGCAAGGCAGTCATCATCTCATTTCTCAGGCAAGCTTATGGTGACTTGTCACAAGGTATACTGCTCTTTGGGAGCCATGCCAACGGCACAGCCAATAAAGAAAGTGACATAGACTTGGGTATTTTGATAGATGGTATGGCTGACCCGGTTGAACTATGGGAAAACGCCCAGACACTAGCCAGCCAGGTGAATACCAATATTGACCTGATAGATTTACGCGCAGCAACCACTGTACTACAGCATGAAGTGATCAATACAGGAATCTGGCTGTGGCAGCAAGATACCCTAACCTGTGACTTATTCGAACTCCAGGTTATGTCGTTGTACCAGCAACTACAATACGATAGACGGGAAATTCTGGACGACTTACAAAGAAGGCTGCGTAATGAATGACATTATTCTTAACAAATACTCAATCATTCAGCGTTGTATTGCCCGTATTAATGAAGAATACAAAGGTCATGAGTCTGAACTGGCCACAAATTACACTCAGCAGGATTCTATAATTCTGAATATTCAGAGAGCCTGCCAGGCTGCTCAGGATATGGCGAACTACGTTATCAAACTGAAAAAATTGGGAATCCCCCAGAATGCCAGAGAATCTTTCCAGCTACTAAACGATCATGGACTGGTATCAGCCCCACTCACAGTCAGTATGATAAAAATGGTGGGGTTCAGGAATATAGCGATCCATGAGTACCAAAAATTGAACATAGCTATTCTCAAATCTGTTATAGAAAACCATGTTGATGAAATTAACGGGTTCGCAGAAGAAGTTATGCGCAGTTTTAATAATGATGGACAATGAAAGACCTGAACACGGTTTTTTTGTCGTCAAAAATCAAGACTGATCCCGGTTTTTCTTACCATCAGTCTGAGTAACCTGCTAGGATCAAAGCTCATTCGTCTGAATCTGAAAACCATGCCAGACCAACAAAAAGACATCCGCTGGATACAACGTTTTGAAAATTACCAGGCCGCATTGGAAGCGCTGAAAGAGGCCGTAACACTCTCGGAACAACGATCGTTATCCAGGCTGGAGCAACAGGGCTTGATACAGGGGTTTGAGTTTACTCACGAACTGGCGTGGAAAACACTGAAAGATTTTCTGGGTTATCGGGGCATTCAGGATGTTATTGGCTCTAGAGATGCGGTGAGGGTTGCTTTTCGAGAAGGCATTATCATCAATGGCGAACTCTGGATGGAAATGCTTAAAAGCAGGAACCTCACCTCCCATACCTACCGGGAAGAAGTCGCCAATGAAATAGCAGTAAAAATACTGAAACAGTACTTTGATGCCTTTTGTGAACTGAGAAAAGCACTCTTGAGCTGGCAGGAAAATGATAAACCATGACAGATCGTTTTGGCTTGAAAGAAGAGACTATCTCGGAAATTCAACAGGTGCTTGCCAATTTTCCACAAGTCGGGAAAGCGATTATCTATGGCTCAAGGGCAAAAGGCACTTTTAAAACCGGGTCAGACATCGACTTAACATTAGTAGCCGACAAAAAAAAGCAGCTGGATTTAACGGTTCAATATCAGATTGAAGAAGCACTTGAAGAATTGATGCTCCCCTATCAGTTTGACCTATCCATACTTGAAACCATTGAAAATCCAAACCTGCTGAACCACATCAAGCAGGTTGGGCAGGTGTTTTATGCAAGATGAAAGGTCTGTCCCCGGTTTTCCTTTCCCGTTTTTGTAACTTGAACACGTATCCAAATGGTGACAAGTCCAGCCAGTCCAGAGACATTGAAAAAGCAAAAGCCCTTTTAAAAAATCTGGAGGCATGACATGAGCAGGAAGCTAAAGACCTTTGATGCATCAGAGTATCTTGACGACAGTGAAACGATTGCAGAGTACCTGAATGCTGTCATTGAAACGGGTGACCAGGCTTTGCTCTTATCGGCTATTGGTGATATCGCCAAGGCAACAGGGATGCAGAAGATAGCCAATGACTCAGGCCTTGGTCGGGAAATTCTATAGAAAGCCCTGGCACCAGGTGCGAAACCAAGGTTTGAAACAGTGTTCAAAATTCTTCAGGCTCTGGAAGTGAGTTTGAAAATCAGCCCTCAGCATTAGTGATATTCTGGCATCGAACAATACAAAGTATAAAAGTATGGTAAGGGTGTTGGGTTACATTGTGCACGATGAAAGACCTGCCCCCGGTTTTTATCAGTAACCTCGCCAAGCTTGGTAAGTTGACAACAGCTTAAAGACATCCTTTTGCATCACGGGAGAAGACCCGTGGATGCTGTTGTCAGGTGCCGTGGTTATTTTTGGAGGTGGTTTACAATGATAGCTAGAGTGTCTTCAATCTTGTCAAAACGTTCACGATTTTCTTGCTGGTTAGCGTCAATCTTTTCATCAAGTGACTCAATAGCTATTTCCTGCCGTGCGCTGTGCAGGTACAGCTTCCTAATATCGTCCTGTGAGTTTTTTACACTGACCTCTATGCGACTGATGGCATTAAAGAAATCGTCTGTGTCTCTATCGTGGTTCATTCGTACACCCTGTGATTATTTTTTGTGCGTTGAGCATAGCAGTCAATAAAAGATGGCACAAAGACACCTAACCTTTTTCTGACCATCTGTGCTGTCACTGCCAGGGCAGAAAGCCAGTTGTATTTTGTCAGTGTTATCTTCTATTCACGCTACCTGGCTGAAGTCCTTGTTGGGCAGGCACTTTCAGTATTTTGCCGTGGCTCTGGTGCTCAGCTTGTGAGGTGGTAACATTGGCAGCATACTGACTGCAAAGCCTTCTGATCTTTGAGACTAACAATGCCGCTCAATCAAAAATATTTGTCCCTTTTTGAGCAAAACTGGTCTGAATCCCAAAGCGCTGTTAAACGCATGAAAGCCTCCATCAGCAGACTTGAACAGCACTTTCCATTAACAGCTCAAGCAATCAAGTCGTTAGATGAAGCGCTATTTGAAAAGATCGACGCTTTCAGAATTCGATTTGCAGACCTGCAAGACTGTATTGGCAATAAGCTCTTCAGAAACTTGCTACAAATGGAAGATGAAGAAGGCTTGAACATGGCAGATACATTATCAAGGATGGAAAAGCGACATATCCTCAGTTCTGCCGACAGCTGGAGGAAAATGCGTGAAATTCGCAATCAATTTTCTCACGACTACCCGGAAGCTGAATCAAAGCGGGCTGAAGCGCTTAACATAGCATGGGCTGTGGCTCCCGAACTAATTGAAATCAACGAACAGATCGAAGCATACGTACTCAGGCTCCACAATATAAAGTTAGGTGGTGACCATTGAGAATCAGTCCGGAACAGAAAGACGACATCATCGAGTTGGTCAGGCAAGAGATCAGCCAGCAGGCCCGGGTCTGGCTCTTTGGCTCCAGGGTCAGAGATGACGCACGGGGTGGCGATATTGACTTGTTGATTGAAGTTGATGGTTTAAGCAACCCGGTCGAAAAGAAAATCCCCTTTCGCCTGGCCCTGGAAGACCGATGGGGTGAACAAAAAGTGGATATTCTGATTCACGACACCCAGCAGCCTGAACAGCCTATTCATCGAATTGCCAAGCTGGAAGGTGTTCGGTTGGTTTGATGTGGGTGGTTTTAGGCATTTTACGGTTAAACTGCTGATCAAAGCGAAAACCTTCAAACCGGGCCTGAAGAAAAAACAAAAGAAAGCTGCTATGAGTATAAGCTAACTGGCTGATGCCTTGCTGGGGAGGCATTTTCATAATTTTTTCGAGTTTTCACCAGGAGCTATTTTTTATGATCCTAATAGTTTAGGTACTTAACCCAGATCACCAGTGCACAGGGTAAGCTACATAAAACATTTGAGAAACATTTTTCTGTTTAAAAAGTGAATCAATGGAATGGTGATACTTTCAGAATCGAAGAGAAAAGCCATGGTAGAATGGAAACACGCCTTCACATAGTAAGTGATACCTTTGATGAGTTCGTTAATATTTCTTTTGATTGGAAAGGAATGAAAACACTCGGGATTATTTTCTCTGCCAGAATCGAAGATAAAGTATTCAATGCTGATGATATCAGTGTGCGTTATTATATCTCCTCTGCGGAGTCAACAGCAGAAGAATTTTCACATGCTGCAAGAGAGAATTGGGCGATCGAAAATAAGCTCCATTGGAAAATGGATGTTGCAATGCGAGAAGATGATTGTCGAATCAGAAGGGGCAATGCTGCTGAAATGCTCACAGGTTTTCGACACATGGCAGTGAATATGTTGAATAATACCAAAACCTTTAAAGTAGGCTTGAAGCATAAACAGAAAAAGGCAGCCATGAGTACACAATACCTGTCTGAAGACCATGCTGGGTGTGAGGTTTCATGATTTTTCCCTAACCTCCCAGTTTCATAAGAACTACCACTCGGTTTGATATCACAAGAAACTAGAAAAGACCACGGTGTTTCTTTTAAAGTTTTTTTAACGCATGGCGAAGGAAAGACCAAACCCCGAGCTTTATCTCAACTTTATTGCCATATCAAGAGAAAAAAACGTTTTTTGAGTTTCGTCTATTTAGGAGAATTAGGTGCTTATATCTATTTGTTTATGTACATACAAAAGGCAGCATTTGATTAATACATTGAGAAGTATTAATGAGCTTGAATTACCAAGAGATTTAAAAGTCGAAATTATAATTGTTGATAATGATGAAAACAAAATGGCTAAGCCAATTGTTGAAAAATTTGAAAAAGAAACAGAAAAAAAAGTAATTTATTTAAATGAACCTGAAAAAAATATTTCAATAGCAAGGAATGCATATTTAGAACAAGCTTCTGGGGTTTATATTGCTAGCATTGATGATGATGAGTTGGCAGATAAAAAGTGGCTAATTTCACTAATTAATACAGCTGAGAATTACCATGCTGATATCGTTTTTGGAAAAGTAGTGTCTTTATATCCTGAAAACACTTCACCATGGCTTATTGAAGGGGGGTTTTTTAAAAGAAAGGAATATGCAACAGGTCATAAAATAACAAGTGGCGGTGCAGGTTGCACGCTAATTAAGAGAGTTGTATTGAAAAACGGGAAGTATAAATTTGATAAATCATATGGTTTAACAGGTGGAGAGGATGCCGAACTATTTAATCGCTTGTACATAAATGGAGCCAACTTAGTATACTGCCGAGAAGCTATTGTTTATGAAAAAATAGAAAGCGAACGTTTAAATTTAAATTATCTTATAAAAAGAGCTTTTAGGATTGGACAAACATTTAGTAGTTACAGATTTATCAAATTTAGTACTTTGCAAAAAACAAATTACATTGCGAAAGAACTTATAAAATTATTTGTATTCAGCACAATGTGTTTATTAACCATGCCATTGGGTAAAGTGAGTTGGTCTAAATATCTAGTAAAGGCTTCAGATTGTTATGGGAAGCTTAGCTTTCTTTTCACAAAGAAAGCATTACAATTATATAAGTAAAATTAGTATGTTAAGCAGATTGGTTAACAAATTATTAGATTTTAATGAAGCTTATGGATTTGTCATAATCACATTATGGTGTTTTTCGTTGCTTACACCAGATCTAACACAAAAAAAACTCTTAATGGCCATAGATTTTGCTGATTTTAATGAGACGATCTCTGGTGGGAGTAAGCTAAAACAGGTATTCTGGCTCTTGTTCTTTGGTTTATACATTTTTTCTTTTTTTAGAGAATTGGTCAGAAAAACACTTTCCAAGAGCTATGCACAAACACTTCTATTTTTCTTTTCAGTAATCTTGATGTTATCTTTTTCTTATTTATGGTCTAAGGAGCCAGCATTTACTCTAAAAAGACTGCTATTTCAAGTAATTTTCACATTTACAGTCGCTAGTTCTGCATATTATTCAATAAAAAATAATAATTTTTTTACATCAATATATATATTAATGTTTGCCTCTCTATTTGTTGGCATTTTGTCAATAATTATGGGTGTTGGTATGAATGGTATAGCATTTAGTGGTTGGGCTGTAACAAAAAATACATTGGGCGCATATTTGTTGGTAATTTTTTTATTATACAAACTTGCAAAAAATATTGATAGTTTGAACAAACCGAAAAGATATGAAAAAAATATACTGTTATTCTTATTTATATTTTTATTATGGTCAATGAGTAAAACATCTATAGCGCTCTTGCTCTCGTTTTATTTTCTTCAAAGTTTTAAAAATAACCTACAAAAAATTTTTACGATTTCAATTATCATCATAATATCTTTGATATTTTTCGTTATACCGATGGTGTATTACATACATGGTGATGTTTGGTATATTGCACAATATATCGACGCTAGTGCATTTACTGGCAGAGGCATATTATGGGATAATCTTTATTATGATCTTTTTTCTTATCAAAAACTAATTAATGGTTATGGTTACGGAGCTTATTTTGCAACAGGCAATCCACCATTCATCCTAGATGATCAATATAGTTTTACTCGATTCATAAGCTCAGCGCACAATAGCTACATAGAACTTGCTCTCCAGATAGGTGCTGCACTTTCATTGATGATTTTAGGTTTTATAATTTTAACCTTAAAATATATCAACTCATCTTTAATAAGCACTATTATATTTGTCGTTTTTGTTCACGGTTTATTCGAGTCATCTTTATTGAAAGATCAGCATGTAATGTGGTTTTGTTTTGTTACTACAATTACTTCTGGCTTTATGATTAAAAATGGAATTCTTAAAAATGAAAGTAGCTATCATTCATGACTGGTTGGTTGTTAACGGTGGAGCTGAGAAAGTTCTTCAAGAATTAATTGAAATCTATCCAGCTGCAGACATTTACACGTTAGTTGACTATCTACCTGTTGCTAGTAGGCAGTGGCTTAACAATAAAATAGTTACCACTTCATTTATTCAGAAACTGCCATTTTCAAAAAAAAAATACCGTAGTTACCTTCCGTTATTCCCTATTGCAATTGAGCAGTTTGACCTATCTGGCTATGACTTGGTAATTTCATCCAGCTATGCCGTGGCAAAAGGTGTTATAACCGGACCAAATCAAGTTCATATCAGCTACTGCCATTCACCTGCCAGGTATGCATGGGATCTCCAAAGCCAGTACCTTAAAGAAAGTGGTATGGAGTCAGGCTTAAAGTCAATGGTTGCTCGGTACTTTCTTCACAAGTTTCGTATTTGGGATGTGAGATCATCCTTTGGTGTGGATCATTTTGTAGCCAACTCAGAATTTGTTAAGGAACGCATAACTAAATGCTACCGCAGGCAAGCTGATGTAATATACCCCCCTGTGGATATTGATAGATTTAAGCTGAAAGAGAGTAAACAAAACTATTATCTGACTGCTTCAAGGCTCGTACCGTATAAACGGGTAGATTTAGTTGTTGAAGCATTTACCAAGCTTCCAGAACTGCGACTAAAGGTGATTGGTGCTGGGCCTGAGTTTGATAAAATCAAGAAAATTAAGGGTAGTGCTAGCAATATTGAATTACTGGGTTATCAATCGGATGAAAGCCTCGTGGAGCATATGCGTTCGGCAAAAGCATTTGTATTTGCTGCAGAGGAAGATTTTGGAATTATTCCTGTAGAGGCTCAGGCTTGTGGTACTCCAGTAATTGCATTGGGTAAAGGGGGTTGTTTGGAAACAGTCATTGATGGTGAAACTGGAGTGCATTTTAATGATCAAAGTTTAGGCAGCCTCATTGCTGCTATTAATAAGAGTGAAGAAATTCTACCAACACTTTCTTCAATAAAAATCAGGGATAATGCTCAGAGATTTTCCAGAGAAAATTTTAGAGGAACCTTTACCAATACTGTTGAAAAACTATTGGAGTAATAATTTGAAAATATTACATATACATCAGGACTACCCTGACGGGCGGCCATATCCTTCTACGAAAGCAGTTTATAACCTTCTTCATGAGTTAAAGAAAGTTGATACTTCAACTTTACAGTATGTTTTATCAATAAACCGCACATCAAATCCTTTCAAGATATCTTTCAAAAAGTTCGAGGATGGTTATTCACTTGTTTACTGGGCTTTGCCTGTTAAATTCATTTATAAACCATTGATTTATTTTTGGACAGTTGTTGTTTATTTTATCTTAAGAAATCTACAGTTTGATTTAATACATGGTCATAAGCTAACCACTGAAGGTTTGTTTACCTATTTCCTTGCAAAGAAAACAAAATCACCTTATTTTATATCCGTTAGAGGAAGTTCTGATATAAGAAATATTAAAAGACTAAGTGATTGTAGATCAACATTTTCTAATATCCTCAATGGTGCTCAGTGTATATTTTGGGTTAGCCCTTGGGCGAAAAAAAAAATCACTATGTATCTAAATACTAAAAATTTTGATAACGTAAATTTCCCAAATATATGCAGAATTGAAAATATTAACTCACATTTAAATAGCCAACGATGCAATTACCTGTTTATATTGAGCTATCACCAATACATTCGCAAAGGTTTATTATCAACGTTATGTGCCATTTCTAAATTAAAAAAGAATGGCTGCGAAATCATACTTGAAGTTATTGGAGATGGTGATTCAAAAATCAAGAGTATTATTTCAGATAAAATTGTAGAACTTGGAATACAGGATAATGTCCGACTATTAGGTCAATTACCACATAATATAGTTCTTGAAAAATTACACAAGAGCAAAGGTATGTTGCTACCTGCATTAAATGAGACATTTGGAATGTCATATATAGAATCATTAGCTAATGGTGCACCAATTCTTTATATGGCAAATACTGGGATTGATGGTTTTTTTTCAATCGAAAAAATTGGCGTGAAGGTGAATAGCCAAAATATTGATGAACTAAGTGATGCAATAATTTTTCTTGAAAAGAATAATGAAGAACTCTGTTCAGAGATAAATAAAAATATTAAAAGAGGTTTTCTCGATAAATTTACTGGAAACTCTATTGTAAAGTTATATTTATCGAAGATTGAAAAATTCAGATTATGATAAAAGTTGGCATTTACTACCTTTTTCTTTTTAAGCTCCCAAGGTCACAGTTTATAAAAACCTTCTCAAATATAAGGGTGTGGTACTTTAAAAATATTCTAAAAATTATGAAAAAAGGGGGTAATCCATCTTTAGTGAGTACAAACGTTTACATTGCAGATGGAAAACACATAAAGTTCGGCACAGGGTGCCGGATTAATGAGAATGTCTACATTGAAAAAGCAACGATAGGAAATGATGTTCTTATAGCTCCTAATGTGGCTATCTTAAGCCGAATGCATGAGTATTCATTAACAAACATACCTATCTCATTACAAGGTTATAAAGAAGAGAAATTAGTAAACATTGGTGATGATGTATGGCTTGGTCGTAATGTGATTGTCTTACCTGGTGTAACTATTGGAGATGGTGCAATTATCGGAGCAGGAGCAGTTGTAACGAAAGATATACCGCCCTACGCAATAGTTGCTGGCACGCCTGCCAAATTAATCAAATTTAGGAAGTGAGCAAAAATGCAAGATATTAGGAAAAAAATACTTGTAGTAGCATCTGCTGGTGGGCACTTAACACAAGCAATGTGTTCTACAACAAAATGTGAAAATATTGTACTGGTTTCCAATAAAGTGAATATAAAAAACACAAGAATAAGAAAAATTTATAGGATATGGGATACTCAATACAATCCATTTATTCATTTTGTCAATATTTTTTTTGCTGCCTTTGTCATATTCAGAGAAAGACCATATGCAGTATTTAGCACAGGTGGGCCAATCGTATTACCGTTTGCTTTAATCTGTAAATTTATCAAATTAAAATTTATTTATCTCGATACTCTATCACGTGTTGTTGAACTTTCTAACACTGGAAAGCTTATCAAGAAATATCACCTATATTCTAGATTTTTTACCCAATGGGAAAATACTGCAAGTGTAAATAATGTTGAATATATGGGAAAGTGCTTTGATATTCTTGGTTTAAATCGATTGACGAATAAACAGGTTAAAGGTAGTTCAAGCTTACCATTAATACTCGTAACTTTAGGAACAAATGATTATCCGTTTGATCGTTTGATAAAATTGGTTCAAGATTCAAGTTACTACAAGGACTCCAGAGTACGCTGGTTGATACAATACGGCTGTACAAAGGTAATTACTGAACCAGAAAATGGACTTGTTGTTTCTACATTGACTCGAGAAGAGCTAGAGCAATATGTCAAAGAAGCTAGCTTGATTATTAGCCATTGTGGTATTGGCAGTATTCATATGTTTTTAACATACCAGAAACATGTCATATTTGTACCAAGGGTGAGAAAATTTTCTGAGTTTTCAGACGATCACCAGCTGCAGATAGCCAAAGAAATCAACAAAGGTAAATTTAAAGTTGTTTTTCCAGAAGATCATCTACCTGAACTCAATTTCAGCAATCTAATTTCAGAAAATACATCAACAAAACCCATAGATATTACAAATATTGAATTTTCAGAAAAAATTAAAAACTTATTAATGGCGTAGATAATGAAACTGACAACAGAGATAAATCGCGCTGTTCGTAACAGCTTGATGGGGAAGTATTTACTATATGTATTCCAAATATTATCTCTTGCTATTTTATCCCGTTTATTTACACCAGAAATGTTTGGAGTAATTGCCACTTTCCAGGTATTTATTCTATTTTTTCAAATGTTAGCTAATTCAAGTTTAACTTCTTCGATTGTTTATCATGATGTACTTACGAAAGAACAAAGAGATGGAATATTTACTTTTACACTTTCAGTAGGAATTTTATTCTCACTGTTTTTTTTCTTGTTAACACCCTTTATATCTAGCTGGCTAAACCTGAATGAATACAACTTTCTTTCATTCGTTCTAGCTTTTAATGTGTTCTTTTCTGCACTATCCATGTTACCTATAGCATCACTTCAAAAAGACATTAAATTTGGTAGTATTGCTTGGTGTGAGATTGGGGCAGAAATAACTTCTTTAGCTGTTTGTGCTCTATTTTATTTTTGGAACTACGGAGTTGAAGCACTAGCGTTAAAATTAGTGATAGTACCAATTGCTCGGTTCATTGGTTATTACTATTTATGTGCAGAAACATCTATTGGCAGGCCGACTTTTGGAAAAAAAATAACTGCAATAACCTTACTTTATTCTATGGCCAAATACCAAATGGCATTTAACATACTTAATTTCTTTTCAAGAAATTTAGACACCCTCTTAATATCAAAATACTTTGGTGTAACTGTAACGGGTGTTTATGAGAAATCATATCAAATTATGCGCTATCCTCTTCAGCTTTTTACATTTGCTATTACACCTGCTCTTCATCCCGTCTTCACTAAGCACAAAGATAAGCCAAAGTTGGTTGAAATAGAATATTATAAAATAATAACTAAGTTGGTATTTTTTGGTTTTTTTGCATCGACAGTACTGTTTTGGTGTTCAGATGAGGCAGTGTTTATTCTATTCGGGCCACAATGGAACGAAACTGCAAATATTCTTAAGGTTCTTTCAGTAACGGTAACACTTCAAGTAGTATTAAGCAGTACAGGTGGAGTTTTCCAAGCCTTTGGTGCAACAAGGGAAATGTTCAAGTGTGGTCTTTTTTCATCTGTTGTTAATGTGGCTGCTATCGTTACTGGGATTTTATACGGTGATGTAATTATCCTCTGTATTCTTTTGTCTGGCTCATTTTTAATAAGTTATTTTCAGTGTTTTTATATCCTTCACAAGAATGTATTTAAGTCAACTAAATATATGCATTTTTTTATGCTGAGCTTTGTTGTTTTGCTGCCATATATTAACTTATTTTTCTACGATTCTAGTAAAAAAAAAATTTCAGATTACAAAGTAGCAATTTTTGATATTTCATTATTTTCCTTATTTGTTGCGACTTTTTTGATTCTTTTTTTCATTCTAACGAAAAAACATATCACTACTTATTTTAAAACATCTTAATTACTAACCCATACAAATTCATTTTCTATGTACCTCATACCCATAATAATGTCCGGCGGCTCCGGCAGCCGCCTCTGGCCCCAGTCCCGCTCTCTATACCCAAAGCAGTTCCTGCCACTGGTAAACGAACAAACCATGTTGCAGAACACACTTGCCCGGCTTGATGGGTTAGATTCGGTATCTGATCCGTTAGTCATTGCCAATGAAGAACACCGCTTCCTGGTAGCAGAACAAATCCGTCAGATGGGGCGGCAGTCTTCGGCCATTATTCTTGAACCTGTCGGTAAAAACACGGCACCCGCCGTAGCTCTGGCAGCCCTGAAAGCTCAATCATTATCTGAAGAGAAAGACCCATTACTGCTGGTATTGGCTGCGGACCATGTGATTCAGAATGTTCAGGCTTTTCATCAGGCGATTGAAGCTGCATTACCTGCGGCAAGCGATGGCAAGCTGGTGACCTTTGGTATCGTTCCTACCCATCCGGAAACCGGGTATGGCTATATTAAGGCCAGTAAAACGTTAACCGGGAATAGTGAACAGGTTTCGCCGGTAGACAATTTTGTGGAAAAGCCAGATTTGGAAACTGCTCAGGGCTATCTGGCTTCCGGTGACTATTACTGGAACTCGGGAATGTTTCTGTTTAAAGCTTCTCGTTACCTGGAAGAGCTGAACAAGTTCCGCCCCGATATTCTGCAAGCCTGCGAAAAGGCCATGGCGGCTGAAAGCGCTGACCTGGATTTTGTACGGCTGGATGAAGCTGCATTTCATGCGTGCCCGGATGAATCTATCGATTATGCCGTGATGGAAAAAACCACTGACTCCGTTGTGGTGCCACTGGATGCGGGTTGGTCCGATGTAGGCTCCTGGTCATCGTTGGCTAATATCTGTGAAAAAAATGAATCCGGTAACGCTTGTCAGGGTGACGTTCTGTTACAGGATACCCGCAACACCTATGTGCGCAGTGAAAAAAAACTGATTGCCACCGTGGGCGTTGATGATCTGGTGATCACCGAAAGCGATGATGCCATTCTGGTTGCCCATAAGAACCGGGTGCAGGATGTTAAAAAGATTGTTGAACGGCTAAAGGCAGCTAACCGGTCTGAAGCTAAATTGCACCGTAAGGTTTATCGCCCCTGGGGTGCCTATGACTCCATCGATATGGGCGACCGCTTCCAGGTTAAGCGCATTACTGTTAAGCCGGGTGCGCAGCTTTCTTTACAGATGCACCATCACCGGGCGGAACACTGGATTGTTGTGAAAGGCACAGCGCTGGTCACCAATGGCGATCAGGAAATTCTGCTGACTGAAAACCAATCGACTTATATTCCCATTGGTGTCGTGCATCGACTGGAAAACCCCGGCAAGTTTGACCTTGAGTTGATTGAGGTGCAGAGCGGCGGGTATCTGGGTGAGGATGATATTGTGCGGTTTGAGGATACCTACGGTAGGGCTTGATGAGTTACGGGTTGTGGGTGAATATTACCACTTGCTGCCCGCTTGCTAATTCCTTATGCACATGTGTTTTGGTTTTTCCGGGAAGATGGAAGAGGAATAATGGGAAGCCACTGCTTGACCGTCTTTTTAACTGGCATTAGGAACAACTGCAACGACTGGATCTACTGAAAAATCAATCCATTCATCAAAGCACTTAGCTACGTGAACACACGGGAAAAGTAGTTTCTAGTTTATCAAAATACCCCGGTTGTTGCTATTGACACCAATTACCTGGAACGTAGCGGGGTAGCCTCAGGAATATTCCAATGGGGAGAAAGAACTGGTTTCTTTGCTGGACGGAGGAATGAAACTACAACGTTGCCTTGTTCTAGGTTCTAATCATCAGTTGACTTCTTGCGGTCATTCATCCACAAGTACTACGTTGACGTGCCTCAACGCATCGTTTAACAGCATCCGGCGCAAGATCCAAGAGATGACCCCGAAAACCTAGAAAGAGAAATTCGAGGCAAGTCCGTCAAAATTCGATCTCAAGAAGTAGAGGGAGTCAGCACCCTGATTGGATTCTTACTTTGTTATATGGTAATAAAAAGTGAAGTTTAGTAAAGATATAAATGGACTTAGAGCTATAGCAGTTCTAGCAGTAGTTCTCTTTCATTTTAATGAAAGTTGGTTGCCTGGTGGCTTTGTGGGAGTTGATGTTTTTTTTGTAATATCTGGTTATTTAATGACAGGTATTATTGTTGAAGGCATTAAAAGTAACTCTTTTTCCTTGATATCATTTTATATTTCTCGTGCACGCAGAATTATTCCACCTTTATTTGTCTTATGCTCCGTACTGTTGATACTTGGTTGGTTCTATTTAACGCCGTTAGATTATGAACCCCTCGGTAAACATGTTGCCAGCAGTATGGGGTTTATTTCTAATCTTATATACTCAATGGAGTCCGGTGGCTATTTTGATTCGGCTTCTCGCTATAAATGGCTACTTCATACTTGGTCTTTATCTGTTGAGTGGCAATTCTACTTTTTATACCCGATTCTCATTGTTCTTTATGTCAGTTTATTTGGTTTAAGTAAGTTAAGATTTTTTATACTGTCAGTTACCTTAATAAGTTTTCTCTTGTCTTTATATATGAGCTATTACGGTTATAATAACTCGTATTATTTATTACAGGCTCGAGCTTGGGAGATGCTACTTGGTGGTATAGTTTATTTGTTTCCTTTTAGGAGTGGGCACGCGTCAAAAGTTTTTTTTACGAAAAGGTGGCTAGAGGTAACCGGTCTAATACTTATTCTGGCATCTTTTTTCCTTCTACCTGAAGGTACTAAGTGGCCGGGCATTTTGACGATAATTCCAACAATAGGTACAGTTTTAATTATTTATTCAGGAAGGGACAAGTCTTTTATTTTAAATAACTCTATTTCACAGAGTATAGGAAAGTCATCTTATTCATTATATCTGTGGCATTGGCCAGTTGTCGTATTAATGAATTATCTTTCAATCGATAGCTTTGTTTCTATTCTTGTAGGTCTATCAGCAACATTCATTCTTGGCTATTTATCTTATTACTTGATTGAAAAAAGATATGTTTTTCAATCCAAGGCACGAAAATGGAGACACATATTAACTTACCCTCCATTTTTAATGGTTGTTTTAATTGGCTGTATTTCTACAATGATTTATCTCAATAGTGGATTTGTCAATCGATTCAATACTACTGAAATTTATAAAATAGCTCGTTCTCCAAAAGCATTTGAATGTAATGGAAGAGTCTCTAATCCATGTACGTATTTTGAAGATAAAGCAGAATGGGCTGTAATCGGAAATAGCCATGCTATTGAGCTGTCTTATGTTTTAGCTAGCAAATTAAAGGAAGAAGATACAGGTTTAAAACAGTTCACTCTTTCAAATTGTGATATGTCTTATAAACGTGAAATTAATAATCAATGTGTTAATTGGACAAATAAGGTTGTAGCCGAAGTTATCAAGGACGCAACAATAAAAAATGTCGTGATAGGTTACAGATACACATCCAGCCTCTTCGGTGACAATATAGCAAGCTACCCCTACTTGCCAGATGAGAGACCTGCATTATCAGAAGGTCTTAATAAAAATGAAGGTCGAAAGTATATCTTAGACTCCACTTATCATATGATTACTGATCTTTCTAAAAATAAAGAAAAGGTTTTTGTTATTCTTCCAATTCCTGAACTTAGTGAAGACATTAACAAAGTGGCTTTTCGAAAACTCTTGCTAGGCGATGAGATAAACAACGTTTCTGATACGTCTAGAGCATACTATCTGAAAAGAAATCAATTGATTCGTGACTACCTCATTAATACAGAATTTCCGAAAAATGTTTTTCTAGTCGATCCAGTTGACTATTTTTGTGATCAGGAGCTGTGCTACTCATTTATAAATGGATCACCTATGTATTTTGATGATGATCATCCATCACTAGGTGCTGCTGAGCTACTGGTAAACAAGATTCTATCTATATATTTAAGTTTTCAATTATTGAGTTCTAAATGAAAGTAGCTATTGTTCACGATTGGTTGGTGACTTATGCTGGTGCTGAGAAGGTTCTCGAACAGCTATATTAAGGCCAGTAAAACGTTAACCGAGAACAGTGAATAGGTTTCTCCGGTAGACAATTTTGTGGAAAAGCCAGATTTGGAAACGGCTCAGGGCTATCTGGCTTCCGGTGACTATTACTGGAACTCTGGAATGTTCTTGTTTAAAGCTTCTCGTTACCTGGAAGAGCTGAACAAGTTCCGCCCCGATATTCTGCAAGCCTGCGAAAAGGCCATGGCGGCTGAAAGCGCTGACCTGGATTTTGTTCGGCTGGATGAAGCTGCATTTCATGCTTGTCCGGATGAATCTATCGATTATGCCGTGATGGAAAAAACCACCGACTCCGTTGTGGTGCCATTGGATGCGGGTTGGTCCGATGTAGGCTCTTGGTCATCGTTGGCTAATATCTGTGAAAAAGATGAATCCGGTAACGCTTGTCAGGGTGACGTTCTGTTGCAGGATACCCGCAACACCTATGTGCGCAGTGAAAAAAAGCTGATTGCCACCGTGGGCGTTGATGATCTAGTGATCACCGAAAGCGATGACGCCATTCTGGTGGCCCATAAAAACCGGGTGCAGGATGTTAAAAAGATTGTTGAACGGCTAAAGGCAGCTAACCGGTCTGAAGCTAAATTGCACCGTAAGGTTTATCGCCCCTGGGGTGCCTATGACTCCATTGATATGGGCGACCGCTTCCAGGTTAAGCGCATTACTGTTAAGCCGGGTGCGCAGCTTTCTTTACAGATGCACCATCACCGGGCGGAACACTGGATTGTTGTGAAAGGCACAGCGCTGGTCACCAATGGCGATCAGGAAATTCTGCTGACTGAAAACCAATCGACTTATATTCCCATTGGTGTCGTGCATCGACTGGAAAACCCCGGCAAGTTTGACCTTGAGTTGATTGAGGTGCAGAGCGGCGGGTATCTGGGTGAGGATGATATTGTGCGGTTTGATGATACGTACGGTAGGGTGTGATGAGTCGTGGGTGAATGCCGCCACCCGCTGCCCGCCTCACGTTAATCACAAGCGTTTTGTTCTTTTGGTAAGCGGGCACAGGGCAGCGTTTCTTGGCATTAACTATTCCCTCATAACCCAAAGCTAATGGTATAGACTGTATCTGCGGTGTTGAATGCAAAATAATTCACTCAACGGGAATACCGCGATGCCAGTGATATCAAGTTTTTTTGGGATTTATATCAGGATGTACCACGCCGATCATGCGCCACCGCATATTCATGCCGAGTATCAGGGGCATGAGGCGCTGGTAGAAATATCCACAGGCTATATTCTGGAAGGTCGCCTACCCAAAAAAGCTGCAAAGCTTGTTGGTGACTGGTGTTTGTTGCATCAGGCTGAGTTGACAGAGAATTGGCAAAGGGCAATGGATCTCCAACCACTTGGGCGTATAGCAGGAGCTGATAATGATTAAAATTGTTCAGGCTGTTTATCAGACAAGGCTGGAAATAAAGCTTCGCTTTTCTGATGGCAGCTTTGGTGTTATGGATTTTAGTGAAATGTTGTCACATAAAACCAGCCTTACCCTGGCTTTAGAGGATGGCGTTTTTTTTCAGCGCTTCTTTATCGAACTGGGTGCTCTTTGCTGGCCTAATGGCCTGGAGTTCAGTGCGGGCAGCCTTTATAAAAGGCTGGAAGAATCCGGTAAACTGGTTAAGCCAGCTGCATAGGAATTGTCCTCTAAATAAGTTGCCTATGGGGCAAATAAGCTTTTAAATTTGCGTAGCTCCAAGACAACGTTGGTATCAAGCAGGTACATCAGGAAAAATCTGCCGGTTTCAGAAAGTTGTCTTTTAAAGGCTCTGCTACCAGATCGACATCCTTCGCTTCGGGCATAGCCAGCAGTTCAAGAATATTGGCAGCCTTGCGGGTGATCTCTTTATAGTGATCAACATTGAGCAGGACGTGAGTAACGGTCCCTAACTCCCTATTGCGCTGAAGATTTGAGTCTTAATCCAGTGTTGGCGATCGTCGCCTTGTCTTAAGGCTGAAATCTCCATGCTTATCACAAGTGTATTAAGACACCAAAGATTATTTTTTAAAAAGACTGCACCTTAAAAATTATGAATTTAATACCTATAATCATGTCCGGCGGCTCCGGCAGCCGCCTCTGGCCCCAGTCCCGTTCTTTATACCCAAAGCAGTTTCTGCCGCTGGTTAATGAACAGACCATGCTGCAAAACACATTGAGCCGGTTGGATGGGCTAAACTCTGTTTCCGCTCCAATGGTGATTGCCAATGAAGAGCACCGCTTCCTGGTAGCAGAGCAGTTTCGCCAGATGAATCGCAAAGCCTCTGCAATTATTCTGGAGCCAGTGGGGCGGAATACTGCACCTGCTGTTGCCTTGGCTGCTTTAAAAGCCAAGACCCTCTCCGAAGATGAAGAGCCGCTGTTATTGGTATTGGCTGCGGATCATGTGATTAATGATGTCAATGCTTTTCATCAGGCTGTTGAGGCTGCGTTGCCTGCGGCTCTTGATGGCAAGCTGGTCACTTTCGGGATTGTGCCTGGTCATCCGGAAACAGGGTACGGTTATATAAAAGCCTTGAACGACAGTGGGACAAAGGCACAAGGTTTTTCTTCTGATGAGCAAAAAGAAACCTTTGAGCCTTCGAGCCTTTCTGCTGTAAAAATAATGCCTGTGGAGCAGTTTGTAGAGAAACCAGATCTGGAAACGGCACAGGGTTATCTGGCTACAGGTGACTATTACTGGAACTCCGGCATGTTCCTGTTCAAAGCCTCGCGCTATCTGGAGGAATTGAACAAGTTCCGTCCGGATATTCTGGAAGCCTGCCAGAAAGCCATGGAAGTACAAACTGCTGATCTGGACTTCGTCCGTTTGGATGAATTGGCCTTTAAAGCCTGCCCGGAGGAGTCCATAGATTACGCCGTGATGGAAAAAACCACCGATGCAGTGGTGGTTCCCTTGGATGCAGGCTGGTCTGATGTTGGCTCCTGGTCATCGCTGGCAGATATTTCTGAAAAAGATGAGTTTGGAAACTCCACCCTGGGTGATGTTCTGCTCCATGATACCCGTAACACTTACGTGCGCAGTGAGAAAAAACTGATTGCCACCTTGGGCGTCGATGATCTGGTGATCACCGAAAGCGACGACGCCATTCTGGTGGCCCATAAGAACCGGGTGCAGGATGTTAAAAAGATTGTTGAACGGCTAAAGGCAGCTAACCGGTCTGAAGCTAAATTGCACCGTAAGGTTTATCGCCCCTGGGGTGCCTACGACTCGATTGATATGGGCGACCGCTTCCAGGTTAAGCGCATTACTGTTAAGCCGGGTGCGCAGCTTTCTTTACAGATGCACCATCACCGGGCCGAACACTGGATTGTTGTCAAAGGCACAGCGCTGGTCACCAATGGCGATCAGGAAATACTGCTGACTGAAAACCAATCGACTTATATTCCTATTGGTGTCGTGCATCGACTGGAAAACCCCGGCAAGTTTGACCTTGAGTTGATTGAGGTGCAAAGCGGCGGGTATCTGGGTGAGGATGATATTGTCCGGTTTGAGGATACGTACGGTAGGGCTTGATTGACGCCGCCCGCTGCCCGAAAAAACACAGCTCTTATCTTTTATGGGGAGCGGGAGGCGAGCGGCGTTCCTTAATTGTCTGGTGTAATCAGCGGCAGAGTAGAAAAGTAAGTTTTAAACCGGGTAACGTCTCTGGTGGCCAGAACACCTTTTTCAACAACAGCCTGGGAGCCTATGAAAAAATCCGACAGTGTTCCTGTTTTTCGGCCACCATTACGACGGTATATAATGTGCTTCCGGGCAGCAAGGTGGAGACTTTCTACGCAGGGGTGTTGAATGGTGAGCTCAAGAGCCTCAATTTGTGCCACTACCTCGGCAGTGGTCTGAAAGGCTGCGCTGAACTCTGAAAAAACAATGGGTGAAATGAAGCCTGGCATGGCCCCATTGTTACGAATCTCACTGAGTAATGATCTTGACCAGCTGCAAAATTCGCTGTTTCTGTTGGACGCGTCAATCAGGATGCAGGTATCAAGGAATACTCGTTTCACTGGTTGATCTCCGAACGGTTATCTTCCAGTAATGCTTCAAATTCCTCAGGCTCCAGAGAAGGCTGGAAGCGATCAAATATCTCATCAATACTTGGCCTTACTTTTTTGTCAGGTACCTGCAGAATGATTTCTCCAGAAGGAGTCATGGATATCATTACCTCCGAACCTTTTTTTAATTCAAGCTGTGCCCGCATCTGAGCTGGAATGGTGATCTGACCATTCTGGTTGACTATGGCGATTTGCATGATATGACTCCGGTCTAGTAATTATTAATAGATAATAGTATTAGATTTTAATAAGTAAAGAGTAACGCTTCGAGAAAATGTTTTAGGAAAGAGACGGTTACGGTTTAGCTTGGAAATTTACCTTCTTTTGTATTAGCAGGAGCTATGAATCGTTTCTTGCCCCTCATTAAAGGTGTTTCGCTATGGATGGGTTAGTCATCTTTTCCAGTGGCGCTATAAAGTGATTCTTGTCGATAAGCCATTGTACCTTCTGGAGTTGAGCTGCTATGAAGTGTTGAATCCAGTCAGGGTCCGTATTTTTGCTACCATTTGCCTGAGCTATTCTCACTGGGTACAAGTGCCGAGAAAAAGTTACTGTCAGAACTAGCGAGGAAGTTTTGCAATGAGTGACCATGAATTTAACTTTGATGAATTGGTGGAGAGCGTCAGGGAAGCGATCGACATTAACAAAGGTATTAAGAAACATTCACTGTCGTTCAAATATGAAGAGATTGACGTCTTTGCTATCAGGAAGGCAACGCACCTTTCACAGGAGAAGTTTGCCGCCCTCATTGGGGTGAGCATCAAGACAGTACAAAGTTGGGAACAAAAGGTGAGAAAACCGCTCGGGCCGACCAGATCTCTACTTATTATGTTTCGCAACAACCCTGCCCAGGCAATGGCTCTGCTTCATCAATGAGAACGTGAGATAGACCCTATTAACGAGGGATTCTCGAAAAAGAAAAATGATTTTATGCAGGCTGTTCAATGTGTTGCGGTCTATAACGCAACAACACATTGGTATCCACAGCAATCATTGTTCGCCCCGGAATTTTCTGGCGGCTTTGTCTTTGATGGCTTTTTTGGAGTTCTCTGGCGATAGGGGCAGATGAGCATTACCGGATAATTTGATGGTGCCAGAGAGGTTATCAGAGGTCATCTTTACCAAATGTGCCACACCGTCGCGCTCGAAAACCTGTATAAAGTCGCCTGGTTTTAGCCCGAGCTTTTGGCAGATGCTTTGAGGAATAGTCACTTGTCTTTTGGTCGTTAATTTATGCACATCGCACCTCTTTATGTATTACTGTATTGCAATGGTAATACTAACGTAGGCACAGATTTTACACAGAAGAAGCCGGGGTCTGGTCTTTCTTTGTGCATAACCAGCAATTCTGGTCATACATTTTTGACTTTGAGCACAGAGCGGGGAGTGTCTTGCGGAGGTTGATATTGTGCAGTTTGTGGTTACTTACGGTAGAGTGTGATGGTTTGTGCCGGTATGGTCAACTGGATCTATGCATTGAAAAAAACTGATAATCAGGAGGTCATCGTTTTTGGTTATGAGTTAAACTTTCCTTACTATTTCCGAAAGGATTGCTAAACTTTTTCCGTTCCTTTCTATTAAGCTGTGAAAAACTACCGCCTTATTGGAGTTATCGGCAATGTGCAACTACAAAAGTCTGAATTTAAAAAGAGAGTCAATTGATAGTTATATTGAGGAATTTGCAGAATCCAACTCCTTAAGCTTAAGAGCAAATCAAATTGCCAGCAACAAGAAAAAAAGAATTACGATAGGTTATGTCGGAGTAGATGATGCTATCATCGATCTACATTTGAATAATGATGGAACCACAAGTATTAATCACAAACTTGGTAAAAACCAAGAACTCGGTGCAAAGCTTGCTAATTTTCTCTTGGAAACAATAGATCCTCATGAGTTTCTTACAGTTAACTACACTCTAAAAGGCATTTATGCTGATGATATTGAGCCCGTCATAGAAGAGGTTGACAACTGTTTTTTGGATGATGGTGCTAATGAGTTTGAAATATCTATTGATCAAGAGAACGATGTACGTAAAGTGTTCAAGATCACTAGTCTTCAGCATCAGGACACGATTACAGTTACTCACTTTAAAACCAGTAACTTGTTAGCAATACAAGGGAAACCGCTGTTTTCATACAGGCGATTAATTTATTTGCTTACTGAGTTGCTTGATCTGGCTGGCTTGCAGGCAGTTTTAAGTCGGACAGAAGAAAATACAGCCCAGATAGTAAGAGCTGAATTGGCCCAAGACTATCTTAAAAATCAACTGACTGACTCGTTTGAATATTTATCCAAAACCATCAAGGAGTTGTTAGTTGCGGGCTGCTGTGTAAAACTTGCATCTCCTAAGCTGCCTGAGTACTCCATGCTGTTGTTCCCTGACCTGAGAGCATTAGAGGGGGTATTAAGATCTATGCTATGCGATTGTGGGATGTATCCTGGTGATGAAAAGTCTGGTTTTGGAGCTTTCTTCTCAGTTGTAGGTGAGAATGTAGCGCTAAAAAAAGAGTTCAAGGATCGCATTGGATCAGTCGATAGGGTAAAGGCATTTGAAAGAACCTATGCGTTTTTCAGGAAGCACCGGCACACCTTATTTCATATGGAAGACTTCACGGACGCAAGCAGGAAAATTGATACGCTCGAGAAAGCTATAGAGCTAAGCAAGGATTGTTACAAGTTAATCAATAACTTATACAGGTTGCAATAATAAAATGATTAAATTTCGCAAGGTCGATAACTCGATAATAGCAGTGATTACTGCTATTGCTGGATATCATCCTATGCAACATTTAAAAGCATTGAGCGCTGAGCTTAAGTCTATTGATTATTGTGGCGTTGTCGTATTTGACCTTTTGGTTTTTAATGGCCAGAGTGATAACCGTTTTGCAACATTATTTTTTAATGGAAAAAACTTCGACAGAGAATCATTTAAGACTCCAACTGATATTGATCAAAATTTGATAAATAAACAGGATAATTACTTTCGTACTCATCCAGATTTACTGAAAAAGAGTGTATTGTCTTTTTCAGAGCTGAAAAACTTCTAAAAGAAAACCTAAAGAAAAATTCTGGGACAAGGTTTTCTTTTTGAAAGTCGTTAGCCGTATAAAATTTTAGCCGGGAAGTCGGGATAGTATGATTTTTAACGTTCCTTTGATTTCCCCAACATCTTCCTTAAGGACTTTGACATCTTCCTTCAAGACTGTGACATCTTTCTTTAGGACCGTGACATCCGATTTTAATGCAGCAATTTCTTTATCCTGTTGATCAAACCTCCGGAGCATTTCGCCACGGGTATTGCTGGCATATGTGACCATACCCGTCAGGGTGTCTCGGATATGGTCAAGTTCTGTGTCAGACGTTCGGTGATTTCTCAAGCTCATGCTTTACTACTGAAAGGTGGCTGAGGGATCGGCATAGCACACAAAAATAAATTGGCATTTCGATGAGTTTGTGGATTTTTTCCCTTGACTGGCCGGGTTTAAAAGCCTTGGGAATAGTGCTCTCATCGCAAGAAATTAGAGGTGAGCTGGTAAATCTGGATGGTGTCCGCAAATGCTGTTACAGCGGTTCTGCAGAACTAACGTCTGAGCAATTAGCTAACTCCGCCTTCCCTGATCCAGTCTTTCGGCCAGCCAGGTTTTGACCACAGCTTGCCGGGCAATACCAAGCCTTGCTGCCTCGCGATCGAGCGCGGCGATCATCCACGCAGGAAAGTCGATATTGATTCGACGGGTTTCCAGGCCGGGACGCTGAGCGCTGGGCCAGTCAATATGTTCATCAATGCTGTCGTGGCCTTCATCAAAGGCCTGGTCAAATTCTTTGGCTTTCATATGCGGCTATCTCTTTGGATCTTGAGCGACGTACTGAAATAATTCGGGTTTTATCTTTACGTGGCGTAAATACGGCAGTCCAGTGCTTCCCATCCAGCCTGACCAGAACTTTCAGAGCTTATGGCTGAGGCACGATCTGAACCTGCAATGAAACCTGCATTTTTTCTCGCAGTGCAGAAAATATATCTGCCAGATTATCCATACTGGGGTTTCCTTTGCCCGATAACATTCGATGAAGGCTTTTGCCGGATTTTTGGGTAGTATTCGCCAACTGCTCGAAACCGATCGTGGCATTTACCAGATCCCTTAGAACCATTCGGGAGGCATCGGACTCACCGTTAAGGAACAGGTTTGTGGCTTCGTCCAGGAGGGCACAGGCAAAATCAGGATCTCGTTCTGCCCGGGCCTGTATTGTATTTTTGCAATCTCGTGTTAATGGCATAGCGAAGTTCTCACTGGTTTTTGGCTTATATCAACATTAGAGCCGGATTGTTTTTCTTTTATTGAGGCAACTTAGTCAATAAATCAGCTGGTTGCCGAACTTTTATTTTCGGGGTTTACAATGACCAAACTCTCTTGTTTCAAGGCTTACGATATCCGTGGCCGTATGCCTGATGAATTGAATGAAGCTGTCGCCTGGCGGATTGGCCGGGCAACAGCGGAATATCTAAAACCCAAAACCATGGTGGTGGGGGGCGATATTCGCCTGTCTACGCCTGAGTTAAAAGCTGCTCTGAGCGACGGTCTTCGGGCTGGCGGGGCGGATGTGATTGATATCGGCCTGTGTGGCACCGAAGAGATTTACTTTGCCACATCGCACCTGAAGGCAGATGGCGGCATTATGGTCACGGCCAGCCATAACCCGAAAGACTACAACGGGATGAAGCTGGTGCGGGAAGAAAGCAAGCCGATTTCCGGTGATACCGGGTTGCGTGAAATTCAGCGGTTGGCTGAAGATGTGTTTGTGGAGCCGAATAGAACAGGCTCCCCGGATACCCCATTAGGTTCTTATCGGCAGATCAGCAACCTTGCTCCCTATGTGGATCACATTCTGGGGTATATCAAACCGGAGGAGCTAAAGCCTCTGAAACTGGTGGTCAATGCCGGCAATGGCGCTGCCGGGCATGTGATTGATGCCATTGAGGAGCGGTTTAAGGCATCTGCTGTGCCGGTGGAGTTTGTGAAGATTCACCATGAGCCGGATGGTCACTTTCCCCATGGCATTCCTAACCCGTTGTTACACGACTGTCGGCAGGCAACGGTGGATGCGGTTCTTGAGCACAAGGCCGATATGGGCATTGCCTGGGATGGGGATTTTGACCGTTGCTTCCTGTTTGATGAAAAAGGCCAGTTTATTGAGGGGTATTATATTGTCGGGCTGTTGGGCGAGGCGTTTTTGGCTCACTATCCCGGTGCGAAAATTATCCATGACCCCCGATTGACCTGGAATACTATTGATCAGGTTTCCAGTGCCGGTGGTGTGCCAGTGTTGTGTAAAACCGGCCATGCTTTTATCAAGGAACGGATGCGGGAAGAGGATGCGGTCTACGGTGGCGAGATGAGTGCGCACCATTATTTCCGTGACTTTGCCTACTGTGATTCCGGGATGATTCCGTGGCTACTGGTGGCGGAGTTGATGTCCCATAAGGGCAAGAAGCTTTCTGAACTGGTGGCCGAGCGGATTGCCCTGTTTCCGTCCTCTGGTGAGATCAACAGTACATTGGATAATCCACAAGCGGCTATTGATCGCACTCTGGCAATTTATGAAAAGGATGCGGTGGCGGTGGACCATACCGATGGTATCTCTCTGGACATGGGTGACTGGCGATTTAACTTGCGCCTTTCTAACACTGAGCCAGTGATTCGGCTGAATGTGGAAAGCCGGGGGGATGTGGCGCTGATGGAAGAAAAAACATCTGAACTGTTGAGTTTGATTCGGCAGTGATTGTTTTGGACACGGAGGCACGGAGTTTTTCTTTTTAAAAAACTCATTCTCTGTGCCTTTGTCGCCAATAAACAGGGTTGTGAATGGTACGGATTATAGCGGCTGGCTGGCTGGCCTTTGTGGTGATTCTTTCCGCCAGTAAGAGTCTGGGCTATGGCAAATGGGCCTGGGGCAGTATTGAACATTTTCTGGGCGGCAATCTGCAGATGCATTTTGTCATGGCGTTTATCCTCTCTGTGTTAGCGCATCTGGCCAGCTCAGGATTCTGGCAACGGGGCTGGTTGTTAATACTGTTGATTATTGGCTGTGCCCTGGATGAAAGTTTGCAGTTTTTTTTGCCCCTGCGGAATTTTAACCCACTGGATTTTCTCATAACCTGTTCCGGCTTGTTGCTGGCTGCTTTGCCGTTTATGGTAGCGCAGTGGAGAAATTTGAAGAACGGTTGTACTCCAAAAAGATAGAGTCTTATTGTAAATGCCTACCTCATTGTTATCGGGCCGCTCCCGCCTGCCCCTTTTTTTGCTGGTGATTATGGACGTAGCCATCGCCCTTGGCTGTGCGGAGCTGTCCGAATATATCCGTTTTGGGAATCATGCCACCCATTATGTGAATGTGATGGCCATACAGGCCCTTTTGGTCGTGGTTTTTTCGTTTTTGTGTGATGTTTACTCGCCGTGGCGGGGGCGTAAACTCATTGAGCGGCTCAGCAGAGTTTTTGCTGCATGGCTTCTGTCGTTTATGACGTTGTTTGCCATTTTGGTATTGACCAAAACCTCTGCGCAGTATTCCCGAATCTGGTTATTGATCTGGGGGGTGGGAGGCATTTTCATGGCGCTGCTGACCCGCTTTGTTCTCTATCGTATATTGATGTCGATTCGACGGCGCGGTCGCAATACCCGGCATGTGCTGGTGATTGGCGAAGGCCGTAACTTTGAGGCAATGCGCGCCTATTTTTCCAAAGACAACAGCTTGGGTTTCCGTTTGCAACATGTGATTGAGCATCACAGTAATGAGCAGGCACTGGCAGAGCTACAAGAATACCTTGCTGAAAATAAAGGCTTTGATGAGTGCTGGCTTTGTATTCCCTTTAACAAAAACGCTCTGCTTCAGCCGGTGCTGTTCACCCTGCGCCACAGTACCGCCAACATTCGTTACATGCCAGGACTGCAGGATCTGCCGCTGTTAAACCATAACATTACCAAAGTCGGTGATTTTGTTACCCTGGATATCAGTTGCTCCCCCATGGACAACAGTAACGCTTTTATTAAACGGATGTCTGATATTCTGTTTGCTAGCCTGATTCTGTTGCTGATATCACCCGTGATGATCGGTGTCGCGATTGCCGTGAAGCTTTCGTCACCGGGGCCCGTGTTTTTCAGGCAATACCGTCACGGTGCTTCTGGCAAGCAGGTGAAAGTGTATAAGTTCCGCAGTATGAAGGTACATAAGGAAGGCGAAGGTAAAGTAACCCAGGCCACCAAAGGTGATCCGCGAGTGACTAAAGTCGGTGCCTTTATTCGCCGCACCAGTCTGGATGAGCTGCCCCAGTTTATTAATGTGCTGCAGGGGCGGATGTCCATTGTCGGGCCAAGGCCTCATGCCCTGGCTCATAATGAGTATTACAAAGACCTGGTGGAATCCTATATGAAACGCCATAAAGTGAAACCGGGTATTACCGGTCTGGCCCAGGTGCGTGGCTTCAGGGGTGAGACCGATACACTGGATAAGATGCAGCGAAGGGTGGAGTGTGACCTGGAATACATCAACAACTGGTCGCTGTGGTTGGATATCAGGATTATCATCGGTACCGTGTTTAAAGGGTTTATGAACCCTAACGCCTATTGATTTGACGCTGCCTGCCTTGCCCGAAAAAGATAAGACTGAGACTTTTATGAGCAGCGGGCAGCGGATTTAAATAAACATGAAACAAGTTCTTTTTTTAGCATTGCTGGCGGTGATGCTCTGGCTGCCGTTACCCGAAGGCAGCAAGCCCGAGTGGGCGATGGGGATTTTGATGATGCTGGTCTTCGGGCTGGCGTTGTTCTGGTTACTGGGTTATGCCCTGAATCGGCTGCCGGTGACCCTTGTTTTTCAGAAAGCCCGCTGGTTTCATGTTGGGTTTATTCTGATCACCAGCTGGCTGTTTATACAACAAACGCCGCTACCGGCTGACTGGGTAAAAACGATTTCCCCCCATGCGTGGGATGTTCATTCTCAAGCCGGTTTGGCATTGGAATTGCCTCTTCCCGAATGGCTTCCACTCTCTATTGATCCATTTGCCACGCTGGTTACGGCCTTGCTGACAATGGCTTATTACCTGCTGTTTTGCCTGTGTCTTCTACTGATTGACCGGCCTGAGAAACTGAAAATCTTTGCCTGGGTGCTGGTCATTTCAGGTATTTTACAAGCAGTGTTTGGTTCATTAACTACGCTTTCAGGTCTGGAGGTTTTGCTGTTCCGGGATAAGCCCTCTTACTTCGGTGTCGCCACCGGTACCTTTGTGAACCGTAACAGTTTTGCCGGTTTTCTGGAGATGACTTTAGCCGCTGGTATGGGGTTGCTGATTGCCCAGCTTAATGAGCGACCTTCCCAAAGTTGGCAGGAATGGCTGCACCGCACCCTGAAAACCCTGATGAGCAATAAGGTAATTCTCCGCACCGGGCTGGCCATTATGGTGATTGGTCTGGTGCTCTCGCGCTCACGTATGGGGAATACTGCGTTTTTCACAAGCCTGATGGTGACCGGCTTTTTGTACGTCATCTGTCGAAAACAGCTGAGCCGGAGTATGGTGGTGCTGTTTGTCAGTTTACTGGTGATCGACATTGCTATTGTCAGTCAATGGTTTGGCCTGGAGAAGGTGGTGGAGCGTCTTGAGCAGACTTCACTGGAACGGGAGACCCGTCCTAATGTCTCCGAAGTGACATTAAATGCCATTGGTGATTTTGGCCTGACCGGCTCCGGTGGCGGCTCCTTCTATACGACACTGCCTTATTATCACGATGGTAGCTGGAAGGGGTATTATGACTTGGCCCATAATGATTTTCTACAGTTTCCCCTGGAGTTTGGTTTGCTCGCTTATGCCATTCTGGCGCTGATGGTACTCGCTGCGGTCTGGCATGCCATTGTGGCCATGCGCCAGCGTCGTAATCGGCTGATGATTGGTATGGGCTTTACTGCCTTTATGGGCATTCTGGCCATTATGATTCACTCATCGGTGGATTTTAATCTGCAAATCCCTTCTAACTCAGCGTATTTTGTCTGCATGATGGCGCTGGCATTGCTGGCGCGATATTTGCCGACGGTTGGCAAAACACGCAGGTAAAAGATCTCTGGTGAGAGGCTTTTGAATAGGGATAAATCATGAAAGCCCCCGAAGTCACTGAGTTCAATGGCTATAAGGATGTCCACCTTAATAGACTATAATTTTCTGTCACATATGTATTGGAGCAACATATAAACATGAAATTTACTATTGAAGGTAATGATTGCATGCCTCCACTTTCAGGAGGTTATTTAATCATTTTTCTTGACAACCAGGAAATACATGTTGTCAGTGTTCCATCTCCAAATATATTTGCAGATAGACATAAGGACAGCATTTCAGAAAATCATGATGAATTTGAAGACTCGAATGGAAATGAATTTTCAATATCGGTATGGTCTTCAAATGTGGGTGTGGATTGGCAGCTAGACATAACGTCAACTAATAATAGAGAAAACTTAAAAGAACGTATTGGTGTGGAGTATCGCCCAAATGACTTCTGACCGATGCAAAAGTAGTTTCTATGAAGAATTCTGTTCTGGTATAGAAATAATAGAAAACCAAAGTAATGATAAGTTTCACAATAAATTATATTTTTCTAATGTAATAAGCTTGATGGAAAAATATCTATATGACCTTTTCATAAATGAAATCTCTTCAAATAGGGAGGCGATTGTAAGATTAGGAATGCAGAATAAATTTAGAACTGAATCACTAAAAATTCCTTACTTGCTTCATCATACAGTTGAAGAATATTTAATTAATGCAATGAAAAACATGGTCTGGCATAGACTTAACGATATTGATGTTTTGTTCAAAAATGTAATTGGTATAAAAATTAATATCAGTACAACATTGCTTGAAATTCTCAACATAAGGCACCACATCATTCACAGAAACGGTTACGATCTTGAAGGAAATAAAGTAGTAATTGAAGATCAAGATTTACAATACTGTATAGCCCTAGTCAACTCTTTTGTATTCGAAATAGATAAAAAGTATCAGGCTCAAAGGTAAATGAACAAATTGTAGTTTTGTGCATTAGCAACATAACGAATCTGTCATTTATGACGCACGTCAACAATGGAAAGTAGATCGTAAACTTGCTGATATTCTGCTCTTAACCATCTCTGCGGTCATTGCAGGTTGTGAAGATCGTTAAGAAGTTGAAGACTTCGGCAATGAAAGGCAGCCATGAGCACACAATACCTGTCTGAAATCCTTGCTGGGTGTGAGGTTTCGTGATTTTCCCCAGGCTCTTAAGCCTTTCAGCCACTTTTCAGTGGCTGAAAGCAATGCCTCCGGCTGGCTGGCAGCTATCCAGAAGATACTGCTGTGAGGTATCAATCACTGCCAGGTCATCCAGCGTATTCCGCCCAAGCAGAATACTCTGGGGAAATTTGGAACGTGAGGTAAGGCTGAACTCGGTGGTGGTTTTTATATTGCCCAGTTCAATAGTGGCTTCTATGACGGGCCGTCGTTGTGGTTTCCCGGAATGGGTTAGTACACGAATAAACCGTTTAACGGGTTTGAGCAGGGTCACTTCCCGACCGTAGCCGCCCCGCTCTGTCAGGATCTTGAACCTTACCCAGTCTGATCCATTGACTGAGGTTTCGAAATTAATATCCCTGGCATCCATAGAGGATGTGGTGGAACCGGAGTCAATCAGTGCGGGAAGTTGGGTATCAAACTGATGGTCAATGCGAGTCACGGTTTCCAGATGGCCCACCAGGTAACGGTTGCCAATATTGCACTGTTGAGAAGTGCTGGCCGAAAGGGGCTGAGACAGTGGCGGGAATAACAGCATCAGAGTCAGTAAAAGAAAACCAGCTGCATAGCGCAGCCTTAGAGAATACAACATATCTTCCTCCATGAAGGTACTACTTCTTTTAACCTTTCCCTAAGTGTATTCATGGAGGATGGTGTTGCCGGAGGGTGCTGACCAGAGGCATTAAATGGCGATGTACCTAATTATCCCGATGATTGCTCAGGGTCAGGGCGTCAGGAGTTCATCATTCCTGCAAAAATTATAAAGGAGTTTTCTATGAGCTGTATTTTTTGTGACATTGTTGAAAGCAAAGTTCCATGCCACAAGATTTGGGAAGATGAAAATCATTTAGCATTTCTTTCCATTTTTCCAAATACTAAAGGATTTTCTGTAGTAATTCCAAAACAACATCATTCAAGTTATGCTTTCGATCAATCTGATGAGGTTTTGAGCAATCTTGTTTTAGCAACAAAGAAAGTCGCAAAACTTCTGGATAAAGCACTTGATGGTGTGGCAAGAACAGGTATGTTCTTTGAGGGTTATGGTATTGATCATTTGCACAGCAAGCTGTTTCCAATGCACGGAACAGGATATAATTCAACTTTCAAACCAATTTCTTCAAATAATAAGAAATACTTCGAGCAATACGAAGGCTATATTTCATCACATGACCATGAAAGAGCTGATGATGAAAAATTAACCATTCTTGCTGCAAAAATCAGAGAGCACGCATAACAGGGTGCACAAGCAGACGACGCTAGACGTGCCGCCGCTTTGCTCATCGTTAGGTGCTATTCATGACAATTGAACAAATGAATATTTGGATGAATTTCAAAGTTAGGCCTAATATCATGTCTTTCCATGTCCGCCATTTGCTGAATAGCTTCTGGAGTTAGTACTTTGGAAATACCACCTTGAATGATTCCGATAAAGTGAATAAGAGATTCATTAGATAGATAGTGGTATAAACGCCATATCCTGATGCCTTGAATTCTATTTTCTATCATGAAATTGAAGTATTCTGACAGGCAATCATCGCATCGATTTAAATTTTCTATCATTAGGTTTAAGACTCTGCGAGCACCAAAACACCATGCTACCCTGTGCTCATCATACATAAGCCGATCTAATATCTCTTCGTAATCAGAGTGAACAGATGAGCTACTAAGGCAAATGACAAACAATACATGCTGAAAGTATTTACTTTTCACGCTGGCAACCTGCTATAGATCAGTAAGTTAGCGGTATTATAGTTTTCGTACTCCCCTGTAGCACGCACCTAAACGGATAAGAGCTGGCCTTTCTCCAGCTCTCCCCAGTCGAGTCAACCAAGCATTCGGGCATGTAGATCTATACCGCAGTAATATGGGTGAGAATTAATGTAGAATCCCATTGGGTCTTCTCCATGTGGAATTGGTTGCCTTTAGCTTATTGTTTCGGCAATAAGCTGGGGAGAAGGCTCAATAAGTACCGAATGGTTCCAGTTCGTTCCGGGCCTGCGCCCCCTCCAACCGACGTCCGCAGCGCGGTTGAACCAGGCGTTATGCTCCTATCAATTCTTCTAGTTCACAATTTGTAAAATTCCCTTATGCGTGCTAGAGTTCACAATACGTGAACATAGAGACTATTATGCACGTTATCTCAAGAAAGCCGTTTAACGAGGCTGCAAAAAAGTATCCAAACGATGCTACTGCAATTGACGCAACCTATAAGTCATTGAGAAATAGTGATTTTCATAGCCCGAATGAGTTGAGTTCACTATTCCCCAGCTTGGATAATTTCAAGTACAAAGATAAATGGTGGGTAATAGATATTGGTGGCAACAACCTTCGACTCGTAGCTTTCATTGAGTTCAGAGACAGCAGAATGTATGTCAAACACATCGTCTCACACTCTGAATACGACAAACTACGCAAGAAGTACGCAAAGGAGGCTGGTACATGAGATACACAAATCTTAAGCAAAAGGCTGTAGACTTTTTTTCTGAAGCAAGCTTTGTAAGTCGTATTCATAGCGAGGAAGAGTATGAACGAGCTCTGGAATTGATGGAAGAACTAATCGAAGACTACGATAAATATATTCCTCTAATCGAAGTTCTCTCTCTATCCATTGAAAAATGGGAAGATGAGTCTGAGGATTTTTCAGATTTCAATGCAAGAATTGAAGCTCTAGATGATGGTGTAGCTGTTCTAAGAACACTAATGGATCAATATCATCTCAAAGCTGATGATTTAAAAAGTGAGCTGGGAAGTAAGAGTTTGGTTTCAATGATCTTGAATGGTTCAAGAAATCTAACCCGGGATCATATTCAGGCTCTTTCACAACGGTTCAAAATATCGCCGTCCGTGTTCTTCAGCGGAGCATAAATCAGCTAGCCGGAGGATTCTAACCTCCAGCCCCCACCCCGCGTAGCGTGCGGGTCCGCACTACTAGAGTCAGCGATGATGGTGAAACCTGATCCATAAGTCTTTGAGAGAAACAAACCCAAGATTTGCAAGAAAGCTGTCGTGCAATGCCTGCTGCACTGAGAACGTTTTGCTCAACCGGTAATTTCATGTGCCCTTGCGGTGAATAGCATTTAAACATGATCGATATTCATAACCATATTATCCCCGCCATTGATGATGGTCCGGACACCCCGGAGCAATCTCTGGAACTGCTGCGCATTGCCGAAGCCAATGATATCCAGCGGTTAGTCTGTACGCCCCATATGCATCCTGGTCGTTACGATAACGATATCACCACCATTGCTCCCGCCTTTGATGCACTGTTAGGCTTAGCCCTTGAAGCAGGCGTGGGTATTCAACTGGCCATGGGCGCTGAGGTGCGCTTCAGTGATGAGTTGATGTTTCAGCTGCGCAATGAGCGTATTCCGATGATCGGCAAGTGGGAGGGCAACGACTGTCTGTTGCTGGAGATGCCTCACCAGAATATTCCCATGGGCATTGAAGAGATGCTTGAGTGGCTGACTCGGCAGCATGTGAGGGTAGTGATTGCTCACCCGGAACGTAATAAAGAATTGATGGCCTACCCTGAGCGAATCTTCCCGCTGGTGGAGAGGGGCGCTTTGTTGCAGGTGACTGCGGGTTGCATTCCCGGTTTTTTTGGTGAAAAAGCGCAGACCACAGCCCGCTGGCTACTGGATCATGAACTGGTGCAATTTGTGGCTTCTGATGCTCATCACAGCAAACATCGACCACCCGCGATGAAGGCTGCTGCAGAGGTGCTGGATGACTGGTACGGTAAGGAGTTTCGGGATCAGTTGACGATGATCAATCCGGACTTGTTGACCTTTTCGCTCTTTGGTAACCAATCACTCTTAAAGGCTGGACGTGATGTTTAAGCGATGGTTGATGGTTTTTCCAGCGATAGTTCTGCTGGTAACCGCCTTGAATACTGCATGGAATCTGGTCCAGTCGCAGATATGGCGCTCCCAGACAGAGAACTTTCTCGATCATTGGGCTGCTAAAACGAAAGAAGATGACGGCTTCTCGCTGGATAAAGAAGAGTGGCAACTCACGCTGAATGGTGCAGATAAGGCGTTAGACAATATGCCAGGCTCTCCGGACTTGCTGGTGATGCGTGCCAAAGTACTTGATCGGGGAGTACAAGCGGGCTGGTCAAAGCATGATTACGGAGAGCTGTCAGAACTTGACGCCTGGCAACAATCCATTCTATCAAGACCCGCCTGGCCCTATAGCTGGAGCAACTATGCCCAGGCTCGTTCACAGCGATCATTAATTGACTCGTCGTTTGAGCAGGCATTGGTTCGCGCTGACCAACTCGGTCCGTGGGAACAGTACGTGATGGAAAACGCCAGCATTCTTGGCAGATATTATCACGGATGGTTGACTGAGCCGACTCAGCAGATGCTCAATAGCAGTCATCAGCGGCTGGTAACGCTTTATCCTCATCGGGCTAAACAGATAGAACAGAAATACCCACTGCCTTAAAGTATTAGCCATTTTCCCCAAAGGGCATAAAAAGCTCTTAAACCACAAAAGTACAATTGATTATGCTGAAAAAATGTCTTTTCCCTGCTGCCGGGTACGGTACGCGTTTTCTGCCTGCTACTAAAAGTATGCCCAAAGAGATGATGCCGGTGGTGTCCAAACCACTGATTGAATACGGTGTAGAAGAATCCCTGCAGGCTGGCTTATCGGACATCTGTATGGTGACTGGTCGCGGTAAGCGAGCACTGGAGGATCACTTCGATACCAATTACGAGCTGGAGCACCAGATCGCAGGTACGGACAAAGAAACATTGTTGACCAATATTCGACAGTTGATCGACAGCTGTACTTTTTCGTATACACGACAGCGAGAGATGAAAGGTCTGGGCCATGCCATTCTCTGTGGTGAAACATTAATTGGCAAGCAGCCCTTTGGTGTGGTCCTGGCCGATGACCTGTGTATCAATGCCGATGGGCCTGGTGTACTGGCACAGATGGCACAGCTCTACAAACAGTTCCGTTGCTCAATTGTGGCAGTCATGGAAGTGCCGGAAGATGAAGTCCATAAATACGGTGTCATTGCCGGACAGGCTATTTCTGATGACCTGATTCGCGTAGAAAATATGGTGGAAAAACCTGCCAGAGAAGAGGCTCCCAGTAATCTGGCCATTATCGGGCGCTATATTCTCACTCCGGACATTTTCGACCTGATCAGAGATACCCAGCCGGGCAAGGGAGGTGAGATCCAGATTACCGATGCGCTGATGACCCAGGCTCAGCTTGGCTGTGTGCTGGCTTATAAATTCAAGGGCAGACGGTTCGATTGCGGCAGTATTGAAGGTTTCATCGAAGCCACTAACTATTGCTACGATAAGCTTTACGCTCATTAATAATAAGTGGTTGACTTTGAACCCACTTTTTGAATAATTAGCCTCAGGTTTCACCGGGGGCGATCTGGATTCGACGACGGTTACGAAACCTTAGGTGCATGTCGAGAATGTAGTGATTCTCGTAAATCAAAACACTACAACCTTTTAGTTGCTAACGAAGACAACTTCCAAGGAGCTCTGGCAGCCTAAACCCTGCCTCCTCCCGGTCACTCCGACTTGCCTGTTGGCTGGAAATGACCGCTACTGAAAACAGGATCGCCTTGATGTCTGCCTGGGGCTGACAGGTTAAACTTTTCAGGATCGCGCAGTGTCACCCTGACCGTTGGGTCGTTCTGCGTTAACCTAATAACGGAATCTAAGCATGTAGAGCCGAAGGCGGAGAATCGGCGGACGCGGGTTCAATTCCCGCCGCCTCCACCAACTTGTCAATAGCCCTAATGAGTTCTTAGCAACCATTAGGGCTTTTTATTTTAAATTAACTATCAACCCTCGTTACTGACTCTCGAATCCATCAGGCTTCTTCTTGCCATCATAACTGACCCAGACTTTAATCCTGTTGGCATCGCCATTATCAATCCATAATAATCCATATGGATCCGCGCCTTCACTCACACTGACACTGGGGGCCTCACCAGTCTTTTTCTCCCACCAAAATTTCGCCACTCTCTCAGAGTGTGCTTTGCTTTTCACCAGGAACAGCTGGGTAGCAGCCGACTTTTCGCTACAAACACCGGATTCAAGATAATGGATATTCATGGATTGACCGTTTTCATACGCCTGAATCGTCCCCACATAACGAGGCACGACAAAGTCAACACATACGCCCGATGAGTCCCACACTGCCTTAACGGAGTAGGCGTCCTCATCGGGTCCGACTTTCTGAAAGATTTCTACCTGCCTCACACCGTCGGAGAGAACATTCAGGGAGCATAAAGAGAACACAACCGTTAAAAACGCGAGCTTAAAGGCCTGCCTTGTATTTTGCATCAACATAATGGAATCTCTCGCTACATCACAACGACTTACATTCTAGCTGCCTTTCACCACACCGATTGATATTTGCCTAAAATCTGTTGTCAAAGAAATAAACAGACATTCAGGTGCACCAACATGCCTCAAGCTCAATACCAGTCTAAGAACCTCAACCACCTTGGCTTGGTTGCCGCTATGTGTCGGGAGTTAAACAATAACAGATTGCATTCCTATCTGGACTATATGAGTCCAGTAGACTTCGAGAAGCAAAAATTGAAAAAAGCAGCTTAATCAGGTGTCCGTTTTTACTTGACCACTGCAAAAAATGCTGGCAAAAATAAAGGCACAACACAGATACTTCATTGTAGATAACCAAGCTCAAATAGAAACAAAACATCACTCTGGAATATTCAGGGATTAGTGCTGACCACCAACAGTAAACACTGAACGCACTGATCTATTTTTTCTGCCCTGAGCAGCTCTTATCCATTAAATCAATATTCAGTTGCATCCACATCAGAGTAGCAGCCAGGTTCACGTTGTTATGGCAGGTTCCATCATCGAGAGATAACAGGCCCCGAGTCTTATCGATCACCTGATTCACCTCCTGTTGGCGTTCTTCAGGAAAATTTTCCAGCAATCGTTTCAGACACTGCTGCCCTTGGGTCAGATATGCAAACCTCGGAGGAAACTGGCACAGCTGATAAAGTTTAACCAAATCTGGTTCCAGCCCCCAGTCCTTCCAATTTCGCAATGCCATCATAACAAGGGATTCCAGATCAAGGGTATCAAAGGCAGGCTTGTCTAGCGTTTCAATAAAGTCCTTATCCTCCCCATTGATTACCAATCGTCCCAGTTGTTCACTTCCCTCCAGATACATTATTTGCAAAAAAAACCTCAACATCTTCTCTTTAGCAAGAGGTTCTTTTTCTGAATAATAACCGTTATCAGCCAACATGGGGAATGCCAACAATGTTTCCAGATCGTGAAACACGAATGACTCACAACCAAAGCGACTGACTTGACGTTGAGGAAAAAAGTAAAACCGGGAATCAGTAAAGCCGTGATATTTTATCGCCAGTGTTAAAGCTAAAGCGACAAAATGCGGCAGGGGTGAATAAGTTTGTTCATTATTGTAGTGCTTAAAAACATTCAGACTATCAGCGACAAAAACCCGATAATGCCCTTTGCTATTTTTCCTGATAGAAAAAACACTAATGTGGCCTGTTTTAACCTGAAAAATATAGTTTTTTGGCTCTTCGGTTGCCATTAATGGCAGCTCGGTTATAAATAACGCAACCAGCTGGTAAAGACACTGCGGGAAGCCAATATAAATATGCATGAGTTTTATAATATCTGCGCTGGCAGCATCCAAAACCCTCTCAACTAACTCGTCGTCGAGCAGCCCTTTGGGTAACTCAAGCTCAGGAAGCACCGCTTTGGCAAAAAATTCGATTAAATTTACTGGTAATTTCTTAAGCTTGGGATAGTCAATTAGAACATGTGTCATTTCACCAGTTTCCAGCTTTCCAGGAAAATAAAGCTGAAGTAAACTCAGAATCGCTTTCCAACGGTATTGATTGTTCTCCAGAGAGCCTTTTTCTTCCAGAATACCGGGGTTTGCGGCGTAGAATGCTTTCACTTCTTCAATAAAGTCATCAATATTTTTTTTCTGATCCATTGTTTTCAACGACTTTTCAGTGGCCTTAAGTATTTCTTTCAGTTTTTCAAGAGACCTGGTATGCCCCTCATCGTTTCCGGAAGCCGACGCTGACGCTGCAGCAGAGGAACCTGAACTGCCCAGCCCTTCACTGCGTTGCTTTTTGCTTTGTCGCTTCTGCTGTGGTGGTGGCGATTGATTGCCCGTTTTGGTCTGTTTCTTGTTTTCATTACCAAAACGGTTCAATTCGAATGGATAGGCAGAAAACACCGTTGCTTTATCTGGCTGTAATCCTCCCCATTCAGAGACAGGTGAACTGACTATCGAACCTTTTTTTTTCTTCTGTAACAGCAAAAACGGAACAACCTTAGACTCAGGTAAACGAATGGGGTCAGATAAGAAAGAGGAAAGAATCGCATCGACACCACCACTGGAGAGCAATGACGAAGTGTGAGGAATTACAGCCTGGCCGCCAGCTGACCAAAAGATGCTGGCAAAAATAAAGACATGGCTCATATTCTTCATTGTTGATAACCAAGCTCAAATAAAGACAAAAATATCATACTAGACAAAAAACTCAGATTTGCCTGAATCCGGGATGACTTCTTTTTGTCTCAAGCAGATCACAATTTCAATATATACGACATTAACCACCTAAAAACCGGCAATTCCATCTATAAGTACCTGGCCAGTTGGTTTCGCATATTCTGGCGAGTGGATTTTTTCATCCTTCAAGGCGCAACGACGGGCGCGTAGCCTTAGCTACGCAACCAGAGTTGGAACGCAGAAGGATGGAAAAAGCCACCGTCCAGAATATGCGAAACCAACTGGTTAGGTACTTATTACCTTTAGACGTATTTTCAGAACTCACTCAAGTTCAGGCAGATAAACATAAATACCCGCTTCTGCATTTTGTGTTGATCCTGATAATTTCTAACGGTGGTTTATCAAATGGGTTAAATATATAAATTGTCGTTTAAATAGGCCCAACGGAATCAATCTTTGACTACCTGACCAGTTGATTTTGCATACTCCTCAAATTCAGTTTTTGCAGATTGGTAACCGGGAGCACCAGGAGCAAAATAGAGTTCATCAAATAAATTATTTGTTTCAATATATGCAGATTCCCCAGATGTATATTGTTTAGCAAATCTTGTCTCACTAACAGTTTGAGTTACAGTCAATAACACTTCACCCCTATAATAGACACGATAATAAGTACTGCTATAACCTTCACAACATGAACAAATATTATTCCCGTCATGAACATCTTCGCCCTTTGAAATATCGCAAGGTTGAAGATATTCAAGTAATTGGATGGCGTTCTCGAATACCTGAATCTTCGGGTTAGGTTTTTTTGCGCGATAGTGCTCATCGTTTTCAGTCAGGATTTTTTTTAACCTGTTCATATGCTTTATGATGCCTGGCACAGTTTTATGAGCTTTTGAAGCGGTCGAAGAAGTACGCCTACGCTTCGATTGTTCAGTGTCAGAAGAGGCGTCAACATGCTCATCTACTTCCTCAAACCTGCGTTTTTTTGACACTTTCTCCTTTCTCCTTTTCTCCTTTTTCTTTTTCTCCTTTTTCCGTTTCTCTTTTTTTCTTTTCTTAGCTTGTCTCTCTACTTTTGCAATAGCCTTATCGGCGCGTGGCTGAGAGCGTTGTTTTTCTTTCATCGCGTGATGACTTTGGCTTGTCGAACTTTCAACGGAATTCAGCGCCCCTTCATCAGACTCACTACTGTTGGATGATAGAGAGAATTTACAAATGCCATAACAGGCAGCGACATAGCAATTTAAACCAAAAGTATGCTGTTCTTCTTCAGGGTCTTCCTTTCCATCGTCAGAGTCAGACGCCAGTAGATAAGTGAAATAGCCTGCAACACGGGTAGTTGTCCCTGAGCCTGAGGCTTGCTGACCGGATGATTCTGATTGTGGGTTTTGTTGGTCATTTTGTTGTTGGCTTTGTCCGGGTAGCACCAAAGTGGTGATCGCAAACGAGTCATCCTGACTTACCCCCAGCTGACCCATTGACTTAAACAGCATCGAATCGGGCTTCCAATAGCTTTTTAAAAGCCAGCCGACAGTGACAAGCGCTTCTGCAGGTATCCATGAATAATGTTTGCCACTCAGAGCGGCATGATTGGTGGCCAGGATCAGTTCGTAAGCAACCAGCAGATTGGTGACGAAAAGCAATCGCCATGAAATGGACTCACTAAAGTTCATTTTTAGCCCGTAAACACCGTGTCTGCCTGGCTTGTCATCATGTGGCAAAGTTGATCCTGCACAGTCGTTTGTGTCAGCAAGGTCTGTCGGATTGCCCAACAACGGATTGAAGTTGTGCTTTACAGAAAAGCTCTGAGTGATTGGTGTATGCTCGATAACAAAATGTCTTGTCAACGATTCTGCCTGACAGACAATAGACAGCGCTAAAAACAGGAACAGCAGCGTCGCAAAAAGCGATTGTTTCATTATTCGACCTGTGCACTTTGACACTCCCCGCCTTGTCGAGGGTGTCACAAAAGAGTAAGCAAGGCTGATTTATTTTCCCTGCCCCTCGCAGTTCCCATCCAACAAATCAACATTCAATTTCATCCACAGTAGGGTAGCAGCCAGGTTCACGTTGTTACGGAGTAACCGCTCATTTGAGGACGTCTTCAAATGAGCGGTTACTTTGCGACTGCCGAAAAAGTGCTGTGCTCCGCTGGAAAGGCCTTAACAAGTGGCTCACTACTATCAGATGATTGTCGGAGTTCACAAACACCACAACAGGAACCGACGTAACAATTTAAATCCAAAGTATGCTGGTTTTGTTCAGGGTCTTCCTTTCCGCCGCCAGATCCAGACGACAGTCGGCTAGTGATAGAGCCTGAAACACGGGTACTTGTCCCTGAGGCTTGCTGACCGAATGATTCTGATGGCGGCTTTTGTTGGTCACTTTGTTGTTGCTTTTGTCCCGGTAGCATCAAAGTGGTTGTTGCAAACGAGTCATCCTGACTTGCCTCCAGTTGATCCATTGGCTTAAACAGCAGTGTATCGGAGTTCCAGTAGCTTTTTAAAAGCCAGCTAACAGCGACAAACGCTTCTGCTGGTATCCATGAATAAGGTTTGCCGCTGGGAGCGTTGTCACCTTTGGTCAGGATCAGTTCGTGAGCAACCAGCAGATTGATGGAGAAAAGCAATCGTCATGAAATGGACTCGGCAAAGCTCTTTTTTCGCCCGAAAACAACAAGCCTTCGTAGTTGGTCATCAGGCGGAAAAGTTGCCCATGCATAGTCGTTTTTATCGGCATTGTCTGACGGGGTGTACTGCAATGAATTCAAGGCGCACTTAATAGAAAGCTCTGGTATAACTGTGCATGCTCGACAAGAAAACGTGTTGTCAACGATTCTGCCTGACAGATGACAGACAGCAACAGAAGCGGTAAGAGCAATGTCGTAAAAAACAGCTGTTTCATTATTCGGTCTATACAATTTAATTTTGTGGAGATTAATTGATAGACCAGAAAAATGGCAAATCAAAAAAATAACTGTAATTTGCCTTCAGAAACAAACCAAAGGTTGCCGCAAAAAAAGTTTGTAGACACCATTGCCACTAGGAGCCTGACCGAGAATAGGCTTATCTGTTATGATAAGCCTTAAACCAACTCCGATGATGCCAGATGTCACCACTACCAAAATTCAAGGACAGCCCTGTTGAGTTTGACCAGCATCTGCTGTTCCCAACCAACATTTTCGACCTGCTTCCCAAAGACCATGATTGTTTCGTTTATGAAAGCATTTTTCAGAACATCGATACGTCTGAGGTTGAAAAAAAATATCACCACCTTGGTCAGCACGCTTACCCTCCAAAGCTCATTGTCGCTATTCTGATCTACGCCTATAGCCATGGTGTTTTCAGCTCCCGTCAGATTGAGCGACGGTGTCGACAAGATCTGGCGTTCATGTATATCTCACAAATGAACTGCCCAAATTTCAGGGTTCTGGGAGATTTTCGTAAGGAAAATCTGTCGTTTTTTCATGACTGCTTCAAACAGTCCGTCAAACTGGCCATGGAGCTCAAAATGGCATCACTGGGCCATATCAGCCTGGATGGCTCCAAGTTCAAAGCCAACAGCTCAAAGCACAAGGCCATGACCTACGGAAGGCTCAAGGCTAAAGAGGCAGAACTCAGTGCAGAAGTGGATGAGCTGATCAAAAAAGCCAGTCAGTGCGACCAGGAAGAAGACGACGCCTACAAAGCAAGCAACGGCTACAGCATTCCTGAAGACCTCCAGTTTAAAGAGGAGCGTCTGAAAAAAATCAAAGCGGCCAAAGAAGCCCTTGAAGAACGCGAAAAAGCCCTGAACCCTGATGAGCCTATTGACGACAAAAGGCAGATAAGCTTTGCAGACCATGATGCCCGGATCATGAGCAAGAAAAGTTACTGTGAGTACAGCTACAATGCTCAAATCACCGTAGATGCTGATAATCAGATCATCGTCGGCCAGCACATCAGCCAGCAAGCCAATGATGTTCAGGAGGCAGAGCCTGCTTTGGAAGCACTGTCTGAGACAACCGATGGTGCTGTTGTGGATAAGGTGAGCATGGATAATGGTTATTTCTCAGGGCCAAACCTGCATGTGCTGGATAAGCATGAAATAGATGGCTACATAGCCACCGACAGAAAAGAGAAGCCAGCAGATACCCAGCTTAAGGACTCTGAGCGTAAGTTTGTCAAAGCAGATTTTGACTACGATGCAGAAATGGATGTGTTTATCTGTCCGGCTGGGGAGAAGCTGATAACTAACCCAGACAGCAAGGCCAAGAGGCAGAGTTACCGGGCGAACAAGGACGCATGCAGGAAGTGTGTTTACCGTTCACAATGCAGTGGCTCAAAAAAGGATGCTGGCAGGGTCATCCGCACAGACAAGTTTGAGCCCGCGCGGCAACGTATGAACAAGAAAATGGAGACAGCCAGTGCGAAAGCAATCTATGAGCGTCGTAAGGTCATTGCAGAGCCACCGTTTGGTCATATAAAAAACTCAGGGTTCAGGAGTTTTAGCCTTCGTGGTAAAGAGAAGGTAGAAGCAGAGTTCTCACTGGTATGCACGGCACACAATTTCAAAAAATTTGTGAAGGCCGCTTCAACGGGATCAATCCGTCTTGAGAATTTAAAAGGGGTTAAAAAAGCGGCATAAAGGCTGTGAAAAGGCCTAAATTTGCAAAAATGAGCAAAATTACACCAAAAATTGGATGTTTTTTGCTCATCCTGAAATTTTAGAGAGCCTCTGGGGATCTAGTTACGCCATTCTCGGTCAGGCTCCTAGCAGCCTGTCGGACTTAAGCGTCCGTAGCGAGGATTGCAAGAAATTGAGGATAAAAATCTCTGTTTCTGAGGAGAATAGCGAGCTATTTGACGAAGAAACAGAGATTTTTAGACCAATTTATTGCAACCGCAGTAGGACAGTCTTAAGTCCGACAGGCTGCTAGCACCATCGCAGTGTCTTGAGAGCTGGGAAGATGGCAGACCATCCGCTGAGCAATACGTGAGGCCTTGCCCCTTCTGTCACTTTTCTTCATCAAGATAGGTTTACAGCCTGAAATCCTGATGCAAGTTTTTCCAATGCTCTGTTAACTTTTCTTTGTGTTTCACATGCATCGGAAGTTCTTTAATAGCGGAATGCCACAATGTTCGGGCCCTATACATTACATCTTCTAGATGAGGCCTTACTGCCCGCCATGGTATGCCCGATTTTTCTGACCACACCTTGAAGTTTGAGAATGATACAGCATACCAATCTTTTGTTTTTCCCAAATTCAAAGCAAAGTTTCGCTCCCCATCGATATACACATTTGTCGTTACTATGTCATAAGCAGGAGATAGCCGTGGTGTCACCTTGTCTTCGTATAAAAGACTCCAGTTTTTTAAATGCGCGTCACCATTTGCCAACAAAATATTCACTAACAGTCGTCTTGCGAACTGCTGTACATCTGTTAATGCATCACCAGAAAACTCGTACAAGACCCTGGCAATCTGTTCATAGTTTGCGGTGCGATATTTTTCATGGGGATACTTCACCAATACTTGTGCGAAGTCTTCCATATGAACTCGCCTGCTCTTTTTTCGATCAAAACGCTTTATCGCAAAAGCAAGGGATTCTTCAGGTAAATTGATTTGTGGCAGGTTATCCAACTGTCCCATATCAACCAGCTTGATTTCCGGTATATCAATACCCGCTATGGATGCCAGAGTCATCGCCGAATATTCATTAACAGGAACATCTCTATATTTTGTTGATGGCGTTTTTATAATCCAATCGCCTAAAACCCCGGATTTACAAAGGTTATAACGCCCATCCTTTTCTTCCATTGAAAACTTCATCTGGACGCCTGCCAGGGAAAATTTATTTTCTCGTTCTAATTTTTCGAACTTAACCACTTTCGCATTTCGATATTGACCTCTGGAAATAAGGGATACAACATCATCAGGTACGTGTTCTGGCTCTAATGGTGTGGCAATGATTGCTCCGGGCAAATCTTCCCCCAGATAAGAGAAGATTTGAAATTCATTATCAATATGCACCTTTAATCCCTGTGCAATGAGTTCTCGCAGCGATCCTTCTGGTAATAAATTTGATAGCGTTGGATGCAAGCGTTGATTTCGTGCCCAAGGCTCTGACATCAATTTATCAGAATGAGGAAATGCAGGATGGGTGATCAGGCTAAACGTTGACCGATGAATATTACTGCTAAATTCATCGGCAAAAAAAAGTACATTCCTACCACTCTGGTAGCCAGCCAAATAACCCACGCACTCTCCATGAAGTGTCAGCTTAATGACGTTAACATCGTTGCTCACGAATCATCTCCAAGCAAATCTTGCCACGGATCATCAAACAAGCTTTTCTTGTTCACTGAATTAGACTGATCTCTTTGGCCTGAGCCAACGCCTTCAGATCCTGCCTCCTGTTCTTCGTCAACACTTCTCTCTAAAACAGCCAGAACCGCGCCAAGCTTCTCTTTGGGTATAAGCACTACCTCACTATTCAGGCCCTTTGCGATCAATTGGAGCGTGTCTAGCCGTGGATTCCCTTTAGACTCCAGGCGCTGATATTGCTGGCGGGAAACACCAACACGCAGCATCATGTCGTTTTGTTTCAGACCTAAATCTAAGCGCCTTTTTTTAAGTTGTTGAAGCAGAGTATCCATATCATCTTGTCAATTTACCAGTTGCTTTGTTAGCTATAAAGAAACATATTAGTTTCATTTTTGAGAAAAGCAACTGATATATTGCTTTAAAGAAAAGGATCCTTAAAAAAGTCCAAGGGTTCAAATCCCCATGTGCCAAGAAAGATGTCGCGCTGTTGGTGCATATGACTCGTTCCCACGCTGGAGAGGCTGTTGCAAAACCCTGGTTCCCATGCTTTTAGGCCCTGTGGGTCCCCGCGTGGGAACGAGTTGTTGAGCTTTTGCGACACCCTCTGGAGCGTGGGAACGAGCCAATTTTCCAATCCTTTGAATCAGACCCAAAGCAGCCAGATTTGCAAGTTTTCAGTCAAATGCTATTTTTTCATGTCCAATCATGAATTAATTACCATTGAGGTCGCTTTATGAAGAATTACCTGTTTGTAATAATGCTTGGGTATACGAGTGTTTTCTCAAGCACTGCCCGCTCTAATGACGTCTGCGTCGTCCCTCGCAGCTATGATCAGAAACCCATGTTGTCAGGTTTATACGATGAGGAAAACTCCAATGATGACTACGTCGTCCCTCACAGCCACAATCGAGAACCCATGTTGTGGGGTTTATACGATGAGATAAGCTTGAGGAGGACCTTGCTGGCATTGCACGCAATGGGGCTTGTTGTTTATTGGGTGATTCCACGTGCATGTCTAGGCGCTGTTGGAGGATATTATTTTTTCTCTGGATCACCCCACATCAGGGCGTTGAAGGGTGCTGCAATTCTGGGAGGGCTGTCAGCATGTGCATTTTCAACTGCAGCTGGCGTTATGCTTTATAATTGCCGCATAGATAATGTAAAAGAGGGGTCGCACTGAAAGAAAAACAGATCACCCGTATATTTGTTAATCTCCCTGGCTTAAAGCGTCGATACTCTCTATTGTTCCTTGCACAATATATAACCTGCTGCATGACTCTCAAGGTAGCTTTCGTTTCTTTCTTCCCTTTTCACCAAAGATGCTAATTCCAATCAGAACCTTCTTAGCTTGGACGATGGTTCAATAATTTTTTCAATCACGCTCAAAGCAGCCCGGCTTGCAAGCTTTCAGTCAAATGCTATTCTCCGTGTTCAATCAGGAACTAATGGCCATTGAAATCATCTAATGAAAAACTTCCTGTTTGTCATAATGCTTGGATATGTGAGTGTTTTCTCAGGCGCTGTCTTCTCCAGTGGCGGCAGTGATCATGGCAATTACAATTATGGCTGCTGGGATGATGATGACAACTTTGATCCTGAATGCTACAGCAAAAAACCCATTTTGTGGGGTTTATACACACCGAAAAGCTTGGTGAATACTTTGGTGGCATTGTTCGGAACGGGAGTTGTTGTTTATACTGTGACTCCACACGCATTTATAGGCGCAGTTACAGGGTATTGTATTTACCATGGATCACCCCACATCAGGGCGTTGAGAGGTGCTTTAATCTATGGAGGCCTGGCAGCATGCGTATATTCACCTCGAGTAGGCATTATGCTTTATGACTGGAGCAGGGGTAATGTAGAAGGCGGATCTGACTAAACCAGTAATCTTCGTCAAAACAGTCCTTCACCGGCCAGTGGAAACTCCTGGCGTTTATAAACATAACCCTTTTCCATGAACAAACTTTAATCTACCGGACACGATCTGTTTATCCACAACCCTCTACACTTGAGCCATGACTAACTTCCTCCCTGATCGAGGTAAATCATGGAAAAATGGCTCAATCAATTAAAAAATAGCTTCAATCAAGTTAAGACTGCTTTTTTTGAGCAGCGTAATGGCGCTGCCATCAGCCCGTTTAAAGCAATTCTCGGCACCGTTATTCTCACGGGCCTGTTTGTACTGATGCTGCCGCTGATCATGCTGATCTTTATGGTTCAGATGGGGCTGATTCTGGTGGGCATGGTTGCTGTTCTTTTTATGGGGACCCGAAAACAGAGTGGACAATGGCCCAGAGAGGAAAAGCTGGTTAATCCCAAACCTGAGCCCGCAGAAACCGACAGGGAAGCGGAGATAGGAGGCTGATATTTTTGAGTTAGCTGTCCGGATAAGGTATTTTTCATCGACTTATCCACAGATCGGGTGATCCTTGTGTCTACTGCTATCCTCATTGTTTTTATTGCTGTCATCTTGTTCTGGGGCAAACGCCGCTTTGACCAGAAAAAACAACTGGCTCAGGAGGCCCTGGTTCAGGGTCAGGCTTTTCTGGAAAAAAACCAGAATGAAGAAGGCGTGATGACTACAGAGTCCGGATTGCAGTACAAGATTCTTGAGAAGGGTGAAGATTCCGATCACCCCACAGCCACCAGCAAAGTGAAAGTGCACTATCACGGTACGTTAATTAATGGTCAGGTGTTTGACAGTTCTGTAGACCGTGGACAGCCGATTTCTTTTGGACTGAATCAGGTGATTCCGGGCTGGACCGAAGGTCTGCAACGGATGTCGGTAGGCGACAAGTTCCGACTGTTTATTCCTGCCAATCTGGCATACGGCAGCGGGGGTGCCGTTAAAATCCCCGGCAACTCTGCGCTGATCTTTGATGTGGAGCTGCTGGGTATCGAATAAACCATTCATTCAATATAAGGGCAGAGGCCCTCTGCCCCATTAATCACTTATTCTTCAACAACCCCCTGCTTGCGCAGGTAATCGTCATAAGTTCCGTGGAAATCGACGATGCCATTTTCTGTGATTTCAATGATGCGGGTCGCCAGAGACGATACAAACTGACGATCATGACTGACAAAAATCAGTGTGCCCGGATAGTTTTCCAACGCCAGGTTCAGAGATTCAATGGATTCCATATCCATGTGGTTAGTCGGCTCATCCATCAGTAATACGTTCGGTTTTTGTTGAATCAGTTTGCCGAACAACATACGGCCCTGCTCACCACCGGAAATAACGCGGACTGACTTTTTGATGTCGCTCTGGGAGAACAGCATACGGCCCAGAACACCACGGATCACCTGCTCATCGTCGCCTTCGTTCATCCATTGACTCATCCAGTCGTACAGGTTCATATCCTTATCGAACTCGTCGCTGTGGTTCTGGGCGTAGTAACCGATATCAGCGTTTTCTGACCACTGGATAGTGCCTCCCTTCGGTGCCATCTTACCGGCCAGAGTATGCAGCAATGTGGACTTGCCAATACCGTTCTGACCAATGATGGCAATGCGCTCACCTACTTCAACCATCAGGTTAACGTCGTTGAACAGCATGTTGTCCTGGTAACCCTGGGACATTTTCTCCATCACCAGCGCATTGCGGAACAGTTTCTTTTCCTGTTCAAAACGGATAAACGGATTCTGTCGGCTGGAAGGTTTAACCTCTTCGAGCTTGATTTTGTCGATCAGCCTGGCCCTGGAGGTCGCCTGTTTGGCTTTGGAAGCATTGGCAGAAAAGCGACTGACAAAACTCTGGAGCTCGGCAATCTGGGCTTTCTTCTTGGCATTATCAGCCTGCATACGCTCACGAGCCTGGGTAGCCGCAATCATGTACTCGTCGTAATTACCCGGGAACATTCGCAGCTCACCGTAGTCCAGATCGGCCATGTGGGTGCAGACACTGTTCAGGAAGTGACGGTCGTGGGAAATAATGATCATGGTGCAGTCGCGCTGCTTGAGTACCCCTTCCAGCCAGCGGATCGCATTGATGTCCAGGTTGTTGGTGGGTTCGTCCAGCAGCATGATGTCCGGATCGGCAAACAATACCTGAGCCAACAGAACACGGAGCTTCCAGCCCGGGGCAACAGCACTCATTGGACCATAGTGTTGCTCCAGAGGAATATCCAGGCCCAGCAGCAGTTCACCGGCACGGGCTTCGGCGGAATAACCGTCCATTTCACCAAACAGAACTTCCAGATCTGCGACACGCATACCTTCTTCTTCTGTCATGTCAGCCTTGGCATAAATGCGGTCACGCTCTTCCTTGACCTTCCAGAGTTCGGCATGGCCCATGATCACGGTATCAATCACCGTGTTTTCTTCATAGGCAAACTGATCCTGGTTCAGCTTTGCAATACGCTCGTTGGGATCGTAGCTGACATTGCCGGCAGAGGGTTCCAGTTCGCCACTGATAATTTTCATCAAGGTGGACTTACCACAACCGTTAGCACCGATCAGACCGTAACGGTTGCCGTCGCCAAACTTGACGGAGATATCTTCAAAGAGGGGTTTGTCCCCGAATTGCATGGTCACATTAGACGTTATCAGCATAACCTAGCTCCCCCTTGGCGATCTGCCTGACCAGACAGCCTATACATCATTTAAAAGATAAACCGCCAATTATTACACAAATGTGCCTGTTTGGTTATCAGAGGTGCTCCATACTTCCCTGTTGATAGTGACAGTGTCCGTCAGCAAACGGCTATGGCCTCCCGGTTTGCCGCTGGCAATAGAAGAAGGATCTCACTATTATCAGCTAACTGCCCGAGCTCTGTGCGGACATACAGGCTTATCCAAAGGAATTAATTATTTATACTCTATGACCATCTTCGCATTTCTTTCAGGCATCCTGTTAACTTGGCTGGTAATGTCAGGACTTTTGTCCCAGCTGATCAGTCTGATCGTCAATATCTGGTGGCCCCCTTCTAATGGAGAGCGTGGCATGCTGGCTGATCAGTGGCTTTTGAACAGTGGTGTATCAACTTCCTCCGGCTGGAGGCTGATCGGTTATTGGCGCGAGACTTCCGATTATGGTCATGCCTGTTCCGAGCTGGCAGGTCTGCTTGCCGATAAAGCCTGCCTCTCCAATCAGGATAAGGTGCTGGATGTGGGTTTCTCCAGCAACGATCAGCTTTTGGTCTGGCTCGATTATTATCAGGTTGATTCACTCACTGCATTGGCAGAAACAGAGCAACTGCTGGCAGGCGCCCAGGACCAGTGTGATCACTATGACCAGCTAAAGCTGGTAAGAGGCCACGAGCTGGAGCTGGCGAAGCTGGAGGCTGATTCTTTTGACAAATTGCTGGCCCTTGATTGCGCTTACCAGTTTGATAACAAATCGCGTTTTTTCAACAACGCCAGAAAAGTCCTTAAGGATGGCGGCAGCCTTACCCTGACCGATATGATACTCAGCCGCCCTTTCAGGAATCCCATGGAACGAAGAATGGTAAACCTGCTGGCAAGACCCTGTGGTATTTCTGTGAAAGGCTTAATGGTTCGGCAAAAGTATGAATTCCATCTTAAAGAAGCGGGCTTTGAAAAAGTTGAGTGTCTGGACATCAGCCAGGATGTTCTTTCGGGCTTCTGCTTCTGGTTCTCGCAGCACTATCGTCAACTGTCGCCTGTTACCCGTCCAAAAGTCTGGATTCGTTTGCGGCTGCTGGTCTGGTTTATCCGCTGGATGCAACACCGGGGATTGCTGGAATACCACGTCATATCTGCACGATGATGACAGTTATGTTTCATTATCCACAAATATTGTGGATAACCTTGTGACTTCTTTCTGGATACATCTGGAAGCCTCATTAAACGGTTTTTTTTTGTCAATTGATCAAAAAATAACCAACTATTTATGTAGATACTTTAAGGCTGTCGTTTAGATTCAGTCGTCGGAACGCAAAGAGTGTGGATAACCCATGCATCCCGGAAGACTGACTGTAAAATGACTCAACTCAAAGCTGGAAGAAGGGTTGCAGAAGCCTGGGAACGAGACCATTGAATCGTAAAGGTGCATCAGTGGCAATCAGACAAATGCAGTCTTCGCCGGTGTCTGCCACCGGTTGATGTTGAACGTCCGGGTCCAGATCGGCTACATCTCCAGCGCAGAATCGACCCAGCTCATCCGAATAGGAACCTCTCAATACCATGGTAAGTTCTGAGCCGGTATGCCCGTGGGAAGGCATGCAGGTGCCAGGTGCGATCTTTAACAACCGCAGGTTGCTGCCACCAGACGCTGGCAGTAAGAATTGCTTCAGGCCCGGAGCCATGTACCGCCAATGCAGATCGTCCAGGTAATAGCCGAGCAAGGGTCTGAATGGAGCCGGTATATCGGCATCAACCGGAACATCCCGCTCCTCTCTGCTACTGACGGGAGCCTGCTCAATCTCATCAAGCAGGGCAAGAATGTCGTCTTTAGCATGGTCAGACATGGGTGCTGGTTCTAACTCTTCCAGTAAACTGATACCGACTTGTTCAGCTTCCTGAACCTGTTGTCTGCAATGACTGCAAACACTCAGATGAGCAGCAACCACAGTAGCAATGGCATCAGGCAGACTGCCCGCAGAGTAGCTCATCAGGGTGCTGAGGTCAGGATGATGTGTAGTCATTTTAACCCTCCCGCCTGACTACGAAGTTTGTTGAAAGCCAGTCTCAAGCCTGACTTGACACTGCCCAGAGGCATGTCCATGTCTTCAGAAATTTCCCGGTGGCTTTTTCCTTCGTAGTAGACCTTGTACACCAACTGAGCCTGTTGTTGAGGCAGGCTCTTGAGAGCGGACTTGATCTTTTCTGAATCAAGCTCCGCCATGGCTGGCTCAAAATGGCTTTCCGGATAATTATCTAACTGCGTCATCAAGTCCGCTTTTTCCTTTCTCAACCGATCAATCCAGAGGTTGCGTGCAATCCTGAAGATCCAGGTGGACGCCGTAGATTTCTCGGGGTCGTAGCTTTTGCAATGTCTCCAGACAGAGAGCATGGTTTCCTGAACCAGCTCCTCAGCCATTTCTCCGTGTGCGCCTTTAGTCATTAAGTGTCTTTTGAGTCTGGGTGCAAAAAAACTATACAGGAGCGCAAACGTTTGTTTGTCTCGGTAGCGGCCCAGATCAACCAGTGACTGCTTGAGCTTGTCTGGCATTTCAGAGTGACTGTTTTCTGAATCCATTGTGATTTTGTTCGTAGATGGACTTATCATCAGAATATCGTGTGTCCAGCTCATTTGTCTCTCTTTACGCAATGAAACGTCGTTTGGATCATCTGAATTCCGATTTTTTAGTCAGTGATCCAAATAAATTGTTATAGCGTAAAAATCTTGAAGATTATGTTTACAGGTCGCCCTATGACAGCTAAAGGACTCAGCATTGCTGTAATCGGATCAGGCATCAGTGGGCTTTCCAGCGCCTGGTTACTGTCCAAGCAACATCAAGTCACTCTATTTGAAAAAGATGATCGTTTTGGAGGTCACAGTAACACGGTGATGGTTCAGGATGATGATCAGTCTATACCCGTGGATACCGGTTTTATTGTCTTCAATGATAAAACTTACCCCAATCTAACGGCTCTTTTTGACCATTTGGATGTACCTGTCACCAATACGGATATGTCTTTTGCGGTATCCATGAATAAAGGACAGACTGAATATTCCGGAACAGACCTGAATGGACTGTTTGCCCAAAGATTGAATGCCGTTAAGCCCGGATTTCTGAAGATGCTGCTGGATATTTTCCGGTTCTATCGGTCCAGTGCAGAATTAATGAAACAGCTGGACCCATCAATCACGCTCCGGGAACTGCTCTCAGGTCGGGGCTACAGCCAACGTTTTATGGATGATCACTTGGTTCCGATGGGGGCGGCTATCTGGTCAACGCCATCCGATCGAATGCTGGATTATCCCGCCCTGGCTTTTATGCGTTTTTGCCAGAATCATGGCTTACTGCAGCTGACAAATCGTCCTCAGTGGCAAACTGTCAATGGCGGTAGCAAAGAGTATGTTCGCCGCATTCTGGACGACATGGACGGTCTGGCCATCAAAAACCGCTGTGTTCGAAAGGTCAAACGCCACGCTGACCGGGTTATCATTTCTGACTTGCAGGGCGATACTCATGAATTTGATCATGTTGTCATGGCCTGTCACGCAGATACTTCTCTGGCGATGTTGAGTGAACCCAGTGAGTTGGAACAATTACTCTTAGGATCGTTTAGTTTCCAGCGTAACCGGGCTATTTTGCACAGCGATGAACGACTGATGCCTACCCGAAAAAGAGCCTGGGCGAGCTGGAACTATTTTGGCACCCAGAGCAATGAGGGTCCTTCCGTCACATACTGGATGAATCGTCTTCAGCATATGGAAGGCCTACCTCTGTTTGTCACTCTCAATCCTTCCATAGAGCCTGAATCTATTCATGGTTGCTACCTCTACGACCACCCTGTGTTTGATCGAAATGCTCTGGAGGCACAGTCAAGATTATGGGAATTACAGGGCCGTAATCGTACATGGTTCTGTGGCGCCTGGTTTGGTTTCGGTTTTCACGAAGACGGCCTTCAATCCGGACTGGCCGTTGCGGAAGCACTGGGTGGAAAAAGAAGACCATGGTCTGTTGAAAACCAGAATGACAGGTTGATCTGGCCCGAACACGGTATCGGGAAAAGGCCGGTTACTCATTTCACAAGCAACATTAGCAACAACCTTACGGACAGCAGTGTCAGTAACGGGAGGCGGACATGAAGTCAGCGGTCTATTGGGGACAGTTAATGCATAACCGTATTCGGCCCCGGAAGCACCGTTTCAGTTACCGGGTGGCTTCCTGGCTTATCGATCTGGATGAGCTGAATCAGCTTGATGACGAGCTCAAGCTGTTTTCAGTGAGCCGATTCAATGTGCTCTCTTTTCATCCAAAAGACTTTGCTGACGGTTCCGGAAACTGTCTCAAAACCCAGGCAACCAAGCTTTTGTTGGCATATGACATCCCGGCGCCTGAGCAAATCTTTATGTTGTGTTACCCCAGGGTGCTTGGCTATATCTTTAATCCTCTGACGGTCTATTACTGTCTGGACTCAGAGGAGAAACTGTCTACCCTTATCTATGAAGTGTCCAACACCTTTGGTGAACGACACAGTTACGTTATTCCGATAGAAAACCGTGGGGGTAAAAAAACAACCTTTCACCAGTCCGTGAAGAAGCAACTTCACGTTTCACCCTTTTTTGAAACCGAATGTGAATACCGTTTCAAGGCCCGCCTGCCCGACCAGATTCTGAAACTGGGCATTCATCTGCATAATGCTGATGGTCGGCTGTTTGCAGCAGTTCTCAAAGGCGAGCGACAGGCGCTCAGTGATCTGAACATTCTCAGGCAGTTGTTTGTTTTGCCATTGCAGGCTTTCAAGGTGACTCTGGCCATTCATTGGGAAGCTCTGCGGCTTTTCATTAAAGGTATTCAGGTAGTTCGACATGTTCCAAAAGATCGCTTCTTCAGTTGGAGTCGCGGCATCACACACCGCTGGAATAGCACCCTGAAACGCACAGGAAAAACAACAACCATGAACGAACAAAAAAAGTACCAGAAACAGGGGGCGTAAATGTTGGACATCTCAGGAAAAACCCTGTCGCAGAATGGATTGCCTCCCGGGCAGAGTGCAGCCAGCCTGCGTAGTGAAAGCAGCGCCCAAAGCGAAGGAAATGCCCTTGGCGAAAGTGAATTGTTTCTCAATAAAACACCGTCCAAAGCCCTTAATTGGCTGGTTAAACGCCTGGAGAAGGCTTCGCTGAGTCGTATTGAGTTAGAGCAAAAAAACAGTTTGATAAAAGTAGGTTCGTCTTTACGGGACGTACCGATTGCCAGAGTCATGATTAATCGTCCTTTCAGCATGCTCCTGGCAGCTAACCGGGGGATCATCGGGCTGGCAGAATCCTACATGAAAGGCGACTGGGATACGCCAGACCTGCAGGCTTTGCTGGACTGGGGAATGTTTAATGAAAAGCAGATTGACAAGCAATTTTCCTCAAACTGGCTGTTTCGAAAACTGAATCGATTAAGTCATCTTTTAAACAACAATAGTCGTTCAGGGAGTCGTCGCAATATTGCCGCCCATTATGATCTGGGCAATGACTTCTACCGGTTGTGGCTGGATGACTCCATGACCTATTCCAGTGCCTTATTCAGCGACAACAATGAAACACTTGAACAGGCTCAAGCCAATAAATACAAATGGGTACTGAACTGGCTGGATGTGATGCCAGAACATTCCGTGCTCGAAATCGGTTGTGGCTGGGGAGGTTTTGCCCGCTCATTACAGCAGCAGGGAGGACAGAATTATTCCGGAGTGACGCTGTCCAGAGAGCAGTTACAGTTTGCCCGTGATTCGCTTCAGCAGGATGCCGGTTTTAACTTTCAGCTAAAGGATTACCGGGATATCCAGGGACAGTACGACCGCATTGTCTCCATAGAGATGTTAGAGGCCGTGGGAGAGAACCACTGGCCCATTTATTTCCGGAAAGTGTTTGATGCCCTCAAGCCTGACGGAGTGGCGGTGATTCAGGTGATTACCATTGATGAAGAGCGCTTCAGCGATTATCGGGCGGAAGCCGACTTTATTCAGCGTTATATCTTCCCGGGCGGCATGCTCCCGACAGACCAGGTGATCCACGACCAATGTCATCAGGCAGGCCTGAATATCGAGAACACTCATTCCTTTGGCCGTGATTACGCCAGAACACTGTCAATCTGGGCCCAATCATTCAGGCAACACTGGCCAGAGATTGTGACTCTGGGCTTTGACGAACATTTTAAACGTATGTGGTTGTTCTACCTGGCTTATTGTGAAGCCGGCTTTAAGCAGGACAGCATTGACGTGAGACTTTATCGAATCAGTAAGCCGGGTTTATGAAGCAGGCAGGGAGGTCTTAGTTATGCGGGAAGCAATACAGAAACGATACAGGCAGGACCAACCTGTTCTAACCATTGAACAATATTTCCAGGGCACCACCTATGCCTGGGGTGAGTTTGTTGATCGCTTCGGTAAAGTGCAGAACTACTTTGAAGTCATCATGAAAGGTCGAATAGAAGACAATATACTAATACTGAATGAGGACTTTATTTATGACGATGGCACTGCATCCAACCGGCTGTGGAAAATCAAAATACTGGATGACAGCCACTATGAAGGTCAGGCAGATGATTTGATCGGTCTGGCCACAGGCAGCAGTCAGGGCAACACCTTTAACTGGACCTATGAAATGAATTTACCCATCAAGGGAATCAACTGGCGGGTGAAATTTGATGACTGGCTGTTCCTGCAGGAAAATGGCCAGATTCTCAATATTGCTGATGTCAGCAAATGGGGGTTCAGGCTGGGCACCCTGACCTTCTATTTCAGTAAAGATGCTTCGCTGATCAGTGCATCATCGCTGGAAAAACTGCAGCTTTCGAACACAGAATCAGAGAAGGAAAAATGAAGAAACTCCCATCTCTGAAAAACAAGGTAATCTGGATTACCGGTGCCAGCCAGGGAATCGGTCGCCAGCTGGCTTTAATGATGGCCCGTCAAGGTGGCACGGTCATAGCTACGGCGCGAAGTTTCGGCAATCTGGACCGGCTACAGAACGAAGCGCTTGATCTGGAGGGAGTTATTATCCCTTTGCCTGCCGACGTGACCCGTCAGGATGAGGTGACGCGAGTAGCCGAGGAGATTATGAGCCGCTTTGGTCAGGTGGATATTGCCGTATTGAATGCAGGCACATTTATCAAAACAGCAGGCGTGGATTTCAGATCCACCCATATGCGTCAACACTTCGAATTGAATGTGATGGGCGTCTGTCATTGTCTGGATGCGTTAATCCCCATGATGGTGAACCAGCAGTCGGGAACCCTGGCGATTAATGCCTCGCTGGCCGGCTATCGTGGTTTACCTGCTGCTGCCGCTTATGGGGCCAGCAAGGCAGCTCTGATCAATATGGCTGAGTCCCTGTATACGGATATGAAACCGAAAGGTGTGGATATCAAACTGATCAATCCGGGATTTGTAAAAACCCCTCTGACGGATAAAAACACCTTTGAGATGCCCTTTCTGATGGATGCTGAGCCAGCAGCAGAAGCTATTCTGCGCGGTTTAAATGGCAAACATTTTGAAATTCGATTTCCGAAGGTGTTTGGCATGATGATGGGAATGCTCAGAATTTTGCCCTATAGAGCCTATTTTGGTGTGACCGGTCGGCTGAATCAATAATGGTCTCTTCAGGTTGTGCCAGAATGGACTCAACGGCACCCTGTTTCGGAGACTTGGTAGGCTGATCAACCAATAACAAATCTGGCTCCTTATGAAATTTGCCAAGTACCTGCTCATCCTGATCATTGCAATAGCTGCCATTGTCTGGTTTGGGGTAATGGACTCCATCACCCCATTGGTGAGAGAGGATATTACCCACCCCATATTTACCATTGGTGATGCCAGCTATCAGAGCGCCCTGTCGGAAGGCAAAAATATCATCAAGTTTGGGCCTATGTTCTGGGGGTTATATCCCGGTGGATTGGCGTTTAAAAGTGCCAGAGAAGCCACAGCTTTTATGCAAAATAACCAAAGTGAACTGGATAAATTTGCTTCCGGCTGGGCGGTTTACGAATTGACCGGGGATTTTGAAATGGATACTCATTCATCAGGCCAGCATCGCTATTTAAATCAATCGTTACTGGTCAGGCAGCGAGTGGGCCAACCTTAGCCAATAAAAAGCTCTAACATGTTCGGCTGGGCAAGGATTTAAGGCGTTTTTGCTAAAGCTCGTCTATTTCCCTCAAATACACCTCTGCCTGATGGGTAATAACTGCCCGTTCATCACCGGACTGTTTGTCCCAGTTCTTGTAAATCATGCCGATTCTGGGGTTCTTGCTCAGTTGCTCCCTGTGTTTGACCATAAAATGCCAGTAAAGACTGTTGAATGGGCAGGCTCGCTCACCGGTTTTTCGCTTTACGTCGTAGTGACAGCTTTTGCAGTAGTCACTCATCTTGTTGATGTAGTTACCACTTGCCGCATAGGGTTTTGAAGCTAACAAACCACCGTCTGCAAACTGGCTCATGCCACGGGTGTTTGGGAGTTCGACCCACTCAATAGCGTCCACATAAATGCCCAGGTACCACTCATCAACCTGACCGGGGTCGATTCCTGCCAACAAACAGAATGTGCCGGTAATCATCAGTCTCTGGATATGGTGGGCATAGGCATAATCCAGAGACTGACCAATGGCCTCCTGCAGACAGGTCATTCGGGTTTCGCCAGTCCAGAAAAAGTCTGGCAATGCACGCTGAGCCTTGAAGTAGTTGAGTGAGGAATACTCAGGCATGTTGACCCAGTAAATGCCCCGGACGTACTCCCGCCAGCCAAGAATCTGTCGGACAAATCCTTCTACCTGAGCAATGGAGATGGACTCAGGGTCTGCCCGCCAGGCTCTGACTGCGGCCTGAATGACCTGCATTGGGGTCAGCATTTTACTGTTCAGGGCAAAGGAAAGACGGGAGTGATAGAGGCTCCATTTTTTATCACTCTGGTGAGTCATAGCGTCCTGAAACTGCCCGAACTGCGGCAATCCGTGTTGACAGAAGTAGCGCAGTTGTTTGAGTGACTGCTGCCTCGTAATCGGCCAGATCAGCTCTGGAGTGGCTTTACCAAAATATTGAATAGGGTGTCTGTCCAGCCTTTCCAGAATGCCTGTCACCGGATTACTGAACACCAGTGGCTCCGGGATCTCTTCAAGATCACTGGCTTTGAAGTAGTTACGGTTCTCCTGGTCATAATTCCACTGTCTGCCCTCTGGCTGATCGCCGTCCATCAGAATGTCGAATCGCTTTCGCATCTTGCGATAAAAGTGCTCCATCCTTGTGGCTTTGCCCTGAGCGAAATAGCTCGAAAGCTCATCAAACGGCAGTAGAAAGTGTTCGCTATCGACTTCCTGGACAGGGACACCGATATTCATGTCCTGCAACTGCCTCAGAAGCCGGTATTCATCGGCTCTCTGGTATTGAAACCGCTTGATCCCGTGGGTTTTGACCAGTGCTTGCAGAAGGGATGGCAAATCCTCGTATTGAGCCGTCTCATCGAGGGTTAAATGCAAAACCTCATGGCCGGACTTTGCCAGTGCCGCAGCAAAGGCTTCCATCGCTGCAAAGAAGGCACAGATCTTTTGTACATGGTGCTTTACATAGGAGGCTTCCTGATAGAGCTCTGCTATCAGATAGAGGGTATCCGGCTCTTTGTTACTGAACCAGCTATGGCCAGCGTATAGCTGGTCTCCGAGGATGAGCCTCAGTGTTGAATAGGTTTTCATAGAACCTTCGCAAGTATCTGCCTACATCCTTACCTTTAATGCCTTCTGGGGCAAGAGGAACTTTCTCACCCTTAGTCGTGTCTAAATTATTAAACGGATTTACTATCAGGAGGTACCATTATGAAGTATTTATGGACAATTCTATTGATTCTGGCCCTGCCACTTAAGGCTCCAGCGGAAGAAATCAATCAGGGAATGATTGATATGGTTTCCACAGCCTACGGTTTGAGCGTATCGGGCGCCTATCCCGAGACTGCTTTAGTGGTCGGCAATTCTGCTTATTATGAACAAATGCTCGCTGCCGGAGCCATCGGTAACGACCACTCTGTGGACCCTGCTTTCTCTGAAGCCTATACAGCTCTTGGAGCCAAGGCTGAGGAGAATTTTTCCAAACTCTGTGAAGCCTATAAATTGTCAGCTTCTGAGAGTAAACCCACGGCACAGGATGTTCTGGATGCCATGAAGGCGCTGGACTTCGGCAGGCAATTTAATGCCGGCATTGAGGCATCCCGCAACAGAGATGACGGGCTCTTACTTTACAAAACGCCTTCCTTGATTAAAAAAGCTTTTAAGTCACTCCTGCCCTCTCGTGCAAGAAGTTTCAGAAAGCTCATAGAAAGCAGCCATGCCAGAACCATGATTTTCAATATCAATAAAGATCTTGTTAATTTAATGGGCATCGGTTCAAAGGCACGTACTGACCAGGTTAATGACATCGTCAGCTTTACCTCGAACAGCAAAGATTCAAGACTCATAAGGAGCAACACCGGCAATGCCGAGGGCATGAGCAAGGGGTTTAATGCCGTAGCCGGTGGATCTGGCCTGCAACTAAGTAAAGTAGACCCCGGAAAAGTCGTCAGCCATTACAGTGGCAAAAGTCAGGCTGATGTCATCATTGCTGCCGTTACAGAGCACGCTGCAAAACATGAAGACGTCGTCTACCTGCTGGCATTTTATGGTCAGTCCAAATACCAGTATTTCACCGTCAGCATTGCCAGGGGTTTCATCAACATTACCTTTGCGGCTGATGATAACAAACCGATTCCGGTCGTCATTGCCTCAATGCCCGCAAGCAGAGTCGATTATTCAACCCTGGCGGCAGCTATTAATGACTTTATGAGAGGCAAGGATGAAGTGCCGGATCTGCTGGGAATCTGGAGAATGGCTGACCTGTAAACCCTCTTGATTCCGGGCTAAGTATTCATGAGAGCCTGCCGGGGCGTCAAAGTTAATCACCTTTTCTGGGAAAAAGCTTGTGACGAACCCAGCCTCTCAGGCTATTCCCCCCCAAAACATAGCGATCCAGTTCCTCCTGCATGTGCAGGAAACGATCGCTGTCCCGAAACATAAACTCTCTTTTCAGCATCCGGCGTTGGGGGTTCAGCTTTTTAATAACTTTAGCCGGATTGCCTCCCACTACCGTATTGGGAGGCACATCTTTCACAACCACCGCACCTGCTGCCACAACACTGTTCTCGCCTATAGTGATACCCTTGCCAACTTTCGCACCGTGCCCCACCCAGACATTATCTTCCAGCACAATAGGTTTGCTGCAACGGAAGGGGCGCAGACGGTTATAGAGACCGTGCCAGTCGCTGTCGGATATGTAGCAATCGGCGGCTAACATACAGTTGTCACCAATGGTAATGCTGGCTGCTGAAGATATTGTAGTTCCCGGAGATATCAGGCAATGATCACCTATTTTGATATCACCCTGGATTCCCCGGCCGCTCCAGGTGGAAAGACTGACCGGGTTATGGCGGATACTGATCAGGTGGACAAAACGACCAATGGAAATACCGGCACCATGCACATTGACTGTAGAAGGGTGAACCACCATGGGGTGTTCGCCCAGATGTTCAAAATGTTTGCTGAAAAAGTGCCGGATATAAAACCGCTGCCAGCGGTCTGAGAGCACCTTGATCCAGAAAGGTTTATGATTTTTACGCACTGTCCAAGCCTGATTTGTTATTATGCCTTTGCAGCCAGTCATCTGACTGAACTACTTCCGACGTATAAGTTGAAAAAACGAACGACCTCTTTACAGACGGGTCTTTTACAAACGGGTCTTTTACAAGCTATGCCTCTAAAACTGCCACTCAATATCGATTCGGTTAAAGGCTTTTTGGCACCGGATGAAGGTGAAGCACTTTATCAGTTCGCCCTGGAAGCCAGCCAGCTGGGCCCCTGTCTGGAAATTGGCAGTTACTGTGGCAAGTCTACGGTCTACCTGGGTGTTGCCTGTCAGCAAAATAACAGTGTGCTCTACGCCGTCGATCACCACCGGGGTTCAGAAGAGCACCAGCTGGGAGAAGAGTATCATGACAGTGACCTCTACGATGCCAGCATTCAACAGATGGATAGCTTTAAAGCGTTCCGAACCACAATGCGCGAAGCCAAACTGGAAGATACGGTTGTCCCTGTTGTTGCACCTTCAGCGGTAGCATCTCGTCACTGGGCCACGCCTCTGGGCATGGTGTTTATTGACGGCGGTCACAGTGAAGCAGCTGCCCGGACAGATTTTCGCAGCTGGGTCAGCTTTATCAAGCCCGGCGGCATTCTGGCGATACACGATATCTTCCCCGATCCCAAAGACGGTGGGCAGGCACCCTACAATATCTGGAAGCTGGCGAAAGCCTCCGGATTGTTTGAAGAGCTGCCCATGGTCAACACTCTGGGGCTTTTCCGCCGCCTTTAATTGTTAACTGCTGCCAGAGCTTCTTCGGTTTCTGGCAGTTCCACTTCCGGTTTTATCTCCAGACTTGATTCCAGGAACAGACGGGAAGCGGCTGTGTGCTCGGTCAGAGCATCGGCTGCCAGCAAAATAGCACCGGCAGTCCAGGTCGTTTTTTCCTGCGGCCAGATCACCTCTTCAACGTATTGATAGCCTGTCCAATAGCCGCCATCACTGTCACGCCAGTTGTGCAACCAGCTATAGAGCTGAGTGGCTTTCTGCTTTTCACCGGCAGCCAGCAGCGCCATGGTCAGCTCGCAGGATTCAGCGATGGTGACCCAGGGTTGATCGCTGACACAGAGACAGCCCATGTCTTTACGTACAAACTTGTCCCAGAATGTCTGGATTCGGTCACGGGCTTCCTGACCACGGAAGACACCGGCCAGAATGGGATAAAACCAGTCCATGGAAAAACGCTCTTTGCTTTCCCAGGTGCGGTCGAAGTACTCGGGATGGAATTTCAGAGCCTGCCCCAACTGTTGCCAGGCATTGAGCCATGGCTCAACCTTCCTGTTCAGCGCTTGAGCGATCAGAATGGCGCATTCGAGACTTTTCAGAACCGAAGAGCAGCCTGTAATCAGCGCGTCTTTGTCGGGTTGACCATCTTCCATGACCGCCCAGTAAATCTCACCAGTAAACGACTGTTGTCGTAGTACAAACTGGATGGCACTTTCGACCATGGGCCAGTTCAGTTCCAGAAACCCGATATTTTCAGTAATCAGATAGTGATGCCAGACACCGGTCGCCACATAGGCGACAAAGTTCGTTTCTCGCTTATCACTGTATAGAGGCTTGCCGTCCTGATAGTTGGCGAACCAGCTGCCATCTTCCAGCTGCTCTTTTCGCAGCCAGCCATAGGCGCTTTCAGCTTCAGAATAATGACCAATAATACTCAGTCCCATGGCCGCTTCGGTATGATCCCAGGGGTCCAGCTTGCCACCGGTAAACCAGGGAATGCTGCCATCTTCCTGCTGTACAGAGAGGATGTGCTCTGCTGTTTTGTTGAGAAAATCTCTTGGGAACAGGCCTTTGGTCAGCAGCAGGCTATCCATAACAGACCTCCTTGTTGGTATCGTTGGATTTACCTCTGCCTGACTCCCACTCGAAGTACATCACGACACTTTTTCCCATGACCGGATCAAGCAGCTTTTCGGTAATGCGGGTCACCTTCGGCTTTTTCATAAGATCCCATACCAGCAGTTTGTGATAGTGATCGACCAGTTTAGAGGGCTGTTCCCATTTCCAGCACTTCAGCCACCAGTAGGGAACGTGCAGGGCGTGAGCCCAGTGTCGTGAATAACGACGCCAGCCAAGCGATTCGATATCATGGCGCAGATGCGTGGCGTTGAAGATGCGAATATGGCCACCTTCCACCTCATGGTATGCCTTGCTCAGTCGCCAGCAGATCTCTTCCGGCCAGGCTCTGGGCACACTGACTGCCAGCAAACCATCGGGCTTCAATACCCGTTTGATCTCGGCCAGCACCCCCAGGTAATCGGGAATATGCTCCAACACTTCGGAACAGATTATTTTGTCGAACGTGTCGTCTTCAAAAGGCAATTCCAGAGCGTTGCCCTGAATAAAACGAAGACTGCGACCGTCTTCTGCCCCCTGCAGAAATTGTTCAGACTCCTGCTGCCTGTCACGGGCTGTTTGCAAGTCTTTTTCGCAAAGGTCCAAACCTGTCACATCCACTCTGACCTTCAGCCAGGCTGCAATGGAGTGACGGCCCTCACCGCAACCCACGTCCAGCACTTTATCGCCACTGCGTAACTTCAGACGATTAAAATCTATGGTTTGCATGTTGTTTCAGTTATCCTCTGGCATCACCCGCTGACAGCGGTTCGCTGGTCAGGCTCAGCATCGGCAGCGATTGTGGCTTTTAATTCTTCGGGTTCTTGTTCAGTATCCAACAGGTTCAGGTAATACTGGCTGAACTGTCTGGCGGCTAGTTTCCAGCAGAAGGTATCCAGAATTCGTTGTCGGCCAAGCTGGCCGTATTTCATCCGCTGTTCAGGGTTTTCCAACAGTGTCCGCAAGGCTTGTGCCAGGGCTTTGCTGTTGCCAGCCCGGACAATCAGGCCAGCATCTCCCACAACTTCAGGGAGAGCTCCTCCGTCTGAAGAAATTACCGCACATCCACAGGACATGGCTTCTCCGGCCGGCAGCCCAAAACCCTCATAGAGTGAAGGGGTCACAGCAATGGCGGCTTCGGAATAGTATTCCACCATTTGTTCAGTGGAAATGCCGGACACAAAAGTTACCGCTGAACCAAGATTCAGTTGTTTCAACTGTCGCTCTGTCTGACCACCTGCTCTCAGTTTGCCTACCACCAGCAGTTCCAGCTCAGGATAGTCCGGTTTTAACAAAGCCATGGCTTCCAGAAGGTGTTTTAAACCTTTCAAAGGCTGGTCCGCAGAGGCTGTTGTCATAATTCTGAATGGCTTGCGTTCGATATGGGGCTGAGGGCTGAAGGCTTCGGTATCAATCCCGTTATAAATAAGACTGATATCGTCAGCTGGACGTTCAAAGGCTTCAGCGATATCCCCCCGGGACTGTTCCGAAACAGTGACAATGTGCTTCAGTTCACGAACCACTCTGCCCTGCATGGTCAGGAAAGAATACCAGCGACGGGTCAACAGACGATGCTTCCAGTCAGGCGCGGCATCCAGAGCCAGCTGTTTGTCGCGGGTTATGGGGTGATGGACGGTGGCGACAACAGGAATACCCTGTTTTTGCAGGTCCAGAAGGCCATAGCCCAGACTCTGGTTGTCATGAATAATGTCGTAGTCATGACCGTTTTTGTGCAGATATTTCACGACACGACGGGTAAATGTGTAGGGCTCGGCAAAGCCTCCGGTCAGCATGGCCCACCATTCAAAAAAATCAGACCAGGATTTCAGGTGTCTGGGTCTCAGGGCTGTGACATGACTTTCCTGGCTGAACAGATCCAGACTGGGGATTTCAATCAGTCCCACCCGGGGATCAAGATCCGGATAGGGAGGGCCGGAAATAACATCCACCTGATGACCAGCTTCGACCAGAGCCTTGCTCAGGTATTTGAGGTAGATGCCCTGACCGCCCACGAAAGGATGACTTCGATAACACAGCAGACAGATTTTAAGCGACCTGGCAGGCTGTTTAGATACCTCAGACGACAGAGGGCTTGCTGACGTCAGTGTGTTGGGTAGTTTTTCTTGTATGGTCATTGAATAACCTGTCACCAGACTGGTTTATGGGCTTGAAACAGCGCAGTTTGCTGAATGTGACGGGACAAAGGCCACCGTTTTCTACCCGTATCATTTGCGGGTGAGTCCTTTCTGTCAGACTCGGACAGGCTCCTGATCGTCAGGGTCGTGGGAAAATAGCATAAAGTGAAGCGGGCGTGAAATGGCGGGTGCATATCGAATGAATCTCTGAGGGTCATGCTCTCTTTGTCTGCAGCGAACTAATGACAGATCTACCTTCATGCCTGATCTTTTGGACAGAATGTTGGCCACGCAAAAAAACTGTTATAACACTTTTATGCGCAATAAAATGTTATAAAAATACACTTTATTGCGCATAAAAGTGTATACACCTACACTTTATTGAAGAACGATCAAAAATCCGACATACCCCATGAAAAGATTGTTGCTGAAAAAACTGCTTGATTGGAAGCAAAGCCCCTCAAGAAAGCCTGTTCTGCTTGATGGCGCAAGGCAAACGGGCAAATCTTTTCTCCTTGAAACACTGTTCGGTGGACACTTTGAACAAGTCATACGCCTGGATTTTCTTGAGCAGCCCGGTTTGGCGAACCTGTTTGCCGACTCTCTCAAACCAGACGATATTATCACCAATATCGAGATTGAACTGAACATCAGCATTGACAGGCAAAAGGATCTCATCATTTTTGATGAGGTTGGAGAGTGTCTGGCGGCCCTTCACTCCCTGAAGTTTTTTGCTGAACAGTGTCCTCAAATGTATCTCTGTGCATCGGGGTCAAATATTGGTCTTCTGGATTCATTTCCCGTTGGCAAGGTGGAATGGCTTGAACTCTACCCACTGACATTTGAGGAATTCCTCCTGGCCTCCAATCAACCGCCTCTGGTTAAAGCTTTTGAACAAATGAATCTGGGTAAGGTAGCTCATGAAAAGCTCTTCAGTTTGCTTATTGACTATTACTTTGTTGGAGGGATGCCAGAAGCAGTAAAGGCCTGGTTTGGGGTTGATAAAGACATCACTGAAAGAACCCGGACAGTCCAACAAATACATACTTCACTTCTCTCGGGTTATGAGCGTGATTTCGGAAAGTACTCCGATAAACTTTCTGCACAACATATACAGGCAATTTTTAAAAATGTGCCAGTTCAGTTATCCAATACCATGGACGACTCAGTTAAACGGTTTAAGTTCAAAGACGTTTTAGAGAAAAAAAGTCGCTACAAAGAGCTGGCGGGCCCCATTAACTGGCTGGAAAATTGCCGACTGATATCCAAGTGTCACCCCATAGACTGCAAGCCTGACTCCCCCCTTAAACCACTGGCCAAAGAAAATATCTTCAAACTGTTTTTATTCGATATTGGCTTACTGGGACACATGCTGCAGATCAACTACAAGGAGCATCGGGATCAGAAGTATCACTACAAGGGTTTTATCGCAGAAAACTTCATACAAAACGAACTCATCACCCTGATCGGCAAGCCAACCTATTCATGGGAATACGCCAGAAGTGAAATCGAATTTCTGTATAAAACCGAAGCAGGTGACATCGTACCTGTAGAAGTAAAAAGTGGCAAAAGGACTCGAGCCAAATCGCTGCAAACTTATGTCCAGCGATATAGCCCAAATACAACACTCAAGCTGATTGGTTCAACAGGCTCACTGGATGACCCTGCTGCCAGAGTCCTGCCTTTGTATTACATTTCTAAAATCAAAGAGATTCTGGGGTAATTTGGATAGCCGGACTTCTGTTCGCCAGGTGCTGCTGGAACAATAAGAGATGGGAGCGAGATATATAAAAAATTGTCTTACTTCTATAGATGGCCTATAACTAAATGATCCAATGAAGTTTTGATCCGGGGGCGATCTGGATTCGACGACGGTATCGAAACCTTAGGTGCATGCCGAGGACGTAGTGGTTCTCGTTAATCAAAACACTACAAACCTTATAGTTGCCAACCTGGTAGCTCTTGGAGACGCTCAAAACGAACTCTTCGATCAAGAAGAGATCGCACTTGCAGCTTAATCGTAGCTAAACCCTACGAGTCTTCCAGTCTGTCCGGCTCGTCTACTGGCCGGTTTTTGGACTGTCACCGTAAGTAGACTCGCGAGGCCCGGTATGCCTGTGGCTGGCCAGCTAAAACTGAACAGGATCGCTCAGTAGAACCCCGACCGCTGGGTCGTTACTGAGTTAAATCCAAAGGCGGATCTAAGCATGTAGAGCCGAAGGCTGAGAATCGGCGGACGCGGGTTCAATTCCCGCCGCCTCCACCAATATAAAGCCCTGTGGATAATTGATCTGCAGGGCTTTTTTTATGTCTGACAAGACACTTTTTCTTCAGGGTTCCGAAAAAGTATCAAAGGTTTGTCGAGCGAAACTTCCAGCCGTTTTCGCAGGTTTATCTCCGGGTCGTGCAATTCTCGAGCGCATGAACATTTGCCACCTGCCTGAAACACATCATCCCTGACGGACTATTTTTGAGGAAATAAAGATTTCTTATCAAGTTTGTTTGTTCCCACAAACTTCTATCTTGAAGTAATTTGGAGTCAATATGAAAATTGCAGTACTGTCTCGCAACCCCAAACTGTACTCTACTCGTCGTTTAAAAGAAGCCGGCGAAGAAAGAGGACATGAAGTTGATATTATTGACACACTCCGATGTTATATGGATGTAACACGCAGTCGCCCCACTGTTCGTTGTGATGGTGAGTCTCTTCCATACTACGATGCAGTGATACCAAGAATTGGCGCTTCAATTACATTTTATGGCACTGCCATCGTCAGGCAATTTGAAATGATGGGCACATTCTGTGTGAATGAATCTGTCGCCATTACTCGCTCTCGCGACAAATTACGTTCTTTACAATTGTTGTCACGAAAAGATATTGGATTACCAAGAACAGGCTTTGCCTGTAAACCCGAGAATGTAAAGGACCTTATCAAAAACGTAGGTGGAGCCCCCCTGGTAATAAAATTACTGGAAGGTACTCAGGGTATCGGAGTAGTTCTCGCAGAGAATCAGAAAGCAGCAGAAGCAATAATTGAGGCTTTTTTTGGGTTGAAAGCTAATATTTTAGTTCAGGAGTTTATAAAAGAAGCAGGAGGTGCAGATCTCCGTTGCTTTGTGATTGGTAGCAAAGTCGTAGCCGCTATAAAACGACAGGGAGCAGATGGAGAATTTCGCTCAAACCTCCATCGCGGTGGAACAGCAACGCTTGTCCGTTTGTCAAAAGAGGAGAGAGCGACTGCCGTTAATGCCGCAAAAGTAATGGGACTGAATGTCTGTGGTGTCGACCTTTTACAATCTGACAATGGGCCAGTCGTTATGGAAGTTAACTCCTCTCCGGGACTGCAGGGCATTGAAACAGCAACAGGAAAAAATGTTGCTGGCATGATCTACGAATTTATTGAAAGCAAAGCAACTAAATCAACCCGAACCCGTGGAAAAGGCTGAAGGTGACAAAGATGTTATTACCAGATATCAGTATCGGTGGCTCCGTGATCAAGGCCGGGCAAACCAGACAAGTTAGTCTGGAGGTTGCAAAGCTGTACACCGATACGGACTTTTCAGTACCTGTACATGTTATACACAGTAAAAAACCAGGTCCAAAAGTCTTTGTGTCTGCAGCTGTTCATGGTGATGAACTGAACGGTATTGAGATTATTCGTCGGCTAATAAATTTAAAGACATTTAAAGTTACTGTGGGCACATTAATTCTTGTTCCAATGGTTAATGTCTATGGCGTGCTTTATCAAAGCCGATATCTCCCAGATCGTCGAGATTTAAACAGAAGCTTTCCCGGTTCACCGAAAGGCTCATTGGCCAGCCGGTTAGCTCATATATTCCTGAAAGAAATAGTCAGCCTCTGTGAATACGGCATAGACCTCCACACAGGTGCTGTTCATCGCTCAAACCTGCCTCAGATTCGTGCCAATCTGATGGATAAAGAAACACTCTCTCTGGCCCGTGCATTCGGTGTACCCGTTTTATTGAACGCCAATATTCGTGATAATTCTCTTCGACAGGCAGCTGAAGAGCACAATGCGCGAATACTGCTTTATGAAGCCGGAGAAGCCTTAAGATTTGATGAAGTCAGTATACGTGCGGGAGTTCATGGCGTTATCAATGTGTTAGCTGAACTGGGGATGCTTAGACTAAGGCGCAAAATAAAAGCTTTTACTCCCTACATAGCGAACAAAAGTTCGTGGGTCAGGGCTAATGCCAGCGGCATTATCAACTCACTTAAAAATCTTGGTGATCAGGTTGATAAGGGAACTCCATTAGCCACTATTGGTAGCCCACTTGGTGAAGTCATTGATGTAGTAAAAGCGACACAGGCAGGCATCATTATTGGTAAACAGAATATCCCTCTCGTTCAGGAGGGTGAGGCTATGTTTCATATCGCTTTCTTTTCTGCATCCGATGATGATGTTGCTGAAGATATAGAAATGATGCAGGAAGAGCTGCAAACTGAATCGTCCGCCTTGGAGTAACTTGAATGTTTAAAAAAATACAAAAAGCAAACAACAAACCTGTTATTGGCTGTGTAGAGCTATGCGACCTGCCAGACCTGGGTATTTGTGGCGTTGAAGTACGCATTGATACCGGAGCAAAAACCTCCTCCCTGCATGTGGACAATTTAATATCCTTTGAAGACGAGGGGAGCCCATGGGTTATGTTTGACCTGCATCCGAACCTCCATAACGTGGAAGAAGTTCTAAACTGTAAAGCGCCTGTTAAAGATATCAAAACCATAAGGTCATCAAACGGGATGATAGAAAAACGGTATGTGATTAGTACCACATTAAAATTGCATGACCACATCTGGACTATCGATGTAACACTTTCTAACCGTGCAAAGATGACATATCTGATGTTACTTGGAAGAGAAGGGATGGCTAATATTTTTTTAGTAGATCCTTCTCGGAAATTTATGAAGAACAAATAGGATAGATACATTCTTTGGGTGTGAATGCCAAACCATGCTGGCAGCAACACTCGATTCTGCCTGCCGATTGCGACCTGTATATTCTCGTCGATGAAGTTGCCACCCGGGATGCCATTCCAGATGGAAAGATATAAGGAGACCACCGGTAAAGTGATTTTCGGATTTTTAACCATGCAGCAGTCATCAGCTAGTGTTTTTCGGGAACTTATACGGGGTCCAGCGTGTCTTATGTGTATGGGTTAAGCAATTTTAAATCAGCTCATTCTAATTAATTCACTAAACTTCTTGACTGAAGCGAAGTGTTCTGAAGATTGGAGGATCGTGCAATGAAGAGATTTCTCAAATTTGGCCTTCCTTTCACCCTGTTATTTTCTCTGGGTACGAGTGCCGAACCATGTTGGCGGCAGCAGTCGGTTCTGCCTGCCGACGGCAACCTGTGTATTCTCATCGATGATAAAGTTGAGCCAGATCAACCAAAATGGTTTTTCGGCAGGGCGGCACTGGATCTGAGTGAAACCGACCAGGCGGATGGCAAAATAAAGCACTTTTGTGTTTATGAAGTAAAGAGTGAAGGTGGCTATGACATCAGGCGCAGCAATGACTATTTCTGGCTGGATGCGACGGAAAGTGAGGTCCAGTCAAGATTTCAAATACTGCCTAAGCACAAAAATGATCCACTCAGCCCTGACCAGTCTGATAAATGGGTTCTGAGCTCAGGCGCTCTGGCAGATCTTTTCAAGTTCTGCTCTGCTGAAAAACCAGAAGTGGTTGATTCAAGCGATATCAGCATGTGCGCAAAACCTTTGCAGAACGAAAGCATTGCTTTCGGAAAACTTTCCACACAGGCTAAATGCAAGGTGTTTGATGCAGCGGTAGGCGAAGGTGTATTGCCCCTCCCTCTGGTGCAGGCTATGCGTAAAGACATGTCTTATGCCACGTGGATAGGCGTTGGTTGGGCTGTGCGCAATGGTCAGCCATTTGCCACGCATACGGTTTATGGCCCTCCCTACTCCACAGAATATTGCCTGCTTCAGGCCATGATACGAGGCCACCAGTTCTGTAGCGTTGATAAAACCGGTCACTATCAAACTGGCAATGTGATTGACTACGATGACACAGCCGACGGCATAAACGACGCTTATCTTTTAAATTATCCTGATCAACCCTCAGGCAAACCGGAACTGTAATATCAGGGATTACTGCTATCAATCGACAGTCTGGCGGCCTCAAGCAGAAAGACGGCTAACATAACATGTCAATAACTGTTAGATTTTAAAAGCTATTCTTCGCAAAAAAGCAGTAGATCCCTGACAACAATGGAAATAAGAAAAGCACAAGGCAGCGATGCCCATAGAGCTTTTGAGCTTCGAACTCTGGCGATACGTTCTGAATGCAAAGGCCATTACAGTGATGAAGCCATCGCTCTTTGGACTGATGGTTCTGCCACTGAGAAATTTGTCGATGACGTTGAGCAGAATTTTCATGTTGTGATGATGAAAGGGGAAGTAGCCGGTACAGGAATGATTGATATCGGGAACGGTATGATCGATGCCATCTTTGTGGACCCCCGATTTATGGGAATGGGCGTAGCCCGCAGGATGATGACTCACCTGGAACAGATTGCGAGAGAAGCCGGTCTACCTGAGATGAAGCTGAATTCAACTTTGAATGCGGCTCCCTTTTATAGACTTTGTGGTTTTGAAGGAAATGAAGTGTCGACTTATCATTCTTCCAGAGGACTTCGGCTGGACTGCATTCCCATGACGAAAAACCTCTCTGATGATGCCTGCTGACTCATTGTTGTGGTTTCACCCACACTTCTAAGAGGCTGTCGCAAAAGTGCTGCGCTTCTCCGAGGGCAGCCCTGTAGGCGGCTGGGATGCTCATTTACTCGCTGTAAACTGGCCTTTTTCGCCAATTGGTGCTGTGTCTCAGCTTGACTCGGTAGTTTTTCAGCAGCCTCTTAACCCGTTGCTATTCGTGACTTTCAGCTGAACCGTAAAGACAGGGTTTGTACCTATCTATCATCGTTTATTCATCTATATTATATGGAAATAATAAAAAACAAACTTTATGTCATATTGATATTCCGGAATTACTATGAACGATTTCATTTCTGCATCGAATAATCTTCTTTGGGGAAGTATCCTGATTTACCTGCTGCTAGGAGCCGGTATTTTATTCACTATTCGTACCCGCTTCGTGCAGTTTCGCCGCTTCGGTCTGGCCGCCAAAACCATGATGGGAAGTCGCAGAACCCACTCCCACCGCCAGATTTCTGCGTTCCAGGCATTCTGCACCAGTCTTGCGGCCCGAATAGGTACCGGTAATATCGCCGGTGTTGCCGTTGCCATCTACCTGGGTGGACCCGGTGCCATCTTCTGGATGTGGCTGATCGCCCTGCTGGGTATGGCAACCAGCTTTTCAGAAAACACTCTCGCCCAGATTTACAAAACCAACAATGGCGACGGCACCTATCGCGGAGGTCCCGCTTACTATATGCAGAAAGCGTTGGGTCAGCGCTGGATGGGCATTGCTTTTTCCATCGCCCTGATTATCGCATTCGGATTTGCTTTCAACAGTGTTCAGTCCAACTCTATTGCGGCTGCTTTTTCGGGTTATAACATTGCTCCTGAGTACATTGGTGCAGGTCTGGTACTGGTCAGCGGCATTGTTATCTTTGGCGGCATTCGTTCCATTGCCAAAGTCGCTGAAATGATTGTTCCTGTGATGGCTCTGGGCTACCTGGCTGTGGCTCTCGTGATCGTTGCCATGAATGTCTCTGAACTGCCAGCTGTATTCACTCTGATTTTCAAGAGTGCTTTCGGTCTTGAAACAGCTATGGGTGGCGGTGTTGGCTACATGGTTTCCCAGGCGATGATGCAAGGTATCAAGCGCGGTCTTTTCTCCAACGAAGCGGGTATGGGTAGCGCACCCAACGCTGCAGCGACTGCACACTCCACTCACCCGGTCAGTCAGGGCATGATGGGAATGCTGGGGGTATTTATGGACACTATCGTCGTATGTACAGCCACGGCTGCTATCATTCTGATGTCTGGCATGCTGGAACCGGGCAGTGGCCTGACCGGCGTTGCATTGACTCAGGCTGCCCTGTCCAGTGAGATAGGCTCCTGGGGTGAACATCTGGTTGCAGTAGCCATTTTGTTGTTTGCTTTCACTTCCATCATTGCCAACTACTACTACGGTGAGTCCAACCTGCTGTTTATCAAAAACAGCAAGCCTCTGTTGGTGCTTTATCGTCTGGCAGTGCTGGTTATGGTGTTCTGGGGCTCTATTGGCAATCTTCCTGCCGTCTGGGCTTTTGCCGATCTGTCTATGGGTATCATGGCCCTGATCAACATTACCGCTATTCTGCTACTGTCAGGCATCGTTGTGCAGGTTCTGAAAGACTTTGACGAACAGGTGGCTGACGGCGTTGTCCCGGTATTTAACCGTAAGAAGTTTCCATTGCTTGATGAGACCATGGATAAAGACGTATGGCAGGAGCACAATGCTGGCGGGGTTCAACCATACCCTATCCCGAAAGTGAAGGCCCAGACGGCTACTGAATAACATCTGTTGAGGTCGAGCCACCTGCCCGACCTCTTTTTCCTGGAAATGCTCTCCTGCCTGACATAAAACCGCTTCAGCAGAACCTGTCCTAACCCGGATTTGTGATATGCTTGGGCCCGTTTAAAGTTATCCAGGTGAGTACCGTCCTTTTTGCCATGCACTGAAGCACTCTGGCTGTGAAAGGTCATCCCAAAGGCAGGTACTCCCTCACCAAGTCAATGGAAAAGGTTTCTGAGCATGCCGGAAAAAAAGCAGGGCTTCGCCTTTGAGCAGTCGCTCACAGAACTGGATACACTGGTCCAGCAAATGGAATCCGGTGATATGTCGCTGGAAGAGTCACTGAAGGCCTTTGAAAAAGGGGTAAAGCTGACACGTGAATGTCAGAAAGCCCTGACTGAAGCAGAACAGAGAGTCCAGCAGCTTCTGGAAAATCAGGGCCAGCCGGAAACCCGCCCGTTTGATCCGACAGAAGGCCAATAATCCATGACTCTGCTGGAATACATCAAGGGTTGTCAAAGCCGCGTTGATGAGCAGCTCAAAAATCATCTTCCCGGAATCAGTCAGGTCAGTGAAAGATTGGTTGAGGCTATGTCCTACTCCGTTTTTAACGGCGGCAAACGTGTCCGACCGATCCTGGTTTATGCCGCCTCTGAAGCTCTCGGCGGCGAGCAGACTCAGGCAGACCCTGCTGCCTGCGCTGTAGAGCTGATCCATGCTTACTCCCTGGTACATGATGACCTTCCAGCAATGGATGACGATGACCTTAGAAGAGGCAAACCCACCTGTCACAAAGCTTTTGATGAAGCCACAGCCATTCTGGCCGGTGACGCTCTGCAAACCCTGGCTTTTGAAGTACTGGCTACCAACAGTCATGAATTACCCGCGCCTGTCCGTCTGCAACTGGTCGGGGAGCTGGCCCGTGCTTCTGGCCATGGGGGCATGTGCGGTGGCCAATCCATGGACCTCAACTCGGTAGGCAGTCCTCTGAATCAGGAACAGCTGCAGTTAATGCACAGCCACAAAACCGGGGCGCTGATTCGCGCCAGTGTTGTCATGGGCGCCATCTCAAGCGGTAAAGTCGAAAGGGAACAACTGACCCACCTTATTCGTTATGCGAACGCTATTGGTCTGGCCTTTCAGGTTCAGGATGACATTCTTGACGTCACTGTCGACACCGAAGTACTGGGCAAACAACAGGGGGCAGACCTGGCTCTCGACAAGCCCACCTACGTATCGCTCATGGGACTGGAAGGAGCCAGAGAGCTCGCCAGCTCCCTTTCTCAGCAGGCGATTCACTCCCTTGAAAGCTTCGGGGGTCGAGCCATAATACTCAGGCAAATGGCAGAGTATGTCATCCAGAGATCTCATTGAACCGATCTGAGCAGTATTCCAATAGAAAAAACCTCCTGTTCAGGTACAATCCTATAATTCACCGATGACATTTACTGTTATCATTCTTTGCCCTTTGAGAAGAGTGTGGAATGATATCAGTCTCTCATGACTGTGTTATGACGCTGTCAGGCTTCGATACCCTCAAACCTGGCAAACTGCCGGAAACATCAAGGTTTCCCCTTCCCGTCCCATACAAGTTGTGGTGAATGAGGAACTACGTCGAATTTTTGAAAAGCGACCCGGAACACCGCTTCCCCTGAAAAAGTCGCTTTTTATGGCTGAGAGGCCTGGATCGCAAGCAAACATGTTTCACGAAATACCCAAGACAAAACCTGATACTCCGCTGTTGGATCAGGTCGATACGCCTGATCAGCTGCGCCAACTTGACAGGACAGATCTGCCCCAGCTGGCCCGGGAACTCAGAGAATTTCTGCTCTACTCGGTCGGTCAGGTAGGTGGGCATTTTGGTGCCGCGCTGGGTGTTGTTGAACTGACTGTCGCCCTGCACTATCTCTTAGATACCCCCCATGATCGCCTGGTATGGGATGTGGGCCACCAGACCTATCCCCATAAAATAATCACTGGCCGTAAAGAAAAAATGAGCACTCTTCGTCAGAAAGACGGTCTGGCTGCGTTTCCAAAAAGAGAAGAAAGTGAGTTTGATACTTTTGGCGTAGGTCACTCCAGTACGTCTATCAGTGCCGCAATGGGCATGGCGACCAGCGCTCGACTGAAAGGAGAAAAACGTCGTACCGTTGCCGTGATTGGCGATGGTTCCATGACGGCCGGGATGGCTTATGAAGCCATGAACCATGCCGCCGACCTGAAAGCCAACATGCTGGTTATTTTAAACGACAATGACATGTCCATTTCAAAAAGCGTGGGCGGCTTGTCGAATTATCTGACCAAAATCTTATCCAGCAGGACCTATCACCATATTCGGGAAGGCAGCAAGAAAGTACTTAATGGCATCCCCCATGCCTGGGAGCTGGCGCGCAGGACCGAAGAACACATGAAGGGAATGATCATTCCCGGTACTCTGTTCGAAGAAATGGGTTTTAACTATTTTGGTCCTATTGACGGCCACGACCTGCCCATGTTGCTGCACACTCTTGAGAACCTCAAAGATCTGGACGGTCCTCAATTCCTGCACGTAGTAACCCGCAAGGGTAAAGGCTTTACACCGGCAGAAAAAGACCCTATAGGTTATCACGCCATCACAAAACTGGAACCCAGCTCCAAAGCCAGTGAAGAAAAACCCAGTCTTCCCAAAAAACCCAAGTACTGTAATGTCTTTGGTCAATGGCTCTGCGACATGGCTGCAAAAGACGACAAACTGGTCGGTATTACCCCGGCCATGTGTGAAGGCTCGGACCTGATTCGCTTTGCTGATCGCTACCCGGATCGCTATTTTGATGTCGCCATTGCCGAACAGCACGCAGTGACTCTGGCTGCCGGTATGGCTTGTGAGGGAATGAAACCCGTCGTAGCGATATACTCTACTTTCCTGCAACGAGCCTACGATCAGCTGATTCACGACGTTGCCGTTCAAAAGCTGGATGTCCTTTTCGCCATCGACCGGGCAGGCATGGTTGGCGAAGACGGCCCGACTCATGGCGGCTGTTTTGATATTGCCTACCTGCGCTGTGTACCTGAAATGCTGGTCATGACACCTTCTGATGAAGATGAAACCCGTCGTATGCTCTCTACAGGTTACCAGTATCAGGGACCGGCTTCTGTCCGTTATCCGAGAGGAACCGGACCCGGTGTCGCGATCAGTGAAAGTCTGGAACCCATAGCAATCGGTAAAGGAGAAATTCGTCGTCAGGGACAGCAAGTGGCAATTCTTTCTTTCGGCACTTTGCTGCAGAACGCTCTGCAAGTCGCTGACGAACTGAATGCCACTGTCGCAAACATGCGCTTTGTGAAACCGCTGGATAAAGAGCTTATTCAACAGCTGGCCAAAGATCATGAACTGCTGGTCACGCTGGAAGAAGGCTGCATTGCCGGTGGAGTCGGCTCAGCCGTTTCCGAGCTCCTGAACGAGCATGGCATCAATGTGCCCATCATGCAGCTGGGCATTCCGGATGACTACATCGAAGCCGCCAGTCACAAACAACAACTGGCCGAGTGTGGACTGGATGCCGGGGGCATCAAACGATCCATTTTGAAACGCATGAGCCGGAGCCTGAAAAGCGCGATTAAGATCGCCCACGTCACACCAGCCTGATCATCTCATTATCAGCCTCCTGTTCTTGGGAGGCTGATTCATTTCACTTCTGTTACTGTGATCTATTGCTGAACAGATGTCGCTAAATGCATAGCTTCTTCACCTTCCATCTGAATGGTTACATCTTCATACAGTGATATTTTATTGTCGCGCATCTCTATATAGCCAAATATTTTAAACAGGGCGGTAGAGCCCTCATTAGAGGTCACTCTGGAGGTGTGGTGGTCGAACCCCCGGTCACCGTCGAAAAAAATCCGATGCACAGAAATATCTACGCTCCTGGTATGCTCCTTTATCCACTGTAATCGTTCGCAAATTTGCCGACTGCCCTCCAGACGTCTTTCATTGATGATTATGACGGCGTCCTCCGTAAAATAATCAGTCACTTTTGAGGTGTCATGCTTTGCCAGGACAATTTGTAGAGCATCACAGAAAAGTTGCACTTTTTGCTGATAAGTCATTACTTTTGCATTCATGAGTACTATTCCTACCTATAAGAAAGGTTCAATTTCTTCAGATATCCCACCCATTCTGACCCAACTGGAAATTGATTCAAATGAATGGCTCAAAACCATGAGATGGAATAACCGCCTTTATCGGACAGTGGACAGGCTGGAAGCCATGAAAACTATTGCTCGGGAAATGGGACAGTAATGAGCAAAGGGATTGTTTACCTATAGTCGCTCATTGTATGGCGTAAGTTGACTGCTCTACTTTTCCATTGTTATTTGTCTGTCCTGTCATATGGGGACCTTTGCTATTTCTGACTTTTTCCCCTTTTCAGTGATTCGTTTGTCGTTTGTTATGACAAACGATTGTTCTGAGTGGCTGTCAGGGTTTGATGGGCTGCTGGGCTCGCGGTTAATAGGCTGTATTTTATATTTTTATATGGATGTCCTATTTTTTCTATTTTTTGTGGATGTCCTATTTTTTGCTTTTTTTTGGAACTTTAATGACCATTACCTGTCCAAAACCTCAATGACCATTGCTTGTCTAAAACTACTAGTTATTAGGAGGGATATATAATGACTTACGAAGTAACAACCAGCGCCGCAGTCAATGCGGCAACTCAACCGCCGCATTACAGTGCAGCGGAGTCCAGGACCGATTCGGAGGAGGCTACAACGCTTATTCCACGTATTGATCAGCCTTCTGCAAATGAGGCTTCAGGCATTGCAGCCCGTAAAGCAACTAAAAGAAAGTTTGAAGAAGTGCTGTTGGTTCCGACAGACAGTCAGCCTTCTGGCAGTCATCTCTCTACCTCCATTTTGGAAAATAGAGAAAATAACCATGAAAAATATTCACAAATGAATAACGAAGAATATGCTAGAACGTTTAGTTATGACGATCCGTTAGGTTCAAATATAGAAGTTACCCTGGGAACAGGGGATAAAATTTGGGCTGAGTTGCCTTCCATTTATAGTATTAGTCATCGTTATTGTTATCTTCTGGTTTCTGCGAGTGAGAACAGAATTAATGCTGCCATGCATACTGCCATAAATGAAATAAACAATGTCTCTCATAAGGGAGAGGTCGATGATTTTTTAGAGGAATTCGGTGATAAAAAGTATACAAAACTGCTTTTTATAAGAGACCATCAAGTCTATTCCCATCTTGTTGAAAATGGCACCAGGTTGGGTAACAACAGCGACGTTTATGTGTGTGTTTTTAATGAAAATCCTGTTACAGCATCCCTCTACGATATTCAGTGTGATGCAAGACATAACAAATACGTGATATTAGACTCATCCGATAAATCAATCATAAAAGAGGGCAGAATATTTCAAGATTAAATCCTCAATAACCGACAGCTTGCACTAAGTTCAGTGCAAGCCGTCCAGTACAGAAAACAATGGAAAATACAAGACACTCGTAACCTGTTCTTTTTTTGGGATCTACTGTTGATTTGTTTCGAGTAGCATTTTTGGGTGCCCAGTTTATTTCACTTAAAGAAAAACACACAAAGAGCCAGAAACAGGTCGCATCTGGCTCCAGCTCAGACATCATGCAGTATCGTACAAGTGTCCCAGCTTCCAGACCTTAGTGGTCAGGTACTTCTCGTTATGAGGATTCTGCCCGGTCTGATGGGGCTGACGATGAATAATATCAATCCCCTGACGGGTCAAAGCATCAACCTTTTTAGGGTTATTGGTCATCAGTACTAACTGTGTGACCCCCAGATGATCCAGCATGGTCTTGCACATATCGTATTTGCGCAGATCAGCAGCGAAACCCAGTTCTTCGTTGGCTTCTACCGTATCCAGCCCTGTATCCTGAAGCTGGTAAGCCCGTACTTTGTTCAGCAGACCAATGCCACGGCCTTCCTGACGCAGATACAGGATAACCCCGCGACCAGCTTCGGCAATCTTGCGCATGGCCTCCTCAAGCTGGGGGCCGCAATCACAGCGCATGCTGAAAAGAGCATCTCCGGTCAGACACTCTGAATGAACCCGCGCCAGAACGGGACCACCCTGACTCACATCCCCCATGGAGAGAGCCAGATGCTCCTTGCCGGTGCCACTCTCTTCAAATCCATGCATCATGAACTCACCGAAAGGGGTGGGCAAGCGAGACTCTGCAACGTAACGAACAGACACTCACTACTCCTCAAGACAGTCGTGCGTTGGGATTGTAACAGTACAAGATGTTACAGGCGAGTTAATATGGAGCCTCCAGTGTCATGACCCCGCCTTCCTCACTGAATCGGATATTCTTCAGATAACTCATACCCAGTAACACCTTTTCAGGGCTGCTGCCTTCGATGACCGTCGCTTCAACATTGGCAACCCGTATGCCGCCGACGGACACGAAATCCAGCATCACCCGAAAACCTCTGACGACGCCACTGGCCGTTTCGACACGAACCGCGCTGCCATCCCTGTAGCGAATGCCAAGACGGTCAGCCGTGGCACCGTTGATGGCGACAACATTCGCTCCGGTATCTATCAGCACCTGAACCGGATTATTGTTAATGACACTCTGGGCAAGGTACTGCCCATCATTGCTTCTGTTGATTCGAAACGTCAAAAGCTCGGGCGATTGAATGCCGTTACCCATATCGCGACTGAGAAAATAATCTTTCGCTACGCCATTGATTTCGAGCCGGGCTTTTCGACTGCTGGCGTCGATCAGTTTGAAACCTTTCACCGGTTCTTGACCGACCTTAAGAAATTGACGTTCACCATCAATGAAGACAAGAGCTTTGTCTGGAAACAGGGCCACTACCCTGACATTGACGGCGTGGGAAGAGTATGAAAAAGACAACAATAGGCTGGTAAAAAACCCAGCAATCACCTTGAAAGAGAATACTGATTTCATTCTATTTTTTATTTTGATCACCCACGAAGGGTTATAACCAATTCCGTTTAGGCTCTATCTTGCTCACCACAGGCGACAGGGTCAAGTTGTTAGACACAGTCGAATATTTTGTTCTCGAAAACACCCAGCAACTCTCAAAGCCGACACTCAACTCTATGGCTCTGAGATCCAACAGGACAGAAGCCATCAGAGCACAAAATAAGCAATAACCTGAAGACAGACAAGCGCAAAAATACCAGCCACGATGTCGTCTATCATTATACCCAGACCACCATGCACTCTCTTGTCTAACCAACCGATGGGCCAGGGTTTCCAAATATCGAAGATTCGGAACAGGATAAAACCGACTAACACCCACTCCCAGCCTCTGGGAGCAGCCAGCATAGTGATCCAGTAACCGACAAATTCATCCCAGACAATACCCGGATGGTCATGGACGCCCAGATCTTTAGAAGTCTTTCCACACAGCCAGATGCCCAAAATAATACTGACAACCAGTACTAAAAAATAATTCCAGAGCGGCAGGTACTGGAACATCAAATAGAAAGGAATGGCCGCTACCGTACCAAAGGTTCCCGGCGCAACAGGCGACAGGCCACTACCCAGACCAAAGGCTAAAAAGTGCACCGGATTTTTCCAGACTGAGGGTGTATTGCTCATAAGTTTCTGTAGTCCATGAAAGAATGCTCTTTCATAAAAAAGATGTCACTAAAAGTGCTGGTAGGCTCGTGGAGAAAGTGGCTCTGCCGTCTCTGCATCCACCAGCCCGGTAGCGGAAGTTATTCGACCGATACAGGTTACAGGATTTTCAGCCAGCAGGCTGTCAGGAAGCTGCAACTTTTTTCGATCGGGCCATGTAAAGCACAGCTCATAATCATCGCCTCCGGCCAGGGCGAGCTCCCTGGCTTTCTCCAGACCCTGCAAACTTTTCAGCTCTTTGGAGACGGGAACCGATGAAGTACTGATTTGAGCACCTACCTGGCTGGCTTTGAGAATATGCCCCAAATCGCCCAATAGACCATCGGAAATATCCAGGGCAGCTGTGGCTCCATTTTCCAGTAACCACTGACCCAACGCTATTCTGGGTGTCGGTCGATAGTAACGTTCCAGCAGATGGCGCTGTTCGAGGGTGCAAACACTGTCCGGGCTCTCACCTCTCAAAACATCAGGTAATGCACCGGCAGCGTCACCAAGACAACCACTGACGTAAATCAGGTCTCCGACTTTAGCGCCATTTCGCCGCAGCGCCTGAGCTACAGGTAATGTTCCCTGTACCTGTATCGAGAGGGTCAATGGCCCGAGAGTGGTGTCACCCCCGATCAATCCTATCTGATAGGTTGACGCAAGCTCTGCCAAACCGTCAGAAAACGACTGCAGCCAGACATCATTCGATTCAGGCATGGTGAGACCCAGCGTAAAACTGTGGGGTTTTGCCCCCATAGCGGCGAGGTCACTGAGATTAACGGCCAGCGCCCGACAACCCAGCAGATAAGGGTCGCAGTTTTTCGGGAAGTGAATGCCTTCAACCAGCGTATCCAGGGATTGAGCCAGTTGTTGACCAGGTTGAAGAGACAGAAGCGCACAATCGTCGCCTATACCAACGACATCACTTAAGTGCGATCGAAGACCCGGACGATCAAAGAAACTGCGAATCAGATCAAATTCGCCAAGCGCCATATGAAAGGTTCCAGCCAAGCTAAAATATGAGTTTAACCTGCTGTCAGGCGGGTTAACAGATCAGGAGACAACAGCGCTACCTCCTGATCAAAAACCGATTACTTCCGACGGAAGTTACGCACCTCGTCAGGACGAACACGGGGTGCCAGCTTGTCCAGAATGCCGTTTATGTAACGGTGAGAATCCTGAGCACCAAAGCGCTTAACCAGCTCAATCGCTTCGTTGATGACCACGCGGTATGGGACATCAGAGCGGTTCATCAGCTCGTAGCAACCAATGCGTAGAGCCGACATTTCAACCGGGTCCAGCTGTGAAATGGGACGGTCCAGCAGCGGCGACATGGCGTCATCGAGTTGACTGGCTTCACGGGCAATCCCGGTCAGCAGCATGTGGAAATAGCCGTCGTCAACTTTGCTGAAATCGTTGTCCACACGGAACTGCATTTCAATCTGGGTGACGGATGACTGGGACATCTGCCACTGGTACAGGGCTTGCAGCGCCAGTTGACGTGCACGACGACGGGCAGATGGTTTAGGACGCGGGGCAGGTTTCTGCCCGGTTTCCTGCTTCTCAGTGGACAACTCAGGCCTCCAGTTTCTCGAGCAGGGACACCATTTCGAAAGCTGCCATGGCAGCCTCTTCACCCTTGTTACCCGCTTTGGTGCCGGCACGCTCGATAGCCTGTTCAATGGTGTCTACGGTCAGAACACCAAAGCTCACAGGAATTTCTTCCTCCAGATTCACGCTGGACAGGCCTTTCACGCACTCGTTAGCAACGAATTCAAAGTGTGGCGTGCCACCACGAATGACGGCACCCAGAGCAATAATAGCGTCGAAGCGTTGGGTTTTGGCGACTTTTTTAACAGTCAGTGGAATTTCGAACGCGCCCGGACAACGAATAATAGTAATATCTTCTTCCGCAACACCGTGACGGGTCAGGCTGTCCACAGCCGCATTGAGCAGACTTTCTACAACAAAGGCATTCCAGCGGCCAACAACAATCGCATACTTGCCGTCATTAGCCTGCAGAGTACCTTCGATGGTTTGCAATGACATTGCGCTTTCCTCAATAAATCTTTGTAATGCACTTACTTCAAAGTACATGTGCTCTGACGTTCAGTCTTCACACGGGATATATTCTACAATTTCCAGATCAAATCCGGACAGGGCAGCGAAGCGAACCGGTGAGCTGAGCAGGCGCATTTTGCCTACTCCCAGGTCACGCAGAATCTGTGAACCGGTACCAATGGTCAGATAAGCACCGGACATACCGTTGCTGCCACTCTTGCCTTCCGAGAACTTTTCCAGTGCTCCGCCCAGGTCCAGTCTGGACTCAGAGTCCAGCAGCACAATCACGCCGCGACCTTCACTGGCCACTTTGGCCATCGCCTTGTGCAGCGGCCAGCTGGACTTACCGCTTTCCGGATGTGCCGACAACAGATCACGGAATGGTTCCATAGCGTGAACTCGCACCAGCGCCGGAGAGTTCGGTGTAATATAGCCCTTGGTCAGGGCAATGTGCGTAGCGCCGCTGATAGAATCCTTGTAGGCCGTCATATCGAACTGGCCAAAATCGGTATCCAGTGTGCGCCGCTCTGACTTTTCGACGGTTTTCTCATTCAGGATTCGGTAGTTGATCAGATCGGCGATGGTGCCGATTTTCAGATCATGCTCTTTGGCAAACACTTCCAGATCGGGACGACGAGCCATCGTGCCGTCTTCGTTCATGATCTCGATGATAGCGGCTGCCGGTGTCAGTCCGGCCAGACGCGCCAGGTCACAACCGGCTTCGGTATGACCCGCACGGCTGAGTACACCGCCAGGCTGCGCTCTCAATGGGAATACATGACCTGGCTGAACAATATCGCCGGGGCGGGACAGTGGGTCCGCTGCCACCCGAATGGTTCTGGCCCGATCATGGGCAGAAATACCTGTGGTTACCCCTTCTGCGGCTTCAATGGAAACGGTAAAAGGTGTACCAAAGCCCGATGCATTGTCTTCCGAAGTCACCATCGGTGGCAGCCCCAGAAAATCACAGCGCTCTCCGGTCAGTGTCAGGCAGAGCAGACCTCTGGCCTCCCGGGCCATGAAATTCACGATCTCAGGAGTGATTTTTTCAGCAGCGATTATCAGGTCACCTTCGTTTTCACGGTCCTCATCATCAATCAGGATGACAGGTTTCCCGAGGCGAATATCCTCAATAATCTCTTCAATGGAGTTAAGCTGCATAACACCCCCATGTGTGTTTTTTATACATCCGGTATGCGAAACCGGCGTATTCTAACGGTTTCGTTCCCAAGCTGGAAGCAGTCACTTCATAAAGCCATGTTCAGCAAGAAAACCGGCTGTCAGGCTGGCAGGAGCCGATTCACTCTGTTCCCTGAGGCTCGGGTCCATTAGCCTTTCCAGATACCTGGCCAGCAGATCCACTTCCAGATTGATTTCTGTTCCTGCCCGGTACCCGGCAATAATGGTTTCCTGCCGGGTATGAGGCACGATGTTCAGGGCAAAGCGACAGCCATCCACCCTGTTTACCGTTAAACTGACACCATCTATCGTGACTGACCCCTTATGGGCAATGTACCGGGCCAGATGAGCGGGAGCCTCCACCCAATAGACCGTCGAACGACCCGAGGGTTCGATGGAGACAATTTTACCGACACCGTCGACATGACCACTGACCAGGTGGCCACCCAGCCGGGTTGAAGGCGTCATAGCTTTTTCCAGATTCAGGGCAGAACCGACAGCCTGTCCCGAAAGCGTTGAATTTTCAAGCGTTTCCAGGGAAACATCGGCTACATATCCCTGTCCGGTCAATTCCACCACAGTCAGGCAGACGCCATTGGTGGCAATACTGTCACCCAGTTTTACATCAGAAAGATCCAACGAACCAGAGTTGACCGTTAACCTCAGATCACCAGAGCGGGGTTCTACTTTCTGCAGGCTACCAACAGCCTCGATAATGCCTGTAAACATGAATAGTGAATCTCAGTAATCAGTGTTCTGTTTAAACGTTGCCTTAATAAGCCAGTCATCGCCAATAGCACGGATATCAGAGATATTAAGACCCAGCTTTTCTGACATAAACTGGAATGGAAGGTTCAACAATGGCCGGGCTTCTGACCCCATCAAGATCGGGGCCATAAAGATATTCAGCTCATCCACCAGTCCTTCACTGACAGCGGCTCCGGCAAGGATAGCTCCTGTTTCCAGCAAAACTTCCTGGCAATCTCTTTGAGCCAGTTCGCTCATTAATGCGTTCAGGTCCACCTGTCTGCCGACGTTCAGCCTGATCACTTCAGCACCGGCAGCCTCCAGCTGTGCCTGTCGGCTCTGTTCTGCCTGATCCGTGCAGACAATCAGAGCCCTGCCGGGCCCGGTGACCACTTTCGCGTCGACAGGGGTTTGCAGGGATGAATCCAGAACCACCCTTAATGGTTGTCTGCGGGCCAGTTTTTCAGCGTCTGGCAGCCCCAGCTCTTCAGCTCTGACTGTTAATGAAGAATTATCATGAAGAATCGAGCCAACACCTGAAACAATGGCACAGCTCTGCGCCCGGAGCTTTTGAACTTCACTGCGGGCATCGGGTCCGGTAATCCACTGGGATTCACCACTCTCCATAGCCGTTCTGCCATCGAGGCTCATGGCCAGCTTGAGTCGGACGAAAGGTTGCCCGCTCATCATCTTTTTGATGAAGCCAGGATTCAATGCTCTGGCTTCGGCTTCAAGAACACCGGATTCAACCTCAATGCCGACGTCACTCAGCCTTTTCAAACCACGACCGGATACCGAGGGGTTAGGGTCTTCCATAGCAGCGACCACCCGGCTCACCCTGGCCTTGATCAGCGCTTCTGCACAGGGCGGCGTTTTTCCAAAATGACTGCAGGGCTCAAGGGTGACATAGACCGTTGCGCCCTTAGCCCGGTCACCTGCCATTTCCAGGGCACGCACTTCAGCATGGGGCTCGCCCGATCGCTCATGAAAGCCTTCACCAACAATGACGCCATCCTTCGTGATCACACACCCTACCCTGGGATTTGGCATCGCGGTGTATAACCCTTTGCGTGCCAGTTGCAGCGCACGAGACATCATTTCGTGATCAATGGCAGACGCCATGGGACCTTCTCCGGGCTCAGTAAGAAATGGGGCCAGTTTATATGAATTTGTCTCCGGCATCACTCACTGGTGAAAGCGCCCAATAAAATTTAATGAGGATAATACTCACTTCTCAGTGCCCCTTCCCGCAAGTAGAATCAGCCTACTGCAAATGAGAAGAGTTGAGAGCAAGCAAATGCAACAACTTCGATTTCACCATGTCGGCATACCCACCCGCGAAAAGCTGTCGGAAGACTGCTATAACAAGGAATTGAAGCATCATGCCACCGGGTATTTCGAAACCCCTTATGGTGTTGAGTGGATGAATTTTGATGACGACAATACATTACCGGAAATTATAAAAACCACACCCCACATTGCCTTTGAAGTGGACGACATTCAGGAAGCCATAAAAGGAAAAGAAGTCATTCTTGAGCCCACCTCTCCGGCAGAACATGTCACAGTGGCTTTTATCAAAGATGGCAGGACGCTTGTTGAGCTGATTCAGTTTGACCGGCCAGAAAGTGAGATCTGGCCACATCCGGAAAAATTCCTGCTAAAGTAAGCCGCCAGGGTCTTTAGCAGGATACTTTCGGTTAAGAGATTCAGTCAAAGGCCCATATCGTCTTAAGTCCGGGCTGACAAAGGAGGCCATGGACGCAACTCTTCAGCCTCAATCCAGGCTTTTACCCAACCTTCCGGCTCTGGAGACCAGTCTTCCCTGCCCATGACTTTTCTGACTCGCTCAGTGGCCACTATCCGGCCCTTCTCGGTGACGGCCGTTCTTAACAGGATTGATGAAGCCGGTTCCCCTTTGACCCACATGGACTGGATAATATAAACCCATCGCTCTTCCATCGCAGCCACCTGAGTGTACATAGTTACTTTGTCGAACATCCGGACCCGCTTTCGATAACGAGTGGTACTGCCAGCAACCACCAATCCCCAGCTCTCTCTTTTGAGGACATCAGAGAGCCCACACTGAATCGAAAGAGTAAACCGGCCCAGATCATAAAGCGTCAAAACCCGACCATTGTTCATTTCCATGAACAGATCTAAATCCCATGGCATACAGCGAAAGCAGTTTTCACTGACAGCATCGACGGAAATTTTGGGCGCTTTTTTGGCTTTACGGATTGCGGTCAGCAGTCGAATGAATGGATACATACTCAAATCTTCTAGTAATTATGCCGAGCATCATAGCCATTCAAACAGTAGAAAGAAACAAACGTTTAAAACTGAGTCATTCACGCTTGTTAATCAATAGCTCAAAGTCTGTTCGAAGCTGATTTGTTGTCTAGACTATCCTAGATAGCTTTCAGCCCTGTATGAGATGTTTCATGGCTGAGAACTAAGCGCATGCAAGTGATGACAGGACATAATGACAGCCCCCCCTCACAAACGACGTACCCATTGATGAAGTCTGTCGGGAAAATGACAAGCCCGGAGATAAGAGAGGGAGAGGCCAGGAAAACAAGACCTTCTTCCGGAGTAAACTATGAAAAAATTATTATTTATTATTCTATGTTGGCTAATGACCAGCCCAGTATTGGCGTTACCTGCTATTAAACCAGCTCCTCTCAATAAGGGTGATACCGTTGCCTTAATTTCTAGCGGCTTTCGTGTTAATAACGCCCAGGATGTGCAATTTGCAACAGAACGACTCGAGGCACTGGGCTTGAGCGTTATCTACGGTAAAACTATTTTTCAACAAACCGGATATTTTGCAGGTACTGATCAGGCACGAGCTGCTGATATCAATGACATGTTTGCCAATCCAAAAGTAAAAGCCATTATCGAGTTGCGGGGCGGCTGGGGGTCAGCGCGAATACTGGAATATTTAGATTTCCCTTTAATCAAAAAGCATCCCAAGATTTTTATGGGTTTTAGCGACATTACCACCTTGCTGCTAGCCATCCACCAGAAAACCGGCTTAATAACGTTTCACGGCCCGATGGCTGCAGCTTACCCCTGGACACAATACACCGTTAATTATTTAAAGAAAATTCTCTTTGAAGGTAATGCCATTACCATGAGCAACCCCATCATCAAAAGTGATGATTTAACCCGTACTGTTGCCAGGATTCAAACTATTCGCCCTGGCATTGCCACAGGGGAAATTCTGGGTGGCAACTTATCCGTTTTAGTTTCTATGCTGGGAAGCCCCTACTTACCCAGTTTTAAAAATAAAATTCTGTTTTTGGAGGATACCGGTGAAGATGTTTATCAAATTGATCGCATGTTAACCCAGTTACAAACTGTCGGTATATTAAAAGAAATCTCTGGTTTTATTTTTGGTCAATGTATAAATTGTAATGCCAAGGTTCCTTATGGCTCTTACCGCTTGCAGGAGGTGTTAAAACAACATATTTCACCCTTGAATATTCCAGCCTGGAATGGAGCAATGATTGGCCATCAGGCCAGTATATTTACCATTGGTGAAGGTGTGAAGGTTCGTATCGACGCAAATAAAGGTACTATTACGATGCTGGAACCTGCCGTCAATCCCTGAGACGAAAGTTTTGTACCGAAACTGCCTGTTCTAAAAGCCGGAAACTGAGAACAGACCACCAAAACAGATACTAAGCCATATTTGTATGGCAGCACTTCGGTAATTCCTCTGGATATCATTCTCATAGCTCAATATACTGCCCCCTCACTCGGGGGAGTAGCCTGCCTGACAGACAACAGGTGTATGCGTCAACATCATTGGTCATTCGACTGTGGCGTATACGGCAGTGTAACAACACATTGCCTGGCGAGACTCGGTTGACAGCACTGGTTTATGAGGGCCTGGTGATTGTTGACTGTGTCAAAAGCCCTCTCGCCTGTTGATATGATTGAAATTCTTTCCTTAGTTGTCGCCATAGCCGTGGGCTTTGTTGTTCTGTCCGCAAGTGCTGATCGTTTGATCGAAGTCGCTTCTACCCTGGCCTCTCGACTGGGTATGTCCATTCTGACCATCGGTATGACCATTGTTGCTTTTGGTACTTCTGCACCAGAGCTTTTGGTATCGTCTGTTGCCGCGTTGGACGGTTCTGCCGGTATCGCCATTGGCAATGCCCTGGGCTCCAACATCATCAATATCGGCCTGGTGCTGGCATTGTGCGGAATTATTTATCCATTGGTAGTCAGCCGTCGTATTATTACCCGTGAGTTGCCCCTGTTAGGGCTGGTCCTGGCATTCACAATGGCTCTGATAGTGGATGGCGACCTCAGCCAGATGGATGGATTTATCCTGGCCGGAGCCCTGGTGGCCTATTGCTTCTATCTGGCAAAACATTCCGGTGGTGACAGTGAAGATGAAGAAGAAGTGGTTATTCTCTCAATCTCTACCGCCAGGGCCGTTGTGGAAAGTCTGGTGCTGCTGGCTCTGCTGATGGGCAGCTCAAAGCTGCTGGTTTGGGGTGCCAGTGAACTGGCCCGTTCATTCGGTATCAGTGAAATGATTATCGGCCTTACCGTCATCGCTTTCGGAACCAGTCTGCCGGAAATGGCTGCTGCTTTGGCCAGTGCTCGAAAGGGTCTGTTTGATCTGGTGATGGCCACCGTTATTGGCTCCAACATATTTAACCTGTTAGGCGTTCTGGCATTTCCCGGGATTCTCACTGGCGGACTGGAAATTGATTCAACTGTCCTGCAGAGGGATGGTCTGGCAATGACCGGTCTTACTGCGCTTCTGGCGATTTGCATACTAACCAGCCTGTCAATGGATCGCGACGAAACCAGCACTTCTTCATCCATGACCTTGGGAAGATTGGCATGCAGCAGGTTACCACGCTTCAAGAGCGCCATTATTCTTGCAGTATTTGCCATCTATATGGGTGTGCTGGCCCTGTCAATCATTGGCTGATGAACGAAAAACCCTACAATGAGGTCAGCAATGGCCTCATTGTTTATCAATGGTTTCCAGTCGTTCAATTTCTTCCCGGAATTCATTCAGGTCCTTGAAGTGACGATAAACAGAGGCAAACCGGATATAGGCTATTTCGTCCAGCTCCCGAAGTACACGCATCACTTCTTCCCCCAAAACCAGGGATTTTATTTCCCGCTCACCGGTGGCCCGAAGCCGATGCTTGATCCGGTTCACAGACTCTTCAATCTGTTCCATGCTGACAGGACGCTTTTCCAGAGCTTTGGATATGCCTGCCCTTAGTTTTTCTTCATTGAAGGGTTCACGGGAACCGTCTCTTTTGACCAGCCTGGGAATCAACAACTCTGCCATTTCATAAGTCGTAAATCGTTCACTACAGGTCAAACATTCACGACGACGGCGAACCTGGTTACCGTCTGCCACCAGGCGGGAATCAATGACTTTGGTATCGACAGCGTTGCAAAAAGGGCAGTGCATGGGTAAGAGAAACGTTTTTCAGAGTGAGTCTTCCATCATAATTCACCCCTGAAAAATTACCAAGACTTTGCAGAATGAAGTGATTCTGTGTGGGTAAGCCGCTGACCCGGTTCTCAGGTCAGCGGTCTTACTTTGAAAAACAGCCCTGGATCATCTGTAGACAGGCAGACGCTTGCAGATTGCCAAAACCTTCGCCTTCACATCCCCGACAACCTGTTCATTACCAATGTTTTCAAGTACGTCACAGATCCAGCCTGCCAGAGCAGCAGAATCCTCTTCATTGAAACCACGGCGGGTAATGGCCGGAGTACCAATACGCAGACCACTGGTGACAAATGGAGAGCGAGGATCATTTGGAACAGCATTCTTGTTGACCGTAATGTTAGCTTCACCCAGAGCCGCTTCGGCGTCTTTACCTGTGTACTCTTTACCGATCAGATCCATGAGGAACAGATGGTCGTCAGTGCCGCCGGATACAACCTTGATGCCGCGCTCGAGCATAACCCGGGTCATCGCCTGAGCATTTTTAACGACCTGCTGCTGGTAAGTCCTGAAGTCATCGGACATGGCCTCTTTGAAGCAAACCGCTTTAGCTGCAATCACGTGACACAGAGGACCACCCTGGGACTCGGGAAATACCGCAAAGTTGAACTTTTTGTTCAACTCTTCATCATCGTTAGCCAGGATCAGACCGCCACGGGGACCACCCAGGGTTTTGTGAGTCGTTGTCGTAACAACATCGGCAATGCCTACCGGAGACGGATAAACACCGGCAGCAACCAGACCAGCCACGTGAGCCATATCAACCAGCAGGAAAGCACCTACCTTGTCGGCTATATCGCGAAAACGCTGCCAGTTCACAACACGGGAGTAGGCCGAGAAGCCTGCAACGATCATTTTTGGCCTGTGTTCATCCGCCAGACGCTCAACTTCTTCGTAGTCGATCTCGCCGGTTTCAGGATTCAGGCCATACTGAACCGCTTCGTAAATACGGCCAGAAAAGCTGACCTTGGCACCGTGAGTCAGGTGGCCACCATGGGCCAGGCTCATACCCAGAACCTTGTCACCGGGCTTGATCAGAGCCATGTAGACCGCCGCATTGGCCTGGGAGCCGGAATGAGGCTGAACGTTAGCGTAGCTGGCACCAAACAGCTCTTTGGCACGATCAATAGCCAGCTGTTCAGTGACATCAACATGCTCGCAGCCACCGTAGTAGCGCTTGCCCGGATAACCTTCTGCGTATTTGTTGGTCAGGACAGACCCTTGTGCTTCCATCACTCTGGGGCTGGTGTAATTTTCGGAAGCGATCAGTTCGATGTGCTCTTCCTGGCGAACCGCTTCAGCATCGATGGCAGCCTTGAGTTCAGGGTCGAACTCAGCGATGGACATGTCCTTTCTGAACATTAATGATTCCTCGGAATGTTGCCTGTTAATGAGGTTTTTCGGCGACCATTCTAATACAGCTGTTCAGGATTTCGTATCGAAAAAGTTTCATGTCAATTTGAGCGAGACTCATGGGCTCTGGCTCAGCTTTCTGGCAGCCAGTCCTCAGTCATGATCTGATCAAAGCTCCAGGGGGAGTCAGTCGGGAAATCATCGGGCTTACATTTCATGTCAGCCGCTGCATCTCTTTTTGCAGACCGATAGGCTTTTGGCAAGACCTCATCAATCTTACTGTTTAGGCCAGGGTTATCTTCGAGTAGATCTAAGATGGCACCTCGTTGTTTAGCGATACTGACCAGCCAGCTCCTGTACCAGTCCGTCATTGTGTGCTGATCGTCTTTTCCGGACTGCATTTGCCATTTCAGCAGGTGCAAGAGCAATTCTTTAACACAACTGCGTAAAGCCTGATACTGAGCCTTACCCATGTCTTCAATTTCCTCTACCAGATTGGCAATATCAAGCTCATTGAAACGACCTTGCCTAATCAACTCGGCCTGACGATACGACCAGCTATAGAAATCAGTGTCATACAGGTTTTCCATAAAAATACCTCCATTGCACTAACACTGTAGGCAAAGAACGGAAGGGAATCAAAATGAAGCATGCAGAGGCTGACGCCTTTGCGGAGTAAGTACGAGCATACAGAAATGCCTCAAAAGTGCTATTATACGGAGGCTTCAGTCAAACCTATTATGGATGCCTAAATTGTCACAATACGTCTATACCATGAACCGGGTGAGCAAGACTGTTCCCCCGAAGCGCCAGATTCTTAAAGACATTTCCCTCTCTTTTTTCCCCGGTGCCAAAATTGGCGTCCTGGGTCTGAACGGTGCCGGTAAGTCCACTCTGCTGCGCATCATGGCTGGTGTCGATCAGGAATTTGATGGCGAAGCCCGTCCACAACCCGGTCTGAACGTTGGTTACCTGCCTCAGGAGCCGCAACTGACACCCGGTAAAACAGTCCGTGAAGTGGTGGAAGAGGCACTAGGTGAAATCAAGGAAGCCCAGGACAAGCTGGAAGCAGTTTACGCAGCTTACGCTGAGCCCGATGCGGACTTTGACGCCCTGGCGACAGAACAGGCCAGACTGGAAAACATTATTCAGGCGGCCGATGCCCATAACCTGGAGCGCAAACTGGACGTCGCTGCCGACGCTCTGCGTCTTCCCGAGTGGGACGCTGTCGTAGACAATCTGTCAGGTGGTGAACGCCGTCGTGTAGCTCTTTGCCGCCTGTTGCTCTCCAGTCCCGAAATGCTGCTGCTGGACGAGCCCACTAACCACCTGGATGCCGAGTCAGTGGCCTGGCTGGAGCGCTTTCTCGTTGAATATCCGGGAACCGTTGTGGCTATCACCCACGATCGTTACTTCCTGGATAACGCAGCGGGCTGGATTTTGGAGCTGGACCGTGGCCACGGTATACCCTGGGAAGGTAACTACAGCGACTGGCTGGAGCAAAAAGAAGCCCGACTCGAGCAGGAAAGCAAGCAACAGGACGCTCATCGAAAAGCGATGCAACAGGAACTGGAATGGTCCCGCTCAAATGCCAAAGGTCGCCAGTCCAAATCCAAAGCACGTCTGGCACGCTTTGAAGAGATGCAGTCCCAGGAATTTCAGGCCCGTAACGAAACCAACGAAATCTACATTCCACCCGGCCCACGTCTGGGTGATAAGGTTCTGGAATTCAATCATGTTTCCAAAGGCTTTGGTGATCGGCTGCTGATCGACGACCTGAGTTTCAGCATTCCCAAGGGTGCTATTGTCGGTATCATCGGGGGTAACGGTGCTGGTAAAACCACCCTGTTCAAGATGATTACCGGAGACGAACAGCCTGATTCCGGAAGCATCGAACACGGCGAGACGATCAAAATCTCTAATGTTCAGCAGATGCGTGACGAGCTGAAAGACGACAAAACTGTTTTTGAAGCGATCTCCGATGGCCAGGACATTCTTCGCATCAATGGCTACGAAATGCAGTCCCGCAAATACATTGGTCGTTTCAACTTCAAAGGCGGTGACCAGCAGAAGCGTGTGGGTGAGCTCTCCGGTGGTGAGCGCGGTCGACTGCAATTGGCCGCGACACTGAAAGAAGGCGGCAATGTACTGCTACTTGACGAACCCTCCAACGACCTTGATGTTGAGACCCTGCGTGCACTGGAAGATGCACTTCTGGCCTTCCCGGGCTGCGCCATGGTGATCTCTCACGATCGCTGGTTCCTGGATCGCGTGGCCACACATATCCTGGCTTACGAAGGCGATTCCAAGGTCACCTTCTTCGAGGGCAACTACACCGAGTACGAAGCCGATCGTAAAGAGCGTCTTGGTGAAGAGGCAGCAGGCCCTCATCGAATGAAATACAAGCGTATTGATGCCTGATTGCCAGCCGACTAGGAGCCTGACCGAGAATAGCGCCCGTAGCGAGGACGGCAGAAAATTGAGGATGAAAATTCGGTTTTGTAAGGAGAATAGCGAGCTATTTGACGAACAAAAGCGGATTTTCAGACCAATTTGCTGCCGCCGCACGACTGCATGGATGCAGGAGCTAGAGCAACGCAGGAGCAGTTGCCGCGAAGGGCAGTCTATTCTCGGTCAGGCTCCTAGGAGCCTGACCGAGAATAGCGCCCGTAGCGAGGACGGCAGAAAATTGAGGATGAAAATTCGGTTTTGTGAGGAGAATAGCGAGCTATTTGACGAACAAAAGCGGATTTTCAGACCAATTTGCTGCCGCCGCAGTAGGGCAGTCTATTCTCGGTCAGGCTCCTAGAGCGTAGCTTTCTGGCTGCGCTCTTCAGACACCACGCTTTAAAAGTCAGCACTGCGTCATTCGTCCGGTTACTCAGCCATTGACTGAGACCTGAGAGTAGGTCCCCTGTAATATGAAAAAACGACGAATGTCTGCTTCAACCGATCGACAAAGCCCCGAAAAGAAATGGAAACATTTGTTTTCGGGGCTCTCAATTTGTCTGGCTGCGCTCTAAAAGTTGCTGCGGCCATGCAAGGGAACAACTTTGACTTTGAATCTACTAAGTTCAGCCATTGGATCTCCAGCGTTGAATAATGGCAGCTTCTCATCAAGTTTATTTGAGTAGTCGATAACACAATCAGTGTTATATCCACTTAGTTGCGGAACTTGTGAAATTATTTCATTTGGATTTGTCGTTCCATCCAACTGTTGTATTATCAGCCCCTCTGCGGAATTTTCACCTGCGTATATCCTCATCCCCCTACCCATAATGAAGAATGGTTCATCGGCTCCCAACTCTGTTGCAACCTTCAGTGCTGATCTTAATTTTATATAGTGGATTCTTTTTCCATCAATTGAAATTGGTGGATTCAACCTGAATTCCTGTTCGTAAAACAGCAATCCTTCTTTAGTTCGAACGCACTCCATTGTCTTCTCTGCAAAGGCTTCGAAAGACATGCACATAATAACTATTGGCAATATCAGATAGGATTTAAACATCTCATAACCTTTTGAACAACGTGTTTAAAATAATACACATTTGTTTTTTTTCAACATCAACCGAGACCCGGTACAGTAATGCTCTTCAGCACTTCCGGCTACTTGCTTTTTAAGCGGTCACGAACGAAAAAGTACTTAAGAGCCGTTTCTTTTCAGACCCTGACCGCTTAATCCCGAATAAGAATAGAACTTTCCTAAGATTCATCTAGTCTTCTCACTTCTGCAAAATAATTCAGGATTTATGGCTATGCTGTTTAAGGCACTCGGTAGTTTGCGTCTTGGTTTGATGTGCACTATTACAGGCTCAATACTGTCAAATAGTGCACAAGCTTCCGGAGCGGTTTTTATTGGGAGAATGGGAGGCTTGGAAGTACAGGTTCAGGGAGATAAGGCCCTGTTTAAAAACAACGAAATGCTTCACAAAAGCAACCCGTTGTCTCTGGCAATGGATAACAAAGGCATTCAAAAAATAGAAATAGAAGCGGACAAGATAGAAATTTACAAAGATAAAAACAACTTGCCAGACACCATTTATTTTCCACTACTGATTGAGCCAACCCCATCGGCCACAGGCATTCAAACCATTGACCAAACCAGAGGGCTACAACTACTGAACGACAGCGTTATATCACTGGCAACCACCGTAATCGATAAAACCATCGTTCTTTCTACACCCACTCTGTACGCCCCGCCAACGGAATACAACTCTAAAACGATCGCTTATTCTGAGCTGGAACTCTATCAGGAGACTCAAAATACATTTTATGCGACAGCTTCTATTCCTATGCTGACCCCTGTGTCCTCAGCGGCATCCGAGGGGGATTATATTGACCTTGATTTTGAAACTCGGGATACCATCAGGGTTTACCCAAAAGGAAAGGACTCTGACTCCACATCCGGTTTTTTTGAGCAGATTATCAGAAAAGTGCCTGATAGCCCTGAGAAAAAAAGCGAAAACGGAGGGCAACAGGAAAAGCAAACGACCAATTCGTCCGGTGATGACCCCAACTCGGAAGACACTACTTCAGAAGACACTACTACAGAAGCGACAACAGATTCCTCGACCACAGTCGAAACTGCTTCAACCCCCACACAGCGATCGGAAGCCTCAGCGCTGGATGAAAAAGCTGATCTAACGCCGAAGCCTCTATCTGAAAATTTCAACACGTATCACTCAATAGAAAACAGTTCGAATCAAATCGTGCTTGATGCCATTAGAGCATTCATTGAAGAAAATGATGAACAGGATCTTTCATGGGTCGTACTTGAAAAAATTCACGGCTGCAACTACAGCTTCTGGACGGACGGCAGCATTGTTAAGGTGGGTAGAAGGAATGATTGGATTGGTGAAGATGAAAACTTTTTTAACCACCGCCCGGTAAATGAACAATACAGAGAAATGATTCTTGATATGCACCGGAAGTTCTGTAAAGAAGGAGACATTTTAAATGTTACGGGCGAACTCTACGGCAAATCTATTCAGAAAGAAATTTTTTATCAGGATAATATAAAATTTGCGGCTTTTGACATCTTCGTCAACAAACAAAAAATAGATTATAACACTTTCAAACAGTGGACTTCAGCCATTGGTATCCCTACGGTTACAGAGATAAAAATATGTGACTCCCTTGAAAGTGCTCTTTCTTTCAATCCGGTTTTTACAAGTTTTCATAGTCAAACCGGTGATGTTGCAGAAGGTGTTGTTATTAAGCCTGTGCAGCCTAAATTTTTAAAATACCACAAACCTGTCATTTTAAAAATAAAAAACCCGAGATTTGCTGAAACCAATTTTAAAAAAGCACTTCCTAACGAAAATAAAAAAATAAAGCAAGAGAATCAGATTATACTTTCCTCACTTCTTGCAAAAGTAACGGAAAACCGTCTTTGTTCTGTTACTTCAAAATCAGATAAATTAACAACAAAAAACACTAATAAAATTAAAGGCGAACTTGTTAAGGACATTTTAGATGAATATGAAAGAGAGAATGAGCTAGCTGCCAAGAGTAAAGTAAACGATAACAAACAGTGGAAACTTATAATTTCTGAATTATTTAAAGCCGCATATCAACTGATAAATGATCGGCCTGAGACGTTTCAATAACCGGGAAAGCCTGTTGACTAGTTTGACTCGTTCCTATGCCGGTTCATGGTAATGAGTCATTCTTTGTGAAACTCTATAGCCAAACCTCACCCCTCGATAAGAGTTAACTACGAATTGAAAAAATCACACCAAATGAAAGAATGTCTTTGAAAACCTTTTTCTAGATGTTACTCATCCCAATTTTCAGTACAATTGATTGAAGAGTTTTCATAACGCATATAATTACGTTCATATAAAAATGGTCTCAATACCCCCTCAAAGACTTTTCTAAAGGCATATGGGAAGCGTGATAATTGTAACTGTGGCGTTATAGATAATATGGTAATTAAAGCAGTAATTGTTAGCACCGGAAAAAGATCAAATAATGCTTTATTTAATTCCTGGATGTTCGTTATATTTCTCTTTAGCTCAGCCCGTGTATCTTCTGGCAAGAGAAACCAGTAGAAAAAAATAAAATAATGGTTAAATAAACAACTATCTCTCGCATACGTATATATAGTATTGCAATCAATATGGTAAGAACTACCTAAACCAGCATTCGGGTCAGCTCCATATACTAATAATAAAAAAATAATCTGCATGCTTTCTGTCTCAAAAATGGCTGGATGGAAAGAAGAATAGCCAATAAATCTAATACAAAAAGCAGACACATTGGGATCAGCCCCATTTTGAAGTAAATGAAGTATCATCTCAACATTTCCATGCTGAAGAGCTGCCACTATTGGATAGACAGCCTCTTCATAGATTTCTTCATCTTCAACTACTCCATCGAACTCCCTTACATTAATATCTTTTCCTTGCGTAACGAGCAGAGTAACTTTCTCCTTATCTGCACTTTTTATGGCATCTAAAAACTCTCCGGAATAAACATAAATTGGATATAAAAAAAACGCATCTTAATAAACCTGAAAAATTGTAACCCAGTGCAATATAGCACCGAAATCATGAAACAACTAAATGAGCAAAAATCCCCACTGACTAAAGACTTTTAATTGCGTACAATACGCAGTCCGAGAAACGTCACCTTCGCTTCGCAAGACGATAAAACAGCAAAGCCCGGGAGTAGGAAAGTGATCAGCAAACTGAACCAACAGGCCGTCAATGCCACCAGCGCAGAAGGGACGCTGTATCAGAATTTTGCCGATCGGCTGGCCAGCTCCGGATTCCAGGGCGATATAGAGCTGGGCTATGCAGAACGGACTGTACTGGCCACTGACAACTCGATCTATCAGGTGTATCCGGCAGGTGTCCTATACCCCAAAGGCACCGAAGATCTGAGCACAATGTTGTCATTGGCTAATGAACCTTCTTTTCAAACGGTTGTACTCTCTCCAAGGGGAGGAGGTACCGGCACCAACGGCCAGTCACTAACCTCGGGATTTATGGTAGACACCAGTCGCTATATGAATCAGGTTCTGGAGATCAACCCTGAAGAGCGCTGGGCAAGGGTTCAAAGCGGTACCGTCAAAGACTATCTGAATGATCTGGCTGCAAAGCACGGACTGTTTTTTGCCCCGGAACTGTCCACCAGCAACCGGGCGACAGTGGGTGGCATGGTAAACACCGATGCCAGTGGTCAGGGGTCAGTTGTCTATGGCAAAACCCGCCATCATGTCCTTGAACTGACCTCGGTCTTTGCTGATGGCACCGTATGGAACTCATCACCACTGACAGAACAGGAGCTTGATGAAATCTGTCAGCGCGAAGACCGTGCAGGGCAGGTTCACAAAACGGTGATTGAAGCCTATAACCAGAATAAAGATCGTGTCGAAACCATCTTTCCAAAGCTCAACCGTAATCTCACCGGCTACGATCTGGCCAATATCCGCAGAAAAGATCCTGTGAACCCTGAAGACGTTGGCAAGTTTGATCTCAATGCCATTCTTTGCGGTTCTGAAGGGACCCTGGCCATGATCAGTGAAATCAAGGTCAACCTTCTGCCTATACCCGACACCTCTGCACTGGTTCTGATGTTCTACTCCAGCTTTCAGGAATCGCTGAGGGATGCCCAGTCCCTTATGCAAGCGACTCCAAGCTCGGTTGAAACCATTGATTCCAAAGTTCTGTCGCTCGCCAAAGCAGACAGTGTCTGGGAGAGCGTCAAAGAGTACTTTCCGGATGATGTTGATCAAATAGACGGCATTAACTTTGTTGAATACACCGGCCAGTCGCAAGCCGATATTGAAAAAGGTATTGAACGCTTAAAAGCAGAGTTGGACAAGCCATCGGAAATCCAGCGGGTGGGTCACAGCGTTGTGACAGGAACTCCAAACGTTAAAAAGATCTGGAATATGCGCAAGCAGTCCGTGGGATTGCTGGGCAACATGGAAGGCGACGCACGACCTATACCCTTTGTAGAAGACGTTGCCGTGCCACCAGAGAATCTGGCTGCTTTTATCGCTCGCTTCCGGGCGTTACTGGATAGCCATAACCTGTCTTATGGCATGTTTGGTCATGTCGACGCCGGGGTTCTCCATGTAAGACCCGCCATTGATATGAAAGATCTTGAGCAGGAGGTTCTGGTCAGAACCATCAGTGATGAAGTCTCTGCGCTGGCGAAAGCCCATGGTGGCGTCCTTTGGGGAGAGCATGGCAAAGGCGTTCGCTCTGAATACGCACCCGACTTTTTTCAGGATCTTTACCCGGTACTACAAAACATCAAAAGTGCTTTCGACCCCCATAATCAGTTGAATCCGGGAAAAATAGCGACACCCTCCACCCGGGCATCAGAAACCCTGCTGAAAATTGACGGTGTGCAAACCCGTGGCCAGCTGGACAGAACCATCGAAAGAAAAGCCTTCGATGCTTTTACCCATGGCATGTATTGCAATGGCAATGGCGCCTGCTTTAATTACAACCCCAACAGCGCCATGTGTCCAACCTGGAAGGCCACTCTGGATAGAACTCAATCACCCAAAGGCCGATCAGGACTGGTACGTGAATGGTTGCGACTGCAAAGCGCGGCGGGCAGCAACATCTCTGAAGCAATGGACGAAGCTCGCCAGTCCGGAATTTTCTATAACGCCATGGACAAGACCCGCAACAGCATTGCCAAGCTGCGAGGCAAGGAAGATTTCAGTCATGATGTTTATGAAGCACTGGACAGCTGTATGAGCTGTAAGTCCTGTGCAGGTCAGTGCCCCATTCAGGTGAATGTGCCTGACCTGAGGTCCCGGTACTTTGAGCTTTACCACACTCGCTACCTGCGCCCTGCTAAACATCATGCTGCTGCCATGTTGGAACCCGTTCTGCCAACACTGGCAAAAGCCAAATCTGTTTACAACCGTGTGGCCAACTCGGGTTTGATGAACAAGCTTTCGGCCAAAACGTCCGGTCTTCAGGATCTGCCGACTATCACCAGTGCATCCCCTCTGGAAGACAGCTGTCGTTCTGGTGCCTCCGTGGCCTCAGACAGTCTGCTTGCTTCCATGACAGAAAAAGAGCTGGCTCGAACGGTGGTGATTGTTCAGGACGCCTTTACCAGTTTTTTCGAAACTCCGGTATTGACTGACCTGGTCGAGCTGTTGGTCAGACTCGGTTATCGTCCTCTCGTTGCGCCCTATAAACCCAACGGCAAAGTGTTGCATGTCTATGGTTTTCTGGGGCGTTTTGAGAAAGTCGCGAAAACCAATGCCAGAGCACTCAAAAAACTGGCCGATAAAGGTGTAGCCCTGATAGGGATTGATGCTGCCGTTACCCTGACTTATCGCGATGAATACCATGAGATCATGAGTGAAGAAGCTCCCAAAGTGCAATTACTCTCGGAATGGTTTGCCAGTCAGGCAGATACCATTCGTGAGCTTCAGTTAAATCTGAATGGTGAGTTCAAGCTGCTGGGGCACTGCACGGAAACCACGAATGCGCCAGCAGCACCGGCACAGTGGCAAAAGCTGTTTGCCGCCTGTGGACTAAAACTGACTTACCAGGCTACTGGCTGTTGCGGTATGGCGGGTATCTACGGACATGAAACCCGTAACCAGGAAACGTCCCGCAAGCTATACGACATGAGCTGGAAACCTGTGATCGAGAATCCTGACAACCAGGATCAACTGTTGGCTACCGGCTACTCCTGTAGAAGTCAGGTTAAGCGTTTTGGGAATACCGAGATTCCTCACCCGGTCTCAAGGCTGTTGGCCTTGATGAACGAGTAAAATAACAGTGCTCAACCCACTGCCAACAGCTCTGACAGCTCATTAGGATTCTCAATCAGATCAGCCAGCGTGCAACCTTCCAAAACCACCATGAATGCTGACACAGGGGGTCATCGTACTGATTCGTGAGCAGATTGAAATCCCGGGCGCTCACCAGGATTCGGCCCCCACAAGGAAATCTGATCTGTGCTGAAGAGTGCTCAGGGCGCTCTCCTGCTGACGCCTTTTTGTCATCTCCACTCACTGTTAAAGCTTATCTAAATGCTGAATCAGGTTTCTGACTCTGATCCTGACTCTGTTTCTGTTGCTAGATTCTTGATAAAGAGGTTTTAAAACAGGGAAGTAAACAATGACTCAGGGTCTTTATAAACAGGTTCGGGATCTGACGCTAGATCGTAATAAGTTTGCACCGGGTACCAGGGTTGGACTCAATGACCAATACGAACTGGTGGAAGTAATAGCCAGCTATAAAGACTGGATTGTCACTCATCCGGACCCGGTTCGCCTGAGAAACCTGCTCGGCTCGCTGATTCAATCAGCCCAGGATGTGAATCAATACCTCAACCTCAGTGATCGTTCCGCCTCAATGCTTGAAGCAAAGGTAGCGGGAGAGCTGGACTTCTCAGTACTGACCAAACAGGTCGCAGCATTCCTGAAAACCCCCGCCTGTCAGATCATTCGTACCAGAGAGCAGCTCAATAATCTGCTGCAAGCTTCCGTCAAAGCCAAAAAAACCGGGAAAAATATTCAGGTCGAACTGAAACAAACCCTGCATGAAGGCTTTTCAAGATTCTGCGACCTTATGGACGTCAGCGATCTCAACCAGCTTGTCGGATTCTACAGAACAGCACTGTTTGAATGGCTGGATGAATTCAGTCATCTGTGCGCAACTCAGGGCGATCTGAATGACCTGTATCAGACCACCCGAAACTGTTTTGATGCCTTCACCAAAGACCTTATTACTGAGACTCAGGGCAATGTTGTCACGCCTTCTTCTGCCAAGGCAGCGAATCAGGTTGCAAAAGATGAGAAGCGACAGTGGGATGATAATGCCGAATCACTGATTGAAATGGATGGCTGGTTGCAATCATCCAACACTGAAAATCTGGAACGACTGCTGAAGAAGATCCGTCAGGATAAAGATCTTGGTGACAGGTTTCTGAAAGTTAAAGGGTTTGAACTCAGATCCCGTCTGGAAAAATGTCCTGACGCCGTAGCTATGGACCTGAAGAACATGAAGCTTTCACTGGATGATCACCTCCTGCGCATTGCAAAGCCTCAGCGCAAGAAACAAGATCCTCTTTATCAAATTGTTCTCTCTATTGCCCGGCAGCAGAGCACCGACATTATTGCCCGTCTGCCACAGGATGATCCTGACATGATGGGTCTTGGTCTTTATCTGAAATACCCGAATGTGTTGGCTCGATGTAAGTCAGCCCTCGTGCATCAGCTCATTCTTCTGATTCAACTCAGCCCGGAAATGGAAGAGCACTATATTACCGTAGCCTCAAAACATTATCTGAGGCACCAGAACGGCTTGATGGTTGCCCGGTCACCGCTTTTGTGCAAAGCCACCCGAAGTACACTGCTACTGTCTGACTTTACCCAGGAAAAAACTATCACTCTGGAATTCATCAAACATTACCCAAAAGCGGCTCTGGACATTGAGCCGACTGTTTTTAAAAAACTACTTGCTCACCCTGATCTGGTCGACTTCTGGCCCGGGTTTATCGCAGAAAATGCGACCCGGCTCAGTATTGAAAACTGGCAACAGCTCTTTTCTGGAAACCCTTCCGGTTTTCATAAATTGATCACCCGACAAATGTCAGCAACACCTCCCGTGGTTTGCCGGTTTCCCAACGCTTTCGCAGCTCAGGTAAAGAGCTTCCTGAAAAACAACCCGGATATGTTAAGCAAAGTACTGAAGTTACCCAGACAGGTAGAAAGTGCTGGTTACAGAACGTTGATAGCCATCGCCCAATCACTCTCTTTTGAAATTGCCACCCTCTCGGAAATCAAACCTGATTCAGGTTTGAAATCAGAGGAAATTGGCAGCTCAAGTCAATACTGAATCATAAACGACGATGGACAAATGAACTCGGCATCGCAGGCAAGACCATGCCTGCGGCCGAAACACGGCCTGAAGCCAAGGTTGTATGAGTAGAGGTGTTTGGTATCGACAGTTGAAATAAAAATTGTCAACTAACGCCAAAAAACTGCTGATAAGGCCAGTGTTGTCATGAATACTCCGGGCGTTAATTACTTAGAAGACATTTTCTAGCACGGTGAAACCTTTGTTTTTGAAAAAATACTTATTTTCTTGATCTATCAATTTTCTGGTCTAGCCTCTCAATTCTTAAAAACACAAAACAGATGTAAGGATAAAGCTTTGAAAAAGCCATTTTCCAAGGCACTGCTGTTATTGCTAATATTGCTGCCTGTTACCTGTAATGCCAAATCTTTTAAAAGACATTTTATTGTCGAGTTTGAACAAGATGGAGGCGTTCCAGAAAGGAGTTTTTTCATAGAATACAATAAAAACACATTGTCGTACGATAAGTCATACTCTGCCGAAACAAATGATGACTCAGGATCAATTTTTCCGCCTGATCACAAATCATACAGACTTGGCGATTATGGAGAAACAACGCCTCTTATTGAATCAATCCCGTGGGAATTGATTTATGTCGCTCATCTGCTGGTTGCTTACAAGCTGGTTCTGACCACCAGCGCCCCGCTTCTGAGCGCCAAACCCTATTCATGGATACCCGCAGAAGCGTTTGTCGCTGTCGGCATACTTTTGAAAAGCTATTGGAACTCCAATTCATCGCTGTTTAACCCGGTGGATCAACTGGAGACAAGTCAGGATCATCCGTTTGCGATCACCACTATGGTGCTTCCGGGACAGGATCAAACAGAAAATGGCCAACAAAACCAGGCATCAGCATCATCCGGTCAGCAGGCCTCAGGAACAATCACCCGTAAAGGCTTTTTCGCCAGGCTTCTGTCTCGCGGCTCTGGCGAAGGCAAAGAAAACCCCGAACAACATCAGCATACTTTCGGCTTAAATTGTTACGTCGATTCCTGTAATGGCGTTTGTCAATTCCGATCACAAGCTGATAGCAGCGGGCAACCTGATACAGGTGAGGAGTGCCCCATATGCTTTGAAATGTTTGGAAAAGTAACTGTGACTCCCTGTTGTTCGAATAAAATTGACACACACTGTTTAAAAGAGATATTTCTGAGCACTTCACCAGGGTCAACGAAAACCTGTCCATTTTGCAGAAGAGATCTGTCTTTCCTGGCAGAATCACCGGATTTTGCAGCAAGTGTAGAATCACAGCAGGACTTAACAGTTGCTGATAACAAGCCTTCGGGTATCAGTTCCTCACAAACGGCCTCTTTCACTAACACTATGAGAGCACTTGATCTAGCAGTCTGCGAGGTGATCCTAATGGACGGGATTGGCAGGGTGTTGCCATGTGGGAAGGTCTGCAAAAATCACGCAGCCCTGGCCAATCATGTATCACACTGCCACTTTCGCCGATGAAACTGTGACGTGGCCAGAGAGCCCCCTCTATGATTGGAGCGGGGAATTTCATACCAATCGATCATTTTTTCTTGATTTAACAACGTTCTGATCTAGCCTCTCTATTTCAAAAAATACGAAATAGATATTAAGGATGACCCCTTGAGAAAACCATTTTCTGCGGCATTGCTGTTCTTGCTGATGTCGTTGTCTGTTATCTGCTACGCCGAACCTTACAACAACGCCCTGAGTGCCAACCTTATTCATGGATACCGGTAGAAACGTTTGTCGCCGTCGGCATGCTTTTGAAAAGTGATTGGAACTCCAATTCATTACGGTTCAACACGGCGGATCAACTGGAGGCCAGTCAGGATCATCCGTTTGCCATCACCACTATGGTACTTCCCGGACAGCGTCAACAAATATGACCAGCAAAGCCAGGCATCAGCATCATCCAATCTGCGGGCCTCAGGAACAACCAAACGTCTTAAAGCTTTTTCGCCAGGCTCCTGCCTTGCCGCCGCGACGGTGAGGGGAACCCTGAACAACCCCAACATACTTACGGTTTGGATTGTTATGTCGATTCCTGTAATGGCGTTTGTCGATTTCGATCACCCACTGATAGCAGAATGCTACCTGAAGCAAGTGACGAATGCCCTATATGCTGTGAAATGTTTACCAATACGATTCTTACTCTTTGTTGTTCGCAGAAAATTGACAAACACTGTTTGCAAGAGGCATTTAAGAAAACCGGGAACACCTGCCCATATTGCAGAGAAGATTTGTCTTTTCTAGCTCAATCACCGGATTTTTCTCCAAGTGAAGCAGATGGGGAGTGCCCTATATGCCATCAAATGTTTAGAGATGATGTGCTTGTGACTCCCTGTTGTTCGAAAAGAGTCGAGACATGTTATCTACTGGATGCTTTGTTATGGTCGGAGTCGAGACAGTGCCCATTTTGCACAGCAGGCAGTTTATCAGTATTACGATCATTAGGTTTTGTAGCAAGCGCAGAGGCACCGCAGGACTTAACAGGTTCTGTTAACGGAGACTTGCCAATAGTTGGCGAGGACGGGCCATGTCAAAGAGTCTACAAGTACGTCAGAGACCTGATCGGGTATCTCGAATAAATATACCCCTGATGAGTTTCTGGTCTAGCCTCCACATTCTCAAAGACACAAAATAGCTGTCAGGTTAAACCTTTGAAAAAACCGTTTTCGGCGGCACTGCTGTTATTGCTAATGTCGGTGTCTGTTATATGTTCTGCGGAACCGTTAAAAAGATATTTTATTGCCGAGTTTGAACAGGATGGAGGCGTCCCAAAAGGGAGCTTTTCTATAGAACGCAACGGTAACGTTGAAACAACATCTTTTATTGAATCGATATCGTGGGAGCTGATTTATGCCACTCATCTGCTGGTAGTCAAAAAACTGCTCCTGACCACCAGTGACAACCCTTTGAGCGCCAAACTTTATTCATGGATACCATTAGAAGCGCTTGTCGCTGTCGGCGTGCTTTTGAAAAGCTATGGGAACCCAGATTCATCTCTCTTTAATCTGGTGGATCAACCGGAGGCAAGTCAGGATCAACCGTTTGCGATCACCACTATGGTCCTTCCGGGACAGGGTCAAACAGAAAATAGCCAACAAAGCCAGGCATCAGCATCATCCGGTCAGCAGGCCTCAGGAACAATCAACCGTCTTATAGGCTCTTTTGCCAGGCTTCTCTCTTGCCACCGCGACGGTAATGGAGACCCCGAACAACATCAACATACTTACGGTATAGATTGTTACGTCGACTCCTGTAACGGCGTTTGTCAATTCCGACCACCAGCTGATAGCAGAGAGCTACCTGAAGCAAGTAACGATTGCCCTATATGCTTTGAAATGTTTACCAACGTGATTGTTACGCCCTGTTGTTCACAGAAAATTGATAAACATTGTTTACAAAATATATTTCAGACAGCTGCGGAAATCTGCCCATATTGCAGAGTAGATCTGTCTTCATTAGCAAACTCACCAGATTTTGCATTACGCGAAGAGGCACCGCAGGACTTGTCATGTTCTTGCAACGAGTCCCGGGGGATCAGCTCCTCACAAACGGCCTCTTTCGATAGCCATTCGAGAGCGCGTGGTCCAATAGCTTGCAACGCGATCACAATCGACGAAAATGACTGTCTGCGGCAATGTGGGTTGGTTTTCAATACTCAAGCAGCCCTGAGGGTTCATATAGCGAGAATCCACCCCCCGTTCATGAACCTGTTTCGTGACCATGACAGGGGGCAACCCTGAAGCTTCTGGTAGACAGGTATTCTAAAAAAACTGACTGATTGCACAAACGACTCTTGCTGTCATGACTGTGAGCCATGTGCGAGAAAGGCTTCAGACTCGCAACAAAGAGATGGCGCTTTAAGTTGGAGCTGACACAAGGACAGGCTACCATAGAGTTTTATCTGAAACCTTCTAATGGCCAAAGCAAAATCCAGAAAAGCCTATGTCTGCACTGAGTGCGGCAGCGAGTCCTCCAAGTGGCAAGGGCAATGTCCAGACTGTAAAGCCTGGAATACGTTCAAAGAGGTCAACCTGGGACCTGCGGCTTCCCCCTCTATTGGTGCCGTCAATAAATCAGGCTTTGCAGGCACCCTCAGTGGTCTTCAGACCCTGAGTGAGGTGGATGTTGCTGAAGCGCCCAGGTTCAGCAGTGGCACGTCAGAGTTTGATCGGGTTCTCGGCGGTGGTTTTGTCAAAGGCAGTGCTGTCCTGATTGGCGGCCATCCGGGGGCTGGCAAGAGTACCATCCTGCTTCAGGTCCTGTGTCATGTTGCCCAGAGCATGAATGCCCTTTATGTCTCCGGTGAGGAATCACTGCAACAGATTGCAGCCCGGGCCAAACGCCTCGACCTGCCTGCCGATCGCCTGAAGATGCTGGCAGAAACCTCAGCCGAAAATATTGTCGCTGTGGCCGAACAGGAGAAGCCAGGGGTTATTGTTATCGACTCTATCCAGGTCATGTATATGAACGGTGTGGATGCGGCTCCCGGAGGCGTTGCCCAGGTCAGGGAGTCCGCTGCCTTCCTCACCCGTTTTGCCAAACAGACAGGCACTGTCTTATTGTTGGTGGGCCATGTGACCAAAGATAATTCTCTGGCAGGCCCCATGACCCTGTCCCATATTATTGATACCCAGATCATGCTTGGAAATACTGATGATTCACGCTTCAGGGTTATGCGGGCAACCAAGAACCGATTTGGTCAGGTGAATGAGCTGGGCATCTTTGCCATGACGGAAAGGGGCATGAAAGAAGTCAAAAATCCTTCAGCCATTTTCCTGTCCCGGGCATCTGAGCCCACCTCAGGCAGCATTATCAATGTTTTGTGGGAAGGCACCCGCCCTCTTCTGGTGGAAATTCAGGCACTGGTCGTAGACTCGCAGCTAGGCAACCCAAGACGTGTAACAGTGGGACTGGATCAAAACAGGCTGGCCATGCTGCTGGCGATACTGACTCGACACGGGGGTATTTTTACCAGCGATCAGGATGTCTTTCTCAACGTGGTAGGGGGCGTGAAAGTCACAGAAACCAGCGCCGATCTGGCCGGTTTGCTGGCAGTCGTTTCCAGCCTGCGTGACAGTGCTCTGCCCCAAGACCTTTTTGCCTTTGGGGAAGTGGGCCTTGCGGGTGAAATCAGGCCCGTTGCCAATGGTCAGGAACGCCTGATTGAAGCGGCCAAACATGGTTTCAGAAGAGCCATTGTTCCGGCAGCAAACAAGCCCAGAAAACCCATTGAAGGATTAACTGTTGTCGGTGTTCACAAACTGTCCGAGGCACTGGAGGCTATCTGAATTATCCGGGTCGACACTCATCCTGTTATAATCCGGCGAAATGTTTGAAATCAGGTTAGAACATGCTCAAAGGTCTCTACGGTGTAACCGACAGCCAGCTTCTCCCCGACGATCGTATTCTACTGGAAGCGGTTGAACAGGCTTTGATGGGCGGCATGAAAGTACTTCAGTACCGAGACAAAAGTCTGGATCATGAAAAGAGGTTCCGTCAGGCCAGTACTCTGAGGGTGCTCTGCCACACTTACGGGGCCCTTTTGATCATCAATGATGACATTGAACTGGCTGCAGAATCGGAAGCAGACGGCGTGCACCTGGGACAACAGGATGAATCCATAAAATCCGCCCGAAAAAGGCTCGGGGAATACGCTATTATTGGTATCAGCTGTGAAGGATCTCTCGATCTGGCCCACAAGGCTGTTGAGGAGGGTGCCGATTACATTGCCTTTGGACGTTTTTTCCCCTCACATACCAAGCCTGACGCCAAGCCTGCCGAGCCGTCACTTCTGCCTTCTGCCCGGGAGACCTTTGAAGTCCCTGTTGTAGCTATTGGAGGAATTACTGTGGATAATGCCCCGCAGCTCATAGAAGTGGGTGCTGATATGGTGGCAGTGGTTCATAATTTATTTGCTTCCACAGATATTCAGAGTCGTGCCCGCAGTTTTACTGAATTGTTTTAATCAGGAATAGATCATGTCCCTTCCCCATGAACGCTCTAGCACTCTGTTTACTGAAGCCCAGGCTGTCATCCCGGGGGGAGTCAACTCACCGGTCAGAGCGTTCAAGGGTGTCGGTGGCAAGCCAGTCTTCTTCAAAAGTGCCAAAGGTGCCTATATTCAAGATGTCGATGGCAACAGCCTGATTGATTATGTGGGTTCCTGGGGTCCGATGATTCTCGGACATAACCATCCGGATGTTGTCAGCGCCGTTCGCGACCAGGCTCTGGATGGAATGAGCTTTGGTGCGCCCACAACCCTGGAAACCGAGCTGGCTCTGAAAGTCCGTGAAATTTTTCCCTCCATGGAACTGCTCAGAATGGTGAGCTCGGGCACCGAAGCCACCATGAGTGCTATTCGTCTGGCCAGGGGCTTTACCGGCCGTGACAAAATTGTCAAGTTTGAAGGCAACTACCATGGCCATTCTGACTCACTGCTGGTAAAGGCTGGCTCTGGCGCACTGACTCTGGGAGTGCCAAGTTCTCCGGGAGTTCCTCAAGCTCTGGCAGAAAGCACTATTACACTGACGTACAACGACATTGACTCTGTTAAACAGGCTTTTGCAGAAACAGGCAGCGAAGTGGCCTGTATCATCGTCGAACCAGTGGCCGGTAACATGAACTGCATTCCCCCGGTCAAAGGTTTCCTTGAAGGTCTGAGAGAAGTATGTAGTGAGTACGGCGCCCTGCTAATCTTTGATGAAGTCATGACCGGATTCCGTGTTGCCCTGGGTGGAGCACAGGCTCACTATGGCGTAAAACCAGATCTGACGACACTGGGTAAAATCATAGGTGGCGGTCTGCCAGTGGGTGCTTTTGGTGGCCGAAAAGAGGTCATGGAGCACCTGGCTCCACTGGGACCGGTTTATCAGGCCGGCACCCTGTCTGGTAACCCGTTGGCTATGGCCGCAGGGCTGGCGACACTGAGAAACCTGAGCCGTCCAGGCTTCCACGCAGAACTTACCGAAAAAGCAGCGAAGTTGCTGGCAGGCTTCAAGGAGAAAGCCTCACAACATGGTATTCCCCTGCAAACCTCTCAAGTGGGTGGTATGTTTGGTTTATTTTTCACTGACCAGCCTCGCGTCGACCGCTTTAATCAGGTAATGGCCTGCGATGGAACCTTCTATGGTCGCTTCTTCCACGCCATGCTGGATGAGGGAGTCTATCTGGCTCCCTCCGCATTCGAAGCCGGATTTATATCCGAAGCTCATGGTGATCTGGAGATTCAGAAAACCATAGAGGCTGCGGATCGTGCTTTCCTTCACTGTCGATAAGGTAATCAATTGACCGTGAAAAATATTTTACTGCGTCGTTTTCCATGCTCACCGGATTCATACATGAGAATGACGCAAAATAGTTTTCTTACCTCACGGCTGTATTCACTATGAGTTCACTGGCTCTTTCGGATGCGGTGCTGGCAGCTGCCAGCACCTTTGCTGTTTTCCTGCTCTGCCAGCAACAGGCATTTGCCGAGATTCACAGAACGGCTACCAAGGGGGCCCTCCTGGGCTTCCTGCTGGTTGCTCTGGCGTCGGCAGCGGGCACCCTGAAGTATGGCTTTTCAGAGATCTGGACCGGTGTCTATCTCTTTCTGAATAACGCCGCTACTTACCTTTCGCCACCATTAGTTGGTACAGCCATTGCCCTGCTTCTGTCTAACAGGGTGTGGAGCAAGCCGGCCTGGGGAAGGATGATCATCGGACTCTGTCTGGCTTACGAAATAAGCCGCTGGTACGGGGTTGAAACACTCTACAGGGACGCCCTGTTGGCTTTCAGCCTGCTCATAGCCCTCTACAGTGTCGTCAGAGCACAGGTAGAGCCCGGACCCAAAGGCTTACTGCTCATTGCGTTCATCAGCTTTTTTATTGGCGGCCTGGTCATTGGCAATCAGGGCACCCTGGGCGGATACCTGAGGCTTAACCTATTCCGCTACATGCTTGCCCTGGGAAGCCTGCTGATGGCAACCGGTTTGTTCATGCTATTGAAAAACCAGAACCGGCCTTTCGAACAAGCAGACATCAATCAGGAATAAACGAACCCTCCCCTTTCCTGCTGCACTGCCAGCAGCAGGCGACCGGCAAACAAATGCGCGATCAGGGCTCAGACCCGAAGGCTCATGCCGGAGGCATTGGAAACAGTTTGACGTTATTGCCTTTTGCTTCAGAAACCTTGGCTGCCCCTTCTTTTTCAACTTCGTCAATACGAATAATAGACGACAAAGGAATATAACTCCGCTTAACACCTTCGAAAGTGCTCTTTAGTTTCTCTTCACTGGGATCGACCAGCAACTGGCTACGCTCACCAAAAGCAAATTCCTCTACTTCAATAAATCCCCAGAGCTCGCTCTGGAAAATCTGTCGAGCATACACTTCAAAGACTTCAGACTCATTCTGAAAAATAACGCGAAAAATCTGAGATTTCGACATTGACTCCAAACACCTGTGACGCCGGAAACTTTAATGAAAAACATTCATTTCCAAAGGAGATTAGGGACTGGTTCTAACGCCTATGGTCATTTCGGGCATGTAATACTAAAGGCGGCTAGCATAGCACAGACTGGGCGACCATGAGCTAATGAAAACGGGGGTTTATTGGACTTTAGTAATTTTTCGATATCTAAACTATATTTCACTGTGGGCTGGTTATGGAACATGGTTTGTATTCGATATGTTTACAGTGTCGCAAATTTCGGGCCCGGTTTTCTATCTAGCAAACTCTGGTGAGCTTGAGTCCCTTGAATCAGGCATGCTGATTTCTGAGAGCACGATAATTTCAAGTCCCGATGAGCATCATGTGGTTCTTCAGGAAGAATCAGGATACCCGATCTCTGTTTTAGTGAAAGACCTTCAACCTGTGGCTGACATCTTGCAGAATAATGCTGCTAGTTCTGCAATAAACAGTGTCCACTCTGCCAATAGTTTGCCTGACAGTGGTTCAGATGAAACACTGCAAGCGACTGAAACAGCCAGAGAGCATAATGACCGTCGGGTTATGCATGTTATAGAGTTTGAAGACGGGCATCATAAGGCAGCAGCTATTGTGGAGCGCGTTAACCTTGAAGTGGAGGTTTCGAAAGGACAAGCTTCCGCTAATGATCAATCTGCACGAGACTACACCGGCGATTTAAATACAGACTCTGGCTCAGTTTCGCTATTTAATGAAAAATCTTTTTTAAATTCACGAAACGGGACCGTTGCTCCACAGATAGCAGGAAGGTCACCAGCATTATCCGAAAATGCTGCTTCGAGTAATTTACCTCTGACAATTGTCGGCAGTTTTGCTGGTCAAGTGATCGAAGATTCGCAGATCAGTGCTTATGGACAATTGGATTTAAAAAATGGGGAGGGCACTTTCCCCGCGCAAGTTTATCAGTGTAAATATGGTGTTCTGACCATTGAGGAAAGTGGTGCGTGGGGCTACACGCTGGATAACAGTGCATCTGATGTTCAGGGGCTGCAAGATGGACAGCGTGTATCTGAGCATTTTGTCGTACATGTTCTAAATACAAACGGTGTTGATTTCTCCCGCGCGTTTACTGTTGAAGTTCAAGGCTCTAATGACTTGCCAGTCGTAAATGGTGGACATGCAGGCCATTCAGTTGAAGGTGTCAGTCAGCCGACCACTGGCAGCATTACCTCTACCGATGTCGATACTGGCGACACTGCAACCTTCTCTACCACGATGACAGTAGCAGGGTTCGCACTGAATGCCGATGGCTCCTATTCTTTCGACCCAACCGATCCGGCTTACAACAGCTTGGCTCAAGGCGATTCGCAGAAAATCGTCATCCCGGTCACGGTGACTGACTCTAGTGGCGCTTCTGATACAAAAGCTCTGTTGATGACAATTAGCGGCACCAACGACGCCCCCGTGCTTGATCAGATACAGGCGCAAAGTGTAAAGAAAGATGGCAACCAACTTAGCGGACAGATCACTTCACAAGACCCGGATAACCATGCATCCGTCGCTTATTCAATCGCCACTCCGGTTGATGGCTTCACGCTCAGCAGAGATGGTCAGTATGCCTTTGACCCAGGCCATAGCGCCTATCAGCCCCTTGTTGCCGGTCAGAATAAAACGCTGACTATCCCCATCACGGTTACGGATCAACACGGAGCCACCGATACCCGGAATCTGGTCATTACCGTACACGGTCAATCCAATGCTGCGGTGATTGCTGGAGCAGACTCCGGTAGTGTCACCGAGGACTCTTCATTACAAGTCACTGGTAGCCTGAGTATCACCGATAAGGATGCAGGGCAGGATCACTTCCAGGCAGGTATCTACACAGCAACCTGTGGCAACTTAAACCTCTACGCTAATGGTCACTGGGCTTATAATCTGGATAATGCCCATGCCAACGTTCAGGCGCTGGGGGCTGGCACAACGACCACCAACAGCCTGACCGATACAATCCAGATTCAGAGTGCAGATGGCACAACGCATGACATTGTTATCACCGTTAACGGTTCTAACGATGGCCCGGTGCTGAACGCCATTTCCGCAGCCTCTGCAACAGAAGGTGCCAGTCAGGCAACCACGGGAAGCATTACTTCCGTCGATGTTGATACGGACGACACTGCCACTTACTCCACCACAGCGACGGCGGCAGGGTTTACGCTGAAGGCCGATGGTACCTATTCTTTCGACCCAGCCGATCCGGCCTACGATGGTTTAGCTCAAGGCAATACGCAAAGAATCGTGATCCCGGTCACGGTGACTGACGGTAATGGCGCTACAGATACTAAAGCCTTGTTGATGACGGTTAGCGGTACCAACGACGCCCCCGTGCTTGATCAGATACAGGCACAAAGCGCAACGGAAGATGGCAGTCAACTTAGCGGGCAGATCACTTCGCAAGACCCGGATAACCACGCATCCATCGCTTATTCAGTCGCTACTCCGGTTGATGGCTTCACGCTTAACAGGGATGGTCAATATACTTTTGATCCGGGCCATGCTGCTTACCAGTCCCTTGCGGCCAGTCAGGATAAAACGCTGAGTATCCCTATTACCGTTACGGATCAACATGGAGCCACCGACACACAGAATCTGGTCATTACTGTACATGGTCAATCGGATGCTGCGGTGATTGCTGGAGCAGACTTCGGTAGCGTCACCGAGGATTCTTCATTACAAGTCACTGGTAATCTGAGTATCACCGATAAGGATGCAGGGCAGGATCACTTCCAGACGGGTAACTACAAAGCAACCCATGGCAACTTGAACCTTAATGCTAATGGTCAGTGGGCTTACAATCTGGATAACGCCCATGCCGACGTTCAGGCGCTGGGGGTCGGCACCACGACCACCAACAGCCTGACCGACAGGATTCAGATTCAGAGTGCTGATGGCACAACCCATAATATTGTTATCACCATTAACGGTTCTAACGATGGCCCGGTACTGAATGCCATTTCCGCCGCCTCTGCAACAGAGGGTGGCAGCCAGCCGACCACGGGAAGCATTACTTCCGCCGATGTTGATACGGGTGACACTGCAACTTACTCCACCACAGCGACAGTGGCAGGGTTCATGCTGAAGGCCGATGGCACCTATTCTTTCGACCCAGCCGATCCGACCTACAATGGTCTGGCTCAAGGCGATACGCAAACAATCGTGATCCCGGTCACGGTGACTGACGGAAGTGCCGCTACAGATACTAAAGCCCTGGTAATAACCGTTAGCGGCACCAACGACGCCCCCGTGCTTGATCAAATACAGGCGCAAAGCGCTTCGGAAGATGGTAGCCAGCTTAGCGCGCAAGTCACTTCACAAGACCCGGATAACCATGCATCCGTCGCTTATTCAATCGCTACTCCGGTTGATGGTTTCATGCTCGGCAGCGATGGTCAATATACTTTTGATCCGGGCCATGCTGCCTACCAGTCCCTTGCGGCCGGTCAGGATAAAACGTTGACTATCCCCGTTACGGCTACGGATCAACATGGGGCCAAAGATACCCGGAATCTGGTCATTACCGTACATGGTCAATCGGATGCTGCGGTGATTGCTGGAACAGACTCCGGTAGCGTCACCGAGGATTCTTCATTACAAGTCACTGGTAATCTGAGTATCACCGATAAGGATGCAGGGCAGGATCACTTCCAGACGGGTAACTATAAAGCAACCCATGGCACCTTGAACCTTAATGCTAATGGTCACTGGGCTTACAACCTGGATAACACCCACGCCGACGTTCAGGCGCTGGGCGCTGGTGCAACGACCACCAACAGCCTGACCGATACCATTCAGATTCAGAGTGCGGATGGCACAACCCATAATGTTGTTATCACCATTAACGGCTCTAACGATGGCCCGGTCCTGAATGCCATTTCTGCCGCCTTTGCAGCAGAAGGTGACAGCCAGCCGACCACGGGAAGCATTACTTCCGCTGATGTCGATACGGGCGACACTGCAACATACTTCACCACTGCGGCGCTGGCAGGGTTTACATTGAATGCCGATGGCACCTATTCTTTCGACCCAACCGATCCGGCCTACGATGGTTTAGCTCAGGTCGATGCGCAAAGAATCGTGATCCCCGTCACGGTGACCGACGGTAGTGGCGCTACTGATACTAAAGCCTTGGTGATGACGGTTAGCGGAACCAACGACGCCCCCGTACTTGATCAGATACAGGCGCAAAGCGCGACAGAAGATGGCAGCCAGCTTGGCGGGCAGATCACTTCTCAAGACCCGGATAACCATGCATCCGTCGCTTATTCAATCACTACTCCGGTTGATGGCTTCACGCTTAACAGGGATGGTCAATATACTTTTGATCCGGGCCATGCTGCCTACCAGTCCCTTGCGGCCGGTCAGGATAAAACGGTGACTATCCCCATTACGGCTTCGGATCAACATGGAGCCACTGATACCCGGAATCTGGTCATTACTGTGCACGGTCAATCGGACGCTGCGGTGATTGCCGGAGCAGACTCCGGTAGCGTCACCGAGGATTCTTCCCTACAAGTCACTGGTAGCCTGAGTATCACCGATAAGGATGCAGGGCAAGATCACTTCCAGGCAGGTAACTACACAGCAACCCATGGCAACTTACATCTTGATGCCAGTGGTCACTGGGCTTACAGCCTGGATAACACCCACGCCGACGTTCAGGCGCTGGGGGCTGGCACAAAAACCACCAACAGCCTGTCCGATACCATTCAGATTCAGAGCTCGGATGGCACAACCCATAATATTGTTATCACCATTAACGGCTCTAACGATGGCCCGGTACTGAATGCCATTTCCGCCGCCTCTGCAACAGAAGGTGACAGCCAGCTGACTACGGGAAGCATTACTTCCGCCGATGTCGATGCGGGCGACACTGCAACTTACTCAACCACTACGACGGTGGCAGGGTTTACACTGAATGCCAATGGCACCTACTCTTTCGACCCAGCCGATCCGGCCTACGATGTTTTAGCTCAAGGCGATACGCAAAGAATCGTGATCCCCGTCACGGTGACCGACGGCGGTGGCGCCACTGATACTAAAGCCTTGGTGATGACGCTTAGCGGTACCAACGACGCCCCTGTACTTGATCAGATACAGGCACAAAGCGCGACGGAAAACGGCAGTCAACTTAACGGACAGATCACTTCACAAGACCCGGATAACCATGCATCCGTCGTTTATTCAATCGCTACTCCGATTGATGGCTTCATGCTCAGCAGGAATGGTCGATATACTTTTGATCCGGGCCATGCTGCCTACCAGTCCCTTGCGGCCGGTCAGGATCAAACGCTGACTATCCCCATTACGGTTACGGATCAACACGGGGCCAGCGATACCCGGAACCTGGTCATTATCGTACACGGTCAATCCAATGCTGCGGTGATTGCCGGAGCAGACTCCGGTAGTGTCACCGAGGATTCTTCATTACAAGTCACTGGCATCCTGAGTATTACCGATAACGATGCAGGGCAGGATTACTTCCAGGCGGGTAACTACACAGCAACCCATGGCACCTTACATCTTGATGCCAATGGTCACTGGGCTTACAACCTGGATAACACCCATGCCGACGTTCAGGCGTTGGGGGCTGGCACAACGACCACCAACAGCCTGACCGATAGTATCCCGATTCAGAGTGCTGACGGCACAACACATGATATTGTTATCACCATTAACGGTTCTAACGATGGCCCGGTACTGAATGCCATTTCCGCCGCCTCTGCAACAGAAGGTGACAGCCAGCTGACTACGGGAAGCATTAGTTCCACTGATGTCGATACAGGCGACACTGCAACTTGCTCCACCACTATGACGGTGCCAGGTTTTACACTGAATGCCGATGGCACCTACTCTTTCGACCCAGCCGATCCGGCCTACGACGGTTTAGCTCAGGGCGATACACAAAAAATCGTGATCCCGGTCACGGTGACCGACGGTCTTGGCGTTACTGATACTAAAGCCTTGGTGATGACGGTTAGCGGTACCAACGACGCCCCTGTGCTTGATCAGATACAGGCACAAAGCGCGACGGAAGATGGCAGTCAAGTTAGCGGGCAAATCACTTCACAGGACCCGGATAACCATGCATCCGTCGCTTATTCAGTCGCTACTCCGGTTGATGGCTTCACGCTCAGCAGGGATGGTCAATATACTTTTGATCCGGGCCATGTCGCGTACCAGTCCATTGCGGCCGGTCAGGATAAAACGCTGACTATCCCCATTACGGCTACGGATCAACATGGAGCCACTGACACCCGGAATCTGGTCATTACTGTACATGGTCAACCGGATGCTGCGGTGATTGCTGGAGCAGACTCTGGTAGCGTCACCGAGGATTCTTCATTACAAGTCACTGGTATCCTGAGTATTACCGATAAAGATGCCGGGGAGGATCAGTTTCAGACGGCTAACTACACTGCGACTCATGGCAACCTTGACCTTAATGCTAATGGTCATTGGGCTTACAACCTGGATAATTCCCATGCCGATATACAGGCGCTGGGGGCTGGCACAACGACCACCAACAGCCTGACAGATACAATCCAGATTCAGAGTGCTGACGGCACAACACATAATATTGTTATCACTATTAACGGTTCTAACGATGGCCCGGTACTGAATGCCGTTTCTGCCGCCTCTGCAATAGAAGGTGACAGCAAGCCGACCACGGGAAGCATTACTTCCGCTGATGTCGATACGGGTGACACTGCAACTTACTCCACCACAGCGACAGTGGCAGGGTTCACGCTGAAGACCGATGGCAGCTATTCTTTCGACCCAGCCGATCCGACCTACAATGATTTAGCTCAAGGCGATACGCAAAGAATCGTGATCCCGGTCACTGTGACCGACGGTAGTGGCGCTACTGATACTAAAGCCTTGATGATGACGGTTAGCGGCACCAACGACGCCCCCGTGCTTGATCAGATACAGGCACAAAGCGCGACGGAAGACGACAGCCCACTTAGCGGACAGATGACGTCAAAAGATCCGGATAACTATGCATCCGTCGCTTATTCAATCGCTACTCCGGTTGATGGCTTCATGCTCAGCAGGGATGGTCAATATACTTTTGATCCGGGCCATGCTGCCTACCAGTCTCTTGCGGCCGGTCAGGATAAAACAGTGACTATCCCCATTACGGCTACGGATCAACATGGAGCTACTGATACCCGGAATCTGGTCATTACTGTGCATGGTCAATCGGATGCTGCGGTGATTGCTGGAGCAGAGTCCGGTAGCGTCACCGAGGATTCTTTATTACAAGTCACTGGTAATCTGAGTATCAGCGATAAGGATGCAGGGCAGGATCACTTCCAGGCAGGTAACTACGCTGCAACCCATGGCAACTTAAATCTTGATGCTAATGGTCATTGGGCTTATAACCTGGACGAGACCCATGCCGACGTTCAGACGCTGGGGGCTGGCGCAACGACCACTAACAGCCTGACCGACACAATCGAGATTCAGAGTGCGGATGGCACAACCCATAATATTGTTATCACCGTTAACGGTTCTAACGATGGCCCTGTACTGAACGCCATTTCCCCCGCCTCTGCAATAGAAGGTGACAGCCAGCCGACTACGGGAAGCATTACTTCCACCGATATCGATACGGGCGACACTGCAATTTACTCCAGCACTATGAAAGTGCCAGGGTTTACGTTGAGTGCCGATGGCAACTATTCTTTCGACCCAGCCGATCCGGCCTACGATGGTCTAGCTCAAGGCGATACGCAAAGAATCGTGATCCCGGTCATGGTGACTGACGGTAGTGGCGCTACTGACACTAAAGCCTTGATGATGACGGTTAGCGGCACCAATGACGCACCAGAACTCTCTTCAACAGTAGTGTTGCCTCCGGGTACAGAGGATCAGGTGGTTATCATAAAGGCTTCTGACCTTCTGGCTCACGCCACTGATGTGGATCACCGTGCTCAGCTTAGTATTCATAAGCTGTCAGCAGACCATGGTCGTATTACTGATAATTATAACGGCACATACACCTTCATCCCGACTGTAAATTACAGCGGCCCGGTGCAATTTAGCTATGAGGTCAAGGACGAGCATCAATCCTCTGTCACCCAGACGGCTTCAATGAATCTGGCTGCTATTGATCATCCTTCGATAATATCCGGAAACCTTGTTGCCACTGTTGCCGAAGGTGACATTGGTGATATCACCAAGGCTAGAGGCATGCTCACTATTAGTGATGTTGATGCGGGTGATAACCCGGTTTTCCCGAATGTGTCGCCCACTGCATCGACCTATGGTCATTTCGCCATGGTTAGTGGTTTGTGGACCTATCTGCTTGACCAGAGCAGGGTGCAGGATCTAAACCCGTCTGTTCCGGATGCCAGCAAGCGCCAGGTCGCAGACTCTCACACATTTACGGCCAGTGATGGCAATGCTCAAACCGTTAAAGTCACTATCACGGGCACCAATGATGCGCCCACGATTGCGACGGTTGCTCTCAGTGGTACTGAAGACACAGCCTATACCTTCAGTGCCAGTGACTTTGGCTTTCAGGATGTGGATGCGGGTGCAGTTTTGGATCATGTCACCATCACCCGGTTGCCTGCAGCCAATGAGGGCAAATTCCAGTTAAATGGTGCAGATGTGACTGTCGGCCAAAATATAGTGACCGGTGTTATCCCCAATTTGGTATTCACCCCTGCCGCCAATTTTAACGGCGATGTACATTTTACTTATACCGTTAACGATGGTACGGCAGATTCAGCCATAGCAACTGGCAACATCAGTGTTTCGAGTGTTGTTGATGCCGCTGCCATTTCAACCAGTGCCCCACCTGCAGGAGATGAAGATAAGGCCATCGCACTAAACCTGGTTATTGCATCACACGGTGATACCCTGGAAAGCATTACCCTCACAGGTTTTTTAGCCGGTACTCAGTTTTCATCAGGTCATAGCGATGGTTCCGGTGGGTGGGTAGTAAATGCGAGCGATGTCTCATCGTTGACTTTAACACCTCCAACGAATTATCAGGGCTCCATGCCGTTATACGTCACTGCAACGACGACTGATGGCACCCACTCTGTTACCTCTCCTCCCCAAGCTGTTTCGGTCATGGCCAACTCTGTAACTGATGCAGCATCAGTTGCTTTAAGTTTTTCCGCTGAGCAAAAAGTTATGACCTTTAGCAGTGCGGGAACCGGGGGGGTTCTGAACCAGGGCCAGCTTGATACACCAGACCCTATTACAAAGTTGGCCGTTGAGTTTAACATTATCGGTAGTCAGCAAGTTGCCACAAGTGCTCATCACGGCGCTACGTTTCTGAGTTATGGCGTCCCGGCAGATCCAAATGAGTTTTATGTCTGGAGACCAGATAACCTGACCATTGGAATAGGTCACCATGAATACGCTACCGGCATCGATACAACTGACGGAAATAGCCATCGCTACTCATTATTATGGGACTCAGTGACCGGTCACCTGGATGTTCTTGTCGATGGCCAGAGCGCTTACAGTCATGACCACATTGCAACAGGCTATCAGATCCCGGGGCACGGCGTTTTTGCTCTTGCCCAGGACCAGGATCATTATGCAGAAGAGTCGGGACCTGCTGCCACAGGAAACCATGGATTTAACCCTAACGATGCCTATCATGGTCAGATATTCAGTGTATCGATGGCTGCCAATGTTGATGTTGACAAAACTCTGCTGACTCATTCTCCCCTGGGCAAAGTAATATCAAAAAATGCAGGCCTGGTTTTTGATATACAGGCAGACTATTCTGGCATGCTTGTCGATGTGACAGGTCATCATCAGTTATCACAGGTCGGAGCATTGACCGAACAGAAGGTATCAGTCGATACGGATATCGCTACTCCCAATAGCTCTGCACTATTGCATTTACACCCAAAGATAACACCACCTGCTGATCCGCAGGACCGTATCAGCAAGATTGAACTCACAGGTTTTAATGTCGGAACGGTATTAAGTGATGGCCATGGTCACGCTCACACAATTACCCAAATGACAGAACATGTCGATGTTCAAAACTGGACAACCACCGACTTGACTGCACTGTTACCAGGTGGGAATGCGCAAAATATGAATATCCGGCTAGTCGTAACAACCTCCGGTGCAGGAGGTGATACGGTCAGTGAACATTCTGCGCCGTTGATAATGGATCCGACCCAGCCTTTACCAGCACCGCCGATTTCAAGCCATGAGCAGGCTCCGGGGAGTGAAAGCGCCGACATTAACGTTCAACATGATAGACAGGCAACTGAAGGACCTATACAGGAAAGCCTTTCTGATAATGAACCTCAAGTCAATCTGGAGGCGCTGCGTGATCAAAATCAACCCCGTACTCAGGGTGATATCGACAATGCCCGGATCATACGTGCCGAGGTCGTTCTTGAAGCAGCTACCGAAAATGAAGCCGAGGGCTCTTTACGGCGTCAGGTTGAGCAACATCTCAATGAACAACAAAGCGAGAACGCTGGAGAACAAACCATTTCCAATGAGCTAAAAAGCGAACCATCACAGCCGACTGATGAAAAACCCTTGGCAAGCAGTAACACAGAGACTACCCACGATGATGCAACCTCAGGGAGTTCAAGCTTTCACATAGAGAATCTGGTACCAAAGCCGGATGATAATGACTTTCCACCGATTTAACGACACAACTGACAATCGGTGCAAACGCAGACAAGAACCGTTCCAAAACTCAATGTTTGGGAGAATAGATGACAGATCAGAGCAACACTGAAGCCACTGATCGATGGGATACAGGATCTCCCGAGCGGACACACTTTGATGCCTTGCTCGATAGCCTGGTTATCGTGACTAAGTTGTATGATAAACCAAGTACGGCGACTGCCTTAAGTGCAGGCTTGCCTTTGATTGAGAATAAACTCACCCTTGCTCTGTTACCACTGGCGGCTGAACGAGCCAGTTTGTCTGCGCGCTTATTGAATCGTGAACTCGACACAATACTTCCCGAAGTCTTGCCAGCTATTTTGTTGCTTCACAATGGCAATGCCTGCGTGCTGACCAAGCTCGACATTACAGCTGACGAAGCCACAATTATTCGCCCGGAAGCAGGTCTGGGCAAGGCTGAAATGCACCTTGATGAGCTGCGTCTGCTGTACACAGGGTTCTGTTTTTTTATTAAGCGTGAGTATAAATTTGATAAAGGCCGCCGCCTGATAACCGGTGAGGCAGGCAAACATTGGTTTTGGGACACCTTGCGACTGTCTTTCCCAATTTATCGTGATGTGATCATTGCCTCTGTTGTTATTAGTTTATTTGTACTCGCCACCCCCTTTTATGTCCGAAATATCTATGACCGGGTCGTCCCTGACTCAGCTTTTGATACCTTGTGGGCATTTTCAATTGGCGTCGCCATTATTTTTTTCTTCGATCTTTTGCTTAAATTGATTCGGACCTTTTTCCTGGATGTTGCAGGGAGAAAGTCGGATGTCATTCTTTCATCCAGAATTTTTGCTCATGTTCAGGCTTTGAAATTAGAACACCGACCCAGGTCAGTGGGTTCATTTGCCAGAATGGTGAGTGAATTTGAGAGTATTCGGGATTTTATTACCTCTGCAACACTTAGCACATTGGTTGATATACCTTTTGTCATTATTTTCCTGATCGCAATTTATATATTTAGTGGCTACCTCGTTATTGTCCCGATGGTTTCAATTTTTATTATTTTGGTCATTACACTGTTGATCCGTCGACCAGTTGATGAGGCTATCTCTCATAGCTATGGTGCATCCTCGGTAAAGAATGGGTTGCTGATTGAAACCCTTAATGGCCTGGAAGCCGTTAAGAGTAATCGAATGGAGGGGTTAAATCAGCGAAAGTGGGAACAGAATATTGGCGAAGCTTCGTACTGGAGCAATCGCTCCCGGCTTTATTCAACCTTTGGTACGAGCACATCTGGCTTTATCCAGCAAATGTCGACGGTTGCCGTACTCATTGTTGGTGTGTATAAAATTGCAAACCATGATCTGACCATGGGTGGGTTGATTGCGGCCAGTATGTTAACAGGGCGTGTGATTTCTCCAATGACCCATGTTGCAGGCTTAATCGCACGATGGGGGCAAACCAAAGTAGCTTACAAGGGTATTGCCGGTATTATGGCAATGCCTGTCGAACGGGAAGATGAAAAACAGTACCTTCAGTGCGACCTTACTGACGGTCATTATCAGCTTGAAAATGTTTCGTTAACCTTTCCTGAGCAAACTGTTCCTGTTATCAAAAGAGTGTCCATTAATATTCCTGCGGGAAGTCGATTGGCGGTAATTGGTCGCATTGGTTGCGGAAAAACCACTTTGCTTCGGCTCTTAATGGGACTTTATACGCCTACCGAAGGTGTCATTAAGCTCGACGGTATTGATATTCGTCAACTTGATCCAAGTGACCTGCGCAAGATGATAGGCTCAGTTGAGCAACTGCCGACCCTGTTTTCTGGAACGATACGCGATAATATCGCCACGGGTACACCTTATGCTACCGATGCGCAGATTCTTAAAGCCGCAGAGATGGCAGGCGTCATCGAATTTACCGGGACGCACCCGGACGGCTTGAACCGAGAGTGCGGCGAGCAGGGGAGAATGCTCTCCGGAGGTCAACGACAGTGTGTGGCACTTGCTCGCGCTTTGCTCCGGGATCCTAAGATTCTGATCTTTGACGAGCCCACCAGTGCCCTTGATCAAGACTCGGAAAGAAAACTGATACAGCGCCTGAATCGACTGGCACCTGATAAAACCATCATTGTTTTTACACAACGGCTTGCCATATTGAGTTTACTTGATTCCATCGCGGTTATGGATGATGGCGAGATACTGATGAAAGGAGAAAAGCGAAAAATTCTTGATCAGCTTGCGAGTCAATCTCCCGGCCGGATGAGGGCTGTATGAGTTTATCACGGTTAAAAGGCAAAGCATTCACTCAGGCCGATCTCGATTTTATCACTGACGCCTCTCAAGGTGAGTTAATGCGAACACCGTCTGCAGCCAGAGTGACGCTCTGGATAGTATTTGTGATGGTGTTGTTTTTGCTCGTTTGGGCCTATTTTGCCAACATCAATGAAATCGTTCGCGGCCAGGGCAAAGCGACCCCCATTAGCCGTACACAGGTCATTCAAAACCTCGAAGGCGGTACTATTAAGGCAATCCACGTCATTGAAGGGCAGTCGGTCATGCAGGGTGAGTTGCTCATGGAACTTGATCCAACGGTAGCGAGCGGGTCACTAACACAGTCGGTCGTGGAGACTTCATCGTTACTTGCAAAAGAAACGCGCCTTGCAGCAGAAGTTGCTGGTACTCACCCAGAATTTACCCCTGAACAAATTGCTACCCACAACACTTTTATAGATACACAGCTAAAGCTCTATAAGGTGAGACAGGATGAGCTTCATATGCAGCTTGATGACATCCATCTGAAAACAAGCAAGGCTCGCCAGGAACTTGTCTCAGCTCAACAGCAGGTGGAAGATCAGCAGCGACAGGTTGATTTGATCCAGCAGCAGCTCAAAATGAACGAGCCTCTACTTAAAATGGGTGCAGTATCTGAGTCTGTTGTGATTGACGTTAAACAAAGGCTCAGTCAGGCACAATCAGAGGTTAATAAAACAAACAACCAGATCCCAAAGCTGCAAGCAGAGATTCAGCGTCTTGAGAAAGAAGAAGGCACTACTCTGTCGGGCTTTCGGGCGGAAGCTCAGGAACAGCTATCCGAAGTGCGAACTCGTCTCGGTATTGCACGTGGTAAAAAAACCGTCAACGAGGCAAGTGTTCAAAACACCGAGCTGCATTCGCCGGTTGATGGGGTAATTCAAAAATTGTATGTCACAACCATTGGTGGTGTCGCAAAACCAGGGGCTGAGCTTATCGATATTGTGCCAGTAGATGATGAGCTATTGGTTGAGGCTAAGGTAAAGCCTAAAGATATTGGTTTTGTGCAGCACGGCCAGCATGCAAAAGTGAAGATTTCGGCGTTTGATTTTGCTGTTTACGGTGGGCTGGATGGCAGAGTACAGACCATTTCCGCAGATTCCATTACTGACCCCCATGGCGATAGTTTTTACATCGTAAAAGTAAGAGTCGAAAAAGCTTACTTTGGCGAGGGTTACAGCCACCTGAATGTCATTCCTGGCATGCAGGCAACTGTCGACATCAGCGTGGCAGAACGCAGTGTATTGCAGTACATCATGAAGCCACTATTGAGAGCTTTAAAGTGATAATTGCAGTGGCGATTATGTGTTTATATTGGAGCTGATGACAATGAAGCCTGTATTACGCACCACACTAACAGTGCTTGGTATGCTTTGGTGCAACACGAATTGGGCACAAAGCCTTGAGCAAACGATTAATGATGCCATACAGACCAACCCGGATATGGCTGTAACCTTACAGTCTTACTTTGCATCGCAGGCTGAACTCGACATTGCCCAGGGAAGGTTTCTACCCAGTCTTGATTTAAGAGCTGATAGTGGGCGGGAAGATCAGGATCGAGCTAATGTTGGAGAAACCAATCAAACTCGCAAGCAGGCCAGGCTGAAATTATCAATCCCGCTATTTCGTGGTTTTGCCAATACCAGTGAATACTCGCGCGCTGACTTCAACATGCAGGCTCATTATCATCAGACACTGGCACAAGCTGAATCACTCGCTTTACAGGTGGCGCAGGTTTATACCCATGTAATGAATGCTCAAGAGGTACTGCGTTTGTCGCAAGAAAACCTGGAGCAACATCTCGAAACTTACGATATGGTCGCTGCACGCAAGCGACAAGGCATATCGGATAAATCTGATCTTACGCAAATCAAAGGACGTATTGCCAGAGTCAGAGCCAATATACTAGCTGCCCGTAACAACCTGGCTGATGCTGAAACTTTATACAAGCAACTCACTGGTGACTATCCCGGTGACTTTATCCGTCCGGAGGTCGATCAGTCTTATTTACCTGAAAGCCAGGATCGAGCCATTAAATTAGCACTTCAGAATAATCAGCTACTCATCGCCAGCAGACTCGATGTGAATGCTTCAACAGCTGATGTGAAAGGTGTTCAATCTGAAAACTATCCCAGCTTTGACTTAGTTGCAGATCGTAGTTGGAAAGATAATGTGTCTGGTTTTGATGGTCGGGAAGATGAATCGCGACTGCTTGTAGAAATGAACTGGAACCTCTACTCCGGGGGACAAAGCAGCTCCCGTTATCGTCGGGCTCTCTATCGGGAGGAAGCCTCCCGGATGCGTTCGAATAAGGTGTATCGCGAGGTTCAGGCCAATGCAGAATCATCTTGGGACGCTTTCGTGACACTAAAGCAATCACGCGTCCATTTACACGATTATGTAGAGCAATCCAGAGAGAGTACGGAGTTATATCTGGCGCAATTTAAGGCTGGCCATCGTACGTTATTGGATTTGCTTGATACTCAGAACGAGCTGTTTGAAGCGCGCAAGCAATACCTCGCTGCTGATTATCAGTACGTTTATGCCCAATACCGTGTTCTTGCGAGCATCAGCAATATCCTGGGTGCAATGCGAATCAATACTATACGGCCACTGTTGCAAAAAGGGCCAAAGAAGACGACTCCATAAGCAAGGAGCGTGTACCACCCGGGGCTCACTTGGGATGAAATACAACAGGTGTTAGCGACTGATTCCGATATTCCACAGCGGAATTTGACAGATTCGACAATCGTATCTAATTAAAATATGTGCTCCGCTTTCCTTCCAATATCTTGCCTGTTCATTCCTTAACATCTCCTAAGGCTCCTCATGAATACACGACTCCCACTGCTTATACCCATACTCCTGTCTCTTTTTATCCCTCCTGCTTTTGCCGACAAAGAGTGTTCCGACATTGACGCTCTTGGCCTGAAAGAGAAGCAGCAAAGATTGATTGATATGAAACAGCGCTTCATCGAAACCCTTAAACCCTGGAAACACCTGGATCATATTCGTAAAGAGGCCACCAACCCCTCGCAATTAGATGAAGCAGGGGATCTTGCCCTGCAAAGCATCCCTGAAATAATTCAAAAAAATTATCCGGAAGTGCCCAAAACTATTCAGGAAGATATTAGTCAGCAGATAGAAGAACTCGATAGGGTGGCAGACTGTTTCCACTTTGGTAAGCGAAAAAAAGAGTCGCTGATGAAACTGCGTTACCGCAAGGTACAAGACGCCGATAGCCCCTATATTGGCTTCCTGTTACCAAAGGAGCGGGATCAGCCCCGCAAAGCGGAAGTCACCAGCTCTTCATCCTGCCGGGATAAACACTGCGACTTCACCACAAAGAATGTCGATGACCTGGATAAAGATGTCATCCTGCTGGTTCATCGCCCTGCCCGACTCAGTACTCCGGTCATGCATACGAAACCCATTGTCGACCCCAACACCATTGCCACAGAGCGCCTGCCTGAACGTGATTATCTTCTGGAGCTCAACCTGGAACGGGTCGGCGAGTATTTCACCAAGCCTGAAATCTACATGCATCTGACCTACTACAATGGCGACCAGCCCATTCGTGAGGATACGATTGAAATCCCCTGGGCAAAAGAAAAAGGCGTCAATAAAGGCAAAACAGAACTGATTATCTGGTTGAATGCAGACTCCGTACAGCTGACTCTGATGGAAAATGACTGGGAAATCCCCTTCAGACTGATCGGCAAAATCCTCAGCAAGGCTGTAGCCATTGGAATACAGCTGGCCAGCGCCAGTTATCCTGAAATAGGCCATATCAAGAGTGCTCTCGATACGCTCAATAATCGCTTCTCATCGGAAGAGACCGAATTCTACGATGCCCTGGACAGAATGAAGGCCGATGACCTCCTGGATACCGTTCGTCTGCAAAGAACCGACGTGCAAAGTTATGTCGTCATGAAAACCGGGGTTGTAAAAATGACACTGATGCCTGTCTACACCCCCAAAACAGGCTTGAAAGACGAACTATAGCCGAATGGTTATCACGTAGTCTCTGTATGGAGGGTCAGAAATATTGCTCACTACCTTACGGGGTCGACTGCCGTTATAATGGCGACTTTTTCACCAGCCAGATCAGTGATCGCTGATTTTGCTATTCTGAGTCACCTGAGGCCTGAACATGACAGCTTCAGGGTCTCAGACCATTATACAGCAGACAGGAATCCGGCTTTGGCGTCTGAAATAACCAAAACAGCCCTGAGCGAACAAACAGCCCTGAGCGAACAAACAGCCCTGAGCGAAAAAAATGTGAACCCAGAAAGCAAAAGTATGAGCGCAACAAAAAAGCTTTATATCAAAACCCACGGTTGCCAGATGAACGAGTACGACTCAGCTCGAATGGCTGACCTGCTCGGAGAAACCCATACTCTGGAGTTAACGGACAATCCGGAAGAAGCCGATGTTGTGTTGGTTAACACCTGCTCTGTGAGGGAAAAAGCCCAGGAAAAGCTGTTCCATCAACTGGGTCGGTGGAAAAAACTGAAAGAAGCCAATCCCGACCTGGTGATCGGTGTCGGAGGCTGCGTGGCCAGTCAGGAAGGGGAAGCTATCCGTAAGCGTGCGCCCCAGGTAGACGTAGTATTCGGACCACAAACCTTGCACCGCCTGCCAGAGATGATCGATGCCACCCAGAGCAACCATATCCCTGTGGTCGATGTCACCTTCCCGGAAATTGAAAAGTTTGACCGGCTGCCAGAGCCTTCTGTAGAAGGACCAACAGCCTTCGTTTCCATCATGGAAGGGTGTAGCAAATACTGTACATTCTGCATTGTTCCTTACACCCGTGGTGAAGAAGTCAGCCGCCCCATGGATGACGTAATTGCCGAGTGCGCCGGTCTGGCTGAGAAAGGGGTTCGGGAAATCAATCTGCTGGGGCAGAATGTAAATGCTTATCGTGGCGAAAAAGACGATGGTACTGTTTGTGATCTGGCTGAGCTGATCACCATAGTCGCTGCGATAGACGGCATTGACCGAATTCGTTTCACTACGTCTCACCCGAAAGAGTTCTCCCAGAGCCTGATCGATGTTTACGCTCAGGTACCGGAACTTGTCAGCCACCTTCACCTTCCTGTGCAGGCCGGATCTGACCGAATTCTCTCCCTGATGAAACGTAACCACGAAGTTGGGATGTACCGGGACAAGATTCGCCAGTTGCGTGAACACCGCCCTGACCTGAGTCTCTCTTCAGACTTTATCGTGGGCTTCCCGGGTGAAACCGATGAAGATTTTGAAGACACCATGAACCTGATCAACGAGATCGGTTTCGATGCCTCGTTCAGCTTCATCTACAGCAAACGCCCCGGAACCCCGGCATCCGACATGCCCGACGACGTTCCTGAGTCCACCAAAAAGCAGCGACTGAAAATTCTGCAGGAGCGAATCAATCAACAGACCATGCAAATCAGTCGTCGTCTGGTAGGCAGCACCCAGAAAATTCTGGTAACGGGTTACTCCAAAAAAGACCCGGGCGAACTGAGTGGCCGGACAGAGTGCAATCGTGTGGTTAACTTCAAGTGTGCCGAACCTCGCCTGATTGGTCGATTTGCCGAGGTTGAGATTGTTGAGGCGTTCCCTCACAGTTTGCGTGGCAGCCTGATTGATTCTGAACTGGGTGTTGTTGCCTGACCCTTCGAACAGAGTGGCTGGTCTCAAGCTCACCGAGGCCAGCTATCAATCTTCTTTTACCCTCGGGCAAATCCGCTGCCAAAATCGTGCAGACTGGATACATTTACCTGTAGGCCTTTGCTCCTGAAAAGCGTGATTATCAAAAAATTGAGAGATTTCGCATACATATCTATCATTTATTGAGTTTCGTTAATCGCACGTAACATGCTTTCATTATGAGTTGGCTTTAGCGCATAAATACTAATCATTAGTACCGGATATAAGGAGTTTAATTTATCAAGAGCTTTATATGCGCCCTTTTTATTACAGGCATCTCGAATTTAGGGCACGCTTCATGTCTAGTATATAAGAGTTCCAACAGCTGGACGGCCATTGGTTACATTGGTTTAGATAACCAAACCATCTACAAGATTTCTGATAAATCACATAAAAATGTTTACGTTGACATGCTACAAAAGTTTGCTTTTGAGCTAACAAATAGCTTGGGTTATAGTATTTTTTCAAAAATCTTCTACGAAACCCCACATCAAGAAAAAGTGACAGGTTATATTAGCGTTTTCAAAAATGTTATTTATGAAAATGCTAATAGTTGGAATGAGGTTGGTTTTATAGGTTGGGATCGTCGTACTATCTATAAAAATAGGGATAGTTGGGACATCACAGGGTATATCGGATTTGGTTGCGACGATGACGATGATTAGTAATTCTAAATTTTAAGTTAAAGTTCGGATGATTCATAACGAATAAGGATAGATTGTGCACAGCCGCAATCTTATCCGGTTGTTGAACAAGCCCGGATTTGACAGCCACTCAGTATGGTTTGTAGGAAATAGCTTTTTCTCTGGCTGCCTTCATAGCTGATGTGGGTTGGTTTTGACTTTTGTTAAGCCAAGAGTGCCCCCGCCCCAGCTATTAATTGGGCATTGTCGTGAAATTATCCCCTGTGTCAGAATAGATGTCGCCCTATTTTCTTTTCTCGCAGGTTCGCTGGTCGACCATTGACAGCTCCACCTGATCCGTTACAGTGTCGTCACTCACCTGCATGCCAAAACCCGTTAGGTGGCATTTCCCATAACATCAGACAATTATCACGGAGCACACCATGTCAGTTTTGAGAATCGCTGTGAACGGAGCCAAAGGCAAAATGGGACAGACAGTGGTTGAGTTTGTCCAAAAACACAGCCGTCTGGAACTGGCCGCATCCATCGACCTGGGCGATGACCTGGCAGCGGAAGTGAAAAACAACGACGCCGATATTGTCGTTGACTTTACCCGTCCGGAAATTCGTATGGAAACTGTGAAGAACACTCTGTTCTCTGGTGCTTCAGCGGTAGTCGGTACCACCGGCTTTACGCCTGAAGACCTGGAGAGCATTCGGAGCTGGGTCAGGGAAACCGGCAAAGGCTGCTTTATTGCACCTAATTTCATCGTGGGTAACGTGCTGATGCAGCAGTTTGCCAGGCAGGCCGCCCGTTATTATGAATACGCCGAAATCATTGAGTACCATCACCAGCAAAAAGTGGACTTCCCATCGGGTACCGCAGTAAAAACAGCCGAACTGATGAGCGAAGAGCGCGAGAAGTTCAATATTGGTACCCATGATCAGGTTGCCAACATTGAAGGCTCGCGGGGTGGTGATTACAGGGGAATAAAGCTGCACGCAGTCCGTATGCCAGGCTTTGTAGCCTCTCAGGAAGTGATTCTGGGCGACACTGGTCAGTACCTGACCATCCGTCATGATTCCATTGAACGAACAAGCTACATGCCAGGCATTCTTATGGCCAGTGAGTACATCCACGACAAGGCTGAACTGGTATACGGGCTGGAACATATTCTCTGATCGCAGAGAATGAATGGATTAAACAGATGACATTGTTAAAACCTACGGTAAAATCCTATTTTTCAGCAGTCTGATTCACTCATTTTTGCCCGCTGCGAGTGCACAGCAAAATACACTCATAGCGAATAAAATACGGCAAGAATCGGACTGCAGTATATGCTTAACCAATATAAATCGCAGTAAGAGCTGAATTCTCGACTTGAATACCCAGATCCAGGCAACACCGACAAAAAGTACAGGTATAACCTGTCAGTTTCTTCTCGAACCGGACGATCCCCATCGATTCGCAGAGCTCTGCGGACAATTCAATCAGCACCTGAAACAGATAGAACAGCGCCTTGGCGTTGATATCCGTTATCGTGGCAACCAGTTCACGATCAGGGGTGAGGATCGGAGTGCCCAGGCTGCTTCGGAGATACTCAAGCGTCTATACCGGGAGACCGGAAAAACAGAACACCTGACGGCTGAGACAGTGCACCTCTATCTTCAGGAGTCAGCTGTTGAATGGGTCCACGAAGCCAGATCCGACAATCTGATCACTCTGCGCACCCGCAAGGGCACAGTCACTCCAAGAGGTGAAAACCAGCAGAAATATGTTCGTTCCATTCTTACTCACGATATCAACTTTGGTATTGGCCCGGCTGGCACCGGTAAAACCTATCTGGCTGTTGCTGCTGCCGTTCAGGCTCTGGAAGAAGAGGAAATCCGTCGAATCCTGCTGGTAAGGCCCGCTGTGGAAGCCGGTGAAAAGCTGGGCTTTCTTCCGGGTGACCTGTCTCAAAAAATCGATCCTTATTTGCGTCCTCTCTACGATGCACTCTATGAAATGCTGGGCTTTGAGCGAGTCGACAAACTGATCGAGAAAAATGTGATCGAGGTTGCCCCTCTCGCTTACATGCGTGGCCGTACTCTTAATAACTCTTACATCATCCTTGATGAAGCCCAGAACACGACGCCGGAACAGATGAAAATGTTCCTGACCCGCATCGGTTTTGGCTCAACCGCCGTCATTACCGGTGACATTACCCAGGTCGACCTGCCCAGGGGCACCCGCTCTGGTCTGGCTCATGCCATTGATGTTCTCAAAGGTGTCGACGGTATTGGCTTCAACTGGTTTAACGCCAAGGACGTTGTCCGTCACCCGATTGTCCAGAGAATTGTGCGGGCTTACGATCGCTTTGATCAGTTAAGTCAGAACAAATCTGTTGCAGGGGTTCAGTAATGTCTGCAGACGTCCATGTCGACGTACAGATAGCCAGCGGGAGTTCCGAAATACCCTCGGAATCGGATCTGCACAAATGGGCAGCTGCAGCAGTTGACAATCATCGCGAAGAAGCCGAAATCAGTCTGCGTATTGTTGACAGTGAGGAAGGTGCAGAACTCAACCGGCAATGGCGCCAAAAAGACGGTCCCACCAACGTTCTGTCTTTTCCCTCTGACCTGCCGGAAGAACTCAACCTGCCGCTTTTGGGCGATCTGGTTATCTGTTCACCTGTGGTTGAACGTGAGGCCAGGGAACAGGAAAAAACCCTTCAGGCACACTGGGCTCATATGATGGTTCATGGCACACTGCACTTGCTGGGTTATGACCATATCGAAGAAGACGAAGCCGAGGCGATGGAATCTCTGGAAACAGCGATTCTCCAAAGCCTTGGTTTTCCTGATCCGTACCAGTCTGAAAAGGGCGGATCATCATCATAGGAGAGGCTGGCCGAATCATGCAGATGATGCCATGAGAAGGCCTTCACGGTAATACAAGGTAATGAACGACGACACTGCGCCGGGCGACTCGCCCGCCCCGACATGGAAAGACAAACTGACGGCTCTGTTCGCTCAGGACCCTCAGAACCGGAGTGAGCTACTGACTCTGCTCAATGATGCCGGACTCAGGGGCATTATTGACGATGAAGCTCTCAGTATTATTGAGGGCGCTGTTCAGGTGGCTGACATGCAGGTCAGGGAAATCATGATCCCACGCTCCCAGATGGTCTGTGTTGATGAAGACCAGGAGCCTCGGGACTTCCTGTCCAGGGTGATCGAATCAGCCCACTCCCGCTTTCCCGTCATCGGCGATACCAAAGACGAGATTATCGGCATTCTTCTGGCCAAGGATCTTCTGCCGCTGATTCTCCAGAATGGTAAATTCAATATCAAGGACCACCTTCGTCCTGCCACTTTCATTCCTGAAAGCAAACGTCTGAATGTGCTCCTGAAAGAGTTCCGAACCAACCGTAATCACATGGCCATAGTCATTGATGAATTTGGTGGTGTAGCCGGTCTGGTCACGATCGAAGACGTTCTCGAACAAATTGTCGGGGATATAGAAGACGAGCACGATGTTGAAGAGGACAGCTTCATCAAACCGGTTGAGGAACAGGCCCGTACTTTTATCGTCAAAGCCCTGACCCCTATAGAAGACTTCAACGAGCACTTTGAATCCAGCTTCAGCGACGAAGAGTTTGATACCATTGGGGGGATTGTCCTGCAGGAGTTCGGACATATGCCCAAAAGGAATGAGTTCGTGGAAATTAACGGTTTCCGATTTGATGTTCTGAATTCTGACGGTCGCCGAATTCGACTGTTGCGAGTTAGCCCCGTCTAGCAAAATCAGGCAAACTGGCGGGGAGGACTCACAGTGACTGGTTTCAGTCCGACGGTTCTCCAGCCAGTCACCGCTGAGGAAACTGACTTTTCCGAATTCCATTTATGAACAAAAAAACACTCTACTTTGGTCACCTTGCCACACTGTTGGCTGGAAGTTTGTTTCCACTGGGTTTCAGTCCCTTTAACATCTGGCCTGTCCTGATCGTTGCTACAGCAGCAGGCTTTGCTTATACCCGCACAGAAACAGTAAAGACGACCACTGTCCGAGGCTTTCTGTTTGGGCTGGGCCTTTTCGGTACAGGGACTTCATGGATTTATGTCAGCATCCATAACTTTGGTGCTGCCTCAGTCCCTCTGGCAGCTCTGCTAACCGCTCTGTTCGTTATTATGATGGCTGCCCTGATGGTCATGCCGCTTTTCTATCTTTATGCAAAACTCAGGCATCGATTCAATATTCAGGCTCCCTGGCAACAAGCTCTGATTTTCGCCGGATTATGGACACTGTTTGAATGGGTTCGTAGCTGGCTACTCACTGGCTTCCCCTGGCTTCTTGAGGGTTACTCACTGCTCGACACCCCTGTTCAATCCTGGGCACCTGTCGTAGGTGTTTTTGGATTGACTCTGCTCATGGCTTCGACTGCAGCCCTGATTACTGCGACACTGGTCACTGATCGAGCCCATCGGAACCCATCTTTAATCGCCCTGTCAATCACCCTGGTGTTCTGGGTTGCATCGGTTCCACTGGGTAAATTACAGTGGACTCACCCTGTGGGGGAGATAAGCTTCAGCGCTGTTCAGGGGAATATCCCCCAGCTCCTGAAATGGGACCCCGGCTATGTTGAGAAAACACTGAAGACTTTCTATGGACTTTCTGAAGACGAGTGGGATCAGGAGCTGATCATCTGGCCTGAAAATGCCATGCCTCTTTACTACAGTCAGGCCAGATCAGTGCTCAGTCAGCTCAATCGTAAAGCAGCTGAACACAACAGCGCCCTGATTCTCGGCTTACCTATTGATGAGCGATCTGAGGACACAAAATCTCTGTTCGACGAAAAGTATTACAACGGCATAATCGCCATGGGTCTGGGAGAAGGTCGCTATTACAAGCAGAAGCTGGTTCCCTTTGGGGAGTATGTTCCTCTTGATTCACTCCTGCGCGGGCTGATCAGCTTTTTTGACCTGCCTATGTCGGCATTCAGCCCGGGGCCTGGTGGTCAGGAAAAACTGCGAGTCCCCAACACTGTGATAACCACTTATATTTGTTATGAGGTGGTTTACCCCGACTTTGCTGCCCGGCAGGCAAAAGACAGTGGGTTGTTAATAACCATCAGTAATGACACCTGGTTTGGCAAGTCTATTGGCCCCGAGCAACATTTCCAGATGGCCCGTATGCGCTCACTGGAGACCGGTCGATACATGATTCGCGCGACCAACGACGGTATCACTGCCCTGATAAACGATAAAGGTCAGGTGGTTGAAAGCATCGAACGTTTCAAACCCGGAGTACTGAGAGGCACCGCTGAAGTCATGACAGGCAATACTCCTTTCATGTTACTGGGGTCCTGGCCTGTTTTATTCTTGAGTTTGATAATGATTATTGTGGCGGTTCTCAGCGCAAGAAGATCTGTCTCTGATTCACAGAAGTAAGGATCGGCTGTCTGTTATCTGAATTAAAAAGGGTGGCTTTGAGTCACCCTTTTTAATTCGGCCATCCTTTGATAAAGAATCAAGCCACGCCCAGTTCTTTCAGTCGTTCCACCAGGTAACTACGCTGAGTATGACGATCAGACAAGACCACCTCACTGCGTGGATGCAAGAACATATGCACTGGATGATTTCATTTATTTTATAAGAAACGAAGACTCCGACCATAGCGTGTCCTACTCTTTCAAGGCTGGGTCGGGAAGCTATTGCATGTACGGGGTTTATACTCCAACAACTGACTCGATGCCACCCTATTACTTAAACATCAGCAAACTTGGCCTCCATTACAAGGCTACAATACTTACAAAGTGTTCCTATGGCGATAAACCGCGATCTCAGGATATCGTCATATCCCGGGATACCCCGCCAAAGGCGACTGCTGTCGTTACGTGGTTTTTGTTCTGTCCCCGCTGTGATCCCTGGGTTAAGACTAAATATGATCCTACCAACATGTTGCAGTGTCCCTATGATCGTTACGGATATACTTCTAGTATAATGGTCGTTGTGGGTGAGAATCTCGTGAGTTCAAGTGCTAGCTGTACACACGATAATTTCCGGGAATTATAGTGGAACAGTTGCAGAGTCTGAGAGGATAAACATTATGAACGTAAAGGCAACCCTGATCATTTGCGCTGTATTCGTTGGATTGTCATACGCGCACGCTGACCACGAATGTAATAATGCAGGCGTAGTTGCGATTTTCAAGATAGAAAACCACACCAATGAAGACATGCTCCTGGATATGGGGGATCCCTCACATGGCTTTATCGAAGACAAAAGAAAATTTGATGTCTTCTCTCAAGAAACTGTCACAGCAGTAGGATGTAACGACTCGTTGTTTCACGGATTTGAGACCTATGTGCGTCTGTACGGAAATAATTACCGCTACATGTTCGACTGGTATGTAGAGATGCCTCTAATTGGAGATAACAGCGTTGAATTCCATCGCTACGCCCCTGATCATAGCTGTGATGTGACCTACTCAAATAAACACCATGGTGCCGGAAAAAAAATGCAGTCGCATCAAAGCTTCGGTGGGGCTCTTCTCTATATAGAAGTGAGCTGTCGTAATTAATGGCACATCAACCAAGTACCAGGCATAACCACGCAATAACCCGTATTGTCTTCTGCCTGAAAAAATAACGTCACGGTTTATATCACCTACTTTCGACAACTCCTCCTATATCAAGTTTGTCTTGTGGTTTTTTTCTGTCAGACTGTCTGCTGGATCGATATTACTTTTCAGACGAAGGAGTGACTAAGTGGGTTTTGAGATTACAGCTATTGCATTGGTAGTCCTGATTGCTGTGCTGATTAGCACCGGTGTCAGGATGATTCCACAGGGCTTTCATTACACCGTAGAACGTTTTGGTAAATATACCCGAACACTGCCCCCGGGTCTGCACGTTATCGTGCCAGTTGTTGACAGGATTGGTAAAAAAATCAATATGATGGAGCAGGTTCTTGATATACCTTCACAGGAGATTATCTCTTCTGATAATGCCCAGGTAACGACAGACGCCGTTTGTTTTTACCAGGTGCAGGATGCCGTTCGTGCATCCTATGAGGTTAATGAGCTTTATCGGGCCATGCAGAATCTGGTGATGACCAACATCCGTGCGGTTCTGGGATCCATGGAGCTGGATGAGATGTTGTCCAACCGTGACCGCATCAACAATATGTTGTTGGTTAAGGTAGACGAGGCAGGGACATTCTGGATTTCTCACCCTTACCACCAGTCGGGTTGATCACCCTGTGACTGGTGGAAGGGAAATAACCGCCGGAAGCTTCCTGCAACATATCCCCGGTGTTGATGATCAGGTAGCCGAACTTTGAAGGAACATCGACCCAGCTGCCATCTTTCAATCTGACCTGCAGGCCGGGCTCACTGGCTGCTGGCAGAATGGTCAGCAGATTGATATCTTCATGGGCTGCTGCGCGAATGGCTCCCGGCTCTTCTTCGCCAGTGAACGGAGGATAGTGAAGTACCCTGAGCAAAGTATTTGGCGTGTCTTCAATCATATGTGGAAGCGGCTCGGAAAAGCCTTCTGCTACCTCACAAGGTGCATTACTTTCAACCCATCCCAGCAACTCACCCGCCAGATCAGAAGCTTTTTCATAATAATCTGTAATTTCTGATTTCAGTTCAGCAGGAATCCGGCCCCAGGGATAAATATGGTAATACTCTTTAATATCTTTCTTCTCATGCCCTTTGGCCACTTCAGAAACCTCTGGTGGAAAATAGCCGTCCTGCTTTTCAGGATCAAACAGAAAATCCTGTCTGGCGGGAGAATTAAAGAAGTTCAACCAGTTATCGTAAATTGACTGAACCAGGTTCTGACTCAAAGGGTGCTTGGTTAAAACCGCAAAGCCGGTTTCGCGGAGTGATTCAACAAATTTTTGAGCTGCATCTGTGGCCGTATAATCGACTACCTTAACGTCCATTATCCTGATATCCGGTCAGTAAAAGTGGCGAGATTTTATCGTTCAGTTCAAGAAAAGAACAAGCTTTATGCGGTATTAAAAGCATTAAACCGGCTTCATACAAAAAATTGATTTTTTATTCTCAATAGCCGCCAATAGGCTATAAGGGTCTATGATATTGGCGTTCACATTCGAATTCCGGACTGGATAGGGTTTCGATTCAATGACAAACACCAACCTCAAGCAAAAACCCTGGCGACATTTGACTCTGGCACTACTAATGGGACAGTCGACAGCCATGTACAGCTCTGCAGAACGCCCAACCGGGGTGCGAATTGAACGCGATAGCCTGGGAGAAGTGACTGTTCCCAGGGACGCCCTCTATGGTGCCCAGACCCAGCGGGCAGTTGAGAACTTTCCTGTCAGTGGGCAGCCATTGCCTCATCCTTTCATAGAAGCCATTATCCGCATCAAAAAAGCCGCAGCCCGAACCAATCAGTCACTTGAGTTACTGGCTGAAGAGAGTGCCCTGGCCATTATCGAAGCTGCAGATACTCTTATTGAGGGAAAATATGCGGATCAGTTTCCTATCGATGTCTACCAGACCGGGTCCGGAACAAGCAGTAATATGAATGTGAACGAAGTGATCAGTAATCTGGTCAATCGTACTTCAGGATTAAAAATCTCGCCCAATGATCACGTCAATATGGGACAAAGCAGCAACGACGTCATTCCTTCTGCTATTCACGTATCGTCTGCCTTGTTGATTCATAATCACCTGCTGCCCGCTTTGAATCATCTTCTGGAAGTGATGAAAAAGCGTCGGTTAGAGCTTGAGAATACCGTAAAAACAGGCAGAACCCATATGATGGATGCCATGCCCGTAACCTTTGGTCAGGAAATCAGTGGCTGGATAGCACTGATCAATAATGACCAACAACGAATCAGGCAGACCCTTGAGCGTCTCTATCAACTCACTCTGGGTGGCACCGCTGTTGGCACCGGAACCAACACTCATCACGACTTTGCAACAAAAGTCAGCAAACAACTGAGTCAGGATACCGGTTTGCTTTTCAAGCCTGCCAATAACTTCTTTGCAGCCCAGAGCTTGCCGGCCACAGCGCTTGAACTGTCCTCAGACCTTCGCAGTGTGGCGGTGTCACTGATGAAGATCGCCAATGATCTGCGCCTGATGAACAGTGGACCTTTGGCAGGGCTTGGTGAAATTGAACTGCCTACCCTGCAGCCTGGCTCCAGTATCATGCCGGGTAAGGTGAATCCGGTTATCTCCGAATCGGTTACCATGGCAGCCGCCCAGATCATGGGGCTGGACTCAGCCATCGCGATTGCCGCCCAGTCTGGCAATTTTCAGCTCAATGTCATGCTGCCGCTGATCGCCAACAATCTGATCAATAGCATTACTCTGGCCACCAATAGCAGCCTGATTCTCGCCGACAAGGCTATAGCCGACTTTACTGTCAGGGAAGCTCATATCAAGGAAACGCTGAGGCGCAATCCGGTACTGGTGACAGCTCTGAACCCATTGATTGGCTATATGAAGGCGGCTGAAATTGCCAAGCAGGCTTATCGTGAGAAACGTCCGGTCATCGAAGTTGCTAAAGAAAAAACCGGTATGTCGGAAGAGGCATTGAAGAAGATTCTGGACCCTGGACGGGCCACCAAAGGCGGCATTGTCAAATAGCCCGGCTTGCTAAAGAGGGCGTCACAAAAACCCGTTTTCGACACCCTTAACGAATGGTCAGCCGATACCAGATTAAGCCCAGATATTCATTCAGGGCCAGTTCACTGAGCCTGAGATTACGAACCCTCGGGATCCAATTGGCCCCTTTCTGCCAGGTGATCTCTTTCGAGTTGAATGCTGTGGGTGCCGGAATCACTTTGAAACCAGCCCTTTCAAAACTCAACACTGCCCGGGGCATATGCCAGGCGTGAGTAATCAGGACAACCGTTATCTGCTCTTTGCCTGCCAGCTTATTACCCAGCAGCTTTTTACTGTTCCGGGCATTTTGCCGGGTTGTCGTGCTCTGAGTTTCTTTCCATGAGACATCAACGTTATAGTCATTCTTCAGAACCCTGGCCATCATTTCCGACTCAGGTCGCTTCCCACCGCCAGTGGCCAGAATGGGGACTTCACACTCCCGGTGCAACAAGGCGGTATAACGAATACGCTCAAGTGACAGAGGGGTCGGCTGATAACCCTCCAGTTCAGCAGAGCTTCTCGGCCTTCCCCCTCCCAGCAGCACCATGGCATCGGCTTTTTTACAAAGACTCCTATCAACAGGAGGATATATCTCCAGCCCCCTGGCGAGAAGATTGGCAATAGGGGCAACCGAAAACAGATAGAGAAAAATCAGGGCCAACCACGCCAGCAAGCCCATTGTTGTTTTAAAGATCATGTTTTAAAGATCATTCCCAAAATCAGCATCCATAGAATATTAAAGGGGGGAAGCTGTCAGCCTCTCACCCCAATCAGCTACTGTAATTCACCAACAATATAACATCGTTACTGAGAAAAAAGCTTAACCGTTCAGGAGCCTGTCAGAATGATCTGATTCAGGCATTCAACCTGATAGCAATGAGTCAAAAAAATGACAAGGCCCAGCTTGATGGGATCAATAAGAATTTACTTATTCAGCCGCCACTAATGCTGATATTTTAAGCTTTTTCGTAACATCCAGTATTCAGTATTCCGGCTCAGGACTATTTATCTGACAAGAGATCCTGATAATAGATCGGAAAGCACGTACTAAACCCCTGATCCAGACATGAGTTAATAAAGCCACTGACAAACTTTTATTGAAGTAGCCTTATGACCGAAAAAGAGAAAATGCTTGCAGGACTGGATTACCTTGCATTTGATTCAGAATTGACCCAGGATCGCCTCGAGGCCAAGAAGCTGTGTCACCGCTTTAATCAAGTTTCACCGGACGACAAAACACAACAGGCAGAGGTTCTCAATGAACTTCTGGGTACCCTTTCAGAAGCATGGATAGAGCCCTTTTTCTATTGTGATTATGGCTACAATATCCACTTGGGAGAGAACTTTTATGCCAACCATCACTGCACGATTCTCGACGGTGCTAAAGTCACCATTGGTAATGATGTGTTGTTTGGCCCCAGTGTCACCATAAGTACTGCGGGACACCCTCTGGATTCAGTAACCCGAAACACAGGGCTGGAGTTCTGCAAACCCATCACCATCGGTAATAACGTCTGGCTGGGCGCCAATGTGAACGTCAATCCCGGAGTAACTATTGGCGATAATTCTGTGATTGGAGCGGGCAGTGTGGTGACTCGTGACATTCCTGCGAATAGCGTGGCAGTGGGAGCACCCTGCAGAGTCATTAAATCAGTCATGAACAAAGAAGCCATCTTATCACCCTTAAGCTGATGAGATAGCTTTATCTTGACATCCTCTAAAAGTACGGGGCTTTCCGCTCATTCAGGTAAAAGGCCTCTGATTCACGACTTCACTTCGGCTTCCTCTGGTTTTCGAGACGTCAGACGAGCAAACAGAATGCCCACCTCAAACAACAACCACATCGGGCCAGCCAGCAGAGTCTGGGAAATTACATCAGGAGGGGTCAGCAGCATGCCCAGAACAAAGCAGCCTACGACAATATAGGGACGCTTTCCAGACAGGGACTCAACGGTTGAGACTCCCGACCAGATCAGAAGCACAGTGACAACAGGAATCTCAAATGCCATACCGAAGGCAAAAAACAGTTTCAGAATAAAATTCAGGTAACTGTTTATGTCGGTCATCACCGTGACACTCTCAGGGCCGGTGCTGGTAAAGAACCCAAAGATCAGCGGAAAGACCACAAAGTAGGCAAAAGCCACTCCGACATAAAACAGTACGACACTGGCAATCAGCAGTGGTACAGCCAGCCTCTTCTCGTGCCTGTATAGCCCCGGCGCAATAAACCCCCATATCTGATTGAGGATAAAAGGAATAGCGGCAAACAGTGACAGGACCATTGTCAGTTTGAAAGGTGCCAGAAAGGGCGAAGCAACATCCGTTGCGATCATGCTGCTATTTTCCGGCAGAAAAACTCGCAGAGGCTCTGAAAAGAATTCATAGAGCGTACTGGAAAAGTAGAAGAGCCCGGCAAAAATAATCAGCACAACAACGATGCTGCGCAGAATACGGGTTCTCAGCTCTAGCAGATGCTGAACCAAAGGTTGTTGCTTGTCACTGCTCTCGGTAGTAGACGACATTTATTTGTTATCCTGAAAATCACTCCGATGGCCAGATACTTAAGCATACTCAACTGAAAACCCTTCTCACAATCAGTAGATTCAATAGGACAGCCACTACTTGCGAAAAAAAACAGCCGCCATTCTGCACAGAACCCTATCTGAAATGATTTCCAATAAGTACCTGGCCAGTTGGTTTCGCATATTCTGGCGAGTGGATTTTTTCATCCTTCAAGGCGCAACGACGGGCGCGTAGCCATAGCTACGCAACCAGAGTTGGAACGCAGAAGGGTGGAAAAAGCCGCCGTCCAGAATATGCGAAACCAACTGGTTAGGTACTTAAGTGAATTCATTCGATTAATGACATACCCATCCTTACAATGGCGGGCAATATTTGTGAGGACAGTTTATGAGACACTCGATTCTCGACATCTTCTGGCGCTTTCTGGTGCTGGGTTGCTACTCCTTCGGGGGACCCACAGCCCACATTGGCTACTTTCATAAAGAGTTTGTAGGACGTCGCAAATGGCTCAGCGAAAGAGATTACGCTGACACCGTAGCCCTCTGCCAGATGCTGCCCGGACCGGCCAGCAGTCAGGTGGGAATGAGCATAGGTTTTGAACGTGCCGGCCTGCCGGGTGCTGTGGCCGCATTCCTGGGTTTCACCCTTCCTTCTGCCCTGATCATGATCCTGCTGGCACTGGGCTACAGTGAGATATCCGGCATCCCTGCCGCTATGGGAATGCTACAGGGCATCAAGCTGTTTGCCGTTGCTGTCGTGGCAGATGCCCTCATCAAAATGGGCAAATCATTATGTCCGGATCGTCCCAGGGTGACATTAGCGGTGTTGTCGGCAGGGGCCATGTTGCTGCTCCCCCACGTATTCACCCAGATTGGGGTGATTTTTGTGGCGGCAGCCTGTGGATTCGTCATCTACAAAGATCAGTCTGCTCATGACGACCATGCCCGGGTTAAAGGCAGCAAACGACAGGCCTTTGCTGCACTGGTTCTTTTTCTTGCCGGCCTTATCTTGCTGCCTTTCTTTGCAGATATGTCAGACTCTACCAGCCTGAGCCTGTTTGACAGTTTCTATCGCGCCGGTGCTCTGGTGTTTGGCGGCGGTCATGTTGTTCTGCCGATGCTTCAGGCTGAAGTTGTACATCCCGGCGGTGTTACCCCGGACGCCTTTCTGGTTGGCTACAGTGCCGCCCAGGCAGTACCTGGCCCTATGTTTGCCTTGGCTCCTTTTCTGGGCGGTGTATACGGCGATAGCTACAGTATTTCCCATGCACTGGCCGCTCTGTTGGGTATTTTTGCTCCCTCTTTCCTTCTGCTGGCAGCGGCCTGGCCCTTCTGGAACCGTCTGAAAGCCATGCCAAAGCTGAGAGCCGCTATCAATGGCATTAATGCGGCGGTGGTAGGCTTGCTTCTGGCAGCCTTTTACAATCCGGTGATTACGCTGGCCATCAAGGATGCTCAGGATGTTGCCCTGGCATTGTTGGCTTATCTGCTTCTGGCTGTCTGGAAGCTGCCAATTGCCTGGATGGTTCCCCTTTTTGCAGGCATTGGTTTTCTGTTGATCTGACACTGAGCAGACACTTCCGGGGAACTTTTCACTCCCCGGAGACTCTAAACTATATAAGCTTTTGGAGGGTACGATTATGCAATTCGTGGTGTTCTGGGATATCAACTGGCTGAAGGAACGACTGATAAAGAAGCCTCTCTCTGGTCGGGAAACATACCTCTATGCGATATGCTGGCTGGCATTTCTAACCCTGGCTTTTTTTCCTGGAAGCATCAATGACCGCTCTGCCCATTCAGTCTGGCTTGAGGCCATAGAGCTCTTGATTCCTGTCATTGCTATCTTTTACGCCTGGCTCTGCAACGGGGGTCTTCAGGGAGAACAGTTCTGGACCCGACTGATTTCAATAGGTTGGGTCGTCACCATGAGAGCGTTGGTGTTCAGCCTGCCGATCTTTTTAATATTGGCTTTTGCACCCATGGAACAGTCAGAGCTTATTTTTGAATCCGTCGCCACATTGGTGAGTTTATTCATAATCTGGCGGCTGGGGAGTCATATCGAAGGACTAAGGGAAGTCAATATGACTAAAAAAACTTCCCTGTGAGCGGATGTTTTACTGTTACTTTTCCTTCTCGAGAGTCTTGATTCTGGCTCTCACCTGCCTTATGTCCCGCCACAGTTGAAAGCTTTCTGCAGGGTTCTTATACCACTTCAATTTGTCTTTTTGCTTAATCATATTGTTCAATACATCTTGTTCGTTAACTAATCTGACCTGACGCCCCCCCCATTCGACAGCATGTGATGCAGTCTGATAAAGTTCTTCTGCTTCATGCTTGACGGCATCAACAACCTTAACTGCGGCTTTTTTTATCTGATTCAGAGGACCCTTCTGTCTTGCTCTCTTTGCTTCGGCCATTCGGCTTTTTTGTTCCTTACGAATTTTTTCATTTTGGAGCTGGGCACTGGTTTTGGCATTTTCCGCCTGGGTTCTGACTTTTTGAGCTTGCTCTAGTGTGCACTGTTGCGCAACCTTCGATCTGTACTGTCCAGCCTGTTTTTCCAGATGATGAGCTTGAGCCAAAAAGAATTCTTTTGACTCCTTCAGGATGGGTTTGCCATCGACAGCCTCAGCAGCTCGATGATCATATCGCCCGACCTGCTTGCCTTTGACCTTGTTCGAACTCTGTGAAGGTGACGCTCCCACCAAGCCTTTGAGAAAATTTACTGGTCCAGCCATGGCTCATAATCCTCCTTGAAAGCTGAAAATACCTTACATCTAACTATCGACGATTTTCAGGTTTCTTCCATCAGTAGACGGTGTTTAGCGAAATTCTTCTCCCATACCTTCGCCAAAAACGTTATATTGTAACAACCTCAATCAGTTTCAGATGTCATGACCAAAGCAATCCCTACTAACCTGATTACCGGCTTCCTCGGATCCGGTAAAACCACTGCGATCCTTCATCTTCTTGCCAACAAGCCCAGAGACGAAACCTGGGGTGTGCTGGTGAATGAGTTTGGAGAAATCGGCATTGATGGCGCCATAATGTCGGGCAAAGGCGCAGTTGTCCGGGAAGTGCCCGGTGGCTGCATGTGCTGCGTGGCCGGGCTGCCCATGCAGATAGGGTTGAATATGCTGATTGCCCGCAGCAAACCAGACCGTATTCTGATCGAACCCACAGGGCTGGGGCATCCGGAGCAGATTCTGCAGACGCTGTCAGGTGAGCACTATTGCGATGTACTCGACCTGAAAGCCAGTATCTGTCTGGTGGACCCCCGGAATCTGAAAGACCAACGGTATCTGGATAACGAAAATTTTCAGGATCAGATCGCTCTGGCAGACGTTATCGTGGCCAATAAGACCGACTGTTGTGAGGATTCCGACAAAGAGCGTTTTGACGACTTCTGCAGCTCTATGGAAAACAAAACACTCAAAACAGCCTGGGTGGCCCATGGCGCACTGGAGCAGCAATGGCTGGATCTTCCCAAAGGCCATCAGGTCGCTCTGCACCCAGATGCGCATCACTCACACAGCGCCATGCCCCAAACCGCCCCCCTGCAACTGCCTGATGGCGAGCTGTTTATCCGGCGAGAGAACAAGGGACAGGGCCATTTCAGCTGTGGCTGGCTGTACAGTTCAATGCTGGTGTTTTCCTTCGATGCACTGTTTCATCTGTTCAACAGCATACCCGCCAAACGTCTGAAAGCTGTGGTTAATACCCATCTCGGGCCAAGGGCATTTAATGCCCAGGATGGAGTAGTCAGCATCATGGAACTGGAAGAATGCGATAACAGTCGGATTGAGGTGATTCACAACGAACCTCTGGCATGGGATGAGATTGAAGAGTTATTGTGCCAGGCAGCAGGATTGGTGCCTGATTCAGAGTGAAGGCTTTACCAGTTACAAAAACGGGACCTCCATGAGATCCCGTTTCCAGAAAGTGTTGTGTTTCATCTGGATAATAAGCTTGCCAGAATCAAGCGCCGCAGCACTTCTTGTATTTTTTACCACTGCCACAGGGGCAAGGATCATTGCGACCAATTTTGGTAACAGAAACCGGATCTGGCGTTTCCGTAATGGCTTCCCAACGGGTGCGAACTCCCAAGTCAATGGAAGCCAGCTCCCTGGCTACAGAGGGCACTGCAGACAGCATCTTGCCAATGTCAGGCCCCCCCGGTTTTTTGGCTTTATCCATTAGCTGCTCAGGGTTGGACCAGACGCTGAGGAGAATGGTGCAGGCCGTCCAGGATTCTTCCAGCTCTTTCATGGCCTGGTGCTGGAATATTTCTTCCCAGAAGTTCACCAGCATGGCATTGGCTTCACCGAAACCTTTGGACCACTTTTGAAGATTGGGGAACAGCTCATCTTCCGGCGTTTCTGACAGACAGTCTTCAGGAATGATATCCAGCCCCATTGCAGCAGTCCGCTCAATCGTGTCGCAAAGATTAAACAATATACGGTGAGCATCTTTTTCCTGCTGCGCATCCCTAAAAGCAGGTGTTTCACCAAAGATTTTTTTAAACCAGCGGTTGGGTGGCACCGGTTGAGGCGAGCCCCAGATACCAAACAGGAAACCTTCCAATTCCTGATAGGACATCTGGCCATACTCAGACAGCATGGTTGCCAATGTTGCCTTCTGGGCATCGTCAAAACGCCAGTCAGGAATGAAGGAACGGGTTTCTCTCAAACCCAGCTCAATCTCCACGTCCTCAATATCACCATGAACCTCACGATCAACTTTACCACGCTCAAAAGCATCGCGGATGACTTTAGCTGCTTCTTTGCCGTGCAGATCGATCAGGGCACCGACCAAGGCCGTATTCAGATAGTTCCCATCATCTTCCCTGTCTTCCAGAAGCTGCTGAAGGCCTGCTACTGTGCTTTCACGATCCGCGTCATGGTAAGTCGCATTCCAGCGCAGAGACTCTATAGCCAGATCCCGGGCATCTTCATTTTCCCCGGTGTTTCTGGCAATGCTCCAAAGGCGATCAGTGGCCACTTTACCAAGACGACCGACCACAGAAGGCAGATACTCTGAAATCACAAAATGTTCATCATCTTTGTAGAACAGCTCCAGCAGAGGTTCTACCGCTTCTTTTGCCTGCAGAATACCCAGAACTCTCCAGGCATGAACGGGTGACCAGACGGTATCGGCATCGTCATGGTCAAAGAAGGCCCAGTCCTGAGCCAACTTCAACAGCTCCGGGATGTGCGACTCATTAAATTCAAAACGGCTGTAATCCGTCCAATCCTGCCAGTCGCAGTGGCCCAGACCAAGAAGTTCAGAAATAGGAGAGGTATAAGGACTCATGGAGATATCCGAAGGTGATCCGTACAGAAAGGCACGCAATCATAGTAGATCAGTTCAACTAATCCAACATCCTCGAGCTCCTTCAGAATAAATACTCCGGAGAGATTATGACGCTCATTCAAACTAACGTCTGAGAATAGCAATCCAGCGGCCAAGATTAAGCAGGCTGCCCAGCGCTGCAGCAACATAAGTCATGGCAGCCGCTTTTAATACCTCTCTGGCAGCAGGCATATCTTTTTCTGACAGGTAACCCTCCGCCAGAATGGGCAGGGCTTTTTTAAAGCTGGCATCCAGTTCAACGGGCAAATTGATCAGTTGCACCCAGATGGCCGCTAGCATACCGGAGATACCGACCAAAACCGTTAGCAACATGCTGTGTGGAACCCGGGTCAGGGCGAAAATCAGTGGCGTAATCATCAGTGCCATGGCACTGAAACGCTCTATGGTTATGGCGAGACGTATCCGCCTCTGACGAAGCATAAATCCGGCATGTTTTTCCTGATGCTGAAGCGCATGTCCGGTTTCATGGGCCGCGACAGCAACTGCTGAAACTGAACGTCCATCGTAGTTTTCCGGAGAAAGCGAAATCAGCCACTCTTCCGGGTTATAGAAGTCTTCTCCCTGGTTGCCTTTGATAACCTTTACACCCTCAAGGCCAAAGCGTTCCACAAGATGTTCAGCCAGCTCGCCACCGGTTCCCTGGAGATCCGGACGATCACTGCTATGTAGTCTGATTGTTCGCTTTACCCAGATCTGGGGACCAAACACCAGAACAAGAATCAACAACCCCAGGATGACAAAGACCATTCCATGCTCTCCAATCCATTGATAATGTTTTAGCCCGGAAATTTCGTAAACTATCGAGCTTTTCGCTCAGCCATTCTCTTGATTTGCAGCGTTTTTATACGCTTTCAGGATTAAAAAATGGCCTGTTCACGTACCACGTCGGCGATCACTTTCAAGACGACCAGGGCCAGAATCAGCCTTGGGGCCCAATGCATATTTTTTACATCTTTAAAGAATTGCAGCATGTTTTTCAGCCCATATTACCGCTTACTGTTTGTGAAAAGGTCTTTCATAATGAAAAATAATTTCACTTTTTCACTTGTGGCTGAGAAGCTTTATATCATATCTCGGCTGCCAGCTCATATAAGTGTCCGTCGCTGGCGTGGTTCAATGGCGGTATATTTCTATCTCTGCTGTTTGCTAAAATCCTGACCTGAATCGGGAAGCCTGGCATTATTGGCCGATCTGGTTTCTGAATCCTTGCCTCACTCCAGAATCTGCTTTTCATGGCTATATCGAATTTTGCCCCTGAGTATAATCACCGAGCCGTGTCCAGCCTTCTGCTGGATATCGCTGTTCTGCTTACGTCATCCGGTGCACATACAAACAGGGTTGATCGTAATATACGACGAATATCTTATGCCCTGGGATATGACATTGAACTATTCTTCTCCTTTGCCGGGATTACTTTGACTCTATCTGATCGAGAGAGCCCCCACCTTCAACACACTGCTTTTAAAAGAGTTGGCAATTACGCTGTAAACCTCAGTGTGGTATCCGCCATCAGTCGAATGAGTTGGAAAGTCGCTTTTGAAAACTGGCCCATGACCGACATTGCCATAGAAATAGAGCGCATCCGAAGCATTCCTCATTACCCAAAAATGGTATTGCTGGTCATGATAACTCTGGCAGGTATGGCCTTTTGTCGACTGGCCGGCGGAGAAGTTCTGGCCATGCTGCTGGCAGGTGCGGCGACAGCCATTGGCTTTACAGCCCGAAATATATTGCTGGCCAAGGGTTATAACCTTGCCCTGACCGTTGTCGCTGCTGGCTTTATCGCCAGTACTATCAGTGGACTGGGTCTGGTGTTTCACTGGGGAGATTCTCCGGAAATAGCTGTAGCCACTTCCGTTCTTTTTTTGATTCCGGGCGTGCCGCTGATCAACGGTATTATTGATCTCATGCATGGCTATATTATTGTCGGACAGGCACGCGCCACGCAGGGCATTGTTATCGCATTTGCCATTGCCACAGGTATCGTCATCAGCTCCGCAATGTTGGGAGTTCATCAATAATGAGCGGCTTGCTGTTAGAAAAGTGTCTTTGGGCTGCTCTGGTCGCCATGGGCTATGCTACGCTGTTCACTTCGCCTATTCGGGCATTCTGGGCTTCAGCTTTTCTGGCTGCCCTGGGATACGGGCTGAGAGGTGTAGCCCTGCAGTTTGGTCTCGATTTACTGACATCCACACTGCTGGCATCATGCACCATGGGCTTGCTGTCGATTCAGTTAGCACATTGGGTGCACACGCCTACTACTGTTTTTATGGCACCCGCTGTTATTCCGATGGTGCCGGGCGTCTACGCCTATAGAAGCATTATGGGGCTTATGGAGATGAGCCAGGCCACCACCTTCTCAAGCGATCTTTTAATGCAAACCGTCAGCTATGGGTTGAATACACTATTTATTCTTTTATCCCTCGCCGTCGGCGTCACCATTCCATCTCTGCTCTTTAAGAATCGCAGTGTCAAAGACATCCGTTTCCTGAAATCCCGTCGCACAAGAGTCTAATTTCTCATAAGTAGCTGGTTAAGTTGTCATCCAGGGAGTGTCAGGCAGTTTATCGAGATTCTGCTCATATCTGTTCAGATTGAAAGTCGCATCATTTTGAATCACATCGATAATCTCGACCGAAAGGGCGCAGGCAATATAGTCCATGGCTTCCTGTCTATCCATACCCGTCATGGTCAGCCTGAGCAGTGTCTCTTTAACCCTTGTGGGGTTATTCCCGGTCAGCTGGTTTTCTACGATTTCCAGCAAATGCGCCTCAGTGACCAGATCATCATCAATCATGGCAGTTTTCCGATTATTAAATGGGGTAATCTTAGCGTTTTACCTTATCGATTGGCAGCCTGACGATGACTGAAATGGTTGAAATTCCGGAAGACTATTATCTAACCAACTTCCTGTCACTGCTGGATTTTGTTAATCATCATTATGAAGACCTGTTGGTGGATGATGAAAATAGTTTTCTCAGCTGTTTCCATGCTGCCTCTGAACCTGCCCGGCGTCTCTATGTACGTCTGATTTGCAGAAAGGGCCCCTTGTTCCGCTCAGACTTATTGAAGTATCCGGAAATATTGGCCATAACCCCGGCAGCCCGTGAGCTTGAGAAGCTGGGGCTACTGGCTGTTAATCCTGATATTAACGTCTCGGAACTGGTTCAACTTGGCACCAAGCCAGAGCTCTTGAAGTGGTTCAGCTCAGTCAGTGGCCTTTCCTCGAAGTTGAAAAGACCTGAACTTGTTGAACGGATTGTGGCTGAAGTCTCTCAGTCACCCGATCTGCCTTTTGATATTTATAAGCCTCTTTTCGCCGAACAGGTTCAGAATCTACAATTCCTGTTTTTTGGTAATCTCCATCAGAATCTGACCGAATTTGTGCTGCAAGACCTGGGACTTTATAAGTTTGAAAATTACCCTCTGGAAAAAAGCAATCGACTATTCAAAACCCGGCAGGAATTAAACGACGCTTTACAACTATCTAAGTTAGGCATTCTCGCTTATGAAGCAGAATTTGATAAAGACTCTCAAGCCCTTTGCCATTTACAAAATGAACTCCCCGCCCCACCTGCCAGCCCCATTCTAAAGAGGCGCTTCAGCCGCCTGGTCAACCGGATCGCCAGGGAATTGGAGCGTAAAGAACGGTTCGATGAAGCTCTGAGCCTGTTTGCACAATCAAACCTGCCGCCAGCTCTGGAAAGAATGGCTCGTATCCACCAAAAGCTTGGAGAGATAAAGACCAGCGAAACGATTTGCACCCATATTCTGAAACAACCTGCCAGCGATATGGAGCTGGAGTTTGCCAAACGATTCATCAGAAAATTAAGGGGGGAGAAAACCTTACGAAAACAATCCCGTTTTTCTGAAAAACGCCTTTCCCTAGCTGATAGCAGCGAAAGGGTTGAATTTCAGGTGCAAAAACACTTTCAGAATAATGGCTGGAAAACATTCTATGTAGAAAATACTCTGATCTGCGGGCTGGCAGGTCTGCTGTTCTGGGACATTCTGTTTGCCGATATTCCAGATGCCTTCTTTCATCCTTTCCAGAGTGCGCCTGCTGACTTATCGACCCCCGACTTTTACCGTAAACGACAGAATTTGTTTGAAAAAAGATTCAGACAACTGAAAACGTCTGATGTGACCCGGGAGGCTCTGACTATTTATCAACAAAAGCGGGGCATTTCCAACCGTTTAATCTATTGGCCCAGGCTGTCAGAAGAGTTAATCACGCTTGCCTGCGACCTGATACCCCGGCCTCACCTGAAAGCCATGCTGGAAAAACTGGTTTTCGACTTTGCCCATAATCGTACTGGCTTTCCCGACTTGATTCTTTTTCAGCCAGAAACCCGGGAGTATCGATGGTTAGAAGTAAAAGGCCCTGGTGACCGACTTCAGGAAAATCAGAAACGCTGGCTTTCATTTTTTTCCGAACACGATATACCGGCTGAAGTTATTTATGTCGGTTGGCAGTAGTCAGAATGGTGTCATGACCATCGCCGAGATCAGCCTCTTTGGGTAAACGCACACTAAACTGGACCGACTTTCCTTTAATCTTGGTCAGGCTTAAATGCTTTTTCAGAGTCCGGTTTCTGAAAAGATTTCCTCTTCCCCGTCCGACGCTGAGGTATTTCTTTGATAAGCTGATGGAGGGTTTGCAGGTGCAGTTAGGGTGGATCGACTGTCTCTTTCTTCATAGGGTGGCGGTTGCATTGAAATAATGGGCGGATAAGAATGGCTACCGGCATCTTCATCAGCCCGGAGTAAACCCTGAAGCACGGGAGTACTTTCAGGCTGGTCTATTACTGGCAAATGTCTGCGACAGACATCATCTGCCTCAGTTATACGACGACACCGGATACTGCAGCCATCGTTCCGATATGCACTGACTGCTGGGTAAGCCAGACAACCAATACTGGAGCCAGTAATGCCACCGATAATAAGTCCTGTGGGACTAGTTCCACTTCCAATAGTGGCAACACTCCCTAAAAGGCAACCAACAGCACCTCCAAGGCCTGTAGAAATTCCAGTAGAAATCCCGTGTCTTCGAGCACTTTGCAACGTCGGGTCCTGGCAAATACATTCTACTATTGTTGCACTTCCTGCTACCTGCATCACATCCTACCCCCATTAATGATTTATGTTGTCATTATTCAATTGGACTAAAGTATCTGAAAAAAGTTCCTCAGTTTTTGTCAGAAAACATCCAGAGCCTTTGAGAGTGAGTTAATACTTTAAATGCTTTTTCAAACCGTAGTTTCTGAAAAAATTTCCTCTTGCCCATCCGGCGCTGAGTCATGTCGTTGGTAGGGAGGCGGAGGATCTGCAGGTGTGGTCAGGGTGGCTCGACTGTCTCTTTCTTCATAGGGTGGCGGTTGCATTGAAATAATGGGCGGATAAGAATGGCTACCGGCGTCTTCATCAGCACGGAATGACCCCTGAAGCATGGGGTTACTTCCGGGTTGGTTCATTACTGGCAGATGTCTGTGACAGGCGACGTTTGTCTCAGTTATACGACGGCAGCGGATAGTGCAGCCTTCAGTCCGGTATGCACTACAAGCCGCGTAAGACAGACCACCAAGACAGCAACCAGAAGAGCACCCGATAAGAAATCCTGCGTAAGTACTTGCGGTTGCGAGAGGCAGCGCATTCCCGGTGAAGCCAGCAATCAGGCCTCCACAACATGCAGAAGTTCCGCCAAGAATGCCGTGTTTTCGAGCAGTTTTCGTCGTTGGGTCTGGGCAAATACATTCTAATATTGTTGCACTTCCTGATACCTGCATAACATCCTACCTCCATTAATGATTTATGTTGTTATTACTTTATTGGACTAATGTACATTAAAAAAGTTCCTCAGTTTTTGTCAGAAAAGTGAATTTTTCTCTCTGTCAACAATCACGGAGCAGCAGGGATCATTGCTTAGTGTCTGACAGGCACAGTCTCTGATATGTGATGCATGGGAATAGCGTGACGGAACCCGGAAAGGTTCATTATTCGGTGTCAACAAGGACAATCAATGAAATGGCGCTCTCGTAGGGAATCGAACCCCAATCTCAGCCTCCGGAGGGCCGCGTGTTATCCGTTACACCACGAGAGCATCGTCTGGCGTAGCCCCGACGGGGCTGAGGCAGGTTAGAATCCCTGTCCAGCTGAGCTACGACTGTTTAAAAGCCAATTGACTTCAGGGCTTTCAGCGGAGGCCAATATTACTGATCAGCTTCCTGCCTGTCTATGGCTTTTTGCCGCAAATACGGTTTTAGGCACTGGTACCTCAAGCTGAACAGGTTTTGGTGGATTCGTCAACTGTCTGCTAATAACCTTTCCTGGCAGCCGGGGTCCTGCATGCATAAGCGTGTCTTGTCTGGTGGAAATACCTGTGACCAACCTTTTTTGCTTTTTCAAACGCCCTATCCGAGGTGACGTAAGATTCAGCATTTGCCATGAACTCAGGGAACTGATGAGAAAAGATGAAATCTGATCTGGACGAACATGACACTGCCTTCTATACATCAAGCACAAATCTCAAAGCAGCACTTAATCACAAATTCAGGGACTGCCAAGTAGATGCATTCCTGTGGATTTTTTTGTGACGCTTGCTCTCTTTATTAAAATCAAAATGGTGTAGCTGTTTATGCGCTTGTTTATTTTTTTAGTTTTCAACTTAATTTTAACAATAGGGTACGCTGACGTATGTCCAATTTGTCTGCATGAAATTATCAGTGGTCAGCAAAGTACCAGCCTTTGTTGCGGACATGATTTTCATAAGGATTGTATAGAGACATTGCGATCAAATCATCGTGATCTGTTATGCCCGGTTTGCAGGCAGCGATCCCGAGTACACCATGGTGCAAGTTCGGGAGATCATAGTGTTTGTTTTGGGCAAGAACCTGCGGTTGAGGCACTTTCCAGACCAGAGCTTCAGGCAAATATGATTGTCGAGCTACAAAACAAACCGGCAAGTCCTAAATTATTATCTGCAGCAGCTCTATTTGTACAATCACAACTCCATTGTCCACCAAGAGACGATAATGACAGAAGATTATACAAAACATTACTTGATTTGTTCTTTCAGCGTTTTTCAGAGTTAAGCGAAGCCGATCGGTGGAAATCAGTAGAAGCTTTTCGAATGTTAATGGATATAACATGCAAGCCAGAGACACAGACTCAGACAGAGAATCAGACAGAGACTCGGACAGAAACTCAGACAGAGACTCAGATTCAGACTCAGACAGTGGCAGAGACAGTGGCAGAGGCAGAGACAGAGACAGAGACAGAGACACAATGACAGCTGATTTTATTTAGCAAAATCGCCGCGTAAACCCTCGCCCAATCGAGGGTGTCGCAAATAAAGAAGCACCAATGTTTATATTTCGACAAATAGTTCAATACAATCAATCTGTTAAACAATTAGCTGATATGACAAACGTTTTGATCTATAATCCGCGTTGCTTAAAAACAATTCGGTTGCTGGCGGTGCCCTGAGCACACAATAATAAGATCATCGCAATGGTTTATTCAGGTCCACCAGATCTAACCATAAGCAGCATAAGCGTTGAGATGCCCGACGTAGCCAAGTGCCACTGGCCAATTACAGTAAATTGTGCCACTGACTCATTACATGGTGCCGCGGGCCTTTGTCGATATAGGGGATAAGTGAGTGTCTCGGGTAACTCAAATACGTACGTTAATTGCCTTGGTCGGAGGCCTGTTTTCCGTCCTGGCGTTCGCCAAGCCTGTTGAGCTGGATGATATTTCCCGTAAAGAAGTAGCCGAGCGCATCGCTCCTCTTGGCTCTGTGTGTCTTGAAGGTGAAGAGTGTGCTGCCAATGCCGGTGCTACTGCCAGCACCGCCAGTGGTCCTCGTTCCGGTGAGCAGATCTTCAACCAGTTCTGTACTGCCTGCCATACTTCCGGTCTGCTTGGCGCTCCCAAGAAAGGCGACAAGGCTGTCTGGGAAACCAAACTGGCTGCAGCGGGTGATTTCAGCAAGCTGCTGGGTAATGCCATCAAAGGTGTCGGCAGCATGCCTCCAAAAGGAACCTGCGGAGATTGCTCTGACGAAGAGATCAGCAACGCCATTGAATTCATGAGTGGCCTCAAGCCCTGATACGCTTCAGTGTTGTCAGCTTCGCTGGCTCTCAGGCCAGTGGACTGACAAAGCCTTCCGGCTTAACAGCCAGAATTGAACAGTAGATATTGTTCAGAATATTCTCAGCCGTATTCCCCATCAGTACTCCACGGGCATGACGGCTCAGAGTTCCCATAACGATCAGATCCACATTAATTTCGTTGGCCAAATTCTCTATTTCTCTGGCAGCGTTGCCTTTCAACAGGTGTACTTTTACTCTGTCAGATTCAGGATCAATGCCCGCATCAACCAGAGTCTTATCCAGTCTCTGCTGATAGCGCTGATGAGTGCTCTCCTGAAGATCATAGATCTCCTCATCACCCAACATCCTCAATGCAGGCTGGTTCAACGGCAGGTTCCAGACTGTCACTATATGCAGCTCAGCGTCTTCCTGACTGCTGAGATAGTGACCATGAAGGAGCAGATTTCTATTCAGGGCCACCGCATCAGAGTCCGGGTCACCGACATCGACCGCTACCAGAATCTTGCCGGTGAAATCAGGCAGCTGATCCCTGCAGGCCATCATCAACACAGGGACCGGACATTTTCTTAGCAGCGCCAAGTCATTACCAGTTAACTGATTACGAACCAATGCCCCAGAGGGATCTGCAAGCTTGATAACCAGGTCTACACCAAATTCTTCAATTAAACCCGCAATGAGCTGTCTTGGCTTGCCAGCGACAATATGAACTTCGGCTTCAATGCCTTCTTCCCACGCCAGTTGCCTGAACTTCTCGGCATCCAGTTCCAACTGCTTTCTCATGGCAGCCTCCAGCTTGCTTTCCAGAGGTATGAACTGAAGCTTGCGCATAATTTCCAGGCTTTGATCAAAAAAGGCCATGATAAGTCTGGCGTGGTTATCAGCCACCAGCCTAAAGGCCTGTCTTAACTCGAGCTCGCTGGTATGACTTCTGGTAATGGCCACCATAACGGTCTTGAAAGCATGCATAGTCAACCCCATACAGTTCGCATCGGGCTTGTCGAATTACGTGCCGCCATTCCGCGACAAGCTCAGAACGAACGAAGTGTGTATATCAGTTCCTGGCTGCACCGGAAGCAAGACTCCAGAAAACGCCTCAGATCATCTCACCAATAACCGGAATAATAGACAGCACCAGTAAAAGCGCCATAGTGATGTTAAATGCCCTTTGATAAGACGGCTGTTGCAACACCTTTTTCAGACGAACACCAAAAAATAACCAGACGCCTACGCAGGGAATCGCAGCGACCAGAAAGGCCAGGGCAATGACAATCACTTGCAGAAATACATCTCCGGACACTGTTGTATAAGCAGCCACGGCACCTGTCGCCATAATCCATGCCTTCGGGTTTACCCACTGAAACAGGGCTGACTGTATAAAAGTCAGTGGTCTGGACTTGCCGCCATTTAAATCGGCAGGTGCAGACTTTGCGATGAGCCAGGCAAGGTATAGAAGATAAGCGACACCCAGAACCTTGATAATATCGTGAAGCACTGGAAAAAGATCAAACACCGCCCCCAGCCCCAAACCCACAAACAACACCATCAGAGGAAAGCCAAGACAGATGCCCAAAAAATGGGGGATGCTCTGTCGGGTGCCATAATTCATCCCCGAGGTCATGATCATGACATTATTGGGTCCCGGAGTAATCGTACTGGAAAAAGCAAAAGCCAGCAGGGACCACAAAACGATGCTCAACTCGCCACTCATTATGAAACTCCCGTTACTGTTATCTGGCCTTTGAGGAAGAGTACAGCGGCTCCACGCAGCAACACCCTGTCCTCAACCCATTCACACCCCAGCTCCCCCGTTCTTCGGGAAATCTGTTCAGCTTTGAGTGTTCTTTTGCCCAATAGTCCAGACCAATAAGGAGTTAGCATAGTATGAGCTGAACCGGTGACCGGATCTTCTTTATGAATGGGAAGCACTTTCATTATTTGTTCCTTTCTTCGGTTGTCCGATCAAAAACGATTTGGACTCTCTTGTTTTGTTTGCCTTTACTTTCAACCGGCATAAATTGTCACCATACAATTTTGTTTTTATTTTGCTTTTTTCATTTGATTGCAGTTTATAGGCTGCTTAAAATGGTTCAATCCTTTTATTGTCACCATGACAATCATGTAAATAGCTGAATCTATGATCGACTGGCAACCTGATCTGGATCGTTTTTCCGGTCCCAAATACAAAGCGCTGGCTGACGCTATAGAAGAAGCCATAAAGGAGGGCAAGCTAAACAGTGGCGACCGGCTGCCCACACATCGCTCTCTATCTGAGCAACTGGGTGTCACCATCGGGACAATTACACGTGGCTACGCTGAAGCTGAACGACGGCGGCTTATCATCGCAAGAGTGGGAAGTGGTACATTTGTTCTTGGCAAGGTCTGGGAAAAAAGAGATTTCTCTATTCCAGAGCCCCGGGAATCCGACCTGATCGACCTTAGCCTCAGCTTGCCCGTCCCGGCCAACCGAGAACAAACCCTGGCCAGGAGCCTAAGTTCAATAGCCGAAAAATGGCAACAATTGTCGCCTTTACTGGATTACCATCCGGAAACGGGCATCCCCCGGCACCGTGAGACCATAGTTCGCTGGATGGGCTATCACGGAATGAAAGCGGCGCCAGACAATATTCTGATAACATCCGGTGGCCAGAACGCTAACATGCTTACCCTCCAGGGTCTCATGAGGCCCGGAGATGTTATCGCGTCAGAATATCTGACCTACCGCGGATTTATTAATGCCGCCAGACACTGGCAGCTTCGCCATATGGGTTTGGCCATGGATCAGCACGGTCTGACGCCTGAGGCGCTGGAGCAATGTTGTGATCAATTCAAACTCCGTCTTCTCTACCTGACGCCAAACCTTCAGAACCCGACGGCCACTTTAATGCCACTGGCCAGGCGTCAGGAAATTCTGGACGTTGCTGCTGCGCATAACCTTGTGATTCTTGAAGACGATGTGCAGTTTATTCCACCTGAAAACCGCTTACCGTCTCTCTATAGCCTTGCGCCGGAACGAGTGGTGTACACTTCAAGTTTTTCCAAATTCCTGGCGGGAGGGCTGAGAGTCGGTTTTATTTGCAGCCCGAAAGACTTGAACCTCAAAATCAGAATTGCCATGCAAAACAATTATTGGAGCGCACCGCCACTGATGTCAGAAGTGGTAACGGAATGGATTGACTCCGGGGAAGCCCGGCAACTGACAGACTGGCAGCGGGAAGAAATCCTGCACCGGCAGGACATTCTGAAAGAAACTATCGGGCACCTTGATATTCAGTCACAACCTTATAGTTTTTATGCCTGGCTGAGACTGCCAGAACCCTGGCGGGCAGAAACATTTGTCCAACAGCTGGAAAGTAAAAATGTTAAAGTGTTGCACTCTGAAGTTTTTGCGGTTGGCAGCTCGGCTGCGCCTCAGGCCGTGAGAATCTGTATTAGCAGTCCATCATCAAGAGATCAACTCAGAAGAGGACTGGAAACCATCAGCGAACTTCTGGCCTCTGACCCCAAACCTGTTTTCAGACCCATTGTCTTTTAAATGGTTTTTTTAGATGAAACAACTGAATACTTTCTGGCTTAACAGTGGCCTGGCTTTGGCAGGCTGGCTGGTGTGCATGACAACCCGATCAACCTGGGCTGTTGCCGCAGCAGTCATCATTCTGATAGTACACTTCTTTACCTACGGCTCATGGAAAAAAGAGCGGGAGATTATGTTTATTACCCTGATTCTCGGTAGCGCCCTGGACAGTGTGATGAGCAATATAAGCGTTCTTCAATTTGCCGGTGAGAGTCGAATTCTTCCACCATGGCTGGCTTGTATCTGGATAATGCTGGGACTGACCATCCGTCATAGTCTGAGCTGGGCAGGTAAAAGCAGACTGACAGGCAATCTGTTTCTTATTATTTTGAGTGCAGCACATTACTTCCTGTTGTTAGAGTTTACCTATGTTTCTTCCTGTCTGCCCACATGGCAGGCAGTGGCTATTCTTTCAATATCCGCAACAATAATTATTAATATTATTCTGACATTCTCTGATGTCTGGTGGGAAAAATATCGTCTCCAGAACCCGAAATAATCTCACCTGTTATTGAGTCTGAAAAATCACTGCTATCGAATTTCTGCCACAAAAACAGGCTCGAAAAAAGCCTGCTCTCAAATACGCTTACACAAAAGTATCACTTTAGTTACATAAACTATTGTAATATGCCGTCATTTCTGTGTAGCCTGACAACATTTCCGGGCGATGAGCTCTAGATGACATAGTGCGCGAAAATAAAAAAGGAAAGTATTTGATGACCGTCTCAGCCCCCCCTGTTAATGCCAGCAACTTTCTGACTCAAAAGGCAGCTGATATGAAGTCCTGGTTCGAGTCCGGGACCCAACCCATAGAAGGCCTCAATGTTCGTAAAATGCCGGCCCGTGCAGAGCCTCTTGAATACATAGCGAGCGAGGGAAAAACCAAAAACAAGGCTCGCTTCAAACTGATTGTCAGTAAGAACTTTAAGCTTTGGTCGATGGATCTTGAAATGAGTTTTTTCTGCCAGCCCTGGCTAAGCAATGACGGCATAGCCAACCCACCTGGTTTACTTTTCTCAGTCATTGATGACGAAGGTACGATTCACCCCATTGAATACCTGCCAACAGTGTTCGATTATGAAGAAGAGGATATGAATGCACCACAATGGTTCAGCTTCTGGATTCAAAAAATTCTGAAAAGACCTTCAATCAAAATTGTCTTTGCCTATAAACAACTGATTTTCTCTGAGCTTGATGACTAAAGCGCCCTTTCATTTACCATGATACGTCCAGAAACAATAATAAGAACCGGAGCCTGTTTTGAATAATCATAACAAAAGGCTCCTTTCTTTTTATTTCCGGACAGGTGAAAAATATCTGCTATTACTTAATAAAAACAGGCAGAGCCTTCTTTCTCCGAAAATACTGGATTAGTAACATACGTTTTCAGCCATCTAACTTTTTGGAAGGAAAATAATGAATCGTTTACTCCTGCTTTTCTTCACTGCTTCACTATCACTCTTCTCATATTCAGAATTCAGTCACTATACTCATCGCTGGGTTGCCGTATTTGACTCAAGTATTGTTAAAAACTGCGATGCAGAACTACTGATCGAAAAGCTGGACAAACTCTCTTCAGAGGTGACGATATCACTGGTACGCCCCTTCGGATCCTGCGGCATTGTTTTTCTTTCCGATTCATCGCTGGATATTGAAAGCCTGACTCAGCAGGACCCATCCATTCGATATATTGAACCAGATGGCCTTAACCAAATTCTGCCGGAAATGACACCCATTAATTAGCAACAAAACATAAGAGAACGATAATTAAAACAATTCCCTTCTAAAGAATGATGACAGCACTAACAACCTGGTAGCCTGTTATCTGGCATTGATTCCCGGGACTCCGGCTCTCCCACTGCTTGCTTCTACTTCTATTAGTGCTAAAGTGCATGGTTTTTCCATTTTATCCCTCTTGAGCATTTTAATGACCTCCCAGTACACCAACAACATCAAGCTGACTGAATACAGCCATGGCGCAGGATGCGGCTGCAAAATTTCGCCACAAATTCTCGATGGCATTCTAAAAACCAACCTTCAGCTGCCTGACTTCCCCGGACTGATTGTCGGTAACTCCAGCAAGGACGATGCCGCTGTTTTTGACCTCGGAAATGGTGAAGGCTTGATCAGCACCACTGACTTTTTCATGCCTATTGTTGATGATCCCTTCGATTTTGGACGAATCGCTGCCACCAATGCGATCAGTGATATCTACGCCATGGGAGGTAAGCCCATGATGGCTATTGCCATTCTGGGCTGGCCAGTGAATAGGCTGCCCCCTGAAATTGCCGCAAAAGTTGTCGATGGCGGTCGTCGGGCTTGTGCTGATGCCGGTATTCCTTTGGCAGGTGGGCACAGCATTGATGCACCGGAGCCTATTTTCGGACTGGCGGTCACTGGCAAAGTACCGCTAGAGCAGCTCAAGCGCAATGACCAGGCCCGGGCAGGTAGCAAGCTTTACCTTACCAAGCCTCTTGGTGTCGGTATTCTCACCACAGCCCAGAAGAAAAAGCTGCTCAGGGACGAACACAGCCACCTGGCTCGTGATGCCATGTGCACACTTAACAAAATTGGCTCAGAGCTGGCGCAATTACCGGGTATCAGTGCCATGACCGATGTCACAGGATTTGGTCTGCTGGGTCATCTGATTGAAGTCTGTGAAGGCAGCGAAGTAGCGGCCAATATCAGAATGAGCGCTCTATCACTACTCCCCCACGTCAGTGAATACCAACTACAAGGTTGCATTCCGGGCGGTACTGTACGCAATTTTGACAGTTATGGGCATAAAGCCGGGATCATCACAGAAGAGCAAAAACAACTCCTGTGTGATCCACAGACCAGTGGTGGCTTACTGGTCGCTGTGGACAGGGAAAGCGAAGAAGCGTTTCTGGCCATCACCCGGCAGCATGGTCTTTCACTGGAGTCTATTGGTGAGCTGGAAGAATATTCAGAGGGCCCTTTAGTGAGGGTTCAGATATAAGAGGCCAAAAAAAAAAGCCCGACAATGTCGGGCTTAAAAATCGGTTTAAATTGTACGGTTACCGTATTCGCTCGAAGGTTTTTTGGGCGGATCAGCAGTAACGTTTGATGGGACCTCTTCTATTTCACCACCGGACTTAAGAAAGGCCTCTACCTGAGCGTTAAGACTCTCTCTGAGTTTTTTCCGGGATTCAACTGTGCGTTGATCAGCGGGTTCGTCTCGACTCCCCAGATAACTGATATCAACCCCGTCAAAACCAGCAGCAGCTTTTTTCGGCGTTTTCCGTGCCATAGCTATTTCCTCTTGGATACTGGTCAATGGAGCAATCTGTGCTCCAACCCATATTTTAAGACTTTAGTTCCGATTTTTTTTAGTTATAGTCCAGCGTTGGTAAAACGCCAGTCGGTTCGAGTCCTCCATTGATATACTGCTGTTAAAAAAGACCAATGAAATTATAATTACCTATATAGACGGCCTTGTAAAGTCGCAATCAAGCGACGTTTTCCGCCGCGCTTTTTGTGCTCTCCTAACCAGAGTCCCTGCCAGGTCCCGAGATTAAATCGGCCCCCGGTAACAGGTATCATCACACTGGCACCCCACAAGCTTGATTTTATATGGGCCGGCATATCATCAGCCCCCTCAAGAACATGGCGATAGTAGTCGGCACTATCCGGAATAGCTTGAAGGGAAAATGTTTCCATATCATGACGAACATCCGGATCTGTATTCTCATTCAGAGTAAGGGACGCGGATGTGTGCTGAATAAAGATATGAGCCAGACCCACCTGATAGAGTGAAAGCTCGGGAAGCTTTGACTCCAGCTCATCAGTGATAAGATGGAAGCCCCTGTCTTTTTCCGACAGTTGAATCAGTTTCTGAAACCAACTCATATCAAGTCTTCTCCTGTTTTGCCGAACTGCATTGGGCATTAAGCCCTTTTGGATAGCTTAACAGGCCTGTTTAATGATTCAGAGATTTTGGTTTGCTTTCATACTGCCTCTTTCTTTTCTGACAGCACTGTCTCACGCCAACGATTTGAATAGCTTTGGCTGTGACTTTCTTGCTATGCAGGCTTTCTATATGGAAGAACTGGGAGTCAGTGGTGTCACTATTGTTCATCTGACACAAAAGATGGATAAGCCCGAAATAAAGGGCTTTACCAAACCGCTCGGGCCGAAAAAGTACCTGATAGCCTTGGCAGAAGGACTCGAACCCAGTGAAATAAGAGTCACCATGGCTCATGAACTGGTGCATGTCCGGCAGCTGGAAGAAGGCTCAATCGAAAACAGTGAGTTTAAAAAGCATTATCTGGACCGAAGCTTCGAAGATGAAGCCTTCCGGCTAAGCCTGCCATTAGCTGCCCAATTCTACACCAGCCATTCATGTAATGATGAAAATCAGGCAAAGCAACACTGAACGAAGGGGTAGTAGAGTATTTTCCAGCTCAGGGGCGTCGATAGTTGCGCCGTCTATTGATGACAACCTCTCCGAACTTATTGATCTACCCGCTGTTATAGTCTACTTTTTGGATATACAAAATATATATACAGGACTAAAAATGGAAACCAGTGTATTTAGAAACAACCGTTCACAGGCGGTCAGAATCCCCAAAGAGCTTGAGCTGCCAGAAGGCACAAATCGTGTCAGGATCTCCAAACGTGGAGAATCTATACTGATCACTCCGATAAAAGGAGACTGGGACTCATTCTTTCAGATGGTTGATGAAAACGCTGTTGAGTTTGAGCGTCAGCCTCAACCCGACATGCAGGCCAGAGATCTGGGGGATTGGGGCGAATGAAATATATGCTGGATACCAACATGGTTATCTTCGCTATGCAAAAAGACGACCCCAGGCAAGTACGCCAAAAGATAACCAGCCACAATGGTGATATGTTCATTTCCTCAATCACCTATGATGAGCTGATGTTCGGTGTTTATAACTCAGACAGCGAAAAACGAAAGCAGACCAAAATCATTATACTAAACGAGTTTCTCATGAGGGTGTCCATTTTGCCCTTTGATGAAAAAGCCTCCGATCACTCAGCCAATATCCGGCAACACCTTTGCTCAAGAGGCCAGCAAGTCGGCGTATACGACAATCTCATTGCGGGTCATGCCCGAAGTCTTGGCATGACATGCATCACCAACAATACCCGTGAATTCGCCAGGGTACCCTCTCTGCTCGTGGAAGACTGGACCAATGTAAAAACACAAAAAACCAGCAGAAAAAGGTCATTGAGTTCAAACTGATCTACGAAAGAGCCTTGTGTAACTGCCAGAGTTCACCGCTGATTCAATTGCTAAAAGTTGAGTCTGTCAGTTAAACAGGGTCGAGAGATAATCCAGAGGCGCATAGAACTTTTTCCACTGAGTCCAGCCGGTCTCTGAAAAGCCTTCTTCCATTGGATAGCCATAAACGACGTAGTTTGAAAGACTGTTGATGAGAGCGAAGGTCAATGCAGGCACCAGAGTGACACCGGCTCTGATAAATGGGTTGTTTGAGGTTATCTTCGAACTGCCGAACATAAGCAGGACTCCAACTCCGCCCACAGCTGAGGATCCGAGTCCGACTCCGAATCCGGCTCCTAATCTGGCCAAGGCTCCGGCTGAGGTCGTGGCACTGGCTATGGCTATGGCTCCAGCTACGGCCCCGGCTTCGGCTCCAGCGCCGGCTCCGGTTATAGCTCCGACTTCTGCTCCGGCTCCTGCTACGGCTCCGGCTCCGGCAAAAGTTCCTGCTAAAGCTGCGATTCCGACTCCGGCTAAGGCTCCAGCTTCAGCCTTTAACTGTTCCCCCGCATCAATTGTTAACAATGAAAAAATTCCCGAGAGGCTACCCGCAATTGCTGCGCTGACAGCGGAAGCAAGAGTCGCTTTTGCCGGACTGAAGCCTTTATAGATCATGGCTTCATAGGCGACAGCGCCTGCCATAATCCCATTGACCACAGACAATGTCGTGTACCCTCCAGCCGCATACCATTCAGTTGTAGTATTTCTCACGCTCATTTTTCTTAGAATTACCGCCGAAAAAGCGCTGGCTCCAGTTCTTAATAATGCTTCGGACGCAAGGTAGATCAGGACTGTATCAGGTATCTTCCCACTCGTTTTCGTTGTGGCCGCATAAGCTGCCATTACAGCACCGGCAAAATATAGGGGTTTCCACCAGCGCTGCTCCAGGGGCCAGGGAGACACATGCCCAGCCAACGCCACTTCGGTGCTGGTCATCAGGGGGGCCAGCTGCAAACAGAAATCCGTTTTCAACTTCTTCAGCTCTTTTGTATCCGATTCAGTCAGATCATATGTGCTTGAAAGCCCCGAGACTATTCCCGCTGTTTTACACACACCCCACCAGATACCCAGGTTGAGCAGGGTAGACAGAGAGAATCCAGCAATGTTTACCGTTAACTCAAGCCCGTTTGCCACCAGTGCGGTGTCATTAAAAGGCTCAAGAAAATCAAAATCATTTTTTAAGGGGAGACTGGCTTGTGCCGTCGTATAAAGCAAACACAAAAGGAATGGAAACAGGTTGAATGACTTTCTCATGGTAATTTGCCAGATGCAGCTACTGAACCGAAAATATAGACCTAAATGGAGGTATGGATGACAAAATCCTTAACTACCAAGTGTGCAGTGCAGATAAGGCAGCAAACACATATTGAGGCTCTGTTACTGAGGTCTCACCACGGCCTGATGATTAACTCCCTGTTAACTTCAGGGGCACTTCGGGTAAATGGATTTGAAAGTTGAGTCTGTCATTTAAACAGAGTCGAGAGATAATCCAGAGGCGCATAGAACTTTTTCCACTGAGTCCAGCCTGTCTCTGAAAAACCTTCTTCCAGTGGATAGCCATAAACGACGTAGTTTGAAAGACTATTAATAACAGCGAAGGTCAACGCAGGCACCAGAGTGACACCGACTTTAATAAACGGGTTGTTCGAGGTTATCTTCGAGCCGCTCAAGATAAGCGGGGCTGTGACTCCGCCGAGAGCGGAGCCTCCAAGTCCGGCTCCAAGTCCGGCTCCAAGTCCGGCTCCGAGTCCGGCTCCGAGTCCGGCTCCGAGTCCGGCTCCGAGACCAGCTCCGAGTCCAGCTCCGAATACGGCTGCTGTCATAGCTCCAGATAAAGCTCCGATAGTTGTGATTCCGGTTACAGTTCCGGTAATAGCTCCGGTTACAGCTCCGATTGCGGTTACAGCACCGGTTAAGGCTCCGGTTACGACTCCAGCTCCGGTTACGACTACGGTCTTTGTCTGTCCGTCCACATCAATTTTTAACTCTGGAATAATGCCCGATAAGGTACCCGCAATGGCTGCGCTGACAGCAGAAGCAAGAATCACTTTTGCTGGCCTGAAGCCTTTATGGATCATGACTTCATAGGTGACATCTCCTGCCGTAGACCCGCTGATCATAGACAATAATGCGTATTGACCAACCGCATACCATTCAGCGGTAATGTCCCTAACGCTCATTTTTCTTAGAATTAACGTCGAAATAGCGCTGGCTCCGGTTCTTGATATTGCTTCGAATGCAAGGTAGGTTAAAACCACGACAGGTACCTGCTCCCTCCTCTTAAAAGCGGCGTAAGCTGCCATTCCTGCACCGGCAAAATACAGGGGTTTCCACCAGCACTGTTGCAGGGGCCAGGGAGACACATGCCCGGCCAGCGCCACTTCGGTGCTGGTCATCAGAGGGGCCAGCTGCAAACAGAAATCCGCTTTCAACTTCTCCAGCTCTTTTGTATCCGGTTCAGCCAGATCATATTTGCCTGAAAGCCCGGTCAGTATTCCCGCTGTTTTACATACACCCCACCATATACCCAGGTTGAGCAGGGTAGACAAAGAGACTCCAGCAATGCTTCCCGTTAACTCAAGCCCGTTTGCTACCAGTGCGGTGTCATTTAAAGGCTCAAGAAAATCAAAATCATTTTGTGATGGAGGACTGGCCTGTGCTGTCGTATAAAGCAAACACAAAAGTAACTGAAACAGGTTGGATAGCTTTCTCATGGTGATCTGTCAGATGCAGCTACTGAACCGGAAATATAGACCCTAAACGCAGCTATGGATGAAAAAATCCTTAACTCCAACGTGCGCTGTAAATAAGGCAGTTAACACATACCGAGGCTCTTTTACCCTGAGGCTGGTGGTTAACTTCCTGTTAACCTCAGGAGCACTTCGAGTGTCTGTCATCTAAACAGGGTCGAGAGATAATCCAGGGGCGCATAGAACTTTTTCCACTGAGTCCAGCCGGTCTCTGAAAAACCTTCTTCCAGTGGATAGCCATAAACGGCGTAGTTTGAAAGACTATTGATAAGAGCGAAGGTCAATGCAGGCACCAGGGTGACACCGGCTTTGATGAACGGGTTGTTTGAGGTTATCTTCCAATTGCCGAACATTAGCAAGGCTGCGACTCCACTTAAGGTAAGGGTTCCGGCTCCGATTCCGCCTGAGATTCCATTACTGACTTCTGCTGAGGCTCCAGCTCCGAGTCCGGCTCCGGCTCCGGCTCCGGCTCCGAGTCCGGCCAGGGTTCCTGCACATGCTCCTCCTCCGGCAACAGCTCTGACTACAGATTTGATTGTGGCTGTGGGTATAACTTCAGCTCCGAATCTGGCTAAGGCTATGGCTAAGAGTCCAGCCCCGAGTCCGGCTATGGCTCCAGCTTCGATTCCGGCTAAGGCTCCAGTTACGATTATGGTGAGGGCCTGCGTCTGTCCGTCCACATCAATCGTTAGCATTGAAATAACTCCCGAGAGGATACCCGCAATCGCTGAGCTGACAACAGAAGCAAGAGCCGCTTTTGCTGGACTGAAGCCTTTATGGATGATGACTTCATAGGCGACAGAGCCCGCCATAACCCCATTCATCGCAGAAAATATCATGTATTCCCAAGCGGCATACCTTTCAGCTTTAATATCTCTCACGTTCATTTTCCTTAGAATTAAGGTCGAAATAGCGCTGGTTCCAGTTCTTGATATCGCTTCGGACGCAAGGTAGGTCAAAACTGCGACAGGTATGTGCTTCCTCGTTTTCGTAACACTGGCGTAAGCTGCCATTCCTGCACCGGCAAAATACAGGGGTTTCCACCAGCGCTGTTCCAGGGGCCAGGGAGATACACGCCCGGCCAACGCCACTTCGGTGATGGTCACCAGGGGGGCCAGCTGCAAACAGAAATCTGTTTTCAACTTCTCCAGCTCTTTTGTATCCGATTCAGTCAGATCATATGTGCTTGAAAGCCCGGAGACTATTCCCGCTGTTTTGCATACACCCCACCATATACCCACATTGAGCAGAGTAGACAAAGAGACTCCGGCAATGCTTGCCGTTAACTCAAGCCCGTTTGCCACCAGTGCGGTGTTATTTAAAGGCCCAAGAAAATCAAAATCATTTTTTAAGGGGAGACTGGCCTGTGCCGTCGTATAAAGCAAACACAAAAGTAAAGGAAACAGTTTGAATGACTTTCTCATGGTGACCTGCCAGATACAGTTACTGAACGGAAAATATAGACTCTTAACAGAGCTACGGATGACAAAATCCTTAACTACAACGTGCGGTGCAGACAAGGCAGCAAACACATATTGAGGCTCTGCTAATGAGGTCTCACAACAGCCTGATGGTCTACTTCCTGTTAACCTCAGGGGCGCTTCGAGTAAATGGATTTGAAGGTTGAATCTGTCAGTTAAACAGAGTCGAGAGATAATCCAGGGGCGCATAGAACTTTTTCCACTGAGTCCAGGCGGTCTCTGAAAAACCTTCTTCCAGTGGATAGCCATAAACGGCGAGGTTCGAAAGACTATTGATAACAGCGAAAGTCAACGCGGGCACCAGAGTGACACCGGCTTTGATAAACGGGTTGTTTGAGGTTATCTTCCAATTGCCGAACATAAGCAAAGCTGCGACTCCGCTAAAGGTAAAGGCTCCGGCTGTGACTCCGGCTCCGATTATGCCTCTGATTACTGCTGAAGCTGAAGCCCCACCTCCGATTCCGGCTATGGCACCCGCACATGCTCCTGCTCCGGCTATAACTGCGACTACAGCTTTGATTCCGGCTGCATCTCCGGCTATGGCTCCAGCTCCGGCTATGGCTGTGGCTCCAGCTCCGGCTATGGCTCCAGCTACAATTCCGGCTAAGGCCTGTGCCTGTGCGTCTACCTCAATGGTTAATACTGAAATAACTCCCGAGAGGGTACCTGCAATCGCTGAGCTGACAACAGAAGCAAGAGCCGCTTTTGCTGGCCCAAAGCCTTTATGGATGATGGCTTCATAGACGACAGCGCCTGTCATAATCCCATTGATCAAAGACAACAATGAGTATTCCCAGGAGGCATACGTTTCAGTTGTAATATTCCTCACACTCACTTTTCTTAGAATTAACGCCGAAATAGCGCTGCCTCCAGTTCCAGATACCGCTCCGGACGCGAGGTAGGTCAAGACTGCGACGGGTAAGTGCTCCCTGGTTTTCGAAGCAATAGTGGCGTAAGCTGCCATTCCTGCACCGGCAAAATACAGGGGTTTCCACCAGCGCTGCTCCATGGGCCAGGGAGACACATGCCCGGCCAGCGCCACCTCGGTGGTGGTCACCAGCGGGGCCAGCTGCAAACAGAAATCTGTTTTCAACTTCTCCAGCTCTTTTGTATCCGGTTCAGCCAGATCATATGTGCTTGAAAGCCCGGAGACTATTCCCGCTGTTTTGCATACACCCCACCATATACCCACATTGAGCAGGGTAGACAAAGAGACTCCGGCAATGCTTGCCGTTAACTCAAGTCCGTTTGCCACCAGTGCGGTGTTATTTAAAGGCCCAAGAAAATCAAAATCATTTTTTAAGGGGAGACTGGCCTGTGCCGTCGTATAAAGCAAACAGAAAAGTAAAGGAAACAGTTTGAATGACTTTCTCATGGTGACCTGCCAGATACAGTTACTGAACGGGAAATATAGACTCTTAACAGAGCTAAGGATGACAAAATCCTTAACGTGCGGTGCAGATAAGGCAGCAAACACATATTGAGGCTCTGTTAATGAGTTCTCACCACAGCCTGATGGTCTACTTCCTGTTAACCTCAGGGGCGCTTCGAGTAAATGGATTTGAAGGTTGAATCTGTCAGTTAAAGAGAGTCGAGAGATAATCCAGAGGCGCATAGAACTTTTTCCACTGAGTCCAGGCGGTCTCTGAAAAACCTTCTTGCAGTGGATAGCCATAAACGGCGAGGTTCGAAAGACTATTGATAAAAGCGAAAGTCAACGCGGGCACCAGAGTGACACCGGCTTTAAAAAGTGGGTTGTTTGAGGTTATCCTGGAACTTTCCAACATAAGCAAGGCTGCGAATCCGGCAAAGGTAAAAGATCCAACTTCGGCTCCAACTAAGGCTACTAATCTCTCTCTGAACCCGGCAGGAGCTGCGGCTGGAGCTGCGCCTGTGGCTGTAGCTGTCGCTGCGGCTGAAGCTGCAGCTGTGACTGTGAGTACAGCTGCGGCCCCGGCTCCTAATCCTGCTCCTGCTCCGAGTCCGATTCCCGCTCCGGCTACAGCTCCAGCTAAAACTCCGATCCCGGCTTTGGCCAATGTCTCTCCGTCCACATCAATTGTTAACAATGAAATAATTCCCGAGAGGCTACCCGTAATCGCTGCGCCAACAACAGAAGCAAACATTGCTTTTGTTGGCCTGATACCTTTATGGATCATGGTTTCATAGACGACAGCACCTGCCATAACCCCATTAATCAGAGACAATATTGCGTATTCCCCAGCCGCATACCATTCAGTCACCATATCCCTTACGCTCATTTTTCTTAGAACTAATGTCGAAATAGCGCTGGCTCCAGTTCTTGATGCCGCTTCGGATGCAAGGTAGATCAAGACTGCGACAGGTACATGCTTCCTCGTTTTCGTACTACCGGCGTAAGCTGCCATTCCTGCACCGGCAAAATACAGGGGTTTCCACCAGCGCTGTTCCAGGGGCCAGGGAGACACATGCCCGGCCAGCGCCACTTCGGCGGTAGTCACCAGGGGGGCCAGCTGCAAACAGAAATCCGTTTTCAACTTCTCCAGCTCCTTTGTATCCGATTCAGCCAGATCATATGTGCTTGAAAGCCCCGAGACTATTCCCGCTGTTTTGCATACACCCCACCATATGCCCACATTGAGCAGGGTAGATAAAGAGACTCCGGCAATGCTTCCCGTTAACTCAAGCCCTTTTGCAACCAGTGCAGTGTCATTAAAAGGCTTAAGAAAATCAAAATCATTTTGTGAGTGGGGGCTGGCCTGTGCCGTCGCATAAAGCAAACATAAAAGCAATGGAAACAGGTTGAATGACTTTTTCATGGTAATTTTCCCAGTACAGCTAATGAACGGGAAATATAGACCCTAAACGGAGCTATGGATGACAAAATCCTAAGGCAGCAGACACATAGCGAGGCTCTGTTACTGAAGTCTCATCACGGCCTGATGGTCTGCTTCCTGTTAGCCTCAGGGGCACTTCGAGTAAATGGAATTGAAAGTTGATTCTGTCAGTTAAACAGAGTCGAGAGATAATCCAGGGGCGCATAGAACTTTTTCCACTGGGTCCAACCAGTCTCTGAAAAGCTTTCTTCCATTGGATAGCCATAAACGGCGAAGTTTGAAAGACTGTTGATAACAGCGAAAGTCAACGCAGGCACCAGAGTGACACCGGCTTTAATAAGCGGGTTGTTTGAGGTTATCCTGAAACTGCCCAACATAAGCAAGGCTGCAACTCCGCCAAAGGCAAAAGCTCCAGCTATGGCTCCAGCTGCGGCTTCGACTCCTGCTCTGAAATCGGCTTTGGCTATGACTGTGGCCGTTGCTGTGGCTTTGGCTATGGCTGCGGCTATGATTGTGGCTTTAGCTGCGGCTGCGGCCACAGCTCCGACATCTGCTCCGATTCCGACTACTACTCCGGCCAGAGCTCCGACTAGAACTCCGATCCCGGCTTTGGTCTCTGTCTGTCCGCCCACATCAATTGTTAATAATGAAATAAAACCCGAGAGGGTACCGGCAATCGCTGCGCTGACAACAGAAGCAAGAATCGCTTTTGCTGGCCTGAAACCTTTATGGATCATAGCTTCATAGGCGACAGTACCTGCCATAACCCCATTAATCACAGACAATATTGGGTATTCCCCAGCCGCATACCAATCAGTTACCACTTCCCTCAGGCTCATTTTTCTTAAAGCTAACGCCGAAATAGCACTGGCTCCAGTTCTTGATACCGCTTCGGACGCAAGGTAAATCAAGACTGCAACAGGTATGTACTCCCTCCTTTTCGTACTGCCGGCATAAGCTGCCATTCCTGCACCGGCAAAATACAGGAGTTTCAACCAGCGCTGCTCCAGGGGCCAGGAAGATACACGCCCGGCCAGCGCCACCTCTGCGATAGTCACCAAGGGGGCCAGCTGCAAACAGAAATTCGTTTTCAACTTCTCCAACTCCATTGCATCCGATTCAGTCAGACTGTGTGTGCTTGAATGCCCGAAAGCTATTCCTGCTCTTTTACATACACCCCACCATATACCCACATTGAGCAGGGTAGACAAAGAGACTCCGGCAATGCTTTCTGTTAACTCAAGCCCGTTTGTCACCAGTGCGTTGTCATTAAGAGGCTTAAGAAAATCAAAATCATTTTGTGAGGGGGGGCTGGCCTGTGCCGTCGTATAAAGCAAGCACAAAAGTAACGGAAACAGGTTGAATGACTTTCTCATTCTGATTTGCCAGATACAGTTCCTGAACGGGAAATATAGACTCTAAACGGAACTATGGATGACAAATATAGACATTCAGTGTCAGTCGTTTTTACGCCTTCTGTAGTTTTTATTATCCGGTGATGTTCTGTCAGGTAGCCAGCTCAGTGTCTGTGGAGGCTTTTTATGTCTCAAACACCGGAAATGATCATAATTCGGGGAACAAATCCGTGACATTCTTCACGGGAACTGGTTGTCTGCTTTTGAGCTTCTTAACGAACACGGTAGCTGAAACCGCTGCAACGAAGACAACACCCACCGCAATAAGCCCAATACCCCAGTCCGGGATTTCTGCTCGCGACAAAGGGGGAAGGTTCTTTGGGTTGTAGTTTTGAAGACCCAGAGAAAGCATCTGCATACGGACATGCCGGGTACCCTTCTCAATATCAGCGTCTGCAATTGCCAGATAGGCGTTATTGCCCACAAAAATCGGGCGCATCGACTTTGTTGCCGGGGTCTTGAATGCGGTGTCAAAATGATGGACATTGACCTGATTTTCATAAGTAATGACAGACAGTTGTCCATTACTGTTGTAAATAATAGCGTGCAAATAATGGTCTGAAGTCACCAGTCTGACGATTAAAAACGAACCAGGTTTTCCTGAAGGAAAACGAATCACATCGTCTATAATATGAGCACTGTCCATCACTCCAGTGTCAGTCGCCACCCGGCGAATGGAGAGTTTCTCTTTCTCAGGGCTGAATACAGCAACGTAAACATGGTCCTTTTGAATCAGAATGTCCTGCCGAATGTTGTCACTTTCAATGTTTGTGTCAATTACTATCTCTTTGCCATTGTATCCAAAAGAGAAAGCGGGATTGAGTTGTTTTTTTTCGAACTGTCTTATAAATACAGGATAGGGCGCATTTTTACCTCCACTGATGCCTGTTACATAAAGGTGCTTGCCATCTGGAGAAACCCTCAAAAAAAGTCCTCGTTCCTCATCGCTCTTAAAACATTTTTTAGGAAACGTGAGTCCTTGTTGATGATAACTGCTCATCAACAGTTTGTTATTGATTTTTCCTGTTAAATACATGACACCCTGATGATGAGCGGTATCATTAATTTGAACCCCTTCAGGAAATACCTTGTCGTGTACGCTGAATCGTGCCCGGTATCCCTGGCCAGCAATTAACGGAAACTCCAACAGAACCGTTTTTCCAGACGTTGGCGTTGCAATAATGTCAAGGTGAGAACCTGTAGTTTCGTGAATAACCTGTCCAGCCAGAGACTGATAGGAAGCCAACCTTCTGAAGCTGCTGGCAGAGGTTGTGTAAGTCACAATACCACACAGACCAAATTGTTTATCCAGTTCAGAGCCTTTATAACGTGCCAGAATAATCCTTTTGGGATCCGACTCAGGCTGAATAACAACGTATATCTGCTGATTTGCAGCATCATACGCTTGAAACTGGGGTATTCCTTCTGGCGGTGGACAGCCAGCCGAAAGGCTGTGTGCATTTCTATTGTGAGGCAGAGTTGTATTCGACGATAAAGTTTTGTTCAGCGGTGAATTTGCTGACGGAGATTCCGAAATGATCGTAGAAGTCGTGGTCAGTTTTCTGGTTGACAGACGTGTAGAGGGTGGTGATGTTTTCGCTGATGCTCTTATACCGACCTGATAAATCCTGACCTTTTGGTCTTCCCCACCGACTGCCAGCAGGGTACCGTCGTGGTTGTAGGCAACGCTCCGTATATCGCTTTTCGCATCGGAGATGGTGTGCAGTAAGCGAGCTGGTTTCGACACGTCATATATCCTAACCTTTCGATCACCTGACCCAACTGCGAGTCGGGTGCCGTCGTGATTGAAGTCGATGCTCATGATCCAGTCTCTCGCAACGGACAGAACTTGCGGCGGAATGTTCAGGTTATTCGGGTTATAAATCCTGACCTTATTCCAGATCTTTCTATCACTTCCCCCAGTTGCCAGCTGAGTGCCGTCGTAGTTGTATTTAACGCTCCGTACCTGACCATTTGACTCGTGCAGAGTATGGGGGAGAATGGACAGATTCCTCGGATAATAAACCCTGACCTTTTGATCTTTCCCTCCCACTGCCAGCTGGGTGCCATCGTGGTTGTAGTCAACACTCATTACCCAATCATTTGCATATGGCAGTATTTTCGGAATGGACAGGTCATTCGGGTCATAAATCCTGACCTTGTGATCTTGCCCACCCACTGCCAGCTCGGTGCCGTCGTGGTTGTATTTAACGCTGCGTACCGCTTTTGTCGCATCGGACAGGGTAGCAAGGGGGGAGGACGGGGACACTGGGTCATAAATCCTGACCTTTTTATCATTCCCCCCGGCTGCCAGCCGGGTGCCGTCGTGGTTGAAGGCAACAGTCCTGACCCAGTCTTTAAAATCGTGCAGGGTATGCAGCAGTCTGGGCCTCGCCGGGTCACTCATATCAAAGATTTGTACGGGGCCTGAAGAAGGGCATTTGGGATCAGCACTGCCGGAACCCATTCCCACAGCCATGAGCATACTGTTCTTATTCCATGAGACACTCATAACCCTGTGGGGCCCACAATAACTTGGTGGGACAACGCCTCCTGTGGGTGTTGGAGCGGTCGTTACCGGCAACATGTTCGGATCTATATTAATCTCGTGGATCAGTAAAGGTTGCATTGTTGGCCGGGCAATAACGGCCGTTTGAGCAACTGCCTGCATACAGCTTGTTGCCAATAAGATAACCAAACCCGCAATAGAACAGCTCTTTGCAATGCCCATAACCACTCTCCAGAATTCCAGCTTGGTGATCTGAGGCAATGAAAATGGACACAAAATTCACTGCCGCCCGGTTAAAAAACAGGGAAAGATGTGAGGTGCCTGACGCTGTCGGTCAGCGGTAAAATAACAGTTGTCGAGACAGCTATTTCAGAAAACAGGAACAATAGACGTGAGTCTCAGTGGGTGTTGGCGCTTTAATCAGCTCTTCAACATCTTCTGCTAAACGCTGTATCTTACGACGACTTTCAGGTAGGTAGCTATCAATCCATTCATTTCCAGATGTTAATGTTGCTGTACTGTGATTACTGGATCCTCGTAAGCACATCCTTCAAAAAAAATCACCATTATCGGTATGGATAAATATATACGATTTCATGCGGAAGCGTTGCTGACCCTATTTGCTGATAATGGGCTTTGATACGCTGTACAGGAATGTCAGGTGTCTTCTCGTTAATCCCAGAGGATCATCAGCGGGTTGATCTGGTTGCCAGACTGTTTGGTGGTTATTAATGATCATCACTCTTGGAGCGCATTTGTGGCATCACTTACTGGAACGGGTGGTTTCCTCCTGAACTTCTTATGGACTAAGACTGAAACCGCGACAACCAGGACCACAACAACCACTGTAATAAGCCCAATACCCCACTCTGGGAATTCTCCGGGGGGTGGAGGCGACAGGTTCTCAAGATGCAGAGAAATCACCTGCATCCGGACATGCCGGGTACCCTTCTCAATATCGGCGTATGCAGCTGCCAGATAGGCGTTATTGCGGACAAAAACCGGGCGCATTGACCTTGTTGCCGGGATCTTGAATGCGGTGTCAAAATGATGGACATTGACCTGATTTTCATAAGTAATGACAGACAGTTGTCCATTACTGTTGTAAATAATGGCGTGCAAACAATTTTTCGCAGCCACCAGTCTAACGGTTAAAAACGTACCAGATGTGCCTGAAGAACAACGAATCGTATCGTCAATAATAAAAGCGCTATCCATTTGTCCATTGTCAGTGGCGAACCGACAAATGGAGAGTTTCTCTGATGCTGGGTTGAATGCGGCAACATAAACATGGTTCTTTTGAATCAGAATGTCCTGCAGACTGTTGTCACTTTCAATGTTTGTGTCAATTACTATCTCTTTGCCATTGTATCCAAAAGAGAAAGCGGGATTGAGTTGTTTTTTTTCGAACTGTCTTATAAATACAGAATAGGGCGCATTTTTACCGCCACTGATGCCTGTTACATAAAGGTGCTTGCCATCTGGGGAAACCCTCAAAAAAAGTCCTCGTTCTCCATCGCTCTTAAAACATTTTTTAGGAAACGTGAGTCGTTGTTGATGATAACTGCTCATCAACAGTTTGTTATTGATTTTTCCTGTTAAATACATGACACCCTGATGATGAGCAGTATCATTAATTTGAACCCCTTCAGGAAATACCTTGTCGTGTACGCTGAATCGTGCCCGGTATCCCTGGCCGACAATTAACGGAAACTCCAACAGAACCGTTTTTCCAGACGTTGGCGTTGCAATAAGGTCAAGGTGAGAGCCTGTAGTTTCGTGAATAACCTGTCCAGCCAGAGACTGATAGGAAGCCAACCTTCTGAAACTGCTGGCAGAGGTTGTGTAAGTCACAATGCCACACAGACCAAATTGTTCATCCAGTTCAGAGCCTTTATAACGTGCCAGATTAACCTTTTTGGTATGCGACTCAGGCTGAATGACAACGTATATCTGCTCATTTTTTGCATCATACGCTTGAAACAGGGGTATTCCTTCTGGCTGCGGGCAACTACCCGGCAGGCTTGGCGCTTTTGTATTGTGTGGCAGGGATGTATACGACGATGAATGTCTGATCAGCGTTGAATTTTCTGATGTAGCTCCCGAAATGGTTGTAGAAGCAGTGGCGAGTTTACTGGTTGAGAGACGTGTAGATGACGATGTTGTAGCTGACGCTCTTATACCGATCCGATAAATCCTGACCTTTTCATCTTCCCCCCCGACTGCCAGCAGGGTACCGTCGTGATTATACTCAACGCTCAGTACATCGTCTTTCGCATCAGAGATGGTGTACAGGGGGCGTGTTGGATTTATCGCCTTGGACGCAATGGGCGGGGGCAGTTTGGTGTGCAGGAGGCCAGATGTATTCGACATGTCATATATCCTAACCCTTCGATCACCCGACCCAACTGCGAGCTGGGTGCCGTCGTGATTGAAGTCGATGCTCATGATCCAGTCTCTCGCATCGGACAGAACTTGCGGCGCAAAGGTCAGGTCATTCGGGTTATAAATCCTGACCCTATTCCGTGCCTTATTATCACTTCCCCCAGTTGCCAGCTGAGTGCCGTCGTGATTGTATTTAACGCTCCGTACCTGACCGTTTGAATCCTGCGGAATGCGCGGGGAAATGGACAGATCCCTCGGATCATAAACCCTGACCTTTTTATCTCTCCCTCCCACTGCCAGCTGGGTGCCGTCGTGGTTGTAGTCAACACTCATTACCCAATCGCTTGCATCGGACAGAGTGTGCGGGGAAATGGACAGGTCATTCGGGACATAAATCCTGACCTTTTGATCTTGCCCACCCACTGCCAGCTGGGTGCTGTCGTGGTTGTATTTAACGCTGCGTACCGCTCCTGTCGCATCAGACAGGGTAGCAAGGGGGGTGGACGGGGACACTGGGTCATAAATCCTGACCTTTTTATCATCCCCACCGACTGCCAGCCGGGTGCCGTCGTGGTTGAAGGCAACGGACCTCACCCAGTCTTTAAAATCGTGCAGGGTATGCAGCAGTCCGGGCCTCGCCGGGTCACTCATATCAAAGATTTGTACGGGGCCTGAAATAGGGCATCCGGAACCACCGGAACCCATTCCCACAGCCATGAGCATACTGTTCACATTCCATGAAACACTCATAACCCTGTGGGGCCCACAATATCTTGGTGGGACAACGCCTCCTGTGGGTGTTGGAACGGTCGTTACCGGCAACATGTTCGGATCTATATTAATCTCGTGGATCAGAAGGGGTTGCATTGTTGGCCGGGCAGTAATGGCCGTTTGAGCAACTGCCTGCATACAGCTTGCTGCCAATAAGAGAACCAAACCCGCAATAGACAATCTCTTTGCAATACCCATTGCCATTCTCCAGAGTTCTGTCTACCGACACTTCACTTCGTGGTCGAGGAAGCCAGTAGGGTTTAAAAACCTTTAGAAACATCCTCTACAAAAACGAATGAGAGCAAAGTAAGAGCCGTAAAGTTGATTGCTGAAATAATGCTTGCGTTGCAAGCTACTTTCATTCTTTGAAAGTAGAAACGCAGCTTTGTACGCCTATGATGAATGGGGCAGCAGATGCGTCAGGCGGTGTTTGAATATATTGAAATTGATTATAGTCGGACGCGTCAACACAGTTTTAACGGGTATGTGAGCACTGAAAAATATGAATAGCCAGAAGCAGTTTAATCCGGCGTCACTTATATACTGTCTCAGATCAAGTGTTCTCCGGCACATAAAAAAAGACCTCGGTCGCACAACACCTGAAGTATTGTTGCCGAGGTCTTGTTTGTCAGAGTTGTGCTGGATTAATAGGATAAGTGCAATCGACTGAAATTTCAGATTTGAGTCAGCTGCTGGTACATTTCATAGCTCTCACACTCAGAAATGGAAGTCAGGAATGAGTACACAAACCAGACAATACAAGCAGCTGACTCTTGGTCAACGATACCAGATTCAAGTACTCCGTGGAAAAGGCCATTTGCAAAAAGAAATCGCAATAGCAGTTGGCATCAGTGAGGGCGCTCTGTCGCGGGAGCTCAGCCGTAATTCTTCTACTCACGGCTACTGTGCTGAGAGTGCTCATGCACTGGCTTGTAAAAGAAAAAAATCAGCCAGAAAGTTCAGCAAAACAGATGAACGATATATGCCCATCATCGAGAAAGGATTGCTCCTTGGCTGGTCACCTGAAAACATCAGCAAGCGGATGCACGTCTAACTGCCTGAGATTGCCCTGAGTCATACGACTATTTATATCCGTATCGCTGATGATAAAGCCCGTGGAGGCGTTCTTTACAAGAAGTTAGTTCGCTTCAGCAAAAGACGTTGACAGGATGGCAAACGCAAAGCTGGGCGCTCTCTTATCCCAAACCGGATCGATATCAAGGAACGTCCTGAGATCATTGGTTTGCGATCTCGCATAGGGGATTGGGAGGGCGATACTGTCTTTGGACAGAACGCCCACCTGGTTACCCTTGTTGATCGTAAGAGTCGTTTAACATTGATTGGAAAAGTTGACACCAAGCAAGCTGAAACCGTGGCAGATAAGATGATAGAACTTCTGAAGCGCGTCTCATCGGTTAATACAGTTACACTGGATAACGGGGGTGAGTTTGCTGCTCACGAGAAGGTCAGCAAGGCATTCAATGCGGATGTTTACTTTGCCAAACCTTATGCCAGTTATCAGCGAGGAACTAACGAAAACACGAATGGCATCATTCGGCGAACCTGGCCCAAGAAAATGGCACTAGCAGCCTGACCGAGAATAGCGCCCGTCTAGGCGACCCCGTAGCGAGGACGGCAGAAAATTGAGGATGAAAATTCGGTTTTGTGAGGAGAATAGCGAGCTATTTGACGAACAAAAGCAGATTTTCAGACCAATTTGCTGCCGCCGCACGACTGCATGGATGCAGGAGCTAGAGCAACGCAGGAGCAGTTGCCGCGTAGGGCAGTCTATTCTCGGTGAGGCTCCTACGGGATCTGACTGATGAAGATGTCAGAACGATGGAGTTATTGATTAATACCATGCCAAGAAAAGTTTTAGGTGACCGAACGCCTCTTGAAGTCTACACCGGGCAGTCGATTGCACTTATTGCTTGAATCCAGCGTTAACCTTGGATTTCCCTGGTTTTCTACGGTACATAAAAGAGACCTCGGTCACACAACACCTGAAGCATTGTTGCCGAGGTCTTTTTTGTCAAAGTAGCTGTTTTATGTCATTACTACTTTTTTTGTCAGGACATGGTTGCACCCACCACTGTCGCCACTACCACGATGCTTGTAGCGACAGACACACGGCGACAGCTTTTTTTAATCACCTACATCTTATCACTGTTTACCCATGAACTCGGGATAAGCTTCCATACCACATTCGGTCAGGTCAGCACCTTCATACTCTTCTTCTTCAGTAATACGCAGACCAAGTATCTGCTTGATAGCAGCCCAGACGATCAGGGAAGAGAGGAATACCCAGGCGAAGATTGAACCGATACCCAACAGCTGGGCGCCGAAAGTTGCACCGTCGTTGGTCAGAGGTACAGCCAGCAGACCCCAGATACCTACAACACCATGTACAGAAATTGCACCCACTGGATCGTCGATGCGCAGCTTGTCCAGAGCCAGAATGGCAAAGACAACCAGAGCGCCACCAACACCACCGATCAGAGTGGCAGATACTGCGCTTGGTGTCAGCGGCTCAGCGGTGATGGATACCAGACCGGCCAGAGCACCGTTCAGAGCCATGGTCAGGTCAGCCTTACCGAACAGGACACGGGCTACGATCAGAGCAGCAATGACACCACCAGCAGCGCCAGCATTAGTGTTGACAAAGATCTGGGCGACAGCGTTCGCATTTTCAACATCAGACAGTTTCAGCTGAGAACCGCCATTGAAGCCGAACCATCCCAGCCACAGAATAAAGGTGCCCAGGGTAGCGAGTGGCAGGTTGGCACCAGGGATCGCATTAACAGCGCCGTCTTTAGCGTATTTGCCTTTGCGTGCACCCAGAAGCAGCACACCTGCCAGAGCGGCAGCAGCACCGGCCATGTGCACAACACCGGAACCTGCGAAGTCCTGGAAGTTGGCTTCGTTCAGGAATCCACCACCCCATTTCCAGAAGCCCTGTACGGGATAGATGAAGCCTGTCATGAAGACCGCAAACAGCAGGAAAGACCAGAGTTTCATGCGCTCTGCAACCGCACCGGAAACGATCGACATTGCAGTCGCTACAAAGACCACCTGGAAGAAGAAGTCTGAACGTGCAGAGTAATATGGCGCATCATCACCACCGGCAGTTACCGCTGCAACCGTGTTTTCATTACCAATCAGAGAACCAAGGACCGGCAGGATACCGCCTTCATTGGCTCCGGGATACATAATGGCATAACCACAGAGCAGGTACATGGTACAGGCAATCGCAAACAGGGCGATATTTTTAGTCAGAATTTCAACCGTGTTTTTAGAACGGACCAGACCGGCTTCGAGCATGGCAAAACCTGCTGCCATCCACATTACCAGCGCACCGGACATCAGAAAGTAGAAAGTATCGAGTGCGTACGACACTTGAGCCAGATTTTCCACAGGGCTCCTCCCAAAAAAGTTCAGCAGATAAGTAGTCTTTTGCTACGGCATTTGTGCCCTGAAAACAGTCTCCTCAACCCGGAAACTGTTTCCACATTAGCTATTTTTATTTTCGCGAATGTCGTCAAGTGCTTTTAGTGTATCTTAAGCAAACGACAAAACTTGTTTATTGTTGTGCATGCACCCTGAGAACCATGAACTCCCTGACTATGGTCTCTCGCTGCTCTGAACATCAAATAGCGTCTTCGCCAGTTTCGTTAGTTCTGATCCGAATCGCCTGCTCCAGATTGGTAACGAAGATCTTCCCGTCACCAATCTTTCCTGTGTTGGCAGCTGAAGAAATGGCTTCGATCACCTGATCCAGCAAGTCATCTGCAATGCCGACCTCCAGCTTAACCTTGGGCAGAAAATCAACCACATATTCAGCTCCACGATAAAGCTCAGTATGTCCTTTCTGTCGACCGAACCCCTTAACTTCGGTGACAGTGATACCCTGAACACCAATCTCGGACAAAGCCTCTCGCACGTCGTCCAGTTTGAATGGCTTAATGATGGCTGATACCAACTTCATAAAAGCTCTCCTGAGTGAATCCTGTTGGCCAACAGGGAAAATCCGGACATTGTTATTGTGATCCGCGCTCCCAGCCCTAAGTATTCAGCTGATCTAATTTCCAACTGAGTTTGGTGGCTTATATGCAGGCAATGTGCCAAATTCTGAAATAACCTGTCGACAGGGCCTGCAGAGCGAACAAGGACCATTCCCGTTGGCTCATCAAAGTTTATGCACCAACAAAGCCCATCTATTATGCACTTTGCACTCATATCGTGCGCTTTTTTAGTGCAACCGATCATCAGCTGCCAGTGGCATCATGATCGCCAGCCTTAAATCACAGCACATTAACGACAACTGTAGCTAATGGTTGATAAAAAAGTCTCATCCATCGCAGGTTACCTCTACATTAATAGTCTGTCTGTGGGTGAAGAGCATGTGCGGTTCAGACTCAGCTACGCTGCGATTCCATCGCAGTTCTCCTTGATCGTTGTAGTATGTCCACTGATAGTAATAGATGGTATGACACTTGAGCCCGCTGTAGGTATAGCGATGGTATTTGATGGTGTTTTGGCCAAGGTAGGGCTGCTTTACGTACCAATCTGCCAGATAGCTATAGTCGGGATCGTATAGACGTATATAGGTTTCAACTCCCGTAAACAGCCCATCGCTGCACACAGATGTGTCCTTCCTGGTATGCGGTGTGATATAGACGTTGCGCTCATGATCCACAGTGCCATGCTTCGGATCACCGAGATCCAGGTGCAGCTCCAGATCGCTGTTGTTGTGAACGGAAATACCGAAGTATTCAGCAACGTCGGATTTGTAACAATTGTAGGCTGACGCCGTACCGGCTGCTAAAACAAGGGCCGTCGCTAAAACAGTCCTACGCACTGCTGATGGTCTACTTCCAGCAACTGAGTCTGGCGGATTATAGGCAGGCACTGCGCCAGACTCTGGAAATAACCAGTCAGCAAAACCCGCACAATGAAAAAAAAGCATTTTCGCTCACCTATTTAAACTTTATGCATCAACAACAAAGCTCAGTTATCATGTGTTGCACTCGAATCGTGAACTTATTTAGTGCAACGGTTCATCACCTGCCTATGACATAGAAGAAGCATTAAAATCATAACCCTTATCTTCAGCGGCCAGATCCCAAATACGATTGGCAAGCACGCCATAAGTCGAGCCCTGGTCCATTTTGAGTACAACAGCGGTAGGCCCTGGTCCCCACGTTTCTGTACCCAGCATTTGCTCAAGCTCCACTCATTATGCACCCGTCGTGCATCGGACAAGCTATAACCATTGTTGATTGCGTGCACCGAGAAATCCTCGGTTGGCGTGGTATAGGCGTCGTCTCAGTTATCTGCAGCGTTGATGCTGTTTGAGACGATAAGACTTGCGAACAGAGAGAACCAGCCAAGGGCAGATACAGGTTTGATTTGAATCGTTGGCATAAGAAATTTAGCACATAAAAGCAGGCACGGCGAAATAGCTGCTTGTGGTATCATCACTGCCGGTTTTAAATCATAGCAATTGCAGGAATAATCGATGATCGATAAAGCCTCCCTTATCGGTAGTATTGCCGGCAAAGCAGGACAGGTTCTGGGTGGGCAGAAAAGCCAGACCCGGGAAGATATTGAGCACAACATCAAGGCAATGGTGAGCAGTGCTCTGGCCAAATTTGAACTGGTCACCCGTGACGAGTTTGATGCCCAGGTCGCGGTTCTGAAGCATACCCGTGAAAGACTGGAAGCCCTCGAAAAGAAAGTGGCCGAATTGGAAAAAGCTGGATCGTCCGACGGTTGCTGCTGATGTCATTGGCCGTTCTTGCCCTGAGAACGGCTGCCCCACGCACTGCCAGATTTTACTCGTCACTGACACTTTTCATTGTATAAAAAAATAATTTAAATCAATAAGTTAACTCGAAATCAAAATTATCCCCCTCGGTAGTTATCCCTATAGAGATACTACTTTCTTCGCTATAGCATTGCTCTACAAATTAAGATGACTGCCTCAACTCCATTTGGTAGCAATGGCCATATCCCTACAAAGACAGGATGGCCTCAAGGACAAATAGTGAAAATTTCAGGAGAACAATCACTATGAAACGCGCACTTTCAATGTTTACTCTGCTGATGACCATGGTGATGTCTGGCTTTGCACAGACTGCATCTGCGGCTGGCTGGGAGCTTCTGGGCGAAAAGAAAGTCAGTCGTCGTGCAGAAGTAGACACCATCCGTGTTGGTCTGAGAGACGGTGCTTTCAAGCGTCTGCAGTTCAAGGTCAAAGGTGCAGACGTGGATTTCGACAAAGTGATTGTTCACTACGAGAACGGTCAGAGCCGTGAAGTAGCCATCCGCAGCAAAGTCAGAAAAGGCGGTAGCTCCCGCGTCATTGACCTGCCCGGCAAAGCAAGGGCCATTGAAAAAGTAAGATTCTATTACGACACCGAAGGAACCGGACGCGTTCAGGCCAGTGTTCTGCTGATGGGTAAGTCTGCCTGATAACAGACAACCGAGAAGTGGCAGCTGAACGACTAAGCTTCCGGGTCTGGAGCCATTGAGCTTCAGACCTCTCTGGAGAGAACCCATATGATAAAACGACTGTTTACGTTTTTAGTTTTACTCACCACTTTTTCACCGGTCTCAACAATGGTCCATGCAAGCCCGGGCAATAATGATCGGGATGAAATCCGTGAAGAGCGCCGTGACGACCGTCAGGATAATCGTGAAGAGCGTCGAGACGACCGTCAGGACAATCGCGAAGAACGTCATGACGATCGTCAGGATAATCGTGAAGAGCGTCGAGACGACCGCCAGGATAACAGAGAAGACAGAAGAGATGATCGTCAAGACCACCGTCATAATGGCTGGGATGGCCCAAAGGTCATTAAGAACAACCTGGTCGTTGTAGCCCCTAGAAAAAGGGTGATCAGAAACAATATTGTCGTGGTAAGAAACTATGGTAACTCATACTACGGCTATGGCCATTACCACGATGACAACGATGCCTACAAATGGCTGGCGTTTACGGCCATCACGCTGAAAATTCTCGACAACATCAATGAAGCGGCGCAGCGTGCTCACGAAGAAGCACAGATCAAAGCCACTACAGCGCCTGTCGGTGAAAAAATCATCTGGGATGAAGGCGATGCCTCCGGCTATGTTGTTACTACCAAAGAAGGCAAAAGTGCCTCCAGCGGTCTGGTTTGCCGTGAATTTCAACAGTCCATTACAGTAGGTGGTCAAACTGAGGATGCCTGGGGTCAGGCTTGCCTGCAGGAAGACGGTTCCTGGAAAATCATTAACTGACCTCTGCACCGGCCAGCCTGCTGGCCGGGCAATTCTGCCAGCAAATCTCTGAATCACTGCTATTCTCAACCCTTCAGCTTTGCAAAGGCATTCCATTCCGGTGTGCCAAAACAACAAAAACAAGCACAAAAAGAAGGGAGTGTATATGTCGCGGCTAGCTGTTGTTCAAACCCGCGCCAAAACCGGGCTGGATGCGCCTGCGGTATCGGTTGAAGTCCATTTGTCGGCAGGTCTGCCAGCCCTGAATATGGTCGGTCTTCCGGAAGCTGCTGTTCGTGAAAGCAAAGACAGGGTAAGAAGTGCCATCCTCAACAGTGGCTTTGAGTTTCCGGTTTCCCGTATTACCGTTAATCTGGCACCCGCTGATCTTCCCAAAGAAGGCGGTCGCTTTGACCTGCCTATCGCTCTGGGTATTCTGGCGGCATCGGGCCAGCTCAAACCTGAGTCTCTGGCAGGTTACGAGTTTCTTGGTGAACTGGCCCTGTCAGGCGCGCTGAGACCGATCACCGGCTCACTGCCAGCATCCATAGCCTGCAGCCAATCGGCTCACACACTGCTGCTTCCCCAAATGAATGCACAGGCGGCAGCCCTTTGCCCTGATGCCAGAGTGTTGGGAGCAGAAAACCTGCTGGGAGTCTGCGCTCATCTCACCGGTAATCAACATCTTACAGAAGCCACCTGTAACAGGAATGAATCCCCTGTCGATTATCCCGACCTGCTGGATGTCAAGGGGCAACAACAGGCTAAACGAGGCCTGATGACGGCAGCCGCTGGTGCTCACCATCTGATTTTCTACGGTCCCCCGGGAACCGGCAAAACCATGCTGGCCAGTCGCCTGCCCGGAATTCTTCCCGAGATGAATGACCATGAAGCTCTGGAAGTGGCCGCCATACATACTTTGTCTTCCTACAGCCAGCCCCCTTCATGGAAACAGCGACCCTTTCGCAACCCCCATCATACCGCTTCAGCCGTCGCCCTGGTGGGTGGAGGCAGCCAGCCCCGACCAGGAGAGATTTCCTTTGCGCATAATGGTGTCCTGTTCCTGGATGAACTGCCGGAGTTTCAAAAGGTAGCCCTGGAGGTACTGAGAGAGCCCCTGGAAACCCGGGAAGTGGTTATTTCCCGAGCCAAAGGTCAGGCCAGCTTCCCTGCCGGCTTTCAGTTGATTGCCGCCATGAACCCCTGCCCCTGCGGATATCTTGGAGACCCACAGAAAGCCTGCCAGTGTTCTGCCGAGCAGGTCAGACGTTATAAACGAAAACTGTCAGGTCCTTTACTGGATCGCATTGATTTACAGATAGAGGTTTCCAGTCAGAAAACGGAGCGACTTTTTGAAAACCCGCCCGAAGATGAAAACCTGTCAACTGAAAAAATACGTCAACAGGTGATTCAGGCAAGGTCTATCCAGCAGCACAGGCAGGGGAAACCCAACGCCCGATTGTCTGCCAGCGAGATGGATGAATACTGTTCACTGAATAAGCAAGAACAGGATTTTATGACCCGGCTGTGTGACAAACTGGGTTACTCAGCCAGAGCCGTACACCGAATACTGAGAGTGGCCCGAACTCTGGCGGATATTGATGAGGACAAAGACATTCAACAGAAGCATCTTGCTGAAGCGGTGCATTACAGAAAGCTGGATCGTGAACCAGGTTAACCGATAACCTCTCTTTGTTATGAAGCTGTTTTTTCAATCTCTGGCTATCAGCTCAGCGGCTCAGGCAGATCATCTATCAGTCAGCGCTTACTTTCAGGTTCACACCCTGACAGTATTACTGTTCCTGCCAGTACATGCTTTCGGAAACGGCTTTAATCAATCGGCTGATGTCTTCCGGATACACTTCCCCGATATTGCCAATTCTGAAACAGTCAGCATCAGAGACTTTACCGGGATAAATGACGAAACCTTTCACTTTCAGCTGCTCATAAAAGCGGAGGAATTCATAATCGGGGTGCTCGGGGGAGTAAAATGAAGTTATAAACGGAGAGTGCAGTTCAGTGTCTAACAGGCACCGGAAGCCCAGCTCAGTCATACCCTGGACGAGCAAACGCTGATTGCTGGCGTAGCGCTTGTGACGGGCAGCAATGCCCCCCTCTTCAATCAACTCTGCCAGGGCTTGATGGAAAGCCCTTACGGTGTGGGTGGGGGAAGTAAAACGCCACTTACCGTGATTCTTTTCCATGCATTGCCACTGATCATAGAGGTCCAGAGACAGAGAGCGGGCCAGGCCTTTGCATTGGGACAAAAGAGTACGACGAGCTATAACAAAGCCAAAACCGGGTACGCCCTGAATACACTTGTTGGCAGAGCTGATCAGAAAATCAATACCCAGCCCGGCAAGGTCAATCGGCACACCGCCGAAGCTGCTCATGGCATCAACAATCAGAATACAGTCGTGTTTCTTCACCACCTGTGCGACTGCTTCAACAGGGTTCAGCATGCCTGTTGTGGTTTCACAATGAACAATGGCGACATGAGTGATGGCTTTATCTTCAGAGAGTACCTGATCAATTTCCCCCGGCGTCGGCGGATTAATCTCACCACAATTCAGAACACTGTGGGGAATATTCAGATACTCGGCAATCTGGGCAATACGGGCACCGTAAGCCCCATTGTTAATGACCAGTAATTTCCCTTCATCAGAGATAACCGACCCGATGGTTGCTTCTACCGAAGCAGTACCACTACCCTGCATGAGAACGGCGGTGTAGTCATCAGTATCCGAGGCCAGTTTAATCAGCTGACTGCGGATCTCCTCAACCACGCCAAGGTTGTAATCATCGTCCCAGGTACACCAGTCACGCAGCATCGCTTCGCGGACACTGGCAGAGGTTGAGAGGGGTCCCGGAGTCAACAGAAGATAAGGATTTTCCAGGCTCTTTTCTTTCACAGTGGGCACTTCTTTTGTAGACATGACTTTAATGAGACACCTGTAGAAACAGAAATTTCAATCGTCTGGTATATACCAATTGGTACAAAATCATGATGGAGACACTTTTTTCTGTAAATACCCAGCGACCACTCTTCATAAAAATTTCACATTCATACCAGTCTGGAAACAACAGCTAAAAGAGCTCCCCCAACGTCAGTCAAGCAAATAGTTAATTGTCATAAAAGCGATCATTTAATTGTCATAAAAGCCGTTTAGTATGGTCTATACCAGTTGAAAATCCATTGACCCTTAGAGAATAGTATTTATGGGACAGGGAAAAAATCAGTATCAAATCATTCGCACGGCCCTGAACGAGCAGATAGAAAGCGGGGCATTAAAACCGGGAAGCAAGCTACCCTCGGAGCGATTGCTGAGTGAAAAATTCGGTACCACCCGCATTACTCTCAGAGAGTCATTGTCATCACTGGAAGCCGACGGACTGGTCTATCGCGAAGATCGCAGAGGCTGGTTTGTTTCTCCGCAAAGAGTGACCTATGACCCGACGGTGAATGCTAACTTTCATACCATCGTTACCCGCCAGGGCAGAGTACCCGGTACCCGAATGATCCATGCTGAACAGGTACCAGCACCGCCCGGGGTTCAAAAGCTACTTCAGATTCCAGCTCTGACCCCGGTGTATCGGCTGCAACGCCTTCGTTCAGTGGATGGGCGAAATGTCCTCTACGTTGAAAATTACATGAACCCTGCCTACTTCCCGGATCTGCTCAAGCATGATCTGTCTCGATCACTCTCCGATATCTATCAGGAGCATTATAACCGTCAGTATGCCCGGGTCAGTTTCAGGTTGTACCCGGTAGGCCTGAATGCCGAGGCTTCTTTACACCTCAAGGTCACCACGGGCAGTTCCGGTTTGCTGGTTGAGCGAACAAACTACGATCAATCGAATGTCTTGATTGACTGTGACTTTGAGTATTGGCGGCAGGATGCGGTGGTTATAGCCGCTGACACCACTGTGAGCCCCATGACTTGAGAGTCATTAATACCTGCCGGTGCCAATGGTATGAGCCATTTTCTTACTGAACGTCCAAACCCTTTAATTTCCGAATCTGAAAAATGAGAAGAGGTCACAATGAACAAAATTCAACTCGCGGTTTTTGATATGGCTGGTACTACGGTCAATGAAGACAACGTCGTTTACAAAACCGTTCAGAAGAGTCTTGTTGACGCAGGCTACGATTTCACTCTGGACGAAGTCCTTGAGCATGGCGCAGGCAAAGAGAAGCATCAGGCCATAAAAGATACCCTGTCGTCCAAAGGCTTTGACCACTCGGACTCGGAACAAATCTTCCAGTCCTTTAAAAAACAACTGACACAGGCCTATGAAGAGCTTGCAGTCACCTCTTTTGACGGCGTCCCCGAACTTTTGAAAGAGCTGCGGGCAAAAGGCATCAAAGTCGCACTCAACACCGGCTATAGCCACCAGGTAGCAACAGGCCTGTTGAAAAAGATGAACTGGCTGCCCGGGGTCGAATTCGACACCCTGATCACTGCGGATGATGTAATAAACGGCAGACCAGCACCGGACATGATTGAGCTGGCCATGGAGAAAACCGGCATTAACGACAGTTCACAGGTACTTAAAGCCGGAGATTCAGCCATTGACATCGAGGAAGGAAAAAACGCCCACTGCGGTATCACGGTTGGCGTGACTACAGGCGCCCAGACCCGGGAGCAACTGGCAACAGCCGCTCCAACGCTGGTGCTCGACAACCTGGCCGATATCCTTAAGCACATTTGAACACAGGGAGACACCTTTGAAATACGATTTAATGGTTGTCGGTGCAGGTATTCTTGGCACTTTTCACGCCTTCGCTGCTGCGAAGCGGGGGTATAAGGTACTGCTGGTTGAAAAAGACAGTCAACCGGTACAGGCCACCGTCAGAAACTTTGGCATGGTTGTTCCATCCGGCATGACAGCAGACCTGCTGCCGACCGCCCTGGACTCTCTGAGCATTTATCAGACCCTGCAAGATCAGTTTGATATTTCAGCCCGAAGAAATGGCAGCTGGTATATAGCCTCCGATGACCAGGAGTTGGCCATGTTGCAAGAGCTACACCAACGAAATCAGCAAACGGGCTACCCTTCATCACTGCTAAGTATTGACGAGGTTATACGTGCCAATCCTGCCGTCAAGAAAAGTTATGCAAAAGGTGCCTTGTACTTCCCGGAGGAATTCAGTGTTAACCCCCTGCAACTGATTTACCGCATCATTGAGTTTATTCAGCAGGAATACACCGTTGAATACCGACCCAACACCCAAATCATCAGCATGGAAACCGGGCAGGATGAAGTCATCAGTATGGATTCAGCTGGTGAGCAATACCGGGCTTCAAAAGCGATAGTCTGTAACGGGCATGATTTCAAAACCCTGTTTCCATCACGCTTTCTCAACAGTGATATTGAGCTGGTCAAGCTCCAAATGATGCGTACCAAACCACTGAAGAGCGTCAGTCTCAATGGCAATTTGCTTTCGGGCAGGACTATCAGACGCTATGAGAGCTTTCGCAACTTGCCTTCCTGGAGTGCCGGAGAAAAAGACTCAGAGCTGGATAAGTACGGGATACATATTCTGTTCAAAAAGGAGCTTGACGGGTCCATCATCATTGGCGACTCACACGAGTACGCCGATGCCCGCGAGGCAGAGAAACTCTCCTTCACAATGAATCAATCCATCAATGAACGGATGCTGACAGAAGCCAGAAACATTGTTGAGCTTCCTTGCTGGGATATCGCGGAATATTGGGCAGGTTATTATTGCCAGAGTAAAACCGATCACTACTACCAGGACGACATAGACAACAAAATTCACTTTCTCACGGCCATCGGCGGCAAGGGCATGACCCTGGCTCCCGGCATTGCAGAAAAGAATATCGAAAACATCCTTTGACATCCTCCTTGACGTAAAGAGAGTGTCGCACAACTCTAAAAACTCGTTCCCGTGCTGGTGCGTGGGAACCAGAGTTTTGCGACAGAGTTTTGCGACACCCTATTAAAGTACGGGGTTTTACGCTCATTCGATAAATCTTTCAGCAAACCCATCATTTCTTTGCGATCATGACGGTTCTCCCTGGCATCAATGACCAAATTGACCAGCCCAAAACACGGGCAAAGCCCCCGGCAAAAGCATCTGTGCTTTAGCAATTCATTTTGATTCCCCTATGTTATTTGCCTACAGTGGTAGGGCAATGGAGGTGATTTATGGAAAACTTGTATGACACTGATTTCTACACATGGTCCTATCGACAAGCCGAGCTTATCAGGCAAGGCCGTTTCGATGAACTTGATATGGACAACCTGGTCGAGGAAGTTGAGGACATGGGTAGAGCCCGTTATCGTTCAGTACAGAGCCGTTTGTCTCAATTACTCATGCACTCGCTTAAATGGCTGATGCAGCGTAAAAAAAATGATTTGCATGAGATGGATCAATGGTTCCGAAGCTGGTCAACCAGTATCAGTAAACAACGTATTGCCATTGAGCATGAGCTTGAAGAAAATCCCGCTCTCAATAGTAAACTGGACGAGATTTTGCCAAAAGCCTATCAGTACGCCCGAAAGCTTGCTGCCAACGAGATGCAGTGCAGACCCGACGCTTTCCCGTCTGAGTGCCCATGGACCTATGACGAAATCATGGAAGATGGCTGGCTGCCGGAGGCTGACGATGACTGATTTATACAAAACCGACTACACCTCATGGCTGAGCCAGCAGCGGGAGCTGCTGGCTCAGCGACAATTTCACAAACTCGACATTGACAATCTGTTGGAGGCGATGGAGTACGAAATGGGCAGTACCAGAGATACTCTTGAGTCTCATTTATCGGTATTGGTTTTACATCTTCTCAAATACGATTATCAGAAACGGATTCTGAAAGATTTGTGGGTAGAGGATAAGGTTGTCCAGACGTGGATGCCAAGTATCTACAATTCCAGAGCAGCGATTGAAAAGCAAATTTCAAAACACCCTCATTTACAGCCCATGATCGTGGAGTTATTGGCGGGTGCATATTCCGATGCTTGTCGGCAAGCAGTTAAGCAGATGAACAATTACGCTCGCAGTGAAAGCCAGAAGCTGAGCAAAAAAAGCTTTCCCGGCCAATGCCCATGGACCTTTGAACAGATCACAGATGACGACTGGCTGCCCGGCGATTAAAACAGCGCAGCAGCCCCAATCCCCGCCACCGTAATAATGGTGCCAAAGACCCCGCCCTGGTTCTGGGCACTCTGCCGAACCGCCGCCTGATTGCACAGCCTCCGACGACCAGGAATTGGCCATGTTGCAGGAAACTGTCACAGAGTCGAAAAAGATCTGTAATATTTTAGTCATTTCTCTCTCGTAGAATCGCGATATCCCTTCTGGTCTTGGCCAGAACAAAATGATTATCCGACTGGAGAGAGCTCCATGAAAAAACACCTGACAGCCCTGACCCTGGCAACAACTTCAATTTTCAGCGCTTCATCTTTCGCTGCATCTCCTGTGGAATTGACGGTTTATACTGCTTTTGAGACCGACATTCTGAATCGCTACAAGAAAGCCTTTGAGCAGGATAATCCCGATATCAGCATCAAATGGGTACGGGACTCTACCGGTATCATGACCGCTAAACTGCTGGCAGAAAAAGATAATAGCAGGGCAGACGTCGTATGGGGCCTGGCCGGTTCCAGCATGGCACTGTTGAAAGATAAAGGCGTACTGGATACCTACAAGCCCAGAGGTCTGAATCAAATCAAGTCTCAGTTGGTTGATCCTGAGGCCGCCAAAGCATGGTTTGGCAACCAGGCTTACTTTAATGTCATTTGTTACAACGAAGCGGTAGCCGCAGCCAAAAAACTGCCCAAGCCTCAATCCTGGCAAGACCTGCTGAATCCGGTCTATCAGGGCCAGATTGCCATGCCTAACCCAGCCTCTTCCGGCACTGGCTATATGCAGGTTTCCGCCTGGCTGCAGAGCATGGGTGAAGACAAAGGCTGGGCCTATATGGATAAGCTGAACAACAACATGTCCCAATACACTCACTCAGGTTCCAAGCCCTGTGTTCAGGCTGCCATGGGTGAAGTGGCTATTGGTATTTCCATGGCGGTTCGTGGCGCCCAATTGAAAAGTCAGGGTGCACCGCTGGACCTGATTCTTCCCAAGGGTGGCGTTGGCTGGGATGTGGAGTCAGTAGGTCTGGTTGCAGGTACCGATCAGGCTGCAGCTGCGAAAAAGCTGGTCGACTGGTCTCTCAGCCAGAAAGCTAATGAGCATTATGTAGAGGCGTACCCCGTTGTCGGTCACAAAGACGTCAGTAAAGAAGTACCCAACTATCCAGATGTAGAAAGCGCTATGGTGGACCTGGACTTTGGAGAAATGGCCAGTGAGCGTGAAGCTGTACTCGCTGAATGGTCCAAACGTTTCGATCATATGTCTGAACCTAAGTCTTGATGCCTTACTAGTTATGCAGAAAGCGCCGTTTATTCCCCAAAGGGAATAAACGGCTTTTTCAGGTTTGGAGCTTTAGGAAGTTAACGCTATGAAACCCTTTCTCACCATCGAAAACCTGGGGAAACGCTTCGGCGATTTCACCGCTCTCAAAGAGATTTCCCTGTCCGTTAATAAGGGTGAATTCATCTGTTTTCTCGGCCCCTCGGGTTGCGGAAAGACGACGCTGTTGAGAATGATTGCCGGATTGGAAGCCTGTAAACAGGGAGAGATCTGGCAGGATGGCACCAACATAACAGCACTCCCACCTGAACAAAGAGACTTCGGCATTGTCTTTCAATCCTATGCCCTGTTCCCCAACCTGAGTGTTTCAGAAAATATCGGTTTTGGTTTGAAAAACCAGGGTCAATCCAAACGTGAAGTTGAGGGCAGCGTGAACCAATGGCTGGATATTATCGGCCTGCAGGATTCCGGCCCCAAATTTCCCTCTCAGCTTTCTGGCGGTCAACAACAGCGTGTAGCACTGGCAAGGGCTCTGGCACTCTCTCCGGGGTTGTTGTTGCTCGATGAACCCCTCTCGGCCCTGGATGCCAAAGTCAGAATCAAGTTGCGGGAAACGATCTGTAAGCTGCAAAGAAAACTGGGCATTACCACCATTATGGTGACCCATGACCAGGAAGAAGCCATGGCTATGGCTGATCGCATCGTGGTGATGAATCACGGAAACATAGAACAGATAGGCACACCGGAAGAAATTTACAAACAGCCAGCCTCTCGCTTCGTTGCTGAATTTGTTGGCGCCATGAACTTTCTGGAAGGTGATACCAACAAAAAGAATCAGGTCGTACTGGCCAACCAGCCACTCTCTCTGCCAGTGACTGAGTCAACAACGAGAAAAGTGATTCTGGGGATTCGTCCGGAAGACCTGAGCTTCAGTGAAGGTCAGTCTGCTTTGCCAGTCAGTGTTGAAAGTCTGGAGTTTCAGGGCTCCTTTGTTCGTGCAGAGTGCAGCCCTGTTGGCTGGAGCAGTGAGCGACTGATTAAAGTCGATGTACCTGTCCACCAGCTGGCTGGCCTTAAGCTGGAACCGGGGAGCCAGAATCGGTTGTCCCTGAGTGAAAAACATATCCATGTCTTCCCTGCAGCATGATGAGCCCGCTTTAAATATGAGTCTATCTACACACACCCCAGCGGATGCAAACTCTCCAGCACTGGGCCGGAAGCCTCTGCTGCCAGCCATCAGCAGGGATCAATGGATTCTTGGGCTGGTCATCGGAGCGGTTGCTCTCTATCTGATCATTTCACTGCTTCTGCCACTCCTTGCCATGCTGGCAAGAAGCGTTCAGGACAGCAATGGGGCGTTTCTTGGCCTGAGTTACTTTGCTGAGTATCTTGGCAACCCGGCCCTGAGTCATTCCATTGGCAACACGCTGAAAGTCGGTGTTACTGTTACGACAATAGTCGTTAGCTTGTCATTCTTGTTTGCTTACGGACTGACACGAACCCAGATGCCTTTGAAACCGCTCTTCAAAGTAATGGGCATGTTACCCATACTGGCACCTTCCCTATTGCCTGCCATCAGTATGATTTATCTGTTTGGTAATCAGGGGGTGGCTGTAGACCTGCTGTTTGGTCACTCTATTTATGGTCTGCCCGGTATTGTTATGGGTCTGGCTTTCTGGACCTTTCCCCATGCACTGCTAATTCTTACCACGGCGCTTTCAACATCCGACGCCAGACTCTATGAAGCAGCTCGCTCCATGGGTACCTCTCCATTCAGAACGTTTACAACAGTCACGCTTCCAGCTGCCAAGTTTGGTTTGATCAGCACGGTCACTGTCGTATTCACCCTGGTCGTAACCGACTTTGGTGTCCCGAAAGTGATTGGTGGCCAATATAACGTACTGGCTACCGACATCTATAAACAGGTCGCCGGTCAGCAGAACTTTGCCATGGGCGCTGTCATCAGTGTGCTTTTGCTGATACCCGCTCTATTGGCTTTTGTGATTGATCACAGAGTGCAGAAAAAACAGAAGGAATTGTTTGGCGCTCGCTCAGTCAATTTCCAGCCCGAGCGAAACCCCGTGAAGGACAGCATTTTCTTCCTGCTCTGTAGCCTGGTCTCTCTGGCCATTTTGGCCGTGGTGGGCATGGCGATTTATGGCTCATTGGTCACTTTCTGGCCCTGGAATATGGAGCTATCCTGGAACAACTATCAGTTTGAAAGGTTCAGTGCCAATGGCTGGGAACCCTATTTCAACTCTCTGGAAATGGCGTTCTATACGGCTATTGCCGGAACCCTGATTATTTTCATTACCGCTTACAATGTGGAAAAAAGTAAGTTACCCCCCATACTAAGGCACTTTATCCACATTATGGCCATGTTGCCGATGGCAGTACCCGGTATGGTGCTGGGTCTGGGTTATATCTTCTTCTTTAATCAGGCCGGTAATCCGCTGGGTATACTCTATGGAACCATGGCTATTCTGGTTATCAACACCGTGGCCCACTATTTCACTGTCGGGCACCTGACGGCATTGACCGCTCTGAAGAAGTTACCCGCCGAGATCGAACAGGTAGCCGCATCACTCAAGATTCCACAGTATAAAGCTTTCCTGAAAGTATCCCTGCCGGTCTGCACGCCTGCTTTGCTGGATATAGCGATCTACCTTTTCGTCAACGCCCTGACCACCACGTCGGCTGTCGTTTTCCTTTACTCCACGGATACTATGCTGGCTTCCGTTTCTGTAATGAATATGGAAGATGCCGGACAAACAGGCCCGGCCGCAGCCATGGCGGTTTTGATTCTGGCAACCGCAGCCTGCGTCAAGATAGCTCATATGACGTTGGGTAAATTGCTATTGAACAGAACCCAGAAATGGAAGCGCTCCTGAAGCACTTAAAACTCGCTGGTCTGTGGGAACGTGATTGACTCGTTCCCACGATGAAGCATGGGAAGCAGAATATTTTTACGACGGGGAGGATATCAAAGGTCTTGATGCACCTGCTTCCCGGAAATAGATGCTTTCCATTTGTCAAACTGAGCCTGAAGCTCATTGATCGGATCGACACCTGCGGGAACAGACGCTACGCCCAAATCGACGTAGTAGTTCTCTTCGGTGTCATCAGGTCGGGCAACCACCAAAAAAGAGAGTAATGAGGAAACACCTTTAGAAGAACAGCGGCGATCTGCACCAGCAAAATTAGCCCCCTGCATGGCGGCCATGAGTTTATCAGCCAGACTGCCCTGGGTACTGTTAAAATTATTTTCCATAGTATCCAATACCGCTTCATTCAATAGAGTATTTCCCTGAATCACATAATAGCTTCCCGTACGATATCCTTTTGCGCTCAAGATATTGTCTCCCATAAAAGCAGCAGACCGTGGATGATTGGCAGCATCAAAATCGACAATACCGTACTGCCGGATGGATGGGAGTTGATTCACATCATTAGCCTTTAGCCAGCGAATGATTTGCTCGGGACTCATACCCTCATCCATCTTTTTGCTGGCATTTTGCTGATTGACTTCGTGGTAAAAAGCCTGGCTGACGATGACACCTTTGCCCGGATGCAGTCGTGATAAAAAATCGGTTTCCGTACGCTGGAAGGCGCTTAGAGGAGAACAGGTTGCCCCGGCAGCCCCAACTTCTCTGGTAACAGGGTCAACGGCAACAATAGAAAAAGTACCCTGAGCAGTTAAAGAGACTGACAGCAGTGACAGCACACTGAAAATAAAACGAAATTTCATAGGCTCAAAAACCACTTGAATTTATATCATTGTTATATTAATCCTGTAACTAGAATGGTAACAGAAGTCCTCTAATGTCAACTTTAAAACAGACAACGATACAGCCATTTTTAATCTTGAACTCAGATAATCACTTACCTCATGTATTACGGCTGATCGCTGGTTACTTATCCGGTAATGCAGTTTGGCAACCGTTCGCTTGGCTTTCGCATTGCGGTTGCTTCCCTTTGTTTTGCGGCTTAACGCCCTCTGTTTCCTGTTAAGGCGTTTCAGAGAGCCTTTCAGAAGGGAGGTCAAGCTTCAGTGGGAATCATAAAATTCAACCATTGAGATCAAAAAAATATCAAAGCTTAAAAATGCTGGCAGAAATCAACATTTTTAAGCAAAGCATCAACGTCCTGTCTTCTTGTTAGTTGCGCTTACATCAATGTTATGAACTTTTATCATGAAGGCAACTCTGAGTTAACAAAGTGGATCAATGTTGGATGATCTTCAAACCAACATCCTCACAAACAAGGATAAAAACTAACTTAATGAAAGGAACTTAATATGAACAACATAAATACTCCCCCCGCTGTTGGGTTTTCAAAACCGGCCTCAACAGAACAGCCGCAGAGCGCACCAACAGGTTATGCTTCAGGGAGGGTTGTTACTGAAGATTACCAGGGTGAATTTTTGAGTCATCAAGGAATTGATCTTTTACAACAGGCAAGCTCCCATCTTCAAGGTGACAAAGCCAATGACCGCCGTTTGGTGACCATCAATACCAACGGCAGCGCTAATACCTATAATCAGCAAGCCGATCGATCATCAGGACTTGATGATCTTGTTTCCTGGTCGCAGTTGCCGCCGCAAATCAAGCAGGAACTAACACCCTGCCATCAGCTTCTGTTTGCTATATATCTGGGCTTACCGATAGCGGAAATCAATAAAAAAAATATACAACACAAACTCGATCACTCAACAGAAAAATTTGATTATTTATCCTGGTATTCGCAGCGACATGGAGACAGGTTAACCGAGGAAAAACTGACCATCCCCCATGGTAAATTGCTGACCATGCTGGGCGGTATCTCAAGGCCCGATCTGGTTGCACGGTACTGTGACACCTTTGGTATTGCCGTTGATCAAAAACAGTTCTGCAGTGAATGGCCTGCCTGTGTCCAGGCTGTTGATACCCATGCTGCACTGAATCATGAACTGGATTTTTTCAAGTTACACAAAATCTTCATTGGCGATTATTACCTTCGCTCTGTCCCGACCGCAACCGTGGCGTATTCGGCTGGATACCCGGAACTGATGAAGGATAAGGATTTACGACAACGTTCTATTATTGCTGACAAGTGTCTATCAACCCCCCTGCTGCTGAAAAAAATTCTGGATACCAAAGAGGGGCGAATGACCGTAAATGAGCTGGTAAAAATATTGAGCAATCCTGAAATTATGGCCATCAGTACCGCACACCAGCTAATTGAATCCCTGAAAGGGTTTCCAGCTCGTTTTGATCTTTCTGAACAACACGGTTTGAGTTTGAGTTTGAGAAATCAGATTCACCATTATGCCTATGATCTTGGAACCATAGGAATGGATCCTGAATCCTTCGGTCGTGCACTTGGGTTACCGCTGCACATCATCCAGAAAATTCTCTATAGAATTTGTAAAAAAGAACAGGGCTATCACTATATAACAAAATTACTGCATGCAGCATTCCGTTGTCTGCCCCAACTCACTTCAGAACAGGTTGCGTATGCTTCGTCGGAAGCTGCCAGGTCTAGTAACTGTTGTGAGAAATTAGAGGCGTTGATCGCTGAAAAAAGAAAACGTTACCCTTGGTTTTGTGCCTCCAGTCCTGAAAAGCCTCCCATCGTCAAACCGCTCTTTTGGCAGGATTTGCAGAATGATGGCACAGAACCGGAGATGACCGGTTCGAAACCGCTGACGCTGGATTTTTTGAGGTGTTTGCCATTGAGCCACAACTGGTATTTGATTGGTCTTACCATGGGATTGTCAGGGGATGAACTAAGTCGTATTGGAAAAAAGACCAAAGTAGACTTCAGGGTATCGGCAAATGAACTCAGTCTTGCAGCGTCCAAGTTGTCCAGGATACTGGTTCAATCCGAGAGAGGGCTGGAAACGGGACATCTCTATCAGGCACTGCAATATTTGGATGATCAAGCGACACTGGATTACTTTCCTGAGCATCTGTCTGTCCATCCTGACAAACCATTACCAGAGCACATCGCTGAATCCGTTGAAAATGGAAGATCACTGGCCCATCTTTTGCGCACTTACAAGTCGGAGGAGCTGGAACTTTTTCTGAAGTTGTTCAAAAGTTATGAGGAAATGAAATACCAGCTGCCCGATAAGTACAAGGTATTCCATGGTTGGATAAAAGGTAAATATTACGAACCTTCTAAACCCTATGTGGCCTGGTCTTCAAGAGTAAACGCCAAATAAATCCACGCCCTTCAGAATCAAAAACCCGTTTGAAATGATTAGCCTCCCGATATAAGGAGGCCAATATGTCAAAGAAATTACCCGCAGACAGTGAATGGCTAGCAGCCTGTCGGACTTAAGACTGTCCTACTGCGGTTGCAATAAATTAGTCTAAAAATCTCTGTTTCTTCGTCAAATAGCTCGCTATTCTCCTCAGAAACAGAGATTTTTATCCTCAATTTCTTGCAATCCTCGCTACGGACGCTTAAGTCCGACAGGCTGCTAGAGCGTGTTCAGTCATGGCGGGATTCAGGTTTGACTCAGAGTGCGTGGTGCCAGCAGCATGGTATAAGGGTATCCAAATTCGGATACTGGATGCGTAAACTCGACACAACCCCCAGCGTAAAACCGACCCCGAACAACTCTGGCTTTGCTCAGGTAGCACCCCAACCGGAACCTGGTTCGGCTTCTCGGATAACACCACTCTCCATCACCCTACCCAGTGGTGTAACAGGTCGACATTTTCGATGAGGTGGAGCTGGAAGGCTGCACCGGAGAGCAAGATGAAGCTGAAGGTCAGCCAGAGCAAGAGCCTCCAAAACCACGCAAAAAGAAAACAGGGCGCAAGTCATTTTCAGAGTCTCTGCCCAGAGTGCAGGAACCCTCTGAACTCAGTGAAGAAAAAGCCGAAGCCATTGATTCTGGTCACAGCTGCCTGCATCAAGATAGCTCATATGACGTTGGGTAAATTGCTATTGAACAGAACCCAGAAATGGAAGCGCTCCTGAAGCACCCTTGAAATCCTCCAAATCCGGTCAGATTTCTGGCCGGTTATCCAACAACCTGCGGATTCCTGTTGTACAGAGAGTTAGACATGCGAAAAATTCATGTCTATAAATGACACGAACTCTTTGAAAAATTTAATTATGGAGTCTTGATGATCGTTAGACTTTTGTTGGTGCCTTTCTTGATTTTAATTTCAAACATATGTCCTGCCAGCGTTGAACAAGATCTTGAAGAAATCAAGAAAAACATGAAGATAGCTAATGAAAAAATAGAAGAAACTAAAAATAAATTAAAAACACCTGAGCTTTTAGTGTATGGCCCTTTAGTGGCTTCGGGAGGTGATGAATTCAGAGTGTGTCGTTACTCAAAAAAGAATCCAGAAGCAAATGCCGCATTATCTTCAGCAGTGTCCTATTTGACAGAAGTTTTACAACAAATGAAATTTTTAATAGAAAGCTATCCTGAGTTTGATCAGGCTGAAACGCTATTAAATCTTCACTCCACTTTACAACATCCACTAGAGTACGTTTCATCAGTAAGTCCTGTGCTATTGGCATTGCCACTCGCTGCTGAAATAGAGAGTCAGCTTCAGAAAGTTGAAGACGTTGCAAACAAAATCAACACTGCATTGAACAGAATTTAGAAAAATTTTCAGGGGACTGCGCGCTTGAAATTGGTGATATAATAGCCCTCTCAGCTCAAGACATCGAAGCAACACGTGCACAGACTCAACGACCGACAGGCCGAAGCCGTCAAATACATTGATACCCCTTTGCTGGTTCTGGCCGGTGCGGGCAGTGGCAAAACCAGTGTAATCACCACCAAAATTGCTTACCTGATTCAGGAATGTGGTATCAATGCCCGCAATATCATTGCCGTGACCTTCACCAACAAGGCCGCACGGGAAATGAAAGAGCGTGTCGGCAAACTGGTCAAGGGCAGGGCCTCCTATGGTTTGACGGTTTCAACCTTTCACAATCTCGGGCTCAACCTGATCCGCAAGGAATGCAAGACGCTGGGTTACAAGCCGGGCTTTTCCATTTTTGATGCCCAGGATGCCCACGCTCTGATAGGCGAATTGATGCAGCGGGAAATGGGATCAGACGAAGAGAGCGTTGATGCCGTCCAGCACATGATCTCCAACTGGAAGAATGACCTGATTCTGCCCCCACAGGCCATGGCCAATGCCCGTCAGCCCAACGAGCAACTCGCTGCCCGGGTTTATGAACACTATAACCGCACGTTAAAAGCCTTTAATGCGGTCGATTTTGATGATTTGATTCTGCAACCAGTCATGTTGTTCCGTGAGCATCCGGAAGTTCTGGAGCGCTGGCAGAACAAAACCCACTATGTGCTGGTCGACGAATATCAGGATACCAATGGTGCTCAGTATGAGTTGATCAGTCGACTGGTAGGAGACCGGGGCAAACTCACCGTGGTAGGTGACGATGATCAGTCCATTTACGCCTGGCGTGGTGCCCGTCCTGAAAACCTGGCACTGCTCAAGGACGATTATCCTTCGTTAAGAGTTATCAAGCTCGAGCAGAATTACCGCTCCACCAGCCGTATCCTGAAAGCGGCCAATACCCTGATTGCCAATAATCCCCACGTGTTTGAAAAAACGCTGTGGAGTGAACTGGGCATGGGGGAGACTATTCGGGTTATTCGATGCCGTAATGACGAGATGGAATGTGAACGCATTGCTACCGAAATACTGACCCAGAAACTAAAAAACGGTACCCACTGGAAAGATTACGCGGTGCTGTATCGAGGCAACTTCCAGTCTCGCTTGCTGGAAATGAAGCTTCAGCATCATCAAATTCCTTACCACATCAATGGCGGCACTTCATTCTTCGCCCGCGCTGAAGTCAAAGACATGATGGCTTATCTCCGACTGCTGGTGAATCAGGATGATGACAACGCCTTCCTGCGTGTTGTCAACATCCCCCGTCGGGAGATAGGCCCTGCTACGTTGGAAAAACTGGGCAATTACGCCGGTACTCACAACCTGAGTTTGTACGCTGCTTCGCAGGAAATGGGTCTTCAGGAAGACCTGTCGCCCAAGTATGTCGAGAAGCTACGCAACTTTACCCAGTGGCTGGATTCGGTATCCCGCCGCTGCCAAACCGATGAAGACCCCATTGCCGCCATCCGTGAAATGATTAACGACTGCGACTATGAAAACTGGCTGATGCAGACCACAGCAACGCCTGCAGGTGCAGAGAAACGCATGGGCAATGTCTGGTTCCTGATTGACTCACTGCAACAGACTCTCGAAAGAGGCGACGAAGATGCTACGGTTGAAGATGCCATCGCCCGATTGATTCTCAGAGATATGATGGAACGGCAGGAAGAGGAAGAAGATAACGACAAGGTACAACTGTTAACGCTTCATGCTTCCAAGGGGCTTGAGTACCCCTATGTATTCATGATGGGTATGGAAGAGGACCTTCTGCCCCACCGTACCAGCATTGAAGAAGACAATATTGAAGAAGAACGACGACTGACTTACGTTGGCATCACCCGGGCCAGAAAGACTTTGACCATGACGCTGGCAGGGCAGCGAAAGCAGTACGGTGAAATCATTGATACCACACCCAGTCGTTTCCTCGACGAACTGCCGCAGGAAGACCTGGAATATACAGGATTCGGCGAGAAAGCCAGTAAGGAACAGAATGCCCTGACCGGTAATGCGGCTCTGGCGATGTTACGCAGCCGGTTGAGCGACTGAATAGCAACAGCAGCCCACCTTAAAAACCATTCGGATTTTTCTTCTGCCAGCTTCAAGGCAACTCTGACCCAGTCAATGGGGTGTCTGGAATCTTTCTGCATGATGACGCCCCGTAGTCTATACGTACAGACTCAAGTGGTTGTTATCATTATTCTTATCGCAGTACCCATATGAATAGAAGCCTGACTGTCGGTGAAAGATCGTCTTTGCTATTAGTGTCGCTCGTCGTCTGTTTTCCGGACTGCAGCAGTTGGGCTGACACTGTAGAGCTGAACAATAATAATTTCAATCAATACCTGAATGCTGACCATCCGGTCAAAGGTGACTATCAGTTAACCAGTAATATTGACCTGAGCCAATTTCTCTGGAAACCCATCGGCAATGCGTCCGTTCCGTTTTCTCTCACTCTGAATGGCAACGGCCACGTTATTTCCGGACTCAAGGTTTCAACTTCAACCGATAACACGACCTCAGGCTTTTTCGGGTCACTGCAAAACAGCACCATCAGGCAGATCCTGCTTAAAGAGCCAAAAGTGACCAGTACCGGATTTACAAGCCCGGCAGGTGCCCTTGTGGGAGAGTTGAAAGGCAGCAGGATAGAAGAAGTAGTCAATTATGGCGGAGCCGTCAAAACCATTGGTTCTCTCAGTCATGCCGGAGGTGTAGCGGGCAGTGTTACTGATAGCATTATACACGACAGCGTAAACACCGGAACCGTTATCACAACCGCAGATGCCAGCGCAGGCGGTATCGCCGGATTGGCGGTTCAGGCATCGTCCCTGTCAAATAACCTGAATACCGGAAAAATAGCCTCCAGAAATTTATATGCCTCACCTGCCGGTGGCATTGTCGGAGCTCTGAGAAACAACAGCATTGCTAACAACAATGTCAATACCGGTGAAGTTAATGTTGACTTTAGTCAATATTCCGGGGGGGTTGCAGGAGAAGCACAAGCAGCCAAGGTATTACATAACCTCAACACTGGAAAAATATCTTCAGATTATTCGAGAGCCTACTCCAGATTAGTTGGAAGTGTAAGTGGAAGCAGTGGCGGAATAGTGGGGCATGCTTGCGGGCAAACCCTGGTCAGCAAAAATCTCAATACGGGTAGCATTTCTACAAAGCGTTGGCGTACCTATGGAGGTGGAATAGCAGGAGACGTGATCAACGCGCCTGTTGTTCAAAATGTCAATGTCGGAACTGTCAGGACTCAGGGCAATCAGGCATCTGCCGGAGGAATTACCGGGGAAGCGGTTGGTACAAGCGTTCAGGACAACCTGAATGCCGGAGCAGTCATAACGAAAGGCGTTAATGGCCACGTGGGTGGTATTACCGGGGCTGCGGCCCACTCAGCCTCAGTTTACAATAATGTCAATACGGGGCGAGTTGAGGCACAGGGATCCTGGTGCTATGTCAGTCCTGCAGCCGCAAGAGTGTACCGGGCAGGTCCTATTGAGCATAACCTGGATACTTTCACAAAGTACCAATGGACCAGTGAGACATTCAGTGGACGTAATAAAGGTGTCGTAAGACTATCGAAAAGTGCTCTCAAATCAAACCTGACCGGATTGAACAGCACGCTCTGGAATGCCGGTAATGAATCGCAGCTGCCGATGCTCAGAGGCATTAACATCCCCTACCGTGAACTGGCCCGAATAAGTGGTAAAAAATTCCCAACAGCTCTGAGTGAGTTTGCAGACCCCGGTGGTGTTTCAAATGCCACCTCTTTTAATCCTGATGCCTGGAACAGTCGGGATGGCTATTTACCGTTTCCAAAAGTTTTCTCCGAACCACAAACATCTTTGACCGGGGTTAATTGCACAGAAGGGGTATTTGACTGCAGCGAGGAAAAGCAGCAAAAGACAGCTCACTCGCCCGATCTTTCAGATCACTGCCTGCCACCAGAAGGTATACCTCTCTTTCAAGCCTATGATCCGGAAAAGCAGCAGGTATACGTTGTCATTCAACCTGAACCGTCTTCTGAATGGGCTTCTAAAGGAATTATTCTGGCACGCTATAAGGGCTCTGAGCTGGATAAACAATTTGGTCTGTGTGGCGTTGTGACTTATACAACCTCTACCAACCACGCCACTACACTGACTAGATATCAGTCTCTGTCAGGGCAGATTATCCACGAAACAACAGGCCCTCATCCCGGCTCTTCCCTCAATATTGTTGCAATGACAACGTCAGGAAAAGCGACTCTGTTCGAGTTCCCGTTGAGTGCTACCCAGAGATACCAGGCAGTGTTGGGCGTACGTAACGACTTATTCCCTGGAAATGTTCAGATTAATGATATCACTCACCATCAGGGGATCATGTATTTAACAGGAAAAATCGATAACAGCGTATTTGTTGGCCGTTACCACCAACGACGGCTCTTTTTTCCTGAAATGCATCCTGAAAAAAGTGGCCAGTATGATCAGGAGCAAGGACTTAACCTAAAGCTCTATGCAGATGGCGAACGCCTTTATGTCGCAGGCAAAAGTGATGAAGATGCCTCACATTCTTTGTTTATCAGACAGTACGACAGTAAACGACTAACCCCCACTGCTTCTTTTGCCAACAATGACATAGAGTTAATGGCTATCAATGCCGATGACATGGACAGGGTTAACAGCCAGCAGGACATCCTCGTGCAAAAAGACCAGGTCTATGTTGCAGTTCTCAGCCCTGAGAAAGAGAAACTTTTTATTCGCCGGTTCGCCGCTGACAATGGACAGATGGACAGTGCTTTTATTATTAACGACAGGACTGATTTTTCTTCACGCACACCGGGTTCGTTTGCAACTGTCAGGCTGATGGCAACGGAAGGTTATTTGCACGCCATTATTTACAACAGCGATGGACAAATGTCTGTGTTTACTTATGAAGATCAGGTCAACGTCCATCGTTTTGACACCAGACTTAAACCTGTGGCAGCAGATTCTATGCGCCCGGTATTTGTGGGTAATAAAGCCTATCTGGCCATCGAAAACTCTGATACTGAGGAGGGCGGTCGGCAGGTTCAGATGCAAGAAATCTCTCTGGGTCTTGAAAACTTCAATCGTCAAAAACCCTGTGTCGCATTACGGTCTGCAGAATCGTCTGCGGTGATTTCTGACTGGCGAACTGAGCTTATTGCAGCAGGCGCTGTAGTGGCTACTACGGCGGTTGCAGTCATCCTGATCATTAACAAGTTTAAAAGGTCAGGAATGCGAACACGTAAGTAGCGACCCTGAGAAAACGGGTAAATAACAAGGCCAGTCGGCATGATGATTCTGAATAGTCTACATTAACGTACTTATTATCATTATCTCTATGGTAGTTCTGCAGTCACTGAACCCCGCCCTAAAGGACGGGGCTTGTTAAAGCTCCCAATTTGGGGTTAGAAGTGACCAGACTCAGCAACCGCAAGGTTGCTACGTTAAAGACGAATGTATAGTTACCTTGGGATGCTTCACCAGTCCCAAGCTCTAAGGGTAGTGGTTAAACAGTGTATTGAGGGTTAATCACAGTGCTGCTATCAAGAAACCGTCCATTAACATTGTCTAGGCGACCCCGTCGAGGTGAACTTTACTGGCGCAAGCCTAGAATGGTACGTAAGCACCACATATAAGGACAACGACGTATGAACCGAGTGTTCGTATTGGACAAAGACAAAAAGCCTCTTATGCCTTGCCATCCGGCAAGGGCAAGAAAGCTTCTCGGGAAAGGCAAAGCGGCTGTCTTCAGACGCTACCCTTTCACGATCATACTGAAAGAGAGAGAAGGTGGTGTTGTACAACCGTTGGAACTCAAATTCGACGTTGGAAGCAAAACAACAGGCATCGCCGTTGTTGCTGACTCTGATCGTGGAAAGAAAGTTGTCTTTGCCGCTGAACTCCAGCATAGAGGACAAAGGGTTAAGGATTCTCTTGAGTCTCGACGTGCAACACGTCGAGCCAGAAGGAACCGGAAAACTCGCTACCGTCAAGCCAGATTTGACAACAGGGCTAGACCTAAAGGCTGGCTACCGCCTAGCCTTATGAGTCGAGTTTTCAATACCGAGACTTGGACTAAAAGGTTGTGCCTGAAAGCGCCAATCAGTGATGTGGCTGTTGAGCGTGTCAAGTTCGATATGCAGTTGATGGAGAACCCCGATATCTCGGGGGTCGAGTATCAACGAGGTACTTTGTTTGGTAATGAGTTGAGACAATACCTGTTGTACCGTGATGGGCACAAGTGTTCTTACTGCAAGGGAGTGAGTAACGATCCAATCCTCAACATCGAGCATTTCAAGCCTAAATCTTTAGGTGGTTCAAACCGGATTAGTAACTTGCACATTGCATGTCGTACATGCAATGAAGCAAAGGGTTCAACCCAACCTGAAGCATGGCTAAAAACAATTTCAAAGAAAAAGAACAAGCTAGATACAGCCAGAGTCAGAAATGTGACTAACATCCTGAAAGGAAAGAAGGTCAATTGTCTGAAAGATGCTGCTGCTGTCAGTGCAACAAGGAACGAAACCGCTAGACGTGTTCAGGCTATCGGCCTTCCTACCACCTTTGCTACTGGCGGTAGAACGAAGTTCAACCGCACACAGCAAGGATACAAGAAAGAGCACTGGATAGATGCAGCTTGTGTAGGAGAGTCGGGAACCAGTGTATACATACCAGAGAGCACAAAACCCTTGATCATTAAGGCTATGGGTAGAGGCTCAAGGCAGATGTGTAGAGTGGACAAGTACGGATTCCCTCGTACAAAAGCCAAAGGCTCAAAGCAAGTAAAAGGGTTTCAGACTGGAGATATCGTCAAGGCTATCGTTCCAGCCGGTAAACGGCAAGGAACGTATACAGGACGGGTTGCAGTCAGAACTACAGGCTCATTCAACATCAAAACTGAAACTGACACAATTCAGGGTATTTCATGGAGAAACTGTCAAACTGTTCAGTTAGTGGATGGGTACGGGTACAGCTTGCCCTGACGGGCAAGTCAACATTCCTCCCCGCACTAAAGAGGCTGTCGCAAAACTCTAACAACTCGTTCCCACGCTCTGCGTGGGAATGCATACCTCCCCTGAAAAGCGGACTCTGCAGCGCGAGATGGGTATGGGTTCCCACGCTGGAGCATGGGAACCAGAGTTTTGCGACACCCTCTAAAAGTACGGGGTATCCAGTTGAGGAAAATCGATGAATAAAAGCCTGATAAGAGATCAAAATCGGCAAAGCCTGACTATAAAAAAAAATCCTCTGCACTATTACTGTCACTTGTCGTCTGTTTCTCAAACGGAAACAATTGGGCCAGCTCTATTGAGCTGAACAATAATAATTTCAGAGAACATCTGAATGCCGACCACCCGGTCGAAGGTCGTTATCAGCTAGTGAGTGATATTGACTTGAGCCAATTCACTCCCTGGAAGCCCATCGGCAACACCTCCATTCCGTTTTCTCTCACACTGTATGGCAACGGCCACGTTATTTCCGGACTCAAGGTTTCAACGTCAGCCGATAACACAGCCTCAGGTTTGTTCGGGTCACTGCAGAACAGCACCATCAGGCAGATCCTGTTTAAAGAGCCAAAAGTGAGCACTATCGGATTTACAAGCCCGGCAGGTGCCCTTGTGGGAGAATTGAAAGGCAGCAGGATTGAAGAGGTGGTCAATTATGCCGGAATCGTCAGAGCGAGCGGTCCTGGTAGTCATAGCGGAGGTTTGGCGGGCAGTGTTTCTGATAGCGTTATACACGACAGTGTAAATACTGGCACCGTCCTGACGATCAGAGCTGCCAGCGCAGGTGGTATCGCTGGCTGGGCCGATCAGACATCTTCCATATCTAATAACCTGAATACCGGAAAAATAACCTCCAGAATTTTATATTCCTCCTCGCCTGCCGGTGGCATTGTCGGAACCCTGAAAAACAACAGTACTGCTAACAACAATATAAACACCGGTGAAATTAATGTTGGCTATACCGAATATTCCGGTGGGATAGCAGGACAAGCAGAAGCATCGGAGGTATTACATAACCTGAATACCGGAAAAGTTGCCTCGGATTATTTGCGAAGCTTCTGCTTCTGCTGCGGGGAAGGTGGTAGCAGTGGTGGAATAGTGGGACATGCCTCCGGGCAAACTCTGGTCAGCAAAAATCTCAATACGGGTAGCATTTCTACAAAGTATTGGCGTACCTATGCAGGTGGAATAGCGGGGGATGTGGTCAAGGCTCCTGTTGCTCAAAATGTCAATGCCGGAACTGTCACTACTCGTGGCCCTCAGGCATCTGCCGGGGGTATTACCGGAGAAGCCGAAGGCACAAGTGTAAAGGACAACCTGAATGTCGGAGCAATCACAACAAAAGGTGTTAATGGTCACATAGGTGCCATTTCCGGGGCAGCCACTCTTTCAGCCTCAGTTTGCAACAATGTCAATACAGGTTCGGTTATAGCCCAGCGAAAATTCTGCTACGTAAGCGGGGCCGCGGCAAGAGTTTGGAAGGCAGGTCGTATCGAGCATAATCTGGATACTTTCACAAAGTACCAATGGACCAGTGAGAGAGGCAGTGGACGTAATAAAGGTGTCGTAAGACTATCGAAAAGTGATCTCAAATCAAACCTGACCGGCTTGAATAGCACGCTCTGGAATGCCGGTAATGAATCGCAGCTGCCGATGCTCAGAGGCATTAACATCCCCTACCGTGAACTGGTCCGAATAAGTGGTAACAAATTGCCGACAGTTCTGAGTGAGTTTGCAGACCCCGGTGGTGTTTCAAATGCCACCTCTTTTAATCCTGATGTCTGGAACGCTCGGGATGGTTACTTACCCTTTCTAAACGTTTTCTCCAAATCACAAGCCTTATTAGTCGGGATTGACTGCACACAAGAAGGATTTGACTGCAGCACAGACAATGACATCTCGCCGACTCCAACATCCACACAGCCTTTGCCACCCCATTCGCCCGGCCTCTCAAGTCAATGCCCGCCACCAGAAGGCACACCACTCTTGCAAGCCTATGACCCGGAAAACCAGCATATATACGTTGTGATTAAAGCTGAACCGTCTTCTGAATCGGCTCCTGGAGGTATAATTCTGGCACGCTATAAGGGCCCTGAACTGGATCAACAATTTGGTTTGTGCGGCATTGTGACTTATACAACCTCTAGCCCCCACGCCAGAATACTGAGCTCATACCCGTCTCTGTCAGCAAAGGTTATTCACAAAATCACAGGCTCTTCCCTCAATATTATTGCAACAACAGAGTCAGGAAAAACGACTCTGTTCGAGTTTCCGTTTACGGCTAAGCAGAGATACCGAGCGCAATTCAACCTAAAACTAAATCCCGCTGCTGCTTCTGAAAACGATGATAGAAAGTTGATAACCGCCAGTAACATTGACACGGTCAACTGTCGGCTGGACATCCTGATACAAAAAGACCAGACCTACGTTGTCACATTCTGTCCCGGAGAAGAGAAACTTTCTATTCGTCGGTTTGCCGCTGACAGTGGAGAAATGGATAGTACTTTTATTATTGATGACTGGATTGATTTTTCTTCCCGCTCCCCGGATTCACCTACAACCGTCAGGCTGATGACAACGGAAGATTATCTGCACGCCATTATTTACAACAGCGATGGACAACTGTCTGTATTTACTTATGAAGATCAGGTCAACGTCCATCGTTTTGACACCAGATTTAAACCTGCGGCAGCAGAGTCTATGCGCCTGGTATTTGTAGGCAATAAAGCTTACCTGGCCATTGAAAACCCTGATACTGAGGAGGATGGTCGGCAGGTTCGGATGCAAGAAATCTCTCTGGGTCTTGAAAACTACAATCGTCAAAAACCCTCTGTCGCTTTATGGTCTGCAGAATCGTCTGCGGTGATTTCTGACTGGCGAACTGAGCTTATTGCAGGAAGCGCTGCAGTCGCTACAACGGCGGTTGCAGTCGTCCTGGCCATCAACAAGTTTAGAAGGTCAGGATTGAAAACCCGTAAGTAGCGACCCTGAGGAAACGGGCAAATAACAAGGTCAGTCGGCATGATGACTCTCAATAGTCTATGTAAACGTACTTATTTTCATTATCTCCATGGCAGTGGCGCAATGAATAATAGCTTGGTAAAAGATCAAAATCGGCAAAGCCTGACTATCAAAAAAAAAATCTTTTGTACTACTGCAGTCAATTGTCGTCTGTTTCTCTAACGGAAGCAATTTTGAAAAATACCACCAAAAAAAATCACCAGCCACTTTTTCATTTGGGGACCCGTCTGCGAGATCGTCTGTGGATAGGCTTAGTTTGGGAATTGGACTTATTGCAGCAAGCACTGTGGTGATTGCGACGGCTGTAGTTATCCTGGCCATTTACAGGTTCAAAAAACAACCGACGGTATCAGGAACGGATGCACTCTGAGCTTTTTGGAAAAACCCGGCTCAAAAACCATTCAGATTTTTCTTCTGCCAGCTCCAGGCATCCCTGGCCCTAACATTGAGACGATGCTCTGCCACCCAGCCCAGCTCTTTCCTTGCTTTGCTAACATCGGCATGAACCGTGACTGATGAGCTGAACAGGATTTTATTACGGATCGTCTGGATAACAAAATCTGCTTGCCATGCTTGCTCATGATGACCCCTTATAGTCTATAAATACAAATGAGAATACGAGTAGTTATCATCATTATTTTTATGGTAATGCTTCAATGAGTACCAACCTGATAAAACATCAGAATCGGCATAGCCTGCCTATCAACAAAAAGCCGTCTTTATTATTACTGTCACTTGTCGTCTGTTTTCCAGACTGGAACATTTGGGCCAGCACGATTGAGCTGAACAATAATAATTTCAATCAATATCTGAACGCCGACCACCCGGTCGAAGGTCGCTACAGGTTAATCAGTGATATTGACTTGCGACGATTCGGGCCCTGGGAACCCGTTGGCAATAAATCCATTCCTTTTTCTCTCATTCTGGATGGCAAGGGCCACGTGATTTCCGGCCTCGAAATTTCAACGTCGACAGATAACACCGCCACAGGCTTGTTCGGGTCACTGCAGAATAGCACCATCAGGCAGATCCTCCTTAAACAGCCAAAAGTGACCAGTACTGGAACCAACAGCCCGACAGGTGCACTTGTGGGTGAGTTGAAAAGCAGCAGGATTGAAGAGGTGGTTAATTCTGCTGGAACCATCGGAACGGACGGTTCTCACAGTCATGGCGGAGGTCTGGCGGGCAGTGTTTTTGATAGCACCATACATAATTGCCTGAACAACGGCACTGTCACAACCAGAGGCGCCAGCGCAGGCGGCATTGCCGGATTGGCCGATCAATCATCTTCTGTTTCAAATGACCTGAATACCGGAAGAATCACCTCCAGGTATATAAGCTCCTCGCCTGCCGGTGGCATTGTCGGAACACTAAGAAGTAAAAGCATCGCTAACAATAATATGAATACCGGTGAAGTGCGTGTCAGCCATACCCAACATTCCGGGGGAATTGCAGGAGAAGCAGAATCAGCCAAGGTATTGAATAACCTGAATACGGGTAAAATTGCCTCGGATCTACGGCCCCCCAATAGCGAAGGCGGCAGCAGTGGTGGAATAGTGGGAAAAAGCTCCGGTCACACCGAGATCAAACAGAACCTCAATACAGGTAGCATTTCCTCAGCGTATTCCAAGACACATGCGGGTGGAATAGCAGGTCAAACATCTCGCGTTACTGTTGTTGGCAATGTAAATGTCGGAACTGTCACTACTAATGGTGGATATGCATATGCTGGTGGCATTGCAGGGGTGACTCACGGCGGCAGAATTCATGACAACCTGAATGCTGGAGCAATCAAAGAGAATGGCAATATAGGAGCTGTCGGTGGTATTTCCGGGACTGCCTTCGATTCGGCCTCGGTTTACGACAACGTCAATACGGGTTCAACTGAGGCGCACAAAAGCAGCTATAAAGGCGCTGCAGTCGGAAGACCTTTCAATACAGATCGTTTTAAGAATAACCTGAATACTTTCACGAAGTATAGCTCTCATGAATACAATAAAGGTGCCAAAGAACTATCGAAAATTACTCTCAAATCAGGCTTAAACGGATTGAACAGCACACTCTGGAATGCCGGTGATGTAACGCAGCTGCCAATGCTCAGAGGCGTTAACACCCCCTACCGTGAACTTGTCCGAATACGTACCACTAAACAGACAAACAACCGGTTCCCCAGAGCTTTGAATGAGTTTGCAGACCCTGGTGGTGCCGCCAATGCTACCTCTTTCAATCGCACTGTCTGGAACGGTCAGGATGGCTATTTACCGTTTCTAAAAGCTTTTGCTGAACTACAAATACTCCTGGCCGGAGTTGATTGTACGCAAGGGGGGTTTGACTGCAACAAAAAAACATATCCTCAATTGTTTCATGAAATTGATATAGATCCGAACAGTTTGCCGGAAACAGCGGCTCCAACACCCACGGGCAGAGCTCTGACAAGATATTGTCCGATTCATAGGGTTTTTAGCACTGCATGGACTCTCAACAGTCATCATTTGGCCGTGGGAATAGGTTCCGGCAAAGACAAGCTCGGGTGCCCCTTTTCAGGAGCCATACAAATCTTTGAAATAAATGACTCGGGGGAATCCCTACTCCTGCACACTCTGTCCGATCCGAAAGACTGGGTTGTAAGCGTTGACTACAACCACGACGGTACCGAGCTGGCAATCGGAACTCATGATGATGAGGTCAGGATTTATGACGTGATGAACGGGTACACTCTCAAGAAGATCCTGCCTCATACGACAGGCGTAGGGACCGTTAAATACAACCACGACGGTACTCTTCTGGTAGCCGGAGGAAGTGATGACAAGGTCAGGGTTTACAATGTGACAAATGATTATACCCTCCAGCACGTCCTGTCTGATGCGACAGACGATATACTGAGCATTGCCTTCAATCACGATGGCAGCCTGCTGGTTGCTACTGCGAAAGATGGACAGATCAGGATTTATGTCGTGATGAACTCGTATACCCTCCAGCAAACCCTGCCCTATAGGACAGGCGGGGCACTGAGCATTACCTTCAATCACGACAGCACCCTGCTGGTAGCCGGGGGGAATGGGATCAGGGTTTATCGCGGAATGAGCCCGTACACCCTGATGGACACCCCACCCGGTGAGCATTCACATAGCCTTGCCTTCGACCCCAGTGGCACCAGGCTGGCAGCCGGGAGGGATGATGGACAGGTATGGATTTATAACGGGACGAACCCATTTAACCTACTGAAAATCCTGCCCGGTGCTCACGACAGAGTTTACAGTGTTGCCTACGCTCACAACAACAAATGGCTGGCTGTCGGTTATAGACATCAAAAAGTCAGGATTTATAAGGTCGATACCCCATCGTCATCCGCGCAGCCGTCATCGAGCGAATGGACCACTACTTCTGTAACCCATACTTTTCCCAGTTCAGACTCACTATCAGAAGCTTCAACCGCTGTACCCTTGTCATCCGCACAACCATCAACAAGCGAATTGACCACGGCTTTTGTGCCAGTTAATTTATCCAGTTCTGAGTCATCGTCAGAAGCTTCATCCGCTGTCCCATCGTCATCGGCACAGCCAACAACCAGCGAACTGAACACGGCTCTTGCAGCTCGTACTTCACCAACTTCTGAGTCACCGTCAGAAGCTTCATCCACTGCCCCACCGACAACGGCAGAACCAACAACCGGCAAACTGACCACAGCTTCTGTCGCTCGTACTTCACCTACTTCTGAGTCACCATCAGAAGAAGCTTCGTCCACTGTTCCATCGTCAACAACACAGCCAACAACCGGCGAACTGACCACAGCTTCTGTCGCTCGAACTTCATTCACTTCTGGGTCACCATCAGAAGAAGCTTCATCCACTGTTCCACCGTCAACAACACAGCCAACAACCGGCGAACTGACCACAGCTTCTGTCGCTACTACTTCGCTCACATCTGAGTCACCGTCGGAAGAAGCTTTATCCAGTATTCCATCGTCAACGGCGCAGCCAACAACCGGCGAACTGACCACGGCTTTTGTCGCTCGTACTTTGCCCACATCTGAGTCACCGTCGGAAGAAGCTTCATTTACCGTCCCATCGTCAACGGTACAAACAACAACCGACGAACTAACCACAGCTTCTGTCGCTCGTACTTCGTCCACTTCTGAGTCACCGTCAGAAGAAGCTTCATCGACTGTTCCTTCGTCAACGGCACAACCAACAACTGGCGAATTGACCACAGCTTCTGCCGCTCGTACTTCGTCCACTTCTGAGTCACCATCAGAAGAAGCTTCGTCCACTGTTCCATGGTCAACAGCACAGCCAACAACCAGCGAACTGAGCACTGCTTTTGTAACCCGAGCCTCACCCACTTCTGAGCCACCTTCAGAAGCTTCATCCGCTGTCCCATCGTCATCGGCACAGCCATCAACCAGCGTGGCCAGGACTGTTCAGCTAGACAATAATAATTTCAATCAATATCTAAATGCCGACCATCCGGTCAAAGGTCACTATGAGTTAATCAGTAATATTGACCTGAGCCGATTCACTCACTGGGTGCCCGTTGGCAATAAATCCGTTCCGTTTTCTCTCACTCTGAATGGCAACGGACATGTTATTTCCGGTCTCGAAGTTTCAACGTCAGCAGATAACACTACAGCAGGCTTGTTCGGGTCACTGGAGAACAGCACCATAAGACAGATCCTGCTTAACCAGCCAAAAGTTACCAGCTCCGGAGATGCAAGCCCGACCGGCGCACTGGTGGGAGAGATGAAACAGAGCCGGATTGAAGAAGTGGCCAGTTCTGCCGGAGTCATCAAAACGAGCGGTTCCGGCAGTCATGCCGGTGGGATAGTGGGCAGTGTTTCTGATAACAGCATCATACGCGACAGCCTCAACACCGGAACCGTAATCACAACCGGAATTGCCTGCGCTGGCGGCATCACTGGGCTCGCCGAACAGGCATCCGTCATTTCAAACAACCTGAATACCGGAAAAATAACGCCCAGAAACTTACATGACTCACCTGCCGGCGGCATTGTCGGCAGACTTAAAATCAGTAGCCTTGCTTATAACAATCTGAATATCGGTGAGGTTAATGTCGGCCATACCGAAAACTCCGGAGGCATTGCCGGAGAAGCCGAGGCAGCCAGAGTCGTACAAAACCTGAACACTGGAAAAATTGCTTCCGATTATTTGGACGGCACTTCCCAACGGGGGGGTGGTAATGTTGGCGGAATAGTGGGGGAGGCCTCGAGCCATAGCCTCGTCAGCAACAACCTCAATACAGGGAGTATTTATGGAAAATATGGCTCCCACGTGGGTGGCATAACAGGGCGAGTAGTCAACACAACTGCTGTTCAAAACGTCAATGTCGGGCCTGTCACTACTGAGGGCAAATTTGCCTATGCCGGAGGTATTGCCGGAAAAGCCAGTGGTGAAAGCATTTATGACAACCTAAATGCTGGATCGGTCGTAGGAAGAGGCAGGAGCGGCCCAGTCGCTGGTATTTCAGGAACAGCCCGCGGGGCCAACGTTTACAATAATGTAAACACCGGGTTGATTAAAACATATTATTATGACAACCGAAAAAGTGCGGCAGTAGCAAACATTCGCAAAGCCGGACGTATTGAGAATAACCTGGATACTTTCACAAAGAATCGCAGTGTTCTTACTTTCGTCGAATGGGATGGATATAATACAGGCGTCGTGAGAGTACCGAGAGACGTCCTAAAATCAAACCTGAGTGGTTTGAGCAGCGAGCTCTGGAATTCCGGTGATTCATCACAGCTGCCGATGCTCAAAAACATCAACATCCCCTATCGTGAACTTGCCCGAATAAACGGTACCAAACAGGCAAACAACCAGTTTCCCAGAGCCCTGAATGAGTTTGCAGACCCTGGTGGTAACTCAAATGCCACCTTTTTCAGTCGTACTGTCTGGAACAGTCAGGATGGCTATTTACCTTTCTTAAAAGCTTTTTTCGGAGCACAAACATTATTGGCCGGAATTGATTGCACACCAGGTGGGTTTGACTGCAGCGAGAAAAAGGAGATAACTCCGTCGGCTTCATCATCGTCATCGGAAAAGCCATCAGCCAGCCTGCCGGATAACTGCCCGCTACCGGAAGGCACACCTCTCTTTCAGACCTATGACCGGGAGAACCAGCGCATATACGTTGTCATTCAGCCTGAGTCACATGAGCCTTCCGGGATTATTCTGGCACGCTACCAGGGCACTGAACTGGATAAACAATTTGGTTCATGCGGCACTGTGAAATACACAACCTCTGTCAACCAGGCCAAAATACTGGATTCTTACCAGTCTCTGACAGGGCAGGTTATTCATGAAACCACAGGTCCTCATCTTGACATTGTTGCAACGACAACGTCAGGAAAAGCGACTCTGCTTGAGTTCCCGTTAACTGCGGCCCAGAGAGACCAGGCACGACTCAGAGTCCACAAGAACCTGTTCCCCGACAATGTTCAAATTAATGACAGCGCTTATCATCAGGGTGTGATGTATTTAACAGGAAGCATCGATAACAGCCTGTTTGTTGGCCGCTATCTCCAGCGACGACTCTATTTTCGTGAAAAGTATCCTGAAGATAAGGAAGAAGGACTTCATTTAAGACTCTCCCCAGATGGCAAGCGTCTTTATGTTGCAGGAAAAAGTGATCAGGATGCGTCCTATCCTCTGTTTATCAGCAAATACGACAGTAAACAACTAAACCCCGCTACTTCTTTTGGAAACAATGGCAAAGAGATAATGGTCACCAATGACATGTTCAACAGTCAGTACCTCCTGATACAAAAAGACCAGTCCTACCTTGCCGTATTCAGCCCTGAGGGGGGAAAACTTTCTATCCGTCGGTTCGCCACTGAAAATGGACAGATAGACAGTGCTTTTATCATTGACGACAGGATTGATTTTTCTTCCCGCACAAAGGGTTCGACAACAGCCGTCAGGCTGATAACAAGGGACGATTTATTACATGCCATTATTTACGACAGTGATGGACAAGTGTACGTAGTTACTTATCAAAATCAGGTTAACGTCCATCGTTTCGACACCACATTTGTACCTGCAGCAGCAAAGTCTATGCGCCCGGTTTTTGTGGGTAATAATGTCTATCTGGCTGTTGAAAATGCCGATATTGAGAAGGGTAGTCGGCTTGTGCGTATGCAAGAGATTTCTCTGGAGATAGAAAACTACAACTACCAAGTATCCCCTATCGCTTTCTCGCCTGAGAGATCGACTGAAGGAATGAGTGGCCTGGGAATCGGGTTTATTGCAGCCGGCAGTGTGACTGTTGCAACAATTGCAATCATCCTGGCCATTAAGAAGTTCAAAAGGCAGAGATTTGGATCAGGGACAGAAACTCACGAATTACTATCTTTGGATAAATTTTAGATAACTGACAGACAGGACGACCCCGTAACGAAGATGGCAGAAAACTGATAATGAAAATCCGGTTTTGTAAGCAGAACAGCGAACTGTTTGACAAACAAAAACGGATTTCCACCAATTTGCTGCCACCACACGACTGCATGAACACGGAGCCAGAGCAACGCAGGAGCAGTTGCCGGGTAAGGCATCTATTCCTGGCCAAGCTCCAAATTGCCCTCCTTGTAGACATACTTCCCGGCCAGCTTGATGCCCGCTTTCGCCAGAAGCTGACGGTATTCCAAAGGTTTCAACCAGACAATCCGCTTAAAATCCTCCTCGCCCAGAATCTCATCAAGTGCCTCTTTCATCCGCACAGTCTGACCCAACGGAAACTCTCCTACCATCAACAGAGGCAAATTGGCGCCTTCCTTGTCCTTGCCAATTCCCAGTTCACCCAGCCCGTCTACCACTCTTTTGATGGCTGGAATAAAGGTATCCCTGGCACATCGGGTTAATGCGTTTTGACCGGCATACCAGTCTTTTTCATTGACACCCTCTGGCACTGTATTCTGTTGCAGCACCCAGAAGCCGACATAGCCGGCTTCATTTTTCTTATCTTTCAAGCGAACAAACAGGTGATTAAACTTTCTGGTTGGCAGGGTGGTATTCAATCGCTCCTGTTCCTTTTTGCTATAGCCCAGAACAGGATAGGCCAGATAATCACCTTTAGGTGCCCGTCCATAAACGTCAACGGTTGGCATAGCATTCATGGCTTTCAGAACCGGTACATGTTTCAAATCCAGTGTGTCAAAATCACTGGCTGTGCAGGCTGCTGGCAGCTGATCGAGGAAGAACACCTGGATAGCTACGCCATACTCATAACCCCCACCCTCACTGTCGTAGCTCACCCGATCATAGCGCATAACACCATCCCGAATTTTGTAACCAATGGCGTAGGTGGTCAGTTGAATAAAATCCAGATCCCTTAGCTCTGTCTTTTCACCCACTTTCTGTCTGGCCAGTTTCGCCATCAGACGGGTATCTGAATCCATTTGTAAATGCTTATCGGGGGGCATCTTGAAGTGACGAAGCTTCAGAACTTCTTCCATGTTCTCGCGAATGTACTGCTCTTTCAGAACTAACCTGCCACCGACCACAACGGCTCTTTTGTGATGGTCATTATATCCGGCAATACCGACGTAAACGGCATCAAGCCCGATTTCGTCGTCATCTTTCAGCTCAGGCCAGTGGAAGCGAGCCGATTTCCTGAGATTATCAAGAGCATTAGCGAACAGAACTGTTTCCGAGTCACGGAACGCCAGATTGCCCGGATGACCCATACCGGTGAGTGAAGCCTCATAAAAGTCTTCTTTACCAGATGACTGGCTGTAACTGACATGGACCGGAGAGGCCACAGAGCTGGCCAGTACCTTCTCTGGATTATTTGCCGAAGCCAGCACCATGTTGACCTCGGCATTGCTTTCATAGACCACCAGCACCAGATTGTCTGAATAGGTCTTGGCAAAGGATAATGAAGAGAACAAACTGAGAGAGATCAAGACAACACTGCCTATAAGTCTGAGCTTCATCGGATCAACCCCTTTCTTAGCAAACCTTACAGCAGGGACACTGCTGTATCAGCGAACCGCAGCACTTCTGTGCAAACGTCATTAAAAAAAGCACCTGATCATCAAAATAGCCAATGAAATGAAACCCGGAAGCATAATTGTTTAGACAGAAACGTTATAAAATATTGGTCAGATCCATTTGCAGCAGACTGAGGGCAATGCTGAACATGATCAGACAAATCACCAGATCAATGATTTTCCATGCTTTTGGACGGGCTAACAGGGGTGCCAGCTTCACAGCACCAAACCCAAGACCATAGAACCAGATAAGCGATGCGGTGATAGCTCCCAGTACAAAATAACCACGCTGATCACCGTATTGAGCACCAATACTGCCCAACAAAATGACCGTATCAAGATAAACGTGCGGATTCAGCAGAGTGACCGCCAGAGTCGAAAACACAATACCCCGAATAGACTTTTGCACCTGCCCTTCTGCTTTGAGTTGCCCGGTTTTGAAACTACGCTTCAGTGACATCAGGCCAAATCCAGTCAAATAAGCAACACCCGCCCAGCGGGCTACTTCAAGCAGTGTGTTATTACTTTGGATAAGTGTACCAAGACCCATGACACCGGCCAGTATCAATAAGGCATCGCAGACCGCACAAATTGTGGCAACCAGGATAGGTGACTCTCGACGTAAGCCCTGAGCCAGCAAAAATGCATTCTGACTGCCAATAGCTATGATCAAGCCGCCGCTTAATAGCAACCCATTCAGATAAATTTCCAGCATTGCCTACTTTCTTTTAAAGCGCGTTAAGTACCTAACCAGTTGGTTTCGCATATTCTGGACGGCGGCTTTTTCCATCCTTCTGCGTTCCAACTCTGGTTGCGTAGCTATGGCTACGCGCCCGTCGTTGCGCCTTGAAGGATGAAAAAATCCACTCGCCAGAATATGCGAAACCAACTGGCCAGGTACTTGTACATTCAACAGAGCGACCCACTATGGCCCATTCAAACCCCAATCATAGTGATGATCTAAATCCCCTTTGTACTGCTGAAGCCTGGTGCGCAGATCAGGTTTGGCGTATTTCACCAAGTGGGCGATCAAAGATTGGTCATTCCCACCGAAGTCGACTTTATACCAATGATAGATACTTGAGACGAGCAGTTCGCCATCGTCAAAGGTCACGCCGCGTTCGTGGTTGACGTAATCGGTTGCGGCGGCTTCAAGCAGTGTTTCTGTGTTTTCTGAGGTGAAAGCTTTTGCGGCAATATTCGGGCAACTGTAGCTGGCGCAGTTGACAGCGTAATGGATGCGTGCGTCGCTCCAGATGGGTCTCAGGATATTGTGCTCAATGTTGTTGAGCGTGAGTTTTTTACCTTGAATTTGGGTGATATCGTCGTTCCAGGGGCCAAAGCCGAAGAAACTTTTGCCAAGCTCAGTAATACTATCCACGGGGTAGTTTTCAAGAATCAATTCCACCGTGAGCGCATTGTAGAGGTTCACCCAGTAAGCGAACTGCTCTTGCTTTGAATAGCTGCGGGGGTCAAGCGCGGTCATTTTTTTCAGGTAGTTTTGCAACCGCGATCTGTCGGCTTTGGAGACTTTGCCGTAATTGAACAGGTTCACGCCGGAGGCATGTTTGTTGTCCAGGTATGTGTCGAGGGTATGTTGCCAGTCGCTGTGATCGATGACAGCTTTATTGCTTTCGTCGCTTTTATTCCAGAAAGGAATCAACTCAGATTCAGGGGCCGCATGCACGACACTGACGCTCATGAGCAAGCCAAGAAAGCCGAACAAACTCAGCAAAACGAGCTTGGTAGATTGGGTAAAAAATTTCATTGAGATGCTCCTTTTGCCTCAGCATAACATTTGATTTATCAGGCGGACAAAACCCTCACTCGCGCCATTATAAAGTGGTGAATAACAACTCAGTGTCACGCAGTGCTCCGAAGGTCTGCCCATGGCAATGAAGCCCCTGTCTATCATTCGCTTGCAGTTAACACCTCTTTATGCGAAATTCACCAACGCTTGAAAAAAGCAATTGATGCCCGTAGCGATTAAAATAAGAGTCGCTTTTGATGGCAAATCAATGACTGGCTGGCTTCCCCGTGTTCAAGACGGCCATGAATAATAATTAAAATAAAGTGGAGTTCTGAAGAAAATGGTTAACCCAAAACCCAGTTCAATCAGCCTTTTATTAGCTGTCTTTATCGTCGCCGTGTTAACAACAGCAGCGACTTCGACTCTGATCTGACAAGCTGATGGCGTAGGCCAGGGAGTGGCTTACTGAACTTTCTCACCATATAGCTGCTTTTCTGTTGCAATACTCTTCATTGGAACATCCCAGTCCGCCGCCGGAATTGAACTGACTTTCTGACACTCATGCGCTAACCCCATCAGTATCGGTTTACTGCGGTTTTCCAGAAAGGCAAAAGTCCGGTCGTAATAACCCGCTCCCATGCCAAGACGATTGCCCTGCTCATCAAACCCGGTGAGCGGCATAAGCACCAGATCCAGTGCTTCTGCCTTAACGGTTTTTTCAAGATCCAGTTCCGGTTCGGCAATCCCGTAACGGTTCTCTACCATCCGGGTATTGGGTCTGTAGAGCTGGAAATACATCTTTTCAGGCTGCTCCTGATCCAGAACCGGAAGATAGCAGAACTTATCCTGCTCCCAGATCGCTTCGGCGATAAATCCGGGATCAATTTCACCATCATTAGCCAGATACAGAGCGATATGCTGACTGTGCCGAAAAGCCTCACTGTTACACACGACAGAGGATAATTTCTTTGCCGCAGTAAGTTGCTGTTCAGCCGACAGGGATTGACGATTGCTTCGTAACTGCTTGCGCAGGCTGGCTCGATCCATCTGAGATGACACCCGACATTGTTCTGTTGGAGCAATATTGTCTACTGCTGAAAGGAAATACTCAATGATTGAAATGGATGATGCCTGTCAGACATCGGCGACTGCCTCTCCAGAAAAGGCAAAAGGCCGCTGATTTCAGCGGCCTTTTGCTATGTTCAGTTCCTGACTAGCAGCCTGTCGGACTTAAGCGTCCGTAGCGAGGATTGCAAGAAATTGAGGATAAAAATCTCTGTTTCTGAGGAGAATAGCGAGCTATTTGACGAAGAAACAGAGATTTTTAGACCAATTTATTGCAACCGCACGACTGCATGGATGCAGGAGCTAGAGCAACGCAGGAGCAGTTGCCGCGTAGGACAGTCTTAAGTCCGACAGGCTGCTAGAACGGAATATCATCATCAAAGTCGTCAAAGCCACCTGCTGGCGCAGTCTGAGGCTGTTGCTGAGGTTGCTGCTGCGGAGCAGGACGCTGTTGAGGCTGATGTTGCTGAGGCTGATGCTGATGCTGCGGCTGCTGTGGAGCGGCTGCAGGCGCCTGCTGTTGCATCGGCTGCTGGGGTGCATTGTATTGTTGCTGAGGAGCAGGCTGTTGTGCAGCTCTTGGCTGGAATTCGCCACCACCCGCAGGCATAGCCATTCCGTCCTGACGGCCATCCAGCATTTGCAGCTGGCCACTGAAACCGTCAACAACAACTTCTGTCGTGTACTTATCCTGCCCGGACTGATCCTGCCACTTACGGGTCTGCAGTTTACCTTCAATGTACACCTTGGAACCCTTGCGCAGGTATTGCTGAGCAATTTCAGCCAGCTTGCCGAAAATGACCACCCGGTGCCATTCGGTTTTTTCCTGTGGCTGGCCGGTGTTACGATCTTTCCAGGACTCACTGGTCGCAACACTCAGGTTGGCTACAGCGCTGCCATTCGGGGTAAAGCGGACATCCGGATCATTGCCCAGGTTGCCGATCAGAATGACCTTGTTAACACCTCGTGCCATCAGTTTCTCCAGTAATTTTTAACATGAACCCTTTTCATCCTCACAGGAATGAAAAAAGGCTCCTGGTTGTCGCTTTCTCATTCATTTATGTCAGCACTCACCGTATTGGCGCAGCGCGGTCATATCCACTATTTTTCTGTCCACCTTCAGATAGGCGGTTCTCTCACTGTCCAGGACAGTCACTTCCTCAACCCCGGGAATAATGGCCAGTTCCCTGCCAATAGCACGGGCATCCAGGCTCATGGAGGAGTCGAGGGCCATCACCATACTGCTGACATAAGGAGGTTGTTTCATGGTAACAGACAATAACCACCAGAGTGCAGTAGGGATTGCACAAACCATCATGACACCGGTCGCTCCCCAGTACTGAAAGGCGAGTCCACCAAGGCTTCCACCCAGAGCAGCCCCCAGAAACTGACTGGTTGAATATACGCCCATGGAGGTTCCCCGGGTGCCTGCCGACGATAATTTACTGACCAGAGAAGGTAGTGTAGCTTCCAGAAAATTGAATGCAGCAAAAAACAGGAATATTCCCAGCAAAACACTTTCGGCACGCCACATACCGGCAATGGCTGCCAGCAGGACAGTGACAGCGCCAACAAAGCACTGTTTCAGGCGACGTTTGGCTTCACTGAAAATAATCACCGGTACAATCATCACAAAAGAGACCGAGAGTGCCACCACGTAAATCCAGCCATGATTTTCCCGGGCCATCCCAAGGGTGTCTTCCAGCATCTGCGGCAGGAATACGAACAGGGCCATCAAGGTGAAATGCAGGGTAAAGATACCGGCCATCAACCTGAGCATTTCCCGATTACCTATAACATTGCCCACATCTTTGATACTGACTTTGGTGTTCAGATCAGTCCGGGTCACTACCGGAGTTGGCACCAAGAACAATAGAATCAGAATGCTCAACCCGGCCATTACAGCATTACTGCCAAAAAGCCCCTCCAGCCCCCACCAGTCGGCAAAAAGAGGGCCCAGTAACATGGCGATGCAGAATGAGAATCCGATACTGATACCAAATACCGCCATGGCCCGGGTACGGTACTGCTCACGGGTCAAATCAGCCAGAAGTGCGGTGACAGCCCCGGATACCGCACCAGCACCCTGAAGAATCCGACCGAAAATGACTCCGTGAATAGAGTCGGCCTGAGCGGCAACCAGACTGCCCAGCATAAAGATCATCATACCGGCTATGATAACCGGCTTGCGCCCGAACCGGTCTGACATCCAGCCAAAGGGAATTTGCAGAGCCGCCTGGGTTAATCCATAAGCACCAATCGCAAAGCCGGCCAGGGCTGGAGTGGCCCCCTGCAGGTCTTCGGAATAAAGGACCAGAACAGGCAGTACCATAAACAGGCCAAACATCCTGAATACAAACACCAGTGACAGTGAGACCGTTGATTTCAGTTCCTGCGGAGACATTCCTGACTTCTTATATAACATTGCAAGCGGCTTATTTTATCAGGAAAAACTTTTGAAGAAAGGAGTCGCCGAAAGACAATATGCCCATTGGATTTAAAAATAGAAAAAAAACTTACATTTACCTGCAACTTCCCGAAAATCAGCTATTTTTAATCGTTCCGGTGGAATCATTACAACCATGAACAAGAACAACCATGAACAAGAAGTCTGCCAGACCTGAGGTCGCTTACAGGTAGCCCAAGCAATAAAAAAAGAGGATTGATCAACATGATATACCCTGCCCGACGCTTCGGTCATTTACCACTTTTCATGATGGCGGTAATTGCTTTCACATTGGCAACTCCCAAGCCAGCAGAGGCCGCTAACGACAGAACGCTTCGCTATGCGCTTCTTTCCTCTGGAGTGGTTTTTGTGGGCGGTTTGCTGCTGTTAATTGAGACTTCCTATTCAGGTGGTTCAAACTACTCCGAGGATGTTGAAAATCAGGAGCACTCGTTGCAATTGCCCGTCATCACCTACAAAAAGGAGGCGGCGTTAAAAAACCATCACTCCGTTGATGTCAGGCTTGCCCCTTCGGTAGACCCGAAAGGCGAAATAATCGAATTTAAAGGGACCCTCTTGCAACTGAAGGGCACAAAAAAAGCGGCTGTCTGTAACCCCATCCTGGAAGTCAAAGAGGTGAATAAAAACCTATTAAAAGATATTCACGACCAATGCAACGCCTGGTTCAGCAGAAACAATATGGTATTTCCCCATGAAGTCAGTGGTATTGATCTGGCAGAAGCCTTTAATGTTGCGCTTCCGGAAATGGTATACAGAGCCAACATTCTGACCCTCACTCCCTATCAGGTAGCGCTGAACCCCAATCACAAAGAAGCTACCAAAGAAGATATGAGTTATTTCAGCATAGCGATGAGCGACTTCGAGCCTAACCAGTACTTTAAAACCTGTTATCACTATCCAAGAAACGCCGGCATGAACCCTCCGATGATCGACTCTGCAGGCGAACTGGTTTTCAAACTGCCAAAACAGGGCGTTACTCATCTGCATCATGACGGACACAACGAGTATTTCATAGCGACTCGCCTGTCCAGCAGCCAGGCTAAATTTGCCTATGCCTGGAAGCTTGGCTCTCCCTGGCCACCTATGCCCAGACCAGTCAGATTAACTCCGGCAACCAAAGACATTCTGCCCATTCATGTCCTTGATCACGAGTAACCCGAAAACAAAGTCAGTTCAGGTTAGGAGAATGCACGGTATTGTCATAGACAGTCTTCAGCCCCCGATCATCAAGAAGGTGTCGCAAAAGCCTCATCAATATCGGGGGCTTTTTTATCCCCCTACTGATCACGGTCGATAGCAAATGGAGACCAGGCCTGACGTGTTGGCATCACCTCAACACGGTTGATATTGATGTGTTCCGGCAAGGTTGCGATGTAGAACATTTGCTCGGCAATATCTTCTGCGCTCAAAGGCGTGGTGCCACGGTACAGGTTATCAGATGCCTCCTGGTTTCCCTTGGTACGAACCAGGGTGAATTCGGTCTCTGCAATGCCTGGCGACAGGTCCGTAACACGCACACCTGTCCCCTGCAGATCACACCTCAGGTTATAACTGAACTGCTTAACAAATGCCTTACTTGCACCATAAACATGGCTTCCCGGATAGGGCCATTGACCTGCGATCGAACCTACATTGATGATAGTAGCGCCTGCCCCAGACTTGATTAAGGCAGGCAGCAGTGCATGCGTGACATTGACCAGGCCAGTAACGTTGGTGTCTATCATGGTATGCCAGTCATTAAGATCAACCTCGGGAGCTCCCTGGGGAGCCAGTGCCAGTCCTGCGTTGTTGACCAAAGCCGTTACTGCTGAAAATTCCTCTGGCAACGACGCTACTGCTTTCTTGACGGCTTCTGAATCGCGTACATCCAGCTGCATTACATGCACAGGAACATCCAGTGTCTCCCTGAGGTCCAAAAGTCTCTCTAAACGACGCCCCGAAAGAACCAGCGACCACCCCTCTTTGGCAAATCTGTGTGCAGCAGCTTTACCAAAACCAGAGGTCGCGCCAGTAATAAATGCGATTTTCTTCATCATGTTTTCCTTGTTAAATCATGATTGTGAGCAGTGCCAACATCATCAAAATGGGCGCTACCGTGTTTTTTGGTGATGAATCCGGGTATAAATCAAACAGCTTCTTTCCCAATAAACTGCCCAGCATGGCAACAGGAAAAAGAACCAGGCTGAACTGAACAGACCGGGCCGAGATAGCATCGACATAAAGCAAACCCAACAGTGATGTCGCTGAACTCAGGATAAAAAACAGTATTGCCGTTGCTCTGATTTCACTGGCCTTTAACGACAGGTTTAACAGATACAAAACCAGTGGTGGACCGCCCGCTGAAGCCGTTGTCATGCCAAAACCTGACAATGCACCAGCAAGCATGGCATAGCGATGGTTAAGCCAGGTGAACCGCAGATCAAACATGATCAAAGTACCGGCAATCAATGAGAAGCCTGCAATCATCATCTTCAGTTCATGTGCAGATATGACCGAAATAAACAAAAGCGAGACCGGTATTGCGCCTAGCATGCCCAGTGAAAGCATGGTCAGCAGACGTCGATTAACCTGCTTCCTGGCGCCCGGCAACAGACACAGACTACTGAGCAGATCGAGTGTCAGAGCAATAGCAATGGCATCAAAGGGGGAATAGACAAGACTCAGGCACAGGGCAGCGATAATGGCAAATCCAAAGCCACTGTAACCCCTTACCAACCCGGCAAACAAAACAAATACCGTTGCTAAGCCCATCATCAATTCCGTTAAACATTGCACATTGCTTTTGAAGGCCATCAATGTAATCAGCTCACGACCTATCCTATAGAGCCAGTTTTTCAGATTGTCTGAGTCAGTAGCGCCAACAGCCACCCTGACACAAGGCTTTTTTTAAACTGTCCCTACACCCTCTTTCACGTTTCTCGCCAAGATAACTGCAAATCACAAACGAAGACTCATACCCATCGTGCTTTCTAACTCCCGTGATGAGCATGGAGATTTGAGCCTTAAGACAAGGCGACGATCGCCAACGCAGGGTCAAGGCTCAAATCTTCAGCGCAATAGGGAGTTAGAAAGTTCGATGGCTACAATTCCCCCACTGGAGAATGAAAATGGATGTATTGGGATCAGATGTATCAAATCATCATGTCGTGGAATTGGATAAACACGTATTCCACTCTTGGTCGGTACAAGAGTCAGCAACACCGGTAGCCATTGCCGGTGCACAGGGATCTAGCCTTTGGGATTTCGAAGGAAAGCAGTATCTGGATTTTAGTAGCCAGTTGGTGAACACCAATATTGGGCATCAGCACCCAAAGGTGATCGATGCCATCAAGGCCCAGGCTGAATCCCTGGTGACCATAGCTCCGGCAACAGCAAACCTTGCCCGGGGTGAAGCAGCCAGACGCATCCTGGATAGAGCACCGGCTAACTTCAATAAGGTGTTTTTTACCAACGCTGGTGCTGATGCCAATGAAAATGCGATTCGCATGGCAAGACAATTTACGGGTCGTGACAAGGTACTTTCTGCCTACCGCTCATACCATGGCAATACCGGCTCAGCGATCGCTGCCACAGGTGATTTTCGTCGTGTACCCAATGAGTACAGTCGTGGGCATGTGCACTTTTTTAACCCTTATCTTTATCGCACCGAGTTCAACGCAAAGACGCAGGAACAGGAGTGCGAGCGAGCTCTGCAGCACCTGAAACGAGTGATTGAATGTGAAGGACCAGATGCCATTGCCGCCATTCTTCTGGAGACAATCCCGGGCACAGCAGGCTTTCTTCTTCCACCAGAAGGCTATCTCCAAGGGGTTAGAGATCTGGCCACAGAACATGGTATACAACTGATCTTTGACGAAGTGATGGTGGGATTTGGTCGCACCGGCCGCTGGTTTGCTTATGAGCACTTTAACGTTATTCCGGATCTGATCACCTTTGCCAAAGGGGTTAACTCAGGCTACGTTCCAGCTGGCGGCGTTGTTGTAAGCGAGCCAATATCCGAGTATTTCAAGAGCCACTTCTTTATGGGCGGCCTCACCTATTCTGGCCACCCACTGGCCATGTCCGCCATTGTCGCAACTCTGGATGCAATGGAAGAGGAAGGCATTGTTCGCTATGCCGATGAGGTAGGAAACACGGTTTTGGGACCCGCACTAATCGACCTGATGGAAAAACACAACAGCATTGGCGACATTCGTGGCAAGGGCATGTTCTGGGCTCTGGAGCTGGTCGAAGACAGGACAACACGAGAGCCTTTAAGCAATGAGAAAATGGCCTCCATTAAAGCCAGATTAACCGACAAGGGCCTACTTTCTTTTATAGTGAACAACCGTATTCACGTAGCGCCGCCTCTTATCATTAAACCCAATGAGATTGCCCAGGGTGTGGCCATTATTAGCCAGGTACTCTCGGACTTTGATTAAAGCCTGAACAAAAAACGCCAGGACAATGGTCTTGGCGTTGACACCTCGAAAAGGAAAAAATCTATATAAAGCCTAACCTTCCAGGGCGCTTGCCAGTTGTTCAACCCCGGGGGTAATGAGCGCCTTATCGATGGCATGAAAGCCAAGCCTGAAAAAACTATTGGTTTCAGGGTTAGCTTGTTCCTGCCCCATGAAATGCGAATATCCTGTTTCTATCAGAACCCCCCGTTGAGATGCTCTGGACGCCAGTCGCTGACTGCTTATTCGGTCGGGTGTTTCTAACCACAACGCATTGCAATAGTTACCCTTGGCCAATCGCTTACAATCGGGAAGATAGCGCTGAACCGCTTCATTAATCTCGTGCCAGCGCTGGCGTGTATTGTCTTTGAAACGTCGCAGGAAGCTATCGTAATAACCCTGTGAGATAAAATGCGCCATTTCCATTTGCACCCGGCTTGGCGGGTGGCGATACATTAAACGACGCAGTGTTCGTAACTCATAGATCAACTCTTCCGGAGCAACGATATAACCAAGGCGTAGACCAGGTGCCAATGTTTTGGAAAAACTACTGACATAGACAACACGGTTGTCTTTGTCCAATGCCTTTAGTGCAGGCAAGGGGTTCCATTCGGAGTTGCTGTCTGAGTCGTAATCATCTTCTATAATGATGGCGTCACTCTTTTGCGCTAATTGCAAAAGGTCATGTCGGCGTTGCTTACTCATGGTCACACCCGTTGGAGCCTGATGACTCGGTGTAACGTAGAAATAATCACACTTGGATGACAGCTCGTTAAGCACCAGCCCGCTCTGGTCAACAGTGTGCGGATGAAGCTGTGCCCGGGCCAAACTAAAAATATTGTTAGCTTCTTTATAGCCAGGGTTTTCCACCCCTACTCGAGTGTGTTTATCCATTAACATCCTGGATAGCAAATAGAGCGCGTTCTGTGAGCCAACGGTAATGAGAATCTCATCGCTCCTGGCGTGAATGCCCCGCTGTGGGAGTACCCGGGTCCGGATCTGCTCTACCAATAACTCTACATCCTTATCAACTTTGTCACACAGCCAGCTATGATCTTTCGGGTCTGCTATCACCTTACGAGTGGATTCTCGCCACTGCGCCAGAGGAAAATCTTGAATGCTTGGTTGCCCATAGATAAAGGGATATTGATAACAGCTCCAGTGGGAGGGTTTGACTATACGGGGGAAAGCATCTGTAGAAACCTTGAATCGACGGCTCCAGTTTGCGGCATTGGCAGGGTTGCCTGCCTCAAAATGGTTCAACTCCTGTTCCACCTCTTCAAGTCTTGCGGAGTATTTTTCCGACAGGTAATAACCGCTTCTTGGCTTACTTATCAGGTAACCGTCATCTGACAGTGCTTCGTAGACCAGTGACACAGTATTGCGTGACACCTTCAATTGACTTGAAAGCTTACGGCAGGAAGGCAGCGCCTCATCGGCAGAGAACACACCTTCGAGTATTGCTTTAACAAGATACTCTCTTACCTGCTCCTGCAAACTTCTCTTCGAATCAAACTCAATGAAACAGCTGTAATTTATCCCCATGGAGTCAACCTTTTGGATATTTTTATTCATTGCATTCGATTCACCACAGCAAAAAGCAAGCCAATATACTTAATTAGTCGTATTTATCTTATATTCTAACCACTGTCCCAATCAGCACGGAAAATTGGCTCTAACCCAACTATCTATCTCATCTCTAAAGTGAAGGCGTTCACAAATCACAGCAAGTAACGAATTATGAGACATGGAATAAAACTTAGAAAATGGGTAGCCGTTGCCGCAGCAACGATGACTATAGGCATGTCCAGTATGGTTGTTGCCGATGAGTCGCCTTCTTTTGCCAGCAAGGGAATAAAGGTTGCGACAGAGGATAACTACTCTCCGTTCAACTTTATCGATAAAGGCAAGCCAACCGGGATAAATAAAGATCTTCTGGATGAACTGCGCGACTACTCCGACTTTAAAGTAAAGCAGGAGATTCTGCCCTGGACAGGTCTTCTGGCATCCGTTTCCGCAGGTCAGTATGACCTTGCCCTTACCGGTGCAATCATTACTGACGCTCGCCTCAAAGCATTCGATTTCACCCCACCCATCGCCTCCGCACAGCACTATTTCGTCGCCCGGGCAAAAGACGACAGCGTAAACACGATTGCAGATCTGGATGGAAAAACAGTTGGCTTGCAGGCAGGCAGCGCACTACTGGAAAGGCTTCCCGAATTGAAAACCATGCTTGAAGCCCAGGATAAGAAACTAGGAAAAGTGGTTGAGTATCAATCATACCCTGAAGCCTACGCCGACCTGGCAAATGGTCGCATCGATTACGTGATCAACAGTATCGTCAATATAAATGAGTTGGTAAAAACCAAGCCCAAGGTATTCAAGAAAGGTGAAGCTGTATCTGGACCCGGCTTTGTAAGCTGGCCTGTACCCAAAGACAACCCTGAACTGCTGGCCTATCTGACAGACTTCTTTGCACACTTAAAAGAGACAGGTCGTATGGCTGAGTTGCAGGAAAAATGGTTCGGTGAATCCTTTGATGAACTGCCAACCAACGCCATCGTTTCAGTTGAACAGTACCATAAATTGACTGCAGTCCAGTAAACCACTCCTCATAGTTCAGTAATGACCAGGGCTTAAAAACGACTACTCCTATCGCCCTGGTCTTACTTAAAAAATCAACGTTAACACTGCTGCAGACAGGTAGGTATTTATGGATCACTACGGATGGATGCAATTGCTTCAGGGGGCATGGACCACGGCATGGATATCAATGGTATCCATCGCCCTGGGGGTGGTTTTCGGGCTCGTGATAGCGCTTATTCGCATGGCGAAACTGCCAATTGTCGATCAGATATTAGGTGTCTATGTCAGCTGGGCAAGAGCCACACCACTGGTGACATTAGCCTTGTTCATCTTCCTCTCTTTTCCGTCTTTTGGCATCAATCTCGATAAACACTTCTCAGCCATCTTGTGTTTAACCCTGAATACCTCTGCCTTTAATGCCGAGATCTGGAGAAATGCATTCCTTAACTTCTCCAGTGGGCAGAAAGAGGCCGCTGAAGCTCTGGGTATGCGACGACTGACCTATTTTAGGCGCATCATGTTCCCTCAAATGGTGGTCATGAGCCTGCCCGCACTGGTCAACGAGATGTCTTTCTTAATCAAAGGCAGCCCGGCGATTGCCGTGATTGGCGTTGTTGATCTGACTCGTGTTACCAACCGAATCGCAGCCGTCACCTATGAACCTCTACTTCCTATTCTGTGTGCTGGCATTCTCTACATGTGCATCATAGGTGTGCTAATCAAATTACAACAAATGGCCGAGAAAAAAGCTAACTACCTGGCTGGCTGATAATAAGGAGTAATCATGGCTGAATGGGAAATAATCTGGCAGCAAAGAGACATCTTTATTTCAGGTTTTGGTAATACTTTTATACTGTTTTTTGCCGGATCAATCGCAAGTTTCATCCTGGGTGTGACCCTGCTCTACACCTTGGAAAATGGCTCAAAAGGTGTTAAAGGCAGCGTAATCCTGATCATCAATATGATGCGCACCCTGCCCTTCCTGATTTTGGCTTATCTGTTGTATTACGGGTTGCCAGAGGTCGGAATCCGCATGGATGCCTTTACTGCGGGGCTGATCTCTTTATGCCTTTATCATGGCACCTATTTCTGCGAGATCTTCAGAGGTATTCGCAAAGGACTGGATTCAGGCTTGACGGAAGCGGCCCAGGCTTGTGGCTTCTCCAGATTCAAGACCTTTACCCGCATTATCATGCCCAATGTGTTGTTTCGATCCGTACCGCTCATTGCCAATCAGCTGATCATCTGCCTGAAAGACACCGCCTTTCTGTGCATTATTACCGTTGGTGAGATCACAGCGGCCGCTAACAGTATTCAATCAACCTACTTTATTCCGCTTAACGCATTTATTGTGGCTATCGCCCTGTACTGGATTATCAGTATCGCCATCGAACAGGTCAGCAAAATCACACTTAATAAAGTTCAGGATAGAGGGCTAAGCCATGCTTAATGAAAAGATTCTCACCAAGCCAATTGAAACCCCGAAAACCACTCAGGAAAGCGCACCTGTGGTAGAACTGCCTGTCCAGTACCCAAAAACCGAATCCAATGCCCGGGATATTGTAAGGGTGGTTAACCTGTCCAAACAGTTTGATGGCATCGAGGTTCTGAGAGACATTAACCTCACCATCAAAAAGGGCGACGTTGTCAGTATTCTGGGTTCTTCCGGTTCAGGTAAGTCGACCCTGCTTCGTTGTATGAACTGGCTTGAACAACCGGAACGAGGCAGCATCCATTTGGGTGATGAGCGCATAGGTATCAATCCTGTTACCAGGAAACCCCTCAAATACAAAGAGCTCGCCAGGATTCGCGAGCGTATCGGTATGGTGTTTCAAAGCTTCAATCTCTGGCCTCATCTCACTGTGCTCAAGAATGTCATGGAAGCCCTGTTACATGTTAAGAAAATGCCAAAAGCGGAGGCGGAAAAAATCGCCAGAGTGCAGTTAGAAAAAGTTGGTATGTCCCATAAACTCGACAGCTATCCAAATATGCTATCGGGCGGTCAAAAACAGAGAGTCGCTATCGCCCGTGCACTGGCTATGGAACCAGAGGTTTTGCTGTTTGATGAACCCACCTCAGCCCTTGATCCTGAATTGGTTGATGAGGTTCTGACCGTGATGCAGGCGTTATCGAAAGAGGGTTACACCATGGTGGTGGTCACACACGAAATGGAGTTTGCCAGAAACGTTTCAAGCCAGGTGGTGTTCCTGGAGAAAGGTATTCTGATTGAAAAATGTCCGCCAGAGAAGTTCTTTACCAATCCGGATTCACCTCGGGTAAGACAGTTCTTGAAGCTCGATGGTGCCTGACTCAACTTCAGCACTGAGAACAGAAAGCCCTGGATTGCAGGGCTCTCTGGCTGCTGCAAATCACTGGCTCCCATGTTTTCAGGCCCTTTCCAGGTAGAAGTGAGCTGAATCAGCGCCGGACGTGATCTGTTTGCGCAAGGCTCGTGGTCAGTGACTCTGTTAAGTTAATATTTTTTTCTTCCATTAATGCTTCCAGTAAAGGATAAAGAGCGCCCAGTTGCTTTTCGAGCGTGTCTTTAATGGTGTCGACGATCACCTGCGTACCACGCTCAATTTCAATGTTGACCCAATCATCTGCTTTTTTAGCATTGAATGTTGTGACTCTTCGGGTCTCAGGAATCAGCCAGACTTCAAAACAGTCTTTCTTCTTGTCGACATCGGATAAGGTCAGGCTGCATCCATTAATCGCTATATACCCTTTAGGGAAAATGTATTGCCCCCATTCATTGCTGTATGCAAACCGCATACGGCAGTTTCCCTCGATCTCTTCAACTTCAAGAATCTGAGCCCGAAAGTCGATGTGTCCAGAAAGAGGGTGTCCGCCAATTTCCGCCCCATCCATTGCTGCTCGCTCGACATTCACGGCCTGACCAGTGACATGATCTCCTAATGTCGTTACACGTAAGCTTTGCAAAATAACATCAAATCTGGCCAGAGTCGGACTGATAATTTCTGTTACCGTAAGACAAACGCCGTCCACCGCAACACTGGCCCCTACATTCAGCCCCTGGCAAAAGCCTTCCGGGAACTCAATGTCAAAGGTTCGAATGCCATCGTGGTCATCCACACGGCCAATTTTGGCCATGCCTTGAACAATGCCTGTAAACATTCAAATTGCTCCATTACTTTCGAATTAGTGTCAGGGTATACGTGTGAGGACTGTCAGCAGGATCTTCAACGATGTTTCTTCAGGCGAACAATATAATATCTGCAGCCAAAATATCACACGATTTTAGCTTAAAGTGCTCTGGTTTAAACTCGTAAGGATAGAAAAAGCCACCGTCCAGACAGGTGAAACCAGCTAGCCATTTACTTAACATGGGTTTGCGCAAGCAAAGCCTATATAATTGCTCCTTTGCCTGACAGATGGTACTGAGGGACTGGCTTTGGACACAATCACCGTAAGGGGTGCAAGAACCCATAACCTGAAGAACATCGATCTCGATATGCCCCGGGACAGCCTGATTGTCATTACCGGTCTTTCCGGATCAGGAAAGTCGTCCCTGGCCTTCGATACCCTTTATGCCGAGGGTCAGCGTCGCTATGTGGAATCTCTGTCTGCCTATGCACGACAGTTTCTCTCGATGATGGAAAAGCCGGATGTCGACCACATCGAGGGTTTGTCTCCTGCCATTTCCATTGAGCAGAAGTCCACCAGCCATAACCCTCGTTCGACAGTCGGCACCATTACTGAAATATACGACTATCTTCGTTTGCTTTTTGCCAGAACCGGTACACCCCGCTGCCCTGAGCATCACTTACCCCTGGAAGCCCAGACCGTCAGCCAGATGGTGGATCAGGTACTGGCATTGCCAAAAGGTACCAAACTGATGTTGCTGGCACCTGTGGTCAGGGATCGAAAAGGTGAACACCTCCATGTCTTCAGCGAACTGAGAGCCCAGGGTTTTATTCGAGCCCGCATTGATGGCATTGTCACCGACCTCGATATCCCACCTGAGCTGGACAAAAAGAAGAAGCACACTATCGAAGTGGTGGTTGATCGCTTCAAGGTAAGAGAAGATCTGCAGTTGCGTCTGGCAGAATCTTTCGAAACAGCTCTGGAACTGACCGACGGGCTGGCAGCAGTCAGCTTTATGGACGCGGAGGAGCAGGACATTGTGTATTCAGCCCGCTTTGCCTGCCCATCTTGCGGCTACAGCATCAATGAACTGGAGCCCCGCATGTTCTCGTTCAATAACCCGGCGGGTGCCTGCACCACCTGTGATGGTCTGGGGGTCAAGCAGTTTTTTGATGAAGACCGTATTGTCCAGCACCCGGAATTAACCCTGGCGGAAGGCGCCATTCGTGGTTGGGATCGCCGCAGCGTCTATTACTTTCACCTCTTAAAGTCACTGGCTGTTCACTTCGGCTTTAATATTGATACCGCTTTTGATGATCTTACTGCTGAGCAACAGACGATTATTCTTCATGGCTCCGGCGAAGAGCAGATTGATTTCAGTTACGTCAACGATCGGGGCGATGTTTATAAAAAGCGCCATCGATTTGAAGGTATTATCCCCAACTTTGAACGCCGTTTCCGTGAGACAGAATCCCAGTCTGTGCGTGAAGAGCTTTCCAAGTATTTGAGTACCCAGCACTGCCCAAGCTGTAAAGGCACTCGTCTCCATCAGGAATCAAGACACGTCTTTATCGAAGATGAAACACTGCCCGATCTGGTGAAACTACCGGTAGAACGTGCGCTTGCTTATTTCGAACAACTCAGTCTTCCCGGCCAGAAAGGTGAGATTGCAGAAAAAATTCTGAAAGAGATCTGTGATCGTCTGAGCTTCCTGGTGAACGTGGGCCTTAACTACCTGACACTAGATCGCAGTGCGGATACCCTCTCAGGAGGTGAAGCCCAGCGCATTCGACTGGCCAGTCAGATTGGTGCTGGCCTGGTTGGCGTTATGTATATTCTGGACGAGCCCAGTATTGGTTTGCACCAGCGAGATAACGAACGTCTACTGAATACACTGACCCGTCTCCGCGACCTGGGTAATACAGTGATTGTTGTAGAACATGACGAGGACGCCATTCGCACTGCCGACCACGTGATTGATATCGGTCCGGGTGCCGGAGTTCATGGCGGTGAAATTATTGCCCAGGGCACACCTGCCCAGATTATGGACAACGAAAAATCGGTCACAGGCCAATATTTGACTGGCACTAAAAAAATCGCGATACCTGAACAGCGTACACCAGCGGATAAAAAGAAACGACTTAAACTCACGGGCTGCACCGGCAACAACCTGAAAAATGTCACCCTGGAAATCCCGGTGGGGCTGATGACCTGTGTAACAGGCGTTTCCGGCTCAGGAAAGTCCACCCTCATCAACAGTACTCTTTATCCTATTGCTGCCCAGGTCTTGAATGCTGCCACTACTTTAACGGCATCAAAGCACAGGAAAATCAGTGGTCTGGACCACTTCGATAAATGCATCGACATTGACCAAAGCCCTATTGGTCGGACTCCAAGGTCCAACCCAGCTACCTACACAGGCATTTTTACCGCGATTCGTGAACTGTTTGCCGGAACCCAGGAAGCCCGTTCCCGTGGCTACAAGCCCGGACGTTTCAGCTTTAACGTTAAAGGGGGTCGCTGTGAAGCCTGTCAGGGTGACGGTGTCATAAAGGTAGAGATGCATTTCCTGCCTGACATTTATGTGCCCTGTGACGTCTGTAAGGGCAAACGATACAACCGTGAAACGCTGGACGTTAAATACAAAGGCAAGAATATTCATGAAGTTCTGGAAATGACCGTCGAGGAAGCTCTGGAATACTTTGAACCGATTCCTGCTGTTAAACGTAAACTGCAAACTCTGATGGATGTTGGTTTGTCGTATATTCATCTGGGACAAAATGCTACCACACTCTCCGGCGGTGAGGCACAGCGGGTGAAACTGGCCAAGGAACTTTCCAAAAGGGATACCGGCAAGACCCTGTACATTCTTGATGAGCCAACTACAGGCCTGCACTTTCACGATATTGAACAGTTACTGGCAGTGTTGCACAGGCTAAGAGATCGCGGGAATACCGTGGTAGTGATTGAGCACAATCTCGATGTCATCAAAACAGCAGACTGGATCGTCGATCTGGGACCCGAGGGAGGTGATGGTGGAGGTCAGATCATTGCCGAGGGCACGCCTGAAGTTGTGGCTGACAACGAATTTTCCCATACCGGTCGCTTCCTGAAGCTGATGCTAAAGTCACCTGATCAATAACAGAGAACCAATATCAGCCCTGACGGGCTAATGGAATTCACTCCCGCCGGATTCGACGGGAGCACTCTTTCGGATATCGATAGCGTTTACAGATTGAAGCTGAAGGCGCAATGAAGGATGATTCCCCCCTTAAAGTTTTGCCTTGAAAAAGGGTCTTCCGTTTTCAGTCAGCTGGACGCATACCACTTTTTCTTTCGTTTCGGGCATCTCGGGTTAAGCACTCTAAGGAGTTCACTATGTGGGGCAAGAACAGCTCAGAAAACAGTTTGGTCAGCAGCACCAGAAATGATGACACCATCACTCTGATAGCTGCAGGCACAGAAGTTGAAGGAGACATCCGTTTCCGTGGCATCGTTCATGTTGAAGGTAAGATCAAGGGCAATGTCAGCTCCAACGATGGCAAACTTCAACTGATTGCCGGCAGTCGTGTAGAGGGTAATATTACTGCCGCCCAGATAGTCATTAATGGTCGTGTAACTGGCGACGTTTATGCTACTGAAAAGCTTGAGCTATCAGCCGAGGCCCATGTGGAAGGCAACGTATATTACGATGTGATGGAAATCGCGGCCGGAGCTGCCATAAATGGCAAGATGGAACGTATGCACAAAAGTGGCGAACTGTTGCCCAACCCCTCTGAAGAAGAAAATGAAGTCAAGGTCAAGAAACTTGGATCTACCTGATCCTCCGAGAGGAAGTACGAACCAATTTTTTATGGATAAACACCTACCTGAAAAGCAAAGTATTGATCCAGATCAATTCTATTGTAAGCGTTAATACGTACAGTACGAACCACAGGAGCAAGGGCAAATACACAATAAGAACGATTTCACAATAAGAAAAAATAATACAAGGGACCAAGTATAAAAATCATAACACTTGATATAGCCTGTTAGTATATAAAGCCAAGTTTGAGAGAACCTGGTTTTTTTTATTTTATTAGCTGTGAAACCAGAAATCCTGCCACTACAATCACACCAAAAATCACCACAAAAAAATCGTTCAAAGGCTTGCGATATCGTTTCAGAGCAGCAGACCTGTAGAGCCCTATGACCGGAATAAAGAACAGGATAATCGCCATCATGGGGGCTACTATGGCATCCATGATCATAAGAATACTCCAATCACCAACACCTGCAATCCAGCATCCCAGGGCCACCAGAAAAATACTCAAACGTCTGGGTCTGGCAGAAGGGGTTGTTAACTCACCCGGCCTGAACCGTTCCAGCCCCACACCAATAAAGCCATTAATCACTTCAATAGTGCCGAGAAAAAAACCATAGTAAGAAGTTAAAATCGCCACAAAAGCGATAACAGGTGCCAGACTGGAAAATAAACGATTACCGGGTTGATTAGCCAGGATGGAAAGAATTGGTAGATTTTGAGCTTTCGCAAGCTCAATCTGTTCTGGTGCCAGAGCCAATACGCACGAAAGCACGAAGAACAATGTGATAAGCAGTAAAACCAGAGAGCTTCTGAAGTGAATCTGGTCGGTCTTGGCGATGCACTGATGAAGCTCAGGCATTTGACGCCGGTACGATCGGGCAAAGGATGGACAAACAGCCGCATGGTAGAAAGAAAATACCAGCACGGGTAACGTCAGAAGAAAGGTTTTAACGATATCCACCATGGGCACTTCCTGACGGAGAAAATCCATTCGCCATTGAGGTATCAAATACAGACTTACGCACAGAAGCACCACAGTCAGAGGAAAAACCAGACTGCTGATCAGCTTCAACATTTTCTGCTCTGAGCCACTAAACAGCGCGATCATGCCCGTGACAAGCAAAAAAACAAGCAAAGGTCTGTTTATTAGGCCTTCCCATTTGAGCTGATTTAGCAGAAAACTCTCACTAACATTCGCAATGCCAATGGTATAAAGCAGCAGGACAGGAAACATCGACAAAAAACAGAGCAGCATCAACCACTGACCGACTTTATCACCAAAGTTCTCTCTAACAATACTGCTGATATCCCCATCAGGTTTCCGGGAAGACAAACAGAAACGGGTTAACCCTCTATGGGTGAGAAATATGATGGGACCACTGACCAGGGCCATGAAGAAAAGAGGCCATATACCACCACTGCCGGCGACTATGGGGAGGTAAAGCAACCCTGCACCTATGCCTGTACCTATGTGACTGAACATCCAACCTGTGTCCCTGGCGGTCCATTCTGATTTGGCGTATTTTTCTATGGAACGTTTTGCTTCAATACCCTGATTTGACATAGACCCCCCATTCGCAAAACTGCAATGCCTTTACAATTTAGACAATGAAAAGATGGCCTGGTTCCCCTGTGATTTTCTGCTGAATCGATTCAAAGTTGGCTTGTCATTAGGAGCCTCAAAAAAAACCGGACACAAGGTCCGGTTTTTTTTGAAGGAGTAAAAATCTTACTCTTCAGTAGCTTCCGCTTCAGCAGCTGGACGATCCAGCAGCTCGACGATAGCCATAGGTGCATTGTCACCCTTACGGAATCCGCACTTCAGGATGCGGATATAGCCACCTGGACGCTCTTTGAAGCGAGGGCCCAGTTCGGAGAACAGCTTGCCAACAGTCTCTTTGTTACGGAGACGATCAAACGCCAGACGACGGTTGGCTACGCTGTCTTCCTTAGCCAGGGTTATCAGCGGTTCTGCAACACGGCGCAGCTCTTTAGCCTTAGGCAGTGTTGTTTTGATTACTTCGTGCTCTACCAGGGAAGCAGTCATGTTCTTGAACATCGCCTTGCGATGTGAACTGTTCCGGTTGAGCTTGCGGCCACTCTTACGATGACGCATGGCACAAACTTCCTCATTCTACCATTTGCCTTACACCCACTCTTTTGGAGTGAGTGAAAAAGCCAATGGCTGCTTAAGCAGAAATCTTGTCGTCGCCCTTCAGGCTGGCCGGTGGCCAGTTGTCGAGACGCATACCCAGGCTCAAACCACGAGAGGCCAGAACGTCCTTGATCTCGGTCAGGGACTTCTTACCCAGGTTCGGGGTCTTGAGCAGTTCAACCTCAGTGCGCTGAATCAGGTCACCGATGTAGTAGATGTTTTCTGCCTTCAGACAGTTAGCACTACGAACAGTCAGTTCGAGGTCATCCACAGGGCGCAGCAGGATAGGATCAACTTCATCCTCTTCCTTAACTGGCTCTGGCTCTGGCTCACCTTCCAGATCAACAAATACAGCCAGCTGCTGCTGCAGAATGGTTGCAGCACGACGGATGGCTTCATCCGGGTCCAGAGTACCGTCGGTTTCCAGATCAAGAACCAGCTTGTCCAGATCGGTACGCTGCTCGACACGAGCACTTTCAACGACATAGGAGACGCGGTAAACAGGGCTATAGGTGGCATCCAGTTGCAGACGGCCAATAGCACGGGTCTCATCTTCATCCTGATGACGGCTGTCAGCAGACTCATAACCGCGGCCACGAGCTATCCTCAGCTGCATGTTCAGGTCGCCTTTCTCATTCAGATTGGCGATCACATGATCCGGGTTAACGATTTCAACATCGTGGTCCAACTGGATATCCGCAGCAGTCACAGGGCCAGCACCTTTCTTGGTCAGACTCAGTGTTGCTTCGTCACGGCCGGTCATGCGAATGGCAAGACCTTTGAGGTTCAGCAGGATGTCAATAACATCTTCCTGAACACCTTCAATCGCACTGTATTCATGCTGTACGCCGTCAATCTCAACTTCTGTCACGGCACAGCCGGGCATGGAAGAGAGAAGGATACGACGCAGAGCATTGCCCAAGGTATGTCCAAAACCACGCTCAAGCGGTTCCAGAGTTACCTTAGCGCGCGTCAGGCTAATTTCCTCGACATCAATGTGTCTAGGAGTAAGAAATTCAGTAACCGAATTCTGCATGGATGTTACACCCCACCTAACTGTCTATCCCTTACTTGGAGTACAGCTCGACGATCAAGTTTTCGTTGATGTCAGCTGACAGGTCACTCCGCTCGGGCAGCACCTTGAAGGTACCTTCCTTTTTGCTGGCATCAACCTCAACCCAGGTAGAAAACCCACGCTGAGCGGCCAGTTCAAGGGCTGCGTTGATACGCAGCTGGTTTTTAGCCTTTTCGCGGATGGCGACAACATCGCCAGGCTGAACCTGGTAGGAAGGAATGTTTACAGTCTTTCCATTCACCAGGATGGCTTTGTGGCTTACCAGCTGACGTGCTTCGGCACGGGTGGAACCGAATCCCATGCGGTAAACTACATTATCAAGGCGAGACTCAAGCAGTTGCAAGAGGTTTGCACCCGTTGCACCTTTCTTGCGATCAGCGGCCTTGTAGTAGTTACGGAACTGCTTCTCCAGTACACCGTAGATACGACGAACTTTCTGCTTTTCACGAAGCTGTACACCGTAGTCAGAAAGACGGCCACGACGCTGACCGTGCTGACCTGGAGCAATTTCTGCTTTGCACTTTGACTCGAGTGCACGAACACCACTCTTCAGAAAGAGATCGGTGCCTTCACGACGAGACAGTTTGCACTTTGGACCAATATATCTAGCCATTTATACCGACTCCTGCTTATACACGACGCTTTTTAGGCGGACGACAACCGTTGTGGGGGATCGGAGTAACATCAGTGATGTTAGTGATCTTGTAGCCACAAGCGTTCAGTGCGCGTACAGCGGATTCGCGGCCAGGACCAGGTCCTTTCACGCAGACATCCAGATTCTTCAGACCGTATTCAGCGGCAGCCTGACCTGCACGCTCAGCAGCAACCTGGGCTGCAAACGGCGTGCTCTTACGAGAACCACGAAAACCGGAACCGCCGGCTGTGGCCCAGGCCAGAGCGTTGCCCTGACGATCGGTAATGGTCACGATAGTGTTGTTAAAAGAAGCGTGGATGTGAGCAACACCGTCAACAACCTGCTTTTTAACCTTCTTACGTGAACGAGTACCTGGCTTTGCCATATCAGAATAAATCCTGTTTCATAAGAACGGTATAACCATTCTTAATTGATACTTACTTACGAATAGGCTTGCGAGGACCCTTACGGGTGCGAGCATTCGTCTTGGAACGCTGACCACGAACCGGCAGACTGCGACGGTGGCGGATACCACGGTAGCAACCCAGGTCCATGAGGCGTTTGATGTTCATACTGATTTCACGACGCAGATCACCTTCAACGTCCAGCTTGGCGATTTCGCCACGCAAGGACTCAAGTTGCTCTTCGCTCAGATCAGCGATTTTGGCTTCTGGCTTAACGCCAGTGGTCTCACACAGCTTTTTAGCTGTGGTCTTGCCGATGCCGAATATGTAGGTCAACGAGATAACAGCGTGTTTGTTATCCGGAATGTTGACGCCAGCAATACGGGCCATTCAATCGTCTCCGTTTGTTTTCTCCGTGAGTTCATCCTTGCCTTTACAGACAGGGACATTTTGAGTTCACGGTTATTTTCGCCTGTAGACTTATCAACCAACTTTGCAGCCAGTCATGCGATGTTTATCTACTTCGCCATCTATAGACAGATAACACGGACCGGATCAGCACCTGAAGATACTGTCGGGAATGCTATAAAGCATGCCCTCCCAATCCATTGTTAGATGCTTACACAACTAACAGGTCGAAAAGCGGAAATTTTAATCCCACCAACGACAAAATACAACCGCTCATGATGCTCATGAACGGCTGTATTTATCTGTAGCCTTATGAGGTCAGGCCATAACGGCCTGGGACAACCCGAAAGACCTCATGCACAATCAACCTTGGCGTTGCTTGTGACGTGGCTCAACGCAGATGACACGAACAGTGCCCTTGCGCTTGATAATCTTGCAGTTACGGCAGATTTTCTTAACCGATGCACGTACTTTCATTATTCACTCCACCATTTCAGAGCTAGTGGCATTCGATGCAGAACCGGTGTTAGCGGATCAGGCCACCACCACCATAGCCCTTAAGATTGGATTTCTTCAGCAGTGACTCGTACTGATGTGACATCAGGTGTGACTGCACCTGAGCCATGGTATCCATGACGACCACTACTACGATCAGCAGACTGGTACCACCCAGATAGAAAGGCACGTTAGCCGAAACTACCAGGAACTGTGGCAGCAGACATACTGCTGTCATATAGATAGCGCCAAACATGGTCAAACGAGTCAGGACACCATCAATGTAACGGGCAGACTGCTCACCAGGACGAATACCCGGGATGAATGCCCCTGACTTCTTCAGGTTGTCTGCAACATCCTTCGGATTGAAGACCAGCGCAGTGTAGAAGAAGCAGAAAAAGATGATACCTGCAGAGAACAAGACTATGTTCAACGGCTGACCCGGACCCAGTGCCAGTGCGATATCCTGGAGCCATTCCCAGCCCTCGCCCTGACCAAACCATTGTGCAATGGATGCAGGGAAGAGCAGAAGGCTGGAAGCAAAAATGGCTGGAATAACACCAGCCATATTTACTTTCAGGGGCAAATGGCTGCTCTGTGCCGCAAACACTTTACGACCTTGCTGACGCTTGGCGTAATTGACAGTTATACGGCGCTGACCGCGTTCGATGAATACTACGAATGCAATAATTGCAATGGCCAGCAGAGCAATTGCGAGCAATGCCAGAATATTGATGTCACCCTGACGGGCGGACTCGAATGACCGCCCGATCGCACTGGGAAGGCCAGCGACAATACCTGCAAAGATCAGGATAGAGATGCCGTTACCAATCCCGCGTTCAGTCACCTGCTCACCCAGCCACATCATAAAGACGGCACCGGTTACGAAGGTGACTACAGCTACTACATAAAAGCTGATATCAGGATTGAACGCCACGCCCTGGTTAGCAAGACCTACGGTCATGCCAGTACCCTGGACGAACGCCAGCAACACTGTCAGGTAGCGGGTATACTGACTGATCTTGCGTCGACCCGATTCACCTTCCTTCTTGAGCTGTTCCAACTGGGGGCTGACCACGGTCATCAACTGAATGATGATGGACGCCGAAATGTAGGGCATGATTCCCAGTGCCAGCACCGACATACGCTCCAGTGCACCACCGGAGAACATGTTGAACAGGCCAAGAATGGTCCCTTCATTTTGTTGAAACATCCGAGCCAGGGCATCAGGGTTGATGCCAGGCACAGGAATATGAGCACCGATCCGATATACCAGGATCGCCAGAAATACGAACTTGAGGCGAGAAATTAACTCGCCCAAACCGCTTTGATTCCCAACAGGTAGTGTCTTAGCCATTTAGTCCTCGATCTTACCACCAGCAGCTTCGATCGCGGCGCGAGCGCCTTTGGTAGCTGCCAGACCTTTTAGTGTTACGGCCTTGTTCAGTTCGCCGGACAGTATCACTTTCGCTCGCAGGATGCTACCGTTGATGAGGTCTGCAGCCTTCAGAGCCGCCAGATCGATCACTTCGGATTCAACCTTGGCCAGCTCATGCAGACGAATTTCAGCAGTGAAACGCGCCTTGCGGGAAGTAAAACCATACTTGGGCAGACGGCGTTGCAGTGGCTGCTGGCCGCCTTCAAAACCTGGTCTTACAGAACCACCGGAACGTGACTTCTGACCTTTGTGACCACGACCACCAGTCTTACCCAGACCGGAACCGATACCACGGCCAACGCGCTTGCGCTCTTTACGACTGCCTTCGGCAGGACTCAGAGTATTCAGACGCATGTTATTCTCCTTCGACCTTAACGAGGTAAGATACCTTGTTGATCATGCCGCGAACGGAAGGAGTATCTTCCACTTCAACCGTGTGGTTGATGCGACGCAGACCCAGGCCACGGACGCAAGCCTTGTGGCTTTCGAGGCGACCGTTAGTGCTCTTTACGAGCGTCACTTTGATCTTCTCAGCCATGACTTACCCCAGAATGTCTTCAACAGACTTGCCACGCTTGGCAGCAATGTCATCAGGAGAACGCATGTCGCGCAGACCCTTGAAGGTTGCGTTAACAACGTTCACAGGGTTGGTGGAACCGTAGCACTTGGCCAGTACGTTGTGTACGCCAGCCACTTCCAGAACAGCACGCATTGCACCACCGGCAATAACACCGGTACCTGCAGAAGCAGGCTGCATGTAGACCTTGGAAGCACCGTGACGGGCTTTTACAGGGTACTGCAGGGTATCACCGTTCAGGTCTACCTGGATCATGTTGCGACGGGCAGCTTCCATAGCCTTCTGAATAGCGACAGGCACTTCACGCGCCTTGCCACGACCGAAGCCTACTTTACCTTTACCATCACCAACAACGGTCAGGGCTGTGAAACCGAAGATACGGCCACCTTTCACCACTTTGGCTACACGGTTAACCTGCACCAGTTTTTCGATCAGGCCTTCGTCATTGTTTTGCGGTTTACGCTCATCTTTCGCCATGATGCCTACCCTCAGAATTCCAGACCGGCTTCACGGGCTGCATCGGCGAGAGCCTTAACACGACCGTGATACTTAAAACCGGAGCGGTCGAAAGCGACCTTGGCAACACCAGCAGCTTTAGCTCGCTCAGCAATCAGAGCGCCCACTTTTTTAGCAGCTTCAACGTTACCGGTAGCTTCGCCACGCAGCTCCTTCTCAACGGTGGAGGCAGAGGCCAGCACCTTGTCACCCTCAGGGGCAACCACCTGCGCATAGATATGACGCGGTGTGCGATGAACGCTCAGACGGTTAGCGCCCAATTCACGCATCTTCATCCGTGCACGTCGGGCACGACGCAGGCGAGCAGAATTTTTATCAATCATGATCACCTTACCTTACTTTTTCTTGGCTTCTTTACGACGAACGTGTTCGTCGGCGTAGCGGACACCCTTGCCTTTGTATGGCTCTGGGCGACGGAATTCGCGGATTTCCGCTGCAACCTGTCCAACCAGCTGCTTGTCGATACCCTTGATCAGGATCTCTGTCTGGCTTGGAGTTTCCGCAGTGACGCCTTCCGGCAAACTGTAGTCAACCGGATGAGAGAAGCCAAGGTTCAGATTCAGGCTCTTGCCCTTGGCCTGCGCACGATAACCTACACCCACCAGCTGCAGTTTCTTTTCGAAACCAGCGGTCACACCGGTCACCATGTTGTTAACCAGCGCACGGGTAGTACCAGCCAATGCACGAGAGTGCTTGGCACCGTCACGGGCTTCGAAAGTCAGGACGTTTTCTTCCTGCTTTACTTCAACGTTGGAGTGAATGCTCAGCTCCAGTTGACCTTTACCACCCTTGATGGAGATGTGCTGACCATTCAACTTGATCTCAACACCGGCAGGGACTTCTACAGGGCTTTTTGCTACTCGAGACATCTGACCCCTCCCTTAGAATACGGTGCAAAGAATTTCGCCACCAACACCGGCTGCACGGGCAGCACGATCGGTCATTACACCTTTGTTGGTAGAAACAATGGCAATACCAAGACCGCCTTTCACTTTGGGCAGACCTTCTTTGCCTGCGTAAGAACGAAGACCCGGACGGCTAGCGCGCTTCAGGTTTTCAATAACAGGTTTGCCTTCATAGTATTTCAGGTCGATGATCAGAGTTTTCTGAACTTCGCCTTCTACACGTGCATCGGTTATATAACCTTCTTCCTTCAGTACTTTGGCTACAGCAGCCTTTACCTTGGAAGATGGCATTTCGACAGATGCATGTTCTGCCATTTGGGCATTACGGATACGAGTTAGCATATCTGCTAACGGGTCCTGCATACTCATTATCTATCTCTCCAGAAGATCAATCGCGCTTACCAGCTGGCCTTAACCAGACCTGGAACATCACCACGCATGGCCGCTTCACGCAGCTTGATGCGGCTCAGGCCGAATTTACGCAGGTAGCCGTGAGGCCGACCTGTTACACGACAGCGATTACGCAGACGAGATGAGCTGGCATCACGTGGCTGCTTCTGCAGTGCTACCTGAGCGTCCCACTTCTCATCTTCTGAGCTGTCAGGACTGATGATGATCGCTTTCAGCGCAGCGCGCTTCTCTGCATACTTGGCAACGGTGCGCTGACGCTTCAACTCCCGCTGCTTCATGGATACTTTTGCCATGGGCTCGTACCTTAATCAGTTACGGAACGGGAAGTTGAAGGCTTTCAGCAGTGCACGGCCTTCGTCGTCAGTCTTGGCTGTGGTAGTCAGGGTAATATCCAGACCACGCAGAGCGTCGACTTTATCGTAATCGATTTCCGGGAAAATGATCTGCTCTTTGACACCCATGCTGTAGTTGCCACGGCCGTCGAAAGACTTCGGGCTGATACCACGGAAGTCACGAACACGAGGCAGAGCAATGTCAACCAGACGCTCCAGGAATTCGTACATACGTTCGTCACGCAGGGTCACTTTAACACCGATTGGCCAGCCTTCACGAACCTTGAAGCCTGCAACGGATTTACGTGCCTTGGTAACGACTGCTTTCTGACCGGCGATTTTCTCCATGTCAGCAACAGCGTTTTCGATGACTTTCTTGTCACCGATCGCCTCACCCACACCCATGTTCAGGGTGATTTTAGTGATACGAGGAACTTCGTGAACGTTGCTCACGCCCAGCTCTTCTCTGAGCTTGGGCAGGATCTCTTCACGATATTTAGTCTTGAAGTTTGCCATTATGCCACCCCTTACGCGTCAACCGGTTGACCGGTAGACTTGAACACGCGCTGTTTCTTGCCATCTTCAGAGATAGCAATGCCAACACGGTCAGCCTTGTCGGTTTCTGTGTTCAGGATTGCAACGTTGGAAGCCTGAATTGGAGCTTCTTTTTCAACGATGCCACCAGGGGTGCCCAGTGTGGGGTTAGGCTTCTGATGCTTCTTGATCATGTTGATACCAGAAACAATCAGTTTGCCATCGGCACGAACGGTCTGCACTTTGCCGCGCTTACCTTTGTCCTTGCCAGCAATGACGATTACTTCGTCGTCACGACGGATCTTTTTCATTTCCTGCTCCCTTACAGTACTTCTGGTGCCAGGGAAATGATCTTCATAAACTGCTCACCACGCAGTTCACGAGTCACTGGCCCAAAGATACGGGTACCGATTGGCTGATTGCTTGCGTTCAGCAGAACGGCAGCATTGCCATCGAAGCGGATTACGGAACCGTCTGGACGACGAACGCCTTTTTTGGTACGCACAACAACGGCATTCATCACCTGGCCTTTTTTGACCTTACCGCGTGGAATCGCTTCCTTAACGGTGACTTTGATGATGTCGCCAATGTGGGCGTAGCGGCGGTGGGATCCACCCAACACCTTGATACACTGTACTCGACGAGCGCCGGAGTTATCGGCTACTTCGAGTTGAGATTCTGTCTGGATCATGCTTATTCTCCAAGCCCAAACTGCAGACGGGTACCCGCCGGTCGTTGTACAACTGGCCGACCACAAGGCCAGCCACTTCCACTCAGACCCAGGGCACCGTGGCCTTATATTTGAGTAGCACGCTCATCAATGGAAACCAGTTCAAATGTCTTGGACTTAGACAAAGGACGTGTTTGCTTGATTGTGACAATGTCGCCCATACGGCAATCATTGTTTTCGTCGTGAGCGTGCAACTTGGTGGACCGCTTAACGATCTTACCGTAGAGCGGATGTTTAACACGGCGCTCAATAAGAACGGTGACGGTCTTGTCCATCTTGTCACTCACAACCTTACCGGTCAGAGTACGGACTTTCTTGTCTTCAGCCATTGTTAAATACCTGCCTTCTCATTCAACGCCGTCTTAATACGGGCGATGTCGCGTCGGGTCTGCTTCAGCAGATGAGTCTGACTCAGCTGACCCGTCGCTTTCTGCATGCGGTAGTTAAACTGGTCCCGCAGCAGTGTGACCAGCTCTTCGTTGAGCTGTTCAACCGTTTTTTCACGCAATTCAGCAGCTTTCATCACATCACGCTCCGCTTAACGAAGGCAGTTTCCACTGGCAGCTTGGCTGCAGCCAGGGCAAATGCCTCGCGAGCCAGCTCTTCGGACACACCTTCCATTTCGTACAGGACACGACCCGGCTGGATCTGTGCTACCCAGTACTCGACACTACCCTTACCTTTACCCATACGAACCTCGAGAGGTTTCTTGGAGATCGGCTTGTCAGGGAAGACGCGAATCCAGATTTTACCACCACGCTTGATGTGACGGGTCATGGCACGACGTGCTGCTTCGATCTGACGAGCAGTTATGCGTCCACGGCCTGTTGCTTTCAATGCGTATTCACCGAAGCTAACAGTGGAGCCGCGGTGTGCCAGGCCGCGATTGCGACCCTTTTGCTGCTTACGAAATTTCGTACGCTTTGGCTGTAACATTACCGCGCTCCTTACTTCTTAGCCTGTCTCTTCTTAGGACGTTTGGCTGGCTCTTTAGGCTGCTTTTCAGCTTCAGCTGCCATTCCGCCAATCACTTCGCCTTTGAAGATCCATACTTTAACGCCCAGGATACCGTAGGTAGTCAGGGCTTCATAAGTTGCGTAATCGATGTCTGCACGCAGAGTGTGCAGAGGTACGCGACCCTCACGGTACCATTCGGTACGGGCAATCTCGGCGCCGCCGAGACGACCACTGATTTGCACCTTGATGCCCTTCGCGCCCAGACGCATAGCATTCTGTACAGAACGCTTCATGGCACGACGGAACATTACACGACGCTCCAGCTGACCAGCGATGGACTGTGCAACCAGCATTGCGTCCAGTTCGGGCTTGCGAACTTCTTCAATGTTGATGTGAACAGGTACGCCCATCATATTGGTAACAGCCTGGCGCAGCTTCTCAACGTCTTCGCCTTTTTTACCAATTACGATGCCTGGACGGGCAGTATAGATGGTAACGCGAGCGCTCTGAGCAGGACGCTGGATGTCGATGCGGCTTACGGAAGCATTTTTCAGCTTCTTCTGCAGGAAATCACGAACTTCCAGATCTGTAATCAGCTTGTCAGCGTATTGCTGACCTTCAGCAAACCATACAGATCTGTGGGGCTTTACGATGCCCAGTCGGATCCCATTTGGATGTACTTTCTGACCCATGTGATCGCTCCTTAGACCTCTGCAACCTTAACCGTGATATGGCAAGACCGCTTAAGAATGCGATCAGCACGGCCCTTGGCACGTGGACGAATGCGCTTCATGGTCATACCTTCGTCAACGAAGATAGCAGACACTGTCAGCTCATCGATATCCATGCCTTCGTTGTGCTCTGCGTTAGCAATCGCAGATTCCAACACTTTCTTGACCAGCTCTGCAGCCTTTTTAGGGCTGAATGCCAGCAGGTCCAGGGCTTCACCAACAGCTTTGCCTCGGATCTGGTCAGCAACCAGGCGCGCTTTCTGGGCGGAAATGCGAGCGCCTTTATGTATAGCAGCTACTTCTTTCATTTCTTACCCTCTTAGCGCTTCTTGGCCTTTTTGTCTGCAGCGTGACCGCGGTAGGTGCGGGTAGCAGCAAACTCGCCCAGCTTGAGGCCTACCATGTCTTCGCTAACGAAAACAGGCACATGCTGGCGACCGTTATGAACGGCGATAGTCAGACCCACCATGTTTGGCAGGATCATTGAGCGGCGTGACCAGGTCTTGATCGGACGCTTGTTGCCGCTTTCAACCGCATCTTCGACTTTCTTCAGCAGGTGAAGGTCGATAAATGGGCCTTTCTTCAAAGAACGTGGCACTGTCGTATCCTCTCTCTAGGCTTACTTCGCGCTGCGACGACGTACGATCATCTTATCCGTACGCTTGTTGGAACGAGTCTTACGACCCTTGGTCGGAACACCCCATGGTGTCACTGGGTGACGACCACCGGAGGTACGACCTTCACCACCACCGTGTGGGTGATCAACCGGGTTCATGGCAACACCACGAACGGTCGGACGCACGCCTCTCCAACGCTTGGCACCCGCCTTACCCAGAGAGCGCAGATTGTGCTCGCTGTTAGAGGCTTCACCCAGAGTTGCACGACAGTCAGCCAGTACTTTACGCATTTCACCGGAACGCAGACGCAGGGTTACGTAAGCACCATCACGCGCTACGACCTGAGCGGAAGTACCGGCACTGCGCATCATCTGCGCACCTTTACCTGGCTTGAGCTCAACACAGTGAACTACAGAACCCTGCGGAATATTACGCAGAGGCAGTGTGTTGCCTGGCTTGATAGGAGCATCAACACCAGAGTAAAGCTCGTCACCGGCTTTCACACCTTTAGGTGCGATAATGTAACGACGCTCACCGTCCATGTACTTCAGCAGGGCGATATGAGCGGTACGATTTGGATCGTATTCCAGACGCTCAACGATAGCCGGGATGCCATCCTTGTTGCGACGAAAGTCTACGATACGGTAGTGCTGCTTGTGACCACCACCACGATGACGGGTAGTGATGCGACCAGCGTTGTTACGACCACCAGACTTGCTCTTCTTTTCCACCAGAGGCGCGTGTGGGCGACCCTTGTGAAGGTCAGGGTTTACAACCTTGACAACAAAGCGACGACCCGGAGAAGTCGGCTTGCACTTAATTACGGCCATCCTGTAACTCCTTATTCCGCGTCGGCAAAGTCAATCTCTTGACCCTGCGCCAGACTGACGTACGCTTTTTTCCAGTCTGAGCGCTTGCCCATACCGAAACGAGTACGTTTGGTCTTACCTTTAACAACCACTGTACGAACAGCATCAACGCTGACTTCGAACAGTTGCTCTACCGCTTTTTTGATTTCAAGCTTGGTTGCGTCCTTGGCTACCTTGAAGACGTACTGGCCATGCTCTTCAGCCACCACTGTCGCCTTCTCGGAAATGTGCGGACCAAGCAGAACTTTATAAATACGTTCCTGGTTCATCCCAGCATCTCCTCGAATTTCTTGATGGCTGCTACAGTCATCACGACTTTCTCATGAGCGATCAGGCTGACAGGGTCAACGCCTTGTACGTCACGTGTATCCACATGGGGAATGTTGCGAGTCGCCAGATACAGGTTCTGATCTACTTCATCAGAAACAATCAGCCCCCTCTCGACATTCAGCTCCTTCAGTCTGGCTACCATCAGTTTGGTCTTTGGCGTTTCGGCACCAAGGCTTTCAACTACCACCAGACGTTCCTGACGAACCAGCTCAGACAAGATAGAACGCAGAGCACCACGATACATTTTCTTGTTCAGCTTTTGAGCGTGATCCTGTGGTTTAGCAGCAAAAGATTTACCGCCCCCGCGCCACAGTGGGCTACGGATTGTACCGGCGCGTGCACGGCCAGTACCTTTTTGACGCCAGGGTTTACGTCCACCGCCGCTTACTTCGCTGCGGGTTTTCTGAGCACGGGTACCTTGACGAGCACCGGCCATGAAAGCAACGACAGTCTGGTGAACCAGGCTTTCGTTGAATTCAGTACCGAAGGTCACGTCAGAGACTTGAACCGTACCAGCACCTGTTACATTCAATTCCATCGTCTAATCCCCTCAGGCGCGCGCTTTAACTGCAGCTTTAACGATAACGTCAGCACCAGTAGCACCAGGCACTGCACCCTTTACCAGCAGCAGGTTACGTTCAGCATCAACGCGAACGATTTCCAGGGACTGAACAGTCACTTTCTCAGCACCCATATGCCCAGCCATCTTCTTACCCTTGAAGACACGACCCGGGGTCTGACACTGACCGATGGAACCAGGAGCACGGTGAGACAGAGAGTTACCGTGTGTAGCGTCCTGCATATGGAAGTTCCAACGCTTTACGCCACCCTGGAAGCCCTTACCTTTGGACTGACCAGTTACGTCTACTTTCTGACCCTGCTCGAACAGGTCAACTCCGATCAACTGACCCAGCTCGTAAGAAGCAGAATCGTCAACACGGAATTCCCAAAGACCATGACCAGCCTCTACCTTTGCTTTCGCAAAGTGGCCAGCCTCTGGCTTGCGAACACGGCTGCTTTTTTTAGTACCCGTAGTCACCTGAACTGCGCTGTAACCATCAACATCCAGGCTTTTAACCTGAGTGATGCGGTTAGGGTCAACCTCAATTACAGTGACTGGTACAGAAGCACCGTCTTCTGTGAAGATACGGGTCATACCGCACTTCTTACCGACTAATCCAATAGTCATTTCAACCTCTCTCGTGTACGGGGCTTTCACCCACTATGGCCGCTCATTCCAGAGCGTTACACAAAAGTTTTGTGCACACTGAATGGCTGCCCGTGCCGCTATTAACCGAGACTGATTTGCACTTCAACGCCAGCTGCCAGGTCTAGCTTCATCAGTGCGTCAACGGTCTTTTCGGTGGGCTCAATAATGTCGAGAAGACGTTTATGAGTACGAATCTCATACTGATCACGCGCATCTTTGTTTACGTGTGGAGAGATCAGAACCGTGAAACGTTCTTTTCGGGTTGGCAGAGGGATTGGACCACGCACCTGAGCACCAGTTCGCTTCGCAGTATCAACAATTTCCTGCGTGGACTGGTCAATCAGACGATGATCAAAAGCCTTCAAACGAATGCGAATCTGCTGAGCTTGACTCATCTTGTTGTAACCATCTATCAATAAAGAACTAAGTCCGGTGAACAATGCCACCCAGACAAAAGAGGACGCGGAATTCTACTAAGCACAAAACTTAAAGTCAACACAAGTGCCGGACGAAAAATAATTCGACACTTGTTTCAGCCACCGCACGCGTAGTTAAGACGGCATGATAACCTAATAAAACGAGTAATGAGATAAGGAAAACTGCTAAGGAGTGTTGAGCAAGTTTCCCACCTGGCCTTTACGATCACGCTAAAAATATGTACGACAGCACTAAAGTGCTAAGGCTATATCGGACGTTAGAACTTAACTTGGCTAGCTGTCCAGTTGACCGGCACCTACTATTCTGCTCTCTGGAAGTGTCAGGCTCATATTTTTATTGATTGCTTTGGATCCTCGGTTCAACCCATCAGCGTTTCGGAATCAGGCTAAAACAAAACTGCTTTAGCTTAAGTGCATCCAGTAAAAGAAAACTGGAAAAACGGCGGATAAAAAAAATCACTGCGGTGGTCACAGTGATTTTTGGTTTATGGTTCAGATCACATCAGGTTTATGCCTTTGATGTTGAAGCTTCCCCCTCATAATAGGCCACAACCCTGTCAGCAAGCTTTGACCGTTCAAAGCCATTGTCATTCGTTGCCTCCAGAACCACATTGTAAACCTTTGCGATCACATAGGGGGTAAAGTAGGCTGTCACGCTTAATCCTATGAAAGATCCAACAGCTGAGCCAGCAACGCCCCCAACAAATAGACCTTCTGGCCCTGCTATCGCCCCAAGCCCGGCACCAATGCTACCCAAAGTGAAAGCCCCAACGGAAGCGGCAGTCGGCATTTTGTATAACACTGATGCAACGCCCATCGCGATCGCTGATAATGCGGCCAGAGCTCGATTGGTTTTTCTGGCTTGCAATGGCTGACCCTCATATCCCTTACCCCCTAAAGGCATATGTGAGCCCTCATTAGACGGTGCAGCGACAGCTACTTTTTTACCAGAAAGACTTGCTTCATTTTTTTCTGTTAAAGTGGCTTGAAATGGCGCTTGATACTGCCCCGCTACATCAGAATAATCGATTGTACCTAAATGCATATACACCTCCATTTGTACAGATTTATGAGTATTTATTCCGTAATAGTTCTTTCCTCAATGAACTTGTACTGAATGATATTGATCTATAACAATCTACTCAATTACACAAATGTTAGAATTAATGTAACCGCTCATTTGAGGACGTCTTCAAAAATCACAACCTGACTGCCAGCCTTTCCCCTGCAAACAACGCAGGAGATACCTAACGTGAAGCAACTGACAAAACCCTTTACCCGTCTCAACCCTGAGCAGTGGCAACAGATCATTGATCAGCAAATAGCCAGTGGCTTGAGCCAGAAAGCTTTTTGCCAAACTCAAAACATAAGCCTGGCAACATTCACAAACTGGAAACGCAAACTCAGGAATTACAACAACACTGACTCCTTTGATATCGCTCAGGCTTCTGCCCCGGAATGGGTTGAAGTCCCAAACGGGCTGACTGAGCCTCCAGCCAGCTTAAACTGGCAGTTGGAACTTGAGCTGCCCGGTGGCGTTATTCTTCGTATGCGTCGCTGATCATGTTTTTTCCAGAATCTCAGGTTCGGATCTGGCTCTACAACCGGCCCACCGACATGCGTAAATCCTACGACGGCCTGTCTGCCCTGGTGAGAAACAAACTTGAAGAAGACCCACTCAGCGGCCAGCTGTTTGTCTTCATCAACCGCAAACAAACCCAGTGCAAGGTGCTGTATTTTGATCGCAGTGGATACTGTATCTGGAGCAAACGACTGGAACAGGGTCAGTTTCATACTCATGCAGGCAAATCCATCAAGCAAACAATGGCGTGGACAGATCTGAAGCTCATCCTTGAAGGCATTGATACCCGCTGCGTTCAGCAATATAAACGCTACAAACATCAACCGTCCCGTTACACAAAAGGAGAGTCAAAGGTCTATCTTTAACCGCCATGAAATTACCTGTTTCGACCCCCGGCACCACTGACCAGGACCTGCTCCAGCAGATCCTGGTCTTGCTGTCGGAGCGTGATCAGGAAATAGCTTCTCTTAAACATCAGCTGGCCTGGTTTAAACAACAGCTATTTGGTGAAAAATCCGAAAAGCGCCTGATTGAGAATCCGGACCAGCTGGCGCTGGGAGAAATCCTTCAGGACAAGCCTGAAGAGCAGGAAACTCCCACAGAAACCATCACTTACGAACGGCGGAAAAAGAATCGCCCTGAAGACTGTGTGACCGATCAGGGACTGCGCTTTACTGAAGATGTACCGATTGAACTCATCCCGATGCCTGCTGCAGAAATGAAGGGTGAAGACGCAGACCAGTACGAAATCATTGACTACAAGTACACCTATCGGCTGGCGCAGCGCCCTGCCAGCTATGTCATCCTGAAATATCAGCGCGAAGTCGTTCGCCATAAGCCCAGCCAGACGCTAACAACGGTAGCCGCACCATCAGGATTATTTGATCGCAGCTTTGCCGATGTCAGCTTTATCGCAGGTCTGCTGGTAGAGAAGTACCGCTTTCACGCACCGCTTTACCGCCAGCATCAGAAACTTGAGTCCAGTGGTATTACCATCAGCCGTGGAACCCTGACACATCTTGAGCAGCGTGCCGGGCACTTACTCAAACCCATCGCTGACGAAGTGCTCAACAGCTGTCTGGAAAGTCGTGTCCTCACTCTGGATGAAACGCCCGGAAAAGCGGGCCGTAAAAGCAAGGGCAAGATGCAAAGAGGCTACTTCTGGTGTTTTTACGGAGACCAGAATGAGATAGCTTTTACCTTCTCCACCAATCGTTCTGGCAGGGTCGTAGAACCTTATCTGAAAGAGTATAAGGGGGTCTTGCTGACCGATGGTTATTCGGAATACGACCGCCTGTGCATGAAATATCCCAAAATCATCCATGCCCAGTGCTGGACACATAGCAGGAGGTACTTCGTCAAGTCACAAGAGGTCGAGCCAGAAGCCGCAAAAGAGGCGCTGGACTGCATAGGTGCGATCTATCAAGTCGAAGACGAAATCCGCAAAGCTGGGCTGCAAGGCGAAGCAAAGCAGGAATACCGCCAACAGAATGCCAAGCCACTGGTTGATCAGTTCTTTAACTGGCATAAAGAACAACTTCGTCGCCTGAATCTGGTGAAAAGCAACCCATTGAGCAAGGCTCTTGGCTACGTGAACAAACGGGAAAAAGAGCTACGGCTTTATCTGGATAATCCGGATGTCGCCATTGATACGAATCACCTGGAGCGAAGTCTCAGGTGTATCCCGATGGGGAGAAAGAACTGGCTTTTTTGCTGGACAGAAGAAGGGGCAGTCAATGTAGCCGTGTTTCAGACGTTAATCGTCAGTTGTCTTCTTGCAGGCATTGATCCATACAAGTACTTCGTCGATGTGCTTCAGCGCATCAGTTACCATCCGGCTCGAGATATCCGGGAGCTAATCCCACGAATCTGGAAAGAGAAATTCGGGGCCAATCCGTTAAAATCCGATCTCGATAAGTAGGGGGAGTCTATACCCTGCTTGAACGCTTACGAATTAATAACATCTCAAGGGTGCAATATGGAATCCAGCAAGATTCCTTTGCAGTCTGGGTTCAACCCATCAGTGTTTCGGAATCAGACTAAAACTAATCTGCTTCAGTTAATTGAGTGTGCCCGACAAAAGAAAACTGGAAAAACGGCAGACAAAAAAAATCACTGCGGTGATCACAGTGATTTTTGGTTTATGGTTTAGGTCGCATCAGGCTTATGCCTTTGATGTTGAAGCTTCCCCCTCATAATAAGCCACAACCCTGTCAGCAAGCTTTGATCGTTCAAAGCCATTGCCATTCGTTACATCCAGGACCGCATTGTAAACCTTTGCCATCAAATAGGGGGTAAAGTAGGCTGTAACGCTTAATCCTATAAAAGATCCAACAGTGACACCAGCAACAGCACCAGCAAACAGACCTTGTGGCCCCGCTAACGCTCCAACCGCCGCACCAATGGAACCCGCTGTGAAAGCCCCAACGGACGTGGCGGTTGGCATAACGTATAACACTGATGCAACGCCCAGCGCGAGCGCTGACAATGCGGCCAGAGCACGATTGGTTTTTCTGGCTTGCAATGGCTGACCCTCATATCCCTTATCCCCTACAGGCACATGAGAACCCTCATTAAAGGGTGCTACGATAGCTACTTTTTTACCAGAAAGACTTGCTTCATTTTTGTCTGTTAAAGTGGCTTGATATGGCGCTTGATACTGACCCGCTACATCAGAATAATCGATTTTATCTAAATGCATATTACACCTCCATTTGTATAGATTTATGAGTATTTATTCTGTAATAGTTCTTTCCTCAATGAACTTGTACTGAATCATATTGATCTATAGCAATCTACTCAATTACATAAATGTTAGGATTACTAACATCTTAAGGGTGCAATATGGAATTAGGCTGAAACAAAACCGCTTTAGTTAATAAAGAGTACCAAGTAAAAGAGAATCAGAAGAATGAGGCAAAAAAAGCAACCGTTAAAGCCAAGAGCATTCACCCCAACTTGTCGAGATCGAATTTTAACGGACTCAACTCGAATTTCTCTTTCCAAAATCACGGGATCAGCTCTCGAATATCTCGAGCTGATTGAAAACTGATGCGCTGAAGCACATCGATGAAGTACTGAGATGAATCTATACCTGCAAGAAGAAAACTGACAATTACGTCTAGAACACAGTGACATTATCCCCTTCCCTCTTCTATCCAGCAAAAAAACCAGTTCTTTCTCCCCGCTGGTACACAGCGAAGGCTACACGCCAGATGTTTGGCCTTCCGTTGGCGGTATTCCTTTTTTCTTCACCTTGCAGCTCGGCTTTACGAATTTCGTCTTCGACTTTATTATACGGTCAATGTGTTATCGGGAGCAGGCATCTCAGTCATCATCAAACACTCTTCAGTCAGCTTCAGGTAGTAATCCAGATCAGGATGCTCCAGCTCGGCTTGCTTGCCCATATCATCATAAACCCGAACTCGCATAGCTTCCTTGTAATAAGGCTCCGCTTCAAAAGCCGCAACTTCCTGATCGCTCATCAAACCACCTTGTATTGCAAGAGACTCCCGCGAAGCCTCGGTAAGTTTGTCGTAATAGGCAGGCTTAAGTGTGCACATGTATCGCTTCGCCTGAACATGAAGACGAATACAATCTGTGACCAGTGTTGGCAGATAACCTTTCAAACAACGCTCACCAATATCTTCATGAAAACCATCAATGCCATGATCGGAAATATCTTCCGGGAGACCATGCAACAAATGACCAATATCATGAAGGAAAGCAGCAACGACTACTTCCTTTGAGCTGCCACTCTGTTCAGCGTAAAAGGCTGACTGCAACATATGATTGGTCATTGAGATATGCTCACCATAAGCAACATGACCATTCTCGATATATTGTGTGCGGATAAAGTCAATAACTCTCATTTCAATAATCTTTTCTTCTGGATCAATTCATTCGCTTAAGTTCACTGCGTAGGGAATCAATATCCGCATAGGCCCCCTGAAGATGTCGTTTACCCCGGGCTGGCATTGGCAGGCGCATCGGCTGGACCGAACGGTTGTTAATACGAATACCGATGATTTCACCCTCGCAGCCCAACTCAATCACCGGGCCAGTGCTCGACAAACTGGCGCTATCACTACTGAAGTTGTATTGCAGGGTGGTTGTCGAAAGCAGAGCGAAGTATTCAGGATGCTGCTGTCTAAGCAACTGTGCCGCATAAAAACCATCCGCCAGAGCCAGACCAGTCATCCATTTTTTCATAAGGTCATCTCCAAATAGAATCGACCTGAACCAACGACATATACTGGCATCACCTTACTCCGGCTATGTTTCAACCAAATGAAACCTTTTTATCCATGCCTTAGTTATTGCTCTCGGGGCTGGAAAAGCGCAAGAAAGGAAGATCACAAGGAATACCTGCGACTGAAGACGGCAAAAAACCAAATAAATGGACACTTGAAAACCAGTTGGCTGTCATTATTAAAACGGCAGCATTAAATCAAGGGAAGTGTCACACAGGAGAAAAAGTGATGTTGAGCTTATGCCCGGTGGCTTCCGCATATTTTTTCAACATACCCAGACTCGGGAGCGTTTTACTGTTGGCACTCTCAAGTCGGCAGATACTGGTTTTCTGTGTACCTATTGCCTGGGCAATATCCTCTTGGGTCATTCCTGCTTCCTGCCGCATTCGAATCAGTTCACGACGGAGTGCAAAGAACTCTGCTTTTTCTTCCATCGCAGCTTGAACATCTTCGCGCTCAAGCGCCTTCTTGCGAAATGCTTTATAACTTAAGTTTGCCATGCTGCACCTCCTTCATCCGCTTATATCCAAGATCTAAGTCTCTTTTAGATGTTTTTTGAGTTTTTTTCTGAAACACATGCAAAATAACAACATGGTTTCCTTTCACACTGCAAAAAAGACCCCTGCCTATTCCTTCAGGCCCATTAGCCCTAAGTTCATATAACCCACGCCCCATTGGTTTGGTATGAGGTTCACCAAGGTTTGGACCGTGAACTTCAACCTGATCAAGAAGATCAATGAAATCAGCCAGTATCCCGGCTGGCAGCTTGCCCATGTCCTTGGCGACTCGATCACTGTAGAAATGGATGTGCCAAGTTAATTTTTTCATAAAGTGAGGTTAGCAATATTGTTAACCTTGTCAAGTTCAGCCATTGACAGGACCGGTCGGCAAAATCGAGATAAACTAGAGTCCGGGTTGAACGTTTTCTTCGAACAGGTGGGTCATGGTTTCGAAATTCGTTGAGATGGTTTTCATCTATCCACCAGGAAAGCCAGCGGCTTAAAGACAAAAAAACCCCGGAGAAATCCGGGGTTTTTATAGGGTGATCTAGATTACCAGCGATTCAATATCACTCGATGATCTTGGCAACAACACCAGCACCTACAGTACGACCACCTTCACGGATAGCGAAGCGCAGACCGTCTTCCATCGCTACTGGAGCGATCAGGGTAGCTACGAAGTTAATGTTGTCACCAGGCATTACCATTTCAACGCCTTCTGGCAGTTCTACAGCACCGGTCACGTCAGTGGTACGGAAGTAAAACTGAGGACGGTAGCCCTTGAAGAATGGAGTGTGACGACCACCTTCGTCCTTGGACAGAATGTAAACTTCTGCTTCGAACTTGGTGTGAGGCGTTACAGTTCCTGGCTTGATCAGACACTGACCACGCTCAACTTCTTCACGCTTGGTACCACGCAGCAGCGCACCAATGTTCTCACCTGCACGACCTTCGTCCAGCAGCTTACGGAACATTTCAACACCGGTAACAGTAGTCTTGGTAGTCTCTTTGATACCAATGATTTCTACTTCTTCACCAACAGTGATGATACCACGCTCAACACGGCCAGTTACTACGGTACCACGACCAGCGATGGAGAATACGTCCTCGATAGGCATCAGGAACGGCTGATCGATAGCACGCTCTGGCTCAGGGATGTACTCGTCCAGGGTTTCAACCAGCTTCTTAACAGCGGAAGTACCCATTTCGTTGTCGTCTTTACCTTCCAGAGCCATCAGGGCAGAACCAGTGATGATTGGCGTGTCGTCACCCGGGAACTCGTAAGTGTCCAGCAGTTCACGAACTTCCATTTCAACCAGTTCCAGCAGCTCTTCGTCGTCTACCATGTCAGCTTTGTTCAGGAATACCACGATGTAAGGTACGCCAACCTGACGAGACAGCAGGATGTGCTCACGAGTCTGAGGCATGGGGCCGTCAGCAGCGGAACATACCAGAATAGCGCCGTCCATCTGGGCAGCACCGGTGATCATGTTCTTAACGTAGTCGGCGTGTCCTGGGCAGTCTACGTGAGCGTAGTGACGGCTAGGAGAGTCGTACTCTACGTGAGCAGTAGAGATGGTGATACCACGCTCACGCTCTTCAGGAGCGTTATCGATCTGAGAGAAGTCTTTAGCTTCGCCACCCCATACTTCTGCACATACGCGAGTCAGTGCAGCCGTCAGAGTAGTTTTACCGTGGTCAACGTGACCGATGGTGCCGACGTTTACGTGCGGCTTCGAACGTTCAAATTTTTCCTTAGCCATTTCTCTTGACCCTTAGATAAATATCAATGGTTCGGGGTAGTGATTGCAGCATTCTAACAGCCCTTTATGCCTGTTAGAACACCGCAGATACACTATTAACCCTGATTTTTAATGACCGCTTCAGCAATGCTGGCGGGAGCTTCGGCATACTCGCTGAATTCCATCGAGTATGTAGCACGCCCCTGAGTTGCTGAACGCAGATCTGTGGCGTAGCCGAACATTTCACCCAGTGGCACCTGAGCGTTAATAACCTTACCGGAAGGTGTATCTTCCATGCCCTGAACAATACCACGACGACGATTCAGGTCACCCATAACGTCACCCATGTAGTCTTCAGGTGTTACCACCTCGACCTTCATCATGGGCTCCATCAGAACAGGGTTAGCCTGTGGCGCGTATTTCTTCAGACATTGAGAAGCAGCGATTTTAAACGCCATTTCGTTGGAGTCAACATCGTGGTAAGAACCATCGTACAGACGAGCTTTCAGACCCAGCAGAGGGTAGCCGGCAATAACACCGTTCTGCATCTGCTCTTCCAGACCCTTCTGAACAGCCGGGATGTATTCTTTCGGAATAACACCACCAACAATCTCGTTGACGAACTGAAGACCTTCTTCACCTTCTTCAGCCGGAGAGAACTCAATCACAACGTGACCGTACTGACCACGACCACCAGACTGCTTGGCAAACTTGTGGTTAGCATCAACGGTAGCTTTCAGCTTCTCACGATAAGCAACCTGTGGTTTACCAATGTTCGCTTCAACCTTGAACTCGCGACGCATACGGTCAACGATGATGTCCAGATGCAGCTCACCCATACCGGAGATGATGGTCTGACCGCTCTCTTCGTCGGTATGAACACGGAAAGAAGGATCTTCCTGGGCCAGTTTACCCAGAGCGATACCCATCTTCTCCTGGTCAGCCTTGGTCTTTGGCTCAACCGCAACAGAGATTACAGGCTCCGGGAATTCCATACGCTCAAGAGTAATAACGCTGTTCATGGCGCACAGAGTGTCGCCAGTGGTCACGTCCTTCATACCGATCAGAGCAACGATATCACCCGCCAGACACTCTTTGAGTTCTTCACGGTTGTTAGAGTGCATCTGAACCATACGACCTACACGCTCACGCTTGCCCTTAACAGGGTTGTAAACGGTGTCGCCGGAATTCAGGGTACCGGAGTAACTACGGATGAAGGTCAGGGTACCCACGAATGGGTCGGTAGCAATTTTGAACGCCAGCGCAGCAAACGGAGCATTGTCGTCAGCTTCACGGGTTTCTACCGTGTCTTTACCGTCGTCCAGAATACCTTCAATGGCCTTAACTTCTTTCGGAGAAGGCATGTATTCGATAACAGCATCCAGAACGGCCTGAACACCCTTGTTTTTGAATGCAGAGCCGCCGAATACCGGAATAATTTCGTTAGCCAGGGTGCGAGCACGGATACCGGCCTTGATTTCTTCCTCGGAGAGTTCACCTTCTTCAAGGTACTTCTCCATCAGCTCTTCAGTGGACTCGGCAGCTGCTTCAACCATGTATTCGTGCATTTCTGCACAGACATCAGCCATCTCGGCAGGAATGTCTTCATAGTTGAAGGTCATGCCCTGGTCAGCTTCGTTCCAGATGATCGCCTTCATCTTAACCAGATCGACAACACCTTTGAACTCGTCTTCAGAGCCAATTGTCATCTGCATCGGAACAGCATTTGCGTTCAGACGATCGCGCAGCTGATCTACTACCATCTGGTAATTAGCACCGGTACGGTCCATCTTGTTGACGAAGACCATACGAGGTACTTCATACTTGTCAGCCTGACGCCATACGGTCTCAGTCTGAGGCTGAACACCAGAGGAACCACACAGAACAACGACAGCTCCGTCCAGTACACGCAGGGAACGCTCAACCTCAATGGTGAAGTCAACGTGTCCGGGAGTATCGATAATGTTTACACGATGCTCATCAAACTGAGCATCCATACCACGCCAGAAACATGTAGTAGCAGCAGAAGTAATGGTAATACCACGCTCCTGCTCCTGCTCCATCCAGTCCATAGTAGCTGCACCGTCGTGCACCTCACCAATTTTGTGGCTCAGACCGGTGTAGAACAATACACGTTCAGTGGTCGTTGTCTTACCCGCGTCAACATGGGCACAAATACCAATATTGCGATAGCGGTCAATAGGGGTTTTACGGGCCACGACTCAATCCTCTGATACTTAGAAACGGTAGTGAGAGAACGCTTTGTTAGCTTCAGCCATGCGATGCACGTCTTCACGCTTCTTGACAGCGGCACCCTTGTTCTCGGCAGCATCCATCAGTTCGCCGGCCAGACGAAGATCCATAGACTTCTCGCCACGCTTACGCGCAGCGTCAACCAGCCAGCGCATAGCCAGTGCTGTGCGACGGCTTGGACGAACTTCTACAGGTACCTGGTAGGTAGCACCACCGACGCGGCGGGACTTTACCTCTACCACAGGAGCGATGGACTCGAGCGCTTTTTCAAACTGCTCCAGAGGGTCCTTGCTGGTACGCTCCTGAACTTTGTCCAGTGCGCCATAGACGATTTTCTCGGCAACAGATTTTTTACCGGAAACCATCACATGGTTAATGAATTTTGCCAGAGTCTTGTTATGAAACTTTGGATCTGGCAGTACTTCGCGCTTGGCGACTACGCGTCTTCTTGGCATTGATAAGCCCTCTTTTCGGCCTTCAGGTAGCTCAGGAAAAAACTCCTGACCTTACTCTTATCAACCTACTGTTAAATTCTTGCTCTACTGAGCGTTCTCAAGTCTAGTCTCTGGACACTGGTTTCAAGCAACCAGTTCAAGACTTAGGCTTTTTGGTACCGTACTTGGAACGGCCCTGCTTACGGTCGTTAACACCCTGAGTATCCAGGCTACCGCGAACGGTGTGGTAACGAACACCGGGCAAGTCTTTTACACGACCGCCACGGATCAGAACAACACTGTGCTCCTGCAGGTTGTGACCTTCACCACCAATGTAGGAAGTCACTTCGAAGCCGTTGGTCAGACGCACACGACAAACTTTACGCAGCGCAGAGTTTGGCTTCTTGGGGGTAGTAGTGTAAACACGGGTGCATACACCGCGACGCTGTGGGCAGGCCTGCAGCGCAGGAACGTCGGTCTTTTTGACCTTACGCTTGCGAGGCTTGCGAACCAGCTGGTTAATTGTTGCCATTGGCGAACTCCAGTCGTTTCTAAGTAAGTAAGAATCAGCTGCGTCAGAGGAGTGCGCAGAAGATTCTTTGCTTCAACGGCAAAAGCCGGCGTAAAAACCGGCATCTACCAACCCCTTTCAAATACAGCTAGGGGCAATATAAAGCGGCGAAATTTTACGGAATGCTGGGAATTGCGTCAAGTCTGTGGATAACACAAATCGTGTAAAAGTGAAGCTCGCGGAGTAAAATCCCGATTATTGCGATTCACTCCGGATGTCAGAGTTGTGATAAAGTCCCGCCCATACCCTAGATCACCCTCAGGATTACCATGAAACGCGAACTGGCGATTGAATTCTCACGTGTGACCGAAGCGGCAGCCCTGGCTGGTTATAAGTGGCTTGGCAGAGGCGATAAGAATGCGGCTGACGGTGCAGCAGTTGAAGCCATGAGAGCCATGCTCAACAAAGTTCAGATGGATGGCGAGATTGTCATTGGTGAAGGCGAAATCGACGAAGCCCCCATGCTCTACATCGGAGAAAAAGTCGGCAAGGGTCAGGGCGAGAGTATTGATATTGCCGTTGATCCTATTGAAGGTACCCGCATGACTGCAATGGGTCAGAACAATGCTGTGGCCGTTCTGGCTGCAGGCGATAAAGGTTCCTTCCTGAAAGCGCCCGACATGTATATGGAAAAGCTGGTTGCCGGTCCTGGCGCGAAAAACGCCATCGACCTGAACCTTAGCCTTGAAGAGAACATCCATAATGTCGCCAAAGCACTGCACAAGCCCATAGAAAATCTGACCGTTATCACACTGGCCAAGCCTCGTCACGACAGCGCCATTGAGATGATGCAAAAAATGGGCGTAAAGGTTTTTGCCCTTCCTGATGGTGATGTAGCCGCCTCTATTCTGACCTGTATGCCCGACAGCGAAGTCGACATGATGTACTGCATCGGCGGTGCACCCGAAGGCGTAGTATCGGCAGCTGTGATTCGTGCATTGGGTGGCGATATGCAAGGTCGTCTGATGACCCGCGATCAAGCCAAAGGCGATACGCCTGAAAACAGGGCTGCCGGTGATGTTGAACGCAGCCGCTGTAAAGAAATGGGTATTGAGCCCGGCGTTCTCTTGCGTCTGGATGATATGGCCAGTTCTGATAACGTGGTGTTCTCGGCCACCGGTATTACCAAGGGCGACCTGCTGGAAGGTGTTTCCCGCCAGGGTAATATCGCAGAAACTGAAACACTGGTGATTCGTGGTAAATCCCGTACGATCCGTCGTATCAAGTCTATCCACTATCTGGACCGTAAAGACGACGACATCAAGGGCGTCATCCTTTAACTTTGTTTTCCTCCGAGCCATTGTCTATTGAAAACAGAAATGGCTCCCCCTTCTTTCTATTCGCAACTGTTGTCAATTAAATCTGAGCAGCGGTGCTTGAGGGATGAGCCAGGAGAATATGCTTCAAAATTGCTCAGCAAATCATTTTAATGATTTCTTACGAGATAATTGGCAGCAACCTTGACAACAGACACGGTAGCTAAACAGAAAGCTGCGGGCTTTCCCATAAAGACAGAAGTAGCAACACCAGTAGCAAGTTCGACAGTCACTCCACGCTCCCGTTCATGAATACTCACGAAAACGCCGGTAGTACAAATAATAAAATTAGAAGCGACATTCCCAACATGGTTCTCATCTGCAACTATTGCAGCTGCAGCTGCGGTGGCCCCGCCAGCAATCCCAACAAGAAGCGAGGGATTTGGGTGAGCAAACATGTCAACAGTCTCGCGAATAAATTTAATAGTTCTTTCCAAAATAACTACCATGCGTTCCTGCAATGGAATTTTCCCTATCTTTTTTAAATCAATATCAGTTAATTCTTTTCGACAGAAGTGGCAGTTTTTTTTGTCATTCCTTGCCAACCATTTCTGCATGCATGATTTACCAAAAGTATGCCCGCATTTTAGTTTGATGCTTTTGCAATTTGCTGTGTCAAAACATATTGCGCACTTAATATTATCAACTCTGCAATCACCATTCATAGCAAAACCCCCTATTATACTTTTTCGCTTATTACATTATTAGATACTTATTTTTGGTTTTAGTTCCTTATAAATACTTGGATTTTTAACTCGTTCTGTCATCAAGGTGTTTTTTCTCTCCCGAAATGCGATAGATAATCCCCTTTAGAGCGATGAGGCAGGACATCAACAGGATCTTGCTTTACTGGCTGACGCCACCCCGGCCACTGGTATTACCAAGGACGACCTGCTGGAAGGTATTTCCCGCCAGAGTAACATCGCAGAAACCCAAACACTGGTGATTCGTGGTAAATCCCGTACGATCCGTCGTATCAAGTCTATCCACTATCTGGACCGTAAAGACGACGACATCAAGGGCGTCATCCTTTAACTTTGTTTTCCTCCGAGCCATTGTCTATTGAAAACAGAAATGGCTCCCCCTTCTTTCTATTCGCAACTGTTGTCAATTAAATCTGAGCAGCGGTGCTTGAGGGATCAGCCAGGAGAATATGCCTCAAAATTGCTCAGCAAATCATTTTAATGATTTCTTACGAGATAATTGGCAGCAACCTTGACAACAGACACGGCAGCTAAACAGAAAGCTGCGGGCTTTCCCATATAGACAGAAGTAGCAATACCAGTAGCAATACCAGTAGCAATACCAGTAGCAAGTTCGACAGTCAATTGACGCTCCCATTCAAGAATACTCACGGAAACGCCGGTAGTACAACTAATAAACATACAAGCGCCAATCCCACCATTGTTCTCATCTACAACCAATCCAGCTACAGCTGCGGTAGCCCCGCCAGCAATCCCAACAAGAAGCGAGGGATTTGGGTGAGCAAACATGTCAACAGTCTCGCGAATAAATTTAATAGTTCTTTCCAAAATAACTACCATGCGTTCATGCAATGGAATTTTCCCTATCTTTTTTAAATCAATATCAGTTAATTCTTTTCGACAGAAGTGGCATTTTTTTTGGTCATTCCTTGCCAACCATTTCTGCATGCATGATTTACCAAAAGCATGCCCGCATTTTAGTTCGATGCTGTCGCATTTTGCTGTGTCAAAACATATTGCGCACTTAATATCATCAACTCTGCAATCACCATCCATAGCAAACCCCCCTATTATACTTTTGGCTTATTACATTATTAGATACTTATTTTTGGTTTTAGTTCCTTATAAATACTTGGATTTTTAACTCGTTCTGTCATCAAGGTGTTTTTTCTCTCCCGGAAGGCGATAGATAATCCCCTTTAGGGCGATGAGGCAGGACATCAACAGGATCTTGCTTTACTGGCTGACGACACCCCGGCCACCGGTATTACCAGGGGCGACCTGCTGGAAGGTGTTTCCCGCCAGGGTAACATCGCAGAAACCCAAACACTGGTGATTCGTGGTAAATCCCGTACGATCCGTCGTATCAAGTCTATCCACTATCTGGATCTTAAAGATGACGACATCAAGGGTGTCATCCTTTAACCTTGTTTTCCTCCGAGACATTGTCTATTGAAAACAGAAATGGCTCCTTCCTTCTTTTGTTCATGGCTCTTGTCAATTAAATCTGGCACCAGTGACTGAGGGATCAGCCAGGAGAATATGCTTCAAAATTGCTCAGCAAATCATTTTAATGATTTCTTACGAGATAATTGGCAGCAACCTTGACAACAGACACGGCAGCTAAACAGAAAGCTGCGGGCTTTCCCACAAAGACAGAAGTAGCAACACCAGTAGCAAAACCAGTAGCAAGTTCGACAGTCAATTGACGCTCCCATTCATGAATACTCACGAAACCGCCGATAGTACAACTAATAAACATAGAAGCGCCAATCCCACCATTGTTCTCATCTACAACCAATCCAGCTACAGCTGCGGTAGCCCCGCCAGCAATCCCAACAAGAAGCGAGGGATTTGGGTGAACAAGCATGTCAACAGTCTTGCGAATAAATTTAATAGTTCTTTCCAAAATAACTACCATGCGTTCATGCAATGGAATTTTCCCTATCTTTTTTAAATCAATATCAGTTAATTCTTTTCGACAGAAGTGGCAGTTTTTTTGGTCATTCCTTGCCAACCATTTCTGCATGCATGATTTACCAAAAGCATGCCCGCATTTTAGTTCGATGCTGTCGCAATTTGCTGTGTCATAACATATTGCGCACTTAATATTATCAACTCTGCAATCACCATCCATAGCAAAACCCCCTATTATACTTTTGGCTTATTACATTATTAGATACTTATTTTTGGTTTTAGTTCCTTATAAATACTTGGATTTTTAACTCGTTCTGTCATCAAGGTGTTTTTTCTCTCCCTGAAGGCGATAGATAATCCCCTTTGGGGCGATGAGGCATTGCACTGAGCAGTCGTGACAGGTAGCGTTGAATCATTGACTCAATGGATTGAGCACATGTTAACGACACTACCGCGTCTCCTTACGATTTTTTTATCGCTTCTGCTTGTCAATCTGGCCTGGGCATCGGAACCCGAGCTCTGGTATCAAAAGGTCTGGTGTGAAGGCAGAGGTGGAGAAGTTGAAGCCAGACTCGACGACGGTAGACGTGTCGATTGCATCACTGACCGTTACGCCATCGAAATGGATTTTGCCAACAAATGGCCTGAAGCCATCGGCCAGTCTCTTGCCTATGGAATGCTGACCAAAAAACAGGCTGGGATTGTGTTGATTCTGAGAAAACCATCCGACCATGAATATTGGGAACGCTTACAACAGGTTCTGGAGCACTATAAACTGCCGGTTACTACCTGGAAGCTTGGCCCCTGAAGCCACAGTTTTTTCTTTTATGAAAAAAGTTTAATGATTCACTCATCTTCCGGTTAACTGCTTTCGATTAATCTAAGCCCACCTTTTACACAGATACCCATTTCGAAAGAAAAACCGGAGATTGAAACCATGAATAAGACACTATCTGCTTTCCTCGCTGCTTCAACGATCGCACTGACCACTGGCAACGCATTTGCTGAATACACCGGCCCCAGCAGCACACCCAGGATCAATGATGTTACTTCCATCATCGAAAACCCGGTTGATGACTCCCAGGTGGAACTTACCGGTTACCTGACCAACAAAATCGACGATGAAACCTACACCTTTTCAGATGGCAACGACAGCATTCAGGTAGAGATTGAATCCAGAGACATGCCTCAGGTGCAGATCAATGAAAAGACCAAAGTTAAGATTTTGGGCGAAGTAGAAAGCGGTGCTTTTGAAACAACCGAGATAGAAGTCGAAAAAATCACCGTCATCTGAACAGAGCTTCACTTTAAACAAGGGTTGCCGGAAATTCTCTGACAACCCTCAACCCTTTGAAGACAAAAACGATAATAATCTACCGAAAGGCACGTCTAATCAATCTACCTGATATACCAGTGTAGAACCAGAGACTTCATGACCGATTATCAATAAAGGCTTTCCAGTTGGACTGTCAGTGGCTTCTACAAACTTCATACCCTCCGGAGAAACATCCCCCGCTTTTTCTAGTTCTTTCTCAGTATCAACTGAAAAATCACGGTTGTAGACATAGCTGACAAACTTGGCTTTTTCAGGATGAGTCACGTCGTACATCAGGACACCGCCGGTTCGTTCCAGACCAATAAACGCATATTGACGTCCATCAATCTCACCCACAGCCAATGCCTCTGGCTCAGGGCCTTTGTCGTCACTGCGGTTATCACCTTTGGTTTCTTCGTCATTATTGTTGAAGTGTTTACCCAGCACAGCGGCCGTCACTTCTTCAAAGTCGCTGCCTGAGTCATAGACCAGCTCACCTGTTTCGTTCCAGATAGAAAATGAGCGTGCTCCGTAGGAGTAAAGTTCTTCAAACTTGCCGTCGTTATCCGAATCACCCAGAGTGTTGGTAATTTTCAGACGAGCCAGCTTTTTCTGGTCTTTGGCTGCTTCAGCGTTAGGGTGCTCCAGGGCCACCTTAACCTTTTTGGTACGAACTTCTTCTGTGAACCCCAGGCAACCGTCTTCATCATCGTATTTCAGACCACCAGAAGCCAGACATTGAGCTTCAGAAGCAGCTTTGTACCAATAATCTCTGGCATCACCTTCGTTGGCTGTTACAACATAGGTTTTACCTTTCACGGAATAGGTAGCAATGGTATCTGGCTGATACATACCATAGACACCACTCCATTTTTGCAGATTCACACCACCGTCTTTATTACTGGCATCCATCGCAAACTGACCATAATCCTTGTAACCAAGGGGAACAATAGAATCAATGCGAGCATTGGCAATATCAACCAATGCCAGGGCATTGTTTTCCTGCAGAGAGACGTACGCTGTTCTGGAATCATCAGAAACGGCTATGTACTCGGGCTCAAGATCCTGAGCCACAGAAGCATCACGACCAAAAACCCTGACATCCTCTGGCAGCTCACTGTTTCTGGAGTACCCCTTGTTGAAAGCAGTGAAAGTAGCATGACGTGGTTCTTCCAGTTTGCCTTCAGAGGTAACCTTGACGACACTGACTGAACCTTCCGGGTCAATTTTGTAATCCGATGAGGGTTCACCTTCGTTCGCTGTCAGCAGGTATTTTCCATCGGGCGTAAAGGTCACCATATCAGGCAGTGCACCTACAACCTTATAGTCACTGAATACAGCGCCACCTTCAGAATCGAGCTTATAAACTATGACAACGCCTTTCTTTTGTTTGTCACTGTTTTCAACAGCAACAGCCAGCAGATCGCCATGAACAGAAACGCTGTTGGCGGTGCCCAGCTTCATGCCGTCAATACTGGATTCAAGATTGATCTTGCCAATTTTGAGTATATTGGAATCCATGGTCGGATTAGCCAGAGGCTGCCCCTTGAGTGATTTACCGCTGAGAATATCTACGGTTTTATCCAGGGCGTTGACAACATAGATAGATTGACTGGCTTTATGCCAGGCCACAATCTCTGCAGCCCCTTTATGGTAACTGCCAGAAGCATATCGAGCGATCGGCTCCATGGTGGGATGGGAAACTTCAACGTTTTCCTGAACCATTGAACAGCCAGCCAAAATGAAGGGAGCTGCCAGAGTGATAGCGTTGCGAGCGAGTTTCAGTTCCATTGAGATTCCTGATTTTATTCAATTTGATCAGGGCTTTTTATAACGGTTACAAATGACTATTTAATGACATTGTTGACACAAAGACGACAAAAACTGGCTTTTCTCGTCCCACCACTGGAGAGGCTATAGCATAAAGGAATACCCCGCTGTCATATTTCTCAAAAAAAATGCTACCTTGAAACAGTCTGACCATCGATAAAGGCAGTTTATGATGAGAAAATTATTAACATTACTTTTTTTTTACTTCATAGCATCCGCATCAGCGGCAAATGCAAATCCTAAAATATTTCAAGCAGCTGAGAAATTTATACTTTTGTGTAACGTGTTATCATTAAAAATTATGCCTCCGGGAAGTCAAAACTATGAAATATATAAGTCTATTAGTTTTAACAGTGGTTTGAATATAATGATTGACGATATCAGGATATTGCTTTCTGAATTGCAACACAGATCTACCAGAAAAGATTTGAGTGTAAAATCTTTGTTTGTTATGAACATGCCTAAGTTGCCTTTTCCTGTTTTTCCACCAGCCTTCTATGAGGCTACAGCTGATCTTAATTTGCAACAAACACGAGCAGTTTCGCTCGATCAATTTTGTTTGCAAAATTTTGAAAAACCAGAGAGTCAACTATATGAAAAGTTAAACAATCTACTATCAAGAGTTAAAGAAATAATTGTAGGCAACGAGCAGTTTAAGAGCTTATGTGAAAACTTAAGTTTACACACACCACTATCAGAAGTTGTAGAATCTCTCCATAGGATAAGGTAATGAGTTTTAGGTAATCGAGAACGACAAACCAGAGCTCTGGGCAGCCTCTGCAACATGAAAACAATTAGAATAGTCCCCTGAAAAAACAAACCCGGAGCCAACTCCGGGTTTGATTCGTACTTAGACAATAGTCTGACTTCAAGCCTGCTCAGCAGTAGCCTTTTCATCAGCCTTTGGAGAAGCTTTAGTCAAACAGATAAAGCCTGCAATACCCGCGATCAGGGAGGCAATCAGAACCCCTGCTTTTGCCAGTATCAGATCATTGGGGCTGCCAGCAAATGCCAGCTCTGATATGAAGATAGACATGGTGAAACCAATTCCGCCCAGGAAGGCAACACCGACAATATGCAGGAAGTTACATTCATGAGGCAAATCACCCCATCCCAGTTTCCAGCCTACCCAGGTAGCACCGGCAATACCAATTAACTTCCCTAACACCAGACCCAGAGTAACACCCAGAGTGACGTTATTGAAAATCTCGGTATCCCCGGAGAATACATTAAAGGGTATACCGGCGTTAGCCAGGGCAAAAATAGGAATGACGATATAGGTAACAGGCAGGTGCAGACCCGTTTCGATTTTCTGCAGTGGCGCTTCTGCCAGGCGGGCACCATTACCCAAAGCCCGAACGTAAGCCCGCACTTTTTCATTTCGCAGAACATCTTCACCGGGGCGGTAACTGCGATCAAATCGCCGAATCAGATTTTTTACCTGAGTGCTGAAAGCAACTGGATCGTATTTCGGTTTTGCCGGTATGGCAAAAGCAGTAATAACACCAGCCAATGTCGCATGAATACCTGCTTCGTAGAGCTGAAACCAAAGGCCGGCACCTATTAGCAGATAGGGCAGTGGACTACGAATACCGGAAGCATTGAGAACCCACAATAATGCAGTAAATCCTGCAGCCCATAGCAAAGCAAGCTGATTGATTTCGTTGGTATAGAAGACGGCAATGATCATGATAGCGCCCAGGTCATCCACAATGGCCAGGGCCACCAGGAAGGTAATCAGGCTTTTAGGAACACGACCACCCAGCAGTGCACAAGTACCAACAGCAAAAGCAATATCTGTTGCCATCGGAATGCCCCAGCCGTCTGCAGCAACACCGCTCGGGTTGATACCGGCGTAGATCAGTGCGGGCACCACCATACCACCAATCGCTGCCATGATAGGCAATACGGCATGCTTGAGGTCAGAAAGCTCACCGACAAGGAATTCACGCTTGAGTTCGAGACCAACATGAAAAAAGAAAAAAGCCATCAAGCCATCATTGACCCAATGATGAATAGACATCTTCAGACCACCGTCGCCGAAAGAAACTCCGGCGTAGGTTTTCAGGATCTGTTCATAGAGAGGGTACAGACTACTGTTCGCGATCACCAGAGCGATGACAGCGCAGATCATCAGAAGGATACCGCTGGTCGTTTGACGATGAATAAATTCTTCAAAAGGCGTGAGGATGCGGTCAAATGCCACCTCCCAGCGAGCGTTATGAACCTTGCCTTTTCGACCTATAAATTTTGTGAAATTATTTCCCGCCACAGCAACTCCTCAAGAGCATCAAGCTTGACACCGTAGACTACATCATGAGGTTGTTGATGTCTCGTGAATGTTCAGTGAGTCTTTTATTTGCCTGTAGTCAGTCGTCTGTTGAAGGTTTTATCTCTAAACCTCTCAAGTTTAAAAAAGAGGGCTTTTCTCCTGAGCCGGTTGCTGTTTAACACAGACATAGCAAGCTGTTTCCATCAACTCGTTCCTCAAAAAAGCATTTCTTCATATTATTACCTTTCTCGATAATTGGTAGAAAAATATAATGCCTGCTTCAGCCGCCTTATACTATCGGCTGGGCGCAGCGAACGAGCAGATAGCACTTACTATGTGACTGCTTGAATAGTGTATTTGTGCTAATGTTGATTAACTGTGATCGAGGCCGAATCAAAGTAAAATTTTCAAGAGAGAATCACAGTGAAAAGATCAATGATAATATTTTTATTTATCTCGTTTATTTCTACTGCTGCTGAAATAAAAAAGATTTCTAACAATCAATTTGAATACAAAAACAATCAAGGTGAAATAAGAAAAATTCTAATAGATAAGCCAATAGGAATGGTGAACTATATAGCTGTCATCAGGCAGGCTATATTCACAAGGTTTCTGATACGAACAAACGATGGGAACCACTATCTACACCATGAAGCCTTCGAAGTACCAGACTCTCCATTAGCTGCATATTATAAGCAGCTCAGTGACAATCAACGAACACCATTTGTTACCACGGAGGGATTATATAACCTCGCAAGTGCAGGAACATTTCTTAACTCACAACAGCCTGCAACAGAGCCCAGGCACGTAATGATCACAACCGCTCTTAGCGATGTGCAAAGAAGCAGTTCTGGCGATGAGTTATACATTCGTCCAATGCATGAAAATGACGCATTTGTCAGAGTGACGGGAGGCGTTTATTCCATTGTCTTTCAGGCTCATTTCAAATGAAATTTGCGGTCTAAGGTCAGTCTGCCTTTAAACGTCCCATAATCTCCTTTATTTGTCCTTTACATGTCCTATAATTGTCCGAATAGGATTTTAAGGGACACATTTAAGAGACAATGATGACGTTAAGTATTGGCGATCAACTTCATGAAATCATTAAAGTTATAGAGCTGAATTCAAGAGGTCTGGCTCGAAAGGAGATCTCAGATCTACTTTCTTTTTCTATAAATAACAAGACATTACAGAGACGGTTAAACAGCCTTTGTGCTAACGGAGTTATTGCAAAAGAAGGAAACAAAAGAACAACAAAGTACTATCCGACTCATCTTTCCCGAACCGATAGTAAGAGACAAAATAAGGACAAATCGAGCTTAATTTTCAGCCCCAATAGCCAGAATGCTCTTTATTTGCTGGAAACACCGCTCCATGCCCGGACGAGAGTGTCCTATAACAGGGAATTTATCGAAGCTTATGTCCCTAACGAAACAAGTTATGTCCCTTATGACATTCGCAGACAACTATTCCTGAAAGGTAAACGCTTTGATCAACAGTTAGCCGCTGGCACCTATGCCCGTCAGATATGTCAGAGACTTCTGATTGACCTGTCTTACAACTCAAGTCGACTTGAGGGAAATACTTACTCAAAACTTGACACTCAGAAGCTGATTGAAAATGGCATTACGGCTGATGGAAAAATTCATGAAGAAACCGTGATGATTATGAATCACAAAGAAGCAATTCTGTTTCTCATTGAAAATGCAGAATTGATCAAACTCGACAGTTTTACTCTATTCAACCTGCACAACCTCCTCTCCCAGGACTTACTGGTAAATCCACAGAGTTGCGGTAACATCCGAACAGTAACCGTCGAAATAGGAAAATCAAGTTACACGCCTCTCGAAAACCCTCATATCCTTAGAGAAATGCTGGAACTGATAATGGTCAAAGCCAATAAAATAGAAGACCCATTCGAACAGAGCTTCTTTCTTCTGGTGCATCTTTCATACTTGCAGGCATTTGAAGATGTCAATAAGCGCACCTCTCGCCTGACTTGTAATATCCCATTTATCAAGCAGAATCTATGCCCTCTAAGCTTTACCGATGTCCCCCGCGATGACTATATTGCCGCACTGCTGGCAATTTATGAATTTAATGACATCAGCCCTATGCTGGATCTATTTGCCTGGGCTTATCTTCGCTCCTGCAATCAGTACGAAGTTGTCAAAAAGTCACTGGGAGAGATCGATGCCTTCCGAGTCCAACACCGACATTTGAGAAAACAGGTCATGGGTCAGGTCATCCGTGATAATTTACACCGTCAAGATGCGGCTCAACTTATCGAACAATTCTGCCTGAACAATGGCATCGGAGATGTTGAGAGGTTTATGGCTATGACAATGACCGACCTTAACAATCTCCACGCTGGCGCTATCATTGGCCTTGGAATATCAGAAAGCCAATTTTATATCTGGCTGGCTGGGAAATAAGCAGCAGCACTCGTTCAACCAACCTGCCCTTGCTATTGGTTGTCACGAAATTGCGTTACATAGAAATAGCTTACCGTGTCTGCGTCAGAGCGTACCAAACTACAGGTAAATAAAAGCCATCGTTGAACATTTACGAGACAGCAACTGGCTCTGTGAAAATAAGAAAGGCCACCCGAAGGCAGCCTCTCTCATTTAGCTCACTGTATAAAAACAGGCGTCAGCCTATTTTTACACCTCGCCGAAGTTAAGAGCTTCAGACAGAGCCGCTTCAACTTCAGAAGCAGATACCTTGCTCGGTACTTCAAACTCAGGCTCTTCACGACCCTTACGACGTTCTTCGTGGTAAGTCAGACCTGTACCTGCAGGAATCAGACGACCCACGACTACGTTCTCCTTCAGACCACGCAGGTAGTCACGCTTACCGGTAACAGCTGCTTCGGTCAGAACTCTTGTGGTTTCCTGGAAGGAAGCCGCAGAGATGAAGGACTCAGTGGCCAGAGATGCCTTGGTGATACCTAGCAGAACCCTGTCGTACTTGGCAAGAATCTGATCCTGATCGCCCAGCTTCTCGTTTTCTTCCAGAACAGTGGTCAGTTCTAACTGGTCACCGCGGATCAGAGAAGAATCACCGGTGTCGGTCACTTCAACTTTACGCAGCATCTGACGCAGAATGGTTTCGATGTGCTTGTCGTTAATCTTAACGCCCTGCAGACGGTATACATCCTGGATTTCGTTAACGATGTAACGGGCCAGCTCACCAACGCCAAGTAGACGCAGAATGTCGTGGGGGTTCGTAGGACCGTCAGAAATAACTTCACCCTTGGTCACCTGTTCACCTTCGAACACGTTCAGGTGACGCCACTTCGGAATCAGCTCCTCATAAGGATCGCTGCCATCGTTCGGGGTGATGACCAGACGCTTCTTGCCCTTGGTCTCTTTACCAAAACCGATGGTACCAGTGATTTCCGCAAGGATAGAGTGCTCTTTGGGCTTACGGGCTTCAAACAGGTCGGCCACTCGTGGCAGACCACCGGTGATGTCCTTGTTACCGCCGGACTGCTGCGGAATACGGGCAACTACGTCACCAATTTCTACCGTCGCGCCGTCGGCCAGGTTCACCAGAGCGTTCGCAGGCAGGAAGTACTGAGCTGTTACATCAGTATTTGGCAGCTTCAGTTCTTTGCCATTAGCATCCAGCAACTGGATAGCAGGACGGATATCCTTTCCAGCAGAAGGACGATCCTTAGGATCCAGAACTTCGATGTTGGACAAACCGGTCAACTCATCCGTCTGAGTCTTGACGGTAATGCCTTCTTCCATGCCCAGAAACTTAACGGTACCGGACAGTTCGGTCACGATGGGGTGGGTGTGTGGGTCCCACTTGGCCACTATCTGACCGGCTTCTACTTCAATACCGTCCTTGACAGACAGAACCGCACCGTATGGCAGCTTGTAACGCTCACGCTCACGTCCGAATTCATCTGCGATAGCGAGCTGACCAGAACGGCTTACAGCAACTAGCGCACCGTCTTTACGCTCAACGTGCTTCAGGTTCAGCAGACGGGCGGTACCCTTGTTCTTAACAGAGATGTTGTCCTGTGCAGATGCACGGGATGCAGCACCACCGATGTGGAAGGTACGCATGGTCAGCTGGGTACCGGGCTCACCGATTGACTGGGCAGCGATAACGCCGACCGCTTCCCCTTTGTTAACCAGGTGTCCACGACCCAGGTCACGGCCATAACACTTGGAACAGATGCCGTAGCGGGTTTCACAGGTAATTGGAGAACGAACCCTGACTTCGTCAACGTTCATCAGCTCCAGGCGCTTAACCCAGGCCTCATCGATCAGGGTACCGGCAGGTACAGCGATTTCATTCTCTGCACCCGGCTTGAGTACGTCTTCAGCAACCACACGACCCAGGATACGTTCACCCAGAGGTTCTACGACTTCACCACCTTCGATGTGCGGAGTCATCTGCAGACCACGGACAGTGCCACAGTCATCTTCAGTCACTACCAAATCCTGGGCAACGTCTACCAGACGACGGGTCAGGTAACCGGAGTTCGCTGTTTTCAGAGCGGTGTCTGCCAGACCTTTACGAGCACCGTGAGTAGAGATGAAGTACTGCAGTACGTTCAGACCTTCACGGAAGTTTGCGGTAATCGGCGTTTCGATGATGGAGCCATCCGGCTTGGCCATCAGACCACGCATACCGGCCAGCTGACGAATCTGTGCAGCACTACCACGAGCACCGGAGTCGGCCATCATGTAAACACTGTTGAAGGATTCCTGTTCTTCCTCTTCACCCTGACGGTTGATCACGGTGTCGGACTTCAGGTTGTCCATCATGCGCTTGGCCAGCAATTCGTTGGCACGGGACCAGATGTCGATCACCTTGTTGTACTTCTCACCCTGTGTCACCAGACCGGAAGCAAACTGGTTTTCAATCTCACGCACTTCTTCGTTAGCGTCATCAATGATACGGCTCTTGTCGCCCGGGATAACAAAGTCGTTAACACCGATTGAGGAACCGGAAATCGTCGCATAATGGAACCCCATATACAGCATCTGGTCAGCGAAGATAACGGTTTCCTTGAGACCCACGTTGCGATAACAGGTATTCAGCAGACGGGAGATCGCCTTCTTCTTCATGGTCTGGTTGACCAGTTCGAAAGGCAGACCTTCAGGTACGATTTCCCATAGCAGGATACGACCAATGGTAGTATCTGCCAGGAAAGCGTTGCTGTGCTCTACGCCGTCGTCGTCTTTGTACTTTTCAGCAACACGTACCTTGATACGGGCATGGAGATCAGCATGACCGGTACGGTAGGCACGCAGGGCTTCGTTTACGTCAACGAAGGCCATGCCTTCACCCCTGGCGTTAATACGGTCACGGGTGATGTAGTAAAGACCCAGTACTACGTCCTGGGAAGGTACAATAATAGGTTCGCCACTTGCTGGTGCCAGAATGTTGTTGGTAGACATCATCAGGGCACGGGCTTCCAGTTGAGCTTCCAGAGTCAGAGGTACGTGTACCGCCATCTGGTCACCATCAAAGTCAGCGTTATAAGCCGCACACACCAGCGGATGCAGTTGAATCGCCTTACCTTCGATCAGAACCGGTTCGAACGCCTGGATACCGAGACGGTGCAGTGTAGGTGCACGGTTCAGCATCACCGGGTGTTCTCGGATTACATCAGCCAGAACGTCCCAAACCTCAGGGGTTTCACGCTCTACCATCTTCTTGGCAGCTTTGATGGTGGTCGCCAGACCTTTGGCTTCCAACTTGCCGAAAATGAATGGCTTGAACAGCTCCAGAGCCATTTTCTTGGGCAGACCACACTGATGCAGACGCAGGGTAGGACCTACGGTAATTACAGAACGGCCAGAGTAGTCAACACGCTTACCGAGCAGGTTCTGACGGAAACGGCCCTGTTTACCCTTGATCATGTCAGCCAGGGATTTCAGGGGACGCTTATTGGAACCGGTGATAGCACGACCGCGACGACCATTATCCAGCAGCGCGTCTACAGATTCCTGCAGCATACGCTTTTCATTGCGGACAATGATGTCTGGAGCATTAAGATCGAGCAGACGCTTCAGACGGTTGTTACGGTTGATTACACGACGGTAAAGGTCATTCAGGTCAGACGTCGCAAAGCGACCACCATCCAACGGCACCAGAGGGCGCAGATCGGGTGGCAGAACCGGCAGAACAGTCAGAATCATCCACTCAGGGTTGTTACCTGATTTGTGGAAAGCTTCCAGCAGTTTCAGACGTTTGCTCAGTTTCTTCAGTTTGGTTTCGGAATTGGTCTGCGGAATTTCTTCACGCAGCATGTCAACTTCTTCACCCAGCTCGATGTCAGCCAACAGAGCTTTGATGGCTTCAGCACCCATACGGGCATCAAAGTCGTCACCAAACTCTTCCAGAGCCTCGTAGTACTGCTCATCGTTCAGCAGCTGGTTTTTCTCCAGGGTCGTCATACCCGGATCAATCACTACGTAAGACTCAAAGTACAGTACCCGCTCGATATCACGCAGGGTCATGTCCAATAACAGACCGATACGGGATGGCAGAGACTTCAGGAACCAGATGTGAGCAACAGGGCTGGCCAGTTCGATGTGACCCATGCGGTCACGACGCACTTTCGCCAGCGCGACTTCTACACCACATTTTTCACAGATGACACCACGGTGCTTAAGACGCTTGTATTTACCGCACAAGCACTCGTAGTCCTTGACCGGACCAAAGATCTTGGCACAGAAAAGGCCGTCACGCTCAGGCTTGAACGTACGGTAGTTGATTGTTTCCGGCTTTTTAACTTCACCGTAAGACCAGGAACGTACCATTTCTGGGGAAGCCAGACCGATACGAATCGAGTCAAACTCTTCGGTTTGACCCTGGGTCTTGAGTAGATTCAGTAGGTCTTTCAAGATCGCATCTCCTCGATCCACCTGCTGGCCAGACTATGCCTGACCGGCGGATTTCACGTATTCGTTATTCGGTGTCCAGCTCAATGTCGATACCCAGAGAGCGAATCTCTTTCAACAGTACGTTGAAGGATTCGGGCATCCCGGCTTCCATTCGATGATCACCATCGACAATGTTTTTATACATCTTGGTACGCCCGGTCACATCATCAGACTTAACAGTCAGCATTTCCTGCAGGGTGTAGGCAGCACCGTAGGCTTCCAGTGCCCATACCTCCATCTCACCGAAACGCTGACCACCGAACTGGGCCTTACCACCCAGCGGTTGCTGGGTAACCAGAGAGTAGGAGCCTGTAGAACGTGCGTGCATTTTATCATCAACCAAGTGGTTGAGCTTCAGCATGTACATGTAGCCCACAGTGACAGGACGGTCAAAGGCATCGCCAGTACGGCCGTCGTGCAATTTTACCTGTCCCGTGTCGCTCAGGTCTGCCAGACGCAGCAGTTCCTTAACTTCAGACTCTTTGGCTCCATCAAATACTGAAGTAGCCATCGGTACACCGCCGCGCAGGTTGTTGGCCAGTTCCATGACTTCTTCGTCAGTGAACTTGTCCAACTCCTCAACACGTCCGCCACCCACTCCGTTATAGACCTGATCCAGGAATTCACGGATTTCAGCGACTTTCTTCTGAGACTCGATCATGCGGTTGATCTTGTGACCCAGACCACGAGCCGCAGCTCCCAAGTGAGTTTCCAGAACCTGCCCTACGTTCATCCGAGACGGTACACCCAGCGGGTTAAGTACGATATCAACCGGATTACCTTCTTCATCATAGGGCATGTCCTCGACAGGCATGATGATGGAGATAACCCCCTTGTTACCGTGACGACCCGCCATTTTGTCACCTGGCTGAATGCGACGCTTGATAGCCAGATAAACCTTGACAATTTTCAGGACGCCAGGCGCCATGTCATCACCGGTCTGCAGCTTTTTCTTCTTGTCTTCGAAGCGCTCGTCGAGCTGTGCACGACGTTCTTTCAGCTGTTCTTTAGCCAGATCCAGCTGTTCGTTCAGGGCCTCGTCAGACATGGACAGACGGAACCACTGTTCGTGTTCCAGATCATTCAGGAATTCGTCAGTGATGGTGTTGCCCTTGCTCAGGCCAGGACCACGGTCGACAGGCTGACCACGCAGAGCTTCACGCAGACGATCGAAGGTATCTTCTTCAACGATACGGAACTCTTCGTTCAAGTCCTTGCGGTATTCGTCCAGAGCCGCCTTTTCGATGCCCTGGGCACGACTGTCTTTTTCAACGCCGTCACGGGTGAATACCTGTACGTCGATGACGGTACCCTTAACAGAAGTTGGCACACGCAAGGAAGTATCTTTAACGTCGGAAGCCTTCTCACCGAAGATCGCACGCAGCAGTTTTTCTTCCGGAGTCAGCTGGGTTTCGCCTTTAGGAGTTACCTTACCGACCAGAATGTCACCGGCACCCACTTCAGCACCAACATGAACAATACCAGCTTCATCCAGTTTGTTCAGTGCAGACTCACCGACATTAGGAATATCAGAAGTAATTTCTTCCGGTCCCAGCTTGGTGTCACGAGCCACACAGGTCAGTTCCTGAATATGGATCGTGGTGAAGCGGTCTTCCTGTACAACGCGCTCGGAAATAAGGATCGAGTCCTCAAAGTTGTAACCGTTCCATGGCATGAAGGCTACGCGCATGTTCTGACCCAGAGCCAGCTCACCCATGTCTACAGATGGGCCGTCAGCCAGAATATCACCACGAGCGATGGTTTCACCGGCACGAACCAGAGAACGCTGGTTAATACAGGTATTCTGGTTAGAACGGGTATACTTGGTCAGGTTGTAGATATCGACACCGGCCTCACCTGGTTGCAACTCGTCGTTGTTGACACGAACAACGATCTTGGCAGCGTCAACGGTATCAATCACACCGCCACGCTGGGCAACAACGCAAACACCGGAGTCAGAAGCCACGTTACGCTCCATGCCAGTACCTACCAGAGGCTTGTCGGCACGCAGGGTTGGAACGGCCTGACGTTGCATGTTCGATCCCATCAAAGCACGGTTAGCATCGTCGTGCTCGAGGAATGGAATAAGGGATGCCGCAACGGATACCACCTGCTTGGTCGAAACGTCCATGTACTGGACTTTTTCAGGACCCATCAGAGTAAATTCGTTACGGTGACGAACGTTAACCAGCTCTTCAGTCAGGTTATTACTGTCGTCCATTTTCGCAGAAGCCTGAGCAATAACATACTCACCTTCTTCGATGGCAGAGAGGTAATCAATATCATCAGTTACCTTGCCATCTACTACCTTGCGGTAAGGAGACTCCAGGAAACCATAATCGTTAGTACGGGCATAGGTCGCCAGAGAGTTGATCAGACCGATGTTCGGACCTTCAGGCGTTTCAATAGGGCATACACGACCGTAGTGAGTCGGGTGTACGTCCCGAACTTCAAAGCCGGCACGCTCACGGGTCAAACCACCCGGGCCGAGTGCTGATACACGACGCTTGTGAGTCACCTCGGACAGCGGGTTGTTCTGATCCATAAACTGGGACAGCTGGCTGGAGCCGAAGAATTCCTTGATAGCCGCTGCAACAGGCTTGGCGTTAATCAGATCCTGAGGCATCAGGCCTTCAGACTCTGCCAGACTCAGACGTTCCTTAACGGCACGCTCAACACGAACCAGGCCGACACGGAACTGGTTTTCAGCCATTTCACCCACAGAACGGACGCGACGGTTACCCAGATGGTCAATATCGTCACAGATACCCTGACCATTTCGGATGTCTACCAACGTCTTCAGAACATCAACAATGTCGGTGTTGTCCAGAACACCGGAACCGATGTCTTCTTCACGACCCAGACGACGATTGAATTTCATACGACCTACAGCTGAGAGGTCATAACGCTCTGCAGAGAAGAACAGGTTACCAAACAGGGTTTCTGCTGCTTCTTGAGTGGGTGGCTCGCCAGGACGCATCATGCGGTAGATTTCTACCAGAGCTTCCAGACGGTTTGTAGTAGTGTCACTGCGCAGCGTATCGGAAATATATGAACCGCAATCCAGTTCATTGATGTACAGGGTTTCAACCTGCTTGATACCAGCTGCCAGCAGCTTTTCGTATACTTCCAGGGTAATTTCAGTGTTGCAATCAACAATGATCTCACCGGTCGCGGAATCTATAACGGTTTTGGCCAGGACTTTTCCGTAAATGTACTCAACGGGAGCTTCCAGCTGTTCAATATTGGCTTTTTTCAGCTGACGGATGTGACGTGCAGTAACACGACGCCCCTGTTCAACCAGAACATTGCCTTCACCGTCTTTAATATCAAAGCTTGCAGCTTCACCACGCAGACGCTCGGCGGCAAACTCGGTACTGACACTTTCAGCACCGATGCTGAAATCTACAGTATCGAAGAAGTAGTTCAGGATCTCTTCATTACTCATGCCCAGAGCACGCAGAAGGATCGTAGCAGGCAGCTTGCGACGACGGTCGATACGCACGTAAAGCATGTCCTTGGGATCGAACTCGAAGTCCAGCCATGAGCCACGGTAAGGAATAACACGGGCGGAGTATAGCAGCTTGCCTGAAGAGTGTGTTTTACCACGATCGTGGTCAAAGAATACACCAGGAGAACGATGAAGCTGAGATACGATAACACGCTCAGTACCATTGATTACAAAGGTACCGTTCTCAGTCATGAGCGGAATTTCGCCCATGTAAACTTCCTGTTCCTTGATATCTTTGATTGCCTTGTTGGCAGAGTCTTTGTCATAAATGATAAGGCGCACTTTCACCCGCAGAGGTACTGCGTAAGTTACACCTCGAAGTTGACATTCCTTGACATCAAACGCAGGAGTACCGAGCCTGTAGCTCACGTATTCCAGCGCCGCATTTCCAGAGTAGCTTACGATTGGAAATACGGATTTGAATGCAGCATGAAGACCAATGTCTTCACGTGCGGTCGGCTCTTTTCCGGACTGCAGCAGCTTGTGATAAGAATCAAGCTGAATAGCCAGAAGATAGGGCACATTCATGACATGCGGCAGTTTGCCGAAGTCTTTGCGGATGCGTTTTTTCTCTGTATACGAGTATGCCATCAGCGTTCCCCAGCTTGGTCACCTGGTTCTGGCTTCAGACCGTCTGGCCTGGCCATCTAGGTTTATTGAGGGCGGGTGGCCCCCTTTTGATACCCAATTAAAAAACGGTGATTTCAACCGTTACCGTTGCATGAGCTTTAGCGTCCAGAATGAAAGCAGGGCTTTCATTCTGAGAATCTGACCGGAAATTGCGCTCCAACGGATCATGATCCGAGCTGTCGATTTCCGGTAAGGCTCCCACTCTGCCAATGACACTGCAACTTTCTCAGATTGATGGAGGTTCACTTCGGCGGTAACACACAGTTCAGCCTGTGCCAATACCGATCTGAATCCCATCAATTTAATAAGCCATCGAACACTGCCATCCAGCATGGAACGATATAGCTCATACAACGGAAAAAGGCCGGTGCCATAAAGGCACCAGCCACCTGAGTCTATTATGCAATAGGCTCTGGATATTTCAACGCTGTCGTAGAATTACTTAACTTCTACGGAAGCGCCAGCTTCTTCCAGCTGCTTCTTCAGGTCTTCAGCTTCTTCCTTGCTCACGCCTTCTTTCAGAGGAGCAGGAGCGCCATCTACAACAGCTTTAGCTTCTTTCAGACCCAAGCCAGTCGCGCCGCGAACAACCTTAATTACGTTTACTTTCTTGTCGCCAGCAGCAGTCAGAATTACGTCGAATTCAGTCTGTTCGGCAGCCGCAGCGCCAGCGTCGCCAGCAGCAGCAGGGGCAGCAGCAACTGCAGCAGCAGCAGAAACGCCGAACTTCTCTTCCATAGCTTCAACCAGCTCAACAACGTCCATTACGGACATTTCAGCGATTGCATTCAGGATATCTTCTTTAGACAGAGCCATTGTATGTCTCCAAAAATCTTTTTTGGGGTAAAACCCCGGAATTCATTAAATAAGAGAAAAAATCAGCCACATGGAGAGCACCCGGATTAAAGGCCTCCCACGCACTAAGGGCTTTAATGCCTGCCAAGAGGCTTAGGCGGCTTTCTTTTTCTCGTCGGCAACAGCTGCCATTACACGTGTAATGCTGCTTGGGAACTCGTTCAGAGTTCTGGCCAGCTTGGTTACAGGTGCAATCATTACACTCATCAGCATCGCGCGAGCCTGATCCAGAGTAGGCATCTTGGCCAGAACATCAATCTGTTCTGCTCCCAGAAGCTGTCCAGAGATGGACAGAGCCTTAACTTCCAGAGCATCGTTCTCTTTAGCGAAGTCCTTAATCAGACGCGCAGCAGCGCCCGGATCTTCCTGAGAGAAGGCCAGCACAGTTGGACCAACCAGAGAGTCTTGCAGGCACTCAAAATCAGTACCTTCAACAGCGCGCCTGGCCAAGGTATTACGTACAACCTTCAGGTATACGTTACCTTCACGAGCCTGCTTACGCAGTTGAGTCATCTGGTCAACCGTGAGACCACGGTAGTCCGCGATTACAGCCGACAGAGCGCTTTGTGCAGCCTCGCTGACTTCGGCGACAATCGCCTTCTTGTCTTCGAGTCCTAACGCCATTGGCTTTACTCCAAATTATGAAGTTAACACCCGGCTATTCAGCCACTGAGTAACCGGGCAGTTACAATACGGTGAAGGGTTAATAACAAAATACTGAAACAGTCTTTTGTATTGCTCACCGTCTACGCAGGAAATTAAGCGTCGATCTTTTTGTCAGGCCTCCTGGCCCAACCCTGATTTAACAGGCACAGATCTTCACACCTACGATCTTTGACGGCCTCCGAAAACCGGAGACCCCAAAGTCTTTCGGATACTGCAGATATCCTGCCTGCAGCTTTCCACTATTCGTTAACCAGCTCAGGGCCGAGTCTCAGCTCCGGGCTGTTTTCAGCAAAGCTGTGAATATTAGATATTCAGGGAGCTCATGTCGATAGTCAGACCCGGGCCCATGGTAGAGGACAGAGTGACTTTCTTCATGTAAACACCCTTACTGGAAGAAGGCTTCAGCTTCTTCAATTCAGCCAGCAGTGCTTCAGCGTTCTCTTGAAGGGAGCCCGCTTCAAAATCGATCTTACCGATGCCCGCATGGATAATACCGTTCTTGTCAGTACGGAAACGTACCTGACCGGCCTTGGCGTTTTTAACCGCTTCAGCAACATTTGGAGTAACAGTACCCACTTTCGGGTTAGGCATCAGGCCGCGCGGACCCAGAATCTGGCCAAGCTGACCTACAACGCGCATCGCATCCGGAGAAGCAATAACTACGTCAAAGTTCATTTCGCCCGCTTTGACCTGAGCAGCCAGATCATCCATACCAACGATGTCAGCACCGGCTTCTTTAGCTGCTTCAGCGTTAGCGCCCTGTGTGAATACAGCAACACGAACGTCTTTACCAGTTCCTGCAGGCAGAACGGTAGAACCACGAACTACCTGATCGGATTTACGAGGATCCACACCCAGATTTACAGAAATCTCAACGGATTCTTTGAACTTAACGCTGGATACTTCCTTCAGGACGTTAGCAGCTTCTTCGAAGGAGTATGCCTTTTCAGCTACAACCTTCTCAGCTATCATCTTGGCGCGCTTGGTCATCTTAGCCATTATTCCACACCCTCCACGTTGACACCCATGGAACGAGCAGAACCAGCAATGGTGCGAATTGCCGCGTCCTCGTCTGCTGCAGTCAGATCAGGCTCTTTGATCTTGGCCACTTCCAGAAGCTGCTCACGAGTAGCAGTACCCACTTTTTCAGTGTTAGGGCGACCGGAGCCTTTCTTCAATTTCAGAACTTTCTTCAGCAGGACAGATGCAGGCGGAGTCTTGGTCTCAAAGGTGAAGCTTCGATCGCCGTATACGGTAATTATTACCGGAATCGGCATACCAGCATCCATCTCTTGAGTCTTTGCGTTGAACGCCTTACAAAACTCCATGATGTTCACGCCGTGTTGACCCAGAGCAGGACCTACAGGTGGTGAAGGATTAGCTTTACCTGCAGGCACCTGCAGTTTGATGTAAGCTTCGACTTTTTTAGCCATATCAACCTCAATAGTGGGTCTTCGCTTTAACAGTCACTTTCGGCTTCCACCAGACTGCCTCAGCTACCCGTTCAGGGCTTGCGCCCTTCAGATAAAAACCCTGCACTACTTACGCAGCACAGGGTCTTGAATTTTTTAAAGTCTGTTATGCCTCAAGACCCGCTCAAGGCTGATCAAACTTTTTCAACCTGGACAAACTCCAGCTCAACCGGTGTAGAGCGACCAAAGATCATTACCGCAACATGCAGACGGCTCTTCTCGTAGTTCACTTCTTCCACCACACCATTGAAGTCCGCAAACGGCCCATCAATGACTCTAACCATCTCACCAGGTTCAAACAGCGTCTTGGGACGTGGTTTCTCAACACCTTCCTGAACACGCTGCAGTATGGCATCCGCCTCTTTTTCGGTGATTGGTGCAGGCTTGTCCGCCGTACCACCAATAAAACCCATGACCCGAGGGGTATCTTTAATAAGATGCCAGCTATCTTCGTTCATTTCCATCTGGACTAATACATATCCAGGGAAGAATTTACGCTCACTTTTACGCTTCTGACCGTTTCTGATTTCAACCACTTCTTCGGTAGGCACCAAAATCTCACCAAAGAGATCCTCCATACCGTGAAGCTTTACGCGCTCAATCAGCGAACGCATCACCTGCTTTTCGTAGCCGGAGTAGGCATGAACCACATACCAACGTTTCGCCATTATTTATCCCTATCCAATCAGGCTGCTGATAATCCAGCCTAGCAGAGAATCAAGCGCCCACAAAATGAGCCCCATAATTACAACCACAGCTACAACAATCAGCGTGGTCTGAACAGTTTCCTGACGAGTCGGCCAGACTACTTTGCGAATCTCAACCTTAGCTTCCTTGACCAGCGTCCAAAAAGCATCACCTTTTACAGTTTGAAGCGCAACAAACCCGGCCACTGCAGCCAAGGCCACCAAAGCCAGCGCCCTGTAGAGAACAGAATACTCACCAAAGTAAACATTCCCACCAACACCAGCGGCCAGCAGAACCGCAACAAGGGCCCACATGAGGCCATCCAGTCGTCCTTTAGGTGCTACTTCAGGTTTTCCACTCATCGGTTGACTATCTCTATTCGGAAAAGCTTTGCCAGAAATTATACTGACATAATATAGAAATGGCAGGCCAGGAGGGAATCGAACCCCCAACCCCCGGTTTTGGAGACCGGTGCTCTACCAATTGAACTACTGGCCTGTATCTTTGAGCAGTCTTGTGATACCTACCCCGATACAAGGACCGATCAATTATAATCGACCCCAATCAAGCTGAAAAGTCTTATTCTTTTTTAAACCTCATAAACAGAGGCAACCAACAGGAGGAATCCACCCCCCTTTACACCATATGGAGCTCTTGAGCAGATTTGAACTGCCGACCTCACCCTTACCAAGGGTGCGCTCTACCAACTGAGCTACAAGAGCACTTAAATCAGAATTAATGGAGCGGGTAGCGGGGATCGAACCCGCATCATCAGCTTGGAAGGCTGAGGTTCTACCATTGAACTATACCCGCAAAGCAGGACCTACATCATGCAGTATGCCCACTTATCAAGCCAACTTACAAGAAAGAAGACTTAGAAATCTGGTGGTGGGGGCTGGATTCGAACCAGCGAAGCTTTCGCGTCAGATTTACAGTCTGATCCCTTTGGCCGCTCGGGAACCCCACCAAGTGCTGCGCCATTCTATTCAGGAGCATTTCAATGTCAAGCCCGTTCCCTGCCAACTATGCAGAAAGCTTGTCTTGTCTAGCCGCCCTGAAGCGCAGGCGTATATTAGTGAATCGAATCGTCGGATGCAACGCTTTTGCAGTTTTTTTCCAGCATTTTCAGATCATTGTATTCGTCAGCCTGCCTCTCCCAGAAACCGACGCTTAACTTCTTTGCTTCTGAATCTGTCATCTCCAGCCAGAATGTTTCAGGCTCACGGGGTAGCTTTTTAATAGCGGGTTCATAACCCGCCTCTTGTACACGACGACTGACTTCATTCGCCGAAACTTCCTTGCTGAATAACCCCAGAGATATGCCATTAGCCAGCTCACCCTGGGTAATCACAAAACTGTCTATTCCCTGCCCCTGCAACTCTCTTAACAACCTTATTGCCGACTGCCGATTACTTCGGGGAGGAATATGCACCCAGTAGTCAGCAAGTACTGCCTCGTTGTCAGAACGCTCCCTGCTCGAAATACCCAGAGAAAAGAGTTTCTGCTGCAGATGGTCTGCTTTTGCAGAGGATTCAAAAGGCCCCACTACAAGACACTGGGCTTCAGCGACTTTCTTTGTCGTTTTTTTCTCCCGCGTTTGCACAGGGAGTTCTGATGCTACCTCGGAGAGCAGCATCAATCTTTTACCTGCCTGCACAGAAACTTCGTCACCTACGTTTACAGCCCGGTAGGGCTTATGGGACTGATGATAATAGCCCCAGACAAAATAGCCGGCATTGGCAAAGAGAAGTACCAGGACGATCCAGCGCATACTAAAAACCGAATTTTGGAAGTTAAACTCTATAAATAGCTTCTATAAACAGCTTTTATAAACAGTATGACTTCCCATTAATTTTAAATCTGGGTGATTAAAAAACATTATTGTCTTTCAAAGGCAATCGAGAGTCCATCCAGAACCAGCTCTTCAATCAGCACCTGCTCTATTTCTTCCTTTATGTGAGTTTGCAACAAAGAAGCATCGCCGCCGGTCAGAAACAAACGGGCGCCCGGCCATTTAAGACAGGTCTCATGAATGAAAGATACTGCCATAGCCAGAACACCATGGTTAATACATTCTGAAGTGACGGTTCCCAATGCTGTTGCTTCTGCAGGATGCTCAATGTTATCGAGATTGGCCGTATTGACGGCCAGAGCTTTTTTCATCAAGCGGATACCCGGAACAATGAATCCTCCCTGATGGTTTCCGTGACCATCAATCACATCCACTGTAATAGCTGTACCACAACTGACAACGATTTTAGTATTGTGCAGAGAATGAGCATGTGCCGCCAGCATGGCCAGCCACCGATCTACACCCAACCTTTCTACTTCTTTATAGATAACTGTAAGACCAGCAAAGCTTTTTCGGGTTTTAGCAATAAATGGCTCCACGCCGGTAGCTTCTGACAAAATGCGCACTAACTGCTCTAATCTTGCGTTCCCTGAGACTATTGAAATAGCAATGGAGTCAAGAGTTCCCAACTCTTCCAGAAGCAGGGACAAGATAATCTGCCAGTCAGCATCATTATGAATGAAGCCCGATTGAACGGAAGCACCACCGGCCATCAGACGCCATTTAAGTCGGGTATTTCCGGCATCCAGCTGCAACTGTCTATCGATGATCTCATTCATGATTGACGAAATGACACTTCTCCACCATTAAAAACATGAAGACCAGAAACTGTCTCGAGCAGCAGCCCGCCCTGATCATCCACTCCCATATAACGCCCTGTTACGGATCGGTTCGAAGCCATTAATGCAACTTCCTTGCCACGATAGGCATCGTATTCGCACCATTGCTCTCTGAACAGCCTGAAGCCACCTTGTCCAAATCCATCGAGCAAATGAGTCAGGGTATTGATTAACTGTCCTGCGACCGCATTTCGGCTCACCGTCTTGCCACACACCCGGAAAAGATCAACAGCCGGCTGACCCACTGACTCCAGCTGCTCATCACTTAAACGGACATTAATGCCTATTCCGATCACCACTTCACACTCACCCGTGGGATCTCCATGGACTTCCAGTAACACACCACAGAGTTTTTTACCCTGCCAGAGAACGTCGTTGGGCCATTTAAGCTTTAATTCTCCGGCTCCCAATGTTTCCAGTGCTTTCACAACGGCCAGACCTACCGCAAGACTGAGCCCCTCCAGCGAAGCCGTTCCCTCACCATTCTGCCAAAGGGCAGACAAGCTTATTGTTGACCCAAAAGGACTGCTCCATACTCGACCCCGTCGCCCCCGCCCTTTTGCTTGATACTCTGCCAGACAAAAACGAGTGACTCCGGCAGGAACCGGCCCCAGGTTACGAACAAGGTCATTGGTTGATTCCGCAATAAAGCAGGTATGGACTTCAGATTTATTTCGAACACCTATATCTATAGTGCTCTCAATCTTTTTCTTATCAAGAAGCTCAATACCACTGCCGAGGCGGTAACCTTTACCTCGCACAGAATCCACTGCCAGGCCAAGCTCTTCAATCGCTTTCAGTTTTTTCCAGACAGCGGCCCGACTGATCCCAAGCTGCTCACCCAGATCTTCACCAGAATGAAACTGCCCGTCCGCCAACAAGCCCAGTAATTTATCCATCAACCACTCCCAACAACTGAGAACAAATAATATGCGCTTCATTCCTGCTGCTCAAATCATCCAGACATTCAAGGAATGATATTGCCGAGATGTTTCTGGTGTTCTTTCACCAAGACCCGGCTTATACTCAATCCTGAACGATCAACCCATATACTCTTTTTTCCAATTCTGGATGAGCAGCGGATTTTTCTTCCAGAAGCCCGGAAGCGCTGCCCGGTTCTGAAGCAGTCTCATCTCGCTATTTTCAGTGTTTTTTATCATGGCCACACCGGCTCAGGAAACGGTCCGAATTATTCAAAGCCGGAACTCTGGAGAAAGGTAATGAACTTTTGGAAGCATCTGGCTATTACAAGTCTGATTATCTCACTGCCGCTAAGCTGTATACAGGCTCAAACGTCGCGCTTGATTGGGCCAACAGAAATACCTCCTCAATTATTCCATGTAATTGACATAGATCCGAACCAACCACAGGCAATACCTACTTCAACGCCCACTGCCATCCCACCGACACCTTGTGGACCCAACAGGGCTTTGAGTATTGCATGGAATAAAAACAGTACGCTCATAGCTGTAGGGATAGGTAGCGGCCATAGCTACTGCGGTGTTACAGGAACCCTGCTCATCTTTGATATAAGTTCAGGAAACCCCAGACTCCTGCGTTCCGTGCCAGCAACAGAATGGGTAGAAAGCGTTACTTTCAGTCCCGACGGCACTCGGCTGGTCACCGGAGGGGATGATAATACGGTCAAAGTTTTTGAAGGGCTGAGCCCGTTCACACTCCTGGATACCCTGACCGAAGGGCAAAACGATATAGAAGTTGTTACCTTTAACTCCAACGGCACCCTGCTGGCAGCGGGGGGGAAAGATACAAATGTGAGGCTTTATCTTAAAAACAGCACAAATCTGTTCAACTTCGTGAAAATCTTCCCCCAGGCAAGAAGCTATATACAAGACGCTCACTTCCACCCCGTCAACGACCCGCTGGCAGTCGTCGACCGCAACAATTGGCTAAGAATTTACAGCGGGATCAGCCCGTATATCCACCTGAAAAACGTCTTTATTTCGGGCGCCAGGATACTGGCTTTTGCCTACAACCCCGACGGCACCCTGCTGGCAACCGCGGATGATCTAAAAAAGATCACGCTTTTAAACGGGACGCACCCTGACAACCCTCTGCAAACCTTTACCGCACCGACGCGGGTAGCTAGCATTGCCTTCAACCGAAAGGGTACCCAACTGCTGGTTGGGGATATAAATGGATATGTGAATATTTATAGAATCACACCGTTATCCTACCGGTTAATTGACAGACTGCCGAAAGTAAAGTCACCGTTGCCAGCAAACGCTCTTGCATTCAGCCCCGACGGTAAATGGCTGTCAGTCGGTAGAACAGAGATCGCGATGTACAGGGTCGATGGTGTAAGAGCACCTACAACTCAAACCAGCACAACTGAAGCGGTTACAACAGCAGTCAATACGACAGAGGCCGCTACAACTGAAAACTGTACAGAACCCAACCCGGTAACCAGAATAAAAAGTGGCACCGAAATGGGTAATTCTTCGACGCTTACAGCCCTTTCGCTAATCGCATTACTAGCTGCGGTTCTTCAGGGCATGTTAGTGCAATGATGTTTTTGGAAAACCATCTGGCCAATTCAGCCTCTGTCATGGTTTGTCTTTTGGCTTGATCCGACCTTCCAGAAAACAAACAGCAGACTCATGTTATTCGGCCTGCCGCCGACTGCTCCTGTTATTTTCCTTGGCTTGCCCGACACACTCTGAATATACTTGCGCTCTGGAAGAACAAGCAGGACCGTTTGTCATGAGTATTTTCAAATCCCACATTGTCCAAATGGGAGCCTACACCCCCCCTCTGGAAGGCCGGGACCCTCATGACCACCTGCTGCTGGACTTTAATGAACGTACCCTGCCCGTCTGCCCTTCAGTAAAAGAGGCCATGATTGATTTCATTCAGGCTGATCGCCTGCAGTGCTATCCATCTTATGGGAACATTGCTGCAAAGATTGCCCGATACTGCCATGTTGATACTGATCAGCTGATGATCACCAACGGCTCCGACCAGGGTATCGAACTGATCATCCGCTCAGCCTGCCGTGAAGGTGAAGAAGCCATTATTCCCCGCCCCTCATTCGCCATGTATCAGCAGGTGGCCAGGGTAGAAAACCTCAATATTATTGAGCCTGCGTATTCCAAAGACAGTGGCTTTCCCAAACAGGCTGTGCTTGATGCTATTTCCGATAAAACCCGGCTTATAGTGATTTCCAATCCCAACAACCCAAGCGGCACTATTGTGGCCAGGGAAGACATTCTTGAAATTGCAGCCGCTGCCCCCAACGCCGCCATTCTTGTGGATGAATGCTATTTTGAATACACGCAGAAAACAGTGGCAGATGTCGTTGAACAGTACCCCAATCTGCTGATTACCCGCACCTTCTCAAAAACCTGGGGCTTACCTTCTGTTCGACTTGGTTATGTCATCAGTAATAGTGAGAATATACGAGCACTGCTGAATGTTCGCGGCCCGTACGACGTTAATCAGCTGGCAGTGGTTGCGATAGATGCAGCGCTTTCCAAACCTGGCTATACCGAACAGTATGTTAAAGAAGTGATGGAAGTCTCCAAACCCATGTTTGAAGATTTTCTGAACAGTAAAGGGATTGATTACTGGCCCAGTGTCGCCAACTTTATCTGGACATTCCCAAACAACCCGGATGAGATCGAAAGACATCTCCGGGCTCACCATATACTGGTTCGACCAAAGGCCGATGAAAGTGGCAAAGCAGGCTTGAGAATTAATCTGGGCAACAAGGCCCAGACTGAGTCTCTTATCCAAACCTGGTCCCGGATAATCTGATTATTGATAGTTAATCACAGGTTTCCCCAAATGCGCAGGAGGCTGATAGCCTCTTGGTAATTTATAGTCTCGCCAATTAAAATCAGGGTTGAACTCTCTCTCCGCATCAATCATATCTCTCATTGAAGGCGATTCGTTGATATAGATCGCTGTCAAATCACCAGAATTCCAACCGTTATCATCAGCTAGCTCCTGCAGCTCGATAAATCGCTCAAAACTGATATCAGGACCTCTTCCATCTCCAGACGTGAACATTTCCCGGATGGCAGCAAAGTCCACCCTGTAAATCATCGGTTTAGCGCCATAGAAGTGGAATGTCGTATAGGGTATGCCTCGGTCATCAGCGGCTTTTTCAACAGACTTCAGCATGTCCTGCAAGTCGTCCACCATGACGATGTGTTGTGCCGGATGCCCGGATTTGTCGAGGTAGTGATGCAAGCCCTGCTCCTTGGTTTTCAGTGGCCCCGTTTGGATTTTGACCGTGATTGCATCATCAAACAGATTTCTGTCGAGTTGTGTTTTCTCAAGTTTTTCTCTCAAAGAGTCTTCGTCATTGGCAGTAAGCAGAATAATTCTGGCATTGCCCGGACCCGCCTTTGTTCGGATATCCTGAATGATTGTGGCCGTATCAGGATTGACCAGACGTCTCTCTTTACGACCCTCGGCCACTAAATCTTTGGCGATGAGCGTCTCATCCAAATCGAAACAGACCAGGACCGGTTCACCGGGCTTGATATGTGCCAGCACTTCCCTAATGTCTTGTGATTTCGGCACTCTAACTGACTCACGGACTTTCAGAGCTTCTGGTAAAGCACTCGCTGCTTCAGATACTGTGACCTCCGCAGGTGGAACCGTGACTGCCTGAGCAGCTGGCAGCTCATTCTGCCCCCAGGTCATGACCTGACGTCCCCGGCCCATCAAATTCAGCTTGATATCATCTTTGACTTCTTTAGCCCTCCCCCTGAGAGCGCGGTTTTCTGTTTTCCAGTCATTATTCGGGAATGCCTGTTTCAGGTTTCTTTCAATCTCCAGAGGATCAAGACCTAAATCGGGTCGTATCTGGGCCAGTTCCTGCGAAGCAAGCTCTATGTTATTGGCAGCAGGATCAGAAAGCCTCAACATCTCATGCATCAATGCTTTCATGTCTTCTGCTCTGGAAACTTGCGCCTGGTCCATTTTCATCTGCAGAGAGACCAGCTGGCTGCGTTTGAGGTTCAATCCCCCCCAGAGGAAATCCCAACCCGCTTCAGAGAAACATCTGGATAGATTCGCTTCTACCTCCGCTGGACTCAATTGGAGTTCAGGTCGAATCTGTACCAATTCTCTGGCAGCCTGCTTTCGACTTTGTGATGCAGCGGGAGATAACTTGCATAAGTCGTCCATTAGTTGTTTCATTGCAGCCGACTTACTTATCGGTTGAGCATTAATCACCTGTTGCTCAGCCTTGTCGATATTAGTCTCTAGCCTCATATCGACATCGGGACCACAATACTCATTCCACTCCCGTTCTGTTGGAAAAGCTGCATTAAAGTTGGTTTCCTGAACATCCCTCATTGCCTGATCAATCTGTATATATCTGCCTCTGAGCTGTTGAAATGCCTCATAAGCCGTACGACGACTGCTTCTTTGCTCAGGTGACAGAAGCACCAGATTCTTTATCAGATCACGGCACGACTCTCGCCCTTTGTTTGGATCGAAGGCATCAAAACGATGCTTCAAAGGTTCGACTTCAGCGGGTCTTCTCAGCTGGTAGGTGCCATCCCACAAAGAAGGCCACAGCTCACGTCCCGGAGCTCTCTCCAGACCTTTGATAATTTCAGTCCTGGCAGGCGCCCCATTGACATGGCTGGATAACCAGTCAGCAGCTGCTTCAATACTGACCTGCCACTGTTCAGGCACCTTATCCAGCTGCTCAAATACGCCTATCAGATGGCCATAATTTCGATCACTGGCCAGACAAAGGTTGGTGCTGTCAATCTCCCTGTCATATTGCTCATCACTCACAAACTCTGGAGAGTAGGCCTGGACGGAGACACTTTTGAAGTAATTCCTGGCTTCATCCGTCAGTGTTCCATCGGGATTAAACACAGGGAACATCTGGCGGTTTTGTGCGTCCACTACGATAAATCGCCCGGATGACTTCAGTCTTTGCAGAAAGGTGTAATGACCGGCACCACCGCTTTCGCCTGATTTCAGGACAACATACCGGTCACTATCAAACGCCTCGGCTAATGGCCTTTTGGCGGCACCGGGCTGTCTCTGCTGACCTTTTTTGATGGCTTCGAAAAACTCACCGACATGATTCTGAAATTGATGGTGATGCTGTTTTTCTTCAATACCGTCGATCTGGGCCCAACCCACAATAGGCGTCGTCTCACTGTTATCAAAAGGAATCTCTATTGGCGTTGAAATGGCATGGACCTGGTTATACCCCTTGCCTCTGGCAAAATGCTCCAGAGAGTTGGCAAAGCCCTGACAGTTTGAATCACCCGCTGCCTGTCTTTTATAGAGTTCGGATACAACGTTATTGAGGAGTTCAAATTCAACTTCTTCATCGGCTGAAATCAGGGTCTGCCTGTGGATCGTCATTTTATCCAGCTCGGTGAGGCGATTGACTCTATCAGCGCCAAAAGTTCCAGCCTCTATCTGTCGTATGGCTTCATCCTTATCAATCCGTCCATACTGGTATTCAAGACCAATTTTGGAACGGTTATAACCACGGTCCAGGTCTTCCTTAATCTGGTTAAATGCTTCTGCCTCCATATGTTGCACATCAATGAGCATCTTTCGACGTTCTGCTTCCAGATTGCGCACAGCATCCTCAAAAGAAACTGCATGAACCCTATGCTGATTAAACCGGCCACTGACAACCCGGTCGGGTTGCTGGCCGGATGGCTGTATACGATCCCACTGAGCTTTCATGGTCAGGAATTGTTGTTGAGCGTCGTCCATTTCCGGCAACTGCCATGAAGACTGCTCAGAGGGCATAGCATTCGCGGCAGAAGCTTCTGGCTGTTTTTCAGGAACAGGAGGCGGTGTCGTGACTGTCTGCGGAACAACAGACGCTCCATCCGTTGTTGCAATCACCTTTTTGGCTGTTACCACAATTTTCCCGGAAAACTCACGGATGTAGTCCTGCTGACGAGGGCTTCTGTTCAAAACTCCCCGGGCCAGCCTCTCATCGGTATTTAAAAGATGAATAGCCACTGCAAGGTCTGCATCCTTTATATCCGGGTTGAATGCCCTGGCTTTTTTAAAGGCTTCCAGCTGTTCCCTGGTTGCTGGTTGCTGAGGGCCAACAAACTCCTCACCCAATGGGCTAAAACCCATTTGCCTATAATCGTCGTCCAGCTCGTCACTGATGTCATGGGGCTTTGCAGAAGACTGTCTCAGGTAGCTATAGAATTTCTCAAGGCTGGTAAACACAGGTATTGCGTTGTCGTCCTCTACGGTCTTTGAAGCAGCCTCTGAAGCTGCCTGAACATCTTCTGCGGGGAGAACGCCGTACAGGAACTTACCCTCATTGACCGTGCGCCCCAATTCGTTGAGCAGAGGATCATTAAATTTCATATTATCCAGGCAGGCATTGACCATTTCATCGGTCATCACTTTATCCCGATAAGCCTGTTTCATATCCTGAACGGTCAAACTGTATTGTCTGTCTCCGAGAATATCCACAAATATCTGACATGCCCTGTGAACCAGCTTCTCTCTGATTTGCGGCGGAGTAATCGCAGACAGGCGCTGAGTATCAAGTGCATCACTACGGCGGGCATTCGCCCGCTCCCGTCTGGTAAACCGAAGCTCTCTGGGAGGGTTTGTCTTGAAATAATCAATAGCCTGATCCATGACGTAAAAATATTGGTCCAGATCGCCAGTATGCCGGGAAGTGAACACATTTTTGCGAGTTGTATCCGTTGTTGATTGAAGTAATGTAACCCTATAAGGCTTCTCTTCATCAGGAGCCCGATGTTTCGCACATTGAATCCGGATATCGACTTTCTCGGATTCCATAAAGTCCTTTAAATGAGATTCCCAGTCATCTTTGTCTCGGGCTTTAGTGGTCAAACAGAACTTTGAGATCAGGTTTTCGACGGCTGCCACTATTTCATTGTCTGGTGCTTTTTTCAGGAGTAGCTGAACCAGCTCAACCTCAGCCTCATGCAGAACGGTCAGACTGGCCTGGTTTAAGGCTACACATTCATCATTCCAGACACTGGCCTTTCTTGGCGTAGCCGGATCTGTGATGGATACATCTCTTTTTAACAGCGGGGTTCTGGCCCCGGTGGCCGTCCGTACTTCACGACTAACGCCCACCAGCTCTGGCTTATCCATGAGTTCATTGTGTCGCTGGTAATAAATGCTTACGGAGCGACAAAAGGCATTGTACTTATCAGACGGCCCCAGAACCCAGCCGACTTTTTCCGATGACAAGCGACCATTATCAAGAATGGGATATTTGCCTTGAACGTCTTTATTGGATTTATAGAAATCAAGAAATGATAGAGGAGAAAAAGGAACCACTATGACCTCCTTGTCATTGGCACAGCTAAACATTCCCAAAAGCTTAGCAAGCTGTGGTTACGTCACTTATTCGACAGGCGACAGAGAGTCAGCCAGAGGACTGACTCCCGAAGTTTATTTTCAGGCAGTTTCTTCCAGTTCACGCACGTCCTGGGTCATGCGCATAGGGCAGAAATCGGGTCCGCACATGGAGCAAAACTCAGACTCTTTCGCACCTTCCTGAGGTAATGTCTGATCGTGATAGGCTTTGGCCGTATCAGGGTCCAGAGCCAGGTTAAACTGATCCAGCCAGCGGAATTCGAAGCGCGCCTTGGACAGGGCATTATCCCGAACCTGGGCACCGGGATGACCTTTGGCCAAATCAGCAGCATGAGCGGCAATTTTATAAGCAATCAGACCGGCTTTTACATCATCTCTGTCAGGCAGACCCAGATGCTCTTTGGGTGTGACATAACAGAGCATGGCGCAGCCATACCAGCCAATCATGGCAGCACCAATGCCTGAAGTAATATGGTCATAGCCGGGTGCCACATCGGTAGTCAGAGGTCCAAGGGTATAGAAAGGCGCTTCATGACAATGCTTCAGTTGCATCTCCATGTTTTCCTTAATGAGGTGCATGGGTACATGACCCGGTCCTTCTATCATGACCTGAACATCGTATTCCCAGGCAATCTTTGTCAGTTCCCCAAGGGTTTTCAGTTCGCCAAATTGCGCTTCATCGTTGGCATCGGCGATAGAACCGGGGCGCAATCCATCCCCCAGAGACAGGCTGATATCATAGGCCTGACAGATCTGACACAGCTCCCGAAAATTGTCGTAGAGAAAATTCTCGGCATCATGCATCTCTGCCCACTGGCCCAGAATACCTCCGCCCCGGGAAACAATGCCTGTCACCCTGTTTCTGGTTTTAGCGACATGTTCCCTGAGGACACCGGCATGGATCGTCATGTAATCCACACCCTGCTCTGCCTGCTCAATAATGGTGTCTTTCATGACTTCCCAGCTCAGGTCTTTCACCTTGCCCCTGACCTTTTCCAGAGCCTGATAGATAGGCACAGTGCCGATAGGCACGGGCGAGTTCCTGATTATCCACTCACGGGTTTCATGGATGTTCTTGCCTGTGGATAAGTCCATCACCGTATCGCCACCCCAGCGAACCGACCAGAGCATCTTTTCAACTTCTTCTTCAATGGAAGAGGTCACCGCAGAATTGCCAATATTGGCATTGATCTTCACCAGAAAGTTGCGCCCGATAATCATGGGCTCGGACTCAGGGTGATTAATGTTGGCGGGAATAATGGCGCGCCCTTCAGCGACTTCTTTTCTGACAAACTCCGGGGTGATATGGGAGCCATCAGTGCGCCCCATACTCTCGCGAATCGCAATAAACTCCATTTCCGGAGTAATTATCCCCTTTCTGGCGTAATGCAGCTGGGAGACATTTTGGCCAGCCCTGGCCCTGCGTGGCGTTCTCAGTGCTTTGAAGCGAATATCTTGCAAGCGCAGGTCGAACTGACGGGAGCGGGCAAATTCCGAGGAGCGATCGTCGAGCAGCTCAGTATCCGCTCTCTCTTCAATCCACTGTGAGCGCAAACCAGGCAGGCCCTGATTCAAATCATGAGGAACGCCGGTCTCTGTGTAACTGCCCGAAGTGTCATAAATACGCACCGGTTCATTCTTGCCGCCACCAAAACGTTCGGGGGTATCGTGCAGGCGAACTTCCCTCATACCCACACGAATGTCTTCGCGACTGCCTGTTACATAGGTTTTTTGAGAGTTGGGAAAAGGGCGACAGGCGTCCATTAGCAACTGCCGGTCAAACCCGGACGCATTTTTCTCGCAAGCCATCGTTTCTGTATCCTTCACGTTGGGTTCATGACGGTTTCGATATAGCTTGCCGGATAGGCCATCTTGTTCCCTTCGCAGGTGTTAACCTGAGCAGGTTCTACGGATTCCGAAAAACAGCAATTCGGTCTCAGCCTGTGGCGCTCCGACAAGATTGCCGGAAAGTATAAGTAGATTTCTAAAAGGTTAATAGTATAAAGACACAAAAAAACCAAGGGTTTATTCAGCTGTAGTCGCCTGAAAGCTCCTTACACAGCTGGGTTCTGAAGGTCTGCAAAAAATCACTGTGACGTGCCGCCATTTTACGCCCGGGCTCTGTTTTCATGGTCTTTTGAATCTGTAAAAGCTTGATTTCAAAATGGTCCAGCGAGTATTGACGATCGTTCAGCGCCCTGTTTTTCCCCATGGGATCTTCGGGATCGAACAGTTTCTGGCCCAGCTTGCCGCCCGTATAAAAACAGCGGGCAATACCAATCGCGCCCAAAGCTTCCATCCTGTCGGCATCCTGAACCACTTCAGCTTCCAGAGTTTCAGGAGTGATATTAGCGGAATAACTGTGAGTTTTTACTGCATGACACACGGCAGCCGTCAGCTCTTCTGGAAAGGCCAGAGATTTCAGGCAGACTTGGGTCTTTTCAGCCGCCAGGGTGGAAGCCCTGGAGCGCTCCGGATGGTTTTTTGGCAACACCACAATGTCGTGAAAATAACAGGCAGCAAGAACCACCAGCCGGTTAATGTCAAAACGCCCCTCATCCATCAATTGTTGAGCGGTTTTCCAGACCCGCTGAAAATGGGAAATGTCGTGCGAGGCATCATCGCAGTCCCTGTCTTGCAGGTATTCGACAAAACGTTCTTCCCAGCTTTTCAGCAGTGCAGGTTCATTAAAGTTCATGATTCGGGATCCACAGGCCTTTGGTAACGTTGACAGGTTCTGCTGTTAATAGCCGGAAAATCATGCAAAAAATTGTGAGTGTGGACAACCACTCTGTCCGGGTGAATATCCACCAGATTATAAACCGGAGGCTCCGGCGAAACAGAGTCTGGCCTGGGGTTATCAAAATCAAAAGGTGTCTGGTGTACCAGTGAAGGTGGGCATGAAAAGCTGATCCCCTGCCAACTGCCTGAAACAGAGCGGTGCAAATGCCCCAGGAACAAATGCCTGATCCGTTCCTTATGGGGCTTGATCGCTGACCAGAGTGCTGCTGAGTTGATCAGATTGTCCCTGTCCATACTCGCCAACCCCGTTTCAAAAGGAGGATGGTGCATAAACAGGCAAACCGGTTTGTCTGATGCCTTCAGTTCATCTCTAAGCCATGCCAGTCTTTGCTCACAAAGAATCCCGCTGCGCTTTCTGTCATCCAGAGTATCCAAACAGATCAGGTTGACCCCTTCTGTTTCGAGCTTAAACTGGATAAAACCTTCCTGCTGCCTTGGGTGACTCGAAAAAACATCCAGAAAATTCTGCCTGTGATCATGATTGCCCATCAGGCAGTAAACCGGAAAAGGCAACCTGTCCAACTCTTCTTTCAGGGCTCTATAAGCCTCTTTCTCGCCCCAGTGTGTCAGGTCACCGGTAATAATGCAGGCGCTGGATTCCGGCACTTGCTGCACAAGTGTATCGACACAGTTTTTCAACCTTGCCTGTGGGTCAATGTCGTAATTCAACATGCCCGCCGGAACCAACTGGGGATCAGAAAAGTGTACAAATCGATAGACCATAAAATGCAATCCCGTCATTATTCTCAAGTTAAATGATCGCACGGAAAAGGTATCGCTTTAGAGGAAGTTTGTTTACTTTTTTGATGGTCTATTCAGACTAATGAGAGTGACTGAGAGCTTCTGCCGAACTCAGAGAAAACCGGGCAACCGTTAAATTACACCATCCCTCATAACCGGCCAGACTCATACCCAGTGACTCGATCACATCAAGGGCAAACTCGTTTTGGGGTGAAGCAAAAGAGATGATTTCCTTGAAGCCCAATCTTTTGAACCCCAGATCGGTCACAGCTTCAGCCGCTTCGATGACCAGCCCACGACCGCGATACTCCTGACTGAATCGCCAGCTCATTTCTATGGTATCGCCATAGGCTGAAAATCCACAGTTGCCAATCAGCCTGTTACTCTCTTTTAGTACAACTGCCCAACGAGACCAGCCTTTATGGTCAAGTTCGATCTGAAAGCGCCAGAGATCGGTTTCTGCTTCGCTGGCCGGGGAGTGAATACTGTAATGCAGTTCTTTGTGAGCTGCTCCAATGATATCGGCATACGGCTTTAAGTCAGCTTCTTGCCAGGTTCGCAGGATCAGTCGGGGTGTTTCGGCAACAATCAGCACATGAGACTCCAGAAACTTAATGACCAGGCAAGATAAGGTTTAGTCGATTTTTTCGCTTTAACCAGAATCTGTACCCAATTAATAAAAAGAGTACTGCTCTCTTCGACCCTGAACCGATAAAAAAAGTTCGCCAGATCGAACGTTTTTTTCCCAGACACGATAGACTGACTGCAAAGTGACTCCCGGCTGTTATTCACTCCAGAACCGCCGATGAAACTTTAAGGAACTTGAGTAACTATGAGGTCTGGCATTGAACCCTATATTTCTGGACTACCTGAATAGAAAAGACGAAAGCTTCAGCTGGCGCTGCCTTGAAACTTCTCATTGCGAAGAGTTTCCGGTCGTCTCCGTTAGCCATTTAGAACTGATTTCCCAGACTTGGCAGGAAGGCTCAGGGTTTGGCCTCCGTCAGCCGGAATGGCAACACCGCCTCACACTTTACTGGCCTGAAGGAGGTTCAGAGAGTCCCTGTCTGTTAATGATTAATAGTGGATCAAGGCACGATCCATCCCTTGAACTCACTCCCTCGCATAATGTCGATGGCGCACATTTATGCCAACTCACCAAAGCCCCGGTAGCCGTTCTCAAAGATGTTCCCAACCAGCCTTTGACCTTTCGGGATGGTGTTCCTAGGTCGGAAGATGATCTTGTTGCTTTTTCCTGGCAAGCCTTTCTGGAAGATCCTGAACACAATGGTCTTATGCCCATTCAATGGCCCATGGTGAAAAGTGTTATCCGGGCCATGGATGCTTTGTGCGAGTTCAGTGAAGAGATCAGTGAAAAAAAATGCTCCCGAATAAATGACTTCATTATCGCCGGGGCTTCCAAACGGGGCTGGATTTCATGGTTGACGGCAGCCGCTGACCAAAGGGTCATGGCTCTTATTCCAATGGTGATCGATACATTGAACGTACAAGCCTGCATGAATCATCATCTGAATGTTTATGGCGGCTTTGCCAGCGCTATCAGCGATTATGCAGACAGTGATCATGACATTCTGTCAAGCCTGGAATCCAAGGGTATGCAGCAATTGCTCAATGATATTGACCCCTTTGTCTACAGAAGTCAGCTTCATCTGCCTGCATTTATTGTCAACGCCAGTTGCGACGAGTTCTTTCCACCAGACTCTGCCCGTTTCTATTACCCGAAGTTATCCGAATTAACCTGGCTGAGGTATTTACCGAATGCCAGCCATTACCTGGGCCGGGACAGTGACGTAAACACCGATGAGATCATGGCTTCTGTCTTTGGTGCGCTGATCTCGGAGCAGGATATGCCCGCCATGAACTGGCAACTGCTGGATGAAGGTGGTTTGGAAATCAGAACCAGCCTTGAACCTAAATTAGCCCGTGCCTGGGTTTGCCATAACCCTGAGGCCAGAGACTTCCGAAAAGATGTACTGCAACAGGCAGGTATCCGCTATCAGGCAACCCGGATAGAACCTGTCGTCTCAATGCCCTGGACTTATCAGTTTTGCCCTGCAACGCCTGAGAATGGGTGGACTGCCTTCTTTATCGAGCTGGTCTTCAACAATGCGCCTTATCCAGATCTGATCCTGACATCAGGCGTTCGGGTGACTCCTGACGTTTATCCTTAGAGCAGCCCTGACTGTTTATCCACTCGACAAAAAAGGATAACCGGACAGCCCATCAGAGATCATATATCGGAATAGCACTGAGCGATATCAGGGGGCTACTCAGACTTTTTCATATCCCGATATTCTTTCAGTTTATCCCGTAGTTCCTTGCGTGACTCTCGATAGGTTTGCATCTGCTGATCGTTGAGTACCGTCGCCAGTCTCTTATTGGTTTCATCCCTGTTTGCCTTGAGAGCCCTGGCTTTTGCAAGCCGGTCCTGATCGGTGACCTGAATCTTTTTCACATTCTCCCTACTCTCCTTCAGGATGGCCTTTACATTGGGCTTTTGTTCATCCGTGAGATTGAGTTTTTGCTCCAGCTGACTGTATGCTTCTTCCATATTCACGGGCGCTTTGTTCGGAGCCGCTTCTACTTCGACAGAGCAAAACACCAGCAGAATGGAAACCACCGATAGACAGAAGATTATGCTTCCTGGTATCGAATGATTGTCCAGAGAATAAAAAGATGCCCCGGGTTTCATAGCAATTCCTCCAGTGAAATTGACTGCTCATACACCTTGAAGAGTAAAAAAGGTGTCTCATACATAACATGAAAGGTGCCTGCCATGTCGATATGGAAGACCCAAGCTACTCCAGAAAGCCTGAATCAGAGATGTGAAGGCAGTATGTGCAGTCATGTGGGTATCAATATAGTAGAAATAGGCGACGACTTTCTTCGTGGCACCATGCCGGTAGACGAGAGAACCAAACAGCCCCTTGGATTTTTACACGGTGGCGCATCGATGGTTCTGGCTGAGACCCTTGGCAGCATTGCAGCCAACCTCTGCTGCGCAAAAGATCAATACTGTGTCGGCCTTGAGATCAATGCCAATCATCTTAAGTCAGTCACTTGCGGACGGGTGACTGGTACCGCCAGAGCCGTTCACATTGGCAAAAGCACACAGGTCTGGGAAATCAGGATCGAAAATGAACAGGGGCGGCTCACCTGTATTTCGAGAATTACCATGGCCGCAGTCGGCAGATAAAAGTTCTGATGAAAAGCAGATACCGGGTCTTTCTGTATCTGCTTCAGGGTCTGATGTCGTGTTATTTTGGGAAAAAAATCACAGTCTGGATTCGATCAGGCTCTCCAACTTCACCTGATCTCTGGCAAAATTACGAATGCCTTCGGCGAGTTTTTCTGTGGCCATCGCATCTTCATTCATTGCCCAGCGGAAAGCCTGTTCGTTCAGTACCACTTTTTCATGACTGGATGTGGCACTCTCCGGAGACAGCTTCCGAACAACTGTCGCTTCTGTCTTCTCCAGATCATCCAGCAGACCCGGGCCGATCGTCAGACAATCACAACCCGCCAACTCAATAATCTCAGCTGTGTTACGGAAGCTGGCACCCATGACCACAGTATTGTAGCCATGCTGCTTGTAGTAGTTGTATATGCGGGTCACAGAAACCACACCCGGATCCTCAGCCGCTTCAAAGTCACGACCTTCAGCTTTTTTGTACCAGTCAAGAATACGGCCAACGAATGGAGAAATCAGGAATACACCAGCTTCAGCACAAGCCTGAGCCTGGACAAAATTGAACAACAGGGTCAAATTGCAACGGATGCCTTCCTGCTCCAGAACCTTCGCAGCTTCAATGCCTTCCCAGGTAGAAGCAATCTTGATGAGCAGACGTTCAGGGTCCGCGCCCTGCTCGCGGTAAAGGGCAACCAGCTCCCGAGCCTTGCCAATGGTGGCATCCTTATCAAATGATAAACGAGCATCGACTTCTGTTGAGACAACACCCGGTACGACCTGCTGGACTTCCTTACCAATCGCTACGGCCAGCCAATCACAGGCATGCCTGACCTGCGCCACTCCATCATCAGTTTTGGATTTGCCATACTCCAGAGCACTATTGAAAAGTGGCTCATAAGCAGGAAGTTCAGCCGCTTTCAGAATGAGGGATGGATTGGTTGTAGCATCTACAGGCTGATATCGACGAATGGCTTCGATATCGCCGGTGTCTGCCACTACTTTCGTCATACCCTTGAGTTGCTCTAACTGATTCATTGGACTCTCAATCCTCACTTTTTTTTATGGCAATCGATTTCGTTAAAATAGTCAAGAACTACTCAGGACCGTATCTGCATTCAAGAAAAGTTCATAACAATAACGATAGGCACTCTAACAAAGCCCAATGGCCAGAGCTGATAACGCTGCCTTCCGGGCTTCCACAACTTCCTCATTGCATCCTGCGTGATGAAATGAATCCGGCACCCGGAATTTATAAATCAATTATTCTGTGAGGTGTTCTGGTGCATCATCTGGTTAACCCTGAACTCCTGCAGCAACAGTTCAATTTGAAACTGCTCCGCTTCAATCAGAGTTTTATAACGGGCTACCACCGCATTCATCTGAGCAGACAAGGTTCCTTTGGTATTCTGATCAACACTGTTTGCAATAGACTTCGATTGAGTATTGATGTCTTTTTCCTTAACACTGTTTCGGGGCTGGCTTTTATTCTGAGGGGTCTTTTTATTGATTTTGGCCTGCAGCTGTTTCAGCTCGCTCTGCATGCGATTACGGTAGGTCCGAATGCGCTTTTGTCTCAGAGCAATACGATCTTCGATCATCCGGGCGCGGACCTTTTCGTCCATTCCCCGCAGTTTATCCATATCAAATGGCTCAAGGGGTGCCGCCAATCCCTTAAGTTCAATGGGCTTGGCATTGCTGTCGCACTTTTCTTCTGTAAAAACCACAGCGCCATTTACCTGACATTTGTAAATTGGCTTCGCGTATCCTGTAACCGGAATCAATAAAATACCGGCGCCCAGTAATAGTTTTAATAATTTTCTCAACTCCATGATGATGCCCTGACCTAATACCTTTTCTTTACTATAGCCAGAGCCTGGAAAATGAATATCAAAACGACCCGCTCCCTTCTTCTTGCCCGCAGCATGATTAAAAAGATCAGTGTGCTATTGACTCACTGTTTTTGGTATCTGCGCATTAATACCCAAAGATAAATGCTCACCGCCAGTGCAATCAGTCCCAGCAATACTTTCAGAACAACCTGGGGAACCAGCCAGGCTGAAATCCCTATGCCCAGCCATAATAATGCCAGAGCCCGATACCCTATTTTGGGTGAGAGTGCCCTGTCGTGCAGGTACTCTTTCAGGACCGGACCGAACCTTGGATGCCCCAACAGCCACTGATTCAATTTTGGTGAAGAGCGAACACTGAGCCACAATGCCATCAACAGAAACACCGTCGTTGGCATCAGAGGCAACACAGCACCTATAATGCCGAGCACAATGCAAAGTACTGCCAACCCCTGATACAAGAGTCGCAACAATGGATTTCTGACCAGAAGGTTGCCTTTTTCTGTTGCTACCTGATCAGCCAAACGGGGCTCTTTACACTTACTCAAATGTCGCTTCCTGAATACGCTTTACGTACTCCAGCTCTGTGAGTTTTCTCAGAACTTCATAGTAATCCTGCTGATGGGTGTCACCGACGGCCAGATACTCGCCTGAGCGACACTGTATTTTTCCCGGCGAAACCCGGTAAACAACCAGTGTTGGATCAATCGCCATAACCTGATCAACATACTCGATATTGTCCGGAATACAGAATTCATAGGACACCGCCGTCAAGCTGTCATCTTTACCACGCAGACCCTCCCTGTTGAGTTCATTGAGATCAAACTGGATCTTGGCCATATCCCCCGCTTTCCAGCCCAGCGTGGAGCAACCAGTCATAAACAGAGCCAGCAGGAGTAAAGCAGGAGCTTTCAATGACATAAGCAAAACCTTTAAAGATTGACTGCGTGTCTATAGTAACCCTTTTCTCTGCTTCATGGTGGTTAATCACGAAAGGGATGCAAATACGACCGAAAGCAGAAATAACCCAAATTAGAATGATCGCCCAAAATATATCTATACTGATATCCTCTGCACTCAATATCGATCAGTTATGCATTCCCATATTTTTGTTCGAGTCGCCCTGGTGATACTGATCCTGACGGCCAACAGCAGTTTTTCAGCCTCTGAGTTTGAGATTTCCGAGTTAACCAGAGGGCATCAGCGGAGCAGTGACTACCTGGAGAGTATTCGTAACAACCGTCCACTGCTCCAGATGTTTATGAATCAACTGCCAAAGGGCGGTAATCTCCGCCATCACCTCATGGGGGCCATCGAACCCAAAGAAATCATTGATATTGCGATAGAGCGTGAGTTCTGCATGTACAAAAACCATCGCATGGCTCCGTGTGACTGTTGCACCCAGTCCGTGAAGAAGTATGTCGATAATGAAGAAAACCATGCAGCTCTGATCAGGCAGCTATCGCTTCCTGACGTTCACGATCCTGTCGAAGTTCGTAACAAGCTTTTCTTCAACTACTTTCCCACCCTTAAAGCCCTGTTCGATGGGATAGATGCCCGTTTCATTTCATATATACGCAAAAAGGCCGCTGTTGATGGACTTTCCTACATTGAATCAACTGTCTACTTCGATGAAGCGAACGGGCCTGATGAGTTATTTTCCCTTATCACTCATCTTCCCACACCGAACCCTGACAGCACCCAAAGTCTGGAAGACTTTCGTGCCAGACTGAGTTCCCAGTCAGATTTTCAAACCCAGTTAAAGACCGCTGCCGGAAAGATAGCCAACGCCTTGAAAGCTTCTGAAGACCATTTGAACTGCTCTCACAGTCACTCTCACCCTGCCTGTTCTGTTAGCGTCCGGTTTCTGCACCAGGTTCACCGGACCGAACCCCTGCCCCAGGTTTACGCCCAGATGATCTTTGCCTTTGAACTAGCTCAATTGAGTCTCTCCGGCAGCGATCCTCAGGTGCTGGGCATTAACATAGGTGGATCTGAAAATAATGATACGGCACTGAATGATTACCCCAGTCACATGAAAATGCTGAGTTTTCTGAAAAACCACAAACAATACCCTCTGGTGAAAGAGCGTATCAGCCTTAATGCAGGAGAACTGGCCAGGGCCACGGTTGAGGATTTTTACTATCGAACCACCATGGCAGATGCTATTCAGATCGTTAAGCCCAAACGTGTAGGCCACGGAATAAGCCTCATGGCACAGAACTGTCTGAAGCAATCCGGCTCCGGTAACGAAGAATACACCAACTGCAGTGCCGAACTGCTCAAAACCATGCTGGCTAATGACATTGCTATTGAAATTCCACTCACCAGTAACCAGCGATTGAGCGGTACCGGACCCAACAGCGGTCACCCCTTTCCTGTTTATGTCAATGGTAATATTGCAGTGACGCTGGCTACTGACTATCCGGGTATTCTGAAAGTCGATTTGACCAGTCAGTTCGTTGAGGCCGTACACAGCTTTAGCCCTGATCAGACCGGCGAAAGTGTTCTCCTGTCCTTTGACCAGATTGTTGAGTTCGCACGCAACAGCCTGGAGTTCAGTTTTCTGCCTGGTCAGAGCCTCTGGTTAAAGAGTGAAGGCCAGTCTCGATATCAAAAAAGGGTTCCGGCCTGCCTGGACCTTGGATCAGAAGCCTGCAAGAAATTTGTTAGCAGTAATACCAAGGCGAGACTCCAAAGAGATCATGAATCAAGGCTGAAATACTTCATGTTAACAGCACCTTTAGAGTAGGAAGCCGTGACTTAACACCCTTGAGGACTACCAGGAAACTTACAAAACAAGAGTAACAAAATGGTAAAAGAATTCGTCTCCAGATCTTGGTTCGGTTTACTGACGCAACTGAAATTAATCACGACATTAGTGATCCTGCTGTTCAACGCAAACGCAGTAGCAAAACGTAGCTGGATAGCTTTTGTGACACCTGAAGACGGCGATCACAGACAAATCTACACCGTTTCTTACGATAGGAATGGTGAAACTCGATGTATGCTTTATCCTCCTATGATTGACGACGGTTTCACCTTCACATGGCAAGAAGGTCAGAATCCATCATCATCACAACCCCTGGCAATCATGAACCTAAACCCCTCGCCATTCAGTAAATGCGGTTGGTCGCAATCTTATCAAGACATCATCATACAGGATTCCCACAATCGCGTGGTAAAAGCCCGGTGGTACAAACAGATAGATAAAGCTCCTTATCTATGGGTACGAGAAGACTTGGGTGATTTAATATCCAGCACTAAGTGGAGAGAGTTTGATGAAGAACATAGTGACATCTACCCCGCGATAGTTGTTCAACTCCGTCATTGAAACACTACACGATCCTGTTGTTAACAGTTTTCGTCCCCCCATTCCCTTTGTCGCTAATGCTCGGCGACAAAGGGAACGTTTACATTTCTGAAGATATAAACATTATTCAGAAAATGACATGGGATTCGATCGACCCCCCTTGCGGACGACCAGGAAACTTGCAAAACAAGAGTAACAAAATGGCAAAAGAATTCATCTCCAGATCTCGGTTCAGCTTACTGACATTGCTCTGCTTCTGTCTTCTGATTCTGAAGCATCAGGTTCATGCCAGAGATCACCTGAAAGTCTCTCCCGGAAACTGTACCCCTTCTTACCTGGGTAAGCACTTTCATGACGTGCTGCCCTGCTACCTGAAGCAGAAAGATAAGAACTATCAGTGGAGTGTTTCACCAGCAACTGAAGAGCACGTTGAGCTGGATGGAAAAGTGCTGAAGGTCAAAGTGTACCCTGTCAGTATGAAGTCTCTGCGCTGGACTGTTGGCGAGCAGGACAAAGTCTCTGACCCCGTCTGGGAGCACCGGGTCATGGTTTATGTACCGGAAAAGGTCAGCGCCGATACAGCGCTGCTCAATATCAATGGCGGCACCATCCACTGGCCTGAAGGTCAGCCCGATAATAACAAGAGGTTCACCGATGCTCTGCATTTTTCCCATATCGCTGCCAGAACACGGTCAGTCGTCGTTGACCTGAAAGATATTCCAAACCAGTTCCTGCAATTTGGAGACAAAAAACCACTGAAAGAGGATGCTCTGATTGCCTATACCTGGCAAAAATTCCTCGATAACCCGGAGAAAAACTATAACTGGCCACTCCGACTGCCCATGGTCAAAGCTTCCGTCAGAGCCATGGACACGGTTCAGGCACTGATGAAAGAGAAGCATATAAAAATTGACCGTTTTGTATTAGCCGGGGGATCAAAACGAGGCTGGACGGTCTGGCTGACAGCAGCAATGGACACAAGGGTCTCTGCCATTATACCCATGGTCATTGATGTGCTTAACGTGCAAGACAGTATGCGCCACCATTTCAATAGCTACCAGAGCTGGGCTCCGGCTATCAAAGATTATTATTCCCTGATGCACACACTCGGTACCCAACCTCTGACTCAGTTAATGGAAGTGATCGACCCCTATTCCTACCTTCCTCAGCTGGCCATGCCAAAATACATTATCAATGCCACGGGCGATGATTTTTTCTTACCCGATTCCAGCCGTTATTACTTTAATGATCTGAAAGGCGAAAAATGGTTGAGATTTCTTCCTGACCTGCGGCATTACATTCTCAGAATGGATCAAACACTGGTCAGTGAAACCATCGAATCCTTTTATGGAGCCACCATTGAAGATCGTCCCATGCCCAGGATCAACTGGGATGTCTCTAAGCAAAACCTGAAAGTGGAAGCCTCAATGCCCCCCAAAGCCATGAAACTCTGGACTGCAGAAAATCCTGAAACCAGAGATTTCCGAACCAGCCCTGACAACCCCACAGTCACCCAGTTTAAATCCGAAGCACTCAAATTTCATTGCCATAAAAGCTGTCGGGCCGATGTTGCGTTAAAAGCTCCCGAAAAAGGTTGGAAAGCCAGCTTTGTAGAACTGACCTATCCCAATCCACCTTATCGTGACCTGTCATTTACTACCCGGGTGTTTGTCACTCCGGATGTTTACCCTGAGCACAGCGGCAATGCGTCTCATGGTCAGAGCCATCCATAAAACATATAACGCAGCGGATTGTCCGGGCACGGCTCAAGCCCACACTCAAAGAAGACTGAAACGATATTGGCAACAACCAGAAACACCAGAAACGCAAAGACCAAATGGGAAAACCCACGAATTCTTGGGTCTCTCGCTTCTGAAACCTCGTTCCTGTATGCATACAATTCAAATTGTCTGGAGTAGCCTATGACCAGTGCGATGTACACGATTAAAGCAGAGCACAGAATATACAACCAGGTATACATATGCAGCCCCAGGATAGCTTCACCATATCCTTGAGGTGTTGTCACATGCAGTGCAATTTGCCTAAGAGAAATAAAGCTCGTCAAGACGGCTGCCAGCAGCGACAGACTGTAATGACCAGGTCGAATATGATACCTCATATTGAGCAGAAACCCTGAGGCAATGATTAGTATTCCCTGTCGCTGCAATATACAGAGAGGGCAGGGTAACTCCCCCATCACAAATTGAAACCAGAAAGCGACAACCAGAAGAAGGCAGGTGATTGTCAATTCAAAAACACTGGCAAATTTCACAAAATCATTGATCTCACTGCGAGAGTTCATGACCGATCTCCGACAGGTGTCTATAGATAAATTTCCAGGTGCTCGGCAATGTGATGCATAAAAATCAATGCAATCAAAACGAGAGAAATGCTGAACAAAACGATGCCCCATCTTCGATTGAACCAGGCGACAAGCATCGCAAATAATATGAAAATAAAAGACAACAAAGCGTAAGGCATTAACCGTGCTCCCCGGCCCGACGAGACTGTTTCAGAAATGCCGCGCTGCACTGATAAGGCGTTAAAAAGTGACTTCGGGCACCAATCTCGGGCAGGCTTCTGAACATGAAGGCTTCGTAAGAGCATAGCTCTGTCATTTTTTATTGTCAGATAAAAAGCGTCTGTTGAAAGGACGTTTTAAAGAAAGCAGATGTCTGGCTTGGGAAGCAGCCAGCCATTGGCTGGCTGTATACCCGAAAAATCAGGCGAAAGGCCGGATACCCACTTTATTGCGAATATCCTGCAGAAACGGCACTGCTTCAGCACGGGCTTTTTCCGCACCTTTTTTCAGCTCAGCTTCAATAAATGCCGGGTCAGCCATCAACGCGTTATAGCGCTCACGAGGCTCCCTGAGTACATTGTTGATGTATTCAAAGAGTTCATTTTTCAGGTCACCCCAGCCAGCACCGGCTTCGTACTCCTGCCGTTTTTCAGCCACCTCCTGTTCCGTCGCAAAGGCTGAAAAGATCTGAAACAGAGTGCAGGTTTGCGGGTCTTTAGGTTCACCGGGCTCCAGAGAGTTGGTTTTGATCTTGCGGATCAGTTTGAGCAGCTTTTTCTCTGGCACAAACAACGGGATGGTGTTGTCGTAGCTCTTGCTCATCTTGCGACCGTCAAGACCATTGAGAACCGCAGTGTTCTCACCCACCACGGCTTCTGGCAGCACAAACCTGGTTTTGTAGTGGTGGTTCATTCGACCGGCAATATCCCTGGCCATTTCCAGATGCTGAACCTGATCACGACCCACTGGAACACGGTTGGCATTGAACATCAGGATATCCGCCGCCATCAGGATCGGGTAATTGAACAACCCCATCAGTACGCCCTTGTCCGGGTCGGACTCGCCCGCCTCCTGATTGCTCTGGGTAGCAGCTTTATAGGCATGAGCACGATTCATCAGACCTTTGGCGGTCATGCAACCGACAATCCAGTTCAGTTCCATAATTTCCGGAATATCAGACTGACGATAAAAAGTGACACGATCGGTATCCAGACCCAAAGCCAGCCATGTCGCAGCAATTTCCAGCCCTGACTGGTGAATACGCTTGGGGTCGCGCCCCTTGATCAGGGCATGGTAGTCCGCCAGAAAAAGGTAGGACTGAATGTTTTCGTCACGGCTTTCTTCAATCGCAGGACGGATAGCACCCACATAATTGCCCAGATGCGGCGTGCCTGTGGTGGTAATACCGGTTAATACTTTGGTCTTTGTCATGGGGTCACTCATAGGCCTCACGAAGTGGCAATGGGCACTTTACTGGAAACGGGAAGGCGGCATTATAGAAGAGGCAAGGCAGGCATCTCAACCACAGGGGGCACTGCTGTCCGGTTAAACACATTCAAGCTCCATAATCAGGGGCGTCTGAAGCTTGAATATTTTTAACCGGACGAGAAGACTATTCTGATTTCTTGTGACAGCGCTTCCTACTACAAACAGGTTTTTTTGGGCAGCTCAAACCGAAGCAGAGGATATTTTCATAGAAGGTGGAACCTGAAGGGCAAGCATCCCAGGTTGTAAAAATAGAGCAACGAAAAGGATTGCAGCCATCACCATTGCATAAATGGCAAGCAGGAGAAAACTGTTCAACAGTGCATGTACATCTGGGGCAGTCACCCTGGAACGATGGGCTCTCGCATTTGGAGCAAAAATCGTCTTCATCGTTAGCTGCATAGCTAACTTCATTGCCACCCTCATTTTTACTAAGCCAACACCTTGCACAGTTTTGAGGGCTGGGCGCTGCATTGCTACCTTCATTGCTACCTTCATCACTCTCGCTCTGGTCGTTCAAAGCCGGGCGGAAGAAGGGTGAGAAATACAAGGCGCCAACAAATAACCCACATGACTTCTCACCATTATCCGATTCCGTTTCATATCCAAATTCAAATCCTTTGCCGACGGTAGACTGGACGCAGATGTCCAGGTGACCTGCGTTCTGATTTCTGTTTTTGAATACGTAATAGCTCCTGGATATGTATTGATAGCCATTGTCGTTTTTTTCAATATGGGCAAAGGAACTGAGCCAGGTGGCAAGCTGCTCATAGTTTGCATCGAGCCAATCGAAGTTGGCGGTGTACTGTGTGTCCTGGACGACAACACCAAGTAGTCGCGGGTATGCACAGACAAACGAATCAGGTTCAGTTCCGGGGATGACCTTACCAATCAGATCGCCAGCATCTGCTGGCGTGTCGGAAGGCATGCACATCAGGACATCGGGATGAGCAGCCTCAAAGATATGTGTCGTCAATTCGCCAGCATCTTTCATCATGCCAGAGCTGAAATCAGCTTGCATGTTCCTGGGACAGGTATCGGCACGAACATTGAGGGTAATTGTGGACAATAAAAACAGCGTGAAAAAAAGCCTATGCATGAGGGGTTTCATAAATAACTCTTTTTTCATTGTTTAGTAAAACGGATGCAGAGAAAGAGCAAAAAACGTCAAGCGACTTCTTTATAGAATCAAAGTACAAGTGAACAACAAAAGTCACTTTAACCATGCACTGAAAGTCTGGGGAGTAAGAGCCTTGCTCTCGTGTTTTCGATTGGATCAGAATTCGTCAGCTTGATTCTGAGCAGCCAAGACTACGCATGCACCGACTGATAATAGCAAACCCCTGATAAGTCTGCCCAAATAGAGACATTCTCAAGATGTGTCGTACTTATTCTTATTGGTTTTATCTCATCCGGCATCACACTGCCAACCCTGACAGAACAGGTGTGCACTGATTGGTAAAATTGAGACATTGTCCAGATAGCTCTCAAGACACCGGATACTGACAAGAGCCGACATTCGTCGGCCCTTTCTGACACTCAGATTGCACATTTTACAATCAATATTCATGGCAAACGATTACGTCACAATGGCTCTCTTGCTCAGCGATCTGAAACGCAGCAGCAGGAATACAGCAGAAAGCGTGAGTGCCAGCACTAATCCGATCCAGAGACCATGGGGACCCATAGGTTCATCGGCGATAAAATCCGTCAGTCCCAGCGTATAACCCAGTGGCAGAGCAATACCCCAGCAGGCAATCAGAATAATGATCATAGGTACCCGGGTGTCTTTGTAACCCCTTAATGCACCATTGGAAGCGACCTGAATACCATCGGCGTACTGGAACAGTGCAGCAAAGATCAACAGCTGGGCAGCCAAAGTTTTAACCGCAGTATCCCGGGTATAAAGCGATGTCAGAGCATCGGCAAACGCCCACATAACAGCAGCAATCAGGGTGGCTGTCAGCAGGGTCGCTACGATACCCGAATACCCCGAGAACCTTGCTGCCTCAGGGTCACCAGCCCCAAGAGCCTGACCGACCCGTATGGTGATTCCCATGGATAGACTCAACGGCACCATAAAGGCCATGCTGGCGAGATTCAATGCAATCTGGTGACCCGCGACGGTCACTGCGCCCAGTTTGCCGATAACCAGAGCGACCGCCGAAAAGATACTGGCTTCAAAAAAGATGGCCAGACCGATGGGAACGCCGAGTTTCAGGTGAGCAGCTATTCGCCCCATGTCGGGCGATTCAAAACGGTCGAACAGATTCACTTCTGTATGCTTTTGATTGAACCGGGTGTAGCAGAACATCAACAGGCACATCACCCAGAAACAGATAGCTGTTGCATAGCCACAACCTACGCTACCCATTTCCGGAAAGCCGAACTTGCCATAAATCAACACATAATTAAGCGGAATATTGATCAGCAAACCGACAAAGCTGATAAGCATGGCCGGCTTGGTAATGGAGCGCCCTTCGCAATAGCTGACCATGGTTTGATATAAACAGATCCCGGGCACACCCCAGGCCAATGCATCCAGATAAGCATCCGTCCTGGCAGCCATTTCGGCATTGACTTCCAGAACATTGAGCAATGGCATGGCATTCATCATCAACACCATACCGACCACACTTAACACCAGAGACAGCCACATAGCCTGACGAACCGGTGAAGCAATCTGGTCAATTTTTCGGGCACCAAACAGATGGGCGACAGTCGGTGTGGTCGCCATCAGGATACCTCTGATTAACAGATAAATCGGAACCCAGATACTGGAGCCAATAGCCACCGCTGCCAGATCTTCTGCAGAGTATTGACCCGCCATACTGGTATCCACAAAGCCCATACCGGTAGTTGCCAGCTGCGCACCCAGAATCGGGGCAGATAAATAAATAAGCTCTTTAAGTTCCTTGGAATATCGTTGGTATAATGTTGGGCTGGCTGTCATTTTTACTCACTGTTCTGATGTGCTTTTACCAATACTGAATCGGGGTAAAAGTTAAACCATCTTACCAGTCACATAACAACATTTGATATGGCTAATTTGCCGTGACTTTTTGGGGCCCTGCGCGGGATTTTTACCTATTTCCTTTAGCCGGTTACATCGCCTTTTGATGACATATTTGCTACTGTCGGCGGATGCCTGAATTACCTGAAGTTGAAACGACCCGAAGAGGTATTGCACCTCATATTATTGGTCACACCGTATCGGATGTTATTGTTCGCAATCCACAACTGCGCTGGCCGGTTCCGGAACATTTGCAACAGCATTTGTCCGGGCAGGTTATCCGTGCAGTCACCCGACGGGCGAAGTATCTCCTGATCAAAACCGACGCCGGAACCTTATTGGTTCACCTGGGGATGTCCGGAAGCCTGCGCATACTGAAAGAACTGCAGGAAGCCCGAAAGCATGATCATGTCGATCTGGTTTTCAGTCACGGGATAAGGCTGAGATACACCGACCCAAGAAGGTTCGGAGCGGTTCTGTGGATCGACGACGATGTTATGAAACATGACTTGTTAAGCAAACTCGGCCCGGAGCCACTCGGTGATGAATTTACAGCCCAGAGGCTTTATCTCAAATCCAGGGGGAAAAAACAGCCGGTAAAAACGTTCATCATGGACAGCCATGTTGTTGTTGGGGTCGGGAATATTTACGCCAATGAAGCCCTGTTCAAAGCAGGCATCCAGCCTGACAGGCCCTGCGGAAAAATTTCCAAAGCCCGTTACGAGCGACTGACCGAAAGCATCAAAGAGATTCTGGAAAAAGCCGTTAAACAGGGTGGCACAACACTGAGGGATTTTGTCGGAGGCGACGGCAAGCCAGGTTACTTCAAGCAGGAACTGGCTGTCTATGGACGCAAGGGTGAAGCCTGCGTGCACTGTTCAACACCTATAGTAGAGATCCGGCTGGGTAATCGCAGTACCTGTTACTGTAAAAAATGCCAGCGTTAATCTGAACCGGGATTTAACCGACCTTTTGAGGATTAGACATAGTTACAGAAACAAAATAGACTCGCACCGTTGGTTGGGGTGTTCGGAATGAATGTTTTCCGGACTGAGAGAGACCCATTGAACCTGAACCGGATTATACTGGCGTAGGAAACCGACGATTGAACGGGCTCGCTATCCCCGGGAGGATTTCCCCGGCACCGTTCTTCAGATACCTTTTCTACGTCAGTTCGAAGAAGTAAACCGAACGATGACTAATGAAACACCAATTGCCCTTACCATTGCCGGATCGGACAGTGGTGGTGGCGCCGGTATACAGGCAGACCTGAAAGCCTTTTCAGCATTGGGTGCCTACGGCTGCAATGTTATTACCGCTCTGACCGCGCAGAATACTCAGGGCGTGCAGGGTATTTTTGATGTTGAGCCTGCCTTTATCCGCCAACAACTGGATTCAGTCTTTTCCGACCTTTCTATCAAGGCCGTAAAAGTGGGCATGTTGAGCCAGCCAGACGTTATCACAACGGTAGCGGATAGTCTGGCTCACTACCGCCCGGCCTATCTTGTGCTTGACCCTGTGATGGTGGCTACCAGTGGTGACGTTCTGCTGCACCAGAGTGCTATTGAGACTCTCAGGCAATCACTGATTCCCAAAGCCAGTCTGATCACCCCCAATCTGCATGAAGCTGCGGTACTGCTTGACCGCCCGGTGCCCAGAAATCCGGACCAGATGATCGATATGATTGAGCCTCTGCTGGCGCTTGGCTCGCGGGCAGTTCTTCTTAAAGGTGGTCACCTGAGTGCTAGTAATAGTGATGATAAAGCCACTGATTTTTATCACGACGGAAGCTCTTTGCACCGACTGGAATCCGACTGGATACAAACCGGTAACACCCACGGCACAGGCTGCACACTCTCCTCAGCGATCACCGCATTGCTGGCTCGTGGCTACTCCATGAGTGAAGCCATTCCGGAGGCCAAAAAGTACATTGCCCAGGCCATTGCCCATGCCGATCAGCTGAACATCGGTCAGGGTAGCGGACCTGTTCACCACTTTTACAACATCTGGTGATCCGGTCTGAATGTTTGATGTTTTAGTAAAAAATGCTGCTCTGGCTTATGGCGAAAAAGTTATTTTTAATGGTCTTGACCTGACTCTCGCAGGAGGCGAGTGGACCTGTTTGCTCGGTGGCAGCGGGGTTGGCAAGACCAGCCTGTTGCGGTTGATTGCCGGTTTATCCACAGGCCAGCCCTCTACCCCCCAAAAAAATGTCTTAACCACAGCCGGCACTGTGCTCTGCCAGGATGGCTTTTCCCTTGAAGGTCGCATTGCCTGGATGGCCCAGCAGGATCTGCTGCTGCCCTGGTTCTCAGTCATTGACAATATTACGCTGGGTGAACGGCTCAGAGGCTCTCTCTTTAGACGAACAAAAGTCCCTGCCGAAGAAATGGCAAGAGCCAGACATATTCTCGAGCAGGTTGGCCTTGTGGATAAGTCTGACGAATTACCCCAGAACCTTTCCGGTGGACAGCGACAGCGCGTTGCCCTGGCCAGAACCCTGATGGAAAATCGCCCCCTGGTATTAATGGACGAGCCCTTCGGCGCCCTGGACGCCATCACCCGACTGAATCTTCAGGACCTTGCCTGTGAGCTACTGGCTCATCGAACGGTACTGTTGATCACCCATGACCCTCTGGAAGCCCTGAGGCTGGGCCATCGTATTTATCACCTTCAGGGACACCCCGCAAAATTAACCGAAGCCATTATGCCACCCGGTACCCCACCCAGATCATTGGCAAACAGAACCTTGCTGAGCCTGCAGGGTGAACTGCTGGAACGACTGAGACATGAGGAAGAGCATAAATGAAATTCTGGATGCCGCTGCTCAAGCCTTTTCTGGTAGTTCTCGGCCTGTTAGTCATTTGGGAAGCCATTGTCGTACTGTTTTCTATGCCGAACTATATATTACCGGGTCCGCTGGCAGTGCTGAGCAGTATGTACGACAATGCCTCTTTGCTGTGGGAACACACACTCGTCACCCTGACAGAGATGCTGCTGGGTCTGGTTCTGGGGGTTCTGTCGGGCATCCTGCTGGCTATGATTCTGGTTTATTTCGTAACACTTCGACCATGGCTTCTACCACTGCTGCTCATTACCCAGGCGGTTCCGGTCTTTGCACTGGCTCCCATACTGATGCTCTGGTTTGGCTACGGCCTGGCTTCCAAGGTAGTCATGACCATTCTGGTGATTTTCTTCCCGGTAGCCACCTGCTGCTATGACGGCTTGCGCCACACTCATCAGGGCTGGCTGGACATGGCAAAGACCATGGGCGGGAACCGTTTTTCCACACTGCGTCATATCCGCTGGCCGGCAGCCCTTCCTGCCCTCGCCTCCGGCTTGAGGGTTGCGGTTGTCGTGGCTCCCATAGGAGCTGTAGTCGGTGAATGGGTTGGCTCCAGCGCCGGGTTGGGCTACCTCATGTTGCAAGCCAATGCGCGCCTGTGGGTAGACCAGATGTTCGCAGCGCTGACGGTACTGGCTATCTGCTCTGTCGGTCTTTACTTCATGACCGATCTGGCTCTGAAAAAACTTATCCCCTGGCAACCTGCCACCTGACTCTGCTGAGGACTCATAATTTTGCTCGCACAAGAACTATTCAGAAAAGTGTCTGTTCTGCTGTCGCTTCTGTTGGCCAGCTCACTTTCATTTGCCCAACCTGTTAAAGAGCTGAACCTGATGCTGGAGTGGTTCGTCAATCCAGATCATGGGCCTATCGTGATTGCCCGGCAAAACGGCTACTTCAGGGATCAGGGGTTGAAAGTAAATATACAGGAGCCTGCTGATCCTAACCTGCCTCCCAAGCTGGTTGCCGCCGGTGATGTTGACCTCGCCGTCTATTATCAACCCAGCCTGACTCGCGGCGTCGCCAACGGCCTGCCTCTGGCCTGGGCGGGCACCCTGGTTGCGACACCTCTGGATGGACTGATTGTTCTGGAAGATGGGCCGATCCAATCCCTGAAAGACATGAAAGGGAAAACCATTGGCCTGAATATTGGCGGCAATGAGAACGCTTTTCTGGATACGCTGTTCAAACCTTACGGGTTTTCTTCAAAAGACATCAAGATGGTGAATGTTGGCTGGAACCTCTCTTCTTCCCTGATGTCAGGCCGTGTTGATGCAATTATGGGTGCCTACCGGAACTTTGAGCTGAACCAGCTGGCCATCGAAGGTCGACAGGGCAAGATGTTCTATTACGAAGAAAATGGTATCCCTCCCTACGACGAGCTGATTTTTATTGCCAACAGCAAGAAGCATGACAAGCAGGTGATCAGGAAATTCCTGCGAGCCATCGAACTGGGCACCCAGTTTATTGTCAACAATCCGCAAGCCTCCTGGGAAATTTTCAGGGATTACAGTCCCAAAAAGCTGGATAACGAGCTTAACCAACGGGCATGGTTTGATACGGTGTCACGCTTTGCTCTCAGACCCTCGGCCAGAGACACAGGGCGCTATGACCGTTTTGCCCGATTTCTCGAAGCCCATGGCGATCTGAAAAACATTCCAGAAGCTAAAGACTACATGCTGAATCTCTGATGAGCAGAGGGCAAAGCAGCTTCAGGTCAGCTGCCCTGCCTGACAGGCATCAGATAAAACAATCAAAATTCATCGTAATACCGTAATTTCCCTATCTGTTCCGGTGACTGCACCGGAACTTTAACGGCGTTGAATCTGTCGAATGCATTATTTTCTGGATTGAATGCTTCATAGACAAATTCGTTACCATCAACTTTAATAACTTTGGTAATATCCAAACCACCTTTCGGGTTAATAATATTGGCTTTCGATTTAAAGTCATTTAGATCAACGTCTTTATATTTAAAATCGAATTCCAATCTTTCCCAGGTGTCTTTGGGGGAAATGTGTCTAAGATCGAAGATCAACCTTTCCCCCGTGTCTTCAGGGGAAAACCATACACCAGAATAAGCTATTAATTTAAGATTCTGTTCCGGGATTTCTATAACCGTATCATATCTACCGTACAATATATCCTCACTGTAGTATTCACCATACCCTGTAATAATGAACTTTACCGGACCTTTATAGCGCTGAGGTGGGTGGTAAGTAATATATTCGTTAAAAGGTAAATCATCTTTAGAAAGCCAAGTACCTATTATCTCGTTTTCCACTTCTTCAGCGTGTGAATAAGTAAAAGACAGAAATAACATTATATAAGCTGCATATTTAATTTTCATTATCAGGTTTCTCCTATCCAAAAACATACAGACCAACGGAATATGGATTAAGTTCCAGAGATGCCTGAAAAACATTCCATCCACCAGAAACTGCATGCTGAATCACCGATGGGCAGAGGACGAACCGGCCCCGGACAAGTTGCTCTGCCTGTCAGGCCTCAAAAAAGTCAGTCGGATATCATCAAGATACGGTAGTTGCTTTATCTGTTCCAGTGACTGACCCGGAAGTTTAACAGTTTTGAATTTGTCAAATCCCTTGCTATCTGGATTGTATTCTTCGTAGATAAATTCGTTAGCATCAACTTGTACAACTCTGGTAAGAGATAAACCTTGAGCTGGGTCTAAAATTTCTTTTCTGACTCTATGACGATCTAAATCAACGTTTTTGCTCTTAACATCGAGAATCATTTTTTCCTGTGAGTCTCTGGGAAAAAACCATAAACCACTGAAAGCTATTGCTTTACTACTGAGCATTGGCATTTCTACAACCACATCATATCTGCCGTATAATACATCCTCGCTAAAGCATTCACCACATCCTCTAATATTGAACAATGCCGACCCTCCAAACTGACAAGGTGGATGATAAGTTATATATCTATTAAAGGGTAAATTATCTCTGATAAGCCAAGTGCCTATTATCTGCTTTTCCACTTCATCGGCGTGTAAATAAGTAAAAGACAGAAGTAGTATTATGCAAGCTGCATAGTTAAGTTTCATTATCAGGTTCCTGGTATCCAAAAAAAATACAGTTCAGTGAAATATATATTAGGAATCCATAGATACCTGACAAAAAATCCCGAAGGACAGCACTGTCGTGCTGTCCATAAATTTGTGATAGATGGAATTAATTACCTGGTCAGTCAGGCGAAGCCTTAATATTCTGGCTGAAGATCCTTGTCCAAAACCCTGAGCAGACCGGTTAGCGATCGTATCTCGTAATCAGGTCTGCGGTCGCCATTGAACGCCTTGTCAGCAGGATTAAACCAGACGGTTCCAATTCCCAGTGCTCCGGCACCAGCAACATCAGCTTTCAGGCAATCTCCCACATGAAGGGTCTCATCGGGAGTCACCCCGGCACGTTCCATGGCTTTCAGGAACAGAGTCGGCTCTGGTTTCAGACTGTTGTAATCCTCTGCCTTGAGAGCAAAGTCAAAAAACTCACTGACCGATAATTTCTCAACATCGATATTGCCATTGGTGACCGCAGCCAGCGTATAGTCTGCTGACAGATGGGAGAGGACCGGCTGAACTTCGGGAAAACACTTCACATCATGACGCCACTCCATAAACTCCCGCATCAAGTCACCGGCAATTTCTTCCGCTCTTGATTCCGGGCAATCGCAGTCTTGCAGAATCTTCTGCAGAGAAAACCGGCGCAGTTCCGTAATCTGATATTTGAGCTGCGGATGATCCTCCAGGAGTTTGACCCGATACTCAAACACTTGCTTGGGGTTCATTCTATCGTGGGTTGCTGGCCAGTATTCACAGAGTTTTTTCCAGGCTTTCTGTTCTGCCCGAATCAGCACCGGCATGTTTTCCCAAAGCGTGTCATCCAGATCGAAAGTGATCAGCTTTATCATTATTTTTTCCTTTTGGGTTCTTTTATTGCTGAAGGCTCCTGATCTTCGGTAACTCTCTCTTCCCTATCAGACGGTTCATTAACAGAGGTCGTCTTACTGACTCTCTGTGCTCTCGGATGAGCCTTATCATATACGTCGGCAAGATGTTGAAAATCAAGATGGGTATATATCTGGGTAGTGGCAATATCACTGTGCCCCAACAGCTCCTGAACCGCCCTGAGATCGCCACTGGACTCCAGCAGATGACTGGCGAAAGAGTGTCTCAGCAGGTGAGGATGCATACGCCCTGAGAGACCCCTGTCTCTGGATAGCTGACTCACACGGTTTTGCACCTGACGGGCACTGATACGATTACCCTGCTTTGAGAGAAACAGGGCCTGTGCATTTTTTTCCGGAAAAATAACTCTGACGGACAGCCATTTTTTTATAGCTTCACGCGCCTTTCGACCCACCGGCAGCCAGCGTTCTTTTTTGCCCTTGCCCAATACGATCACCTGCCTGTAATCATCCTGGAAACTATTGAGATTCAAGCCAACCAGTTCCGAGAGGCGCAGCCCCGAAGAATAGAACAGTTCCAGGATAGCCAGATCCCTGATCACTAATGGGTCATCATCCTCCTGATCGAGCAGTCTGGCGAGTTGATCGGCATCCATGGTGACAGGTAACTTTCTGCCCACCTTGGGTGCAGTGACTCTCTGGGCAGGGTTATCTGCAACCTTTCCCTGCCGGTTAAGGTAACGATAAAAACTGCGAACGGATGAAAGCAGGCGATGCAGACTCTTCTGCCCAAGGCCCTGGCCATGCAACTCTGCCAGCCATGTCCGGAGCTGGCGTTCTTCAAGCTTTTGCCACTGAGTGATTCCAAGCACTTCGGCCTGCTTCAGTAATTTACCCAAATCTCTCTGATACGCCGAGCAGGTATGAACAGAGCTATTTTTTTCAAACTTCAGATAATCGAGAAAAGCATCAATATCCTGTTGCAGGAAACCCATGACAGAACCTTTGGTAAGCACATCTGTTCATCATTCACCAAGCCCTCTATCCGTGCAATATCGATAACGATGGTTCTTTTGCATTTTTGCGGGAAATATAGCTCGCGACCAGCTTCCCGTTACCCGCAGGGAACCAAAACCAGATACAAGTGTCAAATGTTAAAACAGTGAGGTTTTCATATGAATGCTACCGAAGGTATTAGATGTGCAATATGCCACGATTCAGCAGAATGCAGTCCCTTCAAGCTAACATGCGGACATGCTTTTGGTAAATCGTGCGTACGGGTATGGCTGGAAAGTTCTGAGCACAAGAGCTGCCCGATGTGTAGAAAAGAATTAACTGATGACGAAATAACACAGATAAACGATCTCCCGTTATATGATCGAACTGTTAATGTTTTGAAAAAAGCTACCCCAATCTTTACCAAAACTGCTTCGTTTTATCTCAGGTTTTGCTGCATTTACGTTGCTGTTTCCGCAATTAAGTTAAAGTCTGAAGCTTTCTCAGTTTCATATATTACCAGTATTTTGAATCCTGCCGTGTCTATTCCAACAGGCGTTATCGGGGCTCTCGGGGCTGCTACTGGTGTCCCCAGAGTTTATTCAACTGCTGCCGGGGCTGCATTCGGGGCTAGTGTCATGGCTGTGTCTAATAATTCTTTCGTTAAAACTTTCCCTGAACGGGTTATAGTAGGGGTCATTTCTGGGGCTACAATAGCTTTTACATCATATAACAGTAGGAGGTGAGTTTCACTTTCATCCGCTTCGACCTCGCAGTGACTCGTGATTAAGGCAATGAACCGTACAATTATCCTGATTCGAGCGAGTGAGTGCGTTTAAGGCTCTGCGACTCACGGAAAGTACCCCATCTGGCAATTCTGAAGTTCTTGTCTATTCTCTGTCTGTTCTACCAGTATCAGTCAATAGCGTCCCTTTCTTTTTCCAGAGCAGAAAGTCAGCACAGGTTGTTCCGGCGTTTTCCGTCAGACAAGAAGGGGCGGGTTGGTATTATTAACACCCGTTGTTTAGAAAGATTTGAATGCGTTTTTACCGTTTCTTCCTGGCATTTGTTCTTTTACTACTGGCTCTGGCGGTCCTGCCGTTATGCTATTGTGCAACCATTATTGACCGAAACAATCACGATGGACACAGGGTTCGGATTGAAATCAATGATGGTGCAGATCCGCAGCGGGCGAGTCCTTGGCAAGTCAGTTTGCTGCTTCCGGAAGGCTTCAATAACCGAAAAAGCAGCCTTTGTTTTATGGCACCTGTGGTGCCAGCAGATTCGAACAGTATCCCGCTATTGACCTCGAACGACCCGGGTGACTATTGCTACCAGCTGACAGAGAAGCAAACACCCGTCTTTCAGGATGTCTCAAAACGTGCCTCTGAAAACAAATCCACGACGGAAGACAGACCAGAGTCGGCTTTTATCACCACCAATCAATCGCTGAAACCCCATACTACTTCTCATAGAGAGGGCTTAAAGGCAGGTAATGGTGGTGGAGAACCATCGGGCAAGGTATCAGGTAAAGCTCCAAAGGACGAAAGTAACGACCACCAAAAAGAAAAAAAAGGTGAACCTGGAGATCAGGGGAGCGACTCACCGGGAGAAAGCAATTATGGCAGCGAAGAGGGTGATAACAGAAAAGACGACGATGGAAAAGAAAGTGCAAAAAACACCAGGACTCAAGACCTTCAGCTAATTGCCAACCAACTCGTAGCCCTCATTGAAAGCGACGATCCCGATGCTGTTTTTATGCTAAGGCAAATACTGGATGAGCTGAACATGCCTCAGCGTTTGCAGGTTCTCGAAACAAAAAGCACAAACACCTGTGGTAATACAGTCACGCCTCTTGAGGCAATATTGAAACTGCAGCGTTCTTTCTATGAGAACTCAACGCGCAATCGGTTTATTGAGCAGATGATAGAAGCTACGAGTGATCAAACAAGGACTTTGGATGATTTTAACATTCCAACTGACCGGTCAATGCCCGAATCAGACGACAATAACCTGATGATTTTGTATAAGATTGTTCAGGACATCATCAACAGATTCAATCAATCTGACCAACAGCCATCAATAGGACACTTTGAAAAATCTTGCATTGCTGAGTACTTCGTTCAATTACTCCTGCTTTATTCAAACCCACTTGAATCCATTCGTGAGCTGTTAGGGGAAATATCAGATTCAGTCATCAGACACGATATTATGAATTCTGCACAATCATTAACATTCTCCACTCCTTTTCACGATATCCTTATACAACTTGAACAGCACCCATCGTTCCATGAATTAGAACGCCTCTCAAATGAACTGATAAGGCAGGCGCCTGGTTCGCACTTACATAATGAGGAGGCAACCCCGTCGGGTGCAGAATTAACGACACGGGTTCAAAAAACCCGAGAGCGATTGTGCGAACATTACAACAGGCTCTGCCGTGTGAATTTTAAGTGCTGTGGTTTGTATTTCCCCTGCCACAAATGTCATAACGAGAGCGATAAATGCAAAGTGACAGATTGCAGGGCTGTTGATGCAACATGGCTTCTATGTTCTGTATGTGGATATGAAGGGACGATTACTGAGAACTCTCAGACATGTCCAAACTGTAACGAACAAATGTCGCAATATTTCTGTGCACTATGCAAACACTTTACCGATACGGAAAAAGAACCATCCCACTGCGATAAATGCGGCCTTTGCCGAGTAGAAAAGGATATAACCTATCACTGTGATGTTTGCAATGTCTGTCTGGATATTCGCTTAAAAGGCAATCACAAATGCCGGGAAAACTCAGGCCACGATGACTGCGGCATCTGCCTGGAAGATGCCTTTCGCGGTAGCCAAATATTGCCCTGCTTCCACAAAGTTCATAGGGAGTGCGCCATTGCGATGATGCAAAACGGGATAAGAACCTGCCCTGTTTGCAGATACCCTCTTTACAGTCCGTTGGATGAAAACAATAATTAACCGTCTGACCGGATTTAATAATCACCGTCGTGATCGCTTCATTTTTATAAGCAAGTAACCCATTTAGCAATTCAGAAATTCTTGTCTATTCTCTATTTGTTCTGCGAATAATAAGATCGGTCAATAATGTTGCTCTATTTTTCAATTGCAGAAAGTCAGCACAGATTGTCCTGACTTTTTTATCAGACCAGAAAGTTGGTGTTATTAACACAAGTTATTTGGAAAGGTTTGAATGCATTTTTACCGTTTTTTCATGGCATTTGCACTTTTCCTAATGGTTATGATGACTGTGCAGTTGTGCCATTCCTCCACCATCATTGACCGACACTATCCCGATGGACGCAGGGCTCGGATTGAAATCAATAATGGCACAGATCCTCAGGGTGTGAGTCAGTGGCGAATGAATTTGCTGCTTCCGGAAGATTTCGATGACCAAAACAGCACCCTTTGCTTTAAGGCACCCCTGGTGTCAGCAGATTGGAACAGTATCGCACTATTGGTCAACAACGACTTGAGTAACTATTGCTATCAGCTGGTAATAGCCGCAAAGGAGCAAACATCCGTCTTTCAGGATGTCTCAAAACGTGCCTCTGAAAACAGCCTGCTTGTACGCTTGAAATCCAGGACGGCAGACAAACCGGAGTTGGCTTCTGTCGCCATCCACCAACTCCTGAGCGGCAAATCCCATGCTACCCCACTAACCCTTCTGGTTTACCCCGACAGGATGACTGACCCTGGGCTGGAAGTCGGCCAAACCCGAAATAGCACACTGACAATGACGGGAGACAGACTGGCTGGCAACGCAGATTTTTCCGGTGGCGGCAATGGAGGCTTCTTTTACTCGCCCCCTCCACCATGGGGAGGAGGTGGGAGACCATCAGGATTATTCGACATAGATCTGGTTGTCCTGAAACCCGTCAGCAACTGGCTAATGTCTAAGGGCAAGGACTCCAGCTCTTTTGAGAAACAGCCATACCCGGCGCGTTTGAAAATGACACGCGTTAACGCAGATGGCTCCTCCAGTGAAGCCGTTATACCCATTGGCTGGCTTGACTTCCTGAGCACTGATCAACTGACCGATGTTAATTTCTGGAACACTCTCTTCCAGCGTGCCGCCACTTCTTGCCCGGTGAGTGAGAGTCTTCAATGGCAGCTTGGCTGTTTGAAACTGTTTTTTGAACGCACTGCCCTGAAGGCAAATCATTCAGGAGGCTTGAAGGCAAGTAATGGAGATGGAGAACCATCAGGTAAGGCATCCGATAAAGCACCAAAGAACGAAAATAACGACCATCAAAAAGAAAAAAAAGGTGAACCTGAAGATGAGAAGAGCCATTCAACCAAAGAAGGCAATGATGGCAGTGAAGAGGGTAATAACAGAAAAGACGACAACGGTAAAAAAAGTGCAAAAAACACCAGGACTCAAGACCTTCAGATAATTGCCAACCAACTCATAGCACTCATTGCAAGCGACGATCCCGATGCCGTTTTTAAGCTGAGGCAAATACTGGATGAGCTGGACATGCCTCAGCGTTTGCAGGTGCTGGAAACAAAAGGCACAAACACCGAAGGCAACACTGCCACGCCTCTTGAGGCGATATTGGAACTGCAGCGTTCTTTCTATGAGAACTCAACGCGCAATCGGTTTATTGAGCAACTGATAGAAGCTACCAGCGAGCAAACAAGGACTTTGGATGATTTTAACATTCTGTCTGAACTCCAACCGATCATTTCACCTCACCAGACATTGCCCGAAGCTGTCAACAACAACCTGACGATTTTGTACAAGATTGTTCTGGATATAATCCACAGGGTCAATCAATCTGGCCAGCAGCCGCCCTTAGGACAATTTGAAAAATGTTGCTTTACCGAGTACCTGGTTCATTTGTTACTGTTCTATTCAAACCCAATTCAATCGATTCGTGACCTGTTAGAGAAAATACCAGACTCAGTCATGATCTGTGATATTATGTTTTTTGCAAAATCACTGACATTCTCCATCTCTTTTCGCAACGCTTTTTTACGACTTAAACAGCACCCATCGCGCGATGAATTAGAACGCCTTTCAAATGAGTTGATGTGGCGGGCGCTTACTGCTAACTCGCAACAAGTGCTTTCTATAAAGCCTGTAATCAATCACAGTGGTAATGGCTACTTACAGCAAGGAGCCAGCCCAAAACATCCCGCCCTTGCTGATCAGCAAAATCCCTCTTCCCAAAAGCGATTACAGACAAGACGTGCACATGATAATCATCAGACCAATGGGGCACAGGAACGATCCGATTTGGAAGTGTCGAGGAGAAATCAAAACGTCTTAAGTCCATATCCGATCAATACTTCCCGTCTCGTCGAGCTGAAAAGACACGCTGATGAAAAAAGAGAGAAAAAAAGACAACGGATAAGACAGATAGAAAGACAACAGAAGGCAGCGGCCAGCCCGGCGATGCAGAGCAATGGCAAAAAGTGCTCTGCTTCTTACCAGCAGTCGAGCAACCATAATGAGGAGACAAACCAACCGGACGGGCAGCTAAAGACATCTGTGCAAGAAAATCGAAAGCCTTTGTGCGGTCATTACCATAGGTTATGCCGTGTGAACTTTGGTTGCTGTGCCGGGTATTTCCCCTGCCAAAGGTGCCATAACATGAGTGATTATTGCGAGATTAAAGATCACCGGGCTGATAAAGCAATAAAGCTAAAGTGTTCTATCTGTAACTACGAGGGGGACATTACGGAAGACTCCCAGACGTGCCCGGGATGCGACCAGCTGATGTCGGACTATTTCTGTGCAAAATGCAAACACTTCACCAATTTAGAAAAAAAACCGTTCCACTGTGATAAATGCGGCATTTGCCGAAAATTCAAGGATAAGTGCTTTCACTGTGATGTTTGTAATGTCTGCCTGGATAGAAGGTATCAAGACAATCACAAATGCCGGAAAAACTCAGGCCACGACGAGTGCTGCATCTGCCTGGAAGATGCCTTCTCCGGCTGCGTGATACTGCATTGCTCCCACAAAGTACATCGTGATTGCGGCGATGCAATGATTAAAAGTGGGATAACAACCTGCCCTCTTTGCAGACGCTCTCTGTACAAACCGTAATAAGTACCTAACCAGTTGGTTTCGCATATTCTGGACGGCGGCTTTTTCCACCCTTCTGCGTTCCAACTCTGGTTGCGTAGCTATGGCTACGCGCCCGTCGTTGCGCCTTGAAGGATGAAAAAATCCACTCGCCAGAATATGCGAAACCAACTGGCCAGGTACTTATAGCAATTCTGACACACTTGACTATTCTCTGTTTCTACTACAAATAACGGGATTGACCAATGATGTTCCTTTATTTTTCAGAGCAGAACTGTTTTTGCCCATTCTGTCTATCAGATAAAGAGAACAAGTCGCAATTATTGACACAAGTTCTGTAGTGCAATTTGTATGCATTTTTACCGCCTTTTCACAGCATTTGTTCTTTCACTGCTGGCTATGGCGGTCGTGCCTTTATGCTATTGCTTAACCATCATTGACCGACACAATCCCAATGACAGGGTTCGGATTGAGATCAATGAGGGAACAGATTCTCAGGGTGTGAGTCAGTGGCAATTGAGTTTGCTGCTTCCGAAAGGCTTCAATGACCGAAAAAGCATCCTCTGCTTTAAAGCACCTGTGGTGCCAGCAGATTCGAGCAGTATCGCACTATTGGTCACGACCGACTTGAGTGACTATTGCTATCAGATAGTCATAGTGACAGGGGAGCAAACACGCGTCTTCCATGGTATCTCAAAACGGGCCTCTGAAAGCGGCACACGGGTTCGCTTAAAATCAACGACAGCAAACAGACCAGAGTTGACTTCTGTCACCAGCAATCAACCCGTCAAACCCCATACAGCTCCTCTTACCCTTCTAATCTATTCCGACAACATCACGGAAAGTGTGCTGGAAACAAGACAAACCCGAAATAACACACTGGCAATGAGAGGTGACAAGCTCGCTGGCAACACAGATTTTTCCGCTGGCGGTGATGAAGGCTTCTCCTATTCACCGCCTCCACCATGGGGAGGAGATGGGAGGCCATCGGGATTATTCGACATAGACCTGGTTATCCTGAAACCCGTCATCAACTGGCTGATGTCCATGGGCAAGGATTCCAGCTCATTTGAGGAACAGCCATCCCCGGCGCGTCTGAAAATGACACGCATCAATGCAGATGGTTCTTCCAGTGATGCCGTTATAACCTTGGGTTGGCTTGACTTTCTGGACATTGAACAACTGACCGATGTTAATTTCTGGAACACCCTCTTCCAGCGTGCCGCCACTTCTTGCCCGGACAGCGAAAGCCTTCAGTGGCAGCTTGGCTGTTTGAAGCGATTTCTTGAGTACACTGCCTTGAAGACAGATCATGCTGGTGGCTTAAAGGCAGGTAATGGGGATGGAAAACCATCAGGTAAGGCATCCGATAAAGCATCAAAGGAAGAAAATAACGACCATCAAAAAGAGAAAAAAGGTGAACCTGAAGATCAGCAGAACAATTCACCGGGAGAAAGCAATCATGGCAGTGAAGAGGGTGATAACAGAAAAGACGACAATGGAAAAGAAAGTGCGAGAAACGCCAGGATTCAAGACCTTCAGGTAATTGCGAACCAACTCGTTGCCCTCATTGAAAGCGACGATCCCGATGCCGTTTTTAAGCTGAGACAAATACTGGATAAGCTGGACATGCCTCAGCGTTTGCAGGTTATCGAAACAAAAAGCACAAACACCAGTGGTAATAGTGTCACGCCTCTTGAGGCAATATTGAAACTGCAGCGATCTTTCTATGAAAACTCAACGCGCAACCGGTTTATCGAGCAGCTAATCGAAGCTACGAGCGTTCAAACAAGGACTTTGGATACTGTCAACATTCTGTCTGAACGCCAACCAATGATTCCACCTGACCGGTCAATGCCCGAAGCTGGTGACAATAACCTGATGATTTTGTATAAGATTGTTCAGGACATCATCAACAGGTTCAATCAATCTGTCCAACAGCCATCATTAGGACACTTTGAAAAATCTTGCTTGACTGAGTACTTCGTTCAATTACTCCTGCTCTATTCAAACCCACTTGAATCCATTCGTGAACTGTTGGAGAAAATATCAGATTCAGTGATAAGACGCGATATTATGATTTTTGCACAATCATTTACATTCTCCATCCCTTTTCGAGAAACCCTGATACAACTTGAACAGCACCCATCGTTCCATGAGTTAGAACGCCTCTCAAATGAACTGATGAGACAGGCGCCCGCTTCCCGCATACTGCAAGAGCCCTCACTAGTTAACAGCACCGGGTCTACCGGCAGTTCCCCTGTCTTGCCAGCTTATAGATACTTACAGCAAGGGGCCAGGCCAAAGCTTTCTGACCCTGGTGATCAGCAAAATGCCTCTTCCCAAAAGCGATTTCAGACAGGGTCTTCTTATGGTAATCATCTCACCAACGGAGCACACAACCGATCCGATTTGGAGGCGTCTGGGATAAATCAAAACTTCTCAACTAAACATTCGACCGATGACTCCCTTCTCGTTGGGCTGAAAGGCCGCGCTCAGGAAAAAAAAGAAAAAAAAAGACAACAGACTAAAGAGTTAACTGAACAGGCTCAAGAATTACCATTAGAGAAGCAGTCTTTAACTGCAGAAGTTCAAGCGTTAAGAACAATGATTCAGGAGCTAACTAAGAAGATTCAAGGATTAAAACTAGAGAATCAGGAGTTAGTTGTGATGAGTGAAAACCTGGTTACAAAAAATCAGGAGCTTTATAAGTGTATGGTCAAAGCAACCACTGAAGCACTGCATTTGAAGGAACAAATCAAAAGGTTGCACGTTGATCTCAGAAGACAACAAGAATTAGTAGACCATTTGATCCATCGAGCAGATAATCAGACGGCATCGGCCAATCTGCTCCATCAGATGTTTCAGGCTAATAGTCTGGCGGTACGTAGCAATGGCACAGCGTTTTTTGTTCCTTTCCATCCGAACACCGACAATGAGAAGGCAAACCCGCCGAAAGAGCAGTTAAAGACATCTGCACAAGAAAAACGAAAGCCATTGTGCAGAGATTATCGCAGGCTCTGCTATGTAAAATTTCAGTGCTGTCAATGGTACTTCCCATGCCATAGGTGTCATAACAGAAGTGATCGATGCGAAGTTACCTCTCGAATAGCTCTTCAGGCAATGCGGCTTTTATGCTCTGTGTGTGGATTCAATGGGGAGATTACAGAAAACTCTCAGACATGCCCTAACTGCAATGAGCAAATGTCGCAATATTTCTGTGCAAAGTGCAAACACTTCACCGATAGGGAAAAAAAACCCTACCACTGCGATAAATGCGGCATGTGCCGAGTTGAAGAGGATAAAAACTTTCACTGTGATACTTGCAATGTCTGTCTGAATATAGGGTTACAAAACAATCACAAATGCCAGGAAAACTTAGGACAAAATCTCTGCTGCATCTGCCTGGAAGATACTTTCACCAGCTCCGTCAGGCTGAACTGCTCCCACATAATTCATTACGAGTGCGGCATTGCGATGATTCGTAACGGGATTAGGACCTGCCCTGTTTGCAGACATTCTCTATACGATCCGCCGGTTGAAAACAATAATTAACCATCTCACCGGATTTAATAGTCGCCGCCATCAAATAGCAGCACCGGACTGCTACCACAACCCGGTATCAAGCCCTGCAAGACACTTTCAGGTTGATACTGACGAAGGCTCTGTTGCACAAAAAAGTAACACAAATAGCAATACAGAAATTCTTGTCTACTCTCTGTTTGTCTTAGGGATAATAAAACCGGTCAATAATGTTCCTTTATTTTACCAGAGCAGAAAGTCAGCACAGGATTGTCCTGACGTTTTCTGTCAGACAGGGATTTGAATGCATTCTTACCGTTTATTCATAACATTTGTTCTTTTCCTGATGACTATGTTGGTTGTGACCTTGTGCAATTCCTCAACCATCATTGACCGACATAATCCCGGTGGGCAAAAGGTTTGGATTGAAATCAATGACGGCACAGACCCCCAGGCTGTCAGTGAGTGGCAAGTGAGTTTGCTGCTTCCGGACAATTTCAACAATCGAAACAGCACCCTTTGCTTTAAGACACCTGTCGTGTCAGCAGATCCGAACAATATTGCTATATTGATGACAAACGACCAGAGCAACTATTGCTACCAACTGTTGATACTGACAAAAGAGCAAACACCCGACTTCCAACATCTCTCTCAACATGTCTCTAAAAATGGCACACTTATTCGCTTGAAATCCACGACGGCAGACAGACCAGAATTAACTTCTGTCACCACCGATCAACTCCTTAACGACAATCCCCATACGACCCCATTAACCCTTTTGGTCTATTCCGACAACACGACCGGCAGTGAACTGGAAACCGGCCAAACCCGGAATAACACAGTGACATTGACAGGCGACAAGCTCGCTGGCATCGCTGATTTTCCCGGTGGCGGCAAGGGTGGCTTCTTCTATTCACTCCCACCCCCACCCTGGGGAGGTGGCGGAGGGAGACCATCGGGATTATTTGAAATAGATCTGGTTATGCTGAAACCCGTCATCAACTGGCTGATGTCCATTGGTAAAGATTCTATTTCGTTTCAGGAGCAAGCATTCCCGGCACGTCTGAAAATGACACGGGTTAATGCCGATGGCTCTTCCAGCGAAGCCGCTATACCTGTTGGCTGGCTTGACTTCCTCAATATTGAACAACTGAACGATGTTGATTTCTGGAACACCCTCCTCCAGCAGGCCGCCACTTCCTGCCCCGCCAGCGAAAGCCTCCAATGGCAGCTTGGCTGTTGCAAACGATTTCTTGAGCGTACTGCCTTGAAGACAAATCATGGCGGTGGCCTGATGGCAGCTAATGGGGAGGGACAGCCCTCTGGCAGCGCACCCAATTCGGGGCCAAAGAACGAAAATAACGATCACCAAAAGGAGAAAAAAGAAGAACCTGAAAATCAGGACAACCAGTCACCGGGAGAAGGCCATGATGGCAGCGGAAATGGCAACAACAGAAAAGACGACGATGGCGAAGAGAGTGGAAAAAATACTACCGCTGAAGACCTTCAGGTACTTGCGAACCGGCTCGTTGCCATCATTGAAAGTAAATACCCCGGAGCAGTCTTTAAACTGAGACAAATACTGGATAAGCTGGACATGCCTCAGCGTTTGCAGGTTATCGAAACAAAAAGCACAAACACCAGTGGTAATAGTGTCACGCCTCTTGAGGCAATATTGAAACTGCAGCGATCTTTCTATGAAAACTCAACGCGCAACCGGTTTATCGAGCAGCTAATCGAAGCTACGAGCGTTCAAACAAGAACTTTGGATACTGTCAACATTCTGTCTGAACGCCAACCAATGATTCCACCTGACCGGTCAATGCCCGAAGCTGGTGACAATAACCTGATGATTTTGTATAAGATTGTTCAGGACATCATCAACAGGTTCAATCAATCTGTCCAACAGCCATCATTAGGACACTTTGAAAAATCTTGCTTGACTGAGTACTTCGTTCAATTACTCCTGCTCTATTCAAACCCACTTGAATCCATTCGTGAACTGTTGGAGAAAATATCAGATTCAGTGATAAGACGCGATATTATGATTTTTGCACAATCATTTACATTCTCCATCCCTTTTCGAGAAACCCTGATACAACTTGAACAGCACCCATCGTTCCATGAGTTAGAACGCCTCTCAAATGAACTGATGAGACAGGCGCCCGCTTCCCGCATACTGCAAGAGCCCTCACTAGTTAACAGCACCGGGTCTACCGGCAGTTCCCCTGTCTTGCCAGCTTATAGATACTTACAGCAAGGGGCCAGGCCAAAGCTTTCTGACCCTGGTGATCAGCAAAATGCCTCTTCCCAAAAGCGATTTCAGACAGGGTCTTCTTATGGTAATCATCTCACCAACGGAGCACACAACCGATCCGATTTGGAGGCGTCTGGGATAAATCAAAACTTCTCAACTAAACATTCGACCGATGACTCCCTTCTCGTTAGGCTGAAAGGCCGCGCTCAGGAAAAAAAAGAGAAAAAAAGACAACAGACTAAAGAGTTAACTGAACAGGCTCAAGAATTACCAGTAGAGAAGCAGTCTTTAACTGCAGAAGTTCAAGCGTTAAGAACAATGATTCAGGAGCTAACTAAGAAGATTCAAGGATTAAAACTAGAGAATCAGGAGTTAGTTGTGATGAGTGAAAACCTGGTTACAAAAGATCAGGAGCTTTATAAGTGTATGGTCAAAGCAACCACTGAAGCACTGCATTTGAAGGAACAAATCAAAAAGTTGCACGTTGATCTCAGAAGACAACAAGAATTAGTAGACCATTTGATCCATCGATCAGATTATCAGACGGCATCAGCCAATCAGAGGGTACAAACCAATAATCTTGCGATGAACAGCAATGGCACAGTGTTTTTAGCTCCTTTCCATCCGTTGAACACCGACAATGAGAAAGCAAACCCGCCGAAAGAGCAGTTAAAGACATCTGCACAAGAACAACGAAAGCCATTGTGCAAAGATTACCGCAGGCTCTGCTATGTAAAATTTGAGTGCTGTCAATGGTACTTCCCTTGCCATAAATGTCATAACAAAAGTGATCGATGCGAAGTTACCTCTCGAAAAGCTGCTCACGCAACGCAGCTTTTATGCTCTGTGTGTGGATTCAATGGGGATATTACGGAAGACTCCCAGACATGCCCGGGATGCAACGAACTAATGTCGGAGTATTTCTGTGCACAATGCAAACACTTCACCGATTTAGAAAAAAAACCATACCACTGCGATAAATGCGGAATTTGTCGAACATCTAAGGATAATGCCTTTCACTGTGATGTTTGTAATGTCTGCATGAATACAAGACTTCAAGACAGTCACAAATGCCGGGAAAACTCAAGCCACGATGAGTGCTGCATCTGCCTGGAAGATACCTTCTCCGGCGGCAGGATAATGCCTTGCAGTCACAAGGTACATCGTGAGTGCGGCGCTGCAATGTTTATAAACGGGATAAGAACCTGTCCTATTTGCAGACACCCTTTAGACGCCTGGTTTGATGAAATATTCATTAAACCATCTGACTGAATTTAATAGTCGCTACCAGCGACCGCGTCTGACTTGCATAGGGAGTTAGAACGTTCGATTGGTAAAAATGAGTTTTTAAAAATAGCAGCACTGTACTGCTACCACAGCCCGGTATCAAGCCCTGCACGACACTTTCAGGTTGATAATGCCGAAGACTCTGATACACATAACGAGTCACTCAAATAGCAATTCAGGAATTCTTGTCTACTCTCTGTTTGTCTTACGGATAATAAAACCGGTCAATAATGTTCCTTTATCTTTCCAGAGCAGAAAGTCAGCACAGAATTGTCCTGACGTTTTCTGTCAGACAGGGATTTGAATGCATTCTTACCGTTTATTCATAACATTTGTTCTTTTCCTGATGACTATGTTGGTTGTGACCTTGTGCTATTCCTCAACCATCATTGACCGACATAACCCCGGTGGGCAAAAGGTTCGGATTGAAATCAATGACGACACAGACCCTCAGGCTGTCAGTCAGTGGCAAGTGAGTTTGCTGCTTCCGGACAATTTCAACAATCGAAACAGCACCCTTTGCTTTAAGACACCTGTCGTGTCAGCAAATCCGAACAATATTGCTATATTGATGACAAACGACCAGAGCAACTATTGCTACCAACTGTTGATACTGACAAAAGAGCAAACACCCGACTTCCAACATCTCTCTCAACAGGCCTCTAAAAATGGCACACTTATTCGCTTGAAATCCACGACGGCAGACAGACCAGAATTAACTTCTGTCACCACCAATCAACTCCTTAACGGCAAACCCCATACGACCCCATTAACCCTTTTGGTCTATTCCGACAACACGACCGGCAGTGAACTGGAAACCGGCCAAACCCGGAATAACACAGTGACATTGACAGGCGACAAGCTCGCTGGCATCGCTGATTTTCCCGGTGGCGGCAACGGTGGTTTCTTCTATTCACTCCCACCCCCACCCTGGGGAGGTGGCGGGGGGAGACCATCGGGATTATTTGAAATAGATCTGGTTATCCTGAAACCCGTCATCACCTGGCTGATGTCCATAGGCAAGGATTCTATTTCGTTTGAGGAGCAACCCACCCCGGCACGTCTGAAAATGACACGGGTTAATGCCGATGGCTCTTCCAGCGAAGCCGCTATACCTGTTGGCTTGCTTGACTTCCTCAATATTGAACAACTGAACGATGTTGATTTCTGGAACACCCTCCTCCAGCAGGCCGCCACTTCCTGCCCCGCCAGCGAAAGTCTCCAACGACAGCTTGGCTGTTTCAAACGATTTCTTGAGCGTAGTGCCTTGCAGACAAATCATGGCGGTGGCCTGATGGCAGCTAATGAGGAGGGGCAACCCTCTGGTAGCGCACCCAATTCGGGGCCAAAGGACGAAAATAACGATCACCAAAAAGAGAAAAAAGAAGAACCTGAAAATCAGGACAACCAGTCACCGGGAGAAGGCCATGATGGCAGCGGGAATGGCAATAACAGAAAAGACGACGATGGCGAAGAGAGTGGAAAAAATGCTACCGCTGAAGACCTTCAGGTACTTGCGAACCGGCTTGTTGCCATCATTGAAAGTAAATACCCCGGAGCAGTTTTTAGACTGAGACAAATACTGAATGAGCTGGACATGCCTCAGCGTTTGCGGGTTCTGGAAACAAAAAGTACCAACACCGCAGATACTGTCACTCCTCTTGAAGCGATACTGAAACTGCAACGTTCTTGCAACGAGAATTCATCACGCAACCTGTTTATCGAACAGCTGATAAAGGCCACTTGCAATACAAAAAAGAATTTGAGTAAATTCAACATTCTATCTACACTCCGACCGGCCATTCCACCTGATCAGGCAGTGCTCGCAGCAGGCGACAACAACCTGTTGATTTTGAATAAAATTGTTCTGGACATAATCCACAAAGCCAATCAATCTGACCAACAGCCACCTGTGGGACAATTTGAAAAGTGTTGCTTTGTTGAGTTCTTCGCTCAATTGTTCCTGATTTATTCAAACCCGGTTGAACTGATTCGTAATCTGTTGGGGAAAATATCAGATTTAGCTTTAAGGTATGATGTTATGATTAATCCACAATCATTGACATTTCCCGCCTGTTTTTTATATAACTTCACGCGATTTCACCAACACCCATCCTATCCTGAATTAAAGCGCCTCTTAAATGAGCTGATGAGGCAGGCACAAAACTCCCACTTACAACAAGTGCCTTCTATAGAGCCTTTCATCGGTAACAGCGATACTACCGCTAACGAAACAATTGCCAGCAGTGGAGATACAAGTACCATCCAGCGAGCTGTCTGCAACCAGAGAGCCTCTGGCTTTACCGGCAGCTCCCCTTGCTTACTGGCTGGTAGAAACCCAAAGCTGGAAGCAAGTTCAAATCAGCCTGCCCTTGTTCATCAGCAAAATGACGCTTCCCGGGAGCGATTACAAGCAGGACCTTCATCTGGTGATCTTCAAGCCACCGGGACACAGGAACGATCCGATTTGGCAGTGTTGAGGACAAATCAAAACCACTTAAGTAACCTCCTGATCGATGGACCCCTTCTCGAAGAGCTGGCAAAACACGCTCTGAAAAGACGGGTGAAAAAAAGACAACAGTTAAAACAGCTAGAAAGACAAATGAAAGCAAGGCGACAGATGTTGCCGGTCAGCTCTCCGTTGCCAAGTCATGTTCTCGCCGAGCTGGAAAGACACGCTGAGGCAAAACAAGAGCAAAAAAGACAACAGTTAAAACAGCTGGAAAGACAAATGATAGCAAGGCGACAGATGTTGCCGGTCAGCTCTCCGTTGCCAAGTCATGTTCTCGCCGAGCTGGAAAGACACGCTGAGGCAAAACAAGAGCAAAAAAGACAACAGTTAAAACAGCTGGAAAGACAAATGATAGCAAGGCTACAGATGATGGCGACCAACCCGACGTTGCAAAGCAATGGCGCAGAGCATTCTGCTTCTTTCCAGCAGTCGAGCACCCATAATGAGGAGGCAAACCCGTCGAATGAGCAGTTAAGGACACCTGTGGAAAAAAAACAAAGGCAACTGTGCATTCATAGCCGTAGGTTATGTCGCGTAAACTTTGGGTGCTGTGAAGGTTATTTCCCATGCAACAAATGTCATAACGATAGTAAGAAATGCGACCTTACTGATCGTAAGGTTATTCATGCAATAAGGCTTCAATGTTCTCTATGTAACTATGAGGGGGATATTACGGAAGACTCCCAGACATGCCCGGGATGCAACGAACTAATGTCCGACTATTTCTGTGCACAATGCAAACACTTCACCGATTTAGAAAAAAAACCATACCACTGCGATAAATGCGGAATTTGCCGAACAGAAAAGGAGAAGTCCTTTCACTGTGATGTTTGCAATTTCTGTATGGATAAAAGTGCACAAGGCAATCACCGATGTCGGCCAGATTCAGGCCATGATGAGTGCTGCATCTGCCTGGAAGATGTTTTCCACAATTCCGTGATATTGCCCTGCACTCACAAAGTTCACCAGGATTGCGCTACGGTGATGATTACGAACAAGATAAGAACCTGCCCTGTTTGCAGATACCCTCTATCCGCTCAGTTAATTGACAGGATTTTGACCTTAATCAATAGTCGCCGCTAGCAGACCGGTACCACAACCCGGTATCAGGCTCTGCAGGATACTTTCAGGTTGACGCTGCCGAAAGCGTTGTGGCACAGAGCAATTAACCCACATAGCAATTCAGAAATTCTTGGCTATTCTCTGTTTCTACTTCGGATAACAAGAACAACCAATGGTGTTCCTTATTTTTCCATAGCGGAAAATCAGCACAGACTGTTCTCACAGACTTCATCAGGCAAAGAGGGCCGATTGGAATTGTTGAACCAGTTATATAGCGAGATTTGAATGCTTTTTTTACGCTTATTCATAGCATTTGTTCTTCCTCTACTGGCTATGGCGGTGGTGCCTTTTTGCTATTCCTCAACCATCATTCATCGACATAATCCCGGCGGGCACAAGGTTCGGATTGAAATCAATCACGGCACAGCCCCTCAGGCTGTCAGTCAGTGGCAAGTGAGTTTGCTGCTTCCGGACAGTTTCAACAATCGAAACAGCACCTTTTGCTTTAAGACACCCGTGGTGTCAGCAGATTCCAACAGTATTGCGATATTGTTGACGAACGACCAGAGCAACTATTGCTACCAACTGTTGCTAATGACAAAAGAGCAAATACCCGGCTTCCAACACCTCTCTCAACAGGCCTCTGAAAATGGCACACTTATTCGCTTGAAATCCACGACGGCAGACAGACCAGAATTTACTTCTGTCACCACCAATCAACTCCTTAACGGCAAACCCCATACGACTCCATTAACCCTTTTGGTCTATTCCGACAACACGACCGGCAGTGAACTGGAAACCGGCCAAACCCGGAATAACACAGTGACATTGACAGGCGGCAAGCTCGCTGGCACCGCTGATTTTCCCGGTGGCGGCAACGGTGGCTTCTTCTATTTACTCCCACCCCCACCCTGGGGAGGTGGCGGGGGGAGACCATCGGGTTTATTTGAAATAGATCTGGTTATCCTGAAACCCGTCATCAACTGGCTGATGTCCATTGGTAAAGATTCTATTTCGTTTGAAGAGCAACACTCCCCGGCACGTCTGAAAATGACACGGGTTAATGCCGATGGCTCTTCCAGCGAAGCCGCTATACCTCTTGGCTGGCTTGACTTCCTCAATATTGAACAACTGAACGATGTTGATTTCTGGAACACCCTCCTCCAGCAGGCCGCCACTTCCTGCCCCGCCAGCGAAAGCCTCCAATGGCAGCTTGGCTGTTGCAAACGATTTCTTGAGCGTAGTGCCTTGCAGACAAATCATGGCGGTGGCCTGATGGCAGCTAATGGGGAGGGACAACCCTCTGGTAGCGCACCCAATTCGGGACCAAAGAACGAAAATAACGATCACCAAAAGGAGAAAAAAGAAGAACCTGAAAATCAGGACAACCAGTCACCGGGAGAAGGCCATGATGGCAGCGGGAATGGCAATAACAGAAAAGACGACGATGGCGAAGAGAGTGAAAAAAAAACTACCACTGAAGACCTCCAGGTACTTGCGAACCAGCTTGTAGCCGTCATTGAAAGTCAAGATTCCGGAGCAGTTTTTAAGCTCAAGCAAATACTGGATGAACTGGACATGCCACAGCGTTTGCGGGTTCTGGAAACAAAAAGCATCAACACCGAGGATACTGTCACTCCTCTTGAAGCCGTACTGAAACTGCAGCGTTCTTGCAACGAGAATTCACTGCGCAACCTTTTTATCGAGCAGCTGATAGAGGCCACAAGCAATACAAAACATAATTTGAATAACCTTCACACTCTGTCTCTACTTCGGCCAATCATTCCAACTGAACGGGCAATGCCCGAAGAGGGCGACAACAACCTTTTGATTTTGTATAAGATTGCTCTGGACATAATCCACAAGGTCAATCAATCTGACACAGAGCCACCTATGAGCCAGTTTGAAAGCTGTTGCTTTACTGAGTACTTCGCTCAATTGTTCCTGGCCTATTCAAACCCGGTTGAACTGATTCGTAATCTGTTGGGGAAAATATCAGATTTGTGCTTAAGGCGTGTTGTTCTGATTAATCCACAATCATTGACATTTCCCAACCGCTTTTTAAATACCTTTATACAATTTCACCAACACCCATCGATTTCTGAATTAGAACGCCTCTCAGATGAGCTGATGGGTTACGCAAAAAATTCCCACTTACAACAGGTGCCTTCTGTAGAGCCTGTCATCGATAACAGCGATACTCTCTCTGACGAAACACTTGTCAGCAATAAAGATCCAGGTACCACCCACCAGCAAGCTGATAGCCACCAAAGAGCCTCTGGCTCTTCCGGAAGTTCCCCTTGCATACTGACTGATAGATACCCAGAGGCAGAGTCAGATCAGCCTGCACTTGCCTATCAGCAAAATAACGCTTCCCAAGAGCGATTACAGGCAGGACCTTCATCCGGTGATGATCAAACCACTAGTGCACAAGACCGATCTGCTTCTGACCAGCAGTCAAGTACCCATAATGAGGAGACAAACCCGTCGAACGAGCAATTAAAGACACCTGTGCAAGAGCGAATGCCATTGTGCAATCATTCCCATAGGTTTTGTCGTGTAAACTTTGGGTGTTGCGAAGGGTATTTCCCCTGCCCTAGATGTCATAACAATAGTAAGAAATGCGACCTTACAGATCGTAAGGATTTTCATGCAAAAAGGCTTCAATGTTCTCTATGTAACTATGAGGGGGATATTACGGAAGACTCCCAGACATGCCCGGGATGCAACGAACTAATGTCGGAGTATTTCTGTGCACAATGCAAACACTTCACCGATTTAGAAAAAAAACCATACCACTGCGATAAATGTGGAATTTGCCGAACATTTAAGGATAGGGCCTTTCACTGTGATGTTTGTGATATCTGCCTGAATACAAGGTTTCAAGACAATCACAAATGCCGAGAAAACTCAAGCCACGATGAGTGCTGCATCTGCCTGGAAGATACCTTCCACGGCTGCAAGATAATGCCTTGCTACCACAAAGTACATGGTGAGTGCAGCACTGCAATGCTTAAAAACGGGATAAGAACCTGCCCTATTTGCAGAAACCCTACAGACGCCTGGTTTGTTGGAAACAATCATTAAACCATCTGACTGAATTTAATAGTCGCTACCGGTGACCGCGTCTGACTTACATAGGGAGTTAGAACGTTCGATTGGTATAAAATGAGTTTTTAAAAATAACAGCACCATACTGCTACCACAGCCCGGTATCAAGTCCTGCAAGTCACTTTCAGGTTGATACTGACGAAGGCTCTGTTGCACAAAACAAGTAACACAAATAGCAATTCAGAAATTCTTGTCTACTCTCTGTTTGTCCTACGGATAATAAAACCGGTCAATAATGTTCCTTTATTTTTCCAAAGCAGAAAGTCGGCACAGATTGTCCTGGCGTTTTCTGTCAGACAGGGAAGGCGGGTTGGTATTAATAACACATTTAGTGCAGAAAGATTTGAATGCATTCTTACCGTTTATTCATAACATTTGTTCTTTTCCTGATGACTATGTTGGTTGTGACCTTGTGCTACTCCTCAACCATCATTGACCGACATAATCCCGGCGGGCACAAGGTTCGGATTGAAATCAATCACGGCACAGCCCCTCAGGCTGTCAGTCAGTGGCAAGTGAGTTTGCTGCTTCCGGACAGTTTCAACAATCGAAACAGCACCTTTTGCTTTAAGACACCTGTTGTGTCAGCAGATTTGAACAGTATTGCGATATCAGTGACGAACGACCCGGGCAACTATTGTTATCAACTGACCATACTGACAAAAGAACAAACACCCGACTTCCAACACCTCTCTCAACATGCCTCTGAAAATGGCACACTTATTCGCTTGAAATCCACGACGGCAGACAGACCAGAATTAACTTCTGTCACCACCAATCAACTCCTTAACGGCAAACCCCATACGACTCCATTAACCCTTTTGGTCTATTCCGACAACACGACCGGCAGTGAACTGGAAACCGGCCAAACCCGGAATAACACAGTGACATTGACAGGCGGCAAGCTCGCTGGCACCGCTGATTTTCCCGGTGGCGGCAACGGTGGCTTCTTCTATTTACTCCCACCCCCACCCTGGGGAGGTGGCGGGGGGGGACCATCGGGTTTATTTGAAATAGATCTGGTTATCCTGAAACCCGTCATCAACTGGCTGATGTCCATTGGTAAAGATTCTATTTCGTTTGAAGAGCAACACTCCCCGGCACGTCTGAAAATGACACGGGTTAATGCCGATGGCTCTTCCAGCGAAGCCGCTATACCTCTTGGCTGGCTTGACTTCCTCAATATTGAACAACTGAACGATGTTGATTTCTGGAACACCCTCCTCCAGCAGGCCGCCACTTCCTGCCCCGCCAGCGAAAGCCTCCAATGGCAGCTTGGCTGTTGCAAACGATTTCTTGAGCGTAGTGCCTTGCAGACAAATCATGGCGGTGGCCTGATGGCAGCTAATGGGGAGGGACAACCCTCTGGTAGCGCACCCAATTTGGGGCCAAAGGACGAAAATAACGATCACCAAAAGGAGAAAAAAGAAGAACCTGAAAATCAGGACAACCAGTCACCGGGAGAAGGCCATGATGGCAGCGGGAATGGCAATAACAGAAAAGACGACGATGGCGAAGAGAGTGAAAAAAAAACTACCACTGAAGACCTCCAGGTACTTGCGAACCGGCTTGTAGCCATCATTGAAAGTCAAGATCCCGGAGCAGTTTTTAAGCTCAGGCAAATACTGGATGAACTGGACATGCCACAGCGTTTGCGGGTTCTGGAAACAAAAAGTACCAACACCGCAGATACTGTCACTCCTCTTGAAGCCGTACTGAAACTGCAGCGTTCTTGCAAGGAGAATTCACCGCGCAACCTTTTTATCGAGCAGCTGATAGAGGCCACAAGCAATACAAAACAGTATTTGAATAACCTTCACACTCTGTCTCTGCTTCGACCAATCATTCCACCTGCCCGGGCAATGCCCGAAGAGGGCAACAACAACCTGTTGATGTTGTATAAGATTGCTCTGGACATAATCCACAAGGTCAATCAATCTGACACAGAGCCACCTATGAGCCAGTTTGAAAGATGTTGCTTTACTGAGTACTTCGCTCAATTGTTCCTTATCTATTCAAACCCGGTTGAACTGATTCGTAATCTGTTGGGGAAAATATCAGATTTGCCCACAAGGCATGTTCTTATGATTAATCCACAATCATTGACATTTCCCAACCGCTTTTTAAATACCTTTATACAATTTCACCAACACCCATCGATTTCTGAATTAGAACGCCTCTCAGATGAGCTGATGGGTTATGCAAAAAATCCCCACTTACAACAAGTGCCTTCTATAGAGCCTGTCACCGGTAAAAGCGATACTATCTCTGACGAAACAATTGTCAGCAATAAAGATACAAGTACCATCCACCAGCAAGCTAATAGTAACAAAAGAGCTTCTGGCTCTTCCGGCAGTTCCCATTGCATAGTGACTGGTAGATACTCAGAGCTGGAGGCAGAGCCAAATCAGCCTGCCCTTGCCTATCAGCAAAATAACGTTTCCCAAGAGCGATTACAGGCAGGACCCTCATCTGTTGATCCAAGACCAGGGAGAGAAAAACAACAGAGGGTAGCGGCCAGCCCGGCGATGCAAAGCAATGGCGCAGAGCGTTCTGCTTCTGAGCAGCAGTCGAGTGCCCATAATGAGGAGGCAAACCCGTCAAACGAGCAGTTAAAGACACCTGTGCGAAAAGAACCAATGCCATTGTGCAATCATTACCATAGGTTATGTCGTGTAAACTTTGGGTGCTGTGAAGGGTATTTTCCCTGCTATAGATGTCATAACAAAAGTAAGAAATGCGACCTTACAGATCGTCAGGCTTTTCAAGCAAAAAGGCTTCAATGTTCTCTCTGTAACTATGAGGGGGATATTACGGAAGACTCCCAGGCGTGCCCGGGATGCAACGAACTCATGTCGGAGTATTTCTGTGCACAATGTAAAGAATTCGACAATATGGAACTAAAACCATTCCATTGCCATAAATGCGGAATTTGCCGAATAAACAAGGATGAGTCCTTTCACTGTGATGTTTGTAATATCTGCCTGGATATAAGGTATCAAAGTAATCACGAATGCCGGGAAAACTCAGGCCACGATAAGTGCTGCATCTGCCTGAAAGATTCCTTCGACGGCTGCTTGATAATGTACTGTTCTCACAAAGTACATGATGATTGCTACGCTGCAATGCTCCGTAAAGGGATAAGAACCTGCCCTGTTTGCAGACAACCTCTATACGTTCCGCCGGTTGAAAGAAATAATTAACCATCTGGCTCGATTTAATAGTCGCCGCCAGTGACCGCTTCAGTATTGCAACACGGAAAGAGGACAAGGCTCTGTGGCACAGAGCAATTAATCCATTTAGCAATTTTGAAATTCTTGTCTATTATCTGTTTTTTCTACGAATAATAAGACCTTCCAGTAACGTTTCTTTATTTTTCAGGGCAGAAGGCCAACACAGACCTTTCTGATTGTACTCTGTCAGGAAAACAGGACAGGTCGGGGTTGTTATCATAAGTTAGCGAGATTTGAATGCACCTTTACCGCTTATTCATAGCATTTGTTCTTTTCCTGGTGGCTATGGCAGTTTTGCCTTTATGCTATTCCTCAACCATCATTGACCGACATAATCCGGCAGGGCACAAGGTTCGGATTGAGATCAATGATGGCAAAGATCCTCAGTTTGTGAGTCAGTGGCAAATGAACTTGCTGCTACCGAAGGGTTTCGATGACCAAAACAGTATCCTTTGCTTTAAGGCGCCTGTGGTGCCAGCAGATTCCAACAGTATTGCGATATTGGTGACGAACGACCCGAGCAACTATTGTTATCAACTGATGATACTGACAAAAGAACAAACACCCGACTTCCAACATATCTCTCAACATGCGTCTAAAAATGGTACGCTTGTTCGCTTAAGATCCACGACGGCAGACAGACCGCAATTAGCTTCTGTCACTACTGATCAACTTCACAACGATAAGCCCCATACTGCCCTGTTAACCCTTCTGACCTATACCGACAACATAAACGACAGCGGGCTGAAAACCGGCCAACCCGGGAATAACACACTGACATTAGCGGGCGGCAAGCCCGTTGGCATCGGTGGTGGCGGCAACGGTGGCTTCTTCTTTTTGCCGCCACCCCCACCCTGGGGAGGTGGCGGGGGGAGACCATCGGGATTATTTGAAATAGATCTGGTTATCCTGAGACCCGTCATCAACTGGCTGATGTCCATTGGTAAAGATTCTGTTTCGTTTGAAGAGCCACCCTCCCCCGCGCATCTGAAAATGACACGGGTTAATGCCGATGGCTCTTCCAGCGAAGCTGCTATACCTGTTGGCTGGCTCGACTTCCTCACTGTTGAACAACTGACCGATGTTGATTTCTGGAACACCCTCCTGCAACATGCCGCCACTTCATGCCCCGCCAGCGAAAGTCTTCTTAGGCAGCTTGGCTGTTTCAAACTATTGCTTGAGCGAACGGCCTTGAAGAAAAATCATGCCGGTGGCCTGAAGGCCGCTAATGGAGATGGCCAACCCTCTGGTAGCGCACCAAATTCAAGATCAGAGGACAAAAATAACAGCCATCAAAAGGACAAAAATGAAGCACCTGAAGATCAGAACAACAACTCACCGGGAGAAGGCAATGATGGCAGCGGGGATGGTAATAACAGAAAAGACGACAATGGCGAGGAGAGTGAAAAAAATGCCAGGACTCAAAACCTTCAGGTACTTGCCAACCAGCTTGTAGCCATCATTGAAAGTGACGATCCTGATGCTGTTTTTAAGCTGCGGCAAATACTGGATAAGCTCAACATGCCACAGCGTTTGCAGGTTTTGGAAACGAGAAGCACAAACACCAGTGGTAATGCTGTCAGTCCTCTTGAGGCGATACTGGAACTGCAGCGTTCTTGCTATGAGAATTCATCGCGCAACCGGTTTATCGAGCAGCTGATAGAAGCCACGAGCGATAAAACACGGACTTTGAATGACCCTGACATTCTGGCTTCACTGCAACCGATAGCCCGACCACTGCCCGAAGCTGGCAACAACAACCTGATGATTTTGTACAGGATTGTTCTGGACATAATCCATAGAGTTAATCAATCTGACCAGCAACCACCAATAGGACAATTTGAAAAAAATTGTTTTATTCAGTACTTCGTTCAATTGTTTCTGTTCTATTCAAACCCACTTGAACTTATTGGTAATCTGTTAGGGCAAATATCAGATTCAGCAGTAACCCATGAGATTATAATTGCTGCACAATCATTGACATCTGCCAGTTCATTTTCAAATACCTTTGTACAATTTCACCAACACCCCTCGTTTCATGAATTACAACATTTCTTAAATGAACGGTTAAGAAACCGACAGCAGGGAGCAAGGCCAAAACGGCCCAACCTTTCTCATCAGTCAAATACGCCGCACCAAAAACGATTAAAAACAGAACGATCTTATGGGGATGATGACATGACTATCATTGCTTTTTGCGATGATGCATTGAAAGTGAATAAGGTGCAACATACACAAATTACTCGTAATAAGTGCCCAATATGTTGTGAGCGCTTTTTACGCACAGCAGGATTAGTGAAAACACCCTGTAATCACATTTTTCACGTGCTTTGCTTGAATCTGTGGCTCCAAAAAAGGCTACCTGATCTTGCAATTAAAACTTGTCCTGTATGTCGATCAGAATTAAAAAACTCAAAAGAAAAACTTAACGACCTTAACAAGCTATTGAATAAATACGGCAATTGTCATTCGTTAGACAGTGCAGATAGAGCCGTAAAGGAATGGAATAGAACAACAAGTCATGAAGCCTTATACCATTTTGTCCAACTTTGCAGACTCAACAGTCAGGCGTCAGATGATCCACGGTATGCCAATATCTTGAGAAAAATAATTTATCCCGATATAAAAGCCAACATTCGCCATGACTCTGAGATCACGTCAGCCAGCTTCAGCCCTGATAGCCACCAGGTGGTGACCGCCGGTGAAGATTGTACTGCGAAAATCTATGGCCATAAGGCCGATGGATCGTGGGAAGAAAAGGCCATTATTCGCCACAATGGTAAGGTCAAATCAGCCAGCTTCAGCCGCGATAGCTGTCGTGTAGTTACTGCCAGTGAGGATCACAAGGCGAAAATCCTGGGCCAAAAAGACGATGGATCATGGACAGAAGAGCTCACCGTTCAACATACTGGTACGGTCAACTCAGCCAGCTTCAGCGCTGATAGCCAGCGTATGGTGACTGCCAGTGACGATGGTACCGCAATAATCTTTGGCCAAAAGGACGACAGGTCATGGGAAACAGAAGCCAGCATTAGCCACGATGGTCCGATCCAATCAGCCACCTTCAGCCCCGATGATAGCCATGTGGTGACTTTCGGTAAAGATAACCTGGTGAAAATCACTGGCAGGTCGGCCAATGGAGCATGGCAAGAAAAAGCCATCATTGCCCATGATTACACGGTCAACTCAGCTACCTTCAGCACCGACAGCCGCCGTGTGGTGACCGCCAGTGGCGATGGTACGGCAATAATCTGTGCCCAACAGGACGATGGATCATGGGAAAGAGAATTGACCATTAGCCATATCGACAGCAATGGTCCGATCCAATCAGCCGAGTTCAGCCCCGATGGCCGCCATGTGATGACTGTTGCCGGGGATGACCTGGTTAAAATCTATGGCAGGCAGGACAATGGATTATGGGTAAAGAAAGCCATCATTGCCCATGAAGATCAGATCAACTCAGCCAGCTTCAGCGCCGATGGATGCCATTTGGTGACCGCCAGTTCTGATAATACGGCCAAAATCTATGGCGAAAAGACCGATGTAGCATGGGAAGAAGAAATGACTATCTGCCATAACCATAGACTCTTATCAGCCACTTTCAGCCCCGATAGCCAACATGTGGTGACTGCCAGCAGAGGCGGGACGGCAAAAATTTATAGCCACAATAATAATGGATCATGGGAAGAAAAAACCACAATCCTTCATGAAGGCTGGGTTCGTTCAGCCACCTTCAGCGCCAATAGCCGCTTTGCGGTGACCGCGAGTATCGATAGGAAGGCGAAAATCTATAGCCTGAAAGACGATGCATCATGGCAAAAAGAAATCACTATCTATCACCATGGTCCGGTATTCTTGGCCAACTTCAGCACTGATAGTCGCTTTCTGGTGAACACCAGTTGTATTTCAGATATTGGTCGCTATCAGGAGGCTGCGATGATCACTGAACTCTGGAAGGACGAATGAAAGCAAACCGCCCTTCTCTGACGTCAAGATGTTGCGGAAGACATTGTGGCACAGGACAAGTAGTCCCTATAGCGATTCAGAAATTTTTGGCTATCCTCTGTTTGTACTGCAAATGATGAGATTGGCCAATGCCGTTCCTTTATTTTTCCAGAGCAAAAAGTCAGCACCGATTGTCCCGGCATTTTCTATCAGACAAAGAGGGCGGATTGGATATTATCGACCAGGTTACAGAGAGACTTCAGTGCAGTTTTACCGCACATTTATAGCTTTCATGGCGTTTGTCCTGTCATTACCAGCTATGGTGATTGCACCGTCAGGCTACTCTTACACCCTCATTGACCAGCATAATCCAGATGGGCACGAGGTTCGGATTCTGACCCTTCTGACCTATTCCGACAACCCGGCTGACATCGGACCGAAAACCAGCCAAACCCGCAATAACACACAGACATTGTCAGGTGGCAAGCTCGCTGGCATCGACGATTTTCCCGGTAGCGGGAGTGGCGGCTTCTCCTGCCTCGCCAGCGAAAGCTTCCAATGGCAGCCTGGTTGTTTCAAACCATGGCTTGAGCGAACGGTCTTGAAGACAAATCATAACGGTGGCCTGAAGGCAGGTAACGGCGATGGGCAGCCTTCTGGCAGAGCACCCGATCCAAAGCCAAAGGACGAAAATAACCACCATCAAAAGAAAACAAGAGAAGAACCTCAAGATCAGGAAAACCAGTCACCGGGTGAAGGCCATGATGGCAGTGGGAATGGCAATAACGGAAAAGACGACGATGAATCGGTGACTAAAAATAATGACTCCACTCAAGACCTTCAGGTACTTGCAAATCAGCTTATAGCCATCATTGAAAGCGGCGATCCCAGTGCCGTTTTTAAACTCAGGAAAATATTGGATGAGCTGGACATGCCTCAGCGTTTGCAGGTTCTGGAAACAAAAGGCACAAACAGCAGGGATGAAAGTATCACTCCTCTTGAGACGGTACTGCAACTGCAGCGTTCTCTCGAACAGAATTCATTGCGCAACCCATTTATCGAGCAGCTGATAGAAGCCACAAGCGATAAAAAACAGACTTTGAATGACCTTGACACTCTGCCTGCACTCCAGACAATAATTCCACCGGACCCGGCAATACCCGAAGCTGGTGACAACAACCTGATGATTTTGTACAAGATTGTTCAGGACATAATCCAGAGAGTCAATCAGTCTGACCAGCAGCCACCTGTAGGACACTTTGAAAAACGTTGCTTTGCTGAATACTTCGTCAAGTTATTCCTGACCTACTCTAACCCGCTTGAGCTTATTCATTATCTGTCAGGACAAATATCAGATTTAGCCATAAGGATTGATATTATAACCGTTGCACAATCATTTACATTTCCTGCCTCTTTTGCAGATACCTTTGCACATTTTCATCAACACCCGGCGCTTCATGAATTACAACATTTCGTAAATGAACAGTTAATTCAGCTGCGTACCGACCCTTCACCCCATGAGCCAGTAATGACTTCTACCCCACAAGTTAATAGCTGCCAAAGTGCCTCTGGTACTGGATATTCAAAGCAGGGAGCAAGGCCAAAGCAACCCGCCCTTACTCATCAGGCAAATGGGCTGCGCCAAAAACGATTAAAGAAAAGACGATCACACGGTGGTCATTCAACTCGTCTGGCAAGTACATCATCTTTTGTCGGTGCGGATAGAGCCATGGCTGTGCCTGGCAAGAAAACAATGGATGATTATATAAATATCAATGCCTTTCGCGATAATGCATTTAAAGTGGATAAGGTGAAACATGCACAAATTACTGATAATAAGTGCCCAATATGTTGTAAGCGCTTTTCACGCACAGCAAGATTAGTGAAAACGCCATGTCATCACGTTTTTCATGTGTATTGTTTAAATCTGTGGCTGCAAAAAGGGCTACCTGACCTTTCAGTTAAAACTTGTCCTGTATGTCGATCAGAATTAAATGACTTAAGAGAAAAACTTAACGACTTTATCAGTCTAGTGAAAAAATACGGCAATTGTCATTCGTTAGACAGTGCAAATAGAGCCGTTAAGGAATGGAATATAACAGAAACATGTTATGAAGCCCTATACCATTATGTCCAACTTTGCAGGCACAACATTCAGGGTCCAGATGACTCACGGTTCGTCAATATCTTGAGGACAATAATTCATCCCGTTACAAAAGCCAACATTCCCCATGACCTTGAGATCAACTCAGCCTCCTTCAGCCCTGATAGCCGCCGGATGGTGACCGCCAGTGACGACTGTACCACGAAAATCTACGGCTATAAGGCCGACGGATCATGGGAAGAGGAGGTCACTATCCGCCACAATGGTCCGGTCAAATCAGCCAGCTTTAGCAACGACAATTGTCGTGTAGTAACTGCCAGCACAGATCACAAGACGAAAATCTTTGGCCAGAAGGACGATGCATCATGGGAACAAGAACACTGTGTTCAACATACTGGTAAGGTCAACTCAGCCACCTTCAGCGCTGATAGCCACCATGTAGTGACTGCCAGTGAAGATGGTACGGCAATAATCTTTGGCCAAAAAGACAACAGACAATGGGAACCAGAAGTCACCATTAGACACAATGGTCCGATCCAATCAGCCACCTTCAGCCCCGATAGTAGCCATGTGGTGACTGTCGGTAAAGATAACATGGTAAAAATCACTGGCAGGTTGGCCAATGGATTATGGAAAATAAAAACCATCATTGCCCATGATGACGCTGTCAACTCAGCTACCTTCAGCGCTGATAGCCACCATATAGTGACTGCCAGTGACGATGCTACGGCAATAATCTATGGCCAACAGGACGATGGCTCATGGGAAAAAGAATTGACCATTAGCCATATCGACAGCGATGGCCCGATCCAGTCAGCCGTGTTTAGCCCTGATGACTGCCATGTGATGACTGTTGGCAGGGATGGCATGGTTAAAATCTATGGCAGGCAGGACAATGGACCATGGGTAAAAAAAGCCATCATTGCCCATGAAGATCGGATCAACTCAGCTACCTTCAGCGCCGATGGATGCCATTTGGCGACCGCCAGTGACGATAATACGGCGAAAATCTATGGCAAAAAAACCGATGCATCATGGGAAGAAGAAATAACTATCTGCCACTACCATAAGGTCCTCTCAGCCACCTTCACCCCCAGTAGCAGACGTCTGATAACCACCAGTATCGACAGGGCAAGCAAAGAGTATTGCTTGAATGACAATGGATCATGGAAAGAAGACAGCACTACCCTTTGTAAAGATTGGGTCTGTTTCCCTTCAGCCACCTTCAGCACCGATAACCGCTTTGCGGCGACCTTCACTATCGACAGGAAGACAAAAATCCATACCCTGGAGGGCGATGCATCATCGAAAAAAGAAATCTCTACCTGTCACAGTGGTACGATACTCTCAGCCAAATTCAGCGCCAATAGCCGTTTTCTGGTGACCACCCATTTCGTGTCATATGGTCGCCACCACATTGCAAAAATCACTGAACTATGGAAGGAAGAATAACAGACAAGTATTTTGCCGGTTAAGAGATTGATGCTCTTGATTAAAACCGCAACGAGCGCAACGCTCGCTGTTATGGCTAAGGTTCAAGCTACCTTGTCAAACACTTAAGAAAGACATTTCTGGCACCGTTGATGTCACGATCAACGGTGAAGCCATCACCCTTAATAATTTTGGAAGAACCTAATTTTTCGTCAATGGTCCCGTTCCATGATTGAGTCTTGGATGTATAGGCTTCGTTGCAATCAACTACATGCTTTCCATACTTTTTTGCGTACCACTTAAGCCGCTTTTTGAATTGGTAGTGATTGAGGTCAAGCATCTGGCGGCAGGTGTTACGGCGAATGGTGCGAACCTTCTTATCTTTGCGTGTGACCATACCTCTTGTCTCAAAGGTTGGCAAAAATACAACGTCGTAGTTCGACACCAGCTCGAACGCCAGCCGGTTATGCAGATCAAGAACAATGTCATCCTTTTTGCATTTCAGCCGGTCAATTTCCCTGTTGAAATGAATAATCCGATCTCTTGCCCACTGGGGCATGTCGGGGAACTTAACGCCCTTCTGCGTGTTCAGGATTTTTTGTTTTTGACTGATCAAGCTGTCCACTTGCTTCATCAGTGGGAACAGCTTTGTTTTTGCAACGTTATTACCCGCTATCAATGCCTCTTTTTCGCTGTAGCAAGTGGCAAAGGTGCGAACTCCGGGGTCAACTCCAACGCATCTAACCTTCCCTTGGATTTCGGGATTTAGCTCAATATGTTGTTGAACCTGAATGAACCAGCGACCTTTGTCGTAGGTTACGACACAAGATTTACCAATCGCTTCTGCTGGCACATCTTCTGTCAGGTGAATCTTGCCAAGAGCCTGTACGCAGGGATTTAATCCCTTTGGCAAACGGTCAATAGAGAATGAGTGCCTGCTACCTTTGCGGCTTTTGAAACTGATTTCTGCAAAGCCCTCTTTAGCTCCCTTGAGCTTCTTGTTGTGCTCGCAGACCGCTTTGAATGTGGTCGCTGCCGCCAGTGTTCCATTATCAGAAACAAGCGAGTTATAAGCCCTGCCACTTTCTTTTTGCTCTTGCTTCACTTGAGCTTTAATGGCAGGTCGCATGTTGATGAATTTTCTGCTGGCATCTTTATAGTCATCGTTGCGGAAACGCTCAACAGCAAGGTTGTACGACCTCCGATAGAGCATCAGGGCATCGTGATAGGCTTGCTCATTCTCTGGGTAAAACCTGATCTTTTTTGACGCTACTCTCTTTGCGTCCTTTGCGTCCTTTGCGTCTTTTAGCAGATCGCTTCCCGTAGTGGCTATTGCAGAATGAGGTAATGAAACCGATAAGCTCCTGGGTGTCGAATGGCTCACAGGCGTTATCCGGGTCATCCAAAACCTCGATGTGTCCTCCCGATAATTCAACAAGCCATTTGATGAGTCCAAACCCTGATCGGGCAAGGCGATCTTTTGTGGCAACCACAATATGGGTTGGATTTCCGCACACTGCTGATTCCAGAATGGTTTGCAGTCCTTTTCTCTTAAAGTTGAAAGCACTGGCAATGTCGCTGATAAATTCTGCATCAGGGTGCTCTTTGAGTAAGATACGCATTTGCGTGTCAATGCTGGATTTTTGCTTTCCAGAACTCACTCTTGTATAGCATATCTTCCTCTGCTGGTTAATGAATATGCGGAAGTGACCACCACTGGTTTGCTTCACTTTTTCGTAGTGACCGCTTTCGATCTTGCGCCTCATAATTTGGCTGGTTACGCCTTCAATCTTGGCTAGCTTTGTAGTTGAACCCCACAAGATAAATTCACCTTTTGACGATTTATCTTGTGTCTGGCGTAATTGATTTTGCGATTGTTGCAATTTTATTTGACTGCCGAAGGCTCTGTCGCACAGGACAAGCAATCCATATAGCAATTTAGAAATACTTGGCTATTCTCTGTTTCTACAACAAATAACAGGGTTGGCTAAAGATGTTCCTTTATTTTTTCAGGGTGGAACTGTTCTGACGCATTCTATCAGACAAAGAGTTCGGGTTGGAATTGTCGACACAAGTTGTGAAGCGAGATTTGAGTGGACTTTTTTCCGCATATTCATAGCATTTGTACTTTTCCTAATGGCTATGGCGGTTGTGCCGTTATGCTATTGCTCAACCCTCATTGACCGGCATTATCCCGATGGGCACGGGGTTCGGATTGAAATCGATGACTCTACAGATTCGCAGGGCGTGAGTCTGTGGCAAATGGTTCTGCTCCTTCCAGAAGGCTTCAATGACCGAAACAGCATCCTTTGCTTTAGAGCACCTGTGGTGCCAGCAGATTCCGACGGTATCGCGATATGGGTCAGGAACAACTTGAGTGACTATTGCTATCAGCCAGTAATAGTAAGGGAAGAGCATATACCCGACTTCCATGATGTCTCAGAACGCGCCTCTGAAAATGGCACACTGATTCGCTTAAAATCCACGACGGCAGAGAGACCAGAGCTTATTTCTGTCACCAGGGATCAACCGCTGAACGTCAAACCTCGGGCTATCCCACTGACCCTTCTGGTCTACCCCGACGAGATCACGGACAGCGGGCTGGAAACCGGACAAATCCGAAATAACACACTGTCATCAACAGGAGACAAGCTCGCTGGCAAAGCCAATTTTCCCAGTGGTGGCAACGGAGGCTTCTTCCACTTGCCTCCCCCTCCACACGGGGGAGGAGGGAGACCAACGGGATTATTCGAAATAGATCTTGTTATCCTGAAACCCGTCATCAACTGGCTGATGTCTTTAGGCAAGGATTCTACCTCAACTGAGGAACAGCCATCCCGGGCGCGTCTGAAAATAACGCGCGTTAACGCAGATGGTTCTTCCAGTGAGGCCGTTATACCCGTCGGTTGGCTTGACTTCCTGAATATTGAACAACTGACCGATGTTTATTTCTGGAACACTCTCTTCCAACGTGCCGCCACTGCTTGCCCAGCCAACGAAAGCCTTCAGTGGCAACTTGGCTGCTTGAAACTATTTCTTGAGCAAACAGCCCTGAAAACAGATCATGCCGGTGTCTTAAAGACCGCTGATGGGGATGGAAAAGCATCGGGTGATTTACCAGATAAAACACCAAAGGACGAAAATAACGACCACCCTGAAGAGAAAAAAGGTGAACCTGAAGATCAGGAGAACAATTCACCGGGAGAAGGCAGTTATAGCAGTGGAGATGGTGACAAAAGAAAAGACAACAATGGCAAAAAAAGTGAAAAAAGCACCGGGACTCAGGACCTTCAGCTACTTGCTAACCAGCTTTTAGCCATTATTGAGAGCGACGATCCCGATGCCGTTTTCAAGCTGAGGCAAATACTGGATGAGCTGGACCTGCCCCAGCGTTTGCAGGTTCTGGAGACAAAGGGCACAAATACTGCGGGCAATACTGTCACGCCTCTTGAGGCGATATTGCACCTGCAGCGTTCTTTCGATGAGAACTCAACGCGCAACCAGTTTATCAGGCAACTGATAGAAGCTACGAGTGATCAAACAAGGACTCTGGATGATTTTAACAACCCCTCTGAACTCCAACCAATCGCCCCACCTGACTGGGCACTGCCCGAAGCAGCCGACAGTAACCTGATGATTTTGTATAAAATTGTTCTGGATATCATCCACAGGGTTAATCAATCTGACCAACAGCCACCCATAGGAAACTTTGAAAAATGTTGCTTTACCGAATACTTTGTTCAATTGTTCCTGCTCTGTTCAAACCCACTGGTACCTATTCGTGAACTGTTAGGAAAAATATCAGATTCGGGCATCAGCCGTGATATTATGATTTCTGCACAATCATTTACCTTCTCCATCTCTTTTCGCGATATCTTTATACAACTTAATCAGCACCCATCGCGCCTTGAATTAGTGCGCCTTTCAAATGAGTTGATTAAGCAGGCACATACTTTCGACTTACTGCAAGTGCCCTCACTACAAGCCCCTTTCACAGAGCCTGTAATCAGTCAGAGAGATATTGCCTTTAACGCTACCACTGCAAACAATGGAAATATGCTCACCCATTCCATCCAGCAAGTTAATAGCTACCACAACGCCTCTCGCTCTACCGACAGCCCTCCTGGCTTAGCAACTGACAGGTACTTACAGCAGGGAGCCAGACCAAAGCTGCCTGCCCTTGCAGGTCCGCAAAATGCCTCCTTCCAAAGGAGATCTCAGACAAGACATTCACATGGTCATCATCAATCCAACTGGGCAGACGACCGATCCGATCTGGAAGAGTTGGGAATAGATCAAAACTTCTTAATTAAACATTCGATCGATAACTCTATTCTCGTTGATCTGAAAAGACGCGCTCAGGAAAAAGAAAAAAAAAAGACAACGGATTGAAGAGTTAACTCTAGAGGTTCAAGAATTAAGAAGAGAGAATCAGGCGTTAACTTCAGAAGCTCAGGGACTAAGAAGAGAAAACCAGAATTTAACTTCAGAGTCTCAATGGTTGAGAAGAGGGCATCAGGAATTAACTGAAGAGGTTCAAGGATTAAGAAGAGAGAATCGGAGGTATTGTGATTCGCGGGCCCGTTTGGAAACCAGAGTCCAATACCTCGAGGAACAAATCAGAAACCTGGACCTTAATCTCAGAACACATCAAGAGTCAGTAGACTATGTGAACCAACAAGCACGGTATCAGACGGCAGCGGCAAGCCCGGGCTCGATAGCAAACAACGAAGCAGAGTCTCACGCATGTTACCAGCAATCAAGCCCCCTGAATGAAGAGCCAAACCCATCGAACGCGCAGTTAAATACATCTGCGCAACCAGAACGAAACTCAGTGTGCGGTCATTACCAGAGGTTATGCCTTGTGAACTTTGGATGCTGTGCCGGATTTTTCCCCTGCCAAAGATGTCACAACATTAGTAATGACTGCGACGTTGACGATCGCATGGCTGTTGATGCAATAAGGCTTCGGTGCTCTCTGTGTCACTATGAGGGGGACATTACAGAAGACTCACAGACGTGTCCGGGATGCAATCAGCTAATGTCGGAATATTACTGTGCAAAATGCAAACATTTCACCAGTATGAATATGACACCGTTCCACTGCGATAAATGCGGTATTTGCCGAATAAACGAGGAAGAGAACTTTCACTGCGATGTTTGCAATGTCTGTCTGGACATAAGGTTGCAAGGCAATCACAAATGCCGGGAAAACTCAGGCCACGATGAGTGCTGCATCTGCCTGGAAGATGCCTTCGGCGGCTGCCAGATACTGCCCTGCTCCCACAAAATTCATAGGGAATGCGCCATTGAGTTGGTTAAAAACGGGATAAGAACCTGCCCTGTTTGCAGAAACCCTCTATATACTCCGTTAGTTGAAAATAGCAATTAACCCTCCGACCGGATTAAATAATCACCGCCGGTAATCACTTGATGTTTATAGTGCAGGAAGGAGGGGCTATTGTGCAGTTTCTGGCGGTGCAGAGTTTGCTGCTTCCAAAGGCTTTACGATAAAAGGCATGCAACCCACATAGCAATTCAGAAATTCTTGTCTATTATCTGTTTGTTCCAAGAATAATAAAACCGCTCAATAATGCTCTTTTGTTTTTCCAGAGTAGAAAGTCGGCACAGATTGTCCGGACGTTTTTATATCAGACAAGGAGGGTGGAATTGGTGTTATTAACATAATTATATAGAAAGATTTGAATGCATTTTTACCGTTTATTTATGGCGTTTGTTCTTTTCCCGCTTGCTATGGTGGTTGTGCCGTTATGCTATTCCTCAACCCTCATTGACCGACATCATTTCGACGGGAGCAGGGTTCGGATTGAAATCAATGATGCTGCAGATCCGCAGGGTGTCAGTCAGTGGCAAGTAAACTTGCTGCTTCCGAAAGGTTTTAATGACCGAAAAAGCATTCTCTGCTTTAAGGCACCTGTGACTCCAGAAGATTCGAACAGTATCGCAATATCGCTCACGAACGACTTGAGTGACTATTGCTATCAGCTACTGATAATGGAGGAAGAGCAAACACCCATCTTCCAGGATGTCTCAAAGGGTAACTCTGAAAATGGCACGCTTGTTCGCTTAAAATCCACGTCGGCAGACAGACCAGAGTTGACTTCTGTAACCACCGATCAACCGCTGAAGGACGAGCCCCATACTGCTCCAATGACCCTTCTGGTCCACCCCGACAACATAGCAAACAGTGGACTGGAAACCGGTCAAACCCGAAATAACACACTGTCATCGACAGGAGGCCAGTTCACTGGCACGGGCAATTTTCCCAGTGGTGGCAATGGCGGCTTCTTCTACTTGCCTCCCCCTCCCCCCTGGGGAGGTGGTGGGGGCAGACCATCGGGATTATTCGAAATAGACCTGGTTATCCTCAACCCCATCATCAATTGGCTGATGTCTATTGGTAAGGATTCTATCTCGTTTCAGGAACAACTGTCTCCGGCCCGTCTGAAGATGACACGCGTCAACGCAGATGGCTCTTCCAGTGAGGCCGTTATACCCATTGGTTGGCTTGACTTCCTGGATATAAATCAACTGACCGATGTTAATTTCTGGAACACCCTCTTGCAGCGTGCCGCCAATTCTTGCCCGGCCAGCGAAAGTCTTCAGTGGCAGCTTGGCTGTTTGAAACTATTTCTTGAGCGCACAGCCCTGAAGACAAGTGGCCTGAAAGCGGGCAATGGCGATGGTGAACCTACTGGCAAGGCACCAGACAGAGAATCAAAGGACGAAAATAACTATCAACAAAAAGAACAAAGAGATGAACCTGAAGGTCAGGAGAGCAGATCACCGGGGGAAGGTGATGATAGCAGTGAAGATTGGAATAACAGAAAAGACGACAATGAAGATGAGAATGAAGAAAACACCGGGACTCAGGACCTTCAGGTACTTGCGAACCAACTTGTCGCCATCATTAAGAGCAACGACCCCAACGCCGTTCACAAGCTAAGGCGAATACTGAATGAGCTGGACATGCCTGAGCGTTTGCAGGTTCTGGAAACCAAAAGCACAAACACCAGGGGTAATGCTGTCACTCCTCTTGAGGCGGTACTGGAACTGCAGCGTACTTACCGTGAGAACTCAGTGCGCAACGGGTTTATCAGGCAGCTGATTGAAGCCACGAGCGATGAAACACAGGCTTTGAATGACCTTGGCACCCTGTCTGCAAGTGAACCGATTATTCCACCTGAGCAGGCACTGCCGGAAGCTGCCGATAACAACCTGATGATTTTGTATAAGATTGTTCAGGATATAATTGACAGGGTCAATCAATCTGACCAAGAGCCACCAATAGGACAATTTGAACAGTGTTGCTTTACTGAATACTTTGTTCAATTGTTCCTGTTCTATGAAAAACCGCTTGGGCCTATTCGTGAACTGTTAGGAAAAGTATCAGATATAACCACACGAAGTAATATTTTGTTCCACGCAAGGCCGTTTACATTTCCCAAGCCTTTTATAGATATTACGCAATTTGATCAGCACCCGTCGTTTCAAGAATTATTAAGCTTTTCAGATAAACTCTTGAGGCAGGTGCAATCTTACTCATCATCACAAGCGCCTTCGCCAAAAGAGTCTTCGCTTCAAGCGTCTGTAATCCGTAACAGAGATTATATCTCCGACGACACAACTGACGGAGCCTGCCCCGAACCTGATGAACATCAATCCGAGTGTAACGGTGATAATACCTCCAACGAAATAATTGTCAGCAATGCAAGCCCATTCTCCGATTCAATCCAGCCTGTGGATAGCTTACAGGCAAGTTCATTCACTGATTCAGTCCAACCAGCTGATAGCTTCCAGGCAAGCTCATTGACCGATTCAGTCCAACCAGTTGATAGCTTGCAGGCAAATTCACTCACCGATTCAGTCCAACCAGTTGATAGCTTCCAGGCCAGTGCAAACACTCATTCAATCCAGCCTGTTGATAGCTTACAGGCAAATTCATTTACCGATTCAGTTCGACCAGTTGATAGCTTCCGGGCAAGTGCAAACACGAATTCAATCCGGCCTGTTGATAGCTCTCAGGCAAGTTCATTCACCGATTCAGTTCGACCAGTTGATAGCTTCCGGGCAAGTGCAAACACTAATTTAATCTGGCCTCTCAATAGCTTCCGGGCAAGTGCAAACACGAATTCAATCCGGCCTTTTGATAGCTTCCAAAGTGCCTCTGGCGCCACCGGCAGCACCCCTAACGTACCAACAAACAGATATTTACAGCAGGGAGCAAGGCCAAAGCAGCCTGCACTTACCAATCAGCGAATCGGCCCTTTCGAAAGGCGATTACAGGCAGGACGTTCACACGGTGCTGATCATGCCAGTAGGGCACGTGACCGATCCGATATGGAAGTGACAGGGATAAATCAAGACTTCTTAAGTAAACATACGACCGATGCTTCTCTTCTCGTCGCCCAAACTTATCCCCAACCTTCTTTGCCTGCACAGATGTTGGATAGCAACGGACTGCCTTCAAATCCTTCACCGATTGCTCCGGAAAATGCATTTAATGCATTCGAAAACCCTGCCCTTTATGAACTTGGAAACTTGAATAGCAGTTTAAGAGAGTTAGAACATGCTACAAATCAATACCACTGGCTTACAGAAATGATTGAGCTGCAAAGATGCGATCAGGAGAAAGATAAAGAAAAGATTGCAAAGTTAACTGGACAAAACGAACAGTTAAGAGAATTGAACCAAATGTTAAGAACAGAGAACCAAAGATTAAGAATAGAAAATCAAAATTCAGATATAGAGAATCGTAACTTAAATGTAGAAAATCATGAATTAACGATAAAGAATCAAGAATTAAATGCAGATATTGAGGGGTTGCGAGGCTGCGTAGCTTATTTTGAAGATCAAAACAGAAGCTTGAATAACCAATATTCAATATTGATGCGTGAGCTTCGTCAGCTACGATCAGCAAACCGCATGAATGATCGAACAGATCAACCTATGGCAGAGGTCTGGCCGACGATGCGAATCTCAGCCGATTTTGTTTCTCACGATCACTCGATCACTCACAATGAGCTGGAAAACTCGTCTGACTCCTCCGATTCAGGGCCACCATCTGTAAGCGATATGCCTGATGGAGAAAATCAACAGATGGCCGCAGCCAACACTTGGCAGATCATTGACCCATATTCTGCCCCTTACCAGCAGCCGTGCACCCAAAGCGGGCATGCAAACCCGCCCGATGAGCAGGCAGGCTGTTCAAACGTAGATTTACAACGGCTTCCACTGCAAGAGTCTCACGGAGCAGGGTGCCAGCATTACCGGAGATTCTGCTCTGTGGGTTTTCCTTGCTGTCCGGGGTATTTCCCCTGCCATAGATGTCATAACGAAAACAAGGATCCTTCATGTACAGCTACACATAAGGCTCTCAATGCAGTTCGGCTTAAGTGTTCTCTGTGTGGATATGAGGGAGAAATTAATGAAGATTCCCAGACATGCCCCGGATGTGGAGAGCAAATGTCGGAATATTACTGCGCAATTTGCAAACACTTCACCACAGCACATAATAAACCGCATCACTGCGATAAATGTGGTATTTGCCGAATAAACTCAGATAATTCCTTTCACTGTGATGTTTGCGGTGTCTGCCTTGATAACAGGCTATTGGGCAATCACAAATGTCGGGAAAACTCAGGCCACGATGAGTGCTGCATCTGTCTGGAAGATGCCTTTAGCGGCTGCCAGATATTAGCCTGCTCCCACAAAGTCCATAAGGAATGTGCCATAGCAATGATTAATAACGGGGTAAGAACCTGCCCTGTTTGCAGGCACCCCCTATTTAGTTCTAGTCAGGAACATGAACACAATGATTAACCGTATAGCGGATTTAATAGTCGTTGCTGGTTTACTTACTCTCCTTCAGATAAGACGACTCAAGACGCGGCTGGTCACATCACTGAGATAACCAATGAACAGGCTGCCCATGGAAGCCCGAAAATGATTTTCATCCCGGCTGCCCAGTGCCAAAACACCCACTTTATCCGGGAAATTCAATGGCGCCAGTGCCACTGAACCGATTTCCCCATGGTTGTCCGGAAACAGGAATTCCAGTTCGCGGGACTTCATTCGGCCACAGATGACCTTTTGACCGGAAGATTGTTTATCCCTGAAGCCTGAAAGCAGATCACCCAGAATTTCATCCGCTGTATCAGGATCTTCTTCCCGGATGGTCAGATTGGCTGGTTGGCGGGTAAACAGAATCAGGGAATGAAAATCGATTTCAAAATCCTGCTCCAGACCATCTTTGAGGGTTTCAGTCGCCTGCTCAAGATCCTGACTTTCCAGCATACCAAGCACCAGTTTGCGAGTCTGTTCGAACAGGCGGTCGTTATCCCGGGCAACGTCCACCAGTTTGCCAAGCCTGCGCCGCAACTCAAGATTGTGTTTCCTGAGCAGTTGTAACTGACGTTCAACCAGTGAAATAGCTTCCCCTCTTTCATGGGGAATCTTGAGATCCAACAGCAGTTCATCCTGATTCAAAAAAAAGTCAGGATGGTTCTTCAGATACTGAATCACCTGATCTGCCGTCATAGCAGTGATCTGGTTTTCTCTGCCAGCGTTTTTCTTGTTTGAGGCTTTATCACTGGTGGCCGAGTCTGTCATATCCTTGTTTGTCCTTCGAATACCCTGGTGGCACTCCCTGTCATCATAACCGGGTGACCTTCTCCCCGCCAACGAATCAGAAGACTGCCACCGGTAAGATTAACCCGAACCTCTTCATCCAGAAGTTCTTGTAAACGACCCGCGACAACCGCCGCACAGGCACCGGAACCACAAGCCAGGGTTTCACCCACGCCTCGCTCATAAACCCGGAGGTTGATCTCTGTGGCATCCAGTACCTGCATAAAACCGGCATTACAGCGTTTTGGAAAACGACTATGGCCTTCCAGTTTGGGACCCATTGATTCAACCGGTGCCCGGTTAATATCCTCCACCCGCCATACGGCGTGAGGATTGCCCATGGAAACTGCCCCTATAGTCAGACGCTCTCCGTCCACATCAAGGTCATAGGTGGTTTGCATGGATGGTGCGTTGAACGGAATCTGTTGAGGCTCCAGCACCGGAATACCCATGTCCACCGTAACATCGCCATTGTCTTCAATGGTGAGTTCCATATTGCCACCTGAAGTCTGAACACGAATGGTGTCACGTCCAATCAGTTTCTTGTCCCTGACAAAACGGGCAAAACAACGGGCACCATTGCCACATTGCTCCACTTCACTGCCGTCGGCATTGAAGATCCGATAACGGAAATCCATATCGGGATCGGTGGGCGGCTCAACCATCAGCAACTGATCAAAACCAATTCCAAAATTCCGGTCAGACAGGCTGCGGATTTTTTCCGGCGTAATGCGTATGGACTGGGTGACTCTGTCAACAACCATAAAGTCATTGCCCAGGCCGTGCATTTTTGTGAAGTGCAACAACATAGCGCAATAATTATCCTTCTGGCAGCAGTATTTCGTTGGCCCACTGGTCAGCCAGCTTTTCCCGGCGACGAACCAGATGTACCTGATCACCATCGACCATAATTTCAGCAGGGCGACAACGGGAATTATAATTGGAGCTCATTCCAAAGCCATAGGCACCGGCAGAGTGGACCGCCAGCAAATCGCCTTCAGCCACTTTCAGCTTTCTGTCTTTACCCAGAAAGTCTCCGGTCTCACAAATGGGCCCGACCACATCGCACAATAGCTCCCCTCTCTCGTCGTTGCGCACCACCGGTTCAATACCATGCCAGGCGCTGTAGATTGAAGGACGCAAAAGATCATTCATGGCCGCATCAACCACGGCGAAAGCCTTATGGTCAGACTGTTTGATCAGCTCAACTTCAGTGATCAGCATCCCTGCCTGTGCGGCAATAGATCGCCCGGGCTCAACCACAATTTTCAGGTGCTTGTGGTGCTCGTTGGCAGCCAGGTGCTCTCTCACTTGCCCCAGATATTCTGAGGGTGTCGGTGGCTGTTCGTGTTTTTCGTAAGAAATACCCAGGCCACCACCAATATCCAGATGCTTCAGAATAATACCCATTTCACGAAGCTGATCAACCAGCAGCAATAGACGATCAAGAGCATCAATAAAGGGCTCTTTGGTGGTGAGCTGAGAGCCGATATGACAGTCCACACCCACCACTTCGATATTCGCTAGCTCAGCTGCCCGCTGGTAAACGGCAGGCGCAGCCTTGATATCAATACCGAACTTGTTGTCTTTCAGACCCGTAGAAATATAAGGGTGGGTCCGGGCATCGACATCCGGATTCACCCGGACAGAAACAGCGGCCACTTTGCCCATGATTTCTGCTTCTTGCTGGATTCTTTCCAGCTCCGTTTCTGACTCAATATTGAAGCAGTGAATACCCAGTTCCAGGGCTCTTCTGATTTCATGACGCTGTTTGCCGACACCGGAGAAAACCACTTTAGAGGCTTCACCGCCGGCAGCAATAACCCGCTCCAGTTCACCAACGGAAACGATGTCAAAACCCGCTCCCAGTTTTGCCAGAACATTCAGAACCGCCAGGTTGCTGTTAGCTTTGACGGCGTAACAAATCAGGTGAGGCCACCCTTCCAGCGCCTGTTTGTAGGCTTTAAACCCTTCTTCAAACCCTTTGCGGGAATAGATGTAGGCCGGGGTACCAAACTGTTCAGCAATTTCAGTAACGGGAACCTGTTCAGCATAAAGCTCACCGTCACGGCTGGGAAACCAATCCATCAGACTGTCTTACTCTCTGTCATAAAATTTCTGGGGAGCATTATTCTACTTTTCCGGGCTTGAGGCATCCATGCACTTTAGGCATCTATGCACTTCAGTCGTCTGTCTCTCCCCGGAGACTGATTACTCTGACCCACCATGAGTCAACTGCTGGGTGTCACCATCCTTTGGAAGATACAAATCCCCTTTCTGACCGCACCCGGCAAGCAGAAGAGTGGTGAACATGAGGGCAATAAGGGCTCTCATGAAAGGCTCCTTGTACTTTTTACCATGAGCTGAATTCGCTCAGGGCTGTGTGGATAGTCATTCACCACCAGAACAGCCCTTCTTTGAAAAGGCTGTTTCAGCAATGATCAACCGCTGAGTATAATCTGCATCAAACAGCGGCGATAGCCCTAACTGACGGATACACTGATGAACGAAAGCGAATATCATGACCTCCTGGACGACCTGATGGTCACTATTGAAGACGCCATAGAAGAGGCAGGGCTGGATATTGATTATGAAACCGCCGCAGGCATTCTCACTCTGACCTGTGAAGACAACTCCAAGGTCATTCTGAGCCGCCAGACACCCGTGCTGCAATTATGGCTGGCCGCCAAAGGCGGCGGCTTTCACTTCGATTACGATGAAGGCAAAGAACAGTGGATTGCTGACAGCAACGGCGAAGCGTTTATGCAGGTATTGAATCGCTGTTTGAGTGAGCAGTATGGGGAGGCAGTAGAACTTACCGTTTAAGTGCTGGTGAAGCTTTAGCTTCCCTGGTTCAGGTTTCCTAAAAAACAAGAAGGCGAAACCCGGATAGAGCTTCGCCTTTTTTGACAGAGTCTGGGGAAGCAGATTGCGCCTCCTCAGATACTGCTTACTGCCGGGCTGACTGCTTCTGATGATTAGAAGTAGTAAAGAGCCTGCACAGCGTAGGTGTCGTCAAAATCTTTATTGCCAGCAGCAGCGACTTTCTCACCACGGGTGTATTCGAAAGCGAACTGCATTGGGCCAGTTTCATAGATGGCACCCACCATGTAGTCGGTGAACTGAGCGTCAGTCTTGTCACCAGTGTAGGTGTCGTCAGCAGTCAGCTGGTTGAAACCAGACTGCAGGTAGAAACCATCAACAACCTGAGGCAGGGCCAACTTACCGTACAGTTCAATACCGGTAGATTCTTTGTCCAGAGTGCCTTTGACTACAGCAGTCTTGTTTTCAAACTGACCGTAGGTAGCTGCCAGGTACAGAGCTTCGTTTTCGAACTTGGCGCCAACGGTAGCAGAGGTAGACTTGTCAGAACCGTTGTAACGTGGCAGAGCGCCCAGTTCTTCAACGTACTTAGCCTCATTGTATGTAGCACCCAGAGACAGACCCATTGGCAGGTCATAGCTCAGTACAACACCGTAACTGGAGTCACGAGTACCGTCTACAGTCTCACCATCCTCATCAGTAGTCTTACCACCGGTGCCTTTCAGCTGGTACTGGATACCAACATTCAGACCGCCAAAGCTGTTGCGATACTGGATTACGTCGTCAGCACGTGCAGTACCATCAGTGTCACCATTGTCGTGTGCAGCATCAGCATCACTTACCAGACCTGTACGGCCACTGTAGACACCCATAGCAGCACCACCACCAATGGCGAACTGGTCAGTCCAGCCAGATACGTCAGAGGTTACAGACCATGCTTTACCTGCAGTGAAGGCACCGTAGGTATCGTGGCTCAGGCCAACATTACCCAGACGGTTGAAGAACTGATCGTCCTGGTCGCCGTCAACAGCGTAGAAGCCCCACTCAGCAACAGCAGAACCGGTCCAGCCGCTGGAAAACTTGTGAGCGTATTTGAAGTTGATGCGTGGGCTGGCATCTTTCATCTCAGCGTCAGAACCATTGCTCTTAACGGTCTTAGCGCCGATCTTACCGCCAATTGACAGGCTGTTAACGTCATCGTTATAAACTTCCAGGGCCATTGCCTGACCGGCAACGAGGGAAGCGACTAAAGTGGCAAGCAGTTTCTTCTGCATGATCACTGGACTCCTAACTCAATGTGTTGTGTTGTGTGGATCTTTTCTGCTTTTTATATGTGATCACGAACTATTAGAAATCATTCTATGACCGAGCAGTTATATGCGGATTCTTATAAGTTCTTGGACGTTCATCACATCACTAAAACTCATATACTTATTCAATTTTTGATATTGCTGAGGATTTATACTTATACGGCTAAGGTCACACGCAATTAAAGCCACCATTAAAATAGAGATACCTACCTATTGAACTCCCCGACCTGTCTTTTTACCGTAACTATTTAGCGCAGATGGTTAAGTAAATTTTTTAAAAACCGGGTAAAAGTTGATTAAGGAAACACACTCTTTTTCGCTAAAAAAGAGACTTTACGGCTCACAAGTAAACGGCAAAGATTAAATTATTAATAAAACAGAACATTACTGCCTGTGTCAGGTATTGGATTTCGGAGAGAGTAAGGCAGATCGGCATTCAAACTAAGCAGAGCCATACAGCGGGATAAATGGATTAAAAGAAGCCTTTAGAAGCAGAAGGTTTATTTTTATCAAAGTGAACTGTTTCCAGCTCACCTTGAATAATGTTCCTTAAAAAGTCCGATTCAGCCCCATATCCCAGAAGCCAATTTCCAGACGGGTGGCCTCTCTGAAAGTACGACAAAGAGAGTCCATTCGGCCTTCAGAGAAACGGCTGGCAGCCAGTGTTTCAATCGCTTCAACCTGCCTGACAGCCCCTTGCACAAACTCCTCTCCCCCATAGGTTTGGATCCATTTCCAATAGGGGTTTCCTTCTCTTTTAGTTGCTGGGTCATTCATCAGTCTAAGACCAATCTCTGCATAGCCTACTGCACAGGGGGCGAGGGCAGTTTCCAGATCCAGAATATCACCTGCCATTCCTCGCTCCAGCACATAGCGGGTATAAGCCATATTAGCCCTGGCTTCTGGCTGACTGACCACATCCTGCTCAGTCATTCCCCACTCGGCACAGTACTCCAGATGAAGATTCATCTCTGAGAGAATCCCGGCCACGGAGCCGGAAGCTGCCCTCATATCCTCAAGATTATCAGCCTTGTAGACCGCCAGCGCATAAGCTCTGGCGAAGTGAATCAGAAACAGATAGTCCTGCTGCAAATAATGCTTGAAGCTTTCCAGAGGCAGTGTGCCGTCCGCAATACCCTGAACAAACTCATGGTGACAATAGCGGTGCCAGTCATCAGCACAGGCTGTTTTCATTTTGCAGTAAAGCGTATCGGAATGATCAAAAGGAGAAGTCATGACTCAGTCCAGAAGCGTGTGAAAAAAGGCGAAATCATACCCTGAATGTTTAACTGGAGCACCAAGCCGTTATACTTCAGTTTTTGGCACGAACAGGTTAAAACCATGCTGACTCAAACCATGATCGACAAGCTCAACGATCAGATCAATCTTGAGTTCTACTCCTCCGTAAACGCCAAATAAACCCACGCCCTTCAGAATCAAAACCCCATTTGAAATGATTAGCCTCCCGATATAAGGAGGCCAATATGTCAAAGAAATTACCCGCAGACAGTGAATGGCTAGAGCGTGTTCAGTCGTGGCGGGATTCAGGTTTGACTCAGAGTGCGTGGTGCCAACAGCATGGTATAAGGGTATCCAAATTCGGATACTGGAAGCGTAAACTCGACACAACCCCCAGCGTAAAACCGACCCCGAACAACTCTGGCTTTGTCCAGGTAACACCCCAACCAGAACCTGGTGCGCCTTCTCGGATAACACCACTCTCCATCACCCTACCCAGTGGTGTAACAGTGTCCGGTATTGATGAAAGTAACCTGTCGCTTTGTGAGCAACTGGTGAGGGATATGCTATGAACACCCCGGTTATGCGACCGTCAGAGGTATTACCAAAGGTGTTTCTCTACCGGGAGCCGATTGACTTTCGCAAGTCATTTCGTGGGCTTGCTGTGTTGGTTGAACAAGAGCTGGGGCACAACCCCTTTGACGGCTATTTATATGCGTTTACCAACCGGCAGCGTAATAAAATCAAGTGCCTGTTCTGGGAAGATAATGGTTTTGTGCTTTATTACAAGAGCCTGTCTGAGGACAAATTCCACTGGCCCAAACCGGACGAAGAGCTGGTTACATTAACCGGGAAACAATTAAACTGGCTGCTGGACGGCTACAATCTCAATGCCATGCAACCCCATAAAAAAAGGCATTATGAGAGCTGTTTTTAGTCCTGTTTTTCAGGGTTTTATGGTAAAATAGCGACCATGAAATCGACCGCCGACACTCTGATTTTTCAGCCGAAATCCGCACTGGATTTGCCCTTTCATCAGGCTGAGACTAACCCTGAAATGGTCGCCTTGTTTGAGGCGATCCATTCGCAGGAAAGTGTCATTCTTGAAAAAGAAAATGCCCTTCTTGAAAAAGAAAATGCCCTTCTTGAAAAAGAAAATGCCCTTCTTGAAAAAGACGACATTATTCAAAAGAAGTCAGAGGTCATCGATTCTCAAAAAAAACGCATTGCGCAACTGGAAGAGTACCTGAGGCTCTCCCGATCCCGCCTGTACGGAAGAAGCACTGAAAAAAACAACAGCCAGGTCGACATTTTCAACGAGGTGGAGCTGGAAGGCTGCACCGGAGAGCAAGACGAAGCTGAAGGTCAGCCAGAGCAAGAGCCTCCAAAACCACGCAAAAAGAAAACAGGGCGCAAGTCATTTTCAGAGTCTCTGCCCAGAGTGCAGGAACGCTCTGAACTCAGTGAAGAAGAAAAAGCCGGAGCCATTGATACCTTCTTTGTCAAAGTCCGTGAAGAGCTTGATATCGTTCCGACCAAGGTTCAGGTGAAAGAAATTCTGCAAGAGAAAGCAGTCTTTCCAGAAGTCGATGAGCATGGACAGGAGAAGCGGGTCATTAAAGTTGCAGAGCTGCCAAAACACCCACTGCCCAAATCTTCACTCTCTGTTTGCACACTGGCCTGGATCATTGTCTCCAAGTACTGCGACGCACTGCCTTTGTACAGGCAAGAGAATATCCTCAAGCGATACGGTGGCTCTGTCACCCGGACGACGATGGCCAACTCTTTGATTCGGCTGTCTACAGAACTGCGGCCACTCATCAATTTGATGAGAGATCATCAAAAGACCGGTTCGGTGATCCATGCTGACGAAACCCGAATTCAGGTGATCAAGGAAACCAGCAAGTCCATCAACTCTGACAAATATATGTGGGTCAGCCTTGGTGGGCCACCCGGACAAACATCGGTGGTGTTTGAATACGATCCCTCAAGAGGCAAGGAGGTTCCCCTGCGTCTGTTCGAAGGGTTCAGCGGTTACCTGCAAACTGACGGGTATGCCAGTTACGACGCTGTATGCAAACAAGAAGGCATCACCCAGGCGGGTTGCTTCGACCACGTTCGCAGGAAATTTCTGGATGCCAGGAAGGGCGAAGCCAAACCGGGCAAAAAGGTGAAAAACACCCGCGTTAGCAAGGCGAATGTCGCTTTAGGCAAAATCGGTAAGCTTTACGCCATTGAGAAAGAAATAGGAGATCTTCCTCCATCAGAAAAAGCCATCCTGCGTCAGCAAAAGAGTAAGCCACTACTGGACGACTTTCATGTATGGCTGGAGAAAAACATAACCAGGCTAGACCCGGGCAGCCTGTCGCACCAAGCCATGAGCTATGCATTGAACCAATGGCCAAAACTGGTCGTTTACTGTGACAACGGCCACCTGGATATCAGTAATGCCGCAGCGGAAAACACCATCCGCCCCTTCGCTATTGGCCGCAAGAACTGGATGTTTGCAGACACGCCAAAAGGGGCGCAAGCCAGTGCCCTTTTATACAGCCTGATTGAAAGCGCAAAGGTGAATGGTCTGGAGCCTTTCAATTACCTGAACCATATTTTAAAAGAGCTGCCTTACGCCGATACCGTTGAGAAACTGGAACAGCTTCTCCCCTGGAATGTTAAGACAGGCAAAGAATAAGAAATCTTGGGGGCGGCAGCCAGTACGCTGGTTTATTTGGCGCTTACACTCCTCCAACCTTTACCTGCAAATGGCTTCCTGGTGCGAAGCCCAGGGGCTTGATGGCTGCAACGAGTTTCTGCGTCGGCATGCCCGGGAAGAAATGGAGCATATGCAAAAGCTCTTTGACTATGTTAATGAGACTGGGGCAATGGCTATCATCGGTGCAATCAATGCACCTCCCCACCAGTATGAATCGGTAAGAGATATCTTCCAGCGGACTTACGAGCACGAGTGCGAAGTGACCCGTTGTATCAACGAGCTGGCGCACACTGCATTTACTGAAAAGGACTATAGTACTTTCAACTTTCTGCAGTGGTATGTAGCCGAGCAGCACGAAGAAGAAAAGCTGTTCAAAGGTATTCTGGATAAAATCGATATGATTGGCTTTGAGGGCAAGGGTCTCTACTACATCGACAATGAAGTACTGAAACTGGTAGCCTCCATGCCTCCTGTAACGGCTGCGTAGATAGCGCTTTCACAGAGCAGCTTTATGGTCCCGGAGATTCCTTCATCCATTCCCTTAAGCTTGCTCTGTTTGAAAATATCACAGGAAATTCTCACAGAATTATCACAGGCTTCTCACTAATTTTTAAAATCCTCCCTATTACACTTTTATACACAACAAACTTAAAGCCATTAACTTTCTCTATTGTCCAGATAGAGAGAAGTAACTGTCTCCTTACTCTCCCGCCTGATTCAATAAATCCAGGCTTGGTTATGATCGACTGACTCGGCTAACCATAAAAAAATCACATTTAAAAAATTCCTTTTGAAAGCATCTTCGCTGTTACAAATGCTTGCATGGAGGTTAGGAGATAAAAGCGATGAAACCGCTTGCGTATTGCACATTACTTGCCCTTGCCATATCCACCACCCTTCAGGCCGCTCCTCTGACCCGGGATAACGGAGCAGTAGTGGGTGACAACCAGAATTCATACACCGCCGGGGAGAACGGTGGTGTTCTACTCCAGGATGTTCAACTCATTCAGAAGCTCCAGCGTTTTGCCCGGGAGAGAATTCCTGAGCGTGTTGTTCACGCCCGTGGAACCGGTGTTTATGGTGAATTTAAAGCCAGTCGTGATATTTCCGATTTAACCCGCGCCGCTGTTTTCACAAAAGATGAAGTCACTCCGGTATTTGTTCGTTTTTCTACCGTAATCCATGGCAAAGGATCACCAGAAACTTTGCGTGACCCGCGAGGTTTTGCGACCAAGTTTTATACTCGTGAAGGTAACTGGGATCTGGTAGGCAACAATCTTCCGGTGTTTTTTATCCGCGATGCCATCAAATTCCCGGATATGGTTCATTCACTAAAACCGTCTCCAGTAACGAATCAGCAAGACCCGAATCGATTCTTTGATTTCTTCAGTCATGTTCCTGAATCCACCCACATGCTGACCTGGGTTTATTCCGACTTTGGCACACCGGCCAACCTGCGTCAGATGGACGGCTTTGGTGTGCATGCCTACAAATTCGTTGATGCTGGCGGTGATGTTTCCTACGTGAAATTTCACTGGAAAAGTCGCCAGGGCATCAAGAACCTGACAGCTGAAGAAGCGGCAGAAATACAAAGCAGGGACTTCAGTCATGCGACGCGTGATATGTATGAAGCCATTGCCAGAGGCGACTACCCGAAGTGGGATCTTTTCATAAAAGTACTCAAGCCATCACAACTGGATGACTTTGACTACAACCCACTGGATGCCACAAAGATGTGGCTCGATATCGAAGAGACCAGAGTGGGTACGATGACGCTGAACCGGACACCGGACAACTTCTTCCAGGAAACGGAACAGTCCGCTTTTGCCCCGGCCAATATTGTACCAGGGATTGAACCTTCTGAAGATCGCCTGCTACAGGGTCGGGTGTTTTCCTATGCCGATACTCAAATGTATCGTCTGGGCGCCAACCATCAGCAAATTCCTGTTAACCGTGCCAAAGCAACGGTCAGCAACTGGAATCAGGACGGCGCCTCCAACCATGGCAATCAGACTTCTGACGTTAACTATCAACCCAGTCGTTTAGACCCAAGAAAGGAAGTGGCCAATGGCCGCTATAGCTCTTTACCTGTTGAAGGCGAGTATCTGCAGCGAGCTATCAGGAAACAGTTGCCGTTTGCTCAGGCAGGTGTCCTCTATCGCAGCTTCAACAAACAGGAGCGCAAAAATCTTGTTAGCAATCTGGCTGGAGATCTTGGCAAGGTTGAAAACGAAGATGTGAAATACATCATGCTCAGTCACTTCTATCAGGCTGACAGGGAATTTGGTGAACAACTGGCAAAAGCCGTTGGCGGCAACCTGAAAACCGTCAAGAGCATGTCCAGATAACGCCACTGCAGTGGCGCTCACAAAGTGTGTGCCACTGTCTTCAAAATGAAGGTGGATTTATGCGTTTAGTTATTTTGTTTTCATGGTTTTTAGGATTCGCTGCCACTGTTCAACAGTTACAGGCTGATACTCCTGATTATCCCGTTGAAGTCAGACCATCAGCTTCTGAAAAAGTCGTTAAAGATCAGACTGCACGACAACTTACGGACTTTTTTCTGGCAGCAGCCCGTATCAACGATACAGAAGTGATTAGCACATTTGTGAAAGCTGGCTTTCCGGTAAACGCTAAAAACCAAAAGGGCTACACAGCCCTGATGGTGGCTACCTATAATGGACAACCCGATGCTTTTAAACTGCTTTTATCAGAGGGAGCAGACCCCTGCCTTAAGGACAACAGGGGAAATACCGCATTAATGGCAGCCATCTTCCGTGGAGAGTTGAAGATGGCTTACCGGTTAATGAAAAGTGAGTGCGACCCTCGACAGCAGAACAATGCCGGCCAGACAGCAGAAGAGTTTGCCCGTGTTTTTGGGCAACAGGATATTCTTCAGGCGCTGACATCCACCAAAAACACGGAATGATTTTTTAAGGTTGAGCGGAACTGCAGGACATAGTCTCTCATTAGCTTATCGGACCATTACCAGAACCCGATCAACCAGCTTGTCGATCCCCCGGTCGGCTTGACTGATGCGCCTGACAATAGCGCATCGGAGGGTACTAACGCTCGCATAAAGGGCAGAAAGGTGATTGCTTCGCCCATTCATCAATGCATGCCTGGCAATACCAGTGTTTTGCACAGGACGCAGCTGCAGGGTCTTTCAAGGAATCTAAACAAATAAGACATAATCCTGGAAAAAGCTGTCTTGCCAAGCAGCAGAAAGCTTCTATAGATAATTCGTGCTCTGCTATTTTCGCGATGAGTCTGAAAATGGCTAATAACGAGCTTTCATTACTATTAAAAAATACGCTTAGGTCATAAGCAGTATTAGCCAAAAAACCTGATAATAGGCTTATTGATAAAATAGCAATATATATATAATTATGATTACTAGCGCTTTTAGATATAAGGAAACGTAATAAAGCAACATTTACCATTTCAGATAATCGTAAAGGCAGCCTTAGATGATCGTAATATAATGACAGATAGGTTAATAAATCCAAAAGACCAGTGTAAAAACTCTGTACGTAATCTTCATATGACGCAGAATGGTCGGAACTTACATATTCATCATAATATAACGAGAAAGCAGTTAATAAATTCAACAGACCACTGGAAAAACTCTTGTCGTAATCTTCATAGGAAACATTATGGTTGAAACTTATATGCACTTCATAAGTATCAACTTGATACCCGTAAGAAGCAGCACAAAATATTAGTAAGATAAATATCACTAATTTGCGTAGATGAGGCATATTCATCACCCAAGGGAGGGCAAGCCAACTGACCACTGTCCACTGTCCACTGTCCACTGAACAGCAGCCTTGCCATCCCAGACAAAGGAGGACAAGGCTTCGGGAAATCAGACCATAGACAGAACACGATCAACCAGCTTGTCGATCCCGACAGCGGCTTCACTGATGCTCCTGGCAATCATATAGGCTGGAGTGGTCACCAGTTTGTGACGGTCATCCACCACAATATCATCCACAGCACACTCTACATGCTTAACGCCCGTCTGCTCCAGTGCTGCAGCTGTTTCAACGTCATTGCCAATGGTGGCCAGAACACCTTCACCAAATATACGGCCGGCAATAGCAGGTGAAATGCACATCAACCCAACAGGTTTTTCGGCTTCTGCGAAAGACTTAACCGCAAAGCTGACGCCACTCTGAACCTTGAGTTCGCTGCCACTGAAAGCAAAATCCGATAAATTTTTTGCTGCTCCGAAGCCACCGGGCAGAATCAGGGCATCAAAATCTTCCGCCTTCAACTCTTCAAGCGGCCTGATCTCACCCCGGGCAATCCTGGCCGCTTCTACCAATACGTTGCGGCCTTCTTCCATTTCTTCACCCGTTACATGATTAATAACGTGATGTTGAGGTATATCGGGGGCAAAGCACTGGTAACTGGCTCCGCAGCGATCAAGGCTGAGCAGGGTCAAAACAGCCTCATGGATTTCGCTACCATCAAAAACACCGGACCCGGAAAGAATAACAGCTACTTTTTTACTCATGGATAGTCTCCATTTCATGCCATCACGAAAGAGCGGCAGACTACAGATTCTGAAAATCATCAGCCACAGGCGAAAAAATCTCTTCAATACTATAGAGCAAAGAAGGATGAAATAATTTGCACAATTAACACGCAGATGGATTGGTCGACGATCCCTTTGGAGTCAAGCTAGACTGAAGAAAAAATACTTGAATGGAGTCCCTGTCCTGTTGAAAAAAATTCTGGCTCTAAGACTTCTAACATTATCCATCATGATGTTTGCCACTGGCCTGATTACCGGTTGGTGGTGGCATGAAGTGTTGGCTGTTAAGGGCAAAAAGACTTACTTCGAAAATCAGGACTTCAGGAATTGGCTGCCTCTTGGAGATTTCACTAACACGCTGGAGTGGCCTGACATACCTCAGGAAATCATTGATTTTGAGCGGGCACTGGAAGAACACAGGTACGATGACGCCCTGATCATTTTTCAAAGGCAGGAGCGACAGAATTCGGAACTTAGTCAACGACTGGAAACAGTCCTGCTGCAAAAAATAGATGAATGGTATGAACACAGGGAGTACAGTATTGCTGCACTGGAACGTTTTACCCAACATTATTATCAAAACCCGGTTTTTCTGAAAAAGCTGGCCCAGCTCTACACCGAGGAGCAGGAGCTGGAGAAAGCCATTGAAGTGTTGATCAGCGTCCGCTCATTCATCAGCCTGCCTGATCAGCTGGAAAACACAGCCGACAGTATTCACAAGCTCAGCCGCATGATCTATGAAAACAGGCAGAAAAACCAACAACTCCAGGAAACCCTGCCCCTCTTCCAGAAACTGGCAACCATGGAACCCGAGCGTGCCTTTTACCGGTTTGCAATGGCTCAGGGTTACCTGTCTGCCGAGGATTCCAACAATGCCATTCGCGAACTCGAGTTATTGCAGACCGATGAAGAGTTTGGCCGAATGGCTTTCAAACAACTGTCTGACCTGTTGCCCCCTGTTCAGGAAGAACCCGAGGAAATGCCAGCTTCAGCCATTTCTCTCCTTAGTGAAGGCAACCACTACATCGTAGTAGCGTCAACTCAGGATAAGAGCCAGCCAAGATTGCTGATAGACACTGGAGCCAGCCTGACAACTTTGCCCAATGCTTTATTGAAAGAGCTTAAACGCAAGAAAATGGCCCATCGGGTGAATCATACCCAGTTGAAAACAGCCAGCGGGTTTGTCTTTGCTCCTATTTATCGGGTGAAGGAGCTACACCTCGGTCAATACATTGTCAAAGACCTGGAAGTAGCCGGATTAGAGCTGGACTACGCCTTTGCAGAAGGGTTGCTGGGTATGAATGTACTGGGCCAGTTTCACTTTCAGATCGACCAGGACCGCAACTACCTGATTCTGTCACCTCGTTAACACCGAAGTGTTACCCCCCCACCTGTTACGCATTAATACCTATTCTCTGCGAAAGTAACAAAGTCTCGTAACCTTTTCTTGATTTGCCCCCTTCGAATAATTTAATTATTGTTAAAAATCAACAAGTTAAAAAAACTGGCACAACCTATGCAGAAGACTGACAAAACAATAACAATAAGCACAAATAATAAAAATAATAACCCTGCCCAAATAACAACAATAAGGGCAAAAGTAAGTTGATTATTTTGCAGTATGCCCTCCGGGTTCACCATGGAAAAGGTAGCCAGCAAAATCATCCGTTTACAGTCTCCGGCGATACAATAAAAATAATAATGATTCGCCAACTAAGGGGGGGAGGTTTGCCTTTCCCCCTTTTTTCTTTTCTATCTAACACCTGTCTGATGTCCTGATATGAGCTCCTAAAGACTATAAACCTGTGTCAACATCCCCCACTGGAATGCTATGATGTACGCCAGACCGGAGCAGTACATCTGATCCACCGCGACGATATTACTGACTAACCAACAAAGATTTCATGCAAAACTCATCATGACAGGCATCATTATTACAGTATTAGTGGTGCTGGGCATATCGCTTGCTGCTTACTTCCTGCTTAAGCCATCCACAGAAAAAGACTCTGCACCCCCTGAATCGCAGCTTCCTGAACCCGACTCTGTTTGGGAGCCTGACCAATCCCAGTCTGAAGACCAGACTCGCATTCCTCAAGAAAACCACCCTGTTTCACGGCGTGAAATCAGTGAAAATGCTCTGAAAGTACTTCACCGACTGAACAATAATGGCTATGAAGCCTACCTGGTAGGGGGCTGTATCCGGGACCTTTACCTGGACCTGCACCCCAAGGATTTTGACGTTGCCACCAATGCAACGCCTGAACAGGTCCGCAGACTGTTTCGTAACTCACGGATCATTGGTCGAAGATTCAGGCTGGTGCATATTCTGTTTGGTCGCGAAATGATTGAGGTCGCCACCTTCAGGGCCGGTCATGATGATGCCCGCAATGATAGCCACAGCAAGGACAAGTCCGATCACTCTGATTCCGGACGGATTCTCAGAGACAACGTCTATGGCTCAATGAAAGACGACGCTATTCGTCGAGACTTTACCGTCAATGCACTCTATTACGACGTCCGTGATCACTCTGTCATAGATTACTGCGGTGGTCTTCAAGATCTTGAAGATCAGATCTTGAGGTTGATCGGTGATCCGGTTAAACGATACCACGAAGATCCGGTCCGAATGATACGGGCGCTGCGCTTTATGGCCAAGCTGGATTTCGATATGGACCCTGCAACTGCGGACCCCATCTATGATCTGGGTCATTTGCTGAGTGACATACCATCGGCCAGGCTGTTTGACGAGGTGCTGAAACTACTGCAATCAGGCAAAGGGGTAAGAACTTTCCACCTTCTGCGTGAATACAGTCTGCTTCAGTACCTGTTCCCGGCAACACATCACAGCCTTGAAGCTCAGGATGAATTTGCTGAAGCACTGATTATCAGGGCGCTGGAAAGTACCGATTCACGCATTGCCTGTGGCAAACCCGTCACTCCCGCCTTTTTATTTGCTGCCTTCCTCTGGACGCCGCTGCAAAGACTGGCCGGAGATCTCCGTGAGCAGGGCATTCCTCCCATACCCGCTCTGCAACAGGCAGCCATGGTCGTGCTGGACAATCAGTGTACTCACACTGCGGTTCCAAAACGTTTCACCATGGTAGTACGGGATATATGGGAAATGCAGCACAGACTGGAACGCCGTCAGCCCAGAGCCATTGAGTCCTTGATGGCGCACCCTAAATTCAGGGCCGCCTACGATTTTCTGGTACTCAGGGAAGCCGCCGGTGAAGCACTGGACGGAGCGGGGGAGTGGTGGACCGACATCCAGGACTCTGCTGACCAGGACAGAAACAGCATGATTCGCGACCTTCATTCCCGCCCCGGTGGTAAGGGAGGCCAGAAACGAAGAAGACGCCGCCCACGCAAGCGTCCTCCTGTTACGAACAAACCGCAATAAACCAGCGAAGCTGAAGCATTATGACCAGCGTCTATATAGCCCTGGGCAGCAATCTGGACAATCCCGGTCTGCAATTGCAAAGAGCCGTGGACGACATCGATTCCCTGTCCAAAGTTGAATTATCAGGCTGTTCAAAGCTCTACATCAGTGAACCGGTGGGGCCTGCAGGACAGCCTGACTATTACAACGCTGCCGTTCGGATTGAAACCACATTCGCACCACTGCCGTTACTGGACGCCTTACAGGCCATTGAAAATAACCATGGCAGAATCAGAACCGTGCACTGGGGGCCGAGAACACTCGATCTTGATATTATCCTGTACGGTGATGAAATCATTGATTCCGATCGTCTGACAGTGCCCCACTATCAGATGCATCTGAGAAACTTTGTGCTCTGTCCACTTCTGGATATAGACCCTGACCTGACCCTGCCTGATGGCCGCAAGGCAGCCACACTTCTGGCAGAAGTCGGAACCGCAGGCATTGAAGTCATGGCAACAAAGTATCCCTGGCTTTGACATCCTCCCCGACATGAAAGAGGGTGTCGCGAAAGCACGTAACGAAAGCACTTAGCGAAAGCACGTAACGAAAGTACGGAGGTTTACGCTCATTCGATAAACTTCCGAATCACGCTTCCCCAGAAGCACTGACACACCTGACTGCTTTGCGTATAATCCGCCACAAAGCACTTTCCAGTTAACGCTAAAGGCTCAAGGTCCTGATAGATGGCTAAAGTAACCCTGAAAACCCTGGCCGACATGAAACAATCCGGCGAGAAATTTGCCAGCCTGACGGCCTATGACGCGACGCTCGCCCATCTGGTCAACACTCAGGGGGTTGAAGTCATTCTGGTGGGGGACTCTCTTGGCAATGTCATACAGGGCAATAGCAGCACGGTTCCCGTCACCGTCGATGACATGTGCTACCACACCCGCTGTGTAGCCAGGGCAGCTCATGACTCCATGGTCATGACAGACCTTCCTTTTGCTTCCTACGCCACCGAAGAACAGGCGGTCATCAGTGCCGCCAGAATCATGCAGGCCGGTGCCGAAGTGGTGAAACTGGAGGGTGAAGGCTGGTTGCCTCCTATCGTGACCTGCCTCAGGCAGCAAGGCATTCCTGTCTGTGTCCATATGGGACTCACACCACAATTTGTTAATGTCTTTGGCGGCTACAAGGTTCAGGGTCGGGAAGAGGAAAGAGCCAACAGCATGATCCAGGCTGCCATTGATCTGCAGGCTGCCGGTGCGGCCATGCTGCTTCTGGAATGTGTGCCCAACGACCTGGCACGGGAAATCACCAAAGCCGTTGACATCCCGGTTATCGGCATTGGTGCCGGAGACGCAACCGATGGCCAGATTCTGGTCCTCCATGACATGCTCCATCTAACAGCAGGCCGCAAGCCCAAGTTTGTCAAAAACTACATGCAAGACAGTGCCACCCCACAGGAAGCTGTGGCTCGGTATGTTGCAGAAGTTAAAGATGGCACTTTCCCGGGTCCGGAACACAGCTTCAATTGAGTCTCTCCATTCAGCCAGGTTTCTGAATGATCTGGCTGAATGGTATAAACAGAATCTCTTACAACCGCCAAAAGCCAGAAATACTGGCTTTTTTAAAGTCACTGATCGTCTAGTTATTCGCTATGAAAACACTTCATACCATCGCTGAAATACAGGCTGGGGTAGCAGCTTGCAGAGTCGAAGGCAAAACCGTAGCTTTCGTGCCGACCATGGGTAATCTGCACGGCGGTCACCTCACTTTGGTCAAAAAAGCCCAGGAATTCTGCGATGTTGTCGTTGTCAGCATTTATGTCAACCCACTGCAGTTTGGCCCGAATGAAGACTACGACTCTTACCCTCGCACCATGGAGCAGGACCAGCAGCTTCTGATCGAGCAGGGAGTGGACCTGCTCTACACTGCCCAGACGACAGAAATTTATCCTGAAGGCAGCGAACATCACACCCACGTCAGTGTCGAAGAGCTGGATGGCATGCACTGTGGCAAAAGCCGTCCGGGCTTTTTCACAGGTATAGCCACAGTGGTCAGCAAACTGTTTAATATTGTTCGTCCCGATGTGGCTGTCTTCGGAGAAAAAGACTTCCAGCAGCTGGCCATTATTCGCAAAATGGCCAAAGACATGTGCATACCTGTTGAGATTGTCGGTGCACCTATCGCCCGCGAAGATACCGGACTGGCCATGAGTTCCCGCAACGGTTATCTAACACCGGAAGAGCGTGAAGAAATAGCCCCCACGCTTTATCGCTGTCTGCGGGCCGCACGTGAAGCTATTCTGGCGGGCGAGTGTGATTATGACCTGCTGCGCCGTAACGCTTTTGCAAAAATGGCACAGGCTGGATTCAAGCCGGACTATTTCAACATCAGCAGTACTACCACGCTTCTGCCGGCGGGTCCCGATGACCAGAACCTGGTGATTCTGGCAGCCGCCTACCTCGGCAAGGCCCGATTGATTGACAACATCACGATAACACGTCAGAAAGATTAGCAATGGTTGAATTAACCGGGAGCTAAACAGGGAAGGAGTGTCTTATACTGAACCAGACTCAACAATACGAAGGTAGCTCTATGGAAGACAGGACACGACAGGTTTCACACTGGTTTAGCAGGTGCATGAGTGTTTTGAGTATAGGATTACTGACACTCATCAGCTACAGCTCTCCTGCTTTGACTGCCCAAGAAGCTCCCTATGACATGTGGTTGTTACTAAACCCTGAAGTGCTGGGGAAGGAAGCGAAAGCGGGTGCATTGATAATATGCTCGGGAAATGCTTCCAGCGATTCCGACTGTGGAGAAAAAAATCATTACACTCTGGTTTTTCTTAAAGATAACGGAACCTACGGCTGTACAGACTTCGTGTCTACAGGATCGGCCAAAAAAGAAGCAGGGAAGCCCTGGCAACTGTTTGCCAGGGATGACGACGATGAAGAGAAGGAAACTTTATTGGCTAACGTTGAGCGGTCAGGTGAGCATTTGACATTGATTGATCAAGAGCAGCGCCACTTATTGAAATTTAAAAAAGATACCTACAAAAATATAGAAAAAAAAATTGATGATATATGCAGTCAAAAATATAAGGAGTAGAAACCTCATTAAATCAACAAAGCATTCGTAAGTACTCAGCCATACGGAATCGAATATTTCTGGCTTATTGGGCAGGTGCTCTGCAAGGCGCAACGACGGGAACATAGCAAGCTATGTGACCAGAGTTGCAACGCATCACGACTGCATGGATGCAGGAGCTAGAGCAACGCAGGAGCAGTTGCCGCGAGTGCCTGAACAATAAGTCAGAAAATATGATTTCGTATGGTTGAGTACTTACCATTCATAAACTCTACTTTCTATCACAACACTCCGAGGCTGTACTCACATGAGTCCTATTCAACACTTGCCTGAATCCTCATCGCTGGAAACCCTGCAACAAAAGATGGCAGGCACGCACCTGCGAGAACTGTTTGCAGCTGACAAGGACCGATTTGAACGCTACAGCCTGGAAGCGGCTGGCCTGTTTCTGGATTACTCCAAAAATCTGATAAACGACGATGTAATGTCTTCCCTGATGACGATGGCTGAACAAGCCAGACTGCCAGAGGCCATTAAGGCCACGTTCCGGGGTGACAAAATCAATTACACCGAGAAGCGTGCCGTTCTGCACACAGCCCTGCGTAACTTTGGCACAGATCCGGTCATGGTCGACGGTGAAGATGTCATGCCCAAAATACGCGATACCCACAAGCGCATGAAAGGCATTACCGACTCAGTGCATTCCGGCGAGTGGCAAGGCTTCACCGGCAAAGCCATCAAACACATTGTCAACATTGGTATTGGCGGCTCCTATCTGGGCCTGAAGACAGTCATCAATGCTCTGACGCCTTATCATGTTGAAGGGCTCGAACATCACTATGTAGCCAATATTGATCCGAACGAAATTTCTGAAGTTTTCCGCAGGATTGATCCGGAAACCACCCTGTTTATCGTGGCTTCCAAATCCTTTGGCACACTGGAAACCTTGCAGAATGCCCAGGCTGCACGTGCCTGGATGCTGGAAAAAGGTTGTGCCGAATCCGACATTCGCAAACACTTCGTGGCTATTTCCACCAATCTGAAAGCCATTGACGAGTTTGGTATCGCCCAGGAAAACACCCTGCCACTCTGGGACTGGGTCGGTGGCCGTTACTCGCTCTGGTCCACCATTGGACTGATGATCAGCCTGGTAGTGGGCTTTGACAACTTCCAGAAACTGCTGAAAGGTGCCTGGGAGATGGACAAACACTTTGCCCAGGCGCCTCTGGAAAAGAACATGCCGGTTATCCTGGGTATGCTGGGGGTCTGGTACCAGAACTACTTTGGCTCAGAGTCCCACGCCGTTATTTCCTACGATTACTTCCTGCGTGACTTCCCGGGCCATTTACAACAGATGGATATGGAAAGTAACGGCAAGCAGACCCGCAGAGATGGCAGCACCGTTAATTACCAGACAGGTGCCGTTATCTGGGGTGGCACAGGCACTAATGACCAGCACGCCTATCACCAGTTGCTGCATCAGGGTACACGACTGATTCCTGTAGACTTCATTGCTCCGGCCACCAGCCATAATCCACTGGGCGAACAGCATCCATGGCTATTTGCCAACGCTCTGGCCCAGAGTCAGGCCATGATGCAGGGTAAGAATCTGGATGAGGTTCGTGAAGAGTTAACAAAGGCGGGCATAAGCAGTGCCGATATTGACGCTCTGGCGCCTCATAAGGTGATTCCCGGCAACCGTCCCAACAATATGATTGTGCCTGAGAAAATCACTCCAGAGGTAGTGGGTGCTTTGGTGGCACTCTATGAACAGAAAGTCTTTGTGCAGGGAACCCTCTGGCAGATCAACTCTTTTGATCAATGGGGTGTAGAACTGGGCAAGGTTCTGGGCAACCGGGTTTATGACCGCCTGAAAGAGTCCGGTACAACTTCCGATCAGGACAGTTCCACTAATGGACTGGCAAATCGTTTCAAGCGTTTTAATGCCTGATTGCGGTTGAATAAAACGGCATCTGTTCAAAGAGTTGATAACTCTACGATTTCATCATCACTTGACGAGAAAAAAATCCCATTTTGACGTTTTGGCTGGTTGGTCTCCAGCCAAACTGAAAAACAAAAAAAGAACCGCGATAGCCTCAGTGGATATTGCGGCTCCTCATTCTGTCGTGTGAATCAAGAAGTTATTTTATCGATCATTGCTAACCAACCACCTACTGAAACATCTAAATCAACAGAAAATAAACCTTTGGAAAGCCTAACTGAATTCATATAATCTTTTTCTCCAATTGATTCTGATATGATTTCTTGAAGCTTTTCAGCATCATCCAAAGAAGAAAGCTTTATTTTCAATTTCCTGTCAGTTGCTTCAGCGCTTGTAATATCAAAACGCCCATTTGGATTATAGGTTTTATTTATATAAGTACTCACATCAGCAGTTTCAAAAGACATAAAAGATAGCCTTTTTATTTGAGATAAGTCTTTTTGTAATATCTCTTTTTTATCTGCGGGCTCTACATAAGAACTATCATCTTCGTAATCAGAAATAACACCTCCGTAATCAGACATATCATCTTCGCTTTCAGACATATCAAAAAAGTTGGAACTTGCCACCTTATCAGAGCTCGGTTTTTCAGCGGTGGTGATTATAGGATCACCAACAAACTCCAAAAAACTGCCATCCTTAACGACCAGCTCAATCAACCGTTTACCCTCTTTGTCTACAATGGCCATGTAGCCAGGGCAGTCAAAACTGAAACTGGAAAATCCGGATCCTGCGCTCCTTGTAGAAACTGCTGCAACAGTCGCCATCTTACCGCTGGCGCCTTCTTCATCAACAGATAATACGATCTTCTGAAGCACGTCCAGATCAAGATCTGCCGGTAAGCCCAATCTTGTCAGATCTCCTGCTACTATTTCGGTTCCTAATGCCTCACAAATTTTCTCAAGTAACTTGGTATCACAACTGTCTACTACTTTTATTTTGGGTAGCGTTACCCGATATTTCGCTTCATTATAATTTAATTGTTCAGTCAGCTCATTAATCGTATCTGAATCAAGATGGTCAATCGCTGTGGCACTTTGCTGACGCGGTTTTATTGCGACCAATTTAAGATTTTCTCCATTAAAAGATTGGAATTCCTTGGCGATGGCAGTAAATTTTCTGTTAGAAGCGCATTGAACCGTTTCAGTTTTGGACATCATCTCGACATCAATACAAGTTCCATTTGCGCATAGAAAACTTCCAGCAGCCGTTTCATCTGGAGAAAAACTATCCTCCCAGAGACCCCGGAATTCCATTACATTACCTAATGCTGCTTTAACTTCTCCCGACCCATCAAACAACTTGTCGATTTTTCCTTTGGTTTTACCCTTAACATAAGCTTCTGTGACTTCAGCTACATCCCAAAAATTACTTTCCAGCTTTCGGGTTTGATAACATTCAGAGAGTATTTTTTCTAACTGCTCATGACTGAGGTGGTAGGCTGAAGCAATGAAGTTAGCGCAGGAGATCAACTGATCAGGATGGCTTCCGTAAGGGTTGTCTTTGCTGAACTTACCGAGTTCCTTATGGATTTCAGTTTCCAGCTCTTCAGTTAATGTTCCTTTGGGGATCCCCAAAATTGATTCTTTTTTGGCATTATCATCTATACACGCCAGAAGCATGCCCAAAACCGGAGTCAGGCTGGCAGGAGACACTATCGTGCTTTTCTTTCCCTCACTACTCAGTATCCCAAAGGATACTTTATCAATTAGTTTTTTAGCAATATCAGAAGGCTGTAAACTGACCCCGGTGTGTGTGTCATTCCGATTTAATGGCTGCGAATGCATTGATTTGATTGTGTGACTAACAGGTATCATAGTCGTTACTCCTTTAGCCGATGACAATTAATTAGAGAGAATAAACTCACTGCTTCCGACAAGAGCATGTTTTGCAGATTTCCGTAAATTATCGGTTGCCTTATTACTATTAGTTAAGAATTTTCCCTCAATAAAATCACTAACCGGTTAGTTAGTTACAGCAACAACTTGCAGACAAAAGTTTTGTTAGTTGCACTCAAAAAATTTTTATGAACTTTTATTCCAAAACCCAATCTAATTACCAAAATCAATTTTTAAATGTCGTAACTGGTCGAAAGGAAATCCTGACGTAAGTAAAAAACACTATGAATTCTATAAATAACAAGCTCGAAATTACAGATTTACCCTCACCACCACCCGAGCAAGCTCAATCGGCAACAACCACTACTATCCATGTCGGCAGGTCCGTCACTGTACCTGACAGGCAGATAGATTCTTTGCTGCATTTATTATCCACAACATCATATTCCCTCATCTTCAGATATTTGTCGCTTCGGGATATTCACTGCTTACAACAGGTATGCACCCACTTTCGCGATGCTATTAAAAGCGATAACGCCCTGGCAAAAGCGTGGTTTCGTCGGTTTCCTTTATCACACCAGTATCAACTGAGAAAAACCATCACTACAAAAAGTAATCAACAAGTCCATGATTGGCTTGGGTCGTTTACGAACGATAAGGCCTTATTGACGTCACTAACCAAACTCCAAAAGACGGGGGCTTCTGTACCTGCTCTGCTATTTTTCACCAAGACTGTACTTATGTCTCAATACAAAACATTCAAGTTGGATACAAAAACCATCATTGAAAGAAATCACCAACCCCGTTCAACCACCCTGAGTGATGATGGCCGTCATCTGATGGTGTTCAATTCTCATAGCACGGTGAAAATCTTCGGTCATCAGGATGATGGATCATGGCCAGAAAAAAAACTCATCACTCATGATCGTGCTATCAGTTCAGCCATCTTCAGCCCCGATAGTCAGCATGCAGTGACTGCCAGTCAGGACGACACGGCAACAGTTTTTGGCCTGGGGAGCGATGGATCATGGGAGCTAAAAGCCACCATTAAACATCAACGTAATCTGATGTCGCCCACCTTCAGTCCCGATGGACGTCATTTGGTGACCAACAGTAACGACAGGACGGCGCAGGTCCATACCCGGAAAGACAACGGATCATGGGAACAAAAAGTCATCATTCGCCATCACGATAAGGTCACATCAGCCAGCTTCAGCTTCGATGGCCGCCATTTGGTGACCATCAGTTACGATAGGACGGCGCAGATCCATAGTCTGAGTAACACTGGATCATGGGAACAAAAAGCCATCATTCGCTTTCACAATATAGTCTCATCAGCCACCTTCAGCACCGATGGCCGCCATTTGGTGACCTCCAGTTGGGGTCACGAGATAAAAATCCATAGCCTGAAAGACGATGAATCATGGGAAGAAACAGGTTCCAGTCGCCATAGAAGTCCTCAAGTGAAAGTCAGCTTCAGCGCTGATAGCCGCCATCTGGTAATAACCGCTGGTTATGACAAGCCAAAAATCTATGGCAAGGCAGCTGATGGATCATGGGTACAGATTTCCCACAGGGCTGATGCCGAATCAGCCACTGTCTCCTTTAGCCCCGATGGCCGCCATTGGGTTACCGACAATCGTCGTGGAAAGTCACAAATCTATAGCGAGAATGCCGATGAATCATGGAAGCAACAACCCATCTTTTGCGATATTAGCCGCGTCGTCTCTGTCAGCTTCAGCCCGGATGGCCGCTATGTGGTGGGCGCCGGAAGTACCTCGAGTAACTCAATCTTTGGTACGGTATGCATTTATGGTCGGGAAGCCAATGGATTTTGGATTCGTAAAGCCATAATTTTTCATGAACAGGAGGTCTTTTTGGCCAGTTTCAGCCCTGATGGCCGCCACGTGCTCACTACCAGCAAGGACAAAACCACTAAAATCATTGGTCAGCAGACCCGTGGGACATGGGTTGAAAAAGCTATCATTTCCCATGATAGTCGTCTCGTCAAAGCTACCTTCAGCCGCGATGGCAGCCATGTGTTCACTGTCACTGAAGAGGGTACGGTGAAAATAACCGAACTACGGAAGAAAGATTGATTGTTTGCTGTCACCGTTTTCATGACGGCACTGAGGGACTCAAGCTGAGAACCAATCGAGCCTGTTAGCTACGCCATTGCGTCGGCAATCCGGGTAGTTAGAAAGTTCGATTGGTATTAGAGCTGAAAAAAACGGCATCTGTTCAATAGCTGCCGTTTAACCTTAAAGGCAGTATTTTACTGCTGTGGCAGCAGCAGTGACTGTATCTTCAAAAGCCTGTCTTCAAGTTGTTGCTGATCCGCTTCAGACAGCTTCTCTCTGAATAAACCAACCACATCAAGAAGTGCCGTCTTGAAGGCTTCATTTTGCAGAGTCAGATTCTCATTTTCCTGCATAACAGTAGGCATTTCTTTTTCCAGACGGTATTCCAGATCCTCCAACCGGGTTCTCAAGTACCCCGCCTCTGTCTCCAGTTCAGCATTTCGAAGCACGGTTTTATCGGCAAATTCAAGAGATTCATCCACCTGAGTCTGTTTCTCAAGCTCAATCTGCGCCTTTGCTCTGGTCAGTTTACCGACCTCTTCACGCCACTTTTTCTCTTCTTCTGCCCGATCGCTGGCAATGTGCGCAAATTGCTCACTTTCTGCCTTAACCTCTTTCAGCTGCTTTTTAATATCTGCCACTTCCAGGGCGGCCTCACTGACTCGTTTTTTATAGTCTCTCTTTTGATCCTGAGCCATTTTGAGTTCCTCCCTAAGGTCTGACATCTGCTGCTCCAACTCATTTTTCTTCCTCATAAGCTCCTGATACTGAAAGCGAGAAACACCTCGAGGACCCTGAGCCTGAAGATCGGTCAACCTTGTTTCACCGGTCACAGAAAGAGGTTGAAGTAAAGAATTGGGTTGATGTGTGGCGGTACTGAGACTGACATAGGCTCCCTGATCGTCATACTCGACGCCGGACTCCCGGAAATCAAAACCAGTACCAGTCCTTGGCGCCTGCCCACTGTTTTCCGACAAGACTTTCAACCTGTCAATTTCAGCCATGGCCTCAGCGTGCTCTTGCTGCAACTGTTCCAAATGGCTTTTGGCAGAATTGTAATCCAGCTGAAAGCCTAATTTAGCCGCCTCTTCTTCATGAAGCTTTTGCCTGGACTCGTCCAGATCCTGCCTGAGCCGCTCAAGCTGAGCCTTGCGTGCACTTTCCGTCTGGGAAAACTGAGCTTTTTGATCGGAGAAGGCCTTTTGCTTAAGCTGCAGCTCCTGCTCAATAATATCCGCTTTTGAAGCTTTCTCCCTCAGCGTTGCTACCTCACTTCTCAACTCAAGCCGTTCTTTCCCGAGTTCTATTTTGGCCTTCTTCTGCTCATCCCTGTGTCGGTAGACCTCTCTGGTGAGCCTGTCTACCTGTTGCTCAAGACGAACAGCATCACTCCTGAACTTTTTGCAGTCTGACTTGGCCTGCGCTGCTTCACCGATCGCTCTCTGTTCCGCTTCAGAAACGTTGCTCAGCTGAGCTTTCAAGGCAATGAGCTGTTGCTCCAATTCACTCACACTGCGCTCAGACTGGCTATAGTCCTCCTTGAACCGGGCCTCGGATGTCAGCAATGCATCTTCAGCTTTCTCTTTGAGACGCCTCAGTTCAGAGACCTCAACAGTCAGCGATTCAATCTGCTGGGTTTGAGAGCTCCGGGCTGACTGAGCCTCTCTGGAAGCCAGTTTCAGCTTCGTTTCTGATGCCAGCAGCGACTTTGCCAGATCCTCAAGGCTCTTGGCCTGCCGGGCGAATTCCACTTCCGCTCTACGCTGCTCTTGTAAGATTGTTTGCAATCCGGCTTTCAGGGTAGCTACCTCTCCTTCCAGAGCGGCCCTGGCGGCATTCCACTCCCTTGATTGAGCGATCCAGGTTCTCACTTCATGCTTTTTCTTTTGCAGTGCTTCTCTGGCGCTTGTCTCTTCCGAAGAAGCCTTTTGCAATAGAGACCGGGTCTGTCGCAGGTCAGCCTGAACCTGGGCGAGCGCCTCTTCGTTGGCCTTCAGTTCAACTCCTCTGGCTCTGAGTTGCTCCAGTTCCGTGTTTTGCTGACCCAGCTGAACTTCCAGGGCTGAAACGCGACCGTTAGAGCCTTTAAGCTGAATCTGGGTATCCTTTAACTGTTTTTTCAGCTGCGTTTTTTGAGATTCAAGCTCGGTTAACCGCTCTTTACCCAGTCTGAATTTCTCTTCCAGCCTTTGACTTTTTTCAAAATACCCGGACGCTTTTTCATTCTCCTTTTTCATGGCACCGTTCAGGAACTCAAGCTGAGCCGACAGCTCGTGGTAATGAGCTCTTTCTTTCTCAAGCTGCTTCTTCTTCTCTTTCAACTCCATATTAAGCTGGATATTGGCCTGGCTGGCCTTGATTCGTGCATCAGAGACCTGACTGGCGAAACGTGCTCTGAGATGACGCACCTCAGTGTCAGAAGACAGCTTGTCGGCCTGCAATTTTTCATTGTGCTCTCGTGCTTCGACGAGCTGGGCTTGCAGCCGTTGAATCTGAGATTGCAGCTGGTTCAGGCCTTTTTCGGCTTTCTTTGTCTCATCCATGACTTGCTTCATTTCTGCGTGGTGGCTTTTCAACTGTTCTTCAATAGCCACAGCTCTTGAATGGGCCTGATCTCGCTCACCCCTGATTCTGTGCAAATCTTGCGTCTGATTTTTTGTCAGCGTCTCTAACTGTTCACTTCTGAGTTGCAACGCTGCAACCTTCTCTAAAGGTTCTAATACTGATTTAAGGCTGCCTTGTGCATTATCCAGCTGCCTCTTCAAGCGAATGTTTTCAAGCTCTGTTTCAGACTGTTGCCCTTCCTTCCTGGTCCTTTCCCGTAACTGGGCTGTGACCTGATTTAGCTGGAATTTCAGATCGTTAGCCCTTGTGGATTCTGCATTTTTTTCTTTGTGGAGTTTATCAATGCCGTCCTGGAAAATCTTTAAACGACGGCGAGCCTCTGCCAAATTCGTCCCTAATGTGCCAGCTACTGCTTTAACACGTCCCATTCTGTCTTGCTCGGTCAGCGCCTGAATCATTTGTTTTTCACTAAACTCAGCCTGTCGTGTAAGCTCCTGATTTTTTCTATCCAGGTCATGAGCTTCCTCATCTTTAGTTGTCAGCAACAGGGTCTTCTGACGCAGCTCATCTTCAAGTGAACGAACGTGGGCAATCAAAGCCTGCGCGAAGTTAGCTTTTGAAGGATCTTGATCATAAGCTTGCAAATGCCTCTGATCTCTTTGCTGGATATCAGCAAGGAAGCTGTCTTTTAATGTTTCGAACTCATCGAGAAGTTCATTGGCCATTAGCTGTAACGATTGCTGATCCTTGCGCTGACTTTCTAACACGGTTTCATAGAAGGGAATATCGTTACCTAATGCATCTTCAGTCTGTTTCGCAGCTTGCAAAACTTCACAGTAGTCACTATGGAGCTGACAGATAAGCTGGTAATACTCGTGAATGCGCTCATCCATTTTCTTCAGCTCAGCCTGAGTTTCAGCATCGCTGGCCCGGGCAGGCTGAAGCGAATAGGTTGGCAAAAAACTACTGAGCCAGGATGAAGACAGCTCCACCCCTACCGTCCGGTCCCCCAGAGATTTACCGCCATTCACAAAACGACTATGCTCGGGCCGGGCAGGCAAGGTTGATACAGTCTTTCCTGCCAGCACCATGCTCAAGTTGCCTTTAGAGGCACGACAGCGTCTCCATGCGTACTCCACAGCTTGACCCGGATTCTTGCCGGGTTTCTCTCGTGTTATCCGCCCCCCTTCTCTCACCAAAAATTGAGATTCAATAAATGCTCTTGCGGGATTGTGTATTGGATCGGACATAGAAATACTCCTTTTACTTCATTAAAAAATTCTTGAACCGTTTGACTATCAGCCCGCCTGATCAGGGGCTTTCATCTCCGCTTGTTGGGTTGTTCTGTATAAACCTGCCTGGCAGGGCTCTGAGGGTTTCAATCTCCCTTTCCAAAGCTGCCCTGTCGGTATCCCACTGTCGGGATCGGTTGACCCAGGCAGTGACTTCATCCTCTTTTTGTTGCAAAAGAGACTGGGCCCGTTGCAGGTTATTCTGAAGCTCAGTCAGTGTATTTTTGGGTACCACATCAATACCCTTGGCGGTGAGCTTTTTATGCATATTTTTTAACTTCTTCAGCATATGAGCTTTTTGACTTTCAACTTCAGACAGTTGCTCTTGTGTGGCTTTAAGCACAGTGGCCTTCTGGCGTAAGTCATTCTCAAGCTGCTCAGTCGGTCTTGATTGTTCCAATCGTTCTAAACGGGCTCTGATATCGTCATCCTGATGAGAACCTGCAGTATGCTGAGCTTTTGATATACGCCAATTTAGATGATCAGCCTGTTCCTGGTTTATTCTTATGGTCTCTAGATAGGCACAATTAAGTACGTCTTTTTCTTCCTGAATTCTTCTTATGGTTTCTTGATAGCCACGATTAAGAACAGCATTTTCTTCCCGGATTGTTCTTATGGATTCCTGGTAGTTACGGTTAGCTTCTGCTAAATCCTTTTCCAGCTTCTCAGCCCGTCTGGTTAGCGCACCTTTGTCTTCATGGATTTTTCTTTCGGAGCCAGTATTAGCTTTGGCCAATTGACTCTTCAGTTGCTCATTCTGACTGGATAGATCAGCATTTTCTGCCCTGATTATTAGTACGTAAGATTCAGAGTCTTCTAAGCGCCTTTGAACTTCTCGCAAATCCCTGCTCTGATTGTTATTCAATTCTTCTAGCTGAACTATTCTTTCATTTTGATCTCGAGAAGACTTTACGATGCGATTAGCTGACTCTAAATCCTGCAACAGCTTTAGAATCTGTTGGGGGTCCGAAAATTTTTTCAGCCCGATCTTGGAAAAGGCATCATCCAACTGCTTTTTTTCTTCCCGGATGGTTTTAATTTCTTTCTGAATCGATGTTGAATTACTATTAACATTTCTTATGATATCCTCTAATTTTCTGACTCTTTCATCAGCAATCGCCTTAATTGATTGCTGGTCACAAGCTCGGTTCAAATGCTCTTTGCTAATCTTAGCCTGTTCTTTAAGAAAGCTGATGTCTGCACCCAGTTTATGGACTTCACGATCTTTGGCTTCAAGCATTTTGGTTTGTTTCTGCAATTTATCAGCCATTAACTGTAATTCTTGCTGCTCCTTATACTGGCTTTTAAACGCTTCTTCATAGAAGGGAATATCGTCGCTCAATGCCGTTTCAGTCTGCAAAGCAATTTCCAGCGTTTTAGTGAGCTGGCGATGGAGCTGGCAGATGCGCTGATAATACTGCTGAAGACACTCATCCATTTGATTCAGCTCGGCCAGAATTTCAGTCTTACTGGCCTGGACAGGCTTTCCTGAATCGGTTGACGAACGTTGCCAGAATGAAGAAACTGCCACTGTCCGCGACTTCAGACTTTTAAAACGGCCAAGCACAGGGGGTTCAGGCAAGGCTTCCACGATCGTAGTTTTGCGCAACTTGCTTAATATCTCTGTAAGAGCTTTGCATTGATGCAATGAATAGATCGCAGTATGGCGCGTATGGTTGCTGGGCAACTCAGATGCCAACTCAACATCTGTATTAACCAAAATGTTAGATTCGAGCGGTCGGTTTGCTGTGCCTGCTGGTGTTGCCATTGTATTACCCCCTTTACACTATGCAAAAATTCATAAGCCGTTTGACTGTTAACGAGCCTGATCCGGTGAGGCTTCTGTCTCTGCTATGCCTTTCTGGCGTAACTCATCCTCAAGTTGCTCAATCCGTCTGGATTGCTCTATTAATTTTATCTGGTCATCGATAGCCTTTTTCTGATAATAATCTTTTGCATGCTGAGCAAGTGATAAATGCTTCTCCAGAGCTTTAAGCTGGCTGGATAGCCTGTGTTTTTCTGCATGCCCCTTTTTTACTGCGTTTGCATGTTCACTTGCGTTACGATTAGCACTTTCCAGATTCTCCTTCAGCTTCCGAAGCTGTTTGTCTTTTTGATTCATTTTATTCCTCGTATCGGCCACGAGATCTTCAGCAGCTTTCGAGCGATCCCTGGCGTCTTCTAAAAGTCTCTCCAGATCTTCAATCCGTTCGGATAGTGCAGTTTTTTCTTTAAGGGTTGTGCTTAAGGTATCCTTATCAACATTTGGATCAGGTTGGTCTTTTGCTAAATCCTTATCCTGCTTGTCAGCAGGTTTCCATTTTTCAGATTTTTCTTGCCGGAGTGTATTAAGCTCTTTCTGCATCGATGTTAGACGAAGATTAGCTTCTCTTAAATTGTTCTCTAACAGTCTGACTGATGCATCATTACGAATGATTATGTCTTCCACATTCTGCAACTTGAACAATTTATTTCTGCTGCTTTCAAGCTCTCGTGTAAGATCCTGATTTTTTCTAACCAGTTCATCTACTTCCTCATCTTTGGTGTCAAGGATTTTGTATTGTTCTTGCAACTTACCAAACAGTGACCCTACTTTTTTCTGATCATGATGCTGCCTTTCCATCGCACTGTTGTAGAAGGGAAAAATGATCTTCAATTCCTTTTCAGTCTTTAGAGCAACATCCATAGCCTCAGAGTGCTGACTATGAAGCCTGGAGAGCTGCTGATAATCCTCCTGAGTTCGTCTGTCCATTCTCCCCAGCTCAGTCAGAATTTCAGCCTCTCTGTCTTCTAGCTTTCCTGAATCGGTTGACGAGTCATACCGCAGTGAAGAAGCTACCACTTTCCGTGACATCAGACTTTTATCACCGTAAAGAAGATGGCAATAATCAGGACGGTCAGGCAACTTTTCCGCGGTCATGCCTTCGCGCAACAGGCTTAATGTATCTATAACAGCAGAGAATCGATGCAATGAATCCACTGCAGAACTGTCCGCACATTTGCGAGGCGCTTCAGGTGGCATCTCAACATTTTCATTGACCTTGGGGTCAGATACAAATGAAGGCCCTGCTGCTGATTTAATTGGGTAAGTCATAGTAATACTCCTTTTACACTATTAAAAAATTTATAAACCGTTTAACTATTATCCTGGGAAATTTCCATCTCCTCTGACTGGTTGTTCTGTAATAGCATGCTCAGTTTATCCATCAGATTTTCAATCTCTTTTTCCATAGCCGCCCTGGCGGTGTTCCACTGTCTCGATTGATTGACCCAGGCGATCACCTCATCTTCTTTCTGTTGCAAAAGAGACCGGGTCTGTTCCAGCTCATTCTCAAGCTGAGAGCGCATTCTTTTTTCAGCTCTGAGACTTTGTTCTCTACAGGCCAACTGGCTCATCAAATGATTGTTTTCAAGTTCCAGTTCAAACAGTTCCCCCTGAATGTCGTCACGCTCTGTGGTTTTTGGATCTGACTCATTCTCACGTTGGCTCGCTCCCCTGGATTGTTGAGCTTTTTCTTTCCGCATTTTTTTTAAAAGAGCCAGATGAGCATCTGAACAACGACGAGCTTCTGCTAACTCTGCCTCCAGCCCTTCAACCCGTCTGGACAACACATCGTTTTTTTCTTGCATTGCTTTTTGCATTTTTTCTGATTCAACTTGCTGATTATTTGAGAACATTCTAGTTTCTAATAACTTCTGCTTCGTCCTGTAAAATTCTTCGTATTGTTTACCTTTTTCATCCTGCAGCGTTTTAACTATTCCGAATAGTTCATCTCTATCTTTCTTTATTATTTTTAAAATATGCTGATCGCCACGAGCTTGTGCTAAATCCGCCTTCAACTTCTTAAAATCTTCCATGCTCACATGTTTTCCAGCTTCGAAACTGCGAAGGGCAGCTTGAGCCTCTTTTCTTTCTATTCGAACTTCCTTAAGCTCTTCCCGCATCAGAGCTGAACGCTTACGAGATAGACTCAGCTGCTCCTCTAATTCTTTGAATAATTCCTTAGTTTGAATGGTTCTGACTTGTTCGTCCGCTACCGAAAACGCTGTATTTTTGCTAAGTACAGCCTGCTGCGTAAGCTCCTGGATTTTTTTATCCATTTCATGAAATTGCTCATTTCGGGCTTCAAGTATTTTCGTCTTCTGATCTAGCGCACTCTCAAGAGAACCTAAGTGTGCAGTCAAAGCCTGAGAGAATTTACTGCCCATTACCGGTAATTCTTCCTGACCCTTATGCTGACCTTGTAACACTTCGATATAAAAAGAAATATCGTTTTCTAATAAGTTTTCAACCTGTTGAGCGACATTCAGAGATTCACAGAGCTGACTGTGAAGCTGGCAGAGGCGATGGTAGTACGCCCTTCTTTGCTGATCCATATTTGCCAGTTCAGCCCAGATTTCATAGCCATTGGCTTCGTTAATTTTGTTTAAAACGCTTGGCATCTCCTCAGTACTATCCTCGAGGAATGGATGCGCTGAAACCGTCCGACGATCCAGACATTTAAATTCACTCAAAAGACTGCACGGCAAAGGCTTTTCAGGTAACTCTTCCACAGTGATCCCTTTACGCATCTTGCTTAATGGCTCTGTAAGAGCACTGCATCGATATAATGAATATTCCGCAACGCTGGCGGGATCGTCGCCGGACATCATATCTTTGATCCGAACACTCTGGTCAATTATGTGTGCAGAGGTTGCTACACCTGTTGGATTTGCCATTGTAATACTCCTTTTACAACGTTAAAAAATTCACAACTATTTTGACTATCAACTAGCCTCATCCAATGCAGCTTTAGTATCAGTCGTCTGGTCGTCCATTGAGAGTGCTCTCAGTTTAGCCCTCAGGTTTTTAATCTTTTTATTCGACGCTGCCCTGTCAATATCCCACTGTATGGATTCAGCATCCCTTGAGCTCAGTTCAGCCTCTTTCGCTTTCAAAAGAGACCGGGTTTCTTTCAGCTCACTCTGAAGCTGAGAGAACATCTTTTTACTCTTTATCAATTCAAGCACTCTGGTACTGTTCAATTGAGATGAACGCTTCAGCATTTTCATAAAAAGAGCATTTTGACTTACTGTATTGGAGAGTTGCTTTTGTTTGCCTTCAAGCAGTGCTGTTTGATGATGTAACTCATTCGTTAGTTCCTCAACCCGTCTGGATAGCGCATCTTTTTCATCACTGAGTTTTTTTTTGATAGCCTTATCAGTCTCGAAGCGAAGTTTATTTTGTACTGCAAGCTTCCTCAGTCTTTTAACCTTATTGGATTGTTTCTGATAGTCACTTTTATATCTTGCTACACATTTCCTCAGGTTTTTAATCCGTTCGGATTGTTTCTCAGTTTGTTCTTCAAGTTCTCTAACGATCTGGTTTTCTCTATCCGAACGTCGTGTGTATTCTTTTTTCAATAACGTTAGATAATAATTATTTTCTTTTGATATTTTATATCTTTCTTTCTCGGTTTCGCTATGGATGCTATCCATCTTCAATATACGACTACGGTATTCACTCACAAGCTTCTCTAAATTTTTAATTTTTTCATCAACAAGCGCCTTTGCTTCTTGCTCGTCATGCAGTCGCTTCATTGGCTTTTTGCTCTCTTCAAGCGGTAGTGTGAGCTTCTGGAATTTTCTAGCCGGTTCACGAATCTCCTGATCTATGGCCTCAAACATTTTGGTTTTCTGATGCAGCTCATTAGTCGTTAACTCTAATACTTGCTGATCCTCAGGCTGACTTGATAACGCTTTCGTATAGAAGAGAATATCTTCTTCCACTCCAGTTTCAGTCTGCATAGCAAATTGTATAAATTCCATTAACTGCGAGCGATACTCACAAAGGCACTTGTAATCATTCTGAATACGTTCATTCATTTTCTCCAGTTCAGCCTCGATTTCAGCCTCACTGGCCTCGCTAACTTTTCGCAGAATAGTTGTCGGGCCTTGACAAGATGAAGATACTGCCACCTCTCGTGACTCCAGATCTTTACGACAAAAAGGGCTATTTTCTGGAGGGGCAGAAAAACCCGACATGATCGTGTCTTCTGTCGGTAATTTTCCTAATGCATCTTTACAAACATAACAACGACGCAATGCATATCTCGCAATGCTGTCCGAATGGCCCCTTGGCATCTCAGATCTAATGGGGTCATGTCCAAGCGGACTCATTGTTAAGTCGAGTGAGTTGGCCATTGTAATACTCCTTTTACAACATTCAAAAATTCATAAACCGTTTGCCTGTTAACGAGCCTCGTTCGGTCCAGGTTCCATTCCTGCCGTCTGGTTGCCAGTTGAGAGTGCTCTCGGGGCTGCGTTTGCAACCCGGGCACTCACTTTATCCTCTCTCTCTTGCAAAAGAGCCTGAGTCTCTCGCAGATCATTCTGTAGCTGAGACAGCGCCTCTTTGGGTACCACATCAGCGCCCTTGGACGTTAGCTTTTGATGCATAGCTCTTAGCCTTCTAAGCAATTGAACGTTTGTGGTTTGCATGTCAGACAGTTGTTCTTCTTTGGCTTTAAGCACTGTGTTCTGCTGATCTAACTGCTTCTCTAATTGCTCATTACGTCTGGATAGCACAGCTTTTTCATGCCGGAGTCTGTAAAACTCATTCTCCCTGTCATCCTCTTTGTGACTGAGTAACACTCGGTCATAATAGAAATCAAAGTCTTTAATCAATGCCGATTTAGTATCCTCAACAAGGTCCAAAACTTCAGTGAACTTTTTATGGAGCTTGCAGAAGCGCTGACGATCTCCCTGAATACGTTCATGCATTCTTTCCAGCTCAGCCCGGGTTATCTCCAGCTCAGCTTGGGGTCCAGCCTCACTGTCTTGGGTAAGCTTTCGTGATGCAGTTGACTCCTGCAGGGATGAGGAAACGTCCACCGTCCGTTTTTGCAAACGCTTACCACCCTCCAGAAGCGTGCAATCTTCAGGGGGAGGAGGTAAAGTCAGGCAGGTCATGCTCAGACAAATATTGCCTAATGCTTTTTGATAATCACTGCATCGACGCAATGCAAACATCGCAGTGCCTCTGTGCGTCTTAGGTAACTCCTGAGCGAGGTCAGTTTTTGCTGAAGGATTTCCTGCGTCAAATGGACTTATCATGTAATACTCCTTTTACAACATTAAAAAATTCACAACTGTTTTGACTATCAATGAGCCTCATCCGGTGCAGCTTCTATCTCTGTCGTCTGATTGTCAGTTGAGAGTGCTCTCGGGGTAGCGTTTGCAACCAGGGAACTCACTTTGTACTCTCTCTCTTGCAAGACAGACCGGGTCTCTCGCAGATCATTCTGTAGCTGAGATAGCGGCTCTTTGGGTGCCGCATCAGCGCCCTTGGACTTTGCCCTTTGATGCATATCAGTTAACCTTCTGATCAAATCAACGTTTAGAGCTTCCGCTTTAGACAGTTGCTCCTGTTTGGCTTCAAGCATTGTGTTCTTTTTATGTAACTCATTCTCTAATTGTGCATTCCGTCTGGACAGCTCAGTTGTTTCTTGCGGATCTTCAATAAAGGCACGATCAGGATGAGCTACTTGTCGCCGAGCTTCTAATAATTCTCTCTGCAGCGAGTAAACCTGATCGGTTAGCGCAACGTTTGAAAACCGAAGTTTGTGAAGCGCTGCCTCCGTCCTATTCTCATGGAACATTGGAAACGCTTCCCGATAATAGAACTCAAAATCTTTATCCAATTCGAATTCAGCCTGGGCAAGATGTGACATAGCTTCGTAGTACTTTTTATAGAGCTGGCAGTAGCGCTGATGACCCTCCTGAACACGCTCATCCATTCTTTCCAGTTCAGTCTGGGTTCTTTCCAGTTCAGTCTGGGTTGTTTCCAGCTCAGCCCGGGTTGTTCCCAGCTGATCCCAGATTCTTTGCAGTTTATCCTGGCTTGGTGAGTATTTACCCCGGATTCCAAACTCATCGCATTTGAAACAGTTATCTGAATCGGTTGACTCCTGCCGGGATGACGAAGCTTCCACCTTCCGTTTTTCCAGACGTTTACCACCCTCCAGAAGAGGGCAATGCTCAGGAGGGGTAGGTGAAGGCGGGCGAGTCGAGCCCAGCCAAATATTGCGTAATGTCGCTTTATGTTCACCGCATCGACGCAATGCAAACAGCAAAGTTTCTTCTTTGGGCGTCCCGGTTGAAGTCTGAGCATTCAGTTGAGTGCTTGGTGAAGGACTACCTGTGCCATATGGATTTATCATTTACTACTCCTTTTACAACATTAAAAATTCATAACTGGTTTGACGATTAACGAGCATACGGGGAGGCTTTCGTCTTTGCCGTCTGGTTATTAACCGAGAGTGCTCTCAGGTTAGTTCTCAGGGTTTCAATCTCTCTTTCCATAGCAGCCCTGTCGATATCCCATTGTCTGGATTGGGCATCTTTTTCATACTTGAGTTTTTCTATAATTTGGTGATCAGCTTCAATGCGATGGATATACGATTCTATGGATTCGTCCAGAAACTTCTTAGCTCGGGATAATGCATCTTTTTCTTTCTGCATTTTGCCAAGTTCGCACTGCATATCTTTTATACGACTGTCAGCTAATTTCAGACGTTTCTCTAAATTCATGACTTTTTCATCAACAGGCGACTTTATTTCTTGCTCGGCCTGCGGTCGATTCATTGGCTTGTTGCTATCTACAGGTTGTTGCATGAGGTTCAGGATTTTCATCTCCAGTTCAAGAACCTGAATATCTTTGGCCTCATACATTTTGGGTTTCTCATTCAGCGCAACAGCCTTTGATTGTAATTCTTGCTGTTCCATATGCGGACCTGCTAAAGCATTCTGATAGAAGGAGATATCGTCATCCAATGCCATTTCAATCTCTATAGCAACAGCCAAAATTTTGCTTAACCGCTTACTATGCTCACAAAGGCGCGAGTAATTCTCCGGCGAACATTCAACCATTTCCTCTCGCTCAGCCTGAATTCCAGCCTCAGTAGTCCCGCTAATCTTTTGTGGATTGGTTAACGAGCCCTGACTGGATGAAGCAGCTTCTATCGACCGGGCTTCCAGATGTTTTTCAACCTTCGCAGAAGATTGCCTGAGAGGCGAACCAGGAGCAATTGGCCATTCGGAACCTGAGGTTACCTTTTTTAATTTGTTTTTATATTCACAGCATCGATTCAATGAATACATCGCATTAGTACCCCGGGGCTTCGCGGGCATTTTAGGTGTCGTCTGAACGTTCATGCCAGCCGCTGATGGGGGGGCCACTGCACCTGATGGATTTGCCATAGTAATACTCCTCTGACAACATTTAATTTAATTAGTCATACACCTTTTGACTCTGGCCAGTACGGCTTGTTCCCCTGTTAGATCCTGAATAACTTTGTTGTTAGCCATTCTGACAAAATTTCCTCAGCTAATAGGGAAATCCGCTACTCTCGCCTTAGACTTATGACTGATTCTCTGTAATATTCATTCCCCCGAAACCGCATTATGAAATGGTCCCGGGCTGAAGAGACGCGGACCCCGAGATTGATGAGAGCAGCATTAACATGATTGACAAGTCCATTCCCCTCACCGACATTCATCGTCATCTGGACGGTAATATTCGCCCCCGGACCATTCTGGAGCTGGGCCAGCAGCACAACCTGGAGTTACCCGCCAATAATCTGGAAGAGCTGATTCCCCATGTTCGGGTTATGAGCAATGAGCCTGACCTGGTGAGTTTTCTGGCCAAGCTGGACTGGGGTGTAAAGGTTCTGGCAGATTACGACGCATGTCGTCGAGTCGCCTATGAGAATGTTGAAGACGCCCTGAATGCCCAAATTGATTACACCGAACTGCGCTTCAGCCCTTACTATATGGCCATGACTCACAACCTTGATCCTCAGGGTGTGGTCGAAGCAGTCGTGGACGGTGTTCAGGCCGGCAGCCGTGATTTTGGCGTCAAAACCAACCTCATCGGTATCATGAGTCGTACTTTTGGCCAGGAAGCCTGCCAGCAGGAACTGAATGCCTGTCTGGCCTTCAAGGACAGACTGGTTGCAATTGATCTGGCCGGTGACGAGTTCGGCAAACCGGGTGAGCTGTTTGTCGAGCACTTCAAACAGGTTCGTGATGCTGGCCTGAATGTCACAGTTCATGCGGGCGAAGCAGTGGGCGCCGAAAGCGTATGGCAAGCTATTCGTGATCTGGGTGCCACCCGAATTGGCCATGGTGTCAGAGCCATCGAGGACCCTGCGCTGATGGATTATCTGGCCGAGCACCGCATTGGTATTGAGTCCTGCCTGACGTCAAATATCCAGACCAGCACTTTCCCAAGCATTGAAAAGCACCCGCTCAAGAAATTCCTGGCACACGGCGTGCTGGCCACCATCAATACCGATGATCCGGCGGTGGAAGGCATTGAGCTGCCTTATGAGTATGAAGTCGCGGCGCCTGCTGCTGGTCTCTCCCCTGAGCAGATCCGCCAGGCTCAGGAAAATGGTTTGACCATTTCTTTTTTGAGTGACGCTGAGAAAGAAGCGCTCAAAGCTGCCAAACACTGAGTATATGGGTCGGGCCTCACTGGTCCGACCTCAATGCTGATCTGGCACATCTCTGGCTATTTCGTTGCCAGAGGCTTTTCCCTCGAAAAAAGCTCTGGCATTGCCCAGTGTGGTTTTGGCAATGGCCATCAGCGCCTCTTCGGTAAGAAAAGCCTGGTGGCCGGTAAAAATAACGTTGTGACAGGCTGAAAGGCGTCTGAAAACATCGTCCTGAATCACCTCATCGGACAGATCTTCAAAAAACAGGTCCTGCTCGTTTTCGTAAACATCCAGCGCCAGTCCACCCAGAATCCCTTTTTTCAGAGCGTCCATTGCTGCCACTGAATTCAGCAGTTTACCTCTGCTGGTATTGACCAGTAACACTCCGGGTTGCATTTGGTTAAATGCGTCCTCATTGATCATGTACTCGTTGTCTTTCGTTAAAGGGCAGTGCAGGGTAATCAGCTTGCTTTGTTGCAGCAGTTGATTCAGGGAAACATAATCCCCGCCCAGATCTTCAAAAGCCGGGTTCGGATAAGGATCGTACCCCAGCAGTTTGCAACCAAAGCCTTTCAGAATACGGGCAGCAGCCAGACCGATTTTGCCCGTGCCAATAACCCCCGCTACACGACCATGGAGGTTAAATCCTGTCAGCCCTTCCAGTGAGAAGTTGGCATCCCGGGTTCTCTGATATGCTTTATGGGTTTTGCGATTCAAGGTCATGATCAGGGCAATGGCATGCTCAGCCGTGGCCTCGGGAGAATAAGCCGGAACTCTTGCTACAGTGATACCCAACTCTTTTGCCGCATCCAGGTCAACATTGTTAAATCCGGCACAGCGCATAAGCAGAAGCCTGATACCATACTCCGCCATGACAGTCAGAACCGGCCGACTGAGATCGTCATTAACAAAAGCGCAGACGGCATCACCCGCTCTGGCCAGGTGAGCGGTTTTTTCATCCAGGTGAATATCAAAGTATTCCAGTTCAAAGCCGGTATCGGCATTGCACAGGTCAAAGAATTCACGATCGTATTTTTTGGCATTAAAGATACAGATTTTCATGATCGGTTCAGGTTCCTCTTTTCACTGGCATGAGCATTTGACAGCCATAAACTCTGGGCTGAGCATTTGACAGCCATAAACTCTGGGCAACTGATAAGAATCATAGCGGAGTTTTTTAGTGAAAATAGCCTTTCTATGCCAACGTATGGCAGCTCTTCCGGGCTGTGGTCTGATTTGAATCTCCCGGTTTAGCCGGGCAGGCCGGGTCTCGCTGATCAGGCCTTTAACGCCAGGAATTTTACAATACTAAACAGCAAGTAATACCAATCGTGCTTTCTAACTGCCGTGATGAGCATGGAGATTTGAGCCTTAAGACAAGGCGGCGTGAGGAGTCATAGCCTTAGCTATGGCGACGATCGCCAACGCAGGATTAAGGCTCAAATCTTCAGCGCAATAGGGAGTTAGAAAGTTCGATTGGTATAAACCCTAATGATGCGAACTGTTCTTTTGTGAATGTTTGAATTTTTAATCTTTTCTACTACCTTTGACAGAGGATTTAATTAAATGATAGGGATTTTTATGAAAACTATATTTTTTTGGGCGATGCTGATTATCGCCGTGACGGGTTTTTGTTCAGAAGAAAACGAATCTGTCTGTGTTGATAACCGATTTTTTTTCCAAATCGATAACCCCGATGACTATGAAGTGAATATCAAATTTTTGGACGAAAGTTCAAATTTGCTTTATGAGCATGACTTATTCAATGGATTTCATCCTGATGCTATAACGAAAAAAGTATTGATTGATTTTTCTTCTCGGGCAGTAACGGTGAATTCAATTTCTCGGGTAATAACGGTGAAATCAATCTTGTTAGATGGCAATTCCAAGGTCATAGCCAAAGAAAAGGAAAGTGACACAGATAATAGAATTGAAAAACTTTTACCATCGAACTATCTAATTACCATGACTCGCATCAGCGATCATGATACTAGATTGATCTCCAATCAATGTTATTCATCTAATGATCAGGAAAAGGTTGAGATACTACAAGCTTCTACAAATACTGCTCTAAATCAATTAAACATTTTTGAATTAAATATGAGACTTTTTGGAGTCAGTCAGATAGATGAAAATAAAAAGGAACAATTGTTTGACGAGAAAATTCGTTCTCTTGGCTTAAAAAAAGATGCCTGTGGCAGATATGTTCACATTAACAGTTCATCATTAAATCTAGACGACTGTGCCAGTATTGTTATCCCGATCCTGCCAGAGCCCGAGTTGCGGTTAAGATAAGGTGCTCTGCAGGGGACCGAAGGCGGGAATCCACACTGACTCACCATCAGAACCACACTACCCGTTGCCCACCCTGGCCTTGTCATCCCCGAGAAGGCTGAGACCCACTGTTGGCGCTGGATTCCGCCTTCGCAGGAACGACGACTCCCTTCGCGGGAATGACAACTTCCTACTTAGTTTGATGAACACAACAAGCGGTTTGACAAAATCGAGGATACTCTAGCCATCGTCGTAAATCACCTTAAGAAATAATCACGCTACCTGGGTGCCCACTCTCTTGCCGTATCCAGATCAGCATTGTTAAATCCGACACAGCGCATGGGCAGAAGTCTGATATCATATTCCGTCATTACACTCAGAACCGGCCGACTGATATCGTCATTAACAAGAGCACAGACTGTATCAGCCGTCCTGACCAGGTGTGCTTTTTTCTCATCCAGATGAATATCAAAGTATTCCCGTTCAAAGCTTTAGTCGGCATTGTACTCGCCAAAAAATTTACGATCGTATTTTTTGGCACTAAAGATACAGATTTTCATGATCGTTCAGGTACCTTCTTTACTGGCATGAGCAATGGTTAAGCATCATAGTGGAGTTTTTTAGTGAAAATAGCCTTTCTATGCCGACGTATGGCAGCCTGGCTAAGCAGTGTCATTATTCTGATGGCCTGTCTGTGGACAGGCGAGCTGTTCAGCGTCTGGATCAATCATGCTCTTCCGGGCAGTATTATCGGCATGCTGCTTCTGGCAGCCCTGCTGGGCAGTGGCCTGATTCGACTGTCCTGGGTTGAAGCCGGTGCCAGCTTTCTGGTTCGCTGGATGTCCCTGTTGTTTGTTCCCATTGGAGTCGGTGTTATCAATCAGCTGGACCTGCTGGCCAACAGTCTTGGTGCTCTATTGCTGACCAGTATTTTTGGAACAGTGGTCGTTATGGCCATTGCCGGCTGGTTGTTTCAATGGCTGGAGCATACACGACAATGACGTTGTTCCCGATGTTTTCGACCACTCCAATAAAAGGCCTGCTCTACTGTTCTCTGACAGTGGCTGTCTACCTGATCGCCTGGAAGCTTCAGAATCGTTTTAAGTATTCACTGCTTAACCCGTTACTGATCAGCATTCTGGTACTTGTGGGTATTCTTCTTGTCGGCAATATTCCCTATTCCGACTACCAACAGGGAGGTGACTGGCTAAGCAACCTGCTGGGCATCGCGGTTGTCGCTCTGGGCGTGCCTCTTTATCAACAGATGAGAGATATTCATCGGGAACTGCCCGGTGTGATTCTGGTGGTTTTTATTTCCAGCCTGTTTGCCCTTGTCAGCGCAGTTATACTCGCGGTTCTGGCCGGGGCCGATGGTCAGGTCGCTGTTTCCCTGGCACCCAAATCGGTCACAACACCCATTGCTGTTATGATTGTGGATAGCTTGAATGGTGTCCCTTCTCTTACGGCTATTGCCGTCATCCTGACGGGTTTGATGGGTGCTATTTTTGGCTTGCCATTACTGTCGTTGCTGAAAATCACTGACCCAAAAGCCAGAGGTATTGCTATGGGCACAGCCTGTCACGCATTGGGCACTGCGAGAATGGTTCAAAGTTCATTGAAAGAAGGCGCTTACAGTGCGCTGGCGTTAGTACTTTCTGCCAGTATCAGTGCTCTTCTGGCTCCATGGGTGATACCCCGGGTTCTTGGCTGGTTGTCCTAAATTAGCGGCCAGTTTTTGCCTGGCCGCTTTTCCTGCTTAATACTCTACGCGATAACTCAGAGTGTAGGCACGACCTTCTGCATTATGAGCACTGATGCCATTGTAAGTGTCACCAGCCCACTGGCTGTAGACCGTTTCGTAGTCCTCATTCAACAGGTTGGTAATACCTGCTTTCAGAGTGCCCACGGGCATAGCGAAGGAAGCCAGCAGATCAACAGTGGTATAACCGTCAACCTCATAACTTACGACATTACCACCAGACACTTTCTTGCCTTTGTCGTAATCGGCAAAGGTTGTCGACTGCAGACGTATACTCATATCTTCCTGATCGTAGGTGACATAGGCCACGTACTTTTCAGGAGAGACATCGGCTGCCTGCAGGTCAAGCCATTTGCCCACTTCTTCGTAGTAGCTGCGTCCTTCTGTGAAGGCGTAGCTACCACCGACACTCCAGTAATCATTGACGAAGTATTCCAGGGAGCCTTCAAAGCCGTAAACTTTCTTTTGCTGGTCCAGCAGGTCCACATTGTAATCTTCATTAAAGTCTATGGTTTTATCAGACTCGTTATAAAAGACAGAGGCATTGGCCAGCAGGTCGTCAAAACGTCCGCGCCAGCCCAGTTCATAGCTGTCAGTCTTGATGGCGTCCAGATTGGCTTGTGATATATCGGTAGGATTCAATGGCAGATTGGGAACTATGGCCAGAATGCTGTCTGGTGAAATCACATCCCTTAAAATCCTTGAAGCATCAGGGACTTCAAAGCCCTGAGAGTAGTTAACAAACACTTCATTGCTGCCATTCAGCCGATAGACCAGACCAACGTTAAATAGAGTATTGTCATACTTTCTGACATCACCCTCTAATACAGTTACATCTGCATTAGGAAACAAAATAGGCAAAAACCAGGTTTCTGCTAACGGAGTGTAGTCAGCAATATCCAATTCAGCGCGCTCGTGACGAACACCGGCGTTCATGGTCAGTTGTTCGGTAATATCCCAAGCGGTCTGCAAGTAAAACCCGAGTGTCTTGGCATCAACATCCGGACCGTATTCATAGGAAGATCCTGTCGGTTCAATAACTGTGCCGCCACTGTCAATGTACTTTTGCAGATCGTGCAGTTGTCCTCTCTGTTCGCCTTTGTCAACATCGTAGTCAATACCGTAGGAGATTCTGAACGTATCGGTCAGAGCCCTGTCGAGAAGCAGCTTCAAGCCATAGACTTCTGAGGTAGACGTCGACTGATTAACAAAAGTAGTGCCCGGGGATATCGTGGAACCTAACATATTCGGGTAAGGGAAGAACCTTGCGTCACGCTCACGATAGTAGGTTTGCAACTGAAAATTATTGCCTAAAAAGTCAGCATCACTGTAGACCAGATCAATGGAATTTCTCTTGCTGTAAGGCTGATCTTCCAGCTGCAACCCTTTAACAGGTGGTGGTGCGTCAGCAGCATCTCCAGTGATCAGAGAGGAAATGTCGGGCGCGTAATCAGAATCCATCTGATCATCAAAATATTGCAGTGTCGTCTCCAGGCGCTGCTCCGCGTTGAAGTCATAACCCAGTTTCACCAGAACATCTTTGGTATCGGTATCGCTTCGGCTGACCTGAGAGGGGTCCGGGTTAACCCGGTCACCATCGGCATCAAAAATGCCATCACGACTCTCGTAAGTTCCGCTGAACAGGTAATCAAAATTACCGTTACTGCCACTGATACTCTGATTCAGGGTATAGCTGTTCAGCTCGTCACCAGATACCTTGATGCCGGCTTCAGAAGCAAACTGGATATCGCCTTCGGCTGGCTTACGGGTGATCAGGTTGATAACAGCGCCGGTCGCACCACCACCATAAATTGCGCTGGCACCGGAAATCACTTCAATACGTTCAATGTTTTCAGGACGAATCATACTGAGCTGGCGACTGATCTGACGGTTCTCGGTCTGAGCAATGCCATCAATCAAAACCAGAGCCTTACGACCACGGACGCTTTGGGTTCTGTCGGTCACCGTCTGAGTGCTGGGACCAAAGCCAGGGACCAGCCGTTCAAGAATATCAGCCAGTTTCTGACCGGACACGCTCTGCTGGGCCACTGCTTCACCACTGATGACCTGAACGGTCCCGGAAACATCAGAAATACTGGCTTCAGAGCGGGAAGCGGTAACAACCACTTCTTCCAGCTGAGTCACGGAATCATTGCTTTCTGCAAAAGCACTCTGACTTCCCAACGCCATGGTTATAGCGATGGCAAGAGGCGTTTTATTTGTTTTCATAGGTTAGCTTTCCCTGTGTTTGATTATCATTCTCATTAGATCCCTATTCTTGTTCCAAGCCCGCTTCCCGCAGGTTTCTGATTTTTTCAAACAGGTTATTTAACGACTTTGGACGTATTTACCACTGAGCAGTAAAAGGATGAAATAAATACCACCGGCTCCTGAGACCAGAAGACCTGAAGGAATTTCAAAAGGAGCCATCAAGGATCGTGATAGCCAGTCACTGATGACCAGCAGCAAGGCGCCCGTCATGGCAGTAGCCGGAATCAGATGTCTGTGGCTTGACATGCCGGTGACGCGGCAAATATGGGGCGCCATCAACCCGATAAAAGAAATACCCCCCACTGTCGCAACACTGGTTGCACTCAAAAGGGCGACCAGCAGCATCAGCAGATAGACTGAAGCCTTTACTCTGATGCCCAGCAGGGAAGGCCAGGAGGCGCCCAACTGAAGAATGTCCAGCTTTCGCCACATCAGCATAAACATGGGTATCAGGATTAAGACACCAGAAGACAACAGATAAACCAACTCACTGCTGGCTGCATAGGTACTGCCTGAAAGCCATACAAGCACCTCGCTGGACTGATTACTGCCCAGCACCATCACTACGCTGATCAGCGTTGCCGAAACCGCTGAAAGACAGAGGCCAGCCAGGGCAAAAAGCTGGGGATTAAACCCGGTCATCCGACTGAGGGCCATTAAAAGAAGCAGGGCAAAACCACTGCCAAACATCGACAGCATGAGCAAGTCCAGACGCTCAAGACCAGGCACCATGACAGAGCCCAGGACCACAAACAAAACGCCCGTGGTCGTCAGACCAGAAACATCGGGACTGGCCAGAGGATTTCTCATCAGGGTCTGAAGAACCAGACCAGAGACAGCCAGCGCAGCTCCGGCAAAAGCTGCCGTTAAAACTCTGGGCCAACGCAGGTCGATCCAGGACCGGTCAAGGCCGCTGAACAGACTGAAGTAAAAAGCGACCAGCACTAAGGACAGCAGAACCCAGAGGACTTTTACCGGAGACACGTGAAACAGAGCACGTATTCCTGTCTCACCGGGTGCTCTGGCCAAATTGCTGATCCTTTTACGCTGGCTCAACAGGAAAATCATGAAAGGTGCACCGACAACCGTTGTCATGGCTCCGGCCGGGATACTGTAATGGGCTTCGGACATCAGGAAAGGAATCATTCTGGCCAGCACATCTGCACCCAGTAGCAGCAATGCACCTGTCAGGCTGGCTGCCAGCAGACGCTTCCATGCTGAGCGATAACCAAGACCACGGGCAATGTGCGGGGCAATCAGGCCAATAAAACTGATCATCCCCACCTGACTGACGACAGTGGCAGACAAAAGCAGAGCAATCACCAGCGACAAGCCAACGGTTCGTCTTACATTTATCCCCAGACTCTCGGCCTGATCTCTGCCCAACTCAATCAGGTCCAGACGTCGGGCCAGCAATGTGGCAAAGAGAATCATCAGGGTAAAGATCGGCCAGCTACTGTTGATAGCCTGATAGTCAAACTGGGCAAGATTCCCTGCCCCCCAGGTGTACAGGCCCTCCAGACGATTCTCGAAAAACATCAGAATACCGGCACTGAGAGCACCCAGTGACAGGGTAATGGCCATGCCAATCAGAACAAGGTTAACGGGTGAATCACTGATAGCAGTGGCCAGCCTGAACACCAGTAAAGTGGTAAGCGCAGCACCCGAAAAGGCGACAACAACTGGGTACTGGTCGGTCAGTTCAGGCAACAGAACAGTTCCCAGCACTACGGCGAGCATGGCCCCGGAGTTCACTCCCAGTGTTGCCGGACTGGCAAAGGGATTTCTTGTCGCTCCCTGAATCAACACACCCGCTGCCCCCAGTGCGGCACCGCATAACAATGCCATCAATGTTCTTGGCAGAAGGAGCCAGGTCACTATTTCAGAGGCCATAGCATGATCGGCGGGTTGCTGCAGGAACGGCAATCCATTCAACAAATTAAGATCAATGCCGGCAGGCCCCACTGTCAGGGAAACAGTGACCAGAAGGATGAACAAAAACAATGTCACTGCCGTCTTTTTAACGCCTTCATAAAAACTGTTTACAGACTCCGGAATAAACATCACACCTCCGGAGCCAGGTAACGGGCAAAAGCCTTGGCCATTCGAGCAGCCGACTCAGGGCCACCATATGACCAGAGTGCGGGCAGATAATAGACCCGGCCTTCTTTAACAGCCGGAAGGGCATTCCAAACCGATGATTGCGCCATCGTTGGCAGATTTTCGGGCTGACTGCCAATAATGATCAGACTGGCGTCGCCAATAGTGGTCAGTTTGAGGAGGTCAACATGGGTAAAATCCCGTCCGGGTAATGAAGAGTGCCAGCTGTTTTCCAGACCAATCCTGTTAACAATGGCACCCGCCAGAGACAAATCGCCGTAGACTCGAAGTCCCAGTCCCATACCGACAAACTTACCCACAACGACTTTCTGGCCAGAGAGTCCCGCTGCTTTGATCATATTGCGGGCCTGTTCCAGCTCAGACTCCATTTCCCTGAGTCTCTTTTCTGCCAGAGCTTCGCGCCCCAGAATATGTGCCACTGAACGAAAAATACCCTGCATTCTCAGAAAATAATCCACAGGATCTTTCTGGCTCGGGTACTGGGAATAAAGAACGGTCGGAGCAATGCTCTTAAGCTCTGAAACTATACGACTATGACGCCATTTATAGCCAAGAATAAGATCCGGTTTGAGAGCCGCTATGGCTTCCAGACCCGGCTCAGCTCTCTGCCCGAGTTCGGTAACACTTGTCGGCATAACCGGATCATCGGACTGCCACTCCCGATAACCCTTTATGGAAGTCACCCCTGCAGGTACGACACCGAGGGTGAGCAGCATTTCAGCCTGGGTCCAGTTCAGTGCTGCAATCTTTTCCGGGGTTTCGGCCAGATCGGGTTCAGTGACTGAAGCCATCGCTGCTAACGATGTAAACAGCAGGAAACAACAGCTTTTTTTCAGGACTGCAAACATCAGGCGACTTCCTTGCTCAAAACACGATGGATCACGGGCTCAGCCTGACGCTCACCCAAGGGCAAAAAGAGCGACTCTTTTCTGCCTTCCAATTGCACTTCCCGGGTCTCTACCCCAAATACATCCGAGATAATGCGCTTATCCAGTACCTTTGTAGCTGCACCTGTTCTGATCACCTGCCCCTGATCCATCAGCACTATTTCGTCGCTGTACTGAAGGGCCTGATTCAGGTCGTGAAGTACCCAGATAATAGTGGTCTGCTTTTCATCATTGAGCTGTCTGACAATATTCAGCAGACGCAATTGATGAGCGATATCCAGCCATGAGGTTGGCTCGTCCAGAAGTAAAATGCCGGTTTCCTGGGCCAGCACCATGGCCAGCCAGACTCTCTGCATTTCACCACCGGAGAGATGATCAACCAGTTCACCGGCATAATGATCCATACCGACTCTGAAGAGTGCCGAACTGACGGCCCTGTGATCCTCTTTTTTCAATCGCCCGAATGGACCTGCATAGGGGTATCGGCCACAAGCGACCAGATCCGTTGCCGACATCCCAAGTGGAACCGGTGAGTGTTGTGGCAACAACGTCAGGCTTTTAGCCAGTTCTTTACAGTGGAGTGACTTCAACAACTGCCCACCCAAAAGCACCCGCCCTTCACTGGGCTCAAGCAAACCGGAGAGCAATTTCAGCAGGGTACTCTTACCCGAGCCATTGGGTCCGAGAATAGCGGTTATTTTTCCTGGCGTGATGTCAAGTTGCGTTGGTTGCAGAATGGTTTTTGTTCCCACCCGCAAACATGCCTGGTCAAGCGTTAGGGTCTGCTCCATGGCCTCAGTTTCTTTTTGTTCTGTGGAAGTGTCATCGCTTTACTGTCAGACAACCGAAGCAAGCTCCCATACTCTCTGTTGAGCCGGACTGACCATTCACTCAATAATTATTTTTCAATTTCAGACTGCCTGATATTGTCCTGATGCAGTCGTGCAATGCTGATAGCCATTGGCTCAACCAATGGATAGCGATTACGAATGATAATAGTTATTATTTACATCATCAAGCTTAAACTGTCGTTTGATGGCACCGCTCAATCGCCCAGTCACGAGCCTGATCAAAATCGAGACAGGACACCATGGGAAAAGGCATAGCCTTTTTCATGTTGTCACTGACCACTCTGTCACCCTCCTGTTCGGAAAGCACAACCCGGGCAATACCACGGCAAAACGCCCCCAGTTTTATCCTGTTCTCTTTAAACCAGAGCCCCAGTTCTCTTCTGGCTTCCGGTGAAAACTCACTGTTGGGCTTTGCCTGAATAATGAGACTAAATGGCTGCTCTCTTGCCAGCAGCTCAGAAAGGTCGACTAGCCATTGGCGAGCATCATCGTCGCAGGCCGGGCGATTAAAGCTGACTGTGACAATGGGCCAGCCCACCATTTGAATTGAGTTCATGTAAACCTAACAACTCCGTTTCTTTGGAGATTCAACTAATAAAAAGGAAATCATCAGAAGCAGAACAGCCAGAAAAATGCAGAAAACTTCTGCCATCTGAATGCCCAGTGATCCTCCCAGTCCGGCCAGAAGCGCTCCCATGGTATATCCGAGGGTATGAATCATAGCGAGGGTTCCTGTCAGAACGCCCTGCTGACCTACCTGTTCTGACGCCAGTGTCGTGTAAGCAGGCGTCAGTAATGCAATCGAAGCGGCACTGATGACCAGTCCGAATATCAGACATATCAGTTGAGTGGAGGTGATCAGTAGGAAACTACCGAACAGTAATAAAATGCTGCCGACTTTTAATGACAGAATCAGCCTGCCCTGAGCAAAACGAGATACCAGCAAATGAGCAACCACGGTCGAAAAAGCGGCCACCATCATGAGCATCGAAAGTACTCTTGATGCTGATACTCCGTCGTAAGAAAAACGCTCCTGCAAAATAGGACCTATTAGGTACTGCAACAGGCCAAAGAGCGTTGTTACAGAGCAGGCCACCAGCAAAACAGGCCAGAGTGATTTCAGCATTTGCCTGAACGGGTTCTTTTCTTCGCTACCCTTTTCTTGCCTGACTTCTGAAGGCTTGTCATTGGTTAATATTGAGACCTGTATCAGCAAGGGGATAGCAAAAACTACCAGTGCTATAACAGGGAACAGGCTGCCCTGGGAAATCAGCATTGCCGGAATCACAGGACCTATGAGACGCCCGGCATTTATACTGACTGTAATCCGGCTTAGACCAGGCAGTCTGTTAGAATGATTACTGTCGTCTATAACCCAGGCCTGAACCGCTGGATACAACCCCGATACCAATAGACCATAAATAGTCCTGGCGAAAAACATCAAACCAATGGCCAACTCTCTGCTCAGCAGACCAGAGCCCAGACCGTGAAGCGCGAATGCCAGCAGTAAAAAGCTGGCCGCAAAACCAAAGAGCCCGGACTGAACCACTCTCTTGCGTCCAAAACGGTCACTTATTCTTCCCCACAGGGGCGAAGTGAAAATAAACAGACAGGTTCCCAGTGCCACCATGGCCGTCAGCAGGCCATAACCTAAACCGGTTTCTTCAGCAATGGCTGGCAGACAGATCAATAATGTCGTCTGCCCGGCACCGAGTATAAATACCGACCCAAACCGGCTGAACTCTTTGATGGAGTCTCCGGTCTCATAAACGGGTTTTGCTATAACAGGGCCAAGCTCATTTTGTTGCATGGTTCATGTTTGTTGTTGTGATCTGTTGCAAATGATAACAATTCTCATTTACAATTCAAGCCCTATTGAGCCAGACCTTAAATAAAATCCTCTGGTGTAACAGGAATTAGGGTCTTCCAAATTATGTGCTGAATAATAAGATCATTCTGGAGAATGAAATCAGTGTCCACACCGCTTTTAGAAACCACAACCATCAAAGCTGTATACGATTCATCCTATAAAAGGTTCGGACATGAGCTTACATACGACTGCAATAGTCATGAGCAAGCTGAAAGCCTGAGTGCTGGCTGCTTTTTTAATGCATTGCTCAGGGAATGGAAAGACTGGTCATTAGAGCCTGTTGGTAGCCACAAGAAGTGGTTAAGCGGTCAATCAATAAGTTCAGACTGGCAGCCGCCTGTTGACGCCGAAGCCACTGCTTCAATCCCCTTGAACAAAAGCGACTGTCGGCTTTTGATTTATATTAAATATTTATCCATCAGCGGCAGACATCAGTTCTGCAAACCCATTGCCCTGGTTAACCAAAAAAACAACACCATCACTGATTTATCCTTCACTGAAAGTGTTCAGTTAATCGTTAAAGACAATGCTTTATGGAACAGTGACGCCGGGCAGAGACAACAGTTTTTTAATCGTGTTAAAAGAAGCGTTGAGAATATGGCGTCTGTTCTTGAATTAAGAAAAAACGAACTTGATCAACTATTTTCCGGCTGCACAGATTTTCAATCTTCAGAGCAAGCCCTGCTGGCAGGTCACTCCGTTCACCCTACCCCCAAAAGTCGCGATCAATTTACCGCAGAAGACTCACAGCGCTATATTCCTGAATACGGAAACAGCTTCCAGCTGCACTGGTTTTCTATTGATGCCAACCTGCTGGAAGCAGACAGTGTTCATGAATATTCATTCCATGAACTGACTCGCCAACTGGCTTCTGAAGATCCGGAGTTCTCCGGTCGTTTTCCTGAAGACATTCCCGAACACCACACCCTGTTACCCGCTCACCCCTGGCAGGCTCAGCAATGGTTAAAGAATGCTTATATAAGGCAGTTGCTCAGTGAAGGCCAAATTATTAACTATGGTCTGCATGGTAGCCAATGGCGTGCTACTTCTTCAGTAAGGGCGATCCATGGAATACACGCCTCCTTGATGTTGAAGTATTCACTCAGCGTCAAACTGACTAATTCGATCCGTCACCTGCTGCCCAAAGAAGTGATTCGAGGTAAGGAAATCCATCAGGTGAAATACCAGACTCCTTTGGGTAATGATTTAAAAAGCCTGTATCCGGACTTCGAAATCATTACCGAACCGGCTCATGCCGCCATCAAGGGAGAAGACGGCCAGGTGCTGCCTGAAACCATGATGGTGCTTCGGGAAAATCCTTTCAACCGGGAAACCGTCAACCAGTGCACTGAGTTACTGGCCAGTCTTACCCAGGACAACCCGGTAGGTGAGCCCAGACTGATTGCTCTGATCCGGGAATTAGCTGTAAAGGAAAGGGCCAGGCCTGAAGCTGTCGCACAAAAGTGGTTTGGAAAATATCTTTCCAAAGTTTTAGAGCCCCTGATCGTTGCTCAATCAGACTTTGGTCTGCTAATGGGCGCACATCAACAAAACCTGTTGCTCAGAATGCCAGAGGGTTACCCGGAAACCGTCTATTTCCGCGACTGTCAGGGCACGGGGTACAGCCGCCTGGCCAGAGAACGCTTGCAAGCACACCTGCCTCTGGCTGATGAAGAAAAAGAGCACCACGTCAGTGAACAGCTTGGCAACCGGCTATTTACTTACTATCTGCTGATTAATTCCACCTTTGGTGTTATCAGCGTGTTGGGAGCCAGCAATATTCTTCCGGAGAAAGAGCTTCTGTCCTCCCTCTACCGTTTTCTGGACAACCTGCGCAAGCTGGGCCGCCGGGACACCAGCTGCCTTGATTACATGCTCGATAGCAGAGAGCTCTGGTCAAAAGGTAACTTTTACTGCACCTACTGCAACATTAACGAGAACACATTAAAGAACCCGATGGATGTCTATCACTCCATGAGAAATCCCTTGCAGGCATTCAGTGAGGTTGTCCGGTAATACACCCCATTAATTTTATCGTGAAAAATATTTTGTGATGCCATTTTCATATTTGAGCATGACGCATCTTGTTTTTCTTCGCACAAGGCTACTCAGACTCACTCTTACGGAAGAGCAATGACTAAAATAACAACGATTACCCTACCAGGGGCATCAGACTGCAAGATTTCTCTGCAATTACTGTCATCCAATAGCCTGACGGTGCATGACAACAATCAATCTCTGCTGGTAAAAATCTCGCAACAGGATGGTGCCTTAATAACTGCAGCTAACGAATCCGATCTCCCTGAGAATGTACACAATCACCTTATTGCAGCCAGTCTGGATTACCTGTTTTCCCGCAATCCGGATCTCTTCCAAATTCAGGTTGCAGCTTCGTTGGCTGAAAGGCTTCAAGATAATCAGTTGATACACAGCCATAAAGAAAGCTCAAAGGAAGCTACCTGTTATCGCTCAGGCCTCTATCAGGACCGAACACTCTGGCACTATCAGAGAGATCATCAGACGATACCTGAAATCTGGACTGAAAACGAAAAAGCTGTCACGCATCCACTTCGTCAGGAACAGCCTAAAGGTGTCGTTTATAAGCGTTATGACTATCAAAATGACCTCACTGTCTCCTTCAGAACCCTTGATCCGGACCAGGATCTTGATCTCTTCCATGAATGGATGAATCAGCCTCGTGTCGCAGAGTTCTGGGAGATGGCCCAGAGCCGGGAAGAGCTGACAGCCTATCTTCAGTCAGCATTGAAAGACCGGAGAGCCTGGCCAATGATCGGGTGCATCAACGGTGTGCCTTTCGGGTATTTCGAACTCTACTGGGCTCTGGAAGACCGTATTGCTCCCTACTACGATTGCCAGCCCTGGGATCGTGGCTTTCACCTTCTGGTAGGGAATCTGGAATTTCTGGGCGAGAGATATTCCAACAGCTGGACAAAGTGCATTACTCACTTCCTGTTCCTGGACGAGCCCCGAACGACTCGTCTGGTGGGAGAGCCCAGAGCTGACAACAAGAGATTGCTGAAGCTGTTGAGTCCCGCTGGCTGGTCATTGGTCAAAGAGTTTGACTTCCCTCACAAACGTGCGGCACTGGTCAACTGTTACCGGGAGAGTTTCTTCCAGGAGATCCGGTTATGAATCAGGCTGTTACGGCTTTACCTGTCAATCAGTGCCTTGAGTTCTGGCAGAAAGCTAACCGTCGGTTGTTAGCAAAAACACTCAGTGAGCTGAGCTGGGAAGAAGCCATCATCCCCAAAGCAATTGCTCCTGAAGAAGTGAGTGGCGGACTGTTTATCCTTGAACTGAAAAGCGGCGTGAACTATCGCTTTTATGCCTGGAGAACCATCTGGGATCAATTAATAGTGGATACTGCATCCATTTCCCGTAGCTATCTGGACAGTTGCATCCACTCAGCACTGGAAGTCAGTCAGTTTTTTATAGACGCCAGGGAGGAGCTGGGACTGGACTCAGCAACACTGGCAAACTTCCTCGAAGAACTGGCCAATACGCTGATGGCCGAGGTACAGGTTCAGAAAAACTATCACCAGAAAAGTGCAGCCGAACTGATTGAGCTGGAGGATGACGAACTGCAATGTTATCTGGATGGCCATCCCAAAGTCACCGTCAGCAAAGGACGCCTCGGCTGGGGACAGGAGGATTATCAGGATTACGCCACTGAGTTTCTGCCCGAAATCCAACTTGAGTGGGTGGCATTGAGCCGTGAAAACTGTAGGCTCTCTCTGGCCGTCGACCTTCAGGAAAATGATCTGATCAGCGCTGTTCTTAACAGCAGGGAGCAGGCAGAACTGAACGTCCGTTGTCGTCAACTAAATATTGATTCAAGCCACTTTTTCCTTATGCCGGTGCACCCCTGGCAATGGCGCAACCGTCTGGTCAACCTGTTCGCTTCTGAAATTGCTGCAGGTCACATCGTTCATCTGGGAAGCTATGGAGACCCCATGCTTCCACAACAGTCTCTTCGAACTTTGTCCAATAAGAAGCGACCAGAGCAACTGAACATCAAACTGCCACTCTCCATTTTAAATACCTCCTGCTACCGGGGTATTCCCGGTCGATATATCCAGGCAGGTCCCATGGTTTCGAGCTGGCTCTCTGAAATAGCTGCGTCTGATCCAACCCTGTGCAACCGCAGAACCATTATTCTGGAAGAGCCTGCCGGGGCTTTTTATCCAAACCCTCAGTTCCAACAGATAGCGGATGCTCCCTATCGTTATCATGAAATGCTGGGCTGCATCTGGCGCCAGAGTGTTCACGCTAAAACCGCAGAATCGGAACGGGCTATCCTGATCTCTACCCTGTTCCAGAAAGACGGCTATGGCTACCCATTGATTTGCGAGTATATTCATCGTTCGGGATTAACAACAGAACAGTGGTTATCAAAGCTTTTTGATGTGGTGGTGGTTCCTCTTTATCACCTGCTGTGTAAATACGGTGTTGGTCTGGTGGCTCATGGCCAGAATATTACTCTGGTTCTGGATAATCATCTGCCAGTCAGAGTAGCGCTGAAGGATTTTCAGGGTGACCTGAGACTGATCGATCAGGACTTCCCTGAACTTGACACTCTGAGTGATTACGCCCGTTCAGTCACTGCCCGCCTGCCTGCTGCTCACCTTATTCACGACTTGCAGACCGGTCACTTTGTGACCGTTCTTCGCTTTATCTCTGCCTGTCTGGCTGAAAAAGGCTTTTCCGAGTCCCGTTTCTACCAGTTACTGGGTGAACAACTTAAGTCGTATATAAAGGCACATCCCGAACTGGAAGATCGCTTCAAACTGTTTGATCTGTTCACACCGGAAATGGCCCGGGTTTGTCTGAACCGGGTTCGTTTCAAACTCGGCTATGGCGACACCAGCGAACGTCCTCTGCCAGAACTGGGAACCCCTCTCAAAAACCCTCTGGCAATAACACTCAGGGAAGAATGATGAACTTTACACACTACCAAGATGAAACCGCCCCTCTGGATCTGGCCGGACTGGGATCTGGCCCGTTCAACCTGAGTCTTGCAGCACTGCTGGACAGTCTTCCCGAGCTAAAGGTCCGTTTCTTTGACAAAAGACCCGCCTTCGGTTGGCACCCGGGGCTTATGTTGCCTGGTGCTCATATGCAGACTTCCTGCCTGAAAGATCTGGTAACTGCCGTACAACCCACCAGTCGCTGGTCTTTCTTGTCATTCCTGGTGGAAAAGGGACGGTTTTATTCTTTTTTAGCCACTGAAAAGATGGTGATCAGCCGCAGCGAATTTGTCGAATACATGAACTGGGTCGCAGAAAACCTGGAGTCTTTGCAGTTTGACTCGCAGATCAGGGAAGTCAGCTTTGAAGAGGATAGCTTCGTGCTGCGCTCGGACAAGGAGAAGGTTAAAGCTCGTAATCTATGTCTGGGAACAGGCAAAGTACCCTGCATACCTGATTGCGCTCGAGCTCTGGTGGGGAGGCATTGCTTCCATGCCAGCGAACTGATGATCCGCCAGCCTGATCTTCGCAACAAAAAGGTTGCCGTTATTGGGGGCGGCCAGACGGGTGCAGAAGTCTTCCTTAACTGTCTGCGTGAACAATGGGGTAAAGCTGATGAGATTCAGTGGATTTCCCGCCGGGCCAGCTTTGAGCCTCTGGATGAAAGTCCATTTACCAATGAATATTTTACGCCCGGCTACGTTAGCCGCTTTTTATCCCTGCCTGAGGAAAAAAAAGAAACCATTGTCAAATATCAGAAGCTGGCCAGCGACGGCATTACGCCTGCATACCTGCTGGAAATCTACCGGGAACTTTATGACCGCACCTACTTGTCCCGGAGTCAGGTAAACTGGAAACTGCTGCCTGACCGGACCCTCACGGCCATATCTGAATCTTCGAGTGGCTTTTACGATCTCAAGCTGACCAATTCGCTGTCTTCAGAGGATGAAGTGCTCTCTGCTGATATCGTCATTCTTTGTACAGGTTTTCAGAATATACTGCCCCGCTATCTGGAGCCAATTCAGTCCAGATTGAACCTTGACGAACACCAGCGTTTCAAACTTTCTTCCAGCTTTGCCGTTGATTGGGATGGTCCGGACAACAGACGCATTTATGCCGTCAACGCAGGTCTGCACAGTCATGGTATTGCAGAGCCACAACTGAGTCTGACCGCCTGGCGATCAGCAAGCATCATCAATGATCTGACAAAGCGGGAAGTTTTCTCAATCAGTCAACCAGGCAGTTTGATTGGGTGGTAAATTTGTCTTCAACGACCCTGAAAAAGACGGGTAATTATTTTGTAGATTTAAAATCGCCATGTAACAAATGCATCCATTTCGTTCCGGGGCTTCGCCCCTCCACCCGACGAGCCGTCGGCGCGCGACTGTATTTGTTATCAACAATAACTGCGGCCATCGCTGATTTATTTTTTCTGCTCCGGGCAGCTCCTGTCCAACAGCTCAATATTCAATTTCATCCACAGCAGAGTAGCAGCCAGGTTCACCTTGTTACGGAGAGTTCCATCGACGGTTAACAGGCCCCGAGTTTCATCGATCACCTGCTTCACCTCCTTTTGACGTTCTTCAGGAAATTGCTCCAGCAACCGATTCAGGTTCTGCTGTCCCTGGGTCAGGTGTGCAAACCTCAGAGGAAACTGGCGTAACTGATACAATTGAACCAAATCTGGTTCCAACCCCGATTCCTTCCAGGTTCGGAGCGCCATAACAATAAAGAAGTCGAGGTCCAGCGCATCAAAGGCAGGTTTGTCTGCTGTTTCGATAAAGTCCTTAATCTCACCATTGATTACTAATCGACCCAATTGTTTGGCCGACTCCAGATACATTATCTGCAAAAAAAACGACATTGTAATATCTTTAGTAAGGGATTCTTTGTCCGCATAATAAACGTTTTGATCCAAGACAGGGAATTCCAACAATGTTTCCAAATCGTGCATCATAAATGACTCACAACCAAAGTCAGTAACCTGACGTCGAGGCAGAAAATAAAAACGGGAATCAGTGAAGCCGTGATATTTTATCGCCAGCGTCAACGCTAAACCGACAAAATGCGACATGGGTGAATAAGTTTTTTCTGCCTGGAGGCGCTTAAAAGTACTCAAACTATCAACGAAAAAAAACTGATAATGCCCTTCACTATTTCTCCTGGTAGAAACAACACTGACATGACCTGTTTTATCCTGAAAAACATAATTTTTTGGTTCTTCTACAGTAATGAATGGCAGCTGGGTTATGAACAATGCAAGTAGCTGACGAAGACACTGATGGGAACCAAGATAAACATTCATGAGTTTTATAATGTTCCGCTTGGCAGTACCCACAAGTCTGTCAGCTGGCTCATAGTTGGGCAACCCTTCAGGTAACTCAGACTCAGGGAGCACAACTTCGGTAAATAATCTGATTAAGACTGCTGGCAATGTCTTAAACGCAGGATAGTCTAATGAAATATGTGTCAATTCACCTTTTTCCAGCTTTCCGGGAAAATGAAGCTGAAGCAGCCTCAGAATCCCTTTCCAACGGTATTCCTTGCTCTCCAGGAAACCTTTTTCTTCCAAAAGATTGGGGTTTGCCCGATACAATTCCTGCAATTCTGCATAAAAGTCATCAATATTTTTTTTCTGATCCATTGTTTTCAATGACTTTTCAGCAGCCTTAAGTATTTCTTTCAGTTTTTCAAGATGCCTGACATAACTCTCATCGTTTCCGAAAGCTGATGCTGATGCTGCACCAGAGCTTGAGGAATCTGAATAGCCAGAACTACTCTGCCCTTTATTACTTTGCTTTTTACTTTGTCGCTTATGCTGCGGTGATGGTAATTTAACATCGGTTTTAGACTGTTCCCTGTTTTCGTTGCCAAAACGGTTTAATTCGAATGGATAGGCAGAAAACACCATTCCTTTATCTGGCTGTAATCCTCCCAATTCAGAGACAGTCGAACTGACTATCGAACCTTTTTTTCCCTTCTGAAACAACAAAAGCGGAACAACCTTAGTCTTGGGCAAACGAATAGGGTCGGATAAAAAAGAGGAAAAAATCGCCTCAATGCCAACGCCAGAGATCATTGACGAAACGTAAGAAATTGCAGCCTGACTGCCAGCTGACAAAATAATGCTGCCATAAATAAAGACACAGCACATATTCTTCATTATTGATAACCAAGCTCAAATAGAAGAAAAAGGATTATTCTAGACAAAAAGCTCAGATTTTCCTGACTCTGGGATAACTTCTTTAATTGACTCGTTCCCATGTTTAGTGGGAACGAGCCAATTCCGTATGGCTGAGTACTTATAAGCTAGCGACCAGATGAACGATCTTGGCATTTCAGCCAATGGTCATGTAGTTTGCATGCGGAGGCCCGTTCTGGCGTATATTTGCTTACCAGTATTTGCGAGTTTTCATAATGAGCAGAGGAGTCCCAGCCCCAAACTTTCCAAGTAACCTGGAAACTCACCGGTGCTCCGCTGTATTTCGAGTCAGGGAGTACATAGTAGAAGTCCTGGAAATGGCCTCCATAGTAGGGTCCGTCACCGTGTTTGGTGTGTTGGCCGTCAATGTAAAGGTCAACATCAATTACGCGTGCCTCCTTACCACGATCATTATTCCAGAATATGTGCACTACCTGGTTGGCACAGAATTCCCCTGCCGTTCCACGATGGCATTTTGGTATCGACGGAAGCCCTATGGTTTCAGGATCGCCTGCGTATATGGGTCCATCTTCACCGTAACCGCCCGGATTGTGGGAATCATCTCTGGATTTAAAATATACATCCCGGGTGACGCGTCCCAAGTGACCACTTGATTCTCTGTAGGAGTAGGTAGCCCTGAAGTAATAAGTCTTACCGGGTTTTACCCGATAGTAGAAACCATTTAAGAACGATCCGATGCTGGCCATCTGAGTGTAACCTTCTGACAGGTCATATGCGTTCTCGGCGACATGAACCATAGTATGGACCACAGTAATATCACTATACGCACTGAAATCAGCCATGCCAATTAGCACGATATCGCCAGTGCATATCTGGTCGTGGGGGCAGTTAGCACTATACACAGACAAGGGGACGCCGGCGTGTTCGTTAGCGTGACTGTTAAGCTCCGCACTAGCCACTTGCATCCCTACGAAACACGACAGCACGAGCGATAAAAGGCTTTTAAAAAAGTTTGCGTGATTCATGAGCTTGAACTCCTTAAACCTTAGGAGAGTTAAGCGTCTTAAGGTTAGCTCGGTTTTCAACCCCTCACATGAAAAAACATTCGGTCAGATTTCAACATTGGAGAGCTATCATCTGACTTTGAAATTCTGCCACTACGCGAAACCATCCTTCAAAGCGGCCTCATTGACCGGATGACTCATGCCATGGAACTATCAATCAACTACCGCTATTTTGACCTTCAGGAGCGTTTACAAAACTTAAATTACAGTCTCCTGTGCTTCTGTCTCAATTCACATAATGCACATACTCTATTTATGCCTCAGTTTGTGCCTCAGTTAGCTTATCGGCGAATATTTCGGCGAATACGGCTTCCGTATTCACAAGGTTAACCGGTAACTCTGCTTCAAGTTCTTCCATTTTTTCTTTACCCAGAGCCATTGGTAGCTCTGTGCAACCTAACAGCACGTGCCCCACTACCCTGCCCGCCTTTCTCTCACTGTTGACGTATTGACGGATTATCGAAGACAGTTCCTCCTGCTTATCGCTCCCCCCCGTTCTCTTTGTATGATCTATCAGCTGTTGCAAAACTTTCTGGTCAGTTTGTGACAGGTTAATCGAATCTACCCCCTGCTGCCTGAGAGTCAGAGAATAAAGTTTGTTTTTATAAGCTTGTGTCGTTTCCAGAACCAATGTCGTCGTGTTTTTAGAGGGCACCTGATCTTTTGCAATTCTGCTCGCTATCTGATCCACCAGATGCAAAAGTGGCTTTATGCCCAGTTTTTTTAATGTGGAGCATTTGGCATGTGCCGCATTACTGGCTATTACGTAGCTCCGGTGCCGACGGGCTGCAAATGTTCGAATGTTATCTATGAAGCTGGAACCACTGGCGATCACTTCCCACAAGGTCCGGGGTGGTGGGCAGGAAAACAGGTTCATTACCAGATGATCTTTATCTCCTCCTTTTGTGAAAAAATCATCCAAAGCTCTGGTCACTATTTTGGCATCTGACAGCGGACCCATACCGCCAAGAACCCCCAGCTGGCTATGTTGGCAATTGTTTTTTCGAGCGGATTTACCAACGATATGAAGGTCGATGGTTGGCCTTTGGCTTTCCTTGGGGATGAGCTTTGCGATGGTTTGCTGTAGATCGTTGTAATAGCTTATCTGGTCAGGCTCTATTTCAAGACTGATCCGTTGTTGACAGTATTTTTTTCCTGGCTGAATACTGTGTTCGGCAATCACTCGCCGGGTCCAGTCATGCTCAGTTTCACTCTTTTGCGGCTTAGTGGACAACAGTTGCTGATCAACCTCTTGCAGGATTGCCGCCAGTTTCTCTCCTCGCTCTTTACTGCTTTGAAAAGCCAGCAACTGTGCCTTCTGGTCAACGCTAATGTATCCTTCTCTGGCCAGTTGGTTGATGCTAATGGATTGTTTGAGCTTGGTGCCATCAGGTTGAACGACCGTAATATTTCGATCTTTTATTAATCCAAAGGAAAATACCGTTCTCAATGCCTGAACGATATTTGAAGATTTTGCTTTTTCACCAAGGGATAGATATGGTGGCTTTACCAGAGCGGTTGTTGTGACGCTGCGTCCTTTGGTGTGGCCCCTGCTTGCCTTTGCTGAAGACTTTCTACTAACCTTTTCGACTGGGTTCGAAGGCATGCTTTTTTGAGAACCAATTTTCATGCTGCCTTGTGTCCCGGCTTATTTTCTCCTGTAATTTTCTCGGCTTGAAGGGAATTATCTTTATCAGAAACGATGAGGTACTCAACCATACGAAATCATATTTTCTGACTTATTGTTCAGGCACTCTGACTGCGTTGCAATGTAAAAAAACCACACTGAGATTCAGGTAGCACATACTTATGGCGGTGTTTAGTCAACAACACTGAGGAAGGTAATTATGAGAATAATCATGATAGCTATAGCCCTGACCTTTGCAGGTTCTGCGCTTGCATCTGAAGAGGGTTTCTATATTGGCGCTAAAGCTGGCTATGAATCAATCAACAGTAAGATGGAGTACGGATCACTGAAGATTGATTCTTTTGGTAATCAGGGGAGTATCTATGGTGCTTTTGTCGGTTATAACTTCCCTATTGACCGTGCTATGTATGTGGGACTGGAAGCTGAATATAACCACCACACAACCAAGGCTGAGTATAAGTTGAGTTCCTTTGAAGAAGAGGTCCGGTTTAAAGATGAATATGGTGCAAGCCTGATTATAGGCCACGCTTACACTGAGAGTGTAAACGTCTATGGTCGTTTCGGAATGAGTAAATTAAAGTCAGAAGCTAAAACCTCTCACGGGAATAAAGGGGATGACAAGGTTAGCGGCTGGCATGGTGGCTTCGGTGTCGAATTTAAAAATGAAGCCGGTCTCCCCCTGTCACTCAGGGCTGAATACCGATATAGCCAGTTCGATGATATTGATTATGACTATGGAGCTGAAGTAGAAAACAAACCTGAAGCGCATTCGATGTCTCTCAGTGCCATCTATAGTTTCTGACAGTTTCTGAATAAACAAACAACCGAAAACCAGACAAGCCGACTGTAAGTTAATGTTGCAGCTTGATCATTTTCAGGACTCTGAAAAAGACGATAGGATCCCTGGACGCTGCATTTAACGGAAAGGGCGAAATTCTCTGTCCATAACCTCTCATCGGAAGCGTAGCGACGGGGTCGCCCGGGCCTTTGGAGGTCTGGATGGAGAATTTCCCGAGTTTAGTTAAAAAGTGGCCCAACATGCTCATCTACTTCCTGTAACTTACGCTTTTTACTACTTTTGCGAAACCCTATTCAGGTAGGGGAGGATGTCAGTCGCTTGCCCCTTTCAAGGAGATGGTCAAAAAAGCCAGGATATAATGCCCGCAAACGCACTCACTTCTATACTGGGTTAACTTTATAAAAACGAGGCAGGTGAGAGGCCATGACCCAGGCAACGATCTACCCGGTTTCCGAGGCTTTTCAAGACTCGTGGATGAGCGAAGAAAAATATCAGGCGCTCTATCACTATTCTCTGGAGAATCCGGAAGCGTTCTGGGGTAAAAAGGCTGAACGCTATCTGGACTGGTATCGCCCCTGGGATGCCATTTATGAAGGCGACTTCAACAGCTGTGAAGTGAGCTGGTTTAAAGGTGGACAGCTGAATGCCAGCGTCAACTGTATAGACAGACACCTGGAAAATCGCGCCGACCGGGTAGCCATTATCTGGGAAGGTGATACGCCTGAGCTGCAGCGTAAAATTACCTATCAGGAGATTCATGATGAGGTCTGCAGGCTGGCCAACGGCTTGAAGGCGCGAGGTGTCAACCGGGGGGACAGAGTTTGCATCTATATGCCCATGGTTCCTGAGGCCGTTTATGCCATGCTTGCCTGTGCACGCATTGGCGCTGTCCACTCCGTAGTCTTTGGCGGTTTCTCTTCAAACTCCCTCCGTGACCGTATTCTCGACTGTGGCTGCCGGGCAGTGATCACTGCTGATGAGGGCGTTCGGGGAGGGAAACATATCCCTCTCAAAAAGAATACCGATGAAGCTCTGGAAGAATGTCCTGATGTCACTACTGTAGTGGTTTATGAGAGAACCGGAGCGACGATTGAATGGCAGGAAGGACGCGACATTTCTTATCAGGAGCTGACAACAGGCCAGCCCGTTACCTGTGAACCTGAGATCATGGAATCTGAAGATCCCCTCTTTATTCTTTATACTTCCGGCTCCACCGGAAAACCTAAAGGTGTCCTCCACAGCACAGCGGGTTATCTGCTTCATACTACGGTCACATTTCACTATGTTTTTGATTACCACGAAGGTGACATTTTCTGGTGTGGTGCTGATGTAGGCTGGATTACCGGCCACTCCTATATTGCCTATGGTCCTTTATCCAACGGTGCCACTATGGTCATGTATGAGGGTGTCCCCTTTTGGCCCGATGCTTCAAGAATCTGGGAAATTGTAGATCGCCACCGGGTGAATACACTCTATATAGCGCCCACCGCAATCCGGGCTCTGATGGCCAAGGGGGATGAATACGTTAAACGAACTTCACGAGCCAGTCTTAAAATTCTGGGAACCGTGGGCGAACCCATTAATCCGGAAGCCTGGCACTGGTACTACCAGGTCGTGGGGGAAGAACGCTGCCCCATTATTGATTCCTGGTGGCAAACAGAAACGGGTGGCATGATGATTACACCTTTGCCGGGAGCCACCGCATTAAAACCCGGGTATGCAACACGGCCTTTCCTGGGCATCCGTACTGCCATTCTGGATAATGAGGGTAACGAGGTTGTCGGACCTGGTCAGGGGAGTCTGGTGATCACCGGTTCCTGGCCGGGCCAGATCAGAACCGTCTATGGCAATCATCAGCGAGCAATTGACACTTACTTCAGCCAGTATCCGGGTTATTACTTCACGGGAGACGGAGCCCGCAGGGATGAAAATGGCTATTACCAGATCACAGGCAGAATGGATGATGTAATTAATGTTGCGGGTCACCGACTGGGCACGGCAGAAGTAGAAAGCGCCCTGGTATTGCATAAGGCGATTGCAGAAGCAGCCGTAGTGGGGGTTCCTCACCCAGTGAAGGGTGAAACTGTTTATGCCTTCATGACACCCATGGACGGTATTGAAATCAACGATGACTTGATGGAGGAACTTTCAAATCTGGTAGCCAGTGAAATCGGCTCATTCGCTCGCCCGGAGATACTTCACCCATGCCCTGCCCTGCCCAAGACCCGCTCTGGCAAAATCATGCGACGCATCTTGCGTAAACTGGCCCAGGGCGAGAAAGATAATCTGGGTGACTTGAGTACACTGGCTGATCCGGCGGTGGTCAAGCAGCTGTTGAGTGCCACTTGAAAGCTGTGTTTCAACACTCCCTTTTGATCGAATTAGTTTGTTTCTGAAGGGAGGCTTGAACTAGACATAGTTTTAATTTCATAGAACTATATTTGTATTTCTATTCATGTAGGATTCCAAAAAAAATGTCTCACTACAGTTAGAGTTCATGGACTATGGCACTTATTGAAGGTATTAAAATCCGTAACTTCAGATCATTACGAGATGTGACTCTTGGAAAAACCTGGCAGGATAGACAACGAAAGTCACTTACCCCTCTGACAGTCGTAGTAGGCAAGAATGGCGTTGGAAAAAGCTCTTTGTTCGATGCTTTTGGTTTTCTTGCAGATTGCCTGAAATTCGGCGTTGATGAGGCATGTCATAGAAATGGACGAGGTGGATTTGAACGCCTCAGGTCAGGAGGATCGGATAATAACATCGAGTTTGAAATCTACTATAGAGAATCCTCAAACGAACGCCCTATCACGTATGAATTATCTATTGGTACTGATCGTCATGGAAGACCTATAGTTGCCAGCGAGCGACTCAGACAAAGACGCAGAGGCCAAAAAACAGGCTGGCCATTCTCTTTTCTGGAGCTGAATAATGGGTCTGGTAAGGTTTGGTCTGGAGCGGCTCTTGCCGAGAGTGAAAAGCCTGACGACTATCTAAAAGAAGAAACCAATGAAACCCAACAAATAAACCTTGAAGGAACCCACAGGCTTGGTATAGCCACGCTTGGAAACCTGAAGGATCATCCAAGAATTGCGAAATTCAGAAAATTTATAGAAAGTTGGTATTTATCTTATTTTACACCTGACACTGCCAGGGATATTCCCAGAGCTGGACCTCAAAAACACCTGAATCGTATTGGTGATAATCTTGGTAATTTCGTGCAATACATGCAACGAGAGCATCCCAAAAAGTTCAAAAATGTACTCAATGAAATTGCTGATAAGATACCAGGCATAACGAATATTGATACTGAGCCTTCTCCAGATGGTCGATTACTGCTCCGATTCTGGAGCGAAGGTTTTGACACTCCTTTTTATGCACAACAGGTTTCTGATGGTTCACTAAAGCTTTTTGCTTACATGTTACTGCTGGAAGATCCAGACCCTGCTCCATTTATCTGTATAGAAGAACCAGAAGATGGACTATACCATAAACTTTTAGACACTTTGGTAGATGAGTTCAGGGCGAGTGCAAGTGGCAAAAAAGGTGACTCACAGCTGTTTGTAACAACTCATCAGCCGTATCTTGTTGATTCACTGATGCCTGAAGAAGTCTGGATTCTTGAAAAGCAACATGATGGTTTTTCAACTTTAACTCGAGCTTCCAACTATCCCGAAGTGGTTGCAATGATCGAGGAGGGGATACCCCTTGGCAGCCTCTGGTACAGCGATCATATCGATAGTCGTTTGTAAGGAAGCCAAGCATGCATTTTGAAATTCTGGTTGAAGGTCAAGCTGAGCTAACAGACTTGTCGATTATTATGCCTAAAATTGTCGGAAAGTATGAACAACCAAATACTTGGAGAATTCATAAGCACAGGGGTATTGGAAAACTCCCTGAAAACCCACTCCAGCGTCCAGACCCGAGAAATACAACACTGTTACACCAACTGCCCGCAAAACTACGGGCATATTCCAAAGCACCCAATGAAGATAGAGCTGTAGTTGTTCTTCTGGATCTTGATGACAAAAATCAAGCAGCTATTTCTGAAGAATTGAACAGCTTACTGGCCTGGTGTGAAAATAACTTCACTGCTGACTTTGAATTTGCAGTTGAGGAACTGGAAGCCTGGTACCTCGGTGACCGCCAAGCATTATTGGCTTTTAATTCAAACATACGCAAATCTGTTTTAGAACAGTACGTCCAGGATAGTATTTGTGGCACATGGGAAATGCTTGCAAGGGCCGATGAACCTTCCATCCTGAGCCAGAAGAAAAGAGGACCACACTCTCTGGATAAAAAGAAAGAATGGTCCAAAAAGATCCCACCGCATATGGATATTGATAAAAATCAATCTCCCAGCTTCCAGAATTTTGTCAAATGCCTTCGAGCAAATTTATGATGAACGCTCAGCGCTGAACCTTTGCCAGCCACTTATCCAGCTGGTTGGCAAACTGCTGGCGATCACTCTGGCTCAGTGCCGGAGGCCCGCCGGATTCAATACCACTGGCGCGAAGTGTATCCATGAAGTCACGCATGTTCAGCCTTGCCCGAATATTGTCTTCTGTGAACAGTTCACCGCGAGGACTCAACGCAGCAGCACCTTTTTCAATCACTTCGGCGGCCAGAGGAATATCGCTGGTGATAACCAGGTCTCCGGACTCGGCTCTTTTAACAATCTCATTGTCTGCCACATCAAAGCCGGAGGCGACCTGCAGGGATTTTATAAAGCGTGACCCCGGAACCCTGAGTGGCTGGTTGGCCACCAGAGTCAGTGGGGTTTCGGTTCGGTCGGCGGCTCTGAATAGTATTTCCTTGATCACCACCGGGCAGGCATCGGCATCAACCCAAATTTTCATTCTGTGAGAAAGCTCTTAACCCGGAAATCAGGAACCTGTACTTAATACCATTTCGGTCTGAATTCCGGTTATCATCAAAAAGTAAAAAAGATCAGGACCATCACCATGAACGGGCAGAAAAACCGGATGTACCAGGGCCAGATCTTCCAGAAAAGACTGTGCTCAATATCCGGATATCCTTTCTGCAGTTCTTTCAGTTTTTGATCTCTGGACCATATCCAGGCCGCATAGATACAGACGACCAGGCTTAACAGAGGCATAGCATAGCGGGTTGTCAGGTTGACCACAAAGTCAAAGAGCACATCAAACCAGATCATCACGCAGACACTAACCCCGAAAGTAATCAGCGAGATCAGCCAGGAGCTGGCAGTCCTGCGGACATGAAGTCGTCTCTGAAAAACCGCTACCGGTACTTCCAGAATCGAAACTGCTGAGGTCAAAGCGGTAATGGTTAATAAAAGAAAGAAGGCCAGGGAAAGCAAAATACCCGGTGAACCAAACTGAAGAAAGAGCTGTGGCAAAACATCAAACACCAGCTTGTCGGCGCTTTTCAGAGCACCCTCTGCGGTGTAGATATCAATTCCGTGATTCAGCGCAACAAACATACCCGGAATAATCAGCAAACCGGCCATCACTGCGACCAGCGTATCAGTGACGGCAACACTGGCAGCCATCACCGGAATATTACAATCGCGGGTCAGGTAGGCACCATAAACCACCATGATGCCTACCCCCAGAGACATGGAGAAAAATGACTGACCCAGGGCACTGATCAGAAGATCCTTATTCAGCAATTTGGAAAAATCAGGCAGCACAAAATACCGAAGACCTTTCAGGGCTCCTTCCTGTGTCATGGTAAAGCCGATCAGTAGCAGAATCAGCAGCACCAGCATTGGCATCAGACGGCTACACCATTTCTCAATGCCATCAGCAACACCGCCGGAGACAATGGCCGCTACTATGACCATGAATGCACCGGCCGCTATCATGGTGGGCAAAGGATTAAATGAAGTCAGTGAAGTGGCCAGACTGTCCAGACCCAGAGCCACCGCTATGGGAGCCAGACCAAAACAGATGATCCAGCCGGAAATGATGGCGTAAAAGGTATAGATCAGCAGGACTGTGACTGTTGAAACCCAGCCAGTCAGCTTACCCAGAAGCTTGAAAAAAGATCTGTTGCTGACACTTGCGAGGGTACTAACCGGGTCTGAGCGACCATAACGGCCAATTACCAGTTCAGCTACCAGCATCGGCCAGGCAAGGAGGAAAGAGAAACAAAGGTAGATTAGAACGAAGGCAGCACCACCATTGTCGGCAGTCTGGGCAGGGAATCCCCAAATATTGCCTATACCTACAGCGGAGCCCACAGCCGCAAGATAGAAACCCAGTCTGGATGTAAACTGTGGAGCATTCTCCGGAGTCTGTTCGTACGCAGTGTTTTCATGGTCCATTCAAGTGTACCTTTTTATGCCATGAAAAATAATGTCCTTCACTCATGGCTATTTGTACCGAGAAAATCTCATCCATCCGGGATGAAAAATTTTCCTTACAAAAACTTCCTTATTCGTTGTATCTCCCCGGAGCACTGCATGAACTTAGTACACATGTACAACATAAAGCCCGAAGACCGAGTCTATATCTCAAAGAAAACATTTATCCAGTGTATACAAAACAAACAGATTGAGAGAATTATTTTTTAATTCTCCAAAAAAAGGCGCTTTCAGGAAAAAAAAGAGCGTTTTTTTCCGTGAAGTTTTTGTCGAAGTTAACCGCCAGATCGCTTGGCATCGTAGCCAGCTTTCTTGAGCACATCGACCATGACATCCACATGATCTCCCTGCAGCTCGATATTGCCGTCTTTTACAGAACCACCACCGCCACAGCGCTTTTTCAATGTTTTGGCGTAAGCCTTGAGGTCATTACCCGCAAGAGGCAAGCCACTGATCACAGTGACCACTTTACCGCCACGACCTTTCTTTTCAGGGCGGACACGGACGTTGCCATCACCCACTTCTTCCTTGGGTTTTTCTTCCTTGATGCGACCCTTATCGGTCGAATAAACCAGTTTGCTGCTCATTCTTCACCTCAATCTCTTTTCAGCCAGCCTTTTTCCGTGACTTGCTCAATCTCACCAGAAAGAGCAAAAAGCCCATCACTTTCAGAGGCTGTCGCAAAAATATAGCTGCCATGCTTTTCGGCTCTGTCGGTCCCAGCGCAAAAAACCATAGGCTATCTCAAGTTGCAGAGCCCGGTTTTCAGGATGATAAAATTCCCACGCGGAATGAAGGAAAGAGCGGTTGCAGTTTTGCGACACCCTCGAAAGGACAGCGAGGGTGTCAGATGAATCGTTTTGGTTGAAGTCCTGCCTCACTGTAGCCATCAAAGTAACCCGTAAACTGATTAACCAGGCCAAAGATATGCAGGTCCTCTTCAGGCTTGTCGGGTGAAGACTTTGTCAGTATCGACGTAAAGCCTAGATTAGTCGATAACACCGATTTCTCGCTTTGTGTGTTCAGCGCCTTTGCACCCGTCAAATAGGCTACACAGCCTTCACCAAGAATATTACTCAACAATGAAAAACAATTCTCGATCCACTCCAGTTTGGCGGGTGCCTCATATACCATGCCGACTTCATGAAGCATGGCTTTTCAAACTGGACTTCCTTGATTTTCCCGGCTTTGAGTTTTGCCAGATCGTCAAAGTGACGTTTCCATGCCGCACCAAGATCATTCACTTTTTGCTGCAAGGCAACGGCATTTCCCTGAGTAAGAAAGCTCGTTTCTTCATCTTTTTTCCATACTGGAAGCCACTTGTGCATGGTATAAGATGACGGAATTTTTTCGCCAGACTTCCACTTTTCATTGCAGATGCTCAATGCTTTATTCCAGACAAAGCGAGCTGTGCCACAAAGCTGCATGAGTCTTACATGCTGCTCTGGTGTTGCCTCCAGTCTGAATTTATATGCCTTGAGAATCTTCATTGATGCAATCAGTGCATTAATCTTTAATGCTTAAATTAGAGGGCATAAAATGGAATATCAAGCATTAGTATGCAAGAAATAAAGAAAGGCCGACACAGTGCTTATACTTTGCACTGCCACATTGTTTTATTCACCCAACACGCCAGCCATTGCGAAACTAATAAACAGTCTGAAAGCTGTTTCATCCAGACGATTAAGGCAGGAGTTTTGTGATATTGCAGGTGCGTACCGAAAGCCGGTTTTGTGGTCAAGATCGTACTTTGCTGGGGGCTGCGGCGGAGGCCCTCTGGAGGTAATTAAACAATACATAGAGAACCAGAATCAGCCCTAAGGGGCTGAATGAAATTCACCTCCCGCCTAGCTCGGCGGGAGCACTCTTTCAAGCGTAGGTAGCATTTTTAGCCGCTTTGCGGCTTCAGGAAAAGTTAAAAAACAGAACTAACAATTCACAGTGCATCTACCCCTGCTCAAGCAGTCGGCGCAAATCGATAATGCCGGCATTGGCGCGAGAGATATAATTGGCCATGACCAGTGAATGGTTGGCCAATATGCCAAATCCGCTACCGTTAAGAATGAATGGACTCCAGACTGTTTCCTGAGTAGCTTCCAGTTCCCGAATAATTTGCTTCAGGCTGATCGTAGCGTTCTTTTTTTCCAGTACATCGGCAAAGTCGACCTCTATCGCCTTCATTAGATGAATCAGTGCCCAGGAAGAACCACGGGCTTCGTAGAAAACATCATCGATTTTGGTCCAGGGCGTTTTCACTTCCACCAGCGTCTCTGCTTCTGTGGACTGGGAAGCTTCCGCATCCCCTGCCAGATCAGTATTAATACGCGGTTTGCCGACACTGGCACTGAGTCTTTGAGAAAGACTGCCCAGACGGGTTTCAACATCGGTCAGCCAGCGGGTCAGGTTATCGGCACGGGCGTAGAACTGGGCGGGATCCTGCTTATCGGGCAGTCGACGCATATAATTGCCCAGCTTATCGATACCACGCTGGTATTCTTTTTCACTGGAAGGAAGAATCCAACTCCTGGAATCAAAGTTAAACTGAGGCTCGGCAATGGCAAGATCGCGATCTTCCTGAGACTGGGACTGCGAACGACTCATATCTTTACGAAGAGAGCGCGCCATATCACGCACCTGAACCAACACACCCAGCTCCCAGCTTGGCATATTATCCATAAACACACCGGGAGGACCGATATCATTTCGGATATAGCCACCGGATTTGCTCAGCAGCGTGTCAGCAATACGATAAAGCGTAGCCGTAGTCGTGTAACCCACCACAACTTCCTGGTCATTGGCCTGTGCCATCTGCTCAGTATTGGCTTTTACTGAAAAACTATCCGGTTCAATACTCCAGTAAATACCTAAAGCAGTCAGGCCAATTATCAGGACACCAACAGCAACAGCAATCATTTTGGCCCCAGGTATACCACCACTCAGGGTGCTCGTGAGACCCTCAGTTACTGAAGACAGACGCTCTTTTATCTTTTCCAGAGCCATAGATTCCTCATTGCTCCAATCTGAATCCTGTTCATTATCCTCTATTCAGGGCGGGTATTAAAGACGCAGTCATTGCACTATGTGAATGACCGCTTGGCAAAACGCCGTGAGCCCTCGCCCAATACGAGGCTATCGCAAAATTGCTGCGCTTTGCTGATAGGGCGGGAAAATGCCCCTGCCACAATCCTTCATGACCTGCCGGACTTCCATCCAACAGAGGCACGGCTTTTATTTCGACAAGACACAGCAGGCGCTGACAAAAAAGCAGGTGCCAACGATGCTTCTTTTACACTTCAAGACCTGTTAAAGAACCTTTTTTGATCGATAAAAGCTTTATTAAAATCAGAGGGTTGGCGAGAGCGCCCTGATATGCTTATAATTCACCTCCACTAAGAACCAAGCCCTGAAGTCTTGTGCGTTATACGCTACCAACAGGAAAGATTACGGGGTTGGTGTCAAAATGGGGCCTTTAGCTCAGTTGGTTAGAGCATCCGACTCATAATCGGCAGGTCCTGGGTTCGAGTCCCGGAAGGCCCACCAGATACAGCAAAGCCCGTAGCGTCAGTGAACACTACGGGCTTTTTTGTGTCTCGTTTATTGTGCCTAGTAAGACGGGTCCCAATGAATTTAAAAAGCACTTCTTGGGGTTGTCCGATAATGTCACATACTTTGCTGAACAGATGGACGGTGTTGGTGTGAGTGTTTATCACAACCGAATCATCTGGAAGCCACAAAGTATCATGCCGAATATTGATATTAACGGTTCTACTGATGACCTGATGGAGAGTATGACAAAGTAGACATATAACCCGAAGAGCTGACGGGCAGCGTAGCTGTCTCCGTCAAGCGAGTTGCCAGGCGGCGTGGCTATTTCCGAAGGTGGTTTGCGATGATGGCGAGAGTTTCTTATATTTTGTCAAAATGTTTGCAGTTCTCAGACTGGTAAGCCTCGATCTTGTGGTCTTGCTGATCAAAACGTTTTTCTACCTGAGCGAACATGAGCCGGTTCTTTCGATGATTTTCCAGCACAATCTTCTGTGTTTCCCCGGTAATCTGGACGAAGCGGTGTACAGCGTTATCCAGTGATTCAAAATGGGATTCAAGTCTCTCTACACGATGTTCCAGTGACACACTGCGTACCCTTATCATTTGCTGTAGAAGCAGTCAGAATAGCAGGCATTGTGAGAGGGCCGCCAAGGTATTGCACAGTGAAAAGTGTGAACTGGTTTATCAATCTCTGGATGTCCTTTTCATTTGCTTACTCCACCTTAACCAACAACGCCTCCCGCTCTTCCCGACTCATAGCTTGCCGTCTGCCTTCAGTGACTTGATAAGCTCATCATGGGATACGGTTTCCTCGCACCGGTGCTCTGCCACTGTCGCAAGATCTTCAAGGTCTTCTAACAGCTCCTGATATTGATCCACAGGCAAAACGACTGATACCCGGTTTCCCTCGTCATCGGTTATGTATTGCGGCTTTTGTTGTGCTGGCATGGTTTTATTTCCGATTTAGACCTACCTTTTTTACGTATTTCCTATTTTTAAGTACTGCTGTTGGCCTGTCGGTAAGCCTCAACAATACCGCTATTCCTTTTCTCAAATAGCAAAACTCCATCATCGCGACTCCATACCTGTTCACTAAGCCGGTATTTAATGCTCTTCACTTGAGTTGGGGCTAGTTTTGCCATTAAAACCATCTTTGGATGTTGCGCCCTCTTTGCACCTTCTATTACCCCCCTTTCTGTCGGACTTGAGCGGAAAACAATAGTACAGTCAAATAAAATTGCAACAATCGCAAAATCAATTACGCCAGACACAAGATAAATCGTCAAAAGGTGAATTTATCTTGTGGGGTTCAACTACAAAGCTAGCCATGATTGAAGGCGTAACCAGCCAAACTATGAGGCGCAAGATCGAAAGCGGTCACTACGAAAAAGTGAAGCAAACCAGTGGTGGTCACTTCCGCATATTCATTAACCGGCAGAGGAAGATATGCTATACAAGAGTGAGTTCTGGAAAGCAAAAATCCAGCATCGACACGCAAAAGCGTATCTTACTCAAAGAGCACCCTGATGCAGAATTTATCAGCGACATTGCCAGTGCTTTCAACTTTAAGCGAAAAGGACTGCAAACCATTCTGGAATCAGCGGTGCGCGGAAATCCAACCCATATTGTGGTTGCCACAAAAGATCGCCTTGCCCGATCAGGGTTTGGACTCATCAAATGGCTTGTTGAATTATCGGGAGGACACATCGAGGTTTTGGATGACCCGGATAACGCCAGTGAGTCATTCGACACCCAAGAGCTTATCGGTTTCATTACCTCATTCTGCAATAACCACTACGGGAAGCAATCTGCTAAAAGACGCAAAGGACGCAAAGAGAGTAGCGTCAAAAAAGATCAGGTTTTACCCAGAGAATAAGCAAGCCTATCACGATGCCCTGATACTCTATCGCAGGTCGTACAACCTTGCTGTTGAGCGTTTCCGTAACGATGACTATAAAGATGCCAGCGGAAAATTCATCAACATGCGACCCGCCATTAAAGCTCAAGTGGAGCAGGAGCAAAAAGAAAGTGGCAGGGCTTATAACTCGCTTGTTTCTGATAATGGAACACTGGCGGCAGCGGTTACATTCAAAGCGATCTGCAAGCACAACAAGAAGCTCAAGGGAACTAAAGAGGGCTTTGCAGAAATCAGTTTCAAAAGCCGCAAAGGTAGCAGGCACTCATTCTCTATTGATCGTTTCCCAAAGGGATTAAATCCCTGCATACAGGCTCTTGGCAAGATTCACCTGACAGAAGATGTGCCAGCAGAAGCGATTGGCAAGTCTTGTGTCATAACCTACGACAAAGGTCGCTGGTTCATTCAGGTTCAACAACATATTGAGCTAAATCCCGAAATCCAAGGGAAGGTTAGATGCGTTGGAGTTGACCCCGGAGTTCGCACCTTTGCCACTTGCTACAGCGAAAAAGAGGCGTTGATAGCGGGTAATAACGTTGCAAAAACAAAGCTGTTCCCACTGATGAAGCAAGTGGACAGCTTGATCAGTCAAAAGCAAAAAATCCTGAACACGCAGAAGGGCGTTGAGTTCCCCGATATGCCCCAGTGGGCAAGAGATCGGATTATTCATTTCAACAGGGAAATTGACCGGCTGAAATGCAAAAAGGATGACATTGTTCTTGATCTGCATAACCGGCTGGCGTTCGAGTTGGTGTCGAACTACGACGTTGTATTTTTGCCAACCTTTGAGACAAGAGGTATGGTCACACGCAAAGATAAGAAGGTTCGCACCATTCGCCGTAACACCTGCCGCCAGATGCTTGACCTCAATCACTACCAATTCAAAATTCGGCTTAAGTGGTACGCAAAAAAGTATGGAAAGCATGTAGTTTATTGCAACGAAGCCTATACATCCAAGACTCGATCATGGAACGGGACCATTGACGAAAAATTAGGTTCTTCCAAGGTTATTAAGGGTGAGGGCTTCACCGTTGATCGTGATATCAACGGTGCCAGAAATGTCTTTCTTAAGTGTTTGACAAGGTAGCTTGAACCTTAGCCATAACAGCGAGTGTTGCGCTCGTTGCGGTTTTAATCAAGAGCTTGGAAGCTTATGGAAATAATAAGTCCAGTAAACAAGAGGTTATAAGCAAGATAAGGGATCATTTGGAATGATACGAAAGCACAAATTGAAAGACACATACTCGGCAGGTCCCGGGCTCAAGTCCCGGAAGGCCGGCTTCCGGAAAGAACAAGCAGCAACAGTGCGGGAAGGTCTGCGCAAGCGCCCAGCCCTTTCACGTGGAAGACGCAAAAGCACACTTATTATCTTGATCTATCCTTCCTCCCTGTAAACCAGAAGGCAGGGATAGAATTATTAAACACTTACTCTTTTCAGCACTGCTCTTAATGTCATTGTCTGTCATCAGCCAATCTAAACCGTTGACAAGACATTTTGTTGTCGAGCTCGAGCAGAGTGCAGATTTTCCAAACCGGGACTTTTCTATAAAGCTTGATCGCCGCATGTTGTCGGGCAACCCTACAGACAATATCGACTCAGACGGCTATGCAGAACCCGGCTCGTCACCTGATGACAAACGACACAAACCATACAGCTACAGGGTGAAAACGATCCTCATTGAGTCAATTTCGTGGCAGTGGCTTTGTGCTACGAATCTGCTGGTTGCTTGTGAACTATTTCTGACCATCCAAAACTCCCCTCTGGACTCACTCCCTTGTTCATGGCCGCCTCTGGCAACAGCTATCGCTGTCGGTTGGCTTTTAAAAAGCTATTTCAACCCCGACTCACCAGTGTTTAATTCGATTGAACAAAAAGAAGCGTATCAAAATCATCTGTTCGTAATCACCACTATGATGCCTGGCTCTGAACATGCCCCACAACAAGGCCAGCCATCAACATCATCCGACCAGCAAATCCCACAGGCTACCACTTACATTACAGGCTATTTCACCAGGCTCCTGAATTCTGACTCTGGCAATAACAACGAAGGCCCTGAACAATACCTGCATACTTTGGGTTTAAATTGTTATCTCTACCCCTGTAATGGTGTTTGTCGATTCCGACAATCTTCCAATTCATCCGAGAGTGGAGCGTTGGTTTGTGAAGAAAGTTCAACAAACAACACAGAAGAAACACCCGGACAAATTTCATGCCCCCATTTGGCCAATACACAGTGTGATAGTTGCAACTCTTCCGATGGTGCTGCCCTGAACTCAGTAGTTTCAGGGGAAGCCGATGCAACCAGCCTTGCCAGGAAAGTAACTTGCAACGTGTTAGTGTTAGGGGAGGATGGCCATCTTCGTCAATGCGGATCGGTCTGTAAAAATGTCAGAGCCCTGTCGTCTCACAAAAGCAGCATCCACACCGGGCAAAAAACCTGTGACTTGACCGTGCCCGGGGAGAGTGGCCAGCTGTGGCCATGTGGGAAAACCTTTAAGAATGCTCAAATCCTTTCGGCTCACAAAAGAGAGGCTCACACTGGACAACAAACATGTGACCTGACCGTGCTCGGGAAAGATAAACAGCTGCGACCATGCGGAAAGATTTTAAAAAATAAACGATCATTGTCGTCTCATAAAACCAGCTTCCACACCGGGCAAAAAACCTGTTCCTTGACCGTGCCCGGGGGGGATGGTCAGCTGCGGCCATGCGGGAAGGTCTTTAAGAATTTTCAAGCCCTGTCGGATCACAAAAGAAGAGCTCACTCCGTGCAACAAACCTGTAACTTGACCACGCTCGGACAGGATGGCCAACTGCGACCATGCAGGAGAGTCCTTAAGAACGCTCGAGCAATGCTGGATCACAAAAGCAAAATCCACAGTGGGCAAAAAACCTGTGAAGTGATCGTGGTTGGAGAAGATGGACAGCAACGACCATGCGGAAGAGTTTGCAGGCATATCATAGCCCTGGCGAATCACAAAATGAGAGACCACTCCGGGCAAAAAACCTGTAGCGAAACCGTGGTCCAAGAAGATGGCCAGCAGCGAGCTTGTGGGAAGGTCTGCAAAAACGCGCAAGACCTGTCGAATCACAAAAGAATACATCGAAAACGCAAGCCTGTTGATGTGAACCAGGGTGATCTTTCATTCCCACGCCACATTGAATAAAGATGATCGTAGTAACGATGAAAAGGGTATGAATATCATTGATACCTGGCGTTTGGAGAATGGTCGTATTATTGAACACCGGGATTCCATTCAAGCGTTGGACGGTTTTATGCGCTTCTATTCAATGATGAGTGGCGGCAACATTCGCAACGATAATGGTGTGTTTTAAAGGAAGTTTTCAGGTTGAGGCAAGGAATGGGTTCCCAAGGGAACCAGAGTTGTGACACAGCCTGGTCATATCTCCCACTTCATACTGACAGAAAAGTTCCTGCCGGTCTGGGTATAACGGTTAAGGCCCTTATAAGTGTCAGAAAGACCGCGTACATCATCCCACTTCCAGTATTTCTTGTCAGTAATGTTGAAAATACCGGCAGTGAGAATCACGTCTTTAATGGGCTTACAATAAGTGGTCATATCTACAAGACCATAGCCAGGTGTTGCAAACTGTTCGCCCCCTGCTTCACTCTCGTCTGAAGCAATATCGCTATTAGAGATATCGTCTTTATCTTTCGCGGCGACCAGAGTCCACATCATTTCCCCGCCCCAGTTGTCATCGGGTGAATCATAGGCCAGTCCAATAACAGCGGTGAGCGGAGCAATACTGTTTAAAGGATCGTCTTTAAATAATTCTCCCTTATCATTGGAGAAAGTACCCTGACCTTTACTCCAGGCAACCGCTGTCTTAAAACTTGTTCCAATGGGCGCCCCTATGGCTTCATCCAGCCAGAGCTGGCCCTTGAACTCAAGACCCTTGATGGTTGTGTCATCCAGATTCTGATACTGGTACTGAACATCTCTCCCAACTGTTCCAAGGGGAACCATTTCAATAAAGTCGTCATACCGATTATAAAATGCAGTGATTTCTGCACTTCCAAGTCGCCCGTTCGCTCTCAATCCTACTTCAATAGAGTCACTTTTCTCGGGCTCCAGATCGGGATTAGGCATGACATGAATATTCATTGAACCGACAGGTACGATTTCTTCAAAGTACATCGCAAATAAATCAGGTGTGCCAAAGCCCTGGCTGTATTGTACAAACCCTGAAAATACGTCTGTGAACTTGTAAACAGCGCCCAGTTTTCCAGACCAACTGTCGTATGATTTGTCTTTATATGCTTTTTTATAATATTGATCCGTTTCAGTTTCTGGTGAAAAACTGTCATAACGAATGCCTGGTGTCACGGTCAGACGATCGTCCAGCAGGGTTATTTCATCCTGAAGATAGATACCCGAAGATTCAACGGTCGCCAGCGGCGCATAACGACTAATGTCATTCTCTTCACCAGCTGGATTTTTGACGTATGTGGTCTTGTTCAGGTTATTCTGCTCTTTTCTTCCCAGCTCCAGTCCATAGCTGATAAGGTGATCGGAGGATTTGAAGTCAAGCCATTTGGTCATCTTCAGATCCAGCTGCCAGCTGGTTTCCCTGTAGATGTAATCCTTGTTTCTCGCCTGGGTTTTCCATTTCGAAGGGTCCGGGACCTCGACCAGCATTTCATCGTAGGTAATCTGATTAGTCTCGGTTTCCTGCCAGTTCAGGGTCCACTTAAGCGTATCGAAAACCGGTATGAACGCTTCCCACTCATGAAACACGCCAAGGCGTTGACGTTTTGTTGAGTCCTCTGCTTCAAATTTGCTGTAAGGAGAAGGGTTTCCAGTGGGCTGTACACCGACCATTGACAATAAATCAGTGTCAGAGTGAAGCTCCCGCCACTCAACTGTCAGCCCCATACGATGATCGTCGTTCAATTGGTACTGTAACTTGCCCAGTACGTTATTGACACCAATATCCTTGGGGTCGGCTTCTTCCCTGGCCTCACCCTTCACATCGGCACCACCATGGGTCCGGGTTTCTTTGGCATCGCGACGGGTATAAATCAGCAGGCTTTCCAGATCATCACTGCGATTAGCAAACGTTGCTGTTTCAGTAAAGGCACTGTCAGCAGAGGAGTATCCCCCCTTCAGTGATGCGTAGGCGTCATTACCTTCGGGATGAAGAAAGTCTGCCGGGTCTTTGGTGACAAAAGCAACAACACCGCCGATAGCATCGCTACCATGTACGGTCGATGCCGGACCTTTTAAGACTTCAACGACCTTGATGGTTTCGAGGTCAATAAAATTTCGCTGGGAACGCAAAAACATTTTGGTGGAATCAAAGGCTTTGGCCTGATCCACTCCGTCTACAGTAATCTTGACCCGGTTGGCATCCATCCCACGAATATTGAAGCTGCCTGCACCGGTTCTGCCATCATTTGTGACCCTGACCCCCGGCTCGTAACGAACCAGGTCATCAATGTCATTGACCATTCTCTTTTCAATGTCATCCGCCGTGGTGACATCTACGCTGCTGGCCACCGAATCGAGATTCTGTTCAGTCAGTGTCGCTGATACAGTCACCTGGTCCAGCAGAGTGGGTTGTATAGACGGCAAAGCTTCTTCAGCCTTGACTGTGACATTTGCTACTGCCATGACGGCCAGGGCCAGATGTGTTTTTTGAATCGCAGGTAGGCTCATTGTTTAACAGCAATTCCTGAAGTTCGGGCGTCAATGCGATTGTTACAGCGTCTCCCGAGTCAGTGACCGAGTATGACGAACAGGACTGATAATTGAGAGATCAGTCAGGTTAATCCTGAAAATAAATCAGTTCTTCTGCAATCTGAACTCCGCCACTAAAGGCACATGATCCGAGAGCATTTCAGCTTTTTGGACCACTCTGGCCTTCACCAGATCCAGCTTTGCTGAGTAAAAGAGATAATCCAGCGTCCGATCCAGACCCAGATCCTGACGGGTTCGACTAGTGAACCACCGTTGCCTTTCCTCTCCAGAAGCCTGTTGAGGCGTTGGAACAACCGGAAACCTGTCGGTCAGTACGGATAACTCGGAGTCTTTCTGATACCAGAACTGCTCGGAGTCATCGAGGTGCTCATACTGTCCCTGCGGAATCAAATTGAAATCCCCTCCGGTAATCCACAGGGAGTCGGCCCCCATCCGGTCCAGCCGCTCAGCCAATTGCTTTACCTGCCTTTGCATAATATCCAGCCCTTGGGCAAAAGCATCCAGATGCGTGTTAATCACCGTCAGTGACCCGGCTCCCAGGTTGATTTCGGTCTCCAGCAGGGCCCGTTGAGTGGTCGCAGGATAAAGAGACTGATCAGGTATGGCAGGAAGGTCATGCCTGACGACACTGTCAATAGCAAACCGGGATAAGGTCAGCAGGTTCACTCCACCCGGCTCTTTCCGGACATTCGGTGAGGCCCGTTCGTTCAAATAACTATAAGCGGTGAAGGCACTGCAATGAAACCTTGCAGGCAGGGCGTCTTTCAACCACTGGATCTGGCTCATCCTGACTCTGGGGTCTACGTCGACTTCCTGAAGCAGAAGGATATCAGGGTTCTCTTCTTCAATCAGGTCTGCTACCTGATGAAAAACAGACAATTGCTTGTCAAGAGCCAGAGCTTCGAGTTGCTGCGGGGGCTTCCATAGTTCATAGATGCCTCCGGCCATAAACTGCACATTCCAGGTCATCACTTTAATGGATTGACCGGCTTCAAGCTTTTCCGGTGTTCCGGTGCATTGAACAGAGGGTTTGGCAAAAGCAGAACCGGCTGCCAGCCCCAGCTTGAGTAACACAGTGATCAACAATAACCACGAATGAAAAGAAGAGGTCTTCGAATCTGAAGGCATAGTTCCACCCTGACTGGATAAACGTCAGATCGGCCAGAGTCTGCTCTCAACCAGCCTCTCATTGCCGACCATGGATACCCAGTATAGACCGCAGTTTTCTGCGGCTCTTACAATTTCTTTTTGACTATCGCGTTTATACAGAACTTCAGTACAGGTTGAACGACCTGCTTTTGGATAAAGGCATTACAATATTACAAAGTCTATGTCGTCTAATATGGATAGAAATCTCATTTAACGCCACAAAGACATTTAACAGATGCACATTAAATAGGTACACTTCGCCTACATCCCAACGACACCAAGGAATGTAGCCGTGTATAAAAAACGACAGTTACTGGCTTTTGTAATTTCCACCGGATTGGCCGCTTCGGTTTATGCTGACGAAGGACGCTGGTATATCAACCCTGCGATTGGTCTTCAGAATTTTGATTCTGATCGCAATCTGGACGATGCCACCACACTGACTCTGGGGGGTGAATATCGCTTTAACGACCAATGGGCCACAGAACTGAGATTTCTCGACAGCAATGCTGACAGCAGAATTGGGGATACCGATGTCAACCAGTATTACCTGGATGCTATCTACTACTTCAAACCCATGACAGCCAGGTGGCAACCTTTTGCCATTCTGGGTGTGGGCCACGGGGAATTTGAAGGCAAGCTCAATGACTCTCAGGAAACACAGGCCAATGCCGGCGTTGGTGTTCGCTATGCCATTAACGAAAACTGGTCACTGCGCGGGGATGTTCGTGGCATCCACGGAGCCGACGACAGCACCTGGGACAGTCTGGTCAATGTCGGAATCAGTTATGCCTTCGGTGGAAGTTCAGCTCCTGCCCCGGCGCCTGTTGAAACAGATAGCGACCAGGACGGTGTACCTGACAGTCGTGACAATTGCCCAAATACACCAGCCGGTGCGACGGTTGATGCCAGTGGCTGTGCACTGGACAGCGATAAAGACGGTGTTCCGGACTATATGGATCAGTGCCCGAATACTCCCGAAGGTCGCAAAGTCGACGACAATGGCTGCAAAATCGCACTGATAAAAGACATCAGCATGAAGCTCAGCGTCAATTTTGCTACCAACTCTGCCGTGGTAACCGGCGAGATTGATAACGTCGACGAAGTGGTTCAGTTCCTGAAAGCCTACCCTGAAGTACCTGTGGAGATCGGAGGTTACACCGACAACAGAGGTGCTGAGGAATACAACAGAAACTTGTCACAGCGTCGTGCAGATGCAGTTCGCAACATTCTCATCAATGATTATGGTATTGCAGGCGACAGCATCAGAGCCGTTGGTTACGGCGAAGATCTGCCTGTTGCCAGCAATGAAACAGCTGAAGGACGTGCCGCCAACCGCCGGGTTGAAGCCACTCTGAAGCATAAGATCGAGCAGTAGTTCTGGCGAGGAGAGTTCATTCGAACTCTCCTTTGCCAAGTGTCACCATCAGGGCATCTTTTTCAGATTGTAGCGTGAAGCTAAATCACCCGTTGCCTTCTCGCCGTTCACATCCAGTTTCATTAGCATGTTTTCACCAACGAAGTATTGGTTTGGACCTGACTCGTCAACCAAGGTGACAACATTGCCCGATTTGTTCCAGGTGAATTTACCTCCAGATTTGATTGGGTCGCCTTCTTTGCCTTCATACAACTCAACCAGTGAGTAGGTGCCGTCTTCATTGAGTGTCAGCGTTGTGTCGATGCTTGCACAATCTGCACAGGGAAGTTTACCTTCGTAAATGCCACTCCAATTCAGAGCGTTTTGCGCGTTTTGACCAGAATCGACAAAAGTATCGGTGTTGGTCAGCTGCTCTTCTTCGATTGGAGCTACATCAATTGCGTTTTTCTGATGTGCTGCCTGAGGACCGTCAACCGCACTTGTCTCCGGCGGTTTCTCATCCTGACAGCCTACTGTGATGATCACCACACCAGTTAGCGCCAGTAGTGTCTTTTTCATTTCACACCTCTTTGACAAGGCAAGGAGTGTCACTAAAGCCTATTCGCCAAGCGAAAATCATGTTGGAACAGGCCTCATTTGACTTTAGAACCCATTAGAAAAGGACGCTAGTGGAATAAAATTCACTAGCCAGTCCAGTAGTACCTGCTCACGGAAAAAATATGTATCAAACCCCCAGAAAACATCACCCGTGTTCGTTGAAAATCTAATCCCGTGGATAAAAATTCCAGTGGGCCGATCCAGCCAATCAAACCTGTTACAAAAATTTATTTGCTGCTGATGATGTATTGGATAATTGCCCCAGACCAGATAGGAAGGACTGAAATATGTTGCTCGTACAACAACTCCAAACACTGGCGGAACGAGAGTTACAAACATACCGAGACCTTTGCGAGATTTGCACAGTGCATAAGCTACCACTTTAGATGCAAGACAGAATAAGGCAACCGAAAACCAGCAGCCTGTCGGACTTAAGCGTCCACCTGGACGGGGTCGCCCAGACGGGGTCGCCCAGACGGACGCTTAAGTCCGACAGACTCCCGGCAGGAAGCAAAGCAGAATGAAAATTACAAACCTGTAAAAAAAAACCTACAGAGCAACCAAAAATATCACAATCGCAAAAACCAATTTCTTTATATAAATGATAATGATTTGCGTTTAGGTTGTGTTTTGCATATTATCCTGCAACATCATCACAAGCGCTTCGGGGTATTCAGAACACTGCGCTTGTGTGATTGATCCCTATAAAGAATCCTCCAATAGCAGTACACGTAGGCCAACAATGACGTTTACCAAAAGTAGACTGGCAATTGCTGTCATGGCAGTGTCTTCCGGTTTTGTTTACGCAGACAGCACACCTCAGACCAATGCAACCCTTCTCAATCAGGTGACAGTCACTGCCACCCGATCTGAAAAAGACATCACCGATGTAGCCCAGACGATTGAAGTCGTAGACCAGTATCAGATCCAGCAGGAACAACCTGAGTCTGTGGCTCAAGCCGTCCAGTCTCTGCCAAACGTATCCGTCAGTGGTGGCCCGCGCACTAGCTCCCAGAACATTAATATTCGCGGTCTGGAAGGCACTCGTGTTCTTCAGATCACCGATGGTGCCCGCCAAAACTTCTCCAACGGCCACCGTGGTAGTTATTTCACAGACCCGGAACTGCTGAAATCTATTGAGGTGGTTAAGGGTCCATCCAGTAACCTGTGGGGTTCAGGTGCTATCGGCGGTGTCGTTGTGCAAAACACCAAAACCGCAGAAGAAATGCTGGAACCCGGTGAAACTTTGGGTGGCTATGTATCCCAGGGCTTCCACAGTAACAATAATGAATCCCGCACCAGTGGCTCGCTTTATGGTGTGAATGACAACTTCGACTGGTTGCTCAATGGCTACTATAACGACGGTGGTAACTATGAAACAGGGACCAGCGGCGAAGGGAATGGAGACGAGGTTGAGAACTCCGGCTCCCGCGAACAGGGTGGTATGGCCAAACTGGGCTGGCAGCTGAATGACGACAGTCGTCTTGAGTTTAAAGCTCAGCAGGCTCAAACCAATGCCAAAGTTCCCAGCAATCCCGCAACGGCTGTGGATACGGACTCCCCATTGATTATTCAAGAGTCCACCAACACCAACCTGTCTGCTGCTTATCTTTTTAATCCTGACAACGTTTTGGTGGACAGCAAGTTCCAGCTGTTTTACACCGATACTGAATTTGATGAGTATCGTATTGAAGACGAGCAGACTGATAATACCCGATACAAGACATTGGGTGCAGCGTTTACCAACGTATCAAAGCTGACTCATTTAGATTTAACCTATGGTCTTGATGCCTACAAAAACACCATTGAAACAGTTCGTGATGACTTCGGAAATGAAGGTAATCGCCCGGAAAATCTCGATGGCGAGTCCACCACTGCAGGTGCTTTTGTTCAGGCAGATGTTCCTTTGGCAGAGGCATGGACTTTGCAAACCGGGGTTCGATATGACCGCTTTGAGGCCAAGGACAACCGTTCTGACTCCGACATTGAAGAGAAGAAACAGTCTGACAACGCAGTCTCCCCTTCTGTTGCCCTGATCTGGGACACCACTGATTGGCTGACTCTGACTGCCAGTTACAATGAAGCCTTCCGCGCACCGAATATGGAAGAAATGTTCTCTACAGGAACTCACTTTGCAACGCCAGTTGGCACCAACAGGTTCGTACCCAACCCGAACCTCAAACCTGAAGAAGCGAAGAATAAGGAAATTTCAGCCCGGATGAATTTTGCTGGCCTTCTGAGTGATGATGAACTGACCATTACAGCCAACGTCTTCCAGAACGATGTAGATAACTTCATTACCCAGTTCGTTTACGATCCAAACATCTTTGGTGTTCCAACCAAAACAACCTGGAAGAATGTTGATGAAGCTCAATTGAAGGGCTTTGAGTTGGTCGGCCAGTATCGTTACCAGGCTATCCAGCTCGGCCTGTCCTACGGCCAGACCCGTGGCGAAGATAAAAAGACGGGTGAATATCTGGATAACATACCGGCCGACAAAGTGGTTGCAGATGCTGCCTACCTGATGCTGCAGGGTGACCTGAAAATTGGTTCACGGTACACCTATGTCAGTGCTCAGGAAGATATTCGTTCCGATTACGACGGCCAGTCCTCATACGACAGCTACGATCTGGTCGACCTTTACGCTAGCTATGAGCCAACTACCGGCGCTCTGAAAGGCATCAAGACCGATCTGACAGTCAACAACCTGATGAACGAGTACTACATTTCTGCCTGGGAAACACTCTACGAGCCGGGTCGCAATATCAAGCTGAACGTGCGCTATATGTTCTGACTTTTAACCCTGTGACGGTTACTGCAGCGCACTCAGTAAATGCGAATTATTGTCATTTGATTTATTGAATACGTCCTAAAGTTGCAGTAATCTTCACTCGCCAATGCACAAGTAAACCGATTATGTCTCGAACGCTGCTACTCACATTGATCATTTCCATTTCCGTACATATGGCAGCGGCTATCTACCATGGTCAGCAGGAAGTTCAGCAGACTAAAGTGGCTCAGGGCAGCATCAGGGCTCCCATCAGAATGACCTTTTCTTCAGTGCAGCAGGCTGCTCCCCAGGAGCCTGTCAGGGATACCTCCAAACCTGTCGAGAAAAAACCAACGCCCATCAAGAAACCAGAGCCAAAGAAAAACGTCGTCAAGATAGCGGAACCAGAGCCACAACCTGAAAAGCCCGAAGTTAAAAAAGAACCTGAGCCTGAAAAGGTGGTCGAGAAAAAACCGAAACCGCCCAAAAAAGAAGCAGAGACTCAGGTAGTCAAAACCGCCACAGAAAAGAGTGAAGCAGAAGGTCTCAGCAACGAGCCTGTTTTCGTCTCCAGACCTGCTATTCGCAAGTCCGTCCCTCCCAAATACCCGCGCACTGCGCAACGAAGAAACCAGCAGGGCGTCGTTATGCTGGAAGTCCTGATAGATATTGAAGGCCATGCAATGAGCATAAAAGTGCTGGAGTCGTCCGGTTTCAGGCTACTCGACCGGTCGGCTATTGCAGCGGTTGAAGACTGGGAGTTCGAACCCCAGAAGCGTAACAACCGGCTGGTGGCTTCCCGGGTCCATATTCCCGTGGCATTCCAACTGAATTAACAGCCTCTGGCTCACCCAAAATAGAAGATTTTGAAGATAAAAAACAGGTATTAATTGATGTTACTGGAACAGATCTCCTCCCTGGGACTCATGGGCTGGCCCCTGGTCATTATCTCCTGCATCAGTCTGGCTCTTATCCTGGAAAGACTGATCACTTTTACGCTGCTGCCCAGCCTCAATAAAAAAAGCATGAATACCCTGCTCAATGAAGTTCGCGGCTGCTCCCACTGCAATAACAGCCAGAACAAACTCTGCAAAAACCTTGTTGCCGGAAAAGGTGTTCGCAAGGGTATCGCTATTCTGTTGAGCCACAATGACTGCGAAAAAGAGATGCGTGAAGAAGTAGCAGGCCTCTGGCTCCTGAAACAAAAAAACACCCTTCATGCCTGGCTGAAACCACTGATGCTGATTGGTATTCTGGCACCTATGTTGGGACTACTGGGCACCGTTCTTGGCCTTATTGGTATGTTCCAGGGAATTTCTGAAGTACAGGGCCCGGTAACACCGGATATTCTGGCTGGCGGCCTCTGGGAAGCGATGTTCACCACCGCCTTTGGTCTGATGGTGGCCATTCCATCCCTGGCAGCCGCTCACGGTTTTGGCATCTGGGCCAATCACTATGTGTCCAAACTGGAGTTTGCCCTGAACCATGCCAACCTGCTGCTGGAAGGCCTGAAAATGAACGACGATGGCATTGCCCTTAATCAGGAAACCGGCACCTGTCCTGAGGCCGTTCCAGCATGATTCGTATTTCCGATAGTGACGAAACAAACGCCTCTTTTTCCGCAGCGGATCTGACACCGCTGCTGGATGTTGTCTTTATTGTCATGGTTTTCCTTCTGTTCACAGCCAATGTGCAAACCCTGAGTCTGCCTGTGAATCTGCCCGAAGCCAGCCGTGAAGAAGCTGCCCTGACTGAGGAGCCTGAAACACTGACCGTAAGTATTCTGGCAAATGGTCAGCCCTGGGCACTGGCAGAGAATAAATACGACAGTTTTAAAGTGTTTAGTCAGGCGCTGCTGGCCCGCGTCAAGCAAGCGCCTGACACCACGGTCCTGATCGCGGGTGATCAGGAAGCACCTCTGGGAAACCTGGTTGAGCTAATGATGTTTTTAAGTGAGCACGAAATTACTGCCGCACAAGTCCTTATGGAGGAGAAAAGTCCATGAACACAGTGCCCGGAAAGAAGCTTCTGGTCTCTCTGGCAATGGCTTTCCTGCTGCCAGTGTCTCTCTTCACAACGGCAGCAGTGACCAACACCCAGAACAACCGTTCAGCAGAGGAGAAACGTATTGTTTCTGCCGGCAGTGGTATTACTGAAATCATTTACGCACTGGGTGCTGGTGACCAGCTGGTAGCAGTGGATCTCACCAGTAACTACCCTCCTCAGGTTAACAAACTGCCCAAACTCGGCTATCACAAGCAGCTCTCTGCCGAAGGTATTCTGGCACTGAAGCCTGACATGCTCATTGGCACAGACGACATGGGTCCAAAAACCACCATCACTCAACTGGAAATGGCGGGTCTGGAAGTTGAATCCTACGCCACCGACAACTCTGCCGAAAGCATTCACAAGCGAATACATTCGTTGGCGAAATTGCTGGATAAAGAGAAAGAAGGCGACGCTCTCTGGCAATCCATTGAGAACGACCTGAAAGCCTCACAGCAGCTGGCCAAAGGCAAAGATAAACCCAGAGTCCTGTTCCTGCTGGCCATGGAAGGCAGAACCCCCTCCGTTTCCGGTGCCGGTACCGAAGCCAATGCCCTGATCAAGCTGGCCGGTGGTTTTAATCCTGCAGAAGCTCAGTTCAACAGCTATAAACCTCTGTCCAATGAATCGCTGTTGACCCTCGCTCCTGATGTGATTATCTATTCGGATCGTGGTCGTGGCCTCACCATGGAACAGTTGTTCGACAGCCAGCCTGTTTTGAAACAGACGCCTGCGGGTAAAAATGCCCGTGTTATTCCCGTAGACGGTCGATTACTACTGGGAGGTCTGGGTCCCAGAACCGGAGAAACAGCTTTGAGTCTGGCCAAGGCCTTTTATCCGGAATCCTGATCACCGTCACTGAGAACAACAATGAACCCTAGTCGTAAATCGGCACTGTTGCTGATAATGCTGGCCTTGGCCCTGCCAACTGTCATGGTGCTGTCCGTGGGCACCGGTCCGGTGGCCATTGCCCCTCTGGATATTATCTGCATTTTCCTGGATAGACTGGGCATCACTGACAGTCAGGTATCCGACCAGACACGTCTGATCGTAGAATCCATCCGCCTGCCAAGAACACTGATGGGTATCATGATTGGCGGCTCTCTGTCCATTGCCGGTGCTGCCATGCAGGGCTTGTTCAGAAACCCGCTGGCTGATCCCAGTATCATCGGTGTATCCAGCGGCGCGGCCCTTGGAGCGGGTATCGGTATTGTTTTAGGATCGGCGTTTTTCGCAGGATTCTCCAGCCCACTGCTTATGGATTACAGCGTTTCACTGCTGGCTTTTGGCGGCGGCGTTCTTACGACCTGGATCGTTTATAAAATGGGTACCACCAGCAACGGCACCTCTGTTGCTACCATGCTGCTGGCCGGTGTGGCGATCTCTGCACTGGCAGGCGCAGGTATGGGAATCCTGAATTACATTGCTGACGATGCTACTCTCAGAAGCCTGACCTTCTGGCAAATGGGCAGCATAGGTGGTGCCAACTGGAACTTGGTCCTGCTCTGTTTCACCCTTTTAGGTCCAGTTATTTTCTTGCTGTGTCGTTACGGACTGGTTCTCAATGCTATGTTGCTAGGCGAATCCGAAGCCCGACATCTGGGCATTGATGTTCAGAAAACCAAGCTTAAATTGATCCTGGTGACGGCCATGGCGGTCGGTGTCTCTGTATCGGTCGCCGGTATCATTGGCTTTGTCGGACTGGTAGTCCCCCATCTGATTCGTTTGCTGGCAGGACCTGATCACAAAACACTGTTACCTGCCTCAGCCATGCTGGGGGGTATCCTGTTGCTGGCAGCCGATATGATCGCCAGAACCGCTGTCGCCCCCGCTGAACTGCCCATTGGTATTGTCACCGCCCTGATGGGTGCTCCATTCTTCATGTCCCTGCTATGGCAGCAACGCAAAAGGATCGCCTGATGAGTTGTCTCAAGGTTGAAAATGCCACAGTGCAGATTGCTGAAAAGAGACTGCTTGATGCTGTCAGTCTTTCAGTCGCTCCCGGTGAAATAGTCACAGTTCTGGGCCCTAACGGGGCTGGTAAAAGCACCCTGATGAAAGTCATCAGTGGAGAGCAAAAGCCTTCTTCAGGAAAGGTACTGTTAAATGACAGAACTGATTGGGGACTGCAACAACAAGCTCTTATGCTGGGCGTGTTACCTCAGTCTTCCTCACTGAGCTTTCCTTTCACGGTTGCAGAAGTGGTTATTCTGGGACGCATTCCCTGTGCTACAGACCGGACAGAAAATCTGGCCATCGTTGAGGCGGCACTGACAGAAGTCGATGGTCTGCATCTGAGAGATCGTCGGTACACCACCCTTTCCGGTGGTGAACGACAGAGGGTTCATATGGCCAGAGTGTTGGCCCAGATCTGGGACGAACCGGATTTTGGCAAACGCTACCTGTTGCTGGACGAACCCACTTCAGCACTGGATCCGGCTCATCAGCAACTGACTCTGAAAATGGCCCGCAAGCAGGCTGAGAAAGGTGTAGGTGTAATGGTTATTCTGCACGATCTTAATCTGGCAGCCCGTTACTCAGACCGTCTGGTGATTCTAAAAGAAGGGGCTATAGCAGCCCAGGGAACACCCCATGAAGTGTTGACCGCCGAAACATTACAGGCTGTGTTTGATGTGGATGTTACGATTTCGGAGCATCCAGCTCATGGCTGTCCTTTGGTTATCAATAATTAATCTCTGTTGAGACCATTTCACAATTTCTCATCCCCCTCGAACGCCAGGATGAGAAATTGGTTCCTTTAATTTTATACCTACGCAACTAAAAATAAACGTACAGATTCAAAAAACAGGCGCACCATAACAGCCAATTCGAACTCAATAATATCTGTTGTCTTCACCCCAATTTCCAAAATATTCCGATAGCAACTGGTCCCACTCATCCTGATTTTTTGTATGTTTACTCATGTTAGCGAGATTGATTTCCAGCCAGTATTGCTCGTCATGGCCTTCAGGCAACGAATTAAAAAATTCAATGGTTGTTAAGGGGCTAACGGCAATGTTTTGATGAAGCAGACAGTGTTTGGCTATTCTTAATTGACTCTCTTCTGAGCATTCTTTCCAAAATTGATGAAAATATTCCCGATACACTTTGAGGTAATAATTACAAAAATGAGCTTTGTAAGCTTCCATTTCAGCCAGAGGCAGGCCATCTGTTTGCAGGGATGAGATTGAGTTGTTTTGTATACTTTCGCTACTGTCCTCAGGAATGTCCTTCAGGCAATCATCATGCTCATCCGTACTTTTGGCATTGACGCCAAAGTCTATGTATTTGTCATTGGATTCAGGGAACAGAACAAGGTTCATAACATTTAACATCAACGACAAAACTGATTCCCGGGAAAAGTCATTGTCTTTGAGGCTATTGAGGGGGCATAATTCTTCAAGTGGATTTCCAGTCGTACTATTATAATCTCCTTCTTTCAGGAAGGTGGTTCTGAACTCAAAATACACATCTTTGAGATCTTTGATTTGACTATGATAGAACTCCCGATTATTCCGGACAAAATTTATTGCATTGGCCGTACTTTTAAATTCAATGGCGAAAAGTCCATAAATGATTTTATGAAGTTGCTGTGGATAAGTTTTGATAATTTCATCAATATGTTCGGACAGAATATCCCGGCTTAAATCATCCAGCGATGTTGAGAAATAGCATAAATAATCACTCTTCCCCATCACCTCCAGCCAATTTTCCAGATTGAACTCATTGTTCTCATTAACACAGGACTGATACAGGATTCGGGAAATCTGGGATGTACTTTCAAGTACCTCGCCATCCTTACCACCTGGAGTGAAAAACCGAACATTGTCTAATACCGATGATGAAAACCGCTCACCTTCAAAAGAACATTGTGAGAAAAAGCAACTGTCAACAATGGCACTGTTTAACCGCTCTGTATTGAATTTACATTGCTGAAATGTAATGGATGGCAGTATTGTACCCCTCATTGAACAGCCGCTGAAATCAATGCTTTTTATAGTACTCAAATCCTTCAGCTCAAAACCATCCAGGGAATCCAGCTTGCCCTCCAACAGTTGTGGGTTTTGCTCAAACAGCAACTGTATGCGCTCTTCGCCACAAGAGCTGACGATACCTTTGATGCCCGGGTGATGCTTACTGTCTTCAGAGGTTAACTCACGGTAGAGGACTGACCAGGATTCCCGAAAAAGCTGTTCCAGCGGACGCCCGTCGGGCCAGTGGCTGAAGCGTTTTTTTAGTGTACCCAACAATTGCCGCTGTCCTTCGAGAGAACTCATCTCTAGTTTGCTCCACTCGTCAAGCAAAGACACAGGATTGGAAAAACAGGTCTCTTGTGCCAGAGTGTGCTTAATCACACTCTGGTAGTCACTGGTTGACTGAGTAATGATTTTCTCATTACGGGCGAGGGCCTCCAAACCAGGGAATCCACCTGAATATGGGATTGGTTCTTTATAAATTTTTGCATCCATACGGCCGAGTGTTTCAGAAGTCAGGCGCAAAGACATGGCCCCACCAGGTCTGTACCTGGAATTATCTGCCAGCTGCTCCATGACCCGGGTAAATGTGTATTCGGTGTTGCTTTTGATCCTGTGAGCTATATGCCCCGCACTGAAATGATGCGGTTTCATCCCGATCTGATGACGTCGTTCAAAGGAGCTCAGGACAGCTTCATTTTCCAGACTGATCAAAACCTGTCCATTGTCCCGTTCCCCACGCGACCAAAAGCCTAACGTATGCCCGAGGCAGAACTGTCTGGCGGGGTTTGCCGAAATGCCGTGGGGCAGACCCGGACGGTAATGCACAAGACGTCCTGCACGAATACGACAATGGATTTCCCAATTGAGCCATTCTTCGTCACTGAAGTTCAGCAATTCTTTAAGAAAGGCTTTTTTGCCGGTGTTTACCGGAGTATCGATATCCGCTGCCACAACAAGGTTCATATCACCCAGGCAACCGTGATAGTCGGCCAGGGCGTCCAGCCATTGCTCTTCCAGGTCGTTGATATCTGGTCGCTCCCCACCAATACCCAACTCTGCCAGTTCCCTGAACAATGCTTCAACCACCGCTTTACTGTGTCCGGGAAAGGTGAGGGTCAGTTGATTTTCAAAGCTCAGGGCTTCAGGCAGGCTCGGGGGAGAAAACAGAATACTGCCGCCTTCACAGACGGCCGATTCGAGTTCTACTGCCCGAACCGGTGAGGCGCTGAGGTGGGCGGCATCCAGTTGTTCCGTAGTCAAATAACTAACGCTCTGGCCTGTCAGTTTGGCAAAACCGTGGCTGAATTCAGCCAGTTGTACTTTTACTTCAACGTCTGTGCCGGTTCTTGAGCTGACCCTTGCAGGTAAGGCAGAGACAGGCAGGGGCGTTTTGATGGCTGGCAGTTTTGCAATAAACGGCACGTCGGCGTTTAATGATGCCCGGCACTTGTTAGCAATGTCCTGCAGAATCGTCACTGTGTTATCAATGGTATTGTGATCCTTTGCCTGCCATCGTGATTTATCTTTGGCTAACTGCACGGCCATGCCTTCACAATCATTGACCAGGCTGGTCAGGTCACTGCGCCAGTCGCGGTAACGCTCTTTCAGGGCATGCTTGGGATCATTCAGGGCAAAGTTGGCATATTTAACCCGGCTCGCCAGACGGTGCAATCCCCGATCCAGGGCCAGATTATCAGCCAGTTTATTGCCCGCTTCCCGGGACAACTTCAGGGTCATCCGGGTAATGGGTTGGCCATCGGCATCCAGTAACTGGCTGATACCGATCTGCCCGCCGCGAATATCCCGGCCTTTAACCGGCAGCCAACCGCCTCGGATACCCGCCGCCTCTACAGCCCTGTATTCCGCCATGGATACCCTCTCACCTGCCTCCAGGCTTTTGGGAAAGCGGGTGGTCAGCCAGGCAATGCGATCATGGATAGTCTGTCGTAGCCAGCTGCGGTCACCGGGCAGAAAACCGCTGTGTTCGATGAGCTGGTCCAGGGCCTGCCAGTCAACCTGCCGCAAGATATCTTTCAGGGTATGGCCCAGTAAGTCATCCTCTAATTGCTCAAGAATATCGACGCAAGGGTTGTCGATTGGCAACGAGTTCATGGGGGGTGCCTGAGGGTTCCGCAGTTTATTCAGCAGCAAGGGCATGGAGGAAAAGTCATCCGTTTTCGAGGCGGGCTCTGGTTTTTCAGGACACGGGTAGCGAGTTGCCATCCCGGCATAATCCCAGTGGAACATGACCGGCTCCCCTTCCGGGGTTAGTTCAATGCCCTCCCAGGCACTGTTCACCATGCTTTCGTTACCGACAATCACATTAATCAGCAATAATCTGGCCCACTGCTCTGAAGAAAGAGAGCGCAGCGTCGCCTCGCCGCCTTTGAGCTTGCCCTGCCATTGTTCGGGAACGGGACTGACCACATAAAAATGACCCTGCTCCTCATGAACAAAACTCTGAGGGACTGTGATGCCCAGCAGCCCGGCAAGGTTAGCCATTAGCAGCTGGTTGCGGGCGCTTAGCTCACAGCTCGCCGGTTTGACGGAATATACTTGTTGGCTAACGGGGTCGTTGTAAAGCGCCGCTGGCCAGGTGCTATGACATTCTTCCATGGCAGCACTTTTCATGGCACCAGCTTGCGGAGTCAGTTTTGCCAGAGAGAAGGACGATGCCGGTGGTTCTGTCAGCTGTCCGGTATAGGGCGTAATCAACCCCCGAACAACACCGGACTGTTCACCTATGCTAAACAGCTGATAACTAAAGGGCGAAGGATGGTGCTCCCACTGCTTCTTAGTGTTTTCACAGCGGGTGGCGGCACCGATGCTGAAGAAATGTTTGTGGTTTGCTTCACTGTCCTGCAACTTGATCGGACACCAGAGGTCACCCTGCCTGGCAATCACCCGGCAGACCTCTTCGGCCAGCAGGCGCCAGTCTTGCCTCTTGAGATCATCCTGACAGTCAGCAAAACACTCCAGCCGATCCATGTAAAAGCATCTTCTGACCCGCATGACTTCCAGCGTATCTGCATCGTGGAGCAGACTGCGCAGGGTTTGTATCGCCTCGGGCAGATGCTCGCAGCCCTTCGGATTATCCTTGTGGCAAATGGCTTCACCACACTGCCAGGCCAGGGACTGATCCACGCCGATGTTGCGCAGATGTTCCCTCAGATTGTCAGCACTGGCCCGCTCCCACTCCAACGTATCGAAACCATCGCCTTCACGGCCAGTACCGTGAAACAGGCAGGTTTTGATCAGCAAGGGTATCATTTGGTCGGGAAATTCCCACGCCAGGCGATCGCCGTGCAGTTTACGCTGTTGCAACAGGGCTACTGCCCAGATCGCCGCCCGGCAACTGTGCTGGAGACCGTGAACCTTGCGGGCAATGGTCCCGGCAGGAGGTGAGATGTGTGATGGACGATAAGGCTGAAGCAAGGCTGTTTTTGCTACCTGAGTGGATTCAATCAACGATGGATCAATGACCGGCCAATGGGCTGTTTCGGTTTCGCCTGTTTTCGGACACTTTTCTACCGGTTCACTGATCAGCGTTGCCAGCGATGTACTACTGATTTTCGAGGTAATATCAGCAACGGTTACATTACGTTTATGCCCGGCCTGACAATCAATTTTGATTGCCTGATTCCACTTTTCAGAAGCAGCACCGGGGAGCATGACCTCTTCAAGTTCACTCACTTTCCTGGTGGCAAAGGCGACGCCTGTGTTAACACTATTGTCAGATGAAGGGATACAACCGGCAAAAGATAGCTGTTCTGTTGTTCCACCTACTGTTTTCCTGGGGAGCGAATCCATTTTTTTAGCCCTCACTGCTGTCCTTGTAATAAGTACCTAACCAGTTGGTTTCCTCCATTGTCAGGGCTAAAAATCCAGACGATGCGTAATATGCTCGCAGGCAGGCTGAAAAAGGTGTGGGTGTCCTGGTCATTCTGGTCATTCTGTTATTCGAACTCAATAATATCTGTTGTCTTCACCCCACTTTCCAAAATATTCCGGCATCAAGCGGTTCCACTCATCCTCATTTTTTGTATGTTTACCCATGTTAGCAAGATAGATTTCCAGCCAATATTGCTCGTCCTGGTCTTTAGACAACAAATCCATAAATTCCTTGGTTGTTATAGGGCTAACGGCAATATTTTGATGACGCAAACAGTGTTTTGCAATTGTTAATTGAATCTCTTCTGAGCATTCTTTCCAGAGTCGATGAAAATATTCCCGGCACTCACTAAGGTGTAATTTACAAAAATGAGCTTTGAACTCTTGCATTTTAACCAGAGGCAAGCCGTCTGTTTTCAGGGATAAAATGGAGTTGTTTTCTGTACTTTCGCTATTGACCTCAGGAATATCCTTCAAGCAATCGTCATGCTCATCCGCGCTGTTGGTATTACCGCTAAAGTCTATGTATTTATCATTGTATTCAGGGAACAGAACAAGATTAATAACATTTAATATCAATGCCAAAACCGCTTGCCGGGAAGCATCATTGTGTTTCAGGCGATCCTTGGCAAATAATCTTTCCAATGGACTTAATCGCATGTTGACACAACGTACTTCTTTCAGGAAGGTCGCTCTTAAATCAAAATACCAATCTTTGAGATCTTTGATTTTGCAATCACAGAATTCCGGATTATTTTCGATAAAACTTACTGCATTGGCAGTATTTTCAAATTCAAAGAAAAAAAGTACATCAGTAATTTGACAAAGTTTTTTTGGATAAGTGCTTTTAATTTCATTAATATTTTGGGACAGAACATCACTGATTAAATTCTCCAGCGGTGTTGAGTCGTAGTGTAGAAAATCACTTTTTATCATCACATCCAGCCATTGTCCCAGATTGAACTCATTATTCTGATTAATACACGACTGATATATGATTCGGGAAAGTTGGCGTGTTCTTTCAAGTACCAGGCCATCATTACCCGCTGGAGCGTAAAAACGAACCTTTTCTAATTGCAATGATGAAAACCGCTTACCTTCAAAAGAACATTCGCTGAAAAAGCTATAGTCAACAATGGCACTGTTTAACAGCTCTGTATTAAATTTACATTCGCTAAAATGAGTGGATTGCAGTCTTGTTCCCTCCATTGAACAGCCGCTGAAATCAATCCTTTCTATGCGACCCTCACTATTTAACTTAAGGCCATCCAGGGAATCCAGCTTGCCCTCCAACAGTTGTGGGTTTTGCTCAAACAGCAACTGTATTTGCTCTTCGCCACAACACTTGACGAGTCCTTTGATGCCTTCGTGATACTCGCTGCCTTCAGAGATTAACTCGTGGTAATAGATTGACCAGGATTCCCGGAAAAGCTGTTCCAGCGGACGTCCGTCGGGCCAATGGCTAAAGCGTTTCTTTAGTGTACCCAACAATTGCCGCTGTCCTTCGAGAGAACTCATCTCAAGCTTGTATAACTCGTCAAGCAGGGACACGGGATTGGAAAAACGAGTCTCTTGTAAACTACTGTGCTCAATCACACTTCGGTAGTCATAGGTCGATCGCGTAATGATTTTCTCATTACGTGTGAAGGCTTCCAAACCAGAAAATTCCTTCCCATAATGCTTTTCATTCCTATAAATTTCTGCATCCATACGACCGAGTGTTTCAGAAGTCAGGCGCAAAGACATGGCCCCACCAGGTCTGTATCTGGAATTATCCTCCAGCCCCTCCATGACTCGGAAAAATATGTATTTTGTGTCGCAATTCATCCTTGTTACCGTATGCATCGCACCGATATCATGGGGTTCCATACCGATCTGACTACGTCTTTCAAAAGAGTTCAGGGCAGCTTCATTTTCCAGGCTGAGCAAAAACTGTTCACTGTTCCGCTCCTCCTTTGCATGAAAGTTTAAATTGTGCCCAAGGCAGAAGTTCCTGGCGGGGTTTACCGAAATGCCATGGGGAAATCCCGGACGGAATTGCACCCAACGTCCTGCGCGAATACGAGAGTGGGTGTCCCATTTCAGTTCACTGAGATTCAGCAACCGTTTAAGAAACGCTTTTTTGCTGGTGTTTACCGGGGTATTGATATCCGCTGCCACAGCACGGTTCATATTACCAAGGCAGCCGTGGTAGTCGGCCAGGGCGTCCAGCCATATCGCCTCCAGATCGTTGGTATCCGGCCGCTCCCCGTCAATGCCCAGCTCTGCCAGCTCCCTGAACAATGCTTCAACCACGGTTTTACTGTGTCCCTCAAAGGTGAGGGTCAGTTGATTTTCATAACTCAGGGCATCAGGCAGGTTCGGAGGTGAAAACAGGATACTGCCACCTTCACAGACGGTCGATTCAAGTAATACAGCCCGAACCGGTGGGGTGGTCAACCGGGCTTCCTTCAGTTGTTCCGGACTCAAATAACTGACGCTCTGGCCTGTCAGTTTGGCAAAACCATGGCTGAATTCAGCCAGTTCTACTGTCGCTTCAACCTCTTCGCCAATTCTTGAACTGACTCGTGCAGGAAAGACAGGGACGGGCAGTGGTGTTTTGATGGCTGGCAGTTCTGCAATATAGGGTACGTCGTCGCTTAACGATGCCCGGCACTTGCTAACAATGTCCCACAAAACCTTCACGGTCATATCAATGGTATCGTGATCCTTTGCGTGCCATCGTGTTTTATCTTTAGCTAACTGTCTGGCCATTCTCTCACAATCATTGGCCAGGCTGGCCAGGTCACTGCGCCAATCGCGGTAACTGCCATTCAGGGCAAAGTTGGTATATTGAACCCGGCGCGCCAGACGGTGCAACCCCCGATCCAGGGCCAGATTATCAGCCAGTTTATTGCCCGCTTCCCGGGACAACTTCAGGGTCATCCGGGTAATGGGTTGGCCATTGGCATCCAGTAACTGGCTGATACCGATCTGCCCGCCGCTGATATCCCGGCCTTTGACCGGCAGCCAACCACCACGGATACCCGCCGCCTCTATCGCCTTGTATTCCGCCATGGATACCCGCTCACCTGCCTCCAGACTGTTGGGAAAGCGAGTGGTCAGCCAGGCAATGCGATCATGAATAGTCTGTCGTAACCAGCTGCGGTCACCGGGCAGAAAACCGCTGTGTTCGATGAGCCGGTCCAGGGCCTGCCAGTCAACCTGGCGCAAGATATCTTTCAGGGTATGGCCCAGCAAGTCATCCTCTAATTGCACGAGAATATCGACGCAGGGGTTATAGATCGGCAACGAGTTCATGGAGGGCGCCTGAGGGTCCCGCAGTTTTTGCAGCAGCACGGGCATGGAGGAAAAGTCATCCGTTTTGGGGGCGGGCTCTGGTTTTTCAGGACACGGGTAGCGAGTTGCCATCCCGGCATAATCCCAGTGAAACATGACCGGCTCCCCTTCCGGGGTCAGTTCAATGCCCTCCCAGGCACTGTTTACCATACTTTCGTTACCGACAATTACATTAATCAGCAATAATCTGGCCCACTGCTCTGGAGACAAAGAGCGCAGCGTCGCCTCGCCGCCTTTGAGCTTGCCCTGCCATTGTTTGGGGACAGGACTGACCACATAAAAACGATCCTGCTCCTCATGAACAAAACTTTGAGGTACTGTGATGCCCAGCAGCCCGGCAAGGTTAGCCATTAGCAGCTGGTTGCGGGCGCTTAGCTCACAGCTCGCCGCTTTGACGGAATATACTTGTTGGCTGATGGGGTCGGTGTAAAGCCCCGCTGACAAGGTGCAGCTTTGGCATTCTTCCATGGCAGCAGCTTGCGGGGTCAGTTTTGCCAGGGAGAAAGACGATGCCGGTGGTTCTGTCAGCTGTCCGGTATAGGGCGTAATCAACTCCCGGACAACACCGGACTGCTCACCTATGCTAAATAGCTGATAACTGAAGGGCGAAGGGTGGTGCTCCCAATGCTTCTTAGTGTTTTGACACAGGCTGCCGGTACCGATACTGAAGAAATATTCGCAGTTTGCGTCACTGTCCTGCAACTTGATCGGAGACCAGAGGTCACCCTGCCTGGTAATCACCTGGCAGACCTCTTCGGCCAGCAGGCGCCAGTCTTGCCTCTGCCGATCATCCTGACAGGCAGCGAAACACTCCAGCCGATCCATGTAAAAGCATCCTCTGACCCGCATAACATCCAGCGTATCTGCGTCATGGAGCAGGCTGCGCAGGGTCTGTATCGCCTCGGGCAGACGCTCGCAGCCCTTCGGATTATCCTTGTGGCAAATGGCCTCACCACACTGCCAGGCCAGGGACTGATCCACGCCGAAGTTGCGCAAGTGTTCCCTCAGGTTGTCAGCACTGGCCCGCTCCCACTCCGGCGTGTCGTTCCCATCGCCTTCACGACCCGTGTCGTGAAACAGACAGGTTTTGATCAGCAGGGGTATCATTTGGTCGGGAAATTCCCGCGCCAGGCGATCGCCGTGCAGTTTACGCTGTTGCAACAGGGCTACTGCCCAGATCGCCGCCCGGCAACTGTGCTGGAGACCATGTACCTCACGGGCAATGGTCCCGGCAGGAGGTGAGATGTGTGATGGGCGATAAGGCTGAAGCAAGGCTGTTTTCGCTACCTGAGTAGATTCAATCAACGATGGATCAATGACCGGCCAATGGGCTGTTTCGGTTGCAGCTATTTTTGGACGCTTTTTTAACGGTTCAATGGTCAGCGCTGCCAGTGATGTGCCACTGATTTTCGAGGTAATCTCAGCAACGGTTACATTACGTTTATGCCCGGCCTGACAATCAATTTTGATTGCCTGATTCCACTTTTCAGAAGCAACATCCGGGCGCATTAGCTTTTCACTTATACTTACTTTTTTGGCAAAAGCGACGCCTGTCTTAGCACTATTGCCAGAGGAACGGATACAACCAGCAAAAGCTGGCTGTTCTGTTGTTTTAATAGGAAGCGGATCCATTTTTTAGTCCTCGCATCTGCCCTTGTTACACCAATCTGATTAAGACGAACCTGATCGAATGTGATTTTCGACTTTTTATCCAACAATTAGTTCCCTCCATTGTCAGGGCTAAAAATCCAGACGATGCGTAATATGCTCGCAGGCAGGCTGAGAAAGGTGTGGGTGTCCTGGTCATCTGGTCATTCTGGAAGGACTGAATGAGTTTGAAACACCGCATTGCAGGCTGGCTGCTGCCCGAGATGACAATCAGATAACTTCGGCTCCAAGCCTGCCGAATGGCAAGAGGTGTTGAGGGGGGCAGGCAATTCGAACTTAATAAAATTCGGGGGTGGTGGCCCATTCCCCAAATTCGTCCACAAGCAGCGAAGCCCACTCTTTATGAATTTTTATATGTTTTTCCATGTTAGCTCTATAGAGCTTCAGCCAATTTTCCACATCCTGACCTTTACACAACAATGTTATAAATTCCCGGGTTGTTGAAGGGCTAACGGCAACATTTTGATGACGCAAACAGTGTTTGGCTATTGTTAATTGACTCTTTTCTGAGCATTCTTCCCAGAATTGATGAATATAGTCTCGGTACTCTTTAAGGTAACTGTCACATAGCCAAGCCTTGTAATGTCGCATTTCAACCAGAGGCAGGGCATCTTTTTTCAGGGATGAGATTGAGTTGTTTTGTGTAGTTTCGCTACTTACCTCAGGAATGGCCTTCAAGCAATAGTCATGCTCATCCGCGCTGTTGGCATTGACGACAAAGTCTATATATTGATCATTGGATTCCGGGAATAGAACGAGGTTAATAACATTTAACATCAACGCCAAAACCGCTTCCCGGGAAAAGTCGTTGGGTTTGACGCTGTAGAGTTTGAATAATTCTTCAAATGGATCACCTTGCGTCTCATTATAATCTCCTTTTTCCAGGAATAGGGTTCTGAACTCAAAATACAAATCTTTGAGATCTTTGATTTTGCGATCATAAAATTCCCGATTACTCCTGACAAAATTTATTGCATTGGCAGTGTTTTTAAATTCGATGGAAAAAAGCCCGTAAAGAATACGACAAAGTTGCTGTGGATACTTTGTGTTAATTTCATCAACATTTTGGGACAGAATATCACGACTCAAATCATCCAGCAGTGCTGAGTCCCCGCGTAGACAATAGCTTTTGCCCATCAGTTCCAGCCATTGTTGCAGATTGAACTCATTGTGCTCATTAACACACGACTGATACAGGATTCGGGAAAGCTGGTGTGTGCTTTCATATACCAAGCCATCCTGATCATTTTCAACGTGAAAACGGGAATTGTCTAATATCGATGATGAAAACCGCTTGCCTTCAAAAGAACATTTGGCGAAAAAGCCGTTCTCAATGGTGGCATTATTTAACAGCTCTGTCTTGAATTTACACTCCTCAAATGAAACGGATTGCAACACTGTGCCATTCATTGAACAGCCTCTGAAATCAATCCCTTTTATATTAAACCCACCCTTCAGCTTAAGACCATCCAGGGAATCCAGCTTGCCCTTCAACAGTTGTGGGTTTTGCTCAATCAGCGACTGAATGCCCTTTTCACCACAAACCTTGACGAGACTTTTGATGCTTTTGTCAAACTGGCTGCCTTCACAGGTTATCTCATGGTAAAGGACTGACCAGGATTGCCGAAAAAGCTGTTCCAGCGGGCGCCCATCAGGCCAGTGGCTAAAGCGTCTCTTCAAAATAGACAACAATTGCCGCTGACTTTCGCTAGAGCTGATATCAAGCAGGTTCAACTCGTCAAACAAGGACAGAGGGTTGGAAAAACGAGTCTCCTGTGGATTAGCCGAATTATTGTGCTGAATCAAACTCTGGTAGTCACAGGTTGACTGCTTAATGATTTTCTCATTACGAGCAAAGGCGTCCAAACCAAGGGCCTTATTAAACTGACATTGATTATCATAAATTTCTGCATCCATACGGCCGAGTGTTTCAGAAGTCAATTTCATACACATGATCCCATTTTCATAAACCCGCCCTGAATAATCCGCCAGCTCCGCGTCCTCGATGATTCGGGTAAATGCATATCCGGTGTCGCATTTCATCCTGCGCAACGAAGCCCTGGGATTGATATGCCAGGTAGGTTCCATCCCGATCTGAGTACGTCGTTCAAAGGAGCTCAGGGTAGCGTCATTACTCAGGCTATCGATCATAAATCGTTCTTCGCTCCCTTCCCGATCTGCACAAAATTGTATATCGTGCGCGGGGCAGAACTTTCTGTCGGGGGTTGCCGAAATGCCTTGGGGCGAGCCCGGACGTAGTTGCACCCAACGTCCTGCGCGAATACGAGAATGGATTTCCCAGTCAAGCAATTCTTCGTCAATGAAGTTCAGCACTTCTTTAAGAAAGGCTTTTTTGCCGATGTTTACCGGCGTATTTAGATCGGCTGCCACGGCAAGGTTCATATCACCAAGGCAGCCATGGCAGTCAGCCAGGGCGTCCAGCCATTGCTCCTCCAGGTCGGTGGTATCCGGCCGCTCCTCATCAATGCCCAGCCCTGCCAGTTCCCTGAACATTGCTTCAACCACTGCTTTGCTGTGTCCCCTAAAGGTGAGGGTCAGCTGATTTTCAAAGCTCATGGCCTCAGGCAGGTTCGGAGCAGAAAACAAAATACTGCCGCCTTCACAGACGACCGATTCGAGCTCAACGGCTCGTACCGGTGAGGCACTCAGGCGAGTAACCTTCAGTTGTTCCGGACTCAAATAACTGACCTTCTGGCCTGTCAATTTGGCAAAACCATGGCTGAATTCAGCCAGTTCTACTTTTGCTTCAACTTCTTCGCCGATTCTTGAACTGACTCGTGCAGGAAAGACAGGGGCGGGCAATGGCATTTTAATGACTGGCAGTTTTGCAATGGACGGCAGATCGGCGGCTAACGACGCCCGGCACTTGCTAGCAATGTCCTGCAGAATCGTCACGGTATTAGCAATGCTATCCTGATCCTTTTCGTGCCATCGTGTTTTATCTCCGATTAACTGCTCCGCCATGCCGTCACAGTCTTTGGCCAGGCTGGTCAGGTCACTGCGCCAGTCGCGGTAACGTCTGTTCAGGGCAGAGTTGGTATATTTAACCCGGCTGGCCAGACGGTGCAATCCCCGTTCCAGGGCCAGGTTGTCAGCCAGTTTATTGCCCGCTTCCCGGGACAACTTGAGGGTCATTCGGGTGATGGGTTGGCCATTGGCATCCAGTAACTGGCTGATACCGATCTGCCCGCCCCGTATATCCCGGCCTTTGACTGGCAGCCAACCGCCACGGATACCCGCCGCCTCGATCGCCTTGTATTCCGCCATGGATACCCGCTCACCCGCTTCCAGGCTGTTGGGAAAGCGGGTGGTCAGCCAGGCAATACGATCATGAATAGTCTGCCGTAACCAGCTGCGGTCACCGGGCAGAAAGCCGCTGTGTTCGATCTGCCGGTCCAGGGCCTGCCAGTCAATCTGCCGCAAGATATCCTTCAAGGTATGGCCCAGTAAGTCATCCTCTAATTCTGAAAGAATATCGACGCAGGGGTTATAAATCGGCAACGAGTTCATGGGGGGCGCCTGAGGGTTCCTCAGTTTTTGCAGCAACAAGGGCATGGAGGAAAAATCATCCGTTTTCGAGGCGGGCTCTGGTTTTTCAGGACATGGGTAGCGGGTCGCCATCCCGGCATAATCCCAGTGGAACATGACCGGCTCCCCTTCCGGGGTCAGTTCGATGCCCTCCCAGGCACTGTTGACCATATTTTCGTTACCGACAATCACATTGACCAGCAATAATCTGGCCCACTGCTCTGGAGACAGAGAGCGCAGAGTTGCCTCCCCGCCTTTGAGCTTGCCCTGCCATTGTTCGGGAACAGGACTGACTACATAAAAATGACCCTCTTCCTGATGGACAAAGCTTTGCGGAACTGTGATGCCCAGCAGCCCGGCGAGGTTGGCCATAAGTAGCTGGTTGCGGGCGCTTAGCTCACAGCTCGCCAGTTTGATGGAATAAACCTGTTGGCTAACGGGATCGCTGTAAAGCCCTGCTGGCCAGGTGCTGCTCTGGCATTCTTCCATGGCCACACTTTGCTGGGTCAGTTTTGCCAGAGAGAAGGACGATTCCTGTGGTTCTGTCAGCTGTCCGGTATAAGGCGTAATCAACTCCCGGACAACACCGGACTGCTCACCTATGCTAAACAACTGGTAACTAAAGGGTGAAGGGTGGTGCTCCCATTGCTTTTTGGTGTTTTCACACAAACTGGGGTCACCGATGCTGAAGAAATGTTCGAGGTTTGTATTGCTGTCCTGCAACTTGATCGGGTACCAGAGGTCACCCTGCCTGGCGATCACCTGGCAGACCTCTTCGGCCAGCAGGCGCCAGTCTTGCCTCTGCTGATCATCCTTACAAGTAGCAAAACACTCCAGCCGATCCATGTAAAAGCTTTCTCTGACCCGCATAACATCCAGCGTATCCGCGTCATGGAGCAGACTGCGCAGGGTCTGTATCGCCTCGGGCAGATGCTCGCAGCCCTTGGGGTTATCCTTGTGGCAAATGGCCTCACCACACTGCCAGGCCAGGGACTGATCCACGCCGAAGTTACGCAGGTGTTCCCTCAGGTTGTCAGCACTGGCTCGCTCCCAATCCGGCGTATCGTTCCCATCGCCTTCACGACCCGTATCGTGAAAAAGGCAGGTTTTGATCAGCAGCGGTATCATCTGGTCAGGAAATTCCCGCGCCAGACGATCGCCGTGCAGTTTACGCTGTTGCAACAGGGCTACTGCCCAGATTGCCGTCCGGCAACTGTGCTGGAGACCATGAACCTGGCGGGCAATAGCCTGTGCAGGAGGCGCGATGCTGCAAGGACGATAAGGCTGAAGCAAGGCCGTTTTCGCTACCTGAGTGGATTCAATCAACGATGGATCAATGACCGGCCAATGGGCTGTTTCGGTTGCAGCTATTTTCGGACGCTTTTTTACCAGTTCAATGGTCAGCGTTTCCAGCCCTGTCTCAATGATTTTTGGGGCAATATCAGTGAAGGCTACTTTCTGCTCGTTATTTCGCATGTAATGAATATTGGCTGCCTCATCCCGCTTTGCAGAAGCAACATCCGTGGGCATTAACTCTCTACTTATACTCACTTTTCTGGCAAAAGCGGTGCCTGTCTTATCAATATTTTCAGATAAACTTGAGCCGACAAAAGGCGCCTCTTCTCTTGTTCCACCTACTGTTTTACTGAGGAGCGAATCCATTTTTTTAGCCCTCACTACTGTCCTTGTAATGTTGACCTTCTTGAGTCAAACCGAATCCATTGAAACTTAGACAGTTTATCCAGTCAGTTAGTTCCATCCATTCTGTGAAGACTGGACCAAACTGTGAGATTGGCTCCATACCTGCCGAATCACAACATCACCTTGTCTATTGTTAAAAGTGCCTCACTGAGGAGGGCAGGCAACTCGAACTTAATAAAATTCGGTGGATCTGGCCCATTCGCCAAATTCGTCAACAAGCAACGGAATCAACTCACTCTGAATTTCTATATGTTTTCCGATGTTAGCGAAATGGATGTTGCGCCAATTTTCCTCGCCGTGTTCTTTAGATAACAAATTAAAAAATGCTTCGGTTGTTTTGGGGCTAACGGCAACATTTTGATGACGCAAGCAGTGTTTGGCTATTGTTAATTGACTCTCCTCTGAGCACTCTTCCCAGAATTGATGAATATAGTTCCGGTACTCTTGAAGGCGAAACCTGCAAAGACGAACTTTGTAACGTTCCATTTCAACCAGAGGCAGGTCATCTGTGTTACTTTGTGTACTTGTGCTACTTACTTCTGGAATGGCCTTCAGGCAATAGCCATGCACATCCGCGCTATTGGCATTGACGCCAAAGTCTATGTACTGATCATTGGATTCAGGAAACAGAACAAGGTTAATAACATTTAACATCAACGCCAAAACCGCTTCACGGGAATAATCACTGCGTTTGACGCGATAGAGTTTAAATAATTTATCAAATGGAGTCCCTGATTCATGCAGATATTTTCCTTCTTTCAGGAAGTTGGTTCTGAACTCAAAATACAAGTCTTTGAGATCTTTGATTTTGAGATCATAGAATTTCGGATTATTACTGGCAAAATTTATTGCATTGGCAGTACTTTTAAATTCAATGGAAAAAAGTCCATGAATAATTTTACAAAGTTGCTTTGGATAAGTGTTTTTAATTTCTTCAATGTGTTGGGACAGAATATCCCGGCTTAGATCATCCAGCGGTGTTGAGCCGAAGCGTAGAAAATCACTTTTTCCCATCACCTCCAGCCATTGTTCCAGATTAAACTCATTGTTCTCATTAATGCACGACTGATACAGGATTTGGGAAAGATGACGTGTACTTTCATAGATCACGCCATCCTCATAACCTTCAGAGTGAAAATGGGCATTGTCTAATAGCGATGATGTAAACCGCTGACCTTCAAAAAAACATCCCTTGAAAGAACCTTTTTCAACAGTAGCACTGCTTAACAACTCTATATTGAATTTACACCCCTCAAATGAAACGGATTGCAACACTGTGCCGTTCATTGAACAGCCCCTGAAATCAATCCTTTTTATACTAGCCCTACCATTCAGCTTAAGACCATCCAGGGAATCCAGCTTGCCCTCCAACAATTGTGGGTTTTGCTCAAACAGCAACTGTATGCCCTCTTCACCACAAACCTTGACGAGACTTTTGATGCCTTTGTCAAACTGGCTGCCTTTACAGGTTATCTCAAGGTAAAGGATTGACCAGGATTGCGGAAAAAGCTGTTCCAGTGGGCGCCCGTCGGGCCAGTGGCTAAAGCGTTTCTTTAGCCTGCGCAACAATGCCTGACCTTCGGGAGAACCCATCTCAAGCAGTTTCAACTCGTCAGACAAGGACACAGGATTGGAAAAACGGGTCTCTTGTAAATCACTGTGCTGAATCACACTTTGGTAGTCACCTGCTGACTGCGTAATGATTTTATCATTACGGGCGAAGGCGTCCGAACCAAAGAATCCCAACGCAATTTGGCTTTGGTTGTTATAAATCTGTGCATCCAGACGGCCAAATGTTGCAGAATCCAGGCGCATACACATAAACCCACCTCTATTTTGCCTGGAATTAGCCGCCAGCTCCTCATCCATGACTCGGGCAAATGCATATTCGGCATCGCATTTCATCCTGAGTGCCGAAACATTCCCGGTTGGATCTATCCCGATCTGAGTACGTCGTTCAAAGGAATTCAGGGTCGCTTCATTTTCCAGACTCTCGACCACAAACTTTCCACTGCTGCTTTGCTGCAATGCAGAATAGTTTAGATCGTGCGCGGGGCAGAACTTCCTGGCGGGGTTTGCCTCGATACCATGGGGCAACCCCGGGCGATAATGCACCAGACGTCCTGCGCGAATACGACAATGGATTTCCCAAACCAGTTCTTCGTCACTGAGGTTCAGAAGCTCTTTAAGAAATTTCTTTTTGCGGGTGTTTACCGGAGTATTGATCTTCGCTGCCACGTCAAGGTTCATATCACCAAGGCAGCCGTGGTAGTCGGCCAGTGCGTCCAGCCATTGCTCTTCCAGGTCAGGGATATCTGGTCGCTCCCCACCAATGCCCAGCTCTGCCAGTTCCCTGAACAATGCTTCAACCACCGCTTTAGTGTGTCCCGGAAAAGTGAGGATCAATTGATTTTCAAAGCTCAGGGCTTCAGGCAGGTTCGGAGGAAAAAACAGAATACTGCCGCCTTCACAGACGGCCGATTCGAGTTCAACTGACCGAACCGGTGGGGCGATCAGGTTGGCATGATCCATTTGTTTCTGACTCAAATAACTGACGCTCTGGCCTGTCAGTTTGGCAAAACCGCGGCTGAATTCAGCCAGCTGTACTTTCGCTACATCGTTTTTGCCGGTTCTTGAACTGATTCGTGCAGGCAAGGACGTGAAAGGCAGTGGAGTGTCGATGGTTGGCAGTCTTGCAATGGAGGGCATGTCGGCAGCTAACGATGCCCGGCACTTTTTAACAATGTCCCGCAAAATCATCACGGTATTATCAATGGCATAGTGATCCTTTTCGTACCATCGTGTTTTATCTTTGGTTAACTGCTCGGCCATTCCCTCACAGTCGTTGGCCAGGCTGGCCAGGTCACTGCGCCAGTCACGGTAATCGTGGTTCGGGAGGTTTTTGGAATTATTCAAGGCAAAGTTGGCATATTCAACCCGGATGGCCAGACGGTGCAATCCCCTTTCCAGAGCCAGGTTATCTGCCAGTTTATTGCCCGCTTCCCGGGACAACTTGAGGAACATCCGGGTGATGGGTTGGTCATTGGCATCCAGTAACTGGCTAATACCGATCTGCCCGCCCCGGACATCACGGCCTTTAACCGGCAGCCAACCGCCACGGATACCCGCCGCCTCTATCGCCTTGTATTCCGCCATGGATACCCGCTCACCCGTCTCAAGGCTGTTGGGAAAGCGAGTGGTCAGCCAGGCAATACGATCGTGAATAGTCCGCCGTAACCAGCTGCGGTCACCGGGCAGAAAACCGCTGTGTTCGATCAGCCGGTCCAGGGCCTGCCAGTCAACCTGGCGCAAGATATCTTTCAGGGTATGGCCCAGCAAGTCATCATCCAATTGCGCGAGAATATCGACGCAGGGGTTGTGGATCGGGAACGAGTTCATGGGGGGAGCCTTGGGGTCCCGCAGTTTATTCAGCAGCACCGGCATGGAGGAAAAGTCATCCGTTTTGGAGGCAGGTTCTGGCTTCTCGGGACAGGGGTAGCGAGTCGCGAGCCCGGCAAAGTCCCAGTGGAACATCACCGGCTCCCCTTCCGGGGTCAGTTCAATGCCCTCCCAGGCACTGTTAACCATATTTTCATTACCAACAATCACATTAATCAGCAATAATCTGGCCCACTGCTCTGGAGACAAAGAGCGCAGGGTCTCCTCCCCACCTTTGAGCTTACCCTGCCATTCCCCGGGGACACGACTGACCACATAAAAATGACCCTCTTCCTGATGGACAAAGCTCTGAGGTACTGTGATGCCCAGCAGTCCGGCGAGGTTGGCCATCAGTAACTGGTTGCGGGCACTTAGCTCACAGCTCGTCGGTTTGATGGAGTAAACCTGTTGGTTAATGGGATCGTTGTACAGCCCCGTTGGCCAGCTACCCGAGCAGTCTTTCATGGCAGTAGTTTGGGGGTTCAGTTGTGCCAGTGAGAAAGACGATGCCGATGGTTCTGCCAGCTGTCCGGTATAAGGCGTAATCAGCCCCCGGACAACATTGGACTGCTTAGCTATGCTAAAGAGCTGATAACTGAAGGGCGAAGGATGGTGCTCCCACTGCTTTTTGGTGCTCTCGCACTGGCTGTCGGCACCGATGAAGAAGAAATGTTCGCGGTTTGCAGGACTGTCATGCAAGGTTATCGGATAAAAGAGGTCACCCTGCCCGGCAATCACCTTACAGACCTCTTTGGCCAGCGAGCGCCACTCTTCCCTCTGGTGATCATCCTGGCAGGTAGCAAAACACTCCAGCCGGTCCATGTAAAAGCATCCTCTGACCCGCATAACATCGAGCGTATCCGCATCATGGAGCAGGCTGCGCAGGGTCTGTATTGCTTCTGGCAGATGTTTGCAGCCCTTCGGGTTATCCTTGTGGCAAATCGCTTCACCACATTGCCAGGCCAGGGACTGTTCCATGCCACAGTTGCGCAGGTGTTCCCTCAGGTTGTCAGCACTGGCCCGCTCCCACTCCAGCGTATCGCGCCCATCGCCTTCACGACCAGTGTCGTGAAACAGGCAGGCTTTAATCAGCAGGGGGACCATGTGGTCGGGAAATGCCCGCGCCAGGCGATCGCCGTGCAATTTACGCTGTTGCAACAGGGCTACTGCCCAGATTGCCGTCCGGCAACTGTGCTGGACACCATGAACGGGGCGGGCAATAGCCTGTGCATGAGGCACGATAATGTTAGGACAATAATGCTGAAGCAAGGCCGTTTTCGCTACCTGAGTGGATTCGATCAACGATGGATCAATGACCGGCAAATGGGCTGTTTCAGTTGCAGCTATTTTCGGACGTTTTACCGGTTCAATGGTCAGCGTTTCCAGCCCTGTCTCTATTGTTTTCGGGAGAATATCAGTAGCGGCCCGTTTGTGCCCGATCTTGTGCGAGAAATCATTATTGTCCGCGTCAACCCACTTTGCAGAAGCCACATCTGTGGGCATTAACTCTTCACTTATACTCACTTTTCTGGCAAAAGCGCTGCCTGTCTTATCAATATTTTCAGATAACCTTGAGTCTTCAAAAGGCGCCCGTACTTTTCCTGCGTTGATAGGGAGCAAATCCATTTTTTTAGCCCTCACTACTGTCCTTGTAATTCTGAACTTTTGGAGTCAAACCGAATCCATTACAGTTTTGACAGTTTATCCAGTCAGTTAGTTCCATCCATTCTGTGAAGACTGGGGAAAACTATAAGATTGGCTCCATACCTGCCGAATGGCAGGAGGTGTTGAGGTGGGCAGGCCATTCGAACTTAATAAAATTTGGTGGTTTTGGCCCATTTCCCAATTTTATCCACAAGCAACATACGCCACTTATGCTCAATTCCTATATGCTTACTCATGTTAGCGAGATAGATGTCGCGCCAATTTTTCTCGCAGTGTTCTTTAGACAACAACTTAAAAAATGCCCTGGTTGTTAAGGGGCTAACGACAACATTTTGATGAAGCAAACAGTGTTTGGCTATTGTTACTTGACTCTTTTCAGAGCATTCTTCCCAGAATTGATGAATATATTCCCGATACTCTGTAAGGCTATACATACAAAGATGGGCTTTGTAACGTTTCATTCTAACCAGAGACTCATCATCTGTTTCCGGGCATGAGATTGAGTAGCTTTGTGTACTTTGTGTACTTCCGCCACTTACCTCTGGAATAGCCTTCAAGCAATGGTCATCCGCGCTGTTGCCATCGATGCCAAAGTCTATGTATTTATCATTGGCTTCAGGAAATAGAACAAGGTTAATAACATTTAACATCAACGCCAAAACCGCTTCCCGGGAATAATCATCGCGTTTAACATTATGGAGGCGAAATAAGTTTGCAAATGGACTACCTTGACTACAATATTCTCCTTCTTTCAGGAAGATGGTTCTGAACTCAAAATACAAGTCTTTAAGATCTTTGATTTTGCGATCATAGAATTTCGGGTTATTTTCAACAAAACTTATTGCATTGGCAGTATTTTCAAAACTAATGGAAAAAACTCCATAAATAATATCAGAAAGTTGCTGTGGATAACTTTTTTTAATTTCTTCAATATGTTGGGATAGAATATCCCGACTCAAATCGTCCAATGGTGTTGGACCGCAGCGCAGACAATGACTTTTCCCCATCACTTCCAGCCATTGTTTCAGATTGAACTTATTGTCATCATTAACACACGATTGATACAGGATTTGGGAAAGCCGGTGTGTACTTTCACATACCCGGCCATCCTTATTACTTTCAACGTCAAAACGGGCATTGTCTAATATCGATGATAAAAACCGCTTACCTTCAAAAGAACAGTTGGTGAAAGTACCATCTTCAATAATGGCACTGTTTAACAGCTCTGTATTGAATTTACACTCGTCAAATGAAACGGATTTCAACACCGTGCCGTTCATTGAACAGCGGCTGAAATCAATCCCGGTTAATTCACGCTTGATCCATCCCTTATGCAGGCTCCCTTTCGGCTCTATACCATCCAGGGAATCCAATCTTCCCTCCAACAGTTTTGGGTTTTGCTCAAGCAGCGACTGAATACCCTTTTCACCAAAGACCTTGATGAGATTTTTAATGTTTTCGTCAACCGAACTGTCTTCGGAGATTAACTCATGGTAGTGGGCTGACCAGGATTTCCGAATAAGCTTTTCCAGCGGACGCCCATCAGGCCAGTGGCTAAAGCGTTTCTTCAAAATAGACAACAATTGCCGTCTACTTTCGCTAGAGCTGATATCAAGCAGATTCAACTCGTCAAACAAGGACAGAGGGTTGGAAAAACGAGTCTCCTGTGGATTAGCTGGATTATTGAGCTGAATCAAACTCTGGTAGTCACAGTTTGACTGCTTGATGATTTTCTCATTACGAGCAAAGGCGTCCAAACCAAGAGCCTTATTAAACTGGCATTGATTATCATAAACTTCTGCATCCATACGGCCGAGTGTTTCAGAAGTCAATTTCATACACATGATCCCATCTTCATGAATCCGCTCTGAATAATCCGCCAGCTCGCCGTCCTCGATGATTCGGGTAAATGCATAACCGGTGTCGCATTTCATCCTGGCCAACGAAGCGCTGGGATGGATATGCCAAGTGGGTTCTATCCCGATCTGAGTACGTCGTTCAAAGGAACTCAGGGTAGCGTCATTTTTCAGGCTATCGGTCACAAATCGTTCTTCTTTTCCTTCCCGATCTGCACAAAATTTTGTATCGTGCGCGGGGCAGAACTTTCTGGCGGGGGTCGCCGAAATGCCATGGAGAAACCCCGGACGCAATTGCACCCAACGTCCCGCGCGAATACGAGAATGGATTTCCCAATCAAGCAGTTCTTCGTCACTGAAGTTCAGCAATTCTTTAAGAAACGCTTTTTTGCCGATGTTTACCGGCGCATTGAGATCGGCTGCCACGGCAAGGTTCATATCACCAAGGCAGCCATGGTAGTCAGCCAGGGCGTCCAGCCATTGCTCCTCCAGGTCGGTGGTATCCGGTCGCTCCGCACCAAGGCCCAGCCCTGCCAGTTCCCTGAACAATGCTTCAACCACCGATTTACTGTGTCCCCCAAAGGTGAGGGTCAGTTGATTTTCAAAGCTCAGGGCTTCTGGCAGGTTCGGAGCAGAAAACAGAATACTGCCGCCTTCACAGACGACCGATTCGAGCTCAACGGCTCGTACCGGTGAGGCACTCAGGCGAGTAACCTTCATTTGTTCCGGACTCAAATAACTGACCTTCTGGCCTGTCAATTTGGCAAAACCGTGGCTGAATTCAGCCAGCTCTACTTTTGCTTCAACTTCTTCGCCGATTCTTGAACTGACTCGTGCCGGTAAGGCCGGGAAAGGCAGAGGCGTTTCGATGGTTGGCAGTTTTGCAATGGACGGCAGGTCGGCGGCTAACGACGCCCGACACTTGTTTGCAATGTCCTGCAGAATCGTCACGGTATTATCAATAGTATCCTGATCCTTTTCGTGCCATCGTGTTTTATCTCCGGTTAACTGCTCCGCCATGCCGTCACAGTCTTTGGCCAGGCTGGTCAGATCACTGCGCCAGTCGCGGTAAAATCTGTTCAGGGCAGAGTTGGTATATTCAACCCGGCTGGCCAGACGGTGTAATCCCCGTTCCAGGGCCAGGTTATCAGCCAGTTTATTGCCCGCTTCCCGGGACAACTTGAGGGTCATCCGGGTGATGGGTTGGCCATTGGCATCCAGTAACTGGCTGATACCGATCTGCCCGCCCCGGACATCCCGGCCTTTGACTGGCAACCAACCGCCACGGATACCCGCCGCCTCTATCGCCTTGTATTCCGCCATGGATACCCGCTCACCCGCTTCCAGGCTGTTGGGAAAGCGGGTGGTCAGCCAGGCAATACGATCATGAATAGTCTGCCGTAACCAGCTGCGGTCACCGGGCAGAAAACCACTGTTTTCGATCTGCCGGTCCAGGGCCTGCCAGTCAACCTGCCGCAAGATATCTTTCAGGGTATGGCCCAGTAAGTCATCCTCTAATTGTGCAAGAATATCGACGCAGGGGTTGTCGATTGGCAACGAGTTCATGGGGGGTGCCTGAGGGTTCCGCAGTTTATTCAGCAGCAAGGGCATGGAGGAAAAGTCATCTGTTTTCGAGGCTGGCTCTGGTTTTTCAGGACACGGGTAGCGTGTCGCCATCCCGGCATAATCCCAGTGGAACATGACCGGCTCCCCTTCCGGGGTCAGTTCAATGCCTTCCCAGGCACTGTTGACCATATTTTCGTTACCGACAATCACATTGACCAGCAATAATCTGGCCCACTGCTCTGGAGACAGAGAGCGCAGAGTTGCCTCCCCGCCTTTGAGCTTGCCCTGCCATTGTTCGGGAACAGGACTGACTACATAAAAATGACCCTCTTCCTGATGGACAAAGCTTTGCGGAACTGTGATGCCCAGCAGCCCGGCAAGGTTAGCCATCAGCAGCTGGTTGCGGGCACTTAGCTCACAGCTCGCCGGTTTGATGGAATAAACCTGTTGGCTAACGGGATCGCTGTAAAGCCCTGCTGGCCAGGTGCTGCTCTGGCATTCTTCCATGGCCACACTTTGCTGGGTCAGTTTTGCCAGAGAGAAGGACGATTCCTGTGGTTCTGTCAGCTGTCCGGTATAAGGCGTAATCAACTCCCGGACAACACCGGACTGCTCACCTACGCTAAACAACTGGTAACTAAAGGGTGAAGGGTGGTGCTCCCATTGCTTTTTGGTGTTTTCACACAAGCTGGGGTCACCGATGCTGAAGAAATGTTCGAGGTCTGTATTGCTGTCCTGCAACTTGATCGGGTACCAGAGGTCACCCTGTTTGGCAATCACCCGGCAGACCTCTTCGGCCAGCAGGCGCCATTCTTGCCTCTGCTGATCATCCTGGCAGTCAGCAAAACACTCCAGCCGATCCATGTAAAAACTTTCTCTGACCCGCATAACATCCAGCGTATCTGCATCGTGGAGCAGACTGCGCAGGGTCTGTATCGCCTCGGGCAGATGCTCGCAGCCCTTCGGATTATCCTTGTGGCAAATGGCCTCACCACACTGCCAGGCCAGGGACTGATCCACGCCGAAGTTGCGCAGGTGTTCCCTCAGGTTGTCAGCACTGGCCCGCTCCCACTCCAACGTATCGAACCCATCGCCTTCACGGCCCGTGTCGTGAAACAGGCAGGTTTTGATTAGCAGGGGTATCATTTGGTCGGGAAATTCCCGCGCCAGGCGATCGCCGTGCAGTTTACGCTGTTGCAACAGGGCTACTGCCCAGATTGCCGTCCGGCAACTGTGCTGGACACCATGAACCTCGCGGGCAATTGCCTGTGCAGGAGGCGCGATGCTGTCAGGAGAATAAGGCTGAAGCAAGGCCGTTTTCGCTACCTGAGTAGATTCAATCAACGATTGATCAATGACCGGCCAATGGGCTGTTTCGGTTGCAGCTATTTTCGGACGTTTTACCGGTTCAATGGTCAGCGTTTCCAGCCCTGTCTCTATTATTTTCGGGAGAATATCGGTAGCGGCCCGTTTGTGCCCGGTCTTGTGCGAGAAATCATTATTGTCCGCGTCAACCCACTTTGCAGAAGCCACATCTGTGGGCATTAACTCTTCACTTATACTCACTTTTCTGGCAAAAGCGCTGCCTGTCTTATCAATATTTTCAGATAACCTTGAGTCGTTAAAAGGCGCCTGTACTTTTCCTGCGTTGATAGGGAGCAAATCCATTTTTTTAGCCCTCACTACTGTCCTTGTAATTCTGAACATTTGGAGTCAAACCGAATCCATTATTGATTTAGACAGTTTATCCAGTCAGTTAGTTCCATCCATTCTGTGAAGACTGGGCAAAACTGTGAGATTGGCTCCACACCTGCCGAATCGCAACATCACCTTGCCTATTGTTAAAAATGCCACATTGAGGAAGGCAGGCAATTCAAGCTCAATAAGTACCTAACCAGTTGGTTTGGTCCTGCTCTCCAAAATTTTCCAAAAGCAAGCGATTCAATTCATCCTCATTTTTTTTATGTTTATCCATGTTAGCGCGATAGATTTCCTGCCAATATTGCTCGTCGTGGTCTTGAGACAACAAATCTCTAAATTGCTTGGTTGTTTTGGGGCTAACGACAACATTTTGATGAAGCAAACAGTGTTTGGCTATTTTTAATTGACTCTTTTCTGAGCATTCTTTCCAGAACCGATGAATACGGTTCCGGTATTCTTTAAGCTGAGATTTACAGAGAAGAGCTTTATAACGTTGCATTTCAACCAGAGGCAGGCCATCTGTGTTGCTTTGTGTACCTTCGCTACCTACCTCAGGAATGGCCTTCAAGCAACCGTCATGCTCATCCGCACTGTTGGCATTGACGTCAAAGTCTATGTATTTATCATTGGATTCAGGAAACAGAACAAGGTTAATAACATTTAACATAAGCGCCAAAAGCGCTTCCCGGGAATAACTTTTGTTTGGTCCATAATCGGACCTAAAAAATCTTCCAAATGGATCACCTGATAACCCTATTTTAGAATTTCCTTCTTTCAGGAAGATGCTTCTGAAATCAAAATAAAAATCTTTGAGATCTTTGATTTTGTGATCATAGAATCCAGGATTATTCCAGACAAAATTTATCGCATTGGCAGTATTTTGAAAATTAATGAAACAAAGTTCATAAATAATTTCACAAAGTTGCTTTGGATAGATTCTGGAAATTTCATCCATATGTTGGGACAGAATATCCTGGGTTAAATCATCCAGTGGTGCAGAACAGGATTGTAGAAAACTACTTTTAAGCATCACCTTCAGCCATTGTTCCAGATTAAACTTATTGTGCTGATTAACACACGACTGATATAAGATCCGGGAAAGCTGGCGTGTTCTTTCACACGCCAGGTCATCCTTCCCAGATTCAGGGTTAAAACGGACATTGTCTAATATCGATGATGAAAACCGCTTACCCTCAAAAGAGCATTCGGTGAAAAAGCAACCTTTAACAATGGCTCTGTTTAACAGCTCTGTATTGAATTTACATTCACAAAAAAGAAAGGATTGCAACACTGTGCCATTCATTGAACAGCCGCTGCAATCAAACCCTTCAAGAGCACACATCCACCCATTCAGATTAAAGCCATCCAGGGAATCCAGCCTGCCCTTCAACAGTTGTGGGTTTTGCTCAAACAACAACTGTATGCGCTCTTCGCCGCAAGCCTTGACGAGACTTTTGATGCCTTCGTCAAACTGGCTGCCTTTACGGGTTATCTCATGATAAAAGGCTGACCAGGATTGCGGAAAAATCTGTTCCAGTCGGCGCCCGTCGGCCCAGTGGCTAAAGCGTTTCTTTAGTGTACCCAGCAATTGCCGGTGTCTTTCAGGAGAACTAATCTCAAGTTTGTGCAACTCGTCAAGCAAGGAGAGAGGATTGGCAAAACGGGTTTCCTGTGTCTCATCGTCCTGAATCACACGTCTGTAGTCATCGGTTGACTGAGCGATAATCTTCTCGTTACGGGCGAAGGCCTCCAAACCAGAGAAATCCGCCAGGTATTGGCTTTGATCGGCATAAATTTGTGCATCCATACGGCCGAGTGTTGCAGAAGTCAGGAGCAAACACGTAACCCCACCACAACGGTACCCGGAATTATCCACCAGCACCGCCATGACTCGGGAAAATGTGTATTCGGTGTTGCATTTCATCCTGCGTGCCGAAGCCACGGCACTTTCATGCCCAAGCGGTTCCATCCCAATCTGGGTACGTCGTTCAAAGGAGCTCAGGGTGGCATCATTCTCCAGGCTACCGGCCACAACCTCTTCACTGTTCCTTTGCCGCTGCGCATGAAAGTTTGTATCGTGTACGGAGCAGAACTTCCCGGCAGGGTTTGTCTCAATGCCATGGGGCAACCCTGGGCGGTAGAACACCAGACGCCCTGCACGAATACGACAGTGGATTTCCCAATTGAGCAATTCTTCATCACTGAAGTTCAGTAATTCTTTAAGAAAGGCTTTTTTGCGGGTTTTTACCGGGGTATTGATATCCACTGCCACATCAAGGTTCATATCACCAAGGCAGCCGTGGTAATCGGCCAGGGCGTCCAGCCATTTTTCTTCCAAGTCGTTGATATCCGGCCGCTCTCCACCAATACCCAGCTCTGCCAGTTCCCTGAACATTGCTTCAACCACTGCTTTGCTGTGTCCCCTAAAGGTGAGGGTCAGCTGATTTTCAAAGCTCATGGCCTCAGGCAGGTTCGGAGCAGAAAACAGAATACTGCCGCCTTCACAGACGACCGATTCGAGCTCAACGGCTCGTACCGGTGAGGCACTCAGGTGGGTAACCTTCAGTTGTTCCGGACTCAAATAACTGACCTTCTGGCCTGTCAATTTGGCAAAACCGTGGCTGAATTCAGCCAGCTCTACTTTTGCTTCAACCTCTTCGCCAATTCTTGAACTGACTCGTGCCGGTAAGGCCGGGACGGGCAGAGGCGTTTCGAGGATTGGCAGTTTTGCAATGGACGGCCGATCGGCAGCTAACGACGCCCGGCATTTGTTAGCAATGTCCTGCAGAATCGTCACGGTATTAGCAATGCTATCCTGATCCTTTTCGTGCCATCGTGTTTTATCTCCGGTTAACTGCTCCGCCATGCCGTCACAGTCATTGGCCAGGCTGGTCAGGTCACTGCGCCAGTCTCGGTAACGTCTGTTCAGGGCAGAGTTGGTATATCCAACCCGGCTGGCCAGACGGTGTAATCCCCGTTCCAGGGCCAGGTTGTCAGCCAGTTTATTGCCCGCTTCCCGGGACAACTTGAGGGTCATCCGGGTGATGGGTTGGCCATTGGCATCCAGTAACTGGCTGATACCGATCTGCCCGCCCCGGACATCCCGGCCTTTGACTGGCAGCCAACCGCCACGGATACCCGCCGCCTCTATCGCCTTGTATTCCGCCATGGATACCCGCTCACCCGCTTCCAGGCTGTTGGGAAAGCGGGTGGTCAGCCAGGCAATACGATCATGAATAGTCTGCCGTAACCAGCTGCGGTCACCGGGCAGAAAGCCGCTGTGTTCGATCTGCCGGTCCAGGGCCTGCCAGTCAACCTGCCGCAAGATATCCTTCAAGGCATGGCCCAGTAAGTCATCCTCTAATTGTGCAAGAATATCGACGCAAGGGTTGTAGATTGGCAAAGAGTTCATGGGAGGTGCCTGGGGGTTTCTCAGTTTTTGCAACAGCAAGGGCATGGAAGAAAAGTCATCCGGTTTAGGTTCAGGCTCTGGTTTCTCCGGGCAAGGGTAGCGGGTCGCCATCCCGGCATAATCCCAGTGGAACATGACCGGCTCCCCTTCCGGGGTCAGTTCGATGCCCTCCCAGGCACTGTTGACCATATTTTCGTTACCGACAATCACATTGACCAGCAATAATCTGGCCCACTGCTCTGGAGACAGAGAGCGCAGCGTTGCCTCCCCGCCTTTGAGCTTGCCCTGCCATTGTTCGGGAACAGGACTGACTACATAAAAATGACCCTCTTCCTGATGGACAAAGCTTTGCGGAACTGTGATGCCCAGCAGCCCGGCGAGGTTGGCCATAAGTAGCTGGTTGCGGGCGCTTAGCTCACAGCTCGCCAGTTTGATGGAATAAACCTGTTGGCTAACGGGATCGCTGTAAAGCCCTGCTGGCCAGGTGCTGCTCTGGCATTCTTCCATGGCCACACTTTGCTGGGTCAGTTTTGCCAGAGAGAAGGACGATTCCTGTGGTTCTGCCAGCTGCCCCGTATAAGGCGTAATCAACTCCCGGACAACACCGGACTGCTCACCTATGCTAAACAACTGGTAACTAAAGGGTGAAGGGTGGTGCTCCCATTGCTTTTTGGTGTTTTCACACAAGCTGGGGTCACCGATGCTGAAGAAATGTTCGAGGTCTGTATTGCTGTCCTGCAACTTGATCGGGTACCAGAGGTCGCCCTGCCTGGCAATCACCTGACAGACCTCTTCGGCCAGCAGGCGCCATTCTTGCCTCTGCTGATCATCCTTACAAGTAGCAAAACACTCCAGCCGATCCATGTAAAAACTTTCTCTGACCCGCATAACATCCAGCGTATCTGCATCGTGGAGCAGACTGCGCAGGGTCTGTATCGCCTCGGGCAGATGCTCGCAGCCCTTAGGGTTATCCTTGTGGCAAATGGCTTCACCACACTGCCAGGCCAGGGACTGATCCACGCCGAAGTTGCGCAGGTGTTCCCTCAGGTTGTCAGCACTGGCCCGCTCCCATTCGTCCGTATCTTCTTCGTCGCCTTCACGACCCGTGTCGTGAAACAGGCAGGTTTTGATCAGCAGAGGTATCATTTGGTCGGGAAATTCCCACGCCAGGCGATCGCCGTGCAGTTTACGCTGTTGCAACAGGGCTACTGCCCAGATTGCCGTCCGGCAACTGTGCTGGACACCATGAACCTCGCGGGCAATTGCCTGTGCGTGAGGCGCGATACTGTTAGGACAATAAGGTTGAAGCAAGGCCGTTTTCGCTACCTGAGTAGATTCAATCAACGATGGATCAATGACCGGCCAATGGGCTGTTTCGGTTGCAGCTATTTTCGGACGTTTTACCGGTTCAATGGTCAGCGTTTCCAGCCCTGTCTCTATTATTTTCGGGAGAATATCAGTAGCGGCCCGTTTGTGCCCGGTCTTGTGCGAGAAATCATTATTGTCCGCGTCAACCCACTTTGCAGAAGCCACATCTGTGGGCATTAACTCTTCACTTATACTCACTTTTCTGGCAAAAGCGCTGCCTGTCTTATCAATATTTTCAGATAACCTTGAGTCGTTAAAAGGCGCCCGTACTTTTCCTGCGTTGATAGGGAGCAAATCCATTTTTTTAGCCCTCACTACTGTCCTTGTAATTCTGAACTTTTGGAGTCAAACCGAATCCATTATTGATTTAGACAGTTTATCCAATAATTAGTTTCAGCCATTATCAGGGCTAATTTACTGACTTTTTATATCCTCGGGCACAATAAAGCCCAGATAGAGATTAAAGAATTTTTTTCAAAATTTATCGGTTTAGTTTAGCCGCGACCTGTGTTGCAGATTTGCCATGACACATCTCATTATTTGAAAATTGTTAAGATTACATTTACGAAAAATAATGCATCAATAGAAAATTTTCAGGAGAATCTGGCCTTAGGTTGAAAACTGGCAAATCATGCATATCCTTAAAGGCAATCAACTTTAAGGAGTATTCAGAAATGTTAAAAACACTGACTCAAATGTTATGTGCATGGACCATATTATCGTGCAATGCTTTGTATGCTAATGAGGAGCTGAATAAATTATATTACCGATTTTCAACTCAAAAAATGCCCGAATTGTTTGACTCTATCCAAAGTTCATTGAATGAGTCACCCGAAATCTCTCAAAGAGCAAAAGTTAAAGACTTGGCACTGGTTACCAAAAAAGCCTATAAAACCTGGTATAAAAGTCTGGAAACACTTACTCCGGTTGAAGCAGGGACTGCAGCAAATCTAATAAGGAATAATTTATCAACAGTATACTTTGAGCAAAAAGTTGATGAGTTTCTATCCTCTAAAAGCCATATGATTAGTTGGGAAATCCCTGTTTATCATCAGATAATTAACATAATGATCGGCGTATGGGGCGGAGTGTTTTTCGAAAATGAGAACCTGGCCAAAATAAGAAAAGAAATTTATCATTTATTCACTTGTGATGATCATGATTGCTCTGAAATTGCTGAAAAATTTTCTTCCCAATATGATGAAGATGTAACTCTTGCAATACAAAGGTATTTTGAGTGCAAAAAAACAAAAGGTTCAGCTTATGGTCCCCATCTGGCTGAATTATGCGAATTGATTAATAACGATAACTTTTATAAGTCGACATACTTTGCATAAGTACTGTAAGCAACCATTTTTGGACAGGCATCCGTTATGGCTACCTTACATCATATTGTACATTGGTAATCGTAACTTCCTGTCTCTCCTTCGATACCATGAATGCGTCAAAATAATCAAAAGGTGCCCTTCCTTCCAGAAGTTTCACTTCTTCACCTGTTTCACCTTTTTTAGGATCCGCGCGGTGATAAAGCGGTAGCTCCATCTCGTCGGCAATGTCCCGTGCGGCATCAATGAATAATAAATCACTCTTATCGGGGTAGGCCTTCTCAAGAAATAACGCAGGGCGATCATCCCGATCAAACACCAGGCGAATAACGCTTCTGCTGAGGATATCTCCTTTGGCGCTCTTTCTGACAATCATGGCATTGCGTCCATCCATCACGTAGCTCATTAGTCCTCTGCTGTAATCCTGAGCGCCGTCCGGTGTCAGGCAAGTGCGAACTTCAAGCCCACTGATAAAAAGATCCCAGGGGTCTTCCGTCAGCCTCAGGGTTTCTCCCGGGGACAGCAGCTTGTTTCGGGTTTCCACACTGAAGTCACTGAAGTTCGCGCCCCAACCTGCTTTAAATTGTGGGTATTTCCGGTAAACGGCCTGCAAGTGTGGATTGTTCAGCGGTGACTGCCTGCTCACAGTAAAAGTATTGCTAGCACTGGCCTCTATAAACTGATGGATAAGATCTGTAACTTCTCTATTTCCATATTCTTCCATTGCTGCCATGTAAAAAGGCAGGAGATGATAATGTCGTTGTTTCCATAGCCATTGTGAGACCTCCTTACTTTTTCCCACTAAAGCGTCAGCCCCTTTTTCGGCGATCAACAATGGCAATCCTTCTTTCTGACAGCTTAAGCCCATGCTGTCCAGAAATTGATTAAACCTGTCTCCCATGTTGAATATCATGTAGAGCAAACCCAGTTTTTCATACGTCAGGCTTTGGGTGAGTTTTTTCAGGGTCTGTATTACCATTGCCTTATTCATATCATTGCTGGCCAATACCCGTTCCAGAGTAACCAGCCACTGATGGAAAACCTTGCCATCTTTCATCTGTCGCCTGCTCCTGCTGGCGCTGGGAGCCTGCAAAGATTCACAGAGTTCCTCAATGTCATCTTCTGAGAGGATATCGGGCACAAATGCCAGCCATTGCAGCGGGGCCATGCGCAAATGATCGCCACCTTTGATTCCGGGCTCACCCAGTATTTGCTGTATTTTCGGGGTACTCTGAACCAGACGCGCCAACCCACCGATGAGATAGGGAATATTTTTTTTATTGCCATGTTTCATAATGGCCCTGACAAAATGATCCAATACTGAAGCAGCCATTATTTCTTTGGATGATTTGCAGGCGGCAATGATCATTAAAAGTCGATGCACTTTCGCTTTGATATCGGGTTTGCCTTCAGGCAATGATAGAGCAGCCAATCTGCTTTCCAGATCGTCAACTGCACGGAGCAATACCTGTGAATAGTCCGGGGTCGTTTTATCAATATTTGTTCTGAGTACCCTCAGATAACTGGCCAGCGGTTTGCCTTCAAGTAGAACAAACCCATTGATATCACTGAGTTGTTTGAGTTCTTCAAACTGTAAGGCAACAGGAGCAGGTGCTTTCAAGATATTTGCCACAGTATCAATATAGTGGTGATAATCAATGGAATCAGGTTGTTTCGACAAATAGGCCAGCTCTTTAGCAATATGCCAGATGCTATTTGAATCAGCGGTATACAAAACCGATCTAATGTACGACGTTAACTCAGTAATATCAGCCTCTTTTGAAAAACCGGAGCAGGCTGCATACAGATACAACAATCTTCTTGTGTAGAATTTGAAATCATCATCAACAAAAATGCTTGGTAAATAGCCATCCGCATCAACTCTTGGAAGAAATTCTTTTTCAATATTGTCAACTTCACTCAGCAACTGTCTGGAAAGTTCGTTATTTTCCGATTCAAGGATTTGCCTTATCTGCAGAAGTCCGTCCTTGACCAGTTTGTCATCCTCTACAGGGTTTAGTGCTGTCAGCTTTTCATTGATTTCATTGTCCTCCCTTGCCAGAGAAGGCTTATCAGGAAGACCTTGAAACAGGTTCTTTGCCTCTTCTAATCGGATGGACAAAGGAATTCTCTCAAGGTACCGGGCGACCATTTCCACTGGCAATTCAAACTTTTCTTCAGCAGCCAACATAATCCGGAGTTTTTCAGCCGCGCTTAAAAATTTTTTTTCGAATAACTTTTTTACTGTCTTCGAAGCATCCAATCTCATGCACTTATTAATAACAGCCCGTTGCACCTCTTTGGTTGGAGACTTTTCTATTGCCCCATCATGAAATTTTTCCACCAGATTGCTGGCAGCTCTTTTTATAGCTTCTACTTTTGAACCGGGTAATTGATTGACAAGATCAGGGTGAAGATTAACCAGCCGTTCAAACAGCTGTTTACTGCCATCGGTATTGAGGGTTTGTTCAGACAGTAAGGTAATGCCATCATGCAGCTGTACCTGCCAGCCAAGATACTGAACGGAGTCACCTTCTGCTGAAAAGCCAATGGATGACTCCATGATTAATGCATGCAGCTGCTGTAGTGTCAGACCATTTAAACGATAAAAATTCATTTTACCTCAGCGGTAAGGTAGGCATAAGTACTCAGCCATACGGAATCGAATATTTCTGGCTTATTAGGCAGCTGCTCTGCAAGGCGCAACAACGGGAACATAGCAAGCTATGTGACCAGAGTTGCAACGCATCACGACTGCATGGATGCAGGAGCTAGAGCAACGCAGGAGCAGTTGCCGCGAGTGCCTGAACAATAAGTCAGAAAATATGATTTCGTATGGTTGAGTACTTATTCACTGGACAAGCATCTGGCTACCTTACATCACGTTTTACATTGGTAAACGTCACTGCCTGTCTCTCCTTTGATCGAGTCAAAGTGAGAGCGCTTTATTTTCTCCCTCCAGAACACTCCCCCCCTTTTTCGGCGATCAACAATGGTAATCCTTCCTTCTGACAGCTGAAGCCCATGCTGTGCAAAAAATAATTTTTCGTAAGTCAGACTTTGGAAGCATTGCCCAATCGAGCCGGGCAGGCGGAGATATAAGACGATTGAGTCGAGACTCATAATAATTCAGACATTTTAGCTAATAATTAGTTCCATCCATTATCAGGCTGTGCTCAGTTTAAGTATTGGCGCACTCCCCGAAGCCAGAAAAATCAGGAGATTATGAAAATACCTCGCTGTGAAACAGGAGAACCTGAGGAGCCTGCAAGCATCCGTTATGACTACCTTACATCACGTTGTACGTCGGTAATCGTAAGTTTCTGTCTCTCCTTTAATAAAGGAAAAGCGTCAAAATAATCGAGAGGTGCTCTCCCTTCCAGAAGTTTTATCATACCTTTTGTACCTCTTTTAGCATCCAGGTAGTGGTAAAGGGGCAGGCCCATCTCGTCAGCAATGTCCCGTGCGGCATCAATGAACAATAAATTACGCTTATCGGGATAGCCTTTTTCAAGCAATAACACAGGGCAATCATCCTGATCCAGCACCATGCGAATCACACTTCTGCTGAGGATATTTCCTTTTTGGTTCTTTATGACAATCATGGCATTGCGTCCATCCATCACATAACTCATCAGTCCAATTTTAAAACTCCGGGCGTCAGGTGATAGACAGCTTTTAACTTCAAGCCCACTGATAAAAAGATCCCAGGGGTCCTCTGTCAGCTTCAGGGTTTCCCCCTGGGACAAGAGCTTGTTTCGGGTTTCCTCGCTGAAACCACTGAAGTTCGCTCCCCAACCTGCTTCCAATCGGGGATATTTCTTGTAAATGGCTTGCAGGTGTGGATTGTGCAGCGGTGACTGCCTGCTCTGAACAAAAGTGTTGTTAACACTGGTCTCTATAAACTGATGGGTAAGGTCTACAACTTCTGCATTCCCCTGTTCTATCATTGATGCCATGTAAAAAGGCAGGAGATGGTGATGTCGTTGTTTCATTAGCCATTTTGAGAACTTTTTATTCACTCCCACCAAAGCGTCAGCCCCTTTTTCAGCGATCATCAATGGTAATCCTTCCTTCTGACAGCTCAAGCCCATTCTGTCCAGAAATGCAGTAAACCTGTATCCCATGTTGAATAACATATAAAGCCAGCCCAGTTTTTCATAAGTCAGACTTTGGGTAAGCTTTTTCAGGATCGGCATTACCATGGCCTTATTCATAACCTCGCTGGCCAACATCTGCTCAAGGGTAGACAGCCATTGGTGGAAAATCTTGCCATCTTTCATCCGTCGCCTGCTCTTGCTGGCGCTGGGAGCTTGCAAAGATTGACAGAGTTCCTCGATGTCATCTTCTGAGAGTCTATCGGGTACAAATGCCAGCCATTGCAGCGGCGCCATTCGCAAATGCGGTCCGCCACTGATTCCGGGGGCACCCAGTATTTTCTGTATTTTCGGGGTACTCTGAACCAGACGGGCCAGCCCAGCGATTAGATAAGGTATATTTTTTTTATTGCCATGTTTCATGATGGCCGTGACAAAATGAACCAATACTGAAGTATCCATTATTTCTTTGGATGATTTGCAGGCGGCAATAATCATTAAAAGTCGATGCACTTTCGCTTTGATATCAGACTTGCCTTCAGGTAGTGATATACCGGCGCATTCTTTTTCCAGAACGTCAACTGCATCGAGCAATACCCGCGAATATTCCGGGGCTATCTTATCAATGTTTGCTCTGAGTACGGTTAGATACTTGTCCAGCGGTTTGCTTTCAAGTAAAGCGAACCCTTTGATATCACTGAGCTGTTTGAGATTTTTAAACTGTAAGGCGACAGGTGCCGGTGTTTTCAAACAATGGGCCAGGGTACTAATATAGTGGCAATAATCGATGGAGCCGGGTTGTTTCGACAAATAGGCCAGCTCTTTAGCAATATGCCAGATGTTATCTGGTATACGGTTATTTGGCTCGATGATGTAAAGAACGGATCTAATGTACGACGTTAACTCAGCAATATCAGCCTGCTGTGAAAAACCGGAACAGGATGCATAGAGATACAACAATCTTCTTGTATAGACCTTGAAATTTCTATAATCCTCAGCGTCTGATAAACGGCCGTTCCATCCAACTTTTGGGATAAATTTTTTTTCAATATTGTCAACTTCACACAACAGCTGTCTGGAAAGTTCGTTGTTTTCCGATTTAAGGGGTTGTCTGACCTCCAAAAGCCTGTCCCTGAGCATTTTATCAGTTCTTAATGCTGTCAACTGCTCATTAATGACATTGTCCACCTCTGGCAGAGAAGGCGTATCAGGTAGGCGCTGAAACAGGTTCTTTGCCTTCTCAAAACCGATGGATAACGGAATCCTCGCAAGTATCCAGTAGCCCTCAGGAAGTGGACATTTATTCTGTTGTTTCTGCTCTTCTTCAGCTGCTAACAAAATCAGGAGCTTTTGAGCCCCATTTAAAGATGTTGTTGTGTTTAGCCTTATCAGCGTATTATCTACATCAAGTTTCAGGCACTCAAGGAAAACGGCACATTGCACTTCATTGGTTGGTGACTTTTCTATTGCCTCAAGTTGAAATTGACTCACCAGATTCCTGGCGGCCATCTGTATAGCTTCAGCTCTTGAATCAAAGGGTTGTGTCTCAAGATTAACCTGCCGTTCAGATAGCGGTATACTTCCAGCAGTAATGAATAATCCCTCTGACATTAACTGCTCATTTTTCATAGGTAAAAGTTCAGTTTCTGGCATTATTTTACGAAGTTTACCGGGCAGTAAAGGGTCGTCTGTTGCATTTGCCGGTCTTTTTTGAGCAGTTTTCTCAGTCTGTGCGGTGGTGCCATCCTGTCGCTTTACCTGCCTGCCGAGGAACTGGGTGGAGCCATCTTCTGCTTCTGTTGAAAAGCCATTGGGTTGCACCACCTTCAATTCATGCAGCTGTTGAGTCAAACCTTTTAACTGATAAAAATCCATTTTGCCTAACTCCATTGCGGGCGTATGTTGGAACCATTACAGGACAACCAAATACCATAAGTTCTGGAAAATCAGCATTCAGATCTTTAATACAAAGAAAAACCCTGAAGCTGATTTTCTCATTCCTGTCCTTGCAGTACCAATCTGACTGAATAAAGACGAATCACATTAACATTTGACTGTTAATCCAATAATTAGTTCCATCCATTGCTCTGTTAAGTGTTGTCCATGATGTTTTTTACGCAGTCGAGTATTAGTTCCAGTTTTACGTCGTGTTCCTCCAGCTTGGTTACTATTTTTTTATGGTCACTGACCAGTATTTCCTGACTGCATTCCAGTTTGTCCATTCTGGAGTCCAGTTTTTTCTGCCCGTCTTCCAGCCTGTCTACTTTGGTTTCCAACTTGTCTACTTTGGTTTCCAGCTTGTCTACTTTGGTTTCCAGCTTGTCCATTCTGGAGTCCAGTTTTTTCTGCCCGTCTTTCAGTGCGGCAGTGTCGCTGCCGACGATTGACAGATTTTTTTCTATTCTGTCCAGTCGGCTCTCTGTAACGTGCCATTCTATTTGCGCTCCTGCTTTGGCGGTTTCATCGGATACACCGGCTTCCAGCAAAGCGGTATACAAAGGTTGGTGAAGCATTATTTTTACCGTAGGTTATTGTTTGGGTGGGCTGAGTATAGTCGGGTTTGACTATCGCGGCGGTACGATACGAGGTAAAACGATAATAACCGGTACAACAACCAAGAAGAGATGCAAAAGGCTAAGTGCTAGAGGGTGTCGCTCGTTCCCACGCTGGGACCCACAGGGCCTAAGAGCATGGGAACCAGAGTTTTGCGACAACCTCTAAAGAGGCTGTCGCAAAACCCGATAAACCTTAAGCCCGAAAGCCTGCAAAACGACAACTTTCCAGCAGAGCGCCGTTGATTCAGCGAACCATATGCAGGAAGTGCATATGTTTCTCGTACTGATCAATAATATCGCCAATGACCTGTTCCCGGGTCCAGCCCATAATGTCGTAATCCTGACCACCCTCCCTCAGGAAGACTTCTGCCCGGTAATACTTGCTCTCTTCTTCGTCATCAATGACAAAACTGGGTTGAACATAGGAACGAGGGCTGACCCTGTAGAGAAAGTCCTGTTCCTCACCATGAAAAACATTGAGAGAGGCAATACTTTTGTTGCGATCAAAATCAATTCCGGTTTCCACTCCCTGCTCTTCCAGCTCTCTGGACAGGGACTTCATTGCCGGTAACACGACACTTCTCATGAAGACCCTGACACTTTTGCGCGCCGGGAAGTGGGTAATATTCTGCAATCGACTCTGCCATGGAATTGAAACATTGGCATGGCTCGGAGCCAGGGTGGTTTGGGTCAGACTTTCTTTCTTGGCAGCATCCAGTGCCAGCGCTTTTAACAACCCATAACCGGAAACCAGCAACACCACAGAGAATGGCAAAGCCGTTGCAATAGTGGCTGTCTGAAGCGCCTTGAGACCTCCTGCAAGCATCAGTACCAGGGCAACCAGACCAATCAGGGTAGACCAGAATACCCGCTGCCAGACCGGCGTTTTCCCTTCACCCTTAGAAGCCAGCATATCAATCACCATGGCACTGGAATCGGAAGAGGTTACAAAGAACACCACGACCATGATAATGGCGATTCCTGACAGGAACTCAGTGGCCGGGAAATACTCCAGAAACTTGAAGAGCGCCAGTGAAACATCGACCTGAACAATGTCAGCGAGATCTTCCGCACCATGATTCATAATCAGATCAATGGAAGTGTTTCCGAATACGGTCATCCAGATAAAGGTCAGACAGGCCGGTACAAACAGCACACCACAGATAAACTCGCGAATGGTTCTGCCTCTGGAGATACGGGCAATAAACATGCCGACAAAAGGCGACCAGGACAACCACCATGCCCAGTAAAACAGAGTCCAGCCACCCATCCAGTCGGTCGGTTCATAGGCATAGAGATTAAATGTTTTGTCGACGATATCGGACAGATAACTGCCAATATTCTGCACCAGTATCTGCAACAGCAGGATAGTAGGCCCGAGAATAATGACCATGGCCATCAGCAACAGTGCCAGCAGCAGATTGATCTCGGATAAACGACGAATTCCCTTATCAAGCCCTGAAGCAACAGAGAGCGTGGCCAGAGCGGTAATCACTACGATCAAAACCACCTGAACATGGGTGCTTACATCAACATCAAACAGGTAATTCAGGCCCGAGTTGACCTGAAGCACGCCGTAACCCAAAGCTGTAGCCACACCAAAGGTCGTACCCAGAATGGCAAAGATATCAATAATATGACCAATAACACCGTGAATACGATCACCCACAATCGGGAAAAGCGCTGAACGGAGGGTTAACGGCAGATTATGACGATAGCCAAAGAACGCCAGAATCAGAGCCACAATGGCGTAGATGGCCCAGGCATGAAACCCCCAGTGAAAAAAGGTAATTCTCATGGACTCCCGGGCGGACTCGATGGATGCAGGATCGCCCACAGGGGGAGTGAGAAAGTGCATAACGGGTTCCGCCACGCCAAAGAACATCAGGCCAATCCCCATACCGGCTGAAAACAGCATGGCAAACCAGGAGCCGAAGCTGAAGTCCGGCTCGGAATGGTCAGGGCCTAACTTAATATCGCCATAACGGGAGAGGCCGACAATAGCGACGCCGATAAGGATAATGGCGACTGCCGTCACATAAAACCAGCTGGCGTTGGTCATTATGGCCGTTTGCAAGAAGGTGGAATAAAGCTCGGCCTGCTTCGGAAACAGAGCCGTAGAGACTACTATCAGAAGAATGATACTGGCTGCACCGACAAAGACGGGCAAGTTAAGACTGTGACGTGATTCTGAAAGATCAGACATAAAGACGAGTGGCTCCCAAAGTCAGGTTGATTGACTGAAGCTCTTCAGGTGAAGTTGTTTAAGTGAAGGCGCCGAGACTACCTCGGCATTAAACAATTTCAGGCGAGAGGGCAGAGGATACTACAGGTCAGATATTTAGTGGTCAAATCATGTTTGTTTTTCTGATCGGTTTATGACGGTCAGTCGAATCAAACATCTGAACGGACCAAAAGATCACTGAGCTTGAATCCTGTTATTGGGACGATGTTCTTGTTTTTTTACAACAAATCATCCGGCCACAGACGTGCATTCTAATGGGAATCCCTCGCTGGCTTCTTTGAATCGGTTGTGACGAAACTGACCAACTCACTGGGCAGAACGCTTGCTCTGGCAGCAGGTAATGATGTTAAAGTGCCTGCAAAGGCAACTGAATCAGAGCATTATATTACTTAAATCTGAACTCGTTGGCTGCTGCCTGTCTGTCTCACCCCGCATAGCCATATAGCTCGATGCTAAGGCTTCAGCCTGCCGGTCCAAACTCTGCCTGTCTGTAGAGGAGTTTCCATTCTCACGGGTCGAAGCAGAACGTCTCGATAACATGGCCAAGGCTAGGGCTCGGGATTGATCACTGGGTCTTAAGGCTCGCAATAGTTCTACTTCCCTGGACACTAAAAAGGTTCTGCAAGATGGACAGGTTGAATTTTTCGATAGCCAGGGTTCCAGGCAGTCTTTGTGAAACATATGTTTGCATTGTTTGAGAACCATGACTTCCCTTCCGGCAAAAGTATCGAGACAAACAGGGCAATTGTTGCTCGGCTTTTGATAAAGTGCTGACTGGCTATCTGGGCTGCTGGGCGGTTTGATTCCGTTCATATCTCTTACTCTTCTCTCTGTTTTTCAAATAACTTACGTTATTGGACCAATGTCTATCCATTGAGTTCCCTGTGCTTATGTTTTTGGTACGCCCGGCATGGATAGAAGTGTCAGGCGAGACCCTGAGCCAAGTCGTCTGATGTCGTATAGATGTTTGATGCCGTCAGAATATCACTGGCTGAATCAACCCGGGTCTGGCTTTGCCAGTCTCGAAAATAGCCTCCTTAAAGAACTTGTGGTTCAGGGGAGACTATTTTTCTACCCTGTACGATAATTTCGACAGGGCTCTATCGAGTCGCATCGTCAGAGCCTGAACAGCGTTAGTAATAGTAATCCTCTGTATCGGCCATATTCATAGCCTGTCTCTGAAGCCGTTGTCTATCAATATGTCTCTGAAGCTGTCGATCCTCTGACTGTCTCTGAAGCTGTTCTCTCTGAAGCTGCTGTATCTCATACTGTCTCCGAATCCCTTCTAAAGCGAGCCTTTGTTCATCGTGAGGCATGTTTGCCATCGTCATTCCCCTCACACTCGTCTCGTCGGCATTTGGCTTTTTGTCTGACAAAACCGGCATCACAGTTTCAGCTTCACTTAAAATTGCTTTTCGGGCTGACAGGCTTGTATCTTTTTCCGAAGATCTACCAGCGCTTGGGATAGACGTTACTGCAACCGTTTTGGTATCGAACTCCTTTGTGCCACTCTGCGGCGGTTGAAATAGCGTACCTGTCACAGTGCTGCCTGTTGGGCTTGCTCCGTAATTCATAATATATCCTCCTTGATAATTTAAAAGTTTGATTAGGCAACGGACATTAAAGTTCTCGTCCTCCTATGTATTTGGACAGGCAACGGACTTAAAAGTTCCTGTTTTGCGTTGTCGATGAGACCAAAGAATTCCGGAACAATTACGGCAATTACAGGACAGCCAAAGAATCACCTCCTTTTATCACACAATTACAGGACAGCCAAAGAATCATGTCCTCTTTCCGAATCCTGCGGTCATGCAAATCTTTCTGCATCCCCATCATTTGTTTGCGATACTGACGGTTCTCTTTGGCATCAATGGCCGAATTGACCAGCCCAAAACCACGGGCAGAGCCCCCGGCAAAGGCATCTGTGCTTTGGTAATTCATTTTGATTCCCTTTTGTTATTTGCCTACAGTGGTAGGGCAACGGAGGTATTTTTTTAAAGGTATCCAGTTAAGGTAAAAAGATGAATAGCTTATATCACACTGATTATCATCAATGGCTGACTCAGCAAGTCACTCTGCTGAGAAATCATAACTTTGAACAATTAGACCTTGAGAATCTGTTGGAGGATTTGGAGTTGGGTATTAAGCAAGATGTTCGACAGTTAGAGAACTATCTGATTAATCTCATACTTCATTTACTTAAAATGGATTATCAAACATCCGTTCTGAGGGATTCGGTAGCCTCTGAAAGAGTCATTAAAGGTTGGATGGATACTATCGATAACGCCAGGGATGCGATTAGTCGATTAATCATAAAAAATCATAGCCTGAAACAACGGGTGGCAGATGTTTTAAGTGAGTCTTATCCTGCCGGGAAAAAAGGAGCCATTCGGGAAATGAATCGTCACATGCCGCCAAAATGCCCAAAACTGGATAACAGCAGCTTTCCCGACACCTGCCCTTGGTCTTTTGACCAAATGATATCTGAAGACTGGTATCCACTGAACGGAGTAAGCCTTTATGAGTAGTTTATACAAAACCGATTACACCCAATGGTTGACCCAACAGCGTGAACTGCTGGCCAATCGACAATTCGACAATTACTCACAATTACAGGACAGCCAACACAATTACAGAACAGCCAAAGAATCACCGCTCTGACCCGAGTGCAGGGTAAACGGTTACAATACCTTTATCTTTATGGAGCACAGTTGCAAGACAAAAATCAGTTCACGGACACTCTGAACCTGCTCAGACTCCATGGAGTTGAGTGATTGAAGACAGAAGTGAAGCTGATGATAAGCGTCCACCCAGTCACGAAACGACACCCGCTCTTCTCCACCGTCATGCAGAGGTTGACTGACACTCTCTAACCCTGATTCGATGGTCTGTTTCAGTGTCGCGAACCGACTGACCAATTGTGGTAATTCTGCCAGCAATGAATTGACCACGTCTGAACCGTTGTTTCCAGCCGACAACAAGAATAATTTGTACCCATAAAACATTGCATCAGCCCCATGAAGCAGCCGATTCACGTTGTTAATGGTCTCTGCCAGTAATTTTAATCCTTCCGGTGTCATGCCCAGTTTTTCCGGGTCTGCAAGACAATCCAGTCCGCCACCGGAGTCAAAAACTGCTTGCAGTCGGGCGTTTTGATCCCTGAGCCACTGAAAACCGCTGTCGACCTGATCGAATGTGCCTTCAGGGGGGAGAAAATCCTCCCGTGATGGGACGGCTCTGGCTAACGATAAATAAGAAAAGGCAGCGGGCAGGCTTCTGTCACTGTCCGTTGTTCTTGCGAAACAGGCTTCGCTGAGGCTCTCGCCAGAGGCAATGGCCTCTTCAGTGCATGCCGAAGAGTACACTCCAGTTTCAGCCTCGCTTAAAATTGCTTTTCGGGCCGCAAGACTTGTACCTGCTTGCGAAAGTTGACCAACACGTGGAATAGAAGGCACTGCAACCATTTTGGTATCGGAGTCCTGTGCGCCACCCTGCGGCGGTTGAAATACCGTAGCAGCTGCAGTGCTGGTTGTTTGGCTTTCTCCATAAGTCATAATCTATCCTCCATGAAAATTAATAATTTAGAACCGGCAACGGACATAAAAGTTCATATTTCACGTTGTCGATGAGACTGGAGAATCCCGAGGCCCGTCAAGAACCAATTTTAAAGCAGTGTCAGAGGAAACCCGGAGGCAGGCTACCTGGTAAGAGCACAGGTGAGTGCACTGAGATGTCTGATGCAATCCAATATCTCTGGCTGAATCAATCCGGGGTTGGCTTTGCCAGTCTCGAATATGGCCTCCTTAGAGAACTTGTGGTTCAGGGGAGGCCATTTTTTACCCTGCACGATGGTTTCGCCAGAGTTCTTTCGAGTCGCATCGCCAGAGGCGGGTTTACCAGGGTTTGGTTCTTTGAGTAGCCTTAGTAGCGAGCCCAACCATTCTTGTAAGCTCCTTGTCTATGTCTGCCTGTTGGTAAACTCGGGCTATAGCCCGATCGGCCTATTGCTTTGCGTAGAGCGCGAATGAGCATTAGTCACGACATCATTTTCCACATGACTACCTGGATCAATAAGACTTTGCACCAGAGTTGCATCATCCTGACTGACTTCCATTGTTAAGCATATCTCCTGCAGCATAGTGTCAGCCTCGAAGAGAGAGGCTGCCCGGTCTGCTTTGAGGCTTTTGCCCGTTTCCGAATGATCTGCACGTTGAATAGAGGTTACAACAGTGTCCGTTTTGGTCTTGGACTCTGGTGCGCTATTCTGCGACGGTTGAAATACCGTACTAGCTGCAGGACTGGTTGTTGTGGTTACTCCGTAAGTCATGATGCATCCTCCATGAATAGTTAAGAATGGGCAATGGACATTAAAATTCTTGTCCACCTAAAATACTTAGACAGGGACAGGCAAAGGGGTATAAAAGTTCATATTTCGCGTTGTCGATGAGACCGAGGAATTTCGGTGCGAGTTTTTTAAGAACCAATCTTAAAGCAGTGTAAGGCGAAACCAGGAGGCAGGTTGCCTGGTGAAAGCGCAGGTGAGTGCATTGAGATGTCAGTCAGAATATTACTCGCTGAATCAATCCGGATTTGCTTTGCCAGTCTCGATAACGGCCTCCTTCAAAGAACTTGTGGTTCAGAGGAGGCCATATCTGCACCCTGTACGATGGTTTCGTCAGAGTTCTTTTGAGTCGCACCGTCAGAGACGGTGGTTTACCACTAAAATGCCTATTTGTCTTTCAGACGCTCAAGCTTCGACTTAACCTCTCTATCAAGCTCCTTCGCTGCATTCCAAACAGCTTGTGCAATAGCCTCGTCATCCTTAGAGATTTCGGAATCGCTGTAAGTGTATATGCCATGAACGTTTAGCATAAGCTCATGAAATGGCCCAACCAATTTTTGATTTTCAGTCATCGCTTCATTGACCATCCGCTGGTAGCATTGCGCCACGGCAGTGTTTCCATCCTTATCGACTTTGGTTTTATTGCTTTGAAGATTCAGCAAAAAAGCTTCAGCCTTTCGGTCTGACAGGCTTGTGACTGTTTTCGAATGTTCTGCACGTGGAATTAACGATACAGTGTCAACATCATGCACGAATCCAGCATTGCTAAAGACTGCATGAGGAACAGACTGTACAGTGCCCGTTTTGGCCTTGGACTCTGGTGCGCTATTCTGCGACGATTGAGATACTGCACTAGTTGCAGGGCTGGTTGTTGTGGTTACTCCATAAGTCATAATATTTCCTCCATGGGAATTAAAAGTTAAGAAAAGGCAACGGACATTAAAGTTCACGTTAACCTTAATCCTTGGACAGGCAACGGACATTAAAGTTCACGTTAACCTTAATCCTTGGACAGGCAACGGACATTAAAGTTCACGTTAACCTAAATCCTTGGACAGGCAACAGACATTAAAGTTCAAGTTTGCCCTTTAAGACCTCGAAGTTTTTCCAGCGCAGCCAATTCATTACTTCACCATTAATGGGTTTTACCCATCTTGCGAAGGCTTCTTAATAACATCCTCATTTGCCGTTCCAAGAGCCTTTAGCCTGAATTGTGGCAATTCTGGAGGAACTTGTGCGGCATAATTCGGTCTAAATGTTTAATGCCAACGGTTACAGCCAGCATTAGTGCAATGGAAAATCCTGAGGTGTAAAAAACTTATTTTCTAAGGAGAGAAGTAATATGAATGTATCAGATTCTAAGTTCCCACCGGTGATAATACAGCCGCAACTGACGGTTCAGAAAGCACCGGATAATAACAGTAAGTGTCCGGATGACGTTGCTTCAAATTATGTTGTAGGGGTTGGCGGCGGTTCCTTTATCGGTGCCATTGTCGGTACTGTGTGTGGTGCTGCTTTCTACTACTGCAACCCCGTAGTTGCCCAAGGTAGCACTGCTTTTCTTACATCTACTGTCTGCTGTTTGTCTACTTGCACTGTTGTTGGAGCCGCTTGTGGTACTTATGCTGCCTACAAATGCCCCTGCCGCACCGGGCTTAAGGAACGAGCAATCACAGGATCTACGATGACGAACACCCTCACCGGTGAGCAGCAACAGTGTCAGGGGCTACCATCGGCATTGACTTCATTGGCCGCAGGCAATAGTTCTGGCAGTACCGGTCCTGTTCGGTCCCAGCCAACTGCTGCTGGCTGTCCCCGGATAGGAGCTGCTGTTCGTTATCAGCCAAATGCGGGTGCTCCTTCCTTATCTGTTGACTTAAAGATCTATCCGTAGAAGCGCTACTCCCGGCGCAACTCCGGAGGAACTTTTGCAGCATGATTCGGTCTTAGAATTTAATCCACCGGGTACAGTCAGCATTAATGCAATGGAAAATCCCGGGGTGTAAATAATTTATTTTCTGAGGAGAAATGAAATATGAATGGAGCAAATTCTGCGTTACCACCGGTGACAAGACAGCCACAACCGTCGGCTGACAGAGCATCGGATTCTACTTTTAAGTGTCCGGATGGCGTTGTTTCAAAATGGGTTTTACCGGTTGGCGGCGCTACCGTGATGAGTGGTGCTGTCTCAGCTCTGGGTTTTTATTGTGTAGCCGGTTTCAAGCCCGTTGGTGCCTACCTCGGCGGTCCTGTTGGCGCTATTGTTGGCGCTGGTATTAGCAGCCTTTGTGTTGCTGGCAATAACTTCAGGGGCACTGATATTCGGGAGCGAGAGATCACCAACTCTATCAGGATGGACACCTTTTCCAATGCGCTGCAACCGTCTCAGGAGCGACTATTGACAGTGTCTTCATCAGACACAGGAAATAGTTATGGCTCTTGCAACCCTGTTCAGTCTCAGCCAGGGAGGGCGGCTGTTCAGTCCGATTCTGATGATAGTTCTTCGTCCAGTTCATCAGACGACGACCTGTTTGACAGCGCAGTGCCTTACGTTTTCAGAGCCAGGGATGGGGCAGACATTGCCTCCGGATTACTCACGAATATGGCGCTCGATGCCGTCAGGCTGGCTGCTGTGCGTTCATCTCTCTGGTAATCGTTCAGGTGACGAAGTTGAAAGTTGGGTTTACCGTTTAGAGAAATTTCCGGGCTCGGAACGGTTGCCAATTCTTTGGCTGGTTTATCTGTAGATAAGGAGCTGAAAGCTGTGTGTCTGCAGATCGAGGCCAGATACCAGATCAAATTCCTGGAGATAGGAACGGATAAGGATCATGTGCACTTCTTTATTCAGTCTGTTCCGACGTACTCGGTGACAAAGCTCGTAACTATAATCAAAAGCCTCACGGCTAGCAGCCTGTCGGAAAGCATGGTGATGAGCAGATGATAGCGAATTATGTGAAGAATCAGGGAAATGAGTACGACAAACTTCACTCAGATCATCAGCTTGCAATGTTTTGAGTTTGCATCAAGGATACTCCGCCCCCTGGCGGGGTTGTCCATTGCCCTACCACTGTAGGCAAATAACAGAAGGGAAGCAAAATGAAGCTTATTGATGAGTTCTTCAAAAATTCACACCGTTCAGTGGATACCAGTCTTCAGTCATTATTTGCTTATAGCTCCAGGGACATTCGTCAGGAAAGCTATTGTTGTCCAGTTTTTGGTTAGCGTTCACATAAAGATTCATCGCCTTAATCGCTTCTTTCTTGGCATCTGTATACGCTTCTTTTAATACGCGTTCAACTTGTGCTTTTAAGCAAGGATTCTTTCCAATAAGTTTATTAATCCTATTTCTTGACCTATCTATCATTTCCATCCAGCCTTTAAGCACCCTGTCGACAGCTGTGCTGTCTTTTAATAGACTGGTCTGATAGTCAAATTTAAGTAAGTGGCTTACAAGCGTAGTTAAACGATTCTCCAACTCGCGAAGGTCTTGCTTAAGGCTCAACTCTAAATCCTCAATCAGGTTTTCTAAATCCAACTGATTAAAGTTTTGAGTTTTCAACAGGGTTACTTGCTGACTCAGCCATTGATGATAATCAGTGTTATATAAGCTATTCATAAAAATACCTCCATTGACCTACCACTGTATGCAAATAACAGAAGGGAAGCAAAATGAATTACCAAAGCACAGATGTCTTTGCCGGGGGGGGGGGTGCCCGTGGTTTTGGGCTGGTCAATTCGGCCATTGATGCCAAAGAGAACCGTCAATATCGCAAACAAATGATGGGGATGCAGAAAGATTTACATGATCGAAAGATCCGGAAAGAGGAGATGCAGGATAGAGCCTATGTGTTTCAAGCTTTACAGTTTTTGAGCACAAGCGACAATCCGGCAGTACGGCAAATGGCTCAGGATTTTATTGACCAAGCCGGAAACGGCACTTTTGGTGACTTGCTCGGCGAGGGCAAACGGTTCGCCGGGTTCCAGATGGTGCCTGCACAGGAAGGGCAGGAACCCAGAGTTGCCATCAAACTTGATGCAGACGGTTACCAGCAACCTGCTTATTTATCACAAAAACGTACCAGTGATCCGAAAGACCCTTATGTCACTTTTTCGGGACCGGAACTGGTGGTTTTTATGTTTGAGCATCCGAGAGCCGGTGAGTTCAAGAATCTGGCCAAGGCGGTTATTTGCTGTCGCCGAACGACTGCATGGATGCAGGAGCTAGTGTAGTGCGACCTAATTAACAGTACATAAAAACTCCTAACGGTCTACTACGGATGTTATTCCAACCACTGCCTGTTTTTACTATGCGAGTTGCTACAGAGATAACACTTGATGCTTCTGAAGAAATACGACTCAGAAAGATTACTTCATCAAATTCTTGCCCTGTTCGCTTGGCCCGCCGTGCCCAGATTGTTCTTCTCTCTGCAGAAGGAAAAAGCAATCTTGAGATTGCGCAAATACTGAATATCGGTCGTCAACAGGTCAGCCGCTGGCGTGACCGATATGCTCAGGAAGGCTTCTCCGGGATTGAACAGGATCGAGCTCGCAGTGGCCGTAAAAACCAGATTGATGCTGCTGAGATTGTGAGCCTGAGCACAAACACCCTTCCGGAAAATGCCACTCACTGGAGCACCCGAACTATGGCTGCTTTTCGCCGACTACGACGGGTTCATCTGTCCGTTCTTTGATACCTGCTCAGCGTCTCAATGAGGATTAATTGGATAGCCAAAAAACTGCTTGTTTTCCCTTAGTATTTTTGTAAATAAGGCTTCATTCAGAGCCTTATCCGAGCCGTCATTGTGGTCGACAAAAGTGGCTCCCAGTAACCCTCCCCCTCTGGGCATAAAATAGATGTCCGCTTTATCCGCAGGGCTGGTTCGTTTCGGTGCTCCCGGCGGCTGGTAGCGAGTGTAAATAATGTAGTCGAGCTTTTTCAGGGGTTGATGAGCCAGATCCAGCAACAATCCCATGTTTGGGTAGACCCTGTCATCGTGATTCAGTTTGCCGGCCCCGAGCCCGGAACAGTTAAAAACAACATCGGTTTTAATATCATCCAGACTGTCCACTGTCTTATGGATCACGGGAATCTTTCTGGTTCTGAGTTCACGATCAAAGGCTGCCATAATGACAGCAGTATCCATAAAGTAAGTCCGGAATTTTTGCATCGGGTAACTCACACCGGTCGAAAACTCAACCACGCCTTTCTCTGGTTTGGGTAACAATCCTGCCTCGGCAAAGGGCTCAATACCGGTATAAGTTTCCAGGGGACCTTCCTCGTCTTCTTTGCCCAGACCACTGTAAACATCAATAATATGAACCCCTTCATTGATGATGGGATGGGTTCCGCTGTCTACCCTTTGATAACCCTTGAGCGTCTCAATGGCCAGCTGTTCAGCCTCTTTTTTCTCTGTTTCATTTTCTGTTGCCAGAGACACCATGGCCAGATAGCCGGTTGAGTTCAGAGAAGCAATACGGTTGTCTTGCTCGGCGACAATACGAATGCTCCGGTAGCCTGCATGATGGAGTGATAAAGCCAAGGCTTTTCCCATACAGCCCGCGCCAATGACCGTAATGGGGACCTGGTCGTTGAATTTATGCTCTCTGGCCTTCTTCTCAAACAGGGCCATAGCCTTGTCGACACTCCCCCAGAGAAGCGTCCAGCCACTGCCTCCATGACCGTATAAATGGACTCTTACCTGTTCACCCAGACTCTCGGCACTAATCTCTGGCAACCCTTTTCGCATAGGGCGAAGACAGACAACCTTGCGATCAATATTGCCGATCATCACCACTCGCCCCTGAGCATCAAAGTGGGCATCGTCCAGCTGAACCGCCTCAAGCTGATCATAAAACGGGGCTGAATGGACCACTTGAGAGGCAAAAAGGGCCATTACCAATACCACGCAGTGCAAGTTATTCAGGGTGCGACTCCCTCAAACCAGAAGGCAAATTCTGCACTGTTTTCCGACAAGAAAACAGAAACCGACTCAGCGACCCGATTCACCTGTGTCTCCGTCATCCCCGGAAAAACAGGCAGGGAAAGACAACGCCGGGACACCTGCTCGGCAACAAAAAGATCCTGTGTCATTGGCAAACCCTCAAACACCGGCTGCTGATGCAGTGGCATCGGATAATACAGGGCTGATGCAACGCCCTGACCGGCCAAATGCTCCCTCAGTTGATCTCGCTGATCGGTCAATACCGTAAACTGGTGGTAAACATGCTCCTGTCCTGTCGGCAACAGAACATCCATCCCCTGCAGACAGGAGCGGTAGTCTTCTGCTATTTTTTTTCGCTCTTCGTTATAACGTGCAATATGCTTTAGCTTGACCCTGAGCAGCGCCGCCTGCATTTCATCCAATCGACTGTTGAAACCCATGCGTTCATGTCGGTATTGGGCGCTACTGCCGTGGTTTCTCAATAGCTTAAGCTGCTCCGCCACAGACTCCGTCTTTGCGGTGATTAGACCGCCATCACCAAAACCACCGAGGTTCTTGCTGGGGAAAAAACTGAAACAACCAAGGTCACCCCAGGTTCCCATCATTCTGCCGTTGACTGAAGCACCAAAAGACTGAGCGCAATCCTCAATCAGCAGCAGAGATCGCTCCTCACAGAGCCTCTGAATTTCCTGAATACGGGCAGGCAAACCAAACAGATGAACCACCAGCACTGCACGAGTATGGTCAGTAATCGCCGCCTGTATTCGAAGTGGATCAATATTAAACGTCTCTGGTTCTATATCCGCAAACACAGGTGTTGCTCCCACCCGAACGATGGCCTCAGCGGTGGCAAAAAAAGTAAAGGGCGTCGTGATGACTTCGTCACCAGGCCCCAGACCCGCTGCTGAGAGTGCAAGCACCAGGGCATCGGTGCCATTAGCGCAGCTGACTGTATGATTAGCCTGGAGAAAGGTTCCGACTTCCTGCTCAAAAGCCATCACCTCCTCTCCCATCAGAAAACGACCTGAGTCGAGTACCCGTGTGGCCGCCGACCTGAGTTCCTGCTGAACAGGCTTGTGCCAGGCGAGTGTATCCACCATCGGGATCAGTGGTTCCGAGCTCACTGGATGCCTCCTTCAATGATGTCGGAAATCCGGGTAGCTAACTCCAGGGCACGCTGGCCATCTTCACCGCTGACCCTGGGTGCTTTTGAGTGACGAACACAGTTGAGGAAATCTTCTATTTCCCTGCGCAGGGAGTCGCTGTCTTTATAATTCAGTGCATCACACTCAATATTTGGAATGCCGGGAAACATCTCACCTTTGCCTTTGTAAAAGTGCGACAGATTCAGAGACTGAAAGTCGATACAAATGCACGACTTTTCCTGAAAGATGTGCATTTTTCGCTTGGCTTTCTGACTGATCCGGCTTGCGGTCACATTGGCTACGCAGCCACCGCTGAATGTCAGCCGTGCCTGGGCAATATCCACCGAGTCAGACAGAACAGCGGTACCGTTGGCAGCGACATCCACCAGTGGTTGGTTGACCATGCTGAGAATAATATCCAGGTCATGGATCATAAGATCCATAACCACATTGATATCCATGGAACGTGGCTTGAATCCGGCCAGCCGGTGGGACTCAATAAAGCGGGGTCTGTTCAACAGCGGGCCTACCCCGGAAAGTGCTTCGTTAAAGCGCTCCAGGCAACCTACCTGCAGAACCAGCTTCTGGTTTCTGGCTATCTGAACCAGCTCATGGGCCTCATTCAGGCTGGAGGTTATGGGCTTTTCGACCAGTACATGCACACCAGCCCTGAGAAAATCCCTGGAAATCTTATGATGAAGCAACGTAGGCACCGCAATACTGACAGCATCCACCTTATCTAACAGTTGTTGGTAATCAGCGAAGAACTCTGTAGCACAGTCCCTGGCAACAAGACGACCACTGTCTTCATCAATGTCTGCCACCCCGACCAGCTGAGACCCAGGTAACATGGCGTACTTATGGGCGTGAAACTTTCCCAGATATCCCGTCCCGACTACTGCGGTTCTGAGCATTAAAAGGTTCCATAACGTAATGATGTCACGCCCTTAAAAATAGACGTAATTTCGCAGGCTACACGAACCATCATGCAAAAAGAGGAATGAAATATAGCCACTGGATCTGGAAATCAGGGCAGGCGACTTATCAATGGTTGTTGAATCAGCCGATTATTGAATATCAAAAACGGGCAATGTCCGGGTCAGAGTAATTTCCTGCGTCGATATATCAGCGCCCAGAGCCATAATTTCAACCCCTGCTGCTGCAGCTTCTTTAATGGCCCGACCGTATTCCGGATCAATATCATGAGCCGGAGCGACACGTTCAATTCCCGTGTGTTGAACACAAAACAGCAGCACCGCCCTGTAGCCTGACTCAACCACGGCCATCAACTCCCTGAGATGCTTTGTCCCTCGTGTGGTGACAGCATCAGGAAACAAGCCCAGACCATCACCCACTGCCAGAGTGACACTTTTCACTTCAACATAACAATCTGGCAAACCTTCCTGCTGCAGCAAAAAGTCGATACGGCTTTTTTCTTCACCGTAAGGTACCTCTCTGCGAACCTTATCGTATTCTGTCAGCCCGGAAATCTGTTTCAGGTTCAGCGCTTCTGCCACCAGCTTGTTGGCTCTGCCAGTATTCAATCCGGCCAGGGTGCTTTTCTCCTCTGACCCGAACATAACGGGGATCTCGGCCAACTCCCAGGTGCAGGGATACTTGCGCTTGGGATTGCCGGAATCGAGATACCAGACCTGTTTACCCGGATAGAGACAATTTTTCATGGAACCGGTATTCGGACAGTGAAGGGTAATGATACTGCCATCCTCCAGCTCAACATCTGCCATGAACCGTTTATAGCGACGAAGCAGGCGGGCTGACTGAAGATTTTTTTCAAATTTCATATCAATATTTTATTAAATCGGACGTTAATATTCTAAATCTGAATTCTATGATACTCAGTTGACGGTTTCCTCCGACAGTATTTTGTGATTACTATGTAATATGTGGATGATCACTTGTCGACAGCGGCAGAAGCATTTTTTTATGGCGCATTGCCATAGGTTTTGGTAGTTTCATCGCTTCTGTGAGGAAGGCAAGAGGCATAGGGGCCAGATTTAGCAGCTGATTCTGGCAACCCGTAGTGTTGACCTCAGCTTTCAAGGAAGCCGGTCTTATCCGGCGTTCGGATGGAAAGCTTGGCAAGAAGTATGTCGAGCTACTTAATGAGAAGGTGATGAGGCTGTAATCATGTCAGCACAGAAAAAAGCCGATCAAGGTAATTTGCTTCGCTCTTTCACTCCGTATGTGGAGAAAGAAGGCGAAGAATACATGAATGAAAAGCAGGTCGAACATTTCACCAACATCCTAAGGCAATGGAAGCAGGAGTTGATGGAAGAAGTGGATCGCACCGTAAACCATATGCAGGATGAAGCAGCTAACTTCCCTGACCCGGCTGACCGTGCCAGTCAGGAAGAAGAGTTCAGCCTGGAGCTACGCACCCGGGATCGCGAGCGCAAACTGATCAGAAAAATCGATAAAACTCTGACTCGTATTGAGGAAGAAGATTACGGTTTCTGCGACTCTTGCGGTGTCGAGATTGGTGTGCGCCGTCTGGAAGCTCGACCTACAGCCACTCTTTGCATCGACTGCAAAACCCTGGCTGAAATCAAGGAGAAGCAGCTGGGTCAATAATACCCGGTCATTGCTGACTTCACACAAAGCCGCGAATCATATCGCGGCTTTGCTGTTTTTGCGTTTATCAAACTGTATTGCCGAAGCATCGACAATACTCCCTTTCATCTGCTTATGGTCTGATGAGCCTGAACATGCCGACAGCAAAAAAACCTGCTCTCAGTCAAGAAAAGACAAACTACATTGGCCGCTTCGCACCTTCTCCTTCCGGTCCATTACACTTTGGCTCACTGGTCGCCGCGCTGGCCAGTTTTCTTGATGCCCGCTCGCAAAAGGGAATCTGGCGGGTCCGCATGGAAGATATTGATCCTCCCAGAGAACAACCTGGCGCAGCCCATCAGATTCTGAAGTCGCTGGAAGTCTATGGCTTGCTCTGGGATGACCAGGTGCTCTACCAAAGCGAGCGTTACGAGGCGTACCAGGACATCATCAGTGACCTGAAGGTCAGAGGTTTCGTATACCCCTGCACCTGTACACGCAAAGATCTTCATGGAACAGGAGGCGTCTATCCGGGTATCTGTCGAGACAAAACAGTCAACACAAAATCCCCACACTCCCTGAGGGTCAGATGCCCTGACACAATCATTGCGTTTCAGGATCAGATCCAGGGATCGATCGAATATGCGCTGCCAGATCTGGGTGACTTTATCATTCAACGCAAGGATGGTCTCTTTGCCTATCAACTGGCCGTCTGTGCAGACGACGCTTACCAGGGAATCACACACATCGTCAGGGGTCATGATCTTCTCAATGCCACGCCCTGGCAGATCCATCTGTTGTCTCTGCTTAACACTGCTGCGCCTGTTTATGCTCACGTTCCTGTTATCACCCTTGCAAACGGCGACAAGCTCAGCAAGCAGAACCATGCTCCCGGGATTCCTCTTGATCGACCTGAACAACAGTTAATTAAAGCGCTGAGGGCATTGGGACAGAATCCGGATGCCGAACTGGATGGCAGCAGTGTTTCCGAGATTCTGCAATGGGGTATAGAGCACTGGCAGATAGAAAAGGTCGCAAAACAGCCTTCTGTTGCCCTGCTCGCTCTTTCCCATACGACGTAAATCTACAAGCATTCAACCACCCTCGATACTTCGGACTCAGTATGTGGCAAATAGCATAAATACACTTCTGTGACAGCCGAAATATAGATTCATCAGAGGCAGGGGAGGTTTACCGTGAAGATTGGGCCAGGAAAAGGAATCCAGCGTCTGCCAGCTGAGCTTGAACGGGAAAAAACAGCCCCGGCAGTCTATAAAAACGGGAAAAAAATAGCACAACATGAAGCTGGTACACCTTACCAGACAAGAGACGGTGCAGGTCAACTTTCAGGCAGCAAACTCTCAGAACGGAGTATTTCCTCATTAAGTGACGAAGGCTACGAAACCGACTCCAGCTCAATATCACCGGATGATGAGTTCTTTGACACGGCATCCATCACATCAGAAAACTCTTTTGACAGTGCTCTGTCTGACGATGAGACTTTTGTTCACAATTACTGCGATAACGCAGAAGCTTTCATCAATGAATCATTTATTGATGACGAGAGCCCTGATGGCGAGCCGCTGTTCTGGACAGATGCCATGGTTCGGGAACTAAAAGCAATCGCCATTCGCGAGAATCGGCCAGTGACACTGGAAGATTACTATCCATTAAATCAGGCAAAACACCTTTCTCTTGGGCAAGGGAAGAATGCAGGCAGTGTCGATAAATTATTTTCTCAAACTTCTCTGCTTGAGCTGCCCATCTATCACTCAGAAGATATTAAGGACCGATTGGCTGAAATCTCTGGCCATTGTCTCCGGGGCACCCGCGCAGCAAAACCATTCAAAGAGCCAGCAGCGAATCAGAAACTCGAAAAAGCATTACTGGCAGGCGCGACAGCAGGTGCTATAGCGTCAGGTGCCGGTGTTGCTACTGCCAGCGCACTGCAAGCCCCCCATGATCCCGGCAAGTTTGATCACATTTCACCTAAAGATGTACCGATCAATGAAATAACAATATTCGCTTCACACAATACCGAGGCGCTTGCCGGCCAGGGTACGTTGCCATTGCTGGCCACCAATCAAAATATGCATCTGAAGGATATGCTGGACAAAACCCCAATTCGGGGGTTTGACCTCGACCTACATGAACACAATGGTGACATCGTCATCAACCATGGTGGTTTATTCGATGCTACGGTCAGCAGTGACAATATCCCTAAACTGGATAACGTACTCAAAACCATGGATAACTGGCTCGATCAGCCAGGTAATCAGGATGAGGTGCTGTTCCTGAATTTTGAAAACCGTGACAACCTGCCTTCGGGTGCGCTGGCAGATGCCTTTGGCCATGATGCCGTTCTCGACTCTCGTGAATACTGGAATATGTGGTCCGGGCTGGGGCGTGCTCCAACAATTGAAGAGATTCGTGGTGCAGGTTTCAAGGTCGTCGATTTTGACTATAACCGATACTTCAAAGCGGGCAGTGGCGAAACCGGATTCAGGGATATGCGCTTTGAGGCTACCTGGGAAGACCGGACACTGATGGAAAACGCTATTGATATGGATGCTCAGGCAGGTGATTTTAAAACGAGTGAAATCGCACCTCATATTACCACTGACCGCATTGATGAAATCATGGACTCCCCGGATGGAAAATGGGTCAGTCTGGATCAGGTGTCACCTGATGATTCCCGTTTTTTCAAACCGGAAGACCGTGACGAACTGGCATTAAAACCGGACCTGAAATTAATGGGCCTCTTTTATGAGAGTAATGAGGATTTTCAGTCCGCTTTGTTGGGGTTTGGTACCACCACCGCAGGGGCAACGGCTTCCCTTGCGCTCGCAGGTGGGGCTTATCAGGGATTCCTGAATGAAAAGAAGATTCGAAACCAGGATAAGCTGACGCCAGAACACCTCAAGGCCATGGAGCTGACGGCCATTCTGCAAAAGCGAAAAAACAGCAAGAAACATGCGGGTAAACCGTTAGGGAAAAAAGTAACCCTGGAAGAGGTTAAAAATCTCTACAAGCAAAATCAGCTGAAAGCCATAACCAAGGACACCATCATGGCCGGAGCCAGTGCTACCGTCAGCCTGACCGGATCGGCACTGGCCCTGGGAATGCTGTTCCCGCCCTTGATGCCTGCATTTGGTGGGGTGTCTGTCGGTGTTGCTGGCACGGGCACGATTGCTACCATAATGGCGACCGTTGGTAACCGAAAGCGGCTGGGCAAGGCTATTGACGAAGCCTTTAAGAATCCGGGAGTTCTTAAGGCGCTGCAAGAGCGGGTCGATGCTATGAACCTTGAAATTGAACAATGCGCCAACAGCAGTGGTCATGTCGATGAGCTTTTGTCCAGTATGGTTTCTGACCGTGAGAAAGGTGAACGCTTGCTGAAAGCCAGCACCGTGATGCTCAGTACCAGTCTTGTTGCACGAGCCAGTGGCATGAGCAAGTACGGAATGCCAGCCCTGGGCACGGCAACAATGGGGGTTGGAGCCACCATTACCGGGGTGCTTGTAGCACTATCAGCGGCCTTGAACTTCCGCCATCGTCACAGCAAATTAAAGAGCCTTCCCCAGACTACCTCAGAAGTCCTGCGCCCGGACTACGGCAGAAAACAGAAGAGAAAACTGGGCTTGTTTGGCGATACGGCCTTTCAACGATTCCTTAAAAAAAACCGGACGAAAGTGATCAAAGACCTGGGCCTGAAGCCGGGCTGCACCAACAAAGAGATTTCATTTGCATTTTCACTGCCGGGCAACGAAACAAAACTGGAATTCTATTTACGTGGCTTTGCTGAAAAAGAATGGTTGAAAGACCTCACAGCATTCGCCAAAAAACAAAAAACCAGACAAAACATCGCAGAGGTTCGAAAAGATCCCAAGGCACTAAGAGCACTACTGAAACAGTACGCCATCAAACGGGTTGGGGACTTTGCCCATAACGACACCTTTGCGGAAGGGCGGTCTGGCACTCTCAAATTGGCACTGATCGGAGCATTCAGCGGTATTTTTTTCCTCCCTATGCTCGGAGTGGCTGCTGGTGTTCTTGGCATAGGGCTGGGTGTTTCGAAAGCCACAGCCGTTCATGAGCGAAAACTCTTTACCAAAAAGCTAACGGATCTTATAGATAATGAACCGGGAGAGGACGGGGAAAAAATAGCGGCCCATAATAGCCTGAATGGCATGATTGACAGCTGGACAAACATGCTGGCGAACAGGTCAAAAGCAAAGCCTCTGCCAGCGAAAACGCCTGCAACATCACCTGGGATTCCAAAGCAGCAATAAACTTTTTGTTGATTCAAAGTCTGTTTTGATATTTCCAATCGTTCACGACGAATGTTATATATAGGGCATTAACCTTGTCGAGAAAGATGTGTCTAAGGAGTGGATATGTCCGTCATCAACACCGTTATTAAAAAAATTGTACGTCGTTGGCTGCCTGCTGCCACATTGCTTGTTATCCCCCATTCTCTGGCGTTTACCTCTCAGGAAATCGAGCCCGTCCCGGGAGCTACATTCGATGTTACCGACTCTGAGTTCTGTCAAAAAGCTCGTTTTGAACGCGAAAAGGCTGTTGGCAAAGAGCCGGATCTTTCGAAAATTGAGGTGGTCACCGCACAGGATGCTGCACTCTGCTTTACCCCGGATGAAAACCTGTTTTTCGTTGCTAACCAGGAAGCACAGAACATCCTTGGTCCTCACGCTCCCTGGTATTTGCAGATCAGCCGTGAGTTTCGTGAACGGGTGAAAGAAGCCTGCAAGATTATGGGCTACCAGAACGACGATGTCAGCCGGGCTTACGATCACTGCCTGGAGGACCGCTATGAAGAGCTGATGGGCCCTTACGAAGATAAGTATCGCAGGGAAGCAGGAAACTACCTCAGCAAAAGAAGACAGGTGGCAGAGAGTCTGGTGGTTCGTTGCGATGCCGCGTTGAGTATCAAACGCTCTCGCCTGCCAAGAGACCTCAAATTCCCTCTGGCTTATTACGATAAGCACATCAACGCCCTGCCCAGCTGGTTTCTGGAAGAAAAACTGGACGACACCGACTGGATCAGGAAAATGGCTGACCTGAAAGCCAACGAACTAATGAGCGACGTACTGGGCGACGACTGCCCGGGCAATATGGTTTACTGGGTGACCTACGATCCACCGGGTGTTTGATGTGGACAATACAAACCTCTGCACCTCCCGAGATAAATTCACCCTCTTTTGCGGTTTATCTCAACACTGGTTAACATGGACAGTCCGATTTAAAGCTCGTACTGAAGTTTCATGTACATCTATCGTCTGGTTTTGCTTCTGGTTATCAGTATCTACCTTTTCTCTCCCGCCATCATGGGATGGTGGATTACGACTGGCGATAGCTGGTACCAACCCTGGATTCTCTGGTTTTTCGTGATTCTGGCAGGCTTCCTGCTCCAGCCGAGAGGGAAGTCTGATGAGTTTTGAGCTCGAAGAACTCCTGCTGGTCAGTGTCGCCTATTTGCTGGCCTTATTCTTTTGTGCCTGGGCGACCGAGAAAGGTCTGATTCCCGAAAAAATCACCCGCCACCCTGCTGTCTATGTTCTGTCTCTGGGAGTCTACGCCTCCAGCTGGGCCTATTTCGGCAGCCTGGGCTTCGCGAATGAGCACGGTTATGTTTTTCTAGCCTTCTATCTGGGTGTGAGTGGTGCTTTCCTGCTGTCTCCGGTTTTGCTCCATCCGATTCTTAAGATTACCCGAACCTACCAGCTCAGCTCACTGGCAGACCTTTTTGCGTTCCGGTTCCGTAGCCCTGTCGCCGGAACCCTGGCCACTGTATTGATGCTGACCGCAACCATGCCTCTGCTATCACTGCAAATTCAGGCGGTATCCGACAGTATTCACCTGATCAGCAAGGAGTACTCTCCGAACGACTGGCCATCGTTTTCTGTGTCATGGTAGCCCTGTTTGCGGCTCTGTTCGGGACTCGTAATCCCTCAACCCGTGACAGACATCAGGGTCTGGTCATGGCAATAGCGGTTGAGTCAGTGGTCAAACTGGTGGTTATGGCAACCCTGGGCCTGGTAATTTTGTTTGAAGTTTTTCATGGTCTTGATGGCGTGGAAGTCTGGCTTGCTGTCCATCAGGATTCACTGATAGAAATGCAAACGCCGCTTGAGGACGGTCCCTGGCGCAGCATGCTGCTGATGTTTTTTGCTTCAGCGATTGTCATGCCACATATGTTCCATATGACTTTTGCCGAGAATCGTAGCCAGCGTTCTCTTCATATTGCCAGTTGGGCACTTCCCCTTTTTCTGCTGATACTGAGTCTGCCCACACTGCTGATTCTCTGGGCCGGTATCAAGCTGGACAGCCCGGTAGCGGCTGACTACTTCACGCTGTTCATTGGTCAGGCTCTGGATATGCCATGGCTAACCATTGTCGCCTACATAGGAGGGCTGGCAGCTGCCAGTGGCTTGACGATTGTCACAATACTGGCCCTGTCTTCAATGATCATGAACCATATAGTGTTACCCTATCACCCGCCTCGCCTTCAGATTGAGGTGAACATCTATCGCTGGCTGATCTGGTTCAAGCGATGCATTATTGTGGCACTGATTGTCAGTTCCTACGGCTTCTATCGCATGCTCGAAGCCGAGCGCGCACTCTATAATCTGGGGGTTATTGCCTACGTAGGCGCCCTGCAACTTCTGCCGGGAGCGCTCTGCGTACTCTATTGGCCCAAAGCCAATCATAAAGGATTTATTGTCGGCCTGATCGGCGGTACCACCTTCTGGTTCTTCACTATGATGTTGCCCCAGATGGTCGATTTCAGCCTCTTCAGTTCGACCATGAATGAAGTTTCGACCTATCTTTACCAACAGTGGCATCTGTTGGGTATGACTGCCTTGTCGGTCAATGCAGTACTTATCTATCTGGTCTCGAAGTTTACCCGTATGTCCCCCGAAGAGCGTTCAGCCGCCAGTGCCTGCCTGGTGGAAAGCAATAGCCGAAACGAGCAGAAAGTACCTGAAGCCAAGTCCGCCCATGATTTCCATGAAATGCTGAGCAAACCTCTGGGGGAACTGGTAGCCCAAAAGGAAGTATCCAGAGCACTCAGCGATCTCAACATGAGCGAAGACGAAAATCGCCCCCATGCGCTTCGTCGGCTAAGGGAGCGGATCGAGAAAAACCTTTCGGGCCTGATGGGACCGACTGTGGCCCACGATATCGTTGACACTTTCTTGCCCTGGGATGAAAACAAGGGTTACGTTACCCGGGACATTCATTTCATGGAATCCCGACTGGAGGCCTATCACAGCCGATTGAGCGGACTGGCCGGAGAGCTTGACGATCTGAGGCGATATCATCGGGACACCCTGAATAATCTTCCCATGGCTCTGTGTTCCGTGGATGCGGCAGGAGAGATTATGCTCTGGAATCAGGCTATGAGTCATATGACCGATATTCCCGCCTCGGATGTCCTGGGCAGCCCCCTGAACCGGATTCCAGAGCCCTGGAATAAGATTCTCAGCAACTTTGCCCGGATAGACAGTCACCACCTTCCTAAACATGGTGTAGAAATTAATGGGCAGTTGCGTTATTTCAATCTTCATAAGGCTAACCTTGAAGCACCATTATCCGGTGTCAGTGGCAACAAAGTGATGCTGCTGGAAGATCATACTGAAAACCAGATGCTGGAAGATCAACTGTTTCATAGTGAACGACTGGCTTCCATTGGACAGCTGGCGGCTGGTGTCGCCCACGAGATTGGCAACCCGGTCACGGCTATTGATTGTCTGGCCCAGGAGCTGAAAGCCCTTTCAGAAGAAGACGATACCCGGCAAGTGGCGGGTCAGGTACTGGAACAAACCAAAAGAGTTTCCAGAATTGTGCAAATGCTCATGAGCTACTCCCATAACGGTAAGAATCGATCAGAAACGAGCACTCATGAACCCGTCGATCTTTTTACCAGCGTTCAGGAGTCTATCAGCCTGTTGCAACTTGGACGAAAGAGCAGCAATATCAGCTTTCTTAACTTATGTGATCCAGATCACAGGGTGACGGGTGACCCACAGAAACTGCAACAGGTTTTCATCAACCTGCTGAATAATGCTGTGGATGCTTCCGATGAGAAAAGCACAATCACTATACGAACATCGGCCTCTGTCCATACCATCAAAATCGAAGTCGAAGACCAGGGTCATGGCATTCCTGCCAGCATTCAGGAGCGTCTGTTTGAACCCTTCTTCACCACCAAAGAGACGGGTAAAGGTACCGGCCTCGGTCTGGCACTGACCTGGAATATTATTGAAGAGCACTTTGGTACCATCAGGGTCATCAGCCCAACCGATAAAAATCTGGATAAAGGTACATGTTTTGAAATTTCCCTGCCGCGTCATGAGCCGCAGAGCATCAGGCAGCAGCATGGTTATATGACTTATCGGCCCCATGATTCATGGGAGCAGGAGGGGGAAACCGTATGAACCCGGGTAATATTCTCATTGTTGAGGACGAAGAGATTATTCGTGCCTCCCTGAGAAGACTGTTGGAAAGAAACGACTACAACGTCAGTGAAGCAGGTTCTGTCCACGAAGCTGAGTTGTCCTATACATTAAAAGACTTTGACCTGATCATCAGCGATTTGCGCCTGCCTGACTCACCCGGTACCGAGATGATCAACCTTGCTGAGGACGTACCGGTCCTGATTATGACCAGCTATGCCAGCCTGAACTCAGCCGTGAGCACCATGAAAATGGGCGCTGTTGACTATATTGCCAAACCCTTTGATCACTCTGAAATGCTGGAACGTGTTGCCGCTATTATGGCGAGCAAACCGGCATTAGCTGACAAATCAACTGAAGACGTGCTTAATGACACACACACAGGATACAGCGGTATTCTGGGGCATTGTGACGCCATGAAGCTGCTCTTCAAACGCATCCGGAAAGTGGCCCCGACCGATGCCACTGTCCTGATTCAGGGTGAGTCAGGTACAGGTAAAGAACTGGTTGCCAGAGCCCTCCATGAGAACAGCCGCCGTGCCAATGGCCCAATGATCTCGGTTAATTGTGCCGCCATTCCGGAGACCCTCATTGAATCAGAACTTTTTGGTCACGAGAAAGGTTCCTTTACCGGAGCCACTGCTGCCCGGACGGGCCTGATTGAAGCAGCCAATACCGGCACCCTTTTCCTTGATGAAATCGGTGAACTTCCCCTGGAGGCCCAGGCTCGATTGCTTCGGGTTCTGCAGGAAGGAGAAATCAGAAGAGTGGGCTCCGTGCAATCCCAGAAAGTCGATGTACGACTGATTGCTGCTACCCACAGAAATCTGCGCCAGCTCTCTGCAAGTGGTGACTTCCGTGAAGATCTCTATTATCGATTGAAAGTGGTAGAACTGAGAATTCCGGCTCTGCGTGAGCGAGGCAACGATGTCCTGATGCTTGCAGAGAAGCTGCTGGAAAAAGTCTGCAGCAAGATGGAGCTGGAAGTGTATTCCTACTCTCCTGAAGCCATGGCAGCTATCTGTCAACATCAGTGGCCGGGGAATGTGCGAGAGCTGGAACATGCCATCGAGAGGGCTGTCATTCTCTGTGACGATGACATCATTACGCCCGAGACTCTGGATCTGGATGTTCACGTCAAATCGACTTTCTTCAGGACTGACACCGGCAATGCTGGCAGTAACAATGTGGTTGAGACTCAGGATGGTTTGTCACTGGAAGATTACTTCCAGCGCTTCGTGCTTGAACACCAGAATCAAATGACCGAAACCGAACTGGCTCAGAAACTCGGCATTAGTCGTAAAACACTTTGGGAAAGGCGACAACGACTGGGTATTCCCAGGAAAAAAGCCTCAGCCTGAAACTGTCTGAAGATTAATCAATCTAATCAGGTCATCTTTCTGATTGCTCATCAAGACCCCCAGTTCGATGGGGGCTTCTTAAGCAAATTAAGGATAAATTATTTTTAAAACTAAATAACGGCTCTTTCATAATGGATCGAGCTATCAAATCAATGGGAAGATACCTGAACACTGCCTATAATTTTTCTGTTGCCTTCGCAACACCTCAGCATCTCTATTTTCATTTTCATTTTCATTGAGAATATCTATTATGAATCTGCTACAACCAGACGGCTTATGTCGCAGAGCTTCTCTTGTTGCATTATCAGGCCTGTTCATCGGCTTCACTCCTCTCAGCCATGCGGAGTTCGCAGACGATGCAACGAAACAGGTCGAAGCTGTTTATAATGAGGGCATCGGCTTGAATGGAAACGTTGATCTCGGCAAATGCGTAATGCGAGTTAATCCCGACAGTCAGGCAGAAACCAAAAATCCAGCACAAGCCATTTTTAATCATCCGGGCAGTATCAGGGATGTGGGTATCAGCCTCAATAGATCTCACCTTGTAAAAGCAACATTTGATGACATGCAAGATCCTACCTATCTGGTACGCTCTGAAGACCTCATAATCGCGTCAGACACCGGCAACAAGCCGGGTTGGGTAATCAGAGAGTTCAGGTTTACCAAGGGAAAGGCTATGGAAGCAAGAGTGCAGCTCAATGATAGCATAGCGTGGACCTGGGACTGCAGTGACGCCGCTGTTAACATAACTAATGTACGGTTTCAGGACGACCTTCAACATGCTCACCCCGCACACCCCGATCAACCCGACAAAAAGCCACCTGCAGAGCTGTAATGGTATCTTCATGAGCCGGACTTGAGCTGGGCAATTTTCAGCTCGTTTCTGGCCACCTTGAGATGGCTGATAGCGTCCAGCCCCATTTTCTTTAATCTTGACTCCTGGGCAGTCTGTTCACGATAGGCTGCCTCGGCGTCATCCAGCTCGGATTTGAGCACATCCATTTTCTTCGCCAGCTCTTCATCGGCTTCATGACTGGCTTCCAGCAAAGCCATCTGGCCATTAAGCCGGGTCAGTTTTTCGGAGCACTCTCCAACCCGGTGCTGGGTCTCTTCAAGATTTTTCAAAATAGAAGTTTCAAAGGCTTCTGCATCACTGACTCGCTGCTGGAGCTGCTGAAGATGTTCAGATTCCATGAATGCTGTTATTTCCTCGCTGCTTCTTTATCAATTCTTTCCAGGTCTTTTTTCATTGACACAGGATATTGCTGCTGGATTTCATCCATACTATCGCCAAACATAATATGTTCAATAAACTCCCTATTAAAGAGCTTGAATTTTTCGGGATCTTTCATGGCTCCCAACAGGCAAGCGCTGAGATTGGACCTGAGCCTGACTTTTTCACCAAAAACCAGTCCTGAAGCCAAAATATCGGCCAACACCTGTCGATAATCACTGGGGTTGCGCAGGTTATCCATGGACTTCTCCAATGCCTGGATACTCATTGCTTTGTGAGGCGTTATACCTTTGAGAAAAGCTCTCATCTGGGTTCCGGAAGGCTTCAAAGGAGGTTGTTCTGACGACTTGAAACTGACCTTGTCGGACAGTATTCTGGTAACCGTTTGCTTCTGCTCTCCAATTATTGGCTCTGCAACTTTTGATGCTTCATCCTTCTTTAGTGGCTGTTCTTGACTTTGCGTTTTCTCTGGCGGTCCGGTTTTCTTCCTGGAAGCTTGTTTTTCTGCTTTCTTCTGTTGCCTGAGACCTCTATCGATTGCTCTTTGCTCTTGCTTCTTTGCTTTTTCGGATTCTCGCGCTGACTTCACTTTTTCTTTTAACGAGGCCACTTCGAGCTGCAACTGTTTTGCTTCAGCCCTGGCGTCCGAAATGTGTTGCTTGATCAAGGTTTTTACGGCCTCTGTATCAATGCCATGCCTGACCTGCTTTTCATCGGCTTTGGCCAGTAACTTCTCACCATGGGCCGCCAGAGCGTTCGCTTTCTTCTGAGCCCTCTGCAAAGACTTGAGCTGTTCTCCCAATCTTTTGCTGGACTGATCTTTGGCTGCTATCACCTTACTGCGAATTTTAAGTACCGACTTACCCAGAGACAATGACTCTTTTTGCAACCTTTCAAGTGCCTGATGCGCTTTCTTTTCAGCCTTTGCGGCCTTCTTTTGCTTTGCTTTCAGATCCTTCTGAGCCCGCTCCAGATCCTTCACTTCCTGCTTTCGTGTACTCAGCAACTGGTCAGAGTCCCGGGCTGCACGAAATGCCTCGCTTTCAGCTCTGGTCATTCTCTTACCGCCCAGTCCCAATTCCAGCAAGTTCTCCTCCATTACTCCCTGTTTGGCGAGACTGTGAGCCTCGGACTTAAGCTTCCTGGCTTCTTTCAATGAAGCATTGGCGTCTTTCAGAGCCGCTGTCAGGGCATCTTTGCTGCTTCTGTCGACTTTGGGTCTTGCTTTCGAGCCTTCCCAAGAAATTTTTTCCCGAACATTACTGACTTTGGATAAAAGTTGCTCTTCGCGGGAAGGTCCTGAAGGCAATTTCTTCTTCACATCATCGGGCGAAGCCGCCTGAATATCGAATTCTGACAGGCTTTTGCCAGACAGTCCGGAAGGCTCAAGGCTGCCATTATTCAGACTGACGCTCAGATCAACCCTGATGATAGAGTCGCGATTGAGACGAGCAGGATTTTCAGCTTCTTGCCGGATGAGAAGCGCAGAATCTGTTCCTGAGGTTTTGGGGAGGGTTGGGGATATCCCTGCCTGTGAAATGCTGGATTGAGACATCGGGTTCCTGACCATTTTGTAAACAGGCCTCGGAGAAGAGACCCTTTATTTTTAATCTAGCAGCCAGGATCTGAGTCAGCGTCTCATCCAGTCATGATACTTCTTGACCCACTTCAACAAACCTTCCGGCGCATGGGCCCGTTTCCACTCACCTGCAGCAAATTTGTTGGATTCGCTGAGCGTAGGGTAAATGTGAATAGTGCCAAGAATCTTGTTCATTCCCAGACCGTGTTTCATGGCGGTGATGTATTCGGTGATCAGTTCACCGGCATGGTAACCCACGATAGTGCACCCCAGAATCTTGTCACTGCCCGGTCTGGTCAGAACCTTGATAAACCCTCTGGCTTCCTCATCGGCAATAGCCCTGTCCAGATCATCAATACCGTAGCGGGTGATTTCGTAGGGAACTCCCTGTTCTTTGGCTTCCGTTTCATTAAGGCCTACTCTGGCCACTTCCGGATCAGTAAACGTACACCAGGGCATGACCGAGTAATCCACTTTGAACTTCCTGAAGCGTCCGAAGAGTGCGTTCACAGAGGCATACCAGGCCTGGTGCGCTGCTGCATGTGTGAATTGATAAGGTCCCGCCACATCACCGCAGGCGTAGATATTCGGGAATCGTGTCTGCAAATATTCGTTCACAGCAATGGTTCCACGCTCTGTGGTTTCTATCCCGAGCGCTTCCAGCCCCAGGCTGCCGGTGTTGGCTTTGCGACCTGTGGCAAACAGGACAGCATCGAAATCAATGTCAACGGTTTGGCCTTCATGCTCAGCTACCAGCCATTGTTTATCACCTTCTTTGTGAAAGGATCGGGTTTCGTGCTTCAGCTTAAGATCAACCCCGTCTTTGCGAAACTGGGACATCACCTCCAAAGAAACATCCGGATCTTCCCGGTGCAGCAGGCGGGGACCATGATCGAGCAGAGTCACATTGACACCCAGTCGGGTAAAAGCCTGAGTCAATTCACAACCGATCGGTCCGCCGCCGACGACCAGCAGCTTTTGTGGTTTTTCACGAATATCCCAGAGAGTATCTGATGTGTAATGGGTAATCTGATCAACACCGGGCAAAGGCGGCACAAAGGGTCTGCCGCCACTGGCGATAATAATATTTCGGCTGGAAATCCGCTGACCGTCCACCTCAATTTCCCAGGGACTGACCAGCCTGGCTTCACCCGTAACGCAGTTTACGCCCAGACCGGTATAACGTTCGACCGAATCATGGGGCTCAACCTGCTTAATGACCGATTGCACTCGTTCCATTACAGCGGTGAAATTGACATCAGCCTGCACATTCTCCAGGCCAAATTCGTCGGCTCGCTTCATGTAATGGGCCATCTTGGCAGATCGAATCAAAGCCTTGCTGGGAACACAGCCGGTATTAAGACAATCGCCACCCATTCTATGCTTTTCAATCAAAGTGACTCTGGCTTTCACGGCCGCTGCAATGTAGCTGCTTACCAGTCCGGCAGAACCCGCTCCTATCACAGTCAGGTTATTATCGAACCTGCGGGGTTTTCTGAAGCCCTTGTAAACACCGGAATGACCCAACATGCTTACTCCTCCTTATTTTCTTCACTGATTGAAGGCTTTTTGATCAGGCTGATAGCTTTACGTGCCAGCCATGGGAAAATCCCCAATAATACAAAGGAACCAATAAGCCCCGGTGTTAAAATACCACTGACGGATAATTCCTGAACCTGTCCCAGCTGAGCACCGGCATTCACATACACAGCCGTTCCCGGCAGCATGCCAAGCTGACTGACCCAGTAAAACGTTCTGGCTTTCATGGGCGTCAGCCCCATAACCAGGTTAATCACAAAGAAAGGAACTGCAGGAATCAATCTCAAGGTCAGAAGATAAAACAGACCGTCTTTCTCAATACCCTTGTTAATGGTTGCCAGATATTGGCCAAACTTACCCTGGACCCATTCCCGCAACAGCGTTCTGGAAATGAGGAAAGCCAGGGTGGCCCCTATCGTGCTGGCAAAAGAGATCACTATCAGGCCCGTCGTAAACCCGAAAATAGCACCACCAACCAGAGTAAGAATAACAGCGCCCGGAAGCGAAAGCGCCGTTACAGCCACATAAATGGCAAAGAATACGGCAATGGTAAGTGCAGGATTATCGCTGTAAAGCGACTGAAAATAATCACGAGTCAGATATTGTTGTGCATCCAGTGCAAAAAATGCAGTAATGGCTGCCATAACAGCCACCAGTAGAATGATTTTACTTTTATTCATACAAGGAATCTTCCTGCGGAACGGTTGCAACATCCTGTCGGGAAAGCGCATAACGCATCTTTTTCGTATAATGCCTGTCAGACTATACGTTAGCTACACCCATAAGGTTTCACACGTCATGAACCGGACATTTCGCTCTATCCCCTCATAACGAACAGGGTTGACGAGCGAAACAAATACTTTTAACCACCCTCTTCAGAGTGTAATTATGATCCAGCGACCCTTCCCGGCAAGCCGTCCCAGACGCATGCGTTTTGACGATTTTTCCCGCCGTCTGATGAGAGAAAACCGCCTCACTGCGGATGATCTGATCTACCCGGTATTCATTCTTGAAGGCTCTCGTCACCGGGAAGCTATTCCTTCAATGCCGGGCATAGAACGAATGACGGTCGATGAGCTGATTCGTGAAGGTGAAGAGCTTCTGGAGCTGGGTATTCCGGCCATTGCCCTGTTTCCAGTCACACCGGCTGAGAAAAAGTCTGATGATGCCGCCGAAGCCTGGAATCCGGAAGGCCTGGTTCAGCGGGCCGTTCGTGAGTTAAAACAAAAACTGCCGGAGCTGGGCATTATTACTGATGTGGCCCTGGACCCATTCACCAGTCATGGACTGGACGGTCTGATTGATGAATCAGGTTATGTCGTAAACGACCCGACCGTTGATGTCCTGGTTAAACAAGCTCTGTCTCATGCCGAAGCAGGAGCTGATATTGTCGCACCCTCCGACATGATGGATGGCCGAATTTCTGCCATTCGCACCCGACTCGAAGAGACCGGTCACCTGAACACCCGGATTCTCGCCTACTCTGCCAAATACGCATCCAGCTACTACGGCCCATTTCGCGATGCTGTGGGCTCTGCGGGCAATCTGGGCAAAAGCAACAAGCATAACTTCCAGATGGATGTAGCCAATATTGATGAAGCTCTGCATGAGATCGCAGCTGACCTCAATGAAGGAGCCGACATGATTATGGTTAAACCCGGTATGCCTTATCTGGATGTTGTCAGAAGAGCCAAGGATGAATTCAAGGCACCCACCTTTGTTTACCAGGTCAGTGGCGAGTACGCCATGCATCAGGCGGCCATTGCCAACGGCTGGCTGGACCGAAATGCCATCATGATGGAGTCTCTGCTCTGTTTCAAACGAGCCGGAGCCGATGCCATTCTGACCTACTATGCCAGAGAAGCGGCTTGCCTGATCAGGCAATAACGCCTTAGCACTCAACTCAGTCATCAAAACGTCGTACAATTACGTTATAACAAGAGCCCATTGTCAGTCCGGCTTATACATGAATTCGTATACTGCCACTACCGATGCTGTAAGAGGTCCCATGGATAATTCAAAAGACCGGGAACTCCCTGAACCCGGAGTCAGCACAAAAGAGAGCCAGGAGCCTGTTGCTCCAACGCCTCGTATTACAGACCTTAGCAACCCGGACTACTACATCAACAGGGAGCTGAGCCATTTACAGTTCAACCGCCGTGTGCTTGAGCAGGCGATGAACGACGACCACCCCCTGATTGAACGTCTGCGGTTTCTGTTGATTTATAGCTCAAACATGGATGAGTTTTTTGAAATCCGAGTTGCCGGCCTGATGCAGCAAGTAGAGTTTGCCCGTGAACAAGTGGGTTTGGATGGCCTGGGTCCTCAGGCGGTGCTGAAAGAGATCAGCCATCAGGCCAAGCAAAATGTTCAGCTTCAATACGAAATCCTGAACGACAAACTGCTGCCTCGTCTGGCCAGGCAAGGCATTCGATTTATTCGGCGTCATCAGCTGAACGACAAACAGAAAGCCTGGATCAAGCGCTTCTTCTATAACGAAGTCATGCCCATCATCAGTCCCATTGGACTGGATCCGGCTCACCCCTTCCCGAGACTGGCCAACAAACTGCTCTGCTTTATTGTGGCAATGGAAGGCAAAGACGCATTTGGCCGTGAAACGGGTATGGCTGTTATTCCTGCGCCAAGATCGTTACCTCGGGTCGTTGAACTGCCCGATGACGTCTGTGACAAGGGCGGTAGAAATTATGTCTTTCTGTCATCTATCATCCACTTGCATATGCAGGACCTGTTCCCGGGTATGACCATCAAAGGGTGTTACCAGTTCCGATTGACCCGAAACAGTGATCTGGACCTTGAAGACGAAGTAGAAGATCTGGCCAAGGCCCTGCAGGGTGAGTTGCTCTCCCGCCGCTACGGAGAGGCAGTGCGCCTTGAAGTGGTCGATAACTGCCCAGAGCCACTGGTTGACTTCCTGCTGAAAGAATTTGGCCTGACGGAGGATGAGCTCTACCGGGTCAATGGTCCGGTGAACCTGATCCGAATGATGTCGGTATGCAACGAGGCATCACCCGAGTTTGAGCACATGACCTTCCCCAGCTTTACACCCAGTTACCCCAAGGCGTTGCAAGCCCGAAGCTCACGGTCTGTTAATATGCTGGATGCCATTCGCAAGTCCGATATTCTGCTGCATCATCCCTTCGAGTCCTTCACTCCGGTTGTAGATATGCTGCGCCAGGCGGCTACTGATCCTAATGTTCTGGCAATACGTCAGACGTTATATCGTACCGGAGCTCGCTCCGAGATGGTCGATGCTCTTGTGGAAGCGGCCAGGAAAGGTAAAGAAGTCACGGTTATCGTGGAAATCCGGGCACGTTTTGACGAAGAAGAAAATCTGGCACTGGCAAGAAGACTTCAGGAAGCCGGAGCGGTTGTCGTGTATGGAGTGGTTGCCTACAAAACCCACGCCAAACTGATTCTGATTGTTCGTCGGGAAGGAAAAAAGATTCAGCGTTACGCACACCTGGGTACCGGAAACTATCACGCGGGTAACGCACGACTCTATACCGACTATAGCTTGCTGACCTGCGACAAGGATATCACCAACGATGTTCGCAAAATCTTTCAACAGCTGACGGGGATGGGTAAAGCGGTGCGCGTGCGTAAGCTTTTCCATGCGCCCTTCACACTCAAGAAAAGCCTGATCGAACTGATCAATCAGGAAGCCGTTAATGCCAGAGAAGGTAAACCGGCTCGTGTGATCATCAAGGTAAACTCACTGACTGAAAGCCATTTGATAAAGGCTCTTTTCCGGGCTTCACAGGCCGGTGTCGAGATTCACCTGATCATTCGGGGTATTTGCTGCCTGAGGCCCGGTATTGCCGGATTGTCAGAAAATATTCAGGTGCGCTCTATTGTCGGCCGTTTTCTTGAACACACCCGGGTTTTCTACTTTGAGAACGATGGGAAATTCAGAGTCTACTGCTCCAGTGCTGATGGTATGGTTCGTAATCTGGATATGCGCGTTGAGACCTGCTTTCCCATTGAAGAGCCGAAGCTGGCTGCACGAGTGAAGAAAGAGCTGGAACTGTATCTGTCAGATAATACCCTTAGCTGGCAACTACAAAGTGATGGTCAGTATCTGCAGAACAAGCCATCACGGGGCCATCGTCGCAGGAATGCCCAGAGAAGGTTGCTGGAAACACTTGCAAACTACACTCACTGATTTGCAGAGAGGGATTCAGGACAAAGTTGATTTTTTGCCTGAATCCATCGACCGCACAATTACAGGAACAGTTCTTTCACAGTACGCGATGTTCAAAACAAGGCATTTGCTTTCTGATCTCCTGCAGTGCTTTTATGTTCAGCTCGGTGGTCAGTACACAGGGAGTGTTATCGGCCTCTGCAAGCACTTCACCCCAGGGCGAAACAATCATGCTGTGTCCCCAGGTTTCTCTCTTGTTGGGATGAGTCCCGCCCTGGTTAGCCGCCAGAACATAGCAATGGTTCTCGATAGCGCGGGCTCTTAATAACGGCTCCCAGTGGGCCTGACCAGTCACCCTGGTAAATGCGGAAGGTACAGTAATGATTTCTGACTCCCTGACTCTCAGTTCTCGATAGAGCTCTGGAAAACGAACGTCATAGCAGATGGTCAGGCCTGTTCTGGCAAATTCCATATCCACTACATTCAGATCATTCCCCGGCGAATAGTCATCGGATTCCCTGTAACGGCGAGTGCCGTCCGATATATCGGCATTAAAGAGATGGATCTTGTCGTAGCGGGTGACTTCATTACCCTTGGGGTCATAAACAAAGCAGGACGCCCTGCTGTTCTCTCCTTCATTGACGACACAGGGTATAGACCCCCCTACCAGCCAGGCCCCGAATTGTCGGGCAATGCGGGACATCCAGTTTCTGACCACGCTGGTATTGTTGCCCAGAGCGGGAATATCCCCCCCCAACTGAGCAAAACATTCAGGCAGCACAATTATGTCAGCTGAAGACTCCATGCTTGAAAAAAGATCTTCTGCCTGCTTAAGATTGGCTTGAACATCAGGTCCGGAACACATCTGGACCACAGCAGCGGTTACCGCTTTACTCATAGGCTTTCCCCTCTGCCATAGGTTAACCTCTCCAGTTTAATAGATCTGATAATACCAATCGAACTTTCTAACTCGCTATTGCGCTGAAGATTTGAGCCTTAATCCTGCGTTGGCGACCGTCGCCATAGCCAAGGCGCAAATCTCCATGCTCATCACGGGAGTTAAAGAGCACAATTGGTATTAGACCCGTCTCTCAAGAAGCCGATTTACACCAGCATTCAGATCAGATTGAGCAAAGTTTACTTTAGATAATGTTGTTACTTGTTAACCGAATCTCGTTTATTGTTATCGTCAGACAACATCCCGACTCGCAGCGGTTTGTTGAATTTCAGCAATGTTTATAAAAAAAGAGATGATCTCAATCTATGTGTCTGATTACCCTGCACTGGCAACCAGAGGCTCAGTACCCGCTGATTCTGGCCGCCAACCGCGATGAGTTCTATGAGCGGCCGGCAAGAACCATTCACTTCTGGGAAGACAATCCGGAGATTTTTGGTGGCCGGGATTTAGAAGCCGGAGGCAGCTGGCTGGCCCTGAGTCGCAAAGGCAGAATGGCCGCAGTCACCAACTATCGGGAATCGCCTGTTTACCCGGGAACCTTGTCCCGTGGTCACCTGGTAAGTGATTTTTTAAATAGTGATCTGTCACCCAAAGAATTCCTGAACCAGATTCATCTTAAAGCGGATCATTACTCCGGCTTTAACCTGTTGGCCGGTGATTCCAGCGGTCTTTACTACTACTCCAATCGTATGGGTCGTGTTGTTTCACTGAAGCCTGGCTTCCATGCACTTAGCAATCACCTCTTGAACAGCCCCTGGCCCAAGCTGGAGAAAGTCAGGCAGGGACTGGCGCTGCATGTCAAGCATCACCAGAAACCCGAACCTGAAGGCTTGATTTTTATGATGCACGACAGTTCAAAAGCGCCCGATGACCAACTTCCCGATACCGGTGTAAGCCAGGAGCAGGAAAAGTTTCTATCCAGCTGCTTTATGGCCAGTGAACATTATGGAACCCGAAACACCAGTGTCCTGATTCTCGACAAACAGGGTTCTCTCAGCTGGACCGAGCAAATCTATCTGCCCTACGGAGAAACTGGAAAAAAACTCCGGTTCTCAATGTCATTTCCAGTGTCATGGTAGCCAGCCACCTGATTGGTCGACCTAAAAAAAGACCACAAAGCAGCCAAAAGCAGCTAACTTTCATAGCATGTAGTTTGTCTCTATTCCTATTAGAAGGTCTGAAACATCGCTTTCAGCATCTTCCGAAAAGTGCACGTTTTCGCAGTCAATACGAAGTCACTGAACCCCGCACTAGAAATACGGGGTATCCTGTTGAGGTAAAACGATGAGATCACAAGCTCTGATCCGACTTTATCAGTCCCTGCTGGCCGCGCTGGTGCTGTTGTTCTCCATGACCCTGCAAGCCGCTGGAGGTTGGCAGCAAATTGGCGAAAAGCATATAATCCCTTCTCAAGACACGGCAACCATCAAAATATCTTCTGCAGACGAAGATACTTCCTACAAAACCATCAAATTTCATATCACTCAGGGCAGCTTGAAGATTCGTTCTGCCAAGGTGCACATGAGTGACGGACAAGTGATTGACCTGAGTGTCCAGAAGTTAGTGCTGCCAGGACTGGAAACACGCGGATTCCCGATTCCTGACCATGGCCGCTCTATTAAAAAAATTGTACTTTATATTCAGGCTCCCCTCGATCACTCATCCAATGTGGTGGTCTATGGAATCAAAGCTGACACTTCCGAGAAGAAATCCTAGCTCTGATACAAAGTTTCTGTCGTGTTATCCTTTTCAAAGCTCAGGATCTACTGTCAGCGACTCAGACCATGGAAGGTCTGCACTACTAGGAGCCTTATATGGTCCGCCCCGTTTTGCAAGAGCCTGTTTTGTTAATTAGCAAACAAAGATAACTGCAATCATATATACGGCCTATTCATGAGGTCTAACCCTCTGGCCCTGATGGGTATCCGCGCAACCTGGCCTTATCAGTCCGACGGCCTCAAGGGTCAAGGCTCCTATCAGGTTTCAGGTTGCCGGTTTTTACCTGTTTGCCATCAACTGTACATGCTCATCGCAATCTGCGGGGGGGTCCCCTTTGATTAAGCTTATGCTTTACTTTGCCGCTGCCGCCTTTACTTCATTATGCAGCCTTGTAAACTTCATTTCGGGTCATGATGACCCAGACAATCCGAGCCATTTTATTAGCCAGACCAACGGCGGCAACGTTGTGATTGCTGCGCTCATTAAGTTGGCTAACCCATTTTTTACAGCGGTCATCCTTATTTTTGAGGCAGTGGAGTACCGAACGTGCGCCGTGTATCAATAATGTGCGCAGGTATTTATCACCCCGTTTACTGATGCCCAGCAGGACTGACTTACCGCCTGTGGAATGCTGTCTTGGAACTAATCCCATCCATGCGGCAAGGTGTCGACCAGATTTAAAATACGTCGCATCACCAATGGCTGCCTTCAATGCTGTGGCAGTGATGGCTCCGATACCCGGCATAGTCATCATTCGACGACATTCGTCGTCGTTTTTTGCTAGCTCCTGAATTTTCTGGTCATACTGTTGAATACGCTTGTCAAGACTGGCCAACTCTTCTGATAAACCATGTAGCAGCTCACGAGTCAGCGAATGGAGTCCATTTTCAGCATCTTCCAGAATTCGTGGAAGCTGTGCACGAACTTTACCAATACCCTGGGCAACTACAATACCTTCTTCCAATAGTGACCCCCGGATCTGGTTAACCAGGGCAGTTCTCTGATCAACCGCTTGTTGACGATAGCGGTGCAGAAGTTGCCAGGCCTGCTGCTCTGATGTTTTAACAGGTACAAAACGCATGCTGGGCCGTGAAGCTGCTTCTGCAATCGCTTCAGCATCGTTGTAGTCATTTTTGTTGGTCTTGACATAAGGCTTGACAAATTGAGGTGAAATCAGCTTGACAGTATGCTCATAGTTCTTGAATAACCGAGCCAAATAGTGAGCACCACCACAAGCTTCCATAGCGATAATGCATGGCTCCAGATTTGCCACGTACTCTAGAAGGTTCTTCCTGGACGACTTCTTTCTGATGACTTTGCTACCCTGCTCATCAACACCAAACAGGTGAAAGTTGTTCTTGCCAATATCGATACCAAGTACTGAAATAGTCATGGGTGGTTCGCTCCGGTTAATCCTGTTTAAATGGTTAACTCCATTTTGGCTCATTTGAAGCCGTTTAGGAGGGGCGGACCATCCCATTAGACCGAGAATAGACTGCCCTACGCGGCAACTGCTCCTGCGTTGCTCTAGCTCCTGCATCCATGCAGTCGTGCGGCGGCAGCAAATTGGTCTGAAAATCCGCTTTTGTTCGTCAAATAGCTCGCTATTCTCCTTACAAAACCGAATTTTCATCCTCAATTTTCTGCCGTCCTCGCTACGGGGTCGCCTAGACGGGCGCTATTCTCGGTCAGGCTCCTAGCTGGAGAAGCGCTTGCTTTTGATACCCATGACTTTACCAAGTCCCTCACGACAAAGAGCCTTATATGGTCCGCCCCGTTTTGCAAGAGCCTGTTTTGTTAATTAGCAAACAAAGATAACTGCAATCATATATACGGCCTATTCATGAGGTCTAACCCTCTGGCCCTGATGGGTATCCGCGCAACCTGGCCTTATCAGTCCGACGGCCTCAAGGGTCAAGGCTCCTATCAGGTTTCAGGTTGCCGGTTTTTACCTGTTTGCCATCAACTGTACATGCTCATCGCAATCTGCGGGGGGGTCCCCTTTGATTAAGCTTATGCTTTACTTTGCCGCTGCCGCCTTTACTTCATTATGCAGCCTTGTAAACTTCATTTCGGGTCATGATGACCCAGACAATCCGAGCCATTTTATTAGCCAGACCAACGGCGGCAACGTTGTGATTGCTGCGCTCATTAAGTTGGCTAACCCATTTTTTACAGCGGTCATCCTTATTTTTGAGGCAGTGGAGTACCGAACGTGCGCCGTGTATCAATAATGTGCGCAGGTATTTATCACCCCGTTTACTGATGCCCAGCAGGACTGACTTACCGCCTGTGGAATGCTGTCTTGGAACTAATCCCATCCATGCGGCAAGGTGTCGACCAGATTTAAAATACGTCGCATCACCAATGGCTGCCTTCAATGCTGTGGCAGTGATGGCTCCGATACCCGGCATAGTCATCATTCGACGACATTCGTCGTCGTTTTTTGCTAGCTCCTGAATTTTCTGGTCATACTGTTGAATACGCTTGTCAAGACTGGCCAACTCTTCTGATAAACCATGTAGCAGCTCACGAGTCAGCGAATGGAGTCCATTTTCAGCATCTTCCAGAATTCGTGGAAGCTGTGCACGAACTTTACCAATACCCTGGGCAACTACAATACCTTCTTCCAATAGTGACCCCCGGATCTGGTTAACCAGGGCAGTTCTCTGATCAACCGCTTGTTGACGATAGCGGTGCAGAAGTTGCCAGGCCTGCTGCTCTGATGTTTTAACAGGTACAAAACGCATGCTGGGCCGTGAAGCTGCTTCTGCAATCGCTTCAGCATCGTTGTAGTCATTTTTGTTGGTCTTGACATAAGGCTTGACAAATTGAGGTGAAATCAGCTTGACAGTATGCTCATAGTTCTTGAATAACCGAGCCAAATAGTGAGCACCACCACAAGCTTCCATAGCGATAATGCATGGCTCCAGATTTGCCACGTACTCTAGAAGGTTCTTCCTGGACGACTTCTTTCTGATGACTTTGCTACCCTGCTCATCAACACCAAACAGGTGAAAGTTGTTCTTGCCAATATCGATACCAAGTACTGAAATAGTCATGGGTGGTTCGCTCCGGTTAATCCTGTTTAAATGGTTAACTCCATTTTGGCTCATTTGAAGCCGTTTAGGAGGGGCGGACCATCCCATTAGACCGAGAATAGACTGCCCTACGCGGCAACTGCTCCTGCGTTGCTCTAGCTCCTGCATCCATGCAGTCGTGCGGCGGCAGCAAATTGGTCTGAAAATCCGCTTTTGTTCGTCAAATAGCTCGCTATTCTCCTTACAAAACCGAATTTTCATCCTCAATTTTCTGCCGTCCTCGCTACGGGGTCGCCTAGACGGGCGCTATTCTCGGTCAGGCTCCTAGCTGGAGAAGCGCTTGCTTTTGATACCCATGACTTTACCAAGTCCCTCACGACAAAGAGCCTTATATGGTCCGCCCCGTTTTGCAAGAGCCTGTTTTGTTAATTAGCAAACAAAGATAACTGCAATCATATATACGGCCTATTCATGAGGTCTAACCCTCTGGCCCTGATGGGTATCCGCGCAACCTGGCCTTATCAGTCCGACGGCCTCAAGGGTCAAGGCTCCTATCAGGTTTCAGGTTGCCGGTTTTTACCTGTTTGCCATCAACTGTACATGCTCATCGCAATCTGCGGGGGGGTCCCCTTTGATTAAGCTTATGCTTTACTTTGCCGCTGCCGCCTTTACTTCATTATGCAGCCTTGTAAACTTCATTTCGGGTCATGATGACCCAGACAATCCGAGCCATTTTATTAGCCAGACCAACGGCGGCAACGTTGTGATTGCTGCGCTCATTAAGTTGGCTAACCCATTTTTTACAGCGGTCATCCTTATTTTTGAGGCAGTGGAGTACCGAACGTGCGCCGTGTATCAATAATGTGCGCAGGTATTTATCACCCCGTTTACTGATGCCCAGCAGGACTGACTTACCGCCTGTGGAATGCTGTCTTGGAACTAATCCCATCCATGCGGCAAGGTGTCGACCAGATTTAAAATACGTCGCATCACCAATGGCTGCCTTCAATGCTGTGGCAGTGATGGCTCCGATACCCGGCATAGTCATCATTCGACGACATTCGTCGTCGTTTTTTGCTAGCTCCTGAATTTTCTGGTCATACTGTTGAATACGCTTGTCAAGACTGGCCAACTCTTCTGATAAACCATGTAGCAGCTCACGAGTCAGCGAATGGAGTCCATTTTCAGCATCTTCCAGAATTCGTGGAAGCTGTGCACGAACTTTACCAATACCCTGGGCAACTACAATACCTTCTTCCAATAGTGACCCCCGGATCTGGTTAACCAGGGCAGTTCTCTGATCAACCGCTTGTTGACGATAGCGGTGCAGAAGTTGCCAGGCCTGCTGCTCTGATGTTTTAACAGGTACAAAACGCATGCTGGGCCGTGAAGCTGCTTCTGCAATCGCTTCAGCATCGTTGTAGTCATTTTTGTTGGTCTTGACATAAGGCTTGACAAATTGAGGTGAAATCAGCTTGACAGTATGCTCATAGTTCTTGAATAACCGAGCCAAATAGTGAGCACCACCACAAGCTTCCATAGCGATAATGCATGGCTCCAGATTTGCCACGTACTCTAGAAGGTTCTTCCTGGACGACTTCTTTCTGATGACTTTGCTACCCTGCTCATCAACACCAAACAGGTGAAAGTTGTTCTTGCCAATATCGATACCAAGTACTGAAATAGTCATGGGTGGTTCGCTCCGGTTAATCCTGTTTAAATGGTTAACTCCATTTTGGCTCATTTGAAGCCGTTTAGGAGGGGCGGACCATCCCATTAGACCGAGAATAGACTGCCCTACGCGGCAACTGCTCCTGCGTTGCTCTAGCTCCTGCATCCATGCAGTCGTGCGGCGGCAGCAAATTGGTCTGAAAATCCGCTTTTGTTCGTCAAATAGCTCGCTATTCTCCTTACAAAACCGAATTTTCATCCTCAATTTTCTGCCGTCCTCGCTACGGGGTCGCCTAGACGGGCGCTATTCTCGGTCAGGCTCCTAGCTGGAGAAGCGCTTGCTTTTGATACCCATGACTTTACCAAGTCCCTCACGACAAAGAGCCAACTCCAGCGAACTCCTGATCAAATGAGAATTGTCCAGCATCATCACGTCATCAAGAATCTCTCTGGCTCTTTCCAGAGTGATTTTCCTGAGCGCCCATTTCACCTTGAGCAAGTTGGTGGCACTCATGGAAAGCATGTCAAACCCCATGGCCATAAGAAGAACAGAAGCGACTGGATCACCGGCCATTTCACCACAAATACCGACGGTTCGGCCTTCTTTATGACAATCTTCGACCACTTTTCGAAGCGCCTGCAAAACAGCCGGATGGAAAGAGTGATATAAGTCAGCCACCCTGGGATTATTTCGATCCACTGCCAGAAGATATTGCGTGAGATCATTAGAACCGATCGACATGAAGTCTACACTCTGCGCCAGTTCACGGACCTGATAGACCGCAGCAGGAACCTCAATCATAACTCCGACGGGAGGCATCACAACCGATAAACCTTCAGCTGACACTTCGCCATGCGCTCTGTGGATAAGATGCAGTGCATCTTCTACTTCATAAACACTGGTCACCATTGGCAACATGATTCGAAGATTATCCAGTCCAACACTGGCTTTAAGCATCGCCCGGATTTGAACCAGAAATATTTCCGGATGATCCAGGGTTACACGGATACCTCGCCACCCCAGGAAGGGGTTGTCTTCCTGAATGGGAAAGTAAGACAGAGCCTTGTCCCCGCCCACATCCAGCGTACGCATGGTGACTGGTCTGGGGGCAAAGGCTTCAAGCTGCTGACGATAAATTTTTTCCTGCTCTGCTTCACTGGGGAATCGTTCCTTGAGCATAAAAGGAACTTCGGTACGATAAAGACCCACACCTTCTGCTCCACGATCCAGTGAACGAACCGTGTCAGTCATAAGACCGGTATTAACCCACAGTGGTAAACGGTGATTGTCCGGGGTAACACAGGGCAGGTCACTGATTGCTTCAAGCCCTTCGCTGAATTCTTTTTCTTCTTCGACAACGGCCTGATAGTGTTCCAGCAGTTCTCTGGAAGGCGAGGCATAAACCAGCCCAAGGTTGCCATCGACAATCAGTTGCTTGCTGGACATCTTGTGATAGGGCAGATCGACTGCCCCCATTACAGTGGGAATGCCCAGAGCCCTGGCCAGAATAGCCGCGTGGGAATTGCTCGAACCCCGTATAGAGACAAGACCCGCGAGCTTCTCCTGGGGAACATCTGCCAGCATACTGGCCGTCAGTTCTTCACTAATCAGTATGGTTTGATCGGGGTAGGTTATGCATTCATGATCGTGTTGCTGGATACTGGCAAGAACCCGACGACCCAAGTCTTTTACATCAACCGCACGCTCACGCATGTATGGATCGTCCATCATTTCAAAAGTACGTACGTGCTCGTCTATTACCTGCCTGAGCGCTCCCGGTGCCCAGTTACCCTGCTTCACCCGGTTCCTGATTTCCAACCCCAGAGCATTGTCGTCCAGCATCCGAAGATAGACATCAAATAATGCTTGCTCTTCTGCCGGCAGATGGCCAGAAAGTTTTTCGGCTGTGGCCTTCATTTCCGAACGAACCGACTCCAGAGCCAGATCCAGAGAGTCCAGTTCTCTTTTGATGTCGTGACAGGTACGATCAGGAACGGCCCCCAAATCCGCCACCGGAGAAGCGACAACGGCTTCACCAATGGAAACACCGCTCGCGCCAGGCGTCCCCTGAAAGCGAGCTGTCTTGCGGGTATTGACCGTAACATGCAGGGAACCTGTGGCCTCAGCATGGGCAATGACACCTGCAAGCTGGGCAGACATGGTGACCAGAAAAGCCTCTTCATGCTCGTCAAACCGGCGTTGTTCTTTTTGTTGAACCACCAGCACACCCAGAATCATCCGATGATGAATGATGGGAACCCCAAGAAAAGCATGAAACTTTTCTTCACCGGTTTCTTTAATGTAACGATATTTAGGATGAGAGGAAGCTGCTTTCAGATTAATGGGCTCTTCTCTGAGACCGACCTGACCGATAAGACCTTCAGACTGGAATAAACGAGCGACACCGACAGCCTTTTTATTGAGGCCCTCTGTCGCCATAAGCGTATAGGTAGCCTGTTCAGCATCGTAGAGATAGACTGAGCAGACTTCGGTATTCATCGCATCCCGAACCCGCCGCACGATAATATTTAGCGCAGCCTGCAAATCCGAGGCGGCACTGACTTCCTGTACAATCGTACGCAGGGTGTTCAGCATGGTGACTTAGTCCAGTCTGCTTATCTGTCTCCTGTGTCTGCTATCTAAAAATAACAGACGCCCGTCTCTGTTGTTTACCATGAAATGGTTTCTGTGTGATGACTGTCAGAAACAGGCTTTCATCACGCAAGTGCAAGGATAGCACCTCAGTGAATATTATCTGTGCCTTTCAGGCTGATGTCAGCATTGGCAACAGTCTCAGTGTCAAAAGTCATGACAATTACACATTGTTAGCTTGATTAGCTTGCAGGCGTCCTATTCGGGGAACCAGCTCGCGCAAAGCACGGCGATAGACCTCCCTTTTAAATGAAACGACCTGCCCCAGGGGATACCAGTAGCTGACCCATCGCCAGCCATCAAACTCCGGTGATCCCGTATGATCCACACTAACCCGGTCATCACTGCTTAGCAGCTCCAGCAAAAACCATTTCTGTTTCTGCCCAATGCAAAGCGGATGCTGATCCCTTCGAACCAGTCTTCTGGGCAGGCGATAACGCAGCCAGCCACGAGTGCACGCCAGAACGTTTACGTCGTCCGGCTGAAGCCCAATTTCTTCATACAGCTCGCGATACATGGCATCTTCGGGGGTTTCATCATCGTTTATGCCCCCCTGGGGAAACTGCCATGCTTCCTGTCTGATTCGCCTGGCCCACAGGACCTGTCCGTGATGATTAGCGAGGATTATGCCCACATTGGGCCTGAATCCATCTGTGTCAATCACGTAAGCGACTACCTTAAACTATCTATTGCTTTGCATTGTTTCATAAACCGCTGCACAACGGCAATCAAGATCTTTGCAATCAGGATGCCACTTTTGATAATTAATCAATTATTACTCTTCAAAACTGTGACAAGAGTATTAACATGAGAAACAATTTCTCGCCGTTTTCGCTTTCCTAAGAAATCATGAACAGCCTCTCAGAAGATTTTCATAGTACAATCAGCAAACATTTATAGCAGCGCAGTCTGGCAGGAGGATTTGTGGCTCTGGCAATCTTTGATCTTGATAACACCCTGATAGCCGGTGACAGTGACTATCTCTGGGGACAATTCATGTCCCATGAAGGCATGGTGGATGCAGCCAGCTTTCATGATGGCAATGAATATTTCTATCGTCAGTATGAAGCGGGTACGTTGGTACTTAGCGAATACCTCGATTTTTGCCTTGAACCACTGACCCGTTACACTCTGGACGAACTTAAAGTCCGACATGACCAGTTCATGGAACAGACCATTCGCCCCATCATGCTGGAAAAAGCTGCGAACCTCCTGAAAAAACACCGCCAACAGGGTGATCACCTGATGATCATAACCGCCACCAGCCGATTTGTTACCGAGCCCATTGCCAAAGCCTTTGATGTCGATACGCTACTGGCCATTGAGCTTGAGATTACAGATAACCGCTATACAGGCAAAGTGGTCGGCACACCGACTTTTCAGGAGGGAAAGGTGATCCGCCTTAAGCAATGGTTGCAGGAAAATCCGGCATATTCTCTGGAAGGCAGTTACTTCTACAGTGATTCAAAAAATGACCTGCCCTTGCTGGGTCAGGTAGATCACCCGTTCGCGGTTGATCCTGACCCTGAATTGACCACAGTTGCTCATGAGAAAGGATGGCCCGTCATCAGCCTCAGATAAATCTGTTTTACTCTTTAAGAACCGTCCGTTTCTGTGCTTTATTTATGAGGTACCAGCGAATTCTCTATTCATTGCTGGCACCTCCATTGCAGCAGATTGGCCTTACCCGGACCTCTGCTCACAATCATCAAAAAAGCGGAGAAACAATGGACAGATCCCACTTCTACGCATTAATGGAAGGTGAAGGTAAGCTGGACTACGAGGTCTATCTCAATACCTCACAGATTCTGAAAGCCCAGAAGCCCATGGCTGATCTTTGTAATAAAGATGAACTGATGTTTCAGGTCGTTCACCAGATCGAAGAACTCTGGATGAAACTGATCGGTTACTCACTTCTGGACATCGATGATTACATTCAAGAAACCAATACTCACCGAATCATCAGCCTGTTCCAGAGAGTACAGCAAACACTTACCCTGATGACCAGCCAGCTGCGTCTGCTGGAAAGCATGTCGCCAAAAGAATATCAGGAAATCCGGTTGCAACTGGGTAATGGCAGCGGGCAGGAATCCCCCGGATTCAGAACCTTGCTGAAAATGCCCCCCTTCCTCTGGGCGAGTTATCAAAAACATTACCTCGAACAGAAAGGGCTGACGGTAGAAAAAATCTATAACTCACAATACAGTCACTGCGAATCCTATGTTGTGGCAGAAGCCCTCACCGAATTTGATGAACAGTTTCAGGCTTTCCGTATTCATCATCTTAAGCTGATTTACAGAACCATAGGCATAGGTGCGAAATCTTTAAAAGGCCGCTCTGTCGAACTTCTGCAAAAAGGCATTCAACAGCGTTTTTTCCCCGAGCTCTGGGATATCCGTGGCGCAATGACCGATGCCTGGGGCGGAGAATACGGCGTAAAAAGAGACGCCCTGGGCAACAAGAAAAATGCCGCAAATGACAACTGATATTCAAGCGCTTTTCCATCGGCCCGAACAAGGTGTCTATCTTCTGAATCACTCGGTTGGCTGCCTGCCCGGTTCCGCCAGCGATGCCTTTCAGAGTCATTTCCTGGAACCCTGGAAGCAGCAGGGCAGCCACGCATGGAGACAATGGCTCGAAAACCTGACCCGGTTCAATGCTGCGCTGGGCAGTCTGCTGAACGGTAAAACCCAACAGTTCTGCCCGCAGACCAACCTGTCCAGTGCACTGACCAAAATAGTGGGTTCGCTGCCACCGGCTCCTGCTGGCCAGCATATTCTGATGTCAGAACGAGACTTTCCTTCCATGGGGTTTGTGATCCAGACCCTGTGTAAACGTTTTGGACTGAAGCCCCGTTTCATACCCCATGAAACCGACCTTACAGACCTGAACCGCTGGGATGGCATGCTGTCCGACGATGTCTGGCTGGCTTTTATCACTCACGTTCAGTCCAATGACAGTCTGCGCTTGCCTGTAACCGAGATCACAGAACTGAGCAAAAAGAAGTCGATTATTTCTGTCGTGGATATCGCCCAGTCAGCCGGAGTTGTCCCCATTGACCTTAATACCTGGCAAGCCGATTTCGTCATCGGTTCCAGTGTTAAATGGTTGTGTGGCGGTCCTGGCAGCGGCTATCTCTGGGCCAGTGATGACATCATCGAATACTGTCAGCCCATGGATGTCGGCTGGTTCTCTCATCAGAACCCCATGGCGTTTGATATTCATCACTTTGACTATGCGGCTGACGCAGGGCGTTTTATGGGAGGAACCCCTTCCATTATGCCTTTTACTGTCTCCGCAGAGAGTATCCGGACTCTGGATCGTATCGGTACGGAGAATATTTTTCAGCATAACCAGAAGTTGATTAATCATATTATTGCTCAGATTAATCAGGGAGAGATTCGTTCACCAATACAGGAAAACTGTCGAGGAGGCACTCTGGCCATCTCATTCAAGGATAACCAGAAAGCGATGCAAGCCATGGATCATGCTGGCATATTCTGCGATCAAAGATCCGAAGGTCTGCGTTTTTCACCTCATATTTATAATACGGAAGAAGACGCAGACCAACTGGTTCAGGTCATTAACCGGCTCTGATCAGGCCCGGGTCACTCGGACAATAATGGCCTTGATGTATTCTGTCTCCGGTATGGCAGGCAGAACGGGATGATCGGGGCCCTGATGACCCTGCTCGATAATTTGCAAATTACGGTCAATATGGCGGCTGCCCGCTCTCAGGGCATCGAACAGTGAATCTTTCTGAAGATGCATGGAGCAGGAACAGGACACCAGAATGCCATCCTTTTCCAGCAACCTCATGGCCAGCTCATTAATCCGGCGATAGGCCTGTTCACCCGCTTTGGTGTCCTTGCGTTTCTTGATAAAGGCCGGTGGATCAACAATCACAACATCGAACTTTTCACCTTCATTCCTGAGAGCTTTCAGGACTGTGAAAGCATCCCCCCGGATAGACTCAACACGATCCCCAAGGCCGTTAAGCCCGGCATTTTCATGGACCAGCTCCACCGCCTGCTCAGAAGCATCAACACAAGTCACCTGACTCGCACCAAAGGCCGCGCATTGAACGCCCCAGCCACCGACATAACTGAAAACATCCAGTACTTTCTTACCGCTGACGTAGTGACGCAGACGCTCGCGGTTCAGGCGATGATCGTAGAACCAGCCTGTTTTCTGGCCTTTAATGACCGGCGCCCTGAAGGTTACACCGTTCTCTTCCAGCTCCACTTTTTCCGGCACTTCGCCATAAGCGACTTCTACATACTCAGGCAGCTTTTCCAGCTGGCGGCCAGTTCCATCATTTTTCAAAAGAATGCCTGAAGGCCTGATCACCTTGACCAGAGCATCAACAATGTCATCCTTGACCGCTTCCATACCGGCAGTGGACATCTGAGCAACAACAATATCGCCAAAACGATCAACCACCAGTCCCGGCAAACCATCGCTGTCGCCAAAGACCAGACGGTAGAAAGGTTTGTCGAATACTCTCTCCCTGAGACTCAAGGCTACCTGAATACGATGCACCAGCAGTGAACGATCCAGGACATATTTGCTGTCTCGACTGACCAGCCGGGCACAGATCAGACTATTCGGGTTGATATAACCTGTCCCCAGAGGTTTACCTTCAGCACTTTCGATATTGATCAATTCCCCTGTTTTGAAATCTCTCAGGGGAGAAGTCCGGGTATCGACTTCGTTGCTGTAGATCCAGAGGTGGCCAGCTTTCAATCGACGATCAGCTCGATTCTTCAGGCGGAGAGTTTTTAACGTCATGGAGTTACTACCAGAGCGGCAAGGAGGAAACAGGAAAAGAGCCATTATAAGGGTTCAGGGCGCTTCGGTCATGCCGGGATGTTTATCACTCTGTGCTGACCCTTATCAGTGATTGACCTACCAGTGCTTTTCGACACCTGAAAAAAAGAGGCTCTCGTTAAGTGTTTTTCCCTGAAAAAACACTAAAAAGCTAACCAACATTCTGGTAAGTCGCAAAAAATCGACAGACATACGAATTGGTTACAAGATAATCCGTCTTTACTCTGCAAGTTATTAACTTGCCTGGAGCCTGACGGGTCATAAGTCCGGCGGACTCCTTTAGGAGTAATGACTATGAGAGCGCGTCTTCAAGAGAGTCTGGCTGAAATGCTTCTGGGATTTAATGACCTGGAAGATCTTGAGCAGATTATGTCTCTGGTAGAATCTGCCAATAAAGGGTCAGCCTCCGGTGCCAATCACTTTGTCGAGAATGCCGGCCAGGCTATTCAACCACACGATTTGAAAAACTTCCTTCGTCTCTATCCGATGGCGCAGGCCATGGTGGCCATGGTTCGCCATTATGAACTCAACAAAGAAACCGATACCCTCAAGATCGTTCTAGAATCCCTGCTGGAAGGTTTGGAAGAAAGAGAAGCCGACGAAACAATCCACTGAAAAGAGTCTCAAAGGCTGCTTATTCAGCTCAGGGCTGCTTATTCAGCTCAGGGCTGTTTATCTGGCTCAGGGCTGTTTATTCAGTTCAGGACTGTTTATTCTGAAAGAAAAGAATACCTGAACTGAATCAGTGAGGCATAAGCATGTTGACTCTGTCAAAGGAAAACAGGCGGCAACTCAGCGAGAACGGTTATACAGTCATTCCTGATGCCATCCCCCTGGCCCTGTGTGATGACGCAATTGATTTGATCACACAATTTCTTGATATTGACCTAGGCGAACCGGAAAGCTGGTACAAAAAAGACCTGGGTTACAACGGACTTGTTCCCGTTCATCAGCACCAGAGCCTCTGGAATATAAGACAACATCCCAATATTCACACACTCTTCTCGCAGTTCCTCGGCACTGAAAAACTCTGGGTTCGAATGGATAGACTGTCTTTCAAGCCCCCCTCTCTTGAGCCCGAAGCAGATCAGCTAAAACGTCACATCCATCTCGACTTTCCGGCTGAAAAACTGACATCGTTGCGCTTGCAGGGCATTCTCTATCTGACCGACACCAAAAAAGACCAGGGGGCATTCTGCTGTGTGCCCAGCCTTTTCAAAAAAGATGAGGTTCTTAAGCACCGTGAAAGTCTCTGGTTCTCTGAAGAGGAACTGAGTCAATATCCGATAGAACCTATAGAAGGCGAGGCCGGTTCACTGATTATCTGGGACTCAGGACTCCCCCATTCTGGCATGCTGAATGTTTCGGACAGACCCAGACTGGCCGTCTACATCTCTATGTTTCCGGCAGGCCTGGAAGAAACGGCTGAAGAGCGCATACAACTCTGGCAGGAAAAAAGAGCACCAGAAAAGTGGCGGGGCCTAAACTATCAACAAGATCCGGAACCGGGAGAGCCCGCCCGGCTCACTGAGCTGGGTAAAAAACTGTTGGGGCTGGAGGAATATAACTGACACCCTCTGAACGACCCGGCTTTCAGGTGGCTAAGCATAAACGCAAGGTCTAGCAGCCTGTCGGACTTAAGACTGTCCTACTGCGGTTGCAATAAATTGGTCTAAAAATCCCTGTTTCTTCGTCAAATAGCTCGCTATTCTCCTCAGAAACAGAGATTTTTATCCTCAATTTCTTGCAATCCTCGCTACGGACGCTTAAGTCCGACAGGCTGCTAGGCTTCTTATTCACTTTTCTATGGAATCCAGAATGTGAGTAGCCTGCAGCTTTATCTGACCCTGTTTGTCGCCCCGCTATTCTTGTTGCACGCTCTGTGTTTACAGGCTCAGTCGGCGGCTCAACCTGCCCCGGTATCGTGCGACTCCCTCAAAGGACAAACGCTTGGGGTTCAGCGGCGGCTAAAACAATATAGAGAGCTTGTTCGCGGACGACAGTGTCTTGTTCTCAATGCCAACCCGAAAGAATATTTAGATGAATTGATCCCTCAGGTTCCTGAAAATACGGTGATACTGCTCTCTTCCGACTTTGTTCATGCGACAGTTCACTACAAGATAAAAAGCGGAATAGTTTTGAAGAATGGTCAGAGCATTATTGGAGCCGCTGACGAAGGTTTTGAAATCATGATCATAGCCGACTCAGAGTATCGCAGTAGCCGCGAGTATATGGTCGAGGTAGGAACCACTAAGAACTTTCGGTTTAGAGAAATAGAAGACAGTCATATAAGTCACCTTACTTTCCAGCCAATTCTAAACACTGGCCGACCAATTAAAGACATTAACTACCACCCAATTAACGATATTATTCACGCAGCATGTTATAACCGTAGACTGATTGTAAAAGACAACATATTCCATCTTCCCAACCGGTCCGCAATTAATCTTGAGTGCAAAGAATCGCTGGATGCAACGGCCGATAGTAGTCGCCCTGGCCCGGGCCTGCAGTTTGCCAATAACACGGTCAGGGGTCGCATCATCAAGACCTGGTACCTGAACTATATGCCCGAAGATGGGGTATTTATAAATCTTCCTGCTATCAGGAACCAGTCACAGAGAATCACTGTTACTGATAATACATTCCTGAGCAGAATGGCAGAGGCGGGTGAATTTACTCTCGGGTCCGGAACCCATCTGGATATCTTCAGAAATACCGTAGACATTACCAATGATGGCTTTACTAATACACTTCGCGACGCTCGAGCCCAACGATCACCCCGGGTGGGAGGCTTTACTCTTATAGGTCATACCGATGCCAGTGCAGAGCCTCCTCTCTTTAGCCTGGCAGGCAATCACATCCGGGTAACTGCGCCCGCTATAAACGTCAGCCCCCCTCTTAAGCTGGCCCTGGCCTGTAACCAACTGCAAGCCACCAGTCCATGGCAACAACTGCAGCAACACTTCAGCCTGAAAGCTGATGATCCACGACGACTGGGAAGTAAGTGCAAAAAACCAGCAACTCCATCCATTAACATGCCAACGCCAGGTTCAACGGTTGCCATGCCATCGGCTGGCTCAAGCGTTTCCGTGCCAACAACCATTCCCTATACCATCAGCCAGATTCTAAATACCTGGACGGCCATTAACTCGTCTGCCACGGCCTGTGACGGACTGACCAACTTCGAAGGTCGTTTCTTCTTTGAATCAGCAGTCTGCCCGACAGTCGCTACGACCTCTGCTTTTATTACCGATAGGGCTTTTAGAAGCAACACGATATCTAATAACAGCTTGACCTCCACTTCATCTGGCAGCTTGGCCACCACTTCATCAGCGGATTCAAAAAGAATGACTTGGGGTTTAGGTTTTATAACCATTCTGGCCATATTGCTGGCTCTATAATTGGATGAGGCTCTGATATAAAACAAACTTGGCTCGTCCCAAGCTTTTAAAGGCAAGGTGACAGCGCACTTAAAAAAACTGCGTGCGTAGGACAGGGAGTATTTCCATAGAATTCTTCAGCATCTCGAAATGACGTATGCTTTTTAGCAAGTATCTCTTTGGTACACCTTGGTTTTCCCTCAACCATCGAATAAACTCCCGCATCGGCCTTAAATTACTGTATAAAAAGTACTTTACCAACCATGAAAACCCGCGACCTGCTCAAACTCCCAGACCTCAAACTGGCTCAGGCCATCAACACCATGAAAGGCAAAGAGTGCGAGAAGCACGCCAGAAACTACACCAGAATTCTGGGCGTAGAGTTTGATAAAGCGGTTATGCACGCCACTTACGCCGCCATGTTCAGTCAGAGTGACGAGCCAGTCGATCTGCGTACTTATAAAGCCATAGTGGATCTGGTGGACAGTGATACTGAATATGGCGAAAAGGAAGCAACAATTCTTACAGCACTGCTGTTAGCTCATATCAACCAAAAAATGAAACGGGTTCAATCCGTTGTTTCGCAAACACCTCCAACATTTCCCCTGTCTTAAGAAACTATGGGGAAATGGAAACCGAGGATGCTAATGCAGCTATCGGAGTCAACCAGCACCTTAAAAAAGAATACCTCAGCGATACGCTGCTGGATGAAGGCTATAAGTACCTAACCAGTTGGTTTCGCATATTCTGGACGGCGGCTTTTTCCATCCTTCTGCGTTCCAACTCTGGTTGCGTAGCTATGGCTACGCGCCCGTCGTTGCGCCTTGAAGGATGAAAAAATCCACTCGCCAGAATATGCGAAACCAACTGGCCAGGTACTTAAGGAGAAGATGCTCTCCTTTGAGGAACCTACCCGTTTTATCTTCTCCCACTCTGCCCTGCGGGAAGGTTGGGATAACCCCAATGCGTTTGTAATATGGAAGAGAATCGTTTAAGAGCGATTCAGCCTCTGCATTTTGACCGTACTGAGCCAGAAAAAATTATTGAGCACGGAAACCTCTGGATTGGCAAACTGAGCACTTTACAAGAGCTTAATGAGCTGCCGGAAGATATTCTGATTCCTGTAGAAAAGCCCGTGCATAAAGGCTTCCTGTAGAAAAGCCCGTGCATAAAGGCGATGTTCAATAAGCCTGGACAATGGTTCAAAACAGGTTAAAAGATTTTGGTGATATTGCTGATGCCAGCAATGAGACAGCAATAGAAAAATTTGCCAAAGGCTAGTTTTGATCGGCAATCTCACCCGTTTTCATGCCAACACCCGTTCCCTATTCCATCAGTCAGATTCTGAACACCTGAACGGCCATTAACTCCTCTGCCTGGGCCTGTGATGGACTGGCCAACTTAGAAGGTCGTTTCTTCTTTGAATCAGGAGTCTGCCGGACAGTCGCCAAGTCCTCTCCCGGGCTTGTTGAAGGAGGGTTATAGCGCAATTCAAAAAACTGCGTGTGTAGAGCATGGAGTATTTTGACAGAGTTTGTCAGCCTCTCAAAATGACGTATACTTTTTTGAAACAGTACGTCAAACAATCATTATGCATAAACTTACCTTACGAATGGAAGCCGAGCTTGTTGAGCAGGCTAAAGAATATGCTGCCAAGCATGGCAAGTCTTTGTCTCAACTGGTAGCTGATTATTTTAATGCACTACTCGCAGAATCTGATGCCACCAAAAAACTGCCCCCCCTGACACAAAGTCTCAGGGGTGTCATGGCGGATTCTGAAGTATCGAACGTGGAGGATTACAAAAAATACCTTGAGGATAAGTATCTGTGAACATTCTTGTCGACACCAATGTTATCCTGGACGTACTTCTTGAACGCTCTCCCTTTGTAGCCAGCTCTTCAGAAATTATGGGTAGGGTGGAAAGCGGGACTGTCAGCGGTTTGCTGTGTGCAACAACTGTTACGACTATTCATTACCTGGCCTGCAAGTCGATCGGCAAAAAACGGGGCCACGAAGCTATCAACAAATTATTGCAGATATACCAGATCGCTCCTGTCAATCAAAAGATACTTATGTTTGCTTTAGCCAGCTCTTTTAGAGATTACGAAGACAGTGTGCTTCATGCTTCTGCAATTCAGGCTGGCGCAGAAGCTATTATCACTCGTAATGCCAGAGACTTTACTCATTCTGATATACCCGTATTCACTCCCGATGAGCTTCTATTGCGATTGTGAACGAGACCCGGTCTCCTTCTGAATCAGTCTGACCGACGTTTCTGTTAACTCGTTAATACTTTGCCAGAAGAGCACTCGCTGCTCTCTATCGTCAGGTTCCAGTGGCTGAAGTTTTTTAAGCGAAGCCTGAAGCTCCTTCGGGCAAACTGATTCGCGAACGGGTCGGGGTTGGTCAGGATAGCTATCGCTAAAAAAACGATCCCAATCAAAGTAACAACCCGGATCAGCCTTTCCCCTGAAACCGGCTATCTGTTCATGGCCAAGAATCCGTTGTGGATCATTCAAACTCGGGTAGTGCTTCTGCAAGTGTTGAATCACATCTTTCAGAGCAGAATATTGTGCATCGGTGAAAGGGAAAACATTCCCATTGAAGTTAACCAACTCTATTCCAATGGCAAAATCGTTGAATGTTTCTTTTTCCTGCCAGCGGCTGACGCCTGCATGCCAGGCTCTGTGAGCCGTACCATTCAGGCAACTGACCAGCTCGTAGACGGTACCGTCCAGATCAATTACCAGGTGAGCTGAAACCTCACACCCCTTACTCGAGACGATGTCCAGCGTACCCTGGAGATCCACAGCCGTATAATGCAAGACCAGAAACTCTACTGGAATTTCCCGGTCATCAAAGTTAGGGCTGGGATGTGAAGTGAAACTTAGAACCATTAATTTGCCTGTAAAAAACCTGGAGTCCGTTGAATTTATAGACTAACCAGCCCACTGCTCTGAGATCAAGGGCGCATTTTAATTGAGCCATGGCTAGTTTTTCAAATGAATGTTTGAAGGATTCAGAACCGATCAACTTCATCTCTTGTTACTTTTCTGATAGCCCTCAATGGCTTCCTGACGACGTTTGCTGACCGCCAGCTGTTCCTGTACACGATCTCGTTCCAGCTGGCAGGCCAATATCATTTCCCGGTAGAGCGCTTGGAGCTCTTTGAGAAGCGCCTTCACCTCTTCGGAGGGGGCTGAGCCACTTTCCAGAGCTTCTTCAATTACCTGACGGGCTTCAGTATCCAGAGCTTCCAGCGTTGTCCAGTCCCGGTTACGGATAGCCTCCCCGAGATTAAAAATGGACTCCCGGAGTTTCCCTTTGATAATGTCAGGTTTTTTCATCGGTAACCTCTTTACCATCAGCGATGCCAGCCTGAACTTGAGTGTAGACAGTCATGCTAACGCCATCTGTCATGTGGATTATCCAGAACGATGATCACTCCCATTTATATCGTTGAGTTATTACTATTGTTTATCTTCGGCAGATTATTGGTCAACAAGACTTAATACAGTAGACATGACAGCATTACCCTTCAATGATGTGCCTGAACACAAAGCTGTACTGCTTTGGATTAAGCAGGCTCTCTCCTGGAATTTTCGCTTCATGCTTTCCCGTGAATATGATAAGAATGGAATGAAGGTGCGTGGACCATTCAAGCGCGAGCAGGAGGCTGCGTGAAAAAACTGTTTTTTTATCTGAAAAGTCTTTCTTTGCTCTCAGGATTTAAAAAATATCCTTATGGGCTCAATCTGCTTTTACTGTCCGGTTTTTCAGCGATTGCTTTTGCAGAAGTAACAACAGACAAGCCAGCCGACCTGAGTCTCACTCAGGTTATTGCGCCTCTGTTTTTTGTCATTGTGCTGATATTTGCCCTGGCCTGGATCGTAAAGAAATTGAACATAGGCACACCCGCCGTTGGCCAGGGAATAAAAGTAGTCTCAAGCGTTCCGGTTTCCAGCCAGGCCAGGGTCTGTCTGATTCGTATAGGCGAAAAAGATATATTGCTGGGAGTCACCAACCAGCAAGTCAATTTGATTCACAGGTTTGATGAATCCCCCCTGCCGCCTGATAACAGGCAAAACCAGCAGGATTTTGCCGTTCAGTTCAAAAACCTGCTAAAAGGTGGAAACTCAAAGTAAGCCGCTACCTTTTTCCTGCTCATTTTATCTTTCACAGGAACGACCTCTTTCCAATCCTGAAAAAGTATTGAGTAAAGATCTCGAGTGGGCGTCAGGATCATGAGCAGAATAATAGAATTCCCCTGATATCGACTCATAGTGTTTTTTCAGTAAACGCCCTCTGGGAATGACCGTGTAATATTCACCGCGAATGACAATGCGATATAAACCTTCTTTGTCGTACATATCGGGTGTCCACTCGACGGTAGCCACCCCCGCCTGCCATTGGAACCGGGTAGTCCAGTCATCATCTGTGGCAACCGTATCCCATGATCCTGTACAGTCATTCTTCCTCTGCACATAAAAAAAACTATCGAGATCCATGCCTGATCTTGGGTGTGATGCAATATATTGAAGCTTCACTGACTGGCCTGAGTGAATATTATCCTGACTGTCAGTTATTATACTTCCATATTGGCTATGTTCTTTTTCCGGGATGTTATCCATACGAACATCGTCGTACAGATAACTCAAATCCAACGGCATAGGTTCATCCGAAGGAGGCTGCTCCTCTTTACTCAATTGCCTGGAAAGACTTGAAAAAGCCTGAATCATGGCACTGAGCTCCCATGGACCGTATAAGGTGGATGCTCCCTCATAGTGCTGTTTGTAGAACTCCTCTGCTGTGGTCAGATAGCTGGCATAATCGTTGGAATACCCGGCGATGACAATATGCCTGTCAGGAATCCCTGAAAGTTTTGACAATCTTTTTCGAAGCCGTCTTCCAGCCATAACTGTCGGCTCAACAGGCAAGGCAGCAATCTGAAAATTGCCCAGCCGAGCCAGCATCAAGGGCAGGACTTCGGGGACCCAGGGCTGGTTAATGACTTCCCGGTGCATATTGCCTGAGGGAAACACATCATTGAAATAGTGAAAGTTTTTCCGACTTCCCAATGACAGCATGACCGGCTTGGGCTTCTGACATATCAGTTCTTGTTCGGACGGCGAGGTCAGAAAATCGGTCACCATTCTGATCCACCATTGCTCATTCTTGCGGCCTTCATAGGCCCCAAGTAACAACCTCACAAAATAGGGCGGCCGACCATCTTCCGTGCCTGCGGCAAAACTGTATCCCATAGCTGGATTGCAGGTTGTTACTTGCTTCTGCTGCCCTGAATATTCTTGCCAGACTTCGTAGTTGGAAAAGTCCACCCAGTTATGCACCGACTCAATGGGTCCATAAACTCTGTTGCCTCTGGCATTAAAAAGTTCCAGGGCTTTTTTAAACTGTCTTTGACCAATCTCCCTGACATTTTCTTCGGGCGTTTTGCCGGGCCCGGTGCCATCAAGATTCAGGTTAGGTGTCATGTCCCCGGCATTGGTTTGTGGAAAGGCTGCAATGAAAGAATCCACTCCCCAGTTGTACTTTGCATAGCGTTCAAAAGCCCAGCTGGCATAGCCTTTGTTGTCACTGCTCAACAGGAGATTACTGCGGGGATAGGAGACTGCATGGGTTGCAAACCAGGTGATAGCACCTAATGGCCTACCGCCCCGGGCAAACCTGAGTTGCTGAACAAACCGGTCAATAGAACCTCGCCGGCTGGCATCTACATTGTTTTCATAGGCAGACAGGGACCGATTGCGGCTGGCATTGTCCAATAACCCCGTTTTCATCCGGATCTCAGAAGGAGCAAGGTCTTCATGGGCCATCCTGATGGCCTGGATAATGCCCGACACCATCTTTTCAAAAGCCCGGTCATCGAATACGCCATAGGGCATATTGTATAGAAAATGGTGAGACTGACCGGCTGCGGCACTGTGGGTATGAGTCGCTGACAGGATGACGTTGTGGCGGTTATAAAGAGAACCAAACTCTTGTTCCAACCGAGTTAGAACCGCCTGATAAACACTGGCAAAAACCGCTCCCGCATCAATGACCACAATAGCAAGACGATGGCTCTCTCTTCCCTGACTCACTATAAAGGCTCTGGCCCACTGCCGATCATTGATTCCAGCACTTATCTGGCTGCTGTCGGCATATCCCATCATGCCACTGCCTACTGCCGAGCCTGTGATGTCTGCTTTACTGACCCCGACCCAATAGGAAGCATTGACCCAGGTTGCCAAAAAGAGAAGTATCAAAAAAAGACTGCCGGAAGAAAAAGTAAACCGGTTCATAAAATTCCCTATCCGTTCAGAAGAGCGGAGTATAGCTAGCTCTCAGATCAGACAAAGCCCATGGGACAGTCAATTGGGGAAAACTACCATAAAAAACCACAACAAAGACACAGTTATCCAACAAGTTATCCACAGGTTGCAGGTAAAACTCTGGTACCCATCCGCTATCTCAAACTCTAGAGGCCGGTTTTCGGGGGGATGCGTTCCCACGCCTGGCGGGAACGAGTTGCAGGAGCTTTGCGAAACGCTCTTAAAGGTGGGAAAAATATCAATTCCACTGGATCGCTATTGCTTCATCATCATGCCGACCAGTTGCAGCATCTGCATTTCTGTCTGGCAAATTCTCTGAAGATCTTCCTGGGTCTCCCGGCTCATATCACCCAATCGATCATTCATTTCATCCTGTCCATGCCATTTTTCAACGGCCATATCTTCCGGGTAAGCCGCCAGCAGTCTGTTATGGAGTCCCTGCTGCTTTTCCCAGAGGACACTCAGCATAATGATAAGAATGGGAGGAGCCTGCCCCGTCAGGGAACGAAGCTTGATATAGGTCCAATACAACTGAGCAATCCGAAAAGTGCTGTTGCGCAGACACAAAAGGGATAGATAAGCTTCTTCCTGATCAGTCATGGAGTGTCTCCTCAGTCCATATAGAACACCCGGAACTCGTTATCAGAAGACTTACGGCTGTCTTCAGGCTTGAGCAATACTGCGGATGAAGATCACTTCGACAGCGTTCAGAAAGTGATCCGTAAAATCACTGTAACATGGACATCATAAATGCCCATAGAGAAAATCGACCCGTTTTCCAGCATCTGAACAGAAGGCACAGATGACCGGAAAAACCACTGCTTCAAAAAAGTTATCCACTTTTCCACAAAAACCCTGATCAAACCCCTGAATGAACTGTGGATAAGTGAGAAACTGCCTCTGAATCTGGCTTCATTGAAGAACTGATCAAAAAACAACCAGCTCATCAATGAATCACTCCCTGCCAACCAGTGGGTGTCGCAAAACTCTAACAACTCGTTCTCACGCTCTGAGGGTGTCGCGAAACTCTCTTCGCCGTGGGAACGAGCTGTTGAAGTTTTGCAACATAAAACTACTTGAGAACAACGCCAGGCGACTGCCTTAGCACACGTCTGATGCCAAGCCAGCCCGATAGGCCAATCAGCAAGGCACTGACAATGGGAAGCGTAAACCAGAGCCAGATAGCTGGCTGCCAGGATAGCTCAAAGACCTGCACATTCAACCACCCGCTACAGATTTCTGTGCCCACCACAGCCATCATGCCGGAGAATGCCCCCAGAATGAAAAACTCGCCTACCTGCATGATCACAAGTTGCTTTCTGCTGCCACCCAGAGATCGAATCAGAGCCCCTTCACGCAGTCGGGTATCAAGACTGGCTTCTATGGCCGATGCCAGAACCAGTAAACCCGCCAGTAATAGCGCCAGAAGCATGGCTTCCACCGCAAGAATGGATTGCTCAAGCATCACCTGCACCTGACTGATAACAGCGTCCATATCCAGCAGACTGATGGTTGGAAACTGTCGAACCAGTTCATTCAACACCAGCCGATCCTGCTGTGGCAGATAAAAACTGCTCAGCCAGGTCGCTGGCAAACCTTTCAGCGCGGCTTCTGGCAAAATCATGTAAAAGTTGGGTTGGAAAGACTCCCACTGAACTTCCCTGACACTGGTGACTTTGGCAGTCACTTTAGTACCTGCAATCATAAACGTCAGTTCATCACCCAACCCAACCCCCAGATGCTCAACAATAGACCTCTCAATGGAAATCTCACCGGTATCACCCGGTTGCCACCACTCCCCTGCCACTACCTCGACTTCAGATGAGGGCTGGTCTGACCAGGTCATGTTCAGCTCACGATGCAGGGAGTTATGATTCCTCTGCTCTTCTGAAACAGCCTCTTTGGCCGAGAGTCCATTGATTTCAATCAGTCGACCCCGAACCATAGGATAGAGAGTGGTTCCGTTTATATCATTGCTCTGCAAGAAGTTCTGAAAGGATTTCACTTCTGCTGGCTGAATATTGATCGCAAAGTAGTTGGGGGTTTTCTCAGGTAATTGTTGTTGCCAGCGTTCCAGCAAATCCGTTCTTACCAAAAGCACCAGAGCCATAGCCATGAACGTCAGGGTGAAAGCTGTTAACTGGGCAGACGTTTGTCCCTGTTCCTGAAGCAGACGTTTCAGACCAAGCCGCCAGGGCATGGGTACGGGTTGCCCAGACAAGCGACGATGAACGCTTGTTAGTCCGGCTTTGATCGCCAGCGTGATGAGTAATATGACGGCGCTGACTCCAAGAATCATTCCCACTGTCATCAACAACTGGCCTGTGTGATACCAGAGCAGCATCAGCATGGTAATCAGAGACAACCCATACACCGACCAGACGCTTGCGGCGGCTGGTGTCAGCTCACGCCTGAGTACCCTCAGTGGCGTAACGTCCCTCAGTCTCAGTAATGGCGCCAGGCCAAATCCGACCAGTGTAATAATGCCGGTCAAACCACCCACTATCATGGGCACAGGACCGGCCTCAGGGAGCCATGGGGGCAAAACATTCGCCAGCAGTTTGACCACCCCAGCCTGTAGCAGCCAGCCAATGATGACACCGGGTATTGAAACCAGAACAGCCATCCAGAGCAGTTCTCCGACAAAAATCTGCATAAGCTGATTCTGCTGTGCGCCCATGCACCGCATCACTGCGATACCATCAAAGCGTCGTTCAGCAAATCGACGGCTGGACATAGCAACCGCAATACCGGCCAGAAGCATGGCCGCAATACTGCCCAGTCCCAGAAACTGCTTTAACAGGACGACAGAACCGCGCAGGTCTTCACGATCGTCTTCTGCCAGATTCAGTTTTTCGCTGTCGGATAAAAGGGGCTCAACCTTACTTTTAAATATGGCCAGCTGTTCTGCTTCACCTGCAATCAATGTTTTCCAGTGAACCCGACTTCCCGGCTGGATAATTCCAGTCGCATCCAGATCGTTAATGTTAAACATCAGACGGGGTGACAGACTGTAAAAGCCACTGCCACGATCGGTTTCCAGAGTGATCGCTCGCGCGACTTTGAACTCTGCTTCCCCTAGCAGAAGGGTGTCGCCCACTTCCACTTCCAATAGTGGAAACAGTCTGGGTTCCAACCAGACTTCTCCTTCTCCGGGCGTATCCTCAGTCACTTCATCCGCTACAAAAGGCTGATCAGCCGTTCGCATGTGTCCACGCAGAGGATAATTAAGGGTGACTGCTTTTGCTGACACCAGCTGCATCTGGTCTCCAGCCATAACCACCGACGGAAATTCCAGAACAGTGGCTTGTTCAACAGGTTCGTTCTCTATGGCCTGACTGACCTGTTCAGACAGCTTTTTGGAACTGCTGATGACCAGATCCGCACCCATCACTTCGGCTACCTGTCGACCCAATGAAAGCTGAAGCCTGTCACTGAAAATCGCAATAGAGGTGCTGACGCTCACGGCCATCAGAAGGGATAACATCAACAGCCAGAGTTCACCGGATCGCCAGTCCCTCAGCAGAAAACGCCACGAAAGCAAAAGACTTTGACTCATTTCAGTGCTCCGGGATGTTCAACTTGCTTTTCTTCAGCCTTCGCTTTGGCTATCTCTTCTTCCAGATGCCCCCGGGTCAACTTTAAAACTCGTTGACAGCGGTGGGCCAACTGCAAATCGTGAGTCACCAGAACCAGTGTCGTTTTGTTCTCACGGTTCACCTCGAAGAGCAAGTCGATAATGCTTTCCCCGGTTTTCTCATCCAAGTTGCCCGTCGGTTCGTCAGCAAACAATATCTCCGGCTGCCCGGCAAAAGCTCTGGCAATGGCAACCCGCTGCTGCTCTCCGCCGGATAGCTGTTTTGGGTAGTGGCTCAGCCTTTCAGATAAACCCACCCTGTCGAGTAACGTTCTGGCATCTGCCTCTGCGTTCTCTTTTCCTGCCAGTTCCAGGGGTAACATGACGTTTTCCAGAGCCGTCAGATTAGGCAGAAGATGGAAAGACTGAAAAACAAAACCGGTATGATCGGCCCTGACCCGGGCTCTGCCGTCTTCATCGAGATGATCAATCCGGTTACCAGCCAGAGCCACCTCGCCTTCAGTAGGCAGATCAAGACCGGCAAGAATGCCCAACAGAGTGGATTTTCCGGACCCTGAAGTCCCGATGATGGCGACAGACTCTCCGGACTTGATCTTGAGATCGAGTCCGGACAAGATGGTGAGCGAACCACTCTGGGCTGTCACTGTTTTACTCAGGGATTGTGCCGAAACGGCAATGAAGGATTCTGTGCTAATGGTCATACGCAGTTGTTTGCCGATGTTTAAATTAATTGTTATTGGGCGGTTGTGTTCCGTGAAAAATAGTTTTCGTTGCCCGCGTTCATATTCGAAGATGACACAAAATAGTTTTCTTCGCTTATGCTTTTTAATACGTTCATGGTTGCTTATCGGATGTTTCGCACTAGGCTCTGGTGCAGCGGCTGCTGCTGAGAAAACCCTGCTGGTCTACGGCGACAGTCTCAGTGCGGCTTACGGTATTGAAATTAATCAAGGCTGGGTTTATTTATTACAGCAAAAAATGCAACAAACCAACCCCAACTGGAAAGTGGTCAATGTCAGTATCAGTGGTGAGACAACAGCAGGAGGCTTGAGCCGACTAAAAACGACACTGGATAAATATAAGCCTGACCTCATGCTATTGGAATTAGGGGCAAACGACGGACTGCGGGGTACTTCTCTAAAGAGTACGAAACAGAATCTCGAAAAAATGATTGCAATGGCTCAGGCCAACAAAGTCAGAACAGTTCTGTTTGAGATGCAGATCCCTCCCAATTATGGTCCGCTCTACACCCGTAAATTTACAAATATTTTTCAGGAACTGGGCAAAACCTATAATCTGACTGTTGTGCCTTTCTTTCTGGCAGGAGTAGCGGGTAACAGTGACTTGAATCAGCCCGATGGCATTCACCCAACTGCCGAAGCACAGCCAAAACTGCTCGAAAATGTCTGGACTGGTCTCCAGCCACTCCTGGAGTAAAATTGAATCGCCCGATCGTCTGCCAGCAGGCCTGGGAAAAAGCTGACGTCGGCAAACTCCGATCCTGGACGAGCTCTTCATATCATCGGGTTGGGCGGGACTTAACTTTATTTGAACAAATTTCCGGGCTGACAGTTGAAATTTTTAGTCTATGCTCACATTCGTTTTTTTATTAAAGACGGATTCAGACATGTGTCGTTATTTTATTCATCAATCGAGATGGCTTCTTTCATTGGTTTTGTTATTTAGCCTGCAAGTGCTGGCTGCACCCTGTAAAAATTGCGGCAAAGAGAGCGAGCCCGGTAAGGAAGGGCAAATGTTGTGCCAAACCTGTGACTCCGGAAAACTTACTGCTCCTCCTCCCAGTCCGTCATCACCCTTCAGGATTTTGTTGATGAATGATGAAAATGAAGATGTGTTGAATGCCCGGATTCAACTCAGCGACGAGACTTTCGATGCTTTTGATCACAAAGATGACAATGCATATACAACACTTTCCAAATTGCTTGCTCGGTATCTGACAAAGATTGCCGGGAAAATGAATCTGAATGAACTGGAAATGACTTTCCAGGAAGAGCATCACAGTCGTAAGAAAAAGGAGGGGCCGGATTATCAACACCGGCATGATTGTCTGGTATTTTTCATCCGTCACGTTCATAAGCAAATGAGGGGGCGGTTTAAGGAAGAGCAAACGGGGATGATGCAAAAAATGCATCAGGCAGCGCTTGGTGCAGGAGCTGCAGAAACAGAAAAGAGGCCAATCCATGAAAAGGCAAGAGCTTTGACTCGTGAGAGCGCCACGAAAATAGAACCACCTGAATGGCCTGACCTGTCAGGTATGGGAATGACTCTCCTGCTCAGTACTGAATTTCAGAACGAGCAACTGATGATGGATCTTACTTCTGTTTTTCAGGCTATTCAGGAAGGAAATATGATACAGCTGATTATTACTCTAACGGTGGCAGCAGATGGCGGTAATCAGGCTGCCGCAGGCATACCTACCTGGTTGATGCTTGGTGCTATTATTCCCGACCCTGCTATGAACGGTGATACAGAGTCTGCGGACATGCACCTGTTAATCGGAACCCAGCAGCCACTGCATGTTAATCAACAAAATTTAATGAACGTACTCATAGCTACAATAGAGATAGTGGGTCAAAACGAGCACAATGCTGATTTATCTTTACACTTTTTTCAGAGCCCTCAAATGAATATTCAGGATAACGAAGATCCTCTATCATCAATCCCCAATATCGAGAATTCGATTAATCCTAATCTTCCCGTTAGCGGATTTGCCACCAAGCAAGGCCTTTAGAAGAGTCCCTCACATCATCGGGTCGGACGGGACTCAACTTTATTTGAACAAATTTTCGGGCTGGCAGTTCAAAATTTTAGTCTATGCTCACATTCGTTTCTTTATTAAGGAAGGATTTAGATGTGCATCCTTATTTTATTCATCAATTGAGATGGCTTCTTTCATTTATTTTGTTATTTAGCATACAAGTGCTGGCTAACCCCTGTAAAAATTGTGGCGAAGAAAGCGAGCCCGGTAAGGATGGGCAAATGTTTTGCCAAACCTGTGATTCCGGAAAACTTACTTATCCAGCCCTCAGTCGGTCATCCCACACTAATAAACGTTTGAAACGCTCCGCAGCTAAAAAGAGCGCCACCATGACAACGAACGATGAGATACCTGCCCCCTCATGTTTAGATCCGTTACCCTTCAGGATCTTGTTAGCGAAAGATGAAAATGAAGACGTGTTGATGGCTCGAGTTCAAGTCACTGATAAGACTATGGACGCTTTTGAGCGGAAAGATGGCAAAGCATATACTAAGGCTCTTGCCAAGTTGCTCGCTATGATTATGGACAAGATTGCCAGAAACATGAAGGTGGATCAACTGGACATGAGTTTCGAGGATGAGCATCACGGTCATAAGAGAAAGGAGCAGTGGGATCATCGACACTGGCATAAGTCCCTGGCATATTTTATCTATCAATGTGAAAAGCAAATGAAGCGTCGGGGTGAGGAAGAGCAAACAGGGATGATGCAAAAGCTGCATCAGGCAGCGCTTGGTGCAGGAGCTGCAGAGACAGAAAAGAGACCAATCCATGAAAAGGCAAGAGCTTTGACTCGTGAGAGCGTCATGAAAATAGAACCACCTCAATGGCCTGACCTGTCAGCTATGGGATTGACTCTCTTGCTTAGTACTGAGTTTCAGAACGACCAACTGATGATGGATCTCAGTTCTGTTTTTCAGGCTATTCAGGAAGGAAATATGATACAGCTGATTATTACTCAAAACGTGGCAGCAGATGAGGGCAATCAGGCTGCCGCAGTCATACCTACCTGGTTGATGCTTGGCGCTATTATTCCCGACCCTGCTATGAACGTTGATACAGAGTCTGCGGATATGCACCTGTTAATCGGAACCCAGCAGCCACTGCTTGTTAATCAACAAAATTTAATGAACGTACTCGTAGCCACAATAGAGATAGCGGGTCAAAACGAGCAAAATGCTGATTTATCTTTACACTTTTTTCAGAGCCCTCAAATCAATATTCAGGTTAACGAAGATCCTCTATCATCAATCCCCAACATCGAGAATTCGATTAATCCTAATCTTCCCGTTAGCGGATTTACCACCAAGTAAAGCCTTTTGACGTCGGAATAAGACAATAACGGCAATCATCAGACACTTAGAAGTCAAAAGACGTTTGTTCTGCTGACTCTTCTCTACGCTGACAGCGATTAAACCGTCTGCCAGACTGACGCGCAACCTCTGGTCAGTTACAGAGTCTTCAAAGCAATTTTTTTTCGCCGTTCGCCGGTAATGGTTTCTGCGGAAGTTTCCTGCTTTTTCAAATTGGAAACCGGGTTCACCTCCAAGCTCATTTCATATTGGAGGAGACTTTTTGGCTGGCAGTGCAAAATTTTAATCTAAGCTCAAGTTCGGTCTTTCATTAAGAGCGAATTGAGATATGCATTATTATTTTATTCATCAATCGAGATGGCTTTCTTTATTCGTTTTGTTATCCAGCCTGCAAGTGCTGGCTACACCCTGTAAAAATTGCGGCAAAGAAATTGAGCACGGGAAGGACGAACAAATGTTCTGTCGAACCTGTGATTCCGGCAAGTCTGCTTCTCCGCCTCTTGATCCGTCGTCCTCCGCTGATCAAAGTTTGAAAAGCTCTGCAGCTAAAAACGCCACCGGAGCAACGAACTCTGAGAATCCTTTTCCCAAGTTTTATGTGTTCCCTTTCAGGATCTTGTCGTTTGACGCAGATGAAAATGATGATGTGCTTGTTGCTCAAGCTCGATTGAGTGGCTTGGCTATCGATGCTTTTGAGCGTGGAAATGGCGATGCACTGGCTGAGTATATTGCTCAAAGGCTGATAAATCTTGCTGGCCTTATGAAGGTGGATCATCTGAAAATCAAGTTTATGGAGGGGTATCGACTGCAACAGCTATCGGAGATGGTGGAGCAAAAGCAAAAGCAGTTGAAGTTCTCGCAAAAAATTCACCAGGCAGTGCTCAGTGCAGGAGCTGCTGAAGGAACAAAAATAGTAAAGATGCCAATCCATGAAAGGGTAGAAGATCTGACTAGTGAAAGAGCCGCGAAAATAGACCCATCTCAATGGCCGGACCTGTCAGATATGGGAATGGTCCACTTGCTCACTGCTGAGTTTCAGAATTCCCCACTGATGATGGATCTTACTTCTGTTTTTCAAGCTATTCAGCAAGGAAACATGATACAGCTGATCATTACTCGAATGGCGGTAGCAGATGAGGGCAATAAGACTGCCGAAGGCACAGTTACGCCTCTGATATTCGCCGCTATTATTCCAAACCCTTTTATGGCAGGTCAAACAAAGTCTGCAGATATGCATCTGTTATTGGGAAGCCCGCCACTGCATGTTAATCAAGATAATTTAATGAACGCACTCACAGCCGTTATGAATGTAGTCAGTGAACACGAGCACAATGCTGATTTATCTTTACACTTTTTTCTTAGCCCTCAAATCAACATTCAGGATAACGGAGATCCACTGTCATCAATCCCCAATATTGAGAATTCTATTAATCCTAATTTTCCTGTTAGCGGATTTGCCACTAAGTAAGGCCTTTTGACGTCGGAATAAGACAATAACTGCCATCATCACACATTTAGGAGTCAGAAGACGTTTGTTCTGATGACTCTGTCCTATACTGACGGGATGGTTGGGCGGGACTGGCCTTTCTTTAAGCGATTTTCTGGCTGGAAAGGCGAAATTTTAGTCTATGCTCACATTCGTTTCTTATTAAGGACTGATTGGGATATGCATCCTTATTTTATTCATCAATCGAGATGGCTCTTTTTATCTGTTTTATTATTTAGCCTGCAAGTGCTGGCTACCCCCTGCAGGAATTGCGGCAAAGAAAGTGAGCCCGGTAAGGATGGGCAAATGTTCTGCCAAACCTGTGATTCCTGGAAGTCTGCTTTTCCACCACCTGATCCGTCATCCTCCGCTGATGAAGGTCTGAAAAGCTCTGCAGCTCAAAATACCAGCGGAGCAACGAACTCTGAGATACCTGCTCCCGAGTTATATCCGGTAAACTATAATTTCCTGTTCTTAGAGAAGGACGACAATGATGAGTTAATTGCCCGAGTTCAAATCGGTAGCATGCTTGTTTATGCCGCTGAGCGGGAAGATAGCGATTTGCATGCCACATTAGCTGAGCTAATTGCTCTGGATCTCATAAATCTTTACGATCTCATTAAGTTGGATATTCTGAAATTTGAGCGGGAAGATGACGATTACGATGTGTATGCCACATTGGCAGATCTAATTGCTCTGAATCTCACAGATCTTTACGATCTCATTAAGTTGGATGTTCTGAAAGTTGAGCGGGAAGAGGGAGGCTCCCCAACGCTATTGGATAAGCGGGAGGATAGGGACCGCCTGCAAAACCTGTTGGGAATAGTGGAGCAAGTACAAAAGCTATTGGAGGTAGCGGGGCAAGGGCAAAAGCAACTGGGGAGGTTGAAGCTGAGGCAAACGCAGTTGAAGTTCTTGTTAAAACTGCATCAGGCGTTGCTTAGTGAAGATACTGTTTCAGTGAGACTAATAAAGACACCAATCCATGAAAAGGCAGAATCTCTGAGTCGTAAAATAGCTGCGGAAATAGACCCATCTCAATGGCCGGACTTGTCAGATATGGGAATGGCTCACCTGCTCAGTGCTGAGTTTCAGAATTCACCACTGACGATCGATCTTACTTCTGTTTTTAACGCTATTCAGCAAGGAAATATGGTACAGCTGATCGTTACTCAAACGGCGGTAGCAGATGAAGGTAATCAGGCTGAAGCAGGCACAGTGAGGCCTTTGATACATGGCGCTATTATTCCAAACCCTATTATGAACGCTCAAACAGTGCCTATAAATATGCATCTGTTATTGGGAACCCTTCCACTGCATGTTAATCAAGATAATTTAATAAACACACTTACAGCCATTATGAAGATACTCGCTGAAAACGAGCACAATTTATCCTTACACTTTTTTCTGCCCCCCCAAGCGTATATTCAGGATAACGAAGATCTTCTATTATCAATCCCCGATATCGAACATTCGATTAATCGTAATCTTCCCGATAGCGCATTGTCACCGAAGCTGTAACAAGACTATCAGTGCAATCATCACAGACTCAGGAGTCAGAAGACGTTTGTTCTGATGACTCTGTTCTATGCTGACGGGATGGTTGGGCCGGACTGGCCTTTCTTTAAGAAGTTTTCTGGCTGGAAAAACAAAATTTTAAGTACTCAGCTATACGGAATCGAATATTTCTGGCTTATTGGGCAGGTGCTCTGCAAGGCGCAACGACGGGAACATAGCAAGCTATGTGGCCAGAGTTGTAACGCAGTCAGAGTGACTGAACTATAAGTCAGAAAATATGATTTCGTATGGTTGAGTACTTAGTCTATGCTCACATTCGTTTCTTATTAAGGGCTGATTGAGATATGCATCCTTATTTTATTCATCAATCGAGATGGCTCTTTTTATCTGTTTTATTATTTAGCCTGCAAGTGCTGGCTACCCCCTGCAGGAATTGCGGCAAAGAGAGTGAACCCGGTAAGGATGGGCAAATGTTCTGCCGAACCTGTGATTCCGGGAAACTTACTTCTCCACCTCCCAGTCCGTCATCCACTATTGATAAAGGTTTGAAAAGATCCGCAGCCAGAATGAATGCCACTGAGGCGACGGACGATGAGTTATCTGATCACTCAGAGTCAGATTCGTCACCCTTCGGGATCTGGGTAATGAGTGATGAAAATGAAGATCTGTTGAATGTTCAAGTTGAAGTCAGTGACAGGACTGTAGATGCTTTTGAGCGAAAAGATGGCAATGCATATGCCAAGTCACTTGCTAAAGTACTTGCTCAGAATATGGCAAAGATTGCCAGAAACCTGAAGGTGAATCAGCTGGACATCAGTTTCAAGGAGGAGCATCACTGTCATCAGAAAAAGGAGAGGCGAGATCATCAACATCTGCATAAGTCCCTGGCATTTTTTATACGTCACTTTCAAAAGCAGTTAGAGATGCAGGATCATCAAGAACTGCATAACTCCCTGGCATTTTTTATACGTGACTTCAAGCAGATGGAGGTGCGGGATCAGCTGCAAGAGCAGCAGGAGATGATGCAAAAACTGCATCAGGCAGCGCTTGGTTCAGGCGCTGTAGAGAAAGAAAAGATGCCAATCCATGAAAAGGCAATAGCTTTGACTCGCGAGAGAGCCACGAAAATAGCCCCATCTCAATGGCCAGACCTGTCAGATGCGGGAATGACTCTCCTGCTCAGTATTAAGTATCAGAATGACCTGCTGATGATGGATCTTACTTCTGTTTTTCGGGCTATCCAGGAAGGAAATATGATACAGCTTATCGTTACTCAAAGGGTGGCAGCAGATGAGGGTAATCAGGCTGCCGCAGGCACAACCAGGCTGTTCATGCTTGGCGCAATTATGCCAGCTCCTGCTACAGACGATGATACAGTGTCTATGGATATGCACGTGTTAATCGGGACCCAGCAGCCACTGCATGTTAATCAACAAAATTTAATGAACATACTCATAGCCGCTAAGGAGGTGGCTGGTGAATACGAGCACGGTGCCGATTTATCTTTATACTTTTTTCTAAGCCCTCAAATCAATATTCAGATTAACGAAGATCCTCTATCATCAATCCCCGATATCGAACATTCGATTAATCGTAATCTTCCTGATAGCGCATTGTCACCGAAGCTGTGAGAAGACAATAAGTGCAATCATCACAGACTCAGGAATCAGAAGACGTTTGTTCTGATGACGTGATTTGACCACATCATGAATTAACCTCCGCTCCCGGAAGAGCCCCTCAAATCATCGGGCCGGACGGGACGAGCCTTTCTTTAAGAAATTTTCCGGCTGTAAAGGAAAATTTTTAGTCTAAGCTCAGATTCGTTTTTCTATTAAAGGCGGATTGAGATATGCATCATGATTTTATTCATCAATCGCGATGGCTCTTTTTATCTGTTTTGTTATTTAGCCTGCAAGTGTCGGCTACCCACTGTAAGCTTTGCGGCAAAGAGAGCGAGCCCGGTAAAGATGGGCAAATGTTCTGCCAAACCTGTGATTCCGGAAAGTCTGCTTCTCCACCCCATGATCCGCCATCCTTCTCTGATGAAGGTTTGAAAAGCTCTGCCGCCGAAAAGAAGGCCACCGAAGCAACAAACGATGAGATACCTGCTCAGGACAAGACGAACATTTTAGAGTTCAGGGAGCTGTGGAAAGAGTTGATGGACTCGTGGGCTCCGCTGCAAGCACAGCCGGAGATGATGCAAAGGCTGCATCAGGCAGAACTTAGTGCAGGAGCTACAGAGACAGAAAGGATGCCAATCCATGAAAAGGCAAGAGCTTTGATCCGTAAGAGACACTCGAAAGAAAACCGATTTAAATCGTCGAACATGTCATATATGAAAAAGGTTTATCTGCTCAGTGTCGGGTTTCAGAATTCACAACTGGCGATGGATCCTGCTTCTGTTTTTCAGGTTATTCAGAGAGGAGATATGATACAACTGAGCATTTCTGCTCAAATGGTGGAAGCAGATGCGGGCAATCAGGTTGCCGCAGCCGCCACAACCAGGCTGCTGGAGATTCATGGAGCTATTATTCCAGACCCTGCTACGGAGGGTGATGCAGAGTCTACAGATATGCACCTGTTCATCGGAACCCAGCAGCCGCTGCGTGTAAATCAACAAAACCTAATGAGCGTACTCACAGCCACCATGGAGGTAGTTGCTGAAAACTCGCACAATAATGATGCATCTCTACACTTTCATTTGATCCCACAAACGTCTATTCCGCCCGACGAAGATCCTCTACTGCCATCCTCCAATATCGAAGATTGGATCAATCGTAATCTTCCCGATAGCGGATCTGCCACTGATCAGTTGTGACGCTGGAATAAGACAATAACTGCAACCATCACAGACTCAGGAGTCAGAAGATGTTTGTTCTGCTGATTCTGACAGTGCGGTTTGACCGCATCATAAACTGATCTCTGATCCCGGGCGAGCTGTCATATTATCGGTTTGGGCTGAGCTTGCCTTTCTTTAAGACATTCCCTGGCTTGCAGTGCAAAATTTTAGTCTATGCTCAAATTCGTTTTTTTATTAAAGGCGAATTAGTGTATGCATCATTATTTTATTCATCAATCGAGATGGCTTTCTTTATTTGTTTTGTTACTTAGCGCGCAGGTGCTGGCTGCACCTTTTACCTGTGAGAGGTGCGGCAAAGAGTTTTTCTGCCGAACCTGTGATTCCGGGAACTCTACTTCTACACCTTCTGGTCCGTCATCCTGTGCTTATAAAGAGTAAGCGCCAAATAAACCAGCGTACTGGCTGCCGCCCCCAAGATTTCTTATTCTTTGCCTGTCTTAACATTCCAGGGGAGAAGCTGTTCCAGTTTCTCAACGGTATCGGCGTAAGGCAGCTCTTTTAAAATATGGTTCAGGTAATTGAAAGGCTCCAGACCATTCACCTTTGCGCTTTCAATCAGGCTGTATAAAAGGGCACTGGCTTGCGCCCCTTTTGGCGTGTCTGCAAACATCCAGTTCTTGCGGCCAATAGCGAAGGGGCGGATGGTGTTTTCCGCTGCGGCATTACTGATATCCAGGTGGCCGTTGTCACAGTAAACGACCAGTTTTGGCCATTGGTTCAATGCATAGCTCATGGCTTGGTGCGACAGGCTGCCCGGGTCTAGCCTGGTTATGTTTTTCTCCAGCCATACATGAAAGTCGTCCAGTAGTGGCTTACTCTTTTGCTGACGCAGGATGGCTTTTTCTGATGGAGGAAGATCTCCTATTTCTTTCTCAATGGCGTAAAGCTTACCGATTTTGCCTAAAGCGACATTCGCCTTGCTAACGCGGGTGTTTTTCACCTTTTTGCCCGGTTTGGCTTCGCCCTTCCTGGCATCCAGAAATTTCCTGCGAACGTGGTCGAAGCAACCCGCCTGGGTGATGCCTTCTTGTTTGCATACAGCGTCGTAACTGGCATACCCGTCAGTTTGCAGGTAACCGCTGAACCCTTCGAACAGACGCAGGGGAACCTCCTTGCCTCTTGAGGGATCGTATTCAAACACCACCGATGTTTGTCCGGGTGGCCCACCAAGGCTGACCCACATATATTTGTCAGAGTTGATGGACTTGCTGGTTTCCTTGATCACCTGAATTCGGGTTTCGTCAGCATGGATCACCGAACCGGTCTTTTGATGATCTCTCATCAAATTGATGAGTGGCCGCAGTTCTGTAGACAGCCGAATCAAAGAGTTGGCCATCGTCGTCCGGGTGACAGAGCCACCGTATCGCTTGAGGATATTCTCTTGCCTGTACAAAGGCAGTGCGTCGCAGTACTTGGAGACAATGATCCAGGCCAGTGTGCAAACAGAGAGTGAAGATTTGGGCAGTGGGTGTTTTGGCAGCTCTGCAACTTTAATGACCCGCTTCTCCTGTCCATGCTCATCGACTTCTGGAAAGACTGCTTTCTCTTGCAGAATTTCTTTCACCTGAACCTTGGTCGGAACGATATCAAGCTCTTCACGGACTTTGACAAAGAAGGTATCAATGGCTCCGGCTTTTTCTTCTTCACTGAGTTCAGAGCGTTCCTGCACTCTGGGCAGAGACTCTGAAAATGACTTGCGCCCTGTTTTCTTTTTGCGTGGTTTTGGAGGCTCTTGCTCTGGCTGACCTTCAGCTTCGTCTTGCTCTCCGGTGCAGCCTTCCAGCTCCACCTCGTTGAAAATGTCGACCTGGCTGTTGTTTTTTTCAGTGCTTCTTCCGTACAGGCGGGATCGGGAGAGCCTCAGGTACTCTTCCAGTTGCGCAATGCGTTTTTTTTGAGAATCGATGACCTCTGACTTCTTTTGAATAATGTCGTCTTTTTCAAGAAGGGCATTTTCTTTTTCAAGAAGGGCATTTTCTTTTTCAAGAAGGGCATTTTCTTTTTCAAGAATGACACTTTCCTGCGAATGGATCGCCTCAAACAAGGCGACCATTTCAGGGTTAGTCTCAGCCTGATGAAAGGGCAAATCCAGTGCGGATTTCGGCTGAAAAATCAGAGTGTCGGCGGTCGATTTCATGGTCGCTATTTTACCATAAAACCCTGAAAAACAGGACTAAAAACAGCTCTCATAATGCCTTTTTTTATGGGGTTGCATGGCATTGAGATTGTAGCCGTCCAGCAGCCAGTTTAATTGTTTCCCGGTTAATGTAACCAGCTCTTCGTCCGGTTTGGGCCAGTGGAATTTGTCCTCAGACAGGCTCTTGTAATAAAGCACAAAACCATTATCTTCCCAGAACAGGCACTTGATTTTATTACGCTGCCGGTTGGTAAACGCATATAAATAGCCGTCAAAGGGGTTGTGCCCCAGCTCTTGTTCAACCAACACAGCAAGCCCACGAAATGACTTGCGAAAGTCAATCGGCTCCCGGTAGAGAAACACCTTTGGTAATACCTCTGACGGTCGCATAACCGGGGTGTTCATAGCATATCCCTCACCAGTTGCTCACAAAGCGACAGGTTACTTTCATCAATACCGGACACTGTTACACCACTGGGTAGGGTGATGGAGAGTGGTGTTATCCGAGAAGGCGCACCAGGTTCTGGTTGGGGTGTTACCTGGACAAAGCCAGAGTTGTTCGGGGTCGGTTTTACGCTGGGGGTTGTGTCGAGTTTACGCTTCCAGTATCCGAATTTGGATACCCTTATACCATGCTGTTGGCACCACGCACTCTGAGTCAAACCTGAATCCCGCCACGACTGAACACGCTCTAGCCATTCACTGTCTGCGGGTAATTTCTTTGACATATTGGCCTCCTTATATCGGGAGGCTAATCATTTCAAATGGGGTTTTGATTCTGAAGGGCGTGGGTTTATTTGGCGTTTACTATAAAGATATGAAAAGCTCTGCAGCTAAAAACACCAGCGGAGCAACGAACTCTGAGAGACCTGATCTCGAAGAGTTTTATCTGCCAGCCTACAGATTCTCGTCGGTAGAGAAAGGTGAAAATGGTGATTCGTTGATTGTTCAAGTTAAAGTCCGAGAGAGTGTTATTGATGCTATCGAGCGGGCAGCAGTAGAGAAAGAAGGCGATGCATGTACCAAGTCATTGGCTGAGCTAATTGCTTCTAAGCTTGTAGCTATTGGCAATCACAGCAAGATAGATCATGTGAATTTTAAGTTGGATGAGGGGGATCAGGAACGTCTGCCAAAGCTATTTGAGATGGTGGGGCAAAAGCAAAAGCAGATCGAGTTCTCGAAAAAAATGTTTATGGCAGCGCGTGGTTCAGAAGTCGAACGGACAATAATGCGAAGGAGTACAATCCATAAAAGATTAGAGGCTCTGACTCGTGAAAGAGCCGCGAATATAGACCCATCTCAATGGCCAAACCTGTCGTATATGGGAATGACTCACCTGCTCACTGCTGAGTTTCAGAACGCCTCACTGATGTTCGATCTTACTGCTGCTTTTCAAGCTATTCAGGAAGGAAATATGATACAGCTGATCATTACCCGAATGGCGGCTGCAGATGAGGGCAATCAGGCTGCCGCTGGCACAGTCACGCCGGTGATGCTTGCAGCTCTTATTGAAGGCCCCACTCAGCGCCGTGATCAAGCAGAGTCTCCGAATATTCATCTGGTATGGGGAACCCCGCCAATGATTTATAATGATATGAACTTGCCCCCGCCACTGCGTTTTAATCAACATGATTTAATGGATGCACTCACAGCCATTATGAATGTGGTCAGTGAAAACGAGCAAAATGCTGATTTATCTTTACACTTTTTTACGACGCCTCAAACGTATATTCAGAATAACGAAGATCCTCTATTATCAATCCCCAATATCGAACATTCGATTAATCGTAATCTTCCCGATAGCGCATTTTCAACGAAGATCTAACAAGACTATGCAATCATTACAGACTCAGGAGTCAGGAGACGTTTGTTCTGCTGAGTCTGACAGTGCGGTTTGACCGCATACTAACCTCTGATCCTGGGCGAGCTGTCGTATTATCGGTTCGGGCTGAGCTTGCCTTTCTTTATGAAATGCCCTGGCTTGCAGTGCAAAATTTTAGTCTATGCTCATATTCGTTTTTTTTATTAAGGGCGAGTTGGGATATGCATCATTATTTTATTCATCAATCGAGATGGCTTTCTTTATTTGTTTTGTTACTTAGCGCGCAAGTGCTGGCTTCCCCCTGTACCTGTGAGAGGTGCGGCAAAGAGCTTTTCTGCCGAACCTGTGATTCCGGGAACTCTACTTCACCTTCTGGTCCGTCATCCTCTGCTGATGAAGATATGAAAAGCTCTGCAGCTAAAAACACCACCAGAGCAACGAACTCTGAGATACCTGATCCCGAGGCGTTTGATCCGATACCCTATAGATTCTCGGCGGTAGAGAAGGGTGAAAATGGTGATTCGTTGATTGTCCAGGTTAAAGTCCAAAGTAGGGTTATTGATGCTATCCAGCGTGCAGAAACAGAAAAAGATGGCGATGCAATTGCCAAGGCAGTGGCTGAGCAAATTGCTTCTAATCTTGTAGATATGGGCAATCTCAGCGGGTTAGATCATGCAAATTTCAAGTTGGATGAGGGGGATCAGGAACGTCTGCCAAAGCTATTTGAGATGGTGGAGCAAAAGCAAAAGCAGATCGAGTTCTTGAAAAAAATGTTTCTGGCAGCGCGTGGTGCAAAAGTCGAACGGACAATAATGGCAAGGAGTATAATCCATGAAAGAGCAGAGGTTCTGACTCGTGAAAGAGCCGCGAATATAGACCCATCTCAATGGCCAAACCTGTCGTATATGGGAATGACTCACCTGCTCACTGCTGGGTTTCAGAACGCCTCACTGATGTTCGATCTTACTGCTGTTTTTCAGGCTATTCAGGAAGGAAATATGATACAGCTGATCATCACTCAAACGCTTGCAGCAGATGAGGGCAATCAGGCTGCCGCTGGCACAGTCACGCCGGTGATGCTTGCAGCTCTTATTCCAGAAACCCTCTTATGGCGCCGTGAACAAACAGAGTCTTCGAATATTCATCTGGTATGGGGAACCCCGCCAATGATTTATAATGATATGAACCTGCCCCCGCCACTGCGTTTTAATCGTAAACGCCAAATAAACCCACGCCCTTCAGAATCAAAACCCCATTTGAAATGATTAGCCTCCCGATATAAGGAGGCCAATATGTCAAAGAAATTACCCGCAGACAGTGAATGGCTAGAGCGTGTTCAGTCGTGGCGGGATTCAGGTTTGACTCAGAGTGCGTGGTGCCAACAGCATGGTATAAGGGTATCCAAATTCGGATACTGGAAGCGTAAACTCGACACAACCCCCAGCGTAAAACCGACCCCGAACAACTCTGGCTTTGTCCAGGTAACACCCCAACCAGAACCTGGTGCGCCTTCTCGGATAACACCACTCTCCATCACCCTACCCAGTGGTGTAACAGTGTCCGGTATTGATGAAAGTAACCTGTCGCTTTGTGAGCAACTGGTGAGGGATATGCTATGAACACCCCGGTTATGCGACCGTCAGAGGTATTACCAAAGGTGTTTCTCTACCGGGAGCCGATTGACTTTCGCAAGTCATTTCGTGGGCTTGCTGTGTTGGTTGAACAAGAGCTGGGGCACAACCCCTTTGACGGCTATTTATATGCGTTTACCAACCGGCAGCGTAATAAAATCAAGTGCCTGTTCTGGGAAGATAATGGTTTTGTGCTTTATTACAAGAGCCTGTCTGAGGACAAATTCCACTGGCCCAAACCGGACGAAGAGCTGGTTACATTAACCGGGAAACAATTAAACTGGCTGCTGGACGGCTACAATCTCAATGCCATGCAACCCCATAAAAAAAGGCATTATGAGAGCTGTTTTTAGTCCTGTTTTTCAGGGTTTTATGGTAAAATAGCGACCATGAAATCGACCGCCGACACTCTGATTTTTCAGCCGAAATCCGCACTGGATTTGCCCTTTCATCAGGCTGAGACTAACCCTGAAATGGTCGCCTTGTTTGAGGCGATCCATTCGCAGGAAAGTGTCATTCTTGAAAAAGAAAATGCCCTTCTTGAAAAAGAAAATGCCCTTCTTGAAAAAGACGACATTATTCAAAAGAAGTCAGAGGTCATCGATTCTCAAAAAAAACGCATTGCGCAACTGGAAGAGTACCTGAGGCTCTCCCGATCCCGCCTGTACGGAAGAAGCACTGAAAAAAACAACAGCCAGGTCGACATTTTCAACGAGGTGGAGCTGGAAGGCTGCACCGGAGAGCAAGACGAAGCTGAAGGTCAGCCAGAGCAAGAGCCTCCAAAACCACGCAAAAAGAAAACAGGGCGCAAGTCATTTTCAGAGTCTCTGCCCAGAGTGCAGGAACGCTCTGAACTCAGTGAAGAAGAAAAAGCCGGAGCCATTGATACCTTCTTTGTCAAAGTCCGTGAAGAGCTTGATATCGTTCCGACCAAGGTTCAGGTGAAAGAAATTCTGCAAGAGAAAGCAGTCTTTCCAGAAGTCGATGAGCATGGACAGGAGAAGCGGGTCATTAAAGTTGCAGAGCTGCCAAAACACCCACTGCCCAAATCTTCACTCTCTGTTTGCACACTGGCCTGGATCATTGTCTCCAAGTACTGCGACGCACTGCCTTTGTACAGGCAAGAGAATATCCTCAAGCGATACGGTGGCTCTGTCACCCGGACGACGATGGCCAACTCTTTGATTCGGCTGTCTACAGAACTGCGGCCACTCATCAATTTGATGAGAGATCATCAAAAGACCGGTTCGGTGATCCATGCTGACGAAACCCGAATTCAGGTGATCAAGGAAACCAGCAAGTCCATCAACTCTGACAAATATATGTGGGTCAGCCTTGGTGGGCCACCCGGACAAACATCGGTGGTGTTTGAATACGATCCCTCAAGAGGCAAGGAGGTTCCCCTGCGTCTGTTCGAAGGGTTCAGCGGTTACCTGCAAACTGACGGGTATGCCAGTTACGACGCTGTATGCAAACAAGAAGGCATCACCCAGGCGGGTTGCTTCGACCACGTTCGCAGGAAATTTCTGGATGCCAGGAAGGGCGAAGCCAAACCGGGCAAAAAGGTGAAAAACACCCGCGTTAGCAAGGCGAATGTCGCTTTAGGCAAAATCGGTAAGCTTTACGCCATTGAGAAAGAAATAGGAGATCTTCCTCCATCAGAAAAAGCCATCCTGCGTCAGCAAAAGAGTAAGCCACTACTGGACGACTTTCATGTATGGCTGGAGAAAAACATAACCAGGCTAGACCCGGGCAGCCTGTCGCACCAAGCCATGAGCTATGCATTGAACCAATGGCCAAAACTGGTCGTTTACTGTGACAACGGCCACCTGGATATCAGTAATGCCGCAGCGGAAAACACCATCCGCCCCTTCGCTATTGGCCGCAAGAACTGGATGTTTGCAGACACGCCAAAAGGGGCGCAAGCCAGTGCCCTTTTATACAGCCTGATTGAAAGCGCAAAGGTGAATGGTCTGGAGCCTTTCAATTACCTGAACCATATTTTAAAAGAGCTGCCTTACGCCGATACCGTTGAGAAACTGGAACAGCTTCTCCCCTGGAATGTTAAGACAGGCAAAGAATAAGAAATCTTGGGGGCGGCAGCCAGTACGCTGGTTTATTTGGCGCTTACTTTTAATCAAGATGATTTAATGGATGCACTCACAGCCATTATGAATGTGGTCAGTGAAAACGAGCAAAATGCTGATTTATCTTTACACTTTTTTACGACGCCTCAAACGTATATTGAGAATAACGAAGATCCTCTATTATCAATCCCCAATATCGAACATTCGATTAATCGTAATCTTCCCGATAGCGCATTTTCAGCGAAGATGTAACAAGACTATAAGTGCAATCCTCACAGACTCAGCAGTCATGAAACGTTTGTTCTGCTGAGTCTGACAGTGCGGTTTGACCGCATACTAACCTCTGATCCTGGGCGAGCTGTCGTATTATCGGTTCGGGCTGAGCTTGCCTTTCTTTATGAAATGCCCTGGCTTGCAGTGCAAAATTTTAGTCTATGCTCATATTCGTTTTTTTATTAAGGGCGCATTGGTATATGCATCTTTATTTTATTCATCAATCGAGATGGCTTTCTTTATTTGTTTTGTTACTTAGCGTGCAAGTGCTGGCTTCCCCCTGTACCTGTGAGAGGTGCGGCAAAGAGCTTTTCTGCCGAACCTGTGATTCCGGGAACTCTACTTCACCTTCTGGTCCGTCATCCTCTGCTGATGAAGATATGAAAAGCTCTGCAGCTAAGAACACCACCGGAGCAACGAACTCTGAGATACCTGATCCCGAGGCGTTTGATCCGATACCCTATAGATTCTCGGCGGTAGAGAAGGGTGAAAATGGTGATTCGTTGATTGTCCAGGTTAAAGTCCAAAGTAGGGTTATTGATGCTATCCAGCGTGCAGAAACACAAGAAGATGGCGATGCATCTTCCAAGGGATTGGCTGAGCTAATTGCTTCTAATCTTGTAGATATGAGCAATATCAGAGGGATAGATCATGTCAATTTTAAGTTAGATGAGGGGGATCAGGAACGTCTGCCAAAGCTATTTGAGATGGTGGAGCAAAAGCAAAAGCAGATGGAGTTCCTGGAAAAAATGTATCTGGCAGCGTGCAGTGCGGGAGCCGGACAGACACTAATGTTAAAGACGCCAATCCATTTTAGGGTAGAGGCTCTGTCTCGTGAAAGAGCGGCGAAAATAGACCCATCTCAATGGCCAGACCTGTCATATATGGGAATGACTCACCTGCTCACTGCTGAGTTTCAGAACGCCTCACTGACGATCGATCTTACTGCTGTTTTTCAAGCTATTCAGGAAGGAAATATGATACAGCTGATCATTACTCAAACGGTTGCAGCAGATGAGGGCAATCAGGCTGCCGCTGGCACAGTCACGCCGGTGATGCTTGCAGCTATTATTCCAGAAGCCTTCAATCGTTACAGCAGCTGTTCAGAGTCCACGAATATTCATCTGGTATGGGGAACCCCAGCAATGCTTTTTAATGATATACACCTGCCTCTGCCACTGCATTTTAATAATCAACATAGTAATTTAATGAATGCACTCACAGCCATTATGAATGTGGTCAGTGAATACGAGCAAAATGCTGATTTATCTTTACACTTTTTTGTGGCTCCTCAAACGTATATTCAGAATAACGAAGATCCTCTATTAACAATCCTCAATATCGAACATTCGATTAATCGTAATCTTCCCGATAGTGCATTTTCAGCGAAGATGTAACAAGACTATAAATGCAATCATCACAGACTCAGGCGTCAGAAGACGTTTGTTCTGCTGATTCTGACAGTGCGGTTTGACCGCATCATAAACTGACCTCTGATCCTGGGCGAGCTGTCATATTATCGGTTTGGTCTGAGCTTGCCTTTCTTTAAGAAATTCCCTGGCTTGCAGTGCAAAATTTTAGTCTATGCTCATATTCGTTTTTTTATTAAGGGCGAATTGAGATATGCATCATTATTTTATTCATCAATCGAGATGGCTTTATTTATTTGTTTTGTTACTTAGCGTGCAAGTGCTGGCTGCACCCGGTACCTGTAAGAGGTGCGGCAAAGAGGTGTTCTGCCGAACCTGTGATTCCGGGAACTCTACTTCTTCACCTTCTGGTCCGTCATCCTCTGCTGATGAGGACATGAAAAGCTCTGCAGCTAAAACCACCGGAGCAACGAACTCTGAGACACCTAATTCCGTGGAGTTATATCTGAAACCCTATAGATTCTTGTCGGTAAAGAGGGAAAATGATGACACGTTGATAGTTCAATTTAAAATCAGAGACTGGGCTATTGATGATATCGAAAGGGCGGAAACAGAAGAAGATGGCGATGCATGTGCCATGGCATTTGCTGAGCAAATGGCTTCTAATCTTGTAGATATGCGCAATATCATCAAAGGGATAAATTATGTCAATTTTGAGTTGGAGGAGGGGGATCAGGAACGTCTGCCAAAGCTATTTAAGATGGTGGAGCAAAAGCAAAAGCAGATCGAGTTCTTGCAAAAAATGTATCTGGCAGCGCTTGGTGCAGAAGACGAACGAGCAATAACGTTTAGAAGGTGGACAATCCATGAAAGAGTAGATGCTCTGACTCGTGAAAGAGCCGCGAATATAGACCCATCTCAATGGCCGGACCTGTCGTATATGGGAATGACTCACCTGCTCACTGCTGAGTTTCAGAACGCCTCACTGATGTTCGACCTTACTGCTGTTTTTCAGGCTATTCAGGAGGGAAATATGATACAGCTGATCATTACCCGAATGGCGGCTGCAGATGAGGGCAATCAGGCTGCCGCTGGCACAGTCACGCCCGTGATGCTTGCAGCTCTTATTGAAGACCCCACTCAGCGCCGTGATCAAGCAGAGTCTCCGAATGTTCATCTGGTATGGGGAGCCGTGCCAATGATTTATCATGATGAGAACCTGCCCCCGCCACTGCGTTTTAATCAACATGATTTAATGGATGCACTCACAGCGATTATGAATGTGGCCAGTGAATACGAGCAAAATGCTGATTTATCTTTACACTTTTTTGCGGCTCCTCAAACGTATATTCAGAATAACGAAGATCCTCTATCATCAATCCCCGATATCGAACATTCGATTAATCGAAATCTTCCCGATAGTGCATTTTCAGCGAAGATGTAACAAGACTATAAATGCAATCATCACAGACTCAGGCGTCAGAAGACGTTTGTTCTGCTGATTATGCCAGTGCGGTTTGACCGCATCATAAACTGACCTCTGATCCTGGGCGAGCTGTCATATTATCGGTTTGGGCTGAGCTTGCCTTTCTTTAAGAAATTCCCTGGCTTGCAGTGCAAAATTTTAGTCTATGCTCATATTCGTTTTTTTATTAAGGGCGAATTGGGATATGCATCATTATTTTATTCATCAATCGAGATGGCTTTCTTTATTTGTTTTGTTACTTAGCGTGCAAGTGCTGGCTGCACCCGGTACCTGTAAGAGGTGCGGCAAAGAGGTGTTCTGCCGAACCTGTGATTCCGGGAACTCTACTTCTCCACCTTCCGGTCCGTCATCCTCCGCTGATGAAGATATGAAAAGCTCTGCAGCTAAAAACACCACCGGAGCAACGAACTTTGAGATACCTGATCCCGGGGCGTTTGATCCGATACCCTATAAATTCTTGTCGGTAAAGAAGGGTGAAAATGATGATACGTTGATTGTTCAGGTTAAAGTCAAAGACTGGGCTTTTGATGCTATCGCGCGGGCAGAAGCAGAAGAAGATGGCGATGCATATGCCAAGGCATTGGCTGAGCGAATTGCTTATAGTCTTGTAGATATGGGTCATCTCAGCGGGATAGATCATGTAAATTTTAAGTTGGAGGAGGGGGATCAGGAACGTCTGCCAAAGCTATTTGAGATGGTGGAGCAAAAGCAAAAGCAGATGGAGTTCCTGGAAAAAATGTCTCTGGCAGCGCGTAGTGCAGGAGCCGGACAGACAGTACTGTTAACGTTGCCAATCCATTCCAGGGTAGAGGCTCTGTCTCGTGAAAGAGCGGCGAAAATAGACCCATCTCAATGGCCGGACCTGTCATATATGGGAATGACTCACCTGCTCACTGCTGAGTTTCAGAACGCCTCACTGATGATCGATCTTACTGCTGTTTTTCAAGCTATTCAGGAAGGAAATATGTTACAGCTGATCGTTACTCGAATGACGGTGGCCGATGCGGGTAATCAGGCTGCCGCTGGCACAGTCACGCCGGTGATGCTTGCAGCTATTATTCCAGAAGCCTTCAATCCTTGCAGCAGCTGTTCAGAGTCTACAAATGTTCATCTGGTATGGGGAACCCCAGCGATGCTTTTTAATGATCTACACCTGCCTCTGCCACTGCATTTTAATAATCAACATAGTAATTTAATGAATGCACTCACAGCCATTATGAATGTGGTCAGTGAATACGAGCACAATGCAGATTTATCTTTACACTTTTTTATGAGCCCTCAATCGTATATTCAGAATGACGAAGATCGTCCTGTATCGTGTGAAATCTATCACAACCCTTCGCTTTATCTTGGTCTTCCCGTCAGTGAAGTTGCCGTTGACAGTGGAATAAAACAATAAGCGCAATCATCACAGGTTCGAGAGCCAGAAGACGTTTGTTCTGCTGATTCCTTTGAATGCTAAACTATGACTTTCGGTGCCATTCTGACCTCTCTTCTTAAAGAGGTTTTACTTCCTGTCGAATCTTTCCTGTTTCGATAGCTTCCAGAAAAGCGCCTCCCAATCTGTCACTCTCTTTAATGACTTTTTGCCAGTACTTAACCCTTTCATCAAAAGAAAAGGTTTTAAAATCGGTTCTGTCCGGAATTTTGCCATAGGGAAGTTTGCTGACAAAGGATTCAGAAGGGTACACCAAAACCAGCTTGTCACAGTGTTCAATGGCCGGTGTTCGCCACTTCAGGCTTTTATCAAACCAGCCAGGCACGATTCGTTGATAGAAGTGAGGGTAAAGAATCAGGCCCTCTCCCTTCGGAAATGCCATGTCAAAATGGTAGTCTGTGATGCCGCCATCCCGATACACACCTTTCGGGGCACCGGCAATATTCCGCACCCCTTCCATCGCCAGAGGAATTGATCCGGAGGCCATAATGGCATCCAGCATATTCTCTTCGGATAAAGAAACCCTCTCTGTTGGCAGGTTGTCCATTTTGTAGAACGGAGCATTGGCATCAGGATGATGGAAAAGCGTTCTGGTAAAAAAAGCCCCCAGTGTTTTGCGGCTGAATGTATTGCCGATTGCTGCAAGGCTGAGTCCCGAGAGCTGTTTCAGGTTCACATCGCTTTTGATAAGCCCCCGGCTCTTGGCTGCGATCAGGTTAAATCTTATGACCCCATTGGCAAGAATCTCGTTTGCTCCATTCTCACCCAACATGTCCCGGGCCAGAACCCGGCACTTTCGGCTGACCTCCGCAGCATCTGGCTCTATTGAATACTCTGTCAGCAAGTAACCCTGTTCAAGCCGGTGGTGAGCTTCGAGGGCATTTTCCTGAGCATAACAACTGAGGCGCCATGCTCCCGCAGACGTACCTAAGAGGTTCAGGGGCTGCTGTCTGTCTTTAAAATATTCACCGATCAGACACTTGTCCAGACCTGTTAACACGAACCATTTGGGACCGCCTGAAGCCCCCAGCATGATATCAATACCGGACTGGGGAAGACCTTCATCTCGTATTTTTTCCAGAGCTGTGGAACCGGCCCTGATTTCAAGGACATCAGTCATTACTGAACGTGCTCTAACAACGCTTGCCGGATATCTTCAGGAATGGAAGTCGCTTTTCCGGCTGCAAAATCATAATGAATCACCACCGCCTTGCCTCGTGCCGCCAGAACGTTTATTGGAAACCTGGCTTCAAATAGACTGCAATGGCTTCCTGCTGTCAGTATTATTGTTTAAACAGTTTCCTATGATGCCTGCATGAGAAAAAGATGCAAATAATCGTTCTGGAGCTATTCAGGGTAGACGATGGCAGGAGCCCATTTCAGCCATTCAGCTTGCGGTTCATCCGCCAGCTCGAACGAAGTTTCAGGAGCAACCCTGTGTCCCTGCTCCGGCGTCGCAAAGGCAACGCCACCCGCCAGAACCGCTTCGAGGGATTCCGTTCGAAGCCTGGCACCACTGAACAAACCAAAATTGAAATCCACGCCACTGGCATTCCAGAATCGGCTTTTATGGGTTACCAGCGGCGCGTAGCGATCTTCGATGTTGAGAAAAATAATGACTTTGTTGGCAGGGTTACCCAACTTGAATCCGGTAACCACGCCTACCGGAATCTCCCGGTAATAAACGGGATTACCCGGTTTAATGGAACCCAGCTGAGCACTGACCAAGCGAATACGCAGACCACCAGAACGAGGCTGATCATCAGGCGCTCTTGGGTCTGCAACAAAAACATCACGCTTGGCAGCAGCCTGGGAGCGTGCTGGCGACACGTCGATATAAAGACCTGTCAACAAGGTTTCCAGGTGAGCTGTGTTGGTGAGACCCAGTTTAGGTTTAACCAGCCAGAACCTGGAACCTTTGCGAGCCAGCCAATCAGCGCCTCCATTGAGTAAGACGCTGGCTTTTATGGCTTTTTTGGCATCATCCAGATTAAGTTCTGTCACCTTTCCCATCTCCAGACCTTTGTACTTCAGTCGTGTACCTACCTGAAGGCCATCCGCCGATTCAAATTGAATATGTATCACCTTGCCGGTTTCACTTGCCCGGTTAATATCATCATACAAAACAAACCGGGTTTTATTGGCAACTTTGGCTGCATCAGGGTTTGGGGTTTTAAATGCAATGCCTCCTGAAATCATAGAGTTGAGTGTTCCTGTCCTGACTTTGAATCCCTGCAACCCACCTTCCAGAGTTACACCGCTGATATTCCAGAAAAGCGTGCTTTTATTCACGAGATGTTGATATTTGGGCTTGATCAATATTTTGATCACCACTTCCTGTTTTCCCAGCGTGTAGGACTCCACTTCACCAACAGGCATTTTTCTGTAGAGGACAGGGCTACCCTGATTCAGACCTTCAAGGGAGTCAGCCCTGAGCTCAAGGTGTAAGCCCGGAGAAGATGGTGAAGCCGGAGGCTTGGTGGCCAGACCCATAAAATCTGTTTCCGGTTCGGCATTTTTCATATCAACCTGACTGACATCCATAGCGATATAGCGGCCAGCCAATAAGGTCTCCAGGCCGGTGATGCCTTTGAGGTTTATTTGTGGTGCCACCATCCAGAAACGGGCACCTTTTACCAAAATGTTCCTGGCTTCAGGACGAATAACGGCCTCGGCAATAATGGCTGAGTAATCCTCATTAAACGACGTATTCTTGATAACGCCCACTTCCATACCATGAAACAGTATTTTTGATTTTTCCTGGCCAAGAGCGACATCCAGAGGGAACTTAATAGAAATACGAATTCCCGCTTCCGCTGCGTCATAATCGTCGTACAAAGGAAAGCGGGTGCCATCGGATGCTTTCGGTTCTTTTTCCTCCCATTCCGGAGTGTAAAGAGCGACCCCGCCCTGGATAATGGAAATCAACGACTGGGTTCTGACCTTCAGGTGCGTCAGACCTCCGGAAATATCCACCCCTCCCGCATTCCAGAAACGGGTATTTTTTCTTACCAGATGAGTGAACATCGGTTTGATGTAAACATGGACATCGACTCTTTCGTTATCCGATGAGAGAGCGTAGCGAGTCACTTCGCCAATCTTCAGACGGCGATAATAGACCGGGCTTCCCTCCTGCACAGAGGACAACTCTTCAGCCTGAAGTACCAGGCTCAGCCCACCTTCTTCTATGCCCGGCGTGGGTGGTGACTTCAGCGCCAGGAAGGATAGCTGCCTTTCCCCCTTCTCGGAGGGCTTAAAAGCGATGTAGTTGCCAGAGACCAGAGTATCCAGACCGGACACGCCCGCTACAGAAAGTTGGGGCTGAACCAGCCAGAACTGACTGTTATCTCTGAGATACTTCTGCATCTGCCGATCCATTTCCAGCTCGACATCGACACCTTCAAGGTCTTTCGTCATGGTCATTCGAGCGACTTTACCTACCGCCAGACCGTTGTACCTGACTTCTGTTTTGCCTACTTGCATGCCTTTGGCACTGTCAAAATGAACGTGAACTTCGAGCCCGTGTTGATACAGTGTTCTCCAGATAAGAAAGGCAACAATCATCAGAGCAATAAGGGGCAGCAGCCAGATAGCCGGAACACGACGACGCTCTTTCAGATCAGCCTTCACAGCGATCTTTTCATCGCTCATTGTTGATCTCCTTTCAGACTGAACGGCCTTGACCGGTCCCAAAGTAATCTGGGGTCAAAGCTCATTGCCGCGCACATGGTCAACACCACCACCGCGGCAAACGCAAAAGCCGCAGGACCCGCCGTGACAGTGCCCAGATGCCCGAACTGCACCAGTGCGACGAGAAGGGAAATAATAAAAATATCCAGCATGGACCAGCGGCCAATCCAGACAATCAATCGATACAAGGCAGTCTGACGACCCGGGTTGATCCTTCTTGTATGCACACAAACCAGCAGCCATACCATGCCCAAAAGTTTCATCAAAGGGACCAGGATACTCGCTGTAAAAACCAGCAGCGCAATGGGTGCCATACCATGATGTATCAGCTCCATAACCCCAGACATGATCGTATCCGGCCTGCTGCGCCCAAAACGACTTACGATCATTATCGGCAGCATGTTTGCAGGTATGTAGAGCAGCGCGGCGGTGAAGGTTAGAGCCCAACAACGGGACAGGCTGTCTTTTTTTCTGGATCGCACTTTACTGCCACAACGGGGACACCGGACATCTTCTGCCTGACAAACCCTGTGGCAATCCAGACAGAGTTTTATCCCACAATCAGCACCGCTGGACATCGGGCCGGGTTGCTCCGAATCCGATGCAGTCATTCATCCTCTCCCAGCATTGTCCAGATCTCATGCTCGTTCAGGTTCTGGGCAATAATCAGTTCGCAGAGCATCAGTCCGGCAAAGCAATATAACCCTGTACCTATCTGCACGCTGGCCATATCTGCCAGTTTGATGACCGCGACCAGCGCACCCAGAAAATAGATTTCCGTCATGCCCCACTCTTCCAGGCGGGTATAAAGTCTCAGCAAACTTCTGGATATTCTGCGCCCCCGGCTAGTGATGGCAGATACAATGATTTTAAGCAGAATCAAAAGGCGAAAAAGAGGGATCAGTATGGCAGACAGGAGCACCAGCAAAGCTATAGCACCATAATCCCCTTGATAGAGAGCAGCAACACCTCCGCAAATCGTGCTTTGCTGCTCATTTCCCAGAATATCCATGGATAGAACAGGGTAATAATTGGCCGGTATAAACAGAATTAAGCCAGTCACAACCAGAGCCAGACTACTCTGAATGCCTGCAGGGCGATGAGACTCCAGCACACAGCCACATCGGGGGCATACAGCCTGCTGCCGACAGGCCGGGTCATGATTGAAGACCGGTGTATTTATCATCAGATCACAGTCAGGACAAAGCCTGATGCCTGAATCAAAACTCGTCTCTTTTTTAACCATATAGGTATATCTGGGGAAGAAACTGAACAAATTCTGCCATATAATCTGCCAGTGAATTTTAGCTGTTCTGATTGCCTTGTCTCTATATCGGCAGCACGAACCAGTACTACGCCCCAGAGCTCCCTGAGAGGCGTTAATAACAGATACACAATGATTCAAGAGGTCCAGGTATGCTTCCCGTTGAGCGTCGAGAGCACATTTTGTCTTATGTTGAAGAGAAAGGCTGTGCCAACATCGAAGAGATGGCGGAGAAATTCGATGTTTCCCAGATGACTATTCGACGCGACATACGAACTCTGGAGCAGGAAGACAAATTGCGCGTCACCTATGGCGGTGCGGTATCTAAAAGCTTCCTGATGGAAGATATCCCCTACGAAAAGAAGAACGCCGTCAACATTGAAGAGAAAAAGTCCATTGCTCACGAGGCCCTCAATCTGGTCAAGGAAGGGCAGATCATTCTGCTGGATGCTGGCACAAGCACCATGGCCCTGGCCAAGCTGTTGATGCGCATGAAGGTCACTATTATTACGCCCGACCTGAAAATTGCTCTGCAATTGTCAGACTCTTCAACCGCCAAGGTCTACACGACGGGGGGACTGGTCAGTGCCATTACCAAGGCTCACTGTGACACAACTGCCCTGTCCTTCCTGGACAGCATTAATGCTGACGTTGCCTTTCTGGCAACCAACAGCTGGAGTCTGCAACACGGTATGACTACTGCGTCTACCGACCATTACTTTATTCGTCGCAAGATGCTGGAACGTGCAGCCCGCAGTGTACTGCTGGCAGACTCCAGCAAGTTTGGCGCTTCCAGCATGAAAACCATCTGTCAGCTGAATGAGCTGGATACCATTATCACAGACAGCCGTTTCGATGATGAGAGCCTGGCGGCCATCAGCGAGGCAGGTGGTAATATCATCCGCTCCTGACTGTACGGCAATGCAATTATACTTTGAATAGGATGGCATGTTCTTCCTGATTGCATGGACTAAACTCACAGCTATCAATCAGACTGAGTCCAGCCAGACGTTGCTGTGAGTGATGAAACCCCTTATCTGTATTCCAATGGGTGACCCGGCCGGAATTGGCCCGGAAATCCTGATAAAGGCACTTTTAACCAATGACTTCTCCAATACCTGTCGATTGCTGGTCGTCGGCTACGTGGAGATTCTTCAGCAAGCCATTTCGATCAGCGCTTCGCCTCTTACTATCAACTCTGTTGAGGCCTGTTCGGATATTGATCCACGGACAGGTATTCTCAATGTCCTTGAGCCACCTGCCCCTCCTCAAAGTGTCGAGCCGGGCAGAGTTTCCCCAGCCGCAGGAAAGATGGCCTACGACTGTATTCAACTGGCAACACAACTGGCTCTGGAGAGGCAGGCCCAGGCTCTGGTAACGCCCCCTGTTAATAAGATGTCCCTGGACGCGGCTAATATCAGACAGGCAGGACACACCGAGATTCTTGCCGAGCTGACAAACAGCAAGAACCCACTCACTTTATTTGAGGTTGCGGGCTTGAAAGTCTTTTTTCTTTCACGACATCTGTCTCTCAAGCTGGCCTGTGACTACGTCACCCGACATCACCTGATTCAATGTGCTCAAAAAGCGGTTGATGCCATGAAATCTCTGGGTATTGAGACCCCCCATCTGGCTATAGCCGGGTTAAATCCTCATTGTGGAGATAACGGACTGTTTGGACATGAAGAGCAGGAAGAAATCAGGCCTGCTGTTCTTGAACTACAGCAGCTTGGGTTGAACGTGTCCGGCCCCCTGCCTGCTGACTCGGTGTTTTATCAGGCTCTGAATGGAAAGTTTGATGCTGTCATCTCGCTCTATCATGATCAGGGACACATTGCGACCAAAATGGTGGACTTCCATAAAACCATTTCAATCACCTGCGGCTTACCCTTCCTGAGAACTTCAGTAGATCATGGCACTGCCTACGACATTGCCGGGAAAGGCGTTGCTTCTGCCATCAGTATGGCCGAGGCCATCGCAGTGGCAATCCGTTATCTGACAAAGGTTTCACCAGTGGGAACAACCTGAATAGCGGGCGAACTACCAAAATCAACCTGCCCGGTGACCACAACAGGGGTGCTTGTCTCTGCATTTTCAGGTAAAGAAATAATCAAACGTCCATTGCCTGATTGCTGAATATCCACATCCAGCGTCTGTGCAGTGGTGGCATCATTAACAATCTTCAACGGCCCTTCTATGAACAAATCGGGACGCTCGATACTGGAGCCTTGCAGGATATTGCCTTTCAGAACAGGTGCATCATCCACGTCTCTGCCATGATCATAAACAATGATCTGCTCTACTCCCGAGATATCACTGACTGCTCCTCCTCTCAGTCCAATGAGGATTTTCAGAGTCGGGCTCCTGACCCGCGTCAATCAGAATGCCGTCTGACTGTCCTTCCCCTCTTATCTCGCCTTTTGGGCCCAGCCACAGCAAAAGACCGGAACTCGAGCCAATGTATCGAACAGCAGACTGTGCATTGCCATCGGTATCCGGATTCAAAACCAGTCCCTCAATCAGAAGCACGCTTTTGCCAGAAGGATTGCGAATTTCAATAGCGGTTTCATCTTCAGGCAAGGCCTGAATGATCTGGTTAGGCTCAATGGTTTCGCTGCTGGTCACAATCTGTCTGGAATAGGCTATTTCACAGGTCAGAGCCATCACCGCCGATATGGCCGTTGCCAGGCGTTTTTTGCAGACACTTAGCCCCGAAAATACCTCACCCTTCCTGTCTTGATTCATCCGGTCTGATTCCATTCATGGGTAAAGGACCAGAGAAATATCGACCTCCTGACCTGTCAATTGACCAAAGTCCGGTTTTTTTCTCTTCAGCCCTGAAGTATTCCCAGCCGTGTGCCGATAGTGGATTCAGCCGGATTTCAAATTTGAAAAAATCGCAGTCATCTAATGCAAGGAAGAAAGGATGAACAAGAGCCTGTTCAGGAAGAAGACTCTCGCTGCAGTGATTGCTGCAACAATTCCATTTGCCGCCACCCAGTCCAGCGCAGTGACAGAAATCACCAGTGACGGCGATAGTTACGCCGCCAGCGGGCTATTCGGTGCAGTGACACGCAATGTTAATGCTGAAGCAACCGACACCTATGCATTCATTCTGGATGCTGACAACGGTACTTTCTACGTCCAGGGCTCGTTACTTCAGCCAGTCAATATCAATCTCGATAACCCGAATGGCGAAGCCATTCTGCTCTATCGCCAGGCTAATACCAGCTACGCCGTGAATATGCCTTCGCTCAGCGGCCTGTATGGTAAAGGTACAGCCCACGGTATCCTGTTGAGTAACGGCGAAGCCAGCGTCATTCAAATCAATGTTGGAGAAACCAATCTGGGCGGCACTATTCAGGTAGAAGACGGAGATGCTTTCAGAATTGAAGAAGAGCTGTCGGGCATCGTCACCATAACCGGGACACTGCAAGGTAACAGAGCCATCACAGCAGCCGAAGGTGGGAAGCTCGGAACAAATGCTACGATCTTAGTTAATGGCGGTGTACTGAAAACAAACGGAGATACTTCTATTGACTTCAGCGATGCCGGTGGAGCCCTTGTTATGGGAGTCGTTGACGGTACGGTAGAGGGCAAAGTGCTGGGTTATACCGGACCCGGTGATATTCTGACGATAGGTGGTAACTCGACATTTGGTGGCGATATTGAGGATGTTGAAAGCATCACAGTCGTAAGGTCAGATTCATACGTAGCCAGTTTCCGAGGTGATATCAAGAAGAATTCCGGTACAACAGACGTCAAAATCTATGGTATTGCCAGCTTTGACAAACCCGGAGCACAGACCATTGATGGTGATCTGACTGTTTATTCAACAGGGGTCATTACAACAGAGATGGATACCGACTCCGCCACCAATCCAGCTCTGATTGTCACCGGTACTGCCAATATTAACCCAGGTTCAACGCTGAAAATTGTTCCTACCCTGGAAGTCGTAGAATCTGGCAACACCGTAGAAGATGCAAAAATTATTGAAGCCAACACTAACCTGAATGCTTCCGATCTGACAATTGAGCACTCTGTGTTGATTGATACTACCGAGGTCACACAGAACGGCAATGCTCTGACCACAGATCTGACACCAAGAACCCTCGAAGCACTTAAGAATCTGATTGCACAGGAAGGTGCCGGGGCCACCACTGAAGAAGCTCTGGCGGCTACGATGACAGTGATCACCCGGGACCCCATCAACTCCACGAGTTTCAATAACTTTTACAAGACTGTTTCCAACATTACTGATGTAAAGAAACTGGCTGAGTTCGCCAGGGAGAGTAAATTCAACAACTCTGACGCCGTCCAGATGACCAACGTAACGGCAGAAACCAAGGTTAAGACCAACGTTCTGGCCCACGTCAGGGCGGTTCAGGAAGATGACCTGTCTGACACTGGGCTGTCATACGGTGGCAGTTACACCAATCAGGGTTTCTGGTTGCAGGTTCTTGGCTCGGACGTCACTCAGGATGATCGCAGAAACGATGGTGGAGACAGACTTTTCGGTTTCGATGCCGATCTGAGTGGTCTGACACTGGGCGCAGAAACCACCATCAACGATGACTACCTGGTAGGAGCTGCATTCACTGTAGCCAATGCCGAAATAGACAAACACGATTCTAATGACAACTCTACCATCAAGAACTACCAGGTCAGCCTCTACGGCTCCTGGGAGCAAGATAACTGGTTCCTGGATGGCGTCATTAACATCGGTCGCAGTAACAACGAGCGTAGCCGTTATATCGATGGCTTTGTCGATGCGCCGATTACTTCGGACTATATCAGTCATCAGTACGGCCTGACCACCATGCTGGGCATGAACCAGAGCTTTGGTGAGATGAAGATAGTGCCAATGGTCGGTTTCAACTACACCATGGTCAAAAGTAAAGCCTTTAAGGAAGATGACAAGTATGCGACCGGTTTTGCCCTGAATGTGGACAGCCAGAAATATCAAAAGGTCGAGCTGGGTGCTGGCGTTGAAATCAGTCAGGCTTTCAAAGTCGACCAGGGTGAACTCGAACCTTCTCTGAAACTGATGGCCTGGCATGACTTTAAGGGTGATGTCGTAGAAACCACCACACGTTACGTGCTCGGTGGACCCGAGTTCACCTCAAAAGGGGCCGACGCTGTCAAGAACAGCTATCAGGCTTCAGCCAGTGTGACCTACCGTCGCAACGATAACATGAGCTTCGTTGTGGGTTATGAACTGAACCAGAGTTCAGATTACAAAGCTCAGAACTACTACCTGAGAATGAAGTACGACTTCTAACTTTGACGCTTTCGAGAGGACTCTGTTTCAGGGTGTTGTACTCTCGTTTTCCCTCTCTCCCTCCCTCCCGGTATTAAAGCCTTCAACCCACTCATTTATCTGGTACTATTCGCCCGGAAAAGCAGGTACTCTCGTTTTACATACCCTGCAAGATCCCACATTGACCAACACTATTTACCGGAATCGCACCGATATGGCTTCTCTCAGACACCTCCTGGTAACGGCTTTTATCCTTTTCTTGTCACTTTCTGCCCATGCTGCTTCCAGCACTGAACTCAATGCTACCGTCCATGAAGCGTTGAAAAATCTTTATGCACAGAGCAGTGCTGCAAAATCTCTGGGCAGCAGAGCGAAAGGAATCCTGGTCTTCCCCAAGGTTCTGAAAGGCGGGCTGGTTGTGGGTGGTGAATACGGTGAAGGCGCACTTTTAAAGAATGGAGCAATACAGGACTATTACAATACCGTATCGGCCTCTATCGGTTTCCAGCTGGGCGCACAGGCTCGCTCCCAGATTGTCATGTTCATGACCAGCGAGGCTCTGAACAACTTCGTGAACAGCGAAGGTTGGGAAGCGGGTATCGATGGTAGTATTGCTATTGCTGAGTTTGGTGCCGGAGAAGGTATAGACACTAAAACCGCTAGAGCTCCCATCATTGGCTTTATCAGCAATAACAAGGGATTGATGTATAACCTGACTCTGGAAGGTTCCAAAATCACAAAAATTGAAAAGTAAAACCCTCGTCAGGTACTTCGGTGATTTCAACTCTACCCCGCTGATATTCGGTGATGTAAAGTCTTTTGCTACCTTTGCCACCGAAAACAACATCGGTGGGGCATGAGCCTCTGGTCACAATGGTTCGATGAATCTCGCCATCGGGAGTGACAGTGGCCACATGCCCCTGACCAAACATGGCCACATAAAGGTTACCCTCTTTGTCAAAAGAGATTCCATCGGGCCCCACAACCCGGCATGGGCCGGCAGTATCGGTGACCGACACAAACTGTTCACGGCTGCTAACCTCCAGTCTGTCTGTAAACGGATAACGATAGATATTCCCTGTTGCCGACTCACTGAGATAGAGCTTCCCATCAGGAGCAAAGGCAATACCATTGGCGAAACGAAACCCGTCATCAAGGCAATCCACCTGTTTACTGACGGGATCAATGCGAAACAATTTTCCCTGCATTGGCCCCTCCCAGACTTCCGGATCAGGCCCTTCCCGAGTGATCAGGTCAGCGACGCGGATACCAGAATCTGTCAGGTAAATGGCCCCTTCAGGCCCCAGAGTCATATCATTGGGCCAAAGAAAGGGGTTCTCACCGTCTCCGTAAAGTCTCTCCGCCAGCGAGCCATCGGGGTTGAGCCTGAGCAGAGATGGCTCACGGGTTTCGGCAACCCAGATACTGCCATCATGGTTGTCCTGTAAAATACCATTGGGCCTGTCGACCTGCGCAAAAACATGGCGGTGCTTTCCTGAGGCTGAAACCCGGGTCAGACGACCTCTCTCCTGACCGACTTCTGAAACAACTAAACTTCCGTCGTTTAATATCAAAGCGGACACTGGATACTCCAGCCCATCAACAAAAATCATACTGCCCCTCTTGAGTGTGACCGAAAAAACGCTACCTCTGACGGTCTAATGAAAAAATAGCTGCCATCGCAGGTGAATGTTCATTTGGAGAGACAGTTTAGATACAGATGACGACCAACTGTTTAGAACAATAAGAAACAAAATATAGGGAGAATTAGCTATAAAGGGTATTATTTAGTTACTAATAGAATTAATAAAAACACTTAAAGAGCAATAACTTATTAACTGATAGCATCCAGATAACTTTGAAAATGCAGCGCTATCAGACTCTGCTGCCATTTTCAGACTTCAGCCTGAGCTGTATTTTCGGCTCATGGCTGTTTGATTTGACTCGGGGGAAATGCGACTACTATGAGTCGTCCGGCCAGGGCCGTCATTCATCTTGACGCTCTAAAGCATAACTATCGATTGGCTAAATCACTGGCGGGCGGGGGCAATGTTCTGGCCGTTGTAAAAGCCGACGCTTATGGCCATGGTGCCATCAGATGTGCCCACTCCCTGTCAGAGGAAGCCGACGGGTTTGCAGTGGCCTGTATTGAAGAAGCCCTGGAGCTCAGGGCAGCCGGTATCAGAAACCGTCTGCTTATTCTCGAAGGATTCTTTGAACATTCCGAACTCACCAATATTGCCTCAGAAAATATTGACATTGTCGTACAAAGTCCGGAACAGGTAAGACAGCTTGAACAAACCCCACTGGAGAAGCCTGTCAGGGTCTGGCTGAAAATGGACTCCGGCATGCACAGAGTGGGTATTCTTCCCGGCGATTATCGCGATGCCTGGGCAAGGCTTGAGCAACTGCCCTGGATCGACGAGATTCTCATGATGACTCACCTTGCCTGTGCCGACGAAACTGACAATGGCTACACCCTGCAGCAGCTTGAAGTCTTTGAGCAACATACCCTTGGATTGCCGGGTAAAAGAAGCATTGCCAATTCGGCCGGTCTCATTCATTGTGCCGCTGCCAGGGCAGACTGGAGCCGCCCCGGTCTTATGCTTTACGGAGCCTCTCCTTTTGATCAGGCTCATAACATTGAATCCAGGCTCAAGCCTGTCATGGAGCTCCACTCAGCCATTATCAATATCAAGGAAATCCCTGCTGGCAGCCCGGTAGGCTATTCCGGTACCGCAGTGACCAACAAGACGACGCGTTTAGGCGTCATCGCCATGGGTTATGCCGATGGCTATCCCCTGGCTCCCAATGGTACGCCGGTACTCGTCAATGGTCAGCCAGTACCACTGACAGGTCGGGTCTCCATGGATATGTTAACGGTTGATTTGTCAGAAATAGGTGATGTGAACGTGGGAGATCCTGCTTTACTCTGGGGTAAAGACTTGTCGGTGAATGAAGTAGCACGACATGCGGGCACAATTCCCTATCAGCTGTTGTGTAATATAAACCGGTTTCCTATTTCGTACTCTCAGCAAGTTACCTGCAAAGAGAGAGTATGAATCCACCTGAAAAATTGTCCGATTGCCGGGAACGCTTTAATAACCAGCGCATCTGTCAAATCCTTTACATTGCAGAACCGTTTCAGCACTTGTATATTCTCTGCACGTGCCATACTCTTCTCAGTCCGTGACTGAAGCCTTCTTATGACGGTCAGGAGCCACGGGGAAAAAGGCGTCCTGGTGTACATCGACACCTGGAGCAATGCGGTAATTTACACCATGCCCAAAACTACCTGAATCAGACGATTGCTGAAATGAGAAGTCGAAAAGAAGTCGTCCGGCAACTGGACAGGATCGATCGTAATATTCTTCGCACACTCCAGGAAAACGGTCGAATTTCCTATGTGGATCTGGCAGATCGGGTGGGCTTGAGTACCACACCCTGCATGGAAAGGGTCAAACGCCTTGAGCGGGAAGGCATCATTCAGGGCTATAGTGCCCGGTTAAAACCCCAGTACCTTCAAGCAGGCTTGCTGGTGTATGTTGAAATCAGCCTCTATACCAAATCGGCCGATATCTTTGACGAGTTTCGACGGGCAGTTGTCGCTCTTCCAAACGTGCTGGAATGCCACCTGGTTTCCGGTAACTTTGACTACCTGATCAAGGCCCGTATTTCAGAAATGGCTTCTTACCGGGAGTTGCTGGGCGACATATTACTGAAGCTTCCGGGAGTGAGGGAATCCAAAAGCTACATTGTCATGGAAGAACTGAAAGAAACACTGAATCTCCCAATTCCTGACTAATCAGTAATCCCTGATAAAATAATTCAGGGCGACTGCATCCTGCTCTTCAATATCATGAAGCTGGAATCCAGCGGCAAAGTCCATGCTGTGATCGCCCTGTTTATTACCAGACTGACACCAGACGCATTTGGCCACCAGTGTTACGTGGTGCGCTGTGTCATTAAGACCAGGCAGTACCATGGTAACATTCCTGACGTCTTCCAACCGAATGGGTTGATCCGTAGTAATACTGAACCCTCCTCTGGATACATCTTCCAGAACCCCCAGTAGTTGACCACTGTCATTGTCCACGACCTGGGCGGGCTCAGCCAGAACCTTGCGTGGATAGCGCCGCTTCTCAAGTACAGTATCCGTCATAACAACTCCTCTCTTTCATAAAGCGAAATTTCAAGATACCGACTTTTTAGCAAGATGACAAAATTCTGCTGCATTTGGCAACCCAATTCTGTTATAAGTTACCTTTAGTACTCTGCCATACGAAATCGAATATGTCTGGCTTATTGGGCAGGTGCTCTGCAAGGCGAAACGACGGGAACATAGCAAGCTATTTGACCAGAGTTGCAACGCAGTCAGAGTGCCTGAACAATAAGTCAGAAAATACGATTTCGTATGGTTGAGTGCTTATATCCATCTGCCGGGACGCTGTGTATCAGACCGACTCAGATGGACCAGTAGAGTCAATCTATCAATTTTAATAAGCTCCAGATGGGGAATATTGCTGACATCTTATTACCCAGGGAGTCCTATATGGTCCGCCCCGTTTTACAAGAGCCTGTTTCGTTAATTTGCAAACAAAGATAACTGCAATTTTACAAGGCTCGCAGAATTCGGGAATTTGAAAGTTTAAATACGGCTTGATATGTTGCTATCCAATACGCCTGCTCTGACTTTGACCTTAGCGATTGTATTAGAGGTCTTTGCAACGTCCTGGTTGCCCAGAACCCATCAATTTACCGCCCCCATACCGACAACAGCGGTATTGATAGCCTATGGTCTGGCATTTTACCTGTTGTCGATTACGGTTCAAACCATGTCACTGGGTGTGGTTTATGCGATCTGGTGTGGTGCAGGTATTGTCTTGGTCGCAGCTTTGTCATGGCTGATATATGGGCAAAAGCTGGACATTTATGCATTGATTGGTATTGGCTTTATTCTAACCGGAACCGTTATCATTAATCTCTTCTCATCTTCTTTGAGTCATTAATCTGTCATCTGGGTGTCGAAATCTTGTAACCTGCCTGAAGTAGCTTGCTTGAGATCCTCCCCGCCCTGGAGAGGCTGCAGCAAAAGTCTGGTTCCCATGCTCAGCGTGGGAACGAGCTGACGAGACCTCTCAGGTTACTAAAGCAACATACCCTGTCGACGAGCCTCAGCCCATACCAACGGAGAACGCTTCATCAGGAAGCTCTCTGTATACTCCCCCTGACTGTATTCATAATAATGCCGAGCACGCATTTCACGGTTATTCCCGTCATCCAGCTTCAAACGTCTAATGGTCTCGTCAACCTTTTGGAAAATATTCTCTGGCAGTTCCGGAGCTGGAAAAATACGTCCACTCACTAATTCCACATGAAACCAGCCATTCTCTACTTCAAAGGGATCCAACACATCTTCATAATCGTTCTTGCGGCTGTTGACGATAGAACTGGCTAACCTGTAGTTGCTCCATTCATAAGCCAGGTCTGCACGACGGGATTTAGCTGCAAAATGTTCCACCGTCGCACCACCGGTGGTGCGTTCAAAGTGTACTGCCAGGTAGCCGCAAACACCTGAATAAGCCTGATATAACTCATCCATACAATCGCGCCAATAGGGAGAGATTTTCATGCCTTCAGGCAAAGGCTTGTGTAGATTAATGCCTTTTTCCTCAAGATGTCGAACACCCTTCTGGCGTACCTTTACATCAAAATCCACTGGTTCCGGCTGAGGTTTCACCTTAATCACCCAGCCACCCCTTTTTCTCAGCAAAGGAGCGCCAGCGCATCCAGAAAGGATCAGTATCGCTCAAAACAGTTCGCAGTTTTTTATCTATATACCCAACCTGTTCCGATGTCACAGAATCACTACTTAAAACCTTACCGGCCTCTTCCATTATTGCTTCTGCTTCTTGTGAATACGAGCTTTTCAAGTCGAAAGCTTCACTGGAAAGCCAGTTATTTGCGTTACCCTGTCGAACAAAACGTGTCTCTGAAATAACAGCGCAACCCCTCCCTTTTTTATCTATTTCAAAGTTCAGGTCCAGCCAGCCATCTTTCTTAGCATCAAAGAAAGGCTCTACCGACGCCATCACCAGAGGGGAGTGCGTGGCCGTGATGAGTTGCACATTTGTACGCTTTGCCACCAGCAATTTCACTACTTCCAGCAGCGACACGATAATACTGCGCTGCCATTTGGGGTGAAGATGCGCTTCAATTTCATCAATCAGGAATATGATCTGTTGGGTCGGTGTCTGTCCCAGTAACTTGCAGGCTGCCAAATGTTCCCGCCAGGCCCATACCAGCAAATAGGCCAGGGCAATAATCCGCTTCATGCCTGAAGAAGCATGAATCACAGGCACTTCATGCCCATAGGGCATTTTCAGGGTAGGGATATCTCTCGAGTCATTCAGGCTAATCCGCGCCAGTTGACCCGCCTCAATAGGCTCTTCCGGGGAGGGGGACAAAGCAGCGAGTACTTTTTGCAGTAGTGCAAATGTCTCACCCTTTTCTTTCTGCCAGCCCGCCCAGTCCTGTATCAGACCATTGCAGAGGGGCTTGCCGTCTCCACCTTCAAGGCCGTCCCAAACATTTTCTGGAGTAAAAACATAAGCTGCACGTCTCTCGTGGGCTGCTCCGGTTTTGGCATCTGAATAGTTTCTGGCCGGATCCCATACTGCAAACCCACCATTAGGCAAGGCATAAAGAACCAGACCTGCCAGTGCCGGTTTGGATCTCGGAAAGACCCATTGCTGTTCTGTCCGACGAAATGGGACGTTAACCTCAACAAACCGAGACTTCCCCTTTGACTCAAAGCCAATACTGGCTGGTTTTTCCGGATTCACCGGTCGTGCCATATAGCCCGATGTTAAGTTATAGTTCACTTCCTGAGGCCACTTTCTGGTCAGCGCCCACCAAGCAATATCCAGCAGGAAACTTTTACCCAGACCGTTATCGCCGGTAATCAGATTAAGTCGGGGAGCAAAAAGGATGGCTTGGTTTCCTTCTGCTGGCCCGACATTGGTTAAGGTTAACGATTTCAGCATTACCTGATCTCTGATAGCTCGCTCTGATTAAATGGATTTAGTCGGATTGACAACACAAACAAACCCGGCAATTGCTTGAATTTTCCCCTCTTCATCCGGCTTCAAGTACTATAGGCTGATAATCAGGATTCAGTGGTTTCAGAGTGATACGGCTGTGTTGCCAACGGTCATCTTCGGTGTCGGCCTTCTCACTGGAATATACTTTAACCGTTTACTCGTCACCCGTTTTCTCATCGGCCAAACCCGCATGCCGAATGAGCAGCTTATAGTTCTGTCTGCTGCCAAAGGGAATCAACTGGGAAAAAACAGTAACAGATAACGCCAGTGGTTCCTTGCTGAAAAATCGACCACAGACAGGATGATGATACCTCTTTTTGGTTGGAAATTCGTCCTGTCCGAAAACTGCTTTTCATATCTATTAAAAGATTTTCTTGTGTGCACCCATAAAAAAATGAGGTGCTTTTCAACATAATTGTCATATATCCCGTTTAAATTATCGACAATTATTAAAAGTGCCAGGGTTAAGCCATGCGTACCTTCTCTCAACATTTTTCGAACCGGTTAAAGGTGCTGTTTTTTACTGCACCTTTACTGATACCGCTCGTAACGTTCTGGTTGGTGCCATTTGGTTACTCCGTCTATATCAGCTTTACCGATTGGGACTACATTTCGCCAGAATACAATTTCGTTGGTCTGGAGAATTACCAGTATATGGTAGAGGACTTTGAGTTCACTCAAGCTCTACTCAATACCTTTTGGTTCTCGCTCGCAGTGGTCATTCCTACCGTTGTGCTTGGTCTTGTGTTTGCTTTGCTGTTACACAGCAATTTTGCCGGCAGTCAGTTTTATCGAGCGGTGATCTTTTCTCCGTGGATTACCCCGACGGTTGCTGTCTCCATCGTCTGGTCCTGGGTCTTTGAGTCTAAATCGGGTCTTGCGAATCAACTGTTAATGTCTATGGGCTTTGACAAAATCCCGTGGCTGGAACAAGGGGATACCGCTATGGTGGCCGTGGTCATCGTGACTATCTGGCAAGCTATTGGCTGGACAATGCTGTTTTACATCAGCGCCTTAAATAAGATTCCCGAATCTTTATATGAAGCCTCTTTAATTGACGGATGCAGTCGTCTGACCCGTTTTCTGAGGATAACACTACCACTGGTTTCACCGACCACATTTTTTCTGGTGGTGGTCAATATCATCACGGCTGTGCAGGCATTCGATCAGTTTCAGATTCTGACTCAGGGTGGCCCCGGCGGGGAAACACGGACCTTGTTGTATCTTTTCTATCAACAGGCATTTGAGCGGTATGAAATGGGCCCGGCAGCAGCAACCTCGCTGGTCATTTTAGCGATCACAGGTTTGCTTGCCCTGATCAATACCTGCATCGGTAAGCGCTGGGTTTACTACTAAGGACAGGGTTATGACGACACAAGCTATTGATAGTTCAATCACGTTAGGTCAGATAAAAGCCGTTAGCCGTAAGAGAATTGCCATTAAAGAACGTTTAGTGGCAAGACAGGCTTTTCTTGCGCTGGCTAAGCATATTTTTCTGATGGCCTGCGGAACCATGATGGTGTTTCCATTCTTATGGATGATATCGGGCTCTTTGAAGTCGAATGATGAAATTTTTTCCAGCCCACTTAATTTAATCCCGGAGACATTCCGTTGGGAAACATTTGTTGAAACATTCCACAGTGCGCCATTTGGTTTGTACATCTTTAACAGTTTTAGTGTGGCGTTATTGACAACTCTGCTGGTGATCATCAACTCAGCCATGTTTGCCTATGCACTGACTCAACTGAGATTCCGCTCCAAAACTGTGCTCTACTTCGTTGTGATGGGTTGCTACATGTTGCCCGGTGCGGTGACCTATATTCCCTCCTACATCACGCTGGCCAGACTGGGTTTGCTCGACTCTCACACTGGTTTGGTTATCTCTAATGCGGCCTCTGTTTTTGGTGTTTTCTACCTTCGTCAGGTGTTTATAAAAATACACCCTTCACTGATCGAAGCGGCACGCATTGACGGAGCTGGAGAATTCAGGATTTTGTGGGCCATTATGCTTCCCCAGTGTCGGGCTGCGGTTGCCACATTGTTCCTTATTACGTTCATCACTAACTACAACAGTTACATGTGGCCAAGCCTGGTGATTACTTCACAAGAGTTGAACCTGATCGCAACGGGTATTCGCCAATATTTTATCGCTGAAGGTAACTACGGCTTGAATTGGTCGCAGATTATGGCTGCGAGCACAATTGCTGTGTTGCCTTTATTGATTCTATTCGTCGTGTGTCAAAAGACGATTCTTTCAGGCATCGCCGATAACGGCGTAAAAGAGTAAACGGACATGAAACTGAACAGTCTCGCACTTATGCTTACCGGCGCAGTGAGTGCGTCTTTATTCTCAGGCAGCGTACTGGCAAAAACCGAAGTGGACTTCTGGTATTCAGGCGGTACAAAGCCTCAGAAAATGATGACTGAACTTATTACAGAGTTCAACGCGAGTCAGGATGAATATGTGATTAAACCTGCTCTGCAGGGAAATTACACCGAGACTTACCAGAAACTTCAGGCAGGTTTAGCGTCAAAAACTGCGCCAGAGTTAGTACTTTTGGACCCGGTTTACGCTGATGCCATGCGACAGCGTGGTTTAAGCCGTGACTTGAATACTTACATGGATGCACAATTCAACTTTGATGACTTTGTCACTGCCTTTAGAGACCAGGTAACGGCAGAAGATGGGCAAGTATTTGGCTTACCCGCTTACGGCACCACACAGGTTTTCTATTACAACAAACAAGTGTTGGCAGAGAATGGCTTTAAAGAAGAGGATTTAAACACCTGGCAAGGCGTTGCAAAAGTTGCAGAAAAAGTGACTAAGCGTGACGAGAAAGGCAACACAGTGTTTTACGGCTGGGAACCGATGTGGGGCGCTGATAATTTGATCGATGCCGCTTTTTCTAACGGCGCCCGGGTGATCAGTAATGATGGCAAAAAGGTGCTGATCGATTCACAGGAGTGGGTTGAGGTTTGGGATAGTTTCCGCACGTGGATTCATGATGATGAAATCATGCGTATTCACTACGGTGGTCAGGGCTGGGAATACTGGTATAAGACCATTGACGACGTGATGAAAGACCAAGCGCTGGGCTATACCGGTTCTTCAGGTGATCAGGGTGATCTGGATTTCACTAAATTGGCAGCGACCACTCAGCCTGGCTGGGGGTCGCATCCTCCGGCTCCTCAGGCGGGTGCACTTATTTACGTGATGCCTGAAGGAACCGATGAAAAAGCGGCTCAAGGGGCGTTTGAATTTATGGAGTTTTACACAAGTGCCGAAAAAACCGCCGCCTGGTCAATGTTCACAGGCTACATCCCGGTTCGCATGAGTGCAGCGGATGTCGCTGAGTACAAGTTGTTTACAGAGAAGAATCCACAAGCTCTGATTCCGTTGAAGCAAGCCAGCTCAGCAAGCCCTGACTTTCTTGATCCAACCAACGGCAAGATTATGGATGCGCTGAGAGTGGCTGCTGACCAAATTCAAATCCAAAACGTTCCTGCTGAGAAAGCACTTAAACAGGCAGCAAAAAAAGCGCAGCGGGCGTTAGATAGAGTGAACCGCTCTTAATGCCTTTCGAGCCCGTTTCAAACGGGCTCTCATTTCTAAAGAAACGGATTAATCACCGGACGCTATGACTGAATTTCAGGGTGAGCTGACCTTTGGCCGAACTCGTCTGCCATTTAAGGTACCGAACGGAACCTTATCGGTAAATATCACCGGTTCAACGGTTACTAAAAGGTTTTTGTATGCCGCTGTCTACGATGCAAAGGACCAATATCGTGGCAAAATACTGTTTGAGAAACCTGACAAGTCATTGTGTGTCAAACCAGAACGCTCCGGATTTGGTGCGATTGATGGCGATGTTATGGAAGGGGAATGGTATCTCGATTTATACAATCTGGATGCTGAGTTTAAACCCAAGCGTGCCATACAATATTGTATTCGGGTTGACTTCAATCAGGAGCAAAAACATCAAGACCTTCTCACCGACGATGTTGTCGCGACTGACCACGATATCCACTTTGATTACAGCAGACTGATTAAATCTGAATCACGCTGGTATCGTGGTGATCTTCATGCTCACACCAGACTTTCTGATGGTCATAACAGTCTCTCTGCGGCAAAGCAGATTGTGGAGTCACAACAGCTCGATTTCTTTTTCTTTACCGAACACAACATTTGCCAGCCAAGACTGCCTGTCTCAAACTCATGTCTTTTCTTACCCGGCATCGAGGTAACCACCGACCTGGGGCACTTTAATGTTCACGGGCCTCAATCCATATTGGATCTTCGAAGTATCGAGCTTAGCAGCCAAAAGGTAATCGAAGCAGGTTTGCAACTCGCCCGCGAGGGCCAGAGCTCAATCAGCATTAATCACCCGATGATGAAGCCATGGCATTGGCAATATTCGCCGCTTTTACTTGAGAAGATCTCAACCTTTGAAGTCTGTTGCGACCCCACCTGGCCGACATCGCCACAAGCCACAGAGTCTGCACTGAGGGTGATGAATGAAATGTGGAATTGCGGTCATCGGGTGGCTGCCATAGGTGGAAGTGACTCACATTTGGAGCCACATGAGCGCAACCCCAAAGCGACAGAGCCGTCGATATATGGCGACCCTTCTACCTTTGTCTTCAGCCAGGGTTTGAGTGGTGAAGGCATCTTGTCCGGTTTGCACAACGGTCAGGTCTACATAGAGCGACGATGCGGCCTTTCGTTTGATATCAACAACCATCAACTCTTGCCGGGGGCTGACAGCTCGGGCGAGCCTTTGAGCTACCGAATAGCTGTACAAGATACTCAGTTGAGTTATCTCGCTGAGTGCATTGTCGATGGCGAGTTGGTTGCCACTGTCATGCTGGGTACAGAACCAAAAACGATTAAGGTCGATTCCGATTATCACTGGTGTCGAGTTGATATTCGCAGAGCCCGGACCCGGGAATTCGAAGGCTGTATCAACGCTGTTTATAACGGTACCAAACCTACTTTTAAAACCCCGAAAGTGCATAGTTGGGGAGAGCTGATAGAGCGATTAAATAGTGATGAAGTATAAAGCACTACTGTTTGATAAAGATGGCACACTATTGGAATTCCACAATATGTGGCTAAAGGTTTCATGCAGCGCCTGTCATCGAGTAAAAAAATATAGCGACGAGAGACAAGGTCATCAAAATGTCACTGAGACCGGGTTACTCTCGGCGATAGGCGTTGAGGGAGACAAAGTCGACAATCATGGCCTGCTCGCTTCTAACCCTGTTGAAGACACCGCTGCTGCATGGTTTGAAATGCTCAACCCTCAGGTAACACTGACAGAATTCACCAGAGTGACGAAAAGCGCTTTTAACCAGGAGGTTGCAGAAAATCCTGAATGGATCGAAGCCTTACCCGGAGTGGCAGACAGGCTCACTTCTCTCAGGCAACAAGGGATGATTTTAGGCATTGCAACAGCGGACACCAAAGATTCGACGCTCTATACGCTGGAACATTCAGGCCTGAAGGAGTTGTTTGATTATATTGGCTACAGTGACGGGGATATAGAGCCCAAACCAGCTCCCGCACTTCTGAATGCGTTTTGTCAGCAATGTGGAGTTGAACCCCACGAGGTCATCATGTTCGGTGATACGGTGTCAGATATGGAATTCGCTACCAATGCCGGGGCAAAGAAAATTGGTGTCCTGACAGGGACTGCTTCAGCGAGCGAGTTGGAACCTGTGGCGGATCTTGTTATTCCATCGGTGGCTCAGTTTGACCCATACGCATTTAATGAATTGACTTGAGGATGAGAAATGGCTGAAGTCACACTGAAAGGGGTAGAAAAAACCTATCCGAATGGTTTTAAAGCGGTACATGGTGTCGACCTCAACATTCGTGAAGGTGAGTTCATGGTGTTTGTGGGCCCCTCTGGCTGCGCAAAATCAACCACGCTGAGAATGATTGCGGGCCTGGAAGATATCTCTGAGGGCGATGTGTACATTGGTGATAGGCGAGTGAATGATTTGCCTCCAAAAGATCGCGGTATCTCGATGGTTTTCCAAAACTACGCTCTTTATCCTCACATGACCGTGTATGAAAATATGGCCTTTGGGTTGAAGCAGCAAAAGCTGGCAAAAGCCGAAATAGAAAAGCGTATTGCAGAAGCGGCAAAGACACTCGAAATTGAGCATCTACTGCAAAATAAACCCGGTGAAATGTCCGGTGGACAGAGACAGCGCGTTGCATTGGGACGTGCCATGGTTCGCAAACCGGATGTTTTTCTCTTTGATGAACCGCTTTCAAATCTGGATGCCAAACTCAGAGTCTCAACCCGGGTCAGTATTGCTCGGCTGCATAATGATCTTAAAGCGGAAGGGCAAAATGCAACCATGATTTATGTTACCCATGATCAGGTGGAAGCCATGACACTGGGCGACAGAATCTGTGTACTTAACCAGGGCCAGATCATGCAGGTCGATACGCCGATGAACCTCTATCAATACCCTGCTAATAAGTTTGTTGCTGGCTTTATTGGTTCTCCGGCGATGAATATCATTAAGGTGCTTATTGATGAAGTCGATGACGTAATGAGTGTGGTTACAGAGAGTGGACATCGCTGGGAGTTGCCGCAACATAAGCAGAGCCTGGCCAGACAGAGAGCAGGTAAGTGGGTCTGGTTTGGTATTCGCCCTGAGCATATTCAGTTAGCCAACGATGCTACAAACACCTCAGACGTCAACACCCAACGCCACAAAATTGATGTAGTGGAGTCAATGGGTAATGAGCTTTACCTCTATTTTCAGTTGGGAGGTGACAAGATGATATCAAGGATACCCTTCGACGCAGACAAAGTGTTAGCCAGTGGTGACTCTGCGTTGTTGAAATTCACAGTCTCTCAATGCCACTTGTTCGATTCGGATACTGAAGAAGTTTTAGGCTAGTCGCTCATAAGTGCCATCTGAGGATGGCACTTATTTTGCCGCCATGCGGGCAAAGGAACAACCTGTATCGCAATTCTCCGGTTGACAATGCACCTGCTGACGTATTGTAATCGTTGAAGGGCTAAAAGCCCTGATCATCGCTGTTTTGGGCAGTCATCCTGACCCTTGGCTACAAAAAAAATAACTATAAGCAAAACAGAGCATTATCGGCTCTGACACATACGGAGATCCCGTTATGTTCAGACAGATAAAAGAGGCCCGGCTTAATGACATCCATCTGAAATACGATGAAGCCTCAGGTCTCAGAGCAATCATTGCAATCCATAACACCCGAAGAGGACCAGCCCTCGGCGGTTGTCGTATAATTCCCTACACCTCAACTGAAGATGCAGTTACCGATGCTATCCGTCTTGCCAAAGGTATGAGCTATAAGGCGGCGCTTGCCGGACTGGATCTCGGTGGCGGCAAATCCGTCATCATGGAGCCGACAGCCCCCTACGATCGGGAACAACTGTTCAGAGCTTTTGGCCAGTTTATTGAAGAACTGGGAGGCCGCTATATTACTGCAATGGATAGCGGCTCAAGAGTATCTGATATGGATGCCATCGCCTCTCAAACTCAACACGTTTCTTGTACCTCTTCGAGTGGTAATCCCGCACCTTCCACCGCCCTCGGTGTTTACAAGGGCATTCTGGCTACCCTGAAAGCTCATCCGGAATTTGGTTCTTCACTAAAAGGTATCAGAGTCGCTGTTCAGGGACTTGGTAATGTCGGCTTTGCCCTTTGCCAGTTACTGCATCAGGGTGGCGCCAAACTGATTGTCACTGATATCAATGAACAGAAACTTCAGCAGTGCATTGATGAGTTGGGGGCAACCGCCGTCAGTACTGAAGAAATCTATTCGGTTCCCTGTGACATTTTCAGTCCTTGCGGTCTGGGAGGCATTCTCAATAAAGACACCATCAGTCAATTGCAATGCACTGCTGTAGCAGGCTCTGCAAACAATCAACTGCTGGCTCCCGAATGTGGCCAGTTGCTGTTTGACAGAGGCATTCTCTATGCGCCGGACTACCTGATCAATGCCGGTGGACTGATCTTCGTAGCAATGACACACCAGGGTAAACCACAGAGCGAAATAAATGATCGCATCAACGCCATAGAAGAGACTTTGTTGCAGGTCTTTCGCTATGAACAGCAGCGGAAGACTCCCAGCAGTGTGATTGCCGATCATATGGCAGAAGCTCTGCTATTCGAATAGCAATCCTGACAACTGATGGCCTGACTGACTTCTCACAGTCATTACTTGTCACAACCATGGGTATGCGCATTTCTTTTTATCCCGGTGGTCAAACAGAGTCCCGTAGTAAAAAACACAGGAGCGCACCTTATGAAAACCAACGATGCCTGTCAGATTCCGTTCTATCAGTACCTCAGTGAGGAGGGAGAAGTCCTCCAACCTTTGCCAGAATGGACTGAAGATAAAGACACCCTGATTCAATATTACCGCACCATGGTCATAGCCAGAGCAGGTGATGCCAAAGCCGTTGCCCTGCAGAGAACCGGTCAGATGGGGACCTACCCATCCTGTCTGGGACAGGAGGCTATCAGCACTGTTTTTGGTTCACTGATGGAGAAAAAAGACGTCCTGATTCCTTACTATCGAGACCTTCCCGGATTGATGTTACGAGGGGTTCCCCTCTCCGATATCATGCTCTATTGGGGTGGAGATGAGCGAGGCAGTTCCGGTCCGGCCTGGGGTCATGACTTTCCGAACTGCGTTCCTATTGCTACCCAGGCAGATCATGCTGCCGGGGTGGCCACCGCGATCAAAATTCGACACGAACCTCAGGTGGCGGTGGTGTCACTGGGCGATGGCGCTACTTCCAAAGGTGACTTTACTGAAGCCCTGAACCTTGCAGGGGTCTGGCAGTTGCCTTTGGTATTTATCATCAATAACAACCAATGGGCTATTTCTGTTCCTCGTAACATTCAGTCCGGAGCCCCGACACTGGCTCAAAAAGGCGTTGCTGCCGGGCTGCCTTGCGCACAAGTTGATGGTAACGATGTTGTGGCGCTGCACGAAGTCATCAATGAAGCCATGATGCGCGCCAGAGGCGGCAAAGGCGCTACAGTGATTGAAGCCATCAGCTATCGCCTGAGCGATCACACTACGGCAGACGACGCCAGTCGCTATCGTAACAGTGAAGAGCTGCAGGATGCCTGGAACAAAGAGCCGGTAAAACGACTCAGAAACTTCCTGCATCACCGTGGCCTGTGGAATGAGCAGAAAGAGCAGGCGCTGAAACAGGAAGCTGCAGCCCTGGTTGAGAAAGAAGTCAAAACCTATCTGGAAACGCCACTTCCTTCTATCAGCGACCTCTTCGATCACACCTATGCAAATATGCCCCCGCAACTGGAACTGCAAAAACAAGCCGCTATGTTTAAAGCCGACGGAGGAACTCATTGATGAATAGTTCAGTATCTGAAAACCTGATCCGATCGACTGTCAACAGCAGCACAAATAAAATCACCATGGTGGAAGCCATCAATCTGGCTTTGGACCACACCATGAAACAAGACCCTGAGGTGGTACTGCTGGGTGAAGACATTGGTGTTAATGGCGGTGTTTTCCGCGCGACTCAGGGTCTGAGAGAAAAGTATGGCCTGAAAAGGGTCATGGATACACCCCTGGCTGAAGCCCTGATCGCCGGTATCAGTGTTGGTATGGCCACTCAGGGTCTGAAGCCTGTTGCGGAAATCCAGTTCATGGGGTTCATCTTCCCGGCCATGGAACAGTTGATATGTCATGCTGCCCGAATGCGAAACCGTACCCGTGGACGCCTCAGCTGCCCAATGGTTGTCAGAGCGCCTTTCGGGGGTGGTATCCGCGCTCCCGAACATCATTCTGAAAGTACTGAAGCTCTTTTTGCCCATATTCCCGGCATCAGAGTGGTCATTCCGTCATCGCCCGTCAGAGCCTACGGACTGCTGCGCTCTGCGATTAATGATCCTGATCCGGTTCTGTTTCTGGAGCCCAAACGCATCTATCGCGCGGTCAAGCAGGACGTTTCTGAAGAGACTCCACTGCTCCCACTCGACAAGTGCTTTACTCTCAAGCAAGGCTCCGACCTGACTCTGATCAGCTGGGGAGCTTCCATCAGCGAAACCCTTCAGGCCGCCAAAACTCTGGAACAACACGGCGTTTCCGTGGCAGTGATTGATGTCGCCACGATTAAGCCCCTTGATATGGAGACGATCCTGACTTCGGTTCGCAAAACAGGTCGTTGTGTGATTATTCACGAAGCCTGCCGAAGCTTTGGCGTAGGTGCTGAAATAGCTGCCGGGCTGGCCTCGGAAGCGCTCATGGATCTGAAAGCACCGATCGAACGGGTGACAGGATATGACACGACCATGCCCTATTATCGGATGGAAAATCATTACCTTCCCCAACCTGATGACATCATTAGGGCATCCCTGAAAACACTGGCGTATCAATGATATCCGCAGAGCCTTCAGCAAAAGGGCTTTCAGTAACAAGGACAAGAATATGAAATTTTTCAACCTGCCCGACCTGGGTGAAGGCATTCCCGAAGCCGATATTATTGAATGGCATATCAAGGAAGGTGACTCCGTCGCAGAAGACCAGATCATTGTCTCAGTCGAAACCGCCAAGGCTATTGTCGACGTTCCTTCACCTATCAGCGGTGTTGTCGCAAAACTCTGTGGCAAACCCGGCGACACCATTATGACCGGAGCGCCTCTGCTGGAGTTTGTCAGTGATCAGGAAGATGCCGGCACGGTGGTCGGCGAGCTAGCAACAGACTCTGATGATGACAGCACCGATGACCATTTTTTTATCGGTACACCACCTGAGTCCGGAAAAGCCCCTGCTGCTGAAAGCAGAGGTGACGTCACTGCACTGGCCGCCAAACTGGGTGTCTCTATCGATCCGAAAAGTGATGGCAAAAACTCTATTCGTCAGAGCTATCCCCTGGCAAACCCCGAGCCTGTCAAAGGCGTCAGAAAACACATGGCTCGAACCATGGCACAGTCTCATGCCGAAGTGGTACCTGTCACTCTGTTTGATGATGTGGATATTGAGCACTGGCCAAAAGGCACAGACATTAGCGTTCGGCTGATTCAGGCCATTACCGCAGCCTGCAAGGAAGAACCGACACTCAATGCCTGGTTTGATGAAACGGTGATGAGTCGTGAAGTCTTTACTTCCGTTCACCTGGGACTGGCTGTTGACAGTGAAGAAGGTCTGTTTGTGCCTGTTATCAGAGACGCAGAAAAACTGGATGCCACTGCTTTGAGAGACAGCATTAACAATTTTAGAAAAGCGGTTGAGGAACGCAGCCTTCCGCCATCAGAAATGCAGGGTGCCACCATAACTCTCAGCAACTTTGGTGTTTTTGCGGGTCAGTTCGCTACCCCTGTTGTTGTGCCGCCCATGGTGTGCATCATTGGTGTTGGCCGACTGAGAAGTCGTGTAGTAAGCGAAAATGATGAGATTCAGAATCACCGGATTCTTCCTATCTCTCTGACCTTTGATCATCGCGCAGTTACTGGTGGAGAAGCCTCTCGTTTCTTGCATTGCATGCTTCAGAAGTTGTCCGAATAATTTTATATCGGCTTTTACCAGTGGGTAGAAGCCGATTGTCATGAAAGTTGGATCTGTCAGTTAAACAGAGTCGAGAGATAATCCAGAGGCGCATAGAACTTTTTCCACTGAGTCCAGCCGGTCTCTGAAAGACCTTGTTCCAGTGGATAACCATAAACAGCGTAGTTTGAAAGACTATTGATAACAGCGAAAGTCAACGCAGGCACCAAAGTGACACCGGCTTTGATAAACGGATTGTTTGAGGTTATCTTCGAACTGCCAAACATAAGCAAGGCTCCCGCTCCGCCCAGGACTGTGGCTCCAGCTATGGCTCCGGCTCCGACTCCGGTTCCCACTCCGACTCCGACTGTGGCTCCAACTCCGGCTCCGGCTCCAACTAAGGCTCCGGCTACGAGTCCGACACCGGCTCCGGCTAAGACTCCGGATCTGGCTCCGGCTTCCAATCTGACTGTGGCTAAGCCTGAGGCTACGACTCCGGCTCCGACTCCGGCTACAACTCCGGGTCCAGCCTGTGCCTGTAAATCAATTGTTAGCAGTGAAATAATTCCCGAGAGGGTGCCGACAATCGCTGCGCTGACAACAGAAGCAAGAGTCGCTTTTGCTGGACTCAAGCCCTTATGAATCATGGATTCATAGACGACAGCCCCTGCCATAATTCCGTTAGTCATGGACAATATTGTGTATTCCCCTGTCGCATACCATTCGGTTGCAATATCCCTTAAGCTCATTTTTCTAAGAATTAACGCCGTAATAGCACTGGCTCCAGTTCTTGATACCGCTTCGGACGCAAGGTAGGTCAAAACTGCTACAGATATGAGCTCCTTTGTTTTCGTATTGGCGATATAAGCTGCCATTCCTGCACCGGCAAAATACAGGGGTTTCCACCAGCGCTGCTCCAGGGGCCAGGGAGACGCATGCCCGGCCAGCGCTACTTCGGCGGTAGTCACCACGGGCGCCAGTTGCAAACAGAAATCCGTTTTCAACTTCTCCAGCTCCCTTGTATCCAATGCAGCCAGATCATATTCGCCTGAAGTTCCGGAGACTATTTCCGCTGTTTTACAGACACCCCACCATATACCCAGGTTGAGCAGGGTAGACAAAGAGACTCCGGCAATGCTTTGCGTTAACTCGAGTCCATTTTCAACCAATGCGGTGTCATTAAAAGGCTTAAGAAAATCAAAATCATTTTGTGAGGGAGGGCTGGCCTTTGCCATCGAATAAAGCAAACACAAAAGTAACGGAAGCAGGTTGAATGACTTTTTCATGATGATTCTCCAGATACAGTGACTGAACTGGAAATATAGATTCTAAACGGAGCTATGAATGACAATATCCTTAACTACAAGATGCAGTGCAAATAAAGCAGCTATCTAATGCTTCCAATAGGCTGCGCCTTCGGCACAGCAACTGAAGCAGGCGTTAGCTGCCAGAGTTTACCGCTGATTCAGTGGCTGACAGTTGAGTCTGTCAGTTAAACAGAGTCGAGAGATAATCCAGAGGCGCATAAAACTTTTTCCACAGATTCCGGTCGGTCTCTGTAAGGCCTTGTTCCAGTGGATAACCATAAACAGCGTAGTTTGAAAGACTATTGATAACAGCGAAAGTCAACGCAGGCACCAGAGTGACACCGGCTATGATAAACGGGTTGTTTGAGGTTATCTTCGAACTGCCGAACATAAGCAAGGTTCCGACTCCGCCCAGGGCTGAGGCTCCGACTCCAGCTCCGATTCCGGCTCCAGCCCCGACTCCGACTACGGCTCCAACTACAGCTCCTGCCAGGGTTCCGGATAAAGCTCCGGTGGCAGCTCCTACAACTAAGGGTTCAGCTACGGCGATGACTCCGAGTTCGGCTACGCCTATAGCTCCGAGTACGGCTAAGGCTATGGATCTGGTTTCGGCTGCAACTCTTTTTTCGGCTTCGACTCTGGTTTCGGCTTCGGCTCTGGTTTCGGCTGCGGCTCTGGTTTCGGCTTCGGCTGCGGCCTTTGCCAGTCCGTCCACATTCATTACAAACTCTGAAATAATTACAATACCTATGCTGACAAGAGAAGCAAGTAGCGCTGTTTTTGGACTGAAGCCTTTATGAATAATGGCTACACAAACGGCGTACCCTGCCATAACCCCATTAATCAGAGACAATACTGCGTATTCCCCAGCCGCATACCATTCAGTTGTAATATTCCTTACGCTCATTTTTCTTAGCATTAACACCGACACAGCGCTGGCTCCGGTTCTTGATGCCGCTTCTGATGCAAGGTAGGTCAAGACTGCGAAAGGTACGAATTCCCTCCCTTTCGTCATAGAGGCACAAGCTGTCACTCCTGCACCGGCAAAATACTGCGGTTTCCACCAGCGCTGCTCCAGCGGCCAGGGAGACACATGCCCGGCCAGCGCCACTTCGGCAGTCGTTATCACGGGTGCCAGTTGCAAACAAAAATCCGTTTTCAACTTCTCCAGCTCCTCTGTATCCAATGCAGCCAGATCATATTTGCCTGAAGGCCCGGAAACTATTTGCGCTGTTTTACAGACACCCCACCATATACCCAGGTTGAGTAGGGTAGACAAAGAGACTCCGGTAATGCTTTGCTTTAACTCGAGCCCGTTTTCAACCAGTGCGGTGCCATTAAAATGCTTAAGAAAATCAAAATCATTTTTTGCGGGGAGGCTGACGGCCTTTGCCATCGAATAAAGCAAACACAAAAGTAACGGAAACAGGTTGAATGACTTTTTCATGACGATTTCCAGATACAGTGACTGAACTGGAAATATAGATTCTAAATGGAGCTATGAATGACAATATCCTCAACTACAAGGAGCGGAGCAAATAAAGCAGCTATCAAATGCTTCCAATAAGCTGCGCCTTCCTTCGGCACAGTCACTGAAACCTGGCTGCCAGAGTTCACCGCTGATTCAGTGGCTGACAGTTGGGTCTTCATTTAAACAGAGTCGAGAGATAATCCAGAGGCGCATAGAACTTTTTCCACTGAGTCCAGGCGGTCTCTGAAAGGCTTTGTTCCAGTGGATAGCCATATACAGCGTAGTTTGAAAGGCTATTGATAACAGCGAAAGCCAGCGCAGGCGCCAAAGTGGCACCGGCTTTGATACACAGATTGTCTGAGGTTGTCTTCGAACTGGCCAACATAAGCAAGGTTCCTACTCCGATCAGGGCTACGGCTGTAGATCCGACTCCCAGTGTGATTGCGATTCCATTTTCGACTCCGTCTCCGAGTCCGGCTCCGATTCCGGCTCCAGCTCCTGCCAAGGCTCCGGAATGGATTCCGACAAAAGATCCTAATCCTGCTCCTGATCCGACTCCTGATCCGACTCCTGATCCGACTCCTGATCCGATTTCTGCTCCGACCAGGGCTCCGGTTACGCCTCCAAGTCCAAATCCGACTGCGGCTACGACTCCGGCTCCAACTACGGATCCGGATACAACTCCGGCTAAGATTCCAGCCAGAGTTCCGGCTGCGGCTCCAGTCAGGGCTCCAGATGCAGATCCGGCTACGGCTCCAGTCAGTGCTCCAGCCATGATTCCGGCTCCGCCTCCGATTGCGATTCCGGCTCTAACTCCGGCCTTTGTCTGTTCGTCCACATCCGCTATTAACTCTGAACTAATTCCCGAGAGGGCTCCCACAATCGCTGCGCTGACAACAGCAGCAAGATTCGCTTTTGTTGGCCTGATGCCTTTATGGATCAAGGCTTCATAAGTGACAGCACCAACCATAACCCCATTAATCGCAGACAATATTGCGTATTCAGCAGTCACATACCTTTTAGTTGTAATCTCTCTTACGAACCTCGTTTTTCTCAGCATTGACACCGAAATAGCACTGGCTCCGGTTCTAAATAGCGCTTCTGAAGCAAGGTAATACATGACTCCGGCAGGTATGCGCTGCCTCGTTTCCGTCATAGAGGCATAAATGTCCATTCCTGCACCGGCCAAATAAAGGAGTTTCCACCAGTGCTGTTCCAGGGGCCAGGAAGACACATGCCCAGCCAGCGCCACTTCGGCGGTCGTTATCATGGGAGCCAGTTGCCAACAGAAATCCGTTTTCAACTCTTCCAGCTCCTTTGTATCCGATGCCGCCAGATCATAGGTGTCTGAAAGACCGGTGACTATTCCCGCTGTTTCACAGACAGCCCACCATATGCCCAGGTTGAGCAGGGTAGACACAGAGACTCCGGCAATACTTCCCGTTAACTCAAGCCCGTTTGCCACCAGTGCGGTGTCATTAAAAGGCTTAAGAAAATCAAAATCATTTTGTGAAGGAGGGCTGGCCTGTGGCGTCGAACAAAACAAACACAAAAGTAACGGAAACAGGTTGAATGACTTTTTCATGATGATTTCCAGATACAGTGACTGAACTGGAAATATAGATTCTAAACGGAGCTATGAATGAAAAAATCCTTAACTACAAGGCGCGGTGCAAATAAGGCAGCTATCAAATGCTTCCAATAAGCTGCGCCTTCGGCAAAGCCACTGAAACAGCTGGCTGCCAGAGTTCACTGCTGATTCAGTGGCTGACAGTTGGGTCTTCATTTAAACAGAGTCGAGAGATAATCCAGGGGCGCATAGAACTTTTTCCACTGAGTCCAGGCGGTCTCTGAAAGGCTTTGTTCCAGAGGATAGCCATAAACAGCGTAGTTTGAAAGGCTATTGATAACAGCGAAAGTCAACGCAGGTACCAAAGTGACACCGGCTTTGATACACAAGTTGTCTGTCTTCAAACTGGCCAACGAAACCAAGGTTCCTGCTCCGATGAATGCGGCTGTGGATCCGACTACCACTTTGAAGATTCCGACTACGTCTCCGAGTCCGGCTGAGGCTCCGGCCAAGGCTCCGGATAATCCGACAAGAACTCCCAATCCTGCTCCTGATTGGGCTGATCCGACTCCTAATCGGACTATGACTGCGGCTTTGACTCCGGCTATAAATCCGGTCTTTATCGGTTCGTCCACATCCGCTGTTAACCCTGAACTAATTCCCGAGAGGGCTCCCACAATCGCTGCGCTGACAACAGCAGCAAGATTCGCTTTTGCTGGCCTGATGCCTTTATGGATCAAGGCTTCATAAGTAACAGTACCAACCATAACCCCATTAATCGCAGACAATATTGCGTATTCAGCAGTCACATACCTTTTAGTTGTAATCTCTCTTACGAACCTCGTTTTTCTCAGCATTGACACCGAAATAGCACTGGCTCCGGTTCTAAATAGCGCTTCTGAAGCAAGGTAATACAAGACTCCGGCAGGTATGCGCTGCCTCGTTTTCTTATTGGCGGTATAAGCTGCCATTCCTGCACCGGCAAAATACAGGGGTTTCCACCAGCGCTGCTCCAGGGGCCAGGAAGACACATGCCCGGCCAGCACCACTTCGGCGGTAGTTATCACAGGAGCCAGTTGCAAACAGAAACCCGTTTTCAACTCTTCCAGCTCCTTTGTATCCGATGCAGCCAGATCATATGTTTTTGAAAGTCCGGAAACTGTTCCGGCTATTTTACATACCCCCCACCAAATACCCAGGTTGAGCAAGGTAGACAAAGAGAGCCCGGCAATGCTTTCTGTTAACTCAAGCCCGTTTGCCACCAGTGCGGAGTCATTAAAAGGCTGAAGAAAATCAAAATCATTTTTTGAGGGGGGGCTGGCCTTTGCCATCGAATAAAGCAAACACAAAAGTAACGGAAACAGGTTGAATGACTTTTTCATGATGATTTCCAAATACAGTGACTGAACTGGAAATATAGATTCTAAACGGAGCTATGAATGACAATATCCTTAGCTACAAGGTGCAGTGCCTATAAGGCAGCTATCAAATACTTCCAATAGGCTGCGCTTTCGGCACAGCGACTGATGCAGCCGATAGCTGCCAGAGTTCACCGCTGATTCAGTGGCTGACAGTTGGGTCTGTCAGTTAAACAGAGTCGAGAGATAATCCAGGGGCGCATAGAACTTTTTCCACTGAGTCCAGCTGGTCTCTGAAAGGCCTTGTTCCAGTGGATAGCCATAAATAGCGTAGTTTGAAAGACTATTGACAACAGCGAAGGCCAGCGCAGGCGCCAAAGTGACACTGGCTTTGATAAAGGGGTTGTTTGAGGTTATCTTTGAACTGCACAACATAAGCAAGGCTACCGCTCCGCTCAGGGCTGAGGCTCCAGTTGTGGCTCCGGCTCCGACTCCGGCTCCCACTTTGATTCTGGGTCCGGCTCCGGCCCCAACTAAGGCTCCGGCTCCGGCCCCGGTTCCAACTAAGGCTCCAGCTATTACTCCGACAATGGTTCCGGCGTTTCCGACTAAGGCTACGGCTCCGGCTTCCGCTCCAACTGAGGCTAAGCCTAATTCTATGACTCCGGCTCCGGCTCCGACTACGACTCCCATTACGACTCCCATTATGACTTTGGCTACGACTCCAGCCTGTGTCTGTTCACCCAAATCAATTGTTAGCATTGAAATAATTCCCGAGAGGGTACCCGCAATCGCTGCGCTGACAACAGAAGCAAAAGTCGCTTTTGCTGGACTCAAGCCTTTATGAATCATCGATTCATAGACGACAGCCCCTACAATAATCCCGTTAATCAAAGACAACATTGCGTACTCCCCAGCCGCATACCGTTCAGCTGCAATATCCCTTACGCTCATTTTTCTTAGAATTAACGCCGAAATAGCACTGGCTCCAGTTCTTGATACCGCTTCGGACGCCAGGTAGGTCAAAACTGCGACAGGTATGAGCTCCCTCGTTTTCTTATTGGCGGCATAAGCTGCCATTACTGCACCGGCAAAATACAGGGGTTTCCACCAGCGCTGTTCCAGGGGCCAGGGAGACACATGCCCGGCCAGCGCGACTTCGGCGGTAGTTATCACGGGAGCCAGTTGCAAACAGAAATCTGTTTTCAACTCCTCCAGCTCCTTTGTATCCGTTTCAGCCAGATCATATGTTCTTGAAAGCCCGGAGACTCTTCCCACTGTTTTACAGACACCCCACCAGATACCCATGTTGAGCAGGGTAGACAAAGACAGTCCAGCAATGCTTTCTCTTAACTCAAACCCGTTTGCCACCAGTGCGGTGTCATTAAAAGGCTCAAGAAAATCAAAATCATTTTTTGAGGGGGGGCTGGCTTTTGCCATCGAATAAAGCAAACACAAAAGTAACGGAAACAGGTTGAATGACTTTTTCACGATAATTTTCCAGATACAGTGACTGAACTGGAAATATAGATTCTAAACGGAGCTATGAATGACAATATCCTTAACTACAAGGTGCGGTGCAAATAAGGGAGCTATCAAATGCTTCCAATAAGCTGCGCCTTCGGCACAGCCACTGAAACAGCCGATAGCTGCCAGAGTTCACCGCTGATTCAGTGGCTGACAGTTGGGTCTGTCAGTTAAACAGAGTCGAGAGATAATCCAGGGGCGCATTGAACTTTTTCCACTGAGTCCAGACGGTCTCTGAAAGGCTTTGTTCCAGAGGATGGCCATAAACAGCGTAGTTTGAAAGACTATTGATAACAGCGAAAGTCAACACAGGTACCAAAGTGATACCGTTCATGATACACACGTTGTCTGAGGTTGCCTTCGAACTGACCAACATAAGCAAGGTTCCGACTCCGAACAGGGCTGCGGCTGTGGATCCTACTCCCAATGTGATTCCGAATCCGTCTACGATTCCATTTCCGATTCCATTTCCGATTCCGATTCCAGCTCCGGCTAAGGCTCCGGACAGGGCTACGACAAAAGCTCCAAATCCTGCTCCAAATCCTGCTTCTGATCCGACTCCTGATCCGACTCTTGGTCCGATTTCTGCTACGGTCAGGGCTCCGGTTACGCCTCCAAGCCCGACTCCGACTGCGGCTACAACTCCGGCTCCAACTACGGATCCGGATACAACTCCGGCTAAGATTCCAGACAGAACTCCGGGTCCGGCTCCGGCTCCGATTCCGGTTCCGAATCCGGCTCCAGATACAGATCCGGCTGTGGCTCCTGCCAGGCTTCCAGCCAGGGCTCCGGCTACGACCCCGATTCCAACTCCAGCTCCGACTCCGGCCTTTGTCTGTTCTTCCACATCCGCTATTAACTCTGAACCAATTCCCGAGAGGACTCCCACAATCGCTGCGCTGACAACAGCAGCAAGACTTGCTCTTGCTGGCCTGAAGCCTTTATGGATCAGGGCTTCATAAGTGACAGCACCAACCATTACCCCATTAATTGAAGACAATATCGCGTATTCCCCAGCCACATACCTTTTAGTTGTAATATCTCTTACGAACCTCATGTGTCTTAGAATTTGCACCGAAATAGCGCTGACTACGGTTCTTGATAACGCTTCTGAAGCAAGGTAAGTCAAGACTCTGACAGGTATGTGCCGCCTCGTTTTCGTCATAGAGGCATAAATGTTCATTCCTGCACCGGCAAAATAAAGGAGTTTCCACCAATGCTGTTCCAGGGGCCAGGAAGACACATGCCCGGCCAGCGCCACTTCGGCGGTAGTTATCACAGGAGCCAGTTGCAAACAGAAATCCGTTTTCAACTCTTCCAGCTCCTTTGTATCCGATGCAGCCAGATTATAGGTGTCTGAAAGCCCGGTGACTATTCCCGCTGTTTCACAGACACCCCACCATATACCCAGGTTGAGCAGGGTAGACAAAGAGAGCCCGGCAATGCTTCCCGCTAACTCAAGCCCGTTTGCCACCAGTGTGGTGTCATTTAGAGGCTTAATAAAATCAAAATCATTTTGTGAAGGGGGACTGGCCTCTGTCGTCGAATAAAACAAACACAAAAGTAACGGAAACAGGTTGAATAACTTTTTCATGGTGATTTCCCAGATACAGTAACTGAACGGGAAATATAGACCCTGAACAGAGCTATGGATGACAATTCCCTTAACGACAAGGTGCGCTACAAATAATGCAGCTATTAAATGCTACCAATAGGCTACGCCTTGGGCACAGCGACTGAAACAGCCGTTAGCTACCAGAGCTCAACGCTGATTCAGTGGCTGACATTCAGGTCTGTCATTTAAACAGAGTCGAGAAATAATCCAGGGGCGCATAGAACTTTTTCCACTGAGTCCAGCTGGTCTCTGAAATGCCTTGTTCCAGTGGATAGCCATAAACGGCGTAGTTTGAAAGACTGTTGATAACAGCGAAAGCCAACGCGGGCACCAAAGTGACACCGGCCTGGATAACCGGGTTGTTTGAGATTATTTGCGAGCGTCCCAACATAAGCAAGGTTCCGACTACACCCAGGGCTGTGGCTACAACTCCGACTTCCATTCCGGGTTGGGATTCGGCTTTGACTTCGGCTCCGACTCCGACTCCGGCTAAGGATCCGACTAAAGCTCCGACTAAAGCTGCGGATCCGGATAGAGATGGAGCTCCGGTTTCATCTTCAATTATGTTTACGGCTGTGGCTCCGGCTGAGACCACGGCTGTGACTGCGGCTAAATATATGGTTTCGACTGCGACTCGGGCCAGGGCTCTGGTATTTGTCTGTCCGTCCACATCAATTATTGCCCCTGAAATAATTCTCGAGAGAGTACCTAAAATCGCCGCGCTGACAGCAGTAGCAAGAATCCCTTTTGTTGGATTGAAGCCTTTATGGACCATAGCTTCGTAGGCGACACTGCCTGCAATAACCATACTAAGCGCAGATAATACGTATTTCCTAGCCACATACCATTCAGTAGTAATATCCCTTACGCTCATTTTTCTTAGAATTAACACCGCCATAGTGCTGGCTATAGTTCTTGATACCGCTTCTGACGCAAGGTAGGTCAAGACTGAGACAGGCACTAACTCCCTTGTTTGGGCAATAGCGTCATAAGCTGCCAATCCTGCACCGGCATAATATTGAGGTTTCCACCGGCGCTCCATGGGCCAGGGAGAAACATGCCCGGCCAGTGCCACTTCGGCGGTAGTCATCACGGACGCCAGCTGCAGACAGAAATCCGTTTGCGAATTCTCCAGCTCCTTTGTATCCGTTTCAGTCAGATTATGTGTGCTTGAAAGCCCGGTGACCATTCCCGCTGTTTTACAGACACCCCACCAGATACCAAGGTTCATCAGGGTAGACAAAGAGAGCCCGGCAATGCTTTTCGTTAACTCAAGCCCGCTTGCAAACAGTGCGTTGTCATTAAAAGGCTCAAGAAAATCAAAATCATTTTTTGAGGGGAGGCTGGCCTGTGCCGTCGAATAAAACAAACACAAAAGTAACGGAAAAGGGTTGAATAACTTTTTCATGATAATTTCCCGGAAAAACTGACTGAACAGGAAATATAGCCCCTCGGCGAAGCTATGAATGAAATTTCCTCAGCTACAGAGTGCGGTGCAAATAAGGCAGCTATCAGCCCCTGATTCAGAAGTATTTGGCTGCAAATCTTTTACATTAACTTAGTCGTATAATTTTAATTTATGCAAAGATGGCAAAACTGTCACAAACCCCAAAAGCTCAGTGCATTTTTTTTGAGTGCAGAAAAAAAATCGCTATTTTCTGCACTAAACCCGACGACAGCTATTGCAGATTGATTAAAAACTCCACATTATAAAATCTAATGGGTTGGACTTTTCCTGCCATTGTGTTTGAGTCAACGAACAGGAGACTGACCGGGAATAAAAAAATTCTTGATCAGGCTTCCAGGTTTTAGTTGAGCTTTCCATGATGTCAGCCAATGGACGGCTGCCAGCCCGGGCCACTTTCTATACTGACTCTCTTCAATCATAAGAGTGGCCAATGTACTGATCTTGAGATAGTCGTGAATAAAGGGGGCGCCCCCCCGATACGGCTGTCGAATCCGAACATCAGACAGGGCAGGGCACAATATGGATATATTTAACCACTACCAGGAGCGATTCCAGTCCACGCAGCAGGAAGAGCTTACCATTCAGGAATATCTCGACCTCTGTAAAGATGATCCCGGGGTCTATGCCAATGCAGCAGAAAGAATGCTGATGGCCATTGGCGAACCGGAGATGACAGACACCTCCCGGGATTCTCGCCTGAGTCGTATTTTTTCCAACAAACTGATCAAACGTTACCCCGCCTTTGAAGAGTTCTATGGTATGGAAGAAGCCATTGAACAGATTGTTTCTTACTTCAAGCACGCTGCCCAGGGACTGGAAGAAAAGAAACAGATCCTTTATTTGCTGGGTCCGGTGGGTGGCGGTAAATCTTCTCTGGCGGAAAAACTGAAAGCCCTGATGCAAAAGCAACCTTTCTACGCCATTAAGGGGTCGCCGGTTTTTGAATCACCACTGAATCTGTTCAATGCCGATGAAGATGGTGACATTCTGACTCAGGAATACGGCATTCCCAGACGTTATCTGGGCGGCATCATGTCACCCTGGGCAGTGAAGCGTCTTAACGAGTTTGGTGGTGACATCACCAAGTTCAAGATTGTAAAACTCTGCCCCAGCATTCTTAACCAGGTGGCCATCGCCAAGACCGAACCCGGCGATGAAAACAACCAGGACATTTCCAGTCTGGTGGGTAAAGTGGATATCCGTCAGCTGGAAGAATACTCTCAGGATGATCCGGATGCTTACAGCTTCTCCGGAGCACTCTGCCGCGCCAACCAGGGTCTGATGGAATTTGTGGAGATGTTCAAGGCTCCTATCAAAGTTCTCCACCCATTATTGACTGCCACTCAGGAGGGGAATTACAACAGTACCGAAGGGATGGGCGCGATTCCTTTCAACGGTGTGATCCTGGCTCACTCCAACGAATCAGAATGGCAAACCTTCAAGAACAATAAAACCAACGAAGCCTTTATTGACCGGGTTAATATTGTCAAAGTGCCCTACTGCACAAGGGTGAAAGAAGAGATTCTGATTTATGAGAAACTGCTCTCCAGCAGCTCTCTGAGAGAAGCGCCCTGCGCACCCGATACCCTGAAGATGCTGGCCCAGTTCTCGGTTCTGTCTCGAGTTAAAGAACCTGAAAACTCCAACGTTTACTCGAAGATGCGAGTCTACGACGGTGAAAACCTTAAAGACACCGACCCTAATGCCAAGCCGCTGCAGGAGTACAAAGATGCTGCAGGAGTGGATGAAGGTATGGAAGGGCTTTCAACCCGTTTTGCTTTCAAGATTCTTTCCAAGGTCTTCAACTTCGATCCCACCGAAGTGGCGGCAAACCCGGTTCATATGCTGTACGTATTGGAGCAGCAAATAGAACAGCAGCAATTCCCGAAAGAAATCCATGAACGCTACCTGCGTTATGTGAAGGAATTTCTGGCGCCGAAGTACATTGAGTTTCTGGGCAAGGAAATTCAGACTGCTTACCTCGAATCATACTCTGAGTACGGACAGAATATCTTCGACCGTTACATCACCTACGCTGACTTCTGGATTCAGGATCAGGAATACCGTGATCCGGAAACCGGAGACATACTCGACCGGGCTTCAATCAATGAAGAGCTGGAGAAGATTGAGAAGGCCGCCAGTATCGCCAATCCGAAAGACTTCCGTAATGAAGTGGTGAACTTTGTACTCAGAGCCAGGGCCAACAATCAGGGTAAAAACCCAAGCTGGTCCAGCTACGAGAAAATGCGCACCGTGATTGAGAAGAAAATGTTCTCCAATACTGAAGACCTTCTGCCGGTCATTTCATTCAATGCCAAAAGCAGCAATGAAGACCAGCGCAAACACAACGAGTTTGTGAAGCGCATGGTCGAGAGAGGCTATACCGAGAAACAGGTGAGACTGCTGGCTGAATGGTACATCAGGGTGAGAAAGTCACAGTAAGAGCTGAGGCCTGCGACAGCGTCGCAGGCCCTTTTTAAGTACCTAACCAGGTACTTAATGGAATTATTCTTTGATCATTTACAGGTCCGACCAACGACCATGGGCAGGTGAAAAAGTGATCAAAAAATAATTTCGAGACCGCTTCGAAAGTGACTGACGAACGTCAGAAAATAGCTTTCGGAGCCAAAATACACAAAAACGGTGGAAAGATGTCACCCTATTCCGATAACTACTAAAACCATGAGCAAAAAAAGCGGTAAGCGAAAAAAATCATGGCAAGCAGGGATTGGAATAACAAGGTTTTGAACAGGCAGTTCAAAACTGGCGACATGGAAATCATGAAATGTTCTGTGTCATAACAGACAGGGAGCGTGCTGATGAGCATTATTATTGATCGACGTCTGAACGGGAAAAACAAGAGTACTGTCAATCGGCAGCGTTTTCTGGACAGATACCGAAAGCACATTAAAAAAGCGGTTTCTGAAGCGGTTAACAAACGCTCCATTACGGATGTGGAATCTGGCAGTCAGGTTACCATTCCCACTAAAGATCTCTCTGAACCCCACTTTCAGCATGGTCAGGGTGGCCGCTACAAACAGGTTCATCCTGGTAATAAAGAGTTTGTTTCCGGCGACAGAATTAAACGACCATCCGGTGGTTCCGGGCAGGGTTCAGGCCGGGGCAAAGCCGGTAACTCCGGCGAAGGCATGGACGAGTTCAGCTTCCAGATCAACCATGAAGAATTTCTGAATCACATGTTTGATGACCTTGAGCTGCCAAACCTGGTTCGAAAGCAGCTTCAGGATGCCACTGAATTCAAAATGAAGCACGCCGGTTACACCAGCGAAGGCTCTCCTGATCGATTGAACATTGTTCGCTCCCTGAGATCAGCCCACGCTCGAAGAATTGCCCTCGGTGGCGGTGCCCGAAAGGAAGTAAGGGCATTAAGACGGCAGCTTCGTGAGCTGGAAGTCAGTCCGGAGGAAACCGATTCTCAACTTGTAGAAGAACTTCGCGAGAAGATTAAAGAGCTCAATGGCAAGTTGAAAAAGCTGCCCTTTATTGATGACTTTGATCTCAAGTACAACAACCTGATTAAAGTTCCCAGCCCCAGTAACAAGGCCGTAATGTTTTGTGTCATGGATGTCTCCGGTTCCATGACACAGGAAATCAAAGACATGGCCAAGCGCTTTTTCATCCTGCTTTATTTGTTCCTGCAACGTAATTACAAACAGATCGAAGTGGTCTTCATTCGGCACCACACTGCCGCAAAAGAAGTTGATGAGGATGATTTCTTTTATTCCAGAGAAACCGGCGGAACCATTGTCTCCAGTGCTCTGGAAATGACCAGTGACATCATCAACAAACGCTACAGCCCGGTGGACTGGAACATTTACGTCGCCCAGGCTTCCGATGGTGATAACTGGGAAGGAGATTCCAGCGTCTGTTCGAAAATTCTGACCGAGCAGATCATGTCTAAGGTTCAATACTTTTCCTACGTCGAAATCACCGACCGGGCTCACCAGAACCTGTGGCGTGAATACGAAAGCATAGCTGAACAGTTCGCCGATCAGTTTGCCATGCAACAGATCAAAACACCGAATGACATTTATCCGGTGTTCCGTCGTCTGTTTGAGAAAAAAGAAACCGTATAAGTGAGGCATCCGCCATGAGTGAGGTTACAGATATTAAAGAGAGAGAACCCATCTCCACGGGTTCAGAATGGACCTTTGATCTCATTCAGGAATACGACCGTGAGTTGGCGCGGCTGGCAGACAAGTTCCGGCTCGACACTTACCCGAACCAGATTGAGGTCATCAGTGCCGAACAGATGATGGATGCCTACTCTTCTACAGGCATGCCATTAATGTACAGTCACTGGAGCTTTGGCAAACAGTTTCTCCATACCCAACAGAATTATCAGCGCGGCCGCATGGGGCTGGCTTATGAAATTGTGATCAACTCCAACCCCTGCATTGCTTATCTCATGGAAGAAAACACCATGACCATGCAGGCTCTGGTACTGGCCCATGCCAGTTATGGTCATAACTCATTCTTTAAAGGTAACTATCTGTTCCAGACCTGGACCGATGCCGAATCCATTATTGACTACCTGATGTTTGCCAAGCGTTATGTTGCTGAGTGCGAAGAAAAATATGGCGTTGAAGCGGTTGAAGAGGTTCTGGACGCTGCCCATGCCCTGATGAACCAGGGTGTTAATCGTTACAAGCGCCCGAGACCACTTTCAGCAGAACAGGAAAAAGAGCGCCAGCAGGAAAGAGCAGAGTATATTCAGAGAACCCTGAACGACATCTGGAGCACTATTCCAAAGACGGAAGACAAAGAAGAGAAAAAAGTTGAACGCTTTCCTAAAGACCCGGAAGAGAATATTCTCTACTTTCTGGAAAAGAATGCGCCACTGCTGGAAACCTGGCAGCGTGAACTGCTGCGAATAGTCAGGAAAGTATCCCAATACTATTACCCTCAACGTCAAACCCAGGTGATGAACGAAGGCTGGGCCTGCTTCTGGCACTACCATCTTCTCCATGAGCTTTATGATGAAGGAAAAGTCACCGATGGCTTTATGCTGGAATTTCTGCACTCTCACTCAAGTGTCGTATACCAGCCTCCCTTTGACAGCCCGCACTACAGCGGCATCAACCCCTACACACTGGGCTTCAGCATGTTTCAGGATATTCGCAGAATCTGTGAAAATCCTACCGATGAAGACAGACACTGGTTCCCGGACATTGCCGACAGTGACTGGCTGGAAACCGTGCATTTTGCGATGAAAAACTTCAAGGATGAAAGCTTTATTCTGCAATTCCTGTCTCCCAAGGTGATGAGAGAACTCAGACTCTTCTCGGTTCTGGATGACGAAAGCAAGTCCTACCTGGAAGTCGATGCGATTCATAACAGCACCGGATACAAAGAAGTAAGGGAGTCGCTGGCTGCTCAATACAATCTTGGCAACCGGGAGCCCAATATCCAGGTCTTTGATGTGGATGTGCGTGGCGATCGAACCCTGACTCTCAGACATTACCAGCACCAGGGACGTCCACTGGATAAAAGTACAGAGGAATTACTCAGGCACGTACACCGGCTCTGGCAATTTGATGTCAAACTGGAGTCGGTGACCATTGATAACAAGGTAAGCAAAAGCTATCAGTGCCCGGATAAAAAAGATTCCGGGAAGTCTCACTAAAAAGATCTGATTGAAAGACGAGGGTCTTTTTATATTGAAAACTAATAAGAATTAAAAAGCCATCCGAGAATCTCCCGGACTTAAGCCTCCGTCCGGGTCACCCCGCAGCAAGGGTTGCTATTGCAACCTCACGACTGCATGGATGCAGGAGCAGTAGCTGCTTGGGACGGCCTTAAGTCCGGCAGGCTTCTGGCCCCACATATCCTATCCACTTAAAACCGAATCCCCGCTGCCACGACAGAAAGAACCAGCCCTTTCGTTCAATGCAAAAAATACTGACTACGGTGATAACCAGAAGCTTGATGCCTATTAACGATATTTTCAAAGAGTCAGATGCACGGCTGAATGGCTGTTTTTTTAAAAACAAGCAATACCCACTCAAAGCAATTCAATTCATATGCATGTCTTGATGACTCATAACCGTTTATGTATTGCACAAAATTATTCCTACCATCACATAAAGCGTTATTAAATCTATTTAAATAGTCCATAAAAGCACATTAAATGCTTCCATCAATTTAAAGCTTCCTGTATAAATAGTTACCTCCGTCATTGATAACCATTAATACCCGGTCGAATTAGTCTGAATTGGGAGTTCCTGAATGAACGTTTTTGAAGAAATTCATCACCGCCTGAGCAGTAAAACTCGTATCCGCTCTTTGTTTAAAGATGTTCATGTCGAAGATCTTGAGCGTATCATCTCCAGAATGCAGGACGTAATGCAGGAGAAAGTTGAAGCCCGCAATAAGATTGACGAAGAGCGTCAAGCCAAACTCGAAAACATTGAAGCCGTTAAGCAGATCATGGCCGAACGCGGCATTTCAATGGAAGACTTGGACCATCTGGAAATAGCGACTCAAAAACGTCGTCGTAATGTCCAAAGGTTTACTTTTGAGTACCAGACAGAAGCCGGCGACACTGTCCAATGGGATGGTTCTACCACAGGGCGCTTGCCGCGTGACTTCCAAAGCTACCTGGACCGCACCGGCAAAAAACGTCTGGAATGCGTCGTTGGCGAAGAGTAAGTCTACCTTCGTCAGTATTTCGGGTTCATGCCCGGTCTGCAACTTCTTGAATAAAGACACCAATGGATCAAAGTATCATTCTTTGAAAAACCTCCCCCTCTGACTCGAAGTAATCAGTTGGGGATCCCATTACAGAGTGCTCAGGTGGGACCACTCTCATCAACACTCTGACCAACAGCCCGCAGTGCACCCCACAGCAGGTGTTCAAGAGACAGTTACAAACTAGTAAAGAAAATACAAATACGCAAGCCCGGTCTTTGCAGGATGGTTAAAATCCACCACCCTGCCAGCTCCCGGGGATTAGCGTTTCAGAGTAAAGATAGTCAGGATCAGTCTGTACAACAGACTGTTCGCGAATGATGAAACCATGAAAAGATTATTCATTTTTTGATGGTAGTCCTAAAAGCAGAAAAGGTGCCACCGGCCCTTTTCTGCTTTCATGAGTGTTCCAACTCAAGGCATTTTTCCGGAAAGTAGCAAATAAAGCGGCTGCCTTTTCCAGGGTGACTGCTGATCGTGAGTTTGCCTCCGTGTCTCAGCATGACGTGCTTGACGATAGCCAGGCCAAGCCCCGTTCCCCCGGTATTCTGGCTACGACTTTTATCAATCCGGTAAAAGCGCTCAGTCAACCTCGGAATATGCATTGGATCAATACCGACACCATTGTCTTCTACCATCATATGTCCGCCTTCCCCGTCCTGCCACCAGCGCACAAGTATTTTCCCACCCTGGGGTGTATAGCGCACGGCATTAAAGACCAGATTCGAGAAGGCACTGCGCAACTCATTACTGCTGCCTGCCAAAAAGACATCTTCAGGACAATCCAGAGAAATCTGATGCTGGCTTTCACCACTGAGTGCACATCCGTCTTCAACGATACTGCTGAGCAGGGTTTTAACATGAACCCCATTCTCGTCTGCCTGAGCTTCAGCCGACTCCAGTTTGGACAGCAACAGCAGGTCTGCCACCAGATTCTGCATTCTCAGCGACTGCTCCTGCATCCTGTTCAGTGCTTTTTCCCAAACAGGGGGCAGACCTGAATCCGGGCCCAGACTGTCCAGCATGGTTTCGATGTATCCAGACACAACCGTCAGTGGTGTTCTCAGTTCATGGGAGACATTGGCAACAAAGTCTTTTCTCATGACTTCCAGCTGATTCAAGCGCGTGACATCTCTAACGGTCATGAGACGATTGCCTTTGCCATAAACCGTTATATTAAATTGCAGTTGATGATCCGGGTTGATTGGCGAGGGGATCTCAAGAGCTTTTTGATAACCACCCTGCTCAAAGTAGTCGGCAAACCTTGGATCACGTAGCAGATTGGTAATCAACTGCCCCTGATCGTCAGGCGTCTTAAGCCCTATCAAAGTTCCAGCGGCGGGATTCCACCATTCCAGGTTGCCCTGATTATCTATCATTACAACACCGTCGTTCAGCGCAGCAGTTGATTCCTGAACACGTTCAATCACTCCGGCCAGCTTTTGCCGGGAACGACTGTGCTGTTTTTGCAATCGATAGATACCATCAAAAATTTGCCCCCAGAACCCTTTACTCTCAGGAGGCTCTTTGCTCCTGGCCTTGGGGTCATTCAGCCAGTCCAGCAGCTTGAAAAGCTGACGGAAGCTCCAGACAAAATAACCTCCCATGACCACACAGAGTCCTAAAAAAGGCTCTCCAAACAACCAGCCCAGGGAAAACCCGACAATCACGTAGGCGATCATGCGGCTCAGCAAATGGGTTTTTGAAATTGTTGTCATATTACTCCCGGCCAGATAACTGCTGAGCACTGAGCATAAAAGGTTTACACCCTCGTTGAGAAACGATATCCAGTACCACGAACCGTTTGCACAAAGGCTTCGTAGTTATCACCTAAGGCCTTACGCAAGCGTCGAATGTGTACATCAACGGTTCGCTCTTCCACATAAACGTTGCCACCCCAGACCTGATCCAGTAACTGCCCACGGGTATAGGCACGCTCCTGGTGCGTCAGGAAAAACTGCAGCAAACGGTACTCGGTAGGTCCTATTTCAGCAGGTGAGCCATCAATAGAGACTCTGTGGCTGACAGGGTCCAGCTCCAATCCCTTGATGACAATGGGAGACTGGTTATCAAATCCGCCTGTACGACGGAGAACCGCTTTTAAACGAGCAGCCAGCTCGCGGGGAGAAAAAGGCTTGGTGATGTAGTCATCGGCACCGGTTTCAAGTCCCTGGATTTTGTGGTCTTCTTCACCTTTGGCCGTCAACATAACAATGGGTATTTCAGAGGTCAGCTCATTGCGCTTCAGACGACGGGCCAGTTCAATTCCAGAGACATCTGGTAACATCCAGTCCAACAAGATCAGATCGGGTTTGTTATCCACAATCAGAGAGTGCGCTTCTCTGGCATCTGCTGCCTCAAGACAGTCATACCCTGCCATTTCCAGAGCAACGGTCACCATTTCGCGAATCGGTGCTTCGTCATCTACGATCAGAATGGTCTTTCCTGGCATTAATCTCTACCTGTTATCTGTCGATTCGATTTCGGCGGTGACGTTCTGGCATCTATCAGCTGAAGCTCATTGGGGCTATACCAGGATGGTAGTGTCTCAGGACAGCACCTTTCCTATCGCTCAGGCTGTTTCTCACTACTTTGATCAACCGCACTATACACCGGACATTACACCTTTGAAATGTTACAGGCAGATGACACACTAAAGGCTGATATTGCAGCTTAAAAATAAAAAGATCCCTCAGGGTTTACAGGGTAAGGCTTTTCGCCATTTATCCCTACAGCCACCATAAGTAGCAATACTTACCAGGCTCTAAGCCGGATTGAAGATCAAAGATAACTCAACACGAAACCTGCAAATACAATGGCTCCGGCCCAGTGGTTACTGAGAAACGCCTTGAAGCAGGCTTCACGCTCACGACGACGGGTTAACCATTGCTGGTAAACGAAAAGGGCTGCGACAGCCAACAATGAGAGATAATAGAGAGCACCTAACTCCAGTTGATGGCCTGCCATGGCCAGTGTCATCAGGGTAAGTACCTGCAGGCAACCAACAATCAGGTTATCCATCTCGCCAAATAGAATGGCTGTGGACTTGATACCTACTTTCAGATCATCGTCACGATCCACCATGGCGTATTGAGTATCGTAAGCTACTGTCCAGAAGAGATTGGCCAGAAACATCAGCCAGACGATGTTTCCCAACGAGCCACTCTGAGCCGCAAAAGCCATGGGTATCGACCAGCCAAAAGCAGCCCCCAAAACCACCTGAGGCAGATGAGTGTGTCTTTTGGCAAAAGGGTAAGCCGAGGCCAGCAATAATCCGGCAAAAGAGAGCTGGACGGTAAGAGTATTGGTAAAGAGTACAAGAATGAAAGACAAAAGCACCATACCGGAGAAATAGATCAGCGCTTCTTTTTCCTGAATTTTACCCGTTACCAGCGGTCGATGCTGTGTTCTCCTAACATGGCCGTCCACTTTCCTGTCAGCAAAGTCATTAATAACGCAGCCTGCACTGCGCATCAAAACCACGCCGACCGAAAAAATCACCAGATTCTTCAGACTCGGTACACCTTCTGCCGCCACCCAGAGTGCCCACATAGTAGGCCAGAACAACAGATAAATACCAATAGGCCGGTCCAGCCGGGCCAGCCGTAAGAAATCTTTTAAACGGGGAAATCGTTGCAGAACTACTTCAGTGCCTGCCAATACCGCCATTGGTTTTCTGAATTGCATCATAATATTTAGCTGCTTATCTGCATCTTTATTATCATCGCTGAGATTCTTATTGCTCATCGCCCTGAATCATGACCCGCATCGCCAGTTTATCAGGTCAGGCCAGGTTCTCAATCAGGCCATGACCAGACCGACTGCGGAAATCTCTATATTTCACGAGGTAAGTGCTTCGACAAACAATCATTCTTGTAGAGCTTCAGGGTTCAGGATGCTTCGACATGACTCTGGAGTGCTTCTCTGTCTGTTCAGACAGGTCCGGCAAAAAGATTTCACAAACAGATATAGACTTTTCGTGCAAATAAAATAACGACCGCCTTCCCCAGGCTGTTTCATCAGAGTATTTTTCAACCAGATGAGGATTAAACTGACGAGCCGGCAGTTCCGCTACCTCAAATGGTCCCCGACGCATACCGGGATGATTAAATAAAAACTCCCCCAGGGGCTTAGTGCCCAGTTGCAGCAGCTCTCTGTTCGTGCCAATAAGACTGCTGTGAGGCAATACACTTCGTGCAAACACTCTGGGTCGGCCACCACAGATCAGCAGAACCTCCCTGATAGAAGCCATTTTGCTGCAATGTCTGTTTTCGAATGATCCTGCCAACTCACCAGACGTGGACGTAGCCTTTGACTGTTCATAGTTATTGAGAAACTTTAGCTCCGAACAGGTCGGCATAAAGGTCCCGTGACGAATAACCTGAACCCTGAAGTCGCCGTCAAACTCATGTTTCAAACGCTGAGTCAGGGAACCTCTGTCCAGCAGCCAGTCTCTCCAGGGCTCTGGAATCTGCTGTTTCAAATAATGTCTCGGCTTCCAGGATAAGCCTGAAAAATCAATAAAAGGCACCATCACTCCTGCTGCACAAATCCAATTTTCCAGAACTGCCCCGGGAGGAAACAAGGCAGCTCACCTTGACACTCCCCGCCTTGTCAGGCGAGGCTTCTGACTTCATAAGCTACAGCCAGCCTATAACGACCGGACTTACGCAGAAGCCTCCATCAGCAGCAACCGGGTGCCCCTCGGTTATTTATTGGTCTTTTGTTTGATTTGCCGCTGCCTTAACGGGTCACTCAGGTATGGGTTCATCTGGTTCTTCAAGGGCGGTTGGGCAGTTGGCTCTGCCTTAATTTTTTGTTAACAGTGCTTGGTTTTCATCATCGTGAGTTTCTGCATAGAGACAGACCGACAGTGAATTTAGCCAACTATGCACAAACACGCAAGCATAAGGCTCTTCACCTGCGCGGCCCGACCTACGCGGCCCGACCTTCCCGACTTATATCTCCCTCCGCCCGATTGAGGGTGTCGCAAAACTCCAACAACTCGTTCCCACGCTGGGACCCACAGGGCCTAAAAGCATGGCAACCAGAGTTTTTGCGACACCCTCCAAGGCGGGGAGTGTCACGGTTTCCTCAATTTCTTTCTGCCTGACTTTAATGGACACGACCGAATTCTTTTCTATGCTTCCTGCCAATGGTATAAATCATCCCCAAGGGATGATCGAAAACTATAAATCAGGATCCGCGCATGGCTGTCGTAAAACGTACGCCCCAAAAGACCGGTCGTATAAGAACCGAGAGGGTTCGGCTGATTTTGAAAGCTGCCGAACAGGAGTTTGCCCGGCATGGATTCGGGGGAGCCACAATCCAGCGTATAGCTGACCTGGCCGATTTACCAAAACCGACTGTCTTGTATTACTTCAGTAACAAGCAGGAAATTTATGACGAAGTTCTTAACAATATTTTGTATCTCTGGAATGACAAACTGAACAGCTTTCATCCGAAAGATGACCCTGCAGAGTCACTTGAACGGTATATCCGCTCAAAAATAGAAGTCTCCAGAAGATACCCCACAGCCAGCCGAATTTTTGCCAGTGAAATCATTCATGGCTGCCAGCAGCTGTCTCCGTCCATGAAGGACTCTACCCAGCAGTGGTTTAAAAACAAAACAGAGATTTTTCAGCACTGGATGGATGAGGGTAAAATGGCCCGGGTAGAGCCCATGCACCTGATTTTTATGATCTGGGGATCGACTCAGCATTACGCTGATTATGAAAAACAGATCTGCCTTATCATGAACAAAAAGAAACTGCCTGCCTCAACCTACGATCAAGCCGCTGACACTATCTGCGACATTGTTCTTCGTGGTTGCGGTCTGAAGGTTTGAGTAACGATAAAAATCTTGTAGAGTCACAAGGTAAAAATGAACCGGGCAGATTAACACGCAAGTCACTGCCATAAACTGCTGTATTGGCGGTCTATGGTATACGGCAGCTTGTTGCACTATCCAGACCGTCCTGCTCATAACAAGAGGCAGATGATGAGAGTCTGGATAAAACATCCCCTGGCTATTTTCACCGCAAACAGTCAGGACGCCGGTAACGGCGTGGTGATTGATGAAAGCTCCGGCAAGATCACAGAGCTGGTTCCCTCGGGACAGTCTCCGAAAGTCTCCTGTGATCAAAGCTATGACGCTTCCGGACAGGTTCTCCTTCCCGGTCTGATCAATACTCATCACCATCTTTATCAGACCCTGACCCGCGCCTTCCCTCCGGCACTGAATAAAAAACTCTTTCCCTGGCTGCAAACGCTTTATCCTGTCTGGGCCAGACTGAAGCCAGAGATGCTGTTTAACGCCACTCAGCTGGGACTGACAGAACTGCAGCAGTCCGGTTGTACAACAGTGGCAGATCATCACTACCTATTCCCGGAAGCACTCACAGAAGCCATTGATATTCAGGTGAAAGCCGCTGACAGTATTGGCAGCAGGGTTATACTGACTCGGGGTTCCATGAGCCTTGGAGAGAAGGATGGAGGCCTTCCTCCCCAGTCTACCGTGCAAACAGAAGCTGAGATACTCGACGACTCCGAACGTCTGATTCATCGTTATCATGAGTCAGACGAGGGGGCAAAGGTTCAGATTGCCCTGGCACCCTGCTCACCTTTTTCAGTCAGCACAGAGTTGATGAAAGAGACCGCTGGGCTGGCCCGTAAACACAATGTTCGATTACATACCCATCTGGCTGAAACCGATGATGAAGACAACTTCTGCATCGAGCGGTTCGGTTTACGGCCACTGGATTACCTGGAATCTGTGGATTGGCTGGCTGACGATGTCTGGCTGGCCCATGGTATTCATTTCAATGACGATGAAATCAAAAGAATGGGACAGGCGGGCATGGGCGTCTGTCACTGCCCTACCTCGAATATGCTGCTGGCATCGGGCATCTGCCGCACCAAAGAACTGGCGTCTGCAGGCGTGCACGTCGGACTGGGTGTGGATGGCTCCGCTTCAAACGACGGCTCCAATATGATGCAGGAAGTCCGTCAGGCTTTGCTGATCAATCGTCTGCGTTACGCCGCAGATGAAGTCACTCATCTCGATGCTCTGTACTGGGCAACAAAAGGCTCAGCCAAAGTGCTTGGCAGGGGCGATATTGGAGAACTGGCAGAAGGAAAGCAAGCCGACCTTGCTCTTTTCAGCCTGGATGAGTTGCGTTTCAGTGGCAGCCATGACCCACTGGCAGCACTGGTTCTTTGTGGAGGCCATAAAGCAGCTGCCGTTATGTGTGCAGGAAAGTGGCTGATTAAAGATGAAACACTACTTCATCTTGATCAAGAGGCCATCATGGCTGCACACCAGCTTTCTGCCAGAAAGCTGGTGTCTTGAGAGGCCGTCGTAAATCTCTGGTTCCTATGCTCCAGAGATTTATGACGGGGAACGAGTTGTAGGGTATGACGGAAATAATCAGGAAGTGGTTTCTTCTTTGATGGCTCCCGAAGATGCATTAATATTTTTCACCACTTTTCTCTGATCGCTGGATTCAGGCCCGGAATCTTCAGGCAAAACCAGTGTCAGCAAAATAGCGGTCAGACCTCCGGTGGTAATCGCCGAGCTGAAAATGTTTTTGACCAGTTCCGGCATCTGGCTCAGCACCCCGGGCACAATAGTGACGCCCAGCCCCATACCCATGGACACAGCAATGATCATTACCTGTCGACGATCAAGTGATCCTGAAGCCAGGATGCGAATACCTGAAGCGGCCACCGTGCCAAACATAACCAATGTAGCCCCACCCAGCACAGGCTTGGGAACCAGCATCAGGATGGCCCCGAGTATCGGGAAAAGTCCCATCACTAAAAACAAACCGGCAATGATATAGCCAACAAACCGGCTGGCGACACCGGTCATTTGAATCACACCATTGTTCTGGCTAAACGTCGTCGTTGGAAAGCTGTTCAGGCAAGCTGCGGTCAGAGAGTTCACGCCATCAGCCAAAATACCGCCACGAATACGCTCAACGTATCCATCACCCTCAATAGGTTCACCCGAAAGTTTTGCTGTCGCAGTCAGGTCACCGGTAGATTCAATGGTCGTTATGACATAAATGAGAGCAATCGGAATGAATAGCTCCCAATCGAAGGTCATTCCATATTTAAAAGGCACCGGAGCAGTAAATAAAACCGAGTCCGACAATCCCTGCAGAGTCATTTTACCGGTATAAAGTGTTATCAGGCTGCCCACCAGCAAGCCAAGGAAGATCGCCGAGAGACGCACCATGGGACGAGAACTGCGATTAAAAAAGATCACAGTCGCTAACACGGTGATGCTCACTGCAAGGTTGCTCAGCGCACCAAAATCAGGCGCATTGAAGCCACCGGCCATATCGGTCACAGCTACCTTAATCAGGCTGAGACCAATCAGTGAAATAACAATTCCGGTAATGGTTGGCGTAATAATCTTGCGCAGCTTATGGAAAAAGCGGCTCAGGACAATCTCGATAAATGCCCCGAAAAAACAAAGACCCGTCATCAGTGCAATAATCTCTTCACTGCTGCCTCCCCGACTCTTAACCACAAAACCGGCAGCAATAAGGGAGCTCAAAAACGCAAAACTGGTTCCCTGAATACTCAACAAACCAGACCCCAGGGGACCAAACCGTCTGGCCTGGATAAAGGTACCTATCCCTGAGGCGATCAGCGCCATACTGATCAGGTAAGGAATATGCTCTCCCAAACCCAACACCCCACCGATGACCAGGGTCGGTGTCACAACCCCCACAAAGCTGGCTATCATATGCTGCAGGGCACTGAAAAAAGCTCGAAATAATGGTGGTTTGTCGTTTAATTGGTGGATGAGGTCGGGATTATGAGTCTGGCTATTCATGCATACTCCTGCCGTCTATTTTTTTTATACAGAGTGAGTACTGCAATTCCTTGACCAATTATTCAATTTTTTTTGGGGTACTATACCAGCGCAACCAGCCTGCCAGGTGCTAGCCTTTCCCACCTGGGCCTGTGACAAGCAGAAATCAATCACTTGACTTTGCATCATCAAGCTTTCGTTTCCGGTGTTGTCTTTTGTGATTCGACAGAGCTTGAGGGTTTGGCAGGAGCTTCTGGCACTCAGGGCAAGTTTGCACTCTGGTGTGATCTTTTCTTTTGTGAACCGACAAGACTTTCGCGTTTGGCAGGATCTTCTGGCACTCAGGGCAGGTTTGTTCTCCGCTGTGATATAGACTTTTGTGAACCGACAGGGCTTGGGCGTTTGCCAGGGTCTTCTGGCACCCAGGGCAGGTTTGCTTTCCGGTGTGATCTTTTCTTTTGTGAACCCACAGGGCTTGAGCGTTTGGCAGAGTCTCCAGGCACTCAGGGCAGGTTTGCTCTCCAGTGTGATCTTTTTTTTTGTGAAACGCCAGGGCTTGAGCGTTTGGCAGGGGCTTCTTGCATTCAGGGCAGGTTTTCTCTCCAGTGTGATATTGACTTTTGTGAGCCGACAGGGCCTTACCGTTTGCAAAAGTCTTCTGGCACTCAGGGCAGGTTTGCTTTCCCGTGTGATATTGACTTTTGTGAGCCGCCAGGGCATAAGCGTTTGGAAGGGGCTTCTGGCACTCAGGGCAGGTTTGCTTTCCCGTGTGATGTTTTCTTTTGTGAACCGCCAGGGCATAAGCGTTTGGAAGGGGCTTCTGGCACTCAGGGCAGGTTTTCTCTCCGGTGTGATCTCTTCTTCTGTGAGACGACAGGGCTTGAGCGTTTGCCAGGATCTTCTGGCACTCAGGGCAGGTTTGTTCTCCGGTGTGATATTTTCTTTTGTGATGCGACAGGGCTTGAGCATTTGGCAAGGACTTCTGGCACTCAAGGCAGCTTCGCTCTCCGGTGTGATATTGACTTTTGTGAGTGCGCAATGAGGCTTGAGAGCTAAATGATTTCTCACAGCCAGGGTGATCACATCGGTATTTTTTGGAGCCTGCCTTCCTTTGTATTTCCGCAGGTGGTGGATTTAATTTTAATGATGAACCAGTTCTGCTGTCAGCTTCTGAGACAACTGTCGATGCTTCAGCAGGATGGCTAACCGGGCCAGATTCCTGATCGCCTGTTTGCAAATAGACATCGCAAGCGAAAGAGTCATCTGAGATTGAACGACACCGGGTACTTGTAGAAGGAGCAAAGATACAGACTCCCTGTTGATTACAACAGGGCTGTTCATGGCAATTTTCGTCAAGGCTATGTCGGGAGTCTGTGGGCTGCCCCGAATTTTCATCATTATGGTCGTTGTCGTATAGATAATGCGGTTTTTCTGAATGTCTATTGAATGACTGAGCATGATCCTCTGACCCCATTGCCCGGGAATTGTTACCGCCGCCCGCCCCGTCCATCAAAGTGATAATCTGAAGTTTGTTTCGCCGACAGGGTTTGTCATCGGGCAGCATGCCTGACCCCGAATATCCGTTTGTGCTGAGCATATGTGATGGCTGTTTTTGCATCAGCCTCCAACCAGTCATTGGCATTGCAGTTGATATGCCCGGCTCAGTTTTTATAGAAAAACTCTGGCTTGTCGAAGCCCCATTCTGATCAACCTCAACGATAAAACCATAAGTCTGTGGCTCAACCGGGGAGACGAAAGGCAAAAAGACCAATACGTGCGAGAGTAGACTTTTAATGGTTCTATCCTTTTTTCCGGGGATAGGAGCAGTGAGGATAGACGATAGGAACTTTGGGAGCTTTTCAATGTTGGCAAGCTCTATTGCCTCCCATGTCTTTTTGTCATCGGTTAACCGCCGCTGGTGATAGACAGATAGACGTGATCATTGCACTTCAGATCATACCCAAACGTGTGCAGTGCCCTTCCCTCCTGAGCCTGTGACAAGCAGAAATCAATCACTTGACTTTGCATCTTCAAGCTTTCGTTTCCGGTGTAGCCTTCTGTGATTCGACAGAGCCTGATTGTTTGGCAGTAGCGCCTGGCATTCAGGGCAGGCTTGTTCTCCGGTGTGATATTTTCTTTTGTGTGCCAACAGGGCTTGGGCGTGTGGCAGGGTCTTCTCGCACTCAGGGCAGTTTTGCTCTCCGGTGTGTTCTTTTCTTTTGTGAACCGCCAAGGCTTGAGCGTTTGGCAGGGTCTTCTGGCATTCAGGGCAGGTTTGCCCTCCGCTGTGATATCGGCTTTTGTGATTCGACAGGGCTAGAGCGTTTGGCAGGGGCTTCTGGCATTCAGGGCAGGTTTGCTCTCCGCTGTGATATCGGCTTTTGTGATTCGACAGGGCTAGAGCGTTTGGCAGGGTCTTCTGGCACTCAGGGCAGGTTTTCTCTCCGGTGTGATATTGACTTTTGTGAACCGACAGGGCTTGAGCGTGTGGCAAGGTCGTCTGGCACTCAGGGCAGGTTCGTTCTCCGGTGTGATCTTTTCTTTTGTGAACCCACAGAGCTTGAGTGTTTGGCAGGGTCTTCTGGCATTCAGGGCAAGTTTTCTCTCCGCTGTGATATTGACTTTTGTGAACCGACAAGGCTAGAGCATTTGACAGGGTCTTCTGGCACTCAGGGCAGGTTTTCTCTCCGGTGTGATCTTTTCTTTTGTGAACCGTCAGGGCTTGAGCGTTTGGCAGGGGCTTATGGCAATCAGGGCAGGTTCGTTCTCCGGTGTGATATTGGCTTTTGTGATTGTACAACGAGGTTTGAGAGCTAAGTGATTTTTCACAGCCGGGGTGATCACATCGGTATTTTTTGGAGCCTGCCTTCCTTTGTTTTTTCGCAGGTGGTGGTTTTAATTTTAATGAGGCACCGGTTGTGCTGTCAGCTCCTGAGACAACTGTCGGTGCTTCAGCAGGATGGCTTACCGGGCCAGATTCCTGATCGCCTGCTTGCAAATAGACATCGCAAGCGAAAGAGTCATCTGTGGTTGAACGACACCGGGTACTTGTGGAAGAAGCGTAGATACAGACTCTCTGTTGATTACAACAGGGCTGTTCATGGCAATTCTTGTCAAAGCTATGTCGGGAGTCAGTGGGCCGACCCGAATTTCCATCATTATTGTCGTTGTCGTATAAATAATGTGATTTTTCTCTATGTCTATTGAATGACTGACCATGATCCTCTGACTCTGTTATCCGGGAATAGTTATCGCCGCCCGTTCCGTACATCAAAGTGATGATCATGTGTGATGGTTCGTTTTGCATCAGCCTCCTATCAGTCATTGGCATTGCAGTTAATAGGCCCGGCTCAGTTTTTATAGAAAAACTCTGGCTTGTCGAAGCCTCATTCTGATCAACCTCAACGATAAAACCATAAGTCTGTGGCTCAACCGGGCAGACGAAAGGCAAAAAGGCAAATACGTGCGAGAGTAGACTTTTAATGGTTCTATCCTTTTTTTCCGGGGATAGGAGCACTGAGGATAGACGATAGGAACTTTGGGAGTTTTTCAATGTTGGCAGGCTCTATTGCCTTCCATGTCTTTTTGTCATCGGTTAACCGCCGCTGGTGATAGACAGATAGACCTGCGCATTGCACTTCAGATCATACCCAAACGTGTGCAGTGCCCTTCGCTCCTGACCCTGAGACAAGCAGAAATCAATCACTTGACTTTGCATCTTCAAGCTTTCGTTTCCGGTGTTGCCTTCTGTGATTCGACAGAGCCTGAATGTTTGGCAGTAGCGCCTGGCACTCAGGGCAGGTTTGCTCTCCGCTGTGATATCGAGTTTTGTGATCCGACAAAGCTTTTGCGTTTGGCAGGGTCTTCTGGCACTCAAGACAGGTTTGCTCTCCGCTGTGTTCTTTTCTTCTATGATTCGACAGGGCTTGGGCGTGTGGCAGGGTCGTCTGGCACTCAGGGCAGGTTTGCTCTCCGCTGTGATATTTTCTTTTGTGATCCGACAGGGCTTGAGCGTTTGGCAGGGTCTTCTGGCATTCAGGGCAGGTTTGCCCTCCGCTGTGATATCGGCTTTTGTGATTCGACAGGGCTAGAGCGTTTGGCAGGGGCTTCTGGCATTCAGGGCAGGTTTGCTCTCCGCTGTGATATCGGCTTTTGTGAGTCGACAGGGCTAGAGCGTTTGGCAGGGTCTTCTGGCACTCAGGGCAGGTTTTCTCTCCGGTGTGATATTGACTTTTGTGAACCGACAGGGCTTGAGCGTGTGGCAAGGTCGTCTGGCACTCAGGGCAGGTTCGTTCTCCGGTGTGATCTTTTCTTTTGTGAACCCACAGAGCTTGAGTGTTTGGCAGGGTCTTCTGGCATTCAGGGCAAGTTTTCTCTCCGCTGTGATATTGACTTTTGTGAACCGACAAGGCTAGAGCATTTGACAGGGTCTTCTGGCACTCAGGGCAGGTTTTCTCTCCGGTGTGATCTTTTCTTTTGTGAACCGTCAGGGCATAAGCGTTTGGCAGGGTCTTCTGGCAATCAGTGCAGGTTCGTTCTCCGGTGTGATATTGACTTTTGTGATTGCACAACGAGTTTTGAGAGCTAAGTGATTTTTCACAGCCGGGGTGATCACATCGGTATTTTTTGGAGCCTGCGTTCCTTTGTTTTTTCGCAGGTGGTGGTTTTAATTTTAATGACGCACCGGTTGTGCTGTCAGCTTCTGAGACAACTGTCGGTGCTTCAGCAGGATGGCTTACCGGGCCAGATTCCTGATCGCCTGCTTGCAAATAGACATCGCAAGCGAAAGAGTCATCTGTGGTTGAACGACACCGGGTACTTTTGGAAGGAGCGTAGATACAGACTCTCTGTTGATTACAACAGGGCTGTTCATGGCAATTCTTGTCAAAGCTATGTCGGGAGTCAGTGGGCCGACCCGAATTTCCATCATTATTGTCGTTGTCGTATAAATAATGTGATTTTTCTCTATGTCTATTGAATGACTGACCATGATCCTCTGACTCTGTTATCCGGGAATAGTTATCGCCGCCCGTTCCGTACATCAAAGTGATGATCATGTGTGATGGTTCGTTTTGCATCAGCCTCCTATCAGTCATTGGCATTGCAGTTAATAGGCCCGGCTCAGTTTTTATAGAAAAACTCTGGCTTGTCGAAGCCTCATTCTGATCAACCTCAACGATAAAACCATAAGTCTGTGGCTCAACCGGGCAGACGAAAGGCAAAAAGGCAAATACGTGCGAGAGTAGACTTTTAATGGTTCTATCCTTTTTTTCCGGGGATAGGAGCACTGAGGATAGACGATAGGAACTTTGGGAGTTTTTCAATGTTGGCAGGCTCTATTGCCTTCCATGTCTTTTTGTCATCGGTTAACCGCCGCTGGTGATAGACAGATAGACCTGCGCATTGCACTTCAGATCATACCCAAACGTGTGCAGTGCCCTTCGCTCCTGACCCTGAGACAAGCAGAAATCAATCACTTGACTTTGCATCTTCAAGCTTTCGTTTCCGGTGTTGCCTTCTGTGATTCGACAGAGCCTGAATGTTTGGCAGTAGCGCCTGGCACTCAGGGCAGGTTTGCTCTCCGCTGTGATATCGAGTTTTGTGATCCGACAAAGCTTTTGCGTTTGGCAGGGTCTTCTGGCACTCAAGACAGGTTTGCTCTCCGCTGTGCTTTTTTCTTTTGTGAACCGACAGGGCTTGAGCGTGTGGCAGGGTCTTCTGGCACTCAGGGCAGGTTTTCTCTCCGGTGTGATATTGACTTTTGTGAACCGACAGGGCTTGAGCGTGTGGCAGGGTCTTCTGGCACTCAGAGCAGGTTTGTTCTCCGGTGTGATATTTTCTTTTGTGATCCGACAGGGCTTGAGTGTGTGGCAGGGGCTTCTTGCAATCAGGGCAGACTTGCTCTCCGGTGTGTTCTTTTCTTTTGTGAGTCGACAGGGCTTGAGTGTTTGGTAAGGTCTTCTGGCATTCAGGGCAGGTTTTCTCTCCACTGTGCTCTTTGCTTTTGTGAACCGACAGGACCTGAATGTTTGCGAAGGTCGTCTGGCACTCAGAGCAGGTTTGTTCTCCGCTGTGATACCGACTTTTGTGAACCGACAGGGCTTGAGCATGTGGCAGGGTCCTCTGGCACTCAGGGCAGGTTTGCTCCCCGCTGTGATCTTTTCTTTTGTGATTCGACAGGGCTAGAGTATTTGGCAAGGTCTCCTGACATTCAGGGCAGGTTCGCTCTCCGGTGTGTTCTTTTCTTTTGTGATCCCACAGGGCTTGAGTGTTTGGCAGGGTCTTCTGGCATTCAGGGCAGGTTTTCTCTCCGGTGTGATATTGACTTTTGTGAGCCGAAAGGGCCTGACTGTTTGCCAAGGTCTTCTGGCACTCAGGGCAGTTTTGCTCTCCGGTGTGTTCTTTTCTTTTGTGAACCGCCAGGGCTTGAGCGTTTGGCAGGGGCTTCTGGCACTCAGGGCAGGTTTGCTCTCCGGTGTGATCTTTTCTTTTGTGAACCAACAGGGCTTGAGCGTTTGACAGGGTTTTCTGGCACTCAGGGCAGGTTCGCTCTCCGGTGTGAACTTTTCTTTTGTGATCCCTCAGGGCTTGAGCGTTTGCCAGGGTCTTCTGGCAATCAGTGCAGGTTTTCTCTCCGGTGTGATCTTTTCTTTTGTGAACCGTCAGGGCATAAGCGTTTGGCAGGGGCTTCTGGCAATCAGGGCAGGTTTTCTCTCCGGTGTGATCTTTTCTTTTGTGAACCGTCAGGGCATAAGCGTTTGGCAGGGGCTTCTGGCAACCAGGGCAGGTTCGTTCTCCGGTGTGATATTGGCTTTTGTGATTGTTCAACGAGGCTTGAGAGCTAAGTGATTTTTCACAGCCGGGGTGATCACATCGGTATTTTTTGGAGCCTGCCTTCCTTTGTTTTTTCGCAGGTGATGGTTTTAATTTTAATGACGCACCGGTTGCGCTGTCAGCTCCTGAAACAACTGTCGGGCCTTCAGCAGGATGGCTTACCGGGCCAGATTCCTGATCGCCTGCTTGCAAATAGACATCGCAAGCGAAAGAATCATCTGTGGTTGAACGACACCGGGTACTTTTGGAAGGAGCGTAGATACAGACTCTCTGTTGATTACAACAGGGCTGTTCATGGCAATTCTTGTCAAAGCTATGTCGGGAGTCAGTGGGCCGACCCGAATTTTCATCATTATTGTTGTTGTCGTATAAATAATGTGATTTTTCTCTATGTCTATTGAATGACTGACCATGATCCTCTGACTCTGTTATCCGGGAATAGTTACCGCCGCCCGTTCCGTACATCAAAGTGATGATCATGTGTGATGGTTCGTTTTGCATCAGCCTCCCATCAGTCATTGGCATTGCAGTTAATAAGCCCGGCTCAGTTTTTATAGAAAAACTCTGGCTTGTTGAAGCCTCATTCTGATCAACCTCAACGATAAAACCATAAGTCTGTGGCTCAACCGGGCAGACGAAAGGCAAAAAGACCAATACGTGCGAGAGTAGACTTTTAATGGTTCTATCCTTTTTTCCGGTGATAGGAGCAGTGAGGATAGACGATAGGAACTTTGGGAGTTTTACAATGTTGGCAAGCTCTATGGCCTTCCATGTCTTTTTGTCATCGGTTAACCGCCGCTGGTGGTAGACAGATAGACGTGAGCATTGCACTTCAGATCATACCCAAACGTGTACAGTGCCTTTCCCTCTTAACCCTGAGACAAGCAGAAATCAATCACTTGACTTTGCATCTTCAAGCTTTCGTTTCCGGTGTAGCCTTCTGTGATTCGACAGAGCCTGATTGTTTGGCAGTAGCGCCTGGCAATCAGGGCAGGTTTGTTCTCCGGTGCGATATTTTCTTCTGTGAGCCGAAAGGGCTTTCGCGTTTGGCAGAGTCTTCTGGCACTCAAGGCAAGTTTGTTCTCCGGTGTGATATTGACTTTTGTGAACCGACAGGGCTTGAGCGTTTGGCAGGGTCTTCTGGCACTCAGGGCAGGTTTGCTTTCCGGTGTGATCTTTTCTTTTGTGATTCGACAGGGCTAGAGTATTTGGCAAGGTCTCCTGACATTCAGGGCAGGTTCGCTCTCCGGTGTGTTCTTTTCTTTTGTGATTCGACAGGGCTTGGACATTTGGCAGGGGCTTCTGGCACTCAGGGCAGGTTTGCTCTCCGGTGTGTTCTTTCCTTTTGTGAACCGACAGCGCTTTCGCATTTCGCAGGATCTTCTGGCACTCAGGGCAGGTTTGCTCTCCGGTGTGATATTGACTTTTGTGAGCCGACAGGGCTTGAGCGTTTGGCAGGGGCTTCTGGCACTCAGAGCAGGTTTGCTCTCCGGTGTGATCTTTTCTTTTGTGAACTGACAGGGCCTGAAGGTTTGCAAAGGTCTTCTGGCACTCAGGACAGGTTTGCTCTCCCGTGTGATATCGACTTTTGTGAACTGACAGGGCTTTCGCGTTTGGCAAGGTCTTCTGGCACTCAGGGCATGTTTTCTCTCCGCTGTGATCTTTTCTTTTGTGAGCCGCCAGGGCTTGAGCGTTTGGCAGGGTCTTCTGGCACCCAGGGCAGGTTTGCTTTCCGGTGTGATCTTTTCTTTTGTGATCCCACAGGGCTTGAGCGTTTGGCAGGGTCTTCTGGCATTCAGGGCAGGTTTTCTCTCCGCTGTGATATTGACTTTTGTGAGCCGACAGGGCATGACTGTTTGCCAAGGTCTTCTGGCACTCAGGGCAGTTTTGCTCTCCGGTGTGTTCTTTTCTTTTGTGAACCGCCAGGGCTTGAGCGTTTGGCAGGGTCTTCTGGCACCCAGGGCAGGTTTGCTTTCCGGTGTGATCTTTTCTTTTGTGAACCCACAGGGCTTGAGTGTTTGGCAGGGTCTTCTGGCATTCAGGGCAGGTTTTCTCTCCGCTGTGATATCGACTTTTGTGATACGACAGGGCTTGAGCGTTTGGCAGGGTCTTCTGGCACTCAGGGCAGTTTTGCTCTCCGGTGTGTTCTTTTCTTTTGTGAACCGCCAGGGCTTGAGCGTTTGGCAGGGGCTTCTGGCACTCAGGGCAGGTTTTCTCTCCGGTGTGATCTTTTCTTTTGTGAACCAACAAGGCTTGAGCGTTTGACAGGGTTTTCTGGCACTCAGGGCAGGTTCGCTCTCCGGTGTGAACTTTTCTTTTGTGATCCCACAGGGCTTGAGTATTTGCCAGGGTCTTCTGGCACTCAGGGCAGGTTTTCTCTCGGGTGTGATCTTTTCTTTTGTGAACCGTCAGGGCATAAGCGTTTGGCAGGGACTTCTGGCAATCAGTGCAGGTTCGTTCTCCGGTGTGATATTGACTTTTGTGATTGCACAACGAGTTTTGAGAGCTAAGTGATTTTTCACAGCCGGGGTGATCACATCGGTATTTTTTGGAGCCTGCCTTCCTTTGTTTTTTCGCAGGTGGTGGTTTTAATTTTAATGACGCACCGGTTGTGCTGTCAGCTCCTGAAACAACTGTCGGGCCTTCAGCAGGATGGCTTACCGGGCCAGATTCCTGATCGCCTGTTTGCAAATAGACATCGCAAGCGAAAGAGTCATCTGAGGCTGAACGACACTGGGTACTTTTAGAAGGAGCGTAGATACAGACTCTCTGTTGATTACAACAGGGCTGTTCATGGCAATTCTTGTCAAAGCTATGTCGGGAGTCAGTGGGCCGACCCGAATTTTCATCATTATGGTCGTTGTCGTATAAATAATGTGATTTTTCTGAATGTCTATTGAATGACTGACCATGATCCTCTGACTCTGTTACCCGGGAATAGTTATTGCCGCCCGTTCCGTACATCAAAGTGATGATCATGTGTGATGGTTCGTTTTGCATCAGCGTTCCATCAGTCATTGGCAATGCAGATAATAGGCCCGGCTCAGTTTTTATAGAAAAACTCTGGCTTGTTGAAGCCTCATTCTGATCAACCTCAACGATAAAACCATAAGTCTGTGGCTCAACCGGGCAGACGAAAGGCAAAAAGACCAATACGTGCGAGAGTAGACTTTTAATGGTTCTATCCTTTTTTCCGGGGATAGGAGCAGTGAGGATAGACGATAGGAACTTTGGGAGTTTTACAATGTTGGCAAGCTCTATGGCCTTCCATGTCTTTTTGTCATCGGTTAACCGCCGCTGGTGATAGACAGATAGACGTGAGCATTGCACTTCAGATCATACCCAAACGTGTACAGTGCCTTTCCCTCTTAACCCTGAGACAAGCAGAAATCAATCACTTGACTTTGCATCCTCAAGCTTTCGTTTCCGGTGTTGCCTTCTGTGATTCGACAGAGCCTGATTGTTTGGCAGTAGCGCCTGGCACTCAGGGCAGGTTTGCTCTCCGGTGTGATATTTTCTTTTGTGATCCGACAGGGCTTGAGCGTTTGGCAGGGTCTTCTGGCATTCAGGGCAGGTTTGCTCTCCTCTGTGATATCGACTTTTGTGCTCCGACAGAGCTTGAACGTTTGGCAGGGTCTTCTGGCATCCAAGACAGGTTTGCTCTCCGCTGTGTTCTTTTCTTCTATGATTCGACAGGGCTTGGGCGTGTGGCAGGGTCGTCTGGCACTCAGGGCAGGTTTGCTCTCCGGTGTGTTCTTTTCTTTTGTGAACCGAAAGGGCTTGATTGTTTGGCAGAGTCTTCTGACACTCATGGCAGGTTTGCTCTCCACTGTGATATCGACTTTTGTGCTCCGACAGAGCTTGATGGTTTGGCAGGAGCTTCTGGCACTTAGAGCAAGTTTGCCCTACGGTGTGATATTTTCTTTTGTGAGTCGACAGGGCTTGAGCGTGTGGCAGTCTCGTCTGGCATTCAGGGCAGGTTTGCTCTCCGGTGTGTTCTTTTCTTTTGTGACTCGAGAGGGCTAGAGTGTTTGCCAGAGTCTTCTGGCACTCAGGGCAAGTTCGCTCTCCGCTGTGATCTTTTCTTCTGTGAATCAACAGAGCTTGAGCGTTTGGCAGGGGCTTCTGGCACTCACGGCAGGTTTGTTCTCCTGTGTGGTATTTTCTTTTATGATCCCACAGGGCTTGAGTGTTTGGCAGGGCCTTCTGGCATTCAGGGCAGGTTTTCTCTCCAGTGTGATACTGACTTTTGTGAGTCGAAAGAGCCTGACTGTTTGCCAAGATCTTCTGGCACTCAGGGCAGGTTTGTTTTCCGGTGTGGTACTTTCTTTTATGATCCCACAGGGCTTGAGTGTTTGGTAGGGTCTTCTGGCATTCAGGGCAGGTTTTCTCTCCGCTGTGATATTGACTTTTGTGAGCCGACAGGGCCTGACTGTTTGCCAAGGTCTTCTGGCACTCAGGGCAGTTTTGCTCTCCGGTGTGTTCTCTTCTTTTGTGAACCGCCAGGGCTTGAGCGTTTGGCAGGGTCTTCTGGCACCCAGGGCAGGTTTGCTTTCCGGTGTGTTCTTTTCTTTTGTGAACCCACAGGGCTTGAGTGTTTGGCAGGGTCTTCTGGCATTCAGGGCAGGTTTTCTCTCCGGTGTGATATTGACTTTTGTGAGCCGACAGGGCAAGACTGTTTGCCAAGGTCTTCTGGCACTCAGGGCAGTTTTGCTCTCCGGTGTGTTCTTTTCTTTTATGAACCGCCAGGGCTTGAGCGTTTGGCAGAGTCTTCTGGCACTCAGGGCAGGTTTTCTCTCCGGTGTGATCTTTTCTTTTGTGAACCATCAGGGCTTGAGCGTTTGGCAGGGGCTTTTGGCAATCAGGGCAGGTTCGTTCTCCGGTGTGATATTGGCTTTTGTGATTGCACAACGAATTTTGAGAGCTAAGTGATTTTTCACAGCCGGGGTGATCACATCGGTATTTTTTGGAGCCTGCCTTCCTTTGTTTTTTCGCAGGTGGTGGTTTTAATTTTAATTTTAATGACGCACAGGTTGTGCTGTCAGCTCCTGAGACGACTGTCAAACTTTCAGCAGAATGGCTTTCCGAGCCAGATTCCTGATCGCCTGTTTGCAAATAGACATCGCAAGCGAAAGAGTCATCTGAGGTTGAACGACACCGGGTACTTTTGGAAGGAGCGTAGATACAGACTCTCTGTTGATTACAACAGGGCTGTTCATGGCAATTCTTGTCAAAGCTATGTCGTGAGTCAGTGGGCCGACCCGAATTTTCATCATTATGGTCGTTGTCGTATAAATAATGTGATTTTTCTGAATGTCTATTGAACGACTGACCATGATCCTCTGACTCTGTTATCCGTGAATAGTTACCGCCGCCCGTTCCGTACATCAAAGTGATGATCATGTGTGATGGTTCGTTTTGCATCAGCCTCCCATCAGTCATTGGCATTGCAGTTAATAAGCCCGGCTCAGTTTTTATAGAAAAACTCTGGCTTGTCGAAGCCTCATTCTGATCAACCTCAACGATAAAACCGTAAGTCTGTGGCTCAACCGGGCAGACGAAAGGCAAAAAGACCAATACGTGCGAGAGTAGACTTTTAATGGTTCTATCCTTTTTTTCCGGGGATAGGAGCACTGAGGATAGACGATAGGAAGTTTGGGAGTTTTTCAATGTTGGCAAGTTCTATTGCCTTTCATGTCTTTTTGTCATCGGTTAACCGCCGCTGGTGGTAGACAGATAGACGTGATCATTGCACTTCAGATCATACCCAAACGTGTGCAGTGCCTTTCTCCCTTAACCCTGAGACAAGCAGAAATCAATCACTTGACTTTGCATCTTCAAGTTTTCGTTTCCGGTGTTGTCTTTTGTGATTTACCAGAGCTTGAACGTTTGGCAGGATCTTCTGGCAATCAGAGCAGGTTTGCTCCCCAGTGTGTTCTTTTCTTTTGTGATTCGACAGGGCCTGAGGGTTTTTCAGAGTCTTCTGGCACTCAGGGCAGGTTTTCTCTCCGGTGTGATCTTTTCTTTTGTGAACCCACAGGGCTTGAGCGCTTGCCAGGGTCTTCTGGCACTCAGGGCAGGTTTGCTCTCTGGTGTGATATTTTCTTCTGTGAGCCGAAAGGGCTTTCGCGTTTGGCAGAGTCTTCTGGCACTCAAGGCAGGTTTGTTCTCCGGTGTGATATTGACTTTTGTGAACCGTCAGGGCTCGAGCATGTGCCAAGTTCTTCTGGCACTCAGGGCAGGTTTGCTCTCCGCTGTGATATCGGCTTTTGTGATACGACAGGGCTTGAGCGCTTGGAAGGGTCTTCTGGCACTCAGGGCAGGTTTGTTCCCCGGTGTGATATTTTCTTCTATGATCCGAAAGGGTTTGAGCGTTTGGCAGGGTCGTCTGGCACTTGAGGCAGGTTCGTTCTCCGGTGTGATATTGGCTTTTGTGATTGCACAACGAGTTTTGTGAGCTAAGTGATTTTTCACAGCCGGGGTGATCACATCGGTATTTTTTGAAGCCTGCCTTCTTTTGTTTTTTCGCAGGTGGTGGATTTAATTTTAATGATGAATCGGTTGTGCTGTCAGCTCCTGAGACAACTGTCGGTGCTTCAGCAGGATGGCTTACCGGGCCAGATTCCTGATCGCCTGTTTGCAAATAGACATCGCAAGCGAAAGAGTCATCTGAGGTTGAACGACACCGGGTACTTTTAGAAGGAGCGTAGATACAGACTCTCTGTTGATTACAACAGGGCTGTTGATGGCAATTCTTGTCAAAGCTATGTCGGGAGTCAGTGGGCCGACCCGAATTTTCATTATTATGGTCGTTGTCGTATAAATAATGTGATTTTTCTCTATGTCTATTGAATGACTGGCCATGATCCTCTGACTCTGTTACCCGGGAATAGTTACCGCCGCCCGTTCCGTACATCAAAGTGATGATCATGTGTGAAGGTTCGTTTTGCATCAGCCTCCCATCAGTCATTGGCATTGCAGATAATAGGCCCGGCTCAGTTTTTACAGAAAAACTCTGGCTTGTCGAAGCCTGATTCTGATCAACCTCAACGATATAACGATAAGTCTGTGGCACAACCGGGCAGACGAAAGGCAAAAAGACCAATACGTACGAGAGTAGACTGTTAATGGTTCTATCCTTTGTTCTCTGGGGATAGGAGCAGTGAGGATAGACGATAGAAGTTTGAGGGCTTTACAATGTTGGCAAGCTCTATTGCCCTCCATGTCTTTTTTTCATCAGTTAACCGCCGCTGGTGGTAGACAGATAGACGTGAGCATTGCACTTCAGATCATACCCAAACGTGTACAGTGCCTTTCCCTCCTGAGCCTGTGACAAGCAGAAATCAATCACTTGACTTTGCATCTTCAAGCTTTCGTTTCCGGTGTTGTCTTCTGTGATTCGACAGAGCCTGATTGTTTGGCAGTAGCGCCTGGCACTCAGGGCAGGTTTGCTCTCCGGTGTGATATCGACTTTTGTGATTCGACAGGGCTTGAGCGCTTGCCAGGGTCTTCTTGCACTCAGGGCAGGTTTGCTCTCCGCTGTGTTCTTTTCTTTTGTGAGTCGACAGGGCTTGAGCGTGTGGCAGGGTCTTCCGGCACTCAGGGCAGGTTTGCTCGCCACTGTGATATTGACTTTTGTGATTTACCAGAGCTTGAGAGTTTGGCAGTAGCTTCTGGCACTCAGGGCAAGTTTGCTCTCCTGTGTGTTCTTTTCTTTTGTGAGCCGAAAGGACTTGAGGGTTTGGCAGAGTCTTCTGACACTCATGGCAGGTTTGCTCTCCTCTGTGATATCGACTTTTGTGCTCCGACAGAGCTTGAACGTTTGGCAGGGTCTTCTGGCACTCAAGGCAGGTTTGCTCTCCGGTGTGATCTTTTCTTTTGTGAGCCAACAGGACTCTTGCGTTTGGCAGGGTCTTCTGGCACTCAGGGCAGGTTTGCTTTCCGGTGTGATATCGAGTTTTGTGATCCGACAGGGCTTTTGCGTTTGGCAGGGTCTTCTGGCACTCAGGGCAGGTTTTCTCTCCGGTGTGATCTTTTCTTTTGTGAACCGTCAGGGCATAAGCGTTTGGCAGGGACTTCTGGCAATCAGTGCAGGTTCGTTCTCCGGTGTGATATTGACTTTTGTGATTGCACAACGAGTTTTGAGAGCTAAGTGATTTTTCACAGCCGGGGTGATCACATCGGTATTTTTTGGAGCCTGCGTTCCTTTGTTTTTTCGCAGGTGGTGGTTTTAATTTTAATGACGCACCGGTTGTGCTGTAAGCTTCTGAGACAACTGTCGGTGCTTCAGCAGGATGGCTTACCGGGCCAGATTCCTGATCGCCTGCTTGCAAATAGACATCGCAAGCGAAAGAGTCATCTGTGGTTGAACGACACCGGGTACTTTTTGAAGGAGCGTAGATACAGACTCTCTGTTGATTACAACAGGGCTGTTCATGGCAATTCTTGTCAAAGCTATGTCGGGAGTCAGTGGGCCGACCCGAATTTTCATCATTATGGTCGTTGTCGTATAAATAATGTGATTTTTCTGAATGTCTATTGAATGACTGACCATGATCCTCTGACTCTGTTATCCGGGAATAGTTATCGCCGCCCGTTCCGTACATCAAAGTGATGATCATGTGTGATGGTTCGTTTTGCATCAGCCTCCCATCAGTCATTGGCATTGCAGTTAATAGGCCCGGCTCAGTTTTTATAGAAAAACTCTGGCTTGTTGAAGCCTCATTCTGATCAACCTCAATGATAAAACCATAAGTCTGTGGCTCAACCGGGCAGACGAAAGGCAAAAAGACCAATACGTGCGAGAGTAGACTTTTAATGGTTCTATCCTTTTTTTCAGGGGATAGGAGCAGTGAGGATAGACGATAGGAAGTTTGGGAGTTTTTCAATGTTGGCAAGCTCTATTGCCTTCCATGTCTTTTTGTCATCGGTTAACCGCCTCTGGTGATAGACAGATAGACCTGCGCATTGCACTTCAGATCATACCCAAACGTGTGCAGTGCCCTTCCCTCCTGAGCCTGTGACAAGCAGAAATCAATCACTTGACTTTGCATCTTCAAGCTTTCGTTTCCGGTGTTGTCTTTTGTGATTTACCAGAGCTTGAACGTTTGGCAGGATCTTCTGGCAATCAAAGCAGGTTTGCTCTGCGCTGTGCTTTTTTCTTTTGTGAACCGACAGGGCTTGAGGGTGTGGCAGGGTCTTCTGACACTCATGGCAGGTTTGCTCTCCTCTGTGATATCGACTTTTGTGCTCCGACAGAGCTTGAACGTTTGGCAGGGTCTTCTGGCACTCAAGGCAGGTTTGCTCTCCGCTGTGATCTTTTCTTTTGTGAGCCAACAGGACTTTCACGTTTGGCAGGGGCTTCTGGCAATCAGGGCAGGTTTGCTCTCCGGTGTGATCTTTTCTTCTGTGAGCCGAAAGGGCTTTCGCGTTTGGCAGAGTCTTCTGGCACTCAGGGCAAGTTTGTTCTCCGGTGTGATATTGACTTTTGTGAACCGACAGGGCTTGAGCGTTTGGCAGGGTCTTCTGGCACTCAGGGCAGGTTTGCTTTCCGGTGTGATCTTTTCTTTTGTGATTCGACAGGGCTAGACTACTTGGCAAGGTCTCCTGGCATTCAGGGCAGGTTTGCTCTCCAGTGTGTGCTTTTCTTTTGTGATTCGACAGGGCTTTCGCGTTTGGCAGAGTCTTCTGGCACTCAGGGCAGGTTTGCTTTCCTGTGTGCTCTTTTCTTTTGTGATTCGACAGGGCTTGAGGGTTTGGCAAGTGCTTCTGGCACTCAGGGCAGGCTTTCTCTCCGGTGTGATCTTTTCTTCTGTGAGCCGAAAGGGCTTTCGCGTTTGGCAGAGTCTTCTGGCACTCAAGGCAGGTTTGTTCTCCTGTGTGATATTGACTTTTGTGAACCGACAGGGCTCGAGCATGTGCCAAGGTCATCTGGCACTCAGGGCAGGTTTGCTCTCCGCTGTGATATCGGCTTTTGTGATTTGACAGGGCTTGAGCGCTTGCCAGGGTCTTCTGGCACTCAGGGCAGGTTTGCTCTCCGGTGTGTTCTTTTCTTTTGTGATTTGACAGGGCTTGAGCGTGTGGCAGGGTCTTCTGGCACTCAGGGCAGGTTTTCTCTCCGGTGTGATCTTTTCTTTTGTGAACCGTCAGGGCATAAGCGTTTGGCAGGGACTTCTGGCAATCAGTGCAGGTTCGTTCTCCGGTGTGATATTGACTTTTGTGATTGCACAACGAGTTTTGAGAGCTAAGTGATTTTTCACAGCCGGGGTGATCACATCGGTATTTTTTGGAGCCTGCGTTCCTTTGTTTTTTCGCAGGTGGTGGTTTTAATTTTAATGACGCACCGGTTGTGCTGTAAGCTTCTGAGACAACTGTCGGTGCTTCAGCAGGATGGCTTACCGGGCCAGATTCCTGATCGCCTGCTTGCAAATAGACATCGCAAGCGAAAGAGTCATCTGTGGTTGAACGACACCGGGTACTTTTTGAAGGAGCGTAGATACAGACTCTCTGTTGATTACAACAGGGCTGTTCATGGCAATTCTTGTCAAAGCTATGTCGGGAGTCAGTGGGCCGACCCGAATTTTCATCATTATGGTCGTTGTCGTATAAATAATGTGATTTTTCTGAATGTCTATTGAATGACTGACCATGATCCTCTGACTCTGTTACCCGGGAATAGTTATTGCCGCCCGTTCCGTACATCAAAGTGATGATCATGTGTGATGGTTCGTTTTGCATCAGCGTTCCATCAGTCATTGGCAATGCAGATAATAGGCCCGGCTCAGTTTTTATAGAAAAACTCTGGCTTGTTGAAGCCTCATTCTGATCAACCTCAACGATAAAACCATAAGTCTGTGGCTCAACCGGGCAGACGAAAGGCAAAAAGACCAATACGTGCGAGAGTAGACTTTTAATGGTTCTATCCTTTTTTTCAGGGGATAGGAGCAGTGAGGATAGACGATAGGAAGTTTGGGAGTTTTTCAATGTTGGCAAGCTCTATTGCCTTCCATGTCTTTTTGTCATCGGTTAACCGCCTCTGGTGATAGACAGATAGACCTGCGCATTGCACTTCAGATCATACCCAAACGTGTGCAGTGCCCTTCCCTCCTGAGCCTGTGACAAGCAGAAATCAATCACTTGACTTTGCATCTTCAAGCTTTCGTTTCCGGTGTTGTCTTTTGTGATTTACCAGAGCTTGAACGTTTGGCAGGATCTTCTGGCAATCAGAGCAGGTTTGCTCCCTGGTGTGTTCTTTTCTTTTGTGAGTCGACAGGAGTTGAGCGTTCGGCAGAGTCTTCTGGCACTCAGGGCAGGTTTGCTCTCCGCTGTGATATTGACTTTTGTGAACCGACAGGGCTCGAGCGTGTGGCAGGGGCTTCTGGCACTCAGGGCAGGTTTGCTCTCCGCTGTGATATTGACTTTTGTGAACCGACAGGGCTTGGGCGTGTGGCAGGGGCTTCTGGCACTCAGGGCAGGTTTTCTCTCCACTGTGATATCGACTTTTGTGCTCCGACAGAGCTTGATGGTTTCGCAGGAGCTTCTGGCACTCAAAGCAAGTTTGCCCTCTGGTGTGATCTTTTCTTTTGTGTACCAACAGGGCCTGAGCGTTTGGCAGGGTCTTCTGGCACTCAGGGCAGGTTTGCTCTCCGCTGTGATATCGGCTTTTGTGAGTCGACAGGGCATAGGCGTGCGGCAGGGTCGTCTGGCATTCAGGGCAGGTTTGCTCTCCGCTGTGATATCGGCTTTTGTGAGTCGACAGGGCTTGAGCGCTTGCCAGGGTTTTCTGGCACTCAGGGCAGGTTTGCTCTCCGGTGTGTTCTTTTCTTTTGTGATTCGACAGGGCTAGAGTGTTTGGCAGGGTTTCCTGGCACTCAGGGCAAGTTTGCTCTCCGCTGTGATCTTTTCTTCTGTGAATCAACAGAGCTTGAGCGTTTGGCAGGGGCTTCTGGCACTCAGAGCAGGTTTGTTCTCCGGTGTGGTATTTTCTTTTATGATCCCACAGGGCTTGAGTGTTTGGCAGGGTCTTCTGGCATTCAGGGCAGGTTTTCTCTCCGGTGTGATATCGACTTTTGTGAGCCGACAGGGCCTGACTGTTTGCCAAGGTCTTCTGGCACTCAGGACAGGTTTGCTCTGCGCTGTGTTCTTTTCTTTTGTGAACCATCAGGGCTTTCACGTTTGGCAAGGGCTTCTGGCACTCAGGGCAGGTTTGCTCTGCGCTGTGATATCGACTTTTGTGATCCGACAGGGCTTGAGCGTTTGGCAGGAGCTTCTGGCACTCAGGGCAGGTTTGCTCTCCGCTGTGATATCGACTTTTGTGAGTCGACAGGGCTGTCAAGTTTGACAGGGTCTTCTGGCATTCAGGGCAGGTTTGCCTTCCGGTGTGTTCCTTTCTTTTGTGAAACGACAGGACCTGAGCGTTTGGCAGGGTCTTCTGGCACTCAGGACAGGTTTTCTCTCCGGTGTGATCTTTTCTTTTGTGAACCGACAGGGCCTGAGCGTTTGGCAGGGTCTTCTGGCACTCAGGACAGGTTTGCTCTCCGGTGTGATCTTTTCTTTTGTGAACCGACAGGGCTTGAGCGTTTGGCAGGGTCTTCTGGCACTCAGGACAGGTTCGTTCTCCGGTGTGATATTGACTTTTGTGATTGTGGAACGAGGTTTTAGAGCCAAGTGATTTTTCACAGCCTGGGTAATCACATCGGTATTTTTTGGGGCCTGCTTTCCTTTGTTTTTTCGCAGGTGGTGGATTTAATTTTAATGACGCACCGGTTGTGCTGTTAGCTCCTGAGACGACTGTCAAACTTTCAGCAGAATGGCTTTCCGAGCCAGATTCCTGATCGCCTGTTTGCAAATAGACATTGCAAGTGAAAGAGTCATCTGAGGCTGAACGACACCGGGTACTTGTGGAAGGAGCGAAGATACAGACTCTTTGTTGATTACAACAGGGCTGTTCATGGCAATTTTTGTCAAGGCTATGTCGGGATTCGTTGGGCCAACCTGAATTTTCATCATTATGGTCATTGTCGTATAAATAATTTGATTTTTCTGAATGTCTATTGAATGACCGATCATGATCCTCTGACTCTGTTGTTCGGGTATAGTCAGTGCCGCCCGTTCCGTACATCAAAGTGATGATCTGAAGTTTGTTTCGCCGACAAGGTTTGACATCGGGTAGCATACCTGACCCAGAATATCCGTTTGTGCTGACCATGTGTGATGGTTCGTTTTGTATCAGCCTCCCATCAGTCATTGGCATTGCAGTTAATAGGCCCGGCTCAGTTTTTATAGAAAAACTCTGGTTTGTCAAAGCCTGATTCTGATCAACCTCAATGATAAAACGATAAGTCTGTGACACAACCGGGCAGACGAAAGGCAAAAAGACCAACACGTATGAGAGTAGACTGTTAATGGTTCTATCCTTTGTTTTCCGGGGATAGGAGCAGTGAGGATAGACGATAGAAGTTTGGGAGCTTTTCAATCTTGGCAAGCTCTATTGCCCTCCATGTCTTTTTGTCATCGTTTAAGCCCCGCAGGTGATAGACAGATAGACGTGAGCATTGCACTTCAGATCATACTCAAACGTGTGCAGTTCCTTTCCCTCCTGGCCCTGAGACAAGCAGAAATCAATCACTTGACTTTGCATCTTCAAGCTTTCGCTTCCGGTGTTGTCTTTTGTGATTTGACAGAGCGCCGGGGTTTGGCAGGATTTTTTGGCACTCAAGGCAGGTTTGCTCTCCTCTGTGAAATTGACTTTTGTGGCCCGACAGGGCTTGAGCGCTTGGCAGAGACTTCTGGCACTCGGGACAAGTTTGCACCCCGGTGTGATATTGATTTTTGTGAACCCACAGGGCTTGAGCGCTTGCCAGGGTCTTCTGGCACTCAGGGCAGGTTTGCTCTCCGGTATGTTCTTTTCTTTTGTGATTCGACAGGGCTTGAGCGCTTGCCAGGGTTTTCTGGCACTCAGGGCAAGTTTGCTCTCCGGTGTGATATTGACTCTTGTGAGACGACAGAGCCTGAGCGTTTGGCAGGGTCTTCTGGCACCTAGGGCAGGTTTGCTCCCCGGTGTGATCTTTTCTTCTATGATTCGACAGGGCTTGAGCGCTTGCCAGGGTCTTCTGGCACTCAGGGCAGGTTTTCTCTCCGGTGTGTTCTTTTCTTTTGTGATTCGACAGGGCTAGAGTGTTTGGCAGGGTCTCCTGGCACTCAGGGCAGGTTTGTTCTCCGGTGTGTTCTTTTCTTTTGTGAGTTGACAGAGCTTGAGCGCTTGGCAGGGTCTTCTGGCATTCAGGGCAGGTTTTCTCTCCGGTGTGATATTGACTCATGTGAGCCGACAGGGCTTGAGCGTTTGGCAGGGGCTTCTGGCACTCAGGGCAGGTTTGCTCTCCGCTGTGATCTTTTCTTTTGTGAACCGTCAGGGCATAAGCGTTTGGCAGGGGCTTCTGGCAATCAGGGCAGGTTCGTTCTCCGGTGTGATATTGACTTTTGTGATTGTTCAACGAGGCTTGAGAGCTAAATGATTTTTCACAGCCGGGGTGATCACATCGGTATTGTTTGAAGCCTGCCTTCTTTTGTTTTTTCGCAGGTGGTGGTTTTAATTTTAATGACGCACCGGTTGTGCTGTCAGCTCCTGAGACAACTATCGGTGCTTCAGCAGGATGGCTTACCGGGCCAGATTCCTGATCGCCTGTTTGCAAATAGACACCGCAAGCGAAAGAGTCATCTGAGGTTGAACGACACCGGGTACTTTTGGAAGGAGCATAGATACAGACTCTCTGTTGATTACAACAGGGCTGTTCATGGCAATTCTTGTCAAAGCTATGTCGGGAGTCAGTGGGCCGACCCGAATTTTCATCATTATTGTCGTTGTCGTATAAATAGTGTGATTTTTCTGAATGTCTATTGAATGACTGACCATGATCCTCTGACTCTGTTGTCCGGGAGTAGTTACCCCCGCCCGTTCCTTTCATCAAAGTGATGATCATGTGTGATGGTTCGTTTTGCATCAGCCTCTCATCAGCCATTGGCATTGCAGTGAATAGGCCTGGCTCAGTTTTTATAGAAAAACTCTGGCTTGTCGAAGCCTGATTCTGATCAACCTCAACGATAAAACGATAAGTCTGTGGCACAACCGGGCAGACGAAAGGCAAAAAGACCAATACGTGCGAGAGTAGACTGTTAATGGTTCTATCCTTTTTTTTCCGGGGATAGGAGCAGTGAGGATAGACGATAGAAGTTTGGGAGCTTTTCAATGTTGGCAAGCTCTAGTGCCTTCCATGTCTTTTTGTCGTTGGTTAACCACCGCTGGTGATAGACAGGTAGACCTGCGCATTGCACTTCAGATCATACCCAAACGTGTGCAGTGCCCTTCCCTCCTGAGACTGTGACAAGCAGAAATCAATCACTTGACTTTGCTCCATCAAGCTTTCGTTTCCGGTGTTGCCTTTTGTGATTCGACAGGGCTAGAGCGTTTGGCAGGGTCTTCTGGCACTCAGGGCAGGTTTGCTCTCCAGTGTGATCTTTTCTCCTGTGACCCGAAAGGGCTTTCGCGTTTGGCAGAGTCTTCTGACACTCAAGGCAGGTTTGTTCTCCGGTGTGATATTGACTTTTGTGAACCGACAGGGAATTGGCATTTGACAGGGTCTTCTGGCACTCAGGGCAAGTTTGCTCTCCGGTGTGTTCTTTTCTTTTGTGCTCCGACAGAGCTTGAGGGTCTGGCAGGAGCCTCTGGCACTCAGGGCAAGTTTGCCCTCCGATGTGTTCTTTTCTTTTGTGAGCCGACAGAACTTTCGCGTTTGGCAGGGTCTTCTGGCAGTCAAGGCAGGTTTGTTCTCCGGTGTGATATAGACTTCTGTGAACCGATAGGGCTTGAGCGTTTGGCAGGGTCTTCTGGCACCCAGGGCAGGTTTGCTTTCCGGTGTGATCTTTTCTTTTGTGAACCCACAGGGCTTGAGCGTTTGGCAGAGTCTCCAGGCATTCAGGGCAGGTTTGCTTTCCGGTGTGATCTTTTTTTTTGTGAACCCACAGGGCTTGAGCGTTTGGCAGAGGCCTCTGGCATTCAGTGCAGGTTTTCTCTCCGGTGTGATATTGACTTTTGTGATTCGACAGGGCTTGAGCGTTTGGCAGGGTCTTCTGGCACTCAGGGCAGGTTTGCTCTCCGGTGTGATCTTTTCTTTTGTGAGCCCTCAGGGCATAAGCGTTTGGCAGGGGCTTCTGGCACTCAGGACAGGTTCGTTCTCCGGTGTGATATTGACTTTTGTGATTGTACAATGAGGTTTGAGAGCCAAGTGATTTTTCACAGCCGGGGCGCTCACATCGGTATTTTTTGGAGTCTGCCTCCCTTTGTTTTTTCGCAGGTGGTGGATTTAATTTTAATGACGCACCGGTGGTGCTGTCAGCTCCTGAGACAACTGTCGGACCTTCAGCAAGATGGCTGACCGGACCGGATTCCTGATCGCCTTTTTGCAAATAGACATCGCAAGCGAAAGAGTCATCTGAGGTTGAACGACACCGGGTAATCGTGGAAGGAGCGAAGATACAGACTCCTTGTTGATTACAACAGGGCTGTTCATGACAATTTTTGTCAAAGCTATGTCGGGAGTCAGTGGGCTGACCCGAATTTTCATCATTATGGTCGTTGTCGTATAAATAATGTAATTTTTCTGAATGTCTATTGAATGACTGACCATGATCCTCTGACCCTGTTGTCCCGGAATAGTTACCGCTGCCCGTTCCGTACATCAAAGTGATGATCTGAAGTTTATTTCGCCTGGAAGGCTTGTCATCGGGTAGCATGCCTAACCCCGAATATCCGTTTGTGCTGATCATGTGTGATGGTTCGTTTTGCATCAGCCTTCCATCAGTTATTGGCATTGCAGTTAATAGGCCCGGCTCAGTTTTTATAGAAAAACTCTGGCTTGTCAAAGCCTCATTCTGATCAACCTCAACGATAAAGCGATAAGTCTGTGGCTCACCCGGGCAGACGAAAGGCAAAAAGACCAATACATGCGAGAGGAGACTTTTAATGGTTCTATCCTTTTTTTACCGGGGATAGGAGCAGTGAGGATAGACGATAGGAAGTTTGGGAGTTTTTCAATGTTGGCAAGCTCTATTGCCTTTCATGTCTTTATGTCGTCGGTTAACCGCCGCTGCTGATAGACAGATAGACCTGAGCATTGTACTTCAGATCATGCCCAAACGTGTGCAGTGCTCTTCCCTCCTGAGACTGTGACAAGCAGAAATCAATCACTTGACTCTGTACCATCAAGCTTTCGTTTCCGGTGTAGCCTTCTGTGATTCAATAGGGCTTGAGCGTGTGGCAGGGTCTTCAGGCACTCAGGGCAGGTTTTCTCTCCGGTGTGATATTGACTTTTGTGAACCGACAGGGCATGAGCGTGTGCCAGGGTCGTCTGGCACTCAGGGCAGGTTTGCCCCCCGCTGTGATCTTTTCTTTTGTGAGCCGACAGGGCTTGAGCGTGTGGCAGGGTCTTCAGGCACTCAGGGCAGGTTTTCTCTCCGGTGTGATATTGACTTTTGTGAACCGACAGGGCATGAGCGTGTGCCAGGGTCATCTGGCACTCAGGGCAGGTTTGCCCCCCGCTGTGATCTTTTCTTTTGTGAGCCGACAGGGCTTGAGCGTGTGCCAGGGTCGTCTGGCACTCAGGGCAGGTTTTCTCTCCTGTGTGATATTGACTTTTGTGAACCGACAGAGCATGAGCGTGTGCCAGGGTCGCCTGGCACTCAGGGCAGGTTTGTTCTCCGGTGTGATATCGACTTTTGTGATCCGACAGGGCTTGAGCGTGTAGCAGGCTCGTCTGGCACTCAGGGCAGGTTTGCTCGCCAGTGTGATATCGACTTTTGTGAGCCGACAGGGCATTCGCATTTGGCAGGGTCTTCTGGCACACAGGGCAGGTTTTCTCTCCGGTGTGATCTTTTCTTTTGTGAAACGCCAGCGCTTGAGCGTTTCGCTGGGGCTTCTGGCACTCAGGACAGGTTTTCTCTCCGGTGTGATATTGACTTTTGTGAGTCAACAGGGATTGAATGTTTGCAAAGGTCTTCTGGCACTCAGGGCAGGTTTGCTCTCCGGTGTGATCTTTTCTTTTGTGGACCACCAGGGCTTGAGCGTTTGGCAGGGGTTTCTGGCACTCTGGACAGGTTCGTTTTCCGGTGTGATATTGACTTTTGTGATTGTACAACGAGGTTCGAGAGCCAAGTGATTTTTCACAGCCGGGGTAATCACATCGGTATTTTTTGGAGCCTGCCTTCCTTTGTTTTTTCGCAGGTGGTGGATTTAATTTTAATAATGAACCGGTTATGCTGTCAGCTCCTGAGACAACTGTCAGACCTTCAGCAGGATGGCTTACCGGGCCAGATTCCTGATCGCCTGTTCGCAAATAGACATCTGTTGTGCAAGTGAAAGAGTCATCTGAGGCTGAACGACATCGGGTAATTGTGGAAGGAGCGAAGATACAGACTCCTTGTTGATTACAACAGGGCTGTTCATGGCAATTTTTGTCAAGGCTATGCCGGGAGTCGGTGGGCCGACCCGAATTTTCATCATTATGGTCGTTGTCGTATAGATAATGCGGTTTTTCTGAATGTCTATTGGATGACTGACCATGATCCTCTGGCCCCGTTTTCCGGGAATAGTTACCGCCGCCCGTTCCGTACATCAAAGTGATGATCTGAAGTTTGTTTCGCCGACAGGGTTTGTCATCGGGTAGCATACCTGACCCCGAATATCCGTTTGTGCTGATCATGAGTGATGGTTCGTTTTGCATCAGCCTCCCATCAGTCATTGGCATTGCAGTTAATAGGCCCGGCTCAGTTTCTATAGAAAAACTCTGGCTTGTCGAAGCCTCATTCTGATCAACCTCAACGATAAAACCATAAGTCTGTGGATCAACCGGGCAGACGAAAGGCAAAAAGACCAATACGTATGAGAGTAGACTTTTAATGTTTCTATCCTTTTTTTCCGGGGATAGGAGCAGTGAGGATAGACGATAGGAAGTTTGGAAGCTTTTCAATGTTGGCAAGCTCTATTGCCTTCCTGTCTTTTTGTCATCGGTTAACCGCCGCTGGTGATAGACGATAGACGTGAGTATTGCACTTCAAATCATGCCCAAACGTTTGCAGTGCCTTTACCTCCTGACCCTGAAACAAGCAGAAATCAATCACTTGGCTTTGCATCATCAAGCTTTCGTTTCCGGTGTTGCCTTCTGTGATTCGATAGGGCTTGAGCGTGTGGCACTGTCGTCTGGCACTCTGGGCAGGTTTTCTCTCCGGTGTGATATTGGCTCTTGTGAACCGACAGGGCTTGAACGTGTGGCAGGGTCTTCTGGCACTCAGGGCAGGTTTTCTCTCCGGTGTGATATTGACTTTTGTGAACCGACAGGGCTTGAGCATATGGCAGGGTCGTCTGGCACTCAGGGCAGGTTTTCTCTCCGGTGTGATATTGGCTTTTGTGAACCGACAGGGCTTGAACGTGTGGCAGGGTTTTCTGGCACTCAGGGCAGGTTTGCTTTCCGGTGTGATCTTTTCTTTTGTGAACCCACAGGGCTTGAACGTTTGCCAAGGTCTTCTGGCACTCAGGGCAGGTTTGCTTTCCGGTGTGAGCATTTCTTTTGTGAATCACAAGGGCTTGAGCGTTTGGCAGAGTCTCCAGGCACTCAGGGCAGGTTTGCTTTCCGGTGTGATCTTTTCTTTTGTGATTCGCCAGGGCTTGAGGGTTTGGCAGGGGCTTCTGGCACTCAGGGCAGGTTTGCTCTCCGGTGTGATCTTTTCTTCTGTGAGCCGAAAGGGCTTTTGCGTTTGGCAAGGTCTTCTGGCACTCAGAGCAGGTTTGCTCTCCGGTGTGATATTGACTTTTGTGAACCGACAGGGCATTCGCATTTGACAGGGTCTTCTGGCACTCACGGCAGGTTTGCTCTCCGGCGTGATCTTTTCTTTTGTGAACCGCCAGGGCATGAGCGTTTGGCAGGGGTTTTTGGCACTCAGGACAGGTTTTCTCTCCGGTGTGATACAGACTTTTGTGAACAGACAGGGTTTGAGCGTTTGGCAAGGTCTTATGGCACTCTGGACAGATTTGCACTCCGGTGTGATCTTTTCTTTTGTGAGCCGACAGGGCTTGTGCGCTTGGTAGAGACTTCTGGCACGAAGGGCAGCTTTGCTTTCCAGTGTGATATTGCCTTTTGTGAGTGTTCAATGAGGCTTGAGAACCAAGTGATTTTTCACAGCCGGGTTGATCACATAGGTATTTTTTGGCACCCGCCTTCCTTTGTTTCTTCGCAGATGGTGGATTAAATTTTAATGATGAATCGATTGTGCTTTCAGCTCCTGAGACAACTGTCGGACCTTCAGCAGGATGGCTCACCGGGCCAGATTCCTGATCGCCTGTTTGCAAATAGACATCTGTTGTGCAAGCGAAAGAGTCATCTGAGTTTAAACGACATCGGGTACTTGTTGAAGGAGCGAAGATACAGACTCTTTGTTGATTACAACAAGGCTGCTCATGGCAATTTTTGTCAAAGCTATGTCGGGAGTCTGTGGGTCGGCCCGAACTTTCATCATTATGGTTGTTATCGTATAGATAGTGCGATTTTTCTGAATGTCTATTGACTGACTGACCATGATCCTCTGACCCCGTTTTCCGCGAATAGTTACCGCCGCCTGTTCCGTACATCAAAGTGATGATCTGAAGTTTGTTTCGCCTTGAGGGTTTGTCATCCGGTAGCATGCCCGGCCCCGAATATCCGTTTGTACTGATCATGTGTGATGGTTCGTTTTGCATCAGCCTCCCATCAATCATTGGCATTGCAGTTAATAGGCCCGGCTCAGTTTTTATAGAAAAACTCTGGCCTGTCGAAGCCCCATTCTGATTAACCTCAACGACTAAACGGTAAGTCTGCGACTCAAACAGGCAGACGAAAGGTACAAAGAGCAATACGGGCGAGAGTAGACTTTTAATGGTTCTATCCTCTGATTTCTATGGATAGGAGCAGTGAGGATAGACGAGAAGAAGTTTGGCAGTTTTTCAGTGCTTGCAAGCTCTATAGGAGTTACAAAGCGTAGATAGATAACCAACTGGCTTATCGAATTAGCTTAAAACCCCGTACTTTGAGGACGGGGATGTAAGCTCGGCTTGCAAAGCAAGCCCCTTGTGCTACTTTGCTATCCGTCAGGTGTTTTTTGCGGTTACGCTACCTGACAGGAAAAGTAAAATACCTTCCGCTTTCTGCCCGTGTTTGTTAACGGGGTCGCCTAGACAATCCGAAAGGTAGAGCAGATTATCGAATAAGGTGTATGCCGCTACTGGGTAAGGTATACACTGCGGTCGGGCATGACCGTCTAGCAGTAGGAATCCCCGTCGTTCACGGCGGGGAGGATGTCAAAAAATAAGGTTTAAGTACTGCTTGGTGAAGAAAATTTCTTCCCATGTCTTTTTGTTATCAGTCAACCCGCGATGGACGTGAACATTGCACTTAAGATCATGCTCAAACGTGCTCAGTGCCCTTGCGTCCTGAGCCTGTGACAAGTCGAAATCATTCACTTGACTTTGCATCATCAAGTTTTCGTTTTCGGTGTTGTCTTTTGTGATTCGACAGGGCTTGGACGTTTGGCAGGTGCTTCTGGCACTCAGGGCAGGTTTGCTCTCCGGTGTGTTCTTTCCTTTTGTGAACCGACAGCGCTTTCGCATTTCGCAGGATGTTCTGGCACTCAGGGCAGGTTCGCTCTCCGGTGTGATATTGACTTTTGTGAGCTGACAGGGCTTGAGCGTTTGGCAGGGGCTTCTGGCACTCAGAGCAGGTTTGCTCTCCGGTGTGATCTTTTCTTTTGTGAACTGACAGGGCCTGAAGGTTTGCAAAGGTCTTCTGGCACTCAGGACAGGTTTGCTCTCCCGTGTGATATCGACTTTTGTGAACTGACAGGGCTTTTGCGTTTGGCAAGGTCTTCTGGCACTCAGGGCAGGTTTTCTCTCCGCTGTGATCTTTTCTTTTGTGATCCGAAAGGGCTGGACCGTTTGGCAGGGTCTTATGGCACTCAGGGCAAGTTTGCTCTCCGGTGTGTTCTTTTCTTTTGTGAGCCGACAGGGCTTGAGCGCTTGGCAGGGTCTTCTGACACTCAGGGCAGGTTCGCTCTACCGTGTGATAATTTCTTTTATGATCCGACAGGGCTTGAGCGTTTGGCAGGGTCTTCTGGCACTCAGGGCAGTTTTGCTCTCCAGTATGTTCTTTTCTTTTGTGAACCGACAGCACTTTCGCGTTTCGCAGGATTTTCTGGCACCGAGGGCAGCTTTGCTTTCCAGTGTGATATTGCCTTTTGTGAGTGTTCAATGAGGCTTGAGAGCCAAGTGATTTTTCACAGCCGGGTTGATCACATAGGTATTTTTTGAAGCCTGCCTTCTTTTGTTTTTTCGCAGGTGGTGGATTTAGTTTTAATGACGCACCGGTTGTGCTGTCAGCTCCTGAGACAACTATAGAACCTTCAGCAGGATGGCTTATCGGGCCAGATTCCTGATCGCCTGTTTGCAAATAGACATCGCAAGCGAAAGAGTCATCTGAGGTTGAACGACACCGGGTACTTTTGGAAGGAGCGTAGATACAGACTCTCTGTTGATTACAACAGGGCTGTTCATGGCAATTCTTGTCAAAGCTATGTCGTGAGTCAGTGGGCCGACCCGAATTTTCATCATTATGGTCGTTGTCGTATAAATAATGTGATTTTTCTCTATGTCTATTGAATGACTGACCATGATCCTCTGACTCTGTTGTCCGGGAATAGTTACCGCCGCCCGTTCCGTATATCAAAGTGATGATCTGAAGTTTGTTTCTCCTGGAGGGTTTGTCATCGGGTAGCATGCTTGACCCTGAATATCCTTTTGTGCTGACCATATGTGATGGTTCGTTTTGCATCAGCCTCCCATCAGTCATTGGCGTTGCAGTTAATAGGCCCGGCTCAGTTTTTATAGAAAAACTCTGGCCTGTCAAAGCCCCATTCTGATCAACCTCTACGATAAAACCACAAGTCTGCGGCTCAACCGGGCAGACGAAAGGCAAAAAGACCAATACATGCGATAGTAGACTTTTAATGACTCTATCCTTTGTTTTCCGGGGATAGGAGCAGTGAGGATAGACGATACCCCCGCAGGTGATAGACAGATAGACGTGAGCATTGCACTTCAGATCATACCTCAAACTGTGCAGTGCCTTTCCCTCCTCGGCCTGTGACAAGCAGAAATCAATCACTTGACTTTGCATCATCAAGCTTTCGTTTACGGTGTTGCCTTTTGTGATTCGACAGGGCTTGGGCGTTTAGAAAGGTCTTTTGGCACTCAGGACAGGTTCTTTCTCCGGTGTGATATTGACTTTTGTGAACAGAGAGCGTTTGAGCGTTTGGTAGGGTCTTCTGGCACTCAGGGCAGGTTTGCTCTCCGGTGTGTTCTTTTCTTTTGTGAATCCACAGGGCTTGAGCGTTTGACAGGGTCTTCTGGCACTTAGGGCAGGTTTGCTCTCCGCTGTGATATTGACTTTTGTGAGCCGACAGGGCTTGAAGGTTTGCAAAGGTCCTCTGGCACTCAAGACAGGTTTGCTCTCCGGTGTGATCTTTTCTTTTGTGAGTCGACAGGGCTTGTGCGTCCGGCAGGATCTTCTGGCACTCAGGGCAGGTTTGTTCTCCGGTGTGATATTTTCTTTTGTGATCCCACAGGACTTGCGCGTTTGGCACGGTCTTCTCGCAATCAGGGCAGGTTTTCTCTCCGGTGTGATATTGAGTTTTGTGAGTCGACAGGGCCTTTTTGTTTGGCAAAGTTTTCTGGCACTCGGGGCAGGTTTGCGCTCCGGAGTGATCTTTTCTTTTGTGAACTGCCAGAGCATGAGCGTTTGGCAGGGGCTTCTGGCACTTGAGACAGGTTCGTTCTCCGGTGTGATATTGACTTTTGTGATTGTAAAACGAGGTTTGAGAGCTAAGTGATTTTTCACAGCCGAGGTGATCACATCGGTATTTTTTGGTGCCTGCCTTCTTTTGTTTTTTCACAGGAGGTGGATTTAATTTTAATGATGAACCGGTTGTGCTTTCAGCTTCTGAGATAACTGTCGAACTTTCAGCAGGATGGTGTACCGGGCCAGATTCCTGACCGCCTGTTTGCAAATAGACATCTGTTGTGTAAGCGAAAGAGTCATCTGAGGCTGAAGGACACCGGGTACTTGTGGAAGGAGCGAAGATACAGACTCTTTGTTGATTACAACAGGGCTGTTCATGGCAATTTTTGTCAAGGCTATGTCGGGAGTCAGTGGGTCGGCCCGAACTTTCATCATTATGGTCGTTGTCGTAGAGATAATGCGATTTTTCTGAATGTCTATTGAATGACTGACCATGATCCTCTGACGCTGTTGTCTGGGAATAGTTACCGCCGCCCGTTCCATACATCAAAGTGATGATCTGAAGTTTGTTTCGCCGACAGGATTTGCCATCGGGTAGCATGCCTGACCCTGAATATCCGTTTGTGCTGGTCATGTGTGATGCTTCGTTTTGCATCAGCCTCCAGTCGGTCATTGGCATTACAGTTAATATGCCCGGCTCAGTTTTTATAGAAAAACTCTGGCTTATCGAAGCTCCATTCTGATTAACCTCAACGATAAAACGGCAAGTCTGAGGCTCAAACGGGCAGACGAAAGGCACAAAGAGCAATATGTGCGAGAGTAGACTTTTAATGGTTCTATCCTTTGTTTTCCAGAGATAGGAGCAGTGAGGATAGACGATAGAAAGTTTGGAAGGTTTTCAATATTGGCAAGCTCTAAAGACTTAAATCTTCAGCGCAATAAAATCAATCACTTGACTTTGCTTCACCAAGCTTTCGTTTCCGGTGTTTCCTTTTGTGATTCGACAGGGCTAGGGCGTTTGGCAGGGGCTTCTGGCACTCAGGGCAGGTTTGCTCACCGGTGTGATATTGCCTTTTGTGATTCGAAAGGGCTAGAGCGTTTGGCAGGGGCTTCTGGCAGTTGAGACAGGTTCGTTCTCCGGTGTGATATTGGCTTTTGTGAGCCGACAGGGCCTGACTGTTTGCCAAGGTCTTCTGGCACTCAGGGCAGGTTTGCTCTCCGGTGTGTTCTTTTCTTTTGTGATTCCACAGGGCTAAAGCGTTTGACAGGGTCTTCTGGCACTCAGGGCAGGTTTGCTCTCCGCTGTGTTCTTTTCTTTTGTGATTCCACAGGGCTAGAGCGTTTGACAGGGTCTTCTGGCACTCAGGGCAGGTTTGCTCTCCGCTGTGATATTTACTTTTGTGATTCGACAGGTCTTGAGCGCTTGGTAGGATCTTCTGGCACTCAGGGCAGGTTTGCTCTCCGGTGTGTTCTTTTCTTTTGTGATTCGACAGGGCATGAATGTTTCGCAGGGTTTTCTGGCACTCAGGGCAGGTTTGCTCTCCTCTGTGATAATGACTTTTGTGATCCGACAGGGCGTGAGCGTTTGGCAGGGTCGTCTGGCACTCAGGGCAGTGTTGCTCTCCAGTGTGTTCTTTTCTTTTGTGAGTCCACAGGGCTTGAGCGTTTGACAGGGTCTTCTGGCACTCAGGGCAGGTTTGCTCTCCACTGTGATATTGACTTTTGTGAGCCGACAGGGCTTGCGCGTTTGGCAGGGGTTTCTGGCACTCAGGGCAGGTTTGTTCTCCGGTGTGACATTTTCTTTTGTGATCCGACAGGGCTTGCGCGTGTGGCAGTGTCGTCTGGCACTCAGGGCAGGTTTTTTCTCCGGTGTGACATTTTCTTTTGTGATCCGACAGGGCTTGCGCGTGTGGCAGTGTCGTCTGGCACTCAGGGCAGGTTTGCTCTCCGGTGTGATATCGACTTTTGTGAACCGACAGGGCTTGCGCGTTTGGCACGGACTTCTGGCAGTCAGGGCAGGTTTGCTCTCCGGTATGGCATTTTCTTTTGTGATCCGACAGGGCTCGAGCGTTTGCCAGGCTCTTCCGGCACTCGGGGCAGGTTTGCTCTCCGGTGTGATATTTTCTTTTGTGAACCGACAGGGCATAAGCGTTTGGCAGGGGCTTCTGGCACTCAGGACAGGTTCGTTCTCCGGTGTGATATTGACTTTTGTGATTGTACAATGAGTTTTGAGAGCTAAGTAATTTTTCACAGCCGGGGTGATGACATCGGTATTTGTTGGAGCCTGCCTTCCTTTGTTTTTTCGCAGGTGGTGGATTTAATTTTAATGATGCACCGGTTGTGCTGTCATCTTCTGAGACAACTTTTGTACCTTCAGCAGGATGGCTTACCGGGCCAGATTCCCGGTCGCCTGTTTGCCAATAGACATCGCAAGCGAAAGAGTCATCTGAGGTTGAACGACACCGGGTACTTGTGGAAGGAGCGAGGATACAGACTCCTTGTTGATTACAACAGGGCTGTTCATGGCAATTTTTGTCAAGGCTATGTCGGGAGTCGGTGGGCTGACCCGAATTTTCATCATTGTTGTCGTTGTCGTATAAATAATGTGATTTTTCTGAATGTCTATTGAGCGACTGACCATGATCCTCTGACTCTGTTATCCGTGAATAGTTACCACCGCCCGTTCCGTACATCAAAGTGATGATCATGTGTGATGGTTCGTTTTGCATCAGCCTCCAATCAGTCATTGGCATTGCAGTTAATAGGCCCGGCTCAGTTTTTATAGACAAACTCTGGCTTGTCGAAGCCCCATTCTGACCAACCTCAACGATAAAACCATAAGTCTGCGGCTCAACCGGGCAGACGAAAGGCAAAAAGACCAATACGTGCGAGAGTAGACTGTTAATGGCTCTATCCTTTGTTTTCCCGGGATAGGAGCAGTGAGGATAGACGATACCCCCGCAGGTGATAGACAGATGGAAGTGAGCATTGCACTTCAGATCATGCGCAAACGTGTGCAGTGCTTTCCCTCCTGAGCCTGTAACAAGCAGAAGTCAATCACTTGACTTTACATCACCAAGCTTTCGTTTTCGGTGTTGCCTTCTGTGATCCGACAGGGCTTTCGTGTTTGACAGGGTCTTCTGGCACTCAGGGCAAGTTTGCTCTCCGCTGTGATGTCGAGTTTTGTGAGCCGACAGAGCCTGAGCATTTGGCAGGGTCGTCTGGCACTCTGGGCAGGTTTGCTCTCCTGTGTGATATTTTCTTTTGTGAGCCCACAGGGCTTGGTTGTTCGGCAGGGTCTTCTGGCACTCAGGGCAGGTTTGCTCTCCTGTGTGATATTTTCTTTTGTGATTCAACAGGGCTTGAGCGCTTGGCAGAGTCTGCTGGCATTCAGGGCAGGCTTGCTCTCCGGAGTGATATTGACTTTTGTGAGCCGACAGGGACTGAGCGTTTGCCAGGGTTCTCTGGCACTCAGGGCAGGTTTGCTTTCCCGTGTGATATTTTCTTTTATGATACGACAGGTCTATCGCGTTCGGCAGGGTCGTCTGGCAATCAGGGCAGTTTTGCTCTTCGCTGTGATCTTTTCTTTTGTGAGCCCACAGGGCTAAAGTGTTCGGCAGGTTCTTCTGGCACTCAGGGCAGGTTTGCTCTCCCGTGTGATGTTTTCTTTTATGATACGACAGGGCTTTCGCGTTCGGCAGGGGCTTCTGGCACTCAGGGCAGGTATGCTCTCCCGTGTGATAGTTTCTTTTGTGGTCTGACAGGGCTTGAGCGTTTGACAGGGACTTCTGGCACTCAGGGCAGGTTTGCTCTCCGCTGTGTTTTTTTCTTTTGTGATCCGACAGGGCTTGAGCGTTTGGCACGATCTTCTTGCACTCAGGGCAGGTTTGCTTTCCTGTGTGATCTTTTCTTTTGTGTGCCGACAGGCATTGAGCGCTTGGTAGGGGCTTCTGGCACTCAGGGCAGGTTTGCTCTCCCGTGTGATATTTTCTTTTATGATCCGACAGGGCTTTCGCATTTGGCACGCTCTTCTGGCAATCAGGGCAAGTTTGCTCTCCGGTGTGATCTTTTCTTTTGTGAACCGTCAGGGCATAAGCGTTTGGCAAGGGCTTCCGGCACTCGAGGCAGGTTCGTTCTCCGGTGTGATATTGACTTTTGTGATTGTACATTGAGGCTTGAGAGCTAAATGATTTTTCACAGCCGGGGTGATCACATCGGTATTTTTTGGAGTCCGCCTTCTTTTGTTTTTTCGCAGTAGGTGGATTTAGTTTTAATGATGAACCGGTCGTGCTGTCAGCTCCTGAGACAACTCTCGGTGCTTTGGCAGGATAGCTTACCGGGCCAGATTCCTGATCGCCTGTCTGCAGATAGACATCTGTTATGCAAGCGAAAGAGTCATCTGAAGTTGAACGACACTGGGTACTTGTGGAAGGAGCGAAGATACAAACCCCTTGTTGATTGCAACAGGGCTGTTCATGGCAATTTTTGTCAAGGCTATGTCGGGAGTCAGTGGGCCGACCCGAATTTTCATCATTATGGTCTTTGTCGTAGAGATAATGCGATTTTTCTGAATGTCTATTGAATGACCGACCATGATCCTCTGGCCCCGTTGTCCGGGAATAGTTACCGCCGCCCGTTCCGTACATCAAAGTGATGATCTGAAGTTTGTTTCGCCGACAGGGTTTGTCATCGATTGGTATGCCTGACCGGGAATATTCGTTTGTGCTGCTAATCTGTGGTGGTTCGTTTTGCCTCGGCCTCCAATCGGTCATTAGCATTGCAGGTAATATGCCCGGCTCAGTTTTTATAGAAAAACTCTGGCTTGTCGAGGCCCTATTCTGATCAACCTCAACGATAGAACCATAAGTCTGCGGCTCAACCGGGCAAACGAAAGGCAAAAAGACCAATACGTGCGAGAGTAGACTTTTAATAATTCTATCCTTTGTTTTCTTGGGATAGGAGCAGTGAGGATAGACGATAGTGAGCATTGCACTTCAGATCATGCCCAAACGTGTGCAGTGCCTTTCCCTCCTGGGCCTGTGACAAGCAGAAATCAATGACTTGACTCTACATCATCGAGCTTTCGTTTCCGGTGTTTTCTTCTGTGATTCGACAGGACTTTCGCGTTTGGCAGGGTCTTCCGGCACTCTGGGCAGGTTTGCTCTCCGCTGTGTTCTTTTCTTTTGTGATCCCACAGGGCTTGAGCCTTTGGCAGGGTCTTCTGGCACTCTGGGCAGGTTCGCTCTCCGGTGTGATATCGTTTTTTGTGATCTGACAGGGCTTGATTGTGTGACAGGGTCGTCTGGCATTCAGGGCAGGTTAGCTCTCCGCTGTGATATCGACTTTTGTGAGCCGACAAGGCATTCGCATTTGGCAGGATCTTCTGGCACTCAGGGCAGGTTTGCTCTCCGCTGTGTTCTTTTCTTTTGTGAACCGCCAGGGCTCGTGCGTTTGGCAGGGTCTTCTGGCACTCAGGGCAGGTTTGCTCTCCGCTGTGATATTGACTTTTGTGAACCGAAAGGACGTGCGCGTTTGACAGGGTCTTCTGGCACTCAGGGCAGCTTTGCTCTCCGGTGTGATATCGACTTTTGTGAGCCGACAGGGCATTCGCATTTGGCAGGGTCTTCTGGCACTCAGGGCAGCTTTGCTCTCCAGTGTGTTCTTTTCTTTTGTGAAACGCCAGGGCTTGAGCGTTTGGCAGGAGCTTCTGGCACTCGAGACAGGTTCGTTCTCCTGTGTGATATTGACTTTTGTGAACCGCCAGGGCTTTCGCGTTTGGCAGGGGCTTCTGGCACTCAGGGCAAGTTCGTTCTCCGGTGTGATATAGACTTTTGTGAGTGTGTAACGAGGTTTGAGAGCTAAGTGATTTTTCACAGCCGGGGTGATCACATCGGTACTTTTTGGAGCCTGCTTTCCTTTGTTTTTTCGCAGGAGGTGGATTTAATTTTAATGATGGATCGGTTGTACTTCCAGCTTCTGAGACAACTGTAGGACCTTCAGCAGGATGACTTACCGGGCCAGATTCCTGATCGCCTATTTGCCGATAGACATCTGTTGTGCAAAAGGAACTGTCATCTGAGGTTGAACGACACCGGGTACTTGCCGAAGGAGCGAGAATACATACTCCTTGTTGATTACAACAGGGCTGTTCATGACAATTTTTGTCAAGGCTATGTTAGGAGTCGGTGGGTCGGCCCGAATTTTCATCATTATGGTCGTTGTCGTATAAATAATGCGATTTTTCTGAATGTCTATTGAATGACTGATCATGATCCTCTGACCCTGTTGTCCCGGCATCGTTACCGCCGCCCGTTCCGTACATCAAAGTGATGATCTGAAGTTTATTTCGCCTGGAGGGTTTGTGATCGGGTAGCATGCCTGACCCTGAATATCCGTTTGTGCTGATCGTGTGTGATGGTTCGTTTTGCATTAGCCTCCAATCGGTCATTGGCATTGCAGTTAATACATCCGGCTCAGTTTTTATAGAAAAACTCTGGCTTGTCGAAGCCTCATTCTGATTAACCTCGACGATAAAACGATAAGTCTGCGGCTCAACCGGGCAAACGAAAGGCAAAAAGACCAATACGTGCGAGAGTAGACTTTTAATAATTCTACCCTTTGTTTTCTTGGGATAGGAGCAGTGAGGATAGACGATAGTGAGCATTGCACTTCAGATCATGCCCAAACGTGTGCAGTGCCTTTCCCTCCTGGGCCTGTGACAAGCAGAAATCAATGACTTGACTCTACATCATCGAGCTTTCGTTTCCGGTGTTTTCTTCTGTGATTCGACAGGACTTTCGCGTTTGGCAGGGTCTTCCGGCACTCTGGGCAGGTTTGCTCTCCGCTGTGTTCTTTTCTTCTGTGAGCCCAGAGGGCTGGAGGGTTTGGCAGGGTCTTCTGGCACTCAGGGCAGGTTTGCTCTCCGCAGTGATAACGAATTTTGTGAGCCGATAGGGCTTGAGTGCTTGGTAGGGCCTTCTGACACTCAGGGCAGGTTTGTTCTCCGGTGTGATATTTTTTTTTGTGAGTCGACAGGGCTTGAGCGTTTCGCAGGGGCTCCTTGCAATCAGGGCAGACTTGCTCTCCGGTGTGCTCTTTTCTTTTGTGATACGCCAGGGTTTGATAGTTCGGCAGGGTTTTCTGGCACTCTGGGCAGGTTTGTTCTCCGGTGTGATATTTTTTTTTGTGAGCCCACAGGGCTTTCGCGTTTGGCAGGGGCTTCTGGCACTCTGGGCAGGTTTTCTCTCTAGCGTGATATCGACTTTTATGAACCGACAGGGCTTGAGCGTTTGGCAAGGTCTTCAGGCACTCTGGGCAGGTTCGCTCTCCGGTGTGATATCGTTTTTTGTGATCTGACAGGGCTTGATTGTGTGACAGGGTCGTCTGGCACTCAGGACAGGTTTGCTCTCCTCTGTGATATCGACTTTTGTGAGCCGACAAGGCATTCGCATTTGGCAGGATCTTCTGGCACTCAGGGCAGGTTTGCTCTCCGGTGTGATATCGACTTTTGTGAGCCGACAAGGCATTCGCATTTGGCAGGATCTTCTGGCACTCAGGGCAGGTTTTCTCTCCGGTGTGATATCGACTTTTGTGAACCGACAGGGCTTCAGCGTTTGGCAAGGGCTTCTGGCACTCAGGGCAGGTTTTCTCTCCGGTGTGATATCGACTTTTGTGATCTGACAGGGCTTGAGCGCTTGCCAGGGTCTTCTGGCACTCAGGGCAGGTTTGCTCTCCGGTGTGATATCGACTTTTGTGAGCCGACAGGGCATTCGCATTTGGCAGGGTCTTCTGGCACTCAGGGCAGCTTTGCTCTCCAGTGTGTTCTTTTCTTTTGTGAAACGCCAGGGCTTGAGCGTTTGGCAGGAGCTTCTGGCACTCGAGACAGGTTCGTTCTCCTGTGTGATATTGACTTTTGTGAACCGCCAGGGCTTTCGCGTTTGGCAGGGGCTTCTGGCACTCAGGGCAAGTTCGTTCTCCGGTGTGATATAGACTTTTGTGAGTGTGTAACGAGGTTTGAGAGCTAAGTGATTTTTCACAGCCGGGGTGATCACATCGGTACTTTTTGGAGCCTGCTTTCCTTTGTTTTTTCGCAGGAGGTGGATTTAATTTTAATGATGGATCGGTTGTACTTCCAGCTTCTGAGACAACTGTAGGACCTTCAGCAGGATGACTTACCGGGCCAGATTCCTGATCGCCTATTTGCCAATAGACATCTGTTGTGCAAAAGGAACTGTCATCTGAGGTTGAACGACACCGGGTACTTGCCGAAGGAGCGAGAATACATACTCCTTGTTGATTACAACAGGGCTGTTCATGACAATTTTTGTCAAGGCTATGTTGGGAGTCGGTGGGTCGGCCCGAATTTTCATCATTATGGTCGTTGTCGTATAAATAATGCGATTTTTCTGAATGTCTATTGAATGACTGATCATGATCCTCTGACCCTGTTGTCCCGGCATCGTTACCGCCGCCCGTTCCGTACATCAAAGTGATGATCTGAAGTTTATTTCGCCTGGAGGGTTTGTGATCGGGTAGCATGCCTGACCCTGAATATCCGTTTGTGCTGATCGTGTGTGATGGTTCGTTTTGCATTAGCCTCCAATCGGTCATTGGCATTGCAGTTAATACATCCGGCTCAGTTTTTATAGAAAAACTCTGGCTTGTCGAAGCCTCATTCTGATTAACCTCGACGATAAAACGATAAGTCTGCGGCTCAACCGGGCAAACGAAAGGCAAAAAGACCAATACGTGCGAGAGTAGACTTTTAATAATTCTACCCTTTGTTTTCTTGGGATAGGAGCAGTGAGGATAGACGATAGTGAGCATTGCACTTCAGATCATGCCCAAACGTGTGCAGTGCCTTTCCCTCCTGGGCCTGTGACAAGCAGAAATCAATGACTTGACTCTACATCATCGAGCTTTCGTTTCCGGTGTTTTCTTCTGTGATTCGACAGGGCTTTCGCGTTTGGCAGGGTCTTCCGGCACTCTGGGCAGGTTTGCTCTCCGCTGTGTTCTTTTCTTTTGTGATCCCACAGGGCTTGAGCGTTTGGCAGGGTCTTCTGGCACTCTGGGCAGGTTTGCTCTCCGGTGTGATATTGACTTTTGTGAGTCGACAGGGCTTTCGCGTTTGGAAGGGCCTTCTGGCAATCAGGGCAGGTTTGCTCTCCGCTGTGTTCTTTTCTTCTGTGAGCCCACAGGGCTGGAGGGTTTGGCAGGGTCTTCTGGCACTCAGGGCAGGTTTGCTCTCCGCAGTGATAACGAATTTTGTGAGCCGATAGGGCTTGAGTGCTTGGTAGGGCCTTCTGGCACTCAGGGCAGGTTTGTTCTCCGGTGTGATATTTTCTTCTGTGATTCGACAGGGCTTTCGCGTTTGGCAGGGTCTTCCGGCACTCTGGGCAGGTTTGCTCTCCGCTGTGTTCTTTTCTTTTGTGATCCCACAGGGCTTGAGCGTTTGGCAGGGTCTTCTGGCACTCTGGGCAGGTTTGCTCTCCGGTGTGATATTGACTTTTGTGAGTCGACAGGGCTTTCGCGTTTGGAAGGGCCTTCTGGCAATCAGGGCAGGTTTGCTCTCCGCTGTGTTCTTTTCTTCTGTGAGCCCAGAGGGCTGGAGGGTTTGGCAGGGTCTTCTGGCACTCAGGGCAGGTTTGCTCTCCGCAGTGATAACGAATTTTGTGAGCCGATAGGGCTTGAGTGCTTGGTAGGGCCTTCTGACACTCAGGGCAGGTTTGTTCTCCGGTGTGATATTTTTTTTTGTGAGTCGACAGGGCTTGAGCGTTTCGCAGGGGCTCCTTGCAATCAGGGCAGACTTGCTCTCCGGTGTGCTCTTTTCTTTTGTGATACGCCATGGTTTGATAGTTCGGCAGGGTTTTCTGGCACTCTGGGCAGGTTTGTTCTCCGGTGTGATATTTTTTTTTGTGAGCCCACAGGGCTTTCGCGTTTGGCAGGGGCTTCTGGCACTCTGGGCAGGTTTTCTCTCTAGCGTGATATCGACTTTTATGAACCGACAGGGCTTGAGCGTTTGGCAAGGTCTTCAGGCACTCTGGGCAGGTTCGCTCTCCGGTGTGATATCGTTTTTTGTGATCTGACAGGGCTTGATTGTGTGACAGGGTCGTCTGGCACTCAGGACAGGTTTGCTCTCCTCTGTGATATCGACTTTTGTGAGCCGACAAGGCATTCGCATTTGGCAGGATCTTCTGGCACTCAGGGCAGGTTTGCTCTCCGGTGTGTTCTTTTCTTTTGTGAGTCCACAGGGCTTCAGCGTTTGGCAGGGTCTTCTGGCACTCAGGGCAGGTTTGCTCTCCGGTGTGATATCGATTTTTGTGATCTGACAGGGCTTGAGTGTGTGACAGGGTCGTCTGGCACTCAGGGCAGGTTTGCTCTCCGGTGTGATATCGACTTTTGTGAGCCGACAGGGCATTCGCATTTGGCAGGGTCTTCTGGCACTCAGGGCAGGTTTGCTTTCCGGTGTGAGCATTTCTTTTGTGAAACGCCAGGGCTTGAGCGTTTGGCAGGGGCTTCTGGCACTCAGGGCAAGTTCGTTCTCCGGTGTGATATAGACTTTTGTGAGTGTGTAACGAGGTTTGAGAGCTAAGTGATTTTTCACAGTCGGGGTGATCACATCGGTACTTTTTGGAGCCTGCTTTCCTTTGTTTTTTCGCAGGAGGTGGATTTAATTTTAATGATGGATCGGTTGTACTTCCAGCTTCTGAGACAACTGTAGGACCTTCAGCAGGATGACTTACCGGGCCAGATTCCTGATCGCCTATTTGCCAATAGACATCTGTTGTGCAAAAGGAACTGTCATCTGAGGTTGAACGACATTGGGTACTTGCCGAAGGAGCGAGGATACATACTCCTTGTTGATTACAACAGGGCTGTTCATGACAATTTTTGTCAAGGCTATGTTGGGAGTCGGTGGGTCGGCCCGAATTTTCATCATTATGGTCGTTGTCGTATAAATAATGCGATTTTTCTGAATGTCTATTGAATGACTGATCATGATCCTCTGACCCTGTTGTCCCGGCATCGTTACCGCCGCCCTTTCCGTACATCAAAGTGATGATCTGAAGTTTATTTCGCCTGGAGGGTTTGTGATCGGGTAGCATGCCTGACCCTGAATATCCGTTTGTGCTGATCGTGTGTGATGGTTCGTTTTGCATTAGCCTCCAATCGGTCATTGGCATTGCAGTTAATACATCCGGCTCAGTTTTTATAGAAAAACTCTGGCTTGTCGAAGCCTCATTCTGATTAACCTCGACGATAAAACGATAAGTCTGCGGCTCAACCGGGCAGACGAAAGACACAAAGACCAATACGTGCGAGAGTAGACTTTTAATAATTCTACCCTTTGTTTTCTTGGGATAGGAGCAGTGAGGATAGACGATAGTGAGCATTGCACTTCAGATCATGCCCAAACGTGTGCAGTGCCTTTCCCTCCTGGGCCTGTGACAAGCAGAAATCAATGACTTGACTCTACATCATCGAGCTTTCGTTTCCGGTGTTTTCTTCTGTGATTCGACAGGACTTTCGCGTTTGGCAGGGTCTTCCGGCACTCTGGGCAGGTTTGCTCTCCGCTGTGTTCTTTTCTTCTGTGAGCCCAGAGGGCTGGAGGGTTTGGCAGGGTCTTCTGGCACTCAGGGCAGGTTTGCTCTCCGCAGTGATAACGAATTTTGTGAGCCGATAGGGCTTGAGTGCTTGGTAGGGCCTTCTGACACTCAGGGCAGGTTTGTTCTCCGGTGTGATATTTTTTTTTGTGAGTCGACAGGGCTTGAGCGTTTCGCAGGGGCTCCTTGCAATCAGGGCAGACTTGCTCTCCGGTGTGCTCTTTTCTTTTGTGATACGCCATGGTTTGATAGTTCGGCAGGGTTTTCTGGCACTCTGGGCAGGTTTGTTCTCCGGTGTGATATTTTTTTTTGTGAGCCCACAGGGCTTTCGCGTTTGGCAGGGGCTTCTGGCACTCTGGGCAGGTTTTCTCTCTAGCGTGATATCGACTTTTATGAACCGACAGGGCTTGAGCGTTTGGCAAGGTCTTCAGGCACTCTGGGCAGGTTCGCTCTCCGGTGTGATATCGTTTTTTGTGATCTGACAGGGCTTGATTGTGTGACAGGGTCGTCTGGCACTCAGGACAGGTTTGCTCTCCTCTGTGATATCGACTTTTGTGAGCCGACAAGGCATTCGCATTTGGCAGGATCTTCTGGCACTCAGGGCAGGTTTGCTCTCCGGTGTGATATCGACTTTTGTGAGCCGACAAGGCATTCGCATTTGGCAGGATCTTCTGGCACTCAGGGCAGGTTTTCTCTCCGGTGTGATATCGACTTTTGTGAACCGACAGGGCTTCAGCGTTTGGCAAGGGCTTCTGGCACTCAGGGCAGGTTTTCTCTCCGGTGTGATATCGACTTTTGTGATCTGACAGGGCTTGAGCGCTTGCCAGGGTCTTCTGGCACTCAGGGCAGGTTTGCTCTCCGGTGTGATATCGACTTTTGTGAGCCGACAGGGCATTCGCATTTGGCAGGGTCTTCTGGCACTCAGGGCAGCTTTGCTCTCCAGTGTGTTCTTTTCTTTTGTGAAACGCCAGGGCTTGAGCGTTTGGCAGGAGCTTCTGGCACTCGAGACAGGTTCGTTCTCCTGTGTGATATTGACTTTTGTGAACCGCCAGGGCTTTCGCGTTTGGCAGGGGCTTCTGGCACTCAGGGCAAGTTCGTTCTCCGGTGTGATATAGACTTTTGTGAGTGTGTAACGAGGTTTGAGAGCTAAGTGATTTTTCACAGCCGGGGTGATCACATCGGTACTTTTTGGAGCCTGCTTTCCTTTGTTTTTTCGCAGGAGGTGGATTTAATTTTAATGATGGATCGGTTGTACTTCCAGCTTCTGAGACAACTGTAGGACCTTCAGCAGGATGACTTACCGGGCCAGATTCCTGATCGCCTATTTGCCGATAGACATCTGTTGTGCAAAAGGAACTGTCATCTGAGGTTGAACGACACCGGGTACTTGCCGAAGGAGCGAGAATACATACTCCTTGTTGATTACAACAGGGCTGTTCATGACAATTTTTGTCAAGGCTATGTTGGGAGTCGGTGGGTCGGCCCGAATTTTCATCATTATGGTCGTTGTCGTATAAATAATGCGATTTTTCTGAATGTCTATTGAATGACTGATCATGATCCTCTGACCCTGTTGTCCCGGCATCGTTACCGCCGCCCGTTCCGTACATCAAAGTGATGATCTGAAGTTTATTTCGCCTGGAGGGTTTGTGATCGGGTAGCATGCCTGACCCTGAATATCCGTTTGTGCTGATCGTGTGTGATGGTTCGTTTTGCATTAGCCTCCAATCGGTCATTGGCATTGCAGTTAATACATCCGGCTCAGTTTTTATAGAAAAACTCTGGCTTGTCGAAGCCTCATTCTGATTAACCTCGACGATAAAACGATAAGTCTGCGGCTCAACCGGGCAAACGAAAGACACAAAGACCAATACGTACGAGAGTAGACTTTTAATAATTCTATCCTTTGTTTTCTTGGGATAGGAGCAGTGAGGATAGACGATAGTGAGCATTGCACTTCAGATCATGCCCAAACGTGTGCAGTGCCTTTCCCTCCCGGGCCTGTGACAAGCAGAAATCAATGACTTGACTCTACATCATCGAGCTTTCGTTTCCGGTGTTTTCTTCTGTGATTCGACAGGACTTTCGCGTTTGGCAGGGTCTTCCGGCACTCTGGGCAGGTTTTCTCTCCAGTGTGATATCGACTTTTATGAACCGACAGGGCTTTAGCGTTTGGCAGGGTCTTCAGGCACTCTGGGCAGGTTTGCTCTCCGCTGTGATAGTGTCTTTTGTGATCCGACAGGGCTTGAGCGTTTGACAGGATCTTCTGGCACTCAGGGCAGGTTTGCTCTCCGCTGTGATATCGACTTTTGTGAGCCGACAAGGCATTCGCATTTGGCAGGATCTTCTGGCACTCAGGGCAGGTTTTCTCTCCGGTATGATATCGAGTTTTGTGAGCCGACAGAGCTTGAGCATTTGGTAGGGTCTGCTGGCACTCAGGGCAGCTTTGCTCTCCGGTGTGATCTTTTCTTCTATGAGTCGACAGGGCTTGAGCGTTTGGCAAGGTCTGCTGGCACTCAGGGCAGGTTTGTTCTCCGGTGTGATCTTTTCTTCTGTGAGTCGACAGGGCTTGAGCGTTTGGCAGGGTCTGCTGGCATTCTGGGCAGGTTTGCTCTCCGCTGTGATATCGACTTTTGTGAGCCGACAGGGACTGAGCGTTTGCCAAGGTTCTCTGGCACTCAGTGCAGGTTTGCTTTCCGCTGTGAACTTTTCTTTTGTGAGCCAACAGGGCTTGAGCGTTTGGCATGGTCGTCCGGCACTCAAGGCAGGTTTGCTTTCCTCTGTGATATAAACTTTTATGAACCGACAGGACTTGAGCGTTTGGCATGGGCTTCTGGCACTCAGAGCAGGTTTGCTCTCCCGTGTGATATTTTCTTTTGTGATCCGACAGGACTTTCGTGTTTGGCAGGGTCTTCTGGCACTCAGGGCAGGTTTGCTCTCCGCTGTGATATTTACTTTTGTGATTCGACAGGTCTTGAGCGCTTGGTAGGATCTTCTGGCACTCAGGGCAGGTTTGCTCTCCGCTGTGATCTTTTCTTATGTGAGTCGAAAGGGTTTGAGCGTTTGGCAGGGTCTTCTGGCACTCAGGGCAGGTCCGTTCTCCGGAATGATATTGACTTTTGTGATTGCGCAATGAGGCTTGTGAGCCAAGTAATTTGTCACAGCCGGGGTGATCACATCGGTATTTTTTGGAGTCCGTCTTCTTTTGTTTTTTCGCAGGAGGTGGATTTAGTTTTAATGATGAACCGGTCGTGCTGTCAGCTCCTGAGACAACTCTCGGTGCTTTGGCAGGATGGCTTACCGGGTCAGATTCCTGATCTCCTGTCTGCAAATAGACATCTGTTGTGCTAGCGAAAGAGTCATCTGAGGTTGAACGACAGTGGGTACTTTTGTAAGGAGCGAAGATACAGACTCCTTGTTGATTACAACAGGGCTGTTCATGGCAATTTTTGTCAAGGCTATGTCGGGAGTCGGTGGGCTGACCCGAATTTTCATCATTGTTGTCGTTGTCGTATAAATAATGTGATTTTTCTGAATGTCTACTGAATGACTGTCCATGATCCTCTGACCCCGTTGTCCGGGAATAGTTACCGCCGCCCGTTCCGTACATCAAGGTGATGATCTGAAGTTGGTTTCGCCGACTGGGTTTGTCATCGGGTAGCATGCCTGACCCTGAATATCCGTCTGTGCTGGTCATGTGTGATGGTTCGTTTTGCATTAGCCTCCAATCGGTCATTGGCATTGCAGTTAATAGGTCCGGCTCAGTTTTTATAGAAAAACTCTGGCTTGTCGAAGCCTCATTCTGATCAACCTCAACGATAAAACAATAAGTCTGTGGCTCAACCGGGCAGACGAAAGGCAAAAAGACCAATATGTGGGAGAGTAGGCTGTTAATGGTTCTATCCTTTGTTTTCCAGGGATAGGAGCGGTGAGGATAGACGAGAAGATGAGGGGCACGAAACTAAAACATAGTGGTTCCTGGATTCTCTCACCCATGACAAAGGTTATGGAATTTTACTGAAACGCCGATGTTTTATATCTGATGACTGTCGTAAAGCCCGGTTTGATAAAAGCAATGAACTCAGCGACGATCACAGAGCTGAAGCCATAATCTACACAGATTGAAAGTGAACAGGCTTGCTCACCAGAAATGAGCAAGCCAGAGAAGCTTAAACGCCAAAGAACACAAACTTGAGGACAAAGAGCACAGCCAATACCCAGACACTGATACTGACATCGCTGGAACGTCCGGCCAGAACTTTAATCACCGGATAAGCGATGAATCCCAGAGCAATACCATTAGCAATAGAGAAGCTCAGTGGCATCATGATAGCGGTCATCATGACCGGTCCGGCTTCAGTCAGATCGTTCCAGTCGATATTAGCAAGGCTGCCCACCATCAGAACGGCAACATAAATCAGCGCTCCCGCAGTTGCATAAGCAGGTACCATCCCGGCCAGGGGAGAGAAGAAAGCACAGAGCAAAAACAGCAAACCAATGGTAACCGCTGTCAGACCGGTGCGACCTCCTGCGGCCACACCTGAAGCACTTTCAACGTAGGAAGTGACCGTCGGTGTACCCACCAGTGCACCCGCCCATGAAGCTGTACCGTCAGTGATCATGGCTCTGTTCATGTTGTGCATTTTGCCGTCTTTGTCAGCCAGACCGGCCTTGTCGCCCACAGCAATCAGGGTACCTGTCGTATCAAACAGATTGACGAACATGAAGGCAATAATGACACCCAGCATTTCAGGGTTGAGAGCGCCCATAATGTCCAGTCCACCAACGATAGGCATCATGCTGGGTGGTGCTGAAGCCACACCACTAAAGGTAACGTCACCGGCCAACAGGGCAATAGAGGTAACAACGGCAATAGCGATCAGCACAGCGGCTTTAAGGCCACGGAATGCCAGACCCAGAATAAGAAACAAACTGAGACAGGCCATCATGGGGCCAAACTGGGTGATGTCCCCCAACGTCACTATGGTGCCCGGGCTGGCCACCACAATGCCGGCATTTTTGAGACCAATCAGTGCCAGGAAGAGGCCAATACCGCTGGTGATTCCGACTCTGAGACCCACAGGAATGCTGTCTACAATCCATGCCCTGACTTTGAACAGGCTCAACAACATAAAGCCTACGCCGCCCCAAAATACAGCACCCATGGCTTCTTGCCAGGTGTAACCCATGCCCAGCACCACCGCGTAGGCAAAGAAGGCGTTCAACCCCATACCCGGAGCCAGTCCCACAGGCCAATTAGCGAAAAGACCTATAGCAATGGTACTGAGACCCGCAACCAGGCAGGTGGCAGTGAACAGGGCTCCTTTATCCATCCCGGCATCACCGAGCATGCCCGGAATGACAAACACCACATAACACATGGTAATAAAGGTCGTCAGACCTGCCATCACTTCAGTTTTTACTGTCGTGTTTTTGGCACTGAGTTTGAAGAGACGATCGAGCAGTGGTGCACTCTTATCCCCACCCATAACGGGTGACATTTCAGCGTTATCCATTCCAGACTCCATATAATTGTTGTTCTTATCGATGCAATGATCCAAGCAACTGATCAAAACTGATAATACTGAATTTACCCCGGGTCAATAAAAAACGATCCAAAGGTATACGAGGCTTTTTTGATGGCATTATTCGTTCCAGGACAGCTGAGTCTGCTGCCTGCCTCTTTAATACCAGCCTGTTTTTAATACCAGCATTTTGCTGATTTCGCTTGCTATTTTCCCGACCAAATAGTCAAATTACAAGTCGCAGATATGAGCTAAGAAAAATATTCTACGTAAATCAAAAACAAAAAAACGACCATGCAGAATATTTTTCCCTATAGAGAATTAGAATAAAGGAGTCAGTCGTCGTGATTCGATTTCTGCTCAACGAGACTCTGGTTGAACTTAGAGACACTCCCTCCGATACCACCGTACTGGACTACCTCCGGGGTAATCACAGCCACAATCCGGATAGAAAAACCGGCACCAAGGAGGGCTGTTGTTCAGGCGACTGCGGTGCCTGCACTGTGGTGGTTGCGGAGCCGGAGAACGACCGTCTGAACTATCAGACCATCAACGCCTGTATTGCTTTGCTACCGGCACTTAACGGCAAGCAACTGATCACCGTTGAAGATCTTGCTGAAGATGAAAAACTGCACCCTGTTCAACAGGCCATGGTGGATCACCATGGCTCTCAGTGCGGTTTCTGTACGCCCGGCATTATCATGTCCCTGTTTGCCTTCCATCATGAAGCCCCCGCTAACAGACCTGACATTACTGAAGCTCTGGGTGGCAACCTTTGCCGTTGTACCGGCTACCAATCTATCGTTGATGCTGCTGATGAAATCGCCAGCTTGACACCTTCTGACCGCTTCAAGCATCAGGAACAGGAGACCATTGAGAAACTCAACGCACTGCAAGCCCGGCTCGATAACACCGCCAATGGTGTGTTCATGCCCGATTCCGAGCAGGCGCTGGCTGATTATCTGTTGCAACATCCACAAGCCAGATTACTGGCCGGTGGCACCGACCTTGGGCTGGAAGTGACTCAACAGATGAAGGATTTACCGTCGCTGGTCACTCTGACCTCAGTCAATGAGTTAAAAGAGATCAGCTGTAGCGACCGGGAAATGATCATTGGCTCTGCGGCCAGCTTCCGTCAGCTGGAACCTCTGCTGGCCAGACACTTTCCTGAGTTTGCAGAAATGCTTTCACGTCTGGGCTCACAACAGATTCGAAATGTGGGCACTCTGGGCGGCAATATCGGTAATGCCTCGCCCATAGGCGACACGCCTCCTGTGTTACTGGCACTGGATGCAAAGGTTGAGCTGCGTAAAGGCAACACCATCAGATCCCTGCCTCTGGAAGATTTTTTCCTGGGCTACAAAAAGACCCTGCTCGAAGAAAGTGAATTTATTGCCCGCATTCGCATTCCGCTCAAGCCGCATCAACTCAGGGTTTACAAGCTGAGCAAACGTTATGGTGATGATATATCTGCCGTTCTGGCCGCCATCAATCTGGAATTGAACGACAACGGAATCATTACCCGTGCCAGAGTCGCATTTGGAGGTATGGCAGCTATACCCAAACGGGCTTTGGCCTGCGAAAAAGCCCTGACAGGAAAAGAGGCCAGCGCCACTACTCTGCAAGAGGCGCAGAAAGCCATTCGTTCAGAATTCACACCACTGTCCGATGTCAGGGGCAGCAGCGACTATCGATTGCAGGCAGCCTGCAACCTGCTGGAAAGATACTTTCTGGAAATGTCCGGACAAACTGCGAGGATCATTGCTCATGCGTAAGTTACCGGATATCAGCAAAACCCGGTCTTCCCCGAAGACAGCCAAACACGACAGTGCCCATCTGCATGTCAGCGGCAAAGCCACTTATATCGATGATCGACCCGAAATGGCCGGTCAGTTACACGCCGGATTTGGCCTGTCTACCCAGGCCCATGCTGAAATCATCAGCATGGATCTTGAGGCAGTCAAAAACAGTCCCGGTGTGGTCATGGTCGTCACCGCTGACGACATTCCCGGACACAAAGACATTGGCCCGGTTTACCCTGGTGATATGTTGCTGGCTGATGGCAAGGTCGACTATATCGGTCAGCCGGTCTTTGCGGTAGCGGCCAGGTCTCATCTGGCTGCCAAAAAAGCGGCCAGAAAAGCAAACATTGAATATAAGGCGTTAGAGCCTGTGCTGGGCATTGATCAGGCCATGCAGGAAGAATCCTTTCTCAGACCTGAACATGTGATGCATAAAGGCGACGCCCATCGTGCCATTGCCGAAGCACCCAGACGACTCGAAGGTGCCATGAGCAACGGTGCCCAGGAACACTTTTATCTGGAAGGACAGATTGCCAGCGTCGTCCCTCTGGAAGATAACCAATACCATATTTACACCTCCAGCCAGCACCCTTCTGAAGTGCAGAAGCTGGTTGCAGAAGTTCTGGGCATTCCTTTGCACAAAGTCGTGGCGGACGTTCGACGCATGGGGGGAGGCTTTGGCGGTAAAGAAACCCAGGCTGCTGGTCCGGCCTGTATTGCAGCACTTCTGGCCAGTAAAACCGGACAACCCGTAAAATTTCGGGTCGACCGCTCACAGGACATGATGTCCACCGGCAAGCGCCACCCTTTCAGACACCGTTATCGGGCAGGCTTTGACAGTAAAGGAGTTATCAAGGGGATAGATATAGAGGTCGCAGGTGATGGCGGTTATTCCCCCGACCTGACAGACGCTATTGTCGACAGGGCCATGTTTCATTCCGACAATGCTTACTATCTCGATAATGCCATAGTCACTGGTCACCGCTGCAAAACCAACATTGCTTCCAACACCGCATTCAGAGGCTTTGGCGGGCCTCAGGGCATGTTGATAATAGAGCGGGCAATGGACGACATTGCTCGTGCTACCGGTCTTGACCCACTGGATGTTCGCCTGAATAACCTGTACGGCATTGGCGAACGAAATGTCACTCATTACCACCAGACCTTTGAACACAATGTTCTGCCGGAGCTGATGGCAAAACTGGAAGAGAGTTCTGAATACCGAAAGCGCAGGCAGGAGATTACAGCGTTCAACCGGAACAGCCCGGTATTAAAGAAAGGCTTGTCCATGACCCCGCTGAAGTTTGGTATCTCTTTCACGGCCAAACATCTCAATCAGGCTGGCGCTCTGGTCCATGTCTACACAGACGGCAGTATTCAGGTAAATCATGGCGGTACCGAGATGGGACAGGGGCTTTACGTTAAAGTGGCCCAGGTGGTTGCTCATGAATTTGGGGTTGGCCTGGATCAGGTACAAGTGACCTCCACCCGAACCGACAAGGTACCCAACACCTCTCCGACGGCGGCTTCCAGCGGCAGTGACCTGAACGGCAAGGCCGCACAGGATGCCTGTCAAAAAATTCGTGATCGCCTGATAACATTCGCTGCCGAACATTATCAGGAACAACCTGAAGATATTCAGTTCGCTGATGGTCATGTCCACATGAAAGAGCGGACCATTCCTTTTGTTGAACTGATTCAGGCCGCTTACTTCAATCGGGTTTCACTCTCCAGCTCAGGCTTTTACAGCACTCCCGAGATTCACTATGACCGGGAAACAGCCAGTGGCCGCCCTTTTTATTATTTCGCCTGCGGTGCTTCGGTATCCGAAGTGGTGGTGGATACCCTGACCGGTGAATACCGGGTGGAGCGGGTTGATATATTGCACGACGTTGGCAGATCACTGAACCCCGCCATTGACCGTGGCCAAATTGAAGGAGGGTTTATCCAGGGTATGGGCTGGATGACCACTGAAGAAGTGGTCTGGGATGAGCAGGGAAGATTGCTTAGTAACAACCCGGCGACTTACAAGATTCCTACGATTGAAGATCTACCGGCTATCTTTAACGTTGAGTTGTTCGAGCAGGATAATCCGGAGCATACGATTTATCATTCCAAAGCCACCGGCGAACCTCCCCTGATGCTCAGCATCTCGGTGTGGTCGGCAATACGTGATGCCGTTTCGAGCCTTTCAGACTACACCGTCAGCCCGGACATTGATGTTCCCGCGACTCCGGAAAGAGTGCTGAAAGCCATCTCGAAAATTAAAGAGCGGCCCCACACAGAACCTCTAAAAAAAGAGGAGGCCGCCTATGGAGTGGATTGACGCACTGTCAAAGCTCAAGCGTTCTGGTCTGCCTGGCGTTCTGGTGACCATCTTGGGATCAGCCGGTTCTGCGCCCAGAAAATCAGGCAGTAAAATGCTGGTCACAGAAGAAAAAAGCTTTGACACTGTGGGTGGCGGGCATCTTGAGTTTCTCCTGATTGAGAGAGCCAGGGAGCTGATGGCTTCAGATCAGCATGAGCCTGTTATGGAGCACTTCCCACTGGGTCCCCGGTTAGGTCAGTGCTGCGGTGGCAGTGTCAGCGTGATGCTGGAGCCCATTGCAGGCTGTCACTTCCATATCGCTCTGTTTGGGGCCGGGCATATTGGCAAAGCGCTTATTCATGTTCTTACGCCTCTGAATTGCCGTATTACCTGGATTGATAATCGGGCAGAACTTTTCCCCCGGAATACCCCTGAAAATGTCACCTGTATTCTCAGTGAACAGCCTGATGAAGAAGTGGCAGATCTGCCCGAAAACGCCTTTATTCTGGTGGTCACCCACAATCACCAGCTGGATTATGCGATTGCTGAACAGGCATTAAAACGATCAGACACTGGCTGGTTGGGCGTCATAGGCTCCGAGACTAAAGCCAGCAGATTCCATAAGCGTCTTGAGCATAAGGGCTTCAACCCGAAACGGATTGAGCAGATGAGATGTCCGGTCGGACTCAATGAAGTGGGAGGCAGAGAGCCCGCAGAGATCGCCATTGCCATTGCTGCAGAGATACTGGCTGTCAGAAATGGCTCTCGTGACAGCCTTGTCCGAAAAAGGGAGGGTATTCCCTGGCAGACACTCAAGAAATTAATAAACGACCACCACCAAGCCTGAAGGCTTGGAAGTGGGTTTATACCGCGCTTGAACCAGCCGCCCCAGAGGTCTGAGATTGGCTATCTGCACTAGCGGAAACACCTGCACGAGATGCCTCTCTATCTTCCTTTTTCGTCGTCATGCCCTCGCCCCGAGCCATAAAAATCCGTTGCTTGCTGACAAGAGCTTTAATAAGTTCCACCTGTTTTTCTATAAAGTCATGCTGCAATTTACTGAAATTGCTATTAGCTGCGAGATATTTTTTTTGAGCTTCAAATGTCATCTGAAGCTTGGAATTCTCAGACAAACTATTTGCTAACTCATCCAACTGCCGGGCATGCCCAGCTAAATCCTGAACTACCGGGTTGGCCTTTGCGCTGTCCAGTAATGCCTGTACGCGATCGAACGCCGCCTCTTCGGCGTCCAGAACAAGAGCTGTTCGCAGAAATTTCAGCTTAACATCCCTACCTTCGGTCATTTTCTCTTCTAAACTGTGAAGCTTTACTTTAAGAGCCTGAATGTCTGAGGCCTGTTTTTGCAGTACCTTCTCATAAAACTGGATATCCGTCGGCATCGTCAATTCAACACATTCATTCAATGTACGTTCGAAAAAATTACGCACACTTGCATCATTTATAAAAATCTTCAAAGGTGCCAGTCGACGACAATTATTCAACGCATTCAACCGCTCAAGCCGTGCTTCCAGCATTTGCTCCTTTAACTCGGAACACTCCTTCTCGAGGCGTGTTATTGTTTCTGTCAGATTATCTTCAGGTGTCTTCTGGTAGATTTCAGAAGCAGCCTTAAGCCTGCCGTAAAAGCCTCCGGCTGCGCCAATAGCAATATAGAGTGCCAAGGTTTTTTTCAGGCCCAGGTATTTGAAAGAAAGCAAAGGAAGAACAGGAAGACGCCGTGAGGTAAAGGGTATTGGGTTCAAAATCGCCTTACTCAGAGCGGATACACAACCATCCATGGTGCCAACAATAGAGGCCAGAGGGTGATGCATTGCATCTGCGGCGGTTACGCTGTGCTCTTCCAACGTAAGCGCCAAATAAACCAGCGTACTGGCTGCCGCCCCCAAGATTTCTTATTCTTTGCCTGTCTTAACATTCCAGGGGAGAAGCTGTTCCAGTTTCTCAACGGTATCGGCGTAAGGCAGCTCTTTTAAAATATGGTTCAGGTAATTGAAAGGCTCCAGACCATTCACCTTTGCGCTTTCAATCAGGCTGTATAAAAGGGCACTGGCTTGCGCCCCTTTTGGCGTGTCTGCAAACATCCAGTTCTTGCGGCCAATAGCGAAGGGGCGGATGGTGTTTTCCGCTGCGGCATTACTGATATCCAGGTGGCCGTTGTCACAGTAAACGACCAGTTTTGGCCATTGGTTCAATGCATAGCTCATGGCTTGGTGCGACAGGCTGCCCGGGTCTAGCCTGGTTATGTTTTTCTCCAGCCATACATGAAAGTCGTCCAGTAGTGGCTTACTCTTTTGCTGACGCAGGATGGCTTTTTCTGATGGAGGAAGATCTCCTATTTCTTTCTCAATGGCGTAAAGCTTACCGATTTTGCCTAAAGCGACATTCGCCTTGCTAACGCGGGTGTTTTTCACCTTTTTGCCCGGTTTGGCTTCGCCCTTCCTGGCATCCAGAAATTTCCTGCGAACGTGGTCGAAGCAACCCGCCTGGGTGATGCCTTCTTGTTTGCATACAGCGTCGTAACTGGCATACCCGTCAGTTTGCAGGTAACCGCTGAACCCTTCGAACAGACGCAGGGGAACCTCCTTGCCTCTTGAGGGATCGTATTCAAACACCACCGATGTTTGTCCGGGTGGCCCACCAAGGCTGACCCACATATATTTGTCAGAGTTGATGGACTTGCTGGTTTCCTTGATCACCTGAATTCGGGTTTCGTCAGCATGGATCACCGAACCGGTCTTTTGATGATCTCTCATCAAATTGATGAGTGGCCGCAGTTCTGTAGACAGCCGAATCAAAGAGTTGGCCATCGTCGTCCGGGTGACAGAGCCACCGTATCGCTTGAGGATATTCTCTTGCCTGTACAAAGGCAGTGCGTCGCAGTACTTGGAGACAATGATCCAGGCCAGTGTGCAAACAGAGAGTGAAGATTTGGGCAGTGGGTGTTTTGGCAGCTCTGCAACTTTAATGACCCGCTTCTCCTGTCCATGCTCATCGACTTCTGGAAAGACTGCTTTCTCTTGCAGAATTTCTTTCACCTGAACCTTGGTCGGAACGATATCAAGCTCTTCACGGACTTTGACAAAGAAGGTATCAATGGCTCCGGCTTTTTCTTCTTCACTGAGTTCAGAGCGTTCCTGCACTCTGGGCAGAGACTCTGAAAATGACTTGCGCCCTGTTTTCTTTTTGCGTGGTTTTGGAGGCTCTTGCTCTGGCTGACCTTCAGCTTCGTCTTGCTCTCCGGTGCAGCCTTCCAGCTCCACCTCGTTGAAAATGTCGACCTGGCTGTTGTTTTTTTCAGTGCTTCTTCCGTACAGGCGGGATCGGGAGAGCCTCAGGTACTCTTCCAGTTGCGCAATGCGTTTTTTTTGAGAATCGATGACCTCTGACTTCTTTTGAATAATGTCGTCTTTTTCAAGAAGGGCATTTTCTTTTTCAAGAAGGGCATTTTCTTTTTCAAGAAGGGCATTTTCTTTTTCAAGAATGACACTTTCCTGCGAATGGATCGCCTCAAACAAGGCGACCATTTCAGGGTTAGTCTCAGCCTGATGAAAGGGCAAATCCAGTGCGGATTTCGGCTGAAAAATCAGAGTGTCGGCGGTCGATTTCATGGTCGCTATTTTACCATAAAACCCTGAAAAACAGGACTAAAAACAGCTCTCATAATGCCTTTTTTTATGGGGTTGCATGGCATTGAGATTGTAGCCGTCCAGCAGCCAGTTTAATTGTTTCCCGGTTAATGTAACCAGCTCTTCGTCCGGTTTGGGCCAGTGGAATTTGTCCTCAGACAGGCTCTTGTAATAAAGCACAAAACCATTATCTTCCCAGAACAGGCACTTGATTTTATTACGCTGCCGGTTGGTAAACGCATATAAATAGCCGTCAAAGGGGTTGTGCCCCAGCTCTTGTTCAACCAACACAGCAAGCCCACGAAATGACTTGCGAAAGTCAATCGGCTCCCGGTAGAGAAACACCTTTGGTAATACCTCTGACGGTCGCATAACCGGGGTGTTCATAGCATATCCCTCACCAGTTGCTCACAAAGCGACAGGTTACTTTCATCAATACCGGACACTGTTACACCACTGGGTAGGGTGATGGAGAGTGGTGTTATCCGAGAAGGCGCACCAGGTTCTGGTTGGGGTGTTACCTGGACAAAGCCAGAGTTGTTCGGGGTCGGTTTTACGCTGGGGGTTGTGTCGAGTTTACGCTTCCAGTATCCGAATTTGGATACCCTTATACCATGCTGTTGGCACCACGCACTCTGAGTCAAACCTGAATCCCGCCACGACTGAACACGCTCTAGCCATTCACTGTCTGCGGGTAATTTCTTTGACATATTGGCCTCCTTATATCGGGAGGCTAATCATTTCAAATGGGGTTTTGATTCTGAAGGGCGTGGGTTTATTTGGCGTTTACCTTCCAACGCTTTTTTAAACTGACTCAGGTTACCTTCCGTTAAAGGAATCTGCTTGGCAACTTCAGGTGTAGCGAGAGTTGCAATCTGTTTAGACAGATCATCCTGCTTTTGAGCAGGATCATTCGCTGAAGCCTCAATGTTAGCGAAATCAGTGAAACTCGGCGGCGGTGAGGGGATGGGCTTTATATTCATAAGAAACTCCTGTTCATTGATTGACTGACTTCCGTTGTCAGATGGTTGCCTTCTCTTAATTTGGACATTCAACTCAGGAAATGGTTCCCCTGACCCTTTAAAAGGTCAGCACAGAATGAGTAAGAAAATATGATTTTGTACGAACAGGTACTTATACTTTATGCCAGTCTTGCTTTCTAACTCCAGTGATGAAGCGTGTCGCAAAACTCTGGTTCCCATGCTTTCAGGCTCTTTGGGTCCCAGCGTGGGAACGAGTTGTTGGAGTTTTGCGACACCCTCAAATCTTCAGCGCAACAAGGAGTTAGAAAGTTCGATTGGTATAATCTGTTTCCCAATACGGTTATTAGAATGGAAAGAGTGGATCGTCTGCTGGTAGACAACGGCCTTGCTGCCTCCCGCACCCAGGCACAGAAGTTTATTGCTGAAGGAAAGGTGCAAGTGTTGCATTCCTGCAAATGGCAAACCGTAAAAAAGCCCAGCGAGAAACTGACCGGAGAGGCAGAGCTGAAAGTCACTCTGGATGAGTCGGATAGATTTGTTTCCCGTGGCGGACTCAAGCTGGCAAGTGCTCTGGAGAAAGCCGGCCTGGATATTACGGGAATGACCGTGATTGATGTGGGTCAGTCAACGGGCGGTTTTACTGACTGTGCCCTGCAGTCAGGCGCGACGAAAGTAGTCGGTATTGAAGTAGGGCATGAGCAACTGGTAGAGAAACTGCGGCAAGATCAGCGGGTAGTTTGTCTGGAAGGTATTAATGCACGTGAGCTTGGCCCGGAGCTGTTAGAGCATACTGAAAACGGAGCCGGGTTTGATCTGGCGGTGATGGATGTTTCTTTTATTTCCCAGACCAAAATTATACCTTCGCTGGCACCGCTGATTAAAAAGGGAGGTTTTCTGGTCAGCCTGGTCAAACCGCAATTTGAAGTGGGAAAAGCAGGTCTGGGCAAAGGAGGTATTGTTCGGGATGAGGGTCTCTATCCTGAAGTAGAATCATCCATTCGAAGCTGTCTCGAAGAGCAGGGTCTGAAAACCACCGATTATTTTGACAGTCCGATCAAAGGGGGTGATGGAAACCGGGAGTTTCTCATTATTGCCAGAAAGGCGTCATCACCCTGAGAATTTACCACTGAGCCGTCCCGGAGACTTCAGACCTGACAGGGACCCGCCAAGGTTAGAATTCCTGACCAGAACGTCAGTGTTTCTGCCTGTCATGTTTACAAAAAATGCCCTAAATTTATTACGTCCAGACTTTACAGGATACCAACACTGAGTCAGCTTCCAGCAAAGTAAAAAGCAGGTATGGGCGATAAAGCAAATTTCTGAGGGATTACCCTGTAATCTCTTGTCAGTAAGGCAACCATCTCATGTTTCATCATCGGGGATGGTTGAAATTACCAGTTTATACGCTTTTTTTGCTGAACTATTCTGCTTTGGACACTCCAGAATCGTTGAATGATGTTTGGTTAGTCCTGTAATTGAATAATTAATAGATCAAAGGAGTGATAATGATGTTGTCTAATAATATTTCTTCCCGCCCAACGATGCAGGTTTTTTCAGATGCCACCTCGGCATATTCTGTTGAAACGCAGGCCAAAGGCATAAAATTTGGCGATACATTCAGAAGAGTCTCCTCAGTGTTTTCTGAAAGTGTTTTAAAAGAGGCCAATCGCAAAATAGATGACGACAAAAGTTATTTCAATTCGGCTTTTGTCAAACATCTGCTGAATGAAAGAATGGTAGGAAAAGTTATAGAATCAAGCACAATATTTGACGATCTGAAATTTGGGTTAAATCATGAAAATCCCGTTTTCATGGCCGAATTATGCTATGAAGAGCGAATTCAGTTTGATAAAAATGGTCATTTGATTAAAGAGTCTTTCCGAAAGGACTGCTTGGCTACTTCATCGGATGAAATCCGGGCTCTATGCTCAGAGGCATTGGAAAAAATGGCCGATGAATTTCAATGGCGGGATCGTTCGGTAGAAGTTTCTAATCTTGTCCTGATTCGTTACCCATTAATTCCCTCAAGGGGAATTAAAGATTTGCCCTGGCATAAGGATCCCGGCAAAAAAAGCATGGTCGTCCAATTGAATGACAATACCAACGCAACTGGAACGGGTGTAAAGTATTCAGGAGGCGGGCTTGATATTGGCAAAAATTCATCGCGTATTAATTCAGCAGAAATATTCCTTGATAAAGGCACTGAGGAGTCATTTTCATATGATGGCCAAAATAACGGGCTTATATTTTCCAATGAACATTCCCTGATTCATCGGGCTGGGAATATCGTATACCTCAGCGAAAATGATGATGATCTGGAAGAAAAACGCATCATAGTGGTAGTAGTTGATGATTAATACCCATCGTGTTTTCTAACTCCCATGGTGAGCATACAGAATGGAAAGAGCGGATCGTCTGCTGGTAGACAACGGCCTTGCTGCCTCAGGCACCCAGACACAGAAGTATTGCTAAAGGAAAGGTGCAAGTGTTGCATTCCTGCAACTGGCAGACTATCTATCCTGAAGTAGAATCATCCATTCGAAGCTGTCTCGAAGAGCAGGGTCTGAAAACCAACGATTGTTTTGACAGTCCGATCAAAGGGGGTGATGGAAACCGGGAGTTTCTCATTATTGCCAGAAAGGCGTCATCACCCTGAACGGCTAGCGCTTGCGAGCGATCATCAATCCGTCGCTTACCGGCAGTAATACCATATCAACCCTGTCATCCTGTTGAATAAAGCGGTTGCATTCGTCAATGGCTCTGGTTTCTGCATCCTGAGGATTCACCACCGAGCCACCCCAGAGACTGTTGTCCACTAACACCAGTCCGCCGGGCTTCACTAACTCAACACCGCGCCGGTAGTAATTCAGATAATTCTCTTTATCGGCATCGATGAACACCCAGTCGAACAAACCCTCCTGACCTTGCATTTGAGCCAGGCTGTCCAGAGCAGGCTGAATTTTCAGGGTTATTTTCTCCGACACCCCCGCTTTCTGCCAGTGCTCTATGGCAATGTTCGTCCATTCCTCGGAAACATCCAGGCAAGTCAGGTGTCCATCTTCTGGCATGGCCAATACGGTTGCCAAAGCACTGTAGCCAGTGAATGTGCCGATCTCTATTCCCTTTCTTGCACCACTCATCTTCACCAGCATTTGCATGAAAGCCCCCTGCTCCGGCGAAACCTGCATGTAGCCCTCAGGAAAGTCTGCCATCCGGGCTCGCAGCTCACTCAATACAGGATGATCGCGCATGCCTGCATGAGTGAGATAAGTGGCAATTGTAGGTGTTATGGTCAGAGTTGTTCTGGACATGACATTGCTCTTCTATTCAATCAGTTAGCAGGTATGGAAAGGGGTCGCCTGTAATCATGGATGAAGAATGCAAAAATTTAAATGATAGAAATGAATTTTACCCACTATGAATGATCAGAAATCAACCAAAAAGTAGCACCCACAAATGCGTGGGCTGAATTTTAATCAAAAAATTTTGACTGTTGCCTGCTGAACCGGATTATTTATGGGTTTTCGGGCAGGCTCTATTTACCATACGGCTACTGTAAAGTTTTTATATTTGCAATCGCTAAACTCAAAGGAGTTTCATAATACTCCTGGTAATGACTTAATATATCTTCAACAGTATGAAAATAAATACCACTACCTCCCATTTTACCTACACAAACATTATCTCCAATATGAATGAATGTATGAACAAGTTTGTTATTGTTTAAAATTGCAAGAGCAATGAAATGATCCTCTATGTCTGAGTTTTCTAAAGCTGTAAGTTGAAGGTAAAGTTCGTCATGGTATGATTGTGAATTAACCTCCATTAAGTTCACAAACTGAAAGCAGGTTGTTGGCGTTTTTCCACCTTTATAAAAATCGCTAAAAGTTTTATTTCCTGGTAAACGATTTCCAAACTCTGGGGGGAAATCATCAAAAATATTTTGTAAGCCTTGATTTATACATTTTATGAATCGTTCCTGCCATGAATTTGAAGGCTTGTAGTTGCGATTGCCATCATCTGTTTTAATGTTAAAAGATATAACCTTTCCCGGCGTATTGTCACCAATTTTCTGTGCTAAATCATTATCCCTTTCATTCCCGTTGATGCAGTTAAAAAGTTCATATTCTATTTCAAATGGAAGGTACTTTAATACTGTTCTCTTCTCCAAACCGTCTTGAAGCAAACCAGTAAAAGTCTCGTCTCTTTTTTTAGATCTATCAATATTTATACATACTAACGCCTCTTCAGTTTCGACGGACATCTGATGACACCTTGCCTCAGTTTTTTGTAAAGCTGAAGCGTTTTGTTCAAGACAGCCATCGGGTTGAGCAAAAATTTTAGAGGTAACCGCCAGAAGTAATAGAGCTGCAAGTTTAGTAATCATTTCAATATTCAGTTTTAAATGCTATGTGCTGGATCGATAGTATAGGAGGGTGTCGCAAAACTCCAACAACTCGTTCCCACGCTGGAGAGAGTTTTGCAACACGCTCTTAATGGCCTGGAAGAGGCAATGGGCCATCTTGCAGGATAACGAAGCACCTTACGAAATGAAAAGACATTGGCCCTCACAGCAGGAGGGTAATCTTTTTAGGTGATTATCTCCAAACAGTAACGCCTCACTGAATGTTTATTTATCGTAGAGCCTGTTTAATTCTTTCATTAGTTCGTCAGAACTTTGCTGCTTATCAGGGTGAATCATTCTCGCCATATTTCTATAGTCTTTAGCCCGATCTGTTGTCAGCTTGTAACCAATTTTTTCAGCAAAACTTTCAATTGTGTGCATTCCGTATTCTTTTTCAAAAACAAATGCACCATAAAGTGCTTTTATCTTTTGTGCCTGTTCAGTCTCTTCCCTGAGTATACATATTCTCAGTGCTGTGTTGACCAGGGCCGAGTTGATAATTTCATGGCGGAAAACAATATGTGTAAAGGCCATGATATCGCGGTATACGGGATCGGACATATTCTCAAACTCAGTCAGCGCGTTTTGCAGCAGCCCCGTCAGCATATCAAGGACAATAGTTTGAGCAGCTTCGTCAGGCATTACCAGACTCAATAGGATATCGATCCGGTTAGTATCCGATTTCAAATCCATCTGCTGCAGAACTTTCTGGAAAGTAGTAACCCCTAGTTGTGCCCTGTGCTCAGTTTTGAATTTTAGTGCAGACTCAAGTTCACCTCTGAGAACACAGATCTCCAGGGCCATATTCGCCAGCTCAATATTACCCAAGTGATGACTAAGAATAAGATCGGTAAATTCCTTGATTCCGCTGTACTTGAGCCAGCTCATATTAACGGCTTGCGGCAGCGCGTTTTGCAGAAAATGCGTCAGGATATCCTGGGCAATGGTTTGAGTGGCTGCATCAGGCGTTACCAGATCCAATAGAATATCGGTTTTTCCTTTTTGTAGACAAATCCCCTCTTCCAATTCTTGGACTATTTGCCTCAGAACTGTCTGGAAATGGGTAGCCTCAAGTTGTGCCCGGTACTTTGTTTTGAATTCTTGTGCAGACTCAAGATCATCTTTGAGAACACAGATATACAGGGCAATATTCGCCAGCTCATTGTTAACGATGTCATGGTTGAAAAAAAGCCGGGTAAATTCCACGGTATTGCGGTGCATGTGAAGACTTGTAGTAGCCTTGGCGCTTGCTAGAGCTTTTTGCAGTACACCATCCAATACCGTTCGGGCAACCGCCTGAGTGGCCGGTTCGGACGATGAAAGTTCAAATAAGCTCCTGGCCTGTTGGACATTGAGGGTTTTTGCGGCACTTTCCAGGCCCACTTTCAGAATATCTGCGGTCAGAATAGCGCCATGGTCATTGACCAGCCGATGTGCCAGAGAGAAGTCCCCGTCGCGAATTGCTGCCTCCAGTGTCACCTGGGTGGCAGAGGTAATTTTCCGAACTCCAATGCACTTATCACATTGACGCTGATCAGAATTAAATGCATACCCGTAGCTATCTACAACGATTTTCTTATCGAATTCCACCTGACAGATGACACATACGCTTTTATCGTCATTGCTTATGTCGGCCGTGTCAGACGATGAAGTCGTAGCCTTCCATGATGTACCGCTGATAGCCTGCATAATAATTCTCCTTAAATATTTACACTTTGCAAGTTTGACAACAATGGGAGCGAAAAGTTTCAGAAACTGCCTGTTAAAGTGTCGTTACAGACTTTTTTGACGTGAAAGCAGGTGTTGAGCCTGTAGAAAAAACTCAAAGCAATGACAGAGCAGATAAATAACATTCACTCCCTTGAATGGCGAAAGTGAGATTTTATACCAGACTGTTCGGTTTGCCTCTGAACAAATACTTTCAGGTTGTCAATTGACAACCTGAAGAATCATCGCTAAGTTTATCAGGATCAAACCATGCCAAGAAAAAAGCATCCGAACAAAGAAATTGAAGCAGCATTGAAATATGCAGAAAGCAAAGGCTGGCGTATTGAAGTTGGTTGCTCGCATGCTTGGGGCAGGCTCTACTGTCCGTTTAATAATGCCGAGTGTCGGCTTGGTGAATTCTGCATTTCCAGTATTTACAGTACACCCAGAGATACGACGAAACATGCGCGCCAAATTCGCAGGATCGTAGATCACTGCATTCTGACCATACCAATGCACCAGGAGCGATTATGAAATCCTATGAATTTATCCTTCGTTTCAGCATCAAAGAGTGCGCTCAGGACGTTGATGATATTATCGAAGCGCTGGGCGAGGCGGGTTGCAATGACATGTTGATTGGTATTGGTCAGGCAGGGCGAATGGCCATGATGTTCGACCGGGATGGCACCAGTGCTGCTGATGCCGTTGGCAGCGCAATACGGGACGTGAAAGCAGTGATTCCTGATATCAGGCTTCTTGAAGCTTCACCGGACCTCGTTGGGCTGACGGACACAGCGGAGCTACTGGGTTTCTCAAGACAGAATATGCGAAAACTGATGACCAGTAATCCAGAGAGTTTTCCCGCCCCGGTTCACGAGGGCAAACAGGCACTCTGGCCTCTTGAAACCTTGCTGACCTGGCTGAGAGAAAATAAACAGTACGAGATTGATGATTCGTTGCTGGAGTTGGCAAAGGCCAATCGGCATCTTAACCTGGCCTCAGCCACCAGAAGTTCAGACCCTGATCAGCTGAAAGCTTTTGGCCGCTTGCTGGCAGGTGATTGACAGGCTTCCCAAACGAGAGGCGCCGCCATAGACAGTTCAACGAATCTATGATTTCCACAATGGCCACCATCTGCGCTGACCATTGATACGGTTCAAACGGGCTCAGCGAGATTAATCTATCGGGCACCCGTCTCGTTGCAGGGATGATGCTCATGCCAGTGGCGGGCGATTTGCTCACGGGTGCATAGCCATACTTTTTCCTTCGACTGCACATAATCCAGAAAACGCATCAGCGCAGCGGCACGGCCCGGCCTGCCTACCAAACGACAATGCAACCCTACTGACATCATCTTTGGCTGATCAGCACCCTCATCATAGAGCACATCAAACGCATCTTTCAGATAACTGAAAAACTGATCGCCAGAATTAAAACCCTGAGCGGTTGCAAAACGCATATCATTGCAGTCCAGCGTATAAGGCACGACTAACTGCGGCTGATCAAATCGGGTATCCCAATAAGGCAGATCGTCTGCATAACTGTCTGCGTGGTAGAGGAAACTTCCCTCTTCTGCCACCAGCTGCTCTGTTTGGGGGCTGCAGCGACCTGTATACCAACCCGAAGGTTTCTGGCCGGTCATTTCTGTGTGAATTTGAATGGCCTTTTGCATATGCTCACGCTCTTCATCAGGATCGTGAAACTGGTAATCAATCCAGCGATAGCCGTGGCTGGCTATCTCCCAGTCAGCCTTCAGCATGGCCTCAACCGCCTGAGGGTTCCGCTGCATGGCCATGGCTACGGCATACACCGTCACAGGAATGTTTCTCTGGGTGAAGATACGGTGCAGCCGCCAGAAACCAGCCCTGGCCCCATAATCGTAGATAGATTCCATACTGATATGGCGCATCCCCTCATACGACTGGGCACCAATAATTTCGGAAAGGAAAGCTTCTGAACCCCTGTCACCATGAAGTACAGAGTTTTCACCACCTTCCTCGTAATTTATGACAAACTGAACGGCAATCCGCGACTGCCCCGGCCATTGCGGATGAGGTGGGGTATTTCCATACCCTGTTAAGTCTCTGGGGTAGTGGTTATCACTGAGATTCATGGCAAACTCCGACTTATTTTTTTTGTTTAAATCAATATATTGATTGACCTGTAGTATCTATGGCATAAACTCCCAAAGTCTGACCATTTGGTCAACATTTTGCTTATAATTTACAACATCCATTTTGCCAGAACACAGAAAAATATGCCCTTTTAGCTGGGGACAATAATACTCCAATAAAAAACCAACAAAAATCAGGATATGCGATGAATACAATGACTGATGGCTCAACAACCACTGACGGCTCTGACGAAGCCCTGCTATGGCGACAGACAAAAGTCGATCTGGCCGCCCGTGCCCTGGGTGGAGATGTACTGTCTGCAAGCGATGACTTCTTTGCTGAAAAAGACAACCTTTTGCTGGACTCCGAGCCGGTTTTTCTTCCGGAAAAATACACGGCTTACGGCAAATGGATGGACGGCTGGGAGTCCCGCCGACGCCGCAGCGGCGATCATGACTGGGTCATCGTCAGACTTGCGACCCCGGGAATGGTGGAAGGGGTAGAAGTCGATACCCGCCACTTCAAAGGTAATGCACCGGGCGCCGTTCAGCTGGAATACATCGCCAGCGAATCTGACCCCAGTGAACAAAGCCAATGGCAGCCTATGATTGCAAGAATGGCGGTTGATGCCGACTACCGAAATCTGATCTGTCTGGACCAACCTGTCGAAGCCACTCATATTCGTCTGACCATTTTCCCCGATGGTGGTGTTGCCCGCCTGAGAGTTTATGGAAAAATCCTCTTTAACACTCAACACCTTCTTCCCAACGAACCCGTTGATCTATCGGCTCTGATGAATGGAGCCCGCCCTGTCAGCTGTTCAGACGCTTTCTTCAGTCCGATGCAAAACCTGCTTCGTCCGGGTCGCGGTGCCGATATGCATGATGGCTGGGAAACCCGCAGAAGACGCAATGGCGGTCACGACTGGATGATCATCAGGCTGGCGACACCTGGTAAAATTGGTCGGGTTGAGATTGATACCCTGCACTTCAAAGGAAACTATCCTGACAGAGGAAGCCTGGAAGGCTGTTATTTTGAGGGAGAAGTGCCTGATGACACGGCACAATGGCGCCCGATCCTGAGCGAACAGAAACTTCATGCTCACCGTAATCACTCTTTTGTAGAGAATCTGGAAAATACTCAGGAAATATACACCCATGTTCGCCTGAATATTTTCCCCGATGGTGGCGTATCAAGATTGAGAGTTGTCGGTCAGCCGGAGCCCACAAAATGACATTGAACGAACTGAATACCCTGAGCGAAGAGCAGGCATCAGAAACTTTTCGTCAGTGTTGTGCCAGCGGTCAGTGGGTTGAGTCCATGGTAGTAGCAAGACCCTTTGCTAATATTGAAAGCCTGCTGATTGCTGCTAATGCCGTTTGGTCTCACTGCCAGAAGCCCGACTACCTGGAAGCGTTTGATGCCCACCCGAAAATCGGTGACATCAACAGCCTGAAAGAAAAATACAGGAATACTCAAACCATGGCAGGCCATGAGCAGTCCGGCGTCGATGAGGCCAATGAAAAAACCCTCCAGGCACTGGCTGAAGGCAACGAACAGTACGAACGGCAGTTTGGCTATATCTTCATTGTCTGCGCTACCGGCAAAAGTGCCAGCGAGATGCTGACGCTGCTGGAGGAACGTTTGAGTAACGAGCCAGAGGAAGAACTCTCCATTGCAGCGGCTGAACAGCATAAAATAACCAGTATTCGCCTGTGCAAAATGCTCAAGAACACCTCTTTGGCCAAAGAAGGAGTAATTTAATGACCGGGATCAGTACTCATATCCTCGACACAGCTCGTGGCCATCCTGCCGACCAGGTTCCTGTCACTCTATACAAACAGGCTGAAGACAGCTGGGTAGAGGTTGGACGGGGCATAACAAACGCCGACGGAAGAGTAAACAGTCTGACTACGGACGAAGTAAACCTTCCGGAAGGCATTTATAAGCTGGACTTTGCGATTCAGGATTACTTTAACCGGCTGGAACAAAAATGCTTTTATCCGGAAGTCCCGGTCATTTTTGAAGTCAGCGACGATCGCCACCACCATGTGCCATTGCTGATATCTCCCTTTGGGTATTCGACTTACAGAGGTAGCTGATTTCCATTGTTCATAAGGTCTGTAAGTCAAACATGAACAGCGTTGCAAAGCGCTTAGCGAAAAGCCCTTAGCCCCAAAAAGCCCTGAGCTAACAGAAAATAAATATAAAGAGGCATTCCATGCCAACCACGTTAACCACCCGGGCTCTCCCTGTAGAGCCCTTGTCTGCCGAAGCTTTCAAACCCTTCGGCGATGTGATCGAAGCCTGTGGTGACGCCATGATCATCAATCAGGGCCGCTGTCGTAAGTTTAACGATCTCACCCGAATTCAAACCGATGCCGTGGGGGAAGTGGCTATTCATATTTACCACACTCAAGCCATCAAACAGCCCTACCAACTGGATTTGCTGGAACGCCACCCTCTGGGCAGCCAGACCTTTATGCCTCTGGAGCAGCAGCCGTTTTTGATTGTTGTTGCTCCTGATAACCACTCGGAGCCGGACTTTAATCATATTCGCTGTTTCATCACTGATGGTTCCCAGGGCATTAATTACCATCCGGGCACCTGGCATCATCCGCTACTCTCTGCCGGTGACGGAATCTCCTATCTGGTGATTGACCGGGCCGGGCCAGGACACAACTGTGACGAAGTTTTAATCCCTGCCCACCTTTCCCTGACCGTGGGAGCACCCTTATGACGAGCACTGCAACTACCCCTGTTTTCTGGCGTGCTTCTGTACTCCACTTTCTGGACGATCCCGATAAGGGAGAACAAAGCTGGGAATACTTTGACGACGGTGGACTATTGGTTGAGTCGGGTTGTATCAAAGCCTGCGGCCCTGCCAAGAACTTATTGCAAGAACTGCCGGAAGACTGTGAAATCAGAGACCTTTCAGGCAGGCTGATCATACCGGGATTTATCGATACTCATGTGCACTATCCCCAGCTGGAAGTCATGGCAGGTTGCGGAGTGCAACTGCTGGACTGGCTGGAACAGTATACTTTTCCTGCTGAAGCCCGCTTTTCAGATCCTGAATATGCCCGGGACATTGCAGAGTTGTTTCTGGATCAGTGCCTGAACAGTGGAACGACTACCGCACTGGTTTTTGGCACAGTCTCTCCCCAATCAGTTGATGCTTTCTTTGAAGCTGCGCAAAAGCGCAAGATGCGTATGATTGCCGGCAAGGTCATGATGGATCGCAATGCGCCAGACTACCTGCTCGACACCCCGGAAAGCAGCTATGAAGAGTCAAAGCAACTGATTGATCGCTGGCACAACAAGGGTCGATTGTCTTATGCCGTCACTCCCCGCTTTGCTCCAACCTCTTCTTCCGAGCAGCTCACCCTGGCTGGAAGACTGCTCAGAGAACATAACGGTCTCTACCTGCATACCCACCTGTCTGAAAACCCCAAAGAAATAGAGTGGGTTCAGGAACTGTTTCCTGACAGTAAAAATTATCTGGATGTTTATGACCAGCATGGTCTGCTGGGTCCCCGCTCGATCTTTGCCCACTCCATCCATCTGTGCGACGAGAGTTGGGAGCGAATGGCTGAAAGTGATTCATCCATTGCCTGCTGTCCGGGTTCCAACCTGTTCCTGGGCAGCGGTTTATTCCGTTTTTCTAATGCTAAAAACAAAAATATTCGTGTCGGGCTGGGCACAGACGTGGGTGGTGGCACCAGTCTTTGTCTGTTGAACACGATGAAAGACGCTTATCAGGTATCTCAGTTGGGTGAGAATACGATATCTCCTCTTCAAGCTTTCTACCTGGCCACTCTGGGTGGGGCCAGAGCCCTGCATCTCGATGACCGCATTGGCAGTTTCCGGGTCGGTAACGAGGCAGACTTTCTGGTGCTTAATCCCGAAGCCACACCTTTGTTGAAATTCAGAACAGAGAAAACACAAACACTTGAAGAGTTGCTGGGTGTACTGATGGTAATGGGTGACGACCGGGTCATTGAAAAAGCCATTATCATGGGCCAGGAAACTCGAGGAAGAAGCTGAGTATGGAATCCTATATACAAGACTGGTTGAACCTGATTTTTCGATGGTTGCACGTCACAGCAGGTATTGCCTGGATTGGTGCCTCCTTTTACTTCAACTGGCTGGAAGGCCGGTTGGAAAAAGCTCCTCAGGCAAAACAGAAAAAAGGTATTAAAGGGGAATTATGGGCTGTGCACGGTGGTGGCTTCTATGAAGTAAACAAATACCATCTGGCACCGGAGAAAATGCCGGAAACCCTGCACTGGTTCAAATGGGAAGCTTATGTTACCTGGCTCAGTGGCTTTGGCCTGCTGGCCATCATCTACTACTGGGGAGCAGAAAGTTATCTGCTGTCGTCAGACTCTTCACTGTCCCCGGCCTCAGCTATTGCGGTCAGCCTATTCAGCCTGTTCGTGAGCTGGCTGGCTTATGACTTTCTTTGCCGAACGCCATTGTTTAAAAATGAAAGACTGTTCAGCGCGGTACTCTTTGGGCTGATTGTTTTTGCCGCCTGGGGATATGCGCAACTATTCAGCGACAGAGCAGCTTATATCCACGTTGGTGCCCTGATCGGAACCCTGATGGTGGGTAATGTCTTCCGGATTATCATCCCGTCCCAGAGGAAGCTGGTTGACGCAGCACAAAGAGGTGATACCAGCTTTGATCCGGCCATTGCCCAACATGCACTGCTTCGCTCCAGGCACAACAACTACTTCACCTTGCCGCTGTTGTTTATCATGATCAGCGGCCATTACCCAATGACTTATGGTCATGACTGGAACTGGGCGATTCTTGCTGCCCTGTCGCTGGCTGCGATTCTGATCCGACACTTCTTTAACCGTCGTAACCAGGGTGCTGTATTAACCTGGCTCTGGCCTGCCGCTGCCGTTGTCATGTTGAGTCTGGCGTTTGTTATACGACCACAAATGGCCCCAATATCCGAGGTTGCAAAAGCACCCGCTTTTGACAAACAGGAAATTGTCGAGATTGTCACCAGCCGCTGTTCTACCTGTCATGGGGCCAAGCCAACTGACCCTCTCTTCCAGACAGCGCCAGGTGGCCTGATCTTTGACGATTATGAATCCATCGCCAGCAAAGCGGACAAAATCTACAGTCAGTCCGTTCAGACACAGATCATGCCACTGGCAAACCGTACAGAGATGACGGAAGAAGAACGCCAGCTTCTGGGGCGGTGGTATCAGCAGCTGAAATCTGAATAGGAGAACAAGGTCACAGTTTTCATCACCCCGGGCTCTGTCAAAAACAGAGCCCGGGGTGTTATTGTTATTCCAATGCTTTTTCCTTGCCCTTTTTTTCACCCCCGAGCAGCTTTCATTGTATAAGATTGAGACAGTCGTCACTGACTTTTAAACGGCTATTAATGGAGACAGACATGAAGAAATGGCAGTGTGTTGTTTGCGGTTTTATCTATGACGAAGAACAGGGCTGGCCTGATGAGGGGGTTGAGCCGGGTACTCGCTGGGAGGATGTTCCTGAAGACTGGCACTGTCCTGACTGTGGTGTCGGCAAAGAAGACTTTGAAATGGTCAAAATTGGCTAATTTGGTCGAAATAATCCGATTCCCGTGTTTTTCACGAGAAAGCCTATTGCTCTAACCATTACAGTGTTTTAGTCTGTTCATGACTGCTTATCCATCGGAAGAAAGAAAAACAAGAAGGAGTGCATGAAACCATGCGTAAACCAGAACTCGTTAACGCCATTGCCGATCAGGCAGATCTGACAAAAGAACAAGCCAATCAGGCACTCAACGCCATGATTGAAGTCATAACCTCCGCTCTGAAACAAGAAGACACTGTCAGCCTTGTAGGCTTTGGTACATTCCTGCAACGCAGCAGAGCCGCACGCACAGGTAAAAACCCGCAAACAGGAGAGCCGATTCAGATTGCTGCCAGCAATACGGTCGCCTTCAAACCAGGTAAATCATTGAAAGACGCAGTTAACGGCTGATACCGGCTGAGCCCAATAATACCCGAGGTTGCTCTGCTTACAGAACAACCTCATTTATTGAAACCTTTCTTTTTCCAGACAGCCAGAGCCTCTCTGAGTATCTTCCCAGCAGCCAGAAACTGAGCGCCAGCAATGCAAAAAACAGTGCTGTATTTATCTCTTCCCAAGCGTACTCAAAGAACCGGGTATACAGATTCAGCAACAAAAAGGAGATTCCGCTGATTCTCAGAATAGAGTCATCTCTGCAAAAACCGATAAACATCGCCAAACCTGACGCTGCCGCCATGGCCAGTCGCCATAACCAAAGCTGCATTTCTGATGCCTCAAGGGCTTTAAGCCCGTAGTTGTAATTACTCGTCATGGACAAAATCCACAAGCACACGAAAAGCATCATTAAGGAAATAAACTGAGTCATATCAAAAAAGGCTCTGGTTCGTTTAAAAAAGGGCAGGCCATAGCCCAACAGAAGAACCACCAAACTGAAGAAAAGAAATCGCAAGGGATAGCTCATCCCGAAAAACGGCTGATAGTAACCACCAGCCCAGTAAGTCGTTTCAGCAAAAAACCAGAAAGCCAATGCTCCTAGACACAAAACCCAGAGCAACAGAGATTCCAGCAGTAATGCCAGCACCAGATAGATCACGGCACCAAGAAGTAATAGCAGCGAATAGTGGCCACTTCCTGTATAAACGGCCCGACCCAGGTAGTAAATGGAAGCCGCTGTGGATGCAGCGCCCAGAAAAAAAACAAGCTCCTGACTAAAGACACGGCCTGTCTGACGGGACTTGAACCAACCGCCAAACAGATAAAAACCAACTGACAACGCAGCAAAAAACAAACTTCGGGTGCCGTCCTGAAGAGTCAATAAACGCTCCAGCCATGCCATCAGAGCCTCATCCATAACCACTGCTAACAGGGATAGCACCATGGAAGACAATGCAGCCCAAAAAGCGTATTGAGCCAACATTCGCCACTGAAAGGAGTGCACGTCCAGAGAGTCCAGCAGGGCTTCCTTTTTAACTTCATCCAGAAGACCATCCCGGGACCAGTTATCCAGTGTTGCTTGCAGAAATCGGTGCTGTTTTTCATTCACTTTCATGATGTCCTCCTAAGGTGTCTTCAGGAACCAGAGCCTGTCTTTTCACAGATCATAGTGAGAAGCCTCTATCAGCCCCTTGCATCAAAAGCCCGCCAGACCTTCATCATCGTTCAATGAGTCCGGACAACCTGGCAAACATCCGCCGGAATCCGGGTAAGCCTTTCATTTTCAAATGCTTATAGCGTACATTCCGAACCCCTATTTTTCGAGCGGGGTGTTGACACTTTCGCCTTAAATCCCTAATATTCGCCGCACTTGTTGAGCAGCCTATTGCTGATCACAGGGCCCAGGTGGCGGAATTGGTAGACGCGCTAGCTTCAGGTGCTAGTGTCCGAAAGGGCGTGGAAGTTCGAGTCTTCTCCTGGGCACCAATCATTAACAATGATTGGGCAGGACGCAAAGTCCATACAATTTAAGTGACAGGCCCAGGTGGCGGAATTGGTAGACGCGCTAGCTTCAGGTGCTAGTGTCCGAAAGGGCGTGGAAGTTCGAGTCTTCTCCTGGGCACCAATCCTCAAGATCTTGTCGTGTGATTCATGGCAAGAAAACCGGTAAATTCCCGGCTCTCTCATCTCTCTTCCTTTTTATTCTCTCTCATCTTTTATTTACTGTTTTTTCCGGATATGAGTCTCATTCACTTCCAGTATTTTGTGGCCGGATACCAATCCTTCATTGTCAGACACGCATTTGGCTTTCAGATCGTGGAAGTGCCACCTTTCTACAAACAGTTCTGATATATACCTGCTCTACCCCAGCAAATCAGCGGCTGTCGTAGACAAGCCGCTGGATTTTGCTATTAAATGACGTGGTTATTTTTTGAGATGATTCACGATGATGGCGAGTGTTTCTTCAATCTTGTCAAAGCGCTTATCGTGCTCGTCGAAGCGTTCATCAATCCTGTCAAAGCGCCTATCATGTTCGTCAAAGCGCTTATCGTGTGCGTCGAGTCGTTTATCAATCTTGTCAAAACGCTTATCGTGTTCGTCAAAACGCTTATCGTGTTCGTCAAAACGCTTATCTTGTTCGTCAAAACGTTCATCAACTCTCTTAAAGCCTGCAAGTGTTGCTTGTGTCAGTGCCGAAAGATCAGATTTAACCCTGATAACCTCAGATTTGACCCCTGCAATATCCAACTTTAAGTCTGCAATGTCATGCTGGTTAGTCATAGCAATGCTCTGTGTGTCTGCGCAAACCTTCACCAGACTGTGCATGTTAGCGTCCATCTGTCTATGTTGCTCCTCAAGTCTTTCAACTCTTGCCTCAAGGCTCATACATTTACCTTTACAGTTTGTTGTGTGAGCGATGAGCTTAGTAGACAATCGAGAGTGTCACAAAGGCACTTGGCAAAATTATTGACCGCCTGTTCACAGGCATCGGTTGATGCCCAGAGCAGGGTGGCATTCATTGCTGTTGTGCTGATGGCGGCCCTCCGGAATAGACGTCCATCCAGTAGTTCGTAGCCTTTTTCTTTGATCAGGGTTTCCCAGCTGTTACGGAACCCAATGATGCGTGTGTTTTCATACAGCCCTGCCGCTTCGCCTTCCCGGGTAATCTCACAAAAGTCCGCGTGGTTAGGGTCTGAGGGGAGGATCATGTGCTCTTTGCGATGGAGGATTGGCGGGTTGGTGAAGCTGGTAAAGTCAGTGGCTTTTATTTTCTCGCTGGCGAAGTCTAAGCCATAACTGAAGTGCAGTGATGGATAGGCTTCGTCGTAGAAATCCAGATAGTAGAGCAGGGTGACTTTGAAAGAGTCTTTATGGAGGCGAAGGATATCCCAGTGTTGTTCCGGTATGCCTGAATTCGTTGCTTTCTGATAAATCCAAGAGAAAAAATCCGGTGCGGTTTCACTCAGTGCCGAACGGTGGAGATAGAGTGCTCTAGGCAGTTTTTTGCCGAGCTCCAGTTGTGCAACGGTTTCATACCATTCTTGTTCATTCATGGCCTTTATTTATAGCTGAAATTCTTCAAGAAAGCGCTCTGGGGAGAGATTCCGGGGAATATAACCCTGACCATTGGTTTTTGGTGTCATTATACATACGGCTGCATTTCGGGAGTCGCTGTTGTAACTAACGTGAATGGGCTTGTCATGCCCATAAAAGTAGAGCCTGTCAAAGGGGAGCTGTTTAACGATCCATGTGGTTATCTCCAATGATGAGGTGTCCGGCACATGAAAATCGCAGGCAGCTCCTCCCCGGGAGCAGATGATGTCTCCCTTCCTATTTTTTTCAAAGCAGCTGTGCTGATCCAGTGTGGGGTAGATAGAAGGCAGCACGCCCTGTTCTTTGGCCAGCTTTTTTCTTGCCGTCGCCAATGGGGGGGAGCAAAAGCCGTAGGTGATTTCCAAGGCACCAAACTGCTCATAAACCGGATCGAGTATATAGATCGCCAAATCAGCAAGAGCCTGCCAGCTTTGGTCATTTAGCGGCAGGTTATCAATAGACGACGATTGCCAGGTTTCACCGCACTCAACCAGCTGCCGGTAGGTGAAGTGTTTGCTGCAAGGTTGGTTCAGCTGGGGCATGGTGAAACCTGCTATTGTTTCTTCTCTTGGGCACCATATCACAGACTTTAAAAAGCAGATCTTTGATCGGCTTTTTTAGTATTCAGATCTCGATTTTTTTCTCTTCTTTTAATTTGTGTTGCGCACACTCGATTCATCGATTAAAAAACAGTCTGATCTACAGTTAAAAGACTTGTTTTTTCTGACCTGGAACCTCAATGGAACTTAATACCTGGCTGACTTTTCTGGCCGCAACCATCATTATCAGCTTAACGCCGGGAGCCGGTGCGGTTAATACCATGGCCAACGCCATTCGCTCAGGGCTGATCCGGACCCTGCCATCCATCATGGGACTCCAGGTCGCTCTGATTATATTTCTGATTGTCGTCGCTGCAGGTCTTGGGGCCATCCTTGCAGCCTCAGAGACACTGTTTACCCTGATCAAGTGGACAGGTGCTCTTTACCTGATTTTCCTGGGCATCATGAAATGGCGTGAAGCACCCAATGAGTTTTCGGTCGAAAGCCAAATCCGCACCAGCAAGAAAAAATCCTTTGCCAGTGCCATTCTGGTGAATCTGACTAACCCCAAGGCCATTGTTTTTCAGGCGGCTTTCCTGCCGCAGTTTATTGATCCTGCGCTGACACTCTGGCCCCAATACCTGATTATGGGAATCACTATGATCCTGGTTGATAGCCTGGTCATGCTGGGTTACGCCAGCTTCGCCCTAAAGCTGATGCCATTTCTGAAAAAATACGGGAAGCTGCAAAACCGATTGTTTGGCTCAATGTTTATAACCTGCGGCGGGCTTCTGGCTGCCAGTCAGCGATAACTGTTCCAACGCACTATGGTCAATGTCTCACAAAAGGAAGAGGAAACCTCTGGTTTCGGAAAATACCTAGCCATGGATAATAGGAATCGTCAGCAGGGAACAGGACGTTCGTAAAGTCAGGAAGACTTTAGCTGACAAGGATTATTTCAGGCAGGACGCCTCGGGATACTCAGGAAGACTTGAATACCGCAGGAAGCGGACAAAGCAGGAAGCTTTGAAGTCAGCATTCAGATGGGAAGTAAATTGAGGCAGGACGCCTGAAGTGGTCAGGAAAGACCAGGATAGCAGGATGCTCGTTTCAGAGCAGGAAGAGGTTTCACAAGGATCGTACAAAAAGCAGACCGCAGGGTCTGTTTTTTGTACCCGGTGTTATTGACAAAGAACCTGCTCATACATATTATGCACCTCGTTCTTTGCCGGTATAGCTCAGTTGGTAGAGCAACTGACTTGTAATCAGTGGGTCCCGAGTTCGACTCTTGGTGCCGGCACCATATATAGCAAAGCCCGTAGCGTTAGTGAACACTACGGGCTTTTTGCTTTCTGAGCTTTTGCGCCTGCTAATGCGCCCTCTTTCCGTCGGAATAGGTCAACACTAGATTAGGGGAAGGTTATCCAGTGCCTTCTATCACATATACCCAACCCACTCTATACGTCTTAAAATGCCTTAACTGCTCAAACACACCCTGATACACTTCATTAAAAACAACCGGAGGATAGCTATTTTTTTGAAGCAGCATGATCAGCTGAACCCCCAGAACTGATTTGAGATTATTCAGGTTGCTCCAGTCTGGAAAGCGAACCTGCATCCAGCCCGATCTCAACACTAGATGCCAGCACCAAACACCAAGAAGTCGACGTACATACAGTTCATTTTTTATCAAACTTTGCCACTCCCATTCTCTTTATTATCACTTGTACAATGATCCCACTATTCAAGCTTTTCGCTCATATTCAGGCTTATTTTCGTGGCGATTCATTGCAGTTTGGGAGGTCTTGACGTGACAGGATCTGAGAGATGAACAAAAAAGAACTATCCGAACGTGATATATGTACCAAATACATCACCCCAGCCATCGAAAAGGCCGGATGGGATATCCAAACTCAAGTAAGAGAGGAAGTAACCTTTACCGCAGGCCGCATCATCGTTCGCGGTAAGCTCCATGCCCGAGGTAAAAAACGTCGGGCAGACTACATCCTCTATCATCAGAAAAACCAACCCATAGCGGTCATCGAGGCCTAAGATAACAAGCACAGCATGGGCTCCGGAATGCAGCAAGCCCTGAGCTATGCAGAAGCACTTGATATTCCCTTTGTGTTCTCCAGTAATGGAGATGGCTTCAAATTTTACGACCGCACGGGTAATGCAGATCAAACCCAAACAGAGTTGTCCCTTAATGAATTCCCTTCGCCTGGTGAGCTATGGAGTCGCTACTGCCAGGCAAAAGAATTAGACGAGCCAGCTCAAAAAACCGTCAATTACCCTTATTTCGATGATGGTTCCGGGCGCACTCCGCGCTACTACCAGGCAAACGCTATTAACCGCACTATTGAAGCCATTGCCAAAGGCCAGAATCGAGTTCTACTGGTCATGGCAACTGGAACCGGGAAGACCTATACCGCTTTCCAGATCATCTGGCGGCTCTGGAAATCTGAAAAGAAGAAGCGCATTCTGTTTCTTGCCGACCGCAATATTCTTGTGGACCAAACCAAGTCCAACGACTTCAAACCCTTTGGCCCAGCGATGACCAAAATTGAAAAGCGCCAGGTCAACAAAGCGTTTGAGATATATCTGTCGCTCTATCAGGCCGTTTCAGGCAATGAAGAAGAAAAAAACATCTATAAACAGTTTGATCCTGATTTCTTTGACCTGATTGTCATAGACGAATGCCATCGTGGTAGCGCCCGTGAAGACTCTGCATGGCGAGAAATTCTGGAATACTTTTCCTCTGCAACACACGTTGGTTTAACCGCCACCCCAAAAGAGACGAAGGAAGTCTCCAATATCCATTACTTTGGTGAACCTGTTTATACCTATTCTCTAAAACAAGGGATTGAAGATGGCTTCCTGGCACCATACAAAGTCATCCGATTTGATTTCGATATTGATCTTGAAGGCTGGCGACCACAAAAAGGACAGATCGATAAGTATGGCAACCTGATTGAAGACCGCATATTCAACCAGCGGGATATGGACAGAAACATTGTCTTTGACGAGCGAACCCAACTGGTAGCGCTGAAGGTTACTGAGTATTTGCAGAAAACCGATGAGTTTCAGAAGACCATCGTTTTCTGTGACGACATCGATCATGCTGAACGCATGCGGGAAGCACTGGTGAATTTGAACCCGGATCGGGTGAAAGAGAACCGCAAGTATGTGATGCGGATTACCGGTGATAACGAAGAAGGCAAGGATGAGCTGGATAACTTCATTGACCCCGAATCCACTTATCCGGTCATCACCACGACAAGCAAGTTGATGACGACCGGTGTGGATGCCAAAACATGCAAGCTGATTGTTCTCGATCAGAGCATCCAATCCATGACTGAATTCAAGCAAATCATTGGTCGTGGCACCCGTATTGATGAAGATCACGGCAAACACTGGTTCACTATCATGGACTTTAAAAAAGCCACTGAACGTTTTGCCGACAAAGACTTCGATGGCGAGCCGGTACAGATATTCAAGCCTAAGCCAGGTGAGCCCATTATCCCGCCAGAGGATGAACCTGAAAATCCCGAAGGAGAAGGTGGCGGAGGAGGAATAGAGGAAGATCCGCCGATCATCACTGATCCACCCAGCGAAATAACACCGGAACCTGAGCCAGAACCCATACCACCCGGAGGGAGCGATGAAGGCGACCCTGAACCACCGCCGGAGCCACCCCGCATCAAGTACCATGTCAAAGGGCAGGCGTTTAAAGTCACCAAATATCGAGTTCAGCATCTGGATGCCAGCGGCAAACTGGTCACCGAATCCATGCACGATTACACCAAACAGTGTGTCGTAAAGCAGTATGCCAGCATGGATGATTTCCTCCGCAAGTGGTCCGCTGCCGACAAGAAAAAAGCCATAATTGATGAACTGACAGAACTGGGTGTTTTCTGGCAGGAGTTACAAGATAATGTCGGCGAGAAACTGGGAACAGAATTGGACCCGTTTGACTTGATCTGTCACATTGCATTTGACCGGCCAGCCCTCACTCGACGGGAGCGTGCCAATAATGTGAAGGTTAGTGAAAGACAAGAAGATTAAGAAGCAGAAACCGTTGCCAGTGATTACCGATGAAGAAAAGCCCTTTAATCTGCCCGCTGGTTGGGTGTTTGCTCAGCTTGAGGATATCGTGGATATTCAAAGTGGTATCACCAAGGGTCGCAAGCTAGCTGGAAGAAGCCTGATTTCTGTTCCGTATTTGCGAGTTGCTAATGTGCAGCGTAGTGCGCTTGATCTAACTGTGATAAAGGAAGTTGAAATTCCAATCGAGGAAAAGGAAAAATACGAAGTTATCCCCAGAGACTTGCTCATTACTGAAGGTGGTGATTGGGACAAAGTAGGTCGTACATCGGTTTGGTCTGGAGAGCTACCTTATGTCGCTCATCAGAACCATGTCTTCAAAGCCCGAATCTTCCTCAAGGAACAGAGCGAAGACTGGATTGAAATGTATCTTAATGCTCCGTTCGCAAGGGCTTATTTTGCAGGTTCCAGTAAACAAACTACCAACCTAGCATCCATCAACAAAACACAACTCAGAGGGTGTTTAGTTGCAATACCACCTGCGAAAGAGAAAAGTCGCATCGTTTCAAAAGTTAATGAGTTGATGGGGTTTCGCAACACCCTAAAATCCCAAATCCACCAAACTCAAACCACCCAGTTACAACTGGCCAATGCAATGGTCGAACAAGCAGTCGCCTGACAGTGAGGCAAGGAACTCAGTATGGCAATACAACAAGGCATCTGGAAAATGGGCAAAACCTGCCCACTGCCCCATTGGATAACGAAAACCAGCTTGAAGAGCAGGTATTTCAAGATATATCCATTCTGAACCCCGACTGCTTGCTGATCGTTCTTCAGGGCTCAAACGGGTTTGGGATGTAAGGGATTAAAGTCACTCGATATTGATATTTTTATGTTGGTGCAGGATCTAGCAGGTCACTATAGTATCCTGTTAGTGAATAACACGCTGGCAGGTTGCCAAATAAAAAATCAGGCATAAATACTGAGGTTCAATGGTTTACGAACGTCCCTGGAAAACTTTCCAGCAACAACTGGATTTGTTGGTCTCCCGTAATCTGGTGGTTTCAGACAAAGCTGCTGCGCTTAATCATCTCCAACGCATTGGTTATTATCGTCTGAGTGCCTACCTCTATCCTTTCCGGGTCTTTCGCATTCAGCCAAATTTCCAAGTGGTTAAAGAAAACGAGTTTGTTGCAAACACACACTTTTCTGATGCCGTTAATCTCTATATTTTTGATAAGAACTTACGGCAATTAATGCTGGATGCGCTTGAACGGGTTGAAGTGGCTTTGAGGGTCGATATCGCTTATTTGCTTGGTGAGCGAGATACCTTCGCTTACAAGAATATTGACCAGTTCCATCCCACGTTTGCTGTAAAAAAAGGAAGACATGCCGAATGGCTGGCAAAATATGAAAATCTGCTGAAACGATCAAAGGAAGATTTCGTTAAGCATTATCGTCACACTCATGGAGCAGACCTACCCATTTGGGTTGCTATAGAGGTCTGGGACTTCGGGGCCATGTCGCAACTGTTTTCGATGATGAAAGTGCCTGATCAAAGGAAAATTTCCTCAAAATATGGGGTGACAGACTTCAAGGTATTTTCCAGTTGGTTACGCTCGTTGAACTACCTTCGTAATCTCTGCGCTCACCACAGCCGCCTTTGGAACCGCAATGTGATTGATCAGCCGAAATTACCCGCTCCGGGTGAGATTAGCTGGTGTGACCATTACCTTGGAAAGAATGATCTGATATCCAAACCCTTTCTGCTGATCAACATTGTTGCTCACCTGATGAGTATTATTTGCCCTGCCACGAAATGGCACGACCGACTTATACAGCAGTTGGATGAATTCCCTGAAATCAAGTCCGACAGGAAGGTGTCAATAAACGATATCGGGCTACAGTATGGGTGGAAAGCACTTATAGGAAGGTAAAAACAAGAACCCCCGCGTAGGTTGCAAGCAACGAAGAGGCGGAGGCCGTGTTACCCGAAATACTAGCTCATCAGGTGGGTAAGTCAAATTAAAATCATTCAAAATGTTAAATTTCTTTCAATACTCATTCAAAAATACCAGATGTTGTACATCAGCCCAATTACCACCAAAAGCAAGAGTTTTATTGGGTTGAAGGTGTGAAGCTCTGCCGGTATTTCTGATGCTAATTGCCCCGTCACACCTCCGTTGGGACGTTGTAGCATTATAGCCTGCAACAGAGCGTGCAAATATTATAGACAAAGGATGGTTGAACCGGCTTGTGTCAAGTTAAGTGTACTTTCCGGACAGACCACAGCACGACGCTAAGTCACTGATCTATCGTGTCCAATTAACTTATTTCTGCTCAATTGGACTTAGTGTAAAACAAAGCCTAGCCTTTACTTTACTCAGAATAAGAAGTAGAGGAGTGAAGTGGTCTAATGATATCCTGATGACAGCCACGAGTATTTACACAATTTGAATTACAATGTCGCAGTAAATTCAATGGATTCAGACAAGGGCCCCAGTAAATAACCGAGCAGCGTGCGTTTGCCTGCCAGAATATTTAGTTCAACGGTCATGCCGGGAATCAACTGATTATTTTCACCAAACCCTGAGCTTTCCGTCTCAATCATCGCTTTATAGTAATGCTTGGCCGTGACACTATCTAAATAGGTGTCAGCACTCACCTCCAGAACCTTGCCCTTTAGAGAACCATAAGTCGTGTAATCGTAAGCAGAAACCCGAACATTTACCGACTGACCGGGCCAGACTCTGGCTCTGTCATGTGGGGCCACCATGGCTTCGACCATCAGGGGAACGCCATCCGGGACTATCTCCGCCAATATCGAACCCGGTGAGACGACCTCGCCGATAGTATTGACATGCAGGGTATGCAAGGTACCCGTAACCGGTGCTGCCACTTTTTTACGGATCTCCCGTTCACTGGAAGAACGAATCTGTGCCTGAATCTGGGTAATTTCTAATCGGACCTTGTTGTAATTGTGCTGTGCCTCTTCACGAAAATCCGTCATCAGCTTGGTTTTCTTTAAGCGCAGCTCAGACAGGTTGGCATTAATGACCGGAATCTGCTTCGTTGACTGGTTGATTCTGGTCTCGATTTTCAGCAACACCATCTTTTTTTCCAGTTGATTATGAATCGAACCAGCCCCCTCTCTGAGAAGCGTCGTCAATATATCTAACTGCTTCTGAGCGACTGCCCGCTCGTTTTTCATATCCTTGATGACCTGGTCAAGCTCAGATAGCTGGGCTTCCTCTTTGCTAATCTGTTGCCGAACAATGGAGATTTGTTCGCTGAGCTTTCTGGCACGTTTTTTATACAACTCGTGTTCGTTAAGGTAGTGCTCGTTATTTCGAGCCGTTTTTTTACTGGCAGTGATCAGTTCTTTACCCGTCATTTCCGCATACAATCGTTGCGCTTTTGCGGTCAGCCCTATGAGTCTCTGGTTCAAAATGCTGATATTTTCGGTCAGAGAAGGATTCATCACCGAAAACAACACCATGTCTTTATGAATCCGTTGCCCTTCTGTCACGTGCAATTCGGTGAGAATACCGCCTTCGAGATGCTCAACTACACGGTTATTGCTGAAAGTAGTCACCCGACCATGACTTTTGACAACCACGTCTATTTCGACAATAGCTGACCAAACCAGAAAACACAGGACAATAAAAGTGATGGTGAAAATAACGGAATAGCGGGAAATCGAACGAAACCGCATTCGGGTTAACAGCGGCTTCATCATTATTCGCTCTCCAACACCCTGATAACCACCTGGTTTCTTTGCTCTGTACCGGATTCGTCAAGTCTGATCTTGATAAATTCAGCGGACATACCTGCATCAAGAAGAATTTTTCGAACTTGAGAGATTCGATTGAAGGCAATTTCGTAAGAAACCGTTTTTGCCAGACTTCTGCTATTGAGCAAACTGATAACATGGATCGTTTTACCCTGAAAATCATCCATGTTTGCCTGAACCCAGTCTTGCAGCTCTTTGTTTGCGGCTTCAGAAAGCCGTGAATTGAAATCCTCGTACTTTATACGAATGAGTTTATTTTTTATCTCTGTGGATACCTGGCTCTCCAAATTAACACTCAGGGCTTCAGAAACGATTTCTTTCTCAATATCCGCTTCCACCGAAGCCTGCTGACCCGCTTCCTGCCCTTCGGTTGAACCGGCTGCCGCGTGTTCAGCTTCAATTGATGATTGCGCAATATCAAACCCCACCTGAACACTCAGCGCAGAAACGACCATAACCAACACAACAACCAGGAAAACAAAGACCAGCAGAGTGGTCGACAGAGCATCCACAAATCCGGGCCATGGGTTGCTTTCAACTTTTTTAGCCATGGTGCTCCAGTAGCAGGTGTGCGGGAAGGATATTGTCTGATTATCTATCGCCTGTCTGATCTGTTTCTTAATAACCGTCAACCCAGAGCTGAATGCTAAAAGGAACCATCCTTTGCAGTTTTCGTCTTGTGAGCCGAATAAGACTCTGAGACGTGTAGAGTCATTTTGAAAACGCGGGTAAGCAGCAAAAAAAACAGGACAGGCAGGATCAAATTTTATGACACTAAAAAGTCTGCTTGGGGTGAGTTCATTACTGTTTCTCTCCCCGGTGAGTGCTTTATCGTTACCTGAAGCGGTTAACAAAGCACTGGCGATTAACCCGACCCTGAAGTCTCTGGAGTCTACGGTTGAGGTTGGAAAGGCGCAACTGGACAAGAGTTATGCCGACTACCACCCGAAGATTACCCTTCAGTTAGAAAGTGGCAAGAGCAACAATTCAGACAGTAACTGGCAGCAAAAACGCAAATCATCCGTAACACTTAATCAGGTTGTATACGACTTTGGCCGGATTTCCAACCAGATCAGCGCCAGAAAATACAAGCTGAATTCCTACCAACAGGATCTTGATAACGGGCGTGAGCAGCTCGTCCTGCTCACCTCAAACACCTTTCTGGAGATACTGAAACTCGAGGAGGTGATCGGCTATATCAAAGAGAATATTGCCTTTTACGACCGTTTTCTCGGCATCCTTGAAACTCGAAATCAGACAGGCGCGTCCAGCAAATCTGATGTTCAGCGTCTGACCAGTCTGAGCCAGAATGCCCAGCTTGAGTTGATCCAGTATCAGACGGACCTGACGTTTGCCCGTAAAACCTTTAAAAGCCTGACGAACATTGAGCCAGAAAACCTGACAATTCCTTCACTGGATGGACTGGTTATCAAGCAAACCCCGAAGGAACTGGTCGAATTTGCAACAACCCGGAGTTATCAGATCCAGTCTCTCAAAAAAAACATTGAGTTCGCCAAAGAAAATCGAGACAAAGCCCGTTCCGATCTTTATCCCAAATTTAACCTGAAAATTGAAACCAACAGGGAAAATTCTCTGGATACCAACGGGAAATGGTCAACCACACAGGCTGCCGGTATCACAATGAGTTATGACATCTGGGACGGCTTCAAGGCCCGAAGCAATGTTGATGAAAACAATGCCAAAGTGATGCGGGCTAATCATCAGTTACGAGAGGCTACACTGGCACTGGAAAAAGAGGCAGAGGAAGCTTACAGCGCGATGTTGAAGTTAAAAGATGAGAAGGCCGTCAATAAAGAAGCACTGGAAACCAACCGTGAAATTGTCGATCTCTATTACAAAGAATTTGAATTGGGTGAAAAGACCCTGCTGGACATCACCACAGCCCAGGGGGATTACCACAACAGCAGAGTCCAGAGTGCCGTGTTCCGGTTTGAGTATTACAAAAGCACGCTGAGAATCCGTTATTACCTGAACGATGTCATCAATACTGTACGAAGTCTGGCAGACGAATCGGAATGATGCTTCAGAAGAAAAGCGAGAAAACAACGGGCAACACGGACAAAACAGGATAATAAGGACATGTCTGAGCTGCATATTGCCGACCCGAAAAGAATAGTGAGCTTCATAAGGCGAATGCAGTTTGTCGTCGTAGCCAGTCTGATTCTGGTGTATTTTTCCAGGGATTTTTTTATCACGGCACTTATGTCGAACCTGCCCCTGAACGGTACGATTTTATCGGTGTTCATAATCGGTTCGGTGCTCTGTTTCCTTTATGTGTTTCAACTCAAAGATGATGTTCTGGTGGTTGCCAAACTGGATGAGATCCTGTTTCAAAGCAAAGACGATCTGGACAATAAGAACGACCAAAGAGATAACAACAAGCAAGAGCAGAATGAACCCGTACCCTTGAAGATGCACCTGATGGGGCCAACCGTCACCCTGCTCAAAAACAACGTGGCATCTCTGGGTGTTATCCGACTCTCGGCCCCTGCAACACGGGCCCTGATAGACTCCCTGCAAGACAGTATGAGTGAAAAGTCCGCCTTCATTCGCTACTTCACCGATCTTCTGGTTTTTATCGGGCTACTTGGAACTTTCCTCGGTCTGACCATCACCATTGGCTCCATCGGGGGCATCCTGTCTGATCTGGCGGGTGGGCTAGATGGCGGAGATATTATGGAAACCCTGATCAAGCTGATCAGGGGTCTGGAAGGACCTCTTGGCGGAATGAGCACCGCCTTCGGTTCTTCCCTTATGGGACTGAGCACTTCGTTGGTACTGGGTATTTTTCTGCTCAGTCTCGACAAGGCTGGCCATTACTTCACTTCTGCCATGGAAAACTGGCTGGCCGAGCACACAGTTGAGAGAAATTCTAGTACTGGAGCGGCTGCGACAACCGCCACTCCAGCCCCGGGCAACGGGCAACTTGAGCAGATTACCACCCAACTCGGCACCATCGCCAATACTCTGAAGAAAATCAGCATTCAGTCTGCAAATGACAGACAGTGGCAAAGCCTGATCGCTTTACTCAAAAATAACCACCTTGAGCTGAAGACTGAGACCTCTCAGCTGTCTGAATCCTTACTGCGAGCAGAACAACATATTGAAACTTCTGCCGAGCTTCAATCGAATCAGTTAGCCCAGACGCAATTGCAACTACAGGAATCAGAAAAACTACGACAGTTGTTCACGACTCAGACCGATGCCAGCACAGAAGCACTGGGGGCCGTCCAGGAGAGCAAGCATCGGCTGGTTCAGATTGTCAACGCCCTGCTGGATGAGCAGAGAGCGCTGGGGCGCAGTCATGTGAAAACCACTGAGCAGGTCTCCGAGCTAAAAGCGTTCATCTCGCAGAAAACAGACGCCTCTGCTACCGAACTTAAAGGCGTCTCTCAGCAGTTACAGGCACTTTCCGATAAGGTTCAGGAAGATAATCAGGACAGCCAAATCAGACAATCACGAATGGAAAAGATGTTCATCTCCATGTCCAGAGCAATTAAGGATGTAAGAGCCAGAATTAAAGGCAAATGAGCAATGAGAGCTCATCGGCATATCATTGCTCTGGTCTGGAGTCTGGCCGCTTCGGCTGACGAGAGTCCGGATTTTATTTTCCCGGTGGCTTGTCGATATGGTGTTGATTGCTTTATCCAGAACTATGTTGATCATGACCCCACTGCTGGCTTCAGCGACTATCATTGCCGTCAGCAAACCTATGACGGCCACTCTGGTACCGACATCAGGCTGGTCAACCTGCCTCAAATGGATAAGGGCGTTCCTGTGCTGGCAGCAGCCAATGGCAAGGTTGTCGCGACACGAGATGGCATTACAGATACTTATCTGGACCCGGCAAGACGTGAGGAAATAAAACAGATCGGTCTGGGTAATGCCGTTGTTATCCAGCATCGGGACGGCTGGCGCACAATTTATGGCCACCTGAAAAAAGACAGTCTGACCATCAAAAAAGGTGACCGGGTTATCCAGGGACAGCCACTGGGTGAAATCGGCCTGTCCGGATTAACCGAATTTCCCCATGTTCATTTTCAGGTGACACTTCACAATAAGACGATCGACCCGTTCGTAGGAAAACCGGACAGAGGCAAATGTGGGGATACCCTCAACAGTCAGTGGCTCGGGATCGCAGGCAACAAGATAGCCTACTTCCCGGGTTGGCTGTTGGATCATGGTTTCAGTGATACCCCCCCGGACAGCTACCAGGCGATTGAAACCGGAAATTTTAATAACGGTTCGGGTGACAAAAACCCGCGCCTGTTTTTTTGGGTTCGATTCATCGGGCTGTCAATGGGTGATCAGGTAACATTGAGTTTCGTTGCACCTAATGGCGAACTGACCAGGCAGCATACCTTCCCGAAGCTGAAATCAGACAAGGCACAGCAATTTTATTACATCGGCATTAATAATCCGGCTATTCAACCAGGTCAAGCGGGTCGCTGGCAGGGAAAAGTCAGACTGAAACGCACCTCGCTCCCTCCCATTAAAAGGGCTTTTGATTATGCAGTCGGTGTTGATGATGTTGCTGACCGCTGATAATTCAGCTCTTTCAGCACTCGACTGCGACTGTCGTCACCGATAATACGACCTTCGGATATCACAATAATCCGGTCCACCAATTGCAGCAGGTTTTGCCGGTGCGTGATAAGAATCAGTGTCTGGTCGTCCTTCAGGATGCCCGGAAGACGCTGACAGAATAGTGTTTCGTTATAATTGTCATAGGCACTGGTTGGTTCATCAAGGATCAGTAAACGACTCTGACGCACTAGCGCACGAGCCAGGCAAAGCGCCTGTCGTTGACCACCGGAGAGATTCTCGCCCCGTTCCATGATTTCATGGGCGTAGCCCCGGGAGCACTTCTGAACAAATCCATCCAGGCAAGCCCCATGACAGGCTTCGTCCAGCTTTTTAGTAGATGCTGCACGCTGTCCGAGCATCAGGTTACTTTTCAGTGTTCCGGCGAACACACTAGGCTTCTGCGGTGCCACAGCATAATGGCTGCGGTAATGATCCAGGTTAAGATGCTGCAGATTGCGACCGTCAATCATAACATTGCCTTCAGTCGGCTCCACCAGTCCCTGAATCATGCGGATGAGCGTACTCTTCCCTGAGCCGGAAGCCCCCAGTATCGCGACTCGTTCCCCCGGCTCGATCTTCAGACTGATATTTTTCAAAATCTCTGGTTCTGTGGCTTTATATCGATAGGACACTTTATCGAATTCAATCCGTCCTTTCAGGGTTGGAACATTGAGTTTATCGTTGAGGTCATCCTCTCCTGCCAGACCTAACAGTTCGTTAATCTCTTTTAGCGCCTTGATGGAGAAGCTCAGGCGATTCACTGCCATGGCCAGACTCATCAATGGCGCAACAGCCCTGCTTCCAAGAATAATGCAGGCAAACAGGGAGCCAGAAGAAAGGTTACCACTGTGTATCTGGAATACACCCACAATAAGCATACCGATGACCACACTCTGGCTGGCACTTGCCACCAGCGTGTTTAGCAAAACATTAGACTGTTTACTGGCCTGCGATGCCCAGGCAGAAAGGGTTACCAGACTTCGCCAGCGCGCCTGAGTCTTGCGTGTTGCACCGAGTGTTTTAATCGCTTCCAGCTCTGAGCTGACTTCATAGAGAAAAGCACTTTTGGCATTATTGGCCCGGGTCAGCTGACTGGCACGATGTCGTGTACTTCGATAACTGTATATCGCAATCGGTATCAGACAGGCCGCAATGCCAAGAGGAATGAGTGCCATGACGCCACTGATCAATCCTATTACCAGTGTAAACAGAATAAAAAATGGCGCATCCAGTAGTGATAACATTATCGTTCCGGACAGAAATTCCTTAACCCGGGCAAAATTTTCCACGGCATGGGTAATGCGACCCGCAGAGTCCGGCAGTTCACTTTGTTTCAACTGAAGAAGACGCCCCATGATGAACTGTTCGCTGCGTTTTTCAATAATCCGGCAGGCGTCATCGACAAAATAAGTGCGAAGCCAGCGCAAGACAAAATCAAAGATAACCACTACCAGCATACCCATCCCCAGAACCAGGAGCGTATCTGTAGCAAAGGTTGGGATGAGTTTATCGAACACCATGTTGGTGAATAACGGTAGCGCCAGAGTCAGCAGATTGACCATCACGGTCGCCAGCAATACCTGGGCGTAGTGAGGTCGGAGTTCGTTCATCTGTGTGCGAAACCAGGAAGGCATCAATAGCTTGCTGGCAGTGGCTTTTTCCTTGTGTTCACTGAAACAGAAAATCGTGCCGGTATAAACCGATGACAATCGCGACAAAGACAGCCATAACCCCAGAGGGTACTTTCGTGACGCCACAAAATACTCACCGTTGCGAATTTCGGTGATAGTCATGAATTTTTTTTTCTTTAACTGAATAATGCAGGGTAAGTCATCTTCTGTAATATCAATGAGTTCGCTGTGTTTTTTCCTCATGTCCAGGCCACAGTAGGCGGCGGCCTGTTTAAGACGCCAATGATCAAACTCCTGACCTTCCCGTGTGAGCGCCTCTAAATCCTCACTGACAACATCGGCACCCATATAATGGCAAACGCTGAGGAAACAATCTTTGAGGTGAAATTTAAGCATACGAGGCGCTCTTTTATTTATCCTGGCGCCCTCTGAACCTACTGGCCTGAATCCATCAGAGGAAGTTGACTGTTATGGTATTGCCACTGTTGTCATGGTAAATGTGCTGACTGGCATCACTGGTATCACTGCTGGTCGAATCATTCACAGTAATACCATCACTGCTATCAACATCAATGGTCAGGCTGTTACTTCCGGAAAGTGCACCGACATCATCCATTGAGATAGTGATGGTATCGGCACTTCCTCCGTTGAAATCAATTTTTTCAACATTATCGATAAGGCTGGTGTAATTACCCAGGTCCCAACTGCCACCGTTATTAAGACTGAGCGTGTCGCTGTCAGCTCCACCATCTACCTGTGTGGCGCTGTTTTGCAGGGCTGCCAGATCAATATTGAGAGTGTCGTCACCGGCTCCGCCAATAAGCTGATCAGCAGCAAAGCCCGTTAGGGTGTCGTTACCGGCATTACCTTCCAGTACGTTAGCTATGGTGCTGGAGGCGGTGAGATTATCCCCACTGCTGGAGCCCAGCACCTTCTCGATACTGGTCAGGGTGTCGTTACTGCCGCCACCGTCGGTGGCCAGGCCAGTGTCCAGGTTAACCGTGACGCCGCTGGATTCACTGCTGTAATCAACAGTATCCTCATCGTCCCCGCCGTTCAGTATGTCGGCCCCGGCACCACCCTCCAGAATATCGTTGCCGGAACCGGCAATGAGAGTATCGCTTCCGTTTCCACCCCGGAGTGTGTCATTACCGCTACCACTGTTCAGAATATTGTTGGCGCTGTCACCAATCAGGGTATCGTTGCCGTGGTCGGTAGTGACATTCTCAAAACCCTTGACCTTGTCATTACCGGTAGAGGCTCCGCCACCATAACTTTTGTTGACTGTGATGTAACCATCAGCATCTGCAGTGGCAGAGAGGTCGACGGTAATATCATCCGGTGTGTCACCAGGTCCGGTGACGTTACCCACCATATCCAGCGTATCGCCCGCCGCAGTATTAGCTCCGCCATCTAATTTATCGTTTCCGAAGCCACCGTGGATGATGTCATCGCCAGCGCCACCCGTAATGGTATCATCGTCCTGATTACCGTTAATGTTGTCGTCGCCGTCTCCCCCGTTAATGGTGTCAGCACCCGCACCACCGAAAATAGTATCTCCTCCATCTCCCCCGTTGATGGTGTTGGCTGACGCATCACCATACAGCTGGTCGCCTAATGCATTGTCGGAGCCAGTAATGTTTTCGATATCTGTCAACGTATCGATGCCACCGCTACCATCTGTGGCATTTCCTCCTGTTAAATTAACAAAAACTGCTCCTGAATCCTGACTGTAATCAACAGTATCAATGTCATCACCGCCATCAAGCATATCAGCACCAGCACCACCGCGAAGCGTGTCATCACCGGCACCACCATCAAGGTCGTTGCTGGCAGTGTTACCGATGAGCAAATCGTCCCCGCTACCGCCAATAATATTTTCGATCTCGCGAAGGGTGTCCGTGCCCGCAGAAGTGGTGGCTGTACCGTCGTTGCCGGTTTCGGCCAGAGTGACAGTGACAGTGGCAGTGTACGCAGAGTAATCCACAGTGTCGGTATCTGTCCCGCCATCCAGAATATCGTTGCCACCGCTGCCATGGAATGTGTCGTTGCCACCCGCACCAATGAGACTATTGCTGTTGCTGTCACCGGTCATGGTATCGATAAAAGCAGTACCAACGACATTTTCCACATTACGGACAGTATCGGTATTACCACCCTTGGCTACTGAGCCATCAGATGCGCCAGCCAGAGTGACGGTCACACCACTGCTGTTAGTACTGTAGTTGATAGTATCCGTGCCGCTGCCACCATCCAGAATGTCGGTACCATTACTTGAGTGGATCGTGTCATTCTGATCACCGGCGTTAATGGTATTGTCCTCATCATCACCCGTGATGGTATCGGCGCCATCTGTGGCAATAATATTTTCGATGTTGCGAAGAGTGTCTGTATCAGTGCCATCATTGACGGTACCGTTAGCGCTGCCATTGAGCACAACCGTGATACCGGAATTAGCATGGCCACTGTAATCCGCAGTATCAGAACCTGTGCCACCATCGAGAGTGTCTGTCCCGGTGCCTGCTTCCAGAATATCGTCGCCAGCCATACCATTGAGGGTATTATTGCCACTGTCTCCGATCAGGGTATCGGCGTTACCGGAGCCAGTGGCATTCTCAATATTTTTGAGCGTGTCAGTATCACTACCATGAACAGCAGTGCCGTTGGCAGAACCGTTGAGGGTGATGGTTAAACCACTACCAGAGTTGTTGAAATGGGATGTGTTGTAATCCACCGTGTCACTGTCGCCACCACCATCAAGAGTATCGTTACCATCACCGCCATAAATGGTGTCTGCGCCGGTACCCGCATTGATCGAATTGCTGACACTGCTGCCGGTCAGTGCGTCGTTTTGACTACTGCCAATAATATTTTCAATATTCTTCAAGGTATCGGTGCCCTGATCAACGCTACTGCCTGTCTCACTGGTCAGATTAGCGGTCACGCCGCTGGTAGCGCCACTGTAATCAACCGTATCACCCAGACTGCTGTGAGTTCCTCCCTCCAGCACATCATTACCAGCACCACCGATCAGTATGTCGTCTCCCGAGCTGCCATCGAGGGTATTATCGCCACTGTCACCTGTCAGCGTATCGTCGGAGAAACTGCCGGTAATATTTTCGATCTCGTAAAGATTATCGGTGCCATTGCCGGTGGCTATGCCAGTGCTCAGATTGACATTAACCGCACCACCGTCAGCGTAGCTGACCGTATCATTACCGGTACCCCCATATATGTCATCGTCACCGGCGTTGCCTTGCAGCGTGTCTGCACCACTGTCACCATAGAGAGTATCGTTGCCAAAACCACCTTTCAGAAGATCAGCATCCCCCCCTCCACGCAGAATATTGGCCAAAGCATTACCGGTAATATCATCGGCCTGACCACCTCCGGTAACGTCTTCAATCCCGGTGATACTACTATCGGATGAGCCATAACCATCCTGAGTGGCGCTTCCATTACCTAGGTTAAGGCTAATGGTGTGGGTTGCCATGCTCAGGTCAAGCAGGTCATTATTACCACTGCCACCGTCAATAGTGTCATCGCCCAGACCACCATTGATGGTGTCATTATCAGCACCACCTTGCAGCGTATCATCACCGGCACCACCCTCAATCGTGTCCTGACCCGCATTGCCTTGCAATACATTGGTGTCGCCGTTACCGGTGAGAATGTCGTCACCACTGCCTCCGACCACACTTTCAATACCGGACAGGGTGTCTGTCACCGCGCTGACGGTTGCCGTCTGTAAAACACTGGACAGATCTACGGTGACTGCCGAGCTTTCACTGGCATAGTCAACGGTATCATTGTCTCCGACCTCTTCACCGCCATCCAGCGTATCGGCACCGGCACCGCCCGTCAGATAATCATTGCCGTCACCGCCTTCCAGATGATCCGCACCATCACCACCGGACAAGGTATCATTATCGCCATTACCCACCAGGTGATTGGCGTTGGCGTCCCCTGTCAGGTCGTCAGAATGGGCACCACCACGGATATTTTCAATATTTACGAGAGTATCGCTGAAACCCTGGCCATCTTCGGCATTGGTGCCAACCAGGTCGCTGAGATCAGCGGTAACATCACCGATAGCGTCGCTGTAATCGGCCCAGTCCGCTGTGCCGACACCACCGTCGAGACTGTCATTACCAGCTCCGCCAACCAGGGTGTCATCACCGGAATCCCCGTTCAGCGTGTCGCCTCCCGCTCCTCCTCGCAGGGTATCGTCATTATCACCGCCGTTAAGGGTATCAATGCCATCCCCTCCTTCAAGCACATCATCACCAGCGTCACCGTTGAGCTGATCGGCACCGGCCTCTCCACGCAGCGTGTCATTGTTGTCACCACCGTGGAGGGTATCGTCATCGGCGCCACCTTCGAGGGTATCGTCGTCATTCCCCCCCTCCAGGGTATCATTGCCGACACCGCCAAAGAGCTGATCCTGACCGGCATCGCCACGCAACGTATCATTGTCTGCCTCGCCATAGAGGGTGTCATTTTCCGTACCCCCTTCAAGGGTATCTGCTCCGGCACCACCATACAGCGTGTCCTGACCGGCATCCCCGTACAGCAGGTCATCGTTGTCATGGCCCTCCAGCCTGTCATTGCCGCTACCGCCATGAAACTGATCGACTCCAGTGCTTCCGGTCAGCACATTATCATCGGCACTACCCGTGACGACGCCACCGTTAGCGCCAAGCGTAACATTCTCAATATTGGTAATACTGGAGTCGCTGGTACCATAGCCATCGTTGGTTGCCGTACCGGCCTGAAGATCAATATTGACCGCTTGTGTTGCCCCGGTTAATAACAGGGTATCGGTTCCTGCCCCACCGTTGATGGAGTCATCACCGCCGCCCCCATCAAGAGTGTCATCACCGTCTTCACCCCAGAGCGTGTCATTCTCGGTTCCACCTGAAAGAGTATCCTGACCTGTGCCACCCTTGAGGAAATCTTCACCCTGACCCCCTGTCAGGATGTCGTTATCGGCATTACCCTCGATATCATCGTTATCCGCATCACCGTCAATGGTATCGTTGCCATCACCGCCAACCAGCTCATCATCGCCACCGCCACCTGAGAGGCTGTCATCGCCGCTGCCCCCTTCAAACCGGTGGCTGTCAGCATTGCCGGTCATGCTGTCGTTGTTGGAAGTACCGATAATAGTTTCAATATTAAGCAGCGTGTCCTGACCACCTTCACCGTCATTACTGACCTGGTTACTGCCCAGGTTCATATCAACAGTGATTGCCGACTTGCCGCTGTAATCGGCGGTATCACCATTGCTGGAATGACTGCCTCCATCCAAGGTATCGTCACCGGTTCCACCATAAAGAGTGTCATCCCCGGCATCGCCATTCAGAGTGTCATTGCCAGCATCGCCGAAGAGGGTATCGTTGTCATCGCCACCACTGACAGTGTCACCATCAGCGTCCCCATGAAGTGTGTCCGCACCGGCACCACCATCAATTATGTCCGCACCATCACCACCATTGACTGTATCTGCTGCACCACCGGCATTAATGGTATCAATACCAGCATTACCATTGAGGGTATTGGCATTGTTATCACCGGTCAGGGTATCGCCATAAGCACTACCGCTGATGTTCTCTATACCTTCCAGATTGTCGGTATCGGTACCATCGTTAGCTGTTCCGTTACCGTTGGCAGTCAGCGTAGCCATGACTGCGCTGCCATGGGTACTGTAATCAGCGGTATCACCGTTACTGCTGTGGTTTCCGCCCCTCAGGGTATCGGCACCGGCCTTGCCATAAAGAATGTCATCACCGTCCTGACCATCCAGAATATTGACTTCTGCGGTACCTGTCAGGATGTCATCACCGGAACCACCCAGCACAGATTCAAAATTGGCAATGGTGTCAGTATCGGCCCCGTCCACCACCGAAGACGAACCCAGGTCAACCGTCAGGCCTGTGGTATTGTCAGAATAATCCAGGGTATCGTTATCGCTGGCGCTTTCACCGCCATCGAGAGTGTCACTGCCACTGCCTCCGCTGATGGTGTCATCGCCTTCATCGCCGTTGAGGGTATCGTTTCCACCCCTGCCTTCCAGTTTGTCATTACCTATTCCACCGTCATAACGGTTGTCTCCACTATCACCAATGATATGGTCATCACCCGCACCCAGCACCAGGTCTTCAATGCTGGTCAGGGTATCAACATTGCCACCACCGAGATCGACCTGAAAACTATTTCCGCCTCCTGAGCGGTCAATAGTCAGTGCTCCGGCGAAGGCGCTGTAATCCACCCGGTCATTACCCAGCCCACCATCAAGTGTGTCAGCACCAAGGCCCCCTTCAAGAATGTCGTCACCGTCCTGACCCAGCAACACGTCATCGCCATCACCACCGGTCAGAGTATCGGCGCCATCGCCACCTTCCAGTTGGTTCGCCTGAGTATCACCCTCTATGGTGTCAGCGTTGGCAGAGCCAATAACATTCTCAATGCCTGTGAGTACGTCATTGGCACCATCACCATCGTCAGTAGCTACTCCATTAAGCAGGTTCACATTGACAGCACTACCGGCATCGCTGTAATCGGCAGTATCAGTGCCAGCGTCGCCGATAAACGTATCAACCCCTCCAGCACCATAAAACGTATCGTTGCCGTTACCGCCGGTGAGTTGGTTACTTTCAGCATCCCCCCGAATCGAATCATCATAAGCAGTGCCAACCACTCTTTCGATATCGATCACTGCATCACGGTTGCCGTAGCCATCATCGGTGGCTTCTTCATTGGCCAGGTCAATGGTCAGGGCTCCGGAGGCGCCGCTGTAATCGGCAGTATCATTCAGGCTGTTATCGGTTGTCTCATCGCCGCCACGCAGGGTATCTGCGCCGTCTCCACCGATCAGGGTATCCGCACCGTCACCGCCATGAAGAGTGTTGGCAAGGTCATTACCGGTTAACGTGTCATCATTACTGCTGCCGGTGAGGTTTTCGATACCCGCCAGAGTATCGATGTCACTGGTGGCGGCATCAGTGGCTGTACCGCTGCCGGCACCGCCACTGGTCAGTGTTACCGTGACAGCACTGCCATGCCCTGTGTAATCTGCCGTATCTCCGGCACCCTGACCACCATCAAGGGTGTCGTTGCCAGCACCGCCTCGCAGGGTATCATCACCCGCATCACCTATGAGCTGATCAGCACCGCCACTGCCACTGAGGGTATCGTTACCGGCATTGCCACGAATCGTATTGTCGGCATTATCGCCGGTCAGCGTGTCGTCGTTACTGCCGCCAGAAAGGTTTTCAATATCGGAGAGGGTATCCTGGCCACTTTGGCCATCGTTGTTTTGTGACTGATCGAGAAGGTTGATGGTGACAGACTGAGTCTGAGCACTGTAATCTGCGGTATCAGTCCCGGCATCACCCTGCAGATTGTCATTACCTGAACCACCGATCAGCGTATCGTCGCCATTACCGCCTCTGAGGGTGTCGTCAAGATCTCCCCCATCGAGGGTATCATTACCCTCCTGCCCTTCCAGAGTATCGGCGCCTCCCAGTCCATTCAGGGTGTCGTTATCATCTCCCCCCCAGAGAACATTACTGATGCTGTCGCCGGTCAGCGAATCGGCATGGTCACCGCCCATCAGGTTTTCAATGGACTGGAGAGTATCCTGACCACCCAGAGTATCATTGATCGGAGCGCCAGCAGAAAGATCAATCGTCAGGCTGGATACAGCGTCCTGATAATCCGCCGTGTCACTGCCAAGATTACCGGTAAGGGTGTCGTTGCCAGAGCCGCCAGACAGAGTATCATCGCCTGCCCCGCCATCAAGCGTATTGTTGGCAGAATCACCGGTCAGAGTGTCGTTACCGGAGCCACTGACAATATTCTCAACATCAACAAGACTGTCCCGATCACCATGACCATCATTATTATTGGTATCGTCTGCCAGATTAATCAGGACGTTATTGGTCTGGTAGCTGTAGTCGGCGGTATCCGCGCCACCACCGCCTCTGAGGTTATCATTGCCAGCTTCACCCACCAGCCAGTCATCACCATCGCCACCATCCAGTTCATTAACTTCGCTGCTTCCGGTAATGGTATCGTTATTGTCAGTTCCGACGATATTTTCAATATCAACCAGGGTATCAACATCTGAATTGCCGCCACTGAATACGGCAGACCCCGAACCTGAGCCACCATCAAGATCAACCGTCAGCTCAACACCTGATACCGAGCTGTAATCCACCGTATCAATACCCAAGCCACCATCGATGGTATCGCTGCCTGCACCTTCGTAGAAGGTATCTGCGCCGTCATCACCAAACAGCTGGTCATTACCGGCATTGCCGGTAATACTGTCATCACCCGCTCCACCTTCTATGCGGTTGACGTCGCCATCGCCGATAAGAGTGTCATTGTGATCACCGGACAAGATATTTTCGATATCATTAAACGTGTCTGTGAGGATACCCTGCTCTTTGGCTCGGTTTGCGGAGAGGTCCACTTCAACGGCTGCGGTGGCATCGGTGTAATCCACTGTGTCAGTACCCAAACCGCCATCCAGTAAGTCGGTTCCTGCACCACCCTGCAGGATGTCATCCTGATTACCACCGTAGAGCTGGTCATCACCATCGGCCCCACTGAGGGTATCGGTACCGTCATTGCCGTAAAATTCATTGTTATCACTATCGCCTGTAGCGAGATCATTCCCTGCACCAAGCTGGATAATCTCGATATTGCTCAGGGTATCACTGCCTCCCAGACCATCATCGTTAATAGCCTGGTTGGCCAGATCAATAACAACGGCCTGGGCATTGGTATTTGAGGAATAATCAACGGTGTCGGTATCATCACCGCCATCAAGTGTGTCATCGCCTGCAGCACCGGTCAGCGTATCGTTCCCCAAACCACCGGATAGCTGGTTATCTGCGCTACTCCCTGTCAGGGTATCCGCCGCGTCAGAACCAATGATGTTCTCAATATTACGAAGCGTATCGGTGTCAGATCCCGACACAGCCGAGCCGTCACCTCCCAGAACCAGTGTTGCCTGAACTGACTGTGAACCCAGCTGGCTGTAATCCACAGTATCAATATCATCGCCGCCATCGATAATGTCGCTGCCACCCCCCTCAATAAACACGTCATTGCCGGTTCCGCCTTCGAGAGAATCGGCACCATCGCCACCGGTCAAAGTATCATTGCCGACATTCCCCCTGAGGGTATTGGCATCCGCTGTCCCGGTCAGTGTATCGTCACCGCTGCCAGTAATGACCGCTTCAAAATTGCTGATGGTATCGGTATTGTTGGAGTCGGCGTTAACCGTGGAGTTGTTCAGGTCTACGATCAGGTTATTGGTGTGGTCAGTGTAATCCAGAGTGTCAAAATCATCGCCACCATCCAGATCATCGTTTCCGGCACCCCCGCTGATCGTGTCATTGTCATCCTCGCCACGAATGGTGTCGCTGCCGTCACCGCCGAAAATAGTGTCGTTCTGGTTACCACCATAGAGCGTATCGTCTGCACCTTCACCATAGAGGATGTCGATGCCGTCCAGCCCCTCTATCACATTGGCTGCACTGTCTCCGGTCAGAGTGTCATCGTGGTTGCTGCCCTTGATGTCCTCAATGCCATTCAGAGTGTCATTACCATTGGCGCCCGATGCAACGCCTGTGGTCAGGTTAACGGTGACACCAGCCGAGGCATCATCGTAATCCGCCCGGTCAGTCGTACCAGCATCGTCGCCACCAATCAATACATCATCACCAAGGCCGCCCTTGAGAACATCGCTTCCTTCACGACCTTCCAGCCGATTATTCTGGTTATCACCCGCCAGGGTATCGCCGAGCGTACCACCAATAAGGTTCTCAATACTGTCCAGAGTATCCTGACCACCATCGCCATCGCCGGAGACCTGCTTATTTAACAGACTGGCAGTGACGCTGCCGGTGACTCCGCTGTAATCAGCGGTATCGCTCCCGTTGCCCCCTTTCAGCGCGTCGTTACCGCTATCACCACGCAGGGTATCGTCGTTATCGCCGCCTTCGAGAGTATCCGCCCCGCCTCCGCCAGACAGGATGTCGCTGCCATCCAGCCCGCTCAGAGTATTATTCTGGTTATCTCCCGTCAGTGTGTCGTTATTCAGGCTGCCTGTAACATTCTCAATGCTGTCCAGGGTATCGCTGGAGGAATCACCGTCGTCAGAAGTCTGGTTCGAGGCTGCGGAAAGATCAACCGTCACTCCGGACTGGGCATCGCTGTAATCTGCCGTATCGGTACCTGTACCACCTATGAGATTGTCAGTGCCAGCCCCACCACTGAGGGTGTCGTTATCCGCCCCCCCTTCCAGAACATCGTTGCCACCCATGCCCTTCAGCGTGTCGTCACCGACACCCCCTTCAAGCTTGTTGGCCTCAGCGTCACCGGTCAGGGAGTCTCCGTTGGTAGTACCGATCAGGTTCTCAATATCAATCAAATCATCAGAACTGCCATCACCATCATCACTGGCTTGCGAGTTGGACAGGTCAGCTACCACGGCACCGGCAGCACCACTGTAATCCACCGTATCCACATCAGAACCGCCGCTGCCTACCAGCCGATCCTGACCGCCACCGCCTACCAGAATGTCATCGCCGCCGCCCCCGGTCAGCACATTGTCTGCGGCATCCCCCGTGAGCGTATCGTCGGCACTGCCACCGGTGACGTTCTCTATATCCACCAGAGTGTCCTGAGCACCACTACCGTCATCGTTCAGGGACTGGTTCTGAAGATTGATGGTCACCGCCGTATTTCGGGCGCTGTAATCTGCCGTATCCCCTGCCGATTCACCACCACTGCCACCATCGAGAGTATCCGCACCATCGCCACCGACCAAGGTGTCATCACCACTTTCACCATAGAGCCGATCAACGCCACCGTTGCCAGTCAGGGTATCGTTGTCCTGACCGCCATGAAGATCATTGGCGTTGTTATCGCCGGTTAAGGTATCGGCCTGATTACTGCCACGCAGATTTTCAATGCTGATCAGTGTGTCCGTGGCATCGCCACTCACCGACGCCTGAGGAGTGCCGGAAGACAGGTTGGCATTGACCGAACCAATAGCCGCGCTGTAGTCCACCGTGTCCGTTTCGGTGCCACCATCAAGGGTATCGCTGCCGAGGCCACCAATGAGAACGTCATTGCCACTGCCCCCCTGAAGGTGGTCATCACCGCTATTGCCGTCGATGGTATCGTTACCACCGCTGCCTGCTATGAGGTTGTCGTGAATATCGCCGGTCAGGGTATCACCCAGCCCGCTGCCTGTGATGTTTTCAATATCGACAAGGGTGTCAGTATCGGCAGTTCCATCGGTGGCAGTACCGCTGTCAAGATCAACCGTTACTGCACGACTATGACTGCTGTAGTCAACCGTATCACCGTTGGTTTCCCCGTTAGCACCGCCATTGAGAGTATCACTGCCACTGCCGCCTCGCAGGGTGTCATCACCCTCGTTACCGAATAGCTGGTCGGCACCGTCATTGCCGCTCAGGGTATCGTTACCATCATTGCCCTGCAGGATATTGACACCGCCGTCACCCGTCAGCGTATCGTGGTGATCACTGCCGTTAATATTCTCAATGCTGGTCAGGGTATCGGTGTCGCTGCCAATGGTGACCGTATCAACACTACCGGAAATATCCGCCACCACACTGGCGGACATCAGACTGTAATCAACAGTGTCATTACCACTACCGCCGTCGAGGCTGTCACTGCCGAGGCCGCCATCAAGGGTATCGTCGCCACCACCGCCTTCCAGAGTGTCATCGCCCGCATCACCATAGAGCGTGTCGGCATCATTTTCCCCCTGAAGGGTATCGTCGCCATCGCCACCACGCAGCGTATCGTCACCACTGCCCCCCTGAAGCAGGTTGACCTGGCTGTCACCGGTAATGCTGTCAGCACTGGCACTGCCGACAATATTCTCGATGCTGTCCAGGGTATCCGTAGCTCCTGAACCGTCGGTGGCATTGGGCGCGGCATCAGCAAGGTTCACAGTAATACCGCTGGCATCATTGCTGTATACGGCGGTATCAATGCCAGCGCCGCCTCGCAACTGGTCGGCACCTGTGCCGCCTTCAAGGCGGTCTGCATCGTCACCGCCTTCCAGGATATCGTCACCCTCACCACCGACCAGGGTATCCTCGCCCGCTTCTCCCCTGAGGGTGTCAGCATCCAATCCCCCGTCCAGTGTGTCGTTGTCGGCACCACCGGCCAGTATGTCCTCACCCTGCCCCCCCATCAGGGTGTCATCACCACCATTGCCCAGCAGGGTATTAGCATTGTTATCACCGGTCAGCGTGTCGGCAAACTGGCTGCCGGTGATATTTTCAATACTGATCAGGGTATCAGTGGCATCGCCATCAACAATGGCCGTATCGTTTGCGCCTGACAGGTCTGCTGTAACAACCCCCAATGCATCGGTGTAATCCGCTGTATCGCCGTCGCTACCCTCAGTTCCGCCATCCAGTGTATCTGCTCCGGCACCACCGGCCAGAGTATCATCGCCAAGGCCGCCAGCCAGGGTATTAGCATTGGCATCACCGGTCAGGGTGTCCTTAAAGTCACTGCCGGTGACATTTTCAATATTAGTGACGCTATCAGTAGCACCACTGCCATCGGTGGCTTGGTCAGCAGAGAGATCGACTACCACACCCATACCGTCGCTGTTGGTGTCCTGATCAGAAGCGTAACTGAGCGTGTCCACACCCGTGCCACCGTCGATGGTGTCAACTCCCTCTCCTCCTACCAGCGTATCGGAGCCGTCACCGCCCTCAAGGGAATCATCACCCTGTCCGCCTTTCAGACTGTCGTCACCGTCGCCACCCTGCAGCCTGTTGGCAGCCGTGTCACCTGTCAGCACATCATTACCGTCGCTGCCGGTAACATTCTCTATCCCGATCAGGTCATCCTGACCACCACCATCACCGTCATCCGTCGCCTTGCCGATAGACAAATCGACAGTGACTGCACTGGCCGCCAGAGAGTAGTCGGCGGTATCGCCCACCGCCGTGTTGTCCCCACCTTCCAGACGGTCATTGCCTGCCCGTCCTGTCAGGGTGTCATCCCCTGCTCCCCCATAAAGATCATTGACGTTAGCGTCGCCGATGATCACATCGTCGTGGCTGCTACCCCGAATATTATCGATATCGTGGAAGGTATCCTGGCCACCATCACCATCGTCTGTCGCTGTACCGTCCGTCAGGCTCGCGGTTACAGCGGCTGCCGCATCGGTATAATCAACAGTGTTCTCACTGGCACCATCACTGCCGCCACGGAAGATATCATTGCCGCCCCCACCCACGAGGCTGTCACTGCCCAGACCACCAGACAGCTCATTATCATCGTTATTTCCGGTCAGGCTATCGTCATGGTCGCTGCCAATAACTTTTTCAATGCCACTCAATGTATCCGAGGAACCAAAGCCATCAGACGCAGTGCCAAGGTTCAGGTTCACGGTGACAGCCTGATTACTGGTACCGTAGTCCACCGTGTCAATACCATCACCGCCGACCAGCTCATCGTCATCACGGCCACCCACCAGCAGGTCGTCACCGTCCCCGCCGGTCAAGACATTGGCATCATCATCACCTCTCAGGGTGTCATTGTTGGAGCCGCCGGTAACATTTTCGATGTCGTTCAGGATATCGGTAATGAACCCGCCTTCAGTCACCTTGTTACTCGCCTGTGACAGGTCAACCGTAACAATGCTGGTGTTGTCACTGTAATCCGCCGTGTCACTGCCCGCTCCGCCATTGAGGGTATCTGCACCGGCCCCACCCACCAGGATATCGTTGTCATTACCACCATTGAGGGTGTCATCACCGCCATTACCGAGCAATGTATCTGTACCGGCATTACCACTAAGCACGTTGTCTAATGCGTCACCGGTCAGACTGTCATCGCTGCTGGTACCGGTTAAATTTTCAATGTTCTGCAGAACGTCCTGGCCGCCCTCGCTATCAGTGGCCTGGCCATCAACCAGACTGGCCGTGACACCACTACTGCCATCACTGAAGACAACCGTGTCGCCGGCTACACCATGACTGCCACCATCCAGAATGTCGTTACCCGCACCGCCAGTCAGAGCGTCGTCACCGGCTCCGCCAGAGAGTTCGTTGCCCTGGGAGGAGCTGTCAGTTCCGGTCAGGGTATCGTCACTGCTGCCCCCGATCAGGTTCTCGATATTGCTGTAGGTTTCACTACCACCGCTACCGTCGTTACCGAGGCCAGTCCGAAGGTTAGCGGTGACGCCAACGGAGACTCCGGCATAAGTGACCGTATCCACGTCCGCACCACCATCGAAATTATCCGCCCCGATACCACCAGAAAGCGTGTCATTGCCGTCATCGCCCTTTAGCGTGTCGGCACCTGCACCGCCACTGAGAATGTCATCGCCACCATTGCCGGACAGAACATTGTCACTGCTGTTACCGGTCAGCGTATCGCCATAACTGCTGCTACCTGTTATGTTTTCGATGTTGCGGAGGGTATCGGTTTCCGTTCCACCGGCATCCGTTGCCTGGCCATCACCAGCATCTGCAAGCGTTGCGATAACCGAACGACCGTAGTCGTCATAGGTCACGGTATCAGCGCCGCTTTCTCCATCAAGAACGTCATTACCGGCACCACCGAAGAGCAGGTCGTCACCATCCCCCCCGCTCAGGGTATTGGCATCTGAAGAGCCCCGGATATCGTCATTGTGATCACTGCCAGTGACATTTTCGATGGCGATCAGGGTATCGGTACCGCTATCCCCATCATCCAGAGCCTGGCCAGCAGCCAGATCTACACTGATGCTATTGGCTGCATTGCTGTAATTCGCTTGGTCAGCCGTTCCACTGCCGCCATCAAGAACGTCATCACCGCCACCACCGGCAAGGATATCATCGCCTCCTTCACCTTTAAGCTCATTGTCCCCGGCATCACCACTGATATTATCCTGAGCATTACTGCCCGTTATATTCTCAATGCCATACAACTGATCGCTGCCACCGTCGCCATCATCGCTGGCTGAATTGGCAGCGAGATCAACACTGACCCCTGCCGCTGCCAGTGAATAGCTGACGGTATCTGTGTCCTGACTGCCAGGATTAACTCCCGCAGCTTCTGTCTCTCCATAGAAAGTGTCATTACCGGCACCACCACGGAGCAGGTCGTCACCGGCATTGCCGCTAAGCAGGTTGTTATCGCTACTGCCCACCAGCCTGTCGTTGTTGCTGCCGCCAGTAACATTCTCAATATCAATCAGGGTATCGGTGCCAGCATCAATGCCGTTGGTATTGGTTAATGAGCCATCCAGAGCAACAGTAACAATACCGGTGCTTGCAGAATAGTCAGCGGTATCACTCCCGGTGCCACCATCCAGTGTGTTGCTGCCTCCCCTGCCAGTGAGCACATCGTCCCCGGCACCGCCAGACAGCTGGTTATCGGAACTGTCCCCCAGCAGGCGGTCATCACCGCTGCCGCCAGTGATATTTTCAATACCAACCAATGTGTCACTACCACTGAGCGTGCTGCTGGCAATACCGGTATCCAGATCCGCATTCAGATCGGTTGAGTCAGCACTGTAATCGGCTGTATCACCATTGGCTGTCTGGATGCCACCATTGAGAGTGTCATTGCCACTGCCGCCGGTCAGCCGGTCGTCACCATCCCCTCCCAGCAGGGTGTCTTCGCCCCCGCCGCCATTGAGGACATCATCACCGGCATTGCCAGTCAGCGTATTAGTATCACTGTTGCCGGTTAGCTGGTCATCACCGGAACCACCTATGACATTTTCTATGCCTGAAATAGTGTCCTGGCTGCCAGTACCATCATCAGCCACGACCCCGCTGGCCAGATCAACCTGAAGGCCAATGGCAGCGGCACTGTAGTCAACCGTATCGCCATGGGTTTCATTGCCATCCCCACCGATCAGCTGATCTGCTCCGGAGCCACCAATCAGTCTGTCATCACCATCACCGCCGTCGAGTATATCTGTGCCTGCACCGCCAGAAAGTTGATCCTCGCCAGCATTGCCCCGGAGCACATTACTTTCATTACTCGTACCGGCGCTAATAACATCGTCACCAGAGCCTCCCAGCACATTCTCAATACTGGTCAGGGTATCAGTGTTATTGAAACCATCATTGCTGGCCGTATCATTTTCCAGGTCAACAACAATATTTCCGGTGACTGTCGTATAGTCAGCCGTATCGCTCTCCGAACCACTGCCACCATCGAAGATATCACTGCCATTTCCGCCCACGAAGGTATCGTTACCGTCGCCACCCTGAAGGTGGTTATTCAGCTCATCGCCGATCAGAACATCATTTCCTGCAGAGCCTGTGACATTTTCAATGTTTTTCAGGGCATCGGTTCCGCCGTCACCGTCGATAGCAGCATTGGCGCCAATGCCGTATGAAGCCGTGTGATCTGTGCCGGAAAGGTTCACTGTCACCGCTGACGAAGCTTCACTGTAATCGACCCAGTCACCCGTCTGGTCATTAAGACCACCATCCAGCGTATCATTACCACCCCGGCCCATCAGCGTATCGTCCCCACTGCCGCCACTGAGGGTATTTTCAGTTGAAGTTCCTTTCAAAAAATCGTTTCCGGAACCACCGGAAAGGTTCTCAATGGAAATCAACGTGTCCTGTCCCGACGCTGTTACAACGGGGTTCAGGGTGTCATCCAGGTCTACGGTAACGCCGCTGGTCTCGTTGCCATAACTGACAGTATCACTCCCGGCACCACCATCCAGCCTGTTGGTACCTCCACCACCTCCCAGGGTATCATCCCCGTCCAGACCGAATATTTCATTATCCCCGGTATCACCGAGCAGTGTGTCGCCCTGCCCCGTCAGATTGGTACCTTCAATATTTTCAATAGATTGAATGGTATCTGTGCCACCCAGGCCATCATCGGAAATGCGGCCATCGCCGAGGTCAACACTGACGGCACTGGAAAGAGCAGCAAAACTGACCGTATCAACGCCATCACCACCTCGAAGATCATCGTTTCCGGAACCACCATCCAGGACATCGTTCCCGTCACCGCCTTCAAGAATGTCATTACCGGCGCCCCCGATTAGCGTGTCATCATCAGCACCGCCCTGAAGGGTATCCCGACCATTCCCTCCATCAAGCCTGTCAATGCCGCGACCACTGCTCAGCACATTATCGAGATCATTCCCCGTGAGAGTGTCATTACCATGGTCCGTGGTGATGTTCTCAAACCCGGTGATGGTATCAACACCAGTGAACAGGCCACTCCCATAACTCTTGTTGACCGTAACGGAACCGGTTCCATCCGGTGAGGTACTCAGGTCAATCGTGATATCATCCGGTGTATCGAAAAGGCTGGTTACCGTCCCCACCATATCCAGCGTATCAATGCCTTCACCACCATTGAGGGTATCGTTACCAAAACCACCATGGATGGTGTCATCATTGGCACCGCCATCAATAAGGTCGTCACCCTGATTACCGTTTATGTAGTCGTTACCGCTACCGCCATTAATGGTGTCCATTCCGTCACCACCAGAGACAGTGTCGTTGCCATCCATTCCGTTGAGAACGTTTGCCCCAAAATCACCAAAAATCTGGTCATCCCCGGAACTACCGGTAATGTTCTCAATATTGGTCAGGGTGTCTGTATCACCATTGCCGTCGGTGGCGGTCGACCCTGCCAGATCAACCGTGACAGAACCGGTTTCATCACTGTAATCCACCGTATCCGAACCTGCGCCACCATCCAGGCTGTCTGCGCCGACGCCACCTTTCAGGATATCGGTACCCGCACCGCCCGATAGATTGTCATCATCAGCCCCACCGTCCAGTACGTCACTTCCGGCACCGCCGAAGAGAGTATCTGTGCCGACACCACCTATCAGAAAGTCATCGCCACTCAAACCGCTAATAACATCATCGCCGGCAAGGCCGCTAAGCGTATTATCACCATTGTTGTCGGCGTCAATGTATTCGCTACCGGTGATGGTATCGTCATGGATTGTGCCGATGGCATTCTCAAAATTACTAATGGCATCAGAAGTGCCATAGCCGTCATCAGTCACCGACCCGGAGCCCAGGTCTATTTTGACACCGCTTTCAGGCCCTATCGTATTGGCGCCATATTCATAGCTGAACTGAATAGTGTCAGAACCCGCCCCGCCATCGAGCTGATCATCACCCATACCGCCGGAAACAAAATCATCACCACCTGCCGCATCAACAATGTCATCACCAACGCCTGCGTGAATGATGTCGTCATTGTCGCCTGTTGTTATATTGTCGCTGGTTGGGCTGGTATCCAGTACCAGGGGGGAAAGTTCCGATGAGGAAAGAGTGAGTTCACCCGGATCGGAGGCATCTCGGCGGATAACAGGGATGACGTATTCATTTTCTGAACCGTCTTTGAGAACCAGTTTAAAGGAAAGATCCACCACCTGACTGTCAGTTTCAGTAGGGTAGGTCAGAATAAAATTGGTCAGACTCGGCAGCAGCCAGCTTCCGTCACCCTCAGTCGCGCCACCGGCAACTCCCCAGCCATCGGGCATATTTTCAACATAAATAGCTGCAATATCATTAATATTTGCATCATTCTGCAGAACCAGATTCTTACTGTTTAATGAGTCAGTAAAAAGTAAGGGATCTTCACCGTAAATTTCCAGGCCACTGTTGTAATTGAGCTGAACATCAGAGTCTCCGTCCAGGCTGCTACCAAAGCGCTCAACCTCAAGATGCTGCTCAGGATCGCTTTGGCTGGTCGAAGAGTTGTTGCCGCCACCACCAATAATGAGCTGACCTGCAGAACTTGAACCGACATTGGTCACCGAAACCGAGAATGTAAGATTACTGGTACCTTCCGTTGTTGAAGCAGTTTCTGTTGGAGTAACTTCTTCAACCGGAGGCGAAGAAGACGAACTGGTGCTGGTTGCCTGCGCCGTGTCGGTAAAATCATCATCCCGGGGTTCTACCTCTTCTACAGGTTTTTTCTTAAACGCCTCATCATTCTTTTTTATTTCCTTGCTGGCTTTTGATTGAGTCTTTGAATCAGTCGTTTCACTGTATGATGTTTCTTCCGTTTCCTTGCCTGATGGCGTTTCTTCCCCTTCAGATTCACTCTCCTGCCCCTTCAGAGTAGAAACAGGTACATCTTCCGATTCAACAAAACTGGATTTGGAAATGAATTCATCACCACTGATAACTGAGCCATCGGCGAATTTAAATTGAAGTGTTTGCTCTGTTGCAGCCATCACCCCCGCAAGTAACAAGGTGATTTCAACACCATCTGGGAAGACAAGGACAAAGTCAGGCCCCCTGACTTCCAGTTTTACGTCGTCGGAATTAAAGTCTAAGAGATACTGGGTATCAGCTGACACTGATTTGACGACTGATTTTGATGGTTTTTCAAATCGAACTTTTTCAAGATTTGTGCCGACGTCTGAATTTAATTCGGAATCACTAGAGGTCTGCGACTGCTGCTCACTACTGGCACTGCTATCATCAGCCATGATTGCACCCTTGTGTAATGATGTTAAAAATTATAAATCTTGATAAATATTTATCGTCACAAACAAACAAGCGATCTATCTAAAATACAACCCCTATTAAGTAGGTATAGATAGCTAACTTTATTAATTCAAAAAATAAAAGACAGTCTATTTAACCAATACTTTGAACAGTTTTTTTGACGACTTAAGTACCTGGCCAGTTGGTTTTGCATATTCTGGCGAGTGGGTTTTTTCATCCTTCAAGGTGCAACGACGGGTGCGTAGCCAGAGCTACGCAACCAGAGCTGGAACGCAGAAGGATGGAAAAAGCCGCCGTCCAGAATATGCGAAACCAACTGGTTAGGTACTTAACATTGATGTGCCGATGCTTGTGACAAGGGTTCGGATGTCATCGCAAATCTGCCGTCTCTCCGAGCTGCCTGAAAGCGCCCTGATCACCAATCCCCAGGCACCACTGAGTAAAAATCGTCCGAATCATTGACTCTCTGATGTTGCCATTTAAGAGCAGGTGCAGTGGCCTAAAAAAACGACATGGAAGAAGCTGCACTATTGTGCATGCAATTCTCTGATTTGAAGAATTCAGTATGATACTGTCGTTCCTTTTTATTAACCGAGGTGATAAAAGAGTTAAACAAAACGCCTATGGTCCAGTCAGATTTATAGCCAATACTGGAAGCCATTTTAATAGGGGTATTTCTGGTGTTTAACCTATACCCAAATGTTAACAAGTCCTTCTCATAGGCTGCATCGAAACAATAATGCCATAGGAAAGGATTGACCGGATAAGGAGTTTTTCCACTCTTCAGGTCATTCCAGGCACTATCGCAAAACGTCTTACCCTTCTCATCCAGACTGGCAATGGAAAAATCCTTACTAATACCTAACTCTTCTGCGGTATAGTAAAATCCTGCAGTAGCGAGAAAACTGTGCGTATTTCGGGGAGGGTGAAATCCAATATAGTTGTTGATTTCTTGTACTCTTGTAATCAACGGCTTAACTTTCGCAGTGCAGGTAATAAAATCACCAGTTCCGTTTCTGCCATCTGGCAAAGGATAGCCTATAGGGAAACATGACGCCCGGTTTAAATATTGGCTTATTGCCTGATCCAGCCCTAAACCCAAAAAACTTTCTGACTTAAGCTTGTAAGTATTGTCGTTTATCTTAACGGTGAAATCCTCATCCTTATCTACCTCATAAGCAATCTGTGTAGAAGCACCGCCCAGGTCAAGAACACCTACTGTGTCTCCCTGTAATTTTATGCGCGGGTTGTCATAATTCAGCGCCAGCCAGGCATAGAGCCCCTCTTTTCTGCCTGTTATTGTCGCCACTTCAATAGTGGCTGAAAGAAAGTTTTCTTTTAACCATTTTTCAATTTTATCATTCAGAGCTGCTCTTTTCTGAGGTCTGATTACCCGCATTCCGGCGGTTGAATAAAAGTAAATACTATTAATATTTTCTTTGCTGACTGAAGCGAATAGCCGATCAAGATAGCCATTCACACTATCTACACTTTCCTCGTGAACGCCTCCTTTTATTTTGCTTGACGTTTTTTTCTTGATAACAGGAATTCCGTTGGCAGGGTCTGAGGAATGTTCATAGATATAGAGTCTTGAACCGGTACTGCCCGCATTGACTACTGCAGTTTTCTTTTCCGGATCAGAACCATAAACTGCCGTTACTACTGAGCACAAAATTGCGAAAATACTCGCTAACTTTCCTGACGACATTACAGTCACACCCTGTTTTTCGGGGTTGAAACACCCGCCACTGAAACCTGATAAAGCGCTCGTTTTTTTGATCAATATTGACCCAGTGATAGTAGCAGAAGTTTGGGAGGATGAAGGTTTTGTATTTTAATTTTTTGCCTCGTCAGCAACAATGCTTCGGACAGTTTTAACCCATTGATATCAATCGGTTGAGCTCTCATGGCAATTTAAGGCAACTCGCTGGGACACCAGAATTGCCATTAAATTCGAGCCCTTGTGGCACAAGCCCCAGTTCATCCATGTTAAGTCCTCAAAAAGCTGTGCAAAGTATTTTTTAACAGAAACTGGTCGATAATTAATGAGGTTTGAAATAAAAAAATTCTCAATAAATTAGAACGCATATATAAATGAACAATAAATCACCTTCATGGGGAGAACCTGCCCCCTGGTTCCACGCTCACACAACCAACAACCCTCAATTTGCTTTTTCCAGTCTCGGCGGACGTTTTGTCGGACTGGTCTTTCTCGGAGACTGCTCCGCAAAACCGGTCATCAAGTTTCTGGAAGCAGTCATTCAATCAAACTTAATGACTCGTGACGACAAAAGCGTCCGTTTCGCAGTCACCCTGAATCAAAGAGACCTGCACAACCCCCAGGCACTGAAAGCATTCCCAAATCAACGTATTTTTTACGATGAAGGAGGAACTGTTTGCAGGCAATATGGAGCCATGGACAAACGCTCAGAACAGCAAGAAATTTTCTATCCTTATTGGTTAATTCTGGACCCAACGCTTCGTGTCTATGCCAAAGGCAACCTTGAAGAGCCTGATATTTTTATAACAACTATGCAGAAGCTGCCTGACCCTGTGTATCACTCATCTCCAGATATAGAACCCTGGGCTCCGGTTTTGCTGGTGCCCAGGGTGCTGGAAAGCGACTTTTGCGAAACCCTTGTTCGTTATTATCAGAAAGGGCAGCCGGAGCCTTCGGGCTTTATGCGAACCGTTGGCGGCAAGACACTGGAACTTCAGGATAACCATGTCAAACGTCGAACCGACCTCAGTATTGACGATAAAAACTTGCAGGCGGCGTTAAAACATCGAATAAGAACCCGCCTCACTCCCGAAATAGCCAAAGCTTTTCAGTTTCAGGCCACACGCATTGAGCGCTATATTGTTGCCTGCTACGACAGCAGCAATGCGGGCTTCTTCAAAGAACACCGGGATAACACTACGAAGGGCACCGCACACCGGCGATTCGCTATCAGCATCAACCTGAATAGTGACGAATACGAAGGGGGAGAATTGTGGTTTCCAGAATACGGCAACCGTCGCTATAAGCCCCCCACAGGTGGCGCCATTGTCTTTTCCTGTTCTCTTATGCATGCAGCAACACCGGTAACCAGTGGCACCCGCTATGTCACCCTGCCATTTCTTTACGATGATGCGGCAGCCAGAATACGTGAAGAAAATAATCGCTACCTGGGCAACGGTGTTGAGCCTTATCAGTCAAACTAATCTCTGCCGGTGCTACCATGGTTTGGCAGCGAGCTTACCTGCTACGCCCCCAACTCGCTCAAACTGGCATATAACTCGCTGAACTTCATGCAAAAGTTCTCTACAGTCTCAATCTCTGGCAATCTTATCCGCGCCAATAACTTTCACTTCAATATCTTTCGCTTCGATATTTTGCACCTCAACATCTCGTTCATAAATGTTGAAGGATGTTAAGGAGTGTTTGAAAAGACAGCCAGCTATTAAGCCAAGAATGCAACCATCACAAGGGCGCCCCAAAAAGGCACCAACAGTGAAGCCAAAGGCTGCCATGTAACATTGCGGTTTTTTGCTTTCAAGTCGGTATATGTGTCTTACCGTTTGTTGTGAAGCCGGTTGACTCTGTTGAGTCGGTTGAGTCGATTTGATCTCGATTGGTGCCATAGTTATCTCCGAGTTTGAAGGGTTCATCAATACAACATATAGAGTCAGATGACATGTCCTCTTAAATGTTCCAGAAAAAAACTAACATGGAGGATAGTATTGCTAACATTTCAGACTATTCATGAACTCAACCCACCCAACACCTGGTTTCGTCCGGAAAAGAAACATCCTCTCGTGCTGAACGCAAGGTCATGGACAACCGCATTATGAGTGCTAAGGTGAAACGGCAAAAGATTGACCGGCTGAACCGGCAAATGAGTAAGCTGTCTGCTGAAGCGGTTGGGAAGTATGGGGAAACAGTTCTGATATATACCTGCTATACTAACCAAAACACTGAATAAGTAGGTATTAGTATGAGCAAAAGTAAAACCACAGTGACCATTGATGACGAGCTGTTGGAGCAGGCTCGTGAGTTGAAAATCAATATATCATCCGCAGCGGAGCAAGGCGTAATGGCAGAAGTCAAGAGTCTGGAAGAAGAGCGTTTGAAGAAGCTCTATAAGGAAGCTATGGAAGAAATTGAACAAGTCATTAAAGAAGATGGTTTGTTCAGTGATGGCATGAGGACTTTCTAAATGTCACAGTTCGATGTGTGTTTGAACACCGCCGATAATGCAGACAAGTACCCTTACATTGTAGTGCTTCAGTCGAGTTTAATTCAGTTCGACGACCAATCGGTTGTTGCCCCTCTAAGCCGCAGTAACCGTTACAAAAAAGCATTGCAGGTATGCCCCCAAACTGTTGTGGACGATGAAGAATGGATGCTGGTTATTCCGCAGCTGGCAGCTATTCCCAATCACTTCATCGGCAAAAAAGTGGCCAGTATGCAGGAACAGCGTAGTAATATTATTTCTGCCATAGACCGCCTGTTCACAGGCATCGGCTGACCTTTAAAATCACTGGTTGACGACGGACAATCCACTGCATTTTATTATTACGTAGAGTATTAGTTTCTGGGTAATCTGGACAGGATGATCTTTAAGGTGTCTTTGATTTCCACAATGTCCGCTTTCAAATCAGAGACATCGACTTTCAAAGACTGTCACACACTGTAAAAGTGATCTAATATATTTCAATAGATTCTAATAGGTACAAAATTATGAGGATCGTACGAACTAATCAGCATGGTCAGGTTACCATTCCCGCAGATATTCGAGCCAAGCTGGGCATTAATCAGGAAACTGAAATAAGCGTTAATCTCAATGATCATGGAGAAATCATTCTGACACCCGCCAAAAACCAGAAAGTGGATATTCGTAATTTACACAATAAATATTCAATGGATATGAGCCGGGAAGAATTCAATCAACTTATAGACGATAGCCGGTCGGATATCTGATATGTCGGTAGTCTATTTAGACTCATGCGTCGTTATAGATGTGCTTGATACAAAAGCACCTCACTACGAGTGGGCTGTATCAGCACTGGAACAATACGCGGAGCTATCTATATCCCCAATAGCCTTTTCTGAAATATGTGCGCCTTTACGTACAGTTGAAGAGGCTTTGTCTTTACTTAAGGATCTTAATCTTACTCTCAGGGCTCCATGCCATAGAACTTTATTTCTGGCATCAAAAAAGCACCTTGAATATCGTCGCAGGGGCGGTAAGAAAAATGGCGTATTGTCTGATTTTTTTATTGGTGCACAGGCAGCCGTTGAAAAAGGACGATTGATCACAAGAGATAAAGGGCGTTTCTCAACCTACTTCCCCACGTTGGATATTTTGTGCCCCTGAATTAATACAAAAAGCCTTTCTGCTTCAGACCAACTTCTGTTGAACCCTGCCTCTGCCATCAATAAGACTGACTTCTGCCAGGGCCCCATTAATCAGGGTCAGATTAGGTGGCAGATGCCCGATATCAACATCGTAGATAATAGGTATCTCAAGACCATCCAAGGCATAACTTAATGCCTGATGATAAGTCAGGGATTGACCACGCTGCTCATCAGATGGATTTCGACCCATCAACAGCCCATTCACAAGGTTAAAGATACCTCTGTACTTCAGACCCAACAACGCTCTGATCAGAGCAGTGGGAGAAAACTCTGCATTCTCCAGAAACAGTATAATTCCGTCCTCAGGGTATCTCTGCTGGAAAGCTTTTAAATCCAGATAGTTTGACCCTAAAAGATGACACAGGGTATCCAGACAGCCTCCCAACAAACGACCGGAAAACTCTACAACCTGCTGGTTCCTGCCCATAGATTTCCAGCACGTGGACTCAGTCAGGTTGAATAATGCATTGGGGTTTTCAGCGTAGGATGCTCCCCAGATTTGATACTTTTCTGATGAATATTGAGTGAATGCTTCAGTAGTTCCCAGATAAGCCAGAGTGTTGGTCGTTAAAGGCTCCTGCTGCGAACGATGGAGTTGCATCAGATTAGTACAATGAGCCGTCGCCCAACCGCATTGACTGGTGATTACAGACGTCAGCGTACTAATATCAGAGAAGCCCACCAGCCATTTGGGTTTTGCTTTGGCTATCTGGTCAAAGTCCAGCACTGAAAGCAGATCCATGGCAATCTCTCCTCCCCAGGGCGGCATAACTGCATCAATAGCGTCGTCCAGCAGAAAATCAGTTAGTTCCCTTGCCCTTTTCTTCAGTGGCGCACTGACATAATGCTGGTTCGACCTGAGACACTGACCTTCAACCACAATGAAGCCCTGAGCGCGCAGATCATCAAGGCATCGATCAAGACGAGGGTGACAGGGTTCTGAAACACCCGAAGAAAATGCTGTGATTGCGATTCGACTGCCGGGTCTCAAAGGTGCAGGGTACTTCATTATCCGATTTCATCTTTTATCAGTTCTTTACGACTAAGCCATGAGCGTTTAGGCTTTTTTTCATTTTACTTTCCTGCTATTCACTGTCGCAACAAGGCAAAACATGATATCACCGCACGATCCTTTTCTTCAGCAACAAGGCCTGCTGATGGCCAGCAGTTACTTTACCCTGACGGGTCAGTTGCTTTTCGGACTGCCTCTGAAAGACCCCGAACTGGGTTTAAAGCTGTATGAACACTCGTCAGTGTTGTTGTCTCATGGCACACAAAGTGATCCGATTTTCTGTTATGGCAACCTGAGTGCCCAGTCTCTCTTTGAAATGGACTGGAACATCCTGACTCAAATGCCCTCCAGGCACTCTGCAGGGCAGCCCAACAGGGAAGAGCGGGCCAGATTGCTCAAAGAAGTCAGTGAACGCGGCTACATCAAAAACTATTCAGGTATCCGGGTTTCCATTACCGGACGACGGTTTCTGATTGAGCAGGCGCTGGTCTGGAATCTCTACGATGAGGAAGGTGAATACCGGGGTCAGGCTGCTGCATTCAGTGACTGGACTTTTCTTTGAGATCTCCCCGTATCTTCAAGGGCGACAGGTATAGATAGCCATTCAACTGAGCTATTCTGAACAATAGACGATCAAAGGATAATTCTTATGAAAGGACTCATTTTCAGCGGCCTCTGCCTGTTGTCCTTGCCCGCCTTTTCAGAAAACGACTTGCCTCTGCCATCACCGTCCGCTACCGCAGAAGCTCATCATTATAAAAAGCAGAGCATCGATCAGGTGGTTGAGAGCGGCGATGATGAGGAACTGGTGAGACTTTCCGGCCAAATCATCAAGAAGCTAAAATGTTCGATTTACCTGTTTCGGGATAAAACCGGAGAAATACAGATTCATATCAAGAATGACGACATACCCAAAAAGGGTCTGCTCTTCGGCTCCCCTACCATTATCAAAGGTGAGATCACGAAAGACCCAAGCAAGCCCGTTGTGGTGGAAGCTGACAAGATTCTTTATGTGTTCTGAAGGCTAATCCGCCCCCATGTGTTCCAGATCACCGACCATTTCTGAGTGCGGTCACCGACCACCAGGAAGTCGGAGTTGAGCAGTAAATCTCCGACGCCCTCCAGCGTTATATTTTGGATAGACACAGCATGACCAATATTTATTTTTCAGGCATTTTTTCCGGGTAAATTTAGTTTTTTATGGCAGTATTTAGTTTTTACCCTCACAGATATGGAGCAGTTCCGGGAATGCATAAATTGCAGGTCGGCGGCCAGATCCTTCCCTGAGCGTCACAATGGGACCATCCGGCACATGCAACTGGCGCAAAAGACCGTGCAGAGTAGGCTTACTGATACCAGACCGTTTAGCAAAATCGTTCACTTGAAAGATAGGTCTGTCAAAGAGTGTATCTACCAGTTGCATAGTGAACTTTGAGCCTGTCGTTTGTTGAACACTGACTTTAGTCTTCTCATATAACGACATGATCGTTTTTACTTTCTGAACGTTCTCTTTAGCCTGAATCAGTATGGCTTTGAGAAAAAATTCAATCCATCCTGTCCAGTCGCCTTCCTGGTAAATCCTCTTCAGCCGTTCGTAATATTCATCCCGGTGTGCTTCCAGATAACCTGAAAGATAAAACATAGGACTGGAGAGTCTCTGTTTACTGAATAAAAACAGCGGTATAACCAAACGACCAATACGACCATTGCCATCCTTGAATGGGTGTATCAGTTCAAATTGAGCATGAACAATGGCGGTCTGAGCCAATACATCAAAATCACTCTCGCCCAGATAATGATTCCAGGCTTCAAGATGATCCATCAGCTTTATGGGGTCCGGGGGAACAAAGGTTGCGGTCTCCAGGGTACATCCAGCTCGACCAATCCAATTCTGATCCTTTCGAAAAGCACCCGGTGCTTTGCCTTGCCCTCTTACACTGTCCAGTAGTAGCTGATGTAACTGTAGCAAGAGGTTTAAAGAGATAGTTCGCCCTTCAGCCAGGTACTCCTGAGCCAGCATCAATGCTGTTCGATAGTTCAGTATTTCCTGAATGTCTGTATTTTTTCTCTCGTCAAATTGAGCACCTGCTTCATGCTCAAGCACCTCTTCAACCGTGGCCTGGGTCCCTTCAATCCTCGATGATAACACCGCTTCCTGATTCATCAGGGGCGATAGCATGACCGCAGGATTAATGATTCCCTGCAGCAAACCACTGTATTCAGCGAGTGCCGCATTAGCTTCACCAACCAGCGTGATGAGACGGCTGAAATCAAGACCTTGAAGGGGAAGCGTATCAGGTATATACGGGGTCATGCCAAAACCTTATGTATTAAAAAAAAGAATATTTAATATATAAATCCTTTTGTGTCCGTCGTATCCAACACAAAATTTTTTATTAAAAATTGCAATATTTAATACACAATAACGGTAGCGTACTGAACCTGATACACAAATCAGATTTTGTATTAAATTAATTGATTTTTAATACAAAAAATACAAATCACTCGGCCACTTTATCTTTCCTAACAGATTAAGAGCGTCAACCAGCAAAGTCCACGCAGTTTCCAGACGGGGCTTCCATTACATTATCCAAACCTGCCTTCCAGTAGCACGCTCCTCCTGGGAATATTGCTCTGGCAGGGAGGTTTGGCTTATTCAGACTCCTAAAGACCAATTAATAACCGTGCATTCCAGATCTTCGACCAGTCCTGAGTTCGATCTCCCACCACCAGAAAATCGGAATTCAACAGACTCTCTTTGAAGTTGTAGGAAAACCGCTTGCCGTGAGGGTCCAGCAGTAAGCCTCCGGCACCTTCCAGTATCGCCTGAGCTGCTGCGGTATCCCACTCGGATGTCGGCCCCAGCCTTGGGTAGACGTCTGCCAGCCCTTCTGCGACATGGCAACTCTTGAGGGCACTGCCGACAGGCCTTACCTCCAGATTGGGATAGAGCGCTCTGAGTTTTTCAATAAATACAGCAGCTCTTTCGGTGCCATAACTGCGACTGCCCAGTGCCACAGTTTCCTTTCCTGGCTGAAAACTTCTTGGAGTAATACTGACCGCAGGCTGGTCCTCAGTTTGCTTGAAAGCCCCCAGGTCACTGCCACCCCAATAAATAGTATTCTCATCAGGGACGTGAACCACACCCAATACCGGGTAGCTTCGACCATCTTCTGACTTTTCCATCAAGGCGATATTCACAGTGAACTGGCCATTTCCATTGATAAACTCCTGGGTGCCATCCAGGGGGTCCACCAGCCAATAGCGTTCCCACTGGCAGCGTTCGGTAAAAGCGGTATGCTCCGACTCTTCTGATAAAATCGGGTATTGAACGTCCAGAGCCTTCAGGCCCCGCTCAATCACTTCGTTGGCTTTGAGATCTGCCACAGTAACCGGCGTTTTGTCAGATTTATGCTGAACACCCAGATCTTGCTGATGGTAAAGGGTCAGGATGGCCTCTCCGGCCTCTCGGGCAATCTGCTTTACGGACTCAATCAGCTTGTTGTCAAACATCAGGATTCTCCAGCCATCCGGCCTGAATTTTCTCTCTGACCAGAAACAGGGCAGCCAACGCCCTTGCTTCGGAAAAGTCCGGCCTTTCGTTCAGTTCCAGCAAGCGGTCAAAGGACCACTCAACCACTTCCAGGGGCTCTGGCTCATCCCCTTCGAGCTTTTCTTCATAAAGATCCCAGGCCACCATTGAGTGTATTCTGCTTTTCATGTAGTTGGGTGACTGGGTAAATGAACTCAGGTACTTCCATTGCCGGGCTCCATAACCGACTTCTTCCTTTAGCTCGCGGTTACCGCCTTGTTGCAGACTTTCTTCCGGCTCAACCAACCCCTTGGGCAGAGTCAACTGATAGTCTTCGGTACCACCGGCATACTCGCGGATCATCAGAAAACGATGATTATCCAGCAGCGGCACCACCATGACCGCCTGATGCCCTGTTCCAAAAGAACCCAATCGTTCATAGGTTCTTTCAACACCATTGGAGAATTTGAGATCCAGTTCTTCTACTCTGAACAGACGAGTGCGTGCAATTTCACGACATGCTTTGATGACCGGTTTTTCTGACATGATTCCCTGCCTCTTGTTCAGCCGTTATTATATGTGTCTAAGCCATTGCTTACATACGTCGATGGACACTTAATTCACTTAGCCTTGCGCCAATAATACAGCAAGATTGCCGTTCAGGGTCTGGATACGCCATTATGACAACAGAAGAATATCGAGGTGATTATGATTAACTGGAATACCATAGATACGGTTCTCCTCGATATGGATGGCACACTGTTGGATCTCCATTTTGATAACTACTTCTGGATGGAATATGTGCCTCAGAAATATGCCGAAAAACACAGCATTACTCTGCAGCAGTCGAAAGAAGAGTTGCATCCGAGGGTAGCCCAGACTTACGGCAAGTTGGAATGGTACTGCCTGGATTACTGGGCCAGAGAGCTGGACCTGGATATCATCGCTCTGAAGCAGGAGCTGGTTCATTTGATCAGCTTTAGACCCGGTGCCGACCGTTTCCTGCAAAATATCCGCGACCGGGGCAAGAAAGTGATCATGATCACCAATGCTCATCGGGACAGCCTGTCGCTGAAGTTGGAAAGACTCTCCATGGCCCACTACTTTGACAGATTGATCAGCTCCCATGATTACGGCTACCCCAAGGAAACCCAGGCATTCTGGCACAACCTTGAAGCCGATATAGGAACGGACAAGGAACGAGCCCTGTTTATTGATGACAGCCTGCCGGTCCTGGATTCTGCCAAAACCTATGGCATCGCCCATTTACTGGCTATCCGTTACCCAGACAGCAAACAGGGTGCTAAAGATACTGGTGAATATCAGGTTGTTGAAGATTTTCACGAGCTTATTCATCTTTGATTAGGCTTTGAAAACCAGTTTAATGACTTTTGAGAGTAATGAATGGCCAAGCAAAGTAGTGTTCACAACAAACAGTCGGACAAAGTACGCCTGGACAAGTGGCTCTGGGCTGCCCGCTTTTACAAGACCCGAAATATCGCCAAAGAAGCCATTGAAGGTGGCAAGGTGCACCTGAATGGCCAGCGCTGCAAACCCGGTAAAGAGCCCAAAGTAGGTGACCAGCTGAAACTGCGTACCGGCTGGGATGAAAGAGTAGTGATTGTTCGGGAACTCTCTGACAAACGTCAGAAAGCCGAGTTGGCACAACAACTCTACGAAGAGACTGCAGCCAGCATCCAGTCTCGTGAGGTGGCAGCAGAACAACGCAAGGCAATGCGCGGTGCCATGGCTCCCCGACCGGATCGCCGTCCGGATAAAAAACAGAGAAGGGATATTCTCAGGCAGAAATCCAACCTGGCCGATTAATGTCAGATCAGATAAACAATACCTTTTTCCACCTTTGAGAGAACCAGGGTCAGTTTGTCACCAAGGCATGGGCCTGCCACACACTCTCCTGACTCAATGAGAAACAGAGCCCCATGAGTAGCGCACTGGATCAGTCGCTTTTCTCTGTCCAGAAAGCGGTCTTGCTGCCATTCCAGATTAATACCGAGGTGTGGGCAACTGTTTTCGTAGACGAAGACCTCTTCATCTCGACGGACAACGAAAATAGAGCCTTTTTCGGTTTCGAAACCTTTACTTCCCGGGTTTTCAAGATCATCAACAGCGCAGAGTTCCAACAAGTTTCCAGTTCCTGAGTTTGATGGCTGCTCAGAAAATAGATTCTTCAAACAGCCATGAGCCGACAATGGCGCTCACTGCGCATCATCAAGGGAGATACGAAGCCTGAAAGAGCAGTATCGACCCATAATAATCGAGCTGATTTAAAACTCATAGCGCACTCTGGCTGAAAAACTGTCGGTGGTGTAGTGCTGACTCCAGTTATGGTCATATCCTGCTCTGAGTGTCCAGTGATGACCACTTTTGACGGCAAAAGCAAGACCTGCAGTGAGACGATAGGGGTCCCTGTCCTGCCCAGTCACTTTGAGAGTTGAGCCGTCAGCCAGGTAGGTCGCTTTGACTTCGCTTCCGGATGAAATAAAGTCGTAAAAGCCCATCAGTGTCAGCTCAGGTTTAAAGACGGTCTGACGTCCCCAAATGGCTCCGTTAAACTTGAATCCAGCACCCAGCTCAGCTGTGAGGTAGTCATCATTTTCAATTTTTCGCTCGAGCCCGGAGTTTCCCTTTTCAGAATAATCCTGGATCCGAAGCTGACCATAACTGAACAAAGCCCGAGGCACCAGACTCCAGCTACCCAGCTGCCAGGCGGTGCTACCAGTGACTCTGAGGCCCCACTGGTCAGCCTTGAAGTCGCCTTTCACTCTTTGGCCATTAACTGTTTTTTTACTGTCGTTGGAACCACTTCCCACAGATGCCATGGCATTCATGGACAGTCTTCGGTAATTCCAGCTGCCATAGAGCGAGGTCAGATAACTTTGTTGACGGGTACTGGCGCCATCATCCATATCAATAGAGGCTTTGGATAAGGTCATGGCAAACCCGAATCTGATATTACCTTCCAGCTCACCGTCCACTCCCAGCGTCATGCCTCCCACCTGATTCTTGAAGCCCATTTCCTGAGCAACAACCTCCTGTTCACCCTCGGTATAAAGAAGCTGACCCCAGGCTGCACCATCGACAAACTGGTCGCCATAACTAAAACCACGACGAATGCCTTGATTACGACTGAAAATGATATTGTGAACGTTATTGGTCAGAGTCAGCCCTGTTTTTTGAACTGCGGCCGAAGCCTCCGGTTGAATTTCATTAGCCTGGGCAGAAGCCACTACCGTGGCTAAAGCCGCAACGGGTAAAAAATAATTGCGCGAAATTTTCACAATCCTTGTGCCTTCCCTGTTCTCAGTGCTGATTCAAGCCATTAATGTAGGCAGGAGGTTGCCTGTTCTCGGTCAACCTCCGGACTTTTTCTGATATCTGCTATTGTCATCGGATCATTCAGACAATGTCTTAGTAAGAATCACTGAAGCCCATTCCATGCAGTGGTTATATTCTTCCGCTTTCTACATCTTTCAAAAAATCCACGAGCGCTTGCCGGTAATTTTCCGGATCATCCCACATAGAGCAATGACTGCCGTTATCACAGAGCACCAGCCTGCTGTGAGGCAGAATGGAAGCCATCTGCTTCTGATCGTCCGGCGCCGTAGTGTCGTAGCGTCCAGCCAGTAGCAGTGTTGCAACACGGATCCCGGCCAGATCATTCCAACGATCCCAGCCCAGCAGATTGCCGGTAAAAACAAACTCATTATTACCCTGCATAGTGTTGTAAACACTCAGATTCCTGTGATCAAAGGCCCTGTTCAGGGCTTCAGGCCAGCTCGGCAATCTGCAAATGTACTTGCGATAGAGATGTTCCATCAAAAGAGAAGGGTGCTCTTTATTGTCCAGATCGTTCGCTGCTTCGAATGGTTGTATTTGATCGACCACTTCCGGTGGCAACTGCTCCCGAAGGTGCTTGGTATGAGCCATATAGGAATGAATACTGCCGGTGATGCTGCCGAGAATCAGTCCTTTCAGATATTTTTGGTACCTAAGTGCATATTCAATTGCCCACAAGCCACCACAGCCGTGGCCAAAGAGGTAAAAATCCTCCAGGCCCAACGCCGTCCGAACCTGTTCAATCTCATCAATGAATCGTTCCAATTGCCAAAGTGATCCATCTTCAGGCTGATCTGAGCACCATGAACCCAGTTGATCATAAAAAATGACCTCCACTCCTTGAGGAGCAAGAAAATCTTCCAGACATTCCAGGTACTCATGGGAACACCCCGGCCCACCGTGCAGTGTCAGTAACCTTAATGGCCCAGAGCCCACCCGCTGAGTCCAGACCCGATAACCGTTATCCAGTGTCACCCACTGAACTCCCGGTGCGTTGTGCTTCTCTTGTTTGGTCATCATGCCAGTACACTGTTTAGACTTCGCAACGGATTCAGTGTAGGCAGTTTCTGTGGAAAAAGAGGCAATGCACTCATTTACCTACTATTATTTCCGAGCCATCGTTTAGCTAAATTATTTATCTTTCAACGGTTTGTCGATTTTATTGAAGACTCATGCCCTGATCCTGGTTCTCACCTTGCTGGCTTGCTCAAACCGAACCAGTGCATCCACAGCCTGCCAGAAAACTTTTGGGCCTGCTGGAGGCAATATATTGCTATCAGGAATAAGTGTTTCATCGGGAGACAACCTGTAGATCACAATCCCTTACAGCAGCCATCGTATTACTTTGCTAAATGACTCACAGGGGGTCGGTCCCAAACCAACTCAGCAGAGTATCTGAAAGAGAAACGGCTCAGTCGCTTTTCCCGTTAAAGTTCCCAATAGGCAGAAAGAGTCTGACAAGAGGGAGACTCAACGGGGTTCTGTGGAAAACTCTCTATGGAAGCTGTGGATAAATACAGTTGTCAGCAGCGATCAGTTTAAATAGACAAATTCCATAGTCGTCCAGAGGCCTTTATTTATGTGATGTTTTTTTGTCGCTTTCTTTAAGCTCACGGGAAAAAACCTGTGCATAAAAAGTGTATAACAGATTGTGCACCCTTCTTGAGCAAGGTCATCTCTTTTGCTGACTCGAAAAAGGCTGGCCTTTTTTTCAGAGTTCCGAGACACTTGAGTGACGAGTTCTGTCTGCACCGGCGAACAGACATAGGCCATGGCAAACCCATTACCGCAGTAAGAAAGCATTAAATCCGACAGCCCCCAGACCCGGATGGAATCATGAACCCCGGAAAAATATTCAAATGATTATCGAGGCGTTCACATGGGCCTTCTCAAGGGCAGTAAAAGGCGCACGACAGGCAGGACTTGTGCAAGAGGTTGCTGCGATTGCAGGGAAGTACCAACGTAACAAAAAAGCCTGGCAACCCCATTTGGAGCAAACCCGCGCTGCCATTAATGCCGCCATAAAGGAAGCTGATCCTGCTGAACCCATTCTGATTCTGGGCTCAGGACTGGGTCTCGATCTTCCGCTGCAAGCACTCAACGATCATCCGACCGGTGCCCTTTTGTTCGACGCCGTAAAGCCGCCGCAGCTTGCTGCCAAGCTGAAACAGTATCCAAATATTAAATTTGAACTAAGGGATGTCACCGGCCTTCTCGAGGAACTTTGTAGCAACTTCAGCAGCAAGAAGATTAGCCTGCCCACTTCTGCACCGCTGCCGCTCAAGGGTTTCAGCCTGGCAATTAGTGTGAATATGCTTTCACAGATTCCGTTATCATTCTCCAACAGCCCACCGGAAGGCGACGCGGAAATACGCATGATGACGGCTATCCAGAAAGCCCACATCATGACCTTAAAGGCGATGGCCTTCAACGTTCTCTTAATTTCTGATCATGAGCGTCATGAGAATAAAGACGGTGGCATTGAGGTTACCACGACCGTTGCGCCGCCCCTTTGGCCCTGTAAACCTGTGCATGAATGGGACTGGCATATTACACCATCAGGCGAAAGCAGAAACGGTCAGACCACAATCCTTAAGGTGGGTGTCTGGAAAATCCCTTCTGGAAAATCCCTGGCAAAGTTGCCGATGGCCTTTAATGAATCAACGGCTTAGGGCAGCCAGTCTTCTTCCATAATCTGATCAAACGTCCATGGACAAATCTCAGGAAAGCTGTGTTCATCAAGCTGCTGATGAGGCTGAACGTAGTCATTCATTGCTTTGATAGCCAAGACCTTGCCATCAACATAAGCTTCATCGAAAAGGCTTTTCACCTCACTCTGAAGATGAGGCCGTCTCTTTATAAGCTTATTAATCGCTAGCCTTGTTCTATCAATCGTTCCTTTCCAGTCTCTACAGTTATAAGGCTCAGGCATTACAGGATTCAAAACTCGAATCTGATAATCATATTTCAGTAAGTGGAGCAGGAGTGTCGTCAAACGAGATTCCAGGGTATCCAACTCACTGCTCATATCATGGATTTCCCCAATCAGGTTATCTACATCAAGCTGGTCAAATTGACGATTGGTCAGATACTCTTTCTGCTGCTCAACCCAGCGATAAAAATCACTCTCATATAGGTTTTTCATGAGATTGTCTCCAATCCGGCTTAGGCCCGAGAGTATAGTTTACGTTTTCTTTTTGTCAGGAATCACCACATCAAACGGCAGCCCCTTTCTCAGGGCAATCTGGCTGAAATAGAGATTAATAGCCTGGGAGGTCGTTAGTCCCAGTTTACGCAGCACTTGTTCCGCTTCTTCCTTTAACGCTTCGTCGATACGCGCTCTGACGGTGGTTTCTTTAGCCATAGTGGTATCTCCCGTGACATATTTCTGACTGGAATTCATGATTTCCTGTATGGTACATGAAACAGACGACCAACGGATGCGTTGTTCCTGCTACGCTTTTCCCGATAAGTGTTAAACTATCTAGATTGTTTGGCTGCCTGCACATTCGTTGTGAGCACTTTTACCTCACCTAGGGCACTTGCCAGTTTTTTTGTCGAAGCAACTCGATAACCTATTCCGGAGGAATCAATTTAATGGGCCGACGCCATAAAACCCACGCTGTTCAGGTTGGACACATTACCATCGGTGGCGATGCGCCTGTGGTCGTCCAATCCATGACGGATACGGATACTGCTGATGTCGAGCGTACGGTTGAGCAAATAAAGCTTCTGGCGGACGCTGGCTCTGAGATTGTCCGGGTGACGGTCAATACCGAAGAAGCGGCTGCTGCAGTTCCGGCCATCTATGAGAAGCTGAACCAGCAGGGCTATAACGTCCCTATTGTCGGCGACTTTCACTACAATGGTCATATTTTGCTGACCAAGTACGATGATACCGCCCGCCTGCTGCACAAATATCGCATTAATCCGGGCAATGTTGGCTTTGGCAACAAGAAAGACGATCGCTTCAACGCCATGATTGACGTAGCCATAAAGTACGACAAACCGATTCGTATCGGGGTGAACTGGGGCAGTCTGGATAAAGAGCTGTCGACTCGTTTAATGGATGAAAACGCACGTTCTGAAAACCCTAAATCCTCTCAGGAAGTTCTGCACGAAGCTCTGGTACTCTCTGCGTTGACCAGTGCCGATGCAGCCGTAGCAAGAGGGCTGGGGGCCAACAAAATTGTTATCTCCTGCAAGGTCTCCCGGGTACAGGACCTGATCAGTGTCTACGAAATGCTCTCAGAGCGTTGTGAATATGCACTCCACCTGGGTCTGACCGAAGCGGGTATGGGCAGCAAGGGGATTGTTTCGTCCAGTGTTGCCATGGGCGTATTGCTTCAGCAGGGCATTGGCAACACCATTCGTACCTCCCTGACTCCAGAGCCCAATGGCAGCCGTGATCGAGAGGTGATTGTTTCCCAACAGATATTACAGGCACTGGATGTCCGTAGCTTTTCTCCTGAGGTGACCGCCTGCCCCGGCTGCGGTCGAACCACCAGTACTTTCTTCAGGGTTCTGACGGATGAAGTCGACGCCTTTCTGCGTACCAAAATGGTGACCTGGCGTCACAAATTTGTGGGTGTGGAAGAAATGAAAGTAGCGGTTATGGGTTGTGTTGTTAACGGTCCCGGTGAGAGTAAACATGCCAACATCGGCATCAGTCTGCCCGGAACCGGTGAAGCACCTTCGGCACCTGTGTTTATCGACGGTCAAAAAGTAACTACGCTCAAGGGTGACAATATCACTGAAGAGTACAAGGAAATGATTGAAGAGTACGTCCACAAAACTTACTCACCCAGGGAATCACTAATTGCCACCCAGTAATCGCTCAATCAAATTCCTTAGAAGCCCGCTCAGCGGGCTTTTTTATGCTCCGGTACTTGATTACTCTGCTTCTTTTGGCTCAGGTTTTTCCTGATCAACCATCTCCGGTGTTTCCAGACTGATCCGTCCCAGGCCACCGCTGCGGAATTCATTCAGGAGAATCTCAGAGACCTTATGAAGATCAGCTATACCGCCTCTTCTCATGCAGTTTCTGCGGGCAGCAATCACATCCATCAGTTCGATATCACTGGAAGGCAACTCATTGATCTGAAAACGCTGCCTGAGAGCTTCCGGGTATGCTTTCAGAAAATATTCAGCGGCAAACAGGGCGATGTCTTCGTATTCCAGAACCGCATCTTTAATCGCTCCGGAAATGGCCAGTCGATATCCACAGGCTTCCGGCTCCAGCTTGGGCCAGAGGAATCCGGGCGTATCCAAAAGCATCATGCCATTGGGCAACTTGATGCGCTGCTGCTGTTTGGTCACTGCGGGGACATTTCCGGTTTCGGCAATAATACGGTTGGCAAGCGTGTTGATCATGGTGGATTTGCCGACATTGGGAATCCCCAGGATCATGGCTCTCATGCCTTTGATGTCGAGTTTGCGTTCTACCATGCTCTCGGCCAGCCTCAGAACACCGCGCACTTTTTCCGGCTGACTTTGGGTCAGGGCAATGGCCTTAACCCCTTCTTCTTTTTCCATCTCCCTGATCCACCGCTCAGTGACAGCAGGATCAGCCAGATCACTCTTGTTCAAGACCTTAATGTAGGGCGTTTTACCACGCAGGGAAGGCACCAGAGGGTTTCCGCTACTAAAAGGAATACGGGCATCCAGAACTTCGATGATCAGATCGACTTCCGGAACCACTTTCTTGATCTCCTTTCGAGCCTTGTGCATATGCCCGGGAAACCAGTTAATTGCCATAACAACACCTTTGTATACTGAAGGCCGGTATTCTATATGCTCCGGAGCAATCTAGTAACCCAGGCTTTTATCTATTGCTGGCGGCATTTCTCCCTGCTCAATAAGCGCTACGTCTGCAACAATCTGTTCCATCGCCCGCTCAATCGGAGTAGGAGCTGCAACATGAGGCGTAACAATAACCCGTCTGTTCTGCCAAAGGGGATGCTTGTTGTCCAGTGGCTCAACTTCAAACACATCCAGCACGGCGCCCCTCATGCGGCCTGTTTCCAGAAGATTTTGCAAAGCCTCTATCTCGATAACATCGCCCCGTCCTCCATTAATAAGAACACTGTCTTCAGGCAGCTTTTCCAAAGCCTTCTGATTCAACAACTTTTGGGTAGAAGGTGTTGAGGGCAAGAGATTGACCAGCACTCTGGAGTGTTTCAGAAGGTAGTCCAATCCTGCATCGCCTGATACAGCATTAACACCGTCGACCTGCTTTTCAGTTCGACTCCAGCCAATGACCGGGAATCCTGAATCGCTGACTGCCTTTGCCACTGCTTTACCAATAACACCAAGACCGAGAATGCCTACCGTCCATTCTGACTTTTTGCTTATTTTATGGGGCTGCCAATGACTATCTGGCTGTTGCTGCCTGTAATAATCAAAATCTCGATAGAAATGCAGCAGACCATATATCACATAATCCGACATGTATTCCTCCATGCCGACTCCTCTTAACTTGAAGACTGGAAGATCAGCAGGAAGGCTCTCAAGATTTACCAGTCCATCAACACCGACACCTTGGTTAAATACTGCTTTTAATTGGGTCTGTTGTTGAAAGAATTCGGCCGGAGGTTGCCAGATCACTGCATAATCCGCCAGCCAGTCGTGACACGCTTCTTCAACCCAATGACGTACGTCTGCATCAGGAAAAGCGTTCCTGACGGCTGAAGTCCAAAGTTCACTATTTTTCTTGTTATACACAATGATTTTCATCAACCTTAACTCCTTGGTAGATCATGAACTAATAATTAAAAATAACGCCCTGAGTCGCGACCAGAAAAAGCCTGACCACTGGGATGGATAATGCGGCCTTATTAACAGATATTGATTAAGAACAGTTAATGTCCTGCACTGCAATAATTTGAATACAGCTTTTCTATCATTGTGATAGTCATTGCCAATTTCCAATTTCATCTGCTTGCCTCTAACTTTTATTTTATACAACAAGAGGACAATTCCATGAATGTATCCAAACAGTTAGAAAATAAACAAGATAGTTTCGATGTTTCAGTTAAGCAATCCAAAAAGCAAAACGATTGCAATTTCAACGATGACTATTACGGAGACAGAGTCTGTCTTGCACCTTCTAACCAAAAGAAATAACAATGTAAGCGCCAAATAAACCAGCGTACTGGCTGCCGCCCCCAAGATTTCTTATTCTTTGCCTGTCTTAACATTCCAGGGGAGAAGCTGTTCCAGTTTCTCAACGGTATCGGCGTAAGGCAGCTCTTTTAAAATATGGTTCAGGTAATTGAAAGGCTCCAGACCATTCACCTTTGCGCTTTCAATCAGGCTGTATAAAAGGGCACTGGCTTGCGCCCCTTTTGGCGTGTCTGCAAACATCCAGTTCTTGCGGCCAATAGCGAAGGGGCGGATGGTGTTTTCCGCTGCGGCATTACTGATATCCAGGTGGCCGTTGTCACAGTAAACGACCAGTTTTGGCCATTGGTTCAATGCATAGCTCATGGCTTGGTGCGACAGGCTGCCCGGGTCTAGCCTGGTTATGTTTTTCTCCAGCCATACATGAAAGTCGTCCAGTAGTGGCTTACTCTTTTGCTGACGCAGGATGGCTTTTTCTGATGGAGGAAGATCTCCTATTTCTTTCTCAATGGCGTAAAGCTTACCGATTTTGCCTAAAGCGACATTCGCCTTGCTAACGCGGGTGTTTTTCACCTTTTTGCCCGGTTTGGCTTCGCCCTTCCTGGCATCCAGAAATTTCCTGCGAACGTGGTCGAAGCAACCCGCCTGGGTGATGCCTTCTTGTTTGCATACAGCGTCGTAACTGGCATACCCGTCAGTTTGCAGGTAACCGCTGAACCCTTCGAACAGACGCAGGGGAACCTCCTTGCCTCTTGAGGGATCGTATTCAAACACCACCGATGTTTGTCCGGGTGGCCCACCAAGGCTGACCCACATATATTTGTCAGAGTTGATGGACTTGCTGGTTTCCTTGATCACCTGAATTCGGGTTTCGTCAGCATGGATCACCGAACCGGTCTTTTGATGATCTCTCATCAAATTGATGAGTGGCCGCAGTTCTGTAGACAGCCGAATCAAAGAGTTGGCCATCGTCGTCCGGGTGACAGAGCCACCGTATCGCTTGAGGATATTCTCTTGCCTGTACAAAGGCAGTGCGTCGCAGTACTTGGAGACAATGATCCAGGCCAGTGTGCAAACAGAGAGTGAAGATTTGGGCAGTGGGTGTTTTGGCAGCTCTGCAACTTTAATGACCCGCTTCTCCTGTCCATGCTCATCGACTTCTGGAAAGACTGCTTTCTCTTGCAGAATTTCTTTCACCTGAACCTTGGTCGGAACGATATCAAGCTCTTCACGGACTTTGACAAAGAAGGTATCAATGGCTCCGGCTTTTTCTTCTTCACTGAGTTCAGAGCGTTCCTGCACTCTGGGCAGAGACTCTGAAAATGACTTGCGCCCTGTTTTCTTTTTGCGTGGTTTTGGAGGCTCTTGCTCTGGCTGACCTTCAGCTTCGTCTTGCTCTCCGGTGCAGCCTTCCAGCTCCACCTCGTTGAAAATGTCGACCTGGCTGTTGTTTTTTTCAGTGCTTCTTCCGTACAGGCGGGATCGGGAGAGCCTCAGGTACTCTTCCAGTTGCGCAATGCGTTTTTTTTGAGAATCGATGACCTCTGACTTCTTTTGAATAATGTCGTCTTTTTCAAGAAGGGCATTTTCTTTTTCAAGAAGGGCATTTTCTTTTTCAAGAAGGGCATTTTCTTTTTCAAGAATGACACTTTCCTGCGAATGGATCGCCTCAAACAAGGCGACCATTTCAGGGTTAGTCTCAGCCTGATGAAAGGGCAAATCCAGTGCGGATTTCGGCTGAAAAATCAGAGTGTCGGCGGTCGATTTCATGGTCGCTATTTTACCATAAAACCCTGAAAAACAGGACTAAAAACAGCTCTCATAATGCCTTTTTTTATGGGGTTGCATGGCATTGAGATTGTAGCCGTCCAGCAGCCAGTTTAATTGTTTCCCGGTTAATGTAACCAGCTCTTCGTCCGGTTTGGGCCAGTGGAATTTGTCCTCAGACAGGCTCTTGTAATAAAGCACAAAACCATTATCTTCCCAGAACAGGCACTTGATTTTATTACGCTGCCGGTTGGTAAACGCATATAAATAGCCGTCAAAGGGGTTGTGCCCCAGCTCTTGTTCAACCAACACAGCAAGCCCACGAAATGACTTGCGAAAGTCAATCGGCTCCCGGTAGAGAAACACCTTTGGTAATACCTCTGACGGTCGCATAACCGGGGTGTTCATAGCATATCCCTCACCAGTTGCTCACAAAGCGACAGGTTACTTTCATCAATACCGGACACTGTTACACCACTGGGTAGGGTGATGGAGAGTGGTGTTATCCGAGAAGGCGCACCAGGTTCTGGTTGGGGTGTTACCTGGACAAAGCCAGAGTTGTTCGGGGTCGGTTTTACGCTGGGGGTTGTGTCGAGTTTACGCTTCCAGTATCCGAATTTGGATACCCTTATACCATGCTGTTGGCACCACGCACTCTGAGTCAAACCTGAATCCCGCCACGACTGAACACGCTCTAGCCATTCACTGTCTGCGGGTAATTTCTTTGACATATTGGCCTCCTTATATCGGGAGGCTAATCATTTCAAATGGGGTTTTGATTCTGAAGGGCGTGGGTTTATTTGGCGTTTACATAACAATTTGCAGATTCGAGCATTAATAAATTCTTGATAGAATGCTGCAACTCTACAAAGTCGTTCTGGATGATCCTGTCAATTGCGAGTTCGGTTACCAAAATACAAAAACCCCAGCTGATCTCTCAACTGGGGTTTTGCTTTATTCAATGCCTGGCGATAATCAACTCTCACATGTGGAAGCCCCACACTACCAGAGGCTGTCGCAAAACTCTAACAACTCGTTCCCACGCTCTGCGTGGGAATGCATACCTCCCCTGAAAAGCGGACTCTGCAGCGCGAGATGGGTATGGGTTCTCACGCTGGAGCATGGGAACCAGAGTTTTGCGACAGCCTCACCATCGGTGGGGGCCGCCTAGGTGGGGGCCGCCCAGGTGGGGCCGCCCAGGCATGTTTCGTTTCACTTCTGTTCTGCCACATTCCTTTGCCCACAAAACAAAAACCCCGGTCAATCTCTCAACCGGGGTTCTGCTTTATTCAATGCCTGGCGATGACCTACTCTCACATGGGGAAGCCCCACACTACCATCGGCGATGTGTCGTTTCACTTCCGAGTTCGGGATGGGATCGGGTGGTTCCAACACTCTATGGTCACCAGGCAAAACTGGTCGAGCCGGTGGCTCTCGAGCTGGAAGCTTTAAGCTGAAGGCTTGAAGCTGTTTCTCGAAAACTAAGGCTCTGGAATCCAAATCTCTTTTAAGCTGTGTCGTCTATTCTTGCTCAACACTCTCGTTCACTGTGTACGGCTTCAAGCTTCCAGCTTCCAGCTTTTGCTGGCAGCTTCGCTGCGCAAATCGCTTTGGCGTTATATGGTCAAGCCTCTCGAGTCATTAGTACGGGTTAGCTCAACGCCTCACAACGCTTACACATCCCGCCTATCAACGTCGTAGTCTTCAACGTCTCTTATGGGCCTTGCGGCCAGGGAAGTCTCATCTTGAAGGGGGCTTCCCGCTTAGATGCTTTCAGCGGTTATCCCGTCCGAACTTAGCTACCGGGCAATGCGTCTGGCGACACAACCCGAACACCAGTGGTTCGTCCACTCCGGTCCTCTCGTACTAGGAGCAGCTCTCCTCAAACTTCCAACGTCCACGGCAGATAGGGACCGAACTGTCTCACGACGTTCTAAACCCAGCTCGCGTACCACTTTAAATGGCGAACAGCCATACCCTTGGGACCGGCTTCAGCCCCAGGATGTGATGAGCCGACATCGAGGTGCCAAACACCGCCGTCGATGTGAACTCTTGGGCGGTATCAGCCTGTTATCCCCGGAGTACCTTTTATCCGTTGAGCGATGGCCCTTCCATTCAGAACCACCGGATCACTATGACCTACTTTCGTACCTGCTCGAGATGTTCCTCTCGCAGTCAAGCTGGCTTGTACCATTACACTAACCGCACGATGTCCGACCGTGCTTAGCCAACCTTCGTGCTCCTCCGTTACTCTTTGGGAGGAGACCGCCCCAGTCAAACTACCCACCACACAATGTCCCCGATCCTGCTAAAGGACCTGGGTTAGAACCTCAATATTGCCAGGGTGGTATTTCAAGGTTGGCTCCATGCAGACTGGCGTCCACACTTCAAAGCCTCCCACCTATCCTACACAAGCAACATCAAGATCCACTGTGAAGCTGTAGTAAAGGTTCACGGGGTCTTTCCGTCTAGCCGCGGATACACTGCATCTTAACAGCGATTTCAATTTCACTGAGTCCTGGGTGGAGACAGCGTGGCCATCGTTACGCCATTCGTGCAGGTCGGAACTTACCCGACAAGGAATTTCGCTACCTTAGGACCGTTATAGTTACGGCCGCCGTTTACCGGGGCTTCGATCAACCGCTTCTCTTGCGATAACAGCATCAATTAACCTTCCGGCACCGGGCAGGCGTCACACCGTATACGTCCACTTACGTGTTAGCACAGTGCTGTGTTTTTAATAAACAGTCGCAGCCACCTGGTATCTTCGACCACCGCCAGCTTACGGAGCAAGTCCGGTCACCGGCAGCGGCGCACCTTCTCCCGAAGTTACGGTGCCATTTTGCCTAGTTCCTTCACCCAGGTTCTCTCAAGCGCCTTGGTATTCTCTACCTGACCACCTGTGTCGGTTTCGGGTACGGTCCCTTTTGACCTGATGCTTAGAAGGTTTTCCTGGAAGCCTGGCATCAACCACTTCCCCACCTTGGTGGGTTCGTCATCAGTTCTCGGCTTTGTGGACCCGGATTTGCCTGAGTCCACAGCCTACGACCTTAAACCCGGATAACCATCACCGGGCTGGCCTAGCCTTCTCCGTCACTCCATCGCAGTCAAAAGGGGTACAGGAATATTAACCTGTTTCCCATCGATTACGTCTTTCGACCTCACCTTAGGGGCCGACTCACCCTGCGCCGATTAGCGTTGCGCAGGAACCCTTGGTCTTCCGGCGAGGGAGCCTCTCACTCCCTTTATCGTTACTCATGTCAGCATTCGCACTTCTGATACCTCCAGCCCACCTCCCGGTTGACCTTCAACGGCTTACAGAACGCTCCTCTACCGGTTGCAGTGGTCAGTTTTCAGTGGTCGGTCATCAGTCTTCTCATACTGACAACTGACCACTGAAAACTGACCACTGAACCCCGTAGCTTCGGTGAATAGTTTGAGCCCCGTTACATCTTCCGCGCGAGCCGACTCGACCAGTGAGCTATTACGCTTTCTTTAAAGGGTGGCTGCTTCTAAGCCAACCTCCTGGCTGTCTGGGCCTTCTCACATCGTTTCCCACTTAACTATTACTTTGGGACCTTAGCTGACGGTCTGGGTTGTTTCCCTTTCCACGACGGACGTTAGCACCCGCCGTGTGTCTCCCGTGATTGCACTCATCGGTATTCGGAGTTTGCATGGGGTTGGTAAGCCGGGATGGCCCCCTAGCCCAAACAGTGCTCTACCCCCGATGGTGAGACACGAGGCGCTACCTAAATAGCTTTCGAGGAGAACCAGCTATCTCCGGGCTTGATTAGCCTTTCACTCCTATCCACAAGTCATCCCCTGGCTTTTCAACGACAGTGGGTTCGGTCCTCCAATCAGTGTTACCTGATCTTCAACCTGCTCATGGATAGATCGCCCGGTTTCGGGTCTATTCACTGCGACTGGACGCCCTGTTAAGACTCGCTTTCGCTACGGCTTCCCTATACGGTTAACCTTGCCACAGAAAATAAGTCGCTGACCCATTATACAAAAGGTACGCAGTCATCAGTGGCCAGTTGTCAGTTGTCGGTGGTCAGTTTTGTTCAGCGTCAATTTCAACACCTCTGCAAATCTGCCCGTATTTTCCAACTTGACGACCTGGTAATCAGTCATCTGCTGTCGCTTGCCTACTGGCAACTGACAACTGACAACTGACCACTGACTCCCACTGCTTGTACGTACACGGTTTCAGGTTCTGTTTCACTCCCCTCAACGGGGTTCTTTTCGCCTTTCCCTCACGGTACTGGTTCACTATCGGTCAGTCAGGAGTATTTAGCCTTGGAGGATGGTCCCCCCATGTTCAGACAACATTTCACGTGTGCCGTCCTACTCGATTTCACAATCACTGGCTTTTCGCGTACGGGGCTATCACCCACTATGGCCACACTTTCCAGAGTGTTCCGCTAAACCAAAAATTGCTTAAGGGCTACTCCCCGTTCGCTCGCCGCTACTGGGGGAATCTCGGTTGATTTCTTTTCCTCCGGGTACTTAGATGTTTCAGTTCCCCGGGTTCGCCTCCTAAACCCTATGTATTCAGGTTAAGGATACTCACTTGTGTGAGTGGGTTTCCCCATTCGGACATTCCTGGATCAACGCCTGTTTATCGGCTCCCCAAGACTTTTCGCAGATTACCACGTCCTTCATCGCCTCTGACTGCCAAGGCATCCACCGTGTACGCTTAGTCACTTGACCATATAACCCAAAGCGATCTCTTCGAGATCTCAGTTGTCAGTTGTCGGTGACCAGTGGTCAGTCGATTCGTGGCAACTGATGGTTATAGGCAATAACTACCTTAACGATCTTCAGTTCATCACTGGCCACTGTTAACTGACCACTGACAACTGAACGCCATACACATTAGCTATTACCTTTCGGTAAATAACTTGAGAGTGTCTCAGCAAGAATTTCATTAAAAGACCAGCGTCTTTTAAATCAACTCAGCTTAATTTAAGTTTGGATTCCACATTGTTAAAGAACAAAACTAACAACTGACAACTGGTCACTGACCACTGTCAACTGATAATCAAACAATTCGTGTGAACGCTTATGGAAGGTCGGTCGTCGTTTAAGGAGGTGATCCAGCCCCAGGTTCCCCTAGGGCTACCTTGTTACGACTTCACCCCAGTCATGAATCACTCCGTGGTAACCGCTCTCCCGAAGGTTAAGCTAGCTACTTCTGGAGCAACCCACTCCCATGGTGTGACGGGCGGTGTGTACAAGGCCCGGGAACGTATTCACCGTGACATTCTGATTCACGATTACTAGCGATTCCGACTTCATGGAGTCGAGTTGCAGACTCCAATCCGGACTACGATGCACTTTCTCAGATTAGCTCCACCTCGCGGCTTGGCAACCGTCTGTATGCACCATTGTAGCACGTGTGTAGCCCTGGCCGTAAGGGCCATGATGACTTGACGTCGTCCCCACCTTCCTCCGGTTTGTCACCGGCAGTCTCCCCAGAGTGCCCACCCGAAGTGCTGGTAACTGAGGATAAGGGTTGCGCTCGTTGCGGGACTTAACCCAACATCTCACGACACGAGCTGACGACAGCCATGCAGCACCTGTCACTGCGTTCCCGAAGGCACCCCTCTATCTCTAAAAGGTTCGCAGGATGTCAAGGCCAGGTAAGGTTCTTCGCGTTGCTTCGAATTAAACCACATGCTCCACCGCTTGTGCGGGCCCCCGTCAATTCATTTGAGTTTTAACCTTGCGGCCGTACTCCCCAGGCGGTCTACTTATCGCGTTAGCTGCGTCACCAGAAATGCAAGATCCCCGACGACTAGTAGACATCGTTTACGGCGTGGACTACCAGGGTATCTAATCCTGTTTGCTCCCCACGCTTTCGTACCTCAGCGTCAGTGTCAGACCAGAGTGTCGCCTTCGCCACTGGTGTTCCTTCCTATATCTACGCATTTCACCGCTACACAGGAAATTCCACACTCCTCTTCCGCACTCTAGCTTGCCAGTTTTGGGTGCCGTTCCCAGGTTGAGCCCGGGGCTTTCACATCCAACTTAACAAGCCGCCTACGCACGCTTTACGCCCAGTAATTCCGATTAACGCTCGCACCCTCCGTATTACCGCGGCTGCTGGCACGGAGTTAGCCGGTGCTTCTTCTGCGAGTAACGTCACAGATGCAGGGTATTAACCT